>CAVZPJ010000026.1:0-44936 GCA_963777035.1 uncultured Acidobacteriaceae bacterium | reverse complement strand
CAAATCCTACAGCGCCCACCATCTTTCAATACGTTACGATGCTTTCCGTGCTGTTTCCGTGCCGTTGAAAGCTAACCTCGTGACTTTGTCACTAGCTACCACCTCTTCATTTGTCACGATGTCCCCGTAGTGGTTCATGGTGGTTGTAATAGAAAACATAACACATCAACTTTTGTTCAACCGCTATCGAAGTCCCCACGCTTAGGGTGCATTAGGTCCTTGTTAATCTCGATGACTTTTCAATACCCACAGGCGAAGTAGCTAACGAGGATTGTAGGAGGAAAGCGAACAAGTCTTCAAAATCGATCAGAGTGCTGCTAATGGACAGATCTTGCATGTGGACTATTCTTAACGTAGCGATAAAACCGAGCACATCCTCGACTATCTCTTTCTCAAAATCTCCGCTGCCTTTGACCTTGGTTTTCGGCGCGGCTCGAAAAAAGTCGGCGATTCGGTACTGCCTCTCGCAGCGCTACTACCAACTTGCTCGCGAGGTTTGAGGATAGTGATCAATTTCAGATCAGACCCTTGCGGATCTTACAGAAGGAACTCTTCGGCATCGGCTCGCGCTTTCTCCATCATCTTTGAACTCTTGCCGTATTCGACTTCCGCTTCATGAAGTACAAGGTCAATCGCGACCTTCGGTGTATACCCTCTCTTTATGAGCAGCCGGGCACGATCCGCGAAAACGGTGTCAGCGTCACGCGTTACTTCCGGTTTCGCCTCGGGAGCGCCACTCGTGGCTGCGCACTTATGCTCGCGAAATTTCGCGTCGGCCAACCGGTCGTACGCGACCTTTGCTTCCGCTCCGCTCATGAGTGTGGGAACGGGGAATCTCCATTGACAGTTCGAGCAGGCCCACCCTGTTACTTCACCGTCGGCCCAGATCAAGTAGCGCAGCATATCGCAACGTCAACATGTTACTCCAATAACTGCCGCGACGAGACTGCTGATCGAACCATCGTTTGCACTACTCGTAGGAGGAATAACAGTATTTGGGAAGGTCGCGAGTTCCACTCGTGCCGCTGACTTGGCGGAAATACCATCCTTGTGGAACGCCCCATACCCCGCACGGACTCCGCCCGTTTCCTCAACTCACTAATAAGGATCGTGTGGAGCGGACACTCCTGTCCGCTGCCTTTGACCTTGGTTTTCGGCGCGACCCGGGGGAAAGTCAACGGGGGACCCGCCGCAGCCCACCAGCAGCGGTGGAATCAGACGCTTTTCCCGGCAGCATCCACCAGATTCAAACCGCGTTTCGCAATGCGGCGCCTCCATTCACGCCTTCGCCTTCGTGCATGCAGCGGATTTTCGACCACTGCCAACTTCGGAATCCGTACATTGCTCCGGATATTTCCGAGTGATGCGGTTGTATGTCCTGCTGCCTGGTTCGCGATGCACTAAGGGCACATTGACTGGAATTCGGTTCGAACGTAAATTGCCTGTCAACGCTTGGCACCGATTGATGCATTGATCTAGCGACATAATCCGGTGGCGTTGATCCATCGCCTTGGTCGACGGCATTGATCGACGGCATTGATCAGTAGCATTGATCGAGTGCCACAACGTTTTCCTGAACCCTCCGCACTTCTCGCGGAGGCTACCAACCTCGGGCCTCTAAGTCCCTTGGCGCAAGTGTGCTTGATCGACAGGACCGCGATGCTGGTCGTGCGCGGCTCTGTGCTCGATCGAGTGTTGTGTGGGCACGTCGCCATCGTCTCTTTAAATCGACAGCGTACGCCGTAGTGTGTCTGGCCGACCAAGGAGAATAAAAATGAAGAGACGGAATGCAGTTAGCCTGGTTTTGACTTTCACCCTTTCACTTTCAATTGGAGCGCGGGCGCAACAGGATCCTGGCCCGCGGCCCGGCCCGGCTAGTGCAGGCGGGCCGTATCCTACTCTCAATGCCAACGAACAGAATTTCTTCAGTCAGGCGTTTCTGCGGTTCCAGGAGGTGGACTCGGTCTCCGGAACGATTGAGAAGGGGGTCGGCTTGGGGCCCACGTTCAACGGCAACAGCTGCGCCATGTGCCATGCGCAGCCCATCATTGGCGGCGCCAGCCCGGGCTTGACCAGTCCGCAGAATCCGGTTCCGAATCCTCAGGTAGCTCTCGCTACGTTGGATGGAGCCACCAACACGGTGCCCGCGTTTATCACAACCAATGGTCCAGTGCGGGAGGCGCGTTTCATCCGCAGCGCGAATGGTTCACCGGACGGCGGCGTTCACGGCCTCTATACGGTTGCCGGTCGCAGCGACGCGCCCGGATGCACTCTGGCACAACCGAATTTTGCCCAGCAACTCGGCGCCAACAATGTAATTTTCCGCGTTCCGGCTCCTCTCTTTGGGTTGGGACTGGTGGAGAACACTCCCGACGCAACCTTGCTGGCTAACTTGGCTGCCACGCAATCCGCACGCTCGAAACTCGGCATCGGCGGGTCATTCAATACCAGCGGCAACGACGGTACGATTACGCGCTTTGGGTGGAAAGCACAGAACAAGTCGTTGCTGATGTTTTCCGGCGAAGCCTACAACGTGGAGCAGGGCGTCTCGAACGAACTGTTTCCGAATGAACGGAGCGCGGTACCCGGCTGTGTCTTCAATGGGACGCCCGAGGATGCAAGTAACATGCTGAACGGCAACTCCCAAAGTCCGAATTACAACACGCCCATCGGGACGATATCGGAGATGTCGTCGGACCTCGTTAATTTCGCGGCGTTCGCGCGACTTTCAGCGCCCGCCACGCCCGCGCCTCCAACCCAATCGACCATCAATGGCTCGAACCTGTTTAATAGTATCGGCTGCGCTCTTTGCCATTCTCCGTCGCTGACGGCGGGCGCGTCTCCGTATACCGGCATGGGCGGAATAACCTACCAGCCGTATTCCGACTTTGCGCTTCACCACATGGGTGGAGGCCTGGCGGACGGAATCAGTCAAGGCGCGGCCGGGCCCGATCAGTTCCGCACGGCTCCATTGTGGGGTGTTGGCCAGCGGCTGTTTTTTCTGCATGACGGCCGTACATCTGATTTGCTCCAGGCCATCACCGACCATGCCGATTCTGGCAACTGCCGCGAGCACCGGAACTGTGGTTCGGAAGCCGACGGCGTGATTCACAACTTCACGACACTGACCCCTTCGCAGGTTCAGGACCTTCTGAATTTTTTGCGATCGCTGTAAAGCAACGGCGAGCTGCGAGCTACGATCTGCGGGCGGCGAGCGAACACCGTCGATCGCATGTTGACCAACGTTCGTGGCTCGTACCTCGCGGCTCGTAGCTCATCGCAGGTAAAGGAACGCAGCCGCTTATTCAACAACTAGTGTGGCGTCCCATAAATTCGCGTGATAACTAGGTTTGCTTTGAAAGGGTGCGGCTTCAGCCGCGCCGTAATCCGAGCCAAGAAACACGGGCTTTAGCCCCCGAGGGAAATGGATTCGTCCCGAAAGGCGCGCCAGACTTAGTCCATGTGTTTCCGGAACACAACAACTCGCTTCTTAGCTCCGCCGCGCGTGAAATGCTAAGATTTCCCGCATGCCTCTGCGCAGGAAAATCAAGCAGGCCACCCAGGCGACGGGAAAGCACGTCCGGGAAAAAGCTCACGGCCGTAAGGGCGAATCGCGCACCACGGCGGAACTCGTCATCATCACCGGCATGAGCGGGTCGGGGAAAGCTTCAGCTCTGAAGGCCTTCGAAGACCTGGGTTACTACTGCGTCGATAATCTGCCGGTGGAGCTGATTCCGCGCTTCGCCGAACTGGCGCTGACGTCTGGCGAGATTCCGCGGACGGCCTTGGTCGTGGATGTGCGCGAGGGGTCGCAACTGGAAAAGCTGCCGGCAATTCTGAAGTCCGTGAAGCGGATGATCGCCACGCGGGTGATTTATCTGGAAGCGAGCGATGAGGCGTTACTGCGCCGCTATAGCGAGACGCGGAGGCCGCATCCGTTGGGGACTGGCACCACAGTGCGGGCCTCGCTCGGCACCGAGCGGCTCCATTTGCGATCGATTCGGAAGCTCGCTGACCTCGTGATCGACACCTCCAAATTCAATGTCCACGAACTGCGCGCCCACTTGACCGACCGCTTCAAACAGCACTCCGGCAGCCATCAGACGATTCTTGTTTCCTGCGTTAGTTTTGGATACAAGCACGGCCTGCCGGACGACGCCGATCTCGTATTTGATGTGCGCTTTCTGCCCAACCCTCACTTCGTGCCCGAGTTTCGCGCGCTGACAGGGCGCGATCCGCGCGTCGCGAAATACATCCGATCGTTTCCGCAGACGCAGGAGTTTATTAGCCGCATCTCCGAGCTGCTGATTTACTTGCTGCCGCATTACATTCGCGAGGGCAAAAGCTACCTCACCATCAGCTTCGGATGTACCGGAGGACAGCATCGATCGGTAATGATCGCGGAAGATGTGAATCAGCGGCTGCGCAAAGCGGGATACAAGGTGAAGGTCGTCCATCGGGACAGCCCGAAGTGATTGGCCGACATGATTGGCCGGATATGTTGTTTGGGGACGAAGCTCCGCCCCGTCTGGGCGGGTGAAAAGTTTGCTGAACCACTCTGCATTCCTGCACGAACGGGAAGGGCACGAGTTCCACTCGTGCTGTAACTGCCACCAAATCGGCGGCGGCTTCCAGCCGCTGGGGAACTTTTTTCAGCACTCTATGAAGCCGCTTCCACGTTGTTTGCACCGAAATCGCATGTAGAATTGGCGTTACCACGCATGGCAACCTCTATAGTGGCGGACGCGAAGGGTGCGGGAGCTCCGGCGAAGGCGCGTTCGCATCGTCCCATTGCCCGCCTGCTGCACTACGTACTGCCTTACTGGTGGCAGGTTCTCGCGTCCGTGACGCTGATGGCGCTGGTCGGGCTCCTCGATGCCGGGCGAGTGCTGCTGATTGGTCCGATTTTTGATAGCGTCTTGAAGCCAGATTCCCAGGACAAAACTATTCGGCTGTTCAAATTGCCGGGCAGCGAACGTTTTCTTGATCTCCAACAATTGGTTCCATCCCACTTCCACAATCCCTGGACGATGGTTGCCTTCGCCCTGGTAACAGCCACTGTATTGAAAGGGATCTTCGATTACGTAGGAACTCTTCTCGTAAACTATGCCGGCTTTGGCATGATCACCGACTTGCGCGACGATTTATATAACGCCATCCTGCGGAGTTCGGCGGCATTTTTTACCAAACACACCACCGGCACATTGCTCTCGACCATCATCAACGATATCGAGAAGGTGCAGTACGCGATGTCGAGTGTCTTGGCGGAATTCCTGCAGCAGTTTTTTACCTTCGTATTTGTTGCGGCCGTGGTGGTTCGGCTCGGAGGAAAGCTGGCATGGGTGTTGCTGCTCTTCGTTCCTGTGATTCTGTATTCGTCGAGAAAGATCGGCCGCCAAGTCCGCAGCACAACGCGGGGCGGCCAGGATAAGCTCGCCGAGATCCAGAACATTCTGCACGAGACCATTACCGGCAACCGGATCGTCAAGGCATTCGGCATGGAAAACTGGGAGGTGGGCCGCTTCCGCGCCGCCGCGCGACGACTGTTCCGCGCGAACCTGCGGCTGGTAGCGGCATTTGCCATCAGCTCTCCGCTCATGGATATTCTAGGCTCGATCGCCATTGCGCTCTTGATACTGATGGGCAGGAACCAGATTAATCACCACATTTTCACGGCGGGAACATTCTTGGCTTTCATCGTTGCCGTGTTCAAGCTGTACGAGCCGGTCCGCAAGTTCGCTCAGTTCAATAACAATTTTCAGCAGGCGGTTGGAGCATCGTCAGAAATTTTCCGATTCATGGATGTGGAAGACGAGGTGCGCGAGAAACCGGCCGCAAAGCGCATGGGAAAATTTGCGCGGGCGATTCGGTTTGCCGACGTGTCCTTCTCCTACTCCCATTCCAATTCCAGTCCCAATGAATACGCAGACGCCGAGGCCGACGATTCGCCGCGCGTGCTGCATGACATCAACCTCGAAGTGAAGGCGGGCGAAGTGCTCGCAGTCGTGGGGTCAAGCGGCGCCGGCAAGAGCACGCTGGTACATTTGATTCCGCGCTTCTTTGACGTCAGCGGTGGGCGCATTCTGATTGACGACAACGATGTCCGCGACGTTACGCTGGAGTCGCTGCGATCGCAGATCGGTATCGTCACCCAGGATACGGTGTTGTTCAACGATACCGTGCGGAATAACATCGCCTACGGGCAGCCACATGTTTCTCAGAAGAAGGTGGAAGAAGCAGCGCGGGCGGCGCGCGCCTATGAATTCATTCGCGGTCTTCCGGAAGGCTACGGCACGATGATCGGGGAGCGCGGAGTGCGTCTTTCGGGCGGGGAGCGGCAGCGCATTGCGATTGCTCGGGCGATCCTCAAAAACGCTCCGATTCTGATTCTGGATGAAGCGACCTCGGCGCTCGACAGCGAATCGGAATCTCTCGTGCAATCGGCACTGCAAAATCTGATGACTGGGCGTACTGTGTTTGTCATTGCGCACCGGCTTTCGACAGTGCGCCGCGCTGATCGGATCGTGGTGCTGGAGAACGGCACCATCAGCGACATTGGCGCGCACGAAGAATTGATGCAAAAATTGGGTACGTACCGGCGGCTTTACGAGTTACAGTTTGCGGAAGCATCGCCTACGTAGGGACAGCCCAAGTCGGCGGTCCTACGTGATTTGAGACGAACTTTATGACACTTCGCTCCATGACGGGATTTGCCCAGGTCAAAGGGCAGGTCAATGCTCAGTTGGCGTTTGCCCTGTCGCTGAAATCGGTGAATCATCGTTTTCTCGATCTCCACTTCCGGCTGCCCTCGGACACCGACGCGCTGGAGATGAAGTTGCGCCGGATGCTGAAAGAAAAAATGGCTCGTGGCCACGTGGAAGTCATCCTGAACCTGGATCGCTCCGGCACCAACGGAGTAAGTCTGAATCGGCAACTGATCGCCGGCTATGTGGAAGCGTTTCGCGCCGCAGCCGCTGAATTTAGGGTTGCCGGCGAGCCCGATCTGAACGTGGTTTTGCGGATGCCCGGCGCTCTCGATTCCGGCGCCGAAAAATCGGGAGACGAACTGGAAACCGCGGTCATGGCGCGGGTGGAGGAAGCGCTCTCTCGCCTGAACGAAATGCGTGAACTGGAGGGCCGCAGCATCAGCACCGAGCTGCGCGCACGCATGGCGAATCTGGAAAAGGCAGCAGCCGGGGTAGAGGCCCACCGCAGCACGATTCTGCGCAGCTATTCCGAACGCTTGCAATCGCGCATGCTAGAGGTGCTCGGCGCCCAGGTCGACAAAGAGAGGGTCTTGCAGGAAGTAGCCGTGCTGGTGGATCGCAGCGACATTCAAGAAGAACTCGTACGGCTGAATGCGCATGTGAAGCATTTCCTTGGCTTGCTCGATCACGGCGGCGAAGTCGGCAAGAAGATGGACTTCCTGTTGCAGGAGATGAACCGCGAAGCCAATACGATGCTTTCCAAAACTTCAGGCCTGGCCGGCGAGGCCTTGAAGGTTACCGAGATGGGTCTGCTCATGAAGTCTGAGATCGAGAAATCGCGGGAGCAGGTGCAGAACCTGGAATGAGCATCGTCTACATTGTTTCCGCGCCATCCGGTTCCGGGAAATCTACCCTGGTGAACGAACTGTTCAAAATGGTGAGCCACCTGGATTTCTCGATCTCCTATACCACGCGCCCGCCGCGCGGTAGCGAGCAGAATGGCAAGGAATATTTCTTCGTGTCGCAGGAGGAGTTTGAAGCCATGATCGCGGCCGATGAGTTTCTGGAGTATGCCACCGTGTTCGGAAATTACTACGGTACGGCGCGACGCTTTCTGCGCGACGCGGAAAACCGAAGTAACGACCTGTTACTGGACATCGATGTACAGGGAGCGAGTAAGATCAAAGAGAAGATTCCAGAAGCGGTGAGTATCTTTATTCTTCCGCCCGACCGGGAGAAGCTGGAGTGGCGGCTGCGGAACCGGGGCCTGGATTCGGAGCAGGTCATCCGTCGCCGCTTGGACACGGCGCGCCGGGAGATTGAGAATTACTCGAAATACGACTACATTTTAGTTAACAACCTGCTGGAGCAATCAGCCGACCAACTAAAGGACATTGTTCTTTCGGAACGGTTGCAGCGAAGCGGGGCAGTACCTTCCGGTGAGGAAGCGCAGCTGGTGGCGATCGCACAAGCTTGTCGTCTGGAACAGGCCCGTGAGAGGGTGCAGCCGATTCTGGACTCGTTTCACCCATAGGTGTGAAGCACACATGTAGTTTTGGGGGAGAGTATGAAGCTGGTAGAAGGGTTCGACAGCAACTATCGCTACATCCTGGTCGCGGCAAGGCGGGCACGGCAACTGCAAGGCGGCGCGCCGCCGGTGATCGATACCGGATCGCGCAAACCCTGCCGGATCGCTCAGGATGAAATCAAAGCTGGCAAAGTAAAATGGCTCATTCCGGAGATCCCGAAATTGCCGGTCGTAGCCGCAACCGAAACTCTGAACAAGGTATTCGCGGAAGACGCATAGTTTGCGAAGACACATTTGGGAGACGCGTTTGGATGGCGCAGCGCTTTAGCGCCCGCGATCGCCGGCACTCGAACTGGTCTCAACGATAGTCCTGGGAAACGATAAGTCCTGGGGAAGGGCACGGCTTTAGCCGTGCCGCTAAGAACCGCAACAACTGCGGGATTTAGCCCCTGAGGGCCGTCTGCCGTCAGCGCCCTGTGAATCTCGCGCCCGTCGGCAGCATCAATTCTGTGGGCGGCGGTGGCTCGCGATCGGAGCCATGACCGCCTGCTTCCTCCTATGAAAATTGCCCTGGGTGTTTCCGGTGGGATTGCGGCTTATAAGGCGGCGGAAATCGTGCGCCTTCTCCAGGACCGCGGCATTCGTGTGCAAGTCGTCATGACGCGGGCGGCCCAGGAGTTCATTCGTCCACTGACCTTCGCGGCACTCTCCGGAGAAAAGGTAATCACCGATATGTTCGCCTCTGGTTCCGGAGCAGAGTCGGCGAATGTCGAATCCGCCATCGAGCATATTGCCATTGCGCAGGCCATCGATGCCCTGCTGGTCGCACCCGCCACGGCTGATGTGCTGGCCCGGTTCGCGCAGGGGATTGCAAACGACTTCCTCAGCACTCTTTATCTCGCCACCACGGCTCCGGTGGTTGTCGCTCCAGCAATGAACGTCAACATGTGGAATCATCTGGCCACGCAGGCGAATCTGGAAATCCTGCGGCAACGTGGCGTGCGCATTGTTGAACCCGGCCAAGGCTATCTGGCGTGCGGAATGACTGGAGCCGGACGACTCGCCGAAAATGAAGCGATTGTTGCGGCCGTGATTGAAGCACTCGGCGCAGCCCAGGATCTGGCGGGCGAAACCTTGCTGGTGACCGCCGGACCGACGCGGGAAAAGATCGATCCCGTCAGGTATTTGACGAACCGCTCGAGCGGACGCATGGGATATGCCATTGCGGAAGCCGCGTTACGCCGGGGAGCGCGCGTCCTGCTCGTCAGCGGTCCGACGGCGATTGCCGCTCCCGGCGCCGCCGAACTCACAACCGTCGAGACCGCAGAAGAAATGCTCGCGGCGGTTTTGCAACTCCTACCCCAGAGCACGGTCGTGATCAAGACGGCAGCCGTGGCTGACTTCCGCCCGAAGACCGTGGCGAGGCAGAAGATTAAGCGCAAAGATAAAGATAAAGATGAGGTCACGCTCGAACTGGAGCCGACGTCGGATATTCTGGCCGAGGTGGCGCGTCGCAAGACTACCCAGGTCGTCGTTGGATTTGCCGCCGAGACAGAGAACGTCCTGGAAAATGCGCGCAAGAAGCTGGCTTCGAAAGCTCTGGATGCGATTGTCGTAAATGACGTCTCGCGCGACGGCATTGGTTTCGATTCCGACCGCAACGCGGTCACGATTATTTCTCCCACTGAAGTGGTTGAGGTTCCCGAGACCTCGAAATGGGAAGTTGCCCACCGCGTGCTGGATCAGGTCGTCAAACTGCTGAAGCGCAACAGCGTACCCGTCCGCTAACAAACCTTTCTCACCACGAAGACACGGGAAAGAAGTGACAGGAGCAGCGGCTTGAAAACCGGAGACAAGGTCAGACTCATCGGCATTCCGCCAGACGCCCACGATGACGAAGAATTGGCAACTCGTACCTTGTTTGAGAAATGCCTGGGAAGGACATTCACCGTTGCTGGATTCGAAACAGTGGAGGGCCTGCCGTACCGGCTTGTGCAGCTTGACGTGGGACACATACTCGGGCAAGATCCTCATCTTCAAACGATTTGGGTCGAACCTGAATATCTACAGCTCGAAACGTCCCAGTAAATCTAGACGGCCCGCTATGTTTTCTCCGTGACTCCGTGTCTCCGTGGTGAAAAGTTGTTATCCTTATCCGCTATGCCCCTCAATCTTGACCCGGAGGTTCGTCGCGCGCTTGCCGCACGCATCCGCTACTACAACGAGATGGGCATCTATGATTTCTACCGGCGACCGCCGTCGGAAGCCCCCCTTCCAGTAAACGAATTGACCGTCGCGGTCGTCGAATCCACACCTGGATCAGGAGAAGAGATGAGTCCACGCAAGGCCACGACGGTTGCGGTTACGGCTGCAATTCGAGCTGCCGAGAATATTTTCCAGGTGGTTGCGCTAAACCCCGAGCAGGGTGTGAGCGATCCGGTGAAGGCGCTGCAGATCATCCGCGAAGACCTTGGCGACTGTACGCGTTGCGTGCTCCATAAGCAGGGACGAAAGCAGATTGTGTTTGGCGTTGGCAATCCGAACGCGGAGTTGATGTTCGTTGGCGAAGGGCCGGGCGCCGATGAAGACGCGCAGGGTGAACCCTTCGTCGGCCGCGCCGGCCAACTTCTCAACAACATGATCAAGGCCATGGGGATCGACCGCAAGGATGTCTACATCGCGAATATCGTGAAGTGCCGCCCCCCCGGAAATCGCACGCCCGAGCGCGACGAGTGCGCGACCTGTTCTCCATTTCTTATGCGGCAGATCGCGGTGATCAAGCCGAAGGTGATCGTTGCTCTCGGAGCGGTAGCGGCAAAGACTCTGCTGGCAATGAATGCGTCGATGATGCAATTGCGTGGCCGCTTTTACGACTTGCGTCCGGCGGGGCTAAGCAACGCTCGCAGCGGCGATCCCAGTTGGGATGGATGTAAGCTCGCGGTTACCTACCATCCGGCATTTCTGTTGCGCGACCCGCGGCAGAAGGGCGAGGCGTGGAAGGACCTGCAGATGGTAATGAAAGAATTGGGAATGAAGGCGCCAAAACAAGCCACGTAGGGACGGACGCATTCGTCCGTCCAGTCGGGCGAAACCCGCAGTCATCGAATTTCAAATCCGGATTTACAGTTTGCCGAAAAACTCTGGATTGAGCTGGTTTCGGGAAGGAGCACGACTTGAGTCGTGCCGCTAAGTCGTTGGAAATAGATTGGCGCTTCAGCGCCTGAGGTATGCTTTTTTCGCCCTCGACGACTTCTTCCGCAAACTCTTTAGCCGCCGAGGTCAGAGTGCAGCGCGAGTAAACACTTTTTCCGCAGCCTGTTAGAAAAAACCAAGCCTGGCACTTCGCATTTCCGCGAGGAGATTTCGTGAAGAAAGTTCCGATCCGCTGTCTGTATGTACTCCTCGTCGCAACCTGCGCGGCGCAGGTGCATCAGAAGGCTGCCCCTCACACCGAGAAGACGCAGCCGTCGTGTATGCACGTACAGGATGGCGCATTTCACAGCGCCGCCCTCGATCGAGACATGAAGTATCGTATTCTGCTGCCCTGCAACTATCAGACCGCGGCCATCCATTTTCCGGTCTTGTATCTCCTCCACGGACTTTACGGAAATTACTCGAACTGGGATGGCTACCCGAAGTTGAGGCGCTATGCCGGGAAGTATGACTTGATTGTGGTAATGCCTGACGCCGATGATTCGTGGTATACAAATTCGGCCAGCGATCCCAAAGACAAATTCGAAGATTACATTGCCAAAGACATGGTGGCGGAAATCGACGACAAGTTTCGTACGGTACGCTCGCGCCGTGCCCGGGCGATTGCCGGAATTTCGATGGGAGGATATGGAGCATTGAAAATCGCGCTTCGATATCCCGACAATTTTGTGTTTGCCGGCAGTCTCAGCGGAGCGCTGAACGCTCCACAAGATCTGGACGCCCGGCAACCATCGTTTCGCGATCAGATTCTGAAAGTCTTCGGACCTGCGGGGAGCGCGGTGCGGGCCGACAACAATGTCTTTTCGATGCTTCAGAGCGCCGATTCAAAGAATCTTCCTTACATTTATCTCGCTTGCGGAAGCGCGGACGAGTTCTTGCCGGTCAATCGCCAGTTCGCGGCACAGCTTGCGTCTCGCGGCGCCGCCTACGAGTATCACGAGACGCCCGGCGCACATCAGTGGGATTATTGGGACCGGTCACTACCCGCTCTGTTGCAGGCGGCAGCCGCAAGCGCGACGCCTTACAATCGTCGTCGACGTGTTTCGCAGTAGCAGGAAAATTGGTTGCTATAAGAAATCAGAATCTAATTCAGGGGACGACTGCATGAAACTTGTACGCTATGGAGTAAGTCACCAGGAAAAACCAGGGATCCTTGACGCTGACGGTCAGATTCGCGACCTTTCGGGGATCGTATCCGACATTACGGGAGAGTCTTTGTCTCCGGCAGCTCTCGCTTCATTGAAAAACATTGAGCTCAAGAAGCTGCCGATTGTGAGCGGCAAACCGTCGGATAGGTCCACCGATCCGCCGGCAAATCAGCCGAGATTGGGTCCGTGCGTGGGACGTGTCGGCAAGTTTGTCTGCATTGGGTTAAATTATTCCGACCATGCGGCCGAAACTGGCCTGAAGGTTCCGAGCGAACCTGTCATCTTCATGAAAGCTTCATCCTCTATCTGTGGCCCGAACGACGACATTGTAATTCCCCGCGGAGGCACCAAGACCGACTGGGAGGTGGAGTTAGGCATCGTGATTGGGACCCAGGCGAAATATGTCAGCGAAGCTGATGCCATGTCATACATCGCCGGTTACTGCGCTGTCAATGACGTTTCGGAGCGCGCTTTCCAACTCGAAGGCACCGGGCAATGGGTCAAAGGAAAGAGTGCGGACACCTTCGGACCGATCGGTCCGTGGCTGGTCACGGCCGACGAAATCCCAGATCCACAAAATTTGAAGATGTGGCTGGAGGTCGATGGCCACCGCTACCAGAACGGCTCTACCCAAACCATGATCGTCGGAGTTCGCCAACTGGTGAGCTATGTCAGCCGATTTATGAGCTTGCAACCCGGAGACGTTATCGCCACCGGCACTCCGCCGGGAGTCGGCTTGGGGCAGCGGCCACAGGTTTTTCTGCGCGCGGGTAACCGGGTGCGGCTGGGAATCGAAGGATTAGGAGAGCAAAATCAACGCGTCGTCGCGGAAAACAATTAGTCCGCTTTCGGACCATCTTTCGCGACATTCAGACGGGTTTCCGCGCGCTGCAATGCATCTTCGGCACGGGTGTAATCCACCTCCGGATCATTGCTCTTCAGGCGCTCTTCCGCTCGTTCTTTGGATTTCTGCGCGCGTGAAACGTCAATCTCGTCCGGGCGCTCCGCCGCCTCCGCCAAAATCGTCACCTTATCTGGCAGCACTTCCATAAATCCCCACGCCACCGACAAGCTATGCGTCGCGCCGCTAGCCTTGTAGGTAATCACGCCGACTGCAAGTTCGGTGATCAGCGGAGCGTGTCCGGGAAGAATGCCCAGGTACCCGCTGGCTCCCGGGATCTGCGCTTCTTCTGCGGCTTCCTTCACCAGGAGGCGGGAGGGAGTGACGATTTCGAGTTGGAAAGTGTCTGCCATTCGGTCGTTGGTCGCTCGTCGTTATGCTGCTACACCCTTCATTTTTTCTGCCGTCTCCAGCACTTCGTCGATCGTGCCCTTCATGTAAAAAGCCTGCTCGGGAATGTCGTCGTACTTCCCTTCCACGATGCCGCGGAAACCTTTCACGGTGTCGGCGATTTTCACATACCGTCCAGGAGTGCCGGTAAACTGCTCGGCCACGAAGAACGGTTGGGAGAGAAACTTCTGGATTTTTCGCGCACGGGCGACGGTAACTTTCTGATCCTCGCTCAGTTCGTCGATGCCCAGAATCGCGATGATATCCTGCAGGTCTTTATAAGTCTGCAGCGTCTTCTTAACCATTTGCGCTACGTCGTAATGCTCCTGGCCAACAATTCTAGGATCGAGAATGCGCGAAGTTGATGCCAGAGGATCGACTGCCGGATAAATTCCAATCTCGGTCAGCGCGCGCGCCAGGACGGTCGTCGCATCAAGGTGGGCAAACGTCGTGGCCGGCGCCGGATCCGTCAAATCATCGGCCGGAACGTAGATCGCCTGCACCGACGTCACTGAGCCCTTTTTCGTCGAAGTGATCCGCTCCTGTAACTCGCCCATCTCGGTCGCCAGGTTGGGCTGATAGCCCACGGCACTGGGCATGCGGCCCAGCAGGGCAGAGACTTCGGAACCAGCTTGGGTAAAGCGGAAAATGTTGTCGATGAACAGAAGCGTATCGGAGCCTTCTTCGTCGCGGAAAAATTCGGCGACCGTCAGAGCGGTCAGGGCAACGCGCAGACGAGCACCTGGGGGCTCCGTCATCTGGCCGTAGATCAAAGCTGCTTTCGACTCAGCCGGCTTGCCCGGCTTGATCACTCCTGACTCCGTCATTTCGAGCCAGAGATCATTTCCTTCTCGAGTACGCTCGCCAACGCCCGCAAACACCGAAAATCCGCCGTGCTGTTTGGCGACGTTGTTGATCAACTCCATGATGACGACCGTCTTGCCCACCCCGGCGCCACCGAAAAGGCCGATCTTTCCACCCTTCAGGAACGGCTGGATGAGATCAATCACTTTGACGCCGGTCTCGAACATCTCGGCCGTGGTCGATTGCTCGTCGAACGCAGGCGCCTGACGGTGAATGGGCATCCTCTTGTCTGAAGCGATGGGGCCGAGTTTGTCCACCGGTTCGCCGATGACATTCATCACACGGCCGAGCGTGCCGCGGCCGACAGGGACCGAGATCGGTCCACCTTGATCGATCGCCTTCATCCCGCGCACCATGCCTTCGGTGGCTTCCATGGCGACACACCGCACTCGCCCTTCGCCGAGATGCTGCTGCACTTCCAGAATTACATTGACCGGCGATGGCACAGTGAAGCCGTCGCTGACCACGCGTAGCGCCTCATAGATGGGCGGCATCGCTGCTTCGGTGAATTGCACGTCGACCGCTGGGCCGGCGATTTGAATTACGTGTCCGATATTTTCTGACATATTTTCTGACATACTTTCTGATAAAGGTCTCACTCTGCTGCCGATAACCCCGTCGGGACTGGATTCTCAAACTACTGCTGCGCTGCTGCTCCGCTGACGATTTCGATAATCTCTTTCGTAATTTTTGCCTGGCGCGCTCGATTCATCACCAGCGTCAGCGAATCGATCATATCGCTGGCGTTGCTGGTCGCCGCATCCATTGCCGTCATGCGAGCGGCATGCTCGGCGGCCACCGACTCGAGCAGCGCTCGAAAAATCTGAATGCCGATGTACTTCGGCAAAATACCCTGGAAAAGTTCGCCCGGCGGCTGCTCATAGATGTAGTCGACCGGAAGAGCCGCGAACTTCTCGGCGGCCTCATCCATGGCGCTCGTATCTGGCGGGCGCAAACCGGTGTGCTCCGATTTCGCGGCTTCGATTCGCTTCTTCAGTTCTTCCGTCGTGGGCTCTTCAGCCATCTGCACGTCGACTTCGCCAATTTCTTTGATGGGCAGCAGGCGTTCGGCCACCAGACGCTGCGCGATTACCGACTTGAATTCATTGAAAAGAATGTAAACCGCATCAATTTCTTCGTTGGTATAACGCGCGATTACGCTCTGGCCAAGAGTGTCCGCGAAACTGTGTTCGACCTTGCCCAGCACTCCAACGTACTCGCCTACGATCTGTACCCGCCCCGCGCGTTCTGGAGCGCCTTCCGTTTCAAGCTGGACCGGCGAGGCGCCCGTCTCTCCACTGTTATCTTCACCTTCGTCCTGGCGCTTGGGTGCCATGGGATAGCGCCGACGCATGAAGTCGCGGCCCTTGCGGCCGATGCATTCGATATCGATATTCTGATCTGGCTTTGACTGAATGAACCTTGATGCCATCTTCAGTATGTTGGTGTTGAAGGCTCCGGCGAGGCCTTTATCTCCGGTGACTACGATCAGCAGGACATTCTTTTCCGGGCGCTCCGCCAGCAGCGGATGACGCGGCTCTCCCGTCAGCGGATCGTAGATGTCGGCTCGCGACACCAGCGACTTGAGAACGTTCGTCAGCATCTGCCCATAGGGACGCGCGGCCAGCGCAGCTTCCTGCGCGCGGCGTAACTTCGCCGCCGAGACCGTCTTCATCGCCTTGGTGATCTGCCGCGTGTTCACCACGCTGCGAATACGGCGCCGGATGTCGAGAACGTTTGCCATCGAAAATCAGGTGTCAGGTCTTAGGTGTCAGGTGTCAGGTGCCAGGCTTCGGGTTTCAGCTTATCTCCAATCCAGGAGATTTTCCTGAGACCTAACACCTTAGACCTGAAACCCTTTTTACTTCGCTACCGCTTGCCTTGAGTCTACAAACTGCTGTTTTGCTTCCTTGATTACTCTCGACATCTCTGCTTTGAGATTGTCGTCTAGAACCTTTTTTTCCATGATCGTGTTGAGCAGCCCTGGATTCGTCGTGTCCACGTACTTGTACAGGTCCAGTTCGAAGTCGCGAACCTGATTCACCGGCATGTCGTCGAGTACTCCGCTGGTACCAGCGAAGATGATCAGGATTTGTTTAGAGAATGGCAGCGGGCTGAACTGCCCTTGCTTCAATAGTTCGACCAGTCGTTGACCTCGGTTAAGCTGCGCCTGCGTGGCTTTGTCGAGATCGCTGCCGAACTGCGCAAACGCGGCAAGTTCGCGGTACTGTGCCAATTCCAGCTTCAGCGTCCCGGCAACCTGACGCATGGCCTTGATCTGGGCGCTTCCCCCAACGCGGCTTACCGAGAGTCCGACGTTCACCGCCGGGCGAACACCCTGGTTGAAGAGATCGGTCTCCAGATAAATCTGGCCGTCGGTGATCGAAATCACATTAGTCGGAATGTAGGCGGAAACGTCTCCCGCCTGGGTTTCGATTACAGGAAGCGCGGTGAGCGAACCTCCACCGTTTTTGTCGCTTAGCTTGGCGGCGCGCTCTAACAGGCGTGAGTGGAGATAAAAGACGTCTCCCGGATATGCTTCACGACCGGGAGGACGCCGCAGCAAAAGCGAAATTTCGCGGTAAGACGCGGCGTGCTTCGAAAGATCGTCGTAGATGCACAGAGCGTGGCGTCCCGTATCCCGAAAAAACTCGCCCATGGCGCAAGCCGCGTAGGGTGAAATGTACTGCATGGGAGCCGGTTCGGAGGCCGACGCCGCAACCACAATGGTGTATTCCATCGCGCCGGCGTCTTCGAGAATCTTGACCACCTGCGCAATCGACGAGCGCTTCTGACCCACCGCGTTATAGATACATATCAGGTTATTGCCCTTGCTGTTGATGATGGTATCGAGAGCCACCGCCGTCTTGCCCGTCTGACGATCTCCAATGATCAGTTCGCGCTGTCCGCGCCCGATCGGGATCATGGAATCGATTGCTTTCAATCCGGTAGCCATGGGCTCGCGCACCGGTTGACGGTCGATGACGCCGGGAGCAATGCGCTCGATGGGAATGAACTTATCGGTGGCGATCGGCCCCTTGTCGTCAATCGGCTCGCCGAGGGAATTCACCACGCGACCGATCAGAGCATCGCCGACAGGCACGCTCATGATGCGGCCCGTACGCTTGACTTCGTCGCCTTCCTTGATCTCGGTGTATTCGCCCAGGATGACTACCCCGACCTGATCTTCTTCCAGGTTCATGGCGATTCCGGCGACCCCGTGCGGGAAGCTGAGCAACTCGCCCGCCATGACCTTGTCCAGGCCGTAGACACGCGCGATGCCGTCACCCAGGGTGATGACCGTGCCAACTTCGTCAACCGCGATCTTCGATTCGTAGTTCTCGATTTGCTCGCGGATTAATTGTGTGATTTCGTCTGCTTTGATTTGCGCCATAAATTCAGCTGTCAGCTCTCAGTTTTTCGGCTATCCGTTCTTTTGTTGCCGTGACACTCTTTTCCACCTACCGGCTGGCCTCAAGCTGCGGGCTGCGAGCTCCAAACGAACCGGCTTGCTCGAAGCTCGCAGCTCGTAGCTCGCAGCCGTCAGCCTTCCACCAACTGCTCTCGAATTCTTTCCAACTGTCCTTTTACCGATCCGTCGTAAATGGTGCTGCCCACTTGCACAACCGCTCCGCCGAGTAACGAAGCATCTTGTTCGTATTTTGCCCTCACCTTTTTGCCCGTCATCTTCGCGATCTCCGATTCGAGCATCTGCTTCTCAGGAGCACTCAGCTGGCGAGCGCTGCTGACTTGCGCTTCCGCGAAACCTTGGCGCTCGTCTAGTTCGTGCTCCAGCTGTTTCAGGATTTCGTTGAACAGCGACAGCCGGCGGTGATCGATGAGGACCGCAACGAAATTTCTCACCTGCCTCGTCGTACCCATACTCTGCGCAATCGCATCCAGCACGGCGCGTTTGCGGTCGCCCGGTATAGACGGGTTTTCCAGCACGCGGCGCAACGGATCGCTTTCTTTCAGCAGCCCCTCGATGCCGTGCAATTCCTCGAGCATGCGCGCCGGATCAAGGTTGTTGCTCCTGGTCATCACGACATCGGCGAAAGCCCGGGCATAGGTGCCGACAACAGAAGCCATAATCAGCGCCCGTCCTTTCCGCCGCCCTTGTCATCCCCATTCGAAGATCCGGAAGAAGCATGCGTAGCTAAACCAGACGCGAAGGTGCGCACCAACACCTGGTCGGTATTGGAGTCGACGTTAATCTGTTGGCGCGCCAAGGCTATGGCGAGGCGGGCAGTATGGGCACTCAGTTCGCGACGCGCTTGTTTGCCGGCAGCGGCGATCTCCTGCTCCGCGGCCAGAATCACTTTGCGAACGTCCTCTTCAGCCGCTCTCTTGATGCGACCCTCTTCGGCAGCCGCTTCCCTGTCCGCCGTGGACTGCATCTGTCCGATTTCCACATCCAACTGCCGAAGACGATTCTCGATGTCGGCTAAGCGCCGGTTGGCGTCCTGGCTCGCGGCGCGCGCTTCCTGCAAAGCCTGCTGAATCGAAGCATTGCGGTTGCGGAATATTCCCGGAAGAAACTTCCGTCCCGCCCAAATGACGATGACTGCAATAATCGCAAAATTAAGGCCCGACAAAAGCAGATGCGTGCCGTGCACACTCCAACCGATCTGGCGGGCCAGCCATTGAACCGGAGCTCCGTGTTTCAGCTTTGCGTTCTCTTCCTCATCTTCTCCCGCGGCCTCGCGGGTTTCTTTGACCAGTTCCCCGGCAATGCTGGGGTGGGATTGGCCCCCCTGTTTCTTGGGCTCGGCTGGTTCTTGCTGGGATGGCGAGGCTTGCGATTGCGAGGCTTGCGATGGCGCAGCTTGAGAAGGTGACGATTGCTCTTCCCCGTAGGCTCGCGCGGGAACCAGTGCGAGCGCCGCCACAAACGCTGTCATCATGAGCGCGAAGCTGAAGATCGATAAAAGAAGAGTCGCTTTTGACTTCGCCATGCCAGCTTGAACGGGCGAGGACGCCCCTCCATCCACCAGAAATCTCCTCATTTTCATTGGCCACCCACCTGACTCGGCGCGGTCATGGGGCGCAATACTGCTCGGACGATCTCGGTGGCGAGGCGAGCCGCGTCCGATTGCAGTTTCGACATGGCTTGCTGTTTATCCGCTTCCAGGGCCGTCCGCGCCAACTTCACTTGTTCCTGGCCTCGGGCGCGCGCTTCTTGCACCGCCTGGTTGCGGGCCTGTGTTTCCTGCTGACGGCGGGCTTCCTGGTTCTTGAAGATTTTCTGCCGAGCTTCGCGCAGCCGCTGCTCGTATTCGGCGGTGCGAGCCTCCGCCGCCGCGATGTCCGCGCGCGCCTTTTCCATCGCACCCTGGGTGCGGTTGCGACGCTCGGCCAGCACCGCAGTCAGAGGACGATAAACCACAAAAGTATAAACAATATATAGGATTGCCAGCAGGATGACGGTCGGCACAGCTCCGAGCAGTAGTTCGCCTAGTTGTCGGAGTATCTGATCCATTTTTCTTTTCTGATGATCGAAACTGACGATCGAACCGACGACCGAATCCTTGCTGATATTAACGGGCTGATTCTGCTGATTCCGCTGGAAGAAGAGCCGTTTCTAAAACCAATAAAAATAACATTGCAGCGAGGATAGTGTCAATAACGAGGTGTCTGGTGACCTAACTTGATTGTGTATAAAACGAGAGGTGTAACTTGGCTTTGGCCTCAGAAGCTAGTGCCGGGTGCCCCATTCTTGCGCGTTTTTTGCGCAAGAGTGGGATTCTACCAAAGCCGCAAGCGTGGGATTCAGTTCTATGCAAATTCGTCCTACATTCACCCCTTTTATCACAAACGCGCTTTCGCTCGCCTCAACTCCCGAGGGTGCCCCGTCCTTGTCGCGTTTTCTGCGACAGGGCGGTGATTTTGACGTCCTATCCCCACGCCCATTCTTGCGCGTTCTTCGACCAAGAGTAGCACTCCACGAAAGTCGTCAGCGCAGGATTTTCCTTCTATGCTCCCCCGATTCGTCACAAACGCGCTGTGTGCCCCATCACAGACGACCCCACACGAACTGCGCAACAATCGATCTCATCCGCGACAGCTCAGAACTGCGCCGAGAGGTTGAGTCGTTAGTCTTTAGATAACTAAACGACCGGTTTTTGAAGCGGTCAGCAAGCCTCAAAAAATCGCCGAAACTATGAATATTAAGCGAATTCGGCGAGAAGGCGAGCTAACTCCTTATTCCGGAATATTTTGAAAATAAGTCTTTGGCGCTCTAGATTTTGACGGGAAGATTCACCCTAACCCCATGATTCCAGAGGATCGGGGGGAGGGGGGTGGTAGTAAACAGGGGTTAATACCTCTTAGGTAAACAGCACTGCCCGCAGGGATCTACCGGCCCCCGCGCGGTTTCGAACCAAGTTGAACTTCCTGGTGAACGCGTTAGTTTTTGAAAAAACAAATCTTCTTAGGGCGGCTGCAAAGAATTCAAACTTGGCACTCCCGTTCTTGCGGGATTCTTCTCAAGTTGGAAGCGATATCGGAGGCTGGAAGTTGATCCTTGACAATCGAGCCGGACGGTTTAGCATGGAGTTATCACCTCCGATCCCAGTCCGGATCGAATGGGCCGGTAGCCAAGGAAGTGTCACCGCTTCTTGGCTGGCGGCCCATTTTAAGTTTGCGAGTCTCCCAACAAAATCGCTGCGAGAGACTAGGCACTTGGTTCTTCCGGCGAGGGACACCCGGCAAGCCACGTGCTACTGCAATGCGCGCAGGCTGCACGCATAAATCATGACGACAAGTTGACAGGCTTGTGACAACTGCGGTGCCGTTAGGACCGAGAATCATGGGGTCAACCTGGAAGTGAGTCAACCTGGAAGTCTGACGGTCTGGCGGGTCCTGCTCTCTCCTCCCGTCCAGACCTTTTTTCTGCCAGGCCGTTTTGGCGAGTTGCGCTCGCTTTGTCCGGACAAATACGTCCGGGCCCCCCGTGATTCTTCAGCGGCCTGCGGGCTGGATGATTGCGGCAATTTTTTCCAGGATTCGGCTCATGCTGATATTGGGATCGACGGCAGCGTCGACTTCATGGTGATGCGTACCGGCGTGCATGACCAGAACCTTCGTCCCAGCGTGAGCTTTCTTAACCATGTAGGGCAGATGATGGCGATCGTCCTTGGACAAAGTAGAACCGAGGATAACGAGATCGAAAACGCCGTGGTGCAGGGCCTCCTGCACGCCCTTGCGATCGAGGGCGGTGGTCACGTGGTGGCCGGCTTTGGTCATTTCGGCGGATTGGGCCGAGAGTGTGGATTCGTCGGACTCGCCGTAGAGAATCTTGATGCTTGCGGCAAGAGCCTGTTTCTGCGCGGTAGCGGGCAAAGGGCCTCCTCGAAACTCAATTGGAGCTTAGCAAGCGGTGAGCAGCCCGCCGAGGTCACGGAAGATCAGGGCCGGATGGGATGGAACGCCTCCCTTGGAATTGCTCGACCTATACCCGCATCACCGCACATGAGCCGCGCTGCCTCGGCCCGCGAGATGAGTCACAATGCGTTGTGATATAGATCACACAACACAGTATTTCTCTAAGCTTAGTACTTTCCTACTAATGATTGACTGCTCGGAGCTGCGTAGAATTGCGCTTCGCAGCTCATGACATCTCCATGGAACGGTCAATTTTCGTGCTTTGATCTTGTCGCCAAGACACCCGATCGCGCGCGGACGATCGTTCACGCCGGCCATGTCGAAATTGGCGGCGACGACTTTGTCGTAATGGCTGGACCGTGCGCGGTTGAGTCGGAGCACCAGTTGTTGCTGACGGCAGAAGCCGTGGCTGCCGGGGGGGCGCGAGTCCTGCGCGGAGGCGCCTACAAGCCGCGCTCTTCGCCGTATTCGTTTCAGGGTCTCGGGCTTGAAGGTCTGAAGATTCTTCGCAAGGCACGGGAAGAGACTGGGCTCGCAATCGTCACCGAAGTGATGAGCGAGCAAGACGTCGACCTCGTCGGCGAGTACGCCGACCTGTTGCAAGTCGGCACGCGCAGCATGGAGAACTACGCGCTGTTGGAGAAGTTAGGCCGATGTGGCCGGCCAGTGCTGCTGAAACGTGGGATGACGGCCACGTTGGAAGAGTTGCTGCGATCGGCGCAGGTGATCGCGTTGAGTGGAAACAGCCAGATCGTTCTGTGCGAACGCGGCATCCGCACGTTTGAGACAGCGACCCGCAATACGCTGGACATCGCCGCGGTGCCGGTGCTGAAAACAGTCTCGCATCTGCCGGTAATTGTCGATCCGAGCCATGCGGCCGGCGTGCGGTGCCTCGTTCCGGTTCTGGCGCGGGTTGCGGCGGTCGCCGGCGCGGATGGATTACTCGTAGAAGTACATCCATCGCCGGATGAAGCCATGAGCGATGGGCCGCAGTCGCTAACCTTCGGCGGATTCCGCGAGATGATGCGTGATCTGCAGCCCTATCTGGATGTCCGCGACGCTAACCGGCGCCCTGTCCCCTACCGAATACGTCCGCGTCTGGTCGCGGCGGGAGGATCGGAGTGAGGGTCGGAGTGAGGGTCGGAGCGAGGGTCGGAGTAGTGCCGGCGCGGGCGGTCAAGGCCGGGCTGCTCTTGATCGTCGTCTTTATTATTGTGCTTAAGTACGCGCCTCCGTCCTCCGTGTTCTCGTCGAGTTCTGATTCCTCCCCATTACTCTTCACCGTTGCGAAGCGGTATGAGCCTCTGGCATGGATGCGGGGCGCCGACCGATTCAGTTCGGGTGCAAACATATTTTTACAAGACGCCGATGGCCGACATCCGCTGGTCTCGACTTTTGCGGCTTCTGCCGATCCTGCTGTTTCATTCGACGGAAAGAGAGTGCTGTTCGCGGGCAAGCAGAAGGCTGAGGATCACTGGCAGATTTGGGAAGTTGCTTTGGACATTGCCCAGCAACTTACGCCGCACTCGGCGCTGACCGCAGGTTCGCCACGGCGCATTACGTCGTGTCTCGATGACTGCGTTCGTCCCTTCTATCTACCGGACGAGCGCCTCGTATACGCGAAGAAGTTCGGTGGGCGTTTTGTGATCGAGGCTTCCGATCTCGAGGGCAACGCTGTCGGGCCCGTCCAGCTGACTTATAGTTCGGGAAATAGTTCGGGAAATAGTCCGGGGAACTCCCTCCCGACCGATGTTCTCCGCGATGGACGCATCCTGTTTGAAGCGGCCTATCCGCTTGGAACAAACGGGGTCCCGGAACTCTATACCGTTTATTCGGATGGCAGTGGCGTGGAGTCTTATCGCTGCGATCATGGCTACGCGCGTTACTCCGGCAAGCAGATCGCATCGGGCGATATCGTCTTCGTCTCTGATTCTGGCCTCGGCCTGGGGCGGTTCACTTCGGCGCGCGCTAATGAGGTTCATATTTCCGCTCCCGCTGGCAATTATGCAGGGGAGAGCGTCGAGACTTCCTCGGGTGATTGGTTGCTCGCGTGGCGGCCGGATAAGAAGAGTTACTTCCAGGTCAGACGCTGGAAACTGGCCGGCGGGAGCTTAACATCCATCGCCCTGTCAACTGCCTCGTCGCCTGTCGCTGAAGACGAGAGCGCCAACATAATCCAGCCCACGCTGGTTGTGGAACGCACAACACCGAAGCGACATCCCTCGGGCTTACATGACTGGCCTGATGCCAACCTTCTTTGTCTGAATGCTTACACCTCGAAATACAAGTTTGCGCCCGGATCGATCCGCTCGGTTCGGCTCTACCTGCGGAATGACACGGGGACCGCGAAGCTGCTGGGGTCAGCACCGGTGGAATCGGACGGTTCGTTTTTTGTTCAAGTACCAACCGAGCAACCGTTGCAGATCGAATTGCTCGACGGCTCCGGCAAAACATTGAAGCGGCAAGCAGGATGGTTCTGGCTGCGTCGCGGCGAACAGCGGGGATGCGTCGGATGCCACGCCGGTCCTGAAACCGCGCCCGAAAATGCAGTGCCCATGATTCTGCTGAAGTCAACCACTCCAGCGGATATGACGGGCGCGAACCGCCTTGGTTCTTCAGGAGGACAGTAACTTGATAACTCGAATTCTCGCTTTCCTCTTGATATTAATTCGTACATCCGCGCCTGCGCTGCTGGCGCAAGGTCCGCCGCCTGGGCCATCCACCATTCGGTTTGAAGATGCGACCGCCAAATCAGGGATCCACTTCACGCATAGTTTTGGCGCGCAGGAACTCGGCTCATTACTCGAGAGCACGGGCGCAGGATGCGTCTGGTTCGACTATAACAATGATGGCCTGCCCGATCTTTATGTGGTTAGCGGAAAGCCGCTGGAAGAAGGAATGCATCCTTACCCGCTGAAGCAGCCTCCGGCGGTCGCTCCACACAATCATCTCTATCGAAACAACGGGGACGGCACTTTTACCGACGTCACTGATCAAGCTGGCGTCGCCGCCAATATTTACGGAATGGCAGCCGTCGCCGCCGACTTCGACAATGACGGCTTTGTCGATCTCTTTGTGACCGGCTATGGACGCGCCATCCTCTATCGCAACAAAGGAGACGGCACGTTCGAAGACGTGACTGAAAAGGCTGGCATCAAGATAGACGGTTGGTCGGTCGGCGCCGCATGGCTTGACTTCGATCGCGATGGTTGTGTCGACTTATTTGTCAGTCGCTACGTTAAGTTCGATCCTAAGTATCGTAATTACTACGCTGCCGACAATTATCCCGGTCCGCTCGATTACGCCGCGGATACCAACCGTCTTTACCACAATAACTGTAACGGCACATTTACGGATGTGACCGACAAATCGGGGATTGGAGCCTATAAAGGCCGGGCGATGGGAGTCACGGCCGCGGACTTCGATGGCGACGGCTTTCCCGACATCTATGTCGCCAACGATAAGATGGAGAACTTCCTCTTTCATAACAAGCGCGACGGAACCTTTGAGGAAATCGCGGCGGATCTTGGCGTTGCCTACGGGCAGAACGGCGAAAACACTTCCGCCATGGGTCCAGTGTTTGCCGACATCGACGGCGACGGGCTTGTGGACCTTTGGGTAACCGATTCGAAATACAACCGGCTGATGCGTAACACATGGAATCGCGAGACCCGGCGGATGGGATTCGAAGATATTGGGCCGAGTTCGGGAATTTCGCAGGCTACGGCGCAATACACCAGTTGGGGCACAGGCGTGTATGACTTCGATAATGACGGCTGGCTTGACATCCTCGTCTTCCACGGTGGCTTGATTCATCTGGTTCCGCAGGAGCAGTCGTTATTTCGCGGGTTGGGGAACGGCAAGTTTGATGACGTCTCACGAGAAGCAGGGCCGGCGTTCGATGTAAAGACTGTTTCGCGCGGAGCCTGCTTTGCCGACTATGACAACGACGGAAAGATAGATGCCTTCGTCGTGAATCTCGGCGCACCTGCGACGCTGCTCCACAACATAACTCGAAATAACAATCATTGGCTAACCGTCAGATTGAAGGGGAACGCGAAAGTTGTCGGGAAAAGAAGTAATCGCGATGGCATCGGTGCCCACGTCGAGTTACTAACTGGTGGACGGAAGCAGATCGCTGAGCGCATTGCGGGATCTGGCTATCTATCACAGGACGACGGCCGCATTCATTTCGGCTTAGGAAGCGCGACAAGGGTCGACAAGCTTACGATTCGATGGCCGAGCGGGCAGGAGCAAGTGCTGGAAAATGAAGCCGTCGACCGAGTGCTCACGGTGGAGGAGCCATAGATGCCGGAGCGCCTTGATTTCAGCCGCAGGATCGCAGTTGCGAGTAAGTCTGCTCCCGTCTTTCTCTTGTTTCTTGTCATGGTTTTTACCCTGATTCTGCTAACGACCGCGGCCACCCCTGCCAGCCAGCAATCCGCGCCCACGACCGCAGCTCGCTACCTGTCTCCCATCGAGATGGCACTTTCGCCTGATGGGCACACCCTTTACGTCGTATGCGAGGCAAGCGACGAATTACGCGCTGTGGATCTTCGATCCGGCAGGGTCATGAACGTTGTTCCCTTGGGCCGGATGCCGCGCGGGATTGTATTGTCGCGCGATGGCCGCCAGATTTTCGTGACTGATGCCTGGTCCGACACGGTCTCCGTGATTGACGGAACAACATTGAAAGTCGTCAGCACGCTGCCTACGGGTTTTGAACCGACTGGCATCGTTTTGGATCGAACCGGCGAGACGCTGTATGTCGCGAACCGGTTGAGCAGCGACATCTCTGTAATCGATGTCAACACTGGCCACGAACTCAAGCGACTGCTGGCGGGACGAGGTTCCAGCTATCTCGCGCTGTCAACCGATGGGAAGTTTGTCTATGGCACGCATATTTATTCGAATGCTGGAGCCTTTCGGACGCCCCCGAGTTCGGAAATTACAGTGATCGACACTGCACGTCAGACTGTGGTCGAGCGAAAGCAACTGCACAATGTCGCCGGCGTATTTCATTTGGCGATTTCTGCCGACGGAAGGCTGGGCGTGGCAACTGTGCTTCGTCCCAAGAACCTGGTTCCGCTCGCGCATGTCGAGCATGGCTGGGTCTTCGGCGACTCGCTGACTCTTTTTGGCGCCGACGTCGGTGCAACCGTTCAGGTTCCGATTGATGAGCTTGACCGTTATTACGCTCTGCCTTGGGGAGTGGCAATTACTCCTGATAAGTCGAAGATCTTCGTCACGACGGCTGGGTCCGAGAATGTCACCGTCATTGATGTTTCGAAGCTGTTGGCCTTTGCTCGCACCTCTTCGCGGCCATTCATTAACGACCTTTCCGCGGCAGCGAATTACGTGAGTGCGAGGATCCCCGTCGGCCACAATCCGCGCGGCGCGTTGTTATCGCAAAATGGCACGCGGCTGTATGTCGCAAATCGGCTTGATGACAATATTTCCGTCATCGATACCTCTACTGAGAAAGTAATTTCGACCATTGACCTTGGCGGACCGAAGACGGTCAACGCACTGCGCCGAGGGGAGCAACTTTTCTTTACCGCCGATTACGCATTTCAAGGTCAGTTTGGCTGCGCCAATTGTCATTTGGATGCGACGATTGACGGCCTTCAGTGGGACTTGGAGCCCGATGGCTTCGGCAAAGATATCGTCGACAATCGGTCGCTGGAGAATCTGGCGGGCACCGAGCCGTTCAAGTGGAATGGCGGGAATCCCGACATGCCAACCGAGTGCGGGCCGCGCACGGAAAAATACTTCTATCGTTCTCAGAGTTACAACCCACAGGAACTGACCGACCTTGTGGCTTATGTTTACTCGCTTCCCTATCGCCCGAATCGTTACCGCCTGGCGAGCGGAGAGCTGACTCCGGCGCAAGAGCGTGGCAAATCACTCTTTGAGCGGACGAAATACAAGAATGGCAATTCGATACCTGAGAAAAACCAATGTGCATACTGTCACAGCGGCCCCAAGTATACGAACCAGCAGCAAATCGACGTTGGTACCGGTAAATCCACCGACCGTTCACCCGTGATCGATGTGCCGCAGCTTTCGAATGTCGCATACTCGGCTCCCTATCTGCACGATGGCTCCGCGCGATCGCTGGAAGAAATCTGGACTGTGTTCAATCCGAAGGACAAGCATGGCGTAAGTAATGATCTGACAAAGGACGAACTGAACGACCTGATTGAGTATTTGAGGACGTTATAAACATGAAATGTAGGTTTCCATTCGCAACACTGGCCGCGATCGGCGCATTTTCTGTCGTCCTCTCGCTCGCGCCTGCTCTCGCCGTTGCTCAAGAAATGCCCCGCTTTCGTTGGGAGAACTTCACCACCGCCAATGGCCTTCCTGATAACCACGTGTTCTGCGTTCTCGTAAATGGAAACCGCATCTGGGCGGGCACGGAGAACGGACTGGGCTTGTACGAAAATGGCGCATGGAAAGTGTTTCGCCCCGCTGACGGTCTTGCACATCAAGCCGTGTTATCGCTCGCCATCGACAAACGCACCGATGATGTGTGGGTGGGCACCATGGCTGGACTTAGCCGCATTTCCGCCGGACGCATTGATACCTTCACGCAACTGAATTCCGGTTTGAGCAATGACATCGTGTATGGCGTCGGAGTGCAAGGAGACTTCGTCTGGGCCGCAACCGCCGCTGGCGCCAGTCGACTGAATACCCGTACCGGACAATGGGCCTTATTTAATGAGCGCAACACCCCGATGTATGAGATCTGGACTTACGCCGTTAGCACAGCGGAGGACAAGGTTTACTACGCGGTCTGGGGCGGTGGAGTGCTCGAGTATGACGTCAAGACCGAACGCTGGAAAGACTACAACGATCCCGATGGAGAAAACGAGATCGTGTTAATGAAGGACCAGGGTCTGATTCACGAAATCACGACGTCGGTCAGCTACATTGACAAGATTCTTTGGGTCGCGACTTACTTTGGTGCCAGCCGGTACGATGGCCGATACTGGCATAACTTTTTGCAGAAAGACAGCGGGCTGCCTAGCAACTTTCTCAACCAGGTCAAGGCCGTGGACGGCAATCGGGCGTGGTTCTCAACGGATAAAGGACTGGCCTATTTCGACGGGGCGAACTGGGCCGTCTATAGACCCGCGCTCACCACGCACAAACCAGAGATGCTGGTACGCAACGCGGCCGGTACGGTCAGGAAGATAGCCGTGCAAAGCGCCCCTGCACATAACTACATCCTCGGCATCGATTTCCAGGGGAATGATCTTTGGGTGGCAACGGCCAAAGGATTGAGCCACGGTATTCGGTTAGATACTACGAATAAAGGTGAATTGAAAACACGAGCACAACGATCACCGCAGAGATAAGTGTAAAAGAGGTCGATAGCGACGGCGAAGAAATACTTTCCTAAGGAGTCTTACCAATGAACATTAACGAGCTACTTGCCGAAGTAACTACTGCACCGGTGGTGAAGCGCGCGATCACGAACCACAACGTGCTGAATGAGGCTTACGATTACGGCAGCGCATTTTCGCGGGGTATGCGGATCGACTTGAATGGGTTGACTATTTTGCTGATCTCGGGTACGGCTAGCATTGACGATGAGGGGAACACGGTCCACGCAGGCGATCTTCGCGCCCAAACGCGCCGAACCTTCGATAACATCAGCGCGCTGCTTGTTTCCGAGGGAGCGACATGGCATGACATTGTGCGGACAACGTGCTATCTCCGTGACATTGAACGCGACTATAAGGCATTCAACGAAGAGCGGACCGCATTCTACGAAAAAGAGGGCCTCACTCCTCTGCCCGCTTCGACTGGAATCCAGGCGATCCTTTGCCGCCCTGACTTACTCATCGAAATAGAGACGATTGCCATGTTCCACTGCGAGTCGTCCACTTAACAGAAAGCGTTAGGTAGAAGGGTAGGAGTCGTGCTTATGAGTCGCGCGCTGGTGCATGTCGTAGTTGTCGGAGCTGCGCTGGTGTATGCAGCGGCGGCTCAGTCGTCCACTCCCTGTTCCTGCGGGACTAGCCCACCGGGACCGCCTGCTTCGCGTTCGATGAAACCTTACGCGGGAGCTCCCGACGACTTGCGGCCGTTTTCCAGATACACACCTCCTTACTTTGAGAATTATCACGACATAGTCGAATACAACGGTGCGTCGCGAGACTTACCCGTTCCCGACTTGAAAGACTTGGATGAGATTCGGATCGGCTTCATCGGGCCCCTTTACAACCATCCCGATCAAGCTCTTGGTAATCGCATGCTCAACGGCGCCGTCTTGGCCATTGAGGAAGCGAACGCAACCGGCGGGTACAATGGCAAGCCGTTCAAGCTGATGGTACACAATGATTCCGCGGTTTGGGGCGCCGCCAGCAATGAGATCGTCAAGATGGTTTACGACGAGAAGGTCTGGGCCATGTTTGGATCGATCAGCAGCGATACAACCCACATTGCTTTGCGAGTTACTTTGAAGGCAGAGACGCCCTTGGTGAACAGCGCCTCGACTGATCCTACGATTCCCGAAACTATTATCCCGTGGTACTTCACCGACATTCAGGACGACCGCTTGCAGGGTTACACTCTGGCGCGCCACATTTATACCGAACTCGGCTTGAAGCGGGTCGCGATTCTACGCGTAAATGATCGCTACGGTCGCTTCGGAGTCGTCAAGTTTCGCGATGCTGCACGCCGGCTCGGCCATCCCGTCGTAATCGAACAGAAATTTCAGCCGGGCGATACCGATTTCCGCCGCCAACTTCAAGTGATCGAAGAATCGCGCGTTGACGCAATCGTGCTCTGGACCGACGTCGCCCCGGCAGCGATGATTTTGCGGCAGATGCAGGGACTGGGTATGAAGCAGCGGATGTTCGGCAGTCATCGGACGATTAGCGGCGCCAACGGCAGCCCTTGCGAGGACGAACTGGTTAAGCTGGCCGGTCCGGCGGCGGAAGGCTTCGAGGCGGTTTTTCCCTATGATCCTACACGCCGCGATCCACGCTGGCTCGACTTCAATGCGCGTTTTGAGGCGCGCTTCCACGATAAGCCGGATCACTTTGCCGCTCTGGCCTATGACGCGATGGAGATTCTGCTGGATGCAATTTGCCGCGCCGGATTCAACAAGGGTCGGATTCGCGACGCACTAACCGGCACCGAAAACTACAAGGGTGTGACCGGTGACATGGTCTTCGATCCGAATAGCAAGAATATTGCACCGCTCTTTCTTGCTCACGTGCGTAATCAAACCATCGAGTATCGCCGCATCACGATGGAGAAACCGTATGCTCGCGTTGGGGAGACCGGGGCTGATTATCTTGGACCAGCGCTGGAGGACGAAAAAACTGAGGACCTGAAAATCGGCGTCTTCGGGCCGCGAGCCGATGAGTTGGTTCACTCTGCCGAGGTAATCCACTTACTTGCTGCCCTCAATGAGCGGGTTCGCCCCCTCTCTCTGATCGCGATTCCCTCTCAGTTATCCTGGGGGAAAGCCTCCAGCGAACTCGTCAATGCGGTCTATCACGATCACGCTCTGGCTTTGATCGCACTCGACCGCGATTCCAGTCATCTGGCCGAACAAATCGCGGTGAAGTGTTTCATTCCGGTGGTCGCGATCTCTTCCGATCGCGCGCTTACCGCGACCAATATCCCTTGGATCTTCCGACTGCCCGAGGGCACGCCATTCTCGCGCGCGCTGCGCAGTTTGGCGGCGGCCCTCCAGCGTGCCGGGCCAAACCGCGAGAAGATTCGCGATCTACTGGCGTCAGGCAAAAGTATTGGCGGAGCAAGCTTCGAATCTACCGGCGAGTTACACTCGTCTCGATGACGATTGTGTCTCTCGTTTGCGAAATTTCTTCCTACTAATCCTGACTTCTCTTCCTGTTCCCCCAGTGCTCTCACATCACCGACACCCGCAGGCCGACACCGCCCGCATCCCTAGCACATAACGCACAATCTCCAATTCAAACTGAATTCCGATGCAGCCTCCGTTCACGGAGGAGCATCCAATCAGAAAAAGCATGGGATTAAGGGTCAAATCAGTATTGCAAACCTGGGGCCGCACGCTGCGTGGTCGAGTCCCATCGCTTTCCATTGAAATCACGAAAGAATGCCCGCTACGTTGTCCTGGTTGTTACGCGTATGAAGACACTCATCTTGGATCCACGAATCTGCGCAGCCTGCACGATTTTAAGGGACAGGAACTGATCGCGCGTGTGCTCAACCTGGTGGATCAACAGAAACCACTTCATCTGTCGATTGTAGGGGGCGACCCTCTCGTCCGCTACCGCGAACTTGAGGTCTTGCTGCCGCAATTGGTCAAACGGACCCACGTCCAGGTTGTGACCAGCGCGTTTCGTCCGTTGCCATTGTCATGGGCCACGCTGCCGAACCTGCAGCTCGTGATCTCCGTCGATGGTCTGCAACCAGAGCACGACGTGCGCCGCAAACCTGCCACCTACGAACGCATCCTCCGCCACATTCAGGACCACCACGTCGCGGTTCACTGCACCGTCACCAGCGCGATGGTGAGCCGCAGCGGGTACCTCCCCGAGTTCGTCGGTTTCTGGGCGGCTAACCTGGCGGTGGAGAAAATCTGGATGAGCATCTTCACGCCCCAGCGGGGCGCCGCCAATGTTGAATGCCTGACCGCCGAGCAACGGAGCAGCGTGGTGGAAACTCTGCTGCGGGTTCGCCAAGATCAGCCCAAGTTAGACATGCCAGAAGCGGTCATCAAGGAATTCCTGTCTCCTCCAGTTTCGCCCCGCCGCTGCATCTTCGCGCAGACCACGTGCACGCTCTCGGCGGATTTCAAGACCCGCGTCAAGCCCTGCCAGTTTGGCGGCGACCCTGACTGCTCGCGATGTGGGTGCATGGCTTCGATGGGGCTGGCCGCGGCCGGACATCGCAAGTTGGTTGGTCCGATCACCGCCGGACACGTCTTCTGGGCCTCCGCTGCAATCGGTCGTCACGTCCAGCGAGGCGAAAATGCGTTTCGGCGTCTCTTGAACCGCACAACAGGCGATGGCAGCAGCGGGGGATACCACGGCACATCGCATCCCGACACTCGCCTGAGAGTCATTGACTGACGAGGGCTGCACTCTCCCATAAAAACGATTGAGCCGCTTACATGCGGGCTCGCTCCCCGATTCAACCCTGGTGGACGTCCTGACGAGATTACAAAAGAACCCTGAACCAGATTCGAAAAAGATCAGGAAGGATGCCGACCAGACATCCCGCTCGGTCTTTTGTGGATTTGCAAAAGAAAACTGGCGGAGAGAGTGGGATTCTATTACCGCCGTTCCCTGCAAGTGCCGATGAACACTACACTTCCGCGATAATACTCTTCGTTTTAGCAGGTTACAAGCGAATCCCATCTTCGGGTACAGTTTCTACATTTTCCCCTACTGCCTGTCTTTCCCATGAAAACAGTATCACTGGTATCAGTCGTAATGGAAAGGTGGAGGCTTGAAACACCCAGTATTCACGAGTTACTTCAAGCCATTTTTCCTTTGCGGCGCAGGGTCTACTTCTGTCGACGCCAATCTGCTTCAGAAGCCAAGGCGAAAGGTTGTTGTAATTCTTTGATGGTACGGATCGCCGAAAGCCTCCTGGCGAGCTTGGGATCGGTGGGAACTCCGGCCAGCAATCCGTTGTAGAGGCGGAACCCCACCGCCTGCCAAGCGGACATTTCACTTGCCTTCTCAATCGGACATATCATGCGTTCATGACATATCCGTTTCGTGCCATTGCGCTGTTTCTTCGATCGTGGTAGTTTCCCCGGGTTGCTGTAGGAGTTTGCTCCGAATCAGGACCCGCAAGAACGAGCCTCCGTCTCCACAGATTCGGCCAACAGCAATCCACAAGCTCGAACACTCACACTGGGGAAAGACGCTGAATAAGGAGGGACTATGCATTCAGCCAAGGCGAACGCTGGGACGAAATCCCGTGGCAACATTTCCGCCGTCGAGCCAAGATTCGGTGCGATGAAACTGGCAGCTGCGGCCATCCACTGCGCCCTTGCTCTAGCGGTGCTTTCCGCAGTGCTGCTGATTACTGCTCACACAGCGCAGGCCCAAACTGAGACTGCGATCTTCAGCTTCTGTAGCTACCCGGAATCGCCGGTCACCGGGTGCACGGATGGCGAGGGATCCTTCTCGAGCCTCACCTTTGACCGAGCTGGCAACCTCTATGGCACCAGCAGGAACGGCGGGCTACTGGGAGCTGGAACGGTATTTGAGCTTTCGCCGAACGGCAGCGGGGGTTGGTACGAGACCGTCCTCTACAATTTCACCGGGAGCCAGGATGGGGGCACTCCCTACTCTAATGTCGTGTTCGATAGCTTGGGGAACCTTTATGAATCCCAAAGGCTGCGATTCCGACGATGAGGGGCATTGTTTCCTTCTCCTTTTCGAGCAGGCAACGCTCTCGGGCTGAGGACGCTTTCCAGCGGCGGCTTCTTCTCGTCGGGGAGCTTGGCGTTAAGTGCGTCCCGTTTCTTCTAGCCGAGGCGGGACCGACGAAATGATGGTACACGGGCCTGCGCCACTCGGAGGCGCAGTTCTAGCTGTTGCTTCTTGGGTTGGTAACAACGGGATTACCCTCGGCGCCGCAGTGCGGTCAGGGCGTGGCCAGTGACACCTTTACTTTTTCCAGATTGATCTTTTTTCGCGCGGGCATCTCGGGGATTCTATAGCGAAGCAAGGTTGCCCAGCCCTCGCTCGGAATGATTACGGCGTTACTTCGAACACCACGCCGCCTCCGTAATCTCCACCCGAAAAGGCTGTGCCGAAGAGGTTGCCGGCGTTGTCCAGAATCAGGCTGTCATATGGCGAAAATCCATCCGTGTAGTTGAAGATCCAGAGAACTTTGTCTTTGTAGCTGCTCTTGCCAACTGCGGCTACTAACTCGTAAACAGTGCCCGCGAAGCCGGGGCCGCTAGTCGTGGTACCGTAAATGTTCCCAGCCGCGTCGAACACAATCCCTGCGTCAGGATTGCTGCCATCATGCTTGCCGCCCTGAAAGGAGTGGAGAATTTTCTCTGTCCAAGTTCCCGTCGTTTTTCCCTTCCTCCCAGGAGTGAGCTTGTAGACCGTTCCATAGTTCTTGGCACCGCCATACACTGTCGTACCATAAAGGTTTCCCGCCCGGTCGAGCACGGGAGTGCCAAATGCAGCGCTGCCATCTTTAGGCGCACCAGAAAAGGTGTGGATCACGGTGGGATTCCACCCACCGTTGCCGTTCGGTGACAGCTCGAATACTGAGTACACTCCCGCCCCGAAGATTTTTCCGGCGGCATTCATAGCCAACCCGGCCACGTAACCGCCTTCGTAGATCACTTGCTCCGTCCAGTTGCCTGCGGAGGGGCTCAGCTCAAAGACGGTTCCCGTGCCGGTCGTGCCGCCGAAGACAGTTGTGCCGTAGAGATTGCCCGCCCGGTCAAAGATCAGACCGCTTTCCGGACTGGCACCGTCAGCACAGTCGCCCTGACTACAAAAATCGTAAAGGACGGTCTCCTTCCAGCTTTCTCCCACGGGACTAAGTTCAAACACGACGCCGCTCCGACGCGCGCCACCAAAAGCAGTCGTTCCGTAAAGGTTGCCCGCGCTATCGAATATCACGCGAGAAGAGGGATTCGCCCCGTCCGTGCAATCCCCACCCCCCTCAGAGCAGAAGTTGTAGAGCACGGTCTCGTTCCAACCTCCGCGGCTATTCGGCGAAAGCTCGAACACGTTGCCTCCCTCGTCAATATTCGCACCGTTGGTTGTCCCGTAGAGGTTGCCAGCGCCGTCAGAGGTGAGGCTGGAGTAGGGATGAAGGCCATCGTTGCAGTCTGGCCGGGAGCAGAAGTTGTAGAGCACAGTCTCGGTTTGTGCATGGGCTGGGCGAGCGGCCATCGGCAAGAGGGCGAGAAAAAAGACAAAGCCTGTAAACCAAGCTCCAATAAAGTCCTTGTGGTTCATTTGGTCCACCTCCGTGGCTTGATCTCAGGACGACTAAGTGTCTGTGGTCCTTTACTACTCCACCCTGAAGATCCGCGTCAAACCTGCGCTAACGCCATCTGGGTTAAGTATGGCAAAGCTTGGGCCATCCGCGAGGACGACCGCAATCTTCAAAGCAGTGGCCAACCGGAGTCGTTTCTCGTCCAGCCTCTGGTCAAGAAACATAATCAAGCCTGGAGGTTCTGCAAACAGCAAATGACCGTATTCGAGCAGTTGTCCGAGCGCTGTACGGAATGCCTGGGCAAGGGTGAGGTTACGAGTGACCTTGATCTCCCCAATGAAACTCTCACCATCCACTGAAAACGAAACGTCCACAAAATTCTTTTCCATCTCGGCCGAAACACCCCGGTCTTTCAGAAAATGACTGAGTCGGACCTGGTAATTTTGGTGCTCAGGAATGACCGTCCTCTCCGCAGTCCCCAGGACATAGCTGTAGGCCTTCCGCAATTCATCGAAGCTTGACGGAGCACGCGAGTGGACCTTCCCAGCCGTTGTTTTTCCCGCTCCAGCAGCTTTGCTCGTCTTGGGGAGACCGAAAGTCAGTTCCTGATACAGGGGTTCGGGAAGGGGGTTGTTAAGGCGCCAGACATAACGCATCTGCGGCCGGCCGTTGGAGGGATCTTTGAAGGTCGTGTGTTCCAGGTATTCCAACTCACCTGCGTATACGAAATCCTCACGAGAAGTGCTGCGGATAAATAATGAGACGCGCGTATCAGGCAGCCTCAGATTCGCATAATCTTTGTGGTCTTCCGTGACGTCCCGGCGAGTGACCCAGATGAACTGGTCAGCAAACAACAAATCTGCATAGTTGTGAGCAGGGTCAAATTCTTCTTTGTTCAGCGTAATAAAGATGAAATAGCCACCGTCCTTGCACTGGGGAGGCAGCCCAACGTTCAGATGTTGCTGCTGTGGGTCATACTGGATCCCCACCGTGGTGAAGGCTTCCTTGCGGCCGTAACGACCGAACAACTCAAGTGGAAGCTGTACCGCACCTGCCTCTTTGGGTACGATCGTGAATCCCAGGCTCTCCAGAATTGCGTTCGCCTGCCCTGAATGCGTACCTCCTGAGAATTCTGATTCCGGCAGTTCGACGCCGTGCTCGATCTTCACCGCCCGAGTTACAACAACCTTAGGAGGAAAGCGACGTCCCTTCCAGAGCAGGTCGTATTTTGTTGACTCGTGAGGGCCGGCTTTGATGTGATTCAACTCCGGCAGTAAAGCCTCGAGAGCACGTTCTACGGATGAACGCTTAAGTAGCGGTATCGGCATTCTGACGTCGGTCTCCGATTCTGGGGAGGCCTCATCCTATCAAGAACATCGGCCGCTGAGCATTGCGAAATTCGGTCCGGATCACCTCTTGCTACTTTCGTTGACTGGGGGACGCCCCCTCAATAAGATGAAGCGACCTCAGAGGCATGGCATTTTGGAATGACCGGCCAAACCATATCCCACTACCGAATCCTGGAGAAGCTGGGTAGCGGCGGCATGGGCGTCATTTATAAAGCCGAGGATACCGAACTTCGCCGCCTCGTAGCCCTGAAATTTCTCCCTGATAAAGTGGCGCAAGACCCGCAGGCACTCGAACGCCTCCGCCGCGAAGCCCGTGCCGCGTCCGCTCTGAACCATCCAAACATTTGCACCATACATGAGATTGGGAGACATGAGAACCAAATCTTCATCGTCATGGAGTACCTCGACGGATTGACACTCAAGCACCGCATTGGGGGTCGCCCGCTGCCGGTTGACACACTTATCACTTTGGGAATCGAGATTGGCGATGCCCTTGACGCCGCGCACAATGAAGGCATCGTGCATCGTGATATCAAGCCTGCCAACATATTCGTCACCAAGCGCGGCCATGCCAAGATTCTGGATTTTGGTCTCGCCAAAGTCACTCGCGTCGACGCCGAGCCACTCAGAAACTCCGATGCCGAAACAGCCTCGATGATAGCCGACGAGGACGACCTGACATTTCCGGGAACGATGCTGGGAACCGTGGCGTATATGTCGCCGGAACAAGTCAGGGCTCGGCGTTTGGATCAGCGGACGGATTTATTCTCTTTCGGGGTGGTGCTGTTCGAGATGTCAACGGGACAACTGCCTTTCAAGGGTGAAAGCTCAGCTGTCATCTGCGAAGCCATCATGAATCGCGAACCGGCATTTCCGAGTCAACTCCCTCCAGATTTCCAGCCCGGCCTCAAAGAAATTATTTGTAAGGCATTGGAAAAGGACCGAGAACTTCGTTACCAGCATGCTGCTGACCTGCGAAATGACCTGCTGAGACTGAAGCGGGATTCTGAAAGTAAGAAGGCGGGAATAAGCACCCCTCTGCCGAAATCTGCTTCTGCCACTGAGCCCGACAGTGAAGCTAAAAGGCTGGGTCAAATCAAGTGGCTACTCGCAGCATTGCTTCTAGTTGTAGGCATCAGTCTGCCACTCTATTTGCGTGAGAGGCGTGCGGCATCTCCGGCTCATCCTCCGATTGCGTTTGTAAGGGGGATCCCAAGCCCAGACCAAAAAGCTTACATTGCGGTTCTGCCCTTCGAGTATGGCACGAATACCTCCCTGGCTTACATCGCCGAAGGCCTCTCTGCCGGTCTTACGGCCCGTCTTTCTAACTTCCCTAGCCTGTATGTTTCCTCCACCGACCTCGTCAATCAGGAATCAGCTAAGCCAGACCGAGAGTCTATAGCGCGCAGGCTAGGAGTTAATCTTCTGATCGAGGGAAAAGTACGAGAGAGTGCGGGCACTCTGAAGGTCGCGCTGTCGGTATACGACGTTGTACATTCTCGTGTTTTGATACTGTGGAACTCACGGGAGACCGCTCGCAGTTGGTGGAGCTAGAAGATCAGATATACCAGCATGTCGCGAAGCGAATGCAGCTCCAGAACAGCGAGGGTAACTTCCGCGCTGGGATGAGCCCCGCAGGTAGCGATCAAGCCTACGATCGTTACCTCAAAGCCCGGAATGTCGAGCTAAAACAGCAAGACCCTAAAGACTTGGACACAGCGATAGGTCTCTATCAGGATGCAATCAATACCGAGCACACCTTTTCTCTTGCCCACATGGGACTCGCGAGATGTTATCTCTCACAGTTTCGGGCCGCCAGAGACCATAAAGTTCTGCAAAAGGCGATGGCTGCTGCCCAACTGGCGGTGGAGGTAGACGATGACTCGCCAGACGCACATTACGTACTGGGCGACGTGTACGCCAACTGGGGAAGAGCGCGGAAGCGGTTGCTGAACTGAAAAAAGCATTGGAGTTGGCGCCGAATTCAGATGAGGCCTATCGCAACCTAGGTGACACGTACGTTCGTGCCGGCCAGAGTGATGAAGGCATTGCCGCTTTTCAGAAAGCAGTCGCCGCCAATCCTTACAATTGGCTGAACGACACGTTGCCCTCGGCAAGGCCTATGCCGGGCTTGGCGATACGCCAAAAGCTCTCGCGGAGTTTCAGAAGGTGGCGGAGCTTGCTCCTGACAACCCCCTGGGCTATGAAGGAATCGCTTCCTGCTATCTGCGGGATGGGAAGTGGAGTGAGGCCATAGCGCCATGTCAGAAGGCCCTGACTATCGCTCCGGACTCGGCCACTTACTCCAACCTTGGAACGGCTTACTTTTTCCTGAAGAACTATGATAAGGCCACCAAGATGTATGAAAAGGCCGTGCAGCTTAATGCGAGTCAGAGTGAAGAGCTGTGGGGGAATCTCGGTGATGCATACCGCTGGCTCGGGCAAACGGATAAAGCTCGGGGCGCCTACGCCAAAGCGATCTCGCTGGCTTTTCAAGACCTTCAGGTAAACCCGCGTTCGGCCAGCGTCATGGGAGATCTTGGGATTCTCTATGCCAAGAAAGGCGATGCTGCCAACGCGCTGAAGTACACAAATCAAGCTCGCGCTCTCAAGCCGAATGACTTGCAGTTAATCTACTATGAGGTCCAGGTGAAGACTCTGGTCGGGCGGCCTGAGGAAGCGTTGAAGTCATTGCGGCTGGCGCTGGAAAAGGGTTGGACCGCTCAGGAGGCCTGGAACGATCCCGAGCTTCAGAAGCTCCAAGCCTTGCCGCAGTTCTCACAATTGGTGAAAGAGTTCTCGAAGAAGAAAAGTGGGGCAACTACTGGCAGCGTCAGCGCAAAGTAGCGGATGACTTGTAGTTTCGGCCGCTAGCCACACGGAGATTGACTTCCACCACGATATTTGCCACTTTCCATTGCTGGGTTTCTGCGCTTCGAATTCGCTGTTCGTGGATCCTTTTCCGCTGATTCTGGAAAGGACTACAGAAAATGCCATGGGAGGCACTCGATGCCGTGCGCGAAGAAGATATGCAGGTTAGCAAGGAGGATTTGGGCTCAAGCCGACCGGCGTGCACTTGCGGCCATGCAATTCGTCGTCGCTGTCGGTTTTGCTACGTTGCGGTGATTCTTGCTACGTGCCTTGCACTTCTTCGACAACACGGACTGCTTGATGGTTTTTGCCATATGCGTGCCCTCCTTGGGCTGGTTGAGGTTGATGTTGATACCTACGTTGAATACCAGCGACAGGACGAGAACCACATGGGCGACAGCACGCCACGCCGGACACCAGCACTTGGCCGGCTTCAACCCAAATCTGTCTTCAGTATTATGGGATGCAAAGTCTGAAAACTTGGTCGCAACTGGCAAGATTTGGAAGCGGAGGTACGGAACTTGGCGAATAGCTGAAGTTGCAGCAACTCTGACGAAGTCAATCCTTTGATGGCTCGATCCACCTCGATCTTCTCCAGCAAATTGCGCAACTGGAAAATGCTGAAATCGATGAGAAGGGGGATATCCATCAGTTCCTTCGGTCGGGGCACTTCTCCCGCAGTCCGATAGGCGGTCGCTGCGATGATTATCCCTTGCGAGGGATCAATGTCGCGGATCGCCATCGCAAGTTGAACTCCATGAATCTGCGGTGAAAGACAATCGATCCCTAGTCCTTCGCTTTTCGGCGTGCAGTAGTTGATACTCGGTAGGCATGACAGGCTGCCGGAAAGGAACGTGTGAATTCAAGAAACAAGAAAAGCAACCACTGAAAAGGGATGTAGGTGCCACCCTCAGGGGTCACCTCAAAACCGGCCAACGGTGGTCACTTCAAAACCGGCCAACGGAAGTGGCCTGGGACTAAGTTGTTTTACTCCGCCGCCTCCTGTGGAGGCAAGTCTGTTTTCGTGCGCCAACTCCGAGGACCGCATTTAAGTACATGGCCATGATGGAGGAGACGATCGAGCATAGCGGTAACGGCGGCGCTGTCGCCGAGAAGTTTGCCCCAGTCGTCCACCGGTCGATTCGAAGTCAGCAAAGTGCTGGCGCGCTCATAGCGCCGCATTACGATTTCCAGCAAGTCCTCGGCGGCGGTCATGGGCAACTTCCGCATACCGAGGTCGTCGATGATGAGAAGCGGGACGGAAACGAACAGTTCCATGGTTTCTTTGCGGGTTCCATCGATGGTGGCTTCGGCCAAGTCATCGAGCAGTTTGTGGGTTTCGCGATAGAGGACGCGATAACCCTGTTGGATAGCGGCTTGTCCGATGGCCTGGGCAAGATGACTTTTGCCGGTGCCCGGTGGGCCTAAAAACAAACCGTCTTCATGGCGAGCGATGAATGCACCGGTAGCGAGATCGAACACCAGACTGCGATTCATCTTGCGGTTGAAGTTGAAATCGAAGTTATCGAGAGTCTTCTGAGGGTCTCGGAACTCGGCTTGTTTTTTTCTTCGCTCCAGCAGTCGCTCGCCACGACGAGTGAGTTCGTCGGAGACGAGGCAGGAGAGGAAATCGATGGGGGGCATGGCTTCGGCCTGAGCTTGGCGAAGACGAGTTTCGAGCACGGCGGCGATACCTCCCAGGCGTAGTTGTCCTAAAGCACGATTCAACTCAATGAGGTTCATCTTCTGGCTCCTTGGTTTTGAGGTTGATGAGATCGCGGTAGTGCACCAGTTCGCGAATGAGCGGGTCGACTTGCCGCAGGGTAAGTTGTGGGGCACGTTCGAGATAGCGACGAACGAAACGGAGTTCATACACGCCCATTTCCAGAGCCACCGCGCACGCCTCTTCGACCGCGGCGGTGCCGAACTTCTTGGCCAAGGAGAGGATGCCGAAGACGCGGCGAACCCCCGGTTCTCCGAGCTGGTTATAAATAAGGTTGCAGAGTGTGCCGATGTGAGTACCGGCTCGTCCGGCTCGCCACAGTAACTGGGAAACCTGAAGCGGCATGTGCTGGGGATGGTCTTCTTTTTTTATGCGATACCAGCCACGTTTCTGGCGTACATGCTCCCGCAGCAGCAGCCCGTTTTTGGGATCGAGGATGCGAACATAAAGCTCATCCCACTGCACATTCACTTCGCGTCCGATCCAACCCGGCGGCAGGCCGTAGTAGGCGGCATCGACTTCGACGCAACCGTCCAGATTCACGCCCCGCTTGCCATGCTGGTAGTAGCGAAAAGGTTCCAGGGGAAGCGGCAGCAAGGTTGGTTTTTCTTCGGCAAACATGGCGGCGACTTGTCGTTTCGTGGTGCCATGAATGCGGGTATCGGCACAGCTTGTCTCCCAACGATCCAGATAGGCTTGGGCCTCCTCCAGGCTCTCAAAGCGTTTTCCCTGGAGCGCTCGTTGGGCGTGGCCAACGCCGGATTCAACTTTTCCTTTTCGATCTGGATCCTTGATCCGACAGGGCAGGGCGACCGCGCCATAGTGCGCCAGGACGTCGCGATAGAGAGGATTCAGAGTGGGATCATAGATGTCAGGGACGAGCACGCCCTCGCGCAAATTATCCAGGACGACGACCCGCGTAGCGCCACCCAGTCGACGGAATGCTTTCTCATGTAACTCGGCCCAGATGCGCGAACTGGAACGGAAGGTCAGAAAGCGTGCCGCCTTGCGGCTACAGCCCAGCACCATCACGAACAGTCGGGTGCGTCGATATTTTCTGGTCTGCGGATCCCGGACCATGGCGCCCGTGCCGTAGTCCACTTGGGACTCTTCTCCTGGTCCCGTCAGAATCACCGCGCGTGGCTGCAGTGGCTGGTTTCCACGCAACTTGCGCACGTAGCGCTTGACCGTCTGATAGCCACCGTCGAACCCATTTTCGGCGACCAGGTCTTGCCAGATTGCGGTGGCATCCCGACCGCGGCTCAGACCTAACTCGATGGCTTCACGAAACGGCTCGCAGGCACTGGCGGATGGAATCCGCTTAGGATTTTCTACTTCCAGGCCTGTCGACTCCACGCCAAACCCGGTGGTCACCTCATTGGCCGGTTTTGGCTTCGCTTTTGCTTTTCCCTTCGTAGAAAGGTTTTCGGGGTTGGGGTTGGGGTTGAGTTGATCGTGGGGGTCGGTTTTGCCGCGTCCGACCCGGTGGTCACCTCGTTCTCGTTGGCCGGTTTTGCCGGCGGTCGCCGTCCCCATGCGCCCGGCGGCCGCACCCCGATCCCGGCCGCTTTCAGATAGGCTCCGGCTGTCTCCCGACGCACCCCGGTCTCTTGCTCGATGCGCCGCAGTGGCCATCCGAGTCGTCCCAGGGCAATCACTTGTTGTTTTTTCGCTTCGCTCAAGACGTTGCTCATATCGACGAAGGCTACATGCCTCACGCCGAAATCAACGTCCCGGACCTCATTCTCGTTGGCCGGTTTTCAAGTGACCCTCATTGGCCGGTTTTGGGTGACCCCTGGGGCCAGGTACGAATGTGGAGCGGCGGGCCGCTGCGGCAGATGGCGGCCAGAAGGTCAGCAGTACGTTCGTACCCTTCGCCATAACGTTAAACGACTGTAATTTCGCAGGCCGGTAGGTCTGCGTCGGGCTGATAGGTCCCCACGGTACAAAGAAAGCCGACCTAGCGTCGGAGACTGGAGAAAACAATATGAGCATGATCATCACGAATCGAGAACCTGACGACGAGGTAACCGCATACGAAGCCGCACAAGTTGCCCAGTTACCAGGCCTTCTTCTGGAGGAAAAGCGGTTCCAACAGGACATTGACACCCACCCGTACAACGAACTGACAAGAGTCGACATAATTCGCCTGCACGATGCGGGTGACAAAGAGGCGACACGATTAATCGCCCTCCACAGAGTTATTGAATGCATCTCGGACGCTATTGACCACACCAATTACGCCACCTACCAAGCCGCAGAGGACTCAGGAGCCAAACGATTCGGGAGGAGCTGATGGACGCATTTCAGGCCATACCGGGGCAACAAAGAAGAAAGTCTGCAGAAACTGAGGATGTTCAGATTCTGGTTCTGAGGGCATGGACTGGCGGGCCACTTCGCCAGTTTGCAACTACGAAGGCTAGCAGTGCGTTCGTACCATTCGCCATAACGTTGAACGGCTGTAGTTTTGCGGGTCGGTACGTCTGCGGTACCTGCCTGGAGCCATGCGGGGGCGTGTCGCTCCAAAATGTAAGCGGATTTAGCAGGAATGGGTGGTCTACGTGGCAATGTGACCTGTGTAAGCAGGGCAGAAGCCGTGTTTACCGCTCACCGCAGGAGAAAGCCGCCCAAAAAGCCGCTTTAATCGCTCGAATGGCGGCGGCAAGGTCACTCCGGGCCAGCGTACAGGTACGACCAACTAACTGCAGTACTGAAAGGAGACTAAATGTCGAAATCTAAGAAGGCAACACCAGCAGAAACTGAAAAAACGAAGGACTCACAACCACAACCGAAACCAGATTTCTTTTCGGAGCTTTACGCACCGACAGGCGTCCGTCACCCGATTGGGAGGAGCATCCCCAAGAACCATCCACTAGCAAACGGCCGGCACTGACCACGCCGGCCAACATAGCACCAGGCGG
>CAVZPJ010000025.1:0-13484 GCA_963777035.1 uncultured Acidobacteriaceae bacterium | reverse complement strand
CTCTGCCGTGACAGGGCAGCGTTCTAACCAACTGAACTACGTCCCCACTTGCCAAATCAAAAGCAATTCCGAAAAGCCTTACTGGGCGAGGCTTTTGGAGGTACTGCAGACGACGCACAAAATGGCTTCTTGCTGAATATGCCGCTACTCCCGGATCCAGCGCACCGAACGGAGTATAATTTCTCTGCGATGGTGCGGGTTTATCTTAACACAGCGAAATCGAAGACGCTCTTCCCTGCTAAACAGGCCTACTCCACAGGTTGAGGTTCCGCCGATGGCAGTGACTGTGGCAGTGACTATGGCAGCGACGCGACACGCCGCAGAAGATCTGGTGAGCGCATGCGCTCGCAATGTTCCTCGAAGTTTGGGCGCGGTCCCCTCCAGCGAAGATCGTCGACAGTGTCGAATACCGGGACATCCCGTCGCAGGGTTGGAGGGTGCGAAAAAGCAGGGCGTCGTTCCAGGCGTTGAAGAGCGATTCCGACAGCGACCGGGCACTCCGGATGGAGGGATGCCAGGTTTGCCAATTCTTTGGGATTCTTCCAAGTGAAGATACTGAAACAGGGTAAGAGACGCTGCCTTCGCGCCCCATCGAGGCACCCCCGGGAAGCCATCGGCGTTGTCGCCGACCAAGGCGAGATAGTCGGGGATCGATTGGGGTTTTACGCCGAATTTTTCGATGACGCCGGCTTCATCGCGCAAAATATTGCGGCGGCGGTCGAGTTGCACGACCCGATTTCCTACGACGCACTGACTGAGATCTTTGTCTGGGGTACAGATGAACACTTGTCGCACGCGATTGTCCTCGGCTGCTTTGGCGGCGGCGGAGGCGAGGGCATCGTCCGCCTGATATTCGACCATGGGCCACACGACGACTCCCATGGCTTCGAGCCCTTGCTCGAGAAGCGGGAACTGGGAGAGCAACTCGGGCGGAACGCCTTCGCTGGTTTTGTATCCGGGATAGAGATCGTTGCGGAATCATTCTTGACGTGGTCGGTTGCCACTCCAAGGTGGGTTGCTCCGCGCTCGATCATGGACAAAACGGAGGTCAGGACACCACGCACGGCGGCGATTTCCTGGCCGTTCCGGTCGGCGGCTGCGGGAACGGCGAAGAAGTGACGAAACAATTCGTAAGTCCCGTCCACCAGGTGCACATCCATTACGTGCGCATCCATGCGAGTGATCTTATACGATCCGATCGCAGAGAGTGCGGGGGACGCCGACGGTGTTACCTCGGGACGGGAACTGTTTGGAGGATGTTTTCTGCGGGGCAAAGTCGTCGGTTTTCGAACCGGCGTTCCTGGTGAGGTGATTGGAGAGGGGGAAATTGAATGAAATTTTTGTTCCTCTCTGATTCGATTCAATCTCCATAAGGCCGCCGAAGTGGCGCAAGCGTTCGCGCATCCCTCTGATGCCAACGCCGGAGCCTTGCGATTGAATTTCAGACAGCTTTTGCGCCGACATTCCCTTCCCCTGATCCTGGACTTCGAGAGAGACATGGTCGGGATCGCGCGCGACACGAATGGTGGCAGTTTTGCTGCCGCTGTGGCGATGGATGTTAGTCAGGCATTCCTGCACGAGTCGAAACATCACCAACTCCATTTCGCGGGATAGTCTTTCGAAATCGGCAGGAATGTCGAGGGCGACTTCCAAGCCGCTGCGTTCGGTCAGGCCCTGGATATACCAACGAAGGGCTTCGGAGAGTCCGGTTTCGTCCAAAAGCGGCGGATGCAACAGGTACGACATAGTGCGAATTTCCTGGCTGAGTTGCTGAACGAGTTGCTCACTTTCCGCGATGCTCCTGGAGCCCTTGGGATCGGCTTCAGGTACATGTTGAGCGGCTTGCGCCAGACTCATGCTGAGCGCGGCCAAAAGTTGACCGGCACTGTCATGCAGTTCGCGGGCGATATGCCGCCGTTCTTCATCCTGGGCCTGCAGCAAACGACTGGAAAGATCGCGCAGCTGTTCGGACTGCTGCACGACCTCGGTGGTTCGGACGCGGACTTCGGCGTCAAGGGTTTGGGCCAGCGTTCGATAATTCTGCTCCACATGTTTGAGGTCAGTGATGTCGACACCGGTGGGGTGAAGGAACAGGATCTGTCCTTTGTTGTCGCGGATGGGATGAAGGGCGAAGTCGACGATGCGCTCGGTATCGTCGGCCCAATGAAAGGTCAAGGTCTCGCGAAAAGGTATACCGGCTGCGGCCTGCAGGGTGGCGGCGCGAATTTTGGCTTGCACTTCTTTGGATTTCCGCCACCACCCTGTGTCCCAGAAGTGACGGCCCAGAACATCTTCGGCGCGGTAGCCACAGGCGTCGAGACAGAGCTGATTGGCGTCGATGATGGTGCCGTCAAGGGCCATGATTCCGGCAAAGACAGGAGTCTGCTCAAATACAGCGCGGAATTTCGCAGTGGCGGCTACCGCCTCCGCGGTAACTTGTCGCTCGCGCTCCGCGGCATGGACGCGTGCGGTGATGTCTTGTACGGTCCCGAGCATGCGCAAGGGCAACCCGTCGGGGCCATACTCGAGTTGAGCTGTGAACTCCACCCAAACGCAGGTGCGATCGCTGCGGTAGATGCGGCCTTGAAAGAAGAAACGGGCGCCGGTTTCCATGGTGTGGGAAAAAGCCTGCTCGAAGCCCTGCAGATCGTCGGGATGACAGACTGTGGCGCGGAACTCGGCGGCACTGACTGGACCTTCTTCGTGGGAGCGGCCGAACACCTCGTAGGGCCGGTCGTTCTCCCAGGTGACGCGGTCTTCGTCGGGATACCAGTGCCAGATCCCGAGTTCGGCCGCTTCGGTAGCGAGCCGCAGCCGTTGCTCGGAGGACGCGATCGCCTCGCGAGCGAGGACCTGACGGGAGATGTCGCGGAAATAACAGACAACACCGAATCCACCTTCAGGGAGCGGGATACGGTTGATACGCCATTCGTGAAACTCGACAGCTCCGCGATCTTGCCGCTTTTCGGCCCATTCGGGGACAACGTAGGGTTCGCCGGTTTCGAGCGTGTGACGAAATCGCCTGACGATCTCATCGGCGTAACCTTTCGGCCACAAGATCTGCATTACCTCGTCAAACTTTCGTCCGATCAAGTCTGGAACATTTTCGAAGACCTGACACGCGGTCGGATTCACCTCGCGCATACGGAAGTCCCCATCCACCAGGTAAACGCCGAGGGGAGCCTGGTTGAGAAGGGTGGCAAACTGTTCGGTGCGCTGGCGTAAGGCCTGTTCAGCCTGCTTGCGGACTCTGGCCATTTCCAAATGAGTCTGAACGCGCGCCAGCAACTCGCGGGCGCTGAAGGGCTTGATCAAATAATCGTCGGCGCCGTGTTCCATGCCTTCGACGCGAGATTCTTCACCGGCGCGGGCGGAGAGCAGAATGATTGGAACCGTTCTTGTTTTCGGATCCGATCGCAATTCATGGAGAAGGCCGAAACCGTCGAGAACAGGCATCATCACGTCGGTCAGCACCAGGTCGGGGGAACTATCCCGTATCGCATCCAAGGCAGCCTGTCCGTCTTGAACCGCCTTGACCTGGTACCGTTCCGCCAACAGGCGGACCAGGTATTGGCGCATGTCGGCATTATCGTCGGCAACCAGGATGAGGGGACGTTTTTCGGATGCGCCTTTGCCGTCGGCAAGAGGGGGACACGGAACGGGTATCAATTCGTCGCCGGGAAGGATTTCAGTTTCGCTTTCCCGGTACTCTGCTTCTGGAAGCCAGCGCAGAGCTTCTTCGACAAAGGGCGCGGCACCCACGGCGGTCGAAGCCAGGGTGCGATTTCCACCAATCCTATCGGGGGAAAGGTGCACGCATCCGAGTGGGAGGCTGACAATGAAGGTGCTGCCTTGTTCGAGCACGCTCTCGACGCGCACGGATCCGGCATGCATTTTTACAAGTTCCTGAACCAGCGCCAAACCGATCCCGCTGCCTTCGTGGGTGCGGCTCCGCGAATTCTCGATGCGATGGAAACGATCAAACAGGCGCGGCAGTTCGCTGGCGGGAATGCCGACTCCGGTGTCACGAACCCGCAATTCGACGTGATTCCCGACTTGCTTCAGCGCCACCGTGATTTTGCCTTCGAAGGTGAACTTGAAAGCATTGGAAATGAGATTGAGAACAATCTTTTCCCACATTCCGCGGTCCACAAACACCGGTTCCTGCAATCCCGGGCAATCCAATTCGAGAACTAAACCGGCCTTCTCGGTCGCCGAGCGAAAGACGCTGGCGAGTTCAACCGTGAAGGCTGCAAGATCGGTCTGCTGATAGATCGCTTGCATTCGGCCAGCTTCGAGGCGAGAGAAATCGAGCAACGTGTTGACTAACCGAAGCAGGCGGGAACCATTCCGGCTCACCAGTTCGAGCTGGGTTTTGGCGGCTGGAGAAAGGCCGACGTGGCTCTTGGCCAGCAAATCTTCGACCGGCCCCAGCATGAGCGTCAGCGGAGTTCGGAATTCATGGCTGACATTGCTGAAGAACGCGGTTTTGGCGCGATCGATCTCAGCCAGAGCTGCGAGACGTTTCCGCTCTTCCTCGGCAGCGCGCACGTTCTGAATAGCAGAAGCGATCTGGCCGGCGACCAAGTCATAGAAGGTGCGATATTCCGCATCCAATCTGCGGGCCGGATTCACTCCCGCGACCAAGACTCCGACGGTTCCACCCTCGCCGCGCGAAGCTACCGGCAGAACTATTGCCTGAGAGAGGCGTTGCTGGGCAACTCCGAGAGGCAAGCCCTCAATCTGGCTGACGGAAACGACTTGCGACCGACCGTTCTTGACGACTTCGGCGAGGGGCCAGAGGCAACGTTGCGGGTTTGCGATTGCCAGATCAATATTACGAGGTGCGAGAGGGTCGATCCCTTCGGGGAGCCCGCAGACTCGCTCCAGCCGGGCAGAACTATTTTTGTCGTCGATAAGATAGAAAACGAAAAATGGGATGTCGTCTGGATTTTTTGCCAAGGTAACGGCAACCGAGGCGCAGGCGGCATCCGTGGTCTTCTGCACCAGGGCATTGGCAGAAAGTTCAGACAAGGTGCCGAGTCTGCGGGCATTGATCACTTTCGGTGTGACCTCGGTCGAGGGGCAGAACAAGCCCGCCACCGCTCCCGACTCGTCGAGAATCGGGCTGTAGGAAAAAGAGTAGTAAGTCTCCTCGATGAAATCGCCGCGGTTCATCAGGAAACGAACGTCGTCCAGAAAAGACGCTTCACCCTTTTGGAAGACTTTATCGACCAGGGGTCCGCAGATGTCCCAGATTTCAGGCCACACTTCGGCCGTCGGCATGCCGAGCGCCGAGGGATGCTTGGCTAAACTCAAGACCTGGATATAGGCGTCATTATAGAGAAATGTGGCGTCACGGCCCCAACCAACCCACATCGGGTGGCGAGCGTTGAGGATTAAATTAACGGACGTCTTCAGGCTTTGCGGCCAGCTGTCGAGCCGACCGAGCGGTGTCTGCGACCAATCGTGGTCGCGAATCAACCGTCCCAAAGCTCCGCCGCCAGCCAGCCAGTCCGGTGGGGGCGCGGTGGAGGTTTCGGAAGCGGTCGTGCTGCCGGTGCTGGCATTCACGTCGCCAAGAAATCCCGCAACCATGGGGAGCAAGTTGTGAGAGAGATCGCTCTTGGCGAGGTGCGCGGCAGCATCGACTTCCTGAGCCTGACGGCGCGCGATTGCGGCGTCATTCTGGCTCATGATGATCACTTTGGACTCCGGAAGCGCTCTCCGGATGAGCCGGGTGGCCTCAAGTCCATCCATGCGAGGCATGGAGATATCCATCAGAACGACATGGGGCCGCAAGGTCTTCGCCTTTTCCACGGCGTCGATTCCATCGACCGCCTCCCCACAGATATTCCAGTCGGGGCGAGACGAGAGCAAAGAACGAATTCCGCGTCTGACGATCTCGTGATCGTCCACAATGAGTACGTCGCCCGCCACCGTGTCTCCTGGAGAATGCGTTTCTTCGTCACTCACTGTTCGAACCTGGCAACCGCTCGTTTAGGCTCATAACCTGAACTCATGCGGGGTCAGTACCTGACGCCTTGCCATGCGCGAATCGCTAGAGGGAAAGAGCATAGCGGGAGACGGAATGCGACGCATATAAGGTGTTTCCTGTAGACGCCGATCTTGCAAGTCGCGCATGGCCTTAGTGTCTAGCGAACTCACTTTGAGTAACGAGAGTCAGGTCGAGTTATGGCCACAGGTCGCAAGTGTAGAGAGGTGTGAATACTGAGTCTTTACGTCCTCTTTATGAACTTTTTACGCGACCCTTACGGGTTTTCGGATGTGATGACGGGTTAACGATTATTAGGCGCGCTCTCCACTAGCAGGCGGAGGACTCACATTGGATAGCAGAACCGGATTTCGGACCGGAAAGGATGCGAACTTGAAAACTCCAAGAATTCTTGCGTGTGCAGTAGCGGCATCAACCCTTCCTCTGATGCTTGTTTTGAGTCTCGCAATCGTTCACGCTCCGCAGAGTTACGCGCAAACTTACGCGCGGCCTCAGGCGCAACCCCAGACGACGAAGATAGCGGCGCTGCACGAACCCGCGGCTACTCCGGATGTGGCGCCGACTCGGCCGGCGGCCGCTCCAGATCCGGTGACGGTTGATATCCAAAAAGAACTCGCCGCTATGAAAGCGCGGATTGAACTGCTTGAAGCAGAACTGAAGAGCCGTTCGGCAGCACCGGATGCGCCCCTGATGGCCTTAACTCTGTCAAGAGCAGGCGAGCCAGCGGCAATGGCGGTGCCGGCTCAAGGAATCGTGGCGCAAACGTCAGGCGATTCGGCGGTTGCATCCGCAAAAAAAGAAAAGATCGCTCCCTTCTCGGATTCGGACTGGACATGGCTGAATGGCAATCCCCGGAACAAGGACACGGCTTTCGATACGAAATTCTTCACGCCGGAAATCCGCGCGGACATTACCTACAACTATGATTTGAACAAGCCGATTGATAACTCCGAAGGCGGGTCAAGCGAACTCTTTCGTGCGAACGAGATCCAACTGGAGCAACTTGGTGTCGGCGGCGATTTCCACTATGACAACGTTCGTGCCCGACTGATGACCCAGTTCGGCATGTACTCCTCGACGACGCCCCGCAACGACCCGAGTCCGGCGAAGGGCCAATGGGATCTGACCAATGCTTACCGTTACCTGGCGGAGGCCTATGGTGGTTATCACATTGATGCGTTGAACGGAATCAACATCGATGCCGGAATTTTCATGTCTTACGTCGGTCTGTTCAGTTATTACAACTTTGATAACTGGGCCTACCAGCCCTCCTACGTGTCTTCGAACACTCCGTGGTTTTTCGAGGGCGTCCGGATACAGATTTTTCCCAATCCGCATCTGAAGATTGAACCGTGGATCATCAATGGCTGGCAATCCTATGGCTCCGCCAATTCACGTAAGGGTTTGGGCGGACAAATCAAGTGGACTCCGAGACCGTGGGTGAACATCATCTCCAACAATTACGGGCTGGGACACGATGATTTGTACATACCGAACCGGGACCGCATCCATACCGACGACAGCATTGAGATCAAGTATTTCGACAGACCTGGACAGGCTCTCGACAAGATGGCGTTTTCTTTCACCGGCGACATGGGTTGCGAATTTGGGGGCGGCGTAAGTTGCCACGGCAATACTGCCGGCGGTCCCAAACAGAGCTTTATCGGCTACATGATTTACCACCGCATGTGGTTTAAGAAGGACACGTACGCGTTAACGGTCGGTGGCGGCCAGATCAACAATCCAGGGCGCTACCTGGTATTGGTTCCACCGATCAATGGCGAGACCGCATCCACCGCGGCGATCAGCGCGCCCTACTTCACCGGGAATCCTGGCGACCCATTCAAGGCGTGGGATTTTTCAGTGACCTACGATTACATGCCGAAGCAGTGGATCACTTTCCGCTGGGAGGCCGACTATCGTCATGCGAACGTGCCGTACTGGAGCGGTAAGGGGGGAGTTACGCCGCCCGGTCCGACCGGAGTGCCTTATACCAACAATGGATCGCCCGAGTACTACGCCTGCACGAATGGAAATACGTCGGGGCTGCCATGGGCGGCCAACGGAGTCAATCTTCCGGCCGCGGAATTAGCTTGCGGTGGCCCAGTGGGCAGCACCAGCGCCATATGGTTTCCCGATTTGCGCCGCGATGAGATGTTGCTCGATTTCGACATCATGGTGAAGTTCTAACTCGAGCCGCACAATTGGGTTGAGGATTGCTTGGGCGCTCTTACGCGAGCACGCAATCTGGTGAGAGGAACCATGTTCAGGGCCTGGCCGATTATTGTCGTCACAATCGCGGCGATGTTCTTAGCGGTAGCCCTGGTGAAGAACGCGGCTGCGGCTCAACCTGGGGAAAGCAGCAGGTGTAACTGCGGCAACGCCGGCGGATAAACACAGAGGCGATGATCCGCTTTCTTTATGACTTCCTTACGAACTTCTTACTCCGTCTTTATGGTGCGCCGAATTTAATCGAGATTACTCGGAAGTCATCTTCGATAGCACTTTGATCACACTGCAGCGATTTGTTTCGCTAGGTTGTTGTGTGCGTTCGCCGAGGGAGGAAATTGAGGATGCAAGACGTGATCTTTGTTGCCGTGACCATTGCGTTTTTTCTGCTATCGCTCGGTTACGTGAATTTCTGCAATCGCATTCGCTGAAGATGAGTCGTCTGAGGTTGTTGGTCTTTGGTCTGAGGTCCGAGGTCAATCGTATGAATGCTGAATCGATCATCATGCTGCTGATCAGCGCCGGTTTGATGGTCTATCTGTTGTATGCCTTGCTGAGGCCGGAGAACTTTTGAAATGACAACCAACGGCTGGATCCAGATCTTCGTGTTTCTGGCTCTGATTCTGGCGATTACCAAGCCACTCGGCGTCTACATGACAAGAGTGTTCAGCGGCGAGCGCACGTTTCTAGATTTCGTGCTGCGGCCGATGGAACGCCTGCTCTATCGCGTGACCGGCGTGGACGAAAAACACGAGATGCGCTGGACCGAATACGCTTACGCCATGTTGTTGTTCAGCGGCGCCACGATGCTGCTGTTGTATGGGATTGAGAGGGTGCAGCAGTGGCTACCGCTGAACCCCCAGAAGTTCGGTGCCGTCGCCCAGGCACTGGCTTTTAACACGGCGGCGTCTTTCACAACTAACACCAACTGGCAGAATTATTCAGGCGAGTCAACCATGAGCTATCTCACGCAGATGGTTGGACTCGCCTACCATAACTTTGCATCGGCAGCAGTAGGAATCGCGCTGGCAATTGCATTTGTTCGCGGCATCGCGCGCAAGGAAAAAGAGACCATCGGAAACTTCTGGGTCGACATGACCCGCTCCATCCTGTGGGTGTTGCTGCCTGCCTGCATCGTCTATGCCCTGCTGCTGGTTTCGCAGGGCGTTGTGCAGAACTTCAGGCCCTATGACACTGCAAAACTGATCGAATCGCAACAAGTGCAGAAGACTGGGCCAGACGGTAAGCCGATGGTGGGATCGGATGGCAAGGCGGTCATGGATACGGTGACCGACCAAACCATCGCGCAAGGACCGGTTGCCTCTCAAGAAGCGATCAAGATGCTGGGCACAACGGGGGCGGGTTTTTCAATGCCAACAGCTCACATCCTTTTGAGAATCCCACACCACTTAGTAACTTGCTGCAGATGTTTTCTATCTTCGCGATTCCGGCGGGCCTTACTTACACGCTGGGCCGAATGACGGGATCGCAGCGTCACGGCTGGGCGGTATGGGCGGCGATGGCTCTTTTGTTCCTATGCGGTGTTTCTGTGGCCTACTGGGCCGAGGCGCGGGGTAATCCTCTGCTCCACGTAGTGGACCAGCGCGCGACTGCGCTGCAGTCGGGCGGCAACATGGAAGGCAAGGAAGTCCGCTTCGGCATTGCCGATTCCGCGTTGTTCGCTACCGTCACCACCGATGCGAGTTGCGGCGCCATTAACGGCGTGCATGATTCGTTTACTCCGCTAGGCGGCATGGTACCACTCGTCAACATCATGCTCAGTGAGACAGTTTTTGGCGGAGTGGGCGCGGGCTTGTACGGCATCCTGATCTACGTGGTGCTGTCGGTGTTTATTGCTGGACTTATGGTGGGGCGCACGCCCGAGTATCTGGGCAAAAAGATTGAGGCCTACGACGTCAAGATGGCCATGCTGGTCACTCTGGTTTTCCCGCTGATTATCCTGGTGCTCACGGGCATTTCAACGGTCAAGGGATTTGGCACCTGCGGCATCACCAATCCCGGGCCCCACGGCTTGACGCAGATCCTTTACGCGTTCACGTCCATGGCGGGAAACAATGGTTCGGCATTTGCTGGTTTGAACGGCAACACGCTCTGGTACAACACGGCGGGCGCGATGACCATGCTGATAGGCCGCTTCTTTATGATCATACCGATGCTGGCGATTGCCGGAAACTTGGCGAAGAAAAAAGCGGTGCCGGCTTCGGCGGGTACATTCCCGGTAACTACGCCGCTGTTTTCGCTTCTGCTGGTGTCGGTGATTGTGATCGTAGGAGCGCTGACATTTTTCCCGGCTCTCAGTCTAGGGCCCGTACTTGAGCACTTGATGATGATGGCAGGAAAAACCTTCTGAGGCAGATTTCTTGACGCAGAGCGTCTGAAGAAAAGCATGGCAGAGAAAAAGAACAAGAGTTTGTGGGACGCAAAAATCATCCGGCGAGCGCTGGTGGATGCCGTGGTAGAGACTTGATCCTCGCACCATGATGAAGAATCCGGTCATGTTCGTGGTGGAGGTAGGGAGCGTGGTCACGACCCTACTGCTATTCCGCGGGAAGCAGAGCTTCGCCTTCAATCTGCAGATTACGTTGTGGCTGTGGTTCACAGTGTTATTCGCGAATTTTGCAGAGGCCATGGCTGAGGGCCGGGGCAAAGCGCAGGCCGACACGCTGCGTAAGGCGCGGTCAGAAACCGTAGCCCAGCGCCTTGCTGGCAAACGGTTCGACGGAGACGGTGCCGAGTTCGAAGCTGCGTTCGGGCGATGTGGTGATGGTAAGTGCGAGCGAACTCATCCCGGGCGACGGCGAGGTGATCGAGGGCGTTGCCTCGGTAGACGAGTCTGCGATTACAGGAGAGTCGGCACCGGTGATCCGCGAAGCGGGAGGTGACAGATCGGCGGTGACGGGCGGTACGCGCGTGCTTTCGGATGTAATCAGAGTCCCCCCTACGTCGAACCCGGGAGAAACCTTCCTCGACAGAATGATTGCTTTGGTTGAGGGCGCCGAGCGGCAGAAAACTCCGAATGAGATCGCGCTCAACATCCTGCTGGCAGGTTTGACCATCATTTTTCTGCTGGCGGTGGTTACGCTACAGCCATTCGCAATTTATCGGGTTCACCCCAAACGGTGTTTGTACTGGTCTCGCTGCTGGTATGTCTGATCCCGACGACCATTGGCGGCCTGCTCTCCGCGATTGGCATCGCGGGCATGGACCGACTGGTGCAGCACAATGTGCTCGCGATGTCTGGGCGCGCAGTGGAAGCGGCGGGCGACGTGAACACGTTGTTGCTCGACAAGACGGGAACGATCACGCTCGGCAATCGCCGAAGGCAGCGGAGTTCATTGCTGCTCCCGGAATTACCTCGGCGGAAATGGCGGATGCGGCGCAACTTACATCGCTCGCCGACGAAACTCCGGAAGGCAGATCGATCGTTGTGCTGGCAAAAGAGAAGTACGGTTTGCGTGGCCGTGAACTGGCCTCGCACAAAGCCGGTGTTCGTTCCTTTCACGGCGCAGACCCGGATGTCGGGCGTAAATCTAGACGGGCGCGAGATTCGCAAGGGCGCGGTCGATGCCATTATCAAATACTTGCATGAGTTCGGCACCTCGCTGCCGCGCGAGATACAGGCGAGCGTGGAGCAAATTGCGCGCTCCGGAGGAGACGCCCCTGGTGGTGGCGGAGAATCAGCGGGCGCTGCGGGTGATCTATCTGAAAGACATTGTAAAAGGTGGAATGCGCGAGCGATTTAATCAACTGCGGGCGATGGGGATCAAGACGGTGATGATCACCGGCGACGATCCGCTGACGGCAGCCGCGATCGCACGCGAGGCTGGCGTGGATGATTTTCTGGCGGAGGCAACTCCGAAAGACAAGATGGACTTGATTCGACGGGAGCAGGGCGACGGCAAACTGGTGGCGATGACGGGCGACGGCACGAACGATGCTCCGGCACTGGCACAGGCGGATGTGGGCGTGGCTATGAATACGGGCACGCAGGCGGCGAAAGAGGCCGGCAACATGGTGGACCTCGATTCGAATCCCACCAAGCTCATCGAAGTGGTGGCCATTGGCAAGCAGTTGCTGATGACGCGGGGGGCGCTGACCACGTTTTCGATCGCGAACGATGTTGCCAAGTATTTCGCGATCATCCCGGCCATGTTTGCCGGAACTTTTCCGGTGCTGAATGCGCTGAATATTATGCAATTGCAGACGCCGCAGTCGGCGGTACTCTCGGCGGTGATTTTTAACGCGCTGATTATTGTTGCCCTGATTCCGCTGGCGCTGCGAGGGGTGGCATATCAGGCGATGAGCGCCGAATCGCTGCTCCGGAGGATGCCCCAGTTTTATGGATTTGGCGGTCTGGTGGTTCCGTTCATTGGCATCAGCTGATCGACATATTCATCACCAGCGTCAGACTGATTTAGGAGATTTGCAATTTGTGGTTTGCAATTTGCGATTTAACAAGGGCTGACTCACAGAGAAACGCAATGAAGAAAAATCTCATCACCGCTGTATTGATGACCATCGCGACCACGGTCCTGCTGGGAATTGTGTATCCCTTGCTGGTGACGGGAGTCGCTCAGCTAGTCTTCCCCAAGCAGGCGAACGGGCAGTTAATTGAGCGTGACGGATTGGTGGTGGGTTCGCGTCTGATCGGGCAACCCTTTTCAGGACCGGGCTATTTTCATTCGCGGCCATCGGCTGCAGGCACGGCGGGCTACGATGCCAGCGCCTCCAGTGGCTCGAATCTGGGGCCGACCAATACGCAGTTGATCGCTCGGGTCGCGGGAGACGTCGCGAAGCTGCAAGCCGAAAATCCGGGTACTCCGATTCCCGTCGACTTGGTGACTACATCGGGTTCAGGATTGGACCCGGATATTTCACCGGCGGCAGCGCAATTTCAGATTCGGCGGGTGGCGGCGGAGCGCAAGATTCCGGAGGCGGAAGTCGCTCGACTGGTTGATGCGAATACAGAGAACCGGCAATGGGGGCTTCTGGGCGAGCCGCGCGTTCACGTACTCGAACTGAATATTGCACTCGATGCGCGGTACGGAAGACTGCACTAGAGAACGTGCACTTCGGCGCCGCGGGACCTCAGATTCCGCCAGTCAAGAGCCTCGCAAATCCCAAGCGCGATGCAGCCGTAAAATCCCACCGAAGCATTGAGAGATTGGTGCGAAAGGGGGGACTCGAACCCCCACGGGTTGCCCCGCCAGATCCTAAG
>CAVZPJ010000024.1:0-123410 GCA_963777035.1 uncultured Acidobacteriaceae bacterium | reverse complement strand
CGATGGATTGTTTTCTCATTGGTTGCGCTAGCGTCGGTTTCATTCGTTTACCTGGGCCTATTTTTCAAAGCAGGCATGGTTGCAGACGATCCTGAGGAACCGATTTCTGGTTTACACAGGCACCATTAGCTACGGAATCTATTTGCTCCAAAAGATTCCGCTTGATGTGGTAAAGGCGCTGCATCTGGAGAGCCACGCGGCGGCCATGTTTCCAATCACTGTGGCTGCCACCTATGCCATGGCTACCATGTCCTGGACGTCCTTGAGAAGCCGATCCTCAGGCTAAAGCGGCTCTTCGACGAAGAACAACCTCACAGGATGAGGCGAGTAAGAGGCTTGACTCGTCGCATGAACCGGGAAGTCAGTCGAGATCGTAGGTGTATATGATATTGATAATAAATGAGTTATATGTAATGCAAGGTGTCGAAGAATAGCCGCTCCTATGTTATACTCATGTCTCACTCCCCTTATTTCCCCCTTGGATCAAAAGTAACGGTTTTCCTGCTTTTATTAGCGAAGTCAGACTTTCGAAGGAGAGCTTTTTCAGGCATGCTAGAAACCGCCATCATCGGAGCAGGTCCCTACGGACTTTCAATCGCTGCCCATTTCCGGCGCAGGGGTATTCCATTCCGCATCTTTGGCCGTCCCATGGATAGCTGGCTGAATCACATGCCGAAAGGCATGATGCTGAAGTCGGATGGGTTCGCCTCGAACATCTATGATCCGGACCAAGCCTTCACTCTGGGCAAATTCTGTGCCGAGCAGGGAATCGAGTATTCAGAAACGGGGCGCCCAGTGCGCCTTGATACATTTTCTGCCTATGGTCTGGCGTTTCGGGAACGGATATTGCCTGAGCTTGAAGACCATTTGGTCGTCAATCTCGACCGCGCGCCAGAAGGATTTCTTCTTCAGCTTGAGAATGGTGAAACGGTCACCGTGCGCCGGGTAGTGCTCGCTGTCGGGATTACCCACTTTGAATACGTCCCGGAAAATTTGGCGCATTTGCCACCTGAACTCCTATCCCATAGCTTTCGTCACGCGGACCCTGAAGTTTTCAGCGGACGAAGCGTCGTGGTAATCGGTGGTGGTGCTTCGGCAATCGACTTGGCTGCGGTCCTTCGTGAGGCCAATGCCGACGTACAACTCGTCGCCCGTCAATCGGCGTTGAAGTTTCATACCTCGCCGACGGGCAAGCCGCGCTCACGGTGGCAGCAGATTCGACATCCGCAGTCAGGGTTGGGCCCAGGATTGCGCTCTCGGTTCTTTTCCGATGCACCCGGTTTGTTCCATTACTTGCCTGAGAGTCTTCGTCTGGAGATCGTCGCAAGAACGCTTGGGCCGTCGGCGGGATGGTTTGTAAAAGAAAAAATGTCGCGGGTTCCTTGTTTCCTTGGTCACGCGCCGCAGAGTGCCGAGGTTGTTGGCGGAAAGGTTCGGCTACGTCTGCGTGCAACAGACGGCAGCGAGCGCGACATTCTCACCGACCACGTTATCGCCGCGACAGGATACAAAGTGGACCTCGGACGGTTGCCTTTCTTGAGCGATGAGATTCGATCGAAGATCAGAACGGCCAAGGGCTCACCTGTGCTGTCGCCAACTTTCGAGTCGTCAGTGCCCGGCATTTATTTTGCGGGCCTTGCAGCCGCAAACAGCTTTGGGCCGGTGATGCGGTTCGCTTTTGGGGCTGGATTCGCCGCTCGCCGTCTGACTGAAGCCATGGCAAAAGCGCTGGTCCACGGGCCGGCGTCGGTTCCTGTGCGAAGCGTTGCGACCAGCACAAAGTGAGTGGACTCGATCGATTGGAAAGGCTAACGGACGAATGAAGCTCGAGACCATCGCGATTCACGCGGGTTATGACGGCGATCCTACAACGAAAGCCGTGGCTGTTCCGATCTATCAGACTGTGGCTTTTGAGTTTGATAGCGCGGAACACGGTGCTGCTTTATTTAATCTGGAAGTCAAAGGGAACATCTACACTCGGATCGGCAATCCTACCAACACGGTGCTCGAACAGCGCGTGGCCGCCATGGAAGGCGGAGTCGATGGACTCAGCGTTAGCTCGGGAATGGCGGCGATCGAGTATTCCCTCATCAACATCGCGGAAGCAGGGAACAACATCGTCTCCACTCCGCAGTTATATGGCGCCACTTACACTCTCCTGGCGCATATCTTTCCGAAGCGCGGAATTACTTCACGCTTTGCAGCCAGCGATCGCCCTGAAGATGTCGAGAAACTAATCGACGAAAATACGCGCGCTGTTTACTGCGAGAGTGTTGGTAACCCCGCGGGAAACGTGGCGGATATCGAAGGATTGGCGCGGGTAGCGCACAAGCATGGCGTGCCATTGGTCGTCGATAACACGGTGGCGACGCCGATTCTGTTGCGACCCATCGAGTACGGTGCCGACGTGGTCGTGCATTCCATGACGAAATTTATTGGAGGTGGCGGCACCAGCATTGGCGGCATGATTGTCGACAGCGGCAAGTTCCCGTGGCGCGAGCATCCGAAGAAATTTTACATGTTGAATGTACCGGAAGTTGCTTACCACGGCGTGGTCTATGTTGACCATTACGGTGACGCCGCATTTGTTGCGCGTTGCCGAACTGTCTGCCAGAGAAATACTGGCGCCACGTTATCTCCATTCAACGGCTTCTTGTTCTTGCAGGGAATTCAGACGCTAGCCTTACGCGTAGAGCGGCACGTGCAAAATGCACGGAAGGTTGCGGAATTTTTGCGCGCTCATCCGATGGTCGATTGGGTGAACTATGTCGGTTTCCCTGACAACCCGCTCTATCCGATGGCGCATAGATACCTGGGTTCCAACTTCTGCTCACTGCTGACCTTCGGCGTGAAGGGTGGCTACGAGGGAGGCAGGAAGTGCTACAACGCTTTCCGCCTGTTCAAGCGAATGGTGAATATGGGTGATGCCAAATCATTGTCGTGTCATCCGGCCTCGACTACTCATCGGCAGCTTAGTCCCGAGGAGCAGGCGAAAGTCGGAGTTACGCCAGAGATGATTCGACTTAGCGTGGGAATTGAACATATTGACGACATTCTTGAGGATCTGGGTCAGGCACTGGAAAGTGCACGGTAAGGTATGCTCTGCAGCCGGGCAGGCATCGTTGGTGCGGGAGGTGCGACATGCCGTTGATTGTTGAAGGTGGCCGGGTACCGCCTCGTTGGGCTTCCGAGGGGGCTTGCCGCAAGGGAGGCCCGAACTGCGCAACTCCAACCGAGCACTTGAACATCGCCCTTATCAATAACATGCCGGATGCGGCGCTCGAGGATACAGAGTTACAGTTCTTTGATCTTCTTGATGACGCGTCGGGCAACCTTCCGATCTACCTGAAGCTGTACTCGTTAACCGGGGTTCCAAGAACCGATCGCGGACAGCGCCATCTCAACAGTTTTTACTACAGTCTCGACGAGCTCTGGCAGAAGCAGTTTGATGGCGTCATCATCACCGGCACCGAGCCGCGACAGCCCGACCTACGGGACGAACCTTACTGGAGAGTGCTGGCCGATGTATTTGATTGGACGGAACGCAATACGACCGCTGCTGTCTTGTCGTGTCTCGCGGCACATGCCAGCGTTCTGCACAGCGACGGTATATGTCGTCACCGGTTGCCAGACAAGCAGTTTGGTGTCTTTGACTTCGCGAAGACCGACGGCCATTCGTTGACCGCCGGGACTAGTGAACGAGTGCGCTTTCCGCATTCTCGCTGGAACGAAGTGCAGGCGGGCGCACTGACGGCCTGCGGTTACACCGTGCTGACGCAATCCGCCAACGGTGGCGTGGACACCTTCGTGAAAAAGAAGCGGCAGAGCCTCTTCTTACATTTCCAGGGACATCCAGAGTATGGCGCTGAGACTCTGCTGAAGGAATATCGAAGAGATATACGGAGATATCTCAAGCGCGAACGTGATACGTATCCCACCATGCCGGAGGGATATTTCGATTTCGCCAGCGAGAGGCTTGTTGCGGATTTTCGAGATGTACTTCTGTCTGACCGGCGAGAAGAACTGATGGAAGGCTTTCCGGAAGCGGCTCTGGTAGGGACGTTGCAAAGGACTTGGCATTCATCCGCGACCTCTATTTATCGCAATTGGCTGAATTACATGGTTTCGAAAAAAGCGGAGATATCGAAATTTACGGCCGTTTCGGCCATCCACGAAGATAACCAACGCAAACGCTCGGCTTTGCCCTAAGAAGACAGAAAAGACTTGCACATATCGGCTTCATTGTCGTCTTGAAGACTCGATCAACAGGGAGAATTCGTTTGGGCTTGTCGGTTAGCATTTTTGGATTGGGATACGTGGGATCGGTGTCGGCGGCCTGCTTCGCCTCCATGGGCCACAAGGTCATTGGAGTCGACGTGAGCCGCGCCAAGGTTGAGACGATGGGCTCCGGCCGCACTCCGATCATCGAAGCCAGCATGAGCGAGATGGTCGCCGAGGCGCATCGTGCTGGACTGTTGCACGCGACCACCGACTCTGCCGAGGCCGTGCTCAATTCCGAAGTCTCGTTCGTTTGCGTCGGAACGCCCAGTCTGAAGAATGGCAAGCTCGATCTCAGCCACATCGAGCAGGTTGCCCGGGAAATCGGTGCGGCCATCCGAAAGAAAAATTCGCCGCACGTTTTTGTCCTGCGGAGCACGGTGCTGGCCGGAACCACCGAGACGTTGTGCTCCCCATTCTGGAAAAGGAAAGCGGCAAGAAGTGCGGCCAGGATTTCACGGTTTGCTACAACCCGGAGTTCATGCGTGAAGGCAGTGCTGTCGCCGACTTCTTAAATCCGCCCTACACGATTCTCGGAGCCAGAGACACCCACCATCTCGCGCCGTTGCGCGAACTTTACAAGAACACCCCCGGCACGCTTTATGAGACGACCATTCCGGTCGCGGAAATGGTCAAGTACTTTTCCAACTGCTATCACGCGGTGAAAGTCGGTTTCGCCAACGAAATGGGAACCATGTGCAAGCATCTAGGCGTGGACGCACAGGCGGTGACCAAAATCTTCACCTCCGATACGAAGCTGAACATTTCTCCGGCGTATCTGTCTCCCGGCTTCGCCTTTGGAGGCTCCTGTCTGCCGAAAGATCTGCGAGCGATTACCTACAAGGCCAAAGAACTCGATCTGAAGCTTCCTCTGCTCGAATCGCTCATGCCAAGCAATGCCGAGCATGTCGATCGTGCGGTGGAAATGGTGCTGAGTACGGGCAAGAAGAAAATTGCGCAGCTCGGACTGAGCTTCAAGGCCGGCACGGATGATCTGCGCGAGAGTCCGCAGGTGCAGTTGATCAAGCGGTTACTGGGCGAAGGTCTCGAAGTCAAGGTCTGGGATGAGGACGTATCTCTCGGTCGGCTGGCTGGATCCAATCGTCAGTACATCGAAGAAGTGATTCCGCATATCGGATCGGTGCTCTCCGCCGACCTTGAAGACGTGCTCCGAACCGCCGAAGTCGTGATCCTCGGCAACAAGTCGGCCGCGCAAGGATCAGCTCGCCAAATACCTTCGCCCCGAGCACATCGTGATTGACCTAATCCACCTCGATAAGACGCGCCGCCCCGAAGGCGCCAGAACCTATGAGGGAATCTGCTGGTAACGATGGAAAGTCCTCGGTTCGTTTTGCACGTAGAAAACCGCGACCTGGATTTTCCGAAATCATTGAGCGCACTAACTCAGTAACCAGAGACCCTCGAAAGAGGTCCAGGCCTGACCAGCGCATCCCGATTTTCATCAAGTCCTCCGGGCTTACCGCGCCTCCACGCTTGTCTTTACCAGTAAACTGGATTCACAACGCGCGATAGCTGCATCCATCGATCGCCGCAGAGCGGTGGCCAAATAGCCTACAAATGGTTCGACCAGCATGCTGGCGGGGTTCACCGGGAGAACGATGACGTCTTGTCCCCCTCCGGCCAAATGGTCCCATTTCAGGTCCGGCTTGCAAAAGATCCGATACTGTTTCGATGGGCGAAAGTCCGTCACCCTGCCTGGGTAAGGTTTGGCGACATATTGGAAGCAAGCGTGATCGTTCGCTTCCCAAACCCGTCCAAGTAGAATCGACAAGGAGGCGGCGCTACTGGGGCGCGTCGGTGAACCTGGCTAGCAGCCTCCCTCGCCACACCGGAATTCGGCTAAGCAGTATTCCCACCTTTTCCCGCAGGAACTTGGATTGGTCCCTAGAATTAAGACTCAGAAAGCTGGCTGCGTGAAAGACCAAACGCTCGTAAGCGAGGGCGCCTTTACTCAAAAACGTGAGGGGGATTTTGGACCAGTTCATCGTATCGAACAGAGCAAGCAAGGCGATCTGCTCTCCATCCGCTTGGAGTTGCTGAGCCACTTCGTATGCGATTGTGCCTCCGCCGCAGTACCCGCCGAGAAAATACGGGCCGTGAGGTTGGGTTCTTCGTATGTCTCTAATGTAAACTGCGGCCATTTCTTCGACCGTTGTTAGGGGCGGTCGGCTGCCATCTAATCCTTGAGACTGCAAACCGTAGAACGGTTGGTCCGTTCCGAGGTGCCGCGAAAGATCGCGATAGATAAGAACGGTTCCTCCAGCCCCGTGCATACAAAACAATGGAGGCCGCGATCCCGATGGTTGGATGGCCACCAATGGCGACCACCCGGAGGACGAGACTTCACCACGGAGAATCTGCGCAAGCTTTTCGATCGTAGGGGCTTTGTAGAGCGTAGCAAGGGGCAAGCGTCTTTTGACGAGTCTTTCGATCTCCGCGATGATGCCGACTGCCAACAGCGAGTGCCCGCCCAGATCAAAGAAGTTGTCGCGAATACCGATACTTCCGACTCGCAGGATTTTAGACCAGACCTGAACGAGCGTGTGCTCGATTGGGTCGCGGGGAGCCGTGATTTCCTCTGACATCTCGATGCGCTCCCGATCGGGCGAGGGCAGGGAGTTTCGGTCGATTTTGCCGTTAGGCGTTAGCGGGAGTTTCTGCAAGACCACGAATGATGAAGGAACCATGTAGGCGGGGAGCTCGTTGGACAAATGGGCGCGAAGGTCGCTGATCACAGGCACGGGTTGGGCTGGCTGCGGTTCCACGTAGGCTACCAGGATTCTGTCGCCGTGGGAGTCGTCGCGGGCCATCACCACACAGTTGCCGACCGCTGGGTGTCGGGCAAGGGATGATTCCACTTCGCCCGGCTCGATGCGGAATCCCCTAATCTTTACCTGGTTATCCACGCGGCCTAGACATTCCAGGCTTTCGTCCGGAAGCCAGCGCGCAAGATCGCCGGTGCGATACAACCTCGCGTCCGGATCGAAGGGGCTCTCGACAAAGCGCTCCGCAGTCATTTCCGGGCGAGCAAAGTAGCCCCGGGCCAATCCCGATCCACCGATATAAAGTTCGCCCACGATGCCCACCGGCTGCAGCTGGCGATGATGGTCCAGGATGAACACCTGGGTGTTGGCGATAGGCCGACCTATAGGAACTGGCCCGTCGGCGGAGGTCACACGGTGTAAGGTGGACCAGATCGTGGTTTCGGTGGGGCCGTACATGTTCCATAGCTCGGCGCAGCGGGGCAGCAGCGCTTGCGCCAGCTCTGCGGAGAGGGCCTCGCCGCCACAGAGCAGTTTCAGGTTCTTGGAACCTTCCCATCCAGCCTCAACTAACGCCCGCCAGGTGGCGGGCGTTGCCTGCATCAGGGTAGAGTTGCGACTGATGAATTCGTTGCATCAGTCGACCGGGATCGTAGGCGTCTTCGCGGCTGGCTATCACGGTGGTGCCGCCGCTGACCAGCGGCAGATATAACTCCAGCCCGGCAATGTCGAACGACAAGGTGGTCACCGCCAAAAGCCTATCGTTTGCGGTGAAGCCGGGTTGGCGCTGCATGGAGCTCAGAAAATTCACCACAGCAGAGTGTGGGATGGCCACCCCCTTTGGCTTCCCGGTGGAACCGGAAGTGTAGAGGACATAGGCGAGGTTTTTCGGCTTAGGTCGCGGCAAATTGGTTTCCGTTGCGTCCTGCCGGGCGATTGCGTCCCAGTCTGCATCGAGATGCACGATCGACGGCGGGCGCACGGGTAGGCTCTGATCCAGTTGGCGATGTGTGACCAGTACGCGCATACCACTGTCGGCGATCATGTAGGCCAGGCGGGCTTGAGGGAAGGCCGGATCCAGCGGCACGTAAGCGCCGCCCGCCTTAAGAATGGCTAGGAGAGCTACCACCATCTCCAACGAGCGCTCCACACACAGCCCCACCACCACTTCGGGTCCTACACCGAGGGACCGCAGGTGATGCGCCAGCTGATTTGCCCGCTGATTTAGTTCACGGTAGCTGAGACGATCGGCTTCATATTCAACGGCGACAGCGTCAGCGCTCCGATGGACCTGGGCTTCAAACAACTCGTGAAGCAGAACGTCCTCCGGGTCAGCGACACACGTAGTGCCCAACTCGATTAGTAGACGACGATCCGCCGCCGTCAAGAGAGGCAAATCCGAGATACGACAGTCAGGATCGACAACTACGCCTTCGAGCAGAACCTGGAAGTGTCCGAGCATTCGCTCGATCCGATCAAGGTTGAATAAACCAGTATTGTATTCACAGATAAATGTAAGTCCTGCTGGCTCTTCCAACACGTATAGAGTTAAGTCGAATTTCGATGAGCCGCTGTCGATCATTTTCCGCTCGTTTCGCAGACCAGGCAGGCTCAAGGGCTGCATTGGCGTGTTGAGCATCGAAAGCATCACCTGAAATATAGGACTGTGACTGGCATCGCGCTTCGGATTTAATATTTCTAAGAGTTCTTCGAACGGCAGATCTTGGTTTGCGTACGCGCCTAAAGTGGTTTCCTTCAGCCGCCGTAAGAGCTGTCGGAAAGTCGGAGCACCCGACAGGTCGGTTCGCATGACTAGCGTGTTGGCGAAGAATCCGAGCAAGCCCTCGATCTCAGCCCGATTGCGGCCTGCAGCAGGTGTCCCAACTAAGATGTCGTCTTGTCCGGTATATCGGTGCAATAGCAATTTGAAGGCTCCAAGTAGTGTTGCAAACAGGGTCACGCCTTCGCGCTGGCTCAGGATCGTCAGTGCATCTGTCAGTTTTCTGGAAAGCACGGAACAACAAATCGACCCGTTGTAGCTCTGGACGGCAGGACGGGGGCGGTCGGCGGGGAGTTCAAGCACTGGCAGGCTGCCACTCAACTTTTCTCGCCAATAGTTCAATTGCCTCTGCAGAATTTCTCCCTGCAGCCACTGTCGTTGCCAGGCGGCGAAGTCAACATACTGAACGGCCAGTTCAGGCAGGGGCGAGGCCTTTTCTTTCCTGAGAAAAGCGCTATACAGCGCCGCCAGCTCTTCGCCGAACACTCCGTACGACCACCAGTCAAAGGCTATGTGATGGAAGTTGAGCAGAAGAACATGCTCGTCTGGCGACAACTTCAGCAGCCGGGCTCGAATCAGAGGCGCTTTTTCAAGGTCGAAAGGTTGCCGAGCATCACCTGATGCCAGGCTTGCTGCCGCTTGCTCCCGCGCTGCTTGTGGCAGGCCCTGCAAATCGACCACCGGAAGCCGAAACATTTCCGCTGGAGCGATCCTCTGAACCGGGCGTCCATCGACTCTCAGATAGTAACTTCTTAACACTTCGTGCCGTCGCACGATTTCCCCTAAACTCCATTCGAAGCCCTCCACGTCAAAATGGCCTTTGAAATCATGACGTACGGGGAAATTGTACGCGGCGCTGCGAGGCTCCACTTGATCGAACAACCACAGTCCCATTTGCCCAAACGAAAGGGGTAGCTCGTTTTCGCGAGGTATGCGCTTCAGGCGTGGCGCATTCGAGGCACCTTCCTTCTCAAGGAGACTGGCTAATAAAGCGAGCTTCTGCTCGGAGAAACCGCGGCCTTTGAACGAATCCTTACTCATGACCTTCTGACGCCGATTTCACTCTGCACGCAAACTACGGGCCACTTCTTCTTCGGTCATGCCCTCGATCCGCTTCAACAGGACAGCGGTCTTTTCGGTCAGGCCGGGCTGTGCCTCGTGCTCGATCAAGTAACGTGCAAGCTTCTCGATGGTGGGGGTATCGAACAAGAGGACGGCGGGTAAATCAATCTGAAACATCTGACTTAGCCGAGAAACTATCTGAGTGGCTACTACAGAAGCACCGCCCAGTTCAAAGAAATTGTCCTCGATACCAACTTTTTCTACCCCCAAACTCCCAGCCCAGATTGTTGATAGTACCTCTTGCAAGGCAGTTTGGGGTGCCGCCTGAGCATCGCGCAAGCCACGGACCTCGTTAAGGGCTGATTCTTTCAATAAATCAGTACTGGGTTCTGTATTAGCGTTCTGGTCTTTGTAAGGATCCCCACTCGTCATCCGGTCCGCCCTCCGATTTCACGGCTAAGTCTAACGCTCGCCTCCGGCAATTCCGGGGGCCTGATAGAAATCATTTCGATGTATGTCTTTTACCGACATCCATGAATATAGTCGGCTTCACGAAGCAATATTTCACGAGAACATCGGGACGATCGGCCAGGCCGCTCTTCCGTACCGGTCGAAATAGAGTCCGGCACGCCGGTCGGAATAGAACCCGGCAAAATGAGCGACAAGAGCTATGAAGGGGAGAGGCAGACGGCCGACACAATTCGATCGTCAAGATTAGCGACATTATACAAGAAAAGTTAGCAATCTCAAACCGCAACTACCTCGTAATAGCACATAGATCGATGTTCTCCGGGAGATCTGGCAAGAAGTCCGACAAACCCGCAACTAGCTTGGAGAATTGGACCCCGCCAGGAAGCCGCCGTCGAGAACCAGGGATTGGCCCGTCATGAAGGATGCGCGGTCCGAGCACATCCACACAACGGTCTCGGCGATTTCCGTCGGTCTTCCCAAACGACCGATAGGATGCAAGCTGAGAACATATTTATGAACCGCCGGAACGCGAAAAATCCGGTCCGCCATCGGCGTTTCGGTAAATCCAGGGCACACTGCGTTGATCCGAATCCCGCTCTTAGCGTTTTCTAGCGCGGCGGTCTTCGTTAGCCCAATCACACCATGTTTGCTCGCGCTATACGCTGCCGCCCCTAGAGCACCGACCAGGCCCAGAATGGACGACATGTTTACGATAGCTCCGCTGCCGCCCTGCCTCAGCATCTGACGGATTTCGTACTTCAGGCAGAGCCAGACGCCTTTGAGATTGATGTCGATGGTCCGATCAAAGTCTTCTTCGGATTGTCCGACAATGGGCGCTAAGACACCCTCGACTCCGGCATTGTTGAAGGCGACGTCCAAGCGGCCAAATCGCTCGACCGCTTTCTGAATGAGCGTATCAACTTCGGACGCTTTCGAAACGTCGGTTTTCACAAACAGACCATCGGCGCCTGCGGCACGGACCAGTTCAATGGTCTCCTCGCCTTCCAGTTCGCGGCGGCCTGCAACCACAACACTGGCTCCAGCTTTCGCGAAAAGTACGGCGGTTTCACGGCCAATACCCGACGTCCCGCCAGTCACGAGCCCCACTTTGCCTTGCAATTCCTTTGTCATAGTATTTGCCTAAAGCTTCCGTCAAAATACCTTCAATGAGAAGGCGGGTGAGCGTCAAGTGTGTTTTTATCCCTCCCCTGGTGCTGGGAGGAGCTGTTCGACGCGTGCAGGCGCGTTCGCTCACATCGATCAAAGGGAGAATGAGTATGGGGAAGGGGCACGAAAGCGACAAACTAGTCGGCACTTGGAAACTGGTGTCCGCTTCGACCACGACCTCCACCGGCGAGCGGAGCGAGACTCCTTACGGTCCCAGTCCCGAAGGTCTCCTCACCTACACGGCGGACGGCAGAGTGATCGCCATGATCAGCCACGGCGGGCGAAAATCGCTCTCCACTCTTGCGAAGCCGGAAGAACAGGTTGAGGCATTCAAGACATTTCTTGCCTACGCCGGACGGTATAGGCTCAGCTGTGATGAGGTCATTCACACGGTCGAAATCTCATCGATTCAGAACTATGTAGGTAGGGATCTGGTCCGCAGCGTCAAATTTCAAAATGATCAGATCATCTTAGTTACGCCACCGACACCGGTGGGCGGAAAAATCCAAATTTTTGAATTGATTTGGCAGCGTCTGCCGATCGTTTCCTGATAGCCGATCCAGTGGAGTTAAGTTCTCGAAACTGTTGCTGCAAGGGAACTTTACCGCCGCGAGAAAACGGTGCATCCAGCGTTCTTCGCTCATTGTCTCAACCGACGGAAATGTTGCCAAGCCCGCTTTGAACGCCTTGCACTTTAGCTGGTTGCTCTCGATGTTAAACTAAGCCGGGTGAATTCCCCGTTTCTTCGTGTGTGAAACTTCCGACTTGTGAATAGGTGAAGGTTGTCCAAGGTTATTGTTCCGCGCAAGAAAATCATTTTCAGCGACGAGGTCCTGCAGGATCCGTACCCGACGTACGCCCGCTTGCACGAAGAAGGTCCGTTGCATTATTTGGATGTTGACGGCAAATGGGCTTTATGGTCGCTCGTCAGCCATGCCGAGTGCTCCTCGGCCGCTAAAGACCCCAGATTTTCCGCAAAACGCGCGCAGCAGATGCTATTGTCACTTCCGCTTAGTAGCCAGTCTGAGTTCGGCGAACTTGCGCGCATGATGGGCTTGTGGCTGATTTTCATGGACCCGCCGGAGCACACCCGGCTCCGCAAACTTCTCAATAAGGGATTTTCGCCCGCGGCAGTCGAAGGTTTGCGTCCACGAATCGAGGCCATCGTTGATCGAATGCTAAAGCCGCTGCAGGGTGGTTTCGAAGTCGAACTCATGCGCGAGTTTGCAAATCCGATGCCCGTGCGCATTATTTCGGAGATGCTCGGAATTCCGCAGGAACTGCATGACACATTCGTCAATTGGTCGCGGTCCATCGCGGTGTTTCGTGGCAGTCCAGATCGGACGGTGGAGCAGGCACGCGCCGCGCAAGATGCTTTAATCGCATTGACCGACTTTTTCCGAAAGACCGTGGCGGAAAGGAGACGCAATAAAGGGAACGACCTGATAAGTCTCCTGATCGACATCGAGGAAGAAGGCGAAGTGCTAACTGAAGAAGAGCTATATGCGCAGTGTATCGCGCTGCTTTTTGCAGGGCACGAGACGACTCGAAATCTGATTGGCAATGGTATGTACACGCTCCTTCGACACCCGCGAGAGACTGCGGAGTTGCGCGAGAAACCGGAGATGATCCGGACGGCTGTGGAAGAGATTCTGCGTTATGAGAGCCCTGTGCAATTCACGGCTCGCGTGCTTAAGGAAGATGTGGAACTTTGCGGCCAGCGCATACCGAAGAAGTGGTCGATTCTATGCATGCTTGGCGCGGCGAATCGGGACCCAAAACGATTTAAAGAACCAGATCAGCTAGACTTGAAGAGGCTGAACAATCAACATTTGGCGTTCAGTGCAGGCCCCCACGCATGCATTGGAAGCCAACTTGCGCGCTTGGAGGGACAGATTGCTCTTCTTGAACTAGTGCAGCGTTTTCCGAAAATGAAGCTCAATGGCCCGCGACCAACGTGGGCTTCAACATTTGGGTTCAGGGGTTTGAAAAGTCTCTCGGTAGTTCTCTGAAAGGCGAGTCTGGCACAAGGCCAGAAACTGCGATCTGACGGTGACCGCCGCTTCCTTACACTACGCCAGCAACACAGATAGCCGGCGAAGACTGGCCATAACGTCGTTGAAACCTATGCCGAAGTCGATGAGACACGCTATCTCGTCCACTCCATTCTCGCGGAGGTGTTCGGCTTGCTTGGCACATTGATCGAACGTCCCAATAAAACTCAAAGAACTACTTAAATTGTTACGTACTTGAAATTGAATCATCTTTTCAGTTTCTTGTTCGCTCAGAGCAGAAAGTTCAGGCTTCACCCAACTCGTTTTCCGCGAAGAGCCTTGATCATCTCTCGTTCCTTCGGAATGATCTTTCTGCATCGCGATGTTGACTTTGAGGTACTCAGCCATGGCCGGTTCGGCTATCTTTCTTACGGCGTCGGGGTTGTCCCCAACAAATGTATGCGCCATTAAAGTGATATGGCCTTGACGCCCGTGATGCGCCTCGATTGCGTCTCGGTAGAGTTTGGATTTGCGGACAAACTGTTTCAAATCATGATTTAACGAAAAATTTGCGGTTAAAACGTTGAAACCAAGCCTGCCGGCATTTAGAAAAGTATCATCCGATTGACCAGTGAGCCAGATTGGGAGTTCCGGTTGAATGGGCGCTGGTAGAATTTTGACTTCGGTTTTGACGCCCACGCCATTCGCCAACAAGATCTTCTCGCCTCGCCAAAGCTTCTGAACAATTGCGATCTTCTGAAACATATCGTCGTAGCGATTCTGATACGTATCAGGTGAAAGAACAAAATCGTTTGCGTGCCATCCTGAAGCCGCCGCGATCGCAACCCGGCCGTTCGAAAGATTGTCGATCATGGCCCACTCTTCGGCCACACGTAACGGGTTCTGCAAAGGTAGGACAACACTGCCAGCCCGAATGGAGATACGCTTAGTTAGGACGGCGAGAGCCGCACCAGTAACAGAGGGACTTCCATACAGCCCTCCGAACCGCTGGAAGTGTCTCTCCGGTGTCCACACGGCGGCAAACCCACGCTCATCCGCGAACTTCGCGGACTCAAGCAGCATCTGATACTTACCGTTTTGCTGTTCTGCAGAGTCCGCGCTGAAGAAGAACAGGCTAAGCTGAGGTATCATTCGGAGTCTCTTTTGACTTCTGAAGCACCGGCGATCATAAGCTCGGAAACTAACACAACGGCGGTCCAAATCACAAATATGCAACGGTCGATATGAGGATGACCTGTATGCGACGTAGGAAATGGCGTTCTGGTTGTCGAGGTTTCTGAAGCAATATATATATGGGTCGAACAAAGTGCCAACGCGAGCCATGCCCCGACCGATTCTTGGGTGAGTTTTGAAAAGCACAATCGGTGGTCGAGATTGCTCCAACTTTCTATATGTGAGGGATTCTTAATGTCGGAAGGTGTAATTAGCCGTTTGAGGGGAACAAATCAGGTGAAGGTTGGCTTGAAATTTTGGTCGGTGTTCTTGATCGTCCTGATCATGTTGTCGTGTTCGCGAACAGAGACGACGGAAACGAAACCGTCCGGTCACTGGGATCCGAAAGCCGCAGCCGCCTACCTCGATCAACGAGAGGTCGCCTGGATGGGCTGGCAGGGGGCCGCGCGCGATCACGGGACTTTCTGCGTTTCATGTCACACGGCAGTGCCATATGCGCTAGCGCGGCCAGCGCTCCGAGATGCTCTCGCCGAGAAAACGCCGTCCGTCACCGAACAGAAACTACTCGATAATGTCACAAGGAGAGTGCGACTCTGGAAGGAGGTCGCACCATTTTACGGTGGAGAAGACTACTCTGGCGCCAAGCATAACGAGTCTCGTGGGACCGAGTCGGTACTGAATGCTCTCATTCTGGCCAGTTATGACAGGTACAACGGGCATCTGAGCGACGCGACGCTAGCGGCATTCCAAAATATGTGGGAGCTCCAGACGACCGCAGGTGTTGCCAGAGGTGCTTGGCCGTGGCTTCAGTTCGGAATGGAACCGTTTGAAGCGAAAGACTCGCAATATTACGGTGCCTCCCTCGCGGCGATCGCCGTAGGCATGGCACCCGACAACTATCGTTCGACTCCCGAAATCCAAGAGAAACTTACCCAATTGAGTGACTATCTAAACCGTGAGTATGTGAACCAGTCCACGATGAATCGCGTTGCCCTGCTGTGGGCAGCGGCGAAATGGCCGGGGCTCGTCGAGCCAGCGCGGCGTCAGGAGATCATCAAGGATGTATTCGCGGAACAACAGGCAGATGGCGGTTGGAGGTTGTCGCCACTCGCTTGGCCGAAGGACTCGGTTGTCCTTTCGTTCATTCGGGCGCGATGGCGGTCGGACGGGACGCGCCAACATGAAGGAAGTGACGGATACGCCACAGCAATGATTACGTGGGCGCTGCTGCAGGTGGGCATTCCTAGCGAAGATCCTCGGTTAGGCCGCGGACTTTCATGGTTGGCACAGAACCAGAACAACGTCGATGGTTTCTGGCCATCCTTCTCTCTGACAAAGCATCGAGTCCCCTCTTCGAATGTGGGGCACTTCATGGACGATGCGGCCACAGGCTATGCCGTACTGGCATTGAGCACGAGAACTCATTCTGAATAAAGATGGAGAGGTCGTTGGCGAGAATGCGGAGTCAGGCAGGTCAAAACGGCCAGCGAGTCGGCGAAAAGAAGCAGAATGGGAGTTCGCGCGTCCTGGATTTTTCTGTGGACATGGGCAACACAGCAAAGCCATAAGGAGTAAGGCTGTTCCTAGGGCTTGTTGTGCTGTAAATTACAGCTTCCGATGCCATTCATTCGAAGAAAGTAGTCCTCGGTTCGTTTTGTAAATAAGACACCCCTGCGCTAGGATTCCGTGATGCAGGAAATCACTCGCGACGACGACCGTGTCGCTGAGCTCTTGAAGAACCTTCCCGATCGCATTTGCGATGTGATCGCGGCTTGGTCTGAGCGTTCTCCAGATCGTCCCGCTCTGGTGGAACCATCTGGCAGCTGGTCTTACCGGCAACTTGCATCGGTGGTCTCTGACACGCAACGTTGGCTTCTCGATTTGGATGTGCGTCCCGGCGACCGGGTCATGATCGTGGGCGAGAACTGCCGGGCGTTCGTTGCGATTCTGTTAACGCTGGCCGGTCTCGACGCTTGGCCGGTCCTCGTTAGTGCGCGTCTATCGGCGCGCGAAGTCGACCAGATTCGAGAGCACTGCGGCGCTCGCCGCCTGATCTATACCACGGGCGTGTCGGTGCAGGCTCGAGAACATGCCAAGCGACACGGCGCAACGATTCAGGAGACGACACCGGTGGGCCCGATCGCGGTCGGACCACTCAACGAAAGTGTCGAGCCGGAAGCAGTAGCCTCCAGCGCACCGCAGCGCGTCGGAGCTTTAATCTATACGTCGGGCACAACTGGACTCCCCAAGGGCGTCATGCTGACGCACTGGAACCTGCTTTTCGTCGCCTCGGTGTCAGCGAAAATTCGGTCCCTGACCCCGGCTGACCGCCTCTACGGTGTCTTGCCGATGTCGCATGCGGTCGGCCTCTCCATCGTCCTCCTCGGTTCGTTGCTGAGCGGTGCGACGCTATATTTGGCGTCACGTTTCGATCCTGTGGCTGCTCTCGCGACACTGGAGAAAGAGCAATTGACCGTAGTACTGGGCTCGCCGTCGATGTTTTCTCTTCTTGCCGATTACGCAAAATTGAAAGGACTGAATTCGCTCAAGTTTCCCGGCCTTCGCATCATTTCATCTTCCGGTGCCCCGCTGCAGCCCGGACTCAAGGAGCGAGTGGAGAGCTTATTTGGCATGGTGCTCCACAACGGATATGGCGTCACCGAGTGCTCTCCGAATATTTCCCAGGCCGTGGTGGGAGAGCGCCGGACTGACACATCCGTGGGAAAGATTCTGCCGGGAGTGGAAGTTAAACTGGTCGGACCAGACCAGAAGTCGGTGCCTGATGGAGAGGTTGGCGAACTCTGGGTGCGCGGGCCGAATGTGATGAAGGGTTATTATCACTCGCCCGAGGAGACGGCTGCGGCCATCAATTCGGAGGGATGGTTCAACACTCGCGATCTTGCTCGTTTGGAAAACGGATATCTTTTTATAGTGGGCCGAACCAAGGAATTGATCGTTCGCTTCGGGGAGAATGTTTACCCGGCCGAGGTCGAGGCGGTCCTGAACGCACATCCTGCAGTCGTACGTTCCGCAGTCATTGGGCGAACGGTGGAGGGAACGCAAGGCGGGGAGGAAGTCATCGCCTACGTGCAACTCGCGCCGTCCTCACGAACTTCGGAGACTGATTTAGCGCAACACGCCGCACAACATCTTTCTCCGTACAAGCGGCCATCGCAAATTCTGCTGGTGCCGTCAATGCCACTGACTCCGACGGGAAAAGTTATCAAGGGCGAGCTCGCGAAGCTGCCACCACTCGCCCACATACGTTAACGACGCCGAGCCGCCAGGTTCTGCGAGATGTCCTGGAGGGGCACCTCAATCAGCGTCGGTCCTTCAGTTTCCAATCCCTCCCGTAGCGCCTTCCCGAATGCATCCAGCGAAGTAACCCGGGTGCCGGGCACTCCCATTCCTTTCGCTAAGAGCGTCCAGTCGAGATTGGGACGTCCGATGTCGAACATGGCGGCTGCGCGCGCTCCCGGGTTGCCAACGCCCAAATAGGAAAACTCTCGCTTGAGCACCGCGTAATCGTGATTCGCGAAGACCACCGTGGTGACATTGAGTCCCTCCCGCGCCATCGTCCACAGGGCTTGCGCCGTGTACATGCCGCTGCCGTCGGCACTCAGGCACAGTACGCGGCGATCCGGGCAGGCCACTGCTGCGCCCACCGCCAGCGGCATGGCAATTCCGATCGAGCCGCCGGTGTTGGCGAGCCAGTCATGCGGCGGAGCTCCCTTAGTTGTCGCCATCAGTCCGCGGCCTGACGTCATCGACTCGTCAACCACGATCACGTTTTCTGGGAGTAAGGCACCGACTGCCGCGGCAAGGCCCGGCAACGTGATTTCTCCGCTGGGCATGGCGGGCCTTTCGGCCTTTTCCGCTGTCGATTCTTTCCCGCGTACCGATAAAGCCGCCGCCAACGCATCGAGCGCGCCAACGTAATCTTCGCCGGGGCTCGCCAGAGTAAAGATCTGGCAATCCGGCGAAGTGAATACGCTGCTCTTTCCGGGATAAGCGAAATAGGCGACCGGAGCTGCGCGCGCCCACGAGAATCAGCTGGCGAAATTCCTTGAACTGCTCGATTGCTGGTTCGAGGACATACTGGACTCTTTCGACGCTTGGCAGTCCCAGCACCGCGTTGCAGACGAGTGATCGGATAGGGAGCCATCAACTTAGCCCCAGTAGCCTTCGCAATGCGCCCGGCGGTAACCAGCCCTTTGCCATAGAGTCCGTTTCCCGCAATCAGAATCGCAGTTCGCAAGCCCGAGCGAAGCATTGCGGCAGCATGCTCAACGATCTTTACTTCGGGTTGATTATGTCTCGGCACCGAAGGGATGCTGGCGATCGAACCGCCCTCATTCCAGGCAACATCAGCGGGGACGATGAGGGTGGCAATTTGTCCGGGTGCAGTACGCGCGGCCACAACGGCTTCTGCCGCGTCGCCGCCTATTTCCGAAGCCGAGCGGGATGTGCGCAGCCATTTCGAGTATGGACGCGCGATGCCTTCGATGTCAGAGGTTAGTGGTGTGTCATAGTGCAGGTGATCCGTCGCATGTTGACCGACCAGATTGACGATCGGCACTTGCGCGCGGCTTGCATTGTGCAGATTGGCGAGGCCATTGCCCAGGCCGGGCCCGAGATGGAGAAGAGTGCACGCCGGCTTCTCCGTCATGCGGGCATAGCCGTCCGCTGCACCGGTAACAACCCCTTCGAAGAGGCCGAGAACGCAACGCACTTCCGGAATTCGGTCAAGCGCGGCAACCGTATGTATTTCTGACGTGCCGGGGTTCGAAAAGCATGTGTCGACGCCACCGGCCAGCAGCGTGCGTATCAGACTTTCGGCGCCGTTCATCGCGGGTTGTCCATGGTCTTGTTTCTTGGACGTCGCTTCGGTGAAGCAACGAGTATACCGAACCGTTGGGGAGGTTAGGGAGGCATGGTTTGTCAGCCCGCATGGTCCCAGAATAGAAAACGCCGACTCCGGATTATCAGGAGCCGGCGTTTTGCGCTTTACGAGGTAATTAGGGTGTGACTTCGAAGACGACACCGGCGCCTTGCGATCCGCCATACGCAGTGGTGCCGTAGAGCTTGCCCCCGTTCACTACCAGGTTGCTGAAGGAGAAGAGACCGTCACCGCCGCCGGTAAAGGTGTAAAGCAGCGTGTAGGTCCAGGTTCCGTTTGATGGTGTCAACTCGTAGACCGTTCCTGCATTGTCCCCACCGTCGCAGTGGGTAGTGGCGTAAAGATTTCCGGACTTATCCATGACAAGGTCGCGAAAAGTCCCCGAGATACCCCAACCGGGCACACTATACAGAATGTTGAAAGTCCAGACGCCCTTTGAGGATGTCAGCTCGAACGCCGTGCCGCCCCCGTTTGAACCTCCATCGGTCGCGGCGCCATAAAAGTTTCCGGACTTATCAGCGATCAGGCCCGCGTACGGAGTAGCTCCGTCATTGCCATTTTGGAAGCTGTGGAGAATGTTTTCTTTCCAGGGGGTTCCCGGCACTAACTGGAACACTGTGCCGTATCCGGAGGTACCTCCCACTGAGGTCGTGCCGTAAAGATTGCCCGCCGCGTCCAGGATGACGCCGCCGACCGGGACGGCCCCGTCTGTCCCCGTACCGAAACTGTAGAGCACCGTCTCCGACCACGGTGAACCCAGCGTTTTTGGCGGAGCCAATCGGAACACGGTACCATTGCCGCTCTTCCCACCAGCGCTAGTGGTGCCGTAAAGATTACCCGCTGCGTCCTCTATTACCCCTGCTTCGGGAACCGCCCCGTCCTTACCACCGGCGAAGCTGTAGAGCACGGTCTCCTTTTTCCCTATAACTTCAAACACGATTCCTGCGTTATAAGTACCTCCGGCGGTCGTTGTACCGTAGAGATGGCCGTACTTATCCCTCAACACTCCTCCGTTGGGACTCGCCCCATCGGGGCTACCGGTGAAGGTGTGCAGCATGGTTTCCACCCCGCTGGTGCTGATCTTAAAAACTACTCCCACGCCCGATGTGCCGCCGGAGCTTGTCGTGCCGAAGAGGTTTTTTCCGTTAGCGGTGAAGCCATTCATGGGATACGCCCCGTCGCTTCCACCGGTAAAGTTGTGGACTACGCTGAAGGTCTGAGCGCAAGCTTGCGGACTCGTGACCATCAGTGCGAAGCAAAACGCAGACACAAGCACCAGTTTGCCAGTAGCTGATATCGATTCAAGTCTCATTATTTTCACCTACCCGTGTCGAGTGTTAGTTCGGAGCCTGGAAAGGTCGGCTGGTTGGGGGGAAAGGCCTGACCAAAGTGCTGGAATCATCCTATATTGAGCCGATTGTTGTCAAGATTGAGTAGTGCATTCGACGTCGGAGTCAGAGTTGTGGGTCGTTGAGGCCGAGAAAGGGAGTTCGGGCCGGCCCTGGATCGACCAAATGCTGCTGGCTCAGCCCCTTACCCGGGGCTGGTTTTTGTCAAACAATAAGAGATTGCAGCCGCGAGGCTCTCGAAATGCGTCGTCATGATTCCCAGATGATCGCCGGGTACGGTTTGAAGCTCGAATTCTTGCGCCAGATTGGACCAGACTGCGGCTGGATCGGCAGGGAAGTCAGTAGGAATTGCACGCTCGGACGAAGTTTATTTTGCCCGGATAAAACCGCGGCTGATACCGTTCCAGCGCGAGGTAAGATGTGTCGCGGAAATGTTGCAGAGCTGGTGAAGGGGATACTTCGACTGTGGTTTGATAGGGCGGGCTTATGCCAAGCCATTGCAGCCTGCCGGCGATCCGGCGCCAAATTTGCCGCATCGACAAACGAAGGCGCTGTTCTCGCGATAAGCGACTCAGCATGCGGGTAGGAATCCAGCATGACCAGTATTCCGATCGTCTCTCCTTCTGCGATTAGCTGTTGCGCCATTTCCAGTGCGACCAGACCACCGAGCGAGAACCCGACGAGGAGATACGGTCCATGAGGCTGCAATTGCTTGATGGCGTCGAGAGAGTATCGAGCCATCTCCTCGATACGATCCAAGGGCTCCTCGACACCGTCAATACCCTTCGCCTGCATCCCGTGAATCGCGTGCGTCGTCTGGATGTGTTTCACGACTTGAAAAAAATCCATGACGCTTCCGCCCAAACCATGGGCAATGAAAACCGGCGGCTCCTCGGAGCCATCTCTTAACTGCACCAGCGCCGGGACGCGCGGCGTCACCGGTTGCTCCAGCAACGCCGCCAGCGCGGCAATGGTTGGGGCCTGGTAGATCGTTACCGGAGGCAATTCGCGCCCGCAGGCGAGCGCAATCTCGTGGAAAAGTTCAAGAGCCAATGCCGAATCGCCGCCCAGGTCGAAGAAGTTATCGTCCACGCCGACGGACGAGAGTTGCAGAATTCGGCGCCAGATGGGAGTGAGCGTCTCGACCATCGTCGATGTGGAGACAGGTTTCACGCAATACCTCGACGCGCTACATCCGGACACGCAACATCTCGACGCATGGGCGCGGCGCCGCCCTGCGAAGTCCGACAACGCTTTTGGGGTGCACGGATCATTGATTAGGAATGCGCGAAAGCCCAATACAGTTCTCGAGCCTTGGTGTAGAAAGGACCGAACGGAAGCGTGCGATTGCCAATGCGCGTTACCGGGACCACCTTCGAATAGTTTCCAGTCGCGAATATCTCATCCGCGCCTTCGAAGTCAGAATAGGCAAGAGTTTTCTCAACCACAGTCACGCCGCTTTGGCGCAGCAGCCCGATTACCCGGTGGCGGGTGATACCAGCGAGAAATGTTCCGTTCGCAACGGGCGTCAAGACCACGCCGTCCTTCGCCATGAAGATGTTGGAAGTAGCGAGTTCGGCTACATTGCCTAGCATGTCGCAAACGATTGCATTGTCGAAACCCCGGGCCTGCGCTTCGAAAAGCGAACGGGAATTGTTGGGATACAGACAACCGGCTTTGGCATCGACGGGCATGGTTTCAATCGTAGGCCGTCGATAGGGGGACAAGGTGATGGAGAAGCCCTTTGGCGTACGCATCGGAGCTTCATAGACACAAAGGCACGACTGCGTGGACTCTGGGTCATGGGCCTGGACCCAGGGTCCTTCATTTTCCGCCCAATACATTGGGCGAATATAAAGTGCCGCATCCTTATCAAATTTAGCGATTCCTTCCCGCGCCAGGCGGATCCAAGTCTCGGCCGAAACCGTCGGCTTCAGGAAGAGCTTTTTAGCGGAGTCGTTGACACGCGCGCAGTGGAGATCCAGATCGGGGGTGACGCCTTCAAAGGCCCGAGCACCGTCAAATACGATCGAGCAAAGCCATGCGGCATGGGTTCTCGGACCCATGATTCCGATATTGCCCTCGTGCCACTCTCCCTCAAAGAATGTCCAGGTCTTCGACCACCCTTTGCCGATCATCACTGCGTTCCTCGCTTTCTTGTTGAGCACATGAAGTGGAGCACGCGAAATGCTCTCGCGTACTCGACCGTACCTAAGGCAAAAGGGGAGGAATGACTAAACGCCGCGCAGCTACCCGAAGGTCCGCCAGATCTCGCGGGACAATTTCACGTTACGCCAATTCAATTTGTGGAGTCAACGCCTGCGGCCCACTTTAGTGTTGCTCCCTTGGAACGTCGAGCGATTACTTCTTAGCCGGCGCGTAGCCCAAAACGGCCTTCAGTTCGAGGAACTCCTGGAGCCCGGCCTCGCCCCATTCCCGGCCGTTACCCGACTGTTTATAGCCTCCAAAGCAACCGGCGAAATCAACTCGTGCGCTATTGATGTGCACATTGCCCGCTCGCAGCCGCTTTGCTATTCCGCGTGCCCGTTCCAGGTCTCGCGAGGTCACATAACCTGAAAGACCATAAGGCGTGTCATTGGCGATTCGGACGGCGTCGTTTTCGTCCTCATAGGGAAGGATGCAAAGAACGGGCCCGAAGATCTCCTCGCGTGCGATCGTCATATCGTTGCGAACGTCGCTGAACACCGTAGGCTTCACGAAATAACCCTTCGAAAGGCCACCGGGACGCCCGGGTCCTCCGGCAACCAACGTTGCGCCCTCGTCGATGCCGGTATTGATCAGGCGCTGAACTTTATCAAATTGAGCCTTACTTGCCAGAGGGCCGATTACGGTATTTTCGGCGAACGGGTCTCCAACTTTGATGGCGTCGGCTGTTTGCCGCGCCGCCTCTGCTGCTGCAGCCATCTTGGACCGCGGCACAAGCATCCGGGTTGGCGCATCGCAGGATTGTCCGGTGTTGCGAAAGCAGGCTTGGACGCCATCTTTTACAGCTGTCTCCAGGTCGGCATCCTCCAGAATGATGTTGGCCGATTTGCCGCCCAATTCCTGCGTCACGCGTTTGATCGTAGGAGCAGCGGCCGCTGCGACCGCGATTCCTGCTCGAGTCGATCCCGTGAAAGAGACCATCGCCACGTCAGGATGCGAGGCGATTGCCGAACCGACGGTGGGTCCATCGCCATTCACCAAATTAAAAACACCAGCGGGGACGCCGGCTTCGTGCAGAATCTGCGCGAAAAGATACGCCGACACAGGGGCGATCTCGCTGGGCTTGAGCACCATCGTGCATCCTGCCGCCAGGGCAGGCGCCACCTTGCAGACAACCTGATTCATGGGCCAATTCCAGGGAGTGATAAGTCCGCACACTCCAATGGGCTCTTTGCGCATGAGCGTCGTGCCCTTCAGCTCTTCAAACTGGAAATGCTCAAGTACTTTGACGACCTCCAGTAAGTGCGCGAGACCCGCCGGAACCTGCGCCTTACGCGAGAGGAATGCCGGGGCGCCCATTTCCTGTGAAATGGTATCGGCCATCTCTTCAGCCTTTGACTGATATACCGCGATGATTCGTCTCAGCAACGCCAAGCGAGCATCAACCGGTGCTTCCGAGTACGAATCAAAGGCCTTTTTAGCCGCGGCTACCGCTTGGTCGACATCCGCCGCCGTGCCCAGCGTGATCGTTGCAATAGGCTTTTCGTTCGTCGGGTTGACGATTTCAAAATCGTGGGCATGGCCAGGGCTGCACCATTTTCCGTTAATGTAAAACTGTCGGCAGTCTTTCATAGCGTTCCGTTTAGCGAGGCAGGATGTGTCCTTTCCGAACTAGAGCGGCCGTGAACCAATCGATAAACCAAAGAAGTCATCCTACTGAGCGATTGCCTTACGAGTAACACAAAGAATGCCAACCTTCCAATGGAAGGCTGCTTTGAACTTCGCCACACGGATTGGAGCATGTTCCAACGCTCGCGCTGATTCATCCGAATCCTGATGCCTCTTGACGCAATGAGGGCGTAGGTTCCGCCTTCGAGAAAAGCGGATCGAATATCTTTGCGGAAGCACTTCATTAAAGACCGTGGAACTTCATGCTGGATAATTGCCTCCGTAACAAAAAAGGGAAGCTGTCCGCTCTGCATCAGATCCGCCAGCAGAAGTGTATCTTCACCGCGCAGGGCGACGGGGTCAAAAAGGCCTCGCTCGATCGGCACTGTTGAGCGCCGAATCGCGAACCCGGCAGTATTCAGGTATCGCATGCAACCATCTGATTGCAGCAACTGATTTTGCAGGGTAGTCAACCGCAGATGCTCGGTTCTGCCAACGAATGTGGAACAATTTCCAATCAGACGGAGTTGAAAAGAATTGTGCTGCGGCTGGGCTGTGATGGCCGACGCCAGGGCAGTGAGACAGTTTGTCTGAAGCCGGCAGTCCGCGTCCACGAATAGCAGGATCGCCCCCTTCGAAACCTGAATGCCACGATTGCGAGCAGCAGAAATCCCCGCGTGCGATTGTCGGATCAAGGTCAATGGGAGGCGGTCGGCCCATTGTCGAATCTCCGCCGGAGCAGCGTCATCGCTGCCATCGTCTACGACAATGACTTCAAATTCCGGCCCCCCCGTTTGTTTCGTCACGGAATCGAGGCACCAGTCAAGCTCCGTCCAGTGGTTGTGGACAGGTATGATAATGCTGAAAGCCGGCATCTATAGGGTGTAGGATGTCACACCTGATCGCGAAATCACAGTTCACTGGAAGTGACATTGGTTATGTTATCAAATCGCGAAATATGCTCCGGGGTCTACTGCGATTGAGCAGTAGTCTTTTTCGCGATCGTAGGCTCCCTCGATGCTGACGTTTCCGACCAGTCGCGTTGACGTCTGGAAGGTCGATCTTGACGAATCCGCAAAAGGCTCGGAGGCCAGCTTTCTGTCCGCGGATGAGATCGTTCGCGCCGACCGATTTCACTTCGAAAAAGATCGGATCCACTTCATCCGATGTCGTGGTGCATTGCGGACCCTGCTGGCCCGCTACCTTACCCTTCCTGCCGAGGAAATTCGTTTCGAATATACAGCCAGCGGTAAGCCTCATCTCGGAGCCGAGCAGAATCCGAGTGCGCTGCAATTCAATGTATCTCACTCGGCAGGCATGGCTCTGATCGCAGTTGGCGGCAGACATAGACTAGGCATCGACATTGAGAAAATACGCGACGATGTCGACACAGCCGCGCTTGCCGAAAGGTTTTTTTCCGTTCGCGAACGGACCGGGCTAAGAGCTTTGCCAAGCCATCTGCGTGCACGGGCCTTCTTTGCCTGCTGGACGCGCAAGGAGGCTTTCCTGAAGGCTACCGGGGATGGGCTATCTTTTCCGCTGGCAGATTTTTCTGTCACCACACACCCCGATCATGATCCACAATTGGAAGAAATCCGAGGAAACAGCGAAGTTCATGAACAATGGTTTCTGGCAGATGTGAGCGTCGTCGAGGGTTATCGCGCGACACTCGCAGTCGAAGCCGCTTCGTCTCGGCTGGAAACCTATACTTACGCCAACACTCTTTAGTCCCTAGTCCCTATCTTTTCTTGATAGTCCCCATCTTTGCCCTTCTTATGAAATCTTCTACCACTTGCAGTTTGTGACGAACATCACATTCCCCCAATAGAAAAAGTGACCCATATCACAAAACTGTTAGTACCTCTCATGACATATTAGGAACAAAAGACTTACACCGCGAACAGAACTGGAAATCGCGGCTGTTATTGGTGCACGAATTGCTCGTTAAGGTCTCAAGATGGGAACAGGAGTGATCTTTCCGAAGCACGATAACCGCCGCGATTACCCTCTGACGCGAGGCCCGCACGAGTTCATTGAAGACCAAGTCGAGCGCACGCCCGATGCTCCTGCGCTGACTATGGGCCCGGAGCGGATTTCCTACCGGGAACTGAATTCCCGATCGAACCGCCTGGCACATTTCCTTCGCGAGCAAGGAGTTGGTGCCGAGAGCTTGGTTGGCGTATGTCTCGATCGCTCGTTTGATTCGGTTGTTAGTCTTCTCGCCATTCTCAAATCCGGCGGGACGTACCTGCCGCTGGATCCGAAGTTTCCGCAAGACCGTCTAGAGTTCATGCTGGCGGACTCCGAGGTCTCACTTCGTTCTATCGCATTCGTCCCAGCGCAAAAGTCTGCCGGAGACAACGGCCCGAGTTGTTCTGCTCGACCAGGAAAACGAGTCACTCTCCAAGGGTCGGGTGACGAACCTCTCGTTGAGCGGCAACCCCGAACATCTCGCCTACCTTATCTACACGTCGGGCTCCACGGGAAAGCCTAAGGGAGTCATGATCCCGCGGCGCGCGCTGGTCAATTTCCTCTTGTCCATGGCGGAAACGCCGGGGATGACGGCGTCCGACACACTCTTGGCGGTTACTACAACTTCTTTTGACATCTCGATCCTCGAATTCCTTCTACCCCTTGTGTGCGGCGCCGAGATCGTCATTGCCACCGCGGAACAGGCTGCGGACGCACGTGAGCTGCAACGATTGCTTCGGCAACATGCGGTCACGGTGATGCAGGCAACGCCAACGACTTGGCGCATGCTGATCGAAAGTGGCTGGGAGGGGAAGAGCGATCTGCGAATCTTTTGCGGAGGCGAAGCTCTAAGCGCGGACCTCGCTCGCCAATTGCTCCCGCGTTGCCGCGAACTTTGGAACATGTATGGGCCGACCGAAACCACGATCTGGTCTTCCACCGAACGCATTACTTCTGCTGACCGCATTTCTCTGGGCTCGCCCATCGCCAATACGACAATTCCATGTTCTCGATGAGAACCACGAACCGGTTTCTGAGGGAATGCCCGGCGAACTCTGGATTGGCGGGACGGGCTTGGCTCGCGGGTATCTCAAGCGCCCCGAGCTGACGGCCGAGAAGTTCGGCATCGCCCCTCGCGGGGAAAGATTCTGATGCTCGTCTCTATCGCACGGGAGACGAAGTTCGCTACCGTCCCGATGGCTCGCTTCGAATTTCTTGGGCGTCTCGACCAGCAGGTGAAGCTCCACGGATTTCGCATTGAACTGGGCGAGATCGAAAGTGCGCTGGCGAAAATTGAGGGAATTGGACAGGCCGTTGTCATCCTTGCGGGAGGATCGTCCCGGCGAGAAACGCCTGGTCGCTTACTACACGGGCCGCGCAGACTTGAGTTCCACGTCGCTGGTGCAGGCACTCAAAACCACGTTGCCGGACTACATGATCCCTTCCGTGTTCTTGCGTCTGGAAAAATTTCCGCTGACTCCGAATGCCAAACTCGATCGCAAAGCCCTGCCCCGGCCCGAAAGCAAGCGGCCACTTCTCGCCCAGGACTTTATCGCCCCGCAGACAGCGATCGAAAAACAATTGGCAAACCTCTGGTGCGAGTTGCTGCAACTGGAGGAAGTTGGCATCGATGACAGTTTTTTCGATCTAGGCGGCAATTCGCTGGCAGCAGTGCGGATGGTGAGTCACTATCACGCCCGCTTCGGGCGTGAGATTCCCGCCGTCAAAGTTTTTCAATATCCCACGATTGCGAAGCTCGCAAAATTCTTGAAAGAAAGAGAAGAAAGAGCGAAACGAAGTCCGACTTTCTTGCCGAGGCCGAAACACCGGGCGCGGCTTCAGCGGAAATCGCCCCACGATGCTCGGCGTATCTCGCAGGACGGCAGCGACCGAGCGCGCGATGCTGTCGCAATCATCGGCATGACCGGACGCTTTCCGGGCGCGGCCAATCTCGATCAGCTGTGGCGCAATCTTTGCAATTCCGTCGAATCCATTTCGTTCTTCACGCCTGAGGAACTCGGCCCGGGCATTGACGAACATCTTCGCCACGATCCGGACTACATCCGCGCACGAGGTCTGATCGAGGGTGCGGATCTTTTCGATGCCGCCTTCTTTGGCATCAATCCGCTCGAAGCCAGGGTCATGGATCCGCAACAGCGCGTTTTTCTCGAACTCGCCCAGCACGCGCTCGAGAATGCCGGGTACGATCCGGAGCGCTACAAAGGTCGTATCGGCGTGTTTGCCGGCATCGGCGACAACCACTACTACACCACGAACCTCCTGACCCAACCCGATCTGCTGGCCATGGCCGGCAAACTCGCCGTCGAGTACGGCAACCAGAAGGACTACATCGCGCTTCGCACCGCCTATCTTCTGGATCTTCGCGGGCCCGCAATCAGCCTTAATACCGCTTGTTCCACCACTCTCCTGGCGGTGGATCAGGCCTACCGCTCGCTCCTCGACTATGAGTGTGACATCGCGCTCTCCGGCGGCATTGACATCACAGTCCCGCAAAAGAGCGGATTCCTCTATCAGGAGGGAGGGACGTTTGCCAAGGATGGCCACTGCCGTCCTTTTGATGCAGACGCCACCGGGACCATGTTTTGTGATGGTGCCGGCGTTGTCATTCTCAAGCGGCTGGCCGACGCTCTCGCCGATGGCGATACGATCTATGCCCTCATTCGTGGCACCGGCAAGAACAATAACGGAGCACGCCCCGCGTCTTTCCTGGCCCCCAGCGTGGATGGCCAGGCGGAGGCCATTGCCCTGGCCCAGTCGAATGCCAACGTTCCCGTCGAGACCATTCGCTACATCGAGGCGCACGGCACGGGCACTCCAGTTGGCGACCCCATTGAATTCGAAGCGCTGCGGAAAGTATTTGAGAGCAAGACAGACAAGAAACAGTTCTGCCACATCGGCTCTATCAAAGGAAACATCGGCCATCCCACCAATGCGGCTGGCGTTGCCGGCCTGATCAAAGCGGCTCTCGTTCTGCATCACGAGCAAATCCCTCCGACTCTCCATTTCAAAACGCCCAATCCCAAGATTGATTTCGCCAGCAGCCCCTTTCTCATCGCCGACACGCTCATTCCTTTTCCTCGGGGAGCGGAAGTGCGCCGCGCAGCCGTCAGTTCCTTTGGCTTTGGCGGGACCAACGTTCATGTGATTCTGGAAGAAGCGCCCGAGCCGAAAGCGCAAGTCCCTCGCGTCCGCTGCAGCTCTTGCTCTTATCGGCCAAGAGCCCTGCGGCCCTTGATGTCTACAGCCGGGCATTAGCGCAACATCTTGCGCAGTATCCGGCGAGCGCCGCGCCTGAGGCTTTTGCGGATGCAGCCTACACGTTTCAAATCGGGCGCAAGCAGATGGCGCATCGGCGATTCGTGGTAGCTGCCGATTCCAGCGAAGCGGCCAAGCTTCTTCTGCAACCGAACCCCTTGCGCTGTGGCAGCAAACGCTGTGAACGCCGGAATCCTCCCGTCGTCTTCCTCTTCGGCGGTCAGGGGACGCAGTACGTCAACATGGGCCTGAACCTGTATCGCGACGAGCCTCTTTTTCGCGCAGTTGTGGACGATTGCTGCGAATATCTCAAGCCTCATCTCGGCCGGGATTTGCGCGAACTGCTTTATCCCCGGAGTGGAGATGAAAAGACGGCTCACACCGCTCTGCAAGATACGTTCTTTACCCAGCCCTCGATTTTCGTAATCGAATATGCCCTGGCGCGCTTCTGGCAGAGTCTGGGTATCGAGCCTGCCATGATGGCAGGACACAGCATCGGAGAATTCGTCGCCGCCACGCTCGCCGGTGTTTGGGAACTCGAGGACGCGCTCGGCATCATCGCTCTGCGCGGCCGCTTGATGCAGAATCTGCCGCGTGGTTCCATGATGGCGGTTAGCAGCAGCGCCGATTCGATCGCGAAAACTCTCCCGGCGACGCTTCAGATCGCTTCCAATAATGCCCCGGGGCTCTGTGTCGTGTCAGGGCCGGAAGCCGATGTCGTCCGGTTCCAGAAGCAACTCGAAGCGGAGAATATCGTCTGCCGCCATCTGCATACCTCGCATGCCTTCCACTCCGCAATGATGGATCCGATGGTCGAGCCGTTGCGCGAGGCCGTCGCCAAAATACAGTTGCGCCCTCCGGCGAAGCCATTTGTCTCGACGGTCACGGGACGCCCCATTACCGCTGCGGAAACCACCGATCCCGCTATTGGGCCCATCATGCCCGGGCCACCGTGGAGTTTTCGAAAGCAATCCAGTATCTCAGGGACAGTGACCAGGGGTACGACCTCTTCCTCGAATGTGGACCGCGGTCCACCCTCTGTTCGTTGGCTCGACAGCACTTCACGCCCAATCATCCCTGCACTGCCATTCCCACGTTCGCCGACACCCAGGAAAACAACACGGAGTGGGCGACTCTGCTTTTCTGCTCTGGGGTCTCTGTGGCAGAACGGCGTGTCCATTGACTGGGATGCCTTCTACGCTCATGAAAACCGCCGGCGCATACCGTTGCCAACTTATCCATTTGAGCGGCAGCGGTTCTGGGTAGACCCTGCGACAGTAGCAGTTGCTGGGCCAAGTCTCCAGGCCGCGAGCTTATCAGCCGAGCCTTTAGCTCCCTCCGCTCCGGCTGCGTCCGTTGCCTCGGGCAGTTCGGCAACTTCACGCAAAGATCGCATTGCTACCCGTGTGCTTGACCTGCTCATCCCTGTCTCCGGACGAGAACGTTCCCAGATCAGCACGTCCGCCACGTTCATGGAGCAGGGATTCGACTCGCTATCGTTGACCCAAGTCGCCTTTGCCATCGGCAAGGAGTTTTCCGTCAAGGTCAGCTTCAGTCAGCTGATGAATCACTGGCCCAACGTTGCCCTGCTTGCGGAGCATCTTGACGTCACCCTGCCTGCTGACATTCTCGCGGAGACGCCGGTCACCTCGGCTTTGCTTCCCGATCATCCATCTGAGCCTTCATTTACAGAAGTTCAACGAAGCGCGCAGACGAATAACAGCGTTCTCGAAGAAGTTGTTGCCGAGCAAGCACGCACCATCGCCCGCCTGGTTGCACTTCTCGAAAAAGCCGGCAGTCCTTGTGGAGGGACGGGCGTCTCGCCCGTACACGCGGAGCGAAACCTAGCAGCCGCCGGGGAGCCTCTTGGCCTGCTTGAGGTTGAAGCCACGGTTCCGCAGCGCGGCATCTTCGCTTCCTCGCGTCTCTCCGAGCGGCTGTCAGCCTCTTACAACGAATCCATGACCGTGCGGTTTACCGGCGACATCTCGATCGATAAAATGACGCGCGCCATGGAACGCCTGGTCGAGCGGCACGATGCTCTTCGCGCCAGCTTCAATGAAACCGGCCTCGTGATGAAGATCGACGTAGCGCGGAAAATCGCGATGCCAGTTACCGACCTTTCTACGATAGCGCCTTCGACCAGCGAGCCAACCCGGCAAGAGGATCATCTCCGCAAACTGATTGCTAACGAGACCGCGTTGCCGTTCCGCCTGCCAGAAGGTCCGCTGTTCCGCTGCCAGATGGTTTTGCTTGGTGCCGATCGGGCAGCGGTTGTCTTTACCGCGCACCACATCATCTGCGACGGTTGGTCGTTGGACGTCCTGATCCACGATCTTTGCGCGTTCTATTCGGAAGAAATTTCGGGAGTGCCCGCCCGTCTTGAGCCAGCCAAGAGTTACGCCGAGTATGTGCAGAACCTAGCCGAGCGCCACCATTCCGGCGAATTCAAGGAAGCCGGCGACTATTGGCATGCGAAATTCAAAAAGGGTTTTCCTGTGCTGGTGCTTCCGGCCGACCACGCGCGGAGCACGCGACGCGAATTCATCGCGCGCCGCGCCGATCGCACGATCCCGGCCCCTATGGTCGACGACCTCAGAGCGGTGGGGGCAAAACAAGGCTGCAGCTTCTTCTCTGTCGTGCTCAGTTGTGTAGCGATCCTTCTTGCCCGCATTTCACGGCAGCATCGTTTTGTGATTGCCCTGCCAACCGCGGAGCAACCTGCCATCGGCCAGCCCGGCCTCGTCGGACATTGTGTAAATCTTCTTCCCTTCATGGTGGAGTTACGCGAAGGCGAATCCGCGAGCGCTTTTCTCAAGAGAGTGCAGAGCGATCTGCTTACCGCGCAGGACCATGCCATCTTCACAATGGTCAGTTTGTTGGAAGATTTGCATCCAGTCGTGCCTGCGCTCGGAATCTCTCCCATCTCGGCTGGCCTCACTAACGTCAAGAAGTTTAGGCCAGACGAATTGCCGCAATCCGGATTTACGGTCGACTACGATGCGAACGCCAAAGGCTACGAGTCGTTCGAGTTGTATTTGAACGCAGTCGAGTCGGAAGAGAACCTGGAGCTTCGCTGCACCTACGACATCAAACTTTTCGAAGACCTCACCATACGAGAATGGCTGGCAACGCTCAGTTCTATTTTTCAAGACTTAGCGGCAGATCCCTCGCAGAAAGTCCTGGACCTTGCCAGGCTCAACCGCGGCGAGGCTTCTCACAGCACTGAAATTGTCTACACTCAGACTGCAAACCGGGAAGCCCCTAACGAGATTCTTTCGACGGTTTCGGCTTTGACGCCAGAGTTGCCAGAGCAATTCTCGGATTCGCCGGCAAGCTCCCCGATGGCGGAGCCCGAATTGCTCGAAGCGATGCTCCCGCTTTGGCAGCGCGTATTGGACATTCGTGAGATTACGCGGGACGATGATTTCTTTGCCTTGGGTGGACACTCCGTTGCCGCCGCGCAGTTGTTCGATCTGATGAAGCGAGAGTTGGGATGCACGGCTCCGCTCGCGATTCTCTACGAAGCCTCTACCCCGCGGATGCTGGCGAAGGCTCTGAGCCAGGGCAGCAAAATAGAAGGCTGGCAATCGCTCGTGGCGATCAATCGTGGCGGAGATCGACAACCGAGTGAACGGCAATCGGGAAGTCGGCCGCCGCTTTTTCTAGTCCACGGGGCGGAAGGGAATGTTTTGCTCTATCGATCTCTCGCTGCTCATCTTGGCCCCGATCAGCCCGTCTTCGGATTGCAATCCGCCGGACTCGACGGGCATTCTTCGATCGACGGCCGGTTCGAGAATGTGGCACGCCGCTATATCGACGAGATCCGCCGAGTACAACCCCACGGACCCTACATGCTTGGCGGATATTGCCTGGGTGGCACGCTCGCCCTGGAAATGGCACGTCAACTTGTTGAATCCGGCGAGCCCGTAGGCCTCATGGCCCTCATTGAGATTTACAATATCCGCGCCATGCGATGGCCGCTCCCGCTGCATCAGAGGTTGATCAATCGTTTTGTACTCAACCCCTATTTTCATCTTCAGAATCTGGTCGCTGCGGAGGGTGAAGGCAAACGCGCATTTTTCATGGAAAAACTGCGCGTCGAGACCGCCCGAATCAAGGCATCCGCTAGTTTTGTTTGGGACCGTCTTCGACATCGTCTCCTGCGTGATGCCGATCTGGCTAAGCCTCAGCCCAGGATTGCGGATGTCTACGAAGAAGCCTTGGCCCAATACGACGTGAGGCCCTATCCCGGAGAGTTGACTCTCCTCCTGGCGGAGCATCATCTGGCGGGTTATCCCGATAGCTTGGGTGGCTGGGGGGACGTGGCGCAAGGAGGCGTTCGGCTTTTCTCGCTTCCGATCAGTCCTCGCGGCAGCCTAGTAGAGCCGCATGTCGGACAACTTGCGACCATCTTGCGCAATTGCCTCGACCGGGCGATAGAAAACTCGAAACCTTCCCCGTCTGAACCTAATGTGGAGATCTTTAGCGCGGATGTTACATAGTGCGCAACGATCTACTCGCGTCACGATTGGGTGGGTTTTCCTAGCCTCGAACGGTACAAAATGGCACCGAGGCATGTGAGGCCGGCTCCGACGAGGTACATCACAGCCGAGCCGCCCTCCGGAATCTGCTGCTGATGTTGACAATTCTTATCGTGCGGATTGCATCGATCGCGATCAGCAAACGTACCAGGAGCAAGGCAACAAACCACGATGGCAGTCAGCCACCACTTTCCTCTACTCTTCTTAATTTCGTCCATTTCGTCTCCCGAGACGTTAGCGATCCAGCGAACTACAGGTTGGGGGAGCACAGGGGATCGTAACTTCCTAGCAGTTCCGTCTTAACCTTCCTTCATTTAACCGCCCTTACGTCCTGCCGTCAAGATGATAGCTCTTGCAACAGTTGCAGAAGATTGCAACCTCTTGCGGGTGCCACGAGCGGATTTTGCGTGTGCCCCGTGTGATGTCAAAAGGTTCTCACCGGGTTATGTTCACTGTTCCGGGAAGGCTCAGGGAATCCAGCATGACACATCTGCGACGTGGCCCTGATCGAGTTCCACCCGTGCCCGCAGCGGCTAAATCGAGACAATGTATTTGGTCTTGGCGGCGATGCAAACTCCAGTCCCTCACTTCTTTCAGATCCTTTCGCGCCTGCGGCGGGCAGGCGTTCATGGATCGATGTCAGCTAGGCATTCTGATGGCTGGCGCTTCAAAATCGCAGAATGACATTGCCGTAAGCATGCCGGAATAACTTCTTGCACCTAAATTAGTGCAGTACTATACTGTCGGCCGCAAGTTAGATGAGGGGTCCCGATGATCGATCGGGGGAGGAATCATCGGGACCCCCTCTTACTCTGAGCTATTAGGAGGCTTCATGGATCACACCGGACGTTTGCAGTTGATTGGAAGAGTCACTTACTACCTCGGCTGGGTTGCGCTCGTCTGTGGCGGAGCAGTGCATCTCAACATTGCGAAAGCCCTCTTCACCGCGATAGATCTATCACAGCGGAATCTGTTTGAGGTCGCTGTGGTGTGCTTCCTGATCACCATTGCCTCGGAGCTCCGAGCCCGCGACAAGATGTTGACCAGCTAAAAAAGGGCTGCTTAGGGAGCACAGTGGGCCGCAGTCGGAACTCTGGCTCGTGCGTGTCGGGCATTAAACTTCGTGATCTCGTGCGCAATTAACGCCCCGAGTGCTGGACTTAGCCGCGATGCACTCTCGCGTGGCACGCCGCGCATAGCGTGATCAAGTTTTCTTCGCAGTCTGGTCCTGAATGGCTGCGGAACTCTCTGTGGTGTACCTCGAGATTCGACATCGTGCCGCATGATTGACACCTCCAGCCGTCCCGACGCAGGACCTGCTGGCGCAGGGTTTCGAACGACAAGGGATCTAGCCGCAAAGGAGCGGCTTTAGGACGAATCATTCTGAGGATGCCTTTTGTTGCAGGTTTTCGAGAAAAGCCTGTTGCTGCTCACCGGGTAGGAACTTGTAGTAGCGCGAGATCGAGTTGAGAAGAATTTCCGGGTTGCCATTATCCAGGTGCGCGCCTGCTAGGAAGTCGGCGCAGATCATCTCCAGACAGTACCCACGCGACTTGTCCGTGCCGAGCATGAGAGCCGCGGTCTCGATCGCCTGCTCGATGACCGGAACTTGGCTCTTGTAGACCTTGAAGTAGATCAGCTCTGACGGCTCCTCTTCCCTTCCCGTCAACTCCTTCTCCACCTCCCGCCTGAAGTCCTCCTTCGGCAGTTCCCGCGCTTTGTGCAACCAGGTTGCACAATCGAAGTCCTGCCCGTCCCGCCGCGCGATCTTCGCCAACTCCAGCCCCTTGGTCCATCCCACTTCCCTTAGCTCCGTCGCGCCTGCGGCGGTAGGTGCTCGTGGATGGACATCAGGTAGTACGCCTTCCTTCTCGATTCCGGGAAACCGCCTCCCAAGAAATTCGTCGAACGACTCCAGCTTCTCCAACCGCCAGTACTGACCCGCCCGCACCTCGCACAGATACCTGCCCAGCTCGACGAAGCGTGTATCGCGTTCCATCTCCTTCTGACGTCTCCCACGCCAGAATCTCGTCGATCTTGGTGAGCACAAACAGTGCCCGCTTGCGATTGAGCTTCGGCGGCATCGGCGGATACCTAGTAAAGAAGTTCGTCAAACAGACCAAGATCGACTCCTGGCTTGCGCACCAGACCGGCTTCGACCAAGTCGGGCTTGTCGAGGCAAATCCCGATGAAGGGGCAAGTCGTGCACGGGTTTTGGGGAAAGCGGATGCCGCTGTGTGGCAGGAACAGCCCAGACTCGATCCTTCGGACCGTGTCGTCAACCAGACTTGCAAACTCTTGTCGTTGTTCCTCGGAAATGGTGGCCCGGAGGTACTGCACTTCGACCAGGCGCTTACGGACGAAAACGACCTGGGCGACTTCGTCGATTCCGGTCATCCAGGAATAGCAGACGAGCTGCGGATCCAGTGCCGAAATACCGGCTGGCTCTTCTGGATATCGTGCGGAGGTGGTCTTCCATTCCAGCAGGCACGGTGTGCCGTCGAGTTCCCCAATCGCGTCAACGTAGGAAACAAAATCGTTGCCGGAGCTGAGAGTCTTTTTGAACTGAATCTGCTGGGTGGAACGCGGTTGTTGAATTTGAACGCGGCCGTCCTGCGCGAAGCGCTCGAGCAATTGGATGCCTTGTTGCAGCATGCGGTCCCAGGTGTCGTTGCCGGAGTAGGTCAGGCCCATGTCCTTGCACGCGCTCCACTGCTCGAACAACACAGCCGCCGAGTCTTCACGGCGGAAGAGGGCGGCGACGGACTGTTCGAACGCTCTGCCAAAGAGCATGGCAGCGCGAGTGTCTTTTTCCTGCCATCCGTCGAGGTAGCGGTGCCGGTAACGGCGCGGGCAGCTGAGGTACTGGCTGATCTGGGTGTAGGAGTAGGTCATCGGGATGCCTCGGCAGGGTTGGAGCGAGAGGCACTCGATACTGGCGAAGCCGACAGTTCTTCCCACTGGCTGGCCGGAGCGCAGCCATCGAGATTGATGAGCGAAATACCGTTGATCACAGTGTGGCTGATCTTGACGACACCGCGGAGTCCGGGCAAAGCCTTCTCATCGACCTGTTCGTGGGCGAGCAGCTCCGGGTCATAGAGGAAATCCCGCAGGAACCAGCCGAGCTTCCACATTGCGAGCACACCGCGGCGTGCACTCGGAGAAGAGCGCCATTTCGCTCTCGTTGAAGCGGTCTCCCGTGGTGGTTGATCAGTTGGCGTCGATCATGGGAGCTTTCCCTGATAAATCCCTGGTCGAACCTGATCAAATATTCGTTTCCGTGACGCTGCGGCCGCCCAGAGTTCAGGTATGAACCTGGGGCTCTACCCGCGCGCTCATGAACTGGCGAAGCGTGCTTTGGACGCTCGCCTGAGCCGTCTCGGACCCGATGACCCAAAGACATTGGAGTCGATGACGCAGTTGGGCCGGATTCTGAATAGTGAAGGACATTATGCCGAAGCCGAGAAACTGGAGCGCCAGGCACTGGCTGGCGAGAGCCGCATTTTAGGACCCGAGGACCCGCTTACGCTGAAGACCATGGCCAGCCTCGCCCTCATCGTGCAGGGCGAGGGCCATTACGACGAGGGAGAGAAACTGGCGCGCGAGGTGATCGAAGTCGCAACTCGCAGACTGGGCCCGGAGAATGCCCTGGTGCTAGGGTCCATGAGCACTCTGGGCAGTGCACTTTTTAGCCAAAACCGCTATGCCGAGGCTGAACGAGAGTATCGCGAGTTGCTCGATGTCGAGCGCCGCACCTCGGGACCAGATCATCCTGAAACTCTGAGAGCGATGTCCAATCTGGCGCTAGCCATCCAGGTGCAAGGTCGCGGGGTGGAAGCCGAGCAAATGTATCGCGAGGCATTGACCGCCGATCAGCGTGTGCTTGGGCCCGAACATCCATCGACGATCCACGATATGTTCAACCTTGCGGGCCTCCTCTTTACCGAACGCCGCCTGGCCGATGCCGAGAAACTGTACCGGGAGGTGTGGGCGATTCAGTTGCGAACCCTTGGGCCCGAGCATCCGGACACATTGAACTCGAAATCCGAGTTGGCCGACGATCTCTTTATAGAGGGGGAGTTCCGCGGAGCGGAAAAACTGCAACGGGAAACGCTTGCGACTCGGCTTCGCATCCTCGGACCGCGGAAAATCCTCGTACCTTGGGGTCTCAGGGGGCTCTCGCCAGAACGCTGATCAAGGAGGGCCACTACACGGAAGGCGAAAAGCTTGCCCGGGAGACTTTCGATGTGGAGATTCGCATCCAGGGGCCGCAACATCTCGGTACGCTGTTTGCAATGCGGCAACTGGTGACAGTGCTGGCCTACAGGGGTCGCTCTGCCGAGGCCTACCAGCTTTTTCACACCGTGATGGAGAAGGGGCAACATTCAAATTCCGGGGGGAAAGAGAACGCCGGGTGGTGGTTTGCCTTCGCCCGCATGGCAGCGCTTACCAATCACCCCGATGAGGCGCTTCAGTATCTTCGGGAAACCGTCGATCGCGGATACAAGGACGCTGATGCCTTTATGGCCACGGATGATCTAAAGAGCCTCCGCCAGAATCCTCATTTCCAGGAACTCATCGCCGAACTCAGACGCCCGGCCACAAGAACTCAAGCCCAATAGTGGGGAAGGTCGCGCATTTTGGCCGCGCACGGGGCCCGAGGCCGATGCCGAAGGCTACAACCTAAGGTAACGACCACGTGCTCTCGATTTTCGTATCCAAATAGCAAAAGTTAGGGTTGCATTTTCAACTGACTGTTTTCACATCGTCTTCACGTCAACGACCCTGAGTCTATGAATACTGGGCAAGCCCATGCAGCAGGAGTAAGGCCTGGACGGCGCTGGATCGGGAGATCGGCAACTCCGGGGAGAGCCGCGGCCAAGTAGTTGCGCACTGGGGATTTTCAGCCTGCGACGGCTTTCCACGACCGACAGAATCGCCGCAACCTTAGATCGAAGCGACAACCTGACCAGAGGAGCCAATCGAACTACCCTTCGATTCGTGTTCCGCCGTATTCGGCCTGCCACTTAGTGTAGGAGTTGGGAGACCACTGCCAAGCATTCCGACTCTTAAGTCGAACTGTATTGCGGTCTATAAAACCGCGAACCTGACCCGGAACCGCCTTTCCAAAACCAAGCGAACGAACCACGGCATCAGGGGTTGTGGTTGCTGGGGCCTCCCGTGGTGATTGATCATTTTGGCATAGATCTTGGGAGTGTTTCCCTGATAAATCCCTGGTCGAACCTGATCAAATAGTCGGGAATAGCGAAATAAACCTGCATGAAACGCGATGCTGGCCATTAATTCGGCTCGGACTCGAGTCGCGAATTCAAACCCGAATCTGGCGGTTCGAACGCCGATGGCGAACGCGAACACGCCCTTGGAATTCCCGTTTAACAGGGCGCTTTGGCAAAAACGCTCCAGCGGTGGCAAGCCTGCTGCAGATCGTTCTCAGGCGTATAGCCCTGTTCGTCGGCCTACAACAATTTGTTGGAACTGCATTTTGGGCCACGCGACTCATCGGACGCGCGCGAGCGGTTGCGTGCCAACCGGACCGACTACCCACACTCGGATCGCATACTGCGACACGCTCATGTTGAAACCAGAACGCGGTGGGGGCGATGAGACGCAAACGCTCTCCTGAAACGCAACTCTCACCCCTTGTGGAGTCCAGGCTGCCTCCCAGCGTCCGAACGATTGCGCCGAGGCCGCAACTTCGGGACAGGAGACACTGTAGGTCTGCAGCTGCACGCTCTCGACGACCCATCCTGGATTCAGGTGGCTGAAGTCGTAACTGTCTTTGCCAGTACCGAACTGTCCTGGGTCGGAGCGAACCACAGATGCCGACGACGCGTTCGCGTCCTCGAGGACCGCGCCGCTGGCTTGGGTCGGAGAGACATACTCCAACTGCCGGATGGAGCGAGAGCCGACTCCACTCGGATATAGGCTAACCCACGCCGAAGGAATCATGCTCAACAGTTGTGGGTGACCACGCGCTGCGACAAAACGACAGCTGCGTAACTCAATGCTCCGGTGTTTTACGGGATAGATGACCAGCGTCACCGGGTAATCCGGGATACCGCTAATTTCCGTGTCAAGTTGGACGTTGATTTCGTGCTCCGACCACGCACCGGATGAAGTCGAGTCCAATTGCATGGGGATTGGGGGAACCGCATTAGATTGGTGCGGCTCGGAACGCGCTTTCAGTTGGACAATTCCAGGTGCATCTCCAAAGAAGCATCCTATGATCCGGTATCTGTTGTCGGCGGCTGTGGGTGTGAAGACCACACCTTTTGTTTTTCCATTGACAGCTCGGATCATCGGCGCGCGGCACGGTGGATCTCCCGAAGTCGATGGTAGCTTTTGTGAGTTGTGCCCGATCCGCTCTCGGGTGGCAGCGTTAACCACGGCTGGTGTGAAGGCAACAGCTCCGTGAGCTTCGCGATACTTTCGCTGTTCCAGCAGCGCACGAACAACGCCCGGCGTCAGACCATCACTTGAGATCGCCGGGTTCTTGAGTTTTGGACCCGCCGTAACCATGGCATTCGCGAGAACCTGGGACCACAGCTTCCCGTTCTCATCGACAAGAGTTGGATCGAGCTGCGCGGCCAACGAAACCGTTTGCAAAACTTCGGACACCAGAGCTTGCTCATTCCCCGCTGACAGTGCCGCGCAAAACAAGAAGACAAGGCAAGGAGCTCCGAGGGACCGCAACAGTCTGCGAAAGGTCCTCATGTTTTCGCCCTCGGCTGTCTCCTCGCCTAGCGGCAGAACTGGTTTACTGCCGCGCTGCCGAACCACATGCAGTGGTCACATGCGCGACCAGCCACGGACCGTCGCGCATGGATGACTTCTATTTCTTTGCCGGCTGTGCGATCGATTGTGCGCCCGGCCGCATCGACTGGGCCTCTCTCTTTGGAGGGATCAACCGGTTGCCGTCAAAGTGGGTCGGTGTCCCCTTCTTCATCATCTTTATTGGATCAGGGTCGTTGGTGTGGTCCGCTAGACGGATGTTCTCGAAGTTTTTCCGTAGCGCCACGATGCGGTAATCGAACCTCACACTCGATGACCCGCGGCCAAGTTCGTGCACCTCGAAGCTGCTCGCGCTTTCGTTTGCGACATAGAGACCCTTGCAGTCGCCCTTCGGGGTGAGGAACACGTGATACTCGAGGTCGGTGTTTACGGTCTGCACGAACTCCGGTTCCAGAGCGATGAGGGCAGCGCCATTCGACAACTGCTCGGAGCCGAAGTCTTCAAACCAGTTCTTGGGAGACTCAATGGCAGAAAGCGCAACCTTGCGCTGGCCGCCATCAATCGGAACGACCGCATTCTTGGACCCCGTGCAGTTGATGTCGCCGGACGGATCGATATAGCAGCCGTTGTTAGACGCGTTATAGGCCCACAACGGGTATCCGGTTGTGCTTTCGTTGGCAATGAACACGGTGCAGCATGCGTCTGGAAAGCTGGGCTTGTTATAGAAGGCCGCAGCATCCTCATTATCCGCAGTGCCCAAAACTCCGGCTCCGTTGGTGGCTGATCCGGCGTCGCCCCAAACGCCGCCACCGTTGCTTACTAGACTGCCCATTCCGCTCTGCGTGTTTGAGATCTGGCCGTATACGCCAGCTCCGTTGGGGCTCTCAGTTTCACCGAGAACACCAACCGTTTTGGTCGTGCTACCTTTTTCGACTCCGAAAATTGCCGGCGCGAAATTGGAGTCTGTGGCGCTCTCGCCATAGACTCCCTCAGCGGCGCCTCCCTGGCCGACCAGCGGCAAATCGCCACCAGTCGCGAATACGCCTATCCCGCCACCGGACTCGTAAATTCCGGTTGCGCCAGAAGTAGCGTAAACGTCCATTCCATCACCGCCACCAGTATTTGAAAGCGTCAGACCCGGGTTAGAGTTGTTCACACTGACGGCGTTATTGGCGGTGAAAGCGTTGTTGCTGGACAGTTGCGGCACTTTGGTCGTGTCCAGATTCAGAGTGACGTTGCCGCTGGTGCCGCCACCCGTGAGATCGGTGCCTGCGGTGACGCCGGTGATCGTTCCCGTGCCCGCGTTGCTGCATGCCCACGCCGTTCCGCTCCATTGCAGGACCTGTTTGTTTGAGCAACTGGTGAGCAGGCTTAGATTGAGTGTGCCGCTGGTGCCGCCGCCAGTGAGTCCGCTGCCGCTGGCCGTGGTCACGCCGGTGATCGTGCCCCCGCCGGCGAACACAATGTCCAGTTCGACGGGATGGCTCGTCGTCGTATTTTCCTTGCTGTCGAAACTAGCGTTCAGCGGACTATTGCCGACCAACGCGATGCCGTCATTGGTCTCGGTTCCGTTCAGCCATGCCTGCACCGCCGCGGTGATGTCGATGAGGATGTACTGGTTCTTGTCCGCCGTGATCAGCGGTATGCTGGCCGCAATGGTCGATCCCAGAGCCGGGGCGTTATTGGCATCGATCGTGCCCTCCGACCATGTGCCGTTGACGTAGTCCACATTGAAGCTGCCCGCCTTGGTCACGGCATTAACGTAGAGCTTCAACGTGGCCTTGGTGATGTCAGCGCCGGTGTAGCCAGAGGGGAGCGACGACAGATTGAACTGAATGTACGTGGTCTGCGAGGCGCTCTCGACATCGAGCAGCTTCTGGGCGCCGTAGTTCGTGGTTGGATCGGCAGTGTTGGTGTAAGCGTCGCCGCTGGGCGTAAGTTGGCCGTAGGCTGTGCCCGTCAACAGGATCAGAGACAGAAGTGAAGCCAGGCGCAACTGAGTTTTCAGGGTTTTCACAACCTCTTTCTCCAAGTGTGTTCTTCTAGTTTTCCTTATTTCGTTTCCAGCAAACTCACTTCTAGCCTCGCCATCGCGCACTTATTCATTTGCCGATGCCTCCTAACGCGATTGCTTGCGGGCTTCCCGGCACGGTATCTTTGAGAGTGAGCGTGGCATTGCGGCTGCCGGCCGCCGTCGGATCGAAGATCACGCTGATGGAGCACTGCGCACCCACGGCCAGCGTGGACGGCTTCAACGGACAGGTCGTGGTTTCGGCGAAGTCGGTGGCGTCGGCTCCGCTGATTTTCGGTTTGCCGCTGATGGTAATCGGCGTGCCGCTCGGATTGCTGATGGTGATCGTGAGCGGGCTGCTCTTGACGCCAACCTTCTCCGTGCCAAAGTTCAGGGTATTGGGAAACACGGAGATGACGGGAAGATTGAGCAGAACGGAGATTGCGCCGACGGGAAAGCCGCTGCCAAGCGCCAGATCGGCTCCGCCGTCGCCGTTCAAGTCCGCAGCCGCGGGTCCGTACGGAAATTCGCCGAAGAGGTAGTCCACGTGAGGCTGGAAAGTGCCATCGCCGTTGCCGAGCAGAAGAGAAACGGTTCCGGGCAGGCAGGGCGTCCCGTAACAATTGGAGTTAGCAACAGCCAGATCCAGGTTCCCGTCGGCGTTGAAATCCGCAAGAGTCAGCGAAACCGGGACGTTTCCCGTTGGGTAAACGAGCTGCGATTGGAAAGTGCCATCGCCGTTGCCGAGCAAAATTGAGACGGTATTGTCTTCTTCATTGGCGACAGCAATGTCGGCCCTGCCGTCGTTATTGAAGTCTCCGACGACGAGACCCGCGGCGATATTGCCGACAGAGTAGGTGACGGGCAGCTGAAACGTACCATCGCCGTTGCCCACCAAGATGGATACGGTATTGGAGTACAAGGTGATTGCGAGGTCGAGTTTGCCATCGCCATTAAAATCCCCCGTCGCCATGCGAGAGGGATCGTGGCCCGACGGAAAAGTCGCGGGCGGTTGAAACGTACCGTCGCCATTGCCCAGCAAAATGGATGCGTTCGAAGTATAGTAATCGTCGGTGGCGAGATCGAGCTTGCCATCTCCGTTGAAGTCTCCCACGGCGATCCACTGCGGCTCCACTCCGGCCGCATATTGCATTTGAGGCTGGAAGGTTCCATCACCGTTGCCGAGCAGCACCGAGATCGCATTCGACCCTTGGTCCACCACAGCTAAGTCCAGCTTGCCGTCGCCGTTGAAATCTCCCACAACCGCGTCGAAGGGATTGAAGCCGACGGCGTAGTCCACGGCCGCACTGAACTTCCCGTTTCCTTTGTTGAGCAGGATGGAAACCGTATTGTTCTCGGTCGGAGCCGCGAGATCAAGCTTGTGGTCGCCATTGAAGTCAGCGATGATCACCGGTTCCGGATACCCTGCGGTAGCATAGTTTTCCGGAGCCTGAAAACTGCCATTGCCTTGCCCCACCAGCAGCGAGACGGTGTTGGCACCCTCGTTGGCGACCGCGATGTCGAGTTTGCCGTCTCCGTTCAGGTCGCCGGCGGCCAATCCGTGCGCTCCCAACCCAACGCCATAGTCGACGTGAGGTTTAAAGGCGCCATTTCCTTTTCCGAGCAGGACCGACACCGTATCGTCGCCAGTATTCGCTACGGCGAGATCGAGTTTGCCATCGCCGTTGAAGTCTCCCGCCACCACGTAGTTCGGGGAATCGCCGGTTGCGTAATCCACATGGCTCTGAAACGTGCCGTCGCCATTGCCCAAGAGGATCGAAATGTTGTCTGTCCCAAGGTTTGCCGTGACTAGGTCGAGCTTCCCGTCGCCGTTAAAGTCGCCGGTGACAATCCCCTCAGCAATGTCGCCCGTGGCGTATTGGACTTGGGGCTGAAACGTACCATCGCCCTTGCCGAGCAGTACGGAAATTGTGTTGGCAAAGTCGTTGGTGGTCGCAAGATCGAGGAAGCCGTCGCCGTTGAAGTCGCCGGCCACAAGGAAGTACGGACCATCGCCCGTGGCATAGCCGACCGGCGCCTGAAATGTGCCGTCCCCATTGCCTAGGATAATGGCGACCTGATGTGCATCGAAGGCATCCACGGCCAAGTCCAGCTTGCCGTCGCCGTTGAAGTCGCGAACCACCACGTCGGTGCAGGTCTCGATGCACGAGTAGGACACCGCGGGCTTGAACGTGCCATCCCCGTTCCCAAGCAGGATGGAGACTGTTCCACCGTAGTTGGAGACCGCCAAATCGAGATTGTGATCGCCGTTGAAATCGCCGATGGCAATCGCGTTCGGTCCCGGGTCTGTGGCATAGTCTGTCTTTGCCTGGAACGTTCCATCTGGGTTAGCGAGCAGGATGGAAATGGTATCGGAGCCCGCGTTCGCAACCGCTATGCTTTGCGGGCCGCCGCTTTGAAACGCTCCGATTGCGACGGCGTAAGGCTCACTCCCGGTGGCCAGATCCATCCTGCCAAAGACGTATCTCTCGGCGGCAACCGCTGCGCCCGCTGGTCTTTGAGAGTCTGGCAAATCCGCGTGACGTGCCTCGTCCCGCGATGAGCGGCCGCACGAAGTACGGTCCAGACGTGTGGTCGGCGGTTGCGTCGTCTTGTTCGATGTCGCAGCCTGTCCGGCGTGCGGCAGGATTTGCGCCATCCTGCGCTCCAACGAACTGTTGAGTGACGATTCTGTTTTGGGATCTGCATTCTCGCTCTGCGCCGCCATCACTGTGGAAACCGCTAACACCAGAGCTAGGGAGAGTGGAGTTCGGAAACGAGATTCTTTGCGTCGGCGGTGCATGACGTCCTTCTGACGAAGTGATTTAATCTGGCAATCCCCGTAACCCTGATTCGCTGCTGAACAGGTTCTCATTTGCCCGTACCTCCTAACGCGATTGCTTGCGGACCTCCCGGCACGGTGTCCTTCAGGGTGAGCGTCGCGCTTCTGGCGCCGGTTGCTTTCGGATCAAAAGTCACGCTGATGGAGCATTGCGCACCCGCGGCTAGCGTGGACGGCTTCAACGGACAAGTCGTGGTTTCGGCGAAGTCGGTGGCGTCAGCTCCGCTGATTTTCGGTTTGCCGCTAATAGTGATCGGCGTGCCGCTCGGGTTGCTGATTGCGATCGTGAGCGGGCTGCTCTTGACGCCAACCTTCTCCGTGCCGAAGTTCAGCGCATTGGGGAAGACCGAGATGACGGGAAGATTAAGCAGAACCGAGACTGTGCCGGAAAAGTAGTTGGCTACCGCCAGATCGGCTCCGCCGTCGCCTTTCAAATTCGCGGCGGCGATTCCGAACGGGAACTCGCCGAAGAGGTAATCGACATGAGGCTGAAAGGTACCGTCGCCATTGCCAAACAAAATAGAGACGGTTCCCGGCGTGTAGGGCGGGCCGAAGAAGATGACGTCGGCGACCGCGAGGTCGAGATTCCCATCACCGTTGAAATCCGCCACGGTCAAGGTAAAAGGCGCGCTCCCCGTTGGGTAAACAAGCTGCGATTGAAACGTACCATCGCCGTTGCCGAGGAGGACCGAGACGGTATTGTCCACATCGTTGGCGACGGCAATGTCAGGCTTGCCGTCGTGATTGAAGTCTCCGACTACGATTCCCCCGCTGTAATCGCCTGCGGCGTAGGTGACCGGCGGCTGGAAGGTGCCGTCGCCGTTGCCTAGCAAAATGGCTACGGCACGGGGGATGGCGGCAGCCAGGTCGAGTTTGCCGTCGCCATTGAAGTCGCCCGTCGCCATTAAATAAGGATCGCCAGCGGTTGAATCGGTAGTGAAGGGCTGAAAGGTGCCATCGCCGTTACCCAGCAAAACGGCGACGGACGCGGAGTCGTTGTCGGCGCTAATCAGGTCGGGCTTGCCATCGCCATTGAAGTCTCCCAGCACGATGCCAACAGGCTGCAAGCCAGTCACATATTGCACTTGAGGCTGGAAGGTTCCATCCCCGTTGCCCAGCAGCAAAGAGACCGCGTTCGACCCCCTGTCAGAAACCGCTAAATCAATATTGCCATCCCCATTGAGGTCCGCCGCCGCCGCGCCTTGCGGATAGAAGCCGACGGCGTAGTTCGCAGGCGCGTCAAACTTTCCGCTCCCTTTGTTGAGCAGGATCGAAACTGTATCGTTGAGATTGGGAGCCGCAAGATCGGGCTTGCCGTCGCCGTTGAAGTCCGCGATGATCGCCGGTCCCGGATTGCCGCCGGTGGCATAGTTTTCCGGAGCCTGAAACGTCCCATTTCCCTCGCCCGCCAGCAGCGAGACGGTATTCGCACTCGAATTGCCGACCGCGATGTCGAGTTTGGCGTCTCCGTTCAGGTCGCCGACAGCTAGTGCAACGGCCCCCGCGCCAGCACCGTAGTCGATGTGAGGTTTGAAGGTGCCGTTGCCTTTTCCGAGGAGGACAGAAACCGTATTGTCGCCAGCGTTCGCTACGGCCAGATCCAGATTGCCGTCGCCGCTGAAATCTCCGGCGGACACCCACGTTGGGTCGTTACCGGTGGCATAATCCACACGATTTTGAAAAGTACCGTCGCCGTTCCCCAACAAGATCGACACGGTATTCGCCAAATTGTTTGCGATTGCCAGGTCGAGCTTTTTGTCGCCATTGAAGTCGCCAGCTACGATATCGACAGGACCGTCGCCAGTGGCATATTCGACTTGGGGTTTAAAGGTGCCATCGCCATTGCCCAGCAAGACCGAAATCGTGTTGCCGTAGTCGTTGGTAGTCGCCAAGTCGAGGAAGCCGTCGCCGTTGAAGTCTCCAGCTACGAGAGCAAACGCACCGTCGCCAGCCGGATAGGTCACTGGGGTCTGAAATGTCCCGTCCCCGTTACCGAGGAGAATACTTACCTCGTCGGCGTAGATGTTATCCACCGCGAGGTCGAGCTTACCGTCGCCGTTGAAGTCCCCTGCGACCACGTCCGAGCATGCGGGGCATGAGTACGTTACCTGAGGCTGGAATGTGCCATCGCCGTTGCCGAGCAGGATAGAAACTGTCGAAGAGCCGTAGTTCGCAACCGCCAGGTCAAGCTTGTGAGCGCCGTTAAAATCGCCCACGGCAATCGCCACGGGCTCAGTGCCAACGGCGTAGTCTGTCTTTGTCTGGAACGTTCCATCTGGATTCGCCAGCAGAATGGAGACCGAGGCTGAATAGTAGTTCACGATTGCCAAGCTCGGCGGGCCGCCCGTCTGAAATGCGCCGATTGAGACCCATCCAGGAGAGTCACTGGTGGCCAGATCCATCCTGCCAAATACGTATCTCTCCGCCGCCACCGCTGCGCCCGGCGGCCTTTGAGAATCTGGCAAAGCCTTGTGAGGAGCCTGATCTCGCGATAGGCGGTCGAGGCGCGTGGGCGGCGATTGCGTCTGCCTGTCCGATGCCGCAGCTTGTCCGGAGTGCGGCAGGATTTGCGCCGGCCTGCGCTCCAACGGACTGTTGGTTAACGATTCTGTGGAAGATGTCGCGCCCGTCTGCCCATAGGCGCTGGTCAACAAACCTAGTGTGGAAAGCAAGAGTACCGCTACCCGTGTCTTTGAGTTTTTCATGGTACGCTCCCAATGTTTTTCTCCTTGATCGCTCTGCACTGCAAACAAATGTGTAATGAGCGTTCTTCGATTCGATTACGGTCCGACCGTTGCCTCGAATCCTAAGAAGAAGTCGTTCGCATCCACCGTTTGCCCAACGATGACCCCCTTATCGTTGATTCCCCACGGAGTGGTCGAAGTCACGCCCGCATAGGGAGAGTCAAATGAAGTGAAGGTGCCACTTTCGAGCAGAAAACCATGAGTCAACGGGTTCCCATATGGATCGACCCCTCCGCTACCCCACGCACCAACTATCTGCCCGCTGTTGTTGATACCGGTCAGGTAAGTGTCAGTAGCTCCGGGATAATCCACGGTCGTAAACACGCCCGCGATCAGAGTGAATCCGTGGAGAGTGACGTCGTCGTTGGAGTACGTGCCGACGATTTCGCCTGCATCGTTGATCCCATAGACATTAGTGCTGGCTGAGCCGGGATAGAGAATCTGCGCCGAGAAAATCCCGCTTTGGAACGAATAGGACTGACAAGAGTAGGCGCCACTGAAACAAGCCGCCGTGAGGATCTGGCCGCTCTTGTTGATGGCGACGAGTTCGGTGTATTGCGCGCCTGGATAGTCGACGCTGGTAAATGTGCTTCCTACAAAGGTGAATCCATGTCCGCTTAAATCTTGAGGATCGAGCGAATAGTAACCGACGATTTCGCCCGAATTGTTCACACCGAACGGCACCGTGATCGGCGCGCTCGGGTAAACGATCTTCTTGAATGAATTTCCCTTGAGCGTGAATCCATACGCAGGCAAACCTTGTCGGTAGTCGTTGATATCCGGACCCCACGAGCCGACGATTTCACCCTTTTTGTTGATGGCTTGCGCGACGGTTTGGGGCGCGTTCGGATAGTCAATTGTGCCGAAGGTGAAGCCGACCATTGGCACCTGCGCCTCTGGAACCTGCCGCGCGTAGTCGCCAGCCAGCGGTTTTGAAAGGGGCAATCCGAAGGGCAGACGTGCCTGCTGACCTTGTGCCCAAACTGCACTAGAACTCAGCAGCAGAAAAATCACACTCCAGGCGATGACCCATCTCCGTGGCCGCATCTTTGTTCCTCCTTCCAAACCGTGTGACGTTTGTTGACTCGCCGCAGCGCAAGCTGCGGCGAGGTTGAGCGTGGTTCGTCCTGCCTCAGTTGACAGTGAACTTTTCTTTGCTGGTGGCGGTGCCGTTGGGTGTGGTGACCTTGACCTTGCCGGTCTTCGCGCCAGCCGGCACGGTGGCCAGGATCAGAGTCGGGGAGTTTACCGTGAAACTAGTCGCCTTTACTCCGCCGAAGGTGACTTTCTTTGCTCCCGCGAAGCCGCCGCCCACGATCCCGACCTGCGTGCCCACCGCGCCCGACGGAGGATCAAGATTGGTGATTATCGGGAGGATATGCATGGCCACCTGGCTTTCGACCTGCGCGCCGGTGGCCAGGGTTACGGTGATGAGGCCGTCAACCGCGGCGCTCGGCACCTGCGCGATGAGATAGGTGTTGGAACCGGGCTGGAATTGTGCGGGCACGCCGGCAAAGCTAACACTGGCAGCACCGGTCAAGCCGTCGCCGAGAATCTCGACCGTAACACCAGGTGCGAGCCAGACAGGGCCTTCCATTATAAGGATGTGAGGTCCTCCGCTCTGCGGACTGAGGGCGTAAAAGCTTCCAGTCCCACCGGAGCCGAATCCTACGGCACCTTGGCTCAGCCCATAGAACAGCGAGTCGGTGTTCAAGAGGAGAGTTGTGTCGGTATTTGCACCCGGAATTCCGGAGCCAGCAGCGCCGGTAAAATCGATTAGCTTGGTAAAGGTAAACGGTGCGCTCGTTGGAATGCGGAAAATCGTACCGTAGCCGAAGGCACCGCCGATCGTGGTGGTTCCGTACAAGTACCCATCCCCCGAGGCAAGCAGGCCAGCGACAGGGTTGGCGCCGTCATCATTCGTACCTCCTGCGAGCGGGGAGAAGTTATACATGGTCACGATTTGGTTGTGCACGTTTACATAAAAAATCGTCCCGTTGTTGTTGGCGCCGCCGAATTTCGTGACTCCGTACAGGTTGCCCTGGGTGAGCGGACCTTGGGGACTGCTACCGTTAGTGCCGTTGAAGCTAATGGGCTTGTTGGGCCCGATCGTTCCTGCCACCGTGGGGGTCATATAGAAGACCGTGCCATCTCCCGACGTTCCGCCACTCTCGGTGGTGCCGTACAGTAAGCCATCGGCCAGATACAACGGGCTCGTGGTGCCCGAGAGCACACTGTGGGGCAGTTGCGTAAACGGGCCGCCTTTCGGACAGGGGCTCATGAGGCAATAGCGGTAGGTTGTTCCTGAACCTGTCACCCCGTAGAGGTTTCCGTCTGGGCCCGCAGTCGGGGGAGTTGCGGGAAACTGGCCGTCGGTGCCATTGAAGACATGCAAGGTAGTAAAGGGTGGCACGGCTGATGGGTTGTAGCTAAACAGGGTGCCCAACGAGCTAGGATCGCCCCCCGCACTGGTCGTACCATAGAAAATCGTCGCACCGGAGGAAGAATCGTAAACTGCCGTCAATCCTCCTAACGGGAACGCCCCGTCGGTGCCGCCGCTGAAAATATACAAAGGAGTGTACGAGCCGTTAGTTGATACGTTGAAGATGGTGCCAGCTCCAGAACCTCCGGACTGGGTGGTTCCGTAGAGGTTGCCGTCGGGTCCCGGCGTCAATTGGCCATAGTCAACAGGACTGCACCCGATGCTGCAGGCAAAGTCCCACAAGTCCTTGTAGGTAAGTTGAGCGTGGAGCGGAGCGGCAGCAAACGCCATGAGCAGAGCGCAAATGAGCGCCAGCCGGCACGGACCGTTCCAATTCGTTCTTAGAGCGTCACAGAAATGCGTTGTGGGTGAATTTTTCAATGTCAATTTCATACTGTCCTCCTGAAGTTCTTTCGTGCGCCGTGCGCGCAAAGCGAGCGCCAAGTTGCGGAACTGAAGCCCGATCCCCACGCGGGTCCGAGAGTGCATCGAAACTACTCAAGAGATCAAAGGAACTAGCTGTGACTTATTCCTGACCGGGTAACCGTCCGTTTTCTTAAGTGCTTACGCAATTGGCTGACTATCTCGAAGCGCCGTGCTATGATTTCGCCACTTTGCGTTGCCCACCGCCATGGAACGGCTGGCTCCCTCTGCGCGCATCTTTCGCTTCGGACGGTTCGAGGCCGACGCAAGTCGCGGCACTCTAAGCCGCGGCGGCTCACGCCTCAGGCTCCAAGAACAACCGTTTCATGTCCTGATCCTGCTAATGGAACGTCCCGGCGAAATAGTCACCCGTGAGGAATTGCGTCAGCAGCTTTGGCCGGAAGGGACTTATGTCGATTTCGACGGCAGCCTGAATGCCATTCTGAAAAAGCTCCGGGCCGCTCTCGAAGACGATTCCGATAATCCACGCTTCATTGAAACCGTTCCCCGGCGGGGCTACTGTTTTATTGCTCCGGTAACGGTTGAAAGCGTGTCCGTTGAGCGGTCACCTTCGCCCAACGGTCGATTGCCGGGAGATCCGGCCGCACTCGGCGACGGAAAAAGGGCGCCCACGCCGGATATGCCCAAGCGTGTGTCGACGCGCTACCTTATTTATGCCGCGTCCGCTGCCGCTCTAGTCGCCCTGGTTTGTCTCGGATGGTTCGTGCGCCGTGATTTCTTCCGGGCGCGGTCTGTTCCGGTGCGACCCACCGCTCTTACTGTCCCGATTCCGCGCAAGTCTGTTGCAGTCCTGGGTTTTCACAACTTGTCAGGGAAGGGCGATGACGAGTGGCTGGCAACTGCCATCCCGGAGATGCTGAGCACTGAGCTGGCCGCCGGTGAAAAGCTGCGGCTGGTGTCTGGAGAGGATGTAGCCAACTTGCGGCTTTCCTCGCCATGGTCCCAGACCGATACGCTGGGGCAGCAGACGACGGCGCGCATCGCTACAGCTCTGAATAGCGATGTTTTGGTTCTGGGTTCCTACGCCAGGATGGGCAGACCTGAGCATAGACAGATGCGGCTCGATGTGCGTTTGCAGGATGCAAGAACGGGGGAAATTCTTACCGAGGTCGCAGAGATCGGCGGCAGTGAGAACTTCTCTCAGCTGATTTCGCGGGTCGGGGTCAAACTCAGGGACCGACTCGGCGCGTCGGGTGTTGCTGAGACCGACGAGGCCAGTGCACTTGCTTCTTTGCCGTCCAATCCTGATGCGGCACGGTTCTACGCTCTTGGGATTGCCAAGTTGCGTGATTACGACTACCTGACTGCGAAGGATCTGTTCGAGCAAGCGATCAAGGCTGATCCAAAATTTCCGCTTTCGCATTCGAATCTAGCTCGAACTTGGGCCCAGTTGGGATACGAGCAAAAGCGGAAAGAAGAGGCCAAAAGAGCTTTGGACCTTTCTGCCAACTTGCCGCGTGTGAACCAAATGCTGGTCGAAGCCGACTACTACGAAAGTCTGGCGCAGCACGAGAAGGCTGCCTCGACCTACCAGGCATTGTTCGCCTTGTTTCCCGACAGTGTCGAGTACGGATTGCAACTTGTAGCCGCACAGCGCATGGGGGGGCAGGGAAGCCAGGCCATGGAAACGATTGCCCAGCTTCGTCGACTTCCGCCGCCGGCTTCTGATGACCTGCGAATCGATATGGCGGAAGCGTGGGGAATACCGGACAAGCTTGCCGCGCTAGTGCTGGTCCGTAAGGCTCTGGCTAAAGCCGGAGCACAAGACAAGAAACTTGTTTATGCGCAGGCTCGAAAAGATGAATGCATTGACCTGATCTACGGCGATCATCCCGAGCAAGGGGTAGTCTCCTGCGAAGATGCTTCCAAGATTTTTCTTGAAACCGGCAATCGCCTTGCCGCCGCCGATGCCACACGCTTAATCGGAGATGCCCAAGGTTTTCAAGGACATGGGGAGCAAGCCATTGCGACTTACCAGCGAGCGCTGGCTATCCTCCAGGGACTAGGCGGAGAACACGAGAAAACTGGAGCCATCCTTAATAATATGGCTGGGGATTATCTCAACATGGGTCAGCTGGACCGTGCCGAGCTGTTGTATCGGAAGGCGAAATATCATTTCCAACGGGCCGGGGACAAGGTTAATACAGGCGTGGCGCTCGGCAACGTCGCAGACGTCCTCTATCTTCGCGGTAAACTGCCCGATGCCGCAAAACTCTACCAACAAGTGATCGACAACTTTCCCAGCGGTCAAGGCTATGCGATGTACAGACTTGCGGATCTGGAGTTAGCTCAAGGCCAGGCGAAAAAAGCACACGATCTTGCCACGCAAGCTGTAGAGCTCATTCGTCCCACTCACGGCGGGTACCAGTACTTGACAGGTGCTATGGTTGTGCTTGGAGATGCGCTAATGGCCCAAGGTGACTTGGCGGGAGCTCGCCAACAGTACCAGCAAACACTAGAGATTCGGCAGAAAATGGGGGAACGGGATCTGGCAGCGGAAAGCCAAGCCTCGTTGGCTGAACTTTCGCTCGAAGAAGGTCGTCCCGAGCAAGCTGAAACTTTGTTGCGCACGGCGATTACCGAGTTTGAAGAGGAAAAGGATACTCCCGACGCAACCAGTGGATATACCTTGCTCAGTCGCACTCTGCTGACACAGGGCAAGTTACAGGAAGCTCGTGAAGCCACACAGCATGCGGCTGAACTTGGCAGGGAGAGCCCCGACCCCGCGCTGAGATTACCTATCGCCATTCAAAGGGCGCGAATCGCGATAGAGGCTGCGACTCCGGGTGCGGCGGGACATCCAACGCTCGCGACAGCCAGCCAAGAACTGCGTTCTGCAATCGCAATCGCCCGAAAGCTGGGTTATTACCAAATTGAATGCGAGGCCCGGCTAGCCCTGGCCGTCGGGGACCTCAAGGCTGATCCTGCACTGGGTCGTTCACAACTGGAAACGCTAGAGAAGGAAACTCACGAGCGTGGCCTTGAACTCATTTCTCACAAGGCAGAGCTATTGGCTTCGGTCAACCAATCTTCGCCATCCCAGCCGTGACACTGGGGTGCGGCGCCTTGCAGCGGCTGTAAGTGCTGGATGCCAGTGAAGCGGAGAAAATGTTGACCAATTTGTCTGGCGATACTTGACGCTAACAGTTTACAGTCAGTGAGAATTGCGGCCTAGGCGGGCCACATCATTTTTTGCCGCAACTTCTCCACACCGAATTCAACTGGCCTAGAGCAGGAAGTCTGAAGGGCCCTCTTCTGATCTCGCTGACTGGACTTTTTCCCCAAACGGGCCACCCCAAGTAGCTGGATACTATTATCTATCCTCTACTCGGGAAGCAGAAAAAAGACCTGGAAGTACACGTCGCGGACCTTTTGGCTCATTGGATTGGTTCCGCAGCGGTGGCAGCTGGGGCCTCCCGTGGTGGTTGATTATTGGCATAGGTCATGGGAACGTTTCCCTGATAAATCCCTGATCAAGTAGTCGGGAATAGCGGAACAAATCTCCATGAAACGCGATGCTGGCCATCAATTCGGCTCGGACACGAGTCGGGAATTCCCAGTATTGTTCCCTGTTAAACGGGAATTCCGCAACCCGAATCTGCCAGTTCGAACGCCGACGACGAACGCGAACACGCCGAGCTTTGGCAAAACGCTACAGCAGTTGCATGTCCTGCTGCATATGCGATCCCAGGTGTCGTTTGCCCGAACATTTTGAGCCCCAAGTGCTTGCAAGGGGAGCCAGGCTCCGGTGGCCCCGCAGCGGTCGCCCGACTAGGGTAGCGACGACGGTCCAACAGGTATACGCAGGCTTCGGATGCACGGGAGGCCACCCATTTGGTTGGGGTCTACGGTGATGCGTGCGAAGGTTTTCATTTCTGCCTCCGTCTTAACCGCCGCACATATTGCAGCCTCTCGATTCTGGCCAGCTAAAAGATAGCATGTCCAGGAAATCCGCAGACGACTGGAGGCAACTTGCTAGTACAGTTCCTGATCGAGCCGCAAGCGAGGCGTTTTAGCAGGGGTGGTCGGTCACGATGCCGTCTCACGCAAGTTTTCGAGGAAAGCCTGTCGCTGTTCGCCGGGCAAGAATTTGTAGTAGCGTGAGATCGAGTTGAGCAGGATCTCTGGGTTGCCATTGTCCAGGTGTGCGCCAGCCAGGAAGTCGGCGCAGATCATCTCCAGACAGTACCCACGCGATTTGTCCGTTCCGAGCATTAGAGCCGCCGTCTCGATCGCCTGCTCGATGACCGGAATCTGGCTCTTGTAGACCTTGAAGTAGATCAGCTCCGACGGCTCCTCTTCCCTTCCCGTCAATTCCTTCTCCACCTCCCGCCTGAACTCCTCCTTCGGCAGTTCCCGCGCTTTGTGCAACCAGGTTGCACAATCGAAGTCCTGACCGTCCCGCCGCGCGATCTTCGCCAACTCCAGCCCCTTCGTCCATCCCACTTCCTTTAGTTCCTTCCGCGCCTGCGGCGGTAGGTGTTCGTGGATCGACATCAGGTAGTACGCCTTCCTTCTCGATTCCGGGAAACCGCCTCGCCAGAAACTCGTCGAACGACTCCAGCTTCTCCAACCTCCAGTACTGTCCCGCCCGCACCTCGCACAGATACCTGCCCAAGCTCGACGAAGCGTGTGTCGCGTTCCATCTCCTTCTGCCGTTCCCAGGCCAGAATCTCGTCGATCTTGGTGAGCACAAACAGTGCCCGCTTGCGATTGAGCTTCGGCGGCATCGGCGGATACCTAGTAAACAAGTTCGTCAAACAGACCAAGTTCAACTCCTGGCTTGCGCACGAGTGACGGCTTCGACTAAGTCCGGCTTATCGAGGCAAATCCCGATGAAGGGGCAGGTTGTACATGGGTTTTGCGGAAAACGGATGCCGCTGTGCGGCAGGAACAGCCCGGACTCGATCCGTCGCGACTGTGTCATCCACCAGGCTTGCGAACTCCTGGCGTTGTTCCTCGGAGATGGTGGCCCGGAGATACTGGACTTCGACCAGGCGCTTGCGGACGAAAACAACCTGGGCAACTTCGTCGATTCCCGCTCATCCAGGAATAGCAGACGAGTTGCGGATCCAGTGCGGAAATTCCGGCCGGCTCTTCTGGATATCGGGCAGAAGTCGTCTTCCACTCCAGAACGCAGGGCGTGCCGTCCAGTTCACCGATGGCGTCAACATAGGAAACAAAGTCGTTGCCAGCACCAAGTGCCCGATTGAACTGAATCTGCTGGGTTGAACGAGGGCGACGAACTCGAACGCGGCCGTCCTGAGCGAAACGCTCAAGCAACTGGATACCCTGTTGCAGCATGCGGTCCCAGGTGTCGTTGCCGGAGTAGGTCAGGCCCATGTCCTTGCACACGCCCCACTGCTCGAACAGCACGGCCGCCGGGTCTTCACGGCGAAAAAGGGCAGCGACGGCCTGTTCGAAGGCTCGGCCGAAGAGCATGGGAGCACGGGCGTCTTTTTCCTGCCAGCCGTCGAGGTAGCGGTGCCGGTAACGGCGCGGGCAGCTGAGGTAGTGGCTGATCTGAGTGTAGGAGTAGGTCATCGGGACGCCTCCGCAGTGTTGGGTTGAGAAGCGCTCGACAACGGAGATGCAGACAGTTCTTCCCACTGGCTGGCCGGTGCGAATCCGTCCAGGTTGATGAGCGAAATACCGTTGATCACGGTGTGGCTGATCTTGACGACACCGCGGAGTCCGGGCAAAGCCTTCTCGTCGACCTGTTCGTGGGCGAGCAGCTCCGGGTCATAGAGGAAATCCCGCAGGAACCAGCCGAGCTTCCACATTGCCTTCTGGGTGCAGTAGAGACGACCGACGATGGGCTGACCGGCCAGAGTGCGGGGCTCGATGACAGAGAGTCGGAGGATATAGAACGGTTTTGTGGCGTGCCAGCGGAACTGGGCGCCATCGACGCGAACGAGGAAGATGCCATCGGGAATTTCCGGACGAGAATCGCGGGCAGTTTCGGCGAGGCCTGGGACTTGGCGTTTCATGCGACCACCTCCTGCGTCGGGCGCATGTAGCTGTTGAGCTGGCAGATCAGGGCATTGCGGTCCTTTTCGGCCCAGTCGGCCAGTTGCTGGACGAAGTTTTCGACCTGTTCCCTGCTGGCCTCTCGGAGCGTCTTTGTGCCGCAGAAGTCGACGGCATAGGCCTTTACGAGTTCGGCATCGAGCTTGTGCTGGCGGATGATCTGGCAGAGACGGTCGCGAACCTTTGGGCCGGTCCCGTTGCCGTTCCCATTGCCATTCGCGCTCGGTGGAGGCAGCTTCTCTGCATGGGTCGAAATGGTTCCGATTTCCTCGACCGAGCAGATGCCGATGCCGTATGCCTTGCGGAGGGCTCGATTAACCGCTCGGGTTTCGGCCACGCGCATCTCGGCGCCGCGCACCAAACGAGGAAACATTGGACGGATCAGCGTCGCCGTAGCCGACGAAGCCCTTGCAATCACCCGGTTTGAAAACTGTAGCCTTGAATGCCCACCGTGTTGCACCTGGATCCGAAAATTCTCCAATGCACTCCACATTTATTCCGGAACACTTCTTTTTTTGCGCGATTCTTAAGAGACCTGCATGGCTTATGTACCAGCGTTCATCAATGTAAAGGAGGTCGCCAAGCGCAACCGACAGCCGATATTCTCGAACCAGTTCTCGCAAAGCTATCAGCTGTTGCGTTCTTGTCACCGGTTAAGGCATAAAAGTAAGCAGAAATGTCCAAGAAAAACCCTCACGCAGTTGCATTGGGAAAAATGGGAGGCTCGAAAGGCGGAAAAAGACGAGCCGCCAACTTGAGCCCCGAGGAGAGGAGTGCTAGTGCCAAGAAGGCTGCCATCGCTCGGTGGGCTAAACAGAAGAAAGACAAGTAATTCGTCATCATTCCTGGCGTCTCACTGCAGGAGTGAGGCTAAGTTTGAGCCTGCCCAATGTCCGACAAGAAAGAGAAAAATCGTAATGCCGTAGCGTTGGGTCGCCAAAAGCGCGACAGGAGAAGCTGACCCCGGAACGGCGGCGAGAGATTGCCTAGAACGCGATTCGTGCCCGTTGGGCGAAGACCAAGAAAAAGAAGAAGACTTCAAGCTAATTGGCCATCTTTGCCTGAGCTTGCAATTGGGACTCTAACGAATGCGCGGTTTTGTCCCTTCCGCTGGTACAGGACCATTGACATTCGTCGTATGTTCGCCTAGTATCAGTGTGTGCGCACCGCGCTCCATCCTCCATTTGTACTCAGTCTTCGCCGAGTGGGCCTGCAACCGATGCGACTTTCATCGTACGCATTGGTTCTTGATTGAAGAGGGGTACCGAGCCGAGAGTTTGTGCAACCGCGTTGCACATGAGATACAAGATTCAGGATTCCTGCGAGAGGTAATTCCGGCGACCCTTTTCTTGTGGTGTGAAACTACGAAACTCCGTGAGGGCGTGGAGATCTTGGCTGTCGACGTTCGCCTAGCGAAGCTATCTTGGTTCGATTACCTGCAATCCTCTAATCTGAGAAAAGTGCCGTTTGTTGAATGTGGCCACCTGGTTTCCCCGTTCGAGGGCGGTCGCCGCCACGATTAGGTCGTAAGAACCGATCATTTTGCCGACCGACTGCAGGTCCGCCCAGATGCGCGCGTGTTCATACGCCGTTTGCTCCGTGTAGGGAATAACCGGTAGCACCGCCACAATGGTCTCGAGGTATTTTCGACGTTTGGACTTGTGTGGTTCGACCGCACGCTCCACCCCGTGCCAGAGCTCCGCTACTGTGATGGCCGCAACTTCAAATAAATCATTCGGCCGCGACGCCGCCCAGGCCGCGAGGTCGAAGGTACCCCTTTCCCCGCGAATGATGACATCGGCATCGAGAATTATCGCCATTTGTCCGCCGGCGGCTTGAGAGTCTTGCGTGCCGCTTGAACATCACGGTGCCACGCTTTGGCCTCGTCGTTCGACAATTCGGTTTCGACCAGCACCTGAGCCAGATCGCGGCCGACGCAGACTTGCTGGCGGTCCGGCACCAAGCGGGCGAAAGGGGCTCCGTTCTTGAGGAGCACAAAGGTGACGTTTTGATAGTGGGCGCGGTTGACACAATCGGCGAAATTGCGAGCCGCCTCCGTCACGGTGATGATAGTTGTCGGCATAAAATCAGATTATCATATTATAAGATTTTTGTGCAAAAGGGCCAGCGTGCTCCCTTCACTGGGGCGGAAAAGGTCCGGCTATGCCGCGGTCAAACCGAGTTTTGCCAACACCAAACCCATTGGAGCATCGTCCTCTGCATGTTTCATGAGCCATGCTTGGAGAAAAAGCGAGAGGCTAAGCGAGCGGGTTCACGCAACGGAGGCTAGGAAACCGAGCGAGGTCGCGATCTGCCGTATGAAAGGTGGCAACTGCGAATTTTCGCGTTTCTGGATTCCGACCAGAGATCAGCATTGTGGCAGACGTGCTGGCTGCCGCCATCGTTGATGATGTGGAGCTGCAACGTGGAATCATTGAAGTGTTGAAAGACCGCGATGAGCAGTCACGACTGGCGCTAATTTTTCATGGGCGTGGCGACGAGATTCGGATTTGTGATATCGACGCTCTGACTTAAGAAGTAGCAAAACCGATTTCTACAACATTTAAGTTGGTCAAAGCCCGGCAACACAACGCGGCGAAGCGAGTCTTGACGCGCTGGTTGCGCTACGACGTGATCGTGCTAGATGAAGTCGGCTACGTGCCATCGGCCGACATCGGAGCGGAGCTCCTGTTCCAAGTGATCGCAGAACGCGCCGAGAGAGCCACATTGATCGTGACCACCAACCTGACGTTTTCCGAATGGACGCAGGTGTTTCCCAATCCGCGCTTGTGCAAGGCATTGCTGGACCGAATCACCGACCGAGCAACATCATGAAATCTCGGTTACTGGCTGCCGTTGAGCTCTCGGGCGAATCGCTCGACATCCACGGCCTCCACTCCTGGAGCGATTGCCGCGGTCGAGAACGACGAATTCGGTTTTCGGTGGACTACCATCAACCGCGCCGCCCGCTTCGGCAAAGACCGTTGCAGTGAGAGCAGCGGAGTCGCCATGGCGGGCCGAACGGTTTTGCTGGCTTTTGATTCTATCAACCAGAGTCCAGCACCCGGCCTCGGCACCAGAAAGTCTACCTCCAAGCCTTGCTGATCGCGAAAGTAGTAGAGCTCCTTCCGCATTCCTCGACTGGTCTGACTCTTGAGGACCTCTGCTGCGATGGAGCCTTCGAACAGTGCCCCGAGAAAGGGCGAACGCTCAAGCTCAGCCACGGATGTAATCCCCAGAAGGTGGCAGGCGAGCCCGGAGTCTCCCCAATAAATCTTCGGGGACTTGATGAGCCGTTTTCCGAAGTTTTCGAAGTAGGGCGGGATGATAATGATTTGGCCGGTCACTTCCAGGATATACATCCACTCGCCAATCGTAGGAACGGAAACCGCAAGCGGTGCTGCGAGATCAGTCTTGTTAAGGATCTGGCCATGGCGACTGGCCAGCAGGGCTAGAAAACGACGAAAGGTTGCGAGGTCGCGTATATTCGTTATCGCCCGGACATCGCGTTCGAGATATGTTTGCAAGTACGAGGCGAACCAGAGGCTGCGCGCTTTAGGACGTGCGAGCACTTCCGGAAAGCCGCCATGCAGCAGAGTGACCTTTTCCGTTTCTACGACGCTAAATGGCAGGAGTTGGAGAACCGCGGCTCGCCCGGCCATGGATTCAGTGATGCCCTGCATGAGAGGAGCTTCTTGCGAGCCAGTGAAAAGCCATTGGCCCATGCGCCGCGGCCCTAGGTCGATCAGCGTGCGCACATAGTCGAGCAACTCAGGAGCATTTTGGATTTCGTCAAATAGAACCGGAGGTCGCAATTCCTCGAGAAAGGCGCGTGGATCGTTGCGAATCCGCGCTTGGATGTCGGGGTCTTCGAGCAGCACATACTGGGCATTGGGAAACGAATGGCGCAAGAGCGTGGTCTTACCGGCGCGGCGAGGCCCGGTTACGACCACAGCCGCGAAATGTCGTGCGGCTTCCTGCAGCACAGTTGTGAGTTTCCTGGCTACGTATCGCATTTGAGTAATATAAAGTGTCATATTAAATTACACAATAGTCATGGAATCAGAAATTAGGGGCGGCCTATGGTGAGTTGCTCTATGCCGTAGCAATGAGCGCGCAACGCGCTGCAATGCTCGAGCGGCTCCGCGAACTAGTGCATGTGCTGCCAGCGCTCTCCTTGCCGGAATCCGCGGCCGAGGCGTACGGATCGATTCGGGCGTAGCTGGAGGCCAAAGGCGAGAGAATCGAAAACAATGATCTCTGAATCGCGGCACACGCCGTAGTTGCAGGGTTGACACTGGTTATGAGCAGTGAAGGTGAATTTCGGCGGGTGCGCAGCTAAAGATCCAGAACTTGGGCTGTGTAGCGGGATGCAAACATCCGGTTCATTTCTGGTAAGTGCTCTCGTTCAGATTGTTTGTTCCTGGTGCCCTCCTTACTCGCGCCCAACGAAAACAACTGGCTGATCAATCCGGCGCACGCCGACTACGAGAGTATCATTCTGCGAGCGACGGAGCCGCTCGGCTATGATCCGCGCATGTTCCAGAAACAACGCCGCCACTAATGATCCTAATGGGCCAACTCAGGGAGTATTTGTTCAATACGACTTTCTGTTCAGTAACAACCTTCTTTCTCGTGGAGTCTCAAGGCCAAATTTTGGGCACGTCCGTCTCTCCTCTGCTGCCTGGAACCCCTTGTCCCGGGCTTCTCAGCTTAAGGATTCGGCCCCACATGGACCAGGGTCGATTCTCGCGAAAACAATCTCGAGTGTGCCATCAAAAACTTGAAGATGAAGAAATGTGGACCTTTTTCCGTGGCTTCTTCGCGTTACTGAATAGAGGCCGAGTTTAGATCGTGGGATGGAGGCCGGCAAGCAAACGTAAGATACGCGATCTTGGCAACGGCGCTCAATAAAAACCAAGGAAAAAAGGAGAACCTATGAAACGGAAACTCGCGGTCTTAGCGGCGCTTCTGTGCGCTGCCTTGGGTTTGCTCGCAGCGAACGGCGTTGTAAGTACTAAAGAGAACCCACTACAAGTCGCCATCTTGCACTGGTATAACGCCAATCAAGTGCCGACAAGCTTCTCGGCGGGATTCCTTCCCGTTGGCGTGGCTTTTGACGGAGCCAGCATCTGGGTCGCAAATGCGGGCTCTGAGAGTAACAACGTCATGAAGTTTCGGGCAAGCGATGGTGCGCTCCTCCTAACCTCAGGCGTAGGAACCACCCCTACAGGGATTGCCTTTGACGGAGCCAACATCTGGACGGCGAACCAGAGCAGCAACAACGTGACCAAGGTGCAGGCAAGCACGGGCACTGTCCTCGGCAGCTTTACGGTGGGAACCAACCCAATTGACGTGGCCTTTGATGGCGCCAACATTTGGGTGACGAACTATCAAGGGGCGAGCGTGACCAAGCTACAGGCGAGCAATGGAGCTGCGCTTGGCACGTTCGCCGTGGGCAGCGCCCCGCTGGGCATCGCTTTTGACGGGACCGACATCTGGGTGGCGAACTCAGGCAGCAACAACGTTATGAAGCTAAACGAGGCCGGCAAGGTCCTCGGTACCTTCGCTGTGGGAACTACACCCTCATACCTAGCCTTTGATGGGACCGATATGTGGGTAACGAATTCCGCTAGCAACAACGTGACCAAGCTGAGTTCGAGCGGCGCGGTTCTCGGGACCTTCAGCGTGGGAAGTGGACCTCTGGGTATAGCCTTTGACGGGGCCAACATGTGGGTGGCGAATCACGGCAGCAACAACGTGACCAAGCTGAGTTCGACCGGAAAGGTCCTCGGCACGTTTGTCGTCGGGAGCTCCCCCTGGGCGGTGGGTTTTGACGGGGCACACATCTGGGTGGGGAATCAAGAGAGTGATACCGTCTCGAAACTATAGTTCTGTTCATCAGTCTGGGCGTGCCGGCCGCTACGATTCCACCAGCACACAGAAAAGGGTCGCGTAAAAGTGACCCTTTTTCTTGGCTCCACTCGACCTCTCACTTCTTCGCTGACGCCAATCCAAAGCTGAGACGCGCCAGTTTTCCGCGCGCGAGAATCAACTTTCCACATAGCTAGGGTGCGATTAGGGTATGGGAGCAAGTCAATGAAACTGCTCGCAGCCGTTCTCAAGAAGCGCCCTGATGTGAGAAACCAAGCTGCTTTCTGGGGCTCCGTGAGAGGGACAAACGCATATCTCCCTAGTTGGGCAAAACCCATGCCAGTTCCTCGATCGTGTACTTGGTTGAGCCGACATCTAACCCAAACTCGCGTCTATCTGACGACGCGAAGAAGTTAGAACAAAAGGTCTATTTCTTGACTCATCTGCTGGCCGTTCGACTTCCCGCTCCACTTTCAGACGACTCAACCGAGGGCTCAAGTCCTGTTCGTTTGACGGTCGGATTGATATATACTCTGGGCGCCGGAGAGCGCGATCTTTGGAGTGCAATGAAAGTGATCGCGATCTCATATCGGGTTCTTCCTCCCTCGCTTTTATTTTTCTATTTGTTCAGGTTCGAAGTAGTTGCGGGCTGCAGTGCCCGTTGATGCTGCATTTCTGGTCATCACACTCACGGTCCTTATGGATGAGCCCGGAGATATAGCCACTCTCTTGAGTGATCTCAATGTCGGCAATGACAAGGCAGCGGCCGATTTGGTCGTGGTGCTCTACTCGGAATTGCGACGATTGGCGTCTGGTTACTTGCGGCGGGAGCGTAGTGATCACACTTTACAAACCACCGCCCTCGTGCATGAAGCCTATCTTCGGTTAGCCGATCAGAGAGACGTCCACTGGAAAAACAGAGAGCAGTTCATGGGCGTTGCTGCACAACTAATGCGCCGTATCTTGGTCGACTATAGCCGTCGCCATGACGCAAAAAAACGCGGCCAAGGCTTTGAAAGAGTCTTCCTGGAAGAGGCTGAAGTCGCTTCCCAGGAGAAAACGGCCGACGTCCTTCAATTGGACGACGCTCTGAAGCATCTAGCGGAATTCGATCCACAGCAAGCCCAACTTGTAGAGTTGCGCTTTTTCGGTGGTTTAAGCCTGGAGGAGGCTGCTGGAGTCCAGGGCGTTTCCCGCACGACGGTGAAACGCAATTGGAACCTCGCCAAGGCCTGGCTGGCGCGTGAACTGCGCAGAGGCGACGAGAAAGATGCGTGAAAAGTGGGACCAGGTAAAAGAACTGTTTGGCTTGGCCCTGGAGCGCGATCCAGCAGAGAGAAGTGATTTCTTGCGTCTAGCTTGCGCCGGCGATGACTCGCTGCGTGTCGAAATAGAATCGTTGCTGGCGAGCTTCGATGGCGCCGCAACTTTTCTTGAAGATTCTCCCGCCGCCGATCTGCTCTCCACTCAGACGCGGGAAATCGCGGGAAAACGGATCGGAGCATACCGCATTATCCGCGAGATCGGACAGGGCGGCATGGCGGTGGTTTACTTAGCCGAGCGCAACGATCAGAACTATCGCAAACAAGTTGCGATGAAAATGGTCAAGGCAGGCATCGACACCGAACAGGTCCTGCAGCGTTTTCGCAATGAACGACAGACCCTCGCGACACTCGACCACTCCAACATTGTGAAGCTGCTCGATGGCGGCAGCACCGAAGATGGTTCGCCGTATCTGGTGATGGAGTATGTGGAAGGACCGCCCATTGACGAGTATTGCGATCTTCACAAGCTCTCGATCGATGACCGCTTGCGGCTTTTTCGGGAGGTCTGCTCCGCGGTGCAGTATGCACACGAAAAACAGGTGATTCACCGCGACCTCAAACCTTCCAATATCCTGATCGCGAAGGGAGGTGTACCCCGACTCCTGGACTTTGGCATCGCCAAATTGCTGAATCCTGAGTGCTATCAAACTGCACTGGTTACTCGAACAGATTGGCGTCCTATGACGCCGGAATATGCCAGCCCCGAGCAGATTCGCGGCTACGCGATTACGACCGCCGCCGATGTCTATTCCCTGGGTGTATTGCTCTTCCAATTGTTGACTGGTCGTCGGCCCTTTCGCTCTACCAACCAGTCTCTTTTGGAAATGGAGCAGATGGTTTGCGAAACCGACCCAGAAAAACCGAGCGCGGTGGTTAACCGGACAGAAGAAAATGTATCGCGTGTATCTGGCGATGGCCCCACAGGAAGTGTCATTACTCCAGAGTCGGTGAGCAGCCAGCGCGGTATGCGGCCAGCGGAACTGGAGCGCCAGCTGCGCGGCGATCTCGATACCATCGTGCTGAAGGCGCTGCGAAAGGAGCCCGAACGCAGGTATCGGTCAATCGAAGAGTTCTCGCTGGATATTGAGCGGTATCTGATGGGAATGCCGGTTCAGGCGCGCAAGGCCACTATCGCCTACCGTAGCGGGCGATTTCTTCGCCGACATAGAGAAGCCTTGGCTGCCGTTTTGACGGTTCTTGGTATCGTGGCTTGCATCGCGACTTGGGAAGCGCACCGGGTCTCGCGGCAGGATGCACAAGGGCGGGAAGCAAAGTCCGCTCAGAACCACGCGCGGCGTTCGGTGGCCGTCCTCGGCTTCAAGAATCTTTCCGATCGCTCCGACACGGCGTGGGTGTCAACTGCTTTGTCGGAAATGTTGGCGTCGGAGTTGGCGGCCGGTGAGAAGTTGCGCACCGTGCCCGGAGAAATGGTGGCGCGCATGAAAATTGACCTCGGCCTTCACGACCAGGACAGCCTGCCCTCCGCAAACCCTCGAATCGATCAGGAAGAATCTGGGCAGCGATTTTGTGGTGGTGGGTTCCTACTTTGACGTGGGAAACGATGCCGGGGATCAGTTCCGGCTGGACGTTCGTCTTCAGGACGCGGCCAACGGAAAGATTGTCGCTGCTATTTCAGAAACCAGTACCGAAGCGCAGTTGCTGGATCTGGTTTCCCGCGTCGGAAGAAAGTTGCGCGAGTCTTTGGGAGTTGGAGAAGTTTCTCAAGTTGAAGCGGTGGGTGTACGAGCGTCGATACCTTCGAATCCGGACGCGATGCGGATGTACTCCGAAGGCTTGGCCAGGTTGCGAACTTTTGATGCACTCGGCGCTCGCGACCTGCTTACGCGCGCGGTAAGCATGGACCCCACTTATCCTCTCGCTCATGCGGAACTGGCGAAAGCATGGATGGCCCTCGGCTACAGCGAGAAAGCACGGGCGGAAGCGAAGAAAGCTCTCGAACTTTCCGGCAGGCTTTCCCGTGAAGATCACTCATTAGTAGAAGCCGGTTACTACGAGGTTAACAAGGATTGGGACAAGGCGATTGATGTTTATCAACGCCTGTCGAACTCTGCCCCCGACAGCGTCGAATACGCCCTCGCTCTCGCCAATACTCAGATAGCGGGAGACCGTGGGCGCGATGCCCTGAAGACGATTGCCAGGGTGAGAGGAGTGTCAGCAGAAGCGAAAGCGGATCCTCGGATCGATATGGCCGAAGCGTGGGCAGACTATTCTTTGTCGGACAATAAAAGAGTTGTAACGGTCACGGATCTGGCGATCAAAAAAGCAAGTGCGCTCGGAGCGAAACTGCTAATCGCGCGGGCCAGAGCTTTTCAATGCCGCGCCTTGGCTAGTCTCGGACAACCACAAGCAGCAACCGCCGCCTGTGAAGAGGCTCGTCGGATCTTCCACGAAGCCGGAGATCTGGCTGGCGAGTCGGGAGCATTGCACGCGATGGCCGAAGTGCCCATCAACCAAGGCGATTTGGAACAAGCAAAGACTTTATACGAAGAAGCGCTGAAACTCGCGCAACAGACCGGTGATAACAAAGGCATGGCTCGAGAGCTGGGCAACATCGGTGTGATTTATATGCAACAGGGGGATTTGAATACCAGCAAAAAGATGTATGCGGAGGCCCTCGCGGATTCCAGGGAAGTCGACGACAAACACTCAATGGAAGTCGTTACCGCCAACACCGGCGACATCTTTTACTTGGAGGGAAAGTTCGGGGAGGCGCTAGCAGAATACAAAGACGCGCTCGTGTTAGCCCGTGAGGTGGGACATAAAAGTTCTGAAGCCATCGACCTCAAGAACATGGGGGATGTCCTAGCAGGGCAAGGGGATCTCCAAGGTGCCATGCAAATGTATGAACAGGCCGTCAGTATACAACGCGAAATTGACGACAAGAGCTATTACTCATCTTCTCTTCTGTCGATCGGAAATGTGCGGCGACAGAAGGGAGATAGCGAGGGTGCCAGGAAGATCTATGAAGAGGCACTGTCTTTGCGGCGCCAATTAGGAGAAAAAGGAACCGTCGCCGAGACCCAGGTGGCCCTGGGCGAATTGGATTGCGACTTGGGCCAAGGTTCCAATGCAGAAATTCTGGCCCGGGCGGCGATCCAAGAATTTCGAGCAGAACAGGAAAGAGATAACGAAATTCAGGCTGAGTCTCTCCTATCGAGGTCACTTCTGCAGCAGAGAAAAGTGGAAGATGCCCAAGATGCGATGGCAAGAGCGCTAACGCTTTCGCAGAAGAGTAGTGATGTCACGACCCGCCTTCCCCTAGCGATCCGAAATGCCTACACTCGAGCGGCGGCGAAAGACTTGCATGGGGCTGAGCAGTTTGCTCGAAATGCGATGGTAGAAGCCAACAGGTTGGGCCTGGTTCAAATCGAATTGGAAGCTTCGCTGGCCCTCGGCGAGATTGAACGCCAAGGAAACAATCCTGCGGCGGGGCGAAAACGACTTAAAGAAACGACAGAAATCGCACATTCAAAGGGTTTCGAGCTTATCTCAAGGAGAGCGAGCGCTGCACTCAAGCAACCCGCCCTAAATCACGGGCAAACGGGGAAATGACAGTTCTTACCATAATCAATGGTTTCATCAGTCATCTGTACGCTTGTCCGCGAGTAGTTGCGGCCGAACTTCGGGTTGACGACCGAAGCTCGGCGCACAACTTAGTTGACCGTGAACGTCGTCTTGCTGGTGGCGCTGCCTCCCTGGGTAGTCACCGCAATCTTGCCTGTCTTTGCACCGGTCGGTACGTAAGCCGTAACCTGCGTATCGGAGTTCGCCGTGAAGCTTGTCGCCTTCACCCCGCCAAACGTCACCTTCGTCGTCTGTGTCAATCCGGTGCCTTCAATCGCGACCGGAGTTCCCACCGAACCACTCGACGGAATGCTCGTAATCGTCGGCAGCACATTGAACGTCCGCGAGCTGGTCAGCGCACTCGAGCCGGTCGTAACTGTGACGGAGCCGGTGAGCGCTCCCGCCGGAACGGTCGCGGTGATGAAGCTCGTGCCCGTCACCGCGATGGTCGAAGCGGCGGTTCCGCCGAACTCCACCACCGACGAGTCGCTGAAGCCCTGGCCCAGAATTCCGATCTTGGCACCCTCCTTGCCGGACGTAGTCTGTAGGGCCACGAACGGGCCGAGGCCAGTGGACAGGCTGAACAACGTGCCGCAGCCGCCGCCTTGCTGGGGACAGTTGACATTACCGCCCCCAGGCGCTGTCCCGTAAAAGATCCCGTTGGTGTCCTGGGTCAGTCCTGCAGGCGGGAAGAAACCGTCCGTACAGCCATTTTGCGCGCAGAAGCTGTAAAGCGTGGTCAACTTGCCAGCGGTGGTAACCGCGAAGATCGTCCCGCACCCGTACGAAGCAAAACAATAACCCACCACTCCGTCATACTCGTTGCCGCCGTATTCCGTTGTCCCGTACAAGTTCCCATCGGTAGCCTGGATCAGGGTGGAGCGGGGCGAAGAGCCGTCCGCGCAGCCGCTTTCCGAACAGAAGCTGTAAAGCGTGGTCAGCTTGCCAGCCGGGGTGATTTCGAAAACCGTGCCTTGGCCATTGGCCCCGCCAACAGAGGTGGTTCCATAGAAGTTCCCATTGCTGGCTTGGACCAGCGCCCCCTCGGGATTGCCGCCGTCCGCGCAGCCACTCAGGGAGCAAAAGTCGTGAAGATAGGTGATCTTGCCAGCGGCAGTGATTTTGAAAACGGTGCCGCAGTCGTAGGTGCAACCGCCGTTGCCGCCGCCAGTGGGCGTCATTCCATACAAGTCGCCGTTGCTGGCCTCGATCAATCCAGCGACGGGCATGTTGCCGCCCGGGGTATAGGCAAAGTTGACGATCGTAGTCAGCTTACCGGCCAGAGTCATCTTGAAGATGGTGCCCCAGCCGCTGTTGGCCCCGTCGAAGCTCGTGGTGCCGTACAGGTCCCCATTACTGGCCTGGAACAGCGGGCCTTGTGGTTGTATGCCGTCCACACAGCCGCTGAGCGAGCAAAAACTGTAAACCGTGGTCAGCATGCCGCCAGTCGTGATTTTGAAGACGGTGCCTTCGTTGTTGGCCCCGCCCCTTAGCGTGGTCCCGTACAGGTCCCCATTGCTGGCCTGGACCAGCGGGGCTAAAGGCTGATCGCCATCCGGGCAATCACTAGGGGGAGTGCCTTGCAGGCAAAAAGAATAGATTGAGGTCAGGGTACCACCAGGGGTCACCTGGTAGACGCTGCCAGCGCCGGCGCCCCCGCCTTCGGCGGTGGTTCCGTAGAGATTTCCATTGGTGGCCTGCAGGAGGGACGAGGAGGCATCACTCCCGTTGGTCCCGTTGAAGTCGTCGAGTACGGTGAAGGTCTGCGCTGGCGCCGATTGCGTCGTAAGGGCTGCCAGCGCTAGCACGACCGCCAACGCCATCGCGGCCCTCAGAATCCAGTTCTGATTTTGCCCTATTTTTTCCATAGAAATGCTCCTTTGCGGGTCAGCTTTGTTGGGATGGGCCGCTGCAGAATCGTGAGCCTTCGTGTTTATTGTCGTCTTGCCTTCCCACGATCCAAATTCGGCCGTCATCTAGTAACGCGAAAAAGCCACGGAAAAAGGTCCATTCTTCTTTACAATTTCTTCATAACCCGCTCGAGAGCGTTTTTCGCAAGAATCGAACCTCGGTTGCGCCGATCAGCGAAAGCTCTGAAACGTGCTCCATCCACGGGGACGTCGAGTTCAAACCGAGGACGTGCACAACATTGCGCCCGTTTCTCCTTACTCTGGTCGATCGGAGCTTATCCTCTGCGCACCGTTCCAGAATCTTCGCGCTGCAAACTGCGCAACCAATTTCACTTCACGATGTAACCCCTTCCATACATAGCAGTGGCATGCCTCATGGAACTTGCCGAACCTGTGTGCGGGAGGAACGATTGCTAAGAGAGGTGTTCGGCTTTGTAAAGGGCGCACTCTGCGGGACGCTGCTGACTTTGCCCTTGCCCGCGTTGTTGGTCGCCCTTCTATTCGGATGGCTCGACCACGACTTGTCTTGGGCAGTCAAGTGGGCGCTCACCGTGCTCGGTCCGTCTGCCACGGCGCTCTACTGGATTTTTCTCAAAATCCATCGAATGAATATCACGGGGCGCAAAACCTCAGGGGGACAGAGCACGCTTCTGGTGTTCCTCGGCGCGGGCGTGCTGATCGCCCTCATGCTCTACACGGAGCGTTTACAACTTGAGGGACTGAGCCTTGAACCGAAACAAGCGCAAGGACGCGAGGTTCGAGGAGTGTCTCAGTCCGACGCCATCGCGCGCTGGAAATTCGCTACATGGTGGAAGATGGACCATTCCTGGACAAGAGGACTCGGTTTGTTTGCGAGAAGCCGCGAGGACGAACACTCGTTACCATTGACCGGAGGACGATTCGTCTTGTGCGCGAAACCTAGGCGGAAGAACTGCAAACGGCAGCAATGATTCTTGTAGACGCCTCGTCTGCGGTGTCGCTAGGAATCGCGTGTGCAAGGAGATGCATTGGAAACGCACAAGTTTTCATCTTCCGAATTGTCAACTTCTTCCCGTTAATTTACCACTTGAATTCTGTTGACAGACCTGCCTGTTGAATGCACACTGCCGGGGGTTCTTTTGAAGGTTTTTTGAAGTCAGTGGGGCATGGGGAGCGTGTGAGTAGGCTTGTCAGTTTCCCATTCCAGGACTTCAGGCATTCTTGTTTCCCCCGCGGATGCCTAGAACCGAACCAGAACGATCCCGAGAATAGGTTTGACCGATTGTCTTTGGCACGATTGGGATTTCAGTTTGTGTGCCGCAACAGTCTGGCTGCGAGGGAAATTTTCTCCGACTAGGTCCACGCGATCGCGAGTGGAAATTCCCAAGAAGCGAGGCTCACAACTGCGAATCCGCGGTTGAGCGTCGGCCGGCAGTGTATTCAGCGTTCGGTGCTTGCACGTTTCTGCTAGAACCTGACGACGGAGTCGCCATCCTGATGAGAGACTCGAGGATAATACGAACCTGACGAGAAGAAAAAAGGAATAAGGAGCTTCCGATGAAAAGACTCTTGCTGTCCGCTTCGGCACCGACGACCCTGCGGAAGATAGCCTTCACGCTCTTCTGCTGCACCGTGCTCATGGTCTACACCGCCCACGCCCAGACACTTCAGCAAATCAAGAACGATCCGGGAGCCAACCAGGGTCCCCCTGCAGGTGCAATTCTGGACCTGAGCGGTACACCGGTACCAGGCGGCGGCAATGGGAGCTACCAGCAGTACTCAGTGAGTTTCGTTGCGGGCCTTCCCAGCACTGCCATCACGTTCGCCTTCCGTGAAGACCCGAGCTTCATCTCATTCGCCAACGTGTCGGTGGTTGACACGACGACTGAAAGCGGCAACCTGTTGGTCAACGGCGATTTTTCTGGAGGCGTTTATACCAACAGCGGAAACAGTTTCACGCCCAACGGTTGGACCTACGCCAATATCTATGGCGCCACCTATGGGGGCGTCGTGCAACCCGGCTGCGGCACCGATGGCGGCTACTGCTGGTATGACGGTGCTGTGCAAGCTTACGACGCCATCAGCCAGACGATTACCACCAACGTAGGGGACACGTACCAGATCACCTTTTCGGTGGCCGACGACAACGGATGCGGTTGCAACTTTTCCGACGTCAGCACTAACGGCGACACAACTGGCACGGGAGGTAACGGAATCAACGTTGCCGTCTATGCTCAGGCGGGATTGCCTCCTCCTCCGCCCCAGGGAGAAACGCTGACCTTGACGGAGTTCGGACAGGGCAGCGGCACTGTGACAGACAACATGGAGGAGATCGACTGCGTCCTGGCAAATGGCAGCCAGACGGGATCGTGCACGGCAAACTATCAGTCCGGCACAGTCGTGACCCTGACAGCGACCGCCAACTCGCCGTCCACGTTCGGGGGCTGGGGCGGTGCGTGCGCGAGTTTTGGAACGAGCATCACGTGCAGCGTGACGATGAACTCGGCGCAAAACGTCACCGCGGTTTTTAATGTGGCCGGACCAATCCAGGTGGGGACGGTTCAGCAGGGAACGCAGCTTAACTTGAACTATGAAGGCGGCTACGCAAATGGCGGCTACGATGCCAATGCCGAGTTGCTCAGCGGATCGCCTGAAACGCTGCAGGTCAACGCGATCGAGCAACTGAATCCATCAACCTGCAACCAGCTCGTACAGGCTAGCTTCCCAGGGGCTCAGTGCTTTGTCTACAACGACTCTACTGGCACGGTCACCTACGGCTCGGTCATGTTCGAGTACACATGCCCCGGGTCTCAGACCGGCGGGACGTGTGGCTCGGTTAGCCAGGCAAATTTCTTTGCAACGCTTGGCACCGACTTCTATTTCGACCAGGTCAACGACCCGGGGTTCTACGCCAACGCCAACCTTCCATTGGTTGGCTGGCTCAAAGGCTCGGGTCCCGATCCCCTGCACCCCTGCACACCGTATTCGGGTAACACTCCGCCGCTGTTCCAGAGTAACCAGATCACCTCTTTCACAGATCCTCTCAAGAGCCCTACGGGAGGTAGCGGTAAGGGTGGTAGCCAAGGCACGGGTTCGTGCTGGGTGTTGACGTACCTCACTCCCGGTGAGGCGCCAAGCGTTAGTGTCGTTGCTCCGGCGAACGGTGGCATCTACCAGCAAGGCCAGGCGACCTCAGCGAACTACTCTTGCTCCGCGGTAAACGCAGGCGTCAATTCTCCGACCGGGCCGTTCTTAACGGTGTCTTCCTGCAGCGCGATCGACACTCCGGGCGGAGCCGTCGCACAAGGGGGGCAGTTCGACACAACCACGCCGGGTCTGCATACCTTCACTGCAACTGTAATGGACTCCGCATTGAACACCGTGTCACAAACGGTGACTTACACCGTGGTTGGGTCGACCGATGTGGCGATCTTGAACGTTGCGCCTCCAAAGGAACGTACTGGCACCAAGATGACGTACCTCATCGGGGTGGGGGATTTGGGAAATGCCAACGCGGTTAACGTCGGTATGAAAGATCCCCTACCACTCGGCACGACCTTCTTGAGCGCATCGGGCACCAACGTCGCTTGCTCGATCGTGAAAGGCAAACTGAATTGCACGACGACTCAAGTACCGTGTGCGTTCGCAGGCGGCACCGTGAGTTGTAATGTGGGTACAATTATGCCGGTGTCGATTTATGACCTGAACGGGGCGGTCATTCAGATCACTGTGCAAGTGACTGCTTCCGCGGGTACGGTACTACATAACACGGCAACGGTTTCGGAGAGCAATGCGGATACGAATCCGAGCAATAACTCCTCAACCGCGAGCACGACTGTGACGTCGCAATAAGAATGCAGCGGAGGAAACTGAGACGGACGAGGCCGGCATGGGACGGTCCTCGTCCGTGTGTTGTTGTCTCCGTCTTTCTCTAGCTTTTTCCGACTTGCGACCAGTGGGTGGATTCTTCGTACATGGCTTTCAGATCAGAGCGCTGCAGCAACTTTTCCGCGCCGGTCTCTTTTTTCATTGCGTCCAGCGTGCGCACAACCTCGCGGTAATTATCCTGGGCTTCTGTATTGTCCGCGGCATTCCGTGCGATCGTCGCTAACAGGTAATGGGCGTGCGCACTCAGCGCTCGCTGTCCCAGTTTGTCCGAGCGCAGCAGAGCGCGCTGCAACTCCAGGCGGGCATGAGTATAGTCATGGCTTTGCATCATCGCCTCCGCCATGAAAATCGAGCACTCCACCGAAGAGTATTTCGCGCTGGCATCATCCAGTTGTTGGATCAGCACCCGAAGCTTCGGAATCGCTTGCTGTCCTCTCTTTTCACGGACTTCGACGACCGCCATGTTTACTTTTGCGCTCAGAATTCTATCCGCTTCCTTGCTGCTCATAGCCGCCTGCAATGCCTGCTCGTAAAGCGCGTGGGCAGCCTTGAAATTGTCCTGATAGAAGAATGCATCCCCCTTGAATCCTAAGGTCTGCGCCACCAGGCCGTCGTTCTTCAGTTCGCGAGACAGGCTGAGCGCTTCGTCCAAAGAACTCTTCGCTTCGTCGCCTCGCCCGGCCAGGATAAGCGACTCTCCGTAGCCCCCAAGTATTTCGGCCATCCAGAAGGTTCTGTCCTTGAGATCGCGAAAGGTCTTGACCGCGTCCTGCTTCGAGCTGACGGCTGCCCCATACCGTCCTTGATAATCAAACAAAGCGCCCAAACCGTAGGACTCGGTCGCCGCACCACGTGGGTCGTTCATGCTGCGCCGCAGATCCAGCGCCCGCATGTAGTAGGAAATGGCCTGATCGTACTGACCCATCCCACTCGAAACTTGACCCAGGTTGTGAACCGCCTCGACGATATCCTGTGGCACTTTCGATTTTTCGCGCAACTGCAGCGCCTGCTGGAAGTAGGTTAGAGCGTCATCGAATTGACTCTTTTCCGAGTACACGCTTCCGATGTTATTCAGACAAATGGCCTGCAAACTTTCATTGCCAATGTCCCGCTCCAACTCCAGGGCTTCCTTGTACATCTTGAGCGCCTGGTCATGATCGCCACGGTCATCGTGGAAATTGCCGATGTCCAGCAGCGTATCTCCCATGCCACGCTTGTCGCCAATCTCGCGCCGGATCTGCAGGGCCTCCTGAAAGTTGGATAATGCATCTTTGCTGTTGCCGAGCGAAGCCTGAGCCCTGGCCATTTCGTTCAGGCTGAACGCCAGGCCGCGCTTCTGACCGATGTGGCGCCAGATAGCGAGTGCCTCCTGCTCATTGCGCAGAACTTCCTGGGGCTTGCCCAACATCCTGTAAGCGACCGCCATGAGGTGTAAACTGGCGGCTTTTTGCTCCTGGTTGTCCACTTGTACGGCGAGACTATAAGCGCGGTTCAGCGGATCGAAACTCCCTTGCGGATTGCCGCTCTTGATCTCGATGCGACCAAGATCAAGAGTCGCCGCTATATTCTTGGGGTTGGAAGCCAGAACCTTCTGGTAATAATCGCGCGCCTTCACCAGATCGCCAGAATCTTGATATAAGCTGGCGAGCGCCGATTGCACGTCAGAGTTATCCGGCGAAACCTTGGCCAGATTGCCGTAAGCTGCGATGGCTTCGGGATACTTCTTCATCACCTGCAATTCAATGGCGGAAATCAAATACTTTTCCGCCGCAGGGAGGTCTTCCCTAAGCCCTACCGCTTTTTTAGCGGAGCGCTCCGCTTCGCTGTCATAGCCCAAACTGCCATAGGTCTGTGCAAGCTTGGAAAATGCCAGCGCGAAGGTGGGGTCCTCCTTGGTCGCCGCCTCGAACTGCTTTTGCGCCTCCAGATTCTTCCCGTCTCGCTGTAACCCGACCCCCTGGTTGTAGTCGCGCAGCGCGGCCACCGATTGCGAAGTAGGTTGGAAGGAACTAGCCTTGAGTTCCTTCAATACGTTTTCCGGGAGTGCAAGCTTCTGGCGGATGGACTCTGCCAGGCGATCAATCGCGCCTGGGATCTCCTTCTCACTGGACACATCGATCTTCAGCGGAACCGCCGTGCCGTTCTTAATATCCTGAAGCGTGGCATCGATGCGGATTTGGTCGCCGAACTTGGCATATTGCCCCCAAACCACGCGATCCGCAGTGCTGAAATCAGCCACGCGGCGGATCGTCGCCGGGTCGAGAACCGTCGAGGAGGAAATGCGCAGGTCAGTGAAGACCTGATGCAGGCTGCTCGGGCTCACCGTGCGCAACTGCGCGGACTGGCCAACATCGGTGCTGAGCATGTCGGCAAGGCTGGGGCCGATCCAATCCAGGCTCGGATCGCCCGATGCGTTGCGGAATGGCAAAATTGCCAGCGACACCGCGGGCCCCGAAGGAGCAGATCTTGTACTGGGCGATGCACTAAACAGCCGGTCGCGAAGCATGTACCCACTGATCGCCAGGATCAGGGCAGTCACGATTCCAGCGATAAGGGGCCACGGAAGAGTCTGCCCCCACGGCTTGACGCTAGCGTCTAATTTGATTGTGCCTGCCGCTCTCTTGTCTTTCCAAGTGTTCAGGTCGGCAAGAATGGCAGAAGCGGTCTGGTATCTCTCGTTCACATCACGTTCCAGGCACTTGCTCACAATCCCGCTCAATGCCCCGGGAATCTGATTGTCAACATCCGACACCGGAATCGCACGCTCTTGCGTCCGTTTGATCAGACTGGCGAGCGCACTCTCGGCTTGAAAGGGTGTTTTGCCCGTCAGCAATTCGTACAGGATCAGTCCGAGAGCGAAAATGTCCGAACGTTGATCGAGGTCCTTGGCCAGTGCCTGTTCAGGCGACATGTATTCCATGGTGCCGACGATCGCACCCGTTTGGGTCATCCCGTCGCCTTCCAGGGTACGAGCCAAACCGAAATCCATCACCAGAATGCGGCCCGCGGCGTCCTGCATGATGTTTTGCGGCTTCAGATCGCGGTGTATCACACCAACGCTATGCGCTGCGTCCAAGGCCTGGCACACCTGTTGAATCACTTCCACGGCTTCTTCAGGAGCAAACTTCTTCTTCGAACGAATGAGGGCGCGTAGATCTTTGCCCTCGATAAACTCCATGGTGATGAACTTCACACCCTCGGCTTCACCAAGGTCGTAAATGCGGATCACGTTGCGGTGTGTGACCTGGTGAGCGAGCAGCAACTCCTGTTTAAAACGGGCCAGGATCGCGGGGTTCGAGGCCAGTTCCGGCCGGATGACCTTCAACGCAACGAACCGATCAAGTTCGCGGTCGGCAGCCTTGTACACGGCGCCCATGCCGCCTTCACCCAGAAGTTGCAGAATTTCATATCGCCCGCCCAGCAGGTCGCCGATCTCAAATACGGCCGCGCTGGCAGACGCGTTGGAAATTCGATTGGATGGAGGCGCCGGAGTTCGGCGGAACGAAGCGTTGGCATCCACCAACGTGGCTTCGGGGTCCAGTTGCTGTCCAGCATCGCGCTGCCCGGTATCGACGATGGTGGCGTCGGGATCATGTCGGGACGGACCAGCGTCCACGAGTGTAGCTTCGTCGTCGGGAGCAACTGGAACGTTGCTGCCGGAACTCTCACCGGCAAACGGAGTACTCACACCAGCAAGTTTGGACTTCTTAGAAACGGATTTTTCGTCGGGCCGTGATCTGGAATCACCCATGTTGCGATCCAATGACGGCCCGGATATTGACGGAACTAAAACCCACCGAATACACCCGAGCGCGCCCCTGCGGGTACTTCGTAGTGCACGAAGTATATACGATTTCAGCTATGGCTGACCTACCTTGTCAGTCAGATTCCAGCTCAGTCTCAACCAGCAGTTTCGATTCCTACGGCCGAAGATCATACCTTGTGCCACCTGACCGCCTGAGGTTTGAACCGGAATCCTCTCGAGCCGGGTGGCGTGCGCGTCGTTCGGCGCTTCTGTCACCCGTAGCGGACATCGACCGAATTGAGGAAATGTACCAGATCAGCGTTGACGTTGCGGATCGAGTCGGCCTCTTGCAGTTTTGCGGCTCGCTCCAGTTGGTCACCCATCTCGCTGATTTGCGGCAAGCCAAACGATGTGCCAGTGCCCTTCATGTTGTGACCCAGCGAACGAATCGTCTCGAAGTCGGAGCGGGCGAGCGCGGCCGCAATGGCAGCGGAGTTCCGTCGAACGTTGTCGAGATACTTGGGTACGATTGCCGAAAGCTCCGCGTCAACGACGAGGTCGAGCTTCGGTACGGAAGGAACCTTGCCAGAAGCGGGCGCATGTCGGGCGATCGCTTCCAAAAGATTCGACTTGCGGATTGGCTTGACCATGTGCTCGGTGTACCCCGCGATTAGGCTTCTTTCGATCGCATCCTGGAAAGCATCGGCGGTTAAAGCCATGATGGGCATCGCGTGAAGGTTCTGCTTGTGCTCGTACTCCCGGAAGGCACGCACGGCAGCATAGCCGTCCATGACCGGCATGTGGAGATCGATCAGCGCCAAATCATACTTTCCGGTCTGAAGCTTTTCGAGGGCGGAAGCACCATCCTCGACGAAGTCGAGCACGTAGGGCAAGTTTCTGAGATACCCCCGAATGACCGAATGGTTATCCGTGGAGTCATCGGCCACTAGGATGCGCAAGTTTTCGACTGGTGATGCAGGGGCCGCATCTACAGCAGGAGTCTGTGTCAAAGGCGCTGTCGCGATTCCGAACTCGGCCGTGAAATAAAAAGTGCTTCCGATTCCCACCGTGCTTTCCACCCAGATCCTTCCGCCCATCGCCTCGATGAGTCTCTTGCATATTGTCAATCCCAACCCCGTGCCACCGTACTTTCTGGTTGTCGAAGAGTCAGCTTGGGCGAAGCTCTCAAAGATTCTTGCGATCTGTTCCTTGGGGATTCCTATCCCCGTGTCCGACACGGCGAAAAGCAGCGAGCCCGGGCCACCGCCGTCCGGGTTAGGAGTGACGCGAAGTGCAAGCCGGCCTTTGTCGGTAAACTTCGTGGAATTTCCGAGCAGATTCGTCAGCACCTGCCGGAGCCGTACCCGATCCCCGCTCAGCCAAGCAGGGACCTGCGGCATTATTTCGTGTTCGATCTTCAGGTCCTTTTCGGCCGCCCGAATGCCAGCCAGTTCCACCACTTGCGCAACAACGTCGCAAAGTTCGAACGGCGACGTTTCAAGTACCAGTTGGCCGGCTTCGATCTTAGAGGTATCGAGAACATCGTTTAGCAGATCCAGAAGATTGCTTGCCGCTCGCTGGAAAATGTCTACGCATTGGCGCTGCTCTGTAGTCAGCGAAGTTTCCGCTAACACATCCGCCATACCGAGAATCGCGTTCATCGGAGTGCGAATTTCATGGCTCATCGTAGCCAGGAAATCGCTCTTGGCCTGCGTGGCCCGCTGGACCTCACGATTGAGCCGGGCAATCGTATCGTATTGCAGCGCCGTCTCATGTGCGTACTGAAGAACTTGCTGCCGCTCCTGATGCAGGGCATCGGCCGCCTCGATCAAAAGGAACCTCCGCTCGGCTATTTTGAAAGCCCAAGCCTGCAGGTGTATCTCGACACCACTAGGAAGCGTCTCTGACCAGAGGTCGGAGCAGACTCGACTGGTTGCAACCGATTGCCAAGCATCTTTCGCTTCAGGGAGAAATGCTTCCAACAGTGGAAATCGTTCCACCAGATCCACCTCCGAAGCGGTCTCGATGTCCGGTAGGAGATGGTGCAGCCATTCGGGAGGAGCTGAAATCAACCGAAACGAGTAGTTGGGTAAAGCCTCAAACCCCGCCAACTGCATCGCTGCCAGAAGCGGAGCGATGGTGCCGTTCGCGGAAAGTTCAGCCTGCAAGGGCGTCGGCTGTGGAGTCGTCGACATGAAGCTCCTGCATCATCGTATCCGTCAGGGTTCGGAATACTCCCTCGACAGCCGTGCCCGTCTTCGCGCTGGTCTCGATCACGGTCCATCCGCGCGAGACAAGGTCGTCGAGATCAGCTTGCTGGATTTCCCAGAGTTCCCGGAGATCGGTCTTGTTGACGACGCACATAAAGGGGACATCGCCTACGGCTTCACTAACACGCCTCTGGAGATCGATGGCTACTCCGAGCGTATTTCGCCGCAAGCCGTCCATGACCAGAATGTAGCCGGCGGCACCCTTCAGGTGGGCGGGGCGCACCGTAGTGACCGCGTCTTCTCCCGCCAAATCCCAGAGGATCAGGTCAATTTCGCCGGCGGGGTGTTGGACTACCTTCTTGTCGATTTTCACGCCCACGGTCGTCTGATATTTCTCGGAAAAAATACTGTGCACGAAACGGGAAACCAAGCTGGTTTTCCCCACTCCAAAAGCTCCGACCATGCAGATTTTTTTCTTGATCACCGGGCCGCCTCGTTGTCGGTAACCACGTGGAAAATGACTCGGCGATTGAGTTCGGTGAGATACGCGCCCGTCGCGCGCTGGACGGGTTGACGAGAACCAAAGGCCACAGTCCGCAACATATTCGGGCCGACGCCTCGGCTGACGAGCGCCTTCGACACGGCCTCTGCTCGCCTCTGGCTGAGTGTGTCGTTCTTAGCTTCGTTCCCGGTGGGATCGGTGTGCCCCTGCAGTTCGATGGTAAATTTCTGTCCGATCGCGGCTCCATATTCTTGCAGCCTGAAGATATGCACCTCGATGTCGTCAAGCTTCGCCAACTGTTCCGCGGAAAGCTGAGCGGAGTCCAGAGGGAACCTTAAGACCGCCTGTTCGAGAGCACTCTTCTCCGCTAGAAATTCCCGCGTAAGTTTGAACTTGGGATCGAGAGATACGTAGGGCTCCCAGCGCGAAGTTACCTTGGCCGGATTTATTCCCGAGGAATCGACGAGTTTACCGGGGTCGGTGGAGAGCGGGTCCCGAAGACCAACGAGGTCGTACTTGCCCCAGGAATGGACGGCGCCAGTAAGGACAATTCCAGGCTCCTTCCGCAGTTGCTCCACCAGGTGATCCCACCGCCGACTAGAGCGCTCGCTGAGAAAGATCAAGTACCCGATCGCGAGCAGCAGCATCGTCGCGAAAACTACAAAAAAAGATCTGGAATGCTTAGCGACTTTCCGAGTCTGCCGTCCGAGCAAGCACATCTCGAGCAGCGGACGTGCTTCGCCAAACGCCGCTGCATCTCCTTTGAATGAACCCATCGACGAACCATGTTCCGCCTCAACCCCTTCCAGAGTGCGCTGTAAGACGTTGCGGAGTTCCGGCGGAGGTGTGCCGCTGACGACCGCTGCCAGTATTGTTGTCGGCCCGTGCTGCACCCAGAGGTTGAACTCGCCCAACTCAATGGTTTCGATCTCATGTTCGCTGGTTCCCGAAAAAGAATCGCGCACGAAGTCCTGAATTGCCGTCAGCATTCCCGAAACAAGATCAGAATCCTGAATGACTTGATCCTCTCGGGCAACGTGCTGGAGCAAGAGTCCGGTTTCGCGGTGAATCAGGAAAACTTGCTCCACGCGGTACCGGAGGCTACGCGTCAGGACGATTTCGCCGAAGGTCCGTCCGGTACGCAGCGCCTCGACTCGCCACTTCAAGGCTTCGAATGAGAGGCTGCGTTCCAGCGTCTGGTTGACCGATTCCACCAGGCCGCGCAGAGCATGGGCCACGGACTTTCGAACCGCTTCGCCAATGACTGGGAAGAGGGTGTTGGCGAGTACGGCCGGGTCTCTTGTAACCGAGATGCGAACCGCTTCCTCAATCATCGGATTCAGCGTCTGTTGCAGGCCGCGATCTCGGCGAGCGCGTAACGCGATGGCCTCAGCGACAACCTGGCTTAGGTCTTCAGTCCGCAACTCCCGGTCGTCGAGTCTGCGCTGAAGTTCCTCCAGCCGCGACTGCTCCGGGCCGACGAGGAGCTCCCGCAGCCGGGTGTAGTCTCCGTCGGAGCCGCCATTGACCCCGCCCTCTTGTGCCAGATCCCGTAAAGGGGCTGTGCTCATGCTGGGCCTCGTTGACTACTGACCCGCAATCTTCGCCGCCTTTACAGGCTTGCCGCTCTCGACTCCATCTTCGCTCAGTTGCACCGCTACTTCCGTCAAGAGAGACGCCAGGGCTGCGCGGTCGATTTTACGGTCGCGCAATTCGTCGGCACGACGTTCGACCAGAGCGCTCAGGCTGTCGCTCTTCAGGCGGATCTCTTCCAGGAGCTTGCGAGATTCCTGCATAAGTTCTTGGCGCAGGCTGCTCTGCCCTTCCGCCGACTTATTGTCGAGTTCGAGTACTTTCTTGCCGAGCAGATCACTCGCGCTCTTCAGGTCTCGGGCTATGCTTTTCAAACCCTCGTTCCGTTCTTCCTTCTCGGCTTTGAGCCGTCCCGCAAGCGCCTCCGCCTCTTTGCGAAAAAACCCCTCAACTGACTCGAAGCGACGCCGCATCGTGTCCTTGAGCTCAGTCGTTTCTCGCGCCATCGTATCTTCCAGGCGGGCGAACCGGGCCTCATAATTCTTGATCTGCGAACCAAACAAGATGTCGCGGATCTTGTCGACGTTGGCTGCGCCCTGTTCGGCGCCGCCGCCAGCCTCCGTGGAAATAACAGTGATTTTCTTTGGATCAGTCATAGTTGATTTTGGAACCTTTCGGCGCATCTTCAAAAGCTTGCGCACCATTAGAGGATTGTCCTTCCTGCGGCTAGGCCGCGATGCATGATAAGGACACGTTAGGGGACGTGTCGCCCGCGTCGGAGCGCCGAAGTGAGGCGCAGGGGGAGCGAACATTGCGCGAGCGCGGCAACAATGTTAGTACTATTCATCGCCGACTTCAAGCGGTGTATAGCCGGCTTGGGCCAGCCCCCCACGGCCCCCGCACCGGAAGGAATAAGGTCCATAACTATGGCGACGAACCCTGGTGAGCCCCGGAAACAACTGCTCGTCGTGGATGACGATCCTTCGATTCACGATTTGGTATGCCATGCGCTTCGCTCCCAGCCCGTGAACATCGTATCCTGCGGGACGGCGGGCGAGGGGTTCAGACATATAAAGGAGCGTTCTTACGACCTTATTCTCCTCGACTTGGGCTTGCCGGATATCCACGGTTTGGAGGTGTTAGCCGGTCTGCGACAGATCCGGAGCGATCTTCGGGTTATCGTGATTACTGCGGATGACACTCCGGAGAGCCTGCTGCGTGCCATCAGGGAGAACGCCTACGATTATCTCCGCAAACCATTCGCCGCGGCCGAACTAGAGGATCTGGTAGATCGGGCCCTAAACACCGAATCCGACCCGGCCATCGAAGTATTATCCGCAAAGCGGGAGTGGCTGGAGCTGTCCATTCCTTGCACGCGAGATTCCGCCGAAAGGATTGACCACCTCATCCGCCAACTGGATGCCGACCTGAATTTGGAACTCATGCAGTCGGTGGCGCAGGCATTTCGAGAACTCCTCATGAATGCGGTGGAATGGGGTGGCGGTCTCGATCCGTCGCGCCGCGTCCGCATTTCCTGTATTCGTACCCCGCGCTTATTGTTCTATCGCATCGCCGATCCCGGGCCCGGTTTTCGCTTCGAAGGCCTAACCCACTCTGCGATGGTGAATCCCGGAGGGCCGGTGGCATCAACAGCCGTCCGCGAGGAAAAGGGGCTTCGACCTGGCGGATTAGGTCTTACCATGGTGCATGCGATCGCGGATGATCTGGTTTACAACGAATCCCAGAACGAGGTTGTACTGGTGAAGTACCTGACGGCTGCGATCTGAACTGTCACCTCACTCCCTGCGTCCGTCTCTGTCCGTCCACGCACAGACCTCGCAGCACTTTCTACACGTTGTCAGACAAAATAACGATGACGATGGCATAACGACCACGATTGAGGAGCTTCCGAATAAAGAGATGCCTGCATGTCCTTCAAGATCCGCGGTCGTCGGTCGGGGATGGAGTTCAGACTATTCCCGGCCTAAAAGGTACCAAGTATTCGGGCCCGGTGTATGTGGTCGAGGGATCTCTCAAGCCGGGCGATATCGATGTATTGGGAGACGGCGCCGCGCAAAATGTAACACTGACCAACAACCTGAGCACCTCGTTAACCGTCAACAGCGTTACCGCCAGCGGCGATTATGCAGTGGCTGGCAGCGGCACGACTCCGTGCGTGTTAACGGGAATAACTCTCGCCGCGAAAAAGAAGTGCACCTTCAGTGTGACCTTCACTCCGACAGAAACCGCTACCACGATCACTGGCGCAGCGACGGTCACTTATCAGGCGGAATTTAGCCCACTGACCGGTGCGCTTACCGGCGGAGGCAGTGGAGGAACCGCGTCGCCTTTAACGTTCTCGCCGGCATCGCCATCCTTCAAGAATGTTCCGATTGGCGAAAGCGCCAAGCTGTCGGTCACCGTTACGAACAGCAGCACCTCTAAGCTTTCAATTACTGGCCTCACTGCCAGTGGGAATTACTCAGCAGTTGGCAGCGCAGTGGGCGGAAACCCGGCGTGTGGAGGCTCGCTAGCTGCCGGCGCGGCCTGCGGAATGACGCTAACCTTCAGCCCAAGCATTAACGGGACGAACAAAGGGGCGGTTGCGATTGCCAACAGCTCTGCGGTGAATCCGCAGGTTTACGACATCTCTGGCAGTGCGGTTTTTCCGCTAGTCTTCTCGCCGTCGAGCCTCAGTTTTAAAACGCCGCAGCCAGCAGGTTCGACAAGCGCGGCGCAGACGGTAACGTTGGCCAACTACGCGAGCACGACGATGAGCATCAGCATTGCGGCCAGCGGTGACTATGGAGTGCTACCCGGAAGTAAGACTCCGTGCGGAACCACTCTCGAGGCCGGGGGCAAGTGCACGATCGGTGTGACTTTCACCCCGTCTACCACCGGCACGATCACCGGTGCCGCAACCGTAACCTATTCCGGCGTCTCTCCGAGCTTCAGCCCACAGGAGTTGAGCCTGACGGGTACCGGAAAGTAGACGATTGTAGACGATTACTGCCGCCCCTGGGTGGCGGGAGAGGAAGCAAAGTGGTCGTGGAACCGCGCTCCCAATCGGCGGACTGGCACTTTAGTCCCCAAGAAAAAATATGACCATGGTATAATGACTATGATTAAGGACTCGGAATGAAGAAAATGGCGGCAGGTGCCTTTAAAGTTCATTGTCTCGCGGTCATGGATGAAGTTCAGGCTAAGCGAGAAACCATTCTGATCACAAAACGAGGGAAGCCAGTCGTGAAGCTTGTCCCTGCCGAGAAAGACTTGGACGACATCTACGATTTTCTCGCAGGCAAGGGCGTTGTTGCAGGCGATGTCGTCTCCCCTGCGATTTCGCATGATGACTGGGGGGAGCTCGGGTGATTCTTGTCGATACGCATGTCATTGTTTGGCTGGCGTTTGACCAAACTCACCTTTCGAAGAACGCAAGAGCTGCCATCGACGAGGCGCGTAGGAACGGGGACGGACTCGCGATCTCCGACATTTCGCTCCTGGAATTAGCCACGCTCTCCAACAAAGGTCGAATCCGGCTGGATATCAGCCTCGAATCCTTTCTGCGTGAGGTCGAGGCTCGCTTTATCATCCTAGCGATCAGCGGCCGCGCATGCGTGAGCGCCCTCGGACTCCCAGCGACATATCCTAAGGATCCAGCCGATCGCATCATAGGAGCCACCGCGCTCGTGGAGGGGCTGTCTCTGGTTACTGCAGACCGCGCGATCCGACGGTCGCGGGCTCTTCACACCATTTGGTAATAGTGACGAGTTCTGCATAAGTCTGCAAGGCTTCTACGATCTATCTTTTGCCGACGAGCTTGCAGCGCCGTGGTCGCGGTGGAAGGCTCCTGGTTTTGCCATGATGGAACTGGAAAATGTGCACAGAGGCGTTGCATCACTTCCACCTTGGCACAAGAAATCGCGAGAAGCAGCTGGCTGTTCTAGGACTTCCGATCCAGGTAGTGCACGTCTCCCGCCTCGCGAAGCCGCAAAGCCGCACTCTCAGGAGTGAGGTCCCGCTGCGGTGTCGCCAGCATCTCGTATCCAACCATGAACTTCTGTACCGTCGCGGAACGGAGCAGCGGCGGGTAATAGTGCCCATGAAAGTGCCACTCCTCATGAGAAGTTTCGTCCGCGGGGCTTTGATGGAAGCCCATGGAATAAGGGAAGGGCACTTCAAATAGATTGTCATAACGCGTGGTGATCTGTTTCAGAATTCGTGCGAGTAAGTCACATTCGGTAGCTGTGAGTCGATCTATGGATGACATGTGGCGTTTGCTCAACACGAGGGTCTCAAACGGCCACACTGCCCAATAAGGTACGACTACGGCAAAGGCTTCGTTTTCGCAGACCAAGAGGTCTCTCCGCTCTGACTCGAACTTAAGGTAGTCACACAGGAGGCAAGAATGATTGCGAGCACAGTATTCGAGCAGAGATGCGTGTTCTTTTGCGGGCTCGTTCGGGAGACTCGCATTCCCCCAAACCTGACAATGAGGGTGGGGATTGCTGGCACCCACGATCGGTCCGCAGTTCTCGAAGATTTGCACGTGATGAATCCACGGCAAAGCGGCCAGTGATTGATATTGCTCGATCCAGACATTGATAACCTGCCAAAGATCGGGGGGATCCATACGCGCAACCCGGAGGTCGTGACGCGGCGAGAAACACACGACCCGGCAAATGCCTCGCTCTGCGCGAGCAACCCTAAGACCGGACTCATTCAGCTCCGTCTCTCGCAGGTCGGGCACGAGCGCAGGGTAGTCGTTATCGAAAACAAAAGTCCCCGCGTATTGCGGGTTCTTCACACCTCCAGCTCGCGCATTACCCGGGCAAAGATAGCACGCCGGGTCATAGGGTTTAGCCTGCTCTTGACTGGCTTCAACTTTCCCCGACCATGGCCGCTCGGTTCGCTGAGGAGACACCAATACCCACTCTCGCGTCAGCAGATTCAATCGCCGATGAGGAACATGTTCAAAATCGAAGCGTTTCATTGATCGGCTGATGCTTCCGTTTGGATGCCTAGCTCACGCCCTACACCTTGTGAAGCTTGACAGAGATAAATGTCTGTCCAAAGCCCGGTTGCGGAATGGTAGGCCTCTGCGACCCGTTGTCGGAACTCAGCACTGTGTTCCAAGTCGACTAGACTGATAGTGCATCCGCCGAAGCCGCCTCCCGTGAGACGCGAACCATGAACGCCTGGCTGACGATCAGTGATCTCAACCATCGCCTCCAGTTCCGCACAACTGACCTGGTAGTCGTCGCGCAGGCTGCGATGCGAGGCACGCATCAGAGCACCCAATCTGCTGATGTCACCCTGTTCCAAAGCTGTGGACGCTAACGTTACGCGCTCATTTTCGGTTACGACGTGGCGAGCTCGTTGGTAGAGCGTCGGTGTCAACCAGCTGCGATGGTTCTCCAGTTCTCTAGAGTTCAGGTCACGAAGAGCTCTTACATGAGGCATCATCTCAGCCAGGATTCTTACCGCCTGTTCACATTCAGTCCGCCGCAAATTGTATTCGCTGCTCGCTAGTCCGTGCTTCACCTTAGTGTCGCAGATGAGCAAATCAGCGTTCCCGGGCAAAGTTCGTGGACAATATTCCAAAGAACGGCAATCCAGCAGGAGCGCTTTTCCTGTCTCACCGTGGCACGCCGCAAACTGATCCATGATGCCGCATCGAGCCCCGACAAATTCATTCTCGGCGCGCTGGCATAGTAGAGCAAGCTGTAATGGTCTGATATCATAACCGGATCTTTGAAGTAAGGCATATCCTACTGAGACTTCAAGTGCGGCCGAGGAGCTGAGCCCGGCCCCAAGCGGAACCTCACTCCGAATGTAAAGATTAGCCCCCCGCAGAAGGTAACCCTCCTGCTGGAGGATCGTTGCCACTCCGAGTGGATAGTCGCTCCAATTATGGGAGGGATACAAATCGGGGGTCGCAAGGTTGAATTCAGCGGATTCATCGAGATTTTCCGAATAGATGGCCAGCTTGCGGTCGTCGCGTGGTCCGATCGCAACCCAACAGGAGAGGCCGATAGCCACCGGCATCACGAAACCTTCGTTGTAGTCGGTATGTTCTCCAATGAGATTCACTCTGCCTGGAGCGCGATACAACCTAGAGGCACCGCCAAAACGCTTACTGAACTCGGCCTGCAAATTGTCCGACATGGTTTTAGCGCGCCAACGGGTCCAAGTGTCACACAAACAGCCAGATGGGGAAAGAACAAGTCGAGGGACCTGCAAATCGATTCCTGGCTGGGTTTTTTCTGGACCTCGGTCATTAAAGCTGCTGCAGCCCCAAGGTCACACGCCGGGCCGATACACCGATGATTGGCTCAGCAGAAGGACCACGAAACAAATCGTGGGCTGCTTAGAAACGGCGAACACCGGTTCATTTCTGACTCGTTGACAAGAGCGACATTTGGCGTCATTATATGCGACATAATGGTAAACGAACTCCGAGCTGTGGTGGCGGAATTAGGCGGCGAGCAAACCCTGGGTCGCGCTCTTTCTAGCGATCGTGATATGCGCGAGGCGATCCGCGACGGTTTTCCTCCCGCGGTAGTGAACGAGTTGATGCGAACTTCGGGTTTGACTCTGAAGGAACTCACCAGCGCACTTGACCTTTCGCCTCGAAGCTTGCAGCGCCGTCGTCGAGGTGGAAGGCTGGCACGTTATGAATCCGACCGGCTTTACCGATTGGCTCGCATTGTAGCGATTGCCAATGAATATCTTGGTGACCACGAGCGTGCCCTGTGCTGGCTCAAGCGTCCGAACCGTGCCCTCGGTGGAGTCGCACCTATTACTGCCATTGACACGGAACTGGGAGCGCGCCAAGTGGAGAGCGTGTTGGGCCGCATCGCTTACGGTGGGATTAGTTGAGCCGAGTATATCGAGTCTTGCGCAAGGCGTATGCGCGGACTCCCTTTGACGGCGAGGGTGCATACCGATACGGTGGACGTTGGTCGAGTCCTGGAACGCGCCTCAGCTATACCTCGGAACATCAATCTCTCGCGATGCTGGAATATTTCGTCCATCTTGATGTGGACGATCCTCCTGGGGATCTGGTCTTGGCTGTGGCGGAGGTCCCGGACGATCTAGCCCGAGAGAGGGTTGTAACCGGCAATCTGCCGGTAAACTGGCGCGAACCTGCTGCTCCTGCCGAACTCGCTCGACTGGGTGATGAATTCGCGCGACGAGGAGAGAATTGTTTGCTCCTGGTGCCTTCTGTACTCGCGCCCAACGAAAACAACTGGCTGATCAATCCCGTGCATGCCGACTACGCGAGTGTCGTCGTGCGGGCGGGAGAGCCGCTCAGCTATGATCCGCGAATGTTCCGGAAACAGCGCAGCCACCGCCGGCGCTAATTTTTCGGAGTGCCAATTCAACGGTACGCATTCCCAGCAAGAAGCTGGAAGAAGCATCAATGCCCTTCCTACCCAAAAGCATCTCTTGAAGACCCGGGCGAGTCGCGTGTATACTCAGTGTATATACATTGGAGGTTGGCGCATGGGCACGGCGCGAGTTTTTTCGTTCCGGAAACAGTCAGGCGGTCCGGCTGCCAAAGCCCGTTTAACAGGGAACAATACTGGGAATTTCCGACTCGTGTCCGAGCCGAATTAATGGCCAGCATCGCGTTTCATGCGGGTTTGTTTCGCTATTCCCGACTATCTGATCAGGTTCGACCAGGGATTTATCAGGGAAACGCTCCCATGATCTATGCCAAATGATCATCTACCACGGGAGGCACCGGCAGCCACCGCCACTGATCTCAATCCAATGAGTAAAGAGTGCGCGAAGTGAACTTCTGGTCTTTTTTTGCTTCCCGAGTCGGGGAATAATAGTACGCAGCTGCATGGGTGGGATCAGGGGAAGGGCTTTGAAACTTCCTAACCTGGATCGGTTGAATTCCGTGTGGAACGGGGTCCCAAAGTATGTAGCAGCACGGGCGATATTCACCGTGGCAACAGCCCGCGAATATCGCCGGCCTTTCGTCAATGTGTTACAGCGATTTTGTACGGTGGCTCTGGGAACGATCTAGAGCGGGAGGATCGAATGTCAGCAAAACGAAAACCGCTAATACAGGTCGACTCCACTTCGCAGGCTCTCGACTGGATCAAGCAGCAAACTCCGATGTATGCAATTTCGGCTGAAGAGCAAAGAAGTAGAATCTTTCGGCGAGGGGATGAGATCGTCCTCCGGGAAAAAGACGGAACCATGGAGCGAGCCTTCGATCTGCTGGCTGGTTTGCCAGAGGATCTTGCTGTTGCGCGCGCGAAAGATCGACCACAGAAGCGCAAGGGACTTTAATGGAGCCTCGCTATCTGCTGGACACCAACATCTGCATTTACATCCGGCAAAAAGAGGCCGGAAGAAGTTTTGCGCCGGTTCCGCAGGCTCAGCGCGCTGCAGCGCTTGAGCAGCTCCGCGAACTAATCTATGTGCTGCCCGCGCTCTCCTTGCCCGAATCCGCGGCCGAGGCGTTCGGATCGATTCGGGCGGAGCTGGAGGTCAAAGGCGAAATGATCGGAAACAATGATCTCTGGATCGCTGCACATGCCGTAGTTGCGGGGTTAACACTGGTTTCAAACAATGAAGGCGAATTTCGGCGCGTGCGCGGACTAAAAATCCAGAACTGGACTGTGTAGCCGCATCGAACGCGTCGTTTCGCAACCCGAACCTACGTGCAGGCACTCCACAAGAAACGAAGTATAGTTTCCTCTGTCGGCGTACCGCACGCGCGAAATCTCTTCGGTTCTGCGCTGGGGACGAGGATGATCCCAAGTCGCGACCGGGCCGGCATTATTTTTCGGGCGGAAGGCGCTGCGTTTCGTCTCCTCAGGAGGGACGAACATCAATTCGTGCGGCCGTTTTGCGGCCACGCACACATGCCTTCACCGCGGCTACCATTTCGAAAACTTGCCAAACGTGTCTCTTGGTGCCCAGAGATCCTTCTCGTTGAGGGCGTCTCTCCTAGTCAGCACTTGTTGAACGCGAGGCAGAAGCGGCCATTGATGGCCGCATTGTTGACATCGCTTCTGATTACCGAACACTGTCACGACCACTCCCGCGCCGCAATTGGGACAGCATTCTGATTTCGATATCGAGGCGTTCGAGCGTGCGTCAACCCAACCTTTATCCGACGACCGGATCTCGTGTCCGGTTGACTTGCTTTTCGCGAGGGCCTCCTCGCCCTCGTTGCACTGCGTGAATTCGTAGCCCTCAGGTAACTTCAACTTCTTGGCCATCTCTTCCTGTCGGTTGTACTCCAACAATCCAAGCAAGTGGAGCCCCGACGCTGGTCCCCAATTCAGCGGAAGATTACTACCAGGCGACTTTCGATCTGTTTGCTACCTTACTAGCTGATCATCGTGCTTGCCGTTCGGAAACGTCGTCAGTTCGTGCAGATATGCTGCGCGCCAATCCGATGCAGTGGGCAGATATACGAATCCATTTTCGATGGTGCTGGAGACCGAGTGCATCCGCATTATTTTATCCATGGTGGGATCGTAGCGCGTGACACTGTAGACGCCATCCCGGATCAGCTCCTGAATCAATTGTGTTCCGGATGCTTTGTCCTCGATCAAGATATTCGTTGGATGAAAGCGCTCGGCCTGTTGGCACACTGCCCGTTTCAAATCGGGATAGTCCATGCGTCTCTGCAGAACATGCAGCAGGTAGATTTTCTTAGTCTTCTGCCCCCAGGTAGTGCAAACGCTGTAGTCGCTCAATTCTGCGCTTTTGTTCGCGGTGTCCCAGCTCTGGATAATTTGATCGAAACGCGAAGGCTCTTCGCCAGGGACATAGCTCCGAAACCATTCGGCCTTCACCATGCCGCCTCCGAGCGGCGCCGGCTCTTGCTGATACTGGCCGGCGAAGTTGTACTCCCCCATGGTCTGCCGCAGATTTTCGAGAACCTCCAATGGCTCCCGCTCCGGGTGAAGCGCTTCACCGGCTCGGCGCCGCACCGTCCTTGTGCGACCAAGAGACTCAATCTCGTGGGTTTCGTCCTCCTCCGCGATGGCCGGCAGTCGCACCTGCTCCCACTGTTCCTGCTCCATCACGTGTCCGACCAGATCGTCCTCATGGAGACGTTGCATGATAATGATGATGCAGCCCGTGCGCTTGTCATTCAACCGGGTGTAGAGCGTGTGGTCGTACCAGTCGTTAACCGCTTGGCGCTGGGTTCGCGAAACAGCCTCGTCCGGTTTCAACGGGTCATCGATGATAATGAAGTCGGCCCCCCGGCCCGTAAGAACGCCGCCGACTGAGGTGGCGAGACGGCACCCATTTGCAGTGGTCAGAAATTCCTGCACCGACTGCTTCCGCGGGGAAAGTCGAACTCCGAACACCCCACGGTAATACGCGCTGTTCATCAATGTTCGGCAGTCCAGCGAGTGTTTATCGGCAAGCGGGAAGTCCGGTAAGGGAATTTGTCCCGCCGCCCTAGTCGACGTGGTCGCGAGTTGGACGATCCCCGAAAAGCAGGGCTTGTAACCGTCCATCGCGGTCGAGCATCGGATAACCCGTGTTGTGCGACCTCGAGTTCAAACGGGAAAGTGCACAAGGTTGCGGGCCTTAATCTCGCACCGCAGGCGACTTCATGGCTCGCTCGTCGCCGCAGCGGGAGACACATCAGAACCCGACTCCAAAGCCTTACCGCAATATGGGCAGAACTTGTCGCCGGGGTCTACGCTGCATTGGCAGTGGGGGCAGACAGGCTGCAGGCGGTTGCGGCAGCGGGGACAGAAGCTGAAGCCAGGCTCGACCTCCGCGTTGCATTGTGAGCAGTTGATCGCTCGGGGCTTGCGCAAGATGAAATAGAGGACGATCCCCAGCCCGTTGGGGACGCAGATGGCAAGGAGCGTCCAAAATAGGCGGCTCATCCGGCGCCGTCCGGCGTCCCGATTTATGTAGCCAATCAGCATCACGTAGCAGGCGAGAATTGTTCCTGCGATCACTCCTAACAGCCACCGAACCGCAACCGGAGGCGCGTGGTTATCCCTGCCCGTCACGACCACGATCAGCACAATCATTGCCAGGAAAACGAGGGCTGCTAGTCCGAAGACCAGGGGAGAAAGGGCACGAATCTCGTCCTTGAATCGGGTCGAAGTTTGATTTCTGATGGTCATTGCAAATCTCCTGTCTGCGCACTTCATCCAGTAAGAATCCGCTTCCGGAGTCGACTATCCCTGGTAAGAGCCAGTGTGATCCGGCAGGTGCGTGTCCCTGACGAGCAGCAGTATTCCCGCCACCAACGCCGGCATTACGCAGAAGACCAGAAAACTTACTTGCCACACCGAAGAAGCCGACTGCGTTCGAGCACCTAACCACTCAAACCCGCGCCACAGAATGACTGCGCTGAGCAACGCCCAGAGACTCACGGCTGTGCAACTGACCGAGACCAGCCACAGGCGTTCTCGGCGGCGCTGCAATTCGAGCGCGCGGAGGCGTACTCTCCTTTGCGTCGTCGAGATCAGGCTCCGATCCGCGGCAACGGGAATCGCCCGTAAGCCATGAATCGTGTCGGCGACGTTCTCAGCGAAGGCGCGGCACAAGGCACACGTTTCCAAATGCGCGGCCAGCCACGCATTCGACGAGCGTCGTTCGGAAAATCGGTCAGAATACAGGTCGGAAAAGCGGTCGGACATCTCGTCCGGACCCGCTAACGCAATCAGTCTCCGTGCTCGTTCATGTGCGTCGTTGTTCGTGGAGATGTTCACAGTGCCGCTCCTTTTAACCACGGCTCGAGTCCGCTCAGGCCGCGGTAGATTCTTGATTTCACCGTTCCCAAAGGCACGCCCGCCACGCTCGCGATTTCTTCGAGAGTCATGCCCTCCTGAAATCGAAGCACAAGCGCTTCCCGGTATTCGGCGGGGAGATGTTGCATGCCAGCCGCGATCTGCTCGTTTTGCTCCCGCTGCAAGGTCGTATCGAAAGCCGAGGGCCGTCCGGTCGCAGGCACATCGAAGGCCGCTTCTCCATCATTCAACAAGCCGTCAAGACTGGCGGGTTGTTTGCGTCGCATATGATCGATTGCCAGGTTCCGCGCAACCGTGAAGAGCCAGGTGCTGAACGCAAATTTGTCATTGAACTGGTGCCCGCGTTCGAGCACACGGATCCATGTTTCCTGGAAGAGGTCTTCCGCCAATTCCCGGCGTCCAGTCAGGTACACGAGGTAGCGGAGAAGGCGATGCTGGTATTGCTCGATCAGTCGGTCGAGCAGATCGGGGTCGCGACGTCGAAGTCCACGAGCGATCTCGGTGCTCTCTTGCGCCATGGAACTCTCGAAATAGAAGGCAGTCGCGTTCATACTACTGATACATACGTGGGCTGAGGGAGAAAAGACGCAAGCGATGGAAAAGGGGTGTCGAAACCGCCCTAAATTATTGAAACGCAGGGGCCTTGGACCCAACGCGTCATTCGATGAGGCGTGGTCGGGAGAGAGAGCAGCGAAATCAGCCTTCATTCCTGGGACGGATGGTCATCCCAAAGTCGCGCTCCATGCGCTCGTACCAGGTCTCATCGTCCGCGCCATGAAGTTCGATCCATTGTTCGTCGGTCATGGAGTTACGCCAGCCAAGCAAGGGGAGCGCATCCGGTCCAACTGGGTGCCGCAGCTGCCAAGTCCCGCTCTCGATGATCGCCAGGATTTTGTCGGCCACTAGGGACGGCGGCGCCGGATTCCTAAGCGACGCGGCAAACAGATGGGCGAACCGCCGTTGCTGAGAGTAAGGGGAGGGGTGCGTCGGCTCCTCCAATCGTCTGGACATGGGAGTTTCGATGATGCCGGGTTCGACGATGGCGACGTGCACGTTGAACGTCTTCATCTCCTGCGCCAACGCTTCGCTCAACGCCTCTAACGCGAACTTGGACGCGGTGTAGGGGGCGAGCGGTGAATTCGCCACGCGCCCGGCGACCGAGGTCACGTTAATGATGCACCCGCTCTTGCGTTGGCGCATGTGCGGCACGAGCGCCTGAATGCACCGCAAAGCCCCGAAGTAGTTAGTCTCCATGACGGCGCGAAAATCGGCTAGAGGCAGTTCTTCGATCGATCCGTTGCGTTCGACTCCAGCATTATTAACCAGCACGTCGATGTGGCCCGCGTCCTTCTGAATATTCGCAATCCCCGTTTTTACCGAACTATCCGAGTCAACATCCATCGTCGAGATTTTGATCGGAAGTTTTTCCTGCGCAGTCTTCTCCGCGAGCTCTGGCGCGCGGGAAGGGTTACGCATAGTGGCGTATACCTGGTGGCCCGCCCGGCCCAGGCGGAGCGCGGTGGCCAAGCCAATGCCTGTGCTGGTTCCGGTGACAAGTACAGACGCCATGATACTTCTCCTTTTCGGTTGTGGAAGGGAGGCGGCAGTATACCACTCGATGCCACTGCAACGATTCGGTCCCTCAATAGCTTTCCGGGCTGATGGAAAAAGATGCAGCGAGAAAGGGTCCCCAGTTATCCTGCAAGCATGAAAATCGACTCGAGGTTTTGGTGTCGTGCCATCGTCGCTTTGCTCGCGATTGGGTTGGTGGGCCAGCTATCGGCCGTGGATCAAACTACGGATCGGACCGATGCTGTCGACAACTACATCCGGGCGGAAATGGCGAAGCAGCACATTCCAGGACTCGCCCTGCTGGTTTCGCGAGGAGGGCAAGTCATCCGGGCGCAAGGCTACGGCTTCGCCAACGTGGAACTGCAGGTTCCGGTCAAACCCGAAACGATTTTTCAATCCGGTTCCGTGGGCAAGCAGTTCACCGCGACTGCGGTCATGATGCTGGTCGAAGAAGGCAAGATCGGGCTCGAGGACCCGCTCACCAAGTACTTCCCCGATGCGCCAGCCGCCTGGAAACAGGTTACGGTTTGCGAACTCCTGAGCCACACCGCTGGATTCACCGATTATCCGAAGAATTTCGACATGCGGAAGGATTACACCGAGGCCCAGCAGCTCAAAATTGTTGAAAGTATCCCGCTGGCGTTTTCACCGGGCACCAGTTGGAGCTACAGCAGTCTGGGCTATCTAACACTTGGAATCCTGATTCATAAAGTCACGGGTGAGTTCTACGGAGACGTTCTTCAAGAGCGCATCTTCCAACCGCTGGGCATGAGCACGACTCGCATCATTAGCGAAGCCGATATCGTGCCCAATCGTGCTGCGGGATACCGGCTTATCAAAGGGAAACTGAAAAACCAGGAGTGGGTTTCGCCTACGGTGAATACGACGGCGGACGGCAGTCTGTACTTTTCCATCCTCGATCTTGCCAAATGGGATGCCGCCCTTTACACCGAGAAGCTTCTGAAACGATCTAGCCTTGATCAGATGTGGACCGTCGCGAAGCTGAAAAATGGGAAGCCGAATTCTGGCGGGTACGGCTTTGGCTGGTTTGTCGAGAACAAGAAAGGCCACCGCGTTATTGAACACGAGGGAGAATGGCAAGGCTTCGAAACCGAGATCTCGCGCTACATCAATGATCAACTCACAGTGGTCGTCCTTACCAATCTTGATGACGCCAAACCAGATGCCATTGCGGATCGCGTGGCGGGGATGTACTTGTCTGGAACAGTGAAATAGACGCTGGAGACTATCGGTGTCTATTTCCGATCGCCGGCAAGCCCGCCGATGCAGGATCAGGTCCGTATCAGCACGCTGCGATCCGCCCAGTCCGCAGCGCGATCGGCGCCGCGTCGCTTGACTTGCGAACCGCGAAATGTTCCAACGCCGCATCGCAACGCGACTCACAGTCAATCTGAAGTAAACAATATGACTGAGAGTTGAGGTACACATTTCATCTTCGGTTCCCTCAAAACAGAGAGTAGACTGTCGGGCGACGCCGACGCGCATCAGGTCGGTCGTCGTCGACTGATCCTAAGACTGAGAAATTGAGAAGATGCCGAGGCGCACCGTGCACAAACCCAGGACGCGAACGGAAATTACGAATCAAGACTCAACTCCGAGACCCATGATGAAGATAAAAGAGTTGTCGACTGGGCTATGTACCTTGGCCATCCTCTTTCTCATTTCATCTCTGCCCCCAGTTCAGGCTCAGGCACAGACAACGGCGAACGCGACGGGTTCTACCGCACCGTCACGTTACAGCCTCGCCGATGAAGTCACGCTCACGGGTACGGTGTCCAGCGTATTCACGAAAGCCGCTCCGGGAATGATCGCGGGTTCTCACCTGCTGCTCGCAACTCCGTCAGGTCCGGTGGACGCAGCTTTGGGCAGGTTCGGTTTGCCTGGCGATGGCCTGGTCTCCGTCGCCGCCGGACAGCAAATCGAGGCGACTGGCGTTATGAAGACTCTGCAGGGCAGGGCAGTGTTCCTGGTTCGCACCGTGAAGGTGGGCGATGAAGTCTATAGCCTTCGCAACCAGCATGGGGTGCCTCTGTCGCCGCAGGCACGCCAGCGTGCCAGCCAGAATACGGGCGACAACGGGGAGGCGCGATGAACCGCCAAACTTTCACCGCTATGTTAGGTGCCTTCCTGGCTTTGATGTTCTTGACGAGTTGCAATAGTTCGAACTTCAATCCTCCGGCTGAATTCATCGCGGCGACCGGCGGCACACCACAAAGCGCGACTGTCAACACGCAGTTTGCAGCGCCGCTGGTGGCGACAGTAACGATGGGCGGATCGCCCGTGAGTGGCGCGTTTGTGACCTTCACGGCTCCCGCAACGGGAGCGAGCGGCACGTTCGCGTCGAACTCAACCAATACGGAAACGGATACGAGCGACGCGAGCGGCATGGTTCAATCGTCACTGTTCACAGCCAATGGAATCCTCGGAGCCGATACGGTGACCGCTTCGGTCGCAGGAGTGACCGCCACAACTAGCTTCAATCTGACGAACACATCGGGCGCGCCAGCATCCATCACAGCAACCAGTGGATCCCTGCAAGATGCAACGGTCGGCACGGCGTTCGCGGCACCGCTGGTGGTCACGGTTGTGGACAGTAACCAGTACCCAGTGAGCGGTGCGTCGGTCACGTTCACCGCTCCGGCAACGGGCGCGAGCGGCACATTTGCAAATGGAACGCCGACAGAGGCAGATACGACCGACGCGAGCGGCATGGCTACTTCGTCGAAATTCACAGCCGACTCGATGGCTGGCGCTTATACGGTGACGGCTGCGGTTGCCGGAGTAGCCACAACGGCCAACTTCACCCTTACGAACATCACGGGAGCGGTTGTGTCGATCACGCCAACGAGCGGCACGCCGCAAAGTGCGACCGTCAATGCCGCATTTGCAGCACCGCTGGTTGCGACGGTTGTGGACGGTAGCCAGAATCCAGTGAGTGGCGCGCTGGTGACGTTCGAAGTTCCGGCGACGGGAGCAAGCGGAACCTTCGCCGGGGGAGTGAATACAGCTACGACTAACGCGAGCGGCGTAGCGACATCGGCGGTGTTCTCCGCCAATGGATCGGTGGGAACTTACACGGTGACGGCTACGGTTGCATCGGGTTCGGTCCCGGCAAACTTCGAGCTCACGAACACGGCAATCAACTTCGCCTTCTACTTGAGCGGGCTTGAAGCGATCAACGGTGGCGAGAATTATTACGCCGTCGCAGGATCGGTAGCCGTCGACGGCAATGGCAACGTCCTGGGCGGCGAGCAAGACTACAACGACGCTTTCGGACTCACGTCGCCTCAACCTTCGGGCGACACCATCTTGCCCGGCCCGGCTGCGCTGGCGGTGGATCCCACTACCGGCCAGGGGACACTTACCCTGACGACCAACAACACGAGTCTGGGCGTGAGCGGCGTCGAAACGCTCGGCGTCCAGTTTGTGAACATCAACCACGCACTCATCGTTCAGTTTGACGGGTCGGCAACCTCCAGCGGAAGCATGGACACGCAAACTCTATCGACCGCGCTTAACGACGGAAACTATGCCTTCACCCTTTCGGGGGTCGACTCCGGGTATCTGTCGATTGTTTACGGGGGCGTATTCTCGATTTCGAATAGCGGCACTACGTTGGCGGGTATCTTCGACGTGGATGATTTTGGAGCTACGAACACTCCCCCAACGCTCGCAACCGCTTTCAGCGGCACCATCACCGAACCCGATGCTTTCGGGCGCGGAACGATCACCACCGGTGTTCTGGCACTCTCACTCAACTATTACGTGGTCGGTCCTGAGGCTATACGCATCATCGACGTGGATGCTGGCGATTCGGGGTTGGGCTCGGTGTTCGGCCAGGGCACGGGCACTTTCAGCAGCGCGTCGCTTGGAAGTTCCGTATTCGGTGTGGCCAGCAACTCGTTCGGGAATCTCTATGCTGCGGCTGGCATGTTTACTACGGTTCCTACGGATCCGACGCACGGCAGATTCAGCGGTGTCGCAGACGACAACGAATTCGACAATGGCATCCTCGTTCCCAGGGCGCCGATCTCCGGCATGTATAGCGTTGCGACCAATGGATATGGCAGCCTGACCATGGCAGCCGGAGATCTGGGCGATGTCAGCTTTCTGGGCATGTATATGACGGACCCAACCCTCAACCTGAATGATCCAAACAACACAACCAGCGGATTGGGAGGGGCGCTGGTTGCCGACTTGGATGGCTTCAATCTCAACGGCACCGGAGTGCTGATTCCTCAGACCGACACTTCAACCGCAAGTTTCGCGGGCAACTACGCTTTTGGAGCGCAGGACTTTAACGATTTCCACGGAGCAAACTTTGGCTGGGAATTTGACTTTGTCGGGCAAGGCTCGGTGAGCAATGGCGCTTTGAGCGGAGTCGGACTCATCAGCGATCCTTTCTTCGCCTTCAACTCCACTCCTCCGAGCGGAACCGATACTGGGGCGAATTTCTCGGGAACCGCATCGCCCGATCCGCTCAACCCTGGGCGCTACACAATTCGGGTCGGGATCACGATTCCTGGTTCCGCGCGCGATTTCACGGTCGTCATCTATCAGGCGGGTGGCGACCAGTTGCTCTGGCTTGACGAAGATAAAGATGGTGAGAGTGTCTTTCTAGGCCCCCTCCAGCAGCAGGGGTCGCTAGCTGGACTACCGACGGCGCAAGTGGCTCGGGCGAAACACAAATCGCAACAGAAACACTGAGCAGCAACTGGCAAAAGGGGTGTGCTCGAGACGGCCATGCACACGCCCTCATTTTTAAGTGGGTGGCTCGATCGGGAATCGATCGGCAGAATTCCAAGTGGGCAAGATTGGAAAAGATTGCAGGTTACGGAGATCGCAATGAAACTTCTTCGCATACTGATGCTGTTGCTGGTTGTGATGGTAGCGCCAGTTATTTCCCCGGCTCAGGATGCGACTGGAAGAATCTTCGGAACGGTCTACGACCAGCAGGGCGCCGTGATTCCCTCTGTGCAGATTACCGCGACTAACACCGCGACCCAAGTCGCGCGTACTGCAACCACCAACAAGGAGGGAACCTTCCAGATACTGTCGTTGCCCATCGGCACCTATAAGCTGACGGCCGAGCACGAAGGCTTTCGCTCCGTGATCAGCGCGGAGCAGAAACTGCTAATCAACCAGGCGCTCCGCATCGACTTCAAGATGGAAGTCGGTGCCGCCAACCAGACCCTGAATGTGGGCGCCGAAGCCGCTCCCGTAGAAACCGTCAATCCAACTCTGGGCCAGTCCATTACGGGACGAGCCCTTACCAACATGCCACTCAACGGACGGGACATGATGGATCTGGCTTTGCTTCAGCCCGGGGTTACAGAGAGTAACGACGACAATACCGGGGCAGGCAACTTCAGCATCGCCGGCGGACGCACCGACTCGGTGACATATCTGCTCGATGGCGGATTGAACAACGACTTGCTCGATAACAGTAACGTTCTCGATCCCAACCCTGATGCCATCGCCGAATTCCGCATTCTGACCAGCGATTACACGGCGGAGTACGGACGAAATGGCGGCGGAGTCATCAGTGTAGTCACGAAGTCCGGCACTAATTCGATCCATGGCAGCGCCTTCGAGTTCCTGAGGAACCGGGATTTCGATGCCAACGACTACTTCAACAAGGAGCAGGTACCTCAACTTCCGCGGCTCGATCTGAAGCGCAACCAGTTCGGAGCGACGCTGGGCGGCCCGATCGTAAAGGACAAAGTCTTTTACTTCGTGGCCTATCAGGGGCAGCAACAAGTTCAGGCCTATCCAATTATTGATTCGCCGGTCTTTACCACGCAGCAGTTGAACGGAGATTTTTCGAATGGAGGCTCCCCCGATCCGGGCGTTGTCGCTTTCCTCAGGGCCAATCCATATTTTGCGGCAACTGGAAATGGGGGAGCTGCGAATGCCCAAATCGATCCCGAAAAGTTCGATCCCATAGCCCACAATTACATCGAAGCCGGATTAATCCCAACCGCCCCCAACGGTCTGCTTTCCACGTCAGAAGGAGCACAGGACAATCGGAATGAATTGACCAGCAAGTTCGATTTTAACCTCAACCCCAAAGACAAGATTTCCGCTACCCTCGGCTGGAACCGCGCTGGTGACCCGTACTACGGAACGTTTAACCCTGCTCCCACCGCCAGCGTCCCCGGTTTTCCCGCCACCAATAAGAAGACCTACTATTTTCTAAATCTGACCTACACCCGCATCTTCACGCCGACCTTGCTCAATGAATTTCACTTCGTCGCGCATCGCACAAATTTCCTATCGGACCAGCCCGCGAACAAGTTGCCCACCGGGCCCGATCTTGGCATCGATATCACTCCCGATCTCGCGACCGGCCCGACCGATATTTTTTTCGATAACGGCTTCTTGATTGGACCCACTGAAAACGGCCCCACGACCTACATTGAAAACACCTTCTCCTGGACCGACGCGGTTACCTGGACGCGGGGAAAACACAACTGGAAGTTCGGCGCTGGATTCTCGCCTTATCAGGAGAATCTGGACTACGGCTTCTACTTGAACGGCGAGTTTGATTTTTACACCGGCACCAGCACCGGAACAGGAAATGACTATGCCGATTTTCTGCTCGGCATTCCGGACGCATACTTTCAGAACGCGCTCGCCCCTTCTAACATTCGGAGCAAAAGCACCTATGTGTTCGCTCAGGACGAGTGGCACTTCCGCAAGAACCTGGTACTCACCTTAGGCCTGCGCTACGAATACAACACTCCCAAGCTCGACACGCAGGGGCGGTCTTTTTCGGTGATCCCCGGCCTTCAGTCGAAACGATTTATTAACGCCCCGCCCGGAATGGTCTTCCCCGGCGATCCCGGAGCCCCCCTCGGAACCAACTTCCCCGACACGAAAAACTTCGCCCCACGCTTCGGATTTGCCTGGGATCCAACTGGAAGTGGCAAGACCAGCATACGCGGCGGCGTCGGTATTTTTTATGACATCCTGAAAGGCGAAGATAATCTTCAGTTCAACGGCCAGCCACCATTCGTGGGTTCCGCAGGACTGTTCTACAATTCCCCGAATTTCCTGCCCAGTTGTTCGGACCCCAGTGGTTGTACCGTGACTGCGCCTTTGACCTACATGAGTCACCCGTTCCAGAACGCCTGCAACTACGATGCAAACGGTGACTGCATTAGTCTTGGCGTGGCCAATACTTTCCCCTCGAAACCGCCTGCCTCCAATATCGATTTCACACCGTTCCTCCCAATCAATAGCACCGGCGCCATCTATCTGGACGACCCGCACCTGCGCACGCCCTATGTCTATCAGTACAACCTCAGCCTGCAACGCAATCTGATCGCTGACACGGTTCTTGAAGCGAATTATGTAGGAAGCTCAGGGCACGGACTAACGTCGCTCAGAGACGTTAACCCCGTCACTCTGGGCACTACCAATCGAGTGCTCAATGGCACTAGCGGCAACTGCGGGGCGATCCAGGCTCTTCTCTGCTTCGGCCCGCTCCCCGAATTTCAGAACGTATCCAACGCGAACTACAACGCCTTCGAAGTCAGCCTGACGAGGCAACCCAAAGAATCACGCGCGGGAACGGTTTATTACACACTCGCCTATACGTATGCCCATAACCTCGATAATGCCTCCGGTTTCGCCCAGCGCAACGCCCAGGTGCCCGCCTACAACTCGAAACTCTTCTACGCTTCGGGCGACAGCGACGTCCGCCATCGCATCACCCTCAGTGGAGGATGGGATTTGCCTTTCGATCGGCTGTGGGGCTCGGCACCGAAGCGTCTCACCACGGGCTGGAGCCTTTATCCCATCTTCACCTATCGAACCGGATTTCCATTCGACATCTCAGCCCAGTTGCCCGATCAATATGACCCTGTAAACTACGGTACGTCGGGTGCCGGCGATCCTATCCTGTCGCACGCCGCTGTGGTTGCTCCAATAAGAACGTTTGATCCCCGCAAATTGCGGACGATAATACCGGTCACCTACGGTGTTGACGCCAATGGCAACTGCTTAGTCACCCAGAATCCCCAGAACGCGATCACTGGCAACTTTATCTTTGATCCCAATAGTTTTTCCGACATCCCGCTGGAGAACAACTCCTACTACGAAGGCGGCAATCCGTGTTTCCCCCAACTCGATCCGGTGAATAACCCGGCCGATCGAACTTATGGACTGCACCGCAACGTGCTTCGCGGTCCGACCCTGACGAATCTCGACATCTCGGTCGCCAAAATCACCTCGATCACGGAGCGGTTCAAGCTGGAGTTCCGGGCTGAGTTCTTCAATGCTCTGAATCATCCCGAGTTCGCACAGCCGACCCTCGCCGATGGCGCTGCAAATATAGACAGCCCAACCTTCGGCCAGATAACGACTACGGGCACCTTCCGCGGTGCGACTCCCCGCATTGGACAGTTCGCGCTTCGGCTGACGTTCTAGTCACTCGACGAAACTCCGGAGGGCCACTTTCGTGAAACAGTCAAACAAAACTTTGGTATCCCTCCGACCAGTTGGCGGCTCGTGACCTCACATTTTGCAAAACGAAGCCAAGTAGTGATGATTTTCGTGTAACTTACAACTTTGGTTAGATCCTGAGGCAGATTCCCGATCGCTTATGGGATTCATTCACGGTGCTATACGGCCGACGAGTCAAACAGCTCATGACTAAATCGCCACCACCCCAACTGTCTTTGCTTCTTCTCTTGGCGGTTTCCATCACGCTCGGATGGCGTCCCCTGCTTGACACCTTCGCCCTTGCGCTGCGGGAAGATCAATACACACATATCATTCTGATTCTTCCTCTCAGCGTAGCTTTGATTCTTTCCGAGTGGCGTTCCCTGCGTCCGATGGTGGCCCGCAATCTTCGTGCGGGTTTCCCGTTGTTGGTGATCGCAGTTTTGTTGGCTGGCGTTGTGAAATGGCGCTCGGCAACGCTGCCTTCCGATGTGCGACTTTCGATCGAGATGTTTGCCCTGGTGCTGTCTTGGATCGCGGCTTTTGTTCTTTGTTTCGGCTCTCGAGTTTCCCGATCGGTTCTCTTTCCTTTGTGTTTCTTGTTCGGCTTGGTGCCCTTTCCTCAGGTCGTATTGAACGAGATCGTCGATCTGTTGCAGCAAGGTTCGGCCTTTGCCGCGTACGCGCTGTTCGTCGCGGTCGGAGTTCCCGCTACTCAAAATGGCATCCTGGTTACCATCCCGGGCCTTACGGTCGAAGTCGCTCAAGAGTGCAGCAGTATCCGCTCTAGTTCGATGTTACTGGTAACCACGATGGTATTGGCTCACGTTCTGCTGCGCTCGCCGTGGCGAAAGTTGTTGGTTATAGTTTTTGCAGTGTTTCTTTCGGTGGCTAAGAATGGGTTGCGTATTTTTACCATTGCAATTCTTGGAACACGAGTGGATCCAGCATTCCTGACTGGAAGACTTCATCGCCAGGGCGGTATAGTTTTCTTCATGATTGCCCTGATCGCCGTTTTCGTTCTACTCTGGATTTTTCGTAAGGGAGAGAAAACGTCGCTCGCTTGATCCGATTCCATCTGCCCGCGGCCAACGTGCTCAAGGTAGTTACATGCTCCGTAATCTGAAATCAATCAACGTCCTGACGGCGGCAGCGGTGTTCATCCTGACGATTCTTACGATTGCGATTCAATTCGGCCGGCACAATGGGCAAGCCACTCGCTCATCGAGCGTCCATCTTCCGTCCTCGGTGAGCAAGCCCGAAAACAATACGGCAAATCCCGGCAGCGAGATAACGTGCGTGGCGAATGGCACAAATTCTGCGGGAGTGAAGCCATCAACAACGCCTGTCGTGCCAGGGCAAAAACATCATGTCGATTTATCCTGGAAGGCCAGCACTTCTCCCGGCATCCTGAAATATAACGTGCATCGTTGTGCTCCCGGCGGCCCGTGCGTCGTGATCCAGTCGATTGCAACCACCAGTTACTCGGATGATCAGGTCGAGCCGCTCCGGGAGTATTGCTACTTCATCACGGCGGTCGCCGCTGCCGGAGGGCCAGACAGCCGGCCTTCCAATGTTATTCATGTCGTGATCCGTACTCCGTGAGTTCGCCTGCCGTGCCTGGCTCAGGCACGATCCGACATGCCCTCCTGATATTCAGGGAACAAAGTCCAGCCGCCAAAGGAACAGCTCAGACTTGATATAGTGATCCGCGCAAATGAAAGCCGTTCGATCTTCTTCTCTACTGCTGGTATTGACCCTGGTAGCGAGCATAACGCACGCCGCTTCGTGGCAGTATTTTCGCTTCGGCAACAAGAACGACGTTCAAGCCCAGCCCATTGGTGGCACCGCTATGATGGGCGGCGGCTCTGACCTTGATGAAGCATTTTTCTGGCTCTGCAAAAAGGGAAATGGCGGTGATTTTCTGGTGCTGCGCGCGAGCGGCGACGACGATTACAACGTTTATATCAGCAAATTGTGCAAGCTGAATTCGGTGGCCACCTTGATTCTTCCGGACCGCGCCGCAGCGCAAGATCCTGCGGTATCCGAGATCATGAAAAGGGCGGAAGTGATCTTCATTTCTGGTGGTGATCAGGCCCACTACATCCGCGCCTGGCAAGGCACGCCGGTTCAACAGGCGATCAACCAGCACATCGCCGCGGGCAAGCCCATCGGCGGCACCAGCGCGGGATTGGCAGTGCTGGGCGAATTTGTTTATGGCGCGCTCGGAGACAAGCCTGATGATAATGACCTCGCTTCGAGCGACGTCCTGCCCGATCCATATTTGGAACGCGTCACGCTGATCCGCGGCTTTCTGGAAATTCCACATCTCGACAATTTGCTTACGGATTCGCATTTTGCCAAGCGCGATCGCATGGGGCGCACCCTGGGCTTTCTGGCCCGCATCATGCAAGACGGCTGGTCCAAATCGCCGCGCGAAGTTGCGGTCGATGAAAAATCAGCCGTGTTGGTCGAGTCGGACGGCAGCGCAACTGTGGTCGGAAATGGGAGGGGCGCCTACTTTCTTCGTCCCACCCGCAAACCCGAGGTTTGTAGAAAAGGTGAGCGGTTGACGTTCCGCGGAATCAGCGTGTATCGCGAGCCCAGCGGCGCCCATTTTGATCTCGTGCACTGGAAAGGGAGTGGGGGAACTGCTTACTTTCTTTCCGTGGAAGCGGGAACGGTCACGAGCACACAAGCGGACAAATCAATCTATTGAGTCTCAGTATTTGAGCCTATGATGAAGGCTTGGCGGACCTAATTGTAATGGAGCAAGTAGCCAGGTTCGAGAGGGAGCTTCCCGTCAACCTTCATGACTACGATGGCGCTCGTAATGGAATAGATATCAACCACTCCCACTGCATTGGGCATACTGCTGACAATCCTGATAACCTCGGCGTCGCTGGTGGCCAAAATAATAGTTTGTCTAGCTGCTAGCTCGTTCAGTCCCTCCGGTAGTTGTGCCAGAAGTTTGCTGCCCACAACCTGAGTTTCGGGCAAATTCAATGCCTTGACAACCAAGATAACCTCTTGCCCGTTCGCCAGCCGTGCGGGTGCCGACTTGAACGCCTTCACGAAAGCAGCGGACTGCACTACGGTTACTTTGGAGTTTTTCGCAACTATCAGGGCCGCATCTTTGGGAAATGCCAGTAGTGGTGCGGCGGAAAATAGGGCCAGTATCACCAACGTCCGGGCCGAGATTGTCGTGCTGCCACAGCGAACAGATCTTACTAAGCGATGAATTAAATATTTAAAAGAACTCACAATAAGCTGAGTTGAGCATGTGACGAAACCTCCTGCAAGTTACCTTAGCTACTTCTTAGACAAGTGGAACTCTGCTACTTTGACCGGTTATGCAAAAAGTCTATCTCCTTGCGTGCAGCATTTTGATGCTGCTAACGATTCCGGCCGTAACAGAAACAGTTGCGCGTCCGAAATCTCCGCAGGCTGTCCGCCTCTATCAGGAAGGTTTGAGGCTGCAGGAAAACCGACGAAGTTATGAGGCGATGCAGAAGTGGCGCGAAGCCACGAAACTCGATCCCAACCTGGCGCTCGCGTGGGCGATGCTGTCGATCGTCGAAACCAGTCCGGAGTCTGCACACGCCGCACGAGAAAAAGCGCGCAACCTGATCGAGCATCAGCCACAGGGTGGCGTTGACGATCTTTTAATACGCTGGATCGTAAGCCGCTCCGAAACTGAACTGATGTATTCGATCCAGGTGGCCAACGACCTAGTATCGGAGCATCCAGATCAGAAGCGCATTCTGTGGACAGTTGGCTCCTGGTACGGCTTCCAGATGCACCAGTACGATCGAGACGTCGCCTTGCAGGAGGCGGCTTTGAAAATCGATCCCAACTTTGCGCCTGCCCTCAATGAGTTGGGATTTGCGTATGCCCATCTGCAGCGCTTCGATCGCGCTGTCGCAATGATTAAGCGATACGCAGAGCAGGTACCGAACGAACCCAATTCTGAGGATTCGTACGGAGAGGTTCTTCGGCTTGCCGGCCGCTACGAAGAGTCCCTGGAGCACTACCATCGTGCGCTGAAAATCTTGCCTACATTTGAATCCTCTCAACTGGGTCTGGGTGACACCTACTCCTTGATAGGCAACGAAAAAAAGGCGCGAGAGGAATATGGAAAATGCAGCAGCACCGGTTCCGTCAGTACACGTCTGGACTGCCGCAAGATGTCGATCTATACCTTCGTGCGCGAGGGGAACGACGATGAGGCTGCAAAACTGCTAACTGATTTTGCAGGGCAGATGCATTCCGTCAAACGCATTTCCCTGGAAGTGGAAAGCTTGATCGCACTGGGTCTGATCGCGAAGAGAACCGACGTTGCATTCGGATATTTTGACCAGGCCATTGCCGCGGCAAAAGCCAGCACGGTGATTCCGATATCGGACCGTGAAGAAACCGTAGCGCGGGTGAAGGCCTACAAGGTTCGCGTTGCGTGCGCCAGTGGCGATTCGGAGAGAGCACAGTTGATACAAGCTGAACTTGAGGCATTGGGTGCATCCACGAAAGATCCTGACGTCTATGCGGCCATGCAAGGGGGAAGGGGAGCGCTCCTGTATTACCAGAAGAAGTATGACGAGGCTTCGGGTGCGCTGCAGCAGGATGCTGACGACGTGTTTTCCAGATTGATGCTGGCTTGGTGCTATGAGCACCACGATGGCAAAGCTGCTTCTGAGGTGCTGAAGGGATCGCTGATTCAACAACATACCATGGACATCGATCTCGCCCTGGTACAGCGCGAGATCACCGGCGGTTCCCAAGTCGAAACAGCGAATACACACTGAAACGACTAACAGATAAGAGTGTTTGTAACAAGCGACATCTTTAATCGTGAAGCGGTCCGACTGGCGGTCATGCGTGTATCAAGGAGTGAGGATGAGGTACTTAGTGAGTCACAGATGCTATGTCGTCTGGACCATTGCATTCATATTGTTATTGTTCGTTGCCACCACGACCTCAGCTGCTGGTAAGCACAGCATAGACGATGCACCGCCAGTAACTGCACCCGTCTTGTCCGTCGCCGGGGCGAAATATGTTGGCAGCGAACAGTGCAAAATCTGTCACGCTGACCAGGCTCGCATGATGAAGACGACGCCGCATTACCGCGTTTTTGGGGCTGACAAACAGGCGGGCGCGGAAGGCTGCGAATTTTGTCATGGACCTGGCTCCGCCCACATCGATGGTGGAGGGGACCGGAGCAAGATCTCACGCCTGGGAGAAATTAAGGCGGGTGAGGCGCTCGGGGTCTGTCTTAACTGTCACAGTGGGCGCGCGAACCAAATGCACTTCAATCGCAGCCAGCACGCCAGCGCGGGCGTGACCTGTGTCGATTGTCATCGCGTGCATACCCCGAAGGCTCAGCCGTTGCTTGCTGAAAAGCAGCCTGATCTATGTTATGGCTGCCACCAGACAGAAAAGAGCGACTTTGCCAAACCTTTTCACCATCGCGTAAATGAAGGCCTGGTTCAATGCAACGACTGCCATAACCTTCATGGAACCACGACCGTGCGGCAAACGCGCACGCTCCCCAGCGGCGACGCCGTTTGTTACAAGTGCCACGCCGACAAGCAGGGGCCCTTCGTCTACGAGCACGTGCCGGTGAAGACCGAGGGCTGCATCGCCTGCCATACTCCCCACGGTTCCACCAATCCGCGGCTCCTCAAAGTCAGTCAGATCAACCTTCTCTGTCTGCAGTGCCATACCTACCCGACGGTGGGGCCGGCCGGGCCGGTGCACAATCAATCTGCAAAATATCAGGCTTGCACCATGTGTCACACGCAGATTCACGGGTCCAACTTTAGCGGTTTCTTTCTTAAGTGAGGCAGAAGCAATGCCGGCGCTAATAAAATTCGCTCTTCAATCTCTGCTCGGTCCTGAACCTTCTCGTGTAAAAATCAGCACCTCGCCTGTTCAGGGCGTCCGCCTACACAGTAACTCCAGATTCGTGCTGCTCCTCGCTGCTCTGGCCGCAGTCTTGCTCATCTCGTCGCCGATATTTCTCCTGGCACAATCGTCTAACTCGTCGCCAGATAGTGTTACCGGCGGCGGCTATGTAATTCACTCGTCGGGACAGCTCGGCTACCGCGTCACCGACATAACTGGCAGTACCGATATGTACGACACGTTAGTGAATCTGCAGCAAGGTCCACGTCTCCTCGATGAGACGCTTTCCTTGCAATCGCTTGCTCACCAGGGCTTTCTGTTCGACAATCTTTTCGTTAACAGCTTCGGATGGGGAGGCGATCCCAACAATGCCATGCGCGTTCGAGCCGACAAAAATAAGTGGTATAACTTCGTCGGTAGTTTCCGTCGTGACCAGAATTTCTCCGACTTCGATTTGCTGGCGAATCCGCTGAACCCTCCCCCGCCTGGTCCTTCGATACCGTGGGGCTCCTCGCCGTCGATTGCGGTACCGAACTCGCCCCACCTGTTTGACACAACGCGGCGCATGAGCGACGTTGACCTCACCCTGCTGCCGCAGTCCCGAGTCAGCTTTCGCTTCGGATTCTCGCACAACAACATGACCGGGCCGTCCTTCAGCAGCATCCATGAGGGTACGGAGGGCCTGCTCTATCAACCTGTGAACACCACCCTGAACGCCTACCGCCTCGGCGCGGACTTTAAGATCGCGCCGCGAACCGTCCTCAGCTACGACCAATTCCTCGATTACTTCAAGGGAGACACGGACACTCAACTGGCTCCGTTCGCGCCGGCGCTCCTATCCACCGGGGCACCGGTCGAGTTGGGTTTGTCCATCGACACGGTGAACAAGGAACCCTGTGCCGTTGTGCCGCCTGCAACCAGTCTGATTGTCGGTGGAGTGCTGACCAATAACACCTGCAGTGCCTACTTCAGCTATTCACGGAACCAGCGGATTCGCACCTCTACACCCACTGAGCGGCTCAGTTTGCGCAGCAGTAACTTTCAGCGGCTAGACCTGATTGCCTCTTATTCCTACAGTTCCGCCAGCATGAACACGCCATTGGACGAGAATTTTGCTGGTCTGATCACGCGCACCCACACTCTTGCATTCAACAGCACAGGCATAGCGAGCGCGAACCGAATCTCCAACCTGCTGGATGTCGAGGCCACCCTGCATCTGACTCAACATCTGCGCCTGGTCGAGACCTTCTATCTTTGGTCTTACCGCATTCCGCAGAGTGGCAACTTCACTGAGGTCGACAAGGACTGCACGGTGGCAGCGACCTGCACGCTGCTGACTCCGCTGAGCGCTACCACGCCGACAACGATACCTACCCTGACCGCATCGTCATTTAACCAGGACTGGAAGAGAAATCAGATCGACTTAGACTGGGACATCTCGAAAATGGCGGGGGGCCGCTTGGGTTTCCGCTATGGCGATCGCACCTTCAACCTCTTCAACGATTATTCGGGCGTCGAGACTTACAATGGTTTTACCACTACCGGCGAAGACCATTTCGTGGTCAACGAGTACACGGCGCTCCTGAGCGTGTGGGCAAGACCTACTCATGCCTTGCGGTTGAATTTCGATCTCGAGCACACTAACTACGACAATGTGATCGTGCGCATGGCCCCGCGCAAGGAATCGCGATACCGGTTTCAGACCTCCTATACGCCCCGGCCGTGGGCGACAATCGGCGGCTCTGTGAATATCGTGCGGGATGCCAACGCCGATGCGCTTACCCAATACGTGGGGCACAACCAAAACTACGGAGTCACCGCATCACTTGCGCCGCGTGAGCGCTTCGGAGTGGATCTGGCGTACAACTTCAACAGTGTGATCCAAAATGCTCTGATCTGCTTTAACGACACGCCGCCAGCTGGAGTGACGCTTCCGTTCGTGACCAGCGCGACCACTCCTGTCAACTATTGTGGAAATACCCTAAGCGGTGGTGTGGAGGTGCTCTCCGCCAATCCGCTACTGGCCAACTCGTACTATACGAACCACACAAATTTCGGAATGAGTACGATCCGATTCAAGCCTGAGAAGCGAGTAACTGCCGAGGTCGGCTACAGCATTACCAGTGTTGACGGAAGCACCCCGCAGTTCAACATCCTCCAGCCTCTTGGCTCGTTGCAGTATAAGTATCAGCAGCCAGTGGCTCACTTGAGCGTCGATGTCGGCCATAAGTTGGCATTTAATATGGGCTGGAACTACTACCAGTACGGAGAGGGTTCGTTTGTCGGTCCCACCGCGCCACGCTATTTTCACGCGAACACTGTAACCGATTCCCTGTGTTATTCATTCTGATGTTGTGCCGTTCCTAGAGGTGGCCGACGAAAGAGGTCGTCGACGAAACCGGGGAAAAGGGAAGACAATCATGCTTTTGACACCCTGGCCGCTTCAGAGTACCGAGATCAACGCCGCGTAAACACTGCCGCGTCATCGAAAAGCTTGGCGCGTTATAGGTTGAGAGTCAAGGATTGACACATCCTTATTCTCCGACAGCTTTCTCAGCGCGGCCGATCCAGTTTTGAACTTTACCTGCGTTTTTCTCCGCTTCTCCTGAAATTTCAAGGTTCGGATCGTTCGTTGCCTTCCCAATCCCCTCCTTGATTTTTCCCTTCACTTCGTGGAGCTTGCCTTCAGTCCGGTCTTGCGTGCTTGGCTTCATCATTTTTCCCTTTCTTCTCAACACGTTCTTATAGCTTTTCACCAGGGTGGATTCCACGGGATGCTTAGCCGTGATGCCGTAGGCCGCGAGATCGGCGTCCGTAAGCAATCCTTCTTTCACCCCGTGGTTCGCCATCACGCCACTTCCTTTGTCTCAATTGTGACCGGCACCTGGACCAATTCCTCGAACAGGGAGCGGTAGTGAATCATCGCCGTTCTCAGGTCTTCCGTTGTTGCTGCGTCTTTCCCAACCCGCAACGCAATTTCATGTGCGGACCGGTAGTTTTCCACCACTCTAGGATGGTCGACAGAAACGTCGGCAGCGCGCTGATCGAAATCGGAAACAGGATAGCCGCGAGCTTTCATTACCGACGACACCAGGTCGTCGGCTTCCGTGACCGCCCCTTTGGGAGAATCGATAAAACGAGATTGTACGGACTCCCACCGTTTCAAAAAACGCTCATGTTCGATCGGATCGAGATCGCGGATGTTGAGGTTTTCTACCCGTTTCTCGCGATCCTCTAATTTCGCTTCCGCTTTTCGTTCTGATCCGTGTGTCAGCACCGCCCTGTCGTACTCGGGCCCAAATTTCTTGCGCAGGGTTGCGGTCGTATTTCTGCGTTTTTGTGAGTACAACCACGCAAGGACCGCGATAACCAGAATGGCCACGGCGGCGAAAATAATCAGCTTAGGATCCATCAGATTTAGATTCATCGAAATTCTCCCTACCACGAGTGAGTTCACCAAATGTTCTCTGTAGTTATAGAACCTGGTGAATTGCCAGTATCGAACTTAAGGTTTGAGAAGACTGGTCAGAATTGACCGTCTTTGGAAATTAGTTGGGATAAGACCAACTTTGTCACCAAAGTGAGCGCTTCTGCTCAGTACTCGCGAAGCGCTTGAGCGACTGTAGAGACTGTCACAGACAGAAACAGCACATGATTCTCGCGGGGTTCAATCCAGATTGTTCAAAGGAAGAGTATGAAAACGATTAAGTTGTTCTTTACCGTGCTCACGCTTCTGGCCACCGGAATTCTGATCGGCTGCACGACCACAGGGTCGAAGTCGCCTGAGGTTGCCGACAGTATTCGCAAATCGCTCGATGATGCTGGCTTCAAAAGCGTCTCCGTCAGCCAGGACCGCGACAAAGGCGTAGTAACCCTTAGCGGGCAGGTCGCGAGTGATAACGCCAAGTCGCAAGCCGAATCGGTGGCCAAGTCGCTCGCGGGCACCCAGGTTGTCGCCGATCAGATTGCCGTGATACCGGTGGGCGGAGAAAAAGATGCCAAAATCGTGAACTCCGATCTGGATAAAGGCATCGAGCAAAATCTGGATGCTGCGCTGATCCAAAACAAAATGCACGACCACGTGAAATACGACGTAAAGAGTGGAGTAGTGACGCTGAGCGGAGAGGTGAACTCGGAAGACAAGCGCACGCAAGCTGGGAAGCTCGCGAGCGGGGTTCCTAACGTCCAGCAAGTGGTAAATGACTTGCAGGTTAAAGATCAAAAGGCCAGTTCATCGCCATCGCTGTAGACCCTGCCAGGTTTTTGTGGCCAGAAGGTTGTTGGGGCCAGAAGACCAAAGTCGCCCAAACCCTCGACTCGATCTCCCGGACACAGCTGCTGACCGGTGGCAGTGGGTTCGGCAAGTGCCGGCTTCCTGGCTCGGTCCGAGTCCGCGGTCGCGCCGCGGTGTGACAAGGGCGGTTGAGCGGTGTTGCGCAATTTCCGTATTGGGCGGTTGGTACTATCAGGCATGTTCGATTTCCCCAGAGAGTGTAAGTGCCCTTCGATAGAGACAGCATAAGCTCGATAAGAAGGGTAAGACTGGTCTACACTGCACAGTATTGCCAATTAAATTTCGCGAGATGCACGCTGGCGCTTTTGCGTAGTTGGATGTGTGCTTCAGGTTCGGCCGGAGAGCAGTTAATCGTGAAGAACCACGTTTAGCAGTGAACTGTGGACTTGCAGCCCGTCCCCGCCATAGTCCACGAATCCTAACTTTCTGAACCGATTCATGAAAAAACTGACCCGGGAACGGGTTGTGCCTACCATGTCGGCGAGGGTTTCCTGGCTGATTTTGGGGATGACCGTTTCCGGCACCCCTTCCTTGCCAAAATGAGCCAGCAAGAGCAGAACCCGAGCCAGTCTTTTTTCACTGGAGTTGAAGAGTTGGTCGACTAAGTCCTCTTCGTAACGAATATTCCTTGCCAGCAGATAGGCCACAAAGACGTCCGAAAATTCGTGTTCCCGATGCAGCGCCTCCATCATGGCTTTCTTGTCGATACGGAGAAGTTCGCAGTCCGTCATGGCGGTCGCAGACCCCATTCGTACGGCCTGTCCAGCCAAGCTGCCTTCTCCGAAAAACTCTCCCTCGCTCAATATGCCCAAGGTTGCTTCTTTGCCAATCTTGGAGACAACCGTAAGCCGAACCTTGCCTTCCTGGATATAAAAAACGGAGTCAGCCACATCTCCCTGTGCGAAGATTGTCTGTTTCTTGGGAAACACGACGTCCTTCTTGCCCACGCCGATCTTCGCAAGGAAGCTCTGCGGGTCGAGGTCGCGCTCTTTCGGGACCAGTGCTATTGGCGATGTCATAAAAGACCTCTCTAAACAGCAATTACACTCCCGAAAAGCTTGCCACATTGCAATCGGGAAAGATGCTCACTTTTGCACACAATTCGTAATTAAGGTCTCGCTGCCAGCAAGGTGCAAACCTGACGGTTCGCCTAGGGGATTAAAGTGAGCAATATTGAGCATCTTCCATTTCTGGAGCGTTGCATGATGCGACTGTGAAGACTAAGGATCTCACCGCAGAGCAAGTTCTATCCGTGTCTTGTACTACCTGTGGCGCCGCTATCGGAGAAGTGTGTGAACTGAATACGGGGGACCCGCGCACGGAACCGCACCGGGACCGAAAACTAGTAGCGGCTGAAGCCGTGGCGAAAAAGCTCAGCAAACGTGCAAGGGCCGGTACGTTCTAGGATTGAACTAGTTGTGAAGGCCGGATCACTGTGCCGCGCTGCCCGCCACCGTCGGCGCCAGAACCGGCGCAACAGATTTCAACTGGTCCAGTTCGGCCAGTACTTTATTCCAATCGTTCTGATTTTTCTTTGTCTCGATCGAAGCTGAGACGTCGGAATAAAAGTCGAGGATGTTGGCGCGCAATTCGGGAGCCGTTCCCTCGAACTTGTGGCTCGATAGCTGCCCCAGCAGCTTGGCATAGGTGTCGTCGGCGAGCGAGTATTCCGCTGCCTTGGTGGCGTGGCCACTATCCAGATCACAATTGGGAAGCTGGGCCGAGTCCGAGCCCACAGCATGCAGGAAGGCCCGGTATTGGTCGACCGTCAAATTGATGCTTTTGAAATACAGGTCCTCGGTCTGCGGGGTCGGGTTTTTGAAGCCCAGCCCCTTGAAGGGACCGATTCTCGGCATGTAGCGCAGAAGGGTGGAGAGAATTCGAGTGCCAAATCCGGGCTTGGTGTAGTCTTTCCCCCACTCCTTTTCATATTCCGAACGCGAAAGACGGTAAAGGAGTTTTTGTTTTGCGAAGTCCGGATGCTCGTGCATCATGTCTTTCTTGTGGGTCTGAAGCGCGACCTGGGTCATCTCCGGGATCAGCCGGCTGACCGAAAAACGGTAGGAGCCAATGGCGAGATCCTCGTGTGGTAGCACATCTTTCAACTCTAATCCATAGACAACTGGGAAGACTCGCTCCAACAGGGGCTTTGATACTTTGAATCCAATGAAATCGTGATATTGCTGCGAGGCGTAACGATTTTTCGCCACCTGCAGCGTATCGAAGCCGAACTCGGTTTTCAAATGCGCGGTCTTGTCTTCCGCATACACCACCGACTTGCCGAATTTCGCTTGTAACTTTGGATACTCTATGGCCACCGACTGGTTGACTGCCGGGTGGCCGCTAATGTCCGACGCATAGTGGGCTAGAGCGCCCAGAGCAAAGGCATACTCATTCACATCCGCGCTTTCGACCAGCAACTCGCGAACAAAGTCACCGCTACGAACGTAATGCACCAGGTTGCTGAATTCCTTTTTGCCGAAAGGGTAATAACCCAGGTCCTGAATGACGGCGCCTCCGTAGGCGTAGGCATGCGCCTCCTTGATCTGATCTTCCGACAGGCCAGGGTAGCGCTTTAGCAACAGCGGGCGGATCTCGTCGGCCCACAGCAGGTCTACGATTTCCTCATGCGTCAGAACGGAATACCCTGACGAACTACCGCGGCAAATGAGCACAATGAGAAGCACAGCCAACGCGCGGAGAGAAAGCAGGTGCCGAGTATTGGCCGTGACGACTGACGAGATTGCCCGGTAGCGCATGGTCAGATGCGGCCAAGAACCACAAGAATGACCACGATGCAAAGGATCAATCCCAGTCCGCCCGACGGAGCATAACCCCAGTCTCGACTATGCGACCATCTCGGTATCGCACCTAAAAGAGCCAAGATCAAAATCACGATCAATATCGTTCCAATCATATTTCCCCTTTTCCACATCCTGAGAAGACGTTCAAAGCGCTAGTTCTGGAGACTCGATCTGATTCCGTTTTATCCCAGGTGTCACCCCGATCCTCAAGGTTTCACACCGCAAATCTATGCTGAGGAGCGGGCTAGATTTGTTTATAGGCGTTTCGCCAGTTTGCTACTGGTCAAAACTGCTCAATGTCAGGAATTCGCTAGAAAGGCCAGTCTGACTTTGTGGACTGCGGAACAAAGAAATGGCACGAGCCCACGGATTGGGCTCGCGCCATTTCAGAGATAATCTACTTTCTTTTGCCGCGCGGGGCTAATGCCCGCCTCGCAGTCGATCCACTTATTGGTGAGGCTCCTGTTTGCCACCAGGAGCTTTTTTCTCCGGAGCGCTTTCAGGACGTGGTGCAGCCTGTTGGTGAGGGGCTGGCTGCGCGTGAGCCGCAGCTGTCGGATGAGGAGCGCTTTCCTGACGAGACTCGGGCTTAGGTGCAGCCTGTTGGTGGACCGCAGGCTGCACGTGCACAGCCTGATTCTGATTCGTGTGAGCCACCGATTTATTCGCGGATGGCTTACTCTCGTTTGAGCGCGTGGCCGCTGCCTTATTCTCCGCCGCCTTGTTCTCGTTCGAGCGCGTAGCTGCGGCCTTATTCTCCGCCGCTATATTCTCATTCGAGCGCGTGGTTGCGGCCTTATTCTCTGCTGCCTTGTTCTCGTTCGATCGCGTAGCTGCGGCCTTATTCTCCGCCGCTATATTCTCATTCGAGCGCGTGGTTGCGGCCTTATTCTCTGCTGCCTTGTTCTCGTTCGATCGCGTAGCCGCTGCCTTATTCTCCGCCGCCTTGTTCTCATTCGAGCTTGTGGCTGCGGCCTTATTCTCGGAGGCCTTATTTTCGGCTGCGGCACCATTGGCCGCTATCACGCCTTTGCCGGTCAGTTCTCCGGGTTTGGAGGTCGCGGCAATCGGCGGCTTGCCATGATTCACGGACTCCAACAGTTCGTGGTTCTTGCTGGCGGCCTGTTGATGCCCGGTTTGCGCGGATGTTGCCGAGGTATGACGCTCATGTGACGCGGTCTCTTCCGCCGCGGTTGGTCGAGCGGTTATCCCGCCACTGCCGCCGTTGTAGCTGACAGTGTTTCCAGCTCGTTCGTTGATTACGGTCTTCTCGTAAGTGTTATGAATCTCGGTTACATTCACGTTATTCACGCTGCGGTTGTAGCTGAACTCGTTGTTTCTCCAGTAGCCGCCCTCATAGCCTTGGCCACCATAGCCATACCCATAGTTGACGCCGCCGTAGAACCCGACCGTGGGTCCCCAGTAACCGCCATTCCAGGCGTAGGCATTATTGCCCCAGCCCCAATAACCAGGAGTCCATAACAGCCCGACCATGGGTGGCTCGACCCATGTGCCAGGCACCCAGAAGTAGCCTTCCTCACCATAGGCCCAATAGCCTGGCGTCCATAGATAGCCGCTCTGCGGACAAATGGGTTGGGAGTACGCTACCAGCGCGGGAGGAGCAATCGTGATCGATGCGCCGAACTGCGCCATCGAGATGGCCGGAATGGCCAGTATCAGAAGTGTTAGCGAAAACAAAAAGATCTTGCGCATTTGGAACCACCTTGCCGGATCATCCTTCAGTTGCCCGGTTGTAACCTTTCCTGCGGCGGGCTATGCGGATTGACCGGTGACTGCGTCGATACAAGCATTCCATGGAAGCAATGCCAAGTCTGTGCACTACGGCTCACAATTTGTGAATAGCGCGGTTAAATGGTGCTGCATCGGCTGGCTTGCGTCGACCCTCGCTGGCATCCCAAGGAAAGCGGCGCGAGCCTAAAAAACGGACCCGCACCAATCACAGTCAAGCTTGATACGTCCGAAGGGCGACCATCGGACGAACCCGCTAGAGTGTGAAACTAAGCACGAGATTAACTCCGGGATAACTCGCGTTGCATAAGTAATACATGCCGTTTATCTCGACAACATAAACATCTTGTGTGTATAGCCAGTTGCTGGGCCACGGATCAACGAATCCAAACCAATAGCCACCGTATTGGAAGCGGTGATTGCCGTATTCGGCCTGGGTGACACGGAACCTGTGTTGTTGTCCAAAATTGGCCTTATAACGGTCTTCCGGAATGCGGCCGGCGCCCTGATTACTGGCATGTTGCTGCTGCTGTACATTCTTTTCTGCTGGTTGGTTGTTCTTTTCCTGCTGCTTTGCATTCTGTTGTGCCGGCTGGTTGTTTTTCTCTTCTTGCTTTGCGTTCTGTTCTGCCGGCTTTGCGTTCTTCTCCGGCTGCGCAACAGGCTTTTCCTGTTGCTTTGCGGATTTCTCGGGCTGCGCCTTTTTTTCTTCCTGGGCGGCCGGTTTGGATTTCTGGTCCTCCTGCTCGTGCTGCTCCTGTGCGAACACCGGAGCTGCCACTCCCAGAATCAAAGACAGAGCTGCTGTGCTGATCATTCCAACTAGTTTCATAAAGTGTTGCCTCCATTGTTGCTTCGTTGCGTTGTTTGCGCTTGTCTCTTACTGCAAGCTTCCTGTTGTGGCGTTGACCGGGCTGCCGATCGCTTCGCCGGACACGAGAAGCTCCACCCTGCGGTTCTCTTGTCGTCCGCTGGAGTTGTCGTTTGAAGCTACTGGTGAAGTGTTGCCGAAGCCCATGGCTGAAACCGAATTCGTCGCAACGCCTTCTTGCACCAGGTAATCGCGTACGGATCCGGCGCGATTCTCAGATAGCGTCTGATTCATCGAGTCGCTGCCCACATTGTCTGTGTAGCCGCCAACTTGAATGTCGAGTCCAGGGTAGGCAAGCAGAATGCCGGCGACTTTCGCCAACTTCTCGCGTGCACTCGGCTTCAACGAGTATTTTCCCGTGTCAAACAAGACATCGGACATGCTGACGATAAGCCCGCGTGCGCTGTCGCGAGTCTGAAGAATGGAATTCAACTGCTCTGACAACTTCGTGCGCATTGCGGCTTTGTCGGTCTCGGCCTGTTGCGCGGTCTGCTGTGCTTGCTGCGCGGCAAGCCGCGACTGCGCCGCGTCAGCTTGAGCCGCGGAGATTGCATCGGCGGATGACGCCTGGCTATTCGCCATGTCCGCCTTGGCCTGCAAGGTCGCAAGTCGTGCATCTGCCGTCTCGACGCGCGCCTTCGCTGCATCCGACTCTGCCTGAGCCTTGGCCGCCTGAGCGATCGCCGCGTCAGACTGCGCCTGATCTTTTTGTCGAATCGCGTTGTCGGTCTGAGCCTGCGCTTCTGTCTGTGCGTCGCTCGATGCCTGACGTTCGTTTGCCAGCCGTATCTCGTCGAGCTTCTTGACCGCGATTTCACGGGCATCTTCGGAGGTTTGTACTGCCTCGCGCGAAACCGCGATCAACGGCTTGGTGTCAACATGCTTACTGGTGGCATATTCGTCCGCGTTGTTCATTAACTGGACCGCATGTTGATAGCTGTCGCTCGCATACTGCTCGGCGCCCTCTGATTGCGCGATGCGCAGTGCATTCCGCGCCTCGAAGAACTCCAGAGGCAGTCTCGCATTCAGAACCACCGGGTCGAACCTGTAGCCGGTCGGAATGTACCCGCCGCGCTCCATCAGTTCGTACTTTGCATTGACCGCCTCGGTCGTTCCCTTGGTGCTCTCGCGAACCACATTCTCAAGCACAACCGCGTTGCTCGGCTGCCGCACCGCATAATAAGGTTCCGCGGTTACGATCAGAGCGAAGGCCTGAAGGTCAGTCGTCACTCGCAGTTTGCTGCGATGGTTCTCACCCACTAGCACTTCGCCCAAGTTCACAGCTCGGCCTTCGGGTGAAATCGCCCACAAGACGTAGGTCAGGTACTCATTGCCGAAAGTTGTCGGTACGCGCAGGTCGCCAAATTCTGCGTCGATCTCAATGGATCCCCGCCTGCTATTCACCTTGGCTTCGCCGTTCGCTGAGGGCATCAAGTCCGTGCCCGCGAAGTCGAGCTTGGAAGCTCCACTACGATGCTCGTAATTGACCGCCTGCACGCTGCGGCTGACTACGATGACTCGAAATGTTGGCGTTGGGCCTAGGGGCTCGACAGCCACGGAGTTTTGGCGATTCGTTTGAGCGAATGCACTCAAACTAAGGGCGATTCCGACTACTAGAAAAAACTTAGCCTTCACAATATCTCCTTGGGACGGTCTGTCCCATTGACCTTGGGTTGTTCTGTTTCTTCGCTGATCTCTGAGCCTTCCATCAGGTTCCAACGTGCAGACGCGACAGCGAATTAAACAGTCCAAAAACATTTAGCAGCCAGAGAACAACGGCAATGACGACGACGCCGTTCAAAATTGACTTGATGGTTCCCTGCATGGGAATGAAGCGATTCACCAGCCACAGGAGGACGCCTACCACGATCAGAACTTCCAGCAGTTGAATTAGAGGCATGATCTTTAACCTTCCTTTTGTTTCTCGGGCTATGCCTCTCATCCGTCGGGAGGCATTGCCCTGATTTCGTCGTACAAGCCTTCTTAGAGTCGAGTCGCGTACGCCGTAACTTTCGAGGCGTACACGCGGATGAAGAATGCCGATTGGCTGGATGTGGTCGCTGCGCTGTGCGTTGGTCGGACCCGGAAACCGCAGCCACCTGGAATCAAAGCTGCAAATCAGCATTCGCAGCTCCATCTACACACTCAGGAGAATTAAAGAATGACAGGTGTGGACTTTCGCGTCTGAGCAAGATTGCTCACTTATAAGACTACGGCCGCGAGGCCGCGAGCCGCTCAACTGGCCGACGTTTCATTCGGCCTGACATTGTTCGGCCTGACATTGTTCGACCTGACATCGTTCGACCGAAGCGGCTTTTGAGGACTATCGGCAACGCCTGGTCCTATGGAGTGCATCAGCGCCCAGGAATACTCAAATTCCTGCCCACACTTCAAACATACTTAATACGTCCGCTTCTTGATCGTGAATACAGTACTGCGTTGACGGTGACGGCACCCGGACGCAAACCCGAAAATCGAACCGAGCGGTTTCACAAATCGCCCGCTCGCTGGCGGCGTTCGCAACTTCCATTGGCATCCAGCCAGGCTAGCAGTGCGCGGACGCTGGCTCGCGCCAGGGCGATCGCGCAATCGGCTGCTCCGTAATAGATGTTGATGGTGTCGCCATCGGCATTCATCGTGTATCCGCACGGAAACACGACATTGTTAACGTCGCCGTGGCGTGCATATTCATTCTCCGGACCAAAAATCCACGAATCCCCACGCAGTAAACACTTTTCCGGATTCTCAATGTCAAAGAGCGCCAGGCCCAATCGATACAGGCAGCCGGAAGGCGTGTGGCGTACGCCGTGATAGAACACGAGCCATCCTCTGGAAGTCTCAATGGGCGGCGGCGACAAACCGATTTTGTTTGCGTTCCACCACGCGCCGCGACGCGCTTCCAGCATCAGTCTGTGCCTGCCCCAGTAACGCAGGTCGGGAGAGTAGGAGATCCACATGTGCGCTCCCAGCGCCGTCATCGGACGGTGAATCAGCGCCCAACATCCGTCGATTCTTCGCGGCAAGAGCGCCGAATCCTTGTCGTCCGGGGGCATGATCACGCCGTATCGTTCAAACGTTCGGAAGTCGTTGGTCAGAGCTAGAGATACTCCGGGACCGCCGCGCGAGTAAGACGTGTACGTCACCACATATTGCTGTAACTCCGGCACAAATGTGATGCGCGGATCCTCGATGCCCCAGATTTCCTCTGGATACTTCTCTGGGTCCGGCATCAATGTCGGTTCACGGTCAATCTGCCACCCATCCACACCGTTTCGAGAGCGCGCGGCACAAAGATGCGACAGGCCACGCCGTTCTTCGATCCGGCAGAGTAGTAGCGTAGTCCCATCCGGCAACAAGGTTGCGCCCGCATTGAACACGCTGTTGATCGAATACGGCCAATCCTTGCGCGTCAGGATGGGGTTGCCCGGGTGACGCGTCAGCAGTTGCGAAAAGTGATTGCTTTCGACTTCGATCAGGGTTGTTTCGGGAGCAGTCATGACGGGTTTCCTTCCCTTTCAGATTCTTGCA
>CAVZPJ010000023.1:0-27200 GCA_963777035.1 uncultured Acidobacteriaceae bacterium | reverse complement strand
GAACCTTCTTCTGCAGCGTCGGATTCGCGCTACATCGCGGTTCAGTCGGCGCCGGTCATGGTTCCAGCGGTTCCGGCGGCGACTCTCGGTGCTTCTCCCATACCCGGCCGGGTTGATCTGGCGGCGAGCGCGATTGCGCCTGGAGTTGAGGAAGGGCTGCACATTGTGAAGTCGCCGATCGTGGGCACCTTCTACGAATCGCCGTCTCCCGGATCTCCCCCCTTCGTCAAAGTCGGAGACAGGCTGGAAGTGGGGCAGGTTTTGTGCATTGTTGAAGCGATGAAGCTGATGAACGAGATCGAGTGCGACGTGGCGGGAGAATTGGTCAAGAAACTTGTCACTAACGGCCAGCCCATTGAGTATGGCCAGGAACTGTTCACCGTCCGGCCAACCAAATGAGATCGGCTCGTCTGGTGACCCGATTCTCCGGAATTGAAAGAAAACCCTAATGTTCAAGAAGATTCTGGTAGCGAATCGTGGCGAGATTGCGCTGCGCGTCATCTGCGCGTGCAAGGAACTCGGGATCCGCTCAGTCGCGATCTACAGCGAGGCGGACCGGAACTCGCTGCATGTGCGCTTTGCCGATGAGGCGATTTGCATTGGGCCGCCACAACTGGCGCAAAGCTATCTCAACGTTCCAGCGGTGATCAGCGCGGCCGAGATTGCGAACGTGGATGCGATCCATCCCGGTTACGGGCTGCTTTCGGAAAACGCGAATTTTGCGGAAGTCTGCGAAGCCTGTCACATCAAGTTCATCGGGCCGACGCCGGATGTAATCCGGTTGATGGGGAAAAAAGAGAAAGCTCGTGCCGCCATGAAGCAGTATGGCGTGCCGATCGTTCCCGGCTCGGACGGAGTGGTCGCTTCGGCGGAAGAAGCTCGCGAATGGGCGCGGCAAATCGGTTTTCCGGTCATCGTGAAGGCGACGGCGGGCGGTGGTGGGCGGGGCATGCGCATTGTGCGCAACGAAGACGAATTGCCGGCGCTCTACCGGCAGGCGCAGTCGGAGGCCTCGGCTGCCTTCGGCAATGGTGACCTTTATTTGGAGCGTTACGTCGAGCACCCGCGACACATTGAGTTCCAGGTACTGGGCGACGAGCATGGCAACGTGGTCAGCCTGGGAGAACGCGAGTGCTCTATTCAGCGCCGCCATCAGAAGCTGATCGAAGAGTCTCCATCGGTTCGTATGACGCCCGAGTTGCGCGCGGAAACCGGCGCCATGCTGAGCAAGACGCTGAGCACGATTGGCTACCACAATGCCGGCACGATTGAATTTCTGATGGACCGGGAGCGGCGGCTTTACTTCATCGAGATGAACACGCGCATTCAGGTTGAGCATCCCGTTACCGAAATGGTTACGGACGTCGACCTGGTGAAGAGTCAGATTATGATTGCGGCGGGTGAAAAGCTTTCCGATGTATTGCAAGGTCCGATCGTACATCGCGGACACGCTATTGAGTGCCGCATCAATGCCGAGCATCCGGAGAAGTTCACGCCGTCGGCCGGCAAGATTACTACGTTTATCCGCCGGGAGGAAGGGTGTGCGCATCGATACGGCGGCGTATGCTGAGGGCACGATTCCTCCTTATTATGATTCGCTGATCGCAAAACTTGTGGTGCGGGTAAACATTTAAGGAGGCCATTTCGCGTATGAGCCGTGCGCTCGGAATGTTTATCGTGGAAGGAATTTATACGACGATTCCGTTGCATCGAAGGATTTTGGCGGATGCGGAATTTCGGGCGGGCAATTTCGACACGGGCTTCATCGAGAGATTTCTGGCGAAGAAAGAGACATAATCGTGAAGACGCGGCTTGCTGCGTCTCCCGCAGCGCACGAGATTGTGCAAGGGGAGACTCTATGTTGCAACTTCCACGGCTCTACCCGATTCTTGATCCAGCTTGTTTTTCTGGTGCCGCCGAGATGTTTGCGGCAGCGGAAGCTCTGGTGACCTCGGGCTGTACCTTGCTTCAGTACCGCAATAAGTCTGGCAGCTCCCGGTGCATGCTCGATCAGGCTCGCGAATTGAGGGCGCGCCTCGGGACAGACGTTAAGCTGATCATGACGACTGCACCGATCTCTGTCTGATCGCGGGTTTTGATGGGTTGCATGTTGGACAGGACGATCTATCTCCCGGGGCAGCGCGGATGATTCTAGGTTCGGATCTCTGGTTGGGAATATCGACTACAATCCGGAGCAGCTTGCAGAAGCTGACAAGACTTCTTCCGATTACCTGGCGATTGGTCCCGTGTTTCCGACGAGCAGCAAGTCGAATCCTGATGCTGTGGTCGGACTCGCGGGGGTTCGCCGGGCAAGAGAGTTGACGCGCAAACCTCTGGTAGCGATCGGCGGCATTACCCGCGCCAATGCCCGTTCGGTAATTGAAGCGGGCGCTGATTCGGTGGCGGTGATATCTGACTTGTTACGGGATCCGGGCAAATCAGCAGAAGAATTTTTGAGAGTTCTAGGGTAAAGTGAAACCCACTCATTCGCAGAGACGGTGGATGAGTAGGGCACAGAATTCTTAGGAGGTTCGTGAGCACCGACGTTCAGCGTCCAAGTCCCGTCAGCGATTGGGAGCGGCACACTCATCAGGATAAAGAACTCGTCAAAGGTCTCGGCCTGACGAGCGCGACGATGCTGGTGATGGGTTCCATGATCGGGTCGGGCATCTTTATTGTGTCCGCCGAAATTTCTCGCGAGGTTTCTTCGCCGGCGCTGCTGATTGGGGCGTGGCTTGTCACGGCTTTCTCACCATCGTCGGTGCGCTTACCTATGGCGAACTGGCGGCCATGATGCCGCGAGCGGGTGGTCAGTACGTTTATCAACGCGAGTCGCTGGGCCCGCTCTGGGGATTTCTCTACGGTTGGACCCTGTTTCTGGTGATTCAGACGGGCACGATCGCCGCAGTCGGTGTCGCTTTCGGCAAATTTCTGGAATATTCTGGCCGGCGGTTTCCTCTAGTCATTGGATTGTGCACCTGTGGAAAGTGCCGAACTTTGCCATTGGCCCCGTGACGCTTGGCGGCATGGATGTTGGGCTGAACACGCAGAATCTTGCCGCCATCCTGGTAGTGATTGTACTTTCGATCATTAATATTTTTGGAGTGAAGACGGGCGCTTTCATTCAGAATATCTTCACCAGCGCGAAAGTTGCGGCGCTGCTCGGGTTGGTGCTGTTTGGAATCTTTCTTGGCCGGAACGCGCAGGCGATAGCCGCAAATTTCGGTGCCAACTTCTGGAACAATTCTGGCCTGGGTACTTTGCATGACGTGGGCGGAGGCATGGGGGCAAGCGTCATGGTCTCTACGCTCACAGTGCTGGCGATTGCGCAGGTGGGTTCGCTATTCTCCGCCGATGCCTGGAACAACGTTACGTTCACGGCGGGCGAGGTGAAAAATCCAAGCCGGAATCTTCCACTGTCGCTGGCGCTTGGCACTGGAGTGGTGATCGCACTCTATATCGCCTGCAATTTTATTTATCTGAGCGCGCTGCCTCTGATGGGCAATCCGAACGGAGCGACTCTGCTCGAACGCGGCATCCAGTATGCCCGCGAGGATCGCGTGGCCACTGCGGTCATGACGCAGATGTTCGGTGCCGCTGGCGGAGGGTTGATGGCCGTTGCCATCATGATTTCAGGCTTCGGCTGCTGCAACGGTCTGATTCTCTCCGGAGCCCGCGTTTACTATGCGATGGCTAAGGATGGCCTATTCTTTCGCAACGTTGCCCGTTTGCATCCCGGCTACAAGACGCCGGCGATTTCGCTGATGGTGCAGATGGTGTGGACGTGCGTGCTCTGCATCTCAGGAAGTTATGGCCAGCTCCTTGACTACATTATTTTTGCGGTGTTGATTTTTTACGTGCTCACCATCTTCGGGCTATTTGTTTTGCGCCGCACCCATCCTAAGGCTGAACGTCCGTATAGGGCGGTTGGATATCCCGTTCTGCCCGCCATCTATATCGTGATGGCTTTGTTTATTGATATTGTGCTGTTACGCTACAAGCCGCAATACACCTGGCCAGGACTGTTTATCGTGCTGCTCGGCATTCCGGTGTATTACATCTGGCGTCCGCGAGCCCAGACGACTTGAATTTGATTGAACAGGTTTGAATGAACAGGGGAGACGTACCTCATGACTGACTTCTTTGCGAAAAAGCCTCTTAACCTTCTACTAGAGGAGGCGCGAGAGACCGGTTCGCATAGTTTGAAACGCACGCTGGGTGTATTCCAGTTGACAGCGTTGGGCGTGGGTGCGGTGATTGGAGCCGGAATCTTCGTGCTTTCCGGCTTGGGCGCTCATTACGCGGGGCCTGGGTTGATGTTGTCGTTTGTGCTCTCGGGACTGGGCTGCACTTTTGCGGCTCTCTGCTATGCGGAGTTCGCCGCGATGATTCCACTGGCGGGCAGCGCTTACACCTATGCTTACGCTACGCTGGGCGAGATTATTGCATGGATTATCGGCTGGGATCTTACGCTCGAATACGCCATGGGTGCGAGTACGGTGTCGTCGGGCTGGTCGAATCACTTTATTGAACTCCTTAATATTCTGCATATCAAGATGCCGCTCTGGCTGGCTTACGATCATTGGACGGGGCTCAACGTAGCGGAGAAAACGGTTGCGCGGCAGATGGCGCTGGCGTCCGATGCGACGCTGGTGCCGGGCACGCAGGCGTTCCTTAATAAAGTGACCGAGATCATGGGAGCGCAATCGGCGGAGTTGTTGCAGAAAGGTCACGATCTGCTGAATGCGCCCCACATGTTCGGATATGAGATCGGGGTCAACGTTCCGGCGTTCGTGATCGCGCTGGTCATAACCGCGATTCTGGTGATTGGCATCAAGGAGAGCGCTCGCTTCAACGCCACCATCGTTACCATCAAGGTTGGGGTTGTGCTTTTTGTGATCGGGCTCGGTGTCCACTACATCAGCCGGGTTAACTGGGGGACAGACTGGGCGAGCTTCGCTCCGTTCGGGTTCTCGGGAATCGGGGCGGGTGCGGCCTACATTTTCTTTGCCTATATCGGGTTCGATGCCGTTTCCACGACGGCGCAGGAAGCGAAGAATCCGCAGCGCGATCTTCCGATTGGCATCATTGCTTCGCTGCTGGTGTGCACGGTGCTGTATATCGCGGTGGCGGCGGTTCTGACCGGCATGGTGCCGTGGAGAGAAGTTAACATTGAAGCGCCTATCGCGCGGGCTTTTCTGGATAGAGGGCTTATCGGGGCATCGAACATCATTACCCTTGGCGCGCTGGCGGGTCTTACCAGCGTGATGCTGGTCATGCTGCTGGGACAGACTCGTGTCCTGTACTCGATGGCCAACGACGGGCTGTTGCCGAAGAAGTTCTTCGCTGACATTCACCCGCGCTTCCGGACTCCGTGGAAGAACACGATGCTGGTGGGACTGCTGGCGGCGATTGTGGGCAGCCTGACGCCAATTGACGACATCGGAAAGATGGTCAACATCGGAACGCTGCTGGCGTTTGTGATCGTCTGCATCGCGATCATGGCGTTGCGCTATACGAATCCTGACCAGCCTCGACCCTTCCGCACGCCGTGGGTACCGTTTGTGCCGGTGATGGGAATCCTGTTCAACGGCTACATGATGTACAAACTCGGTTGGATCAACTGGGCGCGATTGATTATCTGGTTGATTATCGGCATGGTCGTGTATTTCACTTACAGCCGGAAACACAGTCGGGTGCAGGCAGCGTTGGAAGGCCGCAAGATCCCTTAACAAGATCCCTAAATTGAATGCGAATAGAGATGCGGCTTGTTGCGTCTCACGGTGGGTAGCAAGCGGGAATGTCGATGCTTCGGCCTCCGGCTCCGCAGAACTGATTCTTTCGCGTTTCTAATGGCTATTCTTCCTGTCGTTTCCTTGTCACGGCCGCGACCATTCTTCGGGGTGCGAAGCGAACCGATTGCGCTATCAGCCAGTTCCTAAATCCGGAGATCGCTACTGTTTTGCCGGCGATCAGCGCTCGATAGCCGTCCTCGGCGACGGTGCGGGCATCCATCGTTCCATATTTGCTCAGGCGAATTCCAGAGATATTCGCGCGCTTTTGGAACTCGGTTTCGGTTGGTCCTGGACAAAGGCAGGTGACAGTAATGCCCGTGTCCTGGAGTTCATTGGAAATGGCTTCCGAGAAGTGGAGAACATAGGCTTTGGTGGCGTAATAGACGGCCATGAGTGGTCCGGGCTGAAACGCCGCGGTGGAGGCGACGTTCAGGATGCGACCGCTTTTGCGCTCAATCATTGCGGGCAGATAGAGGCGCGTGAGGTGGGTGAGAGTCGTCACGTTGAGTTGAATCTGGCGCAGACATTCTTCGAGGTCGTTTTCGACGAATTTTCCGTACTGTCCAAAACCGGCGTTGTTGACGAGCACATCCACGTGAATATCGGCGCGCGTGGTTTGATCGAGCACATAGGCGGGAGCTCCGGGCTCGGTCAGGTCGACGGCTAGAATGAGCGAACGCGTGCCGTGAGTTTTCTCCAGTTCGGAGGCTAGTTGTCGAAGCTTGTCGGCGCTGCGGGCCACGAGGACGAGGTTGTATCCTTCGCGGGCGAAGATGCGGGCGAGTTCGAGTCCGATGCCGAACGAGGCGCCGGTGATCAGAGCGGTTTTGCGGTCGGCGGTTTGCATTCAGCACTTAGCAATCTTGCTGGTGAAGCACCGGGCGTCTCCACCTGGCCGCGACAATGCTGGACGGGCGAGACGCCCGTCGCTCCACCGCGTAGCTATAAATAAAGGCGGGTCCTAGGACCCGCCGCTTTGTGCTCGAACAAAATCATCTACACGTGGGCCAGGGCTGGTTCTACTCCGTAGATCGAATACCACGAACTGGCAGCTTTCAGGCGGTCGTTTACGTTGTTGATATTTTTTACGCCTTCATCTTCCAGCCACTTGCGGAAAGCCTGGGCTCCTTGTTTTGCGTAGACGGGGATCCCTTCTTTCCAGGTGGCGCGTCCGCAGAGGACGCCGTTGAATTTCACGCCTGATTCGGCGGCGAGTTCGAGCGACTCGGTGAACTCGGAATTGCTTACACCGGCGGAGAGATAGATGAAGGGCTTGGTGGCGACGGCGGCTGCATCACGGAAGAGCTTCATCGCGTCCTGTTTGGAGTAGGCTTTTTCACCTTTATAGGACTTCGTCCCTTCGACAAATTTCATGTTGATGGGGACTTCGACCTTCATCACGTCGACGCCATAGCGGTCTTTGGTGAATTCGCGCATGGCTTCGATCACGGCTTTCGGCTTCTTCTTAGCGAAGTCGAAACCTTTTTCGTCTGCGCCTTCTTCGTAAGTGACAAACTCGAGGAAGAATGGAATGTCGTTGGCGCGGCACTCATCGCCCAGTCGCTCGACCCAGGCATGCTTCTGGTCGTTGATGTTTTGCGGATCAAAGGGAGTGTAATAGAGGAGAATTTTGACGCAATCCGCGCCTGCTTCTTTCAGTCGGCGCGCTGACCAATGATCGAGCAGATCGCCGAGGCGTCCCGGACCGGTTTTGTCGTAACCAGTTTTTTCATAAGCCAGGAGTAGGCCGGCATTTTTTGCGCGGCGCTTCGAGGCTGGCAATCCCCACTCGGGGTCGAGCAGGATGGCGCTGGCATGAGGAGTGAGGACTTCGCTCACCAGAATTTTAAATTCCTCCATCATGGCGTCGGAGACAGCGGAGCCTTTTTCCTTGGCGAGGGATTTCTGGAGGGAGCCGCGCTGATCCATGGCGGCGGCGGCGATAACGCCACGTTCATTCGATACTGCTTTCATTCCGGCGAGTTTGCCGGGGGTGAGTTTCATAAAGCCTCCTGATTATTGCAACCGACAATTCTAAACCACAGACCCTGCCAAGAGCACACCCATCTTGTCCAATACAAGATGAGCCTGAAGGGGAGGTAGGATTCCAATACAAGATGAGCCTGAAGGGGATGGCATGCTGAGGATTGACCATTCATGTGCACGAAGCAGAGAAACTGAGCCTGGGGCAGATCCAGGCTTTCTTGGGCGCAAGCGAAACCATTCGATTCGAAGGCGAAACTCAAGCGCAGATTTATCACTGGATCGAACAAGTGCTAGGTCGGCAGGAATACCAGAAGCAGAGCCGCCCGGCGCGGGGTTTGTTACGCAGCTATGTGGCGAAGATGACGGGCCTGAGCCGGGCGCAGGTGACGCGGTTGATCGCTCGCTATCGGAAAACTGGATCGCTGCAGTCCGCGCCGTACCGGCGTCATCATTTTCCGCAGCGTTATACTCGCGCCGACATCGAACTGCTGGCCACGGTCGATGAGGCGCACGACAACTTAAGCGGGCCGGCCACGCGGCGCATCCTCGAGCGCGAGTACCGGCGGTATGGCAAGGATGAGTTCAAGCGCTTAGCCACGCTCTCGGTGTCGCACCTCTACAATCTGCGCCAACAGCCGCGCTATCGCGAAGGGCGTCTGCGCTACGTTAAGACGCGGCCCACCGCCGTCGCCATCGGAGAACGGCGTCGGCCCGATCCGCAGGGGCAGCCCGGGTATCTGCGCGTCGACACCGTCCATCAAGGCGATCCGCCAGGAAAGAAGGGTGTCTATCACATCGATGCCGTCGATGAGGTTACGCAATGGCAAATCGTTTCTGCCAGCGCACGCATTAGTGAGATTTGGCTGGAGCCGGTGTTGGAGGCCATGCTGCGACAGTTTCCCTTCCGTATTCTCGGCTTTCACTCCGATAACGGCAGCGAGTTCATCAATCGCGTGATCGCCGGTATGCTCCAGAAATTATTGATCGAACAAACCAAAAGTCGACCGCGGCAGAGCAATGACAACGGCTTGGTTGAAACCAAAAATGGCGCCGTGATCCGCAAGCACCTGGGCTACGGCTCGATCGATGCAGCCCACGCCGAGCGCCTGCAAGAGTTCTACAGCGCCCACTTCAATCCCTATCTCAACTATCATCGTCCGTGCGCACAGGCCGACATCGAAATCGACGAAAAGGGCCGCCAGCAGAGGATTTACCGCCGCTACCAGACACCGCTGGAGACGCTGCTGGCTCTCCCCCAGCCGCAACAATACCTGCGCCCGGGCCTCACTCTCGCGGTCTTGCAACGCATTGCCGCAACTCACAGCGACACTGAAGCCGCACAGCGTATGCAGCAAGCCAAACGCAAACTGTTCGAACGATTCCAACTGCCCGTGGCTGGGCCGTGGAAATGACGGAAGAGAATAATCCCCCAACCCCGGGGATTATTCTCTTCCTTGGAAAGCGCGAACAGCAAAGGCGCGCTTTCCACATTCCCACCGCCCCGGCTGCTAGATTAGTTAGTTCCGAATCCAAATCTGAAAGGAGCTTCCTCTACCACCACCCTCAGGCTCTTCTCCAGGCTCATTCTTCAATTGGAAAACACTCACCCACCACGGAGACGCGGAGCCACGGAGGAATTCAAAAATTGGAACAACCCATGATTTTTACAGATTTGAAGCTTTGCTCCGTGTCTCCGTGGTGAAGGTTCTGGTTTTTCATGCTGAGCGCAAGATTCACTGGCGCAGAGCCAGCGTTCCGAGTAGGGCTTGTTGCCTGGCGATCAGCGAATGGATGCCTTGGCGCGCCAGAGACATCATCTTCGTTAGTTGAGCGTCGTCGAAAACCTGGTGCTCGGCGGTGGCTTGCAGTTCGACGATCTTGTTGGCCGCGGTCATGACGAAATTCATATCCACGTCGGCGCGGGAGTCTTCTTCGTAGTTGAGGTCGAGAAGAACTTCGCCGTCGACGATGCCGACGCTGATGGCGGCGACGAAGTCTTTGATCGGGGCCGCGGACAAAGTTCCCGCATCGACCAGGCGCTGCAGAGCCAAGCCAAGCGCGACGAAGGCGCCGGTGATGGAAGCGGTTCGGGTGCCTCCGTCGGCCTGGATGACATCGCAGTCGATCCAGATGGTGCGCTCGCCGAGGTACTTGAGGTCGGTGACGGCACGGAGCGAGCGTCCGATGAGACGCTGAATCTCCTGCGTTCTGCCGCTTTGCTTGCCCTTGGCTGATTCGCGGGCGGTGCGGGTGAGGGTGGAGCGCGGCAGCATTCCGTATTCGCCGGAGATCCAACCCTTGCCGGAATTGCGCAAGAATGACGGCACTGTTTCTTCGACCGACGCGGTGCAGATGACGCGGGTATTGCCCATCTCGATCAGCGCCGAGCCTTCGGCGGTCGAGATGAAGTCGGGAATGATGTTGACGGGCCGAACCTGGTCGGGAGCGCGATTATCGCTGCGAAAGATCATGAGAGGGGAATTCTAACAGTCGGAGGAAAACGGAGCGCAGGCGAAGCCTCGTCAGGGGCTAAAACCGTATTTCTTGGCCACGGAATACGGCGCGGCTGAAGCCGCACCCTTTCAAAGCAGGCTTTGCCGGGTGCAACAGTATCCACAGGGGGAGGCATAACTGCGAGGCATACCTGCAAGAAGACAGCGAAAGTTTGTGCTTGGCTTGAAGGGGGTTGATTTGCTACCATTTCGCGCCTAAACCGGACCGCCAGGTGCGGACGGAAGAAAGCGTCAGGCATCTGCCATAGCCGAGGAGATTAACATGGAAACTGCAATCGGAGTATTTACGTCGCGGGATCACGCGGAAAAGGCGGTAAAGGAGTTACGGGAGCGGGGCGTACCAGAAGAATCTATTGTTTTCCTGACGCGGTCCGAAAACGAAGCCAAATCGATCGCGAAAGAGTTTGGCGCCTATGCGGGAGGCTTCGTTGGGGGAGCGGCGGGGATGACAACCGGGGTCGTGGCGGCGTCGCTGCTTCTTCCCGGTGTCGGGACGATTTTCGCGCTTGGGTTCGGTGCCGCCGCGCTGCTCGGACTCGCCGGCGCGGGTGCAGGTGGAGCGGTCGCCTCGCATGCAGTTGACGATGCGGACACGCCGAAACCAGCCACGGCTGAAACGCGCCCTGAGGATGTCGCATTCTTCAAGGAAGTACTCAGGGAGGGGCGTGCGCTAATCGTGGTACGGACAGAATCGCAACAACTTTTGACTTCCGCGTGCGAAGTTCTGGACCGGTTGGGGCTCGGTATGGGCGACCGGACGCCTATCAAAATGCAATCGACGACCCGGCAAATCGGGGATGTTGCAGTTCTAGATATCAGTGGAAGGATCACGCTGGGTGAGGGTAATGTGATGCTCCGTGAGATCGTTCGTGCGTTGGTAGACGGAGGGAACAAGAAAATTGTTCTAAACCTAGGTGAAGTGCAGTACGTGGACAGCTCAGGAATCGGTGAACTCGTTAGGACCCACACAACTGTTCGGAACCTGGGTGGATATCTTAGGCTCGTAAACCTGAACAAGCGAGTAAACGATCTGCTCCAGATGACAAAATTGTCCGCTGTGTTTGATATTGATGGAGACGAGGCCAGCGCAATCCGGTCTCTGAGTGGCGACCCAATGCGCGTGGCCTGAGCAATAAGTCTAACGGTGCATCCTCATTTAGCCGCCCAGAAGGTCCGGGCGGCTTTTCTCATCTACGAGAAAGGCGAAGGGGCGTAACTGACGCTATCACGATAGCGCTCAAAACCCGCTCAATGAGCGATATCGCGAGAGTCGAGTCGCGTGCCTGCAATGACCGGCGTGACACTGATCGGGTGTGTGGCCACCGTCTCATTCCTGGGTGGAGCGGCAATCGGGGAGGGCGATGGTTCGCATCAGGGTCAGGTATTCGTCGCTTTTGGGGCGGAGGTCGCGCCGTGCCAGATTCGGGTGACCATGTGGAGATTCCTCCCTTAGTTATTGTGTTCAGAAGACTTAGATGTCGCAAGCGGGGAACAGTCGAAACCGGAAGGTTGGGCAAATCGCTGCGCAGCAACTTTTCCGGGAGGGCGGGGTTTGCAAGTACTTTGTGTGGTTCTTCTTCCGGAAGGTTCCCTATGATCCCCATGACAGAGAACGGATTCGATCGGCGCTGGCAGGGTTCGCGAGCGATCGAGGCGGGCCTCCATGAAGTGAGTCTGGAGGAACGTGTCGAACAGGCGGCGGTGATTAAGGAGCAGTTGGATGACTTGCGAAGTTGGTGCTCGCCTAATTTTCGTCGCGCTTATTCCGCTGGGCAGTTGCTGTTTCAGGTTATCGGCGCCGCTGGTTATGCTGGCTACTTTGCTTCGATGCACACGCTGATGCGGTTGTTCTCTGGCGCGTTGATGGCGGGTGCCTGGTATGTGATTTACAGAGTTAAGGGAGGGGGGCAGACCCCCGTTTCGCAGCGCTGAACGGCCGGCGGGACAGTACTTTCGGCGGTGTCACCTCGGCGGCTGAAGCCGCGGCGGAACGAGGCTGGTATCGCAGCGGTGAACCGCTGCGCCACCCAAAAGCAAGAGCCACAGGCGGTGAACCGTTGCGCCACCCGGAAGCAAGAGCAACATCGGGTGAACCGCTGCGCCACCCGAAAGCAAGAGCAACACCGGGTGAACCGCTGCGATATCCAAAAGCCACGCAAATCCCAAGCGTGACGCAGCCGAGGAATCCCACCCCTTCGGCTCCGCTCAGGGCAGGCTTTAACGTCGAAAAGCATGACGTTAGGATGGGGCACACGAGAGCTGGACGGACGAATGCGTCCGTCGCTACGTGGGTTACTGATTGGCCGACTGCTCGATGGTGATGACGTCGAACCACTCGGTCAGGTCGGCGTGTCCGGCCAGGGTTTCTCGCTTCTTACCCTCGACGAGGAGGTTGACGCGCTGGATGCCGGGAACGTTTACGGCAAGGGTTTCCACAAACGAATTCACGGTGAGTTGCTCGCTGAGAATGCCGGAGCGGTGCTGGTCGGCGAAGGGAGCATTGAGGTCGATGACGGCGGCTCCGGGATCGACCAGGTAGATGCTGCGAATGTCTGCGGCCGTCGCCAGGGGATGAGGGGATCCGGGTTGCTGGTAGATGCGGAGCAGGGTGCGGAGTAATTCTTCGGCGCGCTGCTGGCGTCCTCCGGGAAGAGGGATCTGCGCCTGGCGAGGGCGGAGGATTCCTGCGGCGTCGTCGGCCACGTATAGAGTTACAGTCTCGGTCGGGCCGGAGGCTGGGGGAAGGACGGGTAAGGTATCGGCGGTGGGAGATTCTAATTCGACTGCCTGACGCCGCATGTGGCGCAGGTAGATACCCATGGTAACGACGAGCGCGAGAAGGGCTGCTACTCCGATGAGGAGACTGCGCGGGATCATGGGCGGACCTCGGAATCGGGCCATCGGGTGATCGGGTGATCGGGCGACCGAAGAACCAGGGCTACTGACTTTGGATCGCGCGATGACCCGAAGACCGGATCGGCCGGCCGCTTTTTCGTCGTCATGGTCGTCATCGTGATCATGGTTGGGCTCCGAGGCGGTCACGGATAGAGGCTACGGCGTCGGCGATGATGGATGCGGTTCGTTGCTGATAATTCGCTGAGGTTAAATCGGGGAGACCATTGGGTCCGGGCGCTAGTTCTACGGCTACGGCCGGCATGGAGACGTTGTTCAGCGGACGCAGTGAGGCAGAAGACGCCTGGGCTGGGAATTGTTTCTTCAGCATCTCGGTGACGATGGCGGCCGATGCGAGCCTACTAAGGGGCAACACGGGCGCCTGGGCCGCGTTCCAGGGATGAAATGCTCCGTTGCTTGGTCCCTCCACGGGAAGGAGCGAGGTGTAAACGCGGGCGCCGGTGCCCTGCGAAACGGCGTGCAGGCTGATGTAGATTCCGGCGTGGGCGACGTTGGCGGCGGTGGCGCGCTGGTCTAAGGTCACGGTGGCATCGCCGTCGCGCAGCAACGAAACTGCGAAACCACGAATCTCCAGTTCGTGCCGCAGCAGGCGGGCAAATCCCAGGGTCACATCTTTTTCGGCGAGCTGATCGGAGAGGGCGGCGCCGCGCTCCTGGCCACCGTGAGCGGGATCGACGGCGGCGAGAATGCGATGGATGGTGCCCACATTGCTATTGTTGTTGCCCGATCCGCCGCTGGCTGCCGGTGGGGATGGAGGCGGATTCTGTGGCTGGGGTGCAGGGGAGACGGTATTGGCATTCGTATTTGCACTGGCATTGTTACTCGGGGTCGCGGGTGCGGTTTGGGAGGCGGCGACCGAGATGGTTGAAATCACGATCGTCTTGCGGTCACTGCTGAAGGTCGCCATCAGCGGCTCGTTTGCAGCGATGTCTAATTCAGCGTCTCCGTTGCTCTCGGAGTAAGTCGCATGGGTGATGACCTTATTGTCGAAGGAAATCGACTGGCTACCGGGGGAGACGACGGGATCGCGTTTAAAGAGCAGTCGCAACTTGCCGGGTTCGGTAGAGATGGTCGGGTTCACGGGGGCGGTGAAATTCAGCAGGAGGCGGGGTGGAGCACTGGCTTCGAGGCGGAAACTGGGCTGGATACCGACCTCTCCGATGAATAAACGGCGCGCGCTTTCGCGAAAATTAACGGGAGCACCGAGAAAGCGTGGCAGCAATGTGCTGAGGGAATTCAGGGGAATCAATCCGCGGGAGTTTTCAATCAGGACGGGAGTGACAAAATCGAAATCGCGGCCGTGAATTTTAGCGCGCGTCCGTCCGGCGACGAATTCGGCGTCGATGGCGTTGTAGCGGAGCCGCAAGGAGCGGCCGTTTGTGTCGGTGCTGACGCGGCCGAGCGGTTCAAGCAGTTCGAGGAGGCCGACATATTCGTGGCCAGCGCGCTCGAGAACTGGGAGGGAATAGATAGCGACGGGAGAGTAGACGGAGATGTGTCTTTCATTTTCCGAAGGAGCGGGGGACGAGGCGGATAGAAGAATCACGCCGGCGAACAGAATGACTAGCAAGCGTTTCGTCAAAGTCTGATTCGTCGTGGAGGGCACTTTCTCTAAAGCCTATCCGGTTCGAAGGCACTTACGCCAGAGCCGTTGCGATTCGAGTTCTCGCGGGAGAGAATGCACAATTGCAAACGCTGCAGGCAGCTGCCGAGCTGCGCTCGGCTTGGACGGGCGGGGGCGCCCGTCCCTACACGAACTCTACTTGGACGGGCGAGGGCGCCCGTCCCCACACGAGCTCTGCGGACGCTTCTGCTACTCCAGCGCATAAATTGTGAGGCCGCTTAGCAACTTGGGATAGAAGTCGGTGGACTTCTGGGGCAGCACTTCGCCAGCGAATGCGATGTCGCGAACCTGGTCGATGCGGACGGGGTTCATGAGGAAGGCGGCCTGGACTTTTCCACTTTGCACCTGGCTCAAGGCTTCCGCAGCCTCGCGACAATAGGAGACATTTTCCTGGTCGCGAATGGCGGTCTCGGAAATTCGGAGTACGCCTTCGAGCAGACATTTGTGCAATTGCACGACGTCGAGGGACTGCTGGCGCAGGGAGAGTTTTCCGAATAAAGGAGTGCCGACAGCTTTCGGAGTATGCAGGAGGAAGGCGCGTCCGGCGGTGACTGCGAGCAGCGCGGTGCCAGCATGCCCTGCGTTTTGCAGAATAGTGGTGGCGCGCGCCGCGTCGATGGCGGGGTCGACATCTTCGACGTTGAAAAATCTTCGTGCCTCGCCTTGAAATTGCGCGGGGGAAAAGGAAGGCAAGCCGAATACGAGGCGATGGGTGGGGAGGATGACTAAGCCGGGGAGATCCATGTCGACGAATGTCATCATGACCGAGTCGTAAGGCATGGGGAGGCCCGATCCGGTTTCGGCGGTGGCGCGGCGCTCATTGCGATAGGTGAGGGCGGTCTCGTAGCGGTGGTGGCCGTCGGCGATGATGAGTTTGCGATCGCGCATCTGTTGCTGGAGGGAGGCGATGACGGCGGCATCGGAAATCTTCCAGACCCGATGCAGCACACCGTATTCGTCGGTGACCTCGATATCCGGAGGCGCGTTGGAGAGGGCTGGGGCGGCGGCGGAATTCTGCAGGGCGGTTACCTTGCCGGCTCCGCTGTAAAGCATGAAGATCTGACCGAAGTGGCCGCGGGTGGCGCGCAGCAGATCGAGCCGGTCAGCTTTTGGCTTGGCGAGGGTCTGCTCGTGGCGGAAGACCACATTGGCGGAATACTCCTCGATTCGGCCGAGCGCGATAAAGCCCTGGCGCTCGGAGCGTGCACCGGTTGCGGAGAGGGTGAAGGTCTGGGAATAGCGGTAGATGGAGGGTGCTGGATCGCGGCGCAAAACGCCGGTCTGGCGCCAGTTTTGGAAGCTCGATGCCGCCCGCAAATAGACGTTGTCGGTGGTCCCGTCGTCCGGCTGGCGCTTTCCGAGGATAATCCGCACAAGGTTATAAGGGCTGGCGTTATAGTAGGCCTCCTGCGTGGGAGGGGTAATTTTGTCGTACGGTTGGGTGACGGCTTGCTGGAGCGGGACGTGTTCCGGGTCGTAGCGCCAAGCTCGAAATGGCGAAATTATTGCCATATAAAGGGAAGCAGAATTGTAGCAGGGAGGGCAGAGGGCTCGTCCTAAAAAGTCCCGCGGGCCGGGCGAGGACGCCCGGCCCTCCATTTTGGAAGCCAACCTTCGAATCGGGGGCGGAATCCAACGGGTTGAGTCCGAAAAAGTCCAACACCTTATCAGGATTGTGCTAGTATCCGGCTCATAGAGATTGCTGTGGCCCGTCTTTTGTGGGAGGCCGGGTCGCCTCCGCGTTCAGGCGCGGAATCAGTGGGGCCTATGCAGTACGGCAAACAGTTCTCGATTGGTCTCTCCCGCGTTGTAGTTCTGATGGTTGCTGTGTGCGTCTCGCTCACAGTTTTCTCGCAAAATTCAACGGAAGATGTTCACATCAAGCCGCGGGTTGCGCCGACGGCTCCGAAGGAACCGGATATTGATCCGGCGCTGAAGACTCACACCAAGCCGCTCAAAGTAGACGTTGACATGGTGCTGGTGCCGGTCACGATTACCGATCCGTTAAACCGGTTGGTGACCGGCCTTGACCGGGACAATTTCAATCTTTTTGAAGGTAAAGACCAGCAGGAAATTAAGACCTTTTCGAGCGAAGATGCGCCGGTTTCAATCGGCGTGATTTTTGATATGAGCGGCAGCATGAGCAGCAAGATCGAGCGGGCGCGCGAGGCGGTGGTTGAGTTCTTCAAGACGGCGAATCCGCAGGATGAGTTCTTTCTGATTGCCTTCGCCGATAAACCGGAAGAGATTGCCGATTTCACGACGTCGGTGGACGACATTCAAGGCCGGCTGGTCTACACCGTTCCCAAAGGGCGGACGGCGCTGCTGGATGCGATTTACCTGGGCGTGACAAAAATGCGGCAAGCGAAGTATCCGAAAAAGGCTTTGCTGATCATCTCGGACGGGGGCGACAACCATAGCCGTTACACCGAGGGCGAGATTCGATCGATGGTCAAAGAGGCCGACATTCTTATTTATGCGATTGGCATCTACGATCATTATTTTCCCACGGAAGAAGAGCGGCTCGGGCCGACATTGCTGAGCGATGTCACGGAACTGACGGGTGGCCGGGCCTTCACGATTGATAACCCGAACGATCTGGCGGACGTTTCCACAAAAATCGGCATCGAGTTGCGCAATCAATATGTTCTCGGATACCGTCCTAAGAACCCGATGCGCGATGGCAAATGGCGTAAAATTAAGGTCAAACTCTTACCGCCAAAAGGATTGCCACCGCTCAAGGTCTACGCCAAGACGGGTTATTATGCGCCCACGGAATAAAATTCCTCTGCTGATTGCTTGTTTTGTGGTAGCGCTATTTCTGGCTGATTTGCAGGCGCTGGACGGGAGCCCGAAGCAGTCGGCGGCGGCGCCGGTTGCGGGCGGCAATGCAACTCCGGCGCCGGGTGCAGGACAGAGCGCGGGTCCGAACGGCTCGGAGAGCGGTGCTGCCAAATCAGTTCCGAGTGGCAGTTCAAAATCAGATCGAAAATCGGAGCAGAATCCGGATGACGCTGACAACGGTGTCTTCGTTTTCCGCAAACAGGTCGAAGAGGTCGTGCTGCATGCCACGGTGGTCGACGACAAGCAGCACATCGTCACCAACCTGGACCGGGGCGATTTCAATGTGTACGAGGATGGGCATCCGCAGACGATCACTTCCTTTCGGCACGAAGACATTCCGGTGGCCATGGGCATTGTGGTGGATAACTCAGGATCGATGCGCGAGAAGCGGCAGAAGGTGAATGCAGCGGCCTTGAATCTGGTGCGTTCATCGAATCCGAATGACGAGGTATGCATCGTCAACTTTAATGATGAGTATTATCTGGATCAGGATTTCACCTCGAATGTTAATAAGCTGAAAGAGGGGCTGGAAAAAATCGAGGCGCGGGGCGGGACGGCACTTTACGATGCCGTTGTAGCGACGGCCGACCATTTGAAGAGGGATGCGAAACTCGAAAAGAAAGTAATTTTTGTGGTCACGGATGGAGAGGACAACGAGAGCGCGGAGACGCTGGAGCAGGCCGTGCGGCGTCTGCAAGGCGAGGGCGGCCCCACCGTTTACTCGATTGGCGTCCTGGAAAAGGAAGAGCACCCGAAGCACGCCAAGCGCGCGCTGCAAATCATGTCGCAGAGAACGGGCGGGCTCGCTTTTTTCCCCCAGACGCTGGACGAAGTTGACGCGATCAGCCGCACGGTGGCGCACGATATTCGGACGCAGTACACGATTGGATACAAACCCACGACGCCGAAAAATCAAGGCGGGTATCGGCAAGTGAAAGTGGATGCGCGGGCGCCTGGTTATGGCAAACTAAGCGTCCGGACGAAGAGCGGTTATTACGCCGGGAGTGAGCCGGCGTCGGGGGCGCAGTAGAGCGGGATTTCGTAATTTGACAATTTTGTAATCTTCTTCTTGGACGTTGAGTCCCGTCCCCGCTCTCGCAGCCGTTTTAAAATTACCAAGTTACCAAATTGTAAGATTACAAAATCCCCGCATTGACGCTGGCCCTGCTGGTTCCTTACTCTGTAGTGTGCCCTCCACAACCTTGCATTCACGCCTGCGTGTCAGCGACGAACTTTCCAAACTGGTTGGCGAAACTCCGATGCTACAGATGAAGCGGCTGGCTCCTGCGGGGTCGGCCGACATTTTCGCCAAGCTCGAATACCTGAACCCTGGTGGCAGCGTGAAAGATCGTGCTGCCATCGGATTGATCGCGCGCGCCGAGAGCGAGGGCAAGCTGAAGCCGGGAGGGACGGTAATTGAAGCCACGGCGGGAAACACCGGCATCGGTCTGGCGTTGATTGGCGTGAGCCGCGGCTACAAAGTTCGCTTGTTTGTTCCAGAGAAATTTTCGGAGGAGAAGGTGATCATCATGCGGGCTTTCGGCGCCGAGGTGACGCGCACTCCGGAAGCGGAGGGCATGCCGGGAGCGATTCAGCGGGCGAAGGATCTGCTGGCGACCGATCCTTCGGCTTTCATGGCCGCACAGTTCGATAATCCGGCGAACACCGACTACCACTACGAGACTACGGCGCGCGAAATTTTTGAGCAGATGGAGGGGCGCGTTGACGCCATCACGATTGGCTGCGGCACGGCCGGGACATTTACAGGAGTTGCCCGCTTCCTGAAGGAACGGATTGCGAAGGTTCATGCGGTGGCGGTAGAAACCCAAGGCTCGGTTCTGGGTGGGGGCGAGGCGGGTCCCCATAAGGTCGAAGGTATTGGCAACAGCTTTATTCCGGGTAATTTTGATCGGTCCGTTTGTGACGAAGTGATGAAGGTGACGGATGAGCAGGCCTTCGGCATGGTGAAAGAGCTGGCGGCGCGCGAAGGCGTGCTCGGAGGATCAAGCGCGGGCGCGAACGTCTTCGCGGCGGTTGAGATTGCCAAGCGACTGGGGGCAGGGAAGCGGGTGGTTACGCTGATACCCGATTCTGCGGAGCGGTATCTGTCGAAGAAGATTTTTGAAGGTGGGGTATAGGGCGTTGGCTGTTAGCTATTAGCTATTAGCTATTGGCTTGGAGCTTCTACTGCCGGCAGTTTGGCTTGGGGGGAATTGTTTGACTACTAAAGCGTCGGGTAAAGCAGCGGGCTTTGCAACGCGGGCCATTCATGTTGGGCAAGAGCCCGACCCTCTGACGGGCGCGGTGAGTGTGCCTATTTATCCAACTTCCACTTACGCTCAGGAAGAGATTGGCAAAAATAAGGGATACGAATACGCGCGGGTATCGAATCCGACTCGCGATCGGCTGGAGACGAACCTGGCTGCGCTCGAAGGCGGAGTCGCGGCGAAGGTATTTGCCAGCGGCATGGCGGCGATTAACGCTGTCGCCACCATGCTCAGGAGCGGCGATCACGTTGTTGCCGGACACAATCTTTACGGCGGGACGCCGCGGCTGTTCAATCAGGTGCTCGCGAACTTTGGTCTTACATTCACCTACGTCGATACATCTGAAGTGAAGAATGTAGAGCGCGCATTGCAGAAGAACACGCGGTTCGTGTTTCTGGAGACGCCGACGAATCCGCTGATGGAGCTATGCGATCTGCGGGCGATCAGCGAACTCAGCCACCGGCAGGGAATAGAGGTGGTGGTCGACAACACTTTCATGTCGCCATATTTTCAGCGTCCGATTGAGTTTGGGGCGGACATGGTGGTGCACTCCACCACGAAATTTCTTAATGGACACAGCGATGGGCTGGGAGGAGTGGTGGTCTGCACCAAGGCCGAGCAGGCGGAAAAGCTTGCATATATTCAGAAATGCGCGGGCGCGATTCTTTCGCCTTTCGAGTGCTGGCTGATTCTGCGCGGGGTCAAGACTCTGGCCGTGCGCATGGAACAGCATGATCGCAGCGGGCGCAAAGTCGCCGACTATCTTTCGAAACACAAGAAAGTGCGGAGGGTTTTCTATCCGGGGCTGCCGGATCATCCGCAACACAAGCTGGCCAAGCGACAGATGTCGGGCTTTGGATCGATGATCGCTTTCGAAACTGGATCGCTGGCGAACGCGAACAAGATGCTGCGCAAGGTGCGTGTGTGTTCACTGGCGGAGTCTCTGGGCGGAGTTGAAACGCTGATTTCGCATCCCGCGAGCATGACGCATGCGGGCGTTGGCGAAGAGGTTCGCCGCAAGATTGGGATTACGGATGGCATGGTCCGCATCTCGGTCGGTATCGAGGATGTGGACGATATTCTGGCGGATCTTGAGCAGGCGCTGGCTGCGATTTAGACGGGCCGAGGGCGAGACGCCCCCGGGACAGCCGGCAAGATGACGGCGCCACGCCGTTAACGCACCGACTCTTCAATCCATCTCAGGTAGGGCTCGGTTCCGTCTTCGATGGCGATCTCGATGCACTCCGGGAGTTCGTAGGAATGGAGTTCGATCAGGGCGTCGCGCAGACGTTCGAAAGCGACTGATGTTGTCTTGATGATCAGCAGCCACTCGGATGCCGTTTCGATCCCTCCTTGCCAGCGATAAACGGATTCGATCTGGGGAACAATGTTGACGCAGGCGGCGAGCTGGCGCTCGATGAGCGCATGGGCAATGCTGCGAGCTTCAGCGGGCGAACCGCAAGTGGTGAGAACGAGCTTTTTGTCGGTCATATTAGGATCAAGCTTAGGATCAAGCGTCCATCTTCGAGAATTCCAAGTTTCCCTCGCCGGGAACCCAATTGGAACAGGTATTTGGCAAAGTTGGTTCCTATTATCCTTTAAGGGAGAACTTCCGCTTGACGGCGGAAGTAAAACAGAAGTTTACTGAGAAGTTACGTCGCGATCCGAGCGAGTTTCATGGCACAAAAGTTGCACGCGCGGTGAAGACGGACGGGCTCAAACTTGTTCTTGGGGATGGAACCGGTGGTGCGCGTGTACAGCGAAGCGCGCAGCAGGGGAACAGCCTACAAAGTTGAGTACGGCAGCGAAAGCATGGATCTTCGACTAGGAGCACCGTCGCGCAGGCACATACTCCCCGGTGGGGAGGAAGGGCTGCGTGCGGCAATTGATCAAGCGGTGGAGCAGGCGAAGGATCAGGCTCCTCGAGCGGAGGCGCTGGCGGCGCTGGCGGCGCGCTGGATTGAGCGCACGCGACCGGTGTGGTCGTGGCTGGCGCTGGAATGGCGGCGTCTGGGAACGGCGGCGGCCGTGATCCTTATTGTTGGAGTATTGTTGCATGCCATGTACGGAAGCAATGGCATGGTCATATACCGGCAGAAGCGAGCTGAGATGCAAGCGCTGCAGAGTGAGGTGGAACGCCTGCAGAAGGAAAACAATCAGCACGTGGATCAGATTCGATCGTTAAAGTCGGACCCGGCAGCCATTGAGAAGGAGGCTCGGGAGCAACTGCGATACACACGGCCGGGAGAGTTTGTGCTGGTGGCTCCTGATCCTCCGCGGAAGGCGAGTACAGGGCGGGCGCAGAACTAGGGATCGAATGTTGAGGCAGATTGGCATTCCTGACCAGAGGGCTCCAGAATAGAATCCACCGGCTCCTGATCGCGGCTGTTATCCGCTGCGCCACCTAATAGCTCGACCGAGCTGCGCTCAGTGGGACGGACGAATGCGTCCGTCCCTACGCGGGTCGTGAAGGGCACGACGGCTTCACCCTCGGCGAATTGCATTGCAGGGTCGCTTTTCAGACCCGGCTCCTCTTGTGATAAAGTTCTGGGGGTCGCACTACGTGTGGGGAACGAATCTGAAGGAGGTTGACATGCGGAAATTTCTCTGGTTGTTACTTGCCAGCGCGCTGCTGGTATCGGTTGTATCGGTGTCGTTTGCCGGCGATACCCAGACGGTAAATGGCTGGATCAGCGATTCCAAGTGCGGTGCCAAGGGAGCGAACGCGAAAGCGGAGGAGTGCACGAAGAAGTGCATTGCGGCGGGTGCCAGTCCGGTGGTGGTTACGGACAAAGACCAGAAGGTGTTAATGGTCGATAATCCCGACGCGGTTAAGGATCACCTGGGACATCATGTTGCCGTGACTGGACACATCGACGGGGACAAGATGCACGTGGATAGCGTGAAGATGCTGTAGGAGCTAAACATTTCAACAGATGAAAAACGGGCGGCCGCAAGGCCGCCCGATGTTTCTGCAGTGCAGATTGCGCGTTAGGCTTCCAAGGACGGCTGGGGTAGACTCGGGACATCGAAGACGAGCATGGCTTCGGATTTGTATCCTTCGATATCCTCCTCAATCCAGTCTTCTCCAGGTCTAATCTGGTGAAAGCGCACCGTGCAGGCAAATTTGGGGGATTCGTCGTCCTCCGATAGCGAAACAATTACACGAAACCGGCGGTCTGTTAGGGGCATCAAGGTTTGCTGCAGCGTCGCCACATACTCCAGACATGAGATAAGGGTTTGATTCGTTCCATCGAAAGGGAGGTGTACGTGGTTGATGAAGCACTCAAATCCAGTTCTATCAAAACACTCTGCGATCTTCACGTGCTTGTTCGGATCCCACTGATCCTTGAGCAGGACACAGTCTTCAAAGATTTCCAAAGCCGGGAGCGGCCTCGAAATAGTGAGTGCCTCGACCGGCCACCTGAGACCCGCCCTTTGCAATAAGGCAGACATTTTCTTGTTCATTCTTGGCTGCCCAACGCACATCTAACGCACGACACCTTCGAGCGGCGAACTGGCGGTGGCATAGAGTTTCTTGGGCATTCGGCCTGCGAGGTATGCTTGTCGTCCGGCCAGCACGGCGTGTTTCATGGCTTCGGCCATCAGGACCGGTTCCTGGGCGCCGGCGATGCCGGTGTTCATCAGGACGGCGTCGTAGCCTAATTCCATGGCAATGGCCGCATCGGAGGCTGTGCCCACGCCCGCGTCTACAATCAGCGGAACTCCCGTGATCAGTTCGCGCAGAATTTTCAGGTTGGCGGTGTTCTGAATACCGAGGCCGCTGCCGATGGGAGCGCCCAGCGGCATAACAGCCGCGGCTCCCGCGTCTACCAGTCGTTTGGCGAAGACGATGTCGTCGGACGTGTAGGCCAGTACGGTGAATCCTTCTTTTGCGAGCACGGCTGTGGCCTCGAGCGTGGCTTGCACGTCTGGATAGAGGGTTGCCTGGTCGCCGATTACTTCGAGCTTGATCCAGTCGGAGAGGCCCACCTCACGCGCCAGACGGGCGGTGCGGATGGTGTCGTCGGCGGTATAGCAACCGGCGGTGTTCGGCAGAAGGAAGTATTTATTGGGATCGATGTAATCGAGGAGCGATTCCTTGCTGCGGTCGAGATTCACGCGGCGCACGGCCACGGTCACCATGTCGGCTCCGCTGGCTTCGAGGGCGCGGGCGGTTTCCTGAAAAGACTTGTATTTGCCGGTCCCCACGATCAAGCGGGAACGGAATTGCCTGCCAGCGATAAGGAAAGAGTCAGTCATGTTTTTATTGTACGGCTTTTTGTTGTACGGCGATCGCGAGATAGGAACCAGAGAGCGGAGCTATGGGAGCCTCGCTCGGTCCAGTTCGGTCGTCGAGTCCGTGGTGACGGGGCGGCGACGCTCGGCGCTCCACCGGACATCACTCAGGACATAACTCAGGACATCACTCCGGACATAACTGGGGCTACCCCGGAACCGTCTCCAGTTCCGCCTTTGCGTACATCTCTTCGATCAAGCTCTTGTACCGCTCTTCGATTCCACGGCGCCGCACTTTGAAGGTGTGGGTCATGGTTCCATCGGCCGCGGAGAATTCTTCGGCGACCACCAGCACGCGTTTCAGTTTTTCGAAGCGCGCCAGACCCTGATTGGTTTCGTCGACGATTCCTTCGTATAAGGCTTGTACTTTCGCGTGGGCGACGAGGGCTTCACGGGAATCGAATTCTACCTGATTGGCTCGCGCCCAATCTTCGAGAACGGGGAAGTGGGGCGCGATGAGCACTGCGGGAAACTTTCGCCGGTCTCCAATCACCACTGCGGTTCCGATCATGGGGTTGAGCTTGAGTGAATTCTCAATGGGTTGGGGCGCGATGAATTTTCCACCGGAAGTCTTGATGAGATCTTTCTTGCGATCGGTAATGGAAAGGTAGCCGTCGGCGTCGAGATGGCCGATGTCGCCGGTCTTGAACCAGCCATTCACAAACGCATTCTGGGTGTCTTCGGGACGATTCCAATATCCCTTGAACACGGAGGGCGCACGTACGAGCACCTCGCCATCATCGGCAATTCGCACCTCGACATTCGCGAGCGGTTTGCCGACCGTGCCCAGTTTGTGGGCTGCGGGCGTGTTCACCGCGATTACTGGAGAAGTCTCCGTGAGGCCGTAACCTTCGTGGATGGGAATACCGATGTCGGCATACCACTCCGCCAATTCGCGGCCGAGCGGTGCGCCCCCGGAAATAAACTCTTCCGCCTTGCCACCCATTCCGGCGCGCACTTTAGAAAAGACTAGATGGTTCGCGATTTTCCAGGAGAGAGATTCAGGTTCGGTGCCGGCAAGAGTCTGGGAGCGGTTAGCGCGTCCTACGGACAGCGTCCAACGATAGATGGCTTTCTGCGGAAAGCCCGTCGCCTTGAGGATGACCTGTTGCCGGATCTTCTCGTACACGCGAGGCACAGCAATAAAAATATTGGGCTGCACTTCGTTGAGCGCGCGGGCGAGATGCGCGATGTCAGGACAATAGGCGAGTACGACGCCGCGGTAGAGCAGCGCGAAATCGACGTGGCGAGCCGTCACGTGGGAGAGTGGAAGAAATGACAGGCTAACTTCCTCTTTTGTTCCGAAGCCGAAAGCGCCCATGGAATGCTCGATGTTCGACGCCATATTTCCGTGGGTAAGCATCGCTCCCTTCGGAGTGCCCGTGGTGCCGGAGGTGTAAATAATGGTGGCAAGATCGTCGGGCTGGATGGATGCTGAGCGGGCATCGAATCCGGGATCGGGACTGCTCGGTCCCTGCAGCATCAATGTCTGGATCTGGACGGCATGCGCGGTTTCGACCGCGTCCATCACGATGATTCGCTCGACCGGCGTGTGACGTTGGATGGTGAGTATCTTTTCCAGTTGGTGCTTGGAGGAGACGGCGATGACGCGCGCTCCGGAATCGTTGAGGATGTATGCGGTCTGCTCGGCGGTCTGCGCGGCATAAACGGGCACGGTGACCGCGCCCAGGGCAAGCGCCGCGAAGTCGGTGATCGTCCACTCGGGGCGATTTTCGCTGAGGATGGCGATGCGATCGCCTCGGCGAATTCCCCAGGATTCAAACGCGCGGGCGACGCCTACGACGCTGCGGTAAATTTCCGTCGAAGAGATCGGCACCCAACCCAGAACCTGCCTTTGCATCATGACGCGTTCGCGCCGGTTCTTGCGGACCACCTGCAAAATGTCGTTTAAAGTGCGAAGGCTCATCCGATCCGATCAACGTTCGACTGCCACGGTATACAGTGATTGTACGCAGTCCGGTGAGTCCGCAGAGGGTTTTGAGGGTGGGATCACACAGGTGTGTGACGCTTTGACCGCGTGCCCGGACGCAGGATACGCTGAAGAAGTCTTTTTGGAGGTGCCGTGAAACGAAAAGGTGTTTCGATCATGTGGGCGACGGGCCTGCTGTTGGCGGCGCTGCTCTGTTCGCCCGGACGAGCGCAGGACAACAAGGCTCAGGCAAGCAAGCCCGTGCTGGCGCCGATGAACCTGAAGGTCGGGGACATGGCTCCCGATTTCAAACTGCAATACTTCGATGGCAAAGACCTGAAAGACGTTTCGCTGAGCCAGTATCGGGATAAGAGCAACGTCGTTGTGGCGTTTTACGTTTTTGCCTTCACCGGTGGTTGAACCGCGCAAATGAAGGCCTTCCAGCAGAATCTTAAACAGCTGGAAGCCGCCGACACCCAGGTTCTGGGTGTAAGCATGGACAGTCCCTTCGCCAATAAAGCCTTTGCCGACCAGATCGGAATGATTCCGATTGCTCAGTGACTGGGGCGGGGAAGTAACCCGCGAGTATGATGTTTACGTCGACAAATACAAAGCCGCTCGCCGGGTCAACTTCCTGATCGGGAAAGACGGCAAAATTCTGGAAGAGCAGGTGGATCGGGAAGCGATCGATCCGAAGAAAATTGTAGATGCGTGCGAACGTAAGAAGTTAAGTCGCTGAGGCGGGCAGGCGAGCAGAGGAGAGTCGCGAGTTTGCCAGTTGCAATTCGAAATCAGCAAGCGTTTCGGCGATGCAGCCCAAGTCGCGGAAAGATGGTTGAGGAGCGCGAATACTTGCTCCATGTTTGTTTGAGTTGTTTGCCGTTGCTGCACAATGCGCTACTGGAACTGCGGGGAATGCTGGACACCGAAGCGCAGGGAGAGCCTTGAGCTCCGTGTTAAGGCGTGAAGGAGAGTCTGCGAGTTTGACGTCGCTTCGCCGCACTGTGTTATTCTTTTCATGCGGGGTGG
>CAVZPJ010000022.1:0-89100 GCA_963777035.1 uncultured Acidobacteriaceae bacterium | reverse complement strand
AACCACCGGAGCCGTGGTGGCGAGATAAAGAGTGCTGAGGAAGTCGTTTGCAATCCCCTGCGCGAACCGGGCCAGCACATCAGCCGTGGCGGGTGCGACCAGCAGGGCATCGATGGCCTGCGCAATGGCAATATGCTCGATGGCGGATTCGACATTCGCCGACTCTGCTCCGGAACCAGAGGCGAACATATCGGTGATTACCTTTTCTCCGGAGAGTGCCGCGAAGGTCGGTGGACTAATAAAGTCATGGGCCGCCCGCGTCATGACGACTTGCACACGAATGCCGCGGTCCTGGAGAAGGCGCACGATTTCCGCCGCCTTATAAGCCGCGATCCCACCGGAAACACCCAGGGCAATTTTCATAGGAGGAAGCAGGCGGTGGTGTCTACGATCGCGAGCCACCGCCGCCCACAGAATTGATGCTGCCGACGGGCGCGAGATTCACAGGGCGCTGACGGCAGACGGCCCTCAGGGGCTAAATCCCGCAGTTGTTGCGGTTCTTAGCGGCACGGCTAAAGCCGTGCCCTTCCCCAGGCTTATCGTTTCCCAGGCTATCGTTGAGACCAGTTCGAGTGCCGGCGATCGCGGGCGCTAAAGCGCTGCGCCATCCAAACGCGTCTCCCAAATGTGTCTTCGCAAACTATGCGTCTTCCGCGAATACCTTGTTCAGAGTTTCGGTTGCGGCTACGACCGGCAATTTCGGGATCTCCGAGATCAGCCATTTTACTTTGCCAGCTTTGATTTCATCCTGAGCAATCCGGCAGGGTTTGCGCGATCCGGTATCGATCACCGGCGGCGCGCCGCCTTGCAGTTGCCGTGCCCGCCTTGCCGCGACCAGGGTGTCGCGATAGTTGCTGTCGAACCCTTCTACCAGCTTCATACTCTTCCCCAAAACTACATGTGTGCTTCACACCTATGGGTGAAACGAGTCCAGAATCGGCTGCACCCTCTCACGGGCCTGTTCCAGACGACAAGCTTGTGCGATCGCCACCAGCTGCGCTTCCTCACCGGAAGGTACTGCCCCGCTTCGCTGCAACCGTTCCGAAAGAACAATGTCCTTTAGTTGGTCGGCTGATTGCTCCAGCAGGTTGTTAACTAAAATGTAGTCGTATCTCGAGTAATTCTCATCTTCCGGCGCGCCGTGTCCAAGCGGCGACGGATGACCTGCTCCGAATCCAGGCCCCGGTTCCAGCCGCCACTCCAGCTTCTCCCGGTCGGGGGGAAGAATAAAGATACTCACCGCTTCTGGAATCTTCTTTTTCATCTTACTCGCTCCCTGTACATCGATGTCCAGTAACAGGTCGTTACTTCGGTTTTCCGCGTCGCGCAGAAAGCGTCGCGCCGTACCGTAGTAATTTCCGAACACGGTGGCATACTCCAGAAACTCATCGGCCGCGATCATGGCTTCAAACTCCTCCTGCGACACGAAGAAATATTCCTTGCCATTCTGCTCGCTACCGCGCGGCGGGCGCGTGGTATAGGAGATCGAGAAATCCAGGTGGCTCACCATTTTGAACAGTTCGTTCACCAGGGTAGATTTCCCGGAACCGGATGGCGCGGAAACAATGTAGACGATGCTCATTCCAGGTTCTGCACCTGCTCCCGCGATTTCTCGATCTCAGACTTCATGAGCAGACCCATCTCGGTAACCTTCAAGGCCTCGCCGGCCAGGCCTGAAGTTTTGGAAAGCATCGTATTGGCTTCGCGGTTCATTCCCTGCAACAGGAAGTCCATCTTCTTGCCGACTTCGCCGCCGTGATCGAGCAAGCCAAGGAAATGCTTCACATGCGCATTCAGCCGTACGAGTTCTTCTTGAATGTGCTGCGATCCACCAGCACGGCTACTTCCTGCAAGACCCTCTCTTTGTCGACCTGGGCGCCGAGCACCTCTACATGCGCGATTGCAAGCGTTCGGAATAGCTGCGCAGAATCGTGCTGCGGTGGGCCTCTACCCCGGCTGCTGCCTTTTCCAGATTCGCCATGCGTGCGCGCAGCTCGGTGCTGATGCTGCGGCCCTCCAGTTCACGCATTTCGTTCAGTCGAGAGAGCGCTTCCTCCACCCGCGCCATGACCGCGGTTTCCAGTTCGTCTCCCGATTTTTCGGCGCCGAAATCAGCCGCCGGGCATCCGCAAAACCACGTTCAGATCGGGCTCGCCGGCAACCCTAAATTCAGCGGCTGCGGCGCGAAACGCTTCCACATAGCCGGCGATCAGTTGCCGATTCAGACTTACTCCGTTGGTGCCGGAGCGATCCAGGTTCAGGATGACTTCCACGTGGCCACGAGCCATTTTTTCTTTCAGCATCCGGCGCAACTTCATCTCCAGCGCGTCGGTGTCCGAGGGCAGCCGGAAGTGGAGATCGAGAAAACGATGATTCACCGATTTCAGCGACAGGGCAAACGCCAACTGAGCATTGACCTGCCCTTTGACCTGGGCAAATCCCGTCATGGAGCGAAGTGTCATAAAGTTCGTCTCAAATCACGTAGGACCGCCGACTTGGGCTGTCCCTACGTAGGCGATGCTTCCGCAAACTGTAACTCGTAAAGCCGCCGGTACGTACCCAATTTTTGCATCAATTCTTCGTGCGCGCCAATGTCGCTGATGGTGCCGTTCTCCAGCACCACGATCCGATCAGCGCGGCGCACTGTCGAAAGCCGGTGCGCAATGACAAACACAGTACGCCCAGTCATCAGATTTTGCAGTGCCGATTGCACGAGAGATTCCGATTCGCTGTCGAGCGCCGAGGTCGCTTCATCCAGAATCAGAATCGGAGCGTTTTTGAGGATCGCCCGAGCAATCGCAATGCGCTGCCGCTCCCCGCCCGAAAGACGCACTCCGCGCTCCCCGATCATCGTGCCGTAGCCTTCCGGAAGACCGCGAATGAATTCATAGGCGCGCGCCGCCCGCGCTGCTTCTTCCACCTTCTTCTGAGAAACATGTGGCTGCCCGTAGGCGATGTTATTCCGCACGGTATCGTTGAACAACACCGTATCCTGGGTGACGATACCGATCTGCGATCGCAGCGACTCCAGCGTAACGTCGCGGACATCGTTGTCGTCAATCAGAATGCGCCCACCGCTGACGTCAAAGAAGCGCGGAATCAAATGTACCAGCGTGCTCTTGCCGGCGCCGCTTGACCCCACGACTGCGAGCACTTCGCCCGCCTTCACTTCGAGGTTGATGTCATGCAGCACGCGCGGCGAATCGTCGGCCTCGGCGTCTGCGTATTCATTGGGACTGGAATTGGAATGGGAGTAGGAGAAGGACACGTCGGCAAACCGAATCGCCCGCGCAAATTTTCCCATGCGCTTTGCGGCCGGTTTCTCGCGCACCTCGTCTTCCACATCCATGAATCGGAAAATTTCTGACGATGCTCCAACCGCCTGCTGAAAATTGTTATTGAACTGAGCGAACTTGCGGACCGGCTCGTACAGCTTGAACACGGCAACGATGAAAGCCAAGAATGTTCCCGCCGTGAAAATGTGGTGATTAATCTGGTTCCTGCCCATCAGTATCAAGAGCGCAATGGCGATCGAGCCTAGAATATCCATGAGCGGAGAGCTGATGGCAAATGCCGCTACCAGCCGCAGGTTCGCGCGGAACAGTCGTCGCGCGGCGGCGCGGAAGCGGCCCACCTCCCAGTTTTCCATGCCGAATGCCTTGACGATCCGGTTGCCGGTAATGGTCTCGTGCAGAATGTTCTGGATCTCGGCGAGCTTATCCTGGCCGCCCCGCGTTGTGCTGCGGACTTGGCGGCCGATCTTTCTCGACGAATACAGAATCACAGGAACGAAGAGCAGCAACACCCATGCCAGCTTTCCTCCGAGCCGAACCACCACGGCCGCAACAAATACGAAGGTAAAAAACTGCTGCAGGAATTCCGCCAAGACACTCGACATCGCGTACTGCACCTTCTCGATATCGTTGATGATGGTCGAGAGCAATGTGCCGGTGGTGTGTTTGGTAAAAAATGCCGCCGAACTCCGCAGGATGGCGTTATATAAATCGTCGCGCAAGTCGGTGATCATGCCAAAGCCGGCATAGTTTACGAGAAGAGTTCCTACGTAATCGAAGATCCCTTTCAATACAGTGGCTGTTACCAGGGCGAAGGCAACCATCGTCCAGGGATTGTGGAAGTGGGATGGAACCAATTGTTGGAGATCAAGAAAACGTTCGCTGCCCGGCAATTTGAACAGCCGAATAGTTTTGTCCTGGGAATCTGGCTTCAAGACGCTATCAAAAATCGGACCAATCAGCAGCACTCGCCCGGCATCGAGGAGCCCGACCAGCGCCATCAGCGTCACGGACGCGAGAACCTGCCACCAGTAAGGCAGTACGTAGTGCAGCAGGCGGGCAATGGGACGATGCGAACGCGCCTTCGCCGGAGCTCCCGCACCCTTCGCGTCCGCCACTATAGAGGTTGCCATGCGTGGTAACGCCAATTCTACATGCGATTTCGGTGCAAACAACGTGGAAGCGGCTTCATAGAGTGCTGAAAAAAGTTCCCCAGCGGCTGGAAGCCGCCGCCGATTTGGTGGCAGTTACAGCACGAGTGGAACTCGTGCCCTTCCCGTTCGTGCAGGAATGCAGAGTGGTTCAGCAAACTTTTCACCCGCCCAGACGGGGCGGAGCTTCGTCCCCAAACAACATATCCGGCCAATCATGTCGGCCAATCACTTCGGGCTGTCCCGATGGACGACCTTCACCTTGTATCCCGCTTTGCGCAGCCGCTGATTCACATCTTCCGCGATCATTACCGATCGATGCTGTCCTCCGGTACATCCGAAGCTGATGGTGAGGTAGCTTTTGCCCTCGCGAATGTAATGCGGCAGCAAGTAAATCAGCAGCTCGGAGATGCGGCTAATAAACTCCTGCGTCTGCGGAAACGATCGGATGTATTTCGCGACGCGCGGATCGCGCCCTGTCAGCGCGCGAAACTCGGGCACGAAGTGAGGGTTGGGCAGAAAGCGCACATCAAATACGAGATCGGCGTCGTCCGGCAGGCCGTGCTTGTATCCAAAACTAACGCAGGAAACAAGAATCGTCTGATGGCTGCCGGAGTGCTGTTTGAAGCGGTCGGTCAAGTGGGCGCGCAGTTCGTGGACATTGAATTTGGAGGTGTCGATCACGAGGTCAGCGAGCTTCCGAATCGATCGCAAATGGAGCCGCTCGGTGCCGAGCGAGGCCCGCACTGTGGTGCCAGTCCCCAACGGATGCGGCCTCCGCGTCTCGCTATAGCGGCGCAGTAACGCCTCATCGCTCGCTTCCAGATAAATCACCCGCGTGGCGATCATCCGCTTCACGGACTTCAGAATTGCCGGCAGCTTTTCCAGTTGCGACCCCTCGCGCACATCCACGACCAAGGCCGTCCGCGGAATCTCGCCAGACGTCAGCGCCAGTTCGGCGAAGCGCGGAATCAGCTCCACCGGCAGATTATCGACGCAGTAGTAACCCAGGTCTTCGAAGGCCTTCAGAGCTGAAGCTTTCCCCGACCCGCTCATGCCGGTGATGATGACGAGTTCCGCCGTGGTGCGCGATTCGCCCTTACGGCCGTGAGCTTTTTCCCGGACGTGCTTTCCCGTCGCCTGGGTGGCCTGCTTGATTTTCCTGCGCAGAGGCATGCGGGAAATCTTAGCATTTCACGCGCGGCGGAGCTAAGAAGCGAGTTGTTGTGTTCCGGAAACACATGGACTAAGTCTGGCGCGCCTTTCGGGACGAATCCATTTCCCTCGGGGGCTAAAGCCCGTGTTTCTTGGCTCGGATTACGGCGCGGCTGAAGCCGCACCCTTTCAAAGCAAACCTAGTTATCACGCGAATTTATGGGACGCCACACTAGTTGTTGAATAAGCGGCTGCGTTCCTTTACCTGCGATGAGCTACGAGCCGCGAGGTACGAGCCACGAACGTTGGTCAACATGCGATCGACGGTGTTCGCTCGCCGCCCGCAGATCGTAGCTCGCAGCTCGCCGTTGCTTTACAGCGATCGCAAAAAATTCAGAAGGTCCTGAACCTGCGAAGGGGTCAGTGTCGTGAAGTTGTGAATCACGCCGTCGGCTTCCGAACCACAGTTCCGGTGCTCGCGGCAGTTGCCAGAATCGGCATGGTCGGTGATGGCCTGGAGCAAATCAGATGTACGGCCGTCATGCAGAAAAAACAGCCGCTGGCCAACACCCCACAATGGAGCCGTGCGGAACTGATCGGGCCCGGCCGCGCCTTGACTGATTCCGTCCGCCAGGCCTCCACCCATGTGGTGAAGCGCAAAGTCGGAATACGGCTGGTAGGTTATTCCGCCCATGCCGGTATACGGAGACGCGCCCGCCGTCAGCGACGGAGAATGGCAAAGAGCGCAGCCGATACTATTAAACAGGTTCGAGCCATTGATGGTCGATTGGGTTGGAGGCGCGGGCGTGGCGGGCGCTGAAAGTCGCGCGAACGCCGCGAAATTAACGAGGTCCGACGACATCTCCGATATCGTCCCGATGGGCGTGTTGTAATTCGGACTTTGGGAGTTGCCGTTCAGCATGTTACTTGCATCCTCGGGCGTCCCATTGAAGACACAGCCGGGTACCGCGCTCCGTTCATTCGGAAACAGTTCGTTCGAGACGCCCTGCTCCACGTTGTAGGCTTCGCCGGAAAACATCAGCAACGACTTGTTCTGTGCTTTCCACCCAAAGCGCGTAATCGTACCGTCGTTGCCGCTGGTATTGAATGACCCGCCGATGCCGAGTTTCGAGCGTGCGGATTGCGTGGCAGCCAAGTTAGCCAGCAAGGTTGCGTCGGGAGTGTTCTCCACCAGTCCCAACCCAAAGAGAGGAGCCGGAACGCGGAAAATTACATTGTTGGCGCCGAGTTGCTGGGCAAAATTCGGTTGTGCCAGAGTGCATCCGGGCGCGTCGCTGCGACCGGCAACCGTATAGAGGCCGTGAACGCCGCCGTCCGGTGAACCATTCGCGCTGCGGATGAAACGCGCCTCCCGCACTGGACCATTGGTTGTGATAAACGCGGGCACCGTGTTGGTGGCTCCATCCAACGTAGCGAGAGCTACCTGAGGATTCGGAACCGGATTCTGCGGACTGGTCAAGCCCGGGCTGGCGCCGCCAATGATGGGCTGCGCATGGCACATGGCGCAGCTGTTGCCGTTGAACGTGGGCCCCAAGCCGACCCCCTTCTCAATCGTTCCGGAGACCGAGTCCACCTCCTGGAACCGCAGAAACGCCTGACTGAAGAAATTCTGTTCGTTGGCATTGAGAGTAGGATACGGCCCGCCTGCACTAGCCGGGCCGGGCCGCGGGCCAGGATCCTGTTGCGCCCGCGCTCCAATTGAAAGTGAAAGGGTGAAAGTCAAAACCAGGCTAACTGCATTCCGTCTCTTCATTTTTATTCTCCTTGGTCGGCCAGACACACTACGGCGTACGCTGTCGATTTAAAGAGACGATGGCGACGTGCCCACACAACACTCGATCGAGCACAGAGCCGCGCACGACCAGCATCGCGGTCCTGTCGATCAAGCACACTTGCGCCAAGGGACTTAGAGGCCCGAGGTTGGTAGCCTCCGCGAGAAGTGCGGAGGGTTCAGGAAAACGTTGTGGCACTCGATCAATGCTACTGATCAATGCCGTCGATCAATGCCGTCGACCAAGGCGATGGATCAACGCCACCGGATTATGTCGCTAGATCAATGCATCAATCGGTGCCAAGCGTTGACAGGCAATTTACGTTCGAACCGAATTCCAGTCAATGTGCCCTTAGTGCATCGCGAACCAGGCAGCAGGACATACAACCGCATCACTCGGAAATATCCGGAGCAATGTACGGATTCCGAAGTTGGCAGTGGTCGAAAATCCGCTGCATGCACGAAGGCGAAGGCGTGAATGGAGGCGCCGCATTGCGAAACGCGGTTTGAATCTGGTGGATGCTGCCGGGAAAAGCGTCTGATTCCACCGCTGCTGGTGGGCTGCGGCGGGTCCCCCGTTGACTTTCCCCCGGGTCGCGCCGAAAACCAAGGTCAAAGGCAGCGGACAGGAGTGTCCGCTCCACACGATCCTTATTAGTGAGTTGAGGAAACGGGCGGAGTCCGTGCGGGGTATGGGGCGTTCCACAAGGATGGTATTTCCGCCAAGTCAGCGGCACGAGTGGAACTCGCGACCTTCCCAAATACTGTTATTCCTCCTACGAGTAGTGCAAACGATGGTTCGATCAGCAGTCTCGTCGCGGCAGTTATTGGAGTAACATGTTGACGTTGCGATATGCTGCGCTACTTGATCTGGGCCGACGGTGAAGTAACAGGGTGGGCCTGCTCGAACTGTCAATGGAGATTCCCCGTTCCCACACTCATGAGCGGAGCGGAAGCAAAGGTCGCGTACGACCGGTTGGCCGACGCGAAATTTCGCGAGCATAAGTGCGCAGCCACGAGTGGCGCTCCCGAGGCGAAACCGGAAGTAACGCGTGACGCTGACACCGTTTTCGCGGATCGTGCCCGGCTGCTCATAAAGAGAGGGTATACACCGAAGGTCGCGATTGACCTTGTACTTCATGAAGCGGAAGTCGAATACGGCAAGAGTTCAAAGATGATGGAGAAAGCGCGAGCCGATGCCGAAGAGTTCCTTCGTAAGATCCGCAAGGGTCTGATCTGAAATTGATCACTATCCTCAAACCTCGCGAGCAAGTTGGTAGTAGCGCTGCGAGAGGCAGTACCGAATCGCCGACTTTTTTCGAGCCGCGCCGAAAACCAAGGTCAAAGGCAGCGGAGATTTTGAGAAAGAGATAGTCGAGGATGTGCTCGGTTTTATCGCTACGTTAAGAATAGTCCACATGCAAGATCTGTCCATTAGCAGCACTCTGATCGATTTTGAAGACTTGTTCGCTTTCCTCCTACAATCCTCGTTAGCTACTTCGCCTGTGGGTATTGAAAAGTCATCGAGATTAACAAGGACCTAATGCACCCTAAGCGTGGGGACTTCGATAGCGGTTCAACAAAAGTTGATGCGTCATGCTTCGATTACAACCACCATGAACCACTACGGGGACATCGTGACAAATGAAGAGGTGGTAGCTAGTGACAAAGTCACGAGGTTAGCTTTCAACGGCACGGAAACAGCACGGAAAGCATCGTAACGTATTGAAAGATGGTGGGCGCTGTAGGATTTGAACCTACGACTTCCACCGTGTGAGGATGGCACTCTACCGCTGAGTTAAGCGCCCAACTTTGTAACCCAAACTCCACCAGCAATTTACACCAGAGCGGTGTCCATTCCAGTGTCCAAACCACTCCGCCGAGCGCGGAAGTGTCCAACGCACCAACTCATTCTAGTCCCTGCCTTGAAAGTAGACAACACCGCCCATTTGAGCCCTGGTGGCGTCGGGAATTTTACGAACGTGCCTTCGAGATTGCCGCGCGATCTACAACCAACTTCCCAGCCCTCGAAAAATACTGACGGTCGTTCAGCGAATACCGCCGGCTACGCGTACTCCCATCGCCGCGCCACTCTGCGGGCGATGGCGAAGAGAACGAGGGCAATCCCTGTGAGAACCAGAACCTGTGGCCAGAGATGAGAGATCGGCTCGTCGCGCCAGAAGATTTTGGTGAATCCGTCGATGGCCCAGGCGTTGATGGTGAACAAGCCTGCTTTTTGCATCGCCTCTGACATGAGGAAGCGGGGGAACATGCTTCCCCCAATCGAGGACATGATCAAGATTACGAGGGTCGAAAGCGCGCCTAATTGCGCACGCGTGCGGCAAATGCTGGCCAACAGGAGGCCAAAGGCGGCCACCGCAAGAGCGGTGAATCCTCCCATGACGACGAAACCGGGAATATGCGACCAGAAATCGAGTTTGAAAACGGCCCAGCCCCACAGGAACATCACCACGAGTTGTAAGAAAGCGAGCAGCGAGTTGTAAATCAGCTTACCTAACATCAGGGTGGTCATGGTGACGCGTGAACTCAGGACGCGGTCGAGCGTTCCGCTCTCCACTTCATCCAAGAGCGCGCCAGCCGCGCCACTCGCCGTGAAGAGCAGGAACATCACGCCGATCGCGGCTGCATAGAACGAAACCATGGGATTATTCTTGTTCTCGCCGACGACCGCGCGAGTGGTGACGGCGATGATTCCTCCATTGGCGCTGGACGCGGCCGTGGTTGCGCCGCTCTCTTCCCGCTCGCGCAGCGAACGCAGACCCGAATCCACTCTTTCGCGCTGTTCTTGAGTGAGGCCGCCGGCAAACTGATCAAAATACCTTGAGCCCTGTTCAGCCATGATGTCGGGCATCGAGGTCATCGCAACTTTCTGGAGAAGACCGGCGATCACCTGGGGCGCAATCATGTCGCTGCTGTCTTCAAGCAGTGTGATTGTAGGACGACCAGTCGCTGCGGGACCGAACGAAATCGGGTTGTCGCCGAAGCCGTGGGGGATGATCAGGGCGACGGGCGCCCTTCCTGCTTTGACCGCTGCTTCGGCGGTGGTCGTCGTGTATTCGGGTTGCTCGGTGGCTTTCACGGGCGCGGGACGAGTCTTCACGGTCAGCGAGCCCTCACTCTCGAAACCCTTTACGAGTCGCTGCGATGCGCGGCTGTGGTCTTCATCGACAATAATCACGCTGATCTTGGGAGTGCTGTCGCGGTGCCCGCCGAAAATGACGGCGAAGATGCTGAAGAAGACCACCGGCAGAATGAAACTCAGCGCGAGAGCGCCGCGGTCGCGGCGAAGGGAGACCATGGCAGTGCGAACGATGGCAAATATCAATCGCGCATCTCCCTTCCGGTCAAATGCAGGAAGACCGATTCGAGATTCGGCTTGCGAAGCGATACATCAATCAGTTCGAGTCCGGCCCTTGCTGAATCCTCGAGCAGGCTCGCAATCTCAACCGGATGCGCAATCGTGAATTGCGCAATTCCATCGATTGTGTGACCTCCGCGCGCGATGACCCAGGGAATGACGCTGTCGGGCGAGCCGGCAAAGTGCGCCAGAACCTGGCTGCGCGTACCAAATGCGTTCCGGACGAGGTCGCCGTTGGTGCCTTGAGCGATGATTTTGCCATGATCGACGATCGCGATGCGGTCGCACAGACGTTCGGCTTCTTCCATGTAGTGCGTGGTGTAAATGATCGACATGCCTTCGCCGCGTACCTTCTCGATCATTTCAAAAATGTGATTGCGCGACTGCGGGTCGACGCCCACGGTGGGCTCATCCATGAGGACGAGTTTGGGCTGATGAATGAGCCCGGCTGCCATATTGAGGCGGCGCTTCATTCCTCCCGAAAGATTTCTGACGAGTTCGTCGGCTCGGTCGGTAAGCATTGACCAGTCGAGGCACCGCGCGATCATCTGCGCGAGAGTCGCACCTCCGAGCCCGTGATAACGACCGAACGATTGCAGGTTCTCGCGGCAGGTGAGACGCGGGTAGAGCGCAATTTCCTGCGGAATCCACCCCAGTGCTTTGCGCGCTGCCGCGGAATCTGCGGGTGCGCCAAATACCGTGATCGTGCCTGAGTCAGGAATGACGCGGCCAACGATGCTGCGAATCAACGTGCTCTTACCGGCACCATTGGGTCCGAGCAACCCCAAACATTCCGCGCTCCGCAGTTCGAGAGACACGCCGTCGACGGCAGTTGCCTTGCCGAAGCGTTTGACCAGCGCTTCAACACGCAATGGCAGGGGCGAATCGAACGTGGCAGCATTGGTTGGAGAAGACAAGAGGCGATATCCTCGATGCTCTAGCCATACTACTTCCAACATACTAACCGATAGGCGGTGGCTGCTAGCCACTAGCAGTGCACCGGAACGGTGTCGTCGCGATGATCGGTTGTTGGATCGTCGGCACCGGTTGGACAGAAAAGGCCGGGCTTTCGCCCGGCCACAAAACCGTTTTTGACGACTGCATTACGGCTGACCGATGCTGTAGTCAAAGGACATTCGATTTTAAACTGTAAAGCGAAAGTACTTTTGGCATGGAACTAGAGAAGTGGTAGTTTCTAGTTGCGGCGGGGACTTATGCAGACCAATGAATACGATCTGGTAGTGATCGGCAGCGGTCCAGCGGGACAGAAGGGCGCGATTTGCGCGGCGAAAATGCGCAAGAAGGTCGCGATCATCGACCGGCGCCTCACGATGGGAGGCGTATGTGTCCATACGGGTACGATACCGAGTAAGGTTCTGCGAGAGGCGGTACTTTATCTAAGCGGCTTGCGGCAACGATCGTTCTACGGGCGCGGCTACGTCGTGAAGGATCGGATCATGATGTCGGACCTGGTGCTTCGGGCGAATGCGGTGATGACGCGGGAAGTGGACGTGATCAAGGCGCAGTTACGGCGGAATTATGTAACCGCGCTCGAAGGAGATGCCCACTTTGCCGATGCGCATACGATCGAGATTGTGAATGAAGACGGAGTGCAGTTGATTCGGGGGGACAAGATCCTGATCGCCTGCGGCACGCGGCCTTCGCACATCGAGGGGATTTCGGTGGACGGGAGGCGCATTTTCGATTCGGATCAGGTGCATTGCCTGGAGGAAATACCGCGCGAGTTGATTGTGGTGGGCGCGGGGATTATTGGCTTGGAATATGCGTCGATGTTTACGGCGCTCGGGGTGAAGGTGACCCTGCTCGACCAACGGCCTATGCTGCTGGATTTTGTGGATCGCGAGATTATCGAAAGTCTATGTTTTCAGTTGCGGCAATTGGGAACGGTCTTTCGCCTCGGGGAGAAAGTGGTGTCGGTGGGCTTTGACGCAGAACGGGACAAGGTTTTTGCGTCTTTGGAGAGTGGAAAGAAAGTTCGTGGACAGGCGTTGCTGTACACGATCGGGAGGCAGGCGAACAGCGACAAGCTGACGATCGAGGCAGCGGGTTTGACGGCCGACGGACGCGGCAAACTGGCAGTGAACGAACATTTTCAGACCGCGGTGCCCCACATATACGCGGCCGGCGATGTGATTGGGTTTCCCGCGCTGGCCAGCACTTCGATGGAGCAAGGGCGTCTGGCGGGTTGCCACATGTTCGGCAAGCCTAGCCGATTGCTGCCGAACCTGATTCCGTATGGCATTTACACCATTCCTGAAATTTCGATGGTGGGCGCTACCGAGGAAGAGCTGACCCGCAACCGGACTCCCTACGAGAGCGGACTGGCGCGCTACTCGGAGCTGGCGAAAGGGCAGATGCTGGGTGACGATCAGGGCTTGCTGAAGATTCTGTTCGATCCGGATACTCTGAAGTTGCTGGGCGTACACATTATTGGGGATCGGGCGGCAGAGATCGTTCACATTGGGCAAGCAGTGTTGACGATGGGTGCGACGATCGAATACTTTCGCGACACAGTGTTCAACTATCCCACACTGGCGGAAGCTTATAAGGTGGCGGCGCTCGACGGACTGAATAAGCTCTGAGTTCGTAATAGTTGGCTGGCACGACGCCCGTGGACTCCGACTTCTACGGAACGATTTGCCTCGACAAAGTGACTACCCAGGTGGACGAAGACAACGTCCACGAAACAGACTCTGCTTAACCAACTTTCTGCTTAAGATCTAACTCTGCGCTCCACAATCCGCGAGAGAAGTTCAATCTCTGTAACAGAAGTTTCACCCTATCTTCACAGTACCGTAATAAGCCGGTAACCCTTGCCGACTATCTATTATCCCTGATAGTAGTTCCGCCCCAAATGCCTCTCCACTTAATGTCGCACCAAACCGATCTCAGTTGTGTGAGGAAAAATCAATGAGGAGAACTGTGTATATGTCACGAAAAACAGCTCGTATTAATTGTCTACGGATGCTTGTTGTCCTGGCAATGGCAGCGGCTCTGAGCGTTTTGGCGCTCGCGCAGTCCCAAGAGTTCCCGACCTACGCGCCCGGCGAGAACACGAACGCGACCACTGGCCCGACCTTCGCCGCGCCCTTGTCCGACCCGTGGGTCGTCAGCGACGGCACGATCATCACCCCTGCCGGCACCCAGGTCTATCTCAGCACTACGACCCGGGCCAAAGCCATTGCAATCAATCCCACGGGCAACGGAACCGCTGCTGTGCTTCAGATGGGCGCTCCGCAATCCGTCTCGATCTTCTGCGTCGCCACCGCCGGCTGCGCTGGCGGGACCTACACGCAAGGCCAGGTCATGCAGAACTACAGTCCGTCCAAGACCAACAGCGGTAGCTCCATGGGTATCACCTATACGCCCAATGGTCAGTACCTGCTCTTCAGCCAGGACGGCGGCTACGGCCCAGCCTATGTTGCCATCGCAAACGTCAACGCGACCGGCTTGCTCTCCAACTACGCTGATGTCAGCGTTCCGCTGGACGTCAACGGCGGCGGCTATCTGACCCACGTTACCTGCTATCCGTGGGTTGCTCCGTTCAACACTGCCAAGGCACCCCCGTCCGGCAGCCCTCCGGGGACCACCGGCAGCATTGAAATCCCCTGCGGCCAGACCGTCTCGCTTGTGTCAGATGGTGCGCCGACTTCCTATCCGATGGGCATCGCGGTGACGCCGAATGGCAACACCGCTTACGTAGTGCTGGACAACAACGACACGATCACCAGCATTAACCTGACGGGAACCCCGGTAGAGGGTCCGGAGCTCCGCGTCGGTCAGGTCCCGAACAACATCGTGATCAACAGCGCCGGCACTTTTGCCTACGTTGCCAACGAGGCTGGAAAGGTTCCTACCGCGAACAGCTTCCAGGGATACTCGAACGGTACCCCGGTCGTCGCTGTCTATCCGACTGGCGCGACGAGCGAGGGCACCATTTCCGTCGTGAACCTGTCCACGTTCAAAGTGACGAAGACCATCACGGTCGGTCTGCACCCGACCGGCATGGCCTTCTGGACCAGTGGGTCGACCACCTACCTGTTGGTCACCAATGCCTATGACGACACGATCTCGGTGATCAACACGAACACCAATACGGTGTCGTCGACGATTGAGCTTGATGCCTTCCTGGGTGGGCTGGGGGTTAAAGTGCCCGGCGGACTCGTCACCGGCGTGGGGCCAAACGCGATCGCCGTCGATAATTCAAACAACGCCTACGTGGCGCTCTATAATGCAAATGCGGTTGCTGTAATCGACCTGAACACCCAAGTTGTTCTGGGCCTGATCCCGGCCGGCTATGCGCCGAGCTCGGTCGTGTTCGACTCGACTGACGGTGAGCTGCTGGTTGCCAACGACAAAGGCCTTGGCACCACGGGCTACGGTGTCGCACCGCCTCCTACGAATACGTTCGAAAATTCGTACGCTAAAGAATACGGCGTGTACTTCTTTAACACCCACCAGGACCTCGGCACCGTGAGCATCATTCCCATTGCGACTATGAACCTGCCGCAGATGACGACGCAGGTTCTATACAACAACCACTGGGATCTGATGACAAATATTGCGTCTGCTTCTGGTGGAAAGAGCACGACTCCCCCGGTCGCGATCCCAGCTAACATCGGTGCGCCTTCGCTGATCAAGCACGTCTTCCTGATCATCCGCGAAAACCGAACTTACGATCAGATCCTGGGCGACGTAACTGCCGGCAACGGTGATGCCACCCTGGCAACCTTCGGCATCAACTCGACCTACACACCTTACCCCGTTGTAACACCCAACGCGCACGCGATCGTGCAGCGCTTCCCGCTGCTGGACAACTACTACAACCCGAGCCGCCAGTCGGCTGACGGTCACAACTGGATCACACAGGCCATGGCTCCTTACTCCGACGATATCCAGTCGCCGGACTGGCTGCGCGACTACCCCTCCAACGGCGGCGAGGCGCTTGCCTACCAGAAGGCCGGCCATCTGTGGGATCAGGCTGCCAAGTACAAAGTCTCGTTTAAGAACTACGGCGAGTACATCGAATACAACTCGTTCAACCAGCCGAACGGTTCGACTGCCGAACCGCTTTGGATCGACTTCTACAACGACATAACCTGTTACGAGGCTGGCAACGAACCCCAGCTCTACAACTACAACACGGTGGCATCGCACTCCCCGCTGCCGAACCTGATTAACAATACGTATCAGACCTACCCACAATTCGACTTGGGCATCCCCGACCAGTTCCGCTTCGATATCTGGAATCAAGACTTCCAGAATGACGTGGCGAAGGGTACGGTTCCCCAGTTGGAGTTCATGTGGATCAGCTCCGACCACACTGGCGGTCCGCCGAACGCGGTAGCCATGCAGGCCGACAACGACCTGGCGCTTGGCCGCTTTGTCCAGGCCATCAGCAGCAGCCCGATTTGGTCCTCGTCGGTGATCTTCGTCACCGAAGACGACGCGCAGACCGGCGTCGACCACGTCGATGGTCACCGCAGCCCTGGCTATGTCATTAGCCCGTTTGTCATCCAGAGTACCGGTGGTTCGACCTACGTTGACAGCACCTTCTACACGCAGGTCAACATGACCCGCACCATCGAGCAGATCCTCGGCATGAAGCCCATGAACCAGAACGACCTTGTGGCCTCGCCGATGAGTACGCTCTTCCTCGATAATCCACCGGCAGACAACTTCCTGCCCTGGACACCCGTGGCAGCGGGAGTGCCGCTGACCTATGGTGTTTCCCAGACTCCAACACAGACCCTCCCGCCCTCGTGTTCTGCGAACGTGGTCAAGGGTCAGTCCAAGGCGCAGTCCACAGTGAAAGAGGGCCCGAAGGTTCAGGCTCTGCGGGCTGGATGGATGGCGAAGAAGACGGAGATCTTCGCTGGCAAGTACCAAAAGCCAGACTCCGAAGACCCGGACGCCGTTAACCACCTGAACTGGTACGAATCCACCGGCTTTACTCGCCCCTATCCCGGCGAGAATACGGTTCGCCCCGCGAGCGATTTCAATCGCGCGGCACCGGACAAGGATGACGACGGCGACTAAAACACGTTTCGTTTGCAACGGCCCTCTCCCCGATTGCTGGGGAGAGGGTTTTTTGTTCACACCTCAAAGACATTCCACGAACTCGAAGCGCCCATCAGTCTGACCGCCAATTTGCGCCCGACAACTGCGATTGTTGATGCTTTCCACGTGCGGGCGACGATGCGGGGTACGCTCTTTAAGCCCGCGCTCCAGTGGCATTCTAGTCGCCCACTCCTGTCAGTGAAACAGTCAACGGGCCAGCGGGATTGAAGTTCTTGATTACGACCGAACCCGTTTGGGTTCCCGTGGCTTTCGGTTTAAAAGCTACCGAGATGGTGCAGTTGCTGCCGGGCGCGACGTAGGCGCCGCAGGTGTTGGCGGTGATCAGGTAGCTCTTGCCAGTCAGCGTGACGCTGCCGATCCCGAGCGGGTCGGTGCCTCCGTTCGAGAAGTGAGCTGAAAGGAAATCGTTCCTGTGTCGTTTCGAAGTGTGCTATCCGCTAACCCTGTGATTCGTTGACTCGCGGATGCGCCGTCCGTAAGATGAAGCGACCCGGACGCGGGCAACTCCCAAATGATCGGCCAAACCATCTCGCACTACCGCATTGTCGAAAAACTTGGGGGCGGCGGCATGGGAGTCGTCTATAAGGCGGAGGACACGCGGCTCCGCCGATTTGTGGCCCTAAAATTCTTGCCGGAAGATGTTGCCCGCGATGCTCAAGCCCTCTCCCGCTTTCAACGCGAGGCTCAAGCCGCATCGGCGCTGAACCACCCAAACATCTGCACGATTTATGACATTGGAGAAGAGGCCGGGCAGGCGTTTATCGCGATGGAGTTTCTGGAAGGCATGACGCTGAAGCACCGAATTTCCGGCCGGCCGGTGGAGACAGATGTATTACTGGGCCTGGCGATCGAAATTGCCGATGCCCTCGATGCCGCCCACACGGAAGGCATTGTTCACCGCGATATCAAGCCGGCAAACATCTTCGTAACCAAGCGCGGACACGCAAAGATTCTCGACTTTGGTCTGGCCAAAGTAACCGCGACCACAACCCGGACCGGGTTGGACGCTACCGAAACCGGTACGGTCGAGACCCATCTTACAAGTCCGGGTATGGCGGTGGGCACGGTCGCTTATATGTCACCGGAGCAGGTTCGGGCCAAGGAACTGGACTCCCGTACCGACCTGTTTTCATTCGGAGCGGTGCTCTATGAAATGGCGACAGGCATGTTGCCGTTCCGCGGCGAAAGCTCGGGAGTGATCCAGCGGGAGATTCTGGATTCGGTTCCGGTCACGGCCGTGCGAATGAATCCCGATTTGCCAGCCGAACTCGAACGCATTATCAGCAAGGCATTGGAAAAGGATCGCGACTTGCGCTACCAGCACGCGGCAGATTTGCGTGCCGATCTTAAACGCCTGAAGCGCGAAACTGAGTCAAGCCGCGCCGCCGCGCCCAGTCGGTCGGAGGCTGCATCGCTTAGTTCGAGTGGACCACTCAGCGGTCCGCATACTCCTGCGCCAATTTCGATGAGCGGGGTGACGCCTGGCCTCGGGAGCGGCGCCGCTCAGCCTGCCCAGGGCAGCAGTTCGGCGGTGGTCGCCGCCGTGAAACAACACAAGTTCGGAGTGATGGGAGGAGCGATTGCGGCTCTCGTGGTCCTCGCTGCGGCGGGCTTTGGCGTCTACTCGATGCTTCATCGCACAGAGACGACTCCCTTCCAGAATTTCAGCATCTCGCAGGTCACGAATTCGAGCAAGGCCGTAGTTACCGCCATCTCCGCGGACGGGAAATACCTGCTCACCGTAATGGATGACAAGGGGCTAAACAGTTTGTGGCTGCGCAATGTCGCCACCGCGAGTGACACGCAGATCGTCCCGCCCTCAGCCACGATTCCGAACGTCGCCTTCTCGCCCGACGGAAATTATGTTTACTTCCGCAAAGCGGAAAACGCGATCAACAGCGATTTCAGTATCTATCGCACGCCCGTACTGGGAGGTGCGCCGACAAAAGTGGTCAATGACGTGGATAGTTCCGTCACGTTCTCGCCCGACGGTACTCGCATGGCGTATTTCCGCGCCAATGATCCGGAGACAGGCAAGGTCTGGCTGCTCAGCGCAAAATTGGATGGCAGCGACGAGAAGGTGCTCTACGTGGAGCCGCTCACTTTTCTTCCGCGCTGGCTGGCGTGGTCTCCTGACGGCAAGAAAATCGCATACCCTTACGGCGCGGCCGGAGTGTTTGGGGCACTGCGTTTGTTCGACTTTGACAATGGACAAATAAAAACGATTACCTTCGCGGATAAAGACATCACAACTGTGCAATGGTCCACCGGCGGCGATGGCTTATTGGTTACGTACCGGCAAAAAGGTCCCGATCTGGGCCGCATCCAGATCGGTTACATGTCGTTCTCCGACGGACAAGTACGCCCCATCTCGCACGACACGAACACCTATTCGACCGTGACGCGGTCCGCCGACGGCAAAACTCTGGCCACCGTTCAACAAAAAACAGTAAGCAGTCTTTTTATTTTGCCGGGTACAGGCGGCCCATCCTCAAACGCGATTCCCCTCTCGGTAGACGGAGTAAAGATCGGCAATTTCAATTGGGCTTCCGACGGGGCACTGCTGATATCCGATTTCGCAAGACTGGTGAAAACGGATATGTACGGGAAGAACGCTACCGTGCTGGCGAGCGATCCGGCGGCCGCAATTTTTGGCTTCGCGCCATGTGGCGCGCAGTATATCGTCTTCCCCTGGGCATTCCACGGCGGCTTCAATTCGATTGGACTCTGGCGTGTGAATGCGGATGGCTCCCACCCCACACAGTTGACCAATGACCACGACGAAGGCTTCGGCGAGGCGCCAACCTGCTCTGGCAATCAGGCTTGGGTTTACTTCTTCAGAGACGTGAAGCAAGTTTGGCGTGTTCCACTCGACGGATCCGGCAAACCGGAGGCGATTCCCGGCAGCGCCGTTCCGAATGCCTTCCAGGCGGGTCGAGGCATGGGCATCTCACCCGACGGAAAAACTCTCGCCTATCTGATTAAATATCTGAATCAGGAAACGGAAGATGGCACGATTAAGATTGCGCTGCTCGATCTGACATCCCTGAAGAGTCCGCATTTGCTAGACGCCAACCCGCATATTTCCGCGGGTCCGCAATTCGCGCCCGACGGTAAAGCCGTCGCTTACCCGGTTCGCGAAAATGGGGTGGATAACGTCTGGCTTCAGCCCATTGACGGCTCTGCTGGGCACGCGATCACAAAATTCGATTCGGAGCAGATCCTGTCATTTCACTGGTCGCCGGACGGAAAGAATCTCGGTATCCTGCGAGCGCACACCGACTCGGACGTTATCCTTCTCCAGGAATCTAAACCCTAGGTCGACGCGCTGCGACGATGTCAGGTTCCGCCCTCCAGCCACAGATGGATCATGATCGTCGCTGCGTCACTGGCGGGCGCCGTCACTTCGTCGGGACCCGGATAGTCCGCTCCAATCCTCACCTGCGAAGACTGAGGTAGAGGAGTGAACTCGATCGGCGTCCCCGTGCACACCGCTCCCTGATAGTCTCTTGTGCTTCCTCGCACATCAGGAATTTCGCAGTGCTCATCCTCCACCACGAGGGGCCAGACGGAATCCAGCCAACTGGCGCGCAAGGTGGGGAAATCGCGCAGAGGGATGGTCGTCAGCCCCGAAATTTGCGAGCCTTGGTTAGTCTTAATCTGGTCACTCTCAATAAAGTCACTCTCAATGACAAAGGTGATCGTGCCCGACGTGCTCCGCGCAACCGGCTTGCCATAGTCGGCGCCGGAGTAAGCGTTATTCCAGTTGATATTGGCTTCACGATGAACGTAAGTGACCGATAGTTCACCCGTGACCGAAACTTTCCCATTGCCATTCCGCGAGACTCTGCTGGAATGAAAGCTCATCAGTGTGTAGCGCGACAAATTCGCGGAACTGTTGCCCCTGAAATTTCCATTCCCGTCGAGAAGCTGCGACCCCTCGCGCGCCGGATAAATATTGAGCTTAAGGTCAAGAATATCCTCGCCCAGCTTGTCGTTCCCAGGATGGTCGCCGCACTTCACCGTTCCGCTGACCTTGGCGATTCCGACGTTCCATGCCGTCCCGCTTCCCGAAGAGAGCAGGTTCAGGCTAGCCGTCGAATGAGCGGAGTCAATTTGCCGTTCTCCCTCCTGCGCCCAGGCAGGGATGGTAACCACGACCGAGAGCATGACCATGGAGACGATGGAACCGACCGTCATTACCAGTGCTTTTGCCGTATTCTCCATAAGACCTATTAACACAGACTCATTAACCGACTCTTCTGAATTTTGATGCCGTTCCCCACATCGAAGCAGTTTGCGCGACTCCAGCCTCGACCTCCTGGCTTGGCATGGCATCTCCCCCTCGGCTGTCCGCCTCTTGACCGTCTCCCCGGCTCCCGGTAGCCTCTTCGTATCTCCTCCTTTCATGTCCGCTTCCGACACTCCCGACGCTGGGTCCGTAAGTAACTCAAAGGATGGCAGTTCCGCGCGAGAACCTAACCTTCCGGATACGCAACTTTCGCCTCCGAACGGGGTTTCTACTGATGTGAGCAGTGTAGCCATCGATCGCGGATTGCTCGGCCGCGGATTGCCCGATCGCGGCGGCCTGCTGAATTTTGCGGAGGCCCCATCTTCATCTGCGCCCGTGACCAAGGCAAACGCGATCGGGAGTTCAGACGACGCTGGGTCTGATGTCGACGTGATGCTGCGGGTGAAGACGGGCGACGAGTCCGCCTTCGCTTACCTCGTGCAAAAGTATCGCCGGCCCATGGTCGGCTTTATGTATCGCTTGTGCCACAATCCCTCGACCGCAGAGGAACTGGCACAAGAAGTATTTCTGCGGGTGTATCGCTCGCGCACCAGTTACGAGCCGAGCGCCAAGTTCACGACCTGGCTGTATCGCATCGCCACTAACCTGGCCGTCAACCACGCTCGAGACACGCGGCACGAGCGTCCGGAGAATACCGTGCGTCTCGATGAGCCCGATCAGGAAACAGGTACCACTCCCGATCTGGCCGACGAGACGCTCAGTGCCGAAGAACAGATATTGAAGCGGGAACGCCTGGCCGCGATTCGTAGCAAAGTGAACGCGCTGCCCGAGCGCCAGCGCGTAGCCGTCATCATGCATAAATATCAGCAGATGGATTACCGCGAGATAGCGGGCGTTCTGAAGCTGAGTGAGTCTGCCACCAAGTCGTTGCTGTTCCGCGCCTACGAAACGCTGCGCGAACAGTTGAAAGAATTTGTTTCGGGGAAGTAGAGGAAAGCTGTATGAATTGCAACGAAATTCGTGAACTGTTGCCGGACCTGGCCGTCGGCGACGCTACGACACTGGCGCCGGAGGTCAGTCAGCACATCGCATCCTGTGCCGCCTGTGCCACTCATCTGCGCGAACTGCAGAAGACCATGGCACTGCTCGATGAATGGCAAGCCCCCGAGCCGTCTCCCTATTTTGATACCCGGCTGCAGGCGCGGCTGCGCGAAGAGATGGCGCGTCCGGCAGCCGGATGGCTGCAGTGGATTCGGCGTCCGGCGTGGGCGATGTCAATGGCTGCCGTGCTTTTTGTGGGAGCACTGGTGGTGGGCGTGAATAACAAATCGTATTTCTACGAAACCGCAAGCATTGCTACTAAACCTCCCTCCCTCGGTCTGCCGGTGCAGCCCGGAACCGCGGTTGGCGATCTCCAGGCACTCGACCGCAACGACGAGTTGTACGCCGATTTCGACATGCTTGACGAACTGCAGGTGCAGGACAACGCCAACGCGACGGAGAATCCGTAATCGAATTTCGAGTAGAGACGCGGATTGCCGCGTCCCCAGCGGCAGAGGCAACGAGTAAAGAGTGAAGACGGGGCGAATCCCGTCTTGTGTAGGCTAAGATGTTCCGTTTATTGGATGCTGGTTATAAGTTAGCTGACGAAGGGATCGAATCATGTTGGGCTGGAGAAAAATTGCGAGCTGTCTGGCAGCACTTCTGCTGCTGACGTCCGCGTTCGCCCAAAACCGGTATTCGCAATCGCAACGTCAGGATCAGGATGGGCAGTGGCACCATTTTCAGAAAGACGGCCATTCCAATCCGAGCCACCCCCATCCCCCGCAGAACCAGCCCGGGCACGCGGGAAACTGGCTACGCCGGTATAAGGATTTGCCGCCCGCCCAGCAGCGCCGTGCCCTGGAGAACGATCCCCAGTTCCGGCGGCTTCCCCCTCAACAACAAGCACGGCTTTTAAGTCGGTTGCAGCACTTCTCCAGCCTGCCTCCGCAACAGCAGGAGCGGGTGCTCAACCGCATGGAGACATGGGAACATCTGACGCAAGATCAGAAGCAGCGAGCGACTCAGATGTTTCAGCAATTCAAGCAGTTGCCGCCCGACCGTCGCCAGGCCGTCAACCGCGCCATCCGCGAGATGCGCGGCTTGTCGCCCCAACAACGCGAACAGCTCATCAACTCCGATCAATACCGGAACCGATTCTCGCCGCAGGAACGCAGTCTGCTCTGGGGAGCTGCGCATCTTCCATTGGCGCCGGGCGAGGGCTGGTAGCTGCTGTACGTTGACTTTGATTTCAGGGAAGTCAATTGCAACGGCAAGATCAATACCAACAGCAAGAGCGGCGGACAGGGGTGTCCGCCCTACACTGGCGCCTACCGCCGAATCAAGGCCATCACCCATCCCGCGACGAAAACTCCGCCGACAAACATGGCGAAGCAGTAGAGCCCGTATTGCACCTGCTCCTTCGTCGAATTGCGCTGAGTGATGCCAAACACAATCGAGGTGAACAGTGCGAACACCACCGCCGCCGAGAAATGCGACAAATTGATGTTCACGGTTTTTTCCCCAGCGCAATGTGATGCGCATCCGCCGCCGCGATAAAGTTCAACAGGCCGGCCACGATCAGAAACGTCTTGCCGTAATCGGCGGCCGCATTCGCGGCCATCACGTTGCCCCAGTCCATGATTCGCGCCAGAAAATACAGCGCTCCCGAGCCAACGTCGCCAATAAAGCCCAGGATGTCAAGGATGTCACCGCCATTCGGCTGGTAGATCCGCCCTTGCATTCCCAAACCAATCAGGAACATTGCCACCACTGAGATCAGCAGCAGAATGCCACGTCCATAACGCCTAAGAAGGATGTGTCCCGCGCCTGGAATGAGCCAGCCGACAATCGGCGCAACCACCGCCATGGTGGTCAGTGGATACTCCGGTTCGGTCACTGCTGGTTTTGATTTATCTGTGATTGGCTTGGCCATTTCAGATGGTGACGATCTCTTGTTGGATTTTACCAGTGACCTCGGCGTTTCCGGCTCGCACCAGGACGTCGACCTCCAGACGCACGCCGAACTCAGGAAGATAGATGCCGGGCTCAATCGAAAACAGGGAATTGGTCAGAATGCGCCGCTCGTCGTGAATTTCCAAATCATCCATATTTGCGCCATTCGCATGCACTTCCGTGTTAATCGAGTGGCCGGTCCGGTGGATGAAATACTCGCCTAATTTCGACTGCTTGATATGGCCGCGCACGGCGTGATCCACTTCCCATCCCGCGATCGGTCGTGCGGCAGAAACTGCATCCTGCACCGTCTTCACCCCGATATCACGCGCCTCCCGCACAATCTTGAAAATCTCGCGCTGCCGGTCGGATGGAGTCTTGCCCACGATTCCCACCCATGTGATGTCGTAGTAAACCGCCCCCGGCGTATTCTTCTTTGCCCACACATCGAGCAGAACAAAGTCGCCTTCACGAATCGGAACCGGACGGCTGGCACTCGGCTCGTAGTGTGGATTGCCGCTGTTGGCATTCACAGCCACAATCGGCGGATCATCGGTGATCATGTTCTCGCGGTGAAATGCCTCCATGAAGAATTGTTGAATTTCGTGTTCGCGGGTACCGCCGTTACGCACCCGTCGTCCTATTTCCTTGAAAGCCTCGGCCGTAACCGCGTCAATCACATCGCGCGCGGCGAAATGCGACTTGATCTGTTCTTCAGTCAAGGTTGCTTCAAACTGCGCGATGAGGTCCGCCGCGCTCACAATATTTTTCCCCAGCCCGCGGATCATATCCGCCGTCCCCGCGTCCACCATGGAAATAGTGAAAACAAAATTGTTGGGAGAATATTGCATCGCGATATCGCGATGCGGCGCGAGTATCAGCTTCAACCCGTCGAACAGTTCCTGCCATCCGGCGTACTGCTTTTTCACTCCAGGCAGCGTATCCAGATGTCCCGATTCAATCTTATGCACGAGTTTGACGGGCTCCCCTTTAGCGGGGATTAGGTAATACCAGCGCCGCGTGACCATCAATCCGTCGGGCAGCCCGAGAACCCGGTACGAGATGGGATCGCGATGGTGATGATCGTAGAAAAGCCAGGCGTCAATATTGCGCTCACGCAAGGCTTGCTGAATGGCGGACAGATCCATAGGTAAGAAGAGTTATTCTACACGACCGCCGGTGCCGCTGGATTTACAACTCGGGTGTAGAGACGCGCGGTTCGCCCGCGTCGTTGCGTTCGCCGCGAAGAGTAGGGCGGACACTCGTGTTTGCCGCGTTTGACACTGGTGTTGATTTTGCTTTGCCTGAGTTTGACCTTACTGCGGCAGTATTAAAACCACGGTCAAAGGCGGCGGACCAGAATGTCCGCCCTACAAGTTGTTATTCGCCGTACTTGTCTTTGAGGGTGTGGGTCATTTCGTCCCGAAGCTGACGATAGTCAGAGTGGACGGTTGCCCGCAGAGCGGCTTCGGTGGAACTGCCTTTCGACAGGAGTTCAAGGATGCGCGTGATTTCGCTCATGCCGTAGGCGTCCCGTATGTATTCCGCGGCCGCCAGAGACTCTGCGTAGGCCGCCAGGGCTTGAGGAGCAGAAAAATTCATGAAACTGCCTTCCAGCACGTTGAACGGGATTTCACCCCCAGCGCCGAAGAGTTGAGCCAGTTGGCGCCCGTTGCCCGCAGACGACTTGCCCTCTTCCATCTGTGCGATGCCTTCATTCAGCCAGGTAGGGCACCGGTTGCTCGACATCTGCGAAACGAAAGAGTGTGTCAGTTCATGTCTGAGCACGCGAGCCAACTCGGGCGTCACACCCTGGACGCCGCTGATCGGAATCCGCAGTTTGCCATCGTTGATAGCCCCACTCCACATGGGCGCGCGGGTGACGTCGAAAAACGCCTGCTGCGTATAGAGCGTGACCGCAATGTTGTTTCGTGGTGAGTATCCAAGATCGCGGACCAGGTCGTCATAGTCGGAGTCAAGCGTGGCCAACAGGTCGCGGCGGAAGCTCTCGGACGTATCCTTGCCTTCGTAGTGCAAGTTAAAGTGGTTGCTTTCGTGTTGCGAAAAGTCGGACTCCGCCGTGGATTCGCGTTCGGCGCGAGCCAGATATTGACTGACCGTGGCATCGGGACGCAGTGCTAGCGATTTCTTCCACGACCGAATCGCGTCGGGAGTATGATCGCTCGCGAATTGCACGAAGCCCAGCATGGCGACGGCATCGGCTGAGTTGGGAGCAATGCTGGCGGCATGTTGCGCGTAGGACAGAGCCTCGGAAGCATGCCCAGTGCGCATCAGGGTAGCAGCGTAGTAGATCAGCAGGGTCGAGTTATCCGGTTGCAAACGGAGCGCCGATTCGTAATAACGCTTAGCCTGGGGAAAATTGCCATGATCGGACTCGTGCTTGCCGGCAAGAAAATAAGCGGTGACCGCAATCTCGGGGTCGGAGGATTGCGACAGGCTGGCGAGTGCATCGCTATCGACCTTGCCGTCGCGGATTACCTTTTCGGCGATGTCGGCTTCATGGTGGAACGAGGGCGCGTCGGGCGTGATATCCGGAGTACTGGCCGCCCCGGAACCCCCGTGGCCCTGACCGGCCCCTCCGGCGTCGATGTGGTCGACCGACGATTTCGAAATCGCGTAAGTATCCTCGCCGACGTCATACTCGACCCGGTCTTTATTCTCGCGAACCGCGTCCGCCCAGATCGTCCGTCCATTCTTAAGATGAATGACGTCCGCAGCCGCAGGCAACCCGGCCAGCACCGTTAGAATAATAGTAATAATAAAGACGCCCAGGGCTCGCACAGGCCCGATTCTAGCAATGGGGTAGAGGGGCGGTAAGATGACCAAGGTGCTGGACCTGGGGCCGTAGAATCGGCGGAAAAGCTGTCGCCAGGTGCGCCTTTCGCATCCATGGTATTGAAGATCGTTAAATACCTTATGAAGCCAGATCGATGGATGTGCGCAATCGGTTGCTGGCTACTGGCCACCACGGCGCTGGCGATGGCGGCCGACTGTCCCCAAACCACCAGCGCTCTCTACGCACGCATCCGTTCCGTCGAACTCGATCCGCAACGCGTCTACCGCATTCGTGACGCCTCCATTGACCGTCCTAATCTCCATCTCGATTTCGAAGACGGCACGATTGCTTTTACCGAAGACATCTGCGGGCGCATTACGGGCGCGTTTTTCGAAGGCGCCGGAGAGATACGGCTGCGACCGCCGAACCGCGTAGAGCGCGGATCGCTGGCGCTCTTTACCGGCATGGCGATTCTCGAAGAGCAGTTCACCTCCGGATATCTCCGCTTCAACGACGATACTGCCGCCGTTTTGCAGCGCTTTCTTTCTCCAGCGGCGGAAGGCGTGGGCGCGGATTTCATCAAAGAATGGGACACCACCAGTCGTACGCTGGCTGAGTTTGATGCGCTGCGCCTGCTGCTTGACTTCAGTCATTTTCTTCCCGTGTCGGGCGCAAACGAAAGCGGAACCGAAGCTGCGAACGACAGGAAATTTCCCTCATTTCTCCACGCTCACTTGGCGGGCAAGAGACTGGGTGGCTTCGAACTCTTCTGGGATATGGCAAGCGCCGAGCCGTTATCCGTGGGCCAGTCGCGGGTGAAGGATGACCTGCTCTTCTTCGATATCTGGACATCGTTTGCCCCCAGTGCTCCGGGGAGTATGACTGCGCCTCTCGCGGGGGACGTCTCGATCACAAACTTTCAGATTCAGGCCGCAGTGCAGCCTCCGACAACGTTGCGTGCATCGACCGAGGCCAAGGTTCACATTCGCAGCGGAGGAGAAAGAACGCTGCTGTTTGAGATGTCGCGCTATCTCAAAATGGACGCCGTCGAGGCGGAAGGGAAGCCGGTCGACTTCATCCAGAATCCTGCCATCGAAGGAAGCGCTCTTCGGCGAAAAGGAAACGATCTGGTGGCAGTCGTGTTTTCCGCTCCACTTCGACCCGGCCAGGAACTGAAACTCCTTTTCAGTTATGGCGGCGATGTACTGTCGGAGGCAGGAAATGGATTGCTCTATGTCGGCGAGCGCGGCACCTGGTATCCGAACTTCGGTTTGAGCCCGGCGCAGTTCGACATGGAGTTCCGCTATCCGGCGAACTGGACGCTCGTCGCCACGGGGAAGCAGGTTTCACTCGCTCGCGACGAAAATTCCGAGACGAACCAGGACGCAGGCGGAGAAACGGTTTCGCGGTGGACCACGGACCGGCCAATTCCTGTGGCAGGATTTAACCTCGGCAAGTACGTTCGGGCCGAGGCCCGGACGGGCAAAATCATGGTCGAGGCCTACGGCACACCCAGTGTCGAGAAATCTTTTCCCAAGGCGCAATCGCAGGTGATCCAGTCTTTTCCGACCACTCCTTCGCGAAAGTCGAGGACGACCGCGAGCCCGATCGTTGTTACCCCGCCACCTCCCTCACCGGCGCGCGATGTGCAATCCGTGGCCGACCGCGCCGCGAAAGCGATTGCGGCTTTCTCGCAGTGGTTTGGACCTTATCCCTATAGTTCGCTGGAACTGACGCAGATGCCTGGAGATTTGAGCCAGGGCTGGCCTGGCCTCGTCTTTCTCTCAAGCTTCGCGTTTCTCAGCCCACAGGAGCAAACCGATCTGCGGCTTGGACCGGTGGCGCGCGAACTCGACAGCCTGATTCTGGTCCACGAAACGGCGCATCAATGGTGGGGTGATCTAGTACTTTGCAAGACCTATCGCGATCAGTGGATTGCGGAAGGTCTGGCAAACTACGCGTCACTGATGCTGATCGAGCAAGATAACCCAGCGCAATTTCAACAGATTCTGGAACAGTATCGGCGCGACCTGCTAAGCAAAAACAAAGAGGGAGAGTGGCTGCGTGATGCCGGGCCGGTCACCCTGGGACCGCGGCTAGATTCGTCCCACTTCCCAGAGGGATACGACGAAATCAGCTATGAACGTGGAACGTGGCTGTTTCACATGCTCCGATCGATGTTACACGACTCGATGCTTCACAATTCCGCCGCGCACGATTCGATGGCGCGCGAATCCGAAATGGGTTCCCGTTCTCGGAAAGGTCGTGCATTTCCACCTCCGAATTCCGACGAGCCGTTCTTCCGTGCCTTGCGAAAGATCAGAGACCGCTATGCCGGAAAGAGCATTACCACAGAGCAACTCGTGCAAGGTTTCGAAGAGGAACTACCCCGTCCACTCTGGTACGAGAAGCGTCGCAAACTGGACTGGTTCCTCGAAGGTTGGATCGAAGGCACCGTGATACCAGAACTCGAAGCACGAGAAATCCGCATTACGGAAAGAACGGGGGCGACCACGGTTACGGGCGTGATCGTCCAAGAGGACGCGCCCGAAGACCTGGTAACGGCGGTTCCGGTGTACGCCGAGACCGGGGCGAACGCGCTCGTATTCATCGGAGAAGTGCTCGCCGATGGCCGGGAGACGACGTTTCACCTGGCTGCTCCGAGCGACATCCGAAAGGTAGTGCTCGATCCGAAACAAACAATTCTCACGGCACCGAAATAGACACACTGACTCTGGTGCAAAGCGCGCCTGTTTTCCTTCCGCTGCAAGGCCATGCAATTGCTAATTAGCCGTCAGCGACCAAATTGGAGAACACTAATGACTCTTCCTTCTTACCGGCACGGATTTCCAAACGATCGTCCTCGCGCGACCATTCTCCTCGTCGAGGACGAACCCTTCGTGCGCGAGGCAACGTGCAGCATTCTTCAGAACGCGGGCTTCGAAGTTCTGCCAGCCGAGGATGGGCACGATGCGATGACGGTTTATGAAGAGCGTGAATGGGCAATCGATCTCGTCATTACTGACATGGTCCTTCCCGGGCGAACCGGAGAACAGCTGGCTGAAGATCTGCGGCAGCGTTCACCGGAACTCATGGTGCTGATAACCTCAGGCTACGGCAACCTCGACTACGACGCCTTTGAAGACGATCACCAATCCAACCAAGTAGCGGGTAAGTCTCGCACCTACTTTCTCGCGAAGCCGTATTCCCGAAAAACGCTGATCGACAAGATCGAACAGATGCTAGGAACAGGCGCAGTCGCGCTCAGCCGTCCCGCGAAGCAAGCGGGCTAGTGTCATCCGTTCTCGTCTCTAGCAAAATCTTTGCCATCTTCACCGAGGGTGGCAGAGGAACACGCAAGGGAAATGCCACGGGGAAAAAACCGTTATAATCCTCCGTTCCCATCTTCGACTCTCAAAATAAGTAGCTACGACAAGGAGCAGCATGAAACTCGAAGGCCGAGTAGCCCTGGTTACAGGAGCCTCGCAAGGCATCGGCCACGCCTGCGCGCGAGCCCTGGCACGGGAGGGCGCGACCCTAGCTGTAGCCGCGCGCAATCGGCCGAAGCTGGACGAACTCGTCGCCGAACTCACTGCCAACGGATCCAAAGCTGCTGCGTTCACCATGGATGTAGCCGACGAAGACCAGGTGAAGGCGGGCGTCAAGGCGGTGCTGGCGCAATTCGGCAAGATCGACATCCTGGTCAACAACGCCGGCATCACACGCGACCAGCTGATCATGCGCATGAAACGCTCCGACTGGGACGCGGTTCTCAACACCAATCTCACCTCGGCTTATCTCTGCACCCAGCAGGTAATCAGCTCGATGCTCAAGCAGCGCTGGGGACGAATCATCAACATCACCAGCGTGTTCGGGCAGATGGGTCAAGCGGGTCAAACGAATTATGCCGCGTCCAAAGCGGGACTGATTGGTCTGACCATGGCGATGGCCCGCGAAGTGGCGTCGCGCAACATTACTTGTAATGCGGTGGCTCCAGGATTCATCGAGACCAACATGACCGCCGCGCTGAGCGAGGAGTTCAAGCAAAGCGCCGTGAAAAATATTCCACTGGGAAGAGTGGGGTCTCCTGAAGACGTAGCCAGCGCGGTCTGTTTTCTGGCGTCCGATGAAGCCTCCTACATCACCGGCCATGTCCTAAACGTTAATGGCGGGCTGTTGATGGGGTAAACATCTCGGTTGGCAATGATTGCCAGTTTTTGGGTATACCCCCCCTCCCCATGGCCTCATGGAATCATTGGGTTAGGGGGGGAAATCCCGCCAGATCTTTGAGTTTAAATGACTTGCAGGTAAAGTCTTTGAGAACCAATGACTTATGGCGGTGTTTTTGTTTGCTTGGCGGCTTTTCAGAGAGCGTGTCGCCCGCTCATTACCGCAACTTTTGTTTATCAAAGAGCCACTAACCAATGGAATTGCGCGGCGGCTTCGCGGCCCGTCTCTGGAGACGGGCACACTTGTCCATTGCCCTGAGCAGCGGGCATTATCGCATCGGTCGGAGTGGGGGTCTGTGATGGGGCTCACAGTGCGGGTGTGATGAAAAAAAAAGATCGGGGCGATGAAGTGTCTGCGCCACGGAGTTGTTGAATTGCTTAGCGGGCGTCTCGGACTATGAGGATCATTCCTGGTCGCAGGGATGCTATGTTGCGGTTGTCTTTCTTTAACTCGGAGACGGTCGTGTTGTACGAGCTGGCGATCGAATACAGGGTTTCGCCCTGCTTTACTTTGTGATGCTGCACGACGGGATGGCCGACAGGTTTGGAATTCGAATTCGAGGTCGCGCGGTTTACGTTGGATGTTGTCGATGCGGTCGTGGTTCCGGCCGGATGCTTCGACTTGCTGGAATGCTTGCTGGCGACCTGCGTTTCGCCCGAGCTCCGCGTCACAGGTAAGTGGAGATACAAGACTTTTCTTCCCGCGAGGCTGTCGCCTTTGAGGTGGTTCCATCCGCGCAACATTTTGACGGAGACCCCGAAATTCTCGGCGACGGATTCCACCGTATCGCCTTTGCGCACTTTGTAATGCGTGGTGGCATGGGCGTAGGTGCTGGTATCGCGATCGCCTGGCTTGCCGGGAGCGATGGGGATGATGAGACGGGTTTCGGAAGCGAGCGCTTCACGAGCCGGATTGTCGTCGAGGCTGTTGGCTTCGGCGATGGCTTTTGGAGTCGTGTGATAAGTGCGGGCGATGGCTGTCAGCGTCTCTCCACCTTGCACCTTGTGATAACGCCACCAGACGCGCTTGTCTGCGGGAATGGAGGCGACCGTGATCTGAAACCTGGAGGCGGTCCCGGCGGGCAGATGGAGCTCGAAAAATCCGGCAGCCTTGGGAGTGGTCATGCGAAGCAGGCTCGGGTTCAGGTCGGACAGGTCTTCGGCGGTGGCATCGACGCACTCGGCAGCGAGGCGGAGATCGATCGGATAGTCGATCTTGACGATGTCGTAGGGAACGGGTTTTTCCTTTATTACTGAATCCAACCCGTACTGAGCGGGATTCTTGGCCATGATGGTGACGGCCAGAATGATGGGAACGTAGTTGCGAGTTTCCTTGGGCAACACGTTGCGGCGGTAGAGTTCCCAGAAATCGGCGTAGCCGGTGCGCTTGACGGCGGACTGGACGGTGCCGGGGCCGGAGTTGTAAGCGGCCATCGCCAGGTACCAGTCGCCAAACTCGTTGTAGAGATCTTTGAGGTGATGGGCGGCGGCTCGGGTGGCTTTCTCGGGATCCTGACGGTCATCGATCCACCAGCTGCGCTCGAGTCCATAACCTTTGGCGCGGCTGCCCATGAACTGCCACATGCCGCGAGCTCCAGCCTTAGAAACGGCAAGAGGATGGAATCCGGATTCGGCTTGGGCGAGGTAGATCAGGTCTTGCGGCACGCCTTCTTCTTTGAGGGTGCGGCGGATCATATCTTCGTAGCGGCCGGAGCGGGACAGTGCACGCTCGACGGTGCCGCGTCCGCGATTGGAGAAGTAATTGATGTAGCCGGCGACGGGATCGGTCATCATCAGCGGGAGATCGGAGTGGGTGGATTTGATCTCGGCTTCGGCCTTAGCCTTGACGTTCTGGTCAACAGCGGGAGTCTGTTCGTTGGCTTCGTCGATGGGCGCCGGCTCGGACTTTTGCTCGGCGAATCCGTCTCCCTGCTGCAAGGCGGCTAGTTCGAGGCCATTGACGCCATCGAGGATGCGATCGAGTTCGCGCTCCAGGCGGTCGTCGGTGCGGAGGTCAAATCCGCTGCCGAGGAGCTGGTTGAAGGCGGAGTCGAAGTTCTGCTTCGCGGCTTCAAGGTGCCCGGCGTGATAGTTGTCCTGGCCAGCCTGGTATTCCTTTTCGACGCGGGCAATCAGGTCGCCCACGGGATCGACGGCAAGCGCCTGCGTCTTCGCGGCAGGTTCAGCGCTGGCAGGCTTTTGCGGCGCTGGAGCTGGCGGTCCACTGGCCGCGACCAGCGCGGGTGCCTGGGCGCTGGCGGGCGGCAGGAAAGAAGATTTCTGTGCCGTCTGGCAGCCGATGGTGGCGGCCAAGATGGTCAAAAACAGGATCCCGAAATAAGAGTGAGATGAAAGCCTCATATTTTCAAAAACTTACGCCAGCACCTCTGTGCCGATCTCGTCGCTATCTAGTATTGAGATGGTACTATCGCAAAATTCGTTGGGTCAACGCCACATAAGACACCTTGACCCCGTTACTTTGGGAACCGGGTGGGGATGTTACCCCAGCGGCGCGGTTGATGGCAAGGCCGCGGAGCAGGCCTCAGGTATCAGGTCCCGGGTCTCAGGAAAAGCTAGGTGCCACGCTACGCGTCCAAGTGAGCCCTCCGGGGATATGTGTCTGGGCCTGCGACCTCTTTTCTACATAGAATGGTTGGTCGCGAGTCTTTCTACGCGGACGCATCATCTTAGAAAAACATGAAAGCCATACAGATCAAACAAACAGGTGGATCGGAAGTGATGGAAGTGGTGGACTTGCCGGTTCCACAGCCGAAATCGAACGAAGCCGTGGTGAAGATCAAAGCGGCGGGTATCAACTTTATAGACGTTTATAACCGAGAGGGCCGATACAAGGCGCCGCTGCCGCTGGTTCTGGGGCAGGAGGCGGCGGGGACGGTGATCGCCGTTGGGCCCGACGTCCGCCATGTTGCGGTTGGCGATCCGGTGGCCTACACCTCGGTGCTTGGGGCTTATGCTGAGTACGCTGCGGTACCTGCGGATCGGTTGGTGAAGATTCCGGCGGGAGTGGGCGAGCGCGAGGCTGCGGCCGCGATGCTGCAGGGGATGACGGCGCACTATTTATCTCACGACACGTACCCGTTAAAGAGAGGCGAGACGACGCTGATTCATGCCGCGGCGGGTGGAGTGGGATCGCTGCTGGTCCAGATGGCGCACAATATTGGCGCGCGGGTGATTGCGACGGTTTCGACGGAAGAAAAAGCCAAGCTCGCGCGAGCGGCCGGGGCCGACGAGGTCATCCTTTATACGCAGGTAGATTTCGAGGCGGAGACGAAGCGGCTTACTGGAGGCAAGGGTGTCGATGTGGTGTATGACTCGGTAGGGAAGACGACGTTCGACAAGGGGCTGAACGTGCTGCGCCCGCGCGGGATGATGGCGCTGTTTGGAGGATCGAGCGGGGCGGTCGCTCCGATTGATCCGCTGGTGCTGACGCAGAAGGGGTCACTCTTTCTGACGCGGCCCTCGCTGACCAACTACATTGCGACACCGGAAGAGTTGCACCAGCGGGCGGGGGCGGTCTTCGGCATGATTCGCGACGGCAAACTCAAGCTGCGGATCGAACACGTGTATCCGCTGGCAGAAGTGCAACAGGCGCACCGCGATCTGGAAGGGCGCAAGACTACGGGCAAAATTCTGCTGTTGCCGGCGAGCTGAGCGCGCATGCCGTTCGTGGAGTTGAAGAGCTCGCCGCATGCGCCTGGGGTTCGTCCGGTGAAGATTCACTATCGGGACATTGGCAGCGGCCGGCCGGTGGTGTTCTTGCATGGCGGTTGGGGTTATGGGGTATATCCCGTTGACCGGCAAGTTGAGGCTTTGGGTGGGGAAGTGCGCTGGGTGATTCCGGATCGCTCGGGGCACGGCTGCTCGGCGCGCTTGCCGAAGCCGTTGCCGTTGGATTTCCATCGCCGCGCAGCCGAAGAGACCCTGCTGGTGCTGGATGGGCTCGGCATGGAGCGCGTGATTTTCTGGGGACACAGCGATGGCGCGGTCATTGCCACGATGATTGGTCTGTCCGCGCCCGAGCGGTGCTCACATCTCATTCTCGAAGCATTTCATTTCTATCGGAAGAAGCCGGGCTCTCACAGTTTTTTCGAGCGCTTTGCGAACCATCCAGAGCAGGTCAGTGAAAAAATGCAAAGCTTGCTAGTGGCGGACCATGGCATGAAGCACTGGGCGCAAGTGGTTCAGCGAAATTGCCGCGTGTGGCTGAAACTTGCAGCCGAGAGCCGGCAAGCGGACGAGGATTTATACAGCGGGCGGCTGAGCGAATTGAAAGTACCTGTAACGTTCTTGCATGGGAGGCACGATCCGCGAACCGAACCGAGGGAGATGAAACGGGTTCAGGAATTGCTACCGGGCGCTGAAGTGCGTTTTATCGAGAATGGACGGCACAGTCCGCACAGCGAAAGCGCGGCTTGGCGGGAGTGCAATGGGATTCTGGGAGAATTGATCGCGAGGAAATGATTCTTTGATGGGCGGACTTCGTCCGGCGGGGTGGACGAATGCGTCCATCGCTCTGTGGCGCCGCTTTGTTTGGTAACGACAAGATCAACAGCAAGGGCGGCGGACAAGAGTGTCCGCCCTACATTTTCTTGCGAGGGTAATTTTTCAGGTAGGCTGGCAACTCTTGCTCGCAACGTTCGTCTCGGATGGTTGCGCCTGTCTTCATCTCCAGCGGAATCACTCCGGCCCAGGTGGAGAAGGAATAATCTTCTTCGTCGTCTACGGGCGGTCCGACGCGGACCTTCGCGGAAAATTCATTGATGGGAAGGCGCAGAACAGATGTTGCCTTCAGCTCTTTTTCGTTGGGCTGGCGCGCGTCGTCCCAGCGATGAGGGATGATGTGCTCGCTCAGCGCGCGCAGGGCGGCGAGCTTTTCTGCCGGATCATCAACCATGGTTGCCGTGCCTAAAATTACGACCGAGCGATAGTTCATGGAGTGATTGAAGACGGAGCGGGCGAGCACTAATCCATCGAGCAGAGTGACCGTGATGCAGACCGGAACGCCTTGGTCGAGATTGCGCAGCATGCGGCTGGCGGCTGAGCCGTGGATGTAGAGCACGTCGCCGTCGCGGCCGTAAGAGGTGGGGATGACGTAGGGCTGGGCGTCGGAATTGGAATTGGCGACGAAGCCCACGTGGCAGAGGAAGGCTTCGTCGAGAATTGCGTTGATGGTGTCGCGGTCGTAGATGGCGCGCTGCGGTTCGCGGATTACGCGGGTGCGGGGCGTCGGGTTGGGATTGCTGGGACTCAAATTGGAGGACATGAAAGTAATTTCCAGGGCAGGCGCCAAGAGTAGGGACGGTGAATTCTAGCAGGTTGGGGGTGGCAGCAGGTGCTGGCGGCTAGAGCATCCCGCCCGTCTTTACGGCCAGAGTGCTCAGCGCCATCTCGAGTTTGGTGATGGCCTCGCCGAGTTCGGGATGGTTGCCGACCCTCTTCTGCAGATCCTTCAGAAGCTGGTGAGCGCTGGCTACGTGCTCGGAGGCTGGGACTAGGTTTTGGTCGGGCTTCGGTTCGCTTGGCGCTGGCATGATGTCTGCTCCGCTACACATCCTATTCTATACAGGCCGGTGTAGAGCGGACACTCTTGTCCGCTGCGTTTGATGGGGTTCTTGCGGACGCGGGGAAGAAAAAAATCAACATCAACCTCAACGGCGGCGGACAAGAGTGTCCGCCCTACATGTTCACTTGCGTTTTCTTGGTGTCGCACGTTTTGGCCGTTCATCCAGCACCGCGAACTGGATCTTCTTCTCTACGGGATCGATGCGGTCGACTAGAACGCGCACACGATCTCCCAAGCTGTAGGTTTTGCGCGAGCGCTGGCCGATGATCTGGCGGGTGGCTTCGTGGTAGGTGAAGCGGTCGTTCTTATCGCCGCGGTCTAGCGTGTTGAGCGGGACGAGGCCTTCGACGAAGAGGTCGGTGAGTTCCACGAAGAATCCGAACTTGGTTACGCTGATGATGAGGCCGTCGAAGTCTTCTCCGATGCGGCGCTCCATGAACTTTACTTTTTTCCATTCCATGAGGCCGCGTTCGGCTTCGTCGGCGCGGCGTTCGGATTGGCTGGATTCTTCGGCGATACTGTGGAGTTCTTCGAGCGAGATGGGGCCGCCGAGCGGTTCGAGGGCGTGCTGATGGGCGGCGCGGTCGCGGCGTTTGGACCAGGGGGATGGGGGCGCGCCCTCAGGGGCTGAAGCCCCTTTCTTTTTTGCGTAGTTATCGGCACGACTGAAGTCGTGCCCTTCCCGGTCGGTCTGGTGCGTCAGTTCGCCTTGGCGCGGTCGAAAAGCAGGTCCTTCGCTTCGCTCAGGATGACAGGTTTGTGGTGATAGAGACATTCCCACCGGGATTTCATCTTCTATCTTTTCGGGCGAGTCGCGCAGCACTTCTTTCAGGATGCGGTGGACGATCAGGTCGGGATAACGGCGGATGGGCGAGGTGAAATGGGTGTAGGTGGTGGCGGCCAGGGCGAAGTGTCCGCGATTTTCTTCGGAGTAGCGAGCCTGTTTCAGCGAACGCAGCATCAGGAAGCTCAGAATTCTTTCTTCCGGCTTACCGGCAATTTTCTCGGTCAGCTTTTGATACATGCGCGGGGTGATGTGGACTTCTTTGGCGACTTCGATTTCGCGGACGCGCTTGCCGGTGCCACGGGCGTCGCGACGATCGGCTTTTAATTGCACGCGTTGGATGGGCAGTGCGCCCACCCCGAGGGAGTATCCGAAAGTGGCGGCGATTACTTCAAAGTCGTAGACGCGTTTGGCGTCGGGCTTTTCGTGGATGCGGTAGAGCGATGCGATGCGTTTATTTTCCAGATAGTGCGCTACGGATTCGTTGGCCGAGAGCATGAATTCTTCGATCAGGCGGTGGGCGAGGTTGCGCTCCGATCGGGTAATGCTCTTCATCAGTCCGAATTCGTCGAACTCGATGACGGGTTCGGGAAGATCGAAGTCGATCGATCCGCGGCGTTTGCGCTTACGGTTCAGAATCATGGCCAAGTCGCGCATGCGCTCAAAGTGATCCACTTGAGCGGCGTATTCGCGGCGAGCTTCGACGTTCCCTTCGATTACGGCGTTTACGGCGGTGTAGGTCATGCGGTTGGCGCTGCGGATTACGCCTTCGTTGAGTTCGTAGCCGACGATTTCGCCCTGATGGTCAATCTCCATGGTGCAGGAGAGCACCAGGCGATCGACTTGCGGGCGCAGGCTGCAAATGTCGGTTGAGAGTTCGAGCGGCAGCATGGGGACGGCGCGGTCAGGGAAATAAACGCTGGTGCCGCGGAGGCGGGCTTCCTGATCGAGCGGCGATCTGGGAGTTACATATTGCGCGACGTCGGCGATGTGAACTTGCAGTTCATAGTTGCCGTTGTCCAGTTCGCGGACGTGGACGGCGTCGTCGAAATCGCGGGCGGTTTCTCCGTCGATGGTGACAATGGGGACATTGCGGTAGTCGCGGCGGCGACGCAAGGCTGGTTCGGGAATAATATTTTCGATGGATTGCGCTTCCTCGATCACCTCGGGAGGGAAGCGGTGGGGCAGGTGAAACTTGCGGATCATGATCTCGACGTCGACTCCGAAATCATTTTCTTCGCCGAGGATTTCTATCACGCGGCCGCGTGGTTGCTGCGTTGCGCTGGGCCAGTCAGTGATTTCTACGTCAACGACTAAGCCTTTCAGATCCTGCCAATCGGTGTGGACTTTGGCTTCGTCGCCGATTACGCGGTCGACGGATTGCGTGTGAGGGCGAGACGCCCTCACGACAGCCGCCGAGGACGGCGGCGCTACCTTGGACGGCTGCTCCATGCCTCGCGGGATTTCGATTTCCTGGGTGACTTTTTCGTCGATGGGCTTGACGTAGTTGCGGCGGTGCCCGTAGTGGAAGATGCCGACCACGGTGGGATGCGCGCGCAAGAGGGAGCGGATGATGCGGCCTTCGGCGCGGCCGTCGGGACGAATGGCGGAGACCTCCACCAACACGCGGTCGCCATGCATGGAGGATCCAATGGCATGTGGAGGAATGAAGACATCGCCGGCGAGACGAGATTTGAGATGGTCATCGAGCGAGGTGGTTTCGGGGATTACGAAGCCGAAACCGTCGCGATGCATGGTGAGGCGGCCGACGAGTTTCATTTTGTAATTTTGCAATTGGGTAATTTGGTAATCTCAAAGACTTCTCGAGGGCCGGGTTCAAATTGCAAAATTACCCGATTACCAGATTACAAAATTGTTATTTCAAGTATTTCTCTTCGATCATCCGCCGGTGATGCAGCTCGTGTCCGGCGATGATGTAGGCGAGAGCGCGCACGCTGACCTCATTCTTATTGGCTGTGCCGCGGCGGCTCCAGGCGGCGTCGTCGAGATTGCGAAACAGCGAAATCGTGGCGCGGCGGACAGCGATGTAGTCCTCGATCAAATCGGCCAGGGTACGGCGTGTCCATGGGCTGTTGCGGACATAGTCGTCCTGCTCGTAGCCTTCGATGGGAGTGACATCGCCGCGCGAAATACGCAGGGCGCGGTAAGCCATGATGCGCTCGGTATCATTGATGTGGCCGAGAACCTCGTTCAGACTCCACTTGTCGGGCGCGTAGCGGAGATCGCCATCGGCGTCGGTGCGCCCGGAGAGAAACAGAATTGTCTGGCGGCGCTGGTCTTCGAAGGCGCCGAGGATGTCGTTGCCGGGGACAAGTGAGATGTAGCGGTCATAGTAGGGAGCAGATTCTCCGGGCTGGGGCCGGAGTGAGGTATTCGCGTTGGCGGTCAGAGTTGCTGGAGGTGAAGGCATAATTCCTCGTCATTCCTCATTCGTCGTTCGTCGTTCGGGGAGCACGGATTGGTTTGCCCCCACGAGTCCATATTATCGCGATAGAAGAATTACCGCAGACCGGGAATCGCTTACACAGGCGGAGGCCTGAGGGCGGATGCATTGCGGTTGGGAACCAGAGAGGGAACTATGAAAATCAATAAGAAAAGCTTGATTTCCACAGCGTTCGGCGTTTACTGAGGAGTACAATTCGATTTGGCAGCCGAAATGCGGCGCTGATTCTGAATCACTTAGTAAAAAGACATCACTTCAGTAGAGGAAAGGATTTTGACGACAATGTGGAAGCCCACGAATCAACCTGCGACCCCCGGCCGGCCGGCTGAGCCGGAACGTCCTACGCCCGCTGCGACGACGGCGCCGATGATGAGCGCGAGTGAGCCTGCGGCGGTGCCACGCCCGGCTACCACTACCACATCGGACCAGGCGACGATCGGCAAGTCGCTGGTGATTAAAGGTGAAGTGACCGGCTCCGAGTCTTTGTATATTGATGGCCGGGTGGAGGGATCGATTAATCTCTCCGGCAATCGCGTAACCATCGGCCGTAACGGAGTGGTTGCCGCCAACATCAGCGCGCGGGAGATCGTGGTGCTGGGCAAGGTGCGTGGCAATCTGACGGCGAGCGACCGGGTGGACATCCGGAGTGACGGTTCTTTGACCGGCGACGTGGTGGCGGCGCGCATTTCGATTGAGGATGGCGCGTTCTTCAAAGGCGGCATCGACATTCGCAAGGCGGGATCGACGGGAGCCACTAAGTCGGAGGAAGCGTCGAAGAGTATTTCGAGCGCGACGCCGGAACCGGCGATTGCGGCGAGAGCGTAGACGGCGCGGATCGCGATTCGGCGGTGCGGCCATTCGTCTGACGACGACAATAGCTGTTAGAAGAACGGACCTCGCTGAGGTCCGTTTTTGTTTTGTGGGATGCACTGCGGTTTGGCTCTGCTGGCAGCTGCCGAGCTGCGCTCGGCTTGGACAGCCGGGGGCGGCTGTCCCTACGTAAACCTCTCCCTACGTAAACCTCTCCTTACGTAAACCTGTCCTTACGTAAACCTGTCCCTAGTAAAGCTGGACGGGCGAGACACTCGTCACCACACGAGCACACTCACGGCTCTTTGCCCGTCGCCATGGTTTCAGCGGCTTCGCCTGCCGCAACTCCTGGAAGGGCAGTTGACTTTTTCCTGCGCAGATCTGCTGGCAACTCAGAACGCAATAACCATAGGCCAGCGGCCACGGCGGCGGCCCATGTAAGGGATGCGAGAGCGAGAGCGAGAAGATCGGCGGACCGGCTGCCATCGAGGGGAATGCTGCGCATGACTTCGAAACTCAATCCACCGGAAACTGCGCCGACGATCGCGGCCTTGCCAAGCTCTTTCCAGTTGATGCCGCCGAGAGGCACCATGCCGCGAATGTGCAAGAGCAACGCAATGGCGAGAGCGTTGGCCGTGATGCCGAGGTCAGAGGCGATGGCCAGTCCGGTGATCGAGAGAGTATGGAAGAGCAGTTTGTAGACGGGGAAGGAGGCGAGCGTTACCAGGCTGCTGGCCACCATCGGGGTAAGCGTATTGCTGGATGCGTAAAACGCGCGGGCATACAACGCCTGGCACGACCATAAGGCGAGCGAAAGCGAAAACCAGAAAAAGTAGACAGCGGTGGATTCGGAATCGGCGAAGGTGAAGTGGCCTCGGCGATAGACGAGGTCGATGAGCGGGAGGGCAATGGCCATCATCCATCCGGTCATGAGCAGAGACGCGGCGGTGATGCGATAGACGGAAGCGTTCACGGTGGCGGCAAACTCGTCAAACTTTTTTTCTCCGTAGAGGCGGGAGAAGAAGGGAAGCGAGGCCTGGCCAGCGGCCTGTCCCAGGACCGCGATAGGAACGGCGAAGAGACGCTTGGCATAGTTGAGTCGGGCGATGTCGCCAATTCCGCTCGAGGCAAAATAGCGGAGGAGCCAATCGTCGGCGGTCACCAGCGAAACGCCGAGCATGAGGGGGATGGAGAGGCGGACCCATTCGCGAAATGCAGGATTCCTGATCTCGAACGAGGGCCGGTATCCGGTACCGATCTTGGCTGCTCCGAGCGCGTTGATCAGAAATGGTCCGGCGAAGCTGCCCGCCAACGCGCCGAAGGCAAGGGACGCAATGCCCATCTGGTGTCCGGCGATGACTCCTCCGCCGATGATGAAGATGTTGTAGATGACAGGACCAAAGGCCGGCAGCAGGAACAGACGGTGCGAGAGCAAGACTGCTGAGACGACTCCTCCAACATAAAAAAATATCTGCGCCGGCAGGAGGATGCGCGTGAGATGCACGCAGAGTTGCATCTGCTGAGGTGTGAAGCCGTGGAAGAACCAAGCGACGAATTGGGGGGTGAAGATTTCGGCCACGATGGTGCCGGCGACGAGCACGGTGGTCATCACGGTGATGATGATGGAGAAAGTTTTCTGTGCGTCCTGGTCGCGTTTTTCGGCCATGAACCGCGTGTAAATGGAGATGAAGGTAATCGAAGCAGTGCCGCCGGCGACGATGTAATTGAGCCAGTCGGGCAGGGTGAAAGCGGCTACGTAGGCGTCGGTCTGCTGGCCGGCGCCGAAGGCGTAGGCGATGTAAGCCTCGCGGACATATCCGATCACGCGGGAGAGCGCGATGGCCGTCATGAGCAGCAGCGTCGCCGAAAAGGCGCTGTGCTGGTGCGATGGGCGGAAGAAGCGCAGCAAACGCATCTTTTGCAGAGTAACGCATCTGTGCGCGGGAGTGGGTAGTTATCCGACGGTTGGAATCGGGAATGGCAATTGGGGCTGAGGAGATGTGGTGGCCTTATCTATAGCCCAGCCCGCATAGAGTGTGCTCGCAGCTTGACGCGGGCGGGGGCGCCCGCGCCACACATACTTTTGCGCTGGCATCTGCAGGCTATAATCCCCGCTGTGATCTCTGGTTAGCAGGTGCTGAGTTTTGCTTGGCGGGGCGGACGAATGCGTCCGCCGCTACGTGGGTCGGGTGGACGCTGTACTTTGGGGGTTACGGCGCGATCAAAGGCGGGATATACTGTTGTTAGCTGCTATGCGCTCGAACGGCTATATTTCGCCTCTACGAACTTGCTGGATTGAGGGACGCGCTTGTCCCCGCCGGTATCTTTCCGTTCTGCCCTCGCATGTGCGCGCCAACCTCTTCGGCAGCGATTAATTTTTCCTCCTGAAGTTACAGAGAGAATCGCTATTGGCTTTTAGGTCTTAGCTTTTAGCTTGCCAATCGCTGCATCTGCCATATCCAAGCAAGAGAGAACCGATTCAGGAGGACTCCATGACCACGAAGACTATGACTGCCGGCCCCAAGCTGAAGACCGCTATTCCGGGCCCCAATGCCAAGCGTATTCTCGCGGGCGACGAAAAATATGTTTCACCTTCCTACACGCGCTCTTATCCGCTGGTTGCCAAGCGCGGGCGCGGCATTGTGGTCGAAGATGTGGACGGGAATGAGTTCTTCGATTTCTCCGCGGGCATCGCGGTAACGTCGACCGGCCATTGCCATCCGGAAGTGGTGGCAGCCATTCAGAAGCAGGCGGGTGAACTGATCCACATGTCGGGTACCGACTTCTATTACGAAGGCATGGTGACGCTAGCGGAGCGCCTTTCGAAGATCGCGCCGATGCCGGGACCGCACAAATTCTATTACGGAAACTCAGGAGCGGAAGCCATCGAAGGGGCTTTGAAGCTGGCACGCTATCACACCAAGCGGCAGCAGGTGATCGCTTTCCTGGGCGCTTTCCACGGGCGCACGATGGGCGCGCTCTCGCTGACGGCCTCGAAGCCGCAGCAGAAGCGGCGTTTCTCGCCGCTGGTGCCGGGAGTCACCCACGTGCGCTATCCCGATGTGTATCGGGGCTGCGTGGATGGTCCGCAGGATGGGGAGAAATTCGCGCTGGGTTGCGCGCGCTACATCGAAGACAAGTTGTTCAAGACGATCCTGGCGCCGGAAGAAGTCGCAGCGATTTTTGTGGAGCCGATCCAGGGCGAGGGCGGATACGTGGTCGCTCCCACGGTCTTCATGCAGGAACTGCGTCGCATCTGTGATAAGCACGGCATCCTGCTGGTGGTGGACGAGGTGCAGAGTGGCATTGGCCGCACCGGCAAATGGTTTGCGGTCGAACACACGGGCGTCCATCCGGACATTGTCTGCATGGCGAAGGGGATTGCTTCCGGGATGCCGCTGGGCATCACCATGAGCAAGGCGGACATCATGGACTGGATCCCCGGTTCGCATGCATCGACCTTCGGCGGGAATCCGGTGTGCATTGCGGCGGCGCTGGCCACGCTCGACGTGATCGAGAAAGAAGGCTTGCTGCGAAATTCGCAGCAGGTCGGTGATCACATGATGAAGCGCATGGCTGACTGGCCGAAGAAGCACAAGATTGTCGGCGACGTCCGGGGACGCGGCTTGATGATCGGAGTCGACATTGTGAAAGACCAGACGACGCGCGAGTATGGAAACGTGGAACGCGATCGCATCGTGGAATCGGCGTTCGAGCACGGGGTGTTATTTTTGGGCTGCGGTCCGAGCACGATTCGCATCGCTCCGCCGCTGATCGTGACCCAGGACGAAGCCGACGTAGCGATTGATGTGCTCGAAGAGGCGATTGCGAGCATTGAAGCCGGGAAGAACGCGTAACTGCCGGGGAGGCGCTCGATGTCGAACGGGACCGTGGAATCGATTTACATTGCTTCCACCGCTGAAGGCGAGCCGCAATCCGTGGCTCAGGCGGCGGCAATTCCGGGGACTGGGTTGGAGGGTGATCGATACGCTCTGAAGCTCGGCACGTTCTACCAACCCACGCCGGATCGCGAATTGACCCTGATTGAGGCGGAAGCGATTGAGGCGCTGGGCCGGGATTATAAAGTCGAACTCGCGGCCGGCGACGCACGGCGCAACATCGTGACCCGCAACGTACCGCTGAACCATCTGGTGGGGAAAGAGTTCGCTATCGGAGATGTCCGTATTCGTGGCATCCGCCTGTGCGAACCCTGCGATCACTTGCAGAGGGTGACGGGGAAGTCGGTGATCAAGGGACTGCTGCATCGCGGTGGATTGCGGGCGCAGATTCTGACGCCGGGTACGATACGGGTGGGGGACGAGGTCACCTTCGCTTAGAAACGCGACTCGGTTTCGGGCGGGGCATTGCTTCGACACGAAAACGGGGCGAATGTACCGGACGCGCGGTGACCGGCATCACATCTCGCACGTGAAGTCGGGGCTAGGGTGAACATGGAGCCTTCCATGTTTGCCGGACGTCTGACGCGAGCCACACTCCGCGCGCTTGATTGGCTGACGGCGAGAGCGCTCTCGCCAGAAGATATCCCTGAGCACCAGCGCACTGGCCGTCGCGGCGAGGAAGACGCTTATTTTTATCTGCGCCGTCGCGGCTACACGATCATCGCGCGCAACTACCGCTCTCCACATCATCGCGGCGAGCTCGATGTGGTCGGCTGGGATGGGGACGTCTTGTGTTTTATTGAAGTGAAGACTCGTAGCAAGCGTGATTTTAAGCCCGCGGAATCCGCGGTAGATCGCGATAAACAAAGAGAGTTATCACTGGTTGCGCGCGATTTCCTGCGGCAGGTGTCCCCTTCGTGCCAGTGGAGGTTTGACGTGCTCGCCGTATACTACGAGCACGGATACAGCCACCCTTCATTCGAGCTGTTTCAAAATGCGTTCCCCGTATCGTACAATCGTGGTTTTGCAAAGAGCTACTGAAAGGATTTAGTACGTGCCTGAACTGAGAAAAGACCCCATCGTGGGACGATGGGTGATTATTTCCACGGATCGCGCCAAGCGGCCTACAGATTTTGCGCGCGAGGCGGTGAAGATCAAGGGAGGATTCTGTCCCTTCTGCTATGGCAATGAGAGCAAGACGCCGCCAGAGATTCTGGCGTACCGTCCCAGCAGCAACGGCAATACTCCTCAGAAAGATAGTCCGGGTTGGACGGTTCGCGTTGTGCCCAACAAGTTTCCGGCGCTCGGCATCGAAGGCAATTTGAATAAGCAGGCCGAGGGCATGTTTGACAAGATGAACGGGATCGGCGCGCACGAAGTTGTAATCGAAACGCCGGACCACAATGCGACCCTCGCGTCGCTGCCGGCGAAAAAAATCGAAGACATTTTGTGGGCTTTCCGCGACCGCATTCTCGATCTGAAAAAAGACCGGCGCTTCAAGTACATTCTGCTCTTCAAGAATCATGGAGAAGCGGCCGGCGCCTCGCTTGAGCATTCCCACTCGCAGTTGATCGCTTTGCCGATTCTGCCGATTTACGTGGTCGAGGAACTGCAGGGGGCCAAGCAGTATTACATCTACAAAGAGCGCTGCGTATTCTGTGACGCGATTCGGCAGGAGATGGAAGAAGGTATCCGAGTGGTAGCGGAGAACGAAGATTTTCTGACGATTGCCCCGTATGCTCCGCGTTTTCCATTTGAGACATGGATCCTGCCGAAGCGGCATGAATCGGCGTTCGAGAACTCGTCGTCGCAGATGTTCGAAAACCTCGCGAAGGCGATCAAGTTACTGCTGATGAAAGCAGACCGCGTGCTGGATAATCCACCCTATAATCTGGTGGTACACACGTCGCCGGCGCAGGATCCAACGAATGAGTATTACCACTGGCACATCGAATTCATGCCGAAGCTGACGAAGACGGCGGGATTTGAATGGGGAACGGGATTCTATATCAATCCGACGCCGCCGGAAGAGGCTGCGAAGTTTTTGCGCGAGGCTAGCGTGGAAGAAGGGGCACCGAGTACAGTGGGCGTTCGGTGATTCGGTCGGGCTACTAGGTCTATTAATCCACTAATCCCACTAATCCATGATCGATGCTGGACGGGCGAGGACGCCCGTCGCTCCACAGTATGGGTTATGGTTATCCCTATCCCTGGGTACGGTCTAGGACTTCCGCGTGCCATGCCATCTGGATGGCTTCCAGCTTGGCTTCGTTGGATCTTGCGGGATCGTCTTTGAAGCCGGGGAGCGCGATCACATATTTATGCAGGTCGGTGAAGCGAACCGAAAGCGGATCGACTTCAGGATGGGCTTCAGAGAGCAGAATTCCGATGTCTTCGGGATCGCTCCAGGTAAGGTCTTTTGGCATGAATGATTGCTCCGATTAAAGTTCCCTCAGCTGCGGCGGGTCAGTTTGAAATCCACATTCCCCCAGCGGCTGAAGCCGCTATTCATCTATGTCAGTTTGCGGCACGGCTTGAAGCCGTGCCCTTTCAAAGCAAATCAATGACTCGCACTCCCCAGCGGCTGAAGCCGGTCAATTCGTGATCTTGCGGCACGACTGAAGTCGTGCGCTTACCGTTTTCTCTTATTGCTCTTTAGTGCTCTTCCGAAACGTAGTTGCGATTCCACGCAGGAATTTCTACTACCAGTTTACCCGGTTTCTTAATCACGGTCTGGCATCCGAGACGCGAGTTTAGCTGAAGGTCGGCGGCCATGTCGAGTTTGTCGGCTTCGTCGTCTTCCATTTCAGAGATCAGGTCGGCTCCCTCTTTTACCCAGACGTGGCAGGTGGTGCAGGCGCAGTTTCCTCCGCAGGCATGATCGAGATGGACGCCGAAGTTCAGCGCCACATCGAGCAGCGACTCCTCTTTGCCATGGTCTTTGTAGGGCAACTTGCCGTGTTCAAAGGTCACGGTTTTGCCTTCGGGGAGGAACGTGACCTCGACCGTGTTTTCGTTATTTTCGACGGGGGGAGCATCCATGGTGGTGGCTCCAGTTCCCTGCGTTTTTTCTTCAGACATGTGTGAACCCCAGGTTTCAAAAGTTTCAAGGTTTCAGAGTTTCAAAGTTGCCAGCACCGGTTTCAAACTCTGCCATCCCGATCGAAACCGAAAGCCTATGCCTTCCAGCGCCGCGAGCAAAATGCATAGGTCCTTCGCTTCGCTCAGGATGACGATGCGTTTTGAAACCTTGAAACTCTGTACCCTTGAAACCTGCTTTTATTCAAAGTCTGCCTTCGCCACGGGATGGCCGGCCTGCGGGCCCTCCTCGATGCCGGTGTCGTCCATGGTCTTCCCCTTGAGCGCGGTGGAGACGGCGGTGTCCATCATCAGTTCGGCGAAACGCATCGTCGACTTGTTCAGCGCGTCAATACGCTCGCGGATGGCATGGTAATCTTCGCCCTCCTTCGCTTCGAGAAGCGACTTCTCTAATTTCTCGATGGTGCGGCGTTCGTCGGCGGAAAGCTGCCGCCATGCCGTGTTGTTTCTCTCTTTCGCAAGCACGGTCAGGATCGTGTCGGCTTCGCGGCGCGCTTCAATGACCTGGCGCTGCCGGAAATCTTCTTCGGCGTAGTCGTAGGATTCGAGCAGCATGCTCTCGACCTGCTCGTCAGTGAGACCATAGCTCGGCTGGACGTCGATTTCGGCCTCTTTTCCGCTGCGCTGTTCACGCGCCGAGACGCGGAGAATGCCGTTAGCATCGATCAGAAACTTAACTTCGATGCGCGGCATGCCGGCGGGCATCGGTGGAACGCCCTTCAGATCGAAGCGCGCGAGCGACCGGCAATCGCGTGCCAGTTCGCGTTCGCCTTGCAACACGTGAATAGCAATGTTGGTCTGGCCATCCACCTGGCTGGTGTAGTACTGCGTAGCCGAAGCGGGCACGGTGGAATTGCGCAAGATGATTTTATCGGTCACGCCGCCAGCGACTTCGATTCCCAAGGACAGCGGGGTTACATCGAGCAGCAGCATGTCTTGCGTAATTTCGGAACCGCCGCCGAGAATGTTTGCCTGCACGGCTGCGCCCAGAGCGACCACTTCGTCGGGATTTAAATCAGTGTGCGGCATACGTCCGAAAAGATCCTGCACCAGGCCACGCACCCTTGGAATACGGGTCGAACCGCCGACCAGCACGACTTCGTCAATCTGCTCGGGTTTTAGTCCGGCATCTTTAAGCGCCTGCTTGCAGGGGCCGACGGTACGATCGATGATCGGTTGGATCATCTGCTCGAACATTTCCCGGGAAATTTCCCGTTGATACTTTTTTCCGCCGGGCAGATCGACATCGAGCTGGGCTGAGTTTTGCGATGACAGTGCGATCTTGGCCTCAATCACGGCCTTGCGGATGCGGGCCACGGTCTCTCCATTGCGGCGCACATCTTTTCGAAGATCGAGTGCGAGATCGCCGCGAATATCGTCGAGCGCGATGGCGATCAGCAGATTGTCGATGTCGTCCCCGCCGAGATGGGTGTCGCCGTTGGTGGCGATTACCTCGAATATTCCATCATGCAGTTTGAGAATCGAGATGTCGAAGGTGCCGCCGCCCAGGTCGTAAACGGCGACAATACCGTTCTTCTTCTTGTCCAGACCGTAGGCGAGTGACGCGGCTGTCGGTTCATTCACCAGCCGGAGAACATTCAGCCCGGCGATGCGGCCGGCATCTTTCGTCGCCTGGCGCTGCGCGTCATTGAAGTAGGCGGGGACGGTGATGACCGCGTGGGTTACCGGCGCTCCGAAAAAGCGCTCGGCGTTACGCTTCAACTGGCGCAGCACGAGCGCCGAAATTTCCGGTGGAGTGTAAGTGCGCTCTCCGATCCTGATGCGCAGGACCTCTCCATGGTGAAGATCTTCGGCCAACTGGAAGGGGAACAGCTTGAGTTCGTTCTGTATATCTTCGAGGCCGCGGCCCATCAGACGCTTGATCGAATAGACGGCGCGCTCTGGCGTTTCGATCAGATACTTGCGCGCGGCGTTGCCGACTATAACTTGGTTATGCTCGTCTAGCGCTACCACCGAGGGGACGAGGTTCAGCCCGTCTTCTCCGGGGATAACGACGGGAGAATCTCCCTGCATGTAAGCCACGAGCGAGTTCGTGGTGCCGAGATCGATGCCGACGATGTATTCAGAAGACATTTGGTAATTTTGTAATCGGGTAATCTGGTAATTTGAAGGCGACCGGCTTCGGCGGGTTTTCGATTACCAAATTACCCGATTACCAAATTACAAAATCTTATTCCATAGCCTCGTTCACGTCCCGAACCAGGTTGCGGACATAATTTCTCCGGTTCAGGATGTCCAGTATCTTTTCCAGGATCTTCCGGCGATCTTCTTCCGTTCCGTTGTCCACGGCCTTGTCCCACTTGTTCCATTCGGACTTGAGTTCATTCAGGAGCGCGTCATATTTTTCTTCCAGCGAGAGTTTGGCTTTGCCGATTTCCTCGAGCAGGGCGGGATCGTCTTCGCCCATTTTTTTCTGCATTCGCAGTTCTTCCAAATGCATATTGAGTTCGAAGACTTCCTCCAAAAGATCGGGAGGCACGACTTGCTTCTTCAGTTCGCCGGTGGCGCGGGCCTTTTCGGTCGCCTGCTTGGACTGCTCTTCCAGTTCAATGCCCTCGAGGCGCAGCAGGTATTCGGTGCGTCTGATGGGGTCTTTCAGCGTGCGGTACGCGTCATTGAGCATGGAACTTTGTTCCAGGCTGAAAGCGCGTTCCTCGTTATTCGCTTGCGCAAACAGATCGGGGTGGAGGCGCCGACTCAACGCGTAGAACTCTTTCTCGAGCGCCGTTGTGTCGAGGTTGAGCTTGCGCGGGAATCCGAAAAAGGTGAAATAGTCGACCGGGACCGGGGGCTGCACTTTGCCGCACGAACTGCAGAAGTGAACGGCGCGCATGGTACCGCACGACCAGCAGCTGGGCGTGGCCTCGCCGGGCGATTGTCCGGGAATGATCGTTGATCCGGAAGACGATCCTGACGATTTGGATTCTGCATTTGCCATAACAAAATTCAGGGCGAGCGCGCGGCCCGCCCTCACTATACCCTCTGAGTTACAGCAGACTGCTTCGCGGGCGAGGGCGCCCGCGCCACACATCCGCGCCACACATCTGCTAGGAGAACGAACTGCCGCAGCCACAGGATTTGGTCGAGTTCGGATTCACGAACACGAAACCCTGCTGCATCAGGGTTTCCTGATAATCAAGAGTCATCCCGTGCAGATAGATGAAAGACTTGGGGTCGACAAACACGCGCACGTCTCCGTACTGAAACACGCGATCGCGTTCGCGGGGCTGCGAGTCGAACCGTATGTTGTAGCTCAGGCCCGAGCATCCACCGCCCTGGACGCCCAGACGAAGGCCGCCCTGCTCCGGCGAAATGTTCTCTTTCGCCATGGCGGAACGAATTTTCTTGAGCGCGTTGTCAGTCACCTGAATGCCCTTAGCCGGAGCCTTGGGCGTTTCAGGCTGAATTTTCAATGCTTCGTCTTTGATCGCTTGGTCCATCACTCCATCTTCGCCTTCCACGTTCACCAGATTAGTTATCCTTCGCGCAACGAATGCATAGGTCCTTCGCTTCGCTCAGGATGACACCGGCAAAGAGAAAGCGATTCTACTGTGCGGCCTGCACCGCCGCAGGCTTTACGGATTCCTGCTTCTTTTTCCAGTCACCGATGGCGGCCCGGATCGCGTCCTCGGCCAGTACCGAGCAGTGAATCTTCACTGGCGGCAATGCCAATTCCTTGACGATCTCGGTATTCTTGATGGTCAGGGCCTCGTCGACCGTTTTGCCCTTGACCCATTCGGTCGCGAGCGAAGACGATGCAATCGCCGAGCCGCAGCCGAAGGTCTTGAACTTGGCGTCTTCGATGACGTTGGTTTGCGGGTTGACCTTGATCTGCAGCTTCATCACGTCGCCGCATTCGGGTGCGCCCACGAGGCCGGTGCCGACATCGGCATCCTTTTTGTCCATGGAACCGACGTTGCGCGGATTGTTGTAGTGATCGATTACTTTATCGCTGTATGACATTTTTCCTCACCCCTTCTTAATTCTCGAGACCCCTTGTTGATGTTCTTAGCCGCCACCCAAGCAGCCGGCTTCTTCGCGGGCGAGGGCGCCCGCGCTACATCTAATGCGCTTCTGCTGCCCACTTCACATTCTTTAAGTCCACGCCTTCTTTCGCCATCTCGTAGAGTGGCGACAGTTCGCGCAGACGGAGCACGGTTTCAACGACGCGGTCCGCCACGTAATCGACTTCGGCTTCGGTGTTGAAGCGTCCTATGCCGAAGCGGATCGAGCTGTGCGCCAGATCGTCGCCCGTGCCCAAAGCCTTTAATACATAAGATGGTTCAAGCGTCGCGGAGGTGCATGCTGATCCGCTGGAAACCGCGATATCGTTGATGCCCATCAGCAGCGACTCGCCCTCGACATAGGCAAAGCTGATATTCAGATTGCCCGGCAGACGATGCTCCATGGAGCCATTGATATAGACCTCGTCGAGACGGCTCATGATGCTGTCTTTCAGCCGGTTGCGCAGGCCCGCCATTTTGCAGGATTCCTGCGGCATCTCTTCCTGTGCGATGGCGCAGGCCTTGCCAAGGCCGGCGATGCCGGGAACATTCAGCGTTCCCGAGCGCATACCGCGCTCGTGGCCGCCGCCATCGATCAGCGGGACAAGTTGGACGCGCGGATTCTTGCGCCGTACGTACAAGGCGCCGGCACCTTTCGGACCATAGAGCTTGTGTCCAGTGATGGAGGCTACGTCGATGCTCATTTTATTGACGTCGATCGGAACCTTGCCAATCGCCTGCACCGCGTCGGTGTGGAAGACCACGCCGCGTTCGCGACACATCTTGCCGATTTCGGCAACCGGCTGCAGGACGCCAATCTCATTGTTGGCCGCCATGATCGTGACCAGGATCGTCTTGTCGTCGATGGCACGCTTCAGGTCGTCGAGGTCGACCAGCCCGTCCTTTTGAACCGGCAGATAGGTCACGCGAAAGCCAAACTTCTCCAGATGCTTGCAGGTGTCGAGGACGGCTTTATGTTCGGTGACCGCGGTGATGATATGGTTGCCCTTTTCGCGGTACATCTCGGCGACGCCTTTGATGGCGAGGTTATCGCTCTCGGTGGCGCCGGAAGTGAAGATGATTTCCTTGGCGGATGCGCCGATCAGCTTGGCGATGCGCTCGCGCGACAATTCGACGGCTTCTTCCGCCGCCCATCCAAAGGGGTGATTACGGCTGGCGGCGTTGCCGAACTTCTCCATGAAGTAGGGCACCATTTCCTCGAGAACCCGCGGATCCATCGGGGTGGTCGCGTGATTATCCATGTAAATCGGCAGCTTGATCCCGTTCGGGGAAGTATGCTGCGCGTTGTCCTTAGTGTTAGGGGTCGCCGTTTTCAGATCCGTGCTCATGATCACCGTTCTCCTACGCCGCCCCTGAAGGGGCATTTATTTTTTGCCGCTTACGGCACGAATGAAGCCGTGCCCTACCCAAAACCTGCGCTATGAAATCGTTACCAACTCCACCGGCTTCCTGGCCTCGTGCTTCTTGACGTCGAGGACCTCCGGATCTTCGTTCATCTGCGAGATTTTGATGTTTTTCAGAACCTGCTCGAGGCTTTCATTCACCTTCCGCAGCGGCTCGCGAATCGTGCAGCGATCGCTCTGATCGCATTCGCCGCGAACGGTTACGCACGACGTAATGAAGAGCGGGCCGTCGATCGCCTTGATGACTTCGAACGCGGAAATCATCTTGGGATCGCGCGTCAGCGTGTAACCGCCGTTCATGCCATGCTGCGACCGGATCAATCCGACCTTCGCCAAGCGCTGCAGGATCTTGGCCAGCGCCTCTTGCGGAATGCCGTAGGCCTCGGCCACATCCTTGGCGCTGCATGCGCCTCGGTCAACATGCTCGGCCAGATGTTTCATGGCCATGAGGCCGTAGTCCGCTTTTTTGGTCAGTTTTAGCATCGCCGAATGCCGACCTATATGGTCGGATAAAACTACGACTGTTTAGGTCGTATTTCAATACTAACCGCACCGCCGAATTCGCGCAAGGGCGACAGGGCGATCAGGTGGCGGAAGAATTTGGAGCCTGAATGGTAAGTTTCAGTAGGTAAATGGCTTAGGGGATGAGGACGGAGTTGTTCTCCGGGGCGGGGAAATTAATCGCCTTAGTTTGATCTTTTTGTCCACCAAACGGGTGGTCGCAAGGCTGGTGAGGGCGGGCTTGCAAAAACAACCGTCGGACGACCGCAGACACTAAAAGTGTGATGGTCCCATTTCTGGCAAACACCACGCAACGATCCGAAGTCTGACTGCTCACTGATACAATGCTGGCTGAAAACTGCCCTCAGAAAAGAAGAGGATCAAGGATGGAAATTACGGTTCGCCGGCGTTCCGATGTGCAGATTATCCAACTCCGCGGAGCGGTGCGATTGGGGCAGGGGGTGGATACCTTCCGTCAAGCGGTTGACGATGCCTTCGCGGCGGGAGACGTCCGGCTGATTCTAAATTGTGCCGACGTCCCGATGATTGACTCCAGCGGTATCGGGGTGATGGTGAAGTCGTTAAGTTCAGCCAAGCAAAGGGGCGGCGACCTGCGACTGGTGAATCCTTCCAAATTCGTGACCCAGACGCTGCGTCTGATCGGCGTGCTCAACCTGTTCTCCACGTTTGAGGATGAAGAACAGGCAGTGGAATCTTACAGCGCGTAGTGGCGCGCTGAGCGACGTCGAAGCGCACGTCCTCTAGCAGGATTTGATAAAGAGTGTTTACTCGCGCTGCAGTCTTACCGCGGCGGCTGAAGCCGGAAACAAGGCAAAGCAGTTATCGCAGCGGTGAACCGCTGCGCCACCCAAAGACAAGACAGCACTTGATTACAAGGGAATCAGAGGATCACGGGGGAAATCAGACTCTTGTGGCCGCCCTTCGTTTCAGGCCGTCGAGCACCAGTTCGCAAAGTTCATCGGCGAAGCTTTCTTCGAGGCGGTCGTGCCGGATCAGGAAGCGCATGTAGATGGGTCCATAGAGCGAATCGAGGATGAGATCGAGATCACTGTCGGCGGGGATTTCGCCACGGTCGATGCCGCGTTGCAGAGTTTTATACGCCTGTCTGCGCCGGGGCCACAGGAAGCGGTCGCGAAAGGCTTCGATCAACTCGCGGTCCGATTGACCTCCGGCGAGCAGCGCCGCCACGACCTTGCCGCGCTTGGAGCGAAAGATGCGTATCAAGCGCCTCATCTGAAGGGTCATGTCCGTCTGCACGGATCCGGTATCGGGGAAGCGCAATTCGTCATCGGCGCTGGCGGAGAAGGCGTCGGCGACCAGGGCAGCCTTCGTCGGCCACCAACGGTAGACAGTTGTTTTGCCAACGTTGGCGTCGGCGGCGATGGCCTCAATGCTCAACTCGGGAAATCCGCCATCTCGCTTCAACAATTTCAAGGTGCTGCGCAGGATCGATTGTCGCGATTCTTCGCTGCGGGGCCGGCCAGGGGAACGCTTTGCGCCGGTTCCATTGTGCCCGTTGGTTGCGTTACTTCCGTTTCGAGCAGCGGCGCGACGGATGAGATTTTGAACCATGGCTAAAGTCTATTATAATTTAAATCCGAAACGTACTGTTTTGAATCTCAATTCGTATATTGCCTCGGTAGCGTGGGGTACCGCGGCTTCGGCGATCAGCGTTTTTCACTAACTTCGACATCTTTCATGAACGCCGAATTTCAGTACAAGCAGTTTCCGTTCCTCTTATGTGGATTGTCGCATTAGCGCTTCGCCGGCCTTATACGTTTGTGGTGATGGCCCTTTTGATCATCATTCTCACGTGCGTAACCATCCCCCGCACTCCGGTCGACATTTTCCCCGACATTAACATTCCGGTGGTCAGCGTGGTGTGGAACTACACCGGCCTTTCGCCGAGCGAGATGGCGGACCGGATCGTTACGAACTCCGAACGCGGGTTCACGGTGACGGTCAACGACATCGAACATCAGGAATCGCAGTCGCTGAACGGCATCGCGGTGATCAAGATCTTCTTCCGGCCTAACGTCAACATTGCGATGGCGGTGACGCAAGTTACGGCGATATGCCAGACCGCGTTGCGCAGCTTGCCTTTGGGCACAACTCCGCCACTGGTGATTACCTACACAGCATCGTCGACTCCGGTGGTGCAGTTGGGCCTGAGCAGCAAGACGCTTCCGGAACAGCAACTGTTCGATCTGGGACAGAATTTTCTTCGCACGCAGTTGAGCACGGTGCAGGGAGCGGGCACTCCGTATCCTTTCGGCGGCAAGCCACGCCAGATCCAAGTAGATCTTGATACCGCGAAGCTGCAGGCGTATGGATTATCGCCGGCCGACGTGGTCAACGCGGTGGCAGCGCAGAACCTGATTCTGCCGGCCGGCACGACCAAGATCGGGCCTACCGAGTACAACGTGGAGATGAACGGCAGTCCGCAGACGGTCGCCGAACTCAACGATCTGCCGGTGAAGACGACGAACTCGTCCACTCTTTACCTTCGTGATGTGGCGCACGTGCGTGACGGATTTATTCCGCAAACGAACATTGTGCGGCAGGATGGCGTGCGCGGCGTGCTGATGGCCATTTTCAAGCTGGGTGGATCGACGCTAACGGTGGTAAATGCGGTGAAGGCGATGGTGCCGCTGGCGGCGCAGCAACTGCCGCCGGAACTCAACATTAAGGCGCTGTTCGATCAGTCGCTATTTGTTCGGGCCTCAATTCAGGGAGTGATTCGTGAAGGGCTGACGGCTGCGTGTCTGACCGCCGCGATGATCCTGCTCTTTTTGGGAGACTGGCGCCCGACGGTCATTATCGCCGTTTCGATCCCGCTATCCATCTTCGTTTCCGTGCTGCTGCTGGCCGCGCTGGGCGAGACGATCAACATCATGACGCTGGGAGGGCTGGCGCTAGCCGTCGGCATTCTGGTCGATGATGCCACGGTGGAGATCGAAAACATCGAGCGCAATCTGGCTATGGGCAAGGAGATGAAGCAGGCGATCCTCGATGGCGCGCAGCAGATTGCGGTGCCTGCGTTCGTGTCTACGCTCTGTATCTGCATCGTGTTCGTGCCGATGTTCTTTCTAACCGGGGTGGCGAAATTTCTTTTCGTGCCGTTGGCGGAGGCAGTGAGCTTCGCCATGCTGGCGTCGTATCTTCTGTCGCGAACGCTGATTCCGACGATGGTGATGTTTATCATGCGGGGACACGAGCACCGCGCAGCGGAGACCAGAAATCCTCTCGTAAAATTCCAAAGGAAATTCGAGCGCGGTTTTGAAAAATTCCGCGGCGGCTACCAGCAGCTGCTGGAAACCACGTTGGAACACCGCGGACTGTTCGCCGTGTGCTTCGTGATTTTCTGCGTTCTGTCGGTGGGGCTGGTGTTTTTCCTGGGGGAAGATTTCTTTCCGCAGGTGGACGCGGGCCTGATTCGTTTGCATTTTCGAGCGCGGCCGGGCTTGCGGGTGGAGGAGACGGCGCGCCTCTGCGATGGGGTTGAGCAAGTGCTGCGCAGCGAGATTCCGAAAGAAGAACTGCAGACGATGCTTGACAACATCGGCGTACCCTACTCAGGCATTAATCTCTCTTACTCCAGTTCGGGTGTGATTGGGACGAGCGATGCGGAAATTCTGATTGCGCTGAATCCGGAACGCCATCACCCCACGGCGCAATACATTCGCACGTTGCGCCGGGAATTGCCGAGGCGTTTTCCGGGAGTGGAGTTTTTCTTCCAGCCCGCCGACATCGTTTCGCAAATTCTTAACTTTGGATTGCCCGCGCCGGTCGACATCCAGATCGTGGGTGCAGATATGCGCGGAAGTTACGAGATTGGGCAGAGGATTGCGAATCGGTTGCGGCTGATTCCCGGTGCGGCGGATGTGCACGTGCAGCAGATGCTGAGCCTGCCTACGATTCATCTCGACATGGACCGGACACGCATTGGGGAGGTCGGGCTGAGCGCGCAAAACGTCGCGCAGAGTGTGCTGATCAGCTTGAGTGGGAGCTCGCAGACGGCGCCCGATTACTGGCTGAATCCGAAGAACGGGGTCACGTATCCCATCGCCATTCAGACGCCGCAGTACCACATGACCTCGTTGCAGGACTTGATGAACACGCCGGTGACGGGCGGGAGTGGGCACGGTGCTCCGCAAGTACTCGGCAATTTGGCGCAAATCACGCCGGTCGCGCGTCCCGCCGTAGTCAACCATTACAACGTACAGCCGGTCATCGACGTGTATGCCAGCACGCAGGGCCGCGATTTGGGGGGCGTAGCTGCCGATATCATGAAGGCGCTCAAGCCCTTCCAGGACCATTTGCCGCGTGGAACGCGCATTGTGGTTCGGGGGCAGATTGAAACCATGCGTTCCTCATTTTTCGGTCTCGGTATTGGGCTGCTGGGCGCGATCGTGCTGGTTTATTTGCTGATCGTCGTCAATTTTCAGTCGTGGCTCGATCCTTTTATCATCATTACTGCATTGCCGGGAGCGCTGGCGGGGATTTGCTGGTTCCTGCTGATAACCCGTACGACACTCAGTGTTCCGTCGCTGACGGGCGCGGTGATGTGCATGGGAGTGGCGACAGCGAACTCGATTCTGATGGTATCGTTCGCCCGGGATCGCATGGATATGGGAGTCTCCGCGCTGCAGGCGGCCATCGAAGCCGGGTACACCCGCATGCGTCCAGTGATTATGACGGCCCTGGCCATGATTATCGGAATGGTTCCAATGGCGTTGGGTATCGGAGAAGGTGGAGAGCAAAACGCACCGCTCGGCCGGGCCGTGGTTGGTGGCCTGCTTTTCGCGACCGTAGCCACCTTATTTTTTGTGCCGAGTGTATTTACCATTATTCATGGCCGCCGCGAAGCGCGACGGCAAGCGCAGCCAAGGTAGAGAATGCAGGAAGAGAATTTGCTGGAGATTGCCATGCCCGTGGAACCGCCCATGACCACAGAGAATGCGAGCCATCCCGTGCACCCGCAGATTGAGCGGCCGCCCGATCTGCCTCCCGCCCCGGCAGGCCGGGCAAAAATACTGGTTGGCATTGTCCTGCTCATCCTGATTGTCGCGGGAGCAATCACTTTTCTGAACCGGAAGAGTGAAGCGAACGCACTGGCAAAAGAAACCGACGCGATCTCGATTCCGACGGTTGCCGTCGTGCATCCGCAAAGCGAGCCCGGAAACGACGAACTGATACTGCCGGGAAATTTGCAAGCTTTCATCGAATCTCCCATTTTTGCCCGCACGAACGGTTACCTTCTGCGCTGGTACAAAGACATCGGAAGCAAGGTTGAAAAAGGTGAACAGCTGGCGGCGATTGACACTCCGGAAGTTGACCAGGAGCTCTCGCAGGCGCGAGCGAGCCGGGAGCAGATCCGGGCGGCGTTGGGATTGGCGAAGATCTCGGCCGACCGCTGGGCGAATCTGCGGAAGTCCGATTCGGTGTCACAGCAGGAAGCCGACCAGCAAGCCAGCGGCTATCAGCAGGCGGTCGCCAACCTCGCTGCCGCCGACGCGAATGTTCGCCGCCTGGAGGAACTGGAGTCTTTCAAGAACGTCTATGCTCCATTTTCCGGCGTGCTGACGCGCCGCAATGTTGATCCGGGGGCGCTGATCAATTCTGGAGCGCAAGCGACGGGTAGAGAACTATTCGACGTTGCGCGTGTCGATCCGCTTCGCGTTTACGTGAGCGTGCCGCAGGCTTACTCGCCCAACATAAAAATCGGGATGAAAGCCAACGTTACGCTGCAGGAGTTTCCGGGGCAGAAGTTTGTGGGAACCGTCGTTCGCACGGCGGAGTCCATTGATCCTGCGACGCGGACCTTGAACACGGAAGTGGATGTTCCCAACAAAGACGGCAAACTGCTGCCCGGATCTTTCGGCCAGGTGCATTTTGCGACGGGAACTTCGGTTCCGCGGATCACGATCCCGGTAAACGCCATGCTATTCCGCGCCGATGGCGCACAGGTTGCGGTCGTCGACAACGACAACGCCGTGCATTTGCGCCCGATCAACATTGGGCGCGACTTTGGCGCGACGCTTGAAATTCTGGGAGGACTCGAAGTAAGCGATCGGATCATCATCAACCCGTCCGATTCCATCGAAGAAGGGCAGAAGGTACACGTCGCCAAGCCGGCCGGAGATGCTCATTCGTGAATCTGACGACGGAGGCACCGAGTCACGGAGAGAAGCGAATTCATGATTTCGTCCGTTAGAAAATGTTCTGCCGTCGGGTTGCTGGCGGTTTGTCTCGTAGGGTGCACGGTGGGGCCGGCATATAAGCGTCCTGTGGTCGCGCAGGTTCCGGACACTTGGAAAGGGGAGGGACCGTGGCAGGCAGCCGCTCCGAAGGACGCAATTCCCAAAGGCGCGTGGTGGGGGATATTTCATGACGCGGAACTCGATCAGTTGGAGCAGCAACTACTGCAGGCAAACCAATCGCTGACCGCGGCACAGGACCGTCTGGCGCAAGCCCGGGCGCAGGCGCGGATTGCAACGGCGGCGTATTTTCCGGCGGCTACAGTGGATCCCAGTGTGGTGCGTCAGGAAGTGTCCAGAAACCGTTCGTTTTCGGGCGGAGAATTGGCACCCTTTACTCAGAGCAATTATGCCATCCCGTTTTCGGTGAGCTATGAGCTGGACTTATTCGGACGCGTGCGCCGGAATCTCGAAGCCGCGAATGCTTCGCTACAAGGAAGCGCGGCGGACCTGGAAAATGTGCGCCTGGTATTGACCGCTGAACTGGCCGCCGACTACTTCAATCTACGCGAACTCGACCGCGAGGCGGGAGTCGTGCGAGAGTCGGTGGAAATCCAGCAAAAGGGATTGGACCTCGTCAACCACCGTCACGAAGGCGGTGTGGCGAATGGGTTGGAAGTTGCGCAGCAGGCCGCTCTACTCGAGTCGACGGCAACGCAGTTGCAACTCGTATTGCAGCAGCGCGCGCAATACGAACATGCCATCGCGGTGTTGACCGGGAAATCCGCTGCGGCGTTCAGTCTGGCCGTGGCGCCGTTCGACCCAACGCCTCCTTCAATTCCGACCGGAGTTCCATCGGAGATCCTCGAGCGTCGGCCAGACGTCGCTACCGGCGAGCGCCAGATGGCGTACGAGAATGCACAAGTGGGCATAGCGATGACTGCGTTTTATCCGCATATCACGCTCTCGGGGAGTGGAGGATGGGAGAGCCGCGACATCGCAACTTTGGTAAGCGGCCCCAGCGCATTGTGGTCCCTGGGTGGCGACGTATTGCAACCGATTTTCAATGGCGGCCGTAATCGCGCCAACCTGGCGTCGAGCCGCGCGGCCTATGACGAGTCGGTTGCCAATTATCGCGAATCGGTGCTGGAAGCATTTCAGCAAGTGGAGGACGGACTCTCTGGTTTGGAGTTTCTTGACCAAGCCGCCAAGACGCAGCAGGCGGCGGTAACCGCCTCGCTCCGCGCGCTTGAACTCGCCAACGACCGGTATGTCGGGGGTGTCACCACTTATCTCGATGTTATTACGGCGCAATCTACGCTGCTGAGCAACGAGCGCCTGGCGACGCAGTTACTGGGGCAGCAGATGACCATGTCCGTGTACCTGGTGAAGGCTTTGGGCGGCTCATGGGATGCGTCCGAGATTCAGCGCGAACAGGTACGGCCGAAACTGGTGCAGGCGGTACAGCAGTAAATTTTTCGCGAACCTTCCGCGATGCCAAGTGCTCGTTATCGTGCGTCTGAGCGGAAGGGAGCACCCGCTGTTTTCGGGGTGCGGGACAGCGGGGTCCTTTCGGCGTCGTCGTTGGACCTCAGCGGCTAAACAGTCTGCTAAAAAAGTGTTTTCTCAGCGCAGCAGTCCCTCAGCGGCTGGAAGCGGCTCTTGATTCTGCAGCAGTTACGGCACGAGTGGAACTCGTGCCCTTCCCGTTCGTGCACGAATCCAGAGGTTTTCAGCAGTCTGTAAAGCCGATGCTGAAAATGCGCTGCTTATCGCAGCGGTAAACCGCTGCGCCACCCAAAAGCAAGAACAAGACCGGGTAACCGCTCCACCCAAAATCAAGCGCAACGGCGACTCTTTCGCAAGCTGAAGAGAGCGGGCTCGAGGTCTATGCCGTCGTGTGGCGCGCCAATGTGCCGTAGCGCGCACGGATCTCGTTCTCGGCCGTCAGCCAATCCTGATTCTCGTCCCCATTGCCATTCACGTTGCCGGAGGTCGCCCGCTGAAGATAGAGCTCGTAGGCGCGGTGCCGGATTTCTTCGTCCAGATTGAAATTGGACGGAACCTGCTTGCCGGTAACCAGATTGCCAGCATTAAGGACAGCGGATTTCCCATTCGTGGGAGCTTCCTGGCCAACTTCCGGCGCAACCTGTGTGGCGGGCGAAGTCAGGGCCACAGTTTTCTTGCTGCGAGTGGTGGTTGAACTTCCAGTTGTTTTGCGAGCCATGCAGTACTCCTTACATATACCCAAGTCTAGAAATGGTTGCACAAAATGAATGAGCGACATTCGCGTGCTCCGATAGCCGCTACACGACTATTTGAAAGAGTAATGTATTCAATATATCGCGAACGCCTGTGGAATTGTGACCTAACCCATGGAAAAATTGGTTTTGCCGTATAAGAAAAGTCACTCGTTTGGACGTGCCCCAACCCACATAGCCGAAGAGTCACGAAAAGTACTCTGGTAACTTGTCGAAAGCTTGCTGCTGCCTACACGATAGATGTGAATAAGCACAGCTGAAGGCAAATGTATGTCATCGAGTAACCAACTAGCGACGGGTGTCAAGCCGGGCAAGGCCAACCTCCAGGAATTGGAGAGCATGATTTCTGACTCTCCGAGTTCCGATAGGGCTTGCCTGAAACTGGCGCAGATCCTTAACGTGCGTCGCAGCGAAGTGGCGCTGCTGAGGTTAGAAAAGGGTAGTCTGCGATTCATTTATCCGCCTGAACTGCGATCGGCCGGGGTGCTTCCCTTGAGCGGGTCGGCAGTGGCAGCGCGAACTGCTGCGACTCGTGCTCCGCTTCTGTCGAATACTTTCATGCGGGTAAAACATGTCAGCTTGTTCGAGGCCGTCAAGCTCGGAGCCGGAGTCGAAGAAGAAGATCGAAGCCAAGGCCAAATGCCGATTCAGAAAATTATGTCTGTTCCCGTGGCCTGTTCCGGGGGAGACGTGGTGGGAGTTTTACAAGTTTCGCGCAAGGGGCTGGATGCCTCGGTCGCGGGAGCAGACTTTACCTCCGACGACCTGAAGAACGTGGAGCAGGCCGCCGAAATTCTTGCCCGCATGCCCTTCATGCGGGAAGGTGCGGAAATCTAAAGTTTGTAATTTGAAAATTACAAACTACAAATCACCGATTAGAAATTTCCTGACACAGCTTGTCCGGCGCAAAATCCGGACGCCCAAGCCCACTGAAAATTGAAACCGCCGAGCTGCCCGGTGACGTCGACGACTTCTCCGATAAAAAAAAGCTCGGGAACTTTCCTGGATTCCATGGTCTTGGCGGAAAGCTCGTCGGTGTCGACGCCTCCGGCGGTAACTTCCGCCTTTCCGTAACCCTCCGTCCCGATCGGCTTGACCTCCCAGGCATGCAACTGATGTTCGGCACGATCGAAGGCTCGATCGGAGTTGCCGGCTAGCGGAAAGATTTCGAGCCAGCGGTCTGCAAAACGGCGGGGCAGAATCTCTCTCAGTAGCGATTTCCAGGTTCCCTGGTCACGCTGCCCGCGCGTTCGCAACTCGGCGTTGAGATCACGATCTGGCGCAAGGTCGATGCGGATGGCCTCCGCGCCGTCCCAGTAAGAAGAAATTTGTAGAATCGCCGGGCCGCTGATGCCGTGATGAGTGAATAGCATGTTCTCGCGGAAGGCTTGCTTCGAACCCGGAGCGGAAGCGACCACGTCGATGGAGAGTCCCGCGAGATCGCACCAATGCCTGCGATCCGATTCGCTGAAGAGGAGTGGGACGAGGGCGGCGCGCTGGGGCACGATTTTCAGGCCAAACTGCCGGGCCAGATCGTAACCAAATGAGGTAGCGCCAATTTTTGCAATCGACAAACCTCCGGTAGCGACTGCCAGGCGAGGCGCGCTGAAGCGCTCATCTTGCGATTGAGCTTGTACAAGGAATTGATCGTTCTCCTGCTTCTGCACCGCCTCTATTTTTACGTTGCACTGGATTTCCACTCCGGCGTCGCGGCATTCCTGCTCCAGCACAGAGGTGATGTTGCTCGCCGCCTGATCGCAAAATAGCTGTCCAAGTTTCTTCTCGTGATAGGGAATGTGATGTTTTTCGACGAGTCGCACGAAGTCTGCGGGAGTATAGCGGGCGAGCGCCGACTTGGCGAAGTGCGGGTTAGCCGAAAGAAAATTCTCGGAGCTAGTATGCAGGTTGGTGAAATTGCAGCGGCCGCCGCCGGAGATCAGGATCTTCTTCCCGATGCGATCGGCGCGCTCGAGCAGCAGGCAGCGACGGCCGCGCTTGCCGGCTTCGATGGCACACATCAGACCGGCAGCGCCTGCTCCGAGAATGATGACGTCGTATTTCTGATTCACCCTTCTGGTTCGCCTTCCTGGTTCGCCCAGGGACTGAGCTTAACAGGCAGGTGGTCTGCAGGCGCGGAGGATCGAAAATACGAATTATTGCCCGGGGTCAGGGGGCGGCGGTTTCGTTGCTGGCGGCCGTAACGACTCCAGGAATGTGACAATTTGCCAGCGCTCCGGTTCCGGAAGCTTCGACCAGACCGGCATACCTCGTCGAACGACTCCGTTAGTGAGAATCCAGAAAAGCGTTCCGGGTGTCGCGCGCTGCACTTCTTCGCGCAACAAATTCGCGCCGTGCATGGTGCCTCCTGCTTTTCTCCCGTGACATTCGGCGCAATGTTGTTCAAAGAGCTTTCCGCCGGCGGCCACAGCCTCGGGGTCACCTTCGAGGGGATTCTTCTTCTCTTTCGCTTTTTGGGGAGCCTCATCGAGTACCGCATAAATTGATTTGCGGTTCTTCGTTGCAGCAGTTTGAGCGAGAGCCCGAGCAACTCCGAAGCTGCTTAACCCGCCTCCGCATACGATTCCGAAGATAATTCCAAAGACAACGAAGCTGCTGACTGCAAGAAGAACGCGCAAGGGACGATGACACAAAGTGACGAATGCTTTCATAGACGCCCTCGGAAGAGCCGCGCGACGGTCTGGCCAAACCCAGAGAACTCTCGCGAAAGTCCCCAGCGCAGCAGAAGGCGGTGGCTGTTGTCATTCAATCCGAAGCCGGTCGAGAGGCGAAAGGTCCAGTCCGACGGCAGGTTCCAGGCGACCACCGGAGCCAGGTATTGTGAGGTATCGTGGAGACCGGCACTCTGCGTATTGCCGAGACCACCGTACATTTCGAGTCCGGCAACAAAATTCTCCAGGCAAAAATTGCAGCGGTCGGGCAAAGCCTTGAGCGCGAGGGGGCGACTGGCACCGACAGCGTAAGCAAATTCCCAGGGCTCGCTTGGCGAAAGATTCTTTGTGGTGATGGGGTTCACAGCGACGTTCCAGCCTTTGAAGGTACTGGACAGCAGAAGTTTGAGTTCCAATTCGTGGTCGTGTTCCTGCCGCAATATACCGTTCGATGGGGCAAAGTCGGATTCGACATCGTGGCCTTCAACCTCTTTCACGATTTTGTCAGCCGCGCTGGTTTGCTCGTACTCGATATAAAGGACGGGATTGACGAGGTGCTCGCGTTGCAACACGCGAAACCGGTTCTCTACCCGAAAACCTGTAAAAATCGTGCTGTCGTTGAAGGTTGTCTGGCCGTCCAGATAAAACTCGGTCGTCCACCAAGCGGTTGTGCCGTATTCAAACTCGGTCCAGAAGGCGAGAAAGTCGTTGCCGGCGCGCTGGGTGCCAAAGGTGGAGAAATACTCCACCTCCAGGCTGCCCGGCTCTTCGAGGTAGTGGTCATAGGTCACGATGTAGGGACTCTCTTGCGCGGAAAGCACGGATAATGGGCAAAGAAGTAGAACAATGCCCAGAGCGATCAGCCGGAGACGGAAAAGCTTCTCTCGGATGCACTCTGGACCAACGCGGAGGATCATCGACTCTCCCATCCTCGACTCTCGCATCTTCAAAAATAAAAATTCGGGGCCGTTTTCTTCTTGCGACTGAGTCGCAATATGATTACAATCCCAGAGTAGAGTTTGCCTTTGCACGCTGTCAATGGATGGCCTGAAATTTCGTCGCATGTTGTTTGCGAACAATTGCGACTGTCACTGGAGATTGCAAATGCCGCTTCCGCAAACTGAGATTCCTGGCCGCTTGCAAATGCAACTGGCGGAGCGTGGGATTCGCATGACCGGCCCGCGGCGAGCGATTCTAAGCGTGATTGAGACTGCGACCAAACACCTGGATGCCAGCCAGATCCTGCGCAAAGCGCGTACGGTCGATGCTTCGGTTGATCGCAGCACGGTCTATCGAACGCTGGATCTGCTGAAGCGGCAAGGGCTGGTTGATGAGCTTGACCTGATGCATCTGAATGGCGAAGGCCATTACTACGAGCGCAAGCTCGGTCGAGATCACATTCACATGGCCTGTCTTCGCTGCGGGAAAATTACGGAATTCGTGAGTAAGACGTTCGAGTCCCTAAAAAAGCAGTTAGAGGGAGAATGCCGTTTTCACATTCTCGTTGCGCGTCTCGAAGTCGGTGGCTACTGCTCGGCTTGCCGACGCTAGCATTCTACGTTTCTGCTTGAGCCCACACTTCTTTGGGCCCAAGCTTTCGCTCCGCTGCACACGAGACGGGGGAAGCCCCGTCTCTACTCCGAAGCTGCTGCCTGGCCGGTTTGGTATGCTAGTCGGAATCTTCCTGGGGTCCACAGAATTTTGCTATCTACGGATTCGGCATGTTAGCGGGCATTCGAACTCGTGACCTACGCAAGATCTACACATCGCCGCCGCCCCTTGCCTCAGGAGGCGGCTTTGGTTTCAGCGCCGCGTGGGGCAAGGGGAAGAAACCGCCCAAGCCGCAGATCGTCGCTCTGGACGGAATCTCTCTCGAGATCGCGCCGGGAGAGATCTTTGGACTGCTGGGGCCGAATGGCGCGGGCAAATCGACGACCGTCGGTGTTCTCACGACGCGGGTGCGTCCGACGGGCGGGCAGGCGTGGATCGGGGAGCATGACGTGTGGGCAGAGCAGGTCGCAGTCAAGCGTTTGATTGGAGTGGTCCAGCAGCGTCCGAATCTTGATTTCACGCTTACCGCTCGCGAGATTCTGTTGTTCCACGGTGCTTATTTTGGCATTGATTCACGAGAGCGAACCGAGCGCGCCAACGCGCTGCTCGAGCGCTTCAAACTCACCGACCGCGCCGACCAGATGGTGCGCGGATTTTCCGGCGGCATGATGCAGCGGCTTTCCATCGCGCGCGCCATGATGCACGATCCTCAGGTCCTTTTTCTGGACGAGCCTAGTGCGGGTCTCGACCCGCAAACGCGGCTGCTGCTTTGGGAAATCATCCGCGAATACAACCAGAGCGGCAAGACTGTCCTGCTGACGACGCACAACATGGAAGAAGCGGACGCTTTGTGCCAGCGTCTGGCCATTATCGATCATGGAAAAAATATCGCTTTGGGCACCCCGGCGGAGTTGAAGGCATCGGTTCCGGGCGGCTACCTGCTGCGGTTGCGCTTCGGACAGCACTCGCCGGAACTGCTCGAGCGTCTGCAAACCCTGCCGGGGGTGAGAGAGGTACGCGTGATTACTGACGCGAAAAGTGGCGATGCGAAAAACGGCAACTCGGCCGATATCTATGCCGATCGCGGAGGCTCGCTGGTCGGTGAGATTGCCCAGTTGGCATCGGGCGCGTCGGTGGAATTGTGCGATGTGCATATTTCGGAGCCCAGCCTGGAGAATCTTTTCCTGCATCACACGGGAAGGAGCTTGCGCGATTGAACTGGACAACTTTTCTCGCCCTGCTGAGCCGCGACGCACATGTCGCCCGCCGAAACTTTGTGCCATTGCTGCTACAGACATTTTTGCAGCCGATGATGTTCGTTTTTATCTTCGGACGCGTGATGGTCAGCAGCGGCTACATGCCCGCCGCCTACAAGAGCCTGCTGCTGCCGGGAATCATGGCGATCAGCATGGTGTTTACGGGCGTCTGGGCGGTGGCAATGCCGTTGATCGCGGAGTTCCAATTCACACGCGAGATTGAAGACCGCTTGCTGGCGCCGATCAACATCTCCTGGCTGGCCATCGAGAAGGTATTTTTTGGTACGCTGCAAGCCCTGGTCGCGGGACTGGCAGTCATCCCGATGGCGTGGTTGTTGCTGCGCCCGGTGGAGTTTAACCTTCACTCTCCAATCGGATTTGCCTGCGTCACCGTGCTGGTGGCGCTTTTCTCAGCCTGCGGCGGCCTGGCACTCGGTTGTAGCGTCAATCAGACTCACATCGGTTTGATGTTCAGCATGGTGTTGACTCCGATGATCTTCTTTGGCTGCACTTATTATCCCTGGAGCGCGCTGGGACACTTCCCGATTCTGCAGAAAGTTGTGCTGGTGAACCCGCTGGTTTATGCGAGCGAAGGACTGCGGGGAACGCTGGTGCCGCAATTTCCGCATCTTCCGGTGCCAGCGGTGCTGATCGTACTGGCTGCTTTTGATGCGATGTTTCTGATCGTCGGGTTGCGGCAGTTCCACGCCAAGGCTGTCAGTTAATTGCCGGTGGAGCGGACATTCTTGTCCGCCGCTTTTGGTGTTGGTCTTGTTTTCCGTTCAAATTCAAAAACAACATCAAAGGCAGCGGACAAGAGTGTCCTCTCCACACCAAATCTAATACCGCAGATAGCCAATCCCGACCCGCATGTGGTGCAGCAAGCTGTCGGGTGTGACGATGGCGACGGTCAGTCCCAGCATCGCGTGGAGGATCCCCAGAAAATAAATATTGCGGTAGCGGTGAAACATTTTGCAGAAGAAGAGAGCGCCGATCAGGGTCGCGGTGGTGAGGACCGGGTTGGGGAGGTGGACGGCAGCAAAGAGCGCGGATGCCATCCAGACGGCCGTTGATCCTCCGTAAAGTTCTTCAAAGCGGTTGAAGAAAAATGATTGCAGGATGAATTCCTGAATCAGCGCCCAGATCAGGTAGCCCCAGACCGACCGCAAATCCGGAAACCAAGCCGGGCTGGCGGGGATTTCTCCGCCCAACCCACGCACCACGATTATCAGGAATATAGATGCCAGCAAGCCGGCTCCCAGCACGAATCCGGAACCTGACATTTTCGGCATTCCGAGGCCGAGGCGCGTGATCGATGGTCGATCGAAGAGCACAAAGACAAGCATGGTGATGAATGCGATGACCGCCCAGCGGTTGCGGACTTGCCGAGTGGGCGCCCAGAGCGTCAACTCCAGAAACAGAAATGTGATGATGATTTGCGCCCAAATCAAGAGGCGGCGATAACCAGTTGCCGTGTTTGCATATGTTTTCGGTTCAACCGCCATTTTGTCCATCTCTTTTTGTCTATCTTTTTTTGTCTATCTCTCTTTTTGTCTATCTCGTTCGATAGGCAAGCTGCCGAGTTAAAGCCAGCGAGTTAACAATCAGCGAGTCAAAACCAGAAAGACCAGATGGCGTCGACGGTGGCGTGGGTGATGGCCGAAGCTGGCACTCTTCGCTGTTCTCTCCAGGCCCGGCCATAGAAAATCCCGGCGACACTAGCCAGAATGACATAGCGCCAGTTGAAGTGCGTCGATCGTTTGTTGAAATGAGAGAGGCCGAACACTACCGCCGTAATTCCGAGTGCCGCGCGCCGTCCGAGGCGCCGTTCGAGCAGGTTCTGTATCCACGCTCGAAAGAATAGTTCCTCCGGGACCGCAATGAAAACGAAGATGTAGATCCACTTCAGAATCATGTTTGGAATGATCGAAAGTCGCACCGCGCCACTATGCGGATGGAGAAATCCGAGCGCCAGCCCGAGCCCAAGAACGAGAGGCGCAAAGAAAGCCAGTTCACGCAATCCGGTTTTCCAGTCGCTCCAGCGGAAATGAAAGTCGAAGCCGGTGCCGCTGAGGCGCCGGATTGCCACAAATCCATACAATCCCGCATCGACAAGCAGCAGTTTTCCCCACCCTGCCAGGCCGCTCGGCCATGCCCGTTCGAACCAGCGCAAGTCAACCGCCAGTCCCAACGTCAAGAGAATGATGGCGTCTCGCCAATTGCCACGCTGCTCAGAATCGGAGATTGAGGCTTGTCCCTGCAGCCATGCGATCGCCACGGGCAGCAACGCGTAGAGAGCACACCACTTCCACGAAAACATCTGATGCGAAAAGGAAATCAGAGCGTAAGGGAGGGCGCAGACTATTGGTAAAGCGGTTCGTAACGTCGATGGCCAGCGCGCGCACGCCTTTCCCACGCGCTCCCCGGCAAGCGCAAACATCGCGGCGGGTACGAGTTCCAGGACAAGCACCGCGATCGCGGCGGGCGTTGCGTTCCGCATGGGCCTATCTTAGCTTCGGGATAGAGGACGGGGAAACGCTCTTTGAAATTTGAACTCTTTGAAATTTGAGAAGATGAGTGCGTTTCGACTCATGCGATGACGCCGCTGCGCCGATACTTCCTTTGTAAGGAAGGAATTTCTTTATGAGTATTTCCATCTCTAACTCGCCCTTGCCCGCGTCGTTGGCCGCGGCAAACGCTTCCTCGAATCCGGCGGTCGTTCAAAAGGTGCCGCAAACTGTTGAAGCCTCAACCGATACGGTGCACCTCTCTCAGTCACAACAGGTCCATCAGCTCCACGCAGAGGGTCAGAGAGTATCGCAGATTGCGTCTGGCCTTAGCCTGACTATCGCTGCCGTGGACGGCTACTTAGGGATAACCACCTAGAAATAGCTCCCGCAAAGGGCGGCTACCCAGAAGACCGGCCCACAGACCGGCCCCGGGGCCGTAGCCGAAATCTCGTGGGAATTTAGCGCGCCTGCGTCGTCCTGGCCGGTGTCGGTGGGCAAAAAGACAGCCTGAATCGCCGCGGCTGGGCCTCGTTATTCGACACTCCCAACAGTGACCCGGATCACATCCGCTGGGCCGTCAAGATCAGAGAATAGAGGTGGAGTTCCGTGGAGGCTCAGTGTTCAAGATCGTTAAGGCCGAGTTTATTGCCCCGGGGATCAAGCGGTTCAGCATTGAGGCGCCCCGAATCGCGCGCAAGCAGAGGCCGGGGCAGTTCGTTATTGTCCGGATTTGCGAGAATGGCGAGCGCATTCCTTTAACCATTGAGTGTTCCGATCCGAAGGAAGGTACCGTTAATATCGTGGTGCAATCCATCGGCAAGACTACGCACCTGCTGAATTCCCTCGAAACGGGAGACAGCATTCTGGATATTGTTGGGCCGCTGGGCAAGCCGTCAGAGATCGCAAATTTCGGTACGGTGGTAACGATCAGCGGTGGCGTCGGGACGGCGATGGCCTTTCCCACGGCTTCGGCCATGAAGCACGCTGGAAATCGAGTGATCTCCATTATTGGAGGACGAAACAAAGAACTCGTCCTCCTCGAAGAGGAAATGCGAGGGGTGAGCGACACAGTTTTTGTCACCACCGACGACGGCAGCTATGCCGACAAGGGACTGGTCACCGACAAGCTGCGGCAATTGATCGAGAACGGAACCCGCATCGATCTGGTGCTTGCCGTCGGCCCGATTCCGATGATGAGGGCGGTGGCGGAGATGACGCGCAAGGAGCACATCCGCACCATGGTCAGCCTCAATCCGATCATGATCGACGGCACTGGCATGTGCGGCGGTTGCCGCGTGCTGGTGGAAGGGAAAAGCGAGTTCGCGTGCGTTGATGGGCCGGAGTTTGATGCCCACCGTGTGGATTTTGCTGTCCTGGTGCAGCGCAATGCCATGTATCGCGACGCGGAGAAACGGTCGATGGACGCATACCGGCAGGAAGTGGAAGCGAAGAAGCTGGAAGCGAAGGAGGCTCCGACCGAAGCGGTAATGGCGGGCTGCGCACTGGAGGCGAAGCGATGACCATCGAGGAAACAAAGACAAAGACAACGACAAAGACGGCGACGAAGTCGAAGAATCCCGTGCCAAATCGCGAACGCATCAAGATGCCGCGGCAGCATATGCCCGAGCAACTGCCGGTGCTGCGGGCGCAGCAATTCACCGAAGTCAACCTCGGGTATTCGGAGGAGTTAGCACGGCAGGAGGCGATCCGCTGCCTGGAGTGCGCCAAGCCTACTTGCACCCACGATTGTCCAGTGGGCGTTAACGTGAAAGAGTTCGTGCAGTTGATCGTGGAAGGCGACTTTCTGGGCGCGGCAGCGAAGATCCGCGAAAACAATGTGCTGCCTGCGATCACAGGACGCGTCTGTCCTCAGGAAGACCACTGCGAAGGTGCGTGCCTCCTTAAGAAAAAAGGCGAGTCGCTCGGTATCGGCTATCTGGAGCGCTTCGTGGCCGACTATGAGCAGCAGCACTTCGATCTCAAGAACCTGGTCAAAGCGCCCCCGACGGGGAAGAAAGTGGCGATTGTCGGGAGCGGGCCGTCGGGCCTAACCGCGGCGGGCGACCTGGTGCAGAAAGGGCATTCCGTGCACGTCTTCGAGGCGCTGCACGAAGTCGGTGGCGTGCTGGTGTATGGCATCCCTGAGTTTCGCTTGCCCAAGAAAATCATCCGCCAGCAAGTCGACTACATGCGCGCCATGGGCGTGGAATTCGAAACCGATGTGGTTGTTGGTCGCACGGTCACGATTGATGAACTGCTCGAGGAAGAGGGCTATGATGCGGTGTTTATCGGCACTGGCGCCGGCTTGCCGCAGTTCATGGGCATTCCGGGCGAGCATCTGAACGGAGTGTACTCGGCGAACGAATTTTTGACGCGCATCAACCTGATGCATGCCTATGAATTCCCCAAATATGACGAGCCGATGGTCGACTTCCATGGCAAGGACGTTGCCGTAATCGGCGGCGGAAATACGGCGCTCGACGCCATCCGTTCGGCATTGCGGCTGGGTGCGCGGAAGGCATACGTGTTGTATCGACGCAGTGAGGCTGAGATGCCGGCTCGCGCCGAGGAAGTGAAGCACGCCAAGGAAGAAGGAATTGAGTTCCACGTGCTGACGGCGCCTGTCGAGTTCTTGTCGGACGGGAAAGGATGGCTGACCGGAGCACGCTGCCTGAAGATGCAACTGGGAGAGCCGGATGCTTCGGGAAGGCGACGCCCGGTGCCGATTGATGGCTCGGAGTATGATGTTCCGCTTTCCGTCGCAGTGATGGCGATCGGGACGACGGCGAATCCGATCGTTCAGAGTACGACGCCGGGACTCAACACCAACAAGCGAGGCTACATCGAGGCCGACGCAACGCAAAGAACATCGCGCAAAGGTGTATTTGCCGGCGGTGACATTGTTACGGGCGCTGCGACGGTAATCCTGGCGATGGGAGCGGGGCGACGAGCAGCCAAGGGCATTGACGATTATCTGACGACGGGACAGTGGAGTTAGAGATATCCTGATCTCGCACCGCTCGCTAGGGGTTTCCTGCCGCGAGCGCATGCGCCACGAATCGAACCTTCACCGTCTTGATCTCATACGGCTTGGTGTGCACCGTGACGGAACCATTCTTCACGGCAAGATCGCCAATCGATTTTTCCATCAGATCGGTTTCTGACGCAGTCCGCGCTCCCGTTGGAAGCTGGAGTTTCACATCTGTTTCTTTCCCAGCCCATTCATAAAAACGCAGAACCAGAGAATCATCATCCTCTGATTTCTTGAGCGCGGCGAGCACGACATTTTCCGCTTCAACTCGCAAAAAGGAATGTTCACCCGGAAGTGTTCCTGCGTGTTTAAACGACTGCCGGGCGATCAGCTTGTAATTCAGTTCGTAGCCACGGCGAACAGTCTGCGCATCGCGCCAAGTTCCGTCGTGAGGAAGCATCGAATAGGTGAATTCGTGATGCCCCTCATCGGCATTCGGATCAGGCCATTCGGGTGAACGCAATAATGACAGACGCATCACATTGCCCTTCACGTCGTATCCGTACTTGCTGTCGTTCAGAAGGCTGAAGCCGTGCTTTGCGTCAGAAAGGTCGGCCCAGCGCTGGGCCGGAACCTCGAATTTGGCCTGTTCTGCCGGAGTGTTTCTCGTGGTTGGACGTTCGATTGAGCCGTAGGGAATCTCAAAAGTGGCCTTGTCACTGTGCGCGCTCAGTGGGAATGCAATTTTCATCAGAATGTGCTTCTCGTGCCAGTCCGCCTGCATCTTCACATCGACCCGCGGCACACCGGCATATATCGTTATGTCCTGCACGAACGTTGAATTCTGAAAATGTTTCTTGACGCGAAGTATGGCGCGCAGCGGTCCAGGCTCAACCAGTCTTACCTCGTCAGCTTTATCCAGATCCCAATGCTGTTTTTCGAAATCAGAATCGATGTTCCATGCGTCCCAGCGTTTGGGTTTGTCGGTGAACACCTGCAAGAGATTCCCGCAAGCGGATGTCGTGGGGCCTCCGCTGTCGGTTTCGGAAGGAGCCAGCGCCTCTGTCTGTGTCCTCAGATCGAGGAGGTTGGTGATGCAGCCGGTGCGTGGATCAAGGATGACGCGAATAGAGCCGTTCTGCATGGCGGCGGCAGATGTATTCGCTGAGGCGGTGACAACATGGATCTGGTGCGACGGAGAAATTGTCGACTTCGGCGCCGAACGCACAAAATAAGTTTTGTAGCCGAGTGCGGGCGTATCGGCAAGGATGAGGATGCGTGCGCGATTCGTGGCCGAGTCCATGGCAAGGAGTTGGTGCGCAACTTGTTGGCCCGCACCGTCGAGCACTTGAACGTCTTTTGCCGGGCCAGGAAGTTGTACCTCCGCCTCGACCACCTCCGTTCGCGGCCAGGAGAGAGAATTGAAAACGACGACCGGCACGCCGTCTCCCCGTACGTTCGCACCTTGCGTGTTTACGTGAGCCAATAATTCACCGAGCGCCCCGTCGGTGATTTGGGTCGCGGAGCGGGCAACGTCTTCCAGGTTGCGTTTGGCGTCGAGATAGTTCACCGCAATTCCAGAGCCCGGCATGATGTCGTGGAAATGATCGAAGAGCAGACTCTTCCACGCGAGTTCGAACTGATCGTGAGCGTAGGGGCGTCCGAAGAGCGAAGCCAGTGATGCATATTTTTCCGCATCGAGCATCAACTCCTCATGGCAGCGGATGCGCTGCTTGGTGTCCGCCTGCGTAGTGAGCACCCCGCGGTGATATTCGAAATAGAGTTCGTCTTTCCAGGTCGGGACTTTGAGATTGGGCAATTCGCGGTCAAGGTCGGAGAAGAATTCTCTGGCGGTGCTGAACTCGATCTTGGGGAAAACTGTATTCGGATCGCGAAGGCGATTCGCTTCATCCAGCATGGTCCGGGTCGGACCACCGCCATGGTCGCCAATTCCGTACAAGTAAAGCATTTGCGGCGAATCTGTCATTTTGGGCCCGTAAATCGATGGAGCATAAAACGACAGGTCTTGCGTGATCTGCTGCGGATCGAAGTCGTTAGCGTATTCGTGCGGAAAGTAGGTTAGAAGACGACTGCCGTCGGGGGCCTCCCACCAGAACAGACGGTAGGGAAACTTCGTGTAGTCCGTCGCCCAGAGCAGTTTGCTGGTCACGAAATAGTCGATGCCGGATTTCTTGTAGATTTGCGGAAGCTGCCAGTTGTATCCAAAAGAATCGGGGTTCCAGCCGATCTTGATGTCGGCGCCAAAGTTCTTTTGAAAATATCTCTTACCGACAAGAATCTGGCGCACGAGTGACTCGCCGTCCGGCATATTCAGATCGGGCTCGACCCACATGCCGCCAATGACCTCCCAGCGTCCCTCGTGCACACGCCGTTTGATCTGCTCGAACATGTCCGGATATTTTTCCTGCATCCATTCATAGGTTCTTGCCGAAGACATGGTGAACTTTAAATCGGGATACTCGCGCATCAAATCCAGAACACTCTGAAACGTATTGCGGACCACTTCGACCGTTTCCGTCCACGGCCACAACCACGCCATATCTATATGTGAATTGCCGATGGCGCGAACCGTGAACTGTTTCAGCCAGGGATTCAATGCCTGCAGTTTTGCTTGCGCCTGCCGCAACGAAGCGTCGAAGCCATTCTGATCGCCTTTGTCGAGAAACGAAAAATCGATGGCGCCGGCCGCGGCGTCAAGTAATTGCTGGCGTTCGGCCCGGCCATCCTCATAGGCGGCAATCATCGGACGCGCCGCCAGGATCTCGGTTCGTACCAGCGCTGGATCGGTTCGGCCGGCAGCGGGCTCAATCGTCAACCTTGCATGATGAAATATCGTCTCCACTTCCGGAGCATCGATCCGCACCGCAATCAGAAACTTCTGCCCCGGTTGCGCGTTCTCCGTCAACAGAATCGGCTGCTGCATGTCGTCGTCTCCGCGCGACACCAGCGATCCGTTGGAGAATACGGAAATGATCACCGGACCCTTATTGTTCCAGTTGAAATCGAATCTGAGGTCCAATTTTGCGCGGGAGTGCAGCACGGCATAGCCGTTGAGTTTTTCCGGAATTTCAATCGAGCGGCGCAGTACGCGAGGTCCACTCGACCATTTGTCCCCAACCTTCACCGTCTCCCAACCGGAGTCATTCAGGGACGAATCCTCAGGATGGGCCACATCAGAATGAGAGTGCCACTCGGGCAGCGGCAGAGTAGTCAGCGACTCCAGTTGGTCGAGTGTCCCACGATATGGATCGCATGTCTTTTCGTTCGTTGAGGGTTGTTGTGCGACGACCAGGGTTGCCATTACCAGTGTGAGAAGTGCATAGGCCATCGATGGCTTCACTGGTCTTCCTCCGTCATTAGGAAAGTTGCCTCTGACGCCACCATCAGTATCAGTCTCAGTCTCAGTATGAGGACTGAATGAAGAAAACTTTAGTTTCGTACGGAAGGGTAACCGCCGGGAACCTGCGGGTCAAATGGCCTCCTCCCTGGCTTCTCCCTATCAAGGTTACGAAGAAAACGGTCCTTTTGTGCTGCTCTTTGTGACACAGGGTCACCGGGGGTAGTGCGATTCGTCACAGCCGCGCGGGTTCCGGTAAATGAGAATAGATCCTGCACATTTCAGCATACCTTCAAAATTCTTGACCAAAAAATCACGAGGTGAAACCTAGTATGAGCTCATCGTATTCAAAAAGAGTTGGAAACGGGCGTAGCTGGCTTGGATTTGCTGCCGTAGTCATTGGTTTGGCATTGGCCACAGGTTCGGCGACACCTTCACATGCACAGGCGCTCGGCTGGGAGGGAGAAACTGGCATCGTCGTCACTCCCCTGGCATATACCGCATCGTCAGAAACAGAGAAGATTCATCCCGTAGTCGCGTATCACTTCCTCGGTCTTGGACCGGTGATCGGCGACTTCAACGAGGCGTCGGTTGAGGTTGGGATCGGCAAGCGCATCGAATTGGGCTACACGCACGCATTCCACAATTTTGGCAATGAAATGGGTACCGCCGACTCTCCCGGCTTAAGCTCGCTGTGGCAGAACGGGTTCGACATTTTCAATGGCAAAGTGAACCTCGTCCCGGAAAATGCCGACAAGAAAAAATGGATGCCGGCGCTTTCCGTAGGATTCATTGCGCGCCCCAACGTGCGCAATCTCGGCAACTTTGTAGAACAGTACGACAACAATCCGACCACAATAGGCGGCAAGGCGAATGCTGACTTTTATGGCGTGGCTTCCAAGGTTGTGCCCGCCAAGCATGTGCCCATTCTGCTGACCGCCGGTGTCCGCGGCACCAATGCCGAACTTTGGGGCTTGGGCGGTAACGCGCCCTATTGGCAGGCGCGCGCCTTTGGCTCGGTGGCATTTATCTTCAAACTTCCGGCCAAGAGCACGCTGATCCTCGGTTCGGAAGTGGCGCAGCAGCCGCATCACCCTTATGGGTTCGACGGCGTCGCTGGCCCTGCATTGAACATTCCGACGACTCTCACGTATGCTGCGCGTTTTGTTCCTACCCCGAAGTACAAACTAAACGTTGACTTCGCGGTGGCGCAGATTGCGGGCTATGTCGCCGGCTCCGGTGCGACCGGGATTAATCTCCAGGCACGGCATCAGGTTGGTGTTCAAGTATCGTACGGCTTCTAATAAACTGTTCGTCGCGAAAGCCGTTGCCGGAAGAGGCAACGGCTTTTGCGTTCAAGACGATTTAATTTCTAAGAGTCTTACCGGTTTTCAGCGTGAACTGAATTCTCTCCTGCGTCTTCTTTTCGCCGCATAGTGATTTGAACGCTTCGCGCTCCAGATCGAGCAAGTATTGTTCGCTCACCGGCGTGCCAGGCGTGACGTTTCCGCCGCAGAGCACTTCGGCAATCTTCGTCCCTAGCTTCAGTTCGTGGTCGCTGATGAACTCACCCTGCCGCATGAGGTAGACGCCCATCTTCAGGGCAGCGAGAATGTTTTCGCCGGGGGCGGGGACATTCGTGCGCATGACCGGAGGCTCATAACCTCCGCGCACCAGTTCGAGCGCCCGCGTCTTGGCATCGTTGAGAACTCGCTCGCGGTTCATGGTGATCCGGTCGGAACTCGACAGGAACCCTAGTCCATGGGCTTCGTTCGCCGAAGTGGAGACCTTCGCCGTGGCGATGGTTTCGAAAGCCTTCTTCATCGCCTCCATCAGTTCGACGGATTCGCCGCGGCCGTCGGGGCGAATGGATGCCGCGCTGTCCACGGCGCGCAACAACATCTCTTTGCAGCCACCACCTCCGGGAAGCAGGCCTACCCCGACCTCGACCAGCCCCATGTAGAGCTCGGCATGTGGCTGGCGGCCGGCCGCATGCAATGAGATCTCGCAACCGCCGCCGAGCGTGAGGCCGAAAGGCGAAACCACGATTGGCTTGGGGGAAAATTTAATGGCCTGCGTCATGCCTTGAAACTGACGGATTGCCAAGTCAACATCGTCCCACTCTTGCTCCTGGATCGACATGAGCAACAGCATCAGGTTGGCGCCGACGGAAAAATTCTGCGCGTCGTTAGTGACGACGAAGGCGTCGAAGCCATCGCCGGGGCCGCCCGGCTTCAGTGCCTGCAGGATCAGCGAAATAATGTCGGCGCCCAGGGCGTTCATCTTGGAGTGGAACTCGATGCAGCCCACTCCATCTCCGAGGTCAATCAGCGAAGCTCCGGAATTTTTCTTGACCACGTAGTTGGACTTCTTCGCGACTGTAACTGACCAGACGCCGGCGGGCACTTCGACGGGCTTGAAACTTGCTTGACCGAGATCGAAGTATGCTCTGCCGGACGACGTCTTCGGATCATCTTCATACCAGGATTTCTCGCCGGAGCCGAGCAGCTTTTCTACGTTGGGTGCGATCGGATGTCCTTCTTTTTTCATGCGCGCGACGGTTGCTTCCACTCCCGCCGCATCCCATAGTTCAAACGGCCCTAATTCCCAGCTGAAACCCAGGCGCATGGCGCGATCGATCTCTACAATGGAGTCGGAAATTTCAGGAATGCGATTGGCGGAATAGGTCCACAAGTCCGAGAGCGCTGCCCACAGAAAAGTGCTGGCCTTGTCGGGCTTCTGCGTTGCTCCGCCGTCTAAGCCGAGCAACATTCGAAGTCGTGCTCCCGTATCTTCGACATTTTTCGCCAAATCGAGCGCCGCGAATTTCGGTTTTTGCCGTGGATGATATTCCAGTGTCTTCCAGTCGAGCGCGAGTCGCTCATCTTCCTTACCGCCGCCACTCTTATGTTTCTTGTAGAAGCCGCCCTTCGTCTTGTCGCCGAGCCACTTGCGTTCGATCATCTGACGAAAGAATCCGGGTAACTGCAATTCGCTGCGCTCGTCCCGGACGTTCTGCGTCATGTTGGAGACGACGTGCCCGAGGACGTCGAGGCCCACCAGATCAATGGTCCGGAACGTGGCCGAGCGCGGCCAGCCCACGGCAGTGCCGGTGAGGGCATCGATCTCTTCGATGCTCAGGTCTAATTCCTGCATGAGGCGCATGACGTTGAGCACGGAAAATGTGCCGATGCGGTTGCCGATGAAGTTAGGCGTGTCTTTCGCCAGCACCACGCCCTTGCCCAGTTGCGCGTCGCAGAAATGAGTGACGGCCGCGATCAGCGCGGGATCTGCTTCCGGAGTCGGAATCAGTTCCAGCAGTCGCATATAGCGTGGTGGATTGAAAAAATGTGTGCCGAACCATGAGCGCCGGAAGTCTTCAGAAAATCCCTCCACGATCTTCGCTACGGGCAGACCACTGGTGTTGGTAGTGACGATCGTGCCTGGCTTACGAATCGCCTCCACCTTTTTGAGTAATGACCGCTTGATATCGAGATTTTCGACGATCGCTTCAATAATCCAGTCCACCTCGCCCAGACGTTTCAGGTCGTCGTCGAAATTTCCGACAGTGACGAGCCGCGAAAGCGACGCTTCGGAAAACGCCGCGGGCTTTGATTTCCGGGCACCGTCGAGCCCGGCAGCCGCAATTTTGTTACGCGCTGGACCGTCTGCATCGGGAGGAACGATGTCGAGCAATAATGAAGGCACTCCCGCGTTAGCGAAATGTGCCGCGATACGGGCGCCCATGGTGCCCGCGCCGAGAACGGCAACTTTGTGAATACGTTTCATAAATGCAAACTCCTGCAATAAAAAATTCAAAGTTCTTCTTTAGTTCCCCTATGGAAGTTTATCCACCACCCAGTCATTCTTTCCACTCTCGATCAGGGTTATTTCGGAAAATTTACGTGTGACATGGGAACCTCGACGCGTGACCAGGACGACGGGAAAGCTGTATTGCCCCTGATGTCCGTGACCGCGCGTTATCTCGAAGGCTCGATCCGTTGTGCTTGAAAAAAACTGTTCCAGTTTATCGGCGTTTTGGGAGTGGCGGATACTATCGCTGAGCAAGATCATCCCGTTTTCGATATCTCCGGTTTGCCACGCATGCAGAAAATGATTTGCGGCGGCCAAGGCAAGCACATAACCGGGGTCGTCGGGTATGGACTGCTTGGCGGGGTGGCTATTCGAGCGAGCCCAGACGGGAACCGTCAGAAACACCAAAAAGAGAAGACACACCGCTGACAAGATCTTCACGCTAAGGCTGATCCCCGCTCCGTTCACTGATGATGTAACTCACTACTCTACTTGAAAACAGCCGGAAGGGCAGTGCGGTCCGTCACCAGGTCATGGATGATTTTCTTTCATTGAGTGCGGGTGCGCGAGGTAGTGCTGCCGCAGCAGGTCCTTCCCGTAGTCATTTCCGTTGGGCGTTCGCACAACACAGTGAATGTGCTGCTGGGTCGGTAGCTTGGGATCGGCCGCCAACTTCGCCAGATTTGCCGGCCGCTGGTGGTCGAACTCGATAAGAATCACGGGACTCTGAACGCGGTAATAGAATGCGCTATCCGACTGCGTTCCGCCGATCCAACTGAACCAGGTGTTGTCGATGTGCCGGTCAAATTCATCCATCTTCACGCGGGTGTGGCCATCATCCATGTTACTGACGTAGAGATGAGCCAGATCGCGCAGGCGGTTACGCGCCGCGTTCGTCAAATCGTTGGTGCGCAGGCCGGCATATTCGAGAACCACATTGTCTTTGAAGGCCTCGGTCAGATTGTTGTTGCCGGTCTTGGAAAAGTTGAGTATGGCTCGCTGGCGCTGGGCCTCCGAGAGCGCCTGCATCATTTCTAAACCGTCATTTTGTTCCTGCTGAAGAATCACTAAGCCTTTGTATTTGCCCGAGGTGGCTCGAACCGGCTCCGACCCGATAAAGAGCGGCGTCATCACCACCTGATCACCCAGGACAAAATAATTGATGATGGCGTGATGTCCACTGAGCTGCCAGCCCCAGGGTTCGGTCGCCGACGGCTTGCCCATGATGGTGATGAAATAGAGCCATTCGCCGAGAAACACGTGCTCGTCGGCCAACTCCGCGAGCGTCTGATTCAAGCGCATGATGTTACGAGTCAATTCGAAGCCTTTCGCGCTGAGCGAAGCCCGCATCAGGGCCGAAGGCGGCATCTCGCTGCGCCTCTGTCATCTCTTCGAAACTTATTCCCTGACGCATGTAGAAATGCTGATTCATCCACTTGCGCCATTGCGTGTCATCAACCGGGAACATGGTTCTAGCCAGTTGCACGCTGGAGAGAGAAGCGATGAATCTTTCGGCAGCATTGCGGACGGGTTCGGTGGAAACGCCGCTCGGGCTGATTTCAAATAAGCCAGAAGTGACTTCACCATTGGTCGTGATTCCCCGGAACGGCGCGGCGAGGCCTTCCTGTTCATCCTCTTCGGACCATTGGCGAAAGCGCTCCGCCGTCTCTGTGGGAGTCGGTTTCTGGCCGAAGGCCCACGGGGCCAGGAAGGCCGCCGACATCAATGTCGAAAAAGCCGCAAGAAAATTGCGACGCGTGGAGGAACCTGGTTCGGCGTGGAAATGAGCGGGGTCGTGATGATGATGGTCGTGCGCCAACATTCACCTCTTCTTTTACTCAGGATGCGGTCAGAAGTGGGTACGGTAGCATGTGCCGGCAAGCCATGCAATTGCTTGACGGGTTGCGCAACGACCAGAAAATTCCTGGATGAACTATTGGATGAATTAGACGATCGAGGCTGTGAGGTGCCCTTCGCTGCTATCCTGAATCCCGTTGTTTTCTCGTCTTAGCTCATGGCGTCCTGGACAGGTTTTTTATCGGCACGAGAAATCGTGGCGCAAATCCGCGGCAAAGAAATTTCTCCGGTGGAGGTAGCGCGCGCTCACTTGGATCGCATCGAGCGGTTCAATCCCAAGTTGAATGCCTTCGTTGATTACCAGTCGGAAGCTGTGCTCGCCCAGGCGCGTGACGCAGAGAAGGCGATTCTGCGCAAGAACAAAGACGAACTGGGGCCGCTGCACGGCGTTCCATTGTCCATCAAGTCTGCAATCGACGTTGCCGGACATCGCTGCGAAGGTGGCACGCGTTTACGCGCCGGGCGCATCGCGGTTGCAGACGCACCGCTGGTGGCGCGTCTGCGCGCGGCGGGAGCCGTGATCCTCGGCGTCACCAACACGCCCGAATTGCTGATGGCGTGGGAAACCGACAATCTTCTTTATGGACGAACCAACAATCCCTGGGACCTGACCCGCACGGCGGGCGGATCAAGCGGAGGGGAGGCTGCCGCGATTGCCGCGGGACTTTCCGCTGGCGGCGTGGGCAGCGACGGCGGCGGTTCGATCCGCGTGCCCGCACATTTCTGTGGCATCTGCGGATTGAAACCGACGCCCGGGCGCATTCCTTCTACTGGGCATTTTCCGAAGGCTGGCGGCCCGTTTGCCCTCATCGGAGTGGTGGGCCCGATGGCCCGCACTATAGAAGATGTGCGATTGCTGTTTGAAGTTATGGCGGGTTGGGATGATGGCGATTCTTTTTCGGCTCCCGTCGAAGTACGCGAACTTCACGAAACGGCAGTCGAGGCCATCCCGATCGGTTTTTTCGAAGATGATGGTCGAACGCCAGTGACAGCAGAAACGAGGTCGGCGGTGAAACATGCAGCGTTTACTTTGAGGAACCGCGGATTTCACGTCGAGCCATTTCGCCCCGATGGACTCGAAGAGGCCCGTCAGCTCTGGTGGGAATTTTTTGGCAGAGCCGGCGGGATGATATTGGATCCCATCTTGCGTGGGCACGAATCCGAACTCAGTCCGATCTTGCGCGAGTTTCAGTCCTGGACAAATGCAACTCCCGCGCACACCGGCGAATCGTTGTTGGCCGCATGGGTGGGAAGGGATGCAGTGCGAGAGAAAATTCTCTTGCAGATGCGCAAGTATCCCGTGCTGATTTGCCCCACGGCGGCTATCCCGGCTTTTCGTCATGGCGAACGGGAGTGGCAGGTGGAAGAGCAGACAGTGAAATATCTCGACGCCTGGAGCTATTGCGAATGGTTTAATTTGCTGGGCTTTCCTGCCGCCGTCGTTCCCATGGGCCATTCGGAACAAGGATTGCCGATCGGTGTGCAGATTGTCGGCCGACCGTGGGAGGAAGAAGTGGTGCTCGCGGTTGCCGCGGTGCTGGATGAAGACCGTCGTCGATCGCTGCCTCCGCTAGTGGACTGATTCAAAGCGTTCTGCGTCAAAAGGCGCTTTCTTCCGGCGCACGATGTGCAAACAAATTCATCTTTGCGGAATACCTTGCCGCACGCGGATTTTCTTTTGCCTTTTGGCCTAAAACCGATGTATAAACTACGAGCGGTAGTAGCCTCCCCTAAAGTCCCGCCTACATTCGACGGGGGTTTAACCAGACAGAATCACAGCGTTAAGAATAAGAGTCAACGTTACGTGGAACTTTGTGCTATCACTGTGCCCGTTTCACTGGGCCCACTTCAACGACCGTCGACACACTGCACTTGTAAACAGAGAGGCCGAAACGGACGAATGCTTGATGTGAGAAAGACGCAGCCCTTCCCCCACTACATTTGTTTTTTATGGCTAATCGCGTTTTCGGTTTTGGCGACCGCCAACAACGTAGCGCTCGCCCAGAATAAAAATGACAAAGATAGGGCCGAAGACAAAGACTCAAAGAAATCAGCGGTGGGGGGCGTCAGTCTGATCAAGGTCGAAGGCAAAGTTCGCTGTGACAAACCCGATCCGGACCATTCGATCGAAGTTCCAGATCGCCCTGGACACGCCCTGATCATCACCCGACGACAATGCACGTGGACGGAGCCGATGGTGATCATGGGCGCGAAAACCAAGGATGGGGTGGCGGTCAGTTTCAGCGAGAAGATGGAAGGCACACTTCATATTCACGGTTTTGAAACTGACACGCTTGACAATGGCGAAAAACTGACGTGGCAAAGCAGGGGTCAGTGGTTGGCGGAAAAAGGTCCTGTAGACAGCAGCGGACGTTGGAGCCTGATGCGAGGCACCGGAAAATTCAAAGGAATCAAGGGCGGCGGTTCCTACGAGGGCAAACTCGACGCCGACAATGTTTTGGTATTGGAACTCGAAGGCGTTTACGATCCATCCGAAATGACTGCCGAGAAGAAATGAAAGAGGGACAAGTGATGAACAAACGCATAGTGGTAGGGGCGTTCCTGACGATAGTCTGTCTGGCACTGCCGACATTTGCTCAACAATCCAAGACTTCAACCCGAGCAGTCGTCATCCCGGAATTCAAACACGATACGGGACCGGTGCTTCGCGAGATCGCACCGCTGCTTCCCGAATATGGCACGCCTTCCGAGCACGAGATTGACAACAAGGATAATCCGAACCGAGTTTGGCCCGAAGTTGAGAAAGATACGGTACTGCAGACGCTAGAAAATTCTCCGACAGTGGAGACGCCGTCCGCTAACGTCGAATTCGACGGTATCGGCTATGGCGATAACTTTTTCTGCAACTGCATGCCGCCAGACAACAACGGCGCTCCGGGCCTGAACCAATATGTCCAATACGTTAACCTGACCTACCAGGTCTTCGACAAGAGTGGCAACACAATACTGGGCCCGCTCTCCGGCAACGCATTCTGGTCGGGATTCGGCGGATCTTGTCAGACTGACAACAGTGGCGACCCGATCATTCGATTTGACGCGGCGGCACAGCGTTGGGTGGTTTCTCAATTCGCCATCAACAATTCGGCCCCGGACTACGAATGCGTTGCAGTCTCCACGACCTCCGACGCGACCGGCTCCTACAATCGTTATGCGTTTCCGTTCAGCAATTTCCCGGACTACCCCAAGATGGGCGTATGGCCGGATGCTTACTACTTCACGTTCAACAACTACAACATCGCAGGAACTGCTTTCGTCGGAGCGAACGTCTGCGCCGCTGACCGCACCAAGATGCTGGCTGGCTCGGCAGCCACGATCCAATGCTTCCAGCAGAATTCGAAGCAGTTTGGAATGTTGCCCAGCGACCTCGACGGAGCAACGCCACCGGCAGCAGGGACTCCCAACTTCTTTATGGAGATGGATCCCGACCACAGTGCGAATCTGAGCATGTATGCATTCCACGTTGACTTCGTGACGCCCGGCAATTCGACCTTCACCGGCCCGACGTTGATTCCGGTCGCGGCGTTCACTCCGCTGTGCTCGGCTGTAAGCCGCAATGCTTGCGTCCTCCAGCCCACCACAGGTAGCGACCATCTGGAGGGTCTATCGGACCGTTTGATGTATCGCCTGGCGTATCGCAATTTCGGCGATCACACAACGCTGCTGGTCAGCCACACGGTTGTGGCCGGCAATACCAGCGGCATTCGCTGGTACGAAATCCACGATCCGGAGACCAACCCTACGGTGTATCAATCCGGAACTTATGCGCCGACCACGCAGTATCGCTGGATGGGGTCGGTCGCGATGGATCAGACTCAGGACATCGCAGTCGGATATAGCCGATCGAGTTCTGCCGCCGGCGATTATCCGTCACTTGCCTATGCCGGTCGTGTACCGACCGACCCACTCGGAACGCTTGAATCCGAAGTTACCCTGTTGGCGGGCGAAGGCTCGCAGAGCAGTGGCGGCTTCAATCGTTGGGGCGACTACACTTCGATGACGGTCGATCCGACCGATGACTGCACCTTCTGGTTCTCCGAGGAGTATTTGAAGGCCACTGGCGTGAACGGCGGATTTAACTGGAGTACTGCCATTGGCAGCTTCAGCTTCCCGAGTTGCACCGGTGGGGGCGGCGGCGGTCCCGCCGTTACTCTAAGCCCGACTTCGCTGAAGTGGGGCAAGATCGTTGTCGGCGTTACCTCGAATTCAAAGACGGTAACAGTCACTAACTCCGGAACCGCTACTTTGAACATCAGCAACATTGCGACCAGCGGCGACTTCGCGCTCAAGGCGTTCAAAGCAACCAAGAAATTGACGCCCTGCGGCAGCACTCTGGCTGCGGGCGCGAGTTGCGAAATCAAGGTCACCTTCACGCCGACCCAAACGGGAACGCGCACAGGAGACCTGACGATTACCGATGACGCTCCGACCAGTCCGCAGCAGGTGCCGCTGACTGGAAAGGGTGAATAACCGAAGCCCTCACGGGCGGGGCCGCAGACCAGCAGCCCCGCCTTCTTAAAAACAAAATGGCCCGGCTTTGTTACTCCGGCCCATCCCCAAGCAGGTTTCAGGAGAAGCAGCCCATGGTTCGTCTAGCAACGGTGGTTCGAACGTTCATCCTATGTGGCCTGATGTTGACCACACTGAGCTTTGCTAAGAGCAACAATAAAACAGTCGTGACCTACCCGTCCGGCTTCGCGATTTCGCAGCGAGCATCGGACCTGCCGATCGATGTGCCCCTGTTTGCGGGTGCGGAGATCCATGAACCCGGCGCGGGTCCATTGCGTTCGAAAGCCACAACCGTGCCCCAGGAGGGACAGGAAGATCCGGTGCTGCAGAAGCAAGTTCTGCCGCAAGTTGCCGCTTCGCCGGGAATCAGTTTCGAGGGCATCATTTCACCGGGATACGTGCCTTCCGACTCCAACCTCGCGGTTGGTCCCAACGACATCGTGGAAGTGGTCAACGTGCAATACGCCATCTATAACAAGAGCGGCGCGACGATTGCCGGTCCCACTAACATACAGAGCCTGTTCGCTCCGCTCGGGGGCAACTGCGCAGAGACGTTCGGCGACCCCGTGGTGCTCTATGATCGTCCGGCCGACCGCTGGGTCATCAGCTTCATCGGGAGCCCCGATGGGAGCAATGCCGCGGAATGCGTTGCCGTGTCCCAGACGGGCGATCCGACCGGCGCTTATAATCTCTACGGTTACGCGTTCGGCGCGAATCTGAACGACTATCCGAAACTAAGCACGTGGGCCACCAACAGCAATAGCGCATATCTGGCGACCTACAACATTTTCCAGAATTTTTCGAATTTCATTGGCGCTGACATCTGCGCTTTCGACCGCACCAAGATGCAGGCTGGCGATCCGACGGCAGCACAACTGTGCCAGATGACGCCTTCCGATGAGTTCGGATATCTGCCCTCCGACATGGATGGGCCCACTCCTCCAGTCGACGGGACGCCGGGGCTTTTCATTACCTGGCAGAACAACAATCCCGGCCAGTTGTATCTCCGGAAACTGACGCTGGACTTCGCGACGGCTACGGCAACTCTTTCGTCGCCGACGACGATCAGCGTCGCGAATGACACCTTCGCCTGCGGAAATGGCGGGCAATGCGTTCCGCAAAAGGGAACGACTCAGACTCTCGACACCCTCGGCGACCGCATGATGTATCGCTTTGCTATCCGGCACTTTGCCGATCATGACCGGGCGGTCGTAAATCACGCGGTGGCAGCCAATAGCATCCGGGTGGGAATTCGCTGGTATGAGTTATATGATCCCGCCGGCGCGGTAACCCTGAATCAGCAGGGAACCTTCGGTTCGGATGCCAACTATCGTTGGATGGCCAGCCTGGCCGAGGACAAGAACGGCGATATCGGGCTCGGATACAGTATCTCCAGCGGCAGCATTTATCCCGGGATTAACTTTACCGGCCGCGTTCCGAGCGATCCTGCGGGCACGATGGAGTCGGAAGCCAGCGTCGTAACCGGCACGGGCTCCCAGGTCGGCTCCTACGCTTATCGTTGGGGAGACTACACGGCGATGCAAGTTGACCCGAGCGACGACTGCACCTTCTGGTACGTGGATCAATATCAGAAAGTCACCGGCACCTTCGACTGGTACACCAACATTTCCTCGTTCATCTTCAACGGTTGTTCCACCGGTCCGACGTTCAGTCTCAGTGCATCGCCCAGCACCGTTACCATCACGCAAGGGACGAGCGGGACGAGCACCATTACGGTTACACCGGAGGGCGGCTTCACTGGCAGCGTTACTTTGGCCGCGTCCGGACTGCCCAGCGGCGTGACGGCGGCGTTCAATCCGAATCCCACAACCGCAACCAGCACGTTGACACTGTCGGCCAGCGCCACAGCTGCCACGGGCACGGCCACGGTGACGATCACCGGCACGTCGGGCACGTTGACGAATACGACCAACCTGAGTCTCACGGTCAATGCTACTGGCGGCGGCCCGGCGGTTACTCTTTCGCCGAGTTCGCTGAAGTGGGGCAAGATTCCAGTAGGCACGACCTCGAACTCGAAGGCGGTTACGGTCACTAACTCCGGAACCGGGACGCTGAGTATCAGCAGCATTGCCGCCAGCGGCGACTTTGGTGTAAAAGCGTTCAAAGCGACCAAGACGGTGACGCCCTGCGGCAGCACCTTGGCTGCTGGCTCCAGTTGCGTAATCAAGGTCACCTTCACGCCGACCGTAACGGGAACGCGCACGGGAGACCTGACCATAACCGACAACGCTCCCAACAGCCCGCAGCAGGTGCCTCTGACGGGAAAGGGAGAGTAATTCAGGTCAGACGCTAAGACTCGTTAACTTCAAGACTCGTGAGCATCCGGGGCTGCATCAGCAGCCCCGGGT
>CAVZPJ010000021.1:0-34605 GCA_963777035.1 uncultured Acidobacteriaceae bacterium | reverse complement strand
CTTTCAATGGGTTAGCTAGACTTGCGCTCTGCTTGCGCTCCATTCTCGGGAAACACAAGCCGAGCGACCTTCTGACTTGCCGTATTCATCTCATCCGTCACCACGTCGCCGTAAATATCCATCGTGGTTTTGATGCTTGCGTGTCTCCGTAATTGCCCTCGGTGCCGATGATGTTAAGCCGAGACATTAGACCACCTCCCACCGCATCCCCGCGGCTGAGAATGGAAAACCAATCCTCTTCGGTGACGCCAGCGAGTAAAGAAAATCATCATCTCGCCATACGTGGCCGCGCGCGTGCCGGTTGCGGTGCCATTGAATGTAACGTCGTCCCACAACTGGCAGACAACACCTTCCAGGCCACTACCAACGCCGCCCTCTATAAAGAGCGCCGATAAAAACGTTTTCATTTCTTCGTGAACACTGAAAACGCGCGGCAACGTAGAGCCCCACGTCATCTGAGGCGTAGTCTTCAGCGTCTTTTCAAGGTCCTTAGTTACTTTCCGTCGCAAAATGAGGGATAACAGGCGTGTAAACAGTGGGGCAAGAGCGGGGGGTTGGAGCCAGAACGTTCAGTTTGCGCGGTGGTATTCAGGAAAGTAATAAAACATTTTGAACACATATTGTTTTAGACAGGAACGGTGATTAGGATGACGGCCATGATCAAACTACGTCATCAACAACCGTCGCTGTGGCATCGAGGTCTAGCCGAAGATATCGAGGGGTTGTGGGAACCGTGGATGCGGCTGGTGGACGAGCTGCTGGAAGATGAGCAACTGGTGGATACGGTGTACGAAGCGCAAGGGGAACGCCATGCTCAGAGCCGGGTTCGCGGCCGGATGCAAACGCCGGCGGAAGTATTATTGCGCCTGCTGCTGTTGAAACACATCCGGAACTGGAGCTACGACGTGCTGGAGCGAGAGGTGCGAGCCAATCTGGTATATCGCGCCTTTACCCGGATCGGAGACGAAAAAGTGCCGGACGCGAAGACCTTGGCACGACTGGGGCAATTGATCGAGCCGAAAGTGATTGAGCAATTGCACCGCCGGGTGGTGGAACTGGCGCAGGAGCGAGGAGTGACGCAGGGCAGGAAGATGCGGGTAGATACCACGGTGGTGGAAAGCAACATTCATTATCCGACCGACAGTAGTTTGTTGGGGGACGGGACGCGGGTGCTGACGCGCACCATGAAGAAGATCGAGTCGAAGTCGGGAGGTCTGAAGCGCAAGGTGCGGGACCGCATGCGCAGCATACGGAAGCGAGTGTTGGCGATTGCCTTATCGACTCGACTGCTGGGGCCGTCGGGAGAAGAGCGAAGAAAGCGGCAGTACCGGGAGCTTCTCAGCTTGACGCGGAAAGTGGTGAATCAGGCGCAGCGAGTACTGGCGGAAGTGAAGCAGGCGCCGCGTCGTCGGCGCACTCCGGTGAAGGGTCTGGTGCAATCGCTGGAGACCATGGTGGGGAGAGTTCGGCAAGTTGTGAAACAGACCAAGATACGGATTTTCGCAGGCGAGACGAAGATGCCGGGAAAGATCGTGAGCGTGTTCGAACCACACACGGAGATCATTCGCAAAGGGAAAGCGAGCAAGCCCAACGAGTTTGGCAAGCTGGTCAAGATTCAGGAAGCAGAAAACCAAATCGTGACTCACTTTGAGGTATATGCCGAGCGGCCTGCGGATGCGACTCTGTTGTTGTCCTCGCTCGAGGTACACCAACAGAGATTGGGACGAACCCCGCGAACGGTGGCTGCCGATGCGGGATTTTATTCGCGCGAGAACGAGAAAGTGGGACAAGCGCTAGGCGTGAAGTGGATGTCGGTGCCCAACAAGAAAACCACCAGTAGCGAACGGAAATGTCTGCAGCATCAGCGTTGGTTTCGCAGAGGGCAAAAGTGGCGAACCGGGTCGGAGGGCCGAATCAGCGTGCTCAAACGAAGACACGGGTTGCGTCGTTGCCTCTATCCCGGCCTGGACGGCATGCGACGATGGGTAGGGCTGGGGGTGATTGCCGACAACATCATCCAGATGGGGTGCTATCTTGCGCAACAGAGCACCTAAGCCGGTACAGTCAACTCGCTCGCACACGAGAATGGACAGGCCCAAAATCGTCACCGAAGACCATCTCCGTCGCCTGTTATGTCGATGGGCCTATCTCAGAAAGCGCATTTTTGCGACGGAAAGTAGTTAGTCGCGCCATGCCGGGCACGCTAGACGCGGCCGCCATCCAAGCGCCAATTCCCTTGGGTTTCCAAATTGAGTCGCGCTCGCCAAAGAGCAGGCCGGGGGTTACAGATGTGAAGGCACTTTTCCATGTTTGGCTGAAGAAACGGACAGCGCGTCGGATGCCCGTCCCTTTGCCTTTTCCCTTCGGCGCCACAATGATGGTGTATGTCCTCGGGAATGCGCCTTCCACGGGGCAAGAGATGCGGTCACCTACCGCCGCGCCCAAGCAACAACGAAAGGACTCCGCGTATATCTTGAGGGGAACGTTGTTGTCTTCTGCGCAGAGCTTGGCAAACGCACCCACGGCCGTCCCGTCACACAACGCGTCTGGATACTCGGGGCGTTTGCGTTCAGTCTCGGCCCCGGCTTCGGGTCGCTCACCTATCAACACCGTGGTCTCATTGCGGACAAAAGAAAACTTGCGGTCGGGGAAGCGAGATTGCAACTCGGCGCGAAACGCCTTCCAGTCTTTAGAGGCACAGCGGTGCTTGCAGTCAAAGCCAAAGCCCGCGCCCTCGGTGTAAACCACGCACGTAGACGTGCCCTGATTGGTGTTTTCGTGGTCGCCGACCCACGGGCAAATAACCGGGCGAAACCACTGCTTACCCTTGTTAAACCAATCTCCGTTAGTCGCCACTTCGTAGCACTCTAGGAAGGAGTCCAGCAATGCAGTTTGCCGCTGTGTCTCAGCACCCATTTGCTGTGCATCGCTCGCGCTAGGGGTGCCGTACAGATCGCACAGCCGGTTGAGTAGAGCGTCCGGCATTGCGGGGATGGTCTTCCATTCCACGCCGTACGGCTTGTCCGTCTTCGGGTGGATAGAACCGGGCCCCACAAGTAAGTATCCCCCGGCAGAGCCGGGGGCTTTAGTCTGTGAGCCGCTCGAAGCGGCTAGGCGGGGTCGCTGACGCGGCCCCGAATTTCTGGGGCCACCGGAAACGGTGGCCGTTAGCGCCACAGGTTGATTTGGTCCAATCGTTTGTCCTCTTGCTCCTGGTTCCGGATGTAGTCCCGAATCACGGTCTCATCTCGCCCCACCGTGGACACGTAGTACCCCCGAGCCCAAAAATGTTGTCCGACGAAGTTCCTCTTCCGCTCCCCGTACACCCGGGCCAGGTGAATCGCACTCTTCCCCTTGATAAACCCAATCACTTGCGACACCGCGTACTTCGGCGGAATGGCGATCATCATGGGCACGTGATCGGGCAGCAGGTGCCCTTCTTCAATTCGACTTTCCTTCTGCGTGGCCAGTTTCCGGAATACCTCGCCCAAGTGCTGCCGCAGCTCCCCGTATAGCGTCTTTCTGCGGCACTTGGGGATGAACACCACATGGTATTTGCACTCCCACTTCGTATGGCTTAGGCTTTCCATTTCGTCCATCGCGAAACTCCTTTTCGTGTGCTTGGCGGCTCACGTTCTGGAGTTTCTGCGATGGACTCCTGTATCTGTCAAACTTTTGCTGCCTCCCCGGCAAAGCCGGGGGGTCTCCCTTCGTACTAGGGACGCATTTTCGCCATCAGGTTTTCCGGCACGCCCTTGGGCTGTTCTTCTCGTCTTCTTCTCTCCTCAGCAGACCTTGGTAGAACTCTGTCTAACATCCGTCGTCGTGGCGGTGGAAAAGTGGAAAGCGTTTTGTGCTTTCCAAGCGCAGCGTCTTTTCCACGGCCATCAAGCAGCCGCCAGTTGCGGCAGCGGCTGATGTCGATAGTCTTGGCCGCTGGACAGCACGGCCCAGGCGATGCGCGCCAGTTTATTAGCAATTGCCACTACGACTTTGTTGTGTGGAGCACGCTGCGCCAGCCGCCGCACCCACTGCCCGAATCCTCCGGTGTCGTACTTGACGCGAAACAATACCGCGCGGGCACCGTGGATCAACATACGACGCAGATAGACATTGCCGCGCTTACTGATGCCGTACAGTTTTTGCTTGCCCCCGGTGGAGTACTGTCGGGGCACCACGCCCACCCAGGCCGCGAAGTCGCGTCCGCGACGAAAGGCAGAGCCGTTGCCGATGGCGGCGACGGTGGCGGTGGAGACGAGCGGGCCGAAGCCGGGGATCTGCCGGAGTTGCCGGCAGCGTGCATCTTCATTACTGATGCGCTCAATCTCATCGGTGATCGCCTCGATCTCGGTCTCCGTCTGCTTCCACTCTTGCCACATGCGATCCAGCAGCCAGCGCAGGCGCGGGCTCAGGTTCTGCTCGGCATCTTCAATAACTGTGGGCAGGTTCTTGCGCAGATGGATGGGTTGGGCCGCAAACGTGATGCCGCGTTCCAGCAGGAATCCGCGAATCTCATTGATCAGCGCCGTGCGACGCCGCACGAGCCGATCCCGCACGCGGTGCAGAGCCTGCCAGTCGAGTTGCTCCTGCGTCTTGAGCTGCGCAAAGCGCATGTTTTGCTTGGTCACAGCTTCCGCGATCGCTTCCGCATCGAGGAAGTCGTTCTTGTTCGACTTCCGATACGGTTTGACGAACTGCGCCGGGATCAGCCGAACCTGGTGCCCTTGCCCTCGCAGTGCGGCTCCCAAAAAGTGTGCTCCGGCACACGCCTCAAGCCCGACGAGCGAGGCCGGCAGGTTCGCGGTGTAGGCCAGCAGTTGCGGGCGAGAGAACTTCTTCCGCAGCAGAACCTTGTTGTGCTCTCCTAATGCAACCAGGTGAAAGGTGGTCTTGCCCAAATCGATGCCGATGGATGCGATGTGCATGTGATGATCCTCCTCATGTAAACTGCCGAGCTGCTTATCCTACTCGGCGGCGGACCATCTCATTAATCCCGATTACGCTCACTACCGAAGTACCGCGTCTAGTCACGAACTCGGGGGAACAGCGCCCGCTGCCGTCCGGAGACGCTGCATCGACCTTGGGTACACCCGCTCCCCGCGCCGCGCCCGCACGATTGTGTGTCGGCTCAACCCAGTATCGCGTTCCAAGTCGTCCAAGGACATGTCCAGCAGGCGTTCTCGTAAGAGTTGGTTCGCTGTGCCGGTGTTCTGCTCATAACGCTTCAGCGACGGCAGCAACGTACTGATGTCTTCAGCCTGCTCCCAGCCGCGCTCGGTTTCTTTCCCCATTAAGTGAAATTCTAGGTTGGCTGTGACTGGATACCGACCGAGCAGTCCGACGCTGTCAGCTTCACAGGGGCCCCCCTCCGGCCCGAGACTCTTGTATTCGGGATGTTTGACGTATTGCGAGAAGACTGTCCCGAATGTTTGCGGTAGAGCCAAAAGAGTTGGCGGGTGCAGAGTATGGGTTGTTCCATCGTGAATATTGATGTACGGCATTTCCATCCAGCGAGCCGGGTCTTTCTCAAATGGGCCAAGCAATGTAATCGGCGCACCAGAGAGATCGATAATCACCGGAGATAAAGCGAAGTTGTAGGGCCGAGCCTTATCGCGGTCTAGCCTCCGAAGCGCCGTCATTACGTGCGGTGTCGTGATCGCAATGCGCCGCATCACAGGCAGCTCGAACCAGTCTGGTCTGCGGGACCCGAGGCCGTGGGCGAGATCGAGAATTCTCTGCCAGCCTTCTTTTATCCACAGTGGTACGTCGCACTCGGGATCACGTCCTTCTTTTGGGCGATAGTACAGGCCGAGTCCGTGCTCACTAGCTTTGATAATTCTGACTTTGAAACCGTCGAAGGTAAATACGGAGTAGCGCTTTGCAGAGATGCCATAGCCGTGAACCTGACGCTGCCTGCCGTCAGAGTCGAAATTGATCTCCTCCACAATATTAAGGATAGAGCCTGGAACAATTTTCTTGTTATAGGGGTTCAAACTTCTGAACCGGTCCACAATCCTCCGCGCGTCGCTCCATGAAAGTGCCTTTATCGCATCGCTGCCATCGGGCATGAGAGTGCTACCTCGACAGGGTAGCGTCTTCTCATTTGCCCCCGCGCTTTCTACGCCGCCGACATCCGCGCGGGCGGAGACCGTACTCGTAGGCAGAGCGCAGTCTGAAATCTGAGGCTCTGAAGCAAGTACGCTTTGGGGGCAATTGCAACGCGGATTCCGTAAAAAATGGCGGATCCCCGAAAGAACCAGAATAATTGTTCTGAGAGATCTGCCCATGCGAGAAAAATTGCCTGGTGCTCGCAATTGTCGGTTCAGTCTAAGACTCCGCGATACGCATCAGGAATTGCTTCCAACGGGATTGTGATCATTTCACGTCTGCTATTCCGAAACGCCTTTACGGTGACCGGATATAACGCCAGTGGCTGCCCGCAACAGATCCTGAACTGCACGGTCCCAATAATCCCATTCGTGCCCGCCGGGGGTTTCATGATACTCGTAGACGGCGCCCCGAGACGCAAGTTGTGCTGTGAATTCGCGATTGACTGGCAGAAAGTCGTCTGCACTTCCACATGCCAGATAAAAGTAAGGGAGACCTTTGGCGCTGGAACTCTCGAGCAGGGAAAACACGTCGTTACTTACACGAACAGTGCTGCCCGCAGGCCCGAAAACCCTCAGAATGCCGTCCCGAAATGTTGGCTGCCGGTCACCTAGATCCCGGGGAGCATTCAACGCTCCGCTGAGACTGCCAGCAAAAACAAAGTTGTTAGGATATCGAAGTGCGATTTTCAAAGCTCCGTATCCTCCCATCGATAGTCCGGCAATCGCCCTAGCATGACGCGAACGCACCGTGCGGAATTTGCCGTCGATTTCTGCCACCATATCATTGGCAATGTAATCCTCGAACTTGTCCTTGGGATCTGTAGCCGAATTTGTATACCAGGAATCATCGGCGTCCGGCATGACCACGATCAGTTCATACCGTTGGGCGTAATATTCCAGGTTCGTGCGAGTATCCCAGTTCAAATAATCTCCGTAAAGTCCGTGGAGAAGATATAAGACAGGGAAGCGCTTGCCTCCTGTTTTGTAGCCGCAAGGAAGCAAAATACGGTACTTCATTTCTCGATCTACGGCTGCGCTGTGAAAAAAACCATCCTCTACACGCACGCAGGCGGTCGGCATCCTGCTGTAGTGAGGAACACCTTTGGAGGCGGCATACGTGGGACAAGACGCGACCAGGCAGATTAACAGACATCGAACGAGTACTTTGTTCAAGAGCTGCATCTCCTTGCGGTAATAGCAAAGTGTCAGCTAAGGATTGGTTCTCACGAAAGCTTTAATCGTCGCGCACTCTTTGTTTTCGGCTTCGCCAAATGGACGAATGGTGTAGTCCCCAACGATCGCCGGAACGATAAAGGTCTCGGCATAGTGCACCACAAAAGGCTCGAAAACGCCCTTTGAACTCTCGACCACTGCCTCTCGTCCCTCGACCAAGTTGAGGACATTGACGCCGCCTGTTCCACGATGGGGCGTGACACCGGTAAACCAATGACGCCGAGTCTCGATGAATTCCCGCTCGTGGAGTCCGGTACGTTCCTCTCGCCATCCCGGGCCCGAACCGCAGCGCGCGAATTGATTTACCAGATTGCGACGCACCCAATCTGTGGTTCGATCCCATTGGATATTCGCTATCCCATGATCCAGATGAATGGGCCTGGGTAAGCCGTTCAAGCCGAGCCGCCCCCAATCCCACAACTTGAAAGTGAAGATGTACGGTGTGGCGCTGATCTCAAGCACCATGCTGTTCTTTCCCGAACAGTGGATGCTGCCGGCTGGTAATAGGAAATGGTCGTGCTTCTTGGCGGGAAATACATTAACGTAGCGCTCCGCGGGGAAAGGGGGTCCACCAGTTTGGGCCACTCTCAAATCGCGTAACATGGCATCGCGCTCGATATTCTCTCGTAGTCCGAGATAAACGCAACCGTCGTCGCCAGCATCCAGCAGATAGTAGCTTTCGTCTTGCGTGTAATGCATGCCAAACTTGTCTTGTATGTACTCGGTCAAGGGATGAACCTGAAGCGAAAGGTTGCCGCCGCCCATGGTGTCGAGAAAGTCGAAACGGATGGGAAACTCTTTACCGAAGCGCGCGTGGACCGCTTCGCCCAGTAATTCATGAGGATGTTCGAATACAAGATTGATGGAAGGGATCTCTAATCTCACGTTGCCGAAGCCGAGAAGCAAACTGTTCTCTTCCGGGACGCAGTCAAAGCACCAGGCGTGGTTCGGAACGCCCTCGGGCGAAAGCCCGCAAACTTTTTCCATCCAGTGACCACCCCAGGGTCCCGGATCAAAGTATGGAACAACTCGAAACGGCCGGTAGACGGCGGTGCGTAAAGATGCACGCAACACATCTCCAGAAATCATCTTCGGCGTTTTTGGGTCGTTCGTGTCCAATAAAAAGTCAATCTTGGGAAAGACTATCTGCTTGAGACGATCCGCCGCTCGCCAGTCCACGAAGTATGCGCGCTTGTACTTCTCGGCCAGGGACGCGGAAGGGTTGTCAGCGCCAAGGTTGCCGATTTCGTTGCGGCGATAACGCATCTGGATTTCCCAGCGTGCCATGTCGGCGAAGACCAGCACGTGCGGCTCAGGCGCAACGATCGCTGCGCCGCTCCCAATCACGAGAGCCAACCCCGGGTTTGTCTGTCTCAGGCGAGCGCGCGCCGCCGCTAATTTCGCGGGATCGAAATAGTCGTCAAGCTGGATGCCGTTCATCCGGCCAAAGACGGGGTCATCGCCGAGAAACTGTTCTACCATCTGGTTGATACTGGCGACAGATTTGAAGAGCATTTCTGTGTGAATTACGATCGCCGGACGCAGCGTCTCAACCAGAACGTTTAACTGTTGCGTGAAGACTCCCGGATAACACTCGACGCAGACCACGGAATGATTGCCAGGAATGGATTCCTGAAGCGTTCCCGCAATCGCGGACCAGCCCAACTGGCATTCCGACGAAGTAGTACTGATCGAGACACAGGGAACCTTGTCGTAGTTGGAAGAGTAGGTCATCTTTAATGGATCACGCCCTGCGCCTTGAGAAAAGCGTCGATCTTTACGAACGCATCTTGCATTTGCTCGGCGGTAAACCCGCCGTGTCCACCCCCGTGAATGGTCACAAGCTCATTCTTCACGCCGGCACGAGTAAACGCCTGATGCAATCGAACTGATTGGGAGTACGGAACCACGGGGTCTTCATCGCCATGAACGGTAAGCACGGGAGGATTTCCCTGTCGAATATAGGTAAGCGGGGAAACCCGCTTGGCGATGGCCTCGGCGTTCGGCTGGCTTCCCATCCACATCACTGCATAATTCCTGAGGTTTGGTCCGGAGATCAAGTCAGCTACATCCGAGGGCCCATACCAATTAATGATGGCCGCAACTTTCAAGGGCTCGACGCCAAAGCATTGATTGTCCAACCCCGCCTCTGGAGAAAGAAGGCCGGTAGTCAATGCAAGGTGGCCTCCGGCCGAGTGCCCCGTCAGCACGATACGATTTGTGTCGATGTTGTATTCCTTGGCGTTTTGTATCACCCAGCGCAAGGCACAGCGGCAATCCTCGACAGCCGCGGGGGCGAGCGAAGCACTCGCCATACGATATTCAACATTCACAACATTCCAACCCATCTGCAGATAAGGGAGAAACTGCAGCGTGGCGCCGGTCCTGTCGCCAAAGATCCAGCCGCCACCGTGGATATAAATAAGAGTCGGGAGCGCCTCTTTGGATTCTTGTTTCTGCCAGACATCCAACTTCAACTGGTAATTATTCGCCACTCCATAGATGCGATCGGGATAGATCAGATATTGGTTGGCCGCACTGGCCGCCCAGCGCGCGGGCTCCGAGAGCTGGGCGCCGCAGATCGACGAGACAAGCATCAAGAAAAAGAAGACGATCTTCAACCTGGGTACCATCGATCGGGCGCGATCAAATTTGTTTTCCATTAACGCTGCTCCAACAGCAAGGGAATCGTGCCCAGCAAGCCCGCGTTGTTGCCGAGGCTGGCTGCCCTCACTTTTACTTTGCCCCAAGGCGTCCACGCATGTTTCTCCACATAGGCCTGAACAAACGGAATAATGATATCGGCACTCTTCATCACCCCTCCACCGTAAACAACAATTTCCGGATCATAGGCGTGAATCAATCCAGTTGTACTGGCGGCCCATATCTGCAGACAACGCTCGCGCAGCGCCGTTGCCACTCGGTCTCCCTGCGCAGCATAGCGGAAAAGCTTTTCGAAGTTCACGGGCTCGTCCTTACCGAGAGCACTGTCAGCATAGCCGGGCCAGTCGCGTGCCACCAGCGGGATCGACCATCCGGCAGCCTCGGCCTCGGGACATCCGATGTTCCCACAGGTGCAGGTTCTGCCGTTGAACAACACGGGGAGATGCCCGCCCAGGCACCCAGCCTGTGCGTGTTTCCCACGAATCAGCGTTCCGCCAATCATGGCCGCTCCGCCGATACCGGTTCCGAGCGTGGTCATGACCACATCGTCATGGCCCTGAGCCGCTCCCGCATAGCGTTCTCCAAGCAGCGCCATGCGAGCGTCATTTTCAATTCTCAAGGGAAGGCCAAACTCCAGCCGCGACCATTCCATGAAATCGATCTCGGTCGCGTCATCATACTTTTGGTTGGTGGAAACGATTCGGCCGATGTGGGTATCCGCTAGTCCGCAAAAACTGAACCCGAGTCCAGCGCAATCTCTGGTGGCGACGCCGGTTTGCTCTAAGAGTTTGCGAAAAGATTCCGCCAACAAGGGAAGGACAGGCGTCAACCCTCGCGTGCCGTCGATGCTGACCACGTCATGGGCGAGAATGGTCCGATCGTCCAGAACAGCGCAGGTGGCGTGTGTGCCGCCGAGATCGATGGCCAATGCCTTCATGCTTCCTCCTAAACCCAACGACTCGCCGTAGCCAGAACGAATACTGCCAAGACCAGCACAACCACTCCACCCACCTGGATGCGCAGGGGCTGCTTGCCACTGCCTTTCCATTCCCCGGTGACAAATCCCAGAATGCTGGCAGTGATAACGATGAGCGACATGAATAATGGCCAACCCAGAATCGTTCCCCAGCTGCCAAGCTTGCCGGTCGCGATCCCGTAGAGCGCCGTACTCGCAAACCAGAAGAAGCCCATGATGGCGGCCAGAAACCAGTGCGACGCCGTGCCGCGGCGCGCGTAACGATCCGCCGTCTTGTTCTTGTTGAGAAGATAAACGCAGTACACAAAATTCGGAATCGAACCTGCGAGCATGAGGGGCAACCAGACCGCATTTCCCGCCCAGAGGTCAGCCGCGCCGTGTTGCTTCGCTGCATCAAGAAGCGGACCGCCAAAGGCGAGACCAAAGTTCACGAGTGCGGCTCCGAAACCGCAGAGGATCGCGCAAACCAGTCCGCGGCTCATATTGACTGTGGGACGTCCGTCACGCGCTGCCATGGCCGCTTCTCGTTGACGCCCTGCTATGGCACAAATCGCGACTCCGACAATGACCAGCGCAACGCCGGCAAAAGTGAAAAGGCCGCCGGTGGAGAGTAGCTTCTCCGGATGGAGGCGGATCAGTGGAATCACGCTGCCGACCGCAGCCGAGATTCCCAGCACGATCGAGAATGTTAGTGCGATTCCAATCGATTCGACCGCGAGACCGAACAGAACCTGCGCGATCCCCCATCCCATCCCAAAAATCGCGACGGTGATAATCAATCCAGGGGAGACTTCTCCATAGAGTTGCGCGAGATTGGGGATAGTTGCGAAGGCTGCCACGGGCGGAAAAATGACCAGCGCGAATAATGTCCAAATCAGCCATGTGTTTTCCCAGTTCCAGTTGCGGGTGAACTTCATGGGCAATGTGAAGCTCGCATTCATCACGCCCGCCACCACTAAGATCAAAAAGCCCGCACCGGCTTGGTTCATGTTTTCTCCAGTCGTACCTCAAACCGATCATTGGTAGAGACGGGGCTTGCCTCGTCTCTACTAGAGATTCATCGCCTGTCCAATCCTAATTTCTTGAGGCCTGTCGCCCGCAACTCCAACTGCTCGCCCTGTTCCTCTATTACAACGATTTGATCTTGTGCGACCTGAATGTCACGGATCGAGCGCCATCCGGAGTTAACTTTGGACAGAAAAGCAGCGTACGGGACTCGCTGCTCCGATTTTGCGGGAATGCGGCGGAACGTAGGCGTATCGAACAACGGTCCGCGCGCAAACGTGTCTTCTTTTCCAATTGGCATCGGCGTCGAGCCGAACTCCAGGCCGCGGGCCCGCGTCTTTCCATCCCAGGGTGAACCCTGGCGCGCAAGGTTTTCTTCCCAGATCGCGACCCAAGGAAAGTCTGAGCGGCGAAAAATGTAACCGAGCAAAAGTCCGAGCTGCCAGTTCAGTGCGGCCACGAATCCGATTTCGCGCTGTGGGTCGAGCAGCACTGCTGCAACAAAGCCTTTGCCGTCTCGCGCAAAAGGATGCGCGAGATTTACCTTGCCGCCCTCAATTGCAGGAGCATCGGGCCAGGTAAACTCCTCATTATCTTGAACCAGACTTGCTCCCTCATAGCCATGCGGCCACGTCAGGGCGCGGGTTCCGGGCAAAGCGATGACGCTTTCCAGCGGATTCAACAAGAGCAAACCGAGCGTCACATGCTGAGTCCAGTGGAAAAAATGATCCTGCGAACGTTCGTTGGTCAGTGTTTCTTCGACGTATACAACCGATTCGTTATGGCGCAAACGAAGTTCGCGGCGCAACCGCAGACCGGCGGCAGGCAAGCGCACCGCCAATGTAATCCTGGCCTCCAGTCTGGTCTCTTTGAGGTGAAGCAACTTCCAGCGAGAGTTCGCGGCTTCTCCATGCAGAGCTAACCCCTGTGCCGCTTCGGCTTCGGACGGTCCGCCAAAGTAGTCCACACAAACGGCATGTCCTGTGAATGACGAGAGAAACTTGCCCACAGGCGCCGGACCGTACTTGCGAATGTTTTTGCGACGATCTCCGCTCTCGAATTTGTCCGGGTCCATCGTTGGCCACGGCGCTTCCCACAGCGCGTTCAGGCTGCTGCTTGTTGGATCAAGAAGACGAAAGTCAGCGATGTGTCCTCCGCCTTCGAGCATGATCATTTGTACTGTGCCGTTGTGCAGGCGAAACGCCGATCGGTCGCGCCATTTCGTCATCGTCGAAGCGGGACGGGGCGTTTTCATCGCTAGACCGTGAAGCCTCCATCGATGGAGAAGGCGGCTCCGGTTACGAAACCTGAGTCTTCCGAGACGAGGAATAACGCAGCCTTGGCGACTTCTTCGGCGGTCCCGAGGCGCCCCATCGGCTGCCGCGCGATAAACTGTTTTCTCGCCTCTTCCGGATCGGCAAAGGCCGCCAGTCGCCGATGCAGCGAAGGCGTGTCGATGGTCCCCGGGCAAAGACAGTTCACACGAATTCCATCTCGAACGTAATCAATGGCCATGCTCTTGGTGAGGGCGAGCACTGCACCTTTCGATGTACTGTAAGCGGCTCGATCGGCAACACTGCGCAGCGCGGTTGCAGACGACGTATTCAGAATCACTCCCCCACCGTGCTGGAGAAATATTGGCACGACCGCGTGACACATGAGGTACATGCTCTTGACGTTGACGGCAATGGCGCGGTCCCAGTCCGCTTCCGTCGTCTCATGAATCTTGCCGTGGGGCACGATGCCTGCGTTGTTAAACAGAATATGGATTGCTGAAAACTTTTCTGATGCTGCGGAGACAATGCGTCCTACCTCCGCTTCGCGAGAGACGTCGGCCTGAATCGCCAGAACGGCACCCCCAGCGCTACCAACATCTTGGGCAACCGAGTTCAGTGCGGCAGGATCGAGATCAACGGCGACAACCTTTGCGCCCTCAGCGGCAAACAGCAGACAGCTAGCGCGGCCAATGCCAGCTCCAGCACCCGTGATGATTGCGACTTTATCCTGCAGTTGCACCCGCGCCCTCCTAACTCTTGGTAGCGGCGCCCGTGCCGCCCTCCTGAAAACCCATGCCACCGGTTGGGACCAGCATTCCACCATCAACCACCAGCGCCGCTCCTGTAATGAACGACGCCCAATCACTGGCCAGAAAGGCGATTGCGGACGCAACCTCATCTGGTTTTCCCATCCGGCCCAGAGCGTGCATCCGATCGCAAGTCGCCAGAACTTTCTCCGGGTTGGCATCTAGATTGGCGGCCCAACGAAGCATCGGAGTGTCGATCGCACCCGGGCAAACGCAATTCACGCGGATATTCTGCTGCGCGTAGTCGAGAGACATGGCCCGCACCAGGCCAAGCAGTGCGTGCTTTGCGGTAACGTACGCCGCTGAATTGCCGACGGCAGTGAAGCACTGCACTGAACCGACCACAACGATGGCGCCGCCACCGCGCTTCTTCATGCTCGGAACCACATGCTTCGCGCTGTGAAAACAGCCCTTGAGGTTCACGGCCATGACTTCGTCCCATAATTCTTCCGTGGTTCCTGTGACGTCTCCGTAGCGCTGGATGCCGGCATTGCTGACGAGCACATCGATTCCGCCGAAGTCACCGATGGCAGCGGCAACTGCCTTTTCCACGTCGGATGCCGACGCGACATTGCAAGGGTAGAATTCGGCTCGCGTCATGCTCTTGAGAGCTTGCGCCGTCTTCCGCCCCGCCTCCGCGTCGACATCGAGAATCGCAACCGCAGCGTCCAGTTCCGCAAACTTACGGGCGGCCGCCTCGCCGATCCCCATGGCTCCGCCGGTTACCACAACGACTTTGTCCCTGAAGTGGATGCTCATACGTGGCGACTCATTTTGGTTTGGATGCCTCAGGGAAATCTGGGCTGGTTCGTAATCGTAGGGTCACGATCTCAAATGGTTCAACTTCGACTTGAAAAGAATGATTTTGACTATCGTGATTTTGAGAAGGATGACCATCGGTCTTGAGTTCCTGCAGATTATCTTCGAGTAACGAGCATCGCCACACTTGGCTTATCTTGAGATAAGCGCTGCGAATCCTCACCAGTTGCGATTTTCCCGCTGTTTCCTCCAAACGCAGGATGCTGCCTTGGCCGTCTTCTGCTAGCTTCCAAGTCGAGACAGAAACCGCGGAGTTGTCGACTTCAAGCAGGCTGCCTTCAGCGCTTGGCAATCTACCAGAAGCGTCTGGGACTATCGCGGCTCCCACCTGATCGACTTCGAGTGGAGTCATTGCTTCATTTCCCAAACGAGTGAGTTCTGCGGGATCGAGGGTGCGTCCGCTTACGAGAGTGTAGTGGAAGGTAAATTTTCCACCCTGTTGCGGCGCGAAATTTGTACCCCAATAATTTGTCATCAACCACGAAAAGACTGTCGAGGACGAGGGGCGAAACTCTGTCGGCCACTTGCCGCGCACGATATCGCCAAAGGTGACGAGTGGCGCATCGTGTGGAATCACGGCAGCCATAAATCCCTTGTCATGTACAGCGGCCCAATGCTGCACGGCGTACCATTCGTGGCTTCCGCCCGGTAATTCATCCTTCGCGGGGTTCACCCAGCCATTCTGAGTGTCGTAGCCGAATTCAGGATTGCTCGCGGCGAAGGGAAACGCGATGTAAACCGCTTCTTTCCTGATCGTCGGTTCCTTGGAAATTCGATATGCAAAATCAATCTGCTTCTTCGCGTTGTGGAGCGTAATCTCTGTCTGAATCGTGGGCGTGTTTGGAGCGGATGTCTCCATCGTGATGACTGTACCGAATGGCACTTGTTTGGCACTCAACAAGCGTCCATGCTTCGCGGCCTCGACCGATAAAGCTGGTGGTTTCAGCGTGGCGCCGTAGCGATACAAACTATTGTTCGGCATGTCGTCGGCGCCAGTCACGTAGAGATAGGCTCCGAAACGGAATGCACTGGCTACATCCACCAGTTCGCGGTTGAGTTCTTTGTCCCAAATCGAACTGATGGCGCCTGATGCGGGATCGACGTCAATTCGGTAGTAGGAATTTTCAAAAATCGTTCCATCGAGTTTTATTCCTGAAGACGCAGCAGATTGGTCCTCGCTCACGACGGATCGCAATGCATACAATTTGTAACCGAGGCCTGGAACTTGCGCGGCGGTAAAGCGTACGCGCCGGTATCCCCCACCGAATCCAGGTAGCGGAGTGCTCTTGCCGACGCTGACGGTTTCATAGGGCACTACTTTGCCGGTAGTCGCGTCGAATAAGCCAACGCCATCTTGCAAATCGAAACTCACCAAGCCGCTGCGCCGCCAGTTCAGAGGGTTGAAGACTACGATCGAAGGGTCTTTCGGTCCAAGAAAAGACTCGAATTGCGCCCAGCTGCGCTGCAGGGATTCGGTAATCTCGCGCGCGGCCTCGGTCGTTCGGGCCCCCTTGAGGGCAAGCTGCTTCTCGGTCTGTTCGTTCTCCGGCTGCGTGGTTGCCCCCACATAGGTCCACGTGTGCTCGTCGAACAGCAGCATGTTGTTCCAGGCCTGCGCCAGCACACGGTAATCCGGACGAAGTTGTGGATTCAGCAGCGCGGAGATGGTCCCCAGTTTTTCTGCCGACACAATTCGCTGCTGGTTCTGCCGGTGCAGCGCCGTATGCTTGCTATCGGAGCCGAAGCCGTCCTCCCAATACGGCCCAAGATCGCCGCGATAAACAGGAATGTCCGATCCAAACTGCTTTTCGATCTCCCTCATTGCCGCGGCAAAATTTGAATACTCCAGCCTCGGCCATGCGTACTGTTTCTGCCACTCCCCGCGGAGGTAGGCTTGTTCCTTGCTGAGAACGGTGTTCTCGAGCTGCGTGCCAAAGATGATCGCGGCGTTTGCTTTGTAGTTTGGACCGGAATACGCCTGCAGAAAAACTGGCAAGGAGTCGCGCACCGCCTCCACCCGGGGCGGCGTTCCAAACAGCGTCGCCATTTGCAGGTAGGCACGTGAATACCACATCAGAACGCGGCCGCCGTCGGGGCCCTCCCAATAAAAAGGAGATTTCTCGTTCCAACGAGCCTGCAGAACTGCAGGTGCACGCCACGAATTGCTTCCGGCCGCAAAATATTTCACGCCCGCATCATGGAGAATCGACGCGTATGACCACGAATAGGACGGCACATCCGTAATATGAGCGGCGCCCAATGGAAGATCGTGCTGCTGCGCAAAGAAATGAGAGTCGTAGAGCGAACGAGATAGCCCTTCGAGCGACGCGACTCCGGTGTGTTGGTTGGCAAACTGCGGCGGGACGGTGATTTTCCCTTCTTTGATCAGGCGCAGCAGTTCGTTGACGCGCTCCGGTGCGCGGCCATTCACGTATTGGTCCAAAACCCAGTAGCCGTCGAGCGTCCAGCGAAAATCTGGCACTTCTCGCATCAGATCGATCACGCCATCGAGCGCCTGCGAGTGCAGTTCGGCGACCTTGGCAGCGTAGTCGGTAAAACCAATGTCGAGATGCTCGTGCGGGACGATGAAGAGCGTCCACTTCTCGGCTGCTGTCAACTCGACCGGGAATGTGCGCACGACGCTTGGAGTCTTGATGATCAGCGCGCCGGACGTTGTGCCCTGCCATTCCGGCACGTTGAATTCCATCTGACTTTCACCAAACTCCTCAGACGTTTTGATTTGCCGACGGTATTCCTTGCCGCCGATCTGAAGCGTTGCCAACCACTCCGCCGGCATCGCAGAAAATGAGGCATCCGCTTCGACCACTTCTTCTGTCACCCCTGACGTTCTGGCCGACGAACTGCGATAGAAAATCGTCGGGCGTACCTGCGCACTAATGACGCTATCGTGCGTGTGGGTCGCCGCGGGATCCTGCGTCAGTTCCAGCGCGTCATAGACCAGTCCACTGTGTCCAAGGGCGATCGAGCCCAACGAGTTTTCAACCGTCGGAGGGTTGTCGAGCGCGGTGAGCACGAGGCGGTTACCAATCGGGCGAAACCACTCCGTAGGCAGATCGATGATTTTGCTGTCAATGGAGGTCTGCGGAACAAACGTGCCTTCCCAGTCGCCGGCTCCATAGTCGAGTTGAGGATGGAAATAAAAAACTCCGGAGTGGCCGTTGAGATTCACCCGCAAGTACGACAGCCGCGGTGTCTCATACAGAATGCCGATTTTCAAACGGTAGACGCCGGAGAGCGGATCGTGTAAATCGAACAGAATGGTGAACGGATGCTCCCGGCCACCCGCCATACCATTGGCCGGGCCGGGCTGAAATCTCTGCCAATCCTCGCTGTCTTTCTTCGGGTCGATTAGACTGGTGCCGACACGATAGACAGCGTCGAATTTCGGATTACTGTAGTCGTCGGATTTTGCTCGAAACTCTCCTGAGGCTTGATCGAAAGTGCCGATACGCCAGATCACGCGCTCCTGAGCAAAGCCATATGCGCTGGCTATTGCGAGCGCGAGAAGGAGCCACGCATTGCGAAAAGTTTCCCGAGCCGTCTCGCGCCGAACGAGGAGTCTCATCACACTTTGCCAATTCAAGCATTCACCACTTGGGTTGATACGTGATGGCCCCGGGGCGATGTGGATCTTCGATCCACGATCCCATGGCACGCTTTTTTGAGAGCTCGTGATACTTCGAAAGCTTGTCGCGATCAAGCTTAACGCCGAGGCCGGGACCTTGCGGCACCTGCATCTTCCCACCCACAAACTTGAGCTTTCCTCCAGTGATCACATCATCACTCAGGTGGTGGTAGTGCGAATCGGGCGCTGCAATGAGATTGGGCAGGGAAGCCGCCAGATGCAACATGGCGGCCTGCGAGATCCCGAACTCCGCGCCACTGTGCATGCCCACATCCACTCCCATGGCTTCACAAAGCTGACCCGCCAATCGTGCTCGCGCGATCCCTCCGTACCAGTGCGGATCGAGCAGCACAACATCAAGAATATTCATGACCGCGTTGGGTACGAGATCTTCAAAGGCAAACACCGACATATTCGACGCCAGCGTGATCCATGGAGCTTTCGCATTGACGCGGGCCATCGCTCTCATGCCCCAAACCGGGTCCTCCAGGTACTCAACATCGTATTCATGCAATCGCCGCGCGACGCGCACCGCCGTCGTTACCGACCAGGCAGCGTTGGGGTCAAGCCGGATTCGCAACCGGGGAAAAGCCTCGCGCAATGCAATAAAGGTCTCGATTTCTTCATCCGGAGGCATTACTCCATTCTTGTACTTCAACGTCTGGAAACCGTATTTCCAGACCACCTCTTTCGCGAAGGCCACCATTTGATCCTGGTTCGAGATCTCGCCCTTCCCCTTCTCGTTGGGATAGCGATAAAAGAGATAAGCGGAAAAATCAATCTCGTCGCGAAATTTCCCGCCGATGATTTCGCAAACAGGCTTGCCCAGCATCTGCCCCTGCAGGTCGAGGACCGCAAATTCAAGCCCGGCAAAGCCGAGCACGTGACCGAAAAGCTTGAGAGAACTGGGCGCGGCCAGCTTCCAGCGGATTCGCTCCAGTTGCATCGGATCCTCGCCGATGAGCAAAGGCCGCATTTCCGCCAGTTGACCTTCACGACTGGCGCCGCCATAACATTCACCCAGGCCCACTAGACCTTCGTCTGTCTCGACCTCGATGACGATGCGTGAGAATCCCGGGTGAGCGCCGAAAGCATAGCGCAGTGGGCTTTCGATTGGTATGAATGCCGGAGTCCAGCGAACATCGGTGATTTTCATAAAAAAACTCTATGCCAGCAGTTGGCGTCTATCTTCTACTGTTGATTGGCCAGCAGTTGCCCCCGAACTCCCGACGGCGCCTGGCACACGTGCCACCGGCCGAGATTGGCAACAAACATCTGATCAAAATTGGCCCCGCCGAACGCGACATTTGTCGGTCGGGCGATCATCGTGCCGGACGGGTCGTACGCCAATAGTTGCACGTTTCCGTGACGAGACACCTTGTATATGTTGTCGGACGCATAACAAGTCACGTACAGATTGCCCCCGGCATCGAAAGCTATGCCGTCGGGTATACGCGCTAGTCCTGAAGCATAAACGTTTGACTTCCCGGCGCTGCCATCCGCCCGAATCTCGACCTGCATTATGTTGTTGCGCGTGCTTTGCACCACATACAGAAAGCCCTCATCCGCACTGAGCGCCAAACCGTTGGCAAAGGCGAAAGGTTCGGCGAACATCTCGATGCGGCCATTCTTCCGGAGGCGGTAGACGCAGCCATTGGCCTTGTCCCAGTCGCCGGAGTCAGAAAAATAGAGATTGCCTTCCGCGATCGAAGACCGAGAAATTTGGCGTCTTGAACTTGCGAGTGCCACAACGATCCCAAGAATCGAGAACGCGGCCTTTTCGATTCAGCCGAACCAGCGAACGCAGTTTGAGATCACAAATATAAAGTTCCTGCTTGCGAGAAAAAGTCAGACCCAGGCAGAAACCACCGATGCTGCCGATCTCCTGCACACGTCCCTTCGGCCCGATGCGGTAAACCTGTCCCATTTCGCCGCCCGCCCAGAGCGCTCCCTCGGCATCGAATGCCAGACCTTCGGGATGATCAAGGCCGTCAGCGAATGTCCGAAAGCGTTCCAGGGGGATGATCGGGCGCATGGATTTGTCCGGACCCTGTTTGTCCGACAAGCGAACATATTACTCGACGCCGAGCGGGTGTCAAATGAAAAAGGAATCTTGTCCCGCACAGGCGGATCGCGCCGTTTGCACGATGAATGCTTGCATGGTGAATACACAGCGACCTTCTTCTGTTCGGTAAACGCGAACCCGGTGCCGGCCATCAGGCGTTTTTTCCTTGACAAGAACTTAGTTTGTCGGACAAACTTCTGCCCGTACTAAATTTCAACCCTGTGGCCGCTATCCATCCTGTGCCCGGCGAAACCGTACGGCGCGAAACCGTCATGGAGACTGTCTCGCGCCGCATTGAGGGTCTGATTCGCAGTGGCGAGCTTCGAGTCGGCAGCCGCCTTCCTTCCGAACCCAAATTAGCGGCGATGTTGGGCGTGAGCCGCAGTTCGCTTCGTGAAGCTCTCAAGGGCCTGATGTTCCTCGGCCTGATCAAGGCTCGTCCAGGCTACGGCACTTATATCCAATCCTCGCTCGGGCGTGCCGTCGGCAAGCATTTCCAGTGGATGCTGCTGCTCCAGGAGGTCAAATACCTGGAGCTGTACGAATTGCGCAAGATTCTCGAGCCTAACGTGGCCGCCCTCGCCGCGCAGCGAGCGACGAAGGATGACATCGCCCGCATGGAAGCGGCGATCCGTGGCATGAAGGCCAGTCTCGACCGCCCCGAACAGTACATGGCCTATGAGATGTCTCTGCACGAGGAACTCGCGCAGGCTTCCAAGAACGTCGCGGTGGAAGCCATGTTGCGCATGATGTACGGCGCGCTGGCCGAAGGGCGGCGGCGTACGCTGTACCTGATCGAAAACTTTGAGAGCAATTTTCGCCGTCATCAGCGCATCTTTCGCCTGGTCGCGCGGCGCGATTCCAAGGGCGCGCGCAGAGCTCTTTTCGAAGATCTGGAGTACGCCGAGGCTCTGTTGCGTCAGGACCTGGAAATTCGTGACACCCTGCGCACCAAACTTAACAAGCCGGAGCCTGTGCTTCTCACTGCTATGAGCACTGGGAAAAAACGACCGGCACGCGTCACCAAGCCTTGATGCTGGGTGCGTGAATCCACGTAGAGGGGGACATCATGTTGAATCGGAATAAGTGGCAAATCGTCGTGGCAGTGCTCGCGCTTCTGCTCTGCACGCTGGCTTTTCCCGCATGGGCCCAATTGGATACCGGCAGCATAGTCGGCGTCGTCCAGGACAAATCCGGCGCTATGCTCCCCGACTCCAAAGTTACGGTGACGAACCTGAAAACTGGCCGCGTCTATGAGGTGCAGACCAGCAGCGCGGGTCAGTATGAAGTTCCCGGCCTCCCCGCTGGTCTATACAAGGTGGACGTTGAACATACTGGTTTCAAGACGCGCGTCGTCGACAAGATTGTTCTCTACGCAACCGATCGGCGCGCTGTTGACGTTACCTTGGATGTCGGCCAGGTTAGCGAAAACGTCACCGTCACCGCCGACACCATTTCCGTCAACACGCAAAGCAGCGAAAGTGGCGCAACCATCGACGAGAAGCAGGTTGAGAACCTGCCGCTGAACGGGCGCGATTTCACTTCTCTGATGACACTTGTGCCCGGCTCCGTGACCACTGCTGGATCGGGACAGACCAGTCTCGGTGGCTATGAGACTTTCCTGGCTGGCGTGAACATATTGCTTGACGGCGCGGACGCGACCCGAATTGACTCGCAGGCAACCAGCACGCAACTGGGCCGTCAGGAGTCGCGGATTAGCCGTGCCAGCGTCGACAGCATCGAGGAATTCAAAGTAATGTCGGGCGACTACAGCGCGCAGTACGGCCGCTCCTATGGCGATATCGTCAATGTTATCACCAAGTCGGGAGGCAACACCTTCCATGGCGGCGTGTTTGAATTCTTCCGCAATGACGCGCTCGACGCACTCAACTACTTTTCGATCGGGCCAACAGGCCTCCATCTCAATCAATTTGGCGGTAACATCGGCGGCCCCATCATCAAAGACAAACTGTTCTTCTTCTTTAACTATGAAGGCATCCGCCAGAGTGTGGACAGTCCAACGGGCCCACAGGTAGTCATGACGCAAGCAACGCGTGCCCTGGCTTCGCCGCTTATGGTTCCAGTTGTAGACTCCCTGCCTCTTCCGAACCCGGCGCTTGGGCCAGTGATTTACCCGCCTGCCACAACCGGAGGGCCGCCAATCATCCGCACCGACCTCGGATATTATGAAGGCACTCTGCTCAACACCCTTCGCGAGGATACTGGGTCGCTCAAGATTGATTACCGTATCGGGCCAAAAGACTCACTCGCTCTTCGCTACAACCTTAATTCTTCGTATACCAGCACGCAGTATGGCATTGCCGCCGACCAGGTATCTCCATCGCCCAGTCTCAACCACCTGTTCAAAGCGACGTGGGATCATACGTTTCGGGCGTCGCTACTCAACGAGTTTGGCGTCGCCTATAACCGTCCCAAGACGGATTCGCTGGGTGGTGGCGGTCCCTTCCCAACCTTCCAGTGCTCTTCATTCTGGGGATGCGGGAATTCAAACACGTTCGGAGATGCGCCGGGCCCCGCTCTTTTTTCGGAGAGCCAGCCGGAACATTCTCTCCAGTTCCTGGACACACTCACCTGGATCAAGGGACGACATTCGATTACCGCGGGCTTTGACATACGACAGGCCGTTACCCAGAACGCCTTGTACCCCCAGAATTTTATCGCCTATGACACCGAGACGGATTTCTTAGCCAACCAGGGCGTCCAATTCAGCACACTCGGCCACAACATGGTTCAAGTTCAGAACTGGAATTACGCTTTCTTTGTGCAAGATGACTTTCGCATCACGCCGCGGCTCACGCTGAATCTCGGCCTGCGTTACGAATACAACACGGTGCTGCATGGCAACCTGATCCAGAATTTCAACATAGCCAGCGCGACGGCCGATCCAACTAACACCACTGCACCCTTTGGACGATTAGGGGCTCCCCTTTATAATCCCGACCGAAACAACTTCGGGCCGCGCGTCGGCTTTTCGTGGGATCCTTACGGCAGAGGTAAGACTGTTGTTCGCGGTGGTTTCGGGATCTTCTACAACCCCTCACTCACTGGCGAGGCGCTGTCGCTGGCGGGAAATTACCAGCAGGGCTACAACGTCAATTACATCGATTTGGCGTTTCTCGTAACCACGTGCACTCCCGGCTTCAACCAGCCGCCAGCGCCGTACTACTACATAAGCTATCCCTTGCCGAACCCACTCCCGGTGTGCACTCCACCGCCGGCGCCAAACGTGAATGCTATCGACCCCAATCTCAGGGACAGCTACTCGATGCATTGGAGCTTTGGCGTTCAGCAAGAGATTGCGCGCAGTACCGTTCTTGAGGTTTCGTACGTCGCCAACCGTGGCGTGAAGCTTCCCGCAGGCGCCGCCTATGCTGGCCTGGAACTCAACCTGTCGCCGTTCTCAGGTGCGCCCAATCAGATCAGCCCGGATTTCGGAAATATCCGTTATTTGGGAGATTTCGTGCAATCGAGCTACCAGTCGTTACAGGCGAGTTTACGACGCCACGTTGCCAAAGGGCTCACTGTCGATGCCAACTACACCTTTTCGCATGAACTCGACGACGGCGTCAACATTCTGACCGCTGCGTACCAGAATTCTCATAACCCCATGGGCGATTACGCAAACGGTGATATCGATGTGCGGAACAACTTTACTCTCGGCGCCGTTTACGACGTGCCCACCGCGCAATTTCTGCCCAAATTGTTGGGGCAAGGCTGGCAGATGACCAGTCTGATCCAGGCGCGCAGCGGCTTGCCCTTCCCGATTGAGGTGGCGGCGCCCTTCCTCGGCATCGACCAGATTCGTCCCAACCTGGTTCCGGGACAGTCGATTCGGCCCGCGAACTACAGCGTGCCCTACAACCAGGTCAACTTCAATGCTTTCTCTGTTCCTCCAAACAACGCAACGTGCGCTACCACTCCACTCCCGTGTTATGGCAACGTGGGTCGAAACGCTGGCCGCGGTCCGGGATTCACGCAGATTGATCTTGGACTCTCGAAACGGACTCAGGTCTCCGAGCGCTTCAATGTCGAACTCGGCGCCCAGGTTTTCAACCTCGTGAATCATCCGAATTTTTCAAATCCGTCGGGCATCCTGGAGAATGACCCGACCTTCGGACAGAGCACCAGCACGGTCGGCAACCAGATCGGTACGGGAACCTCACGTCAGATACAGCTCTTTGCGAGAATGACTTTCTAAAAAACCACGGACCACCCTGGGGGCTTCCTGTATGGAAGCCCCATTTGTTGCCGTCTCTGATTCCGTCGCTGATTGTTATTACTGATTTCCCTTCAACGTTCCGAGGCCGATGATGTCCGAACTTGCGCAGTTCCGATCGCTCCTCGCCCTGTGCTTGCTTTTCTCCTCGCTTACTACAAGATCCGCTAGCGCCCAATCGGTGCCCGCAACCCACTCCACCATCCAAATCATCTACGTCATGCCCTCCAGCCATTGGGACCTGGGGTTCACCGCTCCTCCAGAAGAGGTTTTACCGAAGTTAAAGCCGCACATCGACGAGGTGATCGCGAACGCCAAGCGCGATCCGGAGTTTCGCTGGACCATCGAAAGCGTCTGGCAGATTCGCGAATGGTTGGCGCGCACCGCCGACGGCAATAATGACGGCAATAATAAAGGCGCGCAGCAGATCAAAGATTTTGTCGACCTGGTCAATAAAGGACAGATTCAGGTCTCGGCCGTCTTCGGCAGCATGCACACCGAGTTCATGGGCGCCGAACAACTCAACCGCATCACTTATGACATGACGGATCTGGAGAAGCGGTTGGGGATCAAAACCGATTTCGCCATGATGGATGACGTCCCCGGCTTCACCCTCCGACTCCCGCAGATTCTGGCGCGCAGCGGGGTGCATTATTTTGTGAATGGCTCGAACCTGTTCATCTCGGGAGGAACTTCTCTGAGTCCGGGACAGGTTCCCTTTTATTGGCGGTCGCCCGATGGCAGTCGCGTTTTGACCTGGCAGACGCAGAGCCGTTTCGGCGGATATACCGAGGCGTTGGCCGACTATTATCTCGATCCCGCAGCGCGCGAGCCCTATACCAAAGAACATTTTTATCCCAAGGAATGGGAAGGTCTGCCGAAGCTGGAGATCATGCAGCGCGGCGTCGATAAGCTACTCGACAAGTACGCGAAGGCGGGCTATTCGTACGACGCGGTTCTATTGCTGTACCTGCACGATTTTATTTCCAGCGATGAGGAGGCGACGCAACTGCTTCCCGCCGTCCGCGAATGGAATGCCGCCGGTAAACAACCGCGCATCGTCGTCTGCACTCCCGCCGAATTCTTTCACCACATGGAGTCGCAATACAATCATGACAAATTTCCGTCGCACGCGGGCGACTGGAGCGGTCTCTGGTCGGAAGTGAAACTGAACTCGCCGGTGATCAGCGCGCAGGCTCGCTGGCTGCAGGACCATGCGCCAGTAGCGGAATTGCTCTGGAGCCTCCTCACCTTCCGCAACTTCACCAGCCTGCCCGCAGGCAACCTGGAAGACACGCGCATCAAGCTGTTCAAGTATGACGAACACTCAGGGGCAGCACAGGTGGGCTGGCCGAAGCTCATGTCGCGTTCTGAAATCGACCAGCAAAATCGCGAGTATGTTGGCTACACGAATAGCAGCAAGGAAGATATTCATTACCTGATCGACTCCGGATTGCAGACGCTATTTTCCCAAGTCGACGCACAACCGAGAACAATGGTCGCATTTAATCCTTTAAGCTGGCCTCGTTCCGATGTCGGGCAACTCAAGTCGAAGGAAGATGTCATGCTGCGCGATGCGGCCACGGGTCTCGTCGTCCCGACCCAGCGTTTTTCGCCCGATGAAATCGCGTTTGCCGCCTCCAATATCCCAGCCATCGGTCACAAAAGCTATACGATCGAGCATGCAAATTTGGGCGCACCTCGCGCAGCGAAGATCGATTCGCCTTCCAGCACACCCACAAAGAAATCGCCGAGCGCATCGACCTCCGCAGAAAATTCCTTCTATAGAGTTAGCGTCCGACCGTCAGACGGCGCGGTCTCCAGCATCTACGATAAACAACTGCAGCGGGAACTCATAGACTCCGGAAGTGATAAGGCGGCAAACCAGCTATTACGTTGGACGGCGTTGTCGAGCCTGCCTGTCGGATTGGCGAAAGTTGCGATTAGTGCCGAAACTGGACCAGTTTTCGATCGCATCATTATTCAACGGCCGGACTCACTCTGGCCAGAAACGCGGATCACGCTTTATCGCACGGTGAAGCGGATCGAATTCGCCAATCTACTCGACCGTGACCGTATGCCTTTCGTCGCCAGCAACCAGCCCGGCGAATACTATTCTTTCAACTTGCCGTTCCGCTTCCAGGGACCCGCCCAAGTGTGGGTGGAAGACGGCATTGGCTATCATCGTATTCCCGAAGATTATCTCCCGGGAGCACGCACGGATGCGGCTGTACCTCAGCATTCGCTGGCATTCGTGGGTCAAACTGATGGAAAGATCCTTCGTATCACGCTTTCGGAACGTGAGCCGTTCTTTAACCATCTGCCCGGACTGCCCAGCGCGCAAGGGCCGAACACATTCCTCAATGCGGTCCGCGTCACGGTAATACGCAAACAAGATCAGGGAGATACGCGCGATCTGGGCATGGTTAACTTTCAGACGGTCGAGCCTGGTCTTCCAGCGCAGTCCTGGTACCACTTTGCTCTAACTTCAGGAGAAAGTTCGGCGGATGGCGACCTGAATCCGGTTGAGTCCTACCGCGAAGGCGTTTCGTTCGATGTGCCGCTGATCGCCGCGGAGTTGGCTGGAGGTCTGGCTCCGGCGCAGCCGCAAAGCTCGTATTTCTCGTTGAGTGCGAACAACGTTGTATTGCTGGCCTTCAAACCGAGCGCGGACGGCAACCCGGAGCATTACACCGTGCGCCTGCAGGAAATCGCGGGCAGCAAAGTTGTCACCGAATTGAAATCATCATTGAAGATAGCGGCCGCTGAAGAGACATCTCTGACTGAGATGGAGGTTCTAACTCCACTGCCCGTCAAGCCCCTGCGCGTCATGCTCTCGCCGCACCAGACCATGACATTGCGTCTTACCATTCCGCATCCGCACAAAGAACGGTCCGAACGCTGGTGGGAGTGGGACTGAACTTTATTCACCTTATTCAGGGAAACGGAACTCGCACCACCTTCGGAAAATAGATATCCAAATCAGTCGTGAGCTTGGGCACATTCATCGTGTTGCAAGCGTAAGTAATCAGAAGCGAACCAGGTCGACGAAATTCAGGGTGCTCCTTCGCAGCGTAGCAAAAGGTATCTTTGTCGTATCCGGGCCTGTCCTTTTGCACTTCAGGAATGCGATAAATCACCGTACCTTCGCTCCAAGGTCCCGCCAGCTTTGGCGCGGTGCGGGCCACGATCTTGTTGGAAAACAGCTTCGGATCATTCATGATCGCAACCCATTTTTTCAGGAACGGGTGATACCGCACCGTCATTTCTGTATTTCCGCGCTTCATGACGTGCATGGCGTCGGCAGGCTTAAGACCGGCTTTCCACGTGCCGCTCTTCGACAGGTACTCCAGGTGTTCTGCCGGTGCGTCAAGGCCATCCAGCGGAATGCGGGTGAGCAGCATGGGGCGCGAATCAGATTCCAGCAGGGTGAAAATGTAAGCGTAATCGCCATCGACCACGGCCGCGGCCGAAGGATAGGCGTGAACGCCGTCGGGAACGAGCGCGAAGTACTTGATGCTCCAGCGCTGCGGATCGATATCGAGTCCGGAAACCTTCGCAAGATCAGTCCCGCAGGTTGCAAAGCCCATGGCTGCGGATGCCGTTTTTGGTGCGTTGCGAACGCAGAGCAGGGTGACCCACAGGTCATTCTTATAGAAGAATCCGTCTAGCGCCCAATACCAGGTCCCCTTATGCTGCGCCTGAAAAAAGTCCCTGGGTTGCCCGTGGTCATCTTGCCGAATCACGTAATCGACTTTCCAGCCGTGGTCGTCGCATGTCGAAACTCCGATGCTGTTGCGCACCATGCGCGGCTCGGTTCCCTCGACCACCCTCCGATCGCCATACAGAGTGTCCCCAAAAATCCAGACGGAACGTCCGTCCGGTAACGGGATCGAATAGGCTGCGTCCGCTCCCCACCAGGAGTCTTTGAAGGGGAAACTGGGGGTGCACTCGACTGAGGATCTCTCTTGCGCGTAGAGCCGATCGCCGCAGAAAAGCGCGGACAACGCAATAGCGATGAAGATCCGCCTGGCCCATCGGCTCTGCGAGTTCCACACCAACATCTGTCCCACCTCCTACGTTTTACCGCTTGCCCGAAATAATTGTAGCGCGCGTGGCCCACCTCGTTATGCGAGCTAACGAGGATTGACCAGAAGGTGTCGAGCAACTGGGCCTTGACACGTTAGGGCTCCGCGTCATCACTTGCCCTCTCGAATTTCATTTTCCGAAGATCCGCTGATCGCTCCATTAAGCTTCTTACATGGTCCCGCTCGTCACCGCCCCTCGCATTTTGCTGGATCTTGTGCGCTACTCTTCAGTGATGATGAGTCTGGCACGACCGAATCTAAACACAATTCTCCATACACCGTGTCTGAGATAGCAACACTCACAAGCTTGTCACGAACCACCATCACGCGGCTCTTCGAAGGTGAACTGGGGGTGATCGTGCTTGATCGACCTGAGGAGTTGAACAAGCGGAGGTATCGGTCGTTGCGTATTCCGTCGCACGTCTACGAACGAGTGCTAAAGCGGCTGACACGGTGACATGAGCATGTAGAAGGCGAGTAACCTACAACGCAAATCGGCAAAACTGCGCTCCATCTGCGCTCTGTTAGCGTGTCTAATGGTGCTTTTGAGGCCTAAAGATGTCATCCGGGGCCTGCCAAGCTGTTGAAAATGCGTTTTAGTGTGTTTTCAAATCCTACAGCGCCCACCATCTTTCAATACGTTACGATGCTTTCCGTGCTGTTTCCGTGCCGTTGAAAGCTAACCTCGTGACTTTGTCACTAGCTACCACCTCTTCATTTGTCACGATGTCCCCGTAGTGGTTCATGGTGGTTGTAATCGAAGCATGACGCATCAACTTTTGTTGAACCGCTATCGAAGTCCCCACGCTTAGGGTGCATTAGGTCCTTGTTAATCTCGATGACTTTTCAATACCCACAGGCGAAGTAGCTAACGAGGATTGTAGGAGGAAAGCGAACAAGTCTTCAAAATCGATCAGAGTGCTGCTAATGGACAGATCTTGCATGTGGACTATTCTTAACGTAGCGATAAAACCGAGCACATCCTCGACTATCTCTTTCTCAAAATCTCCGCTGCCTTTGACCTTGGTTTTCGGCGCGGCTCGAAAAAAGTCGGCGATTCGGTACTGCCTCTCGCAGCGCTACTACCAACTTGCTCGCGAGGTTTGAGGATAGTGATCAATTTCAGATCAGACCCTTGCGGATCTTACGAAGGAACTCTTCGGCATCGGCTCGCGCTTTCTCCATCATCTTTGAACTCTTGCCGTATTCGACTTCCGCTTCATGAAGTACAAGGTCAATCGCGACCTTCGGTGTATACCCTCTCTTTATGAGCAGCCGGGCACGATCCGCGAAAACGGTGTCAGCGTCACGCGTTACTTCCGGTTTCGCCTCGGGAGCGCCACTCGTGGCTGCGCACTTATGCTCGCGAAATTTCGCGTCGGCCAACCGGTCGTACGCGACCTTTGCTTCCGCTCCGCTCATGAGTGTGGGAACGGGGAATCTCCATTGACAGTTCGAGCAGGCCCACCCTGTTACTTCACCGTCGGCCCAGATCAAGTAGCGCAGCATATCGCAACGTCAACATGTTACTCCAATAACTGCCGCGACGAGACTGCTGATCGAACCATCGTTTGCACTACTCGTAGGAGGAATAACAGTATTTGGGAAGGTCGCGAGTTCCACTCGTGCCGCTGACTTGGCGGAAATACCATCCTTGTGGAACGCCCCATACCCCGCACGGACTCCGCCCGTTTCCTCAACTCACTAATAAGGATCGTGTGGAGCGGACACTCCTGTCCGCTGCCTTTGACCTTGGTTTTCGGCGCGACCCGGGGGAAAGTCAACGGGGGACCCGCCGCAGCCCACCAGCAGCGGTGGAATCAGACGCTTTTCCCGGCAGCATCCACCAGATTCAAACCGCGTTTCGCAATGCGGCGCCTCCATTCACGCCTTCGCCTTCGTGCATGCAGCGGATTTTCGACCACTGCCAACTTCGGAATCCGTACATTGCTCCGGATATTTCCGAGTGATGCGGTTGTATGTCCTGCTGCCTGGTTCGCGATGCACTAAGGGCACATTGACTGGAATTCGGTTCGAACGTAAATTGCCTGTCAACGCTTGGCACCGATTGATGCATTGATCTAGCGACATAATCCGGTGGCGTTGATCCATCGCCTTGGTCGACGGCATTGATCGACGGCATTGATCAGTAGCATTGATCGAGTGCCACAACGTTTTCCTGAACCCTCCGCACTTCTCGCGGAGGCTACCAACCTCGGGCCTCTAAGTCCCTTGGCGCAAGTGTGCTTGATCGACAGGACCGCGATGCTGGTCGTGCGCGGCTCTGTGCTCGATCGAGTGTTGTGTGGGCACGTCGCCATCGTCTCTTTAAATCGACAGCGTACGCCGTAGTGTGTCTGGCCGACCAAGGAGAATAAAAATGAAGAGACGGAATGCAGTTAGCCTGGTTTTGACTTTCACCCTTTCACTTTCAATTGGAGCGCGGGCGCAACAGGATCCTGGCCCGCGGCCCGGCCCGGCTAGTGCAGGCGGGCCGTATCCTCTCTCAATGCCAACGAACAGAATTTCTTCAGTCAGGCGTTTCTGCGGTTCCAGGAGGTGGACTCGGTCTCCGGAACGATTGAGAAGGGGGTCGGCTTGGGGCCCACGTTCAACGGCAACAGCTGCGCCATGTGCCATGCGCAGCCCATCATTGGCGGCGCCAGCCCGGGCTTGACCAGTCCGCAGAATCCGGTTCCGAATCCTCAGGTAGCTCTCGCTACGTTGGATGGAGCCACCAACACGGTGCCCGCGTTTATCACAACCAATGGTCCAGTGCGGGAGGCGCGTTTCATCCGCAGCGCGAATGGTTCACCGGACGGCGGCGTTCACGGCCTCTATACGGTTGCCGGTCGCAGCGACGCGCCCGGATGCACTCTGGCACAACCGAATTTTGCCCAGCAACTCGGCGCCAACAATGTAATTTTCCGCGTTCCGACTCCTCTCTTTGGGTTGGGACTGGTGGAGAACACTCCCGACGCAACCTTGCTGGCTAACTTGGCTGCCACGCAATCCGCACGCTCGAAACTCGGCATCGGCGGGTCATTCAATACCAGCGGCAACGACGGTACGATTACGCGCTTTGGGTGGAAAGCACAGAACAAGTCGTTGCTGATGTTTTCCGGCGAAGCCTACAACGTGGAGCAGGGCGTCTCGAACGAACTGTTTCCGAATGAACGGAGCGCGGTACCCGGCTGTGTCTTCAATGGGACGCCCGAGGATGCAAGTAACATGCTGAACGGCAACTCCCAAAGTCCGAATTACAACACGCCCATCGGGACGATATCGGAGATGTCGTCGGATTTCGTTAATTTCGCGGCGTTCGCGCGACTTTCAGCGCCCGCCACGCCCGCGCCTCCAACCCAATCGACCATCAATGGCTCGAACCTGTTTAATAGTATCGGCTGCGCTCTTTGCCATTCTCCGTCGCTGACGGCGGGCGCGTCTCCGTATACCGGCATGGGCGGAATAACCTACCAGCCGTATTCCGACTTTGCGCTTCACCACATGGGTGGAGGCCTGGCGGACGGAATCAGTCAAGGCGCGGCCGGGCCCGATCAGTTCCGCACGGCTCCATTGTGGGGTGTTGGCCAGCGGCTGTTTTTTCTGCATGACGGCCGTACATCTGATTTGCTCCAGGCCATCACCGACCATGCCGATTCTGGCAACTGCCGCGAGCACCGGAACTGTGGTTCGGAAGCCGACGGCGTGATTCACAACTTCACGACACTGACCCCTTCGCAGGTTCAGGACCTTCTGAATTTTTTGCGATCGCTGTAAAGCAACGGCGAGCTGCGAGCTACGATCTGCGGGCGGCGAGCGAACACCGTCGATCGCATGTTGACCAACGTTCGTGGCTCGTACCTCGCGGCTCGTAGCTCATAGCAGGTAAAGGAACGCAGCCGCTTATTCAACAACTAGTGTGGCGTCCCATAAATTCGCGTGATAACTAGGTTTGCTTTGAAAGGGTGCGGCTTCAGCCGCGCCGTAATCCGAGCCAAGAAACACGGGCTTTAGCCCCCGAGGGAAATGGATTCGTCCCGAAAGGCGCGCCAGACTTAGTCCATGTGTTTCCGGAACACAACAACTCGCTTCTTAGCTCCGCCGCGCGTGAAATGCTAAGATTTCCCGCATGCCTCTGCGCAGGAAAATCAAGCAGGCCACCCACGCGACGGGAAAGCACGTCCGGGAAAAAGCTCACGGCCGTAAGGGCGAATCGCGCACCACGGCGGAACTCGTCATCATCACCGGCATGAGCGGGTCGGGGAAAGCTTCAGCTCTGAAGGCCTTCGAAGACCTGGGTTACTACTGCGTCGATAATCTGCCGGTGGAGCTGATTCCGCGCTTCGCCGAACTGGCGCTGACGTCTGGCGAGATTCCGCGGACGGCCTTGGTCGTGGATGTGCGCGAGGGGTCGCGACTGGAAAAGCTGCCGGCAATTCTGAAGTCCGTGAAGCGGATGATCGCCACGCGGGTGATTTATCTGGAAGCGAGCGATGAGGCGTTACTGCGCCGCTATAGCGAGACGCGGAGGCCGCATCCGTTGGGGACTGGCACCACAGTGCGGGCCTCGCTCGGCACCGAGCGGCTCCATTTGCGATCGATTCGGAAGCTCGCTGACCTCGTGATCGACACCTCCAAATTCAATGTCCACGAACTGCGCGCCCACTTGACCGACCGCTTCAAACAGCACTCCGGCAGCCATCAGACGATTCTTGTTTCCTGCGTTAGTTTTGGATACAAGCACGGCCTGCCGGACGACGCCGATCTCGTATTTGATGTGCGCTTTCTGCCCAACCCTCACTTCGTGCCCGAGTTTCGCGCGCTGACAGGGCGCGATCCGCGCGTCGCGAAATACATCCGATCGTTTCCGCAGACGCAGGAGTTTATTAGCCGCATCTCCGAAGCTGCTGATTTACTTGCTGCCGCATTACATTCGCGAGGGCAAAAGCTACCTCACCATCAGCTTCGGATGTACCGGAGGACAGCATCGATCGGTAATGATCGCGGAAGATGTGAATCAGCGGCTGCGCAAAGCGGGATACAAGGTGAAGGTCGTCCATCGGGACAGCCCGAAGTGATTGGCCGACATGATTGGCCGGATATGTTGTTTGGGGACGAAGCTCCGCCCCGTCTGGGCGGGTGAAAAGTTTGCTGAACCACTCTGCATTCCTGCACGAACGGGAAGGGCACGAGTTCCACTCGTGCTGTAACTGCCACCAAATCGGCGGCGGCTTCCAGCCGCTGGGGAACTTTTTTCAGCACTCTATGAAGCCGCTTCCACGTTGTTTGCACCGAAATCGCATGTAGAATTGGCGTTACCACGCATGGCAACCTCTATAGTGGCGGACGCGAAGGGTGCGGGAGCTCCGGCGAAGGCGCGTTCGCATCGTCCCATTGCCCGCCTGCTGCACTACGTACTGCCTTACTGGTGGCAGGTTCTCGCGTCCGTGACGCTGATGGCGCTGGTCGGGCTCCTCGATGCCGGGCGAGTGCTGCTGATTGGTCCGATTTTTGATAGCGTCTTGAAGCCAGATTCCCAGGACAAAACTATTCGGCTGTTCAAATTGCCGGGCAGCGAACGTTTTCTTGATCTCCAACAATTGGTTCATCCCACTTCCACAATCCCTGGACGATGGTTGCCTTCGCCCTGGTAACAGCCACTGTATTGAAAGGGAT
>CAVZPJ010000020.1:0-11794 GCA_963777035.1 uncultured Acidobacteriaceae bacterium | reverse complement strand
GGGATTGTGTCGGATTTCTGGCCTGGTCCTTAAAGCCGGTCTTTGTCTTTTCTTTGTCTTTAAGCCGGTCCTTAAAGAGACGGCAAGAGGCGGCACACGTCTGGATTCATCGATCCGGCGGTCATTATGTCGCGCGGTTGGGTCCATGTCTGTGATGGGGAACACCGGCTGATTGTGACGAAAAAAAGTCGAGGGTTTTTAAAATCCGGACCGGCAGTCTCGAACGTTGAAGTTTGTTTTTCGGATGTCTGGCAGCTAGCGGAAAAGTACTTTCGGCGCTGCGGTCGGACCTCAGTGGCTAAAAGCCGATGCTAAAAATGCGCCAGTTATCGCAGCCGTAAACCGCCGCAAAACAACGAAGGTGTTCCCTGGCACAAGTGATAACATGCCAGCCCAGAAGTACTCCAGCCGCGACTCTAGAGGCGGCAAACTTGAGGATGGTTCTCATGGTGAGTGAAATCGGGATGTTAGTGCGCCGGGATAGTGCAGTGAAGCTAGTTGATGATCTAGCAGGTGAGAGTCCTGCCAGTGCAGATTACCCAGTTGGCACTGTAGTGATATCCGGCGACGGCGCGGACGACCAAACCGTCGGAAGCCCGGATGTAAACGTCCTCGTTGGCCGGACGCAAGTCTGGTCAGCTCCGACAGGAGGGCTAGCAAAACAACAGGTCGTAGCAAAAGCGAACCGTAGTCAAGCCTCGAAAACGCACCCTCACCAGGATCGGAGTGTGAGGATAAAGGGAACGCCGAAACTTTTTTATCCCAGGTTGAAGGCCAGAGTTTTCGGGGAAGCACTGGGTAAGAGCAACCGAAGAGTTCCCCGTGGTCTCAGAGGACGACATGTTGCGAAAGAGCATCAATGAAAGCTCAGAACCAGTCGTGGGTTGCCTAGGCCTATGCGAATAGGCACAGCGAAGGCATCTCGTATAAGTCGCTAGGCGGCGAAGTCGAGATGTGCCCGCGAGTGGGGCGGATGGGGCCGACTAAGGGATGATGGATCGGGACAGCATAACCCGGACCGGAGCGAGGGCCCCTGGGGTAGAGCGGTGGGGTCCGCTCGCACGGAGGTGCCTTACCCGCGCATCGTCCCTGACTCAGAGCAGGGAATACACGGTGAAAGCAGTGGGCACGAAGGGCAAAGGCAAACCCGGCTTTCTGGGGAAGGCCTTGTCTGATATTCCGGCCTTGAAGCCGTACCGGGGAAAACCCGCCGTACGGAATTTTAGGGGAGGCGATGGAAACGTCGGCATCATACGAAGCCCGGTCCGCGCCATTGCCTTACCCGACAACCGGCATGAAGCAGAGGATGAAAGAGCCTCACGAGAAAGGAGTAGCGAACCACTTGGCCTCGAGTCTTGCGCTGCTACCGCGAGGGACCCAGCGAAGCGTAGATAGAGGATAGGCGGGGTGGCCATTGAGCCGCGAAAAGATACAATCCGGACGCCGACGCGGTTAACATGCGCGGAAGGCAACATGGACAGGAGCGACAGCGCGAGTTTCGGTTCAGTTCGGCGTGGTCGAAGACCCCACGGCACGCCTAGAAACTTCATGCACGAGAACCGGGAGACCTCGGAGATGCCTGCGGCGAACGTCAGCCGGAGGACGGCGGGAGAAGGCTCAGGCCGTACGGCCCGCGTGCACGTCTGCGAGGAGTCGGACAGCGGCATAGTACCGATGAATCATTCGAACAAAGACGGAAGGCTCGTCGGCGGAGAGTGAGGAGGGAAGGCTGCGGATCAAGGAGAACACTTTTCCATCTGGCACGTTCCCGACACAGAGCGGGTGTGTACGTGTCCCACAGGTGGGCGAGTGTGCGGACAAGCTCCACGCTTGGCCGTTATCCATCTGCGATAAGAGCCGCATGCGCTAAGGAGCGCTCGTGCGGATCCGCGCGGGGGGCGATCAGCGATGGCCGTCCCTACCGCGACCGCCAATTGACACGGACCATTGATGAGGGATATATTTCCACCCTTTCCCGATGGTTACTCATAGTTCGTTCAAAGGAACCTAGCCGGGGCGTTGGGCAAACGTTTCGCCAGTTCCAGGGGTGCCTTATGAATTGCGGATCGCCACCACACTACTTGAAGACATTAGCCTTCATCTTCATCTTCAGCTTCTCAATATTGGTTAATGTGGTCAGGAGTGAGGCTCAGGGTGTGAGTTCTCATCTATCAAGCTCACCTTCTCGACCGACGGTTTCTGCCTACGGCACGAAGCGCGCGCCCGAGTCGTACACGGAACTCTTCTTCCCCACTGTCATCTACGATTCTGGTGGGCAAGCCGCATCGGCTTTTCTGCTCGCCGACCTGAATGGCGATCGAAAAACGGATATCGTCGTTCTCAATCAGCGTGCCTTTCCGTCGGGCGGAAACAGCCAGGTCGCCATCTTAATTGGCAACGGCGATGGCACATTCCAACCCCCGGTCGTATTCGACGTAGGGTCTAGCGGCAGTACCTTGGCCGCTGGCGACGTGAACGGCGATGGAAAACTCGATCTTGTTGTCGGTAATTACGGCGACAGCAACAGTGTGAGCCTACTTCTGGGTAATGGGGATGGCACTTTTCAACCGGGAGTCGTCTATAGCACCAAGACCGCCTACGTAAACGGGGCTGTCCCAGTTGCGATTGCCGATCTCAACGGCGATGGGAGAGGCGATGTCATTGCCTTGACGAATGGTGGCCTTTCCGTGCTTCTTGGCAACGCTGATGGCACTCTTCAGCCTGCTTTGACATTCTTTGCGCTTGAAGATTTCGACCTGAACGCGCTTGCGCTTGCAGACTTGAATCATGACGGCAAACTCGATGCTATCACGTTAAGCTGCTATTCGTTCTGCATCGGCGGCAGTGCAGACGTCTGGTTGGGGGCTGGCGATGGCACTTTTGCCGGCGACACCATCATCGGAAGTGGTGGTAATAGCTCGACCCCTCCTCTTTCCGTGGTCGATGTAAATGGTGACGGTATACCGGACCTCGTTTTCGGGAATGGCAGCGCTGTTTCCGTGGCCCTGGGTAAAGGAGACGGGAGTTTCAATTCGGAGCAAACTTATTGTTTGCAGTGCGGAAGTTACGCAAGTGGGGCCTCCTCGCTGGTCGTGACCGATCTGAACGGTGATGGCTGGCCAGACATCGCCGTTGTCAATGGCTCGCTGACTGTATTCCTTAACGATGGCAAGGGCGCGTTCCATCAAGCGTTCAGCTATTCCTCGCTGCAAGGTAATGCAACGGTAGTAAAATCCGCGGACTTCAATATGGACGGCAAGCCCGACTTGATTCTGATCGAGCCAGTGTCAGGTACTGGCAATGGCGACTCATTCGTCGAGGCGATGGTGGGCAACGGCGACGGGACATTCTCAGGCGGGGACATAGTTTTCGATACGGGCGGAACTGGTTCGACAGATATGGCCACTCTGGATTTAAACGCGGACGGAAGACCTGATGTGCTGGCATTGAATTTCTGTGCGAATCCGAGCACGTGTGCCGCGGGCGAAAATCAAGAGGGATCGTTGGGTGTGCTGCTCAGCAACAAGAGTTTCTTTTTCCACCGCACCACAACATCCCTCACGAGCTCTCCGAACCCTACTGTCTACGGACAAGACATTACTTTTGTCGCAACCGTCACCTCGAAATCGGGCACGCCGACTGGCACAGTCTACTTTTTCCAGCCTGACATCGGTGGCCCCTTCGCATCCGCCAATCTTACAAACGGAAGTGCGACCTTGACGACCACTGCAGTTCCCGCGGGTTCAATCCCGATCACTGCGCAATATCAGGGCTCTGAAAATTTTGGTGGAAGCCTATCGAGTCCCCTAAATCAGAACGTGCAGCTGGCAACGACAGTAACAACGGCAGTTTCCTCACGCAATCCGCTGAAGGTGGGGCAAACCGTCGAATACAGCGCTTCGGTGCAGGGCCAATATGGCGGCCACATTTCAGGATCGTACACTCTATTCGACGGAAGTACCGCGATCGGAACGATTTTTTTCGACGGGAAGAAAACCTTCGTCCGGGCAAAATATGACGCTCCTGGCGCTCACGTTATAACTGCGACCTATTCGGGCGATTTGAACAATCAACCCAGCGTGTCGGCCCCGCTTTCGGAACAGGTGAAGGGTCCAACCTCCACCGCACTCAGCACGTCTGGGTCTCCGTCGCACGCCGGCCAGCCAGTAACGTTTACCGCGGTTGTCACGTCAGCTTATGGAATTGTCCCCGACGGGGAAACCGTGACCTTCTATGACGGAAGCAACATACTTGGCATGCAAGTAACCTCGGGCGGCGAGGCGATGCTGACAACTTCATCGTTAAAAGTAAAAACACACACAATCAAAGCGGTGTACCCGGGCGACGTGATCTTCGAGGCGAGCACGGGGAAAGTTGTTCAGGTCGTACAGCCCTAGCAGCTTGCGGAAAAAAAGTAATTTCGGCGCCGTCGTTGGACCTCAGCGGCTAAAACCGATGCTGAGAATGCTCCGTTTATCGCAGCGGTGAACCGCTGCGCCACCCAAAGGCCTGATCGAATTCCCCGAACTGATGTCGCGGTCGATTGTTGTGTTGTGCGTGTAATCGGTATATTTCGCCAGTTACTCCAGTTCGTCTCGCAGCGGACGCCATACCATGTTGAGGACTCGGGTCTCGCACGCGCCCAACTTCCGAAAGTTCGCGCGTGCTTCGGTGAGGCTCAACTTGCCGTTCGGCCCACCGCGTACTTCGCCCGCATCATGGTCGTCCTGACCGTCATCTTGCCAGAAGCAAACCGGACAGATTTCGTCATGCCCTCGCCCGTACAGGGTCTTGAACGCGCAGCATGGGCATCGATATGACTTCTCACGCTCAGATGGTCTCGACACGTTCTCAAATTGCATCCCAAGACTCGCGCGATTCGGAGATCATTTTAATCAATTGGCGGAATCGGGTGTTACCACTCGGAAACTGTGTTCTGAGGTGAAGTCGAGGGGTGGCGCGACGGTTTAGGGGAGGCCTAGCCGAGACCGGCTCTTTCGTTTGCCGGTGCCTCATTAGCGTACCATGCCACGTTTCCACACCCCCGCTTATCGAACCGGACAGGCGCAGTTAACGCATCCGGCTCTCGGAGAAAGTTTCACGCTTTCGCCCACGGAAAACTGGCGGTTCGCGCAGTAAGTCGAACCAAGCCAAACTTCTGATGCAGAGCAAGCAGGGGAAAACGCGTAGTCCCACTTGCTCGCTCTTTGTGTTTGACACACAGCCACTGGCGAAGCCGCCGACGCGTATGTTCCTCCACGGCTCGGTAGGCGTTACTGACCGGACCCAAGCAGAAGTAGTTAGCCCAACCATTAATCTTCCGGTTGAGCGCTGCTACCAGCGTTGCCGCATCCTGCTGGGTTTGACTCCGGCGGGTCATCTCGCTGATCGCCTTACACAAACGCTGCACTCGTTTCTTGGATGGAGTGGTGCCCCAATAGGCCCGCCCCGTCTTCGGCGAGTAGCATCGACCAAACGTGTACCCGAGAAAATCGAACTTCTCTTCCGGCAGTCGACAGACCCGCGTCTTACTTTCGTTCACCGTCAACTTCAGCTTCGACATCATGTTCCGCATCAAGACCAGTGCCTCATCGGCTCGGCCACGACAACAGATCACGAGATCATCGGCATAATTAATGATGTACGCTTTCAGACGCTTCTCGTGCCCCAGTTTCTTCCACCCGAGCACGAACCGACGCATGTATAAATTACTGAGCAGCGGGCTGATCGGAGCTCCTTGTGGAGTACCCCGACCTTCGTCCCGATTTCGCGTACTCCGATGTTTATTTCCGCGCTCGTCGGTTTCTTCCACCGGAGCTTCTAACCACATCTTGATCAGATGCAGCATGGCTCCATCGACCACCCGACGAGCTACCGACTGAAGAAGCTCGGAATGCGGAATACTATCGAAATAGCTACTGAGGTCTGCGTCAACAATTTCTTGATGGCCAGCATAGATCAGCTTGTGGACTCGATTCACCGCGTCCAACGCGCTGCGGTCTCGCCGATAGGCGTACTGTTCCGGCTGCAGATCGGCCTCGAAAATAGGTTCGAGAACCAAAACTGCTGCCATCTCCGCTGTCCGGTCACGGATTGCGGGTACCCCTAACGGCCGCTGTTTCCCGTCCGGTTTCGGTATGTACACCCGCCGCACGGGCAGTGGTTGATAGGTTCGACTCTTCAGCTCTTGCGCCAGTTCGTCCAACCATCGCTCTACTCCATACGCCTCGATGTCCTCGAACCTCTGACCATCCACTCCTGCCGCTCCACCATTGGCTTTGCAGCAGTCATAGGCGTAGGCCAAAACGTCCTTCCGGTACACCTTGTCGTACAGGGCATAGAAACGAAAGCTGGGCGATTCCTTCGCTTTCGCGTGCAACGCCGTCTGCAACGCATTATAAAAGGGCGCCCCTTTGAGGTAGGTTTTGAGTGTGAAGCAGAACTCTACCGAAAGGAGCACCCCTATGAACATTAAGTATATCGGCATGGACGTTCACAAAGAAGCGATTGCTGTCGCGGTGATGAACGGCGATGGGAAAGTGGTGATGGAATCGATTATCGAAACCAAGGCGAGTACCATCCTGCAGTTTATCCAGGGACTGCGCGGTGACTTGCATGTGACCTTTGAAGAAGGAACCTGGGCAGCTTGGCTATATGACCTACTGAAGGCACACGTCACGGAGCTAGTCGTGTGCGATCCACGGAGAAACGCGCTGATGAAGGAAGGTAACAAGAGCGACAAGATTGACGCGCGCAAGCTCGCCGATCTGCTGCGCGGCGGATACCTGCGTTCGGTCTACCATGGCGAGGACGGCCTCCGCACCTTGAAGGAACTGGCCCGGAGTTATCTGACGATCAGCAAAGATCTCACCCGGGTGATGAATCGAGTTAAGGCTCTGTATCGCAGCTGGGGCATTGCCTATGGGGGCCAGCAAGTCTACGCGCCGCGTCATCGCGAAGAGTGGTTGAACAAGATTGGGGAAGCAGGGGTACGCCGGCGGGCTGAGTTTTTCTACCAACAGCTGGATGCTCTGCGAGGTTTGCGCCAAGCAGTGCGGCGGGATCTGTTGGCCGAGAGCCGGAAACAGAGCGCGACAAAATTACTGCGCCAGATTCCTGCAATCGGCCCCATTCGAGCCGCTCTGCTGATCGCGCTGATCCAGACCCCGCATCGGTTCCGCAGCAAGCGACAACTGTGGACATACAGCGGGCTGGCGATCGATACGCGCGACAGTGCGCAACACCGTTACGTGGGCGGACAGCTGCAACGCTCGAAGAAGCCCCAGCAACTTCGTGGACTCAATCAAAATCACAATCATGATATGAAAGCCATCTTCAAGAGTGCGGCGACGATGGCCAGCAGCCAAGAGGGAGCGTTCCACGATTTCTACCAAGGCTTGCTCACGAAAGGCATGAAGCCGGCGATGGCTCGCCTCACCTTGGCGCGAAAGATTGCAGCGATCACTCTCATCCTCTGGAAGAAAGGAGCACATTTCGACGCGAAACAACTGAAACTACAAGCAGCTTGAGCGTCTCGGACAGAGAGTCCGTTCCATCCCTTGGGGATCATTCTTGGCGGTGGCTAGGCGGTTTCTTCTTGAGACGCTCGGATCGAGGGACAGTATCTATTCAGAAGTTAGGCGATTTGTGTGCTTCGGCACCCAGTCTCCACTACAACCGTATGCACCCTCGCATGACCCAAGAAAGCTATAGGCCACGAGTCTCGGATAGGACCATGGTTGGCAACTCTGCAACCAGGTTAGCTTGCGAGTTTCAGAGAACCGAAGGGCGCCGTCATGTCAGCGAACATGAAACCACAGGGAGGAAGAAGCATCGAGGCCCCGTCGCTCCGCGGCTTATCGGGCCGCTCCGCGACCGGGCTAAAGGTTCGAGCAGCTGCTAAAAAAGAGGTGTCAGCAGTGTGGTGGGGGCTGGATGCCGAAAAATATTTCTGGCGTTCCGGCGGGGAGAAGTGTTTTTCACTTGACATCCCCTTTAATAGGACTTCTGAACACGGAATGGAGTTGTTAGGCTCACCGCCAATCCCTCGGTCCTTCGTCGCTTCTTGCGTTCGTCTTTAACTGAGGCCCCTTCCCTCCACCGGCGTTACCCGGCTTCACCGGTACTGCGGGCCTCTCCGTCATCCCATACGGCCCGGCCTGGCTCTCGCGAGTTGCCAGTTGATCCCAACTGCGATCACCGCTGGGGTTTCCCGTGTTGCGTCTGATCCACTAGGTCTACATGCCGTCGCCACTACCCCGGCAGGTTCGATGGAACCGATTCGCTCAGTACTGCTCCATCGACCGCGGCCTTCCCCAGATTACAGTTGGGTCGGCTCCTGCATTAAATTTTTCGAGGCCTGCTCAGCGTTCACTCACGTTACAACCTACAGACTCGCCAGGTCGCCTTATGCGACCCTCTACACCGGAGGCTCCGACGGCTTTGTTGTCTTCACCGCCGCTCCGATTGCTACCGGGTGGAGCGATCCAGTTCCCGGGCGGGTCTTTCATCCCGCTGTGGTCCAGCGCCTTTCACGGCGCACTGTAATCGGGATTTTACATCAACCATTCAAGCACGTAACCCTCTCCACTATGCGTTGTCTGGTTTCCTTCACTGTGGAACATCCGTTGCAGTAACCGCACAAATCACATTCCACATCTATTGAGTTGGTGATTATTGAGTTGGTCGATAAAGATTCGATTCGAGCAATCCTGACGCCCGGGTCTTACAACACATTCGAATGTGATCGAGTTCACTGACATCCCTTAAGCGGGAGCGAATAATTCCCCCGACATATCTTTCGCCCCTCGGAAGCGCTGGTCCCGCCCGTTGAGACGCACTCCCCCTGAGGCGAGAGCTTTCCCATCCAACGTGCTTGACAGGAGAAAAACTTATGCCGCGCTTTCATTTTGCTTTCTTGGCCCTCCTTCTTCTCGTAGCGCAGCCGCTTCTGGCGAAAACTTACTGGCAGTGCCGGGCAGCTTAAGCGTGCCGCAAGGCGGACAGGAGACCAGCACAGCGACGATCACGCCGTGGAACGGGTTCAGTGGCAGCGTGTCGTTTTCGGCGTCAGGCTTGCCCAGTGGGGTAACGACTGCTTTCAGCCCGAATCCTGCGAGCAGCGCCAGCACGCTGACCTTGGCCGCGAGTGGAACGGCAACGATAGGCGCAGCCACAGTGATCGTGACGGGCACCTCGGGCAACTTGGCGCAGACAACGAGACTGCCACTGACGGTGACGCAGGGGCCGACTGCAACGATTACGCCAGCTTCGCTGAGTTTCGGTAACGAGGCGGTCAACAACACCAGTGCGGCCAAGACGGTAACGGTAAAAAACACGGGCACAGCCAGTCTGAAAATCAGCAGCATCACTGCCAGCAACAACTTTGGCATTTCTTCTACCACGTGCGGAGCCACGCTGAACGCGGGCACCAAGTGCAAGGTGAGCGTTACATTCACGCCTGCGGAAGTGGGTTCACTTACCGGAACACTCACTTTCAGCGACAATGCTCAAAATAGTCCGCAGACGGTAAGGCTCACGGGCAAGGGCGTCGTGGACGCAACCCTGACACCGGCAAGCGCCAGTTACGGCAAGCAATCGGTAGGCATAACTAGCGCGGCGAAAACATTTACATTAACCAACAATCAACTCGTCGCGCTGACCGGCGCCGCGATATCAACATCGGGAGACTTCGCAGTTTCGGCAACCACGTGCGGCACGAGCCTGGGGGCCAAGAGCAAGTGCACGATCAGCGTGACGTTCACGCCGACGGCGACGGGAACACAGACGGGCCAGTTGCTCGTCAACGACAGTGGCAGCAATAGCCCGCAAACGGCGACCCTCGCAGGCACGGGCAAGTAAGATCAGAATCTCTGACGGAGAAGCAGACAGGAATTGGGCCCTGCAGGAATGCGGGGCTTTTTTTGTAGCCCAATTCTCAATTGTCGAAACCAGGCGTGGGTGTTGAAAAAGTCACGTCGATTAGCGGGATGAGATTTAGCGGAAGCATGTTAGAAGAGAGCATCTGCCTATGCTTTGCTGGATTTCTATCATTGCAGGCCTGCTGATCATGATGGGGCAACACGACCGCTCCGAAGCGCTGTTCTATTACTTCCGGCTGGAAGATCAGGTTCCTGAGACTCATCTGCTGCGGCTGATCGAGAGGCACATCAGCTTTGCCTTTGTGCGGGAGAAGCTGAAAGCGAGTTACAGCGATACTGGCCGACCGTCGATTGATCCCGAGTTGCTGCTGCGCATCCTGCTGATCGGCTATTTGTACGGCATCACCAGCGAGCGGAAGCTGGTGGAGGAGTTGCGCATGCACCTGGCGTGGCGCTGGTTCACAGGTCTGGGCTTCGATCAGGAGATCCCGCATCACTCCACGTTTTCGAAAAACCGGCACGGACGGTTTCAGGAATCGAAACTGTTCGAGGAGTTGTTTGAGCAGATCGTGAAGCAGTGTGTGGAAGTGGGACTGGTGCAGGGCAAGCACCTGTCGGTCGATGGCAGTTTCGTGGAAGCCAATGCGGCGAAGGAGAGCCGCATTCCGCGAGAGCAGTTAGCGGATGTTGCACAGGTCAATCACACCGTGCGTCAGTATGTGCAGGAACTGGAACAGCAGAACCCGGTAGAAGAGCCGGTGCATGAACAGGACCAGGTATCGACCACCGATCCCGATTCCACCTATGCCACCAAAGGCAGCACGCCGGCGCGTCTCGGTTACTACGACAACTACCTGGTGGATAACGAGAGCTGCGTGATTGTCGGAGTGCAGGCTACGGCGGCGCGCATGAGTCAGGAGACGGTGGCCGCGCAAGACATGCTCACCCGCTTTGCGCAATGGCAAGGACGAGAGCCGGAATCGGTGGCCGCCGACACGACCTATGGGAACGGCGAGTTCTTGCAATGGCTAGTCGATCGGAGCATCACTCCCTACATGCGGACCCGTGACAGTATCCACCGCAAGAGGAGCCCATTCTTTGGCCCCGAGCATTTCACGTACGAACCGGAAAACAATCGCTATATCTGCCCCGCCGGCCAGTTCCTCAACTACGGTGGCCGAGTTTATCGCAATCGAGCCTTCAACTACATCGCGACCCGCAAAAAGTGTGGCCCATGCTCGCTCCGCCCCCAATGCACCAGCGCTGCCTTCCGGGGCCTGATCATCCACCAGAACGAACCCGCCCGACAACGGGCGCGGGAGTTAATCAACACGCCAGAGTTCGCAAAAGCACAACGGCAGAGAAAGAAAGTAGAGGCCTTGTTCGCGGAACTGAAGAATCAGATCGGGTTGCGGCGCTTGCGGCTGCGGAGACTCAGGTTCGTGCGCGAGCAGTTCTTCCTGGCGGCGGTAGCTCAGAACATCAAGCGACAGGTGCGCTTCCTCAGTCAGCCGCCAACACCGGTTCTGCCGGCTACCACTTAGTCGAACGGAGACAAGAAAACCGGCGACGGAATGCTCGCAGATGAAAAACCGTTCAGTTGAGGGACTTTTTCAACACCCACAGACCTTAACACTCAGAGCTATTTATGGGGTGACGGCGAGCAGAAACTCTCCTCCCCTCGACATCCTAACCTCTGAGCGCACGATTGAGTCTGGGGGAAACTCCCAGACCTCATCTTCAGGGTCGTAATTGGAAGTTGGAAGAACCTTGAACAAACCGCTCCCCAACTCCAGCGCCTGAGTTGGGCGTGAGCACTCGGTTCCTTCATGTAGCAGTCGAATGTGAATCTCGACGGTTTGCGCCATAGACGCCCCATCGCAATCATAACTGTTGTCAGCAGGTTGTTTGCG
>CAVZPJ010000019.1:0-315783 GCA_963777035.1 uncultured Acidobacteriaceae bacterium | reverse complement strand
GGATCGGGATAGGGGGAACGGTCACCCGTCCTCCCCTCCCACACCACCGTACATGCGGGTCCGCATACGGCGGTTCGGCGGATTAAGCGAGGACCGTACGACCAGGGGCGGAAGCCCGAGCTGGGCAAAGTAAGCATTCGGCAGAGCGATGGTCAGGGCGGGCGAGTGCGCGAGCCGCCACGGACCGTGAGGGCTCCCGGCCGTTTTCGCCGCGAGGTCCTTACTGACGCCCCGTTTGCGCAGCTCGCGGAACCTTGTCCGTCCACGCTTCCATTGCTTCCACACCACCGACCGAAGTCGGCGGCGTAACCACGTCTCAAGACGTTCCAGCACCGAGGGCGTTTGACAGTCGCCGAAGTACCCGAGCCAGCCACGGAGATAGGTCGCCAGTTCCTTGACCATCGGCCGCAAGCTGATGCCGCGGGTTCTCCGCGTCTGCTCCCGAATCCGCTCCTTGAAGCGAGCGATAGCCTTGGGGGCGATGCGCCGCCTCGGTTCTCGTTCCCCCGTGAAGCTGAATCCGAGAAACTTCCTTTGCCCCGGTCGAGCGACGGCGCTCTTCGCCTGGTTGACCTTGAGCTTGAGACGGTGCGTGATGAAGCGAGTAACGCTCTCCATCACTCGTTGTCCCGCTCGTTCGCTGCTGACGTAGATGTTACAGTCGTCGGCATAGCGGACGAAGCAGTGACCGCGCCGCTCTAACTCCCGGTCCAGTTCGTCCAGCACCAGGTTGGAAAGTAGTGGTGAAAGCGGACCGCCTTGAGGCGTTCCCTCATCCACCGCACTCACCAACCCATCCTCCATCACTCCGGCCTCCAGAAACGCTCGAATCAATTTGAGCATTCGCTTGTCGGCCACGCGCTCGGCCACCGCCGCCATCAGGCGGTCGTGGTTTACTCGATCGAAAAATTTCTCCAAGTCGAGATCCACCACCCAGCGGTACCCTTCGGCGATATACTGCTGCGCCTTGTGCACCGCTTGCTTCGCACTGCGCCCCGGTCGGAAACCGTGGCTATGTTCGGAGAACGTCGGGTCCCAGCGCTTCTGCAGAACCTGCAGCACCGCCTGCTGAATAAAGCGATCCAGCACGCAAGGAATGCCTAGCTTGCGCATTCCACTGCCATCCGGCTTCGGGATTTCCACCCCTCTTACCGGCTGCGGTTGATAAGTTCCGCTTCGTAGCTGTTCCCCGATTTCCAGCCCATGCTGCTTCAGGTAGGCCGGTAATTCGTCGACGGTCATCCCGTCTACTCCCGGACTCCCTTTATTCGCCTTGACTCGTTGTAATGCCTGCTTGCAGTTTTCCAGCTCGCAGACTTCTTCCATCAGTCGTTCGGTTCCGGCCAGGCTTTCAGACTTGCGCTTCGCCACCAGCGTTTCGGTCCCTTTCGCGGCGGGCTTCGGAGCATCACTCCTACTTTCCACCGGAAAGGCCAGCACCCCTTGTTCGGGTCGGTTTTTCCGCCGCTGTCCGCTCATGAGTCGCGCCGCTTACTTGCCCTTTCCTTTATTCCCCTTGCGGAGTACCGTTCGGGCCTTCGATCATCGTTCCCCGCTTGGCCTATCTTGTTTGCTCCGCCTTTCGGCTTTGGAGTGCCTCAATAGCTTCGCCGACTGCATGACCTACTACGCCCTTTGCTGACTTCTGCGACACGATCGGGATGAATCGCTTTCACCCTCAGTCACGATTTCGTGACGTGCCGCAGACCTCCCGAGGTAAGTTCGACCGCCTTCGACACGCAACCGCCGGATCTACCACCCGTGCGCTTGATGGATATGGGCTTCGCAATCATTGGCTCGCTCGCCCGCCACCGTAGGCCTCATATCCGGTTCTTGTTCATCGGCTCGCGTCTTTGCTCCACGCTTCTTTCAGGCCCCGCCTCACGGCGGGTGTTATTTCACCCTTGCGCTTCGCTATGACTTCACCTCCATCAGGTTGTCAAAGGGACTTTCACCCTCAAGCTGTCGAACATGCTCGGCACACCAAAAAAGAAAGGCGGCCTGCGCGGGCCGCCTTGTTTTCCCGAATTTTAGTTGTGGTTTAGACGCCTTTAACGTTCTCCGCCTGCCAGCCCTTTGGGCCTTTCACTACGTCGAACTGAACTTGTTGACCTTCCTGCAGGCTGCGAAACCCGTTTGCCTGAATGGCGGAGAAATGCACGAATACATCTTCACCATTCTGGCGGCTGATAAAACCATAGCCCTTGGCATCGTTGAACCACTTTACTGTTCCTGTTTCCATGATGTTGCTGTGTCCCTTTTTGTGTTGAAGTTAGCGCCGGAACTCGCAGCATAATGCAGAGCAGAGTACTGCTGACGACCGCAAGGTCAAACGCACCTAAAATTGTACATATTCATGGGTAAATGGCTAGAGGATTCTGTTGTTACACCGGTAACTCGACCTCCGTTCTAGTGGCATATCTCGCAGCCTATCTCGCACATAATTCATGGCTAAGCAAACCTAGTGTGGTGTCCCGGAAATTCGTGGACAAAAGTCCGACGATTCGATTTCAGGAGAAACTTATTGGCCTCAGCGCCTAAAGGCGCTCGTTTCAATAGTCCCTTGCGGCTCGGCTAGAAGCGGAGCCCTTTCAAAGCGAGGCGGTTTATGGCGCGACCGATACAAGCCTGATACAGCATTTCCCGTAGGAATACATTGCTCTTATACCCTCCGAAAATTCCTGGTTAGCCGCCCTTTCCGTTTTGTATCAACTTGAAAACTAAGCTTTATAGGCTTTGGCAGGACTCTTGCTTTCCTGATGGGGTCGGAGGTTTTTATGTTGTGCATACGCGCGGAAAACCTTAACGAGCTGGCGGTGATTGAGTGCAAAGGCAGGATCGTACGCAGCGATTCTGTTTTCAAGCTTCGGGATGTGGTGCAAGCGCAGCCGCGCGCCAACACGCAGGTCATCGCGCTGGATCTTTCTGAAGTAGAAGCAATCAGTGGCGGCGGCCTTGGGATGCTTGCCTTTCTTGAGCGCTGGTCGCGCGAACACAATATTCGATTGAAGCTGTTTTGTCCCTCTAAGTCGGTATTGGATGGGCTGGCGCAAAACCGTTCCCTGATGAACTTCGAAATTGCGTCTCTCCACGAAATGATGGTCATTCTGGGCGACTCCGATGACCGGTATAGCATCGCCGCGTAGCCTGGCTCGCGTCTTCGCGAACTCGGTTGCGTCTGTCCCAGTTTGCGTCTTTCCTAGTTTGCGTCTTTCCCAGTTTGCATCTTAAAAGCTCCTGCTTCATTATCAAGTCATGCGTGTGAACATGGGGAAGTGGGGTCCTGTCTTAGCCGGAGTCATGCTTGCGTTCGCTGGCTTGCGCGCGCGAGCCGACCTGGTCGTCGATGTCCGGACCCAACTGGCACAGAATTCTTTCTCCGCGGCGGCAGCCGAACTGAATGCCTACAAGACTCAGCACGGAGTAACGCCAGAATATTTGGAAGCTCTGTCGTGGATGGCGCGCGGAGCCGCCTCCGTAAGCCAGTGGGATCAAGCGGTCAGCTACGCCACTGAGACGCGCACGCTGGCGGAGCAGCAACTAACAACCAACAAAAGCAAACTGGACGGCGATTTTCATCTAGCCACCGCCGTCGGCGCAGCTTATGAGGTTCTGGCCCAGGCAATGGCGGAAAAAGGTCAACGCGCGAAGGCGATCACCTTGCTGCGGGCGGCCTTGGCGCGGTATGGAAACACATCCATTCGGGCCAGGCTTCAGAAGAATCTCAACCTGCTGGCTCTGATCGGCCAACCCGCGCCGGCTTTACAAGAGACCCAGTATCTCGGCCCGAAGCCGCCATCCCTGGCATCCCTCAAGGGTTCGCCGGTGCTTCTATTCTTCTGGGCGCATTGGTGTGTGGACTGCAAAGCTGAAGTGCCGGTTATCGCCCGCCTGCGGCAGGAGTTCGGTCCGGAAGGACTGGTCGTCATAGGTCCAACCCAACTCTACGGCTACGCGGCGCAAGGAGCCGATGTCTCGCCCGAACAGGAACGGGCATACATAGAATCGGTGCGAGAGCGTTATTACGGCGCCTTGCAGGAAATGCCGGTCCCGCTGAGCAAGCAGAATTTCAACGCCTATGGAGCGAGCACGACGCCGACTCTGGTGGTTTTGAATCGCGCCGGACAGGTAGAGATGTATCATCCCGGAGCGCTGTCGTATGAAGAACTGCGATCCGCGGTGCAGAAAGCGGTCGCTCGCTAGTGTTCGTGCCCCGGGAATTACACGGGCTTTTATGGCGCGGCTGAAGTGGGTGCGGAAAAACTCATTATGGGAGAGAACAGAGTCCCCCAGGCGCTAAAGAGCGGACGCATTTTCAGCGGCTCGGTGGCACGAGTGGAACTCGTGCCCTTCCCAAATACCCTCCGAACCGGGTTTTTCCGCGGCCTCTGAAGCCGCACCCTTTCAAAACTGTTCCAGTTATGCCGGGAATTTATGGGACGAGATACTAGTCACTGCAGGCGTCGGCTCGGCTGGGCGGACGAATGCGTCCGCCCCTACGTACGTGCTACAGCGCCGCAGCCTGTTCTCGTCGACGCGCCTGAATCTCGATATAGACGTTAATCAGGGAAACCGCTGCTGGCGTCACTCCCGGAATGCGTGAGGCCTGGCCCAAGGTCTGCGGGATGACTCGCCCAAGCGTCTCCTGCATTTCGCGCGACAACCCGCTGACCGTCCCGTAATCGAACCATTCGGGAATGCGCCGCTGTTCGGCCTTCTTGAGGCGATCGATGGCGCGTTGCTGCTGGTCGAGGTATCCCGCATACTTGATCTCGGTTTCAACCGACTTGAGCTCGTTGCGGATTTCAGAGGAAAGATCAACCGGAGAAACATTCACCGCAGAGGACGCCGAGTTCGCTGAGGAGTCTCTTTCGAAAAACCTGGGGACGAGATCGCGCAGGATCGGCGCCAGTTGCTCTATGGTGATTTCTGGGCGCTTGAGCAATTGGGCCAGCGGCTGACCAACGGCGGAGGAGAAATCCTCGGCGCCGGGTGCGGTATGTCCGGGCTCGCTTCGCGTGGCTGCGACGGACGAATGCGTCCGTCCCCACGTGAGCAAATGCGCTGCCGTCAGCTTTGTCTTTTCCAGTACCTGCTTCACTTCGTCCAGCCGCCGCTGCTTCGCCTCAAACTCCGCCCAGGCGTCATTGGAGATCAGCCCCACCCGCCGACCATGCGGGGTAAGGCGCCGGTCTGCGTTGTCGATCCGCAGGTGCAACCGAAATTCGGCGCGCGAAGTGAACATCCGGTAAGGTTCGTTGGTGCCTTTCGAGATCAGATCATCGATCAGAATCGCGGTGTATGCTTCCGTGCGATCAAGCACCAGCGGAGCTTCGCCCTTCACCTTCAAAGCGGCGTTGATTCCGGCCATAATTCCCTGGCACGCGGCTTCTTCGTATCCCGACGTGCCATTGATCTGACCGGCCAGGAACAGTCCTGCGATCTTCTTCGTCTCCAGCGTACGCTTCAGTTCCGTGGGATCGATGGAGTCGTACTCGATGGCATAACCAGGCCGCATCATCTCGGCGCTATCGAGGCCTGGAATCGACTTGAGGATCGCCAGTTGCACATCAATCGGCAGCGAAGTGCTCATGCCGTTGACATAGATCTCGTGCGTGTTCAGGCCCTCGGGTTCCAGAAAGAGCTGATGCGTCAGCTTGTCGGGGAACTTGACGATCTTGTCTTCAATCGACGGACAGTAGCGCGGTCCAGTCGATTGAATCTGACCACTGTACATCGGCGAACGGTGCACGTTTTCGCGGATAATGCGATGCGTCTCGTCCGTGGTAAACGCAATGTAGCAAGGCACCTGCGAGTCATGATGCGCCACACGCCGCGTCCGAAAACTGAAAGGAGTAGGATCCACATCGCCTGGCTGTCGCTCAAAGCGCAACCAGTCAATGGTGCGTCCATCCAGACGGGGAGGCGTACCGGTCTTGAGCCGGCATCCCCGCAACCCGAGCTTCTTGAGCGCTTCACCCAGCAGAACCGCAGCTGGCTCTCCCGAACGCCCCGCCGGATACTGTTGCTCGCCGCAGTGGATAAGCCCGTTCAGGAAAGTGCCAGTCGTGATGATGACCGCGGCGGCGGAGACGCGACGGCCGTCGCGGAGAAGAATTCCGGTGATGCGGTCGTTGATCGCTGCCGAGTTCAGCTCGGCGTGGACGGGCGAGGCGCCGGTCCCCACATCGTTCGTGGTCGACTCCAGGATCACATCCGCCACTTCCGCCTGCTTGATCTTCAAATTCGGCTGCGACTCCAGCACATCGCGCATCTTGAGGCGGTAGGCCTGCTTGTCGCATTGTGCGCGCGGCGACCAGACGGCTGGTCCTCGGGAAGTATTGAGCAGGCGAAATTGGATTCCGACAGCGTCGGTGATTTCACCCATGATGCCGCCCAGCGCGTCGACTTCGCGGACGAGGTGCCCCTTGGCGATGCCGCCAATCGCAGGGTTACACGACATCTGCGCAATCAGATCGATATTCAACGTGAAGAGCGCGGTCTTCAGGCCCATGCGGGCGGATGCTATGGCAGCTTCGCATCCGGCGTGGCCTGCGCCCACTACCACTACCTCGAAATGTTCATCAAACCTCTGCATGTTTGCTGTTCAGAACCCACGACGCAGGAGGGATTACTTCTCGGTTAATTGTAACAACGTTTACCTCGTATTTAAGGCAAGCTCGGGGGAGGCTCTCTGGACGGGCTCGCAAGATGTCGGTGCCACGCTTCCAGCGCAGCCCAGTCGTACGTACGCGGCACGCGCTAGTGTTGTGTCAAGAAATTCGCGGCATAAGCTGAGAGGCCTTTTCGGCTAAACGGCGCACTTCCCTCAGGGGCTATAAAACCCTTGTTTCTTGGTTTTGATGCGGCACGACGGAAGCCGTGCCCTTTCAAAGCAATTCTATTTATGTGACAAATTTACCGGACAGCACACTAATTGATCGAGAACAGGTAGGCAGTCATGTCGCGGCAGTCTTCGGGGCTCAGCGATATATCGGGCATCTTGGTGCCGGGCTTGCGATGGGAGGGCTTGTCCAGCCATTTCTCCAAGTTCTCCGGCGTGTTCGGGTAAGTATTGAGAAAGGTAGAACGTCCCGACCAGCCGGCAAGCGACGGAGCGCTGTTGCCTTCCGCCCTGGGAACGCCCGGAATCGAATGGCAGGAACCGCAGGAACGCATCGCGAGTTTTTTGCGGCCCGCCTCCGGATTGCCTCCCGTGAGGCGAGCGCCTCGCTCGAAATCGAACGTGCGAAACCAGTTGCAGGCGGAGAGAGAGAGGATCGTCAGCAGCAGAAAGAAAGGGGCGATTTTCATTGGATTGCGAAGACTACGGATCATGATATGAAGGCTCATTTTTTTCTAGTTAGGTTGTTTCAGGTCCTCCGCTATTCTGCCGTTTTGTGGGGCGGAGCCGATGTGATCCAAAGCACAGGGAGGTGTTAGGCGTATCGCACTGGTTGCAACCAGCCTCATTCGAATCGAGGATGCTAAGTAACGTGTTATCTGCGTGTTGCACGCACCTCCCCCGCAGCCAAAGGTGCCATTGCGAACCTTCGGTGGCGACCGTATAGTGAGAGGTTCTCCAAGAAATCTTTATCAAGAAATTAATAATGATGGAAACCAAAATTATGGAAACGCAGGGATTGGTGTCTTTATTGGAAGAACGCATTCATCGATATGACTTGCTCAGTCATCCGTTTTATAAGGCCTGGTCGGGGGGCGAACTGACCGAGGAAGATCTGCGGACCTATGCCGAGAGTTACTACCCTCACATCGAGGCATTCCCCGGATATCTGGCGCAGTTTGGAATCCGGCTGGAAGAGGGCGAGTTGCGCCGTGCTGTACTGGCCAACATGACCGATGAGAAGGGCGGAGAAGATTCCTTCGGCGAGCCGGAACGTTCGCACTCCGAACTGTGGCTCGATTTTGTTGAAGGTGTAGGTGGCAACCGCGTGCCGAAACGGCGTGCAGTTGGCGAGGTGCGCAAGCTCATCGCGTGGTTCCAACGGGTTGCCGGCGAAGCCACGCCGGAGGAAGCGCTGGCGGCTTTCTATGTCTACGAATCTCAGATCCCGAGGCTGGCGCAGGAGAAGGATCGCGCCCTGCGCGAGTTCTACCGTGCCGACGCGAAGACTCGAAGCTATTTCACCTTGCACTCCACGAGCGTTGCGCACCACGCGCGAGTTTGGCGCGATCAACTGGAGAAGCGGGTGAAGGCCAATCCCAAAACCGCGGAAAAGGTTTTAGCTGCGGGCGAAGGCGCGGCCGAACTTCTGTGGGCGGTGATGGATGGATTCGCGGCGCGGCGGGCGGCACTGACTGCGGCGTAGTCTGTGGAGAGCCAGAGAGCGCTCGCGGATGAATGCCGCGATTTGATTTGACATCTGCGTCCGCACCCTGCTAACGATTGCTTTCCATGGCTCGACCCATCCCCATCGGCGTGCGCGGCGAGGCGTCTGAAACCGTTGAGTTGAAGCACACGCTCGCCGCACATCATCCGGAGCTGCCACCCGTCTATTCGACTCCCGACATGATTCGGCTGATGGAAGTCGCCTCCTTTCAGGCTTTGCAACCATTTTGTGATGAGGGAGAAATCACGGTAGGCACTTCGATCCACGTCGAACATCGTGCGGCCAGTGGGATCGGGTTACGAATTCAGGCCGACGCCGAACTGGAGTCATTCGATGGGCGCTTCTACATCATGCGCGTCCGAGCTCACGATGGCACGCAGGAGATCGGGCGCGGCACGGTGGGACGAGCCGTGGTGCATGTTCCCACGTTTGTCACGCGGATGCGCGAAAAAGCTCGCTGCAGTTGAGGTGTCGCTGATCCATCTTCCAGTAACAAGCGGTGCACCGAGAATGAGAGGGTTATGGAATTCCAGACCAACAAAGCGATTCAGTTCCGTCAGCTCCATCGTGGACCCGGGGTGCTCATCCTGCCGAACGCATGGGATGTGGCCAGCGCCCGCATTTTCGAAGACGCGGGTTTCCCCGCGATCGCAACTACGTCGGCGGGCATCGCATTTTCGCTCGGCTATCCCGACGGTCAACGCATTCAGCGCGAGGAGATGCTCGCTCGTATCGGCCGCATTGTTCGCGCCGTGCATGTGCCAGTGACCGCTGACGTCGAGTCGGGATATGGTGCCAGTCCCGAAGATACGGTCAGGACAACGCGCGAACTGATTCAGGTGGGAGCCATCGGGATGAATCTCGAAGATGCGAGCGGACGCCGGGATCAACCCTTGAGCTCCCTGGAATCAGCGGTGGAAAAGATTAGAGCGGCGCGCGAGGTTGCGGTAGAAATGCGAGCGCAACTGGTGATCAATGCCCGAACGGATGTGTTCCTGCTGCCGGGAGGCAATCCGGAAGCGGACTATTCCGAGGGCTTGCGACGGCTGCTGGCGTTTCGCGATGCGGGCGCTGATTGCGTCTTCGCCCCCGGACTTACAGACGCCGAGACGATTGGACGGCTGGCGAAAGCGGTCGAGTGTCCACTTAACATTCTCGCCGGGCCGGGAACGCCTTCGATACCGGAGCTGGGAGAACTCGGCGTGGCTCGCGTGAGCGTAGGATCAGGCGCGATGCGCGCGACGCTCGGCCTGCTGCGACGAATGTCGGAAGAACTCAGGACCTCCGGAACGTACTCCGCGATGGAGGGCGCGGTGCCATACGCAGAAGTGAACACACTGCTAGGTGGCTGAGCAGACTTATCCGTTGACCAGATCCATCATGTGCTCCGGATAACGCAATCCGGAAGCTGCTCCCGCAGGAAAAACTTGGCTCAGACGACGCAAGTCCTCCGGGGTCAGTTTCACATCCACCGCCGCAACATTTTCTTCGAGATATTTGCGCCGCTTTGTGCCGGGGATGGGGACAATGTCTTCGCCCTGCGCCAGCACCCACGCCAGCGCCAACTGCGACGGCGTACATTTCTTTTCGCGCGCGAGTTTTCCCACTTCCTTCACGAGGTCGAGATTCTTCTGAAAGTTCTCGCCCTGGAAACGGGGCGAGAAGCGGCGATAGTCATCGGCCGCCAGGTCTTCGAACTTCTTGAATTGACCGGTAAGGAAGCCTCGTCCCAGCGGGCTGTAGGCCACGAAACCGATCCCCAGTTCGCGGCAGGTCGCTAGAATCTCCTCTTCCGAATCGCGCGTCCAGAGGGAATACTCCGTCTGCAATGCCGTGATGGCGTGCACTTTAACGGCACGGCGCAAAGTGTTGGCACTCGCCTCCGACAGGCCAATGTGGCGGATTTTCCCTTGCTTCACCAATTCCGCCATGGCGCCCACCGTTTCTTCAATCGGAGTATTCGGATCGACCCGGTGCTGGTAATAGAGGTCGATGTAGTCGACACCGAGCCGCTTCAAACTCGCCTCGCAGGCCTTCTTTACATAATCGGGCTTGCCATTGACGCCGCGGATATTGGGGTTGCTGGGATCGCGAACAATTCCAAACTTTGTAGCGAGCACAATCTGGTCGCGCCGGCCGTTGTTTAAGTAACCAGCGATCGCGCGTCCCACGAGTTCTTCATTCTTGTACGGCCCGTAGATGTCCGCCGTGTCCAGAAAATTGATGCCGAGTTCGAATGCTCGATGAATCGTCGCAATCGATTCAGCGTCATCGCGTCCGGAGTAAAACTCCGACATGCCCATGCAGCCCAGGCCGAGGGCAGAAACTTTGAGACCGGAACGTCCAAGAATGCGAGTTTTCATAAATTCCTTTCGCGACATAGAGGATAGAGCTAAGAGCAGGGGCAACCCTAACTTTGAAAACTAATGGTCATCGATTTGCATCTATAGATGTAATTACAGCGCAGAAGGTTTCGATCACTCAAAGACCGTCGCGGATTGCATCTCTTGCGTCTCTCCTGGCATCTTGTACCCAAGGCATGATCTACGTACAACCATGAATCCACCACTCTGGTTCGAACGAAAGTTTGACTTCACGTTTCCAGTGGAGCAGCATCCGAGCATTTGCGCGCGCTTGCGAGGCACGCCGGCCCGTCTCGAAGAAATTGTCCGCGGCGCTGCTCCTGACCTCATGGTCAGGAAACCGGGCGAAAATGACAAGTGGTCGGCCCAGGAACATGCCGGCCATCTGCTGGATCTCGAATCCCTGTGGATGGCACGAGTCAATGATTACCTAGCAAAAGCCTCACAACTCACCGTCGCTGACCTGAGCAACAGGAAGACTTTCGAAGCGCAGCACAATCGGCGCCCAATCGCAGAGGTCCTGGCCGAATTCCGCAATGCGCGCGCTCAACTGGTGGATAAAGTGGAGAAGATCGACCCTGCAATTTTCGCCCGCGACGCTCTTCATCCGCGACTGAAAACGCCGATGCGACTGGTGGACCACCTGTTATTTGTGGCGGAGCATGATGACCATCACCTCGCGCATATCCGGGAACTGATCGACGTGGGTTAGCCCCCACTTATGAAGCAGCAATTCGGATCAGAGGCTTCGTTCGCGGCACAACCTGACCGATTTCGGTGGCCGGAACTCCGGCGTTCTGCAGCGCACGCGTGAGCGCGCCGGCATCATCGGATGCAACCGAGATCAATAACCCGCCGGCAGTTTGCGGGTCGAAGAGCAGCGTGCGAATGTCGTCTAGGACCGACGGCTCATAGTCCACGAAGCATTCAGCAAACTCACGATTCGCTTTGAGGCCGCCGGGGACATGTCCGGCATGGATACAATCGAGCGCTCCCTCGAGGATGGGAATGCTGGCGGATCGAAAAACGAGGCTGACATCCGACGCGAGCGCCATCTCGCGAGCATGTCCGATGAGGCCAAAGCCGGTGATGTCGGTCAAAGCATGCACGGCCCACGTATTCCCGCTCGCTGCATGACTCGCTGCCGAGCTTTGCTCGGCGGGGCGGACGAATGCGTCCGCCCCTACGCGAGTAGCGGCGATCACTTCAGCCGCTGCCTTGTTTAGAGTGGTCATGGACTTCACCGCGGCATCGATCCATTCTTGCTTGGCTACGGCTTTTTTTATGGCCGTCGAAATGACGCCGGTGCCGAGCGACTTGGTGAAGAGCAAGCGGTCTCCTGGTTGCGCGCCCTGATTGGCCAGCACTCGTTTGGGGTGAACCAGGCCAGTGACGGAGTATCCGAACTTCGTTTCTTCATCGCGAATGCTGTGGCCGCCCACCACGGTGCATCCGGCCTCGATCATCTTCGACAAGCCGCCAGCCAGAATCCGCTCGAGAATATCAATATCGCCTTTATCGGGGAAACAAACGAGTGCGAGCGAAGTCAGCGGTTTTCCTCCCATGGCGTAGACGTCGCTGAGCGCGTTGGTGGCGGCGATCTGGCCGAAGGTGTAGGGATCGTCCACGATGGGCGTAAAGAAATCCACCGTCTGCACGAGCGCGGTGTCTGGCGAGAGCAGATACACTCCGGCGTCGTCGGCATGATCGAAGCCGACTATTACATTCGGGTCCTGTTGCCGGGCTAATTTCCCAAGCACCGTGTCCAGCACCGCCGGACTCAGCTTGGACGCTCAACCCGCGGCTTTAACGGACTCGGTAAGGCGGAATGGCTTTATGTCAGGCACGAACAGATTGTACTGGAGACGTGTGGCGCAGGCCCCCTCGCACGCGGTCTTGATTTTCTTGCGCAGACGTCACGAAGATCAACATTAAAATCAACCCCAAGGCCAAGGGCGGCGGACAAGAGTGTCCGCCCTACAGTCATCCAGTCATCGCACCGTAACTTGCGTAATCTGCAGATCGGGATAGGCGTGGTTCCACTGGGCGGAGATGTTTTCAAAGGTCAGACGAAAAGGTTTGCTTTGACCGGGCGGGAGGGGCGAGAGATTGAGGTCCACGGCTTCGTCGTAGGGCCCGCCGGTGCGCAGGACGCGAATGGGAATCTCCTCGCGCTGCGCTGTTTGTCCCATGTCGTCCTTGAACGTGATTTGCACGACCGCGTGGAGGACGGTCTTATCGCCCGCGTTAGTGATGGTGCCATCAAGATAACTGACAGTTGCGCCTACAAAATTCTGCGCCGCACTGGCCTTCAAATCCGAGAACTTCAAGTTCGCCGCGTAAGCCGGGGGCGCGGCGGCCTTGGTCTGTTTCGTGCGTAAGATGAGCGCCAGAATGCCGACGACGACACCTACGATGACGATCCCAATGAGAATCGGACGCAAGCTGGACTCTTGTGGCTCCGTCGTAGGATTTCCGCCAGATTGGATCAGGCCATCCATGGCGGGATTGTACCGCCTCGGGTCTCGGGTGTCAGGTTTCACCGGTTGCGAAGCGAATATTTTCCCAGGGCGCACCGGTTTCTAGCGCGTACCCGTTTCTATCGTGCACCAGCGACCGAGGCGGGTGCTTTCGCTTTCCCGGCCTCCCGCGCTTCCGAAATATGGTAGTTGCTGTATTCAATTGTCAGCGTGGCGCGGCCGCCGAGACGAATATAGCTGACGGACTCGTTGCGACGCGGAAGCCAGAATCCTTCAACCTTCATATATTCGTGATGGATCTCGCTTTTCTTCGTCCAGAATGACGGATTCTGCGCTGGCTCCGCGTCAATCCGGGTCACCGCGAAATCGGTCGCATCCACCCAAACCTTGCCCCGGTAGACATACTTGGTTTTCGCTTTGGGGGAGACCGCCAGCACATACTGGTTGCCCTGGCTGGAGGATTCGAAGCCTACCAGCGCGATGTCGTAGTTGTCGCGATTCAGCAGAGTCCGGGCGTGCATCTCCGGCTCGGCCGCTTCTTTTTCGCTTTCCAGCAGGCGCTTGAAGACGCGGTCGGCAATCAGTTTCGATCCCTTCTCGGAAATCACCTTAAAGCTCTTGGTGGCTGGACTGTCATACGCAGCTTGCACGATCATTTCGGCGTCGCGATCGCTGGGAAATCCACGATAAGAAAGGCGGTAAACGCGAGTGGACTCATAGTGCCGCAAGGCCCGCGCCCGCTCCGCATCCTTGCGCATAAGATTGCTCACGACCTGTTCGACCGAGAGCGGGGCGGTGGTGATAGAAGGCGGGAGACCTGAATCGCCGCTGGCCCGGCTAGCGCCGAAGAGCGCGAAGACAAGGATCACGATCAGGAAAAGTCTGACCGTGCTCTCCATTGAACTGTGTATTGAACCCAAAACGGCGGCCATCCATGATCGCTGATGATTGATGATTGATGATTGATGATTGGTGATTGATGTTCGATCTTAGCGCTTAGATTACCACCTTCTTCAGACTTGAAAGTGCGCGGGACACAGACTGGCGCTTGGGTGGGGAGACGGCTCGGGAGACTGCGATGCAAGATGCCCGCGACAGGCGTGCTAGCGATTACCGGGTTAAATTCGCAGGGTCGTGGAGATTTCGCCCAGTTGAAGGCCGCGGTGGGTTGAACTTAGGAGAATATTTTCAATCACTTGCAGATTCGAAGATTTGGCCGGATGATTGCTTTCGTACCCAGTGGAACGAGGAGCCCTCCCCCATGTGGATTCCTGGAAACGAAAGCAGATACGTTCATTGGAACTGGATTGCGATCTTCTCCTACGCCGCCTCTTTAGGGGCCAGCCTACTGATTTGGAGAGGTTTATTCCGGGCCGTGGAACATCTGGTGAAATAAGAACTGACAGATCTATGTTGCCCAGTGCGCCGAACAGCCGGCAGCTGATGCCGAACCTTGGGCGATTAATGCCAAACCTGGGGCGTTTGATGCCCAAAGGTAGACTCACTGCGTGTGAAATTTATCGATCATCGATGATTGATCATCGATCGTAGTGCAGCAGCGAGAAGACGTCATAATCCGCCAGTTTGTCGCGACCTTTCAGGAAGTCAAGCTCGACGACGAATGCCAATCCAGCGATCTCCGCGCCCAATCCGCTGGCCAAGTCGGCAGTGGCAACGGCGGTTCCACCGGTAGCCAAGAGATCGTCCACGATTAAAATGCGTTGCCCTTTTCCGATCGCATCCTTGTGGATCTCGAGCGCGTTGCTGCCATATTCCAGTTCGTAGCTGACTTTCACCGTTTCAGCGGGCAGCTTTCCGGGCTTCCGGACAGGCACAAATCCGGCATTCAGCCGGTAGGCGAGGGCGGGTCCGAAGATAAATCCGCGCGCTTCCATGCCGAGGACCAGGTCAATCTCTTTGCCGATATAGTTTGCGGAGAGCGCGTCGATCAGTCGCGCGAAGCCAAGTTTGTCCTTGAGCAGCGTGGTGATGTCATAGAACAGAATGCCCTTCTTGGGGAAGTCGGGGACCTCGCGAATCAACTTTTTCAACTCTTCACAATCGACTGGCTTGGTGGGTATCATCGCTGGCATGTTCATCCTGAGACCACGCTCCTAATCTTGATCCTCAACTTAAGAAATTAAGCTCCTCGAACCTGAAACGAATTGAGTCCCGCGACCGGCTCGGCCTCGGACTCCTCCACCTTGTCGACTCGCGCTGCCCGCGGCCCTTCCTGCAACCGCGAGCGCAATCCGGCCAACTGCTCTCGCGTTCCCATGGCCAGCACTTCGACACTGCCATCGTGATTGTTGCGCACCCATCCGGCAACTTGCAGGATGTGCGCCTCACGTTCGGCAAACCAACGGAAGCCGACGCCCTGGACCCGTCCGCGGATAAGAAAACGCCGCGCTTGAAGCGAAGTTCGTTCAGAAGACATTTGGGATTTGTAATTTCTGATTTGTAATTTGCCATTGAAGATGGGTTCAATTTCCAATCACAAATTACCCGATTGCAAATTGCATTTACTGCGCTCTCGACAGATAGGTTCCCTCGGCCGTGTCGACCTTGATCTTCTCGCCTTCGTTGATGAACGGTGGCACCTGCACAATGAGGCCGGTTTCGGTCTTCGCCGGCTTGGTCACGCTCGATGCGGTGGCGCTCTTCAAGCCAGGCTCAACTTCGGTCACGGTCAACACCACGGTTTGCGGTAGCTCGATGCCCACCGCTTTGCCATCAAAGAACTCCACCTTGATTTGCAGGTTCGGGGTAAGGTACTCCACGGCATCGCCCAGCGTGTCGCGAGTCAGGTGCGTCTGCTCGTAGTTTTCTGTGTTCATGAAGTAGTAATCGTCGCCATCGCTGTAGAGGAACTCCATGTTCTCCTCATCGACGTTGACCTTTTCGATCGGATCGGGCGAACGGAACCGATGCTCGAACATGGCGCCCGTACGCAGGTTGCGCAGTTTCGCCTGGATGAAAGCGCGCAAGTTGCCCGGGGTGCGGTGTTCGACGCTGAACACGGAATGCAGATCATTGTTGTGCTTGATGATCATGCCGGGACGGAGTTGGGTCGCTGGAATCGACATTGTTGGTTTACATCTCCTTCATACTCTAGGAATTCTGGACGGCGGGGCAGGCCTTGGATCCCCGGCGAGCCGCTTTCGGCTTGCATGGGAGGAGGTAGATCAGGGCGTCCGCCGCACTTAGGATTTAACAGTTTATTTTACACAGGCCGACACGATTCTGGGAACCGGATGCTGGAGAATTTGCTGCGGGATGTGTAATTGTCTATTGAGCCCAAGGGACCACCGGGGTTGCGAAGGCCAATTTACAAATCGCGAACTAATTCACTATTCGGGTCTAGAATAGAAACAGAAACAGAAATGATCAGGAGGCCGTTATGCGCGTTGGAAAATATGAGAGTTCAGAGGGCACGACCGGGACGGCAGTTACTTTTCTGCTGATCGGGCTCGGGATTGGCGCTGCCGTCGGCATGTTGCTCGCTCCGAAGGCTGGGCGTCAGCTAAGGAAAGACCTGCGCCGCTCGTACGATGACGCCCTGGAAACGGTGTCCGACTGGACGGATGAAGCCAAGGACCGTTTCGAGGATGTAGTAGAAAAAGGCGCCGATTTTGCAAGCGAAATCCGAAGCAAAGCGGAGCCGTTAAGCGACTTGCTGCGCCGCCCGTAAATTCCTACGGTTCGGTTTCATCCTCCAGCGTGCGCTTCTTCTTTTTCACGTTGCGGATGACAATGCCTGCGGAGACGCGGAAGTTATCCTGCGTCTGCTTGGGTTGACCAGGAAACGCGGTGCCGGTCTCGAAGTAATCCGCCTTAAAGCGCAATGCAAAGCGACGAGTGATTGGGCGGTCGATGCCAACTCCAGCCGTAAACGCCCGGCCGGTACCAACTTCATTGAAGGTTTGCGCCTCGGCGATCACTTGACCGCGTACTCCTTGATGTCCGTACAGGATCTCCGCAAAGGGCGTCCAGCGCACATACTTTCGGCGGGCAAAGTGGACGCCGAACAGAATGTTGTACTCCCGAGTCGTGACATTGAAGGTGGGCGACGAGTTAGGACAGAAGGGTGGGCAGTTGGGAAATGGCGCGGGAGCAGCGGTCGGAATTTGTGACGTCCCGAAGTATTGGCCGCCCTCCACCAGGAACCCCAGCCAAGGGGTTAGGTTCGCGCCGAGAGAAGCGTCCCAGCCGGGCAGCCCCGCCCAGTGGCCGGCATTGAAAAAACCGGACTCGGCATACGAGCCTCCAGCGAAGAGTTCGACCCGCGGAAATTCGGGAGCGGGCGCCGCGGAAGTTGTAGTTGAAGGTGGAATCGTTGTGGGCTCGGGAGGGGGGGCGGTGGCCGGCACCTGAGGTGGCGTTTGTGTGGGAGCCGGAGCTGGGGTTTGTGCGGGAGTTGGAGCCTGCGCCCACGACATCACACACTGCGCAGCCACAACCACGAAAACTCCCAGGTATCTCCTCACGATTCCTCCTTGAATTCATTATCCAGTAACCGGTACCCAGAAAAACCTTCACTGGCGTTAGCCAGACCTTGAGAGGACGGCAAGTGGCGGCCGCAAACCGAGGTCTCTCTCCAGGCTGGGTACTGGCTAGTGAGTACGGGGTACTGGTTTTCCAAAAACCGTATTGTAGTGAAGCTCAATGTCTCCGCATGTTCCGTGTTCGGGTGAATAGACCACGCAGGTATCAAAAGGCCGCGAATAAACGTGCAATGTCACTGCGCGCTGGTTCGCTTCCCGCGGATTGATCACTCGATGCACCGGCTGCTGCGGATCGACCGCGCACGGATTGGCTACCGTTAACTCCACGGTGTTAGATGCACGCAACTGACATTTACCGGTCGCAACATCCTGAAATCCGACATGAAAATTTTCCACCAGCAACGTTCCCACCGGAGCCGCCATCCAGCAATTCTGGTCGCGATGATTGTGCACCGAACTGCCTTGGCCAACCTCCCAGCAGACGGCGATCAGTTCGTAGAGGTCGGTCTTGTCGATCAGGTTGCGCGTGTAGTGTTGACGGTCCCAGCACAGGTACGGTGCCAGACTGGCTTCGTCGACGGGCATGCTTTCGAGCAGCGCCCGGACTTCCTCGGTTTCATCGAAGGCTGATGGAGGAAGCGCACGAAGTTTCTCAACCAGATTTTCAACGGCCACGCGCGAAGGTGCTATGAGGCGACTCATAGAGGTATCCGACTTGGATGTGTTCGACAAACTATCGAGTATACCGTGTGCGGATGAGACGGCGTGGGGGAGGGCCGGGTTATGGGTCGAGGGATGCCAAGGACGGAGCAGACCAAGGGCACAGAGCAAAACCAAGGGCGCGGAGCAAAACCAAGGGCAAAGACAAAGGCAAGGGCCGCGGGCGAGGGCGCCCGCGCCACACTTATATACAATCGAAGGCGCATGGAATACAGGCTTACGGAAACGGAAGCGCGGGTGCTGGGGGCGCTGATTGAAAAAGACATCACTACGCCGGAGTATTACCCGCTGTCGCTGAACGCACTGATGAATGCCTGCAACCAGAAGTCGAATCGCGACCCGGTAATGCAATTGGATGAAGACGCGGTGCGGGACGCGCTCGAGGAGCTGCAGGAGCAGCGGATGGCGGGGCCGGCGCGCGGGGCCGACAGCCGGGTAACAAAGTACGAACAGCGACTGCAGGAAGTATTTAACTTCACGCGTCCCGAGATCGCGGTGTTGTGCGTGTTGCTGCTGCGCGGTCCGCAAACACCGGGCGAACTGCGCGGACGCTCCGAGCGCATGTTTCATTTCGAAACACTCGAGGACGTGCAATCGGCACTGCAGAAGTTGATGCAGCGGGAACCGCCGCTTGCCAAAGTGCTGCCGAGACAGCCGGGAACGAAGGAGTCTCGGTATGCGCATTTGCTTGCCGGGGACGTCGTAGAGGCGGAAGCGCCCGTGCGGGCCGGCCCAGTGACAGAGCACAACTCGGCAGATGGAGAGCGGATCGCGCGGCTGGAGGAAGAGGTTACGGAACTGCGGAGGGAAGTCTCCGAAGTAAAGGATCAGTTGGAGAGATTTCGGAAGCAGTTTGAATAGCGATCACCGCCGAGACGCAGAGAGCGCCGAGAAAAGCCAACTACTTTTCTCTTTTTGCTTTGTGCGTTTTTACTTTGTGCGCTACTCCGGGAAATCAAAACCAACGGCAAAGGCAACGCCGGCGGACAAGAGTGTCCACCCTACACTAGCCTAGAGCACGCGTCCTGCGTGTAGCCCGCCCCACACTAGCCTAGAGCACTCGTTCCTGGGTGTAGCCCGCCGCGCCTAGCGCCGAGATGATTTCGGCGATGTGGTCGGGGCCTCGGGTTTCCATGGTGATCTCAATCGCGGTCTCACCGAGACCCACGCCGTGGTAGGCGCGGTCGTAGTCGGTTTCGACGATATTGGCGCGATGCTGGGCCAGAATGGATGTAAGGCGATTGAGCGCTCCGGGATAGTCGGGCAGGTGGACGCGCAGGCGTACAAGGCGTCCATCTTTGACCAGGCCGCGCTCGATGATGCGGGAGAGTAGCGTGACATCGATGTTTCCTCCGCATACTAGCACGGCAACTTTCTTTCCTACGAGAGGGACCTTGCGGTTGACCAGCGCCGCGACGCCCGCCGCTCCAGCGCCTTCGGCTAGAGTTTTTTCGCGCTCGAGCAGCAGCAGTATGGCGTTGGCGATCTCTTCTTCTTCGACGGTAACGATATCGTCCACGTATTTCTGAACCAAGGGCAGCGTGCGATCGCCGGCGCGACGGACGGCAATGCCATCGGCGATGGTTGAAGCCGCCATCAGCGTCACCGGCTGGCCTTCGGCAACGGCCACCTTCATGGACGGCAAGCGTGAGGGCTGAACTCCGAAAACTTGAATTTTGGGATTCGATTCTTTCAGCGCGCAGGCGATGCCGCCAATCAGGCCTCCGCCGCCGATGGGGACGACCACGGCTTCGAGGTCAGGATGCTGCTGGATGAGCTCCAGGCCAATCGTGCCCTGACCGGCGATGACCGCGTCATCGTCGAACGCATGGATGAGAGTGAGGTGCTCAGCCTGACTGCGGCGGAGCGCCTCTCCGTATGCTTCGTCATAGTTGGCGCCCTGCAGGACCACATCGGCGCCGTAGCCCCGGGTCGCCGAGACCTTGATCAGAGGCGTAGTGAGCGGCATGCAAATCTGGGCGCGGATTCCAAGCTTGCCCGCGTGATACGCAACTCCTTGCGCGTGATTTCCAGCCGAAGCCGCGATGACGCCCTGGGCACGTTCTTCAGTGTTAAGCGAGAGTAGTTTGTTCAGTGCGCCACGCTCCTTGAAGGCGCCGGTTCGCTGCAAGTTGTCAAGCTTCAAATAGACGCGGTTGGCAGTCGATTCAGAAAACGTGGCCGAGAGCGCGCAAGGCGACAGGTAGATGGAACTGCGAATGCGTCGCAAAGCCGACTGGATGTCATTGAGAGTAATCATTTTCTGATCACGAATGCAGATTTCAGAGATGGAAACATCTTACCTGACACAAACCAAGGGAGCGGGAGAGACGGGTCAAAGGACAACTTCCGTAATGGCCCTTTGGGACAGGGCTAAGCCCTTTCGAAACCTATGCAGGCGCCAAAAGGCGCGTCAGAATGGACTTTTAGAGGAGTTCACCCCCTAGGACTCATGACTACTTCGACTGGTGCTGTTCTCGCCCCCCTTCCCGCTCATCGAAAAAATACAGCGCGGGTCGCGTTGTTTGACTTGCCCCAAGCCTCCTCGAATCTGATCACGGAATGTTTCCGTCAATTTGGCATTGAAACGGTTCCGATCCCGCGCGAAAACGCGGAACGACTGCAACGCGAAAAGTTCGAGGCCTGCGTTTTGCCGCTGGGAGAAGCGGCCGGCGCGATTATCGAAATGGCGCGATCGTCTGCTTCGAACAGCCGCCTCATCATCTTCGGCCTGGGCGGGACGGCGCACGATGCCATGCGTTATTCGAAGTTGTGCATCAACGCAATATTCCACGAGCCTTTGGAACGTTCCGCGGCGATAAAACTTGTGCGCTCGACGCGAATGCTGGTGCTGCATGAATTCCGGCGCTATGTGCGCGTCCCGGTGATGACAGAAGTTTCGATCGTGATGGCCGACGGCGGCCGCATGACCGCCACCAGCCAGGAAATCAGTTCCGGGGGCATGTCGGTCAAAGGCAATCACCTGCCCGAACCAGGAAGCCAGGTGGAAGTATCGTTTTCCCTGTTAACACTGCCGCGCGTTTGGGTACGCGGGCAGGTCACGTGGAAAAAGCCCAATAAGAGCTTCGGGATTCGCTTCGATTCGAACGATGAACGGCGGCAACGGCTGAAGGAGTGGATCGTGGGGTATCTGGAAGCGTAGGCAAACAGCGTTCCGGCTTTCAGCTCAGCTTTCAGTTAAACCGTTCTTCCCCGGCTACAATAGTCGGCGTGAGTTCTCCCTCGGCTGCGGTTGAGCCCGATGATTCCCTTGCTCTGGAAGAGCGCAGATTCTCGCCGCGACAGAGAATTCTTTTGTGGCTGATCAGTTGGGCGACGTATCTGGCGATTTCGCTGATCGGGCCGACACTTCGCTATTCCATATCCTGGGAAGAACCTCCTATACCGCCGGACGCGACTTATGAAAAACCGGTGATCTATTCCTTTTGGCACCGCGCGGTTTTCGCCAGCGCCTGGTTATGGAGAAAGACCGGGATCGCGGTGATGGTAAGCCGCAGCTTCGATGGCGAATACATCGCTCGAACCATTGAAAAATTTGGCTTCGTCGCGGTGCGCGGATCCAGCAACCGCGGCGGCGCAACCGCCCTGCTCGGCTTGAGAAGGGAGTTGGGAGAGGGGGCCTCCGTTGCGTTTACGATTGACGGTCCGCGTGGCCCGAAATATGTAGCGAAGCCGGGCCCGGTTTTGCTGTCGCGCGCCAGTGCCGCGCCGATGGCCGCGTTCTATGTGGCCCTCAGCGATGCCTGGGTGCTGAACTCGTGGGATGCGTTGATGATCCCTAAGCCATTTTCCAGGGCGCTAGTGCGCTTCAGCGCCAAGATACGAGTTCCCTCCGAACCAAGCGATGGTGGTGCTAACGATGCTGGTGCTAATGGTCCTTCTGGAAAGACAGAAGAACGGATCGCAGAGTTTCAGAGGCAGTTGCAAGCATCACTCGATCGCGTAACCGCGTTCGCCGAGGAGAACGTCGCTCTGGTGGGGTCGGCCGCGTTTCCCCTAATGAAAAAGTAGGAGCTGTTTGACTTCCTGTCGGCAGGGCCAGTAGATTTGCTGGGCCGCAGTTTTCGCTCTTTCTCAACATTAGGTTCGCGCATGATCGTAGGCCAGCGACACGCTGGCGCTATGGGAAGCGGGTGTAAATCCCGCGCTGCCGCGCAACTGTAAGCGAGGACACCGCAACCGGCCACTGGGGCTATTCGAAAACGACACCCTGGGAAGGCCGATTGTAGCAACCGGATGCTGGGCCAAAGCTCACATTCTGACTCGCGAAGCCAGGAGACCGGCGTGAACCGTCCCACAACCCTTTCGCGTGATAAAGGAGACGTGTATGCGCTTTCCCCTGTGGTTCTGTAGTTTCATTTTTCTGGTGCCTCTTTGTCTGACGCCCTTCGCGGCGGCTGAAATCAAAATCAAAGTTGTCGATCCCCAGGACGCGGTCGTGGCTGGCGCGCAAGTGCAATTACTTGAACCGGGCGAGTCAGTTCGGGCAGTGCAGAGCACGTCCGCCGAAGGCGTCGTGGTTTTTCGCGAAACAGCATCCAAATCCAGTTCTTATCGCGCTCAAGTTGCGGCGCCGGGGTTCGCGATCGAAAAAATAGATATTTCTCCAACTGCGGAAACCATCACGATCAAGCTCCACGTGGCGACGGCTGCGGAAACCGTGGTGGTGACGGCGACTCGCACTCCGGTTCCCAGTGAAGCGGCGGGGGCCGACGTTGACACTCTGAGCAGCGGGCAGTTGGAAGTGATGCAGCCGGTGGCTGCGGACGACGCGGTGCGCTTTCTGCCTGGCGCGGTCATAAATACAGCAGGGCAGCGCGGTGGTATTTCGTCTTTATTCGTCCGCGGCGGTGAGTCCACCTACAACAAAGTGATTGTCGATGGCGTGGCCGTCGACAACCCAGGCCAAACGTTTGATTTTGGCACGCTGCCACTAGGGCAGGCAGATCGCCTGGAATTTGTGCGCGGCGCGCAGAGCACTTTGTACGGCTCGGATGCCATGACTAGTGTCGTGCAGGTGTGGACGCGCACCGGAAGCACGGCAGTCCCGGAACTCCGTTTTGGCGCCGATGGTGGAAATTTCGGAACGGCGAACGGGTATGCGTCTCTGGCCGGTACCTACCGGCGCTTTGACTACAACTTTTTCGGCGATCAGTTCACCACCAACGGTCAGGGTGTGAACGACGCTTATTCGGATTCGCTGCAGGGTGCGAATGTAGGTTGGGCGATTACTGATCAAGTTGCGTTGAGGGTGCGCGTCCGGCACTCGAACAGCTATACCGGCGTACCGGGGGAGTGGAGCTTCAACGGTTACGACCCTATCGTGCCAGTGGATGGCGTAATGGAACCACTGAGGCCGAACCCCAGCGAATGGTCGCACCAGAACAATCTTCTGGGAAGCGTGCAACTCACGTTCAGCGCGCCCTCGGGTTGGCAACACCGCTTGACCGGGTTCGACTACTTGTACCGCTACACGGACGTGAACCTGAGCACGAATCCGGACAACTACGACGACTTTCTCACCCACGAGTACGATCACATCAATCGTGTTGGCTTTGAATACCAGGGCGATTACTCGGAGCGAACCTGGGCGCACTCCACCTTCGGGTATCGCATCGAGAACGAAAACGGCGTCGTTGGAGATTTGCTTTATCCCCCCTCCACCTCCGGTCAGCGATTGAGTCAGGACGCATATCTGCAACAGCAACTCACGCTGGGCAGGCTCTCGGTGATCGCCGGCGGGAGGTTCGTTCACAATAGCCTTTACGGGAATACGGGCGTCCCGCGAGTTGCTCTGACTCTGCTGGCGTTACGCGGTGGAGAGTTGTTTTCGGGGACGCGCTTGCGTTTTTCCTATGCTACGGGGTTTATGGAACCCGCGCTGTATCAGACGTTCGCCGGCCCTCCGTACTACGTGCGCAACCCCAGTTTGCTGCCGGAACGCACACGAGCTTTCGAAGCGGGCTTGCAGCAGAAATTGTTTGCCGGGCGCTGGGCGCTGGACGCCACCTATTTCAACAACCTCTTCCACGATCAAATTGAGGCGGCACCGAACGGAGAGGGCCTGTACCAGTTTTTCAACGTGCAACAATCTTTCGCGCAGGGCGCCGAAGTTGAGCTGCAAGGCAGGATATGGAAAAAATTGGCGTTGAAAACAGCCTACACCTATACGTCGACGCAAATTCTGCAGGCTCCGCTTTGCACTCCGGCGAATTTTTGCGATCCTGTGTTTGACGCGGGAAATCCCCTGCTGCGTCGGCCCAAGCATTCCGGCATTCTGCTGCTGGACTACCTCGGCACACGCTGGGGCGCGAATCTTGAGGGGAGTTTCGTGGGTCGACGCCCGGATTCGGCTTTCGATTCCGCCACTCCTGAGCTCCTCGCCATCAACCATGCGGCCGGGTACGGTCGCGTGGATCTCGGTGGGTGGTATGCGATCAATTCGTGGGTTACGGCTTATGCGAATGTTGGGAACGCGCTCAATGCTCACTACAACGAAGTGGTGGGGTATCCGGCGCTGACGGCGAACTTTCGCGCGGGGCTGAGGTTTCGCATCGGAGGGGAGTAACTTTTAATACTACCGGCGGCTGCCGGCCGTCTCTTTCGGCTCGATATCGGATTCGAGATGCGATGGCGAATCGGACTGACGACCGTCGGCTGTGACCGGCCGGCGCGGAGCTGAGGGAGTTGCTCCGCAATTGTAGCGATGGCGAACTTCGTGAAGTTTCTGCACTTCTTTCTCACCGAGAGGTTGCTCGTTGCCGAGCAAGTGCGTGACCAGTGAGATCTTCGCGAAGTGCTCCACGGTTTCCATTTTCATGTAGGCACTCTCGAGCGATGATCCGAAGGTTACGACTCCATGATTCGCCATCAGGATGGCGTCGTGACTTGGAATTAGGGGCTCCAGAGCATCGGTCAACTCGGGCGTGCCCGGCGTGCCGTAGCGGGCCAGCGGAATCGAACCGAGACCGACAACCACCTCGCATACCAGGGGCCGGTTCAAGTCATAGCCGGAAGCGGCAAAGCCGGTTGCAGTCGGCGGATGCGCGTGCACGATCCCTTGCACATCGGGACGGAGGCGATAGATCAGCAGATGCATGCCAATCTCGCTCGAAACTCTGCGCTTGCCGGCGAGCCGCTTTCCCTCCATGTCTACGATGACCATGTCGGAAGCCCGCATCCTGCCCTTGCTTATGCAGGTAGGAGTTACCAGCAGGTGCTGATCGTCGAGACGGACGGAGAGGTTGCCGTCGGTGGCTGCCACAAACCCGCTTTCGTGCAGCATGCGACCGTACTGCACAATCGCTTGACGATATTGGCGGTCGCTAGCCATTGCGCTCATGGTACAGCACGCCTCCGAAACCTTACAACCATTAGTGATCAAAATATTTAAAAACCAATGGTTTTTCGTCGGACACAGAGTTTTGAGCTCGCCATTCGCGACTCTTTATAGTCAAGAATCCGATCAGTAAAAAGTGGGAAACAGTGCTCTGCCTTAGCGCAAAACTGCGCCTTTGAGGGCAATTTGCCGGAAGGGGAGTCCACGCCGAGGTCAAAAGTTGTCAACTGGCATAAAATCAGATTTCATAAAGTTAGAATTTAGAGTTATAGAGAAGCGAAGGACGGGCTTTCCTGGTAAATGGCACCGCACTCAACCAGCCAACAAGGCCGAGCCGTAGTTCTGCTGAGCGGTGGAATGGATTCCTGTGTCTGTGCGGCGCTGGCGGCCCGCGATCATCAGGCGGCCGCTGTCCACGTGAGCTATGGACAGCGCACGGAAAAGCGCGAACGGCGCTCGTTTGAAAACATCTGTGACCGGCTCGAGATCCATGACCGGCTGGTGGTGCGAAATGAAGCGCTATGCACGATCGGAGGATCGGCTCTCACCGATTCGAGGATCGCCGTTCCCGAGGTGCCGGCCACGGACGGCAGCGTGCCGGGTATTCCGGTGACCTATGTCCCTTTCCGCAACGCGCATTTTCTGGCGGTCGCGGTCAGCTGGGCGGAAGTGCTGGGAGCCGAAGTGGTCTATATCGGGGCGGTTGAGCCCGACAGTTCCGGTTATCCCGATTGCCGGCCGGAGTATTATCGAGCGTTCAACGAAGTCGTGAAAGCGGGTACCAGGGAAGGAACGATACGGGTGGTCACTCCACTGATTGCGATGCACAAGGCGGAGATTGTGAGGCTTGGCCTTGAACTGAATGCCCCATTCGATTTAACGTGGTCGTGCTATCAGCGTGAAGATCGTGCCTGTGGTGTCTGCGACAGCTGTGTGCTTCGCCTGCGTGCCTTTCGCGAAGCGAGCGCCGAAGATCCGATTCCGTACGCGGAGAGTGCGGTGCGATTGAATTAGGTGCGCTTTCATAAGCAGTCTTAATTAACGGTCGTAAATTCAGATGCCATGCCGGGAGGCTGAATCATGAAGAAATATTTCATCTTTTCCTTGCTGCTTGTTCTTACGTTGGGACTGTGCGCTCCGCTTGCATTCGCGCAAACCACGGGCAGCGTAAAGGGAGTTTGCAAAGACACTGAAGGCAAACCGCTCGCCGGAGTCACAGTGGAGTGGAATGGAATCGAAACCGGCAGGACTTACACTCTCAAAACCAATAGCAAGGGCGAGTATTTCTCGCTCGGCATCACTCCCGGCAAATACAACGTCAAGCTCATTAAGGACGGCAAGGAGCTTTTTCACTATAACGGAGTTCCGGTGAGCCTGGATGAAACGACGCAGGACTTCGACCTCAAGAAGGAACAGGCGAGCCAAGCCCAGGGCCAGGGTCTGACCCCGGAACAGATAAAGGCCAAGCAGGACGCCGCGGCCAAAGCTGCAGCGGAAACCAAAACCATCGGGACGCTGAACGACAAACTCAATGCCGCCCGAGCGGCTGCTGCCGCGAAGGATTACGACTCCGCAATATCCACGCTGAATGAAGCTAACCAGATCGACCCCAACCGCGATCCAATTTGGTTCGAACTTGGCAACGACTACCTCGCTTCGGCGGCAAAGCAAACCGATCCTGAAGAAAAGCAGAAGCGTTACCAGGAAGCTGCAGCCGCTTTCCAGAAAGCGATCGAGCTGCGCGGTGCTTCCGAACAGGCCCAGAAGGACCCCAACAACAATGCGACGATGGCTGCCTACTATAACAACCTCGCGCAGGTCTATGCGAAGTCCAATAAAGTCGATGATGCCGTAGCCAATTACAACAAGGCGGCCCAACTGGACCCGACGAAGGTGGGAACGTACCTGTTCAACATCGGCGCTGTGCTCACCAACGCGGGCAAGGTAGATGATGCAATTGCAGCATTCGACAAGGTGATTGCCGCCGATCCCACCAAAGCGGCCGCCTACTACTGGAAGGGTGTGAACTTGATCGGCAAGGAGACTATCGGAAAGGACGGCAAGGTAGTCGCTGCCGATGGTACGGCCGAGGCCTTTCAGAAGTACCTTGAACTTGACCCCAATGGTCCATTCGCGCAACCGGCCAAGGATATGCTGGCGAGCATAGGGGCGTCCGTGGAAACGGGGTTCGGCAAGAAAAAGCCGGTGAAGAAATAGGGAAAAATCAGTACCCAGTACTCAGTACCCGGTACTTAGTACCCAGTGCACGGAAGACCCGGATTCTACCGCGCTGTGGCTTCGCGTTCTAAGTCTGGGTGACAACTGGGTGCTGGGTACTGTCTTCAGTTACTGAGGTCTATGACCTACTTGTCCTTCGCTCTTCTGCGCATTCGCGTTACATTCATACCATAGGTTCCTCGACTTCGTTTCTCCCCTGTGGCGTCAATAGTGATCATTACTGATCATTTGGGAGTGTTGGGATGGCGTCTCCGGGGAATTCCCCGATTGCGATCGCGTTTGAGGGCATCAGCGGGACGGACTCGATCCCGACGCCGGTGTTGCTGGCGGGCATGTTGCGCACCTCTGAGAAGGTAAGCGATCTGATGTTTTCGCCGGGGCGTCCGCCCCAGGTCGAGATCCGCGGTCAGCTTACCGCGGTCGAAATCCCCGGCAGCAAAACACTTTCAGCGGATGACACGCGCCGCATTGCAGCCGACCTGATCGGCACCAATAAACAGGCCATCAGTACGCTTCGTGAGCAAGGATCGTGCGACGTTTCGTATGGCTTGCCGGGAATGGCACGGTTCCGCGTCAACGTCTTTATTCAGCGCGGAAGCTGCGCGATCGTGATGCGGGTTATCCCGACCATCATTCCGACTTTCCATTCCCTTCACTTGCCGGCGCAATTGGAAGCTGCGGCACACGTGCGGAACGGGATCATTCTGGTGACGGGGGGAACGGGATCGGGCAAGTCCTCAACCCTGGCCGCTTTGATTGATTGCATTAACAGCGAATATTGCTATCACGTGCTGACGGTCGAAGATCCGATCGAGTTTCTGCACAAACATAAGAAATCCACCGTGCATCAGCGCGAGTTGCACAGCGACACGCCGAATTTTATTCTGGCGTTGCAAGCTGCTTTGCGGCAGGCGCCACACGTGATTATGGTCGGCGAAATCCGCAATCGGGAGACGCTTGAGATTCTCATCGAAGCGGCCGAAAACGGACATCTGGTTCTTTCGAGCATCAATACCGTCGACGCCTCGAAGACGGTGGAGCGCATCGTGGGTACGTTTCCAGCTACTGAACAGCAATCGGTGCGCGAACGCGTAGCCAAGACTTTCCGCTACATCATTGCGCAAAGGCTCATTCCGCGGACCGATGGCGGCGACCGTGTCCCGGTAGTGGAAATCTTGAAATCCAACTCGCGCACTCGCGACTGCGTCGAACAAGGCGAGCGGCCAGGGCGCACGCTGCTCGACGCGATTAAGGCCAGCGGAAACGAAGGCATGCAGCACTTCGATGGTGAGATTGCGAAACTTGTGCGCTCGGGACTCGTGGATCTTGAAACCGGCCTGTGTTTCGCCAGCAACGCGACGGTGCTGGGACAGGAACTGGCACGGTAGGACGGGTACTCGGTTCTCAGTTCCCGGTTGTCAGCCTCAGAAGAAACAGGAGTTCCCAGACCAAACGAAAGTCTTGGCGGCGTTATGATTCTTGCATGTCTTTTTCTGCTGAATCCTCTCCTAACTTAACGTCTGCGGCTCGTGTGATGAGCTTTGAAGAGGCTCGACACCTGGTTGAGCAGCACGCGGCCGGCGCGGGTCCGGGTGATGCGGAAACGGTGGAACTGCTCGCGGGGTTGGGACGGGTGCTAGCAGAGGGAATTGTGGCGGATCGCGACTTCCCTCCTTTTGATCGGGCGACTCGGGATGGATATGCGGTGCGGGCGGCGGATTTGGCGGAACTTCCGGCGCGGCTGGAAATAGTCGGTGAGGTGAAGGCGGGCAGCTGGCCAGGGCCTTCAGCGTGCTCGGTTGAACTCGGGCAGGCGGTGGGAATCATGACGGGGGCTCCGCTGCCAGCGGGAGCCGATGCGGTGGTGATGGTGGAGCATACGGCTCCGGCACAAGAGTTCCATGTGGACCCGGCACAAAACGCGACGTCAGGATGGGGGGCGCTCGGCGGAAGATTTGTTGACGTTCGGCGGACCGTTGGCGTTGGCGAGAATTTTGTTCCTCGGGGGGCGGAAGCACGCTCGGGACAACCGCTGCTCGATCGGGGACGGCGGCTGGATCACGCGGCGATTGCGATTGCGGCGTCGGCGGGCAAAAGCCAGGTGCAGGTTTTCCGAAAGCCGCGAGTGGCGGTTCTTTCTACCGGAGATGAAGTGGTTGAGATCGACGTCACGCCGGGCCCGGCACAGATTCGGAATTCAAATTCCTATTCGCTGGCAGCGCAGGTTTGCGAAGCGGGCGGAGAGGCGGTGCGGCTGGCGATCGCTCCCGACGATCGCGGACGGCTGCGGGCTTTGATCGAAGAAGGGTTGGAGTGTGACCTGCTGCTGCTCACCGGCGGCGTCTCCATGGGAAAGTATGATCTTGTGGAGCAGGTGCTTGGCGAGTTGAACACGGAATTTTATTTTACGGGAGCGAAGATTCAGCCGGGGAAACCCGTCGTGTTTGGGTCGTGCGGCCTGCTTGACCCTGGTGACGGGGATAGCGCTGCTCGCACGCGGGCGAGGGCGCCCGCGCCACACAGGAAGTATTTCTTTGGGCTGCCCGGGAATCCGGTCTCTACGATGGTGACGTTTGAGCTGTTCGTTCGGCCAATGATCGAGGCCTTGTCGGGGATGACGCCGCCGCGGTTGATCTTTCTTCGGGCACGACTGAAATCTGAGATTCATACGAAGACGGGTTTGAAGAGATTTCTTCCGGCGGTGCTTTCAGGAGAGTTTGAAACTGCGGAGGTCGAACTGGCACGGTGGCAGGGGTCGGGCGACGTTGCGGCGCTGGCTCGGGCGAACTGCTACGTTGTGATTCCTCCGGATTCCGAACGAATCGAGGCTGGAGAATGGGTATCGCTGTTGATGCGGTGATGGTGCGAACAAATGCCGACACGAGCTTAGCCGCTGCGGATACGATAACCTGTTGGCGATGCCTAAGAAACTTTCTCACTACGATGCGGACGGGCAGGCCCGCATGGTGGATGTGTCGGCCAAAGCACGAACGGCGCGCGAGGCGGAGGCTTCCGCCTTCGTTCTCATGAGCCCTGAGGTGCTGCGCGTGCTACCGAAGAATCCGAAGGGCGATCCACTGGAGGTGGCGCGGACGGCGGGAATCATGGCGGCGAAACGGACGGCGGAGTTGATTCCGATGTGCCATCCGGTGCCGCTGTCGCACATTGCTGTGACTCTACGCGTGTGCGAGAATGGCGTTTCCGTTGCGACAAAAGTAAAGACTACGGCGGAAACGGGCGTGGAGATGGAAGCACTGGTCGCGGCCAGCGTTGCAGCGTTGACTGTCTACGACATGTGCAAGGCGCTGGACAAAGGCATCGAAATTCGAGAAGTAGTCTTGCAGCGCAAGTCCGGGGGCAAGCGCGGAGACTACCGGAGACGTGGGAAGCGCAAGTAACTATGGCGAGCAACGTCAAAATCCTGCTGGTGGATGACAACCCGATGGTGTTGGGGATGCTGCAGCAGGCGCTCTCGACGATGGGCGAAGTGACGGTCGCGACCGATGCCGCCGATGCATTGTTAAAGGCGGTCGATGACTTGCCGGATGTGTTAATCAGCGACTACCGCATGCCGGGTATGGACGGACGGCAGTTGCTGGAAAAGCTGAAAAGCAGGCCGGCAACGGCTAGCATCGCGGTGATTCTGATGGCCAGCAAGGCGGACATCAGCGAACGATTGTCGATGCAGGATCCGATCGAAGACTATCTGGAAAAGCCTTTCTTTTTGAAAGATGCCACGCACAAAATCAAGCGCGTGGTAGACCGGATCGCGCTGGAGAAACTGAGCAAGGCAGCCTCGACCGATGGTGTCTTGCGCGGCAGCCTCTCGCAGATGAACGTGATCGACCTGGTGCAATCGCTGGAAATGGGCCGGAAGAGTTGTCTCCTCACGATGACCAAGGCGGACGACAAATGCGAAATCTATTTCAACCAGGGGCAGGCCAAGCACGCTGTTTATGGACCGATTACGGGAGACGAAGCCGTTTTTAAAGTGCTGCGCTGGACGGAAGGAAATTTTCAGATTGACTTCAATGGCAAAGCATCGGCGGAAACGACGACGCTGAATACGCAGGGTCTGCTCATGGAAGGGTTGCGGCTGCTGGACGAAGCGCAGCGGGATGCGGCGGCTGAGGGTGAAGATGTCCTCCTCGACACCTGATGCCTCGACGCCTGCCCCGGCGACGGCGGCAGTGATGACGGTAAGCGATTCTTGCGCGCGCGGCGATAAGGTGGACCTCTCCGGTCCAGCAGTGGCGGAAACGCTGGGACGCTGTAACTTTCTAGTCGTGGCGCGCGATGTGGTGCCCGACGAGCGCGCCGTGATTCAAAAACAATTGATCGAGTTGTGCCGGTCAGCTCGACTGGTGGTTACCACGGGCGGGACCGGGATTGCTCCGCGCGATGTGACACCGGAAGCCACTGAAGCGGTATGCGATCGACTAGTGGAAGGGATCGCGGAGCAGATGCGATTGCAGGGCGTGCAGAAGACGCGCTTCGCGGCGCTGAGCCGTGGCGTATGCGGCATACGGAGAACGAGCCTGATCCTGAATCTCCCGGGCAGTCCGGCTGGAGCAGTGGAGTCATTGGAGGCAGTGATTGATTTACTGCCGCATGCGCTGGAGCTGATTGCTGGACGGACGGAGCATGAAGGCCATTAGTTGAACAAGCTCAAACATTTTGTCCACGCCTACAGCGAATGGATCAAGCACGTTCTTGTGCCCTTGGGGCCGTGGGGGATGCTTGCGTTTGCGGCGGTGGATGGCTCGTTCCTGGGCATGCCGCTGGATGCGATTTTCGTCGGCTACGTTTACAACGACCGCTCGCGTTTCCTGCTGTATGTGCTGCTGGGCGCAGCGGGATCGGCGCTCGGCAGTATTGTTCTTTACATCATCGGATATATGGGTGGAGAGGTGCTGCTGCGCAAGCGGCTTTCAGCAGCGCGCTTTGAGAAGATTCACGAATCGTTTGAACACCATGAATTCTGGGCGCTGATGTTTCCGGCGATGTTGCCGCCGCCCGCACCTTTCAAGATTTTTGTGCTGGCCGCGGCGGCGTTCGAGATGAACTTCGCACATTTTCTGCTGGCGATTTTTGCGGGACGATTTGTGCGGTTTCTGATCGAGGCGCTGCTGACGCTGTGGTTCGGTCCGCAGATTGTGACACTGACGGGAAACTTGTTTGCGCACCACTTCGTCTGGATTGTGGCGGGGGTGGCGGTGCTGGCCGTAGGATGGCTGCTCTGGCGGTGGGCGAAGCGGAGCCGAGCTGCGCTCGGCTTGGACGGGCGGGGCGCCCGTCCCCACGCGAACTAGTTCTGCTAGGCGGCAGTCGCTCCTTGCGGCCTGCGGACGGAGCGGGCTACCGCAGTGGCCAGGGCGGGCAATCCAAACATGACGGCAGTAAAGAGCATGTCGCCTGCGATCCCACGACGGAAGAATGGAAGGCCGGCGGCATAGCAGGTCATCAGACCAGACATGGTCTTGGGGTACATGTTCCAGCATGCCCAGACCGCGAAATTACTGACCACGAAAAATGAAACGGAACTGGCGAGCGCTGCTCCGCCGAGACGCAGCCAGTTGGCGTTCTCGCGTAGCTGGCTGCCGAGCCACAAGATCGCCGCATACCACGCCCAAGTCACTAAGTGATCCCATGAAAATTGATACGAGTACACGAATTTGGTGAGGATGACATCCGAGGCGGCAAGCAACAGCCATGGCACCCAAAGCTGACGTCGCGAGCCGCGCGCCCCAAAATACAGCAGTGCCGCCGCTACCGGAGTGAAGTTCCAGGGATGGGGCATGAATGGCATCCGCGCCACGATCGCAAAAATGATAAACAGGTAAGCCAGCATGATCCACCTCGTTAATTGTCATTACGATTGTTGCGCGAGCGGATGCTGCTGGTCAAGAGACTCTGCGAATGTGGAGAGATGGGCGGCTCGCCCATTCAGCATTATGCATTGTCGCGGCCGGGCGAGGACGCCCGGCTCTCCACCGACAAGTTACTTCGTCCTGGCGTTCCCCATTCCGAAGCGTTCGTCCACAACCTGCAGATCGCGGGTAAGCAACACGACGGCGCCGAGGGTGGAGCGTCCACTGCGACCGGTGCGTCCGGGATAGTCGTAGCGGAGATCGCGAAAGCGGACGACATAGGCGGCACGCCCGTTCTCGACCGGATCGCTCGCCAGCTCTTCCGTTTCAGTGATGGGATATTGGGCCCAACTCAGATAGACGCGTCCGAGGTAGGTTTTCTTGGCGGCTAGAGTAATGGGCGTTTCTTCCGGCTTGTAGTGGATTTGCATTTCGGCTTCGGGATCAACCTCGGGAGACATCGTCTGGAAGTTAAGCGAGTCGACATTCACAGTGGCGAAGTAATTGGGCGTTTCTACGACTCCATACCAATGGAATGGATTGACCCAGTAGGGATAGGCAGAGACTCGAATGGCATCGGCTCCCTGGTAGCTGCGCGCCTGCAGCGCAGCTACGGCGCGGTCGTGCTCATAGTCGCGAATTCCCCAATAGGCGACGACGGCGACGAGAGCAATGGTCGCGGCGAGTTTTCCCGCCAACTGGTTGGGGCTTTTGTTGCGGGCACCGATTTCTTCGTTGATCAACGAAAACAATGCGGGAAGGATCAGGCCGAGGGTGAGAACGACCAGCAGAACAGGCTCGACGATGAAGACGAGGTCCCAGGATTGCCAGCGCTCGGAGAAGGGCCAGAACGGGCGCACTCCGTAGTTGTTGGTGAAGTCGAGGAGAATGTGACTGAGACCGGCAAGGCAGGCGTAGGTGAATAGCAATCCCCATCGCGGAGGAAGGTTTGGATTGCGGACCTTACGACCGCGCAGGTGCCAGATCAAATAGACGAATCCGACGACTGCGGCGGCTACCAGCGGCACACCGAGAAAAGAATGCGTGAAACCACGGTGATGATTGAGTCCGAAGGCGGAGCCTCCGAAGCGGCTGAAGACGTCGAGGTCGGCGGCTTCCGCGCCCAGGGTTAGTGTGGCTGTGGCTAGCGCCGTCTTGCGGTTGAGTCCGGCGCGTCCCATGGCCGCGCCGAATAGGAAGTGGGTTACGGGTTCCAAGGCGTTCGGTTGAGTTTAGACGCTCGGGCAGCAAGTCCAAAGTGACAAATATAGAGTAACAGTTAAAGTGACAAACGAGGCGAGATCTAAACTTGGCCTACCGGAAAGGCCGAAGGCACGCTCACCGCCAGCGCAGGCGTCGACCATGCGCTAATCGGGTACATGACGCCGCAATCGAGGCACCTCGTTCCCTCATATCGCGTCGCGCAGTGGGGGCAGACCGCCGCAGTTTGAAAACTATCGAATGCCTGCCCGCAATTTCGGCACTTCCAATAGTCGCCGATTGGCGGACTGGCCTGGCAGGAGGGGCAGGCGTATCCGAATCGCCGCGGCAACTTGGCAAACCGCAACAGGGCGCGCGCGTGCTGCAGACCGCTCCAGCAATTCATGAGCATGAAGACGGCGAGCACGCCGTACCACCATGTTTCCGTCCAAAGAGCGAGACCGATGAACGCCGCGACGCCGGCAAATCCAAGGATCGTGGCCACCATCAAGCTGCGACCGCGCCCCATCACAAACCACAGCAGGGAGCGAAGAATCTGGCCGCCGTCGAGCGGATAAATGGGCAGAATGTTGAACAGAAACAGTCCGACATCGATATAAAAAATGGCGTGAATCAACGTCCGGAGGTCGGGGACGGCCGTGTACCAGCCCATCGCTCGGCTCGCGTATCCCGCTCCGATGATGATTGGAACGAGCGCCACGTTCACCAGTGGACCCGCTGCGATACTCCATAATGTTGCGCCCGGTCGTGGCGGTGGATTTACATAGGCGACTCCTCCGAGCGGCCAGAGAACGATGCGATCGGATTGTCCGCCAACCTGGCGACAGGCTAGCGAGTGACCGAATTCATGAAGGGTCACGATAAAAAACAGGGCGAGGTATTCTGCGATATTCCAGCCGATCGAGGAGTAGTTTCCTTTACGTGCGTTGATTTCGTAGAACGCTAACAGGAACCAGGACCAATGGAGGAAGACATCAATTCCGGAGAATCGAAAGAGGCGGATTGACCCTTGGCGTCCGGTGGGCATAGGCGATTTATAACACGGATACGAACGATGAGGGTTGGCGAGCCCCGGACTACGCTGGTACTACCAACGACAGGGCATCGGACTGCATCGTCATACGGGCAGGCAATCGGCCCAGGAGTTCGCCATCCGCCTCGACGTAGACCTGGTTCGCGCCGTGGCCTGCATGGGGGCCTGCATGGGAGCGATCAACTTTTTCCGGCAACCGGCAGACGACTTCCGAGCACGTGACGAGATCGATGCCGTCGATGTCCCATTGGCGGCCCAAGAGCGCGCCTGCGACATACTTTATGTAGGCATTCCGGCTGGCGGTTCGGCACATGACGGTGCGCAAGTCGCCGCGGTCGAGAGAAGCTCCGGGAACCAGTTCGCGCAAGATGTTTCCGAAAAAGCGGATCCTTACCGCCAATAGTTCGGTCAAAACGGCCTGCTGCCGGAGACCGGTTCCGTTGGCATATTCGACCTCAAACTTGCGCATGCGGTGAGTTGCCCACAGGTGCCACGCTTTAAGGTAATAGCCAGCCATGCCAGAACGGTTCTTCAACTCGGCGGTGAGTTTGTAGAACAGGTGCGCATCGACTCCGACTCCGGCGGCGACGGTGAAGTAGCGCGCGGCGGATTTGCCCTTGAAATCCTCGTACTCGATTCGGCCAAGGGGAACGCGGCGGAGTTTGCCCTCGACGGCGACCTTGGCTGCGGCGCTTGGGCGGACGGGGATTCCGAGGTCGTGGGCAAGCGCGTTGGCGGTTCCGAAGGGCAGAATGGCGACGGCGACGGGCGTTCCGGCCAAGGCTTGAATGATGTCGTGGATCGTTCCATCCCCTCCACAGGCGAAGACGGTGTCACTTCCGTCGGCGACAGCGCAACGGGCGTTGTCGGTAGCCTCCTGGCTGGAGCGGCAAACCGTAAGTTCGGTGTGGACCCCCGCCGATTGAATGAGGCCAATGGCGTGGTTCAATTCCGCATCGCGCTTTTTGCCACGGCGGCCAGAATTGGGATTAAACAGGATGGTGGCTTTGCGCATGCGTCGACTAGTTCAGTTCGACTTCTGCTTTGAGTTTAACCCACGTCACACGAAGTATCGTGTGGTAGCGGGCTCCGTACCGCTTGGACGGGGCGAGTTCGGCTCGACACGCGCATGTTCTCAGGTTATGGCGGTGATTGGGGTTTCTCGATGGAATAGACGCAGTGCTGAAAGCCGCGCCAGTTCACTTCTTTCCAAAGGGTCATGCCGACACGCTCGGCGACTCGGCGCGAGGGCAGGTTCTCAGGGCGGATCAGGGAGATGAGGCGATTCGTGTTCAGGCGGGCGAAGGCCCAGTCGCGGCAGGCTATGGCAGCTTCGGTGGCGAGCCCCAGTCCCCAGAAATCGCGGCGGAGATGATATCCGATTTCGTAGAGGTGTTCGCCATCGACTTCCTGAAGGATGATGCCGCAGTCGCCGATGAGTTCCCGCGACGTTGTCAGCTCCACAGCCCAAAGGCCTACGCCGTCGTCCTGGTAGCGTTGGCAGTTGCGGGCGATCCATTGCTCGACTCCGGCGCGATCATATCCGGCACGACCATGGGGAGCGGGGTAGTAGCGCATGGTTTCGGGGTCGGAGAGGACGTGGGCCAGGGCATCGGCGTCTTCGGGAGTGAATTCGCGGAGGTGGAGGCGCGGGGTTTCGAGGATCAGCATGTTTTAAACGGTGACGGCGCCTAGATCCGCCAGAGCATACGATTCCGAAACGCAGTTTAGCAAGCTGCGGGATTAGACTCGAAACATGATGGAACTGGGACGAATCCTGATGATCCTCGGCATTGCACTGGCAGTGATTGGGGGAATCGTCATGTTGCTGGGGCGAACGGGATTGCCGCTGGGACGGCTCCCGGGGGATATCCTGCTTCGAGGGAAGAACACTACTTTTTATTTTCCGCTGGCGAGTTCGATTCTGATTAGTGTGGTGCTTTCTATTTTGCTGTTCTTGATTGGAAGGATGAAGCGGTAATCCCCGCCAGCGAAAGGCGCTGCCGAGCTTCGCTCGGCTGGACGGACGAATGCGTCCGTCCCTACGTGGGTCTCTTGTAAACTGACACTTCATGGCGATGTCGGACCAACTTGGGTTTCAGTTTCGCCCTCCGGAGCGGCGCGTTTGGACGGTGCGAGCTTTGGTCTCCGCGGTACGGTCCCACATCGAGCGCGAATATTCCGATTGCTGGGTGGAAGGCGAAATTTCTAATCTTCGCATTCCCGAGTCTGGTCATTTGTACTTCACTTTGAAAGAAGAGTCGGCGCAGATTCGCGTGGTGATGTTTCGGTCTTCGGCGAAGCTGCTGCGCTTTCGTCCAGAGAACGGATTGAACGTTACGGTGCGTGGGCGCATCACGGTTTATGAAGAGCGCGGCGAATTGCAGATCTCCGCTGAATTCATGGAGCCCAAGGGCGCGGGCGCTCTGCAGTTGGCGTTTGAGCAATTAAAAGCTCGATTGGCGGCGGAAGGATTGTTTGACGCGGCAAGAAAAAAAGCGATCCCCCCCCTGCCGCAACGCATTGCCATCATCACTTCACCGCAGGGGGCGGCGCTGCGCGACATTCTGAATATTCTGGCGCGGCGGCACCACTCGGCGAATGTCGTAATCTATCCGGCGCAGGTGCAGGGGGACGCGGCGGCGGTAGAAGTGATGGCCGGGCTGCGGCACTTCAATCAAAACCTGCTCCAAAGCGGCGCGGTTGAAGTCATCATCATCGCACGCGGTGGAGGCTCGGCGGAAGACTTGGCTTCGTTTAATCATGAGGGGCTGGCGCGGGCGGTTGCGGCTTCCAAGATTCCGGTGATCTCGGCGATTGGACATGAGACGGATTTCACGATCGTGGACTTTGTCGCCGATTTACGCGCGCCTACTCCGTCAGCCGCGGCGGAGCTGGTGATCCGGTCGCGACAGGAGATCGAGGCCCAGGCGGAGGATTTGTATCGGCGCTTGGAGCGAGCGGTGCGATACCGGTTGCTGATGGCTCGTCAGGATCTGACGGAACGGGCACAGCACGGAGCGTTTGCTCGAATGATGGATGGCATCCACCGGCGGCAGCAGAAACTGGACGAACAGCGTTTCCGGCTGGAGAAGGCGGAACAACAACTATTAGAGCGCTGCCATCGCAGATGCGAGAGCATTACCGCGGCGGTCCGACACTACGACGCGCGCCGGCGACTGGCTGCCGTGCGACAGGGGCTGGAGTCCCAGGTTGCGAACCTGGCCGCCGCCGCGCACCGGCGATTGCTGGAGATCCGCGGTGCGCTGGATCGCCGGAGCGCGAGCCTGGAAGCGCTTTCGCCGGTGGCGATTCTTAATCGCGGATACGCTTTGGTGTTCGATGCCCAAGGCCATCTGGTGAAAGACGCAATGGAACTTAAGGTTGGAGAAGGCTTGTCGGCGCGACTATCCCGGGGACGGGTTCGCGCCCGGGTAACCGCGACCGAGCCGAGCGAACCGGAATCCGGGAAACTGCGCTAGCACACTGTGGCTAGACTCGAGCGCCTATCGTACTTGCACCACGGTTATTTAGCGGGGCTGCATTAGAATGAAGGCCAATTCAACTTTATTGCAAGCATGGATTGAAGCACGAATGTAAGAATCGACGTGAGGCTGCCGTGACGACGCTTTCGATGATCTGGTCGCACATCTCGATTATCTCAATCATCGACGTTGGCCTCGTCGCGCTCCTGATCTACCAATTTCTAGTACTTGTGCGTGGGACGCGCGCAGCACCGATGCTGGTCGGAGTGGCAGCGCTCGGATTGGCTTTTTATTTCGCGCGCCTGGGCGAATTGCGCACGCTGGACTGGTTGCTCAGCACGCTGCTTCCGTACGTGGTGTTCGCTCTGATCGTTGTTTTCCAGTCGGAAATCCGGCACGCGCTGGCAAATCTCGGGAGTCGCCTTTCGCTGATGCGGTCTTCGAGCTCGGTGGCCGACGTCTATGACGACATTGTTTTGGCCGCCAATCTTTTCTCGCAAAATCAGACGGGTGCGCTGATCGTGATCGAGCGGGAGATCGGACTGCGAACTTATATTGAGAGCGGGGTGGCGCTTGATGCCCGGCTATCATACGACCTGCTAGCGACAATATTTCGCCCCAGCGCGCCCTTGCACGACGGCGCGGTGATTGTACAGCGCGACCGGATCGCGGCGGCGGCTTGTTTCCTGCCGCTCTCGATGAACCCTGTACTGTCGACCCAACTGGGGACGCGCCATCGCGCCGCAATTGGCATCACAGAAGAAACGGACGCAGTCGCCATCATCGTTTCCGAGGAGACGGGCACCATCAGCGTGGCCGTGGCGGGCAGCGTGGAGCGCGAGTTGACGGTAGACCGCCTGCGAGAGCGGTTGAGCAACCTGCTGCGGCGTTATGCCCCGGCGCCCAGCCTGCCCACCGCGGTGGAGGAAAGCTTTGTCGAAGAAGAACCGCCCAGTTCGCAATCTGGCTCGCATCTCTCCCGCAGGCCGGATGCCGGGAGGGATGATTGACCATGCCGGGCTATGAGGGCAACTTCTTCCAGCGCAGTTTTTTTCAGCGCGCTTTCGTTCACAATCTCGGACTTAAAATTGTTTCCGTGATGCTCGCGATCGGTCTATGGTTCGCAGTGGCGCACAGTCCGGTGGCCGAAGTCGAAATGAAGATTCCCATTGAGTTTCGCAATCTTCCCGACAATCTGGAGATCGATTCCGCTAACTTTACCGAGGCCCAGATCCGAGTGCGGGGACCGGAGCGTCTGATTCATCGCCTGCAACCCGTGGATGTGCGAGCGGAGGTTGACCTGACTAGCGTTCGACCGGGAGAACAGACTTTCGATCTGACCGCGCCCCATGTTCATGTGCCGCAGGATCTGGAAGTGGTGCAGATCATCCCCGGGCAGTTTCATCTTTCCTTCGACACTCGCGCGACCCGAACGGTGGAGGTTCGACCGCGCGTGACCGGCACTTTTGCCAGTGGCATGCGGGTGGCCCAGGTGATCGCGGATCCGCCCACGATCATGATCAGTGGCCCGCAGCGCCGGGTCGACGCTGTGGAGGCTGCCACCACGGATCCGGTAGACGTCAGCGGAGCCATGACCCGAGCCACGTTTGTGACGCAAGCCTACATTCCCGATCCTCTGATTCAAGTGGTGCGGCACGTCCCGATTCGGGTGACAGTTATCATGGAGAGTTCGGCGACCCATGACTGATTCATGACGCAATCCAGACAACTCTTCGGTACTGATGGGATTCGTGGCGTGGCAGGGGAGTTTCCGCTGACACGCGATAGTGTTTATTGGATTGGACGGGCCCTCGGGCACGATCTGGTGCGCGTGAATTCCCGGGCGCGGGTACTCATTGGACAGGACACGCGCGTCTCCAGTCGCTGGATTGCCGATCGATTTCTGCAGGGACTGGCATCGGTAGGCGTGGAGACGCGAAGCGCAGGAGTGATTACAACGCCGGGCGTAGCCTTCCTGACGCGTGCCGAGCGGTTTGATGCGGGAGTCGTGATTTCGGCGTCCCACAATCCCTGGACCGATAACGGGATCAAGATTTTTTCCAGCGATGGCTACAAGCTGCCAGATGCCCACGAACTGGCGATTGAAAAGGAAATTTTCACGTTGCTGCAAGCGGATGCCGTTCCGGCGGCGGATTCCGCTCCGGAAATTACGAGCCTTCCGGGTGAGGAGGGTTTGCGCCAGGCTTACGTTCGATGGCTCGCGAGCGCTGTCTCCTCGGACTTGAGCCAGTTGCGCGTGGCGGTTGATTGCGCTAATGGCGCGGCGACAGCCGAAGCTCCAGCACTGTTTGGGGCGCTCAAGATCAAGACCACCTTTCTGCACTCCGCGCCGGACGGCCAGAACATCAACGAGAATTGCGGCGCGCTGCATCCGGAAACGGTGGCACGCTATATCTACCAGAGTTCCATTGAAAGACAGGAACGTTTCGATCTCGGCGTTACTTTTGATGGCGACGCCGACCGCGCGCTTTTTTGCGACGCCAATGGGCGCGTGGTAAACGGCGATGCCGTACTGCTGCTAGCGGCCCGAGAAATGCAGTCGCGCGGAGCCCTCGCTAAATCCATGGTGGTGGCGACCACGATGTCAAATATGGGATTGGAGCTGGCGCTCAAGCGATCCGGTATTCAGATGCTCCGCGCCAATGTCGGCGACAAGTACGTGCTCGAGGAAATGCAGCGCGTGGGCGCTACGCTGGGCGGCGAGCAGTCGGGTCATATACTGTTCCGCGACCGGGATGCGACTACGGGCGATGGACTGCTGACCGCGCTGCGGGTGATGGAAATCATGATTCGCACTGCTAAGCCGCTGTCTGACCTGGTGAGCGATCTGAAGGAGTTTCCGCAGACGATCCGGAATGTGCGGGTGCGCAACAAGGCTCCCTTTGCGGAGATTCCACCAGTGCAGTCGGCAATCGCTGCAGCCGAACGGGAACTTGCTGGCAATGGCCGGGTCGTCGTGCGTTATTCTGGCACCGAAGCGCTGGCGCGGGTAATGATTGAAGCGGAGTCGAAGGAACAGATGGATCAGCTTGCGGAATCGATTGTCGGGGCGATTCGGTCAACTTTGGGCGCGTAGGATAGTTCATATTTTCAGACTCCGTGTGAGCGGCCGGTTCACTGAGCCAATACCAGTGTTCATTCAGAAGGTGGCTCCAAGAGGGAAATATGTGCATGCTCCGTTTGCTCTTCTCGCTCTTCGCGATTATCTGCCTTGCTGAATGCCTGGCGGCGCAATCGCAACCCGGGTCGGCGAAGATTGATGCGACAGCGGTTTGGCAGATAGCGCCGCAGTTCGTTAGCACAGCCCACACCGCATGCGTCAGGGGTTCCGCCGACGTCAAGTGTCTGACGGAACAGATGTCGAAAGCCGGAGCGTCAGCGGCGGCCGTGAGCTTTACGCGCGAACTCTACAAGCAGAGCCACGGCGAGTTCGGCATCATGACCGGGTTTCAGAACGAGGGTCTCGTTGCCTTCGCATGGATCACATATCCGTTCCGCGCCAATACCAACTATGGTCTCTTGCTGGTGAATGGACGGCCGCCCATCGTTAACATCGAGGACGTGAAACTGCTCGACAGAAAGACGATGGAGCAGAGCTCTCAGTTTCAGGATCTCAAGAATCAATTTCCAAAGGTTGACGTGTGGCCGGGGGATCGGGATGGGAAGGTGTGGCCCGAATCGCAACCGGGTTCCAATGGCGGAACCCAATTCGTGGTGGCTTACCCCTTGATCAATGGATGCCACGCCTGCGCCCGTGCGGGCCTAGCCATCTTCACCTGGGATTTTGATGCCCAGGGCAAATTTCTCGGGACTGAATTCCAAGGAATGACCCCGGCGCCGTTACCGTAGACGAAGGTAGTCGTGCTCCCGAAAGCTCGAGTCTGGGCGCTCTCTCGAGGGTGATCTCCGCCCGTATTGCAACCTCTTCCGTCGCTTCTGAGAGTACGTCTATTCGTACGACGGGGTTATCTTGTGTGCCAAGACTCGTGAGCCGAGAATAAGAATCGGTTCAGAATTCACCGACTTAGAAGAGGCTCATGAGAATCCTTATTGTGGAAGACGACGCGGCACTTTCGAGCTTCATCCGGAAGGGACTGGAGGCAGAACATCATGCGGTGGATGTTGCCAGCGAGGGAAACCAGGGCCGCTCCATGGCGATGGAGTTCGACTACGATCTGTTGGTGCTTGACCTGAATCTTCCTGGGATCGACGGGGTGTCGGTGTTGAAGAGTTTGCGCCAGCGAAAGGCCGATTTGCCGGTGCTGATTCTCACTGCGCGCAGCCGGGTCGAAGACCGAGTCCTGTGTCTGGATGCGGGAGCGGACGATTACCTGGTAAAACCTTTTTCGTTTCTCGAATTGGCGGCGCGGGCCCGAGCATTATTGCGGCGCAGCCACCTGCCGTCGGAATCAGTGCTCACCGTACGCGATCTCTCTCTCGACCGGGTGGAGCGCAAAGTGGAGCGTGCCGGAAGACACATTGAACTGACGACCAAGGAATTCGCGCTGCTGGAATACCTGATGCGCAATGCAGGGCGCCGGTTGACACGCGCAATGATCATCGAACACGTCTGGAGCCTGACCTTTGATTCCACAACGAATGTGGTGGACGTTTACATCAATTATCTGCGTCGAAAAGTGGATGACGGTTTCTCTCCATCTCTGATTCACACGGTTCGTGGGGTGGGGTACCAGATGAGTCTGGAAGGGGCGTCGGCATGAGCAGCGTCGGCATGAGCACAGGTCCGCAATTTTTTGCGAAGACGGTGCGAGCTCCAAGTGTGCTCGACGAATTACTGCACTCGCTCCGCCAGCCGCTGACCAGTTTGCGCTGCTCTCTGGAACTCTCCATCGACGAGGTCGCGGAACAGAAGCAACATAGTGTTTCGGTTGCTCTGCAACAAGCGGAACAAGTCATTGGCATGATTCAGTTGATGCGGGAGTATCTGAATGCGGAGCAACCTGGGCCGGAAACTTGCCCGGTCGCGCTGGCCGCGACCCTTCGGAGTGTGATCGGAGAACTAACTTCGATCGCCGCCGTGCGCGATGTTCAGTTGCGTTTGGCGGGCACATGTACGGCAACGCTACCGGTGCCGCAGGCGCGGCTACGGCTGGCATTGCAATATTTGATAGCGGCAACGATTGAAGCGCAGCCTCGGAGTGGTAAAGTCATGCTCCGGCTGGGGGAGGGCCCCGCGGGAACGGTGCTGCGGGCGGATGGAGAACGTGGTGCTGCTGAGTCGAGTGTTGGTGAGTCGAATGATCGTGACGTGGGTTTCCCCCGTCGGCCAAGCATGACAAATCCGCGCACCACGCACGATCCAAGGCCGGCGGGATCGGCGTCCGTATTAACGCTGCGTCGGGTGAGGCTGGCAATCGCAAGCCGTGTGCTCGAAGGTGCCGGGGCGTCTCTAGTGTTTGGCGACGTCGATCACAATGGATTCGTTCTTCGTATTCCGCGCCCGGGTTCGACCCCGCAGGCATCTTTTTGAAGATCTTTCCGTATCGCTAACCGGGTAACCCGATACGACCCTGCTGGGCTTGATGCGAAGCCGATTGGTCCCGAGGAACCGCGCGTCAAGACTTGAGTTTTTCTCCTGTCTGCCGAGGAGTACAATCCAGCCTTTCCGGAGGTTGCGGTGAAGCGTGGGACTATTCTGCCATCGGCTCTGCTGGTTATGCTGTGGTTAATCTCTATTGCATCGGCTCAGAAGACCGCGTCGGTGCCAGCTCCTATTACATCGTCGGTGACAATGATTCGGGCAGGAGCGCTGATCGATGGCGTGTCGAACACCCCTCGCCGCAATGTGATCATCACCGTCCGCGGAAACATGATTACCGACGTCAGCGATGCGGGAGTGAGTATTCCCACAAGCCTTCCTGCTGGCGTCACCTTTATCGATCTCTCGGGCGCCACGGTGTTGCCCGGACTGATTGACGCCCACACACACATTTTTCTGCAGGGTGAAGTTCCTGCCGAGGGTGGCTACGACGTTCAGTTGCTCAAATATCCGCTGGCATTTCGCGCGGCGCGGGCCACCGTCTCGGCGCGGCGCGCACTTGAACAAGGGTTCACCGCGCTGCGAGACATGGAGACCGAGGGCGCGGGATATGGCGACGTGGGCATCAAAATGGCGATCGAGGGCGGATACATTCCCGGGCCGCGTTTGTTTGTTTCGACGCGCGCGATTTCGACGACGGGCGGGTACCCACTCGAGGGGTATGCGCCGGAGATTGAAGTACCGAAAGGAGTTCAGATCATCGATGGCCCGGTCGAAGCGCGAAAGGCCGCGCGTGAACAACTCGACCACGGCGCCGATTGGATCAAGGTGTACATGACGCATCGGTCATGGGTTAGTAATAGCGGAGCCGGCAAAGACGGCGAGCTGGTATCGCAGCCGACGCTTACGGTGGAGGAGTTGCGCGCAATTGTGGATGAGACGCATGGGTGGCGGAAAAAAGTGGCTTGCCACGCCTACGGCGGTGAAGGTCTGCAGCGAGCGCTCGATGGCGGCTGCGACTCGATCGAGCACGGACTGGTGTTGACTGACGCGCAGATTGCGCAGATGATCCGGCAAGGCACCTGGCTGTGTCCCACGCTTAGTGTCTATTATGGCGACTGGGCGCCAGCGGATTCCTTGGAAGGCAAGCGCGACCGCAAGCGTGCGTCCGAGCATGAAGTGTCATTTCGCAAAGCGGTGAAGGCAGGAGTGAAGATTGCTTTTGGGACCGACATGGGAGGGATTCCATGGACTGAGCCGATCGCACAAGAGTTTCCTCGGATGGTCGAATTCGGCATGACACCTATGCAAGCGATCCAGAGCGCAACTTCGCGGGCGGCGGAACTGCTGGAGATGAAGGGCCGGCTGGGCGTGATCGCGCCGGGCTCCTATGCTGATGTGGTCGCCGTTTCGGGCGATCCTCTCGCAGATATCAGGATTCTTGAGAATGTCGGTTTTGTGATGAAGGATGGCAAGGTGTTCAAGAACGAACTGGCCTCGAAGAACTAGATATTGAAGACCTGTATTGGAACCTCCGGAGGGAAGGTAAGCGATGAAAATTCTGGAAATGTGCGATCCGGAAGCGGCTTCGGTTCCGGTGGAAGCAACCGCCGAGCGGGCAATAAGGACGATGCTGGATCGGCACGTAGGAGCGGTGGCTGTGATTGACGAGAACCAACGCGTCGCGGGAATTTTTACCGAACGTGATGTGCTACGGCGTCTGTCGCTGGCTGAACGCGATCCGCGAAAAGTTTCCATCCGCGAAGTCATGACCACGCCGGTCGAATTGGCGACGCCGGCTACAACGGCAAGCGAAGCGCTGGCCACCATGGTCGAGCGCCATTACCGTCATTTGCCGATCGTCGACGATGACGGACGACTGCTGGGAATGCTTTCCATCCGCAATGTGCTCGAGGCTCAGATTGACACGCTGACGCACCAACTAGATCAGGCGCGGTCGGTTGTGCTTTGAGGTGAGAGTGGCTGCGGTTGCTGGAAACTGCCGAGCTGCGCTCGGCGGGCCCATGCATCCGCCCTACGTGAGTCGTCTTTGAACTAACTAATGAGCGTGCGGACTTTGCGCAGGGTTCTGGGTGGGTGCTCGCGGAGCCTTGGCGATCCTTACGTCGAAGCTGACTGGTAACTGTTTTGGCGGATAGCACGCTTGGTTATCGCACGCCTGGTATTTCAGAGTTCCGCGGACGACGTACTTGCCAGGTTGCACGGAGTGCAGCGGGCGCACCAGCACATCCACGTTGAAATCGCCGGTGTAGACATTTAGCTTGTCGTCAGGGGCGAAGGCAAAACTCATATCTTTGCCCTCGGGGTAAGTGGTTTTGCCGATGACGATGTCGGTGGTGGCTTCAACCTTGAGCACGGTGGGAATTAGGAACTCGGCCTTAGGTTGGTTCGAGTTGATGTGGTACCCGGCGGCCACGCGAAACATTAGAGAGGCTGTAGCCGATTTGCCCTGCACCGCGGTCACGACCGGTGGGGGTCCCATTTTTACGACAGAGCCTTGAGGACCAAGATCGTCCTGCGCCAAAACCCAGGTGGAGAACAGGAGAAGCGCGCTCGCGAGAAAAATCTTCATTGGCTACCCCTGCTCAAAGTTGGATGCGCGACCAGCCCCGATTCCAATTACGGCATCACTCAAGCGATGCCCTGATACGGAACTAGAGTACTCCAGCCACTGCGGCTGTTCGTAGTTACTTCCGAGCCTGTACCGCTTGCCCCTGGCTGAGGGCCTTTTTGATATGGTCAACGAACACGCTGCGGCTCTGTAGACCGAATTCGCGGGCAATGAGCTTGCCGTCGCGATCCAGGAAAAAAGTAGTGGGCAGAACACTGACTCCACCGTAGCTCTCGCCGACGGATTCCTTGCCCAGGAGGATGGGGTAGTTGACGCCCATGTCCTTCGCGAATTTGGCGATGTCTTCGGTGCTGGCATCATCCATGGCGACGCCGACGATCTGAAACCCTTGCGGACCATACTCCTTTTGCAGCTCGACAAACCATGGCATCTCGACCTTGCAGGGTCCGCAATAGGTCGCCCAGAAATTGAGCAAAACCGCTTTTCCCCGCAGGTCGGAGAGCCTGAGGTTTTTGCCATCCAGTGTTTGCAGGTCGAAGTCAGGGGCGACATTGCCCATGAGTTGTCCCTTGGCGGGACCGGTCGCGCGATTGTGGCGGGCTATGCGAACGCCGGCGGATAACATTGCCGCCACAATGGCGGCGACGAAGAACAGAATCAGAGGATTTCTTTTCACTTCTAACCTCGAAGAATCTCACACCACATTATTTGTCATCCCGAGCCATGCTAATTATTCGGGGGACTGAAGTGACGCGTCCCGTTACAGCGCGAAGCGGTTCAAGAACGAGAAATATCCGGAGATGAGCGCGAAGCGGCCCATCACCAGCAGGATGCCCAAAGCGATCAGTAAGCCTCCGCTCGCAACTTCCACCGCGTGCATGTGGAACTTGAAACGGTTGTAGAACTTCAAGAAGCGTTCGATGCCCAGCGAGGTCAGCAGGAAAGGAACGGCCAGTCCAGCGGAGTAAATGGCCAGCAGGAAGATGCCCTTCCAGACTGTGTCCTGGGCGGCGGCGAATCCGAGCACAACGGCGAGAATCGGACCGACGCACGGCGTCCATCCAAAGGCGAACGCGAATCCAATGACGAAAGCGCCCCAGGCGGAAGAACTACCCTTGAGGCTGTGCAGCCGCGTGTCCGCCAGCAGCGCCTTGATCTGCAAAATGCCGGTCAGGTGAAGACCGAAGAGAATGATCACCACGCCCGCGATACGGGCGAGCAGTGATTTATATTGTGCGAGAACCTGGCCGACTTCGGTGGAGATCGCTCCGAGCGTGATGAAGACGATGCTGAACCCGAGAATGAATGCGGCGGAATTAAACATCACCTTGCGGAAGAGCTGCCCTTCTTGCAACTTCAGTTGCTCGACGCCCACACCGGAGATCAGGGAGACGTATCCGGGCACGAGCGGGAGCACGCAGGGCGAAAGAAACGAGATTAGTCCGGCGACGAAGACGGCTAGCGGTAGTGGCAAACTCGTCATATTTCTCTATTGTAGCGATCCGGGCAACAGTCGACACCATCCCTTCAGCAGATGCTATGGACGGTGGGAGTGTTACAACAATTCCTCCACAAAGTAAAGTTGAGTCACCGAAGCGGAGATTGGCACTGAAAAGTTTTTCTCTTCTACTAACGATGGTGGTCGCGTGCTGTGTTGGCGGGCTGGCTGGCAATCATCTCTCCGACGACGATGTCATGTCTGTTACTCACGTCGTCGTCCTGGGAACGGGAAATCCTAGTGCCGATCCGGAGCGCTGGGGGCCGGCGGTGGCTGTCGTGGTAAACGATCGGGCTTATCTGGTCGATTGCGGGCCGGGGGTGGTCAGGCGAGCAGCGGCCGCAGAAAAGAATGGGATCGCGGCTCTAAAAGCTCGCGAGTTGAAGATTGTTTTCATTGCCCATCTGCATTCGGATCACACGCTGGGCTATCCGGATTTGATTTTTTCGCCTTGGGTGCTGGGGCGAAGGGAGGCGCTGGAGGCGTACGGACCCCGCGGCTTGAAGAGTATGACTTCGCACATCGAGAAGGCGTGGTCAGAGGATGTACAGATTAGGCGGCGCGGCCTGGAACAGGCGAACGCTACCGGGTACAAAGTCAATGTGTATGAGATCCAGCCGGGCGTGGTGTATCGGGACGAGAATGTGACGGTCACGGCGTTTCCCGTGAAGCACGGAATATGGAAAGAGGCTTTTGGGTACACATTTGTCACTCGCGATCGGAAGATTGTGATTTCCGGCGACACGGCGCCTACGGATGAAGTGGTGAAGGCTTGCGACGGGTGCGATGTTTTGCTGCATGAAGTTTTTAATCCGCATGGGGACGAGCTGAAGGAAGAACATTGGAAACAATATTTCGCAACGTTTCACACTTCTCCGGCGGAGCTCGGGGAAATTGCCCGGCACGCTCGCCCCAAACTGCTCGTTGTATATCATCAGTCGCTGGAGAAACTGCCCGAGGAGGATCTGGTGGAGCAGATCAAGAAGGAATATTCGGGGAATTGGGTCTCGGCGAAAGACCTGGGAGTTTATTAGGAGCAATCGGCCAAGCTGCTTGCAGGAAATTCGCCACCAGTTTTTTCCCCTCATCGGTCAGCACGCTTTCAGGATGAAACTGCACGCCCTCGACGGGGAACCTTCGGTGTCGTAAACCCATGATGACACGTGTGCCATCGGGATCGCGGGTCCAGGCGCTGACGGCCAGGTCTGGAGGCAGGCCGTCCTCAGCGACGATCAGCGAGTGATAGCGGGTCGCGGTCATTGGCGAACGGAGGCCGCGGAAGATCGTCTTGCCATCGTGCTCAACCTGGCTCGTCTTGCCATGCATCAGGTTTTTGGCGCGCACCACCTGACCGCCAAATGCAGCGCCGATCGCCTGATGTCCGAGGCAGACGCCCAGCAACGGCACCTTGCCCGCGAAATGCCGGATCAGTTCGATGCTGATGCCGGCTTCCTGTGGAGTGCAGGGGCCCGGGGAAACCACAATGCGCTCGGGGTGCATTGCCTCGATGTCAGTGACGCTTACCTCGTCGTTGCGGCGAACCTCAATCTGCGCGCCCAGTTCACCCAGGTACTGGACCAGGTTGTAAGTGAACGAATCGTAGTTATCGAGAACGAAGATCACTCGTCCATTGTAGACGCCGAAACGTAGACGGTGAACGGACGATGCGAGGCTCGGTTTCAGGTCCCTGAATTTCGAGGTTTCAGGCGGCGTCCTTGATCCTTGACAGTCTCGCCGCTTATTGACATGCTTACAGGCGATTTGCGACAGGTTTTACGAGAATCTCTTAAACTTTGCAATCTTGCTCTTTTTTGCAACGTTGCTCCTGGAGCGTTCCATGGCTGAAACGCAGCGAAAACAGGATAGTGACAAGGAAAATGACAAGCGGACGACCCGGCGTTTCGCGCTTCGTCTACCTGTGAGCGTTCGCTACGGTGAAAATGAGGAAGAACACTCCGCGCAGACTCGTGACGTGAGCGCGCGCGGAATCTGCTTTTATGTTGATTCCGCCATCCAGGCCGGTTCACCGATTGATTTCACGTTGACTCTGCCGCCCGAGATTACGTTGACAGAAAGCATCCGCGTGCGCTGCAAGGGGCGCGTGGTGCGCGTTGAGGGTGGCAGTCCTACCAACAAGATGATGGTGGCAGCCGTCATCGATGAGTACGAGTTTCTGGCTGACTCGTAATTATGCGTCGTTTTTCAAGCGCTTCTCGGTATGGCTTTCCCTGTCTCGCCCTGTGGCCGCGTCTTTCTACGCGCGACCCCAGAGTGGTATGTTTGCTGTAACACTCGAGCGCTTCTGTGAAGGATTTCCCGGCCAATTTCCGGTCCCCGCAACCGCAGTGTCGTTACAGTTGGCGGACGGGCGCGTGCACGGTGTTTGCGCCGGGAATGCTTGCGCTAGGAGTGCTGGCCTTCGGAGCATTGCACCTCAATTCCCAGACGCCTGCCGCGAGCAAGACTCCCGCGAGCCCGGTTGCGGCCAACAAGATTGCGACCATCAAGAGCTTCCGAATTGTGCAGGAGAAGGATGGGCAGGCGGTCGAGATTCTTTCGACGAAACCTCTGGTGCCTTCGATCCAGGCGATCAAGGATCCAGATCGGCTGGTGATCGATCTGCCGAATGCGCGGCTGGAGACGCCGCGAAAGCGCGTCCAGGTGCAAGCTGACCAGATCAGCTCGATACGTGCCGATCAGTTCCAACAAAATCCCCCGGTCGCGCGCGTGGTGGTGGATCTACTGGTGCCTCGCGCTTTCACATGGGATGCTGCCGGGAACCGGCTGGTCGTGCATCTCGGAAAAAATCCGGGCGAGGCGAAAAATTCGCCGTTTGTGCCGCCCACGGTGGTCAGTCTGACCCTCGCACCGCAACCGGTCGTGTCCGCCATTCGCGCCGCGGGACCCTTGGCGCTGACCGGGAAGGATGGCGGCTCGGGATCCACGATTACGGCGGGTCCGGATACCGCCGTCGTCAGTCTTTCGAGTGGCGGCGAGGTGCACGTTTGCCCGGGAACGACGTTGTCGGTGACTCCGTCGCAGAACCGGCATAACCTGATGCTCAGCATGAACACGGGCGCCATGGAGGCGCACTTCGCGCTCGATGCTTCATCGGACACGGTGATGACTCCGGACTTCCGGATTCTGCTGGTAGGCCCGGGCGAATTTCACTATGCCATCAGTGCGGACACCCAGGGCAACACCTGCGTGCGCGCGCTCCCCGGCAACACTGCGTCAGCAATTGTTTCGGAGTTGCTTGGCGATCGCACGTATCAAGTCAAGGCCACCGATCAGCTAGTCTTTCGAGCGGGGCAATTAGATCGCATCGATATGGCAGTGCCGCTCGAATGCGGCTGTCCGCCACCAAGGGACCCACCGCTTCATGTCACAAACAATCTGCCCACGCAGGCGCCAGCGCCGGCCCAGGGAGTGCCAGCGGTAAACGCACACCCAGCGCCGGAGCCGGCTCACGCGGATACTGCGCCTCCGACCGGAATGCCGGCAGCCACTCCTCCACTGGACGCTTCGGTCGCGCCGAACGAACTTCACGTGCAGGTGGAGGCTCCACTGGTATTCCACGGAAGCGGCCCTCCACCGGCGCCGGTAGAGGATGTGCGTGCACTGCCTCTCGATGCGCATCCGCCAGCACCGCTGGCTTTGGCGGCTCCGCTGCCTCCGTCGGCAAACGGAGCGTCGAAACCGGCCGGCACGGAAATGGCTTCGGCGAAGCCTGCCGCACCGCGCGGCTTCTTCAGACGACTTGGTGGATTTTTCGCTTCGCTGTTCCACTAACCGGTCCGGATAACCGCCCAGACAATCCGCCACTGTTGGTTCAAGAACGTCCCGCCCGCAGGCAAATCTCGTCAATTTCCTCGATCCGTTGTCGGGGTGACAATCCATCTAATGGCGTGACATTTAATAGGGATAACAACGGATAGAGACGACAACGTGGGAGACACTTCATGTCAGACGACAACCTGAGGTTGAGCTGCAGCCACGGTATGCTGCGCGCACTGGTCCAGGATTGCCGGGACTTCAAACAACGCTCGGTTGGAGTATTGGTTCGCCTTCCGCTGGAATTCGTGGAAGGTCGCGCCATCCAGTAATTGTCGAACCGCGGGCGCGATTTCTTTGAACGCAGGCACGATGATTCCATAGCCCTTCTCCGTCACCCACTCGGCGTTGTAGCGTTCTTGCGGCAGCGTTGTGGAATTGCATTCCACGATTACAGGCAGGTGGAACTGGAGCGCCTCGCTGATCGAGCCCGGGCCGGGCTTTCCGATAAAAAAGTCGGCCAAGGCCATGTAGTACTCGACATTCTGAGCGAATCCGACGACGGCGATGGGCTTTTTCGTGCTTAGTTTCTTGAGTTCGGCGGCGAGTTTCTGGTTGTGCCCGCAAATCAAAATCAGCTGTACGCCGCTGTCGGTGTGATTGAGCTTCTCCGTGATGTCAACCATGATCTGGGAGCCGTGGCCTCCGAACAGCACAATACCGGTTGGGCAATCAGGTTCCAGGCCGAGTTGCGTTCTCTCGGCAGCGCGATCGACGGTTGTCTTTTCGTAGAACCGTGGTTTCAGGATCATTCCCGATGTCTGGAAGATGTGGTCGGGGGCGTGGCCGATACTCAACGCTTGTTCGCGGGCGCGGTCCGTACCCACGATGATGTATTCCGACTCGCGCTCGATCCAGAAGTGTGGTGGATAGTCGGCCAGATCCGTGATGAGAGTGACAAAAGGCGGGTTTGTGCCGGATGTCGTACAGACCGGAAGAAGACTTTCGGCGATTTCTCGATTGAAATGTGGAACCACGGAAAGCACCAGGTCCGTGGGATGTTGCGCCCAGTAATCCCGCAGGAGTTTCACAATAGGTGAGTGGTAGGCGTGGATCGTAGCCTTGAGCACGACTAACAGTTGCGGAGTAAAGCGCGTCCAGCCTTTACGGAGGATCGTATTGTAAGTGTCCTGAATACGCAGGCCAGTAGCGCGGCGAATGAGATCCAGGGGGTCGAGCAATTCCTGAATGTCGAGAAGGCTGACGTCCCAGGGATGTTCCTGGCTGGAGAGAGTCGTTTTGAGAGCCTCGGCTGCGCTGCGATGGCCTCCGCCGGCGTGATGGAAGATGATGGTTAGTTTGCGCAAGAATTCCCGGCTCTCTTTGATGCAAGCGATTTTTTCAAATTTCAAAAACCCAATTCGCTGGAACCCGCGTCACGTAGCCACTCCCTCGAATTCGCCATCTTCGAGCAGTTCCGCGTTGTCGCTGAATTCAGCGATCTCGCCATCCGCCCCACTATGGTCCTCGGCAAGATGCCCATCTTGAGGCCGCTCGCTATATTCGTGGATCTGCACGCCACCTTCACCAACCGTGATGTAGGTGGGGTGGGCGTCGATCCAGGCTCCGCAGTTGTAGTAATCGATTCCGTGTTCCTCATCGTGCTTGTGCAGGGCGGCGTGAGTATGTCCGCAAAAGATGCGCGATGCGCGGTGATGACGGGCGTGCGCCAGGGCGCCGTCGGCAACCTTGGACGACAGGCGTTGCCAGCGGGTGCCCAACCGGTCGAGAAATCGGGTCAGGGTTTTATTTTTGGAATCCCATTTTTGCAGCTGGAGGTAAAGGAGCGTGCCGATCAGGTAGCTGACGTGGACATTCTTGACGACAAATCCGTCGAACTGATGACCGTGGGCTGCGATATGGCGCAGGCCGTGATATTCCCATTGATATTCCTGGTACACGCGGACGCCTACCAGATGAGACATGATTGGCGCCAGGCCGTGGTCGTGATTGCCTTCGACCCACACTACTTCGACGTTGCGCTTGGGATTGGAGAGTTTGCGAATGAAGCCGAGAAATTTCCAGTGCTCTTTTTTCAGACGTCCGAAATTGAGGTCGGCAAAAATATCGCCCAGTAAAAGCAGGCGGCGATATCGATTTTCGCGCAGAACTTGCAAAGCCTCGCGTGCGCGGCTCATGTCCGCGCCGAGGTGGAGATCCGAAAGGATCAGCGTGTCATATACCTGCGGCGCCACGCCCTCATTGTCACAACGGAGTGTTACGAGGTGATGAATTAGGTATAGCCAAGGGCTCAGGGGTAACCGGTCGGTAACCTGCCCGCGGCACGTCCGATAAGCGGTTGAAGCACCCCAGAAGGCTTCCCCGTGAGGTTCTTGTTCTATGGGCTCAGTGCGCCGGAGGAACGTATTCGGCGGGACGCGCCGCTCCCTCACCGAAGAAAAACTGCTCCATCTGCTGGACGATCACTTCCTGATCCTGCTTGCGCGCGGGGTTGAGGCGATATTCGTTAAGCAACATCTTGCAGTGTTCCATCCACTGGCCCCACGCCTGTTGTGAGACATTTTCGTAGATCTTTTTTCCCAACTCGCTGTCGAATGGAGGCTCGGGGAGACCGGGCAATTCCTGTTTCAATTTTGCGCAGAAGACTTTGTGATCAGTCATAAATTTGTTCTGAAATTATCGCACAGGCGGCGGATCTTCACCGCCGGATGGCGAGGGAACGGTGGCGTGACGGCGAAACTTTGCCGGCGATCATTCCAACCGCAAAGCACGTACTTCACCAAAATCGCCGGAGCGCGCGATATTTTCATTGACAAATTACATTCACATGGCAATATCTTGTGGTAGGACAGCTACTCATACTAGAAGTTGGGTAGCCTGGGGCATCAAGGTGCCCTGTCGAGAACCTTGGGAGAACAAATCGTTCAAACGGAGGAAACACTTCATGGCAACCAAGAAGAAAGCCGCCAAGAAAAAGAAACACTAAGCGGACGGATGCTCGTTCAATAATTTCCCCAAGCCTCTCAGGAGAAGCACCTCTTGAGAGGCTTTTCCTTTCCTGGCCTGGTGGCGGGCATGTAGCGCCGCGGTCTCGGCGGCCGGTCGACGTCTGTCACGTCCGCCGCGCCGAAAGCTTCGGGACAGCCGGCAAGATGCCGGTTGCTACGGTACGTTGATGCGATAGCCATCGACATGCACGTTAGAATTTCCGGCCCAGGGTGAAAGCAAGCGGCGAAACGCCCTCGTGGCGGCCTATCCGTACTTTTGGGGGTTGTCCCGCGACGCTGGTCATGCTAGAAAGCGTATACAGGAGTACGGAAGCGGCCCGCATGAACATCCGCAAGAAAGCACCGAAGAAAGCCTCCCGCGACGCCGAAATCATTATTCCGGACAAGCTCTATTTCCGCATCGGGGAAGTAGCCGGGTTGTGCCGGCTGCCGGCGTATGTGCTGCGCTTCTGGGAAACCGAATTTCCGCAACTCAGACCGGTAAAAAGCAGCACGGGGCAACGCATGTATCGCAAACGCGATGTGGAGTCGGTAGTCCGGATCAAGAAGCTGCTGTACGACGACGGTTTCACGATCGCGGGCGCGCGGGTGCAGTTGCGCGAGGAGACGAAGTCCGATCGCACGCAGAGCGCGCTTCCGTTTCCCTTGAATCCTTCGGCAAGTGTGGCGCATTTTAGGAATGAGTTGCAGCAGATCCTGCACATCCTCTGCGCGCGTCACTAGAGGCGACAGGCATGGGACGGGGCTTCGTTCCGTCCAAGTCAGGCGAGCCCGGCTTCCTTCCACACAATCGATTCAGGGGTCAGAGATCAGAGGAAAAACGCGGGCCATGAAGCCCGCGTCCCTTCCAAGGCAAGTGGAGCTAGCTCTACGCCGATTCCCGGAGCGGCTCGGCTTTCACGAGCGGGGCCTCGACCAGGTGTTCGCTCAAGAACCACACCTGCAGTTCGCCAGTGCGAAGCACGTCACTGACTACCATGTCATTGGTGCCGGCGTCCCCGATTTTGTCGGCGCGCTCCGCCAGTTCACGGCAGTGGCTAATAATGATCTCGTGAGCGTCGAGCAGGCGTGACAGCTGTACGGGAACTTCTTCGCGGCCCTTGGGCGGCCGCGGAATGCGAGTCGTCTCGGCGACGTCCGCCGCCATAGCAATACTGATTCCGCCCAGAAGTTGGATTCGTTCCGCAATCGTATCGACGAGTTCACTCTGTTCTTCATAATGCTTATCGAAAAGCAGGTGGAGTTGGTAGAAGGTGGCTCCCGAAACCTGCCAGTGCGACTTCTTGTAGAGATCCCGCAGAGTCATGGTGTCCGCTAACAGGCGATTGAGTTGCTCGGTCATTTCGAGACGCACCGGTTCTCCCAATTGCAGCGGGATCATGGCGGTCACCGTGCCAAATGCCTGGAGTTCGCGAGCGCTCTGGTGGAAACGTGGCTGCGCCGAAGCCTTGTTCGAGTTGGTGGTGCTGGAGTTGGAGCTTGGTTTCTTAGGCATCAAATTCTCCTGACACTACGATTTTGGGGCAAGCCAGAAGAGGAGGAAGCCGAATAGGAGTGCCTGCTTCCGGTCCTGTTTGCCGGTTCAAGCTTGATTGGATGCGCATCTCAGGAAATCGGTTCGCAAGGTTCCGTGAGAGCGCGGCTGAGCGCAAGTCTGCCCAGCCCGACCCTGCCGGGCAGTCAGCACGGCAGCGGGCAGCGTCCCGTGGCAGCCTCCCCACGCCGCATTAAAGGGCAATCTCAATCGGCGGCGCTTCGCCGGAGGTTGTGGACCTCGGTAAGGAAATCGATTCGAGGCGGTCCCTTGACGCCTGCGGTAGCCATTCTGGCTTTGAGTTCGTCGGAAGCAATGAAGGCGCGTGCTTTTTCGAGACTCTCCCACTCGAAGAAAAGCGTCACGTCGTTGACGTTCCCAACGCTCCGAAAGATGCGGCAACCGCGCTCGCCGTTTTTGTGCCGCCAATCGATCGCGGAATCGAACGCCGCTTTCCAGGCTACGTAATCGGCCACTTCGTGATGGATCAGAACGCTGATCATGATTTAAGGCACTCCTTTCACCGTGAAAAGGTGCTCCAACCGTGGGAAAAATGCAAGGACGAGGGTCACTATCGAGCATGATGGCAGGCCACGGAATGAATTGGTCGGGACGGCGAGATTTGAACTCGCGACCCCTTGCACCCCAAGCAAGTGCGCTACCAGGCTGCGCTACGTCCCGATGGAATCGCTGCCGAGAGACAGCGTGGGGTCAACTTTCAAATTCTACACCAGGCAGTGGCCACGGGCGAGCGACACACCCCACCTCTCTGTCACAAACGGAGGGTGATGGTCATCACCTCGGGGCGATGCCTTTTCGAAGCAACATGGTGGCACAGCAAAATTTCGCTGTGGGAATCATGCGAGGTGAAATGGCGATCCTGGTATTGGGCGGAGCGGGTTATATCGGCAGCCATACGGCGCGCGCGCTGCGGCGCTCGGGCTACGATGTCGTGCTCTATGACAATCTCTGCACCGGTTTTCGTCGACTGGCGCAAGGCTTCGAACTGGTGGAGGGCGACATCGCCGACGCAGCTAGGCTGCGGCCGGTACTCGCGCGGGTGGACGCGGTGATGCACTTTGCCGCGCACGCCTACGTTGGAGAGTCGGTCGACAACCCGCGCAAATATTTCAGCAACAATGTTCTTGGCGCGCTGAGCCTGCTAAACTCCGCGCTCGACGCCGGGATCCGCCGCATCGTGTTTTCGTCCACTTGTGCCGTGTATGGCGTACCGGATCAAATGCCGATCTCTGAGCTGGCACACCGCGAGCCAGTAAATCCTTACGGCGCCTCGAAGCTTTTCTTTGAAAACGCGCTCGCGGCCTACGCTCACGCCTACGGACTGCGCTCGGTAAGGCTGCGCTACTTCAATGCGGCGGGAGCAGATGAAAGCGGCGAAATTGGCGAGCTCCACGATCCGGAAAGTCACTTGATTCCGCTAGCGCTTGCCGCCGCCTCGGAAGATGGAGCGGAGCTGCAAGTTCATGGCTGCGATTACCCGACTCCAGACGGCACCTGCGTCCGCGACTACATCCACGTAAGCGATCTTGCCGATGCTCATGTGCGCGCGTTGCAATACCTCGAAGGGAGTGGCGACGACAAGAGTAGCGGCGGACAAGGCGGCGACTCGCTGGCCGTCAATCTCGGAACTGGCCGGGGACATTCGGTCCTCGAAGTGATTCAAGCTGTCGAAAGCGCGGCTGGACGTCCGGTACGGCGAAGGATGGCACCGCGGCGGCTGGGCGATCCTCCGATCCTGGTCGCCGATCCGGCAAGAGCGAAAAGCGTGCTGGGATGGACCGCGCAGCGCAACTTTTCGGACATCGTCTCGAGTGCGTGGAGGTGGAAAAATAAGATGAGATTACGTCCTGCAGCGTAGGCCGATTATGCGCGCTTCAGCTCCTTGTTGTTCGCAGGCAGTTTCGCGGGCTTTCTACCGCTCGCCCCCGCCTCCAGTTGTCAACTTCGCCCAATTTCACGTACTCTCCGGCGCATGGGTAATCGAATCTTGTTCGTGTCGCTGCGTGTCATCGCTTCACTCTTAATTTTGTTATTAACTCTGCTTTTCACCAACGCGCCGGTTCTTGCGGCGGCTCAGGCCTCTGCTACCGCGTTCTCACTTGAACAGGTATTGAGTTCGCCGTTTCCCAGCGGCCTTGTCTCCGCCGAACACGCAGGACGTATTGCGTGGGTGTTTGCGTACAAGGGCGAGCGGAATGTGTGGATCGCGGACGCCCCTGAATCTGAGGCGCGGCAGGTGACGCACTATGTCGGCGACAACGGCATGCCGATCGCCGCCTTGAAGCTGACTCCCGACGGAAAAACCGTCGTTTACGCGCGCGGCAGCGAGGTCAATGGCGCGGGCGAAACGGCCGATCCAACCAGCAATGTCGATAAACGCACGCAGCAGGTGTGGGCCGCCGACGTGGACAAGGGCAAGCATAGTTTTAGCGAACCTCGTCTGCTCGGCGACATGGGTTGCGACCAGGAGGACTGCGAAGACATCCAGATATCGCCGAGCGGCGAGTTTGCGGTGTGGTCGGCGAAGAAACAGATCTGGATCGCGACGATTTCGCCCATGAGTGACGGTAAGCGTGAAGGAAAAACCGACGGCAAGGCGGATGCCAAGTCCGAAACCAAAGCCAGAGCGCTGACCTTCGCCCGCGGAAGCAATTCGCAGGCTAGGTGGTCGCCCGATGGAAAAAAAATTGCTTTCGTCAGCGATCGCGGCGACCACAGCTTCGTTGTCATTTACGAATTTGGACGCAACACGCTGCGCTACATCTCGCCCAGCGCCGACCGTGATTTATTTCCGCGGTGGTCGCCAGATGGCACACAGATCGCCTTCGTTCGACTCGTGGGCAAGCAGATGAAACAGCCCCTGATCCCACAGTTGCCGCTACCGTGGTCAATCTGGATTTATGATGTCGCCGGTGACTCGGCCCACGAGATTTGGAAGAGCGGTCCGGCTCTGGACGACTCTTTGCCAGAACTGACTGCCGACAAGTCATTCCAATTTGCGGCTAGGAATTGCATCGTTTTTTCCTCCGAGCAAGACGGATGGAATCATCTCTATTCGGTTTCGACCTCCGGCGGCGCAGCCACTCTGCTCACCCCCGGAAAATTTGAGACCGAGGACGTTGCGCTCAGTACCGATAAAACGGCCGTTATCTATTCGTCCAATCAGGTTGACGCCGACCCTCTGGATATCGACCGCCGCCATCTTTGGCGGGTCAGTGTCGAAGGTGGGACGCCGCAAGCTCTTACCCACGGCGAGACAATGGAATGGACGCCTCTGGAAGTAGCCGGAAAAGTAGTGTGCCTGGGATCGACCGCCACGACTCCGGCGATGCCTTACGTGGTCGCCGCGCAGGGGCGCGAGATGATCGCAAAGAGTGCGCTGCCGGCGGACTTCCCCTCATCACAACTCGTCACCCCCAGGCAGGTAATCTTCAAGGCCGCCGACGGCTGGGAGATCCATGGCCAACTATTCGAGCCGAAAATTGCGAGCCATTCGCCCCGCCCCGCGCTTATTTTCATCCACGGTGGCTCGATTCGCCAAATGATGCTCGGCTTCCATTACATGGACTACTACCACAACGCCTATGCCATGAATCAATACCTGGCGAGTCGCGGATACATAGTCCTAGCCGTCAATTACCGCACCGGCATCATGTACGGCCGTCACTTTCGCGAAACCGTCGACGGAGGCCCGCGCGGCGGCGGCGAATATCGCGACATCGTGGCTGCAGGAAGATATCTACAGACCTTGCCGAATGTGGATGCGAAGAGAATCGGCCTGTGGGGCGGATCCTACGGCGGCTACCTGACTGCGATGGGGTTGGCGCATGACTCCGAAATGTTTGCCGCCGGAGTCGATCTGCACGGCGTCCATGACTGGTCGGACTTCCGAGAAGACATCCCCGCCGACGCGCCCGATCACGACGCTGCCGTCAAACTGGCATTTGAGTCGTCTCCGAATGCGGCGATCGCGACCTGGAGGTCGCCAGTGCTGCTCATCCAGGGAGACGATGACCGGAACGTCCCGTTTTCGCAAACTGTCGATCTATTGCAACGCCTGCGGGCGCAGAGAGTCCACGTTGAGGAGCTGATCTTCCCCGACGAGGTTCACGGGTTCCTGATGTGGAAGAGTTGGATTAAAGCCTATGGCGCGACTGAGGAGTTCTTTGGACGCGAGCTGAAGTGAAGAATTTGCAATTGGTAATTTGTAATTTGAAACCTACTCCCGGGGCGGGTTTCTCAGCGTTCCTCGACGACTTCGATCGCGTTTCCTTCGGGGTCGTGGATTTGGAAATAATGAATGCCTTGACGGTCCTGCTCGATTGCTCCGACGTCAACGCCGCGTGCCGACATCACGTCTCTCATTCTGTCGATTTTCTTTGCGAACAGAACTGGAGTCTTGCTAGTTTGGAAACCGTTGCGGGTAGTCAGTATCACCGAATGTCCGTTGGCCTTGAATCTGAAGGTCGCAGCGTCAGGTTCTTGTGGCGGTGCCTTCGCCAACTTGCGAAGTCCCAGTTTTTCCACGTACCAAGGCGTCACAGAATCGACATCCCGCACCAGAATGCGCAGGCTGGGAGTGGGAACGGAAAATTCTGCGGACTTCCACATGGAGTACCACTTGGCGTTGGGCGAGCGCAGCGTTTCGAACATGTAGCGTCTCTGGAGCCAAGCTTGTACACACAAACAGGTGTAGAAGGCCGCTTGGACCATGAGGCGCGCTGCCCTATTGCCGCCCGTCGGAGAAACGTCAAGAAAGACGTACGGCACAAGGAACAGGATGGTTCCAGCCATAAGCCACGGCCTAAGCGGTTTGAGCGACACCTTGGGGTTCTGCGCGACGATCCACAGGGTTAGCCAAATAATAAGCGGCGATAACAAGATCAGCCAGAACCAAACTGGATGTGGTGGCAGATGCATAGCCTTCTTCCGATGCGTGCGGCTTAAGATTACCAATTACAAATTGCCAATTACAAATGCTTTCCGTATCCTCTCCCAAGTCACATCCAGCGTCTCCGGCAGCACCCGCGTCTCTCCGATCACGCTGACAAAATTCGCGTCCGCCACCCAGCGTGGGAGAATGTGCATGTGAATGTGCTCGGCCACGCCTGCTCCGGCGGCCTTCCCAATATTCATGCCGAGGTTGATGCCGTCGGGCACATAGAGCTTCCGCAGAACCGACTCCATCTTCTGCGTCAGAGCCATCATCTCGTGGGCGGCATCGGTGGGGAGCTTCAGCAACTCGTCCAAGTGGGCGTAGGGCACGACCATCACATGTCCATTCGTGTAGGGGTAGGTATTGAGAATAACGTAGCAATACTCGCCGCGGTGGACGATGCGGGCCTGCTCGTCGCTCTGTTTGGGAGCGTCGCAGAATATGCAGCCCGATAACCGGTCAGCGCCGGTGACATACGCGTAACGCCACGGAGTCCACAGGTGATCCATGGGGGGAGGTTAGCAGAAGAAACGGTGGCCCGTTAATCCCGTTCTGCGGACGGCTTGGCTTGCGACGCGAGAACGCCCTGCGGAGCCGGTTTTGGCGGCGAGGAACACGGGGTCTTTCGACTACAGATGGTCGCCGTCTTCGACGACGCCATCTTCCGCTCAAGATAACAGTGTTGGGAAGGTGATACGAGGGCAGACTTCCAGACGCACGTAGCTGCTACCGGAGAGGCTTGAGGGCGCAACTGTGACTCGCCGATTAATTTCTTGTATTGGACTGGAATCGGGTTTGACACTGTTCCAAACCGGTTGCTATAGTCAAAGAGTCCCTATTGGACGCGGTTTCGAACCAGCTGGAATTGTCCTAGGGTCGTCCGCCAGGTCGGCCTCAACGCAACCTAAAGACCACGCCAGCAGTCCGCTACACCACGTCCCGCACGAGTCGCGTACCTACGCGTCGACATCGAGGTTATGAATTTGTTCGACGACAGCACCGCCCGCAATCTTGAATCCAGCGTTGAAACCATGACACCTTCACACGATACCCACACCGGCGGCCCGGCCGTATTAGACGCGCCCGAGCTCGCACAACCTTCACCTGCGGAGACCTCCGCTTCCGCCGCTCCTACAAATGACAGTCATCTACATCAAAATGACGGTCATCAGAATGAGAATGAAACTCGTGAAAACGCGACGCCTCAAAACGAGGCGCATGAGAATTCTTCCGGCGAGGCCGCTGGTGGCAGCGACGATTTCGCCGCCGCCCTCGAACACTTCGAGACTGAAACCGAGGAAGCGGTGGGCGAGGACCACGTAATCAAAGGGCGCGTAGTGAAACTGACCGCGACCCACGTGGTCGTGGATATCGGAGCGAAATCCGAAGGCATGGTTCCGATCGCCGAAGCTCTCGATCACGAGGGCAAGCCGAGATTCCAGCCCGGCGACGACATCGATGTGATGCGCGATAAGGGCGAGACCGAAGAGGGCTACGTCAACCTCTCGCACCTGAAAGCACAGCGCCTGCGCTCGTGGGACGAAATTGAACGCGCGTACAACGAGAAGAAGCCGATCAAGGGCGTCGTCGTGGAACGTATCAAGGGCGGCCTGACCATTGACATTCAGGGCGCGCGCGCCTTCCTGCCGGGATCGCAAGTTGACCTGCGTCCGATTCGCAATCTGGACGGCATGAAGGGCCAGACGATGGAAGTCGCCATCATCAAACTCAACAAAAAGCGCGGCAACATCGTCGTCTCGCGCAAGCAGCTTCTCGAAGAGGAACAGAACGAGAAGCGCGGCAAGACGCTGGAGCATCTCGAGGAAGGCAGTGTCCTTACCGGAATCGTAAAGAACCTGACTGAATACGGCGCTTTTGTTGACATGGGTGGAATCGATGGGCTGCTGCACATCACCGATATGTCGTGGGGACGCCTGACGCACCCGCGCGATCTAGTTAACGTCGGTGACCAGATACAAGTGAAAGTACTGAAGTACGACAAAGACAAGCAGCGCGTCTCGCTCGGCTTCAAGCAGCTAACGCCCGATCCGTGGCTCGATGCCGAGCACCGTTACCCGGTGGGCGCGCACGTCCACGGCCGCGTCATCAGCGTCACCGATTACGGAGCCTTCGTCGAACTGGAACAGGGCATTGAAGGGCTGGTCCACGTCAGCGAAATGACCTGGTCGAAACGGATGAAGCATCCGTCGAAACTGGTCAACGTCAACGACGAGGTAGATTGCGTCGTGCTCAGCGTTAATCCGACCGAGCGCCGGATTTCGCTCGGCATGCGGCAACTCGCCTCGAACCCCTGGGATACGCTCCACGACAAGTATCCGGTGGGAGCGACAGTCGAGGGTCGAGTCCGCAACCTGACTGAGTTTGGCGCGTTCATCGAAATCGAAGACGGAATCGACGGCCTGGTCCACGTCAGCAACCTGAGCTGGACCACCCGCGTTAAGCATCCCTCCGAGGTCTTGAAAAAAGGCGACAAGGTCAAGGCCGTCATCCTGGCGATTGAGCCTGACAAGCGGCGTCTTTCGCTTGGTGTGAAGCAGATGCAGCCCGATGTATGGGATTCGTTCTTCGCCCAGCATCGCGTTGGCGACATCGTCCACGGCAAGATTCTGCGCGTCGCGAACTTCGGCGCATTTGTCGAGATCGCCGAGGGCATCGAGGGTCTCTGTCATAACTCCGAAGCCGTCGATGGCAATGGACAGCCGATGCATCTTGAACCCGGCAACGAGTACGACTTCAAGATCATCAAGATGAACCAGGAAGAGAAGAAAGTCGGTCTCAGCATCCGCGCGGTCGGCGAAGAAGCGTCGCGTCAGGAAGTCGAGTCCTACAAGCACCCGACTTCCTCATCCTCCTCAAACAGCACGACCATCGGCGACCTGATCTCGTGGAAACGTGCTGGCGGAGACAGCAACTAACTTCTGCATAACATTTCTACTTCGTTTTAAGGCCACCGGCAATGGTGGCCTTTTTCTTGTCTGAGTCCAGATTGAAACCTGTTTCATCCAAACCAGCATGAATTTGGACCTGGATGGAAAGCGCGCTTTAGTTACAGGATCAACCGCAGGAATCGGACACGCGATCGCGAAAGCGCTGGCTCAAGAGGGCGCGAACGTCATTGTGAACGGACGAACGGAAGAGCGGGTTGAGCAAGCGATTAAAGCAATTCTAGATTCGCATCCCAGGGCTAAGGTCGAGGGTCTCGCCGCCAATCTGGGTAGCGCCGACGGTGTCCGTATCGCCGTTCAACGACTTCCCGACGTCGATATTCTCGTTAATAACCTGGGGATTTTCGATCCCAAACCGTTTGAGCAAATTCCTGACGAAGAGTGGTTTCGTTTTTTTGAAGTCAATGTCATGAGCGGCGTTCGCTTGTCCCGAAGCTATCTGCCCGGAATGAAGGCGCGCAACTGGGGACGCATCGTTTTCATTTCGAGTGAGTCCGCGGTGCAGATTCCAGCTGAGATGATTCACTACGGCATGACGAAAACTGCCCAGCTCGCGATTTCGCGTGGATTGGCGGAGACTACCGCCGGTAGCGGAGTGACCGTAAATGCCGTGCTGCCCGGCCCCACGGCTTCCGAAGGCGTGAGCGAGTTTGTCGATCGCCTGGCAACGGCACAGAACAAATCAAAAGCAGAATTCGAAGCGGAGTTCTTTCGCACTATGCGTCCAAGCTCTCTGCTGCGGCGTTTCGCGCGACCGGATGAAGTGGCAGCGTTGGTAGCCTTCGTGTGCAGCCCGCTCTCTTCGGCGACGAATGGCGCCGCGCTCAGAGCGGATGGCGGCGTAGTGCGCTCGATTCTCTGAGCTTCAGGTTTCCTGGTTAGGTAGTCACTTGCCCGCGGGCGAGTGCGAGTCGCACGTCCACCGACTGGCGCTCCTGCGATTCTGCGCGGAACATCTGCTGCGGCTGCAGCTTCATCAGCCGAGCCATGAAAGCATCTGGGACTTGTGCGATGCGCGTGTTGTAGGCATTGACGTCGTCGTTAAAAAACTCGCGGCGGTCGGCAATTCGCTCTTCCAACTCGGAGATGCGCTTCTGCAACTCCAGAAAATTCTGGTTTGCCTTAAGCTGTGGATAGCCCTCCGCCACCACAAAGAAAGATCGCAGAGCGCCAGTCAGCAACAGATCGGCCTGAGCTTTCTGCGCAATGCTGGACGCGCTCATGGATGCCGCTCGAGCCGCCGTCACCGCCTCCAGTGTTTGCCGCTCGTGGTCCATGTAGCCCTTGACGCAGGCCTCCAGGTTGGGAATCTCGTCGTGGCGTTGCTTGAGCAGAACGTCGATATTGGCCCAGGCGCGGCTGATTTCGTTCCGCATGCGCACCAGTCCGTTGTACACAATGACCGCATAGATCGCGGCTCCGGCAGCCAGCAGAACGACCGCAGCGGAGATCACCACTGGCATAAGCGTCTTCCAGTAAACCCGCCTCGAACTTAGCGGAAAGGTCCTTCCCCCGGCAAGTTACGCAAGATTGACGGCAACGTTCGGGAAAGACTCGGGTAGGGACGGGGCTTGCGCCGTCCTGGATCGCGTTAAACTAGTAGTCGCGGGCTGTGCGCCGAGGCGCGCAAAACTCCGACGCTTACTTGGCGTCGGCCTTGGTGTTGATTTTCAGACTGATGTAAACCTGTTGGCGATCGTCAAATTGGCTGACCGTTTTCGTGCCGCTTTTCCGATTATTGTACTGGGCATACACTTCGTAATCGATACTCGGTTGAAGGCCCGGGAAACGGTAGCTTCCGTCCGGTCCAACGATGTAGGTTTTCACCGAGCGCGTGTGCGTGTTGGTGAGATAAACAACCGCGTTCGGCAATGGACTGTCGGCATTGTCGAGTACCTTGCCCGTGAGCAGCCGGGTCTTGTCTTTTTTCGTGTCGCGACCAAATAACTGCGCCGGAGCTGCCAGCACCGTCGAACTGTCGAAGACCGGCGCCGACAATATAGCCAGCGGCAGGATGCCCAACAGCGAACTCGCAACCACGATCAGCGCATTTTTCATGAATGGATGACGACGACTTAATAACGATGACTTGATGACAATGTACCGTTTCCGCCGCACCATTTAACCACGGCGGCCACTACCAGTCTAAATGAAGACCGATGTCAGAACGCTCGTCATCGTCGATATGCACGGCTACCTCGGGGCCGGGCTTTAATTTTTTGCCCGACGGCAGCCGATAGTCCTTCACGTCCGCCCAAACAACGTAGTCCGCCTTGCCGGTGGGGAGCCGCTGCGCGAACTCGCCGGTGTGATTGGAATAAAGCTCCCAGCGCGCCTTGTTCGCTTTGTCGCTGGCCCGCCGGATTTTGACCTTGACCCCGTAGAGCGGGTGCCCGTCAGGGTCCCACACCGTTCCAAAGATTAGAGCGTAAGGCTTCGGCTTGGCAGAATGATCCTGACCATTCACGGGCGCCAGCCAAGACACAAGGAACAACACTGTCGAAACCGCTGTCAGCGAGCGCCGGAAGCCGCGGAAGTGCGCACAGTTCTTCAGGAATCCTCGTCCTCATCCTCTTCTTCGTCGGCGTCTTCTTCGTCCTCGTCTTCGTCGATCTCGTCCTCGCCGACCATTTTGAGTTCGACCGGATTTACCGTAATAACTTCAAAGTCCGTGCCGCATTCCGGGCAGGAGACGACCGCGCCTTCATCGACCTCATCTTCATCGATATCGAGGTCAGTCTCGCACTCAGGACAGTACACCATGATTTCCTCCACGTTCAGGGTTCCCTGTTATATTTAGGTTCTTCGTGAGGAAAAGGTCAAGTGGCTAGCCAAGAAAATTCTAAACTCGTCCCCTATCCTGCCTGTTTCGGGCGCATCAAGGGCTTTGTAGCAGGCGGCATGGTTGCCCTGGCGCTGGTGCCGGGTTCTTCCCCGTGCATGGCTCAGGAGATGGCACCTGACCGGGAACTTCAATCCGCGCCGCGGGTCGCTGCCGATCCGCACACTGACCCGCAGATCGCTGAAGCGATTCGGCAAGTTTCAGCAGAACATATCCAGCGGACCATCGAAAAACTGGTCAGCTTTGGCAACCGTTCGACGATCTCCCCGCAGGACGAGGAATCCATCAAAGCTGGTAAAGGTATTGGAGCGGCGCGGGAATGGATCAAAGCGGAGTTGGAGCGCTACTCCAAAGATTGTGGCGGCTGCCTGGAGGTCAAGACCGATACCTTTACCGAGCAAGCCGGCGATCGCATTCCGAAACCGACGGAAATCACCAATGTTTATGCCGTGTTGCGTGGCACTGACTCGAAACAGGCGGATCGCATCGTACTCGTCACCGGCCATTACGATTCCCGCAACAGCGATACTCTTAATGGCACCGACCCTGCCCCGGGAGCGAATGACGATGGCAGCGGTACGGCGGTGAGTCTGGAATGCGCGCGCCTTTTAAGCCACGCTTCGAGCAAACTCAGATTCCCAGCAACCATAATTTTCCTGACGGTCGCGGGAGAAGAGCAAGGCCTGAATGGCAGCAAGCACTTCGCCCAGATGGCGAAGCAGCGGGGATGGAAAATCGAAGCCGTCCTGAACAATGACATCGTCGGTGGCAACCTGGGCCCGGGACAGGATGCGAGCGTGGTGCGAGTGTTCTCCGAAGGACTGCCGGCGGTGGCGACCGAGGCCGAGATCAAGCGCATTCGAACGCTCGGCGGAGAGAGCGATTCGACTTCCCGCGAACTGGCCCGCTACATTGCCGATGTTGGGCGCTCGTACAATGCCGGAGTGAAGCCACTTCTCATCTTCCGCCTCGATCGCTTCCTGCGCGGAGGTGACCACTACTCCTTCAACCTGCAAGGTTTCGCCGCCGTACGCTTCACCGAATTTCGGGAAGACTATGACCGTCAACACCAGAATGTTCGCAAGGATGACACGAGCGGAGTCGAATATGGCGACCTGCCGAAGTATGTAAATTTCGACTATGTGGCGCACGTAGCGAAGCTCAACGCGGCGACTCTAGCCTCGCTGGCCTTAGCTCCGGCCCCTCCTGCAAACGTAAAAATGTTGACCAGGAACCTCTCAAATGACACAACTCTGACGTGGGATCCGTCGGTGGGCGCGGCTGTCTACGAGGTCGTCTGGCGCTCGACAACCGCTGCGGATTGGGAGTACGTCCAGACGGCGGGTACGGGCACGCGTGCAACCCAGACGGTTTCGAAGGATAATGTGATATTCGGGGTACGAGCGGTGGATGCGGCCGGACATCGCAGTCTGCCGGTTGTGCCCGAACCGGAAAGATAAAAGACAACTTAAGGACCACGCGAGTTTCAGGGTTTCAAAGTTTCGGAGTTAAAACTACGGCAGCGGGTCCTTGTAGCTCTGAAAGTAACTCTGAAACCTTGAAACATGGATTCCAAATGAGTCGCGGACAAACCATTTCGTTCAGCTTCCCTCCATTCGAAGGATGGGTGAAGCGCATCATTCTGACGTGCACCGGGATCTACCTGTTTCAGAAAGTAGTGCCTTTGTTCTCGCGCAGCGCGGTCCCTCTGATGCGCGAGTGGTTCGCTCTGATCCCGATTGACGTGATGCATGGTCAAGTGTGGCAGTTGGTTACTTATTCGCTGCTCCACGCCAACTTCAGTCACGTCTTTTTCAACATGCTCACCCTCTGGTTTATTGGCGCCTACCTGGAGCGCGATTGGGGGCCGCGACGATTCATAGAGTGCTACACATTCTGCGTTGTGGGCGCGGCTTTGGTGACCATTGCCGTTTCCTACACTCATTTTCTTGGGATGGACCCGGGCACCGAAACCATGGGCGCCTCCGGAGGTATTTTTGGCCTCCTGATGGCTTTCGGAATTATTTATGCCGATCAGGAAATGTTTCTGTTTCCGCTGCCCTTCAGGATCAAGGCTAAGTATCTGGTCGGCATCTGGGTCGTGGTCGCGATCATCGCGGTCTTTGAGCCGTCGCAAGGAGGAGTCGCCGTTTTCGCTCATCTCGGCGGATTGTTTTTTGGCTTCTTATGGGTGAAGTTCATGCCTTCTCGCGGCATGAGTTATGCGGCGTCTGAACGCTATTTCGGAGTGCGCAACTCCTACTATCGGTGGAAGCGGAAGCGGGCGGCGAGAAAATTTGAAGTCTACATGAGAGATCACGACCGAAAAGTCACTTTCGACGAGCACGGTAACTACATCCCCCCCGACGATAACGACAAAACAAACGGCGGATCGAAATCAGGATGGGTAAATTGAGTTGCTCGCGCCACACCGGTCTAGCCAAACATCTCTCCAAATCGGGCTAAGATGCTTGCGAAGAGTTCCTTCGCTTGCGCGTTCCCCTTGAAACCCAAATCGTGACCCCCGCCTCCCACTTCCATTAACCCGGTTTTGGCTGGAATCAGTTGCGATGCGTTCGCGATCTCTTCGGGACTTCCAAACGGGTCGCGAGTTCCGTGCACAAATAAACTCGGCGTGCGCAGATTGGGGAGATGCTGAATCCGTAAGTGTATCGGCTTACGCGGCGGATGCAAAGGATACGAAAGCAGCAACAGTCCAGATACCAACTGTGGCTGAGAAGCGCAAAGCATCGTCGCCTGCCGGCCACCGTAAGAGTGGCCGCCAAGAAATACGCGTCCCGTTACCTGCCTGCGCATAACCGCAACCGCATTGTGCAGTCCGGCACGATCGCGCTCCGCATTGCCTGGAAACGGCGGTCCAGTGCGCCGCTCCTGACGGAAGGGAAGATCGCAGCGCAAGACGACATAGCCATGTCCGGCAAAAGTTTCGCTGAGCGCCGCCAGCAGAGGAGCCGAGCAATTGGAACCCGCTCCGTGAGTCAGGATCAGCGCGTCGCCATTGGGATTCGCGGGCAAGTGCAGAAAGCCGCGGACAGCCGGTTCCAGGGAATCATCACGGAATTCGACGAAGGAGTTGTTCGCCGCATCGCTGCTGGAGCCTGACGTCATCATCGGGCACTTATGATCTGTCATCTGGCATTAGCGAGTTAGCCAGCGACGGCCTCCACGCGAGAAGGCGGAGCTTTCACCAGACCGCGAGGAAATAACATGGCATTGAATTCGGCGCCAATCAGCACCACGAGCGAGATCAGATACATCCAGAGCAGCAGTGCGATACCCACTCCCAGCGAGCCGTAGATGACGCTGTAGTCGGCATAGTGCTGCAGATACACTCCAAATAATGCCGTGGAAATCAGCCACATGGCGGTGGCCAGAACCGCGCCCGGCAAAACAGTGTGCCACGGCTGGGTGCGAGGCAGGGCATTATGATAAATAAGTTGGATCACGGCAATGCTGGTCAGGATCGCAATGGCCCAGCGGATCGCTCCCCACAAGAGCAGAATTAGAGGTCCGAATTCGTGCCCGATGTGGAAGAGAACCCGCGTCTCAATGCGGCTGCCGAAGGCGACGAGAATGGTCGAAAACGTCATGGGTATGCCCGCCATCAACACCAGCGAAATCGCAATGAAGCGCTCCTGCACGATTCCCCAGGTCTTGGGTAGCTGGTAGGCACGGCGGAAACCGTCCATCCACGTGATGATGACGCCGGAAGCGCTCCAGATCGTAAGCAGCGACGTGGAGATAAGCAGCCCCACTGGGCGATCCGTAGTGCTTCTGAGATAGGAGAGAACGGTGGAACTGCCCGCTGGCAAGATGGTGCCCAGGGCATACGAGATCTCACGCAGGTAGACTTGCCCGCGGCTTATGGTAGCGAGAACGGCGCCCAGCACCAGCAAGGCCGGGAAGAAAGTGAAGATGGAGGAATAGGCCGAGGCTTTGGCAGTGCCAAAAGCATCGTGCTCAAAGGCGCGCCAGATCGACAAGCGGAACAGGCGCCAGAAGCGGCCCAGTGCCGGCGCCAACACCAGTGCCCCAGGAAGAGGCTCCGGCTTGAGGTTCGGATCCTGAGGCTGCCCAGCCAGGCGCTGTGTTTCCAGTGCTAAAGACATTGGCGTCAAGAAACCGTCGTCCAGTTAAGGGTCATTTTATAGCGAATTTCGTGTTCCTGCGCTACTCGGGGCGGCTACGGAGTTGCGCTTCGGAGGGACCGGGGAGCTCCGTCAACGCACGAGCAAAAGGCAGGAGCGACTTGCATCGCCCCTGCCTTGATTCCTTTCTGGCTACTCTGCCGCGAGTTCTTCGGTTTCGCCTTCATGCCGCATGAGCTCGAGCGCCCGCTCGGCATCTTCGTAGGCTTGCGAGACTTCCTCTTGCACCTTGCTCGCCGCCTCTTCCATTTCCGGGGAGAGACGCACGTTGCGGTAATACTCCATGCCGGTGCCGGCGGGAATCAAGCGACCCACGATCACGTTTTCTTTCAGCCCGCGCAGATGATCGACGGCTCCCTGAATGGAAGCTTCGGTCAGCACACGCGTTGTCTCCTGGAAGGAAGCAGCGGAGATAAACGAGTCGGTGGAGAGCGACGCCTTCGTGATACCGAGCAGCAACGGGCGTCCAGTGGCTGGTTTGCCGCCGTTCGCAATTGCACGCTCGTTCTCCTCGTGGAAGCGGAACTTATCCACTTGCTGTTCGAGGAGGAACTGAGTATCGCCGACGTCTTCAACCTTCACCCAGCGCATCATCTGGCGGACGATCACTTCGATGTGCTTGTCCGAAATGTTCACGCCCTGGAGCCGATAGACTTCCTGGATTTCGTTGACCAGGTAAGACTGCAGCTCTTTTTCGCCGAGCACGGCCAGAATGTCGTGCGGGTTGAGCGGTCCATCCATGAGCGGTTCGCCCGCCTTTACGCGCTCGCCTTCCTGCACGTTGATGTGGACGCCGCGCGGTACGGAATATTCCTTCTCCGTGCCGTTATCGGCAGCCACGTAGAGTTTGCGCTGTCCTTTGGCCACCTCGCCGAAGCGGACCACGCCATCGATTTCGCTAATGACGGCGGTTTCGCGCGGTTTGCGGGCCTCGAACAATTCGACAACACGCGGCAGACCGCCCGTGATGTCCTTGGTCTTGGTCGTTTCGCGCGGGATCTTCGCCAGCACGTCGCCCGGAAACACCGTGTCTCCGTCCTGCACCATGAGGTGAGCATGCGATGGCATCAGGTAGCGCTTGCTCGCCTTGCCTTTGATCACAATCGCCGGCTGACGCTTCTCGTCGGGTGAATCCGTCACCACGTGGCGCGACAGGCCCGTGACTTCATCCACTTCTTCGTTCAGCGTGATGCCTTCCTGCAGATCCTTGAACTGCGCCGTGCCACCAATTTCGGTGAGGATGGCGAAAGTGTAAGGATCCCACTCGACAAGAGCCTCGCCGAGCGTGACCGGACCTCCTTCGGCAACTTTCACCTTGGCGCCGTACACGACAGCGTAGCGCTCGCGTTCGCGACCCTTTTCGTCGACGACCGCGATCGAGCCCTGGCGATTCATGACCACAAGATCGCCAGTCTTCGACTTCACAGTCTGCAAGTTAATGAAGCGAACGGTACCGTTGGTCTTGGCATCCAGGCGCGACTGTTCCGAAACTCGCGATGCCGTACCACCGATGTGGAAGGTGCGCATAGTGAGCTGCGTTCCAGGTTCGCCGATGGACTGCGCCGCGATCACGCCGGTAGCCTCGCCGAGTTCGACGAGACGGCCGGAGGCGAGATTGCGTCCGTAGCACATCACGCAAACGCCGCGCTTCGATTCGCAGGTGAGCACCGAGCGAATTTTTACGCGCTCGATTCCAGCAGCCTGAATCGCGCCTGCCAGATCTTCGGTGATCTCCTGGTTGACATCGACGACGACTTGACCCTCGTAATCCTTGATCTTCTCGAGCGACACGCGGCCGACAATACGGTCGCGCAACGGCTCGATGATCTCGCCGGCTTCGACGATACCGGAGACGAAAATTCCGTCGACGGTGCCGCAGTCGTATTCGCTGATGATCACGTCTTGTGCGACGTCAACCAGACGGCGGGTCAGGTAACCCGAGTCGGCGGTCTTCAGAGCGGTATCGGCCAATCCCTTGCGAGCGCCGTGCGTCGAGATGAAGTATTCGAGTACCGTCAATCCTTCACGGAAGTTCGCCGTGATTGGCGTCTCGATAATTTCACCCGTGGGCTTTGCCATCAAACCGCGCATGCCGGAGAGCTGACGAATCTGCTGTTTCGATCCGCGAGCGCCGGAGTCAGCCATGACGTAAATCGGATTCAGCTGGCCTTCCTTATCCCTCCGTTGCATCTGGCCAAACATTTCATCGGCAACTTTTTCCGTGATGGCTGACCAGATTTCGATGACCTTGTTGTAGCGTTCGCCGTTAGTGATCGCGCCGTCCAGGTATTGCTGCTGCACCGCGATAACCTGTTTGTCAGCGTCCTTCACCAGCGTCTTCTTGTTGTCGGGGATGACCATGTCATCGATGCCGATCGACAACCCAGCGCGGGTAGCATACTTGAAGCCAAGAGACTTGATCTCGTCGAGCATCTTGACCGTCACTTCGAGGCCGAATCGCAGGTAGCAGTAATTCACCAACTGCCCGACGCCCTTCTTTTTGAGCAAGCCGTTAATGTACGGCATGCTCACGTTGACGCCAGGCACCGCCTTCGGCAGATGGTCGTTAAGGATGGCGCGGCCAACGGTCGTATTCAGGAACTCGCGTTCAATGTGCACCGGTTCGGTGTGGTTCACATCCTGATCGTCATAGGCCTGCGTGAGGTCAATCACTTCGCCGGTATAACGCAGGCGAATCGGGGTGAGCGTTTCCACCTCACCCATTTCGAGCGCGATCACGACCTCGTCAATGTTGGCGAACGAACGACCTTCGCCCTTCGCCCCCGGCTTCGCTTTGGTCAGATAGTAGAGACCGAGCACCATGTCCTGCGTAGGAACAGTAATGGGCTGTCCTGACGCCGGCGACAGGATGTTGTGCGAAGAGAGCATCAGAACGCTGGCTTCCACCTGAGCCTCGGGCGAAAGCGGAATGTGCACCGCCATCTGGTCGCCGTCGAAGTCCGCGTTGAATGCGGTACAAACCAGCGGGTGGATCTTGATCGCCTTGCCTTCGACAAGCACCGGCTCAAACGCCTGAATGCCGAGGCGATGGAGCGTAGGAGCGCGGTTCAGCATTACCGGATGGTCTTTGATGACCTCTTCCAGAATGTCCCAGACGATCGGTTCCTGCTGCTCCACCATTTCTTTGGCCTGCTTGATGGTGGTGCAGTTACCCGTCTGCTCCAGACGGTGATAGATGAACGGCTTGAACAACTCGAGCGCCATCTTCTTCGGCAATCCGCACTGGTGCAACTTGAGTTCGGGGCCGACGACGATTACCGAGCGTCCGGAGTAATCGACGCGCTTGCCGAGCAGGTTCTGGCGGAAGCGTCCCTGCTTGCCTTTGAGCGTGTCGGACAGCGACTTTAGAGGGCGATTGTTGGCGCCGCGAAGCACGCGACCGCGGCGTCCGTTGTCGAACAGGGCGTCGACCGCTTCCTGCAGCATGCGCTTCTCGTTGCGCACGATGACTTCGGGAGCGTGCAGGTCCATCAGCTTCTTCAACCGGTTGTTGCGGTTGATGACGCGGCGATAAAGGTCGTTCAGATCGGAGGTGGCGAAACGTCCGCCATCCAGAGGAACCAGGGGGCGCAGCTCGGGTGGAATCACGGGCAGCACGTCCAGGATCATCCATTGCGGCTTATTGCCGCTCTTGCGGAAAGCCTCGACCACCTTCAGGCGCTTGGCATACTTCAGGCGTTTCTGCAGCGAGGTTTCGTGCTTCATCTTCTCGCGCAGTTCGCCGGAGAGCGAATCAACTTCGATGCGCTTGAGGAGTTCCTTGATCGCTTCCGCGCCCATCATGGCCTTGAAGCCGGCGGGGCGGTATTGCTGATCAAGTTCGCGATACTTCGCTTCGTCCTTGATCACCTCGCGCTCTTTTACCGGAGAGTCGCCGGGATCGACGACCACATAGGCCTCGAAGTACAGAATCGCTTCCAAATCGCGCAGCGAAATGTCGAGCAGATGCCCGATGCGACTGGGCAAGCCCTTGAAGAACCACACGTGGGAGCAAGGCGAAGCCAGCTCGATGTGCCCGAGACGCTCGCGGCGAACTTTCGACAGCGTGACTTCCACGCCGCACTTATCGCAGATCACGCCGCGATGCTTCATGCGCTTGTACTTGCCGCAGAGGCACTCCCAGTCGGTGACTGGGCCGAAGATTCGCGCGCAGAACAGGCCATCGCGCTCCGGCTTGAAGGTTCGGTAGTTGATCGTTTCGGGCTTGGTCACTTCTCCATGCGACCAGCTCCGGATTTTCTCCGGGGACGCCAAGCTGATACGGATCGCATCAAAGTCAGCCACCGGATTTGCCATATCGAACGGGCTCGAACGAAACATGTTCCTCCGCTTTCCTGTGGATCTTACGCGCCCACCAGCGGCCCTCGACTTCAGTTCTCAGTTCCCGGTTCTCAGTTCTCGTTTTCAGCGAGAAGGAAAAACCGGTTTGAGCTTTGCCGTATCGCGACGCTGAGAGCGAATGCCGCGGCGGCTAATTGTTTAAAACTTTGCTTCCGAACTCTTGGAGCATCTCCCGGCCCTGAGTCTTACTCGCTCTCAACCACTGAGAACTGAGCACTGAGAACCGGGAACTGCTCTTAGTCCGCTGCTACGGCCACGGGCTTCTTCTCCGTGGCCTTGATCAATTCGACATCCAGGCAAAGCGCCTGCAATTCGCGAATCAGTACGTTGAACGATTCCGGAACGCCCGGCTCCATCGCGGCCTCGCCTTTGACGATGGCCTCGTAGATTTTGGTGCGCCCGTAAACGTCGTCAGACTTCGCCGTCAGCAACTCTTGCAGGATGAACGCCGCGCCGTACGCTTCCAGAGCCCAGACTTCCATCTCCCCGAAGCGCTGGCCTCCAAACTGCGCCTTGCCACCCAGCGGTTGCTGTGTGATCAGCGAGTACGGCCCGATGGAACGCGCGTGAATCTTGTCGTCCACCAGGTGAGACAGCTTCAACATGTAGATGTAGCCGACGGTGACGGGCTGTTCGAAAATCTCGCCCGTCATACCATCGCGCAAACTCGTCTTGCCAGAGGTGGGCAGTCCCGCGCTCGAAAGCAACGCTTTGATTTCCGTTTCCCGGGCGCCGTCGAATACGGCGGATCCCATGAATACGCCCTTCTTCAGCGTCGGAGCTAAAGCTTCGAGCTCATCTTCACTCATCTCGGAAATGGTGTCCGCGAGCACCGTGTCTTTGAACAAGGTCTTCAGATCGCGGCGGATCGCTTCCGTGCGAGTGTTCTGCTTCAGCAATTCGCCGATCTTCTGCCCTAGTTCATAGCCTGCCCATCCGAGGTGGGTTTCAAGAATCTGTCCCACGTTCATACGACTGGGCACGCCGAGCGGGTTCAGGACGATCTCAACCGGCGTTCCATCCTCGAGATACGGCATATCCTCTTCGGGCAGAATGCGCGCGATCACGCCCTTATTTCCGTGACGTCCGGCCATCTTGTCGCCGACGCTGAGCTTGCGCTTCATGGCGATGTAGACTTTCACCAGCTTGATCACGCCCGGTGGCAGTTCATCGCCCTTGGTCAGCTTGTCTTTCTTTTCGTTGACAATCTTCTTGAGCACGTCGATCTGCCGCGAGGTCATTTCCTCGATCTCGTCGATCTGCTCATTCACCCGCGGATCCTTGTCGGCGTACTTGATGCGTTTCAAGTTGCGGGTCGAAATGCGCTCGATGGCGTCGCGGTCGAGAGTCGTGTCCTTGGTCAGAAGGCGTTTGTTGGTGCGCTCGTCGTGCAGATCAGCCTGCACTTCTTTGCCACCCAGCAGGCCTTCCAGACGCTTCAGACGCTCATCGGTCAGAATGCGGATTTCATCCGACAAGTTCTTTTCGAGTTTTGCAATCTGATTCGCTTCGATCGCCTTAGCGCGCTCATCCTTCTCTTGTCCTTTACGCGAGAAGATCTTCACGTCAACCACGATGCCTTCGATTCCGGGCGGGCAGTAGAGCGAAGCATCGCGCACATCGCCAGCCTTTTCGCCGAAGATCGCGCGCAATAATTTCTCTTCCGGAGTCAATTGGGTTTCACCCTTCGGCGTAACTTTGCCGACGATGATGTCGCCCTGCTTGATGCCGGCGCCGATGCGGATTACTCCCGCCTCGTCCAGATTACGCAGCGTCGATTCGCTGACGTTCGGGATGTCGCGCGTCACTTCCTCGGGTCCCAGCTTCGTGTCACGAGCTTCGAGTTCGAACTCCTCGATGTGGACGGAGGTGTAGTAATCCTCTTTCACCATCTTTTCCGAAACGAGGATTGCGTCTTCGAAGTTGTATCCGCGCCACGGCATGAACGCGACCAGCACGTTGCGTCCCAGAGCCAACTCGCCGAAGTCAGTGCACGGTCCGTCGGCAATCACTTGTCCCTTAACCACCCGTTGGCCTTTCTTCACGATCGGCTTCTGGTTGATGCAGGTGTTCTGGTTCGAGCGCTTGAACTTCGTAAGCTGATAAATGTCGCTGCCCACCTCACGCGAAAGCTGCATCGGATGATGCTCGCCCTCGACGCGAACAATAATGCGTTCGGAATCGACGGAATCGATGATTCCGTTACGCTTTGCCAGGATCACCGCGCCCGAATCGCGCGCGGTAACGCCTTCCATTCCAGTTCCCACAATCGGAGCCTGAGCACGGAGCAAGGGCACCGACTGACGTTGCATGTTCGCGCCCATCAAAGCGCGGTTCGCGTCGTCGTGTTCAAGGAACGGCACCAGTGATGCGGCGACCGAAACGAGCTGCTTCGGGCTGACGTCGACGTAGTCCACTTCATCGCGATTCACCAGCACGAAGTTGCCTGCCTTACGAGCATTGACTAGCTCGCCCGCGATGCGGCCCTTGTCGTCCAGTTCAATGTTTGCCTGCGCAATGGTGTGACGGTCTTCTTCCCATGCGGAGAGATAGAATGAGAAGGGCTCGACCTCGACCGGCTTCTTGCGCCGTTCTTTGAGATCAGCGTTGACCTTCTCCATCTCACTTTTCTCGGCGTAGTCGCCGACTTTGTAGCTACTGTCACCGGCGTTCACGACGATGACGTAATCGACCACGCGCGCGTTCTTCACCTTGCGATACGGAGACTCGATAAAACCGTAGTCGTTAATTCGCGCAAAGCAGCTCAATGACGAAATCAGTCCAATGTTGGGACCTTCCGGCGTTTCAATCGGACAGATGCGTCCATAATGCGTCGGGTGGACGTCGCGAACTTCGAATCCAGCACGTTCACGCGACAGGCCGCCCGGCCCAAGGGCCGACAGACGCCGCTTGTGCGTAATTTCCGACAGCGGGTTCGTCTGATCCATGAACTGCGACAGCTGCGACGATCCGAAAAATTCGCGGATCGCGGCCATCACCGGCTTCGCGTTGACCAAGTCGTGCGGCATCGCCGTCGACATTTCCTGGTACACGGACATCTTTTCTTTTATTGCCCGTTCCATGCGGACCAGGCCGATGCGGAACTGGTTCTCAAGCAACTCCCCAACCGCTCGCACGCGCCGGTTGCCCAGGTGATCGATGTCGTCGACCGCGCCGATATTCTTGCGCAACTTCAGCAGGTATTTGATCGTTGCGTAAAAGTCATTAGGATCAAGCGTTCGCTGATCGAGACTTGTCGCCTCCTGGTTTTCGAACAGCTTGATGTTGAACTTCAGTCGACCCACGCGCGAGAAATCGTACTTCCGCGGGTCGAAGAACATGCCCTGGAACAATGCCGTCGCCGTATCCAGCGTCGGAGGGTCACCGGGACGTAGCTTGCGATAGATTTCAATCAGCGCTTCCGAAGGGCTGACCACCGAATCGCGGCGCAGCGTCTGGCTGATCACCGTGCCAACATCGTCGCGCTCCGGAAAGAAGACGGTCATCTCGACAACGCCCGATTCCAGAATCTTCGATACTTTGTCGGCCGTGATTTCCGAGTTGGCCTCTAGCAGAACTTCGCCGGTCGTGGTGTCGACGATGTCGCTCGCCGCCCACGCTCCTTCGAGATCGGTCATGTCCACTTCGATCTCGCTGACCTTCGCTTTTTGAATCTCCTTCAGAATGGCAATACTGATCTTGCGGCCGGAGTGCGCGACTTCGTCGCCCGACTTCGACTTGATGCTGTGCGCCAGCTTCATGCCAAGCAGGTTCGTGGGCTTTTCGCTCGCCGGATCCAGAGTCCAGAACAGCTTCTTGTCGCGGACAACCAGACGATCCGTCGTATAGAAAGTTTTGAGAATATCTTCGCCCGAGCGCAGGCCCAAGGCACGCAGGAAAATCGTGCCCAGGAACTTGCGCTTGCGATCGATGCGCACGTACAGAACGTTTTTCTGGTCGTATTCGAATTCAACCCACGATCCGCGGTAGGGAATGATTTTTCCCAGGAAGTATGTGCGGTTCGCGGCCGTCTCGAAGAACACGCCAGGCGAGCGGTGCAACTGACTGACGATTACTCGTTCCGTGCCGTTAATAATAAACGTGCCATTCTGCGTCATCAGCGGCACATCGCCGAAGAAAACTTCCTGCTCTTTTATGTCGCGGATCGAACGATTGCCCGCTTCGTCCTTGTCCCAAATGGTCAGCCGCATCGTGACCTTGAGGGGCGCGGAGTAGGTCATGCCGCGTTCTTCACATTCCGCCACGTCATATTTCAGTTGCAATCCGACCGGGTCGCCGCACTTGTTGCAGAAATCGGGAGTGTTCGCGTTGTAGGTGCCGCACTTGTGGCAGAGAACTTCGCCAGGATGAAACGGGTCCGTGATCACCGTCGATCCGCAGTTCTTGCAAGTGGTGCGCAGGTGATGGAGGCCTTTCAAGTGGCCGCACTTGCACTCCCAGTTGCCAATCGCGAAGTCAACAAACTCGAGCTGCGAAACATTGCGGAAGTCGGTAATCGGAAAGACCGACTGAAACACTGCCTGCAGTCCGCCGTCTTCGCGCTCACTCGGCAGTTTGTCCATCTGCAGGAAGCGATCATAGGAGCGCTTCTGAACCTCGATCAGGTTCGGAATCTGGATGGTTGCTGGAATCTTGGAAAAATCGAAACGCTTGCGGTGTATATTGTGCTTTGTCATGCTCAGGAACTCCTGCTTTCAGGCAGCCTGGGGCTGCAGTACAAGCGGAATGAGGGACGCAAACTGCGGCGCCACAAAATTGCTGCTACTTCTACTTCCGATGAGCGGAACGCGCGGAAAAAAGCGACAGGCCCCCGCAGGGACAAACCTGTCCGCGGGCGCCACGTGCGACGCTTACTCTTGAGTAACTTGTAAAATTCCGTGCCAGTTCAAAGGCCTGTTTCCGTCCCGCCGCCCGCGGGACCGGCTGCCAAAATATCGTTCCAGCGACCCTTTTCCGTTCCGCTTCCTGGGTCGATTTGGAGGATGCGGGTCGCCGTCGCCTCGCAGTGAAGCCAGGATAAGCGGGTTATTTATTAGATACTAACACCACTCACTAGGATTCAGCTAGCGGTTCGGTCAAATAATTGCAGGTGGGGTCGGTTTCCCTACTCACGTGTAACTGGGCAGAGCCCCAACGCATGCAACAACCGCCCCACACTGCACAAACTATTTAACCTATTTAACTTCGACGACCGCGCCTGCTTCGGTGAACTTCTTCTTGATTGTCTCGGCTTCTTCCTTCGAGACACCTTCCTTGATGCTCTTCGGAGCGCCGTCAACCAGATCCTTCGCCTCTTTCAGGCCAAGGCTGGTGACTTCACGTACCGCCTTGATTACGTTGATCTTATTGGCTCCAACTTCTTTCAGGACGACCGTGAATTCGGTCTTTTCTTCGGCCGGAGCTGCCGCACCCGCCGCTGCACCGCCGGCAACCATCACCGGGGCCGCTGCCGCCGCCGAAACGCCCAAGCGCGATTCCAGCTTCTTTACAAGTTCTGCCGCTTCCAGCAACGACAGGGCAACAATCGACTCTTCCAACTGCTGTAGATCCGCCATGTGAAACTCTCCGCTTTGTGTAAGATTTGCGATTTCACCATCGCTCAACTCGGTTTCCAGTGCGACCGGGCCATCCATTCCAGCGCCAGACAACGCCCGAACTTCAGACCGCGCCACCCCGAGCCTTGCGACAGATCAATCTTTTTCGGTCAGCTCTCGCCGACCCGAACCTTTTTGGTGGAGTACCGGGCGTCCTCGCCCGGTCGCCTCATCGTGGACGGGCGAGGACGCCCGTCTCTCCACTAGAGGCTTATGCTTCTTTAAACTTTTTCTGCTCCACGCCCTGGCCGATCACCACCGCCAGATCCCGTCCCACCGCATTCATCGTCGTAACCAGACGCTGCGCTGGAGCATTCAGCAAGAACAGTAACTTCGAATACAGCTCTTCCTTCGACGGCATGGTCGCGAGCGATTCGATCTCTTTGACCGAAATCACTTTGCCTTCGACTACTCCCGCCTTGAAGCTGAATTCCGGATTGTCTTTGACGTACTTCGCCAGGGCCTTGGCCAGCGCCACCGGATCGCCCGCCGTGTAGGCAATCGAGGTCACACCCTGAAGATTCTTCAGCGCCTCCTCGACCTTCGTGCCCTTGCCGGCTCGCTCCGCCAAAGTGTTCTTCACAACGCGATACTTCGCCCCAGTTGGACGCAACGCCTTGCGCAATTCGAAATCCTGCGTAACCGTCAGCTTGGAATACGTGGCAACAATCATGCTCGAAGCATTCTTGAGCTCACCACCCAACGTCTCTACCTGCGCAACTTTCTTAGCTCGAGTAACCGCCATATATAGTCCCTTTCAAAAACTCACGTTGTGACGGACGCATTCGTCCGCCGCGCCGGGCAAAGCCCGCAAGCATTGTCGAAACCTATGCCTTGGCCGCAACTTCAATCGGAGTCGTATCCAGCGAGATCCCCGGACCCATGCTCGAACTCAAATAGCAGGCCTTAATGTACTTGCCCTTGGCGACGGATGGCTTAGCCTTGATCACGCTGGTAATCAGCACGGTTGCATTATCGATCAGCTTATCCGGCGTGAAAGAAATCTTTCCCACCGGCACATGCACCAGCGCTGTCTTGTCGGTACGGAACTCGACCTTGCCGGCTTTGACTTCCTGCACAGCCTTCGCGACATCCATCGTGACCGTGCCAGTCTTCGGATTCGGCATCAACCCCTTCGGTCCGAGAACCTTACCCAGACGGCCCACCGACTTCATCATGTCTGGAGTGGCGATCAACGCGTCGAAGTCGGTCCAGTTTTCTTTCGTGATTTTCTCGACCATATCTTCGCCGCCAACAAAATCCGCACCCGCAGCCTCGGCCTCGCGAACCTTCTCACCACTGGCAATCACGAGAACTTTCTTCGATTTGCCGAGTCCATGAGGAAGCACGACCGTGCCCCGCACCATCTGGTCGGCATGTTTGGGATCGACGCCCAGTCGTAACGTCACTTCGACCGTCTCGTCGAATTTCGCGTATTTTACTTTCTGCAGAAGCGGAACCGCTTCCTGCAGCGTATACGGCCGCGCTTCAACCGCCTTGCGCGACTTCTCAATATTCTTCCCTGACCTCTTCATATTCCCCTCAGTCTCCCACCGCTATTCGCTGTTCCGAAGAGCCGTAGTATTTGTGACCAACAAAACTCACGTGGGGACGGACGCATTCGTCCGCCCCGCCTGCTCCGAAGGGCAGGCAGATCTCTACCCCACCACGTCAATTCCCATCGACCGCGCCGTGCCGCGCACGCTCTTGATCGCCGCATCGACCGACGCAGCGTTCAGATCGGGCATCTTCTGCTTCGCGATGTCCTCAACCTGTTTCAGTGTCACCTTCCCAACTTTATCCTTGTTGGGAGCTCCGGATCCCTTGGCAATTCCCGCCGCGCGCTTCAGCAATACCGATGCCGGCGGCGTCTTGGTGATAAACGTAAACGAGCGGTCGCTGTAGACCGTGATCACGACCGGAACGATCAGCCCTTCCAATTCTTTTTGTGAAGTCCGCGCGTTGAACTGCTTGCAGAACTCCATAATGTTGACCTGCGCCTGCCCAAGCGCCGGTCCTACCGGAGGAGCTGGCGTAGCCTTGCCCGCCGCAATCTGCAACTTTACCGATCCTGTCGCTTTCTTAGCCATGATGCCTTTCCCGTACCTTATTTAATTCAACGCCGAGTCTAGGATTTTAGGCTCAGCGCTTTACCGCCTGGTTTTCTTCTCTCTACTCAGACGCGGCGAGCCGCGTCTCTACATGAATGTCGTTATGCCACCTTCTCCACCTGCCCAAACTCCAACTCCACTGGAGTCGAGCGCCCAAAGATCGTGACCATCACCTTCAAAGTCTCACGATCCTCATTTACGTCATCGACGACGCCCGTAAATGTGGCAAACGGGCCCTCGCCGATACGTACCGTCTCACCCTTTTCAAACTTGACCTTGAGCTTCGGCTTCTCCCGGCTGTCAGCCACTTTATAAACAATGTGATTGACTTCTTCTTCCGACAACGGAGTCGGCTGTTGGCCGGTACCTACAAATCCGGTTACCCTCGGAGTCGACTTCACGACGTGCCAGACATGGTCATCCATGTCCATTTCGACCAGCACGTAGCCGGGATAGAACATGCGCTCCGAGGTATATTTCTTGCCGCCTCGGACTTCGGTGACCGACTCGGTCGGAATCAGTACCTTGCCAATCTTGTCCTGCAAACCGAAAGCCTGCACCCGCGACTCGAGCGACTCCCGAACCTTGCGCTCGAATCCCGAATAGGCGTGGATGATGTACCACTTCATATTCGGATTGCGCGCAGACTCGCCGCCCGCAACTGGCTCCGCGGGTGGCGTCTGCTGGCCATCTTGGCCAACGCTCGCCGCAGCTGCGCTATCGTTTTTCTCTTTGTTAGTACCCGTATTCGAATCCGTATCCGGCATTCAATCGCTTCTTTCGCTCGCTGCCTAACGACGCGAGAAATAATGCAACATTCGCTCCAGCGTGTTGCTGATCGCCAAATCCACCAGCCAGAAATAAAACGCAAACAGAAACACAGTGATGATCACCACCGTAGTCGTTGCCTGGACTTCCTTGCGCGAAGGAGAGGTGACCTTCTTCATCTCCGTGCGAACGTCGCTGTAAAAAGACTTGATGCGTTCCGGCCAGGATCGCAACGTGCTGGTAATCGCGTTTTGTTCTACGGCTGTTGCCATAACTTCCCGCTTTCCTCGACTGCTGCAGAGAACTCGACTTCGCCCTCGGCTTTACCCTTAATTCTGGCAGGGGCGGAGGGATTCGAACCCCCAAGTTCGGTTTTGGAGACCGACAGTTTAACCGTTGAGCTTACGCCCCTAAAAACCAATTGGTAATTGGGGAATTTGTAATAGGTAATTTGAAACCAAAACCTTTTGGTACCCTGGCTTTCAATTACAAATCACAAATCATCAATTACAAATTACTTCACTTCTTTATGCGGCGTGTGCTTGCGGCACCGACTGCAGAACTTCTTCAGTTCCAAACGATCCGGTGTCGTCTTGCGGTTCTTGGTCTTCGAATAGTTCCGCTCTTTGCAATCACCACACTGCAACGTAATAATCTCTCGGGGCATTGCTCACTCCCTGACCTTGTTCATGTGGCGCGGGCGCCCTCGCCCGCGCGGCGTTCTTGTCTGCTGCATGCACGCGGGCGAGGGCGCCCGCGCCACATTTGCAACTACTTAATAATTTCCGCGATCGTGCCGGCGCCGACCGTGTGGCCGCCTTCACGAATGGCGAATCGCAGTCCCTTTTCCATCGCGACCGGAGTGATCAGTTCAATCACCAGGCTCACGTTGTCTCCCGGCATCACCATCTCCGTGCCTTCCGGCAACTCCGCAATCCCGGTGACGTCCGTCGTTCGCAAATAAAACTGCGGACGATATCCTTTAAAGAACGGCGTATGCCGCCCGCCTTCTTCCTTCGTCAGAATGTAAACTTCCGCCTTGAACTTGGTGTGCGGAGTAATCGACCCACCCTTCGCCAGCACCATGCCGCGCTCGACATCTTCTTTCGCAATGCCACGCAGCAACAGTCCCGCGTTGTCGCCCGCCATCCCTTCGTCCAATTGCTTCTTGAACATTTCGACGCCTGTCACTACCGTCTTGCGCGTCTCGCGGAACCCGACTATCTCCGCTTCCTCGCCGACCTTCACCTTGCCGCGCTCGATGCGGCCTGTTACTACCGTGCCGCGTCCCTGAATCGAGAAAATGTCTTCGATCGGCATCAGGAACGGCTTATCCAACTCACGCGCTGGCTGCGGCACACTCTTGTCCACCGCCTCCATCAACGCGTCGATCTGCTTCTCCCACTTCTCTTCGCCATTCAATGCGCCTAAAGCCGACAGCCGAATCACCGGCACATCGTCGCCCGGAAACTGGTAGCTCTTCAGCAGTTCGCGCACTTCGAGCTCGACCAGGTCCAGCAACTCGGGATCATCCACCGCATCGCACTTGTTCAACGCCACCACGATGTAAGGAACGCCGACTTGCCGTGCCAACAGCACGTGCTCGCGCGTCTGCGGCATCGGACCATCGGTCGCCGCGACCACCAGGATTGCGCCATCCATCTGCGCCGCGCCCGTGATCATGTTCTTGATGTAATCGGCGTGCCCCGGGCAATCCACGTGCGCGTAGTGCCGGTTCGCCGTCTCGTACTCCACGTGCGCCGTGGCAATCGTGATGCCGCGCGCCTTTTCTTCCGGAGCGTTATCGATCGAATCAAACGACCGGAAAACAATCTTCGGGTTGTGCTTCTGCAACACCTTCGTGATCGCCGCCGTCAACGTCGTCTTGCCATGGTCGATGTGACCAATCGTCCCTACGTTGCAGTGCGGCTTTGTCCGTTCAAACTTTTCTTTCGCCATTTCTTATCCTCTTGTTGCGCCGGCCTCTCGCCGGCTGTTTCGAAAATCAGTCGTCGTCCTGAGATCCACTCAGTAGTACTGATACAGCTTGTGAAACTTCGCCCGCAGCGCGGGAGCGACCTCTTCGACCTTCGAGAGATAAAACTCCCGCATCTGCGCCTGATCCGAAACTGGCAGCGCACTGTACAAAGACTGTGCCAGTCCAGCCTGACTGCTCGCGACCCGGTCGATCGCATCCGCCGCGAAAATCGCATCGAGGTTGCGGATTCGAATCTTGCGACGGTCGAGTTCTTTCAGGTATTTCGTAACTCTGTCCGCGGCGAACGCATTCTCAATCGCGGCCTTCAGGTCGCTGAACTCGCGCTCTTTCTCAACCTTGATGACACCTTGCTCGAACTTCACCGTTCACCACTCCATCCGCAACGCCGACTCGAAACGCAACGCCTCAACTCTGGAGCGGGAGACGGGGATCGAACCCGCGACCAACAGCTTGGAAGGCTGTGACTCTACCACTGAGTTACTCCCGCTCAGCCTCAAACCCTTAAGATCCCTCGCACAAAACGCTCGGGATTTCGGCTGCGGGCTCCCGCTTCGCTCACGCCCGCAAAACGCCTCAAGTTACTCCCGCCCAACCAGCTGTCAGCTCTCAGCCGTCAGTAAATCCTCAGGAACCATGGAGCCGATGATCAGGATTGAACTGATGACCTCTCCCTTACCAAGGGAGTGCTCTACCAACTGAGCTACATCGGCCCACCTAACTACTACTTGTCATCCACAAACTTCTTTGTCACCCTGAGCGCAGCGTAAGGACCTGCTGTTTGTCCGCACCGCCCCAGCCTTAAAACTCTTCACTCCGTCGGCTTTGTACCTTCTCGCTGTTCTTCGATCCGAGTTCGCCAGAAATAAAGCGCCGCTCGAAAAGCGAAAAGTCCCAGGATCAGCAGCGTTCCGGTCCGCAGTCGTACATTTGCGTTGAACACTTGAATCGGCTCGTCTGACAGCGTCGTCCAGGCCAATACGCCCAGCACCGCATACGCTATCAATGCCAGCACGAACTTCTTCTTGATCGTCACTGCTTCACTTCTTGCTGCCACTCCAGGGTCGTTAGCACTGAAGCATCACTCTGGTGCACAGGGGAGGATTCGAACCTCCGTACCTCCTGAGAGGGACAGATTTACAGTCTGTTGGCTTTAACCACTCACCCACCTGTGCAAATCCGAAAACCTCGGGGCCCGACAAAAGCACCCGCGCACAACCATGTCGACACTCGACAGCAACTCTCAGCTCGGGAAACCGAATGCGAGAACTCCCGCCTGACAAATACACTCGCCGGAAATTAATCTGAAGAAGTGCCTTAAAGCCGTGTCGCTAGCGCGTCGCCGCGCAAAACCTCATTGTTTCCGGAAAATTGTTTTCTGGAGCTGGCGAAGGGAATCGAACCCCCGACCCTCTGATTACAAATCAGATGCTCTACCGACTGAGCTACGCCAGCAGGTGGAAGCAGAGTCCTTTCAGGCACAATACTTCCTGATCCCTTCCTGAAGTCCGGGACAATTATTTAAGTTATCACAAGGGCAATTGACGTGCAACCGGACTCAAGGCTCGTTCTGGCGATGCTCCGCGTCTCAGCAGCAGCCTTTCAAACGGGATCCACAACCTTCATCGGGTGCTATCATTATCAGGCTCAAGCTCTGCCGAAAGCGGATGAGCCGAGTACCCTCCGAAATTCGATGCGCATTCGACGCCACCTCCTCATTCCTCTGATTGTTCTGCTGATTGTGGGCGCTGTGGCGTTGATTGTAGTGCTCCGCAAGCACGCTCCGCCGGAAGCAGCGCGTTTACTCCCGGGCGCCGACGGCTTTTTCTACATCAATCTGAAGTGGATTCGGACCTTCAACCCCACCAGCCAGTTGCCACCGGTTTCGCGCGAGCCTGAATACCAGAAGTTTGTTGAGGAAACCGGCTTTCAGTTCGAACGCGATCTCGATCAAGCCGCTTTTGCGATCCACTATCCGCAGAGTTGGGGAAGCGGAACCGCGGGAGCCACGCCAGAGCCGCGTTTTTCAGAGGTATTCGTCGGCAAGATCGACTCCGGCCGATTGACTGCGTACCTCAAGAAACTCTCTTCCTCGGTTGAGGATTACCGCGGCTTTGACATTTACAACATTGCCTTCGAAGGGCGCACGATTCGCGTGGTTATCCTTTCCTATGACAGCGTCGCGGTTTCGAACCATCCAAACCCCGACGTGATTCACGGGATCCTGGACCGCTCCCGCAAACTGGCGTCACCGTTCGGTGGTCCCTGGTTACTGCGCAAGTTCTATCGACAGGTTCCCCTAGCAAGTTTGTCTTTCGCCATTCTGCGCGTGAAACCCGAAATGAGTTCCTTTGGCGGACTCGGCAGTTGGAGTTTCCTGTTCCCGCATCCTGCAGTCGCCGTAATTTCGGCGAGATATCTGCGCGCTCTTCACTTGCGGGCGGAAGCGTTCACCGACGGCGAGGCCGACGCACAAGCCATCACGGAAAAGACGGCCGCCTTTCTCAGCGTCTTTCATGCCGCCGAAGGTGCCGTCGGCAAGCAGGGCACGGATCCCGATGTAAAGACCTTCTTCGACAGCCTCAAGGTCGAGCAGAAGGGAGATCGCGCGATTCTCACAGCAACCGTTCCGCCCGGATTCGTCCGCAAGGCCCTGGCCGAGTCGCCCGAAACTGTGATGCCGGGCGCGACCGCCGCACCGCCCAAGGAGGCGCCGACTCCGAATCGGCCGCAAAAGCTGCGGTCACGATAGACGGCGCGTTCGACATCACAATACCCGAAGATCGCAGAACGCCGGGGTGAGTTCGCGGGTGCGGCGACCGGCGCGCCTCTGCACCCTTCCGCTTCCCATGCCTTGACACTCACTCGCGTCCCTCACTAGACTCCTCTACCACCGCGGTTTTCGCCGCGCGAAGCGCTCCTGATCCGACAACTCTTTGCACCATTACTTTGGAGGCTGCATGTCCGTTTCCCAGCTATCGAAATTCGCCGCCGCGCTCGCTTCGTTGCTCATATTGCTCTCTGCCCTGGCCACTGCTCAGGATCTCCAGATCGGTTCCAGCAATACCGCCTTTGCCGACCCGCCTGTTCCTCGCCCGAAGACGACACCCTGCAAGGTCCAACTTTATACCGGATTCAGATTCGCCGATTTCAATCCCAAGAGTTTCACCTACACGCCGCCCACTGCCTGTCCCGGTCCCTGGGCCAAAGTGATTCTGGAAGCTGACTTCTCCATCACTAAAGGAATCCAATACGATCGCACCGCCAACATTTGGCTCGGCCCCACCAACATCTACTTCGGAACCACCGCCGAGGATGACCCGAGCGACGGCCGCCACTGGCACGTCGAGCGCAACCTTACCGATTACAGCTCCATCTTTACCGTGTCGCAAGATGGCACAGTCGATCTCGGCAATGAAGTGAATAAGACCTACACCGGCGTCATCTTCGGATCTGCCACCGTCCTCTTTTATCCGCTGGAGCCGAATCAGATACCGCCGCGCGCGGCAGATCAGGTCATCGCTTTCTCTTCCGGACCCACTGGCGGCACCGTCGCCCTCGACACCACCGGAGCCTGCTGCCAGCCCGTGCTCGAAGAAACTCTCACCTTCCCCACTAACATCGAGAGGGTCTTCATGGACGTCTTCGCGCAGAGCCAGCACGATGACGAATTCTGGTACACCTGCGTTCCCAATGACGTCGCCGGAGAGCTGGAAAGCTGCTCCAACACAGCCTTTCGCGAAGGCGAAATCACCATAGACGGCACGCCTGCCGGCGTTGCTCCCGTCTATCCCTGGATCTTCACCGGAGGCATCGATCCCTTCCTCTGGATTCCGATTCCAGGCGTCCAGACCTTGAACTTCCTGCCCTACCAGGTCAACCTCACGCCTTTCGCGGCGGTGTTGAGCGACGGCAATCCACACACCGTCGGGCTCAGCGTCTACAACGCCGCCAATTATTTCTCTGCCACCGCCTCGCTTCGACTCTACCTGGATAAAAATGCCACGCAAATCACAGGCGCTGTCACTGATAACACGTTAGCCGTCCCGGTGCCCAGCAACACCGAAAACATTAAAACGTCGCCCAAGGGCTTTATCACCGGCACCGTCAACATGAAATCAAGCCACAACTTCCAGATCTCCGGATACGCCAACACCTCGCACGGCACCGTCACCACCACGGTCGCTCAAGATATCAATTTCGACAGCCTGCAGTATTTCAAGATCACGAATATTGAATACGAACAGAACATCAAGCAGACCAGCACTCTCCATTCCGTCGTGACCACGAAGGATGACAGCGGCAAAACCGTCTACAGCGTCAATCATGACTGGCCCCTGCTACTGAACATCACCGTGCTGGTTGCGCCCGATGGCTCCGAAACCCAGACCACTACCAGCAACCAGTATTTCGAAGAGGACGAGGCGGCGAAGCAGAACGGACAGGCCATCAACTTTGCCCTCATCCAAAACCGCGTGACGACCACCGACACGCTCAATTTCAATTCCAGCGGCGGCTTCACCGGGAACTCTAACCAGTCGAGCGCGCAAACCTATTTCGGCTCCAACTCCACCGGATACTGTTACAGTCGCAGCATCACCGCCGCTGCCAATATCCTGACCGCCGTGACCAATGGCACCGGCTGTAATTGAAGATCGAGTGATGCGAGAAATACTCGCGTGGGGGCGGACGTGTTCGTCCGCCCCAGCCGAGCCCGCACAAACTGAGCAAGGCTCGGCGGCAACTTTGATGATGGAGCTTTTTTTGAACCGCGCGACGAACCGCTACTTGTCAGACAGAACTAGCGCGACCGAAGCCTGCGCCACGCCAGCAAGATTCCAAACCCAATTCCCGCCATCAGTGCTCCGGCCAACTTCCTGCGGCTGGTAATAGGGACAAACCGCGTCTGCTCCGCGCTCACTTCGATCACGCCCAGGGGAATCACGCGTGCTCCGCCACCACCGCCGCCTCCTTCGCCCCGGGCACTCGTATCGCCAACGCCGCCCGTCCCCGCACCGGCGCCGTAGCCATACATTATTTTCGCCACCGGGATGATCGTCTTTCCGTGTGCCGAGATCGCCTCGCCATAGATGGTCTTCACGCTCGCTTGCCCCAGAATACCTTCCTTCAGAGATTGGAGAAGAGCCACGCTGCCCATAGGAGAACCTCCTTGAAAGAAATCATTATCCCACTCCTTGGCGCCTGTGCTCCGAAGCATCTGATATCGCTGCTTCAAAGATCAGCAAGATCACGAAGTAGAAGGTCAGACGAGTCCTGCCCCTTAAAGGCCACGTCCCGCTTGACTTTGCCGTCGCCAGTAGTATTGTAGTGGCGTTCAGATTGGCCCAATCTCCTCTGCATTGCGGTTCGACTGAACTTTGAGAATGTTTCCGACCTCGAGAGCGCAGGCGGGGGCCTGCAAGTTCCAAATCTAATTATGTCAGGAGGCTCAGTCATGGCCGCAAACCCTATTCCCATTTCAGAGTTGAATCTCGAAACCGTGAAAAGTCCCGAGGAGACAATCGTCCGCTGCTCGGGCAGAATCACGTCATCCACCGTTGCCTTGATGCAATCAACCGTCCGTGGTCTCATCCCGGAGACCAAGACTATCGTGCTCGACTTGACCGACGTAACCTACATGGATAGTTCTGGCCTGGGCGCGATCGTGGGCTTGTACTTGTCCGCTAAGAGGCAGCATTGCGTGCTGAAACTGATCAACCTGAACCAACGCCTGCAAGAGCTGTTCCGTCTAACAAAATTGGCTTCGGTTTTCGAAGGCCACGGCGAGTTCCTCGGTTTGACTCCTGATTAGATCATTGCAGTTGGGGTGATTGTCACTAATTAGATGATGGTCATTGGTTTGATTATGATTCGTGCCACTGCTCACGGAGGGGCAGTTACGCTCACCTGCCCCTCCGAGCCGCGGCTCGGCAACTGTTCTTAACCTGTGCGCCCGATGTGCAAAATCCGGTCCGCCGATTTTTTATCGTCCATTACAATTTCCGAAGTGCCGCTCAAACCCCGCCCCTCCCTTCGCCAACCACCGTTCACCGCGTCCCGTACTTGATTGCGATTCATCCTCGCGAATCCGCATGCGAGAATTCCACCGTTGCACAATTCTTGTGTAATTGACCGGTTCGGCTTCTGCAGGTAAAGTCGCTCCACCTGAAAACAATCATCGCCGCGCGGTAACCTGGCGCGGCCAAAATCGAACAGGAAGAAACATCGGCGTAGGCCATTAGCTTCCGTCGCCGAAACTGAGAACTGAGAAATCCCATGAATCTCGAAAGCCAATGGACTGTTTACCGCACGCGTTTTCTGGTGCGCGCCCGTCAACTTACGGAATCCCTCGTGTTTACCGACGCTCTTGGCCGCGAACAATCCGGTCAACCCGGCGATTACCTCGTCGAGTTCTCTGGCGGCATAAAAAGAATCGCCGCTCAAGCCCTCTTCGAAGACATCTACGTCCCGCTCGCCGCCGCTCCATATCAAACCGATGGAGCACCTGGCGTCCTCGCACGTCGCGTTGGCCGAGACGCTCACGACGATCGCCACCGTGCCATCGCATGACGACGGGTTTCGAAGTTTCACACGTTCAAGTAATCCGGTTGGGCAAAGGGTTAGGAACTTTCAATTTGAAACCAGCGCATCTTGCAATTCTCGGTACCCTTAACACTTTCGGGCTACAAGATGTTGTGTTTCCCTCTTGACAGGCACCATATACGGGAGTACGTTAAGCATCCCAGAGCACTTTTTGCAGACCTCCGGTACGAGGAGGCAGCGACCATAAACAAAGGGCGAGACTCAAAGTTGAGGTGACTTCGCGTCTTCTTCTTCACGGGAAGCCATCCCCCAAAGTGGATGGAAAGCAGTGGAAATAGGCGGTGACTTCCCCCGGTCTGGCCCTGCCAGGCATTCCCTCCCGGGGGGATTCATCCAGTAAAAATTGGAACCCGCGTCGAGACGGTATGATCCCGTCTCCGTCGCGCCATTACGGAGCCCCGATGGAAGATTTGATGGAACTCGTTGCCGCCTCCTTTGCCCGTCACGGCATAGAATGTCCACCCGCAGATTCAAAGTTCGTCCAAGGACACGGGCCCCTCCCGGTAGTCGTCCCGACGATGGTGGAGGCAGTTGTCCTCCCCGCCGAACGAAGCTCGGCGGTTGCGACTCCGCCCGCGGCGCTCCTCGAACACAATTTCCGAAAACGATTGCAAGGTGATCCCGCTCCATAGGCGATTTGTCGTAAAGACGGGACTTGCCCCGGTCTGAGTAACGAGCTCGCGAGTAACGGGTTCGGGCCGTCCGTCCGCAGCCGTTTTTGAACTGGTACTTATGCTTTTTGCCATCATCTAATTAGGAGAAGGATATGCCCGAAGTGCGCGACCAAATTAAAACTGAAACCACAGCCACTACTGCGAAGAAAAAGGGTCAGGGCCTAACCTTTCGCCGTTTTTTCACTAAGCCCGGCGTCTCCCCGTACAACGAGGTTGAATGGGAGCTGCGCGACGCTCTGATCTCCGATTCTCAGGGAGGCATGATCTTCGAGCAGAAGAACGTCGAAGTCCCCAAGGATTGGTCGATGACCGCGACCAACATCGTCGCCTCGAAATATCTCCACGGACAGATCGGCACTGATGAACGCGAAACCGGCGTCCGTCAGCTCGTAGCCCGAGTTGCCGAAACCATTCGCGACTGGGGCATGAAAGATGGATACTTTCGCACCAGCGAAGATGCCGCTACTTTCCACGATGAACTCGTGCACCTGCTCGTCCGCCAGCACTTGGCCTTCAACTCTCCCGTCTGGTTCAATGTGGGCTGCGAACGAGTCGAACCCAAGTCCGACGCCACCAACTGGCACTGGAATGCGACCACCAATCAAGTCGAATTCGGAGTCACCGGATACACGCGCCCGCAGTGCTCCGCCTGCTTCATCAACTCCGTTAGAGACTCGCTGGACTCGATCCTCACCCTCGCCAAGACTGAAGGCATGCTCTTCAAGTGGGGATCCGGCACCGGCACGAATCTGTCTCCCCTGCGTTCCTCCACTGAAGTTCTAAGCGGAGGCGGCACAGCCAGCGGCCCGCTAAGCTTCATGAAAGGCTTTGACGCCTTCGCCGGAGTTATTAAGTCCGGAGGGAAGACCCGTCGCGCCGCGAAGATGGTGATCCTCAACATCGACCATCCCGACATCGTCGACTTCATCGAATGCAAAAGTAAAGAAGAAGCCAAAGCCCACGCTCTCGTGGCCCAGGGATATGATGGATCGCATCCCGATTCCGACGCCTACAGCTCTATCTTCTTTCAGAATGCGAATAACTCCGTCCGCGTGACCGACGACTTCATGGTGGCCGTTATGCGTGACACCGATTTCTCGACGCGCGCCATCGTCGACGGCCGGGTAGTCACCACCTACAAAGCAAAAGACCTGCTGCAGAAGATCTCCGAAGCTACCTGGAATTGCGGAGATCCCGGCATGCAGTACGACACCACCGTCAACCGCTGGCACACGTCGAAAAACACAGCGCGAATCAACGCCAGCAATCCTTGCAGCGAATACATGTTCCTCGATGACTCTGCCTGCAACCTCGCCAGCCTGAACCTGCTGAAGTTCGCGCCGAATGGCACGTTCGACGTGGAAGCCTACCGGCACGCTGTCGACATTGCCATCACCGCGCAGGAAATCCTTGTAGACAATGCGGGGTACCCCACCGAAATCATCGGCAAGAACTCGCACGACTATCGGCCCCTCGGATTAGGCTATGCCAACCTGGGCGCACTATTAATGGCCGCCGGTCTACCCTACGACAGCGAAGCCGGAAGAGATTACGCCGCCTGCGTAACTGCCATCATGTGCGGTGAGGCTTATCTCCAATCTTCAAGAATCGCCGAACAGTGCGAGCCTCTAACCCCCATAACCGACACAGTTCAAACCAGGCTCGGAATCACAAAAGCGGAAAACATGCCCGGAGCGGCCTGCCCCGGCTGGTATATCAACCGCGAACCATTCTTGGATGTGATAAGAATGCACCGAGCCAGCGTAAACAACATAGGCAGCACGAATGCCCGCGTAGGGGCGGACGCATTCGTGCGCCCAGCGGAGCGCAGTTCTGCCGCGACCCAACTGCCCGAGTTAATCGAGTCCTCGAAGCAGTGTTGGGACGAAGCCCTGGCCCATGGCGAAAAGCACGGCTACCGCAACTCCCAGGTAACAGTTCTGGCTCCGACAGGAACCATCGGTTTCATGATGGATTGCGATACCACTGGAATCGAGCCCGACCTCGCGCTGATCAAATACAAGAAGCTGGTTGGCGGCGGCATGATCAAGATCGTGAACAATACCGTCCCCGGCGCGCTTTTCAAACTTGGCTACACCCACGAACAGACCGACGCCATCGTGAGTTACATCGATGCCACCGGAACCATAGAAGGCGCGCCGCATGTTAAAGACGAGCATCTCGCGGTATTTGACTGCTCGTTCAAACCGTCGAAGGGCACACGGTCCATTCATTACCTGGGGCATCTGAAGATGATGGCTGCCGCTCAGCCTTTCATTTCGGGAGCTATCTCCAAAACTGTCAACTTGCCCAATGCCGCTGCGGTCGACGATATCTCGGAGACTTACATTCAGGCGTGGAAGTTAGGCCTGAAAGCGGTCGCCGTGTATCGCGATGGCTGCAAGCAGGCGCAGCCGCTTTCCGCCGCTGGTTCCAAGACAGCGAACTCAACCAAAGATGATGCCGCGCGCAACGCCGCCGCTGTCGCGCTAGCTCAGGACGACAATCTCGAAGCTCCGCCGCGCGCCGTCCGCCACAAGCTGAAAGAAGAGCGCATGTCGGTGACGCATAAGTTCAACATTGGAGGCCACGAGGGCTACATCATCGTCGGCCTGTATCCCAATGGCGAGCCGGGCGAGATCTTCATCAAGATGGCAAAAGAAGGTTCGACAGTGTCGGGCCTGATGGATAGCTTTGCGCTGGCCGTCTCCATCTCGCTGCAGCACGGCGTGCCGCTCAAGCTTCTCTGCGAGAAGTTCGCGCACACGCGCTTTGAGCCTAGCGGATGGTCGAGCAATCCCGACATCGGCTATGCCAAGTCGATCATGGACTACATTTTCCGTTGGCTGCAAATGCGCTTCCTGAGCGGACAGCAGCAGTTCCTGTTCGAAAACCTGCGCCCAAAGCCGCAAGAAAATGTAGGGCGGGCGTCCTCGCCCGCCGGAGACGCGATCAGCGATCTCAACGCCACCGCCGAGCCCAGACATGGGTCCATCCACGCCGCCGATGCTCTGGCCAACATGATCGACATGGGAGACGCACCCAGTTGCCACGTCTGCGGCTCTATCATGGTGCGCAACGGCAGTTGCTATAAATGCATGAGCTGCGGCAGCACCAGCGGTTGCTCGTAAGTAGCGCCGGCGTCTCGCCGGAAAGTGCGGGAGAGTTTCGCGTGTAGGGCGGCCACTCTTGTCCGCTGCCGTTGATTTTGATCTAGCCGGAGTCCCACCTTTCGGGCTTTTCGAAAGGTGGGACTCCACAGCAGAGTTCCTCTTGAGGTCGTCCACCCCTCATCCCCTATCAGCGAGGGGGCAGGATACCCGTACTAACTGGTTAATACCAACTAAGGAATAGGCTGTTCGGTGTTAACGCCGTCACCGGATCGGCCGTTATAGAATGCATCCCATCCGCAACCATCTGGATGGGAGTTTCCGAATGGCAACCTGGGACACTGGGAGTCCTGCAGTTTCATCCTTCACGCGTACGCGGCCTGTTCCCGCAATTCTCGTTGGTGGCTTGATCGTCGGAGTCTTGGACTTGACGTACGCGGTCGCGGTTTATAGTCCCCAGAAACCGATCCTCATTCCGCAAACGATTGCCAGCGGAGTCCTGGGCGTGGGGTCGTATAGCGGAGGGACAACGACCGCCGCGCTCGGAGTCTTTCTGCATTTCGTCATCGCGTTGGGCGCGGCCACGGTCTACTACCTGGCCAGCCGCAAACTTAGAGTCCTGGTCAGCCACGCCGTTCTTAGCGGAATCATTTATGGCGCGCTGGTTTACTTTTTCATGCACATGGTGGTGCTGCCACTCTCTGCCGTGCACGCTCGACACATGCCGTTCATCTATAAAGCAGCAGAGTTTGTCGAGCACTGGTTCTGCGTCGGCCTGCCCATCGCGCTTTCGGCGCGCCACTATTCGCGCTGAAGAAAAGGTGACGGACTTCAAAGAGGTGGTGCGAAATCCGCGCGGCTGGAGGTGGCTGATCGCAAGCGGCAGCATCCGGACGTTTCGGGCGGGGGAGAATAGGGGCTTATACCCGTAGCGAAGATTGCAACATTTTCTGGCGGGCGAATCAGGGGCAAAACATCAGGGGCCGAGTGTGGGAGCGGCCCCCGTTCCACGATCTCAACCCGCCGTTACGGCGCCGTTAGCCCCGTATAGTCGCCCACGACTTTGGCATCGTATTGGCGGGTTGAGCTCGTTGAAGCCAGCAACCCAATCTGTTTTTTGGCTGAAAACAATATTCCCCAAACCATATCTTGATGCAGAAAACTGAGGCCGGAAGGTCACCGTCCCGCGTATCAGAAATCTAGACTGCGGCTTCGGTCGAGTTGTCAAGAATCTGTCAATTTCTTGTCAATTAACGAGCGGCATCGCGGTGCGCAATTAAGAACGAGAACCAGGATGAGAATCAGAAACGTCCCGAAGTGGGGTCCGGTTGATAATAGAAAAGCAGGTGGGAAGATAGGTAAGCAGATGGCAACAGCAGTTGGGAATGGGTCCGTCGTGCGCTATCCACTCTACAGTCTGGGTTCGGATCCAGGATTGTTCTTTCGTACCTTGGTGCGCTTGGCGGCCCGAGAGGTTACGGCTTATGCTGAGGGTAGTGGGAAGACTGCGAAAATGATTGAAGTCGTGAAGGGACGAGCCAGCTCTCACCCAGACTCGAAAGGTGCAGGTTCCGCTTGGCAATGATTTCGCTTCGACTATATACCTTGGCGCTGGGGACCACCGGCGTGGCCCTTGCCGCCTATGCCCTGCTGCGACGCAAGCCCAGAAATGCGAATGATATCGAACTCGAACGCCGCACTTGGCTGAACACCGTGGGGCGCATCACCGACGGCACCGTGATTGACGTTCAGGAAATCATGATTGATGCACGCCCCGCCACCATGCTTATCTATCAATATGACGTAGCGGGCGTTTCCTATGAAGCCTCCCAGGATGTCACCTATCTGCGCCAGTGGATCAACCTGCATTCCTGTCGGCTCGGCCTGCCAACTTCAGTCAAGTATGATTCGAGAAATCCCGGGAATTCCATGGTGATTTCCGAAGGCTGGATGGGCTTGCGGCAGTGAGGTGTTGACGTGCAGAGCGGCGGAATCCCCAGCCCCCTCCCAGCGATCATCGAGACGGCGATTACCCCGTCGCGCCCTTGGACTAGACTTTCCCTATCGCCGCCAGAACCATGTAGACAATTTGTGCCGTTGCCAGTCCGACCCAGATGCGCTGCCGAATTCGGGAGCGTCGTATGTCGCGGAGCAAGTCGGCGGCGGTCGGTTCCATCACCAGGGCCTTGACCGGTTCACGCGTTTCGTCCGGCAACGCTACTGGTTGCAGATTCACAGTCCTTACAGCATCCGTCTTTGGCTTGTCGGGATAGAACACCTTTGGTGTGTCCACCACCTCTGACCACATCGGTAGCAAGATCCATGACTTCGGAATGATGTCCAGAATCGGCTTGGCGGTCAGTTGCAGAGCCGGCTGCGTTTCAGGAGCGACCCGATCCGCCAGATTCCGCAGCAATGAGCCCCACCAGAAGTGGCTGAGTCGATCGGTGATAAGTTCACCCACATCGACCGGCCGCGATTCCAGTTCAAGCGGCGGCAAAGTCTCCGGCGAGATTACGTCTCCAATATTGGTAAATACCGTCCGGAACCACGGCAAGCGCAGGCGCTCCCCAAGCGCCAGTCCGACATCCACCGGCCGGGACGTGAATTCAAGCGGCGGAAGTTTCTCCGGCACCAAAGTATCGCGCAGGTTGCCAACCAAGGACCTCCAAAGAGGCTGCGTCAGACTAGACGGTGGGAGCAAATCCAGCGGGATATCCACCTGTGCCGCACTTGACTGAGGGTCAGGAAACCAAGCCTCTGCGGCGTTTGAACGGTAGGCCATAAGAATTGACCTCTAATCCTAGACGTTCAACCGCACTTCTGTCACGCCTTTTACGGCACCCTTACCAACCAAATCATTATGATTCAATACCTCAATATTTGGCTTCCTTCATTGGTACATGCACTTTGATGCCGTTGAGGATGCTCCCACGTTCAAGCACAATCGCAAGTTGAAGATCGAAAAGGTGATCGGAATGAGGAAGCTCGATTGAGCGGCCACTCGCAAGCGGCCGCCAAAGCACAGGCACGGATGCGGCGTTTCTGCCGCTACCGTTTCGATGTGCGCGTTCAAGCGTCGGTTTTTCGTGACGGATTGATTACAACCTACTGGGGCCGAGCCAACGAACTCGGCCAGGATGGCATTGGCGCCACCCTCAGCGGCGAGTTGCAAGCCGGCGAAGTCGTTTCCCTGGAGTTTCCCGTACCGCTTGAACCTCACGTCATGAAGTTGCGAGCAGTAGTGCGCTACAGCGACGGCCTTCGCTGTGGATTCGAGTTCCTGGTTTTGAACGACGAGCAAAAGTTGACACTGCGACAGGTCTGCGTAGTGTTGTCGAACGCATCCTGAAGTTTCTTTGCATCGTCTGTCTTCCAAATTTCCGTTACCCCGGTAACTACCGGCAAATGATCAGGCCCGCTTACCATCAGACTATCGTCAGCGCATTGTGGGAGAGCACCGTATGGGGGAGAAAACCGCCCCGGCACCAACTACGACCGAGATGACGCCGGTGAACACGCTGCGGAGTCCTCTCGACCACGGTTCGCCGCCAATTCTCAGTCCTCCGACCTCAAATCCAGCTTCCACTCCCGTGCCGACCAATGGCCACGCTGCCGAAGTCCCACTCGCGGTTGAGAAAGCCTACTTCGAGCAAATCATCGAGAACGCGCCCGAAGCGATCAGCATTATTGATCAGGACCTACGCATTTTGCGGATCAATGGCGAGTTCACCAACCTCTTAGGATTTACCGCCGCTGAAGCGGCCGGAAGACGTCTCGACGAGCTTATCGTGCCGCCCGACCGCTATGCAGAAACCGCGTGGATCGGCGAATGTATCAAGACCCAAAACAAACTTTCGCTCGAGACCCGCCGCCAGCGCAAAGACGGATCCCTGGTCGAGGTTCTCCTCTCCACTTCGCCCGTGATACTGAACGGCGAAAAGGTCGGAGCCTACGCCTCTTATCGCGACATCACCGAGCAGAAGCGCACGGAGGAGTTGAATGCGGCTTTGTATGCTATCGCTGCACGCAGCCAATCGGCCGAAGACCTGCAACAGTTTTTTGCCGCTATTCACAACATCGTCGGTCAGTTGATGAATGCGCGCAACTTCTACATCGCTCTTTACGATCCCCAATCTCAGGTATTAAGCTTTCCATACTTTGTCGACGAAGAGGATCCGACGCCCTCGCCAAAGCCCTTGGGTCGCGGCCTCACGGAATACGTCATGCGGTCCGGTGAGCCGTTGCTGGCCACCCCTCCTGTCTTTGAGGATTTAGTCCGGCGAGGTGAAGTGGAACTCATCGGCGCGCCATCGGTGGACTGGCTCGGTGTCCCCCTAAAGAGCGGCCCGACTTGCATTGGTGCGCTCGTCGTCCAGAGCTATCACCAAAACAACCGGTTCGCGGAGCGCGATCGCGAGATTCTTAAATTTGTTTCCCAGCAATTGGCTGCAGCCATCGAGCACAAGCGCTACGAAGAAGCACTCCGCCGCTCCGAAGCCCGCTCCCGCTCGCTGATTTTGAGCGCCGCCTTCGGCATCTGCCGGTGCACACTCAGCGGAAGATTCCTCGACGTAAACCCCGCGCTCATCACCATGCTCGGCCACGAATCGGTCGAGGACCTTCTCCTTCTGGACGCCAGGCGTGAAGTCTTCGTCAGCCCCCACGAGTTGGACCGCCTTGCCGAGGACTATCGTCGCACCGGAAGCCTGAGTGGAGTGGAAGTGCAATGGAAACGCAAAGACGGCCGGATCATCATCGTGCGTTTGAGCGGTTGCGCCGCCAGTATTACTGACGAACCCGAGGAAGTATTGGAAGTGATCGCGGAAGATATCACCGACCGCCGTCAGCTCGAAGAGCAGCTTCGCCAAGCCCAAAAAATGGATGCCGTAGGCCGTCTTGCCGGAGGCGTCGCCCACGACTTCAACAACCTGCTGATGGTGATTAACGGCTACACAGAGGTTTTGCTCGAACAGCTGGAAAAGGGCAGTCCCATGCACCATAAAGTTCAGTCCATCCAGCAGGCCGCTGACCGCGCGGCGACTCTGACCCGCCAGTTGCTCGCCTTCAGCCGAAAGCAGCTCCTCGAACTTAAGGTCGTCGACGTCAATACTGTCGTCGGTGATATGGAGCGCTTGCTGCGCCCCTTGATCGGCGAAAACATCGAACTGGTCACGCGCCTTTCCACCCAAACCGGACATACCCGCGCCGACGCCAGCCAGCTAGAGCAGGTCATCATGAACCTGGTCGTTAACGCCAAGGACGCAATGCCTGACGGCGGCAAGCTCACCCTGCAGAGCGCAGACGTGACCGTCCGAAAAGATTTCAGCGAACACCGTTTTATTCAGCCCGGCCGCTATGCCGTCATCTCTGTTACCGATACTGGCCACGGTATGGACAAAGAAACCCAGTCCCGCATCTTTGAGCCCTTCTTCACTACCAAAGAAAAAGGAAAAGGTACCGGCCTGGGCCTATCCACCGTCTACGGCATCGTCAAACAGAGCAATGGATACGTCTTCGCGCAAAGTGAACTGGGAAGGGGAACAACCTTCTTCGTCTACCTGCCGCGCGTCGAAGATTCAGCCGAAGAACTGAGCCCCGCCAAGTCTCCGCAGAGCGACGCCGGCGGCTGCGAAACGGTCTTGCTCGTCGAGGACGAGGATTCCGTACGCGAGCTCGTGCGCTTGACCCTCACCTCTCGCGGCTACAAAGTTCTCGAAGCCGAAAATGGCGAGGCTGGCCTGCGCATCGCCGCCGCCTGCAAAACCCATATCGATATCCTCATCACCGACGTCGTTATGCCCGGCATTGGAGGCCGCGAACTGGCCAAGAAGCTGTTGACCCTCCGTCCCGACATCAGCGTCCTTTATCTTTCCGGCTACACGGAAGACACCGTCGTCACGCAAGGGGCTCTTGGCCCGGCCACTGCCTTCCTGCAGAAGCCTTTCACCCTTCAGAATCTAGCCAAAAAAGTTCGGGAAGTGTTGCGCGCCAGGACCAACCCCACGGTCCCTCCCAAATCCTTGTCAAAATCAGCCTCAAACTAGACAGTATCCTTCGCTTGCAACTTTTCTCTTTCGCTCGCGTCCTATACTTAGCGAGCGAGGGTTCCGCGAGCATGTGTGGTGACCAATGTTGATCGGCAAACCGTCCGCAATTCCGTCGTCTGAAATTACTTCCCAAGCGAACTATCTGAATCGCCGTAACTTCCTCGCCGGAGCAGCGCTAGCCGGAGCCGCCGCGGTCACTGGAGTAGCCTTCCGCGATCTCGCCAATCCCGCGCTCACCGTCCAAGCCAACGCCAAGATTGACGGTCTCCAGAAAAGCGCCTTCAGCACCACCGAAAAAGAAACGCCCTTCAAGGATGTGACCAACTACAACAATTTTTACGAATTCTCCACCGACAAATACGAGCCCGCCGATCTCGCCAAAAATTTCAAGACCCGTCCCTGGACCGTCACCATCGACGGCGACGTCAAGAAAAAACAGGTGCTGGACGTCGACGCCATCATCAAGATGGCTGCCCCGGAAGAGCGTATCTACCGCCATCGCTGTGTCGAAGGCTGGTCGATCGTCGTCCCCTGGATCGGTTTTTCCCTGAGCGAACTGGTTAAGCGTGCTGATCCACTGCCTAAAGCCAAGTTCGTCGAGTTCACCACCTTGTACGATCCCAAGCAGATGCCCGGCCAGCGCTCCAGCGTCTTGCAGTGGCCCTACGTCGAAGGTCTCCGCATGGACGAGGCTATGCACCCCCTTGCCCTGCTTTGTTTCGGAATGTACGGCGAGGTGCTCCCTAACCAAGACGGAGCTCCACTCCGCATCGTGATCCCATGGAAGTATGGCTTCAAAAGCGCCAAATCCATCGTGCGCATAACATTCACCAGCAGCCAACCGCTCAACACCTGGCAACAGGCCAACTCCAACGAGTACGGCTTCTATTCGAACGTGAATCCCAACGTCGATCATCCCCGCTGGAGCCAGGCCAAAGAACGTCGCCTGGGAGAATTCCTGAAGCGGCCGACGCTGATGTTCAACGGTTACGATCAAGTGGCCAGCCTCTACTCCGGCATGGACCTGAAGAAGAACTTCTAGGAATTTGTGATTGACAATTTGTAATTTGCAATTTGAACCAGCGTGGGAAGTGTTTTCGGTTTAAATTGCAAATTACAAATCACCCATTACAAATGACGCTGCGTCTCACCAAGATCGCGCTCTTTCTGGCCGCCCTCATTCCGCTGGAACGCCTCGTCTGGAAGGCTCTCCACGACGGCCTGGGCGCGAATCCCATCGAGGTCATCACCCACTCCACCGGCGATTGGACGCTTATCCTGGTTCTCACTACTCTCACCATCACGCCTCTTCGCCGCATCACGCGCCAATACTGGCTGATCGGCGTCCGCCGCATGATCGGATTGTTCGCCTTCTTCTACGGATTTCTCCACTTCCTCACCTACATCTGGCTCGACAAATTCTTCGACATTCACGAAATGTTGAAAGACATTGCCAAGCGTCCGTTCATCACCGTAGGATTCTCCGCCTTCGTCCTCATGATCCCACTCGCCCTCACGTCGACCGCATGGTCGATTCGACGCCTCGGTGGCAAAAACTGGCAGCGTCTCCACCGCCTGATCTACCTCACCGCCATCCTCGGAGTCATCCATTACACCTGGTTGGTCAAGGCCGATAAACGCAAGCCCTTAGAATACGGAGTCGTTCTAAGCATCCTGCTCGGCTACCGTGTTGCAGTCTGGTTCTCCGAGAAAACATCGACCAAGCGCCATCAGCCGACAGGTCCGAGCACAGTTCGGATCGAGACGGAACTTAATTCGAAGTAAGATTCAAGCAGAGACGCGGCGAATCGTGTCTCCAACGACGGTTGGCAACTTTGCCAATTTGGGGTATACCCCCTCTCCCCCCTCGCTATTGGAATCATGGAGTTAGGGGGAAATTCCTGCCAGATCTTTAAGTTTAAACGACTTATGGGCAAAATATTCCAGAATAAGGACTTACGGGATCCGTTCGCTTCGCTCAAGGAATTCGGCAGCGGGCTCCGCTTCGCTCACGCCCGCTAGACGCTTCAAGTTGTCAAAGAGCCTTCGGAAAAAGTACCCAGTACTCAGTACCCGGTATTCAGAAAGATCGGAATCTTTCCGCGGCTGTGGAATCCGCCCGAGTCTCGAGAACTGCCAGACACGGGCTCTGTCTTGGCCGAACTAACCCTAATTCTCGCTCTTGGCGAAGTGGAAGGTCTGTGATGTTGCTCACAGGCTGAATGTGATAGATGAGTCAAGAGGACGTGAAGCAGAGTCTGTCGGTTCGAAAAGGTTCCTCTCGAAAAGCGCGAGAAGGGCTGCACTCGCTGCGGTAACGGCTGCCGCAGTCCGGTTAGGGTATCGTGACCGTCATTTTTTTTGTCGAAACTTTCCTCTACAATCCGGGTTAGCGCATCTCAGCACGAAAGACCAGGAGTGTTTATGAATCCCCTCGCTTCCTATAGGTGTGGCCAACGTTTGCTCGTGTGTCTAACCGTCATATCCAGCATCTTCTTCGCAGCCGGTTGCAGCTCCAACAATTCGACTCCCCCGATCAACCAAGTCGGATTCACCAACGGCAGTTTGAGTGGCACCTACGTTTTTTCATCGCAAGGCCAAGACGGTAATCTAGCGCCCTTGGCGCTCGCGGGCGCTCTCGTGGCCGATGGAAACGGCGGAATCAAAGGGGGCACGATGGACATTGTGGCCCAAGGAGTGAGCCCCATACTCGGCCAAGCCATCGCGCCGGGATCCTATTCAGTCGGCGCTGACGGTCGAGGACAAGTCTCGCTGACCAGTGAGGGAGTGACTTTCACCCTGTTTTTCGTCCTGATCACGCCCTCGCATGGCGAGGTCATCGAATTCGACAACAATGGCACCGGCTCGGGCACGATCGACTTACAGACCCCAGTTACGAGTTTGAGCCAACTGGCAGGTGCATACGCGTTCAGTATGGCTGGCGCAGATTTCAACGATAATTCGTTGGCTACGGTGGGGACGTTCACGCTCGATCAAAACGGCCTGCTCAGTAAAGGAGTCCAGGATGCCAACGATAACGCGTTTGGCTACCCTCAGATGACCATATCTCCTACCACCGCCGCCTTGGGAAGCGGGACTGGCCCAGGTACACTGACGCTCACTACCGCAAGCTTCGGCTCGCTTTCCTTCGACTTTTACGCGGTCGATGCCACTCACTTGAAGTTCATCGAAACGGATACGGTCGAGTTCCTTGCTGGCGATGTCTTCTCCCAAACCGACGCTTCCATCCCCCAGGGCCCGATGGCATTCACTATGTCCGGCGGCACGGCTAACCTCGGTGCCATCGCGATGGGAGGCCTTATGACCTCCGACGGAACGGGCAATTTTCCGAGTGGACTTGAAGATGTTAACGATGGCGGAAATCTCTCTCCGGCACAGTTGTCATTCAGCGGCGTTCTTGACGCGGCATCGAGCGGCCCGTTCGGCGGCCGTGTTGTGGTCAATCTCGCCGGCTTCTTTCCCAACGCCAACAACGCTGGTCAATGGGTCATCTATCCCTCGGGCGGAGGACTTCTAATGCTGGAAATGGATTCGGCCAACGTTACAATCGGCACCGGGTATGCTCAAACAGCTACGTCAATTGCCGCCTCAGAAAATTATGGGCTTAACCTTTCTGGCATTAACCCCGACGGGCCGCTTGCTGACAACGCCCAATTCAACGCGACCACCAGCACCGTGACCGGCAGATTGGATGAGAATGGCCTGGGAGCAGCGCTCCTTCCGGGACTGGGTTTGGTGGGCACCTACACTCCTGATTCGCCTGCCACTGGCCGCGGCTCGATCAACGTCCCAAGTATCGGAACGCCCAATGGCACGTTAAACCTTGTGTATTACGTCGTCGATGCTTCAACTACTGTGTGTATCGAGATGGACCAGCAGCAACTATCCGCGGGAATTTTTGAACTGCAAGACTCGTCGGGGGCCGCGGGAGTTGCACAAGCGCAAGCCAGAAGAGCAAACGTGCACTCAACTGTGCGGCCGCGCGTCGCATGGCGGCACAAGTAGGGTTATGCAACAGCGGAGTGCCGGGCGGGGACGCCCGGCGCTCCATTGTAATTTTTACTATTATTTTACTTGATCGCTTCGGCGGCGATTCTTTCGGTTACGAACGCCTCGATCACGTCGCCCGCTTTGATGTCGCCGTAGTTCGAGATGGAGATACCGCACTCCATGCCGCTGGTGACTTGGGACGCATCGTCCTTGAAGCGCCGCAGCGAACCGACCTTACCTTTGAACACGACGACCATGTCGCGCAGCAATCGGACTTCGGAATCGCGCTTGATAAACCCATCGGCCACGCGGCATCCGGCAATCGTACCCACCTTCGGAATGCGGAAGGTTTCGAGCACATCGGCGCGTCCCTGGTAAGTCTCTTTGATTGTCGGCTCGAGCAATCCGGTCATGGCGCGCTTGATCTCGTCCTGCAATTCATAAATGATCGAGTGCAAACGGATGTCGACTTTTTCCTGATCGGCCAGTTCCTGCGCCTTGCGCTCGGGACGCACGTTGAAGCCGATGATGATGGCATTCGACGCCGAGGCAAGCAGCACGTCGGTTTCGGTGATCGCGCCGATGCCCGATCGCAGCAGCTTCAAGCGCACTTTGTCATTCGACAAGCGGCCGAGTAGATCGCCCAGCACTTCGACCGATCCCTGAACGTCGGCTTTCAGAATGATGTTCAGTTCCTTCATTCCGGCCGTCTTCAGTTGCTCGGCCAAGCCTTCGAGCGAGACACGTGAACTCTTGGCAAGCGTGGCTTCACGGGCTTTCTGCTCGCGGTAGTCCGAGATATCGCGCGCCTTCTCGCGATCCGCAACCACTACAAACTGATCGCCCGCCTGCGGCAATCCTTCCAATCCGATAATTTCAACCGGAGTTGAAGGCGGAGCTTCTTTCAGCGCCTTGCCGCGATCGTCGAACATGGCGCGAACTTTTCCGTAGACATTGCCCACGACGAAATTGTCGCCGGCGTGCAGCGTGCCATTCTGTACCAGGATGGTTCCCACCGGACCGCGTCCGCGATCGAGCTTGGCTTCGAGCACCAAACCGCTCGCAGCGCGACCCGGAGTTGCCTTCAATTCCTGCAAGTCCGCCGTGAGCAGAATCATTTCCATCAGCAGATTGAGATTGGTTTTTTGTTTAGCGGAAACATCGACAAATACGGTTTTGCCGCCCCACTCTTCGGGCACCAGACCGCGATCTGCCAATTGCTTCTTGACGCGCTCGGGCAGCGCTCCGGGCTTATCGATTTTGTTGACTGCAACAATGATAGGAACTTCAGCGGCATGCGCGTGATCGATGGCTTCAATTGTCTGCGGCATCACGCCGTCGTCGGCCGCGGTGACCAGCACAACAATGTCGGTTGCCTTCGCGCCGCGAGAGCGCATGCGGGTGAATGCTTCGTGACCCGGCGTATCGAGGAACACAATCTCGCGTCCATACGCCGGAGAAGCCTGGTCGGTAATCGAAACTTTGTAAGCGCCGATATGCTGCGTGATGCCGCCGGCTTCGCCGCCGGCGACATTCGTGGAGCGGATCGAATCGAGCAGCGTAGTCTTACCGTGATCGACGTGGCCCATGATGGTGACCACGGGCGGACGCGGAATGGCTTCCGCGCCTTCTTCGCTGCTCTCGGTCGCTGCCGTCGTATCTTTCGCTGCCTGTTCTTCGAAGGTGATGACTTCGGTATCGGCTCCGAAGAAGCGCGCCATTTCGCTGGCCAATTCGGCGTCGAGCGTCTGGTTGATGGTAGCGAATACGCCGCGCACGACCAGCCGGGCGATGACGTCCTTGGCGCGAATGCCAAGTTTCTCGGCCAGGTCTTTTACGGAAATGCCTTCGGTAATGGTGATATTCCGGGTGATCGGCGCCGGCTCGTTGCTGATAATCATTCGCGGCGGCGGAGTGTAGCCCTTCATCGGGCCTTCCTTCACGCCTCGCGGCACATACCTTTGCCCTGGTCGTCGCGATGGAGCTCCGGGACGGGCGCCTGGACGCGATGGTCCCGGCGGCGCGCCGATTCCCGCTCCCGGACCGACTCCAAGCGGACGCGACCCTGCAGGGGCTACGCGGGTTGGATGCATGGGCCGCCGTTCGCCCGGACGAAGCGGTGGACGGGCCTGTCCCGGCGCCAGCGGACGAGCCGTACGCTGAAAAATTGGTTGTCCCGGAACCGGTCGCCCCGGCGTCGGCCGAGGAACTGCACCTGGCGCGGATGCAACCGATCCCGCCGGAGGCAAAGGCGCTTTGTAAACCGGGCGCGGCCCAGTCTGCGGCATAATCATCCGCGGCGGCGGCGCAATCGGAGCCGTGGGCTTTACCGGCGCAGCGGCTTGCATTTGTGTAACGTTGTCGCGATTCTGCGCCGGAGGTTGCGCAACTGGCGAAACGATGCCGGCCGGTGCTGCCGGAATCGTAACTCGCGGAGGGACGGCGATCACCGGTGCTGCGGTAGCCGTCGTAGCCGATGCCCCAGCAGACGGCGTGCTCGCAGCGGGTGGATTCACCGGTGCCTTGGGCGGAATCACAACTACGGATGGCGGTCGATACGTTGCCGCTACCGAAGCCGGCGTAACCATTCTAGGTGCGGGTGGCGCGGGAGCTTCCGTTGCGGGCTTGGGCGGGGCAGCCTTCGGCGTCACTGGAGCAGCGGGAGCCTCAGCCTTCGCCTCTGCCGCGGGCGTCGTTGCGGGCGGCTTGACCATGGGACGCGCGGGAGGATGTTCGGATGCTTCCTTTTGTTGGGTAATCGCACGCAGCACGTCACCGGGCCGCGATATATGCGAGAGATCGATCTTGGTCTTGATCTCCTCTTCGCCATACGCTGCACGCGAAGAAGGTTTCGCCGCACCTGGAGCCGCGTCGGAGCGGCCGCGAAGATATTTCCGCACCAAATCCGCTTCGTGATCTTCCAGGGAACTGGAGTGCGTTTTCTTCTCCGTGACGCCCACCGTGGTCAGCACGTCAAGGATTTCCTTGCTCTTGACTTCCAACTCACGGGCCAGATCGTTGATTCGAATCTTACTCATCCGCTCTCGTTTCCTCTTCTTGTCCCGCTAATCTCGCGTATCTAAGCTCGCATGTCTAACCTCGTATGCCAACCTCAGTATGTCGAACCGCAAGAAATCCCATGTGTCCCAATCTCATTTCGCTCTGACGAGCCCCGCGCCTACGGTTCGGAAACGACTCCGAACTCGCCACGTTCCCTGTTTCAGTTCTGCTTGTCTTCCGGGGCTTCTTCCGTCGCGGCTTCGGCGTCTTCTTCTTCTGCCGCGTTGCTGACGTCCGCTACTGCGGCCAACTTCGCCGCATCGATCTCGTCGTCTGCCGGCGATTCGGCGACTCCAGCGCTGTCCGATTCAGCAGCCAATGCATCCGCTTCAATCGAGCCTTCAGCCAGCGATTCCTCGAGCACTCCCACATCGGAGGGTGGTTCCTCGCTGCCGGCTTCCGCAGTCGTTTCCGCCTCCGCCGCGGCCACCGCTTCTCCGCCATCGAGAGTGGCAAAATAATTATTGACCGCAATACTGATTTTTTCCACCGTTTTCGGGCCAATGCCTTCAATCGCTTCCAGTTGTTCGGGCGTCATATCGGCCAGCGATTCCACCGTATTCACGCCCGCCGCTTTTAGTTTTTCGACCAGTCCTTCGCCGAGTCCGGTCACAATCTCAAGCGGAGTCACCGTTTGCGTGACCAGCGCCGACATCTGCTGTTCTACTTCCTGCCGCTTCTCTTCTTCGCTCTTGATGTCAATCTTCCAGCCCAGCAGCTTCGCCGCCAGCCGCACGTTCTGTCCCTTCTTTCCGATCGCAAGAGAAAGCTGCGTGTCATCGACGACAACTTCAAGGTGCTTGTCGCCAGCGTCGACCACAGTCACGCGGCTGACTTTCGCGGGTTGCAGTGCCTTTTCGGCAAACGTAACCGGATCCTCGTGATACTCGATGATGTCGATTTTTTCTCCGCGCAACTCACGGATAATCGACTGCACGCGCATCCCCTTCATGCCCACGCAGGCTCCGACCGCGTCCACGTCCTTGTCTTTGGACATCACCGCGATCTTCGTGCGTTCGCCCGCTTCCCGCGCGATCGCCCGGATTACCACCGTGCCATCGTAAATTTCCGGCACTTCGGTCTGAAACAGATGCTGCACCAACTCAGGAGCGGAGCGTGAGGCAACCACGCCCGGACCCTTTGTCGCCTTCTCCACGCGGACGATCACGACTCGAATGCGTTCCCCGACGGCGAATGATTCCAGCCGCGACTGCTCCTTGCGTCCCATGCGCGCTTCGGCCTTGCCGATATCGAGGATCACGTCAGGACCTTCGAGGCGTTTCACCGTGGCATTCACGATCTCGTTCACGTGCCCGATGTATTCGTTGTAAACTGTGTCGCGTTCCGCTTCGCGCACCTTCTGAAATATGACTTGCTTCGCCAATTGCGCAGCAATGCGCCCGAGAATACCTTCCGTCACTTTCGGGATCAGCAGTTCTCCACCGGCTTCCGCACTGGGATCGAGTTTGCGTGCCTGCTCGACCGTCACCTGGAGATTCGGATCTTCCACCTGCTCCGGAGTCTCAACAATCGACTTCACCGCGTACGCACTGATCTTGCCACTGTCTTTGTCGAGCACGGCGCGCAGGTTCTCCTGCGTCTTGTAGTATTTGCGCGTCGCGACGACAATGGCGTCCTCAACCGCACTCACCACAATCTGCGGATCAATGCCTTTTTCGCGACTGACCCCTTCGATAATGTTGTAAAGCTCACTAGCCATAAAAATCAGTTCTCAGCTCTCAGTTCTCCGTTCTCAGTCGCCAGGATTCGCTCTTCCTGAGAACTGGGAACTGGGAAACGAGAACTATATTTCCGGTACTAAATTCGCCTTCTCTACGTTCTTCAACTCAATTTCAACTGTGGAAGAGTCGCCCTCTTTCGGACGCATCTTCTTCTTTCGGGCCGCGCTCAGATCCAGCAGCAACCGTCCGTTCTCGAAGCTTTCCAACTTCCCCTCAAAATGCCGGTTATTGCTCACCGGCTCACGCGTCGTCAGCTTCACCCGATGTCCGCGGAAGCGTTCGAAATCCGCAGCCTTCGTGAGCTTGCGATCCAGCCCTGGAGAAGAAATCTCCAAGACATACGATCCACCCGGCAACGCATCTTCAACATCGACAATGGTCCCGAACTCGCGGCTGAACTTTGAACAGTCCTCGTGGGTCACGCCGTCGGGGCGATTGGCCGCCGGAGCCGCCGCTCCCGGCCCGTCTTTGAACGGACGATCGTTGAACGGACGATCGATAAACACCCGCAGCATGCGGTGCTTGCCCGCCCCGGAGACATCCACTTCAACTACTTCGAGCCCGCTCGAGCCCGCTACGCGCTCGGCAATCTGCCGGACTTTGTCCAAATCAAAAGCCATGTTTTCAGCAATTTACATCCAAATCGCCGCGTCACCGATTCCCATTTATCGACCCAACTAAAAAGTGGGCTTTCGCCCACTGGTGTGCTTCGACAGTCCAGACACTACGACACAACAGTATTCATCACCAACTATACGCCCCGAATATAGAAAACACAAACCAGTGACGACGGCAGCGAACGAGCGTTAACGGCCCCGACAACTGCGGTTACATAAGTGTCTGAAGTAACCTTGCCCTAACTCCGTCCATCCTCCAAACTTCCCAATGATGCAATTTTCCCGCACCCATCTCGCGATTGCATTGGGCTCCGCCGGCCTGATCGTGGTGGTGTTTCTTGGCTATCTGTATTGGCTCAGCACCCAACCGCCAGTTCTGTCGCGTTCAGAAGAGCGCGACCCGCTTACGCAGATGCCAATCAGCATCACCATGAATCCGTTTCGCGATCGGACCATCGAGCGTATCGCGAACAGCTTCATCTCTGACATGCGTGACGGCAATTGCCGCCAGCTCCTGGGCAAGTGGGAAAAAGACTACCGCAAGAAGCGAGCCGAATTCCTCTGCAACTCGGAGGCGCAGCATCCGCTGATTTCCTGGAATTTGGTGGAATGGGAAGACGCGCCGCCGCTGGTGATTCTGCACTACAAAGGCCAACGCTACAGCAGCCCCAGCCAAGATGCGACCTACAAAGATCTGTTTTCAGTGACCGAAGAAAAGAAAGATGAAGGCTGGACGGTTACGAAGTACGATTCCTTCTACTAAATTCATCCACTTGCGATTTGTCATCCCGAACGAATCGCGGGATCCGCAGCCAGAACAATTTCGGTGCCTCGCGATGAGGTGCCTTTGCTGAAAGCGGACAGCTGAGAGTTGAAGGCTTACCCACCGATATGCACCATCGTCCGCGAAGCCGGCACGAATCCCGGCTCTCCAATGTGATGTCGCTCTTCTTTCTTCTCCACCACTTTCACAATGAACTCGCCGAGCTTTTCGTCGGATGCGCCGCGACGCATCAACTCGTGCAGGTCATGATCCCAAACGGAAAACAGACACGTGCGGAGCTTGCCGTCTGAGGTGATGCGAATCCGGCTGCAGTGTCCGCAAAAAGGATGTGACACGGGCGCGATGATTCCGACCTCGCCCACGCCATCGGAAAACTGATAGCGCCGCGCCGTTTCACTGCGCTCGTGTGCAATTTCCTCCAGCGGGAGATACTCGGCCATGCGAGAGAGAATCTCATCGAGCCTGACCACAATTTCCGGCGTCCAAACGCGGTCTTCTTCGAGCGGCATGAATTCGATGAAACGCACCACTACCCGCTCCTCCCGGGCGAACTTCCCAAAGCGAACGATCTGATCTTCATTAAATCCGCGCAGCAGCACACAGTTTATTTTTACTGGGTCAAGCCCCGCCTGCCGCGAGGCCCGCACTCCCGCCAGCACGCTTTCGTACCCATTTGGCACCCGGGTGATACGCGCAAAGCGCTCCGGATCCACGGCATCCATGCTGACCGTGACCCGGTCCAGTCCTGCGTCCTTCAGCGGCCGAGCGATCTCCGCCAGCAGGTGCCCATTGGTGGTCAGTGCAATTTCAGGCTTTACGCCGGAGGCAGTCCGCAGCTTTGCGAGGTCCCGTACGAACTCCACAATCCCTTTGCGCAGCAAGGGCTCGCCGCCCGTCAAGCGAATTTTCGTGATCCCCAATCCGACCAGGATCCGAGCCATGCGCAAGTAATCGTCAAACGGAAGTTCCGCGTAAGCTGCCCCGTTCGTCCCGGTCCGGCAATAAACACACCGGTAGTTGCAGCGGTCCGTGATGGAGATCCGCAGGTCGTGAATCGAACGCCCGAATTTGTCAGTAAGCGGCATTGAGCAGTCTGTAGCTGGCATTAGTTTTCGCGCGCGCGGTGTCGCAGCGCTCCCTCAAATGCCAATTGCTACTTTTCCACGAAAGGAAACACACAGGCAGGCGTAATCCCGACGAGCGTCTCCTTTCCAACACGGGAGGCGCAGGCGTTTCCATCTGCACCCTCGGATCGCCCCAATATACTGGCGCAACCCTCGCCCCCGCCGCCAGAGAATCTCAGGCCTGCGGGGGTCGGAAACTCGAACACGATTATAGATGCAGAATCCAAACTGCGCGAACCACATTCGAGGGCGCTCTCCAGCCACAAGACTGCTAGACTCTCTCCATGAAAGCGCTCGTTATCACTCGTTTCGGCGGTCCCGAAGTTCTCGAATTGCAGCAGGTGCCGGACGCGCATCCCGCACCGGAACAAGTTCTGGTGAAAGTGGAAGCGGGCGGATTAAATTTTGCGGATCTGATGACCGCAGAGGGGGGATACGCCGGTACTCCCAAGCCGCCGCTGACCGCCGGGCGCGAGTTCGCCGGACGCGAAGAATCGAGCCAACGCCGCGTCATGGGCTATACGCAGTGGGCTGCCTTTGCCGAAAAAACCGTGGCCCATCGCAATCTCGTATGGCCCATTCCGGAAAATTGGACGGCCGAACAGGGCGCCGCCTTCCCGGTAAATTTCTTCACCGCGTACTTCGCCTACTGGACGGCCGGTTTGACCGGACAGGCCAACGACGCGCCCAAGTCCAATTTCAGCGACAAACGGGCCCGTGTCCTGATCCATGCCGTAGCTGGAGGAGTGGGCACCGCCGCCGTGCAAATCGGTAAACTTCTCGGCGTCGAAATGTACGGCACTTCGTCGTCCGAAGAGAAGCTGGCAAAAGTACGCGAGCTCGGGCTGCAATACGGAATCAACTATAAGCAGGTCGATTATGTCGAAGCGATCAAGGATTTGACTCGCGGCGAGGGCGTGGATGCGGTTTTTGAGATGCTGGGTGGCGATCACGTAGCAAAAAGTGTCAAGTGCGTCCGCGATTTCGGACGCGTCATCGTCTACGGTGCGGCCACCGGAGAAACTCCTAGGCTCGACACTCGCGTTTTGTATGCGAAGGGAGCCAGTGTGCACGGACTGTGGTTGTCGTATCTGAGCGCGAACCGCCCGCTGATGGAATCCGCGTGGAAGCAGCTCTCAGAATGGCTCGCAGCCGGAAAACTCCATCCCGTGATCGGCAAAATCTTTCCGCTGGAGCAAGCACGTGCCGCGTACACCCTGATGCAGGAAGGCAAGAATTACGGGAAGGTTGTGTTGGGGATCAGTTAGCGGGTTCGAGAGTTGCATTTCGTCTGGCGGCGCCGGAGCTTCTTCCGCTGCAACTACGGAACTTGCTTTGTCTCCCGGCATCGTCTCCAGTCATCCCAGACAAAACAAGAGCACCCTGTTACTGACCAACCGGGCAATGGGTCGCTGCTAACGGGTCACGCACACGCTCGTCCAAGAGGCATGCTGCAACGCGCTCGCAGTTCTTGCCGTTCATTTTCGGACGGAAATTGTACGAAAGCATACAGAGGCGGTGCGGGTTTATGGTGGATTACGCTCTCAGCGCGTGATTTGCGCTATTTCTGCTTTGGCACCACAAGTGCCATGACAGGGAACATGGTTCGACGAAAAAGAAATCGGGAACTTACTCAAACCGAGATTCGTATCCTGTAGCGAACCAGGATGGGGTTGACGAAATATCGTGATCCGCTTCGTAGAAATTGCAGGGTGACGGGACTGGCTCACACGTGGTTTGGCGGCCCTGCGTGAGCGCAGTCCAGGCAAAAAGAACGAGTTTGAGGCCCGCGTCTTTTTGCGTCACCCTGACATGCGCATTCTAGGACTTTGCAGAAAAAAGGCAAGCCCTCACTCGAACCACCACCAGCCGCCCCTGAAGACCCGGCCACGCAAACCGGGTAGAAAGCGAAGGAGCATATGAAACTGAACGATGCGGTAAAGACGGTTGTGCTCGGGCTGGCGGTGCTGCTCGCGACGAGTGCTTTCGCAAGTAATAAGGGTTCGCTGCAGGTCGCGGAGTCGTTCCAAATCAATGGCCAGCAGCTCGCCCCGGGTAACTATCAACTGCGCTGGGACGGCACGGGTTCGAACGTCGAAGTAACCTTCATGCAAGGTAAGAAGGAAGTCGCGAAGACGGCTGCTAAAGTCGTCGCCCTTGATAAGTCCTATGGCTATGACTGCGCGGTGATCGACCACGCAAGCGGCAAGACGACCGTATCGGAAGTGCGTTTTGCGGGCAAGAAGTACGCGTTAGCGATAGGCCCAACCGATAAAGCCGAAATGACTCAGACTTCGGCCAAGTGAGTTATTGACTCCTGGAAGAGGAAGGTAAAAAAGGGAGCACTTCGGTGCTCCCTTCTGCTTGGGATACAAGAGTCACTTCACCGAGCTGGTTCAATCGCGGTATCTTGGTCGACAAAGGCTGCGAGTGGAGTTCCAGCCTTGATCTCAACGTTCTTTCCGTGTTTGATGAGTCCAATCGGCCCAAACAGCACGGTCAAGGCCACTGTCGTGCCTTCTTTCCCTTCACCTTCCTTACCTTTACTTCCGCGAAGTCTGACCCGCTGGTCACCAGCTTTCAAATGTTCCAGGCGCATGTTCAATTCGCCCGGCTTTCCCATCATCCCGGCCTTCTTGGCGTTAGAGATCGTTCCGATTGCCTTTGCTCCCGCTTTCACGACTACCACATCGCCGACTTTCAGGTCCTCATCAAGGATCAAATTGACCGGGTCACCTTCTGCTGCGGTTTTCGAACTCAAGTCATCGGCGAATTTCAGCTTAACGTCGGTGCCTTCCTGTAGAACTAACTTAGCGGCGGGCACTGCAGGAGTAGCAGGTGTAGCTGCCAAGGATGCTGCCGATGCCGTAGCCGGGGCGGAAGGCGCATTTTGGCTAAGTGCCGCCGGCTGCAAAAAACTTAGAAGAAGCACCGTCAGTATTCCGCTTGATTGCCTCACGCTATCATGTCCTTTCGTGAACCGCCGACGGTTAGCGCTTAACGGGTCGTAGGCGAACAAATGTAACAAACTTTGGACGGATCAAGAGCCGTGAAACCGAGCCTGAATAAAGAGGAAGGAGCCTCAGCCCATTGTCAGACTGGAGTGAAGGCTTGTCAAGGAAAGCCGCAGAAGCCGCTGTTGACAGCGGAATCCCCATTAGGAGCGTTTTCGCGCTTCTAATCTAATAACTCAACCGACGGCAATTCCTTAGTACTTTGGCATTGTCGGGTCGATGCGATCGGCCCATGCCAGGATTCCGCCAGTCAAGTTATAGACCTTGGTAAATCCTGCGCGTCGCAGGAAGTTCACTGCCTTGGCGCTGCGTCCACCCATCTTGCAATGCGCGACGATCTCACGGCTGGAGTCGAGTTCGTTGACTCGCTTTTGTAAGTCGCCAACCGGAATGAGATATCCCTTCAGATTGCAGATCTGGTATTCGTGAGGCTCGCGCACGTCGAGAATAAACACGTCCGCCTTTGCGTCCAGCTTCTTCTTTAATTCTTCGACCGAAATTGCCGGAATATCATTTCCCGCGGGTTCTTCCTGGCCGCGGATACCGCAGAACTGATCGTAGTCAATCAGTTCGGTGATCGTCCGGTCGGTGCCGCAGACGGGGCAATCGGGATTCTTGCGCAGCTTTAGTTCGCGAAACTTCATGCCGAGCGCATCGACCAGCAGCAATCGTCCCGCAAGCGAATCGCCTTGTCCCAGGATCAGTTTGATGGTCTCGGTTGCCTGAATCACGCCGATTAGTCCGGGCAAAATGCCGAGCACGCCGCCTTCGGCGCACGATGGCACCAAGCCGGGAGGCGGGGGCTCGGGATAGAGACAGCGATAGCACGGTCCGTCTTCGGTTGCGAAGACGCTCGCTTGCCCCTCAAAACGAAAAATCGATCCATAAACATTGGGCTTGCCGGTGAGCACGCAAGCGTCGTTCACGAGGTAGCGGGTAGGAAAATTGTCGGTACCATCGGCGACGATATCGAATTGGCGGAATAACTCCAGAGCATTCGCGCTGGTCAGTTTCGTGTCGAAGGTCCGAAGGTTGAGAAACGGATTGATGGCCTTGAGTTTGTCGGCGGCGGAGTCAAGCTTCTTGCGCCCGACATCGGCGGTCGTGTGAATAATCTGGCGCTGCAGATTGGTGTAATCCACTACGTCGAAGTCCACGATGCCAAGCGTGCCGACTCCTGCAGCAGTCAGGTAGAGCGCAAGCGGCGAACCGAGCCCGCCGGCTCCGATGCACAAGACTTTCGCGGCCTTCAGCTTCTGCTGCCCCTCCATGCCCACCTCGGGCATGATGAGATGGCGCGAGTAGCGCAGGATTTCGTCGTTACTTAAAGCGGCTTCGGGTTGGGATGCGGCGGGTTTGAAATCAGAAAGCGTGGGCATAGAGTCCTTTTTCAACTTCCATTGGATCGACGCGAACTGGATTGCGAATTACAAACGGCGGCAAAAATAGTGCGCGGGACACGACATGCGGCGGTCTGCCGGTTTATGCTTCTTAAAATCCTGCTCGGCCAATGAAACCGCAGCCGCCAGCAATCGACGGCACAATGGAAATGGTATCACCGTCGGTAACGGCGGTAGCCTCTTTTTGCAGATAGCGCATGTCTTCATCATTAACGTAGACGTTCACGAACGCACGCAGCTTGCCATCGTCCGTATAAAGATGCCGCTTGAGATCGGGATGTTGTGAAACCAAACCACTGAGCGCCTCGCCTACAGTTTTAGCCTGAACGTCGACGAAGGCTTGTTTACCCGAGTATTGGCGCAATGGAGAGGGAATCTGAATCTGAGGCATATCAATAAGGATGCTATGGTTCGGGGCGAAGATGCAAATCGAAACTAATGCGAAACCCGTGTTATGCCGATCAAAACACTTAGCAGGGTGGAATACATGCCTAAACCGGGTAACGCGGTGGGGTTGGACTCGATCAAAATAAACTCCTCCTGTGGGCACAATTGCGACGAGCAAATACGGGAAGCACAAATCATTCAATCCTCGCTGTTGCCCACGACGGCCCTCTGCTACAAGTCCGCCGAGCTCGCGTTCCGCTTCATCCCTTACTCCGAAGTGGGAGGGGACTTCGCCGACTTCTTTCTCTTACCGGATGGTTGCATCGGAATCTACCTCGGCGACGTGGTCGGAAAGGGCTTGCCCGCGGCCATGTTCGCCGCACTGGTAATGGGAACCTTGCGCGGGATTCACAAGACCGGCACGGATACCGCGCTCGTCCTCGAGCGGTTAAATGAGCGCATGGCACAGCGGCCCATCTGCGGAAGATTCTGCTCGACCTTGTACGCTCTTTTCAATGTTGCCACCCGGGAACTCATCTTTTCTAATGCGGGCATGCCACGGCCGTTATTGGTCTCCGGGACGACGTGCCGGCAATTGGGTGAGGGCGGCTTGCCTTCGGGAATGTTCGCGGGCTCCGCATACGAGCGGCACGTGGTGCAACTGTCCCCCGGAGACTGCGTCCTGTTCGCAACCGACGGTCTTCATGAATTGCGCAACGGGGAGGAGGTTGAGTTCTGCACCGCGGAAATGGACGAGGTATGGGCTCAATGCCGCGGCAAATCGGCAATCGAATCGGCGGACTTTATTTTCGACCGGCAGCTCGCCTTCTCCGACGGCGTCCCGCCGCACGACGACGTTACTGCGATCGTGCTGAAAGTAGTCTAGCAGGCGGAAAAAGTGTTTACACGCATTGCAGTCTCACCCCGACGGCTAAACAGTTTGCTGAAAAAGTGTTTTCTCGGCGCAGCAGTCCCGCAGCGGCTGGAAGCCGCTGTCGATTCTGCAGCAGTTGCGGCACGAGTGGAACTCGTGCCCTTCCCGTTCGTGCAGGAATCCAGAAGTTTTTCAGCAGTCTGTAAAGCCGGATTCAAAACAAAGCAGCTATCGCAGCGGTAAACCGCGGCGCTACCCAAAAACAAGAACAAATAGAGTTTTTCCGCGGCCTGCTAGGCTGTTCCTCGCGCCGCTCGATGTCATGATACTTCGATCTTCTCGTCGACAAATTTCTTGTCGGCTTCGTCGCTGCCTGTGAGTTCGAACGAATTCGTAATCGTCGCCGTCCCTTTGTCGACGCTTGTAATTACATAGGAACAACCGAACCAGTGGGCTTCCGCGAGGTCGGTCGGCGACCAATGCGCGGGATGGTCGGGATGCGAGTGATAGAAGCCGACAATGTCCTCTCCGCGCTCGCGGCCGTCGCGCTGAATGCGAATGAGTTCTTTGGGATCGATACCGTAGCGGTTGTGGGGCGAGTCGGAACGCGTATTGCCGCAGCGGACCGCGCGCGAGACCGTCTTCGCGCCGTCACCGTCGAAATGCCCAAGTAACACGCCGCAGCACTCGTGAGGATAGGTTTCTTCTCCGTGCTGACGAACCGAAGCGTAGGCGGATGGAGAGAGTTTGAGCATTGAAAAGATTAAGTCACTGAATCATTGAATCGCTGAATCTTGAGCCATTGAATGGATTGAGTTTAATACCTCAATGGTTCAATCGCTCAATGACTCAATGATTTATCCCTCATGCCAGAATCGCTCGCTCAAATATTTTTCGCCCGAGTCGCAGAGGATGGTGACGATGGTGGCGTGCTGATTTTGCCTCGGGCGCTCGGGGAGATGCCTGATGACCTCGAGGCTCCCAACCACCGCGGCAGCGGAGGAGACCCCAACGAGCAAGCCTTGTTCACGAGCCAGCCGCCGGGCCATGGCGTGAGCGTCTTCGGTGGTAATCTCCAGATTATCGTCGGCAAGCGAGGGATCGTAAATGCGCGGCACGATCGCAGAAGGCAAATGTTTCGCACCTTCGATGCCGTGGAAAGCGGCGTTGGGTTGCAGCGAAATGCAGCGAATCTCGGGATTCAACTCCTTCAACCGGCGTGTGGTGCCTACGAACGTTCCAGTGGTGCCGAGCATCGCGACGAAATGGGTGACGCGTCCTTCGGTTTGCTGCCAGATTTCGTTCGCGGTAGTTTCGTAATGCGCGCGCCAGTTCGCGTCGTTCGAGTACTGATCGGCATAAAAATAAAGATCAGGATGGCGTTCGGCGTACTGCCGCGCAATCTTAATCGCTCCGTCCGAACCTTCCGCTGGATCGGTGTAGATGATATTCGCGCCGTACGCCTGTAAAATTCGTTTTCGCTCAGGCGAAACGTTTTCCGGCACGCAGAGCGTGACCGGGAAACCGAGAGCCGCGCCGAGCATGGCATAGGCGATGCCAGTGTTCCCACTGGTGGAATCAAGCAGAATTTTGCCGGGAGCAAGTTTGCCGGACTGGCGAGCCCTGGCGACAATGCTGGCGGCGGCTCGGTCTTTGACGGATCCGCCGGGGTTGTACCATTCGGCCTTTCCCAAGAGTTGTATGCTTGGGTGTTCGTTGGTGCCGTTGACTTCAAGAAGACCATCGAACAGCGCATTAAGCGGCAACAGCGGAGTATTGCCGATCCCGGCCAGCACAGCTTCTCCCTTAAGGCGGTTGGCAGCCTCAGCCTGCGGCGCTGCGGAACTGAACCCTGCTGGTGTCATTGAATGTAAAACCGAATGTAATACCCTGTGACTACCGTAATGTGCCCGCAATCCTAAAAAGGTATATCTATACTAACGTCACCAGCATGGTTGAAGCATCGAATTCCAGCGGCATCGAATTCCAGCGTACTTTAGATTCGCCGCAGCCGGGTTTGGTTCCATCGAATCCCTGAGAGCCGCATCTAAATGATTGAAACGAGAATTGAGTTCATAAAAATGACAGCGAAAGTGGAACAGAAAACGTACGAAGAAGCAGTGAGCTGGCTGCGCGATCATGGCTTTGACCTGATCGAAGCTCCCGGAGCGCAAACCCGTGTTTTCCTGAAAAAGTACAACTGCTCCGCCGCGATCCAAAAAACTGAAGACGGCGGCGTAAAGATTTTTGCATATCCCGGATACATGATCGGCAGCGAAATCTCCAAGCTGGTTAATCGCGGCTACCAGCAGTTTCTGAAGACCTCGAAGACAGAAGTACCGGCCACCGCCGAGCACCTGAAAGCCCTGCAACAGTTCTCCGAAGAACTGAAAGAAGCGCTCGGACTCCCGAGCCTTTACAACGAGTCGCTCGGAACGGTGAGCGATTCGTATCAGTACGATCGCGTTAAGGATCGTGATGAGCCTGAGGTGGACCGTCCGAAACGGCCATGGGAGACGGTGAAAGTGAAGGCAGCCACGGCGTCGAGAAAGAGCCGGGCATAAAGGTCAGGCCAGGCAATCCCTCTTGTCTAGTTGTTTTTTATCTCTGCCCGAGAATCAGACCGTATGATGCGAAGCTGACGAATATGGAGGCGCTCGCATGTGGAAGTGTGCATTGCTGCTCGGCGCAATTGCCGCCCTGGCAGTTTCAAGTACGGGCCAGGATTCCAGAGAAGGCGCACCCGAGGCGATTCGCAAAGTGATTGAAGAACAGCAGGCCGCCTGGAACCGGCAAGATCTGCAAGGCTTCATGGCCGGATACTGGAATTCTCCTGAGCTGACGTTTTTTTCCGGAGCCCATGAATCGCAAGGCTGGCAGGCCGCACTCGATCGTTACCAGAGAAAGTATCAGGGCGCCGGCCACGAAATGGGCAAGCTCGAATTTCGCAACCTGCGCATCGAAATGCTCGGCCCGCAAGCGGCGTTCGTGCGTGGAGAATTTCACCTGACGATGTCAGACGGCGAAAGGCCCCACGGCTTGTTTACGCTCGTCTTCCGCAAGTTTCCCGAGGGATGGAAGATTGTGCACGATCACTCCGCGGGAGAGTAACGAGTAAGTGGAGCGACCAGGATGATGTTTTATTGCCCACGATCCATGGCCTCGTTCGCCAATCGATCCGCCACCTGGTTGTGCTCTCGGAGCGCATGGCGAATTTCAAAGTGCTCGAGCCGCCGCACCAGTGCCTGCGCCTCGTCATACAGCTTGCGCAGTTCGGGATGGCGTACCTTATAAACGCCTTTCATCTGCCGCACCATCAGCTCGGAATCGCTGATCACTTCGAGCGCTTTGATCTGATTTTCGGCGGCATAGCGCAATGCTGCCAATAGTCCCTGATACTCCGCGTAATTATTAGTGCGGTGGCCGAGATATTCGCTGAGCTCAGCGACCGGGTGACCGGCTGCGTCCTGAATGGCAACTCCATACCCGGCAGGCCCAGGATTGCCTCGAGCGCCGCCGTCCACATGCGCCGTGTGAGCGGCTACAGCCGACTTAGGCTCCGAGAAAAGTTTGGCGGAATCCGAGAAACGGGAAGGCATGGACTGAGTTTACAACGGACTTTGTGTTCTATCTTCCCGTAGCCAATCGCGTGGCCAGCCGTTGCGGTAAATTGGCTGCCAGAATTTTCTCCTGGGCCACGCGCAGGTTATAAGGCACGCGATAGAAAGTAACAATCCACGCCTCAGAGTCGAAAATGGCAAAGGCGGCCCGCCAGTCGCCATCGCGGGGCTGTCCCACGGAGCCGGGGTTGATAAGGTAGCGGCGATCTTTGCGCAATGGCCAATCGGACGACTCGGGCTGGCCTACTGTGCGATATCCCGGACGGTAGGCTTCGCTGATCTCGCCCGTAAGAACGAATCCGCCTTGCAGATGGGTATGTCCGAAGAAGGTGACGGGAACAGGATCGGTGATCAGCGGCGCAATGGCATCGCGAGCGCTGACCATGTATTCATCTTCGTCGAGCGAGGAGCCGTGCACGAACTGAATGCCGGGGAGCTCATCGAGATGCACGGGACCGTGAGGAAGCGAGCGCAGCCATTCCAGATTGTCGGAGCTGAGTTGGTCGCGCGTCCAGAGCGTGGCGAGGCCAGCGACGGGGTTGAACTCGTCCAGGTTCATAAGGCCGCCGACGGCTTTGTCGTGATTGCCTCGAACAAACACGCCTCCCAGAGCTTGCGCCTTGGCAATCACTTCGTTGGGATTTCCACCGTAGCCGACGCTGTCGCCTAGATTGACGACAAGATCGAAAGCAGGAGCCGCAGCCAGACAGGAGTCCAGTGCTTCGAGGTTGCTGTGAATGTCGCTGAGAATGAGGATACGCACAAAGGGAGGATTATAGCGTTTCCGGAGAAAAAAGCACGAGGGGGTAACCGGATTTCTTCAGCGGAGAGTTTCTCTCACTGTCGTTACGCTCCTTCTGCCAGCTTGCGCTCGGGAACGAAGTAGGACAGTGCCACGAACACAAAAATGAAAAACGAAACGCGAACATCGACGAATGCGAGGGGTATTGATGCGAGGTATAGAACCAACGAATAAATGTTCTTGAACGCGCCGTGGCCGTGGTAGCTGAACATTTCAGGATTGTCGCGGTGGTGCTGAATAATGGCCCAGCGCAGCACCGCGAAGGAAACCGAGCATAGGCTCAGCACAACTCCGTAGAGAGCCACGGCGTGAGGATCGCGATGATTATCGCCCATGAACGCCGTGACGAAGGGCACAAGCGACATCCAGAACAGAAGCAGATTGTTCGACCAGAGTAATCGAGCATCGGCGCGCCGGGCGGAATGCAAAAGGTGATGATGATTCACCCACATGATGGCAACCACCAGGAAGCTGAGAAGATAGCTGAGAAACTGCGGGAGAACACCGCGCAGTGAGGCGAGCGTCGTGTCGCGCGGCGCCTTTAACTCCAGCACCATAATCGTGATGATCACGGCGATTACGCCGTCACTGAAAGCCTCGAGCCGATTGGTGCCCATGCCGTCTATTCCTATCAGAATAAGAAATAAGTTCCAGATTATGTTTACCCTGCTCGCGGACTCACGACCGGGCAACGCGCCCAGTGTCCAGCACTCACTTCGATCAGGGGCGGCAGTGCGACGGCACAGTCGGCTATGCGGTGCGCGCAGCGAGGTTCGAAGGGACATCCGGAAGGAAGTTGCGCAATGGGCGGTACGGTGCCTTCGATGGTCGCTAGCGGAGCGTTGCGGTCGGTCGCGAGAGTGGGAATCGCCCGCAACAAACCCTGAGTGTAAGGATGCGCGGTCGCCTGGAAAGTATCGGCCTTAGTGCCGAGCTCGACTAGATTTCCGGCATACATTACGGCGACGCGATCGGCAACGTGGGAGACGACGGCTAGGTCATGAGAGATGAAGAGCATCGCCAATCCGAATTTTTGGCGGAGGTGGTTAAGCAGATCGAGAATCTGCTGCTGGATGGTGACATCGAGCGCGGTAGTAGGTTCGTCGGCAATCAGGAGTTGCGGCCGATTGACGATGGCCATGGCGATCATGACGCGCTGGCGCATGCCTCCGGAAAGCTGATGCGGATAGCTGCGGGCGCGCTCTTCGGGCTGGGGAATCGCAACCTCGCGCATGCCCTCGACCGCGCGACGCCATGCTTCCGTTTTGGAGACGCTATGGTGAGCGAGCACAGCTTCGGCAATCTGCTCGCCCACACGCATGACGGGATTAAGCGCGGTCATGGGTTCCTGAAAAATCATGGCCATGCGCGAACCGCGAAGCACGCGCAGCCGTTCGGAAAGCAGGCTGGTTAAAAGCGCGGGCGAGCCGTCATCATTCCGAAAGGTGATTTCGCCGGTTACATGGGCAGCGGGCGGAAGCAGTCCCATGATGGCGAGTGAGGTGACGGACTTTCCCGAGCCAGATTCGCCAACCAGTCCAAGCACTTCGCCGGGAGCGATAGAAAATGAAAGCGCCCGCACCGCAGCCACGGCGTTCGTCTGCAATGCCCGCTCGGCGCGCGGCTGCGGGAACTCGATGGTCAGGTCGCGGACATCAAGCAGCGGTCGCACGAAGAGTATGGTATCAGCGCCGGGACTACTTCTTTTTAGGCCGCGATTCGGGTGGCACCATCCCGGCCACGCGGTAATAAACTACAAGCTGTCCATAGTGTTCGCCGGAATGTTCGAGCAGTCCCCACGCCATATCGGAGAGTCGTGTCTGCTGATTCTCGAACGGATCGACGATCAGATCATTCAAGCCTTTGTCTCCCTTCTGTTTGATCACTGCCGCGCCGTCGGCGAATGCCTTCTTCACGAACTCGACGATGGCAGCTTTTGTCTTGAACTGATCGCGCTTTGGATCCTCTTCAGCGGGAGGTTTCAGCCCCATCGCCGGATTCGTGAAAAAATAATTCGAATTCGCAGCGTGCAACAACTGCTCCGCGAAGCTGCGTTGAGCGGGCGTGGGCTTGAAGTCATACTTGTCTTCGGGAAAATCCTCGGCCATCGCGATCAACTTTCCTCCGACATAATTCCAGCTATCCAGCAAAGTCTGTGATGGGCTCACTGCCGGCTTGGGCGGCGCATTTTTCTTCATTGTGTCTTGCGGGGAAGCAAGTGCCGTAAACATCCCCAGGGCAAGTACTAGGCCAATCATTCGCTTCTTCATGGTGTTATTCCCTCTCTGATTTCCAATGTTTTCAATAGAAACGCGGCTTAGGTGTCTCCCGGCCGAAAAGATGAGGCAAGACCTCGTCCCGACTCCAGTCCAGCTTTAGTTAACATCCCCAGAAACTGTTTGTGCGTCGCATGTCGATAGACTGTGCTACCAATTTGCCTCTATTTTCGGAGCCTTGCTCCGCTGCGGCGGACGAATGCGTCCGCCGTTACGCGGCTTTACGACCGGCGCCGATAGTAGATGTTGAACTCGAATCCGGAATTTGGCGGAAAGATTTCGGCGATCTTGCGCAACCGCTCAGCCATGGGAGCGGGCGCCAGCAGCGGGTAGTCGCGTTCGCGCAGATCGTAGTAGTCGACGTCGAGGTAGAGCGAGAGCAGGTAAATGGAAATCGCATCGGCAAAGCTGGCGGCAAGATATTCGTTCTTGAATTTTTCCGCGTCGGGACCGTGGGCAGTGGCAAATTTGCGCGCCTCCCAGGCATCGAGTGACGTTTCCCCACGCACACCGGACTCGGCTTGTTGCCAAGCCAAGTCAGCAAAATTCTGCGAGACTCCGGCGCGTTCGACCAGGGCGTGTCCGACGTTGATGTAGAACTCAAAGGCCACGGAAAATTTGTCGTCCATCAAGCGGGTTGAGATGAAGACACACTGAGCATCACCGAGATTGAGGTTGCGATGGCAGACGGCGTTGTCACTGAGCGCAACATCGTAGCGGTCGGCGATAACGGTCTCATCGCCCTGGGTGACGGTGAGGGGCACGAAGTAATAGGCTTTGCGCGCAAGTGCGGCGGCCACCGACACCGGCACGGCAGCGATCATACGATCGAGGTCGTTGTCAGCAATGGTAATCTCTCCCGAGCGGGCGTAACAGATGCCGTTCGGGGCCTGTGAAACTGGGCTGTTTTGCACGATCTCCGCGGGGCTGCGGGTGATCGCGGCGGCGGTTTGCGACATGACGGTATTGTAGCGCACGCGAGGCACCTATCGAGTGGGCTTGCTATGAGAGCGTGCGGGACAGCCCTAGCGCAGCAATCTGATAGTCTTCCACGGGAATGAACCACGAACAGACAATCTGTTTTGCCGCTCCGTGGCGCTTTTTCCTACTGCTTATAGCATCTGTAGCTTCGGCCCAGACGGGGGGACGTTCCTCTGCCAAAAACGCGACCACGCCGACGGCTCGAAACCCATCCCCCACAGTGTGCGCCGCTTGTATTCGAGCGCACGAGGAATTCCTGGCTTCGGATGCGATGCAAGGGCGGGGCAGCGGCACGCATGATGAATTGGTTGCGGCGACCTACATCGCAGCCGAGTTGCGGGCGTATGGGATCGCTCCAGCGGGCGATGATGGCGGCTACATTCAGAGCGTGCCGCTGCTCAAGATGAAGTTGACTGCGCCTCCGACGATTGAGATCACGCCGTCGGATGGCTCAGCTAAGATCGCATGGACTTGCGGTAAGGATTTTCTGGTACGTTCTCTCACACGCTCCGAGTTCTCAGGGCCGGTGCAGAAACTGGATGCGGCGAACTCGGCGAAGGTGAAGATTGTGCCCGGCGCGATTGTGTTTGTCATGGGACGTGGCGATAAGGCTCGCGGTGTTGTTTCGCAGGTGAGTGATGCGGGAGCGGCTGCGGGCATTTTTCCGAGCGATAAGAGCTCGGCGAACTTTGAAGCGAGAGGCAAGCGCCTCCCCAACCTCCCGAATCGACTTCAAAGCGAAATCGCCGGAATGAGCAGCTATAACATCTTGGAACTGAGCACGGATGCGTCCAAGACACTTTCGCAACTACCCGATGGAATCCAGCTCCATTTTCGGGCTCCGACCGAAGAAGAGAAAGGTTTCACGTGGAACGCAGCCGGGATCCTTCCGGGAAGCGATCCGAAGCTGCGACATCAGACGGTGTTACTTTCGGCTCATCTTGATCATCTTGGCATCGGACGGCCGGTCAATGGCGATAGCATTTACAACGGTGCGGACGATGACGCTTCCGGTACAACGGCAGTGTTGGAGTTGGCGCGAGTGTTGGGTGCGGCTCCGCGTCCGCGACGCACGGTGATTTTTGCTCTGTTTGGCAGCGAAGAGGCAGGGGGATTGGGTTCGACGTACTTTCGCGAGCATCCGCCGGTGCCGCTGACTGAGATTGTGGTGAACCTCGAATTTGAGATGATTGGCCGCGCGGACCCTAAGGTGAATGCGGATACGGTTTGGCTCACGGGATGGGAGCGATCGGACCTGGGCCCGGCGCTGGCCGCACATGGAGCGAATCTGGTTGGGGACCCACATCCAGAACAGGATTTTTTTACGCGCTCGGACAATTATGTGCTGGCTAAGAAAGGCGTGGTCGCGCAGACGGTTTCGAGTTATGGGCTACATGGTGACTATCATCAGCCGAGCGACGATGTCGGGCATCTTGACTTCAAGCACATGGATGCGGCCATCGGGTCGTTGTTTGGTCCGGTAGAGTGGCTGGTGAATTCGAGCTTTACGCCGACTTGGAACCAAGGCGGGAAACCGTAAGAATCTTGTTATCCTGCTTCGGCCAGGCGCAGACCTTCATCGTATGATTCACCGATTATTTATCGCGACCGTACTTAACGTCCGGATAAGCGCGGTCGAACAGGACCCAGAGCGCTCCGATGATTGCAAAGACGAGGTAGCTTCCTTCGGGGCCAACCGAGCCGCCCGCGAGCCACTCGGGACCGTGCAGATTGGAGTTGAGCAGGTGCCCAGGCAGAACTGTGCCGCTGTCGGGAACGGAGTACAGATAGGTTTCACCCCAATCCCACGACATGTGGAAGCCGATGGCCCACCATAAATTGCCCGTCCGTCGCAGGGTCAGACACAAGAAGAAGCCGATCAATGCAGCCGCCGCCAAGCCCGTCTTCGCTTCTCCTGGATTAGCGCCGTGAATATACCCGAAAGCGACCGAGAGCAGCGCCGCCGTTGGCCAGAAATACATTCCGCGGGAGAGGACCCATTGCGAGTAGCCACGCATTAGGAAATCCTCAAAGATAGCCGTAAGCAGAAAAAGCACCAGGTAATACAGGGCAAACTTCCAGATTCGCGGGCCGTGTAGAGCAAGCGACCCGAACTCAAATGCGCCCGCGACGCGTAATGCCAGCATCAGGACGCTCAATGACGCGATCCCCCACAGCGTTCCGGCCCAGAAATTTCGGCCGAACGCGTACTGTGTGGGCAAACCGAAGTCGCCGAATTGATGACCCTCGATGCGGGCCATCACAAACGCAGGGAAGATCGCAGCGAGCATCATGGCAGCCTCAATCATCATCCGCGACCAGAGGTCATTCGGATGAGATCGCGACGACAGCAGCCAGCCTTCCAACTGAAACACGACAAATGCCATGGCCAGGTAAATGAACCAGCGTGTCCCCGGATAGAGTCCAGCGGGACCGGAAAAAATATCGCGCAGTGGAGACTCGCGGGGAACACTTGCCACTTCCGGAGCCGACTGCGAAATGAACGACGCAGGCGCCGCCTCATCGATCGACACTCGCGATGCAAGGTCCGGAGAAGACAACGGCAACTTTTTGTTATCCATCTTTAGTGATCCAATAATTATCCAACGCTGCCCCGGACATGGTAAAACACTCGGTCCGGTTCGTTGCGCGAAATCGTTGCGTCGATTTCTCCATTCCGATGCTTTCCGCGCGCCGCAATTTATCGCGGCTGCGATCTTGCTGGGCTATTTGCTGCAATGCATCTGGCTGGTGCGTGTAGAAGCATTGCACAGCACGCTTCCAGACTCGGACCAGGCGTTGCGCATCTACCAAGGACTCCAACAATGGAAGGGCGGGGCCATTGCTGGAACACCCGAGTCGTTGCGTTCTGAAGCCGCAACCGGCTTGGCTTCTGGGGGCCGGTCAGGGCACCTGCGCGTGCGCGACGGATACGATGAAGACCGCTCGCCCCTGTATTATCTAATCGCCGCCGCGCCATTTCTGTTGCGTCCGGGTTCGTGGTTGCCGGAATCATTCCGGCCGTTGGTGGCCGCGTCTCCGTACCTGTTCTTCGGGGTAATGCTTGGGGCTTCACTCTGGTACGTTGCACGCCGTCTTTATGGCAATGCCGGCGGATATATTGCTCTTGGACTCTACTGCTTTTCGCCGGCCATGATTGTAAACGTGGCTGGAACTCACAGTCTGGGCGAAATGGGGGCGGTGTGGGGGGCGTTCGGAAGCATCTTCACCGCGATTGCGGTGGCGCACACACTCTACGCTCCGCGCGAAGTTGTGATTTGGAACTGGCGGCGCATTCTGCTTTTGGGTTTGTCGCTGGCACTAGCGGCAGGTAATCAGTTTTCGCTGGGAGTGCTAGCGTTGGTGATTTTGCCGCTCATGTTCTGGGTGGCGCCAGTGCGACCGTGGGCCGTGCTCGCGATCTGGGTCACTGCGATCGCAGTCGGCAAGGTGCTATTGTTTGCTGCTTACTTTTTCGAACCGCGGTTGTTCTGGCAGGGACTATTGCACGCGCGCTGGATAGATTTCGAACCCGCCGCGTTTGGGATGGCAGCCTCATACCGCAACGCTGAGCAGGCGATTGTTGCCAGCAGTCCGCCGCTGATGTTCGCGTTGCCGGTGGCCCTGATTGTGTTCGTTGGATGGAAGCGCACGCGCTATTTCGGCAACATCGCGCCGCTGCTGATTGCCTTACTGGGGCTTATTCTGGCCGTGGGCGCCCCCGATTTTCCGGCACAGGGATTTCGTCTGACCGTGCTTGTTTTGATCTTTGTCTTTGTCAGTGGAGTGTTCGCCGATCTGTTGGAATCTCGAGGAGGGGCGCTGGTATCGGCTGGTGTGTGTGGATTGCTGGGCGCATCGGCCATCTGGAACCTGCTGCAACTGTGGCGCGCTAGATTCTTCTAAGAGTGCGGATTCGTTCTCATCCCTGCTTTGGGACTGCTCTGGGACTATCCTAAGATCTGTCAATGCCAGAATTTTCCCCCGCCGAAAAAGATCCGCTGAAGTGGCCTCCGCCAAAGGAGCGGCCTTTCAGAACCTCACGGCGGATCGGGATCCATACCTCGATCGCTGGCGGCGTTGAGAATGCGGCGGAGCGAGCATACCGGCTAGGTTGCAATACGTTTCAGATCTTCTCCACAAGTCCGCGGCAATGGCGACCCTATTCTCTTAACGGTAGGCAGTGCGAGATGATGAGCCAACTGCGGCAACAATACAAGCTGAAGCCCCTGGTTATTCATTCGAATTACCTGATTAACCTGGCGGGCACAAGCTCGCCATTTCTAAAAAAATCGATTGCGGCGTTTCGGGGCGAACTTGAACGGGCGATGGCGCTATGCGCGGAATATCTGGTGTTGCATCCAGGATCATTTCGCGGAACGAGCCGCGAGGAAGGGCTGAGGTGCACAGCCAGTTCCATCGCGGAGGCGAGTGAGGGGATGGATCTCGCCAAGGGCGGTCTGACTATTCTGATAGAAAACACGGCAGGAGCTGAGTACTCGCTCGGGGGCACATTTGAACAGTTAGCGGAGTTGTTGAAATTGCTTCGTCGAGACGTGCCAGTGGGAGCATGCATTGATACGTGTCACATGCACGTTGCCGGATATGACATTGTCAGCGAGGAGGGGCGCCGGCTGACACTGCGACATCTGGAGCAAACGGTGGCCCTGAAGAATATCCCGGTCTGGCATTGCAACGACGCGAAGGCAGGGCGGGGGTCGCGGTTGGATCGTCATGAACATATCGGCCGTGGGAAATTGGGATTGGAAGTGTTTCGAGCTCTTTTAAACGATCACCGCTTGAAGCACGCGGCCTTCATTGCGGAGACGCCGATTGATGAGCCGGGAGATGACGTGCGGAATGTGCAGGCGCTACAGGGGCTGGTTAGAAGATAGTATCGGTGTTGTTGACAATTTGATGCAGCGAGCGCGCCGCGCCAAGGATCGTGCGAGTTAGAATAAATACGCGCAGCATACTGGGAATGTATTCGCGATATGGGCAAGGATCAAACATGAGCACTACAACTCCGCCTCCCAACTCGAAGACTATCTATGTGACCCGCACCGGGCTGCCACTGAGTTTCAAGCTGGAATGGCCTTTCCGTCGCGCGACATCCGGTGCGGACTTTGACGTGCTGCACGCGATAATCACTCTGGAACACTCCGAAGAACTGCGCGCCCTTGTGGCAGTAAATCTTTCTGTGATCCTCCGGGAAGTGTTCCCGTCCCTCGAGCCGAAAGACACGGAAGGTCCGGTAATTAATGCATTGCGCAAGGAAGTCGACAACAAGCAGACGGAGTTTGTAAGATCCGGAAAGCTGGTGCCGCTGCCGTTTTCCAGCCGCCACTACAACTTCAAATTGAAGCATTGGGTTTTCGGCAAAGCAAGCGATGAAGAAATCTCGCTTATGATCGAACGCAAAGTGTATTGGCAGACGCGTCTGGTGGGAGGAGACGTGTGGCTGGGCGATCCGATTGAAGCCTTGTACCTCGATACGACCGTAGATCACTTTATCGAAATTGCCGCTGGACTGGCGAAGCAAGGACTCTTTACCATGGCTCGGCGCTACGCGACAGCGCTCCCAGCGCTGATGGATCAAAAAGATCGTTATGAGGCCGAGATGACCGAAAGCCGCCGACAACTGGAAGAAAAACACGCCTTTGAACGTGGGTAGAACTTTTGGCAGCTATCGCAGGATTGCGGGCGTTATCGCCGTCCACATCTCAAATACCCCTGTTATGCAATCCCCAACAGTGTTGGATGTTCATTGGTCGGCGGCCGAGAAGTTATCGGCGTGGAATCGGTCTGCCGAGGGCAACTAAATATGGGTGTTCATTTGCATCTAGAAAACCGGATGCGCACAGACTTTCGTATATCCCTTAAAGTACCCCTGGTAAGTGAGCTTAGATCTCGATTCCCACGTGACATACACGGCCTACTATATAGTCACTGGGCTTCTTACCGCTTTCCAAGGTTAGTACTTCAACAGGATAGACACGGTTGTGCGGCCGCAGGATCAATTGGTTGTCCGCAGCCTCGATGTACCTAATCATAATAGAGCTATCTTTACGCACAGCGTAGATGTTGCGCTCTCCCTTGCGGAAGGGGATCAACGAATTATAGTGCCGGTCAAGCAGCAGGTTGGCGCCCGGAATGGTTCGGGGATACATGCTCATCCCTTCCTGGGTATCGAGTTTTATCGCGACAAACCGTTCCCAGTGGCTGCGGTCAGATTCAAGGCCTTCACTCAGGCGCCTTAAGGAGGTCTTCCTGAATTTAAGGATACCTTTGACCTGCATGCTCATAATCAGCGCTTCTGAGGCCGCAATATGCGAATCTGTGAGGACCACGTTGTCGAATTCGTCCTCATTGGGAGGGCGAATCGAAGCGCGCTTGTTGATTTCTGCAGGATCGATTAGATCCAGCACCGAAAGATGCTGCACAGTCAGGACTTTGTCCATGCCTTCCAGGCTGAGGCCGCGCTTGCGGTTCAGGAAGTTGGAGATGTGGGCCTGCCTGAATCCGGTCTGTTTTGCGAGGCGCAAGCCATTGAGCGACCCAGCGTCGATACGTTCCCAGAGCTTCTTACGAAGATTTCCCTGCAGCGTGCGGAATTTCATCGCGGGAGTATAACATGTTGCAATAGCCATGGGCTATTATGCTGATAAGAACAACATCTATAAGGAGATATAATTATTGACTTAGTAAGTTGATGGCTGTACTATTGTGCGATTATATGCTTCATCAATAGTGTCCGGTTAGAAGTTGAACAGAATCAATTGGTTGGGGTCTTCGAGTAAGTTGTCTTGGGAAGAATATGCTTCCAGAGCCTGTAAAATGGGCACTTTCTCGAAAAGTGTCACGCTGAGAATCTGTAGAATTTGGTAAAGACTCGCCCGCAGTTCCAAACGCTTGCGGACGATCGCCACCAGCAAATAAATCGAGACCGCGATCCAGATCTGAGTCTTCACTGCATTGGGACTGGTGCCGAAAAAGGACTTGATTCGTAAGTGCTGCTTGATCCATCGAAAAAACAGTTCTACTTGCCACCGGCATTTGTAGGTTTGGGCGATAGTGAGGGCCGGAAGGACAAAGTTGTTGGTTAGAAACCTCAGACGCTTGTTGGTTTCCGCGTCCAGGTAACTTACCCGTCGCAGTGCATCCGGATAGACCTTGACGGATTCGATAGCGGTCAAGATAACGGTGTGATCGGAGCGCACGCCGGTGCTGTGGTCCACCGGATGGGAATAGCGACGTTGCAGTAAGACATTCTCTTTGGTACGCAGGACGAAAAATGCCGAGCAGAGTGTGAAGAAGTAAAGACGATCGAAATCGATGTAGCCGCGATCCATGACATAGAACGCGCCGGCTTCGGGAATGATCTCGTCGAGGATGTTGACATCGTGTACTTTGCCGTCTGTGATGCGGATAAACGTGGGGATATTGCCGTGCAGGTCGAGCAGGGTGTGCATCTTCACGGCGGCTTTGTGCTGGCGAAACTGGGCCCAAGGAAAAAGCGATAGACAGAGATCGATGGTAGTCGAGTCCAACGCGTATAGACTGTGCTCCAAATCCACTCCCATGGGATCGTGGGCATACAATGGTCGCGCCATCCCGATCAACACCTGAGCAAAATCTGCGTAGATTCGCCAGTCGCGCGACTCGTTGGCATCGGCGAGAGTGGAGCGCGCCACCTTGCCGCGAAATCCCATGTGGTATAGCTTGCCCTGCATCGAACGGAGGCAGACTTCGATGTCGCGCAGACTGTCGCGATAAGTCAGCTGCGCGAAAGCCATCGACAGATACTGATCCCAGCAAGAGAAAGTCTTTTGCTGATAATCGCCGCGATAACGAGTCACACATTTTTGAAACTCATAGGAGGGCAGATGGTCCAGGAGTTGGGCGAAAACCGTTCGGCCGAAATTCATTCACCATTCTCACACCTCCGGTCCTCTCCCTCAGGCAGGCCCTTTTTGGCCTATCTGAGTTCAAATCGAAAAAACCTCAAATCACCTCTAATCCATTCCCTTTCAATCGATTGGGAAGACTCCCGTTGTCGTCTTCCGGACGGTACTGATGCTTCATAATGCACTTATATCGCGAGAAAGGTTGTCAGCCATGATAGAAGTACAATCGCACGAAGACGAAGAAAAGACCTTTGGGGAGTTCCGCCGGAAAGTACAGGCAGCGGAAATTCTCTCCGCATCCATGCACCGGCTCTTGCACTCTATTCACTTCAACGGACGGTTAAGCCTGCTGCTCCAAAATGGCCGGGTGATCAAATCCGGTTATGAGGAGGGATATTTCAGGCAACCAGATTCCGGACTAACCGCCAGATTGCAGTAGTTGCTTCACCTCTAACTAAATAGCCTTACAGGTCATCGCAAAAGAAGCGAGCCCTGGGCCGAGAAATCGGTACCAGGGCTTTTTATGTTTGTCTGCTATTTCAGAGCATTTCATTTCATATCGAGAGGCAATCATGAACTTCATAGGCAGTATGGAAGGATCGGAACTTCAGCTTGAACTGAAGTATTGCGAACGGTGCGGAGGATTGTGGCTGCGTCCGCAGGGGGCAGACATCGTGTATTGCGATGGTTGCCGCGCGAGTCTGGAAGCAAGGCCGAGGGCGAGCGAAACGACGACCCGTCAAGCGGGCCGACGCAAAGGACGGGGGCGGCCAAGTGGCTATGAAAGAACCGATCTCCATGGTTCCGATCGGATTGATTGCTTACAGGGCGTAGAAGCAACGGAGGTGCGCGCATGATAAGTGCTCAAAACAGAATCACAGAGTTTGAGGGTGCAGATGCATACCGCCTGATGGGACAAGCGGGGCCGCCGCCATCGGTGCTATACGGGAGAACGGAGATAGACCTGGTGCCGTACCGGAGGCGTACGGTGGCGTTACTGCGGCGGTATGGCCGGGCGTCGGTTGAGGTCGGGCGGCTACCATCGTTGCTAGGGCGGGAGTTTTTCCGCACACGGGTCACTTCATACAGGATGGGAAACTTTGAAGACATCGTCATCTTCGTAACCGATATGGAGAAGGCTATCGAGAAGCTGGACGCGACAGAAAAGCGATTGATCGCGATGAATGTGCTGGAGGAATACACGGTGGAGGAAGTTGCGCGGCTGCTCGACTACAACTCGAAAACAATTCGGCGCCTCCTGGGGAACGCACTCGACCAGTTATCGCCAATATTGCTGGTGGCAGGGTTGATGGATGAATTGCCATTGGTGACGCGAGGGGTTGGACGGTGTCAAGAGGGTAAAAATTACAAAATCGATGTAAGTGACAGAAAAAGAGCGAAATATAAATATGGCAAAAATGTCCAACGACCCCTCCTGATTTGATATCCTAGACTTAAGAGTTGAAAAAATAGACTCGGAGGGCGCGACGCAAATCGCGCCCTTTTCTTTTTTGGCGGGTGATGGCTAAAGCGACATCCTCGGGGCGGCGAGGGTGCTGCAAGTGACGTAGAATCAGAATCATCCTAAGACGCAGGTCGAGGATCAGACGCAAGATCAAGTTGAGGATTGTGTCGGGAGATCGAACGGAACACAGAATGGACATTTCCTGGGTCACGGAGCGGATTGCACTGGGCGGGGCGATCTGGAACGCGCGGAACATGGAAGAACTGGTGCAAACCGGCGTGACTCACGTGCTCAACATGCAGATCGAATTTGATGACCGGCCGCTGGCGGAGCCGTTTGGCATCCAGGTGCTGTGGAATCCGACCGACGACGACTTCCTGCCGAAGCCTCCGGGGTTCCTGAAACGCGGAGTCGATTTTGCGCTGGCGGCGATGGAAGACCCGGAGGCACGACTCTACGTACATTGTGCGGCTGGGGTGCACCGGGCTCCGATGATGACGCTGGCGGTATTATGTGCGATGGAATGGAAGATCGATGCGGCCATGGTGCTGATCGAGACGCGCCGGCCGGTGGTCGATTTCGCGGACGTTTATGTGGGGAGCGTACGGCGATTTCTGGAGTCGCGAGTTGAGAGTGAGCCGAGTAATTCAGAGTGACAATCGCGGTGCGAAGTGTCCTTCGGAGGCCCCCTGTCCGGTAGCGACAAGAGTCGGAAGCTGGAACCGCAGGGAACGCAGAAGAACACGGGAAAATCGTTAAAGGCGCCGCTCAACGGAGCGGCTTTCTTATTTGGCCAGAATTCAGGTGATGTGCGCTTGCCAGGAGAGAAAAAGAGATGCGCAGATGGTTCGCGGTAAAAAAGTGGTTCCCAGTGACGGTGGAGGTGATGATTTCTGTCCTAGTGGTGCTGCTGGCTGCATTGTCATTATCGATCACCTCGGAAGCGGAGGGGCCAGCGCTTGCAACGATTAGCGAGGTGCGGTACTCAGATCAGGGTTGGGGGATCGGTTACAACGGCAACCTAGTGGGGCGTTTCACAAACAGTACCGTCACGCTCACGCGGTACGCACGCGCACAGACGTATTTCCTAAGGAGTTACGACGGCAGCGGGCCGCCGAAATATTCCCGGTATTCGACATCTCTCCACGTGGATTACCCACTTTGAAACTCCAAATGGAAAAACGAAGAAAGGCTGCTGGTGATGAACAACAATGGCTCGCTTCACGACGATTGCATCTCGTTGACGATGCCTGCGTTCATTGATCGAACACTAGAAGCAGAACACAGCTGGGCGGAGGCTGAACTTCGACTGCGCGATGCGGCGCTCAGTGCCCATGCCCGATTGGACGACCTGCGGCACGAGGCGGGGGATGCCAAAATCCAAAAGGCAGACACGGATCTGGAGCGTCGCCTAGAGGAGATGAATAATTTCCGTGACCAAATCAACCGGGAGCGCACGGAGTATCTTCGGCGCGAAATGTATGACCGTGAACACGCTAGTTTGTCGGAGCGGGTGAAGACTCTGGAAATTGTGCGCGGGGAACAAGCGGGAAGAACCGCAGCCTACGCGTCCATGGTCGGAGTGGTAGTGATTATGGCGCAAGTTGTTCTGCACTTCTGGAAATAAGGAGGGTGATAGGGCTATCTAAATTCGCAGGTCAAAACCTTTGACCTGTGATCAGCCGCTAGTCCGAAGATCAGATAGCCAATTCTTAGCCGATGTCTTCACTCCAGTTTTCAAGAGTTTTCTTTACGACGGCCATGAATTGGTCGGCCACGGCTCCGTCAATAATGCGATGGTCGTAGCCAAGCGTAAGGTGGACGACGGAACGGATGGCTATGGAATCAGTGCCATCTTTGTCGGTGATCACCATCGGTTGTTTGGTAATGCCGCCGACGCCCATGATCGCCGCGTTCGGCTGATTGATGATGGGCAAACCGAATACCGCGCCAAATTGTCCGGGATTGGTAATGGTAAAGGTTGCGCCTTCGACGTCAGCCGGCATGAGTTTTTTTGAACGGGCACGCTCGCCAAGATCGGTGATGCCGCGCTGCAGTCCGAGGAAATTGAGTTCGTCGGCGTTCTTGAGAACGGGGACGATCAATCCCCAATCGAGCGCAACGGCGATTCCTGCATTGACGTGTTTGTGGTAGCGGAGGCTGTCGCTTTCGAGGGAGCTGTTGACGATGGGAAATTGTTGCAAGGCGATGATAGCAGCGCGCACGAAGAACGGCATGAAGGTGAGGCGCGCGCCGTAACGCTGCTCGAAACCGCTCTTCAGCTTGTTGCGCAAATTGACGATACGAGTGATGTCCACTTCAAACATACAGTGGACATGAGCACTGGTGCGACGCGATTCGATCATGCGCTGCGCGATGATCTTGCGCATCTGCGACATTGGCACCAAGTCACCGGGAACGGCAGCCGCTGCTGAAGGTGAGCTTGGACGGGGCGCGGGGGCAACGGGAGCAGCCGTGCGTTGCTCAACGAAATCGAGAATATCCTGCTTGGTGACCCGGCCGCCGGTGCCGGTGCCGCTTACTTTCGCGAGATCTACATTGTGTTCGCGGGCGAGCTTGCGTACGAGCGGGGACGAGCGAACGTCCGAATCGTCTTCGTCCTGGGCAGCGCTGGTGGCGGGTACTGGTGGCGGCTGCGAGGCTGCGTTTTTGGTCGGAGCGGGCGGCGCTGGCGCCGGAGATGGGGCCTTGGCAGGGGCGGGTGCGGAAGCAGTGACACTGCTACCATCGCCAATCACGCCCACAACCGTGTTGACCTGAACCGTGTTGCCTTCGGAAACTTTAATTTCCTGAAGGACCCCGCTGGCTGGCGCAGGGATTTCGGCGTCAACCTTATCAGTGGAAATCTCGAACAACGGTTCATCGCGTTGGACTTTTTCACCGGGCTTTTTCAGCCACTTGGTGATCGTTCCTTCAAAAATTGATTCGCCCATTTGGGGCATGACTACATCAGTCGGCATAGTTCCCTTTCCATGAAGCCCGGCTCAAATGGCGGGGTTAGAGCAAACAAACATTATAGCGAAGCTCTGCGCGACTTCGAGAGCAGAGTGCGGGCATTGAACGGATTCCGCGAGCCATGGAAAGGCCGCGGGGGGTCGCTGACTAGCGCTTTCTTGTGGAGCAAACGATGAAGAAGTTATTGGCGATTGTAGTTTGTTGCCTGCCGGCCTTCGGGCAAGCAGCGTATTCGGGTCGGGGCTTGAACTCGGGATCGGCGACGTATGGAGCTCCGGTGGGAGGAGCACCCGCGTTCTATGCTGCTCTGCCGCAACTCTGGGTGGACAACAACGAGCTTACCTGTGGGATCACAGCGTCCTGTTACGTGGGTTCGCCAGGGCTGCTGCTGACACCTCCTGCGTACGAATTGCTATTGCCTGGAACCTGGATCAGCAGTCCTCCTGCAGGATGCATTTTTCATTATGGCTACGCGGGAAATGAGTATTGGCCGTCTTCTCCCACCGCGGCACAGATGGGTGCGGGATTACAACAAGCAAGAATAGACATTGAAGCATGTCGCACGGCGAAAGGGGGCGCAGTGGGATTCATTTTGGATCGCCCGCCCGGCCTCTATACCTCGACGACGGGGTTCACGGTTCCGCAGACCAGCAGCACGTTGGCAACCGCGCCCATCATTGAGCGTTCAGCGATGGATGCAACGCTGGCGTCGATGCCTGAGCCAATCTGCGCTGGCGGCGTCCAGGACAACATCCCGGAATCCACGAACATCGGACTTATCAACAGCGACTGTCAGGCGGGAGCGGGAGGCGGGACGTTCGGCTATCAGTTGGGAACTACGGTTACAACCATTCCCGCTGGGTCGTTTACGCTCGCGAACGGCACCGCGAGCACAACCTCGAACTACAACTATTTGCAATACATGTACCAGGATGAATGCAGTGGCGCAAATTGCACTCCCCTGCAACTATGCACCGCGGGTACCGGCGGTAGCTGTGCCAGCGCTATCGGCCCTGATCACTGGGAATTCATGGATGGAGCGGCCTGCCTTACTCCAGGCAACACCAGCGACAGCAACCTTATTTACACCGGCAGTTCTACCGTTCCTACTAATCTGACGCAATTCGCAAGCCACATCCATTTCCGGCGTTATTGGGCATGCGGAGACTGGACGACTCTCGCTGCTGGTTACAACTCGGTTGCGGGAGGGTTTGTGCTAGCCTCCTTAATTCACCAGAACTGAGATTTGTTTGCGAGGATGAGCGATCGGGCGTTGATGGAGGGGAGAGTCATCCAGGTCATGAGCAGGGTGAGGGAGGGTTCGGGGTCGCGAGCTGAGAGAGAGGATTTTAAACACGGCTCCGCAGGAACCAGCGATTGGGCGTTGAGTTGGGAAGTAAGGAAAGGGGTCAACTGCTGTTGACGGCGAGCGTGGCGGAGCGGAACAGGTTCTGAAAGGGCCAGCCGCTGGCGAGATGGAAGCGGATGCAGCGGGCGGTGTGGCGGACGCGAGCGCCGATTTTGAAGAGCTGGGCGCGGAGAGTTTCGATCTGGGCGGAGCGCCAAGGCTGGGGCAACTGCAGACGAAAGAAGTTGACCAGGTTGTAGGCGGCGGCGTGCAGGAGCAGGCGGAAGGCGTTGGCCAGAAAGCGGTGACAGCTCAAGCGGTCGGCGCGAAAGCCGTTCTTGAACTCCTCGATGCGGTTCTCGCACTCGCCGCGATCGTTGTAGAAAGCGAAGACTTCGGAGGCGCGTCCGGCGCAGTTGGTAATCACGAAGCGCAGGTTGGTTCCGGCGGCGCTGTGCTCGGCCTTGTAGCAGATGCGGCGCCGGCGCGGCCAACTGCGGGCGCGGTGCGGGAAACTGGAGAAGCTGCGCTGCGGAAGTTGGGTGCGGCGATAGCGCCGTTTTAGCCGCTTCTGCCGCGGTTCGGCACGACGCTTGAAAATGCAGTTGGCGGGAATGCCAAGAGCATACTCGAGGGCAAAGAACTCGCAGAACTGGTACAGCAAGGGCAGGGCGAAACCGGCGTCGCCACGCACTTTGATTTTCACGCCAGGGAAAGCGGCCTGCAGACGCGGCACCAGGCGCAACAGCATGGGCACGATGCGGGCATGACTGGAGGCGTTTCCCGGCCGCAGGCGCGCGGACAGCAAGCAACCGGTATGGCGCTCGAAGACCAGCATGGGATGATACATGTGCTGGCCGTAGGCGCCGTTGAAGAAGCTGAGTTGCTGTTGGCCGTGGGTGGGATCGTCGGTGGAATCGAGATCGAGCAGGATCTCGCCGCGCTGACGGACCTGGTTGCCACAGAGACGGATGAACTGCTCGCACAGCAGTTCGTTGGCGTGCACCAGGTCGCGGGCGGACGGCGCGTTTTCCCAGCGGCTGAGCGTGGGCTGGGAGCCGAGCGCGACACCGAGTTTCTGATCGGCGACGATCTGCAACATCGGATCGTGGCGCAAACGATCGGCGTCGTTGGCGTCCTCGTAGCCGGCCACGATCTGGTAGATGCGTTGCCGCAACAGGGCCAGCGCATCATGGCGCAGGCGGTCGTGTTGCCGTGGTTCGCTGAGTGGCGCGGCCCAGTCGCGGGTCAGATGCTGGCGCTGATCGAAGGCACGCAGGGGCAGCAGACCGGCATCGCTGGTGATCTGGCCCCCGGAGAAATCGGCGCGGACGGATTGATGACGGTAGAAGGAGAAGCTCAGCTGTGGTAAAACACTTTGTATCAAGCGATGGATGCTCCGAAAGGGAATGCTGGGTCCTCGAAACCCAGTGTTCATCAACCTTTTAGAGCATCCTTTCTTTTTTGGCTAGGGATTTCGTGAATAATCCAGGCTAGGGGGCTGTTATTACTGTTCAGGGGTCGGCTCGCAGGTAAGTCAGGTGTTACGACCGGGTGGAGAAGGGCACGGCATCCTTGGTCAGGGCACGGTGTATAAACTTAATAACAACTGGATCGAAGGATCGTCCATCGACGTTTTCGATGGCGGTTTCGGGAGTGCGGTCCCTATCTCCGGTTATACTTTCCTGCCATTTACAGACGTAGAACAAAGACGAAACCGCGAGACCTTCCCGTACTTCTGGTTAGGCTATAACTGCGTTGCGAATGGTAACGCTTGCGGCTACCATTACTGAGTTACCCGACGGACAGCACGCGCAAGCTGTCGCGACCGCGTCGCTGGATGTTGGTGCTGCATTGGAATCCGATACCGTCACGTCAACCACGTACGCGTCGGGTGTGATGACTGTGGTCGCACCCAATACCTTTGTTGTTGGAGAAGCCGTGGAGTTCCTCGACACCGTGGGGAGTCCGGCCACTCCTACACCTTCTTGTATCGTCGGCGGAAGCAATATACAGATCGTCGCAACAATTGGAACCGGTGCCGGTTCGTGTGGCTCTGCCGGCGCGTGCTTTACAGTTAAAACAAACGGCTGCAGCACCGGCACTATATCTCCGAGTAATGGCGTCGCACAAGGTCCTGTCGGCTATCAAGTGCTCAACATCGCCGCACTCGATCCAGTTTATGTCCAGGGCTCTATCCCTGGCAGCGGCACGAACCCCAGCGGCAACTGTAGCGCTTTTACTACCTCAACCTCCTACCAGTATCTCGGTGGAAAGTACATAGCCTCGGGCCTCGCACCATTGGCAACTATTGGGTCCACTCCTTGGAACGGAACGTGGACCGGCAGCAACTACTCAGTGACTTATCCGTGGATCGCAACGCCAGGTACGGTCGACGATTCCGGCACATGCGTTCTGACCAATCTTGAGGGTGGTCCGGGCTACATGACTATTCAGCACACCACGCTTGTTACTGATGCCGTGCATCCGATTGGCGAGGGGCCATCTTTGTACAACGGGCCGATCTATATGCTCGAGCATCTGTTCCAGAACAGCATCACACTCGGAAGCGGCGGCTGGAGCAGCGGATTGTCCGGTATAGGTGAGGGGACACCGACCGAGGAGTTTGTCTATGACCCGAATAGTATGTCTGCAGATTATTTGGTATGGCCGGGTCGGGCCGGGTCGAGTTATACCGAGTACGGAAATAATCTAAATTATCAGGATGAGGGCGGCACTTGCGGCGGCATCGGATGTACGCCTCCGAATATGATGTACTTTCCCGCTAACTCGTTTTGCAATGGTGCCGTCGCGATGCCGGGCTGTGTAGGATTTGTTGGGGCTACAGGACCGGGGACAACATCGATGCCGCTCACACTGCCTGACTACCATGGCTTTGCCCTACTTTCGGGAAGTTCGTTCCACAACGCTGCGTCGGACGGGGCTGACATCGGCGTGATTCTTCCATCACTTGATTCCGCACAAACAAGCACCACGTATGTCTGCACAGGTCCCTGCGGGTGGCCGGGACCATTTCCCGATTAGCGGAAGGCGTGCGTATCTGACGGAATATGTCGCTCCACGTGATCGACCTATTTGCCGTGAATCTCGGGAAAAGTTGTGACAAAGCCACGGTGACGATCTAGCTTCAAGCTTCGCGATCTTAACGGCAATGTCGTCGGCGTGGGGTACGCGGGCCGGGATCTCGACGCGTCGGGCGTTTTCGTCGCCGGCAAGAATAATCCCGCAAAAAAAGGTGCACAAAATGTCGGTCCGCTGCCTTGTGGCTTCTACGCCGCGGATTGGATTGAGTTGGCTGACGCTGAGGTCGGCAAGTTTGCCATTCATCTTAAACCGGACGCGACAACGGAAGCCAAGATCCTGGCCTACGGTCGACAACCATTCAGTTTCTTTATTCATGGCGACTCGTTGGAGCATCCGGGTGCGGGTTCCGATGGATGCATCGTGCAAGACCTGAATGTTCGTCAGCAATTTTGGAATTGTGGCGACCGCAGCATACAGGTTGTTTCGGGTCCGACAGCAACCTATGACATAGCTGAGGCCATTTCGAACTTACACGATGAATTGCTGCATTCTGGATGAACCATGTTACAGAATTGATTGTGAGTTTCCGGTCCGTCTTTTACGGTAACAAAAGATTATGTTAGCAATTCATTAATGCTGATTCCGCCTGTGTAACTCAATTCCCTAACAATCAGAGGAGGAGTATTTATGAGGAAGGTTTTTGTCCCCGTGCTGTCTTTTGCCATATTCTCGACTGCCTGCTCGACGGCATGGGTGTCGACGGTCAGTTCCATTCTCGCGGCGGCGGCACCGGCGTTGATCAATATTCTTCAAATCGTCGCCGTAGCCAATGGCCAGGCGATGAACAGCAATTTGGCAGCGAAGATCAATGCCGAAGCCTCGGCCATCAAGACGCTTGCGGCTGACTTCGCAAAAGTATCTGCGGGATCCGCACCCGGCGTTTGTCAGCAACTGCAAGCGGCTGTCAGTGCGTACCAAGCGGATCAGCAATTGGTGCTGCAAGTCGCGCAGGTGAGCGACCCGAGCACCCAGACAAAGATTACGCTGCTTGCTGACTTCGTGGCGGGTACGGTGAATGCAATCACAGCTGTGATCCCATCCTGCCAGAATGCAACTGGGTACGGAAGCATGAAAGCCGCGCCACCCTAGAGCGTGTCAAGCTTTACGAGCCAGTACGACAAAATTCTAGTTGCGAAAACAGGCAGTGCGGCCGTGGATGCGGTGACTCCGACACTGAAACTGCATCAACGCTCCAAGTTCATACAGCTACTAACCTTCGGGAGACTGCGGTGATCAATCGCAAGTTCGGAGCACTCCGCGATGTTCACGATACTCGGGACCAGATGTACCGGGCCCCGCGCTCGACCGGAGCGATGCCCCCCTATGTGGATCTGCGGGAATGGAGCGGTCCGATCAAGGATCAGGGTGAAGAAGGCAGTTGCACGGGACACGCTTTTTCGTCGGCGCGCGAGTGGATTGCCCGGAGGTATGAGAAGGCCGCGCCGATTTTGAGCCCACAGTGTCTGTATGTCGAAGAACTGCTGGCCAATGGATCGTTCCCAAAGGATGAAGGTGCGATGCCGCGCACTGGTTGCCAAGTGCTCACTGCGAAAGGTTGCTGCGAGACGTCGCTATATCCTTACGTTGCGGGTAGGCTGACTGCTCCAACGGCTGAGCAGGTGCAGAATGCGCTCAAGTATAAGACCGGCGCATATCACCGCATCGCGACTTTTTTTGACTTTCTCGCTTGCTTGGCTGACCCTACACCGTGGCCTATTCTGGTTGGATTCACGGTTTGCGAGTCGTTCATGTCGGACCGGGTGGCGCAGACCGGGGTCATGCCGATTCCGCAGCCTGGCGAACCGTCAGAGGGCGGTCATGAAGTTGTGTGTCTCGGTTACGATCTGCCAAAACAACGGGCGCTTATCCAGAATAGCTGGGGCGATGCATGGGGACAGCGGGGCTATTTCTGGATGCCGTTTCAGGTGATCGCAGGTCCTGACACGGATTTGTGGATTGTGCACACGGGCGGACCCTGGAATACCTAAGAGGGAGGCCGTCATGCTTGGGGTCTCGTCTGAGCGCATCGGAAATCCAACGGCCTATCGATCTGTTGACTGCTTGAATCGGTTGCCGGTTTTCTTGCATCCATCTCACAGTGGCTGAATCGCCCGTGGCTTAATCCAAGAGACGAGATCCGAGGCAGGAACGATGACACAAACGGAAAATGCCGCCGTTCACTCAAAGAAGCTTTCCGAAGACGCCCTCAACCAGTTATTCCGCCAAGCGCGAACGCATAATGTGTGGCTTCCGAAGCGTGTGTCTCGCGAAGTGTTGCGCGAGGCTTATGAACTGGCACGCTTGGGTCCGACCAGCGCGAACTCAAGTCCGGCGCGGTTCGTATTTCTTGAAAGTGCGGCTGCGAAGGCGCGGCTCGTGCCTGCTCTGGCTCCGCTCAATGTGGAAAAAACGAAGGCGGCGCCTGTCACAGTAATTGTTGCGTGGGACACGGAGTTTCACGAGAAACTTCCCAAGTTATTTCCCCATGCCGACATGCGCTCCTATTTTGTGGGCAAACCGGCGCTGATTGAGGAGTCTTCATTTCGCAACAGTTCGCTGCAGGGAGGCCATTTATCGCTGCGCGGGCCGTGGGACTTGATTGCGGCCCGATGTCAGGCTTCGATGCGGCGAAGGTGAACGCCGAATTTTTCCCGGACGGAAAGTGGAAGGCGAACTTCCTTTGCAATCTTGGCTATGGAGATCACAGTAAACTCTTTCCACGTAGCCCGCGGCTTGAATTTGAGGAGGCGTGCCAGGTGCTGTAAGGCCGGCGGTGCGAGACGCGGCAAGCCGCGTCTCTACCGTGATTGCCTGGTGAAAAGACTTCATGATCACAATTTTTTGACGATCTTTTTCTCGACCTTGGCCCAGGTATCTTTCAGCGCTACCGTGCGGTTGAATACAGGACGTCCGGGCCTCGAATCAGGATCTACGCAAAAATAGCCCAGGCGCTCGAACTGGTAGCGACTTCCGATCGGGGCACTTGCCAGCGACGGTTCCAGCTTGGCCTGTGCGATCACTTCGAGCGAGTTCGGATTCAAGTTCGCCGTGAATTCCTGACCTTCTGCAACCTCATTCGGATCTTCCTTGGTGAACAGCTTGTCATAGATGCGAACTTCCGCATCGATGGCATGCGCGGCTGAAACCCAGTGGATGGTTGACTTTACTTTGCGTCCATCGGGCGCATTGCCGCCGCGCGTGGCTGCGTCGTAGGTGCAGTGCACCTCAACCACTTCTCCTTTGTCATTCTTCACGACTGACCTCGCAGTAATAAAGAAACCGTAGCGCAGCCGCACTTCGCGCCCCGGCGACAGACGGTAATACTGCTTGGGCGGAACTTCGCGGAAATCGTCCTGCTCAATGTAGAGCACTTTGGAAAATGGCACCGTGCGCTTGCCAGCACTTTCGTCCTCGGGATTATTGACGGCATCGACCTCCTCGACCTGACCTTCCGGATAGTTATCGATCACGACCTTCAATGGCCGCAAGACGGCCATAACGCGGGGCGCGCGCTTGTTCAGGTCTTCGCGGACGAAGTGCTCGAGCATGGCGAACTCCAGCGTGCCATTCGTCTTCGAGACCCCGATGGCTGCGCAGAAATTGCGAATCGCCTCGGGTGTGTAACCGCGGCGACGGATGCCTGAGAGCGTGGGCATGCGTGGATCGTCCCAACCTGTGACGCAGTTTTCCTGCACCAAGGTCAGCAGCTTACGCTTACTAAGAAGCGTGTAGGTAAGACTTAGACGGTCGAACTCCATTTGCTGGGAGGGAAAAATACCGAGTTGCTGGATGAACCAGTTGTAAAGCGGGCGATGGTCTTCAAACTCCAGCGTGCAAACGGAGTGGGTCACGTGCTCGATGGAATCAGACTGACCGTGAGCGAAGTCGTACATCGGATAGATACACCACTTATCACCAGTGCGGTTATGCTCGGCGTGCAGAATGCGGTACATCACTGGATCGCGCAGGTTCAGGTTTGGCGACGCCATGTCTATCTTGGCCCGCAGCACGCGTGACCCATCGGGAAACTCTCCTTTTCGCATGCGCTCAAAAAGGTCAAGATTCTCCTTAATCTCGCGATTGCGATGCGGACTCTCTTTGCCGGGCTCAGTGAGCGTGCCTCGATACTTACGAATTTCTTCCGCACTTAAATCATCGACATACGCTTTACCCTGGTTGATGAGTTTGATCGCCCACTGGTAAAGCTGATCGAAGTAGTCGGAGGCATAGTAGAGACCATCCCATGCAAAACCGAGCCAGCGGACATCCTTCAGGATGGAGTCCACATACTCCTGCTCTTCTTTCTCCGGATTAGTATCGTCGAAGCGCAGGTTCGTTTTGCCGCCGAACTCGTCCGCCAATCCAAAATTAAGACAAATGGATTTCGCATGGCCGATGTGCAGATAGCCGTTGGGCTCAGGAGGGAAGCGCGTCTGAATGACGGCGTCGCCGTATTTCCTGGTTTTAAGGTCTTCGATGACTTGGTCGCGGATGAAGTTCGAGGGGCGAGGCTCGGAAGGCGAGGTCGTCCCAGTTTCGTCGGCTTTAGAGGACGACAAGTTCGCAGTGCTCATACTCTTTACATTTTATATGGGAAGAACGCATTCGTGGCGGCTGCAGGCTTCGTGGCCGGGCGGGGGACGCCCGGCGCTCCATCGACGCCGTTATAATCTGGGTTGAGAGGCCCCACGGGGCTTCGATTTGTTCATGGCAAATTGCGTTCAGTGCGGTCGTCAGCTGCCAGGCCTCAGCTTCGGGAAGAAGCTTTGCCAGTGGTGTGTGCAGAACGAAGCTGCGAAGCGCGGAGAAGATATTCCCATCCAGCGAGTGGAACCGGCGCCATGGGCACGACAGCAGTCCGGTTCGATGGCCGTTACCCAGGCAATTTTCGGGATCAATGTGGCGGTCTTCCTCGCCATGTCATTGGCTGTGGGCGTTACGGTGCTCGGCGATCCGGCGTGGCAAGAACTCTCCGTGCGTTTGGGCGCTAATTATGGGCCATATACTCTCAGCGGCCAGTGGTGGCGGCTGTTAGCGTCTGTTTTCATTCACGGCGGCTTACTGCACATCGCCTTTAACATGTGGTGCCTGTGGAACCTGGGCCGACTCGCGGAATCGGTTTACGGGCACTGGACATTCGCCATGGTTTACCTGATCACTGGTTTGTCGGCGAGCCTCATGAGCGTGGCCTGGCATTTTCCGGTTCCCGTTCCAAGCGTCGGCGCTTCGGGTGCGATTTTTGGGATTGCAGGGGCTCTGCTCGCATCTTTTTATCTGGGTGAGTTCTCCATGCCACGCGCCGCGATGAGCGGGTTGCTGCGCAGCGTAGCCACATTTGTCGGTTACAACCTCTTCTTTGGACTGGTCATGGGCGCCGATAATGCGGCGCACGTCGGCGGCGTCCTCATGGGGTTGTTGCTCGGCGCGCTCATCGCGAAGGTTGCTCCGGGACATGACGACTTTTTGCGGCGGATTGCAGTGCTGTTCGTCGGCGTTCTGATCGTGGTTGGCGGCGGAATGTATCTGCAGCGCTCCCGCGGCTACATGCTTCATGGACAAAACGGAGTGGCGCTTCTGCAGCAGGGAAAGCGGGACGAGGGAATCGCGGAGCTACAAAAATCAGTACGCCTGCGGCCCAATTTCGCCCCGACCCACGCGGCTTTGGCGCAAGCCTACGTCGCGAAGCGTGATTTCGAAAGCGCGGAGGCCGAAATGCAGCGCGTGATTGCGCTGAATCCCCATAGTGAGGAGGCCTATTACCAGCTGGGATTTATTTATCTCCAGCAAAAGCTTCCGTCGAAAGCACAGGACACTTTTTCTCAATTGCTCAAACTCGACCCCAACAGCGCCGACGGACATAACGGACTGGCAGACGCTTTTGCGGATCAGCATCGCAATCTCGAAGCGCTTGAGGAGTACAAACGGGTGGCTGCGATCGATTCCGACTATCAGGGCGTGGATTACAACATGGGCGTGATGCAGGCCCGGCTCAAACAATATGACGATGCCGTCTCTTCGTTATTGAAGCAGCGTCAAACCGCGGATGGTGCCGACAACGAAAACCTGCTGTCCGGTGTCTACGAAGAAAAAGGAATGAAGATTGAGGCTGCGGATGCTCGGCGGAGGGCTGAGCAGTTGCAGGTTTCTCACTAGGCCAAGCTTAGTGTCTCCTGCATAGCGAGCGCAAATACCTAGGTGCTTCGCTTCGCGAAGGATGACAGTGTTTACGGAAGAATGCGAGGTTGCCAGCAGCCTGCTAGGACGGCTCGAGGCTCCGCAGTTTCTCGATCGCCTGGTCGATCCGCGCCAATGTAGTTTCCTTCCCAAGAACCTGGAGCGTCTCAAACAGCGGTGGGGCATTCTTGCGGCCGCAGACAGCTACGCGAATCGGTTGGAACATTTGCCCCGCTTTTACGCCTATCTCTTGAGCTGCAGCGCGGAGGGCCTGGTCCAAGGGATCGTGCTTGAATTCCGTTTGCGGCAGGATTTCCCGGGCGCAAGTTAGTACTTTAAGCGCCATCGCGGCGTCACCCTTCTGGGGAATGAGTTCGGCCGGATTGTAAGGTGGCAGTTGGTCCAAGAACAGAAAGTCGGCGGCGGTGAGGACGTCGCGCAAGAGTTTGATGCGTTCACGGATGAGCGGGGTGATCGCGTGCATTTTCTCGGGCGCAACCCGAAATCCAGCGGCGTGAGCGATGGGAAGCAGGCGTGCGCTCAGGTCGTCGACGGACAGTCCGCGGATGTGTTCGGCATTGAGCCAGACGGCTTTGGGATCGAAGGCTTCATCGGGGGCCGGGGCTGGCTCCTTGAAATTAATGACCGCGTTGGCGCGATTGATGCCTTCGAGTGAGAAGGCGTCGGTCAGTTCCTGGCGTGTCATTTTTTCGCGATCATCTTTTGGCGACCAACCGAGCAGGCATAGAAAATTGATGAAGGCTTCGGGAAGGAATCCGGCGTCGCGGTAGGTTGTAACACTCACCACCGGGCCGTGCTTTCGTTTCGAAAGCTTCGATCCGTCGGGAGCGACGAGCAGCGGAAGGTGCGCGAACTGCGGCGGCTTGGTGCCTGCGCCTTCGAAAATAAGCACGTGCTTATAAGTGTTTGAGAGATGGTCCTGACCGCGAATAATGTGGCTGATGCGGAGATCGATGTCATCGGCGCACGAGGCGAGGTGGTAGGTGGGCATGCCGTCGGAGCGAAGCAGAGCGAAGTCTTCGATGTCGTCTGCCGACTTAATTTGCTCGCCGTAGACGGCGTCGGCGAAACGTACCTGCTTGTCTGAGCCACGAGGAACTCGGAAGCGGAGGGCGAAGGATTCTCCGGCGGCGACTCGACGATCGCTCTCTTCCCGCGAAAGCTCGCGCATGCCCGGGTTGAAGAGCCAGGTTTGATTAGCGCCGGATCTTTCACTGTCGCCGCTGTGGGCGGGAGTAAAGTCGCGGTAAGCCAGACCCTTCTGAAAGATGGCATCGGCGATCTGGCGATGCAGCGCCAGGCGTTCGGACTGCTTATATTCCTCGTCCCAACCTAGATCGAGCCAGCGTAGACCCTCAAAGATAGAGTTGACGGAGGCGTCCGTATTGCGTTCGACGTCGGTATCATCGAGTCGGAGCACCATGGTTCCTCCGTTATGGCGGGCATAGAGCCAATTGAAGATGAAAGTCCGGGCGCTACCGACGTGAAGAAAGCCAGTGGGAGAGGGAGCAAATCGAACACGAAGCATGACTTTTGAGTATAGCGGATTGTGGCATGGCTCCAGGCGCCCGAGCAAGAAGCCTCCGAGGCTGGAAAAGCCGGGAGTTTGCTCCGCCGTCGGCAGTTCGGCACTCCATAGACGGGGGAAGCCAGCATCTCTACAAAGGCTTAACCGGTTACTTGCCGGTTACTGAGGTAACTCTTCGCGTGACGATCGTTGTAGCGGCCTCGCATCATATAAGAAGATACTTTTGAAAAGCCGTGCCCAGGGCGGAACCTGCCAGAAGACACCTATTGTTTCGATCTGTCTGGTGTGACAGGATTAGGCCAGCATCACGCCAAAGACCGTTCCATCCGGGCCGCAATTACGAGTGGTGAGGAAGCGTTGATCGAGGACGCGTTAGCTAATGAATAGCGTTGCCACAGGTTTAGTGCTGATCCCTGGGGCTGTCGCCCTGCTGGTACTTTTTGTCTTCACCTACCTCTACGAACAAAACCGTCATAGCTATTTTCGCGCGTGGCAACTGGCGTGGGCAGCGTACGCGCTCCACTACGCAACGAAGGCTTTCGAGCATTTTGTCGGCCCCTCCCCATGGTTGTTTTTACTGAGTTCGCTGCTGCTGGTGGGAATGGCGATGTGCATCTTCGTCTCGACCCGGCTGATGAAAGAGCCGTTCCAGCTGAAGTGGTACGACGTTGCGCTCGCCGTAAGCGGAGTCATATTGGCGTACATAAGCTTGCGAACGCATATGGCAAGCCGAACATTCAGTGAGACAGCAAATCCCGTACCCATCTATTTGCGACTGGAAGTTTGGCTGGCGGCCCTGCTGCTCTATTGCTCGTTCCATTTCTACCGTTACGCTTTTCGGCGAAATTCCGTCGCGTTCCGCACGCTGGCATTTTCGCTGGCGCTCTGGGCAGCGTTGATGTATGCCGGCCAGCTCCATCAACCGTTCCTCGATGTTGTTGGGCAGTTGGGAGGTTTCCTGGGGCCGATTCCCCAGATGCTACTGGCCATCGCCATGGTCATGGTGTTATTTGAAAACGAACGCAATGCGGTGCAGGACAATGCGTTGGAATTTTCGACCCTGGGCGTGGACCCGCGTCGCTTGCTGCTCCCATCAGACCTGCTGCCCCGATTGCAGACTTTTGTGGAGAGGTTAGTGGCGCCGCTGCCTTCGCGCCGCGCTGTATTTTTTGTATCCCAGCAGTGGCGCAGTACTGTCCCATCGGTACAAAAAGGCTTTTCAGCTGAGTTTGTGGAAAAACTGCAAAAGACGCAGGCCGGGGACTACATCGCCGAGTTAGCCTACCGGCGCGGTGGGGTGGTCACCTTCCGAAATCTCGCCGAACTGGAAGAGCCTCTGCCAGCGCTCTCGGGAGGAAAATTTGAAGCGTGCAAACAAACCCTGCTGGCGGAGGGCATCACCGACCTGATGGCGGTAAGCCTGCAGACGCGGGAACACAACTTTGGCGTTCTTTTGTTTCCGCATGCGGAACGGCGAATGTTTGGCCAATCGAATTTGAGGCTGCTGATTGGTCTGGCTCTGCAGATTGCGCTGACGCTGGAAAATTATGTGGTCATGCACGAAGCGCAGCGACGGACCAAGGAATACGAACTGCTTACGGAGATTGGGCAGGCTATCAGTTCTCATCTCAACCAGGACGAGGTTCTACGGACGGTGCAGGTCGAACTCGGCCAGATTTTCGACACCAGTACGTTCTACATCGCGTTTCAGGAAGAAGATGAAATTCGTTTCGAGCTGGAAATCGAAGGCGGTATCGTTCTGTCCAAGCGCTCGCGCAAGGTCGGCAATGGATTGACCGAATATATTCTGAGAACGGGTGAGCCGCTGCTGATCGAGACGAATCTTGAACAAGTGCGGGCGAAATTGGGGGTCGATTTCGTGCCGCCGCGTCCGGCTCGGTCATTCTGTGGCGTGCCCATTTTTCTCGGGGGCAAACCGGCGGGAGTGATGGCGGCGCTGAGCACGGGGCGGGAATTGCTGTTCCAGGCGAGGGATCTTGAAGTCATGCAGACCGCGGCCGGCCAGCTCGGAGTAGCCATCGAGAATGCGCGCCTGTTTACCGAGGAGCAGCGCCGCGCCCGGCATCTCGCGTTTCTGAACAACATTTCGAAGATGGCGATCTCCAGCGAAGATGCTGAGCAAATGATGGCCAACATCGTGCGCGAGATCCAGAAGAACTTCCGCTACGATCACATCGGCATCGGCATCATGGACTATGCCACGAAGGATATCGAGATCAAAGCCGAGGCGGGAACCACGTCTCAGACTCTGGGCCGCCGGATCCCGGTGGGCAGCGGTGTTCTGGGAAAAGTTGCACGCACGGGCGTGAGCGCGCTGGTACAAAATGCAGGCCCGGGACAACTCTCGGGAGTCCTCTCGGAATCGCGTGCCGTGCTCTGCCTGCCAATCAGCTACGGCGAAACGCTGCTCGGCGTGCTCAACGTCGAGAGCCGGGATGAGAATGCATTCGCCCCTCAGGATGTGCTGATCCTGAATACCTTAGCCGATCTTCTGGCGACGGCCTTGCACAATTCCTTCGTCTTCCAAAAGCTTCAGCAGCAATCGATCACGGACGGTTTGACCGGCATCAAGACGAGGCGTTTTTTCTGGGAGGCGTTGAGCTCGGAGTGGAAACGCGCGTCCCGTTCGGGACGGCCGTTCTCAGTGGTGCTGATCGACTTGGACAAGTTCAAAGAGGTCAACGATTCGCTTGGCCACCTGGAAGGCGATCTCGTGCTGGCTCGCGTGGGCCGTCTGCTTGAACAGAAGTGCCGCCAGTCAAACGTAGTGGCGCGGTATGGCGGAGACGAATTCATCATTTTGATGCCAGAGACAGGCATCGAGCAGGCGCAGGTGCTGGCGGAGAGATTGCGGCTGTGGCTCGCCACCGATCCGATGCTGGAAGAGCACCACATCACGGGCAGCTTCGGAGTCGCCAGCTTCCCGGTTCATGGATTTTCGATGGAGGATCTGATTCGCGTGGCGGACGCAGGCATGTACGTCGCCAAGCACGCGGGAGGGAACCAGGTTTCGACGTCCGACGCTTTCGGTGAAGGTTCCGCGGTGCAGCGGCAACTTGTCTCCGGTTATATTGAAGGATTTCTGCAACGTGAGCATAACGGACCGGAGCACCTGCAGGAACTCGTCACCACGCTCCACAAGCTATGCGGAAGCGAGGATGATGGCGATCACAGAGCAATGAAGGAAGCGGTCGAAGCCTTGTCTCGCGCGGCCGAACTCAGGGAGCACAATGCCAGCGGACATGGCGAGCAATGCGGACATTATGCAGCGATGATCGCGCGCGGACTGAACCTGGCCGCGGAAGAAGTGGACGAGGTCTCGTTTGCCGGACGGATCCATGACTTGGGCAAACTTTTCATCTCCGAGCGCATCCTCAATAAGTCGGGCACGCTTACGGAGGCGGAATTCTCGCAAATCAAGACCCATCCGCAAGTGGGGGCAGAGGTATTGCGCGCGATTCCTGAAACTGATCGCGTCGCCCAAGCCATCGAATCCCACCACGAGGCTTTCGATGGCAGTGGCTACCCTTGCGGACTGAAGGGCGAGAGTATACCGCTCTATGGCCGCATCGTAGCCGTCGCCGATGCTTACGTGAACATGACCAGCGATCGCTCGTTCGCCCCTCCCAAAACCGACGAGCAAGCGATGGTGGAGTTGGGAAAACTAAGCGGCACTCGTTTCGACGGTATGATCGTCCGTTTGTTTGCCCGTCTGCTCAAGACGGAAAGGCCCCGAGTCTAGGGTGGAGGAATCTACCGCTTCAAAATCTGAGCAGGGGACTGAGCTATGTTCGGTTGAACAGCCGAGGCGACAGTCCCTACGCAAACGCAGCTAACTCACAGTTAGCATCAGGGTCGCATCTTTGGGAAGATAGCACTTGCGGCGAAACCAATCTTCCATCGCTTCCCGAAGTTGATCGAGCGGGACATGCGTTCCAATTTCCATACATCCATCGGCAACGGGCAGGGTATCGTCAAAAACCGACGCATTGGTGAAGTTGCGCATGCTGAAATTATCCAGCCATTTCAAAGGGCAAGGGCGAAGCTCTCCTTCATGCTGATATTCGACGCGGAGTCTGCGGGCGAACATCTCTCGATTTAAGCACAAGAGGCATTTCACTGCCGAGACATCGAGGCGCCGCGAAATCCCCTGGATTTGCTCCACGTTAGCGGGTGGCAGCAGCCGGCGGTTGGGCTTCCGCCACCACGGCTTGGAGATGCTTGAGAGTCTCCTCGATAGTAAGCGAATACATTTCGCGACCCAAGCCTTCGCCCGATTCCAGCGCCGTTTTCAGAAAATGCCCAGCGATTTCCTTCGCCAGGGAGTCGGTAATGACCTTCCCTGTGCGCTTCTTGTATTCGACCCACGCCGGGTGCGGAAGAGCGACCCAAACCGGGCGTCCGTCGACCAGAAACTTGATATCTACGGCATCGGCATGGCGAGTGGCGATGGCGACGACCAGAGCCTGATATAAGCAGTGCACTTGTTTCCTGGTCCAGCGGTCGGCAGCAGCGAAATCAGTGAACATAAGAGGTCAATACGTGCGAATAGTCAGCAATATATATTCTGCCACTATATCGCTGGGCGAGGATGACTAGCAAACCGCAGATCTTAAAAACAATCTTGTCCACGGCATGGAATGCTCTGCTAGCCTATCCTTATCCCTATGCCGCGGTCCATCAAAGAACGGGTTGGAAAGTTGCGAGAAGAAATCGCGGAAATCAGCGAAGCAAACCGTCAGTACCTGCAGGGTGGCAAAAAGATGATTGGGGCCTCCGATCAAGAACGGCGACTGCAAAGACTGCAGGAGATTATGGACGAACTCATGTCCTTGACCGACTGGAAGAAACCATGATGCTTCTCGTCCCTGGATGCAGGCTCTCTACTTCAGTCTGACGCTTGCACTTGCATGGATTCAGAAATCCAGAGCTGCGCAGGAGCGCCTTTCGTGGTACGAGTGGCGGTTGCCCGAAAGCTGCCGGCCGTGACTTCGACATCGTAAATGTATGGCGGGCGCTCATTCTTGATAGTGAGATAGTTGCCCGAAGTCAGCTCGTCGAGCGATGCATATTTCCCTTGAGACGCCAGGTATCCGCGCTCGGCGTTAGCGATACCGATCAGATCATTCTTCACACCCGTGATGGTAGCTACTTCCGCAGGGTTGCCGCTCCCAGCGCCGGGAGTAATGGTTTTGACCTGCAGTGAGTAGATGTACATGCCGATCGCCATGGTAACGATCGTACCCACAAATCCGAAAACGCGTCCCATATAATTCGCTCCGCAAGCTATTGCAGCGCGAAACCGGATTTGCGGCAAGTAACGAGAGTGTATGTGTTGGGAGCCCGAACTTCGCAGCCAAAATCCACTTTGAATGGCGACCCCGGAGGGAGTCGAACCCCCAACCCTCAGATCCGAAGTCTGATGCTCTATCCAATTGAGCTACGGGGCCGTCCACCGGCAACCGCCAAGTGGCGAACCGGCGAATCCGATTCTACACCGCTCGCCGTCTCAAAATCATTATTGATCGTCCTGTCTTACCGCAAAAATCAGACTTGCGTTGTAACATCAAAACGCATGGCCTTCATTCCCAACCCGATGACCCACAGCAGTTCGCGCCTGCTTGAGTTCGAAATCTTGCGCGACTTGCTGGCTGGCTATGCTTCTTCTCCACTTGGCAAGGGCCGCATCGCGGAACTCGTGCCTTCGCTTGACCACCCGTGGATTCGAACGCAGCAGCAGTTGACCACGGAAATTCGTGAGTATCGGCGAGTGGGCGGCCGTTTCGAATTCGCGGGCCTGCCCGAGGTCCGAAAGCTGATCGAGAAGTCCCGCATCGCCGGAGCGGCTTTGGAAACCGGCGAGATTCGTGACATTGTTCTCGTTGCCGACCGCGGAGCGGAGTGGCGCGAGATTGTGCGACAACCTCCGGCCGCTATGCGATCCGACTGGACTGCCGTCAATGCACTTTCCGCCGGCATCCAGGATTTCACCGCCTTTCTTCGTTTGTTCCGCAACAAGATTCTGCCGGACGGCACGCTCGACGATCGTGCATCGCCAGAACTGAGCCGTATTCGACGCGAGATTGAAAAACAGAAACGGCAGATTCAGGAATCGTTGCGCGGCTATCTGCGAAAACTGGCCGAAGGGGGCACCGTACAAGATGAACTGATCACCATCCGCGGCGAGCGCTTTGTGATCCCGGTAAAGGTCGAGCAGAAGCGACGCGTGCAAGGTGTGGTGCACGGCGCCAGTTCCAGCGGACAGACCGTCTTTGTCGAGCCGCTCGAAACCATCGAACAGAATAATGAACTCGTCCGCCTGCTCGATGAAGAACAAGCCGAGGTTCATCGCGTATTGCTCGAGATGACGCGGCAAATTGGCGAAAATGCGGACGCTATCCTCGACGCCGCTGACACCCTCGCCGAATTGGAACTGCAGTTTGCGAAAGCGCGGTTCGCGGAAGACTACAACTGCGTGGCCGTAACGTTATCTGAAGGCACAGGTGTAGGGCTGATTCTCCATCGAGCTAGACATCCATTACTAGAGCGCAATCTAAAATCAAAAAAAACAAAAATCGTTCCGATCACGATCGAACTGGAAGGCGACCATCGCCAGTTGGTGATCACGGGTCCAAATACTGGCGGCAAAACCGTCACCTTGAAAACGCTGGGGCTGCTGGCTCTGATGGCTCAGTCGGGAATTCCGGTTCCAGCCGATCGCGCCGACATGCCGGTGTTCGACGCGGTTCTGGCCGACATTGGCGACTATCAATCGATCGAGCAGAATCTGTCGACGTTCTCCGCACATGTCACAAACATCGATTTCATTTCCCGCACGGCAACTGCAAATTCGCTGGTCCTGCTTGACGAGCTCGGGTCAGCGACCGATCCCGAAGAAGGTGCCGCACTGGCGGTGGCGATTGCCGAACATTTCCGGCAAGTCGGATGCATGATTGTGATCTCGACGCACCACACTTCACTCAAGGTTTACGGCGCCAACACGCCCGGAGTGGTGAATGCTTCGGTTGGTTTTGACGAGATGACACTGGAGCCGACCTATGAACTGAAGATTGGCGTGCCCGGAGCGTCGGCTGGGATCAACATCGCGCAACGGCTCGGACTGAATCCTGCAATCATCACTTCTGCTCGCTCGCGGCTCGGTTCGCAAACGCAGGATGTGGCGCGCTTTCTGGACCGTCTGCACTCCGATCTTCGCGATCTGGAAAAAGAGCGGGCTCGCATGCAAGCGCGGGAAGAAGAACTGAATCGCGAGAAATCGCAACTCGCAGCTGAGGGCCGCAAAGAGCAGCAGGCTAAGATTCGCGAGATGGAGGCAAAACTCGAAGCTCTTTTTCGCGACTTCGAATATCACGCGAGAGAGACAGTGAACGCCGTGCAGGAGCGCGCCGCCGCGCAGAAATTATCGAAAGACGCCGAACGCCGCATTGCCAAGATGCGCCGCGAATTTCGCGAGCAGTTCGATGCCGCGGTCGTCGCGCACCACACCGGTGCCGATCGCGGTGACCCGAATGCCCAGCCCAGTTTGGTCAAGCATGTCTCCGAAGGCGACGCCGTGAAACTCAAGTCGATGGGCCGCACCGCGGTGGTCAAGAAGAAAATTGGCGACAATCATTTTGACGTCGAAATCGGCTCGATGAAGATGCGCATCGCGCGCGAAGACATCGCGGAGGTCGTGACCGGCATACAGGGGCGTGCGTCGGATACTCCGGTGCAGGCTGCCCGCGCCCGCGGCATCAGCGTATCGCTGCAAAACGAAGCGGGCGGTCTCAACATGCCGAGCGAAATCAACGTCATTGGACGCACCGTCGACGAGGCCACCAGCGAAGTCGAGAAATTTGTCGACCGCGCCTTTCTGGCGGGACTGCCGCGGGTGCGCATCATCCACGGGAGCGGCATGGGCATTCTGCGGAAAGCCCTGCGTCAATATCTACAGAAACATCCCCACGTAGAGTCGGTTGTGGAACCTCCGATCAACGAGGGCGGCGGTGGCGCTACGGTTGTCGAGTTGAGGGTCTAGTGCGGCGTCGGTCGTCTGCTAGATACGGCAGTCAGTGCGAACAAACGGCGGAGTGTTCGGCACAGATTCTCGCGTAGATGAGGTTTTCACGTTTGTGCTGGGAGCTTTTCAGCACATAGCCGCACTGAATATGCATGCCGTATGTCGCGGCTACGTGGTCCCACAGGTGTTCGAGTTGAATTGCCGCATCTCCATTACCTTGTGCCCACAAGAGAGGCGCACATTCGCCACAAGCTGCGACACGGGGATGTTCTCCCTTTGCCGCTTTAGCTGCGGTTGCGACTAGATCGCAGGCGACCTCCAGGAATCGAACCTTGTCTGGCAGGTTATTCACCATGAATGTCGAGAGCGTCTGCTCGACATCCAAAGGGATGTAGGTGCCCTCGTCAATCGCTGCGGCAAAGTCCACGCCGCGTGCCTGCAATCTCTCGAGCAGATTCTTCCGGTGCGCTTTGGTCGTGACCACGATCACCGAATTCCCGGCACTTAGTTCCGCTTCGATGAAGCCCGCCATTCCCACAACAAAGGATGCATCATCCGGATAGAAGTGAGCTTCGTGATTGCTGGTGATGTCTGCCTTTTTTGGTAGAAGCGATGGGAGCGTCTTCTCAAGATGCAGGGCGGCAGCTTGCATGTCCGAGGCGTCGGAAATTTCACCCGACAATCCCCTGCTGACAAACCGGCCGCCCTGACGGACCGTTTCCACGGCAGCAAGTAGTTCGGTTCCGGCGTGCGCTTTGGCAACATAGCCCTGGGCTCCCAAGTGGAAAGCTTCTTGCACAACATCGGCAGAGGATTCCTGACTCACGAAGATTATTTTCGAATTAGGGGAGAGCCGGCGGATGCGCCAGGCGGCTTCGATTCCGTTGAGTGTCGGAAGCCCGATGTCCAGAACTATCAAATCCGGTTGCAGCACTTTGGCCTTGCCAACCGCTTCTAGCCCGTCTGAAGCCTCGCCAATGACTTGCAGTTCGGGGTTTACATCCAGGATCGAACAGACAAATCGCCGGAAGGGTTCGTAATCGTCGACCACGAGGGCCCGGGTTGTTGATGGCGACATTAGGCTACACCGCTTCGCATCCTCGAAACACGTGCGCCGGATATCGGCGCACGCGTCCGAGACCAAACATCCTCCAGGGTTGACAAACGCGGCTAAGCCCGGGGGAGGGCAGAACTGGAGAATACGAATGAAAGCGCAGTCCTGTCTTTGCGTCAGGGCAAACAGGGACGAAAAAGTTCCCACGACGCTGGAAAGGCCGATACCGCTTCCGCTATCACCGATTAACCACTAATCATGCACTCAGTAAGTATTAATCACTAAAAGTACTAATTGTTAATCAACCATGAGCGCCTCGGGAGCACGGAGGAGGACGCGGCCACGGCCCTTGGAAAGAACGCCCGCGCGCGCCCAATTATTTAGCACGCGGCTGGCGGTAAAAGGGCTGACATCCGCCAATGCCCCGAGTTCATCATTGGTAGCGTGGATTTCGATTCCGTCAGGATGAACCTCGCCCGCTTGCTCACCGAGCTTAAGCAAGGTTTCTGAGATCCTCTCCTCCGCAGTTTTGGTAACCAATCCAATGTGGCGTTCGACGTATTTTTGCAAGTGGCCGAGGGCGAGCCGCAAACCATTTTCGCCGAGCGCAGGATGGCGCGATACCAACTTGCGTATGACGGAGCGCTCCCAAACCAGGAGTTCACAGTCAGAGATCGCTTCCGCGGTTGCCATATAGGCGGAGGGACCCTTGAGCAGGGCCATCAACCCGATAACGTCCCCCGGCACCATCCATGCGAGGAGAACGGATTCGCCCTGTTTGGTGAGGTGGTAATAGTGAACCCGGCCACTTCGAACCAGGAACAAATGACTTGCCTGGTGGCCGCCAGTAGTTATGTTGCGCTTGGCGGAAATCCGCCGGACCTTGCCCGCCGCAAGAATGGCGTGCAGGGCAGGTTGCTCAATACCAGTTAAAAAGCTGGAAGACGCAGCAGCGGTAGTAGTCAGCGATGATCGAGGATCGACCATGCTCCATGATCCACGAGTTGGTTGAGTCCGTGGAACTGTCTATTTTGACAGGGTCGGTCGCTCCCACCCACGATTCCCGAAACTACACGGTTCTGACTACAATTCGGCTCGTCGCCGGCACAATGCTGTAAATTGGCCAGAGCAGACCCGGGAGGTTACTGCATATGAACCTAGTGATGAGATATCCGACCCTTATCTTGGTGCTCTCTCTCGTGGTGCTATGGCTCTCGGCTCGGCTCGGCTCGGCCCTTGGCAGGGGACGAGCACAGCTGGGAGCAGACGAACGCGACGATTTCAGCCTTATCGTGGCTGCCACCCTGACGCTGCTCGGTCTGATTATCGGATTCAGCTTCTCGATGGCCAGCAGCCGTTACGATCAGCGCAAAACTTTCGAAGAGGCGGAGGCCAACGCGATCGGTACCGAGTACGTCCGGGCAGACTTGCTGCCCGAAGCGGATTCGGCCAGAGTGCGTGTCCTGCTGAGAAAGTACCTTGATCAGCGCGTTCTGTTCTATGAAACACGGGATGGGAGACAGATTCAGCAGATTGATGCCACCACTGCTCAATTACTGGGTGAGCTGTGGTCCGCGGCACGGGTTCCCGCTACGGCGCAGCCAACACCGGTGATCGCGCTCGCCGTGTCGGGCATGAACGATGTGTTGAACTCGCAGGGGTACACGCAAGCCGCCTGGTGGAATCGCATTCCAGGGGGAGCATGGGCTCTGATGGCAGCAATCGCCATCTGCTGCAACCTATTGATCGGATATGGGGTGACGCGCGCTCAAAAGGAAGGTGGTCTGCTTATCGTTCTACCGCTGGTGGTGTCGATCTCGTTCTTTCTTATCGCTGACATTGACAGCCCGCGTGCAGGCCTCATTCGAGTCCAGCCGCAAAACCTGCTGAGCCTCTCTCAATCCTTGCATACGAAGTGATTTACAGAAGGGGTGAAGACTAACTGCAGATATTTGTTTTTTATTCGCCTTGTGGCATACTGCGCTTCTAAAGGCTGCTCAGCTTTGCTCGGCGGAACGGACGAATGCGTCCGTCCCTACGTGATTTGAGGAGCGGTGTCGGAGCTCGACCGCACGGGAAAATTTATTTTCGGACGGGTTTTCCTGCTAGCTCCTCATACGTCCACAGGCGGAAATGAATTACGATGCAACGCACTCATCTAAACATCGTGGCTACTCTTGAAACTACGATCGGCCGTTTGCCGGCCAACATTGAAGCCGAGCGCTCGATTTTGGGCGCGGTGCTGCTGGACAATCACGCCTTCAATGATGCAGCTGAGCATCTGAAGCCGGAGGATTTTTCCATTGATTCTCACCGGCGAATTTACTCGCGGATGATGGATCTGGCCGAATCTTCGCGGCCCATTGACATCATCACGCTGGTCGAAGAACTGGAGCAGAAGAAGGATCTGCAGGCGGTCGGGGATGTCGGCTACATTTCCGGACTGCTGGACGGCGTGCCGGATCGGCCTTCGATTGAGCACTACGTTCGGATCGTGCGCGATAAAGCTATCTTGCGCGGACTGATCAACGTGGCCAATGCGGCGATCGCCAAGGCCAGTGAGCAGGCTGATCCTGCCGATGAGATTCTTAATGAGGCCGAGGCTGCGGTCTTTCAACTTTCCGAGAAGCGCATTGGCAAGGGCTTTCAGGGGATTAAGGAGATTGTCCGTAACTCGTTCGGATCAGTCGATGCTTTACTTCAACGCGGGCAGCGCATCACGGGGTTGGCCACGCATTTCACCGATCTCGATGAGTTGACCAGCGGGCTGCAGAGATCGGATCTGGTTATTCTTGCCGCGCGGCCGTCCATGGGGAAGACTTCATTTGCCATGAACATAGCGGAAAATGCGGCGATCGATGATGGCAAGGTGGTCGGCATTTTTTCGTTAGAGATGTCGAGCGAAGCTTTACTACAACGTCTGCTGTGTTCTCGCGCCGTTGTGGATGCGCACAAGATGCGAACCGGCTCACTCTGGGGCGACGATATGAAGAAAATCGTTCGGGCGATGGAGGAACTTTCGAACGCTCCAATTTTCATCGACGATACGCCTGGCATTTCTCTCAGCGAGATGCGCGCCAAGGCGCGGCGGCTGAAGCAGTCGCAAGGACGGCTTGATCTGCTGGTGGTGGATTATCTGCAGCTGATGTCAGGTGGCAGCAAGCGCTTCGAGAATCGGACCCAGGAAGTGTCTTCCATCTCCCGTGGACTGAAGGCGATTGCTAAGGAACTGGGCGTGCCGGTGGTGGCTTTGTCACAGCTTAGCCGCGCTCCTGAGAGCCGGGGTGGAGATCACCGGCCGCAGCTTTCTGATCTGCGCGAGTCCGGGTCGATCGAACAGGATGCCGACGTGGTCATGTTTATCTTCCGGGAGGAAATTTACAAGCAGGACGATCCCGAGCTTAAGGGGCGTGCCGAGATCATCATCGCCAAGCAGCGCAACGGGCCGATCGGCAAGTTTAATTTGGCATTTCTGCACAATTCCACGCGCTTCGCGAACATGCTTGAGGGAAATAGCGAACCGAGCGAGTGATAGGGCCAGTGATAAAGTGGGGCAAAACATCCGACCCGTCACCGGTTGAGGCTGAGGGCGTCCCTTTCGCTCTCAGGCTTAATGGCTTTGCCTTCCCCGGCACGTGGCGCGCTTGCTCTATCACCGTTTCGCAGCTGGGCAGAACCTGATTGCACTCCCTGAATTCCACGCAAATACCGCCTCGTTAATTCCACCTTTCCGTTCGCTCGCGAGGTCGGACACGACTCACCCGGAAATCCGACCTTGGGACACTTCTGACCTGTGGAAAAGGTTGTGGATGAGAAGGCCCCATCTTTCGATTCCAGCGCACCGACCGGCTGGCGCGGATATTTCAGTGCTGTTTAGAATTTCCTAAAGCTATGTTTTTGAGTTGGTTAACGGTTATTTTTAAGTCAAACGGCGGAAACGCTTGCGAATCAGCACTTTCGTCACAAAATGTGAGATTTGCACATATATCCAAAGGTGGGTAACCCGCATCAGCAGCGGCTTGTGCCGCTTAAACGGCCTCCCAAAGGCCGGAAAGCAGCCGAAAAACAGCTGGGCTTTCGTCACAACCAGGTGTGATGGAGCGCTCGGTATTGCCGATCGTCCGGACAAGTTAGAAAGCGACGGGCGCTCTCGCCCAGGTTTGCGCCGGAGGCGACCTCTTCCTTACTTCCAACCCGCTGACGCGCACATCAGGAAGTCGGGATATTCTAATTTCGAACACATCTTGGTGCGCTGAATTGGAAATTACGGTCGATTAGGAATCGATGCCATGCACTCCACATTTCCCTTTGCTCCGTCAGCAGTTTTCTCCGCTGAAAAATGAAATCCCATTTGGCTCTGAACTTTGACAGGGGTTTCATTGAGCAGGTAGGGGTGAAAACGGAAGGTTCGCAGTGCATCCTTACTAGCTGCTACAAGAAGAGGATCACCGCCGAGCACATCGGTGGATGTGATCTTTCCAGTTTCGTCGACATCGATTTTGAAAACTACGTTGCCTTGAATTCCCTTTTTCATCGCTTCCTCGGGATAAACCGGCATCGTTTTGCGTTCGACGAGTCCAAGCATTACTTCGGTGGAAACGTGAACGGGCTGCGAAGCGGCCTGAGACTGCCGTGCGGGCGCCTCTGATGAGGTGGCTGGTTTATTTTGGGCGGGCGCAACTACCGCACAACACGCGACCAGCATAACTAACATTCTGATTCGTGACATGCAACCTCCGACGACGGCCTTGTTGGAAAGATGAATTAGTTGCTGTCCTCGCCGACTCTGAGCACCGCCAGGAACGCTTCCTGTGGAATGTCGACGCGACCGATGCGCTTCATGCGCTTCTTGCCTTCTTTCTGTTTCTCGAGGAGTTTGCGTTTGCGCGAAATGTCGCCGCCGTAGCATTTCGCGATCACGTTTTTGCGGATGGCTGGCACTGTCTCGCGGGCAATGACCTTGGCTCCGATCGCTGCCTGAATCGCGACCTCAAACATCTGGCGCGGGATCAATTGCTTCATCTTGGCGGCCAGTGCGCGGCCGCGTTCATAGGCAAAATCGCGATGGATGATGGTCGATAAGGCGTCGACGGGCTCGCCCGCCACCATGATATCGAGCTTCGCCATCGGCGAAACCCAGTTGCCCGAAAGATGATAATCGAGCGAAGCGTATCCGCGGGAAACGGACTTCAGCCGATCATAGAAATCGAGCACGATTTCATTCAGTGGCAACTCGTACTGCAGCATCACACGCGAGGAACTGACATATTCAAAACTCTTCTGCTTCCCGCGCTTCTCCTCGACCAGCTTCAGAATGCCGCCCACATATTCTTCGTTGGTTAAGATCACAGCCAGAATCACCGGCTCTTCTACCTTCGCGATCTCGCTCGTGTCGGGCCAGCGGGAGGGATTATCCACCTCGATCACCGTGCCGTCGGTCTTGGTGATCTGGTAACGCACACCGGGGGCGGTGGTGATCAGATCGAGATTGTACTCACGCTCCAGACGCTCCTGGATGATTTCCATGTGCAGGAGACCGAGGAAGCCGCAACGAAAGCCGAATCCGAGGGCTACCGAACTTTCGGGCTCGAAGAAGAAGGACGAATCGTTAAGCTTCAGTTTTTCCAGAGCTTCGCGAAGTTGCGTGTGTTCGTGCGCGTCGACGGTGTAGAGACCGGCGAAGACCATGGGCTTGATTTCCTCAAACCCAGACAAGGGTTGGAGGGCGGGGCGGTCATCGTCGGTGATGGTGTCGCCAATCTTGGTATCGGCGACGTTCTTGATGTTCGCGATGATGAATCCCACTTCACCGGCGACGAGTTCGTCGATCTCGACCGGTTTCGGTGTCAGCACACCCAGAGTTTCCACCTGAAAGACGTGGCCGTTCGACCACAGGCGAATCTTCTGTCCCTTGCGCAGCGTGCCTTCGAAGACGCGCGCCAGCACAACCACCCCGCGATAGGGATCGAACCATGAATCGAAAAGCAGCGCTTGCAGATGCCGCTCGGGCGCTCCTTTTGGCGGTGGAACCCGCTTCACGATTGCTTCGAGCACATCGGGCACGCCCTGGCCAGTCTTGGCGCTGATCAGTAAGGCATCCGTAGCATCGAGGCCTACGGCACTCTCGATCATCTCTTTTGTGCGTGGAACGTCCGCGCTCTGCAGGTCAATTTTGTTGATCACGGGAATAATTTCCAGGCCGTGATTGATTGCGAGATATGAATTGGCCAGCGTCTGCGCTTCGACACCTTGCGATGCGTCGACCACGAGCAGTGCGCCTTCGCACGCGGCTAGCGAGCGTGAGACTTCGTAGGAAAAATCAACGTGCCCCGGAGTATCGATCAGGTTGAGCTGGTAGATCTGGCCATCTTGCGACGGGTAGAGCATGCGGACAGCATGAGCTTTGATGGTGATGCCGCGCTCGCGCTCGAGGTCCATCGAGTCGAGGACCTGCTCCTGCATTTCGCGCATGGCCAGCGAGCCGGTGAGCTCCAGCAGGCGGTCGGCCAGTGTGGATTTTCCGTGATCGATATGCGCAATGATCGCGAAATTTCGAATGTGCGAGGCTTCCATGCAGATAGGTTGATTCTAGCAGGGTGCAGCAGAGCGACTGTGTGGCGCGGACACTCTTGTCCACGAGCGCCGTCCAACAAAAGGGGTGCGATTACTCGCGCCCCGGTAGATTCTGCGGAGCGTTTGCTCCACTGGGGCGGACGAATGCGTCCGCCCCTACGTGAGCATGCTAGTCTCTTACGCCGTCCATGAACGCTCGCAGCTTTCTAGAGCGCGATGGATGGCGAAGCTTCCGCAGCGCCTTCGCCTCAATCTGACGGATGCGTTCACGCGTCACCGCGAACGACTGGCCGACTTCTTCCAGCGTGTGCTCTGAACCGTCTTCCAACCCGAAGCGCATCTTGATGACCTTTTCTTCGCGCGGCGTCAGCGTACGCAGCACCTGCGAAGTCTGGTCTTTCAGGTTGACGTTGATTACGGCCTCGGCCGGAGAAACCACCGCACGATCTTCGATGAAGTCGCCCAAGTGCGAATCTTCCTCTTCGCCAATCGGCGTTTCAAGGGAGATCGGCTCTTGTGCAATCTTCAACACTTTCCGGACTTTTGCCACCGGAATGTCCATTCGCTTGGCGATTTCTTCTGACGTAGGTTCGCGTCCCAGTTCTTGCACTAGTTGCCGCGAAGTGCGGATCAGCTTGTTGATCGTTTCGATCATGTGCACCGGGATACGAATCGTACGCGCCTGATCAGCAATTGCCCGAGTAATTGCCTGCCGAATCCACCACGTGGCATAAGTAGAAAACTTATAGCCGCGACGATATTCGAACTTGTCGACCGCCTTCATCAGGCCGATGTTGCCTTCCTGAATCAGATCGAGGAACTGCAATCCACGATTGGTGTATTTCTTCGCAATCGAGACCACCAGGCGCAAGTTGGCTTCGATGAGCTCGCGTTTGGCGTGCTCGGCGTCCATGTCGCCCTGGATGATCTCGCGCTGAGTGCGCTTGAGCTCCTGGAACAACAGGCCCGCTTCCGCTTCGAGTTTTTCGAGTTCTCCCCGGACCGCTCGCGACTGCTTCTTGTATTCCTTCTTTTGTTCTTCGCTGCGGGTCGCGTCGGCGCGCTTCTCCAGGTTCTGGATCTGCCGATCGAGCGAACGCATACCGTCGACCGTGCGATTGACGCGGTCGATAAGGCGCTTGCGTTCATTGTTGGTGAAGCCGAGCTTCCGCACCGCGATTGACGTACGGACGATCGCATGCGCCAGGTGAAAACGATATCGCCGGTGGTCGCGCGGCCGCTTCTTCTGATTCACTGCCGCCAGTTTTTCCTGGAGCGGTGCTACCTTTTTGTAGAGCTTGTCGAGCGTGTTGATTTTGGCAAGAAATTCTTTCAGACGCTTGTCGACAATCTCTTCTGTGATTTCCTCTTCATCGAACGTGACCAGCTCTTTGATCGAGCGGACGCCCTTCTCGAGGTCCTCGCCCAGGGCGAGGAGTTCACGAATCACGATCGGCGAGCGCGACAACGCCTTCAGAACGCGGTTTTGTCCCCGCTCGATGCGTTTAGCGATTTCAACTTCGCCTTCGCGCGTAAGCAGGGGCACGGTCCCCATCTCGCGGAGATACATACGGACGGGGTCATTGGTTTTTTCCAGAGCTCCAGGGGTTAGGTCGAGTTCGACATCCTCGGAAGCCTCATCCACTTCTTCGAATTTTTTTTCCAGATCGGTCGAAGGCCCTTTCGAGCTTTCGAGTACATCGATTCCTTGGGTCCCGATCGTGGTTAGCAGATCTTCCAGGTCTTCAGGAGAGTGCACATCGTGCGGGATAAGGTCATTGACCTGATCATAGGTCAGATATCCCTTCTCTTTGCCTGCGTCGATCAGCTTTTTTATATCGTCGTACTTGTCATCTAGTGCCAAGACAGATTATCCTCAGGACGCCCGTTGGTTCGTGGACGCCGCACTTTTCAGCGGTGGGAATTGGTGACGGAGCTGTGCGCGAGGCGCACAAACCTTAAAAGTATAGCACGCCAAGGTTAGTTCCCGCTGACGCAGGTTTCAGGTCTTGCCCTTTTACTGATCGCCTTCCGCCGTCCTTATCTCTTTTCCCGCCTGCTATTTAGATGGCGCTCGAACCCATTTCGTTCCAAAGTTTGCCTCGGTGGCGACAATTTGGCGCGGCGCCACAGGCGACACCTCGAGCCGCGTCTCTACCGGTCTGCGTTTTACGATGCTTTGCTGCCCGGTTCGCCCAGTCCGGGATCCATCAAAGCCCGCTTCAAACGCACTTTTTCCTGCAAAAGCGCTTGTCGCTCCTCTAGAGGGAGCCCCGGACGCTGGGTTGCCAGCTGTACTTCCTCCAGCCGACGCCGCAGATAGATCCTGCGCAAAGCTCGCACCGCTCCTTCTACGGTTTCGGGCGTCAGCTCCTCCTCTTCCTGCATAAGAACTGCGGCCAGCAGGCGCCGGTCGTCTTCCGTGTTCGGCAGTGACAGGATGTCAGCGCCTGACCCAGCTCCCGCCTCGAGGAGAGCCTCTATTAATGATTGCGAAGACAGCCCCTCATACAGGTGTTCGGATTGGAGCGCAAATTGTGCCTGGCGCGCGGGTTCGAATTCCTCGTCAGTACCTTCACGAGCTGAGGTTCTGGTCGGGTTGGACTGCATCTGGGTTGCGGAAGCGAGCGCCCGGATCAGTACTCTTTCCGCGCCGGTGATTTGTGCTTCCGCCGTGGTCTTGACCTGCGTCGCGGCGCGGTTGGTGGCAGCATGTTTCAATTCCTGGCGCAGAACGGCAGAATCGATTCCCAGCTTCTGCGAGATCTCGAGAGCAAGCTCATCGCGCACGATACGGCTCGGCACCCGCTGAATGTGGGGGAGAAGGTGATTGACCGCCTTGATCTTGTTGTCCGAGTTACGCAGTGGAAACTGCGCGCGTGCGCGATCGATCAGATAATCGAAATACTTTTGCGAGCTTCTTAGGGCCGCGCCATAGGCATCCTTACCCTTCCGGCGAATGAAAAGATCCGGATCGAATCCAGTCTCGAGGGTCAGGACCCTGATGTTGAATTCCTCTTCGACGAGCAGACCAAGGGTACGTTCGGTGGCGCGAGCTCCAGCGGTGTCGGGATCGAAATTGACCACCACATTCTTGGAGAAGCGGCCCAGCAATTTGGCTTGCAGTTCGGTGAATGCCGTGCCCGAGCTGGCAATCACATTGTGGAAGCCGGCGGCATACACCGAGATACAATCCATCTGGCCTTCGACGAGGATGGAGTATTCGAGCTTGCGAATGGCTTCTTTTGCGTTGTCGAGGTTGAAGAGGACTCGCGACTTAGAATAGATCGCGGTCTCCGGTGAATTCAGGTATTTCGGCCCAGCTTTCTCGTCGGTGGAAAGTGTGCGTCCGGTGAAGGCAATAACTTTGCCTTGGTCGTTGGCGATAGGGAACATCACGCGATTGCGAAATTTGGAATAAATCGCGCTTGGCTCTTGGCTCTTAGCTTTTGGCTCGGCGCCCGTGCCTGCTGCGGTTAGCGGCTCGTCGTTCGCGTCGGATGTATAGCGAGGGATCTGCAGTTGCTCTTGCTGAGTGCTGAGTGCTGAGTGCTGACGGCTGTCTTCCTTCCACGAAAACAACCCACTCTCACGCAACAACTCTTCATCGAATTCACGGCGTAATGAATCGCGTAGCAGGAATCCGGAATCGGGCGCGTAACCGATGCGAAAGCGGGTGATCATCTCCGCATCGAGGCCGCGGCCTTCGAGATATTCCCGGGCATTTGCGCCTTCGGGGCGGCGCAGAGATTCCTGAAAAAACTGGGTGGCGCGCACGTGCACATCGAGCAGCGCCATGCGCACCTTCGCATCATGCGCCTCAGCCGGAGTGGAGAAGGTCAGCTTCGGCATTGGCATGCCTAGTTTCTGCGCAATCAGGCGGACCGCTTCAGGGAAGGTGATGTTCTCGACTTTCTGGATGAAGGTGAAGACATCTCCGGATTCTCCGCAACCAAAGCAGTGAAAGAACTGGCGCGCGGCATGGACCGAGAACGACGGCGTCTTCTCAGCATGAAACGGACATAGCCCGGAAAAATTTTGTGCGCCAGCCTTCCTCAGCTTGACGTAATCGCCGACGATGCGGACGATGTCTGCGTGTTGCTTGATGGCCTCTTTGAAGTTGTCAGTGGAAGTCGGGGTCATTGGGGGCGCACACGGGTCCCGTAATGATTATGAGGGTGGAAGGGGCTGAGGGGAATAGATCAGAGCGACCTAGCTTCGGAAAAGCTGTGAATATTGGCGGACGGCAGTTAGCGGTGCTGGAAAACAAGGCCGCAGGTGGCGTAAGGGATTAGAGCACTGGCTCGGCCGAAATAGAGGGTTCTTCGACTTCGGGATGACACGAAGGCGTAAAAACAAATGCGGCCTGGGCCAGCCACCCGGGCCGCATTGTTATCGCGGACGCTCTGAAATGCTGTCTTTCGCCAGAGCGAAAGATCATCGCGCAGCCGCACTCCGAAGAGTGCTGCGCATCGACGCTCTCCCTGAGGCTTTACGCTTCAGGACAAGGATTCGACGCTTCCATCCTTCTTGGAGGAAGGACTTCTCAGGAGGCCGCGAAGCCTGGGCACCAGCACACTGGACATGCGCCGAATTTCCCCCGGTGACTCACTCTCATGATCACCGACAGCGCTAAACCCTTGTTTCAACAATTTCAGAACATCTCACGCTTTTGACTGCAAGCACTTTGCGGCACGGGGGAAACGAACGCAACGGCAAAGTGCGGGTTCGTTGTGTAAAAACTGTGGAGGGGCGAAACTTCCTGTGGATGGGGAAGGAAAAGTCCGTCTTTATTCGAGGTCTCATTCGATGGCGGCTGGAATAGCTGCTGGCTTCACCATCCGGACAGCCGAGGGCGGCTGTCTCTACGTAAATCCTCACCTGCCGTACAATAAGCGCGATGATTGCTCATCTTCGCGGGACTTTGCTGGCTAAACATCCCAACCAGGCGATTGTCGAAACTCACGGTGTGGGGTATGACGTCGCGATCAGTGTGCCGACCTTTACCGACCTGCCTGCCGCAGGCGCTGAGGTCGCGCTGCACATTCACACGCATGTTCGCGAGGACGCGCTGAGCCTGTACGGATTTTTGCGGCTTGCCGAGAAGCTTCTTTTTGAGAAGCTGCTGACCGTAAGCGGGATAGGCCCTACGCTCGCGATCAAAATTCTGAGCGGGATGCCGGTCGAAGAGATGGTAGGAGCAATTCGCGGCGGCGACGTAGCGCGCCTCACCCGCATTCCTGGAATTGGCAAGAAGACCGCAGAACGCATGCTGCTGGAGCTGCGCGACAAACTGCCCACGCTGGCGGGAACGTCCGAGCTGAGCACTCCGCGGGCGACCCCGGTGGAGGAAGACGTTATTTCAGCGTTGGTAAATCTTGGTTACCAGCGAGCGGCGGCCGATAAAGCGCTGCTGGCCGCGCGTGGCGGGAGGGGTCCTCAGAGTTTTGACGTGCTGTTCCGCGAGGCGCTGGGGACACTTTCGAAGTAAATATGAGCTTGGCGGGAAGGACGAATGCGCCCGTCCCCGCACGAGCTAGTTCCCTACGAAGCGAAGATACAGGTCGCGGTCGTGACGGCAGATTTCGGCCATGTGCTTCACTTTTTCCCAAGCCTCTAACTGACTGTCATCGTGCACGCGATCCTTGGCACGGTCCCACTCCTTGAGAAAAGCTTCCATCTGCAGATGGTTGAATACGGTTTTGCCGAATGGATCGATGCCGCTGAGCAAGAGGAAATCTGCATGGCTGGCGGCGGGAACCACCCCGTGCAGCATAACCCATTCGCTTCGTTCGCCGAGATCGTCTTCGAGTTTCACGACCAGGGACATAGCTTAGCCTCACTGCATAACGCAAGGTACTGGCGGCAATGTAACAGCCTTGGCCGGCGTTGTCCAAGTGGAGCCGGGTATCGAAGGTAACCGTGGGACGAATCGGCCAGCGTCATCCGGAAGGCGCAGCCAACTTTGAAATCGCTCGAATACATGCGCCGTTTGACACGCCGCGGGTAGAAGTTGGCCGAACTGCGTCCCGCTTGGACAGACGGGGGCGTCTGTCGTCACGCAATCCCTTTAGGCTTCGCCTACGTGAGTACCGTGCTGAAAGCGGTATTGTAGGATCTTCGCGGCCAAGGCTGGGGTGACGGCCTGCCCTTGACCTTGGGCTTCAATGGAACGGACGACTTCTCCGCGGCAGATGACTTCTGTCGATGCGAGTCCGGCAATTTCCGGGGGCAGCACCAGGCTGATCTCCAGTTGTGCATTCGGACGTAGGACTTCCTGCGCCTGGAAGAGCAATCCAGAGCGGCTGATATTTTCGGTGGTGCCCGGGCGCCAGCTCTGCTCCCCGAGTGGACGGTAGCGCAGCGGCAGATGGAGATTAAAACGGCGCGCGCGGAAGGGCGGAACTCTCTTCTCAAGAATACTGGCATTAGGGGATGACATTGCGACCTCCGGGGGAATGGGCTCGGAATCGAGCAGCTCGCGCACGCGATCCTTTAGAGCGGGAAGACTGAACGGTTTTTGCAGCAAATTGATGCCGGCATCGAGCGTACCGTCGTGACCAATCGCATTCTCCGTATAACCCGACATATAGAGCACGCGGACGTCGGGAAGAAGATTGGTGATCTGCGCCGCCAATTCGCGGCCATTCATGCCGGGCATAATGACGTCGGTGAGCAGGAGATGGATGGTTTCCTGGTAGCCGTCGACGATTTGTAAGGCAGCCGCGCCGTCTTCGGCTTCGAGGATTTTGTAGCCCTGGGTCTGCAGATAATGTCGAGCGAGGCGGCGGAGATTGGTTTCATCTTCGACAAGAAGGATGGTCTCCTGGCCATGCTCGGCGCGGGGGAGTCCGGGAGAGTCCTGCGCCGCCGCGGCATCTTCGCGGCCATCGACTCGGGGGAAGTAGGCTCGGAAAACCGTGCCACGCTGCGGTTTGCTGTCCACAAAAATAAAACCGCCGCTTTGCTTCACGATGCCATACACGGTAGAAAGCCCGAGGCCGGTGCCACGGGCGCCCTTGGTTGTGAAGAACGGCTCGAAGATGCGCGACTGAGTGTCATTGTCCATGCCCACGCCGGTGTCGCTGATGGCGAGCATGATGTAGTCTCCCGCGGTGAGCGGAGTATGAGTACGGGCGAAGTTTTCGTCGAGGGTGACGTTGGCGGTTTCGATCGTTAGCTTTCCGCCTTGCGGCATGGCGTCACGAGCATTGACTGCCAGGTTCATGATGACCTGATCGATCTGTCCGGGATCAGCGCGGACGGCCCCGAGAGTGGGACCTGGAATCATGACCAGATCGATGTCCTCTCCGATCATGCGGGTAAGCATTTTCAAGTTTTCGGCAACCACCTCATTGAGGTCGAGCACCTTGGGGGTGAGGATCTGTTTGCGACTGAAGGCGAGCAACTGACGGGTCAGAGAAGTGGCGCGCTGAGTGGCGTTGGAAATTTCTTGCGCCGGTCCACGCAGACGGGGATCGGGGCCAATCCGTTCGAGCAAAAACTCGGCGTAGCCCGAGATCACCATAAGGAGGTTGTTGAAGTCGTGTGCGATGCCTCCCGCGAGGCGGCCGATGGCTTCCATTTTTTGCGCCTGACGGAGTTGGAGTTCCAGGGTGCGGGTTTCGGTAACGTCTTCCATAAAAATCTCAAAACTGTCTCCGGTTTTGCCGTTCGGAATGGAGCGGCCGGAAATACGCGCCACGATCGGCGTTCCATCCTTGCGTATGCATTCGGTGGTGAGGTTGTTGAACTCTTTTCGGGCGTGAAAATAGTCAGCGGTTTGAAACCATTGCTGGGCATCGGCGTAAAGACTTCCCAGATGCCGGCCGGTGATCTCCTCGGCGCTGCCGTAGCCGAACATCGCCACCAGTGCGGGGTTGGCGTCCTGCAGGATTCCCAGGGCATCGCAGCGGCAGATGCCGTAGGGCGCATTCATAACCAGAGAGCGGAAGTTGCTCTCGGAGCGGCGCAGGCTTTCTTGGGTAGCGCGAAGAGCGGCATTGAACCAGCAGATCAAGAGAGCGACGGCAATGAATAATGCGAGGTGCGCGATGGCCTTGTGAAACTCGCGTGGAGTTTGTTCACCGGTAAACGAATAGTAGGCGCTGACCGTAAGTGCAAAAGTAGTGGCGGCCAGTCCCGGCTTCCATCCACCGTACCAGGCGCTCACCATTACAGCGACTGCGAACACGACGAGACGGCTCTCCGCCAGATCGGAGAAAAATAGAGTTGGAATCAGCGCCAGGACGGTGCTGAGGAGTGCGACTCCGTAGCGCAGGATAGGAGCGCGTGCCGGAGCCACGACCAAGCTGCGGATGAGGGGGAGTTTCATTCGCATAAGTTCATGCTATGCGCCGATCGCGCGCAGAGCGAGTTACGCCAGTCCAGCGCAATTTCCTGGCGTCACATTGGCCAGAGGTACACGTGCCAGGACCACCACCTGGGAGCAACATCGAAACTGAAGCGAATGCCTTGTCCACAGCCTAATCTCATAGGATGCTTTGTGCAAAACTCGCTGGTGCAAGAGAGACGCCAGGGGAACATAGTTTGCAAATGGGGGTTGCAACATGGGACGCCAAAGACGAAACTGGCGTGGCATTGCATGGCAATCGGACTCGGACAAATGCAGGGAAAAACGGAATGAATATCGGACTTTTTGGTGGGAGTTTTGATCCCATCCATCGGGGCCATCTGGCATTGGCACTGGCGGCGGCTGAGCGCTACTCACTACGACAGGTGCTCTTTGTGCCAGCAAATATTCCTCCGCACAAACAGAAACACCCGCTCACAGCGTTTATTCATCGTTATGCCATGGTGGCTCTGGCAACTCAGGATGAAAAGCAGTTTGTACCCTCGCTGTTGGAGGCTCCGGAGGACGGCTCGGCCGAGACGGGGGCGGCCCTCCCTACTCCGGCTTCTGCCCCTGCTCAGGCTAACTATTCTATTGATACAGTTCGGCGACTGAAGCGAACTTTGAAGAAGTCGGACCGTCTCTTTTTCCTGATTGGGGTTGACGCCTTCCGCGACGTCGCCAAATGGCGCGAGGCGCGGGCGCTCTTGGCGGAATGCGACTTCGTCGTGGCCAGCCGTCCGGGATACTCGTTGCGGGACGTGGCTGAGTCATTGCCGGAGGGCCTGCGCCCTGCGGCGGCGGTAACTCGTCCATTTGATAAGCAGGCTGCAAAAGGGGATCTCGTGCTTCCTGGAGTAACGCTGCGCTTGCTGGAGGGGGTGCAGCAGAGCGTCTCCGCGACCGCAATTAGGGAGGCGGCGGCGCAGGGCAAGGTGCTGACACGTTGGCTCGATCCGCGCGTTGCGGATTACATTCGGAAGCATGGACTGTATCGCGGCAGGCCGGCGGAGAAGTGAGTCCCAACTCACATCGGGACGGACGCATTCGTCGGTCCCAGCCGAGTGAAGTTCGGCAGTGGGCTCCGATGGTCTCGACGGTCGGAAACGGCATGCCACGTCTCTATCCTTCAACGTCTCTATCCTTAAACGGTGGGCGAGTTACAATCAATCATCTCGTATGAAGAAAAAGAATGACCTCAAACTGCAGGTAAATGAAGCCATCCTCGCCTGCCAAGACAAACAAGCTGACAACGTGACGGTTCTCGAACTGGAAAAAGATTCGGGGGCGTTCACCGATTATTTTGTGATGTGCAGTGGGACCAATTCTCGCCAGATTCAGGCGATTGCCGATGCCGTCGATGAGCGGCTGGAAGCACTCGGTCTTCGCGTGACTCATGCTGAGGGCTATAAGCAGGCGGAGTGGGTGCTGCTCGATTATGTTGACTTCGTCGTCCATATCTTTTCGGAGAAAGCGCGCCAGTTCTATGACTTGGAACGGCTGTGGAAGTCGGCGAAGCGGTTGGAACCGGCAGAATTGATGGCCAAGCCGAAACCTCGGCCGCGGCTGGCGGTCGTGGCCAAAACAACGTCCGTAAGCTCAAAGACGGCTTCAGAGGCGCCCAAGAAATCTCGAAAAAAGAAGGCTTGACGTGTCCGCTTCGAATCCAGCTCCGTGGAGTTCTTCTTACCGCCTGGTAGCGGCAGAAAAGTGGAAGGCAAAGTCCGCGGTGATGGGCGACGCGGTTACGCAGGCCCTGGTCGAATATTCGCGCCCGCTTCCGGGCATGTGTGTGATCGACTTGGCCAGCGGCACTGGCGAACCTGGGATCAGCCTCTCCGAGCGCGTGGGCCCGAATGGTTCGGTCACCGCGGTGGACCAGAGTTCGGAACTGCTCGACATTGCGGCGGACCGCGCGCGGAAAAAGAAACTCTCGAATTTCGCCATCAAGAAAGCGGATGCGCATCATTTGCCGTTTGCGGATCAAAGCTTTGATCTTGCCACCTGCCGTTTTGGCGTGATGTTTTTCAGTGATGTCGAACGAGCCCTGACGGAATTGCGCCGGGTGCTAATGCCCGGTGCCCGCGCCTGTTTTGTTGCTTGGGGATCGATGGAACAGCCGTATTGGCAGTCCACCATGAACATTGTGAAAAAGCATGTCGGAGGAGACATGCTGCCAGTTGCAGGGGCGGATCCTTTTCGATTCTCGGCCGCAGGTTCGCTCTCGAAGGTGCTGAGCGCAAGCGGATTTCAGGGGGTGGAGGAGTCGATGCAGAATCTTCCCTGGACCTGGCCGGGGGACGCGCAAGAGGTTTTCGAATACGCGTGCGCGGTAGCGGCTCCGTTTCGCCCGATGCTGGAGCGTGTTCCAGAGGAAGCGTGGCCGGCGATCCGGACTGAGGCCACGGCTGCGATCGAGCGGTACCGAGTGGGGGATGAGATCCGGTTCGGCGCCGATGTGGTGCTGGCATCGGGAAAAGCCTGAGTGGTTTGCGGAGCGAGATGCCTGCCGCTCCATCGAAAAGCGAAAGATTGTGAAGATCAAAGTCGCGTGGGTTGGAAAGACGAAGGAGCCGGCGATCCAAGCTCTGACCGACGAGTATTTGAAACGCATCTCGCGCTTCGCCGAGATTGCGGGGCTGGCGTTGCGGGACGAAGGCGCCGTTTTGTCGCTGGCGCGCGGGGAGCGAGCGCAGAATCCGCATAAAGAGCGGCATAAGTTAGTCCTGCTTGATTCCCGAGGGAAACAGTTATCGTCCGAAGAACTGGCCGCGTTTCTGGAGCGTGAACAGGTGAACGCGATACCGCTGCTGTTTGCGATTGGCGGCAGCGACGGCTTCAGTGAAGAAGCGAGGGCTCAAGCCGGTTTTGCGCTGTCGCTGGGAAAGATGACGCTGCCGCACGAACTGGCGCGCGTGGTCCTGGTGGAGCAGCTTTATAGGGCATTCACCATTCTCAAAAATCACCCCTATCATCTGGGACATTAACTTGATAGTAACGGGGCAGGGGCCGGTCAGCCCGATGCTTTGTGCGTGGGATTTTCTGCGCGCATGCACCTCTGGCAGCTTCACGGCGACGCGAAAGTGGCTTACTGTATTTCAAGACAGGCGAAACAAGTCTGAACTAGCAAGTGAGGCCCTCCCCCAATGAAGAACCCGTACGACGTACTACGAATGAAAGAGCAGGAGCTGATGCGGGTCCGCAAAGAGATGGACGCTTTACGGGTCGCAGCGCGATTGCTGGACGCCGAGGATTCGCGTGCAGGGAATGGCAAAGGTCAGCCTGAACTGCCACGAGTTGTCGAAATGCCCTAGAGGTCTTCCCCCCGTTTGATGCGAGGCGGACGGAAACCACAAACCGTCCGCTTTTTGCTTTTAGTCACCGGTCTGAGGTTCGTCGGCAGTTTCCTCGTCGGGGTAATCACTAATCGGGATGCCCTCGTCTGTTCTGTCAGGGATGCTCCCGGTCTGTACCATCTTTAATTTAGGGGTATACCCCCCTCCCTCCGGTCTTAATGGAATCATGGGGTTAGGAGGAAATGCCCGCTAGATCTTTGAGTTTAAAGTAGTTATGGGTAAAGTATTTATTAATCAATGATTTAGCTTCGCCGTTGGCTGCATTTAGTTTTCAAAGACCGTCCCAAAAAGAGCGTCCCAAAACGGGTTCGTGTCGGATTCTGGGGCCAGGTTGAAAGACTGGCAGATGTCTGGATTCTTTGATCCGGTCGTGATTATCGCGCGAGGTTTGGTCCGTGTCTGTGATGGGAGGCACAGGCTGATTGTGACGAAAAAAATCGAGAGCTGGGCGAGAGTGGGGGCTATTTTGAAAAAAACTGCGAAGCCGACGCCGGCCTGCAAAACAGATTCAAGCTGAGCCATTACCGAGCCGGTAGTGTCTCAGTTTGAATACTAGGGAAATGGTAAAATCGCCCCATCGTGAAACTCGACAAAATCCTTGTCACTGAGAAATTGGCCCGCTCTCGTACAGAGGCACAACGTCTAATACGGCAGGGGCAATGGGAACTGGCGGCTAATGACCAGGGTTGACGGTACGTCTGGATTTGATCAGGTTAAGGGAATCGGGCGTTCTCGTCCAGCGCGCAGAACGCCCGACTGTCAGAACGCCCGACAGACCCTAATCAACTCGCCAAATTAGTTGTCGATATTGCCACTGGCGAGGTTAATGATCCCCTGAAACCGGAGGGATAAGACTAAGTTGAGCCGATTCAACTTCGGCTTCGGGATTCGCTGATAGCGCTCTGTCAATCATGCGCTTCACCGCCGAATTTGCGTGCATGTGCTCGATTTGAATTTCTCGGTGTTCCTTCGCAAAGACTCGAAATATCTCATCTGCGAATGCTTGGCCTATTATCGGCACTTCTTTGAAATCGAAGATCACCGTCTTAAATAACTCAACTCTCGCGAGTACGCGCTTCGCCTGGGAACGTGAGATTAGCTTGTCATTGCCATACTGGGCCAGCCTCACAGGAACTACAGTCTTGTTAAAACCGAAATCCTCACCCATAGTGTATTTGTCGAATATTTTTGTCGTGGTCCTTGCCGTGTGATTGTTTAATTTCAGATACACGACGGTACCAGCACTTGGGTCTTTTCGCTCAAAAATCCAATCCTCTGAATCTCCGAAGTCATGCATAAATGCCACCCCCCCAGAAAAGATGTTGAATGAATCCACCATTCTTGATGTGAAGAATATTCCCTCTCCAGTGTGATGTTTAGGATCGGTCGTCAATTTGCCTTTTGCCAGTTCAAATATTGCGTGGCGCTCATCCAATAAGCTCATGGCCATTTGGATTTTCTTGAAGATCCCGACTCCGTTGTCACAGATTGCCATTTCTGCCGTCACCGCTGTTTTGCGAAGCAATACCACAATTTCCGATCCTCCCGAATGATCCCTAGCGTTGTTAATGATTTCAGTGAATCCGTACTGCCAAATATCTAGAACGTTTTCAGGCATCGGCCCTAGCGCGAGACTTACCTGATCCTGCCAAGCTAAATGCTCTTCCAGATCAGGTCCTATAGCGAAATTCGTCTGCCACTCCGAGAGAGGAGCTAGTGAATACACCCGATTCCTAGTCTTCCCTTTCTCGCCGAGCGCTCCTTCCTTCGCAAGACGTTGCAAGTGCTTATTGATCGCCTGACGGGATACACCGAACTTGCCAGCTGCGAAAGCGGCTACCTCACGAGGGTGAGCATCCACATGCTCAAGAATGTAGCGCCGAATCTCTTCACCTCTAAGTCTAACCCTGCTCTGTTTTACGCCTGCCATCTTCATTCATTTATTGTCAATCTTATTGTGTATTTTGTCAACTTTTTTCTTGACAATTCCATCTCGCAACTCGTATATTGTCAACTATAATGTATTATATTGTCAATCTTAATAAATATATGAATCGGCTAATGGTTCAAGAGCGGGCTAAGATTATAGGACTACTTATTGAAGGCAATAGTCTTAGGTCAAGCACTCGGTTGACTGGCTTTTCGATAAATACAATTTCTAAACTACTAGTCGATGTAGGTAACGCTGCCGCTAAATTTCATGATGTAAATGTTAGAAATCTCCTCGTTCGTCGTTTGCAGTGCGATGAAATTTGGTGTTTCGTGGGAGCGAAAGCAAAGAATGTTCGACCTGAGCGTAAAGCCGAGGGTTGGGGCGATGTGTGGACATGGACCGCGATTGATGCGGATACGAAATTGTGCGCTGGTTATTTGGTTGGCGGACGCGGTGTAGGTTGGGCCGGTGATTTCATGGAAGACTGCGCCAGCCGCATCAATGGCCGCGTGCAGGTAACGACAGATGGCCACAAACCCTACCTGGAAGCAGTCGAAGGCGCTTTCGGGATGGATGTTGACTATGCCCAACTACAGAAGATATTTGGCGCTCCGATCGATGCTGAGATGCGCCGTTATAGCCCTGCGAAGTGCATCGGCACTGACATGAAGGTAGTCAGTGGTAATCCCGATCCCAACCATGTGAGCACCAGCTTCGTGGAACGTCAAAATTTGACGATGCGGATGAGTATGCGCCGATTCACACGCCTAACAAACGGGTTTTCAAAGAAGGTAGCGACCAGCGATCACATCTGGTCGCTTAAGGAAATCGTTCTTCTGGCAAACTGAGCTACTACTCCTATCCGCGCTATCTGGCATGTCCATTCCTCTCCGCGTACAATCAGTGATTCGGCCTTATGTCGGATCTGCGCCGTGGTCTCATCATCGTGAACACTGGGCCGGGCAAGGGAAAAACTACCGCGGCCATGGGGACGGCGCTGCGCGCGGTGGGGCAGGGGATGCGCGTCCTGATGCTGCAATTTTTGAAGGGTTCGTGGCATTATGGCGAACTCGACGCGGTCAAAGCATTTGGCGACAAATTTGTGATGAAGCAGATGGGCCGCGGCTTCGTAAAAGTCGGCGCTGAAAAGCCGGATCCCGAAGATGTGCGCATGGTGGAAGAGGCCTGGGGCGAGGCCGAGAAAGCGATCCAGTCGGGCGAATGGGATTTGGTGGTGCTGGACGAGATCAATTACGCCATCAGCTACGGTATGCTGGACGCGACGAAGGTGGCGACGTTTTTGAAGCAGAAGCCGGAGATGGTGCACGTCATCCTGACCGGAAGAAACGCGAATCAGGCCATCGTCGAGATCGCCGACACGGTGACGGAGATGCGCCAGGTGAAGCATGCGTATGAGAAGGGCGTGATGGCGCAGAGAGGAATTGAGTACTGAATTGGTAATTTTGTAATTTGTAATTTGGTAATTTAAGATCCTCCGGCTTTTAGCGTGAGCTTTTAAGTCGCAAAATTACAAATTACCAAATTACAAATTACAAATTATCCATGACTTGGTTCAAGCGACAATCCGGGCAGATCGACGCTGCGGGCGAAAAGAAGGTTCGCACCGAGGGGCTGTGGGTAAAGTGTGACAGTTGCCGGCAGATTATCTGGAAAAAGGATCTGGAAGAGAATTTCAACGTCTGCCCGAAATGCAACAAACACTTCCGCATCGACGCCCGTACCCGTCTGGCGCAGCTTCTCGATGACAATCAGTATGAGGTTTTCGACAGCAACTTTGTCTCTACCGATCCGCTGAAGTTCGTTGATTTGAAGGCTTACTCCTCGCGCCTGAAGCAGGCAAAGTCCGACACCGGCTTGAAGGATGCCATCATCAATGCCCGTGGAAAGCTGAACGGACGGGCGGTGATCGTGAGTTCGATGGAATACTCCTTTATTGGCGGAAGCATGGGAGCGGTGGTGGGCGAGGCCATCACGCGGGCGATTGAGAAGGCGATTGAGACGCGTACGCCGATAGTCATCGTCTCGGCATCGGGCGGAGCGCGCATGATGGAAGGCGTGATCAGCCTGATGCAACTGGCAAAAATTTCCGCTGCACTGGCGCGGCTGGACGCGGCGGGGGTCCCGTACATTTCGGTTTTGACCGATCCTACGACGGGCGGAGTGACGGCGTCGTTCGCCATGTTAGGAGACCTCAACATCGCCGAACCAGGCGCACTGATTGGCTTCGCGGGTCCGCGAGTGATTGAGCAGACGATCCGGCAGAAGTTGCCGCCGGGGTTCCAACGCTCGGAGTTTTTGCTGGAGCACGGAATGCTAGATGCGGTGGTCGAACGCAAGGACCTAAAACCCTACATCGCACGGGCACTGGACTTTATGGTGCAGGCGGCTTAAAGCAGCGATCAGCTATCAGCTCTCGGTTTCTTACGAGGCTAGGCCCAACTCTTACGACGAATCATAAACTCCTGTCAGGTTGCGCTATTCCCTGCTCAGTGCAAGGTTTGACCCTTGAATGGGGTTTTCTGGATAGCCTCGCGGCAAAGATCGAAACTGGTAACCTGATAGCTGAGACCCGACAGCTGAGAGCTGCCCTTGTCCTACGAAAACGCCGTCGCGCAGATGTTCGCGTTGGGCCACGAGTTGGCGCAAACGCCGTCGCACAAGTTTGACCTGGCGCACATGCGGGTGCTGCTGGCGGCACTGGGGCATCCGGAAAATCGCTTTCCTGCCGTGCTGATCGCCGGCACCAACGGCAAAGGTTCGACGGCCGCAACTCTGGCATCGATTCTCGAAGCGTCAGGGCTGAAGACGGGGCTCTACACTTCTCCGCATCTGGTTCGCATTAATGAACGCATTCGCTTGAATGGCGAAGCCATCGGCGATGACGATTTCGCGATGCTGCATGACGTGGTCGACCGCACCGCGGAGCGCCTGGTTTCGGAAGGCGACCTGCCATGGCATCCTAGCTTCTTCGAGATGTTGACTGCCATGGCTTTTGAGTATTTCGCGGGCAGCCGTCCCGACATGGTTGTGCTTGAGGTTGGCATGGGCGGGCGTCTGGATGCGACCAATGTGGTTGAGCCCCGGGTGAGCATCATCACCGACATTGCGCTTGATCATCAGAAGTATCTTGGCGAAACTGTGGGCGAGATCGCGCGCGAAAAAGCCGGGGTGATCCGGCAGGGCGGCGTTGTGGTCACGCTGCCGCAGTTGCCGGAAGCTAACGACGTGATCGGACACTCAATTCTGGATGCTGGCGCGCGAGCGGTGAATGCCGTGCCCTATGTGCCGCCGGTATCGCCGGGAAGTGGTCAGTACCCGGTAGCCCGCACGCAGCAAGCGGCTTCGAGGGGTGTACGCCAGCAGTATCCGCTGGCGGTGATGGGAAAAGAAATTGTGGTCGATTCTCCCCTGGTCGGCCGTCATCAGCTGCGCAACCTGGCGCTGGCGATCGCGGCGGCGGCGGAACTGCACAACCAGGGGACACCCGGGATCACGCCGGAGACAATTGCGCGGGGCATCCGTGAGACTCGATGGCCTGGGCGCTTCCAGATCGTGGCGGCGGAAGACAACCTTGAGTATGTGCTTGATGTCGCGCATAATCCGGCCGGGGCTTGGGCTTTGCGGTCGACGCTTTCGACGGCCTATCAGAATTCGGGAAGCGGCGTACCGGCAAGCGATCGCAAGATCACGATGGTATTCGGTGTGATGCGGGATAAGGCAATGCAGGAAATTACCGAAATTCTGTTTCCGATTGCCGGGCACGTGATCGTGACGCACGCCAACAACCCCCGCTCGGCGACCCCGGGTGAGATTCGGGCGGCGGCGGCGCGCGTAATCGCAGGCAGTGAAATTGAAGAGGCTGAGAATGTAGAGTTGGCCTTGGGCAGGGCGCGCGAAGTTGCGGGAGCGGACGGCTTGGTGGTGGTGACCGGTTCGATTTACATTGTGGGAGAGGCGATGCGAATGCTTGGCGTCCGCATCTAGACGCGTCCGCATCAAAACGCGTTTCATCTAAACGATGTGTGGCGCGGGCGGCCTCGCCCCGCGAAAAGCTAGCGGATGGGAAACTTTGAATAAGATCGCCACAACTGCGGAACCGGTGAAAGAGGCGCCGGAGCTGCGCTCGGCTGGACAGACGGAGGCGTCTGTCCCCACGTGGTCAAAGTCCGAGGCGCGTCCATTCGTTCGTTCTGAGACTCGGCATGGGTGGCTTAGCCGGTTGCGCTCTTACTTCGTTCTTGCTCCGCTGATCTGGGTCTACACCATCGTCCTGGGCACGGTTTCTCTGGTGTGCTCGCTCTTCGACCGTGGCGGGCGCATACAGCACAACCTTGCCCGCTTTTGGTCGTGGCTCATCATGAAGACCATCCTGTCGCCGGTGAAGGTCACAGGCAATCTCGCAGCCATCGGTGCCGATAAGCCTCGCGTGTATGCGGTTACACATGCATCGGCGCTCGACATTCCCGTCCTCTACGTGTATTTGCCGTTTCAATTCCGCATCATCTTCAAGAGTGAATTGCTCTCCTATCCGTTCGTCGGCTGGCATCTGAAGCGCTCGGGGCAGGTGTGCATCAATCAGCAGAATCCGTCGCTGTCGATCGGCGCTATCAAGTCCGCGCTGCGGAGCCTGCGAAGTGGCACACCGCTGGTCATCTTTCCCGAGGGCGGACGCACACCGAACGGCGAGCTGCAACCTTTCCTGCCGGGCACATTTTTTCTGGCGATCAAGGCGCAGGCCGATATCGTTCCGATTGCGCTGGCTGGGACTTTTGACCTGCTGCCGATGAACACCTATCACATCAAGTGCCAGCCGCTGGAGATGCGCGTCGGTGAAGCGATTTCCACCGCCGGGTTGACCGTGCAGGATACCGATAAGGTGTTGGCCAGGGTCAGAGCGGCCATCGAAGCGCTGCATTCCGCCCCCAAAACGGAGTAGGGAAACGCCTGCCCCTACGCGAGCGCAATGATAAACTTTAGAGATTCAGCAGAATACAAGGCCTCTTATGCCTGACAATATTCATCTTAATTTCCCCGACGGAAGCTCCAAGGAATTCCCTAAGGGCACCACCGCGCTCGATGTTGCCAAGTCCATCAGCCCGCGTCTGGCGGACGCGGCGCTTGTGGCCAAGACCAATGGCGACTTGATCGACCTTACTCGGCCGCTCGATAAAGATACCGACCTGCGCATCCTCACCGACCGCGACCCTGAAGCGCTCGAAGTCTATCGGCATTCTTCCGCCCACCTGCTGGCGGCGGCTGTGCTCGAGCTTTTTCCGGAGACCAAGCTTGGGCATGGGCCGGCGACGGAGAACGGATTCTTCTACGATTTTTACCGCCCTACGGCGTTCACGCCCGAAGATCTTGAAAAGATCGAAAAGAAGATGCAGGAGCTCGTCCAGCAGAACCTGCCTTACGCGCGTGAATTCTTGCCGCGCGCGGATGGTCTCGAGAAATTCAAGGGCGAAGGCGACTTCATGAAGTGCCACTTCATCGAGCAGTTCACCAAGCCCGATGAAAAGATTTCGATCTACAAGACCGGCAAGTTTCAGGATTTCTGTCGCGGGCCGCACCTGCCTTCAACGGGAAAGATCAAGGCTTTCAAGCTGTTCAACATTGCCGGGGCGTATTGGCTGGGAGACGAGAAGAATCCGCAGCTGCAACGCATTTACGGCACGTCGTTTTTCTCTAAGAAGGATCTGGATGCGTACTTGAACAGCATCGAAGAAGCGAAAAAGCGCGATCATCGCGTGCTGGGCAAACAACTGGACCTGTTTTCGATTCAGGAGCTGGCCGGACCGGGGCTGATCTTCTGGCATCCGAAGGGCGGCATCATCCGGAAAGAGATGGAAGACTGGATGCGTGAGCAGTACGTCAAGCGTGGCTATTCACTGGTCTACACGCCGCACGTCATGCGCCGCCAGCTTTTCTTCACCTCGGGACACGAGGGCTATTACGCCCAGAACTTTTTCGATTTCATGGAGCTCGATGATGCGGAATACCGGGTGAAGCCCATGAATTGCCCGGGACACATTCTGATTTATAAAGATTCGCTGCGCTCGTACCGCGACCTGCCGGTGCGCCTGGGCGAGTTGGGAACGGTCTATCGCTACGAACGCTCGGGCGTGATGCACGGCCTGCTGCGCGTCCGCGGATTCACCCAGGACGATGCCCACATCTTCTGCACTCCCGACCAGATCGAGAAGGAAATCGCGGATTGCGTGGAGTTTGCTCGCGATGTGCTGAAAGATTACGGCTTCGATCAATTCCAGACCGAGCTTTCGACCTGGGATCCAAACGACCGCAAGAGCTTTGTCGGCAGCGAAGAACAGTGGAACATGGCGACCAGCTCGCTCGAAAAAGTGCTGAAGAAACTGAACCTCGAGTACAAGACGATTCCGGGTGAGGCGGCATTCTACGGGCCAAAGATCGATATCAAACTGGTGGACGCGATTGGGCGTCTGTGGCAGCTTTCGACGGTGCAGTTCGATTTCAACCTGCCGCAGCGCTTCGATCTGGAATATGTGGCGGAGGACGGAACGCGTAAGCAACCGCTGATGGTGCACCGTGCGTTGTATGGGTCGGTCGAGCGCTTCTTCGGCGTGCTGATCGAACACTATGCGGGGGCGTTTCCGGTATGGCTCTCGCCGGTGCAGGTGGCAATGATTCCGATCGCCGAGCGTCATACGGAATACGCGGAAAAAGTGGCCGCGCTGCTGCGGGCTGCGGGCGTGCGCGTCGAAGTGGATTCGCGCAATGAAAAGATGAACGCGAAAATCCGTGAACACGCGATGCAGAAAGTTCCTTTCCTGCTGGTCGTGGGAGACAAAGAAGCCGAAGCCAACAAAGTCAACGTGCGAACTCGGGGCAAAGAGAAGACGGAAGACATGGCGACGCCGGAGTTCGTGGAGAAGATCAAGAAGCTGATCGCGGAGAAGAGCGCGACGCTGTAGCCTCTAATCTCGGGCACCGCCGCGGTGCCAACTGACTTCGCCATGCGAATTGCTTGATTTCCCTTTTCGCTTTACCATCGCCTTCAGTGTCGGCTGCTAAAGACAATCCCGATCTGCACCTCAAAGATCGAGTCAAAGATCGAGTCGTCTCGGCTGCGCCGGTGGAGGACGATTCCTCTTTTGAGCTCAAGCTTCGGCCGCAGCGCCTGCAGGAATTCATCGGCCAGAACAAGGTCAAAGAGAATCTTGACGTTGCCATTCAGGCGGCGAAGTCGCGCGGTGAGGCGCTTGATCATGTGCTACTCTACGGGCCGCCCGGACTCGGCAAGACCACGCTTGCCAACATCATCGCTAACGAATTGGGCGCGGCTTTTCAGCAGACCTCTGGGCCAACGCTGCAAATCAAGGGCGATCTGACGGCGATCCTCACGAATCTGCGCGACCGGCAGGTGCTGTTTATTGATGAAGTACATCGTCTGCAACCCGCACTGGAAGAGATCCTCTACTCGGCGCTGGAAGACTACAAGCTTGACATCATGATCGGGCAGGGGCCGTCCGCGCGCACGCACACCATGGATGTGAAGCCGTTTACGTTCATCGGCGCCACCACGCGCGCGGGGCTGCTTTCGGCTCCGCTGCGGTCGCGTTTCGGGTTGTTGTTGCGTCTGGAGTTCTACACCCATGAGGACCTGCGGGTGATTGTGGAGCGGTCGGCCGAGATTCTGGGCGTTCGTATCGATCGTCCGGGCGCCACCGAGATTGCCAGCCGCTCGCGCGGGACCCCGCGCATCGCGAACCGGCTTTTGCGACGGGTGCGCGACTATGCCCAGGTACGGGCGGCCGGAGCCATCGATCTGCCCGTGGCGCAGTCCGCGCTCAGCATGCTGGAGGTGGACCGCTACGGCTTTGACGAAGTCGACCGCAAACTGTTGCTTACTATTATTGAGAAATATCAGGGTGGCCCGGTGGGATTGAATACTTTGGGGGCGGCGCTGGCGGAGGAGCCTGACGCTATCGAAGAAATCTACGAACCTTTTCTGATTCAGATTGGGTTTTTGAATCGGACTCCGCGGGGTCGGGTGGCCACGCAGTTGGCCTACGAGCATTTTGGGATTGTGCCCAACCGGCGGCAGAGCTCGCTGTTCTAGGCGCGTGCCGCACTATGTGGACGGGCGAGGACGCCCGTCTCTCCACTGGCTGATTTTATTTTTGGCCTTGGTCTTTGTTAAGCTTTCCTGTTTGTTGTGGGCTTAGAATCTTTTTGCTGGAGGGACGATGCGCGAGGTGATCGCTACAGACAAGGCGCCGCAGGCCATTGGGCCTTACTCGCAGGCTATTCGGGCGGCGGGGTTGATTTTTACTTCGGGGCAGATCGCGATCGATCCGGCTACTTCGCAGGTCGTTGGTGGCGATGTCAGCGCGCAGACCGAGCGGGTCCTTCAGAATCTGGCTGCGATTTTCGCGGCTTCGGGCAGCGGTCTGGAGAAAGTCTTGCGGTGCACGGTCTTCCTCAAGAACATGGGAGATTTCGCGGCCATGAATGAAGTGTACGGGCGCTACTTTAAGCAGGCGCCGCCGGCGCGGTCGACGGTTGAGGTGGCGCGGCTTCCGAAGGACGTGCTGGTGGAGATTGATGCGATTGCTTTGGGGTGACGGCGGGGGGATCGCTCTCCGGCGAATGCTTAACAGCTTTGCAGAATTGCCCAGCTTTACAAAACAGCCGAGCTTCGCTCGGCTGGGACGGACGAATGCGTCCGTCCCTACGCAAATAAAGAAAAGGGGAAACATGAAAACGGTTGTCATTCTTGTTATCACAATGGTTGCATTCGGCAGCCTGCTTGTCGCTAAGGCGGCTGCTCAAAAATCGGGTGCGAGCGGACCTACCAAAGTCGTTGGCGACTCCATCAAGACGGCCAGCGGACTAGAGTACTGGGATATCAAAGTGGGGACGGGCGCGACGGCGCAGGCCGGAATGCACGTCAAGGTCGACTACACGGGCTGGCTCACCGACGGTAAAAAGTTCGACAGCTCGGTTGGCACCGGCAAACCGTTTGAGTTCCTGCTGGGCGGCGGCCAGGTAATCAAGGGCTGGGACGAAGGCGTAGCTGGCATGAAGGTTGGCGGTAAGCGGCAGTTGCGCATTCCGCCGGCGCTGGCGTACGGAGCCAAGGGTTATCCCGGAGCAATTCCGCCCAACGCCACCTTGATCTTCGACGTGCAGTTGGTGGATGTGAAGTAGCGCCGAGTTGCGGGGGCGGACGAATGCGTTCGCCCCTATGCGTACCCTACGCTTTAACCACTTTGCCGCTGCGCAGGCAGGACGTGCAGACGCGCATATGCTTGGTCGCGGCTCCCACCTTGGCGTGAACCGGGCGCAGATTGACGTTCCAGCGCCGCTTGCTCACGTTGTGGGCGTGGCTGATGGTGTTACCGAATTGCGGCCCCTTGCCGCAGATATCACAGACTCGTGCCATAACTCTTGAATCCTTCCAGGCTTGTTGCCGAGACGTTTGCCGAAACTATGATTTTACAGGAGTTGGGCTAATTTCGCCAAGCGGGACGGGCGAGGCACCGTCTCTCCATTCTCCATCAGCTATGCGGCCTTGCTGGTTACGGGCTGGGCACAATGGCTGCAGCGGCGGGCATCGAGGGGAATCTCGCTCAGGCACTCTAGACACTTCTTCGTAGTCGGATCGGCGGGCGCGGGATCCTTGCGAGTGCGTGCAATCAGGGCATTGATCGGAGTCACAACAAAGAAATAAACCGCGGCCGCAACCAGGATGAAGCTGACCAGTGCGGTGATGAAATCACCAATGGGAAATACAGTGCCTCGAACTGCGAATGAAATCCAGGTAAAGTCGGGCTTGCCTGCCAGGAGGGAGATGAGAGGATTGATCAGGTCCTTGACCAGCGCGGTGACGACGGTGCCGAACGCCGCACCAATGACCACGCCCACCGCCAGATCGACTACGTTGCCGCGCAGGATGAATTGCTTGAAACCGGATAACATTTTATTTCTCCGATGCTGAGGTGTCAGAAAATGTAAATGCTGAGGGGGGCTTGGTCAAGGGCGCAAAACCAGCTACGGCTATTGGCGCCGGCGAAAAGCAGGTCCTTCGCTTCGCTCAGGATGACAATTCTTACTTGGCCCAGGATGAAGAGGCGATGGCGGGTTCAGCCGCGGGGGTGGACTCATGCAGCCATCCGTACGCGGCAACCGCCGAGCTTCGCTCGGCTGGACAGACGAGGGCGTCTGTCCCTACGTGAGTCTTCTCAGATCCGCATCGGCATCACGATGTAGCGATACTTGTAATCCTCGTTTTCTGCGGGGCGAAGTTGGCCGGCGGACTGCGCATCTTTCAGCTCCAGCTTTACTTCGCAGGAGCCGGTGGCTTTGATGAAGTCCGTCAGGTATTGGGCGTTGAATCCTATGGCCATTGGCTCGCCGTCGTAGGCCACTTCGATGGAGTCTTCGGACTCGCCGGTTTCGGTCGACGAGGCGGAAATCTTCAGCTCGCCTTTTTCCAGTCGCAGGCGCACGGCGCGTGAGCGTTCATCGGCGAACTGGGCCACGCGTGCGATCGCCGCTCCCAGTTCTTCGCCATGCAGCGCGATTGACTTCGAGATGTCTTTAGGCAACACGGCTTCATAGTTGGGAAACTGGCCAGTGAGTTGTCTCGAGGTCAGTAAACGCGGACCTACGCGGAAGAAGAGCGTGGACTCATCTTTGGCAAAGTCGATGGTCTCGACATCAGAGTCGAGCAATGATTTCAACTCGTCCATTGCCTTCTTTGGAATCAGCGTTTTCATCTCGCCCGAAACGCCTTCGAACTTTTCTCCCGTCCGCTCCACGTGCGCCAGGCGGTGGCCATCGGTGGCAACCATGGTGATTGACTCCGGCTTCAGCACCATGAGCGCGCCATTCAAGGTGTAGCGCGACTCCTCGCTGGCGATGGCGAAGCCTGTCTTGGCAATCATCGACCGCAGGACGGGTGCGGGAATCTTGATTCCACCCGTGGACGGAAATACGGGTAGGCCAGGGAAATTCGACTTGGCCATTCCGACCATTTTTGTGTTGGAGCGTCCGCAGCGAATGCTGACCCAGTGGTTCTCGAGCAGGCGAATGGTGATATCGGCATCCGGCAGTAGTCTGACGTAGTCGTAAAGTTTGCGCGCCGGGATGGTGCATGCGCCTTCTTTTTTGACCTTGGCGTTACATGACGTACGCAGGCTCAGATCGAGATCAGTCGCGGTAATCGACAGTTTGTCTCCAGCAGCTTCGAAAAGATAATTCGAGAGAATGGGGATCGTGGTCTTGCGCTCGACGACGCCCTGAGTGGCTGTCAGTTCGCGAAGAAGCTCAGACTTGCTGACCGTGATTTCCATGGTCGTAGTGGCTACGGCAGGGGCGACTTCCACCGGCATAATTGGGTCTCCCGACTCTACTTCTGTTCTCTTCTTATATCAAATACAAAAGCAATAAAACCAGTAGTAACCGTAGGCAGGTCGGAGAAGTAGGAAACCGGTCCAGGTGCCTGCGGTTCAGTTGCTTTGGTGGCAACCCTTCGTGTGGAGAATCGCTCCCCGCTGCAGCGGAGGCCAATGCAACCCGTGTCCCGTGTTCAGGTTTCTGTCAGGTCTCGCACAGCTTCCACAAACGCTCCACAGCCGGGCGGCAGGAAGAACGGCCTGAAGGGTGGAAAAACCGGTGGAAACCGACATTTATGCGCCCAATTGCTCGGTCAGTTTATTAAGCAACCTGTTCAAATCCTTGTCGTTCTTACGAGCCTCTTCAATCTTGTCCACGGAGTGCAGGACGGTGGTGTGGTGCTTGCCGCCGAACTGGCGTCCTATTTCGGGGAGCGACGCTTCCGTGAGGTGCTTGGCCAGATACATGGCAATCTGCCGCGGGTACACGATGGACCGTGAATTATTCTTGGCCTTTATTTCCACCAGGCGCAGACCGAATTGTTCAGCTACAGCCTTCTGGATGGATTCAATTGTCACCTTGCGAGCCTGTGAATCGATGAAGTTCTTGAGCACCTGCTGGGTGTAGGGGAGCGTAATTTCCGCGCCAATGAGCGACGAGTGGGCCACAAGACGGATCAGCGCGCCTTCCAGTTCGCGAACGTTCGAGCGGATATTCGAAGCTATGAACAAGGCAACGTCGGTCGGCAGGGTTACCCGTTCCTGCTCTGCCTTCTTTTGCAGGATGGCGACCTTCGTCTCCAGGTCGGGCGGCTGAATGTCGGCAATCAGGCCCCATTCGAAGCGGCTGCGCAGGCGATCTTCGAATTCCGCCAATTCCTTGGGCGGACGATCGCTGGCGATGACGATCTGTTTCATCGACTCGTGGAGCGCGTTGAAGGTGTGGAAGAACTCTTCCTGGGTACGCTCTTTCTGCGCCAGAAACTGGATATCGTCGATGAGCAGGACATCCATGGTGCGGAACTTATCCCGGAAGCTGATCATCTTGTCGTAGCGCAACGAATTGATCATCTCGTTCGTAAACTTTTCGCTCGACACATAGCAAATTGCGGCTTGCGGCGTCCGGCGCTTGATCTCGTGGCCGATGGCCTGCATCAGGTGGGTCTTGCCCATGCCAACGCCGCCGTAGAGGAAGAGTGGGTTGTAGGCTTTCGACGGGCGTTCGGCGACGGCCTGGCAGGCGGCATGCGCGAATTGGTTGCCGCTGCCGATCACGAAGGCGTCGAAGGTATAGCGTGGATTCAGTTGGGCGGCGCTGTCCCAGTCGAAACGACCTTGCGCTGGATGCAACGGCGTCGTCACCGACTGGGGTCCGGCGCCGGCGCTTGGGTTCGAACTGCCATTGGGGCTATAGGTCGGGCTATTCGCGGAAAGGCCGCCGTTGTGCCGAATCGGGGTGTTCGAAGGATCGTCCTCGGCGGTAACGAATTTCACATCCTCGTATCCGAGGCCGAGATTGTCGAGCGCCTCCTGAATCAGGTCGGCATACTTGTCACCCACATGACGAAACTCAGCGGTGGGAATGCGTACGAACAAAACTTTATTGCTGGCATGGCTGTACCGGGTCGGCTTCAGCCAAGTGTCGTAGGAGTGGCGGTTGACTTTCTTTTCCAGGGCGTCAAGGATGCGTACCCACGGATTCGGACTGATGGCGGAACTTGAGAGAGACATTTTTTACCAGAATATTGAATAGCGCCGGAACAAGGGCTCCGGGAAAAAACTAAACCTAAAATATGAGTGCTTCGCTTTCGGTGCAGAGCAACTTTATGTTTAGTCGTACGGGTTGTCGGTGAAATTTATTACGAGACGAACGGCATACTAGCACAAAAAAATTCGCGCGTCGGTGTCTTTGCAATAAAAAATTCCACGAGCGCGCTTTATCCAACCGCGATTTTCTCGTGCTGTCAAGTGTCGAGAAAATAACTGCCGCGAAAAGTGTGCAACCGTGTTCGACACGGCTGTTGCGGCTATGAAATCGTCCGTCGTTCCCGCCTTGCTGCGGGCGCTGTCTTGTAAGTTCCGGGATACACCACTACCGACCGTCGTCCGCCTTCGCCATCGCTCTCGGTGCGCAAATCCTTTTCGTCACGCAACGCGAGATGCACGATACGCCGCTCGCGTGACGACATCGGGCCGAAGCGGTAGGGCTCACTGGTTCGTCGGACTTGTTCGGCCGCCACGCGCGCCGCTAATTGCAACTCGTCGATCCGCAACGCGCGAAAATTCTTGCAGTCGAACCAGATCTTCTCGTGCTCGTTGCCGTGCAGGTGAAGGATTTCCGAAGCGAGCAACTCGAACGACCGCAGTAGCTCGCCCCCGCGCTCCAACAAGAGAGCCGAATCCGGGCCGGCGAACTCCACCAGAATTTCCGGATGCTCCCACTCGCGATTTTCGGCGATCGGCGGATCGACGGTAATCCGGTACTTCAGCCGGAAGCCGCCGTTCGATATTACGGTTTGTAGAAATTCCCCAATCTGTTTGGCAGCGTCAACTTTGTCTGTAATTGGCATAGATAAGCTCTTGGCTCTTGGCCGTTAGCTCTTAGCCAAAGACTAAAGGCTAACAGCCAGAGGCTATTTCTCTTTCTTCCGCGCGCGCTTTGCCATCATCTCGCGCATCTCGCGGCCTAGCGACGTGCGGTTCAGCGCCGCTTGTTGCACGATGCCTATGAGTTGTCCCATGGCCCAGTACAGGCTCAGGCCGGCGGGAAGGTTAAAACTGATGTAACCCATCATTGCGGGCATCATGAAGTTCATCATCTTCTGCTGCGTTGGATCCATGCCGGCTTGCGGGGTCATCCGCTGCATGAAAAACATGGTGACTACGATCGCAATCGGCAGAATGTAACGTGGGTCGGGCGACGAAAGATCGTGGACCCATAGCCAGGGAGCGTGTCTCAGGTCCATGGCCACATTGAGCATGCGATAGTAGGCAAACAGAAATGGCATCTGGATCACCAGCGGCAGACAGCCACCGGCGGGATTCACGCCTTCCTTCTTATAGAGCGCCGAAATTTCCTCATTCATTTCGGCCTTGCGCGGATCGCGCAGGCTGTACTTCTTGTATTTTTCCTGAATGGACTTGATCTGCGGCGCGACGCGCTGCATCTTGAGCATCGACTTCATCTGCGAAAGCCGCAGCGGCAGAAGCGCCAGATTGATGACCAGTGTCTGCAGCAGGATGGCCCAACCCCAGTTGTGGACGATGTGGCTGTACATCCACTTCAGCCACAAGAACAGAGGTCGCGCGATGATTCCCAACCAGCCGAAATCCACCACCGCACGCAGATCGGGCTCGGCCCCCGTAATGCCAGGGACGGACACTGCTTCGAGATCCGACAGAGCTTTCGGGCCTACATAGAGCCGGACATCGGTTGCACCCCGCAGGCTGCCGACCGCTACGCCGAGCACGTCCACCTTGTCCATCTGCTTGTTAGTTGCATCGGATGTGCTGTGCGGAATTTCGATGGGATTGCGCAGCGTGACCAGTGCCGCGTTTTTCGGATCCTGCGGCATGAAGATGGCCGCGAAATACTGATCTGATACTCCCGCCCAGTTCAGCGGTCCGGGCACGGTGCCACCACCGCTGATCTTCTTGATCGCCAGCCGCTCAACCTTGTCGTCGTACTGATACAGGATCTGGCCGATCGCGTATTGCGGGCCGGTCATATCCGAGCCGAACCCGGCGGGCCACATGGGGAGCGCGGTGACCGGTGCGCCTTTTACCTCAACCGCGGTCTGTACCGCGACCACATACGTGTTGCGATCGAACTTATATGTCTTCTGTACCGAGATATCGCCGTCGGCATAGACAAACTTAAGCTCGGTTGGAACGGTTGCGGAGGCTCCGGTTTGTGGCGGAACGGTCGGCGTCGCGTACAGCGCCGAATTCAACTTGTTCCGTAAGGTTTCGTCATACGTCCACAGAGTTAGTGGATATCCGTATTTCTCAGCCGCGGCAGTATTTACGAGTTCGAGTGGTCCGCCTTTATCGTCGGTGTACTTCTTCAGGACCCACGATTTGACCCGGCCGCCGCGATTGGTGAACACGATCCGGTAAGCATCATTTTCAATCACCGTCTCGGACTCACTCGCCGCCGCGACTGGCGCCGACGTGGGCGCCATCTTAGCAGCAGCGGCCGCTGAAACCAGGGGTGGAGTCTGGTTGGTGGCGGGCGCGGGGGAAGGTGGCTGATTCTGCTGGGCCGCCTGAGAGCTCTCCGGTTTCGCCGGAGGCTGCGGCCCATACTTCTTCAGAAGCGGCTGGAAAAGCATGATGACCAGGAAGGTCAGCGCAAACACGATCAACAGCCTGCGCTCCATCCCGGGTTCTTGTTGAGGATTTTGAAAATCGGCCAAATCAGTCGCTCATCATTTCTGAATTATCCACCACAATTTCGGATGCCATTTGCACACGCGCTTTTTGCGAATGAGCGCGACGCACTACTGGATCGAGTCCACCTGTGGCGAACGGATGGCACCGCAACACTCGTGCCGCGGCCATCATTCCGCCTTGCCATATGCCAAAGCGCTCGACCGCTTCCATGGCGTATTCCGAACAGGTCGGCACGTACCGGCAGGCTGGCGGAAAGGCCGGCGAAATCCACCGCTTGTAAAGTCGCAATAGGGCGAGCGCGAGAGATTTCATCGCTTCATTTCTCCATTATTCGGCTATTCGGCTTTGCCGACGACTTTTTCGCGATTGCATCGAGCGCCCGGCCCATTTCTTCGAGCACGACAGAAAATTCCACGGCCAACACCGACTTCTTCGGATTGATCACAACATCCACTGGGCCCGCGCCTTGCAGAACGTTCCGTCGCAGCCGCACGGCTTCGCGGAGGCGACGTTTGATTCGGTTGCGGACGACCGCGCCGCCCAGCACGCGTCCCACAGTGAACCCGACACGCGAGCTTTGCTCCGGCGCCCTACTTTCCGGAGAGTCGGCCCCCGTGCGCTGCAGGTAGTAGACGGTCATGTGCGGTGAAAAATGGCGCCGACCTTGCTTATATACGCGATCGAAATCAGAGTGCTTCAGCAACCGGGCCGCGCGCGGAAAGGTTCCACCCGCTTTCGCGGCGGGCTGCTCTACACTCCGCTTCGGAGCGTCGGCGCTCACCAACTCACAATCCTGCACATTAATGATAACGACAGTCAGTAATAATGACGGCCTATTGTTGCCCGTGGGGAAAAACTACTCGCGGAAACCCGGTTTTACGGAGACGCGCTTACGCCCCTTGGCCCGGCGGCGCGACAGGACCTTGGCTCCGCTCTTGGTCTTCATGCGAGTCCGGAACCCGTGCTTCTTCGAGCGCTTGCGCCGGTTGGGTTGAAATGTACGTTTCGGCATTGAAAATCCCTGCTCCCTGATTGAATCAGATGGCTTATGGCAAACAGTAAGTATAAATGACGCGCGCCAAATGCAGCAAACGTGATTTCGGCATGGACCCCGTGAATCCACCCATCGCACTTCTAGCTATACTCAGTTGATGAAGATGACTGGATTCCCTCTATCCATCACGGATTGGGCTCAGGTCGCTCCATCCGAGCACGCCGGTGACGCTGGCATAGCGTTATGGCGAACGCAAAGCATCGGCGAGATTCGGGTGCGGATGGTGGAATACTCGCCCGGTTATTCGGCCGATCATTGGTGCTCGAAAGGTCACGTGGTTCTGTGTCTGGAAGGCGAATTCGAAACCATTCTGTCCGATGGCAGGTGCTTCACTATGACTCCGGGGAAGAGTTATCAGGTTGCTGACGGCGAAACGCCACATCGTTCGTCAAGCAAAAGGGGAGCCATGCTTTTTATTGTGGACTGACCGCATTGTGGACTGACCGCGGTCGACTGAATCCGGTCGAATGACTCTGATGAATCTGGATGACACCATCGTCGCGATCGCCACCCCGCCGGGCCGCGGCGGCATTGGCGTAGTCCGTCTGTCGGGGCCGGAGGCGCGAGCGATCGCCGTGCCCATGCTCCGCTTAAGTCGCGAACTGGAACCGGGCCGCGCCCTGCGTTGCGATCTCATCGAACCCTCCAGTACTTGTGGCGGGACGGAGGCAGCCGAGCTTCGCTCGGCGGGGCGGACGAATGCGTCCGCCTCTACGTGTTCCGGGGTGGATTCCGACGTTCGTTCCGGCCGCATTGATGAGGTTGTTGTTACTTTCTTCGCCAAGCCTCACTCTTACACTACGGACGACATCGTGGAAATCTCTGCCCATGGCTCGCCCGTGGTTCTGCGGCACATTGTCGAAGTCGCTCTTGCCAGCGGCGCGCGTCTGGCCGAGCCGGGCGAATTCACCATGCGCGCCTTTCTCAACGGGCGCCTGGACCTGACGCAGGCGGAAGCGGTCCGCGACCTGATCGACTCGCAAACGCTGTTTCAAGCCAAAGTTGCTGCGCAGCAGCTCGAAGGTGCCCTATCCAATCGCCTGAAGCCGATCAAGCAGAAACTGATTGAGCTGATCGCGCTGCTCGAGGCGGGCATTGATTTCGCTGAGGATGATGTCTCGGTTGCTCCCGACGCTGCGATTCTTGAGCGCATCGCGCAAGTCAAAGGCGCGTTGCTGCAACTGGCCGCTACCTTCAATTACGGCAAGATCATTCGAGAAGGGTTGATGCTTGCCATCGTGGGTCGTCCGAATGTCGGCAAGTCGAGCCTTTTTAATTGTCTGGTGGAACGCGAACGCGCCATCGTCACGTCCCAACCCGGCACAACTCGCGACCTGGTGAGCGAAACCGTCGCCATTGGTGGAATTCCTGTGGAACTGGTGGACACCGCTGGAATTCGCAGTGCCCTCGATGAAGCCGAGAGCATCGGGATCAAGAAATCGAAAGAGGCCTTGGCGGATGCTGACTTAGTGCTGCTGGTCGTTGACAAGACGCAACCGCCATCCGTTGAAGACGGCGAGTTACTAAGTTCGATCGAAGGACGTCCAGCGATCGTAGTAGAAAACAAGTCCGATCTTATAACTGAGGGCAGCGAGGGTGCCGCAGAACGGAAATCTCTGCCGCACATATCCACTTCCGCTTTGACCGGAGACGGTATTCCAGCCCTGCGCGCCGCCATCCTACGCCACGTCGCTGGAGACTCCGCCGTCGAGGCAGAAACCGGCTTTCTCACCAGCGTTCGCCATCATAAGTTGGTCAGCGCAGCGGTTGCTGCGCTCGATGTGGGGATCAAAGCCGTCGCCGAGCGCGTTCCGCACGAGATGCTGCTGCTCGATCTTTACGTAGCCTTGCGTGCCCTCGACGAAATCGCTGGCGCAACCACCACCGACGACATCCTCCACCTTATCTTCGGCACCTTCTGTATCGGAAAATAAGATGCAAAAAGTTGCAGTGGGTGCTCCATTGCGGCCAACGACGATGTTGTCTTGAACGTCCGTTACCGTCGTAACTTGGTGGTCATGGCGCAACGCAATGAATATGATACGAGTCTGCATGTCCACAAGAGCGCAAAAGGGATTCACGACCGACCAGGTGCTAAGCTCACAAGCTCTTGCACTGCTCGATGATCGGATACTGGCCCTGATCATGGGACAGAGTCCGCTGCCGGAAATTTTGGACGCGTTGTGCTCTGACCTCGAGCAACATCATCCCGGAATGCTGTGCTCGGTTGTTCTGCTGGATGCTGACGGGGTAACTTTGCGCAGTGGCGCCGCTCCCAGCCTTCCACGGGAATACAGTCAGTCCATTGACGGCGTGAAGATTGGGCCTTCCGCTGGATCGTGCGGCACGGCCCTTTATCGCAGGCAGCCCGTCGTCGTCTCCGACATCGCCATCGATCCACTGTGGGCCGGGCCCCGAGAGTTGGCTCTGGCTCACGGATTGCGGGCCTGCTGGTCAAATCCCATTCCCGCACAGGACGGCAGTATGCTCGGCACGTTCGCCGTCTATTACCGCGAGCCACGCACTCCCGACGCTCAACATCTACGACTGATTGCTCGCGCCACTCATCTGGTAGCACTCGCCATCGAGCGGGATCGGGACAAGACAGAACTGCGAGCGGCCGAGGATCGGTACCGTACGCTGGTGGAACGCTTGCCGGCGATCACTTATGTTGCCGAGCTCGGCGCTGGCGGTCCTTGGCATTACGTGAGCCCTCAAATTGAGTCCATTCTTGGTTTCTCACCGGCGGAGTGGCTGTCGGATCCCTTGAACTGGCTGAACCATATCCACTCTGAGGATCGCGAAATTGCGCTTGCCGCGGAAGAGCGTTTTCAACGGAATCAGGATTTGTTTCAAGCCGAATACCGCATGTTTGCCCGCGACGGCAGGGTCCTCTGGTTTCGTGACGAGGGCGTCATGTTGCAGGCCTCAACCGGCGACCACCAACTCCTGATGCAGGGTGTGCTCTATGACATTACCGAGCACAAGCGCTTAGAGGAGCAGCTTCGCCATTCCCAGAAGCTGGAGGCAGTGGGCCAACTGGCGGGTGGTGTGGCGCACGACTTCAACAATCTGCTGATGGTGATTCAGGCTCATAACGAACGCCTTCGTGGCCGGCTTGCTGCGAGCGATCCTGCTCACAAGGATGCCATTGAAATCGAAGGAGCCGTGACGCGCGCCACCGCCTTGACGCAGCAGCTTCTGGCTTTCAGTCGCAGGCAAGTGCTCCAGTTGAAGGCGCTCGATTTGAATGCTGTGCTGACCGAAGTGGCGAAAATGCTCGATCGCCTGATTCCTGCGAACATTGAATTGAAGATTGTGGCGGCCGAGTCGCTTCAGCGCGTTAAAGCGGATCCCGGGCAAATGGAGCAGGTGATCTTGAACCTCGCGGTCAATGCGCGCGATGCCATGCCCGAGGGTGGGCGGCTGACCATCGAGACCAAGAATGCGGAACTGAACGAAACCTACGCCGGAAGCCACGCTCGAATTCCGCCGGGCAAGTACGTCGTCCTGAGCGTGAGTGACAGCGGAGTAGGAATGCACCGCGACGTTCAGACCAAGATGTTTGAACCTTTTTTTACGACCAAGAAACCCGGGCAGGGAACCGGCCTCGGTCTGGCAATCGTGTATGGAGTGGTCAAGCAAACGGGTGGTTGGATCACAGCTCGCAGCCAAGTGGGACAGGGCACCGTGTTCGATATCTATTTTCCGCAGGTGCGGGCCGAGGCGCAGGTTCAGGTCGAAGTCGCCACAATGCTGGCTGCGCCTGAGCCTCTTTCAAAGATAAAGACGCCCGCCGCGGCTGCCCGTGGGACAGAGACCGTTCTATTGGTGGAAGACCAGGATGGAATCCGCGACCTGGTGCGCGAGTTTCTGGAGAAAAAGGGTTACACCGTCTTGCACGCAGGGGACGGTAGCGAAGCGCTCCAGATGACGCGGGAGTACAAAAATTCGATTCACCTTTTACTTACCGACGTGGTTATGCCCAACGTCGGCGGCCAGGAGTTGGCGAAGCGTCTCACCCAGGTGCGACCGCACATGAAGGTGTTATTTATGTCGGGTTATCCCGATCACGGTACATGGAGCAGTGAACTGGTGGACGCCAGTGCTGAGGTGCTGCAAAAGCCATTTCCGCTGGACACCTTGAACCGCAAAATCCGTAGTCTCCTCGATGAATAAGCTGATGTCTGAGTCAAGCGAAGCGAAGCCCAGGCAGACAGCTAAACGTGCGATGATGTTGTGAGTCTTACGAGGAGCGTTTCTCCATGGCCGATGCATCTCCGCAGAATTTTTCCCATCACACGCGCTATGATCCGCTGTTTCATTTTTTCATCCTGCCCGTTTTCGTCATCACGCTGGTAATGACTGTCGTCCATCTGGTTCGAAGGCCAAGCTTGCATTCTGGATGGTTGGTAGTCGGCATGGTCGCGGCGGTGTTCGCTCTTTTTAAGATCAGACTTTATTCGCTCAAAGTACAGGATCGCGTCATCCGCCTGGAAGAGAGACTGCGCCTTATGACGTTGCTCGACCCAGCCCTTCGGCCACGCATTGGAGAATTTACGGAATCGCAGTTGATCGCACTCCGCTTCGCATCCGATGCCGAACTATCAGCGCTTGCCATCCGAGTTCTGAATGAAAAGCTCACGGCGCCTGAAATCAAAAAGGGAATTCAGCAATGGCGCCCCGATTATTGGAGAATTTGAACTAACAGAGTTCGAGCTAACAGAGTTCGAACCAACGGAGGCCGAGCTACCGGAGGTCGAATTAAGCCACCGCGGCGGGCGCGCGTGGTCACTGTCCAATCACGCCGAGGCGCACGCCCTTCAGCTTACCCGCATCGAACCACGCTACCTTCTGGCCGAACCACGTTTTTGTACCGGAGAGCTTGTACTTCTTCGCCGCCGCGGGGAAGTCGCGCGTGCCGAGCAGGTAAGCGACCGGGGATTCGCCAAATTTGGCGAGCCGGTCCGAGAGCCATCCTCCTCCAGAGGGAGAGGCCAAGATCACGGGTTCGCCGGGAAAATATGCGACCTTGCCAAAGTCCTTCTGCGTCTCAGTAAGTGGATCAGCCCAGCCATAAGCCTTGCGGAACAGGGCAATCGAAGCATCCAGATTGTTGACACCGAGGACGACATTCTCGACGCCGTAGACCGGCGCCCCCTGGACGCCAGGCGAAGTTTGGACGCGCCAGGCTCGCGGCGTCTGATCCTCGATGATGAATGGCAGCGTGGAGCCCGCCGTTCCGGAGCCCACGTCGGCAGTCATCCACTCGATCGACATGCCGTCGGGACGCTTGCGGCTGCCGTGCTCGGGAACCTTGACGGAAATCCCCAGTTTCTTCAGGCGATCCACTTCCTGCAGCAAAACGTTAGTTGCTACCGCCCACGCGCAGGTGACAGCATCCTCCGACATAAACTTCGACCATTCGGAGCCTGCGGTGGCGCCAGGTTTTATTGGCGCAATCAACTCCAAATAGGTTCCGTCATCAAAGCCGATCAAAGCCATCTGCGTAATGCCGTTGCCGTGAGGGCCACCGAGGTCCGGAGTCAAACCCACATCGGTGAATGCCTGGCGCAGCGTGTCGAGGTTGGATCCGCAGATCGACGCGTGATCGACTTCGAGGACAACACTCTTACTTGCCTGAGTCATGGCAGGTTGCGGAATGAGCATGAGAACAAGCGTAGCGACGGTCAAGTGGTAGAAAAACGGGGAATTCCACTTGGACATGCATTCCTCCGTGGTCAAAAAAGAATGGTACGCCAGAAATTATGATCAGGGAATGATTTACTGTTAGTGGAAACTGGCTTGCCGAATGGTATATAATGCATTCGTTAAGTATATACATTAAAAGACATGCCCTTGTTCATTAAGAATAAAAACACCGAACAACTGGCCCGTCAGGTGGCGGACGAAACCGGTGAATCGCTCACGGCAGCGATTCAAAAGGCACTCGAAGAACGTTGGGAGCGGCTGAAGCGGCGCCGTAGAAGCCACATTGTGGCCGGCCAGATTGAGGATTTACTACGGCGGGTAGATGCACTTCCAACGGTGGACTCGCGTGCCGAAGACGAAATTCTTGGCTATGGCGAGGACGGCATTCCGCGCTAGGTCTCCTCAATGGTGATTGATACGTCTGCCCTCGTAGCCATTTTTTTAGGCGAACCCGAACGCAAGCTGTTCCTCGAACATATTCTAGGAGCAGAAATGAAGCTGATTTCGGCGGCAAATTCGCTGGAAACCGGAATCGTGCTGGAGGCAAGGCGAGGGGAAGCGGCTGGCCGCGAGTTCGACCTGTTTGTCGTGCGGGCGAAATTGGAAGTAGTTCCGGTCGATGCCGAGCAAACGGAGATCGCGCGTTCCGCGTGGCGCAAGTATGGCAAAGGGCGGCATGCCGCCGGTCTCAACTTTGGGGACTGCTTTGCCTACGCGTTGGCCAAGTTCTCAGGGCAGAAATTGCTGGCCAAAGGCGAGGATTTTCGGCTTACCGATGCGGAGCTGGTTGCCTGATTGAGCAGGCGCACTCTCGCTAGAACATTCCCACACGCGAGCGCCGGTCGTGCGCCACAAGTTTCACAAGCGCAGAAGCATTTGTGGTAGCTCAGATTTGAATTTGTTTGGGCGTTGCATTCAGCCGCATTGCAAGAGCTGCAAAGCCGTTGGCGGTAGGGTGGCTTCCTACTTTTTCTTTCCTTCGTTCTTCGGCGGTTCTCTTCTGGAGTCTGTGCTGGGGCAAACAGGCTGATTGTGACGAAAAAAGTCGAGAACTGGAGTGGTGCTGGTGTGGTGTCCGGGAATGCACGGGCTGCGGGCTTCTGTGGTTCCCACCCTTCCGCAAAGTGCCGTGCGCGACGGCTCAAATCGATAAGTTCCAGAGGCTTTTCGGGTGAGGCTTACTCTTCTTCTTCCTTAACCTCGCCACGCTCCACCTTAGCCTTCTCGATGATCTTGTCCTGCAGTTGCTGCGGAACCGTATCGTAATGGTGCATTTCCATGGAGAAACTGCCCCGCCCCTGCGTCATCGAAGTCAGGTCGGCGCCGTAGGTGAGCATCTCGGCCATCGGTACTTCAGCCTTCACGATGGTGTTGCTGGCCTTGTTATCCATGCCCTGGATGCGCCCGCGCCGGCTGTTGAGGTCGCCCATGATGGTGCCGGCGAATTCGTCGGGGATGGTGATCTCGACGTTCATAATCGGCTCCAGCAGCGTCGGCTTGGCCTGTTCCATCGCTTTGCGAAACGCAATGCGGCCCGCCATCTGGAACGAGAGGTCGTTCGAATCCACGTCGTGGTAAGAACCGTCGTAAAGGATCACGCGAAAGTTCACCACGGGATATCCCGCAAGAAAGCCGCGCGCCGCCGCATCCTTGATTCCCTTTTCCACCGCAGGAATGAAGTTGCGCGGAATCGCGCCACCGAAAATATCGTTGACGAACTCAAACTCGACTTCGGAGTTGCGCGGCAACGGTTCCATCTTGATTTTGCAATCGCCATACTGGCCGTGGCCACCGGTCTGTTTCTTGTGTCGTCCCTGGACGTCGGCTTTGCCGCGAACCGTTTCGCGATACGGTACCTTGGGTGCCTTCAGCACCACTTCGGCGTGGTAACGCTTTCGCATCTTTGAGACTACGACTTCGATGTGCTGCTGTCCGGTGCCCGCAATCAGAAATTCCTTGGTCTGCGGGTCGCGGAAAAAGCGCAGCATGGCGTCTTCTTCCATGAGCTTGTGCAGTCCGACGCCCAGCTTGTCTTCATCGGCGCGGCTCTTCGGTTCGATGGCGAACGTGATTGCGGGCTCAGGCAATTGCACCGCCGGATAACGGATCGGCGAATTCTTATCGCCCAGCGTGTCGCCCGTCAGTGTTTCTCGCAGCTTCGCAACCGCTCCGATATCGCCAGCATGAATCTCGTGGATTGGAACCGCCTGCTTGCCCTGGATCAGCGAAATGTGAGCGAACTTCTCCAGCGTGTTGCGATTGTAATTCTGCAGCGAAGCGTCGTTCTTCAGCACGCCAGAAAAGACCTTGAAGTAAGAAATGCGCCCGGCGAATGCGTCGGACACGGTCTTGAATACGTAGACGGAAGCGGGCTCGTTATCGGTGCCCTTGCGCGTCGACGGTTCGGCGCCCTCTGCGGTCCACCCCGTGATGGCATGATGCTCGCTGGCAGCGGGCGTGTAATCGACAATGAAATCCATCAACTCGTCGACGCCGATATTGCCCAGGCCGGAGGTGAAGAGCACGGGGAACAGTTTGTCTTCGCGAATCGCCTCATGCAGCGCGGGCACCAGATGTTCTTCGGGAATCGTTCCCGTTTCGAAGAACTCTTCCATCAACTCGTCTTTGCCTTCGGCGACCAGCTCGACCAATTTTTCGTGCGCTTCCTTGGCCACGTCCGCCATGTCGGTCGGAATCGGTCCCTCTTTGCCTTTGCCGTTTCCGCCCATCTCGTAGGTGTAAGCCTTCATGCGGACCAGATCGACAATGCCGCTAAGACTCTTCTCTTTGCCAATCGGCAATTGCAGCGGAGTAACCGCACGCCCAAAAGCGTTGGTCAGCGATTCGAGCACGCGAGCGGCATCGGAGCGCTCGCGGTCCATGCGATTGACAACGATCATTCGCGGCAAGTCAATATCGCTGCAGTAATTCCAGACGCGCTGCGTCACTACTTCGACTCCGGCAACGCCGTCAACGACGACGAGCGCCGCGTCCACCACCGGCAACACCATTTTGGCTTCGTGCACGAACATGTTGAAGCCGGGAGTATCGAGAAGATTGATCTTGACCTTCGCCTCCGGCTTGCCCCACTCGACAAACGCAAGGCCGGTCGAGATCGACATCTTGCGCGCGATTTCTTCTTCGTCGTAGTCGGTAGTAGCGGAGCCATCGTCGACGCGTCCCAGGCGCGGGACGCCGCCGGAGGTGTAGAGCATGGCGGACACCAGGGTAGTTTTTCCGGCATGCCCGTGTCCGACCAGGGCCAGATTGCGGAGATTGGCTGCTTCGTAAACTTTCACGGGTTGTCTCCCTCCGCAGGCTTTCGGGAAGGTTGATAAGGCCCGGAATCCGGAAATCCGGAATAATGATGAGTACAGGCTACAGGCCAGCCCAACATCACCTGCGAAACTCCCGATGCTAACACAGGGGATGGGAGGGCTCAAAGAGGACCCGCATGAAACCGCAGTAGAACTGGTTCACGCCTTTAAATACCAGGGCACATTAATAATATTGATGCGCTCATCCCCATTGAGCAGCAGCAGCGCCGTCAGCATCTGTCCCCGCTGATTGTGCAGAAAATAGTGGTACCAGTGGTGCTCGACCATCGACGCGATTACAACCGCGACCGTCCGCGTCCGGATTCTCTTTCTCCACCTTCAACACATAATCCACAATCGGATGCACCACCAGCCGATAAGGCGAAGGCAGCGTCACCAGCTTAGGAAGCCGTGCCCCCGCCGGTGCGGTCTCCGCCCACGGAGCCTTATCGTCATCGGCGTCGCAAGTCACATGCACCGCCTCCACATCTGGAGACAAGGTCATAGCAAACTGCAGCGCCTTCTCCGTCGCCGCATTCCATCGATCGACTGGAACGAGCACTATGGGAGGCTCCAGGTTCTCCACACTTAACTCCAGGCCATCCTTAAGTGCCAGCTCTTGATCCGTCAGTTCATAATGATGGCGCACGCGTCCCATAAATAGAAGAAGCGCCGGCAACAACAGCACGACCACCCAAGCCCCTTCGGCAAACTTCGCCACCACGATCACCATCAATGTGAGCCCGGTGGCGAGCGCGCCAATGCCGTTCACCAGGATGCCGCGCGCGACACTGAATCCCTTCGCATTCTTCCACCAATGCCCGACCATTCCCGCCTGCGACAGCGTGAACGCAAGAAACGCTCCCACCGCAAACAGAGGAATCAACCGATCGGTCACGCCGCCAAACAAAATCAGCAACAGTCCGGCAAGAATCGCCAGCGCCCAGATGCCTTGCGAGAACACCAGTCGCCGTCCTCGAGTCGCGAGGGAATGGGGAAGATAGCTGTCGCGAGCCATCATCCGGCAGAGACGCGGAAAATCCGCAAATGAAGTATTCGCCGACAGACAAAGCACGAGCAACACCGAGAACATCGTTATGTCGTAGAAAATCCCTTTGCCCGCCACCGCCGCCGTCAGCAACGAGAGCACGCTCTGATATCCCGGTTGCCCCGGATCGGTGGCCATAATTCCGTAGTACCGCACCAGCACGGCAATTCCGCCGAGCAACACAATCAGAATCGCGATGATCGCCGTCAAGGTCGCCCGAGCGGCCGGAACCACCGGCTTCTTAAACGCCTGTACTCCGTTGCTGACCGCCTCGACGCCCGTCAAGGCCGTGCATCCGGAGGCGAATGCCTTCACCAGAATCCATGTTCCGACCAACCGCAGAGACGAGGCGCGCACCGCCTGCGCCTGTGTCAACGAGACCACCGCTACCGGATGTCCCCCGGACACGATTACCTTGTAGAGCCCAACCACAATCACCAGCGCCAACGTCCCCACAAAAAAATAGGTAGGAGCCACAAATGCCGAGCCCGCCTCTTTTACTCCGCGAAGATTGACGACCGTCAATATAACCAGCACCACTAAGCAGAGACTCAACGTGTGCGGCTCCAGGCGAGGCACGGCCGACACCAGCGCTCCGATTCCCGCCGAGATTCCGACCGCGACGTTCAGCAGGTAATCGATCATTAAAGCTGCGCCCGCAGTCAGACCAGCGCCGTTGCCGAGGTTTTCGCGGGCAACCGTGTACGATCCTCCGCCATTCGGATACGCCGCAATCGTCTGCCGATAACTGAAATAAACAATGATCAGCAGGCCGATGATGGCGAACGTCAGCGGCACGATGTATCGCACGCCGACCAATCCCAAGGGCAGCAAAATAGTCAAAGCCGCTTCTGGACCGTAAGCCGCCGAACTCAAGGCATCCAGCCCGAAGGTAGGAATCCCCTGAGTAGGAGTGATCCGCTCCCCCTCATCCTCCGAAGAAGCCAACGGCCGCCCAAATAAAATGTTGATCAGTCCCATAGATCCTCAGCCCAATCGCAATGACCCTCAGTGCGAGAAAAAGTCAGCCCAGCGACAATATCAGAGTTAAAGATCAGAGTTAAAGCCAGCGAGGGACCCCGCCCCCGTGGGGACGGACGCATTCGTCCGTCCCAGCCGAGCCGCAGTTCGGCCTTCAGCCTGCACCATTGATGAAACGGCGATCAAGCCAAGCACCCCCACTTGTTACTCCAAAGATGCTCCCGAGCGCCCTCGCTTGAACGTGCCGAGAAATCCCACCGACCTGCGGCGAGTAGCTCGCCACTCCCACTTCGGTCATTGCCGGCGCGCGGGGCGAATCAAACCGTTCCACTTATTACTCCCCGGATTCCCGATGCACCTGTGACCATAGAAGTTCGGGAACCACCTCAATCTCCCACTACGACATTCAGTGGATGGTTTATAGGAAAGAAAAGATCTTCACGGGCGATCAGGATTCCAACCAAACATGACGATGCACCAGACAGGCGATCGGCCTAAGCACTGGACACGGGCACAATTCAGCGGAAGCCCAAACCAAGCGAAACCAAAAGGGAGCGCAAAACAAAACCGCGAATCGCGTGGCGAAAAGCCAGCGCCGGGCGGGGAGAATCAGAAGAGTAACAAGTGGGATAACCTGCTCACTGGCATGAGGTCATCCATATTGCAGACCCACTAAACTCTCAATTTCCGAGTCATCCTGAGCCCTCACTTCCCCCTCAACATCCTTACTACCCGATCGAAATCGTCGATCGTTGCATACTCAATCAGAATCTTCCCTCTTCCCTTACGGTCTCGAATCCGAACCCTCATTCCCAGTACCTCCTCGAGCGACCGCTGCGCTGCCTTCACATTCGGATCCACCCACCTCGCCCCGCCTGCTTTGTTCGTCGTGCCCGATCCAATCGGAGCACTCACCCCCAGCACCAACTCCTCCAACTTAGCCACCGACAGCTTTTCGTCCATTGCCTTTTGCGCGTACTTCCATATCTGGATGTCATCCCGCAACTGCAAGAGCGTCCGAGCGTGGCTATAGGTTAGTCTCCCCTGCTGCAGCGCCCCGATCACGCCCTCCGGCAGCGCCAGCAGCCGCATGTAATTCGATACCTGCTCTCGCGACACGCCTGCTCGCTTCCCAATCTCCTCCTGCGTAAGGTTGAACACCTTGCTCAAGTTCGCGAAGGCCTCCGCCTGCTCCACGCAGTTCAGGTCCCGACGCTGCAGGTTCTCGACCAGCGTCATCTCCGCTGCCTGCTGCTCCGAGACCCGCTTTATGATTGCCGGGATCGTCGCCTTCCCTGCCATCTTCGACGCGCGAAAGCGCCGCTCACCCAAAATCAGTATGAACCGGCCGTCCTTCCCAGGACGCACTGCAATCGGCTGCAGTACTCCCTGCACTTGGATCGAACTCGCCAGTTCCTGGAGCGATTCCTGATCGAACTCCCTTCGCGTCTGGTATGGGTTTTCTTGGATGTGATCGAGGGCGAGCTCGAATGGATGTTCACCGCCTGGCGCAGGCACGGCGGCCGCGGCCTGCAATTCGGTCACAACACTGGAAGCCGCGTCGAGTGATGCGCCAGCGGGTGTTGGCTCGGGTGCCCCATCCTTCCGCGCACTTTGCGGAGAAGAGAGAGCCGCCGGCACAACTCGCGGCCCCGGCAACAATGACTCCAGCCCACGTCCCAAAGCCCGCCGCTTCTCAGCCAGCTTCTCGTGCACCTTTTCTGAGTGCACCTTCTCTGCCGATGGCTTCTGCGCCACGTTTTCAATCTCCGCCGCATTCGATGCCGTCATCCACCAGTTCCTCTTTTCTTGATCTCTTTTACGAAGGTCCCTGTTTCTTCCATAAACATCGATATACATAAATATTTATGGATATCGATTTAAGCTGCTTCTCCCGATCCGCTCACCGCTGCCGCCTGCCGGTCCAGGATCTCCTTTGCGAGCCGAATGTAACTTTCAGCCCCGCGTGAGCGCACGTCATACATTAGTGCGGGCAACCCGTGGCTCGGAGCCTCCGCCAGTCGAATATTCCGCGGAATCGTCGTCGTGCACAGCTTGTCTCCGAAATATTTCTTCAGTTCATCCGACACCTGCTGTGCCAGGTTGGTGCGCTCATCGAACATGGTAAGAACGACTCCCTCAACCGCCAAAGTAGGATTCAGCTCCGCTCGTATGCGCTCGATTGTGTCCAGTAATTCGGACACCCCCTCAAGGGCGAAGTACTCGGCCTGCATCGGGATCAGGACTCCATTGGCCGCGACCAAGGCATTCAAGGTCAGGAGATCAAGCGCGGGTGGGCAGTCCAGTACGATGAACTGAAAGCGGTCGAGCAGAGGGGCCAAGGCATCTCGCAGACGATACTCACGCCGCTCCAATGCTACGAGCTCGATGTTCGCGCCAATCAGGTTCTTATGGGACGGGATCAGCCAGAGCTGCTCGAGGGCGGTGAGTTGGAGGGCCTCCTCGGCGGAGGCTGCGCCCATGATTACGTCGTAGACGCTGATGCGCTCGGGATTCTTTACCAGGCCCAGGCCGCTGGTTGAGTTGGACTGCGGATCGCAGTCTACGAGCAGGGTGTTGACCTCGGCGGCGGCCAGGGAGGCAGCCAGGTTGATGGCGGTCGTAGTCTTCCCGACGCCACCCTTCTGATTGGCAACTGCGATTACACGTCCCATGATTGTGTTTTCTGTGTGTTGCGGGCCAGAATATGCCAATGCATTTGCGAAATCAATGCCGGATTTTGGTGCAGTTTCCGAGAGAGTGTTTCACGTGAAACATCGCTTCCGAAACTACGTCGAGTATTTTGAAGCTCGGATTTCAAAATAATCGGTGTCAGTGTTTCACGTGAAACACTAATTCTTTCCATCGTCTCATAATGAGATTTCGCCTAGACTTCCCACTTTACATGAAATACAGCTTGCATATATGGCCGGGCCTGCCACCAAAGCTATGCAATAATTGCTATGTAGTTCCTACTCAGCCTGGAATCCTAGTAATAACACCCTTGAATGGGACTGTGGGATGCTTATTGGGGGCTGCCATTGTATGGATTTGGATTTGAGGGCGGCGAGGGACGGGAGTTGGGCTGTTCCTACCAGTAGGGCCAGGGATCCAGTGGGAACCAGGAAGGTTACGGCTTGGTGGAGGACGGCGTTGAGGTTCTCTACGGCTCGGAGGGTGACTACTTCGGCATGGGGGGCGTCATCGGTTTTCGCAACGACTTCGGCTCGGTCGGTGATTACATTGACGTCCGTCAATGTAAGTGCGCGGACTGCTTCGCGGAGGAAGGCCGCTTTCTTGTGATTGGATTCGATCATGGTCAGATGGATGTGAGGGGCCCAGATCTTTATGGGGAGGGCGGGAAATCCGGCGCCGGAGCCGATGTCCAGGACTCGGGGTGCGGTGACTTCCGGCGTTGATTTGGACGGAGTGGTGGAGTAGGGGTCCTTCGACTTCGACGAGCCAATCGCTTCGCGTCTGGCTCGGCTACGCTCAGGATGACTGGGGTTTGAGGGTGGACAGGGGTTTGAGGCCGGAGAAACGGTCGACGGTTGGGCGGTGCCGGGGTTCGCGGACAGGAGTGCCCGCGCCACACTTGAGCCGTTTGGGAAGAGCTGGCTTGCCAGGAAAAAGGATTCACCGAAATGGCGGGTTACGATTTCTGGTTCGTTTCGGATCGCCGTCAGGTTGATGCGGGCGTTCCAACGAAGTAATAGATCGATGTATATCGATACTTGATCAAGCTGCGGTTCGGAGAGGGGTTGCTCCAGGAACGGTTCGAGTAGGGCGGTGATGCGGGGGGCGTCCATTGGGGAAGTGCAGCAGAGTTAGAATAACGCAACGTGCGGGGCAGGCATCGAATCGAAGAATGGGGTCTCTGCTTGGTTATGAAAGGCGAGCTGTTGCCATGAAAACGACAGGGCGGTGTTTTGCGCGTCTTACTGCGCATCTTATTGGCCGTTTTATTGCGATCCCGCTTCTCACACTCCTGCTTGTCATGGCTGCTTTTACGACGCTTACGGGTGTTACCGGGTTGAGCGTCGCTGCTTCCGATGTTCCGGGAGGGGCTGCTGCGCCGGTTCTGGTTGAGTTGTTCACTTCCGAGGGTTGTTCCAGTTGCCCTCCCGCTGATGCGTTCCTTACGAAGTTGGATGGGTTGCAGCCGATCGCGGGAACACAGCTGATTGTTCTGAGTGAGCATGTCGACTACTGGAACCATGATGGCTGGAAGGACGCTTACTCGTCGAGTTTTTTTACCGCGCGCCAGGAGGAGTACGTGCACCGACTGGGAGCAAAGGGAGCCTACACGCCGCAGATGGTGATTGACGGCGCGGCGCAAATGAATGGGAGCGATGCGGCGGCGGTGGGACACGCGATTGAAAGTGCGCGCACCCGCGCCAAGATTCCGGTTCATATCTCTTCGGTTTCCTTGGCGGATCCAAAGACGATTCACCTTCACCTTGCGGTAGACGCTTTGCCTGCGGACTCCAAAGCGCACAAAGCCGACATCTTCGTGGCGGTTGCGCTGGATCATGTGGAATCGCATGTTTCGGCAGGCGAGAACAAGGGGCGCGACATCCGGCATGTGGCAGTGGCGGAGAGTATCGACAAGGTGGGGACGGCGGAGAAGGGCAAGAATTTCGATCGGGATGTGCAGGTAAAGGTCAAGGCTCCGGCTGATCCAGGGAATTTGCGGCTCATTGTTTTTGTGCAAGAGGCGGATGCGGGGGACGTACTGGGGGCATCGCTGCTTACGGCTCCTGTTAAGAATTAATTTAAATGCTCCCATTAAAAATTCTGGAGCGCACGGCTTGTGGGCCGCGCTGCGCTCGGCTGGGGCGGACGAATGCGTCCGCCGCTACGTGAGCGTCGTTGTTTCGGCGGTGTTTTTCCCTGCGTGTGTGTTTTTGGTGTCGGCACGCGGGCGGGGGCGCCCGCGCCACACAGGCAGGCGCTTGCTTTTCACACTGGGTTAACAATTCTTCCGTATAGTTTCGCTTCATTTGGGGCTGGTTCTTCGGCGCCGAATCCTGAATTTTACCGAGGAGATTGTTGATATGGCCATCGTCGCGCCTACTGCTACCTCTGCGCCTTCGCCAGGGATTCATGACAAGCTGAGCAAGAGTCCGGGAAAGCTTGGGATGTTGGGCTTTGCGGTGGTGCTTCTCATCGGGATTATTTACTCGGCCTATCACCTGCTGACGGATCTGGCTAATGTGCATAGCGGATCGTTTTTGCCTTACGCCTTGCTGGGCATTGCGCTACTGGTGGCTTTGGGGTTCGAGTTTGTGAATGGGTTCCATGACACGGCGAACGCGGTGGCTACCGTCATCTACACGCACTCGCTGGAGCCGCATGTTGCGGTGGTGTGGTCGGGGTTCTGGAATTTTCTGGGAGTGTTGACTTCGAGTGGGTTGGTCGCCTTCGGAATCATTTCTCTGTTACCGGTCGAACTGATTTTGCAGGTGGGAAGCAAGGCGGGGTTCGCGATGGTTTTCGCTTTGCTGGTGGCTGCGATTATCTGGAACCTCGGGACCTGGTACTTCGGGTTGCCGGCCTCGAGTTCGCATACTCTGATTGGCTCGATCATCGGGGTGGGTATCGCGAATCAGTTGATGTCTCCGAAGACGGGCACCAGCGGTGTGGATTGGGGGCAGGCTACGAACATTGGGAAGTCGCTGTTGTTGTCGCCCGTGGTGGGATTTGTGTGCGCGTTTTTATTGCTGATCCTGATGAAGGCGGTCATCAAAAATCGGGCGCTGTATGAGGCTCCGGTGGGGACGGAGCCGCCTCCATTCTGGATTCGGTCGTTGCTGGTGCTGACATGCACGGGAGTGAGTTTCGCGCATGGGTCGAATGATGGGCAGAAAGGCATGGGGCTCATCATGCTGATTCTGGTGGGGACGGTGCCTACGGCTTACGCTTTGAACCACGCCATTACCCGCAAACAGTCGGAGGACTTTATTGCCGTCTCGCAGCAGGCGGCGGGCATCCTGAACAAATACACGAGTTCGGATGCGGTGATCGGTGATCCCCGCGAAGAGGTAACGGATTACATTCGGACCAAGCAGTTCACTCCGAACACGATGCTGGCCTTGCGCCAGCTGGTCAGCGACATTGGCAACGAAACGGCGCTATACGGGGAGATGTCGAAGATTCCGAACGACCAGGTGCGAAACTTCCGCAACGATATGTATGTTGCCAGCGAGGCGTTGCGGCTGATGAAGAAGAATCATCAACCGGCGATGAGTGCGACTGATTGGGAGGGCCTGGACAATTACAAGAAGCATGTCGACGCCGCGACACGTTTCATTCCGGGATGGGTGAAGGTTTCAGTCGCGATGGCGCTCGGACTGGGCACGATGATCGGGTGGAAGCGGATTGTGGTTACGGTAGGTGAGAAGATCGGCAAGGAACACCTGACGTACGGGCAGGGAGCGGCGGCGGAGATTACAGCGATGTTCACAATTGGTGCGGCGGACTGGTTTGGATTGCCGGTGAGCACGACGCACGTGCTGTCCTCGGGCATTGCGGGGACGATGGCGGCGAATCATTCGGGATTGCAGTGGTCGACGGTGCGGAATCTGGCGATGGCGTGGGTGTTGACGCTGCCGGCGTCGATGGTGCTGTCGGGGTTTTTGTTCTGGGGATTTAGAAATCTGTTCTAGGGGTAGGTGGGGGGCTGAAGACCTCAGCAACAGTTTTCTGGAAAAAGTGTTTTCTCGGCGCAGCAGTCCCTCAGCGGCTGGAAGCCGCCATTGATTGTGCAGCAGTTGCGGCACGAGTGGAACTCGTGCCCTTCCCCTTCGTGCGGGAATCCAGAGTTTTTCAGCAGTCTGTAAAGCCCGTGTTTTTTGGCTAGATTACGGTGCGGCTGAAGAGTTTGCGGAAAAAGTCGTCGAGGGCGAAAAAAGCATACCTCAGGCGCTGAAGCGCCAATCTATTTCCAACGACTTAGCGGCACGACTCAAGTCGTGCCCTTCCCGAAACCAGGCTCAATCCAGAGTTTTTCAGCAAACTGCGAAGCCGCACCCTTTCAAAGCGCTTCTACTTACGTCGCGAATTTATGGGACGGCACACTAGGGGTGCATGCAGCCGCGCTGCGCTCGGCTGGGGCGGACGAATGCGTCCGCCCCTACGTGAGCGTCGTTGCTTCGTTTGGCCAACACTGCACGGCTGTGCTGTTTCTTTCCCGCTTTTCTGCCGGAAGTTCTGAAATAATAAGCGCGCGGGAGACAGGCGTTATGAAACAGTTGCGGTTCTTCGTTCTGTTTTGTCTGTTTGCAAGCACGCTGCTGGCAGTCCTCAAAGCACAAACCAATCCGGCCGGCTCTCCGGCTGCAGCCTCTGCAGCAACCAGCGGAACCAGCGGAACCAGCGGTTCCGAGGGCGCGACGGAACCGAAGGCAGAGGAACCAGGCGCAGCACAAGCAGGACAACCTGAAGCAGGACAAGCAGGAGCGGCGGCCGACACCATTGTCGAATACGCGCCTCCTCCGGCGGAGTACGCTCGGGCGAAGGCATATTCGAACGCCCGCTATCGCCACATATTCATCGGGGGTTTTTACGGATTCCTGGTTTTGCTGGTCATTTTGCGATGGCGGGTGGCGCCCACGTTCCGCGATCTTGCAGAACGGGTTTCGGCGCATCGCTTCTTGCAACTGATCATCTTCGCACCGCTGATTCTATTCACGATTGCGCTTCTCGAAATTCCTTCCGACATTTGGGATGAGTCATTGGAACGCGCTTACGGCCTTTCCGTGCAAACCTGGGGAGCCTGGACTCGCGACTGGCTTCTGGGCCAGATCATCGTGCTGATTGTGGGAACGCTGCTGGTCGGGATCCTTTATCTCGTGATCCGGCGCAGCCCGCGGCGATGGTGGTTCTACTTCTGGCTTGCTTCCATTCCAGTTCTGCTGGCGCTTTTCTTTCTCCAGCCGATCGTCATCGATCCGATGTTCTATACCTTCAGGCCGCTGGCGAGCGTGCAACCAGTGCTGGTCACCGAGATGCAAAAAGTGGTCCATCGGGGAGGAATGGAAATTCCGGACGATCGCATGTTTGTCATGAACGCCAGCTCCAAGCAAACGGGTTTGAATGCGTATGTCACGGGATTTGGCGCATCCAAACGCGTCGTCGTGTGGGACAACACGATTGCGAAGGCGACGGTTCCGGAAACGTTATTCGTTTTCGGACATGAGATGGGGCACTACGTTCTGCATCACATTCCCAAAGAGATTGCGATCGACGCCGCGATTCTGCTGTTTCTGTTGTATCTAGCCTACCGGTTGGCGCTCTGGATGCTGGCACGATGGGGCGGGCAGTGGGACATTCGCGACCTGCAGGATTGGGCATCGCTGCCGGCCTTGCTGTTCGTGATTACGGTGCTGGCATTTTTCGCGACCCCGCTATTCAACGGCGTCAGCCGCCACTTTGAGCACGAGGCAGATCGCTACGGACTCGAGGTGATCCACGGAATCGTGCCGAATCCCAATCAGGTTGCAGCGCACTATTTTCAGAAAAGCGGTCAAAGGAATCTGGCGGATCCCGATCCCAGTGAATTTGTAGAAATCTGGTTCTTCGATCATCCGACGCGACCGGAGCGGGTCCATTTTGTGGCGACCTACGATCCGTGGGCGAAGGGCGAAGCGCCTAGATATGTGAAGTAGGGGAATATCTGAAGTTGAGGCGGGCCTGAGAAGATATCAACGCAGAGACCGCGCCCTCGCGAATTACTTTACGTCGGCGCCGGGTTGAAGGTTGTAGAAATAATAGAAACGCAGGCCGAGTAGCTTACCGGGAAACTCCTTGGGCAGCGGCGGGAACGGAGTGGACGCAGTGATACTACCCCACGCGGCGCGATCGAGTGCTATGTCGCCCGACGAGGTGTCGCGCACCAGACCGCTCACCGTGCCATCTTTCAGGATGACGAATTCAATCGCCAGCTTGCCCTGTTTAAAGATCGGGGGATAGACGGACGGCGGCATGATGTTGTACCAGTTCTGCTTCACGATCTGCACGACTCGAGTCAGATAGGGTCCAAAATCAACGCCCATCGTGTCGGTCAGAATTTCCGCCTGATCGAGCGCCTTGGCCCCGCTTCTACCCGGGCTGCCGAAATCGCCCGCTTGTCCAGAACCGCCGTAGTGGCCGCGACTGTCGGCGGCGGCGCGTTCGGCTTGTTGGATTGCTGAGCCCGCTGTCATTTGAGCGTTAAAATCCGGCGTTATTCTGCTCTGGGGAGGCGTCTGCAAGCGCGCTGTTTGATCGTTCTGCTGCGGCGGTACGAACCCAGAACTCTGTTGCGGCGCGGGCGGTTGCTGACCCTGTGCAGTGTTCGGCACGGGCTGGCCTTGCGGCGGTGGTCCCTGGGGCGAGGGCTGCTGCAGGTTCGTTCCGGGATGAGTACTCTGCAGAATCTTCTTCAGATCTTCGTGATTGATCTGCGGCGCTTTGCTGGTGGCGATGCGATCCTTATCGGAGATCACTTTGGCATCGGGACGCCGCGTCAGCTTCTGCTCATCCGGCGGCAATTCGAGGAACGTCGCGTCCTTCGACTGGTTTGCGTTGGTCATCGCCAGATCCACCGTCCGGTGCGGCAGCAGGCCCATTAATCTCTCGCTGTTCCACAACAGAATGATGACGAACAAGTGAAGGATGACGGACAACCACAAGGCTTCACGCTTGCGCGCACGCGAAAGATCGTCTTGTAACTGGATGAGAAGGTGCGGAACATCGTCGGGATTGAAGCCGCGGTACGCCGATTCCCAATGCTGCGCTTGAAACAAATCGCGCTGCTCCGGTTGGTCGGTGGGCGGCGGCGATTGATCACGAGACGGAATTTGGGTGACTGGCATCCGGCAGAGACTACAACCTTTAGAACCGCGGGGAGGCAGCAAGGTTGCGTAACTATTTGCGCAGTTTACACGCAAAAGACTCCGCCTGAGAGATTGGGCACAAAATCTCTGCGTAAAGTTACGTAAACGATGGAGCTTCGACCGCCAATTGTATTGTCGCATTTTTTGTGTCCGGCGAGTGAGTACCTGAGTAATGGCGGAGACGGCGGGGCTTGGCGAAACGGTCGGGCTGGTCGCAGGGATGTCGAAAGCCAGGTCACGACAGATTGCGCGGCGAGATCACCAATTTCAGATCGTGGGCGTCAGAACTTCTTGTTACCTGGTTGGCCAGCGATCTCGTTCGAACGTACAATGTTCTGACACGATGTTCTGACACGATTAAGTATTCTTTGTGGTCTCGCCTATGTTTCACCAAGCAACTCGCCTTCTTCGCGTAGCGGTCGTGCTGGTCGGAGTCACCATGCTTGCCATCCCCAACAGAATGCTTGCTCAGCTCGGGGGAGGTGGAGGTGGTGGCGGAGGCATGGGCGGTGGAGGCGGAAGCATGTCCGGCGGTACGGTTGGTAGCCGGCCCGACGGTGTCGCGGAAAAGGATGGCCTGCAGGCTTTTCACCGTGCCATGGCGGTGCAAGCCACGCCTGAGCAGCGGGATGCATTCGTCAAGGTCGCACAATCTACCCAGGTCGCGATCGATAAGGTCGCGGACTTTCGTCAGTCTTTGTCTCAGACTTTGCCGCAACCTTTGCCAGTGCCTCTGCCGCAAATCTCGGCTTCGGCGGTCTTGGATCGGGCAAGCACCATTGACCAGGCACTTCAGAAAGCTCGCGCGGGCAGCCAGAGTTTTGTAGCTTCGCTCTCGTCCGCGCAAAAATCCGGTTTGCAGGACCTCACGAAAAAGCTTGGGAAAGCCGATCTCGACCTCGACCGACAGATCAAGGGGCTGGATCTCGTCGTCCATACTCCGAAGCCGGAAAACGAGCAGATTGCCAGCTCGGCTGCGGCTCTTGAGAAGGCGATCGCGAGCTTTCAAAGCGAGCAACTCGCCCTCGGCAGAGATATGGGTGTTCTCTTTCCCGAACCGGGCCAGGACGTCACTTTCAAGCTGGCTCCCATGACGAACTCGATTCGTATCGCCGGCCAGTCTGTATCGATCCGAGTCTCCGGCACTGTCGTCTCGCGAGTCGATGCCGAAACAGCGGGTAGAGAGACTCCCGTTGCCTCGACGTCGGCTGAGAGCGGAAATAAGCATTTCAGTCTTAAACTTGTCGCCGATCTCTCGGACCTGCAGCAGAATATCTCTGCAATTCTTCGCGCGCAACTCAACCGCTCTCCACGTTGCGGCGAGCGCATTGAGATTCAACAAGCGACGCTGACTCCGCTCACCGCCGCCAGTCTCGTGGTGGCGCATTTGCACTTCGAACGCTGGGTTTGTCAGCCTGGTTCAAACCAGGCCGGGTCGATTCCGGGAGGTGCAGGCTGGCAAGGCTCGACCGAAGTGGCCGACGGCAACGCTACGATCGAGGTGAAACTCACAGCGTCGGTCGAACCAAATGCGGCTCCCGGCGATACCGGCTTAGCTCTGGCGTCGGAAATTACACGGGTTGAAGCCGAAGGCCTGCTACGCAACCTGCTCCGCTCGGGCGACCTCGGCGCCACCCTGCGCCAGCAGATCGCTGCTTCGATACTCTCGGCGATGCAGCAGGCGACGGATTTCAAGAGCACACTTCCGCCCGCCGCGCAGCAGTCGGCGACGATTCAGAAGGCATACTTTCAGGATGACGGCGTAGAGCAGATGAGTCTCGTTCTCGATGGTCAACTGCAACTCTCTGACGAGCAGACCCAGCAATTTGCCGCGCAGCTCAAGCAGCGCCTGGCAGCGCAAGGAACGCCGAAGCCGTAACTCTAAAACCTAGGGGTCGCTAACTTTTATTCACGCCGATACGTCCTGCGTGACGTTCAATCTCGGCAAGAATTGCGAGCGCGAGGTTCAACGCTTTTCGGCCATCCTCCAACGAAACTACGGGAGCTGACCGCTCCCGCACCGCCTTAACGAATGCCGTGATTTCGGCGAGCAGCGGTTCCTCGGCGGTGATTGGCGGCTTCGCCATCGAGATTTGCGGATTGGGGCTGGGGGTGCCTTCGTCCTTCGCATTCTTCGAGAAGGGGTGGGCATTGGTCGACGCCCCGGATACAGAAAACACGAGCACATCCTGGCGTCCATAATCTACGGAAATGTACTGGCCGGGCTGGAAGAAGCGCAGTTTTCGCACGCGCTCGGTTGAAACTCTGCTGGCCGTAAAGTTGGCGACGCAGCCCGATTCAAACTCGACGCGCACACTCGCAATATCGACCTTGGCGGAAAGAATCGGCAGCCCCACGGCTCGAATTTCTTTCACCTCAGACTTTACGAACGTCAGCACAATGTCGAGGTCGTGGATCATGAGGTCGAGGACGACGTCCACGTCGAGCGCACGGGGAGAAAACACGCTGAGCCGATGCACCTCAAAAAACATGGGATGGTTGATGAGCGGAAACGTCGCGCGCACCGCGGGATTGAAGCGCTCGAGATGCCCGACCTGCGCCACCCGTTTATGTTGCGCCGCGACGTGAAGCAGTTCGTCGGCCTCGTCGAGCGTCGTGGCCAAGGGCTTTTCGATGAGCACGTCAACCCCGGCTTCCATAAGAGAGCGCGCCACGCCAAGATGCAGAACCGTAGGCACGGCGACCGAAGCCGCTTGCACTTCGCTGTGGGTGGTCAGCATCTGCTCGACCGAGCCAAATGCTTTGCAGTCAAACTCGCGCGCTGTTGCGTCGGCCCGCACCGTATCCGGATCGACTACTCCCACCAGGCGGACGCTGCCGGCCTGCTGCAGCTGGCGATAGACACGCGCGTGATTACGCCCGAAAGTACCGACGCCAATCACCGCAACGTTGATGGGAGACTCTTTACTCACGCGGAACCGTCCTTAAGCAATGGTCATCTTCTTCAGCAACGCAATCTGCCCCGCGTGATACAACTCGTGCTGCACCACGCCATGAAGCATGTAATAAAAAGTGTAGTGCGCGCCCTCTTTCCCCGGGACCATATCGTAAAGTCGCGAGTCCGGGAACTCCGCCACGGCTGCAACGAGATCGTGGTGCAGCCGCCGCGCCTGTGCCAACGCGTCGCGCCAAGACGCCTCGCTCGTATCCGCGACGGGAGGAAAATTCTCCGCATCGGAAAGACTCACCGCAGTCCCACCCATCCGTCGCAGCACCGCGCCATCCCAAGCCGCAATATGCAGCACCAGTTCCCAGATCGTGTGCGCGCCCTTAATCGGACGAGGCGAAGCCTGCTCCGCCGTAACCCCCTCCAAAATCTCAAACAAGGAGTCGCCATGCCAAGCCTCGCCATCAAACGCCCGGCGAAGCTGGTCGGCAATGCGAGGCGTTTCCAAGCAATCCGTTTTAGACATCGAAGGCCCCTTTCCTGACCATGCATGAATACCCGGTATTAATGCATACTGTGCGAAGAGATTCGTTGCACAGATTACCACTGAGGAGGAACAGATATGCTGCCAGAATTTCGCGTCGCAAACCATCCCGGCCAGATCCTGCTTGCGGAGTTTCTCGATCCGCTGCAACTCACGCAAGCCGAACTTGCCCGCGCTCTCCATATCCCTCTCAACCGCGTCAACGAACTGGTTCGCGGCAAGCGCGGCATTACACCTGAGACGGCACTTCTTTTTTCTGAATACTCCAGGAATTCTCCGGAGTTCTGGATGAATCTCCAAACGGCGCACGATCTGTCACGCGCAAGGCTGGAAATGTACAGAGACATGCAGAAAGACATCCGCAAACGCCCTGGCGGAATCGTCAGAATTAGAAAGACCGCGAAAGTCCGCCGCAGAGCTCAAGGAGCGGATTGAGCAATCCAGGACTGAGCGATCCAGTTTGAGCGGTTAATCCGCGCACACCGCAATCCCGGCATGATCCGCGGCCTGCGTCATCGCGTCTCCATCGAGCAACAGACAGCGCCCGGCGTCCAGCGCCAGACAACTTGCGCCGGCGCGCGCCATGGTCTCGATCGTCTTCACTCCGATTACCGGAACGTCGAAACGCATGTCCTGGTTCGGCTTGGCGATCTTCACGACGGTCAGCGCCCGGCTCAGCGTGGAAACCTGCGCATCGGATCCCGACTCCGATTTCGATTCCAATTCCAGCGACTGCATGAGTTCGCCCGCGCGTTCGATCGTTGCATCCGTGCCTTCCATCGCTTCCACCGTTACGCACGCCGTTCCTGCGATCACCACCGTCTGTCCGATGTCGTATTCCGCCAGTCGTCGCGCCACAGCGCGTCCATATTCGATGTTCTTGCGCTCCTGCTCGCTCGGAGGCCGCTTGGTGAGCACACCCGGTTTCGCCAGCAACGGTTCGAGCAGCGCGGTTGAGCTTTCGAGTACGATCCCCTCATCCGCGAGCACCTTCGCAACCGCACCCAACAATGAATCGGTGTTGCGGGTGCCGAGCGAGAGCAGCAACTTTGCCAGCCGCCAGTCGGGCTTGATGGCGGAGAAAATCTGCTTGTGCTTCACCTGTCCAGCCATGACGGCACGGGTGACGCCTGCGGATTTGAAAGTGTGGATGAGCTTTGACAACTCGCCAAGAGAAATCCAGTGAACGGAAGCGGCACCCTTCGATTCAATTTCAGGAAAGGCCTCTTCGCGGATGGCAGCAACGACCACGTCGTAACCCTGCGCCCGAGCCGCGTCGAGCACAAGAAAAGGAAACTTCCCATTGCCGGCGATAAGGCCGAGACGTGTCATGAGCAAGAACCACGCAGGGGCGGACGCAATGCGTCAGTCTCAACACGAGTAAAGAGGCTACCCACTACTTAATCACTCCGCGCTCGGACGATTCGATAAAACGAATCAGCATCTCGACATCTTCACCTATATCGGCTTCGGCCTTGAGCTTCTCGAGCGCCTGCGAAGTATTCATCTTCGAGGCGAGCAGCAAGCGATACGCATGATGAATCTTCCTGATGCGTTCTTTCGAGAAACCCCGCCGCTCCAGGCCCACTGCATTCAATCCGTAAGCATGGGTGCCGCGCTCGGCCGACGTTTTGGAAAATGGCAGCACATCTCGGGTGATGGTGGTACCTCCGCCGATAAAAGCATGGGTTCCAATGCGCACAAAGTGATGCACCGGACACAGCGCTCCGACGGTTGCCCAGTCCTCGACGGTGACGTGGCCACCCAGGGTGGCGGCGTTTGCCATGATGACGTGACTGCCAATATGGCAATCGTGCGCGATATGGGTATATGCCATGATCAAGTTATGGTTGCCGACACGTGTGCATTCTCCACCCTTCACGGTGCCCCGGTTGATGGTGACGAATTCGCGAATTTTGTTGTGGTCGCCAATCTCCAGCCGCGTCGGTTCGTCCGCGTAAGTGATGTCCTGCGGCGCCAGGCCAATTGAGGTAAACGGAGAGAAGTGATTATCGACGCCGATCGTCGTTGGGCCTTCGATCACGACGTGGGAAGCCAAGCGGCAGTTCTCTCCCATCTGCACCTCGGGCCCGATCACGCAGTAAGGCCCAATCTGGCATGAAGAATGTATGCTGCTTTTCGGATCGATGATCGCCGTAGGATGAAAAGGCATTTGCAATTTGTGATTTGGGGCGCCGATCCTGGGAGTCAATCGAAATTACAAATTGAAAATTACAAATCCTCTCCCACCGCCGCGCTACCGGCATTGACGCCGCGTGGCACGAGCCGGCAAGTTACGGTGGCTTCGGCGGCCACTTTGCCGTCCACATACGCTTTGCCTTCGAGACGAGCCGCCGTCATTCGCCAAGCCTTGACCACAACTTCAATACGCAACTGATCTCCCGGAACCACGGGACGCCGGAATCTTGCCTTCTCGATTCCGGTAAAGACCATCAACATCTCGTCGCGATTCGGAACCTCAGTGAGCAGCAGCAGGCCACCCGCCTGCGCGATGGCTTCCACGATCAGCACGCCCGGCATGATCGGCTGGTTGGGAAAGTGTCCCTGGAAAAAAGGTTCGGTGATGGTTACATTTTTCAAGGCGACGATGCGCTTCATGCGCTCCAATTCGACGACCCGGTCGATCAGGAGAAATGGATAACGGTGCGGCAGGATCTTGAAAATGTCGCCAATATCGATTCCGGTTTTCACCGGCTCCGGCTCGCTCGTCGTAATGGGTGTAGTGTCTGTCATGCAGATTGGTTCAAGGCGAAGATTATACTGTAGCGCACGTCCGTATGACGCTTACTTTTGTTTCGCAATATTGTTTCGCACCATCGATGAAAGGATCCCACGTGATTCCGACGAGATCTCTGCCGCGCCATTACGCTTTCCCTTTTCTGTTGATCCTTTTTCTGTGGATCCCTTTGGCTTCCGCCCTATGGTCGCAGCAAGCACCTCAGGCGTCCGCTGTCCCCGCGCTCCCGGCCGAGATTCCGTCAACCGCCGATCGGTACTCCGTGCTGCTGATGGGCAATATGGCAGGGCAACAAGCCGTCTGGACCGCGTCCGATGGCACGCTCCACGTCTTCTTTCAATTCAACGACCGCGGCCGCGGACCAAAAACGACCAGCATCCTCAAGCTCGGGGAGAATGGCGTTCCGGTCTCGGAAGTGATTACCGGCAATGACTATCTGAAGTCACCCGCCAACGAAAATTATTCGCTTGAGGCCGGGACGGCGCGCTGGAAAAATGACGATGAGCAAGGGGAAAGGAAACTTTCCGCGCCCGCCTACTACGTCCCGCTCAACCCCGGACCGTCCGAGTACGCCCTTCTGGCTCACGCTGCTCTGCAGAATGGAGGTAAGATCGCGCTGCTCCCCGAAGGCGAAGCGCGAGTCGAGCGCGTTGCCGAACTCGACATCGAAGCCGCCGGGAAAAACGCCGGACATAAAAAGCACGTAGCCCTCTACGCCGCGACCGGCCTCGATTTCGCGCCCACTTATGTCTGGCTGGAGTCCGGCGAAAAATTCTTCGCGTCAGTCGATGAATGGGGGTCCATCGTTCCCGAAGGATGGGAGTTCTCAGTCGGAGCTCTGCTTGCCGCGCAAAATAAGGTTAAAGAGTCGCGCGCTGCGGAACTGGCCGCGAAACTCGCGCACCATCCGACTGACGGAATCCTCTTTCAGCACGCGAACGTCTTCGACGCCGGAACTGGCAAGATCATCTCCGACCAAACAGTCCTCATCAGAGATAATCGCATCTCCGGTATCGGCCAGGGCGCAATGGGAAGCTTTTCAGGAACGCCGCCCCAGATCATCGACGCCACCGGCAAAACTCTCCTCCCCGGCCTCTGGGACATGCACGCCCACGTAGGCGACAACGATGGCCTCCTCAATCTGGCCGCCGGGGTGACGACGGTCCGCGACCTCGCCAATGATACCGAGTCGCTGCTCGCTCGCCGCCAGCGCATCGCCGACGGAAAAGAGATCGGAACCCGCATCGTCCTTGCCGGAATCATTGATGGCCCCGGCCCTTATCAAGGACCGACGAAAGTTCTAGTCTCCACCGAAGCTGAAGCTCGCGCCGCCGTCGATAACTATAAGCGCCTGGGCTACGTGCAGATCAAAATTTACAGCTCCGTCAAGCCCGAGCTTGTTCCGGCCATCATTGACGAAGCGCACAAGAATGGACTCCGTGTCAGCGGACACATTCCTGCAGATATGACGGCGGCACAATGCGTGGGACTCGGCTACGACGAAATTCAGCATGTCAATTTCCTTATCCTGAATTTTTTCCCTGAAATTAAGAACACCAATACCATTGCGCGCCTAGTAGAACCGGCCAAGGTTGGGGCCGCCCTCGACCTCACGTCGCCCCAGGTTCAGAGCTTCATCAAGTTGTTGCAGGATCATCACACCAAGCTCGACCTCACGCTCAGTGTTTTCGAGGATCAGTACATGAGCCGCGCCGGGCAGATTCCGCCCGGCTTTCAACCCATCGCCAGCCGTCTGCCGGCGCAGGTTCGCCGCGGGCTGCTCTCGAAAGGCATGACTCCACCGGCGGGCATGGACGAAACCTATCGAAAGTCTTTCGCGAAAATGATGGAGTTCGCCGGGCTTCTCTATCGCTCGGGAATTTCTATTGAAGCGGGCACCGACAACATGGCCGGTTTCGCTCTCCATCGCGAACTCGAGCTCGATGTGCAGGCTGGCATTCCCGCCAGCCAGGTTCTACAAAATGCCACGCTGAACGCCGCCCGAATCATGAGCCTGGATAAAGATCTAGGCTCGATCACGGCCGGGAAGCTAGCCGATCTGGTGCTCGTCGATGGCGATCCGACCGTTAACATCAGCGACATTAGAAAGACTATCGTCGTGGTAAAAAATGGAGTGCTGTATAAACCGGCCGAGCTCTATTCCGAATTGGGAGTTATCCCATAATGAGGTTCGGGGAAACTTCGAATCGTACGGTACCCTTCGTAACCGCTCACTTGTGATCTGTGCCCTAGACTCGCTGCGGGTTCACGTCGATGATCACCTTTAGGGGGCCTCACGCAAAAGAGTCCGTCGAGGCCCGGAGAGAACCCATGAATTTGCCCGACGCGCAGCCTTCTACGCCAGTTCTGAGCCAGCCGGATCGTCGCCGGTATCCGCGGTGCACAGTTCAGGTGCAGATCGAGATTCGCCAGGAAGGCAACGACGTTCCGATGCGTGTCGAAACCACTGACCTCAGCCGGGGCGGATGCTATATCGAGTTGATGATGCCACTCAGCGTCGGCGGCCGTGTGCAAGCTAAACTCTGGCTCGACGGCCAACCCATCGTCGTCCGCGGGCGCGTGGTCACCCGCCATCCCGAATTCGGCAACGGCATCATGTTCCTGGAATTCGAAGGCGAGGGAGAGCAAATCCTGAAACGCTACATGGCAGCCGTGGTCGTCACCTAGAGTGGTCTCCGATGAAAGTGGGTTATCGTTCCTCTTGAGCATGGATTTAGTATTAGATCGTCCATGCCGCCAACTCCCAGAGCAGTTCTCGAAGTTGTGGCCGCTCTGGGAACCATCGGCAGTCTTTTTTTCTACTTCCTGTCGGCGCTTTCGCTGGCTAGTTTCCTCCGCGACAGGCGCAAAAAGATCAATCAGGTTCAGCCACCACAAAACGCGCTGCGCCCGGTTTCCATCCTCAAGCCTTTGAAGGGCGTTGATCCCGAGATCTGGGAGAGCTTTTGCAGTCATTGCGAACAGGAGTATCCAGAATTTCAAATAATCTTCGGAGTCAGCGATGCCAATGACCCCGCCGTCGAAGTTGTGCGCCAGCTTCAGGAGAAGTATCCTCAGCTAGCGATCGAGCTGATCGTATGCAATCGCGTTCTGGGAGCAAACGTCAAAGTCAGCAATCTGGCGCAGATGCTGCCCGCGGCGCGGCACGAACTCTTGCTGGTCAACGATAGCGACATTCGCGTGCCAGCTGACTACTTACGCGCAGTGACCGCGCCTCTCGCGGACGCCTCGGTGGGACTGGTCACGTGCTTATACCGTGGCGTTGCCAGCCCGGCGGTCGGTCGTTCCAACGTCTCGCGTCCAACCGTGGGCTCGCGTCTGGAAGCGTTGGGGATCAGCACCGATTTTGTGCCGGGCGTTCTGAGTGCGAGGTTTTTGGAAAAAGGACTCCACTTCGGACTGGGCTCGACGCTGGCCCTTCACCGCCGTGATCTCGAAGCCATCGGCGGCTTCGAAACATTACTGGACTATCTCGCCGACGACTATGAACTCGGCCGGCGCATCGCCGCAACCGGAAAGCGGATCGAACTCAGCACGGCGACCGTCGCGACATTTCTGCCGGCATATACGATGGGGCAATTCTTCCGCCATCAACTGCGCTGGTCGCGGACCATTCGCGATGCGCGTCGCTGGGGATACATAGGATTGCTTTTCACCTTCGGTCTGCCATGGGCTTTGTTGATGCTGGCAGCGTTTGGGGGTACAGCATGGGCGTGGATACTGTTCGCGCTGACGGTTGCGGGCAGATTGACAGTCGGGCTGGCGTCTGCGGAGGGCGTGCTGCACGACCGTCAGATTTTCCGCGATATATTCCTGCTGCCGTTGCGCGACCTGATCGCGCCGGTCGTATGGGCCGCCGGTTTGATGGGAAACCGCATTGACTGGCGCGGGGATGTTTTCGACTTGAAAAATGGCCGGTTGATTGTGGCGAAGCCGAAGCAACTGTAACTACAGGCCGCAGCCGAGACTTTCTCGACTTCGAGGGCGAGCGCCGCGGTCGCCATTCGCCGTTCTTCGATCGCCGATCTCCATTCTCCCGTTCGCGTTTTATGCGCGCGGCTGATTAGAAAAAATAATCTTGCCTCCACCGCGGGCGATCACATATCGCGGCAATCCGCGGAGTGCTGGCGGATCATCCTCTTCGGCCCACAAAAAAACGCGGTGCGGTCCATCCCACATTTCGACAAATGAAGCCTCGGTCTCGAAGACCCGCGGCGCTCCGGGAAATTGCGCGCCGAACCACATGTTGCCCGCCGGGGCGCGCAAGCTATGCAATGGGATCCCGGTATAAAAATTCAGCGAGGACGCATTTTCATAAAGGCCGATGATCACGATCTGGTCGCCCGGCCGGTATTGATCGCGAATCGCCAGTGCGAGATCCTTCGACGACAGGACTGGCGAAAAAATACCGAACGCAATCCGGACGCACGCCAGCAGGACGACCATCATCGCCACGAGCGCAACATTCCCCGCCCCAGGCCGCGCGCGACGACGCAAAATCCAGTTCGCGAGCGCACCGAGGAAGAACGCTAGTGAAAAACCGAGCAACGGAACCCGGAACGCACCCATCGCCTGTGGAGTTAAGTCCAGAAAGTGTCCGAAGGAGAGCGCGTAATCCTCCGGGCGTTTTCGCAGCAGGTCTGACAGATCCAGGCCCGGTGCGGGGGCCTTCGAAAAAATGAGGAATGAAATGCCGACAACTGCGATGATTATGGCGACGACCAACAGCGATGCCGATGAAATCCGTCCGCTGCGTCGTTCGCGGCTGTCGAGCGCCGATTCTCTCTCCCGCTGCAGCCATCCGCCGACCAGCAATGCCAGTCCCGGGATCGCAGGGATGGTGTAGTATTCCTGCCGCGTCGAGAAGCTGAAGAAGCCTACAATCACGATGTTCCACACAAAGAACATCAGGTACGCACGCTGGCGCCGCGCCATCTGCGCCCGAAGGTCGCGCCATCTTCGGGGCACCTCCCGCAGCGATTGGGGAAGAAACACGGTCCACGGAAGCAGCCACAAAACCAGCAATGCCCAGAACAGCAGCAGCGGAACCGTATCGTAATCGCGCGGTATGCGACGGTTAAGAAAACGCAAAACATGCTCATTGACGAAGTAAAACCACAGAAATCCGCGAACGTTCACCTGCGCCGGATTGCGCAGTGCCGCCAGGATGTGCCATGGCGCGGCGATTGCGAAAAACACCAGCCCGCTCGAAACCAGCCGTAGTTTAAGCAAGTGCCGCAGATTCCCGGTCAACAGCAGATAAATGACGATTGCAGTGGCCGGGAAAACCACGCCGATCAGTCCCTTGGTCAGGACGTTGAGGGCGCAAACCGCGGCTAGACCCCAGCAGGTCCAACGCCGGGCTTTCGCTTGGCTGGGCTTTGTTTCGTCGACCTTCGTTTCGTCGACCTTCGTTTGTTCGAGCGATAGCAGAAAGAGCCAAAACGTGAGGGTCAGCCAAAGGCCCACGGCGACGTCCGGAATCAGAAAGCGCGTGAAGAGAAACGGTCCGAGTGCGGTCGCTAGGACCAGTCCAGAATCGAATCCGGCCTCGCTGCCCAAAGCCCAGCGTCCTAGACCGTAAGTGGAGAGAATCATCGCCAGCACGCCCAGCATGAGGGGAAAGCGCGTGCTCCACTCGCTGACGCCAAACAGGCTGTAGCTCGTTGCCACGCCCCAATACATCAGTGGAGCTTTTTCCAGGTAGCGGACACCATTGGCGTACAGCGTCACCCAGTCATGCCGCAGCAGCATTTCTTTCGCGGCTTCGGCATGCACGGTGTCGGCATCATCGAGGAGGGCGGGATGCGAGAGTCCGGCCATATAGATGATGGCCCAGAGCGCAATCAACAGCAGGACGGAAATCCGCCAGTCCGACAGCAACCGATTGGGACGAGTATCGGTCCGAGCGGGTGCATCACGATCAATTGTCGGCGGTATTGTCGGCGGTTCGGGAACGGACACAAGGCTGGACTCATCGTGGAACGCTTCATTATACGAAAGTGTGGAAACTGGGCTCTGCCCCGTCCGAGCGGGGGGCGCCCCCCCGCCACCAGAAACCTCAATTTTCAATCTTCGATCTTCAATCCTTGATCTTCAATCTTCGATCTTCAATTTTCAAACTTTAATCCTCAATCTGCGGCAACGGCACGGGCGGCACGGTCGCCCGCTACTTCTCGATAAATTTCGAGGATTCTCGACACCGAAGTGGTCCAGGAAAATCTCTGCGCTTGTTCATACCCACGCTGTTTCATCTGCTCGCGCAGCGCCGGATCGAGCAACACGCGCTGCAAACCTCTCCGAATCTCGAATACGTTTTCCGGATTCACCAGCAACGCGGCGTTCCCGGCAACTTCCGGAAGGCTCGACGTGTTCGAAGTGACCACGGGAGTTCCGTGGGCCATGGCTTCGAGTGGCGGCAATCCGAATCCCTCGTAGAGCGATGGAAATACAAAAATCTTAGCCACATCGTAGAAAATGCGCAGCACTTCGATGGGCACAAATCCTAAGAAGCGGACGTCGTTCTGCACTCCGCTGCGCACCACGGTGCGGCGCAGCCGGGGATGACTCGAAAGATCGTCCCCAATAATAATGAGCTTCAAATCCGGGCACTCCTGCTCCTTCTGCAGTTCGCTCTTCAACGCGGAGAATGCTTCGATGATGCGCACCACATTCTTGTGAGGACGAATCGCGCCCGCATAAAGAATGAAGGGATAATTCACGAGATAGCGTTGGGCAATGAGTTCGCGATCGGCGTCGGTGGCGTGTCCGTGCAGGAAGCGCTCATCAATGGCGTTGTACACCACCTCGATGCGCGCGTGCGGCAGGGCCAGCAGCTTTTCGATTTCATTTTTGGTGAATTGCGAAACCGCGATGACGCGCGCCGCCCTGCGCAGCACCCGCCTCGTCAGATAAAAGTGCATGCTACGCCGCAAACTCGAAGCATGGCGCGATCCATACATATGGTCCAACAGATCGTGCACCGTTAGAACATAAGGACAGCCGAGGCCACGCGGAATCCAGAACAAATGCGGGATGTGAACCAAGTCGCAACCGAGGCGCCGCACGATCGCACGAAAATCTAGATTCCCCTTGAGCGTGTCATCGCCGTCGGCCAGCGCGACCGCATGAAAATTCGGCGGGAGCGCACCGAATTCCGCCATTTTTGCCGGCAGCCCGATCAGGAAATATTTACTTTCGCGGTCCAGACGCGCCAGGGTGCGAACCACGTTCCGGATGTAGGTGCCAATCCCAAATTCCGTCATGCGACGGATGTCGATGGCTACTTTCACAGCCTGAATTTAATCACAGGAGTGCAGGGGTAGACAGGGAATTCGCGGGATAGCTACCAGACCTTGTTATCTTGAACGAAACGCAACACGTGCTGTGCGCCGCAAAAAGCAGGTCCTTCGCTTCGCTCAGGATGACAATTCGAGAATACTCACGCTCGAGCTTCCGTCTGCGCTTTGGCCCGTCGCTCGGAATACAGCGGGAAGTCTTCGGCCATTCCCATCACCTGCTTGCGGATTTTCGTGAGCACCGCGGCATCGGTACGATGATCGAGGGCCTCGGCGATCCAGTGCGAAATCTGCCGCATCTCGGCTTCTTTCATGCCACGCGTAGTCACGGCGGGAGTGCCAATACGGACGCCGCTCGGCTTCATCGGAGGATTCGTATCAAACGGAATCGCATTCTTGTTGACCGTAATGCCCGCTTCTCCGAGAGCCTTCTCTGCCTCACTGCCGAGCATGCCCTTGGCAAACACATCGACCAGCATGAGATGCGTATCTGTTCCACCGGAGACGATGCGATAGCCATCGGCTGCCAGCGTCTCGGCCAACACCTTCGCATTTGCTACCACCTGCCGGGCATATTCACGGAAGCTCGGCTGCGAGGCTTCGAGGAAGCACACCGCCTTGGCGGCCATGATGTGCACCAGCGGTCCGCCCTGCATTCCGGGGAAGACGGTCTTATCGATTGCGGCGGCAAACTCCTGCTTGCTCAGGATCACGCCCGAGCGCGGTCCGCGCAGCGTCTTGTGTGTGGTCGAAGTCACGATGTGCGCGTGCGGCACTGGGGAAGGATGGGCTCCGCCGGCGACGAGTCCGGCGAAGTGGGCCATATCAACGAGGAAAAGAGCGCCAACTTTGTCGGCGATCTGGCGCATGCGGGCGAAATCGATGATTCGCGGATAGGCGCTGCCACCGCCAATAATCAGCTTTGGATGCTCCGTGGTAGCAATCCTTTCCAGTTCGTCGTAATCAATCGTCTCGGTTTCTTTGGTCACGCCGTAAGGAACGATCTTGTAGGTCTTGCCAGAGAAATTCAGATGATGTCCATGCGTGAGGTGGCCGCCATGAGCGAGGTTCAAACCGAGAATAGTGTCGCCGGGCTGGAGCACGGCCGCGTAGGCAGCTTGATTCGCCTGCGATCCCGAGTGCGGTTGCACGTTGACGTTCTCGGCGCGAAAGAGTTTTTTGGCCCGTTCGCGCGCCAGATTTTCGACCACGTCGGTGAACTCGCATCCGCCGTAATAGCGCTTGCCGGGATATCCCTCGGCATATTTGTTGGTGAACACGGACCCGGCAGCCTCGAGCACAGCCTCGCTGACAAAGTTTTCCGAAGCGATCAACTCCAGGCCTTCATGCTGGCGGCGAGCTTCGTTGTCGATAGCGTTCGCAATCTCGGGATCAACTTCATACAGCGGGCGCGACATGGAGGAATTTTTCATAAGAATCACCGCCAGCTATTTTACTGTGGCGCATACACTTCTGTCCGCGAAAGTACGCGAACGAGTTGAACGCACACGTTTTATGCCAAGTCTGAGTTCTGATTCTGGCAGGAGTGGCCAACCAGATAGAAGCAGCCGTCATCCAAAGACTTCGGAAAGAAGTGACGACAATGGAACTCCTAAGATTAAGATACGGACGCGTCCTGGCCGCAGCAGTTCTTCTGGCCGCGCTCACCGCCTGTACTCAACAACAGCAAAGCCCGCAAGAAATACGCGAGAAGACGGCGGAAGCGACCGCTGAAGCGAAGAACGATGCGAAGGCCGTGGCGGAAGGGCTCAAAGAGGGCTGGAACCGGAACAAGCCCCTCGACGTGAACACCGCGTCAAGAGATCAGTTGATGAGTCTACCTGGTATGAGTGCAGCCGACGCCGACCGTGTAATTGCGGGACGTCCCTATGACGAAGCCGGCGACCTGGAAACTCGGCACATCATCTCGAAGAGCGAGTACGACAGAATTTCAGGTCAGGTCACGGCCAGAAAGTGAACGGTAGAGCCTCTGTGGCGAAGAGGAAATAAGAGCTAATCGAACGCGGTCCGCAGAAAACTGACCAACTGCCACCCATCCATATATTTATAGGGCGTTTCGCCCATGGTGTAGTGTCCGCAGGGCAAGACGACGACTTTATGATCGAGATTGTGCTTCTCGAATTCCTCGACCACCTGCTTTGAAAATTCAGGCAGGAAGGTCATGTCGTACTTGGCATAGATAATGAGCGAGCGGCGCGGCCAGCGCGAAAATTTGTCGAAATACACCATTGGACTGACGGCGCGCCACACTTGCCGCAGATTCTCCAGGTCGATGCCTGTTTCCAGTCCCTCGCGGATGTGCCGCGTGGATTGCCCGTGCCACACCACGTCGGCAAAGTAAGTTGAGGCGTGATTGAAGGCAGCGACCTGAATTCGCGGATCGTGCGCGGTGGCGATGAAGGCATAGCACGACCCAAGGCTGGTGCCGACGATGCCGAGGCGGTTGTAGCCCTGCGCCTCCAGCCAGTCGAGGCAGCAGCGCACGTCGATGACGCCCTGGCGCACAGAATCGAGCGTGCGTCCGATGTTGGCGGAGACGGCGTAGTCGGCGCGATCGATCTCTGCCGGGCGGCGAATGTCGTGATACGGCATGGACAGTCGAAGCACGGCAATGCCCATCCAATTCAGTACTCGGCACAGGCTGTTATAGGAAAGAGCGTCGGAATTCCAGTGTGGCAACAGGACGACGGCGCGGCGTCCGCTTGCCGGGAACCAGCGTGCGTTGACCAGGTTATTTTCCGGGAAAGGCGTTGCCACCGGCGAAGTGAAGCGCAGAAACCCGGCATGCGTGCCGCGAACTTTTTCTTCGAGGCGCGGGTCGGGCACTTCGCGGGTACTGAAGACCTGCACTTCGCGGCGCTCCAGGCGAAAATCCGCCGGCTTCTGGTAGGAGTAAAAATCGTCGCTTGTCTGAATGATGTGGTCGTTGCAGCGCGAGAAATATTCCAGCAGTTCGCGCGCAGTCCGACTGCGGGGCCCGCCGTTGCGGCCAGGCCAGCTGTGGGTCCAATCGAGCCCCCAGTCCAGCGGACGCACGATGCGATTGTTGTCCACCGAGGTGAGCCGGGTTTCCCAGTCGTACATCCATTGAGCGTACCGCGTGGCCATATCTACTCTAGAAATACAGCAATGGGGCGCGAATTGGCGACTTAGGTGCGTTCAACGGCAGGATTTAAGCGCTCAGCAGTGAGCACGCATCATTCAGTAGTTTTCCGATGGGCGGTGATGGATCAGCTGTAAACGCGCGGCACCCTCTGCGACAAACCGCACAGAATTTCGTAGGGAACGCTTTCACAGAGGCGGGCGAGTTCCACGGCGTCGACGCTCTTATCTTCATCACTACCACTGCCCTTTCCCCTGCTTCGTCCGATGAGGATGACTTCATCCCCTACCGCGACTTCGCGAATGTGGCTGACGTCGACGATGGTTAAGTCCATCGAGACACGACCTACAACCGGCGCGTATTCGCCCCTTACGATAACGCGTGCGCGATTCGATAGCAGCCGCGGATAGCCATCCGCGTAGCCAACGGGCAGCACCGCGATGCGGCTCCGCGTTTGGGTCACGAAGGTTCCCATGTAGCCGACAGCTTGTCCGGCAGCAACGTCTTTCACCGTCAGCACGCGCGTCTTCCACGACAGAACGGGACGCAGCGGCAGCGGATCGACGGCAGCGGGTTGGCCACCACGCGTGAAAGCCAGCGAATATCCATAGAGAGCGATTCCGGGCCGCACCATCGTCTTCCACGTCTCTGGCCGCGCGCTCATCGCGGCGGAATTTCCCATGTGAATCAGCTGAGGCTGGAGCCCATAACTCCGGAACACCGCGAGCCCCTCTTCAAAGCACTTCATCTGGCGCACTGTATTTTCGTCGTCCAACACTTCGGCCGAGGCAAAGTGCGTGCTTACCCCTTCCAGACGAAGGTATTTGCAAGCGGTCAGCATTTCGCACAATCTGGGAAGCTTTTCCGGCGACGCGCCGAGACGGTTCATACCCGTGTCCAGTTTCAGATGAACGGGGAGGTTAATGTTCCGTTGGCGCGCGGCACGTTCAAGCGTCTCAATGTGCCACGGCTCCCAAATCGTGGGAGTGAGATTCTGGGCGACGATTCCGTTTTCTTCGCCCTTCCATATTCCGGTCATCAGCAGGATGCGGGCTGTAACGCCGGCATCGCGGAGCGCAAGGCCTTCCGCGGCATCGGTCACGCCCAGCCACTTTGCACCTTCGGATTGGAGCGCGAGGGCGCACTCCACTGCGCCGTGGCCATAGCCATCGGCTTTGACGATCGCGCAAATGGTGACGCCGGCGCCGACGTGCTTCTGCACCACGTGGAAATTTTCTCCCAGCGCGGTGAGAGAAACTTCAGCCCAAGTCCGGCCGTCGAGAATCAGCGAGCGGCGATCGGGCATTTTCGACAAATCGTGACGCGGGGCGTTCACATAGCCGATTATAGTGATCGCGCGCGCGGTGCTGTTAAATGCCAATAGTAACTTTGGTATCAACCGCTCAGTCAGTTGCCCGATAGCAGGAAGTTCACCGTGATTTCGGTCTCCACTTCGATGGGCTCGTTGTTCAGCAGATATGGCCGATAGCGCCATTGCCGAACCGCCGCAATTGCGGCTGCAGACAGCATCGGGTGTCCGCGAATCACCACCAGATTCTCAATTGTCCCTGCTTTGCTGATAATCGCTCGCAACTCGACCGTGCCCTGAACTCTCGCCTCACGCGCGAGTGGCGGATAGCTTGGCTGCACGCGATAGATCAGGTTGCCTTCTGCCCAGTGCGAGAGCTTAAGCGGATGCGCAGGCGCGGGCGTGGGCGATAGCGCAGCAACGTCGACCCCAGGGCCGATTGAGCCCGTGATCCCGCGTCCTCGCAGGTTGGTTCCTCCGGTCGCGGCGATATTATCCAGATTCGGCGCCGATGCAACGTGCGGCTCGTTCAAGTCTGCGACAGTGCCTCGGATGGCTGGAGGCGGCTGTACTGGTGCTTCGTGGATGTTCATCGAGGCAATATTCGACGAAGAAATCGGCCGCGGTTGTTGAGCTGCGGGCGCCGGTGCTGCTGGAGGCGTGAAAATCGGCGCCTCGAGCCACTGCACCTTGGGCGGCGATTGAATCGTGAGGAGAGGAATCAGCAGCAGCAAGCTGAGTCCAAACGCTTGCACGGTGAAGGACACGAGAGCCGTCCATCGGCGATGGGCAGACTTGTTCCAGGTGCTTTCGAGGGTGCTGAACATAATAAGTGTCCTCCGGTACGGGAGCCGTTGACCGTACAGACACCTGCGGCTCGCGATTTGATCCCAAGGGGAGAACCTTTTCGAATGAATGGAGAGACGGGCGTCGGTCCACGCTGGCACTTTCAATCGCAGAGTGGCCGGGCGGGGACGCCCGGCTCTCCACAAACAAAAAAAGACCGCGTCTGCACGCGGTCTAGAAAAGCTTGGAAATTAATCCTGGAACTGCTGCTACCCGATCGGTGTCACTGCTTTTTCGGCGGAGTGCTCGCGGGCGCAGAAGGTTTAGGAGCTGCCGGTTTCGCGGGCTTGGGGGTCGCGCTACCCGCGGCGGGTGGCGCCACACCGGACGCAGCGTTGTAAGCTTCTACGACCTGCTGGGTGATGTCCATCGACGGACCGGATAGAATTACCGCGCCGCGTGGCCAGGTCTGAGCCTGGTCGGTGTCGAGCAGAAGGCCGTATCCATTGTCGGTAACGTATTTCTGGATAATCGGCACCATTTTCGTGAGGATTTTGTTCTCGATCTCGCCGGCCTGATTCTGAAAATCTTCCTTCGCTTCCTCGGCTGCGCGATCAAAACTCTTTTGCTTGGCCTCGATCTGCCGGACCAGCTTGTCGCGCGATTCGTCATTCAATTTGTCCTGCTGCGCATTCAGCTGCTTCTTGAGGCTGTCAATCTCATCGTTCAAACCCTTCAATTCGTTCTGCTTCGGTTCAAATTTCTTGCTAAGCGCTTCGAGATCGCGCTGCCCTTCATTGGAGGCGGCGATGGCCTGTTCGACGGCAAGAGTGCCGATTTTGGTGCCGCTAAACTTGGCCGCGGCCGCAGCCGCTGCTGAGGGCGCGTTGGGTGGGGTCGTAGAAGCTGGGCTAGTGGCAGCTGGAGTAGCAGCGGGAGAACCCGCAGCGGGAGTGCCGGCCGGAGGCGCGGCTTGGGCCAGAACGAAGACGGATAGGCCGAACACTGCGGCCACGGTGACGCGTACAAATTTCTTAAACTCGCTAATCATTGGATCCTTTTGAACTCCTTCGGATTTTTCGGAAATGCTGGAAACTTACAGCTTGCTGGGCTCAACGAGAAACTGATCGCAACCCGAGCCTATCAGTCATCAGGCCTGAGACCTGAAAACACAGACCTGAAACCGGCGCAGCGAGCGAGCCCGGCGCATACGACGCCCGCTCTCTTCACGCCTAAACCGCAAGCATGGTGATCAGGGTGTGGACGCTTGGATTATACGGAGCCTGCCGGAACACCGTCAAACCGATTCATCCGCGATGCTCGGCGAAACCCTCATGAATTGGTATTACAGCCGGCGAAGAAAGCTGATGAGATTTTCAACGTCCTGTTCCCGCAAGCGCTGATCGAAAGCGGGCATCGTGCCACGGCCCTCAAGAATCGTCTGGCGGATTTGCGCCCCGGTGGCTGGAGCGCCACTGGGCAGCGAGTGTCGACGAAAAAGACCGTGCAGATTCGGCGGTTGTTTGTGCAAGTCGGGCTGCTGAGTCTCGTGACATTCAGCGCAGTTATTCTGGTAAAGCCATTGACCTTCAAGCTCGGCGCGACTGGGCTGGTCACTAAGCTGATCCGCTGGCTGTTTTTTTTCGCACGCGAGCAAACATAATGCCGCCAGGAACGCCGTCAGCAACAGTCCACGCGCCATCACTTCCCCCCAGCCGTTCCGGTGGCGTGAGCGGCGTGCCGCAGGCTGTCCAGCAACTCTGTCCACGTCCAATCGGTGCCCCAGAAGTTTGCCACCCTTCCATCGGGCGCAATCAAGACGATGCTCATGTTGTGGGTGATCTGGTTATCTTCTTCCTGATAGTCCAGGCCAAAGGGCTGAGCTACCCGGCGCAGATCGGCTGCATTCGGAGAAGCGAAATCCCAGTGCGAAAAGCCGCTCTCGTCACCATCCAGATATGCCAGCCCGTACTTGCGCAGAACCGCGGGAGAGTCGTATTTCGGATCGAAGCTGATGGTCAGCAGGTGAGTCTTGGCGTAGTCCTCCGGATTCTTTTTGAGTTCATTGTGAATCTTGGCGAATTGGCTGCTCAGGCGGGGACAGAAACTTGGCATGGGGCAGCGCGTGTAGATGAAGGTGACGAGCAGAGCTTTCCCGGCGAAATCCGAAAGACGAATGTTGCGGCCATCCTGGTTGACGAAACCGAGGTCGGGAACCGGCTCTCCCGGCCTCAGCATTTGCGACGCGGGCGGTGGCGGCACATGCCCTCGGCCAGATTCGTCTGTTATGCGTACGTCTTCCAGCCAATAGTCGCTCCGATCTTTTCCTACCACGACTTCGGCAGCGATTTTGTCGCCGGGTTGAAGCTCCTGAACCATCGCGAGGTTCTTGACGAGGTAAGGCATGGTCATCGCCGACATGAATCCGGGAATGTCGGCATGTTTCACCGTGATCTCGCTGGTGGCTGGACTCGTGGCCACGACTTCGCCTTGCAACGGGTACTTCTTGATACGGTTACAGCCAACAGTTATGGCCAGCAAGAGCACGGCTATTGCGATTAGGGGTCGGCAGTATAGAGGTGGTCTCATGACTCCTTTGTTCCTCCGTTCCACTGTTCCTTACATGGGCCCTCAATAGTGGAACCTATAGCGAAACTCCGCATAAATTTGTCGCGGATCGTTCCAGTGAAATCCGCCAAACGTCAGACTGTTATCGAGCTGCACGCGGCGGTTAGCCACATTCAGCGCGGTAACGGAGACGGTGTATTTCTCAGCGAAACTCTTGCCGAGAGCCAGATCAAACGTGGTGTGGCCCGGCAGGTAGGTCCCAGGATATTGTGCCTGCGGCGTTCCATACAGCCCGTTCGTGAACCCCGAGCCGTAGTAGATGTTCGTCGAAGCGTAGCTTTGCCAAGGCAAGCTTGTGTTGTAGCCGAAGTTCAATGTGTTTCTCTGATCGTGATCTACGGGTGCGAGTCCGGGCGGAATATCGAGTGGGCATGAGGGCTGCGGAGGGTAAGTGGGGCAGATCAACCCTCCGGTGATCGGCGAGGTAGCCTGCGCGATTTGATTGGCGTAGGCAAGGTGAAACTGACCGCGATGCCAGAGGTTCGGCGATCGCAGGGTGAGTTCCCATCCCTGAATCAGTGCGTAATCCCAGGTGATGGGCCAGAAGATGTTCGACTCTCCGATGTTGTTGTGATCCAACCAATTGTGCGCAAAGGTTTGATAAGTATCGGCGTCCAGGGTCCAACCGTGATAGGGAATCATAACCCCGTATTGCCATTCCCGGTCGCGCTCCCCGTAGAGCGGAGCGAACCCAAAACCCTGTTGCATACCCCCTTGTTGCAATTGGTTGGTCGCGGTTGCGAGCGGCGGTGCCTGATAGTAGTAGCCATAGAAGCCGCGAAATACCCAATTCAGACGCGGAATTCTTATAGCAACTCCGAAGCGCGGGTCGGCGGTGTTCTCAGAGACCGTCGTGTCGTTGAACTGGGTCGCTCGAAGGCCGGCCATCAAGGTCAGCCACGGTGTCACTTTGAATTTGTCGTTGATAAATTCCGCGGCAAGGCTTCCATTAACACTTATGGAAGAAGGCGCAAATTGTGTGTAGCCAGGCACCGTGTAGAGGTTATAGAAGTAGTTGTACTGGTGCTGGAAAAATCCGTAGACGCCGGCCTGAATATCATTTTTCCAGATGTTCGTGCTAAGCGTCGTCTGCCCCCCGACATAATTGGCCGTCTGCGTCACGGTCGAGATCACTGGAATATCGTTTGGGCCGCCATGATAATCAGCGCCGTTGTAGTGATAGAAGGGAGAGACCGTAAGCAGTGTATCGGCATTAAAGGTGTGAACCCATGAGAAGGTGACATAGCCGTCAGGCTCAGTCTCGCTGTCGTGGAGGCCAGAACTTGGATAAACAGAATTGCCGATCGAGTTGGGATCCGGATCAACCGGAATCTGGTAATAGTCCCGCCGCAGCTGCGCCACCACCCGGTACTGGTTTTTTGGATCGGGATTAAAGATAAACGACGCGAATCCTCCAAAGCCATTCGCGGCATCGTTGACCACCTGGCCGATTGGAGTCTGCAGTCCGTATTGACTTCGATTTGCATTCAAGCTGGCATAGTAGGCGGAGCGCTGGCTATGTCCGCCGCAACTGATCTGGTCGTTGGTTTGATAGAAATTCCCAGCGGTTATGACCAGATCACATTCCCGGTCGCGTTCGAAACCATTTCGCGGCACGACATTGAAGATTCCGTAGGTGCGGTCTCCATAGTCGGCGTCGTAACTGCCTCTCTGAATTTCAAGATAGTCGATGTCCTTAGGATCAATCTGCGGGCCCAAATTGTTGGCGATGTTGGTGTTAGGAATAGGTACGCCGTCAATCAGCCAGTCGACCTGGTGGCCTCCGCGCATGTGCAGCATATCGTGCGTCACGTAGGCCGCGGGCACGTAATCGGTGATCATCTCCATGCCGTTGGTGCGGTCCGCTCCCGGGGTTTCCTGGATGTCGATCCGGTTCACCGTCGTCGTCGGCGTCACACTATCCAAGGTCGCCGTCACTGGAGATTCCGAAACGGCGATCGTCTCCTTGACGCCGGCGATCGTCAATTCGAAGTGCAGCACTGGACTGCTGTCGGACTGGACAGCCACGGCTTGTTGCACTGGCTGAAAGCCCCTGAACGTGACGGCCACCGTGTAATTCCCGAGGGGCACCGATGTGAATTCGAATTCGCCCCCGCCGCCTGAATCTTTCGATTGTGTCCAGTCTGAGTTTTGGGCCTTCAGCGTAACGTGCGCGCCTTGAACAGGACGGTGCTGAGGATCATGAACCACGCCGCGAACGGAACCAAAGATTGTGGCGGATGAAATGGCAGGAGCGAACAAAACAGCAGAAATCACGATGAGTTGGAAGCGCGTCATTTTATCCTCGATTTCTTGTGGATGACTCCGTACCCAGCACTGGGCACCAGCGGCATCGCGTGTGTGCCCGAATCGCGGCGATCGATAGCGGTAACCACCGTCGGCGGACAAGCGTGCCTTCCAAGACGAAAGTTGCGCCAACAGGGCTTGCGAGGTTATTGCGCTGGGGACTAGCCGCGGGGCGGGGCGCGGGCGGAGTCGCTTCCGGAGGCGTCGATGGAATGAGGTTCCGCGCTATCAGTTCGTCGGGCGGGCTCGACCAGAAGATTTAAGACAGAAAGCAGACTGGAGACAGGTTGCGCCCACTCCGAGGTTGTCGCGCCGCAGCAGCAATGGCTCTGGCAACAGTTGCCAGGGTTGGCGGCTTCAAAGGAGGCTTGCAATAACTCGCCTTCATTGAGCGGCGCCATGGCATGATGGCATGGCATGGCCGCGTGGCTGGACATTGCCTTGCGCACGCAGTGCGCGCCTTGCGGCTGGGCAGCACACGGCATCGCCACCGGCCCGAAAGCCGGGACGAGCATAACCAGCAGGAGAAATCCTGCAACGCAGCGGTAAGCCCCCCACATTTGCGGACAGCATACCAGTACCCGTGCCCGGTGGCCAGTACTCGGCAAACCATTACCCAGCAAACCGGGCCGCTGGAAATCTGGGTACTGAGTACTGGGTGCCGCTTCCTGTACCATTTCTCCGTGCACGAACTCGCCGAGCGGCTCTTGCAGACAATTCGGAAGCAGCACTCGATGCGGGCAGGGGACCGCGTGGCAGCGGCGGTTTCCGGTGGAGCGGATTCCGTGGCATTGCTTTGCCTGCTGCTGGAGCTGCGGGCCGAGCTAGGGATCGCGCTCTCGGTGGCGCACGTCAATCACCAGCTGCGCGGCGGCGAATCTGACGAGGATGAACAGTTTGTCGCGAAATTGGCGGGACAGCACGGCCTCGAACTGCATGTTCGGCAGGCGCGGGTTCGTACCAGCCACAATTCGACAATCGGATCGGGCATCGAAGCCGCGGCGCGCGATCTGCGCTATGGTTTCTTTCGCGACCTTGCCCGGGAGTGTCACGTGACGAGAATTGCAACCGCGCACACCCTCGATGATCAGGCAGAGACGGTCCTGCTGCGGATCTTCCGTGGTACCGGAGTTCGCGGGCTTTCCGGCATTCATCCCCGAATTATTTTCCAGGAGCAGGGTCGGGAGTTTGGCCAAGTGCTGAGGCCGCTGCTCGGCTTTCGGCGCGTTGCTTTACAGAAATTTCTGCGCGAGCAAGACCAAAACTGGCGTGAGGATTCTTCGAATCGCGATATTGCCTTTCTTCGCAATCGCGTGCGGCAGCGGCTGTTGCCCATGATCGCGGACGAATTTGGTGAAGCTGCTATCGAACACATGGGCGAACTGGCGGAAATAGCACGTGCCGAGGAAGAGCATTGGGAGCGCGACCACCCGGAGATCACTCCGCTCTTAGCCGCCGAAGACGTAGAGGCTGCGACGCGGCCCGAACCGCATCCGCTCGTCTGTCTCCAGATTCGCCCGTTGCTGGCGCTATCGTTGGCGGCGCGGCGACGATTCGTCCGCGCCTGGCTGGAAATGAATGCACCCGAGGCAAGTATTTCGTTCCGCCTGATTGAGGAGGCGTTGGAACTGGCGCGATCTTCAGAATGCAGGAAATCAGCAGACAAACAAATAAAGTTGCCAGGCGGCTGGAGCCTTCGATTCTCGCGCCAACATAGCGTGCCGGAATTTTTTCTGGAAAGGAGATTCTCGCTCGATCGCGACGGTAAGATTGCGCCTCCGGATTACGAGTACACATTGCCGGTACCCGGCACAGTTGAAGTTCGCGAACTCGGTGCCCGCGTCACAGCCCAGCGAATCGAAGTGAGTCGCGTTCCAGAGGAAGACCGCAGCCAGTTGCTGGATCCGCAGCGCATGCCGAAAGCGGTTCTGATCCGCAACTGGCGCCCCGGCGACCGTTACTGGCCGGCCCATACCGCAGCCGGGAAAAAGGTGAAGGAGTGGTTGAGCGACCGTCATGCGACCGGAGCACAAAAAAAACTGTGGCCAGTTGCCGTCGTCGAAGGTGACGGGCTAGTCTGGATGCGCGGGTTCGCGGTTCCAGCAGCATGGTGCGCGCCCCCGTCCGCTTCGCGGGCAATTTGGATCCGCGAGATACGGGCATGATGTAACATGCCATTGGCCGCAGTTACATTCAATTTCTATGAATTGTCCGAGCGAAGAGATGGCTCTGTATCTTGCGGGGAACTGCAGATCCCTCGCTTCGCTCGGGATGACAACAGAGAAGTCGGGATGACGACAGAGAAGGCAGTTATCACCGCAATTGCTGTTAAGAATTGCTAGCTTCAGACTTACCACGCCGGAGGCGCCACTTCCGCTATGAACGAATCGCCGAATGCCAGGTTACGCCAGGTAATCTCGGCCGACCAGATTCAAAAGAGGGTTCGCGAACTGGGACGGCAGATTTCCGACGACTATCGCACCCAGACCGTGATCGCGCTGGGCATTCTGGAAAACAGTTTCATGTTCATGGCCGACCTGGTGCGTGCCGTCGATGTTCCCGTCGTCTGTACTTTCATCAAGCCCAGTTACAAGCAAAGCAAGCAGGGCGAAGGCGCGCTGTTAGAGATTTTTTTCAGTCATGAAATGGAAATTGCAGGCAAGCATGTGCTGCTGGTCGAGGGATTGGTGCACTCTGGAGTAACGAGCGAATTTCTGATGAGCGACCTCCGGGGGCGCGGCGCAGCCTCGGTGAAGTTGGCAACGCTGCTGGATCGTCAATCGGCACGCCGGGTCCCATTGCAGCCCGACTATTTCGGCTTTCTGGTCGATGAGGCGTTCCTTTGCGGCTACGGTCTGGGAAGTCCGGAGCAGACGGGACGAAACCTGCCATATTTAGCGGCGACCCCGTAGCGCCTGCGATGACGGGGCACGCGCGGTGACAACGTGACTTCTGTTACCTGCTTCTGTTTCCCCGTTTTTCCGGCAAAAGGTCTAGAATAAAGGGCAGGCTTTTCCCAGTCGAATTTCCGCCTCCGGCATCTAATACCAGTCAAGGGGCGGTTTCTCTCTTTTGGGACAGAGTTGCACCTTAGAGGAGTTTTGAGTGAATTCGACGATCAAGACGGTATTGTTTTGGGCGGTCATTGTGGTTTCGGCCTTCCTGCTTTGGCAGGTGGTGAAAACCGGCGGCAATGCCCAAAAGGAAAAAGAAATTGGCTTCTCTGAATTTCTGTCCGATGTGGACCAGGGCAACGTCCACGACGTGCTGTTCGTCGGCCAGGAAGCGCGCGGGAAATTCAAAAATGACTCGCCATTTCACACCACCGTGCCCCCCGGGAGCTATCCCGAGATGTACAAGAAGCTGACGGACAAAAATGTTCCCTACAGCTTCAAGGACATCAGCAACGGAACCTGGCCAAGTTGGCTTCTGAATCTGGCGCCGCTCGTTCTACTGGGCGCTCTTTGGTTCTTCATGATCCGCCAGATGCAGACGGGCGGAAATAAGGCGCTGTCGTTCGGCAAGAGCCGAGCGCGTCTACTCTCCATGCAGCAGAAAAAGATCACGTTCAAAGACGTGGCGGGCGTGGATGAGGCGAAGGAAGAACTTCGCGAGATTATAGAGTTCCTGCGCGAGGCGCAGAAGTTCCAGAAACTCGGCGGGCGCATTCCGAAGGGCGTGCTGCTGGTTGGCCCTCCCGGAACCGGCAAGACTTTGCTGGCGCGCGCGGTTGCGGGCGAAGCAAATGTTCCGTTCTTCTCCATCTCCGGTTCCGACTTCGTGGAGATGTTCGTCGGCGTCGGTGCAAGCCGTGTACGCGATCTATTCGAACAGGGCAAGAAAAACGCTCCCTGCATCATCTTCATCGACGAAATTGACGCCGTGGGACGTCATCGCGGGGCAGGCCTGGGCGGTGGACATGATGAGCGTGAGCAAACTCTGAATCAGCTACTCGTAGAGATGGATGGTTTCGAATCGAACGAAGGCGTCATCCTGATGGCGGCGACGAATCGTCCGGATGTGCTCGATCCGGCGCTGCTACGGCCGGGTCGTTTCGACCGGCGCGTGGTGGTGAATCGCCCCGATGTCCGCGGACGAGAAGAAATTCTCCGCGTTCACACGCGCAAGATTCCTCTCGCGGACGATGTGGAACTGAACGTCCTTGCTCGCGGCACACCGGGCTTCTCGGGCGCCGACCTCGCGAATATGGTGAACGAGGCGGCATTGGCGGCGGCGCGTCAAAATCGCAAGGCCGTCCTGATGTACGACTTCGAAGTGGCAAAAGACAAGGTGCTGATGGGCGTGGAACGCAAGTCGCTTTTGCTCTCCGATGAAGAGAAGAAGAACACTGCCTACCACGAGGCCGGGCACGCGCTGGTGGCGGCCATGCTGCCGCACTCCGATCCCGTGCACAAAGTGACCATCATTCCGCGTGGAATGGCGCTGGGCTTGACCATGCAGTTGCCGACCGACGATCGTCACAACTATTACAAGAATTATCTCGACACGCAGATCGCCATCCTGATGGGCGGGCGCATTGCGGAAGAGCTTTTCCTGAATCAGATGTCAACCGGCGCGGGCAACGACATTGAGCGTGCCACGGAACTGGCGCGCAAAATGGTCTGCGAGTGGGGCATGAGCGACCTGGGGCCGCTGACCTTTGGCAAGAAAGAGGAGCAGATCTTCCTGGGACGCGAGATCGCGCAACACCGCGACTACAGCGAAGCGACTGCCATCCAGATCGATGAAGAAGTAAGAAAGATGGTGGGCGTAGGTTACGCGACGGCGAAGAAGATCCTCTCCGAGAATCGCGAAACGCTGATCCTGATCGCGAAGGCGTTGATCGAACGCGAAGTGCTGGACGCGTCCGAGATCAAGCTGTTGGTCGAAGGGCAGGAACTGCCTCCGATCAAGCCACTGCCGGCAAAGACCGACGACGGCGTGCAGCAAGTGATCAAGCCGGAACGAGCCCCTGCAAAAGGTGGCGAACGTCCGGCAACGGCATAACGAATTGTCCGGTGGAGCGACTGGCTTAGTAGAGGGCGGCCAAAAATGGCCGCCTTTTTTCTTTTTGTGCGCGCGGCAGCACCGCTACTACCGCCAAAATCACAAAAAACGGATCAATCGGCCGCCGATAGTAAACTTCCGGACTCGTGATGTAGTAGATCATGGGAAACGAAAAAAGCACGAGCGCATAAGGCAGAGCGCCAGCAAAATCCTCTCGCAGTGCACGCCGCAGCCCAAGCAGCGCCAGCACCGTAAGCGCGGTGCAAAATAAAATGTTCGGCGGATCCAGCGGCTCCTCCGAAAGATACGCACGGTCCAGACTCCAGTAGCCAGTCCATAAATAGATGGCGCGGCGCACTGTGTCCCAAGCGTACGCGCCGGGATGAGCGCGAATCCACTCGATCGCCTGCCGCTCTTTATTCTGCATATAGCCGAATTCGCCGAGTTGTTTGAATTCATTCCATTCCGCGTCGTTGTGCCACGGCCCAAGCTCGTAGTGTCCCCAGTGCGACGTCGCGCCCTTAGTCCCCAACCTCAGCACGAGCCCCATGTTGTCGCGGAATGGAATGACCCGATGAAAGACCTGATAGTTGCGGATGAACCACGGCGCGATCACCGCCAGGAACGCAATGGCAGCCACGACATTAACCGCAAACCAGGCTTGGCCGCGACGATGTCGACGATAGATGATCCATCCGGCTAGAAAGGGCAGCACGGAAAGCAACGCCGGGCTAGTGAGTGCCGCGACTCCCCAGAGCACACCCAGGAGGATCCATGATCTACCCCGCGATGTTTTGTGTTTATGCTCTTCGTTTCCAAGATGCAGCGTCATCAGAAAAAGCACACAAAGCAGCAGGGTAGCCAGCCAGGTCTCCCAGATGCGTTCGACCGGAAAATAAATTGCGTAGGGAGAAAACGCCCACGCCCAGCCAGACCATTTCGCGACGCGGTCTCCAAAACTGATGCGAGCAATCAGGAAGACGAGCACGCACACCAGCGCCGACATCACTGCATTCAGCGATAGCAGCACGATTGCCGAAGTCTTCGTGTAAGTGCCAAACAGTTTGAAAACACCGGCCACCAGAAAGGGATAGACCGGAGTCATCCAGGCGGTGGGCCCGGTGTCCTCGAACAAAGGGCTGCTGAAGCCGCGACCCTCGACGATAGAGCGGGCGATTCGTCCAGCTTCATATCCAAAATGCCAGTGATCGCGCTGCGGCTCGAGCTGCTCTGGCAACAGGAAAACCATAACAACCAGGCGAATTGCCAGCGCCACCAGAACCATCCACAGCAGGAATGACGGCAATCGTGGTGAGTCCGCAAGCTGTTTCGAAATTTGCTTTTGTGTTCCCACGTCCGAAGTCGAGTTGGGAAAAGATGACAAAGCGGAATTGTCTTGTGTTGCCGTCGATCATAAAGCCGGAGGGCGCCAACTTGAAAATGATTTCGACAGGCTACGTGGCCGCGGCCGCACCGCCGGCTCGGATCCACGCGCGAACGGTCTGCATGGTGGCCAAATAATAGTGCAGGTTGTGAACCGTATTCAGAACCTGGGCGAGCAGCTCGTTGGAAGCGTAAAGATGGCGCAGGTAGGCCCGCGAATAGCGCTGGCAAACGCGGCAATCGCAGGCGGGATCGAGCGCGTTGTCGTCCCGTGCGTAGCGCGCCTGCTTGATAGAAACTTTGCCCTCCGAAGTGAAGAGCAGTCCATGGCGGGCGGCGCGGGTAGGCAGCACGCAATCCATCATGTCGATGCCCGACTGCGCGTAAAGGGCGATCTCCTCGGGAGTGCCGACCCCCATCAGATAGCGCGGCTTGTCGGCCGGAAGATGCTCGAGTGTGGACAGAACGACGTCGCGAGTAAGCTCGCGAGGTTCGCCAACGCTAAGGCCGCCGATGGCATAACCAGGAAAGCCGATGTCGATGGTCCGCGCAGCCGATTCGCGGCGCAGCTGCGGATCCATACCGCCCTGCACAATGCCAAACAATGCCTGCGTTGTTTGTCCCTGAGAGCCGAGGGCAGCAAGCGGAAATTTCCACGGCACCTCGTGTCTATGTTCCTCAAAGTAATTTTTGCAGCGCGCCGCCCAGCGCAGGGTCAGTTCCATCGAATCGCGGGCGCGCCGGGGCTCCGCCGGATACTCAGTGCATTCATCAAAAGCCATGATGATGTCAGCGCCCAGCCCGATCTGAATCTCCATGGCTTTTTCAGGACTGAGAAAGTGCGGTGACCCATCCAGATGCGAGCGGAACGCCACACCTTCTTCGCTGACCTTGCGAAGATCCGTCAAGCTGAAAACCTGAAACCCGCCGGAGTCGGTGAGGATGGCTCGATCCCACGCCATGAATCGATGCAGCCCGCCCATCTGCCGGACGGTTTCGACTCCAGGCCGCAGATAAAGATGATAGGTATTGCTGAGCAGAATCTGGACGCCCAGTTCTTCCAGCACATCCTGCGAAACGCCCTTCACCGAAGCCAGCGTTCCAACCGGCATGAAAACAGGCGTTTCAACCTCTCCGTGCGGCGTGATCAATTTGCCGGCGCGGGCCGAGCGGCGAGTGGCTTCAATCTGCAGTTGGAGAGTCACCGGGGGATTGTAACGGAACTAGAAAAAAATCATTAATCCGATAACGCACGGGACACAGAAGAATTCAGAGAATAGGCTTCCCCATGTTCCCCTGTGTCCGCCGTGCTTAAGCTATTGTTTTCTCGACGTCGCAATCCGATTTACTTCACATACAGATTCTTGACCACCTCGCCACCCTTCATCACAAACTTGACGCGCTCGAGCGTGGTTACGTCGGCCAGAGGATCGCCGTCCACAGCAACGATGTCGGCCCATTTGCCCGGCTCAATCGTCCCGATCTTGTCCGACCATCCCAGCAGATCGGCATCATTAATCGTTGCTGCTTGAATTGCCTGCAGCGGGGTCAGCCCGAGTTTCACCATCACCGCGAATTCATGCGCGTTGAGTCCATGCGGATACACGGCAGCATCGGTGCCGAAGCCAACTTTCACTCCGGCGGCAAACGCGCGCGCGACATTCTTGCGCGCCGCGGGCATCACTTCGCGTCCCTTGGCAATCAGTTCGGGCGGCGTTCCGATCCTCTCCGCGTTTGCCAGAAACCAGTCGGAGAGATACAGCGTCGGCACCAGATATGTTCCGTTCTTCTTCATAGTGGCGATGGCCGCATCGTCAATGTACGAACCGTGCTCGATCGAATCGACTCCCGCCTCCGACGCCCAGCGGATGCCCTCGGCGCCATGTGCGTGCGCCGCAACCTTGCGGCCCAGACGGTGAGCGTCGGCCACGATGGCCTTCATCTCGTCGAGCGTAAACTGCGACGCCTGCGGATTATCTCCGTGCGACAGCACGCCGCCAGTAGCGCAGATCTTAATCAGATCGGCGCCATACTTGATGATCTCTCTCGTCTTGTGCTGAACGGCCTCGACGCCGTCGGCCACGCCTTCCGCCTGCACGTGCCACTCATACGGCAGCAGATTGTCATCACAGTGGCCGCCGGTAATGCTCAGTGCCGGCCCGCTGACCAGCATTCGCGGTCCCGGAACGTCCCCCGCATTGATGGCATCCCGCAGAGCAACATCGGTGAAATCGCTGGCACCCACATTACGGATAGTCGTGAAACCAGCGTCCAGCGTGACGCGGGCATTGCGCGCTCCGTTAAGGGCCTGGCGCGGCACCGAGATCGCGAGCCGCGAGTATCCAAAATCAGGCGTGTAGGTGATGTGCGTGTGCGCATCAATCAATCCCGGAAGCACGGTGGCATCCGATAGATCGACCACCTGCGCGCCCGCTGGAACTTGTGCGTCTGAACCAACGCGAGCAATCCTGTCACCCTCGATCAGGATTGTCTGATTGGTGAGCATCTTCCCGGTTTTCACATCGAGCAGGCGCCCAGCGTGGATGACCACGGTCTTCGGAACGGGAGCGGGCGCGGGTTGCGCCACGCACACATCCACAGAAAAAGCCGCGAAGCAGTAAAGCGAAACAAAAAACGCAAGCAGATAACGGCTGAGCTTCATTCGATTCCCTGGTTGGCCTCCATCAAAGAAAATACTGATTGGTCTGACCCCACGCTCGATACTCGGCGATCAGCGCTACGCCCATGTATGCTCAATCTTCGGCGGACTCTGCAAGGTTTGCATCACCACGCAATACTGTTCTGTTTTCGCCTGCAACGCATTGAGCTGCTCCTCTGTTGCTCGCGGGGCGCGGACGTCGAAAATGACTCTGATGCTCTGAAATCCGACAGGGACGTCTTTCGATATTCCCAAGGTTCCTTGCAGGTCGAGATCACCCTCGACGGTTACATCAATGGCCTCGGTAGGTATTCCCATGGCAGCGGCTACCATTTGGCAAGTAATCTGAGCGCAGGCAGCGAGCGCACCCAACAGCAGGTCTCCGGAGCAGGCTCCAGTACCTGCTCCGCCAACGCCCTGGTGCGCTTGCGCATTGTAGATCGCGCGCCCCAAGTCGATCGAGCAAGCGATGGGCGCGTCCGCCTGAGTGCCGCGCGCGGTCAGGGTGATCAGGGAACTCTTCGGGTCTTGGCGGTATCGGTCTTTCAGCGGGCGCTGCAACGATCGAACATCCATGAATCTTCTCCTGAGATCTGGGGTATTATAAACGCACTCAGGGGTGCTGCTGCGGAGTTGCCCGTGGCGGCGAGCACGAATTCAGAGCAAATGATGCAGCGGCCAATCTTGGGCGATAGCTGCGCTACACCGAGGTCCATGAACCCGCCGGAAACTCCATCATCATCATCCCTGCCGTCCACATTGTTGCCGGGCACGCGCTTCGGAAATTACGAAATTCTCGAGCGATTGGGCGCGGGCGGCATGGGTGAGGTTTATCGCGCCAAGGACACTCGCCTCGAACGTGAGGTCGCCATAAAGACTCTCTCGCTTGAGCGGTGTTCTCAACCGGAGGCTTTGTCGCGGTTCGAGCAGGAAGCCCGGTCCGCGTGCGCGCTCAATCATCCAAACATCGTCACGATTTATGAACTGGGTCACGTGAACGGCACGCGCTACATCTCCATGGAACTGGTGACTGGGGAGACGTTACGGGAATTGTTGGCCACGGGGGCGATTCCATTTCGCAAAGCTGTCGCCATCGGGGCGCAGATTGCGGACGCTCTCGCCAAAGCGCACGCGATTGGAATCGTGCATCGCGATTTGAAGCCGGAAAATCTGATGGTTTCTGGCGACGCGACGGCCAAAGTTCTGGATTTCGGTCTGGCGAAACTGCTTGGGGTTGATCCTACCTCGGATTCGGATGCTTCGACCAGCATCTCGGAGCAGGGAACAGTGCTGGGCACGGTCGGCTACATGTCACCGGAGCAAGCCACAGGCGGCGAAGTTGATTTTCGTTCCGACCAGTTTTCTTTCGGATCGGTGCTCTACGAAATGGTCACTGGGTTTCCCGCATTCCGGAAAAAGACGCATGCGGAGACCACGGCGGCGATCCTTCGCGACGAACCGGAGCGTCTCGGCGCCAGAATGCTGCCAGCGCCTGCCCCCTTTGTTTGGATCGTGGAGCGCTGCCTGGCGAAGGACCCCAAAGAGCGCTACGCCTCCACCCATGACCTGGCTCGGGACCTCGCCGCGGTGCGCGATCGTCTGGCCGAGGCGTCCACGCGCCCTTCGGAGTCTCGTCCCAGCAACCTGCCGGTGCAACGGACGGCATTCATCGGACGCGAACACGAAGAGACCGCCCTCCGTCAGCTCTTGAGCCGCGCGGATGTGCGGCTCGTAACCCTTACCGGTCCAGGCGGTATCGGGAAGACTCGACTCGCCCTGCAGGTAGCGAGCGATGTCGCCGCCGAGTTTCCGGGGGGTGTTTGCTTCGTCCCGCTGTCGGCGGTCAGCGATCGAGCTTTGATCGCTTCCACGATTGCGCAAGCGTTGGGAGTGCGCGAAACCACGAATCGGTCGTCGCAGGAGAGCTTGCAGGAAAGTTTGAAAGAATATGTGAGCGGACTGGATCAGCCGACGCTTCTGTTGCTCGACAACTTCGAGCACCTGGTCTCCGCCGCGCCGGTGATAACGCAGCTGCTCACTACTGGCTCGAAGCTCAAAGTGGCGGTCACAAGCCAAGCGCCGCTTCATGTTTATGGCGAACATGAATTCCCGGTGCCACCTCTGGCGCTGCCCGATCTCAAATTGATTCCGCCGCTGGAAGTGCTTTCGCGGCTTCCAGCGGTTGCGCTTTTTGTGGAACGCGCGCAGGCGGTAAAGCGCGAGTTCGTGCTCACCAAGGAAAATGCACCCGCGGTGGCGGCCATCTGCGCTCGCCTGGATGGCCTGCCTCTGGGCATCGAACTGGCGGCGGCGCGCATTAAGCTGCTTTCGCCGGCGGCCATGCTGGCGCGCCTCGAGAGCCGTTTGAACCTGTTGATCGGCGGCGCCCGCGACCTGCCGACCCGGCAACAAACTCTTCGCAGCACCGTGGACTGGAGTTATGGCTTGCTCAATGCCGCTGAACAGACTCTCTTCCGGAGGCTTTCCGTGTTCACCGGCGGTTGTACGCTGGAAGGCGTGGAAGCGGTGTGCGATACCAAGAGCGACTTGGGCCTCGACATACTCGACGGCATGGCTTCCATGGTGGACAAGAGCCTGGCGCAGCAGGTGGAACAAGTGGATGCGGAAACGCGATTCCTTATGCTCTCCACCATCCGCGAGTATGCACTGGAACGGCTGGCGGAAAGCGACGATGAATCTGCGACTCGCCGCGCCCATGCTGCTTACTACCTCGTGCTTGCCGAGGAGGGCGCTGAGGACGTGGTGGCTCACCCCGAATGGCTCGACCGATTTGAGGTTGAGCACGACAACTTCCGCTTGGCGCTCGATTATCTGATCAAAACCGGGGACGCCGAGTGGGGGCTCCGCCTCGGCGCGGCCCTGTTTCGCTTCTGGGAAACCCGGGAATATCTCACCGAGGGCCGTGACGCGATTACCCGACTGCTGGCGCTGGAAGGAACCGCGGCGCGTCCCAAGCTGCGTGCTCGCCTGCTCTTCGCGGCCGCCGTTCTAGCCGGTGAACAGGGCGATTACACCGCGGCCCGGCAACTGCTCGAAGACAGTCTTGAGAGCTGCCTCGAACTTAATGATAGCCGCGGTGTCGCCGTCGCCCTCAATGCTTTGGCGGTCAATGCTCGCGATCGTGGCGAACTGCCCCAGGCATCTTTACTCTTCGAACGCTGCGTTGCGATTTGGAAGGACCTCGGCGATTCCGCGGACATCGCGCGCGCCCTCAGCAACCTCGCCGGCGTCACGAAGTTGCAGGGCGAATATGCGCGCGCTTCCTCACTTTACGACGAATGCCTGACCATGTTCCGCAAAGCTGGAGATGGAGCAGGCGTGGCCAGGACACTCAACTATATGGGTGACGTGGCCAGGGAAAAAACGGACTTGGCAGCCGCGCGCTCATTTTGCGAACAGAGTCTCGCTGCGTTCCGCCAATTGGGAGACGGCTGGGGAATTGCCAGCGCTCTCTCTGATCTGGCAAGTTTAAGCTGCGATCAGGGAAACGATGCGGAGGGTCGCCGTCTTTATGGCGAAAGCATCGAAATGTTCAAGGAGCTGGGATACAAACGTGGCATCGCGAGAGCGCTCGAATCTCTCGCCATAAGTGCAGCGGCCCAATCGAATGCCGCGCAGTCGCTGCACCTCGCAGGAGCCGCCGCCGCTCTTCGCCAACGATTGGGCGCGCCGCTCACGCCGACCGAACAACCAAGGCTGGAGAAGGCCTTGGAATTCGCGCGCCGAGCGCTTGGCGATGCAGCAGGTCTGACGGCGTGGATGGAAGGCTGGGCGATGCCGGTCGAGCAAGCCGTCCGTGAGGCGCTCGACGGCGACGCGGGTCTTCGGACTCAAAACTCTGCTTAACTCAATCTGCGGTGCCGGGGTCGATCAGGCGGCGCACCGCCGAGACTCGATTCGCCGGAAAGCCTCCCCGACGCGCGTGTTCGCGAACCGTTTCCTCGTCGGGCGCCAGGTATACACAATAGACTTTGTCGCCGGTGACGTAGCTGTGGAGCCACTTAATTTCCGGTCCCATGTCTTTCAGCACGCCTACCGATTTTCTGGCGACTGCCTGCAGTTCCGCATCCGATAAATTACCGGCGCCCGGGATCTCGCGCTCGATCACAAATTGGGGCATGGCCACCTCACCAAACGGTGATGGTAGCAGAACTTGGCTGGTGGGTGCACCTGCAGTGTCATGCGGTAACGTCTGAAATGTGCACTTTCATATCTTGTGGCAGCCGGACCTGTAAGCCGAATTCGCCGGACTGCATTGCAAACAGACAACTTATTTGAAATCAGTCGCCGTGAACTGTCAATGATGTCAAGTTTGGCAGTGTTGGCAGGTTTTGCGTCACACCGGCGTCACAATGGGCGGTCCGAGACGATTGTTTGCTGGTAGTCGCGATCAGCCTACTTACAAGTTAGCCTTGGCAAGTCGACGGCGAGAAGTCATAGCCATTTCTACGGATCGACCCTGCACTCGGCGAGGTTACTGTTCTGCTTGCTCGTGCGGGCTTCAACCGCGGGCGCACACAGCGTCCGGCGATTTCCTTTGACTCCTTCATTCGGCCGCCATAGCGAAGACTGTGGCGTGGTGTATAAGGGCCGTTGTGGGTTGTCGTTCGCCACCCTGGCCCAGGTTTACCATGGTCTCCGGAGCCCTGTTATGCAGCGTCGAGAATTCACGTCGCAGCGCGAAATCATCGATGCCCTCGAAGACGAGCTCAGAGTAAGCGGCGGGCCGCTAAAGTTCACTGTTTCCGAGGTGAAACCGGATGGCGCAGCGCTTTTTAAGATATTCATCAATTCGGCAGATTCTTCTCACGGACTGGACGAGAGCCTCGAGGGCGCCGCGGCGGCTTGGCCGGGGCCGCCCAAAGGAACAGCTGACGTCCTCTCCGTCTCTGCCGAACACGACCAAATCAACATCCGGTATCTCAGTGGCCCACCACCCCGTAAAGGCGGCCAGATCGTCCTTCACACCCCGCGATATTTGGAGGCTCTGAGGGACATTTGGAAATCACCGCTCTTTGCCGAGGCAAGTCTTGGTTGGCTTGAAAAAGTCACCGCTCTGAATTACTCCCCACTCCCCGATGTGCGTTCGGTACCAGGCTTCCCCGAATTGAGGGATAGGCAAAGACAGGCATTTGGGCTGCTGGATCGAGAGTTCGGGTTCCTTTGGGGACCGCCGGGCACCGGGAAGACCTATACGGTGGGAGCGATATTGGCCTCGTACCTGCATCAAAGGCCGCAAGCGAGAATCTTACTGCTTTCGACGACGAACTGGGCGGTCGACATTGCATTGCTGTCGGTCGACCGCCGTCTGGAAGAACTCGAGCGGACCGATCCCGCGGCTCACGGATTGCGCCAGCGGTGCAAACGAATCGGAACCCATTTCATCGCCGGCAACTACAAAGGCCGCGAACACTTATTACCAGTTGTTGATAGCGATCTTGTTCGACGGATTGCTCAGCTCGAAACGCAGATGCCGGACCGAAGCAATGCGGCAGCATATGCCACCTGGAAAGACAAGATTAGCGCTCTTCGAGCACAGATACCGAAGCCCATCGATCAGGCGCAAGTGGCGGCGATGACCACGACCGGAGCATCTTTTTCGTACAGTGCTCTGCGGGCTCGTCGACCATTCGACCTCATCTTGTTCGACGAGTCCAGCCAAGTCAGCCTGCCCCATGCGTTGGCGTTGGCGCCGCTTGGCCAGCGAGTCCTCTTCGCCGGCGACCACAAGCAGCTTGCACCGATCGTGCGGTCAGCGCGTCCCGATGCAACGAAGTGGCTTGGCGTATCAATGTTTAAGTACATGAACCCGCAGAACCGCTGCTTCTTGAATGAACAGTCCCGTATGGCCGAAGAAATTTGTGACATCGTTAGCCACGTGTTCTATGACGGGGAGTTGATCGTCGCCGAGAAGTGCGCAACCGACGTGGAGTGGTGTGCGGAGCGACGTACGCAGTTCGTCCCCGGGATGGGTGCCGACCGCGTACACCTCGAAAAGTGCCCTGCGGAAGGCGACTTCAAACAGACGAAATATGGCATTGGCACACGCTACAAGTCCGCCGAGTATATCGGACAGATCGTTCCTTCTCTCGCCGGCCAGGTCGGTGAGGAGAACGTGCTCGTCTTGACTCCTTATCGAGCACAGCGAGGGCTGATCAAAACTTTTCTCCGAAATGCTGGACAGGCCAAGGTCCCGGTCAGCACCGTGCATAGGGCGCAAGGGAGCGAGTATCACACTGTTATTTTCGATCCAGTGATCGCGACTGGCGGGAGATTACTGGGGCATCCTGTCGAAGGGCCTCGATTGATCAACGTCGCGCTGAGTCGAGCGAAAGCACGCCTGATTGTGATTCTGTCCCTCGGCGACTACGCCAATGAGTACCTGCGGCGAATTGCTCACGTGATCTCCGGTGAGGGGTAATGGATGGAGCCAGTCGACGTCCGTGAACGGGTTGTTCCTGCCGAAGCAGAGCTGACGCGCGTTCCAGCTTCCGAATACCGCAGCACATCTCGTTGTGACGCCGGTGTGACGCGTTTGCTTGGGCAGCGGACAAACAACTTATTTAGAATCAGTCGCCGTGGAGTGTCAATGATGTCAACTTTGGCAGTGATGGTAGGTTTTGCGTCACACCGGTGTCACAATGGGCGGTTCGAGACGATTGTTTGCGGGTAGTCGCGATCAGCCTACCTACAAGTTTGCCTTGGCAAGTCGACGCAAGAAACTCTCCTTGGCGGCGTGTGTCTGCCGGATCTTCTCAAGTTCCATCTGAAATTTGGCCCTCTTGCCCCGGCGGACTGCGAGATCATGCAAGTCGGTCAGCAAGCCAACTGCCCTGGCATAGTCATTGGGCTGCCGCTTCAGGATATGTACGGCGACCTGCTCCCAGATTTCCGGTTCGCGTCGCGCTAGTTGATCGAGATAGCGAGCTCGGTTGGCCTCGTCCTGGGCCTTTCGTCTTGCCTCTTCTGCCGCGCGCTGTTCGTTCAGCCGCCGGATTCTTTCCTTCGCTCGCGCGTGGGCCACGGCCAGGATATCGCCTGCACTGCGCCGGGCCGTTGCAACCGTCTGCGAAGAGTGTTGAGAGTTTTGACGCTGAAAACGCCGCATGAGATTGCTTCGCCAGAGTTCACTCGACTCCACTCCCGCAGTAATGAGTAACTCGTTTTTGTCCTTTTCCGGCAGACCTCGAATCCATGCGGACAGCTCTTTGCGGCTCGGTCCAGCCGCGAGTGGTTTTGAAGCCTGTGCTGCAACCTCAACGAGATCCTCGTTGATTTCGAGGAATTCGATCAGAGCATCGAGGGAACCGGACAATTCTTGCAAGCCTGCAGGCACGGGCGGCTCCGTTTCATCTTCATCAAGTCCTCCATCCTGCGCACTGCGAAGCCAGCCGAGATACAGGCATCGGAGGTCGCCGCGAAGCAGGTCTGAGCGCAGAGGCATCAGGGAGGCCATCCATCCGGTCCCGTCGTCCTCGCCATCCCACTCCGACTCACATCCAAATTCAACGATCACGAATCTCGCGGTTCTTCGCACACGTACGGTCTCGCCTGGGATCATGGCCTTGAGCAACTTGTAGTCAACCGCTTCCTGCGGGAGGCGAATATAGAACTCATGCGTCCCCCAGTTCGCGAAGTAGACAAAAGCGTCAAAATATTTCTCCAGCAGCTTGCTCGGATTGGCTTTCAGGTCTCCCCATTCGTAGTGGTTCGTGAAGCTCGTTGTGGTAATTGCGGCCCGCGTCGAGATGGAACGTAGCGCGGCCATCTCTTTTTTGGTCAGCGGACGGTCGATTGCGCGGAAATCGTAGTACTGGTATTCGCTCACCAGGACCCTCGGCGCCAGTGGCGATAAGCGACAATCCATTCCACGCCCGCCGGTGCCGGCATTGGCAAAGGCAAGTCTAGGATTGGGATCTTCTGGCGCGTTTTGCCTCGACGGCAAATGGCTACAATTTGGCCATCTAGCGTCATGTCGACTTTCTCTACCTCAGCATCGACGCCGAGGACCTTCACAGGGAACGGCAACGCTAGGTGCTCCTCAATCATGGTGAAAAAACCGCCTGCTTGTTCTTCTTCGCCGTAAGCATCCACGATCGCTTGTTCGATCAGTTCCTTAAGCCTCGCCTTGCTGAGTGAAGGGAGATTAGTCCCAGACTCGCCTTTCAGCTTCCGCAGATGCAGAATCGCCGGGCGACTGTTCCGCTTCGTCATGTTTCTCCGTTGATAAAGGGCTCTTTGGGAGATCGATTTTCAACCTGCTGAGAGAACGACCCTTTCGTTGCTGGCGTCCCGGATCGTGTAGCCGATCATGTTGTACCCTTTCAGGCGACGCGCATACATTCGCGCCAGCATAAGGACGTTGGAGTCCACGTAATCGTAGACTCGCACAACACGCTTGGCATCATGAAGTCGGTGGAGACGCCCTACGTATTGCTGTAGCGTTCCCTTCCAGGAAATGGGCATTGCCAGAAAGAGTGTATCCAAGCGAGCGTCGTCGAATCCTTCGCCTATGTAGCTGCCGGTCGCCAGAATGACTCTCGGTTCGCACTCGGGCACAGCCGCAATTGCCTCTGCTGTCGATCGTCGTTGTTTCTTGCCCATGCCACCCTTCAGCGTAAACACGTTGTTCACCTTGCCAGCAAGCTCCGTTTCGAAGTATTTCAAGTGCTCTGTTCTGCCGGTAAGAAGCAACGGTGAACGCCCGTCTACGGCTGCCTGGACGAGATCGGTAAGGATCAATTCATTGCGGACGCGGTCATCGACGAGTGCGGCGTACACTTCCTGAATCGTCATATCGGTTTGCTCAGGTGGCAAGCAAAAGTCTGTCAACCGAGGAACTACCTCGTGCTCGAAAGGGGTAGCTGCCGTCATCGAGCGGGCGCTGAGCTTGAATCGAATCGGACCGCACTGCATATAGATGATGGGATGGTGTCCATCTTTTCGCTCGGGAGTTGCTGTCAGTCCGACGACGTACTTCGCTTTCACCTGCTTCATCACCTGCTCAAAGGTAAACGCCGATAGATGGTGGCACTCGTCAACAATCACTTGACCATACTCTGCCACGAAGTCTTTCACCCCTTCCTTGTCGAGGCTACTTTGAAGAATGGCAATATCCACACAGCCACTGCGTTTTGTCGTCCCTCCTCCGATTTGTCCGACTGACTTGGCGGGAAGGTTGAGGAACATTGCCAACCTCGCATGCCACTGGTCTAACAATTGTTGACGATGTACCAACACCAAAGTGTTCACCTTTCTTGCCGCGATCAGCCATGCTGCCACAGCCGTCTTGCCAAAAGCCGTGGGAGCACAGAGAATTCCTTCATCGTGCTGCACGAACGCATCAACGGCATCCTGCTGTAACGGACGCAGTCGGCCGGAGAACTCTACCTCGATCGGACGACCAACAAACCGTTCGTCACTGACTTCTGGCTTGATGCGGTGCGTTTTCAACAACTCGATAACCTCCACCAGACAGCCGCGTGGTAGGGCAATGTGGTTAGCGAGTTCCTCGCCACAGGCGATAACTCGTGGCTTGTTGAAAGTGGGAAGCCTCATCGCCTGCGCCTTGTAAAATTCGGGGTTCTGGAATGCCCCAAGGCGAAGCAACCGGTTGAGCATTGCGGAAGGAAGATCCTTCTTTTCGATATACAAAAGGTTGGCGCGAACAATTCGGACCTGCACCGGAAGGGGGCCTGGCATTGGACGCTCTGCTCGCTTTCGGGATGGCGGCAGAGTCCAAGGGTCTTGTCCCTCATCTTCCGCAGAGCTGATTCTCACTCCGATAAGGTCCCCACCTCGTTGAGCTTCCAGCACGACGGCGTCAGCAGCAGAAACGGGCATCCGTTTCACGCCCGCCAGAAAGGTCCATTGATCATCATATGGACGAAACCCCGCATCTATGAAGACACTGTTTCCATCTGCGCGCGGAAGCTTTTGCAGTGGCAGCGCGATTAGGTTGCCAAGTCCGCCCTTTGGCATGGTGTCTTGGTTGGGAAAGAAGCGGTCGTATGAATCCAATCCAAGTTGGTGACGGGACTCCATGGCCCGAGTCAGGATTGAACAGCCCAGTTTTCGCGCGGTGCTTGCGGGAACTGGATGGTCGAAGAAGATCCACACGTGGCCACCGTTGCCTGAGCGCGAACGCTCCAGTGCCGCTGGCACTTTCAGTTCGCCACATACGGCCAGAAACGCAGTAGCATCCTTTTGCCATGTCTTCTTATCGAAATCGACCGCGAGGAACCAGCAGGTCTCATCCTGCAGCAGCGGATAAATGCCGACGGTGTTATCTCCGACGAGGTGCCCACGGACCACCTCGTCAGTCAGCGGTCTGAACTTCCGAGTCTGGCGGTCAACCTTCTTGCGATCCTCGTCTCTGGCGCGAAGATAGGCCTTCCAGTCACGATCTGCCTTGGGCATGTACCCAGATCGCCCGTCGGCGTTCTCCCAGCGAACTGCATAAACGTCGTCGCGGCCGTGGAAGAGGCTCCGGAACAAAGCAATGCGTTGTTCAGCTTTCAAGACAGGGGTATGCGCACTTGGTTGGGTGCTCGTTGTGACGGGAATACCGTTCGGGGGCTGCACCACCGGAAGCTGTATGCCGTGCTCTTGCAAAAAACTTCGCAGACGAACATTTTCTTCCCGTAGGCGCTGCACCTCAGCAAGAGCAGATTGCAGGTCCAAAAGTTTGGGATCAGATTCGTTCACGTAAAGCCATCATCACCTTGAGTACTGCCAGAACTCGATCAAGGAATAATCTCACACCTTGCGGACGTCCCTGTGTGTCCGTAGAGGAAGCGAGAAAGCAGTCTACACACCACGCCTTTTCTGGGGATTGTCAGTTCTTTTTCGCAGTGGGTGGCGGGTTTTCCGCAGGGGGTAGGCTACGCGAAGGTGGCGTCATTCTTTCCACTGAGACTGGGATCAAGTGTTTCAGTGCAGCGTTCTGGAAGTTTCGCCTGTAGTGAAGTTGGCCCTTTTTCGGCCTCATGCGCAAGGCGATTCTCAAGCAAACGAGAACCGAGCTTCCGTCCGATACCGCTCAACTGCGTCACACCGGCGTCACAACGGGACACGGCGTCCAGTAAGTGATTGAAAATAAAACCTTGTGGCAGCCGGACCTGTAAGCCGAATTCTGTCTGCCGTTGCCGGCAGGACGGTCATTCCTCTGGGCCACGCATTACTGCGGGGCTCAAGCGACCTACCCGGAGGTCGTGGCGCGCCGAGCCGGCACGCGTTCCGAGCAGACCCGAAAGCCTACCCGGAAATCCCTCCCTATTTGGTCTTGCTCCGTGTGGGGTTTGCCCTGCCCGCCGCATTACTGCGACGGCGGTGCGCTCTTACCGCACCTTTTCACCCTTACCTGAACCTTGCGGTCCAGGCGGTATGTTTTCTGTGGCACTTTCCGTCGAACGATCCCGCCTATAGAAGCACGGGGGCCCTCCCGGACGTTATCCGGCACACTGCTCTGCGGAGTTCGGACTTTCCTCTGTCTCTCGACAGCGACCGTCCGGTCCGGCTGCCAACCCATCCATTATAGTGCAGGCGTAGTGCAGCAGTGCGGCGGATGCTGCACGCTGATGGCGCGTTCTCTCACTCCACCGGTTTGGGTGCGAGGCAGTACGTGTATACCAGCAGGGCGAAGCCGACCAGCACTAGAATCAATCCGGCGAGATAGACTGGCTCATCGTGCACCAGTCCACGCAGAAGCACCATGACGCCGATGCCGACGGCAGCGGTGATCAATCCGCCCAGCTTCATGCCTTCGAAGCGGCGTCTCGTAAAGTTCTTATTCTGCTCGCGCAGCAGTTCGATTGCGGCCTTGGCACCCTCGCCCGAGCTCTCCGCGATTTTTTTCAGTGTTTCGCTCCTGTAGTATTCCTCTCTCTCTTTGCGGCGCGAATCCGACCATACGGCGACGGATAGGAAAGAGAACAGGGCAACGCTTCCGATCACAGGGATCGCGAGTGCTACGACCCCAACGGTGTTGCTATCCACATCGAATGCCATGGTCAGCTCCTTCAAGTGTTTCCGGTCACGTCAGGCTGCTTTCGATCGGTAGGACCATCCGGCCGAGGTTCCGGTTGCATTTTCTTCGTCCGAATGCATTTCTTGAAATAATGCAACCGTCCGCAGATTCTCCGTGTCATACCGTTGAGGCAGGTTCAGGGTGAGCGCCGGCGACGATCAGGCCGATGTGGAAAGAGTCCTGGCGGGGAACACTTCCGCCTTTGAAGGGATCGTCCGGCGCTGGCAGACTCCGTTGGTTAACCTGGCCTACCGTTTCTGTCATGATCGTGGCCGCGCTGAAGAAATGGCGCAGGAAGCGTTTCTGCGCGCCTACCGCGGACTCGGCCGATGGCGCAAGGAGGCGGCTTTTTCTACCTGGCTCTTTGCGGTGGCCATCAACCTCTATCGTTCGGAACTGCGTCGCATCCCGGCGAGAACGGTGTCGCTTGGAGATATCCCTGAACCTCCAGACGGGCGTTCTTCTGACGGAGGTCTCGAAGAACGAGATCGCGACCTGGCAGTACGGCACGCGGTAATTGCATTGCCGCCGAAGTATCGCGAAGCCTTGATTCTGTTTTACTTTCACGACATGGACGTTAGCGCCGCGGCTCGAAGTCTGGGCCTACCCGTGGGCACGGTCAAGGCGAGATTGTTTCGCGGGCGGGAAATCCTGCGCGGCAAACTTCCACAACTATTGGCGATACCCCGCTTGAAGGAGGCCTGATGAGACGATTGATCCCACCATCGATTAAAGACCTTGAACTCGATCGCATTCTTTCCCGCGAAGAGGAAATCCTTCCGTCCTCGGGCTTCGCAGTCTCCGTCATGGATGCGGTTCGGCGCGAGGCTGCAGCTCCGCCACCAATTCCGTTTCCCTGGAAGCGCGCTCTACCTGGCCTGGCGGTTGTCGGCATTGCGCTGTCATTGGTGTTGATTGCGATAGCTTCAGCGCTGCTGCACCCGGGTAAAGCATTGTTGCCACAGTTTTCCATGTCCTTGCCATCCGTAGTGCCTCCGCTAGTCCACGGGGGCATCGAGTCTGCGGCCATCTGGACCGTGCTGGCCCTGCTGGCGGCATTTGTTTCCGTGAAGCTTTCGACGAACCTTGCTTCCGGCGACTTGTAGAAGGCGAGGTGGTGGAGCGCCGGGGCCCGGCCCGGCTACCAAACTGCTGACGGCGAAACGCTTTGCACATAACACGGTCGCGTTGTCTACCTTCTTAAGGGCGGCCCCGCCCGTCTCGTCCTGCTAAACTCATCTGGAGAAGACCGCTCCCGCCGTGCCCGGAACTGCCCGGAACCGCGACGAGAACCGCAAGCCATGCATATTTCCGAGGGCATCAAGATCGCACTCCTGTCGCTGTGGGCGAACAAACTGCGCTCCGCTCTTACCCTGCTCGGCGTGGTTATTGGAGTGGCCGCTGTGATTGCCGTAGTCACGTTTGTGAATGGCATCAATGGCTACGTGGCGACCAAGATTTTCAATCTCGGCGCTGACGTTTTCATCGTCTTCAAAGTTTCGCCCGCCGTTACCAACATCGATAAATTCCTCGAGGGCGAAAAGCGTAAAGACCTCACCATGGAGGACTACGAAGCGGTTCTCGAAGCCTGCAAGCATTGTGAATGGGTGGGAGCTCAATTGCGCAACGATCAGAGCCACGTTAAATATGGCGAGCAGTCCATCAGCGATACCATCGTCCGCGGCATGACCCCGACCATGGTACCGATTCTTGATATCGACCTCACCGCGGGACGCATGATCAACGATATCGATGTCAGGAACAAATCCGCCGTCGTCGTCGTCGGTCCGGACATCGTGGATAACCTGATGCCGGGCATGGATCCTATTAACAAGGAGGTCCGTATCGACGGCTGGGTTTATCGTGTGATCGGTGTCGGCAAACGTAAAGGCAAGACTCTTGGCCAGAGCATGGACAACTACGCGATCATGCCGATCACGGCGTTTCAGAAACAGAACGGCTCCCACACCAGCGTGCGCATCTCCGGCAAAGCCGCGGCCAGCGGCGCCGGCTTCGACGAAGCCATTGATGAAACCCGCGCCGTCCTGCGCGCCCGCCGCCATGTCCGCCCGGGCGACGACGACAATTTCGACATCGAGACCAATGACAGCCTGCTCAGTATCTGGTCGAATTTCAGTGGCACATTCTTTTACGCCATGATCGGAATCGCCGCCATCTCGCTCGTGGTCGGTGGCATCGTAATCATGAATATCATGCTCGTTTCAGTGACCGAGCGAACGCGGGAGATCGGTATCCGCAAGGCGATGGGGGCGCGCGGCAGCGACATCCTGCTCCAGTTCCTGATCGAGTCCGTCACCTTGGCGCTGCTCGGCGGCGCGCTCGGCGTCATCTTCGGCATTGCGATTGCCAAAGGCGTTACCCTCGCCATCGGCATGCCCTCGACGATTAAACTCTGGGCAGTCTTCGCTGGAGTCTTCGTAGCCGCAAGCGTAGGAATTTTTTTCGGAGTCTATCCCGCGAAACGCGCAGCTATACTAGACCCGATCACCGCGCTGCGTTTTGAAACGTAAAAAAGATATTCTCTACGCACTCCGCGTTTCGGGTCGTGAGAAGGTTGTAAAGCAATGCTATTCAAAGGCGAATTCGGCGAAGGTCTGAAGATGGCGGTCGACACGATCCGCAGCAACAAACTGCGGTCGTCCCTGACCGTCCTCGGCATCGTCATCGGAGTCGCCGTCGTCATCGGAATTTCATCGATCGTGCGCGGCCTGAATGATAACGTCAGCCAGGTTATCACCAGCCTGGGTTCCAACATTATTTTCGCCTTTCATATGGAGCCCTTCAACTTCGGCCGCCCGACAGAAGAAATGCGCACCCGCAAGGAACTTACTTTCGACGACGCCATGGCGATGCAGGATCTGCCGCACGTGAAAGCGGTCTCGGTCGGAGTGCAATACATCCATCCCGAACTTGGTACGGGCACCTATGCCGTCAAATACAAAGACCGCAAAGCCAAGCAGACGATTCTCGAAGGCGACACCAGTTCTTACAAAGATGTCATTGACGTCGTGTTGGATTCCGGCCGCTGGTTCAGCGATATCGATGAAGAGCGCCGCGCTTCCGTGATCGTCCTCGGCCACGATACTGCGGAAGAACTTTTTCCCAGCGAGCAACCGCTCGGTAAAGAGTTGAACATCGAAGGCCAGTTGTTTACCGTGATCGGGGTGGAGAAGATCCGCAAGAGCGTGTTCGGAGGAGGAAAAAACCCCGACGACAACAAAGTCACATTCCCGCTAACCACATTCCACACGCTGCATCCCGAATTGAAGCAATACTGGATCAGCGTCAAAGCCACCTCGCACGACGACATGCCGAAAGCCATGGACGAAATGCGCGAACTTCTGCGCCGCCGCCGCAAGGTTCCCACCGATAAGCCCGACAACTTCGCGATCTTTACGCAAGACTCGATTTCCGACGTGTGGAATCAGATCACAGGCATGATCTTCGTCTTCATGTTCGCAGTCTCAAGCGTTGGCCTGATCGTCGGTGGCGTCGGTGTAATGAACATCATGCTGGTCTCGGTGACCGAGCGCACCCGCGAGATCGGAGTGCGCAAAGCCATGGGCGCCCGCAAGCGCGACATCCTGGTGCAGTTCACCCTCGAAGCGATCATGCTCACTGCCGTTGGCGGAGTAATTGGCCTCGCCCTCGGCGCTCTCATCACCGCCGTGGTTCCGGTGGCGTTTCCGTCGCTCCCAGCCACGATGTCGATGTACTGGTCGATCTTTGCTTTCGTAGCTTCCGCCGCCGTAGGACTGGTCTTCGGCATCTATCCCGCCTGGAAAGCCGCCAACCTGGATCCAATCGAATCCCTGCGCTACGAATAATCCCAACCAGACTTGCTCTTCCCCATCCGTACAATGGGCAGCGTCAATCCATCCCCCAGCGGCGCCTCAACCGCTTCCAACTCCACATATCCCTTTGCCCGATAAAACGGAACCCCCGTCAACGTCGCTCCCATCTCCAACCGCCGAAAGCCTGCCGCCCAAGCGGCCTGCTCACAAGCCTCCAGAATCATTCCGCCAATCCCGCGCCGCGCCCACGACGGATGCACAAAAACGCCCTGATCTTAGCCGCGTCCTTCGCCGGATCCAGCAACGAATCCTTGCCGCCAGCACCCGATTCCTTCCAATGATCGCCGCCATACAAAGTCTTCCGCCGGCTCCAGCCGCCACACCCGACCAGCAGGGAAGACTCTGAAGATTCCGTCTCCTCTGCCGCAAAATAAGTCCCATCCGTAATCAGTTGCGTGTCGACGCCATACACCGTCTGCAGCGCCATCTCCAATTGCGTCGCCGAATAGTCTCCCGCTTGCAGGCCGCGAACTGAAGCCTCAATCAATTTCCGCAGCAGCGGAATTTCGCGAGGCTCCGCCAACCGAATGCGTATCGTCATAAGTGATGGCTAAAGGCTGAGACCTGACAGCCTATACCCGCGCCGCCGCGCACTCCGCGCAGGGACAGACTTCCCGCAGATAAAACCACGAATAAATTCCCAGATCGTGTTGATCGTTCCATGCAAATCTTAAGGCATACTTCCCCACCGCTTCCGCCGACGCCGCCTTCACTGCCGGCTTGAACATCGGCAGCGCTCCCAGGGCGAGCTTCGCCGCCTCGCCCGCCTTCCGCCCGGCCTTCATGCGCTCATCCGAGCAGAGCGCGCAAGGGCAGGCATCGCGCAAAAACGCAAACGTGTAGACGGATCGGTGGCCGTCCTTCCACTCAATCTCCATCCCCGTCCCAGTCGTCAAATGAATGACGACCGACTTGGGATCGTTTCCCAGGCGCGGCGTGAAATCAGGCAGTGCCATAAATTTCAGTATCGCACGAGGATACTCGGAGCTGCAGAGGGAGGCGAGGCGTGGCGTGAGAGAGGCCCATCCAGGTGCGCGAACTACCCGAATTCGTTACGATAGAATATTCTCAGATCGAGGCGCATCCAAACAAAACATATGAAGATTCACAGACTGTTGCCCCACCTTGTGTCGATCTTACGGACTACGATTTTGCCCGTCGTGCTTGCCTTTGTGGCTCTGCTGAGCCTGCCGGCATTTGCGCAGGATGCGCCGGAGGCTCTCCGTCCCCCAAAGGGCGCGCAGTTTGCCATCGTCGTCTTCGAAGATCTGCAATGTCCGCAATGCGGCCGGGTGGCGCCGGTGCTGGCAATGGCCTCGCGGAACTACAAAATTCCGCTGGTGCAGCACGACTTTCCGTTGCCGCTGCACAACTGGTCGATGGACGCGGCGATCATGGCACGCTATTTCGACACTCATTCCAAGGAGATCGGGAACGAATTTCGGGCAGCCGTATTCGAGCATCAGATGGAGATCACTCCCCAGAATCTGCGCGCGTTTGAAGAGAAATTCGCCGCGCAACACAAGATTGCGCTGCCATTCGTCATCGATCCCGATGGCAAGCTGAAGGCGCTGGTGATGGCCGACAAAGACCTGGGCGTGAGTCTGCACGTCGATCACACTCCCACGATCTGGATTGTGAGCAACAAACATACGGGCAAGTCCTACGTCGAGGTAACGGACGCAAATCAGCTTTACGTGATGATCGACGCTATGAAGAAAGAATAGCGGCGGCCAGTCGTTTCTCACTTCGTCGTTTCTTACTTCTCGTCGTTTCTTATTTCTCGTTTCTTACTGCTCGTAGATTCGGTATGAGACATGCGCGGGGCCCGACGCGTTGCGGACAGCGACCGCCTGTACCTTCCCAGTCTTGTCGGGTGCAAAGTTAAGTTCGAGATTCAGTTCCGTGACATAAAAATCCGTTTCGGAGATCGGCAGTAATGGGAATTTCTCCGCCGCAAATTCGAGCGAGAGTTGATCGCCGTCCCGCGCAATTGTGAATCGAGAAAAGCCGGGCGCCTGATAGGTGCCGGTATAGCTGTCAAGCGCAGCTGTGCTGATTTTCTGCTGGAGTTTTAACGGTAGATAACAGCTGTCGGGCGCATCGTCTGGCACGCTGCCGCCGCTGTTCAACGGCAGCACAATGGCGGAAGGCCGTTCCGGCGAATGATAGACCCTCTGCGTCGCCTTCTGATAGTCGTCGGCGTTGGCCTTGAAAATGTTCGGAACAAAGCTCTGCGGATTGCGATCGTAGACCGGAAACCACGTGCTTTGCACCTGAACCATGATCCGATGCTTCTTGCGGAAAACATGGTCATTGGAATGCAAATCGATCGTGTATTCCAGTGGCGCGAGCGACGGCACGGGCTTCGGCTCAACCATGCTTTTGCGGAAACGCGCTCGCACAATTTCCGCGTTGAGCATCAACTGAAATTCGGCCATGGGCTGCCGCGTGGCCGTGTTATAAGTAGCCTCGGCGGGGCAAACATCAATCAGCTTCACTACCCAATCGCTGTCCGTGCCTGAGGTGGCGGCAAACAACTCGGCAGTCAGGTCGCCGGTAATCGTCAGGTTCTCTGTCAAGGGCTCGGTCGCAAAGGTAAGAACGTCGGGACGGTGATCGACAAAGTGTTGGTCTTGCACCAGCCAAACCGGCCACTCGGGTCCAGGATAGGTCGGCGTCACCGGGCGCGGACGATACGGGACTGGGTTCGCCGGATCGCTGATGTACTCGTCATAATCCTTTGCGTCTTTACGGGGCGAATCAAAAGAGAGTTTTCCCGCAGGCTGGAAGTAAATGCGGCGCGGCGTAACGGCCTTCGGTGGCCACGTGTCATAGCTCTGCCAGCGGTTGGTGCCTGTTTGAAAGACCTGCGCTTCAGGAAAGTCGGCGGAGCCTTTGCCCTGGAGCCAATAGGCAAACCACTTTTTCTCAATCTGCTGCCGGTAGTAGAGGGAGGTATCCGATCCGAACTGGACCGGCCCCAGGCTGGAGCCGAAGCCGTTCCATTGTCCGTGGTTCCAGGGACCGCCAACGAAATAGTTCAGGTGGCGCGAGTCATGCTTCTCCAGGGTGGAGTAGATCGTTTGCGGTCCGACCATGTCCTCCTGATCCCACCAGCCGGAGACGTGGATGATTGGCAGTTTCGGCTCAGTGAGGTAAGTAGTAAGCGCACGCTGCTGCCAGAAAGCGTCGCGATTCGGATGCGCGACGAAGTTTTCCCAGGTCGGAATTTTGCCGTGAAAGTAATTTGCGTCCGCGTTAGAGAGTGGTCCTAAATTCAAATACCAGTCGTAAGTGTCGCCACGATCGAAGTTGAAGTGATTGTTCTCGGTCTTTGAAGTCTCGAGCAGCGCGGAGTACTCGAACCCGTAGCTGAGGCGGAAGGTTCCGTTGTGATGGAAGTCATCGTTCAGGAACATGTCTTCGGGCGAGGCCATCTCGATTGCCGCTTTCACTGCGGGATGCGGGTTGAGCGACGCCTGCATCACCAGCCAGCCGGGATATGAAGTCCCATAAATACCGACGCGCCCGTTGTTGCCGGGCACATTTTTCACCAGCCAGTCCACCGTGTCCCATGCGTCGGTCACCTCGTCGACGGCCTTGGAATTATTCAGGGAGATCGGAGGACGATTCATCTCGAACGCGCCTTCGGATTCGAAGCGTCCGCGAATGTTCTGCGTGACGCTGATGTATCCGGCCGCTTCGAGGCTGTTGGGGTCGGCGTGATATCCGGTATAACTCTCGGCCTGCGGCACGCCGTAGGGAGTGCGGGTGAGCAGGATCGGCACGGTCCCTTGCTGGTTTCGTGGCGTCAGGATGACCGTTTCCAGTTTTACACCGTCGCGCATCGGCACCATAACCTTTTGATATTTGAAGTAGCCATCGTCGCCCGCAGGCGGCGTCTGCGCCGGTAAAGGCCTCGACATGAGGCAAAAGAAAAAGAAGGAAGTGGTGATCGCCGAGAAGAGTGCGGAAGGACGTGCACGGGAAATTACGGAAGAAAATACGGATCGGCTGGCAAATTTCATTACCCTGCCCCTTTATTTTCTGCAATCGTGATTAGAGCCGCGGGGTTGCCGCCGTGCAGCTTTATTCCGTCCATCTGCGGAAGAGCAGGGCGCCATTTGTGCCGCCGAAGCCGAACGAATTCGACATCGCATATTCGAAATTCGTTTTCCGGGCCCGGTTGGGAACGAAATCCATGTTGTCGGTCTCCGGATCCTGATTCTCAAGGTTGATGGTGGGAGGCAGGATCTGATCACGCAGCGCCAGCACCGTTACTCCTGCCTCTAAACCTCCAGCTCCGCCCAGCAAGTGGCCGGTCATGGATTTGGTGGAGCTGACCGGAATCTTATTCCCGAATAAATTTCGAATGGCATGCGCCTCGAGCGTGTCGCCGAGGGGAGTTGAAGTGCCGTGGGCATTGACGTAGCCGACAGCGCTAGCGTCAAGGTTCGCATCACGCAGCGCGTTGCGCATGACGCGGAAGCCGCCTTCGTGTTCGGGCGCAGGCTGAGTCATGTGAAACGCGTCGGCAGACATACCGTAGCCGATGAGTTCCGCGAGGATAGGAGCCCCACGGCGGTGCGCATGTTCGAGTTCTTCGAGCACGAGAATGCCAGCGCCTTCGCCCATCACAAAGCCGTCGCGATCCTTGTCCCAGGGACGGCTGGCGCGCGCCGGATCATCGTTGCGCGTGGAAAGCGCGCGCATGGCGGCGAATCCACCGACGCCCATGGGAGTAATGGCGGCTTCAGAACCTCCAGCGATCATTACGTCAGCGTCTCCGCGCTCAATGATGCGGAAGGAGTCGCCGATGGAGTGAGCGCTGGTGGTGCAGGCGGTGGCGGTCGCTTCATTCGGGCCCTTGGCGCCGAACCGCATGGAAACATGCCCGGCGGCGAGATTGACGATGGCGGCAGGAATGAAAAAAGGCGAAATCTTGCGCGGCCCGCCTTCGATCAGAGCGCTATGCTCGCGCTCGATCACATCGAATCCGCCGATGCCAGAGCCGATGTGCACGCCAACCTTCTCCGCGTTTTCGGGGGTGACCTTAAGCTGCGACATGTTCATGGCCTCGTCCGCGGCGGCGATGGCGAAGTGAATGAAGCGGCCCATCTTTTTTACTTCTTTTTTCTCGATGAACCGGAAGGGATCAAAATTTCGAACTTCGGCGGCAATCTGGCAGGCAAAAGCGGAGGCGTCGAACCCAGTAATGCGATCGACACCGCTCTTGCCCGCGAGTAATGCCTCCCACACCGCTCCGGTGGTATTGCCCACCGAGCAGATCAGCCCGATGCCGGTAATGACGACCCGTCTTTCCAGATTCCTTGCCAAATTACTTGCCCGCCTTGGCGTGCTTGCCGATGTAGTCGACGGCATCGGAGACGGTGCGAATCTTTTCCGCATCCTCGTCGGGAATTTCGATATCGAAGGCCTCTTCAAAGGCCATCACGAGCTCGACCGTGTCGAGCGAATCGGCGCCCAGGTCATCCACGAACGAAGCGCTGGGCGTAACCTCGCCCTCATCCACGCCCAGTTGCTCGACGATAATCTGTTTCACTTTTTCATCAACGGCTGCCATTGTTCTCCTCGTTTCTAAGTCTTGTGGAATCGTGGACCCGGATTGCGGGCCGCGTTTGCTTAATTACGACTGCTGAACTTACGACTGTGCGTTCGTCATTGCATCGTATGAAGTCGAAACTAGTAGTGTAAAAGGGATTGGCGAAGTATGCAAAGGAAGTCGCGCAAGGAATCGCGTCGAGATCACTACGGAATCCTAACCGGCAGCGGGGAGCGGGGTCAAACCTGGGTACCCTCGGAGTTTGCCAATTCGTAGAAAATTTAGCTCGTTGAAAAATATTGCTCGTCGACAATATTGCTCGTCATTGTGTCATTTCGTCATTTCCAATATTCGTCTCGCAATTGCGTCTGCCGATCCGTCATCGGGATTGCGCGTCCTCCGATGTATACCTGCTTCACATCAGTCTTCACGTCCAGAGGGTCGCCATTCGCCACCACGACGTTGGCGGATTTGCCGACATCGAGCGAGCCGAGGTGGTCGGCGACTCCCCAGACTTCGGCCGGGTTGATGGTGATGGCCTTGAGCGCTTCGTCGTAGGGAAGTCCGAAGGCGGTGGCGAAGCCTGCCTGGTCGGGCAGGTTGCGCACATTGTGTGCGGAATACGAGGCGAAAACAATCTTCACGCCGCGTTTGTAGAGTTGCGCCGGAAGGCTGTAGACCGCGTCGTAGCGTTCGTCTTCCTTGGGAGCTTCATAGATCGGTCCGACGATGACTGGCACCTTGAGGCTGGCCACGTAGTCGAGGACGGGCTGCGAATGGGCGATGTGGTTGAGCACAAACTTCAGCTTGAACTCGTTGGCCAGATTGACGGCGGTCTCAAGATCGCTCGGGCTCTCCGCTGCGAGCACGATGGTTTTCTTGCCTTCGAGATATGGGAGCAGCGCCTCCGACTTGAGGTCGCGTTTGGGCGCCAGGGGTTCCGGCTTTTTATTCTGGGCCGCGTCGGATTTCTTGCGTTCGTAGTCCGTCCACTTTGCTTTGTAGTCTTGCGCATCGATGAAGGCCTGGCGTAATTGCGCCGCCATCCCCATGCGTGTCGATGGATATTTGCGTTTATCGAAGCCTCCCTTATTGCGTCGTTGGTCGCCGGTGAAATTGAGCGGCATGGCGTTATCGCGGATCAGCAGCATCTCGGTGGCATTGACTCCAGCCAGTTGAATGAAGGAATCCTGCCCGGGCAATGTGTCCGCGCTTTCGGGAGCGACGATGGCATTGGTGATGCCATTCATGCGTGCCACCGGAATCAGAACCGACTCCGCGTGGAAAGCGTCGGCGGTGTGCATGTGCGGCATGATTTCGTCGCTCAGTTCGACGAGATCGTTGGTCATGGCTTCGGCGGAAATCTCGGTCAGGCCAAGCTGGGTCTCGGAATCGATGAGCCCGGGATAGATCGTCATTCCGGTCACATCGATAACCTTCGCGTCGGCTGGCACATTGACGGAACTCGCTGCACCGACGGCAGTGATCTTTCCACCTTGCATAACGACTGTACCGTTCTCAATCACGCCGTGGGTAATAGTTAACAGCCTTCCGCCTGTTAGGACTACGGGCTTGTCCTGGGCGAATGCCGGCGTCGAAAAGGTCAACATCAAAATCAAGACCAAGAGCAAGGGCAGCGGGCGGGGGCGCCCGCTCCACACGGGCTTGATCGAGCGCTTGGTTTTGTGGTGAGGGTAGGGGTCCTTCGACTGCGCGGCCGCCGCGCTTCGCGCAACCGCCACTCCGCTCAGGATGACAGGGTTTGTGGTGAGAGGCATTTATTCTCCCTCCTTATAGTGCGTCATTCCCAGTCCGGGTAGGGCGCGATCGAAGTACACATCGCCGTCGATCAGAACTTTGTTGGGCACGCCGTAACTGGAGAGCGGGTAACCGTCCCAAATTACTAAGTCCGCATCTTTGCCCACGTCGATCGAACCGACGCGATCGTCGATGCCGATAATCCAGGCGGCATTCAGCGTGATCATCTTCAGGGCTTCTTCGTCGGTGGCTCCGCCGTAACGCATGATTTTGGCGGCGTCCTGGTTGAGGCGGCGGGTGTAATCCTCGGAGTCGCTCTTGATGGCGACGCGGACACCTTTGCGCATGGCAATGACGGCGTTCCATGGGATTGCGTCCCACGCCTCTTGCTTAAAGCCCCACCAGTCGGCCCAGGTGGCTATACCAATATTGTTGGCGGCGAGTTGATCCGCAACCTTGTAGGCTTCGACGGCATGATGGAAGGCGCGAAGGTTGTAGCCGAATTCCTTGGCCATCGCTATTTCAGTCAGCATTTCGTCAGCGCGATAGCAGTGAATCTGCACCATGAGTTTGCCGCGGAGAACGTCGGCTAGCGCCTCCAACTTCAAGTCGTGCTTTGGCGGTGTGGCATCTTTATCTCCGCGCTTGATCTTGTCGTTATAGTTATCCGACTCGCGCATGTAGTCCTGCGCCTGGATGAGAGCCTCGCGCTGAACGGCAAAATTTCCCATGCGGGTCGAAGGCAGCTGATCGCGGCTGCCATAGACGCGTTTGGGATTCTCGCCACTGGCAAACTTGATCGACCTGGGCGCGTTGGGAAACAGCATCGCATCGCGCGAGGCGCCGTATTTATGCTTGATGACGACTGCCTGCCCGCCGATCATGTTGGCCGATCCGTGCAGCAGCAGGGACGTGGTAACGCCACCGGCCAGGGCGCGGTAGATGGCCTTGTCCTGATAATCGAAGGCATCTTTCATCATCATCTGTGGAGTGACGGGGCTGGTCGCTTCGTTGACATCGTCGTCGAGCGCGATGTGCGAGTGCGAATCGACGATCCCGGGAGTGAGGTACTTCCCTCCCGCATCAATAACGATGACATTGGCGGGCGCGCTTACAGTCTCGCCAGCCGCTGCAATCTTCCCATCTTTGACGTAGACGGAGCCGTTTTTGATAGTGCCGTGCGTCACCGTCATGATGGTCGCATTTTTGATTACCACGTCATGATGGGCGGCGGATTGCGCGAGGGCTGACGCCGCCAGCATCAGCCAAGCGGACAAAAGCGCAAGTTTATTTATCGAAATCAATCGCATGCGTGGATCCTCAGAAAATAAGTTCGCTTGCAGAGCATTCGGATTGTAGGAGGTTGCGTAGTGGGGGTCAACGCCACGTCACCTTCCATGGGTAATCCGGTGCTTCGCCGCGTTTGGAAGGGACAAGTCACGTCACCATGCTTGCTCAGATCGTAGAACTCATGTCACGATTTGGACGTGAAAATCTTAATGCTGCTAGCTGTCCCGCTGGCGCTGGCGTGTTCCGCACCTGCCGCCGATTGCCCAAAGAATCAACCTAGGACCGAGGCCGCGCTCATCGAACTGGAACACAACTGGGCCGCCGCACTTAGCCGCCAGGACGCCGATACGGTCGGCTGCATGCTGGCCGATGAATTTGAGGATGCCGACGTGGATGGATCTCTGCATTCGCGCCGGGAGACGCTCGATCACATTCCCCACAAAAAACCGGGCACCAATCAGCTCGCTGAGCTCCGAGCGCACGTGGAGGGTGACTTCGCATTTACCCGTGGACTTGCCACGCTGGTGGATACTTCAGGCCAGGTCGTAGCCCGGGTTCGATTCACCGACATCTTCACCTACCGCGATGGGCGCTGGCAGGCGCTTGCCGGACAAGAGACGCTGCTTGGACAGGCGAGCCGTTAAATGCGCGCGGTCGTGCAGCGCGTTAGCCGTGCCCAAGTTGCGGTGGACGGCGAGATTACGGGCGATATTGACCTCGGATTGCTGGTACTGCTTGGCGTGAGAGTTGGAGATACGCGCGCCGACGCGGATTACCTGGCTGAGAAGACGATTGGCCTGCGCATTTTTGAAGATGACGGCGGCCCGACTGGAATGAAAAAGATGAATTTGTCGGTGGCCGAGGTGGGCGGCGCCGTGCTGGTAGTCTCGCAATTCACTCTCTACGGAGACGTGCGCCGCGGCAAGCGCCCATCGTTCGACGCGGCTGCCCCTCCCGGCCCGGCGCGCGAACTCTACGAATATTTTGTGGAAAAAGTCCGTGCCGCGGGCCTGCGCACGGAAACCGGACGCTTCCAGGAAACCATGGAGGTGGAGCTGGTCAACGAAGGCCCGGTCACGATTCTGCTGGACTCTGCGAAGACGTTCTGAACAACTCGTGCCCTTCCGGAAATCTTCCCAAAGGTTGTCGCAGGTATTCTTGACAAAAGTTTGTCATAGGGATTCTTGACAACACGATACCTTGTGATACATAGTATTCTCCATGAGAGAGCGCGAAGCGCGCGATCAAGAGGCAGGAGAAAAGTGGGAAGTTCAGCTCCGCAAAGGCTGTCTTGAGCTGGCCATCCTGGCCGTGTTGTGGGATGGACGAGGTTACGGACTCGAGATTCTGCGGCGCCTGGAGAGCGATTCCGACTTGATCGTGTCCGAGGGAACGGTTTATCCACTGCTCAGCCGGTTGAAGGCGCTCGGGCTCGTGCGCAGCGAGTGGGTCGAATCCGATGCGGGACATCCGCGGAAATACTATTCCCTGACGGCGGCCGGGAAACGGCGCGCGCACGAGATGGCCGAAATCTGGGCGCGTTTCTCATCGAGCATGAGCAAACTGCTCGCTCCACTCACGAAGGAAGAATTAAGGAAGGAAAACAGATGACCATCACCGGCGATGCGCAGCAGCGAATCGACTTTTACCTGGGCAAGTTGCGCGGACGATTGCGTGGTGCGAACGACGAAGAGGTGCGGGAGATTGTCGACGAATTGCGCAGCCACATTATGGATAAGGCCGCCGCTTCCAGCCAACTGAACGACGAAACGAACGGAGAAATCACGCCCGCCGGAGTCGAAGCGGCCCTGGCGGCCCTGGGGTCTCCCGAAGAACTGGCGGGCCTATACATGACGGATACCTTGCTGGCGCGAGCTGAGGTCAGCCGTTCGCCAGTGCAGATTCTGAGGAGCCTGTTCCGCTGGGCCAGCCTGAGCGTTGCAGGCTTTTTCGTTCTGTTCGGTTCCATGCTCGGATATTTCTTCGGAGTTGTTTTCATCCTGGTGGCCTCGTTGAAACTGTTTCATCCGCAGACTGCGGGATTGTGGATTCTTCCCAGCGGTGCGGGCGACTCCGAAATCTCGTTTCGTCTCGGCTTCGGGAGTGTCCCCGTTGGCGGCCGGGAGCTGCTCGGCTGGTGGATCGTACCGCTCGGCTGGATGGCGGGCGGCGGCGTGGTGATGCTTACCACCCACATTGCGCTCTGGTTTGCGCGGCAATACCGGAGGTCGCGGGCGCTCCCTAAATGATGATCCGGGAATGCTGATCCGGACGAAGCAATTCAGACGAAAGCGGAAGGAGAAGCGAATGGACGAATCAGTCGGGCTGACGCCCGTGCAACGCTGGCTTTCGCTGGCCGAGTTTGCGATGGGGAGTGCCATCGTAATCGGCCACAACGTCTATCACGTAATTCCGAACGAAGTGCCCATCCTATTCGTGCTCGGTCTGATCTCCTTGCGCCTGCGAGATGGCGGCTGGCGTGTGATTGGACTTGGGTGGCCGGTCTCGTGGCGAAAAACCGTCGTGTTCGCCTTGGCCACCGCTGGCGCCAGAATTTTGCTCGGTCAATTCATAATCGATCCTCTTACAGCGCATTTTTGGCCGGCCGCGATCGCGCCCAGTGGGTCAGACGAAATCACCGGCCATGTGATGATGGCCGTACGCTGGCTACTTCTGGTCTGGACCTTTGCGGCATTTGGAGAAGAAATCAGCTACCGGGGCTACATGGTCACGCGCGCGGCGGATGCGGGCGGACGTTCCAGGGCCGCGTACTGGATCGGCGTTCTGGCCGTTTCTGTTCTCTTTGGAATCGGACACCATTACAAGGGCATGTCGGGAATGGTCGACTCCGGCATGGCGGGCCTGGTTCTTGGAGCGGCCTATCTGCTGTCAGGACGCAACCTCTGGGTGTGCATCCTGGCGCATGGGTTCATTGACACGGTGGGAGTTGTGGCCGCATTCTTCGGATGGGCCAATTAGATTGCGAATCACGCCACATTGTGTCCGATATTCTGTGGGGGCTTATGGGTCTTCCCGCGCGGGGCAATGAGGGCAGCTGCCCCTATGCGAGGATTGAAAGATAATCTCAGAGAACATTCTTGAAGGCATTACGATAGAAGGCGCTTCGAATCGGGAACTCTGCTTATGGCTGCTGCTGATCACGCGCAGTCTGGCTCTGCCTATCTTTCGCAAGGTAACGCGGATCGGAACGCTAGCATCCCGGCGGTTCCACCGCTAGCCATTGGCGTTTTGACTGGCCTTTGCACCGTCAAGCTGCTCTTGCATATCTTCACCAGCGTTTTGCACTACGGCTACTTTCGTGACGAACTTTACTACCTCGACATGGCTCGCCACCTGGATTGGGGCTATGTCGATGCCGCTCCACTAATCGCCCTCTATGCCAAGATCGCGCTCTGGATGGGCGGCTCGCTGGCGGCGCTGCGTATTCTTCCCGCGCTCGCAGGAACGGCGCTGGTCGCACTCACCATCTTCATTGCCCGTGAACTCGGTGGTGGACGCTACGCCCAATTTCTCGCTGGCCTCTCCATTTTGCTCTGCCCCTCCGTTCTGCTGACCGATAGCCTGCTCACCATGAACGCTTTCGAGCCGCTGTTCTGGATGGGCTGCATCTGGGTTGTCGCCCGTATTTTGCGCACCGGCGACTCGCGGCTGTGGCTATGGTTCGGCATGCTGGCCGGTCTCGGACTCGAAAATAAGCACTCGACGCTGTCTTTCGGCTTCGCGGTCACCGTCGCCCTGCTGCTGACGAATCATCGCCGAGAGTTCGCGCGGCGTTGGATATGGATCGCGGGCGCCATTGCCGTGGCGCTCTTTCTCCCGAACCTCATCTGGCAAATCCGGCATCACTTTCCGACGATCGAAGACCTAGAAAATGTCCGTCGCGAAGGCAAGAACGTCGTGCTCCCGCCGCTCGCCTTCGTCAAAGAACAGATCATCGACATGCACCCGATCCTGTTCCCAGTCTGGCTTTCGGGTCTGGTCTGGTTTCTGCGTGATCGCCGGTGGCGGGTGCTCGGCCTGACCTTTATCGTCTTTTTCGTAGTGATGGAAGTCGCGCACGCCAAGAACTATTACGTGTTCCCGATCTATCCCATGGTCTTCGCCGGCGGCGCTGTTGTTTTTGAACGCTGGCTCGCGCCCCGTCCTGTCTGGACCCGCGCAGCCGCAGTCGCCATCATCCTTCTCGCGGCGCTGCCTGCCATTCCGCTAGCGACGTGGATGCTGCCGCCGGATCGTCTGCTTGCCTATCAAACCGCTCTTGGCTTCAAACCGGCCAAGGCCGAGGTGAAACACGAATCGTTGCTGCCGCAACCGATTGCTGACCAGTTCGGGTGGCCAGAGTTAGTGAATGAAGTTGCTGCCGTCTACGATTCATTACCGGCGGACGAGCGTGCGCAGACGGGGATTTGGGCCGGCAACTACGGCGAAGCTGGCGCGATAAATTTGTTTGGTCCTAAACTTGACCTGCCTACCGCCTACTCCCGCCACCAGAATCACTGGTACTGGGGTCCGCCGCCGCAGGTCTACAAAAACCTCATCGTAATCCAGTGGAGCCTCGACGACGTGCGCGACAACTGCACTTCATTTCAGACTTACGAACACTACCAGCGCTTTGGCATGGGGGAGGAAAACACACACTTCTATCTGTGCCGCGGAGTGACTTTTGACATCCAGAAAATCTGGGGGCACTCGCACCACTGGAATTGAAGGATCTGGTGGATCGCGTTTGGAGTTTGAAAGAGTCGGTGAGTCGTTACCAATGCAGTTTCCGTTTGACTCAAGGTTCCGTTTGACCGATTTCCACAGCGCACTATAGACTAGATGAGTTTGCCGTACTTGCGGGCCCGTTCTGGGGCCGCGCCGCGTTTCCGGTCAGAAGCCGCAGCGGGAAAACAGCAAGCATAAAGGGCAGTAGTCGCACTGCGGATTCATCGTAAGAATTCCCTGGGGCATCTTGTGAGGGAGATGATGAGCAGGGGTCCTTCGACTACGCCGAGCCAATCGCTTCGCGCTTGGCTGGACTTTGCTCAGGATGACAGTTCCGTAGAGCGGCCGAAGTTTTGTTACACGAAACATTTAAGGAGAGTCTATGTACGCGGTGATCCGCGCAGGTGGTAAGCAGTATCGGGTAGCTCCGGGCGACACGATCCGGGTAGAAACGCCGAACGACAACGACGGCAAGGTCGAATTCAGTGACGTGCTGGCGGTTTCCGCCGAGGCGGGCAGCGTTCTGCCTCCGGGATCGGGAGCGCTGGTGACGGGCGAAGTCGTCGAGCACGGTCGCGGCGAGAAGATCCTGGTGTTCCACTACAAGCGCAAAAAGCAATACAAGAAACTGCGTGGACACCGGCAGAATTACTCAGCGGTCCGCATCACCGAGATCGCTTTTGACGGGCGGTCGTTCAAGGCGCCTGAACTAGTGAAGAAAGAGAAGAAGGTGAAGGAGCACGGGGGTGGCGTAGAAGTGAAAACTTCGAAGCGACCGGGGAAAAAGGCGACGAAACCCGTAGCGCATCCACATGCGAAGAAGGCTGCGCCGAAGAAAAAAGCGGCTAAGAAGAAGTAGTGGTAGAAGGGCAGTAGAACCGCGGATTCATCGAGAGAATTCCCTGACGCGGTTTGCTGAGTGAGAGGGTATAGCGGTCCTTCGACTCCGCATGACTTCACTTCGTGAAGTCCATGTTCCGCTCAGGATGACAAAGCAGTTTTGGGTGACAATTGAGTGCAAGCGCAAGGTATTTGAAATTACTGGCAACTGGCCACTGAGAATCGGGAACTGATTTTATGGCGCATAAAAAAGGACAGGGTACTTCACGAAACGGGCGCGATTCGAACGCGCAGCGGCTTGGATTTAAGGCCTTTGGTGGGCAACTCGTGCCGGGCGGGACGATCATCGTCCGGCAACGCGGCACGCGAGTTAAGCCCGGGCTGAACGTTGGACGGGGCAAGGACGACACGCTTTTTGCCAAGATCACGGGACGGATCAAGTTCCTCGACAAGGGATCAATGGGGAAGTTTGTGATGGTCGAGCCCGAGGCTATCGAAGCGGAGTGAGGTCAGAGGTGACAGATCAGATTGCAGAGGTGCAGTTCACAATTTCTGCAATGTGAGATCTTAACTTTCACCTTATTGCAGAGGGAAACAGACTGGCAGCCTCGGCTTCGCGTCGAGGCTTTTCGTTTTGGTTGGACGGACGAATGGGCGCCCCTGCGTGATTCTTGCTGGCTTTTCGCGGACAGGAGTGTCCGCGCTACTTATTCACACATCATGTTTATTGATGAAGCCAAAATTCGGGTGAAGGCGGGCGATGGCGGGAATGGCTGTATGGCGTTCCGGCGGGAGAAGTTCATTCCTCGGGGCGGGCCCTCGGGCGGCGATGGGGGTAAGGGCGGCGATGTTTGGATGGAGTCGAGCGAGCGGCACAACACGCTGGTGCATTTCCGTTTCAATCCCGAATACACGGCCGAGCGCGGGAGGCATGGCGAGGGCTCCAAGAAAACCGGGCGCGACGGTGAGGGGATCGTGCTCAAAGTGCCCGTGGGCACGATCGTTTACGACGAGGACACGGGCGAGATTGTCCATGATTTTTCGCGTCCAGACGAACGGGTAGTGATCGCTCGTGGTGGACGTGGCGGGCGGGGCAACGCCCAGTTTGCCACTTCCACGCACCAGGCGCCGCGCGAGCATGAAGATGGACGCCCTGGCGAAGAGCGCAATTTCCGCCTGGAGTTGAAACTGCTTGCCGACGTGGGGTTGGTCGGATATCCGAATGTGGGCAAGTCGACGCTGATCTCGCGGATTTCGGCGGCGCGGCCGAAGGTGGCGGACTATCCCTTCACTACGCTGGAGCCAAATCTTGGCGTGGTGCTGGCCGGCGACAAGGGAAAAGAAGAGAGCTTCGCCGTCGCCGACATTCCAGGCCTAATCGAGGGCGCCCACACCGGATCAGGCCTGGGCACGCAATTCCTGCGGCACATCGAGCGCACGCGATTACTGGTGCATCTGGTGGATGTCTCCGATAGCAGCGGGCGTTCGGACGTGGTGAAAGACGTGGAGGTAATCCGCGGCGAGTTGGCAAGTTTCGGAGCGGGGCTGGAGAAGAAGCCGACATTGATGGTCGCGTCGAAGATCGATGTGGCGAATCCGGAGAAGCTTAAGAAGTTGAAGGCGTGGGCTACTCGCCGTAAGCTGAAGCTGTATCCGATTTCCGCTGTGACAGGTGAGGGGATTGAGAAGTTGAAGTTTGCTATGGCCGAGGGGGTGGAGAAGGTTAGGGCGGCGCTGGCCTTTGCACACGCGGAAGAAGCGGCTGGCTCTCGCTCCGGGCGTTAGGGTTGTCATGGGCCCACGGATTGGTTGAGGTCCAGGCAGGCGGCCGAGCTCCGCTCCGGCTTGGACGGCGAGGGCGCCCGTCCCTACGCGAGCAAGGACGGAGTCGAGGCCGGTCGCCGCACGGGCGTGCTAGAATTTCCACAGCTTGGACCCTACTCTTCAGATTTGGACGCTATTTTGATCGACCTCGCACCTTCGATACTTTCGGCCGATTTCGGTCACTTGGCCGAGCAGGTGCAGCAGGCGACTGCCGGCGGCGCCAGCGTGATCCACGTCGACATCATGGACGGGCATTTTGTGCCCAATCTGACGATCGGGCCCCCGGTGGTGAAATCTTTGCGCCGGGCAACTCGCCTTCCCCTCGACTGCCATCTGATGATAGAAAACCCCGACCAGTACATTCCTGATTTTGCGGAAGCGGGAGCGGCCTGGATTTCGGTGCATCAGGAGGCGTGCCGGCATTTGAACCGGACGCTGCATCTGATCAAGACGCATGAATGCCGCGCTGGGGTGGTGATTAATCCGGCGACGCCGGTCGAGACGTTGAGCGAAGTGCTCGACATTGTCGATTACGTGCTGGTGATGAGCGTGAATCCCGGGTTTGGGGGCCAGAAGTTTATCCCCGGAACGCTGCACAAAATGAAGAAGTTGGTCGAAATTCGTGCCGCGCGCGGTTATCGGTACCGCATCGAAGTAGATGGTGGTGTGAGCTTGGATACGGTGGCAGAAGTGGTGCACGCTGGCGCGGAGATTCTGGTGGCGGGCAACGCGGTGTTCGGCAAGGGCGATCCCAAGGTGAATGCTGCTGCGCTGCTCGAAGGGGCGCGGAGCGCTAGTTTGCTAAGGGTATAGATTGAAAAGTTTTGAGGTCTTTTATGCGTCGGAAATCTTTCGTTTTATTTCTTGGCTTGCTGCTGGTGTTGACGGTGGCGTGCACCAACAAGAAGTCAACTAATCCGCTGGCTAACGTCGGCTCAAAACAGCCCGATAAGGTACTGTTTGATCGAGCTATGGATGCCATGAAGCACAACCGCTTCGACGTCGCGCGCATGACGCTGCAAACACTGATCAACACCTATCCGGACTCGGAATACATTGCGCGGGCGAAGCTGGCAGTAGCGGATTCGTGGTACGCCGAGGGTGGGACGACGGCCATGCAACAGGCGGAGATCGAATACAAGGATTTCCGGACGTTCTTTCCTAATATGCCAGAGGCGGCCGAGGCGCAGTTGAAGGTCGCAAACATCCACTATGAAGAGATGGAAAAGCCGGACCGCGACTACACCCACGCCATGCGTGCAGAGGAGGAATACCGGGCGCTGATTCAGGACTATCCCGACAGCAAACTTGTGCCCCGGGCGAAGCAGCGGTTGCGGGAAGTGCAGGAAGTGCTGGCGCAACGGGAGTTCGACATTGGGAAGTTCTATTATTTGCGGATGGCGTATCCGGCGGCGATTGCGCGCCTGAAAACGCTGGTGGAACGCTATCCGTTATATAGCGGCGCGGATGAAGCGCTGTATCTGCTGGGTCAATCGTACGAAGCAGAGGTCAACATCATCCGGAAGAACGGTCGCATGAACGAAGTAGCCAAGAGCCGGATGATCGACGACCTCACCAAGGATGCGGCGCAAGCGTACGACAGGATCATCACGCGCTATCCGGCCATGGACCGGTCGGTGGATGCGAAGGCGCGACTGGAAGCGCTGCATCAACCGGTGCCGCGGCCGACGCGGGCGGCGCTCGAGAATAACAAGAAGGAAGAGGCGAGCCGGCATGAACAGGGGATGATGACGAACATGCTGGGAAACTTCGAAAAGCATCCTGACGTGGCCAAGGCCTCGCATTATGGCGACCCCACGATGGTCGATCCGGAGCCAGTAACGGCCACGGCGGTGGTGAAACAGATGACCAGCGCGGCGATGGGCGGCGACAATACGGTGAGCGTGCAGACGACGGGCGTGACCGCCGCGCCGAATCAGGAGCCTCCGCGTTCTGATCCTTCCGTCGCGGTGGCGGATTCAGCGACGGCGGACGCGAAGGCAGCGGTGGCGGATCCGAATGAATTGAAGCCCAACGTTGCGCCCGATCCCAATGCGCTTCCTCCCTTGCAGCAGACCAACGAACTGGCTAACGGGGGCGGGTCGAGCGCCAGCGCATCCAGCGCGCCGGCGAAAACCGAAGAGATGGCGGACATTTCTTCGAGCAAAAAGAAAAAGAAAAAAGGCATATCGAAGCTGAACCCTTTCTAAAGAGCTCGCGTGGGGACGGCCGCCCCGGCTGTCCCTGCGGGTGTAGCTCGCCGAGGTTTGAACTGTGTCCCCGCTTTGTTTCCTCCTTACTTTGACAAGAGATACGCGGTTACTAAAGTCAGGAGCGCCGGGAAATGGCCTATGTCCCAACAGACTAGGGACGGACGTAACCGTTACCTGTGCGGGAATCGTTGACTTCGATTGTGGGACAAGGTAGTTTCGCGTTATCTCTCCTTAAGTTTGGCGAAGGACGACGCTTGGCGCGGAAAATACTGCTCGCCGATGACAGTGTGACGGCCCAGAACATGGGGCGAAAGATCCTGGCCGATGCCGGGTACGACGTCGTCACGGTCAATAACGGTTCAGCCGCCCTGAAACGAATCACCGAAATCAAACCGGATCTGATCGTGCTGGACGTCTACATGCCCGGCTACAGCGGGCTCGAGGTCTGCCAGCGGCTCAAGGATGCGGAAGAGACGGCGCACATTCCCGTGCTGCTGACGGTTGGGAAGCTCGAACCTTTTAAGCCGGAGGAAGCGCGTCGCGTTCGCGCGGACGGCCACATCGTAAAGCCGTTTGAAGCCAGCGAATTGCTGACCGCAATCACGCGACTCGAAGATCGCATGGTGCCGCAATCCGAGGGCTCGCGCTTCGCTGCGTCGGTTTCGGGTGTGGAACGGTTCGGCGGCGACGGAAACGGCAGGAACCCTGAATCAGGTGCTGGGGCCGATACCGGATGGAAGAGTCGCCTGGGTTTTCCGTCGAAGAAAAAGAAAGAAGAAAAGGAAGAACCAGAAGAGGATTTCACGGCAGCAGGAACCTTCCGCGAGTTCCGCAAGGGGAAGGGCAAAGGTGGCACGGTCGAGCCGTTTGCTGTGAGGCCACCATCGCCGCCCGGACAGGAACCAGGCCTGGTTCCCGATATTCCGCGCGACATCACGCCCGAAGAGTTGGACGCACTGAGCGCGCTGGCCGCGAAGCTCGATGGCACAACTCCGGTGGTAGAAAACGCTGTAGCGCTGGCTGACACGCCGGTGGACAAAACGCCAGACAACACCACCGTCGGCACGGTCGAGACGCCGGCGGTAGAGGTTGCCGCGGCGAATAGCGAACTTAATGCCGCGGACTCCGACACGAAAAAAGAAACGATGAAGGCGGAAGTTGAATCTCCGGCACCTGCCGCCGAAGCCAAGCGCGAAGGCGAGATTGCGGCCGAGATTCCTGTCGTGCAATCGGAGACGGTGTCGGCAGTGGCTGCCGTCGAAACAGAGCTGGCCGATGGCCAACATCTGGAAGTAACCGCCGAAGTGGACGCGGTGACCGTGAACACGGCCCTCCTCGCGCAGGTGCCAGCACCTGTCGACAGAAACGACGAGCCGACGTTCGCGTCGGCAGCGAGTTCGGTTACCCAGGTGACGGTAGAAAAAACCGAAGCCAAAGTAGCCGAAACTGTCGCCGTCAGCAAGGCGGATGCACCGAAGCCGGAGGCAACAAATTCCGACGCGGCCGAGCCGACTCCGCCGGTGGTCGTCGCGGACGCAGTTGCGACGAAGGAATTCCAACCCGAGCCATTAAAGATTCAGGACTCGCACGTCGAAGAACCGCAGGCCGAGAAAACAACGAAACCGCTTTCGTTTGCCGCGAACGAGCAACAGCTGACAGCTGAAGAAGAGCGGGCGCCGAGCGACGAAGAACTTGCTCAAGCCTTGCGCCTGCTGACACCCGCTACCGTGCAAAGTGACGCCGCGACGATCCCGTCGCATGGAACTCTGGTGGCGGCCGGTCAGTTACTGGCGGAAGAAGCAGCCCGCAATGCATCAGCCGGTTCCCGGTGGATCGCTGAGCCGGTGACATTGAGCCGGGAGGAAGCGGCGATTTCGCTCGAAGAAGAAATGTTCCGGACTTTTGCAGCGACACATGCAGCCTTATCCGCGGCGACGCTCAGTCGCGAAGTTCTGCCTGGACGCATCACTGGAGTTTCAGCAATCGCGGCCGCGGTTGAGAACAGGTTGGCTGCGGTAGAGTTTGCTGCCAATGCCGTAGTCCCGTCAAAGCAAGGCGGCAGCGATTCAGATGGGCATGACTCGAACAATCGTGGCTCAAGCGAGGAAACTTCAGCCGAGGGTGGTGCCGGCAAGCATGATTCACAGACCGTATCCGCAGGACCACCGGCCGTTGGGACACCGGCTGAGGCAAAGGCGGAGGTTTCGACCGCGCCAAATGTGCTTGCCGAGGATCGCGAAACCGAGAAGCCAGCACTGGAAAAGCTTCCATCCGAGAAGCTTGAAACTGGCGAGAAAGATTCGCCGGAGAAAATTTCCGCAGCGTCACCTGCCGAAGAGGTTGCGCCAGCAACCTTCGCGGATGCGGTTGGCCAGCACGAAGTTGAAGCAACGGCAGAGCATAAGGAACTTGTCGGCGAGACTGCGAGCACGGTGGTATCACGTGCGGCGGAAGGCGAGAATCAAGATTCAATTCCACAAGTTGAGGATGAGGAAGCCATGGGCAAGGACGAGAAAGCTAGAACAGGGAAATCGAACTGGCATCAAATCCGCAACGCTCCCGCCAGTGCTCCCGCGACCCGAGACGTCGTGGAAGCCGCCAAAGAGGCCGAAGCTCCGAAGGCCATGGCAGCAGCTGCCGCCGATGGGTCATCGCAATCGTCATCCTCCGCCACGGACGCCGGCACCATTGCCAGTATCGTGGACAGCGTCATGGCCGATCTTCGCCCGAGGATCGTGGAAGAGATTGTGAAGAAGCTGGCCGGTAAGTAGACAGCTAATTTCAATGTAGCCGGCCCACGCACCGGACGTCATTTATGCTGACGTCACTTGGTGAAGATAGCGTCAGACTGGACCGGACGCTCTTCTGTTTGCGTCGCGCAACACATGGCTTCATCTTCCATATTTCATTGTTTCATTCTCCGGTCTACTATCCCCTAGCCACAGGCCAAATTATTGCGATCCGCGGTAATATTGGGAAAAGTTGCCGGACAAATGCCAGAGACGAACTGCGTCAAAAGCGACAGTATGAAAAACCTTCTTCTGTGCCTGATTCTGCTGTTCTTTTTGTCCCTCCCTGCTCTCGCCGCCGACAGCAAGGCTGTTTCCTATAAGTCCGGTGACGAAACCGTCAATGAACTGCTCTACACTCCGGCCGGCAAAGGGCCTTTTCCCGCGCTCATCGTGATTCACGAGTATTGGGGTTTGAACGAATGGGTGAAGGAGCAGGCCGGCAAATTTGCCGACCAGGGATACCTCGCGCTGGCCATCGATCTGTATCGCGGCAAGGTTGCTGACAATCCCGACCTCGCCCACGAATTAATGCGAGGCGTGCCCGAAGACCGGGCCAAGCGTGACTTGCGCGCCGCCTATGACTATCTGGCCGCGCAAGGGAACGTGAAAAAAGATCGCATCGGCGCGATCGGATGGTGTATGGGTGGCGGGTATGCGCTCGATTTGGCGCTGCTCGAGCCTCAATTGGCAGCAGACGTCATCAGCTACGGGCATCTTGTCACCGACCCGTCGGAACTGAAGAAAATCAACGCTCCGATTTCTGGGACTGTTTGGCGGCCAGGATCGGGGTATCTCCCCGGACGATGTGAAGAAGTTTCAGCAAGCCATGGAGCAACAAGGTAAGAGGGTCGAGATTAAGATCTATCCCGACGCGGGGCACGCGTTTGAAAACCCCAATAATAAGCAGGGGTACCGTGCCGAGGACGCTGCTGATGCTTGGCGGATCACAGTCGACTTTCTGGCCTCGACCTTGAAAAAGTAGGGTTCGGCAATGGCTGTGGCCTGGTTTGTTGCCTCAGAAACGAAGCAGAACCGAAGAATGTGGATGAGAAGGGCGTCGATCCGTCGGGACCTCCGGTTTCCCAGGGCAGGTTCGTGAAAATTTGGCAGCGGCCATGGTGCAAGGAATTTCCACTTGCCAGAAGGTACCGCTCTGGTTACTATGCACCCATCTTTTTTTTCGATTTGAGTTAGCTACCCATCTATGAATATCGGCGAGACCATCCGCAATTTCCGGCTGCAGAGAAGCATGTCACAAGGTGACATTGAGAAACGCACGGGCCTATTGCGGTGCTACCTTTCCCGGGTTGAAAACGGCCACACCATCCCTTCGCTGGACACGCTGGCCAAGATTGCCGGCGCCATGGATCTAGCCCTGTCCCAATTTTTTTCGGATGGCAGCAGCAACGGCCAGAAGGGATTGCCGCAGCTGTCCGACGACGAAGTCCGCTTCCTGAGCCAGATGCGCCGCTATTCGGCCAACCTAAACGACAGTGACCGTAAGCTGGTGCTGGCGATGGTGAAGAAGATGGCGTCGAGCACGAAGTAAATTAGCGCTTAGCCGTCGCCCTCAGCCCTCAGTAAACGCCGTGTGCCGTTACCAGGCGGTCCGGGGAGCTAGAGCTGAAAGCTAAGAGCTGCCCCTTACTTTGGTGCTATCCCTCCTGTGTCCCCCGGGCACCTCGTCAACCCCTACCGCCAACGCTAAGCTTCTACCTGGGGAATCCTTGTGACCATTGATGAAGAGCTGAATCTGCTCGATCAGCAACTGCGGCGGCTGAAAATCGAGTACGAGATTTTCTTCAACAATCCTTCTAAGAGGCCGCCTTCGGACGTCGAATGGAAGGTTCTCTCATTAATTCGCAAATTCAGCGATGGCGCGCGGCTGAGTTTTTCGCAGCGCTTCCGATACAACGAGATGGCCCAGCGTTACGCGATCCAAAGCGATCTGTGGCGCAAGAAAACCAGGATTCGCGAAGAGGGTCTCCGCCGGCCTCAGGATGCGCTGCTTTCGGTGCAGGGCGTGCGGCCGAGCGAAGAGCGTGCTGCCAAGCGTCCGGTGTATGGGCTCTCCCACTCGGCTCACCCGGCGGGCTCGCAGACGCCACCGGAGTCAGGAAGCGGGCACCATTCTGAACAGCCTTTCTCCGTCCAGTGCTCCGGTGCGTCGGACGAGAACAAACAGGTCGAGTCCCTATACAAAGCACTGGCGGGAGCCAAGCAAAAATCGGGAGAAAAGGTCTCCGGCGACCTCGATTCGTTTGCGGCGTTCGTCAAGAAAAAGACGAGTGAACTGCGCAAGAAGCACGGCTGCGACACGGTTGTGTATTCGGTCGAGATGCAGGGCGGACAGGTTAAGCTCAAGGCGAAGGCTAAAGTCTAGTACCCAGTACCCAGTTGCCAGGAGCGGATTTTGTGAGGCTGCTACGACGCATTCTTGTGACGGTGGCTGTCACTCTCGCGGTCGTCATCGGTGGCGTGTACTGGGTCGCGGCCTGTGGCACTTTCCTTTTACGCCGCGAACAAGGTTCCTCTGGTCGCCAGAATCGTTCCCACCGAACTGAAAGACACGTCCGTTTCGGAGGCTCCGGGAACGAAGCTGTCGTATTTCGGCTACGAACTAGAGGTTCCGTGGAACGACTTCGACGAGATTCAGACTCAGCTCTATCCCAAGGACAAGCCGGAGAAATTCAAAGTCGATCTTCACTTCCGCTCCGGATTGCGCCTAGTATTTAGCGCCGCCCCTCCCCGGCTGTGGACGGACAGTTCCGACACGGATATCAAGGGCGCCGCACTTGCGTTACATCAGCCTTCGGGTATGAGGCAACGAGCTCAGACTACAATTTTGTCAAGGCCGTCTACGACTTCACGCCGGATAGGATGCACCATTGGGCAATGTCGCCGCAAGTTCACTATAACGAGCAATCTGTCCTAATAATCAAGTCCATGGTCCTACTGAAGCCCGCCGACACTGGAATCTTTAACGTTCAGAACGAGCGTTACAGGGGATTTCAGCAGGGCAACCCTCAGGTTCGGCGGGATCGACTCGCCGTTGACCTCTACTCGGACGAGGGCGTTGTCGAGCTAATTTTTTTCCAGAAGGACTACAAAGACTCTGCCGGTGTTACGCAGCCTGAGATCAATCGCATTGTTCGGTCGCTGCGTAAGGCTCCGCGGATCGAATCGACGACCCCGCGAATTGCTCAAAAGTGACGATTAGAGCGAGACCAGAGCGGTTGTGGTCTGTCGGCACCTAACTCAGCCCTCGGCGTGCACGACCTTCAACCCCAATCGCTTTTCGAACGGGTCGAAGTCGTGGTCGCAATGCAGCAGTTCGTGACCAGACATCAGGCAGAACGTAGCAATCCAACAATCGATGGTTTTGCGGACGGTGTAACCCTGCGCCCGCAGCACACGAAAATTTCGGGCGGCTTCGGTTGCCAATTCGACTCCCCCGGTTGCGAACACGTGGAAGTGCAGAAGTTCGTCGTGAACTTCGAGGAATGTGCCTGGATCGCGCACCCCCTGCAACACTTCGCACAAGATGAGGTCGATCAATCCCAGGCGGCGCCGTGCCATTTCCCGGTCGAGCCATGCTGTCTCTTGCGTGGGGGTGCCTCGCAGGTAGTCGATCCACACGGTTGTATCGACGATCACCATTAGAAGGCTACTGCTTGATGTTATCCGGCAGTCCGTCCCCGGCGGGACCCGTTCAGATCGCCCTCCCATCGCACCTTGCCCTTGAGCCTCCGGATCGATTGTTGCGCGTAAGTTTCGACCAGCAGTCGCAGGCCGGCTTCCACCGCTGCCTTCTTGGTGCGGACGCCGCTGTGCCGCAGGGCTTGGCGCATCAATCCGTCGTCGATATCGATGTTGGTCCGCATTCGGTTAGATCCTCGATCTGTAATACATGTGTAATAATCTCACACCTATGTGTATAACGCAAAACCACCGCCTGGGCCTGTTAGAATTTCTCTTCTTCATTTCTTCCGAGGAGTCATGTCCAAAATCCAGCGCGCCATTCTAAGTGTTACCGATAAGTCAGGACTCGTCGATTTTGCCCGTCAGCTCAGCCAACTCGGCATCGAGCTGGTTTCGACTGGAGGCACGGCCAAGATGCTGCGCGACTCTGGCATCGCCGTGAAAGACATTTCCGAGCTGACTGGGTTTCCTGAAATGCTGGACGGCCGCGTCAAGACCCTCCATCCGAAGGTGCACGGAGGCATACTGCATCGCCGCGAAGATAGCAGACATCGCGCAGCAGTTGCCGAGCATGGCATCCCGGCCATCGACATGGTGGTAGTCAACCTCTATGCCTTCGAAAAGACCGCGGCCAAGCCGGGCGTGCACTTTGAAGAGCTGATTGAGAACATCGACATCGGGGGCCCGTCGATGATCCGATCGGCCGCAAAGAACTTTCAGGATGTCGCGGTCGTGACCTCGCCCGCCGATTACGGCGCAATCGCCGAGGAGATGGGGCGATCGGGTGGCGCGCTTTCGAAGGAAACGAAATGGCGGCTGGCGCAGAAGGCCTTTGCGACAACCGCAGCCTATGATTCGGCCATCGCTTCGACTCTGGAGCGGGTGGGCGGCGACCTGGCATCAGGCGCGGCGCAAGGATTTCCTCAAACTCTGCGATTGTCTTTTCACAAAGTGATGGACCTGCGCTATGGCGAAAATCCGCACCAGAAAGCCGCCATGTACGCGGACGCCTCGGGCGCCGGTGTGGCCCACGCGCGCCAGGTGCAAGGCAAAGAGCTTTCCTATAACAACATCGTCGACCTGCAGGCGGGCTGGGATCTGGCGCAGGAATTCGATGAGCCCGTCTGTGCCATCATCAAACATACCAACCCTTGCGGAACCGCAACCGGCAAGACGCTCGTTGAAGCTTATGTGCGGGCGCGCGAATGCGATCCCGTCTCGGCATTTGGCGGAGTGGTCGGAGTGAACCGCCCAGTGGATGCGGCAGCAGCCACCGAGATGGCGAAGCTCTTCCTCGAAGTAATCGCGGCGCCTGCTTTCGATGAAGGCGCGAAGGCGGTGCTTGCCTCGAAGAAAAATCTGCGGCTGGTCGAGGTTCAGGCCGGTCAGCCAAACTGGGTTCTGAAAAATATTCCCGGCGGTATGCTCGTCCAGGACGCCGACCTCAGGAAGCTCACCGAATCCGATTTGAAAGTTGTTACCAAACGCCCGCCAACACCGAAAGAAAAGCAGGCTCTCCTTTTCGCGTGGAAGGTGTGTAAGCACGTTAAGTCGAATGCCATCCTCTACGCCCGCGATGGCCAAACCGTAGGGGTCGGGGCGGGGCAGATGAGCCGCGTCGATTCCTGCAAGCTCGGCGCCATGAAAGCGCAGTTGCCGCTGAACGGCACGGTGGCCGCGTCCGATGCGTTCTTTCCCTTTCCGGACGGCGTCGAGGAAATCGCCAAAGCTGGCGCAACGGCCATCATCCAGCCAGGAGGGTCGGTGCGTGACCAGGAAGTGATCGAAGCGGCGGACCGTCTTGGGCTGGCCATGATTTTTACCGGAGTCAGGCACTTCCGGCACTAACAAAAAATGTCATAAGACAAATAACCACCAAACAGGAGTGTCATCTGTAAGAGTGTCACCCCGGAGTGCACCCCGAGCGAAGCGAACGACCTGTATACCTTGCCCTGCTAAAACCTTACTTTTCTTGACAATCAGCCTCCAAAGCCGCTGTACCTCCGGCTTCAATCCTGTAATGCGCTTTCTCCGCGCAGAAAGGTCCGCCAAGGGTAGAATAAGGAAATCCGGATGGCCGCGGATCAGCATCCAATATCAAGATGTGGGCTGCAATTTGCAGGTTTGCAGGATTTTTCATGAAAAAACAGTTGTCGATTGTAAGCATAGTTCTTTCGGGATCTTTTTTACTCACCCAGAATTTAGTAGCCCAAGGCGAGCCCGCGCGCCCCGCGGATAGCTCGCCCACCACGACCGCCCAGTCCGCCGCCAAGGCGACTAAGACTCCCGATCGCGCCGCCGCCTACTACCATTTCGCCCTCGCGCACATGTACGAGGAACAAGTGGCTACCTACGGCCGTAGCGAGTTGGCGAACAAGGCAATCGAAGAATACCGCGCGGCTATTGATGCCGATCCAACCTCCGCGTACTTGACCTCTGGACTCGCCGAGCTCTATGCCAAGACCGGCCGCATTCGCGATGCCGTAGTCGAGGCGCAGGATATCATCAAGAAAAATCCAAATAATCTCGAAGCCCGCCGCCTGCTCGGAAGAATTTATCTCCGCTCACTCGGCGACATGCAGGCGGGCAGTGGTTCGGAAAGCATTCTGAAACTGGCGATCGAGCAGTATGAGCAGATCGTCCGCCTCCAACCCGACAGCACCGATGACCACCTGCTGCTTGGGCGCCTGTATCGTTTAAATAACGATCTGCAGAAAGCGGAAGCCGAATTCAAGATTGCAGTGAAGCTGCAGCCGGATTCCGAAGAGGCAGTCACCACCCTCGCCTATCTCTACAACGAACTCGGCGACACCACTCGCGCCACTCAAGTGCTGAGTTCGGTGCCGAACACCGAGCGCTCGGCCAAGCTCTATTCGGCTCTCGGCTACACCTACGAGCAGCAAAAACAATACAAAGAAGCGATCGAGGCCTATCGCCACGCGATCGAGCTTGACCGCGACAACCTGGATGCCATTCGCGGACTCGCCCAGAACCTGCTGAATGATGGTCAGACCGATGCCGCTCTCGAGCAGTACAGAGTGATCGCCGACGCGAATCCGGAAGATGCGCAAACCTACGTTCGCATCGCGGAAATCTATCGCAAGCAGGGCAAGTTCGATCTCGCCCTGGAGAATCTAAAAAAAGCCGAATCCATGGTGCAGGATTCGGTGGAAGTTCCCTATAACATTGCGGCGATCTACCAGGCGCAGGGCCGCTACGACGAAGCCATTCCGATCATGCGTGACCTGCTTAAGAAATCGGAGAAGGCTGACGGCAAGTACTCGAACGGCGAGAAGAGCAATCGCGCCGTGTTTCTGGAGCGGCTGGGCACGATATATCGCGACCAGGGAAATAATCAGGCCGCGAATGAAACCTTCCGCGAGATCATTGCGCTCGGCGGTGATGAGGATATCGAGCGCGGCTATCAGCAGATCATCGATACCTGGCGCGAAGCCAAGGAATGGCAGAAAGCGACCGACGTCGCGCAGGAAGCAGTCAGGAAGCTGCCCACCAGCCGCGATTTGAAGATGGTGCTGGCCTCGCAGCAAGCGGATATGGGCGAAGCGGACAAGGCGCTCAAAGATGTTCGCGCCATGCTCAAGGGCGACGCCAGCTCCAAAGCAGACGATCGCCAGGTTTACATCACCCTGGCGCAGATGAACACGCGCTTGCGCCGGTTCAACGATGCCGAACAGGCACTCGACAAGGCCGAAGCCCTCTGCACGAAGTCGGAAGACAAAGAGTACGTATGGTTTCTCCGCGGTTCGACTCTTGAGCGCGAGAGGAAGTATCCCGAAGCCGAAGAACAGTTCAAGAAAGTGCTGGCTAGCGATCCCGAATATGCTTCGGCGCTGAATTATCTGGGCTATATGCTGGCCGACCAGAACATGAAGCTCGAAGAGGCGCTCGGATACATAAAGCGCGCCGTCGATCTCGATCCCGCCAACGGCGCCTATCTCGACTCCCTCGGCTGGGCTTATTTCCGTTTGGGAAAATATGAATTGGCGGAAGACAACCTGCTGAAAGCGTCGCAGAAAATTAATACGGATCCGACCGTCCACGATCACCTCGGTGATCTCTATCAGAAAACTGGACGCTTGAAGCTGGCCGCGACCAACTGGGAGCGCGCCCTCACCGAATGGAACCGCACGATAGCCGTCGAAGTCGATCCGGCCGATCCGGTGCGGGTGCAGAAAAAGCTCGACTCGGCAAAAATGAAGCTAGCCAAAGAAGAAGGCGCAAAGCAGTAGAGGGGGCTTTGCCGAGAACGCCGAGAAGGTCTTTTTCTTGATTCCAACCCACGACGACCCCAAAAGTCCTAACAAGATTTTCTCGGCGCCTCGGCGGTGAGCAAGCTGCTAAACTCTGTTCATGCTCGCCGACTACGCGGTGCGGGTAGAAGACTCCCGCGGACGCCGCTATCCTGAACCGGCGCATCCCTACCGCAACGACTTCCAGCGCGACCGCGATCGTGTCGTCCACGCGCGCGCCTTTCGCCGCCTGGAAGCGAAGACCCAGGTTTTCACCCGCCGTTATTCCGACCACTTCCGCAATCGACTGACCCATACCATCGAGGTAGCGCAGATCTCACGCACCATTGCGGCGCAACTCAAGCTGAACACCGATCTGGTCGAGGCATTGGCGCTGGTGCACGATCTCGGCCACCCACCCTTCGGCCACTCCGGAGAAAAGGCGCTCGACGCCGCCATGCGCGAACATGGCCTGTCCTTCGATCACAATTTGCACGCGCTCCGCATCGTTGAAGACTTTGAACTTCGCTACGCATCATTCCGCGGATTGAATCTGACCTTCGAAGTTCGCGAAGGCATCATTAAACACTCGCGCGATTACGGCGCGAATTCCAAAGCCTATCCTGAGCTCGCCGAGTACGCGCTCGATCAGCTTCCGCCGCTTGAAGCACAGCTGATCGACCTGACCGATGAGATTGCCTACAACACCGCGGATTTAGACGATGGTTATGAAGCGCACTTGCTGACGATTGAGCAGATTGCCGCGAGCGTCGATCTATTCGGACGCCACCATCGCGAAGCGAAACGGCGCTTCCCTAACGCGGCCGCGAAGCTGGTTTTTAATGAGGCGCTGAAGAGCATTTTTGACAGCCTGGTAAGCGACCTGATTACAAACACGGCGCAACGTGTGCAGGCCGCTGGCGTGCATTCTCTCGTAGACGTCCGCCGCCACGGCGAGCGCCTGGCAGCCTTCAGCCCACCCGTCGAAGCCGAGCGCCGTCAGCTGAAAGAGTTTCTTCACGAAAATCTTTACTATAGCCCCGCCCTGGCGGCGGAAAAAGAAGACGCGGAGCGCATCACCGGAGAACTGTTTGCCCACTGGATGGAAGAGCCCGACGACCTCCCGCGCAGCTACCGCGAGAAGGCGGCCGAAGAGCCGCTGCCGCGAGTGATCTGCGACTATATCGCCGGCATGACCGACCCTTTCATCTATCAGCAGTATGAGAAGTACTGTTCCACGTAGGGGCAACCGCCCTCGGCTGCCCAGCGGGCTAAGCCCCGCGCCACTCTCGACTGCAATTAGCGCACGCGCCCAACCCGAGGCAAGCTGCGCTCGCCTGGACAGCCGAGGGCGGCCGTCCCTACGCCGTGCGGTCAATTACTTCGCATACGTAATCCGATAAATCACGCCCGCAGCGTCGTCGCTTAAGTACATCGTTCCATCATCCCCAAACACAATTCCCACCGGACGCCCCATCCACCGGCCTCTCTTCGTTTCGCCAGGTGCCAGCCAGCCTGTGATGAAATCTTCCGCGCCTCCCTGCGGCTGGCCCTTGTCGTCAAGCTTCACGCGCACAACTTTGTATCCGGTCGGAACGCTGCGATTCCACGATCCATGAAATGCCACGAAAATGTTGTTCCGGTATTCGGCGGGGAAGTTCGTCCCTTCATAAAACGCGAGTCCGAGCGGAGCTGAGTGCGCCTGCAACTGCACCTTTGGCCCGACCACATTCTGACAGGGATTTTCCTCCGCTCCTTCCCTCCTGAAGTTCGAATCGGGGACGCGGTCGCCGTAGCAGTAAGGCCAGCCAAAATCGCCGCCATCTTTGCCGAGATCGACAATGACATCCGGCGGCACATCGTCGCCCAGGTTGTCGCGGCCGTTGACGGTTGCCCAAACCGTGTCCGTCTTCGGATTCACCGCCAGCCCCACCGCATTGCGTAGGCCCTTCGCGAAGATCCTCTGGCCGCTGCCGTCGGGATTGAATTGCATCACGGTCGCTCTCCGCGGATCTTTTTCGACGCACGCATTGCAACTCGACCCAGCCGAAGCGAACATCTTGTCACCGTGAAACAAGATCGTGCGCGTTGAATGCCCGCCCCCGCCAGGTAGACCAGTGAGCATTTTCGGATTGGACGCGCGCAGGTTGGCCTCATCCCAGTCGTAGCGCTGAACCTTGTCGTTCTCGGCGACGTACAACTTGCCTTCGTAAAACGCAAGCCCGTGCGGTTCGTTCAGCCCTGCTAAAACCGTCACCGTCCGCGCCGCCTTGCCCGTGTGTTTTGGATCGGGAAGCGCGACCACTTTGCCGTCGCCCATTTCGCTGACCAGCAGGACACCGCCGGGGCTGAAGACGAGCATGCGCGCACCGTCGGTTTCTTCGGCGAACACTGAGATCTGGAATCCCGGCGGCGCCTTGAGTTGCGCGAGATCAAAACGAGTTTTCTCGGCGTAGACAAAATTGGCAGACGCGCAGAGTGTCCACAGAATAATCGCCGGCAGAGGCGGAAAAAGTGCCGTTAACGATCGTCGCAGATTGAGGCTGAATCGTCGCAAGATAGTTCGTCGCATAAGCTCCATTGTTGGTGGATGATGGCGCCTCAAGGTTTGCTCAATTTTTTTGCAGCTCATCGCTGCAAAGCCCCCTTACACGCAGTTTTTATATCGGTTGCGGCCAAAATTACCGCCCGCGCGAGTCACCTCGCCAGGTGGGGACTAGATACAATATAATGAAAATAAAGCACTTGCATTTCGTGCCCGGTTCTACAGGATTTGGCACCCAAACTGTTTATAGAAGTAGGTCCCGGTGAATCGGGGCGGCTCCAAGACAGGTTTTTGGAAGCAACCAATGCGTCGGGTCTTGCCTCCGAAGTATGCGCATGAAAGTCAGCGCAGACAGTTTAACGCATGAAGTTTACGCATTTGTGATTGAAACGACGCAATGAAAATCGCGCCCCAGGCGCCCGGAGTGACGTTCACTCCTCATTTGGAGGAAACTTAAACATGAAAAACCGCACCATCTTCGCTTTGCTGCTGGCCGTGACACTGGCCGTGCCAGTCTTCGCCCAGAATAATTCCGCCACGCCGACGCAGCCTTCGGCGAGCCAGACGGACGCGACTCAATCGTCGTCATCATCCCAGTCGTCATCGACTTCGACGGCCACGGGCAAAGAACCCCTGCAACCGGCCGCCCGTGAAGGTTTCTGGGGACGCGTAAACCCATTCGCGCGCAAGAAATATGTCGCGCGCCAGACCCAGCCGATCCGCGATCGCATAAACGAACTCGATGAGCTGACCGCCTCGAACACCAAAGCGATCAAGGACACCGATGCGCGCGCGCAGCAGGGAATTCAGCTGGCGTCGGCCAAGGCCAACGAAGCCGATCAGCATGCCGTCGACGCCGGTAACAAGGCGCAGGCTGCGCAACAGACCGCGCAACAGGCGAATACCCGGTTAACGACGGTTGAACAGGTCGTCACCAACATCGATCAGTATCAGCCCTCGACCCAAACCGAAATCCGCTTTAAGCCCGGCCAGACCGTGCTGAGCCAGAATGCCAAGACCGCTCTCGATGAAATGGCTACTCCGCTGAAGGATCAGCGTGGCTACGTCGTCGAAGTCCAGGGCTTCTCCTCCGGCCATGGACAGGTTGCGATCGCCAATTCGCAGAAGATGGCCGAGTCGGTCGTCCGCTACCTGGTGTTGAACCACGACATCCCGGTCTATCGGATTTATCTCGTCGGCATGGGCAACGCGCCAGCCCCGAGTGCCGCGTCCGATGGCGAAGCCAAGCCCAAGCGCATCACGGGTGGACGTGTAGAGGTCAGCCTGCTGAAGAACAATCTGGAGCAACTCGCCTCAACGACTAGCAGTTCGCCGCAGGATCAACAACAGCAGAAGTAGTAGTACTGGCAGTACCCTCCCCCTGGAAGCCTCCCGTGAAAGCGGGAGGCTTTTTATTTCGCGGCAATCAGTTGGCTGACGGTACTGGCCGAGCCAGTTACTTTTATTCGAGAAATGACGAGCGAGAAGTGACGAATGCTTTCGTGATGCTGGCGATCGACGGCGTTCCCGCCTGTCGCATGATAATTTCCAGTTCGCGACGGATAATGGCGAGCACCGCTTCTACTCCGGGCTGTCCAAACGCCGCCAATCCCCACGCGTAGGGACGCCCAATGCCAACCGCCGTGGCGCCCAGCGCCAGAGCCTTGAACACGTCCGTGCCCCGCCGAATACCCCCATCGATCAAGACCGGAATTTTTCCCTTCACTGCAAACACCACCTCGGGCAGACACTCGATCGTCGAACGAAGAGATTCCTCCGCTCGCCCGCCGTGATTTGAAACGATGATTCCATCGACTCCGTGCTCAAGCGCCAGTTGCGCGTCCTCATGCGTGACAATCCCTTTGACGATGAGTTTCATTTTCGTCGTATCTTTCAGTCGCTTGACGAAATCCCACGTCAGGCTCGCATCGTCGAGGCCGGTGACTTTGGCAATATTCAAGCCATCAAACATTGGATACTGGTGCAGATATCCTGCGAATCCTTTTTCATGACAAGTGGAGCAATCACGGCTGTCCGTCTGCCGCCCGCGAGCGAGCGTCTCCCGATTGCTGTTATTGTGGAGATCAACAGTGAACACCAGCACGGGACAGCCGGCAGATTCCGCTCTCTTGATGATCGCGTGGGTAACCTCCCAGTCGTTGGTGGGATAAAGCTGCTGCCACACCGGCGCTCCCCGTGCCGTGGTTACGTTTTCCACTGAGGCGCTTGAAACCGTCGACAATATCTGAAGGTGACGCTGGCTTCTGGCCGCTTTTGCCGCCGCGACCTCGCCCTCTGGATTAAAAGCCTTCAATGAACTCACCGGGCAGAGAAAGATCGGAGTCTCCCACGTGGTTCCGAAAAGTTTCACCGCGGTGTCGAGTTTGCTTACGTCGACCAGCCTTCGTGACCGAATCTCCAGATGACTGAATGCCTCGTGGTTGATTCCCGCCGTAGCGTCGCCGTCGACCCCCGTAGCCAGATAGGCGAAGTGTGCCGGTGGCAACACCTTGCGCGCGATCGGTTCAAAATCCATCACATCCAGCGCCTGGTCCGCGCTCGTAATCTCGACGATCGCTGCGGGAGTCTCCACCACAGCCAGCGTCTTGCTTCGATGCATCGCTATTCCAAAAGCATTCCACCCCGGATGCATTAGCAATGCCGGGCTTGCCATCGCCGGACTCAGCATCAGATACCGCAGAAACCTCCTTCGACTTTCCGACAAACCACTTCCGGTCAACTGCGATCCCGAGCCCATAATCCTCCGCATAAATCATGAATTGAGAGTGATGACTATTTCGTGAGTGCCAGCGCGGTACTGCAGCCCCGGCCTTCGCTCTTCCGCGCTCTTTCGTAGTGTTCCGCGCACGTGCTGCGCATTGTTCTGAATGAGGTGTGAATTCTCAACCATCGGCATCGGCGAGTCAAGCCAGCTTCGTGCTATGCTTCGAAACGCGTCATGGAAACTCTGTTTTACGTTCGCACCTCTTCACCCGTCGGCCCACTCTTTCTCGCCGCTTCTCCAAAAGGATTGGTGCGGCTGGAATTCGAAGGGCGCGTGCAAAAGCTGAATCCCGCAATTCATTTGCAGGAGTCCAAATCCGCACTCGCGCCCTATCTCGCCGAACTTGACGAATACTTCGAAGGTCGCCGACGTGAGTTTTTATTCCCCCTCGACCTCCGCGGAACCGAATTCCAACTCGCGTGCTGGCGTGCGCTGCTGGAAATACCGTACGGCGAAACCTGCAGCTACCGCGACATCGCGCAAGCCATAGGACACCCTCACGCCTACCGTGCCGTCGGCATGTCGAATAACCGGAATCCAATCGCTATCGTTGTCCCTTGCCATCGCGTGATCGCATCCAGCGGTTCACTGTGCGGCTACGGCGGCGGTCTCGACCTCAAGCGACGGTTGCTTGACCTGGAGCAAGCAACGGTTCGGCCTTGTCTTCCGTGGGCAATCGGTGCATAATCGCCGCCAATGTGTGGGAAAGGTCTCCCATGCTGCAGCGCATCGAATACTCCGTCTCGGTTCCAGTTCCGGTTGATGCAGCGTTCCGTGCTTTTCAGAATCTTGAGCGCCTGCTGCACCGCGGAATCTACACCGAAGCTTCGTGGATCGAAGGTAAGCCCTGGGAAGTCGGCAGCCGCGTTCGTTATGTCGTGCTGCAACCGCTCCAAGCCACGATTTCCACTGTCGTCACCTCAATCAGTCCGCCTCGCGCGGTGAGCCTCCTGAACCACGCTCTCGGGGTTACGGCCGAACAGAATGTCCATTTCGGTCCCGACCTCAAAGGTGGCACACGAATCCGCATGACGATGGATCTCGTCGGAAAGTCAACCGAATTGTCCGAAGCCGCCGTCCATGACGCCATTACTTTCTTCACCCGGGATGCGCTAGACACCATGGCCGCCCTGTGCCAGCCCAGCGCCCCCTCGGCGACGGCCTGACGCCAAGCTTACATCTTAACTGCTGTACACTAGCCGCCATGCCCAGCGGCGCCTCCCGCTGGAAGCTTCTTCGTGAATACACGGGCCTCATCGACGACCTCCACGCTCCGCAAAGCCAGTCTCTTTTATTTCGTCTTCGTGATGTTCTCCTACACCACCGGAGGTCCCTTCGGAATCGAAGCCATGGTGACCGACAGCGGCCCGGGAATGAGCCTGCTGTACGTTTTGCTCGTTCCGCTGTTCTGGTGCATCCCCGTGTCGCTCGTTGCCGCCGAACTCACCACCGCAATGCCGGTCGAAGGCGGCTTCTATCGCTGGAGTCGCGCTGCCTTTGGAAAGTTCTGGGGCTTGGACTTCGGAGATTTCTTCGGATTCCAGGCAGGCTGGTGGAACTGGTCCGCGTCATTCCTGCTTGGCGGCTCCTACGCCGTTCTTTTCACCGATTACCTGACTTTCTACTTCCCGCAAATCATAGGCTGGAAACACTGGCTGGTTTCGTTCGCGCTGATTGCCTTCATCACCTGGATCAACATTCGCGGCATTCAAATGGTCGGCAAAGCCGCCACGGTTCTCGAAGTATCGATTTTTATTCCCGTGATGGCGATGGTCATTCTCGGCCTTCTCAAATGGCATCACAACCCGTTTGTTCCGCTGGTGCCTCCGAATCAGCCGTTTTCCAAAGTTTTCGGAGTCGGCCTCGCTCTTGTGGTCTGGTCATACTCCGGATTCGAGCAATGCTCCACCGTCGCGGAAGAAGTGGAAAACCCGCAGCATACCTATCCACGTGCGCTCGCTCTGGTTGTTCCGCTTTCCATCGCCACCTACTTTCTGCCCACCTTCGCCGCCCTCGCCGCGCTCGGAGACTGGCAACAATGGAAAGATGGCTACTTCTCCAGCGCGGCCCTGCTCATAGGAGGCCGGTGGCTCGGCAGCATGATGACGATCGCCGCCATGCTTTGCAACGTCGCGCTGCTCAACAGCACTGTGCTGACCAGCACTCGCATGCCCTTCGCGCTCGCCGAAGATGGGTACCTGCCGCCATTCCTTACCCGCCGGCATCCGCGCTACGGCACGCCCTGGATTGCAATCCTGGTCTCCGCTGCCATCTACGCCTCGCTGGCCCTCCACTCGCTGGGAGAATTAATCAGCATCTATGTCTGGCTGCGCGCCGCCACTACGGTGCTCACCGTCCTTTCCGCCTGGGGATTACGCCGCAGACGTCCCGATCTGCCGCGAGCTTTCCGCATCCCCGCCGGCAATTTCGGACTCGCCTACGTGATCGTGACGCCGCTAGCCATGACCTACGTAGTCCTCCGTTACAGCGATCCGATTGCCCTGCGTTGGGGCCCGTGGGCTCTGGCTGCCGGTCCAATTGTCTATTTTGTGGTGAAATGGTTTGCGAAGCGCGCGGCCGCGTCGTCCTGAGTTGATTTGTCATCTGACGAGTGGTTATCTCTAAACTGGATTTAGGGCGCGCGCGCACATCACGGACGCGTTAGCGGCTCCATCCGAGGGAGTATATGAGTCGAACGATGAGAGATTTGCCGTCCACCCTCCACGAACTGGGCCAAAAAATTCGCGACCGCTCTATCTCTCCCGTGGAACTTACCCACGATTGCCTCGATCGCATCGAAGAACTGAACCCGACCCTCAACGCGTTCATTACCGTCAACATCGATTCCGCTCTGGAGCGAGCTCGCGTTGCCGAACGAGAAATCTTCCGCGGAACGTACCTCGGCCCGCTTCATGGCATTCCTATCGGCCTCAAAGACATTATCGATGTCGCCGGGGTCCGCACCACCGCCGCGAGCGCGCAGTTCAGCGCAACGCCCAGCGCACTGCATGACGACCGTATTCCCACTGAAGACGCACAGGTCGTCCGCCGCCTGCGTTGTGGAGGCGCGATCATTCTAGGCAAGCAAAATCTCCACGAGTTCGCCTACGGCGGCAGCTCAATGATCAGTTTTTTCGGAGAGGTCCACAATCCATGGGACCCAACCCGCATCGCTGGAGGTTCTTCGGGAGGCTCCGCTACCAGCGTCGCGGCTGGTCTGGGATTCGCCGCCGTCGGAACCGACACCGCCGGTTCCATCCGACTGCCTGCCGCCTACTGTGGAATCGTCGGCCTCAAGCCAACCTACGGTCGTGTGAGCACCCGTGGAATCGTGCCCTTGTCATCGTCCTACGATCACGTCGGACCGCTGACCACATCGGTCTACGACGCGGCCTTAATGCTCCAGGTGCTGTCGGACTACGATTCGCCAGATCCTTGCGCCAATCGGCCAGTGCCCAGTCTGCTCTCTGCGTTCGACGAATTTCCAACCAATATGCGGATCGGCGTTCCCCGCTCATTTTTCTTCGACGATCTCGATCCCGAAATCGCCGCCGCCATAGACAAAGCAATCCAGATCTTCGTCGATTTTGACGCCGAGATTCGCGACGTGAAACTCGAAGTTCCGACCGACCGCACCCTGGCTAGCGCCGAGGCCTATGCGTATCACAAGCCCTTCGTAGAAAGCTCACCCGAACTGTATCAGCCGGAGACGCTGAGGCGAATCCAGTCGGGAGCCAAAATTTCCGCTCACGACGCTCTCCGCGCCAGCCGTGATCTGCAAGCAAGCCGTCACGACATCCAGGAGATATTCAACGAAGTGGACGTGCTGCTAACCCCCACCGTTCCAATTTCGCCACCGCTGATCGCCGACCTTCGCGCCCATCCGGAAAATCTGCGCCCGCAAGAGTTACTGATGTTAAGAAACACGCGCCCCTTCAACGTCTGGGGAATTCCGACAATTTCCGTTCCCTGCGGATTCACCAAAACCGGCCTCCCCATAGGCCTGCAACTGGCTACCGCTCCCTGGCGAGGAATCGTGCTGCTGCAAGCCGCACAAGCGTACGAACAAGCGACGGGGTGGCACAAGAGAAGACCGCAGTTGGCCGAGACCAGTTAGGTCGGGTGCCCTTCAAACCGACCAATCGTGGTGTGAGCATAGTCACAGTATTCAAATCCATACCCTGTCACCCTGAGCGGAGATGGCCATTCACGAAGTGGATGGACGCCGGAGTCGAAGGGCCCCTACTCCCTCCCAAATGCCTAAAGAGCGAAGGACGTATTGCGCATACATCATGGGCAGCCTATCGGGAACTCTCTACATCGGCATGACAGGCAATCTGCACAAACGTGTCTTCGAGCACAAATTCCACCGTATCGAAGGATTCACGGACAAATATCAGGTCGAGCGTCTGCTTTATCGGGAGTCATTTGACGAGGCTCAGAAGGCGATCAATCGCGAAAAACAGCTCAAGGGCTGGAGGCGATCGAAGAAAATCGCGCTGATCGAAGCCGTGAATCCGCATTGGCTTGATTTGGCGCGGGAGTGGTACCCATGGATGACAGATTCGGGTGCGGCGAACCAGCACAAATTGTCATCCTGAGCGGAGCAATTCCGTTCGTGAAGCGAACGGATTGCGGAGTCGAAGGACCCCTACAGCGCCAATGCTGAGTGCCCTATCGCAAAATCTCGCGAGGATGCCGGAGATAGGGTAGTTCTCCGCGATGCTTAGAGTGCCGGAGAAAAACGGAAGCAGGCACAGAGGCTAGACGCCATATTACCGTTCAATTGTGAAGAGGGAGTAGGGGTCCTTCGACTCCGCAGAACGATCCGCTTCGCGAATCGTCCTGCTGCGCTCAGGATGACATTGGGAAGGAGTGAATTGAAGTCATTAACCGGTGAGCAGAACCTTCTTGATTTTCTTGCCCACCCTGACAGTAAGAGGCTCGTTCGGGCACACTCGTATCGCAAGCCTCTGAATCACCTGATCGTTAATGTGGACAGCTTTTTCTTTGACTCTGCGACTGCCCTCGGTCGTCGACACAACAAATCCTGCCTCTCGGATCAGCTTGTCTGCACGGACGATCTCAAGATCCGACAAATTTGACGTAATGTTCTGAGCGTTGCCGCCCTCATCTGAATCTGGCACAACATCGGCAATTCTTATCTTTGCGATATCGATTCTTACCTCGGGAAGATCTTCCGGCGCTTGATTTTTCTGAAACTGCTTCGCCCAATTCTCCGCTGCTTTTGTCGCCGCTTCCGCCGAATGAAAATCGGCCACGATTGATCGCGCCAACTCTTTTTTCAGTTCCATTGGATGAGCCCTTCCACTTGCCGCATCGGCCTTCATCCCTGCGATCTGTTCTACTCGCACATCCGTCAGCAGCTCGTAATACCTCCACATCATCTCGTCTGAAATCGACATCACCTTGCCGTACATTTCCAGTGGAGGCTCGTGAATTCCAATCGCGTTCCCCAGCGACTTCGACATCTTGTTTACGCCGTCGAGCCCTTCGAGGATCGGCGTGGTCAGCACCACCTGAGACTCCTGCCCGTAAGCGCGCTGCAGTTCGCGACCGACGAGGAGATTGAATTTCTGATCAGTACCGCCCAATTCCACGTCGGCTTGGAGCGCGACGGAGTCGTATCCCTGCGCCAGCGGATAGAGTAGTTCATGCATGGCGATGGGCTTTTCGTCGTGGAAGCGTTTGTGGAAGTCCTCGCGCTCCAGCATCTGCGAGACGGTGTACTTTGCCGTCAACCGTATGAAATCCTCGGCCGAAAATTTCGAGAACCATCGGCTGTTAAAATCCACCACGGTTTTTTCGGGACTGAGAATCCTGAAAACCTGTGCCTTGTAAGTCTCAGCGTTCTCTGCAATCTGCTCGCGAGTCAGCGGAGGCCGTGTCGCAGAGCGTCCCGTAGGATCGCCGATCATCCCGGTGAAATCTCCGATGAGAAAGATCACGGTGTGCCCGAGATCCTGAAAGTGTTTGAGCTTGCGCAGCAAAACGGTGTGTCCCAAATGTAGATCAGGAGCCGTAGGATCAAAGCCTGCCTTCACCCGCAAAGGCTTGCCCGACGCCAGCGAGCGTTCGAGCTTCGAGCGCAGTTCGGATTCCTTGACGATCTCCGCCGCGCCTTTCTTGATATATGCCAGTTGTTCGTCAACCGGTGGAAAGTTAGCCATGTCGTAGTGATTATAACGATTAAGGATATATGGAGAGCCGGGCGTCCCCGCCCGGTCGCGATGATGTTCGCGCACGCTGGAACGGGCGAGACACCCGTCACTCCACTAATTGCGGCGGTAGAAGCTCAGCGTCGCGTCTCCTTGCACCAGTTTGCGATAGCGTCGCAATTCCCCGAACGCGTCTCCTGGATCGAATCGTTTCTCGTGCTCGGCGATCACCATGCTCCGTTCATTCAACAATTTCGACTGCGCCAGCGCCGCCAATGTCTTGGAGTATTCGTCCTGCAGAGAGTAGGGTGGATCGAGAAACACAAAATTGACAGCATTCCCCGCTACTCCCAGTTGCCGCAATGCTTTCCCGGCCTCGACTTTAACGATCTGAAACCCGCCCGCAATGCTCAACGACTTCAAATTCGCCGCAATCACGTCCGCCGCTGGTTTGGACGACTCGACGAAGTGCACCATCCGCGCACCTCGGCTCAACGCCTCAATACCTACCGCGCCCGTTCCCGCGTACAAATCGACCCACGCCGATCCCTCCAGCGCAGCAGGATCGCCCGAGCACAGCACATTGAACAGCGTCTCGCGCAACCGATCTGATGTAGGACGGATTTCGAGACCAGGCAACGATCGCAACGTCCGGCGGCGATACTGGCCTGCAATCACTCGCATAAATTCGTGCTCATTGTTTTATGTTTTATATCTCTGCTTCACGCCTCTTGCTTCATGTCTCTTTCGGCCCAGCCCTTTTGATTCGCCTTTTCGCAACTCCGCAAGGTCATTTGGTGTCTAAGTAGATAGAATAATGGCAGGCATGTCGATGCGCAGTTGGTCCATTCCGCTCGGACGTCTTTTTGGAATCGAAATCCGCATTCACCTTACCTTCCTGTTTCTATTGGTCTTCGTGTGGAGCACCGAAGCCGCTACCCAGGATGCCAGCGCAGCCCTGCGCGGACTGGCTCTGGTCGGCATCGTTTTCGGCAGCGTAGTGCTGCACGAACTGGGTCATGCCCTGGTGGCGCGCGGATCAGGCATTGCGGCAAAGGGCATCATCCTGCTGCCGATTGGCGGAATCACCATTCTCGACGAGGCGCACGCCGTCCCTGATCCGATCAATGCCTGGAAGCGCGATATCCGAATCGCGGTCGCCGGGCCACTCGTCAATCTCATCATCGCAGGTTTATCCGCCCTCATCCTGCTGGCAGCAATGCCAAATATCTCGCTTACCACCAGGCCGCTCCTCAACTCTGGCGCCTTGTTGCGGAGCACGGTCTGGGCCAACCTCTACCTCGGCTTGTTCAACCTGTTGCCAGCCTATCCGATGGATGGCGGGCGCGTTCTGCGCGCCTTATTTATGCGTCGTGGAGATGTAGTGAATGCCACGCAGCGCGCCGTCCGCATCGGCCACGTCTTTTCCATTCTCTTCATGATGGTTGGAATCCTGCTGGGCAACTGGTGGCTGGTGATGATCGGATTCTTCCTCTTCGTGGGAGCGCAACTGGAAGAGCGTTCAGCGGTATTTCAGTCTGTTTTGCAAAGTGTCCGGCTGGAAGAGGTGATGCTCACCGACTTCGCCACCCTGTCCCCCGCCGACACGCTGGAAGACGCACTGGAAAAGGCCGTGCACACGCTCCAGGACGATTTTCCCGTGGTACGGGGGGGCGACATGGTTGGCGTTGTCTCCCGACAAAAAATTCTCGAAGCGCTGCGCGCTGAAGGCAATGGATACGTGCAAGCGGTGATGAACCGCATTTTCGACGTAGCCGCTAAGCAGGAGTCGCTAGCCTCGGCGTTTCGCAAGCTCTCCGCCCACAATCTCAGCATTATCCCGATCGTCGACGAACAGCAACTCGTCGGCATCGTCACCCTGCAGAATCTGATGCACTCCATGTCGCTCTTGGCGGAGAGCCGCAAACTGCGCCGGGCAGCGCTGGATTCCTAGCTTCAGCGTCGCCAAGCTTTGATCTTCTGCCACCAGATCTTCTACCACCAGATCTTCTGCCATCAGATCTTCTGCAAGCGCTGCACGTCGTGTACGCCGGGAATCTGTCTTACTCCATCGATAATTTTCTGCAGGTGTTTGAGGTCGGCGATGTCGAGGACTATATCGATGCTGGCTTGGCCGTTCTGGCTGCGGGATTCCATGCTGCGGATGTTAGTTTTGGTGTCGCTGATGACGGCGGTGATTTGCTTGAGCATGCCCCAGCGGTCGTCGCACAGCAGCGTAAGTTTTACGGGATAAGAAACCGGCTGTCCGTCTTTGTCTCCCGCCCACAATACATCGATACGACGATCCGGTTCGTAGAGAAGGTTGGTGACGTTCGGGCAATTAATAGAGTGGACGGCCACGCCTTTGCCACGGGTGACGTAGCCCACGATCGATTCTCCGCGAATCGGGTTGCAACAGCGGGCGCGATAAACCAGCAAGTCGCCTTGTCCGCGGACGACGATGGCGTTAGCGTCGCCGCCGCCAAAGACACGACGCACGGCGCTTGTAAATCCGTGGGACGATGCCTGCTCCTCGGTGTCTGACATGGGCTGGGCGCCAGCGGGTGCGAACTTCGCGAGCACTTGCCGCGCCGAGTATTTGCCGTAGCCGATGCCGGCCAGCAGATCGTCGGGACGCCCGAGGCCATATTCGGTGGCCGCTCTTTGCATGTCGGCGTCTTTGATGTCTTTCAGCGAGATGCGGTACTTGCGCGCCTCTTTTTCAATCAGCTTTTTCCCAATTTCAATGGCACGCTCGCGCTGGTGAACGTTGAGCCAGTGCTTAATCTTGTTGCGGGCGCGTGAGGACTTCACGACGGCCAGCCAGTCGCGGCTGGGCTTGTGTCCGGGCTGAGTGATCACTTCCACGATGTCGCCGGAACGAAGCTTGTGGCGCAGTGGAACCATGCGTCCATTGACCTTGGCGCCGGTGCAACTATGGCCCACCTCGGTGTGAATGGAGTAAGCGAAATCGATGGGCGTGGATTCACGAGGCAGGACCAGCACCTTGCCCTTGGGGGTGAACGTGTAAACCTCTTCGGGGTAGAGATCGACCTTTAATGTTGAGAGAAATTCGTTGGGATCGCTGACGTCGCGCTGCCACTCTACGACTTGCCTTAGCCAGGCCAGGCGCTGCTCATCTTCGGCAGAGACGGGGCCATCTTTGTATTTCCAGTGAGCCGCGATGCCTTCCTCGCACATCTTGTGCATCTCTTCGGTGCGAATCTGGATTTCAAAAGTCTCGCCGGTTTCGGTGATGACGGAAGTGTGCAGGGACTGATAAAGATTCGGCCTCGGCATGGCGATGAAGTCCTTGATACGGCCGGGGACGGGGCGCCAGAGGTTGTGAATGATGCCGAGAACGGCATAGCAATCTTGCACAGAGTTGGTGATGACGCGCATGGCGTAGAGGTCGTAAACCTGTTCGACGCTGATGCGTTGGCGCAACAGTTTCTTGTGGATGCTGTAGAGGCGCTTGACGCGGCTCTCGACGCGGCCGGTGATACCGGCTTCCTTGAGGCCATCGCGCAACACGCCTTCGACGCGCGACATGAAAGCCTCGCCCTCTTTGCGCCGCGACTCAACGGCCACGCGGACCTGTTCGTAGCCGATGGGGTCAACGTATTTGAAGCCGAGATCTTCAAGCTCGCCCCGAATCTTGCCCATACCCAGACGGTGTGCGATGGGAGCGTAGATTTCCAGCGTCTCGCGAGCGATCTTCTGCTGCCGCTCGGGATCGAGGTGTTCGAGGGTGCGCATATTGTGCAGGCGGTCGGCCAGTTTGATGAGGACGACGCGTATGTCGTCCACCATAGCCAACATCATCTTGCGCAGGTTCTCCGCTTGCGCCTCCTCTTTCGAAGAGAAATCGATTTTGCTGATCTTAGTGACACCTTCGACGATGTGCGCAACCTGCTCGCCGAATTCCTGGCGGATCTCAACGGTCGTGACTGAGGTATCTTCGACGGAGTCGTGCAGAAGCCCCGCGGCGATGGAAACGGAATCCATCTTCATATCGGCCAGGACGTTGCCGACTTCGAGCGGATGCACGAGGTAGGGCTCGCCGGACGCACGGTGTTGTCCGGCGTGATGCTTCTGAGAGAATTCGTAGGCGCGCTTGACGAGGTCGAGGTCGTCGTTGGGACGGTTCTCGCGCAGCTTTTTCATGAGCTCGCGAAAGCGGGTTACCGTAAGCACGTTGGTTGCGATCTGTTCCCGCAACGTCGCCATGACCGATTTTAGCGCAGGGTGAGGCTATTTCACCGCCGAGACGCTGAGATCGCCGAGAAAGGCCGTTGGGCTGGTAAAGTACGGGGGGCGGAACTCCTTCGCCTGCTGGCTAGGGGTCTAGCCACGGGGCACACGGGCGAGGGCTCAGGCGCCAGACTCGCTTGGGGAGCGCGGATTGCAAAGAGTATTGATATCTGGAGCTTCGGGGCCGATTGGATCGGCACTTCTGGCTTCGTTCCAAGCTCGAAGCACCGAGATTGTGCGCATGGTTCGGGGACGCGCCGAGAACGCCGCGCAGATCTCTTGGGATCCGCTGTCTCCGGTTCCGCCGGCGAGCGTTTCTGGGTTCGATGCGGTGATCCACCTGGCTGGGGAGAGCGTGGTGGGACGCTGGACCAACGAAAAGAAGAGCGCGATTCGCGACAGTCGCGTGCTGGGAACCCGGCATCTGGCTTCGGCTCTGGCGCAGTGTGAGGCGAAGCCGCGAGTTCTGGTGTGTGCATCGGCGATCGGTTTTTATGGCAATCGGGGGGACGAACTGTTGCGGGAAGAAAGTTCTCCGGGGCAGGGATTTCTGTCCCAGGTGTGCCGTGAGTGGGAGGACGCCAGCCAAATTGCAGCCGCCGCCGGTATCCGTACGGTGAGCCTCCGCATTGGGCTTATGCTGAGCGCGAAAGGCGGAGCGCTCGCGAAGATGCTAACTCCGTTCAAATTGGGGCTCGGTGGACGAATCGGACCGGGGCAGCAGTGGTGGAGCTGGATTCACGTCGACGATATTGTGGGCGGAATTCATCATGCGATCGGCACGGAGACGGGCGCTTTTCGGTTGGACGGTCCGGTGAATCTGGTCGCGCCAAATGCGGTGCGGAACGCGGAGTTCACAAAGGTGCTGGCGTCGGTGTTGAAGCGTCCAGCGATTTTTCCAGTGCCGGAATTTGCGCTGCGGCTGGCTTTCGGCAGGCAAGCGGCAGAGGAAATGTTGCTCGCCAGCCAACGGGTTCAGCCGGGGAAGCTCGAGTCTACTGGATACGTGTTTCGTTTCGGCGAATTGCGCGCGGCGCTTGAGAATCTGGTGGGATAAACGCCTCGACAGCCGCTGCTTGCCGGGCTTTGCCCGGCTGGCGGTTGGGGCACCTGCCCCGACGTGAGTCACGGCGGGATGTGATCGTCGTCACGGCCGGCCTCTTATTGATCTGCCATGCTCGGAACCGGATGCTGAAGAAATCGATTGCGGCGGCGCTGCTACTGGCGATGATGGCCTGGGCAGAAATAGCATTGGCCCCGATGTTGTTCATGCACGGGGGCCACATCCATGCCGCGCGTGAAATGTCTGAGCATATGGCCGCCCACCATCACGTTATGCCGGCGGGTCATCACCATCTGCCATGCTGCCCGGGGATCGCTACAACTAACAACGCGGCTCCGTTGGAGTTCACTGCCAGCAACATGCCGTGCCAGGAAGACCATCGATGCTGCTTCCGGCAAGGGCCGCAGAGTGTCCCGGCTCCCGTCACCGAGGGACGAAGCATCTCGCGAGATATTGTCGTGGCCGAGATTCGCGATTTCAGTCTGGCTTACGAAGTGTCGCCCGTTGGTTTGACGATGGCGGTTGCGCCCGGTCCTCCACCCGGCGAGTTTGAAATGGTTCTCCGCGTTTAGAGTCCCCGCCTGATTGCAGTTCTCAGTGACTAGTTCCCAGTTTCTCAACGCAACGCAGGCTCTACAGGTGTTACTGAGAAATGAACTGACTGAGACAACTTTTCTCTGCGGCCCGTACGCTAGCCGCTCATCTCAACCGTTTTCATAACTTTTGATAAGGAGCTTTTATGAAATTCAGATTGCTTGCTTTGATCCTCGCCCTCGCCCTGTCGTTCGCTGGCTCGACGCAGGCTGGCTGGACGCAGGACACACCGGCAGCTCCGGCTGCACCAAACTCTACACCCGCTCCCCAAGCCCAGGGGTGTTGTCATCACAACATGGCCGACATGAAAGACGGCAAAAGCTGCTGTCATCACGGCGCGACCGATGCCAGGGACGCCGCGGCCTGCTGCGGCAAGGACAAATGTGAAATGAAAGACAGCAAGTCTTGTTGCGAGGGTAAAGACACAAAATCAGCGATGAAAAAATGCAAGAAAGAGGGATGTTGTGCGGGCGGCAAGTGCTGCTCTGGCAAGACTTGCGGCGACGCCAAGGGTGATAAGACAGCTATGGGATGCTGCGGCAGCGAATGCGAATGTCATTCGCAAACCACCGCAGGAAGTTAGTCCAATCTGGCTTAACTCAGCCCCGGCGCTCAACCGCCGGGGTTTTTACTGCC
>CAVZPJ010000018.1:0-61502 GCA_963777035.1 uncultured Acidobacteriaceae bacterium | reverse complement strand
GTCCCATCATCATCGACACCAAAAATCTTCTCGACTCATCTCGTCTCCGAGCCATGGGATTCCAATACATGGGCGTGGGGCGATCGTAGTAGCCGATCGTAGTAGCCGATTATAGTAGCCGATCATAGTAAGGCGATCTCAAGGACGCCCAACCAGGTACCAGGACGTACCTAAGCAGGACTCCCGCCGCAATTGCTATAATCATCCTCTGCGGTGGGAGTAGCTCAACTGGTAGAGCATCGGACTGTGGCTCCGACGGTTGCGGGTTCAATTCCCGTCTCCCACCCCAATGTTTCTCGATCGCGCCCCAAAAGTCGGATTCCTGACGTTTTCTTCGATCGCTTGCAGTTTTTTCATGCTGCTCCCCGCCAATTCGGGCAGCGCGGTTTTCCTTCACAAACCCGCGATGATCTCTTCGACATGGATCGTTAACTCCTGGAGGTTCCTCGACTGCGCCGTAAGATTCGGATAGGGGATTTCCAGCGGGTATAAGCCCATGCGCTCGGAGAACTCCGCAATTTCTTGAATGACGGCATTCATGCCGTCAATCAACGGTTAGCCGATCACCCGGATGGAGAGTGAGATGAATTCACAGATCATTGGAGATCGATTCCCCGATGTAGTAACGTAAAACTGATGCCGCGTCGCTTCTGGGTAATCACAACTGCTGTTTCACTATTTTCGGCGCTGAGTTTTTCTCAGAACGCCAAACTCCCCGCTGACCTCCTCGTCACCGGCATCGTCGTCACCATGGACGCCGACCGCCATATCTACGACGACGGCGCAATCGCCATCAAAGGCGACACAATCCTCGCCGCCGGTCCGCGCGCTGAAGTCGATTCCCTCTACTCGGCCCGTCAAACCCTCGACGCCAGTGGCAAACTCATCCTCCCCGGCTTCATTAACGGCCACACGCACGTCGCGATGACGCTGTTCCGCGGCCTCCACGACGACGTCACCCTCAATGACTGGCTCTACAAATACATCTTCCCCGCCGAGGCGAAAAACGTCACCGAAGAATTCGTCCGCTGGGGGACTCGCCTCGCCGCTGCCGAGCAAATTCGTTCCGGCGTCACCACCTTTGCCGACATGTACTACTTCGAAGACGCCGTTGCCGAAGAGACGAAAAAGGCGGGCATGCGTGGCGTGCTCGGCGAAACGTTCATCGACTTCCCGGCCCCCGATAACAAAACCAATGCAGCCATGCTCGGCTATACCGAGAAATTCCTGCAGAAGTGGCAAGGTGATCCGCTCATCCATGCCGCCTCCGCGCCGCACTCCATCTATACCTGCTCACAGAAGACGCTGCAGGACGCAGTCGGCCTCGCGCGCAAGTATCACGCGCCCATTCTCATCCATCTTTCCGAGATGAAAAAAGAGTATGACGACAGCTTCAAGAACAACGGCTTGTCACCAACGCAATATCTCGAAAAGATCGGCGTACTTGGGCCAGACCTTGTCGGCGCACACTGTATCTTCGTCGACGCGGCCGACCGCAAAACGCTCGCGGATAGACACGTCGGATGCGTGCACAATCCATCCAGCAACATGATGCTTGCGAGCGGCGTCTCCCCTGTGCCTGAAATGCGCGCAGCTGGAATCGCAGTTGGCCTTGGCACCGACGGGCCCGCAGGCAGCAATAACGATCTCGACCTGATGGAAGAAATTGATCTGGCTGCAAAACTGGCCAAGATCACCAAGATGACTCCGCTCGCCCTGAACGCCAAAGCCGTTGTCGAAATGGCCACCATCGACGGCGCTCGCGCCCTCCACATGGAAAAAGAAATTGGCTCGCTGGAAAAAAGTAAGAAGGCCGACATGATCGTCATCAGCCTCGACTCGCCGAACGCCGTTCCCATGTATGACGTTTACGCCCAGATTGCCTATTCGCTCAAAGCCAGCGACGTGGAGACCGTCATCATCGGGGGCCGCGAGGTGATGAAGGATCACAAGCTGCTGACCGTGGACGAAGCCGCTGCCGTCGCAAAAGCACGTGAGTATCGCAAGTCGATCGCGGCGTCGCTGGGGATGGAGTAAGACAACGGCGAACGCCAGCATGGGGAACGGTAACGAACAGAACAGAGAATCAGTGCAATGCGATGTGATGCTAACTGAGAAGATTCCCCTTATGTTTTCCCATCGCTGTCCCGGCCGCACCCGCACGCGCTCGGGTCACTGTGGGCCACACGTTGGCGTGTGGTGCATTGGTCACCGATTGCCAGCGAGCCGCGTGACCAGAAGTAGTAGCGACAACCCAATGGCAGCCATACCGTTGGCTTGAATCGCGCGACAACTTGCAGCCCACGGGAACATCAAGACCTCGAAGACTGGCATGAATTTATCGGGCCAAAGTAGTGCTGCCAGTCCGAATGCCAGACCCAGTTGGACAACAAAGCACAGCCACAACGTATTCAAGGGTGGATTCCAATGCAAGAATTCCTTTTCATTGGAACCTGACCGAGGCATTGAGGGGAAGTTACGGAGGTTACATTGGTGGACAGCACGCCTATTCAGCGGGCATCTATGGGACTGTATATGTAGGACACACTGGATGAGAGGACACTGTAAGTTTTGTCAGTAGTGCCTGTTCTCTCCACGTGTTAGAAAGGCTCGTGGCTGGCGTGTTAACGCCTCCATCCAACGGGCTGGACTGCCTATGGAATCGACGCGGACTGTAGAGTTCTGCGAGTTTTGGGCGGTCGGTCGTCTTCGAGGAAGTTTGTAGCTGCACTTTCCGAGAGGTGGTCGAGAACTTTACTCCAGCGCACTGGCGGACCTTCTTAGAAAAGCGTCTCCACAAGTCAGGACACTATGCTTCGAGTGCAGAAGGCAGTTTCGGTATTGATGAGTTTTATTCTTGTCCTGACGACCTTTCCCGTTGGGGCAAGCGCGCAGAACGCCTCCCCGTCCGGAACCCAGAAGGAGTATGGAACTCTGAGTGCGAATGAACTCGACGGGATTGTTGCTCCGATCGCCCTTTATCCCGATGCCTTGGTCGCGCAGATTCTTGGCGCTGCAACTTTTCCCTACGAAATAGTCGACGCCACGCTCTGGCTCAAGGACAACTCCCAGCTTAAGGGCGAGGCATTGGCTAAGGCGGTCGATCACCAATCATGGGACCCGGCGGTGAAGGCGCTGACCCAGTTTCCGTCCGTGCTCGACAATCTGGCAAAGAACCTCGCCTGGACCTCCGCCCTTGGCGAAGCTTCAGCTACACAGCAGCCAGACGTTATGGCTGCTGTCCAGAGAATGCGAGCTAAGGCGCAGGCGGCGGGTAACCTGAAATCGAGCGCAGAAATCAAAGTTGTTCAGGAGAGCCCACAGACAATCGTCATTCAACCGGCGAATCCACAGATTGTGTATGTGCCCGTTTACAACCCTGCGGTGATTTACGGTGTTCCCTACGTATACCCCGGCTATGTCTATGTCTCCCCGCCTCCATCGACTGCGGTGATTGCTTTCGGCGTCGGGATCATGGTGGGAGCCATGATGTATGGCGGATGCTGCGGATGGGGCTGGAGTTATTGGGGCACCAACTGGCATGGCAACACCATAGTCTACAATCGGACCGTCTACGTGGGAAACAGCTACTGGCGTGGTGGATATTACGGTGGCGGCTATCGTCCCGGATACCCCGGTTATCGTCCCGGCTATCCGGGATATCGTCCAGGTTATCCCGGGTACGGTCGTCCTCCCGGCTATCGTCCTCCGGCTACAACCCTTCCAAGTCCTGGCAATCGCCCGGGCTATCGTCCTCCCGCTACAACCCTTCCTGCAGGCGCGGGCAATCGCCCGAATGCTCCGGGTACGAGGCCGACCGGGGACAGACCCACTACTCTTCCGGCCACTGGGAACCGTCCGAATGCAAGCCCGAGTACACGACCCAGCACCAACGAAGCCCGCGGCTATCAACGTCCACAGACCCCTAACACTGGGGCCGTGCAATCCGATCGTCCGAATGCGTTTTCCGGATCCGGAGGGGGGCGAGCGCAGAGTGCGCGGGGGAACCAAAGTGTGGCAGCCAAGGGTGGAAGAGGAGGCCGCTAGTGGTGCGAACTACTAATGCGAGGAGTGGTATGAAGCATCTCAGGTCTACCCCAATATTAATGAAGATAAACTCGCGCCATTTGCTGTTGGTGATTTTGATCGCGATCACCGGCCTCTCGGCGGGCTGTAACAAATCGCAGCCGGCCCCCAGCGGACCGCAATCGTTCGCTTCCCCGGAAACCGCAGGGCAAGCGATTTACACCGCCGCAAAAAATGGAGACACCAATGTCCTCATAGCGATTCTCAGCCCCGACGCGAAGGAGCTGGTTCTTTCAGGCGATCCGGTTCAGGACAAAGCCGCGCTCGATTTGTTCACGAGCCGCTATGATGAGATGCACCGCTGGGGCAAGTTGGCAAACGGTGGAATGGTCCTCGACGTTGGCGCCGAGAACTATCCCTTCCCGTTCGCCCTGCTGAAAAACTCATCCGGTCAGTGGTACTTCGACACTGGCTCTGCAAAGCAAGAGATATTGGCTCGCCGGATCGGTGGGAACGAATTGTCGACGGTGGAGGTTCTAAACGCCATGGCGGATGCCCAGGCTGAATACTTCAGCCAGACCCACGACGATAGTCATGTGCGGCAATATGCCCAGAAGTTCGTCAGTGACGACGGCAAGCAGAACGGGTTGTACTGGAAGCCCGCGGATGAGACTCAACCGGAGAGCCCTCTCGGACCACTTGCTGCTTACGCAAGTTCCGAGGGTTACACCGGCAACACGCCGGCGCCCCAACCCTTCCACGGCTACTTTTACCGGGTCCTGACAAAACAAGGCGAACGGGCACAGGGTGGAGCAAAAGAATACGTCGTCAACGGAGCCATGACGGGTGGTTTTGCCATATTGGCCTATCCCGCAGACTATGGCAATTCAGGCGTGATGTCGTTTTGCATCAATCAGGATGGCGTTGTATTCGAAAACAATCTCGGGCAAAACACCGCGGATGTAGCCAAGGCCATCACCGCATTCAATCCTGACGATGGCTGGAAGCCGGTGGAGTAGTTTTCTCCTCAATCCGGAGCAAGGAGTAAGGAGTACCGTTGGTGAGATGGGGATCTTGTTACAACGACCGCATTGTTCTGATTTGCCAACAACACACTCGGTATCGTTGCCGTCACGCGCTCAACTTGAGTAACCCCCGTCGCACCGCTTTCTGCAAGCCCGAAAAACTTACATAAAACTCTGTACATTCCCTTGCAGTAATCTGGTAATCGATGCCTAGCCTGGCAACCAGATCGTCTTTGCCCTCAACCAAATATGATGGCTTGAGTAATGGCACGCGAAGTGCTTACTTCGAGATGGGCATGGTGGGCAGGTGTCATGCGGGGCTGGTTTAAGGGAATGAGAGTTGCACCGGTCAAGGTCGTTTCTTTCCTGGTATTGGCGGCGGGCACCGCGCTTTGCCAGAATCAGGGTCAACCTCTTCCTGATGCCCCTTCGGTGCAGACCGAGACTCGGCAACCAACCTTGAAGGTGTTCATCGAAGAAGTTCGCGCGCCTTTACGGTTTGACACGCCTTTACGGTTTGAATCGATCAGCCAAGTGCGCGCGCTCCGACCAGACGCGTTCGCCATTCCCGGCAAGGTGTTTATTCAAAAAGAGTCGAACCCTGCGTCGAACGCTCCGTGGAATAGGTACCTATCTCCGCCGGTGGAACAGTCAGCGGGCTATCCCTCAAACAACGCCAGCTTGACGAGCCGAGCGATCCACGCCGCTTCGGGTATTTTTGTCACGCGGGATGACAGTGGGCGAAGTCGGCTAAATACCTCATATCTCTTGAGGACGCTGACATCGGTGGCGGCCGACACGGCCTCGCGTCCGTATTGGAGACGGTCGGTTTCCCAGCCTTTTAGCGATTTTGGTGCGACCGTCGGCAATCATGCAGGGATGAACGTATGGCACCAATTCGAGCCGGGCATTCAGCAGCTGATGAAAACCCACGCGCCGAAATTCGTCAACAAGATCGAAGAGCGCATCGGCCACAACTAGCCTTCACCCCAAAACTAGAAAAGGCGGGACCGAAGTCCCGCCCGCTGGATTAGCGAATGCTTCCCGCTTAGTTTTCGCCCGTTCCTGTCAGCGTTACCTGCTGCGGACTGCTCGGAGCGTTGTCGGTAAAAGTCAGGTCTCCAGTGCGCGTTCCCGTTTGGATCGGCGTGAAGGTAACCTTGACCACGCAACTTGCGCCAGCAGCCAAGGTGCTGCCGCAGGGCGTCGCCGTCTTGGTCGCTTTGAACGCTTTGATGGCAAAGTCGCCGCTGGTGGCAATACTGGTGATGTCCAGCGTCGCGCTTCCGGAGTTCGTAACCGTGACCGCCTTCGAATTCGAGGTCACGCCTACGACGATCTTGCCCCACTTCAGCGATGTCGGAGACAGAGTGATGGCTGGACCGCCCGCCCCGCCCCCTCCGGCAAGAGCAGTGATCAAGGCGCTTCCGTTCGGACTGCCCCAGCCCGTCACCAAATCGTAGCCGGTTCCTGCTGGATAGCCATTGCTGCCGGCGGTGATATCGTGGAAATCCGTCGTATAGTCCGGACCCAAACCAATCGTGTAAAGGGCTGGGTTGATGAAGCCGAGCGCTGGATTGCCGTTGGCAATCGCCTGCTGATTGACCAGCGCCAGGTAGCCCGCCCACATCGGCGCGGCAAAACTGGTTCCACCATATTCGTTCTCAGTACAAGTGGTCTGGTCGGCACATACGTAGAAAGTAAAGTTCGAGTTTGCCGAAACGTCGGGGCCGTTGCGTAAGGATTGCGAGCAGTCTTTACAGCCCGCCGCCGCCGCTACCTGCCATGAGGGAATCGGAATTCCGTTCGGCGAATGGCCGCCGCCACTGTCGGACCAGGCGGTTTCAGAAGCCCATGGACCACCTGCGCTCTTGGTATCCAGGTCCGTCCCGCCGACCGATACAAGGTAGGCATTATCCGCCGGCCAAATTGAACCGCCGATCTGCCAACTTTCATTATCGCCGGCGGCGTCAAACAAATTCTGACCCTGCGTCGCGAATTCCTCGAAGATCGGGTTGAGGGTCTTGGGATCGGCCGGAGTCCAGTACCACGAACAGCTTAGTTGCGCGTTCAGCGGTTTCGCTGTAGCCATGGCGTTAAAAATCTTCGAATCGGTAGACCCGACGTACATCACCAGACTTGACATTCCGGGAGCCATACCGAGCGCCTGCGTCATGTCCAGGGTCTGTTCCGTGTCGTCACAGCCTTGCGAAGCCAGGCAGTTCACGGACGTCCCGTCCACCGAAAGGAGAGTGATCGGGACGCTGTTGGTTTGGCCCACGTTCTTGTAATACGTGTTCAGGTCGGCCAAATCGGTGCCCAGATACTCGAACAAGCCGAGCGACTGGCCCGCGCCCGTCAGAGTTGTTCCGCCATAATAGGCCGCCCGCATGTCGCTGCCCAGAAAAGACTTTCCAGGGCCCGACCCAACCGTGGCATTGGACTTGACCTTAGTATCGGCATTTCTGCGCACTACCAGGGGACGCGGAATCGAATAGTTGTCCAGTCCCGAAATGTGCCACAGCTGAAACGGCAGGTCCGCCGTGGGCTCACGGTCGGGAGCGTAGAAAGTGCGGCTTTCAGTGGGATGTTGGTAGACGCCCATGGTCACGTGGAAGGCTTTCTCGATGTTGGCCACCGACCCCGTCACATCCACGAGCATGCGATTGCGAGAGGTGTCAACGACTGTAAAGCCGCTGGCTTTCGCGAATGCGACGACGGCATCATAGTCCTCTTGACTGGCACCGTATCTCGCCGTGAACTCTTCCACCGTGATGAAATGCCGGTAGACGGAACTGGAAGGATCGTAGAGTGCCTGCAGGAAATTTTCCAGCTCGGGCTGATTGCGCAGCGCCAGCATAACGTTGAAGCGCATGATCTGGGTTGCAGGCAGGCGACCGACCGATTTTGCCTCCCCGCTGACCACCACATCACGCGTGTGTCGCGTCGCCAGAGGTTGCGTTGCGGCTTGGCAGACGAGATTGGTGCCCGACACGATCGCAGCGATCGTGAGCAAGAATACGGTGAGTCTTTGAATCATACTTTCTCCTGGAACTGAATTAGGCGTCAATTGATTGGAAGATCTTTCTGTTTGCAGCATGGCACCAGTGCCCCACACTTCTACATCTGGTCAACATGCTCGATTGAACCCGGAACCCGTGCCCGGGAGTGGTGAGGAGACTTCGAACCGGCCGTAGTTTATACCTCGACGCAGTGGAAAAACAACAAAACTTCTTCACTCGGATGTGCACGCATCTACTGCGTCCGATAGTAGTGGACGAATACTCAACATCCCGCGAAACGCGCTACTCGCGAGGTTTCCAGCGCAGATCCTGGTATGCAAGCGAATGCACACCTGAGAGAACTAAATTTGCGCACCCGCCTGCCTACTTCTTTTAGTGATGAGGTTTCTGGATAGCGCAGCCGCTTACGACCTTGCTCTTTGTTCTTGGATAGGCAGTCAGCCGCGTACTCCAACCGCTTCTTTCTCCCGAACCGCGTAGTGAGACTCAACATAGTCGTCGAGAATCTTGATGAACTCGGGCACTATCTTGTCGCCCTTTAGCGTCGTGAACAGACGACCATCCACGTAAACCGGGGCCTTGGGTTCTTCTGCAGTTCCCGGCAGAGAAATTCCCAGGCTCGCATGCTTCGATTCTCCCGGACCATTGACCACGCAGCCCATCACCGCGACCTTCATTTCCTCCACGCCAGTATGCGTCTCTTTCCAGACGGGCATCTGCTCGCGCAGGTAGGTCTGGATCTGCTGCGCCATTTCCTGGAAGAACGTGCTGGTGGTGCGCCCGCAGCCCGGGCAAGCCGTGACCTGCGGCGTGAAACTCCGAATGCCGAGCGATTGCAGAATTTGCTGCGCCACTCGCACCTCTTCCGTGCGATCACCTCCGGGAGCCGGCGTGAGCGAAACGCGAATCGTGTCGCCGATCCCTTCCTGCAGCAACACCGCCATCGCCGCGCTTGATGCCACTATGCCTTTGGCTCCCATACCCGCTTCCGTTAGTCCCAGGTGCAGCGGATACGCGCAGCGCGACGCGAGTATGCGATAGACGTCGATCAGATCCTGTACGCCGCTGACTTTCGCGCTGAGAATAATCTGGTCCGGACGCAGTCCATGTTGCTCGGCCAGTTTCGCCGAACTTAACGCGCTGACCACAATCGCTTCCATCGTCACTTCGCGAGCATCTTTTGGTTCCGCCAGCCGCGAGTTCTCGTCCATCATCTTCGTGAGTAGCGCCTGATCCAGCGATCCCCAGTTCACCCCGATGCGCACCGGCTTCTGGTGCTTCACGGCAACCTCGATCATAGTGCGGAAGTTGTCGTCATTCTTGCGCCCAATGCTCGCGTTGCCAGGATTGATGCGGTATTTGGCCAGACCTTCCGCGCAACCGGGGTACTTCGTTAACAGCAAATGCCCGTTGTAATGAAAATCGCCAACGATCGGCACCCGCAGCCCCTGCTTCTCCAGCCCTTCGACAATGTGCGGAATCGCTTTCGCGGCGTCATCATTGTTAACGGTTACCCGCACGACTTCGCTGCCAGCCCGCGCCAGGGCGGCGACCTGCTTAATGGTGCCGGAGATGTCCGCCGTGTCGGTATTGGTCATGGACTGCACCATAACTGGTGCAGTGCTGCCGACGCGTACTCCGCCGATCGAGGCGGTAAAAGTTTTTCTACGCTGAATTTGAGCCATGTTTACTGTTTATTTTAAACCAGGCAGGCGAAAAGAGCGAGTTTCGTGTTTAGTGTGGCGCGGGCGCCCTCGCCCGCGTGCGGCCTATCGTCGGTCAATTCCCGATGTCCGATGTCGAGCCCCAGATGGGAACTCTCTGACCTACGGCATCCTTGTAAGCCCCGGAAGCGTTTTGACCAGGTCGTTGTAGATCACCATCACCGCAAACAGCACGAGGAACACGAAAGCCGCCTGGTAGATCCGCTCTTTAACCGGCAGACTGATTTCCCTTTGCATCAGGCTCTCGATAAAGAGCAGTAGGATCACGCCACCATCCAGGATCGGAATCGGCAGCAGGTTCATAATCCCCAGGTTCAAGCTGATGGCTGCGGTAATGCCCAGTAGCGGCGTCCAGCCCTTCTCGCGTGCCGCTTGGCCAACGTCTCGGCCGATCCCGATTGGACCATCCACCTGACGCATCGAGACTTTGTGCTGTGCCATCTTTTGCAGCAATTCGAGGATGAGAAAAGAACTCTTCTTGTTGTCCGACAGAGAGCGTCTCAGGGCCTCGGAAAAATTAAGCTTGATAACTTTGGTCGGAATGCTGGCAACGCCAATCCGGTAGCGTGTGTCCTGGCCAACCGCGTTCGGATCAAGCGCCGGTTTCACCGTGAAGTTCAACTCCTGCCCGTTGCGGAGAATCACCAGTTGCAGAGGCTGATCCTTGGTGTGGTTCAGCATCTGGATTAGCGCTCCCAGGTGCGGAATATCCTTCCCGTTCGCCGTCAGTATCCGGTCTCCCACCTTAATCCCGGCCTTATCGGCGGGCATCCCCGGTTCGACCAGGGTCAGCGTGGCGCTCGATTCTTTCGGCACCCAACCAATGTCGCCGTATTGATAGGACCCGATGGGCTCCGGAATCAGCGTCTTGTCGATCACTTTGCCGTCGCGTTGAATCCCAAAGCTCAAAGGCTGGTTCGGGCTGAGCATGACCTTGGCGTCGACCTGCTCCCAATTCGGATTGTCGATGTTCTCCACCCGGACAATCTTGTCACCACTCTGGATGCCCGCCTTTTCCGCGGGTGTGTCGGGATTCACCCACCCCACCACCGTCGGTTCATCGAGTACGGTAGGGTATTCGTAATGCACCATGTAGACCGTCGTCAGCAACGCGACCGCGAGCATGATGTTCATCGCGGGTCCCGCCAAAGCGATGATGAAGCGCTGCCAGCGGGGATGCGAGAGAAACTCCCCCGGATCGCCGGTGCGATCGTCCATCGGGTTTTCGCCCGACATCTTTACGTATCCACCCAGCGGAATGGCGCTGATGCGATAGTCGGTTTCACCTCGTGTAATGCCCAGCAGACGCTTGCCAAAGCCAATAGAAAACACTTCCACCCGCACCCCAAAATACTTGGCTGCGGCGTAGTGCCCGAACTCATGAATCAGGATCATGAATCCGAGCACGATCATCATGACAAAAATGGTGTGCAGGATGGACAAAAGCTGGGGCATATTTTCTCAGACTACTCCAAATTCCCGGTTATGAAATGGCCCTGATGGGCGATAGCTTTCGGCTGCGCTTCCGTACAATTTCGCTTGCCAAAAGGCGGGCCTCGGTATCCTGCATCAGTACCTTATGTATAGATTCCAAATGTCCAGCCGACGTTGCAAGCATCACTTCTTCAATGATCCGGGGAATGTCTTCGAATCCGATCTCCCCCTCTAGAAACGCGGCCACCGCGATCTCGTCGGCGGCATTCAGGGCAATCGTCTTTGCCCCTCCCGCCGCAGCCGCCTCGTACGCCAAACGCAGACAAGGAAATTTACTCATATCCGGAGGGCAGAAATCGAGATGCCGCAGGTCCATGACCGAGAAGCGCAAATCCGACGGGATGCGCTCCGGATACGTCAGCGCATACAAAATCGGCAGACGCATATCCGTCACCGAGAATTGAGCAAGTATGCTGCCATCCACGAATTCGACCATGGAATGAATCGTAGACTGCGGATGCACAATGACTTGCACCCGCACGGGCGCGATTTGGAATAGCCGGCAGGCCTCGATCACCTCGAACCCCTTGTTCATCAAGGTTGCCGAGTCAATGGTGATCCTTTTCCCCATCTTCCAGGTGGGATGATTGAGCGCCTGCTCCACCGTAATCGAGGCAAATTCCGACTTCGGTGTATGTAGAAATGGCCCTCCGGAAGCGGTCAGCCAGATGCGATCGACTTCGTTGACCTTGTCATCCATCCGTCCGCCGCGCAGACACTGGTGGACGGCGTTATGTTCGCTGTCGATCGGCAGCAGCGGCTTCCCCTGTCGTCGCGCCTCAGTCGTAATAAGTTCGCCCGCCACCACCAGGCACTCTTTGTTGGCCAGTCCGACGGTCTTGCCCGCGCGCACCGCTTCGTAGGTTGCCTCCAGACCGGCCACGCCCACGATCGCGCTCACCACGAAATCCACTTCAGGATGGGTTGCCACCCGCACTGTCCCCGCCGCACCATGGACGACCTCGATGTCACTCGTCCCCAATCCCGCTTGCCGAAGCCTGGAGTGCAACGTTTCCGCACCGCGCTCATCCGTCAGTGACACAACTCGTGGCTTCCATCGCACCGCCTGCTCAAACGCCAGTTCGGCATTACTCCCGGCTGCCAGAGTCGAGACTTGAAAGCGATCTGGATAGCTCTCGACCACACTTAAAGTGCTGCGGCCGATCGAACCGGTCGATCCGAGGATGGCAATGCGTTTCATGCAGGATGGATCATCTCTTATTGTAAGGGATGGGACCGGTAGTTGCCGTGCAGGTAAATGGATGTGCGGCTCAAGAGGCCGACTAACTCAGGGTGACCTTAGACTTCCGTCAGACTTCCGTCGCTGACCGCGCCTCTTTTTCTATCTGCCTGCCAATCAGCCCGGCGCAGGACTCAATAAATTTCTGCTCGGCGGCCGTGAACGTGTCCGCAAAGTAGCTTTCAATGCACAACTCGGCCATCACCCGCTTCTTCGCCGCCCCGCTCTGAACAAAAATGGGCACCACAATGTTTGATTTCACCAGATCCGACCCAAGGTATCGCGGATCGGCCCCCACGTTATTGACCACCACCGTCTTTCCCGAAGTCGCCGCAGCTCCGCACAATCCCTTATCGAGCGGAATCCGTAACGTGGGCATGAAACTGCCGACATAGGGTCCCAGCACCAGGGCGTCGAGAGCAGGTACTTCCATCAAATAAAACCCCACCCAGTTGTAGCGCGTAGTCCCTTCATGCAGGCGCTCGGCGACATGCTGCATCAGGGCGCCAGACTTCGCCCCCTCCGCGGAGCGGCTATAAACCTCAAATTCCATCAGCAGTTCTTCATACCGTGACATCGAAAGCGGAATCTCCTTTTTTTATAAGGCAAAATGCGATTGTATTCTGCACAACCCATTGTCTCATTGTCCCGAAACCCGCGAATGGAAGCGGTTTGTCTGGCCTCGTCCGTTCAAAGGCTGGGTCACCCGCCCTGGAAGGCTCCCGGCCATTGTTGGGCGCCGTGGTAGATGGCGAGAACCACGATGCGGTCGCGATCGATGACGTAGGCCGCGATAAAGGGAGTGCTCGGAACAACCAGTTCTCGCGTTCCAGCAACTCGACCAGATCGGCCCGACATGGGGAAAGCGGCGAGTTGTTGAATGGTTGCGACAATCCGCGTCGTGATCCGGGCGGCAACCTCTTCGCTGTTCGAGAGAGCGATGTAGTCGTGGGCCTGATCGAGTTGCCGCGTTGCCTGGTCGGTCCAATCGATGCTCGACCGCGTCATCGGCTCGATCGTTCGTTTGCCGATCGTTCGTTCGACAATCGTTCGCTCGACAATCGGCCAGCGCGGCCCGTCCTTTTGAGCCGTTTCACGACCTCCGCGTGACGTACGACGCGGCCTTTCCGCATCTCCCCAAGGCCCTTCTGAACCAGCGCTTCCTGGTAGGCGTGAAGTTCGATGTAGTTGGTGATCGCCTCGTTGATGAGATAGCTGCGCGGACGGTCCTGCGCGGCGGCCAGCGAATCAAGCGTATCGATTTTTTCGGAGTCAGCACGGAAGCTGATGGTCTTCCCGGAAGCGCCCATAATGCCTGATAATAGAATGTATTATTGGGTATTACAAGGCTCTAACTCGTTTTCGAGTCACTGGAACGGAAAAGGTGCCCGTCCAATCTCCACTTGGGTGGCGGGTACGTACAGCGAGCCGGAAATGTTGGACACGATAAGAATCGAACCGATCTACTTGATCGTAACCAGCTTCTCCACCAGTTCCGAGTAGTCCTTCTTCTCCAGCCCATGCACCTGCTTGTTGTACTCGTCCACTTTGCTGGAGTAATTCATCGAGCAGAACTTTGGCCCGCACATGGAGCAGAACGCCGCCGTCTTGTATCCTTCTTCCGGCAGAGTTTCATCGTGCATCGACCGCGCTGTCTCGGGATCAAGCGAAAGTTCGAACTGTTTTTCCCAATCGAATTTGTAACGCGCATAGCTAAGCGCATCGTCGCGATCCCGTACTCCAGGCCGCTGGCGCGCGACGTCGGCCGCATGGGCCGCGATCTTGTAGGCAATAATTCCGTCCTTCACATCTTTCTCGTTGGGCAGGCCGAGATGCTCTTTCGGAGTGACGTAGCAAAGCATCGACGCGCCATACCAGCCAATCATCGCCGCTCCGATGGCCGAGGTGATGTGGTCATATCCCGGAGCAATGTCGGTGACCAGCGGCCCCAGCGTGTAGAACGGAGCCTCGTCGCACCACTCGTTTTCCTTTTCCACCTGCTCTTTGATCTTGTGCATCGGAATGTGCCCCGGACCCTCAATCATCACCTGCACATCATGTTTCCAGGCGATGCGCGTCAACTCGCCCAGGGTTTTCAGTTCGGCGAACTGCGCTTCATCGCTCGCATCGGCCAGGCAACCGGGACGCAAGCCATCTCCCAGCGAGAAGCTGACGTCATACTTCGCGAAAATCTTGCAGATGTCTTCGAAGCATTCGTAAAGAAAATTCTGTTTGTGATGATGCGTCATCCACTGCGCCAGAATCGCGCCGCCACGACTCACGATGCCCGTGATGCGCTTCGACACCATCGGCACATATTGAATTAAGACACCGGCGTGGATGGTCATGTAATCCACACCCTGCTGCGCCTGCTCTTCGATCACTTCCAGCATCACGCCGGCGGTCAGGTCTTCGACTCGCTTCACCCGCGAGATCGCCTCATAGATCGGCACCGTTCCGATCGGCACCGGCGAGTGCCGGATGATCGCTTCGCGAATCGTGTGAATGTCGCCACCGGTCGAGAGATCCATCACCGTGTCGGCGCCGTAGTGAACCGCGGTGTGCAGCTTCTTGAGCTCTTCTTCTACGTTCGACGTGACCGCTGAATTGCCAATGTTCGCGTTGATCTTGCACAACGACTCGACTCCGATTGCCATCGGTTCCAGTTCGGGATGGTTGATGTTGGCGGGGATGATCATGCGGCCGCGCGCCACTTCGTCGCGCACCAGTTCCGGCGTGATCTTTTCCCGGTGAGCGATGTACTGCATCTCGTCGGTAATCACACCGCGCCGGGCATAATGCATCTGCGAGAAATTGCCGTCGGTGTTTTCGGCTCTCCGCTTGGCCAGCCACTCGGCCCGCGGTTTCAGAACCGCATCCAAACCGTTGCCATTAGAACCGCTCGTTGAACCACCATTGCCTGCGGACATTTTTTGTACCATCCTTCACGGAATCTGGTTTTCAAATTATACGCCGCTTCCGCGACCTCGCCCCATTCCTCCAGGTTGCCTGCCAGTGCGCTCCGCCGGAAAAAGTGAATCCTCCTTTGCGGGAAGCAAATCGAAATAAAAAGTCGTTATAACGACAAACGACAATGGCAGACAAATCTCGGCGGACAAAGATCGGCGGCCACACTTCGGCCCTCGAGCCCGTTCCGCCCGGAGGAACGCAATGCTAATGCTAAAGAGGCTGATGAGCACCAGCAATGACGTCGCGTTAACCACCCTGCGGCTGGTTCTGGGAGTGATCTTCTTCGCCCATGGCGCGCAGAAAATGCTGGGTTGGTTTGGTGGCTTCGGTTTTCACGCCACCATGGGGTTCTTCGCGCACCTGGGGATGCCCGCGCCGGTCGCGTTTCTTGTCATCTGCACCGAATTCTTTGGCGGTCTGGGATTGATTGTCGGATTGCTTACCCGCATCGCCGCTCTCGGAATTGGCGCAGAGATGATCGGAGCCATCTTCCTCGTTCACCTGCCCAATGGCTTCTTCATGAACTGGACGGGCCATCAGAAGGGTGAGGGTTTCGAATATCATCTGCTGGTGATTGCCATCGCCGCCACGCTGTTGCTGCGCGGCGCCGGAGCCTTCTCGCTCGATCGTGTGCTCTCCGAGTAAGGCTACCGAAGGCTCCCCCGCCCCGTGAGCCAGGGAGCCTTTCTCGACCTGCTCTCCAGCCCAAGTCCAGGATGCGGTGTCGCAGCCGTGCCACCAAGTTCGGTCACCAAGCGGTGTGACCGTTATCACAACGCGGCGACCGCTCTTGGTGTAGTTATGCTTGGCTAAGGGCTATCGAGCGCGGCGGTGTCGTTCTGACAGGCGAACTCACCGCTCATTAGTCGGCAGTCGGCGTAGGCCCGAAGGACTCGCGCACCGTGGCGCAGGTTGCAGACACATTCCCGTAAATGTGCTATACCTACCCCGCGCGCGGCCCGTTCTCTCCGTCCTGGAGGCTTATATGCCCGAGCAACAACTGCTATCGAAAGATGCAAAATTGGCTATGTTTTCCCAGTTTCTGGGATTCATGCTTGACGCCTATGACATGGCGCTCGTTCTGATCATGGCTCCAATTCTCGTCAAGGTTTTCGTCTCTCCCAAAGGCAGCGCGGCCTGGCAGTACATTGTGATCGTGTTCACCTATTCGATCACCATGGCGGCGCGTCCCATCGGTTCTGCGATCTTCGGACGCTATGCCGATAAGATCGGCCGCAAGTTCCTTCTCTTCTTTACTATCGGCGGCGTCGGAGTCATGTCCCTCCTCGGTGGGTTCCTCCCCACCTACGCGCAGATCGGAGTCTGGTCGTATGTTCTATTCTGTTTTCTCCGCTTGTTGATGGGCGTTTTCTTCGGTGGCGAGTATGCCGTGGGCCACACCTTTGCCATCGAATATGCTCCGCAAAAACGGCGTGGAGCCATCGGTGGCTTCATCCAATCCGGATTCCCCCTCGGCTATGTCCTCGGCTCGCTGGTTTTTGCTCTCGTTTCCTATTTGACCACCAAGGAAACCATGTTCGCCTACGGATGGCGAATCGTTTTTATGACCGGCGTCATCCCGGTGTTCGTGGCGCTTTACATTCGGAGCAATCTGCACGAGTCTCCGGAATTCGAGAAGGCGAAGGCGTTGGGCAAGATCGAGAGATCTCCATTCTTGAGCCTCTTCAGGCCGCCGCAGCTCTTCGACTTCCTCCAGGTCTTTTTCTTTATGACCGGCCTCTTCCTCACCGACTATTCGGTCTACGGTTTCCTTCCCAACATCCTCACCCTGAAAGGACGCGGCTTCGATACCACCACGTACAGCTTGATTTACGGCTTCGCCCTCTTCATGGCGTTCCTCGGATACAACTTCTATGGCTGGCTCTCGGATTACACCGGCCGAAAGATCCTGACGCAGTGGTATTGCGCGTTTCTCGTCGTCTTCGGAATTCCCGTCTTCTACGTCCTCTACCACGCCGCGATCGCCCACAATCTGTGGATGGCTGTCCTCGGCACCGTCATGGCCGCCATGCTCAAGCTTGCCTGGGGAGTCGTGCCTGCTTATCTTTGCGAGCGTTTCCCGACCAAACGCCGCGCCGCCGGAGTAGGCTTCGGCTACTCTTCCGGAGCGCTACTCGGCGCCTGGTTCAGCGCCTACGTTTGGTGGGCCCACAAGATTCCATTCATCGCCGCCATCGAGAAGCAGGATTTGTGGTTGTCGCCAGCGGTGGTTCTGACCGTTGGTTCGATCATGACCTTTGTCAGCTTGCTCTACTCTCCCGAGACCAAGGATCTTCACCTCGATGAAGTGGGAGAACGAGAGCGTGCCTCCGACCGAGCCAAGGAAGCCGCCGCCAAGACGCTGATGGCAAGTTAACCGACCTCTTCGATAGCGATTCTCGCTCGCGCTGGAGCGCTGGGCGTCCTCGCCCGGCCACCCATCGGAGACGGCGCCAGGAACCGCTTTCTTGCCGTCGCAAAATGCGGTAGCGTATCATCGTGGCGCGGAACTGGATTCATCGCATCCCGATGCCGATCATCGCTGCGCGCCTTGGGGTTGTTCCCCACAGGGGGACGCTCGTTGTCTGATTCAAACGCCACTTTCTCCGCAGGAGATGTCGTCGGCAACTACAAAATCCTCGGCCTGGCCGGAGCCGGAGGGATGGGGGTGGTCTATCGCGCCCTCGATGTGAAACTCGAGCGCACCGTCGCTCTCAAATTCCTTCCCGAACACGTCGTTTCCAGCAACGAAGAGAAAGATCGCTTTCTGCGCGAAGCGCGCACCGCCTCGTCCCTCGATCATCCCAACATCGGAGTCATCCACGGCCTCGAAGAAACCGGCGAAGGTCGCTCCTACATCGTGATGGCCTATTACGCCGGCGAAACGCTGATACGAAGGATGCGTAGAGCTCCCGTCCCCATGGCCGAAGCCGTCGACATTGCCATCCAGATCGGCGAGGGTCTCGCCGCCGCGCATGCCGGTGCAGTCGTGCATCGCGACATCAAGCCTTCCAATGTAATACTCACCCAAACCGGAGTCGCAAAAATCGTCGACTTCGGCTTGGCCCGCCTTGCCTCGACCGGTACAACCCAGAGCATAAGCACAGCCGGAACGATCGGCTACATGTCGCCGGAACAGACGGTCGGCAAATATGTCGACCAGCGCACCGATATCTGGTCGCTCGGCATCGTCCTGATGGAGATGGTGACGGGCAGAAATCCATTTTCGCGGGATACGCCCGCAGCAACGATTTTCGCCATCCTCAACGAGCCTCCACCGCCGATGGAAGACATCCCGATCGACCTGTTGCGCGTGATGTATCGCGCCTTGTCGAAAGAGCCGGCCACGCGTTATCAGAGTTGCCGCGAGATGGTGGAAGACCTGATCGAGGTGCGCACCCATCTCGATCCCACCGCTACGGCGGCTCAAAGCACGGCCGGATCATCTTCTCGCGCGTCCTCGTCTCGAGCATCATCGTCCCGCGCTTCATCGCATCGAACATCGTCGTCCAGATCGTCGAATCTGACCGCCGCGGAATTAAGAAAGCAGATTGAACAGGCTTCGCGACCGGTCTGGGGAACGGCGGCAGCCCACGCCCCAGGATGGCAACTGTGGCTGGCAGGGCTGGGCGTGGCTGCCGTGCTCGCGGCCGCGCTCTCGTTTCTTCCTCCCGTGCGCGAGCGTTTCGCAGGATGGTTTGAACATCAGGACGAGCATGTTGCGGTGCTGCCGTTTGAGAATGTTGGAAGTGATCCTGCCCAGATCGATCCGGCCAGTCGTGCCGTTTCTGACGGACTGATGGATAGTTTGTCCAGCCGCCTCACCAACCTCGAAGTGGGCAAGCAGGCGCTCTGGGTGGTATCGCCCAGTGAAGTGCGCGCGCGCAAGATTACCGACGCCTCGTCGGCGCTCCGTGAACTCGGTGCGACGGTAGTGGTGGAAGGGAGCCTCCGACGCGAGGGACAGGCCATCCACCTCACCGTGAATCTGGTGAACACAAGAAATTTGAGGCAGATTGGGTCGGTCACGCTGGAGGATCGCGCGGGAGACTTCTCGTCACTCGAAGACGAGGCCGTGGCCCACATCGCCAAGCTGATGCGCATCGAAGTTACACCCGAGATGCTGCGCGCTACCGGCGGCGCGGTCAATGCCGGCGCCTATGAGTCCTATCTCAAAGCCCTCGGCTACACGCAACGTTACGACAAGGCGGGGAATCTCGATCTTGCCATCGCCGCGCTCAACGATGCGGTCAAGGCCGATCCTCATTTTGCCCTGGGATTCGCTCAGCTCGGTGAAGCGTATCGTCTGAAATACCAGCTCGACAAAGACCCTAAGTGGATCAATGAGGCTCTTGCCAACTGCCAGAAAGCGCAGCAACTGGATGATCGCCTGCCCGTCGTCTATGTGACGTTAGGCAAAATTCACCGCAGCACGGGAAAATACGAACTCGCCCTGCAAGAGAACCAGCGCGCTCTTCAACTCGACCCGCGCAATGCCGATGCCAACATCGGCCTCGCCCGTTCCTACGAAACCGCAGGACGCACCGCCGACGCCGAGGCTGCCTTCAAGAAGGCCATCGCCCTCCGTCCCGATTCCTGGGATGGCTACAATTCCTACGGCGCTTTCCTGGATGACCACGCGCGCTACGACGAAGCCGTGGTGCAGTATCGCCATGCCGTTGAACTCACTCCCGACAACGCGGCGCTCTACCTCAACTTAGGAGCGGCCTATAGCAACATGGGCGCCAAGCACTATGCCGAGGCCGAACAGATGCTCCGAAAATCGATCGCCCTTGTGCCCAGCTACGCCGCCTACGCCAATCTTGGATATCTGTTCAACCAGGAGCAGAAGTACTCTGACGCAGCCGCTGCTACCGAGAAAGCTCTGCAACTGGACGACAAGGATTACGTGGTCTGGGCCAATCTGGCGATTGCCTACGACGGCATTAACGAAAAAGAAAAAGCCAGAGAGGCGCGCGACCGTGAAATCCCTCTTCTCGAACTGGCCGCGCTTAACTCCCCGCGCGACGGCATTGTGCAGTCCAGCCTGGCGCTGCTTTACGCCCAGAAAAAGCTTCGCGAAAAGACCATAGCACGCATACAATCAGCACTCGTGCTTTCCCCCGACGACCCCAACGTTCTTGAGAATGTGGGCGAAGCGTACGAAGACCTGGGCGATCGCGCCCAGGCGTTGCAGTACATCGAGAAGAGCCTGCAAAAGGGATATGAGCTTGAATCCCTTAAAAATACTCCGGACCTGCGGGGCTTGATGTCGGATCCAAATTTTCGACCCAGTGGTAAGTAAGCGAATTCACTTCGAAATTCGAAAAAGGAGCCAGCCATGGCCACAGCGCGTAAGATTCATTTGGACGCTAATCTACCTCCCATCAGCATCAATCCCAACTATGTACCTTCGTCGCAAGGCTGCTTCATGCAGCAATCAGAGACCCTCACCTTCACCAACGATGCCGCAAATACCATCGACATTAGGTTTGAGCCCAACCCGGTTTACCCGAACCAGGTTATCTTCACCGACATCCTCGGCCTCACCAGCACTGCCAGCAGCACCCCTCAGTCCCCCTCAGTCGCCAATGGCAGCGTGAACTATTACGTGTACATGAATGGAGTCAAACAATCGGGGGGACCCTATGCCATCCAGGTGGGCACCGGCCCCATGTATGTCCAGATCCAGACCACGGCCGGAGCAATCCAATGTACGCCTGACCCGGTCGCCCTCCCTCGCACCACGGCGGGCGGTGGCACGCTCGAAATGGTTTCCGCCGACATTACTTACTACATCGGGCCGGCCTCGTTCAGCAACATGTTCTCGCCGCCGCTTACCCAGGCCAACGTCGGAGTGGCCAACAACGTACCTCACACTGACACAGCCCCCTCCGGCAGCTATCCCTATATCATTTCGGATACCGCACCGATACTAGGCGCCGGTGGCGGAGGCACAGTGAAAATCAGAAACACCTAGTTTCTTGCCGTTTGAAGTTGCTTACCGTCTCGAACTCGAGGCTGCCCCGTCCAACCCTGCTTGGCCGGGGTAGTTTACTTTTATAAACCAACCTCGAACCTGCACCATTCAACCCCCCAAGATCCTCTCTGCTAAACTTGCCAGTTTCCTTCTCAAGTCAGCGAGGCATCATGGCAATTCAACGGGTGGGAGTAATCGGCGCCGGCACCATGGGCAATGGCATCGCCCATGTGTTCGCGGGGTCTGGTTTCCATGTCGTGCTCTGCGATGTGGAGCAGCGATTTCTGGAGCGTGGCCTCGCGACGATTGCCAGGAACCTCGATCGCGAAGTAGCCAAGAGCAAAATTTCGGTGGACGACAAGAAGTCCACGTTAGGACGGATCACCACAACAGTCGATCGGACGAAACTCGCGGATTGCGATCTGGTGATCGAGGCGGCGACCGAGAAGTTTGCCATCAAGGCGGAAATTTTCCGCGACCTCGATCGCCTGATGAAGCCCAAGCCGGAAGTGGTTCTGGCCACTAACACCTCCTCGATTTCCATAACCAAACTCGGAGCCCTGACCACTCGCGCCGACAAAGTGATTGGCACGCATTTTTTTAATCCCGTGCCCGTGATGAAACTGGTCGAAGTCATTCGCGGCCTTGCCACTTCGCAGTCTACCTTCGAGGCGATACGCGACCTGGCGCTAAAACTCGAGAAGACGCCGGTCGAGGTGAATGACGCTCCCGGATTTGTTTCGAACCGCGTCCTCATGCCGCTGCTGAACGAAGCAATGTACGCAGTCATGGAAGGGGTGGCGACGGCGCAGGCCGTAGACGACGTGTTCAAACTCGGAATGGCGCATCCCATGGGCCCATTGACCCTGGCCGACTTTATCGGCCTCGACGTGTGTCTGGACATTATGCGTGTCCTCCAGGATGGCCTCGGCGATCCCAAGTATCGCCCCTGTCCGCTCCTGATCAAGATGGTCGATGCCGGCTGGCTAGGCCGCAAAAGCGGTCGCGGATTCTACACCTACTGAAAGTTGAAAAGCGATCGCGTCATCGCTGTGGGAAGGGAACCACTCCTGCAGCCCTGAGAAAAAATGTCGCTTCTCGTAAGATAGAAAAATATGACCACGGCCTGGGGCGGAATTCTTCCGGAAAGAAAAGCTGGCGGCGACTTCTTCTATTATTTGCTCGCCGCTATGTCGGGAGCCCTTGCCGGCTGGCTCGATATCAAAGTCGGAGACTTGCTGCTGACCGCCATGGTCGTGCTGGCGGCGAGCATGTTCCTCGGATTTCTGAGTCCGCGCCATCCCTGGCGCTGGGTCGTCCTGGTCGGCGCTTTCGTGCCGGTGGTCGAGTGGCTCGCCTATTACTACCTGGCAGAGAAACCGACGCGCGCCCAGATCTACGAATCCTTCCTGGCCTTCGTGCCCGGCATTGCCGGTGCCTACGGAGCAGCCGTGGGCCGTGGCGTGGTCGATAACCTGTTTGGCAAGAAGTGAGCGGGTCGCGGTTGTTTGCCAGGAGACGCGGTAGCCGCCTTTCCCAAACGAAAAGGGCGGCCAGTCATCCCCAGTCTCATCAAAGGTACCGGCTTTCGAAAAACCATTGCCGTTTCCACAGCTGCTGGGCGTAAGCTACCCGCATGGCAGTGTCGGTGTCGGTGCTGGCCAGCGGCAGTCGTGGGAACTGTGCGCTGGTGGCGACCAGTTCAACCCGCATTCTGGTGGATGCCGGTCTTTCCGGCCGCGAAACGTTCAAGCGCCTGCGGACCATCGCTGATCGTACAAAAGAGCGCACCGAAGATGTTTCCGCCATCCTCATTACCCACGAGCACTCCGACCACGTCGCCGGACTGCAGCGACTGGCCAAAAAGCTGGACGTGCCAGTCTTTATCACCGCCCCAACCCATCATGCCTGGAGCCGCGCCGTCCGCGACGCCCATGAAAATGAAAAAGGAGCCGCGCCAGAACTGCCGAAGCCGGAACATTTTTCCGCCGGGCGCGGCTTTCGCATCGGCGATATCGAGGTCATGCCCTTCACCATTCCTCATGACGCCGCCGATCCGGTCGGCTTTACCTTCCGCGCCGAAGGCGTCAAGATCGGTTTTGCCACCGACCTCGGGTATATGCCAACCAACGTCCGGAACCATTTGCGAGGCTGCAGCGTCCTCGTCATGGAATCGAATCACGACGTCGAAATGCTCCGCTCCGGCCCCTATCCCTGGTCGGTCAAGCAACGCGTGATGAGCCGTGTCGGCCATCTCTCCAATGAGTCACTCGCGGAATTCTTCGCCAGCGATTATGATGGAGGCGCCGAGTACGTTATCTTGGCCCATTTGTCTGAACAGAATAACCATCCCGAACTCGCGCGAGCCGCGGCAGAACAGGCGCTCGGCGGCCGTCAGGGGCTGTGGCACAACCGTGTGCTGCTGGCAACTCAGACGGAGGTTCTCGAATCCATCCGGTTATAACCTCATATGAGTGAGTGCGTGGAACCAATCGTAGGCAAAATCCTTGCCGGATGGCGCTACGATATTTCCGGCCTGGCTCCCGAAATGCGCGAGGATTACGAGTCGCACTTCGCCGACTGTGAGCATTGCCGCAGCCGGCAGAAGTTGCACCGCATCATCGATATTTCTCTCATCGCGCTGGCCTCGGCATCCGCCGCCGTGTTTCTGCTCGCATTCGCCGTGATCCGCCATTTCGGTCCGCGTCACGCCGTCTGGTTAGAGGTAGGAGCACTGGCGGGATTCGCCCTGTCGGCCCTGATCTGGCTGGTTGTAGCCGTGGCAACTCCCGCGCCCACCGCGGTAGTCGATGTCGCTAAACTGGGCGCGCGACACGTGCATGACCGCCTCCCCGCCGAGATCCGTGACCGCCTGCCGGAAGAGATAAGAGTTAAACTGACGGGGTCGTAAGAAGCGCTCATATGGATGCGCGTCAAACTCAGGCGATGATTTGCGGCTCGAAAATTCTTGCCGTAATGCTGATCGCGGCTATCGCCGTCGCGCCGCTGGCGATGGCTTCGGCGAAGGCTGATGCCCCTTCACCCATCGAGCACCCGGCCAGTTGCCCCATGCACGTCGGCAATACGCTTCCCGTTTCACACCATCCATCGCCTCCCCATTCTCCGCGTCCCGTGCCCGCGAACTACCAATGTTGCCTGACTGGCCATAACACGGCGGTGGTGCAATCGTCCTATACCCCGCAACCCTCCGCCGGAAGCACGCGCGTCACGCAGCTCGAACCCTCGATGACAGAATGTTTTTCGACCCGCGATGAAATTTCAGTCGTCCTCCTCGCCAACCCGCCCGGGTCGGCTCCGCTACGGATCTAATCTCCTTCAACCACGCTACAACTTAACGACTAAGAAAGTTTCAGGCAGAGACGGGACTTGCCCCGTCTTACAACGGAGTGTCACATGCGGCTGCTGATTCTCGTCTTCTTGTCGGTCACCCTATCTCTATCTATAGCCGCCGCGCAGGATGTCGTTGCCAACTTCGACCGCAATCAGAGCGGATCGCAGATGGACATGCCCGGCATGGATATGTCGCAACCAGGGCCCGACTGGCTGTCATCCCCGCACATCAGTTCGGGCACCGGATGGCAGCCCGCGGCCACGCCCGCCAACATGTGGATGAAGTCCGCCGCGGCCTGGGATCTCATGGCCCACGGCGTCGTCTTCGTCGATTACAACCAGCAAGGCGGACCGCGCGGCGAGGGCAAGGCCGAATCAGTGAACTGGCTGATGCTGATGGAGCAACACAAACTCGGTCGAGGCACCATCCTGTTTCGCGAAATGTTTTCCGCCGAATCGCTCACCTCGCCCCACCCCGGGTTTCCCGAACTCTTTCAGACCGGCGAAACCTATCACGGTCAGCCCCTCGTCGATCATCAGCATCCGCACAACGTTTTTTCCGAGCTCGCGTTGTACTACACGCAACCCCTTGCCAAAAAACTTTCCTGGGAATTTTATGGCGGGGCCGTGGGCGAGCCGGCGCTTGGTCCAGTCGCCTATGTACATCGCGTCTCCGCGTCCGACTTGCCGCTCGCGCCCCTGTCCCATCATTTGCAGGATTCCACTCACATCAGCTTTGGAGTCATCACTACCGGGCTCGTCCTCGACCAGATTGGCCAGTTCCATGCCGCATTGAAGATTGAAGGCTCTGTATTCAATGGCCGTGAGCCCGACGAAAAGCGTTACACCATTCAGTTCGCGCCGCTCGATTCCTGGTCGGCGCGTGTGAGTGTCGCCGCATCGCGGTACTGGACGGCGCAATACAGCTATGGACGCCTCGAGCATCCCGAAGCATTAGAGCCCGGAAGCCAACTCCGGCAGACGGCGTCGGTGGAGTACGTTCGGCCGTTCGCAAAAGGCTCCTGGGCAACGTCGGCCATCTGGGGACGCGTCCAAAAAGTGGTCGATCATCACAATCTCAACGGTTACCTGCTGGAGACGACCGCCAACTTCAAACTGCGCAACTATGCCTTCTCGCGCTTGGAGTTAGTCGACAAAGATGAATTATTTCCCGACAATCCCTCGCTTCCGAGCTACCGCATCGGAGCCTACACCTTTGGCGGCGCGCGCGACCTCATCCAAAGCCGGCTCTGGCAGCTTGCTGTCGGCGCGGACTTTACGTTCTACTCGAAGCCCTCAACCCTGGACGCCACTTACGGAAAAGATCCAGTCTCTTTCCAGATCTTTGTCAGAGTTCGACCCTCGCCCCATCACGATCACTAAGCGGAACTCCTAAAAGGACGCCCCCAAAACATTTTTTCCGCCTTCGCGAGGGAATTGTTCCTAAAACGTCGCTCTTAGCGATGAGGGACGTATCCCGGTGCACGATCGGTGGTTGACCGCCAACCCACTTCAGGGATAAAGTTCAAATGCCAGGGTCGCGTTCTGCCCCCCGCCGTGGCTTATCCATACCGACGATCATGCGTCCCGCTTCGCCCAAATTCGCCGTGCCGATGCTGATCGTCCTCCTGTTCGCCATGGCCAGCACGGCTTGGGCGGCAGCGCCCCAATTTTCCGGGCAGAAACGCGTCGGTCTGACCACCGGCGACCAATGGGAACCCGCCGTAGCCGCCGATGGTTCGGGACGAATCTACGTGCTCTACCCCCACTACGGCCAAGTGCCGGATTGCAAAGACTGCCGTGTCCCCACCATGCTGCTTCGTAGCGAGCCCAGACAACGGCAAGACCTGGCAGGCTCCGCGCGTCATGCTCGAAACGGATTCAGGACAGTTTGACGCCCAGATGGCCGTCGATCCCGTCGACCGGCGCACCCTTTACGCGGCCTGGCTGCAGAACAAGAAGCGCGCCGTCATGCTCGCCAAGTCGGTCGACTCGGGCGCCACGTGGACCTTCACCATGGCCGTGCGCAGCGAAGTCGAGCTCGACAAGCCGGCCTTCGCCGTACGCGGCCAGAGCGTCTACGTCGCCTTCAATCATGAAGAAGAGGTCTGGATAGCCGCCTCGCAAGATGGTGGCCGCAGCTTTACTCCCACCCGCGTCAATGCGGAAAGCCGTCCTGGATGGTCTCTCCTGGGCGCAGCCACCGTCGATCCCACTGGTAATGTGTACCTGGCCTGGGCCTCCTACTCGAAAGCCGGAGGAGCTCGTGGCTCCGTGAACCTGTATGTCGCGAAGTCTGTCGACGCGGGTAAGTCCTGGAGCGCCACTCTTCTCGATGTTTCCGCTGCTGCTCGCGACTGCAAAGATGAGGATTGTGGCGAGGCCTACCTGGGAGCCCAGGTAGCCCTGACCTCCGATGCCGATGGAACTCTCTACGCCCTCTGGAACGCCGGCAGCGCTTCCCTCGCGCCCCAGCGAACCTACTTCTCTTCATCGACCAACGGTGGCGAGAGCTGGTTGCCGCGAGTCAGCCCCTCCAACGCCCCGCCCGGAGTAGAACATGCCTTCCCGGCGATCGTCGCAGCCAACGCCGGCGACGTCCGAATCGCGTGGATGGATATCCGCAACTCCTCACGCACCTCCCCGAATTGGAACACCTACTATCGCAGTTCAAGCAACGGCGGCGCGACTTGGGGAGACGAGATCCGTATCTCCGGCTACGTACCCGGCTATCGTTACATCGGTCAAAAGGGCTTCCGCTTCCCCTTCGGAGACTACTTCGGTCTGGCCATAGACAACCACGGAGACACCCACGTGGTGTGGGGCGAAGGCTTGAACTATCAATCCCCCGGCTCCATCTGGCACGCCAGCGGACGCTAGTTTCTCTGTCTAAAATCAATCCTGCCGTCCAAGCCGACTGTTATCACCTAAATCAACATTGTCATCCTGAGCGAAGCGAAGGACCTGCTTTACTGCACCACATCGAACGCCGACACGCCCCGCACCCGCACATCCCAGGTAAGTGGTTTATTCTAGCCATGATGGCTGAAATGAGCCACCCGACTTTTTGCAACTTTTTTCCCTGTCCAGGGTTCAAATTGGGTAGAGACAGTGATCGAAAGGGATAGCAAGAAAGTACCCCCGAAGACCACGGTTAAGCAGGTACGGTTTAGCAGGTTTCCAGACCTGATCAAGCTCTGGAAAGAATGGGGGTTATATGCGTTACTTGAGATATTTCGCGTTGCTCGCAGTACTGGCTCTGCCGCTTGCCTACTCGCAAGCGCAAGTTAGGGTGGGAGTTGGTATCGGAGTCGCCCCAGGCTATGTTGCCGGACCGCCAGTATGTGACTACGGATACTACGGATACTATCCGTATGCCTGTGCACCATACGGCTACTACGGTCCGCAGTGGTTTAGTGGCGGAGTGTTTATCGGCGCTGGCCCGTGGTATGGCCACGGTGGATACTGGCGTGGCGGTTACGGCGGGGGCCGCGGCTGGGGTTACGGCGGCCGAGGCTACAATGGACACGAGGGCTATGCCCGGGGCGGTTATGCCCACAACAGCGGAGGCGCTTATGCCCGCAGCGGAGGTAGCTCCCACGGGGGCGGTGGATTCCACGGCGGTGGTGCATCTCACGGCGGCCGGTAACCACTCCGGTAATTAGAAGCAGCATTTCAACAGCTGGCAGCGTCACGCTGCCGGCTGTTTTTCTTTTGTCACCAGATCCGAATCAGTCCGTCAGCATCCCACCCGTAAGATCGGAGAGCCGCTCCAGTCGATGCTCGCGGCAATAGTCTGCCAGTCCTTCGACCAGCGTCTCGGTGGCTACCGGATCGAAGAAACTCGCCGTCCCCACCTGCACCGCACTCGCACCCGCCAGCATGAATTCCACTACATCCACCGGCGTGCTGATTCCCCCCATGCCAATCACTGGAATCTTGACCGCGTGTGCCGCGTCATACACCATCCGCAGCGCGATCGGTTTAATCGCCGGCCCAGACAGCCCAGCCGTGACATTTGCAATTCTAGGCCGGCGCGTTTCCGCGTCAATCGCCATAGCTAGAAACGTATTGACCAGCGAGATGGCATCTGCTCCCGCTTCCTGCGCCACGTACGCCATCTGGGCGATTGACGTCACGTTGGGAGAGAGTTTGACGATAATAGGCCGATTGGCCACACGCTTCGCCGTCCTCACTACTTCGTCGAGCAACAGAGGATCGCTGCCAAACTGAATCCCGCCGTGCGCCGTGTTCGGGCAAGATACGTTGATTTCGTAAGCCGCAATGCCCTCGCCCTCATTCAGGATCTCGATCGTCTGCTCGTAATCCGCCCGCGTGTAGCCGAAAACGTTCGCAAACACGACTACGTTCTTCTTCTCCCGCAGCCCCGGAAGTTTTTCCGTAAGAAACGCTGATGCCCCAATATTCTGCAAGCCGATCGCATTCAGCATTCCCGCAGCCGTCTCGTAAAGGCGCGGCGGCGGGTTGCCCGTCATCGGTTCTTTGGAAAGACCTTTCACCACCAATCCGCCGAGCCGGTCCAGATGCACGATGTCTTCGAACTCAATGCCGTAGCCGAAGGTGCCCGACGCAGCGATGATCGGATTCTTCAGCTCGATGCCCGCAATGCTGACGCTCAAGTCCGGATTGCCAACCGGCGTCATTGCCTACCCCCGTCAATTCGGGTGCCCCATTCTTGCGCGTTCTTGGCGCAAGAGTGGGATTCCACGGGAGCATGAAGCTGGGGATTTGCACTTACCCTTGGGGGGCTCGACGGTTCAAGCCTGCGATAACCGCAGAGCCGAGTGCCCCATTCTTGCGCGTTCTTGGCGCAAGAGTGGGATTCCACAGCAGCATGGAGCTGGGGATTTGCACTTGCCTTAGGGTGGCGCAGCGGCTCACCGCTGAAATACCTGCATCTTCTCCGCCGCCCCGAAGTCATTGCACCCCTCCGGTCGGTATAACACTCTGTGTCCCTGATCGATTAGGAGCCAAAGCCTCCGTCAGCACTCTGCCCGTAGCCTTCGCCGGAGCATTGATTCCAAGCAATGACGCGAGCGTTACCGCCAGATCCACCGGCTCGGCATGTGTCCGATAGATTCCCGTCTGGAAGGCGAGGCCATAAAACGCGAGCGGCACATGGGTATCGTACGAGAAAGGTGTAGCGTGATCGGTACCCTTCGTGATTCCAACCTGAAATGGATTGGGCATTCCTATCACGTACCATCCCCCTTCCGGTGAATAGCTATGGGCATAGCGTCGCCCAACCTCCGTAGCCGGAGTCTCCCCCCGCGCCATTTGCGACTTGCTGAAGTATCCCGCCAATCCCACTTGCCGCATGGCCTCGCCCGCGTCGTTTTCCGCGTCGGATTCTTTCTTGCCTGAAAATGCCTCTTCATTCAGCCATGCCACCGGGTAATCGAGATTGACCACGTAATCCGCTTTCTTCGCGTATTTTTTGGCCAGCAGGGAATTGATCTCTTCCCGCAGGCCTTTCGCATCCAGATTCGCCGCCGGCAGCCGCAAGGTTTTTGCAAAGTCCGGCAGTGGCGCAATGCCGTGATCCGCCGAAAGCGCCATCCACACATTAGCCATCCCAATCTGATGACCGAGGAAGACGAAGAAGTCCGCCAGTTGCCGGTCGAGTTCGAGCGCCATGCCGCGCATTTGCGGAGAGTCAGGCCCCACCTGGTGCCCGAGAATATCATTGGCTGAGAGGCTGATCACGAGCATGTCAGTCGCCGATCCCGCGCCCAGCCTTTCATACAACACAAGTTCCCGGGCAAACTCCAACTGGTACTCGTTCGCGAAGGGAGTCGAGCCCACCACTTCGTAGAAGCCGGCGGGCGTCCCATCTTTTCTGGATCGCGGTGCAGTCGAACCAAGAATGGTTCCGTCGCTGTCCTTCCATTCGCGGTTCCAGAATTTCTCCGCGCGTCTTTCCGAAGGACGGCTGCCGTTGAACTTTCCCACCCACTCCGGAAGATCCGCACGGTAGTAAGTGGAAGTAATCCAGTCCCCGCTTTTAGGATCGATCCAGTAGGCGGCATCTCCCGCAAATCCAGCCGGCAGCACTGCCGCGCGATCTTTCAGCGAGATGGCGAATACCCGGGCTTTGCCGCCGGTAGCCAGTTTTAATTCGTCTCCGAGCGTATCGCTTGAGAGGTTGTGTGGAGATGCTCCGGGCGCAGTTGTGCTGACGCCGACAAGTTTTGCGGTGTCGTCTTCGACCGAAGTTACCATCTTCTTCTTTTGCGGATCCCACCACTCATTCGCAACGATGCCGTGTCCGCTCGTATAACTGCCCGTGAACAGCGTAGCGTGTCCCGGAGCCGTGCGCGTATTGGCATAATCGTAATTGCAGTCCGTGAAATAAGCTCCGTGCTCCAGAAAAAGGCGGAAGCCTCCCTCGCCAAACTGATCGCGATAGCGTTCCAGATAGTCTCCGCGAAACTGGTCAATCACAATCACAACCACCAGTTTAGGATGGGCATTGTAGGCCGACGCGAACGCCGTCAAGTTCGAACCCAACATCGAAACAAGCAACAGCCATGCCATCGACAGAGAGCGGGGAAGTCTCATCGCGAGCTAGTTTACAGGAGATAAGGATGCTTAACCGCAGAGATCGCAGAGGTCGCTGAGATTTTTTACAAATTCTTCTCTGCGCGCTCTGCGTCCTCCGCGGTTCAAGCCCCTGACCTTCCGCCCCGTCCATCTCCACCGAATCGCGTTTTTCAGCTAAAGTTAATGCAGAATGCTAGATCTGAATTTTGTTCGCGACAATCTCGCGCTGGTGGAAGAAAAGTTGCGCCAGCGTGGCATGAATCCTGCCGAAGCTCTGAAAGACTTCGTCGCCATCGATGCCGAGCGCCGCCAGGCCATCACCGCCGCCGAAACTCTCCAGGCGCGCCGCAACCGCGCTTCCGAAGAAATTGCAAAACTGAAGAAGAGTAGCCAGGATGCCTCCGCCCAGATTAACGAAACCAAGGAACTGCGCGAACAGATTGCGGAATCCGAAAAAAAGGCGGCCGCACAGGAAGCCCGCCTGCGCGACATCCTAACTTCCATCCCGAACCTTCCGCACCCAAGCGTCCCCGTTGGCAAGGGCGAAGGCGATAACGTGGAGGCGCGCCGCTGGGGTACGCCGCCGCATTTCGATTTCAAACCCAAGCCGCACTGGGAACTCGGCGAGCACCTTGGCATTCTCGACCTCGAGCGCGCCGCCAAAATAACCGGCGCTCGCTTCGCCGTGTACTGGGCGCTGGGCGCGCGACTGGAGAGGGCTCTCGCCAATTTCATGCTCGATCTGCACACCCGCGAACATGGATACACCGAGGTGCTTCCGCCATACCTGGTAAATTCCGAGTCGATGTATGGCACCGGCCAGCTTCCCAAATTCGCCCAGGATTTATTTCGCGTGCCCCACGGCGACAAAGATCTCTGGCTGATTCCAACCGCTGAAGTTCCTGTCACGAATCTCTATCGTGACGAGGTGCTCGACGCGGCCCGCCTGCCGGTCTGCCTGACCGCATACACTCCCTGCTTTCGCAGTGAAGCCGGATCCTACGGCAAGGACGTCCGCGGAATCATCCGCCAGCACCAGTTTCAAAAAGTGGAACTGGTAAAGTTCGCGCACCCCGACACTTCATACGATGAACTGGAGAAACTGACCCACAACGCCGAGACCGTTTTGCAGAAACTGGGCCTGCACTATCGCGTCGTCGCACTGTGCACCGCCGACATCGGCTTCTCCGCGGCCAAGACTTATGACATCGAAGTCTGGCTGCCAGGTCAGAACCTGTTTCGCGAAATATCTTCCTGCTCGAACTTTGAAACCTTTCAGGCGCGGCGCGCCAACATCCGTTACCGTCCTCAAGGCAAGAGCAAGACGGAATTCCTGCACACCTTGAACGGCAGCGGCTTGGCCGTAGGCCGTACCTGGGTTGCGATCGTCGAAAACTATCAGCAAGCCGACGGCAGCGTCCTGATTCCTGAAGCCCTGCAGCACTACATGGGCACCGACCGCATCTCAACTACTGCCGGATAACCGGAGATTTGCCATCATATGAATTCCCAAATACACTGGCAGCAACCCGAAGCTTCAACGGTGCCTGAGAGCGCCGTCTCTCCAATGGGCGCGATCTGGCGCACAATCCGCGGATACATTCTTTGGTCGTATGAGCGGGGAAGCCTGCACTATGACATCATGGTCACCCTCATCCTCCTTTTTATTTTCGTCTCGCCTCACTTCATCAACTTCAATGACAAACCGGTCGAGCGCAACCCGCATCTTACCGGCGTAGCCGTGATTCCCGACCAGAAGGGCGGGTTCATCTATCAGATTCAGGCCTCAGCCGTGAATACCGCCGCCGGTCAGGATGTCCGTCGACAACTCGAGCAGATTATTGAACCTATCTCGGGCGCAGTCCACATCATCAATGTTGAGACGCTAAAAGACGCTTCCGGTCATCCACTCATCTACAAAGTCTGGGTCGAAAAAGAGTAGGGAGATTTTGTCAAATGAGACTTCTGACCAAAGCCGTCGTTGCCAATGCCGTCGTTATCAGCTGTCTCCTGGCATCCGCCGCGTGGTCGCAGAGCGATTCCGCTGGACTCGAACGCGTCCTCACCCAGATGGATGCCGCCGCCAGGAAATTTCAATCCACCGAAGCCAACGTTGTTTGGGATCAATATCAGAAAGTCATCGACGAAACCGAAACCCAGAAGGGCAAGATTTATTTCCGGCGCGAAGGCAGCGAAGTCCAAATGGCACTCGATTTCGCCGAACCCGACAAAAAGTACGTTATCTACAGCGGCGGCAAAGTTCAGGTATATCAGCCGAAGATCGATCAGGTGAACGAATACAATGCCGGCAAGAATCGCAGTGACGTCGAGAGCTTTCTCGTCATCGGCTTCGGCGGAAGCGGGCACGACCTGCTCAAGTCTTACGACGTCAAGTTTCTCGGCACCGAGACCGTGAATAACATCGCCGCCGCGAAACTGGAATTGATCCCGAAGTCTCCCCGGCTGAAAAACAATATCGCGCGCCTTTTGCTATGGATCGACCCGGCCAAGGGTATCTCCATACAGCAGCAGTTTTTTGAGCCGGACGGCGACTATCGACTGGCTAAGTATTCCGATATCCAGATCAACCAAAAACTTCCCGAGAACGCTTTCAGACTGAAGACGACCGGCAAGACCAAGTTCGTCTCGCCGCAAGGTTAGCCGCCGTATGCGTCTCGCTCTTAGATCGCTCCTGATTTGTCATCCCGAACTAAGTGAGTGATCTGCATTTCATTGCAATCAATGGCATCTAGGGCTCGTTCCCACGAAAAATCGGAACCAATAGAAACAAGCTGAAAAAGAGCTTCTGCGGCTATATACTGCGGAAGACTTCGGAAAGTTGAGTGCGCATGGCCAAAGTTTTCACGATCACCGTCCCCCCCGATTTGTCACGCAAAAAACGTGAACGCACCGCCGACCCTCGCTATGTCGACGGCCAGAAGATGCTTGTGGAAGCCATGAAATACCTGGCCAAAGCCGACCCCGTGAACAATCGCGGTGCCATCGAACTGCTTTCCGAACACGTCCGTACCCGTTTCCGCATGTCCGATTCGCCCCTAAGCTGAAAAAGACTTGCGTAGGGACAGCCGCCCCGGGCTGTCCGGCGAGCGCAGCTCGCCCGCAGTTATTCGTGAGTTCGCGTTAGCTGGAATCGCGCGCCTCTGCCCGCCACCCATGCCGAAGCCAGTACAATAATCGCTGGATAACCCTCCAGCGTATACCGCGGTTCCGGATTCTCCAGCGTCCCCAAAAACGCCGAACGCAGCAGCAGGAAGAGGACCAGCATTCCCGCCCATCGAATTCCCCCCGCGCCCGACTTCCCGGCGAAAACCGCCAACAGCGCTCCCGTCACATAAGCCAGGTTCAGTAAGCCGAACCCAACTGCCGTTAGCGACTCCCTTGTGTCGTCATTAAACTGCCACCAGCGCGGATCGGGTGGAAGAAGTTCAGTTCGTGGACGTAGCCACATATCCGCCACGCGCAATACCGGCAGCACGACGTAGTAGCGAAGGGGATGAGCACGAATGCGCTCCGCCGCCATCTCGCCGAAGCGTGCATCCAGGTCGGCCGTCATATCCTGCGAATCGTTGTAGTCGGAGATCACCGCCAGCGTCGCATCTTTTTCATCCGGAGTATCAAAGGCCCGCGCCGGCAGCTTTTTCGGATCGATCTTCTCTCCCGGAACGTTCCAGTAGATTTCTTCCACCGAAACATAATCGACGATCCAGGTTTTCACCCAGCGGTTGAAACCGCCCGGGACAAGTTCGTCCGTGTCATTGGCGTAGCGCGGCGCCAGCGCCTGGAAATGGTGAAGCGTACGAAAATTGCGAATCGTCCACGGAACCAGCGGCGCCAGCGCAGCGAACGTGACCGTGACAATGATGGCGGCCACCACAACCGGAAATGAAGCGACGGGCGTCCTCGCCCGTCCAGCAGAGATGTGCCCGGGCAGGAAATCAGCCACCCCCTTCAGCGCTGTCAAAGCCAAATAAAGCACGACCGCCGCCAGCAGAATCCCGCCATCCGGCCGCAACAAAATGCATCCACCAATCGCCGCCCCCGTCCCCGCCCACTGCCAGCCCACCCGCTCACCGTCGTGCATGCCATTCAGAGCGGCCGCGGCGCAATCAAGAGCGAGCGCCGTAAAGAAAACTTCCAATGTCTCGGTAAGCACGGCAGATGCATAGTTCGCCAGAAACGGACAGAGCCCGGTCAGCACAAATGCGATTCTCGCCGCGCGTTCCGAAGCCACGCGCCGCGCGAAATCGGCAATGACCAGGCAAGTACTAAGGTCAACCAGGATCTGCACCAGCATCACTGCCCTAAGATTGCCCATTCCAAATAGCCAGAAAATACCAGCCAGAAACGCAGGGTACCCCGGCAACCGCGTATCTGTCGGGACGATCTGCAACCCCTGCGCGCCGGTCGTCTGCCCGTAAACGCCATGCTGCAGCCAGTTGCTGGCGAGATTGGCATAAATGCGCGAGTCATCCGTGACCGCCGGGAAATGGAAGAAGAAAAACAGTCGCAAAGCCAGGCCGGCCAGCAAGGTTCCCAGAAACATACCGCGATTTTCCCGGATCAAGCGAAGCACGATGGCACTATATCGCAACCAGACGATTTCCCTCGGCCGCTAGCGGGACCGACCGCAACCATCCGACCTGTGAAAGCCACAAGACCGACAACTGAGAACTGCTGTTTGACCCCTTGCCTCACTCACCTTAGGATGAAAGCACCCAACCCGATGGCCAAACAGGTTTTTTACGATCCCTTACAAGCGCGCTGGCGGCGGATTCGCCGCTTTGTCGACGCGGCCGCTTTGGCCTTTTCCGCGCTCGTCATTTTTTTTATCTACAGTGCCCTGCGCAGCGAGCCTCTCCCCGACCTTTCCTGGCTCACAGAAAAGAAGCCCTACCACGCGCTGAAAGAGGATGAAAAGGCGAAGGCGCGTGAGAAGCGCCGCCTCGCCACCGTCGCTCGCACCGGACATCGCCACCCCGCCCGCAAAGCTCCCTCGCAACTCACGCTCAATTCCGAGCAGGGAGTGCGCGCCGCTTTTTACGTTCCCTGGGACGCCGCCAGTTTCTCCTCCCTGCGCGAGTACGCCCGCCAGATCGACTTGCTCTTTCCCACTTGGCTCCAGGTACTCGGCGCCGACGGCCATCTGCAAGCCGTGGATCCCCAAACGAATGCCATGTTCGATGTGGTTCAGGGACAGACCGTCCGTCCCGTAGACGACAAGGTGATGCCGTTTCTCAAGGCCGAAGATACCGACATGGAAGTCTTTCCCGTGGTGCAGAACTTCGATGGCACCGACTTCGTTCCCGGTATCAGCGATTTCCTGAACAGTCCAGATGCTCGCGCCAGATTTCGACGCGAGATCGCTCTCTTTCTCGCCACCGATCATTACAAAGGCTTGATGATCGACTTCGAATCCTTCCCCAAGAATGGTCAAATTGGATACGTAACCCTGCTCAACGAACTTTCCTCCGACCTCCACGCCAAGGGGATGAAGCTATACGTCAGCGTTCAGGTGCGCAACGAGGATTTTGATTACAAGGCCATTTCATCTCCTGTCGATGGCGTCGTCATCATGAACTACGACGAGCACTTTCCCGGAGGAACTCCCGGCCCCGTCGCTTCGCAGGATTGGTTCACCGACAACCTTGACGCCGCCCTCGAGGAGATTCCCAAGGAAAAGTTAATCTGTGCCATCGGCAACTACGGTTACGACTGGCCCGAGCGCCCCAAGGAAGGCAAGCTTCCGCCCAATCAGGCTGACAAGAGCGTATCCGTGCAGGAAGCATGGATCGGATCTCGCGATGCCGAGGAAGACGTTGATTTTGACGGCGATGCGCTCAATCCCCACTTCAGTTACAAAGACGACGATAACTTTCGCCACGATGTCTGGTTTCTCGATGCGGTCACTGCCCTGAACCAGATGCGTGCTGCCCAGATGGTTGGCATTCAGACCTTCGCACTATGGCGACTGGGTTCCGAAGACCGCTCCCTCTGGCGCGTCTGGGATATGCCCGGCGAAGCCAATGCCTCCGATCGTTTGAAAGACGTTCCTCCCGGGCAGGATGTCGATATGGAAGGGAGCGGCGAAATCCTTCACATCGAGGCGCGCCCCACCAACGGCGAGCGCGCCCTCACCATCGACAAAAAGACTGGCCTCATCGATGGCGAGGAATTTAAGAGTCTTCCCGAGCCCTATCGTGTGGCCCGCTACGGATTCAGCAAGAACCAACTCGCACTAACCTTCGATGACGGCCCCGATCCCAACTGGACCCCCAAAATTCTCGATGTCCTCAAACGCGAACGTGTGCCCGGAACATTCTTTCTAATCGGAATCCAAGCGGAAAAATTTGGCAGTCTGACCAAACGCATCTACCGCGAAGGTCATGAAATTGGCAATCATACCTTTACCCATCCCGACATCAGCACCATCGGCAACACCTACATGCGGGTGGAGCTGAACCTGACCGAGCAATTGTTCGCCAGCCAACTCGGCATTCGCAGCACCCTCTTCCGTCCACCCTACTCCGTCGACGCCGAGCCCGATACCGAAGACCAGGTGAAGCCGCTCGAACTCACGCAAAGCCTCGGCTACGTCACCATCGGCAACAAGATCGACACCCATGACTGGAGCGACGAGCCCCGACTCTCGCCGCAACAGATCGCTGCTCGCGTGCTCGATCACCTGCCCCCCTGCCAGCCGAACGATGCCCAGTGCGGCAACATCATCCTGATGCATGATGGCGGCGGCAATCGCGAGCGAACCGTCCTCGCCCTCCCGCTGATTATCGATGGTGCCCGCGCTCGCGGATTTCAATTCGTTCCCGTCTACCAATTAATGGGCAAAACCAAAGCCGATGTCATGCCGCCTCTTCCCGCCAACCAATTCTGGTCCGCCCGTCTCAATTGGATCGGCTTCTGGCTCTTTAGTGCAACGATGACCGGCATCACCGTCATCTTTTTCCTCGGCGACATTCTTATGACGGGACGCCTGATTTCAGTCGGTGTCCTCGCCATTTATGATCGCCTGCGCGCGCATGTCTACGGAACGCCCGACGAGATTGCCTCCTACCGCCCTCGCGTCGCCGTTCTGATCCCCGCCTACAACGAAGAAAAGGTCATCGAACGCACGATCCAGGGCGCGCTCGACTCCGACTATCCCAATCTGCGCGTCATCGTCATCGACGACGGTTCCAAGGATCGCACTCTGGAGATCGCCCGCCGCGCCTTCGCCGCCGAAGAAGCCGACGGCCGTGTCTTGATTCTCACCCGGCCCAACGGCGGCAAAGCTGAAGCCCTTAACTTTGGACTCGAACATATTGGCGACGCCGAATTCTTCGTCGGCATCGACGCCGATACCATCATCGCTCCCGACGCCATCACCCGCATGGTGCCCCACTTCCTCAATCCCAAAGTTGCTGCCGTCGCGGGCAACGCCAAAGTCGGAAACCGCGTCAACCTCTGGACCCGCTGGCAAGCCCTCGAATACATCACCAGCCAGAATTTCGAACGCCGAGCGCTCAATACCATGGGCGCCGTTAGCGTGGTCCCCGGCGCCATCGGCGCATGGCGCACCACCGCCGTTCGCGAAGCCGGTGGCTACCATGTCGATACCGTCGCCGAAGATGCCGATCTCACCATGGCCCTCTTGCGCAACGGTTATCGCGTGGAATACGAAGATCGGGCTCTCGCCTTCACCGAGGCTCCGACCAGTGCCAGCGCACTCATGCGCCAGCGCTTCCGCTGGTCCTTTGGAATCCTCCAGGCCGTCTTCAAACACAAGGGCGTTTTCGCCCGGGAAGGCGCCTTGGGATTGGTCGCCCTCCCCAACATCCTTATCTTCCAGATACTGCTTCCTTTGGTCTCACCCTTCATCGACGTCATGTTTGTCGTCGGAGTCATCTGGTATTTCATCCAAAAACACTTTCACCCTGAATCCACCGATCCCGCCAGCTTCCAGCGACTGCTCTTCTTCTTCGGAGCATTCCTGGTAATTGATTTCCTCGCCTCCGCGCTAGCCTTCGCCCTGGAACGTCGCCAGCCCGAAGCCCGCGAAGATGCCTGGCTCCTGAGCCAGGTGTGGCTGCAGCGCTTCGCCTATCGCCAGGTCTTTTCCCTCGTCCTCTTCCGCACATTGAAGCGTGCCATCCAAGGCCGCCCCTTCGCCTGGGACAAACTCGAACGCACCGCCGCCGTAAATTACATCCCCGCCGACCGCCGCGATTCCGTCAAAGTCTGAACATGTTGCACGTGTGGAGCGGGCGCCCTCGCCCGCTAAATGCGTGCAGAAAGGCTAAAGCTGCCAGTTTTCCACCCCCGTGATCCCAATCACTGACATCCCCATCCAAATCGTGTCTGGTAAGAACGAAGAACGAAGACCGAGAACCCCATCATGCCGCGCACCATCATCGAACCCTTCCGCATCAAGAGCGTCGAGCCCATCCACTGGACCACCCGTGCCCAGCGCGACCGCTTGCTCCGCGCCGCTTTCTATAACCTCTTCCTGCTGCCCGCCGACGACGTCCTCATCGACCTCCTCACCGACTCCGGTACCGGAGCCATGTCCACCCACCAGTGGGCCGCCATGATGGAAGGCGACGAGAGTTACGCCGGCAGCCGCAGCTTCGAACAGTTCCGCGGCTCCGTGCAGGATATTTTCGGCTACAAGCATGTCATCCCTACTCACCAGGGACGCGCCGCCGAGCGCATCCTCTTCAGCGTGATGTGTAAAAAAGGCGATGTCGTCCCCAACAACACTCACTTCGACACCACCCGCGCCAACGTGGAGTTCGTCGGCGCCGAAGCCGTAGACCTCGTCATCCCCGAAGGCCGTCAGCCCAGCCTCAAGCATCCTTTCAAGGGCAACATGGACGTGGCCGCTCTCGAGGCCCTGATTCAAAACGCCGGGCGCGAGCGCGTCCCCCTGGTCATGCTCACCGTGACCAACAACTCCGGCGGCGGACAGCCCGTCTCCATGGAGAACGTCAAAGCCGTAAGCGCCGTCTGTCGCAGGCACAGCATCCCGCTCTACTTCGATGCCTGCCGCTTTGCCGAGAATTCCTACTTCATCAAAATTCGCGAGCAAGCATACAAAGACAAGTCGCCCAAAGAGATCGCCCAGGAAATGTTCAGCTACGGCGACGGTTGCACCATGTCCGCCAAAAAAGACGGCATGGCAAACATCGGAGGATTTCTCTGCACCAACGACGATGCCTTGGCCGAGCAGGAAAAAAACTTGCTGATCCTAACCGAGGGTTACACCACCTACGGAGGTCTCGCCGGGCGCGATCTGGAAGCCATCGCCGTAGGCGTGCAAGAAGCCCTCCACCACGACTACCTCGAATATCGCATCGCCTCCACCGCCTATCTCGGTAATCACATCGCCGATCAGGGCGTCCCCATCGTGCAGCCGCCCGGAGGCCACGCCGTCTACATCGACGCCCGCGCCTTCCTGCCGCACATCCCGCCCGGCCATTTTCCCGCCATTGCCCTCGCCAACGAAATCTATCTGGAAGGCGGCATCCGCTCCGTAGAGATCGGCACCTTGATGTTCGGAAAATCAGCCAAAATGGACCTCGTTCGTCTTGCCATCCCCCGCCGCGTCTACACCCAGAGCCACATCGATTACGCGGTAGAAGTCATCCTCGAAGTCTGGAAGAAGCGCGACCAGATTCAAGGCATGAAGCTGACCTACGAAGCCCCATTCCTCCGCCACTTCACCGCCAAACTGGAACCGCAACCAGCACACGCCGCAGCCATGCACCGCTGATCGTGTGGGGCGGACACTCTTGTCCGCCAACTGCGGCCAGCCGATCTCCGGCTATCTTTCATTCGCCTGCATAAGATGCTGGGTGCCCCAGGTCTCGCGTTTTTCGAGACCTGGGATTCCACAGGTCCGTCAAGCTCGCGATCGGACCGCGCAGATCGCCCTAAGCGTCGGGCTCTGTGACTTTGTCTTGGAAGAGGCAGGTTTCACTATCCCTATGCTGCCCGCCTCACGCGTCAAAACACGTAGGGAATCAGCGATTTGACACGCGCCTTGTAAGCGGGATATTCGTCGGGAAAGCCGCGCTGAAGCAAGCCCTCCTCCTGGTTCAGTTTTATCCAGAACCCTACAGCGAACGACGCCAACCCCACAAACGCCACCAGCAAGCCCGAGGCAACAGCCGTTCCTAGGCCCATCAGCAGATGCCCTGTGTAAATGGGATGGCGCACAAACCTGTAGGGGCCGCATTCCACCAGCTTGTGTTCTTGCTTCAACTCGACGTCCCGACTCCATTCGGTGCCCAGCACCTTGCGCGAACAGATGGCCACGAACAGCCCCAGCGCACAGATGGCCACGGCGACCGAATCCGAAGAAACTGTACGCCGCATCGCGACCGGGCCAAACGGGTGCACCCAGGCCGCGACGAACAGGACGAAGCCCAGCCATACTGGCATCCGGGCAAGCCTGGCCGCAAAATTCTGTGGTTCTGCCGCAGTCTTGACGGAGCGACCGCTGATATTCCAGTACACGACGAGCGCAACCCAGCAGGCAAGAATGAGGATTCCGGTTGGCATAGAGCCGATGGTATCGTCGGAGCAAGTCGCACGGCAAACTACCAGACTAGATGCCCCGGGACCCCGTTGCAGGGTCGATAAGTGAAATTGATGCGATTTTGCGCCAACTATCAGCGCCAACCCGCTCGGTCACTTCACCTTTTCGAGGTCGCCGGGCTCCCAGGTCTTGGCAAGGGCAGGTGCCGTCGGGGCATAGAGCCGGAAAATGGTGAAATAACCCTTGCCCGGAACAGTCTTCAGCCAGTTCTTTTCCTTCCCCGGAGGTGCAGTGGGGCCGAGGTAGAGATCGACGGAGCCGTCCTCATTGACCATCGGATGATCCCGCAAACCAAGCGATGGAAACGGCTGGCCGTTGTCAAGCCCGGCGGCTGTAAAGGCGTCATACAAAGTCAACGACCAGAATCTGTCGGTCGGAATGTCCTTCGGCAAATGGAGCCGGTACGGTGTCGCGCCGTGAAGCCCATCACCATCGGCGTCCGCGTAGCTAAACAGATAGATGGCTCCCTCGCCCGGCGTGCGCGAAGCCATGGCTGAACTAATCGCGTAGACATTGGCGAAGTAGGCGATCCGCGCGTCGAGGTCACGGTAGGTTCCCGCTGGCAGCATCCATGCCATGTCGAACCTGAAGTCGCAGTTCGGGTCGAGCCACTGGCGGTCAGGATAGGTATGCGATTTAGCCCAGGTCCCGGTGTTCTCGTAGGCGATCATCTTGCTCGTTTTCCACGCGGTCATGGCGGCCTTGTCGAGAATGCCTCGGGTGCGGGCATCGGGATTGAAGGGTTTGCCTTTCACGATCCCAATCCCGGCCAACATGCCACGCCAGTCGGCGTCGGGAATACCCCAATCCGGTTCGCTGTCGACGAAGCGAAGTAGCATCTCGAAGGCGCTAGCATCGTCAGGCCAGATCATATTGGCAGGCTTGGCGGAAGCATCGGGGAACACCATCGGTTTGGCGCTGTCCTCTTTGCCCCACGGATAAATCTTCGTCTCCGAAATCAACTTAACCGGTGGGCCGAGATCCGAGGCGTCCCTGTAGAAAGCGCGAAAAAACAGGAAAATGTTATTGGTGGCCGAACGATAGACATAGTAACCATCGGGAGCCGGTCCCACATAATTCGCTGGCAGCAATAGATACTTGCCACCTTTGCCTTTGTCGGGGCCGAAGAAACCCACGTCGCCAGACCAGGGTACGCCGGGGGGCGCGATACCGGGAAGCGGACGCTGCCAGAAATCATCGAACAGACCTTGAACCCCAGGGGGCACATCCACGACTAGCGGTCCGTCCGTGCCCACGTCGAGGTAACTCAAGGCGTAGATCACGTCCGAGTTGGGCGTAGTGATGATCGTCTTGGCGCTGAGCCGTTCCTTCCACACAGGCAGCACGTTGTAGCCAGCGCCGAAGATCTTCTCCGACCCTTCTTTCATGCCCATCGTATTGAGAACTGGCAGCGCCCAGAGACAAACCTGGGTGGCTCGTTGGAAGAGCAGTTCGTCGCGCAGCGTCTGTGTTGCTTCCTTGGTCGGAAGGTTTTCGGGGAACGGCTGGTTCGCCAACTCCTCGAAGCGCTTGGACTGTGCAGATGCCTGCGTTGTAAAGCCACTGATGGCCACCGCGATAACGAGCGCGACTGCGGTGGGGTTTAGAAAACACTTGATTCTCATAGTGGTGTCCTTTTGGCTCCGGTTTATTGGCTGGCTCATCGCACGAGTTCCACGTCCGGCATCTCGAATGACTTGTTCCAGAAAGGCTCCTCGGGTGCGTAGAGCCGGAGCCACGGATAAGGTTCTTTGTCCTCCGTTGGAATCCAATTGGATTCCATTCCTGCCGGCGCTTTTGGTCCAAAATACAGGTCAACACTTCCATCAGCATTTTTCTTCATCTGGTCCATGTTGAAAGAACCCAACCCCGCTCGGTCCAGCGGGTTCTTGATGAAGGCCCAGGTCCTGCGGTCGTAAAGAGTCAGGGACCAAAACTGCCTGGCGGGAATTTCTTTCGGAACGTGAAGCCTATAAGTTTTGCCACGTTCTAGGGGGCGCCCGTCGCTGTCCGCAATTGGGGCGAGGTAAACGGTTCCCGCGTGCTCCGTCAGCACTTTCGGATAGAACGTAAAGAAAAACCACGCTGCAGCTCGCTTGTCGATTTGAACGGCGTCGTCGGTCACAAAACTGAACCCGCGATTCTCGTCGGGAACCATTGCAAAATTCCAGTGACGGTCCGGCCAGTACAAATTCGCTGCAAACAATTTCGTATCGAGTTCCTGCATGTAGTAATAAGCGTCGACAATGCCCCGCTCCAACGCAGCCTTATACTTCTCCGGCGGATTGAAGGGCTTGCCCGGTTCTATTCCGATTGTTGCCAGCATCCCCATCATTACTTTGTCACGCGGTTGCACTGGCTCATAGGTGACAACGTCGTAGATGTCCTTTAACGCTCGGAGGTCGTAGAACGGCAACGTGCGCAATGGGTAGGGACGGCCATCCGTAAACCGGGTTGGTTTGGGATTCGCTGCTTCCGACAACGGATACATTTTTAAGGTTAGGCTATAGGCATGGGCTTCAGCATCCGTTGCGCCGCCTAATGGAATGGAGCGGAACCCAAACAGGATGCGGTAACTGGTCGAGCGAATCGCGAGATACCCGTCGGGAACTTGACCGTTGTAGCCCGGTGGGAGAAATAGATATTTACCGCCCTCACCTTTGTCCAGTCCCGAAGGGCCCACATCAGCAATTGTCGCCTGCCAAGCATCAACGACCTGACCATACAGAACGGCCCGGGCAGACTTGGCCGGAACCTCCAACACCACAGGACCGTTCTTTAGGTCGGAGACTGCACCGAGATACGGTGTCACCTGATTTGGCGTAATCAATTCGTGCGCCATGGTCAATGGCCCAGAATAAGCGGTGATTACGTTGTCAGCCATTCCGGGTTGTTCCAACAATCCGATACGAAAGCGGTAGATTGCCGACGCTGGCGTAGCCCACAACACCGCTTCGAACGACCGCTGGTAGGCAACCTGTGCATCAAGGTCGGGCACGGATTGCTTTGACCCATGCGAGGGTTGTCCGCCAAGAGGTTCCCCCTGCGCTCCGGCCTGGGTCGTGGTAAATGCCAGCGCAGAAACGAGCGCAACGGCAGCTAGCATATGTCTGCACGTGATGTTCATGACCTCCCTTTCCCAATGAAATCTCAATCTCATCGACATGCTAGCGACGGAGCTTACCCACAAGGTTCCGTCTCTGTAACTGTCAAAACAGACAGGCCGAGCGTCGAGCCACAGAAGCGATGGGATAGTTTGGCAAAACCAGGCGTTAACGCTCAAAACCCCTCAATGAGCGTTATCGGGATTAATGAGATGGTTTGCCGCCGGGTAGGATTACGGCTCGGCAGTTCCAAAGAGGAGGATCATCGCCATGCACATCGCATCGATCGGCATCGATTTGGGCAAGACCACCTTTCACCTGGTTGCATTGGGAGAACGCAATAAGATTCTGGTGCGCAAGAAGTTCACACGGGCGCACTTGCTGGCCTATACTGCAAACCTGCCGGCGGCGCTCATTGGTCTCGAGGCTTGCGCAGGAGCACACTTTGTGGGAAGCGCACTGCGAGAACAAGGGCACCAGGTGCGACTGATCCCGGCGCAGTTTGTGAAGCCTTACCGCAAGTCGAACAAGAACGACTTCCTCGATGCGGAAGCGATCGCGGAAGCCGTGACCAAACAGAACATGCGCTTTGCGCAGCTCAAGACGCAGGAGCAACTCGACTGGCAAGCGATGCACCGGGTTCGGGATCGGCTCGTGCGACGGCGCACTGCGCCGATCAACGAGATTCGCGGATTCCTGCTGGAACGCGGTATCACCTTTGCGGCCCAGCCTATTCACCTGCGCAAGAACCTGCCCGTTGTGATCGAAGATGCCGAACAGAATCTGAGCCCGCGTCTACGCTGGCTGTTGGATCGCATGTGGCAAGAGTGGAAGCAGACAGAGACCGAGATCGAGGCAATCACCGACGAGATTGAGCGCATCAGTAATGAAGATGCACGCTGCCGGCAACTCCGGCAGATCCCCGGCTTCGGCCCGCTCGTCTCCACCGCCACCGTCGCCGCCATCGGCAACGGCTCTGCCTTTCGTCGCGGACGCGACTTCGCGGCCTGGGTGGGCGTGGTGCCCCGACAGTACTCCACCGGGGGCAAGCAAAAACTGTACGGCATCAGTAAGCGCGGCAATGTCTATCTGCGTCGTATGTTGATCCACGGTGCCCGCGCGGTATTGTTTCGCGTCAAGTACGACACCGGAGGATTCGGGCAGTGGGTGCGGCGACTGGCGCAGCGTGCTCCACACAACAAAGTCGTAGTGGCGATCGCCAACAAACTGGCGCGCATCGCCTGGGCCGTGCTGTCCAGCGGCCAAGACTATCGACATCAGCCGCTGCAACAACTGGCGGCTGCTTGATGGCCGTGGAAAAGACGCTGCGCTTGGAAAGCACAAAACGCTTTCCACTTTTCCACCGCCACGACGACGGATGTTAGACAGAGTTCTACCAAGGTCTGCTGAGGAGAGAAGAAGACGAGAAGAACAGCCCAATGGCGTGCCGGAAAACCTGATGTTGCAAATGCGTCCCTAGTGACCGAGGGATTTGTAAGGACCGGCGCGTGCGTATCATCATCGAGTGCCCGGAGAACATTCTCCACTTAGAGGCCGGATACATTTACGCAGACTGTCTTTTCGCCCAACTTCAACCCTCTTGCAGTCCGGCGGCGGACCATACATTTGCAACAACTACGGGCCGCTGGTGGCACAATACAGGCATGTTTTCACGTTGCTACGCCTTGTTCGTTGCTGCCCTTCTGCTGTCCTTCCCTGCGGGCGGGAGCTTGTCAGCTCAGTCGAGTGCAGATTGGGATTGGATGAGCAATCATTTTGATAAGGCTCTCCACAACCTTTTCCCGATTGACGAGCGCTTCGGTGGCTCCGTTGCCTACCGTTCCCACCGCGACCTGTACACAGATGTCGGTGAGTATTCTTTCGTCGCGATATAACAACAGTTGAAAAAGAAGGGAGGTCTTTCGACCTCCCCGTTTGACAGGTCCTCAACTTGCTTTGCCAACGCGCCACACTATGCAGCTTTCGGCGTTTTCTTTGCCGCTTCCTTTTCCTTTTCCGCCTTGATTGCCGGTGCTAACTGCTCCATCACCGAGTCGAGGTTGAATGAGGCCGCCTTCTGGCGAGGCGGATACTTCACAAAGTTCTCGATCTGGGCTGCCACGACTGCCTGCGCTCCGTAGAGCAGGAAGGCGTGACTCATTAGCCAATTCCAGTAAGTGTTGGAGTTGAAATCGGCGCGTTCGAATGGATCGCGTCGGAGGTTAAACATGAGCGGGAGCCGCAGCTTCACCAATGGCTCTGCCCAAACCCTGGTTGAGTTTGCTCGCTGCTCTTCAAACACTAACTTCCAGTCACCGTGCCGGAGCGCCATGACGCCGCCGTCATCGCTGACGTAGAAGAAGGTTTCTCTGGGGCTCTTTTTCTCCTGCCCGGTCAGGTAGGGAATCAAATTGACGCCGTCAATATGCACTTTGAACGTCTTGTCCCCGACCTTGTAGCCCGTCAGGAGCTTCTTGCTTACATCCGGATCGCCCGCTGCTGCCAGCAACGTCGGCAGCATGTCCTGGTGGCAACCGATGCCGTTCAGCACCGTACCAGCCTTGATCTTGCCCGGCCATCGAAGGAAACATGGAACGCGCCAGGCACCTTCCCAGTTCGTATCCTTCTGGCTGCGGAACGGCGTGTTGGCGCCATCGGGCCAAGTGTCGTTCTCGGGGCCGTTGTCGGTGGAATACATGACGATGGTGTTATCGGCAATGCCAAGCTGATCGACTTTGTCGAGCACCTCGCCGATTTGCTCGTCGTGGGTCACCATCCGATCGCTGTAATCGTCCTGCCCGCTCTTGCCACGATTCTTGGCTGCCAAGTGAGTTCTCATGTGCATGGCCGTCGAGTTGTACCAGAGGAAGAAGGGCTTGTTCGCTTTGACTTGTTTCTCCATCCAGTCCAGAGCGTGAGAAGTGATCTCTTCATCAACGGTTCCCATGCGCTCGATGGTCAGTGGACCGGTGTCTTCAACGGTCTGCTTTCCCCACGCACCAAAACGCGGGTCGGGCGGTAGAGGGTTTTCGGTGGCTGTGGCCTTGCAATGGAGCACTCCCCTGGGCCCGAATTTTGCCTTGAATGCCGGGTCCGTGGGATAGTCAGGGAGTTCGGGTTCTTCTTCCGCATTCAGGTGATAGAGATTGCCGAAGAACTCGTCGAATCCGTGGAGGGTCGGCAAAAATTCATTTCGATCGCCGAGATGGTTCTTTCCAAACTGACCAGTGGCGTAGCCGAGCGGCTTGAGCAGTTCGGCGATGGTAGGATCTTCCGGTTGAAGTCCGAGAGTGGAGCCCGGCATTCCGACCTTCGTCAAGCCGGTGCGGAGGGGATTTTGCCCGGTTATAAAGGCTGCGCGACCGGCCGTGCAGCTCTGTTGTCCGTACCAGTCGGTCAATTTGACGCCTTCGTGGGCGACGCGGTCGATGTTCGGGGTCTGGTAGCCCATCATGCCATCGTTGTTGCGACTGATGTTCCAGTAGCCGACGTCATCGCCCCATAGGATCAGGATATTTGGTTGCTTTGTAGCCATGCGCTACTCCTTCTTTGAGCTAATTTTGTCTTGAGGTTTACTGCTCGAAACGAAGCCCTTACCATTCCGTAGTGCAGCACCAGCGTGGAGAAGAGGCAACTGTCAGTTGTGACAGGCGGGTCGTTGAACCGTAGATTTTGGTTGCCCGAAAGAAAGCCCCGTCCAAGGAGGTTCCTGCGACGAAGCTTCAACCCAACCTAAGAGGGGTTTTCAGTGTTAACGCCTGTTATGTCGATGGGCCTATCTCAGAAAGCGCATTTTTGCGACGGAAAGTAGCTAAGCTAGCCACGCAGCTTACCCGCGAGGCCGAAGACTTCTACCCCGAGGAGCGGCCAGTTCACGAGGTTAGCGTGGATGGCTTGTGGATCGATTGCTACGAGGTCACGAACGAACAGTTCGCTCACTTCGTGGAGGCGACGAGCTATAAGACACTGGCCGAGCGCCCGCTCAATCCTGACGATTTCCCCGGTACGCCTGCCGAGAATCTCGTGCCCGGCTCGATGCTCTTTCACAAAACCGAAGGCCCCGTGTCAATCTTTCGGCGTGTGACCCAGTTGACCGGACCTCGGAGCAGGAGGTACGGGACAACCGCGAGGAACAGTGCCACCAACAATGCTTGGCCCGGGTAGAACGAGCGGAAGACCTTGAACTGGTAGACCGCGTCAAGGATAAGAGCAATAACGAAAACTTTTCCCACCGATTTCCAACTGGTCAACAGGACCTGGCGCCGTTGCGCTGGATCGGTTATCAGTCGAAAAGGCTTCCGCTCTGCATGGGCGTCTCTTCTTCCGTCACGAATTGCAAAGATAGCCGCCATGAGCGGCTGGAAAATGAACCGAAAATGCAACGGTCCATCCAACCGGCCCACCAGGTCCTGAACGGTTCGCGCAAGATCCTGCATACTTTTCTCTCTGTATCTCTTCCGCTGGCTTGACAACTTACATCCGGCGGAGTTGAGTCTCGCGAAGCCCTAAGATTTCGGCGTCTTGGGAGCTTGAGCCTTCGGAATCCGTAACGTCCACGAAAAACCGAACACAATCGTGCGGCCCTCTGGACGAGCCTTGGCTGCATATTCGTCGTAATATTTGAAGAAACCTACCAGGTTCTTGGTCGGAAGAATGAAATTGGCCTGAAAACCGATACCCTGTACTGAATAGTACGGAATCCGGCTCGCTGAGACAGGTACACCGGCAACGATTACCGTCCCGCCGTTATTCGAGACCTGCCATTGGTCATACCCAACCAAACCGACCTGGGCCAGCCTGCTCATATCTTTCTTCAAAGGAAAAACCTGCCCAATTCCCCACTCGATGGTGAAGGCCTGTCCAGGCGTTTTGTTGCTAACTAGGCCCGCTGGTAGGCTGGCGACTTTTCTTTGCCCGTGGATTTCCCAGTCGGTGGCCAAGTTTGCGCTGGTACCCTTGTTCTTGGTGATGTAGAACGTGGTACCCGAGGTTATGTTGTTGCCCCAATATCCCGAACCCACGTTATTGCTCGCACCCGCGGTGTATCGGCCAGTTGGGGCAGTAAAGGAGTATCCCGCGTTGAAGTCAGCTCGCTTCAAGTGCCAACCCATATTCAATGGCTCGACGTAAGTATCGGCGAAACCAGATCCGCCCGCGCCGAGATTGGCTCCGGAAAAAATCCCGGGTATCTCAGGTATGTCAGCCACGAGGGAACCGCTCGCGTAGCTCAGCACTACGTAGGGCATGAAATACCCGCCAAGGAACTTGTGTTCCGGCACGTAGTAAAAAATGTTCTCATCCGCCCAGAACGAGTAAGTCCCCGTAACACTCTGAAGAATGCGATTCCCGTTGGGGCCATTCAATTGGCTGGCGGAGTAGCTTATCGGCATGGCTGCGTAAGTGATCCCAGGCTCGGGAATCACGCCGGCATTGAGGCCATATTGTCCCGGCACCCATTGTCCCTTCTGTTGACCGAGCAAAGGCGAAACAAATCCAACAACGATGAGTACGAGCACAAACGTCATAGGTTTGATTTGTGATGACATTAGTTTTGTCCGATGAAGATGCAGGATCTGCCGTTCGAAGTCGCATCGCTTTGCGAAAGCGACACCGCCCACCTAGGAACGGTTATCCACAACCTGACGCAATAGTGCGTGACTGTCGTGAGCCTATGTGAACCGTGCCCCTGCGACAACTGGCAAAACTGCCAGTCCGACGGAAATGGACTGAGCCTAGTGGAGTTGCTCCCGAATGACGAAAAAGCTGTAAAGTAATCCAGAATCGGGACCCAAGCTGGGGACGAGTCCGGATCGTTTACGAAACCAGGCGATAACGCTCAACCCCCCGGTGAGCGTAATCGGGATGTTAGTGCGCCGGGATAGTGCAGTGAAGCTAGTTGATGATCTAGCAGGTGAGAGTCCTGCCAGTGCAGATTACCCAGTTGGCACTGTAGTGATATCCGGCGACGGCGCGGGCGACCAAACCGTCGGAAGCCCGGATGTAAACGTCCTCGTTGGCCGGACGCAAGTCTGGTCAGCTCCGACAGGAGGGCTAGCAAAACAACAGGTCGTAGCAAAAGCGAACCGTAGTCAAGCCTCGAAAACGCACCCTCACCAGGATCGGAGTGTGAGGATAAAGGGAACGCCGAAACTTTTTTATCCCAGGTTGAAGGCCAGAGTTTTCGGTGAAGCACTGGGTAAGAGCAACCGAAGAGTTCCCCGTGGTCTCAGAGGACGACATGTTGCGAAAGAGCATCAATGAAAGCTCAGAACCAGTCGTGGGTTGCCTAGGCCTATGCGAATAGGCACAGCGAAGGCATCTCGTATAAGTCGCTAGGCGGCGAAGTCGAGATGTGCCCGCGAGTGGGGCGGATGGGGCCGACTAAGGGATGATGGATCGGGACAGCATAACCCGGACCGGAGCGAGGGCCCCTGGGGTAGAGCGGTGGGGTCCGCTCGCACGGAGGTGCCTTACCCGCGCATCGTCCCTGACTCAGAGCAGGGAATACACGGTGAAAGCAGTGGGCACGAAGGGCAAAGGCAAACCCGGCTTTCTGGGGAAGGCCTTGTCTGATATTCCGGCCTTGAAGCCGTACCGGGGAAAACCCGCCGTACGGAATTTTAGGGGAGGCGATGGAAACGTCGGCATCATACGAAGCCCGGTCCGCGCCATTGCCTTACCCGACAACCGGCATGAAGCAGAGGATGAAAGAGCCTCACGAGAAAGGAGTAGCGAACCACTTGGCCTCGAGTCTTGCGCTGCTACCGCGAGGGACCCAGCGAAGCGTAGATAGAGGATAGGCGGGGTGGCCATTGAGCCGCGAAAAGATACAATCCGGACGCCGACGCGGTTAACATGCGCGGAAGGCAACATGGACAGGAGCGACAGCGCGAGTTTCGGTTCAGTTCGGCGTGGTCGAAGACCCCACGGCACGCCTAGAAACTTCATGCACGAGAACCGGGAGACCTCGGAGATGCCTGCGGCGAACGTCAGCCGGAGGACGGCGGGAGAAGGCTCAGGCCGTACGGCCCGCGTGCACGTCTGCGAGGAGTCGGACAGCGGCATAGTACCGATGAATCATTCGAACAAAGACGGAAGGCTCGTCGGCGGAGAGTGAGGAGGGAAGGCTGCTGATCAAGGAGAACACTTTTCCATCTGGCACGTTCCCGACACAGAGCGGGTGTGTACGTGTCCCACAGGTGGGCGAGTGTGCGGACAAGCTCCACGCTTGGCCGTTATCCATCTGCGATAAGAGCCGCATGCGCTAAGGAGCGCTCGTGCGGATCCGCGCGGGGGGCGATCAGCGATGGCCGTCCCTACCGCGACCGCCAAGAACCATGTCGCCCTCGCCGCAACCCAAGATGTAGAATCCACTACGAACCTTGAACGTGACCGAAATGAAGTCAACATTGATGAAAACGCGACTGATTCAGTCAGCCTTTATAGCGTCAATACTGCTCTTTGTACGGGTAGCGGAAAGTGGCCGTGGTCGCGGTAACAACGATTGGACTTTGTGGCATTGGGTGATGACGGGCCTTGCCGTCTATGCAACGCTGGTAGGATTTTCCTTCCGCCGAAAGCTGCTGCGGCGCTCAGAAGAGGCATTAGCGAAAGATGCTTCCAATCCGAGAGCCCTTAAGCAGTGGCAAGCAGGTCAGTTCCTCGGGTTTGCATTTGCCGAAAATATCGCTATATGGGGAGTATTAGTTCGCATGGTTCTTGGTGGTGCCCTTTGGCAAGCTTCGCTGTTTTACGGGGCTGCCTTATTTCTGCTACTGCTCTGGACACCTCGAATGCCGATAACAACACCGGCCTCGACTTGAATAACACCAACTGCTTGTTCTCAACTGACGTTAGCAGGCGATTTCACTCAGAACCCCTCTGGCAAGGTCAATGAGCGTAATTGCGATGTTTCGCCAACCATCGTAGGGCCGAGCGGCGGTAGTGTCCTAAATCTGCGTTGATGATTTGGTGGCCGGCCTCAAGAGATAAGGCCGATGCCCGGATTTCAGGTGAGCCATTTCCGGGATGTTGAGAGGGAACTCTTCGGAACGCTCAAATGTTGAGTTTCAGGAGTCGTGCCGCCATCTTATGCTCAGCGATACGCTTATCCCGCGCAGCTTTTCTTCGTTCTCCGCTTGGATCAAAGGCACTGATAAACACACAGAAAAACGCTACAAATATGCCCCCAAATATGGCTACAAATACAGCTATAGATCGGGCGGCTTCCATGCCAGTCTCCTACGAACACTCTATACCTCCCAAGGCTCGGAAGGCAACATTCCGGCGCGCCGTCCAGCCCAAAAACAACACTCAACGCAGTATTAGGACATTACCCCTGATGGATGTAGCAAACAGGCGATTTCACTCAGAACCCACCGGGCATCCGCTTTCACTCGATTGGCTTCCCGAATTTCTCCAAGCGCCAACCGTACATCTCTTTGAGGTCACTTGTGCGCTGCCGAGTATCCGCTTCGATGCAAGCAGCATAGACCGTTGGCGCTGCGCTGCCTCCTGCGTAGAGGTTTCTTTCCGCCGAACAGTTCGCATCGCGGAATCTTAGCCAAAGGCGTTGTGCTGCCTGCAAGTCCCGTTGCTCGTCGGCAGACAATACTTCTCGGATGCGGTTGTAAATCTTATTGAGCCGTTCGTCAGCCGTTTTAGAAGCTGAAATAAAGCACGCTGTCATCTCGGCGTTTGAAGCCGGAGCTTTGCAAGGTGAATCCGGCGCGTTCATGTGTTGTGCGTTCGCGTTGTCCCCAAGGAGGAGGCAGGTGACCAAGAAAAGCGAATAGAAATGTGCAGTTAGCCGTTGCATGTATGCCATGGTACGGAAAACCGTTCAGCAAGGCCAACATTGGTCAGTTGTTGCAATCAGGCGTGGGTGTTGAAAAAGGGATGAGTGGAATCGGAAGTTAGTGGGTGTGAGTACCGTGCGCGGCGAGGGGAGTTTCTGGGTGGATACTAAGTTGTTGCTGGGAGCGGCAGCTCCGGCCCTTGGCTGAGGAAGCGAACCAGGCGCTTGATATTTTGGGCAGCCGCCGCCAGGAAGAACTGCTCACGAACAAACTTTAATCTGCGTAGCCGCAAGCGACGCAATCCGATCTGATTCTTGAGTTCCGCGAACAGTGCTTCCACCTTCTTTCTTTCCCGCTGTGCCTTCGCGAACTCCGGTGTGTTCACTAACTCGCGAGCGCGCTGCCGGGCAGGCTCATCCATGTGGATGGCAAGATAGCGGAATGCTCCACCAGTGCATTGCGCTTTCTGCGAGCACGCACCACAGCGTTTGCGGGTCCCGATATAGGCATAGGTGCGGTTCCGCTGGTTGCGACCGCCGTAGTTAAGTGGCTGCCCTGCGGGACAGCGATAGCTGTTGCTCTCCGGAAGGTACGTAAAACGTTCGGGGCCGTCGAAGGGACTCTTCTTTCTGTGGACACTGTCCCGGGTCCGCATATAGGGAGTAATCTCTCGCTTCGCCAACCATTGCAGAAACTCCCCATTGCCGTACGTGGTATCGGCCGCCACCGATACGGGCGCTCGTCCTTGCCATTGGGCGAAACGCTGGATCATGTCTTGTGCGGCCACCGTCTCCTGACTCATCCGCGCCGCCGTCGCTTGCACCCCCACGATCACGCAACTGGAATTGTCCACCAGATAGTTGTCGTAGTAACCGAGCCGCGCCGGCGTTCTACCCTTGGTCGCATAGGTCGAATCGGGATCCGTGGTCGACACCTGGTCCTGTTCATGCACCGGCTCTTCCACCGGGTTCTGCTCTTCCAGTTCCACCAGGTACCGGCGCACACTGTGGTTCACTTGCGCTGCCTCCACTAACTGCTCGCGCGGAATACGACTCTCCTTACTGGCATTGGCTTCGACGAAACTGCCATCCACTGACAGGTGCTTTCCCTGCACCAACCCCACTTCCATACACTGCCGCACGATCTCCTCAAAGAGTTGCTCGAACAGCTTCGACTCCTGAAACCTGCCGTGCCGGTTCTTCGAGAAGGTGGAGTGGTGCGGAATCTCCTGATCGAATCCCAAGCCGGTAAACCAGCGCCACGCCAGATGCATGCGCAGTTCCTCCACCAACTTGCGCTCGCTCGTGATGCCGTACAAATAGCCGATCAACAAGATGCGCAACAGAAGCTCGGGATCGATCGAGGGACGGCCCGTATCGCTGTAACTCTCTTTTAGCTTTTCCCGCACGAAAGCAAAGCTGATGTGCTTTTCGATGAGCCGCAGCAGATGCGTCTCCGGAACCTGATCTTCCAGGCGAAAGTAGTAGAACAACGCCTCCGAACGATCGTGTTGCCCCATCATGATGAGCACGCCTCCGAGAATGGTGATCCAGCAGAGCATGGCAGGAATTGCTCCTCCTTATTTACCACGCTTTTGCCTCCATTCAGCCTGCTAATCACAGTGACTTTTTCAACACCCACAGGCGATTACACTCGCAACCGATTACTGCTGGTCCATGAAAGTGGCCCAAATGTCTCGGGCTATGCCGCTGTATGCGGATTCGGGGCCCGCCGTTTTTTTCCCACCAAACCAGCGTAAAAACTCCTCATGGACGATCCGACGCACGTCCTCTGGACTCTTGGCATCCTTCAGGCGCGGAATGATGGTACTGACCTCGGGTCCGTATTCGTCCTCCGGACAGCCAGCGGCTGCTAAACCCATCGGGTCGTGACGGTACAGAAGTGCTGTCAGGCCGCCATGAAGATTCTGGTAATCGAGCCGCGATGTGAGCTTGAGGGGCACGGCGTCCATTATCGTCTACCGACAGCGCGAAGGACATCCTCAACTGTTGAAATCAGGCGATAGCGCGCATTGAGAACCGCGGACCCTCCTCCAGTTCAGTGGGCGTAACGGCGATCTTACGACAGGTATCCCCTCTTTCAGTTTTCAAAAGCGAGAAACCAGAACAGATCTCTGCAGAATTGTTTCCGCCGTAGCCTTTATCACGACAGTACAATTCGAGCGATTCAGTAGCAAAAGTAACGGTCGCAACCGCTCATCTTTTTTCGTCACAAACAGCTTGTGAGCGCCATCACAGACTTCCAAATCCCCCAATGCAAAAATGGCGAGGCTGGGCAGGCGGATAAGTGTGCCCGCAGGGACGAAGTGCCGGACGAAGTGGAGATCAGGTGAAGACGACCTCTCAGAAAGACGCGAAAGAGGACGCGAAAGCGACTTTTTTTAGGCTCTTTGACATCTCAATGATTCAGTTGTTCCAGCAGGACAGAGCCCGAGCAGCTCCCTCGCCGCCAGAATCCTGGGTGTAAGTTATTGATTCTCAAAGACCTTAACTGTAAGTCGTTTAAACTCAGAGATATAGCGGGAAATTCCTCCTAAGTCCATGATTCTAAATAGACCGGGGGAGGGGGGTATACCACACGGTACTAGTCAGTAAACAGGGCGTCCACCCATCTTGACCCGCAGAAAGATCCTGGTCTGATCTTCCTGGGGCCTGAGACCTTTGAGCCCGCCTAGCGGGTGTAAAATATTCTTTCGCAATCCCGTGTTCTCCTAGAGAGGATCTCCTATGGCAACCATGGAAGCCCCACCCCGCCTGCAAATCCGCCTTCACCAGGGCCCGTTTAAAAATGAGCCGTTCGTCGATTTCACCAAAGAAGAGAACGTGCGCAAGATGCGCGCCGCCATCGAGAAAGTGCGCAGCCAGCTTGGCCACGAGTACGACCTGATCATCGGTGGCAAGCGCTTCAAGACCTCCGACAAGATTCGTTCCATCAATCCCGCGAAACCATCGCAGGTCGTTGGCATTCACCAAAAGGCTGGTAAGGAGCACGTCGAGCCCGCTGTCCAGGCCGCTTCCCAAGCTTTTGGCCATTGGAGCCATACCTCCGTCGAAGAGCGCGCCTCGCTTCTGTTTCACGTCGCCGATGTGATGCGCGAACGGAAGCTGGAATTCATGGCGTGGCTGGTATTCGAAGTCTCGAAGAACTGGCTTGAGGCCGATGCCGACATCTCCGAGACCATCGATTTCTGCGAGTTCTACGCGCGTGAGGCACTACGCTTCGCCCAGGTCGAACCACCCGTGCAACTTCCCGGAGAGCGCGACACGCTCACGTATATTCCGCTCGGTGTCGGCGCCGTGATTCCGCCGTGGAACTTTGCCTGCGCCATCATGGCCGGCATGACGCTCGCTTCCATCGTCAGCGGCAACACCGTCGTGCTCAAGCCATCCAGCGATTCTCCGACGATTGCAGCCAAGTTCGTCGCGCTTCTCGAAGAATGCGGCATCCCCGATGGCGTAGTGAATTTCTGTCCCGGCGGCGGCGCAAGTTTTGGCGACGCGCTGGTCGCACATCCGAAAGTTCGCTACATCGCTTTCACCGGATCGCGCGAAGTTGGATTGCACATCAACCAGAGCGCCGCGCAGCAGCAGCCAGGCCAGCTTTGGATCAAGCGGACCGTGCTTGAAATGGGCGGCAAAGATGCCATCATCGTCGATGCCGATGCCGATATTGACTCCGCCGTGGAAGGCGTTGCCCAGGCCGCCTTCGGCTTCCAGGGCCAGAAGTGCTCTGCCTGTTCGCGCGCCATCGTCGACGAGCGCATCTACGACCGGTTCCTCGAGCAACTGAAGTCTCGCGTCGAACGCATCACGATCGGCGATCCCGTGTCCAATCCCAACATGGCTGCCGTCATCAATGAAGGTTCGATGAACGACATCCTGCGCTACATCGAGATCGGCAAAAAAGATGGACGCTTGATCACCGGCGGCGCGCGCGACACGAAAGCCGGAGAAGGTTACTTTATTCAGCCCACCGTAATTGCCGATATTCCGGCGAAGTCGAAGCTCGAGCAGGAAGAAATCTTTGGGCCGGTCCTGGTCGTGATCAAATCGCGCAACTTCGATCACGCGCTGGAAATCGCCAATGACACCGAGTTTGGCCTGACCGGCGCGGTCTATTCCAGTTCTCGCGAGAAACTCGATCGCGCCGTGCGCGAGTTCCACGTAGGCAATCTCTACCTCAACCGCAAGTGCACGGGAGCGATGGTAGGAGCGCATCCCTTCGGCGGCTTCAACATGTCAGGCACCGATTCAAAATCCGGAGGCCCTGACTATCTTTATCTCTTCACCCAGGCCAAGTCGATCGGAGAGAAAATCAGTTAGCAATGCATGGGTAGTGACAGTGACCGGTCGCGGGCCAAACGCCCGCCATCCTAACAAGCGCGCGAAATTAAAAAGGCCGCTCGCAGGCGGCCTCTTTGAATTCCCAGCCAAAACGATCTAGTTGCTGATTCCCGCGCTCTGCGACACCTGCGGAACAGCCGCCGCTGCTGTAGCCGCTGCGGCTTCATTCAGGATGCGGTGGTGAATGGTGAACAGTGCCAGTTCCAGCCGGTCTGAGACGCCGATTTTGTCGTAGACGTTGCGCAGATAATTCTTGATCACCTGCTCGGTCGTGCCCAATTGCGTGGCGATTTCCTTGTTTTTGTATCCCTGTACAATCAGCGCCACGATGCGCAGTTCCTTGGCCGTCAAGCGGTCGCGGACGCGCAGTCCGACCATATCGTTTTCGGTCAACTCACTCGGCACCGCCATGTCCTGTACCCAGCTTTCGCCGCGCGCGATCTTGCGCACACAATCCACCAGAGCCGGACTCGTGACGTTGCGGTACACCACGCCATGCGCGCCCGCAGCCATGTAGCGCTGCGCGCTCTCGCCCGTGTCGGCGAGAACCACGACGCGTGTCTTGTTCTTGTTGGCAGCCGAGAGCACGGAATTGAAGTCGGAATGGAATCCTCCCGCAATAATCAGCACCGCCGCGCGAAACTTGTCCAGCGCCATAAACATCTGTTCGGCAGTTTGCGCCTGCGCCACAATGCGCATCTCGTCTTCCACGGCCAGCACTTTGGCGATGCCGGCTCGGAAAATAGCCTGATTGTCGGCCAAAATAAGCTTCAACATGATCGCTCCCGATTAACTGTTGCGCACGAATTCATAAGAATCGATTACGCAAGCGACGCCCCGGTTGTCCCCGGAGTCGGCACTCGCATTGGGTTCATCGGTCCGCACCACGCGGCCGCGGCACTGAATCACAACATTGTCCTTGCCGCCCGTAACCTCTGGCGGAAGGGTAATCTCAAACTCCACGGGCGAACCGACTTCAAGCGATGCGTCGGCGCGGATGTACACGCCGGCAGCACTGAGATCACCGGTCATGCCGCTATGAGTGTCACCCGCAGTATCTTCCCTATGAATCTTAATCGGCAAATGCAGCGGAAACCTTTTTCCGGTACGCGCTTCGGACACGACTCCTCCTCTGCTGTCGCTCTGCGCTTCAATCCCGAAGCCAGAAACCAGCCTGGAAAACCGCGAGCATCTCCAGCCCAAGCCTGACGAGCAGCTATCGGCGTTATATCACGGAAAATACCGCAAAAGAAGCTCAGATTACCTAAGTAATGCGGTAGGAACTAGATTCCTCCCCTGACTATACCCGGCCAAACCCGCCCCCAACGCCCCGACTGACGGGCTTTCCCTGCAAGAAGGCAGGCAAGAAAATGGGCGGGACCGAAGTCCCGCCCGTCATTTCAGTGCTGCTTAAGGCTTACTCGCCCTTGCCCGTCAGCGTTACCTGCTGCGGACTGCTCGGAGCGTTGTCGGTAAAAGTCAGGTCTCCAGTGCGCGTTCCCGTTTGGGTCGGCGTGAAGGTAACCTTGACCACGCAACTGGCGCCAGCAGCCAATGTGCTGCCGCAGGGCGTCGCCGTCTTGGTCGCTTTGAACGCCTTGATGGCAAAGTCGCCGCTGGCGGCAATACTGGTGATGTCCAGCGTCGCGCTTCCAGAGTTAGTAACCGTGACCGCCTTCGAATTCGAGGTCACGTCTACGACGATCTTGCCCCACTTCAGCGATGTCGGAGAGAGACTGACCGCGGGTCCGCCGCCGCCGCCGCCCGCTCCGAGAAGATCGTTGATCAGATTCGACCCATTCGGACTGCCCCATCCCGTCGCCAAATCATAGCCGGGTTCCGTGGGGAAGCCATCAGAGCCGGAAATGATGTCATGGAAATCGGCGTCGCTGTTGCCCAGATTCAGCGGGTAAATCACCGGATCAATGAAGCCCGGTGCTGCCTTGCCACTAATAACCGCCTGTTGATTGGCCAGAGCGAGGTAGCCGGCCCACATGGGTGCGGCAAAACTGGTCCCGCCGTAATTATTAGCCGAGCAAGTAGTCTGATCAGCGCAGACGTAAAAAGTAAAGTTTGCATTGGCCGAGACGTCTGGGACGTTTCGATAGTGTGTGGATCCCTCGTTGGCCGCGGTAATCACGCCCGCGAGTTGCTGCCAGCTCGGGATTGCAACGTTAGTCCCATAGCCGCCGCCACCGTCGACCCATGCCGTTTCCGATTTCCAGGGACCGCCCGCACTTTGTGTCTCGAGATCCGTGCCGCCGACCGCGATCACGTACTGAGAATTTGCCGGCCATGGAGCCGAGCCTCTATACGCGCCGCTGTCGCCCGATGCCTGAAAGAAGCTCTGACCCTGCGTCGCCATCTTCTGGAAGAACGGGTCGTCCTGGCTCGGGTCCGCCGGGCTCCAGGTCCACGAAGAACTCAAATTCAATGGCAGCGGAGTGTCCGTCGACATGGCTGACAACATAGCCGTATCGCTGCTGTTGCTGACATACAGGTACACGGTGGTGACATTCGGAGCCATGCCTCCCGCCTGGGTGATGTCTAGAGTCTGTTCGGTGTCGTCGCAGCCCGGGGCAACGCAATTCACACTGCTTCCGTCCGTGGAAATGCCGGTGACGGCGAAGTTTCGCGTTTGTCCGGCGTTCTTGTAGTAAGTGTTTACGTCAGCGATATCGAATCCGAGGAACTCGAGCAACCCGATGTTCTGGCCGGAGCCGGTGAGCGATCCGCCGTAGTAGGCTGCTCGCATATCACTGCCGCAGAAGGATTGTTGAGGACAGGAGCCCGTAACCGCCAGGGGTTGCGCCTTGACATCGTTGTGCACGACCAGCGGGCGTGGAAGCGAATAATTGTCCAGGCCCGAGATATGCCACAGGCGAACCGCCACGTCTGCGGTGGGTTCGCGATCTGGAGCATAGAATGTGCGGTTTTCCGTCGGATGCTGATAGACGCCCATGGTCACATGGAAGGCTTTCTCGATCTCCGCCACCGTGCCCGTGAGCCGTATGTCCAAAGCATCACGAGACCCACCAGTCACGGTAAATCCGCTCGCCTTGACGAACGCCATTACAGCGTCAAAATCTTCCTGGCTGGGGCCAAACCGCGCCGTGAATTCTTGCGGCGTGACGAACTGCTGGTAGGAAGAGCTGGAAGGATCGTAGACCGCTTGCAGGAAATTCTCCAGTTCGGGCTGATGTCGAAGCGCTAAGACGATATCG
>CAVZPJ010000017.1:0-7490 GCA_963777035.1 uncultured Acidobacteriaceae bacterium | reverse complement strand
TCACAAGCCCGTCGGTGGAATCCCGGGGCAAGCATTCCCCGTGAACAGGGCAAAAGAGTCACTTCCTGGTGCGCGACCCTACCGGCGCGTTGGGCCATTGCAGCCCGCGAATGCCTCATTCATGCGATAAACTGAAATCACCGATGACATCTTCGTTTCGTCGATTGATTCTCATCCTGACGGCCCTTGTACCACTTCATGCGCCCGCGCAGACGGCCACCAAGCCCACTCTGAATGTCGTCCTCATTACGATCGACACGCTGCGCGCCGACCATGTCGGCTGCTACGGATACAAACAGATCAAGACGCCCAACATCGACGCCCTCGCTGCCGACGGAACGCGTTTCGACCGCGCCTTCGCAGTCGTTCCCGTAACCCTGCCCTCGCACACCTCGATTCTGACCGGAACCTATCCCATGTTCAGTGGGATGCATGATTTCAGCGGCAACAAGCTTAGCCCGCTTCAGCCCACGCTCGCTTCCGTCCTCAAACAGGCCGGGTATCAGACGGGAGCGGTGATCGCCGCCGCAGTCCTGGATTCGCGCTTTGGACTGAATCAGGGATTCGATTTTTACTACGACCACTTCGACTTCAATCGCCTGGACGAAGCGAATCTCGACGAGATGGAGCGCCCGGGCAACCTTGTCGCCGATGCGGCGCTGAACTGGCTCGAAAAAGACGAGCGGGCGAAGAATCCGCAAAGGAAGTTTTTCCTGTGGATGCACCTCTACGACCCGCACGCTCCCTATCATCCGCCCGAGCCCTATGCCAGGGAATATGCGGCACAGCCCTACGACGGTGAGATCGCGTTCGCCGATGAACAAGTCGGGCGCCTCGTGCGATTTTTGAAAGAAAAAGGAATCTATCAGAACACAATAATCGTGCTCTGCGGAGATCACGGCGAAGGCTTGGGAGAGCATGGCGAACAAACCCACGGCTTCTTTATCTACAACGCAACCATGCATGTGCCACTGATTATTCGATTGCCGGACGAACTGCCGGGGCGGTCGCCGGGGAAAACCGCGGCGCGCACACTTGCCGATCCGGTTTCGCTCGTCGATCTCATGCCGACGGTGCTGGCTGCCCTCGGCCTCCAGATTCCATCGCAAGTGCAAGGCCGAAACCTGCTCCGGGAGATTCGTTCCAACATCACCGCCCCGGACGCTCAAGCAAATCGTGACCGCACTCTTTACGGAGAAACTTTCCTCCCGCGAATTCACTTCGACTGGAGTGAACTACGTGGCTCCGAGAACGCGAAGTATCACTTCATCGACGCGCCTCGGCCCGAGTTGTACGATCTGGCAAAGGACCCCGGCGAACTCCACAATCTCTTCACGGAAAAGAGTGCGGTAGCGGAAGAGATGCGTGCCAAACTCGCCGCTTTGATCCGTGATTACAGCGCCGGCAAAGAGCTGGCCGAAAAGACCGGCCTCGATCCAGCATTGATGGAACGATTGAAATCCCTGGGTTACGCCGGTTTCTCGGGAGGCAGTGATCCGGCCGCCAACAGCCATAACTTGCCTGATCCAAAAGACCGCATTGCCACGTATGAACTGATCTCCGATGCCATCGCCGACAGTCAACACGGCCGCTATCAGCAGTCGATCGAAAAGTTGAAGGGTGTAATCAAAACCGAGCCCAACTCGGTTCCGGCCCATTATATGCAAGGCCTGAATTACTATCGCCTCTCCATGTTTCCCCAGGCGGTGGACGAACTGCAAAAAACGGTTCAGCTCAGTCCCGACTATGCGCTCGCCTTCTTTAACCTGGGGATGGCGCAGGCCCACGCTGGTCAAATGGATGCCGCCATCGCAACCTTGCAACGAACTTTGCAACTCGATGCCACAAATTTCGAAGCTGCCTTCAATCTCGGAGTCGCGTTCATTCAGAAAAAGCAACTGGATCCCGCAGCCGCTGCTTTCCGGCAATCGGTTACGATTTATCCGGAGTTTGCGCGCGGACATCGCGCCCTCGGCGAGACTCTCCTCTACCAGGGCAACACGGACGAAGCCATCGCCGAGTTGCGCCGCGCCGTACAGTTAGCCCCGCAAGAGCCTATCATGCACGAGTCGCTGGCCAAGGCGCTCACCGCCAAGGGTCTTACAGCCGAAGCAGATGAGGAGACGCGGCGCGCCCAGCAGCCACCCGCGCCGCAGTAGACGCATGTTCGGCCGCTTCGCAAAATTCCCCACCCGGCTCTCCACCACTCTTCCACTCGCAGCCGCGATGACGCTGGCCGCTGCCGTCACAGGTTTCGCGCAGACCACTACGACCAAACCGGCGCAGGTGAACCCGCATCCGAAAACCAGCATCAGGCAGTCTCCGCCCACCCGGCCCAGCGTCATATTGATCACTATCGATACGGTGCGCGCCGATCACGTCGGGTGCTATGGCGCGCAGATGGTTAAGACTCCAACCCTCGATGCGCTGGCTCACGACGGCGTTGTATTTGAGCGGGCCATCTCGCAAGTTCCACTTACGTGGCCATCCCATGCCGTGATCCTGACCGGTACCTATCCCTTTCAGAACGGCGTCCAGGATTTCACCGGACAACCGCTGGCACAGCAATTTCGCACCGTGGCCCAGACTTTCCACCAGGCAGGCTACGCCACCGGAGCTGTGATCAGTGCCTTCGTGCTCGACCGCAGTTGGGGATTGGCCCGCGGCTTCGATTTTTATGATGATGCGTTTTCGGCCAGGACATTCGAGAAAAAAGGAACCAGCCTGGTCGACCGTCCCGCCGGGGAAAGCGTAGCGCATGCCATCGCATGGCTCAAGAAAACTCCGCGGCGACCGTTTTTTCTCTGGCTGCATCTTTACGATCCCCACAGCCCCTATGAATCGCCGGAGCCCTACCACGCCGAATACGCCAGCCATCCCTACGATGGCGCGATTGCCTATGCTGATCACGAACTCGGCAACCTCATCACCTGGCTCAAGCAGAATCATCTTTATGATTCTTCGCTCATCATCGCGCTCAGCGATCACGGCGAGTCTCTCGGAGAACACGGTGAAGACGAGCATGGATTTTTCGTCTACAACTCCACTGTGCATATCCCGCTAATCGTGAAACCGCCCACTGGAAGCGGCATTTCCGCTGGCCGCCGCCGTGAACCGGTCGAGACAACCGCCGTAGCTCCCACCCTTCTGGAACTCGCCGGTGTGAAGCGTGTTCCTGAGAACAGGGCTCCGAAGTCCGAGGAGAAGTCCGCGGATAAGTCCGAGGATTCGATTTACACACAATTCCAGTCGCCCGCATTGCTAAATAACTCGTCCGTGGGCACGACGTCGGACAAGAATCACGCCCGGACAGAGACCGCAAACAATCCGGCGTATAGCGAAACCTTCTATCCCTTCAGTTCTTTTGGTTGGAGTCCCCTGCACGCGCTCGAGAGTGAGCGGTTTCACTTTATCGAAGCGCCCAGGCCGGAATTGTACGATCTGGAAGCGGATCCCGGAGAAACCCACAACCTTGCTACCGAGCAACCCGCCACCGTCGCCGTGTTTCAGGAAAAGTTGCGCACCCTTCTGGCTCACAATCCTTTTACCCGTCAAGCTGCGGGCGCTGGAAATCTCAGTCCTGACGCACAGGACAAACTGCGCGCTCTCGGCTACTTCGGATTTCGTGCCCCCGTTTCCGCCGAGTCGCTCAAGCCGGGCCTTGCCGATTCCCTCGCCGATCCAAAAGACAAGCTCTGGGAGTTCAATGCCATCTTGAAAGCCACCGACGATTTTCAGCTTCATGAGGACGATCAGGCCGAAGCTCTTCTCCACGAAGTCCAGCAGAAGGATCCGCAAATCTATGTGATCCCCTTCATGCTCGGCGAGTCGTACTTACGGCAGCAGAATTGGGATGCGGCCGCCGAGCAACTGCAGCGCTGCCTCACACTGAATCCTGACTTTGACCATGCCATGACCGGATTGTCACGAGCCCTGGCCAAGCTCGGCCGCCTGGACGAGGCAAAAAGCTGGCTGCACAAAGCGCTGCAAATCAACCCCGAAAACTATCGGGCGTGGTATGAGATGGGTTTGTTGGATCAGAAGACCGATCCGGCAGCGGCGCTCGCCGCTTACCAGAAATCGATTGCCATCCAACCTAATTTTTCGCCGGGGCAACGAGAGACGGCCCTGGCATTTTTTCAGCAAAAGGACTACGCCGCCGCCGCACTCCATCTGGAAAAGGCGCTGGCACTCGGTCTCGAAGACGCGCGCCTCCACAACTTTCTTGGAATCTGCTACAGCCAGACCAATCGAATGTCGAAAGCGGTCCGCGAACATCAACGTGCCATCGAACTCGACCCGAAGCTCCCGGAGGCGCACCTCAACCTTGCATATGCCTACCAGCAGATGGGGAAACTCAGCGAGGCGCGCGCCGAGTACGCAACCGCATGCAAGCTCGAAGCAAAATTTTGTGGCGCGGCTCCAATTCCAAAGTGAGGCCGTTGGCGCTTAGCGTTTCTCCGCGCTCTCTTCCTTCTGCAGCCTGTTCAGAATTTCCTGCGCCTTAGGCGCCGCCGGAGCGCTCGGGAATCCTTTCAGGAAAGCCTGCAGCTGCGTAATGGCATCCTCGCGGCGGTTCTGCCGCAAATACAGATTGACCAGTTGCAAATAGGCTTGCGGCATCTTGGAATCCAGCCGCAGAGCGTTTTGCAAGCTACTCTCCGCCTCCGCGAACTTGCCCATCCGCGCGTACAAACACCCCTGCAGGAAATTTCCGAACGCCGAATCAGGTCGCCGCTGCAATCCCGCCGCCAGCGTGCTTTCGGCTTCGGGGAGGCGTTCGGTCAGCATGAGCACGTTGCTCAGATTGAAATAAGCTTGCGCATCATTCTGCTCGAGTCGAACCGCCTCCCGAAACTGTTCCTCCGCCAACTTGAAATCCGACTTGCCCAGATATAGCGCGCCCAGATTATTGTGCGCAGGATAGTAATCGGGAGCGATCTTCAGCGCCGCCTCGTAATGCGCGATTGCCTTATCTTTCTCGTCCTTTTTTTCAGACTCCAGCCCCTTCTCGTATTCCTTTACAGCTTTCTTGGGAAGCGCTGATTGTAATCGCCGGGATCGACGATATAAGGATTGCTGCCCGCTGTCTGCTTGCCTAGGGGATCGGCCGTCTTTTTTTCCCGCGGGCGAAGATAGATCTGCGCCATCGCGAATTGCGACTGTTCCAGATTCAGGTTCGTCAGTTCGTCGACGGGATAATAATCGTCATCCTTCACAACGATGTGGTAGGGATTGGATTCCAATTGGTAAAAGCCAAACCGTCCCTGGCCATCGGCGTATACGCTGTTGATCGTGGCCCCGCGCAGTTGCAACTCCACCAGAATCGGATGAGGGGGAAAATCTCCCTTGACAATATGAATCTGGCCAATAATCCGGCCTGGATCCTGGGCATCCATAAAGCTGGATAAGAAGCCGATCAGCGCCAGTGCGATCCAGAGATGGAGTCTGCGGATCATGAGAGTGTTCACACCGTGAGTACCGCTCCAAAGAGAAAAAGGGCTTGTCCTCACCAAGAGGACAAGCCCCGTGACGATCTGTCAGTTAGAACATCAGCTTCAGGCCGAATTGCATTTCGCGTGGATTCAATGTTCCAGCGGCCTGGCCCGATGCTCCTCCCGTTATGCTGTTGTGCGCTCCACCACCATTCACTGCCAGCAGGAAATTGGTCGGTTGAACGTGTTGAACGAATTCGCCTCAAATTTCAAATGGAAGCGTTCGGTTAGTGTGAACACCTTGCTAGCGTCATATCGGCATACCATTGGCCTGGACCAACAAAGTTGTTGCGGCCCATGTTGCCGGTGCAAGCGAGACAGGGCGCCGTCAGCGAGGGCGATTCGACGCCGTCAGAGTAGTCCGCTAGCGCAGCCAGTGCCAAATGTGTATCCGGAGCCACCGACGCCGGCGGTGCACCACCCATTGGCCCATGTGTTATCAGAAATCATATGCTGGATTGAGGTGTTTGGACGATCGTTGTTGCCTGTATGCAGGTTGAAATCACCACCGGTATTGATGCAGTTTGGAGCATCTGCATCGGCACCCTGGAAATCGGCAAGAACACAGGGATTTAGTTCCTTGTTCGACCAAGTTGGCGGGATCGCCGTTCAGAGCGAATGGCATCCGGTGCCGCCGGTTGGAATGCCCAGTGCCGTTGTACGACCAGCCCCTTAGCACGGCACGAGAACCCCTTCATGCTCTGACCCGCAACTGCCAGACGTAATTGAATACCAGGCGCTGCCAGATATCATAGATTTAGTTCCTGGATCCAGTCCGCCAACATTACATCTTCGTATCGCCTTCACCGGCCGCTCCACCATTGGCCGTTGTTGCGCCGCTGTGCCATGTCGATCCGTTATCAATGGAGTGGCTCCAGGTGTAATTGGCGTTGACAAGGATGCCGTGGCTCATCTGCTTCTTCGCTGGACCTGCAACGCGTTGTAGTTGGAATTCACTGAGTTTTCCCACGTACGCAGGATGGCGTAGTTGTTGTTGGGATCGCCTCCCAGACCGGTCAGCGTTCTTCCCAGGTTATCGACCACTTGGGCGCCTGCGGGCAGTAAAGCTCCAGCCTGGCGGTTGATGTCCTCCGCCCGGAACAACTTGTGGCCAGCCGTACCCACGTAATCCGCTTCCAACACCAACTTCGGAATGATTTCGCGCTGCACGCTTAAGAAGAAGTTGTAGACATAGGATCATCGACGCCCTGCCGCAGGACGATACCGGTCAGGTAAGCTGTATCTGGGTTGAACGGAGCGTAGCCGGTAATGTTGCCGGTATTCTGCGCGCCGCCCGAGGGGAAACTGCTCTGGCCGGCGTTTCCTGGGTGGCCCAGGTAGGTCACCGGAACTCCCGACGGCGCGCAACTTGAGGCCCCGCAGGTCGTCGGACCGTCGACGACCGTTGAAGTCCCACCAAAAATCGGGTCAAACTCCAGTTTGAAAAAATAATACAGGGGTTTTTCAACGCGAGTTCGAGAGCGGGTTATGTGACGTACCCTGGTCAGAGATCCCGAAACCACCGCGCAGCGACGTCTTCCCATCACCGGACACGTCCCAGCGAAGCCTACGCCGGCCCAAAGTCCTTGTACTTGTTCGGTCCCAGGCGGTTCGTAGGAGCAGATCCACCTGACCGCAGACCCCCGCCAAAACCTGCGAACTCAGGAGGCTGGGATTTTAAATCTGCCCCGCGTTTGGTCCGCTTTGATCGTCTGGCCCGATCCAACGTTCGCAGTCACGATCTGTCCTGGATTCCGGCTATCGAACTCTCGCCCGGTCCCAGCAGGAAGGTCGTCGCCAGGTTGGCTTCTTCCGTGTGCCTGGTGTGCATCTCCAGCGCATGCCCAGGTTCAGGGTCACCCCTTGCTGACCTTACAGTCGTCCTGGAACGGCGCACCGATTTCCCAATTTCGCCAGTGACAGACATTGGTCTCGAGTGACCCTTGTCCGGTGCCACCGTTAACAGAGCCAGGGTTAACGCCTGCGATTTCATAC
>CAVZPJ010000016.1:0-126856 GCA_963777035.1 uncultured Acidobacteriaceae bacterium | reverse complement strand
TGGCGGATCTTCGCGAAATCGAGGACTCGGAACTCGGGCCAACCGGTGGCGATAATTAGGGCATCCACGCCTTCGGCCACGCCGTAAGCGGATTCACAGTATCGCACTGTGCCATTCAGTTGCAGCCGCGCATCTGGAATTGCCACTGGATCATAAGCGCGCACGCGCGCACCGCCGGCCAGCAGGTTTTGCACCAGTTGCAGAGAAGCCGAACCGGCAACCGAATTGGTGTTGGGTTTGAACGCCAAGCCGAGAATGCCGACGTCCTTGTTCTGGACGGTTTCGAGTGCGGCCGCCACTTTTTGCAAGAGGCGGTCTGCGAGTTGCAGGTTCACCTCGCGGGCGGCATTCAGCACTTTCAGATCGACGCAGTTTTCTCGGGCCAGTCCCGTGATCGATTCCATGTCACTCTCGGCGAAGATTCCGCCCATGCCGGCTCCGGGTTGGAGGCAACGTGGAGCAATTTTCTTATCCAGGCCAAGAGCGAGCGACAGGCTGACGGCATCCGCGTTGACGTGTTCGCAGAGGCTGGCGATTTCGTTGATGAACGAAATCTTGGTGGCCACAAACGCCGTGGTCGCTTCCCGCGTCAGTTCCGCGGTTTCATAATTCGTGACCAGCACGGGAACTCCCCGCATCACGAGAGGATGGAAAATCTGCTTGAGCGTGGAGACGGCTTCGCTCGAAGGCGTTCCTAAGATGATGCGGTCGGGCCAATTGAAGTCTTCGACCGCGCATCCGTTAGTGAAGAACATGGGTTGGCACACGAGCAGGCTCTTCAGGCCTTTTTCCTTGAGCAATTTTTCAATCTTGGTAGTCGAGCCAACCCGTCCTGGCGTGACAATGGACAGCACTTGAAACCGGCCCGCCGCAGTTGCCAACCGGAGTATGAGATGTTCCAGCCCTTGCGCGGAATCCTCGGCAAGAAAAATTACCTGGGCCTTGCGCGCCAATTCTTCCGGATCGGCCGAATACACGAGTCGCCCGGAGCGGACGTTGCGCCGAATTACTTCCTGCAGATTTTTTTCGAAGAAGGGAATGTTGCCCTTGGCGACATCCATAATGCGGGTGCCGTCGGCATGACAGCAGCAAACGGGTGTGCCGAAATCGGCGAGACAAGCGGAGATGACTGTGGCGAGATAGCCGGATCCATAAACCCCGATCTGCATATGCACTCTTCCGATCGGACTTCTCTTTGAAGTCCTGATCAAGCCCGCAGCCTGGGATCCGGCGCTAGCCCTACAGCCCGTTGAATCTATGGTAATCCGGCCAATGGACTTGGCAACGGGTGGAAAGTACATGTACGTCCGCTCAGCGAGATCAGCCGCTAGTTGCGGGTTTTCAGGGGGTATTGTGGGATAGCTTTCGGGCGCTGCAAAAATCGTATCGCGGATGATTTTGCAGCCCTGGATTTTGCGATTACAGCTTCGACGACAATTGGCCGCGTCCCAAGGGTACGGGCGCCACGTCCTGCCAGCGACCGTCACTCTCTCGCACGAACATCAACTCCGCCACGGGGACCTGGCGGCTGCCGGAAAACTTCGCCCAGCGTTCCCGCGCCAGGGCCAATGCCACACTCGCCTGCTCGTCGGTTTCAGTTTTCAAGATTGTGAGATGCGGAATGTAAGGCCAACTCTCGTCGCAGTGCAACCCCTTGCCAGAGAGTTGATCGTGCAGTTCGCGGATCCGGTAAGCGGCCCGCTTTACCTGGATGAACACGGTCGGAGTTGTCGGCAAGAATGTTTCCATGTCTCCCAGTTCGACGTTGAAGGGGATAACATGGCTGCAAACCTCTTCCAGAAATTCCAATGCGGCCGCTTCCGTTCCGACCAGCTGCCGCGGCGGAAGAATCGTGAGATGAGCCTCCATGTGATCGATGGTTGGGTGGAGTTCCTGGCGCAGTTGGGCGACGAATTTGCCAACTGGATTCCGGACGTACGTCACCACTGCGTAGCGTGAAATGGTCATGACTTCCGAGGCAGATTATAGTCCGAGCGTGGCCTTGATGGGCATCCCACTTTCCGGCGGTATGCAGAAGGTCACCGGCGGCGATCATTTATAATCAAAATCGAATGACAGTCGGGGCGTAGCGCAGCCTGGTAGCGCACCTGCCTTGGGCGCAGGGGGTCCGCGGTTCAAATCCGCGCGCCCCGACCAATCTTTCTCTCGTGGGCTCCTTCGCTCCCCTCAGGATTCCGCCAGCGGGCTCACGCCCGCTCACCGGCTTAACATCTTCTCACCGAGGCATCCCTCGCCAGACGACCCCCGTGCGCACTGACAATATTGACAGTAGGCGGCGCAAAACAACCCTTATAGCGTGACCTGTCTGCGCACGAGAGTTAAGGATTTAATGTTCTGTATCTTACTCGAGGAGTACGCATGGATATATCCACAAAACGAATCTTCCCCGGCGTAGGGTTGGCGATTGTGATGAACATGTTGTTCATGGCGGGATGCTCGTCGAAGAACGATGCGATTTCCAACGCCGAGAAAATGGAGAAGGACCGTCCCGGCATCGAGGAAACCAAAGCCATCGCCCAGGAAGGCTTCATCTTCGGGTTGCCAATCGTGATGTACTACACCTCGGCATATGAATTATTTGTTGACACAACCTCGTCCCAATACAAGGCGCCAATCGGCACCCTCTTCAATGAAGCGCGAGTGTTTACCCCGAAGGACACGGCGGTCATCACGCCCAATAGCGATACTCCGTACTCGATGCTGGAGATCGATCTGCGCGCCGAACCGACCGTGATCTCGGTTCCGGCGGTCCCGAAGCCGCGCTACTACTCCGTGCAACTGACCGACGCGAATACCTTCAATTACGGGTACATTGGCAGCCGCACCACCGGCACAGGTCCGGGCGACTACGTGATTGTTGGTCCCGATTGGAAGGGCGCAACGCCCGCGCACATCAAGCAAGTCTTTCATTCGACCACACCATTCTCGGTCGCAATTTTTCGCACCCAACTCTTCAATCCCGCGGACATGCCGAATGTGGTGAAAATTCAATCTGGATACAAGGTGCAGCCCCTCTCCGCATATCTCAAGCAACCCGCGCCACCGGCCGCGCCCGCAATCAATTACCTCAAGACCAATGCGGACCTGACGAAATCGGAGTTTTTCGAAATTCTTGATTTTGCGCTGCAATACGTTCCGCCCAGCCCCGAAGAGGCCGGAATTCGCGCCAAATTGGCCAGCATCGGCATCGGTCCCGGCAAGAAGTTTGAGATGAAAGATCTATCTCTCGAACACAAGGCCGCAGTTCTCCTCGGGATGAAGGCTGGCAACGATCAGGTTGACAAATACATCGCAGGCGGAGGAAAGGTGATCAACGGCTGGAACGTCGGCTCGTTCTTCGGAGACCGCGCCTTCTACAACGGGGACTGGCTCAAGCGGGCCGCCGCCGCGAAGGGCGGAATTTTTGGAAACAGCGCCATCGAAGCGATGTATCCCCTGACCAAGACGGTGTCCAACGGGGACGCTCTCGACGGTAGCAAACATAACTATACGCTGACCTTCGCTAAGGACGAGTTGCCACCTGTCAATGCGTTTTGGTCGGTCACGATGTACGACGGCAAAACTCAGTTCCTGATCGAAAACCCGATCAACCGTTATCTCATCAACTCTCCCATGCTGCCTGCGATGAAGAAAAATCCTGATGGCTCGCTCACTATCTACATTCAAAAGAATGCGCCATCCGCCGATAAGAAGGCGAACTGGCTGCCTGCACCCGACGGCCCCATCTATCTTGTGATGCGCCTGTACTGGCCGAAAGAGACACCGCCATCGATTTTGCCTGCGGGTGAAGGCACGTGGCAACCGCCCGCGGTGGTCCAGGCGCAGTAGCCAGATCGTGAGCTGCCGCGGGTTGGACGCGTAAGCGGCAGAGGCCAGTAGCTAAAGAAATGAACGCCTGCGTATAAACGGAAGCGGGCCGCAGTCAATAAAAGAAAATCACAGATTCTGCAGTACTGGGTAAGTCGGGCATGATGTCCTTACAGAGGCAGTTACAGAACGGCGGTCATACTTGTCCCGGCGGCGGCAAAGACGTCGGCGGCTTCCTGCTCGGCGATGGGAATGAAGGCTTGTAAGACGCCAGGGTCAAACTGGGTTCCACCGCTGCGCAACAAGCGGCCAATCGCTTCGGAGTGCGGAAGACCTTGCCGGTAGCAACGATTCGAAACCATCGCATCGAAAGCGTCGATAACGGAAATGATTCGCGAAACCAGGGGAATGTCGTTTCCTTTGAGGCCAGCCGGATAGCCAGTTCCGTCCATGCTCTCATGATGGTGTAACGCGTAAAGACTTGCTTCTTCGAGGCCGGGGAACAAACGCAGGATAGACCAGCTGTATTCTGGATGGCGATTGATTAGAGCGCGTTCGTCGGACGTGAGCGGACCCGCTTTCTTCAGGATAGCGTCTGGCACTCCGATCTTGCCAATGTCGTGCAGTAACGCGGCCACCTCGACTTGGTAAAGGCGCTCTTCCGGAATCTCCATCTTCCGGGCTACACGTAATGCCCATTCTGCAAGCCGGGTGCTGTGTACTCCGGTGTTGATGTCTTTCAGGTCGAGCATCTGGTTAAAGGCGCAAACCAGAGAGTTGCGGAAAGCGAGGTGCTGCTCTTCCAGTTCCTTGATGCGAAGCACGAGCCCAGACACGTCGAGAGATGGGTTCAAGATTGCCGCCATTTCGTGGCTACCCCTATCGTCGGGAGCTCTTTCGTACTCGCTTTCGGCTAAAGGACTTGGCAAGCCTGGATTGCCTGATATGTATCCAAGCGTCCGAATCCAAGATTCAGATTGCCAATGTAGTCGGCATCCGCCAAACCGCTCGCAACGGTCCAACTGGGACAGTTACCATTTGTTCCCATCATCAGAGCTGCGGTACCGGCAACAAACGGAGCGCTAAATGACGTGCCCCATCCGGCGGCCCAGGTTCCCCATGGATACGTTGTGACAACGCCTTCTCCCGGCGCCGCCATCCACACCGGGGGCGCGCCGTAATTCGTAAACGTTGACTGAACGTCGGTGTTCGAAGTCGAGGCAACGTCGATAACTCCAGGAAGCCCGCCCGGATAGACCATTGTGTATTCGCCATCGTTGCCGGCAGAGGCAACGGAAATCACTCCGCGACTGTTCGAGTAGCTGATGGCGCGGGCGAGTTCCGCCGAGTAACTGGGATAATCGAAGCTCATACTCATTACATTGGCACCATGGCTGACCGCATAGTAGATAGCGCGGAGAATGTCGGAATCATAGGCGCTGCCGTTAGCGGAAAAAGCTTTGAGCGGCATGATCTTCGCCTGGGGTGCGACCAGGTGAACAATGCCGGCCGTCATGGTTCCGTGTCCAAAGTCGGTGTAGGGGCCTCCATCTAAGACCGCGACGGTGCGCTGGTCGAGTACCGCGACCGTCCGCTGACTCAAGGTCGCACTCTGGGCCTGACTCAGGTTGGGACTGGCCTGGACGTCGTTCATTTCAGAACCGCCGCTGATATTGCGGGTAAAGTCGTAGCCGTTGACCAGAACATTTTTCAATACTGGATTAGTTGGATCGACGCCGGTGTCGATAACTGCAACCGTTGTTCCAGCTCCAGCCACATTAAATGTCGCCTGGGTTTGCGCTGTGCGCACTAACTGATTGGCGGGTTGCGCGACATAGCCATGCCACACGGTTGCGCCGTAGTAAGGGGTCGGCGTCTCATCGGTCAAATACCCTGGGTCGGAGCTGGCATACGCGGGTACGGCAGTCACGACCTGGTCGACTTCCACATCGAGGATGCCCGTCTGAAGGCTGATCTGCAGCAGCTTGGTAACGGGATTGAGAACGGCAGGGAAAGTGACTACGAACAACTGTCCGTTGGGATCTCCGAAACCAGTCACAACCTTGCATCCGGTGAGCAAGCAAGTCAGATTGATGCCGGGAAGACCTAGCGAGTCACGCACGATCAGACGAGTTTGCGCTTGTGCAGCGGGCGCGCAAAATGCGGTCAGCAACAGCAACAGGCAAGCGACCATACCCATGCGCCGAGCGCACACATTGGACTTGGACTTGATTTCACTGACAGTTTTCCCCATTTTGACCCCATCCCCTATTGCAAGTTTAGAGTTGAACTCCCGGACCAGCGACTTACGCCCGTACTCTCTCGGCAGTAACTCATTCTGATTTCTTTGGTAAGCCATGTTTTGTTACCTTTGTCTCGGATTCGTTAGCGGGATCCGCACGGGGTTGCGGCCCGCCGCTTTAACCGATAGCCATAAATTGGCATTCGTCTCAAACTCAATATAGAACTCTCCCAAGGCGTTTACCGTGGCGGTTGCCAGCAACTGCTCCTGGTCCGTCGATAACTCGATATTGGCGTTGCTCTGCAATGCTTGCACGGCTTGCTTGTCGAACACCTGTCCTACTAAATGAATCGCTTTGGATGGTGTGCGATGACCAAAACGCAAATCAACCGTCAGCCCCTCTGCCTCATAGATGACCTGCCAAAAATTAAGCGCGCCGCTGCGAACGCCCGCCATTAGCGGCTGGGCAAAGCTATCGAAAACCAGGCTGGCCAGGGTCCAGGTTTGCGCCGGTTGTGGAAGGTAGGCGGCGAAACCCAGCTTCGCCAGACGCACCAGATTCTCTGGCGGAGTATAACTGCCTTCATCTGTTGCAAACCTGCGCACACGACTCCACGCGTCATGGGCCATCTTGCAGCTGGAGCATCCTTTAGCGAGGTGGGCGCTCATGTCTCTGCTGGTTTCGGGTCTGCTAACTCCGCGAACAAAATCGGCCCAGGGTTGTTCTGAAAAATGCTCCATACTTATTCTTATCCTCACAAGCTTCGGGGGGTTCTAGTACAAAAGGAATGGCAGGCGGTCAGGAAATACAGGGAAGCAACGAAAAAAGCTAGATAAGCTATTAGTCCTTTCCTATCAATAAGAAAGGGGCCCAATAATAGGGATGAGGACGGCTTTCGCGCAGGCGGACGGATGCGGTTTGGATCGCTCTCGCTTTCGAAAATCCTTGCTGAAGCTGGTTATAGAACTCGACCATGAACTCCTTGGTGCTATCGTCGTGAACATCCCACAGGCTCAAAACGAGCGACTGAGCTCCAGCCTGCAACAATCCCCGGACGAGGCCCATCAATTCGTCACCAGGAGTAACTACATTCAATCCGGTAGCGCACCCGCTGAGCGCAATCAATTCGACGGGCAGTTGCAGGTGGGCCATGTCATACAGACTGAGATGGGAGGTACCCAGCCGAATCGATGAGAACATCGGGTTATCCTGACGAAAGTATCCGTGCGTCGCGATGTGTACTGACTTACTTTGCGGCCCATAAGTTCGTAGTACGTCTTCGGTGGCGTCGTCGCCCATGAATACTCTGGCATTGGGCAAGATCTGCGCCAGAGCATTGACTTCGGCAAGGATCGCGGGAGTCCGTTCATCCGGCACGCCGAGAATAAGGGAAGTACCGGCGGCATCGGTATTGACGTGTCTGGTCTGGCAGTGCGCGTAAATGCTCGCGCTCGGCGCATAGGAAATGGTGAAACGATCGATTAAGTAGGAGTCGCCGTCGTGCAGAGCGTGAAACGGAACATAATGCAGCAAGCCATGCTGTACGAAGACGACGTGCTGAACGGCGTGCCGGGCGTCGAGCAGATGGCGGATCGGAGCAATCAGCTCACGATACAGGCTCTTGAGATGCGCATCGGTCGATTCCAGCAGAGGCTGACTGAAGGTCGCCACATACTGGGGATCGAGACGGAATTTTGACATCTGAAATTGCAGGAGTTGCAATAGCTTCTGAATCCGGGGCTGCACCGTCACCGGACAGATGTGCAACTCGTCCCGCGTTAGAACGCACACAACGATGCGATCGTGCGCGCAGAAGAACTCAATCAGTGCGGTATCGGCGGCGATTACGGACCGTATGTCCTCCAGTGACAGGTTGGAAGGAACCTGCAGGCCCGCTTCATTCGCTTCCGCGACGGTCGCTTCCTTGATCGCCTTCATCAGGTCGGACTCGCGCGATCGAGCCTGTTGCTCGAGTTGCTGGACTCGCGCTTGCGAGCGCTCCTCGGGGCGCAGTTGTTCACGCTCTATCAGGTTGTAATACCAGTTCAGCTCTTCGCGAAGATTACGGATTGAGCGCACCAATTCACTTTGTCCAGGATCGGCGGCCGTGGGCACGTGCACGGGCTGGTTCAGGAGGTCCATGAGCGTGCGCGATTTGGCTTGTTCTATATAGGCGAATGCTTCCTCGAAACTGTCCCGGCGGCGCAGGCAGAGATCGACCAGGCTTTCGTAGACTTCAAGTTTGTTCTCGAAGAAAGCGATTTTAAGTTCTTCTCCACGCAAACTGCTGCGCAATCGCTCAACGGCTGCACGCGCGCGGCGGTACGACTGGTAGGCGGCATCGTCATTTCCTGTTGCACGTTCCACTTCGCCGGCCAGGAACTCAGCCTGGTAGAGGAGCGTGGGCGAGTCCAGACTTGCCAAGTCTGTTAGCGCTCTTCCGCAGTGTTGCTTCGCGAGGTTGGAGTCACCCAAGCGCAGAGCGATTCGCGCCAACAGCAACTCGGCCAGCACCGCCTTACCTCGCATCGACGTGGACGTACGGAAGAACTCGTGTGCTGCCGCGCAAAGACGCCGCGCTTCAAACAATCGCCCCTCGGTGAAAAGTACGAGAGCTTCGTACAGGTCAATCAGCGAAGGCCAAACCTGGTTGTGGTCTTGAACAAACATTTCTTTTGCCCGGGCGAATAGCTTGACCGCCTCAAATGCCTGCCCCTGTCGGCTGGCTGCGATGGCGGCAAAGCCCAATGCTTTGGCGGCTTCATAGCCAAAGCCGAGTTCATGAAAGGCTTCGTTCGCTGCCCGTCCCAGTTCGCCGGCCTCGGCGCTTAGATTCAACTCGAGATAGATTTCAGAGAGGTCAAGATTGCAGAGCGCCAGCTGATAGGCATCCTGGGCCTTCTTTGCGCTGACGGACGCATCTCGAAGCATCTGAATCGAACGCCCATACTCTCCGCGCAAGAAATATAAGTAGGCGATGTTGTAATCGGCATAAGCGACCAGGATCGGCATAGCCTTCTGCTCGCAGTGCCTACGCGCTACTTGGTGCAGTTCCAGTGCCTTGGGAAAATCGTTCAAGCTGATGTGGCACAGCGACAAGTTGCTGAGAACGGCCGCTAACCCTTCCGCATCGTCATGAGCAAGCAGCTGTTCGTATGCGCGCTCGTAGAATGCGAGCGCCTCGGCGAAGCGATCCTGCCGGTGATAAATGTTGCCGAGGTTGATTTCCAGGCGGGCCAGGCGGCGCGTATTTCCCTGTTGGCGAAAGATGGCACTGGCGCGCTCTCCGGCAGCAATTGCCTGATCGTACCGGCCCAACAGCAAAAGCGGCTGAATTGATCCACTCAGAGTCCGTGCCAGCTCGGCTTCTTCGCCAGTTTGCTCAAACAACGCGATTGCCCGCTCGTGCAGTTGAATGGCTTCTGTGTGATCGTCCAGGGCATACATTGCGTTCGCTTTCGCGCGAAAGCTGCGGGCAAGAAGGCTCGGACTGCCGATGGTTTGCGCAACGTCCAGGGCCGCGTCCGCCAGGCGCTTGGCGCGATGCGTATCGATGCGAACTTCTTGCCAAGCTTTTTCGGTAAGGGTCGTTACAATTTCATCCCACGCCACCACCGGATATTGTCGAACCAGTTGAGCGCGGGCGGGAGCGTCGTCAAGAGCGAGCAAGTGCTCGATGATGGCGTCTGCTTCGGTTTTCTGCACCGCATGGACGCCCATCAGAAGCCTCTCTTTTCCAGCAACTTCCTGAGGTAGGTGAGGCAGCGGCCGCGGATTGCACCGATCGAACCGGTGGCCATGCCTAACTCCTCAGCGATCGCTTCGTAGGGGCGTGGAGGGATTTCAAAAAAAAGTAACCGGACCATCCGCTCACACTTATCCGGTAGCTCCGAGATGGAATCGCGCAACATTTGTTCTTGTTCGAGCTGCACCAACATGTGTTCGGGAAGCTCGTCGACAGTGCTGCCAGGGAGCGCGGCGTCACTATTCGTGCCCTCGGGGGCGAGTTCAACCAACCTGTCCGCAGCGCGCTGATAATGGAGGCACTTGTGATAGCAGGTCTGCATCAGCCACTTCGGCAAGGCGCGGCGTTCGCGAAGGCGAGGCAGTTCCACGAGCAAATCTACGCATACCGACTGAAAGATGTCGCCCGCATCCTGGTACATACCCAGTCTGATGGGGATGGAATAGATGAGATTTTTGTATTTGTCGATCAACGCCGACCAGGCTTCCTGATCGCCTTTCAGGCATCGGCCGATCAGGCGTTCATCGGAGGGCTGATCGAGCGAAAAACGCTGTTCTTTCGCCTTTCCTGTGGCAGTTCCACTCATCGAACGCCCGCGTTTTCTTGAGCTGGCCTTCGAACATAAAGCTCATCCGCGTTCCACAATGTATAGGGGTCAAGCACCGCTGGATGGAAGTTGCCGACCCGGCTGTTCGCGCCGGCTAGAATGTTCGGAGTTCCCAGAAAGATGAAGGGGAGATTCTCGGCGATCAGTTGTTGAGCGCGATCGTATAACTGCTTGCGCTTGGCGTAGTCGAGGGTGATCATCTGTTGCTGCATCCGTTGATCCAGTTCACGCTCCCAGTCGGTTGCGGGCTGAGTTTCGCCCAGATGCCACAAGTGCGATGTGCCGGCGAAGGCCCAGACGTTCATCTCGGGATTAGGGTCGGCGTCTCCACCTCCCAACCCCATGATCGCGGCGTCGTAATCAAAGCTTTGGAACACGCGGTCGATCAGGGCACGAAATTCGAGGGGAACAACATGGACCTGTATTCCGAGGTGAGAAAGATCGTCTTGCAGCAGGGTTGCCATCTTCAAGCGTTGGCTGTTCGATGAGCTGGTGATGACCGTGAATTCGACGGGACGGCCCGACGAATCCAGCAACTGACCGGCGGCGTTCCACGAATATCCCGCTGATTTCAGAAGTTGCCGCCCCGTGTCGACCGACTGCGGCGGATGGGGGAGATTCTGGTTGATCCAAAGCTTGTTTCCCGGCCCCACATTGCCCCACAAAGCCGCGCCGCGGGTTCCATAGACCAGGCGCACGATGGAATCGCGATCAACCGCTGCCGAGATTGCCTGACGGAATTTCAGGTCACGAAACCAAGTCTGCTTGGCGGCAACTCCGTCGAGTTTCTTCCCACCGAGGTCGTTCAGGTTGAACAACAGGAAGTTGTATTCCAGGCTCGGCCCCATATCTGCGAGTTGCGAACCGAGGCGTGATCTTTCGCGCGAAACCAGGTTGAAATTCTCGGAACTGAGCCGGCTGATGATATCGGTCTCGCCCGCCTCGAAGCGCATCACCTGAGCGTCTTCAGTACCCACAAACAAAAACACGAGTTCGTCGAGATACGGCAGCCGCTGGTTCTGACGGTCAACCTTCCAGTAATAAGGATTGCGCTCGACCACGATTCTCTGCCCCGGTACGTATTGCTTGAGGCGAAATGGTCCCAATCCCGCGATCTCGGCGGCAGGCGCATTCAGCGACCATGCTTGCGCGAAATGACCGTCGTGATATTGCTTCTCCAGCAGATGCTTTGGCAACATCGCCAGGCCGTCAAACAATCTTTCGGCGGCAGCGTAGGGCTTAGGCAACACAAACCGCACCGTATATTGATCAAGTTTGGTAACGGCGATGGGCTTGCCGTCGATGATCAGCAGATCGCGCTGCGGGGAATCGACCGCTTCATCCATGTAGACGGTGAACGAGAAAACCACGTCGTCCGCATCGAACGGGTGACCGTCGGAGAATCGGATTCCCTTGCGAAGTTGCAGAGTAAAAGTGCGGCCATCGGGAGAGATCTTCCAGGACTTCGCGAGTGCCGGTTCGGTTTGTTGCGTGGACCGGTTGATTTCGATCAGATCGCCCATTAGACGCCCGATCACCTCGCGCGAAACGGCGTCGGTGGCGGTAACTGGATTGAGAGTCTTCGGTTCGGAACGTTGGCCAATGGTCAGGTGTCCGCCATAGTGGCCAGAACTTTCTGGCATGCGCGCCAGTTCTTCGCCGGGTTTAGCCGCATCGGGAGCGGGTGCCGCGGCAAAGCATGCACCAGCGAGCAGGCACACGTATAGGGTTAGGCGGACCAACTTCATATAGACCCCTTACCCCACAGAACGGTTTTCCAGGTTAAGAGGATTTTAACCGGGAATGAAACACATCGGCGAGGGAACTGTAGAGTACGGAAGTAATCACGAGAGCGCCTGCCGGGGCCAGCAGCCATCCATAGGAAACGAGGACGTTGTATTGCTGCACGGTGCTAAGCATATTTCCCCAACTGGGCACCGGTTCGCTGACGCCGAGGCCAAAGAAAGACAGGGTTGCTTCGGCGGCAATGTAGCGTGGAACGAGAAGAGCCGCCTGAGTCAGAAGCAGGCCAAAGGTTTCGGGCAAAATGTGCCTTCGCAAGAGATAGAAATCAGATCCGCCAAAGCCGCGTGCCGCGAGGACGTAATTCCGGTTTCGCGAACTGAGGACAATTCCCCGCACCAGCCGGGCTGGCCGCGCCCAGCCAATCAGTCCGATGACTCCAGTCAAAAGGAAAAAGGTTCGAAGCGCGCTGAGATGCAGCGGCAAAAATGCGCGCACCCCAAGCAGGAAATAGAGCCAGGGCAACGAGAGGAAAAGCTCGGTCACACCCATCACGGTCTCGTCAACCCAACGCCCGTAGTATCCCGCAATGATGCCGAAGATACTTCCGGTCAGAAGCGCGATGAGAGTAGCTGTCAGTCCGGCGGCGACGGAAATCTGGCCACCGAACAGTATCCGAGAAAATTCATCGCGCCCGTAACCGTCGGTTCCGAAGAGCAGGACTCTGCCCGGCTCGCCGGTTCCGAACAAATGCTCGGTCGTTGCGTACACACCGAGTAACTTGTAACTTGATCCTTGCACAAGGAAGCGGACGGGATGTTTATGGCTGCAATCTTCCCTGTAACTCCCCTGGTAACTCCCAGCCTGATCGCTATCCGAAATGGTAGTCCATACGCATACGAACGGACGTAAATGAAACCCCCGGCCGTCCTGAAAATGCAAGCAGGTGGGCGGAGCATAGGGCAGTTCGCGGTCCTGAGTCATGGGATCGTACGGCGCAAAGAAACCGGCGAATAGCAGGACTAGATGTAATGCGGCAAGCGCCGCTATCAGGATCGCAGTTTTCGTTCCTAATCCGCTTCGCAATTTAATTCGCATCAGTCCCGTCTCCCTCTCGGCGAATGCGCGGGTCTATAGCGAGCAGCAAAACGTCTGCTATTAGATTTCCTCCCACCATGAAGAGGGCCGAGAATATGATTCCCCCGATCACGAGATATAGGTCACGGGATAAGGTCGCCTCGAGGATGAGAGGACCGAGGCCGGGCCAACCGCAAACCACTTCGACCAACAGGGAACCGCTAAGCAGACCCGCCAGGGAAAATCCCAAAAGCGAGATGACCGGATTAGCGGCAACGGGCAGCACGTGGCGAAAGAGGAGTCTGGTTTGACTGGTTCCAAAACCGCGCGCGGCCTGCACGTACGGAGCGCCGAGCACCTCGAGCACGCTGGCGCGGACGTGCCTGACGATCACAGCGATCTCGCAAAGCACGAGAATGCATACAGGCAGCGCCAGATGGATCATGACATCCTGCAACTTTGCCCACGCGGAGAAGCCCTCGAAATCGGCGGACATCATTCCACCGACGCGCAGGATTCGCCAACGAACAGCGATCGCAAGCAGCGCGACGGCAATCACGAGCTCTGGAACCGAAACGAGAAATGAGCTCGCGAGGTTTACCGTCCTATCGAGGAACCCGCCACGGCGGGCGGCGGCCAACACGCCCAAGGGAACCGCGAACATCCAGGTCAGAAGCAGTGCGGTGGTTGTGAGGAGCAGAGTATTTTTCGCCCGACTCCACAGCAGCGGCGTTACCGGAACGTTATAGGCGAGGGAGTATCCAAGATCGGCGTGGAGCGCAGACTTCATCCAGCGCCCGTATCTCACGATTAACGGCTGGTCCAGTCCGTAGCGGGAGCGAAGGGCCGCGATTGTTTCCGGCGAAATCTGTGGGTTCATGCGCATCTCGTCAAAAAAGCTTCCGGGCGCCATTTCAGTGAACAGAAAACAAAGTACGGACACTCCGACGAGCAAAAGGATCGCGCGCACGAGCCGGCGACCGATGTAACTCACACCGTTCACGAGCGCATCCCCGTGACTGCCGCGAGGCGGGAAGCGTTGTCTTTCGCCGAGGCCAGCAGCTTCTTCGTGGCGGCGTGAGTAGGACTCGAAATGACCTGCGCGGTGGGGCCAACTTCAACCGTCTGCCCTCCGGACATCACTCCGATCACATCCGCCAGGCGCGCCACGAGCGCGAGATCGTGCGAAATCAGAAGATAAGTCAGCGAGTGCGCGGCTTGCAGATCAAGCAGCAGGTTCGCGATCTGTGCCTGAGTCGATACGTCGAGTCCGGAAAGCGCTTCATCCAAAATCAGAAGTTGGGGACGCAAAGCTAGTGCACGTGCCAGAGCGAGCCGCTGGCGCTGCCCGCCGCTGAAGTGCAGAATCGATCGATGCACCCAATCGGGCGAGAGCCCGACTTCCACCATCAAGGCCTGGGCAAGATCGCGGCGACTTCGACGATTGTGGACGCCACGCTTCCCTTCCCCCTCTTGGCCCGCGATCAGCACGGGCTCCTCAATCACTTCGAGCGCCGAGAAACGCGGGTTCATCGAGGTAACCGCATCCTGGAAGACCATCTGGATGCTAGAGCGAAACGGAAGCAGCTCGCGGGAATGGAGCTGTGCGATGTCTGTTCCCTGGAAGAGGATCTGACCAGAGTCCGGACTCTCGAGGCGTGCCACGCATCGTGCCACGGTGGACTTTCCCGATCCTGACTCTCCGACCAACGCTAGCGTTTGCCCGCGCGCGATCTCGAAATCGACGCGGCCTACGGCGGATATGGGTACGCGGTTTCGCCACAGACCACCGCGAACGTAATGCTTGGCAAGTCCATCGACTCGCAGCAAACTCGCAGTTGGGGCGTGGCCGGGCGTTGATGGTGATAGTGATAGTGATGACAAAGATGAAGATGACGATGAAGATGAGTCGGCCAAGTTACTCCCCATATTTGAAACAGTTCACCGGCCGCGAGGGCTCGGGCATAGACTCACGGGGATAGCGGCGGGTACAGACGTCCATCCGCTCGGGGCAACGAGGCTCAAACCGGCAACCGATTGGGATACAAGTTGGATCGGGGGATTCACCTTCGATCGCCGGAAGTCTCACCCGCGCGCTCGATCCCGTAACCGCGGAGGGTGCCGCGATCCGTACCAGAGCCTGGGTGTACGGGTGCAGTGGGCGTGCGAAAATGTCGGTGCTGCTCCCGGCTTCAACAATGCGCCCGGCGTACATCACTGCGATGCGATCGGCAAATCCGGCAAACAACGAGGGATCATGGCCGATGAGCAGAATTGCAGTTCCGTGTTGCTTTCGGATTTGCAACAGGAGCGAGACAATTTCCGTTTGGAGGGTCGCATCGAGTTTGCTGGTCGGTTCATCGGCGATCAAAAGGGCCGGGCGGCACGCTACCGCCTGCGCAATCGCGATCCGCTGACGTTGTCCCCCGCTGAGTTGATGAGGATAAGCGGAGTAGATTTCCTGGGGCTGATCGAAGCCGACCTCTTGCAGTAACTCCGTCACACGGGCTCGGCGTTGCTCGACGTTGAGTGGCAAGTGGGCGCGCAGAACCTCGCCGATCTGCGAACCGGCGGCCATCACGGGATTCAGCGACAGAGCGGGATCCTGGGGGATCAGAGATATCTCGCGTCCGCGAATCGCGCGCAATTGCCTCTCCGACAGATTCAGCAAGTTGGAGCCGCGAAGGTAAATCGTGCCACCTTCGAATTTCGCGTGTGGCGGCAGCAACCGGAGCAATGCGCTGGCCAGCGTGCTCTTACCGCAGCCGGACTCTCCCATGATCCCGACGATCTCCCCAGCGAAGAGGTCGATACTGAGGCCATCCAGGGCGCGAATTTGGTTGCCGTAACCGGAATCGTACGCAACCGTCAGATCCCGGACTTGGACGAAGCAGTGTCTTGCATCCACCGGCAGGAACCCCGCTTGTCCGATCTTACCCACAACGATCGAAGCGAGGAAGGCGTGCTTGGCACACGCGCCCAATGTCCGTTAACGTCCGGAAACCGGACGCCAGTCGATGAAGTAGTTCTACTTTGCCGGTTTCGCTGGTGGGGCGTTGTTGAGATAAGTGACGCTATTCGCGGCAATCACGCCGCCGTTGCGTTTCTGGGTTGAAGTCCGGTGAGGGCTGTGTTTCGCCCCCTTGGCCTGGGTCGTGGGCTTGTAGCGCTCGTCCAGATAGGTGACAGTGTCAGGCGCGACCACGTCATCAGCGTGCTTATGTGAACGCGCCGCTCGACTGCCGTGGCTGGAAGTTCCGGAGGTAAGATTATCGGGCTTCGTCTTTGTAGCTGTCGTTGTGGTTGTCTTTGCGGGTGGCGACTCCTCCCCAACGCGCACAGAATTGGCTTTCAGGTTGGCGGGCGAAGGCTTACTGGCCAAGGCCGGAAGCTTCGTCGGGGTGTTTTCAGGTGCTCTGTTTGAATCGACGACGCCCAGCGCGTTCACGCCAACCGACGCGGTTGCGACGTTCTCCGCCGGGAAAGGCGTGGGACCCTGTGCCGAAACCTTACTCGAGCGGTGGATGCCGAATCCGAGAAACAGAGCGACCAGGACGACACCGGCGAAGGTCAGAGCAGCTCCGCCGTAGAATTTTGCGGGACGATGAAGCAGTGGTGACGTCCAGTTCGGCAAAACACTTTCCTGGCCAGCAACCGGCAAGGGAATTGTCGAAGTGCGCAGATCGGAAAGGCTGGGTTCAATTGATTCCAGCGGAGTTGTTTCCAACGACGCCATTTCGAACGAAGCTTCCTCCACCGGCAACGATATCGGCGGCTCGTCTGATCGAAACAGGGACGAGCCTTCTGCCGCATCGCGACCGCCATCGAGCAATATTTCGGTCACCGGAGGAACGGCTTCAGTCGTGGTTTGCTGAGCTAATGTTTGCTGAGTCATTGTTGGCTGAGTCAACATTTGTTGAGTCAGTAGTGGCGTTTCCGCTTCCGGAAACGGAATTGCGATATAAGGCTCAGGTTTGGGAAGGCTGGGTTCCGTCGGCGTTTTTAAGCGATGAACAAACTGAAACGAGCTGGAATGGCCGCCTTCGTGCGCTTCCACACTCGCCACCAGTTGATCTTCGGAGTGCCCATCAACTCGCAGTTCCAGGTCAGCAAAGTTGTCGGGGATTGAATCGGGAGAGACAATTTCCACGGCATAACCGCGTCGAAGCAGATGCAACGCCAACTCGTCGGCGCAAGTATCGAAGCGCGTAATAATTCTCGCAAGCGGCATAACTTTACTCTTCGGCCGACTCTAACGACTCATTGGATGCAAAGTCCCGTGGCCCCGATTTAGCGGTACTGTTCCAAGGTCTGCGCCGCTCGGTTCAGAGCAGCCGCGAGCACCGCGATTTGCTGTTCAGTGCGGCGGATATCCCGCTTATCGATTGCCTCGTTGACCCCGGGAATAACAATTGCTGCATATCCTGTGTATTGTCCTGGAGCATAGATCGCATGATGAAACCACGGACGATTCGGTAAACCCTCTGGAATCAGTAGGGCACGCTCTGCTTCCCGTAGTTTAGCATTCATGCGTTCCGGCGCGCCGGGCACTTTTCGTTCCTTCTGCAGCATTTTTGCGCCCGCTTCCTGCAGGCGACGCGCGCCTTCCAGGGCGGGAGAAAAATCCGGAGACTTGTCCCCAAAGCGATCCTTACTTTTATTGATGGCGGCGTCGAGGTAGACCAATATCTCCTTGCCGTAGTTTTCGTAATCGTATGGAAGGACGTCGGCGCTCGACATGCGGAGGACTTCCAAGCCGTAGACGCGGGCCATCTCCTGCTCATAGAGGAAATCGGGATCGCCGAATTTCTTGAACCAGGTAAAGTCATCAAAGGTCGAGTGATAGACGCCATATTCACCGCTCGAACTAATATCGGTTGAGGGCACGCCCAGATGCTGCAAAAACACGGTGTAGTCGGAGCCGCTGCCAAGATCGCCGACCGGCACATCGCTTTGCATGGCGTTCGGCAACGAGCGGTAGCTGCTGGTTTCCTGCGGCCGGTTATTCTCGGCAGTGGGCGCGTTCGTCTTTTTCCAGGCGTCATACACGGTTCCGCCTTGTGGAGAAGGCACCGCCTTCGCGATCTCGCGGATAAATTCCTTCAACGTGGGAACCCCTGACGCTCCGAATTTCTTTCCGGATACGGCCACATCCATATTGAAATAGGCTGCGGCGCTGCCGAGTTCCTGCGCATGATCTTCGCCCCACTCGGTGGAACCGATCAGTCCTTCCTCCTCAGCGTCCCAGCTTGCGATCACGATCGTGCGCTTGGGCTTCCAGCCGGATTTCAGGAGCGCCCCCAAACCATGTACCGACTCCAGCATCGCGGCAGTGCCGCTATTTGGATCTACCGCGCCGTACACCCAGGCGTCGCGATGATTGCCTGCAACCACCCATTCATCGGGCGACGCCGCCCCGCGAACTTTGCCAATTACATCCCAAATTATGCGGAACTGGTAGTCCTGCTTAAGGTGCATCTTCACTTTTGAGGGACCGGGTCCAACGTGGTAAGTAAAAGGCAGAGCTCCCTGCCACTCACGCGGCGACTGCGGGCCGCCAAGGTGCTCAAGAATCGGCGAGGCATCGGCGTAGGAGAGTGGAGTTACCGGAATCTTCGGCATCTGCTCGGACTGCGCTGGAGATAGGCGTTTCGAATCCGGCAGCCCAGGAGTGGATGCCAGTCCCGGCGTGGTGGGGTCTCCGGGAAACTGGAACATGAATCCGATGGAACCGCGCTGCACGCCGGTGGCCGGGCGCCACGGTCCTTGAGGGTAGGCATCGCCGCGGTAGTAACCATCATCTTTTGGATCAGAATAGATGATGACTCCAGCGGCACCGCGTTCCTGCGCCACAAACGCCTTCACGCCGCGAAAATTCTCGCCGTAACGGACGATTACGATTTTTCCGCGCACATCGACATTCATCTGCTTCAGCTTGTCGAAGTCGGCGGGCGAGCCGTAGTTTGCATAGACAACTTCGTCCTCGGCATCGCCGGAGGGCGACATGCCGTTGTAAGGAGTCACCACGCGCGGGTCATCCTGAAAAGGATCGCCTTCGACGTGCTCGCGGCGGGGCCCGTGCATCTCGATTCCGGGCGGCGCGGTCATGTCGACGCTGATCTCGGCGGGATAGTTAAACCACACTTTGTATTCGACAATTTCGGTGTCCAGGCCGGCATCGCGGAACTTTTGCGCCACATAGTCGGCGGTCGCTTTGTCCTCGGGAGAGCCTGCAATGTGGGGCGCTTGCGTCAGAATGCGGAGATGCTCTTCGGCGAGTTTGGGGTCGGGCACAGCCATAAACTTCTTTTCAACTTCGCGCTCGGCGGCAACATCGTGGAAACCACTAATGGACCAGTTGTCGGGCTGGTCTTTTCCTTTGTCTTTATTAGTACTAGTGGCATTAGTAGTCGTGGCGGCTTGGTCAAATGCCTGCAGGTTAGAGCCCAGCAGCACAAAAACAAGAACTGCTCCTGAGAGAAATTTCATCACGCTCCTTGTAGAACTAATGGTGAACACGCGGATGCGGAGATCACACTAAGGCCAACTAAACCAAGCCCAAGATGAAGATTGTATCGTGCGGAGGAGGGCTGCTGTGGAACGGGTTACACTAAAGAGCGATGAGCAAGTCGCCAACGGCTCGTTTTTCTGATCGGGTGGAGAATTACCTCCGCTATCGGCCGGGATATCCGCCTGAAGTGCTCAACCTTCTTCGCGCAGAGTGCGGACTGCGGCCGAGTCATATCATCGCGGATGTCGCTTCCGGGACTGGCATGTTTACCCGCCTGCTCTTGGAAAATGGCAACCCGGTCTTTGCGGTTGAACCCAACGCCGAAATGCGCAAAGCAGGGATGCAGCAGTTCGAAACTCTTCACGCGGGCGGCCGAGTAGTGTCTGTTGCTGGAACGGCTGAGGAGACGACGCTGCAGTCTGGCTCCGTCGACTTCGTTACCGCCGCGCAGGCAGCGCATTGGTTCGACCTGCCACGCGCCAGGGCCGAATTCGCGCGCATTCTGAAGCCGGACGGATGGTGCGTCTTGATCTGGAATGAACGCCGCACAGCATCCACGCCGTTTCTGCGCGAGTACGAAGAACTGTTGCTGACCTACGGCACCGACTATAAGGAAGTGCGCCACGAACGCACCACGGCCATCATCCACGAATTTTTCGCCCCTGCGCCATTTGAGGAGCGTGTCTTCGATCTGCGTCAGCAGTTTGACTATGAAGGTACAGCGGGACGGCTACTGTCTTCTTCTTATGCGCCGCTGGAGGGCCATCCGAACTACGAGGCGATGATGCAAGAGTTGCAGCGCATTTTTCGCGCCCATGCGGTAGACGGCAAGATCGAATTCGAATACAACACGCAGGTGTATTACGGACGCTTGTAATTGATGATTTGTAATTTAGGGGCGTTGGGGTTCAAATTACCCATTACAAATTGCAAATTCTATGTCAGAGCCCAAATCCTTCCACATGACACCCGAGGAGTTCCGCCGCCAAGGCCACGCCGTGGTGGACTGGATCGCCGACTACCATTCCCGGGTTGAAAGTTTTCCGGTTCTGTCGCGCGCGCAGCCGGGAGAAATTCGGTCGAAATTGCCACCCAGTGCACCGAAGCACGGTGAAGCCTTCGCCCAGATTCTCGGCGACCTCGAGCGCATTATTCTTCCCGGCATCACGCATTGGCAGTCGCCGAACTTTTACGCTTACTTTCCGGCAAACGCTTCCGGTCCAGCCATTCTCGGCGACCTGGTTTCCTCCGGACTGGGCGTGCAGGGGATGCTTTGGTCGACCAGTCCGGCGTGCACCGAACTGGAAACGCAGATGCTCGATTGGCTGGTGCCGATGCTGGGACTGCCAGAGAAATTTCTCTCGACCAGCGGCACCGGGGGCGGTGTGATCCAGGACACTGCGTCCAGTGCGTCGCTCTGTGCTCTGCTGGCCGCGCGCGAACGGGCAACCCAGTTTGCCAGCAACCGCAAAGGCTGCGATGGGCGCTTGATCGCCTACTGCTCCACTCAAACCCATTCTTCCGTAGAAAAGGCGATGAAGATCGCGGGGATGGGCTCGGACAATCTTCGTCACATCGATGTGGACGAGAACTTTGCCATGCGCCCGGAAGCGCTGGCACAGCAAATCGAGCGCGACATCGAGGCCGGCCTGGTTCCGTGTTTTGTCTGCGCCACGGTTGGGACTACATCTTCGAACGCGATCGATCCGGTGCGCGAAATTGCGCGCGTGTGCCACGACCACAATCTCTGGCTGCATGTGGACTCCGCCATGAGCGGCACGGCCGCGCTATGTCCCGAATTTCGGTTCATTCATGATGGCGTGGAGTTTGCTGACAGTTACACATTCAACCCGCACAAATGGATGTTCACCAATTTCGACTGCAACTGTTTCTACATCGCCGACCGCAGGCACTTGATCCAAACGCTTTCAATTCTGCCGGAATATTTGCGCAACCAGGCAACGGAATCCGGCGCGGTCATTGACTATCGCGACTGGCACATTCAACTGGGACGACGGTTTCGCTCGCTCAAACTTTGGTTCGTGATCCGACATTATGGGATCGAAGGTCTGCAGCACCACATTCGCGAGCATGTGCGCCTGGCGCAGCTATTTGCCGCATGGGTGCGCAATGATTCCCGCTTCGAACTGGCCGCGCCGGCCCAACTCAATCTCATTTGCTTCCGGCTCGGCGCGGGAGATCAGACCAATCAACTCCTGATGGACCGGCTGAATGGGAGCGGCGACATCTACCTCACTCATACCAAGCTCGATGGAAAACTGACTCTTCGGCTCTGTGTCGGCCAAACCAACACCCAGGGGCGCCATGTGGAACGCGCCTGGCAGCGCATTCAGGAAGAGACTGAAAAGCTCGCAAATCCCTGATATCGGGACAAGTCATAATGTTGGATTCGCGATAAGGTGGAGGTTATGCCACGGGAAATTTCAGCAGGCGGCGTCGTACTTCGACAGATCTCAGGTATCTGGCATGTCGCCCTGATTGAACCGCAGAAGAGCGAGCCCGAGAAAACTGCACCGGACACAGAAACTTCCAAGCCGGCAAAGACAACGACGGCGATGAAGACCTTGCGCGAGCGTAACCGCGCCGTGTTCGCCCTCCCGAAAGGACTGGTGGATGCCGGTGAAAAGCCGCAAGCCGCTGCTGTGCGCGAGGTGCGCGAAGAAACCGGCGTCGTCGCCGAACCCGTCACCAAACTTGCTGACAATAAATATGTCTACGTTCGCAGTTGGGGCGATGGCGAGCGCGTTTTCAAGATCGTAAGCTTCTACCTGATGCGCTATGTGTCGGGAGAGATCGATGACCTGGCTGCCGATATGCGGATCGAAGTTGTACGAGCAGTATGGGTGCCGCTGGCCGACGCGGCCAAACAACTTGCCTACAGCAACGAGCGCAAGGTGCTCCGCCAGGCGCAAGACTATCTGGAAAACGAGGGTCTCTCTTCGTAGCGAACTTCGTAGAGAACTTTGTCGACTGCCGTGCCTACATAAGACCTTGCAGTGCCTGATCGATGGCTTTCTTTTCTTTTGGTGTCAGCATTCGCGTCGAACCCTTCTTTAAATCACCAAGTTCTTGCGGGCCAATCGAGACTCTCACAAGGCGCAAAACTCTAACTTCCAGTGCTTCCAGCAGACGCCGGATTTGCCGATTTTTGCCTTCATCGAGAGTAATCTCCAACCAGCTGTTCTTATCGCCGTGCCGCAGAAGACGGGCTTGCCTTGCGCGCAAATCGTCGCCGTGATCGCGCTCAACAGAGTCGCCGCACTGTCGTGTGATTTTCGCGATCAGACTGGCATCAGCGACGCAATCCACTTGCACGTGATACTTCTTTTCTAAGTGGCTGGAGGGCTCGGTGATTTTCGCCGCCCACGACGAATCGTTGGTCAAAAGCAGCAGTCCTTCGCTCGCCTTATCCAATCGCCCGACCGGACCAATCCAAGGCAGGTCCGGTTCCAGCAGATCGTAAACTGTCTTGCGTCCTTTTTCGTCGGCCGCAGTCGTCACCACCCCGCGCGGCTTATTCATGAGGAGATAGATCGCGGACGCTTTGTCGAGCGGAGAACCGTCAACCTCTATGCGGTCGTCCACGTGGAGGTCTTGGCGAAGGGCTACCCGAACATCGGGCATTCGCACTGGGCTTTCGGGATCTCGCGTGATCCGCCCGTTCAGAGTCACACGGCCGGCGCGAATCAGAACCCCTGCCTGTGACCGCGAACAGTATCCCATCTTGGAGAGTGCTCGCGCCAAGCCGATTCGCTTCTTGACCTTCACATCCCTATGTTAAATGGATATGTTTAATGGGTTGCGCGCGAGTCGATTTCAAACCGCGACGATTGCCTGTCGACAAGCTCTACTTGGCCTTCAGCCCGTACACATCCAATTCACCCTGCGGATTTGGTCCGCCCAGCGGATCATGCCCGGTCCCCATATAGACTTTTCCATTGGCCACAATCGGCGACGTAAACTTGATTCCATATCCGGGCGCATCGCCAGCGTTGTCATTGCTGTTGTAGATTTCTGTCAGACTGCCGGCATCAAAGGCTCGGAGGATCGCTGTAGTCCCCGCTCCCTCTTGAATCGGCTCCCCGTGATCGATCATCCATATCACGCCCCCGGCGTTTCCGTTGGCCGAGATAAAGGGCGTCGTGCCGTAGCTACTCTGCAGGATATTGTCCGAAGTGTATGGACCGGCGGCCAACTGCCCATTGTAGGTGAAGGCTCGCAACGGGCCGGGAACGCTCGCTGCGGTTGGAGTTACTCCGAGATATACGGTTCGATTGAAGTAAGCCGCGGTGCCGAAGATTTCGTACGAATTAACATCGGTTGTCCAGGTGTTGCCCTGATTGTCCACACAGGATTTTGAATATGGAGCGGAGAGATCGGGCTCGAACCATAGAGTCTGCGTCACTCCGGCGTCATTCTGCTGCTCTCCGCCGAGGTTGGTCGTGCTAACCAGATAAAGCTTCCCTGTCTTACCTCCGGCCAATGCATTCGTACTTCCGGGAATCAGTAGCAGGCCGCCCGCCGCCAAGTCGGCATCGGCGCAATCCATGTACTGAAAATCGTAGGGTGTGAAGCTATCGATGAGATTCAACTGCGAATCGAACTTCATCACCGAATCGCCGTATGACATCTGGCTGGGATCATAGGGGCCATTTCCCGTAGTGACATAAATGTTCCCACTGTCATCGGCTGCCGGACCACCGCCGCCCATCCACACGCCACCCGCGCTGGCATAAGGTCCCTCGCCATTCAGATTCGGGCTCATATTCACGACGCCTACCGGGCTGAGAGTGGTTGCATCGTAGGACAGCAACCACCCACTGTGGCAGGAACCGAATCCGACATAGACGGACCCGTTTGCCAGTAGTAACGCAGCGCGCTGCAGACATGCGGTCGTCAGGTGCACGATTCCATCCTGGTTATCCTGGTTGGTTCCATTCACCTGGGCGGTGATTTCGACCGGGCCGCCATTAGTTTCGGCGCCGGTGGTGAGGTCGAGAGCGTGCAATCGGAACGTGCCGGGGTTGCCGGTTGTCGCCTGCATAGACACGACGTACAGGATGTTCGATTTCACATCGATGCTGGGCGTTGAAGTGACGCCCTCGAGAGGCTGAATCGGACCATTGACAAGCGGCTCCTCACCGCTTTTTAAAAGAGAAACCTGCCAGAGCGGCGTGCCGGTACCGTAAACGTCCGCGTCGAAGGCGTAGACGCTGTCGTTTTCGGTGGCGACGAACACAACGTTGTGGGTAGCTCCATTGACCATCAAGCCCGACACTATTAAAGGTTGCGCGTACACGTATCCGTCAACGTTGTAGGAAAAAAGCTTCTGAAAGCTTTGCGGGGTAACGGTTTGGGGAGTGAGCGCGGTTTCGCTGGCGTTCAACCCGCTGCGGGCATTGTCAGAATGCCAGGTGGGAACGTTCGCCACGGCCGGAGGGGGAGCGGTGGTATCACCGGAGCTGGCAACGCCGCCACATCCAGCAACCGTCAAGCTCAATCCGACCGCGGCCCCACAAAAACAAATGCGCATAAGAGCGACTGAACGAAAACGAAGAGGAAGAAGGCGAGAGCCAAGACACAGACGAAGACGGGCGATCATGCTATACCTCGCAACCTTAGGAGCCGGGCAGAGACGATTCTTTTAGTCGTTAAATCCTGTCGGAAGGTTGCTGGAAGCCTACCTGGTCGCTGGTTTTGGGCTTAGGCGGGTCAATCCACGACGGCGAAATATGGGAGTGCCAGGACCAAGGCAAATGCACTCTCGATTACACAAAAAATACATTTTTTCGTTGATACAAATACAGCATTTCTGGTATTGTCTCTGCAACCTACGATCATTCTAGAAACACACCCTTGGTCTTTCCGGCATCTCCCTGGATTTCAAGGTGTAGGAATGATCTCTTCGATGACAGCGGATCGCTACGCCACTTGTTCCCTGGATTTCTGAATGCGTCCACTGGACGTGAAGGGATAGTTCCGCCCGAAGTGAAGCAACAACAGAAGCTAAATAAAATCCCATTGGAGATGCAACGCATGTCGAAGTATATCCACAAGAATCTCTGGATGATTATTGGCCTTTTGGCCATTTGCGCACCTTGTGCATTTGCGGTAGTAACTGTCACAAGTCCCAGTAATGGTGCGACTTTGCAAGGCCCCGTGAACTTTGTCGCCACGGCGAACACACAAACATGCGCCAAAGGCGTGGCCTCGATGGGCATCTACACCGCTCCCGGGCAACTTGTCTATGTAGTGAACGGGACAAGCATGAATACGAACCTCAACCTGAATCCTGGCACCTATAATACGGTCGTCGAAGAGTGGGATTACTGCGGGGGAGCGGGAACAACTCCCATCACCATCATGGTTACTAACCAGGGCGGTGTCCACGTAACTGCGCCTGGGAGTGGAAATGTAACCTCGCCCGTAAACTTTCTCGCAACCGCGACCACAACTTGCTCGAAGGGTGTCGGCTCCATGGGAATTTACACCGCACCCTACCAGCTCGCTTATGTCAGCAACGGGGCCAGTCTGAACACCAATTTGTCATTGAGCCCAGGGACATACAATACCGTCGTAGAAGAATGGGATAACTGCGGGGGCGCTCTTACCACGCCTGTGACGATCACCGTCACTTCGGGCGGAAATGCTTTTAAGAATGTTCAGCAGGATAGCGGCTGGGGAGAAGCCGGCCAGGGCCCGCCAGACTTCATTGACTGCAATCCATGCGGGCCACAGATTACCTTTTCCATGCAACAGGGAATCAAGTCACCGTCATTGTCCGGATCCGCCACTCAATTCAATATCGGTGGAACCGGCCCTTACTGGGACGTGCTATTTAATAATCACCTGATTGGCGACGGATCATCGCAGGGCATGCCCGACCAGAATCACACTCTCGTTCCTACGCTGCATAACTTCTACTATGACGTATATTTCTATGGGAGTAACCTGCCAGCCTCGCAGACGCTGGAGTTTGACCTCAACCAGTTTTTCAACGGCATGGGTTTTATCTGGGGTCATGAGTGCCGCATCGCGGGCGGCAACGAATGGGATATATGGGACAATGTCAACGCGCACTGGGTTCCCACCGGCATTGCCTGTTACCCTAACAACAACGCCTGGAATCATCTGACTATTCAGGTAGAGCGGACCTCGAACAATCAGCTGCTATATCAGTCGATTACTCTGAATGGAATTACGCACCAGGTCAATCAGACTTACAATCCCGGTTCTGCCCCTGGCTGGTATGGAGTAACCGTGAATTATCAAATGGATGGAAATAGTGTGCAGTCGCCGTACTCTATTTTTCTTGACGAATTAACTTTTGGCTATCAATGAGATTGAGATAAGGCGCGCGCGTGCACAAAAAACGCGGACCCGGGAGAGAGTCGGGTCCGCGCGAGAAGGGAGTGAGCCGAGGTTCGCCCCTTTCAACCTCTTTCTCTAATTGGAAGGCGGGGTTGCGCTGGTCCCGTTGGTCGACGGCGGGCACGGTGTTGCCGAAGGTGATGTGCCCGGGGTTGTAGTTCCCGGCGTTCCTGCAGGCGCAGTCGAGCCAGGATTGGATGATGAGCCGGTGCCCGAGGTGCCTGGAGTCGCGCCCGGCATGGTTCCACACGGCCCGCCGGACGGGCTGCTTTCAGGATTCGTGTTCGGCTTTACGGTCGATGGGTTCGTATTGCTACCTGGAGTCGGTGAAGCAGGCGAGTTTGAACCCGGCACCGTAGATGGAGTCGTCGAATTGGGACTCGTGGAATTGGGATTCGTCGAATTCGGATTTGTCGCGCCGGGGGTCGTGGAAGATCCAGGAGGCGTCGCCGTACCCGGAGTCTGAGTCTGTCCCGCGCTGCCCGAACCGCCCGCGGGGGCTGCCCCGCCTGCTGGCGCACCCTGCGCCACAACCCAAGATGCACACAATAGAACCATCGAAAAGAAAGTAAGTTTTGCTGCCGACATTGAAGGCCTCCTGCGCTTCATTTTCTGATCCTGATCACAAGCGCTGACGCGCTCGTTCCAGAAATCGATCATGGTTGAGTCTGTTCCAAGCGCCGAACAGAGCCCATCGGTAGGATGCCGTAGACCTCCGCGAACAATCGGGTAGCGGCGACGCGGTCGCGATGTGGCCTTAACGTGCGCACATTCCGGGACAGCCATAGTGAAAACGGGTGATCGTTCTTGGTGGGAAAAAGCGAGGCTACAGGCTGGCTGAGGTTAAGCCGCGACGTCAGCGGAGGGAACGCTCGCGGCTCGAACTCGCGCCATGAGATTTGGCGTAATCGCAAGGCAATTTGCCAGCGCTTGCAGTGAGAGAAGGGCGGTATCCAGAACCTGCCGTTCTTTCGTATCCGTACGAGCCATGAGGGACTTGCGTCTGCGCTCGATAATTGCCATTTGCGCCTCGGCAATTTTGTGCGCAAGTTTTGCTTTGTCGTTTTCAAACAACGCAGCAATATAGAGTTCTTTCCAACGAACGTCGGTTGACTCCGCAGGCATAGTACTTTGCTTCACAAGCACTCCAAACCGAATAAGAATAGGAAGCCCACGTGCTGCAACTGTCGTGGGTGTAAGCGATATTGCCAAAAGGCGCCCTGCGCGGCAATCCAGTGATTACTGGATTTACTAGTCGGTTAACACTACGGGAAAGAGCACGGAATGCGCGCGATCAAACGCTGACCTGCAGTGATCAAACGATCACGATGGCACATCATGATCGGCTGTCCAACGAATCGGCCATCCAACCCCTCAACGAACTTCTCCGTCTAACGACGACGAGGAGATGTTATGCCAAAAAAGAAGTCCAGCAGTCGCAAGTACGGAAAGGCCGCAGGGAAGTCGGTCGAAAGCGCTATGCGGCGGAGGAAAAAAGGTACATTGCGTTCGGGTAAGGGCGGGAAGGGCGGCGTCGTGAAGAGTCGCAAGCAAGCGATTGCGATCGGGCTTTCTGAAGCGCGAGAGAAGGGCGCTAAAGTGCCCAAGGAGAAAGCGGCTTAGAAGCGACGGGTCCTCTGACAAGATTCGCAGATTAGTGTAGGGCTTGATGAGCAGACCGCGCAAAAACGAGGCTGGCAAATTTGTAAATGCGGCGGGGTTATTTCTGCTGCCAGAAGTGAAGGGCAACGCCATGTTGCTGGCGTCTGGCGCGTCCTCACTCGACCAGTTGCGACGCGCTGCCTGTCAGTGCCAAGGCTGTGATCTTTGGAAAACCGCAACCCAAACCGTATTTGGAGAAGGTCCACCCAGAGCATCCATCATGTTTGTGGGCGAGCAGCCGGGTGATCGGGAAGATGTGTCGGGCCATCCCTTCGTCGGACCGGCGGGGAAGGTATTAGATGAAGCGTTGCTGGAGGCTGGTATCGACCGCGATGAAGTTTACGTGACCAATCTAGTCAAGCATTTCAAATGGTCTAAGGCAGAGCGCGGCAAGCGACGGATTCACAAGAAACCGCGCGCCTCTGAAATCAGTGCTTGCCGTCCCTGGCTCAATGCCGAACTTGGTTTTGTGAAGCCGCAGATTCTAGTATGCCTGGGTGCGACGGCCGCGCAATCGCTCTTAGGGAGGACCTTTAGCGTGAGCCGTCAGCGTGGCGAGTTAGTCCAGTCTAAGCTGGCTCCGCACGTCATAGCCACTGTACATCCATCATCCATTCTCCGCGCCGCCGATGATGACGCGCGACGGTCACAGATGCACGCATTCGTCAGCGATCTGAGCAAGATTGCACAACTAGCCAGCGGGCTGCAGAATAATGCCTCGCGCGATTGACGTTGGGTAGTGCAGCCAGAAGTGCGATTCGACACAGTTAAAAATCGACCCAAGTTTAGATTAGCTCGAAGCTGATGACGCGGACACGCCGGCCGTCTTCGCTGAGCATAGCCCGGAGCTTTACTTCTCGACCGTCATACTGCATTGCTTTCTGCTGGTCTTCAAGTTGAACGACGGGTTGAACCACGAGTTGAACAATGTCGATGCTGGATATCATCAGGACATACCTGTTGTGATCACTTATGATCCTGCCGGTCAAGGTTCGCATCGCCGGCTGCGCTGGTGGATTCGTGGGGAGGGCGGGCGGTACTGGCTGCGGTTTTTGCTGCTCAGACCATGCGACGAGATCAGGCCCGAAGATGTTGGACGAATAGGGAGAGTCGGGACCCTGCAGCTCCTGCGCGCACATGGACGCCGACGACAGCAAGCTCCACACAAGCAAAGCCAACAGACTTGTCGCTCGTTTCCTTGTCGCTCGTTTCATGGTAAATCTCCCAGACGAAGCGGCAAGCAATCGGCCTAACATCGGCTCACTTAACATCGGCTCAACGGAGCGAATTCTACTTCGGCAGCCCTTTTCTATATCTCCCTTGGACCGGAGTCCATACGGCATTTCCCGTAGCCACCTTGCAATCATGTTCGGGTTGCCACGTGAACGGGAGGACCGTTTAACTGAGGCTATTTACCACTGAAAATACAATCTTCACTGTATGGGCTGGGCGAGTCGGGTTGTACTAGCCTGTAGTCCTAGCGATTCACTCCTGTCTGAACACTGCTTCCGTTGGCAGGCGCTGTCAAAGGCGCCTGCCCCCTCTCCCGTTATTCCATGATGTTATTTCCTGAGGATGCATGCGTTAATTCCCGGTCGGTGGTTACCACACCGGGGATTGCCCGCTACAGTTTCAAACCGATTTGGGCGAACCGATAAGTTGCCTATTATGGGCTCAGTACAGGGAGGATCATCATGCTTAACTGGGCGGTAACGTTTTTTGTGATCGCGCTGATTGCCGCGATTTTCGGCTTTACCGGGATAGCGGTGGCAGCGGCCGGCATCGCAAAACTAATATTCGTGATTTTTCTGGTGCTTTTTCTGGTTTCGCTGGTCGGGCATTTCGGCAGGGCAGGCAGCCGCGTATAACGCGGACACGTTCGCTCGGTCAGGGTAGCGGGCCCTTTCGGTTGCACGTATCGCGCTTGCACGTATCACAAGGAGACCGCCTCATGAAACTCAGTAGATGGATCAGCACGGCAGCTTTTTCGTTAGCTCTTCTGCTTGGAACAGGCGTTATGGTTCAAGCCCAGGATGAGCACAATGACGCCAAGCCTTCGCAAGATGAGGCCAAGCCTAATCAACCCGAACCTCGCCACGACGCGACCAAGCCGGGACAAGATGCGCCCGCGCGTCAGGGAGAGGCAAAGCCTCAAGAACAGAATGAGGACAAACCGGCACGCGAAGAGAAGCCTGCGAAGCAAGACAATGGGAAGCAGGACCAGAATAATCAGGATCGGAATAACAACGAAAAGATGACGAACCGCTCCCCACAGCGGAATTCAGCGCAGAGCGTGCAAGGCAATGGCAATCAGCGGGGCGGCCACATTCCCGATGACAAATTCCGATCCAGCTTCGGACGGCAGCACAAATTCAAGGTTCAGCGACCAACCGTGGTTCAAGGGCAGCCGACTTTTCAGTACGGGGGCTACTCTTTCGAGATGGTTGATCCGTGGCCGACAGATTGGGCATACACGGACGACTGCTATATCGATTACATCGACGGTGAGTATTTTCTCTTTGACTTGGCTCACCCGGGCGTTCGTCTGGCGATCGTTGTAGTGTTGTAGTTGGTGCCGGAATCAGGCACTGAGCCAGGTGGCCTTCCTCATGCGACGATCTCGCGGTGAGGAAGGCCGCTCTCGCAACCCTTCCCGGAAGGTCTGCTGGTCAGTGATGTTGGGGCGAATATGCCGGCAATTGGCATTCGTCTGCAGAAATCATTCCCAACCCTGCAATCCCTCGCAGCAACTAACTTTGTGGATGTTGATAAATTTTCAAGGCGCGGGGCGGCTCGTGCTTTGCTAGGAGGAAATTTTCATGGCAGACGATATGGATAAGAAGGGCCAACAGAGTGGGCAGTCCGGACAACAGGGCCAGCACGGCGGACAGCAGGGTCAGCATGGCCAGCAACAGGGGCAACCGGGCCAACAGCAGCCAAAGAAGGGCGGTCAGGGTCAGTACGACGATCAGGATGACCAGAACCGCGACAAGCAACGTCGCGCTTCCTAATTCTTTCAAAGGCAAAAACTCACCTGGAAGTCCCGACCTTCGGTGGCCGGGACTTCATTTTTATTTGCGGGCGGAGGATTTTGATGCTCTCGATCCATTCCAGATGGTCTGGCGGAATGCACAGGATTTCGTTGGCGTTGCTTCTGCTTTTGCTCGTTCTGGCATCGGCCTGGGCACAAGATCCGGCGTCCCAGATGCCTGCTGCGCCGCCAGTCTCGAATAGTCCCAGCTCTACTCCCAACTCTGCTCCGAACCCGGCGCCGCAGTCGACCGATACAGCGCAACCGAACGCGCAGGAACCTAGCCCCGCGGAACCTGGCCCTGATGACCAGGCTGGTATGTTCGTGTTTAAGAAAGATGTGGAAGAGGTAATACTGCACGCTACCGTCTTCGACGACCAGCGGCGCATTGTTCCGGGCCTCGATAAGAGCGCATTCGCTGTGTTTGAAAAGGGCGTACCGCAGCCGATCACTTCGTTCCGTCGCCAGGACGTCCCCGTGGCGATGGGCATCGTGGTGGACAACTCGGGATCCATGCGCGAAAAGCGGGACGAAGTGAACCGGGCGGTTCTAAACCTGATTCGTGCCAGCAATCCAGAGGATGAGATCTTCGTCGTCAACTTCAGCCAGAAATATTATCTCGACCAGGATTTCACCTCTGACGTGAACCTGTTGCAGGCGGCCTTGCATCAGGTGTCAGCCGCGGGCAGCACCGCACTTTACGACGCGGTAGTCGCCTCTGCCGTACACCTCAAGAACAAGGCCCGTCTCGACAAGAAGGTGCTGCTGGTTATCACCGATGGACAGGACAACATGAGCCAGGAAACTCTGGACGAGGCGCTGAGCCGTCTGCAGCAGTCCAACGGTCCAACGCTATACACGGTGGGTCTGACGGGCAGCGGATTGGAAGGCCGAGGCCGGTCAGCTTTGCAGCGACTGGCTCAAGATACTGGCGGGGTTGCGTACTTTCCCGAAACTCTGGATCAGGTGGGAGATATCACGCGCACCATCGCTCACGATATTCGGTCGCAATACATTATTGCTTACAGTCCCAAGAATCAAACCGCTAAGCCTGACGACAGTGCGATCCAGGTCGAGGCGCATGCGCCGGGATACGGAAAGCTCACGGTCCGCACGCGAAGCGGATATTCTCACGACTAAGCTTCTTGGCTTCTTGCAGCGCGGTCGCCTGTCGAGCAACTCTCGCACCAAAGCGGCAGCCTGCCTGAACCGTTATGCGACAGTCGTTTCGGTTGGGTTGCGGAATGGCGGCGGCACTTGGATCTGGATAATGTTGTTTTTGATCGCATAGACAACCAGATCGCGGATGGAGTGCAGACCGAGTTTCCGCATTATGTTGCTGCGGTGGGTCTCCACCGTCTTGGTGCTTAAGTTCAGGAGCGAAGCGACTTCCTTGGAACTCTTGCCTTCCGCCAAGAGTTGAGTGACTTCGCGTTCACGCGTGGTCAGTATGGGCAGATTAGGAGGCTCGTTCCGGGAGATGGCATGTCCCTTGTCCAGGAAACCTCGCAGCACGAGATCATTCACTCTTGGGGTAAAGAACATCCGCTTGCTTTGTAAGGCTTCGACTGCGGAGACCAGGTCGCGAGCGGCATCGGATTTGAGTACGAAGCCGCGTGCGCCCGCATCGAGGGCCTCACGGATGACTTGATCAGCATCGGTAATGGTGAGGACAATAATCTTGAAGTGCGGATCGTGCTGTAGAAGTTGACGCGTGGCATCGAGGCCGTTGAGATATGGCATGCCGATGTCGAGGATGACGACGTCTGGCTTTAGCCGCTTCGCCATTTCGATTGCTTCGCGGCCGTCGGATGCTTCCCCACAAACTTCCCATCCCTCATGCTTTTGAAGAAGGGCACATAATCCCCGGCGTACAATCTCGTGATCATCGGCTAACAGGATACGCAGTTTCATGACAGGCCTCCTACCGCTCCGAAGTTGATAATGACCCGACCGTTGCTGGCTTTACATGCGGGTCTCGTGCCGGCGCCGTGAATTCCCGATGCTGGCTTACTGCCTCGACGGCTTCGATCAGATCCCGGGCGAGATTCGATTTAACGACGAACCCTCTGGCTCCCGCAGTTAATGCCTCGCGCATCATTTGCGGCGAATCATGTTGGGTTACGAACAATACTTCGCGTCCCGGATGCTTTTTCTGGATTAACCGGCAGGCCTCAATCCCATTCATTCTGGGCATGGTGACATCAAGTACGACGACATCGGGTTGCAACCTCTCAACTAATTCCAAGGCTTCGATCCCATCCGATGCTTCCCCCACGACTTCCCACTCGGATCGTCCCGACAACAAGGTTCTGAGCCCATGGCGCACCACTGGATGATCGTCCACTAACAGAATGCGGACCGCCATAATCCTCCCCGCTCCCCTATCGGCCTTCTTGCAGACTGTCAGCTCATGATCTTGGTTTCGGCACCAGCTCGTTCTACGTCTCTTTGTCCGCCGGAGGCTGCAGTCCGTCTACACTTTTGACTTTTGGTGAGGCCATTCTCAGGTGAAGCACATTAAAACTAGCATGGTACTCTCCCAGTCCCGTATACAGGGATTCCTGTATGCCAGTGGAAAGAACATTGCATTGAAGAGCATGCATTATTGGCGTAGTGAGCTGGTTTGCGGAAAATAAGTTTGCCGACGCAACAGCGCTTCCACCGCCCCAATGATTGAGCCCACATCTGATTTCAAGCACACGCCGCGGATTCCCGCCTTTCGCGCCTCTTCAGCCAACTGGTTCGACAGATGGATGGTGACCATCAGAATCGGAATTTCGGGAAACAGTCGCGCAATCTCCTTGGCAACGTCAAGGCCATTCAGATCGGGCATTTGAAAATCCAGCAAGATCATATCCGGCGGATCGTCCTTGACGGTTTGCAGTGCTTCGCCTCCAGTGCGAGCCTCGCCACAGACCTGCCAGTCGTTTCGCAGTTCGAGAAGGCCGCGGAGATAATGCCGCACCGCCGGATTGTCATCTGCTACAAGAATTCGAACCATGGTTCCCCGTAAAAGGCATTCCGTCACCAGATTCCTTTGTCGCTTCCGGTAATTTTGAATTCGAGCGCCGCTGCCGTCGCCAGGCCCGGCAACAAACTGAGACGTAGAGTGCTTTGCAGTTCTCCACTCAACAACAGCCTCTTCCATTCCGAGGCATACAGACACATGGCCTGGGGGAATATGGGAATACGCAGAAAATTTCTTTTGAAGCGAACCGTTTCGTTGCCGAAACGAGCGCTTCGGGGCACGAACGACGGTAAGATCAGTCCCTCTCCACGATAGGACTTGACATACCCCGAGATGATGAACAGATAGGTAGCGAGGCCGTCCCACAGACCCGCTGGCTTCGTCAGGGATTTTAGATATAAATAGTCGACGGTTCCCGCATCGATCAGCTTGGCGTTGTCTACGATGTCGCAGACCCGGATATAAAAGTGCCGGTACATGCGTTGCAACGTGCTAATGATCATCCGGTCTTCGGGTGCCGGCACTTTGAAGCTGTGGAAACCAAATTGTGCGGTGGCCGCTCGAGCTATCAACGAACGGGTGATGGCAATCTGCTCTCCGGTTTGCCCTAGTCGCGCAACGTGTACTTCCACGGGCTCGGGCAGACTCGGAATCACAAAGTTCCACTTGTTTGCGAGCCTATCTCCCCAACTCTGCTCTTCGACGTGAGCCTTAAAACGCTCGCGCATAATGGCTACGACCTCGGCAGACCTCGCGTTGGTGTAAAGGTCAAGATCGCTCCCCAGATCAGGCCAATGATCGAGAGACTTGATGACAACGACATCGCCCGCTTCTTCCAGGGCCTGGCAAATGGGAGACAGAAAAGAAAGCGCGTGCTGCCTCCGCGTTTGCTCCCGATCCATGGCTCGATCGATCCACTCAGTCCGTCCGCCACCAGACGCCCCGAGGACCCGGCGCAAATGCGGAAATGCGCGCATGATGACATGATGAGAGGTTGCAAGAGTCCAGAGTTCACCAAAATCTTTCAGGTCCAGGTTGCTGAGAGTGTCGGGATGAGAATCGTGGAGGGAGTCGTCAGTCGTGTCGGTCAACGGCACCGAACGATCGCCACGATGTGGCTCACTGGCCGCCCCGTCTGGACGGGTGATTTCGTCGCCACGCAATAAGGCATGAGAAAGAAGCGTGAGATATTTCGTAGAGTTTTTCATGCTGTTCATCATCCGGCCTCAACGCTTCCGGTCATCGTTTCTGCTTGCCGCTACCGCCAAGACACTCACCGCGTCCATTTTCGATGTTGCATTTGGCTGCCGGGTTGGTAACTGGAGGATCGCAAATTGCGCTGCCCCCAACGACAAAATTCAATGCTGGAGCGCTTCTGTACCAGTCTTCTCGACATCGTGGCAGCCCGCTGCCGTCCCGTGTTCTACGGCGGTCCCTTCCTCATAGTCGTTCCAGGTTTCAATCAAGATGAATGGAAGGGGATTGGCACTGTCGTAGTAGCGGTCGTAGAGATGCAGGGTATCGTCAAATGTCTTGCCACACCGGCTTTGCATATGGCGGTTGAGTCCCCATTTCGCGGCGGAATCATCGAAACCGGGCCATGCTGCGCCAACAACAATCTTGTCCGGATGCTTGGAGGTCATCGTCTTGTAGAAATTTTCGAGGTACTGATCGCCCCAGTTGGCGCCATCGGCAGCCCATCCCGCCGAACCGGGCTGAACCCAGGCATAGGATCCCGCAAAATCACCGGCAAACTGCGCTGGCGGTTCGTCTTTGTAAATGAATAGGGGGGCCGCGGTCCAGTTGCCACAGTGCTCGCGCACAAGATTCCAGTCGACGTGCCCTTGCTTGGGGAAAATGAAGATCAGAGGCCGACCCTGATAGTTGAGATAAGCATCTTTGTACTTTGCGGACGGCCCGATGTAGTTCTTGTACGCTTTATCGAGAGCTGCAATCGCGCCGTCGGTCGCCTCCGAGTCTTCGTCTTCCGGTTCGTTGTAGAGCAGAGCGACCTGAAAGTGCGCTTTGCTCGCAACTTTCTGCAAAAGAGCAAAGTTATTATCCGAGTAAGGCGCGCTATCACCGTACCAGTCCACAACAAAAGCGGAGATCCCCATGCCTCGAGCCTGCTGCACTTGAGTGCGCAGCACCTTGGGGTCATGGCTGGAATAACCTACATCCATGTGACTACGGTCGCCAAACCATGGCATGTACACAGCGAGCAGCGTTGGCATGGGCGCTGGCATGGGCGCGGTTTGCGACGGCAGAGCATGATTAACGGCGGGTGAATCGCACCCTCGTGCCATTACAAACAATCCCATAATTAGACACAGCAACAGCTTAGGCAAAAGGCGACTCCGTCCTCCGACGCGACAGTAAGAGCAACTATGATGCGCTCAACGACTATTCGGTTGGCGAAGGGAGGGCACGGATGGCATGAGGGGCCGGCAGGTTTCTGCCCGGTGCGAGGATGCGAATTTGCGCGCGCCGGGAATCGTGACGCCCGGAATTAAAATTGCGGTACGCTCTGCAATTGACGGATCACCCAGCGATCCGCACTCGGAGTCATGAGCACGACATAATGCAGCACGACACGTTGCTCCTGAATCGTCTTGCCACCATCGAGAATTTGTTGCTGATACTCGGCCGTATCGTGCAACTCGATCACATCGCCTTCGGGAGCGTAAAACACCGCTTCCAGTTTGTGATTCTGAGCCACATACCGTTGACGCATACTGGATTTCTGCTGGCTGGCGATGGTTTCTTTCAGCACCGATTTTGCGTCCCCAGTAAACGGTTGTTCAATCGGATCCACAACATTGAATTCGAGCGCATGGGAGATGCCCGCCCAGGCGGAACGATAATCCCGGAGGATTGCGCGCTCCGTCAAACTCTCGACGACGCGGGGACCGGCATTTTTTGAATCCAGTTGTACGTTCACGGAAGAAGCAGAATCCTGAGCGTTTGCAGGAAAACGCAATGCCAGACACAAAGCCCACATCACGAGCACGGTGTGGAGACGAGTGCTTCGCCCGCCCAGCATGCCATTCGGTGTGTATATGACGCCGCGATTCACGGTTGCGCTCCCATTCGCAGTTCGTTGCCCATCACGACTCCGGAGGCCACCGATATCACGGTGCCGCTCGCTCCCTCGATCTGAGCGCGAGCAATTCCCTGTTTAATCGGGGCGTCTACCGTGCTTTTTCCACCTGCGTCGGTTGCGGTAAAAGTGACGATCGTCCCGTCGGGCAGGGGATTTCCCGCGCAATCATGCACGGGTTCGGTTTGAACGAGAATCCCAGATTTTGTCCGCTGGCCCTGGATGCGCAAATTACAAGGATCCGAAGCAACTTGTTGCACGACACGCCGCGCGGAAATATCGTTTAGCGTGGCCACGACCTGTAAGGCTCCCGCGGATCTGCCGGAGGTAGTGCGAAACCATGCCACTGCGTCTTTTGTCGGCGGCGTTCGGGATAACAGCGATGAATTTCCCGCCTTCAATTCAAAGTTGACAGTCACCGGAGTCAGCGCCATATTGCGATATTGATCAAAGGGAATTGCGACGCCACTCACAACATCATTTTGTGACACCGGAACTCGCGACGGATGCACAAGAAACGCCAGGGAGGAGGGCCTCGCGCCGACAACGTAAAAAGTGGCACTTCGACATGTCTCAGAGCAGATGATCGCCTGATAGGCCCCTGCGTTTCGCACATCGTCGGACCGCAACTGAATTTGTTCGCCGAGGTTGACTTCATTCTTACGGGAAACTCCAGGACCCACCAGATAGAAAATTGCCTTTCCGCTTCCCGAGGTCGCGATAGCGGTCTGCGCACCCGCAACGACTGATGAGGGAACACTCAAACTTTGTGCCCAGCCGATGCCAATATCGACCAGAAATATCAGCGCGCACATCGTCGCACAGGTAAGCATTAGGCGACGCATGCTAACTCCTGTCCAGGCTGTACTGGTTGACTACCACATGAAAGTTATGCACCTTGTCGGCTACGCTTCTGGGAATTTCAACCGTGAATGGTACGGATGTCTGCGGCAGCAAAGCACGCTCTACGTAGTCATCCGACACCCACACCACTTTGCCATCGTTGTCGTAGAAGCTGGCAATCACATGCGGAATATTCACCGTCTGGCCACTTTGATTGAAAAGATCTCCGCGAAGCACAGTTTTGCCCTGAACATCGGCATCCAATTTCTGGTTCATAACTCCAATCACGGGATCGGCGGAGGCCGGGACCAACGTCGCTTTCACGTCCATGCGAACGTTCTTGACGTTCTTCAAATTGAAGTTTGGGAAGTCGATGCGGTATGGCGTGACTTGTTTGGGAAGGAGCACATGATCGATCTTGTCGAAGCTGCTCTCGTCGTCGATCGCATTTCCTGATCCGTCAACGAGCGTGGCGTTCACATTCACGAAGGCCGGGATAGTGTCTTCGTTCACGACTTCTCCCATTACAACTGCGCCAGCCGCGAGGTCGACAGCGTTCATGGAGATGATCCGCACGTGCGGCGCATCGACATTCCTCGCGCCCCATTCATCCTCGGCGCCTCCGCTGACCAGGTCCCAACGCAAGTAAGTAACTGGGATCACCTGCGCCGGGACGCTCTGCATCTGACTCTTCGGCCATACCGTCTTCCAGATATCGCCTGCCCGCGTCAAATGAAAGTCGCGCACATCTTCGATCGGACCGACAGGCGTTGTCCAATGCAGATGGACGCGCATTTGCGCTTCACCATTTGTGATATGCAACGGTCGGGTTTCAAACCTTTCAAGAGCTGAAAACGAGCGCAGGCTGCCGTTGGATCCGGTCCAGTCATGGATAAAGTTCTGCTTGTCTCCGGGGCCCAGATTCGACGTATCCCCGAGAGCCAAGTCCCAATTGCGCCGCTCGGCATTCACCAGAAGGTTATTGAGTGCCTGCTCTGGAGTGGTGGCTTTCGGAGTAAGGCCGTACATGGCGGAACCGGCAGCAATGCCAACTGTGCCATGGGCGTGTCCCACGCCAGTTAGAGCGAGCGCCATCAGAGCCGCCGTGACCACAACAAGAATGATTGGCAGAGCGAATTTCATTTCGATTCCTCTGGCTTCGGTCCTGGTTCAGGCCACATAATGTTCTGCACGCATGGGAACGACGACGGGCACGTGTACTCGGCGTTCATCGCGCACAAAAATCTCAAAGAAAATCGCGAGAAAACTCACCCCAATCGGCAGGATTCCCCAGAGCAAACCTTGCCACGGTGGCGGCACCGCATCCGACGAGATCTTGTGTGCCGGGGGCACGTCATCCTTTGCCCACGCTGTGATTTCTCCGTTGTCGAAGGTCTCGATTTTTCGCCATCCGGCAAAAGTGAGAATCGGTTCGTAGTACTGGTCGTGCACAAAAACGTATTTCAGGCCGTAACGGTTGGCATGCTCGAGCATCGCACGCAAAGAAGCCATGCCGGCCGAACCGTAGAACTTGGAATTTGTAAGCTGCGCGGACCCGTAGTGCGTCATCTCCGGCAAAAGGCGCGCGGAGTTGTAGTCTCCGTCCACGCTGCCGGCGTCGCTGTACGTCGAGATTTTGGCCAGTTCGCTGCCAAAGCCCAGCGCGACATAGCGGAATCCATCGTGGCCATCGCGATTGAGGAAGGCGATGACGGGTTCGACATTGAGCGCCGTTCCCGGTCGAAATGGATTGGCGTTGAGCCAGTACAGTGCGGCGCCCAAAGTCACCACCGATGCCAGCGCAAGCCCCACTGCCGCTTTGGCTCGGAAGCGATCGAGCAAGTCGGCTGCAAGAGCACCAACGATCGGCATGGCCAGAAGCGTGGCCCAGAAGGTGAAGCGCTCAAAAGTCAGAATCTCGTAGGCACGTCCGAGCAGCCATTTCGGTAACGGCGTGGTGCCACCCAACCCGAAAATCAGGGCGAGCCAGAAGCCTAATAGCAAGGGAATCAGGCGTCGCGACGAGGCTCCTCGAATCAGGATGAATGGCACAGCCAGGATCAGCGCTCCGTACGGAATTACAAAATAATTGAGGGCCGTGATGGAATTCAAAAGGAAATTGGCGCGGCTGTCGTGAGGAATCGGAATCTGATGAATCGGGTGCTGAATGATCGCCAGCCAGTAAGGCAAGAGAACCATGCCAATGCCCACGCCGACCGCGACCGCAAATATCGTGGCCCGCGAAATCACGCGGCCGACTGATGCCGTAACGCGCTCGTCGCGCGCATCCAGGCAAGCCGTCCAAAACGCAGGACCAGCAAAGAACAGTACGCCGAAAATTAATGTGACGTGATGGGCTGCCGCAGCGGCCAGGCTGATCGCCACTCCCTTGATTAATGAACGTCTTCTACCTTCGGTCATCCATTCGTAGAAGTAGGGCAACGCGTTCAAATAGAGGGCCGCGGAAGCAACCGTCGCCAGCTGTCCCGCCTGGTAGACGAGAAAGGCAAGCGCCCCCAGAAATACGCTGCCGAGCGCAGCATAGCTGGCGGCGCGATCATCTACCCAGATTTTGGCAAAACGCAATACTCCGACCGGCAACAGAAGTACCGCAATCAGTTGCACAATCATGTATCCCATCTTCAGGCCGACAACATGCGAGAGCAACGCAATCCACTGGTGAATAAGTGGCGGATAGGTTGTCTGCGAAAAGCCCGCAAACCACTTTTCATTCCACGGATCGAACCAGTGATGGGCATAGTGGGAGGCAAAGAAGATGTGGAAGTTGGTGTCAAAGGAGCCGGCAGGAAGCTGCATGAAAAGCAACGGCCCGTGGACAACGAGCGCGAGTAAGGCGATTGCGAGGAGCGGAATAGGACGCGAATAGGGTTGAGTTGTGCTCACGTTTTTACGCTCCGGACACACAAGCGGGCCATTGCGAACAGATTGGATTCAGAAATCCTCACATGGGTTTACGTCAATTTTCGTGGCCCTGGGTAACGAGGAGTGCCGGACCGACAAACATCGGACGAACGCCGGCCACAAAACACAGATCCACCCGGCAGCCATAACTTCAGGAACGGCATCTATTTGAAGCCGCAGAAACCGCGTGCGGCAGAGGTACCCCAAACACTTTGGACAGCGTTGGTGACTTTGTGAAAAGCCAATTTCTACTGACGACCTTCGGCATCGTTTTGCTTTGCAGTTTTGCTCTGACGCAAGAGCAATCGCAAACCTACGACGTCAACGGTCAGACTGGCACTTCCGCGCCCAGCAAGCAACGGGGCGCCGGTTCGGAACGTCCCAATTCGGATCAGGCTTCCAACAATGACCATTCGAGTCTCGGGTGGGGATCAAGCATCGACGTGGCTCGTCAGGCTCGCGCCGCCCAGGATGCGCTAAAAAGAAATGACTATGCGGCCGCCGTCTCGTTTGCTGAGAACGCTACAAAGTCCGCTCCCAAGGACGCAGAATTGTGGTTCCTGCTGGGCTATGCCGCGCGCCTCGGAGACCGCTATCAGGTTTCGGTCAATGCCTACACACGCGGGTTGCAGATCCAACCCAACTCCATCAAAGGTATGGCTGGGCTAGCACAAACATACGTCAAGACGGGACGCACCGGCGAGGCGCAACAGTTGCTTCGCCGTGTCGTGGGCGCGAATCCCAAGGATGCGAACAGCCTGCAGCTTGCGGGCGAGTTACTGCTCAACACTGACTCCGAACATGCTCTGGAGTTTCTGCGGCGTGCCGATGCGTTGCAACCGTCAGCACATACCGCTCTGCTGATTGCTCACGCCTACGAGCGGCTGTCGCAGCGCGAAGAAGCGACACGCTATCTGAATCGTGCCAAAGAGCGCGCGCCAAGAGACCCCGAAGTGTTGCGTGCTGTTGCCGGACAATACCGCGAGCAGGGGCAGTACGATGCAGCGATCTCTACGCTGCAAGCGATACCGAGCGCGATGAAAACCGTCGATGTCGAGGCTGAACTGGCCTACACCTACCAGTTGGCGGGACGGCAAGAGAATGCCGCAAATTTGTACACGCGGCTCGCCAGAAACGTAAAAGGCAATCTTGGCCTCGACCTCAGCGCCGCGCAAGCCCTGATTAGTCTCGGCCAAATCGATGAGGCAACCGCCTTTGTTAGCGATGCCCGCCAGGTCGACAACAACAATTATCGCCTGCACGCCATTCAGGGCGAGATCGCCGAGTCGGAGAATCGCTATGAAGACGCAAGCTCCGAATATAGCCTCGCATTGAGCAACCTGCCACATCCTGCGCCAGAAGGGCCGTTATATCCAATTGAGTTGCGACTGAATCTGTATGAACTCGCCGTGCGCCAGGAGGATGACGCAGCCGCGAAGCAGCAATTGCAGACAGCACTCGCGGAGATCAACCAGGGCGATATTCCGGCATCCGCGCGGCCGGAGATGCTGCGGTTACGTGCTGCGATCGAGGCCGGATCTGGAAATCTCGATGCGGCCAATAAAGATCTACAGGATGCGCTAGCGCTCGCGCCATCGAACGTCAACTCACTCTTGAATTACGCCAACTTGCAATGGAAGCTTGGCCAACAAGGTGGCGCTCAGGCCACTTTTTTTAAAATCCTCGATCTGGATCATAGCAATCGAACGGCACTTTCCTCCCTTGGCTATCTCGCCCGCGACAAGGGAGATAGCCAACTAGCGGAAAAGTATTTCATGCTTGCGATTAAAGCGCACCCGAAGGACTATGGTCCCTACCTCGCGCTGGGGGATATGTATGCGTCAGAAAGAAACTTTCGCGCGGCGCAAACTAATTACGAACAGGCTTACCAGCGAATGCCCAGCAATGCCTTGATTATCGCGGGGGGAACCAATGCGGCGCTCGAAGCGCACAATTCCGACTTAGCGATGCATTGGCTCGAGCGCGCTACGGGCAAGATGAACGATAGTCCGCAAGTCAATCGCGAACGGGAGCGCTATCTTACCCTGAAAGGTGCTTATGCCGAATCGGCGAAGCTGGGGTATTCGGTGTTGGAGAAGCTTCCTAGTGACCGCGAGGGCGTCGTATATCTTGCTTACGATCTTTTCTACCTCGGTCATTACGATGAAGCACTGGCGCTTACAACAAAATACGATTCGATTCTCGCCAACGATAAGGACCTCCCTCTAGTTGCCGGATACGTTCATGCCCATTACGGACAATCTCGCGAGGCGCTCGCTGATTTCACGCTCGCTCTTGAGCGTGATCCACAGATGGCCACCGGCTACGTGAATCGAGGCTTCATTTTGAATGATCTCAAAGAAGGCGGAAAGGCGGCCCGCGACTTTCAGATTGCCATCAAGTTACAGCCGGATTATGGAGAGGCCCACCTGGGCTTGGCATATGCGGATCTCCAGTTACATCATCCTAAGCCCGCTCTTACACAGTTAGCGGTTGCGCAGAAAGCGCTCGGCAAGTCACATGCCTGGCACTTAGCCAGAGCCGAGGCATTTCGCCAGGAGCAGGATTTCAGCCATGCAGAGCCCGAGTACCGCATCGCTTTGCAGCAACAGCCAAACGATCTTTCAACGCAGTTGCAGTACGCCGACACCCTGTTTCGCATGCGGCGCTACCAGCAATCGATCGCGACACTTGAGGCGGCGCAGAGGCTATCCTCGGCAAACCCAGCCGTGTATTCCTTGCGAGCGCAGGTCTACGCTCGGGAAGGTGGGCGTGAACAAACGTTACAAAATGTCCAGTTAGCAGAGCAATACGGTGGAAACCAAGTCGATATCCTGATGGCAACAGGCGGAGCGTTATTGACTCTCGGGGATCGGGATGCCGCGATGAAACGATTCGTTCGCGCCCTGGACGCCCCGGAGGGAGATCGAATCGGAGTGCGCCTGGCCATTGCGCAACTCTTTCTGCGACAAGGGCGTTATGACGATGTTAGACGGCAAATCGCGCTGGGCTTCGCCGAGGCGCAGCTTGATCAATCTCCAGTGACCGTAGACGACATTTTGGAGGCGGCTAACATTTTTCTGGCCGTGCACGATTTCGACCTGGCCGAAACATATTTCGATAAGGCCCGGCAAGCAGGAGCTAATGCCCGCACAGTAGAGATTGGGTTGGTTAACACTTATCTCGCCGAGGGAAAGACGCACCGCGCGGAAGACGCGCTCGCCACCCTCGGTCCTGCGAGCGATTACCGCGATGACTACGATTACATGATGGCAACCGCAAACTTGTACCGGCAGCGGCAGGATACGGTGCATGCGCTTTCTGGTTTCGCGCAGGCCAGCACTGTCGCAGGACAAGAGAATCAGGCAATCGCCCAAACTGCGCAGGATGAACTTGCAATCGAAGAGGGGCGCCAGATTACCCAGAACCTGAGCATTTCTCCGGAGGCTTCTTTCGCCCCCGCGCTGGAAGATATCAATGTATACACACTGGATGCGAAGATCTTGGGAGTCACTAACCCAGCGTTGTTACCGCCCCCTCGATCCTCTTTCCAAAACCTCGCGGAGTCCCACTATAGGCTCCATTTCGGCAATTTGCCCGTGATCTCTGGCATCGTTGGCGAAAGTCTGACGACGGGTCAATTCTTATTTCCCAGCGTCGGCATCATTGAAAACCGACATACTTTTGATACATTTTTCAATGGCGGGATCACTCCGATTCTTCATGTTGGCTCCAACCAGATAGCTTTCAATGGCGGACTTCAGTTCACGGTTCGACGCGACACCACCGCACCCGTCTACATGAGTCAGAATCTTTTCCGACAGTTTCTCTATATGTCGACGAGTTCGTTTTTTAACTGGGTTTCGATCAGCGGGAGCGCAATCCGAGAGGCGGGGCCGTTTGTTGATCAGAACTTGCACTCGCGCGACGCTTCCGCCAGTCTCGAATTCACGGTCGGGCGCCCCTGGGGGCAGACTTCTCTAGTAACCGGATACGCCGTCCGAGACCTGATTTTCAGGCCTCTGGTGCAGGAATATTTCAACACCTCGAGTTATGTTGGATTGCAGCATAAGTTCGGCAGCCGGCTGACCGCCGCGCTGCTTGCTGAAGATCTGCGCTCATGGAGAGTGCAAGGCCAGGAGTACGCGATCGCTCAGGCCTTTCTGCCCGGAGCTAGATTCGATTTTCGCGCCAACCCGCGGTGGAACGTACAAGGCTCTTTCCTGCTCTCTCGGGGAAGTGGGTATCACGAATATGACAACGCCCAAAGTGAGTTTGTGGTCTCCTATTCGCGTTCGGTCCGTGGCACCTTGAAGGATGAGACGGGAGTCGTGCCAGTCGCCTATCCACTGCGCATCTCCTTCGGTGTGCAGCAACAGACCTTTTACGACTTTGCGGGAACGTCGACAACTACTCTCCTACCAGTTGTGCGATTCACTCTATTTTGAATGAGTGCTCCTTAGTACTGCGGATATCCAACTAACGACCGACATTGAAATGACCGACACGTTAAAACATGATCCGGACATGTCATCGCTAGAGGAGTGTGGCAGGACACGGCCAGCGCCTCCGAGGAAATTGAAATCGCAGCTTCTGGAAGGCAGCTTGACGCTCCTCGCTGGTTCTGGATTCGTCGGAATCACAAATTTGATTTACAACGTACTTACGGCCCGCTTGCTTGGCCCGACTGGGTTTGCACACGCCACGGCCGTTTATACGATTTTGATGTTGGTCTCGTGCGTAACCTTGTCCTTCCAGGTTGTGTCCGCAAAATATGTCGCCCGAACAGCCTCTTCAGAAGAGCGGGCCACTGTCTTCGCAAGCCTGCATCGCAGGGCGTGGATCGCAGGGATCGTAATGGGTCTGTTGTTATTTCTGTTCGAACGACCGATCACCAACTATCTCAACTTGCCCGACTCTGTTCTGATATCGCTGCTGGCATTGGGAACGGCTTTCTACATTCCTCTCGGGGTACGAGCGCGGTTTCATCCAAGGCATTCACGCTTTCCGTCCTCTCGCGATTAACTTCATGACAGAAGGACTGGTGCGACTGGTCGGATTATGCGTGCTCATTGGACTTGGAATGGGCGTGAAAGGAGCGGTTTTCGCCAGTGTCCTGGCGGTGATTGTCTGCTATTTTGCCGCCATACCCAGTCCCGGCTTAACCTCGCTCGGTTTTCGTGGAGTCCCCATTTCTTTCCGAGAAGGATTACAAGCGATTGTCTTCTTTTCCGGCCAGACCATCATTAATAACTCCGATATTGTTTTGGTAAAACATTTTTTCCCACCAGCGGAAGCGGGATTTTATGCGGCAATCGCGCTGGTAGGCCGTCTGGTTAATATGTGCGCGTGGTCGGTCGTAAACACCATGTTTCCCGTATCCGCAGCGGCCGGTTCCGATGAGCCCGATGCCCGCCAGGTCTTGTTCACTTCGTTATTGTTGGTTCTTGGCATCCTTGGCGTCTTAATATTCGGTCTCTGGTTGGTTCCCAGCTTTTTATGGAAGACGCTTTTCGGCAGTCAATTCGAGGTAAGTGGCTACGGAGCATTAGCACCGCTGCTGATTCTGTATGCGATCACCACAGGTGTCTACTCGCTCAGTTCCGTGATTATTACGTATGAAATGTCACGCAAGATCGCTAACACCAGTTGGCTTCAATTAGCTCTAAGCGGCGCTCTTGCTTTTGGGGTCTACCTCATGCACGACACCCTGCATCAGGTAATTATTGTCCAGTTGATTCTGGTGATTATTTTGCTTGTGTTGCTGATGATTCCACTTCTGCGACGTCAGCTTACTCCACAAATATTTCGCACTTATAATAGCCTTCGTCTGCAGCGCATGTTAACCGAAGAAGAGGTAATGGCTGAATTCTTGAACAGTGAGTTTCATCATACTGAATTTGACGAATATCGCCATCAATTCGACAGTGTCGTCAGCCACCCTGATCTCAGCAGCACGAGAGAGAATGCGGTGCGTCAAGCTTTATTGTTTCTGCGGCGCGGGGCAATGTGGCGCGAACTCCCCCCGGATACGAAATGGTTCGAAGTTGAAATGACGGCTGAAGACTTGGCGAGGATACGGTTTTTCCCACGCGCGCACTGGCGTCGCGTTGCAAATGGCAGCTTTTACCTGCGCGAGGTCGTGGAACGCATTCGCTTGAAGCTCGATAGCTCCGCTCAAGGGGAATTCTTTGACAAGCTACGTCTGTTGAGTTACTCATTACAAAATGACGCAGTCAATCGCACCGTACTTCTTATTGGAGCCGACCCCGAGGCTCCCTTGACAATTCTGGATGGTAATCACCGCATGGCGGCGGCCATGCTTGGTCAGTCCCCAGCGGCGTGGGAGCGCTTCCGATTTATTTGCGGACTTTCACCGCAGATGATTCGTTGCTGCTGGTACTCCACGAATGTGAACACGCTTCTCCGCTATCTGAAGAATCTTGTACGCCACTTTTCCTACGATCCAGGCTCAGACATCGGCCGTTTCCAGGAACGGGACTTCTAACAGGTTGCTGACTTCGACATTACTGCGGCGAATTTTCCTGTGATGGCGGCGGTTCTTGAGGCACTGCGGGAACCGCTTCATCCACCAGACTATCGTCCCGTCGCCGAAGCACAATCGGTTCATGCTGGCTGCGAAGCGCCTGACGTTCATGGTCCATTTTAGCCTCAACCTTTGAATCACTATCGGATGCCACCTGGAACAGCTTCATTCCCTGCGCCGAACGTCGGGTCGCCAAACCTACAAGAGTGTCGGCTCCAATGACGGTCTTCGCTTTATCGTAGAAAAACTGTGCCGTCTCCGGATCACCCTGAATTTCGGCCAGGTATCCAATGTTATTAAGTGCGAATGCATTGTTAGGATCGAGCGCGTACGCGCTGCGAAAGTCTTGGAAGGCCGCACTCAGGTCATTGCGGTTAATGGCGGAAACTCCGCGCAGATTCAATTCGGCCAGTTTGACTTCATCGCTCTGCTCAGTTTCAAGTCGACGGCGTAATTTCCTGGCATTCTGCGCTGCCATTTCATGGACGGGCTTACCTCTCCACGAACGACTCAGAGTAACCATCGCGGTAGCCTCAGAGGAAGCTGCGGCAGCCTCATCATAGTACTTCAGCGCTGCGTCCGACTCGCCCTCCATTTCCTTGGCTACGCCTATATTGTTCAGCGTGAATACATTGTGCGGATCGTTCTTCAGAGTTTGCTGCAGCAGAACGTCGGCTTCGGGAGCTCTGGCTTCCGATAGCAGTCGCACGGCCTCGACATTGTCATGATTAACCTGCAGTGGCTGGTTTGAAATGGCCAGCGCATCAGCAAATGAGCGTCCACGTAGCCGCGAAGGATCCTTGCGACTCGAGCCTGCGCGATCCGAACTCGCGATATCGATCATTGCGTCCGTCGGTTGCTGCGCTGCCAGAGCATAGAAACGCTCTGCCCTGTCCACTTGTCCCTGTAATTCTGAAACATAGCCCAGATTGTTGAGTGTGAAAGGATCATCGGGATCGAGAAGGTATGCTCGGTAGAAAAACGCTTCCGCTTTCCCGTACTTGTGCTTGCGGACTTCTTCCACCCCATCCCGATTTAACTTCTGCACCGGCGTCAAGGAGCTGTGCCTCGGAATATTAATTCTGAGATCCCCTGCCTGCGCTCTGAAGCCGCACAAAGAAAACGTAATAATCGCGGCGATGACAACCCTATGCTTCCAAGACATCCTCATGACCTCTTCGTAAAAAATGCACACTGAAACGAAAATATGATGCTGCCGTCCGCTTATTGTTTGTCGTCACATTGTCAGTTTTTTCCCAATCGCTCGACCACCTTACGGGCAGTCACTGGCATCCAAGTTTCGGGTCGACAATCGAGCGTGCGCTGGGCATGTGGGTGGACATGAGCTTCGCAACAAGCAATCGATTCTTGAGAAAGAATGGCTGTTCAATGAACTTTTCGTCGTCGGCAAAGTTTCTGTTGACGGTTGGGCTCATTGGCACAGTACTTGGCGGAATCGCGTTCGCTCAGGGCCCACCGCCTGCGTCCGTGGCGCCTTCTTCTGCGATGGGTCCCACGTCGGATGTTGCACCGTCGTCCAATGCGGCACCTTCGTCGAGCGCGGCCTCGTCGTCTCCGGTCGCGCCCGGGACTGCAATTGCTCCGGCGGCAGCACCGGCAAATGACGCGGACTTAACCTCCGCCGATGCCCCGGACAATACCATTGATCCAGCCACTCTGCTCCCCGCTCTGCCGGAGCTCCGTTCTCGCAAGATTTCACTCGTCGGCGGCAGAGTCGAGAGACTTGACCGCCTGCGCGACGAGTTTACGTTGCAGATATTTGGCGGCGGCGAGATGAAAATTTATTTCGACCCACGAACCCATATCTATAACGATGGAGCCGAGGCCCCCGTCTCCGAGCTCCGCACAGGCGATCGCGTTTCGATCGACACCGCTCTCGATGGTAGCACCGTCTTTGCGCGCAGCATTCGATTGAAAAACGCGGGCGCCGGCGAAAGCCAGGGCACCGTGGTCAGCTATCGCAGCGACGGTGACAAGAGCGTGTTGGTGCTGCGCGACGCTCTTTCGCCGAATCCTATGAAGTTGCACCTGTCATCACAAACCCGTCTACTTGATCACGAGCGCACGGTTTCAACCAATGAGCTTATTCCCGGAACAATGGTTGCAGTGAAATTTGGTCCTCAGGAAAATGGCTTTAACCCTGCCCGTGAAATCTCCGTTCTAGCCACGCCTGGAGCCGGCTTCACCTTCGCTGGCCGCGTCATCGCGCTGGATCTAAGCACCGGTTTGCTCGTATTAACCGCGGCCACTGACGGCAAGACTTATGAAATTTATCTCGATCCATCGGTCACTGTATCCGACAATCTGCTTCCTTCCGCCGATGTAATCGTAAGCGCACTGTTCGACGGAAAGCGCTACGTGGCTCGCACCGTAACCGTCAACTAGACAAAATTGCTAACCCTCGGACTTTCTCATCTCTTTCTTCTCGAGATTGTTTGACAATCTCCATCCAACGTCACCGCTGCGATCACGGCTCGTCTTAGAGTGACGTGCTGAGTTGCGCATTGATTGCTGCCATCACGATGCGGGCGGCGCGGCGGCGGAATCCTCGCCGTCTTCTTCGGAGTGATCCCCAGAGTGATCGTCACGTGGGGCGGGGGAGTGACTACCGGGAACAACGCCGCTCCGACCACCGATACCGTTTACGGAGAAGCCGCGATCTGCTTGTTCTCCATCGCCATCAATGTTGCCGAGCAGATCGCGGCCATTTTCCGGAGGTGAATATTTCGCGTGCCGTGGCGATCCCGGTTGCCAAATCGGCGATCGCGAAATCGGTGATCGATTTACCCATCCAAGCGAATTTCGCGTCAGCAATCGCAACAACAACGCTTTCGAAGGAAGCCACTGCGGCAGCCTGCGAACTCTGGTCACGTAACGAAGCGCTAACGCTCGCTGCTCCAGTTCAAAATGGCGGAGATACTTTTGGACGATGGTCGGCATGGTCATGCGGAGGGCAGCAGAAAAATTCTGCACTGCCATCGCTTGCTGCTTTTCCGGATCCATAAGGAATTCCGTCAAGCAGCGGGCGAGGTCTTCAGCATTGCCGGGCTGGTAAAACTCGATCGCGATATCTTCGCCGTCGGCCATTTGGCGAAAATCCGCCAGGTCCGCGCACACGATTGGCACGCCGTACGCACAGGCTAGGTGGGCAACACCGCTGCAACCGGTCGACGAAGAATACGGCATCACCGCAACGGAAGAGCTCTGAAAAAGTTCGGGTAGCCGCTCCTCTTCCAAGTATCCGGTGAATTCGATTCTGGGATCTCCTACGAACCTTTTCTTGACCGATTCGACATAACCGGGAGCCTGAGGGTGATTCCCTCCTGCGACCACCAACTTAACGTTGGGCAGATTTTCAGTGACACCGTGGAACGCCTCGATCATCAGTTCCAACCGCTTATAAGTTCCCCACTTGCCGAACGCTAGAATGCGGTGCTCCGGATTGCCACGACGGGGAAAATCGGGGTATTCAGGCCTGGTCGTCAGGATGCCATGGGATCGAATGTGGACATTGTCACGACCATATTTTTCGTGGAGGATCTTGCGATATCCCGGCATGAGTACAGATACGGAATTCGACCGCAATAGCAACCGAGTGGCGAGGGCGCCCGCCAGTCGGTATGCGCGGGGGTGTCGAACTCCCGCGTCCTTGAGATCAACCGTATCCATCAAATGGTGCAAAGTCACATGGGTGTAACGGCCAGTGAGGCGCGCCAGCAAAGGAGTAAGAAGACCCGAAAAGGCGACCAGGGGATTGCGACCGAATGTGCTGAAAAGAAGATTGAACCACACTACGTCAGGCTTCAGTTTGCGAAGCGCACGAAGAAGCCGGCCGGAACTGTTGGGATCATTGAACGACCAGCAGCGCAGCACGGAAAAGCCGTCTAGCTCAGGTTGAGGCGGGGAGATCTGGTCGGCAAGAACAGTAAGGCTGAGAAAGGGGTCGCGGCGCAGCTCTTCTGCAATGTGCAGTCCGTACTCGCTCAGTCCGCCCTGGCTCGGTGGAAAAGTAGTTACCAGACAAATCTTCATTAATTCCCGGGCCTCATGGTCGCTTCAGGTTCGATGAGTTCGCCGGAACAGATGTTGGCTATAGTTCTCCGCATTCGTGGCCCCGAGCTTGCGGCCAGCGCTGCCGAGCACGATGGAAACTCGCGACGGCCACTAACGAGTCATGGCAAGAGTCGAAGTTCCCGTCCAAATTTCTCGCAACATTTTTTGTCTGACCCTTGATTGTGTGATCGCGATTGGGCCAGGCTCAATGATCGTGATACCGCCGGCAAGGCGAGTCAAAGCGAAATATGCTTCACGGTTGCGATGCACAAATTCCAGGGGATACTCCGGTTTCCTTGCCCAGGCAGCGATTGGGTCCGCATCGATCACATACGCGACATCAGGTGTAGGTATCACTCTCAGCACGAGCCACACGAATACTCTGACCAGTCGATTGCCGAGAGGAAGGTTCGCGAGTTCGTCGTAGATATATCTGTCAAAGATCACAACATCCGTATTCCTTGTTCTTGCTCGACGAACTCTCAAGCGCAGACTTACAGCATCGGCCAAGTAGAGGAAAAGCCGCATCACGGTAAGTGGCCACGCAGTTATATTCTTGTCGCGTCGGTTTAATGGCTTCTCCGGGCTTCCGATTCCTTGATCCCCCCTCAATACTTTATGACTTACGACCTCACGGAAGCGGGACCACGCGACGACATCATCCCAAAATGTCACAAGCTTGGTGCGCAGACCCGAGCGGCGCAGCCAAGATTCGAACTCGAAGATCTGCGTGCTCTTCCCCGCCCCATCAATTCCAGAAAAACTCACAATGGTCACGATACATAACCTTCCCGTCATTAATTCTTTCTGTTCACTGGTCCGCAACACTACGGTGCAGCGTGCTACTCCAGCGCGGCTGTCTAATGCGCTCCGGGAGGTTTACTTGAAGTAGCTTCGGTCAGCGCGACAACCGATCCTACGGCCACGCCCGCTCCAATAATCGCGCCCATCCTCAAGACGATGGTGCGTACTCGATGCTGTTTCGCGGGAGCCACCGCGACACCCGCAGGTTGCGACGCCGCGATCCCGCTTGCAGGGATAGTTCCCGCCGCGGCCGTACCTACTGGCTTTTGATTTTGAGTTGCGGACTGCGATTCCTGAAACTGCGGTTCCGATGAACGCGTGTGCTGCGAGTCGAGAGGTTCATTTGCTTGCGCTTGGATGGCGAGAACCTGCTTAGGTGGCGGAAACTTCGCATTCGTAGCTCCCGGACTATCGGGCAATTCAGACACTGATGAAGAACTAGAGAAAGGCAGTTCGCTGCCAGGCTTAGCAACCTGTGCCGCAGTTGCGCTGCCAGTCGGCTGTTGAGCCACCGCCCACGGCACGGTTAGCGAGACGCCGGCGCAGAGCACACAGCAGAAAACAACTTGCAATAACGCTCTTTTCGAGGCTCCCATGTTCAACCTCACCGCTCAGAAGTATGGCCTAGCTCGCAGCCTTCAAAGGGGACCTTGTGTAAGCTGCGGAATACCAGGGTTGAGTCGACGGCGTCGCAGGCACTCCAAATGCCTGAAAACTGCGCGCCGCTTCTTCCGACGTTTCGAACACTTCAAACACGCGATCCACCCGCATCAGTTCGAAGGTTATCGCGGAGGCCGGAGAGACTGCGGCCAGCTTCAGATCGCCATCGCGCTTCATTGCTTCTTCCAGACAATGAAGCAACATTTCGACTCCCGCGCTATCGATTTGCTGCACTTTTGAACAATCTAAAACGATGCGCGGCCGGTCGGTCGTCAACAGCGGCTGCAATTCGCACAGCAATGTCTTGACTTCAACCTGGGTCAGTTGTTCGGGTAACTCCATTATGATCACGGGCCCTCTACTATACATTCACTTACTCCTAAATAAGGTTCGCACCGACACGCCGCATGTCGGAAGCTCGAGACTGTCGTTAACGATGCGATGCGGTTATCCACCTTCTACCGTGGTTGCCAATACCGACGTGCATGTCACGAACCGGAAGGCAGGAATGAATGACGCTGGGATCAAGGATCTCAATCATCACATCGCGCTCCAGGTTCAATATTTTATTTCCTTCTACAATCGCGTGACGCACATCGAGCCAAATGCCGATATTGGTATTCGCTAAAATGGAACTGTCTTCGATTACCGTACCGCAGTCGACAAGGCAATTCTTTTCAATGCTGCTGAAGCGCGTAATGAGGCTGTCCTCCAGGATGCTGCATCCGCAACCTATATAGGCCGGGGCGACAACACGTGCCGGCTTGTGAACCTCAGCTCCCTCGCCAACCCAAACGCCGGGACGGATTTCCTTGCCCGAAGGCCGCTGTTCGCAACGTCCGCGAAGAATGTCCACGGCGAGTTGCCGCAGATCCCGAGGATGACTAAGACGCTTCACATATTCGCGGATAAAATAAGAGGCGCCATTCGAAAAGTCTGTTTCGTCTTTCTTCAGCTCCTTTTCCGTCAGCAAGCCATCAAGGTTGGGTGGTTGCGCCTTCGAACAGTCGACGACCCACAGATCCAAAAGACCTTCGCGGTCGTAGGCACGAGTTATTGGTTGCTTCGCTTCCCGATGGAAGTAAAACAGATCGAGCAGATCAGTTTCAGCATAAGCGTTCGCAGAGTTGACGAAGCAGTGGTCAATCCCGGTTCGTGAATGCCTTGCCAACTGTTCCGTAATCGCGACATCCAGGTCATGTGCTACCTGAACCGTGATGTTTCGTGACCTAATTGGTATTGGAGTCCTGCGCTGGTACATCTCTGGGCCTACAAGCACCGAGATTGATTCAACCCCTGCGTCGAGGAAACGATCGATGGTGCGCTCCAGGACAGAGCGCCCGACGACTTCGACGCACTCCAGCGGATCCGCCAGGAGGGTCAGGCCGGCACGGTCCTGAGCCCCTTCAATCTTCGTCCTTACTACTAATATGGCTCCAAGTCTCACAGGCCAGGTCCTCATTGGGGTTTTGTGCCCCGGGTTAGAGTCTTGTTCAGCGATCGCCGCATTGATAGCGTTGCCATGCTGCCATCCAGAAATTGCTACACCGCAGATTGCTACACCGCGTCGCCGGTCTTGGCTACACGTGAGATTCTCTTTTTCGGAAACAACACATCTCGCATTTTCACCTTTGCTTTGTGCAACTGCGATTTCGAGTTTCCGATGGAGCACTCCAGGAGCTGGGCGATCTCGTGATGCTGGTATCCTTCAACCTCGTGCAGGTCAAAGATCTGCCGGCATCCCGCGGGCAGTTCCTCGACGGCTCGGCGTAAGGCGATGCGATCAATCGCTCCGCTCAGGCTCGGGTCTGCTTTTCCAATATCGCGCTTCAAAGAGGGTGATTCCGCCGATACCGGCTCATCGAGAGACACCAACGGGGGAGATTTGCGGCGGCGCAACTTCATCAGCACCGTGTTCACGGCGATCCGGTAAAGCCAAGTGGAGAAGGCGGAGTCACCGCGAAATGAGTTGACGCTGCGAAACACCTGCAGAAAGGCTTCTTGCGTCAGGTCTTCCGCGTCAGCAACATCTTTTGTCATCTGCAGGCAAACCGAATACACACGTTTTTTGTGTAACTGATAAAGGGTAGCGAACGCCTGCTCGTCACCGCGCTGCGCGCGCTCAACGAGACTGCCTTCGGAGTCGTCTCGGCGTTTCTCTTCTTTTTTTGTGTTGTCATTTCGTGCTGATGGTTTTTCGTCTCGCACTGGAAGTACACTGACGGGAGGCAAATTTACCGGTGCTGCGGATATCACGCAAGTAGCCACTGTAGTCTCCTTCGATCAATACGCGTGCCTGATTTGTTCTCCATGGCGCGGAGATTCATGGTACGAAGACGAGACTAACGAAGAGACGACTCCCCTCCCATCAGGATGCTCCTGTACTCGATTGTGGAACTTGCTGTACAACAGAAAAGATATTGATTAGGAAGACTTTATTTGGTTTGGGCGGAAACTTTGTTTCTCAGCTGGGTTTCGTTACGACTTTGAATTCGGGGCGAACTTGTCCCCAAATCAGTGGCGGGCTGTCGTGAAGCATTGCATCGTTCGCTCCGAATCCCTGTTGAGTAAGGGATCGAGGACTCGTCGCTGTCGACTAAAAGAGATGGAACCCCACTTCAACACTGATCTGCACATTGACCGGCTTACCATCCTTCATCGCGGGCTGGAAGCGCCACTGCTGTACGGCTTCGATGGCCTTGGCATCGAGTCCGTTCCCCAAGCCGCGAACTACGCGGATGTTACGAGGGTGCCCGGTCTCGTCGACGATGAGCCAGAGAATACATTTGCCCTGGGTCTTCGCCAAGCGCGCCTCTTCGGTGTATTGTGGATCGGGGGTCGAAACCGGTTGTGGGGCTGAGATACCGCCGCCCACTTTGAATATGCCTCCGCCTATTCCGCCGCCGCTACCTGCGCCTACTCCCGGCCCGTGACCTACTCCGACTCCGCCGCCTGCACCGGAGCCGATTCCACCACCCGAGCCCGTTCCGTTGGAGACGGGAGCAGAAGGAAGTGGCATAGCTGCGGGATCGCCTAAGTTAGGCAAGCGATTGTCAGCTAAACGCAATTGCGGGGGAATCACCACGGTAGGCTCAGCGGCGAGTTTCGGCTGTTCCTTAGGAACGAGAATCTGCGGCGGTGTAATCTGCGTCATTGCCTTCTTTGGCAGTCTTCCTCTCGGAGTCGTCAAGCGATCATGCTCACCGCCCCCTCCGCCACCGCTCGCAATTGTTTTGGAAACTGGCAGAGCATACGAATCCGGTGAAGGCGCGATCAGAGTGACAGTTTCGTGCGGCTGGATTTGAGGCACCACCTTGGGGGCTAAGGTCGTGACGCCCAGAACCAGGGCTATCAGCACAAGGTGCACAACCACTGAGCCCAGCAGCCCGTTCGATCGATAGTTGTTGTAATGTCCCCAGATCGCGTCGGGACCGGCGGGTATCTTTGTTGTTCCGAGCTCGGTCCCGGGCTCGGCTCCTACCTCGGAGTTCACCACTCGGAGCGGAACTTCCACTGGGCGCGGCGCGCTTTCACGGCCGTGATAGTGAGCTTCGAGCACTTCAGAGGCGGAAAGTGGCGATAGTGCGTTGGCGGCAGACAGAGATTCTTGAGAACTCGACATTGACGCTCCTTATCTCTCGCGATTATCGCGCTCGAAACTTCGGACGACACGATAGATGCGCTAAGCCGAGAAGCGGTTTACTGTCGAGGACTGTTACAAATTACAGGACAACTCGATGTTAATTTTGGGGAGATTTCGAAGACGTTCTACTTGATTTACCCGATTGCAAGCCGTAATGGCGGCTCGTGATGGACGACGAGATGCTAAGTGCATCCATTCATTACTGTAACCGAGCTAGGCTCTCGCAACACCGAAGTCGACGGAATCATAAGTTCGAGAAGCGTACCCGGAACAGCATTCGTCAACCGCAATTCTCCGCCAAACTCCCGAGCACGTTGTTTCATGCCACCGATGCCAACTCCCACCTTCTCCGGTCGCAACTCCGCAATACGCTCGTCGATTCCCTTACCATCGTCGAGCACCGAAACGACGATCAAGCCATCCCGTTGATGCAAGGAAATCCATACCTTGTGAGCCTCCGAATGGCGGAAGACATTGGTCAGTGCCTCCTGAACAATGCGAAACACTGCGGTCTCGACTTCTGGCGCCAGTCGGGGGAAGTCAGGTGGTTGTACATCAAGGAAAGCTTCGATGCCGCTCCGCTTGGTAAGACCTTCCGTGTACCAGGCAAGGGCCGAGAGTAATCCGACTTCATCGAGCAACGGTGGATGGAGCAAGTGAGACATCGTACGCACTTGCTGAATCGCACGATCAATAATGGTGCTGGCTTGGACACACGCTTCTTGCGGTTGTGCTGACTCTTGCAAAAGCATCTTGTCCACCATCATCTTAGCCACGGCAAGTTCTTGCCCCAACCCGTCGTGTAAGTCGCGAGCGATGCGGCGGCGTTCCTGGTCCTGCGCCGACATGAGGCGGACCGAGAGGCGTCGCAATTCGTCGGTACGGCGATCGACCATCTTTTCCAGTTCGATGGCATTGTCGCGAATCGATTGTTCCAGCAATTTGCTGTCTTGAATATCGGAACAGGTGCCATACCACTTCACGATCTTTCCGTCCGGGTCTCGAATGGGAACGGCACGGACGCGAAACCACCGGTAGGAGCCGTCTTTGGAACGGAGACGATACTCCGATTCGTATTGCCCTCCTGCATGCACGGACTGTATCCAACCCGCCTTACTGCGTTCGACATCGTCAGGATGCACATAGTCCAACCAACTAATACTCATTCCGGAAGCTGAAGCACCGGTATACTCGTAAAACCTTTCACTGACATACTCGTAACAACCGTGCCCTTGGCTGCTGAAGATTACATCCGGCGCAGTGCTTACGATGGCGTCCAATTCTTGATTTTTATTTACCAATTCGTAATTGAGCCGCAGCAGAAGCTCAGCTTTCGCTGCTAGCTCTTCGGTGCGCTCCAACACACGGCGCTCCAGATCGCGATTCAGTTCTTCGAGCTGCCTTGTTTTCCGGTGTAATTCGGCGAACACCCTGACTTTCGCTCGCAGGAGTTCCTGGATAACGGGAACGGAAATGTAATCGACTGCTCCGTGTTCATATCCCTTGAGGCGATCCAGATCTGTCAGATGCACGGCCGAGATGAAGATGATCGCCGTCCTTTGAAAGCGGGGATGCTGTCGGATCATTGTCGCCAATTCAAAGCCATCGAGCTCCGGCATACTCACGTCCATCAGCACCACGGCCACATCGGTCTTCAGCAGAATTTCCAGTGCCTCCTTTGCCGAATGGGCTTTGATCAGGTTCTCTCCGAGTTCGGCAAGCATGACCTCATAGCTGAGCAGCTTGGCCGGCTGATCATCCACCATCAAGATATTGACCGTTTCGTGATTCCTCATTAGTTTTCTCTCCGTGCACGTCTCGAAACACGCCAGCTGTCACAGCTGCTACCTGTGAAGCCACATGCGAAGCGACGAGAGCAACTGTTCGGTATTAACGGGCTTTGCCAGATACTCGGACGCGCCCGCTTCCAGGCATTTCTCGCGATCTCCCTTCATTGCCTTTGCCGTCAGGGCAATGATAGGCAGGCGCTGGAACGAAATGTTCTGTCGGATCACGCGCATGGTTTCGTAACCGTCCATCTCGGGCATCATGATATCCATCAGAACGATGGCCACGTCTGGCGTGGATTCCAGTTTGGCAATCGCCTCGCGCCCAGTGCCTGCGGTGATCACGTCCATGCCGCGGCGCTCGAGGACGCTACTCAGAGCGAAGATATTACGCACGTCATCGTCGACCACTAATACCTTCTTGCCCACCAACGCATCGTCGGAGTGATGCAACCGGTCTAGCATTCTCTGTTTTTCGCTGGGAAGATCGGAAACCACGCGATGCAGGAATAGCGCAGTCTCATCCAGCAATCGCTCGGGCGACTCGACCCCCTTAACCACAACGCTGCGAGCCAGCGCATGCAGACGGGCGTCCTCTTCCGGAGAAAGCTCTTTGCCAGTGAACACGACCACCGGCAGGTCCCCGAGTGATGGCGTATCGCGGAAGCGTTCCAGCACTTCGAAGCCAGAAATATCCGGCAGACGCAGATCGAGAACAACACAATCAAAGGACTGCTCAGTGACCGACTGGACGGCCTCCACGCCGCTCGAAACCACGGTGACGTCGATGTCGTCGTAACCAAGTAATTCCTTGATGCTGAGTTGTTCGGCCGGATTATCTTCCACCACGAGCAGCCGCTTGCGCCGCGGAGTGGAATAATTCTTGATACGGGTCAATGCGGTTTCCAGACCCTCCGGTGTAGTTGGCTTAGTAACAAAAGAAAAAGCACCCCGGGATAGCCCATGGTGACGGTCTTCGTCGAGCGTCAACATCTGCACCGGAATGTGCCGCGTCGCCGGATCTTGCTTCAAGTGATTCAGAACCGTCCAGCCCAGCATGTCGGGCAAGAAAACGTCGAGCGTTACCGCAGTCGGATGATACTCGCGAGCGAGAGCCAGGGCGTCGGCGCCACGCATGGCCACGAGAACCTTGAATCCCTTATCACGGGAAAGATCCAGTAATACGCGCGCATAGTGCGGATCATCCTCAACAATCAGCAAGACGGCATCGTCCGGCTGAAGATTCTCGCGGTCGTCCTGAATCTTCTCGACTTGATGTTCCACCATGCCCGCCGCCGACAACTGCGACGGTGGAGCGGAACTGGAATACTTTCGCTCCATCGTCGCAGAGCTTGAGGGGCCCACATAAGTTTGCGGCAGGTAAAGGGTGAAGGAGCTGCCGCGCCCTGGAGCGCTGCGTAGTTGAATTTCGCCACCCAGCAGGCTAGCCAACTCGCGGCTGATTGCCAGACCAAGTCCCGTTCCTCCGTACTTACGGCTGGTGCCCGCGTCCGCCTGCTGGAAAGCCTCAAAGATGATGCGCTGCTTGTCGTACGGAATACCAATTCCGGTGTCGGTAACCTCGAAGGCAACCACGGTTGCGGCTTTGGACAGAATGGGGTGATCCTCGGTCCATCCGTTCTTGGCTACCGACACCGAAAGCCGGACGCCTCCCAGTTCGGTGAACTTGAAAGCGTTCGATAACAAATTCTTTAATACCTGCTGCAGGCGCTTCGAATCGGTGACCACACTTCGAGCGAGGTGCGGATCCGTCTGCACCTCGAACGTGAGACGGCGGTTCTCAGCCTCGTGCTTGAACGGCCGTTCTACCGTATCCAGCAAGCTGGCGAAGAAGACTTCCTCCGCTTCTACGGACACCGTGCCGGACTCGATTTTCGACAAATCAAGAATGTCGGTAATCAGGTTCAGCAAGTCTGTACCGGCGCCGTGAATCGTGCGCGAGAACTCGACCTGTTTTGGCGTCAGGTTGCCGTCCGGGTTATCACTCAGTTGCTGTCCGAGGACGAGGATGCTGTTGAGCGGCGTGCGCAGCTCATGCGACATATTAGCCAAAAACTCCGATTTATACTTCGAAGTAAGAGCCAGCTCTTTGGCCTTTTCTTCCAAGGCACGGCGCGCTTGCTCGATTTCCTGGTTCTTACGTTCAACCTCGACATTCTGTTCAGCGAGCTGCTGTGCTTTTTGCGCCAACTGCTCATTGGTCTGCTGTAACTCCTTTTGCTGCATTTGGAGTTCGGTGGCCAATTGCTGAGACTGCTTGAGCAGTCCTTCCGTCTGCATCGTGGCCTCAATACTGTTGAGCACAATGCCGATGCTGGCCGTTAGCTGTTCGAGAAATGCCAAATGCGAAGTGGTAAAGTTGCCCAGCGAAGCCAGCTCGATAACGGCCTTTACACGATCTTCAAAGAGGACGGGTAACACGATAACGTTTCGCGGAACCGCCTCGAACAAACCTGAGTGAATCGCAATGGTGTTAGGTGGCAAGTCAGAAATCAGCATTCGCCGTTTCTCCGCTGCGCATTGTCCCACCAGACCTTCACCTATCTTCAAGCGCCGCAGATGGCCGTCCTCGCCGTCGCCGGCAAACGCCGAAAGAAGAACCATCTCCGCCGATTCCTCGGTTCCCATCTGATAGATCACTCCCTGCTGAGCATTCACCAGAGGCGAAAGTTCCGACAAGAGCATGCGTCCAACCGTTGCCAGATCGCGTTGCCCCTGCAACATGCCAGTGAAGCGGGCTAGATTCGTCTTGAGCCAGTCCTGCTCCGTGTTGCGATCGGTGGTCAGGCGGAGATTGTCGATCATGGTGTTGATGTTGTCTTTCAACTCCGCGACTTCACCGCTGGCTTCCACCTGAATCGAGCGAGTCAGGTCGCCCTTAGTAACTGCGGTAGCGACTTCAGCGATCGCTCGCACCTGGTTAGTCAGGTTGTCAGCCAAAAGGTTGACGTTACCTGTAAGGTCTTTCCACGTACCGGCGGCGCCAGGCACGTTAGCCTGTCCGCCGAGCCGGCCTTCAACGCCAACTTCGCGGGCCACGGTTGTAACCTGGTCGGCAAAGGTGGCTAACGTGTCTGTCATGTTGTTGATGGTCTCGGCGAGGGCTGCGACTTCACCCTTCGCGTTAACAGTGAGCTTCTGAGTAAGCTCGCCGTTAGCGACGGCAGTTACAACCTTCACAATGCCACGTACCTGTTCAGTCAGGTTGGCTGCCATCACGTTGACATTATCGGTGAGATCCTTCCATGTGCCAGCCACACCGGGGACCTGCGCCTGGCCACCCAACTTGCCTTCCGTACCGACTTCGCGGGCGACGCGAGTCACTTCAGCGGCGAAGGCGTTGAGCTGATCGACCATCGTATTGATGGTGTTCTTAAGCTCTAGAATTTCGCCTTTCACGTCGACTGTGATCTTGCGCGATAAGTCACCGCGAGCGACGGCCGTAGTTACTTCGGCGATGTTTCGAACCTGACCCGTGAGGTTACCGGCCATGGCATTTACGGAGTCGGTGAGATCCTTCCACGTGCCGGCGACGCCTGACACATTGGCCTGGCCGCCTAACCGGCCCTCACTGCCCACTTCGCGGGCTACGCGCGTCACTTCCGCTGCGAAGGAGCGCAATTGCTCGACCATGGTGTTCAACGTTTCTTTCAACTGCAGGATTTCGCCGCGCACATCGACCGTGATTTTTTTGGAGAGATCACCATTCGCGATCGCGGTTGCAACTTCGGCGATGTTGCGCACCTGGCCGGTAAGGTTGCTGGCCATGAAGTTAACGTTATCCGTGAGATCCTTCCACGTACCGGCGACGCCCGGTACTTGCGCTTGGCCGCCGAGTTTTCCGTCGGTGCCAACTTCTCGGGCCACGCGGGTTACTTCTCCAGCAAAAGCGTTGAGTTGGTCGACCATCGTATTAATAGTGTTCTTGAGTTCGAGAATCTCGCCCTTCACATCGACCGTAATTTTTCGTGACAGGTCGCCTCGGGCCACGGCTGTGGTCACTTCGGCGATGTTTCGTACCTGACCCGTAAGGTTTCCGGCCATCGAGTTGACGGAATCCGTAAGATCCTTCCATGTTCCGGCAACTCCGGGCACGTTGGCCTGCCCGCCCAGACGACCTTCAGTACCGACTTCACGCGCCACGCGTGTTACTTCGCCGGCAAAGGCGTTTAACTGATCGACCATCGTGTTAATGGTTTCTTTAAGTAACAGAATTTCTCCGCTGACGTTTACCGTAATTTTCTTCGAGAGGTCACCGCTCGCGATCGCTGTCGAAACCTCGGCGATATTGCGTACTTGACCGGTGAGGTTACTGGCCATCGAGTTGACGGAGTCGGTAAGGTCCTTCCACGTGCCGCCGACGCCGGGCACCTGCGCCTGCCCACCCAATTTACCGTCGGTGCCGACTTCGCGCGCCACGCGCGTTACTTCGGATGCGAATGAACGCAACTGATCTACCATCGTATTGATGGTGTCCTTAAGTTCAAGGATTTCGCCGCGGACGTCGACTGTGATTTTCCGCGACAAGTCGCCGCGCGCCACGGCCATCGACACTTCGGCGATGTTACGTACTTGGCCCGTCAGGTTACTGGCCATGAAGTTCACGTTGTCCGTGAGATCTTTCCACGTGCCAGCGACGCCGGGCACCTGCGCTTGGCCTCCCAACTTCCCTTCTGTACCGACTTCGCGGGCCACACGCGTTACTTCGCCGGCGAAGGCGTTGAGTTGATCGAGCATCGTATTAATAGTGTTCTTGAGTTCGAGAATCTCGCCCTTCACGTCGACCGTGATTTTTCGTGACAGGTCGCCTCGGGCCACGGCTGTGGTCACTTCGGCGATGTTTCGTACCTGACCCGTAAGGTTTCCGGCCATCGAGTTGACGGAATCCGTAAGATCCTTCCATGTTCCGGCAACTCCGGGCACGTTGGCCTGCCCGCCCAGACGACCTTCGCTGCCGACTTCGCGGGCCACGCGCGTAACTTCGCCCGCGAAACGGTTGAGTTGATCGACCATCGTGTTCAGCGTTTCCTTGAGCTGCAGAATTTCGCCGCGCACGTCTACTGTGATCTTGCGGGAGAGGTCGCCGTTCGCGATGGCGGTCGCGACTTCCGCAATGTTACGCACCTGGCCGGTAAGGTTGCTGGCCATGAAGTTGACGTTATCCGTCAGATCCTTCCACGTACCTCCGACCCCTGGCACTTGCGCCTGTCCGCCTAACTTACCTTCGGTACCGACTTCACGAGCCACACGTGTAACTTCGCCTGCGAACGCGTTAAGTTGGTCCACCATCGTGTTGATGGTGTCTTTCAGTTCCAGGATTTCGCCCTTTACATCGACTGTGATCTTGCGCGACAAATCGCCGCGGGCCACGGCCGTAGTCACTTCAGCGATGTTGCGAACCTGAGCCGTCAAGTTGCCTGCCATCGCGTTCACTGAGTCAGTTAGATCCTTCCAGGTGCCGGCCACGCCCACAACCACGGCTTGGCCGCCAAGCTTCCCGTCTGTACCGACTTCACGAGCCACACGCGTAACTTCGGAGGCGAACGAGCGCAACTGGTCCACCATCGTGTTGATAGCTTCCTTCAGTTGGAGGATTTCGCCGCGTACATCGACGGTAATTTTGCGGGAGAGATCGCCGCTGGCAACCGCCGTAGCGACCTCCGCGATATTACGTACCTGACCAGTAAGGTTGCTGGCCATTGAGTTGACGGAATCCGTCAGATCTTTCCACGTGCCGGCAACCCCGGGCACCTGCGCCTGGCCGCCAAGTTTTCCATCGGTGCCTACTTCGCGCGCGACGCGCGTCACCTCAGCGGTGAAAACACCGAGTTGCTGAATCATCGTATTGACGATGTTGGCCGATCGCAGGAATTCGCCTTCGAGCGGGCGTCCGTCCACGTCGAGGCGGACCGTTTGAGTCAGATTTCCCTGAGCCACGGCAGCGATCGCTCGAGTCACTTCCGCCGTTGGACGAAGTAAATCCTCAACTAGCGTGTTTACCGAAACTTCAATGTCGCCCCATGCTCCTCTGGCCTCATGAAAACGCGTGCGTTCGCGAGTTCTTCCTTCTTTACCGACCACCTGGCCAACACGCTTCAGTTCCTGCGCCATCTGCTGGTTGGCGGCGACGATGGAATTGAACGTATCAGCAATCTTTCCTTCCAGACCGGTCCAGGATCCGGGTAGCCTGACCGAAAAGTCGCCGTCGCGCATTGTCTGCAGACTGGCGAGGATCGCGCTTAAGTCCGCCGAAGCAGACTCAACCGCAAGAACAGAATTCCCATTGCTCTTCTCGCCCGTGCGGTGTTCGCCGTTGGCAACCGCCGTCGCCGTGTCAGGGTGATTTCTCTTCATAACAATCGTGCTCTCCTGGAGGGTGGGACGCCCTGGCTCGCCAGGTTGCATTGCAGCGGCGCCAGGGCGTCCCAAGCGGAATGTGCCATCACAGGGGAAGGCGCGGACGCGCAGGCACTTCCGCACAGCGTGCTAGAAACCGACACACCATCAAACTGAGGGTCTACCCGAGACATTTTTTGAATGCAACCCGAAGCGGATTATCAGCCAAACATGAAGGTTTTACAGGAAAAGCTTGAGAATGAATCTAGGGTTTTTACTGTAGACCGCCATGGATATCAGCGCGAAGAAGGCGAGGGGCGACTCCCGCGAATTCAACGTCGATTCAGCGTTAAGAGAGAATTGCGTCACCTCGTTAGATGGAAGGGCAAAGCGGTCCACTGCAACCTTCGGTCAGGCCGTCGCCTTCCAAGCGAGGTCTTCGGTCGTGAGCGCGGCGCATTCCTGCGCTCCCGTTCGGCGCAATACGTCCACGGCGCGGCTCGTCCTTGTTCCTGCTCCTTCCGGACATGCAACGTATACCAGGACCGCCGTATCGCTCGGTTCATTCTCAAACTCAAATCGCTCGGCGTCATCTTCAGAAAAGCCCAATGCAACCAGAGCTCGCGAATTGCCACAAAGGCCTGGAGAATCCTTCCTCATTACCAGAGCGTGCAGAAATGTACGCGAACGGATAAAGAAGCCGACGGTCGGGATGATCACGGCGCCGAGTTTCATAAGCCATCCGATCAACCCCACGGTAATTGCACCTGCGGCTCGCTCGGCATTGAGGATATTCGCCTCGCGCATGACGGAGGCGATGTGATGGCGAGGCCAAACCATCAGGCAAATCTGCTCATTGTCGAAGCCTGACTGATTCAACATCCGCACCACTTGCTGCAAGGATGCGTCGTGGGGGTACATTCCATAGGCGGCGGGTGTACACGATTCCATGACTAAAATCTCCAGTCCCGCGTGAGCAGTGCGGACGTTCGTACGGACATTTCGGGAGGCCAATCGTGAGAGGTGGTTGTGAAGCTGGAGTGATCCCTCACTGCATTGACACGCGCTTAGGTGATAGAGCCTATCGAATTGCGGGCGGGATGAAACTAGGGTAGATACTGTAGGTCTGCCATTGGCGTGAAATCACACACTACTCATTTCCGCTCTGGCGAACGAACTTCCTGGAAGGGGACTTCTTAGAACGACCATCTACTAGAACGTAGAACGACATTGCCCTGGCTTACTTGGCCTTCCAAACGTAAAAATTGCCTTCGTCGGCAATCGTTTCGATCTGCAGGCCATGGGTACTGGCTGCGCGGTGCACTGCCGAACGAAGGTTGGCCAGCCCGACCCCGCCTACCTCGGCCAGGGGAATCTCAAGTGCCAATCCGGGCGTTAGAGCAGTCAACTCTCGGACAATTCCCTGCACCAGTTCATGATGCTTGCCACGGCGACCGCTCTTCAACCCCACAATCTCAACCTGACGATATTTTGCAAACGGCCGCGAACCCCTGATCTTCGAATCGTTCACCACGACGACTACCTCCTTCTCATTCTACGATGATGCGAAAAATACCAAAGTGGACCGGTTTACGTCAAGTATATTTTTTTCTGTTTTTGTCACTATTGTGCCGTTCCATTACGGTAATTTAACGCTACGATAATGATATGAATAGGGATATAATCCTCCGACAATAGCCGTTTGGTGCAATGCCACAGTCTCTGCTTTAACGTCGGACGCAGCTACGGCAGAGGAAAGCAAATATTCCACCTATTTTTAGTGGCACGGGTATGCTCAGGAAGTTGAGTCGAGAGGAAATTTCGGTGACGAGAAACGTGTTGTGGCGGGACTTATATGCGGGTGCGATGCTCGAACTTGATCGCGCCCGTTTGCAAAAGAGGATCCAAAACGCTGAAGCAGCCATCCAGCAAGCCCTCGCAGACCAGCGGAACGCAGATAACGGGCGCGACGTCGAAGAGTTGCAAGCCATGACGGATGCGATACGCAATCTAGAGACGCTTCGTAGGTTGGAATTGAGCGCGCCCATTGGAATCGCTGACCAGGGACATTGCTCAGCCAAGGAGACATTATGAAACATATCTGCCATGAACTGTTCGTATCCTCGACGCGCAGGCGGCAGCTGGCGGTGACGGAACTGCTTCGCCGGGCCAGGATCGTGACGGATCCGAAAAAGTTGGCTGATCTGAATGCCCAGGCGGAGAAACTGAAGTGCGAACCGGGGACTGGTCGCTTCCGTTTGCGCGTGGATCGTTTAGGGCTGAATTAAGGTTAATCAGGCAAAGGTGCTCGAGCAATGCAGTCTTACACCTCGGTCTCTCGCAACGATTTTGCGGTTCGCTACGGTTTGGCGATCCTCGCGGCGATGACAGCTTTGTTGATTCGCGAGTTGCTCTCTCCTTTCCTGGGGCAGGATAATCCCTATCACACGGTTTGGGCCGCAGTCGTATTTTCCGCTTGGTATTGCGGACTGGGTCCGTCGATTGTCACAACTCTCCTGGGGGGAATCGGTGTCTGGTATTCGTTTTTGCCTTATTCTCATTCGTTTGAACTGCAGGATCCCAAGACTGAAATTTCAGGAATGCTTGGATACTTGTTTTTCGCCAGTTTGATTGTCGCTCTGGCTGAGGCGAACCGTCGTTCGCGTCAACGAAGCCTGCAAGCCGAAGAACATCTGAGGAAAGCTCATGAGGAACTGGAACGAAAGGTGCAGGAACGAACCACGGAATTGAAGTTGGCAAACGAAAACCTGGGCGAACTCTCGGGGCGTTTACAGCAGATTCGCGACGAAGAGCGGCGGCAAATTGCCCGCGAGTTACATGACAGTGTGGGGCAAATGATAGCGGCGCTCAGCATGAACGTCTCGGTGCTGCAATCTCGGGCACGCCACCTGGACCCCGCGGCAGCACAAGCGGTTTCGGAGAACGCGGCGTTGATTGAACAACTCAGTTCCGAGACTCGCACCATTTCGCATCTGCTGCATCCTCCTTTACTGGATGTCGCCGGCCTCGCGTCTGCGCTCCGATGGTATGTCGACGGCTTCTCAGAGCGCAGCAAGATCAAAGTGGATGTCCAGATCCCAGATCAGTTACGCCGGCTGTCGGACGAGATGGAACTGGCAATTTTTCGAATGGTACAGGAATGCCTTACCAACATTCATCGCCATTCTGGAGGAACGGCTGCTGTGGTGCGCGTGCAGGACGATTATGACCGCGTGCTCATCGCCGTCGAGGATAATGGCAAGGGCATACCCCTGGAAAAACAACTGCAAATCGCTTCGTCAGGTCGAACCGGAGTCGGATTCCGCGGCATGCGGGAGCGTCTGCGGCAACTTGGTGGGACCATGGAGATTCGATCGGACGAAGCAGGGACCGCGGTGCTCGCCACGCTACCTCTGCTGCAATCGAGCACGGATGAACTGACCGGGCACGAAATGGCTTCCTGACGTTCTAGTCGGCGAAATCCCACCCGGCTTGTATCCTTAAGCGTTGCCGCTCTTCTCGATCGTCGCCTCAGGTGGTGCTTCGACCACCACTTCTACTTCGGCGCCCGGCTTAAGGCAGACCTTGTGGCCATTCTCGTCGGTGAGGGTATTTTCGATCCGGATTTCTCGATATAACTCGTCGGCCCCATGGATCGCGATCTGGGCCTTCTCAGGATCACGCGGAGTGAAAGGTTTGATGATTCTTTCGACAGTTCCTGGGAACGTAGTGCTGGGATTTTCGCTCATAGTGACCTCAGAAGGCGACCTCGGAAGTTATCGACGCTCGGCGAGGCGGGTGAATCCCCGCATAGGGGACACTCCGTTCTCATAATTTCGTGTTTAGAGCATTGTTGGTGCGGAATTCATCCCTCGGTGCCGGTGGATGGCATGTTCGTCACCGATCGACGAATTTTCTTCGTCACATCCGCGGTCACATCGGCAGCCTTCTCGCGAAGAGACTCGCGGGTCTCGCTACCAGAAGCAGGTGCCAACAGGATTCCCAATCCCGCTCCAACGCCAACTCCAAGCAAAAAACCGACCACTCGCGGAGGCCAGTAGTTTTGTCCACGAAGGGCATCGGTCGCGGCTTCGATGCGATCGGCGGCGTCTTCATACTTACTAGCGACAGTTTCGCTGACGTCGCTATATTTGCCGGCGACTGTATCCGTCAGGTCGCCCACACTGTCTTTGATTCGGTTTCCGACTGCGGCCCGGACTTTTGGTTCGGTAAACAGAAGGCTCAATTTCGCCGCCAGCCGGACCCAATCCTTCGAGTTCATTCTTCCTATGCTTCGCATGATGATTTCCCTCTCACTTGATTTGCAAAACTGAATTGTAAATTCAGAACTCGAACATACGCTATCGGGGAGTTCGTGTAGGGCATCGCGAGAAGGCCCGTACGATAACCAACACGTTCCTCAGTGAACACCCAAAAGCGGCCATACGTGAACACCTGAAAAGCGGCCATACTTTCAGAAGAAACGTCCAGGACATTGACAGCAGCGAGAGGGTAAGTAGCCTCTCGCAACATGGCGAATGTCTTGAAGGACGAGAAGAAACAACAAATCATAGCCTTGGGACGACTGGGATGGTCTCTGCGGAAGATCCAAGAGACCACGCGAGTTCGTCGCGAGACCATCAGCGCCTATCTGCGAGGCGCGGGTGTGGAAATCTGGCCGCCGGGAAGATGGAAACGCGAAGGTAAGGCAAAACCGGCCATACCAGTGATCACCGGCTCGGAGGCAGTAAAACCGGCCCTTCCGGAGTCAGGCGGACAGCCCAACTTCAACCTCAACCCCAACCCCGAAAACCTTTCTACTAAGGGAAAAGCAAAAGCAAATTCAAAACCGGCCATAGCGGTGATCACCGACTTTGGCGTGGAGTGGAGAGGCCAGGAGCCAGAAAACTCGAAAGTCGCGGGCTCGACAAGTATCTGTGAACCCTACCGGGAAATCATCGAGCTGGGCCTGAGTCGGGATCGCAATGCCATGGCCATCTGGCAGGATCTGGTTTCCGACCACGGATTCCGGGGTGGCTATCAAAGCGTTCGGCGCTTCGCTTACAAATTGCGTGGAGCCCAACGACCACCAGCGCGGGCGGTGATTCTCACCGCTTCAGGAGAGGAGGGTCAAGTTGATTACGGCAGCGGTCCAATGGTACGCGAAGCGCCAAGCGGAAAATATCGGCGCACCCGTTTGTTCGTGCTCACGCTGGGCTATAGCCGTAAGGCAGTACGGCTACTGACGTTCCGCTCCAGCACACGCATCTGGGCCGAACTGCACGAGAAAGCCTTTCGTCGACTAGGTGGAGCTCCACGCATCCTGGTGCTGGATAATTTGCGCGAAGGTGTGCTGGTTCCCGACGTCTACGAGGCCACGCTCAATCCCCTCTATCGCGACGTGCTCGCCCATTACGGTGCCGTCGCCCTGCCCTGCCGGATCCAGGATCCAGATCGAAAAGGCAAGGTGGAGTCGGCCGTGGGACACGCCAAGAAAACCCCTCTCAAAGGACAACGCTTCGAAAGTCTGGAACAAGCGCAAGCCTATCTGGATCGCTGGGAAACGAACTGGGCCGATACGCGCATTCACGGCACCACCAAACGGCAAGTGGCCGCCATGTTCGCGGAAGAAAAGCCCACCCTGCTCCCGCTGCCGGTGGAACCGTTCCGCTATTACCAGTACGGCGAACGAGTCGTGCATCTGGATGGTTGTGTCGAAGTCGAAGCCGCCTATTACGGTCTACCGCCAGGCTGGATTGGACGCGGGGTGAAAGTCCAATGGGACGAACTTTGCGTTCGTATCCTCGATCCCAAAACTGGATTACTTCTGCGAGAACATATACGTCAGAAACGGGGCTGGTATCGCATTCAGCCCGAGGACCATCCCCAGCGCACTCCCTTCCGTGTGGTGCAGTTGCTCGGCCGCGCCGGCCGAGTGGGCACCCATGTCGGTACACTTTGCAACCTTCTCTATAGCCAGCAAGGCGAAGTGGGCGTGCGGCGCATCCTGGGCGTTCTCTCCCTCGCCAAAAAGTACGGCACCGCTGCCCTCGATGAAGCTTGCGCAGCCGCCCTGGAGATGGGCGTGCACGAATATCGTTTCGTGCGGCGCTATCTGGAGCGCTGTCCACAAGCCCCCCTCAGTTTGCGCCAGGTCGATCCCTTGATCCGCGAACTGGTGCACTACCGTGATCTGATCCAAATCAAAACCAAGGAGCAAAATGAATGAATCTCATCGAGTTGAATCGTGCTTTACGACAACTGCGGCTGGGTGGAATCGCAGCCGTGCTCGAGATGCGTCTGCACCAGGCTCAGGTCGAATCCATGGCACCCATCGACCTGATCTCCGGCCTGGTTTCCGACGAACTTACTCGTCGCGGCGACCGCTTGCTGGAACGTCGGCGCAAGCAAGCCCAGTTTCGCGATCCGCACAAAAATCTCGATAACTTCGACTTCACCTTCAATCCCAAGATGAATCGTAGTTTGATTTTCGATCTGGCGACCGCTGCCTTCATCGCCCGTCACGAAGACTCACTGTTTGTCGGTCCACCTGGCAGCGGCAAAAGCCATCTGGCACAGGCCATCGGCCAGGCCGCCATCCAGCAAGGCTATCGTGTGCTCTATCGCGAGACCCATACCCTGCTTGAGGAACTCGCCGAAGCCTCGATCGACGGTACGCGCAAACAGCACATCGAGTCTCTGGTCACAGTACCTTTGCTGATCATCGATGACTTGGGCATGCGGAAGTTATCCCTCACCGCCGCCGAGGAACTCCTGGAGATCATCATGCGACGCTATGAGCGTGCCAGCACCATCATTACTTCGAACCGACCGGTCGATGACTGGGGAAAACTCCTGGGCGATAGCGCAGCGGTTACTGCCATGCTCGATCGCCTGTTGCATCATGGGCACGTGCTGAAATGCGGCCCACGCAGTTGGCGCACAAAAACAGGCTTGCCTCCGCAGCAGGCGGCAGGATAGAACAACCTATGTCTCGGACGGCTTCCAAAGTATGGCCGGTTTTGCACTGATCATGTATGGCCGCTTTTCAGGTGATCACTGAGGCGTTCAAAATCCTAACGGTCAAAATCTCGGAAATCTAAGCGCTAGACCCGATGTAGTGGTCTACTGCCCCATGCTAGTATGGTCGGCAACTTGAAGGCGGGATAGTGATGCGGCACAGGTTTTTGCCGTTTCCCTGTCTTGGACTCGCCCGTAGCGGAACGGCGTCAGGACGGGTCACGCATCCTCGCCCGCCGAAACTTCCTCTCCGCGATAGCAACGGTCCGATCGTCCCATCATCGGTCTCTCCGTCCCGAGTCAAGCAGGGACCGGCACCTTGCAAGTCCCGTTCTGTGCTGGCTGCTCGGGACAAGGTAGGTGCCGGCCCATATTGCGATTGAGTGCGGCGCGGTCCTAGCGTGGTTTGCCGCCTGATGGATGTGCGGCGGGTTGCGTTCTCTGTTGCATCTGCTGTCGCTGTTGCGTGTGTTTTTGTTGCAATTGCTGCGTCTGTTGCGCGTGCCGCTGTTCTTGCTGCTGCCTTTGCCCCTCAGAAGCATTTTGTTTCGCCAGCTTCTGATCTTCCTTCTCCTGCTGTTGCGCTACTTTTTGCCGCTCCTTTTGTTGCTGGTTGTAGAGTTTCTCTTGTTGCTGCTGATACTTCTGGTCCTGCTTTGCGTTGCCTGTATTCGGAGCAGGCATCCGTTCGGCTGGCGGAAGGTCACGAACGTGGGTCGGCGAATTATTATTACTCTCGGGACGCGCGCCCGCCGCATTTTGCCGCGCCTGATTTCCGCCACGGGTGGGTGGAGGCGTGTAATGTCCTCCTGCCTCTCTGGCCTGTACAACGCCGCTACCTTTGAACTCTCCGGGCCTTGGGGTCGCCGCGATGTGCGGTTTGCCCATGTTTACCGACGCGCGTTGTTGCGGATCAGATCGGGCTGCCTGGGCCTGTTGGGTTTGAGCCGGTAACGGTCCCACATGTCTCTCGCGGGCCGCGGCCTCTTCTTCCGATGTAGGACGAGCGTTGATGCCGCCGTTGCCGCCATTAAAGGCGACGTGATTGTTGTTGTTGACCACAGTAGTGTTGTAGACGTTGTGAATCACCGTGACATTCACATTCATGACGGAGCGGTTGTAGAAGAAATGACCGCCGTCCCAACGTCCCCCCTCGAAGCCGGTTCCAAAATAACCGAAGCCGTAATTGATTCCGCCGTAGAAGCCGACGCGTGGCCCCCAAAAACCTTCATGCCAAAGAAACGCGCTGTCTCCCCAACCCCACCACCCCGGCGTCCACAGAAAGCCAACTTCGGGAGCCAATACCCACGTACCCGGGACCCAGTAGTAATCATCATAGTCATAGTCGTAGGCCCAGTAACCGGGCGTCCACAGATAGCCGTCCCCCGGACAAATCGGCTGCTCGTAGATAGGAATTGGAGGCGGGCCGATGGTGATGGCCACGCCGATTTGCGCGAACGACGCTGCCGAAAATAACAGCACGACGAGCGCCAACCACAGCGTGCGAACGAAACGGATTTGCATGCTATTTCCTCTGGCCCATCATCCCTCGTTTGCCCGGTATTGCTCTCCCGCTGCGGGCTTCGTGGATTGAGGGGCAAGACTAAAAAGCCAGTGCTTCCGAAATCAAGATCTACTTTTCACAATTTTAGCGAATAAGTCCAGTGCTTCCCATCGATCGGATGCTGCAGAAGCCTGATTTCCTCCCCGGCGGAAAGGGCGGAACACCTATCGAACCATGTCACCCTACTTGTCCCGGCGAGGCATTGCCAATCCGATTTGACTTGTAGTTAGCTACATAAAACCCTGTATGTCAACGTAACGCATTGTGGCTGCATGGGCTTTACGAACCGGCCGCTTGTACTTGCATTGTCGATGCCAGCTTAAGGGCGTCCAGTTCCTGCATTGATCGCTGCCAGCGGCTTGGCGATTTCTTGGTGGCGAGGGGGGCATTCAGATCGCCGTAGAAGCTCAAAATGTTGTCTTTCAATTCCGCTGTCAAATGGTCAAAGTGGCGTGCCGATAAACGATCCAGTAGATCGGCATAGGTCTGATCGGCCAAGGCATATTCCCCAGCCTGAGTGAGATGGCCGGTATCGCAATCGCGATTGGCGAGTTGGACGGAGTTGGTGCGTAACGCATCGAGTAGTTTCTGGTACTGATCCGTCGTCGCGTCCACGCTCTTGACGAAGAGGTTCTCGGTCGCAGTTGTCGGCACCTTGAAATCAATCGCCTTGAACGGGCCAACCTTGGGAATCAGATGAAAAATAAAGGCCATGATCCTGGCGCCTACCCCGGGTCTCTTGTAGTCTCTCCCCCACTCCTTCTCGAAATCAGCACGGGAGAGCTTATAAAGAAACTTTCTCTTGGAGAAATTTGGCGTCTCCCGGACTATATCCGCACGCTTGGTCAGGAGTGCGACCCGGGTCATCTCAGGAATGATCTTGCTCACGGAACGTCGATAAGTGCCGATCGCAAGGTCCTCGTTGAAAAATATATCTTTCAACTCAATGCCATAGGTCTCCTGGAAAGCACGCTCCAGAAGTGGCTTGGAGACCTTGAAGCCGATGAAAGCATGGTAATCATCGGGGGCATAACGATGCTTCGCGATTTGTGTGACATCGAAACCAAACTCTATTCTTATGTGAGCTTTCGGATTTTCGTCGTACGTTACTTGCTGGCCATACCGTGCACTCAGCTTGGGATACTCCTCGGCGACTGAACGATTAATCGCGGGATGACCGGCGTTATCGGATACATAATGCGCGAGCGCTCCCAGCGCGAACCCATATTCATTGACGTCATTTGCGTCTTGGAGCAGCGCCATCACAAAATCACCGGTGCGTACATAGTGCACCAGATTACTAAACTCCTTGTTGCCGAATGGGTAGTAACCCATATCCTGCATCACGGAGCCGCCATACGCGTAGGCGTGCGCCTCCCGCAGTTCGTCGTCGCTACTGTCTGGAAACCGTTGCAGCAGCAATGGCTTGATGTGGTCCATCCACAAGAGATCGACGATCTCTTCATGGGTTAGAACAGAATAGCCAGCACACAAATTGGGCATTACCAGCACAAGTCCGACCAAGAGCGAAACCCGAAACATGCTTTTGAATGAGATATCCCGCATTCTTTTCGTCCTCTCCCCATTCCTATGCCAACGGATTCCGCAATTCCCAGGGCAATTGAAAGAATGGCGGGCGGGTTTGGATATCCTCCTCCAATAGTACCGACAACACGACAGACGCATACTCGATAGATGCCTAGTGATCTTAGGTAGGGGGGTGGTCCATTCGCCATAGGGCAGTGCATCTAGCTGACTCCGGAGAATCCTGTAGAGACTCCATCGGAATATAGGCCGGACAGGGTTCCATGCGGCACTGTCGGGAAAGGCTACGGACGCATCTCTCCGACTTCCTGCCTATGATCTTCGCCTTCGACCGGCGGAGGATCATCGATCCGCAACGGAGGCTCCTCCGTCGGGTCAGGCATTGTTGGCAGGTGCTCGCCGCCATTCGGATTGTCCTTCGTCGGGTCCGGCATTGTCGGAACGTGATGCCCACCTTCGGGATACCTCACTTCTTTCATCTCACTTGACATGTATCCACTCCCCATAACCGCTCTGCGCGTTTTAACCACAACATAAAATTGTGGACGCTTCTTCTCTTAGTTGTGACAAGTTGTGAAGACGTGGCCTAACGGAACCGAAGCCAGAGAGTTTCTTGGGGTCCGTGTGACTCTGTTGCCGGCCGTTAATGAGCTGACGTAATCGCGCTCCGAGTTTTTGGCCCCATCGATTGTCGCGTCTCAACTAGAAGAGTAATCGCCTGCTGAAGACTCGTCACAACCATATCGGCATAGCCAGGTCCAACCCGATCGCGAGCCTTTGCGATTCCGCCCTCAAAACCCCACAGACCAAGGATCATTTTCGGCTCGGCATAGCGCTGGCGAATCTGCTTACAAAGCGATCGAGCTTGTCCTACAGCAAAAGGAGGAAGTGCGGAGATGATCACGACGTGAGGCGTCACCATCATCGCCTGGTCGACAATGTTCCGGCCCGGGGCAGGCAATACTCGACGAACATCACATCCTAAACGCTTGAGCAATTGCTCCAACATGATTGCCACAAGCTCATCTGCATCATCCCCCGCCGGTATACAAGCGACGCGCAGCCCCGCGAGTGCGTTATGGTCCGGGTCCCTCCAATTCAATTCATTGTCACTGAACATCAACTGACCATCAGGAGAGCGGTCCCCTAACTCGTCGATCAACTCCACCGTGCTTTGACTGATGAAAGTTGTGGTGCCAGGTTCCAGTGTATTAAGGTGACGGTCGTGCTCCGCCATCATAAGCGCTGGTATGAGAACTGAATCGTAGAAATCTCCGATTGGTCTTTCTACAAGGTAGTTTTCCGCGATATCTCTGGCCTCTTCCTGATCGAGCGCCAGTAGCCGCTGGTAGAAATGAGCTTCCACCGAAAGCACAGGGTCATCGCCCAGGAGTACTTCAAGGAAGGTTAACTGGGGTACGTACCGGCCCATCAAAATCAAACACACTGTGAGCGGAGTCGATAACATCAAACCCACAGGCCCCCATAGCATTGCCCAGAATACAGCGGCCACAAGAATCGCAAGCGATGAAACTCCGGTATGAGCCCCGTACAATCTCGGTTCGATGATATTCGCGACGATGACTTCTAATACGACGAAGGCACCGAAGATCAGTCCTGCTTGTTGCCAACCGGGAAACACCGCGATTGACATGATCATGGGGAAGGCGGCTGCGATTGGCGCGCCAACGTATGGGACAAAACGCAGTAGTCCGCTGAGAACGCCCCAGAGAAGCGCGTGCGGAACGCCGATCAGGGATGTCGCGAAGCCGAAGACGACACCGTAACTCGTATTCACTATGAATTGCAACAGAAGGTAGCGGCTCAGGCGTCGAGAGGCGTCGTCCAAAACCTGGGTCACTACATTGAGTTGGCCCTGACCCGCCAGCCGGATCACGCGATTACGGAGATCTTCGCGCTTGACCAGAATGAATAAGGAGAAGACGATGACCATCCCGGACGTTTCAAATACCCCCGTAAGCGGCCCGATGACGGCCCGCAGATATTGGGCAGTGTCAGAAGGCGGCTTGGCCACCTGGACTGGAATCGGACGGCTGGTCGGCGCGGGTTTCTTGTCCGCAGCCGACTGCGCGGCGGCGGATAACTCAGCGCTAAGTTCTGTGACCATGTTGGTGGCGCTCTTCAGACGACCACTGCTGGGCACGCGGAGAGATTGCAGTTTGTCGTGAATATTAACCTTGTAACTAGGGAACTGGTCGACGATATCCATGAGCTGACCCGCTACAATCCACCCAATCGTAGCGATCAGCGTAAACGCAAGAACCAGTACAACTACTACCGCAGCCACTCGGCCCAAACGGCATTTCTGCAACCACTCCACGACCGGGGCGAACACAAAGGCCAGAACTACGGCCAACGCCAGCGGAATCAACACCTGCCGGCCAAAGTACAGAGCCGCAATCGCCAAGGCGACAGCGATGAGCGTCAATAGCCCCGAAGAGTCTGCGGCTTTGTTCGGCGTGATGAAGTTCGGCCGAATCAAGAATTTTACCTATTGGAGGGGAGAGGACGCCCTGGGAGCCTCGCGCGCCTCGGATCTGAAATGTTCCAAAGCGAGGTTAATGCTTTTGCGGCCTCATCCAATGCGCGCTTCTGAAGATTTACTGGATCGACGTGTATAGGTAGTGTTAATCGAAGGTTTCGAATCTTCTGACCTTTTAGCGGTTTTGCATTTGTTTTGTTTTCGCTCAAGACCGCTAGCGATTGGTCGAAGATGCTCTTCAACTGACTCGTGGAGTCAGGCTCCGCATTCGGCATTTTGTGATTATTATTCATATCGATCCTATCGCTACCCTTTCACGCTCATTAAAGACGATGGCGCTGGATTTCGGCAATACAGTCGATCACCGACTAATGATGGTGACATCTCGACACGACGACTTCACCGGAACACCAATGACTGCACCCAATTCATGGGTGCTGGAGTTCAAAAGGGGGACCTACGTTACTTCTCGGCTTCCCCTTTTGACTCGCGCTCTGTCGTCAAGTAGTTGATCCCTACGCGGCCGACCGCCGTCCAGTTGTTCTGACGGTTCGCCTCTCGGAGGCGTTTCGCTCCTTGGCAACCTCGACATTGAGTTGCTCCGCGATGCCGTTCAGCGTCTCATCGGCCTCTTTCTCTTCGTCAAGCGTCTGCCCCAGAAGATCGGTGGCCGAATCATCCCCTAATTTCATCGCATAGGCGCGAACGCAGCCGTAGCCCGCGATTTCGTAGTGTTCCACACGCTGCGCCGCGGCGATGAGCGCGGCATCTTTGATTCCATCTTCCATCTCTTCATTGATCACTTCGCCGCCTTCTTTAACCAGGCCTTCCATCGCCTTACATTTCTTTCCCTGAGCCTTCTCTCCCATTTTGGAGCAGATGGCTTCAATACGCTGAGCGTGCTCCCTTGTCTTCTCGAGATGCTCCTCAAATGCGGCCTTCAGGTCTTCCGAAGAAGCGGCCTTCGCCATCTTCGGTAGTGCTTTGATCAATTGTTGTTCGGCGTTATAAAGGTCTTGCAGTTGTTCCACATACAGGTCGCGCAAAGATTCAATTTTCATTATCGGCCTCCAAACATTGTGTACTGCACACGAAGTGCAAGATGTCACGATCTGGCGATGATCGTTAACAGCTAACTATTGTCCACGTGCCACTACTTCCTTTTTCCGTTGCGAGACAGCAACAAGAAGAGGCGAGAAGCAGGAGCAAGCCATAATTGTTGACCGGCCCCTGCTTGGTAGGTAGGCACAAGTGAAGAGCGGAAATTCATGAGTTTCAGCGTAACCAATCAAACACCGGCGGCAAATCCCCGCGATTGTGTACTTGGTTGGGTGATTATGTGTAGTGCCTGCCGTCGAAAGTGATATCGGTGGCTGGGCGCGGTTTTCCAATAGATAATTAAATACCAATAAGCAATTAAATAATTAAGTAGACGAAAAACGCAGAACTGTCTCTGCAGTGCGGAGCCCGCCGCGCGAGCGTCGATTTTTTGCCGGAGTCTCTCTCCGTCCAACGCTCCATGTTTACGCCTGTCTTCTAAGGGAATCCAACTAAGGCATGGAGGCGTACCATCTCAGGTTTTGACTGGATGGAGGGACGTGCCTAAAAGCAGATAAATTCCAAGTTGGCGACAAATAAATCCTGGTGCTCAGATTGGGCACGAGAAGAGGGTAACATGAAGGTAACAAGATATCTCTTAAGTCTGATCACGGTGGCTCTGATCTGCTCTAGCCTAACCTGGGCTGAGGACAAGGACAAGGATCGATCGGACATTGACAAGCGCATTGACAAATCTGCGAACGTTCTGTCAGAAATCATGGCAACTCCCGACCACGCGATTCCAGACAAGGTTATGGAGCACGCCACGTGTGTCGCAGTCATTCCGTCGTTAGTTAAGCTCGCTATCGGCTTCGGCGGTGAACATGGCAGGGGAGTCGCTACTTGCCGTACCGAACATGGATGGAGTGCTCCCGCTCCGATTGTTATCACAGGTGGCAGTTGGGGACTTCAGCTCGGCGGTCAGGCTATCGATCTTGTGCTGCTATTTATGGGTGATCGCGGAATGGAGCACCTGCTTTCCAGCCATTTCAAACTTGGTGGAGATGCTTCCGCCGCTGCAGGCCCGGTTGGACGGAATGCTGCTGCCGATACTGACATTTCGATGAATGACAAAATTCTGACTTATTCTCGTGCCCGCGGCCTCTTTGCAGGAATCGATCTGTCTGGGAGCGTGGTGTCGCAAGACAAGGATGAAACCAGAGTCCTGTACGACGGCAAAATGGTTCCGTTTGACGATATCCTCAAAGGCAGAATCCCACCTCCGGCAGGCAGCGAGCCGCTTTTTGTGGTCCTGAGAAAATTCTCTGCTCAGGCTCGAGACCAGGCTGCAAATACGAACCCGAGATAGCGAGGGTCGAGCTGAGAAGCAATTTATGACGGCCGAGTCACTAGTTGGCTTGGCCGTTCGTAATCTGATCGGTGATGCAAAATAGAGTCGCCGATGAACACCAGTTGTACATGACCGTACCAGGCAAGCTACAGATTCGAACCGATGTTGAAGCCGCGGATAGCTAATGTAGCTTCCTAATTGGGCCGTATTCTTGGCTTGCGGGTAACTCTGTTAAAAGGAGCTAACTACATGTATACGATTTTGCTGATCGTGCTGGTCCTACTTCTGATTGGCGCGCTGCCGACATGGCCTTACAGCACGGGCTGGGGATATTACCCGAGCGGCGGTCTCGGCCTGGTTCTCGTTATTGTGCTTGTTCTGGTCTTAATGGGTCGCGTTTAGCGGAGGACCGCGCCGAAAGCGTGAGAGATCAGGACTCTACGCAGCGGCAACCGATTGACGTGGGGAGCTGGGAAGGCTGGTCTAACTCTTCAAGTGCCTGGAGAATCTGATTGACGAGAGACATCAATTTTTCAGAATCAGGCTCTTCGGATGCCGCAGCGCATAGTTCGCGCCAGCTGTCCCGTTTACTGACCTCAGAATCAATCATTATTCTGTCTCCACTTTCTGGTCTCCACTTTTCTTCGCCCCATCGATGCGAATCCGAATTTGCTGAGGCAAGTTTTCTGCCACAACGCTAAGTTATTGATTCGTCGAATATGAGACTTGGGTCTACGTGTAATTTAGACGCAATGTTCTGAAAAACAAGGCAAGCTGAAAATTCAGGCGTTCGATGTATTGCCCGGCACGCGTGAGGAGCGTACCGTTTGTTTTAGGATCGGGATGCGCTCACGGGTGTCATGCCTGCGTGAGGAGAACATGTTGAGGGATGGATCGTGATTCGTATTCTGGTAGTCGACGACAATGCGTCGGTGCGGCGATACCTCCGCGGGATACTCGAGCAGCATGACGATTGGCGTGTATGCGACGAAGCCCGTGACGGCCGGGAAGCCGTGGACAGATTTTCTAATATTCGACCCGACGTGATTGTGCTTGATTTCCAGATGCCCGAGATGAATGGCCTCGACGCGGCGCGGATTATTACTCAGCGTTCGCCCGAAACGCCGATTCTGATTGTCACGCTGCACCTCTCGAAGCAATTGTCTGAGGAGGCCCGAAAAGTCGGCGCCCGAGGCGCTTGCGCGAAATCGGATGTCGGTTCGGTCATCGATGGTGTGGGCGCTCTGCTGCGCCAGGAAACATACTTCCCAAACTAATTACGTATTCTAGTCGGCGGCCGTTGCGCTCGTTTGATCCTCGTTTTTCGCGAGTGGCATGGTGACGAGAATCAAGGTTCCCGGTGTGCAAGTTTCGATTATCAACTGGCCGCCAAGCTCGCGAATGCGTTCCCTCATTCCCGCCAGCCCGACTCCTGCTTTCGTTCCCTTCGTCCGAAGACTTTCCAATAGTTCCGGAGCAACGCCTTTTCCGTAGTCTCTCACCTTTAGAAGCACATGGTCGGGGTAAAGGTGAAGCGCAACCTCGGCCTTGGTGCTGTTGGAATGGCGGTGGATGTTGGTCAAGCTCTCTTGCAGAACGCGAAAAAGCCCAAGCGCCACCGACTTGGGCAGGCGGCTCACGTCGTCGGGTAAATCTACTTTCATTTCGATGCCGCTCCGTTGCGAAAATCCTTCGAGGTACCACTTCGCGGCTGAGGAAAGCCCGGCTTCGTCTAAGAGCGGAGGATGCAGCAAATGCGATATTGTCCGCGTTTCGATTATCGATTGATCGAGCAGCTGTACTGCCTCCGCAAGGAGATTGTCCTGGCGCCGGCTGACGAACATCTCCAGATTCATCTTCGCTCCCGCTAGATACTGTCCAAGACTATCGTGGAGCTCGCGGGAAAATTTTCGGCGCTCCGCATCCTGGAGCTGGAGCAATCGAGCCGTCAGGCGGCGGAGGGATTCCTCGCTGTCCCGGGCAGTCTGTTCCGCTTCTTCACGTGCCTGGAGTTCCGCTGACAACAACCGGTAGTGGACGGCGAGTAGTTCAAGCGCCATGATGAAAGCGATTGCTAAAGTAACGACCGTCAGAATAAACAAGCGATGCGCGGTATTTTGCCGGACGTCAAACAGGGTTTGCTCATACGAACGCATCTGCTGCATCGTGGAAGTCATCTCGGAAGAAAGCGGCAACCCGCGGCGGTCGAAATCGGCCTGTCCCTGTTGGTTCTCGGGCTCTTGCCTTTTCAGTTGCACCGATTCTCGCAGTAACTCAACTCTACGATTGATGGCGGCCTCCAGGCGCGCGCAAAGTTCCCGCTGCCTGGGATTGTCCTTGGTTAGTTCTCGCAAACGTTGGATCTTGCTGGGAATCTCGGGAGCCGCTGCCTCAAACTCCTGTAGAAAATCTTCGGTCCCGGAAATCACGTAACCGCTTCGCGCCCGTCCCGCCCTCACATACGCCGATTCGATGTCGCCGAGCGCGGCCTTGACCTCAAGAGTATGAATTACCCATTTTTCGCTTTCGAGGAGGCGGTTAATGGTACCGTAGGTAGCCAACCCGCTGAGGAAGAGCAGTAGCACCGCTGTCGCGAATGCTACTTGAGCTTTCTTGCGTGGTGACATGGGCTTTAGGTGAAAAATTTAGCATCTATCGCTGCAGCCGACAGCTTCTGGCCCGCGACGCGCTGATTGAGTTCAGCCTAGACTCAGCTTCCCCCTATCCTTGCATACCCGCCGAGTTCGCGCCACTGCCTGTCCAATCTTGCCGTACAACTCATTCTTTGCCACTTCTAGCACCAGTGACGCGTCGCTAGGATTACAGGGTTTCCTGTATTTGCCGCAAGCCTGTCAAGGCTCTAGACTACAGCGGCGCCACGGGACTGTTCGTTTGCCCGCAACCCTGAACGGAGCATGTGTGAAAGTGACTCGGAGTCCTTACTAAAATGAACACCGCAATCGTGCCAAAGCACGATGACACGGAAGCAGCGCCCGCCCTGCACTGGGGCGCATCCGATCATCGCCCGCACACGGCGCAGTTCTATGCTGACGACGCCTTCCTTCTCGACGAGCTAAGCCGCTTTATCCGCCCCGCGCTGGTGGCGGGGAATGTGGCTGTAGTGATCGCGACCAAAGCGCACCGCGACGGCCTCGCTCAGCGATTTCTCGCTCGCAGTTTTGATACCACACGGGCGATCGAACAGCAGCGTTACATCGCGTTGGACGCGGCCGAGACCCTGGCGAAGTTCATGCGCGACGGTTGGCCCGACGCTGCACTTTTTAACGAGGTCGTCGGAGGCGTCATGGAACAAGCCCTGGCGACGCTCACAGGAAAGAGCCCTCACATCTCCGCGTTTGGAGAAATGGTCGCACTATTGTGTGAGCAGGGCCGTCCTCAGGCCGCGCTGCGCCTCGAAGAACTCTGGAACGACTTGGCGCGAATGTACCCATTGTCTCTCCGTTGCGCCTATCCGATGAGTGTTTTCGACCGCCAGGAACAGGGCGACATATTTCTGAAAATCTGCGCGGAACACTCCCATCTGATCCCGCTCGAGAGCTACACAGAACTCGTCGGAGAAGAGCAGCGTTCCAGAACTATTGCTCAACTGCAGCAAAAGGCACAGGCACTCGAAAAAGAGATGGCGGAACGCAAGCAAGTTGAGGAAGCGTTGCGCCGCACTCAGGCCGAATTGGAATCCATCGTCGAACAGCGCACGGCCGCCTTGAGACACCTGTCTTTGAGATTGCTCCGATTGCAGGATACCGAACGGCGCCATATTGCACGCGAGCTTCACGATAGTCTCGGGCAGTATCTGGTCGGACTGAAACTCAAGTTCGAGATGATCAGGGAGTCGCCTGATTCCGAGGAATTGTGGTCGGAAGCGGACCTCGTACTGCAGCGAAGTATGGCGGAGGTGCGGACGCTTTCCTATCTGCTCCATCCCCCTACAATGGACGCGGCAGGATTTTCTTCCGCGGCTCGCTGGTTCGTGGAGGGTTTTGGCCAGCGCAGTGAAGTCACCGTTACTCTGGATGCGCCGGACGATTTGGGCCGCCTCCCCGATGCGGTCGAAGTCGCGCTCTTTCGCGTGCTTCAGGAAGCTTTGACCAATGTGCACCGACACTCCGGCGCTTCCCAGGCTCACGTCGTGATTGGAAAAAATGGCGGTCTGGTCGTCCTGGAAATTAAGGACAATGGCTGTGGAATACCGCAAGATCTGCTCGATGATTTTCATGCCACAGGAGGGGGAATGGGCGTTGGACTTGCCGGTATGCGCGAGCGGGCCTGGGAACTAGGGGGAACTCTGAAGGTTGAGTCCGACAATGGTGGCACGTGGGTTCGGGTCGCCGTACCTGTGACGCAAACGGCTGGCAAGTGAACCAAGCATGAACTCAGATGAAGAGAACTGGGCGACAATGCTGAAAATTGAGAGACACTCGGTGTCGGGATTAAAATGAAATGCCGCTATTCGGCGCTTTTCAGCGGTCATTATGACAGTGCGGATCTTAGTGGCGGACGATCATCCAGTTGTCAGGCACGGGCTGAGGACTTTACTCGGCAGTCGTCCCGAGTGGGAAATTATTGATGAGGCGGAAGATGGAGTTGAAGCCGTGGAGAGGGCGGAACGCTTGCAGCCCGATGTCGTCGTCCTCGATGTCAGCATGCCCCGAATGGACGGGCTCGAGGCATGTCGGCGGATACGAAAGAACGTACCGAAGTCTGAGGTCTTGATTGTCACGCAACACGATTCGGCGCAGATGATGCGCGAGGCGATTAATGCCGGAGCACGTGGCTATATTGTGAAGTCTGACGCGGCCAGGGATTTGCTGGCGGCGGTGGAAGCGGTGAGCCAGCATAGATTTTTTTCTGTCCACAAACCTGAACGGAGGGCGGAATGACATGACGGTGCGGCTGCAGAGTTGAGAGTTGGGTTGGAAGTGCAGGTAGAACAAGATTTTCGTTTCTCGAAAAGAAGTGGGGAAAACAATTTTCAAGGTTGTGCGAAGTGAAGCGGTTTTGGCATCTCTCACGGAGGTGAGCAATGAAGCTGCGTATCTTGATCGCTGACGACCACGAAGTTGTACGACGCGGGTTGTGTACCCTTCTCCAAACACACGACGGCTGGGAAATTTGCGGTGAGGCCAAAGACGGACGCCAAGCCGTCGAAATGGCAAAGCAGTTGAAGCCAGACGTGGTCATTGTAGATATCGGCATGCCAAACCTGAATGGGTTAGCTGCAACGCGTCAACTGTCGCAGCAGAACCCTCAACAGAAGATTATTGTCCTGACGATAACGGACTCCGATCAGGTGATCCGAGAGGCTCTCGACGCCGGGGCTCGCGGCTTCGTCCTGAAATCAGATGCGGCGCGCGACCTGGTAACCGCGGTGGAGGCACTCCAACGCAACCGCATGTTCTTTACTCCTCGTGTAAACGATATGGTGCTGGCGGGCTTCCTCGACAAAGGCTGCAACGGGACCGGCGATGGACCATCCCAGTCGCCCAAGTTGACTCCGCGGGAACGCGAGGTAATTCAGCTTCTGGCCGAGGGGAAAAGCTCGAAGGAAGTGGCTTCTCTTCTTAACCTGAGCACAAAAACCGCTGAGACGCATCGCAGCAATATCATGCGTAAACTCGACTTTCACTCGATCCGGGATCTGGTCGTGTATGCGGTGAAGAACGATATCATCCAAATACAATTACCCGTGTCTGTGCCGGCTCCGACGGAGCAACCCGCCGGACAGCCCGCAGCCTAGCGGCCACCAGGGCACCTCCGTTGCGCGGAGTTTGATTCCTCAAACGAAAGGGGAAGCCTAAATCGGCTTCCCCTTTTAACAGGCGCGGTTTTGGAGAGAGTCAGCTCGCCTTCCGTCTCTCAAAATCGCTCTTCGGTTCGACCTCGGCTTGGCGATTGGCGGCCTTATTCCACTCGTCGACTTGCTTCTGAGCTGCCTCGCGAGCGATTCCATATCGCTCCTGTATCGTTCCGATCAATTGATCCTGCTGTCCGTCGATCACATCAAGATCGTCGTCGGTTAATTTGCCCCAACGCTCTTTTACCGACCCTTTCATTTGTTTCCATTTGCCCTTCATTTGGTCAGAGTTCATTTGCCTTCTCCTTAATTAGATTTCAAGTCCACCGACGAAAGTGGCTTCCGTCACGTTTCGACGCTTGTTAACTCGCTCGCCGAAGATCTTTACTGACCTCGGAATGCTCAGAGCGGGCTTCGCCAGTCGATGAAATGTCCTGCGCACCGGTCGCTTCCAGAATCAGCTTGGCGCGTTTTGTCCAGTCAGAGTTGCCGGAATGGACGGAAAGCAAGATCCCGCCATCTTTGACACGTCCCTCGTATCTCTTAGCCTCATACTCGGGAATCCCCATTCCGACGAGAGCGCCCGCAATACCGAGGACCGTGCCTCCGACTCCAGCGCCCGCCAGAGCCGCCATAATCGGACCAGCGGCGATGAATGGTCCGAGGCCCGGAATCGCCAACGCGCCCACGCCGAGTAACCATCCCAAAGCCCCACCCAAAACAACTCCGGTCCCCGCACCTGCAGTGGCTCCCTCAGGCGCCTTAGTGCCCTTCTCATGGGCAAAATCTCTTGACCCCGCGCTCTCCGGAAAGAGCACAGAAATATCTCTGTTGCTGAAGCCGGCGGCCTTTAATCCATCGACCCCACTTTCAACATTCGCATAGCTTGGATAAATACCGAAAACCGCTGTGTTGTTTTCCGACATAGTTAACTTCTCCTTAGGTTGGCGCTTTTGATTTGAATTGGTCGACTTAGAGCTACTCTTTCGGTTTAATATCGAGTTCGCTAGTGACCTTGTTTTCACCCGCGACTTCAGTGGCTTTTGCCTCGATCGCGCGCTTCTCGTCTTCGGACCGCACTGGCCCCTTCAGTGTCACCTGACCGTTTTGCGTGATGACTTTTACGTTATGGGCGTAGGGCGACAGCGACTTGTCATTTGCCAAAGCTCGACGAATTTGCTGCGTAATCTCGCGGTCGGATCGGTTGTCCTTCTGTTGGTCCGCGGTAGGTTGATCAGCGTTTCGATCCCGTTGATTCACTTTGGTGTTGTCCGCGGGGACATCCTGCCCGGTTGACTGGGCATTTACAAAAACCCCTGCGCCGAGCAATAGGGCGATTGACAGAAAGGTACGCATGTATCCTCTAACGTTCATTGAACGACTCCTTATTCCTTGATTCGTTGATTCGTTGATCGAGCATCTGCCTTCCTCTGAACCATAAATGCCTGGTACACATGTGCCCATCCGGTTGAAAACGTAATTCAGTGAAAAAATCTCTGTAGGGTTATGCCCCAGGGAACAAAGCGGCAACGTCCGGGGGGCGGATTCGTTTGCGAGAGGCTACTGTAGTGTTACGGCACTTGTCACGGCGGCCGCTACGACCATCACTAATGTCACCAATATCGCCACGCCACTACCCAGTACCAGGATTTCGCTGAGCAGGTCAGCTTTCAACACTTCGTCTCTGCGCATTGTCTCCCCCCTTTGCGCTTCGTTAGACGCCTATCACGGGGGTGCGGTACCTTGATACCGACAATATGAACCGGAGGTACAGCATTCACCGTAATGCGCAATCGAGAAGCCATGCGCTAGGCTTTCCTTCGGCGTGGCAATTCTGTCACCCAGCCATTCAGGAATTCACTCCACCCCTCACGAAGGGAGCGTTGAATGCTTTGGACAATATTCATTATGCTGCTGGTCTTGTGGTTGTTGGGGCTGGTGAGCTCCTACACACTAGGTGGTTACATTCACATCCTGCTGTTGGTGGCCATTGTGGTTCTGGTGGTCAACTTGCTGACGGGCAGGAGGGGCGCAGTCTGATCCTATATTTAGTCGTTCGGCCAGCTAGTTAGGCACGGCAAGCCGTTCTTACTAGTTAGCTCGGACGGTTGAATGTCTCGGATTATGATCCGGGTTTGTGGCCTCGTCCTCGTGTCCAAAATCCAGACCGAATTGAGGTTCCGATTTCGTGCCGGTCACTCTAACCGGTAATTCAGTTCCTGCGCCGTTCTTGCTGAAGAACGGATCCACGAGTTTCAGTAAGATCGATTTCCACCCCGTTACCATTTGCGAGAGTTTGGCGTCCAGGCGTGCTTTGCCATGGAAATCGAATTCGTTTCCATCCAGACTATATGTCCCTGTCAGATTCACTTGCGTGCCGGGAATCCGGAACTGCAGATGCGAAAAGGAAATGAGTGCGTTCGAGAGATTGAATGTGCCGCTCATGTCGGAGTGCACTTCGACGGGGATATCTTGAGCTTCCTTCCACTTGCCCTGGGTCCTGATGCTGAGGTCGTCAATCTTTTTCTGAAGCTTTTCGTTGGTGAAATAGGCGTCAGACACTTCAAACTTTCCAACTAGTTTCAAGCGATTAGCGACGTCGGCTTGACCGGGCGACAGATCAAACTTCGTTTTCAACCGAACTAATCCGGTCATCACCGGGGGTTCGGTTCGAACCGCCAGTTTAAGAAGGTCGTCGATCTTTCCCTTTTCAATCACTACGTCCAGTTCCACTCGATGGCCAGCGGGGTCTTTCATCCGGACCACCGAGCCATTCGCTACCAGCCAAGAATTCAGAATCTTCGCCCTGACCGGCTGCAGGTACGTGTCTCCACTGGTTCCATCAACAGTGGCGTGAAAATCAGTGTGTAGAGGAACGGCACGCCCGCTTACAGCAATACGAAAATCCGGTGTGTCGGTAACTCCATCCACAACAATCTTGTCAAGAATTCCGGCATAGTTGCCAGTCGACGACAAAATTCCGCCGATCCCATTGATCGTGCCTAAATCCGCATGGTCGAACGAATAGGTTCCACTTACCGGAGTATCCCGGGGACTGTCTGGCCGCCATGGACCAAACAGGCCGCTAGAATGGATTTGCCCGACTGGCTTCGGATTCGTGAGGTTCGCATCGAAATGCATCGGAGAGCCAGGCCCAATCCTCGTCATTTTCAGGCTCTCAATGTCAAATTCCAGGGGGAACTTGCCTGGCCGCAGAGTATTAACGATGAGTTGCGTTCTGTTGCAAACAAGCTTATCCACAATAATTTCTATCTTGCCGTCCTTTGGCGCCATTCTACCCATCTCGCTGCGATGTTCGCGTGGAGGCAAATTCAATTGCAACCCCGTTACGAACACGGTGTCTACATGGAGAGGAGACCGAAATAAATTTCGAATCCCCATGTGAAAACGGAATTCCGCGACACTGATGATTGGCTGAACTTCTGGTTCGTAATTGTTCGGGTCCGTTTCTCCGAAAATTCGGAGACCGCCGCCCGAAACTTCGATCCCCTTCATCAGAGATACATGAAAAGCGTCAAGTTCAACCTTGCTCTTGAACCTGGTCGATAAGGTTTCAACCACCTTGGCGCGAATGGTGGGCTCGGCGCGGTAGACCATTACGCTCAATACCGCGGTTGAGACCACAGAGAGCAGCACTATTCCTGCAATCCATCTCCCACGGCCGCTCTGTCTCTTCGCCAGCAGCGGATTTTGATCGCCTTCGGACATAAACTAGTCGTTTCACCGAGCGGGTGATGCGATCGACGGAACCGAGAGTGAGGACAATGGATCGTTCATGAGCGACAACCATTTACTTCCGAACACGTACTTTCACGTTATCGTCATTACTCAGCACGTCTAAGCTAACGTCGTCACCGTTGCGGCCGAGTCGAATATCGACTGGATGACGTCCCACCCTCAGATTTTTAATCTCAATCCACTCAATGGCTTTTGGAAGCCGGGGAGAAGCGAATTCCACCTTATGCTCGGCGCTTCGAACACTTATGCCAAGACAGGATTCCAGCAGCAGGTATACACTCCCGGCGGCCCAGGCTTGAGGAGAACAGGCTACCGGGTAAAGCGTGGGCGCTTCGAGAGGCGATCGCTTATGAAATCCGCAAAACAGCTCCGGCAGACGGTTCAGTTCCATAAAGGTGCTGGCTTCGAACAAACCACCTAATATCCTCAAAGCTTCTTGCTTACGCCCACATCGGGCGAGGCCGCAGGCGATGATAGCGTTATCATGCGGCCAAACAGATCCATTGTGATAGGACATCGGATTATAGCGGACTTCACCGCTTCCGATCGTGCGAATTCCCCATCCGCAAAACAAGTCTTCGCACAAGAGAGTTTCGGCCTGCTGGCTTGCATGTTTCTCACTCGCGATACGAGACCACAGGCAATGGCCTGCATTCGAAGAGCGCACCCGACACGCTTTCTTTTCTCCGTCAAGCGCTAAAACATAGGTGCCGAGTTCCTCGTCCCAAAACTCTTTCGCGAATCGCTCTTTCAGCGACGCCGCTTCACCGTCCAACTTCCGAGCAAGATCAGTGAGTCCGAACTGCTTGGCGATACGTGCTGCCGCTTTCTTGGCTCCATACACATAGCCTTGAACTTCGCATAAAGCAATGGGCGGGGAAGCAAGCGAGCCGTCACGATGAAATACCGAATCATGAGAATCTTTCCATCCTTGTTGTGTCAATCCTCTTTCCGCTTTCCCTCGATACTCAACGAAACCATCTTTGTCAGCATCGCCATAAGTATCGATCCAGTCAATGGCCGCGAGTATGTTGGGCCAGATCTCTCTTACCAAGGGCAGATCCCCGGAGATATCGCAATAGGAAGCAGCGAGCATCACAAATAATGGCGTGGCATCCACACTCCCGTAATACTTTCCAAATGGAATTTCTTGCAGGTTCGCCATCTCTCCATGGCGTATCTCATGCACAATCTTGCCCGGTTCGGCCTCTTGCTCTGGAATGACTGACGTCGCCTGAGTATCCGCTAGGTATCTCAGCACTCCTTTGCCGATCCACGGCGCTACCCAAAGACATTCCATTGCCGTTAAAATGCCGTCCCGCCCGAATACAGTGCTGAACCAAGGAACGCCGGCATACGGATACGCCCCCTCCGGGTTCCCGCTGATCATCATGTGCACATCCGCTTCAGATCTCGACAGCCATGCATTGAAGCGTGAGTTGGAAGTCGCAATGCGGCAGAATCGACGTCTGTCTTCCTCCAGTCTTGAAAGTGCGTCACTCATTGCCTGGCCAAAATCGACAGAGGCGCGGTTTGAAGCCGTTTCCTCGCAACTTGTGACCATCGAAATGACGGTTTCATCTCTTGGTGCTAGACTTACCATAAACCGTACGGAATTTTGAGTTATGCGATCCGGCGGCGGATTGAACTGCAAACGCGTGCATCGCAAGAGCCCATCTAATCCTCGGTATGACAGAACGACACAATCATTCTTGACAACCGCCGGAAGTATTTCGCCGGTCCTCTCTCGCCTGACGCCTCGGACTTGAAAAATATCTGCAAAGTCCGCTGCAAATTCCAGGCTCACTGACGTCTCAACCGGGTATGTGCAGAAATTAGCGAGTCTTAGCCGGTCGTAGCATACGTCTTGCCAGAGAAACTTCGCGCGGAACAGATGCACCGATCCCCGAGGCAACAAAATGTTGCCGTCATAAATGTCAGGATTCATCATATCCAGAGTTAGGAACGCATTGTCGTCTTGAATGGTTGAACGAAGGAGCTGGGGGACTTTCTCGCCCATGCGCAGCGCGAGTCGCGATAAATGCCGGGTTCCATTGTGATAGAGACCCTGCTCTCCCAAGCCAATAGATTCGATATCGCCTAATCGGTTGAACACTCCGAAAGTCTCGCCCCATTTCAAGACACGAGTGCGATCATCGGCGAGGGAAGAAGTAGCCAGGACGTAAAACTGATTCTCAATTTGGATAACATCTTCCAAAACTACGCGGCATCCTCCACTACAGGCTCAGATTCTGACCGGTCAGACATTGGGCTCTTCCGCAGTGGCAATACTTTTTCAGTCATCCGTTCGTAAAGCTTTAAGTAATCCTTCGCCATTCGACGAGCCGTAAAGCGTTCTTCGAAAGCATTCCGGCAAGCATCGCGCGACATCGACTTAGTCCGCTCGACGGCTTCTACAGCTTCCTCGACGCTCTCCACAATGATTCCGCTGACGTCATCTTCAATGATTTCGGGAACGGACCCATGGCGAAACGCAATCGTCGGGGTCCCGCAAGCCATCGCCTCAATCATATTCAACCCGAATGGTTCGGGCCAATCGATCGGCGCCAAACAAGCCAAGGCATTGCCCAGAAAATCTGCTTTCTGTTCATCGCCAATCTCACCAATAAAATCTATATTGGGCTGGCCGAGCAGCGGCTTGATCTGATTTTCGAAATACACTCGATCTGAACGATCTACCTTGGCTGCGATCTTCAACGGCATTCCGGCGGCAGCGGCGATTGCGATGGCACGATCGGGACGCTTTTCCGGCGAAATCCGTCCGAGGAATGCGAGGTAGGTGCCTCGCCCGCGATGAAACCGAAGCGAATTTTCGGGAAGCCCGTGATACACATTTCCAATCCAATTGACTGACGGCAACGGCCGGCGCTGCGCTCGTGAAATCGACACCACGGGAACGTCCATGAACTCTCGGTATAGCGGAACCAGATCTGGCAGGTCTAAGCGGCCGTGAAGCGTAGTGATGTGATTCAGTCGCCATTCCAGGCATACAGAGAAATGCAGGTAGTCCGTATGGAAGTGGACAACATCAAATTCATCTCTGAGTTCCCGCAACTGTTCCAGCATTAAAAGGTGGTGAGCCAGATAATCCTGGCATTCTGGACTGGTTCGGAGGGATGCCGCACATCCTGCCACCAATCTGGCATTCGTGTGGGAGTCTCCACTGGCAAAGAGAGTTACGTTGTGTCCGAGACGAACCAATTCCTCGGTGAGCCAAGAAACCACGCGTTCCGTTCCGCCATATCCTCGGGGCGGAACACTTTCATAGAGGGGCGCAACCTGTGCAATGTTCATAAGTCTAAAAGACCATACCAATCTTGAATTTAGCGGGCACATGGGCGGCGAACAATCGGGAAAATGCTGTAGCCTCCATTTCTATGTACGTTCGCGTGTCTGACCCGAGCGACAATCATAAGAACCTGCGATGAAAGACCGTGGTGATTTTTAACGCGGATTTTGTTTACCCACTCTCTCATTGTCATTACTGCAAGCGACATATTAGGACTGGAGCTGAGAATTCAGTATCTGCGCCGGTTCTTGACCAGTGCTCCTACAGACAATACCGTATATACACAAGACGCGCGCCGCCATTACCGTCAGTCGGACACTTGTTCGCTCCCGGAGGTTTCCGAGTGCCGACTTCCGCGACTCCAAGCTAAATGGCGAATCAACCTCAACCGATTGTGTGGCCTGGGCGGCCCTATCCGCTGGGATCCACCTGGGACGGCGAGGGCGTCAACTTCGCTCTTTATTCAGAGCATGCGGAGAAAGTGGAACTCTGTCTATTCGACATTTCCGGCAAACGTGAGACTCTCCGCGTCCCTCTTCCCGAGCAAACGGACATGGTCTGGCACGGTTACTTGCCCGAGGTTCGGCCCGGACAATTGTACGGATACCGCGTCTATGGTCCATACGCTCCCGAGCAAGGGCAGCGCTTTAATCCTCACAAACTTCTTCTCGATCCATATGGCAAGCAGATTCACGGGAGCCTGAACTGGACGGACTCGCACTTCGGATACAAAATCGGACACAAGCAGGAGGACTTGTCTTTTGATCGGCGCGACAATGCCGCCGGCATGCCGAAAAATCGGGTGATCGACTCCGCCTTCACCTGGGGATCAGATACACCACCACACATTCCCTGGCATCAGACCATAATTTACGAGCTGCACGTAAAAGGATTTACGAAGTGTCATCCGGATGTTCCAGCTCACTTACGAGGCACTTATGCTGGCCTGGCAACGGCTCCGGTCATCGAACATTTTAATCGACTCGGGGTGACGTCGATCGAACTGATGCCGGTTCACGACTTCGTCGATGATCGGCAACTGGTTGACCGCGGTCTGCACAACTATTGGGGATATAATTCGATTGGTTTTTTCGCACTTGAGCCTCGTTACCTCTCGATCAATGCCATCCGTGAGTTCAAGACGATGGTGAAGACCTTGCACTCGGCCGGGTTAGAAGTGATTCTTGACGTCGTCTATAACCATACGGCGGAGGGAAATCATCTTGGCCCGACTCTCTCGTTAAAAGGTATCGATAACAGCACTTACTATCGCCTGGTACCTGATAACCCGCGTTATTACATGGACTACACTGGAACTGGAAACACGTTGAACATGCAGCATCCGCGTGTCTTGCAATTGATCATGGATAGTCTTCGCTACTGGGTTCTCGACATGCACGTCGACGGTTTTCGTTTCGACCTGGCGGCCACTCTTGCTCGCGAACTGCATGAAGTCAATCGCCTCGGAGCGTTCCTCGACATCATCCATCAAGATCCAGTACTTTCGCAGGTAAAGTTGATCGCCGAACCCTGGGATCTCGGTGAAGGCGGCTATCAGGTCGGAAATTTTCCTGTAGGTTGGGCGGAATGGAATGATCGCTATCGCGATACGGTGCGTGCTTATTGGAAAGGGGACAGCGGCACCGTTGGCGATCTGGCCTATCGAATTACGGGCTCCAGCGATCTCTATGCCCACAGCGGTCGGCGCCCTTACGCCAGCGTTAATTTCGTAACTGCTCACGACGGATTCACACTTCAGGATCTAGTGAGTTATAACGAGAAGCACAACGAAGCGAATGGTGAGAACAATCGGGACGGCAACAACGACAATCGAAGTTGGAACTGCGGCGTTGAAGGTCCCACCGATGATCCCAACATCCAGGCACTTCGAGGCCAGCAAAAGCGTAATTTGCTGGCAACGCTGCTGCTTTCCCAAGGCGTACCGATGATGTACGCGGGAGATCCCGTTGGACAAACGCAACTGGGCAACAACAACGCTTACTGCCAGGACAACGAGATCAGCTGGGTGAACTGGAATTTACAGCCCCAAGATCGTGAACTGCTGGCATTCGTTCAGCGCATGATCACCCTGCGTAAGCGGCATCCTATATTCCGGAGGCGGCATTTCTTTCAAGGCCGCCCCATCAAGGGAGCAAACGTAAAAGACGTACTATGGCTTAATCCTCGTGGCAAAGAGATGAGCGAGGATGAATGGCGTGATCCGTCGGTTCGCTGTCTGGGGATGTTTCTCTCCGGTCAGGGCTTGGAAGAGACCGATGAACGCGGTCGCAAACTCAGTGACGAAAACTTTCTCGTCCTTCTAAACGCCCACCATGAAGATGTCGGATTTACTCTGCCGGAAACCTGTCCCTGTGCCCGATGGAGCGCGTGGATGGACACCTCCAGGGAAGGGGGATTGCGCCCCGCCGATTCCTATGATGCCGGCGCCGCCTATCCGCTACAAGCGCGCTCTGTGGTCGTTTTGATGGAGCGCCGCCAGAATAATAATAGGAAGGAAGAGCCGAATGAAGCGTCGTCATGACATGCCCTTCGGCACACGGCGTCTTGACGACGGAAGCACGAGTTTTCGATTGTGGGCTCCCGCCGCGCGCCAGGTGGAACTCCGCCTGGGTGCCGAAGTCAGGCCGACCCACATCCCTCTCCACCAGCGTGACAGCGGATGGTTCGAACTCCTGACCGATGACTTAAAGCCCGGAATGCAATACCGTTTTCGGATCGATGGTACGCAGACTGTGCCCGATCCGGCTTCAAGATTTCAGCCGCTCGATGTCCACGGTCCCAGCGAAGTTATCGATCCCGATGCCTTCGATTGGCAGGACCACACTTGGCACGGCCGCGCATGGGAAGAAGCTGTGATCTATGAACTGCACGTCGGAGCCTTTACACCAGCGGGTACCTTTGCCGCTGCAAGCGACCGACTCGACTATCTCGCCGAACTCGGTATCACTGCTCTCGAGTTGATGCCGGTCGCCGATTTTCCCGGCCAGAGAAACTGGGGCTACGATGGCGTTTACCCTTTCGCTCCTGACAGCGTTTATGGCCGGCCGGAGGATCTCAAAGAATTTATTCAGAGCGCTCACAGCCGCGGCATGATGGTTTTGCTCGATGTCGTCTATAACCACTTTGGTCCGGAAGGAAATTATCTCGGTTGCTACGCTCCCCAATTTTTCACCGACCGTCATCGCACTCCGTGGGGGAACGGCATCAACTTCGACGGCCTGGAGAGCCGGACGGTCCGGGATTTTTTCATCCATAATGCCCTGTATTGGCTGAACGAATATCATTTCGACGGATTGCGCCTGGACGCGGTTCATGCCATTGCTGATGACTCCGGGCCCGACATTCTTACGGAGTTGGCCGAGGTCGTCAGAGGTGACACGCCCGATCGCCAAGTTCACCTCATTCTGGAAAATGATCGTAACCAGGCCCGCTACCTCGAACGCACTGCCCGTTGCCGTCCGCACACCTACACATCCCAGTGGAATGATGATATCCATCATGCTGTACATGTACTGATCACCGGCGAGAAGGATGGATACTACGTCGACTACTCCCAGCATCCCCTCGACCAATTGGGCCGCTGTCTGGTCGAAGGATTCGCTTACCAGGGCGAGCCTTCCCTTCACAGAAATGGCAACACACGCGGTGAGCCAACGGCCAGCTTGCCGCTGAATGCGTTCGTTTCCTTCCTTCAGAATCACGATCAGGTCGGAAACCGAGCGTTCGGAGAACGCATCACCAAACTGGCGGATCCACGCGCCGTCCGAGCGGCGGTGGCAATTCTTATGCTCGCTCCTTCGCCACCGTTGCTTTTCATGGGCGAAGAGTTCGGAGCGGAAACACCGTTTCTCTTTTTCTGTGATTTCGAAAAACACTTGGCCACAGCCGTCACCGCAGGCCGGCGAAGTGAGTTTGCTCAATTCAAGGAATTCAGTGACCCTGCAGCGCGTGAGCGGATTCCTGACCCGAATGCCGCCACGACCTTTGAAGCTTCTTGCCTCCATTGGAGCGAAATTGCGCAACCGCACCATCAGAAGTGGCTCGCCTTCTATCGTCAACTATTGAGGTTGCGGTCCGAACACATCGTCCCGCGTCTTTCCAGCGCATGCAGAATCAAGCCAGATTACGAGGTGCACGGCGATTGCGGCCTGTCTGCGCGTTGGAAGTTCGCAGACAACTCCACATGCACTCTGATGACGAATCTTGGAGCGGCTCCGCTTTCGGGCCTGGCAACGCCCGCTTCACAGATTATTTATGCCAGCGATGAAGTCAGCATGGACGTTCTGCAACGAGGAACATTGCCAGCCTGGTCGGTGGTATGGTTCTTGAAACCATGAAGTCACGCTCGCAAATCCCGCTCGCCACGTATCGCCTGCAGCTTAATCGTGACTTCAGGTTCACGCAGGCAACCGAAATTGTTCCTTATCTCTCCGAACTTGGAATCAGCCACTGCTACATCTCTCCATGCCTGAAGGCTCGCCCTGGAAGTATGCACGGATATGACATCGTGGACCACAACTCCTTCAATCCCGAGATTGGGACAGCCGACGATTTCGATCGCTTTGTAGCCACACTCCACGAGCACGGTATGGGATTGATTTTAGATATCGTCCCGAATCACATGGGCGTGATGGGCAGCGACAACGCCTGGTGGCTCGACGTGTTGGAAAACGGTGAGTCTTCGATCTACTCCGACTTTTTTGACATCGACTGGCAGCCCCTGAAAGATGAGCTCCACGGGAAAGTGCTGGTCCCGGTTCTTCATGATCATTACGGAGCAGTGCTGGAGAGCGGCGAACTGAAACTAGTTTTTGACTCTGAGCGCGGACAGTTCGACGTTGCCTATCGCGAGCATCGCTTTCCCGTAGACCCCAAGGAATATCCGCGTATTCTCGAATACTGTGGAACCAAAGCAAGCGAGATACTCGGAGACCAGAACCCGGACCTACTCGAGTACCAAAGCCTCATCACCGCGTTTCGACACTTACCGGGCAGGCGGGAACTAAGTGCCGACCGCGTCACCGAGCGCAACCGCGACAAGGAAATTCATAAGCGTCGTCTGGCTGAGCTCTGCGCTCGCTCTCCCGATATCGCGGAGTGCATCGTTCGAGCCGTCGATTCGATCAACGGCAACCCTGCTGATCCCACGAGTTTCGAGGAACTTCACGAACTCATCAAAGCGCAGGCATTTCGTTTGGCGAATTGGCGAGTCGCCTCGGATGACATCAACTACCGGCGCTTTTTCGATACCAACGATCTTGCCGGCATCCGCATGGAAAATGAAAGCGTGTTCGAGGCGACCCACCGTTTCGTTCTCAGTCTGATGGCCGAGGGAAAAGTCGACGGCTTGCGCCTGGACCATCCGGATGGCCTGTACGATCCTGCCCAATACTTCGAACGCCTCAACCGCAGCATCGCAATCGCCACGAACAATGCGCAGAGCGCATCAAGCGGTGAGCCCCACGAAAGATCACCGTATGTGGTCATCGAGAAAATTCTCACTGGCTTGGAACGATTGCGCGCAGAGTGGCCCGTGAGCGGCACCACGGGCTACGATTTCGCAAATCTTGTGAACGGCCTGTTTGTGGACTCATCTGCCGTTATGCGACTCGAGCGCATCTACCGAAATTTCATCGATGATGAGCCTGATTTCGAGGACCTTGCCTATCGGAGCCGCAAACTCATCATTCGCGTCGCTCTGGCAAGTGAAGTGAATGTGCTTGCGAATCAGTTGACTCGTATCGCCCTTTCCAGGCGTCGTACCTGCGATTTCACGCTCAACAGCTTGCGCGATGCCCTGACGGAAATAGTCGCCGCCTTTCCCGTCTACCGCACCTATGTCAGTTCCGCCGCCGTTTCCGAGGAGGATTCACGCTACATCAGCCTCGCCGTCTCGTCCGCCAAATGGAGGAGTCCTGCCGCGGATACCAGCATCTTCGATTTTATAGGCGAAGTATTGCTGACCCGCATCGCTGAAGGACAAAACCCAGCCTATCAAACGGCGGTCATAAACTTCGCCATGAAATTTCAGCAGTTCACCAGCCCGGTGATGGCCAAAGGTCTTGAAGATACCGCTTTTTACCGCTACAACCGCCTGGTCTCGTTGAACGACGTTGGAGGCGATCTTCATCGCTTCGGAATCTCGACTGCCGAGTTTCACTCTGCGAATCAGGAACGGCTGCGTGCGTGGCCGCACACTATGTTGACCACCAGCACGCACGACTCGAAGCGCTCGGAAGACGTTCGCGCCCGCATCGACGTGCTCTCAGAAATATCCGCCCCCTGGAGGCTGCGGGTACGAGACTGGAGGCGCTACAATCGCAGCCACAAAGGTCTGATCAACAACCGTCCTGCCCCCTCGCCAGATGACGAATATTTGCTCTATCAGACGTTGGTCGGGGCCTGGCCGTCGGAGCTATTGAGTGAAAAATACAGCGAGAACGACTGGAAACCCTTCTGCGATCGGATAGAAGCCTACATGTTAAAGGCGATCCGCGAAGCCAAGCAAAACACAAGCTGGATTAATCGAAATACTGAATATGAAACTGCCGTTTCGTCTTTCGTGAAGGCGTTGCTGACTCCCAACGCAAAGAATCGATTCCTCAACGACTTTATTCCTTTCCAACGCCGCGTGTCTCGCATGGGCCTGTGGAATAGCTTGTCGCAGACGCTTCTCAAACTCACCTGCCCCGGCGTTCCCGATACCTACCAGGGCAATGAGTTGTGGGATTTCAGCCTGGTGGACCCGGACAATCGTCGTCCCGTCGACTACATACGACGCCAGCAAATGTTGGAGAGTGTCCGCAAGCAAGCCAGCGTCTCGGATGCGGCATCAATGAGCCGATTGCTGGCAACGCCCGAAGACGGCCAGCTCAAGCTGTATCTGACGTGGAAAGCTCTGCGTCTGCGTCAACAGCAGACAGAAGTTTTTCAGCAGGGTGAATACCTGCCGTTAGGCGTGACGGGCGAGAGATCCAATCACGTGGTCGCATTCTGCAGAAAATCGGAATCCGTGAGTGTGCTCGTTATTGTTCCTCGCCTGGTGGCTGCATTACTCGGCAACCAATCACTCGGTAATGACAGGGACTCGCCGCCGATCGGGCCTGACATCTGGGGAGATACTCAGGTCATGCTCCCGTGTGGCTGTCGAGAGCGGTATCAGAATGTACTGACCGGGGCCGTTCTGGACGTGGAAGCACAGGTCAGTGTCTCAAGTGTGCTGGCCGATTGTCCGGTCGCGCTTTGCGTTCGAACCTGAAACACGCGACGAGGCTGACGTCCTGGTAGTCGCCGGAGATCTTACCAATTGCGGGCAACCTGAAGAAATGGAACCGCTGCTGAATGCGCTCGTTCGCTTCAGAATCCCTGTAATCGTGGTGTTGGGAAACCATGATTACGAATGCGACAAGTAAGCCGAACTCATGCGCATGATGACCGAGGGAGGAGTCAAAGTACTTGATGGCAGTGCCTACGAGCGCGATGGCGTGGGGTTTGCCGGCACCAAGGGTTTTGTAGGTGGATTCGGCCGTGGCATGCTGACCGCATTCGGCGAGGCCGAGATCAAGGCATTCGTTCGGGCAGGAATTGACGAGGCGCTTAAGTTGGAGCGAGCGATGTCGCAGTTGCGCACGGCGAAAAGAGTCGTGGTCTTGCACTATTCTCCGATTGCGGCCACAGTCGAGGGTGAAGCGCCAGAGATTTATCCGTTTCTTGGCACCTCGCGTTTAGCGGAAGCCGTTGATCGTCACGGCGCCGATCTCGTCGTGCATGGCCACGCTCACAATGGAAAACTCGATGGTAAGACCTCGGCGGGCGTTCCGGTGCACAATGTCGCAATCACCTTACTGCAGGCGCAGAATCCACCTGCGGTTTATCGAATATTCGACATCTGAGAATTACCGGAGAACTCCGTTGGCAATCTGCGATGAATGACTGCCGTTATTTGCTGTGGACTGCGCGGCACGTTTTTGCAATTCCTCGGCAGCTTGCGCAAGCGTCAAATTGTCTGGGACACGTTGCAGGTTGCTTCGAATCTCATTTTGCTGCACTGATATCGTCTTGAAGAACAAAATCTTGCCGTGCATATTCACGTCAAGCATTGTCACTTCCCAATAACCCGGCGCCACTTCCGACTGTTTGACATTGAATTTTCCGCCCTGATCGAGATAGCCGAGCAAGCCGCCGTAAAACTTGACTTCCCGGATGAGATCGCCCTCGATTTCCGCCAGCCTCATCTCTCGCTCGTTAACCCATATCCGGCCTGCCATCGCATGAAACACGGCGTCTTCATGTGACGATGGGTGGAAATCGGCATTGGGCGCATAGAGTAGTTCCACCATATCGCCCTTGTGCTCTCCGTACTTCGCAATCACGGCCTGCGGTAACATCTTCAAAAGATGATCCATTTGCCGGTCATCTTCCTGTTCCGCGCGTCGCTGTTTCTTATCCTCATCCCCTTTGTGGACCAATCCCGCAATGCGACGTTCTTCCTGTTTTTCTTGTTCCGCGCTGATCGGCTGTCCATCGACGGACCGTAACCGATCGATGTCACCGTCGCGGGTCTGAACCACCCACTTCACTTCGTCCTTTCCCGCGACCTTGGTTTTGACTTCATACATCCAATGACTGTGATCTTTCGATTGCGCCTTCAACTCGGCATCGATCGTCTTCTGCAAAAACTCATTCGCCGATAAACTCTTGATCCCAGATGTACTTTGGGAGAACACGGAAACCTGACAAAGGATCAGGAGGGTTGCAATAAGAGCAGGAAGAACGAAGCGCCTTTCCGTCCTGGCAACATAAATGAAGCGTGGCATAAGAGAATCTCCGCTAAGACAATTATCCCCCCTACAATGTAAAGCGAGAACTCAAACTTGGGCTATCGAACACACGCTGTAGTCATTTTGGATGTTTGCCGTATTCGGGATGGGAGGAGGGCAGGAAAATCCCTGAGAATTGTTGCCCGCAAAGGCTGAAAGGGATAGCGGTCGGCTGCTTTACTGATGCTTGAAATATTGAACCGCGCGCTCGTGAGCCTCCGCCGCCTTCTTTGTACCAAACGTTCCCAAGTTACGCCGACGGCCGGTCTTGGGATCTCGCTTGCGGGAGTATAGCCGGTATTGCCCGGATTTCAGTTTTCGAATCACTGGTGAACCATTGCTGCGATGCGACGTGCGCGAACTGGAGAGCAGTAAAGATTCTGCACGCAACCCTGCCGCTCTCCTGTGTTGCAATTTGGCGTTATGCCGCCCTCTGTGTTCGTTGGCCATCGAGAACTTCGGCTTCCGCCTGCAGCCAATCCTCTAATTCGAATCCATCACCCCTGCCGCGGTCCTGGTAAATTTCAAAAGCTCGGAGTCTGATCTCCTCTTGCAGGTTGATGGGAATATTGCGTGTTGGTTTCGACCGTTCTTGCTCGACGCGTTTCATTGTGAATTCTCCTTTCCCGAGAATCTGCCACTCTCGGCCCGTCCATGATTAAGATTTAAGCTGGAGATGCTGCTCTGCTCAATTCAAATCTACACCCGCGGCAACATCGGGTAAGTACAGTGATTACTGTATTCGGCGCACAGAGTGAAGATTGACAATCGTGTTCTTTCCTTGAAAGTGCCACTTCTCTTTGAAAATCCTACTTCGCCGCTGTATGTGTCACAAGCCCAGCCGGTTTCCGTCCGTAAGCCTTTTCCCACGAGATCACGGGGTTCCTCAGCACTCCGATTTTTTCAATCTCGCATTCCATCACGTCGCCGGGCTTAAGATACCACGCCTTCGGATCTCCCGAGAACGCCGCCACGCCCGACACCGTTCCGGTCGAGACGACATCGCCCGCGCTGTATCCCATCGGCGAGTAATGCGATAGGATCTCGGGAATCTTGACCGACATTTTGCTCGAATGCGATCGCTGCCGTGATTCGCCGTTCACCCGCAACTCCATCGCCAGGTTGTGCGCGTCGGGAATCTCATCGGCAGTCACAATCCACGGACCCAGCGGACAGAAAGTATCAATTCCTTTGCAGAAACTGAACACGCCCGATTTCATCTCTTGGCGCTGAATGTCCCGCGCTGTAATGTCATTGAAAATTACATAGCCGCCAATGTAGCTCGACGCTTCTTCGGGCGCAAAGTGCTTGCCGGCCTTCTTCAGGACTACGGCGAGCTCCAGTTCGTAATCCAACTCTTGCGTCAGATGTTCGGGATAGATCACTGGCTCCTCAGGCCCGATGATCGCGTCGGTATTCTGAAAAAACACGATCCACGGCATCACCGGGTGGGAAAACCCGGCTTTCGTCGCCTCCTCGTGATGCTCCCGAAAGTTGCCGGCCGTGTGAAAAAACTTTTTCGGAATAATGGGCGCCTTGAGTTGTATGTCGCCGGCCGTGTAAATAAGCCTCTCCCCACGAGGGCCGACGACATCATCACTCTGTCGGGCGTACTCGAGAGCCTTGCGCGCCGTCTCAAGACTGGTATCTCCGCCCTCAAACAGCGCTCGCATATCAGGAGGCACAAGAGCATCGGCCATGCGATAAAAAACGGCTTCGCGCTCAACATCGCGCAGATAGAGCGCACACGCCAGATGCAAATCAACAACCCGCAAATCGATGTTCCGATCGTCGCTGACCACCGCACCGATACGGGATTGCCGCGCGGTATTTTCGAAGGTCACAAGTTTCATCAGTATTCCCCAGTATGGAAAACCGCTTCGCACTCTTTGAGAAAAACAGGCGTTGCTCTGTAAAAGATGACGATCTGTGAAGATAACGTCCACAGACTAGAGGCTCATTTTCTAAAATGCGGCAACACCGCGTCGCCAAATAACTTTGCCTGTCCGGTACGATCATCGCCCCAGATTTCCAGCATGATGTGGGTACAGCCAGCCGCACGGTATTCTTCGATCTTCTGAATGCATTCATCGGGCGTCCCTGCAATGGGACAGACTTTGCGCAGTAGCTCATCGTTTACCCGCTGCGCGGCGGCTTTGCGCCCGCCCTTTTCCATGGCATCCGCAACCGGCTTCAGCTCCTCAAAGGTAATAGAGGCGGATTCGAGCAAAACGTCCGCGGACCCTTTGATGTTCTGCACTTTATTCGCAAGATACATAGCGGCCTGCTCGCGCGCGCCATCCTTTCCTTTCTTCGAGTCGCGCCCGATGCTGCCGACAATCACAGAGCCGAGGATCAATGTGGAAGCATCTTTCCCCGTTTTCGCGGCGCCCGCTTCCATGTTTTTCTTGGAGTACCGCACGAATGCCGGAGTCGTGATCGAAGCCGTGAGCAGACCATCTCCGAGCGAACCTCCCAACCTTTGCATCGCGGGACCTGTACCCGCAACGTACACCGGCGGAATCTTGCGCAAAACGTCCGCATCGCTCCTGAGCGGCGGCACACTGGCGGCAAAAACCTTTCCCTGATAGTCGAATTTTTCGCCCTTGAGTACGCCGCGAATGATCTCGATGCTTTCGCGCATTACCGTAGCGGGACCGACTTTTTCGCCCTCACCTTCACCGATTTCTTTCATGAAGATCTTCGACGCACCGAGGCCAAGAAGAAAGCGGTCGCCGGCGAGGTCCTGGATCACGCGCGCTTCCATCGCAATCTGCACCGGGTGGCGGGTGTAAGGCGAAATAATTCCCCAGCCCAGTTGAATGCGCGTCGTCTGGCTGGCGATGACGGCAAGAATTGCGGTCGATGAGCGCGCTTCGAACGAATGTTTCCGCCACCAGGGATAGGCTTCGGCAATCCAGAACGTGCCGAAACCCGCGTCTTCACAGGCCTTGGCCATCGCGACAGTTTCATGGACAGGCTCCATGCTGAGTTGAAGAACTCCGATGTTGAATGGGATAGCCATAATTCCGATGTCAGGTTTCAGATCTCCGGTAGAAGGTGAAGCAAAGATGTCTGGTGTTTGATGTCGGCGTAAACTTTCAGAATTCACCCCCGGTTTTCCTGAGACGTTATTCCGGATCGCGCCAGGAATGCTCAAGCCCCTTGATCAGCTCCCATAAGGCCTTATGGAGAGGCGTCGAAATGCCGCTCTCCTCGCCGCATTTCACGATCGCACCGTTCATGAAGTCGACTTCAGTCTGGCGTTTGGCCAGCACATCCTGCAACATCGACGCCCGGTGCTTTCCGGGAGCATGTGCTCCCTTTTGTACCAAAGCGCGAGGATCTCCGTGCAATTCGACGCCGAGCGCGCGAGCGACAGCCTCTCCTTCTGCGATCAGATCGTTGAAAAGCTGTGACGTCGGTCCGAAGCGTGTCGCCGCGCCATGATGCAACAACGTCAATGCGCCAACAGGATTCGTCGCGGCATTGAAGATGAGCTTCGTCCACTGTGCGCCGCGAGCATCTTTCAGCGGAATTACATTCATACCGGAACGCGTGATCACACCCGCTAGCTCTTCAACCTTTGACATTGGGGCATTTGTTGGCTCGAAGGGGCCAATCCAAGTATCGCCCTTAATATCGAATCTAATGTGGCCCGGACCAATCGGATGCCCCGCCGGAAATGTCGTCCCGCGAATAACGTACTTGACATGCTCAGCGATGATCTCTTCGTTGCCGACTCCGTTTTGCACAGAGCAGACCGCACTGTTTTCGTCGAAGGCACGGGCCACTTGTGCGATCGCTCCACGTGTGTGGATTGCCTTAGTTGCGACGATGCCATAATCGCAGCGGGGAAGTTCGTTGGGATCGCTCGTAGCATTTAGTTTCGCCGTGAAATCCGCAGCGCCGGAAATGCGCAGTCCGTGACTGCGAATCGCTTCGACGTGATCCTTCCAGACATCGTAAGCCCAGACCTCCGCTTCGCCTTGCCGGGCCAAGTGCGCGGCAAACAGGCTGCCCACTGCGCCGCAACCGATGATGCAGACTTTCAGCAAACTGACGCTCCAAAAAATCAGATACATTTCCTCGCAGAGCGGCCGCAAGGCTCACCTCCCACGCAGCCACACGGGCAAGTCCGTCTTTTCTAGCGACCCCTTGCGTTCTCTCGCGTCTCTCCGCCGTTAAAGAATTTCCACGGCACATCCGCCAAGCACTCCCCTTCGGTCGCACCAATTCGATACGTGTCCTGCGTGTAGAGACAGACTTTGCCGTCCTGATCGACGACTTGGGGGTGCAGAGAGAAGATCATGTTTTCTTCGAGAGGAACGTCGCTCTTTGCCCCGATCGCAGGATATTCGAGCATCGTCATGCCAATACTGTGTCCCGAGAGATGGCCGAGTGCAAAACCATGCTTGGCGAATATCTCGGCCACGGTGCGGTGCACGGTGGAAGCAAGTTCGCCATGACGCATCAACTTGCGAGCCGATTCCATCGCGTGCGGATAAGCTTCAGCCATTTTCTGTGTGGTCGCGCTCGGCCGGCCCTGGATCAGTGGGCGAGAAAACTCGACCCAATAGCCGCCCGTTCCCGTGACTTCCAGCGAATACAGAAGAAGATCGTCACCTGAAACTTTGCGCTGACCTGGAACCTTGAAATAAGCGTTCGCCTCCCCATGTTCGCCGGAGAGCAAAATGTTCATCATGCGCGGACCGGCGCCGCGAGCAAAGAAACGTTCGACTGCGGGCGCCATAATTTCGGCTTCGGTCTTCCCCGGTTGGTAGCCCTCAATCAGCGCCCAGAAGCCATCGACCACGATATCCGTAGCGTCTCGAACCTCGACGAGTTCTTCGTCGCTCTTCACCGCTCGCGCCATGTCAAATTCCTGGTCAAAGGGCACAAGTTCAAACGAACCTTGCGCTAGTTCGCGGTAGTCGCGGACCGCCATGACGAAGTTCATTCCAAAAATGCCGACCCGTTTCCACTTGCGCTCGACCGCCTGCTCCCGCAGCCACTGACCCGGAACCTCGGGCCAGACCTGATCCTGTACCCACGGTTTTTTCTTGTCGCCGATCCAGCGTGCTTCCCGTGGAAAAACAAGCGTAGCCTCACCGTCGAGCGGTATGACGACGTAAACATATCTATGAACAATCTCGAATCCGGATGTGTAAGAAACAGCACCCTCGAATCCCGCATATTGATTGCCGCATACGATGAGAACATCAAGGTCCGCACCCTGCATGCGGGATCGTATGTTTTTGTAACGGCGATCGATCTCTTTCTGACTAGGCAAGACAGTCCTCAGCGGCTACTCACTCCGCATAGTTCGGCGGCGGTTAGCGCATATATTTTCGTGATGTCCATTAGTGTCTGAATGCGAACTTTTTCCCCTTCTTTATCGCGTGGACCACTGGACGGACCGTAATTGACCGTCTCGATTCCGTAGCGGCTGAGCACGCTGGCATCGGAGCACCAGGTGACGACCTCCCTCTCGGCGGCTTTCCCGGTGATCCGCTTATGATTGCGATCAATGGCGCAAATCATCTCGTGCGCTTCGCTGATGCGCGCCCCCGGAACCGAAACGTAAGTTTCGAATTCCAGCCCCCAGTCAGGATGCGCTCTCTCCAGCAAGAAGAAGAGGCGCTGAATATCGCGACGCGCTGCTGTCATGGGAATCGTGGGCGGAACGCGCACGTCGAGGAAGAGATCAGTTTTCTCGGGAGTGCGACTCGCCCGCCAGGCATGGCCCCCACGGATGCCACCAAGATTCACAATGGCCTTCTTGCCGCCGTAACTCGCTTTTTTCTCCCATCGTTCAATCCACTTCAAGATCGGCGGCATAAGTTCGGCCATGCGGCGAATAGAATTCATCTCTTCGCGGCCCTCGCAAAATGCGCTATGCACATAAATTCCAGTGCACGAGATGCGTACCCACATGGAGCCGAAATGTTCAAGAACGACATGCATGTCGGTCGGCTCGCCCAATATGCACATGTCGGGCAGTACTCCATGATTCACGAGGTAGTGGGTGCCGCATCCATAGCCGCGGTATTCTTTGCCCTTGAACTCGCCCCATTGCGCTTTTTCAATTTCCCCCGCGACAGCGGCAATAATCACATCCCCTTTCAAGCGCACACCGGCGCGCCGCAGCGCCTTCACGGCATGGGTGTAACAAACGAGCGCGCCCTTCATGTTGTAGATGCCCAGCCCGTAGATGAAGCCATCCTTCACCATGGCGTTCGGTTTATAACCAATGCCGGTGAGAAATTCCTCGTGCCCGGTATTGGATGTATCCATGTGGCCATTGAACATCAGGTTCTTGCCGCCGCCCACGCCCTTCCAACGGCCGACAACATTGGCGCGCGCTTCTTCAACCTCCTGCCACGTGATGTCGAGTCCGATCTCTTGCAGCGCGGATTGCATGTATTGCGCCATCTGCAATTCTTCGCCGGTCGGGCTGGGGATGTTAATCACGTCGCTCGACATGGAAACGATCTCTTCCTCGCGAACTTCGGCGACAATGCGGTCGACCAGTTTGGAATCGAGCGCCTGCTTCGAGTTTGTGTTCGCAATCGGCACTTTAATGAGTTCTCTGTTCCTGGAGTTTCAGTTCTCAATCTTCAATAACGTTTTGCCAGACGGAAATCATCCGGATCGGTACACATTTTCTCGTTGCCAGTCTCGCTGATCAAGAAATTGTCCTCCAATCGCAAACCCCCACCGCCGTGCCAGTAAACACCGGGCTCAATCGCCAGCACCATTCCCTTTTTAATCGTGCCGCCACCCGCCTGGTGAGCGTAAGGCCATTCGTGAGCACGCGCCCCGACACCGTGACAAATGGGATGCGAAGGCTGCCCGGGATAGCCACCCTCGGCAATCCGAGCCCGGACGAACTTGTCGAGTTCAGGAAAGCTGGCTCCATCGCGCGCGAAACAAACGGCGGCTCCGAAAACTTTGAGCAGCAGGTCAAGCAACTTGTGATACTCAGGCTTCAATTCTCCGGGACAGGCATTCTTTGTGAGATCTGTCCAATACCCATCAGCACAAACCCAGATTTCGAAAAGCGTCGGCTCATCTTTCTGGATCGGACGATCGCCCGTCGCCGTAAACGTGGCAATTCCCTTGCCTGACCAGACCAGCGTAAAGGCGCGCGCCATCTCGACCTTACCCTTGTAGCCGACGCCAGTTCCGTGCACGAAACCTTCGTACATGGCGCCCACTTCACTCTCTTTCATGCCCGGATGTATGTGTTCGCGAGTGTAATCCATGGCCAGGGCTGCGAGTTCGTTGGCTAGACGCATACGCTCGATTTCCTGATCCGTCTTGATCGCGCGAGCTTCGTTGAGAAGTGGAGTGGCGTCGACAACCTCGCCGCAGAATTTCTTGAACGATTCGAAATACGACTGCATGAACGTGGTCGGTTCACCAACCATGCGGTCGGCGGATTGCGTGCCCATATTGAGTTCGACGGCAACTTTGTCGGTCAGGCCACGTCGCTTAAGAACCTCGTAGGCGCGATCCCACGCGCGGAACTGTGGCGGCCGCGGATCATGCTCGTCATATCCCTTAAAGTAAAGAATGTCTTTGGTCCACGAGTTCCGCTCCGCGTCGGCCTGCTGGGGCTCGAGCGCAATCAGCGTCGGCTCGCCATCGCGCGGGAAAACAACGGCGTCATATCCCTTCATGCACCAGTAGTTGGTGAGGTAGAGAACATTATCTGGCGCGCGGCAGATGAGGGCGGAGAAACCCTGGTCTCGCATCAGGGCGCGAACGCGATCGAGCTTCGTTGTGTCGACGGGCCAAGCCATGGTGATAGCGATCTCAGTGCACACTTACCGGTTTATTTTCACCCTGAAAAATCCAGGCAGCTTCTTTTCCCTTGATGAGCCGATAAACCGCGGTGTGCAGCGGCGCCGGGACACCAACGCGCTCTGCTTCGCGAGCTATCGCACCAGAAAGAAAATCGATTTCCGTGGTCAGCCGGTGTCGGACATCGTGAAGCATCGAGGGCGGATGATTGGTCATGGAGCCAACTCGGTTCATTTCCCAGGGATCTTCATGCAGCCGAATACCCGCTGCTTCGGCCACTCTCTTGCCCTCGTCGATCAGCGCGTGCAGCATATGTCCGAGATCCGCAAATTTCAATTCGTCGGAAAAATGCGGCGAATGAGGCAGGCCCGTAAGAGCAGATACGCTATTCACCGACGAATTAAAAATCAGCTTTGACCACTGTGCCGGCCGGGCATCTTCGAGTGCTTCAGCTTTAAGTCCGGCAGCCACAATCAGGGCCGCGGCTTCTTGAACTACAGGGTATGGGGTGCCAGTGGGTTCAAAGGGGCCCATCCAGGTTGGTGTGTCGAGTTCATACTGCACTTGCGTGTCGCTGTGGCGGGTGCCGCTCATGAAAGTGGTGCCACGGATGACGTAGCCGCGCGTGAGTGTGGCAATGAGTTCTTCGCTGCCCACTCCGTTCTGGGCGGAGAGGACAGCTCCCTTATCGAAACGGCATCCGACTAGACGAAATGATTCTTTGACCTGAGTGGCCTTCGTCGCGACGATGCCGAGATCACAATCGGGCAAGTCTTTTGGGTCGGTAGTAGCCCTCAACGGGACAGTAAAGTTATGGTTTCCGGTGACGGAAATACCGCGACGATTGAGCTCGGCAGCGTGGTCATCGCGGCGAACCAATGCCCAGACCTCAGCCACACGCGCCAGGTGCGCGGCATAGATGCTGCCGATCGCCCCACAACCGATGACGCAGACCTTTTTCATTCCACCCTAAATTCTCTTTTCCCACTTTACTAACTCAGCGAGTTGTCCGCCTTCGTGATTCATGAGCGAGCGGAAAATGCTGTCGGCATTGTTAAAAGAGTCATTAATAAAGATGCCCCGCGAGAATAACGCATCCTGCAGCGCCGCCGAAATCGTATGCACCGGGGCCGCGCCCCCCTCGCCCATACCTTTCGCACCGCTATAGCTGTGCGGCGAGGGCGTTGTCGTGTGCCCATACTTAATCTTCGGAATGTTCATCGAGGTGATTGGAGTGTAATCGCTGAAGGTGCTCGTCATCATGTTCCCAACGGCGTCATACACGCAAGTTTCCATCAACGCAGCGCCGATCCCATGGGCAGTGGCTCCATACACCTGCCCTTCGACGATCGGTGGATTGATTACCGTCCCGCAATCGTCCACCGCAACATAATCGAGAATTTTCGGAACAAATGTTTCGCGATCTATCTCTACAATCGCGATGTGCAATTGCGCAGCATAAGTCAGGGTAAGGCTGCCATATTTCGCTTTCGTGTCGGGAACCTTGAACGGCGCCCGCCAGACATATCGGCAATTGAGCGTCACGTCATAAAGCTCAGCCGGAAGCACGGCACTGTTCACATTGACAATATTCGCCAGGCTCCAGTAGTTGATGGATTTCCCGGAGCTCATGGCCTTGATTTCCGGGCCTTGCTGTCCCACTCCGAATTCGAGATCCTCTTCTTTCGTCTCAAGACCAAAGGCAGCCAGCCGCTTCATCTCACTCTTGAGTTTTTGCGCCGCGCCATGCACCGCCGACAATCCGGACACCGCAAACTGGCTGGCGTACGTGCCCGACATCCCGGTGTGCACGTTGCGCTCGGTATCGAAACCGGTGCGGACCGTGATCATGTCGGGATGAATCTTCAGCACGTCGGCGACAACTTGCGCCGCCGTCGTCTCATGTCCCTGTCCCTGCGGACACGAACCGAGGGCCACCACTACTTCTCCGTAGATATCGAGTTTACAGTTCGCGCCCTGCGAATTCCCGGAGAACGGCGCATAGGGATTGATGATCTGCGACTGACCGAAGTTATTGGTGCCGGAATCAAGCGTGGTGCCGATTCCAATCCCGATAAGACGGCCGTTCCTTTCTTTGCGCGCCTCGTCCTGCTTCTGCTTCCAGCTCTTCCAACCGATCAAGTCTTTCGCGACTTCGAGCATCCTGGGATAGTTTCCGGAGTCATAAACACATCCGTTGGGTGTGACGTAGGGAAACTCTTCCGGGCGAATGTAATTGCGCAGGCGCATCACGTCGGCTGCAATGCCGATCTCATGCGCGCAGATGTCAACCACTCGCTCCAGAAACCATAAATGCTGCATGCGTGAATACCCGCGATTCGGACCGACAGGGCACTTATTCGTGACCGCCTGCCAGAAATCGATTCGAGCATTCTTGAAGCGATAGACCCCGCAGAAAACCTGCGACCAAATCACGCACCCCAGGGGTTCATAGCGGGGATAGGCACCGCAGTCGTCGATGTGGCGCGAGTCAATGGCGGTAATCACGCCGTCTTTGTCGAGCGCGACTCGCGTGTTACGAAATGTGCGCTCGTTTCCGTGAGCACTCGAAACCATGTGTTCAGAGCGAGTTTCGACCCACTTGATCGGTCGTCCACCGGCTTTCTTGGAAGCCAGCGCGCAGACGGCCATCTGCGGATAACTCGTGATCTTGATGCCGAAGCTCCCACCGATATCGAATGTCTGCACCCGAATCTTGTCAATATGAATCTTCAGGTGCGCGGCCAGAAATTGGATCGCAAACGACGGAAATGAATTATTGCACCAGTAATAGATACGATCGTCTTTTGGGTTCCATTCCGCGATTACAACATTATTTTCGAGCGGGGTGGATGAAAATCGATGGAAGTGCAACCGGTCGATCTCGACCACAAATGCGGCATCTTTGAAAGCGCGCTCCACGTCGCCGTATTCCCAGACCCCATTCCACACCCGGTTCGTGCCCGCTTCTTCGTGGAGAATGCTCTGGTCGGTAAGCGCCTGTTCCGCTTCGACGACCGGTTCGAGCGGTTCGTACTCGACTTGCACAAGTTCCGCCGCATCGTCAGCCAGTCCCGGAGATTCCGCAACTACGGCGGCAACGGGTTCCCCCTGATAGAGTGCCTTGCCGACAGCCATGGGGAAGTCGCGAATCTTCTGCGCGTGTTCTGGACCGATTTCAATAAATGGCTGCGTCTGTGCTGCAATTTCTTCGCCTGTCAGAGCGCATACTACGCCCGGCAATGCTTCGGCAGCGGACGTATCCACGCTGACAATCCTGGCGTGCGCAAAAGGAGAGCGTACAAATCGAAGATAGAGCATGTCACGAAGCTTGATATCGTCGGCGAATTTACCTCGTCCGCGCAACAGGCGGTCTTCTTCTTTGCGGGGAAGCGAGGCGCCCACCCAGCCTCTGCCGCCGTTATTGTTATCGTCAGTCAAGTTTTTCGACCGCCTCATTTCCTGCTGGTACAACACTTTGTTCTGCGGCCCGCGTTTCTTGGATCGGTTGAACCGCTGTCCCCGCGCTCAGTGCGCCTTGCAATCCGTCGATCAATCTTTGAATTTGCTTTTTGCCCAGGGGTTCGAGTAATCCGCCTGCCACGGACGCAAGGCGCCCAAAGATCTGAGCTTCCCCCTGCCAATTCACACTCGTTCCGAATGCTGTGGGCGTGAGGTCAAAGCTCGCAACCACCGAGACGTTCCCCCCAGCCGCGACCCCTTGTCCTTTATATTGCGCGCGCCGCGGCCTCTCAGCCTCCGACAGTTCCATTTTCACTCCGGCCGTCCCCTTGATATAGGAGACGCCCACGTTCACCTTAATCGTAAAATGCGTGGCGTCCTGCACCGACAATCCTTGAAATTCCGGAAGCAGTGCCGCAAATCGATTTGGCTCGGTCAGAAAATCATAAACCTCTTCGGGATTTTTCTTGACTTCGAATACCCCCGAAAACTTGATCGCCATCAAGCCCCTCTCATGTTCCGGCCCGCAAGCTCGATGGCCTTGAAGATGTTCATATATCCTGTGCAGCGGCAAGTGTTTCCCGCGATCGCTTTGCGAATTTCTTTTTCGGTGGGTTCAGGATTCTCCGACAGCAGTTGATGGGTAGAGAGCATCAGCCCCGGCGTACAGTATCCGCACTGTAAGCCGTACGAATCGCCAAAGGCTTTTTGAATGGGGTGAAGCTTGCCATCTTTTTCCAGACCCTCGACCGTTGTGATTTCCGCTCCGTCCGCCTGCACCGCAAACATCGTGCATGATTTCACCGCCAACCCATTCATCAGCACGGTGCAAGCGCCGCAATATGTCGTATCGCATCCTACATGTGTTCCCGTGAGATCACATGCCTCGCGCAGAAATTCGACCAGCAAGATGCGCGGCTCGACCTGCCGCACATACGGCCTACCGTTCACGACGACGTTGACGGCGACTTTTTGCACAGCTGCCGTTTGCGCCACGATTTCGGGCATGCTTTCAGGCATAAAGATGGGCACCCTCGATTTGTTCTCCGCGAGCGCGGCGCACGGCGATCTGAACTGCTCGCTTTACCAGGGCCACAATCAGTTGACGTTTGTACTCCGCCGACCCGCGCGTGTCCGACTGCGGGTCGGCAGCCGCGCGCGCCGCCTCTGCAGCGGTCGCAATCGTTTTGTCGTCCAAACTTTTTCCGCGAAGCGACGTCTCCGCTTCGGTTGCGCGAATCGCGGTTAATCCAACGCAGCCCAAAGCAATCGCGACCGATTGGCACACACCGTCCGTCAGCGTTAGTTGCACCGCAGTACTCGCACTCGGATATACGGGAGCACTTCGCTTGAACGCCAGATATGCACCTCCGCTGCCCGAAGGCGGTCTCCTGACTTCGACTTCCGTCACCAGTTCGTCGTGCGCAAGCGCGGTTGTATATGCGTCGGTGATGAAGTCGCTCAATGGAATAGAGCGCGCACCGCCGGGCCCAAGACAGTGAACCGTAGTGTCGAGCGTAATCAAGGCATTGGCCCAATCACCGCTCGGGTCGGCCTCAGCCAGCGATCCCCCGATCGTTCCCCGGTTTCGAACCTGCACGTCGGCAATTCCAGCGGCGCAGTCGTGCAACACGGGAATGTTTCTTACCAGCGGGGAACGCTCGATTTCGCCATGCCGCGTCATCGCTCCGAACCGAAGTGTTCCCGAATGTTCCTTAATAAAGGAGGTGCCTGGAATGAAGTTCAAATCAACGAGGTGCTCAGGATTAGCGAAGCGAAGCTTAAGCAGAGGAATCAGACTCTGCCCGCCAGCCAGAAACTTCGCGCCCTCGCCCAGTTGGCTGGCCATCGACACCGCTTCGTTTAGTGATCCCGCCCGATGATAGTGAAATGATCGCGGATACATTTGCGGGCCGTCTTCCCTTTACCCGGCCAGTTGACTGAAAACTATAAAGCAAATTGCGCGGACGCGCATGGTTGTTCCTGCAGCCCAGGAGAATGCTGAGCGCTTTCACCCTTCTCCAATACTAGGCAGCATTCGTGAGTTGATAGAGCGACCCCAATATAGCCCCGAATGCGGCATGGGCCAGAAATACAGAAACCGGCGTTCGGATTCCGTAGTTCAATGCCATGAACCCGGGCGGCTCCAGTTGCCGATTTGAGTTCAGGCCGTGTTGTTCACTAGCCATCCTGGGATGCAACCCAGGCATTAGCGACATCCCCAGGGTCAGAACGATCAGAGCATGGGCTAATCCGAGAAGCGCACCAAACCACCAGTTCGCCAAGTGGCGCGCCTCGAATACTAATATGTATAAGATGGAAAACACCATGCCGTTCACCAGATGGAGCAGAAAACCGCAAACTTTTGCTTTCTCCCTCTGCGGTGTGACAAAAGTTCCAATCAGGTACGGCAAATTCATTCGCGTCAGGCCAAACCCCTGGCTCGCCGCTAGCATGGTTGACAACGCGAGTGTCGCCAGAAATCCTGACAGCAACCAGCTTGTCCAGTTCAAGAGCTGCCCTCCGATGAAGTCTGTTTGGTTGCTTCGGGCGGGCGATGTGCCAGTTGTTGTTCTCCCTTTTCCCGTTGCAGAATCGACAACGCTGCGCTGATCAGGCCCACATGAGTGAATGCCTGGGGGAAATTTCCCAATGCCTCGCCAGTGTTGGCATCAATCTCTTCGCCGTATAAGCCCAAATCGTTTCCATATTTCGTTAGTCGCTCGAACAGTTGCCGAGCCTCTGCCAGTGAACCTCCGCCCAGCGCAAGATATTCCGCTTCCCAGAAACTGCAGATCGCGAACGTGCCCTCTACGCTTTTGTCGTAACGGTACAGCAATCCGTCAGTAGTCCCCAACCGCTGGCGGATTGCGCGGTAAGTCGCCCGCATCCTGGGCGATCGCGCCTCTTCGAAGCCGTACCAGGAAAGCAGAAGCAGACTGGCGTCGAGTTCATCACCGTCGAGCACGCTCACATAGCTTTGCAATTGCTCATTCCACGCTCGCCTCTCGATCTGGCGCCGGATCGATTCGCAATGCTCTTTGTAGCGCTCGACCGGTGCTCTCCCCAACATACCGCGCTCGCTCAGGCGGATCAGCCGGTCCAGTGCCGTCCAACACAAGAGCCGTGAATGGGTATGATTCCTCCGTCCCCACCTCGGCTCCCAGATGCCCTCGTCTGCCTGATCCCAGTGCTTCGCTACATAATTTCCCAAGCCTAGCAATGCCTTCTGCATGTCCCGGTCGAGCACCCCGCCATGGAATGCGAACTGTGCCGCCGCGTCGATGACCTCCCCGTAAACGTCAAGTTGCAATTGATCTCGCGCCGCGTTTCCGATGCGCACCGGCTGCGACCCGCGATATCCGCTCAGATACTTCAATTCGCGTTCCGCCGGCGCCTTATCGCCATAGACCGTATACATAATGCTGAGCTTCGGTTGCGTCAAGCGAGTCGCTTGCAGCAGCCAGTCAAGAAAATCTTCGGCTTCATCCCAATAATCCAGATCCAGTAATGCGCGGATGGTGAACGACGCATCACGCAACCAGCAGTAGCGATAATCCCAGTTGAGAGATCCGCCCACACGTTCCGGAAGCGACGTAGTGGGAGCGGCGATAATCGCACCCGAGGGGACATAGTTCAGTAACTTTAGGACAAGCGCGCTGCGGACCACCGTATCGCGATACGCGCCATCGTAGGTGGCGTGGCGGACCCACCGTTGCCAATTCGTGACCGATTGGTCGATGCGATCATCCTGCGAGGAATCAAGCGGCGGCAGCACTGCAGGCGCCTCCTCCGAATATGTAAACGAGAAGCGTAATGCTTCGCCAGTTCGTAGCACAACGCGAGCGTGAGCGACTCCATTCGCAACCGATAACGCGCAACTACTCCGCAGCCAATAAACACCCTTTCCCACTACCATTCTCAGTCCCAAAATTCCTCGATCGCAAATCTGCACCCTTTGCTCGCCGTACTCCGCCATGGGCGAGAATTCAACCTCGACCTCCAACTCGCCCGTAACGCACACCACCCTGCGGATAATCTCGTGCTCCGGTCGCAGGGCGCCCTGCTGAGAAGCCCCTGAGATCCCAGGCATCGCATCCGTCAGAACGGCGCTGCCAGAGTCGGTTGCGAAGCGGGTTTCAAGCACATTCGAATCCGGCACGTATTGCCGTTCGATGGTCGACGTTCCCACCGGAGAGATGCCCCAATGCCCACCCCGCTCCCGATCCAGAAGCGCCGCGAAAATCGACGGCTTATCGAATCTGGGCCAACACAGCCAGTCGATGAAACCACCTCGCGAAATCAATGCTGTCGAGCGGCAGTCTCCAATAATTCCGTAATCGTGAATTTCCGGCCAGCCATGAGCGACACTCTGAGGGGTACCCCGTGCGTCAGCATCGATTGAGCGTTCTGAAATGGGGAGCCTTTCCGGCACGTATAGGTGGATGCATTGCGGCGCAATACGTTGCCAATGATGCCCATCTTAGAGGCCGGCGACGTTCCTTTAGCTGTTAACGGGTAGTGAAAAAGTGATGAGCGCGGAAGGAATCGAACCTTCAACCTACTGATTAAGAGTAGGCGAGTTTGGAGGAGCCTTCCACGCTTTAGCACCTTTAAGAGTCAATAACTTACCCACAACCAAGCCCGCACGGGAGCAATTTGGTCTGGTATTGAAAAGAAGCGAGTTAGCGCACACGGGATCGAATGGTACGGCACACTTATGGCACACCTGCACAATCCTACAGGTTGCCTTCTAGAACAGCTGATCTTTGGTGATCCACCAAGCTTCGCCGCGTAGAATTAACTGACAGGCGATAACTCGCAACTGGAATTGTAACGGTTCAATGACGGTTGTCCGAGGTCAACCCAATGTCGGTCTCCCTAACTCCCATCGTTCGACTGGATATCGGCTTTCGTATCCCCTCGCTCGATGGACGCTACCAATTTGGCGTGGTCCTGCTCCGTCTGATCTCCGTAACTCTCGGCCCACTCGGCCAAAGCTTCGTCCAGTACCGTCGAGTTGCCGCAGTAGCCGGCGATTCGCGCTGGATCTCCCGTCCGCCCATGGGCTCGGGCGAGGATGGCCCCGCAGAGCCATGCGTAGAAGTTGAACGGTTCGCCCGTAAGGAATTCGACTGGAACTGAGGCCTTCAAGTTCTTCATCTGCCGAACCATGTACTCCCGCCCGTCCCACTCGGTATAGCCCAGCATTGGGTCGGAAGAGGCTTGCAGCGCGAGTTGCCCAATGACAACGCGTTTGCCCTGATGACGGATATCTTCGGGGAGAGGCGGAAGGTATGGAGCATGGGCGGGTACCACCGATTCCTTCACTTGCAGGAACAAGGGATCGTCGTCACCAATCCCGAACAACAGTACTAGATAGGCCCTGGTACCCACCGAACCGACCCCCACGACACGGTGGGCTACGTCTTCGACATGATAGCGACCCAGCATCAATCGCCGATCCGGCGACAGGGTGCGCGAATAGCGATTCAGTACGTCGATCACTCCCTCCTTGATCGCACGAGGGACCGTCGTGAGAACGGGCGGATCGTTTCGGAAAGTCCATTTTCCGTTCCCGTGCTGATCAGCGACCTTTGGCATGAGGGTGCGGTTGTCGGTGCGCAGTGCTTTGGCCACTGTCTTTGCGAAAACCGCCTGGGACTTCGGGTCGACTTTTTTGATCGGGTTGTCGCGTCCGGGATAGGCGTGCAGGTACCACACGTCCAGCACTCCCATGCTCTGCAGACGATTGACGTTAAATCGATAGCCCTCCACGCCGCGCCGTACTGCCGCCGATCTCTCGCGTCGATTCAGGCCATTCTGCCGGCCCGCGACGTTGACGCTCGCGACCAGTCGCTTCAGATCCCACTCCCAAGGGCCGATGGTGGCCTCATCGAAGTCGTTCAAGTCGAAAACTACTTCCCGCTGGGGCGTGCCATACATTCCGAAGTTATTGATGTGGGCGTCGCCGTCCATGACCACGGGAATGCCGGAGATGGGACCAGTGGAGAGATCCGAGGCCATCACACACGCCGAGCCGCGCAGAAACGCGAAGGGCGAGGCAGCCATGCGTCCCATACGCAGAGGGATGAGATGGGCCTGCCTGCCCTTATTGCTGATGGCCAGTAGTTTCAGCGGATCCGGCCTTGCCTTGCCGGGCGTCCATGCCGCATGAGACTCACGCGGGATCGCCCGGCGCAGTTCCTTGCCCTCGGCGTGCCGCTGCTTCCACGCAACCATCTTTGTCCCCAAATCAAACGTCGGTAGTGCTTCAATCTTTGCTATCGCCATGTTGCCTCGCAAAAGAATATCTGCTCCGTCGCATCTCTCAGGTTGTACGAATGACGGTCATACCCACTCCGACTGCCACTATGAAACGAGATCTCTTCAATTCAGATCACCATCTTTGTAGTACTTGGTGCCCTTCGCGGTGATTTCAAGCGCCACACCCTTGTCAGTGAGCTGATACATCCAAACGCCGTCCGCGACTGACGCCGCTCCCACCATCGCCGCACCCTTGTCGCCGTTCTTCGCGGCAGCGGTGGCTTGGCCGTCAAAGTCCCAACCGGAGTTCACGAAGCCGTTAAGCGCCTTCTCGTTGTCAAATACGAACATCACGCTGAATTTCTTGACGCCCATGCCGAGCCCGGCCTGGACTTCGATCATTTTCATGAAAGTTTCTTGCTTGGTCTTGCTGTTTACTGCGATGCCTTTTCCGTTTCCGGAGCCGGCGACCAGAATTTTTACGCCCATGTTGCTGAAGACTGCATACCCCGCGGCCCCCGCGACCACTGCTTTGGTCTTGGGCTCTGCTTTGTAGAGGCGCTGAAGGGTGCTCTGCGCCATATCGCGAATATCCTTCTGCTTCTTTTCGATCTTGGGATCTGTACTGGCAAATGCAGTTACCGCCAGCGCGCAAACGAGCGCCGCGGCGAGGAGGTTTTGGAGCTTTGTTTTCACGTTTGCCCTCTGTTGCATCTATTTGCCCCGAATATCCGCGCGAATTCATTCACGCCGCCAATCCTCGCTTGAAGGTGTCCAATTGCTGGCTGTAGGGCGCCTTAGCGTGATTCGGTTGCACTTGCATATTGTGCAGCCGCCGACTGAGTCCCCTGTTTCTGGGGCTACTCATTCGCCTGATGCTGCTTACCCACTAAGGCTTTCGAGAATCCGACTTCACAGGACTTACAGTTACCGGCCGTACGCAGCGAAAGCCGAGATGATTGGTCCCAGTGGTGACTTCGCCCTTCCCTCGCGTTCCCACTACGTAACGCGCGCAATACTGGTCGGTGCACAAAAACGATCCGCCACGGTGAACCTTCTTTTGCTCTTTTGGCTCCGAGGGATCAAAAGGTGTGTCAGGCCCTTGCGGATTTCGCGTCACGCCTGCTGGGGTAGCTGACTGCTGGTAGTAATCGGGACGATACCAGTCGCTGGTCCACTGCCAAACATTGCCCGCCATGTCATATAGGCCATAGCGATTAGGCGGAAACTGCGCGACCGGAGAGATTCCGATGTAGCCGTCTTCTCCAGTATCGCTGTCGGGGAAGTGTCCCTGGTGGGTGTTTGCCATCCACTTGCCTCCCGGTTGGAAATCGTCGCCCCACGGATAGGACTTTCCGGCCAAACCTCCGCGCGCCGCGAATTCCCACTCGGCTTCGGTCGGCAGACGCTTACCAGCCCATTTCGCATATGCGAGGGCGTCCGGGTAGGCAACTTGCACGACCGGATATTTCTCGCGTCCCTTGAGATTGCTCTGGGGACCCTCGGGATGGCGCCAGTTCGCGCCTTTTACGTACGACCACCATTGGAAATGGTTGTTAAGCTGCACGGGATGATCGGGTGGCAAGAAAACGACGCCCCCCGCTACCAGGTTTTCCGGCGGCGCGCCGGGAAATTCTTCCGCGCTGGAGCGTGCTCCGCAATGGTCACGTAACCCGTCGCCTTGACGAAACGGGCAAACTCCTCGTTGGTTACATCAGTCTTGTCCATCCAGAAGCCATCCACATAGACGCGGTGGATCGGCCGGGCATCGGCCGCCGCGTGCATGCCAGCATCGGTAGTGGCCGGTGGGTCCATTGCTCCCATCGAGAACTCCCCGCCGGAAATCCATGCCATACCGCGTGGTGACGATGCGGGCACTGGAGTCGTGTTGGGAATTATGGGACCGAAAGTCGCAGTCTTATCGGCCGCAGACGTTGGCGGGCTCGCTTCCACCTTGGCGCCCGGCGCAAGAACCAACGACCGGAATACGCCGAAAGCCACAACCACTGCAAGTGCGGCCATGGCGAAAACGATCGACAATGAGCGTCTGAGTATCGAATGCGCTGGTTGGGCCTGTGATTTGCTTTGATTCTTCGGTTTCATGCGTATGGGTCCGGATCTGATTCGGCCATGCTTCATAGTTCCACCTTGTCGGGGTTCGGCGGCCCGCCATGCGATCATCGCGCCGCCATATGTGGAAAAGCCAGCCCCGGACCCGAAGGCCCGGAGCCGACTTCGGGTTAGTTGCTGCCTTTAGGGGGCGAGGTCACGGCTTCCATCACGCGGTCGAGGCTGAAGCTGCCCGGCTTCATTCGCGGTGGGAATTCGCGGAAGCTCTGCAACCACTGCCCGACGTAGGCGCCTGCGGGTGCCAGCATGAACATGCGAGGTCCGACCCAATCGATGTAGCTGGTGGATTCGTCATTGGCTCGCTCAAACGGATCCATACGCAGATTTTCCAGCATTGGCCAGCGCAGTTCCTCGAACGGGGTTTCCCAGACTTTGAATCCTATGGAATTTTGCCGCAGAAACGTCATCTTCCAGTTGTTGTAGCGCAGCGCCGCCACACTGCCGCCGTCGGTCCAGTAAATGAACTCGTGACGCGGAGATTCGGCCACCTCGCCTTTCAAGAACGGCATTAGGTTGTAGCCATCGAGGTGGACCTTGTAGGTCATGTCGCCGATCGTCCTGCCCTTCAACAGGTCTTCTTTGACGGTAGGATCACCCGCCGCCGCCAGCACTGTCGGCATCATGTCCTCGTGGGCGCCAATGTCGTTGATTATCGTGCCGGGCTTGATGACGCCGGGCCAGCGAATCATGCAGGGGACGCGGTAGCCGCCTTCCCATTGCGTGTTCTTCTCGCCGCGGAACTTCGTCGTGCCGCCGTCGGGCCACAGGAAGAACTCCGCACCATTGTCGCTGGAATACATGACGATGGTGTTGTCTTCAATGCCGAGTTTCTTCAACTCGTCGAGCAATTCACCAACGTCGCTATCGTGCTCCACCATGCCATCCGCCTCAACACCCAGGCCGGTCTTGCCTTCCCACTTCGGGCTGAGGTGTGTGTAGGTGTGCATGCGGGAGGAGTTCCACCAAATGAAGAACGGCTTGTCGTGCCTTCGCCGCCTTGTCCATGAACTTGATCGCTCCGGCGGTGACTTCGTCGTCAATCGTCTCCATGCGCTTGCGGGTCAGCGGGCCGGTGTCCTCACATCTCTGTTTGCCCATCTTGCCGAAGCGCGGGTCATCGGTGGTGTCGTCCTTGTCCGTCGCGAAGCAATGCAAGACGCCGCGCGGGCCGAACCTTGCTCTGAACGCCGGATTCTTCGGGTAGTCCACATTCTCCGGCTCTTCTTCCGCATTCAAGTGATAGAGGTTGCCCAGCCACTCATCGAACCCGTGCACTGTGGGCAGCATCTCGTTGCGGTCGCCGAGGTGGTTCTTGCCGAACTGGCCGGTCGTGTAGCCGAGCGGCTTGAGCAATTCGGCGATAGTCGGGTCAGCCTTGGTCAGACCTTCCTTTGCGCCGGGCAGTCCGACCTTGGTGAGGCCGGTGCGGATGGGCGACTGGCCGGTGATGAACGCGGCGCGTCCGGCAGTGCAACTCTGCTGGCCGTACCAATCGGTGAATAGCGCCCCCTCGTGGGCGATGCGGTCAATGTTGGGCGTCTTGTAGCCCATCATGCCCAGGTTGTAGGCGCTGATGTTGAACTGGCCGATGTCATCGCCCCAGATAATGAGAACGTTGGGCTTGCTTGGTTTGCTTTGGGCTTGTGCAATTGCGCCCGAGCCCGTAAGAAAACTCGAAGCGGCAATCGCTCCGAGCATGAGTTTGTGAGCATAGGACCTGAGATTCATACTCTCTTCTCCTTTTCAAGTAACCGAGTTAGTCTCGTTCGTCCAGAACGCGCCATGCACTGCATGTCATCACCCCCACAAAGAAAATCTTGCGAGGTTACGCCGGCAATCGCATCACTAGTTCGGTGGCGCCGCTTCCATTTCTTTCAGCTTTTTCTGCAGCATCATTTTCTGTTGCTGCTTGGTCAGCTTGGGAAACAGTAATGTGAATTGTCCTCGAACGCCCCAAGACGAAGCTCCCGGAACGTGCACGGCATTGCCATAAGCTTGAACGTTGATATTCACCGGCTGAAATCCGAGTTTCATGACTCTTCCCACGCCACCGCCGAATGGCACCGTCCACACGCTCCCGCTGGGCGCGGGTGTGTTCCAGTTGGCAGTGACAATGGGCTGGGTGGTCACATACCAGCCTTTTTTCATGTTGTAGTTAATGGAGTACTGCAGCAGCATCTGATTGATGTCCCGACGGCTGCCACTACCGGCCACCGACCAGATGTTGTTGACGATGGCACCCATCACGAAATTGCCTGGCATCACCAGCGCGACAATGTTGGGTCCGAGGGCAAGCTTCCCTTGTCCCAGTACTGGCTGGTCGCAGTCGGCATTTGAATGACCGGGCCCGCGCCCCAAATCAACTTGCTGGGTTTGGCCGGAGACGGGAAGAAGGTGGGCTGCATGTCGCCCAGGCCAGAAACGCCAATCTGAGGCAAAGGCGACGGAGCAGGTAAAGGCTGGTAGAGGATCGGAGTAATCCATCGAATGATCAGGTTCCAGTTTTCGTTAAGTTTTAATGGAATCACAGGCTGAATATTCAACAAATTCTGCGTACGGTTCCCGGGCTCAATCCCTCCGTTGAAGTTATCCTGCACAGGAACGCTAATGAGGCTGGCGACGGGGTTCTGGGACGCTTTTCGCAACGCGTCGGCATTGGCCGCTGCCACTGGCGTGTCCTGCGTCGCAACCTCAGTTCCCGTCACGTCGACAGGCGTCTGTTCTTGTGCCATCAATGGCTCAGTCAATAAGAACGAAAAGGCTAGGGCTAAGATGCCTCCGTTGAGGAGGGCGGGTTTAGCACAGGGCATCAGACTTGTAAGGCGTTTCATGCTTCGAGTACACCGCCAGAGCGACCATGCTGGGTTATGAAAGCATATGTCCCAGTTCATGTTTTTTTCTCCATTCAGTAACCAACCAATCCTTCTTGCACAAGCCGATAGCGGATTCTGATCTGGTGCAGTTCACACCGTGACCTTCCGGATGGCCTCAAGCACGTTGGCACCGGAATCGGTCTTGCGGAAATAAGCCGCGCAACCCGTAGCTTCGGCCTCTCTCCGTGCTTCAGGATCATCGTGAGCGGTGACGAAGATGGTTGGCGTGCGAACACCTTCACCAACCAGCTTCTGCGCGAGTTCGATCCCAGACATTCCGCCGAGCTGGATGTCGAGTACCAGACAGCCGAACTGAGGACGATTCTTGTCCGCCAGAAACGACTCCGCTGAGTCATACGTGGTCGCCTGAAAGCCCCCTGCGCGCAGGAGTCTGCCGAGCGACCGGCAAGCGCTTTCATCGTCGTCTACAACGGCGACGTAGATGCGAGTGATTTTGCTCATCTGCACTCTGATGAGCACTATAGGAGTGGGCGGTATTGCTGACTACAGCCCTTAGGGGAAGGTATGTACGAATGCGGTGAGGATGCCCGCTTCGTCGGTCCGACGCGTGAGTTCCGCGATGGATTGCCTGCGTAATTTTCTCGTAATTGGCGTGCGGTGCAGCTTTACCCTGCGCTCGTGGACGTTAAGACCGCCAGCGATCTGCTTGTTGAGCCTGCCCTGAACGACGTGGCGAGAGCTTGGAACTCCCGCGCTTGTGGGCCTTGAATGGCGATCTACCTGGTGGTGATTCTACTTCCTAAAGTAATAAGTCCAACTCAGACTGACGTAGGATTTCAAAGGGACCCCAACGACGCGCTCGAACGGAGATGGATCGGTTGGGAGCGCAAGAATCTCCGTCGTCTGACCAGTGTATCCGCCGGCGAGCAGAAAGTTCGCCCCGATTGACATGCGGTTCTCGAGGAATGGGCGCAGCACCGCTCCCCGATCTCGCGAACGGCACGCCAGTAAAACCGTCACCGAGGGGCTTTGCTTTCACGTATTCGAACTCGCCACGCACTTGGAAATGGAACGGCAATTGATTCTCTGAGGCAACAGCGTCCCAGATCGTGCGTGGAGCTTCCGGCACGGGCTCTCCTGTCTGAATGTCTCTGGCGTCCGCCTGCGGATCGGAGACGTAGACCGCCCCGTGGGAGAAGAATCGTTGCAGGGAAACCGCAAGCACCTTATTGAGGGAAGGGCGACAATCTGCTGTAGGCCGGTGTCAGGGTCAATCTTCGCCAACTCTTGGGAATTGGACACACGTCGGAGCGTGACGTAGAGTTGCGTCTGCTTGACCACTTTGGAGAACACAATCTGGTACGCACGCGAGCGTGACAGCAAGGTGGGTTGCCCTGTGCCCGTTCCGATTCGTGGATCTTCGGTGTGAAACGCTTCGCCGTAGCTGAACGCCATCGTTGGAAGATACGAGATATCCGGTGGAAGTAGCGTGAGCGTCCCCTTGGGAAGCGCCAAGGTGGCAAGCTTATTGAAGGAATTCTGCGGATTGATAATGTCCTGATTGTCCATCCAGACTTGCTCCTGTCGAACCCCCAAGTCGTAGTGGACGTGCTTGCCGATGCTGCCATCCAAAGGAGACAAAAGGCTCGACAAAGGACAGCGTAAGATTGTTGCTGGTTATTGGCTGGAAGACACCGCATCATCGAGAGTGCTTCAAATCCAGATTCCGGGGTGCATCTCGACGGAGGTCTACTCCTGCCAGCAGAGAAAGCCAAGGTCGAACGCTCTGGACATAAGTGGCCTCGCCACCCGCGACGTTCCGCGATTCACTCTGTTGAATTAAGCCATCGCCAAAATTTGAGCGGAGCGTGAGAGCGTAGTTTCGAAAGAAACCGGAGAAGGAAAATTGTCTCTGCTCGCTGAGCTTCCAGTTGTCGGTGGCCACGAGAAGGGCCGTGTGTGTGCGGTCAAGTTGCCGGTTGTCAATCGTGTCGCCGGGTACAGGCAACTCGATCGGAATCAGCCCTGGAATGTCAGAAAACCCGTAGTAGCCGATGCCGAA
>CAVZPJ010000015.1:0-517545 GCA_963777035.1 uncultured Acidobacteriaceae bacterium | reverse complement strand
CAGCCGTCGTGGGCGCTCTAGTTCGGTTCGGCGCAGGCATTGCTTTTCTGATCAGATTCTAATTGACAAGAAAGATCATTCGATCGCGATCGTTGGCTGATTTCCCGTACCCTCAAGGGCAGGACCCCGGCCCTGGTATATCGACCCGCGTTGAGACTTGTGGAGCCGTGAAACCAGGCCAGCTTTGGAAAGGTTTCGATGGAGCCAAAGTTTGCAGTGGTCACCTTGTACGGCAAAAGGATTCCCCAAAGCTCGTGACATTTTTTGTGGCGGTGTCAGTGCCTCCGGTATGTGCGCTGTCCGTACTGAAGAATTGTAAGGTTGGGGCGCCTCCGCTTAGCGCAGAAATTGTGACCGACCCTGGGTTGTTAGTAATGTTGTACTGTAGGAGCAATAAAATCGTAGACTTGAAACACGAATGCGGCCCGTGCTTAATCCTCGGCGTTCTACGGGACGCATCCCGCATTGGCTCTCAGGATTTGCATGTTCAAACTGGGTTTATTCAAGAAGGAGCAACTGACGCCGGCCAACCTGGCAGGATTTCCTAATAGCCATAAATTCATAGCTCTGGATTTATATAACGCACTAGACGATTTGCCCTGTGCCGAGATCGACCAAATCCAAGAACGGATGTTGCACTGGTTTCGCCTTCAGAACGGAGTTCTGAAACGCACCCACGCGCGGCGCTTCGTCGAATTCGACCGGTTGTCTCTTTCGGCCATTGCTGCCAACTTCTCTAGTGGACAAAATCTCCGCGTTCATGACATCGGTGCATCGGATGGACGTACATCCTGCGGTCTTTATGAGCATCTGAACCAGCGGTATGGCCAGCGTCTCGACTTCTTATCGTCGGATTACGCGCCGTATTTGTATGTTCTGAAACGGGCGCAAAGTACGAGCCGGCTAATTATCGATGACGAGCAACATGTCTTGCAGATTATTACTCCGCCGTTCGTGTTCACCGTTGTCCGCGCAGAAAGCAGAAGACTCTATCCTCTGAACTATCTGATACGACTGCTCGTGACAGCCATCTATGCGCGGCCATTGCTAAAGAGCTACAAGTCTGGGTACCCTACTAGTTACGATGTTTTGTCAGGCCCTACAGAATGCTTTGACATCATTCGGGCAATGAATTTGCTGAACTACGGTTATTTTCCCGAGGCGCAGCTAAGGAATGCCGTGGAGAATATTATCCAGTCACTGAGCGAAGGTGGTTTATTTATCACGGGTTCGAACATGGAGCAGGGAAGCATTGTCGATGGAGCAATATATAAGAAAACAAAGAATGGCATGGAAAGAGTAGAGATCTCGGGCAAGGGATCAAAGGTCGATGCCCTGATCTCTGACGTTGACGGCCGACCGATGACATTCTCTACAGTTCCTAACAAAGGTACTCCATCGAACTGAAGGTGATTGCCTTTAAAGGAAGGACTTACTTGCCTCGATTAGCGCCGTGCCGTCTGCGATGGCTATGCGACACCTTTCGGATGTCTTCGCGGCTTTAGCGATCTCCCCAACCCTTTCCATTAGCTGTCCGTCCATCAGTTGACCGGGAAGTGGCGCTCGGCCGGAGCGGTTAGCGGTAACCCAGCTTTCACGACCTCCATCCCTGATTCGTCGAGCAGGTAAGTGCATTATTTTTATCTCTCCTTAGCATTGACCGATCTTCGATACCAAGAGAAGTGTTAGTTTAACGTCTCGTTGGACATTGATCGGTAAGCGTCAGGGATTGCGGAAATGCGCAAAAGGCGGAGAAATAATGGTAGGAGTTGTTTCACATTGACGCGAACAGCGATTGGGGAGACAATGTGGCCGTTATTGGGCTCCAAAGGAAATTCCGAGTCACTTCGGCGAGAGCCGCCTTCACTCAAACCCACAGGGGCGTGTGGTTAGGAGAAACTAACGTCGTGTCCTCACTTTCTGGTCGTCCCCGCTGGGCGCATTCGCACAGGTTTGATTCCCCGGTTTTTCCTTCCTTCATCTTTTATTCGCGCGTCTTTCGTTCACCCGCGTTTCGTTCGCTCGTCGCCCTGGTTGCGGTTCTTACCTTTACGGGCCCAGTGTCGGCCGGCACTGAAAGCGCTCCTCCTCTAACCGAAAACGCCTATTGTGGGAAGGGCGACGTCCCCAAGTTCGGGGTAAACGATGGGCCAGCGCAACTTCCGACCTCCTGCTACTACACAGCGATGGATGGAACTCCGTCTCCCGGAAAAGAGATTCGCGTCGCTGCGAATTCCGACCTGCGTGCAGCGGTGGATTCCGCGAAGTGTGGAGATACCCTTCTGCTTACCGCCGGCGCCTCATTCGAGATCAGAGACTTGCCCGGAAAGAAATGCGACGACCAGCACTACATCACCATTCGCACCGACACGCCCGATGCGAAACTGCCTCCGGAAGGTACCCGCGTCTCACCAGCCTGGGCCGGTGTTGCCAGTCTGCCCGGCAGGCCCGTCTTCGCCCAACCCGCCGGTGGACCAGCGAAGCTGATGGCGACCCTGGTGGTCAAAGCGCCCTCTGGAGCCCAGATTGGAGATCATTATCGCTTCATTGGCATAGAGTGGGTCTCTCAGCCCGACGCGCATATTGCCCGCCTGGTGAGCACCGAGGGCTCGGATCACCTCATTTTCGATCGCAACTGGTTACACGCCTCCGAAGGCGCGGAAATGAACAAAGGGATTGGGATGATTCATGGCGCCCGATTCATCGCCGTAATCAACTCCTATCTCAGCGGATTTATTTGCATTGCCCGCACCGGCAGTTGCACCGATTCGTCCGCCTTGGGCGGTGGAAATGGCGACCTCCCCGTCAGCACGCTGAAGATATACAACAACTTTGTTGAGGCCTCGGGAGAAAACATTCTGTTCGGTGGCGCCAAGTCCACAGTCAATCCCACCGACATCGAAATTCGCCGCAATCATCTGTTCAAACCCTTGCTCTGGAAAGAAGGCGAACCGGGATACACTCCGCTCGGCGCCGGCAACCCTCCCATCGTCAAAAACCACTTCGAGTTGAAAAGCGGGATTCGCGTGCTCTTCGAGGCGAATCTCATGGAGAACTGCTGGGGCGGGTTCACTCAGACTGGGTTTTCGATCATGCTCACGCCGAAAAATCAGAGTGGCAACCTGTGCCCGAAGTGTGCGGTTACAGACGTCACGCTGCGTTACAACCGGATACGGAACGTCGGCGGCGTGATCGGTATCGCCAACGCTTACTCGGCAAATGAAGGCGCAGCGGCGGACGGAGGCCGGTATAGCATTCACGATTTACTGGTCGATGGAGTTCACGACCGGGACTGGAGGGGACAGGGCGAATTTGCGGTCGTGAGTTCCAATGCTGAATTGTTGCACGACGTTGCTTTCGATCACATCACCGCATTTGTCACAGGACCACTATTTTACGTGGGCGATCGCCAGGAAGAGAAAATTCGGAATTTCAGTATTACCAATAGCATATTTATGGCAGGCGAAAGGCAGGCGGAGTTCTCCTCCATCGGAGGCGGCAAAGCCAACTGTGCGCATACGGCGCAGCGTGCGGGTACGGAGGCGGTGCTCTTCGCCTGCTTCGTTGACTATAAATTTGAAAAGAACATCATCATCGGTGACAAAGGCGGGTGGCCAAAGGGAACGATCGTCGTTTCCTCTCCCAAGGCGGCGGGCATACGCGACTTTGAAAATGGAGTGAGTAGGGACTTGCGCCTCTGCCACGCCAACACCCCCGGCTGCAGCAAGGCTTCCCCGGGTGCCTCTGCTGGTACGGACGGCAAGGACATCGGCGCGGATGTGGATGCTGTCGATGCCTCCCTCGCAGGGGTCGAATAGACCACCCGACGGCGCCGTCCGGGCTTGGCGGTTCGACAGAAACGGGTTAATGTCCCCCCTCGCGGAGCAAAGGGCCGCACGATACGTCTGGTCCGCTCGAATGACATGAATTAAAGAGATCGTCTCGCATCTGCTGACGGATGGCTAGGACATGGGGTGCAATGAGCGATCGTCTGAAACAACGCACATGGAATCCGACCGCCACGAAGCCGGGCAGCAGTTGGCCGGTCCCACCCGGATTGAATCCAACCGGTGCGGCACTCTAGAAGAGCGTCGCGCCTTTGCACAGCATGTTGGGAAGTTGGGAGGGTTCTACTGCACAAACGGCGACCCGGGATATGTAGCGACTCTGCCGCGACCAGCTCTTTTCTGTTCCAGGCATTCGTCGTAGAGGCGCTCGTACCGATTCCGGACGGCTTCGATGCTAAAGTATCCGACGGCGAATTCTCGGGCACTCTGCGCTAATCTCTTAAGCACTTCTGGGTGTCGAAGACAGTGTTCCAATGTTTCAGCAAGCTCGACCTCATCTGCGCTCGCCACCAACATTCCGGTCCTGCCGTGGGTGATAAGCTCAGGAACGCCGCCTACTTTCGTCGCGACCACCGGAACACCGACAGCCATCGCCTCGGCGATTACGTTCGGGGAGCTTTCGGAAGAGGAAGTCAGCACTAGAATGTCCAAGCTCGCCAGAAGTTGGGGAATGTCCCTTCGCTCCCCCAGAAACGTCACGCGATCCGCCAAATCCAATTTTTGCGCCAGTTTTTCTAGTCCGCTACGTCGAGGCCCGTCGCCAATCAGAAGGGCTCGGAACGGCAATTGCTTAGCAGAGAGGCGGGCGGCGGAAGAGAGAAAAAGCTCATGGTTCTTCACCCCAGTGTTCATTCGTGCAATCAACCCTATCGTTGGAATCGTGCCGGCTCGACACTTGTGGCGGGCATCCGCCGCGTCAAAAAAATCCTGCGACACCGCATTTGGAATGATGGCCACGTTTGGATTTTCCATGTCCTCCCCATTACGCCTGAGCAGGCATTCGGCCGCGGCCTGCGAATTGCAAACAACCCGATCGCAGAGGTGAAAACAGACCTTCTGAGCGCGTCGCTGTAGGGGTGTGAGCAGATCTCCAAGTTGTCGCTGGCTGCCGATCACAACTGGGATGGCTGCCATGCGTGCGATCGGAATCATTAGCAGATTCGAATAAAAACTGAAGGAATGGTCGATTTGCACTCTGCTCTCACGCAGATGATGCGCCAGCGCCCATGAGGAGTGTAGCGCGTTTAAGGTGAAGAATCCGCCGTCCAAACGAAACTCAGCAATTCGTGCTGCTTCAAGGGCCTCAAGAAGTGGGCCTTGTCGTCGAATACAACCGATTCGGATGCGGAACTTTTCGGGCGAGAGGGTCTTTGCGAGACGGACGAACTGCGTTTCCGTACCTCCAGTTTCGAAGTGATTAGCCATGAGAAAGACAGTGGGAGGTCCCGATTTCTCATCGTCTACGCCGCTGCCTGCGCAGCCCTCACAGCCGATTCTGTTGGCGAGATCTACACTTTTCATAATTCTCGATTCTCGTGATGACCCAGAATCAAAAGTCCTCATCCGCTTACGGACCTTAATTGCCCGCACAGAACGTTCGTTCCGACCCGGGACAGCCCATCATCAAAACAAAGCATCGCCATCGTTCGATCCCGCATTCACAGAAGCTCCTACGCTTGAAATAAGAGACGACGGTCCTGGACGAAAGCCGGGCTCCCTCGCCATCGGCCGCTCCATTATTGGTGGTCGCTCAAAGTTTCGTATTCGTCAATGTGCAAGCGATTCATGTTGACGAAGCGTCCGAGCGGGGTCGCCGTCTTGAGCCACTCTTTCAATCGATAGAAGGCGGGATATGTCGCTCGCATGGTTCGAAGCCTGAAGCTGAGTAAGGTACTTTCTGCGCAAGATAACGGATAGCCAAGTTCTACCAGAAGTTCACCGATCAAAGCCTCCATCCGAGCAACCTTGTCATCCGAAAGCTGCCGCTTCCAGCGACCCACTGGGCGAAACACTCCATCCTTCCATTCCTCGGGAAACGATGTATTGGGAACCATGTGTGCGCTGATCATCTCATTGTGAATCTCCTCGTAAACTAGGTTCTCGCCGATAAACGCCCCGACCTTTGCGAGCGCTTCCTCTGGATGGAGCACCATATCCTCGAAGCGAATTTCCATGTAGTCCGGCCCGATGGCCCGGCCGTAGCCACGGCCGGTTTGAACTTTCCACATCCAATGAAGAGCGGAGATATACAGGCGATAACTCCTGTCCCAGTAAAAAGGATGGATAAACTCTTTCTTGTCCAGAGCGCACGCCACGTCGCGCCCGTCTCGAACGACATGAATAAAGACAGCGTCCGGAATCTGCTGTTTGATCGCCGGAATATGGAGAAGATTGTCGGGGCCCCACACTGCCCAACGCTGGACGCCGCTTGCCCGTGCCATTTCCTCCATCACCGTGCGCAGGAATTCCCCGCCCGTGGTGACGGAGGTCAGAATTCTTTCTGTTATTTCACGCGCATCCAAGCCGGAGCATCGAAACTGTCTCGTACGGAGCCAGAAGCGCATCAACTTACGCCTGGCGGCAACGCTGCGAAAGTCTCCAAACCTTGGAATCAGCAGATCAAAGACACACGGTTCTGTCCGGTACAATGGGAAGCGCCCCGAGGCGAGTAGCATGTTATACAGCATCGTATTCCCCGACCGCGCCGAACCAACCACAAACACCGGCGTCTTATACGTGGTGGACAATATAAGCTCCCTCAATTCAGAGACGGACGATCGAGGTTCCGATACAGATGGAGCCAATGTTGGCGAACAGTGCCCCAGTGATAATTGAACGACTGCTGATATGCGTTCTCAGTGAGCCGGCGCGCAAGTGTCGGTTCTTGGAGGAGTCGAATCACATTCGCCGCAAGTTGCCTCCAGTCTTCCGTATTGTTGATCAGTCCAGTTTGCTCGTGCCGCACAATGTAGGGGATTCCGCCGGCATCCGTGGTCACGACAGGGAGCCCAGACGCGAACGCTTCCAAGATCGACACTGGCATGTTATCAACGCGAGAGGCGTTGACAAGAATATCGGCTTTGCCATAGAGGAGACCGATATTTCCCCTTGGGACTCTCCCCGTCATTTCAACTCCCTTCAGACCTAGTTCCGCGATGAGATCACGAATTACCATTTCCTGTGATCCTTCTCCCAATACCCAAAGCCGCGCTTCCGGGAACACTTTTTGGACCTCCGCGAAAGCGCGCAGCACCAAATCGATTCCGTAGCAGGGCTCCAGGTTTCGTGAGCACAGCAGGAAGGGTCGAAGCGGCTCGCGAACCCGGTACGAGAAAAGGGTAAGGTCAATGAGGTTGGGGATCGCTTGCGCTATGATGTTGAATTCACGAAACACTTCAACAAGATATTCTGAGGGTACAAGCACCTTGTCCGCGCTCTGCAGAATCCTGCGCGCAATCCAAGAAGCGTGCAAGTGCCTCTTGGCAAACCCACTCCGATAATTAACTATAACCTTCTTTCCTAACAAGCGGGACACGCAGTAGGCAGGCACGGTCGAGATGAGAAAGCCTGAGAAGGCCGTCGAGAAAATGTGAGCGATTTCGGCTTCTCGCAACCCTACCAGCAGTTTAGCCAAATATATTGGGAAGCGTACCGTCGTGCGCAGATATGGGATGCGCTCGAGCCATCGCGGCAATGCGAGATTTGTGCCAATGTACGAAATGTGCAAGGCAGGATCGTCGCGCCACAATCGCAGCAGCAAGTCGGCCTGAACTTCCTGGCCCCCAACTAAGCGCTCTATCCGTGGCGCTACAATCACTACGCGCTGTCGGTGGCCGACAACTTCTGGTCCCGGCTTCTCTCCCGTGCTCTTGTGGAACCACATCGTTGAATTGGAGACGGTTGTATTTACGAGCCAGCCCAAGAGACTCTCCGCTCGCTTCCGTCCACTATTATCTCGATCAGGGCAAGTAGCTACGGAACCGTCTCGTGCAAGGCCTTCTGTGTTTGTGTTATCTGCTTCCAGTCTAGCTTCATTGTTTTAATCGTCGACCTGATCGTTTATAGGTAATTCTTCCCGAAGAGCCCATCCATGTCTTAGAGCAGACTTGCCGTTGACCCGAAAATGTCCGTCATTGTGCCCCCAATTGCTGTTCGCGTCAATGTGAAAGAATTTTCATGTAAAAAGAACTTTCATCGCCAGTAATGGCATCTCTGTGTTTTGCATTCCTGATAACCATTCCCTTAGTGCCGCGTTATGGGAACTTTACACGGTAAGCCGTTTGCGTTACTGTTCTGCGGGGCGCTTCTATGTCTTGCGGCGAATCCAACGCGCGATGCGTGATAACCTTTTTCATGCTGGTTTGCAGCGTGGCGAGTGCAGACTCGATCAGCAGTTTTTCGGATACGTCTGCATCTCGTTTTAGGCACGCGCAAGTACGACCTCATCAGTATTCAGCAAGGCTCACTGGCGTCAGCCCTTTCTTATGTCCATCTTTGTGGAACGCTCCCAAGCCCCGCTCCGTCCCAGATCGCTTTCTTCTCTCGATCGGGCGGGACCTACCGCAGTACACCAGCAGCAGCGGTGGCAATCAGGTTCTCGATCTTGTGTGGGAGCTTTTACAACATTTCGTCGGTCACCCGCGCCACCAAAAGACGATTAATGGAAATAACAGGTGATGGCGGATCGTGCGTACACTCTTACACCCACGGAGCGCCTCGATAATCGCATGATCGAGCGAAGACGCTGTCCTGTTTTCGTCATTGGCTGCCCCAGATCGGGAACGAATCTGCTATATGACACTTTGCTGTCGTCGGGTGGATTCGCCGTCTACCGCGGGCGTTTGCCTGTCTATCAGGTTCTCATTCCACGCTTTGGAACTCTGGCTCTGCTCGAAAACCGAAAGAAAATGATCGCCGCATGGCTGAGGAGCGAGGGGTTCCGAAGATCAGGGCTCGACGGCGCGGAGTTGACCGCGAAGGTGCTGGAGAAGTGCCGCAGCGGCGGTGATTTTCTGCGTATTGTCATGGACGAGATTGCAAGAAAGCAACACGTTGTACGGTGGGCGTTCTACACACCAGATACGGTCTTGCGGGTGGCGACCGCCAAGAAGGAAATTCCCGAGGCGCTCTTTGTTCACATCATTCGCGATGGCAGAGATATTGCTTTGTCAATGCGCAAACTGGGCGACTTCAAGCCGTTTCCTTGGAGCCGGAGACCAAGGAGTCTGGAGGAGACGGCGCTGTACTGGGAGTGGATGGTCCAAAAGTGCCGGCGTCATGGGCGCGATATTCCAAATGACTACATAGAGATTCACTATGAAGATTTGCTAGAGGATCCCCGACGCACGCTAGACGGGCTCAGCGAATTTCTCGATCACGATCTAGATTACGACCGAATCCAGAGTGCCGCACTTGGGACGATCAGAAACCCAAATTCCTCGTTTCGCGATGAGGAGGCGGCCGCCGATTTCAATCCTGTCCGGCGCTGGGAGCGGAGACTCTCGCCAGATCAGGTGGCATCGCTGGATTGGCAAGTCGGCAATACGCTGGAAGCGGTTGGCTACCCCCGAACCGCCTCAGCACACGGATGGAAGCCCGCGATGCGGGACAATTTGCTGCGTGCGGTCTACCCACTATTTCTGGAAAGTAAGCTCTGGATGAAAATGCACACTCCGCTTGGCCGGTTTTCCAGGGTGGTAAATGGAGAGTTGAGTGCCGGCGAACTACTACAGTCCGATTCTTCTCCGACAGTTAGTTAGTTAGGCGATGATTCTTGTCGTGGATGGTTTCCTGAAAGCACTGAGTGACTGCTAATTGGCCGCCTTGGCTGTCGGCTTCACATTGCTATATCCATTTCCGCCACGCAAGTATGCAAAAGTCTCTCGCATGGCGTCTTCTGTAGGCACAATCTGCTTCCAGCCCAGGCTCTTGATTTTTTGATTGTCGAACTGATGTCCCTTCCACATCGCGCGGCTATCGTAGGGTGTTAACACAGCGGGTATCTGCCCGTGCGTTTTTGCGTGGTACTTTTCGAGGGTTCGCGAGAGCAGCATGGTCACGTGAAAGGGAAGACGAATGGTCGTGATATTCCTAACCTGATGCTTGTATTGGCGCAAGTACTCAATTGTACTTGGCAAATCGTCGTCGAGCACGTTGTAGCTTTGGCCCGATGTTTTCACCTTTTGCCCTGCTAGCACTACCGCCTCGGCGCAATTAGTAACATGGGAGAGCGGTAGTGTATTTCCGTCACCTAACACCAGTAACACGCTCCCGATAAGAACGCCGATTCGTGAAGGGAATCCGAGGTTAGGATTGGCGCTACCATAAAGTACACCTGGCCGAAGGATGACTAAATCGACTTTGCCCTTTGCGGCTTGATCTCGGAACAGTTGCTCTTGCCATATTTTCGCGTGGAAGTAAACATTCCTTTTCTCTGGGTGAGGATCTAGTTCAGTATCTTCCCCAATCAAATGGTCCGATTCCAGAAAGGACGTTCCATAGACCCCGAGTGAACTGGTCAGTACGACTCGTCGCTTCCCGTCTTGCATCGCTTCCAGAAGACATTTCGACGCCACTACGGTGTTAACGAATATGGTCGCAGCGTGGCCTCGCATGCCTGCGGCCAAATGATAGATGGTGTCAACTCCTTGGACCGCGCGACGAGCGTCGTTCTGAGAAGCGAGATTGCCAATCACGAAGTCAAGTCGAGCATGAGGATAGCGGTTGCAGATCTCGTCCAATCCTGAAACATTGCTGTTGGGCCGGACAAAGCACCTCACGTCGAGGTTACCTTGCGCGACGAGCTTCTCGACAACAGCCCGCCCCAGGAATCCCGACGCCCCCGTGACTAGTATCTTCAAGCTTTGCTCGCTTGCTCGCTGTGCAATTGACTCCCGATTTTATCGATCAATGTCGCGACGCGCAGAATTTCGCTATAGGGAATGGGAACCGGCAAATCGTGCACGATGGCGTTATAGAACTCCGATAACAGATAGTCGAAGCCCTCAAAAAAATGATATTGGGACCGACCAAAGCGAACTACATTTCTACCGCCCTCCCGGAAGTGCTGCCACCCGTGAGCAAAAGGGGACGCGAGACGGCCGATCACGCCGGGCATAACCGAATCCCGACCCAGCATGATCGTGCTGTTCTGGAAATCCAAATGAGCGGTGTTTTTCGTTCCATAAAAGTTCAGAAAATGTTGAAGGGGCCGCGAGTGAGAGGAAAAGGTTACGTAGGCCGATGTCTTTTCCCCTAATACGGCTACTCGGAGCTCATCCGGCAGTTCACAGTCAAAGTGGTCAACAGCCTCAGCCCTTTGCCATGAATAGGCCTGAACAAGGGGCGATCTATCCGGGAGGAATTCGGTGATCTTGTTCAGGAGATGGTCAAGCAGGTTCTGGAAGAGTTTTCCCGTGAGTCGATGCACCCAATGCTCTCGATCGGCGAGGATAGGACTAGCGAACGATCCAGACAGATCGTATCCGAGGAAGCTCTCCAAATGGACTACCTCTCCCATCACATTTTCCTGAACCAGTCGACGAAGTATTCTAACGATGGGATCAAAGTAGTACGTGTATCCGATCGTCAGTTTTCTTGCATGACGTTCGGCATGAACTATCAGTTGTGCCGTGGCGTGGCCATCGAGGGTCAATGGCTTTTCGACCACTACATGGCAACCGGCATCTAACGCCTTCATGGCAAGCGAAAAATGGGATTGGGGAGGAGTGGCGATGTGGACTACATCAGGCTTCTCAACGGCGAGTAACTCGTCGAAATCGGTGTAACATTTGGGTATGCCGTAGCGGTCGGCCAACTGTTGCGTCATCACCGGCTCAAGGTCGCACGCGGCGACGATTCGGGCGGTGTTGAGTCTTCGAATCCCTAAGACGTGCATGTCGGCGGCCTTTCCGCATCCCGCCAATGCCACCTTAAGTGTCACTTGAGTACCTTCGCTTGCCCCTGTCCCCGGCCTGCCAAGGGCCTGGGCAAGTGCCTTGCGCGGACTTACCTGAGGTCGCGATTCTCCCGCGGCCGTACAGTATATAATTGTCTTCTAAATTCGCCTAGGATTATTGCGACCGCTCGGTCGAGCACTGGTATGCGGCCCTGGATATACGCAGTCACCCCGCAGCCATCGCCCTCGAAATTAAAACTTCACAAAGTCATTTACAAGACGCTTCCCGTTTGCGGATTGTGTACTGGTCGTGTTCAGGGCATAGTCCGTCCAAAGCCGCTCCTCGCATTTCGCCACTTGCCGCTGTGAAACTCACGAATGAACCGCAGTTCACGCAGGTGTTGTGATAACCCCAATGGCCGCGCCACCAATCATCCGCATTCACCGTGTGGCCGAGATTGGACAGGCGGTTGTTCACAAGTTCCAATGCCTTCGAGGCCTGTCGCAGGACTAGCTGCGTGCGTTCAGCTTCTTGCTCCGAATCGACCCCGACCTCACTGCCCTCGGCAAGGATGCCTTCATCCGATAGCCCAAGCACGGACTCGGCCAACAGGTTCATCCATGTTGTCCAACTCCAGTGATCGGCCACCCTAATTCTGGTCATAACGGCATATCCGGAATCGCTGACCCCAGGTTCTGCTGGCGCTGTGTCGGGTGGCGGATCTTCGGCGCGATGTGCGTAGTGCACACGTTGGAAATTTGCCTCGTCCGCCGCTGTCAAAGAGCGCGTGACACCATTCTCGATGGCGACAACGTAGCCGCCAGCGCATGGAATACAGGAATCAGCTTCCTCAATCGTCTCGTGTTCGTGTGGGCAACCGAGTAAAAATCCAGAATCGGTCCACGCTGCGGAATAGGACATTGAATTCCTCGCTTCCTGGATATTTGCCTGCATGGGGAGACTGGAAAGTTTCTTTCCTGTAGTTCTAATGCACGGTTTTAGGCAGATTCGGACAAGAGCAAAAAATCTCTTGGTGGTGAACTTTTGTTATTGCACGGACGTTTGCGTGGGTTCTGAAGAACGCCCGAAAACTGAAGACACCTGTCCGATACCCGCATCCGCCCGGATGTATCATTTGGGTGAATCTTGGACCAGGCGTCCAGGCTGCGATCCGCCGACAGCTGAAGCGACGGTCAAAGTAAGAGGGGCACGCCTTATGAACGCTAACTTAACGCTGAATTAGGAGTCGTCTTTCGGCAATCTATTGGACTTCTTCATTCTCGCCGCGCGTCGTTGATTGACGCAGATGCTTTTCGTTCTTCCACTCACTCAGCGCAGGACCCGCGACGGCACCCATGAGGGCCATTCCCAGCGCAACATCAAAAACGGGAAATGAAAAAACCAATACTCCGGCCGCAAGAACAGGAATAACCGATGCCAATCTTGCGTGTTGAACGACGTAAGCGATAACAAGAAGCAACACGGCCGCTGGGACCACCGCGAGGCAACAATGAAAGGCGTCGATGAAGGTAAAACGATGGCTGAGGGCGAAGCGCATGGCGCCGACAAAAAACAGCAGCCCCCCGATTGCAACTATGACCCAAGGCCCCCACGCGATGTTTCCTGAGGTAGATTTCTCTGAGTTCACTGGGCTAGCCACGGCGCCCGCAATAGAGCATTTTCGTACTGTTTGGCGGCGTCCGAAAAGTCCGAGTTGGTCTCGGCATGTTTGAAGGCGTGTTCCGCCGCGCCTTTGGCCTTGGTCGCTGCGTCCGGCGTGGCGGGCCTGGGGTTCAGCATCAGCGCCAGCGTGATGATCTTCTCGCGCAGCGCCCCGTCGCCCGGTGACTGTTGCGACTGCGTTGTGAGTTGCTGGAGTTGTTCCCGCGACCTAGGTGCATCTGTCTGACCGAACAGCGACGACGAAACCAAGACGAAGCCAGTAAGGGCGCAGGACGCATAGGTTTTCATTCGCCACCCTCTCTCATTTGTGGCGCACGTACGTTGTTGTTACCTCCCGGCCGTAACAGCTATGGCTCTCAGTTATTGTGTTCCCGCTAACGCTTATTTCCACTGTTATTGGATTGCAATTTGGATTTATGTCTTTAGTTACATATGTAAACCTACTGCCAGTCAATGAGACATGTTCCTGCTCTGTCACCTGAGAAGGATCGGGTTCGCCTTGTCCACCACGCCAGCTAAGCACCTTCGTAATGAACAGGCCACTACGAATCTCACGAACTCGCCTAAGATGATAAGGTGGATCCGCTGCCCGCTCGTCCTCGTCCTCTCCCATCCAGATTCCACCGTCTAAACTTCGGATGAACCTTTCTAACTGAACCGCGGGGCTGTTCGCTTCGTCCACGGCCATTTTCTGCTTGGCTTCAATCGCGTAGATTTTGTCCTGCACGGCGCGCGCTTCGGTGTCGGATAGTTTGAACCGTTGGTAGAGCTTCAAATTATCCATCGCGGCAGGATAATCGCCGGCTGCTTCCTTCGCGAGTGCTAGATTGTAACGAGCTTCCGGCCATTGCGGGGCCAGGTTGGCAGCTTCCGTAAATTCGGCCGCGGCTTGCGAAAAATTATCCGCAGTTTTGGCTTCCTTGAAGATCGTCATGCCGATAACAAAATGTTTGCGCGCTTCTTCGGGAATCGACGGTGGCGTAGTCGCGTGGGTCTGGGCGACAAGCGACTGGGTAAAAAGGGTGAAAACAACAAGGGCAAGTAGCCCGTACTTTTTCATTTTGATCGCCTCTCTTATCTGTCGCGCGTGTAGTTTCTCTTTTGGATGAAGTCATAGGATCCGCCGGTATCGTGGGAGGTAACCTTACGGCTTTCGATTATTGACCTCCCATCGTCGCTGATCGTGAATTCATCGCTGTATCGATCTAAGGCTCCGGGGTAAAAAATCTCGCCAGACCATGTGGCGTTGAACCTGCGACTTGTGATCGGTTCAGTCCATAGCGGTATGTCTTTATGGTATGTTCCGCCCTCATAGCCGCTGATCATATGTCCACTGACAGCGATGTATGCTCTTCCCACGTCTAGATCCACCCGATGGCCCATAACCCGATCATCGATCGTGCTACCAACGCAGCGCCACACCCCGCCATCGAGGCTTTGGACGAGCTTTTCCAATTGGGCCTCGGGCCTGTTCGCGTCATCTAAGGCTTTTTGCTCGGCTGCTTTCTTTTGCTGTTTGGCTTCAAGCACGTAGATTTTGTCCTGGACCTTGCGAGCGTCGGTATCGGATAGCTTGAACTGCTGGTAGAGTTTCAAGTCCGCCATCGCACCCGAGTAATCACCCGACGCTTCCTTGGCCAAGGCCAGGTTGTAGCGAGCATCCGGCCATTGCGGAGCGAGGTCGGTTGCCTGCTTGAACTCATTTTCTACCTGAACAAAATCTGCCGGACTCTTGGCATCGGCGAAGAGCGCCGTTCCCATGACGAAGTGTTTCCGTGCTTCTTCGGGAATCGTCGGTGGTGCCATCACTTCGGTCTGGGCGACAAGCATGGGCGTGAGGCATGAAAGACAAAGTAGAGTAAGGAGCGCATGGGTTTTCATATTTACCTGTCCATCGATCGCTTTTCTTGAAGGCGAGAAATATGTTCGTGAATGATGCGAAGCTGCGACAATCAGAGCCCGACTATTCCTGCTTGCAGTGCCCGAATACCGACATCAACGAACAACTTTTGGTTTGTGCGCTACTCATGTCGAACAAACGAACATTCGACTGTTCGTGATGGGAATTCGCTTCCATTAGCAGAGGATTGGTCGCGGTAGGATCCGGTCAGGGTTCTGGCGTCTTCAGAAAGGGAGAGTGTGAAGTCTCTAACACTCCCTCGATTCTGATCGTACCTCTGTCTGCCGTCTTTGATATGCCACACCTCATTTGTAGTTGCGGTGAATTCTACATTTCGGCCTGTGATTCGGAAGCTGCTCAGGGTGGTATTTCCGTCTACCGTTATATCGGTGCCGTTCCCCGTCACGAAGAATCCTGTGTTTAAGCTCGCAGAATAGGGACCGGCAATCGAAATGAAATTGTCACGGCCGCCCCAAGGTTTCCCGAAGTCCCACCTTCCAATGAACTGTTGTTGTTGCTCCATGGCACGCCGTTCCTCGGCGGCGGCTTTCGCTGCGACGTCAGAAGCTATTTTCTGCTGTCTTGCATCGAGCATGTAGATTTTGTCCTGAACGGTGCGGGCTTCCGCTTCGGAAAGCTTGAACTGTTGGTAGAGTTTCAGATCCGTCATCGCACCTGAATAGTCACCCGCCGCCTCTTTGGCTAGCGCCAGATCGTATCGGGCTTCCGGCCATTGGGGGGCTAGGTCGGTGGCTTGCTTGAACTGGCTCTCAACCAGCGCATAATCGCCGGGAGTCTTGGCGTCCTTGAAAAGCGTTGCTCCCATGACAAAATGTTTCCGTGCCTCTTCGGGAATCGGCGCTTGTGTTGCTGCGACACTGGGTTTGCCAGCATTAACCTTCGTCTGGCTGAGAAGGTACGGGGTAACCATGCAAAAGCTGACAAGCGTAATGAGTAAGTGCCTTTTCATCATTCACCTCAATCGTTGAATTGGCCTAGTTGGCCTTTCAGCCATATACCTCGCCGTCCGGCTGTCATGGGTTTGCACCAAGCGCACCACACGGCAGGGGTGGTTCTCGAAGGTCATCCTTGCCGTGAAGTTCGGTCCCTGGCACGGCCTTTCCCGAGGATCTACCGGTACAATTCACCTTCGACTTGTACATCGTGAGTTCATGACAGCGGAAGCTCGTCCTATCGAGCTTGCAGGGGAAGGTCTGAACTTCAAGGCGTGGGCTGCTCTCGTTGATCGTGCGCTTGAGCGAGTCGATTTGGAAAAGCGGGAGCTCCGAAACAGCGCCAGCAGTGGTCTGTACCCCGATGCGTACAAGGGTGTCGACGGATGGATTTGAACTGACCGCTGCAGCCCCAGCTATCTGATTCTTTTTGTAGTCCGCGTAGGCGATTGATGCGCCAGGAACCGGGTCGTTTTCGTTGAGATAGACTTTGACGGATTTGACCCGTCCGTCCTGCACCAACTTGTTCCACATCGCAAGGCTCTCTCGCGTTACTTGCGGGCCATAAAGCACGACATGAACGGCTTGAATATCTTGATTCTCAAGTGCGGCGAGGCAAATCATGGCACCGTTGCTGTGGCATCCCAATTCATCGAATCGTTTGCCCCGAAGCTTGTCATACAACCCTTGCGCATGCGCGGAAAACTGGCCGTTCGTCAGATCATCGAAAGTCACTCGGTTGCTCAAGTCCGTGAAGGGGTCAACTGAGCCAGCGATTCCCAGTACAAATTGATAGCGTTTGCAATCCACTCCGTAATCGTAGTGCGACCCCGCAAGCCTCGACTGTTGTTTGATGACCTCGCACATGCGCTGTTCCGGTTCGCCCGGCTTGCGGCTTGCATAGAGCGTCCATGTGGTTCCCCCTATCAACCCGTTGCCGGCGAATGTATAGTGTCGCTCCGGCATCGTGTTCAAGCCAAGGTCCGTTGGGTTGACGCCCTTAAGGCCGGAATCGGCATTAAGATTAGTTTCGACCGAGCCTCCCTTGAGCTGGCCGAGCGCCTCTTGCTTGTTTTGATCGAACCTGATCTGCTTCGCGATCTCTTCCAGGCGGCGTTTGTTGTTGGCTTCGACGCGCTGCTGTTCAGCATCTCTCTGCCGTTGCGCGGCTGCAGCGGCTTTCGCCGCAGCTTCCACAGCCGCCTCCTGCGCACGTTGGGCAGCTCCGTTATCGTTGTTTGAACTTCCGGCACTCCTGGCTGGGCATGGAGCGCCTTGTCTAACCCAATCGTTATAGGCCAGACCCGCGTTCAGTCCGCAGGATTGCTTGAAGGCAATCCACTCTTGATTAGACCGACAACACTGGGCTGTCACTAACCGACACGCAAACACGGCCAACAGGCAGGTGGTCGTCAAGCACAATCGAGAATGGGAGCGCTTGGATTTCACTACCATGCCCGTCGTGACGACGGGCATGGCACTGATACGAAAACGAATCGCTGCAAACATGACGTACGCTCCCGTCCAGTACCGCAATCATTGCTGTCAAATATGAGGATTCCGCATACAGAGGATCAGTCGAGTCGGCAGTCATGTCAAGGTTACTAACGAGCGCTAGCCCTCGTTAGGAGTGTCGAGGATAAAGGTCGCGCTTATGGGGATCACGTAGGGAAGATCTCGGCTTATGTCGAGCCCAGCCGTCTGTAACCAAATACCAATCGTTAAGCCTGAATGGATCAGCACGTACGTGAACTGCGAGTGTACTGCGTATAGAGAATGATTACCTCGACGCTTTTCGTATTTCCTTCTGGCGCTTTAGGGAAACCTCTGCCTCTTTGAGGTCAGTCCCGATCCCGAAGCAAAAATCCGCGCCCCGGTATCGTCGTGATGCGACCGCCATCCAGCGAAAGAACAGGAAATGCTTCCTGCCTCAAAATGCGTTAGGCCCTCGAGAGCTTATTGTTCAATTCCTCGAACGTCTTTCCCTTACAGAGAAACTCATCACCTTTGTCGTGATAGGCATCTAGACCAACGCTGATCAGGACTTCTGCGAACCTTTTTATGAGTGCGTCGCCGGAGGAGTAACCAAATTCGTCATTCAGTGCTTTCAGTCCGTTGACATCGCTCATGGCGACCCATGGACTTACTTCGCTCTCGTCAAAGGATCGCCTGTTGGGCAAGCCAGTCTTGTCGGAGAGTAACAAGGCCCGGCGCATTTCCTCTGGTGACATCTCGGCTACGCGCTTGCGGGTGACATGGTCTTGACGGCGATCGGTCATGCCGGCCCCCTACGGGCTGGGTTCCTTGGCAAACACGCTAGTCCCGCCGCCTTGGGTGCACAAGGTGACGAAGGCAACCATGGACGATAAGAGCCTTCGCGATCAGCCGGGAGGAAGATACGGACATTGAGATTGCTATATTTCAGTATGAACTGCGGTTCGTCGCCGCGCGCACCGCCTCTTGGCAGGTGTCCGTAGCCGCCAACAATTTGTCGAACGCGTTTTCTGTGCGGAGATTGGCGAGCAGAGGATCGGAAAGCAGATGGTCGTGCGCGCAATAGTTCTGCTTAACCGCGCTCTTTAGCAAATAGAAAGCAGCCTGTTTCTTTCCGCAGAATGCAAAAATTGTTCCCTGGTAATACCACGTCTCCGGATCAGGCTCCGCCGGCAAGCTCGTTTCCGCCTCTTGCGCCATCCGATCCAGCTCCGACGCAGGACGCAATCCGAGACAGGCCTCCAGCAAGTCGCGATGATACCGCGGCGTCGCCGGCATGCGCTTCACCGTCTCCCGCGCTTCCTGTATTTTCCCTTCGCGCAGAAGCAGTGATGGGGTCACATACGCGGCCCACTCCGAACCGGCATCCAGACGTACAAAATCCCTCGCCCGATCGGTCTTCCCCAATTCCATGAACGCCCAGGCGCAAGAACGAAACGTATAGTTACCCGGATCGAGCGCCAGTGCCGTGTTGCATTCGTTCGTCGAACGCTCGAGCATTCCGGCATAACGATACACAACGCTCATAACAAAGTGGGCCTGGGCGCTTTCGGGACGGCGCTTTACCAGCGCCTGCGCCGCCTGATATGCCGAGCCGAGTTCTCCACGCTCCAAATGGTTGGTAATTAGTTGTCCGGCGGCAATCACCAGATTCGGGTCAAGTTCCAAGGCACGTTCGTAGGCTTTGTTCGAGCGCTGGAACATCGGCTCGCCACCGTTGGAATAGTCCGCGTCGTAGTAGTAGCGCAGCCCAAGCTGTTCCCATGCCGGCGAATACGCAGGATCGACCTCGACCACATGCTCCAGAACCGTGATTGCGTCTTTATTCGGCCCGACATCGTGAGGTAGCGCAAGGCTATGCAGGTAGAGTTCGTAGGCTTCTTCGTTTCTCGGGCGCGTGCCGGTATCGAGAACACCGCCGGACACAGCGAGGGCGGGCAACAATTCTTGACGTATCTTTCCAGCCATCTGTGCTTGCAATGCGATCAGATCCTGGGCGTTCGCGGTGATGTTCGTCTGCCACAGAAGCCGGTTGCTATCCACTTGGATCGCTTCGATCGTAATCAGAAGCCGATCGCCTTGCTTGAGGAAGTGTCCGGTAAGAATATTGGCGACGTGCACTTCCTTGCCTGCCTGTTGCGGATCGACGTTGTTGCCGACATACTTTTGCGTGAGCGAGGATGGACGAACGTCAAGCGCCCGGTTATAGGTGAGGGTGTTGGCAATCTCATCGGCCAGCGCGAAGCGAAGAAACTCCACGGTAATGTCGCCATTCATGTTCTGCAACGGCAGCACCGCAATCGACTTCGGGTTTGCAGAATCAACATGAGGCCCGGCGGGATGCCTTGATTGCCAGAGGAAGAGGGCCATCACGTTGACGGCGATGACGCTAACCGTCGCAGCCACCCATCCGATCTGTCTCTTGCGAAACATCGATTTCGATTCAGTTACAACCGCCGATTTGTGCGAGTCCGTATCCCGCTTCAGACGTTGCAGGTCGGTTCGCATCTCCGCTGCGCTCTGATAGCGCAGATTGCGGTCTTTCTCCAAAGCTTTGTTGATGATGTCTTCCAGCTTGGGCGGCAGGTCGGGATTCAACCGGACAGGAGGAACGGGTGCCCGGTTCAGGATCGACTCGAATATTACTCCTGAGCTCTCCCCACGGAAGGGCAGCATCCCTGTTGCCATCTCGTACAAGACGACTCCGAACGAGAACAAATCCGTCCGAGCGTCTAATTCCTTGGCGCGAACTTGTTCGGGAGACATATAAGCTACCGTGCCGAGAGCAGAGCCGGGACTGGTAAGGTGGGATTCCACGTCTACCGTGGTGGCGTTTGCATCCGGTCCGGCTCCCGGTCTCACTGAGAGCTTCGCAAGCCCAAAATCCAGAATCTTGGCATGCCCGCGCTTGGTGATGAATATGTTGGCAGGCTTGATGTCGCGGTGAACGATCCCTTCGGAGTGCGCGGCGTCCAGCGCATCGGCAATCTCAATCGCCAGACCTAGTAAAACGTCACTCTCGAAGGGCTTGCCGGCGACACGATGCTTCAGTGTCATGCCGTCGAGGAACTCCATGGCAATGAATGCTTGCCCGTCCTGTTCGCCAATGTCATAAATCGTGCAAATGTTGGAGTGATTCAGCGCGGATGCGGCTTGCGCTTCGCGTTGAAAGCGAGCGAGGGCCTGCGCGTCACGGCCAACACTTTCGGGCAAGAATTTGAGTGCGACAAAACGATGAAGGCGCGTGTCTTCGGCCTTATAGACCACGCCCATGCCGCCACCGCCGAGCTTCTCGATGATGCGGTAGTGCGAGATAGTCTGGCCGATCATCAGTGGCGAATCTTACTGTGGCGAAAACGGCGCGTCAATGAATGTCAGGTGCGGCGCATAGCGACGGTAGAAGAGCTAGACCCGGACTAAATGAACGTGCATGCCGGCGCGTATGAGCGGCCATGCCGAAAACGCATTTCCAAGCCGCTCCTCTCGCGTCGTCGAAGAATGACGCGAAGATCAGAGAAAGCGGCCCTCGTTGGCGAGTATTACATCGCCCGGCTGTATCCCGGGCCAGGCCAGCAGCCCCTCCTTCTTATTATGCTCGCCATGACACGGAACTGAGCTTCCAGGACGGTTGACAAAACCTCATAATGACAATCGCTACCATATTATTATCAATAAGTTAGCGTCGATCACGGGCTTTGCGGTCCTGGGCCTTCCGCGTCAGGCGATCCTTGAGTCCAGGATCGCGCAAATTCTGAAAGGCTCGCTTATCGCAAAACCAAATAACCATCTTATTTTCTGTGCGTTACAGGGGGTCATTAAAATGGCTAGAAGGGGATGCCGGGGGAGCCCCGTACCCCTCTTCAGCACGAGGTCGCTCTGCCAGGCCTCCGAAGTACGACAATAACGTCCCTAACCGACCCTGCCTATCTATATACAAACATAGGGTGGTAGGAGTCCCGGACAGCTCCTGATCATTGAGCAGGGGGTGTACATGGGGGTCAGCAAGGGGGCTTAAATTCTGGCGAGACGACCCGGTACATGGGTGGCTTCTGACCGTTTAGTTCAACTTAAGGGCGCGGCCAAGGAACGGCCGGATGTCGAGCCCGTTTTCTCCCCCTATTTTTTGTATTTCCAGTGTACGGCGCCCGTGTCCAAGGTTCCGCAACCGCAGCCTGCCGACTAGCTGTTCGCCTGTCATCTTCCGCCACCCATTGCACGCCGGACCCGACCCGTGCCAGTAGAGAAAAAATATATATCTAGAAATTGTAACTACAGATCACCCGATGACAAAACTTTGTCGCCACCTGGTCGCGCGCAAGCAATACGAGGATCCTTGTATTTAATACACGGCTCTGGGGCAGTTTGCGTATCGTCCCTAGTCGCTAATGTCCCTATGATTCCCAGCCTGCCATGGTGAGCACACATCCGAGGAGTCCTGTGCTCGATTGCGCGCGCATGAGAGTTGGCAGACTTGGACACGCCCCCCTCGCAGCACTGTATCTGTAGAACCTGTCACCGAGCCGCGAAATCCGCAGCGTGTCTGCCGAAAGTCGCATGCAGTTCCGAATAGACTACCAGTACAGAACCGGCTCCCAGAGCGGCATTTGAGCGATTTTCCCTTGACAAAACGTCCGGGGTTTGCTATTCTAAAAATGAGGGACGTTGTTTTCTAACCTCTCGTATTGATTCCCCAAGTCCACTGTACGTGGCCGCAGACGGTGTAACAGTTCCAAAGGTGCCGTCAAAGGTCGCTCGACCTGCGCCATACCCTGTAGCGCCAATACTGAACAACAAATTGAAGTAGGGCGAAGTTCCGCCCGCAAATCCGGCCTCTCAGGAGAATGCGACGGGGCTGGACGGGGGCAAATGCCCCAAGAGGAGATAGTTATGGACAAACAATGCACACACACAGATGTCATCACGTTTACGTTTAGTACGCTAGCGAGCGGCGAAACGATTAACAAGTGCAGAGAAGAATCTTGCACGCATTTTGATGAAACTCGAAAACGTATTTTGAGTGGGCGACGGTGATGGTGATACCGACACCAGAAGGGGAGGAACTATGAACAAGGGAGAATGTGTAGCGGAATTGGAAGCCCGCATGGAAACACTGCGTGCGGCGGGCGCTAATGAAAATAGCGACGAGATGCTCAAGTTGCGTTATCAGTATCACGAATTTCTGATGGTGCTCGATGAGCATAAACGGGAGCTACGAGCGGGGCCGCAGAAACCATTGGGCACGCTAGTCCTGCATGGGAAGGACATCGAGCAGTCGCCAGACCCTATCTGTGATTGCTTCGACGAGTTTGGTTGTACCAACAACTGCGCTGCGTTCTATGACAGCATGGATGATTTAGATTCCCAATACGGGATGCCTTTCGGCTATGACGAGAGCAGCACTCAACAGGTCATGTTCGACAGTGAAGGGCGCACACCGAACGAAGCTGCTTCCCAAGCGTACGAAGACGTAGAAGCAGCACTGAAACAGATGCGGAGCGAGAGCACGTGAGATGACGGGATGTTGTACGAAGTGGGCGTGAGGGTACTCCGATTCCAACACGCCTACTTCCTTCTGTAGCGACATCGAAAGATGGAGGCACCCTTGAATGAACCGAAGTAGAGTAAGACGGCACAAGATGCACTGACCACAATCCTAAACTTGCATAGGCTCATGCGGGAAACCGGGATGGCAACCACCAGGGCACAGAACGATATTTTACGAGCACTGAGTAGCGCGGACGTCGCGGCTGTAGCGAACGTCCTGCACTCGAACGTGGCTATATAGCAAGTGAGAAAGGGATGGAATGATTGAACAAACAGCGCAACTAAGTATTTTAACAAAACCTGTAGATAGGCCGGCCGTCGAGCAGACTCGCTATTACAGCATTGCTATGCCCATGCTTGAAAAAGGATTTACGGTCTGGCCTGTAAAGCCTGAGCCCGAGAAGACCGGGGAATTCGGCTGGAACACGCAGGCATACTACGCAGACGAGATCGTACATCGCTGCCTGGCCAGGAAGTTTCCGAATCACAACGCGGCCGTCATCAGCAAACGTGGGATCGGGAATCTTATGTTCTTGGACATTGATTCCCCCGGGGTGCTGGAAAGGATCGAGCAAGAGACCGGCCAGAAGATATCAGGGATTACGTTCTCCGTCTGCAGCCGGCCACAGTCCGCTCCGTACAAACGGCACTTCTATTTTCGGCAGACCGCGCGCAGCGTGAAGTGGAAAACGGAAAACAATGTGCGAGATATATCCAAGTGGGCTCCGGACAAGAATGGGAATTCCATTCATCCTACGCTCTTTGATGTAAAGGGCGTTGGTGGCGGCGGCTATGTGGTTGCCGCGGGATCTGTCCGCGCGAACGGGGAAGTCTACACCGTCATTGATGATCTTCCTGTAATAGATGTGCCGGACTGGTTGGTCGATTGGCTGAGTAAGGAGATTACATCCTGGAATTCGGCCAAGCGGAAGGAACAGCATGAACATGCTGCAAGGGTCGAAGCGCTGTCGAAGTCGGAGCAGACCGCTCTCCGGAAGGCCGGGGATCCGGCCGGGTTTAGATATCCGGCGTCGGAAATCTTCCCATTCATGAACTGGAGAGCGGCGATACTGGCGCGCAACGCGGTCAGCAAGAAGAACATCGCGCGACAAATTGTCGAAGAACTCAATCGAGACTTCGCCGGTGGGAAGGAATTTACTGCGAGTTCGGACGGTAAGACAAAAATACGTCGCATGGTCGCCAGCAAGAAACTTGGCGCCCTCCATTGGGACTGGGTCGGTACGAAAAGGAAAACGATACTGCGCGACGGGCTTAAGTTTACCGTTCCTCAGACTGGGCACCGTCTGCTGGTTACAGCCATGCGAAGGTTTCCACATTCGGTCACAGCCGAGGATGGCTACCGCCAGTTACAGAAGGCGCTAATTGGAACTGGTTTTGACTTAATCAATGGGAGGCTGCTGAGAAGGCGGTGGCGCAGGCACGAAATGCGGTGGGTTACTTTACCCGGCGAACGAGGGACGGCTGGATATGGGTAAGGACCCCAGAACCACACCTTACTACAACGCATATACAGTGAAAGTAGGGTGGGTGGGTATGTAATGTTCCTGTGTATTACGTACAACGTGGTGGGTACTATTTATAGGCAATAGGCATTGCGCAGATTGCGCTGCCGGAAAGGACGTATGAATTCAAAGAACAATGAACCAAGCAATGTAAGGGACATAAGGGTTACGGTTCGAACGTGGGCTGGAGGGCCGTTGCGGCAGATGGCCGCGACCAAGGTAAGCGGCGCGTTCATCCCGTTCGCAAGAACGATAAATGGCTGTCATTTTGCCGCTCGTTATGTCTGCGACGAGTGTCAGGAGCCTTGTGCGGGCGTCTCGCTCCAAAATGACGGCAGATTGAGCGGGAATCGGCATTCTAAATGGCTTTGTGACCTATGCACGAGGGGTGTGCAGCGTAAGACCCGTACCTTAGAGCAAAGACAGGTCGCAATTGACCGACTGGCGGCAGCGAGACGTAGGACGACTGTACGAATACAACGGAGCGAAGAAATGTCAGAAATGCGCAATGCAGTTGCGGCAGTTGCCGCGGAAGCAAATCCAAATAAGGAGGTTTATGGAACCATGTAATCAGAACAGTACTGAACCACTGAACCTGGCAGACCGAATCGAACGAATCGGGCGCGCTCTCACAGCGACCGAACTCGCAGAAATACTTACAGTCTCAAGAATCACCATTTTCAAGCAGGCCAAGGCCGGCCGCATCCCGTCATTCCGCATCGGTACATGCGTACGATTCGACCCTCATTCCGTCGCTCGGTGGCTTCGAAGAAACTAGAGCAGCGGGGCGAATAACGAAGGATTCAAATAGGGGGTCAGTCCTTAAACTCGACCCGGTGCCGGGGAGCGCCCGCCGGCGGACCGAATCAGGCGATCGTGCTGCCAGGCCTGTGCCAGTGCATACTGCGCGAAGCTGCCATTCACCGAATAGCCCGAGTTTTTCTGTTCCACACACAGCGTTTCCCAACCTGAGAGGCAACAACCCACAATGACCGCACGCGCTGTGCAACCGCGCAATACCGACTCGGTCGCCTTCGTGCCCGGATGTGGGTGAGACCTGCCCACCGACGGTCTCGCTGGGGCACTCGACTCGCGAAGATATGAGAAGCCGATGCCATGCAAACGCATGAAACTCCAACATCGTTGAATACGCCACCTCGTTGTTCTGCCATTTGGTACAGCGATTGCTGCGTGCTAGAGGGAAATCAAGACAGGATTCATGCTGGACTTACTAGCGGGAAGCGCGTACTCGCCGAAGCGGCGAAGTGTCCGGCGGACGAGAGCCTATGAGTAAACCAGGTGGCGCTCCCTGCAGACGCCGATAAAGGGTTGCACCTCAACCCGCAGGAATACAGGCTGGCCTCTAAGCAGACGGGCTGGTTCAGGCAGCCAGAAAACAACGATGAGCAAAAACTCCAAAAACAAAAAGAAAACACAATCAAGGATGGACAGCAACGCTAAACACTCCGGCGTCAACCGCCAACCGAAGATCGGCAAAGATGAGTACGAGGCCGAGATTTTCAAACTACAGGTTGAGCTGGTCAAGCTCCAGGACTGGGTCAAGGCGGCCAACGTCCGCATTGTGATCATTTTCGAGGGACGGGACGCTGCCGGCAAAGGCGGGATGATCAAGCGCATTATGGAGCGTGTCAGCCCGCGCATCTTCCGCGTGGTAGCTCTCCCCTCGCCGACCGAGAGGCAGAAGACGCAGCTCCCTGCCCAGCGCTACATTGAACAACTGCCCGCTGGCGGTGAAATCGTAATCTTCGACCGGAGCTGGTATAACCGCGCCGGTGTTGAATATGTGATGGGCTTTTGTACCGAGGAAGAGCACAGGGAATTTCTCAGGGACTGTCCCATGTTCGAGGGCTTCCTCGTCAGCCAGGGCATCATTCTTTTGAAATACTGGCTGGAAGTATCGGAAAAGGAACAACACAACCGCTTTCTCGCGCGAATCGAAGATCATTCCAAGCGCTGGAAGCTTAGTCCTATGGACTTGGAATCCCACCGCCGTTGGTACGACTACTCGCGCGCCCGAGATGCGATGCTTGCAGCCACGGATACAGCGGCATCGCCCTGGTATATCGTTCCATCCGACGACAAAAAGCGTGCTCGACTGAACTGCATTGGGCACATACTCGGCAGCATCCCGTACGAGGAGATTCCTTATGCGCCTCCCAAGCTTCCGCCGAGGCAAAAACCGAAAGGGTACGTAGAGCCGGAGCGGAAGCATAGAACCGTTCCGCAGCTCTGGTAGGTCGGCAGCATGTCAGAGCATCGGTGGTTTCGTCTCTTGCCAGAGTGGCTGGTTTCATGCCGTGCGGACTGGCTGCGGCCCGACATCATCGCGGGGCTGACGACCGGGGCCGTAATTATTCCCAAGGCGATGGCGTACGCCATGATGGCGGGGCTGCCGGTGCAGGTAGGCATCTACACCGCACTGGTGCCGATGGTGATATATGCGATGCTCGGGACCTCGCGGGTGCTCAGCGTCAGTACGACCACAACGTTGGCGATCCTGACCGCCGCCCAGTTGGGGCAGGCCGTGCCCAACGGCAATTCCACCGCACTGCTGAGAGCCTCAGCGACGTTAACGCTGCTGGTAGGAGCCGCGCTTTTGCTGGCCCGGGTGCTGCGCCTGGGAATCGTGGCGAACTTTATCTCCGAGCCGGTGCTCGTCGGGTTCAGAGCCGGCATCGGGCTGGTCATTGTCGTGGACCAGGTCCCGAAGATCCTTGGCATCCATTTCACACGAGGCACATTCGTTCAGAACGTCCTCTCACTCGCTCATACCCTTCCAAAAACATCGATAGCAACGCTGGCCGTCGGGCTCACGATAATCGTGTTTCTCCTGAGCATGGAACGCTTCGTGCCGAGACTGCCGGCACCGTTGCTAGCAGTAGGCGCTGCGATAACGGGTGCGTACTTCTTGCAGTTGCAACATTGGGGTGTCGAACTGGTGGGCCACATACCGCCAGGGCTTCCCTCGCTGATGAAGCCAGACCTCTCCTTTATAAACGTGCTGTGGCCTGGCGCATTAGGGATTGCATTGATGAGTTTCACGGAGACGGTTGCGGCTGGCCGAGCCTTCGGGCGTAAAGACGAGCCGGCGCCGCGAGCGGACCGAGAGCTGCTTGCAACTGGAATCGCCAATGTTGGAGGCGCGCTGTTCGGTGCAATGCCGGGCGGCGGCGGCACAACACAGACGGCGGTCAACGTCCTCGCGGGAGCTCGCACGCAATTAGCCGAGATGGTAACCGCAGCGATGGCACTGGTAACAACCCTCTTCCTCGCTCCACTGGTTGGAATGATGCCGCAATCTGCATTGGCGGCGCTGGTGATTGTGTATTCCTTCGGACTTATTAAGCCGCTCGAGTTTCGTGAGATTCTTACCATTCGCAGGACCGAATTCTCGTGGGCGATCGTAGCGTTCGCAGGCGTCGTGCTCGTCGGCACCCTAAAGGGAATCATCGTAGCCATAGTCGTTTCCGTGATCACACTGGCGTACAAGGTAGCCGATCCTCCAGTGTATGTCCTGCGGCGCAAGCCCGGAACCAACGTATTCCGGCCGCAATCGCCGGAACATCCCGAGGATGAGAATTTTCCCGGTCTGCTGCTGCTGAGGCCGGAAGGTCCAATCTTCTTTGCCAATGCGGCACAGATCGCACACAAGATTGAGCCGCTGGTCAGGGAAACGCAACCGAAGGTCGTCGCGGTGGATGCTAGCGGAGTTCTCGACATGGAGTACACCGCGCTCAAAATGTTCGCACAAGTCGCGAAGAGGCAAAGTCGGGATGGCATTCAACTGTGGCTGATTGGTATGAATCCCGAAGTTTTGGCCGTCGTACAACGATCACCGCTGGGGCAGATGCTGCGACGTGAAGCAATGCATTTCAATCTGGAGATTGCCGTTGGACGCTATCTAAGTAATGAACTTGCACGCGAACAGCGTTGAGTTATGGCGCGTTCGAGTTGATGCAGCTTCAGAGAGTAAGTTCGCCTGTCCATGAGCGCCGAGATGACAATCGCGTCAATACCGCCTTTAGGATAGTGCCGGGAGGGGGAATCTACTCACCATTCTCAAGGGCATTGTGAAAATACCACTTTCAAACTACGGCCCCGGCCTTGCCGAGAGAGTCACCACGGTATAGTGCTCGATCCGGCCCAGGTTGAACTCGCAGACGTTCCCGTGCAGAGAGAGACCGGCTAGCTGAGGCTGGGCCGCGTCCGGCGAAAGGACTTTCACCTCCCAGCGGCTCAGGTCTGCGGCCGACCCGCTCAGGTCCAAACCGCTCAGAATGAGCCGGAGTTTCACATTCTCTGCCGGGACCTGGTGATCGTAGTTGAGCAAGTGGAGAATCAAAGTCCGACCGTCGGGTTTCCGAGTCAACTGGCCCAAGACGTAACCGCGCGGCGCCAGACTGAGGCGGGCGCCTCCGGCCGCGGCTTCGGCGCGTACCACGATTCCCGACTTAGACTTTCCGGCGCTGATGATGACGCCCCCGCCATCGGTGAACGCATGCAACCTGGCCTTTTGCTCGGCGCTGAGCCTGGGCAGGCCAGCGGGCATCACCAGCACCTTGAACCGGTCCAGGGGGACTCCCTTGTCCAGGTGCGCGAGCACTTTCGTCTCGAAGAAGACACTTTGCTTTAGGAATTCGTTGGCCAGCGGGTTGTGCGGCTCCGCAGAGATCAAGGCAATCCGCGCCGCCGGCTCCACTTGGTGATACAGCTCCTGATGCTCGACGAGAAAATGGTTGTATTGAGCGATGGCCGTCCAGGCCTCCTTGGCCTCTGGCTTGCCCTTGATCAGCGCGGAGAGGAATCGGCCCTCGATGTTGCGCGATGTGGTCGCGCCGAAGGTATAGGCCTCGGCGATGGAAAGCTTCTGCTCGGCTGGGCTGGGGATGCAGCGCTCGCGTGGGCCGCAGTGGTAAAGATCATTCTCATACTTCAGGGGTTGCCAGAGCTGCTTCTCTCCGCTCAGGAATTTGATGTTACGCGCGTTTTCCACCTGCCAGTGACCGCCCCATACGCCTGGAGTGTCCTTGCCATCCTCCTCCCAGATCGCCTCGTTCATGTCATTCATCCCAAACCGGTCCGGCGAGATATGGATGTTGGCATAGACCATGACTTTGGACCGGCCGGTCTCCTGCGCCTTCCGCTCCACCATCCGCTGGGTGTCATCGAGCAACTCGGACAGGCCGGAGTCGTGACCGATCATGTTGTCCCAAGCGATCGCGTCCACGCCCGCGTCCACCGCCATCTCCGCCTTCTTCAAGAGATAGGCCCGCCAGCCGGGATCGCGAGTGTCGGCGAGCCGGCGCTTCCATGAGATCTGCAAGTCCGTCATGGTCGGGTCGGCGTAGAACATGGGGATGCCGTACTTCCACAGGCCATATTTCTTCGTTTCCGGGTCGTCGCGGTAGGCGCTCTTCCAGAACATGTTGGTGGCCGACATGTAAGCCGACACGTGGATGCCGTTCCCATGGCAGCGCGCGATTACCTTTTTCAGGTTCTCCCGGTTCTCGTCTTCGTCTTTGAGCGACCAGCCATTGCTCCAGGTGACCCAGATCCAATTGAACTCCGCCTGCTTGAGCGAGCCGAGCAATTGCTCGAAATCGCGGTCATAGATGTGGGTCAGCACCTCCTTCTCTTCGGCGCTGAACTTGGACCCCCACCAGGTCCGCTCGGCCTTCCAGCTTTCGATTTTTCCGCCATCCAGCCGAATGAAACGAAAATTTCCCTGCTTCGCCCATGGCGGCACGTCCTCCGGCTTGGCGCGATACAGTTTCGGCGCCGGGTCAAAAGCCTGGGCAGAGCAGAGCAGCAGGGACGCGGAGACTAAACCAATCCGTCCAATGCTTTTTGCGATTCGTACCCGCTGCATGGATCTCTTCCTACGAAACGCCCAAGAGCCCACTGTGAGCCGGGAGCAAGCTTTCGCATTTCTCAATCAAGAGGGACGGGTGTTTGAACTTGAATGCCAGACTCACTTCTGAGGCAAGGCGATCAGGCTGCGTGTTTCGGAATCGTCACGCTCTGTTGCAGAGTGAAATCCAATAGGGTTTCGCTCGGGATCTTTACTTGGTCTCCCTTAGTGATAATTTCCGAGGCAACTCCCACGCCCGCCCCCGTACCTGCGCCGATGGCCGCCCCTTTCCCGCCGCCTGCAAGCGCACCAATGAGGCCTCCAATGGCGGCTCCCCCAACAGTTCTTTTTGCGGTGCTCTCCCCCTTGGACTTACCAGAGACTTCGTACTCTCCTGTGACTAGCGGCACACTCTGGCCATGGACGACGATTCCCGTCAGCTCGAGTTTTAGTTCGGACCTTCCAATGAAAGTTCCGGTCTCTTTGGACTCATCCAGCCTGCCATAAACGTCTGCGCCCTTCGGAACCACCATATTGCCGTCTACCCACAGAGGTTGTTCGAGCGAAGCCTGAAAGCGATATCCCACGCGATTGTTGGTGGAGTCAATGGCGTCGATGGTGCGAACCGAAATCCGGGTACCGGCAGGAATGGTCACCGAAGGCACAGATTGCGCGACTTCATCTTCTCCCATCGCGGAAGGCGCACTCGGCTGATTCGAGGGAACAGGGGTGGAGGCACTGTGTGGTTCGGAATCGAATCGGAGCGAACGGACGTCGGCGACATCATAACTCTGCACTGACGACCCCACCTGAAAGCTGATGCTGGTCTGAGTCCCACCCATGAAATTACCCTTGATCAGACTTCCATTCTTCAACTCCAAAAGAATCTGCGCGGGCAGAAACCGCTGCCACACATACAACGACAACCACTCCCCAAATCTGTTTAGCATCCATTACGAGTCCTCCTGCATATTCGTTGTGCTACGTTGCTGCTCATTTGCCGCCCTGAGTGGATATCAAAGTGCCTATCTGCCGCGTCCCGGAGGAAAGTCCTTCAGCAGTTTTTGCGCTCCCTTATTGAGCCTTTGCTGGTTCTTCTCCTGTTTTTTGCTAGGTTCAATCGCATGTTGGGCAGCGCCTATCCAGACGAGCTTCTTTACAACGGGGTCATACATACCAACGACGAAAGTCCCGACGTAATTGCTTGAAGTAGTAGCCGAAAATGTACCGAAGCCGCCTCCCCATGGGCCTCCGCCGGCCCAGCCACCCCATCCGCCCAAGTTGTCCCCGAAGCCGTTTATCTGCTTTTCCTGATCGATCGCAAGCTGGTAGCCAAGGAGTAAATCGGCTTTACTGCCTTCCTCTACCTTGGTGAAGCCCTTGGCCGCCATTTGTGAATCGATCGCCTGCTTAACCTGGGCGTCCAGGATCTGGTCGGGATGGCCACCCACCGCGGGCACGCCTTGTACGTCGTTGACCCACGCATAGGTATGGAATTTTGAAAAATCAGTTCCTGGCATGTAGTTGGTTCTCACGTCCTGCGCGTACGTCAAGCAGCACGCGACGAGCGCCAGGACCAATCCAGGGCCAAACTCTGCCCTTCGCGGAAACATAATTGCCTTTGTAAATTTCACTACACTCTTCATTTTTTTGTTCTTTGTGTTACGTCCTCTTTCTTTATGTTTTCTCTGGTATCGGACACGGCTTTACGTTCCAGATTTCTTCCGCGTATGCAGCAATCGTGCGGTCGCTCGAGAACTTCCCCGAGGCCGCTACATTCAAAATGGCCTTGCGCGCCCACTCGTTGGAATCGGCATACAACAAGCACAGCCGCTCGTCTGCCTCGAGGTATGACTTCAGGTCCGCCAAGTGCATGTAGTGGTCGCCGTGCGTCAGCAACATGTCCCGCAACGGCTCGAAGACGCCGGGCTCATAGCGGCTGAAATAGTCTGAGAAAATCAGGTCCATGGCTTGGCGGGTCTCAAACTCGTTTTCGTAATGCCAGCGCGGGTTATACCAGCCGCGACTGCCAATCACTTGCTCAGCCGTCAAACCGAAGAGGAAGAAGTTCTCCTCGCCCGCCTCGGCTGCCATCTCAATCGTCGCGCCGTCGCGTGTGCCGATCGTCAAGGCGCCATTCATCATGAATTTCATGTTGCTTGTGCCGCTGGCTTCGTAGCCTGCCGTCGAGATCTGGTTGGAGACGTCGCTGGCGGGGATGAGGTGCTCCGCAAGCGAAACGCAGTACTCGGGCAGAAATATCACTTTCAGGCGTCCACGTATTGCGGGGTCGCTGTCGATGGTTGCAGCCAGGTTGTTAATGAACTTGGTAATTACTTTGGCGAGCCAATATGCAGGCGCAGCCTTGCCTGCGAAAAGGAATGCCCGTGGGTGCATGTCGAGCCCGGGGTCTTGCCGAAGCCGGTTGTAGAGCACTACGATCCTAAGTGCATTCAGGAACTGACGCTTGTACTCGTGGATGCGTTTGACCTGGCAGTCAAAGATAGACTCCGGATCAAGGATCTGCCCTGTCGACCAGCGAAGCCAATCGCAGAATTGCCGCTTGGCATTTCGCTTGGCCTGGCGGAAGTCATCACGGAAGCCATTGTCCTCGGTGAATGCTTTGAGTTTGCTTAAGTCGCTAAAGTCATGGATCCAGGTATCTCCAATGGCATCAGTGATAAGTCCAGAAAGTCCGGGATTGCATAATTGCAGCCACCGCCGCGGAGTGACCCCATTCGTTTTGTTGTTGAAACGTTCCGGAAAGATTTCCGCCAGGTCTTTGAGCGTGGTCTCACGCAACAGCTTGGAGTGAATTTCTGCCACCCCGTTGGTGCTGTGAGAACCTACGACCGCCAGATTGGCCATGCGAACTTTCTTGTCGGGGCCATCCTCGACAATGCTGACGCGCTCAATCCGATTTGTATCGCCGGGGAACTGCCCGCGAACATCGCCCAGAAATCGGCGATTAATCTCGTTGATGATCTCGAGTTGCCTGGGCAACATCTCTTCAAACCAAGCCACTGGCCATTTTTCAAGCGCTTCGGGTAACAAGGTATGATTCGTGTATGCCAGCGTGTTCTGTGTGATATGCCAGGCTTCGTCCCATTCGAGGCGCACCTGATCCAAGAGAATTCGCATGAGTTCCGGCACTGCCAGAGAGGGGTGGGTATCGTTCATTTGAATCGCCACTTTCTCTGCAAACAAGCTCCAGTCCGAGTTGGAGCGCTGGAAGCGGCGTACCGCATCTGCCAGTGAGCAGGCCACCAGAAAGTACTCCTGCATCAGGCGCAGCGCCTGTCCCATCACTCGGGAATCGTCGGGATAAAGGACGCGCGTTAGGGTTTCGGCCGAGAGGGTTTGAGTGAACGCTTCTACAAAATCACCGTGCGAGAACTCTTCAAAGTTGAAGTAGTCGGGTGCCGCTGCGGCCCAGAGGCGCAACGTGTTGATCGTGGAACCGCCATACCCGATTACGGGGCGGTCAAATGGGATACCAATCAGAGTCGACGGACGGCCAGGCACGGGGCGTAGGCTGCCCCCGCTGAGCTCGAATGAGCAACCCAGGCTGACTTCCACCTTCTCGTTGGGGCGGGCGATCTCCCAGGGGTCGGGAGAACGGAGCCAGTTGTCCGGCATTTCCCGCTGCCATCCATTCTGGATCGATTGTCTGAAGATACCGTATTCATATCGCAGTCCGTAACCCATGGCCGGTAGCTGCAACGTCGCGGCAGATTCTATGAAGCAGGCGGCCAGACGTCCGAGCCCACCGTTGCCCAGTCCTGCATCGGGTTCCTGCTCCAATATCTCAAGGACATTGAGTTTCTTGTCTTCGATAAACTGGTTCGTGAGCGGAGCGAGCAGAAGGTTGGTAACATTATTCGCGAGTGAGCGGCCGATGAGAAACTCCATCGAAAGGTAGTAGAGCCGCTTGGGTCTCTTCTCCTCGTAAGTTTTCTCAGTTAAGAGCCATCGCTGAGATAGAACGTCACGCACCGACCGCGCAAGGGCCTCGAACCGGTCGCGCGCCGTCGCGGCCGCTAGATCGACGCCACTGTCAAACAGCAAGTGCCGTTCATACAGTGCCTCGTCCGTCCCGGAGAAGTGGACGGGACCACATCCGTACTTGGCGACGAGTTTCGCAGTATCCGGCACTGCTTGCCGCTTTGCAGGGGCGTCAGTAATCATGATCGACTCCTATCCGATCTGGGAGAAGGCGCCGGCTGGCCCACATCTCACCGGGACAATTTATATGATTCAAAGCTTGTAATTCGCACGCGTTGCGATCCTCATAGGGCCGCAGTCCATAGCAATTGCTGACACTCGCTCACTTCACTTCTTCTCGTGAGGCCACTTCCAACCGCTAATCTCAGGACTGTCGATCCCGCACTCGTAAGCATGACGTCGGCATGCGATCTGACAATCGCGGAATTCTTCTTTTGCGTGCGCGCCGACCCGCTGCAGCTTTGGTATGCGGTCAATTGCGTCAATCGCGAGACTGAACCGGTCCGTCTGGTTGTTAATCGCCAGTTCCATCGGCGTGTTGATGTTGCCCTTCTCTTTGTAGCCGCGGACATGCAAATTTCGCTGATTTGTGCGGCGATAGGCGAGACGATGAATCAACCAGGGATAGCCATGGAAGTTAAAGATGATCGGCTTGTCGACGGTAAAGAGAGAATCGAAGTCCGCATCCGTTAAGCCATGCGGGTGTTCAGAGCTTGGTTGCAGCTTGAACAAGTCAACCACATTAATGAATCGGATTTTCAAGTCAGGGAATCGTTCCCGGAGCAGTGCCGTCGCGGCCAATGCTTCCTGGGTGGGGATATCGCCCGCGGCGGCAAACACAACATCGGGTTCCTGACCTTCATCATTACTGGCCCAATTCCAGATACCGATACCTTTTGTGCAGTGCGTAATAGCGGCATCGATGTCCAGGTATTGAAGATGCTTCTGCTTGTCCGAGACAATTACGTTGACGTAGTTTTCCGAGCGAAGGCAATGATCTGCTACGGACAACAGACAATTCGCATCCGGCGGGAGGTAGATGCGGGTTACTGCGGCACTCTTGTTGAGCACTACATCCAGAAACCCCGGATCCTGGTGCGTAAAGCCATTGTGATCCTGACGCCACACGGTTGAGGTAATAAGAAGGTTCAGCGATGCGATCTTGCGGCGCCAAGATAACTGATTGCAGATCGACAACCATTTGGCATGCTGATTGAACATCGAATCGATCACGTGCACGAAGGCCTCATAAGAAGAAAGAAGGCCGTTGCGACCGGTAAGCAAATAGCCCTCGAGCATGCCCTCCATGGTGTGCTCGCTCAACATTTCGACAACGCGTCCGTCCGAAGACAGTTCTGTTCCATCACGGTCCTCGGGGAAACTTTCAGCGATCCAGAATTTCTTCGAGACCTCATAAATCGCATCAAGCTTGTTGGACGTGTTCTCGTCTGGCGCGAACACTCGAAAGCTGTCCATATTCGACTTCATGACATCGCGCAGAAAACGTCCCAGTGGCGGGACGTTCTCTACTTCGGTATTTCCTGGGCGGTCGATCTTGACCGCATAATCGCGGAACTCGGGCAATCGCAGTTTTTTCCTGAGCTCCGCACTCGCGTGTGGACTGGCGCTCATGCGGCGCTGCCCTGACGGCATAATTTCGGCGAGCTGCGGTACCGCCCTGCCGTACTCGTCGAACAGCTCGTCGGGCCTAAATGACCGCATCCAGTTCTCAAGAATGCGGAGGTGTTCAGGGTTAGTCTTGACGTCCGTCAACGGAACTTGATGCGAGCGCCAGAAGCCTTCAATCCGATGCCCGTCCACTTCTCTCGGTGCACCCCAGCCCTTTGGTGAACGTAACACCACCATCGGCCAGCGTGGCCGCGTGGCAAGGCGGCTCTTCCGGCACTCCTGCTGATGGCCTTTGATTTCCGCGATGCACTGCTCAAGCGTCGCGGCCATCGCCTGATGCATGCTGTCGTGATCGGATCCCTCCACGAAGTAGGGATTCCAGCCATACCCACGCAACAAGTCTTCCAGTTCTTCGTGAGTGATCCGTGCCAACAAGGTCGGGTTGTTGATCTTGTATCCGTTAAGATGAAGTATGGGTAACACAGCCCCATCGCGGATTGGATTCAGAAACTTGCTGATATGCCATGAGGTCGCCAGCGGGCCGGTCTCGGCTTCGCCGTCACCCACGACCGCCGCCACGATCAGGTCGGGATTGTCAAACGCGGCTCCGCAAGCGTGCGAGAGGACATATCCCAGTTCACCTCCTTCATGAATGGAACCCGGCGTTTCTGGAGTACAGTGGCTGCCTATACCGCCGGGGAATGAGAACTGCTTGAAGAACTCTCGCAGGCCTTTTTCATCCTCGCTTTTCTCCGGGTAAATTTCACTGTACGTGCCTTCCAGATATATAGGCGCTAAAACTCCCGGCGCTCCGTGTCCTGGGCCTGCGAGAAAAATCATGTCGAGGTCGTCTCTCTTTATGAGACGACTCAGATGGGTGTAGATGAAGGCGAGCCCTGGGCTTGAGCCCCAATGACCGAGCAGTCGGCTCTTGATATGTTCTGGTTTTAGGGGCTCCCGTAAGAGGGGATTCGCCTGAAGGTAGATCATTCCTAAAGCAAGGTATTTGCAAGCGCGCCAAAAAGCATCGATGTTATTCAGCTCATCTGCGCCTAGCGGCGCACCTGTAACGCTTGACCGTGCTGTCCCTTCGGCGCTCAGTGGTCTGGCGAATTCTTCAATTTCTGTTAGCGATGCCATTTTTCAAGTTCCTCATTCCGCGTTGTGCGACTCCGAGATTTTGGGCTTCATCGAACGCCCGCCTTTGCTGAGGTCAAACACTCATCCAAAAACTGATTGCACGCCTTCTCTCAATTAACAGTTTGAAAGCTCCAGCATTGCTCCTCGCCTCTACGTTGCAACTCGCGTTGAATTTGTTCGATCTCCGACGCATCAGTTGCAGTGATTGCGAAGTCACCGGCGAGGATGAGGTACAGCATGTCAAGGAGTGTGTCAGTCGGGATGTTCATCAGTTCTCCGAGCATGGCCTAGTCCCCGGGAGCAATTTGGCGATCGCACTTCGTATTCGCAATCCGGCTGCCAGAAGTGGCCAGTTGTAAGTGGATGAAAATACCTGTCTACGAATTGGATTGGAAGCTCCGACACAGACATCGAATGACCTGCCAAGGGCACTGACCGAATTTGGGCAGGGAACCGAGGTTAGTCCCAGCCGCCGCCCTGTACTTGGAGTACCCATAATCAATCTGCTATTGCTGTATTACGACTTTTCGGCAGGCGTTTGCTGAACCTGGATGGTGAGAACCTTGTCGAACTTCGTCGTATCAACTTCCACCACTTCAAAATTCCCGTTCAGGTCGCGGAGGCGAACTGTTCTTGTGGCATCAAAGCCGGAAGGGGCAGACTGCACGGTGCCATGGATCAACATATAGGGGCGGAGGCGGGAACCCGGTTCGCCGGAATAAGACATCTCCACCTTCCAGTGATTCGCTCACCAGTTGCACTGGTGTGCCGGGCAATCGTTGCACGTGAACAAGATTCAGATTTCCGTCCAGAGCTCTCCCCGGGACATTGACGGAGTAGGTTTCCACTACGGAGCCGCGGGACAGATCAATGGAGCCACTCCCGCCGGACAAAACGTGGACCGCGTTGGGGTCGGATCAGGCGTGTACTCACTGGGTGCTCCCCGACAGATCGAGTCCGGGCTGCGCATCACCTTCTACACTCAGCCGCCCGGTTCTAACTTACTGGCTCCAACGCCCAATGGCCGTCGTGAAAATGGTTTTGTTACACCAGCGAACCGGATCTTCGGACACGGTCACCAGTGTCAGAAACTTGGTTGATTTGTTGATTCGACAGGAGTCGCCACCAAAGTCTTGGATGGGCTCCAAAACCACCGGCTGTGTTGGGTGTGGCAGCGCGACCTCAACCACAAGCCGTCAACCGTGTGCTTCCTCTGACGCTTACTTGTTCGCCATTGGTATGGCCATCAGTTAGAGCACCAGTGCATTTGAAACCGTCGATTTCCATTTCTGTCAGTGACTACAAGCCATTGCATGCGTACAGACTGATGTTTTGCTTGGCTACTCTCGTAGACTGGCGGAACCGGCACGAGAGTTTTCCTGGCTATCGTTGCTGAATGCATAATGAGCCGCATCGTTGAGAACATCGTCTTTCCCTCCTTTCTTCAAGATCCTTAGCACGCGGTTTTCCTTTCGCCATATCTCCCGCGGTGATTCTCCGCAACTAGATGAGCGTTTGGAACGCCGCCTGATATGCCGCACGTAGGAATTGGAACTTTAGCGGGCGCAGGACGTGTCACGAATTGGTCAGAAAATCACTGTGTTCGCCACTTAACTAGAAGTCGGTTTGGAAATCAATCTGCAATATTCATGGCGTGCATCAGGATGGCGCGAGCCATTTTTCGGTAACCGCGCTTAATTTCGCTTGGAGCGGCTCTCGACTTCGCTGAACTCAGATAACGGTTGTGCGAGCGCTGCCCTACTAGCCGTGGGTAGTGGGCTAAGGTTGGAAACGGGTGAACCGAGGCCGACTGAGCCAGCAACACACTAGCTCACTACCTGCTCGCACTGTTCGGAGTATTGCAAGATTTCGGGCAGTGCTCACGCGACGGCGGCAGATCAGAGTGGGGAAGAGTCAATCTTGTGCGTTCTGCTATGGGGTGCGGCATGCCGCGCCGACTTCGGCTACTCCGTTCGCTAGTGCATAGAGTTTTGGAGATTTGTTCGAGATCGAGATCGCAATCAGGCACAACCCCGCAATCGTTGACCAGAACAGAGAGCGGGCGCGACGGCACAAGGACAATGTCAAACCGGTAGCGCTGCTGGCCCCGATCAACTTCGCCAGAATCATATTTCCGCCCTCATAGGTCCCTACATTTCCCGGATTGAAGATTCCTACGACATTGATCAGCTTGGTTAGACCTTCGAAAATCAATGCATGCACCAAGCGGACCGGAACTCGCATGAAGTGCAACACCAAATAAACCTCAAGTATCGCCAAACAATGACACGCCAAGTTCAGGCTCAGGCTGCCCCAGAAGAGTCCCGGAGCCTCGTGGCAAAACTGTTGGAGATTGTTCTCAGCGGAACGAATTACCGACCCCTTGCCCACTATCCAGACTTTGCACCATGGCAGGCGCGCGATCAAAGCTGAGCATCGGGACAACAGGGGCCAGCGACGTTGCATAGCTACGACAGTTGCGACCAGCAACAGCAGCATCACGCTTGTGAACAAAACGAGATAGAGTCGCCAGCTTTCAGAAAGCGAAAGCAGGAGCAGAGCCGAAATAATTCCGGCTACGCTCACTATCGCCGAAGTTAGCACGTAGAGTCCACGATCGAGTGTCACTGAAGAGACGGAATTCGCGAGAGGCACCGACGAACCCAATAAGCATACTCTCGTAGTTTCTCCGGCTACCTGTCCGGCAAGGCCTAACTTCCCTATACCCTCGGAAACCAAGCGAAGTGCGAACGTACGACCGAATGACAGTTGGCGAAGGTCGCAAAGAAATGTAAGCCGCCAAGACCAGGTCTTTATAAGATGAGAGATTCCGCCTAGGGCGATTATTAATGCCATCCCCCAGCCCACGGCCTCCGTCTGCCGGACGACGGTGTGGACGCCGGTTCGAAGCACCAGACAGGCCAGCATTGTGACGCCGAGGAGTACGACTGAAAGCCGCAACATCTGTTCTCGCCAATGGACCCTAACCATGGATGACCTCAGTGACTAGTGCTTGCCTCTGCTGGTGAATTTTCCCAAGATAAACTCCTGCGCCAGGCCGAGGACAACATGGAGACCCATGCTAGTCCCGAAATTTCTGAATACAAGCCCAGTACCACGGTTCGAACCTGGGTAATAGGTTAAGGAGAGCGAAGCTGAAATCAAACTGCCGCCCCACTGAGAATAATTCGGCTGCGATTTCCCATTGTCTCCCTGACAGACGAATGGAGCTAAAATGGCGTGCCAAGCCCGAGACCCCTTTGTCCCGGAACCCCGATAGAAATACCGAGGGTCCTGATGTAGGAGCGACGGCAGAATAGCGTTACCAAACAGGGCCTCACTCGAGCCGCTGGCGAGGTTCGCACCGAATCGCTCGCCATATCCTCTTGCACCTTGGGGATAATTGGGGGTATTAGCGGCCTGCTCGACTCCAGCCCACAAAGCCTCGAAACCGAAGAAAGCTGGTTGGGTGAGACCTTTGTAGGCCAGGTGGAATTTCATCTTCGCGTTAAGAGGCTCGGGGTGAGATTCGTAAGTAACATAAATATTCGGTATAAAACCGAGAACACGCTGGTGCTCCTCCGCTTTGAGCTGTTGGGCAGCAACCTCCCTCGACGAATAACTCACGGTAACTGCCCGCTGCACAGCCAGAATGCGGAGTTTGACGTCGGTTAGCGTTTTGTCTTGCCCGGGCTCGACTGTAATGGACGAACTCCAGTCTGCAAATCCTTCAGCAGTAACAGTGATCTGATAGGCGACTCCGGCCGGGGCCTCGTCCAATGCAAAAGTTCCATCTTCCTTTGTCACAGCTGTGAGACGATCGCCAGCCGGCCCTTGAAGGACTACCGTGGCACCGGGAACGGGATCGGTGCTGGTATCGACCACCGTACCCCGGATGCATCCTCGTTCTGTTTTTGCTGCTTCAAAAGACTGCGCGAACACGGGTACTGTAAAGATGACTCCACTCAGGACGAAGAGCATCAACATATGTGCTCGTTTCAGGACTTCCAAAGGCCTGTTAGGCGAAGAGTGTGTATTGTTCTGCATCATCGAATTCCTAGCTTGCGGAAACGGTGAAGTTGATCGTGATCCGGGAGTCAACTTCAACGGGTTCTCCGTCTACCAAGTACGGTTTGTAACGCCATTGCTTCACCGCCTCGATAGCGGCCTGCGCGAGTATTGGTAAACCGCTCTCGATTCGTACATCCTTCACGCTGCCATCCGTGCCGATCATGGCCAGCAGCACGACCGTCCCTTCAATACGTGCCCGGCCAGCCTCCGGCGGATACTGCGGCGGAACGTCGTGGATGAGGTTCGCCTCCGCCACCCGGGAAGCGATGCGCATTCTCTTGACCGGCGCTGGCACCGGCGATTTCGCAAGGACTGGAACGCTGGGCGCGCTATTCAGCATTTCGCTCAACGCTCCGCCAGGAACGCCGACCGCTCCACCGGGAACTCCCCCAAGCACTCCACCCATTGTGCCGCCTGGAGGTGGCGGCGCTTCTTGCGTTTCATGCATCGGTGCGGTAATGCCAGCGCTTGTCGGGGCGTATGTGGACATGGGCTTGGGCGGTTGAAGCTTCGTGGCATTACCACCCACGGCCGGTGACGGCGGCAGATATAACATCGTCAGCGTCCGCATCTTGGGGAGTGGTTCCGTGTGATACAGAGGGATGACAATGAACGCGAGCAGGAGCAACGACAGGAGCGCCAGCGACCCAGATGCCGCAAGGGGATTTCTCGGTCGCCGTTCGATGAAATAAAAAATGTCGCCAGCTTCTTTTCCTTGTAGGTTCGGACAAACCGGAAGCTGTTTCTCCTTTTCTGCCGGCGATGCTTCAACCCGCGAATCTGTTCGCCACGTTGGTCGGCCGAAAGACGGGTATGCAATGCGATGAACTAAGTCGGAAGGATGGTCACAGGTCGCCATAACGCATTGGATAAAAGCATTTTCAGGGCCAAGTGCAACTTCTTGTCGGCGAAGGATATAGACCATTCAAATCGCGCTGCGTGTGCCCACATGAGGTCAGTGCCTTCAAAAGGGCATAACCAAGATGCCAGGGTTGGAGCGCAGTGGATGCTGAGACGGGGAAGAAGCGGTGCAGGCTTGTGCGCCTGATTACATGAGTTACGTTCCGCAACGTTAGTGCTAGGGCTTACCATTCCTGTGAATGCCCAACCAGCACAATCCGAGTAGAGTGAAGGCAGCCCTGACGGGTGCCTTTGTCTGTGCCTTGCTGGGGCCTGTGCTGGGTACGATTGTAATTCTCGCTTCTGAGATGGTGCATGAGCATGAGTATTCGGGGCGAGGCGTCGTTTCGGCCCTCTCAGTTTTGCCTTGGGTCCTGCCTGTTGCAGTGTCGCTCGTTGGTCCCGGCGCATTTGTGCTCGGGGGCTTGGGCGCCCTTGTAATCCAGTTCCGGAGTGCGAGACTTAGATCTACGAAAGACCTACTTCTGCAAGTAACCGTCTTGGGCCTAATGCTCGGAGCTGCGGTTCCCATTGTCGCCGATCTCATGTACACGGCGTTATGGGGTGATCGGAATAAGAACTTTGAAAAGGGTCTATTGCCATTGGGCGCAGTCACCGGACTCGTCTGCACCGCCGTGGTTTACTCGCTGCTCCGCGCTATGCGGCTGCTCCGCTTTCAAGAACCAACATGATTAAAACTTTTTGCCTACTGTAGCTAGTGCTTCGCTTTGGGGCGACGCTGCTGTAGTGCCTCCAGCCTGCGTGATCTGGTAATCGCGATATTCAATGCTTAGAACCGCTTTGCCCAGAACGCGCACCTTCGTTTCGCTCTCGTTCGATTCCGGTAACCAGAAGTTATCGATTTTCTGGTAGCGACGTTTGAAGTCGGTTTTGACAGTCCACCAGGAAGGGTTGACAGCCGGCTCGCCCTCGACTCGAGTGATCGCGAAGTCTGTTGCATTCACCCAGATGTGGCCTCGAAACAGGAACTTGTTCTTGCTTCGCGGCTGCGCATCGAGCACATAGAATTCGTCCGTATCGGTCTTCTGATAATCGAACATCTGAAATGTGTAGTTCGCGGGTGTGATCGCCGACCGCTGCTGATTCTCATCCCGCATCGACTCCTGTTCCGCCTCCATGAGTTTCTTGAACACACGGTCCCGCACCGTGCCAGAACCACTCTCTGACAAGATCGTAAATTCTTTTTTATTCGGTGCATGGTAGTCCGTGCGTACCACCATGTCGGCCTTCTTATGTGACACACAGTGGCACTCCAGATGATACTTGCGGACGCTCGAGTAGCTCTCCAGCGCCTTGGCGCGCAATTCGTTCATCTGTACGACACGTTCCATTACCTCATCAGCGCTCAGAGGCGCAGATACTTTTGGCTGCTGTGCAACGGCCGAGACGCCAATCATCGATAATCCGACAATCAATAAAGCGAATGCACGCACAAACCAACGTCCATCAGATTTCCTCGCGTGTTTCCTCGCGTGGTAAAGCGGAGTCATTGTATGAGTCTCCTGGTAACATCTGAGAATCCAACCCTGCTCGTCTTTGTCGATGCGGTTTCTTGAGCATCGTTCTCGAACCGAGGTGATGCACCCCGCAGCTGAGTTAGCGTCAACTCTTCCTTACCGCTTTTTTGTCCTGGCGCTGAGGGGTCGAAGAGATAAATCGTGCTCGCCAAAACCGGCCCGACACGGATTTCACTGTGGGGCATCCCAGAGTTTCCCAAAGCATCGAAAAATCTCTGCGTCTCAAAGAAACGGCGCGAAGGCTCAAGCACGATCAGATCTCCGTCACGCGGTGCATAATGTGTGTCGTAAAGCGGCACAATCCGAAGGTCCGCGCGCCCGCAGGCACGCAGGTAATAGGCCATGGTCATTGGTCTTGCGGTTGCTACCGTCGCCGCAGGGGGCGCGAAGGGACACACCTTTTGCGCTACCTCGCGCGTGTCAAACTCGGACACTTCATCCATTGCAAAGTACCGTGCGATGTTCTGTTTCTCTCCGCCAATTAAGTTCAGGTAGAACGAATAGTAGGGCGCCCAAGACTGCAATTCAAGGAGCGGCCATCCAAGCAAAATGATGGCTGCAAGACCCACAAGGGCCTGGGATAGGGCTTTCCCTTTCGCCGCCTTCAGTGTTTGCTGAACTGCATATCCGCCTGCCAGGTAGAGGAAGGGCAGGAGCGGAAGTGAATATCGGATCCATTTGGCTCCGCTGACAGACAGCCCGACTAATTGAACCACCCCCAGCGATAGAAAAAAGCACGATGTGAGTGTCCGGCGATCTCGCAAGAGCAGGGCGGAGCCAACAATGACGGCCATGAGGATCGGAATCGGTGTCTTTACCAGCACGAGCCAGAGATAGTAGAACCACGGCACTCCCGCAAGCAGACGCGAGGGGAAGTTCATATATAGCCTGCCGTCGAAATCGTAGCCACTGTGCTTGACCCCGTCATGATGGAGCCAATGCACGATGGCATTGAAGTTGGCCGGAGAGAGAATGACCGGGTTGACCACAACAAAGGTGAGGAACATCACGAGGAAAAACCGTTTGTAGCTGAATTGAGACGGCTGGCGAGTCAGCCCCGTTCTTCCGGCAAGAAACCAGGCAAGTGCATTCAAGCCAAAAAGGTGAAGAATGTACTGCGAGGCAAGACTCAGGCCAAAGCTAATTGCGCTCAGGTCGTACCATCGCCGCGCGGTCCCCACATCTGCCTGTTGGGCGCGACAGTAGAAATAACAAGCCAGTAGGGTGAAGAACGTAAGCGGCGTTTCCTCCTTCGTAAGCCGATTCAACGCCACTGGCAAAGGCGCAACTGCCCAGAAAAAACTCGCCGCAAAAGACCCGGCAACACCCATCATTCGACGGCAAAGCAAATAAAGGATTGCAGTGCTGGCGGCGCCCATTAGCACGTTGGGCAGACGAAGCCAGCCCTCAGGGTTTAGCGAGGACCAGCCATGCGTCGCGGTCACTCGGTTCCATCGCTCACCCATTGTCAGGCTGACCCAAGCTAGCATCTTCGGCAGCATCGGGTGCTCGCTATTGACGCCGACGAAGTGTCCATGTCGATACTCTTGGACGGCCGCCCATTTGGCCACCTCATCCTCGGACAGGCTGTTAAAGTCGACCCGGTAGAGGCGAACCGAGAATGCGAGCAACGTCAGTAGGAGCACGAACACGGCCTCGCGATACCGGCCAACCCAACGATAGTGAGCGTCAGTCAGCACAGATGCTCCGGTTTACCGCGCCTACCTCGGACGTCAGGAAAACCTTCAGGTCGGCCTGCAGATCGCATACTTCAGACACAGCGTAAGATCTCCGTGCGGATGGATTGAAGTACTGCCAAACCTGCAACTCACCGAGAAGTCCGAGCGCCACCAGTTGGATCCCCACTAGGATCAGCACGGCCGCAAAGACCAGCAGCAACCCGTGTTGCTGCACGACATCGATTCCGGTAAGGACCTTCCAAATCAGCAGCCAGAGCGCAACCGCCGATCCGAAACCCATGTTGATGACGCCCAGCCGGCCGAAGAAGTGGAGCGGCCGCGACATGTAGCGCAGAAGAAATCGGATCGTCATGAGATCGAAAAATACCCGGAACGTACGAGAAATGTTGTAGTGCGATTCGCCGTGCTTCCGATGGTTGTTTTGAATGGGTATTTCACAGATCGAAGCTCCGTAGGCAGAAGCAATTGCTGGGATGAACCGGTGCATTTCGCCATAGAGCGGCAGTTGCCGCAGCAGGTCGCCCCGGTACGCCTTGAAGGTCGTTCCAAAGTCGTGGATGTTGACGCCGCTGAGTTTGGCCATCAGCCAGTTGGCACAGCGGGAAGGGATCTTCCGTAGCAACAGATTGTCGACGCGGTGGCTGCGCCACCCGCTCACGATGTCGTAGCCCTCTTCGATCTTCTCTAGGAAGACGGGGATTTCTGCGGGGTCATGCTGAAGATCGCCATCCATAGCGATCACATATTCGCCAGTGCTGTGCGCGAACCCAGCAGCGAGCGCGGCGGTCTGGCCGAAGTTTCGACGCAGCCGAACCGCGACTACATGAGGGTCGATTTCGGCGAGTTCCTTCAGCAACTTGTAAGTAAGATCCCTGCTGCCATCATCGACAAAGACGAACTGGTAAGTGCGACCGAGTTCCTCCATGACGCCTTGCAGCCGGCCATACAGTTCGATGACATTCGGCTCCTCGTTATGAAAAGGAACAACGATCGAAATCGTGGGGGCTGTCTTGATATCAGGCATGCTGTGCCGTCCTTCTGAAGGGGCGATCGATCGCATTGAGCCATTCCCAGTCCTGCTCGTTCAGCAACAATTCGGACTTGTCGCCCAGTTCGTTGAGTAACGCGCATAACCAGTTTGCAAAGTCCCAATTTCGGTCGCAGACACTCAACACACTTTGTCCATCGCGCTGGATCGCGGGGACGCCGTTGATTGCTTTTGTAGCGTACATATTGACTCCTTCGCTCCTACTTGACCCTCTCATGCCGCGGTGGCTCTGCCGGAATTGCAGCTCGAAGCAGTTCGGCCATCATGCATTGCAGCCGTATTAACGCATTTAGCTCGCCAAAGACGTAGCGACGGCAAATCACTGAATTGCGGGAGTATGGACAAGCAGCATGCTGGAGATTGGTGCCCACATTGCGGCAGTGCCCTTGAACGGTCACGACAGCCGGCGGGCGGAATTGCAGAGATTACTCCAAGAAGCAACGCCTTAGCGAGATGACGGAGTGGTTGTTGGCCTGCAGCATACACGGTCAAATTCAGTTCCGTATTAAGGGAGTCGACGTGTTTCTTGAGCCAATTCATCTACCGGAGGGCGAACTGTTCGACGTTGGCAAGAGATCAGGCGATCAAAATAAGCAGGAAACTCACAAAGAAGAGTCTATGGCGATCTTCCTAGCTATCCTTGATCTCCTCTTTGGGTGTCACCATATTCACCTCAGCCGTGTCTTCACACTGCAAGGCGAGACCTACCGAGTGTGCTGTGACTGCGGTGCGAAGTTTGCATATTCGCTCGAGACTATGTCGATTGAACGCCGCCTGCCACTCACGCATGTCTTCACCCGGTTTCGAATTGCCTGAAATGGAAAAAGAGCATGAACCAAGGAACCCGCACAGCTTGATAACGACACTTCCCGTTGTCAGCCTGCAGCCAGAGGGTCGCCGTTCCGAGTCAAAAAACGAGTGGCAAGCTATTTGCAATTTTGTGGATAGGTGCATAATGGCAACACCATCGCTGAACTCACGAGTGCAATCTCTCGTAACCGAATACGGTGTATTTTGGCAATTTTGGCCGCAATTTGACGAGACACATGGCGAGCGCCGCCTGGTCGGCTTTGAAGTGGAGTTGATTGGTTCTCATACGTCCGATCTCAACCACGTCGATCCCGCATGCCGTACCTGCCGCCATGTGAGGTCGGTATTGCTCGCGATCGCTCAGCTCATGCCTGGCGAGCTCACCCTCAGCCGAAATTCCCTCGCGTACAATATCGACTCTCATTCAAACTCGATTGTGTGTTTGCCTGCTTTAGGCAATCGCTCGGCGGTGTGGGTAAGTATCTACGTTTTCTTGAACCGGGCAAACGGCCAGTCGTTTGAGACGGATCTGTTGAACGAAGTCAAGACCTTCCTAAATAAGTGGGGCATTCACCAGCGTTAGCCGTTGCATTTTAGAGACCCCCTCGAAGTCTGCCACAATTCGACAGATTCCCTTTTGCGGCACTTGCCAAGTCAGTGCTCGGTTCTTTGTCTGCCACAAAGGTCATTGGCAACAGCGGGCTTTCCTGCCACGAGGCGCCCGAACCTTCGTTTGCGTAATACTAGTCGAAGCTGTGCTTGCAAAGGGCAGGCTCTGCCCCGAGGTCCTCTGACCGCATGCGGACAATGACCGCATTGAGGCAATTCGGCCGAACCAGTCTCCACCACGAGGCAATTGCATCAATCACATAACAGCGGCAGCATTGGCACGAAACGTGCGCTCCAGGGTATAGGGAGAGCACGAGAGCGTTTCGAGGATCAAGCCAATGTTTCGTGCAGAAATCCAGTGGTTAGCGAGCGGTCCGACCATGAAGTTGGGAGGCAAACTCGTCGCTGATTGGGCAGAGCAGGCCAGGTGCCTAGTCACAAAAGACGTACTGCCCAAGGGTCTGATCGTCGATCTCACCGAGGTGAGCTATATCGATTCAGTGGGCGAAGAGTTGCTGAAGTGGTTGGCTAGTGTCGGCGCACTGTTTGTCGCCGGGAATGTCTATGCAATTGCCGTATGCGACCGGCTGGGTCTATCGCCTATGCACAGGATATCCGAGCGACGCAAGCGGCGGCATGGGAATAACGAGGTGAGGTCCTCAATTAGATCCCCATCCAGTTGAGGCCATTTGAGAAGGGCACAGTAAAAGGAGAATCATGTCTTGGTTTCACGCGAGCACAGCGGCAGTCAATGACCGCAATCATGCATCGCCAGCCGAAGTCGTGGCCTGCTTCCAGGATCAAAGAAATGTTCTGGGTAGGCTTGCGTTCTTGATCACTGGAGACCAAGCGACGGCGGAACGGGCAGTTGCCCAAGCTTGTGAGATGACGCTTCAAGGAAACAGCCCTTTCCGCAATTGGCTTTTCGAGTGGGCCAAGGCTGCGACCATTGCCAGTGCGATATCACACGGAACGGAGGCGATTCGCATCTGTGAAACCGCGTACAAGGATCGACGATGCCCACATGTCGAGCACTTATCGCGAGGCGATGCCGAAGAACGCGCAGCTAGTCTCGACCTCATTCTTGGAACCGACAACCAAACACTGATCGTGGAATTGGATCCGCTATGCCGGGCAGTCCTGGTACTCAGAGTTGCAATCGGATCGTCGATTCAAGATTGCGTTTTGCGCCTGAACGTTTCCCGCGCGGCAGTGCTCGGCGCCAATTGTCATGCCATGACATGGATTGACAACGGACCCGTGACGCGGGTGGAGGAGAATCACGACGCTTCGCACGCTGTGTAGAAACGTGGCACAGGAGCAAATTAGAAGTCCACAGTTTGGTTTTCTCGGTTTGGAAGCACGATTGCGCTTGGGCCCGGCTAGTTCATTGCGAGGATCTCATGATTATCGAACTCAACGACGACGAAACTCGGTTGCTGTACAACGTCCTGCTCGAACAAGCGCAGGAGCACTTTAGCTATGCGAGTACCTCTGCAGTAGCCGAGAGATTATGCGAACTGGCGACCAGATTCGGGCGCCCCGTTAGAGAACTACCCAACATAACGACTGCATGAGTGCGAAATTGACGACCGACCAAGACGATGTTGCCACCAATGGTGACCTAACAAGATACCGTGCGCTCCTAAAGATTTCTGGAACGGTCGGAGCTCAGCCCACGGTCGACGCGGTTCTCCACAGCCTCGCTACCCTGTTGTCCAACGTAGTTTCATTCGAAAATATCGCGCTGCTCTTGTTCGATCCTTCTGGCCAACGACTGGCGCTGCGTGCCTTCGAGCGCAGTCACGACGATGCAGCGATCGAGGTCGGTAGGGAAATCATGTACGCAGGTACGGGCCTAGGGCACGCCCTTAAGCAGCAAGTCCCCGTCTTCGTTCCCGACGTAAAGCAGGAGCTCGCAGTCTATCCCGAACTCGCCTGCCGAATTAATCAAGCGGAGAGCGCATACATATTTCCAATTTCAACCCCGGGAACAAAACTCGGCGCTCTGGTTTTCGTCAGGCAAGAGAGACTTGAATTTAGTCCGGCCGATGTCGAACTCATGCATTCTATTGCCGGACATGTTGCTGTTGCCCTGGAGAACGCCCTTGCCATAAGCTCGGTGGAAGCGTATCAGCGTGATTTGACACGCGAGCGCGATCGTCTCAGCCTTCTGCTAGAGATCAACAACCATGTTGTAACGATTCTCGATATCAACCATCTCTTCCGGGCCGCATCGGTGTCGATCCGCAAACACTTCGCAAATGATTTCACCAGCTTCATGCTATTCGACGACCGTTTTGATCGTTTGAAGGTTGCAGTGCTAGATTTTCCTGCCAGCCGCGGCTTCATGAGCGATATCCCGGTGCACGTGGCGCAGGAAGACATGGATCGGTTGCGAGCCCGCCAGCCCAGGTTGCTTACACCTTCCGACAAGATGCCACCGGTAATCGCGCAGATGCTCCGGGCGGAGTCCATCGCCTCAGTTACGGCAGTGCCACTGGTTGGCGCAAGTGGCCCGATCGGGGCCATGGTGCTCGGGAGCCGGAAAGAGAACAGCTTCACCCAGGCAGATCTGGATTTGCTCTCTCAGATTAGCAGTCAGATATCTCTGGCGATCGACAATGCACTGGCCTACGGGCGGCTCAGCGCATCGCGAGATCATCTGGAAGACCAACGAGTATATCTGGAATCGGAAATCAGCTCCGATTACAACTTCGAGGATATGGTAGGCAGAAGTTCGGCCTTCCAGAAGGTACTCGAGCAAGTGACCATCGTTGCGCCCACGGATTCCACAGTTTTGCTTCACGGGGAAACTGGTACCGGCAAGGAGCTAATTGCGCGCGCCCTTCACAATCTCAGTTCTAGGCGCCAGCGAACATTTGTGAGACTAAACTGCGCGGCCATTCCCTCCGGCTTGCTGGAAAGTGAACTATTTGGACATGAAAAAGGGGCCTTTACTGGTGCTCTCATGCAAAAGAAAGGCAGATTCGAGCTGGCGGACGGAGGCTCGCTATTTCTGGACGAGATCGGCGACATCAATCTCGAATTGCAGCCAAAATTGCTGCGTGCTCTTCAGGAGCGGGAGTTCGAGCGACTGGGTAGCACCCGAACAGTGCAGGTTGACGTGCGTCTGATCGCCGCGTCCCATCGGGACCTCCCCGAGATGATTCGGCAGGGCGCTTTTCGCGAAGATCTCTTTTATCGACTCAGCGTTTTCCCGATTGTGATCCCACCCCTGCGGGAGCGGCCTGAGGATATTCCACTGCTGATCAATTATTTCGTTTCGAAGCTATCCAAGAGAATGCGGAAAAACATCAAGTGCATCCCCAGGCAAGCAATGGAGGTCCTGACAAATTATCCATGGAAGGGCAACGTCAGGGAATTGGCCAACTTCATCGAGCGCGCAGTCATACTTTCGCACGGCGAAGAACTAGAAGTGCCACTCGCCGAGTTCCAAGCACTTCATTCTCGCAACGTTTCGAGCCCGGCATCTACCTTCCATGAAGCCGAGCGGAAGGTAATTCTCGAGGCATTGAATGCGACGTCTGGGCAAATCTCGGGTCACGGCGGAGCGGCCGAACGCCTCGGTCTTAAGCGTACAACCCTGCAGAATAAGATGAGGCGCCTCGGAATCAGTAAGAGGGACTATCAACTGCACCGTTGAGACAATCTATTTCTGGAATTTCCTTTTAATTGAAGACCCGCAACGCTGAGTTGGCTCCGTGCTTACTTTGCCTGCACATTTCCTGGACTATGAGAGGAGTGGACAGGAAACACGCTAGTGCGCGGCAGTGTTGACTGATCGCAGCGGGCTGGGCTGAGACGCAAATACATGGTGTCCTCTGGGGATAAGGGAATGCCGCAATAAGCTGCATGCGATGAAGTCCTCAGCGGCCTGCATCATGTGCTTCCACATTTCAAACGCCCGACCCTCCTGATTGAGAAATGCGAGAGCCTCTTCTCGGCTCACCGGACAGCCCTGTTCGTTTCCCAATCGCATTAGATGCGAAAGTGTGATTTCGGCGATTACTCGTTCTCTGTCTTTCTTCTCACTCATTGCCTTTGCCCCCATTGGTTTATCGCGCTTCAAGGCTTCAAGGGATGTCTAACGCTATTCCGGCAAACTCGCTTCTGTAAATTGCTGGAAGCAAGTGTCGTGCGGAGACATAAAAGCATCTAATAACTGTAAGTTGTCTTTGCGATGCCCAAGCGACGAATCTTGTTTTGTAGCGTCGTACGCTTCAATCCCAGCCGTTCGGCGGCTCCCCCCTTGCCTGCGATGCGTCCCGATGCGGCTCTCAATGCACCGATGATTACGGAGGACTCTGCTTGTCGAAACGTAGAGGCCGTTCCGACTGCAACATTGGTCTCGGATGAGGTGGCAAGTTCGTGGATCGGCACCTCTAACTCCTCACCACGTGTGAGGATGACAGCTCGTTCGATGAAGTTCGCCAATTCCCTGATATTCCCCTTCCATGGAGAGTTCGTCAGCATCTCCATTGCGTGTTTGGGAATGGAAGTTATCTGCCTCCGCATCCGCCCGGCTACTTTTGACACAAAGTAGTTCACCAGGAGTGGAATATCTTCTCGCCTTTCGCGCAGCGGCGGGATCTCAATCGGGAAGACGTTGAATCGATAGAAAAGATCCTCGCGGAACTTCTCGTCCCGAATCATGGCTGGAAGATCGCGATGCGTGGCGGCAATCAGCCGCACGTTCACGCTGATCGTCCTGGAGCTTCCCAGCCGCTCGAACTCCTGCTCCTGGACGGCACGCAACAGTTTCGGCTGAAGTTCCAAGCTGATGTCTCCGATCTCATCCAGAAAGAGCGAGCCCCCGTCGGCCAGTTCGAATCGGCCCTTTCTCTGTATTAACGCTCCCGTGAAGGCACCCTTTTCGTGCCCGAACAGTTCGCTTTCCAGCAGTCCCGAGGGGATCGCGGCGCAGTTCATGCGCACATAGGGGCGTTCGCGTCGAGAGCTGAGGTTGTGAATCGCACGCGCGATCAATTCCTTTCCCGTGCCTGTCTCTCCGTGAAGCAGGACGGTGGAATCAGTGGGGGCAACGATCGCAACCTGTTCCAGCACCCTCTGAATGGCTGAGCTCTTGCCGACGATGTCTTCGAAGCAGTGCTCAGGGCCAATTTCTGTTTCCAAATGAAGTTGCCGGTCTCGGAGCCCGCTCACATTGACAAGGCCTGTTGCTGCGAGGTTTCCGAAGTTTGTGAAATCCATAGTCGCGCACCCCATAGTCTCCTCCCTAACCATTTACACTTGCAGCGCTTTGCGAACTCTTTGCGGTTCCAGATTGTGTGGAAATGAACGTCATATTTCCTCTCGACCCGCGTAAGGTGGATAGCAGCTAAGCTGACCTCTTCGTCTGTGGGCAAAACTCGATGATTTTTCCGAGTTGCGGCTGAGCCACCGTCCTCAATGGTTTCCGAAAGTTCTTCGGTATGTAAAACTCAATCACTTTGTACATGACCATCTCCTTGACCTCTGTTGGCGAGGCTGAAATCGACTTCAAAATTGCGGCTCCGAACACTGAAAGTTTTCATCTTCGCGATATACGATCTCCCGTCCGTTCTCGTCCCATTGAATTACCGTGATGTGCGTGTAACCCTCATCATCGATGCGAACGCGGATTGATGTGCCATCTTCTGTCATAACGCTACCTCCGTTTCTTTGACCACTCATGCGCACATTGTCAACCCAGTTTCGTTTGCGCGAAGCCCCACATCGGGGCAAATCGCAGACTCTTGGGAAACGAATAGCGGCCTTCTTTTGAGGCAAGAAATTTTGGTGTTATATGGGGTCTTAACGAGAGTGAGAGCTCGTTTTGCGGGGCGGAGCTTCGATGCGCTTCCACCCGAAAAGGCGAGCATCAATGGACCATAAACCCGGCCCTAACATTGCGAGAGCCGCAGCGACAGTTCCTAACAGCAGCCACATCCATTTGTCCCCGGCTACCGTACACATCTTCCAGATTTCAATCAATGCTATGGAAGTTCCCACGATTGGAGTCCATAAACCTGCGATGAGCAGGATTCCCGCTCCCATCAAGAACACAGCGGGAATTGTCACATTCATCGGTGGCAGATCGCTCCACAGCCGCAAGCACGCGCGCACAATCAGCACAGAGCCAACCACGACGCGCATGAGAAGCAATCCCGTGCCGGGCCAACCGCCAGCGAATGTTGAATATAACCGTCGCAAAACGCACCCTTCTAGACGTTACTAGTTTCCGTTGTTGCCGAGGCGAATCGATACCCCAAATAGAGTCGGCATCGTCACTCTTTAGGGTTTTGCGTTTACGGTGTGGAAGCAAGCCGGCAGGACACTACAGTTCGATGATTCCTCTCTTCAGGCCGATCATTGCGGCGTGCGTTCGATCGTGGGCGCCTAGTTTAGAAAGAATGTTCTTGACTCGACTTTTAACGGTCTCCTCCGTGATTGAGAGCTGATCCGCAATCTGCTTGTTCGCATTTCCGGCTGCGATGAGGCGCAACACGAGTATCTCCGCAGGCGTCAGGGCGTCATCCGTCGCATGCTCGGCAATCTGGTACGAGGCCTCCGGAGAAAGGGTTTTCTTCCCAGTATGGACCGCACGAATCGTCTCCAGTAATTCCTTATGCAACGTATTCTTAAGCAGGTAGGCTTGAGCGCCGGCCTTGAGCGCACGCAGAATTTGCGTATCGCCTGCGTATGTCGTCAGCACAATCACTTTTGCGTCGGGAAATTCATTGCGAATCGCAATCAGCGCATCGATACCGTTCATCTCCGGCATCTGTAAGTCCATGAGCGTGATGTCTGGACGATGCGTCCGGAATTGCTGAATGGCATCGCGTCCGTTGGATGCCTCGCCCACCAAAACCATATCGGTCTGTATGCCAATCAGACCGGCGATCCCCTGGCGCACGACTGGATGGTCGTCAACCGCAAGAATTCGAATTTGCGAGATGCTGGCGCTCATTTGCTCTTACTTCATGCCTTCGCCTTGCGTGAAAACCACGAACTTCTCAGTGCTGTCGCGTAGGCGGCGCTGGCAGGAACGCGGAGTTCCACTTCGGTGCCAGCATCGATTTCGCTCCACACCACTAGCTTACCTCCGATAAGAGTGGCGCGTTCCCGCATTCCGGGCAAGCCGAAGTGTCCCTCACTGCCTTGGCCGGAGAGAATTACTGGATCAACGCCTTTTCCATCGTCCCGCACCCGTAGTCGGAATTGCTCATTGTCATAACGGATTTCAACCTCGATCTGCCGTGCCTGAGAGTGGCGGAAGGCGTTCCGAAGCGCTTCGGCAGCAATTTTGTAGATCTCGTCTCGGAGGATGGGATGCAGATTTCGCGCCTCGCCCTCAACGGCGACACGGAATACAGGTCGTTGATGGGCTGCGTCGGTTCCGAGTTCTTGCCCCAGAGTGCTGATGGCTAGCGCGAGATCATTGCCTTGGAGTGTGGAGTCCCGCAATCCCTGCACCTCATCGCGGGCTTCAGTCACGAAGTTCGCGGTCTGCTCGATCGCATTGTCCAGCTTCTCTTTCGCTTCTATCGGGCGAGCCGGCAGCAACTGAGAAACAGTTTGGAATCGGAGCAGCAACCCGTGTGCGCTTTGAAGCAGAGTGTCGTGAAGGTCCCTGGCAATCCGTGTCCGCTCGCCCACGCGCGCCTCGAGCGTCATGTCGAACTGATATTGCAATTGCCGGACACGCCACTGGTACGCCGCCCACAGCAGTGCCAAAAAAATGCACGCACAGAGAGCGAGAAACCAATTCGTCTGGTAGTACGCCGGAGCGACATAGAAATCGAGGCTGGCCCCGCTATCGCTCCAAACACCATCGCTATTGCTTGCGATCACGCGAAATGAGTACTTGCCGGGAGGCAAATCCGTGTAGAACGCCTGCCGACGCGTGCCGGCCTCGTGCCAATCACGGTCGTAATTGTCGAGCCGGTAGCGAAAATTTACCTTCTGCGGAATCGTAAAGGTCGGCGAAGTGTAATCAATCTGTAAGTCGCGAAGATGTGGTGGGAGGTGGATGTTGTCCGTGGCTGTGAGATCCTTTCGATTAGCGGTAACCGACTCGATGTACGTCCCAGCTGGCCGAGGCGCGGGCGAGAGCCGGGACGGGTCGATCACCTGCACAACAATTCCGCTGGCAAACCATATACGTCCATCGGAAGACTTTGCGGCCAGGTTGAAAGAACCATTGTTTGGCTGAGCTCCGTCGAATGTGTCATAGAGGCGGTTTTGAACAATTGCGTCCGGGCTGGCCCACCATTTCTGCAGTTCGGAGTCCGATAATTCGACGACGCCGCAGCGAGTATAGAGCCACCAGCGCTTCTCTTTGTCCTCGATAAAAGTGATGATGGAGTCGCAGGGCAGGCCGTTTTTCGTCGTCATGCGCTGCACCTTACCTGCGCGCCATCCGACCAGGCCATGCTCGGAGCCAGCCAGAACGGAGTCATCGGGCGCAGGGATAATTTGGAACGTGATCGGATAGCCTCCCGGGTCTAGCGGAAACTTCGTTTCCACAACGCCGTTGCGGAACCGCACCATGTCTCCCTTTATGGTCGACGCCCAAATTCCGCCACGCTGATCGGCAGCGATCTGACCGGGCGGAAAATCTGGCTCGGGAAACACTTCCCGGACCCGAAAATCGCGAATACGAAGAAGCTTTCGCGGATGGCCTTTGCACGCCGCCCAAATATTGCCGTCGGTGTCCTCCGTCAATCCAACTACCATCCCGAGCGGTTGGTGATTCTCTTCGGGAAGCCGGCGGAAGTGGCCATCCTTGAACAAATACAGTGCGTCGTCAACCCCCACCCACATGTTCCCGGCGTGGTCTTCCAGCATGGAGGTTACTTGCTCACCTGGAAGACCCTTACCCGCGCGAATCGATAAGACGTTTCCATCAACAATGTGATCAAGCGATCCGGCATTTCCTACCCATATCGTCCCGTCTCTGCTGGCCAGAATGCCCGCTGCCAAATCCTTCGGCAATCCTTCCGTGGGGGAGAACGTAGCCACACGCGGATCACGAAAGCTATCGATTCCGCTTGTAGTACCAGCCCAAACAATACCTTCCCGGTCCTCGAAAAGGGCCCAAACGGAATCGCCGGATAAGCCATTCGTATGGTCGTAATGGTCCACCACATTTCCATGGAGACGAAAAAGTCCCTTTCCTACGGTGCCGATCCAAAGATCGCCGTCACGGTCGAACATCAGTGTTCCGATATCCAGGCTACTGCCATCGAACGTGGGAGTCACGAACGGTTTTGCCTTTCCGTCCTTGAATTGTTCAAGTCCGTGACCTTCCGATAGGCCCAGCCACAGCGATCCATCGGGGCCACGCGCCAAGCTCTGGATCCCCTCGCTCCGGTACATCTCCGAGCTGCTCCCGCGATGCCAATGAACAAGCGCCGACTGTGCTCCCAGCCAAAAACCACCCTCCCCGTCGGCTAGCAACGATTCGATGTTGGAAATTGGTATTCCATCAGCCTTCCCGAAACATTGGAATGCGCGGTCGGTAACATGGCAAAGGGGCGCATCCGGGGCGCGCCCTCGCACCATCCACAAAGAGCCGTCCGGATCCTCGCTGACGGTCTGAAACATTGTCCCTTCCAACGGGAAGTGCGCAGTGACAACCCCATCTTTCAGATGAACGAGTTCGGGGTGCCCGACTACCCAGAGCCCACCCGCGTGGCCTGCGACCACGTTACTCGCGCTTTTGAACGGAACGCCAGCAGGTAAGTGCCACTTCACAAAACGAACACCATCGAATCGGTAGATATCGTCGGGAAGAGACACTAACCACAGGAAGCCGTCCGAAGTTTGCTTAATCTCGTGCATCCCCGTCGGCAAGGACCCGTCTTGTATTCGCCAAGAGGTATGTATGTACTGGGTGATGTGTTTGTTCGGATCGAGGGCGTGAACCGAGCCTGCCAGCAACAGTACGCAAATGAGATGACAGGCCAATGCGGCCGCAGTCGTCGTGCGGGGCCAGCTAACCCGAAGCAGCAGCCATCGGCGAGAAGCCATTTTTCGACCTTCGCATCCGAACAGCATTAGACAGTAATGCTACCCGTTTCGAACGGCGTAGTGTACCCCAAAAAACGACCAACAGTCCGTGATCCTGCCACTCGGGAATGATACAAACTCACCGCTCGCTACGGCCGCGTCAGGAAAATAGGAAGACCGAGCTTATGGTCGTACTTCGGTCGATAGCGCTCGGTGTTGTACATCGAGGCGATATCCACTTTGCGTGGGCCCAGCGTCGGATCAGGGATCGACACCATCGCGTAGCGGCCTTCGTTGATCGCGGTCATCAACCCGGACTTGCCTTGTTCCAGCGCGTCCATCGCCATGCCCGCAAAGGTAAATGCCACCAAGCGATCAACGAAGTCGGGGCTGCCCGACCGCAGGTCGTAAGTGAGATCGCTGACGACGGTCTCTTCGCCGGTGGTCCGCTTGATTTCATCGCTCAGATCTCCGGCAACGCTCATCTTCTTGCGATGGCCGAACGCATCCGGCTCCCCGTACTCCTTCACGGTGTACCCTTGCCACTCGGCCCCTTCTGAGAGGATTACCAGCGAGTAGTTGCTCGGGTTGTTGCGTTTGTCGTTGATAAGCAATTCGATCAGCTGTTGCAGATCGACCTTATATTCGGGAATGCAGCAACGCACGGCTGTGACGTATGCCGTGTACAGCGCGGTGTAGCCGGCATCGCGGCCAAATACACGAAAGATGCCAATGCGCTCATGCGACCCGACCGTAGTGCGCTGGCGGTCGATTGCGTCCATGGCACGAGTAATCGCCGTCGAGAATCCGATGCAGTATTCGGTGTTCCGCACGTCATTGTCCATGGTCTTTGGGACCGCGAGCACCTTCAGGCCCTTGCGATCGAGTTCGGCAGCATAACTGAGAGTATCGTCACCACCGATAGCGATCAGGCACTCGAGACCTAACATCTCGATGTTCTTGAGTACAGCCGGCGTCACATCGAAGATGGTGGTCGTGACGCCCTTCTTGTTCGATTCTTTAGCTTCGAAGTTTTGTCCCTGCAGAACGGGAGGCAGTTTTTCCATTTTTGCAGGATTGGTCCGCGAACTGTGGAGGAATGTCCCGCCCGTTCGATCGATGGTGCGCGTGTTATCGCGGTTCAGAGGCAGGATGTACCTCGTTTTGCTCGCCGGATCCTTCAAATCGACGTGCGTCAATCCTTCCCAGCCGCGGCGGATGCCGACAACTTCGCATCCGATCTCGGCCCCGCGATAGACCACCGACTTGATCACCGAGTTCAGTCCGGGGACATCGCCGCCTCCAGTGAGTATGCCTATACGCTTCTTTGACATCTATGACTCCTTAATTAAGTACTGTTGCCGCGTCTCGGGGATTCTTCTCTGTCAGCCAGCTTCCGTGGAATGCCGGCCTGTTTAAGTCGCACCAAGACAGCTATGGATCGAGGGCCTACTTGGTAGATTGACTCCTGCAACGGCAAACCACGCTCATTGAAGTCGTCGGGACTCGGCATGCCAGTGTCCACGATTCTTATCCAATCTTGAGGTGTACCTTCCTGGATCTGGAACTGCAACTCTTCCCAATAGGCATTGATCATTACATAGATGTCGTCATCACCCTGTGACGCGCCATGCAGACAAAACGCTAGGCTGTGCGACTCTGGCGATAGATCGACTGTGGGGCTAGTGCCGTACCAGGAAATGTCTTCCCGCCAGAACCTGCTGCGACACAAAGAAGGATTAGACTTCCGGAACGCGATCATGCCTTTGAAGAAACGAAACATGTCCTGATTCGCCTGAAGCTGACTCCAATCCAGCCAGCTGATTTCATTGTCCTGGTTGTAAGGATTGTCGTTTCCGAACTGTGTATTCAGGAACTCGTCACCCGCGCGGAACATCGGGATGCCGTTCGAGAGCATGAGCAGACAGAAGAAGTTTTTAGCCTGCTTCCGGCGAAGTGCCCTAACTTCCGCTGGCACGCTCACGTCTCCTTCGTGTCCGCAGTTCCAACTGTAATTCGCATCCATACCGTCTTGATTGTCATGACCATTTTCCCAGTTGTGTTTCTGATCGTAAGAAACCAGGTCGTAGAGGGTGAAGCCGTCGTGGCAATCGATATAGTTGACGGTCTGGAAAGCATGATAGGCATGCTCGCGGCTGTCCGGAAACAAGTCATCGCTGCCGTAGATACGACGCATAAAGTCCGGAACCATGCCCGCGTCGCCCCTCACAAAACGGCGGACATCGTCGCGATAACGCGCGTTCCATTGCAGCCAGGTCGTGCCCGGAAAACCGCGTCCCAGCTGATAGGCTCCCACATCCCAAGGTTCCGCGATCAAGGCCATTCGCCCCAACTCGGGGTCCGCGGCGATTTCACTGAATATCGGAGCATCTCCCCAATTCAGTGATCCGTCGGCATTCCGGCTAAACACCGATGCCAGGTCGAAGCGGAAACCATCGATGTGCATTTCGTTCTTCCAGTACCGCAGGCTGTCCATAACCATTTTTCGCACGTGCGCCTGGCTGAAATTCAACGTGTTGCCGGTGCCCGAGTAATTAGCGTATGGACTCGTCGGGTCGGAGGACCGCATGTAATAGCCAGCCGCGTCGAAACCCTTGAAGCTGTAGGTGGGGCCGAGTTGATCTCCCTCACAGGTATGGTTGTACACAACATCTAGCACGACGAAGATCCCGGCTTTGTGAAAAGCTTTGACCATATTCTTAAACTCAAAAAGTTGCCCATCATTATCAACACTCGATGCATACTGCGCATGAGGTGCGAAGAAGTTCAGAGGCATGTATCCCCAATAGTCACCCTCGTGAGGATCGCGCTGAAATATGGGCATGAGTTCGACGACGGTGATCCCAAGATTTTTCAGATAAGGGATCTTTTCGATCAATCCGGCATAGGTCCCAGCTCGCGAGGCATGCACGCCGGAATTGGGATTCTTGGTGAACCCATTGACGTGAAGTTCGTAGATGATCGCGTCCGATTCAGGTCGGGGCGGGAGATCTTCGGCCCAATCGAAAGCACCCCGTTGTCTGGGCAAGACTCCAAGCGGCGCCTTTTCATTATTGGGGCCTGGCTTCATAGCGCGCTTGCGATCAAACCCCGGCGGGAAGAAAACTCTCTTCGCATAGGGATCGAGAAGGACCTTCTCGTGATCGAAGCCGCGGAGACCACCAACGGCCTGCCCTGAAACCGAGTAGCCATAATAGCGGGCATCGCACATTTGATCTAGCGAAATCCTGCAGTGCCAGATCCGCCCTGACTTATTGCGGATAGCATCGAATTGAAATGTCAAGACTGGCTTTGCCAAATCGGTAGGGGAATAGAGAAACAGTTTCACACTCTCGGCATGTTCAGCGCACACCGCAAAATTGAAGGCTTGGTCTTCCTCGATCCAGCTAACCCCGAGCGGCAATGCAAGCCCCTCTGTGTGTGCCCACGTGAGGCGTTCTTGCGGTGACGCGGCCGACACGGGCGCTGCGTCAGATGCGCAGTCGCTGACCGCAAATGATTGGGGAAGTGTGTCTTCCATGTGTTAAGAACCTAATGACAAACCGCATCATCTTGGAAGGCACCGCTGGCAAACATCTGCCCCAGGAATTGACCACAACGCAGGATCTTCTGGGCGTCCTCATCGTTCTTGAGTGCTCCTTCAGAGACCGTCAAGTTCGCCGCACTCATCGACCTTCGAGCTTCGACAAATTTGTCGGACCAGACCTGCACGTTGTTGAACTCGTTCTGCAACAACTCAAGTCCACGAGAGTCCGAGGCGGTCGATGCTGCTGCGGAGGCTAGTGCAACGTTGTCGGCGGCTCGATCCTGGTGTGCGACGATCGTGTTTCCCGCCATGCTATTTTCCACGGGATATCCATCCTGGACCGTCACCATGAGCATTCCACCCCACTCTCTGATCGACGCCATCGCCTCGATCGCCGCCTTTATGAAAGGGCGCGAGAAGCCTGATGTGTGAACATCGCCGCTCGAGGATGAGCCATCCGGACCAGGTAGCGCCAGAATAATTCTGTTCTTCTCGAAACTCAGCGACCCGTTTGTGATTTGCGCAAGCGCTTGCGCATCGACGAACACGCGCCCCTGGTATCGAATGACGCTTGCCTGTCCCTCGTAGCCTTGTACGGTCAACGTCTCTCTCTCGCGTTGCGATTGCGCCATTGCCATGGCCACCATCAACAGCGCTGCCCCGAACATCACCGGCTTATGCTTCATCATGTGGAACCTCGACTAGTCCCCGGGTCCAAACCGCGCTCGAACCAGAGCGTGCTTCATTGCTGAGGCGCTTCTGCCACGCTACGTCCCGGCACGGTGTATTGTGCCTGGGTGAGCGGAGGAAGGGAGGCTTCGACTTGCATATCCGTCAGCAAATCGATGCGGCGCTCCAACTGAAAGAACTTCGTCACTGTAAGGGCCGGAAGCACCTTGTTGAACTTCTTGTAATACTTCTTTTTCAACTCAGCCTGACGAGATTCGCAATCCAACATTTGGTCTGCCATCGCTTTGGCCTCGGCGTCGGTCAGGTTCGGGTACTTCTGGGTGTACTGCTTTATGACGGCAGCGCGACGATCATCCAGCCGGGATCGTTCGTACTCGTAATGCTGATAAACCGGCCAGAATGCCGCGCCATCTGTGTCGTTGAAATTCATTAATGTTGTGATCAGCGTAGTCTTGTCTGCCTGCATATTGGCCCTCACTACTGCGATGGTGGAGTCGATAGTGGGTCCCTGGTCTTGAGCGCGGCCAAGAGGGCAAAATGCGAGCATTGCGAACGTAAGCATGAGTAATGCAGAATTCTTCATCATTGACTGAACTCCTAAGCCGCTTGCTTCGTGTTACCCGCCGGCGCAGCGGCGCAGTGCGCTCGACACCTTCTTTGTGAACGGCTCTTCGGAAAGGACGAGAAGCACATGCACCAGATGATGTAGGCACGCCACTTGCCGAACTCATCTCAGAAGCAAATCATGTCTTATGTTGTGGTTCTGCAATAAGCTTTGGTACCGGACTACCATACCGTGCCCCGTGATGGGCACGGCGGACCTCATCTGGTCACGGAACGACCATCAGATTCACACCCTGCGATGCCGCTCCTTGTCCGAGTGACCTTGAGAACCCGTTCGAACCTATGGACCAGAGCATTCGAGTAGCCCTCATGGTTACGTAACACCGGCCAGAGACATCTGATACTGGAGCATCAGCACGTCGAGATGGAGTGCGTCATTGTAGCGTTACTTGCGCCGCGGGACGCTCTTCGCGGTTGCGGGCTTCAGCGGATGCTTCAGTCAACCGTGCTGCAGCGTTTTCGAGCACGCACACCTGTCGTTCGAGAACATCGAGTTGCTCAACCGCCTGTCCGGCGGTACCCTCCGCCGGGCTTCGGCCCAAGAGTTCCAGACTGCCGCCGCGAAGGCCTTCGATGATCTTCTCGAGTCTTGCCTGCAGTTCCGACAATCGGCTTAGATCGTCTGCGCCGTATTTTCTTGGTGGGTGAGTATGCAATGTCGTGACGCTTTGGGCCAACCGTCTCGCATAGGTTACGAATGTGGACGCGGGTTCGCGCATCTCAGGATCCGTCTTGGGTTCGCCCAATAGTTGATCGAGTACCTCCTCGGCTGCATTGTTTGAGAGTCCGCCCCTGCCGGCGCGCCCGGGCAATCTCGACAGGGCTAATGCTGTCTGGATCGCGCCACGAGCGTTCGAGCGTGCTGAAGTAATTCACATCAGCTTGAAAGTTACTCGCGAGCCGCTCGCGGAAGCTTTCGTGTTGCCACAAGGGCCACAATCCGTACATCGCAGGCAAGGCCAGCGCCGCACCGAGAGTTGTATCCATGGCCCGCACTGCCGCCAAGTGCCAATCTCCGACGTTCGAAATTGAGGCGATTGCGAAGGTAGGAGTCAAGAAGAACACGAACAGTGCGTAGCTCACTGGGAGCAGGACGAGAGTGGCAAAACTCAGTGGAAAGAGGAGTAGCGCCAGGGTTAACTTCGAACGTACGAAGAAGATCAAGACGGCGGCAAGAGCCCCTCCCGCAGCACTGCCGAGCGTGCGTTCGAGCGAACGCGTCCAGGTCGCGGCGAGATGTGGGCGCATCACGATCACCGAGGTCATAGGGATCCAGTACCCGTGCTGTAGATGCATTGACGCCGCGATCAGAATTCCAGCGCCGCAAACTACGGACACACGCAATGCGTGACGCAACGTTACTGAGTCCCACGACCATGCTTCCCGCAAGGTTTGCCACATCGACCGGGTTGGCAACGAGATGGTTCGGTGACTCGGGCCTATGGGAACGGCCGAGCCTGTGGGAACAGCCAGGTCGGTTCTCGCGGTGAAGACCGCGGCGATCGCGACATCCATTGCGTCGGCGGTCATGTGCGCAAGATGCGTGATGAGTGGATCGCCACATGCATTCGCGAGGGAGGCGACATGACGCATTTCGCCGCGCTGCTGATCGCGGGCGGCAGCTGGCGGAATTCTGTCGCGGGTCGCGGTACGATGCACCCATAGCAGCGACTCGCGCCATTTCTCAAGAAACTCGATCAGGAAATCGCGCTGCTGTGCCTGGGTTTGAACTTGCTCGGCGCGTTCTGTGGCGGCAATGGCATATCCGAGCATCACGTCAGCGGTTTCGAGCAGCACCAGTAGTTGTTCGCCTCGCACATTCTCCGTTAATTGTTGGGCGCGGGTGGCAGCGATGATTGCGCGTGCCTCCTCCAGCAAATTGCGGATGGCGTACTGGTGGCTGCGGGCTGCTCGGTGCCAGAGCTTAGGATCGCCTGACTCGCGCCGCAACAACTGGAGTGTAGTGGAGAGCAATTCAGCCAGGCTCTCGTAGCATTTGCCGACGGCGACTCGTGCCGGGCGATAGGGATGGATCGGCCACACCAGCAGCGACAACGTTGTGGCCCAAGCGGCACCGCCCAGCAAGTAGAGCGCGTGGTGAGCGGCCTGCGTCCAGGATTGCACATGCGTTTCGATGCCGCACAGAAAAATCACCACGACCAGCGCATTGAACGCATTCACCGTTCCGCCGAGCACACTTGCGTAGGCCCAGAGGAAGCTCCAAATTACAGTGCAGAGGAACACTGACCAGAGATGACCGCTGGAGATCGTGCCCAGGAAGAGGCCGAACGCGCCCCCTACAGAAAGCAGTCCCATGGCGACGAAACGCGCTTGATACGAACCGCCAAGTTCGGCCAGGGTCGCTTCAAATCCTCCAAGGGCCGCCCAGCCGAATTCGTGGTTGCCGGTTGTGGCGCCCAGCAACGCTGGAATGCCGGTTGAGGTTGCACACCTCAGTGCACGCCAGAGCGCCGCAAACGAGACTCGTTGCAATGCATTGCGCAGATTGTGTCCCGCTTTATTACCAGCCGGAAATTTTCGAAGCATATAGGCTCGCTAGACTTCAAGACCAATTTAGCGTAGCTCAATGTGAGTCCTCTCCGCGAACCAAGCGATCCCACTAGGACTGTACTTTTCTCACCAGCGAGCGGACATCACTCCGGTCGTCAATTGTGAGAACGATCCGTTTGTTTGTCATAAGGCAAAAGGAGTTTCATGGCTTCCTTTCGTTAGTTAGTCAGTGCTCATGGTACGCCGTCAATCTAGCCCCGCTGCCATTGCTCGGCACCTCGGCCTGCTTCATAGCGATCATGCACATGGCTCCAACCCCTGCCCAGAAGACGGTGCGCGCACGTCGGCACAATGCCAGTGTCAATCCTGTGGTGCTCGTCACACCGAACATCTTTGCAATGAGCATACTGCCACCTTCGTAGGTCCCGAAGTTGCCGGGATTCAGCGCGCCCACGAGATTGATCACCTTCGTCAGGCCTTCCACGATGAACGCGCCGCCTAAAGTGAATCCTGCTCCCATAAACCGCAGAATGATGTAGACCTCCAGGACTGCCAGCATGTGCCACATGCCATTGAGGATCAGAGCTGCCCAGAACGCGGCTGGCGCTTCACTGTGAAAGGTGAGAAGGTCATGTTCGGCTAAGTCAACGATCGGCTGTTTTTCGCTGACCCAGTTGTGCAGCCGCGGCAATCGTCCAATCGCTCGAATTGCGTTCCCCATCAACGGCCAGCGGCTTGCAATCGCCACAACCGCCAAGATCACCACTGACGCCAGCCCAGCAATTAGCAGAACTGCATATATGCGCCAGGTAGCAGAAACAGGTCCAATCATTAGAGTGGCTGAGATGCCCAGGACCGTTACCACTACGGCGGCGAAGCTATGTAGTCCCCCGTCAATGGCGCCGGCTGCTAATGCATTAGATACAGGGACTGTTGAACCCAACAGCGATATGCGCGTTCCCTCGCCAAGCACCTTTCCTGCGACACCAAATTGTCCAATAGCGTCCGAGATCAACTGCGCGACTAAGCTGCGCGACCACGAAAGTTGACGAATGTCGCAGGTAAACGCCTGTCTCCAGGCGCCTGTCTTGATGAACTGAGAGAACCCTCCCAGAATGATGATCAGAGCAAGACCCCAGCCGACGGTCTGGAGTTGTTTCCACACGACCCCTGGCCCGGTTCGAAACACCAAGAAGCCCAGTAGACCAAGGCCCAGCAGAGCTGCGAAAAATCGCAGAGAGAACTGAATGAGAGACTGTAGTCTGGGCGCGGTACCGCCATTGCGCGCCAGCTTGAGGATCCCTCTCCATCTCGTAGCCTCCTTTGGTTTGTGCGTCTGCTGGACCCCCATCAGCGCACATTCAATAACCGAATTACCGGCTCCCATGCCGCTCTCCCCATTTCCAGTCGATTTACGGACCTGGACATTGAGGAACAGCAGATAGATTGCCAATCGGAATGTCCGCGTAAAGGCGTTGATTTCGCTTATTTCCCACGAGCCAACCTGGACTCGGCGTGCCCTGCCTAGGGCAGTGCCTCCATGTGGGCATTGATGGAAGGAATCCACGCGACGAAAAATTCTGCTATGCACGAAAAATGCCGTGATTCCGTTTGGCCCGATGAGTGCAACCTGGCGAAGGTCCATGCCCGAGCCCCACTGCACCGGGATCTGAGGTGAAAAAATGAAAGTCGGCATAGCCACCGATCATGGCGGATACCAGATGAAACAGAAGATCTACATCTTGCTCGGCGCAATAGGCCATCAGGTTGTCGACTTCGGCAATTTGTTGTACGACAGGAACGACGACTATCTGGACTTTGCCATTCCGCTTGCCCGCGCCGTCGCGGCGGGAGTCGTCGAACGCGGTGTTCTGCTCTGTGGCAGTGGCATAGGGGCGTCCATTGCTGCCAATAAGATTGAAGGAGTACGCGCGGCAGTCTGTCACGATGATTTTTCAGCTCGACAGGGCGTGGAGGACGACGATATGAACATCCTTTGCCTCGGCGGTCTGACGACAGGTGTTGCCGTTGCCTGGAACTGCGTAAAAAGTTTCCTTGCCACCAAGTTCAGGGGAGCGGAACGGCACCGTCGTCGCCTTGCCAAAGTCAGTGCGACTCGCACCGATCCGACTGTTGTCTACCGCGTTCCGGTGGTTCCCCGCGCAAGTGAAGCCTCGGGTCCAACTCCAGAAGAACAGTGAAACGAAAGGGTACGAGCCAGCAATGACGTTACTTGAGTCCTTGAGACAATACACCACTGTCGTAGCCGACACCGGCGATATCGAGGCGATTGCGCAGCACCGTCCACACGATGCGACGACGAATCCCTCACTTCTCTTACAAGCCGCGCAGATGCCTGCTTATCGTCATCTGGTCGAAGAAGCAACCGCAGCGGTTTCGGAGCTGGGCGGCACTCACCAGCGCATGGCTGATGAGTTTATCGATCGACTCTTCGTGCTATTCGGGTCGGAGATCCTCAAAGTGATAAGGGGTCGGGTTTCCACCGAAGTTCCCGCCAGCCTGAGTTTCGATTCGGCCGGTACCTTTGCCAGGGCGCGAAAGCTCATTTCTCTCTACGAAGAGAACGGTTTTTCGCGGGATCGAATTCTGATCAAGATTGCGAGTACGTGGGAAGGAATACGCACAGCGGAGGTCCTGGAATCGGAAGGCATCCACTGCAATTTGACGCTTCTGTTCAGCTTCGCCCAGGCCGTAGCTTGCGCCGAAGCAGGTGTCACCCTAATCTCTCCCTTCGTCGGCCGGATTTACGACTGGTATAGGAAAGAGCACGGCGGAGCAGAAATACCTGCCGACCAGGACCCAGGAGTTGCATCCGTGACACGCATTTACAACTACTACAAAAAGTTCGGTTACAAGACGCAAGTGATGGGAGCAAGCTTCCGGAATGTGAACCAGATCGTTCGCCTAGCGGGGTGCGATTTACTCACCATCAGCCCGGAGCTTCTGAATCAACTCGAAAACACGGAAGGTACTGTGAAGCGCGAACTCGATGAGGTGAAGGCCCGAGACAGCAAAGAGCAGCGATTACGCCTGGAGGAAAAGACCTTTCGCTGGCTGCACAATGAGGACGCGATGGCCACGGAAAAGTTAGGGGAAGGCATCCGCAAGTTCAACAGCGATACCCAGCGCCTCCAGCAGTTCGCCCTGGCTCGGGTCGCTGAAACCGATCGGGTGAAAGACGGACCACCGAGGTTGAACTTCACGAAGTCAATGCGTACGCCGGAGATCCTCACCGAAGTCTCTACAGGATGCTGATGGCCATGAATCGAGCAGTGCTCTGGGATATGGATGGAACCCTGATCGACTCTGCCGAATGTCATTGGCAGGCCTGGCGCGATAGTATGTCCCGCGAAGGTTTCCCAGTCACCCACGGACAATTCCTGGCCACCTTCGGACAGCGAAACGATTCTATTCTCCGGCAGTGGCTCGGCGAAAAGGCTACGCCCGAATTGATCCAGCGCATCGGTAACGCCAAAGAAACGCTCTATAGGCAACACGTGCGAGAGCTCGGCATTGCCCCGATCCCGGGAGCCTTGGAGTGGGTAAACCTGCTGCAGAGACAAGGCTGGAGACAAGCAATTGCGTCGGCGGCTCCTCGCGCCAACATAGAAACGATCCTCGACGTCTTAGACGCTGGAAGGTGCTTTCAAGCCATCGTGTCCGCTGAGGATGTACACCGGGGCAAGCCTGACCCTGAGGTGTTCCTCATCGCCGCCACCAAATTGGGTGTCGCGCCCGAGCATTGCATTGTTGTCGAAGACGCGCAGCACGGCGTCGAAGCAGCCCGCGCCGCCGGGATGAAAAGCATAGGCGTAAGCCAGAGTTGCAAGCTTTTTCCGGCCGATGTGGTGGTGCCATCTCTCGAGTTCTTGGATGCGAATGTTTTCGACACCCTGCTGCGAGACAGGTTGTAAGAATTCGAATGTTGACGTTGCCCTCCGACGCACCGGCTTCAGCACGAGTTAGCCTTGTTTCTGTTTTTCCTCAGTAGCACGCAACCCCGACACCGACTGGATGCGAACGCGAAAAAAGAGCGGTTCGATTGATTTATCGTCCACTCTCATTTGCCGCTCACCGAGTGCATTGAGCCACCAATGAGTGCGTTTTGCGAGCAGTGAACTCGCATGTTTACGCTCGGCTGTATATTGCGGCTCGGGTAGTTCTTCATATTCGCCGTACACAACAACGCTGATCCACTCGCCCTGACTCTGTATTTCGTCAGTTTGGACACACACTCTGGGATTGGCACGCATCCACTTTACCTTTTGCCCAAAGGTCGAGAAAACGTACAGGTATCCGCTATCGTAGGCAAAATAAGTCGGAACTACGTACGGCTGGTTCTCATACGAACAGCCCAGCCGGCCCAGAGAAGCATGCTCAAGAACCTTCCTGCATTCCTCCGCTGCCATTGCATTGACTTCCATGATGGTCTCCTCTGAGCTTAGGACTGATCGAGAGCGTTGCTAACGATTTCCTGAGCTTCGCTAACGCTCGTGCTGTAACCTGACAAATCCTCAGAACTCTATTCTTCGTCAAGGTCGTATCATGGCGCAATTAGACCACGGCGGCCGTGCAACAGCAGAGCCTCCAACACTCTCCCGCGATAGCCCAGTCCTCGGCTGCCCGAATTACGAGAACCTTCACGCGAGAATCAGGGCTCGATATATCTGCATCGAGCAAAGGCTCCTTATTCCGGTTTAGGTCGATTGTAACCCCGAGAAAATCTAGTCCTTTGCACGTGGCAGCGCGCACCTCTGGGGAATTCTCGCCCACTCCAGCCGTAAATACCAGAACATCCAGGCCTTCCAAAACAGCTGCGATTCCCCCGATTGCTGTGCGCAAACCATGAATGTAAAGATCCAATGCTAACTTCGCTCTTTCATTTCCTGCGTGCACGCCAGCCAAAACGTCGCGCATATCACCTGACAGACCAGAAATGCCGAGCAGACCCGATTTTTTATTCAACATTTCGTCAATCTGATCGGCATCAAGCCCATACTGTCTGATCAGGAAGATCAGGATTCCCGGGTCAACCGAACCTGAGCGCGTGCCCATCATGAGTCCGTCTAACGGCGTGAATCCCATTGTTGTCTCCACGCTGCGGCCCGCTTTGACGCCTGTCATGGAGCACCCGTTGCCGAGATGACAACTTACAATTTTGAGTGACTTCAGATCCTTCGCAATCAGCTGAGCGGCACGGGTCGAACAGTACTGATGGTTGATTCCATGGAAGCCGTATCGTCGGATTCCCTGCTCATACCACTCATACGGACCGGGGTACGTCTGCGCCACTAGTGGCATCTGGCGATGAAAGCCAGTGTCGAAAACCGCGACCTGAGGCACGTCTCCCAGAAGATCCGCGATAGTCTTCATCCCCTGGAGCTCCGATTGAATGTGCAGAGGAGCAAACTGGGACAGTCCGGCAAGCGTCGAGTACACGTCGTTGCTGATCAGAATGGGATCATGGAAACGCGGACCACCGTGGACCACACGGTGGCCCACGGCGTTGATCTCAGCCGCGGAAGCAATGCTACGGGTTTCACCGCTCCATAACGTGGCCAGCAGATTTCTCAGCACCAGCTCACACGAAAGACTCTTTAGCTTCTCCTTCCTGGATATTCCTTTCGAATTCCTGACTGTAATCGCTGCCGTATCGCCGTTCCACTCGATGCGGCCCTCCCACAGCGGCAAACGGGGGCTCTCCGGAAGAGCGTCGTCAATTTCGTACAGGCATGCCTTCTGGCTGCTCGAACCAGAGTTGAGAACAAGGATCTTCATCTGTCGATGGACGTGCTTCCAGAACTAGCAGTGCAGATAGCTTGCCAATCGGCCCCTCCTTAACACGTGATTTTGCATAGATCCCACGCACCTGATCGACGCCTGGCATGCCCTGCCTTGGGCAGTGCCTCAATCTGGGCAGAGGCTCGAAGGACAGTGATTGCAAACATTGTGGCACTACAGCGACATACCGTTCGGTCTCGGTTGGCACCCTGCATGCAAACTGTAGAAAGTTCATGTGCGCACGCAAAGCCCGTCGGTGAAGTGGGGGTGCGCTGCTACTTGATCCCAGCTCTCCCCAAGTTACGGATCAAGTCACCCGCACCTCATCCGGCGGTTCTTAGGGCGGCAAGAGCGGCCTTTAATTCAGCATGTCACTCATCGCAGCAGCTCTGAAACCACGGTCGATATTGCTCGCAACAGATTTCTCTGAGGCTTCTGAAAAGGCGCTGCGCTATTCGCTGGCACTCGCTCGGTTCTATGAGTCGAAGTTTTGCTTGGCGCACGTGGTGTCGTCCCTGGGTCTGAATATGGTGGGTCCTGGTGCAATCGCTGTCTGTGAAGAGGCAGTATCGCGCGAGGCCGCGGATTTGGAGGACTCGCTGATTCAAACCGGGGCTCTTACTGGCATTCAACACAAATTCATCGTTCGGCAGGGTGAACTGTGGCCGGAGCTGCGAAAGATCATCCGACAAGAGAGCGCTGATCTCCTCGTCGTCGGCACACACGGACGATACGGCATAGGCAAGCTGTTCTTCGGCTCCATTGCGGAGCAGATCTTCCGTGATGCATATTGTCCGGTCTTGACCATTGGGCCGGACTCCGATGGCCGCTTCTGGTTTGGAACGTCCTCGACGCACCCTACGTTTCTGTTCGCGACAGATTTCGGCCCCGCATCTCTCCACGGCTTGCCGCAAGCCATTGCGGCTGCTAATCAGTTCGGAGCCAAACTCGCTTTTCTCAGTATTGTGCCAGCCGCGCCGTTACCCACCGACGAAAGATTAAGGAACTGCCGAGCGGATGCGCGCATGAGAACCCTCCAGCGCTTGACAGAACTCGGCGAGCATACCGGACTCGACCTGAGACCTGAACTGTACGCGGAATTCAAATCAGGGCGGCCCGTAAGTCAGCAGATCCGCGAAACTGCTGAAAGGCTGGGGGCCGACCTGATCATTATGGGGCTGCATTATTCCGCTCACACCGGAGTGCAATCGCACTTCAATTGGACCACGGCATATGACGTGGTTTGTCATGCCGACACCCCCGTACTGACTGTGAATTATCCTTCAGGGAACTAGCAGGTTGCGGAAAAACTTAGTCCTCAAGGAATGGGACAGCCGGCGGCAGGTCCACCGGTCGGATTTACGATTAAAACCGCGTCGACGGTACAAGCTCTGGTTGACGAGAATTCCAGTTTCTCCGCTGTTTGAACCACGGCGTGAAGGCAACACTAATCGGTAGTCGCCGTGTTTCCCAATCCCCGGTCGAACTTTCAGTCAGCATCTGTTGAGACCTTCTTCCCGTTCACTTGTTTGCGTTCAGAGATGAAGCGTCTAAGTTCAGAATCACTTTAATGAAATTTCGGCAACATAATGAACGTGGGTCCCCAGGGTGTAATGATCAGAGTGGGATAGCGGTCAACAGCGGCCGCACGTTCTTCGATAAACTCGGAGACGCTCCGGTTCAGCCTTGCGACGACCGCGGCGACATCCACGGTTTTCAGTTCGCCTGCGGCTGGCGCATTGAGGCTGGCCTGGATCGCTGTGTTTTGGGCCTTCAATGGGTCGACACCGACATTGCTCGGCGAAGCGGCTGCATCAGCCGCAGGTGAGAGCACCGCAGTATCTGTCACGGCCTTCGATTGTGGCACAAATCTGAAAACCGCAACGGCTGGCTGCTGAACCGCCGATCCGGATGAGGAATTGGCCGGCTGATCGGTCGCTGTCATGTATGCAACAGTCGTCAGCAGGCCACAGGCAAGAATTAGACCTGAGCGGACAATTTGCTTCTTCAAGATATTTCTCCTTTTCATCTTCGTTGCTACTTACGCCAGCCATAAAAGCAATTCGGTCGCCAAAGATCGAGCAGCAGCAACTTGCTGCGCGACAGTGACATGGATTTTTGTGAGGTCTGGGGTTCGTGCCTACATTTTGGCAATTGCCCTCGAAAGGTCACGAAAGCGACGGACACACGGCGGATTTCGTGGCCGAGTGCAGAAACCTAAGAGTCACGCCGCACGTGGCCCAAAATCTGGAGCGGCCGAGTGGGAGCGCGATTGACGCTCGCACAACGCAAGACGTTGGGTATGCAATCAGTCAGAGGAAGACAAAGCGCTTTGAAGAGTGCTTCGGGTGGCTGAAGACGATCGCCCTGTTGCGGAAGGTTCGACATCGTGGGGGTCTCCAAGGTGGGATGGGCCTTCACCTTTGCTGCAGCTGCCTACAACGTCGTCCGTATACGGAACCTGGCGATTTCAAACGGCGTAAGCTGAGATCGCAGATCGCAGTTTGTTTCGCGAATCTGACAAACCATTCGCGGGGTGCCCTCAAAACTCTTCTCTGAGTCCCACTAATCGCAGAACTCGGAGAGGAGCTAAGTCGCAAGATCCATTTTTCCGCAGCCTGCTAGACATTCGACCGAGGCATACGTAAATAACAGTGTCGCCTCTGTCGCAGGCCGATTTGATCCGGATTTGCGGGTTTGGGGTGAAGTGGTAGACGAGATGTTGACTCGCCTTCGACAAGATGGGTGATCACCGCGAATAGAAGCCCCACCGAGATTCCGGACATCAGCATACCCACCATACTCTCTAAAGGACCCAAAAGTCGCCACTTGAGCGCGAGGACCACATCGCCGTATCCGACCGTGGTGTAACTGCTCGCCGAGAAGTAGAACGCGGATTCCCAGGATGGGAAGCAAAGTCCGCGATAGCAACTTGCCCAAAGCAGAATGACCATTCCGTGCAGAACGATGACCACTACCGTAGTTTGCATGACCAGCGCGGCAGAGTGGAGCATTCGAAGATCGTGAAGGCCCCTTGCGGCAACACTTCTTAACCAAGTGATAAGTGCGGCGACGCCAGCACACTGCAAGCATAGTGTAAGCACTACGAGAAGAACGGCGGCACCAGCTTGTTGAAGCAAAATCATTGTTCGAGATCACTCCTCTCGATTGAAAAATGGCCGCTGTTCTGGTCTAACTCGTTTTGCATCGGTTGTAAGCGACGCTGCCTCTTCAGTACAAGCAGTTAGTCGGCGTGTACGGCGTGCAGAGGTGCTTCAGACTCTACCGGAGCGACCATTTCCCACTTAATCAGCTTCAAATCCAGCACGAAGATCGAGTAGAGTACCGGCACAAGCAGCAGCGTCACGAAGGTTGCAATAGTAAGACCACCAATTTGGGCATAGCAGAGCGGCTCCCAGAGCGGCCCACCATGCATGGCCAGCGGCACGAGTCCAAGCACAGTCGCGCCGACCGTGATCATTACAGGTCTGAGTCGCACGATGCCGGCATCGAGCAGCGCTTCTCGCAAGGGCTCTCCTCTTTCGTGTGCTTCTTCGATGAAATCGAAAAGGACAATGACGTGACTGACGATTACGCCGACTAGGCTGGCGACGCCCAGGAACCCCATAAATCCGAAGGGTTGTCCCATGACCACCAGTCCCGCGAGGGCTCCCGTCATTCCGTAGGGAATTGCGGCGAACACGAGAAAGGGCTTGACCGCATTTCGGAACTGCAGAACCAACGCAATGTAGATCAGCACGACGGAAATCGCCATGACCACACTGAGTTCCTTAAAACCCTTCTGCTGTTCGTCGTATTCGCCTCCAATCTCGAGGAAATAACCGGGAGGCAGGTTGCTCTGAAACTTCTTGATTTTCGGCAGCAGCGGCGTGAGCACTTGCGACGGTAAGACCCCTGGTATCGGGAACGCGGATACCGTAACCGTCCGGAATTGATTGCGGCGCTTGATTTTCGATACGGCCATTTCCGTCGTGACGTTCGATACCTGCCTCAGAGGTACGTGCTGATTGCTAAACAAAGAGTAGACATACGCATTTTGAACGTCAGATAATCCGGCACGGTCCTCCATCCGCAGACGAACAGCAATGGGGATTTGTTTGTCGGCTTCCCGGTAAGTTGAAACAGGTAATCCACTCTGCGCCGCGGCAGATGAGAGCGCTATGTCCAGATTCGTGATCCCGGAAAGGTTGGCGCGATCCGGGTCAACCTTCAGCCGGACATTCATGGCAGGCTCTCCCCAGTCATCTCGAACTCGAGTCGCGTTTGGCTGCGCCCGAAAGATGGTTTGGAGTTCGCCAGAGAGACGGTGCAGAACTTCTATCTCCGGACCTGAAATTCGAATGGAAACGGGAATACCGACTGGCTTGCCCGTCTCGAGCTGCCGCACATCGACCCTGGCTCCGGGGACTTCGCGGCTCAGCGCCGTCTGCAGCGGCCCGACCAGTTCGTTGGTAAAGTGCTTGTCGTCAACCTCGACGAGGATCTGCGCATAATTCAATTGTTGTCGCTCTGGGTCGACCGAGAACCAGAATCTTGGACCGCCGCCACCGGCAAAGGTGGTCAACGATTTCAGAACATCTTTTCGATGATGTTCGCTTCCAAATCGTTCGGACTCTTGCCGAATGACAGTTTCTGCTCGTTGTGTAACCGCGTCCGTCGCGCCTAGCGGTGCGTCGGGCGGAAGCCAGACGTCAACATATGACAGGTAAGAAAGGTCCTTGGGGAAGAACTGCGGCTTCAGCATTCGGAAAAACACTCCGCCCAACACCAGAACGATCAGCGAGCCCGCGAATGTACCCCAACGATGTCTGAGCGCGAAATCACCTACCCGGTAATAGAGAGCCGGGAACCCGTGCTGCCGCCGCTCCGACATCGGCGGCTCCAGGCGCTTCGGTGGTTTGATCATGTAATACGCAATTAACGGCATAAAAGTGAAAGAAACAATGACGGAGGCGATCAGTGTGCACGTCATCACAACCGGCAGGCTGTAGAGGAAAAAGCCTGTATCGCCGGTCAGCATCAAGAACGGGAGGTACGCGACGATGTTCGTGATGGTGGCGAATACAATCGCTTTCGCCAGTTTGGTCGGCCCAAGCCAGGATGCGAGATCGCGCGGGGAGCCGGAGCCCAGCTCGCGCTTGATCGCATCCCCTGCCACAACCGGCATATCTACTAGCAAGCCGAGCGCGATGATCAAAGTCGCGATCGAAACCTGTTGAATATCAATATTGAGAACGTGAATGATGCCGAAGGTCATCGCTAGCGTCAGGGGGATGGAGGCCGCCATTAGCATGGCGGCACGCCAGTCCCAGAATCCAACCAGGGCGACGATCACGACGAGAACAATGGCCTCATAGAGACTGCCCATCAACAGACTGACGAGTTCCTTTACTTGCCGCGGCTGGTCAGACGTGCGAGCCACAATAAGGTCAGCTGGCAGTTGCGGGCGCACGGTCGCTAAAGCCTTGTCTACCGCCGCCCCGAATTTGAAGATCTGCTCTCCTGATCGCATTTGCACCGCCAGGGTGATGGCCCGGTTCCGATGCCAAGTCCCGTTCGGCTCACGTGACGTCAGGTAGTTCAAGTAGCGTGTCGGTGTCTGATATGCGCGCGATATGTCCACCACATCCCGCAAGTAAAGCGGCGCTCCAGTAGACGACGATGCCAGGAGTACGCTGCCAATATCCTTCGTGCTTTTGAACTCCGCGGTCGCGTCAACCAGGACATTTCGCGATTGCGTTTCGACAATTCCGCCTGGAGCCGTCACATTCCGCGCGTTCAGGACGTCTTTGATTTTCGTGGGCTGCAATTTCAGCGCCGCAAGTCGCTGGTCCGAGTACTCCAGATAAATCTCTTCCGGCAGAACACCGGCGCGCTGGACTTTCGCTACTTCGGGTACACGTTGCAGCGTGCGTTGGATCAGATCGGTGAAATCATCCAGTTGCCGATACGAATACCGGTTGTTCGCTACTTCCGCAATACGTTCCTTGGTGGCTTGAGGATCGCGAATGATAATCGGACCCCACGCGTCGGGATGAAAGTCGTACTCTTGGAGCCTCTTCTCAATGAACTGCTGTCCATACACGCGAACTTCGTCATCCGACTTCGTCGTTGCAAAATCGATTCCGGAACAGCTCCCTTCGGAAAATGAACGAACATCATGCGCAACATCGTCCCGTTGGGCCTGTGCAGCGAGGATCACAAATGGCCGCTCAATTACCGCTGGTGACACGGATGCCGGGTAACAATAGAGAATGGTGACACGTTTGCCCGTATCTCCTCGGCGCCCCTTCTCAATCGCATCCCGCACGCCGCGGGCACGCAACGCGACTTCAAGATCCGGGACCGTCGGACTGGCAACAGTCAGCATCAGCGCCGCCGTGTCTCCGAAGTCGCTAATCCAGGTGATAGGTCCCGCACCGTCGGGAAGGTCCGTAATCTGATTCAGTCGTTGTCCAATATCTTGGAATTCCTGCTGGGTGTTCTTGATGTTGTCCAACAGTCTGACGGTCACAACCGAGATGTTGTCCTGTGTGGTGGACTCCACACGGTCCACCTTGCTGTTTCCAGTAGCGGCTTGCTCGACCTTGCGTGTGACCAACTGCTCGACCTTGTCTGCGGAAATACCCGGCCAGGGGGTGATGGCCAGTGCGATTCGCACAGGTATGTCGGGATCTTTCCGCTTGGGCATATTCATGTAACCAAATACGCCCCAGACAAGCGTGGCGAACAAGGCAACCCATGCAATCTGTCGGTTGTTGACAAAGAATCGTGCGACATTACGAGTGCGATTGGGGTTCTCGGATTTCATTGAAGGACCTCGACAGGCTGCCCATCCTTAAGCAGATTGGCGCCAGTGGTGATGATGTGATCGCCCGGGGTTAGTCCATTGAGTACGGTTATGTCAGTTCCAGTGACAGAGCCGATTTCCACGCTGTGGAGGCGAGCTACTTCTCCGGAACTCGAGCTTGAAACAACGAACACGCCATATTTGCCATCTTTTGCTTGCACCACCGCGGAAAGCGGCACCAGGAGCGCTGACGTTCGACTTGCGCCGTCGGCAGTCGCGAATTGCAAAGAACCGATCATGCCCACCCTCAGCAGGTGATCGCGGTTCGGTATGGCGACTTCGACCTCGAAATTACGCGTAATCGTGTCGGCCGCCGATGACATGCGGCTGATTCGTGCGTGAAACGTGCGGGCCGGGAACGCGTCGATGGCGACTTCCACTGGCTGGCCCACTTTCATCGAACGCACCACCGTGTCGGGCACTCCCACGACGATCTTTACGGTGCCGGTTTTGGCGAGCGTGAATGCGGGAACACCAGGTCCAACGAACGCGCCGGGTTCGACGGCTTTCTTCACGATGTCGCCGTCAAAGGGCGCAACCAGAGAGGTGTCGCGCAAAGTGATTTCGGCCTCGCTCGTCAGGGCCCGAGCGGATTTCAGCTCTTCTTGACTTGAGTCGTATTGGGCGCGAGCCGAATCGAAGTCGGGTTTCGTAAGGCTCTCGCTGTCATAGAGGTGAGTCGCACGATCAAAGTCGAGCTTGGCTTTCTGAAAAACAGCTTCCGCGGCTGCTGCTTGCGAGGATGCCTGGTGTACCTTGTCCTCGTATTCAGAAGATCGGATGCGGACGAGTACGGATCCCCGGCTGACCCGATCCCCTTCCGCAACATCACGCATCCTGCCATCCTGGCCGCGCACCTGTTTGAGCGAAATGACGTATCCAGGAATTCTGAATGCTAGGGGAACCTCCGAATCGGGCGTCGCTACCGCCGAAAAACGCAAGCCGTCGGCGCTGAAGCCCGCTTGCTTCTCAATGGCTTGAGCCTGGACCCCCTGCGGGGGCTGCTCCAGTGGCTTGTTCGAGCCACAGCCGGCCATGACCAGCGCTAATGCAAGTGTTGCGATTGTCGTTCTCACGTTTATTCCTCTCCCATCGCGCGGCGCAAATCTGCAAAAGAACTCCAATAAGAAGAAAGCGCCTGCTGATACTGAAATGATGTTTCCGAACTTCGAGCCTGAGCTTGCAGAAGATCTTTTATGAGTGCTGCTTGTTCTTTGTATTTATTGCTGGTGACGCGGAACTCCTCCGCCGCGGCTTCATGACCGGTGCGAGTGGCCTTCAGCAACAACGCAATCTCTTTCCACTTGCGGTATTTCTGCCCAACCTCAACTCCGATTTGCGATTCTGTTTCGTGTGCGCCGTTATGCGCTTGCGCAAGGGTGTTAGATTTTTCGCGTACGCGATTGTGGCGGCGTCCCCAATCGAACGGCTCCCAAGTCAACGCAAAGCCGGCCACCCCGACGTTCGTCGGAAGGACCTGCACGTTCTGAACCCCCATGTAGCTGACCGCGAGACCGAGGTCCGGTATGTATTCTGCCTTCGCAATGCGGCGGTCGTAATCGGCTTGTTTTTCCTTCAAATGAGCCTGGCGGATCTCAGGACGACTCTTTGACGCCTGCTGGCGCGCCTCCTCCAGACTCAGAGTTGTCGTGTCCTCCTCAGGGATGGAATCCACCCGAAAGGGTGTTTCAAGATCCCGTGCCAGGAGTTGATTCAGGTGCTCGTGCTGTGTGGCAAGTCCGTTCTCCGCAACTGACAAGTCATACTGCGCCTTGGCCAAACGCGCATCGACCTCCAAGGCATCTCCCTTGAGAACGGTTTTCTCTGCGATGTAGCGCTGCGTAACTCGCTGTGCCTCTTCCAGAGTCCGTACTCCTTCCCGCGCTGCATCCACCGCAGCCTGCGTTGCTACAAGATCGAAATATGCACTTCGCACCTCGACCGCGATCTTCTGCCTTTCTGCGCGAACGTCTTCTTTAGCGATGTCGCGCCCAAGTTCTGTCGCGCGAATTCCCAATCCGATCTTGTACTGCTGTGTCAGCGGCTGATCGATGCTGCCGTTCAAAAAGGCGGTCAATCTTGCCGGCGTGTGAACCTCGGCATTTGTTGAAGGAATGGGACCAACTCCCGGATACGTCCCGAACGTTCCCTTCGCGAATGTGAAATCAAACGGCTGCAGCAATTCGCCACCGAGGACTGAAAATTGAAAGTGTGGCAGCCGCTTGCTGCGCATCGTGCTCACCTGGAAGTCATACTTTTGCGCTTCCAAGACTGAGTTCTTCACCAGCCGATTGTTCGCGAGTGCAATGGAAACCGCATCGTCAAGCCTGAGAAGCGGAACGTCTTGCCCACCCTGTTCGGCAAACGACCCAAGCGGTGATACAAAGACGAGAATTGTAAAAAGCAGTGCGAGATGGTTCGATTTCATCATTCTTCTACCTGGAACTTCGGCTGAGGCCTGACGGCAATTTGAACTTGAGCGAATCGTGTTGTCGCTCGTGAACAGCAAGATTGCAGGTGCCGTGCCAAGCTGGACCTTCTCGTAAGTTCTTGAATCAGAAGTGCTGGGCGCCAAGAGTGCTGATGAATGCCCATATCTGGTCGATGGGCGCTGCCCTTATGCGGGCACTCCCGGTACTCTCTCCCAACTGTCGCGAAGATAAGCGGGGCTATAGTCGGGCAGGACACGGGGCCGTCGATAAGGAACAGTCTGAAGGATCGGCGCCCCGAGTTTTGCAAGGGACGCAGTCGCTACCGTCAGGCACATCCTAGGCTGGGGTTTTGAGCGTAATTGCTTGTGGCTGTTGAAAAACTCCTACTCTTAAAATCGACAAAAATTAAATCGCGTCAGGAAGCCCTAAAATCGATTTTCTCGGATCGCCTAAACATTTTCTATCCCCGACTTTTGGCGCTTCGGCACGAAAAGAGAGTTTTTCAACAGCCACGCTGTGATCAACAATTGAGGATAATGCCAGGTTTGCCCGTGATCCGCTCGAAGGACTCCTGCCGTCCTGTCAAGCCCGCCCCACCAATCCGCTCCGACAGTAGAAGGCAAGCACGCCTCGGCAGTATTATGTCTTCAACTCCCAATGCGCCCCACGCCGATCACCCTCGGGCTCATGTTGGCAGGGCTCGCCGTTGTCTATCTAGGACTGCTGCTATGGCTGTCGGGCAACTGGCGCTGGGTGGAGGGCTGGATCTTCGGCGTCTGGTGGTTTTCCTTCGCTTCCGCCATTCTCTTGTGGCTTCACTACCGAGACCCCGCGCTGTTGGCCGAGCGCTTCCGCATGCCCGGCACCGGCGGTGAATCGCGCGCCGATGTGGCTATCCTCATCGGGATAAAAGTGTGCTTCCTGGCTTTGATCGTATTGCCGGCACTGGATGTGCGCTTCGGTTGGACACCCCGTCTGCCGCTGTGGTGCGAAGTATGCGGAGGTATCCTGGTCCTCGGGGGTAGTTTCCCGTTCTTTCGCGCGTTCACCGATAACACGTATGCGTCGCAGCTGGTGCGTATTCAGAGCGAACGCGGCCAGCACGTCATTGACACGGGCGTCTACGGCTTTGTTCGCCACCCCATGTATCTTGGAGCAAGTCTAGTGTTCGTTGGAGCCGCGTTACTGCTCGGCTCCACTTCCGCCCTTCTCTTAGGACTCGCCATGATCGGGCTGCTCGTTGTGCGCATCTTTGGCGAGGAGAAGCTGTTGGCACGCGATCTGGAGGGCTACAAGGAATATCTCCAGAAGGTGCGTTACCGGTTGGTACCACACATCTGGTGATCACCCCGTCAACGGATTTCTGCTCTCGATCAGGCGTGGGTTGGCAGTATCCGACTCACTGGGGAGGATGGTCGGCAAACCGCGAAATGGAAGGACGAAGACATCTCTCATTTCCCCCATCGACCTAACCGGCGAACAAGTAGAGTGGGTCGCGCACTCCGTCGTGCCGGTCAGCTCAATTATCGCCGAGTACGAAATCCGTTTCCGCCTGAGTCACTCGGTACCGGCGCGTTACGTTTTTGCGCGCTTACCAACGGAAGCTGAAGCCGTTCGCAGACGTCCCGCGAATATGAAGTCTCGGCAACGAACTGCGCTCCGAGCCTCTTCACAAACAAAAGTACCTCTTCCCCGATGGCGTCGATAAACATCACGTCCGTAAGATCGACAACTAATTCCAGTTTGCTGTCGCAGCGCGTGACGAGCGTGCGGACCTCCTCAGCTCCCTTGCCGGTGAATCGACCTTCGAGCCGGCAAATCAAAGCACCGTCTAATTCTTGTGTTTGGACACGTAACATGATGGCCCCTCTACATTCGTTAGCAGCCTTAAATCTTTGGCCATCGTCATCCTTGCATCTGTCTTGCCAGGAATTCTGAGCGCAACCTATTGAGATTGAACGGTTTTTTGAGCCTATGCCGCCCTTAACCACGGGCAGTGCCAGCATGAGGGCAGCCTTGGAGCGGGCTAAGAAATCAAGGCGGCTCAAGCAGCAGCCGCCTTGAAGAGTTGAAAGAAAGAGGAATCCGGACTGTCTGCTGTCAGGCCGAATAATCAGCGCGAGTGATGCTTAGCCTGCGCATCTTGTTCTGCAGTGTGGTTCTCTTAAGCCCGAGGCGCTCTGCCGCTCCACCATTGCCAGCTATTCTTCCGGACGCGCCTTTCAAAGCATCGAGGATCGCCTGCCGCTCAGCTTCCTCAAAAGTCGACGCTGCCGCAATCACAGTGCGGCCAGCGGATCTGTTCAGCTCTGCTCGTGGCACGTTCAATTCGTCCCCTTGCGTGAGTATCACGCAGCGCTCAAGGAAGTTCTCCAGTTCGCGAATGTTCCCCCGCCAATCCGCAGTCACCAGAGCCTCCATTGCAGCTTTCGGGACCGACCGGATGCGCTTTTGCATACGGCGGGAAAAGCGCGAGACAAAGAAGTGGACCAGCAGTGGAATGTCTTCGCGCCGTTCGCGCAGCGGCGGGATTTCAATGGGAAACACGCGCAGCCTGTAGAAAAGATCCTCGCGAAACTGATTATTGCGGATCATGCCTTCCAAATCGCGATGCGTGGCCGCAATCAGACGAACGTCAACGCGGATGGTCTTTGCACTTCCGAGGCGTTCAAACTCTTGTTCCTGCAGGGCGCGCAGGAGCTTCGGCTGCAAATCCATGGTGATGTCGCCGATCTCGTCGAGAAACAGAGTGCCATGATCCGCCAGCTCAAACCGGCCTTTCTTTTGCATCAGGGCTCCGGTGAAAGCGCCTTTTTCGTGACCGAACAGTTCACTTTCCACCAAACCCGAAGGAATCGCCGCGCAGTTGAGACGAACAAATGTGCGCTCCCGCCGCGGGCTGAGATTATGAAGCGCTCGGGCCACCAGTTCCTTGCCAGTGCCGGTCTCGCCATGCAGTAACACAGTGGAGCTGGTTGGCGCAACGATCGCGACTTGGTCTAGCACCTTGCGGAGCGCAGCGCTCTTGCCGACTATGTCCTCGAAGTTGTACTCAGATTCGATTTCCGATTCAAGGTAAAGTTTCTGCTCTTCCAGATCGTCGCGCGACGCGCGGAGCCGTCCATAGGCCAGAGCATTCTGGAGTACCAGTGATGTCTGTGTGCCGATCTGCGACAGCAGGTCGCGGTCCGCCTCGTTGAACCCATTCGCCTTGCGACTGCACATGGTCAACAGGCCCAAGGGACCGTCGGCTCCCATCAGTGGCACAAGGACGGCCGAGAGAAGGGATTCAGCTCGAGACGCTTCGCGCAGGGACGCGGGCATATCCGCATGCGTTGTCGAGTAATACTGTGGCGTGCGGAGGTGCGACCATTCGCTCCAAAGCTTCGTGGGCTCCACGGCAACAATCTTTTCGAGAAAGCCCTTTCCAGTCGGAAAATCGAGAAATCTACGTTCCAAGCTGCCCGACTGCTTGTTAAAAAGCCACAATGACGTGAGATCGTTGCCCAGGTGTTTGCGCATCGATCCTGCTACAGCCTGAAACAGGTCATCCGCTTCCAGCTTACTGACGATATGATTGTTGATTTCCAGCAACAATCCGAGCCGATCTCGCTGCTTCACGACCTCTCGGTGGTACAGCTCCGCGTTATCCCTTGCCAGTGCGCACTCGAGCGCGACCGCCACGTGGGAGGCCAGGGCACTGAGCATCTCCACGTCTTCGGGGGCGAATTGCTGGCCCTGCAACTTTGGCGTCGACAGAACTCCGTAGCGTTTTTGCGCGGTCGATACGGGAAACAGATAGGCGGTTCGGCCGGCAACTTCGGCTGCAAAAGGAGCCAGGTCAGGATGTTTCGATATCTCCAGCGACAGGTCCGGGACAAACACCGGCTTCTGTTCGTCTAGCACTTCTGCCACCCGACCGATGCGTAACAATTTGGCTCCACGTGCAATTGCGGGAGCGTCCACGTCTCGATCAAATTCGAAGCTATACAAACTTTCGCCGTCATCGCTCAGCACGTAGAGTTCGGCCCCGTGCAATCTGGAAGTGCTGGACAAAACACCTCGCAGGCTGTGCAGGACCGCTTTTACTGTGGGCTGATCGGCCAGAGCAGTGGACGCACCCAGCAGCATTCGATATCGATCTTCAGTGATGGTCATGGGACGTGCGCTCTCCGCAACTCTCGGTTTACAGATGCGAGCAACCCGGTCTTCGTGCAGGATCCCGATTTTTGCGCCTTCAAGTATCTGCCAATCAATTTCCCGTTGCAACGACATTGGATCATTCCGCGAGAGATCCGAACCGCGGCGGGTCTGGTCCCACTTGATACTCTTATCGTTCGTTGAGACACCGTTCCAGTTCCGAAAACTGCATTGCTCCACCGGTCGCGCACTGCTGGAGAGGAATCGATATCAATGCGGCCCTTCAGAAACACCACAACGCCATTCTCGGTGTCCACGATATCGATTCCCGGCTTCTCGGCGCGCGTTCTGTCAGCGAGCAAAGGGAACGGTTCCTCCTCGGCGCAATTTCGCAGCCCTCATCAAGGACAATCGCCAAGATCAACCCAAAAATGTTCTTGGCAAGAGCATGGCCATTACCGGTCAGGGATAATCGTAGGGAACTCAAATACTTGCACTCGAGAAGGGATACTGGAACGAACGATGCAGACACTATCAGGGCAGTCGCGCCCGAATACGGGCAGATGAGGTCAGCTGTGCTTGGATCTTGACCCTATTGGGTCAGGGAGCGGCTCGGGCTGGTTGCTTTTTACCATCGAGAAACCATGGAGAGCCTCCGGGTAGTTCAGCATTGTGTCTCGGAAATTGCGATCCGTCCGAGCGAGTTGGACTGTGGATTGGCCCACCTGGACATAAGACACTGTCACAAACTTGAGCGAGGGTATGGAACGGTTATGCTAGCGCCGGCGTTCACCGGAACATGACCCTTTGTGAAGTGTTCCTCGTATCGACTTCATCAATTTAGCCCGTGCCCGAGCAGTGCGCGCTTTCACCGTTCCGACGGGAACTCCCAGAACGCGAGCTGTTTCGTCGATGGAAAGATGATCCACAAACCTAAGGTGAAAGGTCCTCCGCAGGGTCGGTGAAAGTTGTGCCGCTGATTTCATCAACCGCGTATTCAACGTAGAGGTGTGGCACTCGTCCTCGGGATTGGGCCGGTGATCCACCAAAGTGTCGGACAGCGGATACTTCCACTCTTCTCCGATTCGCGAATCGAGGGATACATGGATATAGCGTGACCGCTTGCGCAAAAGCATTCTTGCGCAATTGATAACAATAGCGGTCAGCCACGTCGAAAGTTGGGCGTCGCCTCTGAACTCCTGCAAGTGCTTGTGAGCTGCCAATAGCGCATCTTGCACCGCATCCTCGGCGTCTGCTTCGTTTCCCAAAAGTCTATACGCGCGTCGGTAGAGAGACGGTAAGCCATGCGACAGACCAGAGAGCATCTCCGCGAGCGAAAGCTTCGCCGAGTCCAGGGCGACGCCCTCACCGCAGTCGATTAATTGCTCCGGGTATCGCATACTATATTTGCGCTCCTCTGTCCCCGCTGAAGCACGCAAGGTTTCATGCGACTTCTGCTTCCTCCGGGAGGTTTCACCGGTGCAGTTAGGCCAGCCAACTGAACCGACCATGCAACTGCGATCGTGACGCTGGCCGCCGCACAGAATGACTCTTCCGCAGCTATTTCGAGGGTTTAGGTTCTGCGGCGGGTCTCTGGCTTTGTATGGGTACCTGAAGCGAGCGACCTAACATATCGTTGTAAGTGATTGTGTTTTTTCCGACGAGTACTAGCATCTCGCGCCCTGCTGCGTACTTCGGTGGCAATTCGCCCAATGGCGGCGTGTACAGTACTACGTAAATTGTGTCACCCACCTTGACGGAAACGTCATAGCTGGTCGGGTCAGATGCGCTATCGCCCGCAACTGGACAAGCCTTGACGTCCGTAATCATGCCTACCTGATACTTCGATGTGGACTGGCAAAAAGCCGGAAAACTCAGCAGACACAGAGCGATTACACCTATTAGCTTCCGCACGATTGACTCCTCCCGTTTGCTCTTTCTCGGTCCGACAATCCAGTACTAGGAACGACCGTTCGCCATGAGCAGACCCGGACCAACTCGTTGGATCGCAATCCCCATGCCAATTGGCTGAAGCGTGAGGTAGAGTCTTCAATGAGGTTGACTCTTCATGTCTTTGCATCGCATCGTCCTCTCAGACTGACCGCAACTCAAGCGCCAAGTTCCGCCCACATCTGGGCACATGCCTAATGATGGGCAGGAACATCACAGTTGATATCAACGCGAACTCAGGAACTGCTTTGTTATCGGCCCTTATTCGCGATTCGGTATTGGCATTGAGCTTGCATTCTCGTGGCTGAGCGAGGCGGCGGCCAGTGAGTGGCCGGGACGGACTCCGCAGCCAACCGTTACGGGCAACTGAGAGCCGAAAACCCGCGGCACCTCTCCGTCTTGGCGGCTCCTGTTCTGCCCCTCGCATCTTTATAGGATCTCTGGAGAGGAGAGCGATTATGAGCACCTTTGACACGCAGCCGGGTGAATCGAGTGCGCACGTCATCTCGTCAATCATTAACTTGGTCTGCCCACAATGCGGGGGGAGGATGTCGGAATTCCAATGTGAAGGGAGATGCTGTAGAAACTGGCTGGCAGAATGGGAATGGGCGAATCAGGCCACCGGGAGCCCCAAATCGCGGCGAGGCCACGCTGGCCGGTCGGTGCGGTGAGCTACTGTACTTCGGTGCATTCGTTCTTAATGCAAGTGCTAATGCACATAACGCAGAGAGTCTTCCCCGGCAAGAACTCGACAGATGTAATGGAGCCAGCAGATCAGTCGATATCAGGTCAACGACGTGAACGAGTTTGGCCCGACGCACAACGCAATGTTTTCGGTCATTAGAAAGTGTTGCCGCAAATCTTGGTGGCGTTTGCGACGCTGGCTAGAAATCTGAATCAGCCGCTGCGTATGGAAAGGGAGCGTAACTGGACGGTCTCTGACCGGGTGGGGAGCATCTGAAATGAGTGCTAGCGAAGTCTTGAACGTATTCCATCGTGACGCTCCTTATCTCTTTTTAGGCGCAGCGTTCGCCGCCGTCGGCATCGTGTCGGCTGCCTTTGCTATTCTTCGCCGCAAGCTCGACTCACTCCTTATTTTCTTCGCGCTGTTTGCTGCCCTTTATGGGCTTCGCCTCTGGATTTGGTCACCCCTGCTTGCGATGACGCTGCAGGGCTCGACCCTCTACGCCCGCCTGCATGCAGCCGTCAATTACATCATCCTGATTCCCGCATTTCTGTTTTTCATCTCCTTGGGTCTGCCAAGACGATTTGAGCGGGCGGTTGGATACGCGATGGTTGCTTTCGGTTGCGTACTGGCTGCGGCTACCCTCCTCGGCGGCGATTCCGGCCTTTATGAGCGAATTAACAGCATCGCTGTAATAACCGCGTCAGGGTTCTTTGTAATTCGGTTCATGGCAAACGGTTCTGCCGAGAGCAGTGCCACTGACGCTGCCGATTTTGCCGTGGTCCGGTGGGGCTTGCTGATCTTCGTAGCTTTCGTGGTTTGGCAAAATATAGCGGGATTTATCTCCACTTCCTTGCCACTCCTCGAGCCCTTCGGATTTGCCGCATTTCTCTGTACTCTGGGCTATGTTGCTGCTCGTAGTACTTTGCGACGGGATCAAGAGTTAAAGGAAATTCAAAAGGAATTGGAAGTAGCCTGTCGTATTCAGTTATCAATTCTGCCAAGAGAATTTCCCGCCTCAACAAACTTCCGCGTAGCCGTCCGCTATGTGCCCATGACTTCGGTGGCAGGCGATTTCTACGACTACGTCATCGCGGATGACCACCAGGTCGGATTGTTGATCGCTGATGTGTCAGGGCACGGGGTTCCCGCCGCCCTTATTGCATCTATGGTCAAACTCGCGGCAGCTTCGCAACGAACGGTCGCCGCTGATCCATGCCGCTTCCTGTCAGGCATGAACTCGGCCCTATTGGGCAACACGCAAGACCAGTTCGTCACCGCGGCGTATGTCCACTTGAACTCCGAATCGGGAGAACTGCGATACTCGGCGGCAGGGCACCCGCCCCTATTGCTTGTGAGGAATGGACGCGTCACCCAAATTGAAGAAAATGGGTTGATCCTCGCCGTGTTCGATTTTGCATCGTACTCCACTGCCGTCCACAAACTGGAAAGAGATGATCGAATCGTGATGTATACAGACGGGGTTGTGGAGGCTTCAAACGCTGCAGGAGATTTCTTCGGTCACGATGCATTGTGCGATCTGCTGACAAGAACTCGTGAGCTATCCCCCGCGATGGCGGCAGACTCGATCATTTCTTCTATCCGCCAATGGTCGGGAAAACAGGATGACGATCTGACCATTCTTATTTGCGACTACATCTCGAAGGGAAACGAGTGTAGTGAAGAGTGTCACCCTCGTTGCTAGCTAGCTACTTTCCGTCGCAAAATGAGGGATAACAGGCGTGTAAACAGTGGGGCAAGAGCGGGGGGTTGGAGCCAGAACGTTCAGTTTGCGCGGTGGTATTCAGGAAAGTAATAAAACATTTTGAACACATATTGTTTTAGACAGGAACGGTGATTAGGATGACGGCCATGATCAAACTACGTCATCAACAACCGTCGCTGTGGCATCGAGGTCTAGCCGAAGATATCGAGGGGTTGTGGGAACCGTGGATGCGGCTGGTGGACGAGCTGCTGGAAGATGAGCAACTGGTGGATACGGTGTACGAAGCGCAAGGGGAACGCCATGCTCAGAGCCGGGTTCGCGGCCGGATGCAAACGCCGGCGGAAGTATTATTGCGCCTGCTGCTGTTGAAACACATCCGGAACTGGAGCTACGACGTGCTGGAGCGAGAGGTGCGAGCCAATCTGGTATATCGCGCCTTTACCCGGATCGGAGACGAAAAAGTGCCGGACGCGAAGACCTTGGCACGACTGGGGCAATTGATCGAGCCGAAAGTGATTGAGCAATTGCACCGCCGGGTGGTGGAACTGGCGCAGGAGCGAGGAGTGACGCAGGGCAGGAAGATGCGGGTAGATACCACGGTGGTGGAAAGCAACATTCATTATCCGACCGACAGTAGTTTGTTGGGGGACGGGACGCGGGTGCTGACGCGCACCATGAAGAAGATCGAGTCGAAGTCGGGAGGTCTGAAGCGCAAGGTGCGGGACCGCATGCGCAGCATACGGAAGCGAGTGTTGGCGATTGCCTTATCGACTCGACTGCTGGGGCCGTCGGGAGAAGAGCGAAGAAAGCGGCAGTACCGGGAGCTTCTCAGCTTGACGCGGAAAGTGGTGAATCAGGCGCAGCGAGTACTGGCGGAAGTGAAGCAGGCGCCGCGTCGTCGGCGCACTCCGGTGAAGGGTCTGGTGCAATCGCTGGAGACCATGGTGGGGAGAGTTCGGCAAGTTGTGAAACAGACCAAGATACGGATTTTCGCAGGCGAGACGAAGATGCCGGGAAAGATCGTGAGCGTGTTCGAACCACACACGGAGATCATTCGCAAAGGGAAAGCGAGCAAGCCCAACGAGTTTGGCAAGCTGGTCAAGATTCAGGAAGCAGAAAACCAAATCGTGACTCACTTTGAGGTATATGCCGAGCGGCCTGCGGATGCGACTCTGTTGTTGTCCTCGCTCGAGGTACACCAACAGAGATTGGGACGAACCCCGCGAACGGTGGCTGCCGATGCGGGATTTTATTCGCGCGAGAACGAGAAAGTGGGACAAGCGCTAGGCGTGAAGTGGATGTCGGTGCCCAACAAGAAAACCACCAGTAGCGAACGGAAATGTCTGCAGCATCAGCGTTGGTTTCGCAGAGGGCAAAAGTGGCGAACCGGGTCGGAGGGCCGAATCAGCGTGCTCAAACGAAGACACGGGTTGCGTCGTTGCCTCTATCCCGGCCTGGACGGCATGCGACGATGGGTAGGGCTGGGGGTGATTGCCGACAACATCATCCAGATGGGGTGCTATCTTGCGCAACAGAGCACCTAAGCCGGTACAGTCAACTCGCTCGCACACGAGAATGGACAGGCCCAAAATCGTCACCGAAGACCATCTCCGTCGCCTGTTATGTCGATGGGCCTATCTCAGAAAGCGCATTTTTGCGACGGAAAGTAGCTAGGGAGTGTCGAATTTTGCGGTGTCCGGAAAAGAGTACTCGCCTTATCTCTTGAGGCTCCGTTTCATGGTCCTTGGATATTGCCTGCTTTGTTTATCGCGCTTGTGCCGCACTGTTCCCTTTGGGTTGAATATTCGGCATATCAATCTCACATCCTGATCAAACCACTGATTCTGAATCAGTTGTTCAGGCGCAATCATAAGCTCGGAGATAAAGGGCGAATGATTGACGAAGTTGACAGCAACGTCGAGGTGGGCTCAAGAAATGACGGATCGTTGGGTTTGTAACCCGACAACGTGCACCTATCACGAATCGAAAACCTCGGAGTGTTAAGCGAAAATCTCATTTACCTTATCCCGCACATGCTGGCTGCGTGACGGCTTCAGATATCGCATTGTGCTCTCCATGTCAGAGTGACCGAGCCACTGCTGAACTGTGCGCAGATCGACTCCCGCCCACAACGACCATGTAGCGAACGTTGCTCTGAACTTGTGGAGCCAGAAGTTCTCTTTATCCAGCCTTGCCCGCTCGGCAACGGCCTTTAGACCATCGAGAAAATCGAGCTTTGGGTTGCAGCCCGCCGTCGGGAACACCAGACTACAAGTCTTGTCAGACTTCGCCTTCCAAGCTTTCAGACTCTTCACCAGCTTCGAAGGAATGGGAATCTCGCGTTCCTTGTAAGCCTTCGGTGTCCAGGCTCTGTCCGGCTTATGAGTCACTCGAACCGTGGATGCAGCGAGGTTGACGTCCGACCAGTACGTGTACATAACTTCCTGTTCACGTTCGCCTGTCATCAGGAAAAACTCATACCAGAGCCTTTCCTCTGGATCACACTTCGCGAACAGCTTGTCGAGTTCTTCCTGTTCGTAAATCTCCGGTTCCTCTTCGGTGTACCGCGGCCAATCGTTCTTGCCGACCAACCCACGGATCCCCTGTGCCTTCAGGAAGGACATGACGTTCTCGAACTTGTTGTACACGCTGCGCGGCGCCTGCTCCTTCTCGTCACGCAGAAACGCTGAGAATTTCAGCATGTCTTTCCGGTCGATCTCTTCGAGATTAAGTTTGTGGCAGGATTCGACGAAGTAGGTTAGGGCCGTCGAGTACGCGGCTAGGGTCTTTGGCTTCTTCGTGAGCTTAGTTTCGTCCAGGAACTCGGCGACGGCTGCTGCTACTGATCTGTGTCCGTTTTGGCCGTCAGGCACGACAGAGACGCCATTGTTGACCGCGTTCAGTTCGCCTTCCTTGCGTAGACGTCGCGCAGTGGCCTCGGCCGGGTCCTTGCCGACCGACAGGCGCACGCGCTTCGCGCCATCACGCCACTCGAGGTAATATGCGCCTTCCGGGTGCCGCTCTTCCTTTCCATTCACCAGAACAACATCGGGTTTGACCCGACCGTTTGCTGCCTGAGCGACGGGACAGTAACGCATACCATTCGGGGTCTGAACCCGTTTCGTGAGATTGACGGAATACCCACCGGACCTCATGACGAACCGCTTCTGGTTCTCTCCCCGCGTGACGTACTCAAGGTTCTCGACGGCATTATTCGTATAGTCGCCGTCCTTGTGGGTTATCTCGTGTTTGGGCGGGCAGTCCCCTAGAAAAGCAGCGGCGACAAGGCTGTGAACGGTGCATTTTCGTTGGAAACCATCGCTTGATAGGGAGACGTACAATCGCCCATTTTTAATCCTGACGGGTTGAAGAATTTTGCTGGTGTGAGTGTTCCGAACGTGTCCCTGATCGGAAACTTGGTAAATGCCGTCGTAGCCTGAAACATCGCGCCATTGTTCGGTCATACCGCACTGCTCCTTGGATAGGGCCACCAAAAAAGGTATACCCCTTGGACTCAGTGTAGGTATCACCGGTTTGCAAGTGCAAGATAACTAAAGTACTGGCGGAGAGGGAGGGATTCGAACCCTCGATACAGGTGTTAGCCCGTATAACGGTTTAGCAAACCGCCGCCTTCAGCCTCTCGGCCACCTCTCCGGCGTTGCGGAATTACAGTTTACCACTGACAAGGCTGCGCTTCGATGTCTGCCGCTTTTTACTGACTCTGCTGATTTTCGTCTCGCCTTAATTCTGCGGTCGTGTCCCTTGCGCTATGCTGAAGGTTCCAGCCCAGGTCGGGGAACGCTTCTTTTCTTATCTCTCATGGTTAGCCCTCAAGCCGAGCCTTCTTCGCAATCATTATCGTCGCACCGGAAACTCGTTCTCGCCGGCCAGATTGCTTTTTTGCCAACGGGCGTTCTCACCACTCTGCTCGGCCCCATGCTTCCCATTCTGATTGCTCGCTGGTCGATGAATGATACCCAGGCGGGCAATCTTTTTCTCGTGCAATTCCTGGCATCGCTGGTGGGCGTGCAACTCTCCGGAGTGCTGCTCGCGCGCTGGGGATATCGTCCCGCCTTTCTTTCTGGACTGCTCTTGATGGCCTGCGGAGTCGGCACACTGTATTTGGGGTCGCTCTGGCTCGGACTGGCATCGGTGGCGGTCTATGGCTTGGGCCTCGGTTTGATCATTCCCACCGACAATCTGCTGATTGCGGAAATCAGCACCGGACGGGGAATCTCTTCGAACGCTATTTCGATAGCAGGTGCGAAACCGAGTTCGAAAGAGAGCGCGAGCGCCAGCGCCGTGAGCCTGCTGAATTTTTTCTGGGGCCTCGGCGCCGTGTTGTGCTCGCTCATGGTGGCTTGGACCGAGGCTCATCACCTGCTCCCATTCTTTCTCGGCGCAGTGGCGTTGTTTCTTGTCGTGCTGGCGCTGGCCATGCGCAATCTTCCATTTCCTCCCGCAGCACCCCGCGCGCAATCGTCGGGATCCGCCTCCTGGCGAGAACTCGCGAAGAGTCCAGCGATCTGGCTTTTCGCCGCCGTCTTCTTTCTTTATCCCGGAGCGGAAACGGCCGTCGGCGGATGGGTCGGCTCCTATGTTTCGCGACTCGGGGCGCGCGGAGAGGCGATCGCATCCATGATGCCCGCCTTTTTCTGGTCGGCCCTGACCCTCGGCCGGGCATTGGGAACCGCCTTCCTGCGCCACTTCACCGAACGATATGTCTTGCGCGCGGCCTGCGCCGCAGGCACTGCCGGCATCGGTCTCATGCTGTGGTCTCCTTCGCTCGTGGGAGTGATTGTCGGCGCGCTGATCACCGGGCTGAGTTACGCGACGATCTATCCCATCACCGTGGCCCGGCTCTCGCACCGCTTTGGAGTCGCCGCCCGCAGCATCGGTGCCGTCATGTTTTCTCTGGCCTCGCTCGGCCCGGCCGTCATTCCGTGGATGGTAGGCGTGATTTCTCACGCGACCGGAAACCTGCGCGATGGCCTGCTGCTTCCGCTCGGCGCCACGGTACTTCTGTTGGTCATCCATCTTTTCGAGTGGTGAGAGATCGGGGCCATCGGGTCATCTGATGATCGGGTCATCGGGTCATTTGAAGTCAGAGGCCCTATTCCGCAGGGGCCGGGCTGCGGTCATTTTGGTCTGCTCACTCGGAAACCGACAAGGTATACCTGGCGCCGCCACCGTTTGCAGCGTCAGGTATGCTCCCGGTCTATTCTGTCAGGTATGCTCCCGGTCTGTACCCCCGTCTGTCCCTGAATATGGGTATACCCCCCTCCCCCAGGTAATGGAATCATGGAGTTAGAAAGAAAATCCCGCTAGATCTTTGAGTTTTAAGGACTTATTCGTAAAATATTACGGAATAAGGACTTAGCTCCGAAGCCGTCATTTTTTCGGGAATTGCTACGGCTCGGATGACATCCGGTTCTCGCCTTCGCTAGTTATCAAAGAGCAGCAATAACAGATTGGGCTGGGCCCGATTCGAGGTTCCGTCTCTGGAGACGGGGACACCTCCGGCCTGCTACAGCTAACTCCATTATCGAGGTCGGTAGATGGTGTGTCTGTGATGGGGCTCACTGGCTGTTTGTGATGATTTGGAATTCCAGCTAGTACCAAGAAACTCCAGAGCTTTACGCGGTAGTGGAATCCCACGGTCTCGACAAAGCGCGAGACCTGGGGCACCCGGCATCGAGAAACTTCGCTGCATGCACCGGAATCCAGTAAAGCGCGGATTGGTAGAGTCGCCGGAGTTATGGCGCTGGAGCAGTTTCCGCGCTTACTCTCTGGGTGAAGCCGGACCGGTCGCGGTCAATGCTTGGCAGGTGCTGAAGATGAAGATTCGACCGCCAGCCTCCTAGGGGCAAAACCTTCCGCTGTTGACTGTATTGGCGGGCCACTTCTCAAAAAGCGTGAGAAGTGGCGCACCCAATTATTATTATGGGTCGAGGATCGGAGAAGTGGCCCACCCCGCCTACCCGTTTTCAATGCGCGCGCTTGCTTGCGGCTATGCGAAGGGGTGCTGTGGAGGCCAATTCCACTCGGTTCCTGCCGTTGTGTTTGGCTCGATAAAGTGCCTGATCCGCCGCCTGAATCACCTGCTCCGGTTGGCGATTGCGGGTGCTGGGCTCGGCGATGCCGATACTCACCGTCACTGATAAACGATCGGGTTGCTGGCTCTCGCGGAACCGTGCTCCGCTCGACCCTTCGACTTTGCTCAGGGCAGGCTTAGGAATGCGTCCGTCCCCACGGGGAGCCGTTTTTTTGGCGGACTTCCTGCGATCCGACTGGGAGGTTCGAAGGTCGTTTCGAAGATCGTTTCGGGGTTCCAGCGGAAGTTCCTGCTGAACTGGCTGCGGTCGCTCGGCTATTTTCTCCGAAGCTCTTGCGGCTCTTCGATCCGAGCCGCGCACCTGAAAGGTGGATTTCGCGATGCTCTGGCGCAGCGCATCCAGATGCTCGAAAGCCTCACTGGCAGAGGCGTTGCGAAAGACAATGACGAACTCTTCGCCGCCGCAGCGGAAGGCTTGGCCGTCGCCTCCCACCTGTGAGAGCCTCGCGGCCACCATGCAAAGCACCTGGTCGCCAACGTCGTGTCCATAAGTATCGTTGAACTTCTTGAAGTGGTCGATGTCGACGATGGCGATGGCGTATTGCTGATCGAGCGAAAGCAGGGACTCGTTGAAGGCGCGGCGTCCGCGAATGCCTGTGAGTTCGTCATGGTAGGCAAGTACATAAGAGGTCTCGATCAGCGACGCAGCCAGGATCAAGGCGGCAGTGGCCACATAAGCATCCGACATCCGGCCAACCGGGGCGAACTGGAGCCACAGAAAAATGGCGACGACGGACCACACGAATCCGGGCTCGATCGGCTTGCGGGTTTGAAAAAAGCGCCAGACGAAGACAGCGATGGCTGCCACGAAGCTTAAGAGAATCCAGAGCGGGATTGGAGGCGCGGGCGAATGCGGTGGATTGGTGGAGCTATTTTCGGGACGGCACAGCACGGCGAAGACGACCGATTCGAGGAAGAGCAATCCAAAACGCGGCGCGATTCCGGCAATAATCAGGCCACGTTCGCGCATCTGGGCGAAGACGATGAAATTCAGCGGAATCAGGAGTGCGGCGAGGGCGACGGCGGAACGGCCCGGCCCGTCGTGGACGTACGCAGTTTGCGTTGGTCCGGTGGCGAAAAAATCGACTGCTCGATGCGCGAGCCCAAGAACCAGCAGGGAAAACAAGATGCGGCTGGAATTGAAACGCCAGGCCAGAAGCAATCCGGCGGCGAACACGCCCACATAGTAGAAGGGCAGCGAGGGCGCAACCGTGGCGAACAGAGAGCTATTGACGAGCGCCGCTGCCAGCGCCAGTAACAAGCCGCCCGGAACCAGCCATGCTTTCCAGGTTCTCCCATTCACTGCTTCAGAATACGGCACGCGGGCGTGCGAAAGCGGTTATGGTTTGGGCACGGGGCAACCTTCCACAAGCGGCTCTGATATTCTCCGGCTAGTGACTACTAAAGTGACTGCTACGGTCTTAGCTCCGGCGAAAATCATTCCCGATGATCGGCAGCGCCAAGCGATTGGGCACGTTCACGGTCCGATGCTGGTGGTTGCAGGCGCGGGAACCGGGAAGACCACTGTCCTTACACAGCGTGTCGCGAATCTCGTCCGCGAAGGCCACGCGCGTCCCGACGAAATTGTTGCGCTCAGCTATACCGACAATTCCGCAGCCGAGATGCTGACGCGGGTGCGAGAAGAATTGCACGGGACCGCGATCGACGGTCTTCAGGCTTCCAGCTTTCATGCCTGGTGCAACGGACTGCTCCACCGTCGCGGCGCTGAATTCGGTGTGCTCGACGACAAGGATCTCTGGGTATTCTTGCGCCGGAGAATTCGGGAGCTTCGCCTAAAACATTTTGTGCGCGCCGCCAATGTCAGCCAGTTCCTCGACAGCCTGCTCGACTTCATGCGCCGCTGCCAGGACGAACTGGTTGGCCCCGCCGAGTACGCGCTCTATGTAGAGCGTCTGGAACGCGGCGAGGTTCCGTTGCCGCGCGTTGCCAAAGCCAAACAACAGGGAGACTTGGGAAAAACGGAGATCATTGAGCGTTGCCAGGAAATTGCTCGAGTGTTTACTACCGTTGAACAGATGCTGCGCGATAGGAAGCTGGGCACATTCGGCCACATGATTACCAGGGCCTATCAGTTGCTGAAGGACGATCCCGCGTTGCTCGAAGAGGAACGGAAACGGACTCGCTTCCTGCTGGTGGATGAATTTCAGGATGCGAACTTTGCTCAGGTCGAAATTCTGTCGTTGCTTGCGGGAGCGGCGGCAAATGTCTTTGCAGTGGGTGATCCCGATCAGGCGATCTATCAGTTTCGGGGCGCTTCGAGCGAGGCGTTCACGTTGTTTGCCAGGAATTTTCCTTCAACGCGCGTGGTTGTTCTGGGGAAAAATCGGCGATCGCTTACGCCGATCCTGCGTTGTGCTTTTGGCATTGTGAATGAGAACCCGCCAGTTTTCGGATCCACGTTCGCGCATAACGGAGTCGCTATTTCGTATCAACGCGCGCCGCTGGAATCGCTCCGCGATGAGCTCGCGATCGAAAAAGGAGAGGCTGCGGCCCCGCCTCTCGTCGAAATCGTCACCTGGCGAGATAAGGAGGTCGAGGCCGCCGACTTGGCCCGGCGGATCCAAAAAGCACATAAGCAGGAGAATCGAGACAGGAATAAAGATAAGAATAAAGATAAAGATCAAGAGAAGGATCAGCGCTGTTCCTGGCGCGATTTTGCCGTGCTCTATCGCCAGCACAACCATCGCGACGAACTGGTCCATGAACTGGCCGAGCGTGGCATTCCGTTTTCGATTGAAGGCCTCGATGTTCTCGATACGCCCGAGGTCCGCGACGTGGTGGCTTGCCTGACCGCTGCTGTCTCGCCGAATGAGGCCACCAGTCTTTTTCGCGTGGCGGCTCTGCCGCAGTTCGGAATCAACCCGATGGAATTGCGGGCGGCCATGAGAGCGGTGCGGCGGCAAGAACTGGATCTCCGCACGGTGCTCGGGCGATTGCCTAACGGCCAGTCGGTGCTGGAAAGCGTGCAGACGGCGCATCGCGAACTGGAAAAAGAAGGGGTGAGCGCAGAGTACGCAGCGGGCTACGTGATCCGCCACTTTAGTTTGCCGCGGTCAGCTATGGTGGATGCGTTTGTGAGATTTGTCGAAGCCTGGCACGCGAAGGCGATAGTTGACACGGGCAGCCCTTCGGAATTTCTTGAGTACCTCGATTATTTTGTGCAGGCGCATGGTTCCATCTCCCTTCCGCGCAGTCCTGACGATGCGGTGCAACTCTTGACGGCGCACGCGGCGAAGGGGCTTGAGTTTCGTCATGTTGCCGTTCTGCATGGGTCGTCGACCTGGTTCCCTTGCTCTTATAAGGAACCCTTGGTTGCGTTTCCGGCGGAACTGCGCCGGTCGGGTTCGCTGACGGGCGATGACAAGACACTGCACGAACAAGAGGAGCGGCGTCTCTTCTACGTCGCGATGACTCGCGCCAAGGACACTCTGGCCATCTACGCGCATCAGGGCCGAGGCAAGAAGGACCCCAAGCCCACACAATTTCTACGGGATTTCATGATGCACACGGCTTACAAGAAGTTCTGGACGACGCACCCGGCGGCGGCCGTCCAGGACGCCTTGTTTGCCGAGGAAGAGCAGAGGATTGCTTTGCAGCAATCGAATGTTGCGGCATGGCTGCTCATGGAGCCTTCCGCGAATTTTGTCACCGGCTTGAGCGCTTCGGCGGTCGAGATTTATGAAGAATGCCCGCTTCGTTTCAAACTGGAACGCGAGTGGAATCTGCCGCGAGAGGTTTCGGCATCGCTTCACTATGGAGCGGCTATGCATGGCGTGCTGCGAACGTTCTATGACGCGCAGCGCTATCAACGCGAGGTCTCGGACGAGGATCTGCTGGAACAGTTTCGCTCAATGCTGGCCTCCGCGGGCATCGCGGATCGCTACCAATATGAGTTGTATCTGCGGCAAGGCAGAGAGCAGTTAAAGCAGTTTTTGGAGTGCGCTCGCAACGACCCAGCGCCGGACGTCGTGGAGACGGAGCGCCGGTTCGAAATGCAGGTCGGATCGTCGAAATTGGCGGGACGCGTCGATCGCCTGGATCGCACTGGTCCGGACACCGTTGCCATCGTCGACTACAAAACGGGAAAACCGAAATCGCAAGACGATGCCGACGAGAGCCTGCAGCTATCCTTATATGCTCTGGCGGCTCGCGATACGTTTGGAAAGCGGGCCGATCGTCTCATCTTCCACAACCTCGAAAACAATACGGCGATTGCCAGCACGCGCAATGATGCTCAACTGGAAGAGGCAAAATTGCGTGTGCAAAAAGTTGCGGACGGGATCGCGCGAGGAGAATTCCCCCCGAAACCCAAGTATCACTGCACGTTTTGCCCCTATCGGAATCTTTGTCCGGCTACGGAGAAGGTCGTGGCGGCTCCGCCGAAGAAATCTACGCGTCGCGTCCAGTAGGATGTCGACGGATCGAGAAAAGCTGCAACCACGGGGGACACGGAGGAACGCGGGAGAGCCTTTGCGAAGCGCGCGTTTCGAATTGTTGCCGTAAAAAACTTTGGGGACGCTCATCGCGTCCCCTTTGTCGTTGCCTGTTGCAGTTGCTTAGTGCTTCTTGCTGCTTTTCTTCTTTGCTTTCTTTTTGGTTGCCATGGATCTATTCTCCCTTTCCATTCTTCATGGAATTTCGCAACGGTATTTTGTTGCAACTGTTTGAATGTATAGAGTCAACGCAGAACGAAGTCAAGCGAAAAATGATCGATGCGGGAGCATGCAATGCTGTACCAAAGTCACCTCGTGCGTGATGAGCGAAAAAATCTTGTATGACGGTCAACTTTATTCGCGAGCGTTCGTTGATCGTCGCTCGCCATCGCTCTTTCGCAAAACGCCGAACGGCAGCCGACGAATGATCAACGAGTTTCTTCAAACAGAGCGCGAACCGTCGTGAAGCTTGCTGCCATCTATAATGAAAGGCGATTTCTGAACAGAAGTTGCCGCAAGGAGCGGAAACGAAGGAGCGCGACCATGGCCGGTTCGAATGATGTTGTGATCATCGCGGGATGCCGCACGCCGATTGGAAAATTTCAGGGAAGTCTCAGCGATATGACCGCTCCGCAACTGGGCGCCGTCGTGGTGCGCGAAGCCGTGAAGCGGGCGAATCTGCAGCCGCAGCAGGTGGACGAGTGCATCATGGGCAACGTCGTCTCCGCCGGACTGGGACAGAATCCGGCGCGGCAAGCGTCGTTATTCGGCGGCCTTGCGCCGGCAGTAGGTGCCATGACAATCAACAAGGTGTGCGGCTCAGGATTGAAAGCGGTCGCCCTGGCGGCGCAGGCGATAGAGACTGGCAACAGTTCCATCGTTGTTGCCGGGGGTATGGAGTCGATGACGAATGCTCCGTATCTGTTGCCGAATGCCCGCAAGGGATATCGTCTGGGCAACGGACAAGTGGTCGATTCCATGGTGAACGATGGGCTGTGGGACATTTACAACGACTACCACATGGGACTGACGGGCGAGAATGTTGCCGAAAAATACGGCATCACTCGCGAAGAGCAGGACGAGTTCGCCGTCAACTCTCATCGCAAGGCAATCTCTGCCCAGAAAGAATGCCGCTTCAAGGCGCAGATCGTTCCCGTAGAACTCCCGGCCAAGAAGAAAGGACAGCCGCCGGTGATCTTCGACAAGGACGAGGGCCCGCGCGAAGACACTACCATCGAGGTCCTGCGTGCATTGAAACCTGCTTTCAAAAAGGATGGCACGGTGACGGCCGGCAATGCTCCCGGCGTCAACGACGGGGCGGCCGCGTTGATTGTGACCAGCGCCCCGCGCGCGAAAGAACTGGGCGCGTCTCCGATGGTCCATATCGTGGCGCAGGCCACCAGCGGAGTCGAGCCGAAATGGGTAATGATGGCTCCGGTCGGAGCTGTACAGAAAATCTGGCAGAAGACCGGCTGGAAAAAAGACGACGTCGATCTCTACGAACTGAATGAAGCATTCTCGGTGCAGGCACTTGGCGTGATTCGCGAACTCGGCCTCGATATGAATCGCGTCAACGTGAACGGAGGCGCGGTTGCTCTCGGCCATCCCATTGGGGCCAGCGGAGCGCGGGTGCTCGTTACATTGATTTATGAAATGATGCGTCGCGACGTGCATCGGGGGATTGCCGCGCTCTGTTTGGGTGGGGGGAATGCGGTGGCGATGGCGGTGGAACGGTAGGACGGCCTGGAATTCGGCTGCGTCGGATCTTGTTGTCGCACGCGAGATAATGGATTGAAGCTTCCTCGGTCTGAAACAGAGCTTTACTGGAGGAAAAGAATCGAAGCAGTGCTTCATCGTGGTGATGGACAAGAGTTCATCCGCATTAGGCGGTATTGAGCGCTTGCTAACCCTTGTACTCTTAGACCCGGAGAATGCTAGTATTTACCCCGTCTCCGAGCGCAAAGCCGTCTCCGAAACATCCACTATGGGAGGAAGCAAATGAGAAACGAATCCCCTCTGAAAAGGACCTTGATTGCGGGTATCGCGGTCTGTGTGTCGTTTGTTCTGGGCGCGGTTGTATCTGCGCAGCCACCCGTGAACGTTGGCGACAGACACGGAAACATGCGAGCTGCCCAACAACTCATACAGCAAGCGTGGCACAAGGTAGATGAGGCGCAAAAAGATAACAGGTACGATTTAGGGGGTCACGCCTCAAGAGCCAAGGAGCTGCTGTCTCAAGCCAGCGAGGAAATAAAACAGTCTGCAGAAGCGGCCAATTCACACCACTAGGAAACGAGAGAGAATTTGCCGGCGTTTGTCCCGGCGTGAAGCGGTCAGAACCGCAACTGAGCGTACCCAACTTACTGCCTCGGCGCCGGAGATTCCGCAGCCGTCCCCACCGGCAGCGTAATGGTAAACACCGCGCCTCCACCTGGGGCCGAGGATACGTCGATGTTGCCTCCATGCTCGCGCAGCACGGTCTTGCAGATGCTCAGTCCGAGACCGGTTCCGCGCCCTGGCCTTTTCGTGGTGAAGAAAGGATCGAAGATGTGCGCCAGATTTTCGGGTGCGATTCCTGGGCCATCATCCTGAAACACGATCCAAACGGAGTCAGGATTGCGTCCGATGCGCACACGAATCGTGCCCTTTTCGCGGCTTTCGCGGATTGCCTGCTCCGCATTCAGCAGAAGATTAAGAAAGACTTGCATCAGTTGATTGGGATCGGCCACGACAGCTGGGATGGCGGCTTCGGGCAAAAAGTCGACGGTGATATTGCTCTTGCGCAGCGGGTAGGACTGCATCTGCACGGTGCGCTGCACCAGTTCATTCAGATTGACCTGGCTGCGTCCCGGAGCGGGGGGGCGAGCGAAGTATTGCAGGTTCTGGACGATTTCGGCAGCGCGCCTCGCCTCTTTGTGCAAAATTGAGAGCTGTTTACGGGCGCCTTCGTTGGTTTCGGTTTCCTGCAACAGTTCCGACATTCCCAGAATGCTGGTCAGGGGATTATTGAGTTCGTGGGCGAAGCCGCCGATCATCTGCCCCATGGCCGCGAGGCGTTCGCTCTGAATGATCTGTTGTTCCAGCTTCTTCTCCATGGTGACATCGCGTACGGAAATAATTACGCCCGCTGGTTTGCCCTCGGCATCAAGCAGTGGACTGGCCATCCCGAGCATGGTGCGCCAGCTGCCGTCGCGGTGCCGGGAGCCATATTCGCACGAGGTCAGCGCACTCTTACCGGTGGCGACGGCGCGGTAGAGTGCGGCCAGTTCGGCGGACGTATTCTCCGCATCCTCGACGTTCTTGCCGAGCAGATGGTCTGGCCCGTATCCGAGGAGTTCGCCGATGCGCGCGCTGACGAACGTATACCGTCCTTTCAGATCGAGCACCAGAATCAGATCAGGAAAGCTCTCCAGCAGATGCTGCCGGAACTCTTCCTGGCGATGCAACTTTTGTTCGAGAGCGTGCTTCTCTGTGACGTCGACCAGAGTCCCCTGGTAACGGATCAAACGTCCTGCCTCCAACACCCCGGTCGAGGTATCGACGCATACGGCGACTCCACCATCTTTTCTCCGCAGCCGAATTTCTCTCGTGCGAGTGCGTCCACTCTGGCTGCCACCGCGTCCCAGCGCCGGCTCGCCGCTGGCATCAACGCTGAGCTGCTCCGGCGTCAGGCGCAATAAATCCTCCTTGCTTTCGTATCCCAAGATCGAGACCAGTGCGGGATTCACCTCCAGCAGCTTGCCTTCGGGATTACAGATGTACACGCCTTCCTGCAGAGATTCGAACAACTGAGTGAAGCGCTGTTCTTTCTCGCGATGCCCGGTAATGTCGCGCGCGAGCACGCTCGCGCCGGTCACATCGCCGGCCTTGACGATGGCGTTCACGACGCAATCGTAATAAAGGCGCCGGGAATCATTCTTCAGATGGATTTCGACGATGCCCGACCAGGTGCGCTTCTCCAGGAATCTGGCCAGGCTTCCCGGCGTCTCTGTTTGCAGCGGCGCGCCGAGAAATTCCTCAAGCTTGTGACCGACCAACTGGGCATAGGGAGTACCGAGAATTTCCGCAGTTCTGCGGTTCACGGTTCGCAGGGTGCCATCGAGCGAAATGGCGAGCGCCACGTCATCCAGGGAATCGATCAGCTCTTTGAAATTGCGTTGCGAACGCATGATCAACTGGCCCAGTTGATCGAGTTGCTCCTCGGACGGAGTGACTCCCGCCTGACCCTGAAAGCCCTGCAGAATCTGCTGGAGTTCCACCACCTCGCGCTTGCGTCCGAAAGCATAAGCGGCAAACAAGACGGCGAGTGCGAAGAGGCCGGCGGGAATTGCCCACAGCCGGTAAGGAAGGTCTTTCAGTTGTTGCCACGACAAGGCGGCGACCGCCGCGGCAAACAAAACGAGCAGGCCCAGTGCCCATCGCCATAGCTGGCTCTCTTCGCGCTCCAGTCGGTTTGACGGCGGATGGGGCCGGTTTGAAGCGGGACCTTCGTCTGGCATCAGTGAACTCCTCTGGCGCGAAGGCGTTTGCCCAATTCGGAGCCGCGGTTCGGTCAGATTGCCCTAAGCGTAGCACCGAAAGCGGCCATTCACGACAGAACGTTCCATCACGTTCCATCACGGTAAAGGGGTGACGCCCGTCACAGCGGGTGTGCACTGCGCCGACTATGATGTCGATACGGATCTCCCATCCAGTGGCTTGCCTCTTCGTGTGCCCATAGTGTCCCCTTATGCTTTATAAGACTCTAAGCGCTGCTGTGTACGGTATTGACGCCAACATCATTGAAGTTGAAGTGGATGTTTCGGGCGTAAAAATGACGGAAGATCATTTTCATACGGTCGGGCTGCCTGATGCAGCCGTCCGCGAGAGCCGCGACCGGGTTCGCTCGGCTCTGAAAAACTGCGGCTACGATATCCCTCCCACCCAGATCACCATCAATCTGGCCCCGGCTGACATCCGCAAGGAGGGCTCGGGTTTCGACCTGCCCATGGCGCTCGGGATTCTTGGCGCGTATGGAGGTCTTAATAAAAAGGAGGTGCCGGACGCCCTGTTTGTCGGCGAACTTTCGCTCGACGGAAGAGTTCGGGGGGTGCGGGGCGCTTTGCCGATTGCCATCGAGGCTCGTAGAACGAAGATAAAACGGTTGATTGTGCCCGAAGTCAACGCGCGCGAAGCGGCCATGGTTGGCGACGTCGAGGTCTATCCGGTCAAGTCGTTGCTGGAAGTGATTCACCTGATTAACTCTGGCAATGGCGTAGCGCGGATGCAGATCGATACCGGTCAATTACTCAATCAGGCGCAGCAATTCCATGTGGACTTCAAGGATGTTCGCGGCCAGCAAACCGCCAAGCGTGCGCTTGAAGTCGCGTGTGCCGGAGGGCACAACATCCTGATGATTGGGCCTCCAGGATCGGGAAAGACGATGCTGGCGAAGCGCATGCCGACCATCCTGCCGCCCTTCACTTTTGAAGAAGCGCTGGAGACCACGAAGATTCACAGTGTAGCGGGGGTGCTCGATGCCCATGCGGGACTGGTCGGCCTGCGTCCTTTCCGCGCGCCGCACCACACCATCTCAGACGCGGGGCTGATTGGCGGAGGCGCGATTCCGCGGCCCGGTGAGGTTTCACTCGCGCACAACGGCGTACTGTTTCTCGACGAGTTTCCTGAATTCCCGCGCAACGTTCTTGATGTCATGCGCCAACCTCTCGAAGATGGCACGGTCTGTATTGCCCGCGCTGCCATGTCGCTGACTTTTCCGGCGCGGTTCATGCTGGCGGCTGCGATGAACCCTTGTCCATGTGGTTTTCATAATGATCGCACCCGCGAATGCCATTGCACTCCGCCGATGATCCAGCGCTACGTCTCTAAGATTTCGGGGCCGCTGCTTGATCGCATCGACATTCACATTGACGTTCCGGCGGTGAACTACAAGGAAATGCGCAGCCCAAAGGAGTCAGAATGTTCGGCTAGTATTCTCGAACGCGTGGTGCGCGCGCGGGACGTCCAGCTGAAGCGCTTTTCTTCTGAACGCCAGAAGCTCTATTGCAACGCGCAGATGCCATCGCAATTGATTCGCAAGTTCTGCGAGCTCTCGCCGGACTGTGAACGCCTGCTGGAACGCGCCATGGCGCAGCAGGGGCTGAGCGCCCGGGCTCACGATCGCATCCTGAAAGTCGCACGCACGATTGCGGATCTTGACGGAATTCCACAGCTCGAACCGAAACACATTGCCGAGGCAATCCAGTATCGGACGCTGGACCGGACGTATTGGGCATGAAGGCATCGGGCGATCCGGGGATCGGAGCGTTTCCATGGCTTCGTTTTTCGCTCGCTCAATGAGTCAACTATTTGGTTGACATCGTAAACTATAAGCTTTACACTCACGGATGATTGGTAGCTTCAGACATAAGGGGCTGGAGGAGATTCACCGCACCGGCAAGACGCGCCGGATCGGTGCCGATCACGTTGGGAAGTGCGTGCGCATACTGCAATTAATAGAGGTCGCGGGGCAGCCGGAAGATTTAAACATCGCGGGTTTTCGCTTTCACGGATTGCAAGGCAACCCGAAACGCTGGTCGGTGCGCGTGACCGGAAATTACAGAATCACTTTTGGGTGGTCCGGCAAAAGAGCCGTGGATGTCGATTTTGAGGACTACCACTAAGGGGAAAAACATGGCGAGAAAGAACGGACTGCCGCCTGTCCATCCTGGCGAGATTATCAAGGAAGATATTTTGCCATCGGTCGGTTTGTCGGTGACGGCCGCCGCCAAAGCTCTTGGCGTTTCCCGACAAATGCTTCACGACATTCTGGCGGGGCGCAGGCCCCTGTCTGCTGTCATGTGCCTAAAGGTGGCGCGTCTGTTTGGCAGTTCGGCTGAATTCTGGATGCGCCTGCAGGCCGCCTACGACCTGAAGAAATCTGAACAAGACAAGAAGATTATGAAACGCGTTGCGCGGATCGTGCCTCTGAAGCCGGGCGAAGAACTTCGGATCTGAGCAACTATTACTAAGGCTCCGCAGCCTGATCCGTTGACCGACATGCCCAAGCCGGCCCTCACGATCCCAGCCTTACTCGACCGACTGGAGGAGTTCTATGGCCAGCAGGAAGCTTGCTGGCCAGTGGATCCGTACGAGTTTATTGTCTGGTGGCACTGCGGGTATCCGGCAAGCGATGTCGCATGCGCCAAAGGCTGGCAGAGGTTGACCAGCGAGGTGGGCATCGAAACACACAGGCTGCTGAAAGCGTCTCCGGCAAGGCTTGCCAGCGCTCTTAAAGCTGGCGGCATGGTTCCCGAATTGCGCGCGCTGCGGCTCCAGGAAATTGCCTTGCGCGTGGAGAACGAGTTTGGCGGCGACCTGCGAACCGCACTGGCCGGGCGGGTCTCGGATGCCAGAAAGACGCTGAAGAAGTTTCCGGGCATAGCGGATCCGGGAGTGGATCGAATTCTGCTGTTTGCCGGGATCGCACCGCTCGCCGCGGTCGCATCGAATTGTCCACACGTTCTGGTGCGCATTTTGCGCGGTAAGGAAGATGAAAATTACGGCGCGAATTATCGCACGGCACAACAGGCGATCATGGCGCAAATGCCCGAGAAGTTCGATGCTGGGACCCGCGCCTACTTACTGTTGAAGCGCCATGGCCAGGAGATCTGCAAGCGATCCAATCCAAAGTGTGAGAAATGTCCCGTTAACTCGTATTGCGCCTTCTTCGCGGGGCAGCGTCGCGGCGTACCGGTAAGCTGAGCGGTCCGCGCATTCTATAATTCAGCGCGGAGGCAGCGCGGGAGGCTCGATGAGCGGATGGGGGGCTGGCAGTTTCGAAAACGACGACGCACAGGGTTTTCTTGCCGATCTGGAATCGCTCGGAATCGACCGTCTAACAACGATACTGACTCGCGCTGCCGACGATCCAGGGTATCTGGAAGAACCGGGGGGAAGTGTCGCGGTCGCGGCCGCCGAGGTCGTTGCCACCGCGAAGGGCAAGCCTCCGCAGGCAGTGCCGGGGCAAATTGCGACCTGGGTCAGCAAGATTGATGGCTCCCCGAGTACCGAAATGTCCGACCTCGCTTGCCGCGCTGTCGAAAGGGTGCGGACCAACTCCGAGCTTAAAGACTTGTGGCTCGAAGCCGATGGGCTGAACGAGTGGAGCGCGGCCCTGCGCGACCTCGAAGCCAGACTCCGCAGTTGATTATCCCGAGTTGATTATCTTATCGCGGTGCGGGGTGAATCTCACGGGTCAAACCCCATCGGTCAAACCCCATCTCATCGTCTCTTTATGGACTGACGAGATTGTCGGCGGTGGCGCTAGCAAGAACGCATAGATCCAGAAAGACGCGCGCGTTGAAAGGATCTTTCGCCCCGGATTTTTGCAGAATGCTCGCGAAATTCGTTCTAAGTATGCGGTAGATTTGCAGCATCTGTAGCACGGTAGGCTGTCTTCGACTTCTGACGAACGCGTTGCGGAGTTCGCGAAAGACACCGCGCACAGTGCCATCGTGAATATAGACATCGGTCCCGTCGATGTCGCTCAGAGATTTCTTGATGCGGTGCCGCCGTGTCTCGCAAACGATCCAGGCATGCTTCGGGTTGCCCATGCCAACCGTCAACCCCAGTTCGAAGGGCATATTAAATCGAGGCGTGCGCGGAGCGGTTCTATCCAATTCGACTCGCGACAAGTCGTGCACGGAATATTGCGAGGAAGCGATCAGCGACATGATTCGGTTCAGGCGCCTTTGACTGAATGGAATTTCGAGAGTGGCTCGCGGGGAGAATCCGAAAGCGCTGATGCCCGCGATGTAGGCGAGCAGGAGATTTTCAAAGCGGCCGTCGTAGGGGATGTTCAGAAAGACGCCTGCCTTCTTAACGCTTGGCCTTGGCTGCCTTCGAACTGGTGGAGATTTTCGTGCCGGCATCGCGCCTGCCGCTCTTTCTTACAACACCAGCCGTGGATTTTCTTTTGCGGTGGTCCTTGCGCACAGACGAGCCGGCCTTGGAGGCCTGATCCTTAAGAATGCGATCGGTATACTGCCTTGCGATCTTGATTAATTCTTCCGTTCGAGACTTGGATACGCCCAGAGTCCGAGCAGTATCATACGGGGTAGCGAAGGCATTATCGACTCTGATTGCTGGTCTCATCCCAGTTCATTATAAGGCATGGCCGATGCCAAAAAAAAAGGGAAGCCCCCGAGAGTGAGAGATGTCCCTTTCGATGAGGATGCCTGGATGATTCAGTCTTTTCAGTCAGCCGCCGCACCGGTTGTCGAAGTAGCGTTGGCGGCATTCTTTTCCGCTTGTCGCAGACGCAGTGCGCGGTTTGAGGGCAGGCCGGCATCGCGGATCTTGTACAGCAATGCGCGATAACTGATGCCCAGGGTGCGGGCCGCCTGCTTGCGATTCCAGTGGTGCTGTTGCAGTACCTTCAGAATGACCTTGCGCTCCAGTTCGCGCACACACTGGCGCGTCAGCTTTTTCAGGGAAATCGGTCCGTCCAGCGAAATCTCCTGATTGAAGAAGTCTGGCTCGCGTGCAACCAGGTCGTTGGTGATTACTTCCTCATGCCCCAGGATTACGTAGCGCTTGATCAGGTTTTCCAGTTCGCGGATGTTTCCCGGCCAGTGATATTTCTGCAGCACTGCCAGCACCTCATTGGAGAGGGGCCGTGCCCGGCAGTTGAACTTCCGGTTGTAGTATTCGAGGAAATAGGTGCACAGATCGTCAATGTCGCCGCGGCGTTCGCGCAGTGACGGCATGCGAATATTCACTACGTTGATGCGGTAGTAAAGATCCTGGCGGAAGGTGCCGGCCTCGATCTCTGCTTCGAGCTGGCGGTTGGTCGCGCACACCACTCGAACCTCGACCTTCTTATCTTCCTGAGCGCCGATGCGGCAGAACTGCCCATCCTGCAAGAGTTGCAAGAGCTTCGATTGCAGCGATGGATCAAGCTCGGAAATTTCATCGAGAAACAAGGTGCCGCGGTGGGCCATTTCCACTCGTCCGGGCTTCGAACCAACGGCGCCGGTGAACGCTCCTTTTTCGTAACCGAACAGTTCACTTTCAAGCAACGTTCCGGGAATCGCAGGACAGTTCACCTTAACGTACGGGCCGATTTTCCACGGCGACAGGCTATGAATCAGCCGGGCAATAATGTCCTTTCCGGTGCCGCTCTCACCGGTGATGAGAACTGGAACATTGGCAGCGGCTACTTTGCCCAGCCGCGCTCGAACCAGTTGCATGCCTTCAGAGTGGCCAAAAATAATATTGTCAGGGGGAACCTCGCCGAGCGACTGCGCCAGATTCGTTACTGAAAGTGTCGTCATAAGATTGAATGCCCCGCTGCGGAGGATGTTCATCCGCATGCACTAAAAGTGCATCTCAAGCACCAAACTGGGGAAGAGAATTGGACGCTCCGGACTTCCTCCGTTAAGCGCTCAACTTATGAATGGCTTGGAGCGATCATAGCCCACGAAACCGAACAATCGGCATGGCACCAAAGTGCCACTAGAGGGCGGGTGTCGAAAGGGAAAAGTATTTCACACTGGGGACCGGGCTTTCCTCAATCGTCTGCCGGAAACCGCCGCGGCGTCGGTATTCAGGGGACGGGCGAACTTCAAGCCTAAGAGGTGGTAATCGTCCAGGTGCGTGACCCAGATCGCTTTTGCCTGCATAGTCCGAGAGGAGGTCTTTAAGCCTTGGGCGGGCCCGATTGGAGCACTCGGAATTTCCACTGAAACTACCGTCGATTTCGGCAAAGAACGGCGAACAACGACTAAAGCACCCCCCGGAGAGATGTTAATCGCCGTGGCAAATTCCAAAGAATCCTTGCCGTTTTCGTCACGAGCGCGGATGAAAACCGGAATGGCCAGCTGCAGCCGGGGCCACCTGCGTCCGTCTTTCTTAGAAAAGCGATTGGGCACGTATTCAATCCGACCCTGGCGGGTATAGCGACCCAAGAAATGCACCTTAGGGGCCAAACTTCGTCAATAGGCTAGGACCCTCCCGAAGCGGTTAAACCTCGCCTCCAACAGGGGGATTACCGAAGTAATCGCCTGGTCTGGCAGTTTAATGCTGACCGCAGGTCATCACACGAGAGTGCAATATTTTTCAGTTCTTCTAGGGTATGATTGCAATTGACAGGCATGGGTCGCTCACCTATATTCGATCTATTCCCTCGTCCTAGCGGTAGTTAGGTTCCTCCCCTAATTTGGTTTTTCATGTCTTCAATGTCTGAGAAAAACCCAGCCGTAATGTCTGAAAAAAACCAAGCCGTCGTCCTGAATGGCACGAGTCCGCATGATCGCTTGCCGTCATCTGCCACGGCTCAGGCTCTCGCGCCCAGTTCTGACGATGAGGTGGCCCGAGAACTTGAACAATTACGCGATCGTTACCACAGGACGACGAATGCCCTGGCCTCGGCCGCGCATGACCTCAAGACTCCGCTGTCGATCCTCAATGGCTACATCGAGCTGCTCCAAAGTCAGAAACTCGGGCCGCTCAATGACCGTCAGCGTGAAGTAATGGGCGACATGTTTTCCAGCGGACAACGCTTGCAGCAATTCATTCATGACTTCCTCACCTTCAGCGTGCTGGAGACGGGCGAACTGCGCATGCAGTTTATCGAGGGTGATTTGAACGGCTGCCTTTCCGAGGTTTGTCGGCTTTGGTCGGGACGGTTTCAGGAGCGCGGTCTGGCGCTTTATTTTCTAGCCAATGACAAACTGACGCCGTTCGCCTTTGATGGGCCCAAGATCCAGCGCGTGATTTCCAATCTTCTGGAAAATGCCGCCAAATATACGCTGCAAGGGGGCACCGTCTGGTTGCACGCCGAACCTCACATGTGGGAGCGTCGCGCCGCGAGCGCCTCTGCAGCTCACGGAGAGCGCCGCCGGCAATCGACGAATGTGCCGAACGCCGTCAAGGTCAGTGTTGCGGACACCGGCCCCGGAATCCGGCCGGAGTTTCACATGGAAATCTTCGATGATTTCTTCCGCCTGCCGGGAAGCGAATCGGCCGAGGGCATGGGCTTGGGACTCGCCATCGCCCGGCGACTTCTACAGGGCATGGGCGGCAAGATATGGGTCGAAAGCGAACCCGGTGCCGGATGCAAGTTCTCTTTTCTCATTCCCCTGAGACCAATTCCGAGCACTCCGCCACGAGGGACCAAATGAGCGAAGCCGCCAACATATTGCTGGTGGATGACGAACCGGGAATGTTGCGCTATATTCGCACCCTGCTCGAAGTGGATGAGCACAAAGTTCAAACTGCCAGCACCGGTGAAGAAGCGGTCGAGCACGTCCAGAAGGGACTGCAGCCGGACCTGGTGTTGCTCGATCTGCTCATGCCCGGCATCGATGGCTTGCAGACGCTCGAAAAACTCCGCCATCTGAGGCCCGGACTGAAAGTTGTGATGCTCTCTTGCGTGAACGACACGCGCAAAGTCGTGCAGGCCATGCGTCTGGGAGCTATCGATTATCTGACCAAGCCCTTCCAGAAAGCCGAACTCGACGCCGTGATTGGAACCTGCGTCGGTACCGCCAAACATGACAGCTATCCCGGCGAAATTGAAGAGCTTTGCGACGACGTGTTTTTCGTTGCGGCCAGTCCGGCGATGAAGAAAATTCGGTCGCAGGCCGCGCTCGTGGCCAATGTCGACATTCCGGTTCTATTGCTCGGGGAAAGCGGTACAGGCAAGGAAGTGCTGGCCCGCCTGATCCATAAACTTTCTCCGCGCGCTCACCGTACCTTCCTCAAAGTGAATTGCGCCGCAGTGCCTGCCGACCTGTTGGAGAGCGAACTTTTCGGATATGAGGCAGGTGCCTTCACGGGTGCGAATCACGCCAAGCCCGGCAAGTTCGAACTGTGCAACAAAGGTACCATCCTGCTCGACGAAATTGGCGAAATGCCGGCGCTGCTTCAAGCCAAGCTGCTCCACGTCTTGCAGGACCAGACATTCTCGCGCCTCGGCAGCCGCACCGTGATTAAAGTCGATGTACGCATCCTGGCCGCTACTAACATCAACATTCCCGAAGCGCTCGCGAACAAGCGGCTGCGCGAAGACCTTTATTACCGGCTGAACGCATTCACCATGTCATTGCCTCCGCTACGCGATCGCAAGGAAGAAATTCCGATCCTGCTGAAGCATTTCATGTCGCGCATGTCGGAATCGTACGCGCGGTCGCCGTTGCCGCTTTCGCCTCCCTTGATGGAGGCATGTCTGAAGCATTCCTGGCCCGGCAACCTGCGCGAATTGAGCAACTTCATCAAACGCTACCTGGTTCTGGGAGATGAGACGCTGGCCGCATCTGAGTTGCAGCCGCGACCCGATGGCGGCGCTGGCATGCACGCCGAAATCGCCGGAAGAACCGCAGTGGCAGGCGCCGAGTCAAGCAGTGGCGGCCTGAAATCTGTGTCGCGCAACGCCAAAGACGAGGCTGAGGCTGAGGCGATTGCCCGCGCCCTCGAAGAAACCAACTGGAATCGCAAGCAAGCCGCGGCTCTTCTCCAGATCAGCTACAAAGCTCTGCTGTACAAAATCCGCCAGTACGGAATCGCGCAAACCCGCAGCACGCACCGGCTCTCCGCCGGAGCATAAACCAGCTGCGAGCCACGCGCTTCAAGCTCAATGCTTAAGTGTTGAATTTGGTGCGGATAAGAGGACTCGAACCTCCACGACCTTGCGATCACTAGGACCTGAACCTAGCGCGTCTGCCAGTTCCGCCATATCCGCATAAAGAAAAAAATCGGCAGGGCCTTCAATAAAAGGCGACTACACTAATATCTACTGGCCTGCGTCTAACTGTCAAACGAGCGCAAGTCATCCGCGCGGCTCCGCTTGCTGATTTGCAGGACGCCACGCGCCCCCAGACCATGGCGAATGCCTCCGATAAAATCCCGGGCGAGCTGGCAAGAGAACTCCGTGCACTGGCGCACGATCTCAGCAACGCTCTTGAAACCATCGTACAGGCTACTTACCTCCTCTCGCAGGCCGGGCCGCCCGAGAACACACGCCGCTGGGTTGAACTGATCGACCAGGCCTCGCAGGATGCAGTGAAAATCAATCAAAAGTTACGCGAACTGTTGCGCTCGCAAAGCTAGATGGAACTCGCTCATGGAGAGCCGGGGCACCCTCGTCCGGCCACAATGCCCGACGGGCGAGACGCCCGTCGCTCCACCGTAAAACTCATCCGCGTTCATATCGCTAGTCCAGTTTGGCATCCATCGTAATTTTTGCGTTGAGCACTTTCGAGACGGGACAGCCTGCCTTAGCATTTTGCGCTGCGGTGTTGAAGGCTTCCCCGCTCGCCCCCGGCACCTTCGCGACCACATCCAAGTGCACGGCGGTGATGGTCCAACCTGCCTCGAGCTTTTCCATGGTGAGGGTCGCCGCCGTGCTGATGCTTTCCGGAGTCAGGTTCGCGGTTCCCAGTTGCGCTGATAACGCCATGGAAAAGCATGCCGCATGCGCCGCCGCAATCAGTTCCTCGGGATTCGTTCCGGGTGTGCCTTCGAACCGCGTCGCAAACGAATACGGCGTGTTGGAAAGAACGCCGCTAGTGGATGAAACGGCTCCTTTGCCGTCCTTGAGTCCACCCTTCCAAACTGCACTTGCTTTCCGTTGCATTGCCATCTCCTGAGAGTGAATTGAAACCAGAGTGCGTTGAAACCGAAGTCCGGCTCTATTGTAAAAGGTCGAGGAAGGGAATTGCGCGCCGGCTTGGGCGTTTCAGTAAAAATCAGAGCAACTCAAATAGAAGCCACACTTTTTACAGACCACTTTGCAGCGGTGTCCGCGCAGTTCGCTCGAGCAGTTGGGGCAGATGGAGGACACGTCCGTCTTGCGGGTTGCCGTTTCAACTTTCATCGGCGCAGTCGTTAAGCCGGACGAATTCTTCGGATTCAGTGGAGGACGTGAGATTAAATCCATGTCGCTGGTTGTAGCACAGAGGGAGTCGCGATAAAAGTTGCGAGAAAGTTGCGGGCAAAGAGGAACGCTGCTATCCGCCGATCAGGCTTCGCAAGCGATTCCAGCAAACCGCTTCAGACAAATCTGGACAAACCGCGGGCCGAGGTTCTACTGTGGAAAATGCCGGGCGCGGTACCCAAGTGGCAAGGGAGAGGTCTGCAAAACCTTTATGCGCGAGTTCGATTCTCGCCCGCGCCTCCAACCCCATCGGTCTGCAGGTGAGGACGAGATCCTTCGCTGCGCTCAGGATTTCGCCTGCGGGCTCCCGCTGCGCTCACGCCCGCAAAGCGGCTCAAGTTCGATTCTCGCCCGCGCCTCCAGCGCTTCCCCCCATTGACCTGACTGTCAGATGAGGTCTTGGCGCGTTACAGATCCGTGTACTCCGGAATGTAGTCCTTGAAAAGACCCGTACCGGCATACATTGTTCGCACCGGGACGCGATCCGCGTTTTTGCTCGTTCTGACCCACTCCCAGGCTGCAGCCATCTCCTGACTTGTGAAATAGCGGGTCTCGGCCTGAAGAACGGCGGTCCCTGCGAGGACGATCGCGACCACTTCTTCCCATTTGTCGGCACCGACCACCGCCATGCGCGCGATATGGTCGGTATATTTCTGGAGAAAGCGCATTTCACTCCATCGTGCCTTCCAATCCGCACCTTCCATTTGCGAAACATCCGCTAGGATTCCAATGGGCCGCTCTTTCCGTTCTCTAACAAGGAATTCGATTTGCGGCTCAAATGCCTTCACTTCTTCGGCGGTAATCCTACCGACAACTTTGAATCCGATTGCCGCTCCCGAGCTTTCCTTAAGTCTTTCAATCATGCCCGTGCATCTCCCTTTTCTCCGAAAGCTTACTACTGGCGCGGAATTCTAACTCATTTGTGACGTGAACCAGCGTACCCGCGCAGCGAGCAGACTGGCGGATATCGTTTTCCCAGGGCACTCTTCCCGTTGCTTGATTCAGCGTCGTTAAGCGACCGATTCTTCTGCCGCGGTAAGCGGACAAGCAGGTGGGTGGTCGCACTCACAAGCTATCTCTACGTCCTTTGATCCCGCATCTTCGCACGTTTGACCGCAATACTTTTGTCCTGCCGGTACCGCGCAACGGCAGGGTAGGTGGGCACAGTTTTTCGCTTCATTATTCATGTTGACCCCCAACATGGCACCAATCTTAATACGCTCCACCCCCTTCGGTAACCTGTCAAAATGGACAGTGATACATGGACAGTGATACGGGCACGAACGGCGAGCCTTTCTGGGTTTGCATGAGGTTGCGGTGCAGGACCTGCGTATCGTAAAACCATCTGCATGAGGGAGTGCTCCACGAACGTCGCCAGAGTCGCCAAGTCAGCCGTCAGCACGGTCGCCGCTTCCTTGTTTCTGGCAGCTTTAGTGTTGCTGACAAGTCCGGGCACGGGATGGGCGCAAGTCTCGGGCGCGATTTCCGGCAGAGTGGGAGACGCTTCGGGAGGCGTTCTAAGCGGGGTCACGGTAACAATGAAGGATGCGGAAACCGGGGCGACCCGCGTTGTGTCCACTGATCTCTCCGGCAACTACCGCGTTCTGTCGCTTCCTGTTGGTCAGTACGAAATAAGAGCGGAGAAGGCAGGGTTCAAAGCCGCTGTGCGGACGGGAGTCAAGTTAGAGGTTGGTCAGGAGGCGGTCGTAAACCTGCGGCTCGACGTGGGCGAAGTCGTTCAACAGATCGTTGTTACGGAAGAGCTCCCGGTGGTCAACACCACTACCCCTTCCGTCTCCGGGCTGGTAGGTGAGCGCGAGATAAAAGAACTGCCGCTCAATGGACGCAGCTTTGATCAGCTGATTACGCTCAATCCCGGCACCGTCAACTACACCGCATTGAGAAGTGCCAATACTACGACCAGTAATGGAAACGCGATCGCCGCGGACGGGCAAAGACCCGCTGACAATGTCGTGCTCTTCAACGGCGTCGAGTATACGGGTTCGAGCCAACTGATCGTGAGCCCAGGTGGAGTTAGTGGTGACTTGCTCGGAATTGACGCGGTGCGCGAGTTCAACGTCCTGACGGCGGATTACGGGGCGGAATATGGCAAACGCGAGGGAGCTCAAGTAAGCGTGGTCACGCAGTCTGGGAGCAATACGCTGCATGGGACTCTTTACGAGTTTGTTCGCAACAGCGCGCTCGACGGTCGCAACTACTTTGATCAGGGTTCCATCCCGCCATTCCAACAAAACCAGTTCGGAGCCTCGGGGGGAGGGCCGATCAAAAAAAATCAGCTGTTCTTGTTCGCCAATTACGAAGGCTTTCGGCAAAGCAAGTCGCTCAGCAATGTCAGCGTTGTTCCGGACGCCATGGCCCGCCAAGGATACCTGCCCAATAAGAGTTGCGTGGAGACCCCGGTCAGCGGGCTGAATCCGGCGATGTTGCCCTATATGTCTTTCTGGCCCCAGCCCAACGGTACAGAATTGGGGGGCGGATGCTACGGGGAGGCGTTTTCATTCAATCATCCCGAACAGACTGTCCGGGAGGATTTCGGCACGGTTCGCACGGACTACGATTTCAGTCCGCGAGACCTACTTTCGGGCGCGTACACCATCGACGATGGCAATGGAACGGTGCCGTTGCCGGACCCGTTGTTCGCGTCGGCGCTGGCGCTTCGCAGCCAGGTATTCAGTTTGCAGGAGACGCACAACCTCTCGGCGCGGGCGCTCAACACTTTTACCGCCGGTTTCTCGCGTGCAAGTTTCGCCAACGATTCTTCTCCGCAGGCTTCGTTCGATCCGAACGCCGGTCCGTTTGTGCAGGGACGCGGCCCGGGCGGAATCGTGATCGGTGGCGGAGTGACGACCACGGCCAACGGGACGATCACGTCGGCTGGTCCTAACAATGCTTCGAGCGTGTGGAACCACCGAAATCTTTTTACTTACGCGGACAGCTTTCAAGTCAGCAGGGGAGTTCATCAGATCAGTGTTGGCGCTTGGTTTCAGCGGCTGCAGGACAATGAGGACACCGCTTCGCGCCAGTTAGGGCAAGGCACCTTCAGCACACTGGCCACTTTTCTGCAGGGTACCGTGGGCACTTTTCAAGTCGTACCCACAGCGACGGAATTGGGTTGGCGGACCCTGATGGGCGCTTGGTATGCGCAGGACTTGATCAAGTTGCGGCCAAATCTCATACTTCGGATCGGTCTCCGACAGGAATTCGACACTGGTTGGAACGAGGAAGCGGGACGGGCTGCTAATTTCATTACAGGCGCGAATGGCGTGCTGGTGACGCCTCCGCGAGTAGGCGATTCGGTCTTCACGCAAAACAATGCGAAATGGCTGTTCGGCCCCAGAGTGGCCCTTGCGTGGGATCCCTCCGGCCGCGGAACCACTGCCGTCCATGCAGGATTCGGTATTCATTACTCTTTGATCGATGCGCTTGCCTTTCAACTTAACTCGGTGCCTACGGTCCCGCCTTACAATTACAACGGGCAGATTTCATTCGCCAACCAGCCTTTCTTGCCGCTCATTCCGATTATTCCCAATGTGCCGCCGGCGCCCCAGTGCGGTACAGCGAACGCTCCCCCTCCACCGCAGTGCACCATCTACGCTCCGCAAGGAGTACAGGCGAACGCGAAAATCCCCACGCTTGAGGAATGGAATTTAACCGTCGAACGACAACTCGACCGCAGCACGGTGCTGCGCGTTGGCTATGTCGGTTCGTTCGGGTTCCACCAGTTGGTGAGCATCGATCCCAACAGCATTCCGCCGCAGATTTGCGGCGTGGCGGGCGGTTGCGCTGCGGGCGGCATCAACAAGACGACGAGTACGGTGCCCCAGGGTGCCGAATATATCCCATGGGGGAGTGGCAAGCCCAATGTCCGTCCGAACCCTAATCTATCGGGTGGATTTTTCTGGTATTCGGAAGGGAACAGCAGCTACAACGCTCTGCAAGTTGACGTGATCAGACGCTTCACAAGCAAACTACAATTTCGCGCCAACTACACCTGGTCGAAGAGTCTGGATAATAATTCCGCCCTGACCGGTGCTCAAGCCAGCAATCAGCCACAGATGCTGTTGGATCGATTTAATTTGCGAAAAGATTGGGGGCCATCCGCGCTGAACGTAGAGCATCAGGCGCACATCACGGCCACTTATGAACTCCCCTTTGGGCGTGGACAACATTGGCTCGGGCAAACCTCTGGAGCCGCGGGCAATGTCGTGAGCGGATGGGTGTTCAATACGATCACCACGATTGGCAGCGGCTTCCCGTTCACGTCCCAGGTTGGCACTAACATTTCCGGCGACGGAGATACGCGAAATCCGGACCGGCCCTCTCTGAACCCCGCCTTTCGCGGCCCCATTGTGCGCTTCAGTCCGACGCAATGGTTCAATCCGCTAGCGTCGGTGTTTCCGTTTGTGGTGCCTTCGTCGGGCACCTATGGAGATTTGGGCAGAGGCACTCTAACCGGTCCGGGATTGGCGGAGGTGGATGTCTCCCTGATCAAGAACACGAATATCACCGAGAAGATTGCGCTGCAGTTTAGAGCGGAATGTTTTAACGTGCTGAACCACACAAATTTTGGCCCGCCCAATGGGATCGTATTTTCCGGCGGGTCACCCAGTCCTTCGGCGGGATTGATCACCGCCACCGATACCTCGTCACGGCAGATTCAGTTTGGATTGAAGCTGATTTACTGAGTTCCCAGAGATTCATTGCCACACTGATTTATTGCAGCGGCGTGACCGCCTCATCGCAGTTGGATATCCCTGAAACCGCAGCGCGCACCACGGCGTCGGCAAACGAACAGAAGAAACGAACGCCCGTTTGATTGGGAACTGAGGGTGAGGCAACGATCTGGTAGGCCGCGGAGGGAGTGCCGCTCGCTCCTGATAACACAAACGTGTAGCCGTTCTTCGCGCCGGTGGCCAGTTGACTGTCAATCAAGCAGGCGCTTGCCGAACTTGGAGGAGAACAGACTGCTCCGCCCAGGGCGCCGATCGTGGCGGCATAGCCCACGTCGGGATAGGCGGAGTTATATGAAACCTGAGCTGTGTTCAGGGTGCGTAACGACCCGACCGCGGATGCTTCGTTGGCCGACATCCGGGCGCGCATCAGGTTCGGGATCGCCATGGAGGCGATGATGAGAATGATCGCCACCACGATCAGCAACTCAATCAGCGAGAACCCCTTTTGTCTTCTCATAGCGGAAACGTCAGCGATAGTTTACGCCTTGTGCGCGGATTGGAGTAGCGGAAGTCTTGTCCAATACAAGATGAGCCTGAAGGGGAGGTAGGATTCCAATACAAGATGAGCCTGAAGGGGATGGCATGCTGAGGATTGACCATTCATGTGCACGAAGCAGAGAAACTGAGCCTGGGGCAGATCCAGGCTTTCTTGGGCGCAAGCGAAACCATTCGATTCGAAGGCGAAACTCAAGCGCAGATTTATCACTGGATCGAACAAGTGCTAGGTCGGCAGGAATACCAGAAGCAGAGCCGCCCGGCGCGGGGTTTGTTACGCAGCTATGTGGCGAAGATGACGGGCCTGAGCCGGGCGCAGGTGACGCGGTTGATCGCTCGCTATCGGAAAACTGGATCGCTGCAGTCCGCGCCGTACCGGCGTCATCATTTTCCGCAGCGTTATACTCGCGCCGACATCGAACTGCTGGCCACGGTCGATGAGGCGCACGACAACTTAAGCGGGCCGGCCACGCGGCGCATCCTCGAGCGCGAGTACCGGCGGTATGGCAAGGATGAGTTCAAGCGCTTAGCCACGCTCTCGGTGTCGCACCTCTACAATCTGCGCCAACAGCCGCGCTATCGCGAAGGGCGTCTGCGCTACGTTAAGACGCGGCCCACCGCCGTCGCCATCGGAGAACGGCGTCGGCCCGATCCGCAGGGGCAGCCCGGGTATCTGCGCGTCGACACCGTCCATCAAGGCGATCCGCCAGGAAAGAAGGGTGTCTATCACATCGATGCCGTCGATGAGGTTACGCAATGGCAAATCGTTTCTGCCAGCGCACGCATTAGTGAGATTTGGCTGGAGCCGGTGTTGGAGGCCATGCTGCGACAGTTTCCCTTCCGTATTCTCGGCTTTCACTCCGATAACGGCAGCGAGTTCATCAATCGCGTGATCGCCGGTATGCTCCAGAAATTATTGATCGAACAAACCAAAAGTCGACCGCGGCAGAGCAATGACAACGGCTTGGTTGAAACCAAAAATGGCGCCGTGATCCGCAAGCACCTGGGCTACGGCTCGATCGATGCAGCCCACGCCGAGCGCCTGCAAGAGTTCTACAGCGCCCACTTCAATCCCTATCTCAACTATCATCGTCCGTGCGCACAGGCCGACATCGAAATCGACGAAAAGGGCCGCCAGCAGAGGATTTACCGCCGCTACCAGACACCGCTGGAGACGCTGCTGGCTCTCCCCCAGCCGCAACAATACCTGCGCCCGGGCCTCACTCTCGCGGTCTTGCAACGCATTGCCGCAACTCACAGCGACACTGAAGCCGCACAGCGTATGCAGCAAGCCAAACGCAAACTGTTCGAACGATTCCAACTGCCCGTGGCTGGGCCGTGGAAATGACGGAAGAGAATAATCCCCCAACCCCGGGGATTATTCTCTTCCTTGGAAAGCGCGAACAGCAAAGGCGCGCTTTCCACATTCCCACCGCCCCGGCTGCTAGATTAGTTAGTTCCGAATCCAAATCTGAAAGGAGCTTCCTCTACCACCACCCTCAGGCTCTTCTCCAGGCTCATTCTTCAATTGGAAAACACTGCGGACGCAAATCGTGCCTTTCGCTGGGCCGCGGGGGTGAGTCCACGCTAGCCTTTCGATCTGCAGCAAGCGCAGAAGGATTGATATAAACTTGCTCGGGTAAATCTGGCTGATCACCCATCGATCCCGACCCAAATTTCTGCCGGATTCTTCCGGCGCTATGCTACGGAGCAGAACCTTATGAGCCTGAGTCGTCCACTTGTCGCCGCAATTTTCGTCGTGCTTTGCCCGTTCGTCGTGGTCGCGCAGCCCTCGCACCCCTTGCTGCAGCGGCCGACGTTCAACGGCAACTCGATCGTCTTTTCTTACGCGGGCGATTTGTGGACGGTGGATCGCAATGGCGGCCACGCCTCTCGCTTGACCACTGGCACCGGCATTGAGACCGACCCGGTCTTCTCTCCCGACGGTACCATGATCGCCTTCACCGGCGAATACGACGGCAATACGGACGTTTTTATCATCCCGGCTATCGGAGGAGTTCCAAAGCGTCTCACTTATCATCCGGCAGCCGATTCCGCCGTGGGATGGACGCCGGATGGAAAGTCGGTAATTTTCCGATCGAACCGCGAGAGCAGCAGTTCGCGCTATACGAAGCTATTCAAGGTCTCGGTGGATGGTGGGTTGGCCACTCCGCTGCCACTGCCGATCGCCTCCTCCGGCAAGTTTTCAGCGGACGGAAAATACTTTGCCTACTCGCCCGTGAGCGGTGCGTCGCCGTTCAATTATTCCACTTACGTTGCGTGGAGAAACTACCGCGGCGGTTTGGCAAGCTCGGTGTGGATTGTCGACATGGCGACGCTGGACGTAGTGAAGATTCCGCGGGAACGGTCGAACGATTTCAATCCTGTCTGGGTCGACAATCAGGTCTTTTTTCTATCCGATCGCAACGGACCGATCTCGCTATTTCGCTTCGACCCGGCGACGAAGTCGGTCACCGAAGTAGTGAAGAATGACGGCGCAGACATACGTTCAGCGAGCGCGGGGCCCGGCGGCATCGTGTATGACCGGTTCGGCGACCTCTTTCTTTATGACCCGGCGAGCGGCCAGACGCACCCGATCAATGTGGACGTGAGCGCGGACCTCCCCGAGGTGCGCGCGCGCATATCGCCTGCGGATCACGATATTCAGAATTATGGAATCTCGCCCACCGGCGTGCGCGCCGTGTTCGAAGCGCATGGCGATATCTTCACCGTCCCCGCGAAAGAAAGCTCGACACGAGACACTACCAATACTCCGGGCGTGATGGAGCGCGAGCCAGCGTGGTCGCCGGATGGGCAGAGCATTGCCTATTTTTCCGATGATTCGGGCCAGTATGCACTGCACGTCAGCAAGCAGACCGGCGCGGGAGAAGTGAAGAAGTTTCCGCTGGCCAACGACGCGACATATTATTTCAGTCCGAAATGGTCGCCCGATTCAAAGCTGATCGCATTCCACGACAACAAGATGCAAATCTGGCTGGTGGACACGGCGACGGCGAAGGCGAGGGTCATTGATACGGCGGTTGTCGATGATGGAGACTACGACGCATCCTGGTCGGCTGACTCCAAGTGGCTGGCCTACACGCAAAGCGTTTCGAACCGGTTCCATGCGCTGTTTCTGTATTCCGTCGCGTCCGGCAAAAGCGCGCGGATTACCGACGGCATGAGCGACGTTCGCTTCCCTGCGTTCGACCGCGGCGGAAAGTATCTCTATTTCACGGGAAGCACGAATTACGGCACCTCCACCAGCGGCCTCGATATGAGCAGTGACGAATTCGACGTCACGAGCAGCATATACGGGCTCGCACTGGCGGCGGATACGGCGTCACCGGTCGCTCCCCAGAGTGAAGACGAGAAGACGCCCGAGGCGAGGGACAAGGACAAAGATAAGGACAAGGACAGGGACAGGGACAAGGACAAAGACAATGATAAGAACGCGAAGGACGCTGGTGACGAGCAGTCCGATAAGGACAAATCCGACGCGGCCAAGAAATCGGATGACACCGACAAGCCGGATAAAACCGAAAAAGCCGAGAAGCCGAAGCCGGTGAAGATCAATCTCGAACACCTGGAGGATCGCGCCGTCGCGCTCCCCCTGCCCGCCAGCGGTTATACGGACTTGGCAGCGGGAAAAGAAGGGACGCTTTATTTTCTTGAAGGCGGCGGAAGATTCCAGGGTGAACGCGGTCAGACGCTGACACGCTTCGTGTTGAAGACCAAGAAAACTGAGAAGCTGGCCGAGCACGTCTCGGGATTTGATCTTTCATTTGACGGCGAAAAGATGTTGGTCGAGATGGGACACGAACAGCCTGAAGGCGCGACAACTGCCTCGGGTCCGGCGCCCACGTTTGTTATCGCACCAGCGGATGCGCCGATCAAAGGCGGCGAAGGCAAACTCGATCTCTCCAAGATGCAAGTCCGGGTGGATCCGCGCGCCGAGTGGCGACAGATGTTTCATGAGATATGGCAGATCGAGCGCAGCTTCTTCTACGATCCGCACTACCACGGCGTTGATACCTTCGCGGAGGAGGCGAAGTACAGGCCTTATCTGGACCAGGTCGGCTCGCGCAGTGATCTGAATTATCTCTTTCAGGAGATGCTCGGCGATTTCTCCATCGGTCATCTCCGCGGCAATGGCGGAACCATTCCTCGTCCGAATCAGATACGTGGGGGCTTGCTCGGCGCCGACTACGAGATTGTCAACAATCGTTACCGGATTGCACGAATCTACACCGGTGAGCATTGGAATCCGCGGGCGCATGCACCATTGGCGACGCCCGGAATAAAAGTTGCCGAGGGAGATTTCATCCTCGCTGTAGGCGGCCAGGATCTTCACGGCTCCGATGACATTCAGCGTTTGCTCGAGGCGACGGCGGGAACACAAGTGGTGCTCAAGATCGCTGCCGACGCGAATGGCAAAGACGCGCATGATGTGACGGTGACGCCAATCGCCGATGATCTCAGTCTGCGCAACCTGGCGTGGATCGAAGCCAACCGGCGCAAAGTGGAGCAACTGAGCAGTGGAAAGCTGGCCTACGTTTATCTGCCCGACACGGCAATGGGTGGTCTGACGAACTTCAATCGCTATTACTTCGCACAACTCGACAAGCAGGGAGCCGTCATCGACGAGCGCTTCAACAGCGGCGGGCAGGCCGCGGACTACATCATCCATGCCATGCAACGCACCTTGATGAGTTGGTGGGCGCCGCGCTACGGCGCGATCTATCGCACTCCGCAGGCCTCAATCCTCGGACCCAAAGTGATGATCACCAATGAATTCTCCGGCTCCGGCGGCGACGCCATGCCGTGGTACTTCCGGCAAGCGCAATTGGGGCCGTTGGTCGGCAAGCGCACATGGGGAGGACTGGTTGGAATCGGTGGCATTCCGGTACTGATGGATGGCGGCCACGTCACCTCTCCGAGCTTTGGATTCTTCAATCCGCAAGGGCAATGGGATGTGGAGAACCATGGCGTTCAGCCGGATTACGAGGTGGACATGGACCCGAAGCCGGTCAGCGAGGGTCACGATCCGCAGCTTGAAAAAGCTGTGAGCCTGGCGCTGGACGATCTCGCGAAACATCCTACGCCGGAACCGCACAAGCCCGAGTATCCAAATTACAGCCGGCACAGCGCGCAATAATGCAAGCGTCGCTGGCACAAAATATGATCGGCGGGCGGAAAGCGCCGCAACTTTTCGTGTGCCGAGCGACAAAAGCGGGACCGTCGCCCAATATTGAGCGCGGACCGGGTGACTGTTTTTCAAAGGCTTCAACTATAATTGCGCGACACGAATGGCTCTCACCTCTGGCACAAAACTAGGTCCCTACGAAATCCTGGCTCCCATCGGCGCGGGTGGCATGGGCGAGGTTTATCGCGCTCGCGATACGCGACTCGGCCGCGAGGTTGCTCTAAAGGTCTTGCCCGAATCCTTTTCGAGCGACGCGGACCGCCTTCGGCGCTTCGAGCAAGAGGCGCGCGCGGTGGCTGCACTGAATCATCCCAACATCCTTGCCATTCACGATATTGGTGAGGATGGCGGTGCACCTTTCATTGTTTCCGAACTTCTGGAGGGCAACAGCCTCCGCACCGAACTCGAGCACGGACCATTGCCGGCGCGCAAGGCGTCCGATTACGCGGCGCAGATCGCGCAAGGACTTGCCGCCGCGCACGACAAGGGCATCGTGCATCGCGACCTGAAGCCGGAAAACATCTTCCTCACGAAAGAAGGCCGGATAAAGATCCTTGACTTCGGCTTGGCTAAACTGGCGCCGGATGCTGGAGGCAGGGTTCAATCCGACGGCATGACGATGACCAGTTCGCCCACCGAGGCCGGAATGGTCATGGGCACCGCGGGCTATATGGCGCCGGAGCAGGTGCGTGGCGCCGCCGTGGACTCCCGCACTGATATCTTCGCTTTTGGCGCCGTGCTCTACGAGATGATCTCCGGCAAGCGTGCCTTCCGCCGCGATACTGCCGCCGAGACCATGACGGCGATTCTAAAAGAAGATCCTGCGGAACTGAGCGACATGACGCATCCTGTCTCTCCGGGAATGGAGCGTATTGTGCGCCGCTGCCTGGAGAAGCACCCTGAGCAGCGTTTCCAATCCGCAAAAGATCTGGCCTTCGCGCTCGAAGCTTTGAGCGGCACGACCTCGAGAACAGCGGCGAGTGTTGCGATCCAAGAAGGACTTAAGCAAGATGGGCCTAAGACCGATGCAGCCGGAGCGCGTCCCTGGTTTGCATTCGCCGCAATAGCTGCGCTCTGCCTCCTCCTGGGGGCGGCGATCGCGTGGTACCTGCGCCCCGCTCCACCCGCGCCGCCGACGTTCACCCGCGTATCGTTCCACCGCGGCGAGGTGATTCGAGGCCGATTTACGCCGGATACGAAGACGGTACTTTACAGCGCGAAGTTCGGCGCAGGAACGCCCGACACCTACAGTATTCGTGAGGACTATCCGGCATCAACGCCGGCAGGTCTGGCGGGAGGTCTGATGCTGGCCATCTCGCGGCAGGGTCAGCTGGCCGTCCTGATGCGCCCGAGATATTTTGCTCATTATGAATGGGGCGGTACGCTCGCTACGTCGCCTTTGGGCGGCAGTGCGCCTCGCGAACTGCTGGAGAATGTCTTCGATGCCGACTGGTCGCCGGACGGGAACGAACTCGCCATCATTGATCGCAGCAATGACCGCGCCAACAATAAGTGGCGTTTGCAATATCCCATCGGAAAGGTGCTGCTCGAAGGCGATGGATGGATGAGCGATATGCGAGTTTCTCCTGACGGAAAACAGGTGGCGCTATTTCGTCACCCACCGAATCCGGACGATCGGGGGGACCTTGTCCTGGTTGACCGCTCTGGACAGTTGCGAACCATATCGACTGGATGGGAATCCCTGGAGGGATTGGCGTGGGCTCCGTCGGGAAAAGAGATATGGTTCTCAGCCGCGCAATCAGGCGAGCAGTGGTGCATCCATGCCGTCACATTGTCGGGCAAGGAAAGGACTGTGTATTGTGGCACGGCGCCGACGCGCATCCTCGACATCGCGGCGTCGGGCCGCGCCCTGGTTTCCACGGAAGAATCCCGGGGCACGATGTCGCTGGTGGAGCACGGATCCAATCAGGAACGCGACCTGAGTTGGCTCTCGTACAGTTGGGGCCCCAGGCTGTCGCGGGATGGAAGTGAAGTATTGTTCACCGACTTATCCGAACAGTCGGGCAACGACTACTCGGTGTATGTACGCAAGAGCGATGGTTCTCCCGCGATTCGCCTCACTGGAGGCGGATACGCCACCGACATCACTCTCGACGGAAAATGGGCGATCGTATCGCTCCCGGATGATCCCGCACAGCGTCTTCAGATTGTACCCGTGGGGCCCGGTCAGGCCCGCGTGCTGCGCTGGGACGGGTTGCAGCCGCGATGGGCCCAATGGTTTCCGGATGGACACCGTATTCTGCTGCTCGCCAACCAGTCCGGCCAGGGGGAGGCGGTTTACGTCACCGATGTGGATGGTTCAACTCCGAAACAATTGTCGCCGGGGAACGCTCCGTGGGGAGCGGTGGCGCCGGACGAACAATCGGTCATCATTTATCGGAATGGGGTCGCCGTTATCCGCTCCATCGCGGACGGCAGTTCCAAGCCGATCGCAGGGATTCAGGCCGGGGAGTTTCCGATCGGATGGGCGGACGCGAAGCACATATTTGTGCAGTCGATCGTAGGCAATGGTCTCAATATTTATAAGCTCGACGTAGAGTCCGGCAAGCGGGAACTGTGGCAGACTATAACGCCGAAAGACTCGACGGGTTTGCGGCCCATGATTACGCCAACCGCCATCACGACGGATGGCCGATGGATGGCGTTTGGTTGTCGCACTCAACTTGGGCAACTCTACAGCAGCGATATGCTGAAGTAATTGGGTTCGGTGGGATCGGTGATCGCAGAGCCGTGATTTCGCGTCAGAAGCCGGCCGCTGCCGCGGCGGTCGTAGGATGCAATATCACAATCTGATCTACGTTCGTCATCTTTAATACGTCGTTCACATGCGCCGTGGCAGCCGCCACTCTCAGTTCGCCTCCGGCCTTCTTCATTTTGCCGGACGACATTACGATAATCCCAATTCCCGTGCTGTCGATGTTGGTTACGCCACCCAGGTCAAAGATCACTTTCTTCTGTCCCTCACCCAAAAGCTTTTCGATGGCCCATTCCAGTTGCTTGCTCTCGGTACCGAGCGTGATTCTTCCCGCAATTTCCAGGACAATAATGTCAGGTTGTAGGTTCTTGGTCTGAATCGTCAGCATGAGCCCAGGCTCCTTTCAGATCTTCGCTATCGAAAACCGCTGAACATGACGACATCGGTATCGTTGTAACGAGCCCGGGTGATGGCGAACTTCTTGCCATCCCGCGACCAGGCATAAGCGGCAACGACCGCCGGCTCAGAATCGAAGTGGGTCAACTGCACGGGTGGACCGCCGGCCAGCGCCTGCATGTACACGTTCGTCGTGTTGCCCGTCGTATTGTGCACGTAAGTGATTGCGTGTCCATCGGGGGGCCAACCGAGGAGGGAATAATTTGATGGAGCCTCCATCACTTGCGCGGGCGCTCCGCCTTCCAGTTTCTGCACGATGAACTTCGATTTTGCGCCGGCTCCCTGTCCGTCAATTTTGCCATAGACCACTAAGGAGCCATCGGGAGAAACCGCAGGCGACGAAAGGGTTCCTCGGGCCAATTCTATCGGCGTTCCCCCGTCGGTCGGGACTTTGAAAATGCGTGCCATGCTATCGGAGGGAATGAATGCTTCGTAAACTGCCCATTTGCCATCTGGCGTGCAGGAAGGACTCCTCTCAAACTTCCCAAAGGTGAGCTGCTTCAACTCTCCGGTGGCAACGTTCAGCCGCCACAATTGCACTTGGTTGTCTTCGGAAATGATGGCTAGCACGACCATGTCAGCTGGGCCGCAGGCAGTCACATCCGCAACCAAAGGTTTGTTCTCCAGGAGGGGAACCCGGTTGCTGCCGTCGCTGTTGGTCACGTAGGCGTGCACCGCGTTATCCACTTGCAATAATTTGCCCGCCGTCGTCCATGACAGGGAGCTCCCCGTCGCTTGTTCAGTCGAGATTGGAGTGAGTTTCCAATCGATTTTGTCGTTCATCACGGCGGGAGAATCGCCCACGTAAATCGTCGACTGTTGGCGTGTCTGGGTGGTGACGAACGATTTGCCGTCCGCCGTAACACTCAGCGAGTTGTACTGGCTCAAGTCGTTGCTGATCTTGAACGGCTCTCCAGCGGGATACGGCTGAAACCAGATCTGGGGACGCAAACCGGTCGATTTTTCGGCGCCGACGATGAGCAACCCGGAGGAATCGGGCAGCCATGCCAGGCTATTCACGAGCATCGGCAGAGGAAAGCTCTTGACTACCTTGCCTTCCGGTGTGAGCACAAGAATGGATGATAGAGTGTTCTTTCCCAACTCCAGGGCGCCCACCGCGATGAGGCCTGAGGCCGACCATGAGGCGTCTGTATTAAGGCCCCGGATCCCGGACTCATGCCGCAGGATAACACTTTCGCCGCTGCCATCCGCGTTCGCCACCAGCAACTCATCTTCGGCTTTTTCCTGGATGAAGCGGCGGTAGACCATGCGCTTGCCGTCCGGTGAAAATGCGGTCCTGCTGCCGACGTCGCTCACGACTTGTCGCGACGCCCCACCCAGGGCAGGCACACTATAGAGATTCATGTTGTTTCCATTGGCTGGGTCCCCGTGCGCGTAGTAAAGATAGTTGCCGTCCGGTGTGAAGGTGGCGCCAGAGCCAAAAAAACCGGTCTGCGGGGGCACGACTGTAACTTCGCTGCCGGTGCTCACCTGCTTCACGCGCAGGCTGCGTTCGCCTTCGCGCCGGCCGTAAGCCATCAATCTGCCGTCGGCTGAGATCGTGGCAAACCCGACGGCCTGTCCGTGCTCGGTTAGGGGCCGGATTGTGATGTTGCGGGTATCGATGGCCGGTGCGTTCTTGCTGAAAAGTTTGTAAACGCCAAATGCCGCCGCGACTATGAGCGTTAAAACCGCTACAGCAGAGAGGATCAGCGTGCCTTTGTGCCGGCGGGCTTCAGCGATCAGCACAGAACTGGATGATGTTGCGGCGGAGGAAGAAGGGGCGGTGATCGTGGACCCGGATGCGAAAGATCCTGACCGAAAAGATCCTGATTGGGAAGATCCTGACCGCAACCCAGTCGAGGAGCCTGAGGATATCTCCTCCGTTACGACCTTCCCCGACTCCGTTTCCCGTTTCAGTCGCTTCAGGTCGGCTCGGATGTCGGAGGCATGCTGATAACGCAAATCCCGGTCCTTCTCCAATGCTTTGCTGATGATTCGCTCGAGTTCGACCGGAACTTCCGGATTCAGGCGCACGGGAGCGGTGGGCGCCTTATGCAGGATCCCATCATAAATGTCGCCCGTGCCTTCACCGCGAAACGGAACTGAGCCAGTCACCATCTCGTAGAGAACGCTGCCGAACGAGAACAGGTCGGTGCGCGGGTCCAAGTCCTTTCCGCGCACCTGCTCCGGCGACATATAAGCGACGGTGCCGAGAGTTGCCCCCGCACTGGTCAAATGGTCCTCGCTCAACGCTGTTTCGTCGATGGTGGCGCTTTCCGACGCCGACGCGCGGCTAACACGCGTCGTCAATTTAGCGAGTCCGAAGTCCAGAATCTTGGCATGACCACGCTTGGTCACGAACAGGTTCGCGGGCTTGATATCGCGATGGACGATTTGCTCCGCGTGCGCAGCATCGAGCGCGTCGGCAATCTCGATACCGAGCGAGAGCACGGTCTCCATCTCCAGCGGCTTCGCCCCGATCAAGTGCCGTAGCGTCACCCCGTCGAGAAACTCCATGGCAATGAAGGCCCGGCCATCCTCTTCACCGATGTCGTGAATTGTGCAGATGTTGGGATGATTCAGGGCAGACGCCGCTTGGGCCTCACGCTGAAAGCGGGCCAGGGCCTGGGGATCTCGTGCCACGTCCTCGGGCAGGAACTTGAGCGCAACAAAACGATGCAGCCGAGTGTCTTCGGCCTTATAGACGACACCCATGCCGCCCCCACCCAATTTTTCCACAATGCGGTAGTGCGAGATGGTTTGGCCGATCATGGGTTCATTGAGTCGATCATTATCTAACCGAGCATATCCAGCTAAACATGGCTTCCGAGCAGGGAATAACACCCACTCTAAGAGCGACCATATTAGGTGGGAAGGTACGGCAAGTCAATGAAGGCCCGCGGCGTATACGACACGAGGGGATTTTGCCATCCCACCCTCGTGGGCATACTGGGCTCGGTGCGTCCGGTCAGGCTGGCCATCTGCGCGTCGGTGTGTGCCCGAACGCCATCGCTGAAGCTTGTCGTGAATAGGTGGGTGGGTTTTTCATTCGTCAGTGGTCGACTGTCTTTCCGCATATATAATGACCGGACGCATGGCGCTTGCCTCCGGCACGAAACTTGGTCCCTACGAAATACTCTCTCCGCTCGGCGCTGGCGGCATGGGAGAAGTCTATCGCGCCAAAGACACGCGACTCGGGCGCGACGTCGCGCTGAAGATTCTGCCCGAGTCTTTTGCGCGCGAACCCGACCGCCTGCGGCGCTTCGAGCAGGAGGCGCGGGCCGTCGCCGCGCTGAATCATCCAAATATTCTGGCTGTGTTCGATATCGGTCAGTACGATGGCTCGCCATTTCTCGTTTCCGAACTTCTGGAGGGCGAAAGCCTCCGCGCAGTTCTCGACAACGGCGCATTGCCCCAGCGCAAAACCATCGAGTATGGAGTGCAGATCGCGCACGGCCTCGCGGCGGCGCACGAAAAGGGAATCGTCCACCGCGATCTGAAACCGGAAAATATTTTCATCACCAAAGACGGTCGCATCAAGATTCTTGACTTTGGGTTGGCTAAGCTGGCACAGAAGCTGGGAGCCGAGTTGGACGAAGTCACGCTCACCAGCGCTCACTTCGCGAGTTCACATACGGCGGCCGGCGTGGTCATGGGCACGGCGAGTTACATGGCGCCGGAGCAGGTTCGGGGCGAGGCGGCTGATCCTCGCACCGACATCTTCGCGTTCGGCGCCGTGCTCTACGAGATGCTGTACGGCGTTCGTGCCTTTCGCCGCAATACCGCGGCCGAAACCATGACCGCGGTTTTGAAGGACGATCCACAGGAGTTGTCGAGTTCGGCGCGTCAGGTCTCTCCCACACTTGAGCGCATAGTCCGACGCTGCCTGGAGAAGAGTCCGGATCAGCGTTTTCAATCGGCACGCGATTTGTCGTTCGCGCTGAGCGCGTTCTCCGGTTCGGAGACGAGTTCGGCCGCGCGCACCGCCACCGCTACACCACGGCGTGTGCCGCTCCTGCAGTGGTTTTCGGTCGCTCTGGCCCTGATCGCTGTCGCTGCCGTGACGTGGTACGTGGCGCGGCGTCCCACTCCAACGATGCGCATGCAGTTCGCCCTCGCGGTTCCAGATGAAATGAGCATCAGCCACATGGCGCTCTCGCGCGACGGCTCCATGCTGGTGTTTGTGTCGCCGGAAGAAAACTCAGCGCTGCCCATGCTCTATGTTCAGCGCGTCGGATCATCCAGCGTCACGCTTCTGCCCGGCACCCAGGGAGCAAGTTATCCCTTCTGGTCGCCCGACAACGCCTATGTTGGATTTTTCGCCAATGGCAAGCTGCAGAAAATGGCGATCGCAGGCGGAACGCCCCAGGTGCTGGCAACCGCTTTGGCAGGACGCGGTGGTAGTTGGGGAAGCAAGGGTGTAATCATCTACGCCGCGGACGCCCAGAGTCCGCTGCAGCGCATCAATCCCGATGGGACGGGGATGGCGCCCGTCACCCAGGGCATCAGGACTAAGGAGGATCAATCCCATCGGTGGCCTATGTTTCTTCCCGACGGCGACCATTTCTTGTTCTGGGCCGGCAATTTTTCGAACGCGAAGGACGACCGATTGAGTGGCATCTTCGCCAGTTCTCTCGAAGGCAAGGAGAGAAAGACTGTCATTCTTTGCCATTCGAATTTCGGCGTCGACGCCCACAATCTGTACTACGCGGATGAGCAAAGGCAATTGGTCAGCGTGGCTTTCGACGCCTCCTCCGCCACGGTTTCCGGGAGCACAACCGTCGTCGCGAATCTCGTCGGATTTCAACCTTCCACCTATTGGACGGCATTCGCAGTCGCACAGAACGGGACGTTGATCTACAACACCGACATTGGAGCGGCGGAGTCCGCGCTTACCTGGGTGGACCGCTCGGGCAAAGAATTGGGTCGCATCGGCGATCCCGCGGTCATGGATAACCCCACGCTTTCGCCCGACGGCAGCCGTGTCGCTGTGGATATCAGCGACGAGAAGGCGAATAACGTCGACATCTGGATTGAAAGCACCACTGGAGCCGGCAACTCGCGCTTCACATTTGACCCGGCGGAAGAGGTGGTCGGAGTGTGGTCGCGAGACGGAAGGACGCTGGCTTACCGCAACGCAGGGAGCGACGGCCCGACTTTGCTCCTGAAGCCAGCCACGGGCCTGGAACGCGAGAGGAAAAGATTTACCCTCCCCCCGATCTCCATGGACGACCTCATTCCAAATTCGTGGTCATTGGACGACCAACAGATTCTGTTTACACACCAGGTTTCATCCGGTGAATTTCTTGAGTTGATACCGGTTGCCGGCGGAGAGCCCACCCGGTTCCTGACCAGCAAAGGCAGCGAGGCCAACGGACAGATTTCTCCCGACGGAAAATGGGTGGCCTATGCCTCCGATGAATCTGGTAATTGGGAGATTTACGTCACGTCGTTCCCGGGTGCAACTGGAAAGTGGCAGGTATCGCGCGGCGGCGGTAGCGAGCCGCGCTGGAATGGAGACGGCAAAGAAATTTTCTATATCGCACCCAGCGGCATGTTGATGGCGGTTATGGTCAATGGAGAAAGTATTTTCGCAACCGGCACGCCGGCACCTCTATTCCAGATTCACGGACGCGCTCCCATTTCCTCCACCGACGTTTTTACCTATGACGTAGCCAAAGACGGCAAGCGCTTTCTGGTCAATCGCTACGTGAAGCCCGAACACGTTCCGCCATTGACAATCTTGCTGAACACCCTGACCAGCAGTTCGTCAAACTAGCAGGCGTTCTGCCATGATGAATGCGAGATTTTCCTAGCGATCGTAGAGCGCAACCAGCGATCGAAGTCTAGTGCTCAACTCGCCGCGCAAGGCATCCGCACGATACCGCCATTTCCAGTTTCCGCTCACTTTGCCGGGTAGATTCATGCGTGCCTCGCCACCGAGGCCCAGCACATCCTGCAAGGGGACGATCGCTACGTCAGCGACGGATGCGATTACCGCCCGCATCATCACCCAGTTAATTTCGGAATCGTCTTCAAAATTGAGATACGCGTGCGCGAACTCGTGTTCTTTGCGGACATCCTCAGGGGTGCGCGTGCTATCACCCGTCCCTTTACTCGACCACCAGCCCACCGTCGTGTCGTTGTCGTGCCCGCCAGTGTAGGCGACGAGGTCACGACTGTAATTGTGCGGACGAAACGACGGTCCCTGCGGATCATTGCCAAAGCCGAATTGCAAAAGACTCATACCTGGAAGTCCGAATTGATGCCGTAGTTTTTCCACCGGCGGAGTGATTACACCAAGATTCTCGGCCACAATCGGCAGTTCGCCGAACGCGCTCTGCAATGCCAACAGAAAATTTTCTCCCGGCCCTTGAGCCCAGCGACCATGAATGGCCGTGGTCTCGCCTGCGGGAACCTCCCAGTACGATTCGAAGCCGCGGAAATGATCGAGGCGCACCATATCGAAAAGCGCAAGCGAGGCACGAAAGCGCTCGATCCACCACGTGTATCCGCTCGCCGCCATCAAATCCCAGCGATAGATCGGATTCCCCCAAAGCTGCCCCGTCGCGCTGAAATAATCCGGAGGCACGCCGGAAACCACCTTCGGACGGCCCTGATCGTCGAGATAAAACAGATCCGAATGGGCCCACACGTCCGCGCTGTCGTGCGCCACATAGATTGGAACGTCGCCCATCAGGCGGATCATGCGCTGCTGACAATAAGCCTTAAGACGCTTCCATTGCTCGAAGAATTCGAATTGCCAATACTTATACGCGAGCACTTCCGGGGCCAGCTTTTGTGACCACTCGCTTATCGCCTTCGCGTCTCGCCTGCGAATCGGCGCATCCCATGAAGTCCACATGTGTCCGTGGTGCGCATCTTTGAGTGCCATGAAGAGCGCGTAGTCGTCAAGCCATGGACTGGCACTCTCGCAAAAACGGTCGAAGGCCGCGCGATCCGAGCGGGATGCATCGGCAAAAAAAACTGCAGCCGCCCGGCGCAACGCCACCATCTTGAACTCAATCACTGGTCCATAGTCGACGAAATCTTCAGGGAACGATGGAGTCCGAATCAGTTCAGATTCTTGGAGTAAGCCCTGATCGTGCAGGCGCTCAAGGCTGAGCAAGATCGGATTGCCGGCAAACGCGGAGAAACACTGATATGGGGAATCGCCATATCCAGTAGGATTCAGCGGCAGCACTTGCCACAACTTCTGTCCGGCGGCGGCGAGGAAGTCGGCGAATTCGTAGGCAGACGAGCCGAAGTCGCCCATGCCAAAGCGGCCAGGTAAGGAGGTGAAATGCAGCAGGATGCCACTCGATCGCGGAAATTTCACTTGGTAACGATACGCAAGTCGGCGGCCTCAGGGCAAGGCATCGGTACCAAGTTACATTTCTGATTTACCTAATTGATTCAGTTCACTGATTTACCTCACTTATCTACCTCACTTATTTACCTCGGCGATCAGAAGCCCAAAGGGTTCAAGCACCACTTCATTGCCCTTCGCCGAGGCACCGGACGACACCACCGCTCTCAGCGCAGCCCCGCCGAATCCTTGCCTGGAAAGATCGTAGGCTGCTTTCTGCGGAACCGCCGACATATTCAGCGCCACCAGCACGGCCTTTCCTTTATAGCTACGTAAATAAGACATCACGTTAGGATCGTCTTCGTTGAGCGCCGTGTAGCTGCCTTCGAGCAACGCCTCGTTAGTGTGACGCAGCGCGAGAACTTTCTTGTAGAGGTTGAGTATGGAGTTGGGATCTTTCGATTCCGTCGCCACATTGTGAGTTATGTAACTCGGTGGCACCGGAAGCCACGGAGTCTTCTTGCTGAACCCGGCGTTGGGCGCGGTATTCCACTGCATCGGCGTCCGTTCGCCATCGCGGCCTTTTTCTTCCGGCCATCCCGTGCGCCCGATCGGATCCTTCACGTCCTCCTTGCGTTTGGGATCATTATTCTCCATCCCGATTTCTTCGCCGTAGTACATCACGGGCGTGCCACGCAGCGTCAGATAAAAGGCGCCCATCAGCTTCGCGATGGCGTCATTGTTCTTGCCATTGCCGTAGCGGTTGTAAGAGCGCACTCGATCGTGATTGCCTATTACAAAAACGGGCCAGCCGCGGGCACTCTCTATGGCCGCAATCTGGCGTCTGAATTCGGGTGGCGAAAGTTTATCGACCATCATGAACATGAAGTCCATCGGCAATTGCAGTTCGTTGCCGTTCTGGCCGTAATACCGTTCGAGTTCGGCGACGTTTGAAGTCCAGGTTTCGCCGATCAGCACGCCTCCATACTCGTCGGCCACTTTGCGCAACTTTTGCAACTCCTCATGAACTTCGGGAAGGTTCGTGTTGAATTTGTTCTCCATGTTGGGATCGCCTTGTTTGTTGGTACCCGGGAGCACGGGGTTGTCGCGCAGTTCGGGATCTTCAAACAAAGTGTCAACCGCGTCGAGGCGGAATCCGGAAACTCCACGCCTATACCACCACCGCGTGGTATCGAGCATCACTTTCTCCACCGCAGGGTTGCGCCAGTTGAGGTCAGGCTGCTGCGTGTAAAAATAGTGATAATAAAACTGATTGGTCGTGGCATCGAACTTCCACGCCGGTCCGCCGAAAAGTGAAATCCAGTTGTTGGGCGGCTCTCCGGGCGCTTTGCCGTCGCGCCAGAGATACCAGTCGCGATGCGGTGCACTGCGCGAAGATTTAGAGTCCAGAAACCACGGGTGCTGGTCGGAAGTATGGTTGGGGACGAAATCCATAATGATGCGGACGCGATGTTTCCTGCCATCCGCAACCATGTGATCAAAGTCGGCGAGAGTGCCGTACATAGGGTCGATATTTTCGTAATCAGAAATGTCATAGCCGAAATCTACCTGGGGTGAGGGATAGCAGGGAGTGATCCAGATGGCGTCGGCGCCCAGTTCGTGCAGGTAACTCATTTTGGAGCTGATGCCGTTGAGGTCGCCAATGCCGTCGTTGTTGCTGTCGGCAAAACTGCGCGGATAGATTTCGTAAAACACCGCGTGCTGCCACCACGGGTGGCCTGCGGCGTCGACCGGCGTGGTTTGGGCGGTAGCGACAAAGGAGCAAAACGACGTCAATACCAGGATCGACAACGACATTCGTAATGACACCTGCGACCGCGTGAACATGAGTTTTTTCTCCTGCAAAAACATAAAGCGGCTGCGAGAAGTTAGCAAATGCCCGGTTTCGTCCCACAGCCATTCGAAATGTTGTTCAGCGAAAACGAAGAGCACCACGCAGGCAGCCCATTGCCGGTAAGATGAGACGGCTGCAGCCGACAGGCGAGCGCAGTATGATCTGTTGTGAGGGAATCGCGCGTCTGCCAGCAGTTCCGTCCCCTTGCGGTTAACGCTGGAAAATGAGTGGACTTGAAGGAATGGAGACTTGCACATGAAAAGAAAATTCCCGTTGGCGGCAGCTTTTGTACTGTTGGCGATGTTTACGTCGCTTGCCCTTGCTGCCGACGATCAGAGTCCAAAAGATCAAGCTTCATGGCAGCGCGATCTTCTCGCCTGGCGCGCGCAACGCGCAACCAACCTCCAGGCTCCGGAAGGTTGGCTTTCTCTGATCGCTCTTGGATGGCTGAAAGAAGGTGACAACAGTTTCGGTTCCGCTGACGACTGTCGCGTTCAGATCGCGGGAACAGTGCCCGCGCACATCGCGATCGTGCACTTAGAGAAAGCTGGGCTGCGCTTAGTCCCTCCGGGCGAGGGCTTTCCCAAGGGCCTTCTCGTGGATGGCCAACCCGCGAAGGAGCAGGCTCTTCTCGCCGATGACGCCGACAAACCCTCGAAGCTCACCATCGGCACGCTCACCATCATCGTGATCCATCGCGACGACCAATTCGCCCTCCGCGTCAAGGATACGCAGGCTCCCACGCGCCTCGCCTTCCACGGATTGCGCTGGTATGCGCCGAATGCCGCTTCTCGGGTGCATGCGCGCTGGATCCCCTATAACCCACCGAAGGTGCTCGATATCCCGACTGTTCTCGGCACCACGACCCACATGCCCGCACCCGGCGTTGTCGAGTTTGCTCTGGATGGAAAAGTTGTGCGTCTCGAGCCCGTGCTCGAAGATCCTAAATCGACCGACCTTTTCTTCATCATGCGTGACGCCACCAGCAAAACGACGACATATGGCGCCGGACGCTTTCTGTACACCGAACTTCCCGACCACGGCGTGAGTCAGCCCGGCGAAGTCTGGCTTGATTTCAATCGGCTGGTTAACCCGCCCTGCGCCTTTACCGCCTATGCAACGTGTCCGCTGCCCCCGCCGCAGAATCGACTCGGCGTGCCGATAGACGCGGGCGAACAGCGTTATCACGATTAATTAACCGGAAATCACAGATAATATTAAGTTCGGAGTCGCACTTCATTTATTTCCTACTGGGGAGTCCTACATGAGATGGGTGTTAGTTGTGCTCGCTGTTGCCGGAATCGTCGTCTCCGCGCTCGCACTGCGCGAGCATTACCGCACCGACGCTTCGCCTTGCAGCATCAATGAGCGCTGGGATTGCGGCATCGTGAACCACAGCCCGTACGCCATGCTCTTCGGAGTACCCGTGGCCATCATCGGCATGGCCGGATATCTCTTGCTAGGCGTTCTTGCCGCTCGAAAAGCGTACGCGTGGATGTTGCCATTCGTGCTGGTTGCCTTTGCCTTCGCAATCCACCTTGCGGACGTCGAATCCATGGTTCTCGGCGTCTGGTGCATCTACTGCGTTATCTCACTGGGAATCATTTCTCTCTTGAGTCTGCTGGTAATCGGAGCAGTGATCGTGGATACATTCAATCGACCGCAAAGAACTGCCTGAGAAATCCGATGGTTGCTGGTTCGCCCAATATTCGAGTCCCCCACCGTGGCGCGTCAGACGGTGCCAGCACCCTCTTTATAGCTGGTCGGTTCCGCGCGTGGTTCTATTCGTAGCGCAGGCTCTCGATCGGGTCGAGCCGCGCCGCCCGAATCGCCGGCACCATCCCGCTCAACACACCGACCACGCTGAGAATGATCGTGGCCACCGCCAGGCTGCCAGCGTTAATGTGCAGATGGATGTCGCCCGCCTGCAGGTTGTCGCCGAAAGCGCTCATCAGCGGTAGAGCTCCCACGGCCCACGAAATCAGGTACGCGATCCCAATGCCGGCCGCTCCGCCCGCAAAAGTGATGGCCAGCGCTTCCGCGAGAAACTGAAACAGGATGTGCCTCCTCTGTGCTCCCAGCGCTTTTTCCACGCCGATCTCGCGCGTTCGCTGCTGCACCGAAACCAGCATGATGTTCATCAACCCGATGCCGCCAATTCCCAGAGTCAGTGCCCCGATGAAAGCGAGCAAAATCTTGAGCGCAGTGGTGACGATGGTGAACTCGTCGAAGTCCTGCTTGAAGTCGGCGATGAACACGGCCCGGCGATCATCCGGACGAAAATTATGGTGCCCGGCCAACACGCTCCGTACCACGCGCGCGAGTTGCTGATGATCCTGCCCCTCATAGTCCATGAAAATTCCAGTGATGTATCGCGTATCGTAGAGATCACCCATCGCGCTGAAAGGGATCGCGATCAGTGTATTGTCGTTGTTATCCCCGCCCTGCACCTTGTGCTGGTAAATGCCGATCACCTGGAAGCTCACACCATTAATTCGTATGGTCTGCCCCAACGCCTGTTCCCCCGAAAACAATCTTCGTTTCGCCTCATCGCCGATCACCGCCACGCGCGCGTGCTCCATCTGGTCCTGCTCGCTCAGGCCGCGGCCGGCGGCCACGTCGAAGCCGCGAATCCGCTGGTACACGGGATACACGCCCGTAAGAAAAAGATTCGTGAAGGTGCGCGTGTCGTGCTGAATGGTGGCGTTCTGCTTGTCGAAAATCGGAGTTACGCCCTTTATCATCGGCACTTCGTTACGGATGTAGTCGACGTCGGCCAGCTTCAGCTTCACTTCCGCTCCCGCCTTCGCACCGCCGGCCTGCAGCGACGTTCGTCCCGGAAATGCTCCGATCACGTCGGTTCCCCATGAACTGAAAATCAAATTGATAGCCCGCTCGAATCCCGAGCCGAAGGCCAGCAGGATGACGACCGTAGCAATTCCCCAAGCCATTCCGAGCATGGTCAGAGTCGTGCGACGCCGGTTGTATCGCATCGCGCCATAAGCTTCTCGCAGCAGATCGTTAGTCATAAGATTTCCAATCTGAGATTTGTAATTTGCAATTGAAAACAATTGCCGCGCGCGGCTTCCCGATTGCAAATTACAAATCGGCAATTTACAAATACGTTCACTCCTGTCGCAACGCCTCGACCGGCTCCAGCATCGCCGCTTTGCGCGCCGGGTAGAGCCCAGCCGTTATCCCCGCCAGCGCGAGGGAAAGCACAGCGCCGATCGCCGATACTGGCACGATCCGCGGAGTATCGAAGCCCTTGCGGCAGGTGCACTCCGGAAAGCAAATGAATCACCAGCATCGCGCCGCCAACTCCGATCGCTCCACTCAACAGCGTGAGAAATGCTCCTTCCAGGAAAAATTGAAAGAGGATGCTGCGGTGAGTGGCGCCGAGAGCCTTGCGCAATCCAATTTCGCGCGTACGTTCCGTCACCGCCACCAGCATGATGTTTACGATGCCAATCGCACCCAGCGCCAGCGTCACCATTCCAACTCCGCCCAGGAACCAATCCATTGCCGTGAAAATCTTGCCCATGGTCTTCTGGTTCTTCACCGTGTCCCATTCTTCCCAGATGTCCGTGCCCTTGGGATCGAATCCGCCGTGGTTGCGGGCCACGATCTGATGCATCTCATCCTTCGCTGCTTCGTTTTCGTCGAAGCTGCGCGGCTGATAGTTGATGAATGAAATCGCGTTGCCCTCTTTCGAGTTGTCGCCCGTCAGCGGAAACAGCTCGCGCATGGTATTGAACGGAACAAAAATGCGGATGTTGGTTGCGTTCTGCTCCTCGTGCCCGATCATCGAGAGCACGCCGATCACCTGAAAGCGAACGCCATTCAGCAGGATGGTGTTGCCGACCGCCGGTCGTCCCGGAAACATGTTGCGCGTCATCTCCCGCCCCAGCATGCACACGCGCCGCCGCTGATCATTGTCGTCATCATTGATCCAGCGCCCCACCGCCAGCGGAATCGTCCGCACCTGGCTATAGATCGGCGGCACGCCCGACACCTGGCCGTTGGTGCTGGTGTAGTCGCTGACCGCGCGAATGTCGTCGCGCGCAATCACCGGCGAAATGTGCATCGCGAGCTTCGACTCATTCTTGATGGCGACGATAATCGTCATACGTGAGGTTGAACCACTTCATGGAGTTGAAGCTGCCCTCGACCGCCGGCGCGCGTCCGCCGAAAAAGAAGATGATGTTCTTGCCGAAAGTTTCCAGGCTCTTGCGATTACCATTGCGAAAGCCTTCGCCCACTCCGGCCAGCAGCAGCAGGGAACCGACGCCCCAGGCGATCCCAAACATGGTGAGGAAGGAGCGCAGCTTGTGCGCCCAGAGAGTTCTCAGGATTTGCGCGAAGGTGTCCAGGAGCATGCGCATGTCATCACCTCAAGGTCGACAGGGGACGGCGTGCGCGCGGAAATGAATCTCTCGAAACGCCGTCCTCTGTGTTACTTCGACTCGCGGAAGGGGCAAGCGTTAGCGCTTACTTCGTTCGATTGCCTAGTGGAGGCAAAGGTTGGATGCCGACATTTATGAGGCTGCACAAATAACATCTCTCAGCTGAGTTGTTTCAGCTATCGATTGCTGTCTTTCTTCTCATCATCGTCAGTCTTTTTCTTTCTGATGGTCGACGCCCAGCTTCCATGCGATCTGCCGTACCATTCCCAACAATACCTCGGCATCATTCGCGTTCAGCTGCATGCGTCGAACCAGGCGGCGTAATTTTTCTTCGGCCGCTGCGGCCTGTGGCTTCACGTATCCACTGGTCCGCAGAACATCGAGGAGGGACTGCGTCAGCCGCTCCATCTCCCCCGATTTCGCCGGATTTATTCTCTCCTTCTTGATACCAGCTCTCGCCGCCGTCTTCCGTCCTCGCACCAATTCGTAGAGACAGACAGCCACCGATTGCCCAAGGTTCATCGAGCCGTGTTCCTCACGCGTCGGAATCCGCGTAACCCAATGACAGTGACTCATCTCCTCATTCGATAGCCCGAATCTTTCGGATCCAAACAGCAGCGCGACCGGTCCCATTTTCAGCTGCCGCTTGATCAGTCGCCCACCACCGTCCAGCGGCAGTAAGCGATGCTGCAACTCTCGATTTCCCACCGCGGTTGTTCCCACGACGAGCTTGCAGTCCGCAACTGCCTCGGCCACGCTGGCGTATTCTTCGGCTTTCGCCAGCACAGCCGACGCGCCCACCGCCGATCGCGCTTCCCGAAAAGCCACTTCGTAAGGATTCACCACCCGCAATCGCAGGACGCCAAAGTTACTCATGGCTCGCGCCGCCGCCCCAATATTCAGCGGATTCCGCGCGGCGACGAGCACTACCCGGAGATTGTCGAGGTCAGCCATGATCCAGATAACACCATCATTCTACGGCCCTCTTCCCCCGCAGCGACCCGCTCTGCCCGCCCTGCGACCTTCACGCTTGTCGAGCATCCAATCAACAGTGCTAGGATAGAAGTTCCGCCCGGACGAGCCCACGCGCTCTGTCTGGAGGAAGTTGGCAGTTTACCCGAGAAACCTGGAGGAGTAATGGCAAGCAACACCACCGTCGAAGTCACCGACGCAAATTTTGATTCCGATGTATTGAAGTCCGACACGCCCGTGCTGGTCGATTTTTGGGCCGCCTGGTGCGGTCCGTGCCGCGCGATCGCTCCGATCGTCGAAGAACTCGCAGGCGAATATCAAGGCAAGGTCAAGGTCGGCAAAATGGACGTCGACCGCAACGGCGCCACGCCCATGCGCTACAAAGTCACCGGCATTCCTACCCTGCTCGTTTTCAAAAACGGACAGGTCGTGGAACAGCTCGTCGGCTACCGTTCAAAAGACGACATTCAGAAAGCCCTGGATCGTCACGTAGGCTGATCCCCACGTAGGCTAAGCCAAGAGATTTAGATTCAGTGGAGAGACGGGCGTCCCCGCCCGTCCTTCTCTTACATTGGCAGTATTTTCTTCAGTACTTCCGCAGAACGCCAATCACCCGTCCCTGAATTTCTACCGACGCCGCGGGCACGATAATCGGCTTCATCGCCGCGTTTGAAGGCTGCAGGCGGATGTTCTCTCCTTCGCGAAAGAAGCGCTTCAGGGTCGCATCTGTCGACTCGATCAGAGCCACTACTATGTCCCCGTTGTGCGCCGTTTTCGTCTTTTCGACCAGCACGTAATCGCCATCGAGAATCGCTTCGTCCTGCATGGATTCGCCCCGCACTTCGAGCACGAATACTTCCTTCGAGCGCACAAAATCCGCCAGCGAAATCGTCTCGTTGTTCTCTACCGCCTCAATCGGACGCCCCGCCGCAATCCGCCCCACCAGCGGCAGCACCACCGCCGTATTCACCGCCATCGACTGCTTCAACTTCCCTCGCGGAGGCAGCAGATCAATCGACCGGCTGCGGTTATAATCCCGCGTCAGCAGACCTTTTTTCTCCAGATTGGTGACATGCTTGTGCACTGTAGCCAGAGAGTTCAGTCCCATGGCTTCCTTGATCTCCTCAAACGAAGGAGAGTACTGCTTTTCCGCCACGAACCGAGAAATGAAGTCATAAAGCTCGCGTTGCCGCCGGGTGATCGCCATGGGCGCAGGATAGGCGAATGATTGGCGAATGTCAAGAACAACGCATGAACAACGCATGATCGCATGATCGGGCGCTGGCCCATATCAAGTCCCGCGGGTGTCCCGTCCTTGTCGCGTTTTCTGCGACAGGGCGGGGCCTTTGACCTCTTCATCACATTCCGAACGCCGGATGCTCCTCATCGCGCACTTCGCGATGAGCGATTCCTGCGCATCGGGTTACCCACAACGCTCCAGCCGAAGCAGCAACTTCCGCCCGCGAGCCTTCATCGCCGCCGTACCGCTACGAGTCGCCTCGCGCAAAATCTCAATCACTCCAGGTCGAATGCTCGCATCATCCTGCGCCAGTTCAGCCAACCCCTGCAGCGCGAATGTCCTGACGATGGAGCTGCGGTCTTCCAGATAACCCATCAACAAAGAAGTCGCGAGATTTCGTTCCTTGGCGCTGAGCCGCAGGCGCGGAACCATCGCCGCCAGATGCCAGCGCAATTCCGGTTGTGTGCTCTCCATCATCAAGCCGAGCAGCTCTTCCTTATAATGCTGGAGTAACTCACGATTCTCGCGCGTGACTTTCTCCGCCGCATCCGCGGCCCGCATTCGCACCAAGGGATCGTCCGACCACAAACCTGCAATCAATTGTGCAAATAGCTTTGGTTTCTGCAACACCATCACCGCGACTTCGTCAGCACGGCCGATCGTCCGCCGATCTCCTCCCTCTAGAAGAGAGACAATTGTTTTTCGAGGCATGGCATGCCGCCCAAGAAGGGCTCCAATTCGTTGACCTACTCCGCCGTAACTCCCTTAAGGAACACGTAATAAAAATCCACTCCTCGGGCAAACGATTCGACCCCGATTCGCTCGTCTTTTCCGTGCGCGCGGACATCGTCGCGTTCGTATTGCTCGCCCGAGACGCAATACGTTGGCATCCCAGCGGCGTTAGTGTAGACGCCATCCGATGCGCCGGTGCTCATGTTCGGGAGCACGGGAATGCCCGGCCACATTTGTGCCACGACCTTTTCCAGCGGATCGAACACGTCTTTCCGCGGAGCCGGCGGCACGTAGCTGTGCCGGTCGGAGCCGTGATCCATCAGCACGCCGGTGTTCTCACGAAACTGCACCTTAACTTTCGGGTCGCCCACCACTTTCTCCAGCGTCAGCCGGATTTCTTCCAGCGAGTGTCCAGGCTCGATGCGGCAATTCACGTTAGCCTGTGCCATCTGCGGCAATGCATTGTTGGCGTGGCCTCCGCTCAGGCGCGTCGCCACACATGTTGTGTGCATGGTCGAGTTGTCCAGCGGATCTTTCGAAAGCCGTGCCACCGCTCCCTTGTCGGGAGGAGTCTTCAGCATCGCTTTTAAATCCGCAGCGCGCTCCGGCGTTGCCAACTTCACTTGCTCTTCGTAATACGCTCGCGTGATCGGATTCAGTTCGAAGGGAAACTGGTAGTGCTCGATATGTGTGAGCGCATTCGCCAGTTCGTAGATTGCGTTCTCCGGCCGCGGCAGCGAACTGTGGCCGCCAGAATTGGTCGCCGTCAACACGAAATCGCCATACAGCTTTTCGGTGGCGTTCACTTCCATCATCAGCGGCTTGCCGTGATCGGCCAGTACGCCCCCTCCGTCATGATTAAGCACGAACTCAGCATCGATCAGTTCACGATGATTCTGGAGGAGCCAATTCACTCCATTCGATGTGCCGCCTTCTTCATCCGCTGTCATCGCGAGAATAATGTCGCGGCTCGGCACGTATCCTTCTTTCTTCATTCGGATGAGCGTCGCCGACATGATTGCGTCGCCATCCTTCATATCGCTGGTGCCCCGCCCGTAGTAATAACCGTCCTTCTCGATGAACTGGAAAGGGTCTGTCGTCCAGTCCTCCCGCCGCGCTTCTACGACATCGAGATGACCGATCAGGAGCACGGGTTTGTGCTTGTCCGATCCATGGAGCCGCACGACGATATTCTTCTTGCGGTCATTGGAACTGGGTCCGAGTATCTGAATGTCGCTCTCGGCGAAGCCGGCGTCGCGAAAGCGCTGCGCCATCGCTTCCGAGGCTGCCGTCACGCTGCCAACCGAGTCCGTAGTATTGATTTCGATCAGTTGTTTGAAGATGTCCAGCGCCAGTCGACGCGTCGCCTCGTCCGCCGGCGATAGTTGTTGCGCCTGCATCGAGCTCATTACCAACAAACTAAAAAGCACAGCCAGCCCCAGTTTCTGAAATTTCACTTCTACCCTCCGAAAGAGTTGAGAAAAAAATCTCGCACGCCGAAGCTAACAGATTCATTCCCCGATTCCAAACTGCCGCGCGGCGAACACGATATAAAACGTGGCCCATGCGTCGTAGAATTTGAGTTGCAATGTCGAACTTCTGCCGCTACCTTCGCCAATACGCATGACGACAATGCATAATGACGGAGCCAGAATCGCGCCTGCCAGGCTGTTTTCGCTCTTTTGCATTTTCTTCCTGGTCGCCTGCGGTTTGGGATATCCCGTTCTCAACCGCTACGATCCGCGGCAGACGCCGGGCCTCTCCGACGTAAGGACCTATGCGGCGCTCGTAACCGGAACCCCAATTGTTGACACCGAAGACAGTCGCTTCCGCCGTTTCCGAGTCCTGGTTCCGTGGATGTCGCGGCCGTTTTACCTGCTCGCCCAAGGACGCGTCGCAAGCTGGGATCCAGTCATGTTCGGACTCCTTGTGTCTGACTCTTTGTTTGTTGCCGCGACCGCCGTGCTCGTCGTCATTTTCGGTGGCATTCTTGGGAGGCGTAGGTCAGGCAAATCCGCCGCTGGTTCAATAAGTTCAATCGACAGCTCAGTAGAGAGTTCGGCTGCCGGTCTGGTTGCCGCGCTGCTCTATCTGGTCAACTTCGCCGTCCCGAATTTTCGCCTGGTCGGGCTGGTGGATGCCGGCGAAGGCTTCTTCCTGCTGGCACTGCTCTGGAGCTTATCGGAGTTCAAACTCTGGGCGTTGCCAGTGATCGCCATCATGGGAACCCTCACTAAAGAGTCATTCATTCCCTTCAGCATCGTGCTTTCGTCGGCCTGGTGGCTCTCAATCCGGTCCGAGTTTAAGAATAGTAAGAATGCTAGCCTTCGCGTTCGGGATCATTTTTTACCGGATGCAGTCTGGATCCTGACCAGTTGGACGCTAAGCCTCGCCACGATGATCCTCCTGCAGCGGTCTATCGTCGGACAGTTTGTAAGTCCTCTGCATTTCGGTCTCGCTCTCCACCGCAGCGGCGGCTACGAGTTCGCGTCTTCGCTGCGCGATCGAAATCTCTCGTACATCTTCCTGTGGCTATTGCCCACTGCGTTGCCAAATCTGAAGCGCCTTCCGAAAATGTGGATCATCCCCGTCGCCGCGACTTGCGCCACGGCATTTGCGCTGGACGCATACTTTGGCGGCGCCCCCGGAACCGTGGGCAGAGCGCTGTTCACCATCGCCGGGCCAGTGCTCAGCCTGTCGTCAGCGCTATTTCTGCTGCGCATTTCCAGGTGATAGTTCGCACATTCCCCCGACGAATCGTGCGTTATAATGCGCGTTTGATTTTGTCGCTCGCCGCCGCAAGCGATACAAGGAGGGAACAAATGCTCCATAACCCTGATCGCCAGAAGGTCGAGGAAAATCCATTTCAACCTCATCATCACCAATGCGGCAACCTATTCGGATGCGGCGAAGAGCAGGGGACTGGCGTGTTCCGCGAAGACATCAAGGACGCGGCTACCACTCGGCGGGCCGCCGATCGTCTTCTACACTCCGACGAGATGAACCAAGAGCAACTCGACGGCTATCTGACGGCCCGCGGTCGTTCCCGTCGCCGATTGCTAGGCGCGAGCACCTTCATGGCGGCGCTGGCAAGCATCGGACCCTGGTTTACTAAATTGACAGATACGAAAGTGACGAATAATAAACTAGCGTCCGTTCTCATGCACAGGGCAGATTCACACGACGGCGGAGGTGCAAGCAGTCCGCCGGCGTCCAAGAATGACAGAGACGATGAAGGCCGCGTCCACGTGGTCGAGAGCAACGATAAGACCGTGCGGCTCGGAGTCTACGACACCACACTCGAGCCCATCGTCAAAATCGATTCCGGCGACACCATCAGCTATCCCAATACCTGGTCACACTTTTTGAACCAGATGCAGCCGGGCGTTCCGGTCGAGACGCTGGCGAAACTGCGCGTCAGCAATCCGGGACACGGGCCGCACTCCATCATTGGTCCTGTCTACGTCAATGGCGCCGAACCCGGTGACGTGCTCGAGGTCCGCTACAAGCGTATTCGTCCTTTCGATTGGGGAGCGGTGTTCAATAATCCGGGTGCTCTCGGCACCGGTTTACTGGCGCAGGATTTTCCAGAAGGCCAGGTGAAATATTTGAAGCTCGATCTGCCCAACATGACGGCGGAGTTTAATCCGAGCATTCATGTCCCGCTCAAGCCCTTCCAGGGAACGCTGGGCGTGGCGCCTCCCGACAGTTTTTATCCGCCACTGAGTCCAGGAGTGACCAGCTCCGTTCCGCCCGGCCCTCATGCCGGTAATACCGACCTTAGCGAAATGGCTGAAGGCTCCACAATGTTTATTCCTGTATGGAAGCCGGGGGCCCTGATCTTCACTGGAGATTCTCATGCCGTGCAGGGAGACGGCGAAATCAACCTGTCCGCTCTGGAGACGCGCATGCAGGAATTGCGCATTCAGGTGGTGCTACACAAGCAAAAGAACTTTGCATGGCCGATCGCGGAGACTTCGACCCACTGGATTTTGCTGGGCCTCGACAAGGATCTCAATGTCGCCATGACATTGGCGGCCCGCAACGCCATCAGCTTCATGGCTACGCACGCCAATCTCACCAAACTGGACGCCTACGCCTTGTGCAGCATCGCCATCAGTTTCCGGGTAACGCAGGTGGTGGATATCGTTAGAGGAGTCCACGCGATGATCCCCAAACACCTTTTCGCCGCCGATCTGCGCAAGCAGATCACGGTGGTCTAAAAACAGATCAAATTTCGATAGCGACGTAATTTGATATCGCGCCGCTACCTGTTTTGTACTTGAATTCAGGGATCGGATGAGCGAAATGAGGTGGCTTAGTGCGCCGCCTCCACCACCAGCACAACAAAAGAATCCGGCTCGATTTTCCTGTCCTGGCGAGTGCCGGTCACGTTTGCCGCTACCGTAAACAGTTGATGGGTCTTCTCATCAATGGCCATGGTGCGCGCTGACTTCTGGGTGGTGACAGTTTGGGCCACGCTGAACTTGTTCGGGCCATCTTCCTTAATCACTGTGATCGTGCCGTCTCCTGCCGACGCAAATGCCAGGCCACGGTCGGCATCAAACGCTGTCGCATCACAGCCTTCTCCGATCGGAAGACTCGCCACCATTTTTCCGCTGTCGGCATCCACCACCACCATCTTCTTATTGCCGCCACATCCGGCGAACAGACGCCGGTTTTTACGGTCGATCGAGAGACCGGTCGGCTCTTCGCAGTCCACCAGTTTCCACCGCGACTTCACCATCAGCTTCTGGGGATCGAACGCCACCAACTCCGACGTGTCTTCGATATTTACGAATACCGTTCCCTTTTCATCGGTGGCGGCAAACTCGGGTTTCCCGCCCAGTTCGAGCTTGCCCGCGACCTCGCCCTTTGCCGCGTCGACGGCCGTCGTGTCATGGCCTTTTCCGTTGAAAGTGAATAGGCGCTTCGAAAACGGGTCGTACAGAATCGCGTCGGGCCCGCTGCCAACCTTGATCTTCTTCTCCACAGCCAGCGACTTGAGATCGAAAACGCTGACCGTGTCTTCGCGGCCATTACTCGTAAATCCGCGCCCGATGTCGTAATCCAGCGCGATTCCATGCACACCCGCCGTGTCCGGAACCTCACCCGCCGTCTTGCCCGATTGGGTATCGATCACCATCACCCGGGTGGATCTCGAGATGAACAAACGATGTCCAGCGCTCTCCGCTGTCAGATAGTCCCATCCGCCATCGCCGCCTATTTTCCACGTTTTGACGACCTTATAATCCGCATAAGCTCCCACCGCTGCCAATGCCACCATGGCTGCCAGCAAGATCAGAGAGATGCCCATCACTTTTCGTGTTTTCATGGTCATTAAGTTATCGCATTTCGGAGAAAAATGCCTCGGATATGGTCCCGTCCGAACCGTCGCGACCGGTCAAAACCCCTGTCAGATGCCGGTTCCATGGGCTCTCCACAAATGTGCAAATAATTGCCTTTTGTCTCCTGATAAGGGCTCCAAGGCGCTATTTAACACCCCGAACGTTTGGCACAGGCCTTGCTTCTATCCTGAGTGAGGAGCTTAAATCCGCACCATCCGCGGACGAAGCTCAGCTCATTTCGCCATCGGGAGAGATTGCTATGAAAAAGGTCCTGTTTGTCCTCTGCCTGCTTTCCGCCACCGCGGCATTTGCGCAGTATTCCGTCGGAGGAGGCAGTCGCAGCAATCAGCCGTCGACCTACGACTTTTCGAGCCATCCTATGCAGGCAGCGTATGCGGCCATGTCTCAGGAACGTACTATTCTCGGGGCGAACAACTTCAGCACTGCCCATGGAGAAAGACCGGTCTCAGATTTCCCTCAGGCAGAAGCTCCTTCTCTTGGCGCCATCGCCCGCGAACTTAAGAAGCAGCATGCCGAGCTCAAGAAATCCCGCATTGTCTGGGTAAACCAATAGAGCGCGGCGCACACGCCTCTTCGCCGCGATCGCAGAACAATTTCGGGCTCTGCAAAAAAGTCGACTCAAACCCTCTACCGATCTGTTTGATCTTTCCTCCCACCCCGTCCCGCTTCTCCAGCCGCCGATGGGTCGCAAAATGTTAACCTGTAGGACAAATTCAAAATTCAAATGACCGTACTGGCCTTTACCGCGATCGTTGCGCTGGTCTCATTCGTCGCAGGACTACTCGGATCGCTGACCGGCCTCGGCGGCGGCGTCGTCCTCGTGCCTTTGCTCACCATCCTGTTTCATGTGGATATCCGCTACGCCATCGGAGCATCGCTCGTCTCCGTGATCGCGACTTCTTCTGGATCCGCTTCCGCGTATGTGAAAGAAGGATTCTCCAACATCCGCATCGGCATGTTTTTGGAAATCGCTACGACCTTCGGCGCGTTGCTCGGAGCCTTCCTCGCCACCCGCATCCCGACCAATGCCTTGGCCATCATCTTCGGCGCTGTCCTGCTCTACTCGGCGTACCTTTCGCGGAAGCCGCGTCCGCTGGATCAGCGCACCTTACCTCCCGATCCGCTTGCCACGCGTCTCCGGCTGAATGGCAGTTTCCCCGATCGTGATGGTAAGCGCAGTTACAACGTGCAGAATGTCCCGACCGGTTTCAGCCTGATGTTCGGCGCCGGCGCGCTCTCAGGATTACTCGGGATCGGCTCCGGTGCCGTCAAAGTGCTGGCCATGGATCAGGCCATGCGCATCCCCTTTAAGGTTTCTACGACCACCAGCAATTTCATGATCGGAGTGACCGCGGCCGCCAGCGCCGGTGTCTATCTCAGTCGCGGATACATCGATCCCGGCCTTGCCATGCCGGTCATGTTAGGAGTCCTCACCGGATCGCTGCTAGGTACCCGCATTCTGGTCAAGGCCGAAACTAAATCGCTTCGCCTCGTCTTCAGCATCGTGATTCTCATTCTCGGCCTGCAGATGCTCTACAAAGGAATTTGGGGGAAACTCTAATGCCTGCGTTCCAGGTTCCAGCCCGTCCACCGGAACCATTTCGACCCCAACCGTGGAGGGATCGCCGCCTGGAAGTGATCCTCGGCAACCTGCTGCGTACGGGAGTGCTGCTCTCGGCGGCAGTGGTTTTCGCCGGCGCGTGTATCTATCTGTCGCGTCACGGACACGAAGCTGCCAATTACCGCGTCTTTCGGGGCGAGCCATCCGAGTTCCGCACGATCGCCGGAGTCATCCACAGCGTCTTCAATCATCGCGGCCGAGGCTTGATCCAACTCGGATTGCTGTTGCTGATCGCGACCCCCATCGCGCGCGTGGCCTTTTCCATCGCGGGATTCGCCATCGAACGCGATCGCCTCTACGTGGTCTTCACCGTGATCGTTCTCGTCGTCCTGCTCTACAGCCTTCTTGGCTCCGGCATGGGGCTGTGAGTTCGCACCACCTGCGCCGTTGTTATCGCTTGCCCAACATGCCGCTGCGTGTGATCGGCAATATGGACGAGCAACCCTCCGACTGTGGTTGGAAGCAGCTTTTTTCCCACTGTTCGCGCCTCTTCGAGATTCGCGTTGGCCAGCGCCCGGACCCGCGCTGCGGCATCTGTCAGCGCGGCGGTTAATTCCGCAAACAGCTCGTCGCCTGTGGCGCCTGGATCGAACTCCGTTCGCAGACGTTCCAGCTGTTCGTCGCTCAAGTTCTTTTCCTCTGCATAAGTCAGCAGACGATCTAAACTGCGCGCCAAATGTCGAATGTGAAACGCAACGGGCGCCACTCCTGCAGGCCGTTCATTTAATTCAAAGTCAGAAAGACTTCCGCACCACTTCCGCAGATCTTCATCGGCCAATTGCAGCGCGTGCAAAACGGCGCGCCCCACCGCTGGAACATCCGCCTCCCAACCACGTAGCCACGGCTCGATGGATGTCACGGTGTTATTCATTCTTCGTGGGTACTGCCGTTCGTGATTTATCGCGGCCAAAGCCAGCCGAAGGTTCCGGCGGTCAGTAATCCATAGATGAGTCCGTCAATCACTTCCTTGATCGTGACCGACCAAGGCTGGCCCTTCCAAATTCCGTTGCTCAGGTTTCCCAGACCGTATGCGAGGAACGCGCCGGTTCCGGCAACACGAAAGACCGCGCGATAGTTCGCGCCGGGCGGAACTGTGTGTCCCGTGAGATAGGCGACGAAAAATCCGATTACCAGGCAAAAGACGAACCACTGGATCAAAAATCTCGGCAAAGCGGGCGGCCCGCTCGGAAGAATGGTCATGAATCCGACCGGTCCCTGCTTGTATTTCTCAACGATGGCGGGCGACTTCATGTCTTTGTGGGTGCAGTGGGGAAAGACATATAGACCCCGCTTGGGGCCTGCAAGACGCAACGCCGCGAGAATCTTATCTTCGTCAGGAAGTTGGCTGTAGTCGCTGCGATGATAAGGCAACAGCATGTGCATGATCGAACTGGCGACAAAGACAAACACGGCCGACAGCAGGATTGGAAGCCAGAGAGCGGCGAGAGGAACCATGTGGAGCCTCCATGTAGTACATGACAAAGTGGTGCATGGCAAAGTGGTGCATGACAAAAGACGCGCGTTACAAAAAGCGAATGCCAGATTAGGACGCGAGGCTACGACAGCCGGGTGGTTGCGGTCAAGTCTGGGTAGAACAATTGTCTGGGTAGAACAATGTGTCTGGGTAGAACAATGTCTGCGGCAAGGCCAGGCAATGGACAAAATTACGCGAGGATGGAGTCGTCCAGCCGTTTGCGGCGAAAGTCGGCGACGTGTTGTACGAACGCCATGACCAGCGGATGGGGGCTATCTTCGCGCGAGGATAGTTGCGGTTGAAACAGTGTCGCGATGAAAAACAGGTGTGCGGGAGATTCGATGGCGCGGCACTCTTCCTTCGAGCCGCGAGCGACCACGGGAAAGCCCGCTTCCATCGCCATCCATTCGAACTCAGGGTTCATCTCGTAGTTGCAGAAAAATTCTTCTTCAATCACTTCTTTCCCATAAAACGCCGCGAGGTAGGAGCCAGGACGGAGGCGGATCTGATTTATTTTTCCCGAGAGCTTGGGCGCCTTCGGATCGCGATTCGGAACCGCGCACGACACCGGATAGATCACGATGTTTTTGGCATTCGGGTCTTCTTCCGCCGTCGTCGCGTCGTGGACGCCTAGCACGTTGCGGGCGCACTCGATGAGCGCATACTGAAAGCCTCCGCACGTCCCGATAAATGGCCGGTCGTGGACGCGGGCGAACTCAATCCCCTTCAGCATTCCATCGAAGCTTTTATAAGGACTGCCGGCTGAGGCCCACAAGCCATCGTAGGAATCGAGCACTGCGGCCGCGCCACGCTCGAGCAGCGAAGGTGTTGGAAGCCAGGTTGACTCCACCTTGAGTTGGAGCTTCCGCGCCGCATGCTGAAGTGAATCGTTGGTGGCGTGATGAGAACGGAATTCGGGATTGAAATCACCAAGAATCCCGATCCGGACGGATTCGGTCACAAGCAACATTCTAAATTAGCGGTTCATAACTGGCATTGAGCAGTTAGCTACCGCCTCCCGCGGAGGTCACAGACTGCTACACCAACGCCATTTGTGCCAGCAGCATATAAATGCCGAGCACGGTAATCGCAGCGCCTCCCCAAACCATGGCGGTGGATCTCCATCCCAGGGCGCTGACGAATTCCTTTTGGCTACGGACCGAGATCACAAGCGTGGGATCATTCGTACCTTTCATCAACACCACGGGCGGATTGAGATTGAAGTCTGGCGATTCCGCTTCGGAGAGTGTCGCGGCAGGCGTTTGCTCTTCAACGACCGCCGATTGATACGCGACTCCGGCGGCAGCCCATGCTTCTGGTTTGGTGATGCCGGCGCGAGTAAGCGCGGCTGCGATTTTTGACTGCTGACTCATTTCGTGAGTGCTGGCAGAAGTTGCACTATTCTGAAGTCGAATAATCTCCGGCACCGAAGTGGGCTGAGACAGATTGTTGGGCTTGCGGCCGCGCGCAGAATTCCATTCATTGCCGTTCGCATTCGGGCTGTAGGGTTGGCTGCGTGTCGGAAACGGACGCACCTGAATGCCGGGATTTTCCGTGAGCGTTCCCGCGATGAAGAGAGCGTCTTCAGGCTTGATGGAGCGTTCCTCGATGCGCAAGTCGCGGACCGGCACGACGCCGTGGCGCCCAAGAAAAACACTGACTCGCGGCGAGACGGCGGTCTCTTTAGAGAAGAAGCCCAACGAAAAAAACGAGGCGTCATATTCTTCCCGAAAGTCCTGATGCAAGTCGAGATCGGCTCCAAGAGGCTCGATCAGTAACCTTCCCGTGGCATCGTCGATGAAGAACGGCACGTGCAGAGTTTCATCTGCGACCTTGTCCCATTCCTGCTTCTTTCCCTCGCGCCGTTGCCAGGCAATGGTGTGATAGAGAAAGCATGGTTTGCCCGTGATCGGCGCTGCCATCGTATGTGGACCGGCAGCAACGCCATTCACCTCGACCAATCCCAGCGCGGCACTGCGAATCTTAGATGTGGGAGTAGCGAGCAACAAACGCTTGCGGGCGAGTAAGTGAAATCCTAAGAAAAAGAAATACAAACCGCCAGCAATCGCCACTAACGAAAGAATTACGAGGTGGTTAATTGCGATGAAGAGGGACAGGCAGACGCTCACAAAGCTTTTCCTGAATAATTTCGGTGATCTCCTATGAGCATAAGGAGAGATGTCAGGACCGACACGGAGAAAGAGGTAGGATCGGCTTACTGTAGTAAGTAACAGTTACCGTGAGACGCTGACACCCGAAAACGAGGCAAGCCTGGTCTCTATCCAGCCCGGCCACGACTATCTCTCGCTAGCTACGCAGTTACCGTGCGTGCTTTTAGAATGTCCGCGACCGCTGCCAAAGCTGCATCCACTTCAGCGTCGGTGTTGTAGAAGTGAGGAGAGAAGCGGACTCCTGCCCTCGGGCGCCAGTCGACGAGAATTTCACGAGCCAGCAACTCGCGGCTCACAGCTTGAGAATCAGGCATGTCGATGGAGACGGTGCCGCCGCGCCGCTCGGGATCACGCGGAGTGTTCACGCGCCATCCGTGCTGATCGGCAAGTTCGATCAGGCGAGCCGTCTGGCGCTTAGACTTTTCCCGGATTTTCTCGACGCCGACTTCCCGAATGATTTTCAAACCCGGCCGCGCCGCCTCGATCGAAGGAATATGGGTAGTCCCATTCATGAAGCGCAATGGGGGTTCGGCATAACGAGTTGGGCCGGTGGCAAATTCGAAAGAATTTTCGTGCGCGAACCATCCCGTAAACTTCGGCTGCAGTTTCTTGCCGAGGTCGGGACGAACGTAAAGGTACGCGACTCCAGGGCCGCCGCAGAGCCACTTCAGCACGCCTCCGCAAGCGAAGTCGACGTCGAGCGACTGAACATCGACGGGAACGGTGCCGAGAGACTGGAACGTGTCGAGCAGGACGTGCGCTCCAACCTTGTGCGCTTTTTCTATGATGGCTTTTGCGTCATTGATATGGGAGCTGCGAAAAATCACATGAGAGATGGGGACGATCAGGGTGCGCTCGTCGATGGCGTCGAGCAGGCGGTCGGTCGGCACCGTGATGCCGTCGTCCGTCTTGACCATGTGCACCTGCGCCCCGTACGGGCGTTGCGCTTCCCAGAAGTACATGACGGAAGGAAAGTTCATGTCGCTGTAAACGACTTTGTTGCGCGGCCCGCTGAAATCGAAACAGGAAGCGACGACGGCCTGGCAGGTGGTGACGTTTTGATGGAGAGAGACGGAATCCCCGGGCGCGTTCATCAGGGCGCCAAGTTCGTTGCCGACTTCGAGGGCGAGCATCCACCAGCGCTCTTCCCAGGCGCGAACGCCGCGCGTTGCCCAGACCTCGGCGTAGGCATGCAGGGCATCGTAAACGGTGCGGGGCATGGCTCCGAGAGAGTTGGAGATCATGTAATTTGTGCGCTCGAGGATGGGAAACTGGGAGCGATAGCGGAGAAGAGTGTCTTCCATGTGGCTCAGACTTATGTTGGGCGAGCTTTACTTGGGCGAGAGAATTAATTCGGCGGGTCTGTACCCCCCCCCCCCCCCCCCCCGAATTACCGGTAAAGTATTACTTCTAAAGCACTTAGCTTCAAAATATTCATAGCAAAGGGGTTACCAGCTTCTCTGCCGGATCTTACGTTTAGAATCAATGGGTTGAACTCTGTCTCCCTTTCAACCTGTGCTTAGACTACTGCCCAACTCTCGATTATAGTCCCTAGTGTCAACTGATCACACGGGTCTGCGGCAGGCCACTTCTCGAAATGCGCGAGAAGTGGCGCACCCTCGGCAACGGCAACAGCAACGGCCGCGGGCGCCCGCGCCACACGAACTAGAGGGCCGTTTCTAAGGGGACTCCATTGGGACTCCCTAATCCGGTGCATGGGTCCCAACCTGCACCGGCGCTGAAGGCGCCATTGTTGCCTTTCGTAATGTCGCGAAATCCGGACGCTTCTACGGCTTGTGCGTAGATTGATGGGTTAAGAAAACCTACCGGCTTCCCCATCTTCTGATTCAATCGCGCTACTAATCCCGCCCACAGGGGCGCAACGGCGCTGGTGCCGCCCACGACCTCACTCTGGCCATCGACCAGAATGTTATAGCCGGTATTGGGGTCGGCATTGCCGGCGACGTCGGGTACGCCTCGGCCGCCGGCCTTCACGATTGGCGCCGGAACATTGAAGCCAATCTGCCAGGTCGGAAGCGGAAAGACATCGCTGACTCCTCCACCGGTTGCTCCTCCATTCAGCAGATCGTTCCAGACGACTTCGCTCGTGATTTTCTCGTTTGAAGCTTGCAGGGTGGTGCCACCGCAGGCGAGCGCGAACGAACTGGAGGCGGGAAAATCGACGTGGTTCTTGCCATCGTTTACTCCGTCGGAAGATCCGTTGTCACCCGCAGCGACGCACACGGTTACGCCCATGGCGGCAGCGGCTTGAAAGGCCTGGTCGAAGTTGGTGAGGGCCTGGGCGGTCCATTGTGATTCGGCCGAGCCCCAGCTTATGGAGATGACCGAAGGCTGATTGGTGCTGTCGTGCACAGCGGTGGTGATTGCGTCGAGAAATCCCTGATCAGTATTGGGCGCAAAATAAACGACGATCTTGGCAGCGGGAGCGATCGCGCCTATCACCTCAATGTCGAGCATCACTTCACCGTCCGCGCTGTCGGGAGTGGTGGGGCTGTTGGCGCCTCCGTCGACCGGCACCGAAATGACCTGCGGCGGGTTGAGGTTGAGCGATTTGAAGTAGTTGCTGACATCGTTCAACTGAAAGCCTCCGCCCAGTTCAATGATCCCGATGCTCTGGCCAGTTCCGTCACCAGCCGGATAGTCGTAAATTTGCGCCACGTCAGTTGGATCGTGCGAAATGGCCGGGGCAGTGGCTTTACGAATGTTTTTCGGCGGACGAGTCAATATGCGGAAATGGGGTTTGGCCTGAGGCCGATTGTCGAGGCCGAACACTCCCGTGATGACGGGCGCGTATTCGGTGGGCACGCTGATGGCGCCAATGCGGCCGCGGAAATTTCCGCCGGAATGGCTGTACTCCTTGAGTTCGACGTTGAAGGCTCTTTGAAGGTTGCTAACGGTTCCTGACAGCATCACCGTTCTGCGCGCCAGCTCCGTACCGGTTTCGCGCACTTTCAGGCCAAACTCCTGGGCGAATTTCTTGATCTGATCAAGATCGGCGGAATCGGCGCCGTGGACCCTTTCAAACTCGGCGCGCGACACGGGCTTGAAACCGGGCTTCGAAAGCGCGGTTTTCAACTCCAGTTCTTCCCGCTTCGCTTCCGATTTCGAGCGAATACGTACGGAGACTTCGATGGTTTGGTCGGGATGCGAATTGTGAATGAGGCGCGCCCCACGGACAGCCTGACGTTCACTGCCAGGAATTACAGTAAAGTTTCGAGCGGAAGTCACAGATACTCCTTTGTATCGGGGGAACGGAACAGCGTGGAAGCGGGTGCGACCGAGCGTCGCGCAGGCAGAATTTCAAGATCGTTCCACCGTTTTCAGACGCCGTTCGGATGGTTCCCGAATTGGGTTGAGCATATCAGGTACGGAAGAACGATCTCAATCCGGGTTCCGGAGCGCGTGCGGACGGAGGAGAAAGTAGAGCAGGGTTAGGGCGATCAAGAAAGTCAGGCCAACGAATAGGTTGATGCGGGAGTCCCACCAGGTTTTGGCCGTCGACGCCAGAACCACAATTAAGCCAATGATGGATCCCCACTTGCCGAGCGGTGAGCGGGCGGGGATTCGGGCAATCTGTTCAGCAGTCAGCCGGCTGCGAAAGGAGATGTGCGCGGCGAGCGAGATGATCCAGGAGAGCATCATGCCAAAGAAGGCGCCGCGCAGAATATCTTCGAAGGCTTGGGCGGGAGCCCAGCGCTCGAGTACCAGGGCGACCACGATTCCATAAGAAGAGGCGAGAAGAGCGAGCGTTGGAGCACCCTTCGAGTTCAGCCGTCCCAACGTGCGCGGAGCCCATCCGGTGCGGGCCAGCGAGAAAAGCATGCGCGACGAAATGTAGAGCGCCGCATTGGCTCCGGAGAGCGCGGCGGTCAGGACCACGAAATTCATGAAATGAGCGGAACCGGGGAAGCTGACGAGGCGGAAGACGGTGACGAACGGGCTTTCTGAGACTCCGGCGCGGTTCCAGGGCATGATCCCGACCAGGATGACAATGGCTCCGAGATAAACAATGGCGAGGGTGAGGAAGGTCATGCGCGCTGCCCGGCCCACGTCTTCGGCAGAAGTGGACTCGCCAGAGGCTACGGCTACAAATTCGACGCCGCCGAAGGCATAAATGGCGAAGGTGATGGCGAGCAGCGGGGCAGCGGCTCCGAGGGGGAAGAATCCGCCGTGGGCAGTGTATTGAGAAGGGACTCGTCCACTGATCAGCAGAGCGGCGCCGAGCGCGATGAAGATGGCGATGACAGCGACCTTGATCATGGCAAACCAGAATTCGAAGCGTCCGTAGGCATGGACGGTGAGAAAGTTGATGCCGAGAAGGAACGCGGAAAAGACGAAAACCCAGATGAGCGCTGGCACTCGCGGGAGCCAGAGCTGCATGTAAGTAGCGGAGGCGACCATCTCGGCTCCGATGGAAACGGCGATGGCAAGCCAGTAGCCGAAGCGGGCAAGAAACCCGGCGTAGTGATTGAGGTAAAGGTCTCCATAGACGCCGAAGGAGCCAGCGGCGGGATGAGTGCTGGCCAATTCGCCTAATGCGAGCGCGACGGTCCAACTGATGAAGGCTGCGAGGATGAAAGTGAGAATGACGGCGGGGCCCGCGAGTTGGATGGCGGCGGCGGTGCCTAACAACAGCCCCGTGCCAATGGAGCCGCCGACCGCGACCATGGTCATTTGCCCGGCAGTGAGTTGGTGACGTAGTCCGGATTCAGCATTACTGGAGGTGCGGTCGGTTGGGGCTGGGGTCGAAGCGGGAGCGGTCATTTGTGCTCGTACTCGTATATCAGAAGCAGGACGCTTTGCGCGAACCAGCGCCGACGGAAGTTCACGTGGGGACAGAAGTGTCCGCTCCACGCAAGCAACACCGGGCGCTAGGTCTGGTTGGAGGCGGCAGCGGCGGCGCTGGCTACTTCGGTGAAATTCTGTTCGGGCAAGACGGCGGCGGGGCGCGCGGCGACAATGCGGTCGCGCCCCGCACGCTTCGCCTGATAAAGAGCGTCGTCAGCGAACTTGAGAAGGAGATCGACGCGATCCGTGGTTTCATCGAAGGCGGCCAGTCCGATGGAGACGGTTAGAGCAGCGGTCTGGCGTTGTCTCTGATCGCAATATTCCCGGAGGCGCTTGCGTATTTCCTCCGCTCGCACACCCGCCTCGTAACAGAGAACACTCGGGAAGAATGAGAACGAATTCTTCGCCGCCATAGCGGCACGCAATATCTTCAGCTCGCACCGAGCGCAAAAGCATTTCGCCGACCGCGGCCAACAGTTGATCGCCGGCGGAGTGTCCAAAGCTGTCGTTGTAGCGTTTGAAGTGGTCGAGATCGAGCATCATGACCGCAACCGGACGGTGTTTGCGGCGAGCGGAGTGAAGTTCGCGGTCCAGGAACTCCTGCATATAGCGGCGGTTGTAGAGGCCGGTGAGCGGATCGCGGACGGCTTGCAAGCGCAAAGATTCGCGCAGGCCAAGATTAGCAACAGCCAGAGCGATGTGTTCCGCCACCGTGGCGGCGAGTTGCCGGCGGCGAGCAAACGCGGTGGAGACAATGTCCAGATCTGGTGCGGCGTCCCCCGGATCGTCATTCTGGAGCGACAGGGTTCCGATGGCCTCGCCATTGGCAATAAGCGGAATGCAAACCGACGGGCCCTCTCCGAGCAGGTGAGAGCAACGTGGTTCAGATCGTCCGCCGGGATGAGCGTGCGCACCTCCGCGACGCAGAGCCCAACACTGTTCGGGCGAATAAATCTGATCGGCGGGACAGACTCCCCATTCGGCGGCGGATTCGATACGCTTCTTGGAAGAGCTAAGAAGTGAAACGCAGCCCGAGGCGCCGGGAAACAGGCGGCGCAGGCGCTCTGGAATGAGACGAAATATTTCGTCGCGCGAAGTGCAGGCGTGAAGCAAGCTGCCGAGTTCGCTGATCTGGGTGATTTCTGAAGTTTGGTGGCGGGCGTAGTCAAGCAGGCGGGCGACCTCTTCGTGAGACGCGGTTAACTGGAGTTGCGCGGCTTTGCGGCGGGCGATCTCCTGTTGCTGGTGGAACTGAGTCAGCGCCAACCGTAGCGTAAAAGCGAAGAGCGAGGCCGTGATCGCGAGATCGATAAGAAATTCCCCATACGCCTGTTTCCAATGGTCGGTCAACCAGGCGTTGCACGAGAGCATCGCCACCAGAACGAGGTTGGTGCCGAGGAAACTCGCGAAGTTCACCGGGTCCAAAGCGGCCGCGGGCTCGGCGGCGGGAGTCCAAGTGAGCGCGATCAGGGCCGCAACACACTGAGGAATGGTCCAGCCGAGAGTGAACCATGCGGAGGCGGTGAAATAGTGATGCAGGTCAATCCAGTCTCCAATGAAGGTGGCGACGGCGCAGACCATCAGGAAAAGAGCGAGTCGGGCCAACAGGATGCGCGTGCCGTGGCCGCGCGCGAATTGCAGGCGAACGAGGGTGGCAACCAGGAGAAGAAGGCTTTGAGCGTCGCTGATGGTGATGTTGTGCAGCAGGGCCTCGGCGGGCATCATCCTTTGTGCCGGAAGAAAGAAGAATGTGGAGTAAATGAGGCTGACCACGATGGCGACCTGAAAGAGATCGAGAAAGATCTCGGACTTCACGCGGACGCGCCCATAGGTTTCCGGCAGGAAGAGCATCATCAGGATCGGAGCGCCATAGAGACAGTACAGCAGGCGCCACGTCGAAGCTGACAAGGGTAGTTTTATCGAACAAGGTGTCGTAGGTCTGAAAGGCGGTCGGAATCAGCAAGACCACCAGCACGGCGACGAATAGAAACCAGAACAGGGCAGCGACGCCTTGCGCACGGCGGAACGCACCCCAGGCGCATCCGAGGGCGAGAAGACTAACAAAAATGAGAATGGACAGAGCCAGACCGAGGCCCCACCTTCCCGTTCCGAGCACGTAGAAGCCAAAAGCCTGGCCTGCGAGGAGCATCGCGAAAAGGCCGATGATCCAATACTGAGGAAGGTGCGCGAACTCGCGCAGCCGGGAGCCGTGACGCAGGTCGAACGTGACTCCGGTACCCATAAGATCGCGGAAACCCGCCCTTGCCCTCAAGAGTTGAAATCGGCGATGTTGATGCAAAACTCCAGTGCGGGCGTCAGAGTCAGCAATGCGGGCGTCCGCAGTCCGATTTGGAGTCCGAACTTCGGTCCGAACGACGGTCCGCACGACTGGGCCAGGTGGGCTCGCCGGGCGCCCCAGAGTGGTCCGGCGAACTGAACTTATGACTTTCGTAATCGCAGGGTGGGGGAACCGCGTTGCTGGTGCCGGGGGTGAATCCTAGAATCAACGAGGAGCTCTCTCTCTCGCAATACGACCCATGCCGGAAAATCCTAATCGTGCCGAGATCGCCCGCCGCGTCGAAAAGGCGGAGAAGCTTCTGCAAAAAGGGAAGACAGCCGACGCGTTGACGGAATATCTCCTGATCCTTGAAAGCGATCCGCAAAACGACAACGTGCGCCAGATGGCAGCCGACCTTTGTCTCTCCTTAAACAAGGGTGGTCAGGCGGTGCGCCTCATGGGAGATTTATTTGAACGGCAGGTGGCGGCGGCGGATGCCACCCGAGCCAGCCTTACCTACAAGAAGCTGGCACGCTATACCAATCCCAGCTGGGAACAGAAGGTGCGTTTCGGGCAACTGCTGGAGCAATCGAACAAGAAACTGGCGATCGGGACGTACGAGAACGCGCTGGAAGATTTACGGAAGCAAGGCAAGCAGGAAGAAGGGCTGCTGGTTTTGCGAAGGATCGTGGCCCTGGATCCATCCCAGGCCAATCATTTGCGGGTGGCGGAAGCGTCGGCGGAACTGGGCGAGCACGTGATGGCATCCCAGTCATTTTTACAATTGGCGGAACTGGCGGAAACTTCGGGGGGGAATTCCGCACAGTGGTTCGAGCGCGCGTACACCGAGAACCCGTCCGATTCGAAGACTGCGCTGGCCTACGGTAAAAGCCTACTGTCGCGAGGCGAGGCGGGAGCGGCAATCTTCATCTTTGAGCCGCTGGTGCATGGCGGGGACGAATCGGTAGAACTTCGCAGCCTCTATGCCCAGGCATTACTCTCCGCCGATCGGTGCCTCGAAAGCGAACCGCTGCTCTGGCAGATGTTCGAGCAGAACCCGGCCCGAATGCACCAGATCGTGAGCCTGATTGGAACCATGATTGACTCCGAGCTGGATGCGGAGGCGGTCGCACTGGCGCGGAAGCTGGAAGCGTTCCAGCGGCGGCGAGGCGAGCGGCGGTCGTTCATCACTACCATGCAGGAGCTCCTGGCATCGCACCGTTCGTCGGCGGAAATGCTGGAATTTCTGGCGGAACTCTTCAATGCCTCTAACCGCGAAACCGATTACGCGCAAGCGCTTCTCAAACTGTTTGATTTGTATTGCACAAAGCACAATTACCAGAAAGCGGGGGAGTGCCTGGATCGCGCTGCCGAAGTCGATCCCTACGAGCCGGGACATCAGAAACGCCTGGAGGCGCTGCGCGGCAAGATCGACGATCAGCGCTTCAACGTTATCGCTTCGCGCTTCGCGGCTACGGTAAAAAAAGAACAACAGGAAGTTAAAGCTCCGGAACCGACATTAGGAGCCGCTGCCCTGCAGGATCTGATGCTGCAAGCCGAAATCCTGGTGCAATACGGGATGCGTTCCAAGGCCATCGAACGTCTCCAGCGCATTCAGGAACTGTTTCCGCGCGAGGAAGAGCGCAACCCGGAACTGCAGAAGTTATACATCGCAGCCGGCATCGAACCACAGTACGCAAAGTCGGCGACGTCAGCCGCGTCCGCGACGCTCGTTAACTCCGCAACCGCCGGGGGTCCTGCGTCGTCCCCCACAATGCAGGGCGATGGTGCAGCACCGGCTCCGGTAACCCAGAGCGATGTAGCCGATGTGAGCAGTCTGGCGAAAGTGGCTGAAATTACACGCAAGCTTTACCACCAGGGGAATGCAGAAGGAGTATTGAAAACGGCGGCCAATGAAATCGGCGGGAACTGGCGTACGGCGCGCTGCATCGTGGCCCTGCGCAAACCGGGCCTGCCGCCATCAAGTGTGCAGGAATATCACATGGAGGGCTTGATTCCAGCGAGTTCCGCCGCGCTCATCGCTCTGGTCGAAACGCTGCAGGACTTAGCCGTCGCGAGGGGCACGGTGACCATTGGTGACGGGAAAAATGCTCCAGAACTCATCCACATGCCGGGCGTGATCGAGGAGTTGCAGATCGAATCGCTTCTCGCTTTGCCGCTGACCGAGGGCAATGACCAGATCGGAGTCCTAATCCTGACCCAGAATACAGCACGCATCTGGCAGGCTTCGGAGGTACTCGTGATCCGGACATTGAGCGACCAGGTATTGATCGCGCTCAACAACGCCGGGTTGCGTCGCCTGGTCAAAAATCTTTCGGTGACGGACGAAAAGTCCGGCTTGCTTAAACGGGCATCCTACCTCGATCTTCTGCAGGCGGAAACGCGGCGCGGGTTACAGCAGGGGACGGCGGTGACCGTGTTGTTGATGCAGTTTGGCCGGCGCAGCGCGCTGATCAAGGAACATGGTGAGCAGGCGGTGACCGGGGTCATGGAGCAGATCGGGCAGCTATTTTCGGCGAACATCCGGACGAACGATCTGGCGTTCCGCTATGAGGCGACGACGGTGGCGCTGGTGCTCGGCGACACCGGCGAAAAAGAAGCGCTGCTGGCGATGGAAAAATTGCGGCGACTGCTGGCGGAGGTTCGTTTCCCCAGTAAGAACCAGACGGTCGAGTTCAGTGCTGGCCTGGCGCAGGCGGTGATGCGTCAGCATTTCGATCCGGTAGACATTGTGACCGAAGTGGCGAACCGCGCCGACCATGCGCTGGAGCAGGCGGTGACGCAGGGTCCCGGGAAGATCGTAAGTCAAGCTCCGCAGTTTGCCGCATCGGCAGCCGTGGCGTAACAACCTATTCACCGCCGAGACGCAGAGTAATTCCAAATCTTCAACGCAGAGCAGGCATCGGGACTACGCGAGATGCGCGGAGAGAATCTTCGCGGAAGTGCTATTTCCTCGAAGCACTAAGACCCAACTGTCCCGCTCGCAGCCATGAGTTGTAAGCCGAGAGCTGACAGCTAAGAGCTGAGAGCTGCTCTGATAAACTCACAGGTTGGCTTCTGGCCAGCCATCCTTACTATAGAAGCAGGACTCATGTTGAAACCTGGAGACATTGCGATTGTCAGCGGGACGCGCACGCCCTTTGGGCGCTATTGCGGAAAAATCAAAGACTACACCGCACAGGAACTGGGAGCGGTCGCGGCGAAGGCTGCCATCGCCCAAGCGGGCATCGATGCGAAAGAGTTCGATCATGCCGTGTTCGGCAACGCGCAGCAAACTTCCGGCGACGCGCTCTATGGAGCAAGGCACGTGGCATTGCGCGCGGGATTGCCAATCGAAACGCCGGCGCTGACCGTGAATCGTTTGTGCGGCTCAGGGATGCAGGCGATTGTCTCGGCGGCGCAGATGATTCAGACGGACGAAGCGAAGATGGTGCTGGCGGGCGGAATGGAATCCATGTCGCAGGCGCCGTTTTCGATCCGGGGACGCGATGGCTTCACGTTGGCTCCCGGCGGAAAGCTCGAAGATTCGCTGATGGTAGCGTTGTTTGATACCTATTGTGGGATGCAGATGTCGGCGACGGCGGAACTGTATGGCGAGCAGCAGGGAATTACCAGGCAGTCGCAAGACGAGTTCGCGTTGCGGTCGCAACAGAAGGCAGACGAAGCGTACAAGGCGGGACGGGTGCAGGAAGAACTGACGCCGGTTCCGTTGCGAAATTCTAAAGGCGAGTCGACGGGCGAGATGCTGACGGAGGATGATCACCGGCGTCCTCAGACAACGATGGAAGGATTGGCCAAGCTACGGGCTGCGTTCGGCAAGAATGGCACCGTGACGGCGGGTAACGCGAGTGGAATCGTCGACGGCGCGGCGGCGGTGGTGGTGATGTCGCTGGAGCAGGCGCAGAAAAGGAATCTTAGTCCGCTGGGACGGATTGTGAATTGGGGGATTGCAGGAGTCGATCCGAAGATCATGGGAAGCGGCCCAGTGCCGGCGACGAAGATTGCGCTGCAGCGCGCGGGACTGACTTTGGATTACATCGATTTGATCGAAGTGAACGAGGCCTTTGCGGCACAGTATCTGGCGGTGGAAAAAGAATTGGGGCTCGATCGCGAAAAGGTGAACGTCAATGGCGGAGCGATTGCTTTGGGGCATCCGCTGGGAGCGACTGGAACGCGACTAGTGATCACGCTGCTCTACGAGTTGCGGCGGCGTAAGAAGAAATACGGGCTGGCGACCGCGTGCATCGGCGGCGGGCAGGGGATTGCTATGGTGGTGGAGAGCTTTCACTAGGGCTTTTCACCACGGAGGCACAGAGACACGGAGCAATTCTTAGATCCTGTCATCCTGAGCGAAACGAAGGACCTTTGCATTTCGTCGCCGGGAAACTGCATAGGTGTCTTCGCTGCGCTCAGAATGACAAGGTATTCTTGAGTAAGTCAGCGTGAAGGAAGTAATTATGGAGATCAAGAAAGTCGGCGTTCTCGGCTGTGGGCTGATGGGTTCCGGCATAGCGCAGGTGTGCGCTACTGCGGGATTCGACGTCACTGTGCTCGAAGTCGAGCAGAAGTATCTCGACAAGGGGTTTGCCGGGATTGAGAAGTCGCTCGCTAAGTTTGCCGAGCGGCCCGTGGAGAAGGGTGGGATCACTCTGCAGCAGAAGGACGAGATTCGGGCGCGGCTTACGGGGATTACTAACAAGGCAGACCTCGCCGATTGCGACATTGTGATTGAGGCCATCATTGAGAATGTTGAAGAGAAGAAGAAGATGTGGGCGTCGATCGATTCGATAGTCAAGAAGGATGCAATCTTCGCCTCGAATACTTCTTCTATCTCGGTGACTGAGCTTTTGACGGCGGTGAAGAGGCCGGAGAGATTTATCGGCCTGCACTTCTTTAATCCTGTTCCTTTGATGAAGCTGGTGGAGGTGGTTCGGACGATCGCTACTGCTTCTGAGGTGTATGAGGCGGCTTACTTGTTTGCGGAGCGGCTGGGGAAGGTTCCGGTGCGCACTTCGGACAAGACGGGATTCATCGTCAACCGGCTGCTGGTGCCTTATCTGCTCGATGCGATCCGGGCGTATGAAGAGGGCGTGGGATCAATCGAGGATATCGATAACGCCATGAAGCTGGGGTGCGGGTATCCGATGGGACCGTTCACTCTGCTGGATTTTGTTGGGCTCGATACTACTTACTACATTACGCATGTGATGTATGACGAGTTCAAGGAGCGGCGGTTCGCATCGCCTCCGCTGCTGAAGCGGATGGTGATGGCGGGGTGGTATGGGCGGAAGTCGGGGCGCGGGTTTTATGATTACGCTAATCCGGAGAAGCCGGTGGCGGGGAAATTCTGAATATCCACCACGGAGGCACAGAGACACGGAGAACCCCCAATTCATTGCTTTTGTTGTTCTCCGTGTCTCAGTGCTCCGCGGTAGGTGCTGGTCTTCGTGAATCCGCGGAAGGAAATCATGAATTACGAAAACATTCTCCTCGAAAAGAAAAACGCTGTCGCTTACGTCACCGTTAACCGGCCCAAGGTGCTCAATGCGCTCAACATGGCCACCATGGGCGAACTCGGCGCGGCATTCCAGGAAATAGAGAATGATTCCGCGATTCGCGTGGCGATCCTGACTGGTGCGGGCGAGAAGGCTTTTGTGGCGGGAGCGGATATTGGCGAACTGGCGAAACAGGACGCGGTCTCGGGCAAGGAGTACGCGCATCGCGGGCAGGCGGTGCTTGACCTGATCGAAAATCTTGGCAAGCCGGTGATTGCCTGCATCAATGGATTCGCGCTGGGCGGCGGATGCGAACTGGCGCTCGCTTGCACCATGCGTCTCGCGAGCGACAACGCCAAGCTCGGGCAGCCGGAGGTGAAGCTGGGAATCATTCCGGGATATGGCGGGACGCAGCGACTGGCACGGCTGGTGGGCAAGGGGCTGGCGATGCAGATGGTGCTGGCCGGGGAGATGATTACGGCGCAGGAGGCGCATCGGATTGGGCTGGTGAATGAAGTGACTTCGGCGGCGGAGTTGATTCCTCGGGCCGAGGCGATCGCGGCTAAGATTGTGGCCAATGCTCCGCTGGCGGTGCAGTACGCCATGGAAGCGGTCAACAAGGGCATGGAGATGACTTTGGCCGAGGGGCTTTTTCTGGAGGCTTCTTTGTTTGGAGTTTGCTGCTCGACCGAAGATAAGAAGGAAGGGACTGCTGCGTTTTTGGAAAAGCGGGCGGCGCAGTTCAAGGGGAAGTAGGAGGATTCACCACGGAGGCACGGAGAAAACTTACGAAAAGGAAAATAAAAATTGAGCGTCCTCCTGAACCGGCCATCCCCGCGATCGAAGGCGGCCTCGGCGCAACTGGTAAGCGGTTTGCCATCGTCGTCTCCCGATTCAACGCCTTTATTACCGAGCGGCTTTTTCATAGCGCTTACGACGGACTGCTGCGTTCTGGCGCGAAGAAGAAGGACATCGCGCTGGTCCGCGTTCCTGGCGCGTTCGAGATTCCTCTCGCTGCACGTACGCTTGCCGAAACTAAAGGGTTCGACGCCATCGTTTGTATCGGTTGCCTGCTGCGTGGCGACACGCCGCACTATGACGTGATTGTTAACGAAGTTACTCGCGGCATTGGGCAGTCCGCGCAGGAGACTGGCGTACCGCACGCTTTTGGCGTGCTGACTTGCGAGAACCTGGAGCAGGCGATTGATCGCGCCGGATTGAAGATGGGCAATAAGGGATTCGAGGCGGCGCTGGCGGCGGTCGAGATGGCAAATCTGAAAGGAGCTATCAGCTCCCAGCTCTCAGCTGTCAGTAAAGGCAAAGCAAAACTGAGCTCTCGGAAACTCGAATCTCGCTCCTGATTCCGGTTCTTGTTGCAACTGCTGATCCTATAGACTGATGTCAGCTCGACAGCTACAAGGTTTTGCTGAGAAGCGACAGCTGATTTCCCATGGGCACCCGCCGCAAATCGCGCGAACTGGTTCTGCAGATGCTCTTTCAGGCAGACATGGGCAAGCAGACTCCGGAGGTTGTCCGCAAAACATTCTGGGCTGAACGCACGAACGTTGAAGACGAAGTGCGCGGCTTTGCCGACGATCTCTTTCGCGTCGCCAGCGACCGTCTACCGGAGATCGACGATCTGATTGGCAAGCACACGCAGCACTGGCGCATGGAGCGCATGGCAACGGTAGACCGGAACGTCCTGCGGGGAGCGGTGGCGGAATTCCTGGGGTATCCGTCAACGCCGCGCGCGGTGGTCATCAATGAAGCTCTCGAAATCGCGCGCAAGTTTTCCACGCCCGAGTCGGTGCAGTTTATCAATGGCGTGCTCGACAGTGTGGGAAAGGATGTTGGTCCGTAGGAAACCGCTGTCAGCCGTCAGTTGAACAAAAGCCGCAGTTTTCGTGTCCCTTCCTCTTTGATCTACGCAGTCTCGATGATCTACGCAGTCTCGATCCGCGGTCACTGTGGGCGAATGGCAACCAGGTTGGGAAGGCATAGCGGTGCTCCGACGCCTTGGCCATTGCACATGTTGGGATTGTTATCCTGATTGACGTTGACATAGGGAACCTGCTGGAAGTCGCCTCCGCTGATCGTGTTGACGATGTGCACGGAACCGGCAGTGCAGGCGGTTCCCTGGTATTGATCGCAGGCCGCGACGAACACCTGGCTTCCGTCGGTGGAGGCGGATGCGGCGAGCGGAAAGGTGGTGGAGTAGCCCGCCCGGCTTAATCCGACCGAGGTGGTGGTTCCATTCGCTATGTTGAACAGCAGCACGGCGGGAATATTCTGGGCGACGACGATCAGCTGCGTACCGTCATTCACCAGCTGAGTGTAGATGGGAGTGAAATTACCCTGGCCCAGGTTGTACGAAGCGCCTTTCACAAAGCTCAGCATAGTGGGAGGGTTGCAGGTGAGCTGCAGCGGATCCTTATAGGGTATCGGAACCTGCGCGAACTCCGCCGTCAACAACTCAACGTTTGGTGGTTCCAGAGCAATCACGCTCTGGGTTACAAAGTCGGAGCCGGCTTGAACGGGCGGAAGTAGAGGGGACGGGAAGATTTTCAAGGGCGTGCTCGACGCCGTGACGCTTCCGATCTCCGCACTGACCGCGCCGGGCACGGAGCAGGTCGAAAAACCAGTTACCGAAGTAGCGGGCGTTCCGGCCACGTAGGCGAAGCTGCCATCGGCCGAGAATTCGATATCGGTTGCCGAGGTTGCGACCGGGACCGAACTCAGCGCGTCAACCGTGGAGTAGACGTACATGTTGCCCAGGTTAGTGAGAATGAAGACTTTCGACTGATCGGGCGAGAATGCCGCAGCGGTGGCGATCTCGCCAGAGTTAGACAGGATGAGGTCGATCGGGGCAGTGTTGGTAGTGGTCCCGCCGTTGTAGATATAGACCTGGCTGGGAGTGGAAATGTTATCGGAAACAACCACCAGCTTGCCATCGTTCGAGATGGTAAGTACCGTGCCGCATAAGGAAACGTTGCAGGGCGTCGGGGAGTTGGAAATCAGTGTCGCCGAAGGGCTCTTGGAGGTGACATCCACGTAGATCAGTCCCTGGTTGGTGCCGAAGTAGATCCGCGGCGACGACACATGGTTAAACATCATGGAGTTCGGTGTCCGCGGCAGGCTGGCGATGAAGCCGATGGGATTGTTTTGGTTCGGTTGCGGCGTAATCTCAAACAACGCACTCGAGCAGCCGGGTTGACCTCCGCAGTCGGTGGTTGCGGCCCAGGCGCTGTAGGTGGGGGGCTGGGTCGTAGTGGTCACATCAATGGCAATCGAGCCATAGCCTTGCGTCCCGTTCGGCAGCACTCCTTCGCTCGCATAGATGGGGAGACCGGGTGTAACTCCGATATTGCAAGTCGGAGGAGTGCACGAAGCAAAGACGGTGGCACCCCCCAGATTCGCGCGCGTAGCAGCGCTGTTGGTTCCGGTCGTCGTAGTGAGACTGCTGAACGCTGCCACCTCAGGATTGGTCGTGCTCCAGGTGAGGGGCGGTTTGCTCAGGGGAGCGCTATTGGCGATTCCATATAAGGTATCGACCGCGGTAGCGGTAACGGAAACGGCGGTTCCCGTGTCCACGGTAATCGAGTTACCGGTCTGGCCCTGGGCGGCGATCTGGAGATAGATCGCTTTTACCAGGCAGGTCGTGTACGGAAAAGGGGCGCTGGTAGTCCCGGAGACACTGGCGAAGATCTGAGTGATGCCCGGGGATGCGGCGGTGGTCTGAACCTGGTTCATTACGGTGGTCTGATTCGGTGGCACGTAAAGAGTGGTCGTCACCACGCCGGCAATGGTCGACGACCAGTTGATGGGACCAACCGTGTTGCTGATGTCCACGGGTGGATTGCCGCTGTAAGCAATGCCCGCGTACTGCCAGGTCTGTCCCTGGGAGAAGCAGACATATTGGGGTGGTTGACCCACGGCGTTGACAATCTGAATGCTATCAATGTGCTGGTGGACATAAACGTATGTGGATGGGCTGCTGATGCCGTTAATCACCGCGCTTACCACGGCGACTCCAGGAGTGCCCGGATTGCAGATGGCGATGGTGGCGTCCCAGGTGCCGGCACAGGCGTTTCCGTTGCTGGCCACCGAGAGCGGCGCGCCGGTGGTCACACCGGGCGGCACGGTAACAACGTATTGAATGTTGAGGCCGAGAACTGGCCGGCCGTTGGCGTCCCTACCGGAGGCGCTGAAGATTTGAGTGGCGCCGACGTCGATCGAGATCGACTCGCCCGGGCTCAACGTAACGGTCGCCACCCCTCCGGCGCCTGGGTTGCCGGTGCTCTTACCGAGGCAACCGCTAAGCGCAAGAACGAACCCAAAAACAATGATGGCCAACGTAGGACGAAAATCGGAACCGCAATGATGCATGAACCCTCCTCGCGTCCGTTTGCCAGGCGCGAGCACAATAATGTCGTAAGGCGGAAAGCTGTCAGTGTAGAAGGTCTGGTGCCAGGTTTCAAGGTTCCGGGATTTCAAAGTTTCAAGGACAATGCTTATGAGCAGAGTGCACCCGTGAATTTACAATGCGAAATTCCGAAACCTCGAATCTCTGAAACCTTGCTCTTCTTAAGATGCGTCGAACAATGGTTGACGATGTGCAAGGGAGTTGTTATTATCAAACAGTTCCGCGAGTTTGAGAGCTTTGAAGAAATACGTGCCCGGCAGCAATGAGGCCGGGGACGCCCTCGCTGAAACATCCTGCGAAAACCCTTCGCGCCCAGAGTATTGAGTAGAAGTCTGGGAATCACGCGGGGCTATGCAGGAGGAAGCAGACGAAACGGAACGCCTCCGAACCAGTTTTGGTGAGGCGTGGCGTCACCGTCGTCGGCGATTTAGTCTGAGCGGGAACTGATCGATTTCTCACCGGCATTCAGTAATGCTGCGCGGGAGAGTATGGCTGGGCGCGTCAGCCCATGCCAGACCTGATACGGGGGAACCCTCGTATTGAGGAAACGTGTGGTAGAGACGCGGCTTGCTGCGTCTGGGGAGTGGCGAGAGTGCCTACTTTTAATCAGCTGGTGAAATTCGGCCGCGAGCGGACCAAATATAAGACGGCGAGTCCGGCGCTGCAGTCGTGTCCGCAGAAACGCGGCGTGTGTACCCGCGTCTATACCCAGACGCCGAAGAAGCCGAACTCGGCGCTGCGCAAAGTGGCGCGTGTTCGCCTGACCAATGGAATTGAAGTGACGACGTACATCCCTGGCGTCGGCCATAACCTGCAGGAGCACTCGATTGTGCTGATCCGCGGTGGCCGGGTGAAGGATCTGCCGGGTGTGCGTTATCACGTGGTGCGCGGCACACTCGACGCGACTGGCGTCGCGGGCCGCAATCAGGGGCGTTCGAAATACGGAACGAAGCGCGCGAAGAAAGCGTAAGAAGAAGGGGTTCGACGGGCAAACGGCGAGCCAGGAGCTAGAAGCGGAATGCCAAGAAAAGGACATACACCGAAGCGGAAGGTCGATGCGGATCCGATCTATGGATCAGATCTGGCGACGAAGTTCATCAACTCGATGATGTGGCAGGGCAAGAAGTCGACGGCCGAAGGCATCTTTTATAAGTCACTCGAGAAGTTGCAGGAAAAAGGTGGCGATGAGGCTCTCAAGCTCTTCACCAAGGCGGTTGAAAATGCCAAGCCCTTGCTCGAAGTGAAGACGCGGCGCGTCGGCGGCGCGAACTACCAGGTCCCGATCGAAGTCGCTCCTGACCGCAGAACGTCGCTAGCGATCCGCTGGATTGTGAGCTATGCACGCGGCCGCGGCGAAAAGGGAATGATCGAGAAGTTGACGAACGAGTTGCTCGATGCCTCAAACGGAAAAGGCGCCGCCATCAAGAAGAAAGAAGATGTGCACAGAATGGCGGAAGCTAACAAAGCCTTCGCGCATTACCGGTGGTAGAAGAGACGATTTTGTAATTTGGTAATCGGGGAATTTTGTAATTCACAACCCGAGCGGCAGGTGCCGTGAAATTACCAAATTACCCGATCACAAGATTAGGAAATTAACGAAGCCAGCCCCAGAAAGAGTAGATAAAGTCGTGCCCAGAACAGTCCCACTAGAACGTTGCAGGAACATCGGCATCATGGCCCACATCGATGCCGGTAAGACCACGACGACGGAGCGCATCCTGTTTTATACGGGAAAGACGCACCGTATCGGCGAGGTCCACGAAGGCACGGCCATCATGGACTGGATGGAGCAGGAGCAGGAGCGCGGCATCACCATTACCTCGGCGGCTACGACCTGCACCTGGCGCGACATTCGCATCAATATTATTGATACGCCCGGCCACGTTGACTTTACGGCCGAGGTTGAGCGATCGCTGCGGGTGCTCGACGGTGCGGTCGCGGTGTTTGACGCCGTGCACGGCGTGCAGCCACAGTCGGAAAAAGTGTGGCGGCAGGCCGATAAATACGGCGTCCCGCGAATTTGTTTCATTAACAAGATCGACAAGATGGGTGCGGATTTCGAGCACGCCGTCGACACCCTGCGCAAGCGCCTTAACGCCAAGCCGGTCGCGATTCAGATTCCGATTGGACAAGAAGACAAGTTCCGCGGCGTGGTGGATTTGATCGAAATGAAGTCCATCATCTGGGAGGATGAATCGATCGGCGCGGAGTACAAGGTCGGCCCCATTCCCGCGGATCTGCAGAAAAAAGCCGAGGCGTTCCACACCCAGTTGGTCGAAACCGTGGCCGAGAACGACGACGAAATTCTGCACAAATTTCTTGAAGGCGAAGCGATTTCGGCGGACGAACTCAAAGCGTCGCTGCGCAAATCGACCATCGGACTGAAGTTGTTCCCAGTAGTGGTTGGAACAGCCTTCAAGAATAAAGGTGTGCAACCGCTGCTCGATGCGGTGGTCGATTACCTGCCCTCGCCGCTCGACACCAAAGAAACGCATGGCCTCGATCCCGACAACGGGAAGACGATCACTCGCAAAGCCGACGACAAGGATCCATTTTCGGCGCTGGCCTTCAAGATTATGGCCGACCCGTTTGTCGGTCAGTTGACATTTATCCGCGTGTACTCGGGACAGCTGAAGTCGGGCGAGTCGGTGATGAACTCGCGCACGCAGAAGCACGAGCGCATTGGCCGCCTGCTCAAGATGCACGCCAACAAGCGCGAAGACATTCAGGAAATTCTCGCGGGCGACATCTGCGCCGTGGTTGGCCTGAGAAATGTTGGCACAGGCGATACGATCTGCGACGAGAAGCATCCGATCACGCTCGAGTCGATCGTGTTTGCCGTGCCGGTAATCTCAGTCGCCGTCGAACCAAAGACCAAGGCCGATCAAGAGAAGATGGGCATGGCGCTGTCGCGACTGGCGCAGGAAGATCCTACCTTTAAAGTTCACACCGATCCGGATAGCGGGCAGACGATCATCAGCGGCATGGGCGAGTTGCATCTGGAAATCATTGTTGACCGCATGATGCGCGAGTACAAAGTCGAAGCCAACGTCGGCAAGCCGCAAGTTGCGTATCGCGAGACCATTCGCAAGCATGCCGAAGCGGAAGGCAAATACATTCGCCAGACCGGCGGCCGCGGCCAGTACGGACACGCCAAGATTTATCTCGATCCAAACGAGCCCGGCAAAGGCTACGAATTCATCAACGAAATCGTGGGCGGAACGGTGCCGAAGGAATACATCAAGCCCATCGATCAGGGCATGCAGGAAGCCATGGAAGGCGGTGTTCTCGCCGGCTATCCAATGGTTGACATCAAGGCAACGCTCTTTGACGGCAGCTACCATGACGTCGATTCGAACGAAATGGCATTCAAGATTGCCGGATCGATGGCGTTCAAAGAAGCCGCGCGCAAGGCGAGTCCGGTGATTTTGGAGCCGGTGATGGCGGTCGAAGTCGTCACGCCGGAAGATTACGCGGGCACGATCATGGGCGACCTGAGTTCGCGTCGCGGACGCATCGAAGGCATGGAGCATCGCGCCGGTTCGCAGGTGATCAAGGCTATCGTTCCGCTGGCGGAGATGTTCGGTTACGCGACGCACATGCGTTCGTCGACCCAGGGACGCGCCGAGTACTCGATGCATTTTGCGCGGTATGAAGAGGCCCCGCGTCATGTGGCGGAAGAGATCATCGCCAAGACGCAGGGGAAGACCGCGTCTAGGTAGCGCTGGCGTCTCGCCAGCCCGAAAGCGGGCGGAGCCCGCGGTTGCGCAGGGATTGATTCGTAACGTGAGCCGGCGAGAGGCCGGCGCAACAAGAGGATAAGAAATGGCGAAAGAAAAGTTTGAACGGACAAAGCCGCACTGCAACGTAGGGACGATTGGTCACATCGACCATGGCAAGACGACGTTGACGGCGGCGATCACGAAGGTGTTGCAGAAGCACAACCCGAAGATTGTTTTCCGGTCGTTTGATTCGATCGATAACGCTCCGGAAGAAAAGGCGCGCGGCATCACGATTGCCACGGCGCACGTGGAGTACGAGACGGCGAACCGGCACTACGCGCACGTGGATTGCCCGGGGCACGCCGATTACATCAAGAACATGATCACGGGCGCGGCGCAGATGGATGGCGCAATCCTGGTGGTCGCGGCGACCGATGGTCCGATGCCGCAGACGCGCGAGCACGTGCTGTTGGCACGGCAAGTCGGCGTTCCTTACATCGTGGTGGCGTTGAACAAGTGCGATGCGGTGGATGATCCCGAGTTGCTGGACCTGGTCGAGCTCGAAGTGCGCGAACTGCTGAAGAGCTACCAGTTTCCGGGCGACGATGTGCCGGTGATTCGGCTGTCGGCTTTAGGCGCATTGAATGGCGAAGAGAAGTGGGAGAAGCAGATCGACGCGTTGATGGAGGCGGTGGACAAGAGTGTGCCGCAGCCAGCGCGTGAGTTGGATAAGCCGTTCCTGATGCCGATCGAAGACATTTTCTCGATTCAGGGACGCGGCACGGTAGTAACAGGCCGCATCGAGCGCGGCAAGGTGAAGGTCGGCGAGGAAGCGGAGATAGTCGGGTTCCGCGAGACGCGCAAGACGGTAGTGACAGGCGTCGAAATGTTCAAGAAGCAATTGGACGAAGGGATGGCGGGCGACAACGCGGGACTGTTGCTGCGTGGCATTGCGAAAGAAGATGTCGAGCGCGGCATGGTGCTGGCGAAGGGTGGGTCGATTACTCCGCACACCAAGTTCAAGGCGGAAGTTTACATTCTGACGAAGGAAGAAGGCGGGCGGCATACGCCGTTCTTTAAAGGATATCGTCCGCAGTTTTATTTGCGAACGACGGACGTCACCGGGATTGCGGAGTTGCCGGAAGGCACGGAGATGGTGATGCCGGGAGACAACGTGAGCCTGGTGATCGAACTGATCACTCCGGTCGCGATGGAAAAGGGACTGCGATTCGCCATTCGTGAAGGCGGCCACACGGTCGGCGCCGGCACGATCGCGGAAATTATTAAGTAGTGAAAAAGGTGCGGAGCTTCGCTCCGCTGAGACGGACGAATGCGTCCGTCCCCACGTAGTTCAATTCGCGGCTTGCACCTTGCCGCTTGATCTTTCCTTCCGGGATTAGCCGGGAGGGGTAAAGAGAGAGACACAGTGACTGGCAAAGAGAGAATTCGAATCCGATTGAAAGCCTACGACTACCGCATCCTGGATCAGTCGACGGGCGAGATCGTGGAGACGGCAAAACGTACCGGCGCGCAAATCGCGGGTCCGATTCCATTACCCACAATGAAGAACAAATACTGCGTGCTGCGATCGCCGCACGTAGATAAGAAATCGCGGGAGGCGTTCGAGATCCGCACCCACAAGCGTCTACTCGATATTCTGGAGCCGACGCAGCAGACGGTCGACGCACTGATGAAGCTCGATCTGCCGGCGGGCGTGGATGTGGAAATCAAGGCGTTCGGCAAGGAACATAAATAAGTGTGTAGGGACGGCCGCCCTCGGCCGTCGTTACGCGGGCGAGGGCGCCCGCGCCACACAACCAGCCAATAGCCGTCGTTAATAGTCGACGAGCCATGCTGGGAATGGAGAAGGAAATGGCGAGAGTTACTGGAATTCTGGGCAAGAAAGTCGGCATGACGCAACTCTTCGATTCGAAGGGCGATGTGCGTCCGGCGACGGTGTTGCAGGCAGGGCCGTGCGTGATCACGCAGCACAAGACTCAGACCAAGGACGGTTATGAGTCGGCGCAGATCGGGCTGGTCGAGTTTGTGAAAGAGAAGAAGCTGACCAAGGCCATGCGCGGACATTTTTCGAAGCATAACCTTCCTCCGGTGAAATTTGTGCGCGAAGTTGCGATTGAAGTCGATGCTCCGGGCGAGACGACGGAGGGCGTGATCAAGCCGGGCGACCGCATTCTGGTTGATATTTTCGAAGGCGAGCGTTTTGTCGACGTCATCGGAACGAGCAAAGGACACGGCTTTCAGGGTGTGGTGAAGCGGCATCATTTTGGCGGCGGTCCGAAGTCGCACGGGTCGATGTTTCAGATTACTGGTTCGATTGGCTCGTCGGCGTTTCCGTCGCGCGTCTTTAAAGGCATGCGGATGTCGGGCCACATGGGCGATGCGCGAATTACGACCCGCAACCTGCGAATCCTGGGCGTGGACAAGGACGAGAATCTGCTGGTGGTTGAGGGCAGCGTTCCGGGTGCGAATGGTGGCTACATTCAAATCAACAAGGCGAAGAAGCCGCCGCGAGAGCGTCGCGGATTCGCGGGTTCGGCGACGGTCGATCCGTTGAAGGCAGCGAAGAGAGCCGCGAAGAAGGGGTAGCGAGATTTAGGCAAAGAAGAGCAAAGCGAGAGCAAAAGGAAAAGCAAAGCAAGAGCAAAGGCAACGGGCGAGGGCGCCCGCTCCACACGAGAATAAAGATTATGGCAACTATCGATGTTTACAATCTGAGCGGAGCCAAGGCCGGAACGCTGGAACTGGCCGATGAAGTTTTCGGTGCGGTAAACGAAGACTTGCTCTGGGAAGCGATCACGCACTATCGCGCCTCCGCGCGTGCGGGCACGCATGCCACCAAGAACCGTTGGCGCGTTTCGGGCTCCGGCAAGAAACTGTGGAAACAGAAAGGCACGGGGCGGGCGCGTATCGGCTCGATCCGATCGCCACTGTGGCGCCACGGCGGCACGGTGCATGGACCGCAACCGCGATCCTATGACTACGCTTTCCCGAAGAAAAAGCTACTGGGCGCGCTGCGCTCGGCGCTGGCCTCAAAGTTTGCCGACGGCAAGCTGATCGTGGTGAAGTCGTTCGAGGTCAAAGAGCCCAAGACGAAGCTCTTTCGCGAAGCGCTCGATAAACTCAAAGTCGATGGCACGACTCTCCTTGTAGATATTTCGACGGCGGAAAACAAGAACCTGGCTTTGAGTTCACGCAATATTGACGGGCTCGAACTGGTGCGGGCGAATGAAGTGCATCCGTATCACATCATGCGCTACACCCACGTGGTGTTTGCGCAGCCGGCGCTGGAAAAGTTGCAGGATTCACTGAAGAAATCGGCTTCGCGGCGGAATCACGAAGCGGAGCCGGCAGAAGAAACGAAAAAGAAACCAGCGCGGCGCCTGCGCAAAACGAAGACTAAGGCGGAGGTGGCCTGATGAAATCCGCCTACCAGATTATTCAGAAGCCGGTGATCACGGAGAAGGGTCTCGGCATTAAAGAGACGCAGAACACGCTGGTCTTCCAGGTGGCACCGCAAGCGACGAAGACCGAGATCAAGGAAGCGGTGCAGGCCATTTTCAAAGTAAAAGTTGCATCGGTGCGTACCGCGAATTATCCAGGGAAAGAACGGCGACGCGGCAAGTTTACCGGGTACCGTCCAGATTGGAAGAAGGCGTACGTGCGGTTGAAGAGCGGCGAGAAGATGCCGGAGTACGCACAGAATTTGTAACATAACTGAAAGCTGAGAGCTCTATGGCGATCAAGACCTACAGACCGACAACCCAGACGCTGCGCTATCGCACCACGCTCGTCACCGACGACATTACGTCGAAGAAGCCGTTCAAGCCGCTGGTTGAGGGCAAGTTGCGAACCGGTGGACGGCGCAATTCCGGCGACACGACCATGCGCTTCCGCGGCGGCGGCAATAAGCGCAAGCTGCGCACGATTGACTTCAAGCGCGACAAGTACGGGATTCCGGCAACGGTCGTCACCATCGAATACGATCCTGGTCGCTCCGCGCGCATTGCCCTCCTGAGCTATGCCGATGGCGAGAAGCGTTACATCGTGCAGCCCGATGGCTTGAAGGTTGGACAAAAGATTTTGAGCGGTCCCGAAGCCGACATACTCGTCGGGAACGCTTTGCCGTTGCGGAATATTCCGCCCGGCACGACGATTCACAACGTGGAACTGAAGCCTGGAAAAGGCGCGCAAATGGTGCGTTCCGCGGGTGGTTCGGCGCAGTTGGTGGCAAAAGAAGGCGATTACGGATTGGTGAAATTGCCTTCCGGCGAAACTCGCAAGGTGCTGCTTGATTGTCTAGCGACCATTGGACAAGTCGGCAACACCGACCACGAAAACGTGACCTGGGGCAAGGCTGGAAGGACGCGCTGGGTGGGAAAGCGTCCGCATAATCGCGGCGTGTCCATGAACCCGGTGGATCATCCGCATGGCGGCGGCGAAGGCAAGACCTCCGGCGGACGACATCCGGTGACCCCCTGGGGACAGCCGACCCGGGGATATAAGACCAGGAACAACAAGCGGACCGATGCATTTATCGTGAACCGCAGGAAAAAAGGTTAGGCAGGAAAAATCGGCAGCCTCGGTTCGAGTTACTGAGAACTGAGAGCTGAGAACTGAGAACTGATTTATGGCACGTTCAACAAAAAAGGGACCGTTCGTGGATGCGCACCTGGCGACGAAAGTCGAAGGCATGAATGCGCGTAACGAAAAGAAGGTGCTGCGTACATGGTCGCGGCGCTCGACGATTATTCCGGAGATGGTCGGACACACGATTGCCGTGCATAACGGGAGGAAATTCATCCCCGTTTATGTGACCGAAAACATGGTGGGGCATAAGCTGGGCGAATTCAGCTTTACCCGGCAGTTCAAGGGACACTCCATGAAAGCGGCGACCGAAGTTGCGGCGAAACCGGCGGGCGTGCCCGGCGGACCAGGAGCCATTACGCCTTCAGCGCCATCGGCGCCCAAGGCATAGAAGCGGCTGTTAGCCGTTGGCTTTTGGCTCTAGCTAAAGGCCAACCGCTGAGGGCCCAGAGCTGAGACAAACTATGGAATTTCGAGCACAGGCAAAATACATGCGCGTCTCGCCGCAGAAAGCGCGGCTGGTGCTGAACCTGATCAAGGGACGGCGTGTTGAAGAGGCGCGGAACACGCTGGCATTCACCAAGAAGCGCGTGGCGGCGACGGTAGCGAAGCTGTTGCAGTCGGCCATCGACAATGCGAACTTCCTGAGTAACGAAAAGGGATTGGATGTCGATCTCGATAATTTGTACGTGAGGTCGGCGGTGGCGAACGATGGTCCGCGCATGAAGCGGATTCGTCCAGCGCCAATGGGGCGTGCCTACCATTACGTGCGGCGCATCGCGCACATTGAAATCGTCCTGGCCGAGAAGAACAGGAACGGCGTGCCGGTAGGGGCGGGAACGACTCCGGCGGGCGAGAAGACGGCGAAAGCCGCGCCTCCCCGGCCGAAAGCGAAGGCCAAGGCGAAAGTGCCAGCGAAGAAAAAGGTGGTTGGCAAGAAGGCGACAGCCAAGAAGTAGCAAAAAGCTTGCACGGGCAGGATTAGGAGCAACGATGGGACAGAAAGTTCATCCGTACGGATTCCGGCTTGGCTACACCAAGCCGTGGAAGTCACGCTGGTTTGTCGAGAAAGATTACGACAAGCTGCTGCTTGAAGATTACAAGCTCAAGACCGAGCTCAAGGAAAAGCTCAAGTCGGCAGGCGTGAGTTCAGTCGAGATCGAGCGTCCGGGCAACAAGCTGCGCATCATTATTAAGACGGCGCGGCCCGGAATCATCATCGGGCGCAAGGGCGCGGAAATCGACAAGCTGAAGCAGGACTTGCAGAAGAAGACGACGCGCGAAGTGCATGTCGATATTCAGGAAGTGCATAAGCCTGAACTCGATGCCCAACTGGTGTCGGAATCGATTGCGCTGCAACTGGAAAAGCGCGTCGGGTTCCGGCGGGCCATGCGCAAGTCGGTCGATTCGGCGCTGCGTTTCGGTTGCAAGGGCATTAAGGTTCGCGTAAGTGGGCGCCTGAACGGCAACGAAATCGCGCGTTCCGAGTGGTACTTGCAGGGGCGTTTGCCGCTCCACACGCTGCGCGCCGATATCGACTACGGTTTCACCGAAGCGCGTACCACGTATGGCGTGATTGGCGTGAAGTGCTGGGTCTATAAGGGCGAGATTCTTCCCGCAAAAAAGCGTGAAGCAACTCCGGCGCGAGAAGTGAGCACGACGGGAGCGTTCTGAAGTCAGCACCCGGTACCCAGTAGCTAGTACACAGAAACAGAAGCTAGGGCTAGAAGCTAAGGGCTGATTTTATGTTGATGCCAAAAAAAGTTAAGTACCGCAAGCAGCAGCGCGGTCGCATGACCGGGAAGGCCTGGCGCGGAAGCACGCTGGCTTTCGGTCAGTATGGACTGAAGGTGCTCGAGCCGGGATGGATCACCGACCGGCAGATCGAAGCAAGTCGGGTTGCCATGACGCGTTTTGTGAAGCGCGGCGGCAAGATCTGGATCCGTCTCTTTCCGGATAAGCCCGTGACCAAAAAGCCGGCCGAAACCCGTATGGGTAAAGGCAAAGGCGCACCCGACCATTGGGTAGCCGTGGTCAGGCCGGGAAAGATTCTTTTTGAAATGGAAGGCGTCACTATCACGGACGCGAAGGAGGCGATGCGGTTGGCATCGCACAAGCTTCCATTAAGAACGACATTCGTGAAACGCGAAGTGCTGTAAAGAGGGTAGAGAAACTTGCTGCAGCAGGAAGCTCTAACTGAGAGCTGAGAGCTGAGAGCTGAGAGCTGATTTATGAAAGCAGAAAAGATTCGCAACTTAACCGACGTCGAGCTCAAACATCAGGAGCGGGATTTGGCGGACCAGCTCTTCAAGCTGAAGTTCCAGATGAATATGGGACAGACCGAGAGCCTGAAAAAGATTCGCGGGCTACGCCGGGATATTGCGCGTGTCCAGACCGTTCTGCGCGAGCAGGAACTGGCGGGAGCCCACAAGACGGAGAAGAAATGATGGCGGAAACGAGCGCAACCGAAAAAGGTCAAGCCGAGAAACAGTCACACCGCAAAGTACTGATCGGCACCGTCGTCTCCAACAAGATGCAGAAGACGATTGTGGTCGAAGTGACGCGCAAGAAAGCGCATCCCATGTACAAGCGGGTGATTTCGATCCGGAAAAAGTTCTACGCCCACGATGAGAAAAATGAAACCCATCGTGGCGACGTGGTGAAGATCGAAGAGTCGCGGCCGCTGTCGAAGATGAAGCGCTGGACGTTGAAGGAAATTGTACGCAAGACGGCGCTGGTGCCGGATGTGGACATTGATGCCGGGGTCGGCGCTTCCGCGAAGTAAGCGGCGAGAAGAAGGAGACGAACATGGCCGTAATGATGAGATCGATGCTCGAAGTCGCCGATAATTCCGGCGCGCGCAAGCTCCAGATGATCCTGCCGCTCGGCGGCTCGACCGGTCTGCGCGCGGGCCTCGGCGATGTGATCACGGCCAGCGTGAAAGAAGCTGCGCCAGACGGTCAGGTGCAAAAGGGCAAAGTGGTGAAGGCCGTCATCGTGCGCACGCGGAAAGAGCATCGGCGACGGGACGGAACCTACATCCGCTTCGATCAGAATGCGGCCGTTCTGATCAACGAAACCGGAGAACCGGTCGGCACTCGCGTATTCGGTCCGGTAGCGCGTGAACTGCGCGAGAAGAAGTTCTTGAAGATTGTGTCGCTGGCGCCGGAAGTGCTTTAGGTCGCAGCGGCTGCTGAGCAGCGGCGGGGAAAAGCAGGTCCGGCGCTTCGTTCAGGATGACAAAGAGACTTTGGAAGGGTTTGACAATGGGAACAGCAACGACGACGGTACATAAGCGAGTTGATATTCGCCGGAACGACACCGTGAAGGTGATGACCGGCAAAGACACGGGGAAAGAAGGACGCGTGTTGCGCGTGTTTCCCGACGAGGGCAAGGTGCTGGTGGAACACGTGATGACGGTGAAAAAGCACGTACGTCCCAACCCTCAGAAAAACATCAAGGGTGGAATTGCCGAGCAGGAGCGGTCGATTCCGCTGTCGAATGTGGCTCTGGTGTGCTCGACGTGTGGTCCCGTGCGTATCGGCCATGAAGTGCGTGGCGAGCGCAAGGTCAGGGTTTGTAAGAAATGCGGAACGACACTCGATAAGTGATTTGGCAATTAGGTAATCGAGTAATTTTGTAATATATAGCCCTTGAGCTTTGAGATTACAAAATTACCCGATTACGAAATTACAAAATTCCTCACGAACCGGTAATCACTCCGAAACCGTGATGGAGAAGGCAGCAACGACAATGGCAGACGAGCAGAAGAAAGACGGGCAAAAGAAGGACGAGCAGCAGAAGAAGCCGAAGGCGGCCAAGGGCGAAAAGGGCCATGCGCCAGTCGAGGCGAAGGCTGCACCTGAGGCTCCTCGGCACGCGGCGAAAGAGCGGCCGCGGCTGCGGACACGGTTTGAAAAGGAAGTGGCCGTGTCCCTGATGAAGGAGCTCGAACTTAAGAATCCGATGGCGGTGCCGCGGCTGAACAAGATCGTGGTGAACATGGGAGTCGGCGAAGCGACGCAGAACGCGAAACTGATCGACCCGGCGGTGAATGAACTGGGCCAGATTACGGGACAGAAGCCGGTAGTTACACGAGCGAAGAAGTCGATTGCGGCGTTCAAGGTGCGCGAAGGCATGCCGATTGGCGCGATGGTGACGTTGCGCGGCGACCGCATGTACGAGTTTTTCGATCGCCTGGTGACCATCGTGCTGCCGCGAGTTCGCGATTTTCGCGGAGTCTCGACCAAGTCGTTCGATGGACGCGGCAACTACACGCTGGGTCTGCACGATCAGCTGATTTTCCCGGAGATCGATTACGCGAAGGTCGACAAGCTGAAAGGCATGAACGTAACCATCGTGACCACGGCGCGGTCGGACGACCAGGCGCGGTCGCTGTTGAAACATCTGGGTATGCCGTTTAGAGCGTGATGCGATTAGAAGGTGTGACTGAGAGCTGACGGCGGAAAGCCGGCAGTTGGTAGTTAGGAGCGAATTTGGCCACTACAGCAAAACGAGTGAAGGACGCAAGGAAGCCGAAGTTTTCGACGCGCAAGCACAACCGCTGCAAGATCTGCGGACGCCCGCGGGCCTATCTACGCAAGTTCGGCCTGTGCCGCCTGTGTTTCCGGCAGTTGGCGCTGCGGGGCGAGATCCCCGGAGTTTCGAAGTCGTCCTGGTAGGAAACAGTTGTCAGTCGTCAGTTATCAGTTGTCAGTGTGCTAATGACTAACAACGGAAGACGAACGGCTGAAAGAAGTAAGCTGCTGACAGGTTCTCCGCTGAATCGCGAATGAAGATGCGGAGCGAACGAGCGGCTTTAGGAGAAGCAAACGATGAGGTTGACCGATCCGGTCGCAGACATGCTGGCGCGCATCCGCAACGCGATCCGCGCACGGCACCAAAAAGTGGATATTCCAGCTTCCAAGCTGAAGACGGAAATAGCCCGCATCCTTAAAGAAGAGGGCTATATCGCGAACTTCAAGCCGGCGGAGGAAGAGGGTCACAAGGTCCTCCGCGTGTACTTGAAGTACGGCAACAACAACGAAGCGGTGATCACGAACCTGGCGCGCGTATCGCGTCCGGGCTGCCGCGTTTACGTGCGCCGCACCGAGATCCCACGGGTGCTGGGCGGGATGGGAATCAACATCCTGACCACGCCGAAAGGCGTGATGACGGGACGCCAGGCGCGCCGTCAGGGTCTCGGTGGCGAATTGTTGTGCGAGATTTGGTAGAGAGGCGTTATCAGTTGTCAGTTATCAGTTTTCAGTAACTGCGGCAAGGCTCTTACTGACAACTGACAACTGACAACTGACGACTGAGAGCTAAAAGCCATGTCACGAATTGGAAAGAAGCCGATCGCGATCCCGAAGGGCGTGACGGTTAAAATTGAAAACGATACGGTGTCGGTCCAGGGGCCAAAAGGCAAGCTGGATACGCCTCTTCCGTCCGGCATCAAAATGGAGCAGAAGGACGGCAACCTGGTGGCGATCCGCGAAAGCGATTCGCAGGCCGCGGTGCATGGATTGGCGCGCGCGCTGGTCAATAACGCCGTCGATGGCGTGACCAAGGGCTGGACGCGGGATCTCGAAATTGTCGGTATTGGCTATCGCGCCGAGATGAAGGGCAAAGGCACGGTGGTGTTCAGCCTGGGATATTCGCATCCCATCGAGTATCCACTGCCCACCGGCGTGGATTGCGCCGTGGATGCGAAGCTGACCAAACTGACCCTGAACGGGATTGATCGCCAGAAAGTCGGCCAGGTGGCGGCGGAGATGCGGTCGTTACGTCCACCCGATCCTTATAAAAATAAGGGTGTGCGTTACGCCGGCGAGCGCTTGAAGAAGAAGGTTGGCAAGACGGGAGCAAAGTGATCGCGTTTGGCGGGCGCTTCGGCAACTTCGCAAGCTCAGTTGCTCAGGGCAGGCTAAGAACGAGCCCGCCGCGATCATCCCGAACGAAGTAAGGGATCTGAGTCGACTAGCGACTGATTTGAGGGTTTTAAGATGCTGAGAATCAATTCAAAGAATCAGACACGGCAGCGGGTTCACGATCGTATCCGTAAGAAAGTGATGGGTACCGAGGAGCGTCCGCGGCTTAATGTGTACCGGTCGCTGAACCATATTTATGTGCAGTTGATCGATGACCTCAAGGGCGTCACGCTGGCGGCGGCTTCGACGGCGGACGACCGAAAAGACGCACGCGTGACCGGCGGCAACGTGGCATCGGCGAAGATGGTGGGGAAGAAGATTGCCGAACTGGCCAAGCAAAAGGGCTATACCAAGGTGGTATTCGATCGCGGTGGCTACATCTACCATGGCCGGGTCAAAGCCGTGGCCGATGCGGCGCGCGAAGCGGGACTGCAATTTTAAAACAGTTCTCAGTTCTCAGTTCTCAGTTCTCAGTGAAAAGCTGAAGACCAAGAACTCCGAATTCTGACAACTAGAGAGTTACGGGATTCAGAATGGCTAGAGTAACGAAAAAACTCGATGCGGGTTCGTTCCAGTTAAAAGATCAGGTGGTCTCCATTAACCGGGTCACGAAAGTGGTTAAGGGCGGCAAGAACATGTCGTTCGCGGCGCTGGTGGTGGTTGGCGATCCTTCGGCGGCGGTGGTCGGTTTCGGATCGGGCAAAGCGAAGGAAGTTCCGCAGGCTATCCGCAAGGGGATTGAGTCGGCGAAGAAAAACCTGATGCGGATCAACCTCACGCAGACCACAGTGCCGCATACCGTGCTGGGACGTTTTGGCTCGGGCATGGTGCTGCTGAAGCCGGCGCCGGAAGGCACAGGCGTGATTGCGGGCGGAGCGGTGCGAGCGGTGATGACATCCGCGGGCGTTCAGAATGTGTTGACCAAGTCGATCGGCACCAACAATCCGCACAACGTGATCAAGGCAACCTTCGAAGCGCTCAAGAAGCTCAAGAGCCGGGAAGCGGTTGCCGCTCTGCGAGGTAAGTCGGTAGAGGAGTTATAGAAACAATTTAATTGGTGATTTGTAATTTGCAAGTTAGAACCGAAGCAATTACAAACTGTCAATTACTGGCGTTTAGACGGGGAAGTGAAATGACAACCAAGACATCGAAATCGGTGGCGGGGAAGCTGCAGTTGAAGTGGGTGCGGTCGATCATCTGCACTCCGGTAAAGCACCGGAAAGTTATCAAAGGGCTCGGCTTCACCCGGCTGAACCAGGTGATCGAACGGCCGGACACAGCGGCGATCCGCGGCATGGTAAAGAAGGTCCCGCATCTGGTGGAGATCGTGAAGGCGTAAGCGCCGCGAGTGGCCGTCCTGAGACGAACAGCAGGTCCTTCGCTTCGCTCAGGATGACAAAGGGTTAGAGAGACGTTTATGAATTTATCGACAATACGAGCACCGAAAAAGTCCACGGAAAAGAAAAAGCGGGTCGGACGCGGCATGGGCTCCGGCATGGGCAAGACTTCTACGCGCGGCCACAAGGGACAATGGTCCCGCTCGGGCGCGCGACTGATACGCGGATTTGAAGGCGGTCAGATGCCGCTGCACCGGCGTATTCCGAAGCGCGGTTTCACGAACATTTTCCGCGAGGAATACGATGTCGTGAACCTCGATCGTCTGGCCACTCTTGGCGAAACCGAAATTACCCCCGAAGTTCTGAAAAAAGCCGGCGTGGTCGGTGGCAAGCAACCGGTCAAGATCCTTGGTGGTGGAGAACTGACGACCGCAATTACTGTCCACGCACACAAGTTTTCGAAGTCCGCACAGGAAAAAATCACCAAGGCTGGCGGCAAGTTTGAGGTCTTGCAGTAATGCTCGAAAAGCTGGCGAACATATTCCGCGTTCCTGATCTACGCAAGCGCGTCTTATTCACGCTCGGCCTGCTCGCGGTGTATCGCATCGGCGGCCACATCCCGACGCCCGGGATCAATGGCGACCGGTTGGCGCAGTTCTTTGAGCAGAACAAGGGCTCCGTGCTCGGCTTTGTCGATCTGTTCAGCGGCGGCAACCTGCGCCGGCTTACCATCTTCGCGCTGGGCATCATGCCGTACATCACGGCGTCGATCATTCTGCAGTTGCTGACGGTGGTCTATGAGCCGCTGGCTAAGCTGCAGAAGGAAGGCGAACTCGGCCGCAAGAAAATCACGCAGTGGACGCGCTATCTCACCGTGATTTTAAGCGCGGTACAGTCATTCGGTATTGCCATCAGCCTGCAAAAAGCTGGCGACTTCGTGAACACTCCCGGTCCAGGCTTCATCCTCATGACCATGCTCACGCTGACCACGGGCAGCGCCTTTATCATGTGGCTGGGCGAGCAGATTACCGAACGCGGCATTGGCAACGGCATGTCGCTCCTGATCTTTGCCGGCATTGTCGTCGGACTGCCGCGCGGCATCGCCGATCTCTATCAGAAGGCTAGCACCTCGGCTTGGGGAGTCTTCACGGCTCCAGCCATCCTGATGCTTCTCGTGCTGATGATCGCGGTCGTCGCCTTCATCGTCTACGTCGAACGCAGCGAGCGCCGCATTCCTGTCCAGTACGCCAAGCGCGTCGTCGGACGCAAGGTGATGGGCGGGCAATCGACCCACCTGCCCCTCCGCGTGAACGCTGGTGGGGTTATGCCGGTGATCTTCGCCTCATCAATTCTGGCGTTGCCCCAAATGCTCGGCGCAGCCTTCCACAACAACAAGGTTGTCGGTCCGATTCTCGACGCGATGCGCTGGGGAGAGCCCCTGTATACGCTGCTCTATTGCCTGGGCATCATTTTCTTTGCGTATTTCTATATCTCGATCGTGTTCAACCCGAACGAGGTTGCGGATAACATGCGGAAGTGGGGAGGTTTCATTCCCGGCATCCGGCCCGGCAAGCGCACTTCGGATTTTATCAACGATGTTCTTACCCGGATCACGCTGGTCGGCGCGCTGTACCTAATTCTGATTTCGCTGATTCCCGAGTGGATGATTGCGGGCATCAAGCTGAACCACCTCCCGTTGCTGGGGCGAATCTTCGAGAACCTGCCCACCTGGGTCACAAACGGTTTGGGAGTGAATTTTTATTTTGGCGGCACCTCGCTCTTGATTGTGGTCGGCGTTGCCATGGACACGGTTACGCAGATTGAAGCACAGCTCATCATGCGCCACTACGATGGATTCACGCCGCGCAGCGGTCGTATACGCGGACGTCGTACCTGGTGATAGTTCTCAGTTCCCGGTTCTCAGTTTCCAGTGAGGAGCGTCGGGATGCTGAAAAACTGAAGACTGATTCTGCAATCGCGGAGCCGGGCGTAATTTCCGCGACGGGAAATGTGAGTAAAAGGGGCCATTTCGATGCCCAACGAGACGGCCAACCAGACCGCGCGAAATATCGGACCTGTGATTCTTCTTGGGCCTCCCGGGGCGGGGAAGGGCACGCAGTCCAAAAAGATTGTTGAGCGCTACGGTATTCCGCAGATATCGACGGGTGATCTGTTGCGGGAACACGTGGCGCGCGGCACCGAACTCGGCCTCGAAGCCAAGGCAATTATGGCGCGAGGCGAATTGGTTCCGGACGAGTTGATGTATGGCATCGTCGCCCATCGATTGCGCGACGCCGATTGTCAACGCGGGTTTGTGCTGGATGGCTTTCCCCGGACAGCCGCCCAGGCGGGATGGCTCGATGCTTTCCTGGAAAAAGAGGTCTTTGAAAACTCGGGAAACCCGGAGACGTGTCCGCCGCCGGTTGTGATCCAGTTGCTCGTGGATTATAATCAGTTATTGCTGCGGATTACCGGTCGGCGCTCGTGTCCCGCCTGTGGACGGCTCTATAACATTCACTCTCAGCCACCTGCCGTCGATGAGTTATGCGATCTGGACGGATCAAAGCTGGTGATGCGCGACGACGATCGCGCCGAGGTTATTTCGGAGCGATTGGCTGCCTATGAGAACCAGACCAGGCCGGTAGCGGATTACTACCGCCGGCAACGCCGCTTGGTGGCAATCAATGCGGATCGTCCGGTGGAAGAAGTTACGGCGCAGATTTTGGGTGTCATAGAAAGGCATTACCAGGAGCGGCATCCGCAGGATAGTTACCGGGAACCGCTGCTGGGGTCGGTAACTCCGAAGCCGGGGTCTGGGAAGTCAAAATCACTGCGGCCCAAGCGCTTGAATCTGGAGTGATTGAATTGCGAGTGTGAGTTCAGAGCGCATTAAAGAATGCGAATTTACGAATACCAGAGTAAATGATGAGTTTTGGAGAAGACCGGATCATCCGCAAGTCGCCGGAAGAAATCGAAAAGATGAAGCGGAGCGGCAAGATGGTCCGCCAGGTTCTGAACCACCTGAGGACGATCGTGGCGGCCGGCGTTACTACGATGGATCTGGAAAATGCCGCCGCAAAACTGATCGAGGAACTGGGAGCCGCGCCCGCGTTCAAGGGGTATTTCGGGTATCCATGCGTGCTCTGCACCTCTATTAATGAAGAGATTGTGCACGGTATACCGTCAGAAAGGCGGACGCTGAAGACGGGTGATATCGTATCCATCGATTGCGGAGTCGTATACGACGGGTATTACGGAGACGCCGCCATCACCGTGCCGGCAGGCGACACGTTGACGCCCGAGTTGAAGAAGTTGCTCGACGTGACCGAGGCCTCGCTGTACAAGGGCATCGAGCAGGTAAAGATCGGCAACACCGTTGGACACGTTGGATCGGCGATCCAGAAGCATGTGGAAGCCAACGGCTTCAGCGTGGTGCGGGAATTTGTAGGACACGGTATAGGGACGAAGCTGCACGAAGCGCCGCAGATCCCGAATTTTGGGAAGAAGGGCCAAGGCGCGGAGTTGACCGAAGGCATGGTGCTGGCCATTGAGCCGATGGTGAACTCGGGCGGTCCCGAGACCAGGGTTTTGAGCGATAAGTGGACGGCCGTGACTCTAGACGGAAGCTACAGCGCCCACTTCGAGCATTGCGTAGCGGTAACGCGGCAGGGGCCGGTGATTTTGACGCAATAGGGGCTGTTGGCTTTTAGCTGTTAGGTAGAAGCCAAGAGCTAACAGCTAACAGCTCTTTAAAGAGTCGATGAGCAAAGAAGACGCGATTGAAGTTGAGGCGTCTAGCGGGCGTGAGCGAAGCGGGAGCCCGCTGCCGAAATCCTGAGCGAAGCGAAGGATCTGCAGTAACAAGGAATTTGGGAGGGTAATGAGCAAAGAAGACGCGATTGAAGTGATGGCAACGGTGGTGGAGCCGCTGCCCAATGCCATGTTCAAGGTGGAGCTCGAAAATAAACACCAGGTACTGGCGCACGTTTCCGGCAAGATGCGCAAGAATTTCATCCGCATTTTGCCAGGAGATAAAGTCGCGGTCGAACTTTCACCGTACGACCTGAATCGCGGACGGATCGTGTACCGTTACAAGTGAAGTGCTGAGCTTCGCTCAGCTGGACAGCCGAGGGCGGCTGTCCCTACATGAGGAGTTATGAAAGTAAGAGCGTCGGTCAAGAAAATTTGCGACAAATGCAAGGTCATCCACCGCAAGGGAGTAGTGCGGGTGATTTGCGAGAACTCGAAACACAAACAGCGTCAGGGGTAAAAAGCTGCGAGCTTTGATCTTCGAGCTAAAACGGGTTCCTCGAAGCTCGCGACTCGAAGCTCGTAGCAGCCGAAGGTTAGCAGGAAGGACTAGGAATCTATGGCACGTATTGCAGGCGTCGATCTTCCGCGCAACAAGCACGCGAATATCGCGCTCACTTACATTTACGGCATCGGCAATTCACGCGCGGCGCGCATTCTGGACGCAGCGAACGTTGACCCCATGAAAAAAGTCTCCGATCTGGGAGAGGACGAGGTCAACCGCATCCGCCAGGTCATCGAAGGCGAAGGCGCGGTGGAGGGCGATCTGCGCAAAGACGTTTCGATGAATATCAAGCGCCTCATCGAAATCGGGTCGTATCGTGGATTCCGGCATCGCCGCAACCTGCCAGTTCGCGGGCAGCGCACGCATACGAATGCTCGCACCCGCAAAGGTCCGCGCAAGGGCACGGTGGCACAGAAGAAGAAGACGGCAAAGGCTTAAGAACAGGACCCAGTATCCAGTACCTGGTACCCAGTAGTTCTGGAGAAGGTTTTACTGAGAACTGAGAACTGAGAACTGAGAACTCTAAAACATGGCAAAACCAGTAGCAGCAGGCGGCGCCGCGGCGCCCGAGAAAAAAGGTAAGAAGAAGACGTTCAAGAAGAAAGAGCGCAAGCACGTTCCCCACGGACTGGTGCACGTGCAGGCTTCTTTCAACAACACGATTGTCACGATTACGGATATGAGTGGCAACGTATTGTCCTGGAAGAGTTCGGGCTCGCTCGGGTTTCGCGGCTCCCGTAAGGGCACTCCATTTGCCGCGCAGCAGGCCGCCTCGAATGCCGCCAGCATGGCGCGCGATCACGGCGTGCGTAGTGTAGATGTTCGCGTGAGCGGTCCAGGCTCAGGACGCGAGTCCGCCGTCCGCGCCCTGGCTTCGGCGGGAATTGAAGTGCGGTCGATTAAAGACACGACTCCGATTCCACATAATGGTTGCCGTCCGCCGAAACGGCGAAGAGTGTAGAAAATCAGGTTTCAGGTCTCGGCAAAATCGAGACTTGCCTGAGACCTGACACCTGAATTCGTCCGGGACGAAGGGTGAAGCCAAACCTGTAAACCGGTCATCTAACAAAGGAGAATAACTTGGCCCGTTATACCGATGCAGTGTGTCGTCTATGTCGCCGGGAAGGCATCAAGCTCTTTCTAAAGGGCACGAAGTGCTTTAGCGACAAATGTCCTATCGAGAAGCGTAACTTCGCTCCCGGACAACACGGGAAAGACAAGAAGACCAAGGTTGTAGGCTATGGTCTGCAGTTGCGCGAAAAACAGAAAGCGAAACGCATCTATTTCACCCAGGAAGGCCAGTTCCGTAACTACTTCGAGAATGCGGTCCGCTCGAAGGGCGTCACGGGAGCGAAGCTGCTTGAATCACTCGAGCGTCGTCTCGACAATGTCGTCTACCGCCTCGGCTTCGGTATTTCCCGCCGTCAGGCACGCCAACTGGTGCGTCATGGCCACGTGCAGGTCAACGGCAAGAAAGTCAACATTCCCTCGTACGAGGTCGCGGTTGGCGAGGAGATCCAGATACGCGAGGGCAGCCGCAAGATTCCGATACTCGAAACCGCCAGGGATTTTGCCAGCCATCAACCGGCGCCGGTGTGGTTGGAGATCGATCGCGAGAACTACAAAGGCCGCGTAATCGCGCTGCCAAAACGCGAAGACATCCAGTTGCCGGTAAACGAACAGCTGATAGTCGAACTGTATTCAAAGTAACAAGCGCGTGTGGTGACGGGGCTTTGCCCCGTCTCTACCGTAGATTTTTGGCCTACTATTCGCGCCAGACCAGCCCGCAGTGCCGTTTGATCCGAAGCTGGGCCGTTTCGGAGAGCCGCCGCGGAGCCACATGGCCGAGAGGAGAACACGTAATGTTTTGGAGAGGTTTTCAAAAACCGAAAAGACTGGCGAGCGACCAAAGTTCGCTAACCGACAAATACGGGATGTTCTGGGCGCAGCCGTTTGAGCGCGGATTTGGCACTACGATCGGCAATGCCCTGCGGCGCGTGCTGCTTAGTTCGATCGAAGGCGCGGCCGTTACCGCGGTGAAGATTGAAGGCGTGCTGCACGAATTCCAGTCCATCCCGGGCGTGGTCGAGGATGCCACCGACATCATCCTGAACTTAAAGCAAGTCCCGTTCAAGCTTGCCGGAGACGGGCCGAAGGCAATTTACCTGCGCGCCGATCAGCCAGGGGTCGTCACCAGCAGCATGATCGAAGCCGACGGCGATGTGGAAGTGCTCGATAAAGAAATCTACATCGCGACGGTAAGCGAGGGCGGCAAACTCGAAATGGAAATGCGTCTGAAGCGTGGGCGCGGTTACGTTTCCGCCGACCGCAATTTCGAGGATGACCTGGGCATCGGATTCATTCCCATCGATTCTGTGCATACGCCGGTGCGCAAGTGCAATTACACCGTCGAGCCCGCTCGTCTGGGACAGATTACCGATTATGACAAGCTGACGGTTGAAGTCTGGACCAACGGTTCGATCACCCCCGGCGATGCGCTGGGACTCTCCGCGAAGCTGATCAAAGATCACATGAATATCTTTATCAACTTCGAAGAGGAGATCGAAACTGCGTCGGCCAGCGAAGAGCGGCGTCCGGAGATCAAGAACGAGAACCTCAACCGTTCGGTCGAGGAACTCGAGCTCTCCGTGCGCAGCTATAACTGCCTGAAGAACGCGAACATTCAGTCCATCGGCGAGCTGGTGCAGAAGACCGAAGCCGAAATGCTGAAGACGAAAAACTTCGGCCGCAAGTCGCTGAACGAAATCAAGGAGATCCTTTCCTCGATGGGTTTGAGCCTCGGTATGAAGATCGACGAGCACGGCAACGCCGTTCCCGGACCGACTTCGAACCAGGTGCTGCCCGCGTCCGCCTACGGCGATAACGATCTGTGAGACGGTGATCTGGGAATGAAGAACGTGGAGCGACGGGCGTCCTCGCCCGTCCCCCACTCAATCAAGAGGGAACCAACCATGCGTCACAAAGTTGCAGGATACAAACTAGGACGAACCACCTCTCATCGGCGCGCCATGCTGCGCAACATGGTTACGTCCATTATCATGGAAGAACGCATTGAGACGACCGTGATCAAAGCGAAGGCGGTGCGTCCGTCGGTCGAGAAAATGATCACGCTCGGCAAGCAGGGCGATCTGTCGGCACGTCGGCAAGCGGCAGCTTATTTGATGACCGGAGAAGCCGTCACCAAGCTTTTCGATACCGTGGCTCCCCGCTTCGGCGACCGCAAGGGCGGCTATACGCGCATCGTTCGCACCGCTTGGCGTAAGGGCGATGGCGCCGAAAAAGCATTTATTGAACTCCTGGGCAGCGAACAGGTGATCGATGAAAAGCGCCAGAAGCGCGCTGAAATCCGCGCCAAACGTGCGGAAGAGAACCGCAAAGCCATGGAACACGCCGACGCCGAAGCTCAGGCCCAAGCAAACATGGCGGCCAACGAAGCCGATGGTAAGACCGAGGGCAGCGAGAAGAAAGAGTAGTTCGTCGAAGTCTCAACTCGCGGGAAACATTTCAGCAACACACATTTCAGCGATACGGAGGGCAATTCAAAGTGAACGCCCTCTTTATTACTCCACTCTCGCTACTGCGGTAGCGGTCCGCTGACGGTCCCGATTAGGCCAGTCTTGTTATCGAGCACGGCCAAACGAAGTTCCGTGCCACCGGCAGGGACTTCCATTTCAATCGGCACCATCATGCCATGATCGAGAATCTGCTGATAGGTGGCCGCGTCGAATGCTCTGTCGACCTTGATGCTGTGGGCCGCCAGACTCTTATCGCCTGATCCCCAGACCGTAGCATAGAGGCTTACATTCATCTTCTTATTATTGCCGCCAGCGTCCTCTGCGGTCAGGGTGTGGGCATCGACCAGGAAAACGACCCGAATTTTACCCGGGTTGGTAGGCTTCGCCTGCGCCTTAAACGAGATCTGAGTAGCAGGAGCATCGACCGCCAGTGCTGCGGCCACGTCCAGTTCGTAGTTGTGGTCCTTGACCGGACCGGGCTCAATCGCAAAATAGCCTTTGCGGTAGCGCAGTTGAGTGTCGCCTTGATCCACTCTCACCTTGATGTTGCGTAGCTTTCCATCCCATTTCTTGTTCTCTGGATAGTAGCCCAGGGAGTACGAGGCTTTTTCATCAGACACCGCCAGCGTAACGCCGTCCTTGATTTCGTTCTCATTGAAGTAGGCTTTGCCTCCGGTTTCCGCGGCTATTTCTTCCATCGTGCCATGCGTCGTATTAAGATTCGAAACTCGACCGGTGGCTCGGTTGCTGAGTGCCGTGTCATTGTAGACTGAGCCCTGTTGCGATGCTGAGCTTTCCATCCCACTGATCAAGCCGTGCATATCAACCGGATAGATTGCGATGCCAGCGCTGGCCAACTGAGTTTCGGCTTCCTTGATCTCCTGGTTATGGAGCGAGCGCTGTTCCGCCGCGGCAGAGCCGCTCGCAATCGTATTCGCCGATCTCTGGCGGACGCTCGGGAGGTCGGCCGCCAATTCCGCGTCGGTAATGGCGCGGTCCTCCGGCACCAGGTCAAACGGGAGGTTGGCAGTAAGCCAGACCACGTTCTTGCGTCCCGGCAGACCACCCAGCATCCGCGCCAGCGCACGCATTGCATCCAGCGTGATCAGAGTGCGGCGTTCAAGGTCAAAACCGATCTGGAGATCTGCAAAGGATTGAACTGCTTGGGCAGCCATCGCAGCACTGTAATCGGACTGGCCTGGGGAACTTCCCCTCAATCCTACCGAGTCCGCGGAAGCGTGGCTTTCCGGCCGAGCTGCTGCCGGCTGCAGAATCGGTTGCTGTGGATTGAAATTCTTAATGGCTGTAAGCAGCACCTGCGGGTCGCTGGTGAACTGCTGCAGCACGCTCAACCGATTCGTCAGCGTCAACACCGCCATGGGACGGCCCGATTGCCCCTGCTCAAGTACATACTTCAACATCTGCGAACGTGCGTAGGATTGGTTCGTGAAAGAAGAGTTGGCCGCATCCAGCAGCAGCACGGTCGGAACCCCTGCGGGGCTCACGTTTTCGGGATGGTTCGAAAGCACACCAGTCGGCACAAGCGTCGTCGCAACAGCCCGGTCGGCGATGCCGGGTGGAACGAACACAGAAACCTTCTGCTTCTTGCCATTCTCTTCCAGGGTGAAATCATCGGGCTTCAGGCCCGTTACGGGATGCCCTTTCTTGTCCAAAACCACCACATCCAAAACCACCAACCGCGTATTGACTCGAATGGTGATGGACGGAACATCCGCGGGCGCCTGTTGCGCACTGAGAATGACTGGGCTGGTCGCCAAATTGAGGATCAGAGCGAATGCGATGGCGGTTCGCAACGGAAGGTGCAACATAGTGCCTCCACGGATGTAGCGGAACTCGGGGATAGGTCGGAATGTACCGTGTTTCAGGCCCTTTGGCAAACTTCCCTCCCCGGATCTCGGGCCTAAGCGGCGGAAATGACGTGCGTCTTTGATTTTCGATGACCCAATGATTCGATCATCCGATCATCCGATCCAGATCTAACTGTCATCACGCATCCTCCGCCACCATTTGCCTGATGTCTAGGCGCTCCCTACAATAGAAGTTTCATCCAAAATCTTATGATCCATTTTCCTGTCCCCGAAGCGCTTACATTCGATGACGTATTGCTCCTGCCCGCTCGTTCTGGAGTCGTGCCCGCCAACACCAACACCCAGACACAGCTCTCGCGCAACATTCGTCTCAATATCCCCATCATCAGCGCTGCCATGGACACGGTGACCGAGTCGCACATGGCAATTGCCTTGGCCCAGCAGGGTGGCCTCGGAATTATTCATCGCAACCTGACCATCGACCAGCAGGCCAACGAAGTCGATAAGGTGAAGCGCTCCGAGAGTGGCATGATTGTCGATCCCGTCACCATGTCGCCAGATGCCAAGGTTTCTGACGCGCTCGAAGTCATGCAGAAATACAAAATCTCGGGCGTACCGATCACACTAAAAGATGGCAAACTGGTCGGGATTCTCACCAATCGCGATCTCCGCTTCGAAACACGCTTCGATATTCCCATCAGCAAGGTGATGACCCAGAAGAATCTCATCACCGTCCCCGTAGGAACGACGCTCGAGCAAGCAGAAGAAATTCTGCATGAGCACCGCGTCGAAAAGTTGCTCGTGGTCGACGACAAGTACAACCTCAAGGGCTTGATCACGGTTAAGGACATCCAGAAGAAACTGAAATATCCCGGCGCCGCCAAGGATGATAAGGGTCGTCTGCGCGTCAGTGCCGCGATCGGCGCGACCGGCGATTTTCTGGAGCGTGCCCAGGAACTGGCCAAGGCGAAGGTCGACGTGTTGGCGATCGACAGCGCCCATGGACATTCCACGCTGGTTCTGGAAGCTGTCAAGAAAGTGAAAGCGGCGCTGCCCGAAGTTGAGCTCATTGCCGGAAACGTAGCGACCTTCGATGGCGCCTGTGACCTGGTGCGCGCGGGCGTGGACGGTGTGAAGGTTGGCATTGGCCCCGGTTCCATCTGCACCACGCGAATCGTAACCGGCGTCGGAGTTCCGCAGATTACAGCCATTGCCGAGGCGGCGCGGGCCACGCGTGACTCAGGCGTTCCAGTCATCGCCGACGGCGGTATCAAGTATTCCGGCGATATCAGCAAGGCGCTGGCGGCTGGAGCCTCTGCCGTGATGATTGGATCGATGTTTGCGGGCACCGACGAAAGTCCGGGTGAATTGATTCTGTATCAGGGCCGCACCTTCAAGTCCTATCGTGGCATGGGCTCACTCGGAGCCATGGCTGCGGGTTCGAGCGAGCGCTACTTCCAGAACTCCGATGGAGACGCGTCCACGGCAATGCCGGTGATGGGCGAGGAGTCGAACCGTCTTGGCAAGTTGGTGCCGGAAGGAATCGAAGGCCGCGTGCCGTATCGCGGTTCGGTGGCGATGATCGTTCATCAGATGGTGGGCGGCCTCAAATCGGGCATGGGTTATTGCGGATGCCAGACCGTGGCCGAATTGCAGCAGAAGGCGCGATTCGTGCGCATCAGCGCTGCCGGTCTCCGTGAAAGCCATGTGCACGACGTCATGATCACGCGCGAAGCTCCGAACTACGCGGCGGAATGAGCGACGAGGCCGAATTGACGTCCAATTTGGCGGCGACCGCGTCTCGTCCCAATCTACTGCGCGCCTGGTGGCCAGCCGTTGTCTGGATCGTTCTCATTACCTTTGAGTCCAGCGATTACTTCTCGTCACAAAATACTGGCAGTCTTCTGTATACGATCGCGACGCGTCTGTTCGGCCACATCGATTTGTACAAGTTCGATGTCTTCCATCACTACCTCCGCAAGACGGGACATGTCGTCGGCTATGGCATGTTGAGCCTGCTGTTGCTGCGTGGTTGGCGCGCCACGCTCGGACGAATCCACGCCTTATTGTTGCGCGCGATTCTGTTGTCATGGCTCGGAACCGCCATTGTTGCGGCCTTGGATGAATGGCATCAGAGTTATATTCCGTCGCGCACGGGCAGCGTGTGGGATGTTGCGTTAGATTCCGTAGCGGGCGTAGCTTTTTTGGTACTCGCGTATTTCTGGTTGCGCCGATCCGCTGCTGAAGCTGGGTCCGAATATCAGTAGGACACAGCTCCCATCTTTCACTTTTTCGAAAGGTGAGAATCTTACCAATCATTGTCGTGCCGGAGAACGATGCGCCAGCAGCGCCAACGCTGCCACGCACGCGATTCCGGCTGAAAAATAAAACGGTACGGCTGGGCCATAGACCTTCCAAAGGGCTCCCGTAATAACACTCGACAGTAGCGTGGTCACGCTCGTGAGAAAAGAATAAATTCCCAGCGCGCGGCCACGGACGTCACCCGTAACGCTTTCCACGACCAGCGCCTTAAGCACCGGATTCGTCAGCGCATAAAAGAGTCCGTAGAACGCCATCGTGCTCCAGATTGCCAGTTGGGAAGGGGCAAGCGCGAAGACAAAATAAACGATGGCGAAAACGAAATATCCGGCGGCGGCGATGGCAGATCGGGAAAAACGGTCGCTGAATTTTCCCGCCGGCCACGATGCCAGGGTGAACGTGATGTTGAACACCAGGCCGAGCAGCGGGGCCCGAGAAGCCGGAATGCCGATGTTTCCCGCGCGCAGCACGAGAAACATATCACTGGAATTTCCCAAAGAAAACAAAGTCACGACCGCCAGCACATAGTAAAAGCCGAGCGGCAATTCCGGCAGCCACTCGGATCTGTCAGTGGAGTGACGGGCGTCCGCGCCTGTCAAACCCGAGCGCAGTTCGTTGCGCGCCAAGTCGGGTTGGGCGGGCGCGGACGCCCGCCGTTCCACTACCTTTACCTTTACCTTGCGAACCTCGCGAATTCCAACCCACGCGACGATGACGCACAGCGCTCCCGGAATCGCTGCCGATGCGAACACGCCGCGCATCCCGAATCGTCCGATCACGGCCAGGGCGAGCAGCGGCCCGGCAATCGCTCCCGCCGAATCCATCGCCTGAATCAGGCCATAAGCCGATCCGAGAGTCGACTTGTCCACCGACTCGGCCACCATCACATCGCGCGCCGTCCCACGGATGCCTTTGGCGAAGCGATCGCAAAAACGAATTCCCAGAATTTGCCACCACGATGAAACCAGTGCCAGCAGCGGCTTGACGGCGTTGGCCACAAAGTATCCGGCAACCACGATGGGCTTGCGCCGGGAGACATGATCGGTTACATAGCCCGAGAACAGTTGAGCGAACGAGGCCACACTCTCGGCGATGCCTTCGATGATGCCAAGCTTCTCGGGTCCGGCGCCGAGCGACGCGAGAAAGGCGGGCAGAACCCAATACGCCATTTCGCTGGCGGTATCGTTGAGCAACGATGTCAGGCCAAAAACATATATATTCCGTGGAGTGGATGCAGGAAGCGTGGATTCGGAAAGCGGTGGAGGCGTCACGTCCATGTCCGTTCATTGAAAATAGCACGCTTGCACTCACGCTCGAGGAGCGGCGAGTGCCCTTTCCCGACCCCCTTGCAATCCAAATATGACAGTCGTGCTGAATGAAAATCGATTGACGACGCGGCTTCACGGGTTGCGGAAAAACTGGTCCGGAGACGGGGCTTGCCGCGCCTTCCATTGCGCGCCTCGAGGTAGTAACTAAATGGTACATATGGGTATACCCCCCCCTCCTCCCTGCTAATGGAATCATGGGGTTAGGAGGAAATTCCCGCTAGATCTTTGAGTTTAAATGAGTTACTGGTAAAGTATTTATTAATCAATGACTTAGCTTCGCCGTTGGCGGCATCTGGTTTTCAAAGAGCGTCCCAAAATGGGATTGTGTCGGATTTGTGGCGGCTCTTTAAGCCGGTCCTCAAAGAGACGGCAAGAAGCGGCACACGTCTGGATTCATCGATCCGGCGGTCATTATGTCGCGCGGTTGGGTCCATGTCTGTGATGGGGAACACCGGCTGATTGTGACGAAAAAAAGTCGAGGGTTTTTAAAATCCCGACCGTCAGTCTCGAACGTTGAAGTTTGTTTTTCGGATGTCTGGCAGCTACCGGACAAAGCAACTTTCGGCGCCGGCGTCGCCACCTCAGTGGCTTAAAGCCGATGCTAAAAATGCGCCAGTTATCGCAGCCGTAAACCGCCGCAAAACAACGAAGGTGTTCCTTGGCACAAGTGACAACAGCCAGCCCAGAGTACTCCAGTCGCGACTCTAGAGGCGGCACGTGAGGATGGTTCTCATGGTGAGTGTAATAGACGGGATTAATGAGATGGTCCGCCGCCGAGTAGGATAAGCAGCTCGGCAGTTTACATGAGGAGGATCATCACATGCACATCGCATCCATCGGCATCGATTTGGGCAAGACCACCTTTCACCTGGTTGCATTAGGAGAGCACAACAAGGTTCTGCTGCGGAAGAAGTTCTCTCGCCCGCAACTGCTGGCCTACACCGCGAACCTGCCGGCCTCGCTCGTCGGGCTTGAGGCGTGTGCCGGAGCACACTTTTTGGGAGCCGCACTGCGAGGGCAAGGGCACCAGGTTCGGCTGATCCCGGCGCAGTTCGTCAAACCGTATCGGAAGTCGAACAAGAACGACTTCCTCGATGCGGAAGCGATCGCGGAAGCTGTGACCAAGCAAAACATGCGCTTTGCGCAGCTCAAGACGCAGGAGCAACTCGACTGGCAGGCTCTGCACCGCGTGCGGGATCGGCTCGTGCGGCGGCGCACGGCGCTGATCAATGAGATTCGCGGATTCCTGCTGGAACGCGGCATCACGTTTGCGGCCCAACCCATCCATCTGCGCAAGAACCTGCCCACAGTTATTGAAGATGCCGAGCAGAACCTGAGCCCGCGCCTGCGCTGGCTGCTGGATCGCATGTGGCAAGAGTGGAAGCAGACGGAGACCGAGATCGAGGCGATCACCGATGAGATTGAGCGCATCAGTAATGAAGATGCACGCTGCCGGCAACTCCGGCAGATCCCCGGCTTCGGCCCGCTCGTCTCCACCGCCACCGTCGCCGCCATCGGCAACGGCTCTGCCTTTCGTCGCGGACGCGACTTCGCGGCCTGGGTGGGCGTGGTGCCCCGACAGTACTCCACCGGGGCAAGCAAAAACTGTACGGCATCAGTAAGCGCGGCAATGTCTATCTGCGTCGTATGTTGATCCACGGTGCCCGCGCGGTATTGTTTCGCGTCAAGTACGACACCGGAGGATTCGGGCAGTGGGTGCGGCGGCTGGCGCAGCGTGCTCCACACAACAAAGTCGTAGTGGCAATTGCTAATAAACTGGCGCGCATCGCCTGGGCCGTGCTGTCCAGCGGCCAAGACTATCGACATCAGCCGCTGCCGCAACTGGCGGCTGCTTGATGGCCGTGGAAAAGACGCTGCGCTTGGAAAGCACAAAACGCTTTCCACTTTTCCACCGCCACGACGACGGATGTTAGACAGAGTTCTACCAAGGTCTGCTGAGGAGAGAAGAAGACGAGAAGAACAGCCCAAGGGCGTGCCGGAAAACCTGATGGCGAAAATGCGTCCCTAGTGACCGAGGGATTTGTAACGACCGGCGCGTGCGTATCATCATCCAGTGCCCGGAGAGAATTCTCCACTTAGAGGCCGAATACATTTACGCGGACTGTCTTTCGCCCAACTTCAAACCTCTTGCAGTCCGGCGGCGGACCATACATTCTCGCCAGTTGATGCACAAGCCAACACTGATCACGTCGCTCTGGTTCTAGTCCGAGATCGGGTCCCGTTTCCTCAAACAGGATTAGGCGGCCAGCGCTTTCTTGAAACGCATTTCCTGGATAGCGTTCTGTGCCTCCTCGCTGAGGTTGGACTTGCCGACCTGGATGATCACCTTGTTAATCTTGCCAGTGAACTTGTTATCACCCACCTTGTAGTCGTCGCTGACGGCGGTATAGAGGTTTTCTCCCACGTCCGTTGTTTCCGCGCCAAACGCGTTCGGATGAGTATGCTCGACGCGGCCGGTGGCGACCTTTTCACCATTGACAAAGATCGAACCGCTGCCTCCCGCGCCGGGCATGCCACCATCGTAAGCAAACTCGAAGCGGAGTATCACCTTTCCAGCCGGCAGGGGAGCGGGGCCAACGATCTTGGAGGTCTCGCGCCCGAGAAAGTTGTAGGCGAACCTGGGTGCGCCGTCCTTGACATAAAGACTCCAGCCGCCCATCTCCCCGCCCTGGGCGATGATTACCCCTTCAGCGCCCGCCTTAGGGATTTCGATATCGGCCGAAAGCACGAAGGAGCGATTCTTGACGTTGATGAAACCATTCTCGGGTATTCCTTTCATCCCTTCATACACCGTCATCTCGGTGCGACCTTCCATCAGATCCGGACGGCCCGCCAAGGCGGCGTTGAAGCGCTCCCAGGCGCGGTCGTCGAGCGGAAGCACGTTGTACTTGACGGCCTCCTCCAGGAAAACTGCTTTCAGTTTTTCAAGCTTGTCGGGATATTTCGCGGCAAGGTCATGCGCGCAACTGAAATCTTTCTCCACGTCGTAAAGCTCCCACTTGTCGTTTTCAAATGTAGCCCGTGCCTTCGCCTCCCATGGCGGACGGTGCACCGTGGTGGCGAACCAGCCGTCCTGGTAGATGCCCCGGTTGCCTGCCATCTCGAAGTATTGCGTGGTGTGGCGCGACTTGGCCTGGGCATTATTAAGAGTGTCGAGCATGCTCACGCCTTCGATGGGTTTCTGCTTAACGCCATAGACGACCTCTGGCTCGGGCACCCCAACTGCCTCTAACACCGTCGGGACAATATCAATCATGTGGTACCACTGCGTACGCAGGCCACCCTTTTCCTCGATGCCCTTCGGCCAATGGATCACGATTGGTTGGCAGATGCCGCCGTAGGAGGCCACTTGGTGGCCCCAGGCAAAGGGCGTGGCACCGGCGAAGGCCCAACCGTTGGGATACAAAATGTGGGATTGCGGGCCGCCGAACTTGTCCAGGTTTTTCAGCGCTACGTCAAGCGGCTCTGGCAGTCCGTTGAACACGGATAGCTCATTGAACGCACCAATGGGACCACCCTGGAAAACCGAGCCATTGTCGCCGGTAATGTAGAAGACCAGGGTGTTATCCATCAGGTCAAGGTTTTCGATCCCGTCCAAAAACCGCCCGATTTCGTAGTCGGTCACCTCGCCGAAGGCGGCATAGATTTCCATGTACCTGGCAAAGACCTTTTTCTCATCGGCCGTCAAGTCGTCCCATTCCTGAATCCCAGGCGGCTTGGGGGCGGCTTCCGTACCCGGCGGCACGACTCCCATTTTGATCTGGCGGGCCAGCGTTTCCTTTCTCACCTGGTCCCATCCCTGGTCGAACTTGCCTTTGTACCGGTCGCGCCACGTCTCGGGCACCTGGAACGGGCCATGAGTGCCAATGGCGGAGTAATAGACGAAAAATGGCTTGTCGGGGGCCAAGGAATGCTGGGATCGCACCCATTCGATGGCCTTGTCGGTGATGTCAGTACTGGCGTAGTAATCGGGGGCAGGATGCATATCCACCCTGTTCATGTTGTCGTAAATGACCGGATGAAAGAGGTCAGCCTCGCCAGCCATGAAGCCGTAGAATCGCTCAAACCCGCTATTCATGGGCCAGCGATCGAACGGTCCGACAGCGCTGGCTTCCCAAGGTCCCAGCTCGTGACATTTGCCAAACATGGCGGTGTTATAGCCGTTGAGCCGCAGAATTTCGGGCAACATCGTAACGCTGGCGGGACGCATCGCGGTGTACCCCGGGAAAGCAGTGGCAATTTCCGAGATCACACCGAAGTTCGCGCTATGGCTATTGCGGCCAGTGAGGCAAGCCACGCGGCTGGGCGAGCACAACGGAGGAACTTTGAAATTGTTGTAGCGCAGCCCGGTCTTGGCCAATCGGTCCAGCGTCGGCATCTCGATTGGTCCCCCGAACGTTGACCCATCGCCGAAGCCAAAGTTGTCGAGAAGAATGACCACCACGTTGGGCGCGCCCTTCGGCGCTTTCACCTGGAACCGTGGCGGGGCTTGTGCATTGTGCACATCAAGCTCGGTGATCGGCGGATACTGCGGCTCGGGGACGGGCAGGACCGTACGGTTCACGGATGCGGCATCGAGCGCGCTGCTTTGTGTCTCGGACTTATTAAGCATGGGTCACCCCCAGCGCTCCATCCGCTACCAGAGTGAAAAAGTGCGTCATGATCGTTCTCCTTTCGATGACTCTTGACTGCGATTCGCAAGTGATGGAGGAATCACGCCCTGATGTTTTTGCAACCGTCACTGTGACCGCACTCTCTATGCCTGCTCTGGGGATGTCGTACCGATAGTTTTCATTGTCGTGCTTTGATTGACTCCAGTCGGTTTGCGAGGGCCGCGCCGATGCAGGAACGGTCGCCCTCGACCCAGGCACCGCATTTTGTCACGAATTGTATTGGCACCATGCGACCCCGCCGACTGGCAAAACTGACAGTCTGCACGGAAAAATCGCCTCATCCTCTGGGTTTGGCCTGCTCGGCAGTAACTTCCGAAAACAGGCATTTTCACTCATTTCAGAATTATGTGAGTGTAACGGGGACTTACCGTAGTTGAGGTGCAGTGGGATGGTTTTGCAAGTTAGCGAGTGAATCGCCTGAAAATTGGGCGCGACAAGTATTGACAGGCCAGAAGGATGATGACCACAGTGACGGCGGTATGCCAGCATTGGTTGAGAACCGTCGGGTAGCGGCGGTGAACCTGCGCCACTCAAAAGCACGTGCAACGGCGAGTTTTTCCGCACGCTGCTAGTGAGCAGCAGGGCTACGCGAGCCATCCAAGTCAAACAGACCTGCAGACTCGGAAGGTTTTGCCGGTGGCGCCTGGTCTTCGGCCGGTGGGTTTTCGGCCGGTGGAGTCGTTTCGGACGCGCGCGTTCCGATGCCAATCTGCATGGCGGTATTTTTGGGGAAGACCACCTCGTGTCCCCGAGCCATGAAGTGCGTGTACACCGATACCGCCGCGCCGTATGCGCCCATGGTCAGACCGAAGGTGCGGGAGCGCGCCAGCGTGCCAACCACCAGTCCGACCAACTTGAATCCGCCAAGACCGCCGGCGCCTCCGCCGTTGCTTCCACCATCGCCATCATGATCCTGGCCCGCTCTTGCCGCCACGGCGGCGAGTCCCAGCGACACGGCGGTGCCGAGGTAACGTGACTTCGAGGTGGTCGCCTCCGCGCCGCCTTCGGAATCCAGTTTCACGTGGGCATCCTTGCCCGCTTGCACAGCTTCGAGCGTAGTCACAACTTTTTGTTCGATGCCATCGGGAGGAACCAGCTCTGAAAACGCGATGCGCAGCTGGCCATTCTTTTTCATGCGGCGCGCCGGTTGCGCCTGCTTCACCGTGCCCTTCAGGCGGCTGCCTTGCGGCAGAATCAACCGCTCACCATCCATCAGGGGCTGCGAAAGCACGGCTTCTATGTCCTGGCCTTGATGCGCGGTCGCCGACGATAACGGCGTGATCAGGCGCGCGCGAACCACGCTTCCGTCGGGAAGCGCTGTGCCGATCGACGAGGCCATGGGGACGGTCATCACCTCGCTCCCGAAATTCAGCGGCTCTTGCAATTCGGCAAAGTAAACGGTTCCCGCTGGAATATATTGTCGATGAATGGGCAATTGCGCTTCGCCGTAGCGTTCCAGACGCTGCATTTTGCCCGGCGTCTTCAACTGTTTCATGGCGTTGTCCCATTCCTGGCGGGCTTGCTGCTTGGCCTCATCGGTCTTTTGAGACGCCATGTCTTTCACATTCTTTTTCTTTTCCGCGTCTTTCGCCGTTACCAACTCAATGATCTGACCCGATCCGGGAGTAACGCTGGTATGCAGTGGGAACCGTGTTCCATCGGGCAGCACCAGTTCATCGAAGCTAACCTCGACGTTGCGTGTGGGGGTGAAGTCCGCATTGAGCGCGGCCTCGGTACGCTTGCCACCAGACGTTGGTTCGATCTTCGTCACCTTGCCGATAATCTCGGAACCGACGGGCACGACCACGTGATCAAACGCATAGACCGGCTCTACAACGCGCGCGTGCACCGGCTGTCCCACTTTCTTCACTACGACTTCACGATCCAGGGCGACTTGCAACGGTGATCCTTTCGCGACCGTCAGCGCGACGGTCTGCGGAGGTGCGGGCTGGGCGGGATTACTGGATTCCGATGCCGGTTTGCGTTCGGAGCCTGGCGTGAGTTGAGGCATCGGCGCCTCTTGAGCCGCGAGCGTTCTTGTCGCGAGCGTGCAGATCGACATGCAGGTGAAGAGGAGAGAAGAGAAAAGTGTGCACACTACACGCCCCGACAACATGTGGATACTCCCCGGAAACAACCACTGTTACCGCCATTCTAGACCAATTGATGGGTCGCAGGCTCTCCAACTGCAGAGGTGCCGCGAGACCCGCCCCTTTCCCTCCGATTCCAGTAGAATAGAAACAATGGCCGACCGCACCTTCACCCTCGATCAAGCGCAGACGCTGTTGCCGATTCTGGAGTCGCTGCTCCGTCAGGCAATCCACGGCAAGAAGTTGATCGAAGACGTGGACAGCGAGTTGCAGGAGACGGCGCACCGCGTTTTTCTCAACGGCGGCACCCTGCTCAATGTGATCCATCTGGCGCGCCGCAAGGCCGAGCGCGAGAAGGCGATTCGCCGCGTCAAAGACGCTCTGGCCGAAATTGACGCCACGGGAGTGCAGGTAAAAGATCTCGATATAGGATTGCTGGATTTCCCCTGCAAGGTGGAGGGCGAGATCCTGCTGCTCTGCTGGAAATTAGGCGAGCCCGCGATCGCGCATTGGCACGGAACTCACGAAGGCTTCGCCAGCCGCAAGCCGATCGATGAGCGGATCGCGAATGCGGGGAAAAAGCGGCCGAAGTAGAGCTAGCTCTTAGCTCTCAAAATTACGTTGTCTTTCTGAGCGGCGCGTTTGCAGAATTGCGATCCGTTGCCAAACTTGTGCTCCCAAACCCGCCGCCGCAGATTGTTTGAAACGCCGACGTAGAGCGTCCTGGAGCGGTTCGACATTATGTAAACGCAATCGCATCGACGCGCGGGAATGCATAGGTCTTTCGCTCCGCTCAAGATGACACCGTCTTGGATTGTGATTGTGCCTCCAGGAAACTACCGAATCAGTGAGCTTCGTAAACCGAAATTGTGACAATTCACAGCCTGGGCTGCCCACAAATTTGTCATCCTGAGCGAAGCGAAGGACCTATGCACTCTCGGGCGCGTAGGGATGCCGTTCGTACCAGCCTTCACTCAAATCGCTCCACGTGGGATTCACCCCAACAATCAATTGAATTTTCCTAATTCGAAGCCACCCTTTGATGCGCTTTTCGCGGTCAATCGCATTGCGCACATCATCGAAGCTCTCGTAGTAAACCAGCCGATCGATCTTGTAGCGTTTGCAGAATTCCGATCCGTTGCCAAACTTGTGCTCCCAAACCCGTCGCCGCAAATTGTTTGTAACGCCGACGTAAAGCGTCTTGGAGCGGTCCGACAGTATGTAAACGTAATAGCATCGACGCTCGCGGGAATACATAGGTCTTTCGCTCCGCTCAAGATGACACCCTCTTGTTTTGTGATTGTGCCTCCAGGAAGCTGACGAATCAGTGAGCTTCGTACATTGGAATTGTGACGATCAGAGCGTGGGTTGCCCTCAAATTTGTCATCCTGAGCGAAGCGAAGGACCTATGCACCGCGCTGGTGTCGGCAGATTCATGGGTCTTTTGGTCTTGCGCCTCATTGCAGATGACAAGGTTTTACAAAACCCCGCGCAAGTTCCAAATCGCGCCCCGTTCCCTATATTCGAGAAGGCACGCGGCGAGGGCTGGGGACGAAGGTACGACTCCAGCCATGCACTATCGAGCGGCGGTCGCGGCCCGCGCATTCTGCTAAAATCACGCTATCAGAGGCGATCATCCTATGTTTACGGGGCGTATGTTTACAGGGCGCAAGCTGGCGTTGACGCTGGCCTTCACGGTTCTGGTCGCACTGGCCTTTGGGGTCAGTTGCCGAGGGTTCTTCCCCGCTAACTCCCTCTTGTCGATTGCGGTTCAACCGCCCAGCCCAAATGTCATTCTCAATCAGACGACGACGTTGCAGGCGTGGGGCACCTACCAGAACGGTGGGGGCCAAACCCAGATAACGAGCGGCGTGGCGTGGTCGAGCGATACTCCCGACGTGCTGTCGATCGACGAAACCACTGGAGTGGCCACGGGGCAGAGTCTGGGCACGGCGACGGTGACAGCCTCAGCGCAGGGTCTGAGCGCGACAGCGTCGGCCACTGTTTACATTATCGTCTCCAGCCTGAAGGTTACTCCGAATACCTGGAGCTTCACCGGCGCCGCCGGGGGAACCAACCCAGTCGGATTCGTCGTAACGGCAAATGGAGGCACAGACGTCACCAGCAGCGCAATATTCACCTCCAGCAACACGACCTATATTAATTGCGTGAACGGCACAGACCCCGTGTTCTGTACCGCGATTGCAGGCACGCCGCCAAACCCGTACACGATCGTGGTGAGCTATCCTCAAACGAACCTCACAGCCACCATTAATGTGACGGCGAATTAGCGGTCAAGAGTATGGGTGCCCCGGGTTTCGCGCTTTTCGAGACCTGGGTTTGAGACTTGGAATTCCCGCCGCCGCGCAGCTGTTCTCTTTCCAGCACGTACGCGCCGCGCTATAGTAAAAGCTCCCGGTGAAGTTCATCCCAACATCTCTTCTTCGATCGTCGTCGGTCGCGCTTTGTCTGGTCAGCGCGATATTATTCTCAGCCTGTAATCGCGGACGCGGCCACGTGCTTGAGATTGCGTACGTTTCCGGCGTGCAAGCCATCCTGCGCGATCGCGTTGCCGCCGTCTACGAAAAAACTGGAGTGGTGAAGAATGGCGACCGCGTCGAAGTGCTCGATCATGACCGCCGCTTCGTCAAGGTGCGTACCGCAACCGGCGTCACGGGATGGGTGGAACAGCGCTACCTCGTAGGTCAGGCGGTCTTCGATCAGATCCAGAAGTTGACCGCCGACAACCAGAATGATCCCGTGCAGGCGCAGGGAGCAACCCGCAATGACACCAATCTGCACGTCGAGCCGGGACGCGATTCCGAACACCTTTATCAGATTACCGCGGGTGAGAAGCTAGCCTTGTTGAAGCGAGGTACAGCGGAGAAGCCAGGCACTGGGGCAGCGCCTCAACATCCCACGGCCGCCGCGGGCACGAACGTGGCGGGCACGAACAATGATAATGAGAATGAGAAAGAAAAAGCGCAGCAGAAAACCCAAGCGAAAGATCAGGACAAGAAGGCCGCTCCCATAATCGAAGACTGGTGGCTGGTGCGTGACTCCCACAACCGTATCGGCTGGGTGCTGGCGCGCATGATCGATCTCGACGTCCCGCTCGACGTTGCCCAATACGCGGAAGGCCAGCGCATTGTCGCCTACTTTGTGCTGGACGAGGTTCAGGATAAAGACAAGAAAGTCGCGCAGTATCTGACCGTCCTCACCGAACCCAAGGATGGCTTGCCCTTCGACTTCAATCAGATTCGCGTCTTCACCTGGAACCTGAAACGCCATCGCTACGAGACGGCTTATCGCGAGCGCATGGAAGGCATCCTGCCGGTAACCGTGGCTCACGAGAGCTTCGATAAAGAAGGAGTGTTGCCGGTGTTCGTGATTCGCGTGCGAGACGACAAGGGCAACATCAGCGTGAGGAAATACAAACTCAACACACCCATTGTGCGACGCGTCCTGGCCCCGGGAGAGCAGCCGGGCAGAACGGTGAGAACCTCGCCGAAGCGAGCGACGCGGAAGCGGTGACCAGTCTCGACGGGCATTTCGCCCCCGAGGTGCCGAGTAGCATGAGGTCCTTCGCTTCGCTCAGGATGACAATCTTTATCTTAAGATGACAATCTTTATCTTTAATCTTTATCTTTCATTCTTAGGCCTTCAGCTGTAGAACTCGGCGATGCTCTCTACTACCCACCGCATCTCGTCCCCGGTGAGCTCGGGAAACATCGGCAACGCCAGCACCTCGCGCGCCGCGCGCTCCGCGACCGGCATGTCGCCCTCCTTCAACCCGAGATAAGAGAACACGGGCTGCAAGTGCAGCGGCAGTGGGTAGTAAACTTCGGACCCAATCTTTCGCTCCGCGAGAAATTTGCGCAGCTCGTCACGCCGCTGCACGCGAATCACATATTGATGAAATACATGCTTCGCTTGCGGAGTTCGCGCCAGCAAGCGCACCGGCGTGCTGCCTGGGTTGGAATCATCTGACAACGCGTGGCCGGCAGTGAGTCCCGAGTCGGCAAAGAGCTGGTCGTAGGTCGCGGCGTGTTGCCGACGGCTGCGATTCCAATCGGAGAGATGCGTCAGCTTCACGCGCAGCACCGCGGCCTGAATCGCGTCCATGCGTCCGTTCCAGCCAAATTCATGATGGTAATAGCGCCGCGGACTGCCATGATTGCGCAGCCGCCGCATGTGCTCCGCCATCTCGGGATGAGTTGTGGTGACGATGCCCGCGTCTCCATAAGCGCTGAGGTTCTTCGTGGGATAGAAACTGAAGGCTGCGGTCACGCCGAGAGAGCCGGCGCCGCGCCCGTTCCACTCCGCGCCAATCGCCTGCGCGGCGTCCTCAACGATGGCAACGCCGAATTCCTGTGCGATGCGGTCGAAGGCATCCATGTCGGCGCACTGTCCGTAAAGGTGGACGGGAAGAATGGCGCGAACGGCTGCTGATTGACGCTCACGCAATTTCCGCTCACCCGATTGCCCCTCGCCCAATTGCCGCTCATGCAATTGTCGAGCCATGCCCGCCGGATCCAGATTCAGCGTGCCCGGGTCAACGTCCATGAATACCGGAGTGGCACCTGCGCGGACAATCGCGCTCGCCGAGGCGAAGAAACTGAATGCGGTGGTGATGACCGAGTCTCCTGGCTTCACGCCGGCGGCGACCAGCGCGAGCCAGAGTCCTTCTGTCCCCGATGCGCAACCTACGGCGTCCGCCGCTCCCGTCATCGCGGCAATCTCGCGCTCCAGCGCCTCCACTTCGGGGCCAAGAATGAAGCTTTGGGAATCGCACACTCGCGCGATCGCGGCCAGCACTTCTTCGCGGATGCCCTCATACTGCCGGCGCAAATCAAGCAGCGGAACGGACTCCGGCGCGGTGCTGCGAGCGGGCGTTGAGATGGATTTCACTGACGAGATTTTAGCAGGCTTATTGTGGATGCTGATCGGGCGGGTCACGGTGCGAGTTTGCGGTTGACGGTCTTGCGTTTGACCAGCTGTCGCTTGACAGTCTTGCGTTTGACAATCTTGCGTCTGACGATCTGGGGAAGCTTCGGTCGCGGAGCTGTGCCGGCGAAATGTTTCCGCCACTTCGTCAACTCCGCGCGCAAGGGCTCGAAATCGAGATCGGGAAATGAAGCGTCGGCGCCATCGAGATTGCGCAGAGCACGCTCGAGCACCGATCGCGCCCCAATGTAGTTGCCCGTGGACTCATGGTGAAAGGCGACCGCCAGTTGAACCATGCCCTGCATGTGCAGACGGCGACATCTGCCAGAAAGCTCATCGCGACGCAGGGTGCGCCAGACGTCCTCAAGAGCTTCATGAGCGTCGAAGAAATGAGAGCGATTAAAGAGGTCGACGCCGAGATCGAAGCTCGAGGCGACCCTCGATCCGACGCCCGCCTCGACGGTGGGCTCGCCGTCGCGCCTCAAATCTTCTTTGACGGCTTTTCTAACGACTTTGTGTCGTGTGGTCATAGCGGGATTGTCTTGATCGTAGCTCACTCGTCAATCTACATCTTTCCATAGATAAATCGGTGGCATCCCTCCCGAAAAATGTATAGACGCGCCTGTGTAAATGTACGTCATTGAAAAATATGGCCGTTGCTCGGGTACGTTTTGGAATGTTGATTGCATTCGAACAGCAGTTATCATGCAAGAGTTTCGTGGGGCTGTGCGCTGATGTTGGACCCTCCCCGAGCAGTCAAGTAACCTGATTCACCGCAACTAAGATTTCCAGATTCAGAGGAGAAACAGAAATGGAATCTTCATTCCGCAGCATTTGGACCTACACCCTGCTGGCACTCGTCGTACTAGCCCTTAGCGTTGGAGCCTTCGCGCAAGGTGGACAAGGCGCACTGACCGGTCAGGTAACGGATACAACCGGCGCTGTGGTTGCGGGCGTTGAGCTTAAGCTCACCCAGACTGCGACCGGCGAAGTGCGTACTACGGTGACGACGTCGGCTGGCACCTACAACTTCCCGGCGCTGCCGATCGTGGGTACGTACACCCTGGAAGTGACGAGCAAGGGCTTCAAGTCGGTGAAAGTTCAGAACATTGTGACCACGGTGGGTCAGATCACCACTCGCGATATTAAGTTGGAAGTGGGCACGGCCACCGAGCAGGTGACAGTCGAAGCCGGAGCGCAGTTGGTGCAGACCGAAGACTCCGCGCTATCCCAGAATGTGAATCGCATGGTATGGCAGGACATGCCGCTGGAGGCGCGCAACTCGAATAATTTCGTGGGCTTGCTGCCGGGTGCCGAGCCCGCAGCCAACGCCATGCTGACCACCGACCGCGGCGCAGCCGTCAACGGCACCCGCAGCGGTAGTGGCAACTTTGAGGTGGAAGGTTTTGATAACAACGATCAGGGTCTGGGCGGCGGCGGGAGTCTTGGCCCGGGGGCCGGTGGATCGAACACCACTATCTCTCCCGACGCCATCGAGGAATACCGAGTAATTGACAGCGTGCCGCCGGCGGAATATGGCAAGGCTGGCGGATTCGTGACCGACACCGTGCTTAAGGGCGGGACCAATGAATGGCACGGTTCTCTTTTCGAGTACAACCGTATTCAGGCTTTGGCGGCGAATAGTTGGTTCTCCGACCACACGGGCACCCAGGACCACCTCATCCGCAACCAGTTTGGCGGCTCGGTTGGTGGTCCCATCATCAAGGACAGAACGTTCTTTTACTTCACCGTGGAATCGCAGCGTTTGCGCATCGGTAGTCCGTTAAGCGTGAACACGACTACGCCGGACTTTGTCCAGTTCGTGCAAGATGGTCAGTTCGCGCAGTTCATGGAAGGCACCGGTGCTTACGCTGGGCCATACGATGTCAACAACCCGAACACAACTGGTCTGTGCAACGCGTTCACGGGGGCGTCATGCCCAGGTGCCTTCTCCACGAACTCGGCTGCTCAAGCTCCGAATTCAACTCTTGGCCCAGTCTTCACGGGGATGCTTGCCCAGCAGCCAATCCCGCTCTGCACTGTGGGAGCGGCGAATTGTACTGTTCAACCGCTGGTGTACAACCCTAACGTCAATTGCCCCAATGGCGTTCTACCCACGGGCGGACAAGTGGGCGAAGGCCTATGGACCGGCGGGTGTAACGTACTGGGCACCCCGGCGGTGATCTACCCGGTGAATGTATACGGGACGACTGTCATATCGCAGCCAACGATTCTGAACCAGATGCGATACGATACCAAGTTTGATCACAAGATCGGACCTAAGGATCAGCTCAACGTCGCCTATCTTTATGACAACGTGGACACCACCGTTCCGTTTGGCGGCAACAATCAAGCTGGGCCGACGTCATATAACCCCGCGCGAGCACAGAATGCAGGTGTGACTTGGACGCACACGTTCAGTCCGACGATTCTGAACCAGGCACGCATGGCTTATGTCCGCCATACCTCAAACTTCCCGGGCGACCCCACGGTTGCGGGAATGCCGAGCACGCTCACCGCCTTCGATTCGCCTAACTTCGGCTTCGGCAACAGCGCCGGTGAACCCCAGTTGTTTACCGAGAATGAATTCGTCTATAAAGACGACCTCTCGGTAACCAAAGGCAAGCACAACTTCAAGGGCGGCGGCTCATACACACGCACCCGCAACGGAAGCTCGTTTGATTCCTACAGGAACGGCTACAACATCGACAACGATATAGAGGATGTCCTCACCGACGCCACCTTTACCAACAACTGGGAAAACTACTACCTCGGCGGAGCGGCTTACGGGTCGATGTTAGAAACGTTTGCTTCCGTCAACCCCACCAATGGTCAATTGCCGATCTACTATCGTGGATTTCGAGCGAACGAGGTAGCCATGTATCTGCAGGACGACTGGCGCGTCAGGCCAAACCTCACGCTGAACCTGGGCTTGCGCTGGGAGTACTTCGGAGTCCCGCACAATTTCGAGCAAGGGCTCGATGCCAATTTCTACCAGGGTGTACCGGTTGTACAACCAAATCCTTGCCCAACAACGCCGAACCCCGCCATTTGTGGCGGCGCTATTGCTAACCCCTTTTGGCCATCGTCGAGTAGCGGGTACTACGCGGGTTTCACCACCGGCGCCGTGCAGCAGAGGAACCATGACCTGTGGAACAAAGATCTGAACAACTTTGGACCGCGGGTTGGTTTTTCGTATGACGTTCTCGGGACCCAGAAGATCGTCGTACGAGGCGGATTCGGAATTAACTACGACCGTATCTACAACAACGTTTTCGAGAACATTCGCTTCAATCCACCTTTCTTCGCGATTGGCGAACTGGGTGCTCTAGTCGTTGGAATTCCGGTTGACAACACTATCGCCAAGACGCTGGTGACCAATCCGTACACTCTCGCCGGCAACGACACCTTCTTGATCCACAAATTGACTCCGTCCATCCGCGCGATGGACCAGAACCTGGTGACGCCGTACTACGAGCAGGTACACTTCGGTGTGCAGTACCAAATCGGCAAGGACATGGTGTGGGAATCGAACTATGTGGGCACGTTTGGCCACAAGTTGACCGCCATTCTCGGACGGAACATTTACGACGGAAAAAACTCCGGCGGCCCATACGCAAAGTCGCTAGTGAACCCGAACCTCGGCAACATCAGTTTCCGTACGAACTGCTGCGACTCGAACTACCACGGATTCCAAACCACGTTGCGCAAGCGGTTCTCACAGGGGGTGCAGTTTAACGTCAATTACACCTATGCCAAGGCAATGGATGACATCAGCGATACCTTCACCACCAAGAACGTAAACGCCGCCACGGGCTATCCGACCGAGAGCATGAATCCTCACTTCGACTACGGGCCAGCCGACTTTAACGTGACGCACCGGATCGTGGGCACCGTCGTTTACGACCTGCCGTTCGCGAAGACCAATCGGTGGCTTGGTGGCTGGAACGTGTCGGGGGTAGTGTCCTGGCAGACGGGAGCTGATTTTAACGTCTTTAATAGTGCCGTGGACAGCAACAAGGACGGCCAATTTAACGACCGGGCAAACTACATCGGTCCAGGCACGATTGCGAATGCCTACAACCGCAATATCGAACCGTGGCGGGGTGCCTTGACCTCAACCCAGTGGGCCATGCTTAATACGTCGGCGCTGCCCTGCCCCGCGAGCGTCAACATGGGCTTATGGTGCCAAGGGCCGGCTCTTGGGCAGATGGAACGCAACACACTGGTTGGCCCGAGATTCTTCAATACGGACCTCGGAGTCAAGAAAACCTTCAAGATTTATGAGAGGGCGACGCTGAGATTTGAAGCAAACTTCTTCAATATCTTCAACCACCCGAACTTCATGGCCCCAGACGGCAATTTATCGGACGGCACGTTCGGACAGTCGACAGCGACGTTCAATAATAACGGCGAGTCGGGTGGGCCGCGAATTACGCAGCTAGTTGCGCGGTTTGACTTCTAGCTGAGACCGAAAGCTGTCGGGCCGACCGCAAGGTCGGCCCTTTTTTATTCCATCCCTTTTTATTCCATCATTGAACGAATCGTCGCTACGAATTGTCGCTACTTCGACTGAAGCGTGGGCCGGTGTGTGCTAAGCTTTTCCCATCCATTATGCGGTTGTGCCGGCTCTCATCCGTCCTGCTTGTTTTGCCCCTAGTTGCCTTCGGCGCCAAGATAACTAAGAAAGTTCCTTCGGCGAGCACCAAACCGCCGAACATAATCCTGATCACGCTGGATACGACGCGGGCTGATCGCATGGGGTTTCTCGGATCTCCGCGAGGCCTGACGCCCAACCTTGATGCGTTGGCGAAACAGAGCGTGGTTTTCACGCGAGCCTATTCGCAGGTTCCGTTGACGACCCCCTCGCACGCTGTTCTGCTGACGGGAACCTATCCACAGTACAACCGGGTAGACGACCTCGCCGAACCGTTGCGTGCTGAACTTCCTTACTTACCTGAACTTCTCCATCTCCATGGTTATCACACGGCGGCGTTCGTCGGCTCGATCGTCCTTGATCCTGAAAGGGGCGCGGCGCCGGGATTTGGGCGCGGCTTTGATGTCTACGACGCGAACTTTCACAATTCCAAGCCCGGCGAAGACCGTTATCAAAGCCTGGAGCGCCGTGCCGAAGATGTTGCTAACCATGCCATGGGCTGGCTGAGCCATCACCAGCAAACGCCATTTTTCATCTGGCTGCATTTCTACGATCCGCACGAGCCCTATGATCCGCCGGAGCCCTTCAAAACCCACTACGCATCGGAGCCCTACGACGGCGAGATTGCTTATACAGACTCGATTGTCGGCAGCATTGTCGAAGTGCTGCGGCGGCACGGCTTGTATCAGAGTACGGCGATTGCAGTGGCTGCGGATCACGGCGAGGCGTTTGGCGAACACGGGGAATGGTGGCACGGGGTGTTTCTTTATGACGAGACGATCCACGTTCCCCTTTTATTAAAGCTGCCCGGCGAAAAGCTTGCGGGCAAGCGCGTGGAGGACCGCGTCGCGCTCGCCGATGTCGCGCCCTCGTTGCTGCAAACCGCGGGTATTCCCGTCCCTCCGACCATGCAGGGGCAATCGCTGCTCCCGCTGATGAATGCGCCAGCGTCGGCTGAAAGTAAAGCTGGCAAGTTGCCAGACCGCGCTATCTATTCCGAATCGGACTATGGGCACCGCGCCTTCGGTTGGAGCGATCTGCGCTCGTGGCGCGTGCAAAAGTACCTGTATATTCAGGCGCCGAAGAAAGAGTTGTATGACGAGTCCGCTGATCCTAGCGATCTCAACAATCTGGCGCCGACCGCGAAGGCTGTGGCGGACACCTTGGATGGTCAGCTTTCGAAGTTCCGGAAGGAGACCAGCGGCGCGGCGATCGAGAAAACGCAACTGGATCCAGCCCGGGTAGAGAGTCTGCGCGCTCTCGGCTATCTGAGTTCCGAGGGCGAGAGCTCCAACAGTAAAGAGAAAGTCCTGGTCGACCCGAAAGACAAGATCGATTTCGCCAACAAGATTCACGCCTTTCTGATTGACCTGGAGGCGGACCGTTTCGAAGCGGCTTTTGCGGGCCTGCACGAAGTAACCGAAAAGTATCCTTCCGACGCGGGCACCGCTTATCTTGAATTCGGCAGAGCTTTGAATCACCGCGCGCAGTACAAAGATGCCATGCCAATCCTGCGCAATGCAGTCGAGAAGAATCCGGATTCTTCGATGGCCCATTACCAACTGGGGCTGGCGCTAGTCAAACTGGAGCAGTGGGACGCGGCGCTTCCTGAGGTTCAGGCGGCGGTGGCGCATAAGCCGACTTCAGCTCAATTACATTTCGACTTGGCGGTTGTATACACCCACTTGAAGCAGGTGCCCGAGGCGGATAAAGAATACGAAAAAGCGCTCGAACTTGACCCCAATCATTTTCAGGCCAACCTGATGTACGGACGCCTGCTTCTTCTGCAGGGAGATCCCGCGGCTGCCCTGCCGAAACTAAGCCGCGCGGCCCAGGTGGATCCGGAATCGGAGGAAGCTCACGGCTTTCTGGCGGTTGCCTACCAGCGTCTCGGGCAGAAGGAGAATGCGGAACGCGAGCGGGCTCAAGCGGCGCAATTAAAGGCGCGTCCTCCAGAATAGGTTTTCAGCCTCGTTTATTTCTGTCCGGCCTTGCTTCGTTCCTTTTTTGCGTCTTCGCTTCGGCCCACATGTTCGTAGGCTTCAGCGAGGGAAAGGTGTGCGGGAGCGAAGGCGGGGAGGCGTCCGGCGGCGATTTCGAGGTGGACGATGGCGGTTTTGAAGTCACCCGTCTTTAACAGCGTTGCTCCGATTTCGTAATGTGCCCAGGCGGAGTCGGGTTGGAGCTCAATCGCCTTGTGCAGATGCTTGGCCGCCTCGGCGTATTGCGTTTTGCGCGCCAGTGCTGCTCCTAGCGTGTACTGCGCCAGGTAGAGATTCGGATCGGCGGAGACGATGGGATCGAGAGATGCGATCGCACGATCGGGCTTCGATTGGTCACGAGCCGATGCGGCTTCGATGACTTTATTGGCGATCGCGATTTTGTCTTTAGGGTCCGTTCCAGTTACGGTGGTGGCAGAGTTTGACGACTTCTGAAGACCGATGTATCCGAGCGAGGCCAGCTTCTGCATCTCAGAAGAGCTCAACTCCGCGGAGGACTTGGCGGCCTCGCCGGTGAAGCGACGATCGAAGTTATCGAGCTGTGAGGCCATGGTATCGAGAGTGGCTTTCGAACTCTGGGCCAGGTTGTGAGCGGCGGACGGGTCCGCTGTCATGTCGTAGAGTTCGGGCTTAGGGGCGCGAATATAGAGATACTTGCCTGCCCGCCAGGATTCGAGCGGGCTCCAGCCGAATCCGCGTTGCGGCAGGTCGCTGCGGGAATATGCGGGCTGATCGCCTCCACTGGCGCCCTTGGCGATGCGCAGCAGCGATTGGCCTGGCATTTGCGAGGGGACTGGAATCGCGGCGATCTCGAGCATGGTCGGAGCGATGTCGACGAGCCTGACTTTGGCGGTAATTGGTGCGGCGGTCATTGGTATGATCGCAGGCTTCGGCGCCGTCTGAGTTTGCGGGAGTTGCCCTTGCGGGAGTTTGATGAGCAACGGAACATGAATCGTTTCGTCGTAGAGAAAGATTCCGCTCGCTTCTTCACCGTGAGCGCCAAGGCTCTCACCATGGTCGGCGACGACGATTACGGCCGTGTCTGCGTAGATCTTGTGCTGTTGCAGGGCGGTGATTAATTTTCCGACGGCGGAATCGGCGGCGGTAATTGCGGAATTGTAGGAAGCGCCTGGTGATTGCGCGTCGCTGATATTGACCCAGAGAAAAAACTGGCCTTGGCCTTGTGCTTGCGCATTGTGGTCCAGCCAAGCGACGGCGCGCGCGATGACCTCGGCTCCGCGACGCTCAATAACAGGAGGACGCGCATCGCCGGGGATTGCGGGTCGAAAGCCGGCATCATAGGTCTGGAAGCCGCGATCGAAGCCCTGTGCCAATCCGTTCCATGGGTCGAGATCAATGGAGCCGACGAAGGCGGCCGTGCGATAGGATTGCGTTTTCAGTAAGTCGGGTAAGTAAAGCAGCGATGAGGGAAGCGTGCCGCCAATCTCGCTCATGCCGGTGCTCTGCGGGTAAGCTCCAGAAAGAATGGTCGCGTGCGACACCACGCTTCCCGGTGCCTGAGCGTAGGCATGCTCGAAGACGATGCTTTCCTTGGCGAGACGATCGAGGTTGGGCGTGAGCGCACCCTCGGCGCCGAGAAAGCCCATACGGTCGGCGCGAGCGGAGTCGAGGGTGATCAAGCACCAGGTTAGGTTTGGACGCGGCTGAGGCGAAAGAAAAACAAACAAAGATCAGACTCACGCCAGCAAAAAGTCTTCGTATCATAGTAATCAGTGTAAAGGCTGCTCTGCTATTGATCAAAACCAGTACTGCGCAAAGCCGGGAGTTCAAAGTAGCCCACTACCCCTCCGGTACACCGTCTTGACGTCCATGCAAGTCCTTGTACAATCTATGTACCCGCTCCTCGGGATCTCCTCCAGTGGTGATGTCTGCCACCACCATCATTTGCCAGGAAGCTGGACCAGATTTTGCAGACCATAATTGCGGGCTTAGTTTAGGTGACCGCGTCCTTCTAGAAAACGTTTTTGGCTCGTGTGCCTGCTGGCTTTGTGCGCCGCGGGGCTGAGCCTGCTTTTCTCATGTCAGCATGCGCGCGCGGGATCGCATGCGTCGCGGAAGATGATCATCCTGGGCGTTGACGGACTCGATCCGGACCTGCTCACGAAATTCATGGCCGAGGGCAAGATGCCGAACTTCGCGCGGCTGGCCGAACAGGGATCCTTCCGCCGTTTGACTACGAGCATTCCGCCGCAAAGCCCGGTGGCATGGTCGAACCTGATCACGGGCATGAATGCAGGCGGACACGGCATCTTTGATTTCATCCACCGCGATCCGAAGACTTTTCAGCTTTATTTTTCCACGTCGAAGGTCGAAGGCCCCAAACATAGCTTTCATATCGGCAGTTGGGTAATTCCGCTGGGCAGCGGGTCTGCCGAGCAGTTGCGGCACGGCAAGGCGTTCTGGGAGATTCTGGACGAACAAAACGTGCCCAACTATGTTTACCGCATTCCAGCAAATTTTCCTCCCATCACGGCGAAAGGGAAGACTCTCTCCGGCATGGGCACGCCCGATCTGCGCGGAACGTATGGCACGTTTACTTTCTACACCGATGATCCGACGGCGGCGGTGGGAGCGATTGAGGGCGGGGAAGTGGTACAGGTTGAGGTGAAGAACAATCAGGTCGCGACGAATTTGATTGGTCCCGACAATACATTTCGCAAGAATTCGCCGCCTTCTACCGAGCCTTTCACGGTCGATGTCGATCCGCTGGAGCCGGTCGCGCGCATCCGCTTCCAGGACCAGCAGTTTGTTCTGAAGGAAGGGGAGTGGAGCGGATGGCTCCCGGTGGAATTTCAGCTCATGCCGTTGATCGGCAATGTGAAGGGAATATGCCGCTTTTATCTCAAGCAGACGCATCCGCGGTTTCAACTTTACGTGTCGCCCATCAATATTGATCCGGAGAATCCAGCCCTGCCGATTTCAACACCAACCAGTTACTCCAAAGATTTAGCGAAAGAGATCGGCGAATATCACACCCAGGGCATCGCGGAAGACACGAAGGCACGCATGGCAGATGTGCTGGATGACAAGGAATATCTGGAGCAGGCGCACACCGTGCTCGCCGAACACCGGCGCGCTTTCGATGTTGAGTTTCCGAAATTTCACGACGGACTATTCTTCTTTTACTTTTCGAGTCTCGACTTGAATGGACACATGATGTGGCGTCTGACGGATCCGCAGAGTCCTGCGTACGACGCCGCAGCTCGCTGCGCAGTATGGGTCGTCGCTGGAGGAGTTTTACGAGCAGATCGATCAGGTTCTCGGGGAAGTGATGCCGAAGGTTGACGAGAATACCACGCTGCTGGTGCTCTCAGACCACGGATTTGCTCCTTATCGCCACTCCTTCAATCTGAATACCTGGCTGCTGAACAATGGCTACATCACTCGGAAAGAAGGCGTGAGCGGGGACCCGAACGAGACCTTTTCCGATGTGGATTGGAGCCGCACGCGTGCCTATGGGTTGGGATTGAATGGACTTTATCTGAATATTCGCGGGCGCGAGCGCGAGGGGATTGTCGAGCCTGGTGCTCAGTCGGACGTGCTGCTGCAGGAAATCCGCCAGAAGCTCCTGGAGGTACGCGATCCGAAGGATGGATCCGCAGGTGATTACGCGAATCGATTTTGCCAGCGAAGTCTATCAGGGCCCATACGCACGATCGGGCCCGGATGCGCTAGTCGGCTATAACCGCGGGTATCGCGCCGGATGGAAGACGATTCTCGGGTGCCTTCCCTCCGGATGTGCTGGAGGACAACACGAATGCCTGGAGCGGCGATCACTGCATGGACTTTACGAAAGTACCGGGAGTGTTACTGAGCAACCGCAAGATTGACGCGCAGGCTCCGGCGCTAACCGATATCGCGCCGACGATTTTGTCGGAATTCGGGATTGCGAAAACAAACGAGATGAAGGGGCGTCGGTATTTCAGACACGCTAGCCCTTTGATATACGGTGGAGGGAGGGGCGTCTCGCCCGTCCAGTTTGTCGGTCGGCCGGGCGGGGACGCCCGGCTCTCCACCAAAAAATTACCGGAGAACGGGAGAAACCATGTTTGGTTCACATAAGGTGAAGATCGAAGGCGAACTGCTGGAGAAAGTTAAGCAGTGTTCAGATGCAGCGGGCTACGAATCAATTGACGAATTCGTAATCCACATGCTGGAAAAAGAAACCAAAAAAATCTTGCCGGACGAGAGCAGCACATCGAAAGAAGAGATACAGAAGCGCCTGCGCGGCCTGGGGTACATCGAGTAGCTTGACGGTCCTCTCAAACCCGATGGCAATGGCCGGCATTCTCGCGCTCGTGGAGGGCCAGTTTTCTTTATTAACGAACCCGCTGGCGATTGTGATTGTCGTGTCGCTGGTGGTTGGGTTAGTGATGGTTGTTTTGTTTGGCTATACGTCCGATCAGAAGGCGATTGGCGTCGCTAAGGATCAACTGAAAGCTCATCTGCTGGCGGTGCGTTTGTATCGCGATCAGATTCCGGTCGTGATGGGCTCATACGGCAAGATTCTGCGCGGCACGGGACGATATCTGAAGCTTGCCTTCATGCCGCTGCTTTACGTCATCATTCCGATTACTTTGCTGATGGTGCAGATTGATCGCTATCTGGGCCAGACACCACTGCCTGTGAACGCGCCATTCTTATTGACGGTCCATCTGACGCCTGCGCATCTTGCGCCCGCCCTGCCTGCCGAACAAACTGGCGGAGGCGATGTGACGAGTGACGTGACGCTTGACCTTCCGACTGAGATCGCGATGACTGCGCCTGCGGTGCATGTTCCCGCGGATCGCGAGATTGTGTGGCGACTGGTCGGCTCCAAAGAAGGAAAATATGAAGTCAAGATCTCCGCCGGCGGACAGAGCGCGGAGAAAACGGTTTATGTAGGGAATGACTTGCCGCGAATTTCCACCGTTCGCTTGCGTGGGAAATTCTGGGAGCGTATGTTCTCATCGGCGGAGCCGCCGCTGCCGGAGAATAGTCCGATCGAATCCATTTCGATCAATTACCCGGATCGCAACATCGACATCGCAGGGTATGGCATGAATTGGATTTGGTTGTTCTTTATTTTGTCGATGGTGGCGGGTTTTATTTTTAAGGAACTTCTGGGGATCAAGATATGAAAAAGTTGTGTGGGGCGGGCGCCCTCGCCCGCCTGCTGACAGTGATAAGCAAGCTGAGGGACGGCTATGACTCACTTGTCGTTCATTTACGCCACCGGCCTTTCGCGGGCGGGGGCGCCCGCGCCACACGTTCCACTCGAGTCTTGCTTGCCCTGATTTTCATGCCGGCGCTTGCTCATGCTTATGCCGGGCCGGGCGCTGGATTTGCGGTGCTATCGTCGTTCTGGGCAATCTTTGTCGCGTTCCTCTATTCGTTCTACGCGCTGATGACATGGCCGTTCCGGCAGTTGTTCAGGTTTATCCGCAGGCGCAACGCTTATGGCAAGGCGACGTTTGAGCGCGCAGTCATTTTAGGGTTCGACGGCATGGATCCAGACCTTGCCGATCGCTTTATGAGCGAGGGACGGCTACCGAATCTTTCGAAGTTGCGCGACCAGGGAACGTTCAGCAAACTGCGCACGACGTTTCCGGCGATTTCTCCCGTGGCATGGTCGACGTTTATGACCGGAGTGAACCCGGGCAAGCACAACATCTATGATTTTCTGGCGCGCGACGCCAATACTTATCTTCCGTTTCTATCGTCGGCGGAAATCAAAGGTCCCAAACGTCATATCAAGATTGGCAAGTATTCGATTCCGTTCGGCAAGACGGAAATCAAGGCGATGCGGAAGGGGACACCGTTCTGGCATTGGCTGGGCAACGCTGGAATTTTCAGTTCCGTGATTCGCGTTCCCGTGACCTTTCCTCCAGAGAAGTTTCAGGGAGTCTTGCTTTCGGGCATGTGTGTTCCCGACCTTAAGGGCAGCCAGGGTACATTTTGCTTTTGCACGACTCGAGCTTCGGACGACAAGTTTCGCGAAGGCGGCGTACGCGTGCCCATTGAGCGCAAGAATGGAATTTGCCGCTCTTATGTTCCGGGGCCGGATAATCCAATCAAGGAAAACGGCGGTGAAGTGCGGATGAATTTTGAACTGAAGCCGGAAGTTGGATCAAAGCAGGCGCGCTTCACGGTCGGTTCAGAAAAATTCACGTTGAAGGTCGGGGAATACTCGGAGTGGATTACGGCCGAATTCAAAGCTGGTATGGGCTTCACGGCACACGGCATCTGCCGCTTTTATCTGAAAGAACTTTCGCCGGAGATTGAAGTCTACGTCACGCCGGTGAACATCGATCCAGGGCATCCGGACCTTCCGATCTCACACCCGGTGACGTATTCAATTTATCTGGCTAAGCTTTTCGGGCCGTATGCAACGCTTGGTCTGGCGGAAGATACCTGGGCGCTTAACGAGCACGTGCTGGATGACGATGCCTTCCTGGCGCAGGCTTACGGCAATCACGAAGATCGCGAGCGCATGCTCTTTGACGCGCTGGATAAGACAAAGCAGGGACTGTGCACGTGCGTTTTCGATACGACCGACCGCATCCAGCACATGTTCTGGCGTTACCTGGACGAGGATCATCCGGCGGCGCGTGACGTGCCGCACAGCCAGCATCCCCAGGTAATTCAGGATCTGTACGAGCGCATGGATCGCCTGATCGGGCGCGTGATGGAGAAAATTGACGATGACACGCTGCTGATGGTGATCTCCGACCACGGGTTCAAATCGTTTGCGCGCTGCATGAACGTGAACGCATGGCTGCATCAGAACGGATATCTCTCGCTGAAAGAAGGCAAGACCGAGAGCGGCGACTGGTTCGAGGACGTGGATTGGTCGCGCACGCGCGCTTATACCATGGGTCTCAACGGGCTCTATCTGAATATCAAGCGGCGCGAGAAGCAGGGAATCGTCGATCCTGCCGAAGCCGAGGCATTGAAAGTTGAATTGCAAAAAGGGCTGAATGGGCTGGTCGATCCGGCATCTGGCACGGTCGGGATCACCGGGGTGTTTATTGCGGACAATGTTTATCGCGGACCTTATACGGAGAATTCTCCCGATCTGATTGTCGGCTATGGCGCCGGCTATCGCGCGTCGTGGGATTCGGTGATGGGGAAAGTTACATCGCAGATTTTCGAAGACAACATGAAGGCCTGGAGCGGCGACCACTGCATCGACCCGCGACTTGTCCCGGGAGTGCTGTTCTCGAGCCACAAGTTCATCGCCGAGAAGCCGGCGATTGTGGATGTGGCGCCGACAATTTTGAAGCTGTTTGGGTTGGCGCTGCCCTCGCATTTTGATGGGAAGCCGTGGACCCTGGCGACGAAAGCGACCGTACCTCAGAGTTGAGGTTTGACTTGGACGGGCGAGGACGCCCGTTGCTCCACAGTCATCTCTTCTGGCTTTTTTCTTAGACGGGCCGCCAGCCACGCTGCGCAGGCCAGCATCCCGCACCATCCCATGAAGCGGACAATGCCAGCGATTCTGGTGTCGTAGTCGAGGATTCCCATGCTCGAAAAGATCGCGTTCCAGTCGTGCTCGACATAATCGGAATCACCGGTGGTGACGAGCGGCAGAATCATGGCGCGGGCGTCGGCCATGTAGGTTGCGGTGTAAAGCCAATTCTCAAAAAAGAAAAATGTGCAAAAGACAAACGCGGCGGTTTGCCGCTCGCGAAAGAAATACGCGGCTAGCAGCAGGGGAACGAGCCACTGCAGAATCGTTCCTCCCCAGAGGCAGAGCGTGGCACCGAACCACCGGAAGAGCAAGTGGCCGCCTTCGTGAACGACGAGGTTGGCGGAGTCGATAAAGAGATATCCGCCGTGCATGTTGAAGGCGTAGATCAGGAAGAGCACGTAGAACGCGAGCCACGCCGCGATGGCCCAGCGCGGGAGGGGGCGCCAGTCTTCAGCGGCGCCGGACCATTCCATAATTGCTTCGAGATACTCGCGCATACTGAACGCAATTGTAGGCAGCGTTCTCGGCCCTGGCGAGATTACGACGGTGCTTGGTCAGTTCTTTCCCGAACCGGCGGCTGCGGCGGCTTCTTCCTTCAGATAGCCCGGTGCGAAGGTGCCATTCTTTTTTGCGATCCCTAGCAATGTGGGATAGAACTGCACAAATGTGGTATCGACGGCGGCATGTTGTTCGTGGCACGAATAGCACTCGGCTGTTTTCGGAATCTGCTTTGAAGGCTTGCCCTCGTCATTAGCAAAGAAGGCCCATCCGCCGGAAAAGCGACTGTCTTTGACGTGGACGGAGCGCATCATGACGTCGTTGGTCTGGTAGTGTCCAGCCTTGTTGATCGAACCCTTGCTGGCGGCCATGCGACCTTCAAGGGCAAGCATGGTTCCATTGGGCCAGGTGCCGGTCGCGACAAAAACCTTGTAGGCTTCGGGATTGACGAAGACGTTATCGAACATGGAGTGCCCTGCCATGGCCGGATCCGGGTTGTAGTCCATATCCATGCCCGTAGTCAGATAGATCCATTCACGATAGTTTTCAGGGAACACGAGCCGCCCGTCTGCCGTATAGACAGGTGCGGTTGAGTTGTTAGTCGCCGGCCTGGGGGCATCCTGAGCTAACAACAAAGCGGATAAGCAGAGCAACCAGCAAACTCGGATCATGCTGTTACCTCCAGAAACCGTGCACATCGTATCGTGCGTATCTCGCCTGTAAAGCTAACGAACTCCAGCCCGGTGCGTCGAAGGAGAACGTCGATCGGCCACTTAGAGGATGCTGGCAGCGATCTCCGGAAACGCTGTTTTGCAAGCTAGCTTCCGGGGACGTGGCAAAGCCCAACTTTCGACTATCTTCCGAACTATCTTCCGAACTATTTTCCGAACATCGGATAGTGGCTTGCCGCTCCCATAAGAAAGAGCATGGGGAATGAAAGGACGAAGTTCGCGCGCGACACAAGAAAGCTTTGTCGCGCCAGATATTTGGCTTTGTCTGGAATCGCGGTGCCATTGGCGACGTTGTCGGCGGTCCACCGGATGATTTTCTTCTGGGCGCGCCAGATTATGCCCCAGACGTTCAGCATCATCACCCAACCGATCCCGCCGCCGATGCCGATGGCGAGCAGTCGATTGCTTTCCCATCCATGATCGTTGAAGTGCAGGAACAGCCACGACGCCGCGACCACGATGACGGTGTAGATCACCGCGAGCACCGGTCCTTTATCGAGTGCACCTTTGCCGGGAATGGTGCACGCATACATGAGGGCCCAGACGACGGTCCAGATGCCAAAGAACGTTCCCATCGGGCCACCGGAAGATGCGCCGCCGTTTCTGGCGTCCGAACCGACGACGCTCCCCCAATATGCCAGGCCCATCAGCACGGTGAGCACGGATGCCCAGCGAAACCACCATAGCGCTCGCGACATGAGGACAGGCAGGACTTTGCCCTTGGTGGCGGGATCGAGTCCCTTCATAAAAGGAACGTTGACCAGATTAAAGAAATACAGCAGGCCGAGCCAGGTTATGCCGCCGACAAAATGCAGCCAACGAAACAGCATGAAGAGGTTAGTGTCGAAGTCGGAGGGGAGGTTGATGTCGGTCAAGTCGATGGCTCCTATTTCTACAACTCTATTCTGGAAGTGACGATTGTAGATGGCGGGCGAGGGAAATGAAACCAGACGATTTCGGCATACACGGAAACGGACCGCTGGGCGCGGCGGTACAGTTACAGTCCCGTGAATATTCTTGACCAGGAAGTTGAAAAGCGCGGGACAAGGCCGTATTGTAGGAGCCGACAGGAGTGCTGCAGCCAATCGCCCTCCCTAAAGCTCATGGCGGCAGCATCGAACCCGAAGAAGGAGATCGGCACATGGAAGCGAAGCCGGCACAGCAGAACATTCAGGATTCTTTCCTCAACACGGCACGAAAGGAACGGCACAATATTACGATCTATCTGGTCAGCGGCGTAAAGCTGACGGGCCGCATCCGATCGTTTGACAAGTACTCGGTGGTCCTTGAAACCAGCAACCAGGAGCAACTCATCTTCAAGCATGCGATTTCGACGGTGGTAATCTCGCGCGCGGCGCACGGCCATGGCGAAGCGAAGCCGGCGGCGGTGACGTCGATTGGTGAGGCTGCGAGCGCGGGTTCGGCTGCCGCGGTTGAAGGGTGAAGTGAGTTTGCTTGCGTCGAGATGACTCCAAGGTGAGCGGCCGCGATGGTGCCCGAGATGGTTCGCGGAGAAGCTCGCGGCATGAGCTCCAGGTTGTGCTCAATCCAGCGGAGCGGAAGGAACGCGCGTTCCTGGTGGGGGTGGAGTTCCGCAGCAAGCGTCCGGGCAAAGCAAGTTCTGCGCGCATTACGCCAGGCGCCCAGGCGGCTCGGGATCACGCCAGAAACGTGGCCGCGAGCTCGTCACAACTGCCGGCAAATTCTCCCGATTTCAGCCCTGAGGAGTCGCTGGATGAACTGCGAACGCTGGCGACGAGCGCGGGCGCCGAGATCGCCGGCGAATTCACACAACGCAAGGATCGCCCCGATCCAGCGACGCTAATCGGCAAGGGCAAACTGGAGGAAATCGCGGGCGCGGCAGCATCGGTTTCCGCGGATGTCATTCTGTTCGATCATGACCTTTCTCCTTCGCAGCAGCGCAACATTGAACGCGTGGTCAAGACGCGCGTCATCGATCGCACTCAACTGATTCTTGACATTTTTGCGCGGCACGCCCGCACTCGTGAAGGCCAGCTGCAGGTGGAACTGGCGCAACTCGAATACATGTTGCCCCGGCTGGCGGGACGCGGCGTGGAAATGTCGCAACTCGGCGGCGGGATTGGCACTCGCGGACCCGGCGAAACGCAGTTGGAGACTGACCGGCGAAAGATCTTCCGTCGCGTCCGGCATGTGAAGCAGCAAATCGAAAGTGTGCGCCGTATCCGGGCGCAGCAGAGGCAGCGGCGCGAATCGGTTCCGGTGGCGACGGTGGCGCTGGTGGGATATACGAATGCGGGCAAGTCCACTTTGTTCAATGCCCTCACCCAGGCGAATGTGGTGGCGTCGTCGCGCATGTTTGCCACGCTTGATCCGACGATCCGAGGCGCTGAACTGCCTTCGAAACGAAAGATTCTGTTCTCTGACACGGTAGGTTTCATCCGGCATCTCCCGCATACACTGGTTTCCGCGTTCCGCGCGACGCTCGAAGAAGTGCAGCGTGCCACGCTCATCCTGCAGGTTTCGGATGCCAGCAGCCCGGTCTCGGCCGAGCAGGATGCGCAAGTCGAAAGCGTGCTGAAAGAACTCGAGGCCGACAAGAAGCCTCGGTTGCGGGTGATGAATAAGATCGATCTGTTGCTGCCAAAACAGCGCGAGTCGCTCCGCGATGACGATCAGACGGTGCACGTCTCGGCGGCGAAAGGCATCGGATTAGGCACGCTGCTTGATCGCATCGATGCCGTACTCGAAGGCGACCGGCCCGAGCGGGTTCGCTTGCGTATCCCGCAAAAAGAGGGCAAGACGCTGGCGCTGTTGCAGGCTGGTGCCCGGATTTATTCCCGCAACTATCAGGACGGCTTGGTAGTGCTGGAGGCGGAAGCGCCGGCGTCATTGCTGCGGCGGATGCGGGAGTGGGTGGTGGAGTAAATGGGCAATTTGTAATTTTGTAATTGGGTAATTTAGTAATTTTCGTTGCGCGACGATCTGGTGCGTCGTTGGTTGGATTGATGTGTCCCTCAGCGGCTTAAAGCCGCGTCCATAGCATGTTTTACGGCATGGCTAAAGCCATGCCCTTTCAAACCTGTTGGGGAGCAACCGTAAACAAACTTGTAAAGGCTCTGCCGAATGGGTTTTCCAGCGACGGGCTTTGGGGAGTGAACAGTTCTGCTCCATCTTCGGTAATGTGCATGTCGTCTTCCAGGCGGATGCCGAATTCTCCGCGAATGTAAATGCCCGGTTCATCGCTGAAGGTCATCTCGGGTTGAAGCTTGGTCGGGTTGCCACGGACAAGATAAGGCCACTCGTGTCCATCCATGCCCATGCCGTGTCCGAGGCGATGGGTGAAGTATTTGTAATCGGGGCCGTACCCCGCGCCGGTGATAACCTGGCGCGCAGCCGCGTCGACGGAACCGGCTTCCGCTCCGGGTTTCGCGGCCGCCAGCGCTGCGCTTTGAGCGCGATGCGCGATGTCGAAAACCTGTTTCATCTTGTCGGAGGCTTTGCCGAGCACAAAGGTGCGCGTGATGTCGGACTGATAGCCTTCCACCGGGCAGCCACCGTCGATCATCACAATTGTGCCCTCGAGAATTTCCTGCGCCTTAATCGAGCCGTGCGGGAAAGAAGAATATTCCCCGACCTGCACATCGGCGCCGCCTTCGAATCCCAGTTCGCGGTGAGCGGCTTCCAGCATGTCAGAGACATCCTGCTGCGTCATACCAGCTTTCATCGAACGATAAGTAGCCTCATAAGCGGCGAGCGTGACCTTGGCGGCCAGGCGCATCAAGTCGATTTCGTGGCGGCTCTTGATCATGCGGCATCCCGCAGTTACCGGGGTCGCGCTGATGAAGGTGGCGCTGGGCGCGGCTTTCCGCAGGTTATCGGTGAAGACAAATTTTACGGTCTCCTCGATACCGATGGTGCCAGCCGCGATTCCGCGATCGCTGAGGCCTTGCGCAACACGGGCGTAGGGGCTCTCGTCTTCCTGCCAGATGCGGACGTCGGGCTTGGCGCCGTCTGGTGCTTGCCCGATCTGCTCGCGAGCACGCCCTTCCTCAAATGCGGGAGAAACGTAGAACGCCTCGCCTTTGGCGGGAAGGACCATGGCAAAGAGGCGCTCCCCGCCTTCCCAGCGGATGCCGGTGAAATATCGCAGGGATGTGCCCTGGGCGACAAAGATGGCGGACAAGTTGTTGTCGAGCATCAGGCGGCGGGCCTTCTCCTGGCGCGCGGCGCGCTCTTCGACGGTGATGGGCTTGGCCTCTGCTTTGAGTGATTGAAGAGCGGCAATGGCGGGCGGGAGAGATTTATTGTCTGGGGTGGCGTGGGCCAGCGCGGGCACCGCTATACTGACGCCGGCAGCGAGGGAACTGGATTGCAGGAAACGACGGCGTGAAACCATGAAGCCCTCCCGAAAAAACATTATATAGAGTGATGGGTGGAGCGACGCGTCTCGCCCGTCCGAGTCTGAGATGGACGGGCGGGGACGCGCTCCATCGTGTAGGGCTCGTTCGCGCCAGTTCTGCTGCAAGCCGAATGTGTTATGCGTGAACTGGAGTGCTGACGCTGAGGAATTTGTGATCGATAGTGAATTAGAATGAAGCGTTGTTCAGGGGTGTTTTCCGGAGGAGAGATGGGAAACTATGCTGTCGGCGGGGCAAGGATGGTTCCGCATAACATGGTGACCACGCAGTTTGAACTCGACGGCTTTCGCGTTGTGCGCACACTGGGAGTGGTGCGCGGGATTACGGTGCGTTCCCGATCGATCTTTGGAACCATTGGCGCAGGACTGCAGACGCTGGTTGGCGGCAACATTACTCTGCTGACGAATCTCTGCGAGCGAACGCGCGCCGAAGCCTTCGACTTGATGTTGCAACACGCGGCGGACATCGGAGGGAATGCAGTTGTTGGAGCCCGGTACGACGCGACCGAAGTGATGCAGGGCGTCACGGAAGTTCTTGCTTACGGCACTGCCGTGGTTGTCGAAGCTTCAAAGTAGATCGAATGCGTTCGGTGGAGCGCCGGGCGTCCCCGCCCGGGGCCGCGTCAGACTTGGATGGGCGATAGGTCCGTCGCTCCCTTGTGCGAGGGATTGCACTACTGCACTACTGCACTACTCCTTGTATAAGTACCCCGCGACTACGGCGGCCAGGATCGCGCCTCCCCAGAGATCTAGCATCCATCCCAGGGGCAATACTCGGGGAATCGGCGACCAGGCGGCTTGTCCGAAGTTGGCGGGAACGCCGGCGCAGAATCCTACGATCATGCCGACTTTGAGAGCGGTCCGCAGGCCGGGGCCGGCAGTGGCACGGGCCCAGGCGTAGAGATGTGCGATAAGGATCGACATCACGAATATCAGCACAATCCATTGCACGGTGAAGAGCGGATAGCGCGGTTCTTTCAGGAAGAGTCCTTGTTTCTGCATAGCCTCGTAGAGCGGAGCCTGGCGCATGCCAATGAAGAAGCCCCACGCAGTCCACACCACTCCTCCTGCAATGCCCCCCAGCCACACACGAGTTTTGTTCAGCTTCATTTGTGCCCCCTCTTTTGCTATGGATTGAATCGGCACAAGTGTACCCCGGGGAGGCGACACGGTAGAGTCGCAGGCTAGATTCGGCCGGCCAGATTGGCTAGGCGGGCTTTCGGTGTGTAGCCCCAAAGGGCGGACGGCTCGAGAACCGGCGGGCGCGGCAACGACTGTGGCCTTCATGGCCGGTCCTCCGCGAGACGGTGGGTGCGCGGTGCTGATGGTTACGGGTGCGAATATCTCTAAGGATGTTGTGGATCGCGCGGGTGAGTTTGGAGACTCCTCGGTGCGATTTCCCAGGGAAACAACATACGTGGCCGAGATGCAAGAAAAATCGTAGCGAATGAATAGCGAAGGCACCTAGACTGTAAACCCAACCCCTAGTGGTTATCCGGCTCGTTAACCCCTACATTTCGTGCTCTGGACAATGAGTCCATAATTGGGACCTCAACCTTTAACTTTGTTGTTGACAACAAACGATTTAGGCGTAGGATGTGGACAAAAGTGGTTGAAAGTGGAGTAAGCAATAATAGAGGTTGCGGGCAAAAACTATAACTTTCGAGGCGCCAGTGGTTTCCGAGACTGACACCGACAAAAACGAGCCCAAACAACCCGAATCCACTTCATTGGTGACTGCTTTCATCCCCCTCGTACTGGCTGTGGTAGCAGCCAAAAATAAATTGAGCCCGTCGTTTTCATCAAGAGCGGTAAGCAGGGCACATGTTTCGCGGAAATCATCCAACGCGCGTCGACGAAAAGGGCCGATTAAAGGTTCCGGCGGAATTCAAGCGGGTAATCGACGAGAAATATGCACAGAAATTCTACATCACAAGCCTGGATGGAATTGTTGCCCAAGTGTATCCCTTCGAGGAATGGGAGCGGATCGAGCAGAAGCTGGCGGCGCTATCCACTTTCAATCCGACGAAAAAAAAGTTTCTAACGCGCACGAATTATTACGGGCAGGTCGTGGAGATGGACGGGCAGGGGCGCCTGCTGATCCCGCAGATCCTGCGTGAGTCGGCTCAGATTCGCGGGGAAGTGGCGGTGCTCGGAAATCTGACCTACCTGGAAGTACGGAACCTGGAAGCGCTCCAGAAAGAGATCGACGAGCAGGCTTTCACGGATGAAGACACGAAGACGCTCGACGAATTGGGTATCTAGTAATTGTTCGATCAGTAATCGGGCAACGAGTGGAAACGGATTCAGATTCGATAAACACCCCCGAGTGGGGTGGGCATGGGGCGGGTGGCCATGTCCCGGTTCTTTTAAAAGAAGCGATCGATTTTCTAGCCGTAAAGCATGGCGGAACTTATCTGGATGCCACGGTGGGCTTGGGCGGGCACAGTTACGAAATCGCAAGACGCCTCGGCGCACCGGGACATTTGATTGGCTTCGATAAGGATCCGGCGGCGCTGGGAAGGGCTGAGGCGGTTCTCAGTTCTCAGTTCCCGGTTCTCAGTGAAGGCACCGAGCCGCGACTTTCGACCGACGGGCAACGGCTGGTTTCGGACTGGCCGAGCGTCACATTGATTCACGGTTCGTTTGCCGAAGTGGGGGAGCGGGTAGCGCCAGCTTCTCTTGACGGCATGATGGCGGACCTGGGCGTTAGCAGTTTGCAGCTGGGTGATGCGGCGCGCGGATTTAGTTTTCAGGCGGGAGGACCGCTGGACATGCGGATGAACCCGATGTCCGGCGAGACCGCCGAACAAGTGGTAAACCACATCGACGAGCGCGAGCTGGCCGATGTGATTTACGAATTCGGTGAGGAAAGGAGGTCGCGGAGAATCGCCAGAGCCATTGTCCGGTCGCGGCCGATACGCACGACGACGCAACTTGTCGAGGTGGTAGCGGCCGCGGCCCGGCCAATGAATCGGAAACATGAGCGAATTCATCCGGCGACCAGGACCTTTCAGGCTCTCCGAATATTCGTAAACCGTGAACTGGACGATCTGAAAGCACTGCTGGAGGCGGCTCCCAGGGCGCTGAAGCCGGGCGGAAGGCTAGTGGTGATCAGCTTTCATTCGCTCGAAGACAGGATCGTGAAGGACGCGCTTCGCGACGGCTCGAAGCAAGGGTGGTATCAGGTACTGACGAAGAAGCCGGTGACTGCGAGCGAAGAAGAGATTGATCGCAATCCGCGGTCGCGCAGCGCGAAGATGCGGGCGGCGGAAAAAGTTGAAGCGCGGACACTTTTGTCCGCGAGATTTTGAGTTTGCCCCGGAGAAACTGCCGGGCGCCCGGTGCGGTGCGGTAAGTGGCATGGCGTGCCGGGTAAAGATTTTGGTAGGGCGGCGGTTCGAAAAGAGCACGCCGCAACTCTGTGGTGGAGTCTTTCCGGAGCGGCTACTAAGAAAAAAAACAAGGCCGATCCGGAAAAGAAAAACTGGAAACATTAGAAATGACATTGACTGGCACACTGATCGAAGATTTGATGGCAACCGTTGAACGCGCGGAACAGAGGGCGCAGTCGGACGGACCCTTTGCTCCGGAATCCAGGCTCGGCGAAGCCGCATTTGAAGCATGGCTCGCTTCCGCTCCGGAAAACGCCGATTACGATTCCAGACTTGCGGGAGTGGCATAAATTATGAGCGCCGCGCCAATGCATAGTGCAACCCCTTTTATCCGGCGTAATTCCTGCTGGCTTGGGACTCCGGAAATTTATTTTCGCAAGAGCATCGACAACTCGCGCGTAGTGAAGGTGGAAGACCCGCGCCGGCAACGCGAGATGAAACAGTTTGGTTTTGCTCTGTGCTGCCTGTTCCTGCTGGTTATGGGATACGCGTTGCAGCATTTTCGCGCCATTGAATACGGGTACAAGATCGAAGAGTTGCGGTCGAAGCGTGAAGATCTGACGAATATGAATCGGGCCCTGCGCCTGGAAGAGGCATCGCTTCGCGACCCGGAGCGCATCGATTTAACGGCGCGAAGATTGGGTCTGCAACCTCCACAACCTGGGCAGGTGCTGCGCATGGACGCGACTTCGGATGCAGCAACGCCCGTGATGGCCCGAGTGACTCCGGTTGCGGTCGTTTCCTCGCAGTAGTGCAGTTCTCAGTCAGGTGCTCTAAGCCGCTCGCTGAAAAGAACTGAGAACTGGGAACTGAAATGGCGGCATCCATTCCATCAAACGACGCACGATTCAGGCTGTATGCCTTGTCTGGATTGCTGTGCCTGTGGTTGCTGGCAATCTGCCTGCGGTTGATTTATCTGCAAATCTTCTGCTACGGCGATTTCGAGCGCCGGGCGCAGCATCAACAGCAGCGCAGCTTTGACCTGTCGGCCAAGCGCGGAGTTATTTACGATCGCGCGGGGCGAGAGTTGGCGATGTCGATTCAGGTGGAATCGGCCTTCGCAGTTCCCTCGGAAGCTCCTGATCTCGCCAATGCTGTCAGTCTGATCTCGCGCATCACGCAAGAAGATCCTCGCGTGATCCTTGCGGATTGCAGCGCCCACAAAACATTCTGCTGGGTGGCGCGCAAGGCCGACGCCGACGTGATCGATCGCATCCGCGCGCTGCGTCTGCAAGGCATTCACTTTCAGGCGGAGCCCAAGCGCTTCTATCCAAAACGAGAATTGGCGGCGCAAATTCTCGGCTATGTGGGCACCGACGATCAGGGTCTAAGTGGATTGGAGCGGGAATTTAATCAGCAACTGCAGGGCAAGCCTGGCAAGCTGATGATTTCGGTCGATGCGCGCAAACGCTGGTTTGCCAGAGTCGAGAAACAGCCGGAAGCCGGCAACAGCGTTGTACTGACCATCGATCAGAACATCCAGTACATTGCGGAGCGGGAACTCGAACGTGGGATGGAAGAGACCCATGCGATTGCGGGCACGGTGATCGTGGAGAATCCCCACACCGGCGAAATTCTGGCGCTCACCAACCGGCCCACATTCAATCCTAATATTCGGAAGGAAATCAAAAACGAGGCGCTGAAAGACCGTGCCGTGAGCGACGTCTACGAGCCGGGATCGACTTTCAAGATGGTGACGATCTCCGCCGGACTGGAAGAAAAGATCACGCGCCCCGACGAGATGTTCGACTGCCAGATGGGATCGATTGTCATCAATGGCATGCGCATTCGCGACAGTCGGCCGCACGGCATGCTCTCGGTGGCCGACATTATTGCGGAGTCGAGCGATGTGGGCGCGATCAAAGTCGCACTGCGGCTTGGCGAAGAGCGTTTCTACAAATACATTCGCGCCTTTGGATTTGGACAGCGTACTGGGGTCGAGCTTCCCAGTGAAACGCCCGGACTGACGAAGCCGGTGGAACGCTGGTCGAAAGTTTCCATTGGGGCAATCTCCATGGGCCAGGAGATTGGCATTTCGCCGCTGCAGCTGGGATCGCTGATATCGACGATCGCCAATGACGGTGTTCGCGTTCCGCCGCGTATTGTGGCGGGTACGATTACGCCGCAGAATAATCCGCAGACCATTAATTTTCTGCCGGCGGCGGGGACGCGAGTGATTTCCTCTCTGACTGCGGCCGAGATGCGACAGATGCTGCAGGGAGTGGTCCTCCACGGCACGGGACGCAAAGCGCTGCTTGAAGGTTACAGTTCGGCGGGCAAGACGGGAACGGCGCAGAAGGTGGATCCAGCCACGGGCGCTTACTCTAAGACGAAATATGTCGCGTCTTTTGCCGGGTTCGCTCCCATCAACGATCCGCAAATTGCGGTGGTCGTGATTCTCGATTCCGCTGTCGGACTGCACCAGGGAGGGCAGGTGTCAGCGCCAATTTTTCAACGGGTCACGCAGCAGGTGCTCGAGTATCTGCACGTACCGCATGACGTTCAACTTCCGGCGAGCCGGCAGGTATTGTTAGCGCGCCGCGCCGTGCCTGACGCGAGTCTGGAAGAAAGTTCGCCTGACCATCTGGGGGCTAGCCTGGAGATGGCGGATGCCAACGAAGCGAATGCGATACCCGTGATTCCGGCTGCGGCAAAGCCAGGGGCGATTGGCGCGCAGGTGGTTCCCGCGGCGCTCACCGTGAAAAATGCAGATCATGATTCCGCGAGCGGCTCGACGACGGCCGCAAATTCGTCCGCGGCGGATGCGTCTCCGGGTGCATCTTCTCGGGCGTCCTCCGACCCCGATGATTCATCGCAGCAGAAATTGCCGAGCAGCGGGACCGTGGTTCTCGACGTAGAGGAGGTAGGCATCGTGGTTCCGTCGTTTCTCGGCAAGAACCTGCGCGGTGCGATTGAGGTGGCGCAGGATGCGGGGCTTGACCTCGATGCCATCGGAAGCGGCGTTGCTCATGAACAATCACCTCAGCCCGGTTCGCATGTTGCGATCGGATCGCACATCACGGTGCGTTTCGGTCGATAAGGCTATTTTTCTGGCGCGCGGCTTGTGCCGATAGGTCGTAGCGTGACATCAGAGTAATATGGAGAGTTTTCTATGCCCAGGACTCGAAAGCACCGAGAATATCGATTCGAAATAGACGCTTTTAGCCCGGCGACCATCCCGATGTCTCGCCTAGCCGAGTATGTTTCGGACCTCGCGAAGATGTTCGGCAACAACAACAGTGTTCATTTGTTGAAGATCGACGAGGGGAGCACGGTCCCGGTAGTGTTGGTTGAGTGGGAAGCCGAACCGAAAGTGCGTGATCGTCTTAAGGCTATCAAGAGCCACGAAGCACCCGACGAAGCTCAACAAGCCGCAAAGGACATTGATCGTCGTCTGCTCCAGGACAATGCCAAAGGTGTTTTGGTCGACCCAGTTGGCGCCAAGGTATTCCGCTTCCCCGGACGGGAGGCAGCTACGAAAATGGAATTCGGCCCCGTCAATCAGCCTGGCGTTTTTCAAGGTGTTCCCATCAAAGTCGGCGGCGAGAACGACCCCGTCCCCGTTCACCTTGAGGATGGCAAGGAAAAATACATCGTTCTAGCCCGTAGGTCGTTGGCGAAAGACATCGCTCAACATCTGTTTACTTCCGTGGTTCGGGTTGACGGCACAGGACGATGGATCAGGCACACTGATGGTGAATGGGAGATGCTGTCCTTCCATGCCAGCTCTTTCAAGATTATTGAGGATGCAGATATACGGAAGAACATCAACGAACTCCGTAACGTTCCTGGAGAGTGGAAAAAACTGGAAGATCCTCTCGGCGAACTGGAGCAGATAAGACGCGGCACAAAACTGCAATAAATGGTTGCGATTGACAATACGTTTCTTTCTTTAATGTTGAACCCACGCGGGAGGCCCCCGAAAGATCCTGCCACAGGGAAGTTCGTTGAACGAATAGACGACCGGATTGAAAAGCTGCTGTTGGATCTGGACAGTGAGTCCGAGCGAATGATCCTGCCGACACCGGTCCTCAGCGAATTTCTAATATATTGGCCGGAGACAGCGGACCCGCAAACCTTGAAAAGCTTTCGGGAATGAAAAATATTCTGATCAAGCCTTTTGATGAGGTAGCCGCTATCGAACTGGCGGCGCTTGAGGTGGAGGATCGTCAGAGAGTAGGCAAACGTGCAGGTTCTGCGAGCCCTTGGGCTAAAATCAGATTTGATCGCCAGATAGTCGCGATAGCAAAGACCAATAAAGCTAAGCGAATCTACTCGGACGATGAGGACATTGTGAAGTTTGCTTCCCGCATAGGAATCCAGGTTGTACCCACGTGGGAGCTCTTGCTTCCTGCAGCAAAGCAAATCGATATCGACTACGAAAAACCCTAGGGTAACGGCGCAACGGATATTGTGGTGCGCCCAAACGGCGGTCACTCGCCGCGAGTGGTAGTGCCCTATAATTTATTGCAATGACATTTCAACAACTCCTGCAGGGTGCCGAGGTCCTTTCGCAGAGCGGAAATCCGGGCGTTGCCGGGGTGGAATATGATTCCCGGCGGGTGCGTCCGGGAACGGTTTTCGTCGCCATGAAGGGTGAGACTAGCGATGGCAATCGCTTTATCGATCAGGCCATCGCTGCCGGGGCGGTTGCTGTGGTTACTGATTCCGCCGCCGAAGTGCCGCGCCCCGCGGTCGCTTGGGCGCAAGTTGTGCACGGACGACGGGCGCTTGCCCGGCTGAGCGCGAATTTCTATAAACGTCCGGCGGAGCGAATTGCGAGTACCGGAATTACTGGCACGAACGGAAAAAGTACAACTGCCTTTCTCATCGAATCCATATTGCAAGCGGCAGGACGCAAGACCGCGCTTGTCGGAACCATCGAATATCACGTTGCGGGGAAGATTCTTCCAGCTCCACACACCACGCCAGAATCGTTGGAGCTGAATCGGCTCCTGGCGGAGGGGTTGGGGATGGGAGTCACCGAGGCGGTCATGGAAGTGTCATCGCACGCGTTGGAGCAAGAGCGTGTATTTGGGATTCCTTTCGACGTGGCCGTCTTCACCAATCTCACTCGCGACCATCTCGACTACCACGGCACAATGGAGAATTATTTCCGCGCGAAACAAATGCTTTTTGACGGTTGCGGGACCGAAGCTCCACGTGTCGGCGTTCTTAATATTGACGACGAGTACGGGCGGCAGCTATTGAAAGTTTCCAAGAAGAAGAGCGCGTTGGCGCTTTCTTATGGGCTGATGTCGGGCGACTTCCATGCTGAGTTGGTCGAAGTGACGCCGCGCGGCACGCGGTTTCAGATGGTGACGCCCGCCGGCAAGGTTGCCATGTGGTCGCCGCTGATCGGAAATGTGAATGTTTACAACGTGCTTGCAGCGTCCGCCGCCGGCTATGCGCGCGGTTGTTCGACGGAGGCGATTGCAAAGGGGATCTTCGACCTCGCCAGTGTTCCGGGCCGTTTCGAGCGCGTGGATTGCGGCCAACCATTCACGGTTGTGGTGGACTATGCGCACACCGACGATGCGCTGCGCAACCTCACGACGCTGGCGCGCGATTTTGTCGGGCGTGCTGGCCTCAAGGGCAAAGTGATCACGCTTTTCGGCTGCGGCGGCGATCGCGATCGCAGCAAGCGTCCACTGATGGGCGAGGCTGCGGGCAAGGGCAGCGATTTTGTCATTCTAACTTCCGACAATCCGCGCTCTGAGGACCCGCTGGCCATCATGAACGACGCGGTCGTCGGGCTGCAAAAGTCAGGCGCAAAATATTCCATGGAGCCCGACCGTCGCAAGGCCATCGCATTCGCTTTGCAACAGGCGACTCCCGGAGACATTGTGCTGCTCGCCGGCAAAGGGCATGAGAAAGTGCAGGTCGCTCGGGATGGAACAATTCCGTTCGACGACGTAGAAGTGGCGCGGGAGAACCTATTGGGGTTGGGCTACGACTGCAGAAGCGCGGCGATGGCGGGTATTGCGGGAAAGGCCACATGAAACTTCTTCTCTCCCGCATTGCCGAATTTATTTCTCCCGGCGGCCAAGCCGCGACCGGCCAATATGATGGTCGAGCGACGGCTGTGGGATATTCCATCGATTCGCGCACCGTGCAACCTGGCGAACTTTTCTTTGCGGTCAAAGGCGAACGCTTCGATGGCCACGATTTCGTCGAGCAGGCATTGAGTAGAGGCGCGATTGCGGCGGTGGTTCGGAAAGAGCAGGTGCCGCGTTACTTAAGTCCTGTCGGACTGCTGGTAGTGGAGGACACGCTGATCGCTCTGCAGACGCTGGCGACCGCGGTTCGAAAAATCTGGGGCAAGACCGCCATTGGCGTTACCGGTTCGATGGGCAAGACCACTACGAAAGAAGCGATGGCGCATCTGCTCGCGATCAAGTTTCGCGTGCATCGCACCAAGGGAAACTTTAATAATCACTTTGGTCTTCCGCTCGGACTGCTGACGCTGGAGCCGGAATACGATCTCGCGGTGGTCGAGATGGGGATGTCGCACACTGGCGAAATCTGGTCGCTGGCTCGCATTGCGCTGCCAAACCAGGCGGTGGTCACGAATGTTGCTCCCGTACACCTTGAGAGTTTCGACTCCATTGCTGGAATCGCGCGCGCAAAATATGAACTGATCGAAGCTCTTCCAAGCGGCGGCACGGCCGTGTTGAACGCGGACGATGAATACGTGAGCCAGTTCGGCCGCGACTATAAGGGCAAAGTTGTTCTGTTCGGATTTAAGGCGACCGCAGATGTGCGCGCGGAAAATGTAGAAGTGCTTGGACCGGAAGGCACTCGCTTCGATCTGGTCGGCCATGAAGTGCGGCAGTCGATGCAGAGTCCGCTGCTGGGCAAGCACAACGTGAGCAACGTGCTTGCGGCGGCTGCGATTGCGCTTGAGCACGGCATCACGCCGTCAGAGATTGCCGCGGCACTGGCTTCTCTGCAAGCGGCGGATAAGCGCGGACAGGTCGTCCAACTGGGCAACATCACGGTACTGTACGATTGCTACAATTCAAGTCCGAAGGCGCTTACAGCTGCCGTCGATACCTTGGCTGCGATGCCGGCGCGACGGCGGATTGTTGTCGCCGGTGAAATGCTGGAACTCGGCGCGACGGGTGAGGAATTGCATCGTGGCTGCGGGCGCTTCATAGCGGAAAGTGCGGCGGAAGGTCACGCAGGCAAGATTGATTTCTTGCTGGGGGTGCGCGGCCTGGCCCAGCCGATGGTAGAAGCGGCGCGCGGAGCGGGGATGAATGCGGAGTTTGTGGTGACTCCCGAAGAAGCGGGTGAATGGCTGGCGCGCGAGACTCGCGATGGGGATGTCGTATTGCTGAAGGCGTCGCGCGGCGTGAAGCTGGAAAAGGCGCTGGACACGTGGAGAAAAATAAGCGGCATTCCCGACGCCTCGGGCGCAGGGAACTGATCATTAATAACAAATAACAAATGAGAGCTGACAGCTGAGAGCTGACAGCTGTTGTCGGAGGCGGATTGCTCTACTGGCTGCTCTACCTGAAGCTTTATCATTACATTCCGCCGTTCCGTATTTTTCGTTATCTGACTTTTCGAACCGCGTTTGCCAGTCTTACCGCACTTTTCACAGGGCTGATCGTGGGGCCGATCGTGATTCGGCGACTGCGCGATTTTCAGATCGGGCAGTACATCCGTGAAGAGGGGCCGCAGGCGCATCAGAAAAAAGCGGGTACGCCGACCATGGGCGGCCTGCTGATCGCGATCGCTATTCTGGTGCCTACATTGCTCTGGGCTGACCTGGGAAATCCTTTTGTCTGGATCGCGGTATTTTCGACCGTGGCGTTCGGTGCGATTGGGTTCACTGACGATTATCTAAAGGTCGTTCATCGTCGCAATCTGGGCCTTACGGCACGCGCCAAGTTGGGCTATCAGGTTGTGGCCAGCGTCCTGATTGCGATCGCGCTGATTGCCTTGCAATATCGCGGAGAGTACTCCACCAGGCTGCTGGTTCCATTTCTCAAACAGTTTCATCCGGACTTGGTCATCGAGCGCTGGGCGGTTCATCCGCAGATGTGGCCGCTCGCTTTTCTTCCCTTCGTGGTCTTCGTCGTGATTGTGATTGTGGGATCGAGCAACGCCGTGAATCTTACCGACGGCTTGGATGGGCTCGCAATTGGCTGCACCGTGATCGCGGCAGGGGCGCTTGCGGTGCTCACTTATCTCAGCGGCCACGCTACTTTCGCCACCTATCTCGAATTGCAGCGTATGCCGCAGATCGGTGAACTCACGATATTTTGCGGGGCCATGGTCGGTTCGTCGATTGGATTTCTCTGGTACAACGCGCACCCGGCGGAAGTGTTTATGGGCGATGTGGGCTCGCTGGCACTGGGCGGCGCGATTGGCACGGTGGCCGTCATGATCAAGCAGGAACTGCTGCTGCCATTCATTGGAGGGATTTTTGTCATCGAGGCACTGTCGGTGATTTTGCAGGTCGGTTCTTACAAGCTCCGCAAGAAACGCATTTTCAAGATGGCGCCCATTCACCATCACTTTGAACTGCTGGGCTGGTCAGAATCGAAGGTTATCGTGCGCTTTTGGATCGCATCACTGGTGTTCGCGCTGTTCGCGCTGACGACATTGAAACTGAGATAAAAATCCACCACGGAGACACGGGGCAGGCCAGGTCTTGCTTGTTTTCTCCGTGTCTCTGTTTCTCCGTGGTGAAATGAATCTGATGGAACTTAACGATAAACGCGTGCTGGTGGTGGGGCTGGGCAAATCGGGAGTGGCCTCCGCACTTTTTCTTAAGTCACGCGGCGCCCGGGTAACGGTGTCTGATTCAAAGCCGGAGGCGGAGCTTCGCAAGGAGATTCTTCTCCTGCTGGAGCAGGGGATCACGGTGGAAACCGGCGCCCACGGCGAGCGCACTTTTCGCGAGCAGGATTTGATCGTGGTGAGTCCGGGTGTTCCGGTCGACGCGCCGCAACTCGTGCAGGCGCGCAATCTGGGAGAAACAGTGATCGGAGAAATCGAACTAGCCGCGCAATTTCTGCGGGGGCCGATTGTTGCCATCACAGGAGCCAACGGAAAAACCACGACAACCTCGCTGGCCGGCGAAATTATTGCGGCGGGCAGGTTCTCGACGCTGGTGGGCGGCAATATCGGCACGCCAGCGATCAATCTGGTCGATCAGGCGGGGCCCGCGACCTGGACGGTGCTTGAGGTGTCGAGTTTTCAGCTGGAGACGATCGTTCAGTTTCGTCCGCGGATCGCGGTGATTCTGAATATCACGCCTGACCATCTCGATCGGCATAAGACTTTTGAGAATTACGTGAATGCCAAGGCGCGCATTTTTGAGAATCAGCGCGCGGATGACTTTTCGGTGCTGAACGCCGATGATCCGGCCGCCGCTGGATTGTCGAACCGGACGCGCGCGCAGCTCGTCTGGTTCAGCCATAAGAAGGAGATTGATCGTGGCGCTCTTGTGCGCCGTACGCAGATTTATTATCGGGACGGCCAGGGCGAACGCGAGATCATGGCTCTGGCGGAGGTCCCGCTGAAGGGCGCGCACAACCTGGAAAATGTGCTGGCCGGGGTTTCCATCGGAATGCTTGCGGGCTGCCAGCCCGAACAGATTCGCGAAGCTGTCCGGAATTTTAAGGCCGTCGAGCACCGGCTGGAATTCGTGGCCAGGGTAGCGGGAGTCGATTATTACAATGACTCGAAAGCGACGAACGTGGATGCGACGATCAAGGCGCTGGAAGCGTTTCCGGCTACTGCTCACCTGCATCTGATTCTTGGCGGCAAGGATAAGGGCAGCGACTACCGGGTGCTTCAGGAATTGCTGCGACAGCGGGTGAAGTGTGTTTACACCATTGGAGCGGCGGCCGAAAAGATCGAATCGCAAATTCAGGGTGCTGCGGAAATCGAGCATGCGACTACATTGGAGAACGCAGTCAGGCGGGCCAGCGAAGCGGCGATGGAGGGGGATGTGGTTTTGCTGGCTCCGGCTTGTGCCAGCTTTGACCAGTTCCAGAGCTACGAACACCGCGGTCGGCTATTTAAGGAGATTGTGCATTCGCTGGCGATGGCTCGATCTGGTTAGCGTTTCCTCCCGTCACTTTGTGACGGGAGTATGGTCCCCTCGCGTTGCTCGGGGTGGCGCTTTTACGGGATGACAGTCTCATAAAAGGCGCTCGGAACCAATTCAGTTATCATCTGCGCAAAATCCACAGCGGAAACTCCTCCATGTTCTTGCGGCGCCGTGATGAAATGGACAATCCATGGCGAAGAGGGTCAGTGTCGATGGCTGGATGTTTACCGTGACCACGGTTCTCGTTTTTATCGGGCTAGTCATGATTTTCAGCGCCTCTGCGGTCATGGCTAAGGAGCGGTTCGGGTCAGCTTACGAATTTCTGATCAAGCAACTTATCTGGGCGGTCGCGGGGCTGGCCGTGATGGTCGTGGCGATGAAGATCGACTACAAACGCCTGCAACACCCGGCGGTGGCTTTTTCGTTCCTCGGCCTGACTACTTTGCTGCTCATCTCGGTCTTTTTTCTGGATCGCGCCCATGGCACGCATCGCTGGTTTCACGTTGGTCCCATTTCGTTGCAACCTTCGGAACTGGCCAAGCCCGCGCTGATTTTGTTTCTTGCGTGGTTTCTGGAAAACAAAACCAGGGCGATGGACGACTGGCGAAATACGCTGATTCCCGCGGCCGCGCCTACCATGGTTTTTCTGGGCTTGATTGTTTTTCAGCCCGATCTTGGGACAGCCATTGCTTGTGCGGGAATTACCGCTTGCGTTCTGTTTATTGCCGGCATCCGGCTGCGGTATTTTGGATACGCTTTCGCGGCCGCGCTCGTGCCGCTTTATTTCCTGATCTTTCACGTCTCCTACCGAAAAGATCGCATTCTTGCTTTTATGAATCCCTATGCGGACCCCAAGGGATTTGGCTTCCACATTATTCAATCGCTGATCGCGGTGTCGACTGGCGGCGTGACGGGACTGGGATTGATGGAAGGAAAGCAGAAATTGTTTTATCTTCCCGAGCCGCACACAGATTTTATTTTCGCCGTGACGGCTGAAGAGCTGGGGCTGATGGGAGCGATGGCAGTCATTATCCTTTTTGCAATTTTTCTCTGGCGGGGCACGCGGGCGGCGCTGCGCACGCAGGATAACTTTGGCCGCTTCCTGGCGGTCGGAATTACCAGCATGATTGTGCTGCAGGCTTTCATCAATATCAGCGTGGTGCTGGGCATGATGCCCACGAAGGGGATTCCGCTGCCGTTTGTTTCCTATGGTGGCTCGTCGCTATTTGTCACGCTGATGTGTGTGGGCGTGCTGTTGAATATTACAAAGCAGGCGGAGTAGGGGGCGCGTGCGTGCCCGCAACGACGGGACGTGGAGTTACCCAATCCAAGCCCAGCAGCCGCCAACGAAATTGGCTCACTTGCTGCTATCGACCACGGGAATCAGCGCGGACAACTGCAAATTGATCAGGAGGTCGATACGGCGATCGACCTGGTACCACAATGCAGTCTTCTTGGGCGAGATCACCTTCTCAAACACCGGAACATACCTCATACGCAATGCGAGGAGGTCCTGTTCAACGGCCGTCGATCGCTTCATGTAGTCCTGCGCCTGCGCCTCGGTCATGGTGTCGTAGTTCGTCGCATAGGCCTTGATCACCGCCCAGCGCTCGTCATTAGGCTTGATCGCTTCCTGCCGGTACTGGTCGAAGATAGGCCAGAACTTGGTGGCCTCGTCGGCGGTGAGGGTCATGTTCTGCGCGATGATCTGCTTCCGCTGTGAGCGTAAGTCCGTGCGTAGCATCTCGACGTCTTCGTCCGTAACGCTATTCGATTGAGCCGCCGTGCCGGAAGCCATCTGAGCCGCGGGCTTCTGGGCCGCCTGAGCGAACATCAACACGTTGCATGCGAACAGTACGCTGACGACAACCAGGATAGCTTCGATACTCTTCTTCCGCATTGTTGAATCCCTCATTGTGAACTCCCTCCGAACCGCTAAAGGATGATTCCAGGCATTTGCAGCCACGCTGGGCTGCGCATTGCGAGTCACGTGTGGCTGTTCGCCGCTCGTCGGGACAGCATACGGAAATTGACTTGGAGTGACAACTGGCAAAAGTAACAGCCGGTGACACACTCAGAAAACCAGGATTGCGAGTGAAAATCGCCTGATAGCGTCAGTCCAGCCGCCACGATGACCTAAAGTGATTGCACGTCACTAATGCCTGCCCAGCCTCCAGCTCTGATTGCCATAGACAGTTGCCGTAATAGTGCGCCGTGAAAAGGCGCTGGACTTCAGCGGGTGCAACTCCCGCCCGGGAACTGGTTCGTTCCACCCGGTAGCAATCGAAACGGCGGCGGAGGCAACGAAGCTGTCGGAGCTTTCGATGGAAAGGGTCGCTAGGCGACTCCGCGAGCGTGCAGGCCGTAACGTGAGTAAACGCTGAGCAGGCCCCGAAACAACAATTGCAGGAGCCGACCTGACTGTTACACGGGGAAGGCCGCTGGCAATGGAGAGGGACGAGCGAACAAACTCCATTGAACCTGCCGGGGTAATGGCGACGGCATGTAGGCATAGGAGACCAGATGCAACACGGGAAGCCCCAGCGGTGATCATGGTATCGATCAACTGGCAACTCGCGAGAGACAGGCCAGGCCGTTTGGGGTGACGGAAAGGCTCGCAGTACCGCTGAAGCCGGGTAATTCCGGTGGAGGGAAGGGGCCTTAGTTAAAGACGAACGCAAGAAGCGACGAAGGACCGAGGGATTGGCGGTGAGCCTAACAACTCCATTCCGTGTTCAGAAGTCCTATTAAAGGGGATGTCAAGTGAAAAACACTTCTCCCCGCCGGAACGCCAGAAATATTTTTCGGCATCCAGCCCCCACCACACTGCTGACACCTCTTTTTTAGCAGCTGCTCGAACCTTTAGCCCGGTCGCGGAGCGGCCCGATAAGCCGCGGAGCGACGGGGCCTCGATGCTTCTTCCTCCCTGTGGTTTCATGTTCGCTGACATGACGGCGCCCTTCGGTTCTCTGAAACTCGCAAGCTAACCTGGTTGCAGAGTTGCCAACCATGGTCCTATCCGAGACTCGTGGCCTATAGCTTTCTTGGGTCATGCGAGGGTGCATACGGTTGTAGTGGAGACTGGGTGCCGAAGCACACAAATCGCCTAACTTCTGAATAGATACTGTCCCTCGATCCGAGCGTCTCAAGAAGAAACCGCCTAGCCACCGCCAAGAATGATCCCCAAGGGATGGAACGGACTCTCTGTCCGAGACGCTCAAGCTGCTTGTAGTTTCAGTTGTTTCGCGTCGAAATGTGCTCCTTTCTTCCAGAGGATGAGAGTGATCGCTGCAATCTTTCGCGCCAAGGTGAGGCGAGCCATCGCCGGCTTCATGCCTTTCGTGAGCAAGCCTTGGTAGAAATCGTGGAACGCTCCCTCTTGGCTGCTGGCCATCGTCGCCGCACTCTTGAAGATGGCTTTCATATCATGATTGTGATTTTGATTGAGTCCACGAAGTTGCTGGGGCTTCTTCGAGCGTTGCAGCTGTCCGCCCACGTAACGGTGTTGCGCACTGTCGCGCGTATCGATCGCCAGCCCGCTGTATGTCCACAGTTGTCGCTTGCTGCGGAACCGATGCGGGGTCTGGATCAGCGCGATCAGCAGAGCGGCTCGAATGGGGCCGATTGCAGGAATCTGGCGCAGTAATTTTGTCGCGCTCTGTTTCCGGCTCTCGGCCAACAGATCCCGCCGCACTGCTTGGCGCAAACCTCGCAGAGCATCCAGCTGTTGGTAGAAAAACTCAGCCCGCCGGCGTACCCCTGCTTCCCCAATCTTGTTCAACCACTCTTCGCGATGACGCGGCGCGTAGACTTGCTGGCCCCCATAGGCAATGCCCCAGCTGCGATACAGAGCCTTAACTCGATTCATCACCCGGGTGAGATCTTTGCTGATCGTCAGATAACTCCGGGCCAGTTCCTTCAAGGTGCGGAGGCCGTCCTCGCCATGGTAGACCGAACGCAGGTATCCGCCGCGCAGCAGATCGGCGAGCTTGCGCGCGTCAATCTTGTCGCTCTTGTTACCTTCCTTCATCAGCGCGTTTCTCCGTGGATCGCACACGACTAGCTCCGTGACGTGTGCCTTCAGTAGGTCATATAGCCAAGCTGCCCAGGTTCCTTCTTCAAAGGTCACATGCAAGTCACCGCGCAGTCCCTGGATAAACTGCAGGATGGTACTCGCCTTGGTTTCGATAATCGATTCCATCACCACTTTCCCATCGCCGTTCATCACCGCGACAGCAATCGCTTCTTTGTGAACGTCCATGCCGATATACTTAATGTTCATAGGGGTGCTCCTTTCGGTAGAGTTCTGCTTCACACTCAAAACCTACCTCAAAGGGGCGCCCTTTTATAATGCGTTGCAGACGGCGTTGCACGCAAAAGCGAAGGAATCGCCCAACTTTCGTTTCCATGCACTATACGACAAGGTGTATCGGAAAGACGTACTGGCCTATGCCTACGAACGTTGCCAAGCCAACGGCGGGGCGGCGGGAGTGGACAACCAAACGTTCGAGAACATCGAAGTGTACGGCAGGGAACGATGGTTGGACGAACTGACGCAAGCGCTGAAAAGTCGAACCTATCAACCGCATCCTGTGCGGCGGGTTTACATACCCAAGCCGGATGGGAAGCAGAGACCGTTAGGCATACCAACAATCCGGGATCGGGTTGTGCAAACCTCGGCCATGCTGGTGCTCGAACCCATCTTCGAGGCCGACCTGCCGAGAGAACAGTATGCCTATCGGGCGCACCGCAGCGCGTTGGACGCCGTACAGCACGTCCACCAGCTGATCAACACGGGACATGGGCAGATCGTTGATGCGGATCTCAGCAGCTACTTTGATAGTGTTCCCCATGCCGAGCTCATGAGGTCGGTGGCTCGCCGGGTTGTCGACGGAGCGATGCTGCATCTGATCAAGATGTGGCTGGAAGCACCGGTCGAGGAAACCGACGAGCGTGGGAACAAACGACAGAGTACGCGCAATCGGGACGAAGGTCGCGGTACCCCACAAGGGTCTCCGATCAGTCCTCTGTTCAGCAATCTGTACATGCGACGCTTTGTGCTGGGGTGGAAGAGACTCGGGCACGAAGAGCGTTGGAAAGCGTACATCGTGAACTATGCCGATGATCTCGTCATCTGCTGTCGAGTTGGAGCGGAGCAAGCTCTGGTTGAGATGCGGAAGATGATGTCGAAGCTGAAGCTGACGGTGAACGAAACTAAGACGCGGGTCTGCTATCTGCCGGAAGAGAAGTTTGACTTTCTAGGATATACGTTCGGGCGGTGTTACTCGATGAAGAGGGGCCGAGTCTATCTGGGCACGGCACCCTCGAAGCAACGGGTGCAGCGCATCTGTCGCGCGATTAGCGACGAGACCGGGCGAGATACCGTGAGGCTGCATCCGCAGGCAATGGTGGAGAAGCTCAACCGGGTGTTGATCGGTTGGGCCCACTACTTCTGCCTGGGAGCGGTCAGCAAAGCCTACAGTGCGGTCGATCTACACACCCGCCGTAGGCTGCGTCGGTGGCTCTGCGACAAACACGAGGAAGCGCGGCCGGGCTATCAACGTTTTCCGGAAGCGTCGCTTCATTCTGTGTATGGTCTGGTGCAGTTACCACATCGTACCGCGAGACTTCCGTGGGCGACAGCGTGAGTCTTTTCCGAGAGCCGGATGCGGGAAAACTGCTTGTCCGGTTCGATGAGCGGGAACAGGAAACAGGGTCAAGCCAAACCGGATTGAGGCGGGCCATGCGAAAGCATCCCCACAGCCACCGGGAGGATACAGCCACTGCGCCTGTTCTCGACTCTACTCGCGTTTACGCTCATTGACCGACGCTCAAAGCGTGTAATCTGTTTTCGCCAATTGACTTCCGGTTTACTCGTGATACTTCCGGACGCACGAGTATTGCGGGAGACCCATTTTATAGAGATTGGCTTTATGGCGCGGGTCAGGGCTGCAGGGGTCGTATACTGGAGCGTCTTTACATCGCTAACTGCTTGCCCTTAACAGTGGAATTATTTCATCAGCTTGCCTTTTTCATTCTGAGCTGCAAGTCCATATCTTATTGCCGCTTCAAGCGTATCGATGTTTACGTCCTTTAGAGCTTTAAACCGAATGCAATATCCGGTCACGCTCGCCTTGCCTAGTTTTTTCCCATACGTTTTGGCTAAGTACTTCTTATCTTTGAGACCAAGAATATAGACGGAGATTCCGGTTTTGTTTCCGCTCACACCAATTTGAAAAGACTCTCTACTTTTTCCATTGGCATATTTTATTGTGTGAAATCCATATCCAATTGTAGGGTTGGAAACAGTATGATTTTTGCTGTCTTTACCATCGAAGAACCATAATTTGCATTCTGGTGACACTTGAAGTGTGAGCCGATGCAACTCGCGCATGTCACTGCGTTTTGACTCCGGTTGGCTGGTAATATACTCCTTGATTTGTTCTTGTACGTTCATATGTTCTGCTCCGTAGTTGCGCGCACGAGACGCTCGTTGACCCGCTCGGCCCGATTTTCAATGATAAGAGAAGGTTATTTCCTGCGAGGCTTCTTTGCGCGGCGCTTCGATTGGACGCCGCGTTCGCTTTTGACGACGCTTTGGCCCGTCCCCTTCGCACCTGGTCGCCCCACTTGCTCCATTGCCGTCTGGATGTAGCGCCGCACCAAGGGACGTTCCACCTCGCGCTGGCTCCTGAGCATGATGTGGCGCATGGTCTTACCCTCGCCTTCCAGAACCCGATTCGGATCGGGCATCGAACTTCCGCGCGGGAATCCCAGGTTGACGTGCCCCGCGTTGGTCGCGATGTAACAGAACATGTCCTTCATCTTTCCGCTGAACCCGAACCAAATGGCCACCGTGTATACCTGGTAGATCGACTCCGAGGCGTTGGGCGCCTCCTCAAGGATCACCTCTCTCAGCGCGAGAACGAGATCCGAGATGTGTCGGTCGTAGGCTTCGAGGAATCCGAGCAATTGAGGATCCGGGGGGCGTTGCATGGCAGCGGACCAAATAATACACCGAATTGTTTGGACCGGAAGCAGGCCGGAGAAATCGGGTAGTGGTGCAGTTTGAAAATTGCCGTCCCCAGCGGCTAAAAAGTCGCGATGAAAGTGCGAACCTTACGGCACGGCTGAAGCCGAGTCCTTTCAAAGCCGCTTCAGACTGCACCACTACCAGAAATCGTCTGCGAACTCGTCTAGCCGAAAAGCCACTTCACTCTCTACGCTCCCGCCTCTTTCTCCATTGCCAGCAACTGCTCTTTGCGCTCCATGCCCCAACGATAGCCGCCCAGGTCGCCGTCTTGGCGGATTACCCGGTGGCAGGGGATGGCTACCGCGACGGGATTCGTAGCGCAAGCTCGGGCTACGGCTCGAGTCGCTTTGGGCGCGCCGATCTTTTTCGCTATGGCGCTGTAGGAGCGGGTTTCTCCTCGGGGAATTCTTTGTAACGCTTCCCAAACCCGGCGTTGAAAGGCAGTGGCGCGGATGTCCAGGGGCAGCGAGGGATTGGCTTCTTGTCCGTCGATGAGATGGGTGAGAGCGTCTCGCCACCGGGACATGGCGTCGTCGTCACGGCGGCGGACGGCGAAGGGAAATTCCCGGATCAATCCCTGCTGCAGTTGCTGATCGGAGTTGGCGAACTGGATGGCGCAGATGCCTTTGTCGGTGGCGGCGATCAGCATGCGTCCGAGGGGAGAGCTGGCGATGGTGTAACGGACCACCGAAGCCACGGCTCCGCGGCGATATTTCTCCGGGGTCATGCCGAGCTGGGTTGCGGTGCGCTCGTAGAGACGGCTGCTGGAGCCGTATCCCGCGGCATAGAGGGCGGTGGTGACGTCGTGGCCGGCTTGTAAATTCTGTTTCACTTCGCGTAGACGGACGGCGTCGATGTAGGCTTTGGGCGAGACTCCGAGGACCGATTTGAAGGTGCGCTGCAGGTGGAAGGGACTGCGGCGGAATTCCCTGGCCAGCTGGCTGAGGGTGAGACGGTCTTCGGTATGTTGCTCGATGTAGCGGCACATCGCTCTCACGAGTGCGGACTGCGGATTACCGTCCACGGCCTTGGGCCGGCAGCGCAGGCAAGCGCGGTATCCCGCCTGCTCGGCCTGGAGGGCGTGATCGAAGAAGCTTACGTTCTCACGGCGCCCGCGTTTGGAGGGGCACGAGGGACGGCAGAATACTCCGGTGCTGGAGACGGCGAAGACGAAGGTTCCGTCGAAGGAGGCGTCGCGGTTGAGGATGGCCTGCCAGCGATGGGTGTCGGTTGATTCCGGAGCTGGCTGTGGAGTTCGCTTCATGGCTGCTGCTTCTGAAAGTATCGCACTGGTGGTCATGCAGGTAACATAGGGGAGTTGCTCGGAGCGGGCTATCCGAATGTTGCGGTCAAATGGAAATCCTATGGGGGCGGCGGATTGGAATCTCACCCCTTTGCAAGAGCGCAAAGTTGGGCACCCGGCCTTTGCTTTCAAATACTCTTGATCGGAAAAGGACTCGTTTATGAAATGGAATCGCAGAATGATGTGGGTGGTCGTGCTGGCGGCTATGGCTTGGACGCAGGCCGGCGCGCAGATTTTAACCAGCGATCAGGTTAAGAAAGTTGCTCCTGGATCGTTTTTCTTTTCCGGGCAGAGCGGCGCGGTGCAGTTGCGAAATTCGGCGGGCTTGAAAAACGCCGCTGGAAAGCTGGTGCTGGCGGGACTGGTGGATACGTCGGGGTATTCGACCGCGATCACGGAAAAGTACCAGGGCTTCCTGATCACCGAAATCAAGCTCGGCTTTGACGGAGGTACGCTGGAGCCGGGAGCCTATGGATTTGGCTTCAAGGACGGCAAGTTTTCCGTGATGAATGTGGCGGGGACGGAGGTTTTGTCGATCGCGACCCACGACGATGATCAGCTCAAACATCCGGTTCCGTTAATGTTTGAAAAAGATGGAGGTGGATATCGTTTGTATGCTGGACGGAAGTATCTGGTGTTGAAGGCGGAGTAGAAGCAGGTTTCGAGGCCGAAAGCCTTGTTGGTCTTCAGGTTGTGGTGGGTTCTCGCCGCTGGCTACGCTGGTTTGGTTACTCATAAAGTGCAGATGGTTGCATTCGCTTGTGCAATCCAGCCTGGATTGCTCGTGCTAACTCCAATACCAACAGATACTTACGTTAACACGCTCGTATGGTTTTACGGGTGCACTGGTCCTCAGTGAAGCCCGAAGAGGATTGGGGCTCGGTGGGGGCAACTTTGACTGTCATTTACAGCGCCGAATGTGCCGCTCCCAGGGCGGCGTCGCGACCGGTAGCGATGATGCCGCTGCTGGTGATTTTGTTCGTAATCTCCTACTGCATTCTGACCGCGCTGGTTTTCGAGCAGGGGCAGACGATCGAATCGCAGCGCGGTTTGATCCGCGAAATGTTGAAGGACAGCACCCAACTGGCAGCATTGAAAGACAAACTCGCCCGAGAAGACGGCAAGCAGGTTCAGAACAAAGCGTCCGTATCGACGGAGCAGAAGAGTGTGACTCCGGCTAGCCCCGCGGCGGGAGCGAAAGGATCGGACAAAGAAGCCAAGCGGCCGGGGAAATCAGCCCACTCCACGAAGCAGATTCCGGAGAAGCCGGCGGCGGATTTGGAAGATGCGCGGCGCGCCACGCATGTGATCTAGCCGTACCGTAGATAGCCGAAAGAGACCCAAGGTTCTTAAGAGTTTTTGAGAAATAAGTTTGAGAAATAAAGAAGACCTGAGAAACATCGTTCGGTAGAAACATCGTTCTGTGAAAACGCGGCCTATGTGGAGGCTGCGATGAGAGACCCTAATCATGAAGGCCCTAGCCCTAGCCTTAGTGCTGTCCCTGCCCGTACCGAAGTTGGCCCCACCTGCACAACTCTCCCCCACCCCCAGCCAGCAAACGGCGAAGAAAAAGGGTGGGCGATGGTACTTCGCCGCGACCGGACACGCCGTGTATTGCTACGGACCGGTAATGACAATGCCGCAGGCTCCCGGAAGGTTGCTGAAGGTGGCCACGTTTTGCCGGGGCGATAAGACCATGGTGCCGTTGAAGGACTAGCGGGAAAACCCTCACGCCGGTACTTCGGTTCGCTACTTCGGTCTGACAATTCTACGAATAATTGCACCAAAAATGGTGCATTCCGTTGAAGCGAAAATATGTAGAATCAACTGGATGGGCCCGTAGCTCAAGTGGATAGAGCATCGGATTTCTAATCCGAGGGTTGCAGGTTCAAGTCCTGCCGGGCCTACCAGATTGTCCTATACGAATCCCCCATCCGTGCCATTCCCGGTGAGGGGAGAAGATTGTAGGGTAGGTGGTGAGCAGACTTCGGGGGAGGGCTGTTCAAACGGGCGTCCGATGACTCTAACCTGAGTCCGGGCGCTTTCGTTTTTTGGGCGTGATCTTTCCGCATGCTCTTCGCATTCTTTCTCACGCGTTAAGTTCTTGGCGGAGATTTTTTTGGTTTTATCATCTCCCATTCGTGGTTGGTTAATTCGCGGCCCATCGCGGTGAACTCTCCCGCGCCCTGGAGCCACTCTCCGCCATCCATGGTGACGATCTCTCCGTTGATGTAGGCAGAGCCGTCGCTGACGAGGAAGGCGGCCAGGTTGGCGAACTCTTCTGTCGTGCCGAAACGGCCGAGTGGATTTCGTTTTTTGGCCTCGACCTCGAGTTCGGGACGGGGAAGCAGACGCGAAAATGCGCCTTCGGTTGGGATGGGTCCGGGCGCGATGGCGTTCATGCGAATTCCGCGATCACCCCATTCGACAGCAAGGCTCCGCATGAGAGCCTGCGCTCCTGCCTTGGCCACGGCCGAGGGCACCACGTAGGCCGAGCCGGTGGTCGTGTAGGTAGTAGTGACGTTCAGCACCACGCCTCCACGCTTGGCTGCCAGCCAGCGTTGCCCGCAAGCCAATGTCGTGTGCAACGTGCCCATCAGGACGATTCCGATTACCGATTGAAACGCGCCCAGCGAAAGTTCCTCGGTGCGCGCCAGAAAATTTCCCGCGGCATTATTCATAAGGATATCGAGCGGGCCTTCGGCCCAGATGGCTGCGATCATCTTTTCGACGGCGGCGGGGTCGCGCACGTCGCAGGGGTGGGAGTGGATTTTGCCGCCCGTGCGTTGGCGTAGCTCCTGCTCGGAGGCGGTTAGGATTTCGTGGCGACGTCCGCAGATGTAGACTTCGGCGCCGAGTTCGAGAAACTTCTGTGCGGTTGCTTTGCCTAACCCGGTGCCGCCGCCGGTGATGAGAACGCGCTTGCCGTGGAGCAGGTCTTTCTGGAACATTAGCCCTCCCGAATGACAAATTACGATTGTAAACGGATGGGTCCTGGGCGGCGCACGGAGACGCGACTAGCCGCGTCTCTACCAGCGACTTTTTCAGGGTTTCGAACGAGTTCTTCACGATTTGCTATTAAGGGTTGCTGCCCAGCGTGCTTGTTCGGCTACTACCGGGTCCGGATCTTCGCTTAATTTTTTTAGGGTGGGCAGGAATTTTTGGTTGCGGCTGTTGCCCATGGCAATGACGGCGTTACGGCGCAGACCGGAAAGTTTGGTGCGACGCACTGGAGATCCGCGAAAGACGGCGCGAAATTCTTCGGGCCGCATTTCCGCCAGCCAATCGAGGGCTGGATTGACTAAACCTTCGCGGGGCTGGAAATCGGGCGCAGAGCTGGCTGGGGCTCTGCGGTTCCAGGGGCAAACGTCCTGGCAAATGTCACATCCGAAAACGTGGCGGCCGATACCTTCGCGGAGCTCTACTGGAATTTCGCCGCGTTTTTCGATAGTGAGATACGAGATGCAGAGGCGCGCGTCTAATTCGCCGGGAGCAACAATGGCCTGCGTAGGACAGGCCGTGATGCAGCGGGTGCAGGTTCCACAACGATCGGGCGCGGGCAGGTCGGCGGTGAGGGCGTTCTCCGTGACGTCGTCTTTCGTGACGGCGGTTTCGGTTACCGCGAGCGAGGTGAGGATCACGCCCAGAAACAGCCACGATCCCAGTTGCTGGTTGATGATGCAGGTGTTCTTGCCGATCCATCCGATACCGGCATACTTGGCGTAGACGCGCTCCACGAGCGGACCGGTGTCGACGTAAGAACGAAGATGCAAATGCTCTGCACTCAGCGCATCAGATGCCTCAACTTGTCCGCGCAGATCATTCTCTACCTGCTTCAGGCGTCGCAGGACGGCATCGTGGTAATCCTCGTGAGACCAGGCGTAACGCGAAATCCAACCCGGACTGGCATCTTTGTTTCCCGGCGGAGTTTGTGTTGAGTAGGGATAGGCGGTGTTGTAGTTGATGGCGCAGACGATTACGCTGCGCGCCCACGGAGCTACGCGGGCGAGCGATGCGCGCTTGAGTTCACCGGTTTCGTCGCGCGCTTCCATGTACTTCATCTCACCGTGCTTTTTGGCGGCGATCCAGGCGGGGAAGATTCTTAGTTCGGCGAAGTCGCGGATGGGAGCGATGCCGCAGAGTTCGAATCCGGCTTCGTGCGCGCACTGCTTGATGCGGGTTTGGAGGGTCGAGAACAATGCGATTCGGCTCGTGGCTAAGCTAAGAGCAGCTAAGCTAAGATCGGCTGGGCTTTGCCCTGCTGCTGCCCCCGCGTGCTCCGTGGCAGGATGCGAGCAACACCTATCCCTCACGAGGCTACCACTTAATACGGCACTGGAACGCGAACGCTAGCTTTTGCGGTTGCGGGCGGTTGCGGGTTTCCTGGCGGCGGGGATAAAGTGTTCGACTCGGTTCCGGCCGCTGTCTTTGGCGGCATAGAGGCCGGCGTCGGCTTGATTCAAAAGAGCTTCTAATTCGTTCTTTCCCACACACTCGGAGACAGCGACTCCCATACTCATGGTGATTGGCCTTTCGACGCCGGAGCAAACCACGGGAGTGGCAGCGATGATTTCGCGCAACTCGTTGGCGCGTTGCATGGCGTTCGGCAGATCGCAATTGGGAAGAACCATGAGGAATTCTTCTCCACCATAACGGCCCACGCCGTCGTAGACGCGGAGTTGGCTCTGCAATCGGCGGCCGATTTCCCGGAGCGCCTCATCGCCAAAAAGATGGCCCAGAGTATCGTTGACGCTCTTGAAAAGATCGATGTCGCCCAGGATGACGCTAAGCGGTTTGCGCTCGCGGCGGGCACGCTCCAATTCGCGATGAAGCATGTCGATGATTTCGGTGCGATTCATCAGTCCAGTGAGGCCGTCGTGGGTAGCGGCGTGGCGCATGGACTCGCGGGCGGAAACCAGTTCATCCTGCAAGTCAAGAATGCGCTTGCCGACGAGGAGGCGTGCCTTTAGTTGCATCTCATCGAAGGGCTTGACCAGATAGTCGTCGGCTCCGGCTTGCATGGCATCGAGCATATTCTGGCGGCCATCGTTGCTGGTGAGCAGGATGACGTAGACGTATGGGCCGGTGGATCCGGCTTGACGGATGCGATGGCAAAGTTCGATGCCATCGAGATCGGGCAGCACCCAATCGAGCAGCACGAGTTTGGGAGAGTCGGACTGCTGGAGGATTCGCCAAGCCTCGGAGCCGCACTCCGCCAGAGTGACGCCGAAGCCCCAACTGCGCAAATGGTCGCCGATTAACTTGCGATAGACCGCGGAATCCTCGACCACAAGGGCTTGCATGAGTGCTGTGCCGCCGCCGTCCGCTTTGCCGAACCCAGTACCGCCAAAGAACGAACGTTCACTCATTCACCCCTCCGCGACGCGAAACGTGAACCTGATTCAGCCGGCAATAAGACGAAAAGGCCGCTGGGGCTCGCATTTGGCTGGGCAAGGTACATCCACCGCCGCTCTTGAAAACTCGGCAAATTCAGCCAGATGCTTTGGCCGGGTAGCGCCGGACCTTGTACCCTGTTGCGAAGCCACACTTTCCGCGCTGAAAGCGTACCCTAGCGGCTGCGTCGAGGCAAGCTCTGATCCAGGTGTGATCCAGGTGCCGCCGGGCGGTGCAAGAAGGCCCGGCCGCAGTGGGCTGAAGTCTTGACCTGAAGTGTTGACCTAATGATCGAATCCCGGGTTGACCTGGGCTTCGCTCGCGGCCTAACATAGCGGCCGACGGCACTTGAGGCCTCGGAATGATCGGCGAAACGGTCTCCCACTATCACATTGTTGGGAAGCTCGGTGGGGGCGGCATGGGCGTGGTGTATGAGGCGGAAGACACGCGCTTGGCCCGTCGCGTCGCGCTCAAATTCATTCCGCTGGAAATGGTGCACGACAAGAAGTCGCTTGACCGCTTCGTGCGTGAAGCTCGCGCTGCCTCCCAGTTAAACCACCCTGGCATTTGTACGATCCACGACATCGACGACAATGGCGGCCATCCCTTCATTGTGATGGAGAAACTGGAAGGGGTGAGCCTGAAAGAGAGGATGCGGGGGAAGTCGATGGAGGTCGATGAGATTCTGGACATCGGCATTCAGGTCGCGGAAGCATTAGCGGCATCGCACGCCAAGGGCATCATTCATCGCGACATTAAACCGGCAAATATTTTTGTCTCGCAGAGCGGGCAGACGAAAATCCTTGATTTCGGATTAGCCAAGTCAGCCCGCGATCCGGGATCGAGCGAGGCAGCGTTGGAGGATTCGCTGACTGCGGTGGGAGTGATTCCGGGAACCGCGGTTTACATGTCTCCCGAGCAGGCGAGGTGCGAAGAACTGGATGCGCGAAGTGATCTGTTCTCGCTCGGAGTGGTGCTTTACGAAATGTCCACGGGCAAGAAGCCGTTTGCCACGGGCAACGTGATCACCACGCTGGACGCGGTGCTGAACCAGAAACCGATTTCTCCTCTCGTTCTGAATCCTGCGCTGCCGCCCGATCTTGAAGGCATTATCGGCAGAGCGATGGAAAAAGATCGCGGCCACCGGTATCCGAACGCGCTGGCGATGAAGGGCGACTTGCAGTCGCTGCGGAAGGAAACGGAATCGGGCTTAACCAAGAGTGGGATGCGGCGTCCGATGTTGCCGTATCGCATCGCGACGAGCACGTTCCAGGCGACAAGCAAATTATCAACTTATTTGCTACTGGGAGTGACGGCGCTGTTGCTGACGGTTCTGGTCGCGATTGGCGCGTGGTGGTTCAAAGAGCGGCGATTAGCGACTGCCAGCGCGCCGAAGAATACGATTGCCGTGCTGCCGCTGCAGAACATGAATGGCGACATCAGCGTGGAATTCCTTTCCGCCGCGCTGGCCGACGAAATCGCCAACACGCTTACCTATAACCGGACACTGGACGTTCGTCCCTCGGCCATGACGCGCAAGTTTGTGGGGAATGACGTCGATCCGCAGAAGGCGGGACGGGAGGTGCACGTTGCGACCATTCTTACCGGGCACTTTCTGAAGCAAGGCGACCGCCTGATGATTACGCTCGAGGCAATTCAGGTGGATGGCAACAAACTTTTGTGGCAGACCAACGTCACGGCGCCGGCTCAGGACCTGATTGCGTTGCAAGCGCAGATGGCGGCGAAGATACGTCAAGAGTTGTTACCGGCGCTGGGCGTAGGCGGTGGTTTTCTGGATACGGGCACGCGCCCGAAAAATGCCGAGGCCTACGACCTCTATCTGCACAGCCTGGCGCTGCCGCATGATGCCGGCCCGAACAAGGATGCAATCGCGGTTCTGGAGCATGTGGTCGAGGTCGATCCCACCTACGCGCCGGCATGGGAACAGCTTGGGCTGCGTTGCTATTACGACGCGGACTACTCCGACGGCGGCGAACCGATGTTCCAGCGCTCGAACAAAGCGTACCAACGCGCATTGGAACTCGACCCGAATCGAATTCTTGCCGCCGGACAACTGATTACCAACCACGTGGAGCGCGGCGAACTTGGCCCGGCATCTCAGGCGGCACAGGCGCTGGTCAAGCGTCGTCCGGAGAGCGCTCAGGCCCATTTTGTAGCCAGCGTTGTATATCGTTATGCCGGCATGCTGGAACAATCGACGAACGAATGTAACACGGCGCTGGCGCTGGATCCGGGTAACTACACGTTTCGTTCTTGCGCGTGGGCGTTCATGGAATTGGGGAAGACCGATCGGGCCAGGGAATTTGTGCGCCTCGACGCCGGTTCGGAGTGGGCGGCGTATATAACCCCGTCGCTGCTACTGCGCGAAGGGAAAATTCAGGAAGCGCGGGAGGCGGTGAAGCGCATGCCGGCGACGCCGCGCTATCATCGCGATTTGATGGAGGCCTGTCTCGGATTGCGTCCTGCGTCGGAACTGGACCGGATGGCACAGGAGGCGGAAACGACCATGCCGGCGGAGCCTGATCCGGAGACGTGGTATTACCAGGGAACAATTTTTGCGTTCTGCGGGAAGAAACAGGCTGCGCTGCATCTGCTGCAGAGCGCGGTGGAGCAGAACTATTGCGCGCACGAGAATTTGTTATCCGACCCTTTGCTGGCGAAGCTCAGGACAGATACAGCGTTTGACAAAGTGTTAACCGCAGCGGGGAATTGTCAGGATACAGTGCGCGCTTCCGCCGATTCGCCGACCCAATGAAAATATAATTACGATTCAAAGCTAGAGCGTGGAAGCTGATACAATCCGCTTGTCGCAATGTTCTCCACGCTGCTGGTTAGTCCCGCAAATATTCTCTCCACTGAGGATCTCTGATGATTTCTATCCGAAGGTTTTTTACATTCGTCGTGCTCAGTTCTATTCTTTTCTTTGTCATTGGTACTGCCGGACTGTCGAGCGCGCAGGAAACGCAAGAAGGCCGTCTTCTGCGTTTCCCCGACATTTATAAAGACAAGATTGCGTTCATGTACGGCGGCGATATCTGGCTGGCCTCAAGTTCGGGAGGCACGGCGCGGCGCATCACTTCGCATCCGGGGCGCGAACTGTTTCCAAAGTTTTCGCCAGATGGAAAGTGGCTGGCATTCACGGGCCAGTACGATGGCAACTTTAACGTCTATGTAATGTCATCGGAGGGTGGGCAACCTAAGCAGTTGACGTTCTATCAAGGACAGGCGCAGCAACTCAGCGACCGCATGGGAGTACTCAACCAGGTGATTGGCTGGACGCCGGATGGCAAGAGCATTGTCTTCCTGTCACGTCGCGACGCATCGAATGGGTGGACGAAGCGGCCTTACACGGTGAGCGTTGACGGTGGACTGGCGAAGCCCATGCCTCCGGATGAGGGCGGACTGCTTTCGTTTTCACCGGACGGCACTAAGATCGCTTACAACCGGATTTTCCGCAATTTCCGGCAGTGGAAGCGCTACACCGGCGGCCTGGCCCAGGACATCACGATCTATGACATCAAGAACAATGTCGTTGATCAGGTGATCCCACACACGGATTACACCGACACGTTTCCGATGTGGCACGGCAACACGATTTACTTTACTTCCGATCGCGGACCGGAACACCGCCTCAATCTCTACAGCTACGATACGGGCAGCAAGCAGGTCGAGCAACTTACTAAGTTTGACGAATTTGATGTCATGTGGCCGAGCATGGGGCCGGATGCAATCATTTTTGAGAATGCCGGATATCTTTACACGTTTGATCTGCAGAGCGGTAACGTGCAGACGCAACCGAAGAAGCTGAGCGTCTATGTGAATGGGGAGCGCGATCAGACCATGAAGCATTGGGTGAACGCGAGTCGGCATATCACGGACTTCGACATTTCTCCTGACGGCAAGCGAGCCGTGTTCGCGGCGCGAGGAGAGGTGTTCACCGTTCCGGCGAAGGAGGGAAGCATCCGGAATCTGACGCATTCTCCGGGGGTTCGGGAACAGAAGGTAGCGTGGTCGCCGAATGGGCAGTGGATCGCCTACGTATCCGATCGCACGGGTGAAGATGAAATTTTCATTTCTCCGCAAGACGGACAGGCACCTGAAGAACAGATTACCAGCGGACACAAGGGCTTTATGTTCCAGCCAACGTGGTCACCGGATAGTTCGAAGATCGCGTGGGCGGACAAGGATTTGAAACTCTGGTATGTCGACATCAAGGAGAAAAAGCCAGTCGAGGTGGATCGCGGTAAGTATGGTGAGATTACGAATTACGCGTGGTCTCCGGACAGTAAGTGGATATCCTACGATAAGAATATAGAGTCCGGTTACTCGGTCGTGTATTTGTATGGATTGGCCGACGCCAAGATTACAGCTGTTACTTCAAGCCTCAATAACAGTTATGGCGAAGTGTTCGATCCTGACAAGCGCTACTTATACTTCCTTTCCGACCGCGATTACAACGAAGTGCTGGGCAATGTTGATTTTGAATTTGCGAATCCGAAAACCGCGCGAGTTTACGTAGTGACGCTCACGGCGGATGAACCTTCGCCGTTTCCGGCTTTGAGTGACGAAGTAAAGGTTAAGACCGAGGAGTCGGCGGCGGGACCCGAGCCCGAGGCGGGCAAGAGTAAGAAGAACGCCAAACCAGCAAACAAGAAAGAAGAAACGGAAGCGAAGCCCGAAGAAAAGACTACGGAAACGGAGAAGAAGGAGCCTTCTCGAGTCTTCAGGATTGATCTCGAGGGCATCCAGAACCGGATCGTGGCGCTGGCCGTTCCTCCCGCCGTGATTCACTCATTCGACGCTTCGAAAGACGCAATCTATTACTCGACGGGGCCGATTCAGGGATTATCGGGACCGCTGCCGGGAGAGAATCCGGCGATTCATGTTTACGATCTGAAAGAACGCAAAGACAAAGTATTGCTGGACGGCGCGGATCATTTCGCGCTTTCGCACGACGGTTCAAAGCTGTTGTACCGCGTCGACGGCGAGAGTGGTCCGGTTGGGATCATCGATGCTAAGCCGCCGGACTCGCCCCATAAGGTAGGTGAGGGCGCGCTGAAACTGGACGGAATGCGAGTGGAAGTCGATCCGCCACAGGAGTGGAAAGAAATATTCAACGAAGTCTGGCGGCAGGAGCGCGATTACTTCTTCGAGCCAGCGATGAATGGAGTAGATTGGCCGAAGATCAAAGATAAGTACGCGCAATTGCTGCCTTACGTGGCCGATCGCTATACCCTGACTTACATCATGGGAGAAATGATCAGCGAGTTATCTAATTCGCACACTTACGTGGGCGGGGGAGATTTTCCCGATCTGCATCCGGTGAACGTCGGGTTGCTGGGCGCGGACTATGAAGCGGATGCATCTGGCGTCTACCGCTTCAAGAAGATCTTTACCGGCGAGAACTGGGACGCGCACGTACGCTCGCCCTTGACCGAGCCGGGGGTCAACGTCAAAGAAGGCGATTACCTGATTGCGATTAACGGTCGGGCGCTGCGCGCTCCACAGACGCCGGACGAATTGCTGACGAACGCGGCCAACGAGGTGGTCACGCTCACGGTCAACTCGAAACCCACGGCGGACGGGGCGCGCAAGGTTGTAGTGAAGCCGATTGGTGACGAATTTAATCTGCGCGAGTTGAACATGATCGAGACGAACCGCAAGAAGGTAGACGCGGCCAGTGGCGGACGCATTGGCTATGTCTATCTCCCGAATATGGGCGACGAGGGACTGAACCAATTCGTCAAGCAGTACTTTCCCCAGGTTCGTAAGCAAGGCATTATCTTCGACGTGCGCTACAACGGCGGGGGCTTTGTTGACCAGTTGATTTTCGAAAGACTGCGGCGGGTGCTGGGTGCCATGGGCACGGCCCGCAACTTTGAAGGGGGCACGATTCCGGCGCCGGTTTTTTACGGATACATGGCGTGCGTCACCAATCATTATGCCGCGTCGGATGGCGACTTTTTCAGCTACTTCTTTAAGCATTACAAGCTGGGACCGCTCATTGGCGAGCGGACGTGGGGCGGCGTGCGCGGGATTCGCGGCGAGATGCCGCTGATGGATGGCGGCTATATCACGCGTCCGGAGTTTTCCATTTACGGGCTCGACAGCAAGTGGCTGATCGAGAATCGGGGCGTCCAACCGGACGTCGTGGTGGACAATCCTCCAGACCTGGTGTTGAAGGGACAGGATCCGCAACTGGAGAAAGCGGTTGAGATGCTGATGGAGCAGATCAAGGCGAATCCAAAAACGCTGCCGGCGCGGCCACCGGATTTGCCGACCTATCCGGCTGGGCCGGGGCTGTAGCGACGCTCCCATCGGTGTTTGTATCTTGAGCGACCGGAGTGACTTATAGCCCTTTGGCATAGAGCAGGGTGTATAGGTCCTCCCCTTCGCTTCGTGCCGGATCAGGATGACAACTCTTAATCGTTGAACCCCCAAAGAATGGGCGGGTTTTTTTGGGCTTGCCAACCGGACGGTCGGTCGGTTAGTATGGGTCAACTCTTTTGGTGCGTTTCTGACGAATGGACGGAGCCTTCTGCGCTTCGCTTTAGAATGTTTGGAATACGAGAATGTGGATCCAGTTCGGTGCGGGGGAGCGAGTGAATTGATCGCTTAGAAATCGTAAGTGCTCCCAAAATCCCACCGGCCAGAAACGCTGGCAAGGTGGGTTTTGTTTTTGCGTGAGGCCGCTGAATCCAGTTCTTTCTCGGATTAGAGGCTCTGGGCGGAGGAGACTGAGCAATCCGCGTCCGCAGAGTCGATGAGGTCGCATGGGAGGTCGCATGACGGGTCATGAGGGCGCGGATCAGAAGAGCACGCCCGCCGCGGGCAATATGAAGACTGAGACGAAGAAGACGGACACAAAGAAGGCCGCGACGAAGACGAAGACTATGACCGGGGCCAGTATTCTTTGGGAATGTCTGGAGCGCGAGGGCGTGCGCGTCGTCTTTGGCTATCCCGGGGGAGCGATTCTGCCGGCTTATGACGCGCTGAAGCACAGCAAAATTCATCACGTGCTGGTGCGCCACGAACAAGGGGCGACGCACATGGCCGACGGCTACGCGCGCGCCAGTGGCGAGGTGGGAGTTGCGGTGGCAACTTCGGGGCCGGGGGCGACCAACATGGTTACGGGGATCGCGACCGCGATGCTCGACTCCATACCCATCGTTTGTATTACGGGACAGGTAGGGAGCAAGTTGATCGGGTCAGACGCCTTCCAGGAAACCGACATCACGGGTGTAACTCTGCCCATCACCAAACACAACTACTTAGTGACTCATGCCAGCGAAGTGGCGCGCACGATTCGGGAGGCGTTTTATGTGGCGCGTTCGGGACGTCCGGGACCGGTGCTGGTCGACATTACTAAGGACGCGCAGCAGGGCACGTGCGAGTTCGACTGGGAAGGCGCGAAGCCGCAGTTGCCCGGCTATCGGCCGGACTTGTCCCCCGCTGCCGCGGAGTACGAAAAAGCGCTGGAGCTAATTCACAATTCCAAGCGGCCGTTGATTCTCGCCGGGCATGGGATCATCGTTTCCGGCGCGATGCGCGAGGTACGCGATTTTGCCGAACGCGCGGGGATTCCAGTGGCGATGACGCTGCTTGGACTGGGCGCGTTTCCGGCGTCGCATCCACTGAACCTGGGCATGATGGGGATGCACGGGGAAGCGTGGGTGAACCATACGATTCAGGAAGCGGATCTGCTGTTGGCCTTCGGCATGCGCTTTGATGATCGTGTGACCGGCAACCTGAAGAATTATGCTCCGAATGCCAGGAAGATTCACATCGAGATTGATCCGGCGGAGATTAACAAGAACGTCAAAGTGGATGTACCGCTGGTCGGCGATTTGCGGGAAGTTCTGCTCGAACTCATGCCGCACGTGGAGTCGATTGATCGTAGCGAGTGGCTGGACTCGATTGACAAACTGAAGGGCGATTCGGCGGTGCGCGACATTCAGAACCTGCCTGACAGCGGCCATCTCTATGCGGCGCATGTGATCAATGATTTATGGCGGCAGACGCGCGATGGCAAGACCATTGTGGTTACCGACGTCGGGCAGCACCAGATGTGGGAAGCGCAGTACTACAAGCACGAGCATGCGCGGACGCTGATTACGTCAGGCGGATTGGGCACGATGGGCTTCGCTTTGCCGGCTGCGATTGGGGCGAAAGTCGCGTGTCCCGAGGCCGAGGTGTGGGTGGTAGTGGGCGATGGCGGATTCCAGATGACGATGTGCGAACTGGCGACGGTGGTGCAGGAGAATCTGAAGATCCATATTGCGATTATTAATAACGGATTTCTCGGCATGGTGCGCCAGTGGCAGGAATTTTTCTACGACCGCAATTATGCGGCGACGCCGTTGTTGAATCCGGATTTCGCGAAACTGGCCGAGGCTTACGGAATTCGGAGCATGACCATCTCGGAGCGGTCAGAGGTCGTGGCCGCGGTCGAATCGGCGCGCCAGCACGATGGGCCGGTGTTGATCAATTTTAAAGTGGAGCAGGAAGATACGGTCTATCCCATGGTCGCGGCCGGAGCGGCACTGGACGACATGATTCGGCGGCCGAGTCCGATTGTGGAAACGGCAGAGGACGAGTGAATTTATTGAGGCATTGAATTATTGACTCATTGAGACACTGAGACCTCAATGATTCAATACCTCAATGTCTCAGATGACTCAATAAAATTATGCTGAATACTTTCATGGTGTACGTGGAAAATAAACCGGGTGTGCTTACCCGCGTGGCATCGTTGTTTCGCCGCCGCGCTTTTAATATCGATTCACTCACGGTAGGACGGACGGAGAAGCCGGAGGTGTCGCGCATGACCATCACGGTCGATGCCGATCACGACCAGGCCCGCCGGATCGAGGCGAATCTGTACAAACTGGTGAACGTGCTGCTGGTCGAAAATATTACAAATCAGCCGGCGATTGTGCGGGATCTGGCCATCATTCGCGTGGCGGCAACGCACGGTGACCGTTCTCATGTACTGGAACTTGCCAGCGTATTTCGGGCACGGGTGGTCGATGTTTCCACCGAGTCGTTGACCATTGAGATCACGGGCGGCGAAGACAAGATCGACGGGTTGCTCGAAGTACTCCGTCCCTATGGAGTATTGGAAATGGTGCGGACGGGTATCGTGGCCATGCGACGTGGGAGCAAGTCGGCCGAGGTGCCCTCCGTCGCGGAAAACGCCGCAGCGGCCGCAGCTGGAGACGATGTTTCTTACTCCGTATGAGGTTGAATTTGTCCGGTAGCCAGATACGCCCTCACTTGACTGAGCCTGAGACGCCACCTTTTTCGCGAATGGCACGATCACTGGTGGAATGAACGCAGCAGAAGAAAATGGTAGGCACGAGGAGGAATCGAACTCCTGACGTCTACCGTGTCAACACGGACGCTCCGTGAGGGACGCGTTGGTCACAGTCTGCCAGGGCCGTAGCCTGTAATAACTACCAGTTGCCAAGCAGCCCGAAGGCCATTGCACTACGGTATCAGCCGAAGATGTAGGGGAGCGCTCTCGTTTTCGGAGCATCCGTCTATGATCAGGCAACCACATGAATCAACGACTCCTGCGAGTTAAAAGTGAGTAAGCAGTTCGGATTGACGATCTCACCGACGCTGCAATTTCTGCTGGGCGGCGCGTGCACCGTCATTATCCTGTGCGGAGTTAGGGCCGCAGCCCCGGTCCTCGGACCTGTGCTGCTCGGCCTCCTGCTGGCATATGCCCTAGTTCCATTCCCCAGGTGGCTCATCCGGCGTTTCAGGTTTCCGAAAAGTGCGGCGATCGCCGTGACGGCGGCTGCGGTAGTCGCCTCGGGTCTGTTTCTAGCGTTCTCCATGGACTTGGCCACCGTGCTGATTGAGGTAAAGCTGCCGGTCTACGAGCAACGCTTGAGCAGCGTTTATGAGCAAGCCGAGAATGTAATGAGCGCGCGCGGGCTTGGCATCCCGATTCACTCCGTCAAGAGTGCGCTCACGCCCGAGCAGCTCCGCGAGATAACTGAGGCTGTCCTTACGGTGGTTCGTACGATTGTTTCCGACCTCCTCCTGATCTGGCTGCTTGCCTTTCTCTTTATCGTCGAGATGACGGATAGCGGGATTAATCGCAGCGCGCTCGCAGCGCGCCTGGCCTACTATCGATCCGACGCCGAAACGTACGTGGCGGTCACGGCCAGGAGCGCGGGCATCAATGCTCTGGTCAACCTCGCGTTTCTAGTGGCGATGGGCGTGGACACTCCGGTCCTGTGGAGCGTCTTGTACTTCTTCCTCGACTTTATCCCTACTCTGGGCTTTCTGCTCGCGCTAGTGCCTCCGACTTTCGTGACACTCCTCATGTTTGGTTGGAAGAAGGCTCTGGTGGTGGCCTGCGGTCTGATCCTGACTAACTTGATCGTCGACAATCTGGTGACACCGATGTTTATGAAGCAGGCGGTGAACGTCTCCTTCCTCGAAATCACACTGTCGCTCGTGGGCTGGGCTTTCCTCCTCGGACTGACAGGCGCGATCGTGGCGATCCCGATGACACTGGCCTTGAAGAAATTCGTCGCGAAGACTTTGAGGTCAGAGGAACCGGCAACGGAACCGTCGGGATGAGTTCAGTTGTTGGCGCCAAGTTTTTTCGACGCGATGGCGTCGATAGGATGTGCTACGCCTGATCCTGCACATAGACGAGGAACTCCGGCATGTCGGGGAGCCCGTCTATGAACGTCCCCTTTTTCTTTCCCTTGCCGGAGAAGCGCCGAACCCGCTGATCCAACCGTTCGGCTACGTAGAGATCGCCGTCGGGACCAATCGCAAAGCCGGACGGGGCCTTGAGCTTGCCGTCGATTACCACGCGCGCCTTGAGCTTGCCCTGCGGGGCAACTTTGGGGATGTCGTAGGCGAGGACGCTGCCGGTGCCCGCGGCGCCGATGTAGAGCGTTTCACCGTGCAGGATGAGGTGCACGGGCTTCTTGAGCTCCTTCCCCTTGATGTGTGCCACGAGTCGCCCCGACTTTATCTCGAAGATCTTGATGGCGTCTCCCGCCTCGTCGGCCACGTAGAGAAGCTGGCGGTGCACGATGATCCCGCGTACTGAGTGGCGGGGCCTGCCGTGCTCGTCGAGCACTACCTTGAGGCCCTGCGGCGAGGGCACGTCCAGCGGCGCGTGCTCGCCGACTTCGGGAAGCCGGCCCTGGCATGAGGCGACCAGAGTTCCGGGAAGGAAGTTTCCGTTGGGGAAACTCTTGCGGAGGTGCATCGCCACGGGCGCGGGCTTGCGGGTCTTCGGCAGGATGGCAAGGACGGTGTTGGTGTCCTGGCACGAAACGTACAGGCGGCCGTCATCGCCGAGCTCCACGTCGAAGGGGTGGACCATCGCCGAAACGTGCTTCGTTGTCACTACTACCTCGGCGAAGTGGAATGTATCGCCATGGCGGCGGTAACGGGCGACATGGCTGTCCTTGCGCCAGGCGTTGGCAATGTAGAGATCATCGCCCACCATTGCGAAGCCTCGGGAGATGTGCAGCGCGCACGCATCGGGCGACGGATCGAGCAGCAAGGGATGCTTCTTGCGGGGTTTACCGTCATTGTCGAAGACGCCTATGTTATCGACGCCGGCCCTGCCCTCACCTCGGTAGCTGATCCACCACACGATATGTTTTCCTCGACTGTTGCGGCGCTTTTCAAAAATCGTCTGTCGCGCGAGGACTAATCTTACCCTAGAGGGTCTTCGATGGATTCAAAACTGTCAAAAGTTACAGGGAGCCAATCGAGCAAGACTTGGGCGGCACCACGAGTATCCAATCGAAATTTTTCGATTACTTTGCGCCCGGTCTATTCTGTCAGGTATGCTCCCGGTCTGCACCCCTGAATTCTGGGTATACCCCCCTCCCCCTGGTGTCAATGGAATCATGGGGTTAGGAAGAAATCCCCGCTAGATCTTTGAGTTTAAATGAGTTACGGGTAAAGTATTTATTAATCAATGACTTGGCTTCGCTCTGGCTGCTCGCTCAGGGCGGTTCGTCGGTCGGCTGACGGGGCTTTTCAGTTCACTAATAAGGTGTTTTCTCGGCGCCGTAGTCTGCCAGCGACTGGAAGAGTTTGCAGAAAAAGTCATTATGGGCGAGAGTCCCCCAGGCGCTAAAGCGCGACGCATTTTCAGCTGCTTAGTGGCACGAGTGGAACTCGTGCCCTTCCCGGTCGTGTAGAAATCCAGAGTTGTTTCAGCAGTCTGTTTTTTCCGCGAAATCTGTGTTTTCAAAGAACGCTACAGATGGTCCCGGACAGCTTCCAGGGCTGTCGTAGGTGACGGGCACATCGTTGGCGAGCGCATCGTTGACGAGCGCATCGTTGACGGGCACACCGTTCAAGGGCACACCTGGGCCTTGGCACAGGTCATCGTCATCGTCCAGTATGGCTTGGGTTTGGTTGGCAGTCTGTGATGGTGCTCACTACGCGTTTATGACGAAAGATTGGCCGGGAATCGGGGCGAAGGCCACTTCTCGAAAAGCGCGAGAAGTGGCGCACCCGCGATGTCCTGATACTACGAAGCTGATCTGCGTTTCAAAACAAATTCAAACTGAGCACTACCTGTAAGTACTGACAGTTGCCCACACGCCTAAACGGTCGCAGGATACCAATCCAAGTCGGAAGTGGCGAAGCTGTGGGGTGAGGGATCTTTTTCGAAACGGACGAGCGTAATGATTGCTATTGCAATCGAGGGCGGAGCTTTTGCCGTTCTGTAGGGGGCAGATATTGGCGGGCAGTCGCGTATGGCAAATCGCGTGTGGCAAATGAGGACAGGAGCACAAAAAGCATGAATCTGGAACCGAAGCGCGCGGTCGTCGAGAGAGTGGTCGTATCCGTGCTGGCTGCCATGCTGGTTGCGGCACCGGTTGCGGCACAGCAGGTCACGGGAACATTGGGTTCTGCCGATGCCACCACAACCATCAACGGCAAACAGATTCCGCCGCCACCGCCGAAGTTCGGCGGCGTGATCACGGAAACCTACAAGACTTCCAAGCCTTGGTGGCCGCCGCGCATCGTGCCGCCCAAGGGCGCACCGAACGTGCTGCTCATCATGACCGACGATCAGGGTTATGGCGTGCCTAGCACCTTCGGCGGTGTGATTCCGACGCCGAACCTGGATCGCATCGCGAAAGCAGGGCTGCGCTACACGCAGTTCCACTCCACCGCGTTGTGCTCGCCGACGCGGGCGGCCTTGATAACCGGTCGCAACCACCACTCGGTTGGCTTCGGTGTCATCGGCGAATTATCCACCGGCTATCCCGGCTATGACTCGGTCATCGGCCCGGAAAGCGCTACCATCGCCGAGATCCTGAAGGAGAACGGCTACGCCACCTCGTGGTTCGGCAAAAACCACAATACACCGGGATTCACCTACAGCACGGCAGGGCCGTTCGACCAATGGCCGATTGGCATGGGCTTTCAGTATTTCTACGGCTTCCTGGGCGGCGAGACCGACCAGTGGACGCCCTACCTCTTCCGTAATACGACGGCGGTGTATCCATGGGTTGGTCATCCCGGTTATAACCTGACCACGGACCTGGCCGACGACGCCATTCGCTACATGCGCGACCTGAACGCGGCCGCGCCGGATAAGCCGTTCTTCCTCTATTACGTGCCGGGCGGATCGCACTCGCCCCACCAGCCAACCCCAGAATGGATCGACAAGTTCAAAGGGAAATTCGACATGGGCTGGGAGAAGCTGCGCGACCAGATCTTCGAAAACCAGAAGAAGCTGGGTGTGATCCCTTCGAACACAACGCTGACGCCCTGGCCCGACGGACAGACGGAGTATGCGGGCGCAAAGCTGCCCAAGTGGGACTCGCTCAACGAGGTGGAAAAGAAGATGTACGCCCGCCAAGCGGAGGTATTTGCCGGGTACACCGCCTACACCGACTATGAGATTGGCCGGGTGATTGACGAAGTCCAGAAGATGGGCAAGCTCGACAACACGCTGATCATCTACATCGACGGCGACAACGGCACCAGCGCGGAAGGCACGGTGTACGGCACGTTCAACCAGTACACGGCTTACAACGGCCTCATCAATGAGCCGGAAGTCAAGCCCGTGATTGCCCTCAATGCCTTGCATTATGAAGACTGGGGCTCGGCCAAGACCTACCCGCATATGTCGGTGGCGTGGGCGTGGGCGTTTGATACGCCCTTTAAGTGGACCAAGCAGGTGGCGTCGCATTTCGGCGGGACTCGGCAGGGTTTGGCCATTTCGTGGCCCGGGCACATCAAAGACGTGGGCGGGATCCGCACCCAATTCCACCACGTCATTGATATTGTTCCGACAATCCTCGAAGCCGCCGGCATTCAGGCTCCCGACGAGGTCAACGGCATCAAGCAGAAGCCCATCGAAGGCGTGAGCATGACTTACACCTTTGACTCGGCCAATGCCAATGTGCCCTCGAAACGCGACACGCAGTATTTCGAGATGGTCGGCAACCGGGCGATCTACAACAACGGCTGGGTCGCTGCGACCACGCCGCCCTCGCCATCCTGGGAGATGGGAACGGGCAAGCAGACGGATCTCAATGACTATCACTGGGAGCTCTACCACATAGCCGAGGACTATTCGGAGTACAACGATCTGGCAACGAAAATGCCTGACAAACTGAAGGAAATGCAGGCGCTGTTCCTGAAAGAAGCGGGGAAATATCAGGTCTTTCCCCTGGATAACTCGGGCTTCGTGCGCGCGCTTACGGCGCGGCCGAGCGCGGTGGCAGGGAAGACGGTCTTCACCTACACCGGCGAGAATCCCAACATCCCCATGGGCAATGCTCCCAACCTACTGGGCCGGGACTACACCATCACTGCGGAGGTAACGATCCCTAGTGGCGGGGCCCATGGAATGATCGCCACGGCGGGCGGCCAATCCGGCGGCTACGGGATCATGCTGAGTCCGGGAGCAAGCTGGTTTTTCAACAGCAAACCATTCAAGTACATCGAACTGGGTTTATTCATTTTCGGATTGCTCCTGCTCTTGATCGGCATAGCCGGTAGGTGGAGAAAACGGTTCGGCTACGCGTTCTTGCTGGTCGCGGCCGTCGGACTGATTCTGACTTTCGCCACCGACATGTTCCACATCGGGCGGGGAAGGCCGGTATTCGTTTACAACATGCTGGACCTGGAGCGCTACCGGTGGGAAGGGGTCGCTTCACTGGGTGAAGGCAAGCACACCATTGTGTTTGACTTCAAATACGACGGCCCCGGCCTCGCGAAGGGCGGTACCGGCGTGCTGAGCGTGGATGGCAAAGAGGTCGCCCGCAAGACGATCGAGCACACCATTCCGTTTCTCTTGCCCGCCGACGAGAGCTTCGACATCGGGCTCGACACCCGCACGCCCGTGGACTTCACCTATGACGTGCCGTTCAAGTTCACCGGCACCATCGACAAGTTAACCTTCAACCTCGGAGCATCGCAGATGTCGGCCGAGGACCAGAGGAAGGTGGACGACGCCATGGCAAGAGTCAACAACTGATCCGCCGCGAACCAACGCTGTCAGCCCGAGCTGGCAGCATTTAAGAAAATGCCGTTGGGTTAGTCGGCATTGGGTTGATGTCTAGGTATGAAGCTAGCTTTGGAGAAGATGAGATGACGACAAGAACGCTAGCGATGACAGCTGCGGCGGTAGAGGTGACAGCCGGCTGTGCCCTGATCGTTAGTCCCACTCTTGTCGTCCGTTTGCTCGTGGGCGCAAGCCTTTCCAGCGGCGGCATCGCGGTAGGCAGGGTAGGTGGATTCGGGCTGCTCTCTCTAGGAATTGCGTGTTGGCCAAGCGCAGACGCGGTGACCGCGCAGTCCACTGCGGCTCTGTTCACCTACAACATCTTCTCATCTTTTTACATCGCCTATCTCAGTCTTGTCGGAGGTTTCTCCGGTTACCTGCTATGGCCTGCATTTGCTCTCCATGGTGTGCTTGCGCTTCTGCTGGGGCACCCAGCCTATGTGTCAGCTCGGCGGGAATGGCTGGGGCCTTCGATCGGAAGCGGTCAGAACACGACGGGCCTGAAGTAGCATGGAGACGACGGAAAAATTACAGCAATTTGAGAGCGCTGACAAGCGCTTAGCAAAGGAGACCACGATATGAGTCAAAGCCACTTTACCCTGCGCTTTCCCTTGAAAACGCCTGCGGATGCAAAGGCGCTGGCCGACCAACTTCCACCACTGATGGCTGGATTTTCCCAGGTGCAGGATGGCATCGGCACCGTCCACTACTCACGCTTCACGGTCTTGAGCGACAAGACTCTGCTATTTCTAGGCGATTTCGATGGGGAGTTCAGTCAACTCATGGGCGAACTTGCTAAGAAGGCGGGGGCCGGTATTTGATGCAATCTTCGCGCACGTGGTCGATCCGCCGCCGACGCCGGTGGGCGATCACGCGGACGCGTTCGTGGAATGGACCGCGGAACATATTCTTACGGCGATCAATCTTTACACTGCGTACCCCGGCGTGACCGCGAAGGAGATTAAGACGTTGGCATCGGCCGCGGATATTACTGGCGCAGGCGAATTACATCCCTTCCTGGTGATCCTGCCCATGAAATCCAGACTAGCTTTCGTCGAAGTAGAGCTGATCTTGCGGGCGAGAGGACACGGGACAACCAAAGACCTGGACAAAGTTGGGACACCTCACTTTGCGCAGTTCGTGCCGCTCGAGGACAATCAGGTTGGTTTTTTCACCGTGTATGACGGCTCCTTCGACAAGTACATTGCCGATTTCACCAAGAATATCGGGCAGGTCTTCGATCTTCTCTTCAAGTTCACCAAGGGAGCGCCACCGTCGCCGTGCCGGAAGTACCTGCAGGAGTTTATTGACTTTGCCGCGGGGGCGAACCGCACACCGATCGGGTTCTACCAGGCATATCCAGGCTTGTCGGTGCAGGACATCCATGCGCTGATCGCGGACAGCAAGACGACAACGAGCTCGGTCGCTTAGTCACCACGAAATGAGTCAGGAGATACACAGTGAGTCAGGACTCTAAGGTACTCGCAACGCCGGCGAAAGAGGGCGGAGGGCTCCTCCGCCGTCTGTTCGGACATGGGCGTCAGGCTCCGGCGCCTGATGCCCGTGAAAGCGCCAAGAGCCCTCTCGACCTGCACGACATTCAGGGGTTCATCCTGCGCGGGTACCGAATGCCGATGGTGCGGCATTTTTTGCTGACGGTTGGCGTCCCGGCAGAGGCGCGGAAACTGCTCGGACGTCTGGTCAGTGGAGACGAGTCGGACGCGCCTCAGATCACGACAGCTGAAGACTGGCATGTGGGGTTCGCGCCGGGTCCTGGAGACAATCCCGAAGAAGCTCCGCGCCACAAGCCGGACTACTGTCTTAACTTCGGCATCACCTGGGCCGGCCTGATCGCGTTGGAGGTCAAAGATCGCGTGCCCACGCTCTCCTTCAATTCATTTGGCGCATTCATTGCCGGAGCCGCCGGGCGTGCGGAATTGGTAGGCGACACGGGGGCCAGTGCGCCACAAAACTGGGTTGGCGGTTTTGGCAAGGGGAACGATCACGTCATGGTGACACTGCACGCTCTGAGCCCGGAGGCGATGGCGACTTATAGCGACCGGCTATCGGCGCTGTTCGCGGAGGGGAATGCTTTCCGAGAAATCTGGCGGGTCGACGGAATGGCATGGACGGAGATGGTGGACGGCAAGCCCACGTTCTGTTCCAAAGTTCCGTTCGGTTACACCGACGGCATCAGCATGACGACCATTCGCGGTGGTCCGGAACGATATACGCCCGATCACCAGCAGCCCTGCGAACCGTGGCTATTCGTTTTACGCGACGAGGCTGAGAATTACTTTGTGCCCGAGCCTCGAGAACTCGGGCTGAACGGCAGCTTTGCGGTCTTCAAAATGATCGAGACTGACGTCGTGGGATTCGAGAATCACCTGCAATCGAACAAAGATAAGATTAATCCGGAATTGCACGCCGCGAAGATTTGCGGGCGGTGGCGCAATGGCGTCCCTCTGGCGTTATCTCCTGACACGGACAGTCCTGCGGGCGGAATTCCGCTGGAGCAGATGAACAATTACGAATACGTGAATGCGGATGGCTCGGGCGATCCGAAGGGACTGTGTTGTCCTGTGGGCGCGCACATGCGTCGCATCAATCCGCGAGGCCAGCCGGTCACGGGACAAGGTGAAGCGGGCGGTAGCAACAATACGCATCGGCTGATCCGTCGTGGATTGCCTTACGGACCGAATTATGATCCGACGCAACCGTACGACGGCGTGAAGCGCGGGCTTCTCGGGTATTTCATCAACTCAAATATCGAGAATCAATACGAATTCGTGCTGGGGAATTGGGTGAACGATGCCGAATTCGCCGGCGCGGTTCGGCTGCCCCCGAAATCGAAGGACCCAATGATTGGCGCGCAGAACCCGGCGGAAAGCGTTTTCGCGATTCCGCAGGCAAATGGTGCGCCTCCGATCAAGATCACAGGGTTTTCAACTTTTGTAACGACGAAGGCAGCGGCCTATTGTTTTTTGCCCAGCATCACGGCCATCAAGTTCATCGCCAATCTGGGATCGGGGGCGTGATCCGACGCCAGTTCGAGGATTCTCTATGTTGTTTCTGACGAAATACTTCGGAGTGACTGCCAACGAGAGTGAGCGGAACCTGGCGGCGGAACCGGCGCTCCACGAGAAAATTGTTGAGAAGGTTCTCCTGTTGCAGGCCAATCCTGCTGCTAAAGAGCATCGCCCCCTCGGTCGCGGAACGCACGCGAAAGGCGTAGCCGTCCGAGGCCGGTTCGAAGTGTTTGATGTTACCGTCGGACGGGCCGGTGCGCTGGCTGACAGGTTGGCGCAGGGGATTTTCGCGAAGCCTGGCGTCTATCCCGCGGTGGTTCGATTTGCGAACTCGGATCCGAACTCAAATTCTGATTTCAAGGCTGATGTCCGAGCGTTGTCGTTTTCGGTCGATCTTACGCGGAATGGTGAGTGCATTCCTTTCGCGAAGGTTGACCGGCAGGATTTCTCGCTGCAAAACGCGACGACTTTACCGATCAATGACGCATTCGCATTTCTCGCCACCATGAAGGTGCTCACGGCATCGAACTCCGCGGCTGGCCTGTGGTCCCTGAGCTTCGAAGACAAATTGCGAGTGCTGAGGACGCTGACGCTAGCTCAATTGCAATCACATCAGACGATCGAACCTTATCAACAGCTGCGCTACTGGAGCACTGTACCTTTTCGCCACGGACCGATGGATGTTGTGAAGCAATCGGCTACGCCGTTCCCGGACAATCCGGCGCGGCCCCTGCAAAGGAGCAATCCGAATGGACTGCAAGACGAGTTGGTCAGGCACCTCAACGAAGATAGCAAGCTCAGCGGCTTTGACTTTGGACTCCAGTTTCTCAACACCGCCAAAATGACATATTGGGGTAAGCACCACGATGCCAATTTCTGGATCGAAAACGCGAGTCTAGAGTGGAACGAAGCGCAGGCACCTTTCCACAAAGTAGGGCGGCTTACTCTGCTCGCGCACTCTCAACTTCAACCCGATGCTGCCGAAGCGGCATACATCGATGTTACGGGCCACGCTGCAGCGGACAGCACGCCGGTGGGGAGCATGAATCGCGCTCGCTGGTACGGAGAAGTAGCCAGCAGAAAAGCACGCTTGGGCGGCCGTGAATTGGGGACGCCAATTCATAAGTCGGAACCGGAAAAGCAATCTGCTTAGCGACAAGGAGAAATTGAACTAGCGCTTGCGAGGTGGCGACGGTCGCCCGCCGAGTAAATATGAGCCTCGACGATGATGAGAGCAAAGGAGCGGACCAGATCACAATCCGCGCTTACCGATTCGACGCCGAGACGCTCAGCGTGGATTTTGATCTCCCTGGGCATAGTTTCCGCGGCGATGGCGGTCGCCGTGTTTCGCCCATGGCCTTTCCCGGCCGTCAATAAAGTAGAGGCGGGTCAAACCAGGTCGGAAGTCGCCGAGGCCGCGACTTTCCGTCCCACCATTGCTAACACGGCTCCTGTTCCCGCGCCGCCACCCCACGGTATGGTTTGGATTACCGGCGGCGAATTTTCCATGGGCGCGATCGATCCGCCGGTCACCGATGAAGTTGGTATGCAGGCAGCGGCCGATGCACGCCCCGTCCACCGCGTTTATGTGGACGGCTTCTGGATGGATGCGACTGACGTGACGAATGAAGAGTTTGGTCGCTTCGTCAAAGCCACAGGTTACGTAACCATCGCGGAGCGCACACCAACCGCGAAAGAATTTCCCGGTGCTTCTCCCGAAAATCTAGTTGCCGGTGGCGCCGTTTTTTCTCCGCCTGCTCATGCCGTTCCACTTAATGACCCTTACGAATGGTGGACGTATGTAAAAGGAGCGAACTGGCGTCATCCCGAAGGTCCGAAGAGTAATCTCAAAGGTCGCGAGAAATACCCAGTCGTCCAAGTGGCCTACCCGGACGCGCAAGCCTATGCGAAGTGGGCGGGCAAGCGTTTGCCTAGCGAGGCAGAGTGGGAATTCGCTGCTCGCGGCGGTCTAGCGGGAAAGCGCTATCCGTGGGGTGACGTGTTTCGGCCAAGCGGCAAGTGGATGGCCAACACCCACCAGGGACATTTCCCCGACACTGATACCGGCGATGACGGATACATGGGCATTGCACCCGTCGCACGGTTTCCGCCGAATGGCTATGGCTTATATGACATGGCCGGCAATGTGTGGCAGTGGACCAGCGACTGGTATCGTCCCGACTACTACCAGCAACTGGCAGCCGCAGGGGGCGTGGCGCGAAATCCAAAAGGGCCGGATACGCCTTATGACCCGGCGGAGCCGAGCGACAAAAAGAAAGTTCACCGTGGCGGTTCCTTTCTGTGCACCGACCAGTATTGCTCGCGTTACGTGGTCGGCACACGCGGCAAAGGCGAAGTCAGCACTGGAACCGATCATCTCGGTTTTCGATGTGTCAAACCAGCAACGGCGAACAAGAGAGTGATCACCGGCTAACTTGAAAGATCCGGGTGGCGGACTGGCTGCGAAGACTGCGACTGTTGGAGCTAATTGGGCGGCTAGAAGCGGTTTCTACACCCAGTTTGGAAAACCATGAAAAAGATTTCCGCCGTCCTGTTTCCTGCTCTATCCGTTCTTGGTCTATTGTTCATGGTCGCGCGCGCAAATGAGCGCTTGCATAAAATTAACCTTCCCACGAGCAAGATCCTCACGGTTCCTGTCCCGGGCTTCATTGCACGGACCAACAGCTTCCCGGCGACCATCGCGCTAAGTCCCGACGGACATTACGCCGCGCTACTCAACCAGGGATACGGCACGGAACAAAGCGGGGTGCGGCAGTCGATCGCGATTCTCGACTTCAGCGACAATCAGTTGCGCGACTTTCCGGATGAGCGTCTGCGCGGCGACGAAAAGTCGACTCTGCAGAGCTACTTTATCGGGCTCGCCTTTTCGACCGATGGCAAAGATCTTTACGTCTCGATGTCATCGATCACGGAGAACGGCATTGCGGTATATAAATTCGCTGATGGACAAATAACGCCCGAACGCTTCATCAAAATTCCTGCGCAGCAGCTTGCGCGAGGGAAAGAAATCACCTACGAGACCGCCAAAAGTCCGGCATCCACTTCGTCGCCGTATCCGGCTGGCTTGGCCGTGTTGCGTTCACAAAACGGGGACCGGTTGCTCGTAGCGAACAATCTTTCTGACAACGTTGTGCTGATGGATGTCGACTCCGGGAAAATTCTGAAGACTTTTGATGTGAGCGTCAGCAAATACGTGCCGACGGCATATCCATACACGGTCGTTGCTAATCGAGCCGCAACGAAAGCATGGGTCAGCTTGTGGAACGATTCATCCATCGCTGAATTGGATCTGAAAAAAGGCAAAGTCGCACGCCGGATTGAACTATGGCATTCCCCGGATCCGGTCGCGCCTGGCGCGCATCCGACGACCATGCTTTTGAATCGAAGTGAAGACGTTCTCTACGTGGCGATGTCGAACGCGGCGATCCCCAGCGCTGATGGTGTCGCGGCTGTGGATCTGACAACGGGCACGTTGTTCCGCTCTTACCGTGTTGCTTTGCGGAAAGATGTTTTCGCGGGTGCGGCTCCCATCGGGATTGCTCTCTCGTCCGACGGGAAGCGGCTTTATGCCACCAGCGCGTCACTGAATGCGGTCGCGGGATTCGAAACCAGAACCGACGAGAAGACGTCCGATTCGGCTACGACGGAAGCGCCTCTCGGCTTCATCCCCACCGAATGGTATCCGAGCGCGCTCGCTATTGCAGGAAACGATTTGATCATCGCCAGTGCCAAAGGCGAAGGCAGCGGGCCGAACAACATGAAGGCGGCGATTCAGACCGGGCTGCATCCTAACGAGCATCCCTACATTGCTACACTGATCGGCGGTTCGATCCAGCGGCTACGGCTAGATGAGATCGATCAGAATCTTTCCGGCTACACACGACAGGTTGAGGAGAACAACCTTTTTCACGCCGATTCCGACAAGATTGAGTTTGCGGGAGGCAAGAATCCGATTCGGCATGTCATATACATTCTCAAAGAAAATCGCACTTACGACCAGATCTTCGGCGATCTGCCGGCCGGTGATGGCGATCCCACGTTGACCATGTATGGTGCTGAGATCACGCCCAACGAGCACAAACTTGCGTTGCAGTTCGGAGTGCTCGACAACTTTTATGACAGTGGAGATGTCTCGGCCAACGGCCACCTCTGGTCCGACGCGTCCGCCACTTCGGACTATATCGAAAAAATATGGCCGGTTATTTATCGCGGCAGCAAGCGTCCCGAGGATTTTGGGAACTCCCTCGATCAGGGTGTTCCGGACATGGATGATCCCGGGACCGGTTTCGTGTGGGACAATCTCGCCAAGCATGGCATGACGTATCGGATCTACGGAGAAATGATGGCGCTTACCTGGTGCAAAACTGAAAAGGTGGAGTCGCCGAGGGAAGGCACGCCATCGCCGACGTCTGACGCGTGTCCGTCCGCGGAAATCAAGCAGGGAGATCCATTGCCGGAGAATGTCGGAAATCCGCGCGGCGGACTGAGTCCTTGGCCGTGGGCGATCCCGCGGTTGAAAAGCGTCCGCCCGACTAAGGCCGCGCAGCGCGATCACCTCGATCCGCTTTATCCAGATTTCAACATTGAGTATCCTGATCAGCTGCGAGCCGACGAATTCCTCCGCGAATTCGACGAGTTTGTGAAGGCGCGTGGTACGGCGAAAGAGCTGCCGCAGTTCATCCAGTTATATCTGCCGAACGATCACACGGGGGGAACGCGCGCCGGCAAACCAACGCCGCAGGCCTCGGTCGCGGATAACGATCTCGCGGTCGGGCGCGTGGCCGACGCCGTCTCGCATAGCCCTTACTGGGATGACACCGCGATCTTCGTGGTGGAAGACGATGCGCAAAACGGGGCGGATCACGTCGATGCGCATCGCTCCATCGCTCTCGAGATCAGCAAATACTCCCCGCGCGCAGAGAAACCTACCATCGATCATCACTTCTACACGACGGTCAGCATGGTTCACACCATGGAGACTCTGCTCGGTCTTGCGCCGATGAACCTGTTTGACGCGCACGCTCCGCTGATGGCGCCGCTTGTGGAGGGCCCCGGAACGCAACCGCCGTATACGGTGGATGACAGAAATCTGCGCAACGGTCTCGTTTATCGAATGAACGACAAGAAAGCTCCCGGGGCCAAGGAATCATCGCGCATGAATTTTTCGCGACCCGATGCCGCAGACGCAACCAAGCTGAACGCGATTCTGTGGCAGGACGCCAAAGGCGGCGCACCGGCGCATAATCAGCGATAAGCCAATCATTTCCCTCGGGGGCTAAAGCCCCTGTTTCCTGGCTCGGATTACGGTGGGGCTGAAGGCGCATCCTTATCAAAACGATTCTCGATTACGGTGGGGCTGAAGGCGCATCCTTTCAAAACGATTCTCGATTGCGGCGCGGGTGAAGCCGCACCTTTTCAAAACAATTCCAGTCATGCCGCGAATTCATGGGACACCACACTAGCAGGGGATACACAAAACTACTTGCGCCAGTGCCCTCTACCTAGCAGATAATACAAATATTCGGTCAGGGTATTTACCATTCCTTCAGTAACTATCAAGACGGGCCTCACCACTCCGGATGGGCGCGAAGAGTTGCTCACGGAATATATCTGCGACCACCCGGGCTGTCCCAACATTGCTACCCAGGTGCTGGGATGTCTGAAAGAAGTCGGCGCGATGGCGGCCGTTTGCGACGAGCACGCGCCCAAACCTCGGTCCTAGCGTCATGGTAGCCTTGGCTTTCCGAGAAGCACCAATTCGTTAGTTAGCTGGCTCGATTTTCGCTTCCAGAGAATGCGTCTGTTTGCTCAAAAGCGAAAATCATGCAAGCTCACTGTAAGTTCTGACAGTTCCCCTCGCAGCGCTCGAAGTTCTACCCTTCTCGTGAAATGGAATAGGCAGCTCCCGTCCTACTGGTGGTATGCCCAACTCTCGTCCCCGAATTTCGTAATTTCAAAAGGAAGGAATCCTTTCTATGAGCGACCAAGACAAAATTCAGCGAAGCGTTCTCCCGATTCCCGATCCTCCACGCACCGGCCTGATGTTGTACGATGCCAAAGATCCGGAAAACAAGTACCCCGCGATCACCCAGCTGCGTCCACCCAAGGGCGCGCCAAATGTTCTGATCGTCTTGATTGATGACGCCGGTTTCGGCTCCTCCAGCGCTTTTGGCGGGCCTTGCTACACGCCGAATGCCGAACTTCTTGCCTCCGGCGGCCTGAAATTCAACCGTTTTCATACGACAGCGTTGTGCTCGCCCACCCGACAGGCATTGCTCACCGGACGAAATCACCACTCGGTTGGCATGGGCGGCATCACCGAAATCGCCAGCGGGTCTCCGGGCTACAACTCGATTCTGCCGAATACCTGCTCTCCCCTGGCCCGCACCCTCAAGCTAAACGGCTACGCGACCGCCCAATTCGGCAAATGCCACGAAGTTCCGGTCTGGGAGACCAGTCCCGCAGGTCCGTTTGACTCCTGGCCGACCGGCGGTGGCGGATTCGAATACTTCTACGGCTTCATTGGCGGCGAAGCGCACCAGTGGTATCCGTCCCTCTATGAAGGCACGACACCCGTAGAGCCTAAAAAGACTCCGGAACAGGGCTACCACTTCATGGAAGACATGACCGACAAGGCGATCAACTGGATTGGCCAGCAGAAAGCCCTCATTCCCGATAAGCCTTTCTTCGTCTACTTCGCACCGGGTGCGACTCACGCCCCGCACCATGTTCCCAAAGACTGGGCGGATAAATACAAGGGCAAGTTCGACCAGGGTTGGGATAAGTTGCGAGAAGAGACCTTTGCTCGCCAGAAAAAGTTAGGCGTCATTCCGCAAGATTGCCAGCTCACTGCCAGGCACAAGGAAATTCCGTCATGGGATGAAATGCCTGCGGCACTCAAGCCGGTTCTCATCCGCCAGATGGAGGTTTACGCCGGCTTCATGGAGTATTGCGATCATCATGTTGGCCGCTTGTTCGATGGGCTGAAAAAACTCAACCTGATGGACGACACGCTGATCTATTACATCATCGGCGACAACGGGGGCTCGGGCGAAGGAACACTGCACGGCACCTACAACGAGATGATCAACTTCAACGGCGCGTCCGCACTCGAGACGCCTGAGTTCCTGATGGCACGCATCGACAAGTTGGGCGGACCCGAATCCTACAACCACTTTGCCGTCGGCTGGGCGCATGCCATGGATACCCCATATCAGTGGACGAAGCAGGTCGCCTCGCATTGGGGCGGTACCCGTAACGGAACGATCATCCACTGGCCAAAGGGAATCCAAGGCAAGGGCGAGATCCGCAGCCACTTTGCTCACGTGATCGACGTGGCGCCGACCATCCTCGAAGTGGCGGGGCTGCCCCAGCCAGTTTTCGTGAATGGAGTGATGCAACATCCGATCGAGGGCGTCAGCATGGCATACGCCTTCAACGACGCCAAGGCAGCCGAGCAGCACGAAACGCAGTATTTCGAGATGTTCGGCAACCGTGGTATTTACCACAAGGGTTGGACGGCCGTCACACGCCACAAGACGCCGTGGATCCTCATCGGCGAAGTAACCCCGGCCTTCGACGATGACGTTTGGGAGCTCTACGACACGACGAAAGACTGGACCCAGGCGAACGATCTGTCGAAGCAGATGCCGGAGAAATTGCACGAACTGCAGCGGCTGTGGCTGATCGAGGCAACCCGGTACAACGTCCTGCCCCTCGACGACAACCTCGGCGCACGTCTGAACTCAGACACCGCGGGACGACCGCAGTTGGTTACGGGCAAGTCCCAAATCCTCTTTGGCAGCATGGGACGCTTGTCCGAAAACTCGGTCCTCAACGTGAAGAATAAGTCCCATTCGGTTACCGCGGAGATTGTCGTGCCCGCGACTGGGGCTGAAGGCGTCATCGTCGCGCAAGGCGGCAACATTGGCGGCTGGAGCCTCTACGCGAAGGGCGGCAAGCTCAAATATTGTTACAACCTGCTCGGCATCTACCAGTTTTATGCTGAATCGAGCGCTCCGTTGCCTCCGGGCCAGCACCAGGTACGCATGGAGTTTACCTACGCCGGCGGTGGCTTGGGCAAGGGAGGCTTGGTGTCACTCTTCGTAGACGGCAAGAAAGTCGGCGATGGCAAGGTCGCGGCTACAGCGGCCATGGTCTTCTCTGCCGATGATGGCTGCGACGTGGGAGTGGACAACGGATCTCCGGTTTCGCCAGACTATGGGGCGCGCGGGAATGAGTTCAACGGCACCGTCAAGGGCGTCCAACTCGCCATCTCTGAAGACGCCGTAAGCGTCGATCACCTTGTCACGCCGGAAGATGCCATCCGCATCGCCATGGCGCGACAGTAAACAAAGTATGGCTGTCTGAATAAAGTTGTGGTTGTCTGAGTTCCGTGAAGCCCCGTCCGAGTTCTTTTTGGGCGGGGCTTTTTTCACAAGATGAACTCAATCGAAATCCAGAGTGCGACACCTCATTCAGTTTTTCTTGAGTGGCGACTTCCCGCGCGGACTGTTTTTCGTCTTCGACAGGTGAATGGCAGGTTCAGGCCACGGTGCCCAGTCTTTTGACGGCCTCGTACCTACGCCAGCGGCATAGACCACCGACTCGGAGATTCCATCCAGAGCGAAGGCCTTCTCCACTTTGGATTCGGCGAGGGCCATGGTGCAGAAAGGTGCGAGGCCCAGCCAGGTTGCGGTCAGGCAGAACGTCTGGCACATGTGTCCGGCATCCAGAATCACTGTGCGATAAGCGGCTGCATCGCGATACTTCCACTGATTGCGCGCGAATATGGCGCTCATGAACATCAGGACGCTTGCGGAACCATACCAGGACTGACCCGCGAGATAACTTCCAAATTGGAGGGCAGTGCAGCCTTTTCTCAGCAGATCGAGTGAATGGGTGTCAGGCGAATAGTGATACAAACCACGCGGCAGACCGCGTACTCGCAGAACCGCCACGTATGCTTCCAGCGGATGTCGTGCGCCCGCCGACGGAGAAGTCTTGAGTGCCACGCGGCCGATCGAAGCCGGCAGCTTTACCCAATATTGCACTCCACAGGTGAGCCAGAGCAGCGTGCTCAAATCTTCGAGATCCACGCTGCGTTCGGAGAACTCGCGCCAGGTACGTCGTGCGAGCAAGACTTGCGGGAACTCGCCTTGTGTATTCGGACTTGGGAGCCGCACACGAGCGGCGCGCGGATACCGCTTTACATCAGGTGGCGCAGGTTCATGGCGCGCATGATCGACGAGGTTGCGCCTGGACTCGCCGAGGTCGGGGATGAAGGGCAGGTCCTTGGTGGAAAAATGAAGCAGTCCGGCTGCGGGAAGCCACGGCGACCAGGATTTTTGAAGCTTCGCGTCTGCCCGCGCCGCAGCTGAGCCTTCCTGGACCAAGAAACCTCGACTGGTGAGTTGCCGCAAGGTAGAACAGACGCTCGAAGCCGTAAACTCTGGCGCAAGCGTGCAGACCTGAGCGGGGGTGCGCCACTCGTTGAAGCGGTCCAGGAGCGAAACCACGATGGGATCGGCAGAGATCAGGACCTTGGTCCGATAGTTTTCGTAGATCAGCTTGCCGTCACGCCAGTAGCAGACGATCGTTGCTGCGCGGCGCAGCCGTCCCGGAGTTGACACCATCGCAGACCTCATCCAACAAGGATCGGACGCTCAGAGCACGCGAAAGTGGCTTCGGACGAGAATCGTGGTCAGATCCTGAATGTGGGCGTCAAGTCGCTTCGCTTCGTCGACGACGAGCTGTAGTTTCTCTTCCACTTCTTCTTTCTTAGCGGGTTCAACCGGAACGACTGGATCAGCACATTTCTTACCTTGATTTCGGTGAATGGCCATAGGGCCTCCTACGCTGAGATTCGAGGCAAAAACGCAGCGTTAATACGCGCGTGTCGATGAAAGATAAGGGGAGACGCTTGTGTTGTCAACAGAGTTCATTAGAGTTCATTAGAGATGTCAGCATGCGCTAGGGTGGGAAGCCCACCTGTCGGATCAAGTCCTGAAAACGCGGATCGGAGCGAATTGGATCCAACACCGGCTCGATCTTCATATAGACCATCTCGTCATTCCGTTCTTCGTAGCCTTTCTTGAGCCAGTAGATGGTCTGCTCCTTATCCGCCAACCCGGCATACACCGTCGCGATACTATAGGCCGGGAGATTGAGTTGGGAAGGGTCTTGCAACTTGCTCAGAATCTCGTGGGCGCGAGGACGGTCTCCTGACAAGGCGTAGGCGATGCCAAGTTGCCCTAGAGAATATGGATCTCCCGGCAGCAGCTCAATTCCTCTTTGCAATTCTGGAATGCCTTCCTTGAAGTGGCCTTGGTTGACGTAGGAGATTCCAATACAGATATAGGCGAGTCCAAAATTCGGTTCCATGTCGAGGGTCTTGCGGCATTGGATTGCGGCGTCTTCGTAGCGGCGCGCCTCGTTAAGACGATTTCCGAGACTGGCGCTGATAATCAGTGATAACGGGTCTAACTCTGCAGCCTTCGTTGCCTCCTTCACGCTCTCATCGAACCTGCCGGCGGTGGCGAGGTAGATCGAATACCACTGGTGCGCGGTCGCATAACTCGGATTCAACTCAATCGCTCGTTTGAATTCGCTCTCCGCTGCTCGCCAATTCCACTCGTTGTGATAAATACTCGCGAGAGAGGTGTGCGCTTCCACCAGGCTATCGTCGATCGCCAATGCTTTCTGGGCGGCAGCCTTTGCTTGCTTGTTGACATCCTTTGGCGGCATAGCCCAATCGGAACCGAGAACAACATAGACATCCGCCAATCCTGCATAGGCCAGCGCATAATTCGGATCCTTTGCGATGGCTTCGTTGAAATAGCCCAGACTTTTTTCCAGCGAGGCGCGATCCCGCTTGTTCCAGAAATAGCGTCCTTTGAGATAGGCTTCGTAGGCTTCGGGATCGACCGGGCCGAAGGTCTCTCGGCGCGCTTCGTTCTTGTAACTCAGCCTGCCCTCGACCTGTCGCGTGATGGCGTGAGCGACTTCATCCTGCAAGCCGAGAATATCCTGGAGGTCGCGCTCATAGCTGTCCGCCCACAGGTGCTTGTCGGTCGCTACTCGAATCAGTTGCGCGGTAATTCTCACCCTGTTGCCGGATCGTTGTACCGATCCTTCCACCACCGCGTCCACGTGCAATTCGCGTGCGATGTCAGCGATCGGCTTTGCAGTGCCCTGGTAGTGCATCACGGAAGTCCGAGAAATCACGCGGAGGTCGGTGTTCTTGGCGAGATCGGTAATTAACGCCTCGGTCATGCCGTCGGCGAAATAGTCCTGCTCAGGATCGCGGGAGAGGTTCGTCAACGGCAGCACCGCGAGTGACTTGATCTGCGGCTGGACGGTACGTCCTAACAAGCGATCACGCCAGCCACCCGGGTTGAAGGCAACTAACAATACGGCTAAGGCGGCCGGAATGCTCGCCTTCAGAAGGCTTCGCCGGAGCTTTCGGTTGGGGTCTCGGATCGAACTGCTTGCGGACGGTGCGCTTAGCCGTCGCAGGTCCACGGCGAGTTCCTTCGCGTCCTGGTAGCGATTCCGGGGATCCTTCTCCAGGCACTTCAGGATGATGTATTCCAGTTGCGGTGACATTCCATGGCTCAGGCGACCGGGCGGAGCTACCGGCTTGTGGAGGATGGCGCCTGCGGTTGCGGTTGCGGTCTTCTCATGGAAGGCGGTCTGGCCAGTGGCCATCTCGTAGAGCACCATTCCGGCGGCCCATATATCGGAGCGCGCATCGACCGTTTCACCCTCTAACTGCTCCGGCGACATGTAGGGAATTGTGCCTGCTCCGGTGCGGGTTTCGCTTTGGGTGTCGGCTTCCGGCGTCGCGGGTTGGGAGAGTTTCGCCAGGCCGAAGTCCAGGATCTTCAGCCGTCCATCTGGAGTCACGCGCAGGTTATTCGGCTTCAGGTCGCGGTGAATGACATGTTGCTCGTGAGCCGCGGCCAAGCCTTCGACGAGTTGCAACCCGAGTCGCGTGCATTCATTCTCCGGCAGAGCATGATGCGCGATGCGCTCGCTCAGCGTCACGCCGGAGACGTACTCCATGACCAGGAAGTCGATCTCCTGTTGGGTATCGAAATCATGGATGGTGGCGATGTTGGGATGATTCATCTTGGACAGCGCCAAGGCTTCCGTGCGGAAGTGCTTGCGCGCGGAGTCATCGGAGAACGTCTTCGGCGGTAGCACTTTGATCGCGACGTCGCGGTCGAGATGTTCATCGCGAGCGCGATAGACTTCACCCATTCCGCCGACGCCGATGCGCTCGAGGACGAGGTAGTGGCCTAACCGGAGACCAACCATTGAACCTTGGCCGAATTCTCGGCTGGCCATAGCGGGGAGCGCCTCCTCCAGACTCAAGCGATCATTCTATGCTGATCATTCTATGCAGATCAGTCTATGCAGATCAGTCTAAGCTTTGGAGATAGAGGAATCGACAAGTAAACCTGCGCGTTGCAACAGCGGCGGTTCAGCGAAATTGGCGGTTGTGGATATAGAATCGGCAGCAGTTGATTGAGCGGCGGGAAGCCAGGATCCCAAAGCAGGTTGGCGCGGGAAGGATTATTGCCGACATTAAGTCCGACATTATTTCCAACTTTATTTCCAACATTGTTTCCAAATATGGATTGACGATTACGCGATGATGACGGAGCCAAACCACATGGGCAACGCTTTTATGGCCCGCGCCATTCAACTTTCCTTTGAGAATGTGCGCTCGGGACTGGGAGGACCGTTCGGTTGCGTAATCGTGAAAGACGGCAAGGTCATTGCGGAAGGGGCAAATCGAGTGACGGCGATGAACGATCCAACGGCGCACGCTGAAGTGCTGGCGATCCGACAGGCTTGCGAGAAACTTCGAGGCTTCGAATTGCGTGGCTGCGATCTTTATACCTCCTGCGAACCATGCCCTATGTGCCTGGGGGCGATCTACTGGGCTCGAATGAACAAGATTTACTTTGCTAATCTGAGCGCGGACGCTGCCAAGATCGGGTTTGACGATTCCGCGATCTACGAAGAGCTGACTCAGCCGCACGCGCAACGCGAGATTCCGATGATTCCGATGATGCGAGAGGAAGCGCTCGCGGCCTTTGACGCCTGGCAGGAAAAACCGGGCAAGATCCTTTATTGAATATTGAAGCTCTTAATTTTGAAGTTCTCATATTGAAGTTCTCAGTTCTCAGTTCCCGGTTCCCGGTTCTCAGTGCTTTCAGTTTTCGGTCAAAGCGGAGTTGCTAATCCGCGAATGATTACTCTTGAGGTATCAGTTCGTTTGTTACCTTGCAGGGGTATACCCCCCTCCTCCCCTGCCTTGTGAAATCATTGGGTTGGGAGGAAAATCCCTGCAGGTCTAGGGGTTTAAAGGAGTTAGAGGTAAAGTATTCCAGAATCATCGAGTTAGGTGGATTTTTCCTGCAATTCTCTTGACACTGATCGCTTCCCCTTGGATGGTCGAGCCGACTGTTCGTCCTGCATTAGCTACCATAATAGTTATCATCGGGATTGACCCTCCCGACCGCTTCCCGATCTTCGGGAGACACCTCTGAACATTAGTGCATGGTTTGGGATGGAGGGCAGTGATGGGTGAACATTGGATTTGTGATGAATCGGGCGGGGCTGGTTTTCAGCGTCAGTTGTCAGTTATCAGTTATCGGTTAGGGCAGGATGGGGTGGCTGGGGAATGCTCGGCGGGCTGATGGTGGTGGAGGGTGTAGGGGTCCTTCGACTTCGCGGGAGCTCCACTTCGTGGAGCACTCGCTACGCTCAGGATGACAGCGCTGGACAGGATGACAGAGCTGGACAGGACGACAGAGCTGGACAGGACGACAGAGCTGGACAGGGTGACAGAGCTGGAGAAAACGGTGCAAAAGGAAAAGGCGCACTCGGAATTCGAGTGCGCCTTGGAGTGGGATTTAAGGTTAGAAACTGAAGCGACCGCCGAACACGACGACTCGTCCAGCGAGAGCGCCCGAAATCGTGCCGAAGTCTGAATTGCCAATGTTGTTTGAAATCCGATTGTCGTTGAGGTTCAAGTTATTGAAGACGTTGAAGACATCGAGCCGGAGCTCAATTCTCGCGTTTTCGCCGAGTACAGGCGCCTTTGGCAAGCCAAAGCCTTTCATCAGAGTTAGATCGACGTCCTTATATCCGGGAAGGTTCAGGGAATTGCGGCCAACTCCAGGTGCTGGAGGGACGGAGGTTCCGTATTCATTGCCATTGTAGACAGTGTAGGCTGACGTCGGGAGTGCCGCGAAGTACGCCGCGCCACCGTTGGGATAGTTCGAGTTAATAGACGGATGCGGGCTGGGAGCCACCTCGAATCTTTTGTTGCTAGTGCTGGTGCCCGCGCCACCCAGGTAAGCGGCAGGGAAGAGATTGAAGGCACCACAATTTCCGCAGTAGAGGCTTCCTCCCTGGGTGCTCGTAAATACGGTCCAGGGGAAGCCGGAGTGCCAGTTCCAGATGCCGCTGAGCGACCAGCCGCCGGCAACTTTATCCAGCAAACTGTTGCCGTGGAAGAATACTGGCTGGTACAGGCCGAAAAGTTTGAAGGCGTTGGTGACGTTGTAATCGGACCGTCCGTAATCATAGTTAAGCGCGAAGGGGTACGGCTGTTGCGAGTAAGGTGCGGAGCTGGTGTCCATGCTCCTGGCGAAAGTGTATTGGGCATCCGCCATAAACTGATGCGAGAACTGATGTTTGAACTCGGCGAGCATGGCGTTGTAGTTGCCACGGCCGTTCTGATTGTAAGTGTCGCCACCGTTGATATTAAGATTCAAAACGGCACCCGCGCTGATGGGGGCAGCGAGCGCGTTTTCATTGAAGTAGATGTCACGCGACAAGCTTCCCTGATATCCGAGGCTCAGGATGTACTGGTGACCGAGATCGTATTGCATATCGGCCGAATAGTGATAGGTGCGCGAGGTGGGGAAGTTATTGGGGAAGATGTCTACACCGGCCGAGTTCGTACCTGTGGGCAGTCCGTTGGCGCCAAGGCTTAAGGTGAAGTTAGGGTTGGGGGGATAGCCAAAGACGCTGTGCGGATCGGTAGAAGTGGCATAGACGATGCCGGGATTCGGTGCGGACGGCGAGGCCATGGATATGTACTCCCCGATACTCAATCCGGGATTTCCGCTGATATTGGAGGAGATCGCGATCTCGCTCTCGTTGTAATTGAGGCCGAAACCACCGCGGAAGACGAGTCGATTATTAAATTTGTTCGGGCTCCAGGCAAAACCGATTTCGGGTCCGAAGTTATTTTTCTGCGGATTCCAAGAATTTCCCTTGCTAACGGTCAGGCCCGTCAAGTAATCCGAACCCGCGCCGGGGTGGGCCACATACATGTTGTTTTGTTTGGAATAGAGCGGACCAAAATACGACCAGCGTAGGCCGAGGCTAATCGTCAGATTGGGACGGAGTTTCCAATTGTCCTGGGCAAAGAAGCCCACAATATTTTCGCGGTCGTCCTGGCGCAAGGTTGTAGGCAGACCGGTAGCAGGGTTAGCGGTGAGATAACCTTCCCGGTTTGGCGCATCATTGAGGAAGTCCCAAAGATTAAAAAAGCCATAGCTCGGAACTCCGCAGGGATAGCAGGAGTCCTGGTAAAAGAGCCGCGTAGCATCTCCACCGAATTTGAAGGTATGGCGCCCCCATATTTTGGTGGCAACGTCTTTGTAGCTATAAGTCCACTGGTCGTAGACTTGGCCCACGTTGCCTCCAAAAGTACCGATGGTGGCACTGCCGAGACCGGCGACGGCGTCCAAAGGAAGTCCGACGGGGGTTTGCGGGTTGTCGCTGATTTCGTTAAAGCGCCATCCGGCGGCGTTGGCCCGCAATTCATTGAGCAAGGTGGGCGAGAAGGTGTGGTTCCAGATCAGGGAGAACGCGTCGTTGGTCTGGCTGTGATGAAAGATGTCGTATTGGCGGCTGCCGTTGTAGTCGTTGGTTGACTGAGGAACCCAGTAGATAGCAAATCCGATGCGATCTTTGCTGGTAACGTCGGCATCAAGACGACCGTTGTATTGTTCGGCATTGTGGGTAGTCGGGTTGACAGTATTGTACTGGGCAAGATCGGCAACAGTACCCAAGGGGCTACCGGGAGTTCCGCAGCCAGTGCCGAGCCCGCCGCAGCCGGGATTGCTTTCGCTCGTCCAGCCGAGGTCCTGCATACCCGAGCCGACGGTCAAAGGAGTTCCGATATTAATGCCCTGGCCGGGGATGGTTGCGCAGTTTACGCCCTCGATGAGACCGGCGTTGCCGCAGTTGGCGTTGGGATTGATGGTTCCGACGACAGCGTTGCCAGGGAATGTAAGATATTGCGCCGCGATACTCCCCGGGGCCGCCAGAGCGTCGAACGCCGGGGTATCGTACCAGCCGGTGCCGGTGAGAGATGCATTGGGCTCGCGGACGGTTTCGAAGTTGAAGAAGAAGAAGATCTTATTTTTCCAGATGGGGCCACCGACGCTGCCACCAAATTGATTGAATTTACTGTTATCTCTCTGGGGCGTTTGGGCATAACCGAAGAACGGCTGATAGGCGTTCAGGCCCGGTTGGTGGGCGGTGAAGAAGAGGCTGCCATGGAAATTGTTGCTGCCGGTCTTGGAAGTGATCTGAACCTGGGCTCCAGCGAAGCGGCTATCCTCGGCGTCGTAGTCGTTGGTGACAATTTTAACGTCACTGACGGAATCTTCAGACGGAGTGATGACGGTGGCACCGCCCCAGACGGCGCTGGTCGTGCTGATACCGTCAATCGAAACGCCATTGTTCTGCGCCTGGTTGCCGTTGGAGTAGCCCTGGACGAGGTTTTCAGTTCTGAAGATTCCAGTCGATCCACCCGAGGGTGTGGGTGCGCTCTGGGTGCCGGGAAGATTGCCTTCCTGTCCGCCGCCGTTTTGCGAACCGTCAGCGAACAAACCAGGAGCCAGTTGCGCGAGTTTGGTGACGTCGCGGCCGAAAGATGGCAAGTGCTGGACTTCGTTATCGGTGACGACGCCGTTGAGCGAAGCGCTTTCGGTCTCCAACGCGGGTAGCGCTGAGGCGTCAACGTTGACCGTCGTCGCTGTGGAACCGACGTCGAGCGTAACGTTTAGCGCGTTCGCCTGATCGGGAATCAGATCGAGATGATCGAGGACTTTCTTTTGAAAGCCAGTTTTATCGACTTCCAGTTGGAAGGTTACGGCGGCGGCCAGCGCATTGAAGTTGAAAACGCCATCACCATTGCTGGTCCTGACCCACTTTTCGCTAGTCGCGGGATTCGTCAGCGTGAGGGTGGCGCCTTGAACGACTGCGCCGGTGGAATCGGTCACCACGCCCTGAATGGAAGTTCGATACTGCGCCTGGGCTAATACGGCGAAGGCAACGACGCTGACGATCAGCAGTACGACTTGGACTGCCAAAGTGGAACGCTTCATGGGGTCTCCTCGAATGACAAAGAACGCCTGCCGCGAAACGCGGCTAGGTCATGATGCAATCGCAACACCAAATCCTTTACTAAATTACTAAATCTCTGGAAAAGCGATTTAGTAAAAGACTCGCCGCCTGCTTATAGCATGGCGCAATTTGGCTCGTCAAGAACTTACTATGTTGAGGCGTATGGTTTGGGTGCATCTATGAAAAAACAGAGATAAGTATGAAAAACGGGTAGTGGGTCGGTTGGAAAGACATATTCCCCCAGCGGCTTAAAGCCGCTATTGATTTTGCGAGTTACGGCACGGCTGAAGTGGCTGCGGAAAAAGTAATTTCGGCGCCGTCGTCGGACCCCAGCGGCTTAAAGCCGATACCGAATATGCGCCGGTTATCGCAGCGGTGAACCGCTGCGCCACCCAAAAGCAAGAGCCACAGGGGGTGAACCGCTGCGCCACCCAAAAGCAGACTGACCCACTATCAAAAACGATAGGTTTTCTAACGACGTTGTTTTCTGGGAAGTCGGGTGGTGGTTGGCACGGGGGCTGTGGTTTCGCGGATGACGAGTTCGGGCTCCACCGTATGTTGGTTACGAAGCTCGGAACTGGGACGGTTGATGCGTTTGACGAGAATTTCGGCGGCGGCGCGTCCCATCTCACGAAGGGGTTGGCGCACGGTGGTCAAGGCGGGATTCTGGAAGGCGGCACTCTGAATGTCGTCGAATCCGACGACGGAAACATCGGCGGGAACCTGCAGGCCGGACTCGCGCAAGGCACGAATTGCTCCCATAGCAGAGATGTCGTTGAAGGCGAAGAGGGCGGAAAATGCCTGGCGCGACGCCAACAACATTTTGGTCGCCATGTGCCCCAGTTGAGGAGATGGCGAATTGCCCTCCAGTTGCGCTACGAGGCGGGGATTGATGATCAAGCCGAGTTGCTGGGCGGCACTCTCGATGTTGGCCCAGCGGGTCTCGGTGTCGGAACTGAACTCCTGCCCTTTGATGAATGCGATCTGACGATGGCCGAGGTGGAAGAGGTGCTTCAATGCTACCTCGGCCGCACGTTTGTGGTTGAGCACGATGTTGGTTACACCGGCCATCTCATTGTGTCCGGAGATGGTGACTACGGGCAGCGAGAGGTTGAGGTGCCAGGGGGTATCGACGGCGATGAGGCCATCCACCGATCGCTCCTGGAACATGCGTGGGTACTCGTCGATCAGATCGGGACGGTGGCGATGGCTGGCGACGAAGTAGAAGTAACCCTCCTGCAAGAGATAGTCTTCGACGCCGCTCATGACGGAGGCGGAATAGCCGTCGCTGACTTCGGGGACGATGACTCCGATGGTGAAGCTGCGCTGGGTGCGCAGGGAGCGGGCGAGGAAGTTGGGACGATATTTGAATTTGCGGGCGGCGGCGAAGATGCGGTCTTTGGTCTCCTGCGGTATGGAGTCGGCGACGCTGGAGCGGTTGATGACGAGGGAGACGGTGGCGGGAGAAAGATCGAGGTGCTCCGCCAATCGTTTGAGGCTCATCGGCTTTCGTGGAGCACGTCCGGTGCCATCGCTGGCCGGTTTCGACTTGAGGGCGGACACGGAGCGCAGTCTCGCACAAGGAAATGGCGGGGGCAAGAGAAGAATCTCGGCGGGGCGAGTCTTGGATTTGAGGGCAGGGTTGACAACTCCCTTGACATCGGGGTGAAATGCGTATTTCATACAGACCGTCGACGGATTACTAACGCGATTTAGTTAGGCACAAACTGGCTTTGTGAGGTGCTTCCCCATGTGGTTGCCGGCGCGGCGCGCTCGGTCACGGGCTTCAGGAATACTTGATCGTCGGTCATGGACTCGGTCATTGACTCGGCCTCGGGCCTGGTTGTGCGTGCTACTGCTCGGGATATTTTGCGCGGCGATGAGCGGTTCGGCGGTATGGGCTCAGGGAGCGGAGGCCGCTTCGACGGAGACCGGGGCCGGAGCAAACGGGACGGGCATCGCGGACTCTCGACTCGACGCTCGGATCGAGTCCGTGCTCCACAGCATGACGCTGAAAGAAAAAGTTGGACAACTGGTGCAGTATTCCGCCGGGCAAGCGACGGGGCCGGGCACGGGCCGGACTGACTACAAAGACATGATCGCCGGGGGAGAGATTGGGGCGTTGCTGAATGTGATTGAGACTCCGCTGATCAACGAGTATCAGCGGATCGCGGTGGAGAAGTCGCGATTGCATATTCCGCTGCTCTTTGGGCTCGATGTGCTGCACGGATTCAGGACGGAGTTTCCGATTCCGCTGGGGATGGCATCGACGTGGGATCCGGATCTGGTGGAGAAGGCGGCGCGGGTGGCGGCGTTTGAGGCGTCGGCGATCGGCATTCGGTGGACCTTTTCTCCGATGGTGGATATCGCGCGCGATGCGCGGTGGGGGCGAATCGCGGAAGGGGCAGGTGAAGATCCGTATCTTGGTTCAGCGATGGCGGCCGCGTATGTGCGGGGATATCAGGGTCCGCATCTGGATGCGCCGGACACGATGGCGGCATGTGTGAAGCATTATGTGGGATATGGTGCGGCGGAGGCGGGGCGGGATTACAACTCGACGGAGATTTCCGAGCACACGCTGCGGGAGTATTATCTGCCTCCGTTTCATGCGGCAGTCGATGCGGGGACGGCGACTCTGATGAGCGCATTTAATTCGCTGAACGGGGTGCCGGCGTCGGCGAATCCATTCACCCTGACTGAGGTTCTGCGAAAGGAGTGGGGATTTAAGGGGATGGTGGTGAGCGACTGGTCGTCGATCGGCGAGTTGGTGGCACACGGAATCGCGATTGATGATGCGGCTGCGGCGCGCAAGGGTTTTCTAGCCGGTGTGGATATGGATATGGCGAGCAGCCTTTACCACGATCATCTGGAACGGCTGGTGCAATCGGGCGCGGTGCCGGAGGCGAAGGTCGACGAGAGCGTGCGCCGAGTGTTGCGGGTAAAGTTTGCGCTCGGTCTGTTTGAACATCCTTATGTGGACGAGGGTCGCGCGAAACAGGCGTTCTTTTTGCCGGCAAATTTGCAGTTGGCAGAGACGATTGCGGAGCGATCGTTCGTGCTGCTGAAGAATGCTCCGGTGGCGGGAGGCAAACCTCTTCTGCCGATCTCTAAAGATGTAAGAACGGTGGCGGTGATTGGACCGCTGGCTGACAATCCTTCGGATGTGGAGGGAACGTCGAGTGCGCCTAAGGGCGGGGCTCTCTCTTTCCCTGCGGAGTTAGGGCGGCGATTAGGTGGTGGTAACGTGCTTCGTGCGAAGGGAACCGGGATTCTAAAGGGCACCAACGAAGAGATGGCGGCGGCGGTTGCCACAGCGAAGCGCGCAGATCTCGTGATCCTGACGCTGGGTGAGTCGATTGATATGAGTGGGGAGGCAGCTTCTCGCGCGCATCTTGGTTTGCCGGGGCGGCAGCAGGAGTTGCTGGAAGCGATTGTTGGCACCGGCAAGCCGGTGGTATTGATTCTTTTCAGCGGGCGTCCGCTCACGGTGCGATGGGCTTTTGAGCATGTGCCGGCGGTGATGGAGGCATGGTTTCCTGGAACGGAGGCGGGTGTCGCGCTGGCACGGACGCTGTTCGGCGAATCCAATCCCAGCGGCAGACTGGTAGTAAGTTGGCCGCGAAGCGTTGGACAAGAGCCTCTTTATTACAATGCGCTAAGTACGGGTAGGCCGCCGGGTAAGGTCGATCTTACCCGTCCGCCAACTGACATAGAGTCGAAATATCTTTCACGTTACCTCGATGAGGAAAATGCTCCGCAGTTTCCTTTCGGCTATGGGCTTTCTTACACGAGCTTCAGTTATGGGCCGACTGAGATCAGCAAGACGCAGCTTAGCGCGCGAGACTTAAATGGAAGTTTGAAGGGCCGCGGAGACGTGATGACCGTGGCGGCTTCGGTTTCTAATACAGGTTCACGAGCCGGGCAAGAGTTGGTGCAACTCTATGTAAGGCTGGAAGGCACGAGTACGGCTCAGCCAGTGCGGGCGTTAAAAGGGTTTCAGCGGGTCGTGTTGGCTCCCGGAGAAACGAAGAGAGTGAGTTTTTCGCTGGCGGCGGATGGGTTGGCGATTTGGAATGATCGTAACGAATTTGCAGTGGAGCCGGCGAAGGTTACGGTGTGGATCAGTCCAGATTCGGTTAGCGGGTCGGGGGCACGGGTGGAAATCGTGCCTTAGCAGCTGCGGAATAAAGTCGTTGAGGGCGCAAGAAGCATACCTCAGGCGCTGAAGCGCGGACTCATTTTCAATGGTTTAACGGCACGAGTGGAACTCGTGCCCTTCCCGTTCGTGGAGAAATTAGAGTTTTTCAGCAACCTGTAAGGTCGATGCTGAAAATGGGCAGTTATCGCAGCGGTAAACCGCTGCGCCACCCAAAAGCAAGCGCAACGGCGGGTTAACCGCTGCGCCACCCAGGGGCAAGTGCGACCACTCGCAAGAAGGAACTTTATGAGACTCCCTCGCTTCGTCGTTAGCGTTATTGGTTTGATTTGTTTTGCGGCTGCTTGCTCGGCGCAGACCTCGCCGGAAAAGGTAGTAATTGATGCGCACGCGGCAGGACGTCCGTTTCCTCACTTCTGGGAACAGACATTTGGGTCGGGACGGGCGATTCTTACCTTGCGCGAGAGTTACCGCAGCGATCTTCGCGAAGTTAAGAAAGTCACCGATTTAAGTTACGTGCGCTTTCATAACATCCTGCATGACGAAGATGGAGTCTACGACGAGGACGATAAGGGAAATCCTATCTATAATTTTGCCTACGTCGATCAGATCTACGGTGGGTTGCTGGCGAATGGTGTCCGGCCATTCTTCGAGATCAGCTTCATGCCCAAGAAACTAGCGCTGCGGCAGGATGTGCATCCTTTCTGGTACAAACAGATTGTCTCGCCTCCCAAGGATTACAAGAAATGGGATGATCTGATTCGCGCCCTGGGGCAGCATCTGGTGGATCGTTACGGATTGGACGAAGTGGCGAAGTGGTATTTCGAAGTATGGAACGAACCTAACATCGATTTCTGGAGCGGAGATCCCAAACAAGCCACTTACTTCGAGTTATACGATCATACGGCGCGAGCGTTGAAATCGGTGAGTCCGCGATTGCGAGTGGGCGGGCCCGCGACCTCGTCGGCACATTGGGTAGATGCGTTCATCGCGCATGCTGCGGCGGAGAATGTTCCCGTTGATTTTATTTCGAGTCACGGCTATGGAGACGATACGGTGCAGGATCTGTTCGGAACCAAGGAAGAGATTCCGATGGATCAAAGGGTGTGTCGCGCGATCAAGAAAGTCCACGACCAGATTGCCGCGTCGGCGCGTCCGGGGCTGCCTTTGATGTGGACGGAGTGGAATGTTCCGTCGTTTGGAATGCTCCATGCGAGAGATACTACGTATGTGGGCGCGGCGCTGGCCGATGACATACGGCAATGTGATGGACTGGTGGAGATGATGTCGTTCTGGACGTTCAGCGACGTTTTTGAAGAGAACGGACCGAAGCACGAGCCTTTTGATGGCGGCTTTGGCTTAGTCGCATTGGGCGGAATCAAGAAGCCGAGTTATACGGCTTTTGCTCTGCTGCATGAACTGGGAGGGGAAAGGATATTGCAGGATTCCAGTTATAAGGATGCTCCCGTGATCGTGACTCGACGGGGTGATGGTTCGCTGGCGATTGTAGCGTGGAATCTGGTGGATCCAGACAAGAAGGGATCGGCGCGCAGTGTCGAATTCGAGATTCGCGGGGTGCGGCCTGACAGTGAAGTCCGGGTAAGGCGCGCGGACTCGGAGCATGGCAATACGCTGGGGGCATATCAGGGGATGGGAAGTCCTCAGTATCCGACGGAGGCGCAGGTACGCGAATTGAATCGGGTGGCGGATACGGTGTCCATTCAGAATCTTCGGTTGTCGGAGGGATCGATCAAGCTAGAGGTGCCGGTGAATGGGTTGGTGTTGCTCGAGGTGCCCGGGAGCGGCAGCAAGTAAAAAATTGAACGGCCGCCAGGAATGGCGGCCGTTCGATCTTATCGCTCTTGCCTTGGTTTAGCGTTCGCCCTCCTTGGCAGGTTTCGACGTTTTGTTGTTGTGCTTCTCGTTATAAATCTGCTTGCTGTTCTTGTTTTGTTCCTGATTGACCTGTTTTTTCTGTTGCTGGGTCAAGGCGCCGCCATTCGCGGTGCGCTCGTTGTGAACCTGCTGAGCGACCATGGCCTGGTTCTGGTTGGTCCGGGCTGCTTCACCCGAAGTCATCTGGCCGCTGCGCAGCCCGTTGGCAGTGCGCTGCTGCTGGTTGGCTTCCCGGTCGTCGACTTCGTTCGGCTTCACTGTATTCCCGTTGTGCTTTTCGTTGTAGATCTGTCGGCTCGCGGCGTTTTGTTCATTGTTGATCTGTTCACGCTCCTGACCCGTGAGCTTGCCACCGTTCGCCTCCCGGTCGTTGTGCACCTGCTGGTCAATGTTTGATTGCGTACGCTCGGCCCGGGCCGCCTCACCCGAAGTCATCTGGCCGCTGCGCAAGCCGTTGGCGATGCGCTGGTCCTGATTCGCCTCCCGCGTATTGGGATTGTAGTTGCGCCCAACCGAGCGATCGGCCGCCGAGATGGGTTGCGACTGCGTGTGCTGTTGCGCCACCTGGTGATACGCGTTTACGTTCGAGCTCGCCATGGTTGCTGGACGCCCTTGATTCACCGACGCCAACTGCGCGCGGTCCTGCGCGGCAAAAGTTTGATGCTGCACCTGGTTCGGGGTTGGCTCGAAGTGATGCTCGCTGGCCGCTTGGATCTCGATCGGCGTTGGGCGCACCTGAATGCCCGCGCCGCCATTGAAACTGGTGTGCTCAACGTTCACAATCGTGTTTTGCGTCACGATGACACGGTTCTCGTACACATTGGTTACATGTACGCTTCCGAAGTTAGCGACAGCGGAGTTATAAGCGAATACTCCACCACGCCACTCGCCCCCGGCGAAGCCGACGCCGCCATAGCCGAAGCCGTAGTTAACGCCACCGTAGAAACCGATATGCGGTCCCCAGTAGCCTCCGTGCCATCCGTACACGCCGCCCTCATAGCCCCAGTACCCAGGCGTCCACAGGAGTCCTGCGCTGGGAGGTTGCACCCAGACGCCGGGAACCCAGAAATAGCCCGCATCGCTGTACGACCAGTAGCCCGGTGTCCAGAGGTAGCCCGGCGCAGGCAGCGCAGGCTGCTCATACACCGGCAAGGCGGGAGGAGCGATGTGGACAGAGAACGCGACCGCGATTTGTGCCTGCGCGACCGGCAGGGTCAGCATCGGCACGATGATCAAAGCAGCGGCCAGCAGGTTACGGATGGATGAACGAAGAGACATTCGGTATTTCTCCTTGTGCCGGGGTCGAAAACGGCAACATCTCCCCGTCTGCCCTAACTTCATGGGCGTATTCATTAAAACCCAGAATGGCGATGTTTGTTGCGAACCAAAGTTCAGGCCCGATGGGTCAGTAAGTGTAACGGCAATGGCGGCAATCTCGAGCACTTTTGGCGCACCGAGCCGTCGATTCCGAAGAGCGCGCCATTTCGCCGTCGTGGAAGTTTTGCTGTTTGCTGTTGCTCTTGCTTCCGCTCGACCAGCCAAAGCTCGCTCGCAGTCAGGTTCAAGTCAGGAACTCAGTCCGAATCCGGGCAACTCGCTTCGCTTTCGTTGCAACTAAAGAATTAGTTACTTTTGGCCGCATGGCGCGTCTAAGGGTTCAGGAGGGTTGGCAGTGCCGCCGAGACAATCAGGAACTTTGACCGAAGCCGAGCTTCGGATTATGAATGTGCTGTGGGGAAAGGGCTCCGGCACGGTTCAACAAGTCCTTGATTCTATTACGGAAACACCGACTCTTGCTTACAACTCCGTCTTGACCACCATTCGGGTTTTGGAGAGAAAAGGCTACGTCAAACATCTAAAGGATGGGCGGGCGCACGTTTATACGCCGCTGGTCGGGCAGGAAGAAGCGACGCGGTCGGAGATTCGGCGGCTGGTGAGCCGGTTTTTCAAGGACTCTCACGAACAACTGGTCTTAAACCTCCTGGAAGATCGAGGGATTGGGGAAGAGGAAATCGTTCGTCTGCGGGAAATGCTGGGTCAGAAGGACGCGGTTCAGAGGGACGGGAAATGACCGGGCTATCTTTATATCTGCAAACATTATTTCTACGAACATTTTTATTTCTATCTCTACCTCTATCTCACGCGTCCGTGGAAAGGGTGATACAGATTTCGATCGAACGGATTCTCAACGCTCTGCCCGAAGGAATTCTGATTGCGGTGTTTGCGTGGGGACTGCTGCGGGTGTTGCGCAGACAGAATTCCGGAACACGATTTGCGGTGTGGTTTCTGGCATTGCTGACCGTCGCCGTGCTGCCTTTGCTGGGTGGACTGGGGGAAGGAAAAGCGCCGCTGGCCCGCGGGATGGCGTGGGGACACCTCCACCCTGCGATTACCATCCCGGGGACCTGGGCGCTTTTCGTTTTCGTGATCTGGGCGTTTGGGGCGTCGGTGGCGATGGCACGTTTAGCGGCGGGGCTCTGGCATTTGCGGCGGATACGCCGTAGCTGCACTCCCATTGTCGTAGCCGATCTTGATCCGGCGGTGCGAAAAACGGTGGAAGCGATCGGTGCCTCGGGGGAGCGGGCAACGATTGCGGTTTCCGATAGCGTGCGCGTGCCTGCCGCCATCGGTTTCTGGAAGCGGACGATTATTCTGCCGGCGTGGACTTTGCGTGAACTGCCGGCGGAAGATCTTAACGTCATCCTGCTGCACGAATTTGAACATCTGCGGCGCGGGGATGACTGGACGAACCTGATTCAGAAAATTGTTCGCGCTCTATTCTTTTTTCATCCTGCGGTGTGGTGGATCGAGAGTCGGCTCTCGGTGGAACGCGAAATGGCCTGTGACGATGCGGTGCTGGCCAAGACCGCGAACCCGCGCGGATATGCCAGTTGTCTGGTGTCGTTGCTGGAGAAAAGTTTGGCGCATCGTGTGGCACAGCGTCTGACGGACGAACGCTGGTCGATGGCGCAGGCGGCTGTCCGTCGAGCTCACGAGGCATCATTGCGGCTGGCGCAGATTCTTGACAGCAACCGGCCGAAAGCTACGCGGGTGTGGAAACCGGCGCTGGGCATGGTTGGAGTTTTTTCCATGGTTTGCCTGCTGGCTCTGCCGATTGCGCCGCAGTTCGTCGCGTTCGATCGGGGATTGGGTCACGGGCTTGATCGGAATATGACGGCCAGCGATGTCGATCCGGCGTACTCGCCTGCGGTCACACGGGCTTCGTTGCCATTGTTGCCGTCCACAAGTGGGGCGCGGGGCGTCGGCGTCCATGTCCGGCCGGACGGGCGAGACGCCCGTCGCTCCACGGAAGCTTTACCGGTTGGCGCCCGAATGAATGAGGGGGCGCAGGGTGGCAAGGTCGTCGCGATCAACGCTCGTGCGGATCAGGAAGGCGTGCCTGAATTTCCGACCGAATTTGGGACTCTGGTCTTTGTGGAAACCACGGTGGAGACCACGCAATATGTGACCTCGGATTCGTCGGTTTGGAGCGTTCAGGTTTGGCACGTGATGCTGGTGACTCGAGTCCCTGAACAGCTGGCGAGAGTGCCGGTGGCAAAGATTTAGCGGCGATTTCGCGTAAAAAAATTTTGATTTTAGCAACTACATAATTAGTTGTAACAAGGAGAAAAGGACAATGAAGATGTGGATGGAACGTTTTAAGGCAGTGGTGACCAGGCGGGCGCTGGTGGCTCTTCTTGCCGTCGCGACAGTAGGGTCGATAGCGACGTTCACTTTTACAAAGTCGGCAACCGCAGCGGCGGCACCGGCTCCAGCAGCGGCGGCGCTTGACGACAACAGCGTTGCGGCATTACTCACACTCGACAAGGCGATGGAAACGTTGGCGGCACGCGTGACGCCGGCAGTGGTGAATGTAACCGTCGCGTCGAAGGCGAGCCCGCAGCAGGGTCAGGGTCAGATGGAAGGCATGCCTGACATGCAGCAGTTTTTTGGGCCGGGCAATCCTTTTGGCCATCAGTTTCAGATGCCATCGCAACCTCAGAACCGCATGGAACACGGACTGGGCAGTGGCGTGATCATCTCTCCCGATGGATATATCGTTACGAACAATCACGTGATCGAGGGAGCGGTTGATATTCGCGTCACGATGAGCAACCGGGAAGTGCTGCCGGCAAAGTTGATCGGCGCCGACCCGCTGACGGACATCGCGGTGATCAAGGTCGATGGGACCAACTTACCGAGCGTGCCGTGGGGCAACTCGGCCAACCTGCATCCGGGGCAGACGGTGCTCGCCTTCGGAAATCCCTATGGATACCGCTTCACGGTGACGCGCGGCATCATCAGCGCGTTGAATCGTCCGAATCCTGATCCGAGCGATCGGCGGAAGCCGGGCGAGTTTATTCAGACCGATGCGGCGATCAATCCGGGGAACTCGGGCGGAGCGCTGGTGGATGCGCGCGGCGAGCTGATCGGAATCAACACCTTCCTGATTTCGTCGTCGGGATCATTTTCGGGGATGGGATTTGCGATTCCAACGCAGATTGTCGAGCCGACGGTGGCGACACTGATTCGGGACGGAAAAGTAACGCACGCGTTTATCGGAATCCAGATCGCGGATGTGACTCCTGACAATGCGAAGTTCTTCGAGATGAAGAAGGCTGAGGGAGCGCTGGTGTCGGACGTTCAGCCGGACGCGCCGGGAGCGAAGGCTGGCCTGCGGACCGGAGATGTGATCACTGAAATCGACGGAAAGCCGGTAACGGATGCGGGACAGCTGCAAATGGCGGTCGCGCAAAAGCGGGCCGGGGAGACGATCCATCTGCAAGTGATGCGTGATAGCAAGCCGATGACGGTCGCGGTGACGCTGGAAACGCTGGGCGGCGATAAGGGGACTGAGGTCGCCGGCAGCGAGCACGGAAAGGGACGCTGGGGGCTGAGTCTGGCGGACCTGACCGCGGATGTCCGCAACGAAGTGCAAGCGGAACCGGGAGTGCACGGAGCCGTGGTGGAGGATGTCAAGCCGGGCAGCCCGGCGGATAATGCGGGCTTGCAACGTGGGGACGTCATCATGGAAGTGAATCGGCATGCGGTGAAATCCGCGGCCGAGGTGGCGCAGGTGTTGTCTAACGTGCCGAATGGGCAGGACGCACTGGTGCTGGTCTGGTCACAGGGTGGCAGCACGTTCCGGGTGTTGCATCCGTCGCAAGGGTAGTGGGCAAAAGCAGGCCCGCTGCGCGCGCTGTGTTCGGCTCGACCTCCTGGTGGGCGGGGCGCAGCGCGCTTTTCTTTTCTTGCTGGAGCCACCAGCCGTGGCTGATGCGCTGCATCCACAATTCGAATTGGACTTCGAGCGTAGCGGCCATTAGAGTTCTTGAATCGGGTAGATATCGGCAAAGATGTAGTCCAAGGCAATCATCTAGCCATCATTTAATACACGGCTAATACACGGCGGTAACCTGCGATTCATTCGCCAATGTGGAGCAAGGCCGTTTTCACCCGATAGAATGCTTGAGGGGATGACTTTTTCTAAAACGTCTGAGGATCGCACCGAATTGCAGGGGTGACGGATCGAAGTGGCAGGCGCCGGAAGACGTTTCGAAAGCTCAAGCAAAATGGAGAGAGATTTGAATCGATCGGATGAGTTAGTTCAGGATCAAGATCACGCTGCCTGCTCCCTTGACGCGAACTACGTGCTGACGTGGGATGAAATCGCGCAACTGGCGGCGGAGCCGGGGAAGCCGGCCGAGACCCTGATGAACGTGGTGGCGTTGATTGCGAGGCGGTTTGGCACCGATGTTTGCTCCGCCTACCTGCTGGAGCCGGACCGCGCGAATCTGGTGCTGGCCGCGACGCTTGGGCTGCGGCGGGAATCGGTGGGCAAGTTGCGAATGGCAGTCAATGAAGGACTGACCGGTCTGGTGGCGGAACAGGTGCGTCCGGTTGCGGTGGAGCAGGTGAAGAATCATCCGCGGTTCAAGTATTTTCGCGAGGCGGGTGAGGACGATTACCAGTCGTTCCTGGGAGTTCCGCTGATCGATCGCGGCGTACTGCAAGGGGTTCTGGTGGTGCAGACGCTGGAGCCGCGGGTGTTTCCGGAGAACGAGATTCGGCAACTGACGGAGGCGGCGAACCGGGTGGCGCACGTGGTGAGCGAAGCGCGGACGCTTGACCGCTTCATTGCTCCGGCGCAGGAGCGGCTCTGGGCGCTGGCTCGCAACCTGTGGTGGAGCTGGGACCACGATGCGGCGGGCTTGTTCCGCGATATTGATCCGCTGCGCTGGAGCCAGTTGAACCATAGTCCGGTGGCGCTGCTGAACGAGTATCCGCTGGAAAAACTCGAAGCGCGCGCGACTGAGCTTGCGCTGCACAGCCGAATCAACTACGCCTATCGCCGCCTGCGCGAGTATGAGGATACGGAGCGTACATGGGGTGCGCGGCGTGCGGGTGTGTTGCGGCCCCGTCCGGTAGCTTATTTTTCGGCCGAATTTGGCGTGCATGAATCGCTGCCAGTTTATTCCGGAGGACTTGGAGTTCTGGCTGGCGATCACATTAAGAGCTCTTCCGATCTGGGCATCCCGCTGGTTGGTGTGGGGCTGTTCTATGGCCAGGGATATTTCCGCCAGCGTCTGGATCGCGATGGCTGGCAGCACGAGGAGTATCTCGAAACCGATGTCAATCAGCTGCCCATGGAAACGGCCATCGGGACTAACGGCCGGCCAGTCGTGGTGCAGGTGGATACCCGTCATGGCTCGATTTACGCAAAAGTATGGCGCGTGAGAGTGGGCCGATGTGATTTGTTTCTGATCGACTCTGACGTGGAAGGGAATACTCCTGAAGATCGCGAACTGACGTCGCGTTTGTACGGCGGCGACGGCCGGGTGCGCGTGCATCAGGAACTGCTGCTGGGCGTGGGTGGTCTACGCGCTCTGAAAGCGCTGGGCATCACTCCGGGCGTTCTTCATCTTAACGAAGGACACAGCGGATTTGCGGTTCTGGAAGCGATTCGGCAACGCATGCAGGAAGAGGGCATCAGCTTCGAAAAAGCAGTGCCTCGGGTGGCTCGTGAAGTGGTTTTTACCACGCACACTCCCGTGCCGGCGGGGCACGATCGCTTCGATGCCGACCTGGTCGAAGAGCATCTGGGGCCTCTGCGCGAGGCTCTCGGTCTTTCTAAGGAAAGCTTCATGGCGCTGGGACGCGAAAATCCCGACAGCGACGAACGTTTCTGCATGACTGTGCTTGGACTGAAGCTATCGCGGCGTGCGAACGCGGTTTCCTCGCTGCATGGTGAGGTTTCTCGCGCCATGTGGACCGGGCTCACGCCGGGCAAGACGGAGGACTCGGTTCCGATCGGCCACATCACCAACGGCGTGCATGTGCCGACATGGCTGGCGCCGCAGATGTTTCGGCTCTACGATCGCCATCTGGGCACGGGATGGCAGTTGCGGAGCAGCGAGGCCAAGATATGGGAAGGCATTGACAACGTCGATGACGGCGAACTTTGGGAGACGCACTTCAATCTGAAGTCGCGCATGATCGAATTTGTGCGCCGTCGCGCGGTGAAGCAGGCGGCCCGGCGGGACGAATCTCGCGACGTACTGCAGCAACTGGAACGGGTGCTGAGTCCTGATGCGCTGACGATTGGATTCGCGCGCCGCTTTGCGACCTACAAGCGCGCCAATCTGATATTGGCTGACATCGAAAAAATAGCGAGCATGGTCAATGATCCGAAACGGCCGGTGCAGTTTGTGTTTGCCGGTAAGGCGCATCCCCTGGACGAGCCGGGGAAGCGGGTGCTGCAGCAGATTGCGCAATTGATGCGCGACCCGCAATTTTCGGACAAATTCGTTTTCGTCGAAGATTACGACATCAATGTTGGGCGCCATTTTGTGCAGGGTGTCGATGTCTGGCTGAACAATCCGCGGCGTCCGTTGGAAGCCTCCGGAACCAGCGGCCAGAAAGTCGTTCTGAATGGCGGCTTGAATCTGTCGGTTCTGGACGGGTGGTGGGCGGAAGCTTATGACGGCCTGAACGGCTTCGCCATTGGACTGGGCAGAACGCACTCAGACATGAATGTTCACGACACGCGCGACGGGGAGGATCTGATGCGCGTTCTGCGCGATGAAGTGATTCCACTTTACTATCAGCGCGACCGTGACGGCCTGCCACGAGGCTGGATCAAGCGCATGAAACGGACGATCCGCACGCTGGGCTGGCGGTTCAACGCCGATCGCATGGTGATGGATTACACGCTCAATTGCTATGTGCCGGCGGCTGGCGGGACGTCCAGCGACCTGCGGATACGGCAGTAGTGCCGACAGATCGGGTCATCTTGTGATCGGGTGATCGAAGTTCAAGAGCAGAATTTCGATGGCTCGATGTTAGATGGTCGAGATTCGATGGCCCGATTCTTTGCTGTGTCTCAGTATGCGGCTGGGACGACGGCATCTTCGGGATACCCGGACATTCCAAACTCGGGAACATCGAGACCCTCTTCTTCGACTTCGGGCGCGACGCGCATGCTTTTCGCCTTGTTGACCAGGGAGAAGACAACATAAGTGCCACCGAAAGCCCAAGCGGCGATCAAAGTCGCACCCATCAGCTGGCAGAAGAACTGCCGTGTATCGCCATGGATCAAGCCGGTTACACCCTGGCCGGCGTGTCCCAGATACGAGGTTGCACCGACGTTATTCCATCCCGCGCCGTAGGTGCCGTCGGCAAAGATTCCAACGCTAACGGCGCCAAGCCAGCCACAGTAGCCATGCACTGAAATCGCTCCACAGGGGTCATCGACCTTGAGAACGCGGTCATTGAACAAGACTCCTCCACACACCAGAAGGCCGGCGAGCACGCCGATGATGACGGCCGAGGTGGGCGAGACAAAAGCGCAAGGCGCGGTGATCGCGACCAGACCCGCGAGCATGCCATTGCAGGCCATAGTGACGTCAGGCTTTCCAAACAGGAAGTACCACAAAAGCATGGCGACGGCAGATCCAGCGACGGCCGCGAGGTTGGTGTTGACCGCGACGACCGATATGCGAAGGTCGGTTGCGCCCAGTGTCGAGCCAGGATTAAAGCCCATCCAGCCAAAGAGCAGAATAAAAGTGCCGGTTACAACATAGACGATATTGTGGGCGGGGAAGACGCGGATTTTCCCTCCAGGCCCGTACTTGCCGAGTCGAGGGCCGAGAATGATGGCGAGAGCCATGGCGCAAAAGCCGCCTACGCCATGCACGACGGAGGATCCGGCAAAGTCGACATAGCCGTGACCAAGATTCAGGGTAGTGCCGACTTGCGACATCCAACCGCCTCCCCAGACCCAGCATCCGGAGATCGGGTAAAGAATTGCGCCGATGAAAAGTTCGCAGAGCAGGAAAGCCCAGAAGGTGATGCGCTCGCAGATGGCGCCGACGATGATGTATCCGGCGGTCTCCATAAACACGACTTCGAACAGCGTCAGACAATTGCTGGCACTGTCGTAGGCAGGACCGACAAGGAAAAAACCTTTCCCTCCGATAAATCCCCAGAGGCCGCTGCCCACCAGAAACTTGTTGAGGACGGGAATGCCGCCGAGGTTGGCGGGCGCGGCGTTGATGGCAACAGCTCCAAACTGAAATGCATAGCCGACGGCGTAATAGGCAAGGAAGGCGAAGACGTAGGCGGCGAAATTCAGCATCATTAGGTGAGCGACATTTTTCTTTCGCACGAGACCGCACGTGAGGAGCGCGAAACCTGCCTGCATGAACAGAACGAGGTAGCCGGTATTCAACGTCCAGGCGAAGTTGGTCGCGACGCGAACGTGGCCCACGCTGTCGGCGAGTTTGACGGCGAGAGGTTCTTTTGCCGCCTGCGCCTGGTAATCGTCGTAGGCCTTCTTGTTGGCGGCGTAATCGGGCGCGGACTTGTCGGTGGGCTCGGCGGGGACAAAGGGATTGCCGGCAGCGTCTACCACTGTAGTTTTGTCTCCCGTCGCGATGCCAGCGGGATCCGGCTTGGGACCGTCGTCGGCAAGGCAAGGTGGGGCGAGGATGATAAAAATTCCCGCGGCGAGAAGGATGGCCACAATTGAGGATGACCGGCGCAGGTTAAGCTGCTTCGTCATGGAATTTACTCCTGTTTCTATTTTCCTGCGAAATTTCTGGAGATAGACCGTTCTTATGGAATAGTGCGATGCAGTGAAAGGCAGCGTCAACTTGGGCATGAAATGTCTTCGCAAGTCTCCCACTCGCGTGAAGCGATAGCCCACTCACACTAAATGCGCTGATCGACTGAGTCCAATCGAAATTTCTTCTTGCAGGCATTAAAAAAGCTTTGCTAAATGACAGTTCGGGTGGAGAGAGGGGTCGCCCCGTCTCGCGCACCGAAAACTTCTGGTTCGGGCTGACTCTGGGTTTTAACTTGACACATCGGCTGGAGCATTTATGATAGATGAATATTTATGCATGATAATGGATAAATATGCCTCCAAGGGAAAAATGAGAAGAGGGATCGGGGACTTGAAGAAGATTTGATGGCGGCCAAACTCAAAACCGCGGTGCTCGGCGCGACCGGTTATTCCGGCGTGGAACTGGCGCGGCTGCTCGCCCGGCATCCCCGGACCTGCGCGCCCTTACTGTTTCGGCGCAGTGTAGAGGCGGACGAGTCGGCGGCCGGACTGCCTCCAACGCCGGCGAGTGGTAATGGGCATTCTGATGGCTGCGGCACAAAGTTCGCTACAAGGTTCGACACAAAGTTTGAAGGGCAGTTCGAGACGAAGTACGCGCCGTTTTCCTGGTCCGCCTTGGAGCAACGCGGCGTAGAGCTTTTGTTCCTGGCGACGCCACACACCGTTTCTCGCGAACTTGTTGCCAAGGCGGAGACCAGCGGGATGATGACTCGCGGGCTGCGAATTGTCGATCTGAGTGGAGCGTGGCGGCTGAAACAAGAACAGCATCGTGCCGTATATGGCTTTAAAGATGGCGACGCGCAAACCGCGGCGGAACTCATGGAGCGGGCCGTGTACGGGCTGCCGGAGTTGAATGCCGAGCAGATTGTGGCGGCAGCTCTGGTTGCGAACCCGGGCTGCTACGCGACCTCGGTCATTCTTGCGCTGGCGCCGCTGCTGTCGGCCGGCGTGGTGGATTCAAATCGTGGAATCATCTCGGATTCGAAGTCCGGCGTATCGGGCGCTGGCAAGGAGCCCAGCGCGCGCACTCACTTTATTTCGGTGGCTGATAATTTTTCCGCCTACTCCTTGTTCGCACACCGTCATACGGGCGAGATCCTCGAGCAATTGGCGCTGAATTCGACGCAGTTCATCTTCACTCCGCATTTGTTGCCGATTCCACGCGGGATCTTGTCGACGATTTATGTGTACTTGAACCGCGAAATGACGGTGGAGGAGATTCAAAGCTATCTGCACGATTTTTACAGGGGCAAGCGCTGGGTACGAATTTTCCCGGCATCGAAATTGCCGGAGATTCAGTTCTCGGTGCACACCAACTACTGTGACCTCGGCTTCTGTCTGGCGGAGGATGGCCGCCGCCTCATTCTGGTTTCCTGTCTGGACAATCTTCTGAAAGGCGCTGCCGGGCAAGCCGTACAGAATATGAACCTGATGTATGGCTGGGATGAAGGGGAGGGGCTGCAGTGAAGATGGTCGTCAAAATCGGCGGCGCGGCGTTGGAGGATAAACCGACCCTTCAGAAATGCGCGAAGGCGGTGGTGCAACTTGCCGCAGACGGGCACCAGGTGGCGGTCGTGCACGGCGGCGGCAGCGCGCTGACGCGAACCCTGACGCTGCTCGGGAAAAAAAGTGATTTTATCCACGGCTTGCGAGTTACGGATGCGGAGACGCGCGATGTTGCGCTGATGGTGCTTGCCGGAATCGTGAACAAGAGTCTGGTGGCGGCGATTGCTGCGGCCGGGTGTCCGGCGATCGGTCTTTGCGGTGGAGACGGCGGCATTTTTCGGGCGCGCAAGAAACAAGATGCGGAGTACGACCTGGGATATGTCGGCGAAATTTGCTTTTCGGAGCCGCGGTGGCTGAAGGCGATCTGGAGCGAGGGCGGCATCCCCGTGCTGTCGTCGGTTGCGCTCGGAGGCGACGGCCAGTATTACAACGTGAACGCGGACCAGATGGCGGCGGCGTGCGCGATCGCTTGCGAAGCCGATGCGCTGATTTTTCTCACCGATGTGGCAGGAGTAAAGCAAGCCGACGGTGAGGTGATGGCGCGATTGGATACGAAGCAGGTTGCCGGACTGATCGAAGATTCCACAGTGAGTGGTGGCATGATGCCCAAGCTCGAAGCTTGCACGCAGGCACTGAAGTCAGGAGTGGGGAGGGTGCGCATCTTGCCCGCGTCGCAGGCTGAAATGCTGCCTCTGTTTTATTTCACCAAGCTGGAATGTGGCACGGAGGTGCTGAGAGCATGAGTCTCGGGTCTATCTCACGACTGGAATCGAAGCTCCTGCTTCCCACCTACGAGCGGCAGCCGATCCTGTTTGTTCGCGGGCGTGGGGTGTATCTGTGGGATTCGCGCGGGAAGCAGTATCTGGATTTCCTGAGTGGAATCGGAGTGAATGCGCTCGGCCACAACCATCCGGCGATTACGGCGACGATCAAGCGGCAGGCGGGGCGGTTGATTCATGTTTCGAATCTCTTCTTCCACGAGTATCAAGCGGAACTGGCGCGGATGCTGACGGAGATTTCCGGGCTCGACCGCGTTTTTTTCTGCAACAGCGGGACCGAGGCATGGGAGGGGGCGCTTAAACTGGCGCGGGCATTTGCGCAGATGGATCCTCTGGGCAAGGGCAATCGGAATGGAAAGACGCGCATTCTGGCAATGGACAACTCGTTCCACGGGCGCACGATTGGGGCGCTTGCCACGACCGGTCAGCCAAAATATCGAGCACCGTTCGTTCCGCTGATGCCGGGTGTAACTTTCGTCAAGTTCAATAACCTTGAAGATCTGGAACAAAAATTTGATTCCAGTGTTTGCGCGGTGTGCATCGAAACGATTCAGGGAGAAGGCGGAATCTGCCCGGCGAGTGCGGAGTTTCTGAAGCTTGCTTCGCGCTTGACGAAGGCGAGCGGCGCGTTGCTGGTGGTGGACGAGATTCAGTGCGGTCTGGGGCGTACCGGACGCCACTTTGCCTATCAGCATTATGGCGTGCTGCCGGATGTAGTTACGGTCGCCAAGCCACTGGCATGCGGCCTGCCGCTCGGCGCTATTCTCACCACCGAGCGGGTTGCGAAGTGCATGCATCCGGGAATGCATGGGACGACGTTTGGTGGAGGTCCGCTGGCGTGCGCGGTTGCGATCGAGTTTCTGCGGGAGGAGAAGAAGTTGCTGAAGCACGTCCGCACGCTGGGCGAATATTTTCGTGCCGCGCTCGAAGCCTTGGACGCGAGACACAAGTCGATTCAAGATGTGCGCGGAACGGGCCTGATGCAGGCCGTGGAATTGGATTCGGCTGACCTGGCGAAAGCGGTGGCAAAACAGTTGCTGCAGGAAGGGATCATCATTAACCGTACGCATGAGACGGTGCTGCGGTTTTTGCCGCCGTACGTGATCCAGAAGAAGCATGTGGGTCGGCTGGTTAAGTCCCTGGATGCGGCTCTATACAAGAACGAAACGGCGTTGCGCGACCATGAAAAGCAGGAAGAAAAAAACGAGAAGAAAGTCGCGGGCACGCGGCCGCGGGAGGCCTATGCGCACGCGTGAGGCGGTTCTTCCGGATGCGGAGCAGATTCACGCGCTGATCTCGGCTTACTCAGGCGACGGCACTTTGCTTCCGCGCTCGCTGGCGGAGATCTGCGAGAACGTTCGTGACTTTACCGTCCTCGAGCATGACGGACGCATTATCGGATGCGGTGCTCTGCATCTTTACGGCGTGCACCTGGCCGAGATTCGCTCAATTACGGTCGATCCCCGGAGCCAAAGTGGTGGGGGTGGCAGGCGGCTGGTGAAAGCTCTTCTGGCGCAGGCGGAGAAGCACAGCGTCAGCTGCGTGTGTCTGTTTACGCGTATTCCTGAATTTTTTTCGCGCATGGGATTTACGGCAGCGAATCATCAGGATCTCCCCGACAAGATTCACAAAGACTGTTATAAGTGTCCCCGCCTGTATCGCTGCGACGAAGTTGCGATGATCCGGGGAAATCTGCCCACGTTTGCAATCTTGCCGCCACCCAAGAACTGGTTGAAGATTCAGGCATGACCTCGCAGCGTATTTCTCTAAGGCGTTCACCTGAGAAAATTCGTTTGCCCAAGGGGTTTTCTTTTTCCGCGGTGGCAGCCGGAATTAAAGTGAGTGGTCGTCCAGATCTGGCTCTGGCAGAGGCGGCTGGCGGGGCAACGGCGGCGGCATTGTTCACGCAGAACAGAGTGGTAGCGGCTCCGGTGGAAGTTGGACGCGCGGCGTTGTCGTCATTGCTTTCGACGGGCGGGCGGGTCCGGGCCGTCATCGTGAATTCCGGCAATGCCAACTGCGCTACGGGACGCGCCGGCGTGCAAGCGTGCCAGCAGGTTTGTCGCGAAGCGGGGAAGTTGCTGGGCGTTTCGGCCACCGAGATCTTTCCTTCCTCGACCGGCATCATTGGAGTTCGATTGCCGGTGAAAAAAATCCTCGCCAAGTTGCCGGAACTGATCGCCGCTCGATCGTCTAGCCAGCGCGGCGTCCTCGACTTTACCCACGCCATCATGACCACGGACACGCGGCCGAAGATCGCGTCCGCGCGCTTCCCGGTCCAGTCCAAGGAAGTGACCGTGCTGGGAATTGCAAAGGGTGCGGGCATGATCCATCCGCAGCTCGCGACCATGCTGGTGTATTTGTTCACCGATGTGGGAGCGAGTTCGCGTGAACTGCAGCCTCTGCTCCGCGAAGCTTGTGACCAATCGTTAACTTGCATGTCGATCGATGGCGACACTTCCACCAATGACACGGTGTTGCTGCTGGCGAGCGGTGCGAGCGGCGCTCGGGTAAGAGACGCCGGTACGCGGAAGAAGTTGTCTGCCGCTCTGACGGCGGTATGTCAATCACTCGCGGAACAGATTGTCAGTGACGGGGAAGGGGTTCAGCATGTAATCCGTTTGTTCGTGGAGCAGGCGCGCAGCCGGGAAGAGGCGCTGCTGGTGGCGCGGACGATCGCTCACTCGATGCTGGTGAAAACGGCGTGGGCTGGGGCCGATCCGAATTGGGGGCGCATTCTTGCGGCGGTGGGACGATGCGGTGCGCTCATTGATCCTGGGCGCGTACAGATTTTTATTGGCAGGCAGAAAGTATGCCGAAACGGGGTGGGCTACGCGTTCCATGAGCAGCGGGCTCACCACGATCTCGCGCAGCCGGTGTGCGACGTTCGTGTGCAGTTGGGGCGTGGAACGCATGCGGCGCGATTTCTCACGACTGATCTGACGGCTGAGTATGTGCGGATCAACGCAGATTATTCGACCTGAAAATAACGTTGTGGTCGAGACGGCAGCTTATTCCACTTTTGTGGTTGCGGCGCTTCTTAGACGGGGCAAGCCCCGTCTCTACACGGAGTTTTTCCGCAACCGTAAAAGCGGATGCTGAAAATGCGCGAGTTATCGCAGCGGCAAACCGGTACGCCATCCAAAAGCAAAGGCGCCACCAGTGGACCGACGCGATATGCCAAAGGCGCGCAAATCCCAAGAGCGACGCAGCCGTGGAATCCCACCCTAACGTCGAAAAGCGCGACGTTAGGATGGGGCACCCGGTTTTATTTATTCGCCCATCATTATTATTATTATTTATTCACAACATCACTTAGAAGCTGAAGGTTGCCTGCAATTCAATTTTGCGGTTGGCTGCCTGGCTTGAGAACGGGCCGCCGGCGAGGGCAATGGACTGTCCGAAATTGGGCGACGTGAGGACGCCGACGGGTGGTGCGGCATTCACTTTGTTGAAAACGTTCCTGGCATTCACGCTGAAGGTCAGGCTATAGCGTTTGGTAGTTGACGGTCCGAGGCCACCTATGGGCCCACGCCCAAAGCCGCCTCCACCACCGCCTCCGCCACCTCCGCCGCGCGGACCGCCCCCTCCACCCCCGCCACCACCCTGTTGCGCGGCGCTCTTGTTGCCAACTTCGGGTCCAAAGCCGAATGTCTTCGCCAATCGCAAGTTCAGGGTGAACTGGTTAGGGCCAGTCAGATAATTGATGGGAATCGGAGTGTAAGAAGTAGGAGGAGTCGAATAGTGGCATTTCTGGGTCGGAGAGAGGCAAGCGCCAGAAACGTTGGTGGCGAGTGCGGGACGATCGTTGAACTGCAAGTCGCCGCTCAAGTCCTGGCCGACGGTAACGTTGTCAGGCGTGCCGGAGTTGAAAATCATAAACGGACTCAGGCGAAATCCACGCGGCAGTCCGATGGTACCGCCCATAAAGATGCGATCGCGAATACCAAAGGAAGCGCGTCCGTAATCGAGGGCCAGATTGTGCTGATCCGACGGAAAATTCGAGGCGCTGGAAGCATCGCTATTGGCATAGTTCAGAGAGTAGTAACCGCGCAGAGAAACTCGCGCTCCGGCCTGGACGTTGAACTGGGCGATGAACTGGTTCTGCCAGAAAACTCCGTCAGAGGAGTATTGAAAAATCGCGGGATTTGGAAGCGTTCCGATGGGGTACGGATAATTGGTCACGGGCGCGTTGGTGACCAGCGACAGAAGTTGGTGCACGCCGCGAGAATTGAGATAGGTAAGGGTAAAGTTGGCGACCTTTGTGACCTGCCTCTCCAGGCTGAAGGCGGTTTGCACGATGTAGGGCGCGTGCAGGTTGGGGGCGATCTGATAAATGGACAAAATCGTGTTCGCGGGTAATTGGTTTGCCGGGGGAACATTCGGGAAGAAATTTAAGGTTGGGCACGGCTGTGAACAGGACAAAGCAAAGCTCTGCTGGGTGGTGCCGTTCAAACGGTCGGCATTGAGGACTAAGTCCGATGTGAACCGGTCATAGAAGAGTCCGAAGCCGCCGCGCAGAACGGTTTTCGGTGCGGTCTTTCCGCCGCCGCCGATGCCCCAGGCAAAACCAATTCGCGGAGCCCAGTCCGAATGATCGTTAATATCGTTCTGCGTTTCGAAGCGCAGGCCGCCGCTCAGCGTGAGGTTGGGACGCACCTTCCAATCATCCTGCACGTAGAGGCCGGCATCCACCTCGTTGACGGTGACTGTGGGGACGGGAGCGCCGGGAGTGGGCGGCGACTCGAGGTTAAACTTTACGGCGCCGGCGGTCTGCGTCATGCCCGCGGTGAGGGCATCGTAAGCGGCCTGATAATCGGCCAGGCTGGCGAAGGTGTAGCCACCGTTGAATCCAGCGCCGGAAATGTTGTTGTCGTGCACGACGCGCAGACGCCCGCCGAATTTTATAAAGTGCTTGCCCTGTGATATCGAGGTGTAATTCTGCAGTTCGTAATGATCCTGATCGTCAGTCTGCACTCCTGAACTGGCGCGACCGCCGGTGAACGCGCCGTTTACGCTTATGGCGGCGGTCGTGGTGAAACCGGCGGGCAATGTCTGTAGCGGGCTGGTGCCGGGGTTCTGGTTGGAACTATCGTGCAAGTACTGGAAGCGAGTCTCATTGATAATCTTCGATCCCAGGATCTGCGTGTCGCTGATTTGCACGGTGTGTTCGGTGGAGGTGGTGTTGTAACCGGCCTCGGGTAGCACCGTTCCACCGACGCCCGCATTGTCTTGTGTGTCACGGTAATACTGGTAACGGACAGTAATGGAATTGCTGGGAGTGAGTTGGTAGTCGAGACGCGGACCAATGTTGGTGCGGGTGCGAGGGTCAGGAACGCTTTCACTGAACGGAGACGAATTGAGGAACGTGGGCACGTTGACGACGGCAATCTCGTCGATATTACGGCGCTGCACGTTGAAGAAGAAGGACGCTTTCTTATTGATGGGACCGCCGATGTTTCCCATATAGATCACGGAGTCGTAAGGCTGAGCCTCATCGGCGGCGAGGAACGGATTGCGCGTGTTCAGACCCGAGCTGTTGCCCACGACGGAAAACTGTCCATGATATTTGTCGGTGCCGGGCTTGGTGAAAATTTCGATGCGTCCGTAGCCCAGCTTGTCGTATTCGGCGGAAAACGGATTCTGATTGATGCGGATCTCACGGATCGATGACTTGGGCGGAAGTTGCCCGGCGGTAAATCCATCGACATAAAGCTGGCCGCCGTTGGGACCGGCGGAAGGTCCAGCGAGCGCTTCGAGGTCAGCCTGCAATTCATCAGGATCGTCGGGCAGGGCTTCGAGATCTTTTCCGGTGAGCACGACGGCGCTGGCATTGTTGGCGGGGTTGACGTCGAGAGTGGGACCTTCTTCCTGGACGTTGACCTTTTCCTGCTTAATGGCAATGTCGAGTGGAATGTTGAATTGCGCGACTTGGCCGGCGGCGATGTTCACGTCATTCTGCACAAAAACGGCAAAGCCCTGGGCGTTGGCGGTTACGGTGTAATTTCCGGGAGCGAGATTTCCGATTTCGTAAGCACCGGTTTTATTGGTCGTCGCCGAATGCGGCTGTCCTCCGGCGACGAGCACGGCAACGGTGGCATTGGCGACGACCGCTCCTGAGGGATCGGTTACCTGGCCGCGCAAAGTGCCGGTTGCTGGCTGCGCTTGCGCTGATGCGGGCGCGGCCAGCGTCGCCAGAATCAGGATTGCCAAGATTACATTCGTCCGAATGAAGGCTGGAAATGACTTCAACGCACACCTTATCTTTCAGTTTTGCTGGCGCTTTTTCTGGCCTCTTACTGGCAAACTTGTTGGCTCGAGATTGAGAACGGAACTGTTTATGAAACTTGCGCTATTGTGCGGCGTCCCCTTCTCCACCGCCGCCGCCGAGCGACCATGGCGAAAGCAGCGTGGACGCGCTTCGACTTGGCGCCGCGGTCAGAATGGGTTCCACTCCAGCTAACAGCTTGATTGCCGTAACCGAGTCCGGGTTCGCGCCGGGTGTTGCCAGGATCACAACCGCGTCTCCCTTCTGCAAGTCAGCGAGTTTAATGGGAGGTAAACGGCTCAACATGCGCTGCAAATCTGGAGAACCGCTGGCGCCGGCGCCTGCCTGGCGATGTGCGCCTGGAGCGTCTGTTGTGGCTGTAGCTGCACCGGGCCGCACCGCATCGGCACCGGACGATGCACCGCGTCCGGCGCCTATAGCTTGTCCTTGTCCCTGTCGCTGTCCCTGTGCTTGTCCTTGTCCGTTCGGAGTCGCTTGATCTCCGTTTCCGCCCGCAGCGCCGGCTTTCAACCGCAGAGCGATGCGTTGTGCCATCTCCACCGGAATTTTTTGCAGTTGTGAATCGGGAGACAGTTTCACCACCACCGTGCTCTTGCTGATGGTGTCTTGAACCGTGATCGTATTATTTGCGGCGTCGATGGCCTTGATCGTCCCTGCAACGTTGGGAAATGATCCAGAGACAATTTCTTCGGCCGTTACCTCACGGCCGTCGGGACTGCGAGTTCCGCGTGCCCGCAATTGATCTCCTACCTTGATCTGATCGAGGGGAGCCGGTTTGGCGTCATCGAATTTCACTGAGCCGGGCGCGTAGCGGCGCAGGACGGTATCCTGGGCAACGTGGACATCGATCGTTTTGTTCACGCCGATTCGACCGGGTGAGACGGTGATGACACCGGAGGCGGGATCCACCTTGGTGACAACGCCGTCCACCCCCCGTTTTTGCCAGTCTTCGAGGTCGTGCTGCTGCTTTGCCGTCACGTCCGCATGGGTCATCACAATCACGGCTAGGGCGGTGATGGTGTGGGCATCGGCGCTTGGCGACGACGGGCCGCGAACGAGCACGCGATCTCCGGGCTGCAGGTCTTGCGGCTGCAGAGGAGTCGCGTTCTTCAAGTCTTTTTCTCCGGGCGGCACGCGCAGGATCCTGGTGGTGGAGGTCAGGGTCGCTGTGATCTCGCCACCGGTTTCAGCGGTGATGGTGATCGAATCCGGCCGAATGGTTTTGATGACGCCGACGGTTTTGGTGACTTGCGCGGTGGCCGCCGCGGTCGCGGTTTTGTCCTGCGCATAAACGGGGCCCGAAGCCGACAGAATTAGAATTAGAGCGACCACTACGGTGAGGCACACCAACGCCCACTTTTGCGAGAAAAATCGCATGCAATAACTTTAGCATCGCCCAACACGTCTCATTTGGCCTTTACGAAGTTTTACCGACGTTGACCTGGCTTTTACAGGGCGCTGGCAACTACAACTCCATTGGTGCGCATCAAGTCATAAGTATTCGACTCGTGTCGACGTCTGGCTTAGGCGGCGGATCTGATCGCTTCGTGAGGGACGGTAACGAGGGTAGCAACCGGTCATTGATATTGACATTGATATTGATATCGATATCGATAACGATGCTTGCATGGACGGCCATGAGCGCTGACAAGTCCAGTCCCGAAACTTCTCCGGCACCGGTGGCGGCCGGGTTCCTGTACCGCTTGACGCTGGCCTTCCCCAGTTGGGCGGGCGCGCTTATGGCCGTGTATTCTATTTTCTTGTACAAGTTCGGCTTGCTTAGGATTCGTCCACGATAACGGAGGACAGGCAACGGAGGACAGGCAAGGGAGAGTGCATGGTGAATGAGTCTCAGCCGGGCCGATCTCGGCCGAGTGAGGAAACCGACATCCGACAGGAATCACGTGGAGTGGCGGCGAGGGTGTCACCCGCCCCTGGCGAAGGATGCAAGCGGCGGGGCACCGGCAGTGGGCTGGGACTCAGCTCTTGTGCGGGTTTTTTTGGTGCGGTCTTTTCTTGTGCACTCTTTTCTTGCGTATTCTTCGTTCTCGCGGGCGGGTGGATGGAGGCTCAGGATGCGGCGACTACCATCTCAGTCGATGTGAAGGTGGTCACGCTACCGGTCACGGTTCGGGACAAGCATGGCAAGATCGTCCGCGATCTTACTAAAGATGATTTCACGCTGCAGGAAGATGGGCGGGCGCAGACGATCAAATATTTTTCGCAGGATACGAATCTGCCGCTGACGCTTGGTTTGCTGGTCGACACCAGTCGCAGTCAAACGGGCGTGCTCGACGCGGAACGTAACGCGAGCCGCAGTTTTATCGACCAGATGCTGGTTCAGCCCAAGGATAAGGCCTTTCTCATTCACTTTGATCGCGAGGTAGAACTGCTGCAGGATTTGACGGCATCGCGTGAGAAGCTGCAGTCGGCGCTGGAATTGCTCAGGACGTCAGCGGATCGCGAGCACTCGAACGATCCCAACAATCCCTCGAATTCGCCGTCTGGTTCGGACCCGCATCGTCGCGGCGGCACGCAGCTTTATGACGCGGTTTATCTGGCGTCGAACGAATTAATGAAGAAGCAGCAGGGACGGAAAGCCATCATCATTTTGTCGGATGGCGTCGACCACGGGAGCAAGACTTATCTGGAGGGCGCGATCGAAGCGTCTCAACGGGCTGACACGGTGATCTACTCCATCTATTTCGCGGAACCTCGCCATGAAGAGGGTCAAAGGCAGCCCGGCGGAATGGGCCGCGGCGGCGGTGGTGGTTGGCCCGGCGGTGGTGGAGGCGGAGGCGGCTGGCCCGGTGGCGGAGGGGGTGGATATCCGGGCGGTGGTGGTCATGGCGGTCAGGGAGGTCAACGTCGTAGTGAGGAACCGCACGCCGATGGCAAGAAAATTCTGGAGCGGATTTCTAAAGAGACGGGTGGGCGTTTCTTTGAGGTTACGAAGAAACAGACGGTGGGCGAGATCTACGACAGCATCGTCGAGGAGCTACGGACGCAGTACAGCATGGGCTACACTCCGGACAAAGACAGCACGGCCAGCGGTTATCATCACATTCAGTTAGTGGTGAAGAAGAAAGATCTGACGGTGCAGACGCGAGACGGATATTACGGTGATCGGTAGTTGAACCGCGAGGCAGATCAAGAGCAAGGGCGGCGGACAGGAGAGCAAGACCAACAACAAGGGCGAAAACAACAGCAAGATCAAAATCAACAGCAAGATCAACGGCGGCGGACAGGGGTGTCCGCCCCACACGAACAAGATCAAAATCAACAACAAGATCAAAATCGGCGGACAGGGGTCCGCCCTACAGTTGGAGTTCTTCGCGGAGGGCTTTTCCTAACGCCGCCTGACGGTTTGGGGTCAGCTTGGCTCCGCCCGAGGTTAGATACAGTACGTCGATCGCCATCTGCCCTTCGGTTTCGATCAGCGCAATTTCGATATTGCATTCATGCTTCGAGACCAGCGAGCACATGCGGTAGAGCAGTCCCGGCCGATCCTGGGTGAGAACCTGGAGTAACGTGCTGTGCGCCGAGGAACTGTCGTCAAATTCGATTTGGGTGGCGATCTTGACCTTGGTGCCGTTCACCTTTTCCGATTTTAAGCGATCGCGCAAAAGGCGCGCCACGTCGGCCTCTCCTTTGATCATGGCGGCAATGCTCCTGGTCAGACGGTCCCATTCCTGGAGGTTCATCTCCAGAGTTCGAAAGCGATCGGTGAAGTAGAAGGTGTCAACCACCATGCCGGCGGCGTTAGAGAACGCGTTCGCCTTCACGATATTCATTCCCCAGGCAGCCAGCGCGCCGGAGACGGTTGCGAAGAGGAACGGCCGGTCGGTGGTAATCAGCGTCAGTTCATACCAATGTCGAACTTGCTTCAAATTTAATTGGACGCCATCCTGCCCCAGTCGGGAGGCCATCTCGGCATGAGCGAGAACGTCGCTGGCACCGTGGATGCGCAGATAGCGTTGCGGCAAGCCTTCGAGAAAAATGTTTATCTTTTTGCCGGCCACCGGAGCGAGCGACCGCAGATGGGCCAGGCTGGATGCGTCGTTACCAGTGTGCACGCGCTCATCGGCGCTGCGGCTCAAATAATTCGCGCAGGCAATGTACAGCTGCCATAAGTTATCCGCTTTCCACGGGGTCATGGCTTCGGGATTTACGGCTTTGATGTCGGCATAGGTCAGCAGACACAGCATTTTGAGGCGCTCGGGAACGCCAACTTTTTCCGCGAATGACTTCACGTTGGCAGGATCGAATATATCGCGCCGCATTGCCGCCGACATTTCAAGATGGCTGGCGACCAGATAGCGCACGGTTTCGCGATCCACCGCATCGAGATCGAGACGACTGGTGCAACTGTCGGTGAGTTGCAGGCTACCCTCAATGTGATTGTCACTGGGGACAGCCTTTCCCGAATCATGCAGCAGGAGCGCGAGGTAAAGGAGTTCTGGCTGTTCGAGTTCACCAAGCAACTCGGCGAAGCGCTGATCCCATTCCGATTTCGATTCTTTCAGCCGGTGCAGATGTTCGATCGCGAGAAACGAATGTTCATCGACGGTGTAGCGGTGGTAGAAATCGCGAACGACCAGCGCTTCAATGCCCTTCAATTCCGGCAATAAAAGTGCGAGCAGACGAAGCGCGTTCATGGCGCGCAGTGCGTCGGCTGCATGGGGCTGGACCAGTGTCTCCTGCAGGTAGAGCCACAGTTCAGCGCCGCGCGGAGGCGTTGCCGCCAGCGCGGGCAGCGCTTGCTCGACTTTGTATTCAGTGGTCGTGCTCAGCTTGAGCCCGTGCTCCGCCATAAAATGAAAAAGGCGCAACAGCATTTCGGGATCGCGCAAGCCGCCGGCTGACTGCGATTTTAAGAAAATCAGTCCATCGACCACCGAAAAGTCATCACTGACGACGCGTGCGCGCCATCCTTGAAATTGACGGTATAAGGACGACCATGCAGCCGGAATTTCTTCCAGCAACTGGTTGCATACCCGGTGGACGCTGCGCACGTGGCCAAAGTACACACGCATCCAGTCGGCGGCATTCGTGATTTCGGCGTCGCTGGCACCGATTTTTCTGGCCGCGGCTTCGTCTTGCGCCTCCCAGGTAAGGGTGTTGTCGTGGCGGCCGTGGCGAAAGTGCAGAAAGCAACGCACGGACATCTGGAAATCGAGGGCTGCGTCGAACGCGCGGCGCGAAGAAACCGGCAGCAAGGTTTTGGTGTCGGGCCACACCTTCAGTTTTTCCATCGCGGAAATCAGCGCCAGCCAGTTGGCGACGTTGTAGTCGCGCAAACCGCCAGGTCCATCCTTGACGTTTGGTTCGAGATGAAAGACGGTATTGGCGAATTTGTGATGGCGCGCTCGCGTAATTTCAGCGAGATTCTGAATCAAGCTCTGGCAATCGCGCCCCACGAGGCGGGGAACAGCTTTTTCGTGAAGCCGGGAAAAAAGCTCGCGATCGCCCGCCAAATAGCGGCAGTCAAGCAGCGAGATGGCAAACTCGACGTTGTTGGGATCCAATCGTTCGCATTCCGCCAAGCTTCGGGTGGCGGGGCTGAGCTTGAGCCGAAGGTCCCACAACTCCTGCGAAAATCGGCGGATGGGATCTTTGATTTCGGCTTCAGAGGTGCCGCCGTTGTACAGGAACAGCAAATCAATGTCGGAGTGGGGGAAAAGCCAGCCACGCCCGAATCCTCCGGTGGCCACGAGTGCAAAATTGCGAGAACCGTTAGCAGAATCAAAGGCAGAACTGGTCGCAGCGCCGGTGGCTGAACTAGCGATGATTTCGTTCCAGAGGCGCTGCACCATCGAATCGACCAGGGCGGTGCGACGAGCGAGCGCCGTGTGGCCTTCTCCGGTGAGGGAAAATTCGCGCTCGATGGCAGCGGATTCCCGTACGTAAAGGTCGTGTAACTCGCTGCGAACGGTGGCCACCATGGTCATTTGAGTCACTGAATCATTGATTCGTCGATTCAAGGATGAACGACTCAATGATTCACAGACTCAATCGCGCAAAAATGTCGATCTCCAAGATGTCGATCTCCGCCGGATCGAAATTCGCTTAGAGCACGCTCTCGCCACGTTCGTCATTGCGAATTCGAATCGCCTCGTCAATGCGCGAAAGAAAAATTTTCCCGTCGCCGATCTTGCCGGTGCGAGCCGCAGTGGTGATCGCATGCACGACTTTCTCGACCATTTCGTCGGCCACTACCATTTCAATTTTCACTTTTGGGATGAGGTCGACGGTGTATTCGCGTCCGCGGTAAAACTCGGTGTGTCCTTTTTGGCGGCCATGACCTCTGGCTTCAAAAACGGTCATGCCTTCGACACCAACTTCGTGCAGCGCGTCTTTCACAGTTTCGAGCTTGGAAACTTGAATAATCGCTTCGACCTTTGTCATCGTCGTCCGTTCCGGGAGACTATCGCCCGCGCCGATTCAACCACGCTCATCGCATGATAACAATAGTCGCTCAACCGCCTTTTGCGGAAATCGAAACTATTTATGTTGGGCATCGGAAATCCTTATGTGGGCGGCGTTATCGATGGGGCCGACAGCACAGAGGCTGCCGAGCTGGGCTCGGCTTGGACGGGCGGGGACGCCCGTCCCTACACGAAGCCCTCGCTCTCGAATTGACGGCGGAGGGCATTCTGGGGTTGGATGGAAGCTACGTGGCACGATCGCTCACTATTCTCGATCCGGAGTCGCGGCGATTCAGCCGACTCGACGCAGCCTGGCTGACCATCTGGCTCATCTTCCTCGCCATACTTGCCGTGCTGCCTCCGCTATTCGAATGGCACAAGCAAATCATTCTTCTTGCGATCGGAATTGTGCAACTGCTGGAGACAAAGTTAGTCTCCCACTTTCCCAGGCGTGGGGTCACCTACGTTCTTCTGCTCAAGATTTTGCTCGCAACTCTGCTCATCGATCACACCGGCGAACCCGGAATCAACAGCAGTTACTATCCGATCTATTATCTGCCGGTCGTCACGGCGGCGCTTTACTGTGGCACGTGGCTGACACTGCTCTGGACTTTCATTGCATCCGCCGCTTACTGCTCCTATCTCTATCCCGCGATGCAGGATTACGAATTGACTCCCGAGGCTTTCGGGTTGCTAGCGCTGCGCATCCTGTTTTTCTTTCTGGCGGCGATGGTGGTCAACCGCTTTGCGCAACAGAGCAAGCATCAAACCCAGTTGTACCGCGAGCTCGCGGAGCGTCTCGCCGAAACCAACCGCCGCCTGGAGCAGGCGCAGGCGGAAGCGCGGCGTTCGGAACGGCTGGCTGCGCTGGGACAGCTGTCGGCTGGGTTGGCACACGAAATCCGCAATCCTCTTGGAGTCATCAAAGGTTCAGCTGAAATGTTGACCCAGAAATTGCAGGCCTCCGACGAACTTGCGCGCGAGCTTGCGGGATACATTTCGACCGAGGTCAACCGGCTCAGCGCACTGGTCACGGAGTTTCTCGATTTCGCTCGTCCCCTGCATGCGCAGCCGCATCCGGCGGATATGATCGCGCTTTTGGATCGCGTGCTGCAGGTTGTGGCGGCGCGTTTTGCGGATTCAGCGAAGCCGGTGCTCGTCGAGCGCCACTATGCCAGCGGATTGCCACTGGTTCCACTTGACGAAAGCTTGTGCGAGCAAGCCTTTCTCAATCTGGTGCAGAATGCGTATGAAGCGATGCAGGATCAAGACCAAGGGGGCACCTTGCGGGTCGAGGTTCAACTTGCGAACCGCAGCGATCGCGAGGGCGTGGAACTCCGGCTTGCCGACACCGGTCCTGGCGTTCCCGAAGAGTTGCGCGAAGAAATTTTCAACCCGTTTGTGACTACTAAGAAAACGGGCGTGGGACTGGGGCTGTCGATTGTGTCGAAGATTGTGGACGGTCATCAGGGGACGATCAAGGTTGAGAACGATCCCAAAGGCGGTGCAGTGTTTACCCTTTTCTTTCCGCTGGAGGAAACTGTCGAGCCGCAGGCAGCTGCCGAGCTTCGCTCGGCCTGGATGGGCGAGGGCGCCCGTCCCCACACGAACTGACCAATGCCAACCATTCTCATCATCGAAGATGAAGCCAAGATGCGGCGGCTGCTCGAGCTCAATCTCGGGGACGACGGCTTTAAAACGCTTTCAGCGGGCGATGCAGAAACCGGATTGAAACTGCTTGGCTCGGAACCGGTTCACCTGGTTCTTACCGACCTTAAGCTTCCGGGCATGAACGGGCTCGAATTTCTGCAAACCGCCAAGCAGCAGAATCCGGCGTTGCCGATTGTGGTGATGACCGCGTTCGGGTCGGTTGAAACCGCGGTCGAGGCGATGAAGGCCGGAGCCAGCGACTACGTTCTGAAACCGTTCTCGTTGGCCGAGATGCGGATGGTGGTGCACAAGGAGCTGGATAACTCTCGTCTGCGGGAGGAGAATCGGTCGCTACGCGAAGCTCTTGGGCAGAAGTACAGCCATCCCAACATTGTGGCGGTCAGCCGGAAAATGCAGGAAGTGCTGGCCACGGTCGAACGGGTTGCGCCGACGAATTCCACGGTTCTGCTGGGCGGTGAAAGCGGAGTGGGGAAAGACCTTATCGCACGAGCGATTCACGAAAAATCGCGGCGCGCTTCCGGTCCCTTTGTGAAGATCAACAGCACCGCCATTCCCGAGAATTTATTGGAGAGCGAACTGTTCGGGTACGAGAAAGGCGCGTTTACTGGAGCGGCTACCAGTAAGCCGGGAAAATTTGAGCTGGCCGACAAAGGCACGCTCTTCCTTGATGAAATCGGCGACGTGCCGCCGGCCATCCAGGTCAAACTTCTTCGCGTGCTGCAGGAGCGGGAGTTCGAGCGCCTGGGGGGTACACGCACGATTAAAGTTGATGTTCGTCTGCTGGCTGCCACCAACCGCGATCTGCGCGCCGCGCTCGAGGATGGAACGTTTCGCGAAGATCTTTATTACCGGCTGAACGTGGTGCCGATCGATATCCCGCCGCTGCGCGAACACAAAGAAGATATTCCTGGACTGGCGAACTTGTTTCTTGCGCGTTTCGCCAAGGAATCCGGGAGGCCGGAGACGATCACCGGCATTGCACCGGCCGCCATGCAACTTCTGACGGCTCATTACTGGCCGGGGAATGTGCGTGAATTGCAGAACGTCATCGAACGCGCTTGCGCGCTTGCTTCGGGCAATCAATTAGAAGACAGCGACATTCAGCTCGACACTCCGCGGAACCGCGCGGGCGGCGGTGCGTCCGATCGCTTTCTCCCAGATGGCATGACGCTGGATCAATGGGAAGATGAGATGATTCGCGAGGCTTTGAAGCGGGCGGGCGGGAATAAGTCGCAGGCGGCGCGCTTGCTAGGGCTCTCGCGGAATGCATTGCGCTATCGATTGTCGAAGATTGGGATTGACGATGAAGAGGGAAGCGTCGGGTGACGGGGTGACTGAAAAAAGTGTTTAGTCGCGCTGCAGTCTCACCCCGGCGGCTAAAGCCGGATTCAAGGCAAAGCAGTTATCGCAGCGGTGAACCGCTGCGCCACCCAGAAGCAAGAGCAAGACCGGGTGAAGCGCTGCTCGACGCGGGCGGGGAATCCCACTCCTTCGGCGCGTCTCACTCCTCTCGGGATGGCAACTACAAAACTAATGCAGGTCGGACAATTCCAGCAGCGAAGTACTCATTGAATTGCCACCCTGGACGTCGGTGAGGATGAAGGTGCGAGCGGCTCCCGCGTTTGCCGGGAAGACTTGCTGGGTGATGATGGGGGTTGTGCTTCCCGACGCGGTGACGTACACGGTATAGCCCGGAGGGATGGGGTTACTGTTAGGGTTGAAGTTGATGTTTATGTAGCTGCTTGACTGCGTGTAAGCAAGGCCGGGAATCGTAACCGGGAGGGTGGGACCGGTGCTTGGGTTCAATTTAATGTAGACATCCACCGTACCGGGACCGCTGGGCGATGCATGGATGACGCGGAATTCGACGTCGTCTGCTGGCGGTGTCGGAATGTGGTCAGGGATCGACAGGAGGACTACGTTGCTGCCGTTCATGCCGGTTTTAGAGAATCCCGTTCCAATTACGGTGTATGACGTCGCGCTACTCCAGCCAACCGTACTACTGAAGACCTGCGTGGTGCTGCCCGCCACTAGCCCTGCGAGGGTGTCGGTTCCCGAAGGTACGGTGGTGTAGCCCGGCTGATTCGGCAGCACGCCCAGGAATGAAATGTTGTTAAATTTCTGCGTTCCGTTGACGTCAATATCTAGGGCGGGAGCGTCCTGGATGGCGTGGACAAAGCGAATCTGCGCTGAACCGTTGTTACCGCAACTGCCGGCGAAGAGGCTCAAGGCCGCGAGGGCCAGGGTAAGAGACAGGGCTTTCAAACAGCGAAACATCCGTGATTCTCCCGAAAGTGATTCTCCCAAAAGCGATTCTCCAAAAGTGAGTTTCCGAAACGCTGGGGTGGTGAGCAAGTAGGATTTTAGCAGCTTGCACGGCGGTGCACCGGGGCCGAGTCTGCAGCACCAGAAGTTTCGGTTTCGGTTAATTGACGTCATTCAGAATCATGAATTGGGGATTGAGTTGATTGATGTTCTGCTGGTCGGTGAGGATCAGGGTACGAATCGAGCCCAGGCTGGTGCCGCCGACCGGGATGGTCTGGCGAAAGAGGACCGTGTCCGGGTTCCCGGCGGGACAGACGTACACCGTGTATCCGGAGCCGGTGGTGTTGTAGGGTACGGGAATGTATTTGCTCACTCCCAGATAGGGAAGAGCACCGATGGTTGCGGGCGGAGTAAGGCCCTGGACCTGAGCCGGCTGGATGTAAATATCCAGGGGGCTGGGTGCGCTGGGCGAAGCATCAATGATGCGGAAATCGATGATGCCGTTGGCCGGCACGGTATTGGTGTCAGTCGCTGGGATGATAGGAACGCTGCTCTGGTTCGTAATAAATCCAGTGGCAACCACGGTGTAATTGGTTCCAGCGAATAGTTTGACGTTCGAGGTGCTGAAGATCTGCGTGGGAGTGCCGGTCTCGTAGCCCTGGAAGGTGTCAACGCCGCCGGGCACAGCCTTATATCCGGATGGCGGCTGCAATTGCATGAATTGGATGCTGGTAAATTCCTTAGTGCCATTGATCGCAATATCCAGGGCGTTGGCGTCCTGGATGGCGTGGATAAAACGAATCTTCGCTTGACTGGTGGTATTACAGCCGATGGTTATGAGGCTTAACGTGGCAACCGCCAACGCAAGCGGCAGGGCTTTCAACCAGCGCGACATCGTTAATATTCTCCCGAGTGTGGTGAGCAAGAGGATTTTAGCAGCTTGTCAGGTGACGCACGGGCCTCGGTCGAGGCTCGATTCCTTTTCTGAACGTCGCGGCGAGGCCGCCCGGTTGGGGGCAGGCGGTTCGGCAGCGATCAATTAGTTGTCGTCTTTCAAGACAACCGGTATCGAGCTCATTCCGGTTCCGCCCGAATTGTCGGTGAAAATGATGGTGCGAATCGACCCCACGTTTGGGCCGCCGATGGTACCGAGGTTAGTACCGCTAAATATTGGGTTCCCGCCTTCTGTGTTACAAACGAACACCGTGTAGCCGCCCTGAGAGTTATATTGAATCGGTTCGTAACCGCTTGCCGCTTGATAAGCGAGGGGGTTGATGACTATCGAACCCGCGGAGTTGCAACCGTTGCCGATGATGGGGTTCGGTGTGATGTAGATAACCGGAGAAAGGGGTCCGTCGGGCGATGCGTTAATGACGCGGAAATTGACGGTGCCATTCGCAGGCACGTTGTTGTTATCGACGGGGTTGAGGACAACAACATTAGAGTTGGGGCCATTGACGGCAACTCCCGCCGCAACCAGCGTGTACTGCGACCCAGCGTTCAGGTTAACGTTGGATACGCTGAAGGTCTCGGTGGTGGAGGTTCCGGTTGGGTACCCTATGATCGTGCTGCTGCCTGCAGGCACTCCCGAATAGCTCGATGCTGGCTCAAATCCCTGGAACCCGAGATCGGTAAAGTACCGGGTTCCGCCGAAAAAGATATCCACATTGCCGGCGTTCACGACGGCATTCACAAAACGACCCTGCGACGAATTGTTGCTGCAGCTGGTGAGAAAGAAGCCCACGGCCGCAAGGGCCAACATGAAAGACAGCGCAAGGGGCAGGGATTTGAACGAACGACGCATAGTTTCTCCAAAAGGCTGTTTTGGTGGCGAGTAAAACATTGGGATGCAAATATCGTAATCCCAGGTTTTACGCACCCATGTAAAATTTTGTATGGTGAACCTAGGTTAACATGATTTTCCGGGGATCGTTTATTTGTGAAACGGCGATTGAACGCGAAAGCAACATCATCGACGTCGGCGTTGAAGTCAAAATCGACGTCAACATCTAAGCGAAAGCCTGCGCCATCCAAATCCGCAAAAAGCTCGCCCGGGAATAAAAATAACAAGAAACAGGATGATAATGCGGGTAAGCGCGTGCGCGTGCTGGCGCGCATTCGGGGCTTGCCGGCGGGGAAGGTGTCGAGTTACGGAGCGATCGCCAAGGCCGCGGGGTGGGTGGGAGCGGCGCGTCAGGTGGTGCGCATTTTGCGGCAGGTTCCGGGATTGCCTTGGCATCGCGTGGTCGGGTCGGGTGGCGCGATCAAGTTAGGCGGAGAGAATGCGGCTGAACAGAGATTCCGGCTGCGAATGGAAGGGGTGACGTTTCGCGGGGCGCGGGTGGATATGAAGCGCCACGAGTTTCAGTTCAAGTCGTTGAGGCATTGAATCATTTAGTCATTGAGTCATTGAGACATTGAGTCATCGAATGACTGACCCTAATGATTCAATACCTCAATGACTCAATGATTCAATGTTTGTGCTCCGGCAATTTTCCCTCCAGCAAAGTGTGCAGTTGATTTGCGGGGCAGCGCAGGCCTATGTAGAAGCTGCCGAAGAGGGCATAGACGGCGCTGACGTGGTCGAAGCGCATCTCGTAGATGAGTTTCTTGAAGACGAGGGGATCGTCGGCGAAGAGGTCGACGCCCCACTCCCAGTCGTCGAAGCCGATGGAGCCGGTAATGATCTGCTTGACCTCTCCGGCATAGCGGCGCCCGACGAGGCCGTGTTCGTTCATCTGGCGCTGGCGCTCCTCCATGGGAAGCGTGTACCAGTTCTTGTCTTCGCCACGGCGGCGATCCATGGGATAAAAACAGATGTAGCGGTTCGGCGGCATGGAGGGGAAGAGGCGTGGCTTCATCGCTTCTTTCTGGCGCGCGATGATTTCCTGGATCATTTCTTTCCATTCCGGCGAGTGCGGCTCCGCGCCCTGCTCGGCGAGGGCCTTGTAGGCTTTCAGCGACGATTCATAGAGTCCGAGCTCGATCACCGACAGATAGGAGGTCGTGGGCTCGAGGAAGTCATAGAGCCGGAGTCGCGCCACGTCGAGTTCGGCCTGATTGAGCTGGTCGAAAGTTTCGCGGAAGTGGACAAGCATCAGGTCGCCTTTGTGTCCAAGCAAAGAGAAGAGCGCGGATTGGCCGTCGGATTTCGATTCCATCTCGCCCAGGAGTTTGGCAGCTTCGGTGGCAATTTCGCGGCGTTCATTCTCAGCGAGCGCGCGCCATGCGGTCCAGCGGAAGCGCATCATCTGATGCAGGGTGGCAAAGCCTTCGAGCGTGAGCGGCACGGCCGGGAGTTGGGCGGCGGCTGCGGGGAGAGTGGGCGGATGAGTCGGATTCATGGAGGTATTGTATCGGGTGATCGGGTGATCGGGGGGCGATCGAAGGTCAAAAGCCTCTGAACTTTCGATGACCCGATGGCCCGATTATCCGATGGCCCGATGCTACAGGTATCCTGGGCGCCACGGTTCGTGGATTGCTCCGATATGTGCGGGTGTGCTACAAGCAAGCTATATGCGCAAATGGATGAGCGAGCGCTTAAAGCGCCGCAAGAAGCCGGGAGAAGGCACCTCCAAAGAAGCAGCCAAGGCGCCTGAACCCTTGCAGCCGAGGTTTTATGACGATGAGCCGGCAGCTCCGGCAGAAGTGGCAGCGGCCGTGCCGGTGGTTGCGCCGGCTGAGGTTCCCGCGGCTCCGGTAAGGGAGATGCGGCGAGTCGCTAGAGCGGAGCCGGAAGTTGCCGCGGAGGCGCCGCCGGCAGCCGCCGAGGGATCGGCCGCGGGTGAGCCGAGGCCACGAGTGTCGCGTCGTCGCCGCAGCCGCGGAAGTCGTGGCGGAAATCGTGGGCGGTCGGCAGGTTCACCGGCTTCTGCAGTGGCCGCGGCGGAGCCATCCACAGCCGAACCGGTCACAGTCACCGCGGAATCGGCTGCTGCGGTGAAGATACCGTCGTTGCCAGTTTCGACGGTGTCAGGCGAAGCATTGTCAGGTCAAGCAGTGCCAGGTCAGGCCGTTTCAGGGCAAGCGGGGTCGGCGCAAGGGGTGGCGGCTCCAGTGCGCGCCAGCAAGGGAACGGTGGTGCTGGCGATTGGGTTGCCGGGGTCGGGCAAGAGTTCGTGGTTCAAGCGGCACAACATTCATCCGCTATCGAGCGATCTGCTGCGCGAACTGCTGTTCGATGACGCGCAGGAGCAGCGCTTTCAGGATCTCGTATTTTCGAATCTGCGATCGATGTTGAAGGCGAGGCTGATTGCGCGGCGTCCCATGAACTACGTGGACGCGACGAATCTGACGCCGCACGATCGTCATAGCTGGATCAAGCTGGCCAAGGATTACGGCTACGATGTGCAAGGGGTGTTCTTCGACGTTCCGCTGGAAGTTTGTCTGGAACGGCACCAGCGGCGCGGGCGCGCGGTTCCGGAAGATATCATGCGCAAGATGGCGGGGAAGTTGAAGCCTCCGACGTTTGAGGAGGGGTTCTCGAAGATCACGGTGGTGCGGGTGAAACAGAGAGAGGCGAGCGGGTAGAGACGCGGCTCCGAGATGTCAATCCACCACGGAGGCACGGAGCCACGGAGAAAATCTCGAACCTTGAAAAAGCAAAAGCAAAAGCAAAAGCGAAGAATCGCTTTTCTCCGTGGCTCCGCGCCTCCGTGGTGAAAAGTTCTCAACCCTTCAGATACGGCAAGAGTTCTCTGAACGCGGGAGCACCTGAGGAGCGGAGCAGTTCGTAGATCATCATTTCGGTGGATGAGAGGATGGCTCCGGCGGCGCGCATGCGATCCAGTCCGATGCGCCAGTTTAATTCGGTCCTGGAGCTGACGGCGTCGGAAGCAACATGCACGAGGTAGCCTTCCCGCAGCGCGCCTAGCGCCGTCTGCATGACGCAGATGTGAGTTTCCATTCCGCACAGCAGTATGGTTGTTCGTTGTCCGGGCAGACGCTTGAGCACGGAGCAGAACGCGTCGCTGCCGAAGCAAGAAAACATCAGCTTGTCGATCGGTGGACTGAAGGGCGGACTGGCCGGTAAGAGCGAGGCAATGTCGGGCACGGTGTTACCCAGGCCCTTCGCGTATTGGGTCGTGACCAGGGCTGGGATCTTGAGGATTCCGGCGAGACGAATCAGAAGCTGAATATTTCGCACCAGCCGTTCTTTTTCCCAGATCGGCGGCAGCAATTTTTCCTGCATGTCGACGACGATGAGAGCGCACTGCTCGGCCTGCAGCGGGCGACGCGCCATTTCGGTACACGCACAGTCGGTTTCGGCGGGCGCGATGGGTCCGGTGAGATCTGCGGGACTGGGCATGGCGACTCCTCAATATCGCTGCTGGGTAATGCTGCCAGAGATTCTAACGCGGGCTGGGCAGGTTGCGCATGCACGCAAGCCTTGTGCCCGACACGTTTTGCAGTGATGGCAAAATGAATTAGAATTCTCGGTACAGCCCGGTCGTTCAACGGTAGGACTGCAGCCTCTGGAGCTGCGTATCGGGGTTCGAATCCCTGCCGGGCTGCCAGAAATTCAGGTCTCAGGTCGAAGGTGTCAGGTCTCGGGCAAACCTCAGGCGGGTCGGGTTTGTTGTGAAGAGCTGAAACCTGCGGGTTGAGACCTTTGTTTTTTGGGCAAATCGTGCTTAGAGCGCAAGTCTTTTCTAATTCAAATCGCGAGGGGGGCCGGCGGAGGGGTCGGTCAGGGCGATTAGCTTGCCCAGGGGATAGTCTTCCGGGGTAAGCGGGCTTGCGGCTTCGGGGTTGACGATTGCGAGCACGGCGCCACTCATAATTCCTCGAATGATGAGGCGGTCACCTTCGACGGCGACTACCCGGTACTGCTCGTCGAAGATGGACGTCTTCTTTGCCATGCTGAAACTTGGATGCGCATTTTGATGAGGGCGACTAACGCCTTTGTTGCTGGTTTGTTGCTGGTGGGTACGGGGATGTGCCTGGATTTGGCCCCGCCGATAAGGACGAGCGGGCCCCGGGAGAGGTCCCGCGCCCAGCGGTTTGCCTTCCATTCGGCTGGCCCGCGATTATTTGGAACTTGGACCATCACAGCTTCGACTATCAGAGCTTCGACTCTAGGTTCCAACGCGCAGGTGCGAAAGGGAATGAAAGAGCCCAAAGACGTTCAAGAGCCAGAGAACGACGGCAATGACGACGACTCCGTTCAAAATTGACTTGATGGTTCCTTGCATGGGAATGAAGCGATTGACCAGCCACAGGAGAACACCAACCACGATGAGAACTTCTAGCAGTTGAATTAAAGGCATGATCGTTAACCTTCCTTGTTTCGTTTCGCGGCTAACCCTCTCATCTTCTGGGAGGTGTTGCCTGGCTTTCGAGGTGCAGGACTTTTAGGGTCGAATCGTGTTTCGCCATGGGTACTCGCGGCTTACACACTCAAAAGAGAATGACAGGTAGTGAGGGGCGGGTCTGAGCAAGATAGCTCACCTACGAAAATTGAATCCAGAAGTTGCGGCGTCACTATTTGCCGGGACAAAGTGCGTTCCGGGCTTTAGAATTGCTGGGGAATGGGTCTTCCCACGATAGTCCGAAAAGCACCGGTGGCCAAGAAGAGCCTCGCATTCAATCCCAGCACCTTTCTTGCCATCATTGGCGAGGGCAGGAAGAACCTGAGTTTTGCCGGGAAGGAATCGATCTTTGCGCAGGGCGACGCAGCCGATGCGGTTTTCTACATCCAAAAAGGCAAAGTGAAGCTGAGCGTGGTGTCTTCGACGGGTAGGGAAGCGACTCTGGGCGTACTCGGAGCGAAATACTTCTTTGGCGAAGGGGCGCTGGCGGGCCAACCCCTGCGCATGGGATCGGCCGTGACGATGACGGATTGCGAGATCATGCGGATCGACAAGAAGGCGATGATGGATGCGCTGCACCGCGAACCAGCGTTTTCGGAGCTGTTCGTGGCCTATTTGCTAGCGCGGAATGTCCGCTATGAAGAGGACCTGGTCGATCAGTTGTTTAACTCCAGTGAAAAGCGGTTGGCGCGAATCCTTCTTCTACTGGCTCATTTTGGCAAGGAAGGAATTCCGGAGACGGTGGTGCCAAAAATCAGCCAGGAAAGTCTCGCCGAGATGGTCGGGACGACGCGCTCGCGGGTCAGTTTTTTTATGAACCGGTTCCGGAAACTCGGTTTTGTGAATTACTCCGGCGGGCCGGAGGGCGGACTGCAAGTCCATAGTTCGCTGCTGAGTGTGGTGCTGCACGACTAGCGGCAAAAGGGACTCAATATGAAAATCCTGTTGTTCGTGGGCCTGCTACTGGTTGTGCTCGGTGTTGCGTCACTGATTGTGCCCATTCCTCACTCCGAGACGGAGGGGATCAAGATAGGGAATACGAACCTCGGTGTGCAAACCAGTCATAGCGAGCGGATCTCGCCCATCATCAGCGTGGTGATGATTGCGGGTGGTATCGCGCTGAGCATCGCCGGGGCTCGAACGCAACACTAGCCTGCGCTTCGGCCGTCTGTGCTTCCCGATAGATCTCCCGCGGCCAGAGTTCTGCCGGGGCGATGGAGCCGGTCTTCCGGTGGAAAACTTGACAAGGGGAGGGTACGAGACTAGCATGAATATTGGGCCGGTAACCTGTTCTTACTCTTGTAGTTCCTCTGATTAACCATCTGAAACCGTCTCCTCTCCGATTAACTCGGAGGAATGTAAGTCACGACAGCACCGGTCTGCCGGGATCTTTCGGACTCCAAACCGAGGCAGACTAAGGTACGTGTTAGCAGCGATTAAGACAGGTCGGCATAACGAATCGGTCAGGGTTGTCATCGCCCCGGAAGGAACCATGAAAAATATCAAATTTGTAGTGAAGGTGAATCGCGGTGCGCACGCTCCTCAATATGTGCTGAGGATCGATCGGCTTCCCATCCAGACGACAACCAACCGCAAACTAGCCCTGGTCATGGGGAGATTTACGGCGGAAGATGCGGTCAAATCGATGCAAAATTCTCATTGCAGCCCGGAGTTGGTGTCTGTGCTGGTCGGGGCCTGACCAAGGCCATGCACAAACGTGAATGTTCAGATTGCGGCGGTGAGTTGGTTCTAGCGGTGCGCGGGAACCAGGCTCCGACCAGTCAAGGTCCAAGCCTGGTAACCAGTGCGGTTACAAGCTGGAGATGCGGTACGTGCGGCTCGGCGTTTTCGGCCGCGCAACTCCGGGAAGACAAGCGCGATCGGTTGAAAGCAACGTCACGCGCTTGAGTTTCGAACTGCGATTCCAGTCCTAGTCTTCTACTAATCTCCCGATGGCATCAGCTCGTCGGATTCCTCCCAAGAATTAGACAGCAGCGTATTGCCTAGCGGCGTGCCCGATAACGGATCGGCGCCTTCCATAGGGCTGGCGATACCGTGGCCGTGCTCCGGCTTTGCGCTTAAGACGTCGGTGAATTGCGCCTGCTCGGTGGATCCTTCGAGTGCCATCGTAGACAAACTACCGCTGCTGATGACTTGCTGGACGGAATCGAAGTATCCGGTACCTACGAAGCGCTGGTGCTTCACTGCTTCATAACCGACCTGCTGTTCGCGGAGGAATTCCTTTTCCTGGAGCCGTGAATACGCGCTCATGCCGGACTGCTTGTAGCCGCGAGCGAGTTCGAACATGGCGAGATTCAAGGCGTGGAATCCGGCGAGGGTGACGAACTGGAACTTGTATCCCATCTTGCCGAGTTCGTGTTGGAAGCTGGCGATGGTCGCGTCGTCGAGGTTCTTCTTCCAGTTGAACGAGGGCGAGCAATTGTAGGCCAGCAACTTTCCGGGATAGACCTGATGGATGGCTTCGGCGAACTGGCGTGCCTCCTCGAGATCGGGCTTGGAAGTTTCGCACCAGAGGATATCGGCGTAGGGGGCGTAGGCAAGGCCGCGGGCGATGGCGGACTTCAGGCCGCTCTTAATGTGGTAGAAGCCTTCGACGGTGCGTTGGCGGATCACGAATTCGCGGTCGCGCAGGTCAATGTCGCTGGTCAGAAGAGTGGCGCTATCGGCATCGGTACGCGCCATGATGAGAGTTGGAACGCCCATCACATCGGCGGCGAGGCGGGCTGCGACCAGTTTCTGGATCGCTTCGGTGGTTGGTACGAGCACTTTGCCGCCCAGGTGTCCACACTTCTTGGCGGAGGAAAGCTGATCTTCAAAATGAACGCAGGCGGCGCCCGCTTCGATCATGGCCTTCATCAGTTCGAAGGCGTTGAGATTGCCGCCGAACCCGGCTTCGGCGTCGGCGATGAGGGGAGGAAACCAGTTCACATCATCGTGACCTTCGGCGTGGTGGATCTGATCGGCGCGCTGGAGAGCCTGGTTGATGCGGCGCACGAGATTGGGCACGCTGTCGGCGGGATACAGACTTTGGTCGGGATACATCTGGCCGGCGTTGTTGGCGTCGGCGGCGACCTGCCATCCGCTTACATAGATGGCTTTCAATCCAGCTTTGACTTGCTGAACGGCCTGGTTGCCGGTAACGGCACCAAGAGCGGGGATGAAGGGCTCATCGGAGCTGGTGAGCAGGTTCCATAGCTGTTCCGCGCCACGCCTCGCGAGGGTGTGTTCGATCTGGAACGAGCCGCGCAGGCGATTTACATCCTGTTGCGTGTAAGGACGCGTGATGCCGCGCCACCGTGGGCTGGTCTGCCAGTTGTTCGTTTGACCATTGCTGCCGTGCCCGTTGCCGTTATGCCCATTCGAATTCGTCATGATTTCCTCGCGCAAGGGTTTGCGTGCGACACTTTGCGTCTTGCGTCCATGGGCAGTAGACCCCGGATTGCACTCCTCTGACAACTCGCGCTGTCCGCCCGGACCTACTAGGACAAAATGACCCAGTGCGGGCGATTTGCGCCTGCAAACGCTGCGCTGAAGGACTATCATAAAGGTGCTATGAATCCGACTTTTGTTGAGAAAAATCCCGCTCAAACCCAGACTTTGACTCAGATCGAGAACGACATTCTTACTCCGGAAGCGAAGGCATTTTTGTTGAAGCTGGCGGCTCGGTTCGAGCCTCGGCGGCAGGAGTTGCTGGCTCGCCGGAAAGGCGTGCAGCGGGAAATCGATAACGGCAAGTTCCCGAATTTTTTGACGGAGACGGCTAAGATCCGCGAGAGCGAGTGGAAGGTGGCGCCGATTCCAAAGGATTTGCTGGATCGGCGCGTGGAAATTACCGGGCCGGTCGATCGCAAGATGATCATCAACGCGTTGAACTCGGGAGCCAATGTTTATATGGCTGATTTCGAGGACTCGAATACGCCGACCTGGAGCAACAATCTCGAAGGTCAGCACAATCTGCGGGAGGCGATTCGGGGGACGATCCGGTACGAGAGTCCGGAGGGGAAAAAATATCAACTGGGACCGAAACTGGCGACGCTGGTGATGCGGCCGCGGGGATGGCACCTGGACGAAAAGCATTTTCTAGCGGGGGGAAAGCCGATCTCGGGCTCTCTGTTTGATTTTGGGCTGTACTTTTTTCACAACGCGGCCGCGTTGCTGAGCAAGGGAACTGGCCCGTATTTCTATCTTCCGAAGCTGGAAAATCACCTGGAGGCACGGCTGTGGAACGAGGTGTTTTGTTTTGCGCAGGACGAGCTGAAAATTCCGCGGGGATCGATTCGCGCCACGGTGCTGATTGAAACCATTCTGGCGGCTTTCGAAATGGACGAGATCCTGTATGAGTTGCGCGACCATTCTTCGGGACTGAATTGCGGACGGTGGGACTACATTTTCAGTTATATCAAGAAGTTTCAGGCGCATCCAGAATTCGTTCTGCCGGATCGCTCGCAGGTGACGATGGAAACGCATTTCCTGAGTTCCTACGTCGAATTGCTGGTCGAAGTCTGCCATCGGCGGGGCATTCATGCGATGGGCGGAATGGCGGCGCAGATTCCGATTCGCAACGATGCGGCGGCCAATGAGCAGGCGCTGGAGAAAGTGCGGCGCGACAAAATTCGAGAAGTGAAAGCGGGGCATGACGGGACCTGGGTGGCACATCCCGGACTGGTTCCGGTCGCAAAAGAAATTTTCGATCAGTACATGCCCGAACCGAATCAGATTTCTTCGCATAAGAAATCAACCAAGCGCACCGTGCTGGTAGAAGACCTGATCGCGGTGCCAAAGGGCGATATCACCGAAGAGGGCTTACGCTGGAATATCGACGTGGGCCTGCAGTACCTGCATTCCTGGCTGGGCGGACTCGGCTGCGTTCCGATCTACAACCTGATGGAAGACGCGGCGACGGCGGAAATCAGCCGTGCCCAGGTGTGGCAATGGGTGAGGCATCACGCGCACTTTAAGGACGGCAGACCGGTGACGCCAGAGATGGTGAAGGATCTTATCCATAAAAGGGCGGCGGAACTAGGCAGCAACAACGACGAAAAGCTGCGGCAGGCGGCGAAGCTTCTCGAACAATTGACGACAAGTCGGGAGTTTGCTGAGTTTCTGACTCTTGCCAGTTATGACCTGTTGGACTAGAACGTCAATTCATGGGCGCACGCAGACCTCCCGCCGAACTGGCGATTGACGCAGGGTTTCTCACGAAATTACAGGAGCACGTTGCTGCGCGTGAGGTGGAGCGTGGGATCGCGATCTTACGCTCGCACGAAGACCTGATCACCGACCTCGATCCCTCCGAGGAAAACGCGGCTCGCCTGGTGGCGCAACTCGCGATATGGACGGATATCGGATTCAAGGGACCCTCTCTGCGGGATATTCTGGCCCGCTTTGCGCACTCCGAAACGGTTGCGGGACGGGCGAAGACGTCTGCCGCTCCATTGGCGAGGCGGTCAAAGCTGTCGATCTCCGATTACATTTGCCTACGCATGGCGGAGGGAATGGCTGCCATGGTGGAGGAGGCAATGGAAACGGCGATCGCTCATTTTGACTTCGTCCTGAGCCTGGAAGAAGAACTGGACGATCGCTTTCTGCTGGCCATTGTTTATTTCTGGAAGGGTCGATGCCTGCGCCGACGAGGCGACTACGATGAAGCGCTGATCTACACCGGAAAAGGAAGGGACCTGGCGCTTGAGTTAGGACATCCGCGGATGGCGGCGGTAATGCGAGTGCTGGAGGGGTGGCTTCTTTTCCAGCAGGGCAAATGGAAAGAGGCGGTGCGGATTTCGCAGGCTGCGGAAACGGTACTCGCCGAGACCGATGATTATGTAACGCTGGGCAACATTCAATCCTTCTACGGGAGAATGGCGCGCCGGGAAGGGCGTTTCGATAAGGCGATCCAGTTTTTCGAGAGCGCCATTGGGCATTACGGCCGACGGGATCCCCGGCATCCGAACCTGGCGCGATCGTTGGCCAATATGGCGCTGGCCAAGCGCGGTATCGCTCTGCAGTTGCAGAAAAGAATTGACCGCGAAGTGCAGCGGCGCCGCAAGACCTCGGCTGGTGGGAGTCGCGGCAATGAAAGCAAGCCGAGTGCGACCAGCAAGGATTCGCGCAAGCAAGATTATCGCGACCGCTTGGCTCAACTCCGCCGCGAAGCTCTGGAGCACTTGGCTGCCGCCCAGGCAATTTACCAGCAGCGTCCAAACCGTCACGGAGTCGGAACGGTGTATCTGAATGCCGCATATATCCACCTGGATAGCGGAGACTTTCAGCGCGCGGAGGAAGAAGCGGCGTCAGCGTTCGAGGTGGCGGAGGAAAAGCAGGACTACATTCTGATGGGCCGGGCGCGCATTTTGCAATGCATGATTGAAAATGCGAAGGTGGAGGAGGAGATCGGCGGGGGCGCGGACCCGGGAAGCCCTGCACGGCGCGCCTTCGAATACAGCCAGGAGGCGGTTGATCTAGCGAAGCACACCCAGCATCATCTGCTGCTGGCAAATGCGTATCTGTGGCAGGGATTGACGCAGTGCAATTCGTTTTTCGATAATCCCGAGGCGGCGCGAGAATCGTATGATCTGGCGCGAGCATCCTGCGGGACGAATCAGCCCGACAACAACATGTGGCAGGATTTGCAGTTGTTGGGCGCGAAAATTCTGCGCAAGGGAAGTGTGCATCCGGCGTTGAAGGCGTGGTCGCAGGGTGCCGTGGGCGAAAAGACGTTCCGGCAAATCAGCGATGAGTTTGCCGAGATTGTGATTGCGCGGGTATGGGAGCGCGAAGGCCGTAAAGTATCTCGCGTGGCAGCGCGGCTATCGATTTCTCCGAAGAAAGTGCGGCGGATTCTGACGCGGGTTGGACGGCGGAAGCCGCATTCGCGATAGACGAGGGGTCCAGATTTCGCAGCGAACTGCAAACTTCTCGCTTTGCTCTGGATGAGCAATGTGGGTTCATTTCTCTTGAGATAGCCTAGTAAACTAGTAGAATTAATGGCGTTTACGAGCCGAGGAGAACCGGACTCCTTTTAGGGCTAGTTTCCGAAGCTTTGAGAATCGAAACGGGTCGCTCGGAATCGAACATTTATGAAAATCGCGAGAGATGTGACAGAACTGATCGGCCATACCCCCTTGGTGCGTCTGAATCGGGTTTCGAAGGGCGCGGTTGCCGACGTGGTGGCAAAACTCGAAAGCCAGAATCCGCTGGCCAGCGTAAAAGACCGCATTGGTGTCAGCATGATTGCCGATGCTGAAAAAGCCGGTCGTATTCAACCCGGGAAAACGGTTCTGATCGAGCCGACGAGCGGCAATACTGGAATTGCGCTCGCTTTCGTAGCCGCTGTTAAAGGCTACAAACTCATCCTGACTATGCCCGAGACGATGAGCCTGGAACGGCGGGTGCTGCTGCTGGCCTTGGGCGCGGAGATCGTTCTTACGCCCGGCCCGCGGGGAATGAAGGGAGCGATCTTGAAAGCGGAGGAGTTGCTGGCCTCAACTCCGAACTCCTATATGCTGCAGCAATTCGACAATCCGGCAAATCCAAAGATTCACTTGGAGACTACCGGCCCCGAGATTTGGGAAGACACGGATGGGCGCGTCGATTTTCTCGTGTCGGGCGTAGGCACCGGGGGAACTATTACCGGCGTCTCCGAATACATCAAGCCGAAGAAGCCGTCATTCAAGGCTGTAGCCGTGGAACCGGCGGACAGCCCCGTCCTTTCTGGTGGCAAGCCAGCTCCGCATAAGATTCAGGGCATCGGCGCAGGGTTTGTTCCGAGCATTCTGCGGCGCGATCTGGTGGACGAAGTCATTACGGTGAGCAACGAAGATTCCATTAACATGGCTCGGAGGCTTCCGCTCGAGGAGGGATTGCTGGTCGGCATCTCGTCGGGAGCCGCGGTGGTCGCGGCTTTGCAGGTAGCGAATCGTGCGGAAAATGCCGGCAAATTGATTGTCGTGATTCTGCCGTCGTTCGGGGAGCGCTACCTGAGTAGTATTCTTTTCGAAGCACTCCGGAACCAGGCGTTGCAGATTCCCACGTCGGAGGTTCCGGCCTGATCTTACATCTTCGACCGATCATCTGGGGCCCATGCCGCACCTGTTGTCGCTAATTCGCGAAGACGTTGCCACCGTGTTGGAACGCGATCCCGCGGCAAAATCGCGTCTGGAAATTTATCTTTGCTACTCTGGCCTGCATGCGGTGTGGTTTTATCGCATGAATCACTGGTTGTGGAACCACAATTTCCTTTTGCTGGCGCGCTGGTTGTCGCAGGTGGCTCGCTGGCTTACGGGCGTCGAGATCCACCCCGGAGCGCAGATTGGCAGGCGTTTGTTTATCGATCACGGCATGGGAGTGGTGATTGGGGAGACGGCCGTTGTTGGTGAGGATGTGACGTTGTATCAGGGCGTGACGCTAGGTGGAACGGGCAAGGAACATGGCAAGCGGCACCCGACGCTTCTCGACAATGTGGTGGTGGGCGGGGGCGCGAAGATTCTCGGCAACATCACGGTGGGGCACAATTGCCGGATTGGAGCTGGGTCGGTGGTATTGCGCAATGTGCCGGACGACTCTACTGTGGTCGGCGTGCCGGGACATATTATTTTTCGGGAAGGGAAGCGCGTCGTGATCACCGATCCGAAGCAGATCAACGATCCTCTTTCGGAAGCCCTGGCCGCAGTTGCGTCGGAGGTAAACCGCTTAGCGGAACGAGTGCGGCACCTGGAGGGGACGGGCGGGAGTGAGCCGCTTTCCGAATCCATGCAACGGATCATGGAAGATATCGATTACCAAATCTAGTCGTTCCCGATTTTGTGATCTCAAGCGGAGCGCAGGACCTGCTTGTTGCGGCGGAGACCAGTCCTTCGCTTTGCTCAGGATGACCATTCTCATAATGGCGCAAGCGGCCTCAACAACATCACTCCCGGTTCGACTGCACCCAAGTATGATTGAATGTTTTGGGGTCGATCCTTCCGCGAATGAAATACGGCTTCGTAATCGATAACCGCAAATGCATCGGGTGCCACGCCTGCACGGTGGCGTGCAAGACCGAGAACCAGGTGCCGGTGGGGGTGAACCGGACCTGGGTGAAGTATGTGGAGAAAGGCGTCTTTCCCAACACGCGGCGGGTATTTCAGGTCACGCGCTGCAACCATTGCGAGAAGCCTCCTTGCGTCACGATTTGCCCCGTGACGGCGATGTATCAGCGCAAGGATGGGATTGTCGATTTCAACTCCGATCGCTGTATTGGCTGCAAAGCCTGTATGCAGGCCTGTCCGTACGATTCTATTTACATGGATCCGGACGACGGCACGGCTACCAAGTGTCATTTCTGCGCGCATCGCACCGAAGTCGGACTCGAACCTGCATGCGTGATTGTGTGTCCAGAGCACGCCATCATTGCTGGAGATCTAAGCGATCCTGCAAGCGAAGCGGCGCAACTGGTGGCGCGGGAACCGGTGCGCGTGCGCAAACCGGAGCAGGGAACTCAACCCAAACTTTACTACATCGACGGCGATGAGAGCGCGATCGTGCCCACGGCGGCGCGGCATGAATCAATTTACATGTGGTCACAGCGGAATGCGGCAGTCCTTGGTGGGGGCGCGATTTATCCGGCCGATAGTCCGCTACTGCAAGAGAATGCGGTTGCAGCGTATGACGTTTCGCACGCTCGACCGTGGGGATGGCAGGTGCCAGCTTACTGTTGGACGAAGTCGGTTGGTTCGGGCGCGCTCGCCGTGCCGGCGCTTGGAATGCTACTCGGACGATTGTCGGGCAACCGCGTCCGGGATATTACGCTGGCAACGGTCGCGCTCTTGTTCACGGCTCTGACAACAGTACTTTTGGTTTGGGATCTCGATCACAAAGAACGATTTCTGCGGGTAGTGTTTACGCCGCAAAGTAAATCGTGGCTGGCGCGGGGGGCGTTCATTTTGATTGCATACAGTGCTTTGTGTGGAGTGTTCTGGCTGGCGGCGGTTACGGGTGTTTCTTTGGTTACTTCGATTTTGTTATGGCCAACCGTGATCGTGGGATTTTGCGCAGCCTCGTACACCGCATTTCTCTTCGGACAATGCGAAGGACGCGATCTGTGGCAAACGCCGCTTCTGCCGGCACATTTGATCGTTCAAGCGCTGCTTTGCGGATCAGCGGTGCTGGCGCTGCTTCCGGAATCGATTGGTGGTTCGGTGCAAGCGCTATCGATCGCGGTTCCAATTCTGCTTGCTACTTTGGGATTGCATTGGCTCATGGTGATCGGCGAGGTTGCCATGCCGCACACAACCGACAATGCACGTTACGGAGCCCGATTGATGACGCATGGGCCGTTTGCGGGGGCGTTCTGGGGCGGAGGTGTTGTGCTGGGCGGAATTATTCCGCTGCTGCTTTTATTGATGGGTGCGCTATTGTTCGGCCCGGCCAACCAGGTTGTAGTGGGATTGGCCAGTGTGTTCGCTCTGGCTGGACTTTTGATTTTTGAATGGTGCTTCGTGATGGCGGGGCAGAGTGTGCCCAACAGTTAAATGGGTATGGTGGAACGACTGGCGTCTCGCCCGTCCGGACGGGCGGGGACGTCCGGTGCTCCACCCGGCAAGGCTTGCATTATGGAGATTTCGCAATGAACGATTTCAAGCGCGACGGGAGCCACCTTTCTTCTTGTCCGCCGGTTGAGAAGTGGGACGATTGGGTCGAGTACGATGCAGCGGCGTGGCCGCGCCGCGTCAAGAAACACTACCAGTTAGTTCCTACCATCTGCTTCAACTGCGAATCCGCGTGCGGGCTTCTTGCTTACGTCGATAAGGAAACGGGACAAGTCGCGAAGTTTGAAGGTAACCCGAAGCATCCCGCGAGCCGGGGACGGCTTTGCGCGAAAGGCCCGGCCACGATTACGCAGATTCATGATCCTGATCGCATCCTTTATCCGATGAAGCGGTCGGGGCCACGTGGTGGGGGTCAGTGGGCGCGGACATCGTGGGACGAGGTGCTGGAGACTTTCGGGGCGCGCATTCGCAAAGCGTTTCTAGAAAATCGCGGCGAGGAGGTCATGTACCACGTGGGACGTCCGGGACATGACTTCATCATGGAACGCACCTTGCAGGCGTGGGGGATCGACGGCCATAACTCGCACACGAATGTCTGTTCGTCGTCGGCGCGACTGGGCTATCTGCTCTGGCACTACGCGGATCGACCGTCGCCGGACCATGCCAATGCGCGCTTCATTTTGCTGCTCTCCGCGCATCTTGAGTCGGGACACTATTTCAATCCTCATGCGCAACGCATTATCGACGGGAAAATGGCGGGAGCCAAGCTTGCCGTGATGGACCCGCGCCTTTCGAATACGGCGAGCATGGCGGATTACTGGATGCCGAGTTATCCGGGCACCGAGGCGGCGGTGCTGCTGGCGATGGCCATGGTGATTCTTGGTGAAAATCGATTCGACCAGGCGTTTGTGAAAAATTGGACGAACTGGGAAGAACTTGAAGTCGACGGATTTCGCGCGCAAGGCCAAAGTTTCGAAGCGATGATCGAGGCGCTGAAGCGTCATTACGCGAAGTTCACTCCTGCGTTTGCGGAAAAGGAAAGTGGCGTGAAGGCGGAAATCATCGTCAAAACGGCGCGCGAGATCGCGACCGCTGGAACCAGATTCGCGTCGCATCTGTGGCGAGGCAGCGCGTCGGGCAATCTCGGGGGATGGCAATCAGCACGGGCTCTGATGTTGCTGCATGTGCTGACGGGTTCGGTTGGAACTCCGGGCGGACACAATCTGAATGCGTGGAACAAGTTTGTGCCGCGTCCATTCAAGAATCCTCCGCCGCAGAAGCGGTGGAACGAACTGCTCTATCCACAGGAATGGCCGCTGTGCACGCATGAAATGTCGCCGCTGCTTCCGCATTTTCTGAAAGAAGGCCGGGGGCGGCTGGAAGCCTATTTCACGCGCGTCTTCAATCCCGTGTGGACGTATCCTGACGGATTTTCGTGGATTGAGATGTTGCGCGACGAAGAGAAAGTTGGGTTGCACGCTGCATTGACTCCTACCTGGAGCGAGACGGCGTGGTTTGCGGATTACGTTTTGCCCATGGGCTTCAGTTCGGAGCGTCACGACCTGATGAGCCAGGAATCTTACGCCGGGAAGTGGATCGGTTTTCGGCAGCCTGTGTTGCGCGTTCTGCAAGAGAGGGCGGGGAAGAAATTTGAGTACACGTATCAGGCAAATCCGGGAGAAGTTTGGGAAGAAGATGAATTCTGGATCAATCTTTCGTGGGCGATCGATCCCGACGGGTCGATGGGAATTCGGCAGTGGTTTGAATCACCGTATCATGCGGGGCAAAAACTGACGGTCGATGAATACTACGGATGGATGTTTGAGAATTCAGTTCCGGGATTGCCGGAAGCTGCCGCGAAAGAAGGACTGAAGCCACTCGAATACATGCGCAAGTACGGAGCTTTCGAAGTGACGACCGACGTGTATCGGCTGAACGAGAAGCCGGTTGCTGCCGCCGATCTTGCGGAATCGAATGTGGCAGCGAACGGCGTGGTCACTAAAGCGGGCAAGGCTCTCGGAGTGATGGTGGATGGCGAAGCGGTAGTCGGCTACAACACGCCGTCGCGAAAACTCGAATTATTTTCCAAGACGATGTCGGATTGGAAGTGGCCTGAATTCGCGCTTCCGGAATACTATCGCAGCCACATTCATCGCTCGGCGCAGGCAGCGTCCGTGGGAAAATCCGCGGAAGAGCACGGTCGAGACGTCGATCAAGATTTCGATCGGCGATACATGCCGCTCGTTGAGTGGCCTAAGGATGCGAACGGCGAGGTGTACACGCTGCTGCCGATTTTTCGCTTGCCTCATCTCATTCATACTCGATCGGGGAATTCAAAAATTTTGTATGAGATCGCGCACAAGAATCCGCTGTGGGTGAATCCGACGGACGCCAAGAAGCTTGGTGACCTACGTACCGGCGACTTGGTCAAGGTACACACGGAGATCGGTTTCTTTGTGTTGCATGCCTGGATTACCGAAGGGCTAGCTCCGGGCGTGGTTGCCTGCTCCCATCACATGGGGCGCTGGCGTCTGAATAAAGAGGATCACGTCGAACGCATGTCGAGCGCTTGGGTCGATCTGAAAGAGGTTGGCAAAGGACAGTGGAAGATGCGCCAGACTACAGGAGTCGAACCCTACAAAACTTCCGATCCGGATACGCAGCGGGTGTGGTGGAGCGACGCGGGCGTGCATCAGAACCTGACATTTCCTGTGCATCCCGATCCGGTCACGGGCATGCATTGCTGGCACCAGATGGTGCGCGTGGAGCGGGCTGGAGCTGACGACCGCTACGGCGATATTTTTGTCGATACCAATCTTTCGTTTGCGGTGTATCAGCGGTGGAAGGCGCTTACTCGTCCCGCTCCGGGACCGGATGGGCTGCGGCGTCCGTTGTGGATACCGCGGGTGCATCGTCCCGAGGAAGCCGCGTTCTACCTCGCTCCGAAGAACGGGTAGTGGCTCAGTTTAGACATGCATTCTCCCAGCGGCTGAAGAATGCAAAATCGAAGCTTATGCGGCTGAAGCCTGTGCCCTTTCAAGACAAATTCAAACTGAGCCACTGCCGACGAAACCTGAGCTGCGGCTTGGCGTTGTAAAATACCCAGATGCCGTTACAGACAGGAAATCCCAACTTTGGCAAGAAGCGCACTCCACCTCCAGACGAGACTTTTGAAGAGGCGGCTTATTTGAAAGCGCTCGGAGAAAAGCAGAAAGTCGTGAGCCTGAAGCTAGCCGACGGAGAAGTGGTCCGCGGCTGGATCGAGTACTACGACAAGAACATGGTGCGCGTGACGCGCGAAGATGGCCCCAATCTGTTTATCTTCAAGCACGAGATTGTATACATCGCGGAAGACAACAAAAAAAAGTAACCAGTTGCCAGTACCCAGCCACTTCGCATGACATCCCATTCATCTCTCGATCTGATTTCTCCGATGCAGGCCATGGCTCGTGAAGCGGGGAGCCTGGTGATGAGCTACTTTCGGCAGCATGTGAAGATCGAATACAAGGGCTCGGTGGACCTGGTCACAGTGGCCGACCGGAAGTCGGAAGCGCTGATTCTGGAGCGGATACGCCACGAGTTTCCGACGCATGATGTGATGGGAGAAGAGGGCGCGCGGATCGAGACCGGAAGCGAATACAAGTGGTACGTTGACCCGCTCGATGGCACTACGAATTTTGCGCATGGCTACCCGGTGTTCTGCGTTTCACTTGCCGTGGAGCGCCGCGGTGAGCGCATTGCGGGAGTGATTTATGATCCGACCCGCGACGAGATGTTCACCGCAGAAAAGGGCAGCGGCGCGCGCCTGAACGATGAGAGGATGCACGTATCGGCCACTCCGACCCTAGGAGAATGCCTGGTGGCCACTGGGTTCCCCAGTCAAAAGCGGCACAAGAATCCCAACATTTATTTCTATCACCAGATTACCTTGCGCACGCACGGCGTGCGGCGAGCCGGATCGGCGGCGCTTGATTTGTGCAATGTTGCGTCAGGAAGATTTGACGGCTTCTGGGAATTTAATCTCAATCCGTGGGATACGGCGGCGGGCGTGCTGATGGTGGAAGAAGCAGGCGGGAAGGTTACGGACTTCGCTGGCGGCGAATTCCAGATTGCGAGCCGGGAGACCTTGGCGTCGAATGGACTGGTGCACGACGCGCTGTTGCACGAGTTTCACGAAATCCTTGCGGGCAGGGGGTTGGAGGAGTTGGCTAGTCCGGTGGCGTATGCGAAGGACCGGAAATTGTGATGGAGGAGCCGGGCGTCCTCGGCCGTCGCCTGGGCTGCCCAAGGACGGGCGAGACGCCCGTCGCTCCACCGTCACATCACAAGAGTTACAATAAGCCACGTGGGTTCGTCTCTGCTTGAGCGCCAGATCGAAAAGCGTCCTGACAAAGTGCGGCTGCGGGGACGCATTCTTTTTCTCACCGAAGATCCAGAGCTGATCAAAAAACAACTGGCGGGTTGGGATCTGCCGTGGGATACCAAGAACCCTGGCAACAATCCCAAACTTCGCGACGACATTTCCACTGACGAGATCACCCCGGCACACTATTGTTTCTACTTTGACCGGACGCTTGGCGAGATTCCGTATGCGGGATTGCGATGTGGCGACACTTTGCCGATCGGACGCGGCGATGTAAAGAAGGGCGGTTTTGTGTGCTCGGTAAGCGGCAAGCGCCGCGGAAAAGGTTCGAGCCGCGAGCAATCTCCTTATGCCGAGATGTGCGCCGGGATTCAAGTGGCGATTGCGGAGAACATAGAGCGCATCTACAAACAGAATTGCCAGAATCTCGGGTTGCTGACTTCGACAGACTTCTCTTTGATTGACCGGATTCGCGCCGGGGAAGACATCGCGCTCACCGAATTTACGCAGGGGGAAGATGAGATCACACGGCAGGTGATCGAGTACGGCGGGCTTTTTCCGTTTAATGTTGCGCGCATGCAGGGGAAAGTCTTTCTACCGCCGATCAAAACTGATGCGCGTCCGATGACTTTGGCGGAGAAGATCTTCGCTGCGCATATGGGCTCGGCAGCATCGGAGGCTGCCGGACTGCGCTCGGCTGGACGGACGAATGCGGCCGTCCCTGCGGGTTTCGTGAAGCCCGGCGACACCGGGTTTACTCGCGTCGATCTGCGGTTCAGCCATGAGTATGTGACGCCCATGGCTGCGATTTTTTATGAGCAGTATGTCGGCAAGGGTGTTCCGGTGAACGATGCTGCGAGCATCCGCTTTTTTCGCGATCATCTAACGTTTTTGGACGAAGTAATCTCCGAAGAAAAGAAGAAGCTGGGGCTGCTCGATTTGGCGACGCTACTTAAGCTGAAGCAGGAGGATTTCGCTCGTCAGCAGGGAATCAAACTGCACGGCGAACTCAGCGACCGGAAAGGTTCGGAGGGCATTTGCCACTCGGTGATGCTGGAGACTTATGCTCTACCGGGACAGGTGAATGTTGGCTCCGATTCGCATACGCCGCACGTTGGCGCCATCGGATGCATTGCTTTCGGCATCGGCACGACGGACGTTTTCAACTCCTGGATTACGAGAGACGTTCGCGTCAAGGTGCCGGAGTCGGTCAAGATCGTGATTCGAGGTAAGCGGCACGCGAACGTTACCGCGAAAGATTTCATCCTGAAGATACTTTCGCTCGACTACGTGCGCAGCGGTAAGGCGCTCGCGAAAGTGATGGAGTATGCGGGCGAGGCGGTGAGGGAATTGTCGGTCGATGAGCGGGCGACCATGACCAATATGGCGGCGGAAATCGGAGGCTTTACCGGCATTGTGGCTCCGGATGAAAAGGTGGTCGAGTTTCTGGTTGAGCGCCGCGGCCTGCAACGTGCCGATGTTGAGAAGATGATTGCGGGCTTGGCTAGCGATCCGGACGCCGAATATGCCGAGGTGATCGAACTCGATGCGGCGGAGATAACGCCCATGGTCGCGACACCCGGCGATCCCGGCAACGGCAGATACATTCGCGAACTCAGCACGCGGGTGCCGATTGAAATCGCTTATGGCGGAACCTGCACGGCGGGCAAGAACGAAGATATGGACATGTACGCGACCGTTCTCGCCGACGCATTAAAGCAAGGCAGGCGTGTTTCAAAGAATGTTGATTTCTGGATTCAGTTCGGTTCCCAGGAGACACGAGAGTACTCAAAGCGTCGAGGCTACATTGAGATTTTCGAAAGAGCGGGCGCACACATGATCGAGCCGAGTTGTGGCGCGTGCATCAATGCGGGGCCGGGAGTATCTACACGTTCCGATCAGGTCGTGATCAGCGCGCAGAACCGAAATTTTCCCGGACGCAGTGGTCCCGGGCAAATGTACCTGGCATCGCCACTTACCGTGGCGGCGAGCGCCGTGGCGGGGTACATCGTGGAGTACGAACCGAGCCAGGATCGGGAACTCGCGACCTCCTGAAGCGCGAATCCGTCGACGCAGCTTTTCCCCCCACCAGTCTCGCCTTCGAATCGTTCCAAGCGCGGGCCGAAAACCAGTCACATACCGATTGCGGTGTATACTGTACGCTAGGGTACATTCCAGCGAACGCTTCCGAACGGTATAACGCCAGCGCGGTCCATCGCTCTGGCGTCTCCGATTTTTCCCATCAACCCTGCACCTAGCAAAGCGGCGCTTTGCGGAATCGCGAATCTCGTCATGAAAATTCTGCTCTATAACCCCGACAACGGGGTGACGCGTAATTTTATGCCTCATTTATGGATGTTTCTGCTGCAGGCGCTCACGCCCCCGGGCCACGAGGTGGTGCTAGTGGATGGCAACGCACAGCCCATGGATGAAGCCGGAATCGCGCAATATGTGTGCGACAACAAGATTGGGTTGGTTGGCATCGGCGCTATGACGCGAATGGTGGCGAAGGCTTATCGCATGGCGGATGCGGTGCGGGCCGCGGGAGTTCCAGTGGTGATGGGTGGACCGCACGTGACCGAGATGGCCGACGAGGCGCTGGGACGCGATGGCGGACCGCGTCACGCCGATGCGGTTGCTTTGGGCGAGGCCGACGCGACTTGGCCGCTGATTGTTGCGGATGCTGCCCGCCATCAACTCAAAGACATTTATGAACCGGTCGATGCGTTTGGCCAGGAGAGCAAGCCCTCGCTGAAGGAATACCCCGTGATTCCATGGGATTCGATCGATCTCAAGCAGTTCAACCTGGTACCGAAGGCCGCGACTTCTCTGCTCCAGAAAATTGGCGAAGGGTGGGGATCGTTTCGCATTATTCCCGTCGAATCCGGACGAGGCTGCCCATACGGCTGCGAGTTCTGTACCGTGACGGGATTTTTCGGGGACTCGATCCGCTTCCGCACGAATGAGAGCGTGGTGAACGAGCTGCTATTGCTGAAAGCGCGCGCCCGGAAGGAAAAGGGACAGATGGCCGTCTTTTTCATCGACGATAATTTTGCCATCAACATCAAACGTACGAAATCGCTACTGCGTGACATCATTGCGGCGAAGGCGGAGGTGCATTGGGTGGCTCAGATCTCTGCCAATTTATTGCGCGACGAAGAGCTGGTGGACCTGATTGCGGCCTCCGGAGGGAAGTGGATTTTTATTGGCATGGAGTCGATCGATCCGGCCAACTTGAAAGACGTCAATAAGGGATTCAATAAGCCCGGTGAATATGCGGCCGTACTCGAGCGACTGGCGCAGCGCAATGTCTACGCCATCACCTCGTTTATTTTTGGCATGGACAACGACACGGTTGGAGTCGCGGAACGAACGCTCGAACAGGTTCGGACCTGGCCTCCGGGTCTGCCGATTTTTGGATTGCTTACTCCGTTGCCGGCGACGCCGCTCTATAAACGGCTGGAAAAGGCGGGACGACTGACGCGGCCCAAGCACTGGCAGGAGTTCATTCCGTTCGCGATGGCGCACACGCCGTTGAAAATGACAGTCGACGAGGCTCACGCCGAGGTGAATCAGGGCTGGGCCGAGGCGTATAGTCCCGCGGCGTTGTCGGCTGCGGTGGAGTCTCTGAACGATCAGCCGTTGGGTTATCGCATCAACATCTTTCTTGCGCGGCTGTGCTTCCGCGGAATTTATTTCCCGATGTTGGGGAAAATGGCGTGGGTGAAGGTGATTGCGCAGAATCGGCGTACCATCTTTAAGCTGGTGAGGGAAGGCTTCAAGGCGGGGGCGTGGCGAGGAGCGACGACGCGGATTCCTGCTGTTCCAGTGCCACAGATGGAAACGGGCGAGGCGAGGGCAGGCAGTGAGGGACGGGTAGTCGCCTTTCCGGCCGATTGAAAATCACGCCGAATGTGGCATGATGAAGGGAGCGGCGAGGTGTTTGTATGTATGAGCAGGAAAAGGTTCAGAAGGGAAGAATGGTTGGTTATGCTCTCGGCATAGCCGTTTTTGTTGCGATTGTCGCGTGGAAATTTCTGGTGCGGTGAAGACGTCAGGTCGCAGGTGTCAAAGCTCGCAGGTGTCAGATCCTGTCTCAGGAAAACCCGGCGCCATCGGATTTCGAACCTTGTTCCTGAGACCTGACTTCTTTCTGAGGCCTGACTTCTCGCGTCGTTCTTGCTAAAATTAGAGGTTAAGTTCATACTCCGTGCGCCCGAGGAGCGAGAGATTTTATGGCCTATGTAATTGCCGAGCCCTGTATTGGAACCAAAGACACCGCCTGTGTTGATTCCTGTCCGGTGGACTGCATTCATCCCAAAAAGGACTCGGACAAGTTCGGGACCGAGGAAATGTTGTACATCGATCCTGTGGAGTGCATCGACTGCGGCGCTTGCGTTCCGGTTTGCCCGGTCTCGGCCATCTTCGCGCTCGACGACCTGCCGGAAAAGTGGAAAGAGTATACCGAGCGGAATGCGAAGTACTTCGGTAGATAGCTGTCAGCTCTCAGCCATCAGCTGTCAGTTAAACCGGTTCGAAAACAGAAGCATTTGATTCTACTGAGAGCTGAAAGCTGACGGCTGGCAGCTCCTTCCATTACAATCAATGATTAACCTGTACACCTTCCATGGCGCTGAAGGAGTCGGAAGCGATCGTTCTGCGCACGTATCCGCTGCGTGAGTCAGACCTGCTGGTCACGCTCTTTACCCGCATGGAAGGCAAGGTGAAAGGCGTGGCGCGCGCGGCCATGAAGTCGAGACGCCGCTTTGGAGGCGCGCTTGAACCGCTCACGTATGTGCGGGCGTTTTACGACGACCGCGAGCGGCAGGAGTTGGCGCGGCTTGATTCCTGCGAAGTAATTGAGTCGCCGATGGCCAGCGAGGTCAGTTATCCGCGGGCGGCGGCGTTAGCGCACGTTGCCGAGTTGCTCGACCAGTTGATGCCTGACCGTGAGGCGAGTGATGCGGTGTTTCGTTTGAGTCTGGCGGTTTTGCAAGAGCTGCGGGGCTCGACGATGTGGATGGCGCTCACCTATTTTGAGCTGTGGATGACGCGGCTCATGGGGTTTCTGCCGGAGTTCTCGGAATGCGTGATCTGCGGACGTCCGCTTGACGGCAACCGTGCGTTCTATCACGCGCTCGCTGACGGCTTGGTCTGCGTTGATGATAAGCGGATAACGTCGTCGGAGCTGTCGCCGGAATCGAGAAAGATTGCCGCGCAGATGTTGCGGTCGCGGGTTGCCGAGTTTTCTGAGATCGACTGGCCGAAAGCGGTGTGTGCGGATCTGCGCAAGTTTCTTCTTCAGATTCTGGAGCGGCACATCGAGAAGAAGCTGGTGACGGCGGGAATGCTGGAGAAGATCGGCGGCTAGTGGTTGGCCCTTAGCTCTTGGCTTTAGCTCTTTAATGCCTGTCAGCTCGGGCGAAGCGAAGGATCTCTAGCTCGCCGCCAAAATGCAGATCCCTCGCTTCGCTCGGGATGACAGAATTTGGTAATTGAATAAGGACTGAAGCCGGACTCATAGCTTGACCTCATCCGACCCCAATTCGCTGACCTTCCAAGAGCTCATCCTGAAGCTGCAGGCTTTTTATGCCGAGCGCGGAGCGGTCATCCAGCAACCCTACGACGTTGAAGTGGGCGCTGGGACTATGGCTCCAGAAACATTTCTGCGGGTGCTGGGGCCGAATCCTTATAAGGTGGCGTACGTGCAGCCTTCGCGGCGTCCAGCGGATGGGCGGTATGGGGAGAATCCCAACCGGCTGTTCAAGCATTTGCAGCTGCAGGTGATTCTGAAGCCGCCTCCAGAGAACGTGCAGGAGCTTTATCTGGAATCGCTCGGAGCGATTGGCATTGATCTGCGGCAACACGATATTAAGTTCGAAGAAGATAACTGGGAGTCGCCGACGCTCGGCGCCTGGGGCATCGGATGGCAGGTGATGCTCGACGGCCTGGAGGTCACGCAGTTCACTTACTTCCAGCAGTGCGGCGGCGTGGACCTTGATCCTATCTCGGTTGAGCTGACGTATGGGTTGGAGCGGCTGTGCGCTTTTCTGCAAGACGTCGATTCTATCTACGACATTGTGTGGGCGCGCGATCCGGAAACGGGCAGGGAAGTGAAATATGGCGAGGTGCGGCTGGCCGATGAGCAGCAGTTCTCGGTGTACAACTTCGAAATGGCCGACGTGGAGAAAGCATGGAAGCATTTCGAACTTTGCGAAGCCGAGTGTAAAACTCTGCTAGGGCAATACTCTGAACTGGTCCGTCTAGGTAACGATCCCGAGCAGAAGGTAGAAGAAGTACTCACGAAATTAGATAGAGAAGCGGGGTATCCGATTTCTGAACAAAAAAAACGCTTTCCTTTGCTTGGTGCGTACGATCTGTGCCTGAAATGCTCGCACTACTTCAACATTCTTGATGCCCGGGGCGCGATTTCAGTAACCGAGCGCGTCGGTGTGATTGCGCGGGTGCGGGCGCTGGCCGTGGGGATTGCGAAGGCATGGATGGACCAGCGGTTTGGAACTGAAAAACAAAGTGAGAAGAGCGGCGAGGCTTCGAAGCCAGCGCACAATCCGGCGCATAATAGAGAGAAGAAGGGCAAGTTGGCTCCGGTCGTCACATAGAATTCTAAGGTTCTGTCATCTCTCACTGTGCAGAACGTGGCGAGTTGAGTGCGGCGGGAGAATTCCCCGCGCGTCAGAGAGGAAGAACGCGTTGGAGGGGTTCTTCGACTTCGCAGAACGATTCGCTTTGCGAATCTTTCCGCTGCGCTCAGGATGACAAACGAATAGTGTATGGCTGACTTTTTACTCGAAATCGGATGCGAAGAAATCCCGGCGCGGATGATCGACGCCGCATCGCTCGAACTGCGAGAACGCCTGAGCACTCTGCTGCGACGCGAGCGGCTCGAGCCTGCCGGAGCGATTTCGCATCTTGATACGCCGCGACGGCTGGCCGTGCTCGCTTCCGGAATTCCCGCCTCCCAGCCAGATATCACGGAGCAGGTGAACGGACCGTCTGCGCAGATCGCTTATAAAGATGGACAGCCGACGGCGGCGGCGCACGCGTTCGCAAAAAAGATTGGCGTGGACGTGGGCAAGCTGGAAAAAGTCAGGACACCGAAGGGCGAATATCTGGCGGCGACGGTCACGCGCAGAGGCCGCTCTGCCGCAGAGATTCTTGCGGAGACTCTTCCTAAAGAGATGTCGACGCTTTATTGGCCGAAGAATATGTACTGGCGGAAGCGCGGCGAGGTGTTTGTTCGTCCGGTGCGCTGGCTGGTGGCGATGCTTGATGAGCAGGTTGTGCCGTTGGAGTTGTTCGGCATCGCAGCCGGCAAGATTTCGCGTGGACATCGCATCATCGGTAGTGGTCAAGTCGCCGTGTCCCATCCCGGCGTCTACGTTGAGGCTCTGCGCGCCGCGAAGGTTCTGGGCGCGGGCGAGCGTGAGCAGGTGATCCGCAAAGCGCTCGACGCCGCGACTCGCACCATTCCCGGAGCGCGCTGGCGCGAGGACAAGCCGCTGGTCGCGACGGTCGTCAATCTCACCGAGTTTCCTTCGGTCATCCTCGGCAGCTTTGATCCCGAATTTCTCGATCTGCCCGAAGAAGTGCTGGTCACGGTGATGCGCGATCACCAGAAATATTTTGCTATCGAAGATGCGAATGGGAAACTGCTGCCGCATTTTCTCGCAGTATTAAACACCGGTGCCGACTCCGACGGACTGATCCGCCACGGCAACGAACGCGTTCTGCGCGCTCGTTTCAACGATGCTCGATTTTTCTGGCAGACGGATCAGAAGCTGAGCCTGCGCGAGCGCGTCGATCTGCTGCGTCATGTGACATTTCAGAAAGATCTTGGCAGCTACAACGATAAGACGCTGCGGGTGCAGCGCATGGCCAGTTGGCTGGCTGAGAAGGTAAAGCAGAGGGGAATCGCAATCCGACCGGGTGTGATCCACAAAGCCGCGCTGCTGGCAAAAACCGATCTGACGACGGAACTGGTCAAGGAGTTCACTGAACTGCAGGGAATTGTTGGCGGTCTCTACGCGCGTGTGCAGCGACTCGATGAAGACTTGAGACCGGACGTGCAGTTGGCCATTTCACGCGCCATCTACGATCATTACAAGCCCGAATCGATGGAGGATAGTGCGCCCGCGACCATCGAAGGTGCGGTGCTCTCGATTGCCGACAAGGCCGATTCGATTGCTGGAATGTTCGCGCTGGGCTTGATTCCCAGCGGATCGAAGGATCCGTTTGCGCTGCGCCGCCAGGCGAACGGCATCGTGAAGACGATTGCCGAGCACAAATTGCCGTTGCCTCTCTCCGAAGTCATGGCGGATGCGCGCATACGCTATAAAGGATCGCAAGCGGAGAAGAAGTTCTCGAACACCGCCTATACCGAATCGGTGCGTAGTTTCTTCCGCGAGCGTCTCGAGTTTTACTTGAAGGATGCGCGCGGCTACGCGTATGACGTCGTTGCTGCCGTGCTTGCTGCCGACTCTGATGATGTGGTGGATGCTGCCGCCCGCGCCGAAGCGGTGAGCAAGGTGCGCGGCTCGGCTGATTTCGAGTCCATTTCGGTTGCGTTTAAGCGCATGAAGAACATTCTGCGCCAAGCGTCCGAGAAAACCAATGTTGTTGCGATGCGCGTTGATCCCGCCAGTCTTCAAGAGGCATCGGAGAAAGAGCTGGCCGCTCTAATTCCGCAGACGGTGGAGAAGCTGCGGGAGACGCGCGATTATGAAGGAGCTTTGCTCGAGATCGCGAAGTTGCGTCCCGCCATTGACAGATTTTTCGACAAGGTCATGATTATGGTGGACGACGACAATCTCCGCGCTAATCGTCTGGCTCTTTTGCAGACTGTGGTTAAAGAATTTTCCACGATTGCCGATTTTTCAGAGATGGTGACCGAAGGCAAAGAATCTACGAAATAGAAAAAGAGGACTTAATATATGGCAACGACGACTCTCCCAGAATCCGGAATCATCGCAACGAAACCCGCGGAAGCGAAATCCGCGGCGACAAAGTTTGTGTACTTCTTCGGCGGCGGCAAGGCCGATGGCAATGGCAAGATGAAGGACGTCCTCGGCGGCAAAGGCGCAGGACTGGCCGAGATGACGAATGCCGGATTGCCGGTGCCTCCTGGGTTCACCATTCAGACCGAGGCGTGCCGCGAATACATGCGCCACGATGCCGTTTCGAAAGCGGTAGACCAGCAGATGGAAGAAGCGCTGGCCAAGCTGGAGAACCTTCAGGGCCAGAAGCTTGGCAAAGGTGAGAACCCTTTGCTGGTGAGCGTGCGTTCAGGGGCGAAGTTCTCGATGCCCGGAATGATGGATACGATCCTGAACCTCGGTCTGAACGATACCAGCGTCGAAGCGCTCGCCAAGCGCTCCAACAATCCTCGCTTTGCCTATGACTCGTATCGCCGCCTGATTCAGATGTTTGGGAATGTTGTGCTCGACATCGAGAAATCGGTGTTCGACGAAATCTTCGATGCGAAAAAGAAGCAGAAGAAAACCAAGGTCGACACCGACCTCGACGCCAAGGCGCTGCAAGAGGTCATCGCGGAGTACAAGAAAGCTGTGAAGAAACATGCCAAGCGCGACTTTCCGCAGGACCCGCAGGAACAGCTCGTCATGGCGAGGGATGCGGTGTTTCGCTCGTGGCAGAATGATCGTGCCAAGCACTATCGCCGCATCAACAACATCGATGACATGCTCGGCACCGCGGTCAATGTGCAAGCTATGGTTTACGGAAACCTTGGCGATACCAGCGGCACAGGCGTTGGATTTACGCGCAATCCCGCTACGGGAGCGAAAGAGTTTTACGGCGAGTTTCTGATGAACGCACAGGGCGAGGATGTGGTCTCGGGCGTGCGCACGCCGGTGCCGATCCTCGAACTGCAGAAGATCATGCCGCATGTCTACGATCAGCTCCGGGAAATTACGACGCGGCTCGAAAAGCATTACCGCGACATGCAGGACTTCGAGTTCACCATCCAGGATGGCAAGCTTTACATGCTGCAGACGCGCAACGGCAAGCGTACCGGGCGAGCCGCGGTGCGGGTGGCGATCCAGATGGTGGAAGAAGGATTGATCAGCAAGGAAGAAGCAATCTTCCGGGTGGAACCGAACCAGCTTTATGACTTTCTGGTGCCAGGACTGGATGAGAAGAGCACTAAAGTAGAGGTGCTGGCGACGGGACTGCCGGCGTCCCCGGGAGCGGCCGTCGGGCAAATCGTGTTTACCGCGGAAGGAGCCGTGAAGAAGGCAGGGCATGGAGCGCAGAAGAATCCTGTAATTCTGGTGCGCGCGGAAACTACGCCGGAAGACATTCAGGGCATGGAAGTAGCCGCTGGCATTCTTACATCGCGCGGCGGCATGACCAGCCACGCCGCCGTGGTCACGCGCGGTATGGGGAAATGCTGCGTGGCGGGTGCGGGAGATATTCAAGTCGACGAACGCGCCGGCGAGATGCGCGTGAAGGGACAGGTATTCAAAGAAGGAGATTGGATCTCGCTCGATGGCACGAGCGGGCGCGTGATCAAAGGCAGACTGAAGACTCTGGAGCCTTCGGCCGATGATGCGGACCTGCAGAAACTGATGAGCTGGGCGGAGCCGTTCCGCAAAATCGGAGTGCGTGCGAATGCGGATATTCCGCGGGACGCGATTCAGGCGCGATCGTTCGGGGCCGAGGGCATCGGTCTGTGCCGTACTGAGCACATGTTCTTTGCTCATGACCGCATCTCCCATATGCGTGCCATGATTCTGGCGGATAACGAAAAAGATCGTCGCGCAGCGCTGAAGAAGTTGCTGCCCATGCAGCGAGCGGATTTCATTGGCCTGTTCAAGGCGATGGCAGGACTGCCTGTGACAATCCGCTTGCTCGATCCGCCGCTGCACGAGTTTCTGCCCAAGCGCGAGCAACTTATGGTCGACATTGCCAGCCTGCCCAGTGCCGGGGCGAAAGAGAAAAAAGCGCTGGTGGAGGAGTACAGAGAGTACGGCGCGAAAGGGGCAGGCGATCTAAAGAAGATTCTTCCCGCGTTGTTGGCACGCGTCGAAGAGTTGCACGAATTCAATCCCATGCTCGGCCATCGCGGATGCCGCCTGGGGATCACCTATCCAGAGATTACCGAGATGCAGGCGCGGGCGATTATTGAGGCCGTGGTGGCGGTTGACAAGGAAGGGATCAAGACTCACGCGGAGGTGATGATCCCGCTGATTTCGACGGTGAAAGAGATGGAGAACCAGGGTGCGATTGTCCGTCGCGTGGCGGAAGAAGTGTTCAAAGAAAAAGGAAGACACGTGCACTACCTGGTGGGCACAATGATCGAGTTGCCGCGCGCGTGTCTGGTTGCGGGCGAGATTGCGAAGGAGGCGGAATTCTTCTCCTTTGGCACGAACGATCTCACGCAGACCACATTCGGCTTTTCGCGCGACGACATCAACAAGGTGCTGCCAACGTATCTGTCAGAAGGAATTCTGAAGCAGGATCCGTTTGCCGCAATCGATCAGGAAGGTGTGGGCGAACTGGTGCGGATCGGAATTGAGCGCGGGCGAAAGACGCGTCCCAAACTTGAGGTGGGAATCTGCGGCGAGCACGGCGGCGAGCCGGCATCGGTGGAGTTCTGCCATAAAGTGGGAATGGATTACGTTTCCTGTTCACCGTTTCGCGTATTGACGGCGCGATTGGCGGCAGCCCAGGCTGCAGCTAGTGAGAAGCTGCAGATTGACGGTGGACGAACTAAGTAAATCGCAGTTTGTCTGCTAAAGATTTGCTAGCTAAAGACTTGCTAACCGGAGATTCGCAAAGCGTCGAGGCCGCACCATCTAAGCCTCGACGCTTTTTTGTCGCCACTGAGCCGAGATAGTCCGAAGATTTCACTGCACCCGCTGCAGGCGGTTGATGAGCTTCTGCGCCAGATTTTCCTCAGACTCTGACCACAGCAAGCGCCCCGTGGCGCCGGCATTCTTTTCGACCTGAGCCGTGAACTCCACCAGTTTCTGGACGTTGCTGCGGATGTTCTGTTCCGCTTCGGTGGTGAATTCGAGTTCTTCGTGCAAGAACGAGGTGTCTAAGCCGAAGTCAATTTGAATATGCCCGGTTTCTTCCGCGGCGCTCTCTTCAAATTCCAAGCCGTGCGCAGTCAGACGTACCAGCGCGGGCTCGAGCGCCCATTTCTCGGCGTCCTGCGGAGGAGTCCACAAATCCCAGTACGCCTCGAACACGTAGGCATAATCGTCGTGCACAAATTCGGCGATTTCCGCGGCGGCTTCTTCCGGCGTAACGCCTGGGCGAAAGCGGCGCTCGAGAATAGTGGGCTCGCTCCAGGAGACGGGTTGGATCGCGGTGTAGGTTACACCCGGTCGCGCCGACGAAAACGGAATCTGCCGCAGCACACTAATCGTGCGCGGTAGAATTTCGGGTTCATCGAAGCTGGGAAACCATAGGCTCAAATATAGAGAGTCGGCCATGAACATATTTTAAACGGCAGGCGGGTGCAATTCGAGGTCTTGGGGATGAGGCGCCTTTTGACGCGAGAAAAGTGCCCTGTTAATATGGGTGTTCGGCGGCAAATAATCATCTCATCAAGAAACGTCCCCGTCGTCTAGCCTGGCCTAGGACATCGCCCTTTCACGGCGGTAACATGGGTTCAAATCCCATCGGGGACGCCAATAAACAAGACGGTTTGCGCAACACCCACCCCGAAGCAACCCGCTGCGGAGCCGATCAAAAAGGCGTCTTTCTTGGGGGTTTCGGCTCGCCGCTGCTGCCCCGCCCCCGGCTCCAGAAAAATAAACCTTTCTGGCTTTCACGTTTGGGTAGCACAATTAACCATCTGGTTAATTCAAAGAGAAACCCAAAATGAAAAAAGCTCAAGCGAAGACCGTTATCCTGAAAAAACTGCCCGCAAAAGACGAACCAATCGCGCCGCAGGCCGCCGCTCTGCTCGTGACCCTCAAGGCGAAAGGCGGGACGCTTGCGGTCGCCGACCTGCTCGCAGCCGCGAAGGGCCGCGTCAAGACGAAACAGTCGATGGGTCGGATATGGCAGTACTACAAAGAACAACTTTTGAAATCGGGCTGCATTGCCTTGCTATTGCCGTGCGGATTCGACGCTGGATCGGCAGCCGAAGCGGCATCGACGCGCACCTTGCCGCCCAGTTCGCCACGGGTCAATCAAGTTCGAATCCCGGCTCGCTTTCGGCGAATCTGACTTAAGGGGAGGCAGCGCTTGTAATCTCGATAAGCCCAATCGTCAACGGCGTCTAGTCGTGCCCCTCGCACGAAGGCAAGATCGAATGCTTGAGGGAGGAAATTGACAGTGAGGCCGAAGCGATGCGGGGGCGGTTGGACGTTCGGCAGCGGGGTCTGGTAAGCTGGCCGCCCAAACTTTTGCACGCCTCCAGGATGATGCCTGATGGAGAACGATCCCACGAACGCGACCCAAGCGGCAGGTATCTTGCCTGGGATCGCGCAGTCGGTATCCGCGCCGCTTACTCGCGCCGCGATCTTTCTGGTGGTGACACTCAATTCGGGCATTGAGCATCGCGCCACCGTGCGCTCGTTCTGCGGAGACCTTGCCGCGCTGGTGCGCGCGGTGGAATTTCGCGACCTGGAAGGACAACTTTCTTGTGTGGTGGGCTTTGGGTCAGAGGCGTGGGACCGACTCTTTGGACAGCCGAGGCCGGCCGAACTGCACCCATTCCGGGAGATTCGGAGCGGAGCGCGCCATGCGGTCTCCACGCCGGGCGACTTGCTTTTCCACATCCGCGCCAAGCGCATGGATCTTTGCTTCGAACTGGCCACGCAGTTTATGGCGCGTATTGGAGACGCGGTTTCGCCAGTGGACGAAGTGCAGGGCTTCCGTTTCTTCGACGACCGCGATCTGATCGGTTTTGTCGACGGGACGGAGAATCCGAGGGGCGGGGCGGCGATTGAGGCAGTGCTCATCGGCGAGGAGGATGCTGCGTTCGCCGGCGGCAGCTACGTCATCGTGCAGAAATATTTCCACGATCTTGAAGCATGGAATGCGCTGTCGACGGAGGCGCAGGAACGGATCGTTGGCCGCACCAAGCTGTCGGATATCGAATTGGACGATTCCGTCAAACCGACTTCAGCACACAACGCGCTCACTACAATCGTGGAGAACGGGAAAGAGATCAAGATTCTGCGCGACAACATGCCCTTCGGCCAGCCCGGCCGTGGTGAATTTGGCACTTATTTCATTGGGTATAGCTGTTCGCCCCGCACGATCGAGCAGATGCTTGAGAATATGTTCGTCGGTCGGCCACCGGGCAATTACGACCGACTGCTCGACTTCAGCCGCGCGGTCACCGGAAATCTTTTCTTCGTGCCATCAGCGACGTTTCTGGAGAACGTGGCGGAAGATCAGACTACGACTACTACCCCTAATGAAGATCAGACTCATGAAGGTCAGGCTGGGGTTTCGGCCTCCAACGCCGCGACGGCTGCGGTCGAACCCGAACCCGATCGAGATCAAGATCAATCTAAACCATCGGTGCGCGAGGGTTCGCTCGGCATCGGTTCCCTGAAAGGAGACATCCGAGATGAATAACCTGCATCGCGAACTTGCCCCCATTTCCGATTCGGCGTGGGCTCAGATCGAAGAGGAAACGTCGCGCACGCTGAAGCGCTATCTTGCGGGGCGGCGCGTCGTCGACGTCAAAGGCCCGGGTGGCACCGCTCTTTCTGCTGTAGGCACCGGCCACCTGCGAACGATTGCGGCTCCGGGCAAGGGCATGGTCGCGAGACAGCGCGAGGTAAAAGCATTGGTCGAACTGCGCGTTCCGTTCGATTTGGATCGCCAGACGATTGACGATGTCGATCGAGGAGCGAACGACTCAGACTGGCAGCCGGCGAAGGACGCCGCTCGCCAGATCGCTTTTGCCGAGGATGGCTCCATATTCGAGGGCTATACGGCCGCTGGCATCGAAGGCATCCGTCAGGGGACGAGCAATCCGATCATGACCCTACCCGCAGAGGTGCGCGAGTATCCGGACGCCATTGCGCAAAGCTTGAGCCAGCTGCGTCTCGTTGGTGTCAATGGCCCCTATTCGGTGCTGCTCGGCGCCGTTGCCTACACGGCGCTGGCCGAAACGAGCGACCACGGATACCCGGTACTGGAGCACGTCAAGCGGTTGGTCAACGATAAAATCATCTGGGCGCCTGCCATTGCCGGCGCTTTCGTACTGACCACCCGGGGCGGCGATTTCGAACTGCACATCGGCCAGGACGTCTCCATCGGTTATCTCAGCCATACCGATAGTTCTGTGCGCTTGTATCTGCAGGAGACGTTCACGTTCCTGCTGCTCACGACGGAGGCTGCGGTCGCGCTGGTTTCTCCCGCGAAGGCGAAGAAGACCTGAGGGGAGACTCAGACTCTTCTGATTGACGGTGGATAAAACGGCGGTCAGAGTGGCCGCCGTTCTTAATCGCTGCGCGTTTCTTCTCGTTGAATGGGTGAATCTTCGAATGGGTGAATCTTCCGATTGGGCTTTTCATCCAAAACACAGCGCGAGGCGCGGCGCCGGGTGTCAGTGTTGCGTACATCAAGCTGGGAAGGCCATGAATGTTTGAGAGTATCCTTTGCGAGGTAAGCGAATATGATGCCGATGTTCTTGAGCCGCTGATTGGGCTCGCGGTCGAAATTGCTCGCGAGGGTCGAGAGGGAAGGCGGGTGGGCACGCTGTTTACACTAGGGGATGAGAATGCAGTGCTCGCGAAATCAAGGCCCCTGATTCTGGATCCGTTGTTGGGGCACCCTGAATCTTCGCGTCACGTCACCGATCTTAATCTTCGTGGAACGATCAAGGAGTTGGCGCAACTGGATGGAGCATTTGTCGTAAGTCACGATGGAATCGTCCTCTCCGCGTGCCGCTACCTCGACGCAGTCGCTGCTGAAGTAGATGTGCCGCTGGGACTCGGGAGCCGTCACATTGCGGCCGCCAACATGAGTGCGGTCACCAAGGCAGTGGGCGTGGTGGTTTCTGAGAGCTCGGTTGTGCGATTGTTCTGTCACGGGCAACTGGTCGGCGAAATTATTCCTGAACTTTGGATGATGGATCATGCGCCTCACCTGCGGGGTACGGTCAAGCGGGAACAGGTGGGCGAATTGACCGTGCTGACTCGCAACCGGCGTCCAGCCTCGATCGCGAAGTAAGGGCTGCTGCTGATACCGATTCGATACCCGGACCTTGACCTTAACATGACAAAACTCCAGGAATTCAGATGTGAAGTCTGTGGACTCGTGACTACGAATCCGGTTCGCTGGTTCGTGATTCGATGCGGAGATTCCGAGCTTACCGTGCACCGATGGAATTCTGAAACAGCCAATTCCGCCGGCGCCCGGCATTATTGCGGAGAAGCTCACGCCGAGGTGTACATCAGCCGCTGGTTTGACTCGGTGTGCATGCCGCCAAAGCCAACTTTCAAATAGAGTGTCGTGCAAATAGAGTGTTGCGCGGATGACTCAGGGCCCGCCGAGAAGACCGTCTTGACAATAGTCGTTATAACGAGTATTATTGTTTTGTGAAGACAGCGACCCCAACGGCGATTCCAATCGGAAGCTCGAGGCGGCGGGCAGGCTGTCCCGAGGAAGCTCTGTTCCTGGAACTTCTGCGCACGACCGACATGCTGTCCCGCGGCCTGATTCCACTTCTCAAGGAAGAGGATGTCTCGCCGAACCAATACAATGTTCTGCGCATCCTGCGTGGGTCGGCCGAAGGACTGCCCTGCGGCGAGATCGCGAGCCGAATGATTACGCGGGATCCCGACATTACTCGCCTGCTGGACCGCCTGGAGAAGCGCGGCCTCATCTCCCGGTGCCGGGAAACAAAGGATCGGCGGATGGTGATGACGCGGATCACGCCGGAGGGACTCAAACTCCTGGGGCGTCTTGACGTACCGGTGCAGGCTGGCCATCGCAAACAACTGGGACACCTGGGGCGAGAGCGCCTGGCGGCGCTGACGGAATTACTGTCCGCTGCGCGCAGCCACGTCGGTTGAGTTTTTTTGCCATATTGTGTGTTGCAACGAATATCGTGATGACGCATCGAATACCACAGAGGAGATAAAACACCTATGAGCACACTGACCACACCGCAAACCGCAACCCCGACGACAACCTGGAATCTGGACCCGGCTCACTCCGTTGCTGAGTTCAAGGTTAAGCATATGATGATTTCTAACGTGAAGGGGCAGTTCTCCAAAGTTACGGGAGCGCTGACTCTCGACGAATCTGACATCACCAACTCTCGCATCGAGGTTTCGATCGATGCGTCGTCGATCGAAACACACGAGGCCCAGCGCGATGCGCACCTGAAGAGTGCCGACTTCTTCGATGTGGAGAAGTTCCCCACATTGTCCTTCAAATCGACGAGCATCCGGACGCGCCGGGACGGAGAACTGGCCGTCGACGGCGACCTGAACATCCACGGCGTCACCCGCAAGGTAGTCTTTGCGGTTGAAGGCCCAACTCCACCTGCGAAGGATCTCTGGGGTAACACGCGAATTGCGGTATCAGCGACTACAAAAATCAGCCGTAAAGATTTCGGCCTGACTTGGAACGCCGCGCTGGAGACTGGTGGCATTCTCGTCGGGGACGAGGTGACCATCACCCTGGACGTGCAGTTCGTGAAGGCTTGAACAATCCGAACCACCAGGAATGCGGACAAGCCACGTTCGTCCCGGTGGTAGAAAGGAAATTGTTATGTCACTCCGACCAGTGCAACAGATCATTCAAACGAAGCCCACAATTGAGGGAGCGGGCGTGAAGTTGCAGCGCGCCTTCGGCTTCGGCAGGACCAAGGAATTCGATCCTTTCCTCCTGCTGGACGACTTCCGCAATGAGAATCCGCAAGATTATCTTGCAGGATTTCCCTGGCATCCGCATCGCGGGATCGAGACGATCACCTACGTACTCGCCGGTTCGGTCGAGCACGGCGACAGTCTCGGCAACAAGGGGAAAATGACCGCCGGTGATGTGCAGTGGATGACTGCCGGTAGCGGCATTCTCCACCAGGAGATGCCCAAGGGCGATCAGCAGGGACGGATGCATGGTTTCCAACTGTGGGCAAACCTGCCGTCGTCACTGAAAATGACCGATCCGCGCTACCAGGATATTCCGGCAAGCGCGATCCCCGATGTCACCGACGATGATGGCACTCGCGTGCGCATTATCAGCGGCGAATTCTGGGGCAAGAGGGGGCCCGTGGAAGGCGTGGCGGCAGATCCGAATTATCTCGACATCTCGGTGGCTCCAAATCAGAGAAAGCGGCTGAAAGTCGAGACCACGCGCAACGTCTTTGCCTATGTATTCGGGGGATCCGGCACGTTCCGGGATGCTTCGTCTCCCCGGGCAGTTCTGACCGAGCAGGTGGAGAAACCCGAAGCGCCGCCCGTGTACGATGTGGGCAATCACTCGCTGGTGCTCTTTGACCGCGGAGACGAGATTGCGGTGGAGGCGGGCGACGAAGGTATCCGTTTCCTGTTGGTGTCGGGTAAGCCGATCGAAGAACCGGTCGCTTGGTACGGCCCGATTGTGATGAACACTCAGGAACAGCTCCGGCAGGCGGTTAGCGAATTGCAAGAGGGCACGTTCATCAAGCACCGGTGAACACGCCGAATATGTAGCGACGAATCGAGTGGCGGCGAGGATGGCACTTCGCCGCCATCGTTCGTTGCGGGTGCGCTTCCCTCGGTTTTGGAGCTGGCATCTGCCGGTGGTAGACTGCGCGTATGGCCGCCAAAAAGAAAATGAAAAAGCCTGCAACTCAACGTAAAGCTGCTGCGAAGAGCCGCCGACCGGTGAAGAAGACGGTTGCAAAGAAGCTGAATAAGAAGAAGACAGCCCCGAAGAAAAAGGCGGCAGTTAAAGCGAAGACTCCGCGTATGAAGAAAGCTGCTGCGAAGACTCCGCGTACGAAGATTGCGCGTACGAAGATCGCGCGTTCGAAATCTGCGGCGGACGGTAAACGAGCTCCGAGGGGAAATCGGAGTTTTGAGACAGAGCCATTTCCACTCCAAGGATTTGGGGCGCCGTCGGGGGGACAATCGGGAGATGACCAGGGACTGTCGAATGTCGAAGATGCGGACTCGGAGAGTGTCGAGGAATTAGTCGACGAAGGGAACGCATTCGAAGCCGACGTCGTGTCTGGTGTGGAACGCGCGGGGGACGAGGACGAAAAAGAAGTTCGTACCCACGAGGTACCAGAAGACGATGTTCCCGAGGAGTATCTGGACGAAGAGTAGTCACGGGCCGTCCTGATCGTCGGACAACGCTGCACATTCGAGGCGGTTACTCTCGTGACCGACGAGTAGGGTCGCTTTCAGGTCTGCGTTCGCTATAATCGGATGCTGATATACGGTGAAGGAGTTCACCGCTAACCGCTGTCCTGCTTTCTGCTGGACAGATGATGACTCCTGACAGGATCGCCTGTCGGAGTCTGTTCCCGACAACGATCCCGCAAAAATTAGAGTTTGGAGCCGTGGGGCCCTCTTTGGATTGGTGACACAGAAAGGTTGGGAGCATGGGAAAGTATTTGGCGGTGGGCATCGGTGGATTCGCGGGCTCCATCGCTCGCTTCTGGTTGGCTGTTTATGTGGGTCAGCGGATGGGGACGCGGTTTCCTTACGGCACGTTTCTCATCAACATTTCTGGTTCTTTCCTTATCGGTTTGGTGATGACCATACTCACGGAGAGAACGCATCTGAGCCCCACGTGCCGCTATCTCATTCCCATTGGCTTCATTGGCGGATACACAACTTTCTCTACTTTCGAATACGAGACGCTTCGAGCCATTCAGGACGGGCAGTTCACGATCGGCTTGCTTAATATTGTCCTGAGCGTCGTTGTCGGCTTTTTCATGGTGTGGACGGGCGCAATTGTGGGGAAGGCGATTGTGTGAGACGAAGGGCAGATGCCACAGACATTGAGTTAATGGATAGGAGACCCTGTGCTTAAAGCGGGATCAGCCAAGAAAATCAGCATCTACGTCGGAGAGGATCAGCAGTATCACGGCCACAGCGTTTACGCGGCGATTCTGGATTTTCTTTTCTATCGTGGCGTCTCAGGCGCGACCATCATTCGTGGTATAGCGGGCTTCGGAGCGGATCATCACATCCACACCACTCGACTGGTGGAACTTTCCGAGAATCTGCCGGTGAAAATCGAGTTCATCGAAACGGCGGAGCGCGCAGAAGAACTTTTGCCCAAGTTACAGGAACTCGCGGGGACAGGGTTAATCGAGGTTCAGGACACGACGGTTATTAAGCCGGCGGAGACTTCCAAAGGGCAGCCGCTCTCCGAATCCGTTCATCCGCTGAAGACGGAAGGCAAGGCCAAGCTCATGCGTATTTTCTTTGGCGAAAATGACAAATGGCACGGCAAACCGTTGCAGGAGGCTCTGGTCGAGGCTTTGCGTGCCAACGAGATTGCGGGCGTAACCGTGTACCGCGGCATTCTCGGCTACGGGGCAAATCGGAGGGTTCACAAAGACAAGGGTCTCAATCTGTCCCATGACCGTCCCATCATGCTGGCCGTGATCGACACGGAAGCAAAGCTGGCGGCATTTACGCCTGTCCTCGACCAGATGTTGCAGCAGGGGCTGGTCGTTTTATCGGATGTCGATGTAATCAAATACACGCATGACTACAAGGCCACAAATCGAAGGCGGGAGACACGCCAATGAAACTGGCAGGGAAGGCGAAAATGTTGCGCATCCATTTTGGCGAGGACGATAAGTGGCAAGGCAAACCGCTTTACCGCGCGATTGTGGAGAAGTGCCGTGAACTGGACATCGCGGGCGCGACGGTCTATCGCGGCATTGAAGGGTATGGAGCCAGTACGCTGATCCATCGCCCCCACTTGTTTTCATTCTCGTCGGACGCCCCGATCATGGTCTCGATCGTGGACACGAACGAAAACATTCAAAAGCTTATCCCGACCCTCGATCAGATGGTGGACGAGGGGTTGATTGCTATCTCCGATGTAGAAGTGATCAAGTACGTTCACCAGGAGGGAGTGCGGTCGGAACCCTAAGCAGGCACGATGCTAGGCCGCCAACTCCTTAGGTAAGGACGCTGTCAAAGAGGTTACGTCCAGATATTGCTCCGCAATTCTCGTCGAGGGAGACAGCAGCGTGGGCCAGAGAATGTTGGCATTCAACCTCAACAGCGACAGGGAGCACCGCAGTTTCAACTGCAGTGCCCGATGAAAAACGTCAAGCCCTACTGCCGCAATTTCCGCATTTGGATGAGCCCGCGCAGACCGGCCAACGACAATTAACTGGGCGGCGTTCTTTGAGATCGCCGAGACGTACATCGCCGCGACCCGCAAGCGGATTCGCTGAATCCTTCTGAACGTTTTTGGCGACAGGTTATTTCGGAGGAATCGAGCCTCTTCGGGGTCGGTAAGATTCCGAAATACGTCTAAATCTACAGGCGGAGAATTCTCGATTCCCTTGTCGTCGCCCGATTGCCACCAGACCTGATAAGCAAGGAAAAGCATAAACAGCAATGCCACTGCGGCTAAAGCAATAATTGGGATCACAGCCTGATGACCTCCGCCAAGTCCATCGCCGATTTACGAGCGCGCAGCAGAGAAGGAACGTCGGTACTTGAGGTGACTGCTTCGCGCGCACTTGCGAAGTAAAGCCAGACTAAGACCGACAGGTGATAAGTCCCCATCTGCAGCAGATCCACGACTGGCTGTTTCAGGGTTCGAAAGTCCTTCAGGGCGTTCAGCAGGGGATCAAGACCTGCGACTAAACCCATGCCCAGCGCAATGCCAATCACAAAGCCCTGCATTTTGAGACGTAGAACGCGGTACCAAAGGAAAACCAGGGCGAGCAGGCCGCACTGTACAACGTCGAGAATGTAATTGACGGCGTATGCGGGAAAAATCATCTCGCGCAGGCTCCAGGAATACACAGATCCGATAAATAGAGCGGCCAGCAGGTCGAGAAAGGCGGTCGCGCCTTTGAGCATCCAAGCTGTGGTTTTGCGCAACGACGGGCAGCGCGCAACTGGTGCTTCCAAGATTTCCTGGATAATGCCAAAGCGAAAAGCAATGCTTCCGGCGCGACCGAGCAGGTCTATCTGCCGGTAGGTCGATATCGAAACTGGCATCAGCCGGCCGATTGTGAACAGCACACAAAACTGCAGAATCTCGAAAAGGAGGTAAGCGAAGAATACTGGGAAGTCCCGGTATCGTCCTCGCCGGAACATTACAGCCGCTACGCCTACGAGGAGCACGTGCGGGGCTATCCAGAGATAGGCCCAGATAAAATGCTGCGAAATCATGTGCTTGAGTGCTCCCGTTCGAAAACTCTATCATCCGAATTCGAAAGCACTCAAGCACGTTGTTTGCCATTACCTCACTGGGCCGTTGGGGCCATTTGGGGGCGGTTGGCAAAGCGGGTTACAGGTCGGGGTAGGGTTGCCATCGGCTTTAAGCGTGGTCGGAAGCGCGGTTAGAGTTGCGATTACGAGCAGAATCAGGGTTATTCTTGCTGCCAGTGTTTTCATGGAGTATTCTTTCCTTCGCAAGAGGTGGCTTCGATTGCGGTAGTTTCGAGGGGAAGGCCGGCTTGCGGAGGAGTTTTGCGGTGGCGAATGGTTTCCGGAAAATGTATCGGGAAATGAAAAGGCGGGAATTATGACACTTAAGTCTGCTTACGACGACCTTCGCCAAACTACCCTGGAGAAAATCCCGGGTACATTGGAGAAACTCCAATACGTGGCGGGGCTACGTGGTGCGACGGGCCTCTACCAACACTGGGGATTTGAGCGACAGCACGGACCTGAAGAGTCGCAACTTGCGTTTAACAAGGTCCACATGATGCTGGTAAAGGAAGTTCTGAAAACTCCATTGAAGGTGTTACAGCAGGATTTGGAGAGATCGAGCGAGGCGCATGCAGCTAGCCCGTTATCTTACGCTTTGCAATTGAGTATAGGTTCAGAGCATCTGCTGCCGGCAGACTCTCCGAAACAGGCAACGATGCACCTGGTTTCGGTCCTGGAAACTCTCTCCGCTCTGGCCGTTCACAAGAGCGAACGTTCCCAACCCTCATAGCGACACCGACCACTTGCCCAATCACTTCGGCCTCTTGCGGATGTTTGAGAACTCGTACCATCGCCGGAGAAAGAGGGTGCGGTTGCAGGATCAGCGAGTTGAGCCGGATCGTGCACCAACAGCAAGTGAATCCGCCGCGATTGCTGGATCATTCGACCGAGGTCAGAAGTCTCTCGCAGGTCGAAGCCGGGGTCCAATTTGACGGGCATTTTGCACTCGTGCTGCTCGCTCTGAAGCTCAACTACGTGTGATTGCGGCGGACGGGACGTGTCCCAGTCGGCGATTGTTTGCTGCAGATCGACTCGGTAGAACTGCAACAGGTCTCCCGCCGGACGATGATAGATTGCTGCGAGGCTGTAGAAACGGAAGACACTTGGAACGACACCTTTGGTTTCGATATCGGATAGTCTGCTGGGCGGGATCAGATATTCTTCGCTGCTATGTTGTCGCGAAATAATCGCGCTTGCGGCCTCAACGTCTCTCATGGTGAGGCCCAGGGAGTCGCGAATCTTCCGTAATAACATACCCGCCGGAAACACTATTGTGCTCCTGACTTATCGAGAACAGTTCCCCTCAGAGGCTACGGGCAGGGGTGTAGACGAAAAGGCGGAATTGGCATTCGCGATGTGGCAAGCACGCCCGCTTCCGATCAATCTGTTTGACTCGTGGTCGAGCCCAGATTCGCTCTTCTACGAATGCACTTTTTTGCACATCCCCACTGTTCGTCTTATATCAAGTTCATGACGGTGTTTTCAAGCACATTGTTTGGTTTTCGTAACGGCGGGGAACGGCTTCCAGGCTTGGTCTTTCCAGCGCAAAGTTATGCCGGAGATTCGGCAAGGGTGCCGGGATTTCGGCGTTTAACGAAGCACTCCGACCAATTTAGAACGATCACTTTTCGGAAATCGTAAATGTTGGAATGATGCGGACGAATCTCCCCTCTGATCCTGTTAGCTTATGTCGCGAATGGAGCCCTCCCCCAAGTGCTCCCGTTCAACTTTCGTTCGATAACGACGCAATCGGGCAATTGACGGGCAACTCTGAAAAATCCAACTTTAGCAATTGCTCAAAGCTCAGGAGCAATCTCGCCTGGCCGCTCGACAACTCCGCTGCTCGCCCTGGCTCATGCGAAAAGATTGCTGGCCATTGCAAGATCGGCTGCTATGATGACCTTCGAAAAAAGACAGACGGTTCTTTTCGAGCACCGATTCTGAGGGCAATCACAAACCGTCATCTTTAATTCTGAATTCTGGTTTAATTCTGGCAAGGGGGACACATTGACTGACTCAAACCATCCTTTCAACCGTCGAGAGTTCATCCACGGTGCGCTTGCGGGAGCCGCCTTCGCCGCGTTGCCAACATCTGTGTTTGCCGCCGACAACGCCGCAGGGAATCCGGAAATGCAAGCGGTGCTCAGTCAAATCCCAAAGATGCATGACGAGAACGTAAAGCGGCTGCAGGACTGGATCGCTTTGCCTTCGATTGCGGCGGAGAATCGCAACTATCCGCAGGGCCCGGAATATATGGCGCAACTTGCTCGCGACGCCGGATTCGCGAACGTTGAAATTGTGCCCACGTCGGGCAAGCCTGGCGTATTCGGCATTCTCGATAGCGGGGCCGCAACCACGGTCGGCATCTACTTCATGTATGACGTGAAACAGTACGATCCCTCGGAATGGTCTTCGCCTCCGCTCGAAGGCAAGATCGTGGACAAGGAAGGATTGGGCAAGGTCTGCGTCGGTCGCGGCGCGGTGAATCAGAAGGGCCCTGAAACAGCCTTTCTTGGGGCTCTTCATGCATTCAAGTCGGCCGGAAAAATGCTGCCGGTAAATCTGGTGCTGGTGTGTGAGGGAGAAGAAGAGATCGCGTCGACCCACTTCGCGGAGATTGTCCGCCAACCTAAGGTCACGGCCGCACTGAAGAGATGCATGGGTGTGTTCATGCCTGAGGCTGGCCAGGATGCGAATGGAAGCCTGGAAATCTCACTCGGTGCCAAGGGCGTAGTTGAACTCGAACTGATTTCCAGCGGAGAGCGGTGGGGGCGGGGACCGAAGCATGATGTTCATTCCAGCCTTGAGGCACAACTGGATAGCCCCTCGTGGCACCTGGTGCAAGCGCTCAACACTCTGATCGAGCCAGACGGGCACACGCCTGCGGTGACGGGTTTCTTTGACAAGGTCAAGCCACTCACTCCAGCGCAGATGAAAATGATTCAGGAAGTGGCGGCTCGCCGCAGCGAGGCCACGGTGAAGAAGCAGCTTGGAGTTGAGCATTGGGTGCATGACACAAGCTGGCTTGATTCGCTCGTGCTGCTCGAGTCCAAGCCCACGATCAACATTGAGGGCCTGGTGGGTGGATATACGGGTCCCGGCGGCAAAACGGTTCTACCGCACCGCGCCGTGGCGAAGATCGATATGCGGCTGGTGCCTGACATGACGGCCGCCGGCACACTGGCGCTGCTTAAGGATTACCTTGCCAAACGCGGCTTTGGGGACATCGAGGTTAATATGAGCGGAGGATACGATCCGACACAAACCTCGCAGGACACGAAGCTCATCCAGGCGCAAATTGCGACTTACCGTAAGCTCGGTCTGGACCCTGTGCTGTGGCCGCGATCTGCTGGCTCGTGGCCGGGATACATCTTCACTTCCGAACCTCTCAACCTTCCAGCCGGACATTTTGGGTTAGGGCACGGGACCGGAGCGCATGCTCCGAATGAGTACTATCTGATCGATTCCACAAACCCAAAGGTAGAGGGGATTGATGGAGCCGTGCGCTCCTTCGTGGAGTATCTCTACGCGTTAGCGTAAGCACGGTTCGATGTTGATACGCGCGATTCGCAACCTCAATTGCAGCAAAGTGGCTCAGCTTGCGTTTCCGCCAAACGGAGCGCAAGCAGAGCGCAGTAAGCGGTAAGCCATTGAAAGAATGGCTCCTCAGGTAGGACTCGAACCTACAACCCTCCGGTTAACAGCTACTCTCTTTGCCTGCGCGCGTATGTTTTCAATGACATAGGCGGAGTGCTTTCATCGCTTTGGAGCGCATTCGGCGCTCGTTGCGGTGAAGTTTGCGGTGAAACTAAGGCCAGAAGTGCAAACAACACGAGTCGCGAATTTGTGTTCACTGTCAGCTTCATCGTCCCATTCTCTCCCGTTGCGATGTCTACAGGTAACTCAACCACCAGAAATCGCGCCGGTGCCACTCATACCTCCGTACCAGACGCAGAGCGGATACAGCACTCGCGTCCCATTCTGACGTCTGCTCGTCGCTCATTCGAAGAACCAACTAATTTACAGAGATTTCTTTCGTGCTGCTGTTGCGGGCCGACAATGCTTTGCCGGCGATCAGGCCAAATCCCTTGCCGCGCGCGAGTTTCTCCAATGCGACGAGATCAGTTTGTGCCTCGACTCCCTGTCCTAGCGTCTTTTTCAGTTCTGCAAGCCTGAGCCGCGTTTCCAGTTCAATTCCGAGGAGAAGATGAGCGCGAGCGCTGTCGAGGGTGCGCTTTAGCTTCTGGCGCGCCGCCGCCAGATGGCCGATGGCCAGTTCGACACGAGCAGAGACGAGATCGAACTGAAGCCGGTTGATTTGATTTGTACTCTTCGCGGCCAGCGCTTGGGTTGCTTGCACTTCTTTCGCTGCTTCTACGGATTTGCCCTGGAGCAGCAATCCCTCTACTAGGGTGGCGCTGGATGCGAGTTCATCGTCGGCTTGACCGTCCTGATGAAACTGCTCTTTGCACTTTCGGATCACAGTTTCGGCATCGGCGGCGTGCCCTTCTTCAAGCGAGAGCCGCGCCAGCGCAAGCTGGGTTTCCGCGACGGTTTGCTTTTCTCCCATCTGTTTGCGCAGGGCCAGCGATTCTTCATAAGATTTGCGCGCAGCCGCCAAATCACCGCGATCGGCAAGCACGTCACCCACTCCGGAAAAGGCGAACGCAATGGCGCGTTTGTCATCAATTTCATTAGCGATCGTTTTTGCCTCACGATAACAGGCAAGCGCGGCTTCGAGATCACCACGTCTTCGCGCCACTTCGCCGAGGTCCGATAGCGTGAGCGCAACACCGTCCTTGTCTCCCATTTCCTTGTAACCCGGAATTGCATCGGAGAGAGAACGCGCAGCATCCGCCAGATTCCCGCGAGCCAGCGAAACATCGCCCAGGTTACTGGAGGCGGCCGTAAGGCCCTCAAGATCACCGATCTGACGAAACACCTTGATCGCTTCCCGGTACATCGCCTCCGAGCGGTCCAAATCTCCCTGTTGATAGTAGAGGTCGGCGAAATCGCTCGTTTCGCGAGCTGCATTGTCGCGATCGCCAGCCGCAGCAAAACTTTCGCGGGCCTTCTGACACGCTTGAACGACTTCCGCGGTGGAACCGCCATTGGTGATCGTCTGACAGAGAATGGCATACGCGTGCGCAACCAGCAGTCGCGAACCCTGAGCGGTCCCCTTTTCAACTGCGCGCCGCGCCGCAGCCTGCGCCTTGACGACATCGTTATTGACCCAGGAACGCGCTTCGATATAGTCGATGCGCGGGTCGTCACTCGAAGGACGCGGCAGATGCCGAAGAGTATCCAGAGTATGCAACGCATCTGTGGGATTCACCCATCGCTGTTCGTCGGCGAGTCGTAGACCGTAGTCCAAATTGTCCGCGAACTGGGTAAACAGTTGCTGATAAGTAGCGATGGCTCGTGTCCGATCCTGGAACGTCGAATAATACTGCCCGTCAATCAGCAGCCGGTCTTCCGGACCCAAATGCTCGGAGAGGTTCCGCGCCCGCTCGATTTCAGTGCGAGCCTTCGAGGAGTAGCCCAGATGACTCCACGCATCGGCCAAAGCGGCGTGCGCGAGCGGATAGCTGGGGTCGGCGGCGACGGCTTTCGTCAGCAAATCGCGGGCGTGTATATAGTCGAACGCCCATAAACGTTCCTGGCCCACTGTATAAAACCGTACTGCCTCTTGATTGGATGGAAGAGCGGCCCTCGCCTGAAGGCTGGCTTGGGCCGAGGCGGAGCCTATTCCCAGGCTCTGCCGAAGCGCCTGCCCGGCCTGGGTGGCCAATTCGAAAAGGTTGGCCTCGCTTCCAGTAAAAGATTGTTCTGAGATGGTCTCCCCGCGGACCGTGTCCTGCACTCTTACATCGAGCCGGATACGTTTGTCTCCGCCGCCCGAAAGCGGAGTATACGAACCGAGGACGACCACATCGGCGCCGGGGTTGATTCGCAGCCGCTGCAAGGTTCCCTTGGCGAGGCTGTCTTCGTCGGGAAGGGGCAGCTCGCGTTTGACTCGGGCAACGTCCTCGCCTGGCACCATGCGAAGGGAGCCATTGGCGGCCAGTTCGGTATTCAGCATTTCGGCAAAGGCTGGAGACAACCAGTTGTCTTCTGGATGGCCCGGCAGGTTGCGGAAACCAAGAACAGCCACGGAGCGACGGATTCGCAGCGAAGTCTCAGCGTCGGTGACTTCGACTTTTCCGGCTGGACGAGGTGACCGCGTGCGGTATGCGTAGATCGCCCCGCACACGAGAAACACAGCCAAGGTTGACGTTAGCCAATATTTGCTCCTTTCATGGGTGGGCGTAGCCCCCATCGTGCCGATTGGAGTTGAGACAGGAAGCTCTTTGCTTACCAAGACGGTCGGCACCGGCAAGTCTGGCGATTGAACGGGTTCCAAAACTGTGACCGGGGCCACAAATCGGTATCCGCGCCTCGGAATGGTTTCCACGTATCGCGGTGCCTCGGCGTCATCGTTCAGTGCATCCCGAACTTTTCGGATAGCTACGCCCAGGCTGTTGTCGAAATCAACAAAGGTGTTTTCCGGCCACAGACGTTGCCGGACTTCCTCCCGAGTGACGATCTCCCCGGGCCTCTCCAATAACATCACGAGTAATCGATAGGGAAGATCCTGGACCTTCACGCCAGTCGCATTCCGCGTCAGCGACTCCTCTCCGGTATTCAGTTCGAACGGACCGAAGCGGTAACGAGTCCACTTTTGCCCCAGCCCCGGCATTCACTTCCCCCAAGTCGGAAGATGGTAGCACACCAGCCAGCCTCAAACTCCAGTTAAAGTCAGCCCGTAAGTTGATGTTCAGGAATGACTTGTTGGTTAAGACAGACTTAAAAACTAGTTTCATTGACCGGGCAGCAGATTTGAATCACATTCGCGTTCGCCGGGGACCGGATGTCGCGTTCGTGAAAACGATTCTCGAACGGGGGACGACGGGGCCGGCCTCTGGAGCTTTTTCGATACTCCGGATCAAGGAGAACATTATGACGCGCAAAACCACCTACAAAGACAACCTAAACCGGCTGCGTTATGCCGTCTGTGCATTCGGGCTTCTGATTTCACTCGCCGCCCTGCCCGCCTTTGGGCAACAGGTTCATCAACTCTTTTACAACAATGCCAACTGGGCTGATCTAAACCTGAACGGATCAATCACGGATACATCAACCGGTGTGGGCGCATTTACCACAGCTCCAAACAACGACTTGCACGTATTTTACCTTTCCAATACCGGCGACGTGCATCAGCTTTACAACGTCGGGGGCGGCTGGACGGACCAAGACCTGACTGCGCAGACGGGTGCTGTTCCGGCCAACAGCATCTCCAACGTTGCGGGCTTCTCGAATCAGAACTTGCAGTATGTCTTCTATATTGGCGTTGACTTCGATGTACACGAACTTCTCTACAACAACTCTGGTTGGACCGATACAGATCTCAGTTTCGTCTATGGAATACCGACTAGCGACGGGGTTGAAATCACCGCATTCGCCACGCCAAATAATGGGTTGCACGTGTACTACGTTACTCCCGGGCCCCATGTTATCCAGACCTACAACGTCGGAAATGGCTGGCAGTCCGAGGATCTGACGACGGAAACTGGTGGCCCGCAACCCCAGGGACGCTCGCTCGCCGGCTTCAGCATCGGGAACCTGCAGTACGTGTACTACGTGGCCTTTGAGGGTGACGTCCACCAGCTCTACTACAACAACGCCAAGTGGGCGGATGAGGATATCACCGCCCTCGCCGGGGCTGTGCCTTCGCCGATGTACCCGAATGGCGCCCTGTCCGCGATGGTAGTTCCCGGCACCAAAAAGTTGCGCGTCTACTACATCGGCACAAACAATCACGTCATCCAGTTAGGCTCCACCAATAACAAGAAGTGGAACGGCGCTGATCTGACGAAAAAGACGAAGGGGCCGCTGGCCAATTCCTCGAACGGGGCTGTCGCCTTCGCAACCACTCCGAACAACCAGATTCATGTGTTCTACGTGGCCGGCAATCATGTAAATCAACTGTTCCTGCCGACGCCCGCCACCACATGGTCGAACACCGACCTGACGGCGCTGACTGGCGGCGGCCTCGCTAACTACTCGGCTGAAATTTCCGGGTTTTCCATCGCGAACGAACAATACGTGTACTACGTGGCGCACTGAAGTTTAAGCATGCTTGAGGAGCCGCCGTCTCCTGGCGGCGCGCTCCTCGGTACTCTGCTGGGTCACCGATTAGAAAAACTAAATTCCGCAGGAGAGTGTCATGCACAGCAGCAACGAATTGCGTTTCCGAAATGTACTTTCCCTCGCGTTCGCGCCAAGCCCGATTTCAGTTTCGCCAAAAACGGGATTGGCCGTAAGTGGAGAACCGCGTCCTGGCGCGGTTCTCTTGTCCGCAATCTGAGATCGTGCTCGTACGCAAGCAAATTTAAAGCTAAAAGGAAAAGGGGAAATTCCAACATGTTCAGATCCTGGGCCGCTGCACTGATAGCTGTCGTTATGACGTTTCCCGCTGAAGGCATTGCTCAGCACTTGCAGACGGATTCGGAGTCAAGAGTTCGCACCTATTACGTCGCCGCCGACGAGGTCGAATGGGACTATGCCCCGAGTGGCATCGACAAAATGATGGGCATGAAGTTCGAAGGATGGGGAGAAATGTTCACCAAGAGTGGCCCCCACACGATCGGCAGGATCTATCGAAAGGCTGTCTATCGCGAATACACCGATGCCAGTTTTTCCAAGCTCAAACCGCGTTCTCCCGAATGGGAGCACCTCGGAATCCTCGGACCCGTGTTACGCGCCGAAGTTGGCGACACCATTCGCGTCCTCTTCCGGAATAACGCCACTCGGCCCTACAGTATGCACCCGCATGGCGTCTTCTACACCAAGGAGTCCGAGGGGGCAGTCTACGATGATGGGGCAACGCCTGAGCAGAAAGCCAATTCCAGTGTGCCTCCTGGGCAGACCCATACTTACACATGGGAGATTCCCGAGCGTGCCGGTCCTGGTCCGGCGGACGGTAGTTCCGTAGTCTGGCTCTACCACTCTCATGTCGACGAGCAGCGCGACATCAACAGCGGCCTGATTGGTCCAATGATCATCACCGCCCGCGGCATGGGTGGGCCAGACGGCCGTCCAAAAGATGTGGACCGCGAATTCATCAACCTATTCCTTGTCTTCAACGAAAACCTCAGCTGGTATCTCAACCACAATATCCAGACCTACACCTCCGATCCCAAGGGCGTAGACAAATTGGAAGGTAAGCCTGCCGACTTCGACGGAGCCTTCTCCTTCATCGGTACTGGATTCAGTAGTGCAAATCTGCGCGCCTCGATCAACGGATACTCGTATGCGAACGGCCCTGTGATGACGATGAAGAAAGGGGAGCGAGTGCGCTGGTATCTTGTCTCGCTGGGTGGAGCGGTGGATGGGCACACTCCGCATTGGCACGGAAATGTTGTGACGTATCGCGGACACCGGACAGACGTCGTGCCCCTGGCGCAGGCCGAGATGCAGACAGCGGACATGGTCCCCGACAACGTCGGGACATGGATGTATCACTGTCACGTAGACGAACACATGGTGATGGGGATGATGGCCCTATATAAGGTCGAGCCGTAATTTACGCGTCTCGATCCCTAAATTCCGGAGTTCTTTCAAAGGGCTTAGAAGGGACGGCATTCACATGACAAACCTCTCTAACTACCGAGTGCTCATCTCCGGTATCGTTTCGCCGCTGGCAGCCTTTTGCTTGTATGCGCTCGTGTATGCGACGCTCACGGCAGCGAGTGCCGATCGCGAAAAAGGACTGGCTGTTTCGCCTTTCTTTGTCGACGCTGGCGATGACTGTGCCGTTTCTTGTCACCTTGGACTGCAGCCGGCGCCCGGCCCGGACCAGCCTTTCGAGAAAATTGAGGCGGCCGTTGCTGTGCTGCTAAACAACGGCGTCCACTAGTCCCCTTCGATAGCGCTCGAAGAAGGAGGTTGTTCTGTCCTCAGATTGCTCATTAACTTCAATAGGCTAACTGGTGAAAGACACTGACATCAAGACAAGAACAAGAAAAGGAGACTTCATATGGCTTCGTTTGCAGACGCACTGGTCAGAGAGTTGTTGGACGCCCGACATATCGCGTCGCTTGCAACTGAGAATCCGGACGGTTCCATCCACATGGTTGCGGTCTGGTATTGGTTCGACGGTACGCATGTCTTTGTGGCCACGTCCTCGCGTAGCCGAAAAGCACGAAACCTGTACTCCAACCCGAAGGTCTCCTTAATGGTCGACGCTCGCGACCCTGCAGCATCCTGCGGCATAACAATAACGGGGACAGCACAGATCCTGACCGCCGACTTGTCGCAGAAGAGTAATGCGCAGATTCATCGCAAGTATCTAAGCGAATCGGCACTTGCGGACGCGAGTGTGGGTCCGGTGTTCGCCGCATGGGACGACGTCACAATCCAGATCACACCGTCCTCGGTTATCGCTTGGGACATGCGCCAGGCAGATCGCCAATTTTTTGGTGGCGCGCTCGAGAGAAACCCCGCATACCTGTTGCCGCTGCGGTGCTGAACGGTGCAAATAGTAACGGTGAATGGTCCGGATCACCCTTTCGAGAAGGTTGAAGCAGCCGTCGATGCCCTGCTCAACAGCAGCTCTTCTACAAGAGGACGGGAGCGACGAGGCAATTCATCCCGGCGCATGGAGTGGGGAGTGGATGAAACCTGAACCCATACACGCTGTTGAAATCCTGCCGAATTCCAAGGGGCCGCCCGACCTTCGCATTGAGATCAAATGTCGCCCCTAAGAACCAGGTAATTGCGGAGGCACGGATACAATCCATGGCATGTGATCAAAGCAGTTTCCGGTGGCTGATGCCGAACAGAAACATGAAACCTCCGATAATTCTCGCAATCACGCTCGTTTTTTGTCTTGTGGCGATCGCGGATGGCAACACGAAACTCCTGACGGCGGACCCGCTGACAAATCTTCCTCTCTATCCAGCCACCGATTCTCGGCTCCATTTAGGTAACGAACCCACCCGTTTGCCCGAGTCGAACGTCTGCGGGAGCAAAATGCAAACCGATTTCTATGCAGTTTATGACTCCAAGGTCGACGCCACCCTCGCATGGTATGGTGCTCACCTTCCGGGCTTTAAGAAAACGCACGCTTACGCCGCCAACCGCTCCCAAGATACGTTTTACGACCCCAGAGGGATCCTGGCTGTTTCTGTGACAGGAAGCTCGGGCAAGGCAGACGAGAACACTGAGACCTATTCGGTGGTCTACGCTCGCTTTCAGCCCGGCCTTTCTGAGAAGGCGATCATCAGCCTCAATCAGCAAAAGGTGATCTGCCAGTAACCAACCGGTTCCGGTCTGGGACTATAATGCGAGGCTATTGTGAGACTGGGAAGTGGGGAAAAACTCGGGCCATACGAAATCGTTTCGGCGCTAGGGGCGGGCGGGATGGGAGAGGTCTACATCGCACGCGACCCGCGGCTGAATCGAACCGTGGCCATAAAGGTTCTTCCCATCCATCTTTCAGACAGGCCGGAAGCGCAGGAGCGGTTTGACCGCGAAGCGCGAGCGATTGCATCGCTGAATCATCCCAATATCTGCCAAGTTCATGATGTCGGTGCGCAAGACGGAACCAGTTACCTCGTAATGGAGCATCTCGAAGGCGAGACGCTTGCGAGCCGAATGTTGCGTGGAGTATTGCCGCTCGAGCAGGCTCTGCGCTACGGCGTCGAGGTAGCGGATGCGCTGGAAGCGGCGCATCGGCGAGGGATCGTCCACCGTGATTTGAAGCCGGCAAACATTTTTATCGCCGCGCACGGCGAATGCAAAGTGCTCGACTTCGGTCTCGCTAAGCTTGAGGAAGAGACGCAAGCACCCGAAGCGAACACGCTTACGAGCCCTGCGTTGCTGACCAGTCCGGGAACGGCGCTCGGAACGGTCGCCTATATGTCACCCGAGCAGGCGCGCGGGGAGAAGCTGGACGCCCGCACTGATATCTTCTCGCTGGGCGCGGTGCTCTATGAAATAGTGGCAGGGAAGCCGGCGTTTCCAGGCAAGACCCAAGCCGTGGTGTTCAAAGCAATTTTGGACGAGAACCCCGTGCGTCCGCTGGAAGTAAACCCGGCATTGCCGCCGAAACTCGACGAGATCATTCTGAAGGCTCTAGAAAAAGACCGCGAGATTCGCTACCAGGTGGCGGCTGAGTTACGAGCCGACTTGAAGCGGTTGCAGCGAGATCTCAGTTTAAGTGGCGGGACGCGCCAGAGCGCGAGCGACGCTGCGACAGCGGCGTCCAGAATCTCGTCGGGGGAAGTGGCTGTTCCCAGTGGCCATTCGTCCGCTGCCCACTCATCGTCGAGCAAAGTGATTGCGGAGGCGGCAGGCAAACACAAACTGGGGGCGGTCGCGACTGCGGTGGTCGCAGTGCTGGTGGTCGCTGCCGCGGTTTTGGGCGTGCGATCTTTGTTGATGCGGGGCCGTGGACGCCCGTTCGCCAACTATACTGTGTCCAAACTTGCGGAGACATCGAGAGCACGCTCGGTTGCGATTGCGCCGGATGGCAAATACCTGGCGGTGGTGCGGCGTGATCGGGAGGGAGCCGAGAGTCTTTGGTTGCGGCATCTCCCGACCAACAGTAACGCACAGGTGGTGCCGGCGTTGAAAGGAGCGGTCTTTGGGAGGGTTGTGTTCTCCGCCGACGGCAATTACATCTATTTTCGCCGTGCTGGCAGCCGTTCCGAGGAAAGAAAGATGTCCGATCTGTTTCGCGTGGCGGTCCTCGGAGGCACGCCGAGCTTGCTGGTACGAGACGTCGATTCGGAGTTCACCTTTTCTCAGGACGGGCAGCGGATGGCGTTCGTGCGGGACAACGCGCCGGAATTAGGGAAATACCGAATGCTCGTCGCGAACCGGGACGGAGGAGATGAGAGGACACTGATTAAGGGCGAGAATCCCTACCCCGTTGACCTGGCGTGGTCACCGGATGGAAAGGTCATCATCTTCATCGCGGACGCGAAGGATAAAATGACCACCGAATTTGTGGCGGTCGACGCGGAAACTGGCCAGCAGCGTGTTTTCGCGCGGCTCAACATATTCCGAGAATTTCTCGACAAGATGATCTGGTTGCACGACGGCAGCGGTCTATTGGTCATCAACAATAAGACGCAAAGCGGACGGATCGGTTTTATCAGCTATCCCGAAGGCAAGTTTCAGACGCTGGCCACCGACAGCGGTTCCTTCAACGACATCAGCCTGACGGCGGACGACAAGACGATGGCGACGGTAATTGCAAATGACAATTACAGCGTCTACCTTCTTCCGGCCAGCGATCCAGGCGGCGAGGCAACGCAGCTAAGTCTGCAAGGACTTTCCACCGCATCCTGGACGCACGACGGGAAACTGCTTGGCGACCCGGACGGCACTCTCGTACTCTTCGATCCCGTGACCGGTAGCAAGTCGACAATTTTGGCGGACGAAAATCACCCGGCTCTTATGCCGGTCGTTTGTGCTGACGATCGGACCGTTGTATTCATCAGCCTGGTTCCAAATGCGCCGAGCGCGAACCTCTGGAAAATCGACCGCAGCGGACAAAACATGCAGCAGCTTACGTTCGGCAACGAGGATATATTCCCGGTCTGTTCGACTGATGATACGTCCGTCTACTACAGAGATGGGAGGGCGCAGGCGATTATGAAGGTGGCGCTAGCAGGTGGAACGCCGACCAAAATCGCGCCAGGTTTCTTCTCACAGATTGGGCAGTCATCGGACGGAAAGTTGATCGCATTCCTTAACGCGCCCGAGAGCCATGGGGGGAGTTACCACTTCCAGATTGTGCTGTGGTCGACAGATGGCTCCGTGCCGCCGAGAACGATCGACGCGGATCCGCGCTTTGCGCTGGAGGATCGTCCGTTTGCGGGATTTCTGCGATTCATGCCCAACGGGAAGGCATTTAGCTATGGCGTGTTTGAAAACTCGGTGGGAAACATTTGGGTTCAGCAGTTGGACGGCTCCGCTCCTCGGGCGCTCACCCACTTCAGCTCCGAAGAAATTCGGGACTTTGACTGGTCGCCCGACGGGAAGAGACTGGCGGTCGTGCGCGGGCACACCGACTCGGACGTAGTTCTGCTGCACGCGGGCGGACAGGAGTGATCGCCCCATTGCACTAACAACCGCCCCGGCCTTCCGTCCTACCGGACACCCACGAAGCCACGCCTGATTACATCAACTATCGGCAAATCGATAGAGACTAGGCGTGAATTTTCGGTTCAGAAATTTCCCAGCAACCAAGCATTGCTGTCCCAGCTAACCTGGCTGAAAGCGAGGTGACGACCGTCGGGAGATGAACGAAGAGAGTAGAGAGCGTGGTTCTTCCCCTGATCCAAGACGACGTGCGCTTTCCCATCTAAGTCAATCCCCAGTATAAAGTCGTTCAGAGAGCGTAGCCCGACAGCAAACATGGAGCGAGAGTCCGCCGCCCAAGCGACGTCCCGGAGGTCCCATTCCCCGGAGACATGCAAGATGCGCTGAGTTGAGTCCACTAAATCCTCCAGCAATACTTGGTGTGGCATTGTCTGGGAATTCGTGATTGCAATCCGTAAGCCGTCCGGGGAAACGGCCCAATACGAAGGGGAGTGCGCGTTGATTGCCCCTACTTGTTTTTCTAAACCACGAATTGCGTTCAGCCGGTAAAAAATGAGCTGGCCGTCTTCGGGGCGCGACAAAACACAGTCTGCCCCGGTTGAATACGGGCAGTGGAACGCGACTGCGTCATCATTTTTGGTTTCCATGATTCTTTCTGGCGATCCGCCTGAGGTCGGAACGCGCAACAACTGTTTAGTCGAAGGTGGCAACTGGGAGCCGTGGGGCGTCGACCAATAGAGGATCCATGTACCGTCAGGGCTGAGTTCGGCATTCTGCTGGTCATCGGATCCTGGAATCAAGGGTTCTACGGAGTCTCGATCCAGTTGCTGGCGGAAAATCTGATTTCTACCAGTGCGGTCCGAGTGAAAGAGAATACCGCTGCTGTCGTGCGTCCAGCCGCTTGACTGGTCGTCGCTTCGGCTTATCGTTAAGCTGGTCGGAGATGTCCCAAGTGCGCCTTTTTCCTTCAGGTTGGTGAGGTTCACATCCTCCCAGGCGCGCACCTTAACCACGACTACGCGACTGCCTTCCGCAGTAGCGCTCGGCCACATCGGACCCTCTCCATGCCAGTTGGTAGCCTTAGTTGGCTCGCCAGAGGTTTTCCCGCTAGCGGAATCCACGCGAATCTGATAGAGATTGCCAAAATCGTTTTCTGGATCTTGGCGTATGAAAACCAGGCGACCATCACGAAGCCAAACCATCGTGGAGAAAATCGGGTAGACGAGCGCCAGCCGAGTCTCTGAAATCACGGCCCGGGGGACTCCTCCGGCAGTTGGGACGGTCTCGATCGTGCCGGATTCGGTTGTTCCCTTCAAGTAAGCGAGGCGTTGGCCGGTCGGCGACCAGGCCACTCCCACAAATGTTTTGTCTTTGTCCTCCAGCAGCTTTCTGGAATCTTCTCCATTCGAGCCCGAGACCCAAATTTCGTGGCCCTCTCCACTCACACGGGCAAGCGCTGTACCCTGCGGCGAAACCGCTGCGGAGTAACTCCGGACCCACAGCTTGCGAGGTGTACCACCGAATATGGACACCAACCAAACGGTTGAGCCTCTATCCGGGGACTCGGCCGTAACCACCAATTTTTGGCCGTCGGGAAACCAGGCGACTTCCCAAACAGCATCGTCGACTTCCTTGGGCAGCGGTATGTCGTGAACTTCGCCAGATTCTATCGAACTTACGTGGAGGCCGCGGGTATCGCCAAAGGCCAAAATCTTTCCATCCGGCGAAATTGCGCTCCCGAAGGTGCGATTCTCGGGAGGATTATGCGTCAACTGTCGCTCGGTCATGGGCTGCTTTGGGTTGGGCACTAAAGCGCTGCGCCACCGCAATCCGAAAAACAGCCCCATAACGGCGATGGCGCCAACGAATGTATAAGTCAGATTGCGAGCGGTCCGAGATGTTGGAGGCAAAGTTCGCTCTGACGGAGGATGGGAGGAAACCGAGGCGCCTTGAGATCCGCTATCCCGTTTTAGTCGTCGCAGGTCGGCCCGCATATCTGCAGCACTTTGATAACGCAGGCTGGGGTCTTTCTCCAGAGCCTTGTCGATGATCCGTTCCAGTTCAGCTGGCACGTCGGGATTCAGCCTCACAGCAGGCGATGGCACGCGGTTCAGGATTCCCTCAGAAATCACTGCCGAGGTCTCGCCGCGAAACGGTAAAGTTCCAGTTGCCATTTCGTAGAGCACCACGCCAAACGAGAACAGGTCGGTGCGAGCATCGAGTTCCTTCCCCCTGACCTGCTCAGGAGACATATAGGCCACGGTTCCCACCGCGCTGCCGGGACTCGTGAGTTGATCCTCGGAGTCTATGGTGGGGTCGCTCATAGCAACATTGTTCTTAGTTAGCGATACCTTCGCCAGCCCGAAATCGAGAATCTTCGCTTGACCGCGATCCGTGACGAAGATGTTGGCGGGCTTGACGTCGCGATGGACGATGCCTTTGGCGTGAGCAGCATCGAGCCCGTCGGCAATCTGGATACCCTGATCGAGCACCGCCTCGATCCCAAGCGGCTTGCCAGCGATCTGGTGTCGGAGCGTCTGACCCTCCAGCAGTTCCATGACAATGAAGGTTCGCCCATCGGCCTCATCGATCTCATAGATGGTGCAAATGCCCGGATGGTTCAGTGAGGACGCGGCTTTGGCCTCGCGCTGGAATCGGCTGAGCGCTTGCGTGTCGTGAGCCAGTTCGTCAGGAAGGAACTTCAGAGCGACGTGGCGGCCGAGTTTGAGGTCTTCCGCTTCATAGACCACGCCCATTCCCCCGCCACCGATCCTGTGGAGGATGCGGTAGTGGGACACTGTCTGCCCCACGGGTTGGGAGGGCGTGGACACTGGATAGACATGTTAGGTGTGGGCGACGCGAAGGTCAATGCACAGTTCGCAGCAACGCATCGTTGCCGAAATGTATGGTCCGCCGCCGGACTGCAAGAGGTTTGAAGTTGAGCGAAGGGGACAGTCCGCGTAAACGTATCCGGCCTCTAAGTAGAGAATGTTCTCCGGGCACTCGATGATGATACGCGCGTGTCGGTCCTTATAACTCCCTCGGTCACCAGGGACGCATTTTCGCCACCAGGTTTTCCGACTATTCTGACTCGCTTGGAATTCGAGAAAAGATGAAAAGTGGCACATCGTGGTACTAGTGTTTTTTGCTTTGGCGACGATTTTGTTTATCCCAAGAAAGTTCTGTTTCGCTGGGCCCCCAGTTTGTGGTGCGCGGGATGCACGCGCGGACTTGGCTCACGGGCGTTATGTCCTGCCGGATTATGGCTCCCCGTTGGAGTGGGGCCAGAAACCGACCAGTGTCTACGGCAGCATGGACTAGAGGTTCGGGTAGTTGGTCTAGATATTATGAACGATTCCCGAAGGTCGTACTATCTGTCTTACATTTCCGTGATGAACGCCGCCATCGCACAAAAATTCAGTCCAGATGTGTTTGAGCAATGTTGTCGTTATCAGCCGTGGGTGTTGAAAAAGTCCCTCAGTTGATGCTTGCGGCGATGTAACGTTCGAGTTATAAGCAGGCTAGAGTTCGCGATGCTGCTGTTTACCGCTACATTCGGAGGCCTGCTGCTCATGATGGGACACCATTCCCGTGAGGAGGCGCTGTTTTACTACTTCCGCCTGGAAGATCAGGTTCCTGAAAATCATCTACTCCGCCTGATCGATCGCCACGTCAGCCTAGAGTTTATTCGAGCCAAGTTGAAGGATTGTTATAGCGACGCGGGACGGCCATCGATCGACCCCGAACTGCTGTTGCGCATGCTGCTGATCGGCTACCTCTACGGGGTCACGAGCGAGAGGAAGCTGGTAGAAGAGTTGCGCATGCATCTGGCGTGGCGCTGGTTTACCGGCCTGGGGTTCGATCAGGAGAAAAAACGAGCGGTGATTGCTACGGCGAGAAAGCTGGCAGTTTTGCTGCATCGCTTGTGGGTGAGCGCAGAGGCCTACGAACCGTTGCGCAACAGCAATCAGAGAGCATTGCCAGCGGCTGCATAAAGTCAAAACCTTCTGCGAAAGGAAAAGCAAAAGCCCGAAGCCCGAGTTTCGGTGACTGCGTCAATCGCCTGGCCCACTTCCATCGAAAGATGGAGGAAAGGTCGAAAATCAGGTGGCAGCACCGACTGAAACGAGAACACCCAACTTGCACCGAGCGAACAAAAATCGCTCATTGAGAGTGCGGATGGAAGGGTGGCGACAGTGGGCCACTCGGCGGGAGAGAAAAACCTTGTTCGACGAAGAAACACAAGGACCCACTTGACTCCGACCGGCCTTCTCATGGAAGGCGATTTCACTCATCCTATGAGAGGGGATGTCAAGAAAAAAATACTTCCCCCTCCCCTCCGGGGCCAGGTGGATGTGGTGACTTACATCCAGCCCCACCTCATTCTTATCCTTAGAGGGGTTGTTGGTTTGTCCGCTTTGGTTCGCCGCGCATTTCAGCGGCGATGCCAACCCCAGTTGCTTGTCCCAACTTAACGGTTTCATAAAACAGTGGTACTCGACGCCATTCGGTTACGAAGCTACGCAAGCTAAGCGTTGGCTAAGATGCCAACCACGATCCTATGTGAGACTCGAGGCCTATAGCTTTTTTGGGTTATCCGAGGGGGCATAGGATTGACCCGGAGACTCGGTGCCAAACGTCAGCACACGGAGCGCCTAATGAGTGAATAGATACTCTCCCTCGAACCCGAGCATCGCAAGAACCGATTGGCCACCACCGAGGCACGAAAACCTTGGGAGATTAACCTGGGTTCTGTTCGATACTCAAGCTGCTTGCGTTTTCAGTTGTTCTGCGTCGAAACGTTCCTCCTTTTTCCAAAGTGTCAAAGTAATGGCCGCGATCTTCCGTGCCAGCGTCAGACGAGCCATCTCCGGCTTCATCCCCGTGGCCAGCAAAGCCGCGTAGAAATCATGGAATGGTCCTGTACTACAGCTGGCCCGGGTGGCCGCACCCTTGAAGATCTCTTTCATGGCATGATTGTGATTTCGATTCAGACCGCGGAGCTGCTGGGGTTTCTTGGAGCGTTGCAATTGTCCGCCAACAAAGCGGTATTGCGCACTGTCGTGCGTCTCAACACCCAAGCCACTATAGGTCCATAGTTGCCGCTTGCTGCGGAACCGGTACGGGGTTTGCATCAGTGCGATTAATAAGCCGGCTCGAATCGGACCGATGCAGGGAATCTGGCGCAGCAGTTTCGCCGCTTTCTGTTTCCGGCTCTCCGCCAAAAACTCCCCTCGCACCTCTCGTCGCAAGGCCTGCAATCCATCCCGCTGTTGATAGAGTAGCTCCGCGCGCCGACGCACTCCGGCTTGTGGGAGCTTGTTTAACCATTCCTCCCGATCGCGCGGAGCATAGACCTGGGTGCCGCCACAGGGAATGCCCCAACCGCGATAGACGGCCTTCAACCGATTCATGACTCGCGTCAAATCTTTGCTGATGGTCTGATAACTGCGCGCTAACTCGCGCAGCGTTCGTAGTCCATGTTCTCCGTGGTAGACCGGCCGCAACATTCCGGTGCGCAGCAAATCGGCCAGCTTGCGTGCATCCACCTTGTCGCTCTTGCTCCCCTCCTTTAATAAGGCATTCCGCCGCGGATTGCAGACCACAACTTGCTGTACCTGCGGTTGCAGCAAATCGTACAGCCATGCCGCCCAGGTGCCTTCTTCCCAGGTCACATGCAACTCGCCCCGTAGACCGTGGATAAACTGCAGAATGCTGCTGGCTTTGGTTTCGACGATGGTTTCCATGATCAGCTTCCCGCTGCCATCGAGGACGGCGATCACCATCGCTTCCTTGTGCACGTCCATTCCGATATATTTGACCTCGTGACTCATTTGAGTTGCCTCCTTGGGGGAAAGGTCATTCGTGCCAACGCTTACTTTCCCCCCAAGGTAAAGTGCCATTCTTCAGCCATTTTGCCTAGACCCGGCTGCCGTTCTTTCGCCGCACACACCGCTTTCCTAGCGCCGCCGCAGCGGAGCGAAGCCCCTGCACAGCGGAGCGGAGCGGAGGCGGCGCCACATCCAGCTTCAACCTTTTGAAGTGGGGCACTCTCTCATAATGCATTAGGAATTGCTGGTTCAAACTGCTGATGAAAATCCCCGCTAGTCCTTTGAGAATTCCCCAGAGCAGGTCTTGCGGCCAATTGCGATGATTTTTAGGGGTATTCGTAGACTACTGAAAAAATGGCTCCTCAGGTAGGACTCGAACCTACAACCCTCCGGTTAACAGCCGGATGCTCTGCCATTGAGCTACTGAGGAGTGGGAGCACGCTTCGATGCGCGCTTGAATTGTCAAAGAAATCATATCAGAGGCCATGGCGGATGGGAAATTCGCGCGCTTTCTCGCGTTTGCGTGCGAGTTGCGTCCGCGCGCTGGCGGTTCGGCTACCTTAGTCTGGCCCTCCTCTGTGCGCTCCCGAGCCCGCTGTGGTTAAATGTAATCGATGCCTACTGAGCATAAAATCCGGGTTCTAGTTGCGAAGCCAGGCCTCGACGGCCACGACCGCGGCGCCAAAGTCATCGCTCGGGCTCTGCGCGATGCGGGCATGGAGGTTATTTATACCGGCCTGCGCCAGACTCCAGAGATGGTGGTCAACGCCTCGCTCCAGGAGGATGTGCAAGTCATCGGACTCTCGATTCTCTCGGGCGCGCACAATGCCATCGTTCCGCGCGTGATGGACCTGCTCAAGCAAAACAAAATGGACGATGTACTGGTGCTGGTCGGCGGCATTATTCCCGATCAGGATATCGTAGGCCTCAAGAAAATCGGCGTCGCCGGAATCTTCCAGCCCGGCACTCCCATGGACGACATCGTCAAGTTCATCCGCGAGCACGTCAAGCCGCACAGCGTGCCGGCGGTTTAGTCTGCGCTTCGAAAACGTCCCAACCTAAAACGTTGATTTTCGTCCTGACCCTGAGTGCAGTCGAAACGGAAGGATCTGCTTTGGCGCACGCTAAGCAAGAGCGCGACTTCGCCTTATGCAATAGTGCATCATGTTTCCGTGTCATCGCTCTTCTTCCAAATTGATTCCGAAGGCCCGGTGCGCATCCTGCGCCTCACCTCGCCCGACGGTACAAACCGCCTCACCCGCGCCTGCGTCGTCGCATTGAATGCCGCCGTTGTTGAATTGGTTGCGCAATGGAGAGATGAAGCGAAAAAATTGGAGCAGCAATTCCGGCCGCTGATCATCGCGGGCAATCGGAAATTTTTTTCCGTCGGTGCCGACTTGAATGAAATCGCGGCATTAACCGGCTCCGAGGCGTACGAGTTCTCCGGCATAGGACAATCGCTGATGAGCGCAATCGCCAGCTATCCCTCGCCCGTCATTGCGGCGATCGAAGGCCACTGCATGGGCGGAGGTCTCGATCTTGCGCTCGCTTGCCACCGCAGGATCGCCGCTCCCCATGCTGTCTTCGGACATCGCGGCGCCGCTTTGGGATTGATGACCGGATGGGGAGGTACGCAACGCTTGCCGCGTCTGATCGGGAAGAGCAGAGCGGTGGAGCTCTTCATTGCTGCGGAAAAAATCTCGGCCGTGCGGGCTCTCGAAATTGGATTGATCGATGCTCTCGCTGATGATCCCGTGGCGGAAGCCCTCAGTTTACGGCTCCGCTAGCGACAGGGGGAGGCAGAGTCCGCTCTGTCGCCAGCGTCGCGCACGGAGCGCCAGGCGGTGTTGCTCAGTCTTCTCTGCAGCACCAGGCACCAAGCGACGGTCAGCAGGATTAGACCCCATGAAATCAAAGGCGAAATCAGCCAAACCCGCAAGCCATAGCGAAGCGATACTAGCCAAGCAACGTTGAGTACGATCCCGACAACCAGGGGAGTGCGGCGAGCAGGCTGTGCAAGCGGGATCGACACCGTCCATAGCGCCTGGAAGACCAGCGTAAATGGAACCGCGACTACGAGGTCCACCAAATAGTGTTCTCCCAGCGCCAGCGTGGCAAAGATTGTTGCCCAAACGAACAGGCCCGCCAGCCATCGTCCCCAGCGCGGCCAAGAGCATGAGTTCCACCAGATCACCAAGGCGCCCGCCAGGTGAAGCGACGGCATGCAATTGCGGGGCGCGTCGGGCGCCGCCATGGGTTGAATCGTGATCTGCGTCAGCAGCGGTGGAGTCCGAGGGTATAAGTCACCAAATGCATGGCCGGGACCAACTGCCGGGTAGATCAGATACTCGGCAGAACCTACAACCATCAGAGAAAGCAACAGCGCGAGAATCATTACCGGCTGCCGTTTGTGGGCACGACCGGCGGCCAGGTAGGATGCGTAGAGAATGCAGGTAATGAGTGCCAGGACGTAATAGATGACCGTTGTCAGACCCCACGAGTGGGAGCTCTTCAACAGAAGCCGTCCCAGGATGAAGCTTGGTTGAAATCCGAGGCCGCTATCAAACGCCAGCAGGAAAGCGTCGTAGGTTCTGGGGCGAAGCCATACCGACAGCGGAACCGTATAGCCGATCAGCAAACTGCAGAGAGGAAAGACTGCGCCGGCATAAAATGTGCTGCGATAAAATTTTCTTTCGGCACTACTCAGTCCGCGCGATCGGACAACCTGAGCGACCAAAACCATTAAACTCGCGAGGCCGAGAAACGCTCCCCAGTTGATCCACCAGACACCGTAGTACGTGCCCAATCCGCCCATCAACTTGGCGCATGCAGTACGCAATCCAGCGGCAATGACGAGGACTGCCAGCCATGCGGGCCGCGACGGACGCGTCCATGCGTAGATCACGAACGTACCCAGCAGCGTGAAACAGAACGTCGGGTGAAGTTCAAAAGTACTCACGAGGCTGCATTGTAAATGGATCGGCAAGGCGTGATGCGAGGTACCTGGGGGTTAGTACCGGCCGCGAGCGCGGCGGCGATTGTCGCACCGATCTCGGGCCGACACGCTGCGAATCGCCGCTGGTCACGGCCGCTGGTATAGTAAGTAGTTTCGTGACTGGTTGGATGTCTGCCCTCATGCGCGAACATACCGAATCCACGGCTCTTAACATCAACAACATCATTCCTACCAAACTCGACCCCAGTTCTCTGCGCTTTGAATCCAACATGAGGGCGCTGGCGGACCTGGTCGCGCAGGTGCGAAATGAAGAGGAAAAAATCCGCGAAGGCGGAGGCCCGAAAGCCATCGAAAGTCAGCATGCCAAGGCGCGCCTAACCGCCCGCGAGCGAATAAACCTTCTTGCCGATCCCGGAACTTTCTTCGAACTCGGCCTTTATGCCGCGCACAAAATGTACGAAGAATGGGGAGGTGCCCCCGCCGCCGGCGTCATTACCGGACTCGCCCGCATCCATACCCGCATGGTCATGCTCATCGTGAACGACGCCACCGTTAAAGCTGGCGCGTTCTTTCCGATGACCGCGAAAAAAGTTATTCGCGCGCAAAACATCGCCATCGACAATCGTGTTCCCACCATCTATCTTGTCGATTCCGCGGGAGTCTTTCTCCCGCTGCAAGAAGATGTCTTTCCCGATACGGACGATTTTGGCCGCGTGTTCCGCAACAATGCGGTCATGTCTGCCATGGGTATTCCGCAGATTGCCGCCATCATGGGCATGTGTGTGGCGGGCGGCGGATATCTGCCGGTGATGTGCGATCACGTTCTCATGACCGACGGCAGCGGCTTGTTTCTCGCGGGCCCGGCGCTGGTGCAAGCCGCGATCGGGCAGAAAGTTTCCGCCGAAGAATTGGGCGGAGCCGCCATGCACTCCGCGATCAGCGGTACCGTTGACTTCCGCGAGCCCAATGATGACGCCTGCATTGCCCGTCTTCGTTCGCTCATTGAAAAGTGGGGATATCGACGCCAGTCTCTGTGGGATCGCAAACAGCCTGTGGAACCGGCGATGCCAGCGGAAGAGATTTACGGTGCGTACGACGCCTCGCCGGCGCGTCCCTACGACATGAAAGAAATCCTGGCGCGTATCGTTGACGGAAGCCGCTTCGACGAATATAAGCCGGAGTACGGCAAGACGCTGATCTGCGGTTACGCTCGCATTGGAGGGTTTGCTGTAGGCATTGTCGCCAACCAGAAACTGCACGCGCACCAGACCGACCATGAGGGCCACAAGCGGGTCGAGTTTGGTGGTGTTATCTACACCGAGTCCGCCGAAAAAGCTGCCCGCTTTATCATGGATTGTAACCAGAACCTGATTCCGCTGGTTTTCTTCCACGATGTCAACGGCTTCATGGTCGGGCGCGATGCGGAGTGGAGCGGCATCATCAAGGCGGGGGCAAAAATGGTAAATGCGGTATCGAATTCTGTGGTGCCCAAGATCACGGTGATCGTCGGTGGTTCGTTCGGCGCGGGACACTACGCCATGTGCGGCAAAGCGTATGACCCGCGCTTCGTCTTTGCCTGGCCCACCGCGAAATACGCCGTCATGAGCGGAGACGCCGCTGCCGGCACGCTGGTGGAAATCAAGGTGAAGCAGTTGGAGCGCAGCGGGAAAAAGTTGAGCGAAGAGGAAAGAAAAGAACTTTTTGACTCAACCAAGAAAACCTATGAAGAACAAACTGACCCACGCTACGGCGCTGCCCGCCTGTGGATCGACAAGATTATCGATCCCATGGAAACGCGGCAAGCCATCACGCAAGCGCTGGAAGCGGCGTCTTTGAATCCTGAAGTGGCGGAGTTCAAGGTGGGAGTGCTGCAAACATGATTTACCACGGAGACACGGAGGCACGGAGCAAACTTCTTTATGAGGATCTTACGGAGAAGACTATCGGAGCTGCGATCGAAGTACATCGCGCTCTTGGACCTGGCCTTCTTGAATCTGCCTACGAGGAATGTTTGTGCCGCGAATTTAATCTGCGAGGCCTCGCTTTTCAGCGCCAGATGGCACTGCCGATTGAATACAAAGGAGCCAAACTTGACTGCGGGTATCGGTTGGACCTCATCGTTCAAGACGCAGTAATTCTAGAACTGAAGTGCGTAGAGCATCTTCTGCCAGTTCACGACGCGCAATTGCTCACCTATCTGAAGCTGACTCATAAGCGCATCGGCCTGATCATTAACTTCAACGTAGCAGTGCTGGTGAAGGGCGGAATAGTAAGAAAGGTTTTATAAGGTACCTGGTTTTCTCCGTGCCTCTGTGTCTCCGTGGTGAAAAATGTTCGAAGAAGCCAAGTTGATCGAATGCCCCCGCGATGCCTGGCAAGGCCTCAAAGGCCAGATCCCTGTCGATCTGAAAGTAAACTATCTCCAGGCACTGATCTCCGCCGGGTTCAAGCACATTGATGCGGTCAGCTTTGTTTCGCCGAACGCCGTTCCGCAAATGGCCGACTCGGAAGAGGTTCTGAAAGAACTCCTCCCGCCCGACGACGTGGAAATCATCGGCATCGTGGTCAATGAAAAAGGCGCGCAGCGCGCCATCGCGACGGAGAAGGTGCGCACGTTGGGTTTTCCGTATTCGATCTCGCCGACATTTCTCGAAAATAATCAGCGGCAAACTCTGGAAGACGCGATCGAAGAATTGGAGAAGATCGAAAAGAAAGCCGACGAAGCTGGCCTCGACACTGTCGTCTACATTTCCATGGCCTTCGGCAATCCCTATAACGATCCCTGGACCGTCGAAGAAGTAGTCGAAGCCGTCGGCCTGTTAGAGATCCAGGAAATTCGCACGATCTCGCTAGCCGACACGGTAGGCGTAGCGCCGCCAGAAAAAATTCGTGAAGTTGTTTCGGCCGTGATCGACAAGTACGACTATCTCGAAATCGGGGTTCACCTGCACAGTCGTCCCGACCAGGCTGCGGCGAAAATCATTGCAGCCTACGATGCCGGTTGTCGTCGCTTCGACTCCGCGATCGGCGGCCTGGGCGGGTGCCCCTTTGCGCAGGATGACTTGGTCGGGAACGTCGCTACGGAAACCGTGATCGAGACTCTGCGCACCAACGGCGCGCAATTGCCACAGTTAAAGTCACTGGATGCCCTAGTGCGGGCAACCGCCGAGATCGGAGCCCGCTACAAGAGTTCATCGGCGGCGGATTGAAGATATGACCTACAAAACGCTCAACGTCACTTTCGACTCCGCAGTCGCGACCATCACCCTCAATCGCCCAGACAAACGCAATGCCATCAGCTACGAGCTAATTGAAGATCTGATTCGCGCCCTCGACGAAGTGAACAATTCCCCAACTCGCATCCTCATTGTCACCGGGGCAGGGAAGGCCTTCTGCTCCGGCATGGACCTGGACAACCTCAAATCTCTTATAGGCCGCACGAGCGAACAAAATATCGAAGACTCGCAAATCATGGCGCGCCTCTTTCGTTCGCTCTACGAATTTCCCAAAGTAACCATCGCCGCAGTCAACGGCGCCGCCATCGCTGGAGGCACCGGACTTGCCCTGCTCTGCGACTTCACGCTAGCCGCACCCGACGCCAAGTTTGGCTATACCGAAGTCCGCATCGGATTCGTCCCCGCCATCGTCGCAACTTTCCTGTTGCGCCAAATCGGCGAGAAAACCGCCCGCGACCTCCTGCTCACCGGACGCATCTTCGACGCATCCGATGCCCTGAGGATGGGCCTGATTAACGAAATCGTTCCGCTGGAAAAGTTGCTCGACCGAGCCCGCGAACTAGCCGCGCAATTAGCGGAGTTAAGTCCGCTCTCCTTACTTCACACCAAGCGCCTGCTGACCGCTCACGCCCGCGCCGAACTTGATTCACAGATCGACAGCGCCATCCGCGAGAATGCAGGTATTCGAGAAACCGCCGATTTCCGCGAAGGCATCGAATCGTTCTTGGAAAAGCGCAAACCAAATTGGACGGGCCGATGAGCAAATCGGTGGGCAAGTCGCATACATCGATGTCCGTAAATATAAGTGGAAAAGCGTCGGTTAACGAAACCCGGATCCGCGTGCGCTACGCCGAAACCGACCAGATGGGCGTTGTCTATCACGCCAATCATTTCATCTGGTTCGAAGTTGGGCGGGTGGAACTTCTTCGCCAGTTGGGCTTCAGCTATAAAGATATGGAGAGCGAAGATGGCTGCTTCATCGCTGTGGTCGATGCGCAGTGCCGTTACAAGGCGCCGGTGCACTATGATGACGAGGTCGTCGTGCGAACGCGCCTGAAACACGTTCGAGCAAAAGTAATCCGCTTCGCCTACGAACTGCGAAACGCGTCGAGCGGCGCCCTGCTGGCCGAAGGCGAGACCACGCACATCGTAGCCAATGCAAAAATGAAACCGCGACCGCTGCCGGTGAAATACATGCAAGTGTTCCGCGCGGCAGTCAAAGAAGAATAGAAAAGGAAAGCGTCGATGCAGGAGTTCCTCTACAAACTTCAACTCGTCCGCGGAGACATGCTCCGTACCGGCCCGACCGCAGCCGAACAGGCGGTAGTTGCGGAACATTTCGCATACCTTCAGGGCCTTCACGCGCAAGGCACAATCATCCTCGTAGGCCGCACGCTCACGACCGACGACCACACGATGGGCCTAGCCGTTTTCCGCGCCGAATCGGAAGACGCCGCCAGTTGCATCATGAATGACGATCCGGTAGTGAAGAAGGGTGTGATGAAGGCAACGCTGTATCCCTTCAAAGTAATTTTGCAAGAACTGAAAACTAACAACTGATAACTGATAACCGGGAACTCCAAGTGAACGCTCTGCACATTAACGGAAACGATCTGACGCTTGAGTCGGTGCGCGAAGTCGCCGTCGAGAAGCGCCCAGTACTCCTCGCTCCCGATGCTCGCGAGGCCGTCAACCGCGCTCGCGCCGTGGTCGATGCGCTCGTTGCTAACAATAAGATTTCCTACGCCATCACTACCGGTGTCGGAAAACTGAGCGACTTTCACATCGTGGGGAATCAGGTTCGCGAGCTACAAGTGAACCTGGTACGCTCGCACGCCGTCGGCGTGGGCGAACCGCTTTCAATTCCTGACACGCGTGCCATGATGCTGCTGCGTGCCAATTCGTTGTCCAAAGGCAACTCGGGAGTGCGCGCTATCACCATCGACACCATATGCGAAATGCTCAATCGCGGCGTGATTCCGATGGTCCCGTCGCAGGGAAGCGTGGGAGCGAGCGGCGATCTTGCTCCGCTAGCGCATCTGGCATTGGCGTTGATCGGTGAGGGCGAATGCATTCATGAAGCGGAGAAAGGTGCGCGGATCGCTAGCGCCGATGCATTCAAGCGCGCGCAGATTAAACCGCTGGTGCTCGAAGCAAAAGAAGCGGTGTCGCTGATCAACGGCACGCAAGCCATGCTCGCGGTCGGCGTGCTGATGCTGCTTGCGGCTGAGACGCTGGTCGACACCGCGGACGTAATTGGTGCGATGGCATGTGATGCGCTCAAGGGAACCAACGTCGCTTTCGACGAGCGTATACAGAATGCCCGCCCGCATGCCGGACAAATCCAAACTGCAGCGAACCTCCGCCGTCTGCTCGAGCGGAGCGAGATCCGCGATTCGCATCGCGACTGCGGCCGTGTGCAGGATGCTTACTCTTTACGCTGCATCCCACAAGTGCATGGAGCAGTGCGCGATACGATTGCCCATTGCCGAGCTGTCTTTGAGACGGAGACGAACTCGGCCGTTGATAATCCGCTGGTGTTCGTGAAGAATCCGAAGGCGATGGACGCGGAAGGCGACGTGCTTTCTGGCGGAAATTTTCACGGTCAACCGCTCGCGTTCGCGCTCGACTTCCTGGCGATTGCCTTGAGCGCGCTGGCCGGTATCAGCGAAAGGCGACTGGAGCGCATGGTGAACCCCGCGCTGAGTGAGGGGTTACCCCCATTTCTCGCGCCGGGTGCGGGAATGAACTCTGGCTTCATGATGCCGCAGGTCACTGCGGCTGCGCTGGTGAGCGAGAACAAGGTGCTCGCGCATCCCGCGTCGGTCGATTCGATTACGACTTCGGGGAATAAAGAAGACTACGTTTCGATGGGCATGACTGCGGCGAACAAGCTGAAGAGGGTAGTGGAGAACACGCGCAACACACTGGCCATCGAGGCCATGGCGGCGGCGCAGGCGCTGGACTTCCTCGCGCCGCTGAAGACTTCGAAGCTGCTGCAACAGGCGCATGCGGCCATCCGATCGGTATGCGCGACGATGGATAAGGACCGCGTGATGTATCAGGATTTTGCGCGCATCGCGGATTTGATCTCCAGTGGCAAGCTTGCCCACCGGGTGCGGTAAGAATGACGTCATCGGGCGATCAGAAACGTTCCTATATCGATTTGGAAACTGCTAATGTTTGCGCATTAAGTGCATAGGTCCGGCGCCTCCCATAGAAACAAAATCGTTATTTACAGGCTGCTTCCAATTCCATTAGACTCGGCGGGCTCGCGGTTTCATCCCCCGAAGCTGCGGCAAAGGTTCGGGTGGTCTTCTGTTGCGTTGCACTCGATCCGTAAGACAGGGGACTGATCGAAATCATCGGTACTAGCGTCCGAGAACAGAATCCAGAGATGGTTGAAGGATCGAGATTAAAGATACAAATTAAGGATCAGACCATGCCACGGAATCGTCCAAGGAATTGCCGCATCGGCGCGGCCTTACTTGCCTTTATCAGCGCGACTGCGTTGCTGGCCTCGGCCCAGACGGCGGTCACGACCTATCACAACGACAACTACCGCACCGGCTGGAATCAGCATGAGTCAGTGCTGACGCCGGCGAACGTGACGAACAAGACCTTCGGCCGATTGCAGACCGTGAAGCTCGATGACCAGGTGGACGCGCAGCCGCTGGTCGTGCCCGGCGTGCTGATCACCGCCGGAGCGTATCAGGGCACCCACGATGTGGTTTATGTGGCAACGGAAAACAACACGGTGTATGCCATCGATGCGCAAACGGGCACCGTGCTGTTAAGTCCGAACTTTGGAACGCCGGTGGGATATCCGCTGGGATGCACGAACAACGGGCCAAGGGTTGGGATCAATTCGACGCCGGTGATCGATCTCAGCAGCAACACGTTGTACGTGATGGTGTATACGCGGGATACCAAAGGGCCAGCCTACCGTCTTCACGCGCTAGATCTGGGAAGTCTCACTGACAAAGTGACGCCGCAAGTGGTGGCAGCATCGCAGACGCTGAATAATGGAACAACCTTCAATTTCAACGCGACCTATCAGCGGCAGCGGCCGGGCTTGTTGCTCGCGAACGGCAATATTTATGCTGGATTTGGCAGCTTTTGCGATTTTGGGGCGAACCTCTCTCGCGGCTGGCTGCTGGGTTGGACGGCCGGATCGCTGACTCCGTTTCCGTCGAACCAGCTTAATGATCTGCAGGCAACTGACAAGGACACTTTTTTTCTTTCTTCCATCTGGATGTCAGGATACGGACCGGCGACTGACGATGCGGGCAACATCCTGTTCGTGACCGGAAACTCGGATCCCGATACTTACGACGGCGTCACCAACCTGCAAGAGAGCGTGGTCAAGATGTCGCCTACGCTCACCACCGTGCTTGGCCTGTTTACTCCAGACGACCAAGTGAGCCTCGACCAAGGCGATGTGGATTTCGGTTCGGGTGGAGTTCTCGTGCTGCCTGATCAGCCGGGTGCCATACCGCATCTGGCGGTGGCGGCCGGTAAAGACGGAAACATGTTTCTGATGAACGAAGACAGCCTGGGTGGTTACTCGCCACTGACGAATCATGTGTTAGGCACCTATTCGATTGGCGGTTGCTGGTGCGGGCAGTCGTATTATGTGGATCCGACGGACGGCTTGGCCAGGGTTGTGAGCAGTGGCGGAAACGTCATAGGGGTGTGGAGCGTACTCACGTCGCCCGGCGTATCGTTGCAATTGAAGAGCACGTCGGTTTCGATCGGGGGCGGACAGGATCCTGGATTCTTCACTTCAATTTCTTCGAATGGCACTTCCAATCCGATTATTTGGGCGCTGGCGCGTCCGGCAAATAGTCCATCGGCGCCGCTTCGGTTGCTCGCGTTCAATCCCGATGCCAAGAAACCGATGAAGCAGATATTTGCCAAGACTGCGGGCGCATGGCCGAACCTGGGGGGCAATGCGAACCTGGTACCGGTGGTGGCGAACGGCCAGGTATTTGTGGCCAGCAACAAGCAATTGCGGATATTTGGACTGCTCGGTGGCGACACGAAGACGAAGAACGTTACGAAAAAATAGCGTTGCTGCATTCTGAGCGGACTTCCTAAGCGGGCTGCGCTGCCGAGCCATCCAATCCCAGTTCGGGCGCGATCGCTCTCATGGCTTCGATGCAGAAAGCGATGTGCGCTTCGAGATCCAAGCCGAGGTCAGCTGCGCCTTCGACAATGTCTTCGCGGTGAACGCTTCGGGCGAAGGCCTTGTCCTTCATTTTTTTCCGGACCGATGGGGCTTCGACTTCCGCCAGGGATTTTCCCGGCTTTACCAGCGCGCAGGCGGTGATGAATCCGGCGAGTTCGTCGCACGCAAACAGGGTTTTTTCCATCGGCGAAAGGCGCGCGACGCTGGTGTATTCGGCATGCGACATGATGGCGCGGCGCACTTCCTCGGAATAGCCGCGTTCTTTCAGAATCTCAGAGCCTTTATATGGGTGTTCCTCGACGCTGGGATATTTTTCGTAATCGAAGTCGTGGAGCAAGCCCACCAAGCCCCACAATTCTTCATCGGCGTTCGCTTTTCGAGCATAGGCGCGCATGCAAGCTTCGACTGAGAGTGCATGTTTCCGCAGACTTTCCGATTGCGTGAACTCAGTTAGTAAACACCACGCGCTTTCGCGTTGATCCATCGCTTTACCCTTCATTGATGCTGATTTCGGCTCGCCAATTATGGCATCGTTTCGATAAGCGCTTTGTTTCTCATATTATTGTCTTGACATCCACAGGCCCAATGCCGCAGATTACGCAACAGTTGGCTTTGAGAGTAGCCCCCGCTCTGGCACTCGCAAAACCTGAATGGCCACTACATTAACGCCCGTGGACTCACGGGAAGTTGTACGCTGCGACCGTTGTCTCTTGGTGCAATTCCGCACATCAAATAGTCTTTGCCGGCGTTGTCATCTGTCATTGGATGAGGACGAGGCGGAGATCGCCGCCATGACTCCAGTGCCAGAAGTGTTGCCCGTGAACGTCGATTCTAACGGACGCGGGCATCTCAAACTGGCGCACTCTATCCGGTCACTTCGATTGCGCAATGGCCTTAGCCAGCGACAACTGGCGCTGCGCATGTCGGTGCCTCGGACTTACGTATCCAAAATCGAAAATGAGAAAGCCACGCCCACCCTGTCTTCGCTGGAGCGCTTGGCTCGCGCTCTCGAGGTCAGCGTTCCTGATCTGCTTTCCGGTGGAGAGCGAAATCGCCAGGAAGAAGTGCGCGAGTTGATGGAAGACCAGTTCGTCGCGGAAGTCTTGCCCTATCTGTCACAGCTGAATGGAATGCAAATGTCGAGCATTCTTGCGCAGGTGCGGGACTTGACGGTGCGACCACGGCGGAGTGCCTAGCGCGCGAGCAGAAGACGCGGCAGAGCTAGTCTCTACTTAAAGTAGCTAGAGTTTTTTTATCCGGGCACACAACCAACTGGACAGCCGGAGCCTTCGGGCTCCGGCTTTTTTGTGGCCGATGTGCAATGCAATGCACTACCTATTTGGCGAGAACTGCAGAGGGTTGCATAGCTTTTCTCCGGTGCGCAATAGTTTGCCTACAACCTCGAAAATTCTTAGGAAATATGCCCGTTTCCGCTTGACCCTGCGTTTCCAACAGGCTAATCTCGCCCCACTCCCCGAAAGCTGGGAAAAGATTAACCCAGCTGGATTCCTTTGGTGAATAGGAAAACATCGATGAAAATCTCTCAGATCTGTGCCTTGACCTTACTCGTCGTAATGGCGTCGGCAATGGCCTTCGCCGACCCGATTCAAGATCCGAAAATCATTATTCACGGCGCAGCGGGCGGCAATGTTGCGCAAGGGCCGTGCCCGTTGTGTGTGGGTGTCGGCGCGAATTTTACGTTCACAGTGCCCGAGGGCGGATCGGGTAATTTGTTTTTCACCAACGAGAGCGGATTTAACTGGAACTCGATGACCCTCATTGAGAGCGGTGTAGCGGCGGCCAATATCAGCTGTCACTCATCCCTGTTCTCGAGTTGCACCGTCACGACCTTGAAGAACGGTTCGGTGGAGATTCTGCTGACAAACTCCGATCGTGCCCTTTGGAAAGACCGTGGGATTCCAAACGGGGCGAACTTCGAAATTTCTCTCTCCTGTAAAGGCGGGTGCTGGCCAAGTGGGCTGACTTTTAACGGACATGGCAGCAACTCGACTCGAGCGACTCCAGAGCCGGGAACGATTGCTTTCATGGTTACGGGACTCGGAGCGTTGGTTTCGCGCCGCAAAGTGTGGAAAAACCGCTGGAACTCCTAGTGGGTTTTCTTCGAGAATTCTTTCACCAATTGTGAGAACTGCGGGAGAGCCTGGAGCTTCTGAAGCTCAGGATCAGTCCAGGCCTCCTGCGGGGACCAGCCTTTTTCCAGCGCCAGCCGCAACGCCTTCAATGCTTCCTCGGGCTGCCCGATCAGAGTCTTCACCTGGACCTCGTAGTAGATCAACTGCAAGTCATCCGGCCTGATCGCGCGAGCTTGATTTGTGTACTGCAGCGCGTTGGCAGCATCGCCCTTCTTGGCGTAGAGAATCCCGAGATCACCCATGATACTGGCCGATTTCGGGTTTACCCGAAGGCCTTGAAAAGCCAGCGAGATTGCTTTGGCGTAGGCCGCTGAGGCCTGGTCGGAGTGCCCTGACCAACGGTAGGAGTCGCCCAGGTTCCCCAACAGCTCTTCGTTATTCGGCGTCATTTCCACGGCCTTTTCGTACATCTTGGTGGCTTGATCGTAGTTCTTCAGGAAAAAATAAGCCGTGCCGAGGTTGGAGTAAGTGGCCGAGTCCGGAGCGATCGTAAGAGCCTTCTGATATTGCGCTATAGCCTCGCTCCACTTCCCATCTCGCAGATAGACCGAGCCGATTCCTTCGAAGCCCAGGGGATTGTCGGGCGCGAGCTCTGTGACCTTCTGAAACTCAGGGAGTGCTTTTGTGGTGTCGCCAAGCTCAATGTAGGCCTTACCCAGAGCAATTTGGTTCAGCCAATTGTAAGAATTGGCGGCGACCGCTTTCTGGAAGGCGGCAATGCCTTCATCCGTCTGGCCAGCGCGGATGTAGGCGTCCCCCAGATTGCGATAGGCTTCATCCGAGTTTGGCGCCAACGCCAATGCCTTTTTCAGTTCGGCAACCGCCTCCGTGTTCTTTCCCGTGTTGGCGTACACGCTGCCTAGTGAGAGGTGAACTTCAGGCAGATTGTTGGAGAGGCGCTCGGCCTGCTGCGCTGAGAGAGTCGCCTTCTGGGCCCAAATGCTCTCTTTGGTTTCTCCATACATGCGGATGCTCGAGTCGGCGAGTCCGGTATAAGCCAGGGCGAAATTCGGGTCTTTGTCGATAGCCTGTTCGAACAACCCTACCGCCTGTTTATAAGCATCCGGGCTGTGACCGTTGTGCAGCGTGTTACGCCCTTGCAGGTAGAGATCATAGGCCTTCGCGTTCTCTGTGGGGTGAGCGCCAACCCGGGCCTGTTCTTCATCGGTTGGCTTGAGGGCGAGGGCGGTGGCGACATTGCTGTAGACCTGATCTTCAAGCGTGAGCACATCGCCCGGCGCACCAGAAAACTCCTGGCTCCAGACGCGCTTGCCGCTAGAGGCATCATCGAGGCTCAGGGTCACGCGAAGCTGGTCAGCATTGCCCTGCACGCTGCCCTGCAATACCAGGTTGACGCCCAGTTCGCGGGCGAGCTTGGAGGGCGACAGATTCTTTGCAACTGCCTTATCAATTGCGTCAGACGACGCCAGATGGATTTCTTTCAGCTGAAACAGCTTGGTGGCGAGTGCTTCCTGAATGCCGTCGGCCACGTAGCCGAGGGTTTTCTGGTCCCCAATCAGTTTCAGCGGCAGGATCGCCACGTACTTGCCCTGTTTGAGCGAGGGGATGCCTTGGACAATCTCGATCGGAGACGGTCCGACGCGATTCAGCAGCATGCGTCCGGCGAAACTGGCCAGGACGATGACCAGCACCGTTCCCGCAATCCACATCCAGCTCTTTCCTGGAAGATCGAGGCTGAAGCGCGACCGGCGCACGATGGGGTGCGAAATCATCTGCGAGAGAGTCTCGGCGCTGATGTTGGGATTCGCTTCCCATGTGGTCAATTGCTGCAACAGTTCGACGGCCGAGTGATAGCGGTTGGCCGGCTCTCGCTCCAGGCAACGACTCACGATCGCGCTCAGGGACTTGGGAACAGAAGCATCGACGTCGGAAGCAGATTGTGCCTCCTCGCGCGTGCGTTTCATCAGGCTGGCAATGGCAGTGTCAGCCTTATAGGGAGCCTTCGCAGTAAGCAGTTCGAAGAAGATCAGTCCGACGCTGAAAATATCGGAGCGCTGGTCGAGCGTACTGCCCATCGCCTGCTCGGGCGACATGTACTCCATCGTGCCGACAATCGCGCCAGTCTGGGTCATGCCGGAATCGCCCAGCGAGCGCGCCAAGCCGAAGTCCATCACTACGATGCGGCCATTCTTGTCGCGCATGATGTTCTGCGGCTTCAAATCGCGATGGATCACTCCTTCTGAATGCGCGGAATCGAGCGCGCGACACACTTGTTCCACGACCGTAATCGCATCCTTGGGCGAGAACTTTCCGTCGCGGCGCAGTATCGTGCGCAGATCCTCGCCGTCGACGTACTCCATGCTGATGAAACGGATGCCGTCGGCCTCACCCAGGTCGAAAATCCGGACCACATTCTTGTGCGTGATGTTGCGGGAAAGAATGAGCTCTTGTTTGAAGCGCGCCAGAATTGCCGGATCGGTCGCCAGTTCGGGACGGATCACCTTGAGCGCAATCAGGCGGTCGAGTTCGCGGTCGCGAGCCTTGTACACAGCCCCCATGCCGCCTTGGCCCAGCACGCCCATAATTTCGTAACGGCCTCCGAAAAGGACACCGGGCTGCAGACCCTGAAAGGCGGAAATGTTGCTGATGGGGCGCCCTGAGGTTGGAACTGGACTTGCGTTCTGACGGGCGTAGGGAAGAGCGGGCGACACGCCCGAGATCGCAGTCCCTTGCGGCGAGGTCGCCGCATCAGACATGGGCGCATGGGAGAGAGGCGGTGGCGTCAGAGCTGCGACCACATCGTCGGGCAAACGGGTGCCGGGCATCGTCGGGCTATCGGAATCATTGCCCTTGCGGTCGCGCTCGTCCATCAACGATTACCTGGATTCGGAGAGCCAGCGGAAGGAGTGCACCTCAAAACACGTCAAAGGCAACACTCCGCCTAAGGTTGTCGAGGGGAAGGTTCGAGAACCTAGCACTCCAATAATCCAACCGAGTATACCCCGGAAATCCTTTTCATGAAAGCGTTAGGAGGTTAGGAATCGATTCATCATTTGATCCATCAGAAGAGGAAACTGGCGCCTGTTCATGCATTCCGGGATACCTGCCAAGCCAACCGGTCGGTACGAGCATTTCGTGATTGTTGCCGTCCATGCTTAAATAAAAAGTTGGGAAATAACCTAATTGCGCCATCCCCGCGCGCGGCGTCCCAACCTGCAAATTGAGCGCGAGCCACAGGGCCTCACGTAAGGCTGTGGCGCGTCCACGGTAAGACATTCTGGTCGTAAGTCGGTTGTCATAAACCGGTTGTATACAGAGGAGAGAATCATTGGACTTCCAGCTCAACGAAGAGCAACTGCACCTCAAAAAGAGCGTGCGCGAGTTTGCCGAACGCGAGATTGCCCCCAACGTCCTGCGGTGGGATGAAGCCTGTGAATTCCCCCTCTCGACGATCAAGGAACTGGGCAAGCTCGGTCTGATGGGTACTATTTTTCCTCCTGAATATGGCGGTGCCGGCATGGGCTACGTGGAATATGCCACGGCTATCGCTGAACTCTCACGCGTCGACGGCTCGGTCGGCATCATTGTGGCTGCGCACACTTCACTGTGTTCGAATCACATTTACGTGGCGGGAAACGAAGCGCAGAAGAAGAAGTATGTGACGAAACTCGCGACCGGCGAATACATCGGTGCCTGGGGATTAACCGAACCGTCGGCAGGGTCGGACGCCGGCAGCGCGCGCATGGTGGCGGCGCGGGCAAAAGGGGGATGGGTTCTCAACGGCACCAAGACCTTCATCACCAACGGCCACTATGCGGACGTCATCGTTGTGCTGGCAGTGACCGACCGCGCCGCGCATACGCATGGGCTCTCGGCCTTCATCGTGGAAAAGGATGCCAGGGGATTCCGCGCCGGGAAAAAAGAAAACAAACTCGGCCTGCGCGCGAGCGATACGGCCGAACTGATCTTCGAAGACTGCTTTGTGCCGGCGGAGAATCTGCTGGGTGGAGAAGGCAACGGATTTATCGATGCCATGCGCGTCCTGGATGGTGGGCGTATCTCGATTGCCGCATTATCGCTGGGCATGGCCGAAGGCGCGTACAGCGCGGCGCTGAAGTATTCGAAAGAGCGTGAGCAATTCGGCAAGCCCATCTCGGAATTCCAGGCGATCCAATGGAAACTAGCCGACATGGCAACCGAAATCGACGCGGCCAAGCTTTTAACCTTGCGCGCCGCCGCGATGAAAGATGCGGGCATGAAGACCACGCTGGAATCGTCAATGGCCAAGCTTTACGCCAGTGAAGTAGCTGTAAGATGCGCGAATGAAGGCGTGCAAATCCATGGTGGATATGGGTTCATCAAGGACTACCCGGCGGAGAAGTTTTATCGCGACGTGAAACTGTGCACGATTGGCGAAGGCACGAGCGAGATCCAGCGTCTGGTGATTGCACGGCAATTGCTGAAGGACTAGCATCGCTCACCTAAATTTTGTCATCCCGAGCGAAGCGAGGGATCTGCAGTCCGCCGCAAAATGCAGATCCCTCGCTTCGCTCGGGACGACAAATCGTAAGGGGGCTGGAGTGTCTGCTATCCACCAGAGCGAGGGGGAGCTGCAATGATCACCGGATCTCATGTCATCGTCTATAGCAAGGACCCGGAAAGCGATCGCGTTTTCTTTCGCGATGTTCTCAAATTTCCTGCGGTGGATGCGGGGCATGGATGGCTGATTTTTGCGCTTCCGCCCGCCGAAGTTGCGTTTCACCCGTCCGGGAAGAACGATCTGCACGAGCTCTACTTCATGTGCGACGACCTGCAGGCCGAGATGGAATCGCTGAAGGCGAAGAAGGTCAAGTGCGGCGCTGTGAAAGAGGAGCGCTGGGGCAGCGTAACTACGATCTCTCTGCCTGGCGGCGGAAAGATTGGGCTCTACCAGCCTAAGCATCCGACGGCGATCGGGCGGTGAACTTCAAGGTTTTCTCCGTGACTCTGTGGTGACAAACAGAAGTGAGAAACAGAATTGCGTGAACGCTGATCGATGTTGGTTGCTACACTATCCTGTTTGACTCAGCCCAGTACAACTCTTGCCGACCGTTTGCGCTCTGGCGACGCCCGAGCCTTGGCTCGTGCCATTTCGATTGTCGAGAACCGGGCTCCCGGCTGGTCCGATCTTCTCAAGGCGCTTTTTCCGCATACCGGCAAGGCGCGGGTCATTGGCATGACCGGGCCTCCTGGAGCGGGCAAGAGTACGCTGGTCGATCAGTTGGCCAAACTCTATCGCAAAGAAAAGCAAACTGTCGGAATCATCGCCGTCGATCCCACCAGTCCTTATACCGGTGGAGCGATTTTGGGCGACCGCATCCGCATGCAGGATCACTACAGCGATCCGGGGATTTACATTCGCAGCATGGCGACACGAGGATCGCTCGGAGGGTTGGCGCGCGCCACGGCGGATGCCGCCACTGTGCTCGATGCCTCCGGGCGAGACCTGGTCATGATCGAAACGGTTGGGGTGGGGCAGGACGAAATCGACATTGTGCGCCTCGCCGATGTCACGATAGTGATACTGGTTCCGGGGATGGGCGATGATGTGCAGACGATCAAAGCGGGCATTATGGAAATCGCCGACATCTTTGTGATTAACAAGAGCGATCGCGATGGAGCGGAACGCGTGGAGCGCGAGATTCGCGCCATGCAATCGCTGGCCACGCGACATGATCGCTGGACTCCTCCGATTGTTAAGACCGTTGCCAGCGAGGGTGCGGGAACGGCGGAACTGGCGAAAGCCATTGCCGATTACGAAATGTTCTTGAGGAAAGAAAATCTGGTGTTCAAGAAGAACGTCGAGAACTGGCAAGAACGGCTGATCGAGATGCTGCGCGATGCCATGCTGGAAAAAGCACGCGCGCAAATGGACGGCGGCAACCTCGAACGCTATGCGGCCGAGATTGCCGAGCATAAACGTGATCCGTATTCCTTGGTGGAAGAGATTGTGGGAGCAAAAAAGAAGTAGGGGCGAACGCATTCGTCTGCCCGGCCCGAAGAGCATGCGTCCCGGGGCGACGTGATTTTGGGCTGGCTTGCGGGTGAGGGAGGAGTGGGGAATGTTCCAGATCGATCATCTTGGCATCGCGGTGAAGTCGCTGAGTGCGGCCAAGGCTATTTATGAGAAATTGGGGCTGAACATCTCGCCCGAGGAAACTGTGGAGCAGGAACAGGTTCGAGTGGCGATGATTCCCGTGGGCGACAGCCGTCTGGAACTGCTGGAGGCGACGTCGGACGATTCAGCCATCGCCAGGTTCATCGCCAAGCGTGGGGAGGGGTTGCATCATGTTTGTTTACGCGTCCCCGATCTGGAGACCGTGGTCGCGAAATTGAAGAACGATGGCGTGCGGCTGGTATCGAATGAGATTAAGACCGGCGCGGGCGGGCATCGATATGTGTTTCTGCATCCCCAGAGCACCGGCGGCGTGTTGCTGGAATTGGTGGAAAGCTGAATGCTTTTCCTGGCTGTCGATACCTCGGGCAAAAACGGAAGCATCGCACTGGCGCGCGTGACGCCGGAGCGGAGCGAACTCGACGTGCTTGAAGTCGTGCCCCTCGACGGTGGTGCTTTTTCGGCGCAGTTGGTGCCGCAGATCGCGGCGCTCCTCGGAAAGCATGGATTCAGCAAGAGCGATCTGGCCGCCTTCGCGGTCGCATCCGGTCCGGGATCGTTTACCGGGCTCCGCGTGGGCCTGGCTGCCGTCAAGGCTCTGGCTGAGGCGCTGCAGAAACCTATTGTTGCCATCTCGCGACTGGAAGCGGTTGCTCGGGGCAGTACGACGCATGGCCGGGTTCTCGCGGCGCTCGATGCGGGACGGGGCGATGTGTATGTGGGTGACTACGAAATCGATGAGGGTCTTCTTCTGATCAGCGATGTAACGCCCACTCGCAGACACAGTGAGCGCCTTGCGACCCGTGAAGAATTTGTTGCCGAAGCTCGCGCAAACATAGTCGTTACACCCGATGGCGGGTTGGCGGAGGCGGCTCGCGCTGCCGGAAATCGGGTTGAGCTGATTGCGTATCCGGACAGCGCTGTGATTGCACGGCTGGGGTGGGAGCACCTGCAGCGGGGTGAGACGGTTCGTCCGGAGGATCTGGAAGCGAACTACCTGCGCCATTCGGACGCGGAAATTTTCTCGAAGCCGGCGCGCTGAAATTTCCATGCTTATTTCTATCCGCTGCGCTGAGTTGAACGACGTGCCCGCAATTCTCGCGATCGAGCGCCAGGCGGTGGGTGCGTCCCACTGGACATTTGAACACTACAACCGATTGGTGGGCAGTGGAGTCGTGCTGATTGCCGAACTGGCAGCCCAACATCCACCTGAAGGTGCTCCCGCTGCTGGCAAGAGCCGCAAGGAGCGGGGCACCCTTTGCGGATTCGTTTGTGCTCCGGCGGTCGCTGGTGAGTGGGAGATTGAGAATGTGGTGGTGGCGAGAGAGGCCCTTCGCCGCGGTATCGCCAACGAATTGATGCGCGAGTTGATTGAGCGCGCCCGGGCCGCGGCGGCATCGGCCATTCTGCTGGAAGTTCGCGAATCGAATCGGGCAGCTCGCGGTCTGTACGAAAAGCATGGGTTTCGCGAGGTCGGTCGCCGGTCAGCGTATTATGCGGATCCGGTAGAGGACTCCATTCTCTACTCCCTTCGCTTTGACCACGGATCGTGACGTAAAAGCGCAAGATTCTGCACTGTTTCCGGTGCAAATTGCTTAAATTGCGCCTGCTACCGGTGGAAAATACCTATGAAATCTCATTGAACGCCTACCGATTTCTGTGCTACTTTTTAACCGTGCAGTAACAAACTGCAGGAGGTCTAGCAAGGATGCTGACTCCAAGAGAGCAACTCCTGACCGGTCACGATCAGTTCCAGCGACTGGTTCAGGAGCATTCGCAATACTCCCAAAGGCTGGAATCCCTCACCGAAAAGCGATACCTCACCGAAGACGAAAAACTAGAGGAAGTGCGGCTAAAGAAGCTTAAGCTGCGCCTCAAAGACCAGATGCAGAGTCTGGAAACGCAGTTTCAGCGGCAGTCTGCGTAGATTCGGCATCGTATCAAACCGGCTAGAGTCATCGGGCCGGTATTAAGACTGCGAACCAAAGCAGGTAATGCCTGTCTTCCCCCAGGGCGCTTCTAAGCGCCTTTTTTTATTGCAGTTATGTAGAATATTGCGGCCTCGCTCTATAATCGTCTCAACTTCCATGGTGCGCGACGGCTACTTCTATGGTGTGGGCTCGTTTCTGGCTGCGGGTGTGATCGCCTGGCTGGCGGGATGGCCTTATGCCGTTCCGGTGGTGCTGCTGGCTGCTTTCTTTCTGTGGTTTTTTCGCGATCCAGAGCGCCAGATTCCTGCCGTTCCTGGGGCAGTGGTTTCTCCCGGAGACGGGAAGGTGACCGATGTTTCGCTGGTGAATAGTGGCGGAACTCCACGGAACCGGATCAGCATTTTTCTCAGCGTTTTCGATGTGCATGTGAACCGCTCGCCGATCGGCGGGGTGATCCGCGACGTGCGCTATCAGCGCGGCAAGTTCCTTAATGCTATGTCAGGGCATTCGGCAGAGGAGAACGAACAGAACATCGTCACCGTGGAAGGCGAGGGCCGTATCGTAATATTCAAGCAGATTGCCGGCCTCATCGCGCGCCGCATCGTTTTCAACTTCAAGGTGGGAGATCATGTTGAACGCGGCCAGCGGGTAGGGCTCATCAAGTTTGGCTCGCGCGTGGATGTGCTGTTCGATCGCGACGCCGCCGTCCAAGTCAAACTCGGCGATCGCGTGCAGGGCGGAGCGACTGTACTTGCCGTGTTGCCGGTTACGCGGCCCGTTGAGCAAGCGGTTACTGCCGGCGGAACTGCCGGGCGGGAGGTTTGTTGAATTCGAGAGACTCATCGAACATGTCATTGAATACGACATCGAATATGGAAGAGCTGATGCCGAATCGTCGCGAATCGGATCGTCCGCAGGGAAAATTGCGCAAGGGTATGTACATTCTGCCCTCGCTGTTTACCACCGCGAATATCGCCCTCGGGTTCTATGCCATTCTGCAGACCGTCCACGGCAGTGCGGGGGAACCGTGGCACCTGGACTTTGCGGCAGAGGCGATCGGGTTCGCCGTGTTGTTCGACGGCCTCGACGGGCGCATCGCGCGCATGACCCATACGGCGAGTGATTTCGGGCGCGAACTGGATTCATTGGCTGATGTAATTACTTTCGGAGTTGCCCCAGCCTTGCTCGCATGGGTGTGGGGATTTCATCTTCTGCCGCTGATCATTGCTCCCCAACTGCGCCAGAAGATTACGGAACTCGGCACGGTCGCCTGCTTCGCTTTCCTTATCGCCGGCGCGAGTCGCCTGGCTCGCTTCAACATTGCCAAGAATCCGCAGCCTTCGAATCCGGGGCGTCCGGGCAAGAAATATTTTGTGGGCATGCCGATTCCCGCCGGGGCAGGGGTGATTGCAGCGGTCGTCCACTACGCGGCGGGCGAGCCTGTGACTTCGTGGGTAACGGCGGCGAGCTGGTTAATGATGGTCGTCGTGGTCGGCTATCTCATGGTCAGCACCTGGCGCTTCTATAGCTTTAAGGATATTGATTTTCGTTCGCGCCATCCCTTCCGCCTTATTGTGCTGTTTGGCGTGGTCATCGCTTCGATCTGGTTTTTTTCCCGGCCGGCGCTTTTCACCATCGCGATCCTCTACATGGCGTCTGGCGTCTTGTGGCGCCTGCAGTGGATTTTTCATCGCAAGACTCCGCCTGCACCTCCGCCGTATCGAGAGGCATCTCAGACTCCATGAGTGCGCATTCGAAGACTCCCCTCTCGAAATTCGCTGGCTCGCCTGATCTCCGCGGCGTGAACCTTTATCGTGTGGCCATCGTTGGCGCCGCGTCCCTCAAGGGAAAGGAAATTGCCGAGATCCTGCGCGAACGGAATTTTCCGGCGGTCGATATCCGGCTGCTCGATGATGATGAGACTCTCGGCCAACTGGAAGCGGTTGGCGACGAGATGAACTTTATCCAGAGTATTCGCTCGGAGCAATTCGAACGCGTGGACTTCGCGTTCTTCGCCTCCGACGCGCGCTCCACGCGCAATAACTGGAAGGCTGCGCGCGACCAGGGCGACACCATCATCGATCTCTCATTCGCGCTCGAAGAGGAAGCTGGCGTATCAACCCGTTCGCCCTGGATCGAGCGCCAGACCGGCCAACCCATAGCTCCGGAGTTACACCCTGCTCCGGTGGTGGTGGCGCATCCTGCAGCTACGGTTCTCGCTCTGCTGGCTTTGCGTGTCGAGAAGGCTGCCAAAATCGAACGCATGATTGCCACCGTGTTTGAACCGGCATCAGAAAATGGCCAGAAGGGTATGGACGAACTGCACGAGCAGACGGTGAATCTGCTCTCCTTTCAGGAATTGCCAAAGAAAGTGTTCGATATCCAGGTGGCCTTCAACATGGTGGCGCGTTATGGGAACGAATCGAATCTGTCTCTGGAAGCAGTGTCCCGACGAATCCGTCAACACTACCGGCAGATAGCCCCCGGTGCCCCGGAGCCCGCGTTACAGGTTCTCCAGGCGCCAGTCTTCCACGGGCACGGCTTCTCTGTATATGTAGAGATGGAGAAGCCGGTTGCGCTAGCCGACCTTTCGCAGGTTCTCGGGGGAGAGCACGTCGCTGTGAGCGGCACTCCGGAAGATACTCCGACCAACGTAAGCGCCGCCGGTCAAGGGGAAATCCTGGTCTCGCTGACGATCGATGCGAGCTCCAGGAATGGCGTGTGGCTCTGGGCAACCACCGACAACCTGCGCGTGGCTTCGTTGAATGCGGTGGAATGCGCCGAAACCATGACTGCATCGCGTCCGCGAGGTCAGATTCAATGAGCTTTCGCAGGGTGAGCTTCTGCATGACGAACCTCTGCGGCGCGCTGACGTGGACAAGAACAAGGACAAGGAAAAGATCCATGGCTGCAGTCAGGCTCTTAGTGAGCATTGTATTGTTCTCGATGATCTCGACCGGGTGCGGCTACCATACCGCGGGAAACGCGGCGGCGCTGCCGCAGGATGTTCATAGCATTGCGATCCCGGGCTTCGTTAGCCACAGTCGGACGTTCCGCATTGAGCAGTTGCTAACCGACGCCGTGGTGCGCGAATTCAATGCTCGCACCCAGTATCATGTCATCCATGATGCGCATTCCGATGCGGACGCGGTGCTGCAAGGGACCGTATTGTCGGCATCGGCCACGCCGCTGGTTTACGATTCCACCACCGGGCGAGCGGTCAGCGCCTTGGTCACAGTGAGCCTGCGGGTGACCCTGACCGGCCGTCAGGGCAAAGTGCTCTTCGAGAATCCTTCTTATCTTTTTCACGAACAGTACGAAATTTCGAGCGATCTCCCAAGCTTCTTTCAGGAAGATTCTCCGGCCGTCGATCGCATGTCGCGGGATTTCGCGCGCACCCTGGTAGCCAATATCCTGGAGGTGTACTGATGGTCGCGGAGCAATCTTAAGTGTTGGAGAGACATTGATGCGCGCTTTCAGTCAGGCCGACCGCTTTTTCTCTGAACTCGAGTCGCACAAGCTGAAGCCTGCTTACGTGCTGGTGGGCGATGAGGCGTTTTTTCGCAAGCGCTGCCGCGACGCCATCCTTGAGCATCTGGTTGCGCCCGACTCCCGTGATTTCGGCTTGTTCGAGTTCGATCTGGCGGAGACATCGTTAAATGAAGTTCTGGATCGGGCGCGCACGCCCTCACTGATGGCGCCCTTTCAAGTGTTCTTCGTGCGCGGAGTGAAGACCTTGTTTGGCCGTGGGTCGAATGAAGAAAAAATCGGAGCCATCGAGGCTTACTGCAAAAATCCGAATCCCGACGCGCTTGTGGTTTTTGTTGCCGATCACATCAGCATCCCCGCCGACGCCCGTCGCATGGAGATGACGGATAAAGATCGCTATCAGAAGATTCGCGAGGACCTCGGCCCATTTTGCGGAATTGTCGAATTGTCTCGGGTGGAGGAAGGCGAAGCGGTCCGCTGGATTGGCGAGTATTGTGCCACAGGCGCGGTCAAGATCGATGCCGACGGGGCCCGCGAGTTAGTGGACGCGCTGGGCGGCGACATGATGATGGTCTCGAACGAACTGGAGAAGCTGATTCTCTACGTCGGCGAAAAGAAAAAAATCACACTGGGCGATGTCGAAACGATGGTGCTGGCCGCGAAACAGCGGTCGTTGTATGAGTTGACCGATGCGATCTCGTCCAAAGACCGGGTACGCGCGCTGGCGATTCTCGATGCGCTGCTTTCGTCGGGCGACGGCGAGGAGGCTGCCATCGGCCATCTCTATATGCTGGCCAAGACCTTTCGCCAGATGCTGGTGATCCTGGAGCGCAACGTGCGCGACCAGCGCATGCTGTGGGCGGCCTTGTGGCAGGGATTTCGCGTGCCGCCGTTTGCCGCCGACGATATCATCCGCCAAGCCCGCCGGTACAAATCGAAGCGCGAACTGACACGCTCGATTCGTTTAGTCGCGAAGGCAGATCTGGCGCTGCGCTCGAATCCTCCGGGCAAACGACTGGTTCTGGAGAAATTGGTGCTGGATCTAGCGAGCGAGCCCAAGTTGGAAGCAGCGGGCGGATGGATGCAGGAAGAACTACCGGTATAGAGACGGACTTTCCCGTCCTCTGGCCGTCGACATGGACGTTCATACCTATCTTCGGCGCATCAACTACCATGCGTCGCCGATGCCCGGCTGTGATCTCCCCAAGATCGACCTTCCAGATATTAGTCTTTTGCGCGCCCTTCATCGCGCCCACCTTTTCACCGTCCCGTTCGAAAATCTCGATATCCACCTGGGACGAAAAATCGTGTGCCATGAAGGGCGCATCCTTCACAAGATCGTGAACGAACGCCGTGGCGGCTTTTGCTATGAACTGAATGGAGCCTTTGCCGCTCTTCTGCGCGCGCTTGGATTTCGGGTGACTCTGCTCTCGGGCCGCGTCGCTCGCCGGGACGAGGAGGGCAGCTTCGGACCCGAATTCGACCACCTCGCCCTGCGCGTCGATCTCGAGGAACCGTGGCTGGCCGACGTCGGCTTTGGGGATTGCTTTCTGGAGCCACTACGCCTCCAATCGCGCGCCCAGCAGCTGCAAAACGGGCACGTTTATCGCCTAGCTTCCACGGATCGCGTATTCAGCCTGCAGGTTATGGCTGAAGAAAAGTGGAAAACGGAATATGCCTTCACCCTGGAACCCCACGAGATCTCCGACTTTGCGGGCATGTGCCACTATCACCAGACCTCACCCGAATCGTATTTCACCCGGCAGCGAATATGTTCGCTGGCCACTCCCCAAGGTCGAATTACCTTAACGGACGAAACATTGATTGAAACTCGCGACGGTTCACGACGGGAGCGGTTGCTTTCGAGCGGCGAGGAGTGGAGGGCGGCGCTGCGCGACTTGTTTGGAGTGGTGCTGCCGGAGCCGGCGACTCGCCCTAACGGTTCATGCCGGGAAGCATGCAGCGAATAAACTGCTGGATCAGTTAAACTGAAGGAGCGTGGTTCTCTCTCCCTCCCGGCATCGCCCCGCTTTGACAATCAGAATCCTGCTGGTTCTTGTCCAAATTTGTATGACAGCGCACGGCGTGGCCGCGGAATCCGCTGCTACGACTCCGCTTCGTCCCGCCGATCCGCTGAACCAGGCGGCTTATGAGCACTATTACAACCTGGACTACGATGTGGCGATCCAGGATTTCGAGCGGATTATGGCGCGGCATCCAAATGATCCGTTTGCGGTGAATCACCTGCTCTCGGCGATTCAGGTGCGGGAACTTTATCGCATGGGGGCGATGAATACTGGCGATTACTCGAACGACAATTTCATCGGACAGGCGCACCGTCCCGCCGACCCGGCGCAAAAGGAGCGCATCAAGCAATTGGTGGCCCAGGCCGAAAAGCTGGAAGAGGCGGAGTTGGCGCGCAATCCGAACGACGTTGATGCGCTCTATGCCCGCGGCGTGACGCGTGGCCAGTTCGCGCTCTACACCGCGCTGATCGAGCGGGCATGGTTTTCTGCGTTGCGCAATGCCGTAGGAGCGCGCCGCGATCACGAACGCGTTCTTGAGTTAGATCCGCAATACACCGACGCCAAGCTGGTGGTGGGAGCCCACAATTATGTTATGGGAAACCTGTCGCTGACGGTGAAGGTGGCCGTCGCGCTGGTGGGATTGAGTGGCGACAAGAATAAGGGACTTCAGTATCTGAACGATGCCTACCACGGCAATGGCGAAACCAGTGTTGATGCCGGGATTGTGCTCATGGTTTTCCTTCGTCGCGAACACCGCTATGGCGAGGCGTTGCAGATTGACAGCGCCATCGCTCCGCGGTTTCCTCGTAATTACCTTTTGCCGCTTGAGGAGGCGAATCTGCTGCGCGTGTCTGGCAAGACTGCCGAGGCAGAGGAACAGTACAGAAAGGTTTGGCAGAATGGGCGCGAGGGAAAATATGGCAGTCTGCACTACGAAATTGCAGCGCTGGGGCTGGGCGACCTGCTGCGTAGCGAGAAGAAGTACCAGGGAGCCGCGGCGGCGTATGAACTGGTGACCGAGGTCGCGAACCCAGATCCCGAAATGCTGCAGAAAGCGAATCTGGAAGCCGGCGAGATGTATGACCAACTCCAGCAGCGGGACCGGGCGGTGAAGAAATACGAGGCGGTGGTCGCCGCGGATTCTGGCAATGCCCAGGCGGATCGGGCGCGGAAGAGAATGAAAGAGGCGTACCGGGAATAAAAGGTTTGGCTATTATCTCTTGCCCTTAGCAAGAGCTAGAAGCTTAAGAGCTAAGACTAACCGGCGTACCTGGAACATTTTCCTGGCAAACGTCGTATCTTATTTGAAGGGGGACGCGACCATGTATTGCAACGCTTGCGGCAAGGCCATCGCTGAGGATGGACGCTTTTGCTCTTATTGTGGCAGCGTGGTGGGGATTGCGCCCACGCCGAAGAAACTGATGCGTTCACGAACGGATCGAAAGATTGGCGGCGTGTGTGCCGGGCTGGCTCGGTATCTCGATCTCGATGTTTCGCTCGTGCGTGTCCTGTGGTTTTTCATCACGCTGGCTTGCGGAATTGTCCCGGGCGTCGTGGCTTACATACTGGGATGGATCATTATTCCGGAGGAGCCGCTGTTGCTGCCTGTGGCACCGTCGCAACAACCGATCACGAGCTAGCGGTTCCGTCTCCCGCGGCCGGAGAGAGAACTGGCAGCATCAGGCAAGACGCGGTCAGCTGCGTCTCTGCCAGAAACTTTGATCTCGCTGTGTTCTAATCTCCTGCCATGGAACACTTGCGCAGCGACGATGCTGAGATCTTCTACGAAATTCGTGGGGACGGCCCACCGGTCGTTCTGCTCCATCCTTTTCCGTGTCATCACGAATTCTGGAATCCTGTGGCGGCGGCTCTCGAATCTCGCTACCGCCTGATTCTTCCAGATCTCCGTGGGCACGGCGATTCGGAAATTGGTGAAGGTCCAGCCCTCATGCGCAAACACGCTAGCGACATCGCGCGGGTGCTCGATGCCGCCGGTTTTGGCAAGGCGGCGTTTGTCGGATGCTCCATCGGCGGATACATTCTTTTCGAATTCTGGCGCCGCTTTCGCGGACGTGTGATCTCGCTTGCATTGTGCGATACGCGACCACAGGCCGATACTGCGGAAGGGCGTGCGAATCGTCTGAAGAGCGCGACTGCTGTGATTGAGCAGGGAAGCGAACCCTTCATCGAGACGATGATTTCGAAGCTGATGGGACGCACAACGGTCGCCACGCGTCCCGATCTCGTCGAGGGAGCCCGCGCCATGATGCGCAAAATGTCGGCTGAGGATATCAGCCTGGTGTTGCGTGGAATGGCGGAACGTCCCGATTCGGTCGCGGACCTCAAGACCGTCAACGTTCCGGCGCTGATCGTGATTGGAGAAGAAGATGTGCTATCAACTGTCGCCGACGGCGAACTCATGCGGCAACATATTGTGGGCAGCCAGTCGAAGGTGATTCCGAAAGCGGGACACTACGCGCCTTGGGAGCAGGCGGAGTTAGTGGGGAAAGTCCTGCGTCAGTTTCTGGACGGCGTGGTCGCGTAGTGACAGCGGCCATGGGCCGCAGCGCGGTGAAGCCCTGCAAGGTAACTAAAAGGCGGCTCTCAATCGCCGACGACTTCGATTTCCGCGGAGTCGAATTCGTCGAACGGACGGCTGCTGATGCGCGCCAGCCACAGGCTCACCAACGAAACTCCGCCTAACAGGATGACGCAGCCGGGCCAGCCTTCCCATCGCCAGAAAAGGTCGGTTAGCGTTGCACCCATGCTTCCTCCGAGATAGTAGAAAGCCACGTAGAGGCCAGCGGCCGAGGAGCGGGCGCGGCCAGCGATGGCGCCGGTCTGCACCGTGGCTGCCGCCTGGGCGACGAATACACCGGAAGAGAAGATGGCGAGGCCGATGACGACAACTGGCAGGGATTGGACCAGGGTAAGAGTCAGGCCCGCGACCATCATGGTGCAGTAGACGACCGTAGTGTGGCGAAAGCCGAAGCGATCAAGAAAACGGCCGGATTGGGGAGTGATGACAACTCCGAAGAGATAGACAAAGAAGATGCTGCCGAGTTGTGCCGAGTTCAGATGGAAGGGCGCGGCGGCGAGATAGAAGTTCGCGTAGGTAAAGCATCCCACGAGCGCGAAGAGGGCAGAAGCGCCCATGCCGAAATTGGCCAGCAGTCGCGGATTGCGCAGATGATCCTTGGCATGGCGGAGAACCTGCTGCAGATGTTCGGCGCGGACAAAATTCCTGGCCAGAGGAAGCCAAGAGCGGACCACAAACGCTCCGATTAAATCGAGAGCCGCCAGCACGAGAAAGGTGGAACGCCAATGCCAGTGAGCGGCGATGATGCCGGAGATAAAGCGACCGAGAAATCCGCCGATGACGGTTCCTGTCACATAGGAAGACATGGCGCGACCCACGCCACGTCCAGCCCATTCCTCATTCACGTAGGCAAGCATGACGGCAATGATGCCGGGGACGAAAAGGCCCTGGGCGAAACGCCAAAAAATGAGAGCGCGGAGGCTGGTGGAAGTCGCCGCTAGCGCGGTAGGCACGGCCAGGAGGAACAGGGAAGGTACGATGACTTTCTTGCGTCCCCGGCGTTCGGCGATCATGCCTATGATGGGTGCGGTTAGAGCGGTCGCAAAAATTGTGGCGCTTACGGTGAGGCTGACTTCCAACTCGGAGGCATGGAATGTCTCTCGCAAGAGGGGCAGCAAGGGCTGGGTGCAGTAGACATTGAGAAACGTGCACATGCCCGCCAGCATGGTTGCGACCGTTGCTTTGTCGAGTCTCTCCAAGAGAAGGGGAACCTCACTGCCAGCGCATCGATACGTTTCGATCATATGCGAAGTTTGCGCTGGCAGCGGTTGCCGCGTTTGCAATCGTCACCATCGATGGTCGACACCTCTGCTAAAATCGGCCCATCATGATGGAAGCCTTCCTCGTTCCCGAGAAGACCCTGGTCACCGCTAAAGGCGACGGGCCTGCGCTTGATGTAAGTGGAGCGGAGGGCCGGATTTTTCTGCTGACACTCGCCATTACCGACATCATCGAGCAGGAATCGCTCGACGTCGGCATCCACGGTTCGGCCGACGGCGCGACCTGGGATGCCAAGCCGGTTACGGCTTTTCCCCAGAAATTCTATCGCGAAGAAATTCCGCTGCTGCTGAACCTGACGACGCGGCCGGAGATCAAGTTTGTGCGCGCGCATTGGGAAGTGGCACGGTGGGGACGCGGCACGGAAACTCCTATGTTTGAGTTCCACGTGACGCTGCGAGAAGTGCCGCAGGAAATACTTGCGGAAGCAGCGGGCCGCGCTCGGGCGCAGTAGAATTGGGTGCTGACCACTTTCTTTAGGAGTCGTCGTCCCGATTTCATGTCTCGCGATTCGAAGCGTGATGATTCGAAGATCATCATCCGTCCGGCACGTGCGGTGCGTGGAGTCGTGCGCATTCCCGGAGACAAGTCGATCTCGCACCGCTATGCCATGCTGGCGGCGATTGCCGAGGGCACGAGCCGTTTTCACAACTTTTCGGCGGCGCGCGATTGCGCCAGCACGCTTGATTGCGCGGCCAAACTTGGCTGCGAGTGGAAGCGCATGGAAAACGACGAAGTCGTCGAAGTGCGCGGCATGGGACCGCAATTGATCGCTCCGGCGGGGGTCTTAGATTGCGGAAACTCCGGCTCGACCATGCGCATGCTCAGTGGGATTCTGTCTGGTCAGCGCTTCAACTGCGAGTTGTGCGGTGATGAGTCGCTGTCGCGGCGGCCGATGGCCCGGATCATGAAGCCGCTTTCTGAAATGGGCGCGACAATCGAGGCCTCCGACGGAGGACGCCCTCCGCTGAAGATTCATGGTGGTGCTCTGAAGGCAATTCATTACCAGCCGGAAGTGGCGAGCGCGCAGGTGAAATCTTGCGTTTTGTTTGCCGGGTTATTTGCCGAAGGCGAAACCGTCGTTGAGGAACCGATCCGCACGCGCGATCATGGTGAAATTGCGCTTCGGGCTTTTGGGGCGGAGGTCGAACGGGCTGGCAACGCGTCACGAATTGTGGGTGGGCAGCGCCTGCGTGCGATTGAGGCGCACGTGCCGGGCGATCTTTCGAGTGCCGCATTTTTTCTCTGCGCGGCGGCGCTTTTTCCCGGATCGCAGATCACCTTGCCCGGAATCCTGATGAATCCGACACGGGCGCGGCTGCTCGATATTCTGGTGCAGATGGGATTGCAGGTCTCGGTTGCGCATCTGGAGGAACATCAGGGCGAACTGGTCGGCACGATCGAGGCGCGTGGCGCGGCGTGGAGGGGTGCTGTAATTGCCGGTGCGGATACGGCCGCGTTGATTGACGAGATCCCGGTACTGGCGGCGGTCGCGCCCTATTCCGAAGACGGCTTCGAAGTGCGCGACGCGAAAGAGTTGCGCGTGAAAGAGTCGGACCGCATCACTGCCGTCGCCGCGAATCTGCGCAAGATGGGCGCGGAAGTTGAAGAGCGTCCAGACGGAATGCGTATTGCCGGGGGCCAGCATCTTCATGGCGCGGAACTGGATTCCTTCGGCGATCATAGAATTGCCATGGCGTTCGCTGTGTCGGCGCTGCGAGCCGAAGGTGAGACGACGATTTTCGGCGCGGACGCGGCGGGAGTGTCGTATCCCACTTTTTTTGAGGAGTTGCGCAAGGTTACCGAGTGAGCACCAGCCGCGGCTTCGGGCGGTGAGCGAACACGAAGCTCGAGGCCTCATAGCTCGCAGTTCGCAGCCTTCGAACGATGAAGCGCGAGGAATGCAAGAGTGACTGAGAAATCTCAATCTCCCGACGAACGCCTGCAACAGGAATTCAACCGCTGGGCCGATGACGGCGAAGGCGCGAAGATGGAACGCCATCATCTCGACATTACTGAGAAAACAATGCGCCGCATGGAGCTGCGTCCGGGCGAGCGCATTCTCGATCTCGGCTGCGGATCAGGCTGGGCGACGCGCTTGCTGGCGCGCATGGTCAGCGAAGGCCCGCGAGACTTTGGGCAGGTGGTCGGCGTCGATATTTCCGACGAGATGGTGCGGCAGGCGCGGGCCGCCTCGAAAGAATTCGAGAACGTGATGTTCGTCGTTGGATCCGCGGCGCAGATTCCCTGGGAGGAAAACTTCTTTGACAAGGTGCTGTCCGTCGAATCGTTTTATTACTATCCCGACCAGGAACGGGCTCTGGCCGAGTTGTTTCGCGTGATGTCTCCGCATGGACGATTGTTCATTTTGATTAACCTTTACAAAGACAATCCATATTCGCTGCAATGGGTGCCAAAGTTGAAAGTTCCCGTGCATGTCCGTTCGGCGGTCGAGTATGTTGAACTGCTGAAGAAGCACGCCTTCGAAAAGGTAGAGTACGCGCAGATTCCTGACGATACGCCGACGCCGGAAAATTACCAGACAACTTCGTTTCATTCGCTCGACGATCTCAAAGCCTTCAAACGCATCGGTGCGCTGCTGCTGATGGCATCCAAGCCGGATGTGCGGAATCCGGCACCGGGGTACACGATCTACTAAGTGAGGATGTATCCTTGTAGGAACCGAGTAAGCGAACGAGGTCTCATGAGCTGGCTGCAGAATAAATTCGAAAAGAACTTCATGATCTCGACCGTGGACTACGTCTTCAACTGGGCGCGCAAGTCGGCGCTCTGGCCGATGACGTTTGGGCTCGCGTGCTGCGCCATTGAGATGATCGCGTCTTCGACCGCGCGCTTCGACATTGCGCGCTTTGGGTCCGAGGTGTTTCGGCCCAGCCCGCGGCAGTCGGATCTGATGATTGTTTCCGGCACGGTCACGTTGAAGATGGCGCCGGTGGTCAAAAGAATTTACGACCAGATGCCGGAGCCGAAGTGGGTGATTTCCATGGGCGCGTGCTCGTCGGTCGGCGGTCCCTTTAATACCTATGCGGTGCTGCAGGGCGTGGATCGCGTGGTGCCGGTCGACGTGTATGTGATCGGCTGTCCGCCGCGTCCGGAGAATTTGTTTTACGCGCTGCTCAAGCTGCAGGACAAGATCGACACCATGACCCTCGCCAAGCGTCCTACCGAAGTGCGCCTCCAAGAGCGCATGATGGAAGACTTCAAGCGTCAGGTAATGGTCGCCCAGACCATGCAGCCCAAATAGCCCGCATCTTAAAAGTCCTGCCATGAAATAGCTGCATCTTAAAATTCTGTCATCTTGAGCGAAACTTGGTCGTCGGCAAAGCCGAAGACCAGGTGCAGTGGAAAGACCCCTACTCCGTATCTCACAGCCGGACAACTTTATCTCCGCCCCTAAGATAAAATCACTCTCAAACCGATGCCCAGGTTTCCAATCGTCGTTGTCCTTCTCACGTTCTTTCTAGCGCTGCTCGCGGCAAATGGCCCCTCCGCCAACCCGCAGGAAGCGGCCCGCCTCAACAACATCGGCGTGGCGTACATGAACCAGCAACTGTTTGAAAAGGCGTTGAAGGCATTCGAACAAGCGGCTACCGATGATCCGGCTCTAGAAGTGACCACCCTCAACCGCGGAGTGGCGCTGCTCAACCTGCAGCGCGTCGACGAAGCAAGAGCGCTGCTGGAAAAAGCTGTGAAAAGCAATTCGAGAGATGCTCATGCGTGGTACAACCTCGGCCTTTATTACAAGAATTCCACTGACGCGAGTGCCGCCGTCGAGGCGTTCCGTCGCGTCACTGAAATTGATGCGAACGACGCTGACGCCTGGTACTTTCTGGGATCGACCTACTCGCAGCTCAAGCGATTTCCGGAGGCGATCTCTTCGTTCGAACACGCACTGAAGATCAATCCGCTCCATGCCTCCGCCCAGTTTGGATTGGCGCGAGCGTACCAGCAATCCGGACAAGCCGACCCCGCCCATGAGGCGATGAAGAAGTTCCAATACATCACGCAGCACAAACTGGGCGCGCCGATCAGCCTGGCATACGGCGAGCAGGGAAAGTATTCGCGCGCGGAGGAATCGCCGATGGCGGAGGAGAAGGTGCCGCCGCAGATTCCGGTGAAGTTTGTGGATGTGACGCAGAGAGCGGGAATCATTTCGAAAGCAGTTCCTTCTTCGAGTAATGACGCGGGTTCGTATCTTGGTCCAGGAGCGTGCTTCCTTGACTATGACGGCGATGGAAAGATTGACGTCTTTCTGTCCGACAACGGTTCGCAAGGCGGGCTATCGCTTTATCACAATCTCGGCAATGGCAAGTTTGAAGAGGTGACGGAGAAGGCGGGGCTCGATTTAACAGTGCATGGCGTTAGCTGTACGGCAGGAGATTACGACAACGACGGTGCAACCGACTTGGTTGTTGTCCTTGGTGACCGGATTCTGCTGCTTCACAACGAAAAGAACGGAACCTTTAAGGACGTCGCCAAGGTCGATGGTATTAACGGGATTGGCAGTATAAGCGCCACGTTTGTAGACTACGATCACGACGGCGATCTGGATCTGTATCTCATCGCTCGTGCGACCCAGTTAACGTCGACGAAGAGTGGTAGCTATACGCGTGTCGACAAAGAACAACTCCCAGATAGTGCTATGTGGCGAAACAATGGCGATGCGACCTTCACCAACGTCACGCAAGACTTGGGATTGGGCGGAAGCCTCGGCACAGCGGCCGTTGGTACCGACTACAACAATGATCGAGCTGTCGATCTTGTGGTGACAGGTGTAACCCCAACTGTCTTTGAGAACCCGCGTGAGGGCAAGTTTCCATACCACCAATTTTGGAAGGAGTCTGCAAATCGTGCAGCATTGGGCGTTGCTGTGCTGGATTCCAATCATGATGGGTGGATGGACATCGCATTCACGCACGACGGTGCGCCCGGCGTCACTTTATGGCGTAACGATCACGGCAAGAGCTTTGAGCAGGTTTCATTGCCCGAAACGAATTGGGTCCGGGCCTTCGGCATTGCCGCCATCGACTACGACAACGACGGCTGGGTCGATCTCATCGCCGTCGGCGAGACGAAAGACGGCAAGGGTGAGGTCCGCCTCTTCCGCAATCTCGGCCCCGACGGCTGGAAAGACGTCACGGCCGAAACTCGGGCTCGACAAAATTCAACTCAAAGAACCGCGCGCCATCATTGTGGGCGACTACGACAACGACGGCGCCGTCGATCTTCTGATTACGCAAAATCACGGCCCCGCTGTGCTGCTCCGCAATGAAGGCGGCAACAAGAACAACTCGCTGCGGCTTGCGCTCAAGGGGCTGAACGACAACAAGAGCGCCATCGGAACCAAGGTCGAAGTTTTCTCCGATGGCATTCGGCAGAAGTTTGAGGTGTATGGGTCGTCCGGCTATCTGGGACAGAACTCGCCCTACCTCACGATCGGTCTCGGCCAAGCTAAAGAAGCCGATGTCGTTCGCATGCTGTGGCCGACTGGCGTTTTGCAGGATGAAATTTCAAGTCGCCGCCAACAAAGTGCAGAATTTTACGGAAATGGACCGCCGCGGTAGCTCTTGTCCGACGCTTTTTGCGTGGGATGGCCACGAGTATCAGCTTGTCGGCGACATGCTTGGCGCAGGCGTTGTTGGGCACTGGATCGCGGCGGGCAAAGGCGTCGTCGTCCCTCAGGGGCTAAAGCCCGCATTTTTAGCGGGCCTGAACGGCACGGCTAAAGCCGCGCCCTACCCAAAGCCGATTTCTGAATCCAGTTCTAAGTCTGAACCCAGCTCCAAGTCTGAACTCAGCTCAGGGATTGTCCGTAACATTGCGCGCCCTACGGAGGCTATTAAGCTTGACCGTAGCTCGCTCCGCGAAAAAGATGGCAAGCTGAGTTTTCGCTTCATGGAGCCGCTGGAAGAATCGGTTTATCTCGATCAAGTGCGGTTGCTGGCTGTCGATCATCCTGCGGATATCGACGTTTATCCCGAACGAATACTTTGCCAGCAATCCGCCGTATCCGCGGTTCAAGGTTGTGTATAGCAATATCGACGACGCGCGTCCGCCGGCCGGTGCCTGGGACGAGCATGGCCACAACGTGCTCCCCGATTTGCTTGCGCATCGCTATGTTCGGCGACTTCAAGGTGCTGTCATTCATGGGATTCGCCGAGTCCCACAGCCTGGAGCTTGATCTCGGCGAGCCATATCGCGGAGGCCCGCTGTGGCTGCTGCTGCATGGCGAGATCGAATACTACTCTGCTACGAGCATGTACGCTGCCGATCAAGCGCACCTGCATCCGTTTGCACCGTATGTCGAAGCACTGGTCTCGGCCGCAAATGACGCGAAAGAAAAATGGGTCCGCGTTGTCGATGACATGGGCTTCCCGGCTGGCGGCGCGCGCACCATGACGGCCGATCTCACCGGCAAACTTCCGCGTGGGCACGCGGCGCATTCGCATCACCACGAATCTGCAGATCTACTGGGACAACATTCTGATCAGCCGGACTAGTCAGGATCAAGAAAACGCGCACTTGACGACCGGTTCCGCTGGCGCGCGCCGAACTCGGCTTTCACGGATTTCCGCTGAAGATCGAAGACCAGCCGCCGGGCAACGTGAAATACATTTACGAAAAGACGAGCGCCACCGGGCCATACACGCGGCCTGCCGGGGCTTACACGCGCTATGGCGATGTGCGTCCGCTGCTCGAATCGATCGACGATAAGTTTGTCGTCTTTGGATCGGGCGATGAAGTGGCGCTCGATTTCGATCCGGCAAAGTTGCCCGCCCTGCCGCGGGGCTGGGTGCGCGACTATTTCTTCATTGCCAACGGATACGAAAAAGATATGGACTTCTACGCCTACCACGGCGACTCGGTTGACCCGCTGCCATTCCATGACATGCGAGACGTATCCCTATCCCGAGAAATCGTTTCCGTCCGACGCCGAGCACCTGAACTACTTGCTCGAATACAACACCAGATTCATGTCCGGGAATGAGGCCAGCGGATATTCGTTTCAGTACCCCGAGTGACGATGTAGCGCCGGCCTCTTGCGGCAGTCGTGATGGCGTCTCGCGCTGGGACGACGGGCGAAGGCGCCCGCGGACAGCCGCGGGGGCGGCGGCGCTACTTACTGTCGCGCTACAATCACTTTGCATGCTCGCCGCGCGAACACTCATACCGATTGTTTTTGTGGCTGGGCTGCTTTCCGGGCAGGCCGCACCGCAAGGTCCGATGGGGCCGCCCGCGAAAATTCCTCCTGCCCGCATCGAGAAGAAATTATCGGCGCCTAAACTCTCCGCTCCCGTTCCAATCTTTCGCGACATAGCAGCCCAGGCTGGCCTCACCGCCTCCCATATCTCGTCGCGCGAAAAGTACTACGTCATCGAATCCATGAGCGGCGGCGTGGGTCTGTTTGACTGCGACAACGACGGCAAACTCGATATCGTGATGGTGAATGGATCAACCGTTGATCGCTACAAACAGGGCGGCGATCTTCTTGTCACCCTCTGGCATCAGGATGCGAATCTAAAATTCACCGACATTACCGAGAAGGCGGGACTCACGCGCAGAGGTTGGGGAATGGGCGTCGCCGTCGCCGACTTCGATAACGATGGCAATCTCGACCTTTTTGTGACCGGCTATGGCGGCAACGCGCTTTATCGCAACAAGGGCGATTGCACTTTTGAAGACGTGACTGACAAGGCTGGAGTACGCGGCGGGGGGTTCTCTACGGGCGCGGCTTGGGCAGACTATGACCGGGACGGCAACGTTGACTTGTTCGTCTCGCGATATGTTCACGTCGACATGAACGACCTGCCTGCTTTTGGTTCGACCAAGTTCTGCCAGTTCAAAGGCGCACCGGTACAGTGCGGTCCGTGGGGCATGGAGGGCGAGACCGATCTGCTCTATCACAACCGTGGCGATGGAACGTTTGAGGAAGTTTCTAAAAAAGCTGGGGTTGACGATCCCGAAAAATATTATGGACTGGGCGCGACCTGGGGCGACTACGACAATGACGGCTGGCCCGACCTGTTTGTGGCCGATGACGCGACTCCCAATCATCTCTACCACAACAATCGCGACGGTACTTTCACGGATGAGGCTATGGTCGGCGGCATCGCGCTGAACGGCGAAGGGCAGGCGCTCGGCTCCATGGGCGTGACCTGGGGCGACTACGATCACAGCGGGCGGCTCTCGATGTTCATCACCGAGTTTGCGGACCAGCCCAATACGCTCTATCGCAATCTTGCGAATAACAACTCTGACGCGGGAGGATTCGAAGATGTGGCTATGCAGTCGCGCCTCGGCCAGCCTAGCTTGCCGATGGTTGGCTGGGGCACATCGTTCTTCGATATGGACAATGATGGCTGGCTCGATCTGTTCGTGGCCAACGGACACGTGTATCCGCAAATGGATAACGTGAAGGGAAGCGCCGCATACGCCGAGCCGATGCTGCTGCATCGCAACTTGCACAATGGAACATTCGAAGAAGTGTCGAAGACGGCAGGGTTAGCGGACATGGCTCCGAAATCGCGGCGGGGAGCTGCTTTCGGGGATATCGCCAACAATGGGAACATCGATATTGTCGTACTCAACGTCGGAGAGCCGCCGTCACTGCTGCTCAATACCAATAAAATCCCGAATCACCGCGTGCTCTTCCGTTTAGTCGGGACAAAGAGCAACCGAGCCGCGATTGGAGCGCGTGTCACCATTCATACCGGAGCAATGACGCAGTTCGACGAAGTGCGCAGTGGGGGAAGCTATCTCTCGCAGAGCGATCTGAGGGTCCATTTCGGTTTGGGATCGGCGGCCAAGATTGACGTGGTCGAAGTGCGCTGGCCTACCGGCAAGACGGAAAGATTTCAAGACGTGGCCGCCGACAAGATCTACACGATCACTGAGGGGCAGGGAATTAAGGAGACGTTGGTCTTGCCCGCCCCGGAATCAATTTCTTTCTAGACTCGATGTTGTTTCATTGCTGAGGAACAAAAGAAGAATTCTGTGGATCATGACCGTGACTCACGCTCCGCCAAATTCGGCTGAACTTCTGAGTTCACAAGAACTCGGCAATAATCGTTTTAATGCAGTGTTTTTTCATTGACAGAATATCCCTTCCGTATAGAATTCGAGAGGCTTTTGTGGAACTGCGACCGGGTGACTGAATATGCGATCCCGCAAGCCACGAATGACCCTTCCCCCGAACCCCGTTATCTCCGCAGGATAATGGGGTTTCGTTTTTGAGATGGTGAATGAGTTCCACGCCCAACCAGTCCGCTGATGGTCCGCGCCTCAGACGTTCGCTCACGCTCTGGGACCTGATTCTCTATGGCATCATCGTGATTCAACCGGTCGCGCCCATGTCGGTATTTGGCGTGCTCAGCGAACGGGGTCGTGGACATGTGGTCACGACCATCCTGATCGCCATGGTTGCGATGCTGTTTACCGCCATCAGCTATGGCCGCATGGCGCGCGCTTATCCCAGTGCCGGTTCGGCCTTCACCTACGTCGGGCAGGAAATTAATCCGGCGCTCGGTTACGTTACCGGCTGGAGCATGGTCATGGATTACATGCTCAATCCGATTATCTGCACCATCTGGTGTAGCCAGCAGGCGCATGTGTTTGCGCCCGGCGTGCCATACGCGGCGTGGGCTGTCTTCTTCGCGCTGGTGTTCACGCTGCTGAACGTACAAGGAGTGAAAACCTCAGCACGGGTGAACTCGGCACTGGCAGCGGGAATGGGCGTGGTGATTGCGATTTTCTTTGTGGTCGCGGCGCGCTACATTTTTGGTCATCCGCACGATAGTCCGGGCTTCTACACCCAGCCTTTCTACGACCCGAGCATGTGGAACACGAAGGCGGTGCTCGGAGGAACTTCGATCGCGGTACTCACCTATATTGGTTTCGACGGCATCTCCACGCTTTCGGAGGAAGCGGAGAATCCGCGTCGCAATATTTTGCTGGCCACAGTACTGACGTGCCTGGTGATTGGCATTCTGTCGGCCTTTGAGGTGTATGCGGCGCAATTGATCTGGCCCGCATCGCAGCCTTTTCCGGACGTCGACACTGCCTTTGTTCACGTCGCTGGCCGCGCGTGGAAGCCGATGTTCGGCATCATCGGATTCACTCTGCTGGTCGCCAATTTCGGATCAGGCATGGGCGCGCAGATTGGTGCGGCGCGCCTGCTCTACGGTATGGGACGCAGCAACGCACTGCCCAAATCTTTTTTTGGAGTCGTGGACGCTAAACATCGAGTGCCGCGGAACAACGTGCTGTTTGTGGGGGCAATCGCGCTGATTGGCGCGTTCGTCATGAGCTATGGGCTAGGCGCGGAGATGCTCAATTTCGGCGCGCTCATCGCTTTCATGGGAGTAAACGCTGCGGCGTTCATGCGCTACGTAGTGCGCGATCGCAAGAGGACTCTCTCGTTTGTTGTGCCACCCGTCCTCGGTTTTGTGATCTGCTTCTTGCTCTGGATAAGCCTCAGCACACCCGCCAAGATCGCAGGCACCATCTGGATGGCGGTGGGAATCGCCTTCGGGGCCTGGAAAACCCGAGGCTTCCGCGGAGACCTGGTGAACTTTGATCTGCCCGCTGACGAATAATAGTTTTTGTCATCTGAGAGATTTATCATCCTCAGCGAAGCGAAGGACCTGCCTTCTCCCCGGCCGATGTGACAGCAGTTCCTTCGCTTCGCTCAGGATGACAATGGATTGGATAGTTACTCCAGGTTCCATCCGCTGACTTCGACCGCTGGCGTCGCCTCTCCCAAACTGCTGGAATGATACGTCGCCGTGATATCCCTCTTTTCACCCGGCAGCAATGACATGTAATTGTCCTGCCAGACCACCGGTAGGATCTCTTCGCCGCCTTTTCCCTTATCGAGCTTCAGGCGCACGAAAAATGCCACGGTCTTACTGGGGTTTTCCACGGTCACGCGGGTCACCGCATCTTCGCCGTGCGTTTCACTGCGGCTCGATACATTCAGTCTCACCTTCGGCAACTGCGTGAGGGAAGTGTAGTCCGCGTAAGATGACGTGGGAGTCGTCCACCAGTTCGATTTCGCCCAATCCAGCGTTTCCGGTTTCGTCGAGAGCCAATAAAAATTCGATCCGACCAGTTTGCCGCCGCTATCCGTGACGCGAAGATCGAGGAAGTAAGTCGGAGACAGACCTTCGATCTGCGGAAGCTCGAACACTTTCGCCGTGCTGTCGGCGGCTGCATCCAGCGCAGCCTCTTTCGCAAACTTCTGCGTTCCATCCAGATTGAAGACCCGCGCCGTCAGCTTCAGCCGCTTTGCATCCACGTACTGGCTGCTCACCAGCCAGATCGAGTGATCGTCGTATCCGTAGATCGGGTCGAGCCTCTGCATCGCCTTCTTCGCACCGAAGTAGCCACCGCCTGGCCGCAGGTAATAGTCATAGAGATGCCAGATCGTCGAAGGCCACGCGTTGTTCAGCATCCACTGGATGACCCCCGTCGACGTATATTTGTCGCGGCTGTAGGCCTCATACATGGCGCGCACGCCTTCGTAGGTCATGATCTGCGATTTGTAAGCGAAATCTTCTGCGCTCTGAGCTTTCCCATAACGCGCATTCAACGCGTCGGCAAATACCTGGACGCTTTTGAACTTTCCGCCGCCTGCGTGGAAATTCCAATACTCGTCGAGCGGACCATTCGCGGTCCAGAGATGATCCGTGGGAATCATGCGCTCGATACTTTCGATCGGTGGAACTGCCGGTCCCATGCTGGTTTCAGTGTTGAAGCCGTAAGCGCCGCCACAGCCGCCGGGGTTGCAGAGATCCTCCTTCTTCTGAAGATAAGGGTCCGTCGTCCAATACGCGGGCGCGACGTATTCGTAAGGCCCACTCATCTTTACGCCGCTCTCTCCCGTAACCGTGGTGGTCTTTGCCGTCGCCGAAGACACCACCGGATTCGGCCACCGCAGATCGGATTCCACCTTCAGATACATCTCTTCCACGTCCGGTGGCGGCGGATTGTCGCTGCCGTTCAGCCATGCCAACAGGCTGGGATGGCCTCTTAGCCGATACATCTGGTCACGCAGAGATGCCTTTGCGATTCCGAAGTCTTCATCCTTCCAGTTTCCCCAATGCTCCCAGAAATCGCAGCAACACCATCCGGCCATCACCAGAATGCCTTGCTGGTCGGCCATCTCGAAGAATTCCTCGGTCTCGAGTTTGCCTTCCAGCCGCACCGTGTTCAGGCCCAAGTCGCGCACATATTGGAATTCGTCCGCCAGTCGCCCCGGAGTCTCGCGCACCATCATGTCGGGCGTCCAGCCGCCTCCGCGAATCAGGATCTTCTTGCCATTCACTTTGAACAGGCGCTTGAATCGATCCGGAGACTGCTCAGCCACTTCGGAGGTGATCTCACGAATGCCGAACTTCGTCTGCGCGGCATCGGAAGTCGCTCCGTTAACTTCAAAAGAGAGACTCAGATCGTAGAGGTTTGGCGTTCCCATCTGCGCCGGCCACCACAGCCTCGGATTGTCTAAGTTCAGCTGCGGATACCGAGCGGACGCGAAGACAACATCTTTTGATTCTCCCGCCGCCAGTTCCACCGTTTGCGCGAATTCGATGTTTTCGATTCTTCCTTTCAGCGTTCCTTTTATCGCGCGGTCGCTGGAATTCTTTACGAGCGTGGTTACCGTTAAGTGAGCACGGTCATGCGCGTCGCCGGCGGGCGAATCGACCTTCGAAAGCACAGCAGGATGCCGCAGCGCGACGGGTCCACTCGTCGTTAAGTAGACTTCACGAAACAGACCCATGTTCTTGTCGGGCGGCGCGGGATTCCAGTCAACGAAAGTGATGGCGAGGTTGTTCTCCGTCGGCGCCCAGACCTGCACCGCCAGTACGTTGGTTCCGGGCTTGATGCTGGATGTAACGTTGAACTCGTAGGTTCGCCACGCGCCTGCGACTTCGTTGGAATCGGCAATCTGCTTTCCGTTGAGAAAGATATTTGCGCGGTAATTGATTCCGCGGAAGTTCAGCCACACCGTCTTTCCGGCAAACTCGTTGACATTGGGCAGGGTGAATTCCTTGCGGTACCACCATGAGATGGCGTAGGGACTATCGGGCGGCATGGGGAGATTCGAAAAATTGAAGCCGATCGGATAGGTGAGTCCCGGGTATCGCCGCAGATTCATGCCATAAAAAGGGTCCGGCAGCAGCCCGTTCTTCACTTGCGCGGCTACCACCGTCGTCGGGACGTCGACCTGCATCCAGTCATCGTTTCCGGATGCGGTCTGAAATGAAGCGCTGGAAATTGCCTCGCCCGTGGCCATTACCCTTGCCGAAGATTGCAGCGACCATTTACTGCCCAACGGCTGATTGCCCAACGGCTGGCTGCCCAACGGCAACGTCGAGGCAGGAGGCTGGGCGACGGCGACCGCAAGCAAAAAAAACGGGATCAAAAGGAGAAATTTCTTCATGCCACCATCCTCGGTTAGAGAAACTAAGATTAGAGAAACATAAGAGCTCAGGTGTCTCGCGCGCGAACTCCGTACTTCATAGCACTTTTATTAATTCGTTTCAATGGCTGATTTCTGAGGGGTCCCGGTAGACGCGCAATATTCGATGAGGTTGCTGCCTTCGCGTCACGGATGCCGTCTCCATGGCTGGTTTATAATAATCAATTCTGGCTTCCAGCCTGAAGTAATCTAACGGAGTTTTCCAAAATATGATTCGACAGCTGCAAAACGCAGGGCCTACCGTGAAGATCGTTCTCGGCGCGCTGCTCGTTCTCATCTGTGCCTCGATGGCAATTACCCTGATTCCCGGCGGAATCGGCTCAAGTCTCGGCATTGGTGCGCCACCGGCGGGCGTTTTGGCGACGGTTGGCGATCAAAGTGTAACCGTGCCCGAGGTGCAGCGCGAGGCCAGAGCGATGATCCGCCAGCAGTTTCCGAAAGGTGGCCCGCAGGCCAGCATGTTGCTGCCCTATTTTGCCAGTCAGGCTGCGGAACAACTCATCAACGAGAAGGCTCTGGTCGCCGAGGCGCACCGCATGGGCCTGCGCGCGAATGACGAAGAGCTTCGTGATGAACTGCAGCACGGGCAGCTTGGCACCATGCTCTTTCCCGACGGCAAGTTCATCGGGCAGGAAGAGTACGAAAATTTTGTTCAGCGCAATGACCTTACGGTGCCGCAATTTGAGGCGCTGGAGAAGGACTACATTCTCATCCGCAAATTGCGCGCCCTGGTTTCAAGCAGCGCTTTCGTTGGTGAACCGGAAGTTCGCCAGGAATTCGATCGGCGCAACACCAAAGTAAAATTCGATTACGCCGTCCTCACGCAGTCCGACATTTTGAAGGGGCTGCACCCAACCGATGAAGAGCTTAAGGCGTACTACGAACGCAACAAGGCGACGTATAACAACTCAATTCCCGAAAAGCGGCAGATCAAGTACATCGTCGTCGATAGCGCGAAGATCGCGGCGGCTACGGCTGTTACCGATCAGGACCTGCAGGCCTACTATGATCAGCATCGCGACGAATTTCGCGTGCCCGAGCAGGTGAAGGTCGCCCATATTCTGATCAAGACTCCGCTGCCCACGCCGGGCGCCAAGGAAGATGAAAAAGGTGTGGCGGACGCGCGCGCGAAAGCGGAAGACGTTCTGAAGCAGGTGAAGGCGGGCGGAGATTTTGCCAAGCTGGCGGAAAAGTATTCCGACGATCCGGGTAGCGCCAAGCAGGGCGGCGAACTCGGTTGGATCGGTCGTGGCCGTACCGTGCCTGAGTTCGAGAAGGCCGCTTTCTCACTCGGCAAGGGACAGACCAGCGACCTGGTCAAGAGTAGCTATGGCTTTCATATCATCCGAGTCGAAGACAAACAGGCAGCTCATCTCAAGACTCTTGCCGAGGTCAAGAGCGAGATCGAAGAGAAAGTGAAGCAGCAAAAAACGGCGCACGCCACCGAAGCTGCAGCCAACACGTTGCTGAGTCGTGCGCGGACTGACGGATTCGACGCGGCCGCTGCCGCCAAGGGCCAACCTGCGGTGACCACCGAGTTTTTCAGCCGAACCGACAACTTGCCCGGACTGGGAGCGAGTCCCCAGTTTATGGATTCCGTCTTCAACGAGGCGGAAAAGTCTCCGCCCGATGTAGTGCAGATTCCGCAAGGCTACGTCGTTTTCCAACTGCTGGCCATTAAGCCGCCGGCCACGCCGACGTTCGAAGAGATTCGTCCTAAGGTCGAGGCGCAGTTCAAAAACGAGCGGGCAGGCTTCCTGCTGCAGCAGAAGACGCAAGAACTCTCGGACCGCGCTAAAGCGGAGCATGATCTGAAGAAAGCTGCCAAAGATTTGGGCGCGACGATGAAGACGAGCGACCTGGTGGCGCCCGATGGGCAGGTGCCTGACATCGGCTCGATGAATAACGCGAGTGTTATTTTCTCCTTGAAACCCGGCGATATCAGTGGCCCGATTAACGCTGCTGGCAACGGCATCGTTGCTCAAGTTGTCGAGAAGCAGGCTCCCACGGACGCGGAATTCGCCGCGAAGAAGGATGAGATCCGCCAGTCGCTTCTCGAAGCCAAGCAGAACGATTTGTTCGGCCTTTTTGTGAGCAACCTGCGCAAAGATATGGAAAAGTCCAATCGGCTCAAGGTAAATGCTGAAGAGATGAAAAACCTGACCCGCCAAGGTGGCCAGGAAGGTTCATAGCAATAAGTTCTCAGCTCCCGGTTCTTGGGTCTCAGTCACTTGCTGCGATCTGATAACTCTCCACTGAGAACGACAACTGACAACTGAGAACTAATTTGGAATGTCTTTCCCGCGTGCCAGCGGAATTCTGCTTCATCCCACCTCGCTGCCTTCGCGCGGCGGGATTGGCGACTTTGGTCCGGCGGCGTATGCGTTCGCGGATTTTCTTGCCTCCGCGCGGCAGGGTCTGTGGCAGGTTTTGCCGCTGGGACCGCTCGGTTTCGGAAACTCGCCCTATTCTTCAACTTCAGCCTTTGCCGGGAGCCCACTGCTGATCAGCCTGGAGCGGCTCGCCGATCGCGGATGGATCAACCATGCCCAGATTGACGCCCTCGCGGGCGAAGTCGGAGCCGTGGATTATCCTGCGGTTTTCCGTCATAAGCTGCCCCTGCTGTTTGAAGCGGCGCGCAACTTTATTCGTTCCGCTACGCCGAATGCCCGCGCTCGTTTCGGGACCTTTTGCCGCCAAAACCAATGGTGGCTCGATGACTTCGTTCTCTTCGATGGATTGCGCTCGCGTTTCAAGCTGGAAAGCTGGAACCGCTGGCCCCGTGAACTGACGCATCGCGATCCGGTCGCGAGGGAAACAGTGCAGGAGGAAATGAGTGCGGATCTCGCCGTCCGCCGCACGTTGCAATTCTTTTTCTTTGAACAATGGCAGGCGCTTCGATCCTATTGCGCGCAACATTCGATTCGAGTCGTCGGCGACATGGCGATCTTCGTAAACTTCGACAGCGCCGATGTCTGGACTCATCCCGAACTGTTTCGTCTGAACTCAGAGCTTGATCCCGAAGTGGTTGCCGGAGTGCCTCCCGATTTTTTCAGCAAAGACGGCCAGCGCTGGGGCAATCCTCTTTATCGATGGGATGTGATGCAGGAGCGTGGATATTCCTGGTGGATCGACCGAATGCGATGGCTCACCTCTAATTTTGACTACATCCGTCTCGATCATTTCCGCGGGTTTTCGCAATTCTGGGAAATTCCTGCGAGCGAGCCCACCGCGATTCACGGCCGGTGGGTCGACGGACCCAAGGATGACTTATTTGTGAAGCTGCGCGAGGCTCTCGGTGGCCTTCCTTTTTTTGCCGAGGACCTGGGATACATCACTGCAGACGTGCACGCTCTTCGTGAACGGCTCAAGATTCCTGGGATGGCCGTGCTGCAATTTGGTTTCGGCGATGTCGGCGCGCACGTCTATCTGCCACATACTTTCACAACGGAGAAGGTGGTCTACACCGGCACGCACGACAACGATACGTTGCGCGGCTGGTGGGAAGCGGGAGCCACGGAACACGAACGTCAACAAGTGGTGGCCTATCTCGGTCGATGTGAAGACGGCATCCAGTGGGCGATGATTCGCGCTGCCGCTGCTTCTGTTGCCAGCCTCTGCGTGGTGCCGCTGCAGGACGCGCTGGATCTTGGCAGCGACGCGCGCATGAACATTCCCAGCCGCCAGGAAGGCAACTGGGGCTGGCGTTTTAATGCCGAGCGACTGCGCCCGGATCTGGCGAAAAAACTTGCCGTACTCGCCGAAGTCTCCGATAGACTGCCAGAGCCATTGCCCACGACCACCAGGCAAGAGTGGTTTGCCTGAGTAGTGTATTCTCGCTGACAAAGCGAACTGAATAAACGGTGGTGGGTCAGTTTGAAAGACACATTCCCCCAGCGGCTAAAGCCGCTATTGATTTTGCGACTTGCGGCACGTCTGAAGCCGTGCCCTTTCAAAGCAAATTCAAACTGACCCGTTACCGAATAAACTGGAGTGCGATTCCGTGACCGAACCCGTCGAGTCCACCGAGCCTATCATCCGCGCCCGTGCTGTCGAAAAGTTTTACGAGCAGCCGGATGGCAATCGCATTGAAGTGATTGCTCCGATCGATCTCAACGTAGAGCAGGGCAAAATTGTCACCCTGCTCGGTCCCTCGGGCTGCGGCAAGTCAACGCTGCTGCGGATTCTAACCGGACTCAGCAAGCCTTCATCCGGCCAGGTTCTGTGGCACGGCAGTCCCATTACGTCGCAGAACGCGGGCGTCGCGATTGTCTTCCAGAGTTTCGCGTTGTTCCCCTGGCTCACCGTACTCGACAACGTCGAAGCTCCCCTTGAAGCCCGGGGAGTGCCCGCGATGGAGCGCCACAAACGCGCCTTGCGCATTCTCGATACGGTCGGGCTGGATGGCTTTGAGAGTGCCTATCCGAAAGAGCTTTCCGGGGGGATGAAACAGCGTGTCGGCTTTGCGCGCGCGCTGGTGGTGGAACCCGAAGTCCTGTTCATGGACGAGCCTTTTTCCGCGCTCGATGTGCTTACCGCGGAAAACCTGCGCAATGAACTGCTCGAACTCTGGCTCAGCAAGAAAATGCCGACCAGCGCTATTTTCATCGTCACCCACAACATCGAGGAAGCCGTGCTCCTGGCCGATCGCGTCATCGTGCTGGGAAGAAACCCGGCGTGGGTGCGAGCTGATTTTTCCATCGAACTGCCGCAGCCCCGCGATCGCAAATCGCCACGCTTTGTCGAGCTCGTGGACTACATCTACAAAATCATGACGCAGCCGCAACTCGCTCTGCCCGTACCCGACGCCGCCGCCGCCGCGCAGAAGCCAGTTCGTCAGAAATACCAGATGCTTCCGCATGCGCGCGTCGGCGGAATTGCCGGCCTGCTCGAACTGCTACAGGACCGCGGCGGCAAGGAATATCTGCATCGTCTCGCCGAAGTCCTCATTATGGATGCCGAGGACCTGCTTCCGATTATCGAGGCCTCGGTGCTGCTCGGCTTCGCCATCTTGAAAGATGGCGATGTTCAAATTACTCCCGAGGGTGCTCGTTTCGCGGAAGCTGACATCCTTGCCCGCAAGATCCTTTTCCGTCAGGCCGCCCTTAATCATGTCGTGATCCTGCAGCAGATCGACAGAGTTCTGCACGCCAAGGCGGATCGCTCTATTTCCGAGGAATTTTTCTACGACATTCTCGACGAGCATTTCAGCCAGGATGAAGTCCAGCGGCAATTTGAAACCGCCATGAACTGGGGCCGCTACGCCGAGATTTTCGATTTTGATCGCGAGTCCCACCGGCTGATCCTCGCCGAGCCCGTCGGAGAGCCGCACCCGCCCATCCCTGCGGTGCAGCCGTGAAGCGGCCGCAACGAGTCGTCTTCCGGCCGCTGGTTCGAATCTGGTCAGTGTTGCCGCGTGCCAGCACGGCAAGCCTGCCCGACCTCATCATGTTTTCCGGTGGGCTGGCGCTCTTCTATGGCATCGTGCAAGTCGGGCGCAACTGGCTCGGTCCCTATCATCCTCACATTGAGATCAGCCGTAGCCTCGAGGACCTTCCGGTCTACGCCGGATACTCCCTGCTGCGCATCGCGCTCGCCTATATATTGAGTCTCCTTTTCGCCGTCACCTACGGCTACATCGCCGCCTACCGGCCGCGCGCCGAACGCTTCATGATTCCGCTGCTGGACGTTCTGCAGTCCATCCCCGTACTGAGCTTCCTTCCGAGCGTAATGCTGGCCATGGCCGCCTTTTTTCCGGGACGCCAACTGGGCGTCGAGATGGGCGCAGTCCTGCTCATTTTTACCGGACAGGTGTGGAATATGGCGTTCAGTTTTTATGCGTCGCTGAAAAGTATTCCGCGCGAGATGCGCGAGGCGGCTGCGATCTACCGGTTCAACTGGTGGCAGCGCTTCCTGCAGATCGAATTGCCGTTCGCTACCATCGGCCTGGTTTGGAATTCGATGATGTCGGTTGCTGGCGCATGGTTCTTCCTCATGGCCTGCGAGCAATTTGGAGACTTCCGCCTGCCCGGCCTGGGGTCGTATCTCCAGGCGGCGGCTGATAACGGGGATACGCGCTCGATTTTCTTCGGCATTCTCACCATGGTTGCCGTCATTGTGCTGATTGATCAGTTCGTATGGCGGCCCGTAATCGCCTGGGCAGAAAAATTCAAAATGGAGCAAGTCGAAAGCGCCAGCACGCCGACTTCATGGGTGCTCGATTTCCTTCGGCGTTCCCGTGGCGTCGCGCTCTTCCGCAAGCGGGCGGTTCGTCCCCTCAGCGAACAGATGGTGCACTACTTCGCCCGCCGGAATGAGGCTCGCGTCGAATCGACGGGTGAGAACGAGGCGGTCTTGTGGCTCTGGCGATTCCTGGGAATCGCAGCTCTCGGAGCGATCGGCTATGCCCTGGTGCGCGTGGTCATGATCTTGACCGGATTGGGCGGCTCCGAGTTTCGCCAAATCGGTATCGGCCTCGCCGCCACCTTCCTGCGCGTGAATCTTGCCCTAATCCTCGGTGCGCTATGGACGATCCCGGTCGGTGTCGCCATCGGATTCAACCCGCGCCTGGCGCGCATCGCTCAGCCCCTCGCACAGATCGCGGCCTCAGTTCCCGCGACAGCGTTGTTCCCGGTTGTGTTGCTGGTTCTGATTCGATTGGGCGGAGGGCTCGGAGTCGGCTCCATCGTGCTGCTGCTGCTGGGCACGCAGTGGTACATCCTGTTCAACGTGATCGCCGGCGCCATCGCCATTCCCACCGATTTGAAAGAGGCTGCCAGCGTGTTTGGCATCGGCGGCTGGGAGCGCTGGCGCAAACTGATCCTCCCCGGAATTTTTCCCTTTCTGGTTACCGGCATGATCACGGCCTCCGGAGGCGCATGGAACGCCAGCATCGTCGCCGAATACTTCCATTTCAAAGGCCAGACCTATTCGACGGTGGGCGTCGGCTCTATGATTTCCGCAGCTACCGACGCCAAGAATTTCAATCTGCTGCTCGCGAGTACCATCGCGTTAGCAGCCGTGGTGGTTACCACCAATCGCCTTCTTTGGCGGCGACTCTATTGTCTGGCCGAGACGCGCTATAAGCTCGAAGGGTAAATGGCTGGATTCCTAGTTCGGTTCTCAGTTCTCGGTGAACTCGCTCTTCGGATAACGGGAGCTGAGTTTGGGTCGCGCAAAGGGAGGCATACTCCTCCTTTGCTAAATCCGTCCGCATGTTGAACAATGATGTTGAAAGATGAATAGATAGACTGGTGGCGGCAGCCGATTTCGCTGTCGCGCCCAAATTACGTAAGGAGCCATCATGCCCGCAACTGGAGAACTCATCCGCCACATGAATTACATCGACGACATCGCCACGACCCTGCGCCGTATAAGTGCCAGCATCCCGGCGATGACCCGGGAAGAGTGCGCCCGCCTTGGCGAATATATCCGCAAGTCTGAACCGAGCTATGAGAGCGTGGTTCAGCGCCTCGAGAAGGCGGGTAAAGACGATAAAAAAGAGGACAAGGAGTGACTCGAGTCCGCACCGTTGCCGTGATTGGCGCGGGCACTATGGGTCGGGGCATCGCGCACGCTGCCGCGCTCGGTGGCTATCGCACCATACTCGAGGATATTCTTCCGAACGCACTGCGTAAGGCAGAGACGGAAATTCGCGCCCATCTCGATCAAGCCGTCGAACTCGGCAAAGTCGAGGCCAGTCACGCAGAAGCAGCATTTTCGCTGCTGGAGTACGCCGGTTCGGTCGACGAAGCGGCGCGTGATGCTGATCTTGTCATCGAAGCCGTTCCCGACGAAATGGAATCGAAGATGGAAATCTTCACCATGCTCGATAAATTCTGTCGCCCCAACACCATTCTCGCCGCAAACACCACCTTGCTTAGCGTCACGGAGATCGCCAGCGTGACTTATCGTGCCCCGAAGTGTGTTGGCATGCGCTTTTTCAATCCCGTGCACACGATGAAAGTGCTCGAAATTATCCGCACGCTCGAGACCGATGCCGTTACGCTGGCGGCGGCGGTCGAAGTCGGCAAGCGCATGGGCAAGGAAGTTGTGGTGATCGAGGAGAGCGCTGGCGTCAGTACCCGCCCCATCAGTGTTTGAGTTTGAGTGCCGAGTTCAGTGCGCTTTGCCGGATTCGTCAGGTACTCGCGTCTGGTCGGTGATCCAGTTTACTTCCCAGGTCTTGCCTCCATCGTTAGAGAAGGACTGTTCAAAGTGGGGCGTACTCGTGTTCATGTTTGTCCAAACAAATCGAATGATGATGCTCTTTCCATTTAGTATGTCCTGGGCGTAAAACTCACCGCGTCCATTCTTGAATTCGCCGATCTGGGGTGGATCGATGATGCCGGTCTTGCTGTTGGCCCAATAGAGCCTCCACTGGTGGGATTGAGGATTGTAGGTGCGCAACGTGAGGCCTTCGATGTGGCCGGTTGGGCTATCGACCTCGATGGTGTCCAATTGAGCCCGACCATCCCAAATCTTGTAGCAGACACCAGTACCGTCAAACTCAGTCCAGGTAGTGGAGCCTGTCAGGGGATTCACTAGTTTCTTGAGGTGATATTTCCATGCGCCGATTAGCGGGTCGAAATCGTGCTGCCCATCCCGTTCCGCGGCGGTTTGTTGAACCCTGGTTCTGGACGCGTCTGAATTCTGTTGTGCAGTTCCTTGCAGAGGTTGCAACATGACGACGAAGCTGCACAGAATTAGACAAGCCCGAAGGTGAAGGTGTTTGACGTTCACCACTGCCTCCTGGAAATGCGCAAGCACAAAATTCAGATAAACCGGAGGTGCCCCGTTCCTTGCGATTTCCGCAAGGGGCGGGTGCAAGCAGAATGGGCCCCTTGCATCGCCCGTCCTGCTTGCCTGTTACTTTTATTTCTACTGATTGATGTCCTGCTTCGCCTCCAGCTTCTTCTCCAGTCCATCCAAATACGCCTTCTGGTTGTCGGGAGCCACTGCCAGCGAGAGTTTCATTTCTTTCGTCGCATCGTCAAACTTGCCTTCGGAACAGTAAACCCGGGCCAGGCCGGTGTGCACGAACCACAGGTCGGGGTGTTTCCTGGCATTCTCGCGGAAGATTACGAACGCTTCGTCACTGCGTTTTTCACCCTGTAGCTGACGAGCAAACAAGTGGATCTGCAGCGGCGTGGCGAGTTCTAGCGCCTTCTTCTGCGCTGTCGCTGACTCGTCCTTGCGATTGAGTGCCGTCAGCGCCTTCGACTTTGTCATCTCATTGTCGTAGCGATCTTCATTTTCAATGGATTTGTTGGCGTACGTCAGCGCATCGTCGTACGCAATCTTTTCCGCGATCAGATAATTTGCCGCGTCATCCCAGCTTTGCCACGTGTATTGCGAGAGGTTGCGGAGCTGCTTCTTCAGGCTCGCCTCCACCACATCGTGGACGTCCACCGAGACCTTAAAGGGCACGGCGACCTTCTCCCACTCCAGTTCAACCACCGCGGAATCCGGCTTGCAGTTGGTCAAAGTCATAAGTCAATGCGTTGTGCATATCCCCAGCCTTGGGCTTCACCGTCACGCGCAGGGCATCTTCCGCCTGGTTATAGGTGAATGATCCCCAGGAAGTTGAATTCTTGGAAAAAATTATTGTCCATTCGTCGGCATTGGGGATCATGTGCAATCCATACGTCCCCTTGTCGAGTGGCTTGCCTTCAATCTGTACCGGATCGCTGAAGGTGATCGTCGTATTGATATTTGCGCCGGCGCGCCACACCTGGCCGTAGGGAACCAGTCCGCCCCACACCTTGCGCTCATTCACCAGCGGCCTGTGATACGCGATGGTGACGTCGGTGATGCCGATGCGTTGTGAAACCTCTGCCTGTTGGCTTTGCAGCGGCAGATCGAGTACGAACGATTGCGCCGGGCTCGTCCCCGACAGGACTGCCATCAGCAGGCAGAACAGGAATCCTCGCATAGTTGCACGAAGCGTTTTTCGAAACATAGGAAATGCCTCCTTCGATGCGACGCCCGATGTGACTCCAATGTGACGTCATGGCAAAGTTTTGCTTGCGCGGGCCGCCGGCCCGACCCTGGTCGGCATCTTAGACGTGCACGGAAGCCAGCGGTGAGCACGCGCCTCGAGTTTAAATCGACTCGGCGTGCGCCATCGGCCAACCCGGAGGTGATTTTGAACCTTCCAAGTTTTACAGGTGAAATGTGTTTTTGCGGGAACCGCAACGCCCCCAATCCCGTATTACATAACAGAGCGCACGACTCGGGCGTTAAAGCTCGGAGCGTTAAAGCATTGGAGCGTTAAACCTTGGAGCGTTAAACCCCGGAACCCTACTATGCGGATGCTCATCGAAATCGTTCGCCAGTCACTGGCGACCCTCTGGGCCCACAAACTGCGCTCGTTTCTCACCATGTTCGGCATCGCCTGGGGCGTCGGATCGCTCCTGCTGCTGGTGGGCTTGGGCGAGGGCTTTCGCAGCGGGCAGGCTAAGCAACTGAAAAATCTCGGCCAGAACATCATGTTTACCTTCCCGGGCCGCATTCCGGCCGTCGAAGGCAGCACTCAATCCGGCCGCACCTACCATTTCACGTATGAGGATTACCTCGCCATCCGCAATGAGGCGCGCTCGCTGAAGAATGTTTCGCCGGTTCTGAACCGCGAAGATATTCGCGCCGTCAGCGATTACGGTTCCACCAACGGACAGGTTTTCGGCATCGCTCCCGAGTACAACCAGATCCGCAATGTTCCCGTTGGCCCGGGGCGCTGGTTCAACGATGAGGACAATACGGAAACGCGTCGGGTGGCTGTCGTCGGCTGGGAACTTCTGAAAAACATATTTCCGGGTCGTCCGGCGGTTGGCGCGCCCATCCTGCTCAATGGCATCCGCTTTGAAATTATCGGAGTGCTCAGTAAAGTCGGGCAGGATGGCAACAACGGCACCAATGCGCGCATCTTCATTCCGATTGAGACGATGCGCAACCTGTTTCGGCTGAAAGAGAAAAACAGTGAAGATGCGATCTCATTTCTGAATTACCGTCCGCTCACGCCCACCGGAAATTTGGCGGCGAAGCAGGAAGTGCACGAAATTATTGCCCGCCGCCACGGCTTCGATCCCAAGCTTACCGAATCATTCGAAGACTGGGACACCATCGAAGACAATCAGCGCGTCGCCAAGATCTTCGATGGGATGGACTATTTTCTCGGCGTGGTCGGTGTGATCACGCTTGCGCTGGGAGCCATCGGCATCATCAACATCATGCTCGTCTCCGTTACGGAACGCACGCGAGAGATCGGTCTGCGCAAGGCGCTCGGCGCCACTCATCGCGCCATCCTGACGCAGTTCTTTGTGGAAGGCGCGTTCCTGACGGCGCTCAGTGGAGGCATTGGACTGGCCATCACGACCGCCCTGGTTACGCTTCTCGCCGCTTTGCCCGCGCCCGAAGGATTCGATACGCCCCGCATTGTTCCATCGTCGGCGGCCATTGCCATTGTGTCGCTCGCACTTGCCGGAATCGTCGCGGGATTATATCCGGCGCGCCAGGCCGCGCTGCTGCAACCGGTGGAAGCGCTGCGACAGGAGTAGTGCAGTCGGTGGAAGGACAGGCGTCTTGCCGTCTAAGTCTTGGATGGCCGGGCGAGGGCGCCCGGCTCTCCACTAGTGGCTAAGGAACAATTATGATTTTCGAACTGGCTAGCCAGGCCTACAACGCGCTCAAGCACAATCGCCGCCGCAGCATCCTCACCATGCTCGGCATGGCGTGGGGCATCGCGACCGTCGTCTTGCTGCTTGCCTATGGTTCTGGTTTTGAGCGTGGACTCTGGGTTGCTTTCCGCTCCTGGGGCACGAACCTCGTGTTCATCTTTCCTGGACGCACCTCGCTGCAAGCCGGTGGCACGAAAGCCGGCAGCGAAATCAAACTCACCGTCAACGATCTCGATTACCTGCAAGCCGAGGTGCCTCTGCTCAAACGCATCTCGCCAGAAGCCTTCAAACAAAGCACCGTCGCTTATGGAACCCGGAGTGGAAGTTACGGGATCAGCGGAGTCTATCCTTACTATTCGCACATGCGCCGCATGGATATCGAAAGCGGCACTTTCTTCACCGACCTCGACGAGAATACGCACAGCCGGGTGGCCATCCTGGGCGCCGATGTCAAGAAAAAGCTGTTCTCAGGAGAGAATGCTCTCGGCGAAAAAGTGCGTGTTGACGGTATTTCCTACGAGGTCGTCGGCGTGCTTAAACACGTCATCCAGAATGGTGACGACAACATGAACGGCAAAGTGTATATCCCGTTCAGCGCCATGAACGACCTGACCAACACGTATTACCTCAACGCCATCGCCATGGAATACGAAGGCGATCACGAAAAGGTCGCCGCTGCCGTGCGCCGGTCCATGGCATTTCATCACGAGTTCGATCCCAAGGATAAGCGCGCCATCTTTGTTTTCGACGTCTTTGCCGATCTTCTAGACCTGCGCGTGATCACCACCGGCATCAAAATTCTGCTCGGTTTTATTGGCCTCCTCACACTCGGCATCGGCGGCGTCGGCCTGATGAATATCATGCTCGTCTCCGTCACCCAGCGCACCCGCGAGATCGGAGTCGAAAAAGCCCTCGGCGCGCGCGGCTGGCACATCCTCGTGCAATTCCTCGCCGAAGCCCTTGTCATCACCCTTCTTGGAGGACTCGCCGGCATCGTTCTCGCCTACATCGTCTCCTGGTCCGTCGGGTCGCTTACACTCTGGAGTGCCTTTGCCGAAAATGGCAGTGAAGGTGATATTCACCTCACCATCGATTCGGCCACGCTCCTGGCGTCCACCATGATCCTCGGATTCGTCGGCGTGATCAGCGGAATGCTGCCCGCGATTAAGGCCTCCCGCTTAGATCCCATCGAAGCGCTCCGCTACGAATAGAGCACGTGTTAGGTCGCGGGTCTCAGGTCGCAGGTCTCAGGAAAAACGATTCGCCACTCGCTCCGCATGGCGGCCTAACAGCACGGCTGTCGGATGATTCACAACCTTGGAGCGACGGGCGTCTTGCCCGTCCGGCCTAGGTAGACCAACCTAAGTAGAATGGATGCGTGTCAGCCTCTAACAAACTCGGGATGGTTCAGTCGATCATCTCGCCTCTACGAGCATCCCCTGCTCGCCTTTTCCGCACACGAAAATAACGGAGTTAGTCGAAGTGCTGATCGATCTGAAAAACGCGTCCGTCCCGGTTCACACCTACGTGTTGCCCGATTCATCCCCGCGACCTTGATCATCCTCAATTTGCGTGGCATCTGCAGCGCCAGCTCTATGACGGCCTGCACGACTATTTCATCGAAATGTTTATCAGCACTCCGCAGGATCACGCAGTTCCTCGACCGTGCAGGCGGCGGCAAACGATGGAAGATGGGATGTTGACGCTTGTCTCTTCGCGAACAAATCGAATAGGAAATTCGCCAATGTGGCCCCATCCCGTTTTCGCGTTACATGCAGATTTGCCTCTACGATCCTGCACACGGTTACTATTCCGCCAATGCCGAACGATTCGGCAAAGCGGGAGACTTCTATACCTCGAGCGACATTCACGCCGTCTTCGGACGGCTACTGGCGCGGCAATTTGATGAAATATGGCGAGCTCTGGGCAGCCCGGCTCAAATCGAAATCCTGGAACTTGGCCCTGGCCGTGGCCTTTTCGCCTGCGATGTGCTCGATTGGTCGCACAAGAAATTCCCGGACTTCTTCGCAGCCCTCACGTACACATTGCAGGAATCGTCGCCTGCGCTCCGCTCGAAATTACACGACAATCTGCGCGAACACATCGCCACCGGGAAAGCCTACGTAGGGACAGCTGCCCCCAACTGTCCAGCCGAGCCAAGCTCGGCGGCCGCGAGTATCGGTCGGACTCTCTCGTCAAAAACTCCTCTGATCGTCTTCGTCAACGAATTCTTTGACGCCCTGCCGGTCGAGATTTTGAGCACCCAGGGCAAACTGTACATCGCTCTCGAAAATAATCGGCTGCGCGAAGTCTGGCTTCCAGCGTTCGCCGAAGAACTGGAATTCCTCGACCGTTACGGGGTCCATCCCGAAGGTGGTGAGCGAATCGAGGTGCCGCTGCTCGCGCAGAATTGGATTCGGGAAGTTGCACGTTCCATCGAACGCGGCCTGCTGGTGCTGATTGACTATGGGTACACGCGCGCCCAACAACTCGCTGGCCGCTGCCGCGGAACCCTCATGGCGTATCGTCATCATTCGGCTAGCCCTGATCCCTACCAGGCTCCCGGCGAGCAGGATCTGACGGTCCACGTCAATTTCACCGCACTCGCAGCGGCGTGTGAGGAAGTTGGTGCGCGCTGCGAGACGCTTCTCACCCAGTCGCAATTTCTGCTCGGTATCGGCGAAGGGAATCAGTTTGCTGATGCCTTCGAAGATTGCCGCGTTCCTCAGGAGCGTGCGAAAGTGGCGCTGCAACTGAAACACCTGGTGACGCCCGTCGGCATGGGAGAGACTTTTCAAGTCCTGATTGCCAGTCGAGACGTGCATCCTGACAGAATAAGCGCGCTCAGCGGGTTGAGCTTCGCTAAGAGTTCTCGGCTCTCAGTTCCCGGTTCTCAGTAAGGGCCAAAGGACCCCTGTACCAAAGGTATGCACCATTTTCGATGCATTTAACATTCCTGAAATATCTTTTTAGTAAACTAAGACCAAGACGAAGACCATGAGCTTGCCTCGCATCTCTCGCTTTGCCCTGCCCTTGCAGGTTGCTGCCGTCTGTTACCGCCGGGTGAATTCGCACGCGGAGTTTCTGCTGGTGCATACCAACGGCGGCAACAAGTGGACTTTTCCCAAGGGAGCCCCCGAGCCTCGCCTCTCCCACAGCCAGGCCGCCGAACGCGAAGCTCGAGAAGAGGCGGGTGCGATCGGCGTCATCGAGCCCCGCCATTTTCACATCTATGTGCACTCCAAGGGCGTCTTCTGGCAGCCTGGTGGCGTGCAGGAATATGTGGTCAAAGCTTTCTTGATGGAGGTCCGCCAGACCCGCACTCCCGAGGAAGACGACCGCGATCCCACCTGGTTCGATACAGAAAGAGCCCGCGTCATCCTGGCCAAGGGTCGCGAAGTCAAATACGCCCACGAACTCCAGACGGTGATCGACCGCGCTCTTGAGCACCTCGGCGTAGCGCGCATGGCTGACACCCGCTAGCGCTCGTGTGATGACGGGTATTCTGCGCGTCCCATCGCTGATAACTAACAATAAACTGACGGCTAGGAGCTGAGACCTGACGCTCCCGTCCGCTATATTTAATAGAGACAACCATGATTCAACTCTCCGGCGCTGGAAAGCGCTACGGCCACAAACTCTTGTTCGAGGACGCCGACTGGCTGATCACGCCGGAATCCCGCGTTGGTCTCGTCGGAGCGAACGGCACCGGCAAATCTACGATTATGAAGATCCTTGCCGGAAGCGAGTCGCTCGACTACGGCACGATCTCGCGCGCCAAGGGCATCTCGACGGGATACCTTCCGCAGGACGGCCTCACCATGACGGGCCGTACGGTTTTCGGGGAATGCTTGTCCGTGTTCGACGATCTCCATGCTATCGAGGAAGAGATGGAGGCGCTCACCCGCAGCATGTCGGAGCTCGATCACGAGAGCCCTGAATATTCGAGCGTCGCCGACCGCTACCAGAAGCTCGAACATGAATTCGTAGCTCGCGACGGCTACACGCTCGAAGCTCAGGTCGGCACTGTCCTGTCTGGTCTGGGTTTCCACCGTGGTGATTGGACTCGCCAGACCGAAGAATTCTCCGGCGGCTGGCAGATGCGCATCGCGCTTGCCAAACTTCTGCTGCAGAAACCTAACCTTCTGCTGCTCGACGAGCCTACCAACCACCTCGATCTCGAGGCCCGCAACTGGCTTGAGGAGTACCTGACCAGCTATCCCAATGCCTTCATCCTCATCTCGCACGACCGTTATTTTCTCGACATCACGGTAAAACGCATTGTGGAAATCTGGAATAAGCAGATGCATTTCTATCCCGGCAACTACGACCAATATCTTGCCGGCAAAACCGCGCGCAAAGAGCAGCTCGAAGCCGCCTACAAGACTCAACACGACCGCATCGAGCAGCTCGAAGTCTTCATCAACCGCTTCCGCTATACGGCGACCAAGGCGAAGCAGGTTCAGAGCCGAATCAAAGAGCTGGAAAAAATCGAGCGAATCGAAATTCCGGAAGAAGAGAAGACGGTGCACTTCTCGTTTCCGCAGCCAAAGTCGAGCGGACGAATTGTCGCCGAGTTTGCGAATGTCGCCAAAACATACGGCGAACGCGGGACGAAGGAACACAAGGTCTTTGAAAAAGTAAATTTCATGATCGAGCGCGGCGAGCGCATCGCGCTGGTCGGCGTGAATGGAGCAGGGAAGTCGACTCTGATTAAGCTGCTGGCCGGCCAGGAGCCACTCACCGCCGGCGAGTACAAGCTTGGCCACAACGTCGAGCCTGACTATTTCGCCCAGGATCAATACAAGGAACTCGATCCGGAAGCGCGCATCCTCGACGATCTCGGCGAACTGTCGCGCGGATCCACGCAAACCCAGCTGCGCAGCCTGCTCGGTTGTTTTCTTTTTTCCGGCGACGACGTCTTCAAGCGCATCGGCGTCCTCTCGGGAGGCGAGCGCAATCGCTACGCGTTGCTGAAAATGCTGCTGCATCCCGCCAATTTCCTGTTGCTCGATGAGCCCACCAACCATCTCGACCTGCGCGCCAAAGACGTTCTGCTCGAAGCTCTGATGAAGTACACGGGCACGGTCGTCTTCGTTTCGCACGACCGCTATTTCATCGACAAGCTGGCCACGCGAGTCTTCGAAATTGGCGAGGGCAAGGTGGAAATCTATCCGGGAAATTACGAAGACTATCTCTGGCGGAAGCAGTCACCAGTTGCCAGTCGCCAGTTGCCAGTTAGTTCTCAGTTCTCGGTGCCCAGTTCTCAGTCCCAAGCCAACGGTCCCAATGGCGACGCGGTTGCCGCGGGCTTGCTGGCCGTCGAGCTCAAATCAAAGCGCGTGAATCCGATTAAGCGCCAGCAGATGGAAGATCGTCTACACGAAATTGAAGAAGAGATTGCCCTCGCCGAAGCCGCGATCGCCCTGTGTGAAACCGAGCTCCAGAGCTTTGTTAGCGCGGAGGAAACGCAGCGGCAGAGTCAGGAGCTGGCCAGCCACAAAAAGGCACTGCAGGGCCTGATGAAGGAATGGGAAGAACTGTCAGGGATACTGGAATAAGCGGCTGTTGTGTCCGCCTCGGGCAAGCGGCCGAGCTGCGCTCGGCTTGGACGGGTGAGGGCGCCCGTCCCCACACAGGCAAAGGCAGACCGGCAAGCCGCGTCTCTACGAAGAATTTGCTTAGGTTTTAGTGAAAGCTGAGAACTGCTTTACCCGCCCTGCTTCAACTCCTGGAGCACTTGCCTGGCAATCTCCTTGAGCGTCTCGAAGACGCCCACACCCTGGAAGGCCACCGCTTCGACCACCGGTTCGTTCTTTTTGCGCAGTTCCTTGGAGAGAGCGTCGATCGGCAGCACATTCGGCAGGTCGCGCTTGTTCAGTTGCAGGACGTAGGGGATTTTGTTGAAGTCGTAGCCGTGTTCTTTCAGGTTGGCCATCAGGTTGTCGAGCGCCTCGACGTTAGCGTCCTGGCGCTCCTGCTGGGAGTCGGCCACGAACACGATGCCATCCACTCCGCGCAGAATCAGCTTGCGGCTGGCGTCATAAAACACCTGTCCCGGAACCGTGTACAAGTGAATGCGCGTCTTGAAGCCGCGCACCGATCCGAGATCCAGCGGCAGGAAGTCGAAGAACAGGGTCCGATCCGTCTCGGTGGCGAGCGAGATCATCTTACCCTTCTGCTGTTCGGATGTTTTCTGGAAGATGAACTGCAGATTCGTCGTCTTGCCGCCCAACCCGGCGCCATAGTAGACGATCTTGCAGTTGATCTCGCGCGCTGCGAAGTTGATGAAACTCAAAAGGTTTCCTCAGAAACTCCTGCGAAAAAGGACTCTCGCAAACCACTCCCTCAAGGCGCGAGCCTCTCGCTATAAATCACCTGATTACAGTATCGGTTACTGCTGGTTTTTATACCACACCGGAAGGCGATGGTGCAGGTTACCCCCGTTACTAGGGGCATTTGGCCGTGTTTCACTGGCTGTGGCCGGTATCGTTATTTGGTTGGGAGCGGCGTCGGCAGCGGATAGTATCCCGCCTTCGCAAACACCTTTACGCCCGGATGCCCATGGACCTGCACATCGATCTCTCGATACCCTCCGATGCTCGATTTTGGCGAATAACCCAGAGTGTACTGATTGCGCGCCTCTCCGATAGCGTTGGCGTAGGCTTGCTCGATGGTGGACCGTGACAATTCGTTGAAGACTGTGCCGCCGCCGGTAGCGTTGACATATTTCGGCAGGATGTCGCTGTAGCCCACGAGCGAGCCCGTCTTCGGCAGGTGGATGCGTTGCAGACGGTCGTAAATCGGAATCGCCGCGCCCTCAAGGCCTACCGCATACACGGTGATATTCTGTGTGAGCAGCACCTTCAGTGTGTCTTTGTAGCTGGCGACCGAGCCCAGTTCGCGTCCGTCGCTGATGATGAAAATAATCTTCCGCCGGTCCCGTGGACGCTTTGCGAGATCACGCGCCGCCTGCAGAATCGCGTCATTCATTACCCGCGCGATCCGTGGCGGAGTGCTCACCGGATCGACGGGTTGGTCAACCGGAATGCCATTGATGATCGGTCCCTGCGGTCCCAGCGGCCCGCTCGTTACCGGCGGTCCATTATTAGCTCCGCTGTACGCCCTGACTTCGTTCAAAACCGCCGTCAAATGATTGCCGACTCCGCCGAAGTCTGAAACCCGGCCCACCGTGCTGCTGTAGGTGTAGATTGCCACCTCGTCGAACGGGCTGAAGGCTCCCTCCAACGCCGGAAGTGTCTCCTGCACTTTCTTCAAACCTACATCGGCCATGCCGGTATCCAGAATCACAGCTGCCGAGAGGGCAAATGGGTCGCTGGTGAAAAATGTCATCTTCTCCAGCTTCCCGTTCTCGAGAATCGAAAAATCTTTCGGGCGCAGGCCGCCGACTAAATGTCCTTCGTTGTCCTTCACCGTAACTGGAACCAGCACGAGGTTCACCACGCTCTTCAAAGTGAAACCGACGTCTTCGCCGGTGTCCATATCCCGTGGAACGCTGCCCGTAGGTACGGTTTTAACCGGAGGCATCGGCGGTGGAGGCGGGGTCTGATCTGTGGCATCCGAACTTCTGGGCATGCCTTGCATCGGTTTCGTCCCCGAACCGGTGTCGGGTGGCGGCATCTCCGGCTGCGATTCTTCGTTCGCCCCGGGGCGCGGACTGGGCGGCGGTGGCGGCGGTATGGGACGAGTGGCCGACGGAGCGTCTGGGATGTCATCAGGCTTCTGTTGCGCGGCCACCGCTCCCGCTAGCAATCCGCATAGCAACAACGACAGCCCGAGCCTCAATGCCGTGCTTTCTTTCCTGGACATCCCCAAAGTCCCTCGATCTTTCTTGTTTGTCGCACTGCGCTTGTTCGACCGCCGAACCGTCAATTCCTGCCGCTTGTAGCTAATTCAGACGCCAGCCACCCCTCTTCGGTGCATCTAACCGTTACAAGCCATTACAGGATAGACTAGCAAAGTCCCGGGATAAAAACTCTGATGCTTACATTTCTATGCAAATCGCGCTTCGCGGCGAGCATCCTCGCCTTGGCCTTGTTGGTTCTGATGACGTCTCTGCCGCTCACCGTAAGTGCCCAGAACCTGCCAGCCCCAACTCCGGCAACCCCTCCCGCGCCCCGGTCCTCCGACCCCAATTCCAAATCCAATTCTAATTCCACCTCCAATTCCAGTGACCAGGCCCAGGACCAATCCGTCGAGACTCTGAAGGTCAACGTCGAAATCGTCCAGCTATTCTTCAACGTCAAAGACAAGCATGGCGCGCTGATCCCGCACCTTAACAAAGAAGACTTCAATCTTTTCGAGGACGGTAAGCCTCAGACCATCAAGTATTTTAAGGCTGAATCCGATCTCCCGCTGACTCTCGGAATCATGATCGATTCGAGCGGCAGCCAGATGCGCGTCCTCGACATGGAAAAAGAGGTCGGAGCGTCATTCCTCGAAAATACGCTGCGCCCCAAGGACGAGGCTTTCGTGATCAGCTTCGACGTTGATATTACGCTACTGCAGGATTTCACCAACTCCGTGAGCCGGCTCCGGCGTGCGCTCAACGAGGCGAGAATTAACACCGGGGGCGTCAGTTGTTCGGGAGGCCCCATGGGTCCGCAGGGTCCGATTCCGTGCTCCTCGACCGGTCCACGCGGCACCGCGCTCTACGACGCCGTCTATCTTGCTTCGCACGATGAATTCAGCCATGAAGTCGGCCGCAAGGCTATGATCCTGCTTACCGACGGACAGGATGAAGGCAGCCGCTTGAAGATTAAAGATGCCATTGAAGCAGCTCAGAAAGCTGACGCGATCTGCTACGTGCTGCTCATTGCCGACCGCGCTTTCTACGGTATGGGTGGCGGCTTCAGCTACAACGGCGATACGGAGATGAGGAAACTGACGCAGGAAACTGGCGGTCGCGTGATCGAAGTCGGCAACAAGATCGAGAAACTTCGCCAGGCCTTCGACCAGATTTCTCAGGAGCTCCGCAGCCAGTACAACATTGGTTACACTCCCACCAACACTGCCCGCGATGGCTCTTTCCGTAAGGTTGAGATCAAGCCCAAGCAGGGGGATTACAAAATCCAGGCGCGCAGCGGCTATTACGCCACCCCACGCCACGAAGACTGAAAACCAGGGCGCAAGGGTTCGCGCGGAAACGCAGACCGCTGAAAAACCCTGAAAAGCGGCGAACTTCGGTGGCGACTCGGTGCCCCATCCTTGCGCGTTTTGTGCGCAAGGGAGGATCCCATTTTCCGTCTGAGATTGCTTTTTCAAACTGACCCGCTCCCCACTCTTTTTTCGTCACAACCAGCCTGTGTTCCTCATCACAGACACCACCCCAGCGGCGCGGCACAATGACGATCGGATCGAAGAATCCAGACGTGTGCGCGGTCTCGCAGGACGGCCTACACCATCCCATTCTGGGAAGCTCCTTGACAACTAATGCGTCCAAAGCGAAGCTAAGTCATTGATTAATAAATAATTTACCCGTAACTCATTTAAACTCAAAGATCTAGCGGAGATTTCCTCCTAACCCCATGATTCCATTAAGACCAGAGGGAGGGGGTATACCCAGCGACAGGGTACAGACCGGGAGCATACCTGACGGAATAGACCGAGGGATACCAGACACCACAAACGGTTTGTCAGGGGAGAGACGGGCGCCTTCACCCGTCGCGCCCTTCTGAAGAAAGTTGTGACGGGCTTAGCGAGCCTGGGAAAGATCCTCCACCGCGAATAGCTGCCCATGCCGCTCTACGATGCCGATGCCAATCGAATCCATATCGCGGTCGAGAATATTGGCGCGATGAGGCGGCGATTTCATGAACTGCACGTGGATGAACTCTGGCGACGGGCCCTGCGTCACGTTTTCCGAAAGCCACGTGAAGCGCGCGCCCGCCTGTTTTACCCGCACCGACAGGCTCGGCTCACCGTCAAATCCATGCTGCGCCGATCCGCGTTCCGCCATCACGCTGGCGTGACGCCGCGCCGCTATTGCCAGGGATTCATTCCATTGCAGCGACGGTAGTCCCTGCGCTCGCCGCGCCTGATTGACAGAAGCGAACAGTTCCCGCTCTTCGCGTGAGTTATCGGTCTGGCTGTATGCCAGACAACAAAGCACGAGTGCTGCTATCGCCGTTGCAACCAGACGGATTCTAAGTCGCATAGTGATCTCTCAACGTATGCACATATCAAACTGCGCTGCCCGCACGTCGGCAAGTCACCAACGTCGTAGAGTTACTGACTCATTACTTTGGAAGTTACTGCTTTTTATCGGCGGTCCCAATAGATCGCGCCGATCGCGGTTCACATCGCGATACTCATGCCGCAATTCTCTGCGTTCGTGCCGCGCAGCACCGTAGTTGCCATCGTAGAGGTCGCGCCGCAGTTCTCTTCGATCATGTGCAATTCGGGCATCATCACGCCGGATGTCGCGCCGGTCCCGCCAGTAACCATCCTCGGCAAAAACCGTTCCCGCTCCCATGCCTATGAGCAACAGAACCCCTGCAATCATGCGTTTCATAGAGTGTCTCCTCTCGGCCCTTCTGAGTATGCAAACCCGGCTCTGGGAATCAAGTTGCGCAGTGATGCAGCGACACTTCTTTACACTTCTGGACATCCGCGGGACACCTGAAATTTAGAGCTCTGGGCCTATTTCCGGAATCGCATCCGCACGCGTTCGCAGGCGATACCAGAAGACGATCGCGATCAGCGAGAACAGAAAAATAATGGTGGAGATGGCGTTGATCTCGGGAGTGATGCCGCGACGGAGGCGTCCCCAGATTTCTAGCGGGAGAGTGTTGTCGCGGCCGATCAGGAAGAAGCTGACGGCGATTTCGTCCATGGAGAGGGTGAAGATCAAAAGCGCTGCTCCGACGATGGAGAGTTTGAGATTGGGGACGGTGATGCGCCAGAAGGTTTGCCAGTAAGTTGCGCCCAAGTCGAGGGAGGCTTCTTCCTGGGCGCGATTTAGTTTTTGTAATCCGGCAAAGACTTCGGTGGTGGCCACGGAGATCAGAGCGGTGCCGTGACCGAGGATGATGGTGAGCAGGCTGAGTTTCACGTCGGCAACCCGAAAGAGCATCAGGAGCGAAAGTCCGGTGATGATGCCGGGGAGAATCAGCGGCAAGAGTACCAGGCGGCGGAATAGGGCTTTGCCGGGGAATTGCGCGCGATCCAGAGCTAACGCGGCGGGAATTCCGAAAGCTAATGCGATGACCATAGCCGCAAAGGCCACCATCAAACTGTTGAGGACAGAATCCCAAATGGGGCCGTCATTGAAGAGGATGCGATACCAGTTGAGAGTTAGGTCACGCGGCGGGAAGCCGCCTACGCCCTGTCCGTTGAAAGAATAGAGGATGAGAATGGCGATGGGCAGATAGAGGAAGGCGAACACGGCCAGGGCGTGAGCGGTCAGCCAGCGTGGGACTCTTATGAGCGAACCCTTGGGCGAAGTCGCGTTCATGAGAAACTCCACTTCTTCTCCAGTCGCTCGGAGAAAAAGATCAGCCCGAGCACCAGAGCCAGCATGCAGAGCGAGATGGCAGCGCCGAGCGGCCAGTTGTAAGCGGCTCCGAAAAGGCTGACGACGATGTTCGAAATCATGATGCCGCTGGGGCCGCCGAGCAGAAGCGGAGCCAGAAAATCTCCCAGACTTAGGACGAAGGCGAAGGTTGCTCCGGCTAAGACTCCGGGAATCGAAAGCGGAAAGATCACGCGCCAGAAAGTCTGCGCGGGCGTGGCTCCCAGGTCGTGCGAGGCTTCGACCAGGTTGCGCGGAATGTGTTCGAGCGAAGCGTAGATCGGAAGGAACGTGAACGGCGTATAGATGTGCGTCAATGTGAGCACGACCGCGAAGGGGCTGTAGAGCAGGAAATCGAGCGGATGGCGGGTGAGGTGGGTATATTGCAACAGCGTATTCATCACGCCGTCGGTGCCTAGAATTGTTTTCCACGCGTAAGCACGCACCAGATAACTTACCCACAGCGGGATGATTACCAGTTGATAGTAGAGATCTTTTCTGCCGCCAGCGTGGAATGAAAGAAAGTATGCGAGGGGATAGCCGAGCAGCATGGAAAAGAACATTACGCGAGCGGCGATCCACATCGAGCGAAGTAACGTCTCCCAGTAAACGGGTTTGGTCAGCAACTCGTGGTAGTTATCGAGATTCCAGGAACGTACGATCGTTCCTGATTCAGCGACCGACCAGAAGCTGTAACAAAACATCAGCAGGTAGGGGACAAGCAGAAATACACCCACCCAAACCAGCGGCGGAAGGGCGACGGCGGCGCGGTAGGCCTTAGAGAACATCAGGTTCTCTCCTCTGAATTGGAAGCAGAGTTAGAGCCGAGACTGGTGGCGCGGACCGGGACCGCATCGTTGGCGGAAAATTCGACCTCAAGCGGGCCGGGGGGCAGATCGCGGCTGGCGGTGCGGACGGTGAGGATCAGTCCGCCTTCAGTTTCTACGTGCAAAAGTTCGGTCGCGCCGTGAAAAGCCTGATCCCGAAGCTCGGCGCGAAAACGAATATTCGCGGGCGCCTTTGCAGAACTGATTGCCGGAGGGGCAACCTTCGCTAAACGGACGCACTCCGGACGCAGCGAGAACAAGGCCGCGCCATCGGGCAGGGAAGTAGGCCACGCGAGGCGATCGCACATCGCCGTACCGTGAAGAATGTCGGCTTTCAATAAATTCGTATGTCCGATGAATTGTGCGGTGTAGGAAGTGGCGGGGCGATGGTAAATTTCGCGCGGGCTGGCAACCTGCTCGAGTTCTCCCGAACGCAACAGGGCGATGCGATCGGACATCACCATAGCTTCTTCCTGATCGTGCGTCACGAAAATAAACGTGATGCCGACTTCGCGCTGCAACGCTTTGAGTTCCACTTGCATCTGGCGGCGCAGGTTGGCGTCAAGCGCGGAAAGTGGTTCATCGAGCAGCAAGAGGCGCGGACGATTCACCAGCGCGCGAGCGAGCGCGATGCGTTGTTGCTGTCCGCCGCTGATCTTTGATGGCTTCGACTTGGCGTAGGCGGACATCTTGACCTTGGCCAGCGCTTCGGCGACGCGCGACTGGATTTCAGCGGCCGGGCGTTTGGCTATCGCCAATCCGTAGCCGACGTTTTGTTCGACGGTCATGTGTGGGAAGAGCGCGTAGCTTTGGAAAACAGTGTTCACGCGGCGGCGATAAGGAGGTTGGGTGTCGAGTCGTTCGCCCGACATCCAGACTTCTCCGGAGGTGGATTGCTCGAAGCCGGCGAGGATTCGCAGCAGCGTGGTTTTGCCCGAGCCGCTTTCACCGAGGATGGTCAGGAATTCGCCCTCGGCAATTTCGAGAGAGATGTCGCGCAGCACGACGTTCTTGCCGAAGTGCTTGGCGACATTACGGATGGAAAGGAGGGATGCGGGGCTGGGTTGACTGCTGGTTGCGACCGCGGGTTCTGACGTCGTTGCCATGGCTGTCGTTTTGTCGCTGCCTGCACGCGGGCGAGGGCGTCCGCGCCACACATTACTGGGTGGCTTTCACTTCGTTCCAGATCTCGTTGTACTTGGCGCGCCGCGGAACATTCTGCCAGAAATACAGGCGCTTCTGATAGTTGTCTACGTCGTCGAGGTGCAGGTTCTTCACTTCGTCCGGCGTCATGTACTGCGCGGCGTGCGGATTTGCTGGCGTGTATCCGGTCACGTCGGTGACTTTTTTCTGCGTCTGCGCCTGGATCATGAACTCCAGAAATTTGTAAGCGAGATCTTTGTTTTCGCTGCCGGAGGTAATCATCAGGTGATCGATCCAGCCCGTGGTGTTTTCTTTTGGAATCGTCTCACCCACGGGAAAGTTGCTCTTGCGAAGTTGGTTGGTCATGAGTGGCCAGCCCATGGCAATCACGACTTCGTGATTCTGGAAAAGATTGGTGAGTTCGCCTCCGGTCGTCCACATCTTGCGGATGTTTGGCTTCAACTCAACCAGCTTTTTCTTGACCGCATCGAGTTCCTCGTCGCTCAGGTTATAGAGATGACTGGGATCGGGCTTGTCATAGCCGAGCACTTGCGCGGCCATGTAAACGGTCGAGAGATCGTCCCACACGGAAACTTTCCCTTTCAGTTTCGGATCCCACATCACCTCCCAGCTTGCGGGAGTCTGTGGGAATGCGGTGGTGTCGTAAATCATCGGGTCTGGACCCCACATGAAAGGCACTCCAAAGACCTCGCCCTTCGCTCGGACCAGCGGCAGCGAAACCAGTTGCGGTGAAAGTTGGCTGTAGCTCGGCAGTTTGCCGAGATCGAGCGGCGCCGCAAGATTGGAGGTCGCAATCATGGTCGCAACATCGCTCGATGGAGAAATCACGTCGTAGTTTCCCGCGCTGCCGCCACGCAGTTTGGCGACGAGTTCATCGCTCGATCCCATGTAGGAGGCGGATACCTTGCAGTGGTTCTGCTCTTCGAAAGCCTTGACGTAAGAAGGATCCGCATAGCCTTCCCACACCAGCAGGTTCAGCGTGGGAGTTTTCTTGGCGCACGAGGCGCAAAACAAGATGAGCAGCAAAGCGAGCGCGGCAAAAGTCAATTTGCGGAACATTCATTCCTCTCCCACCAAGCTTCAGAAAGGCCGGGGCGGTGGACGCCCGGCGCTCCATTAGCGCGTCATTACTCAGAAAGTCGGCGGAGTATTGACCCACAAGAGCCAGGTCTCCGTGCGGCCGGGATTTTTCCAGTGATGCGGTGTGGCGCTTTCAAAGTAAAAGCTGTCGCCGCGTTTCAGATGGTGTTCTTCGCCGGCCAGTGCGAGCATCAGTTCTCCGCGAAGCACGAACAGGAATTCCTCGCCTTCGTGGGCGTAGGACTCGCCGCTTCCTGCTTTTGGTTCGATACGAAAAAGGTGCGGCTCCATTACTTTATTGCCCCACGCGAGCAATTCCATGCGCACGCCAGGGCCAGCTTCGAGAACCTTGCGCTGGGCTGGACGGACCAATCGGGTATTCAATTCCGTTGCATCGAAAAAATCAAGAATGTTGGTGCGGTAGTAGCGTGCTAGTCTGCGCAGTGTGCCCACGGAGGCGCTCATCTGCGAGCGTTCGAGTGCGCTGAGAAAGCCCACCGAAATTCCCGCCGCAGCGGCGACTTCGGCGAGTCCGACGCCGCGCTGGGTGCGCAGTCGGCGCAGTCGAGGCCCTATCGTCGTTCCTGCCGCACCGCCGCTGGCGACCGGTTGAAGGACGCCCTCGCGCTGCAGCGTCTGCACGATCGCGGCCGCATTCAGTCCGCGGACCTTGCGCAGATAGCGGGCTTTCTTCAACAACCGGACGTCATCGTCACTGTAAAGACGATACCGGCTTTCGCTGCGCTGAGGACGAGTGAGCCCCTGGGCTTCCCAGCCTCGAATCGCGGAGGGAGAGATCCCGACTAAGCGGGCCACATCGCCGATTTTGAGATAGACTTGCGCGTTGCTCGACATGAACTTGAAATGTGCCTACGGGTCGCGCCTGGGGAATGCTTTTCCGCTTGACAGAAAGCGGTAGAGTCTCTAACCTTGCGCGATTATAGCAAGGTTTGTGTTTCGTGCAAGCTCGTTCGTGTCTGGTAAATTTGCCCCGGATTTGGAGGATCTGTCTGATGCTGTCCCCGAAAATGCTTCGGTTGTTTTGCGGGTTCGCCCTCTGCAGTTTGTGCCTGATTTGCTCCACGCTGCTTTTTGCGCAGGGCACCGGCGGACGCATCCTCGGCCGGGTGAGCGACCCCAGCGGCGCCTTGCTGGCGGGAGTCAAGGTGACGCTCACTAACGAAGCCACGAATGTGAGCAGCGAAAGCACCACCAACAGCAGCGGCGAATTCGGCTTCCCCCAGGTTCCGGTCGGCAGTTACACGGTCTCCTTCGATTTGACGGGATTCAAGACGAACGTTGAAAAGGGAGTCGCGGTCAGCCTGAACCAGATCGTCACACTAAATACAACCCTGCAGATTGGCCAGACTAAAGAGACGGTCGAAGTAACCTCCGAGGCGCCGCTGGTCGACACCACCAGCACGCAGTTGGGCGCGGTGATGGACTCCCGGCAAGTCTCGAACTTGCCGCTCAACACGCGCGACACGTATCAACTTCTACAGCTTCAGCCGGGCGTGATGTCGACCGTCGGCGTCCACCAATTCCCTCGTTTACGGAAGCGATAGCCCCGGTGCTGTCTCGGTGAATGGGGGTCGCGGGCGCTCCAACAATTTCAGCGTCAATGGGGGCGATGCCAACGATCTTTTCGCTAACCTGCCGACCGTGCAACCTTCACCTGACAGCATTGAGGAGTTCCGCGTTCTTACCAATACCTTCGACGCTGAATATGGGCGTAACTCGGGTTCGGTCGTTAATGTGGTGACCAAGTCAGGCACCAATGACTTGCATGGGAGTGCCTACGAATTTTTCCGTAACAAGGTCCTCAACGCCAATGATTATTGTCTTACGGCTGCAGAGCAACTTCCTTGCGAAAAGCCGCAATTCAATCAAAACCAGTTTGGTGGCACTTTTGGCGGACCGATCATAAAGAACCGCACGTTTTTCTTCGCCAGTTATGAAGGGCGCCGCATCCGTCAGGGCATCTCCTCGCCTGCGGTTACCGTGCCTAGTTCGCAGGAAACCCCATCCCAAACTAATGTGGTGAATAACCAGATTGTTGCGAATTTCCAGGATGTGAATCTACCGGGGACGTTCGCTGGCGTATTAAACAACTCGGCTCTGCTGACGGCCGAAGCGGCTGTCAGACGGCCAACTACGCGGTTAACGGTCCTACCGCGACAATTCAAGATACTGCGCCGTACGGGGCTAGCACCGTTCAGAACCCACTTCCGCCTGTCTTCCCCACGAGTCAGATCCCGCTCGCATGCATGGATCCCACCGCGGTTGATCTTCTTCAGTTCGTTCCCACGCCACCAAACGACGGTTCCATGATCAGTACGGTTCCGACCGAGGCCGTACGGGGCGATCAGTTCACGGTGAAGATCGACCACCGGCTGACTGACAAACAGAACCTGAGTATCTACTACTATTTCAACGATGCTCGCACGCAAAATCCTTTCGCTCCCTTTGAACAGGCGGGTGCTACGTTGCCCGGTTTCGGAAGCGTAACGGCGGAACGCTTTCAACAATGGAACATCACACACACCTGGACCATCAGCAGCAGCATGGTCAATGAATTCCGCTTCAACTACAATCGCGAGGGCCAAGAGACATTTCTGCATCCTTCGAATACGAACTCGTGCAGCATTCCTGCCCTTCGGCCCCGGGCTGGCTTACGGGTGTGCTCGGAACTCCTCCGTGTTTTTACGGTGATGGTTCCACCGATCCGGCAATGTCTACGGCATCCATCCTTTTCTTAGCGCTGATCGCGAGGGACTTCCGTTCATCGCCATCTCGGGAGGATTCTCGATCGGCAATGATTGGGAAGGCGAACTTCCGCAGGCGGGCAACTCTTTCCAGTGGGCAGACAGCCTAACCAAGATTTCGGGCAAGCATACCCTCAAGTTTGGCATGGATATTCGGCGGCAGCAGTTTAACCAGTTTTACTATTACAACGTGAACGGAGAGTTCAACTATTACGGGGGAGGGCAAAACGACGTGGGCGCGGCGCAACCTGTACGCAAATTATCCTGTTGGGCCTCCCGGATACATTCGGACAAGGCTCGCCGCAAAGTGAGGCCGTCCGCAATACCGGATTTTATCTTATTCGCGCAGGACAGCTGGAAGATCAGGCCGAATCTCACGTTAAATTTCGGGCTGCGATGGGAGTTAAACACGCCGCTTGCCGATGTCTCCCAGCACGTCGAAACTTTCCGTCCCGGCCAGTCGTCTACCGTCTTCCCGTGTGGAGGTCCTAACACTGATTGCTCATCGCAAGATGCGATCGGATTAGTCGTTCCGGGTGACCCCGGTGTTCCTCCGGGCATGACCCAAACTTATTACAAGGCCTTTGCTCCCCGCATCGGAATTGCCTGGAGTCCCGGCAATTCCGGCAAGACCAGCATTCGCGCCGGCTGGGGACTTTTCTACAACCCGATCGAACAGCTTGTGCTGGCGCAATTCGGAGCTGAGCCACCGTTTGGAGGAAGCACCACTGTCTCCGAGACACAATTTAACCTCCCGTTTCTTGGCCAGGATGGTGTTACTACTTATCTGAATCCGTTTAGCGGAGTTATAACCCCCGGACGCGGCACCGCTCAGGATTGGGCAAGGTTCGAGCCGATTGATCTATACGGTGATTTCCAGCCGCATATGCGCACTCAGTATTCCGCCCAATATAACCTCACGATCCAGCGCGAACTAACCAGAGACATGAAGTTGGAAGTCGGCTATGTCGGATCGCAAGGGCATCGCTTGCTGGCGACGCACGACATCAACTACTCGAACCCCCAGACATGCCTTGACATCAACACGATCCAGGGTCCCTTGACCTGCGGGCCGTTTCTCGAAGACGCGCCGTTTACAGTGACTGTGCCCCCCGGCTTCAACTTTCATATGCCCAACGGCACGGTTGTCGCGGGGACGGGTCAAACGCTGCAGTTCGTCGGTCTGCGGCCGTACTCGTCGCCGCAATGCGATCCCACCACCGGCAATGGCTGCCCGCTTCTCAGCGGAATCCCCGTGTTTACTGGCATCTTTGCTCAGGACACAATCGCCAGTTCCTCCTATAACTCGTTGCAGATTTCATTGGACAAACGTTTCTCCCATGGGCTCCAATTTACAGCAGCCTACACGTTCAGCAAGTCGATTGACGAGGCCTCCAGCTTCGAGGGGATATTGAATCCGTTGCCTGGTGCCGATAACAACTCGCTATCGCTCTTTGACGCTCGCCACCGATTCGTCGTCAGTTACTACTGGGAGCTGCCGGTAAGAAAGTACAGCGGGTTTGCCGGGAAGTTGCTGGACGGGTGGGCGGTATCGGGGATCACGACTTACCAGACCGGATTCCCCATCCACTTCACTTCCTCCGCTGACAATGAGTTGATGAATAGCGACGATTTTGAATACCCGGGCACCCCCGACCAACTCGCGCCTTTCCAGAGGACGCACCCGCAAAGCAATCAGAACTACTATTTCAACCAGAACAGCTTCACCGAGAACGCAACCGTCATTCCCACGCCGACCAACGGAGTCGTTAACTGCACGACCACCATTGTCTATGGATGCTACGATTCGGGACTGTTGGGCCGCATTGGAACGACTCCTCGCACGCTCTGTTGCGGGCCGGGAATCAGCGAGACTGATTTCTCTGCGATTAAGACCATTCCGATCAATGAACGCGTCCACATGGAATTTCGAGCAGACTTGTTCAATGTTTTCAACCATACGCAGTTCTATAATCCAGACGGAAATAGTAGCGACGGAAGTCAGTTTGGCCAAGTCACACAAGTCAAAGACCCGCGGCTGGCGCAGTTTGCCTTGAAGTTGTCGTTCTAGTGCCAAAGTTAAGTTGAAAGAATAAAATAGAAATGTCTCATACCCGGGCGGTTTCGGCCGTCCGGGCCCAATCTAATGGCCTATCCGGCCTGAGCCTTATTGGAGAATCACGATGTACCCCGCATTGCAAAAAGAGCTCGATACGTTCGAGCGCCGTACTCCGAAGTCCGCTGAAGCGCATAAGAAGAACCTGAAGCGCCTGCCCCTGGGCGTGGCGAGCAACTATCGCGCTTACGATCCGTATCCGATTTTTGTGTCCGAAGCGTCGGGCAGTAAGTTCCGAGATCTCGATGGCAACGAATATCTTGACCACAACCTGTGTTTCGGCACGCTGATGGCGGGCCATTCGCATCCGGCGGTGATCAAGGCGGTCGAAGGGCGGCTGCATAAAGGCACGGCTTACGGCATGCCGCACAACATGGAATGGGAGTTAGCGGAAGAGATCTGCACGCGCTTTCCAGTGGAGATGTGCCGCTTCGGTAATAGCGGCACCGAAGCCACGATGCATACCATTCGTCTGGCGCGCGCCGCTACCGGCCGCGACAAGATCATCAAGTTCGAAGGCGGTTACCACGGCCTGCATGATGCGGCACTGGTCAGTGTGAAGCCGCATCCGCCGGCCGACGATTTTGGAGACATTAAGAATCCGAAACCTGTGTCCGGTGGCGCCGGCGTGCCCAAAGCGAGCATCGCGAACGTGCTGGTCGCGACCTTCAATGATCTCGAAACGGTGGAGCGCCGGTTCCGCGAGAATCCGAATGAGGTTGCGGCCGTGATTCTTGAGCCGATCATGATGAATGTTGGCTTGTGCATGCCGCAGAAGGGATTTCTGGAAGGGCTGCGGACACTTTGCGATAAGCATGGCGCGCTGCTGATCTTCGACGAGGTTAAGACGGGCGCCAAACTATGCTGGGGAGGAGCGTCGGAATACTTTGGCGTAGCGCCCGATATGATCTGCCTGGCAAAGTCGATTGGCGGCGGGTTTCCTCTCGCGGCTTTCGGTGCGCACAAGCGAGTTATGAACTTGATTTCGGATCACAAAGTATTTCACGGCGGCACTTACAACACGAATCCGATTTCAATGGCCGCAGGCATTGCAACCTTCCGCGAGGTTCTTACCCGGGCGAACTATTCGCACGTTGAGAAGCTTAGTAACAAGCTGGTGGAAGGATATGAGAAGACTATCGCCAAAGTTGGTTTGCAGGGGTACATTGCGAGTGCCGGAGCGAATGGCGTGCTGATGCTGTATCCGAAAGAGATTCGAAACTATCGCGACTGGCTGGCCATTGACGTGGACCTGTGGCGGCATTACTGGTTTGGCATGGTAAACCGTGGCGTGATGTGCCAGCCCTACTGGTGGGACGAGCAGTGGACGATATCCGTGCAGCATACCGAGGCGGATATCGACAGGCATCTGGCGGCGTTTGCCGACGTTGCCGAACCGCTCGCTGCCGCGCAACACGAGCGCATGGGTGCGGTGGCAACGCACTGATTGGATCGGGTCATCTGGCCATCGGGTCATCGGGTGATTGAAGATCCGAGACCCGGATTGGGTAGATGGCCCGATCACCTGATCATCCGATGACTTCTGTTCGATGACTGCTGATCCCAACCAGCCGCACTTAAAGCGCGTCCTCGGACGCTTTGACCTGGTGTTGCTGTTTGTCGTTGCCGTATTCAATCTCAACGTCGTGCCGAGCATCGCTGCCAACGGCGGCGTGACCGTCTGGCTGTGGATCATCTCGCTACTCTTGTTTTTCTGGCCCCAGGGAATCGCAGTGATTGAACTCGCGCATCGTTATCCAGGAGAAGGCGGCGTGTACTTATGGGCGAAAGAAGTGTTTGGAGATTTCCACGGCTTTCTTTCCGGTTGGTGTTACTGGACGAATAACATGCTGTATGTGCCGACGATCATGTTGTATTTTGTCGGAGTAACTGTGTTTGCGATGGGACCGGGCCATGCGGCCCTCGCCGACAACAAGAGTTTCGCGATGACCGCCTCCCTCGCGCTGCTGGTGGTGTTGACCGGGATGAACATTGTTGGACTGGGCGTGGGAAAGTGGCTGAACAATGTGGGTGCCATCGGAACGCTGGTCGCAGCGACAGTTCTAATCGGTCTTGGAATCACAGTCTGGTCACGTTTTGGCACGACCGTAACTGCTGCCGACTTTCGAATTCCGGCGGACCCCAGATTCGTCTTAAATTCGTTTGGCGTAATTTGTTTTGGCTTGATCGGACTCGAACTGGCGTCGGTGATGGGCGATGAAATTCGAGATCCGCGGAAAACATTGCCTGGAGCGGTTGCATGGGGGGGCGTAATTTCCGGGTTTCTATATGTCGGGGTGACGCTGACGTTGCTTGTCGCGATCGGCAAGAACGACATTAGCGTGCTCCAGGGCATCGTGCAGGCGGTCAGCCATATGGCTGGCAGAGTGGGAGTGGCGTGGATTGTGACTCCCTTTGCGTTGATGCTGAGTCTCTCCATTGCGGGGATTGGGTCGGCGTGGATGGGCGGTTCGGCACGCATTCCGTTTGTCGCGGGTCTCGATTCCTATATGCCGCCGTGGCTGGGGAAAGTGCATCCGAAGTATGCGACTCCTTATGCGGCGTTGATTGTGCAGGCGATCGTGTCGCTGGTATTGATCGTCATCAATTTCTACGCCTCGGGCGGTGTGCAGGAGGCTTTCCAGACGATGCTGTCGCTGGCCGTAGTGCTGAATCTGGTGCCGTTCCTTTATGTGTTTGCTGCGCTGCTTAAGTTTGCCGTCAGTGGCGACTTGAGTGCGGCGCGCTACGGTCGCGGCACTCTGATGGTCTCTGGATTGTGTGGCTTCGTGACGACCGTGCTCGGAATCGCGTTGGCGTTTTTTCCGGCGAAACAGATTACCTCGGTCTGGCGATATGAAGCGAAAATGTTTGGCTTTACGTTGTTTTTTCTAGCGCTTGCGGCGTTTTTCTTTTTCGTTTACGGACGGCTGAAAACGCCGCAGGCGGTTGTCGCTGACTAGAAGCACGCGGCGAACTCGTGGAGAGACTTATGCCCGGTGGAGTTACAACTGACGTCAGAAGTTATTCGATGCTGATTAATGGCGAGTGGGTGACAAGTAAGTCGGCCAAGACGTTTCCCGTCTACGATCCTTCAACGGAGGAGGTAATCACGCAAGTTCCTGATGCCAACGCAGACGACGTGAACCGCGCGGTTGCGGCTGCCAAGGCCGCGTTTGAAGAAGGCCCGTGGGCAACCACCACCGCGCAGGAGCGCGGGCGCGTGCTTTTTCGCCTGGCCGAAAAAGTCCGTCAGAATCTACCGATGCTCGCCGAACTCGAATGCCGAAATTCGGGTAAGCCCATTGTTGAGGCGGAGTTTGACATCAACGACGTGGCAACATGCTTTGAATATTATGGCGGTCTGGCCACGAAAGTCGTCGGGTACGTAAACCCGGTTCCGGACAACGCGATGAGCCTTTCGCTGAAAGAACCGATGGGTGTTGCCGGGCAGATCATTCCTTGGAATTATCCATTGATGATGGCTGCGTGGAAACTGGCTCCCGCACTAGCTGCGGGTTGCAGCTGCGTGCTTAAACCCGCGGAGCAAACGCCGCTTACCGCGCTCGAACTTGCTAAGTGGTTCGACGAAGTTGGCTTGCCCAAAGGCGTAGTGAACGTGATCACCGGTTTCGGCGAATGCTGTGGGTCGCCTCTGGTGAAGCACCCGGACGTGAACAAGATTGCGTTTACTGGTTCAGCCGCTGTCGGCAAGATCATTGTGAAAGAAGCGGCCGACACCGTGAAGCGCGTGACACTGGAACTTGGAGGGAAGTCGCCCAACATTTTTTTTGCCGATGCCGATTTCGAAGCTGCGATTGATGGAGCGCTGTTTGGTGTGTTCATCAATCAGGGGGAAGTCTGTTCGGCCGGGAGTCGCATCCTGGTACAGAAATCAATTTACAACAAGTTTGTTGAAGCGATGGCAGAGAAAGCGAAGAAAATCAAGATTGGCCCGCCGCTGGAGCGCGAAACCAAGATGGGTGCCTTGGTGTCGAAAGAGCAGTACGATCGCGTTTGTTCCTATCTCGAAATTGGCAAGAAAGAGGCTAAGGTCGCTGCTGGCGGAGGCCGCGCCGACAAGTTTGCCAAGGGCTACTATGTACAACCCACTATCTTCTACAACGTGGATAACAATGCTCGAATCGCGCGCGAGGAAATCTTCGGGCCGGTTGCGGCGGTGATCCCGTTTGATGATGAGAAAGACGCGCTGAAGATCGCGAACGATACGCCGTACGGGTTAGCCGCAGCCGTCTGGACGCGCGACATTTTCAAAGCCATGCGCGCGGTGAAGGCGCTTCGGGCGGGCATCGTATGGGTGAATCATATGCAGCCGACGTATGTGGAAGCGCCGTGGGGCGGATACAAACAGTCGGGCTTTGGCCGCGAACTCGGACCGTGGGGCATCGAGGAATACCTGGAAACAAAGCAGGTATACATCAACCTGAACGAAGCTCCAATCGGCTGGTACTGAGAAGACAATTCCCGGTTTCCAGCATTCGGCGAGCAAGCCCGAACCGCCGGAAACCACGGAGATTAGCAACGGAGAGCAGAAAACACAGAGAAGTGAGTTATGCCCACTATTCAATTGCGTACATCCATTCCCGGCCCTCGTTCACAGGCCCTGATGAAGCGGCGAAATGCAGCCGTTGTTCAAGGGGCTTATCATGCTACGCCAGTCTTCGTGGCTAAGGCGGAAGGGGCGGTCGTCGAAGATGTGGACGGCAACCGCCTGATTGATCTTGCCGGCGGCATCGGCTGCCTCAATACCGGACATCGCGCGCCGGCTGTGGTCGAAGCGGTGCGGCGCCAACTTGATCGTTTTCTACACACCAGCTTCAATGTGCTGCCTTATGAGAGCTACATCGCCGTCTGCGAAAAGCTGAACGCGCTGGCGCCGGGGCGCGGACTCAAGAAAACTATTCTCGTTAATACCGGTGCGGAAGCAGTGGAGAATGCCATCAAGATCGCACGCTGTTACACGAAAAGGACCGCGATCATCACCTTCGAAGATGCGTTCCACGGCCGCACTTATATGGCGATGGCGGCGACCAGTAAGACGCATCCTTATAAAGCGGGTTTTGAGCCGTTTCCAGCCGAGGTCTATCGTATTCCTTATGCGTATTGCTTCCGCTGCTCGTATTCGATGAAGTATCCATCCTGCGATGTGTTTTGCGCCCGTCACCTCGAAGACACATTCAAGCGGGTAGTAGCGGCTGAATCCGTGGCGGCGGTAATCGTCGAGCCGATTCTGGGTGAAGGCGGATTTGTCACTCCCCCAGCGGGGTTTTATCCGGCGCTCGGCGAAATTTGCCGCAAACATGGAATTCTTCTGATCGCGGATGAAGTGCAGACTGGATTCGCGCGGACTGGCGCGATGTTTGCTTGCGATCGCCTGGGACTGGAACCGGACTTAGTTACGATGGCGAAATCACTGACCGGTGGCTTGCCCATGGCCGCGGTCACGGGGCGCGCCGAGATCATGGATGCGCCCGGCGTCGGCCAACTTGGGGGCACGTTTGCGGGCAATCCTCTAGCCTGCGAAGCGGCGCTGGCTGTGCTGGATATCATAGAAAAAGAAAATCTTTGCGCGCGCGCCAACGTCCTCGGTGAGCGTTTTCGCAAACGCGCGGCAAAATGGCAGGCGAAATGGGAATTGGTCGGAGATGTTCGCGGACTGGGCGCCATGCAAGCGCTCGAGCTCGTGCGTTCCAAGACAACCCTCCAACCGGCCGATGAAGAAACTAAACAAATATCGCAATACTGCTACGAACATGGCTTGGTAACGATTACGGCCGGATCTTATAGCAACGTGATCCGCTTGCTCATGCCGCTGGTCATTACCGATGCGCAGATGGACGAGGCGATGGATGTGCTCGAAGCAGCGATGGCGCACGTGGCCGAGAAAAAAGTCGCATTGTCGGAACAGCTCACATAAGGGACATTCGCGGCTGTCGCGTTTATATCGACGTCGAACTAAGTCGGACAAATCTTATGATTACTGTGACTGCGGTTCCTGCCATGACCGGCCAAGAAATGGTCGATCTTACCAAGAAACATACGTTATATGAATGGTCAGCACAATCCAAGGTCGATCCTATCCCCGTGGCGCGGGCGAAGGGCATTTATTTCTGGACGCCGGAAGGGAAGCGCTTCATCGACTTCAACAGCCAGTTGATGTCGGTGAACATTGGACATGGCGATGAGCGTGTCATCCAGGCGATTACCGAGCAGGCGTCGGTGCTCACCTATGCCAACCCGTTCATGGCGACGGAAGTAAGGGCTCGGTTGGGAGCGAAGCTGGCGAAACTTGCTCCCGGCGACATCGACACCTTCTTCTTCACCAACGGTGGCGCGGAGGCGAACGAGAATGCGATTAAGCTTGCGCGCTTCTTCACCGGACGCCACAAGATCATGGCGCGTTATCGCTCCTATCATGGTGCTACGGCCGGTGCCATCAGCCTGACCGGTGATCCTCGGCGATGGGCAGTCGAGCCCGGGATTCCAGGTGTAGTGCATGTCCTTGATCCTTATCACGGCATCGAACGCGGATGGGAGTCGGCTGAGACTTCACTGGCCATGATCGAGGAAACGATTCAGATGGAAGGTCCGCACACGATTGCCGCTTTCATTCTGGAGCCGGTTACCGGGACGAATGGCATCCTGGTGCCCCCGGACGGATACCTTGAAGGGGTGCGGAAACTGTGCGATAAGTACGGAATTCTCATGACTGCCGACGAAGTTATGTCGGGCTTTGGCCGTACGGGTGAATGGTTTGCAGTCGATCATTGGAAGGTCGTCCCCGACTTGCTTTGCATGGCGAAAGGACTTACCTCGAGTTACTTGCCTCTAGGTGCTGTCGGAATGCGGCAGCATATCGCGCGTCATTTTGACGACAAAGTGTTCTATGGAGGACTTACATATAACAGCCATCCCATGGGATGCGCGACAGCATTAGCGACGATTCGCGTCTATGAGGAAGATAACCTGATTGAGAACTCCCGGAAAATGGGCGCGATTATGAAGGTTTTGGGAGCGGAGCTGCGGGCGAAACACCGTTCGGTGGGCGCCGTTCGTTCGATCGGGCTGTTCGGTGTTGTCGAACTGATCAGAGATTGCAAGACGCGGCAGCCGATGGCTCCTTTCAACGGGACTTCGGAGGAGATGGTCGCATTGGGTAAGTTTTTCCGCGAAAATGGGCTCTACACCTTTGTTCGATGGAATTCTTTTTTCACGAATCCCCCGCTGTGTATCAATGAGCAGCAGATGCGGGAGGCATTTGCGATTATCGACAAGGGACTTGAGATCACGGACAGGGCGGTGAAGGAATAGGTCTCGGTGGAATCCGCGGTTCCCCGCGGAGAATGTTCTTGACGTGTCCTTCTGAGTTACGCATGGGCCTGGGGCCCACCCATTGACATGAAAATGGCTTGATTTGTGCGTGTAGGCTTGTGGAGCGTGGACGGCGAAGGTCTGTTTACACTCTGGATGAAGTGAGACCGTTTCTGAGTTTGATCGGGAACGCGCGTTTTGAACCAATCTGTGTCGCGCCACTCCTCAGTAGCAAGGGGTGGTAGCACGTGACGGTGTGTAACCTTTTTCGCGTGCGTTCTGCCGCTTCCACGTAAGGAGGAAGCGATGAAGTTTGCGGGGATTGACGTACACAAGAAAGTGTTGATGGTCGTTGTCGTGGATGCGAGTACGCCGGAAGAGAAACCAGCGCGGCGGCGATTCGTCACGATGCCGAGCGAGATGCACCGCCTGTTGATGTGGTTGCGGGAACAGGGAGTGGAAGAGGTGGTGATGGAATCGACTGCCCAGTACTGGCGGTCGGTGTGGATGGAGCTGGAACCCCCCATGCGTTTGCACTTGGCGCAGGCGTTTTCCAACCGTGCTCCACGTGGGCGTAAGCATGATTTCAAGGACGCCGAGCGGTTGGTGCGGCGATTGATCGCCAACGAGCTGATTTTAAGTTTTGTGCCCAACGGCGAACAGCGAATCTGGCGGAGCATGACCCGCATGAAGCTGCAACTCACGCGCGATCGAGTGCGACTGCAGAACCAGATCGAGTGTGTGCTGGAAGAGATGCGCATCAAGCTGTCGATTGTCGTCAGCAATCTACTGGGCGTGAGCGGGTTGCGCATTCTGCATGCTTTGGCAAACGGAGAGACCGACCCGAAGAAGTTGGCGCAACTGGGTGGCGAGCGGCTGCAGTGCACCGAGGAGCAATTGGTCGATGCCTTGACGGGAAGAGCACAACCCGTGCACGCGGAGATGTTGGCTTTGCAGCTAGAGCGACTGCAGTTGATCGATCAGCAAATGGCTCGTCTCAACAGCATGATCGCGGCCGCCATGAAGGCGCATCAAGACGCGGTGATCCGATTGGCCGAAGTCCCTGGTTTGGGAGTGGATTCTGCGCAACAGGAGGAAAAAGATGTAAGGGTCCTTCGACTCCATAGGAGCTTCACTTCGTCGAGTTCTTTCTACTCGCAGGGTGACAAATTGGGGATGGTCTGTAATTCTTCGCGCAGTTGGTAACCGCTGTTTTGAGTCCTCATCATGGTAGCCGCCAGATTCAGAATTCGTTCGGCGGCCTGTTCAGTGGTGACTCCGCGCTCGTGAATATTCGAGATAAGGTTTCGATTGGCATCGGTGTCTGCCGCCTTTGGCTTGTACCCCATATACGCTGACAGGCTTTCAGCCGTCGCCAGGCCCGGTCGTTCCCCGATCAGTAAAATGGCCACCGTCGGGCCGAGTAAATCGCCAATATCGTTAAGAATCCCCACGCGGCAATGACGAATCACAAATGTCCCGCCGATGCTCCAGTTGCGAGCCGTAGCTCCCTCATACAGGAGCGGCAATAACGGCCGAACTTGCCTGGCAACGGCGGTTGCTGATAGCCCGTCACCAATTACGATTTGTAAGTCGTTACCGAGGGTGGAGCGTTGGCTCACCTCAGCGCGGGACGCATCGTTCAGGTGACGACCCAAGTCAGGGCGCAAGATGTGTTCATTGTTGGTCGCTGCTCGCGAGCAAACTTCAAATAGATTCCAGTTCTGTACGAAATCGTCGCCGAGGTCCGCAGAGACGTTTAACTCAGCGCGTACGGCATCGCGGGCCGCGGCATGTGCCCCGCGCAATTCGAGCTGAGTATTGGTTCGATACGCGGCCCCACTCCGGCCAGCGAGCAGACGTGCCGGAGTTCGCGCGCGCACCTGCTTTATGATCTCGGGTAGGTCGTACGGTTGCTGTGCGAGTCTGTCGTCTTCTGGGCGCATTCAAACCCTTTCTATCAGCGGAAAGTCATCTTCTTGACTTACGGTTCGACTGAAGCGGCAGCCCCTTTAGAACGAAGTCAAAGCCTGAGCACTTACAAAGCGCTCTCGAGTGATGCCTCGAGGCCCTGCATTAGTCGCCGCCTGACGGACGAGTCTAGAGATGCCGGCTCAGTGCCGCGATAAATCTCCATCTGCTGGAGCCATACGAGGAACTCTGGGGCAGGACGCAAATGAAACAGGCGTCGGGCAGCCAAGGCGTCGTGATAACTAGTGGATTGGTAATTCAGCATCACGTCATCAGAGCAGGGAACGCCCATAAAGTAGTTGCATCCCGCGGCTGTCAGAAGCAGCAACAGATTGTCGGCCGAGTTCTGGTCGGCAGCGGCGTGATTGGTGTAACAAACATCGCAACCCATCGGCAGGCCCAGCAACTTACCCATGAAATGGTCTTCGAGTCCGGCGCGGATGATCTGCCTCTCGTCGTATAAGTACTCCGGCCCGATGAAACCGACGACACTGTTGACAAGAAAAGGCTGGAAAGCGCGCGCGACTCCGTAGGCTCGCGCTTCGAGCGTGAGTTGATCGACTCCGTGATGAGCTTCGGCGGAGAGAGCGCTGCCCTGGCCGGTTTCGAAGTACATCAGGTCATCCCCCACCCATTGGACATTATTATCATTATGGCGCGTGCGATGATGGTCGAGAACCTGTTCGCGCCCTTCGCGCAAAATGTTCAGGGTGATTCCGAAGCTGCGGTTGGCTGCTTCCGTGCCGGCCACGGACTGGAATAGAAGGTCGACCGGTGCTCCACGACTTAGCGCAGCCAGCTGTGTGCTGATGTGGGCGAGGCAACAGGTCTGCGTGGGGATTTCGTACGCATCCACCAGTCGTTTCAAGCCAGAGAGAATCGTGGTAACGGTGTTCACGGAGTCGGTAGCGGGATTCACGCCTATGACAGCGTCTCCGCAGCCGTAAAGCAGGCCTTCGAAAGCGGCCAGAAGAATTCCGCCGATGTCGTCGGCAGGATGATTGGGTTGCACGCGGATGCCCAGCACTCCACGCTCTCCCATGGTGTTGCGGCAGCGCGTGACGTTGCGAATCCTGGCGGCCGCGAGCACCAGATCCTTGTTGCTCATCAGTTTCGTAACCGCCGCGGCGACTTCAGGAATGATGGCCCGCTGCAACGAATGAAGTTGAATTTCCGTGGTTGCGTCGTCGAGGAGGAATTCGCGAAACTCTCCGACGGTCATACTTGCGACGGTGCGGAAACCTTCGCGGTCGAAGGTGTCGAGAATGAGGCGAGTGACATCGTCGTCGGAATAATCGATCAGAGGACGGCGCACAATTTCATCGAGGGGCAAGTCTGCAAGTTTGCGCTTGGCGGCGACGCGCTCGCGCTCTGACCGCGCGGCGATTCCGGCCAACTGGTCGCCGGACTTTTCCTCGTTCGCTTTGGCAAATAGTTCGCGGAGATCGGAGAAATCGAATCGTTCGATCATGGATGTCCCCGTGCCCTGGAGATACCATGTTACCGAAAAAGTCTAGAGCAACGCGCCTTAGTTTGTCGGAATATTCGGTCGGTGGACCGGTAAACGCGCCTAGCGCCAGCTGCGCTGCTGGCCATCGGAAGGGGAAATAATCATGGCCTCATGGTGCGCTTTGGTGGCGTGATCGTTGATTGCGGTGGCGGCCTGAGTGCGGAGATTGCCGGCCTTTGCGTCGAACTCGAGAGTGCTGACGGCGTGGGCACATTGACAGCAGTGGAACTTCATGCCGCCTTTGATGCGCTCGATTCGATAAGCTTTCATTGTCTGAATTGTAGTCCCCTTTGTGCGCAGGGCGAGGACGCGATGGTGGGGCAGCGAAAGTAACGTCGGCTGCGCCGTTGCAACATCTCCGCTAGGTCGTCACTGACACATCGACGTGCCCGCTGATTACGGCGAGAAGCGTGCGTAATTATGATTCCGAATTAATAGGGGCCGCCGCGATCAAGAATTCCTAATTGGGCTTTCTGGCGGGTCGCGATCCCGCAACTGCTTTCGTCGCCTTCGGAGGCTTGCAGTCACGGTTAGCGAGGCATTTCGGGCATACAACCTTTTCATTCTTTTCGGCCATTTCATGCAGGAAGGCGGAAAACGCCTGGCCACAGTGTGCGCATAGAGCGTCGATCGTCTCATTGCCCGTTTGATCAGTGGTCGTCATAATGTCACCGGAATGATTTGATGAGCCCATCCCCGGGCGGGGTTCCTAGATATATATTCTAGGATATATTCTAGCGGATATTGGCCCGGGAAGCGCTGCGGCTGAAGCGCGTGGGACGGATGTTTTTCACGTCCCATACAATAATGACAGCGTGTCCCTCGGCGTCTACATATCGATTCCGTTCTGCCGGACGAAGTGCAGCTACTGCAACTTCGCCTCCGACGTTTTTTCGAAGGGCGCTTACGAAAACTACGTCGCTCGTCTGGTCGAAGATGTCGGCAACTCGCGTCAATTGGCATTGGAAGTGGGATGCAAGGACGGAGCGTCGCAAGACAGCGTCGTCGATTCCATCTACCTCGGCGGGGGCACTCCCTCGATTCTCGACGCCTCGCAGTTACTGCAAATATTCGCTGCTGTGCGCAATTACTTCACAGTTACGCCCGATGCTGAGATCACCGTCGAATGCGCTCCGGGCACGCTAACCCCTGCTCTCATCGGGACTCTTGTGCAATGTGGCGTGAACCGAGTCAGCTTGGGCGTGCAGTCCTTCGTCGATCAAGAAGCGCAGTCTGTGGGACGGCTGCACAAACGCTCGACCGTTCTGGACGACATCGCTCGCCTGAGGGAAGCCGGCCTCGTCAACATTAATGTCGACCTGATCGCGGGGTTGCCACATCAGACCGAACAGAGCTGGGCTTTTTCGGTGGCGGAGACGATTGCCACCGGTGTTCCTCACATAAGCGTTTACATGCTCGAAGTAGACGAAGATTCACGCCTCGGCAGAGAACTGATCGCCGGAGGTGCGCGCTATCACGCCCACTTTGTACCCGACGACGACGCGACTGCAGATTACTATCAGCAAGCTTGCGAGTTGTTGGCTGCGAACGGCATTGAGCAGTACGAAATTTCCAATTTCGCTCGGACCGTCTCGCATTCGCAAAACGGCGAGGTGCGTAGTAACGAATCCCGGCATAACTTGAAATATTGGACTCGCCAGCCCTATTTCGGTTTCGGCGTCGATGCGCACTCAATGTTGCTCGTCGAATCTCACGGCGCAGATCGTCACGAGGCTGTGCGCTTCGCGGCCGCCGACTCGCTCGATGCTTACATGAATCGCGCGCCGCATACCTTGACACCGGTTCCGGCGCAGGCGGCGATCGAAGAGTGCTTCTTCCTGGGACTGCGTCTCAACCGTGGTATCGATCTCGAATGGCTTGGGAAAGAATTTGGCGAAGAGACGATGACCCGGTGGGAATCCGCCATCGAACAGTCCGTGCACGATGGCCTGCTCGCACAGCAAGGCGCCATGCTCCGGCTCACCGCGCGCGGGCGCCTTTTGTCCAATGAAGTGTTTGCCCGATTTCTCACTGAAAAATCCGAAGAAACAAAAGTGGGAACCGGTCACGTGAATCCACGTTAGTTGACCGATAAGTGCCGTTCGGCGCCGGGTCTATCCGGTCCCCACCATCTCAAAAACTTTGGGGAGGCCGATGCCGGTCCCCATACTAAATACGGGCGGCTCAAATGCCAGAGCCTGTATGCCGGCCTCTCCCGAAAGACTCATCCAGACAATGCGAAACTGAGCGCGCGAAGCGCCGAGTTGTACGTCAAGCAATTCTCCAGTCTGCACCTTCGAGCGTACGTTGACCAGGACTGCCCCGCGGTTGCTGACGTTTCGCACGCGAACGATTTCCGCGAAGGGTCGCGCCATCTTGTCGACGCCCCAGATGCGAACCGGCAATTGCAAGTTCAATCTACGTTCTCTTCGCCGATCCATTTCTCTGACGCCCCTCGCTTTGAGATCCGTTTTTAGATCACCACGCAAAGGCATCATAAACACGAACCCTTCAAAGTGATACATCACATCGGTTACAGGGCAAGCAGTTCCGGAAGTTACGTTGCATTGGTGATGGTGTCAGGGCACGCCCTTCACGTCCGGTGAAAAAGCACGACTTTGAGCGATGAGCGATAGTTTGACCTCGGCGGCCACCCGGCTCTCATTGGTTGTTGTTCTTTCCAATATGTTGTCCGAGGGTTCTGTCTTCGAGGTAGTAACTAATTGGTACATATGGGTATACCCCCCTCTCCCCTGGCAATGGAATCATGGGGTTAGGAGGAAATTCCCGCTAGATCTTTGAGTTTAAATGAGTTGCGGGTAAAGTATTTATTCTCAATGACATAGCCTCGCCTTGGCTGTATTTAGTTTTCAAAGAGCGTCCCAAAATGGATTTGCTGTCGGGTGTTGTGGCCGTGTTGAGAGAGGCACACGTCTGGATTTCTTCGATCCGATGGCCAGTATGGCGCGCGGTTTGGTCGGTGTCTGTGATGGGCAACACAGGCCGATTGTGATGAAAAAAATTGAGAGCGAGGCGAGGGTGGGTTAGGTTACGCCAACTAGGGACAATCAGCGTTTAGCCGAAGTGCGCATGCCTTGCTCAGATACAGTTCCACGGGCGCAGAGTTGATCGAGCCGACCCACACATTCTCTAGAGGATAGAAGGACGCGTCCGTACCTGGGCCAGTCCCTGGTTTGAGCGTGTAGTGCCCCACCATGCGGACTGAAACCGTTTACACGTTTTGACCCGCTGGTCTGAGCGCTGTCGCGATTCTTCACCAGTTATCGCTGCCAACTGCGTCGTCGTATCATTGGACGTGCTGATCCGTCCCGAAACGCCGGACGACTATGCTGCCATCAGGGAGGTGAACCTCGCTGCATTCGGTTCGCCGCTTGAGGCCGCACTGGTTGAACGGCTGCGAGGCGACGGACTGGTCATCGCGTCGTTAGTTGCGGTCGATGACGCGGGTCAGGTTGTTGGGCACATCCTGTTCAGTCCAGTCAGGATTATGACCACCAGGGGCGACCAGATGCAGGTGGCTTCTCTTGCACCGATGTCCGTTCTTTCTTCGTGTCAGCGCAGTGGAATCGGCTCGATGCTGGTCGAGCATGGAATCGAGGTGTGCAAACGGGCTCACTACCACGCCATCGTTTTGGTTGGCCATCCCCGCTACTATCCGCGTTTCGGTTTCACGCACGCGCTCGTCGCCGGGCTGAAAAACCTGTTTGCTGCCGATGAAGCCTTCATGGGGATGGAATTTGTTCGAGGCGCTCTGTCGGAGATCGAGGGGTGTGTTGTCTACCCTGAGGCGTTCAATCAGTTCTCCTAATGCTTGGCTGTCTTGAAGGGCGACTCGCGATAGGTGAGGACAACTGACGTTTACAGGCACTCTTTGACGCCGGTCAGCGGGGTTCTGAGTTACGCATGGGCCTGGAGCCCACCCATTGACATGAAAATGGCTTGATTTGTGCGTGTAGGCTTGTGGAGCGTGGACGGCGAAGGTCTGTTTACACTCTGGATGAAGTGAGACCGTTTCTGAGTTTGATCGGGAACGCGCGTTTTGAACCAATCTGTGTCGCGCCACTCCTCAGTAGCAAGGGGTGGTAGCACGTGACGGTGTGTAACCTTTTTCGCGTGCGTTCTGCCGCTTCCACGTAAGGAGGAAGCGATGAAGTTTGCGGGGATTGACGTACACAAGAAAGTGTTGAGGGTCGTTGTCGTGGATGCGAGTACGCCGGAAGAGAAACCAGCGCGGCGGCGATTCGTCACGATGCCGAGCGAGATGCACCGCCTGTTGATGTGGTTGCGGGAACAGGGAGTGGAAGAGGTGGTGATGGAATCGACTGCCCAGTACTGGCGGTCGGTGTGGATGGAGCTGGAACCCCACATGCGTTTTGCACTTGGCGCAGGCGTTTTCCAACCGTGCTCCACGTGGGCGTAAGCATGATTTCAAGGACGCCGAGCGGTTGGTGCGGCGATTGATCGCCAACGAGCTGATTTTAAGTTTTGTGCCCAACGGCGAACAGCGAATCTGGCGGAGCATGACCCGCATGAAGCTGCAACTCACGCGCGATCGAGTGCGACTGCAGAACCAGATCGAGTGTGTGCTGGAAGAGATGCGCATCAAGCTGTCGATTGTCGTCAGCAATCTACTGGGCGTGAGCGGGTTGCGCATTCTGCATGCTTTGGCAAACGGAGAGACCGACCCGAAGAAGTTGGCGCAACTGGGTGGCGAGCGGCTGCAGTGCACCGAGGAGCAATTGGTCGATGCCTTGACGGGAAGAGCACAACCCGTGCACGCGGAGATGTTGGCTTTGCAGCTAGAGCGACTGCAGTTGATCGATCAGCAAATGGCTCGTCTCAACAGCATGATCGCGGCCGCCATGAAGGCGCATCAAGACGCGGTGATCCGATTGGCCGAAGTCCCTGGTTTGGGAGTGGATTCTGCGCAACAGATCATCGCCGAGGTGGGTGCTCAGGCCGGTACGTTCCCATCGGCAGCGGAGTTGACGTCGTGGGTGGGGACCTGTCCCGGCAAGGAGGAAAGCGCAGAGCGGAACCATAGCAGTCGTTCTGCGAAAGGCAACAAATATCTGCGCCGCGTGCTGAACCAAGCAGCACACGCTGCGGTGGCGAAGAAAGGCAGTCATTTCCAAGTCGTGTTCCGGCGCCTGCTGCCCCGCCTAGGCTATAAGTCCGCCATCTGGGCGGTTGCACATCGGCTCTGTCGTCTAGTTTGGAAGATCTTGCATGAAGGAGTGCGATTTGTCGAGCAAGGCAGCGAAGTAAGTCCCCGACAAAAGAAGAAACGGGCTCAGATGCTGGCGCGGGCTCTCCGCAAGCTCGGCTATGAGGTAACCATCACCCCCATAAACCAACTTGCGGCCAAGCCTGTTGTCTAGGTCCTGGAACAGGATTTTCGACGGAGTGTAATTGCGATTGTTCACCAGTCACATAGTTTTGTGAACAACCGACAGGGGCGGCACGCTGTTTGCCCAAAACCAAATCTCATGTCAATATGCAGCTTCCCGGTTAATCAATAGTTACCGGTACCAGGTGCACAAGGGAGCTTCCACGATGAATCGGGGATCATTTGTCGAACTGATGGCCGCGTCGGTTGGCGCATTGCCACTGTCTGTTGCAGGACAGGAGACTCAAATGAGCAGAACCGAGCCTATCATTGTGGGGCCCGGCCAGACGCGCCACGCCGATGGTCGCTCCCTCGTGGTTCCGGATGAATTACAGTGCAAAGTACGAACATCAGACCTCGGAGGTCGTCTTTGCATCATGCTTGCTGACCACGCTCCGTGGGAAGGACCACCTCTTCACACTCACCGCGATGGCGACGAGTGGTTCTATGTCATCAAAGGTGAGTTCGTCTATGAGGTTGGAGGCAAACTGCATCGCGTGGTCGAGGGCGGTAGTCTGGTCGCACCTCAGAAAATTCCGCATCGGTATGTCAATGGGCCTCTGCCCGGCACGTTGTTCGTTGGGCTTACTCCGGGCGGGCGGCTGGAGGAGTTCTTTGAAGAGGGTGCCCGACGACGCAGAAACCTACCTCCCACGCCTCCTAGCCGCGAGGAGCTGGTCGCGTTGTATGCGAAGTACAACGTGGACTACATAGGCGGACGACTAACAGAAGACGACTTCAAGAAGGCAACAACGTAATAGAGTGCGTTCCCATGCTTCTTCATTCACATTCCTATCTATAACGGCTGTTGTAAACAGGCGTTTGCGCTCACCCCCTGCACAGGTCAATAAGTGCTGGGGATGCAACAAATAGAAGGGCTTAGTCGAAGTTTCTCATTCTGCAGGCTCCGGGGCCGCGCGCGTCGCCACACGAGCCACACGGTCCCATGGCCGGCGACGGTCGCGAAGCCGCTTCACTCTTTGCCGACACCGCGAAGACGGAAAGTTGCGGCTCCAGTTTCTTGCTCTGGCATTTCGGGCATTCAGCCTTTTGCTTGCCGAAAACCAGGGTTTCGAACTCGTGCTGGCATTCCTTACAGACGTATTCAAAGATGGGCATGAAGAAAACTCCAGGAAGAAAATTGCTGTCTTCTATTTAAAATCAAAGTGTGTCGACTGCGCAAACACACGAGGAGACGCGTCCCTTCACACCGCGCCGCTGGTTGCGCGGCGGGCACGTGCAGACGGTTGCGAGCTTTCTAATGCCTCGACGTTTCCATCTGCCCGCGCCTGAGGAACGGCTGATCGAAGTCGAGCCCGGCGTCCAGGTACTTTGCCATTGCCACTGGCAGGCGGATCGAGCGGATGCCCTGACCATCATCATCGTGCACGGGCTCGAGGGGTCGAGCGAATCGCAGTACATGCGTGGCATCACTGAAAAGGGACTGGCCGCGGGAATGAATGTGATTCGCTATAACCAGCGCAACTGTGGAGGAACGGACGCGCTGGCTCCGGTGCTCTATCACTCGGGGCTGTCGAACGATGTGGCGGCCGTCGCCAAGGATGTCATCGCGCGGGACGGCGTTTCTCGCCTGGCGCTGGTTGGCTTCTCGATGGGCGGCAACATCGTGCTGAAGCTGGCGGGAGAGTGGGGTAACCAAGGACCGCCGCAGTTTCGTGCGGTCGCGGCGTGCTGTCCCGCGATCGATCTAGCCATCTCAGCGGATACGCTGCACGACCCTTCGAATCGTATCTACGAGAAATATTTTTTATGGGCGCTACGGCGGCGAATGCTGCAGAAAGCGCGGCTGTTTCCCGGACACTTCGACGTAAGCCGACTGCGAGGCATCCAGAGCCTGCGGGAGTTTGATGACAAGGTGACGGCTTACTATTGCGGATTCAAGGGCGTGGACGATTACTACGATCGCGCCTCGGCGGCACACGTGGTCGAGAGGATCGCCGTGCCTGCCCTCGTGCTGTATGCGGCGAATGACCCGTTCATTCGGATCACGCCGGAGACGCGGCGCAAGATGTCGTCGAATCCAAACATCACCTTCGTCGAGACGGCGGATGGCGGGCACTGTGCCTTTATCGGGTCGCCGTCCCTACGCGAGGCTAAAGGGGATGAGAGCAGTGGTCGTTATGACGACGGTTTTTGGGCGGAGCGGGAGATCGTGAACTTCCTGCGCCGATTTTAGGCGATGACGTCTGACCAGACGAGGCCCTAATGGATGCCGATTTCTCGATTGAACTGGGGCGCGAAGATCCGGTGCTCGATTTTCCGTGGCAGGATCCAGCGGGCAAGCTCGCTTATGTTGACTTGAAGCGGAGTCCTGAGTTGCTGGCAAGGATCGAGGAGGCGGTGAAATTTCCTGAGCTGGGTGAATTTCTTCGGATGCTGAATTCGTCGTGCAGTCTCGTGGAAACGGCGAAATGTGATGCCTGGTCAACGAGCGATTTGACCCCGGAGGAAGAGATCTATAACGCTTCGCATAAGTTCGCAGGTTATGTGGATGTGGTGTTTTCGGAGGCTGATGTAAGTCAAGCTTCGTTGCGCGAGTCTCCATCACGTCAATCTTCATTGCGTCAATCTCTATCACGCCAATCTCTATCACGTCAATCTTTGCCCGTTTGCGAACACTTTGTCCGGAAGCTCGTGGAGTTACTGCGGCGGGCGCCCGAGATTCGTTCAGCGGCCGAGGTGTGCGTACGGCGATGTTATTACGGAGAGGACGCCCGCGAGGGTTTTTACTTCACCTTATATGTGAGCGGTTACGGCAACGACGAAGCCAGCGCGCGCCAGAATTGGGGAGTGGGGCTGAAGCTGGTGGGGAATGCGGTCTTGCAGTTGTCAGCGGGCGAACTCAGGCGGGTTGGACTCTCCTAATCATCCTCTTCCAGTCGATACTCTTCCAGTCAATTTTTGTGCGGATGAGGGACAGAACTAACATGAACAGGCAGATTTCCAGCAATCCTCGCGTCGCGGTGGGGATGGATTCGGCTCTTTTGGGAAGGAGCGAGAAGCGTCCGTAGACGAATTCTATGTGCACCCAGTAAACGAGGAGAGATGTCTGGCCTAGTTGAATGATTGGGCTGAAGCCGCGTGCCCCGAATCCCCACCGGCACCAGGCATAACTCAAAAAGCAGATCGCTAACAACATTCCTGTACGCATCATCAGAAAATTGGGACTCGTGTGCCAGTAATCGTAAGTGGAGTAGAGCTGAAAAGAAGAGTGGTCCAGTTGGCGTGCTAAGAGGATGGCTGCGACTCCGATGCTTGCAAACACGGCCAGAGTCTGTGCGACGTGGTTGCGGCGCTGGTCGCTGAAAAGAATGAAACCGCTTGCCAGTCCGGCGAAGGCAAAGGCGGCCCAGGGAAAGAGCGGGAAGAGCCAGGGCTGGGGCGCACCCAGGCTATGACATCCGTCGATGTAAGACTCCAGCCACCAGGGCAGCCAGGTGGCGCGCCATGTGGTGTAGAAAGGCGGAGTTAGTAACGCGAGGAGGGCAGTTACTGCTATGGCCGCCGTGATCAACACGAGTCGGACGCGTCCGTGTTCACCGGCGGATACCGAGCCAGGCTCGACCTGGATGGGCGAGAGAGTCCGTCCACAAACGTACAAAACCATGCCGCAAAGTAGTGCCATGAGCATCATTGATAGTCCAATCATATTCAGCACGTCTACGCGGAGTAAGTCGGACCCGGGAGCCCATCCCCAGGCGATTAGAAATTCTTGCAGGCGGAAAAGGAGTCCGAAGGCAAAGATTTCCGCGCCGCGGCGGGCCATGGTGCGAGTGATTTCGCCGGTGCTCACGTTCTTGCGGATGAGTTTGTCGGTGACCAGGGCGAAGGAAACTCCGGCTAGAAAAAGAAAGATGGGCGCAGGCAACGTGCCCAGCCTTTGCGATGCTTTAAGAAAGGCGGTGTTGCGGGCATCGCCGCCCAGCCATGCGTCATAACAGTGCGTCTGGAACATGAGGATGCAGGCGAGGCCGCGCATCCAGTCGATCCATGCGAATCGGGAAGTAGGAGCGGAGGTCACGGACGAGAGTGTAACGTGCGAGCGGGGGGCCAAGTCAAAGGCGACGCCGTCATTATGTTCTGAGGAGGACTCCGAGCAGGCCGCTTAGAAGCCGGCGGGCAGCCGGCGAGACTTTGCAGAGCCGAGTCTGACTCCGCTCCCCTGATGTGCCCGATAAAGTGAAGCGTGCTAGCATTTCTGGGAGCTGGCACGCTGGCCATGAGACACCTTCATTTATCGATTGCGATTGCGCAGTTCGCGGGCCGAGTTGGGGCACTGCTGGCTATGCTTACCGGGTTAAGCTTTTTCGTATCGCAATCTGTTTTCGCCAAAGACGAGCCTAAGTGGATCGAAGTGCAGTCCACCCATTTTTCCGTACTTACCGATGCCGGTGAGAAGCGTGGGCGTGAAGTCGCGGTGCGGATGGAACAGATGCGGTCAGTTTTTGGACAGCTGATCCTGAAACCCAAACTGAACATGTCGGTGCCTATCACCATCGTTGCGCTGAAGAGCGACAAACAGTATGGGCTAGTTGCTCCGACGAAACAGAGCAGGGCTGGCGGGTTCTATGTGCCGGGGTGGGATCGGATTTATATCGTCCTGAATCTTTTTGAAGTCGATCCATGGCGCTCAGTAGCGCATTCGCTGGCGCACTATTTCTTAAATTATAACTATCCTCCGACACAGGGCTGGTTTGACGAAGGGCTGGCGGAATATTTTGGGTCGGTCGATCTCGGCAAGAATGTGAACATTGGAGGCGATCCGGAGCTGCAACCGGAGTGGCATGAGGACATATTCGATTTTATGCGGCGGGATCCCAATCAGCCGCAGTCGCTGACGCAACTGGTGAGTTCTCCGGTATGGCTGTCGATGGTGGACCTGTTCACGATGAAGCACGATCCGTCGGGGGCGCGCGAGGGGACGCACAACACGCTGTACTACGCGCAGGCGTGGTTGGTCGTCCATTATCTGGTGAACAAGAACAAGATGCCCGAGGTAGGGACTTACTTCGACCTGGTGCAGAACCAGAAGATGCCGGTGGACAAGGCGATGGTGCAGGCATTTGATATGTCGCCAACGCAGATGGAAGAGGCGGTGAAGGCTTATTTCAATACGCAAAGCGGCCTTGGCATAGCGCTTGATCAGTCGAAGAAGCCGATTTCGACTCCGGTCGAACTTCAGCAACCGAATCATTTTCCGATTCCCTTCAACGGGGAGGACATCGGAATCGCAGTGAATCCGGTAAAGGAGGAAGAAGCGCGAGCGGTGATTGGCGACGTGACAGTCCGGATTCCAGAGCATCGTGATCAGGCGCTGCTGGATTTGCAACAGTTGGCAACGGATCCAAAAGGAAACGAGGTGGCACATCGCGGAGTGGCGCGGGAATATTTGCGGCAGAAAAAGTATGACGCGGCGGGCGATGAACTGGAGAAGGCCACGGATTTGAATCCGCGCGATCCATGGATCTGGTATTACCGCTCTGCGTTGAAGTATCAGAAGGCACAGGCTACAGGGCGGGAAATACTGGGACTAGCGAACATGATGCAGGATCTGCGGGCGGTCACGGATTGGTATCCCGAGCTGGCGGATGCTTACAACATGCTGGGAGTGGCGCGCGAAGAAGGCGGCGGAATCAACTCGGCCCTCGAGGCGCAACAGCAGGCAATCGCTTTGTCGCCGCGGAATGTTGAGTACCAGTTCAACCTGGGAAAGATTTATGTCGCGGGGAAGAAGTGGGACCGGGCGCGGGAGGTGTTTACGCGATTGAAAGATGGTCCGGATCGGGTGGCGGCCGTGGCGGCAAAGCAGCAACTGGCGGATTTGGAGACGTTACAGAAGTATGGAGTAGCCCCGCAGCGAACGGTGTCGGCTCCGACCTCTGCTGCTACTGCGAAAGTGGCGACCGCGGGACCGGATCACGACGACGATGAGGATGCGGCGCCGAAACCGGCGCCGGCGAAGCCGGGAACGACGGGGCCGGTGCAATTTCTCAAGGGAAAGATCGTAAGCAGTGACTGCTCCAAGGCTCCTGAAGCCACGGTCACGATTCTGAGCGGCATGACGACTTACAAGATGCACGCTTCGGATTACAAATCGCTGGTGGTGATTGGGGAGGATCGGTTCTCCTGCCAGTGGACGAACCGGTTGGTGTCGGTGAACTATCGGGCGGTGGGGAAGCATGAAGGAGAACTGGTGTCGCTTGAAGTGCGGTGATCGTGCAGGTGGGATATGCGAAGATGGAACGCGGAGAGCGAGCGAAATGGAGAATCCACTCAAGCTTAAACGTATTCACCACGTTGAATTCTGGGTTGGTAACGCGCGGCAGGCTGCGTATTTTTACCGGAAGGGATTCGGTTTTTCGCAAGTTGCTTACAGCGGACTGGAAACCGGGCAGCGTCAGCGCGCTTCGTATGCCATGAGCCAGGGCAAGGCGAACTTCGTTTTGACAACCCCGATGACACCGGACGACGCTGCCGCGGAGCACATCCGCAAGCATGGCGATGGCGTGCGAGATATCGCGCTGGAAGTGGCTGACGCCGATGAGGCGTTCGAGGAGGCCGTGCGTCGCGGAGCGAAGCCGGCCGAGGAACCGCATGACTTAAAGGACGAGCATGGCGCGGTCCGGCGGGCTGCGGTCCACACCTATGGCGACACGATTCACTCGCTGATTTCTTATAAAGATTACAAAGGACCGTTCCTGCCTGGTTTTATGGCAGCCCCGCTGGCTGGGGATGACTGCGGTATTTTGCGCATCGACCACATCGTGGGCAACGTGGAACTCGGCAAAATGCAACACTGGGCGGACTACTACACGCGCGTGTTCGGATTCCATCGTTACATCACGTTCGACGACAAGGATATTTCGACTGAGTACAGCGCACTAATGAGCATCGTAATGTCGGACGATTCACACTCGGTGAAGTTTCCCATCAACGAACCAGCTACAGCGCGCAACAAAAGCCAGATTCAGGAATACATAGAAGCCTACGGCGGAGCGGGGGCACAGCACATCGCATTACAGTGCAAGGATGTGATGTACACGGTGGGAAAACTGCAGCGCAACGGACTCGATTTTCTGCGCGTTCCAGACACGTATTACGATCTGCTGCCTTCACGAGTCGGACCGGTGGAGGAATCGCTGGCTGAGTTGCGCTCGCTCGGTATACTGGTGGACCGCGACGACGAAGGCTATCTGTTGCAGATTTTCTCCAAGCCAGTGGAGGACCGGCCGACCGTGTTCTTCGAAGTCATTCAACGCAAGGGCAGCCGCGGGTTTGGCAAGGGAAATTTCAAGGCGCTCTTTGAATCGATCGAAATGGAGCAGGCGCGGCGGGGGAATCTGTAAGATGCCTGGCACAAAGAAGGGCAATGATCAAGCGAAGGCTCCGGGCAAAAACCGGCAGGTTTATCAATATCAGTATCAGTCGGGATTCGGCAACGAGTTCACCAGCGAAGCGGTGAATGGGGTGTTGCCGCGCGGGCAGAATTCTCCGCAGAAAGTGGCGCACGGGCTGTATGCGGAGCAACTGAGCGGAACGGCATTTACGGCGCCGCGCGGCGTCAATCGCCGGACGTGGCTTTACCGGATGCGTCCGTCGGTAGCGCATAAGCCATTTCAGCCGATCGAGCAGGGAAGGCTGCGCAGCGCTCCGTTTGACGAGGTGCCAACCCCGCCGAACCAGTTGCGCTGGATGCCGATTCCGATCTCCGCCGCTTCGCAGCCCACCGATTTCATTGACGGCCTGATCACCATGGCGGGCAATGGCAACACTCATACCCATGCGGGGGTTGGAATTCACATCTACGTTGCCAACGCTTCAATGACCGATCGCTTTTTTTATAACGCCGACGGAGAGATGTTGATCGTGCCGCAGCAGGGACGACTGCTGCTGCGCACGGAGATGGGCGTGCTCGAGGCCGGCCCTGGCGAGATTGCGGTGATTCAGCGGGGAATTCGTTTTCGCGTTGAGCTCGTCGACAAAGAGGCGCGTGGTTACGTTTGTGAGAACTACGGGGCGCTGCTTCGCCTGCCGGATCTGGGACCGATTGGCGCGAATGGACTGGCGAATCCGCGGGACTTTCTAGCGCCGGTGGCGGCGTTTGAGGATCGCGAAGGCGATTTCCGAATTGTCACCAAGTTTCAGGGAAGACTCTGGGCGGCGGAGATCGACCACTCTCCGCTCAATGTCGTTGCCTGGCACGGGAATTACGTGCCCTACAAATACGATCTCGCGAACTTCAATTGCATTAACACAGTGAGCTTCGATCATCCGGATCCGTCGATTTATACGGTGCTGACTTCGCCGTCGGAAATTTCTGGGACTGCGAATGTTGATTTTGTGATTTTTCCGCCGCGATGGATGGTATCGGAGCATACGTTTCGTCCACCATGGTTTCATCGCAATTTCATGAACGAGTTCATGGGGCTGATTCGCGGTGAGTATGACGCCAAGGCGGAAGGGTTCGTGCCCGGCGGCGCAAGCCTGCACAATTGCATGGCGGGCCACGGGCCCGACGCTGAGACGTTCGAGAAGGCCAGTAAGGCGGAACTCAAGCCGGTTTATCTCGGCGATACCATGGCGTTCATGTTCGAGACTCGTTTCGTGTGCCAGCCGACGAAGTTTGCGCTGGAGAGTTCTGAGCTTGATCATCAGTACTTCGAGGTATGGCAGGGATTGCGGAAGAAGTTCAAGGAGTCGGGTGGGTAGGGGCGGGCGAAGACCCGTCATCGTTTTGAGTGTGAAGGCGGGATGGCGGAACCCCGCGAGCTAAGCTCGCGCGGACAGCCGAGGCGGCTGTCCCTACATGAGCAGGGACAATTTGCAGACTTTGCCGACAATGCGACTTTCCGCGGCCGACGCTGCTGGCGTGTTGCTCGGCGACCTGATTGACTATGCGGGATTATTTCCTCCGGCATCGTTGGCGATGGCGCAAACGGTGGCGAACTACGACGGGTATTCTCGATCACAATGGAATTGGATTCTCGGACGACTTATCGTCCCGGTCGCGCGGCTTGGGGAGTTCGAAGCAGCGTTTGCCGGTTCGCAGGCTTCCGCCTCTGGAACGGGCTGGCCGCGCTGGCGGCTGTCTGTTCTTTTGGGTCCGGATCCGGTTGCAGACGTAGCTCGCATTCGCGAATTCAATGCTCGAATGGCGAGTGCCAGTTCCGGCGGCGCGGCTGTCATCGAATCGGTTGAAGGAAAGGTCGCGAGTGCAGAAGAGATCTTGCGGCTTTCCGAAATCATTCCGGCGGAGCTCATGACTTATTTTGAGGTTCCGTTGTCCGGTTGCGGCGAGTGCATACCGGCGTTGGCCAGATTCAACCGCAGAGCCAAGATTAGGACGGGCGGCGAGACGGGCGATAAATTTCCTGCTTCGGCGAGCGTGATTGAATTCATTCGTCTGTGTGGGGCCGCCAACGTGCCTTTTAAGGCGACGGCTGGACTGCACCATCCACTGCGCTCGGTGCACCGGTTTACGTATCAAGCCGACAGCGCGTCGGGAATGATGCACGGCTTTATGAATTTATTTTTGGCAGCCGCGTTCTTGCGAGCGGGTATGGAAAGCGAGGTTGCGGTGGAGTTGCTGGAAGAGCAATCGGCAGAGGCGTTGCGCTTTGATGTGGAGGGGGTCGTCTGGCGGCAGCATCGGCTCACGCGAGATGAAATCGCCGCGACGCGTCGAGGTTTTGCGATTTCGTTTGGCTCGTGCTCTTTTACGGAGCCCATTGACGACCTGCGGTCTCTGCACCTGCTATGAAACCCATCCTCGACGAAACCCACGATCCGAAAGTGCAGAGTTGGGTTGAATCCGCCAATGTTGCGGGCGCAGATTTTCCTATTCAGAATTTGCCGTTCGGAGTTTTTCAGAGACGCGATGGGGGCAGCGCCGCAAGCGTTGGAGTCGCGATCGGCGACCGTATTCTTGACCTCGTCGGAATGCAGAGTGAGGGATTGCTCGCGGATGTGAACGTGCGATTGGGCGCGAATGCTTGCGCCTCCAATTCGTTGAACCCGCTGATGGCGCTTGGAGCCGGTCCGCGGCGGGCTTTGCGCCGGCGTCTGTATGCGGTTTTGAGTGAGGGCGCACCATCCTCTGACCGGCAGGCTGCGTCGCGGCATCTCGTCGCGCAGTCCGAGGTTGACCTGCTTCTGCCGGCGGGTGTTGGCGACTACACGGATTTCTACGCTTCGATTTTCCACGCCACCAATGTGGGCAAGTTGTTTCGCCCCGATAATCCACTGCTGCCGAACTACAAATATGTTCCCATCGGCTACCACGGGCGTGCGTCGTCGCTGGTTTCGACGGGAACGCCGGTGCGGCGTCCATGCGGCCAGACGCGCGATGGTGAGGCAGCTCCAAAGTACGGGCCGACCAAGGCGCTGGATTATGAACTGGAAGTCGGTTTCTTTGTCAGCGCTGGAAATAAATTAGGCGAAACCATTCCTATCGCGGAAGCCGACGAACATATTTTCGGAATCTGCCTGGTGAATGACTGGTCGGCGCGTGATATTCAGGCCTGGGAGTATCAGCCGCTGGGGCCGTTCCTGGCGAAGAGTTTTGCGACTTCGCTTTCTCCATGGGTGGTGACGATGGAAGCGCTGGCTCCGTTTCGCGCGCCTGCCTTCGCGCGTGCGGAAGGCGATCCAGCGCCATTGCCTTACCTTTTCGACGCGGGCGATCAGGAGCATGGCGGTGTCGACTTGACGCTGGAAGTTTCTTTGCTTTCGCCGAGGATGCGCGAAACCGGCATCGCTCCAATCGTGTTGGGCCGGAGCAATTTTCGCGATATGTACTGGACCATGGCGCAGATGCTTACCCACCACGCGAGCAATGGCTGCAATCTGCGCGCTGGCGATTTGCTGGCCAGCGGAACCGTTTCGGGCCCCGAGAAGACAGCACGCGGATGCCTGCTGGAGCTTACTTCACGAGGCAAGGATCCAGTTACGCTGCCGACAGGGGAGCAGCGACGATTCCTGGAAGACGGAGACGAAGTCATTCTCCACGGATTCTGCGAACGAGAAGGGTTCCGCCGCATCGGACTGGGCAGTTGCCGCGGGACGATTCTCCCCGCCACCGCAGCATGACCAATCTGCATTTCACTGCTTCATGCGGTTGCGAAGATCCATCAAAACCTGATCGGCAGCATCAATGCGACTCCAACCGAAGCGTGGGTATTTTCAAGTCGAGGATGACGCAGACGGCAACTGCGAGGATTGTGCCGAAAGCGTGAACCAAGTTCGAAAAGTCTGCGAGGCCCAACTGCAAAGTTGCCGAATTCGTTTATAGTAGTCGACGTTGAAAAGGGGGATCGTGAGCGCTGGCAGAGAATCGACCGTGCCGCAGGGCAATGGGCCTACTCCAGAAGCGGAGGGCCACGGTGCGGCTGTGGTTGCGGGCTTTCTGGGTTGGACGCTGGACGCCTTCGACTTCTTCCTGGTTGTCCTCTCGCTGACGGCGATTGCGCAGGAATTTCACCGGCCTGACAAAGAGATTGCGTTTTCCATCACGCTGACGCTGGCATTCCGGCCGGTGGGAGCGTTCATCTTTGGATTGATGGCCGATCGCTACGGGCGCCGCATCCCCTTGATGATCGATCTCGTTTTCTACTCGACGGTCGAGGTGGCGACTGGTTTCGCGCACAGTTTCACTACTTTTCTGGTGCTGCGGGCGCTGTTCGGCATCGGCATGGGGGGAGAGTGGGGAGTGGGCGCCTCGCTCGCCATGGAAAAAGTTCCAGCGCGGCTGCGCGGATTTCTTTCTGGCATTCTGCAGCAGGGCTACGCGCTCGGCTACCTGCTGGCAGCCGGTTGTTTCTATTTTGTATTTCCGCGCTGGGGCTGGCGGCCAATGTTTTTTATTGGGGGGTTGCCCGCGCTGCTCGGGCTTTTTGTACGCTTCCGAGTGAAAGAGTCAGAGGTGTGGAAGAAAACGCGTCATCCCAACTGGAGCAACCTGGGACGCGCGATTCTGGCCAACTGGAAATTGTTTCTCTACCTGACTCTTCTAATGATGATGATGAACTTCGCGTCGCACGGCACGCAGGATATGTTCCCGACCTTTTTGCAGCGGCAGTGGGGAATGAAGCCGACGCAACGTGCGGTGATCACGGCGATTTCGATGGTGGGAGCGATTTGCGGAGGCACGCTGGTTGGCTATTTGTCGGACCGCTTTGGACGACGCCGCATGATGATCACATCGCTCGTCTGCGCGATCGCGCTGGTCCCGCTGTGGGCATACGCTCCGTCGCTGGCGTTGTTGGTGACCGGAGCTTTCCTGATTCAGTTCATGGTGCAGGGGGCCTGGGGCATCATTCCGGCGCACCTCTCGGAATTGTCGCCTGACTCGGTCCGCGGATTTCTGCCCGGATTCGCGTATCAGTGTGGGGTATTACTGGCCGGTTCAGTGGCTTACATAGAGGCAACGCTCGCCGAACATACCAGCTATGCCAATGCCATGGCTCTGACCGCGTTTGTGGTGTTTACCATGGCAGCGGTGGTGGTGGCGGTGGGACGCGAACGCAAAGGTATTCAGTTCGGCTTGTAGCAAAGGCGACAGGCGCGACAATTTCGGGTGCTCAGTCCTCGACTATCCGTTCTCCACTATGCGTTGTCAGTCGACTTGTCTTTAACGACAACGGAAGACTTCGCACGCGGGAATGTGCTGCTCCCCAAGCCTGCGAGGATGCTCCAGAACGCTACTTGCTGGCGTAATGGTCGGCGTTCTTTTGTAGAAACTCCTTTTTGTCTTCGGGGAGTTCCTCGGCGACATAGATCGAATCCGATGTGCAGGCGGGAACGCAGGCGCCGCAATCGATGCAGCCTTCGGGATCGACGTACATCTGGGTCGCTTCCTCGAATCCCGGCTCGTCTTTCTTGGGATGAATGCAGTCAGTGGGGCAGACTTCGACGCAAAGTTCGTCCTTGATGCAGTTGTCGGTGATTACGTAAGCCATGGATCTTTCTCCTGAATGTCTGCTGATAAATTACGCCCTGATCTTATGGTGACGATGTCCGTCTTGGCGGTGATCTTTGTCACAGCCCTATGTGTTCTTGTCACGCAGATAGGTGATCGCCGTCACAGGCGAAAAGAGGGTAGTCGCTGTATAAAATGATCAATTGCAATCCTGGAAACAAAGGAAATTGCCCGGCTCACACCCCACGACCCCACACAGCCGCTACCCAAGCGGCGGGCCGGGCAATCTCAAACCAGCGAATTCACACTAGAAGGCCCTCCCCCAATCAATACGCAGGAACCGCAGGAAGGACGGCGGTTCCCTGTCCGAAGGGTCATTTTCGCGCGGGATGGTGTGGATGCGGTTCCGCGAAGTTCAACCTAGTGCGGTGTCCCGGAAATACTCGGACCAAGGTTGGCGCGCCTTTCGGTGACGAAGCCGTCTCCCTCGGGGGCTAACGCCCATGTTTTTCGACTCGGATAACGGCGCGGCTGAAAAATCTGCGGAAAAAGTCGTGCAGGCGCAAAAAGCGTACCTCAGGCGCTAAAGCGCGGCTTAATTTAAGCGACTTAGCGGCACGACTCAAGTCGTGCCCTTCCCGAAACCAGCTCAATCTAGAGTTTTTCAGCGAACGGTAAAGCCCATGTTTTTCGGTTCGGATAACGGCGCGGCTGAAGCCGCACCCTTTCAAGTTATGCCGCGAATTGATCGGACGCCAACTAAGAACCCTTTCTCTCCAACAAATAAGACTTCTTGTAGCCGAGATAATTGTCGACGTAGCGCATGATCGTGTCCTCGTCGGTTTTTTCGAGACGGCGGCGAAATTTTCCCGGGGAACCCATCCAGAGGGAATTCGGCTCGACGATGGTTTTCTCGGGGATGAGGGTGCCGGCGGCAATGATGGAGCCGGATCCGATGACAGCGCCATTGAGAATGATGGAGCCCATGCCGATGAGGCAGCGAGCTTCGACGGTGCATCCGTGGAGGATAACGTTGTGGCCGACGGTGACGTAGTCGCCCACGTACACGCCATATTGTTCTTTCATGCCGTGGAGGACGGAGTTGTCCTGAATGTTAGAGTAGTGGCCGACCCGAATCTGGTGGACGTCGCCGCGGAGCACGGCGTTCATCCAGACGCTGGAGTGTTCGCCACAAATGACGTCGCCGATGAGCTGGGCGGAGTCGTCGACATAGGCTGTTTCGGGGACTTGGGGAGTGACGCCTTTGTAGGTGCGGATCATGGGATTTGGATGCGGCTCGCGCCGCGAAGAAGAACATATCATGGAGACTGGTCTCAGGTCTCAGGCGTCAGATGTCGGCCGTGGGCCGCGGCTTCGAGTTTCGTGAGACCTGACACCTCTTTGCCCGCGCTGTAAAATCCTCGATGACCAATCGGAGTGATTCGCGATGAAGGCGGCAGATTTCCGACGGATTGCTTTAAGCCTTGAAGGGGCTGAGGAAGGCTCGCACATGGGTGCGGCCGACTTCCGCGTGGGAGGGAGAATCTTCGCCACGCTTGCCTCCGAAAAGGAGGGCTACGGGAACTTGATGCTCACACCCGAGTTGCAAGCGGAATTTGTCGGGGAGTTGCCGGACGTTTTCCTGCCCATTCATGGCGGATGGGGGAAGATGGGAGCGACGCACATCCGGCTCGCCGAGGCGACTGAAGACGTGCTGGCCGGCGCTCTGCGCGCGGCATGGAAGATCAGGGTAGAAAAGAATATGGGGACAAGGAAAAAGCGCGCGCCGAAGCGCAGATAGAATCACCGACTTCGGCCGTGCTTGCAGGCTGGGAAAGAGTTTTTACTCGCGCTGCAGTCTCACCGCGGCGGCTAAAGAGTTTGCGGGAAAAAGTCGTCGAGGGCGAAAAAAGCGTATCTCAGGCGCTGAAGCGCCAATCTATTTCCAACGTGGCACGACTCAAGTCGTGCCCTTCCCGAAACCAGCTCAATCCAGAGTTTTTCAGCAAACTGTAAAGCCGATTTTGTGACAGAAGGTGCAAAGGAATCGGTTTTCGCGGCACCCGCCCCTTGCAAAAGGCGCAAGAAGCGGGGCACCCGGTTCTTCTAGTGGGTCTCTCCCCTTATTCGAATGGGCCCATGGCCGAAAACCACCAACTTGGTGGAACCGGGCCACCGGAGAGGCGGGAATCAGCGACTATCGTCTCCCACCATGCGCTTGTAAACTACTGTTGGTAAAACGGTTACAGCGATCGCCACTCTTCCTCTGACAATGGCATTCTGCCTGCAATATTTCTGGCATAGATTTGTCCCGAACCAGGCGGAGATACTCATGAAATCGAAATCGAAAATGAAATTCAAGGTAGCAGCTGCACTCTTAGGATTAATGATCGCGATTCCAGGCGCCGTCATTGCTCAGGTTCCAAACGACCAGGCTCCCGATTCCAAGCCATCGCCTTACATTCAAGCTCCGCCAGCGCCGATGCAAGGTTCGAACGGCCAGGATTCGGCAGACCAGGATGCGGATCAGGATTCGATGAATCCGGCGCCGATGAATGAGGGGCCGAATGCAGGGTCAGTGAATCCGGGTTCTATGAATCCGGGGAATCCGGGTTCGATGAACGACTCGGGTGCGAATGATGCAGGCGGCGGGCCGGCATATAACGCTCCGGCTCCAACGGAAAATAACGCTGTTGCGCGAGTCAGCCTGATACACGGGGACGTGTCTACACAACGTGGCGATACCGGGAGTTGGTCAGCAGCCGTGCTGAACGCTCCGGTGCTTGCCGGGGATCGAGTTTCTACTGGCGACAAGGCGCGGACCGAGATCCAACTCGACTATGCGAACATGCTGCGGCTGGCGGAGCATTCGCAGGCGAACATCACGCAGCTGACGCGCTCGCAGATTCAGATTCAGCTGGGCCATGGGATGGCGAATTACACCGTGCTGAGAAACAGCGATGCGGATGCAGAGATTGACACGCCGAATGTGGCGATTCGCACCGGGCGGCGCGAATCGAGTTTTCGCATTCTGGTGACTGCCGACGATCACACAGAGGTGCTCGTCCGTAAGGGCGAAATTGAAGTGACGACTCCGCAGGGCGGCACGCGCGTTGGACAGAATCAGTTCATTACGATTCAGGGCACGGGCGCGGACGAGCAATACAAGATTGGCGAGGCTCCGGCTCGGGATGACTTTGATCAGTGGAACTCCGACCGCGACAACATGATCCGCAACTCGCTGGCGCGGAAGAACACCAACGACTACTACGTGGGAACCGAAGACCTTGACGGCAAGGGCACGTGGTCGGAGGTTCCGGACTACGGTCCGGTGTGGCGGCCAAACGAACCGGCCGACTGGGCTCCGTACCGCGATGGCCGCTGGGTGTATGAGCCTTATTGGGGATGGACATGGGTTTCCTATGATTCCTGGGGCTGGGCTCCTTATCACTACGGCCGCTGGATGTATGTCAACGGCGGTTGGGGATGGTGGCCGGGACCGGCGTATGGGTACCCGTACTATCGTCCCATCTGGGCGCCAGCTTACGTTTCGTTCTTTGGATTCGGCGGTGGATTTGGGTTCGGCTTCGGATTTGGTTTCGGCGGCTGGGGCGGAGTTGGCTGGCTGCCACTTGGACCGTGTGATCATTTCCACCCGTGGTACGGCCGCTACGGCGGGCGCTACGGCTCGACCGGCTGGGGCGGATACAACCGGGGTGGTTTTGCTGCGCTGCATGGGGGCACCGGGTTCTCGAACGTAAACCAGGCGATGCATAACCCGAACTTCCGCGGCGGGACTACGGTTTCGGGCAAGGAGTTTGGCACGGGTCACATGAATGCGCAGGCAATGACTCACGCGCAGTTTCAGAACGCGAGTTTCAGTACGGGCAGATTGCCGGTGAGTCCGAGTCGCGAAAGTTTCTCGGCGAGCGGACGCCCGGCGGCTGCGTCGACGACTCGAAATGTGTCGCAGAATCAGCATTTCTTTTCGACTCACGGGACGACAACCGCGTCGAATAGCAGCGCATTCAACAACCGGTCGGCGAACAGCGGTTTCCAGCGGTCGAACCAGAACATGGGGGGAAGTGCGGAGACACGAAGCAATTCTAGCGCGGGATCGGCGTCCAGAGTTGGCACCACGCCCTCGGGCCGGGAAGGTGGCGGCTGGCAGAAATTTTCTCCGATGCCATCTCGCTCGCCGGCTGAATCCTCGCGGTATGGATCGGCGTCCGGAACTTCGTACGGAGCTACGAGAAGCGCAGAGTCGAACCGGACTCAAGCGCAAGCCGGCAGACCGGGTGAATCGATGGGCCGTGGTGAAGAGCGAGGTTCTTACGGATCGTCTCGCAGCATGGGTCCGACAGGTCGCAGCTACGGACCGGGCGGCTACGGCGGGTCGTCTCGTCCTCCACTTAATATGAGGCAACCGATCGTTACGCCGCGTTCTTATGGTGGCGGACGCTCCGCTCCGAGTTATGGACGCTCCGCACCCAGCTACGGTGGACGCTCCGCACCAAGTTACGGCGGCGGACGTTCCGCACCCAGCTACGGCGGGGGGCATTCAGCGCCGAGCAGCCATGGTGGCGGTGGTGGATCGCACGGTGGTGGCGGTGGATCACACGGCGGCGGTCGCGGCGGCAGACATGGGCGGTGACATTGCGCTGGATTCTTTCCCAGCGTAGTACGGCAGCATGGCAACACTCTTCCCAGCAGTGAGACGCGCAAACGTCTCACTGCTCTTTTTTTGCAATGGTTACTTTTCTTAGGCACGAGCGCGCCCGGGCACCAGGGGGATGCGCACTCCTGCCCGTGATCTTTGATCACATCATAGGGATCAAAGATCACAGACAGAGGGATGGACGCGGCCGCAAAATACAGGTGGGCTGCAAGAGCCTCATGGCGTAGGAGGCGGTTATGAAAAAGTCCATTTCTCTAGTTGCCGTATTGACTGCGGCTTTCATCATGCTGGCCAGCGCTCAAGCATTCGCGCAGGAAAAGGCGTCGGTCAAGGTGAAGAGCTCGGAGATCGTCACGGGAGTTGTGATTGTCCACGTGGTGAAGGGCGGAGAGACGCTTGAACTGCAATGCAACGAGGGTGCTGGAAGTTGCAAGGCTTTAGCAAGCGGTAACTACGTGATGGTCGAACTTCCCAAGAACTACGGGATGTACGATTGCAGGAACGTTGAGATTTATCGAGGCGATCAGGACAAACCACCAGACGCGAGCGAGAGGATTGGCGCGTATTGCCTGATGGCGAAGTGAGGATGAGGAAGTGATGCGGATCGCGTGCGTTGGGTGGCGCGGGCGCATCGCAGCGGGACGTCCCGGTACCTCTCCAGAGGACGCGCGACGTCACACAGGTGTGTTACAGCGATCACGGACTAGCGGCACGCAGCGGCATATTATATTAGCGAGTCGCTTTCTGCCCAAGCGCTTCTTTGCCGGAGGCTACCGTGCAGCGACGAATTGCGATATTCGCCAGTGTTTTTCTGGTCCTAATCCTAACCCTGATCCTACTGACCGTCTCCCTGTCCGGACAAATCAAAAGTCAGCAGCCTTCCCCAAACCGTCCCGTGGAAGGCGCGAGCATTTTTAGAAACTACTGTGTTGCGTGCCACGGGATTGATGGGAGAGGCAATCGCCGCATGTCGGAAACATTGGGCCGGGAAATCCCCGACTTGACCGGGCTTGCGCTGCGAAATAACGGCGCGTTTCCTTCGATTCATGTGAGAACCGTCATTATGTTTGGCGGGGATGATCTCTTACCTGCACATGGCCGGAAGCCGATGCCGACGTGGGGCCCAATCTTCCACGAAATCGACTTTGATCAGGACCTGGGCAATGTGCGACTGGACAATGTCACCACGTATATCGAATCCATGCAGCGGAAGTAACTGGATCGCAAGGCATGGGATTGAACTGCAAAGTTCATGATCCGGAAAGTCTATGATCAAAAAGTCAGATTGACTTGTAAGCCTGCAACCGCTGCTCCCGCCCCATTCGTACCGTTCGCATCCCAGATGTACTGGAAATCGGGGACAATGGTAATGGAACCCTTGGCTTCCCACTGATAGTTCGCTTCAAATAATTTTGCGGCCGAGGCGTTGGGAATATATCTGCTGGTTTTTCCATAGACCCAAGCTGCATTGATAGTGTCGCGTTTCCGCTTCTTGATGAGGCCCGCATAACTGATCCCGGCTCCTCCAAACACAGGCATGGGACTGACTGACTGTTTCGAGCTATAGGCCCAGGCACCCCACACGGTAAGACCTTGCGACGTTCCGGGGCCCTCCGGCCGATATACCATTTGTTGTCCTAGCACAAAAACGCCGGAGTTGCCGTCGCTCTGCGAATTGCCGTTAGGCAGCGTGGCAAACGAGTTATTGTCCACAAAAAAGCCTGCTGTATATTGGCCCTGCTTTCCCGTGTCCTTTGGTCCCTGGTTGTACAGGTAGGTCACCTGAGCTGTGACCAGCGCGCCCTTGTTGCCTTGTTGAAAAGCAAAGATGTTCCCGTTGTTCGCGGAATTGCGGTTGGTGTTGAATGCTCCTGCGGCGACTTGGATCACAGGAGTGACGTTATAGATAGCTTGCGCTCCCCACTCCACGCCGGGTGGTGGACCGGTATAGCTCAGGTCATTGGAAGTCAAGGACACTGGGACTGGATTAACCGCAAGACTAACGTAGTTATCGAAAATGGGTAAGCCCGCAAAAGTATAACTGGGAGCCAGGCGGCCGGCCGCCAAAGTCAGGTTGTCTTTCAGCAGCTTTTGTTGCAGATATATCTCGGCCAGGTAAGGTCCCACGGCGTAATTAGGGTTGACCGGAAAAACACTATTGATCGTCGCAGTGAGGTCACTTCCTGTCCCCCAAGAATTGGAGAAATAAAGCGACATGCCCGGAATTTTGAGTAACTTTTCGAAGTTGACGTCTACTGCGGTAGTTAGATCACCGACATAACCCCACATCTGATGCGAGCCGCCGCTGGCGTTGGTCTGCAGGGCGGAGAAATACGAACCACTGGGCGTGATCCCCAGCTTTCTTATCTCCGCACGAGCGCCGTTCCAGTCCGCGGTCAGGGTCTCTTTCCAGTCAAAGTCTTCATCTTTGCAGCCAAATCGCCGTTTGATCGGATTCGCTGGGTGCTGGCAGTTAAGCTTTCGCGGTTTGGTAGTTGCCTGTGCTGGAGTCTGAGTTGGATTGGTCGGGGGAGTCGGAGTCTGCGCCGGAGTCTGCGATGGAGCCTGCGATGGAGAGGAAGGAACGGGCGCAGGCGCGGACTGAGGAGACGGTATGGGATTCGCATTTGTACTGGCGGCCTGCTGCGCGAGACTGGAAACGGACCCACCCAGCAGCGTCGACACGGCGATTGTCAGCGTCAACGCGAATCGAAGATTGATCGCGCCGAGGTATCTCGCCGGTTGCACCCTTGGTGAACTCGTCACTCTCTCTTTTACTCTCTTGCGACTATCACGCGCGGCACCGAGACCTTTACATACCATCTACATACCATCGTCCGGGGGGAGGGATGGCGCCGCACCTGTCAAAAGCGACAGTTGTATGAGTGTGAATCCTGACGTACACCATAGCTGGTACAACTGTGTGAACAGCACGGGTAACCGCGGGGGCTCATATTCCGACACTCCTGGCTAAGATTCCGGACGAATACCAGCCGCTCGCAGCGCTGGGCGTTGGCGCATTCATCGTAGTATTCATTGCTCTATTTCACGGAGTAGGTCTGCACTGGATTCTCGTCGCGCAACGGCGCGGTGAACGGCGTCTGCGCTTCGGGAAGCCCCACCTACTAGCGGCATCGTTGCTCTTTGGGTGGTCGGTCTTCCTCATGCTCGATTTGCACATTGTGGAAATATTAATCTGGGCCTTCGCCCTCAACGCCATGGGCTTGATCGTGCACACCTACGATGCGATTTACTTTTGTGCCAACGGCTACACAACGCTGGGCATGGGGAAGGTTGACGTCGGAGAACACTGGCGGCTCATCAGTCCTATCATTGGCATGTCGGGATTGTTCACCTTCGCATGGACTACCAGCGCGTTGGTTGACGTGGTGGCCTCAAACCGGCGACTCCTCGAACAACTGGAAGACGAGCGAGAACAGGAAATGCACATGCGTTTCGCCCTGCGAAAAAAACAATGGGACGACCTGAAAGCGGCAAGAGACGCGGAGCGTGCGGCAAGGGAGAAGATAAAGACCGCAGCCGCTGGGTCCTCACTCCGGCAAAGGTTCAGAATGTGGCGGGAAGAGAGGAAGGAGGTAGCGGAAATTCGCCGGGAAAACAAAGCCGAGATGGAGGATCTCCGGCGGCAGGAGCGCCTGAAGGAAAAGGAAGCTGAGGCCAAGCCAATGGCAAGCAATCCCCCCGACAAGAAGCAGGGGTAATGTCAGGCCCGGCGGGAGGCGAGTGGCATTTGAATCGGCGCGGGCGCTGAGACAGTCCTACGACCTAAGCCATAGTTGCACAAATTCGCGGAGACTATAAAATTCTAAGGTGCGGGTCTGGCGTCCAACGACCACGTGCGCGAAGCTAAGTTGGCAAAGAAGGAGAAGTGAGATGCCTTTTGTGCGAACCTGCCAGAGTTGCGGACAGAAAAATCGGATTCCAGCAAAACATCTTGCTGAAACGGGACGTTGCGGAGCATGTAAGTCCCCGTTGCCGCCGGTAAATGAACCTCTGGAAGTGGACTCCGAGCAGTTCGACGAAATCACGCGAAACGCGCGCGTCCCGGTGCTGGTCGATTTCTGGGCGGCGTGGTGTGGTCCTTGTAAGATGGCAGCGCCGGAGGTTGCCCGCACGGCGGCTGACATGACCGGACGGGCCGTGGTCATCAAGGTGGATACCGAGCGCTATCCGCAACTGGCGGCGCGCTTCAATATTAGCGGCATTCCTAGTTTTGTCGTCTTCTATGCCGGTCAGCCGGTGATGCAACAGGCGGGTTTAGTCGACCACTCGCAAATGGAGCATTGGCTGTGCGCGGCAGGTTCTGCCCCAGCGGCCTGATCTCTCCGTGACTTAGCTTTCTTCATTTGCGGTCATTGCTGGTGAGTTGACTTCTTTGCGAAGGGCGCAAGGGTTCCCAGGAATTCGCGGATTCGCTCGAGATCAGGTTCAGAAATCCGGTTGAACCTCAGGCCAGTTCCTATTCCTCCCGCGCTATAGGCGACCTGGCAATCAGCCAGGCACTTGGTTTGCCCGATCCAGATACTCGCTTTCAGCTTCGTTCCCGGGGGCAATGGGATCGCCATCTCGACATAACATCCGCCAACGCTGAGATCTGCAATCGTTGCCCGAAAAGAATTTCCATCCTGAGTCTGAAGTTCCACGGAATTATGACACTTGAACCGCGGGTGCTTCCGCTGGTGAGCGAGTTGTGGCTGGTGATTGTCAGGAGCAGGTGAGGGCAGAGGGAAATCCCAGAGAGGTTTTTCTGGAGCAATGTTGATCAAGCCCAGATGACCCGCTTTTGGCGTGCCGGGCGCGCCTACCCACTTGACGCGAAAATGTACCCGGTTATTGCCATAGGCCAAACCAATGGTCTCATCGAGATTGAGCTGGGCTTGGACGCCGCTCAACTCGGCCCCCTGCTGGCTCACGTTGACGGTAACCGCTTTCTCGGAGAACACCTGGCCGCTGCTGTCGGTGCCGAAGATGCGCACTGGCGCCTGAATCTCTTTGCGCGGCTCGCGGCGCCTACCCATTCTGCGGGTACCTCCTCGTAATTCAATGAACCAAGAAAGATCAGGACCGGCTATTGTGCTGGGATGGCAGCCCAAAAGCAAGCTCGGTCATCGTGGATGGTTAGCTTAGAGGGGGCGGGCAGCTTTTCTTTTCCATCACAGGGAGGGCATCCCAACCATAGGGGACGGGGCAGTGGACGCGCTCCGCTGGACTTTCCCGTGGTGGGGAGGTTATGGTCAGTGCGCTGTGAGAAAGCTCCCCGAGGTTGAAGAGGCCAAAGCACTGATGATGGAAGCGGTGGAGTGGTCGGTCTTCAGGTGGCTGTTCGAAAAGAGCAGAGTACGAGAGACCGCAGATCGAGCGAACGCTGCCCTGGACAAATTGAACCGAGCGGTTAAGGCGCGCTGGAGCAGCGACGCGAAGGCCGCTTCCAAAGAACTGGTAGCGAAAGCAGGTGGCGCTGGACCACTCCGAGAAGACGAACCGGCATCTGAGGCCATCGATGCCGAAGTCAGGCTCTTCGTTAGAAAGGTGAAAGAAGCGGATGAAGCGGCCTACCGGGCCCGAATGACCGCCGAAGACACCTTCGACAAGGCGGAAAGGCAAATGAACCCCGCCCTGTTGCGAGAAGGATGTCAGAAAGCGATTCAGGCGTGGGAGTTGCACGAAAGGGCGATTCGCAGGGCCGAGGCGGGCATACGGTTCTAACAAGACAACAAGTTAGAGCAGGGAGGTCCGACTTTATTTCTGGTGCGGAGACGATGGTTTGGCACCCCGCTTTTTTAAGCGCATGGAGAACTCATCCCCTGCAGTCTTGCAGCCGGCAGCATGACGGACAAAGATTGTGATCAAGGGCGTGCTCACGGCTGGAATGGTGGCCACACTTAGCACAGGAAGACACTATGCATTAAAACACCCGCCGTTTATGCGCGGAAAGATTGGAGGCGCGGGTGAGAATCGAACACGACCTACGTATTGATAACGCGTAGTTTATTCATTCTAAAACATCGCACAACGGCAAAAACGGCCATTCGGCGACTCGCAGCGGTTTAGCGCTGCGATTCAGCCACGCATTCCCGAAGGCTTTAGCCGCCGAGGGACTACTCTATGCTCACTCGTTGTGGAGCGAGAGAAATGAAAGAAGGGAATCGCCGGAGAACTCCGCCGCCTACATGAACACCCCAAATTCACCGCCGCAACGAAAAATCTTCCGCCGCCTCTCCATCCCCGCCGGTAATTCAATTCAACTCGCCGGCCTGTCAGCCGCCGTCGCAACGCTAGCCCTGGCGCAATCCGTCCCCGCGAAACCCGCCGCCGCAATCCTGATGACCGCAGCCTGGCTGCTCCTCTACTTTTTCTGCCACGGAATCGCGCATTGGACCGTCGGCCGACTCCTCGGCATCCGCTTCAGCTTTTACACCCTCGGAGGTACCGGCAACCCCGAAGGCTATCCCACCGGTCTCCGTTGGCTGTTCGAGCACCTCCCATTTTTCGGCGTCCAAACCGAAAAAGCCTCCATGCAACGGGCGAGCCCGATAGCCAAAGCGATCATGTGGTCGGCAGGAGTCACATCCTCGGCCGTTGTCCCCACCCTGGGCGCCCTCTACGCCTGGAGAGCAGCCATTCCCGGCAGTAAACCGTTCTTGCTGTTCGCCGTCTTCTGGGCGATAGGAACTCTCTCCAGCAACTGGAGAAGTCCCACCGGCGACTATTCCAAGGCGCGTCGCGCCCTCGCGAAGCAATGAAGTACAAAGTTGTTTTTGGGCGGCTCAGCCGGTTACCCCATCCCTGCGCGCTCTTTGCGCAGGAGTGGGATTCCACAAACGTGTAAAGCGCGAGATCTTCTTGTCCCGTCCTGCCCTGAGGTTCCAGTTCCACTCGGAGCGCCGGTTACCCCATCCCTGCGCGCTCTTTGCGCAGGAGTGGGATTCCACAAACGTGTAAAGCGCGAGATCTTCTTACCCCGTCCTACCCCGACGTTCGAGCTCACTCGAAGCGCTGATATCCAACCTTATCTCTCGTTACCGCATCCCTATGCAGCTGTCTTTGGTGCCGAACCACCACCAATCGCCGTCCCATGGAGGATTTGAGATGAAGCTATCGCTAGCATTCCTGTTCATCAGCGTTTTTGCCCTTTGTTTCGCCGCCGGGCAGAATTCGTCCACTCAAGATCAGCAGATCAACAATCAGCAGATCAACAATAGCCCCGTGGCTGAATATGTCTCCGATTCCAACTGCGCCATCGGATGGTCAACCCGCGTACCCGGAACCATGACTCTCCGGTATGGCGCCGACCCCGCCAAAATGACCCAAACGAAAGAGGCGGTGGAGAGCAACGACGGGCGCAACCATCATGTGCGAATCGATGGCCTAACGCCCAATACTCGATATTACTTTCGCGTGCTCAATTCTGCTGGAGAAGCGGTCAGCGGCATCGGAACCTTTCAGACCGTAGCCGCCGGCGACCCGCCGATGAGGAGCAAGGCCGTCATTCCGCAGTAAATTCCGGCTGCGGATCGCCCACTGAAGAAAGTCAGGCGACACGGGTCTAAAGCCTCAATGAGCGTAAATCGGGATGTTAGTGCGCCGGGATAGTGCAGTGAAGCTAGTTGATGATCTAGCAGGTGAGAGTCCTGCCAGTGCAGATTACCCAGTTGGCACTGTAGTGATATCCGGCGACGGCGCGGGCGACCAAACCGTCGGAAGCCCGGATGTAAACGTCCTCGTTGGCCGGACGCAAGTCTGGTCAGCTCCGACAGGAGGGCTAGCAAAACAACAGGTCGTAGCAAAAGCGAACCGTAGTCAAGCCTCGAAAACGCACCCTCACCAGGATCGGAGTGTGAGGATAAAGGGAACGCCGAAACTTTTTTATCCCAGGTTGAAGGCCAGAGTTTTCGGGGAAGCACTGGGTAAGAGCAACCGAAGAGTTCCCCGTGGTCTCAGAGGACGACATGTTGCGAAAGAGCATCAATGAAAGCTCAGAACCAGTCGTGGGTTGCCTAGGCCTATGCGAATAGGCACAGCGAAGGCATCTCGTATAAGTCGCTAGGCGGCGAAGTCGAGATGTGCCCGCGAGTGGGGCGGATGGGGCCGACTAAGGGATGATGGATCGGGACAGCATAACCCGGACCGGAGCGAGGGCCCCTGGGGTAGAGCGGTTGGGTCCGCTCGCACGGAGGTGCCTTACCCGCGCATCGTCCCTGACTCAGAGCAGGGAATACACGGTGAAAGCAGTGGGCACGAAGGGCAAAGGCAAACCCGGCTTTCTGGGGAAGGCCTTGTCTGATATTCCGGCCTTGAAGCCGTACCGGGGAAAACCCGCCGTACGGAATTTTAGGGGAGGCGATGGAAACGTCGGCATCATACGAAGCCCGGTCCGCGCCATTGCCTTACCCGACAACCGGCATGAAGCAGAGGATGAAAGAGCCTCACGAGAAAGGAGTAGCGAACCACTTGGCCTCGAGTCTTGCGCTGCTACCGCGAGGGACCCAGCGAAGCGTAGATAGAGGATAGGCGGGGTGGCCATTGAGCCGCGAAAAGATACAATCCGGACGCCGACGCGGTTAACATGCGCGGAAGGCAACATGGACAGGAGCGACAGCGCGAGTTTCGGTTCAGTTCGGCGTGGTCGAAGACCCCACGGCACGCCTAGAAACTTCATGCACGAGAACCGGGAGACCTCGGAGATGCCTGCGGCGAACGTCAGCCGGAGGACGGCGGGAGAAGGCTCAGGCCGTACGGCCCGCGTGCACGTCTGCGAGGAGTCGGACAGCGGCATAGTACCGATGAATCATTCGAACAAAGACGGAAGGCTCGTCGGCGGAGAGTGAGGAGGGAAGGCTGCTGATCAAGGAGAACACTTTTCCATCTGGCACGTTCCCGACACAGAGCGGGTGTGTACGTGTCCCACAGGTGGGCGAGTGTGCGGACAAGCTCCACGCTTGGCCGTTATCCATCTGCGATAAGAGCCGCATGCGCTAAGGAGCGCTCGTGCGGATCCGCGCGGGGGGCGATCAGCGATGGCCGTCCCTACCGCGACCGTCAAATACGGGAACGGCGTCCGTTTCGAAATACATTTTTCAGCAGATCCGTCATCGTCGGACATTAAGACTCCAGACTGATCGGTGCAGAACGCTGGTTGTCCCGCGTGCAGCGGACGCGCGGTCACGTAGTATGTCGTATTTGGCTTGTCAGGGACTGGCGCTTGGCATCCGATGATCTCGAAAGTGTAGCCGTTGTCGATTCGATTTTGTGCCAGCAGCCTTGTAATCTCCTCTCTCCGAGGCAACTGAGAAAGCGAGCACGTATAACCGAAGTCTGGATGCGCTTTTGCGAACAGGGTTTCAGCTGCGGAAATCACTCTCACTCGACCAATCGCAGAATCGACGAATCCGAGCATCATCAATCCTCGCATCCATCTGCATGCGAAGATTTCAACGGCGATGGCTGCAACGACCATTAGCACCTTCAATCGCCTTTCAAGCATGGCTCGATTATCTCTCCATCCGAGCGGGTAGAGATCGTAACTGTTGTTAGCAGGCGTTTGCACTCAAAACCCCTCCGGTGGGGACATTGAGTGTAGTCGGGATTTTTCACCAACTACGATTTTTGTGACCAACTCCCTGACTCTGCTGCGGCAACCAAATCAGAAACTCTTAGCGATTCGTATCTCTTCTTGCGGTTCAGGCGAAGTCTTTTTCTCATACATTCAGCACTCTGCTCTGGCAGAACATCGTCTTCATTCGGGCAGTAGGTTGGCAGATGAAGGCCGTCCAAGTTCACGCTGAAGGTTTTCTGAAGATTCAGAAAGAGGTTCAGCATGTCATCACCACCGAGGCGCAAGTCGTACCACAACTCAATTTCAAGACCTATCGCGGACGCGTCCACTCCTGCGGCTTCGGCAACCATTGCAGCGACATCCTCACGAATAGCCATCGCTATGGAATGATACCTGTTGTAAACAGATGGGATGAGTTCTTCATGGCGGAGAGCGCCACAACGACCAATGAAAACGGAGTTCGGTGACAGTATGCTGTGCCGAGGCGTGTGATTCAGAGGTCTTCGACCTTACTGGTGCTTGAGAGCCCGAGGATGAGTTTGACCCGGGACGCGCTTTGGCACAACGGACTGTAGCCTCCTCGTGAGAGGAGAGCACGCGAGGGAGATTCACTCTATCGGCGCGTCCTGGATCACACGTCGAGGAGGTAGTCATGGACGTGCTGCATCCGAGATGTTGCGGTTTGGACGTACATAAGAGCTCGATTACTGCTTGCATTTTGTTGCGGGAAGCGGGACGTGTGCAGAAACACCAGCGTCGCTTTGGCGCGATGACCCAAGAACTGCAGGAGCTTGCCGAATGGCTACGGCAGTTCGGTGTGACTCAGGTAGCGATGGAATCCAGCGGCGTTTACTGGAAACCAGTTTGGAACATTCTGGAGGGACAGTTCACGGTAGTTTTGGCGAACGCGCAGCACATCAAGAATGTGCCGGGTCGCAAGACCGACCAGAAGGATGCGGAATGGATTGCGCAGTTGCTGCAGTATGGTCTTCTGCGGGCCAGCTATGTACCCTGCGAAATCATTCGCGATCTACGCGACCTGACCAGAATGCGGGCCAGTCTGTCCCAGGAAGCTTCGCGCATCAGTAGTCGAATTCAGAAGGTGCTGGAAGACGCAAACGTAAAACTGGCGAGCGTGGCGACCAACGTTCTCGGCAAGAGTGGACGGGCAATGCTGGAGGACATCATCACCGGGGAAGATAATCCCGAGCACCTCGCCTCCCTCGCTCTGGGTCACCTGCGCGTGAAGATTCCGCAATTACGACTGGCTCTAGAAGGAAAGATCCGTTCCCATCATCGCTTTCTGCTTCGGCGTTTACTGGATCAAATACAGTTTGTGGAACACGAAATTGCATTGCTCGACGAACGCCTCGAGGACATCGGCCGACAAAGACCGGACCTGGCGCAAGCGGTTGCTCGCTGGGACACAATACCGGGGATGGATCGAGTGGCTGCCTGGGCTCTTCTAGCCGAAATAGGTGACAACATGGCTCAGTTTCCAACAGCTGAGCATCTGGCCAGTTGGGCCGCGCTATGCCCCGGTAATCACGAAAGCGCCGGCAAGCGTTTGCGCGGTACAACTCGTCAAGGGAGCCCCTGGTTGGGCCGCATGGCTTGTCAGTGCGCCTGGGCTGCGGCGCGAACCAAGAACACTTACTTGTCCTCGCAGTTCAGACGATTAGCGGCAAGACGCGGTAAGAAAAGAGCCATCATCGCGGTGGCACACACCCTCATCGTCATTGCCTATCACTTGCAGAAGAAGCAGAGCAACTACGACGATCTCGGCGGAAACTACTTCGATCGCATTCACTCCGACGGTCTAAAGCGCTACTTGGTGAAGCGGCTCGAACAACTCGGTCACAAGGTAACTCTAGAGCCGATTGCAGCGGCTTAAACCTTCCCCAATGGTTTTCGAGGGAGAAGGCCGGTCTCCGACGGGATGCGGTACGCTCCCAAGTTATCGACGTGCTCGAAGCACAGATAAAAAGGAGACCGGCAATGAAGAAGATTAGCACTGTGGCAGCGAAGCAGAGCAGGAATATTTCGCAGCAGAAACTGACCATTGGATTGGATCTGGGAGATCGCAACAGTTGGTACTGCGTGGTGGATGAAGCTGGGCAGATACAACGGGAGCAGCGAGTCCATACGAGTGGGAAAGCATTGCAGGAAGTGTTCGGCACGATGCCGCGCAGTCGGATTGCGCTGGAAATCGGGACGCATTCGCCCTGGATCAGTCGCTTGCTCGGCGAGTTGGGGCATGAAGTGATCGTGGCGAATGCGCGCAAGGTGCGGCTGATCGGGGAGAGCCGCAAGAAAGACGATCGGCTGGACGCGCAGACGCTGGCGCGGTTGGCCCGGATCGATCCGGAGTTGCTGTATCCGGTGAAGCACCGCAGCGCACAGGCGCAAGCGGATCTGACGCTGATTCGGGCGCGCGCTGGGCTGGTGCGAGCGCGCACCGGGCTGGTCAACACGGCTCGCGGGCTGGCGAAGTCTTACGGGGAGCGATTGCGCGAGCTGCAACGTGCGCAACCTGAATCCGGAGAAAGCCGAAAGCTTGAGTCCAGAACTGCAAGCCGCACTGGAACCGCTATTGAACGCCATTGAGTCGCTGAGCGAGCGCATCGTGGAATACAACGAGCGCATCGAGAATCTGGCACAGCAGAGTTATCCGCAGGTGGCGCTGCTGAAACAGATCAAGGGAGTGGGCACGCTGATCGCGCTGACGTTCTTGCTGACCTTGGAAGATCCGCATCGCTTCCGCCAGAGCCGTGACGTGGGCTGCTATCTGGGGCTGCAGCCGGGACGCAGAAATCGGGACACCCAGATGCACATCAGCAAGGAAGGCGATCCCTATCTGCGCACGCTACTGGTGCAGGGAGCACAACACATCTTGGGACCATTCGGCATCGACTGTGATCTGCGACGCTGGGGACTGAAACTGGCCGAGCGGGGTGGAAGAAACGGCAAGAAGCGAGCGATCGTCGCCACCGCAAGAAAGCTCGCGGTGTTGCTGCATCACCTGTGGGTGAGCGGAGAAGCGTACGAACCGTTGCACAACAGCCGCCGAACGACAGTGGCAGCAGCCGCATAGAACAAAAAGACAAAACAAAAAGTCAAAACCGTTCCAGGAAGAGAAAAGACAAAAGCCCAAAGCCGAGTTCCGGTGACTGCGTTAATCGCCTGGCCCAGGTTCGACTCTCCAAGAGCAGAACCACAGGGCGCCAAACAGATGGCAGCACCGGCTGAACCGAGAACGCCCAACATGCACCGAGCGAAACGAATCGCTCCTCGAGAGTGCAGAACCCATCCTACTTTCCATGCGAAATTGACAAAACCTTGCCGTCGCTTTGCCGAAGTTTCAATTCGGCCACGCCACCAAGACATCTGCCAACCTCACAAGTACGCTGACCTTTGCTGTTTGGGCAGCACAGAGTTCCGTACACGCTCCAAATCCCGTCCTCAAGTGTTGCCGTTAATGGTCGTTCGTAGTCGATTTGCCGCTTCTCGTAAGCCTTAATCAGGGCGGGCTCCGCTATGCTCAAGGCGGTCGTCGCATCTGGGACTTGAACACTGGTTGCAGGGGGGGGCTGCGCTGATAACGTGAATGCTATGGATATTAGCAGCGCGCAGATTGCCGTTCTCATCGCATTCAATTTACGCCTTCGGAATCGGTTGTCAATTGACGCAATCGGGCGATT
>CAVZPJ010000014.1:0-57687 GCA_963777035.1 uncultured Acidobacteriaceae bacterium | reverse complement strand
GAAGCGCATCGACTGGGTTGCAGGAAGCCGTCCCACAGGTTTTGCCTCCCCACTAAGAACTGCCTCACGAGTATTCCGAGTCATCAGGGTCTGTGACTGTGCAGAACAAACGATGCTCATGATCGACACGAGCGCGACCAGCGCGAGCAAGGACACATTCAATTTTCGAATCACGATTTCTCCTTTGAGGTACATCCTGGAAGATCATTAATGGTGGTAGCAACGCGGCAGACCCCACACCTAAATCTGCGAGATGCATGATTGAACTCCGGGAACCCTCACCCGGGGCGGTGAGGAACTGATGCGAAAGTATACCCCCGGTTCCGGAACCTCAACAAGCAAAATGGTGAATTGTTGCTGAAGAACTCGACGGTGCAACCTTGTGCACATTTGTGCGAATAGGCTTCACCGCCCATCCAGCCTGCGGCATCCCGGTGTCAGGTTTCGAGTCAAGAAAAGCGAAGAGAGTTGAAAAAACTTGATTGAGGAGGATGGCTTACGAGCTCAAAGGTGGCTTAAGCCATGGCAAGCCATGTTTTATTGGGGATGAAGCCATGTCATAAGCCATATGGCTCGATGGCTTAAGCCGTAAGGCCGGCGCTCATCACTGTGTTTCTCGCCGCTGTTCGTCGCGGGCTCGCACAGTTCCCGTTCCACTTTGTCCAGTCGTTTTTTTAGATCCGTGATTCTTCCTGTCACGACGTACATCCAGCTGGGATTTTTGCAATCTCAGAACCGAATTCGCAGTTTAGCGCGAGCTTTCAGGAAGACCAAAACATCTTTGGTAACTGCTTACTGGTTTAGTCCGGGTAGTTTAAGCAATCTTGGGAAGGAATTCTTGAGACGGTCAGGTCTTGTTTTGCGGCTCCTTCTGCTGGGCTTTTTCTCTGGCTTTGGCCCACCGGGCGAGTACTGCATTGCGCGCAATCTCGCGTCTCTCTGCTGAAGTCAGCCTAGCCGCGCGGATCTTGCCACCCTTCGAGCCACCCAGTTTCCCTAGGGCAACCGCATTTGGGTTCTTTTTCTTAGCCATTGATGTCTAGAAGCTAATCTCCAGAAAAGATGAAATCAACCACAAAGTTCTTGACTATACTTAGGCGCCTATGTATAAAAAGAATCGAAATGTACATAAGCGCCTAAGTACAAACGGTTCCGGAGGAGCCATTATGACAAGGAAAACCGCATTACGGACCAGCATCCGCAGGGCTCGAAGGATTTGGAATAATCTTCCTCGGGAAGCTCTCACTCGGCTCAGGGAGATCGCGACGCGACACGACTTCTCAGTGAATGCCGGTGATTTGATTTACCTCAATAACAGTTGGTATGTCACACACACCGGTCTAATTGGATTGGCGCGTCGCAAGAGATGCAGCGGCATTCACGTCGAGGCAATCGATTCGCTGTGTGATCCCGCGGTAAACCGATTTGTCCTCAAAGCGACGGTCTTTCCATCCAAAGGCTCATCCGGCTTTGTCGGCTACGGCGACGCCGATCCGTCCAACGTCTCTTCGCTCGTCCGCGGCGCCGAGATGCGAGTGGCCGAAACCCGCGCTGTCAACCGCGCTTTACGTAAGGCCTACGGCATCGGCATCTGCTCGGTCGAAGAAATCGGAACCATTTCTACCTATGCGGAGAAAGTGCCTCCACCGAACGGGAATGGCAATGGCAACGGTGCCGGCCCAAAAGTCCGCGACCGTCTTTGCCAGCTCATCCGCCAGCACAAACTCGATGCCGAGCTCGTGAAAGCCTACGCCGTCGACTTCTGCGGCACGAAAACGCTCCGAGAGGCCAGCAGGGAACAGGTTGAGAACTTCGTCCAGCAACTGGCCGACTGGGCCGAGAAGGACCGCAATGCCCTCGTCTGCCAGCTCAACAGCTACATGCCCCCGACGCAGGAGGTGGTCGCATGAAACGCCAAGTCCCGGGTCTCGCCGAAACCGCCCGCGATTCTCGTCCGGAAATTCCCGACGGCATCTTCCTCGTTCGCGTCGACGGCGCCCAGTTCCGCTGGCATGCCCACAAACCGTTCTACGTCCTCCGACTCTCCGTCGTCGAACCCCGCACTCTGGCCGGTCAGCCCATCGTGGGCCGTCTCTACTGCACCCAGAAGGCAATGTGGAAGCTCGGCTGGTTCCTGCGGGATTTTCTCTACGACCCGGAACTGCTGGCCCACGAACAGGTCGATGAGAAGGCTTTGCCCGGACTCAGCGGTGTAGTCAAGATCAGCCACACCGTGATCAACGGCATTTCACTCATCCTATGAGAGGGGATGTCAAGAAAAAAATACTTCCCCCTCCCCTCCGGGGCCAGGTGGATGTGGTGACTTACATCCAGCCCCACCTCATTCTTATCCTTAGAGGGGTTGTTGGTTTGTCCGCTTTGGTTCGCCGCGCATTTCAGCGGCGATGCCAACCCCAGTTGCTTGTCCCAACTTAACGGTTTCATAAAACAGTGGTACTCGACGCCATTCGGTTACGAAGCTACGCAAGCTAAGCGTTGGCTAAGATGCCAACCACGATCCTATGTGAGACTCGAGGCCTATAGCTTTTTTGGGTTATCCGAGGGGGCATAGGATTGACCCGGAGACTCGGTGCCAAACGTCAGCACACGGAGCGCCTAATGAGTGAATAGATACTCTCCCTCGAACCCGAGCATCGCAAGAACCGATTGGCCACCACCGAGGCACGAAAACCTTGGGAGATTAACCTGGGTTCTGTTCGATACTCAAGCTGCTTGCGTTTTCAGTTGTTCTGCGTCGAAACGTTCCTCCTTTTTCCAAAGTGTCAAAGTAATGGCCGCGATCTTCCGTGCCAGCGTCAGACGAGCCATCTCCGGCTTCATCCCCGTGGCCAGCAAAGCCGCGTAGAAATCATGGAATGGTCCTGTACTACAGCTGGCCCGGGTGGCCGCACCCTTGAAGATCTCTTTCATGGCATGATTGTGATTTCGATTCAGACCGCGGAGCTGCTGGGGTTTCTTGGAGCGTTGCAATTGTCCGCCAACAAAGCGGTATTGCGCACTGTCGTGCGTCTCAACACCCAAGCCACTATAGGTCCATAGTTGCCGCTTGCTGCGGAACCGGTACGGGGTTTGCATCAGTGCGATTAATAAGCCGGCTCGAATCGGACCGATGCAGGGAATCTGGCGCAGCAGTTTCGCCGCTTTCTGTTTCCGGCTCTCCGCCAAAAACTCCCCTCGCACCTCTCGTCGCAAGGCCTGCAATCCATCCCGCTGTTGATAGAGTAGCTCCGCGCGCCGACGCACTCCGGCTTGTGGGAGCTTGTTTAACCATTCCTCCCGATCGCGCGGAGCATAGACCTGGGTGCCGCCACAGGGAATGCCCCAACCGCGATAGACGGCCTTCAACCGATTCATGACTCGCGTCAAATCTTTGCTGATGGTCTGATAACTGCGCGCTAACTCGCGCAGCGTTCGTAGTCCATGTTCTCCGTGGTAGACCGGCCGCAACATTCCGGTGCGCAGCAAATCGGCCAGCTTGCGTGCATCCACCTTGTCGCTCTTGCTCCCCTCCTTTAATAAGGCATTCCGCCGCGGATTGCAGACCACAACTTGCTGTACCTGCGGTTGCAGCAAATCGTACAGCCATGCCGCCCAGGTGCCTTCTTCCCAGGTCACATGCAACTCGCCCCGTAGACCGTGGATAAACTGCAGAATGCTGCTGGCTTTGGTTTCGACGATGGTTTCCATGATCAGCTTCCCGCTGCCATCGAGGACGGCGATCACCATCGCTTCCTTGTGCACGTCCATTCCGATATATTTGACCTCGTGACTCATTTGAGTTGCCTCCTTGGGGGAAAGGTCATTCGTGCCAACGCTTACTTTCCCCCCAAGGTAAAGTGCCATTCTTCAGCCATTTTGCCTAGACCCGGCTGCCGTTCTTTCGCCGCACACACCGCTTTCCTAGCGCCGCCGCAGCGGAGCGAAGCCCCTGCACAGCGGAGCGGAGCGGAGGCGGCGCCACATCCAGCTTCAACCTTTTGAAGTGGGGCGCTCTCTCATAATGCATCAACCTCGACGGCTTCGCTCCGGCCAGCCAGTGGGAAGAACTGTCCACCAGCCCAGTATCGAGTGCCTCTCGCTCCAACCCTGCGCAGGCATCCCGATGACCTACTCCTACACCCAGATTAGCCAATACCTCAGCTGTCCACGCCGTTACCGGCACCGCTACCTCGACGGATGGCAGGAAAAAGACACTCGCGCCGCGATGCTCTTTGGCCGAGCATTCGAGCAGGCCGTCGCTGCCCTGTTCCGCCGTGAAGATCCGGCCGCTGTGCTTTTCGAGCAGTGGAGCGCGTGCAAGGACATGGGCCTGACCTACTCCGGCAACGACACTTGGGACCGCATGCTGCAGCAAGGCATCCAGTTGCTCGAGCGCTTTGCCCAGGACGGACGGGTTCAAATTCAGCAGCCGCGTTCCACCCAGCAGATTCAGTTCAAGCGGACGCTCAGTTCCAGCAACGATTTTGTTTCCTACGTTGACGCGATTGGGGAACTCGACGGTACACCGTGCCTTCTGGAGTGGAAAACGACCTCCGCACGATATCCAGAAGAGCCGGTTGGTATTTCCGCACTGGATCCGCAACTCGTCTGCTACTCCTGGATGACGGGAATCGACGAAGTCGGCCAGGTCGTTTTCGTTCGCAAGCGCCTGGTTGAAGTGCAGTACCTCCGGGCCACGATCTCCGAGGAACAACGCCAGGAGTTTGTAAGTCTGGTCGATGACACGGTCCGAAGGATCGAGTCTGGGCTCTTCCTGCCACACAGCGGCATCCGCTTTCCACAAAATCCGTGCACGACCTGCCCGTTCATCGGGATCTGCCTCGATAAGCCCGCTTTGGTCGAAGCCGCACTCGTGCGCAAGCCAGGAGTTGATCTTGGTCTGTTTGACGAACTTCTTTACTAGGTATCCGCCGATGCCGCCGAAGCTCAATCGCAAGCGCGCACTGTTTGTCCTGACCAAGATCGACGAGATCCTGGCGTGGGAGAGGCAGAACGAGGCTGAGCGCGACACCCGCTTTGTCGACCTTGGCAGGTATCTGTGCGAGGTGCGGGCGGGACAGTACTGGAGGCTGGAGAACCTGAAGTCGTTTGACGAGTTTCTGGCGCGGCGGTTTCCAGAGTCGAGACGGAAGGCGTACTACCTGATGTCGATCCACGAGCACCTGCCGCAGCAGGCGCGGAAGGATCTGAAGGAAGTGGGATGGACGAAGGGACTGGAGCTGGCGAAGATTGCCCGCCGGGACGGTCAGCACTTCGATTGTGCAACCTGGTTGCACAAAGCCCGAGAACTACCGAAGGAAGACTTCCGGCGGGCAGTAGAAAAGGAGTTGACGGGAAGGGAAGAGGAACCGTCGGAACTGATCTATTTCAAGGTCTACAAGAGCCAGATCCCGGTCATCGAGCAAGCGATAGAAACGGCAGCTCTGATGCTGGGCACGGACAAATCGCGCGGCTACTGCCTGGAAATGATCTGCGCTGACTTCCTCGCCGGCGCCCACCTGGACAATGGAGATCCGGACATCCTGCTCAACTCAATCGCCCGCTACTACAAATTCTTGCCCGGCGAACAGAAACAGGCCTTCCTCGAAAACCTCCAACAAAAGGCACCATGAGAATGATTCGTCCTAAAGCCGCTCCCTTGCGGCTGGATCCCTTATCGTACGAAAGTCTGCGCCGGCAGATCCTTCGTAAGCGTCCGAGTTGCACCGTATTGTTAAGTGTCCACGAAACGGTTAAGTGGACACTTCAGCAGGCGTGGTATTGAGATTCCAGGGCAGCAGTTCGTCGATGCGGTTGATGGGATGGTCGGGGATACGGGTCAGCACCTCGCGCAGATAGGCTTCGGGATTGAGGCCGTTGAGTTTTGCCGAACCAATCAGGCCGTAGATCGTAGCGGCACGCTCGCCGCCCGCATCCGATCCAGCAAACAGGTAGTTCTTGCGGCCCAGGGCCACGCCGCGCAACGAGCGTTCGGCGGCGTTGTTGTCGATCTCGATGTGTCCATCTTCTATATAGCGTGTCAGCGCGTCCCAGCGCGACAGCGCATAGCGAATCGCCACCGTCGTCTCCGACTTGCGCGAGAGCTTCGACAAGGTTGCCTCGAACCACTGGCGCATAGAGTCCACGAGGGGCTTGGCCTGTGCCTGGCGGACGGCCCGGCGTTCGTCCGGCGGGCGACCGCGAATCGGTTCTTCGATTCCATACAGCGCGCCGATCCGCTGCAACGCCTCCCGCGCTACCGGCGAACTGTGCGCCTGTTCCAGATCGTAGAAGTGACGCCGCACGTGCGCCCAGCACGCTGCGTGTTGAATGCGACCATCTTCATAGAGCTGATTAAATCCCGCATAGGCATCCGCCTGCACCGTGCCACGAAACTTTTCCAGATGCTGCGCGGGATGCTCGCCTTTGCGATCGGGCGAGTAGGCAAACCAAACAGCGGGCGCGGCGGTGTCGCCCGCAGGACGATCATCGCGAACATACGTCCACAAGCGCCCTGTCTTGGTCTTGCCCTGACCAGGAGCCAACACCGGCACCGGCGTGTCATCGGCGTGCAGTTTGCCGGCGGCCATCACATACCGACTTAGCGCATCGATTAGTGGGCTGAGTAACTGGCTGCATCCGCCGACCCAGTCGGCCATCGTCGAGCGCTCCAGTTCCACACCTTGACGCGCGTAGATCTCCGATTGCCGATACAGCGGAAGATGGTCGCAGTATTTCGAAACCAACACATGCGCCAACAGTCCTGGCCCCGCCATGCCACGCTCAATCGGGCGGCTCGGCGCTTCCGCCTGCACAATGCAGTCGCACTTCGTACAGTTCAGCTTTGTGCGCACATGGCGGACCACCACGAAACTGGCGGGGACATACTCCAGCATCTCGGAAACATCCTCGCCCAACTTCCGTAGCTCGCCCTGGCATTGCGGACACACGGTCTCTTTCGGCTCGTGTCGGCGCGTTTGCCGCGGCAGATGATCGGGCAGTGCTCGGCGCGTGGACCTCGTTATAGGAGTTGAAGAGGCGGTGACGGGAGCTGGTGTTGAAGCGCTGGGCTCTTGCTCGCTGCGCTTGGATTCTAACTCCTCCAGCCGCAGCTCCAACTGCTCGATCTGCCGCTCCAGCTTCTCCGACTTACGCCCAAACTGCATGCGCTGCAGCTTGGCCAGCAGCAACTGCAAATGCTCAATCTCGCGCTCCCGCGACTGTAACTGCTCCTGCGTGGCAGTGAGTGTGCTTTCGGTGGAGAGTAACTGCTCGTGTTGTGCCAGGATCAGTGCTCGCAGCGCATCCGCGGGAAGGACTTTTAGATCGGGAAGCGAAGCCACTGCCATGCGCGGAGTATCGCATGAACTCGCGCGTTCTCATCCCCCTGCGCACGAAAAAAGTTGTGGAAAGAATCTCGCTCGTTACACCGACAACTCCGGTTCCCACGTGCGCTCCGGCCGTCGCCAATCTATGCCTTCTCACAGCATCGATAACTGCGCTCGGGTCAGCGAAACCGTACCGCTCGCGGCCTGCGGCCACACGAAGCGCCCACGTTCCAGTCGCTTCGCGAACAAACACAACCCGTCGCCGTCGAACCATAAAACTTTGATCAGATCGCCACGTCGTCCGCGAAACACAAACACATGCCCGCAGAACGGACTCTGCTCCAGTTTCGTCTGCACTAACGCACTCAGCCCAGTGAAGCCGCGCCGCAGGTCGGTCACGCCCGCCGCAATCCAGATCCGCGTGTTCGCTGGCCAGGCCATCATCCGCGCAGGCACTCCAGCAACACCCGTACCAGCGCCGCGTCGGCGTTGCCTTCGATGCGCACCTGTGCCTGCCGAAACTCGACGTGAATCATGCCCGACTGTGCTTTCGGTAAGTCGGATCCACGCTCCGGCAGAGCCGCCGGCAAACTCTCGCTCACGCGAACCGGCAGCAACTTCATCGCCGGCTTGCACTCCCCAAGTCTCCCTGCCAGGTACAGCCGACGCCAGCCAAATACCTGGTTCGCGTTGATGCCATGCCCTCGCGCTACCCGCGCCACCGACGCGCCTTCCACCAACGTCGCTTCGACAATCCGCCGCTTCTCCGCGATGCTGCGCCGCTGCCGCGGGGCCGCACCCAACGTCTCACTCTTATCCGCTATGACAGTTGTAACTTGCCGGGAAGTGTCCATCTGTAAGCGTCCGAGTTGCACCGTATTGTTAAGTGTCCACGAAACGGTTAAGTGGACACTTCAGCAGGCGTGGTATTGAGATTCCAGGGCAGCAGTTCGTCGATGCGGTTGATGGGATGGTCGGGGATACGGGTCAGCACCTCGCGCAGATAGGCTTCGGGATTGAGGCCGTTGAGTTTTGCCGAACCAATCAGGCCGTAGATCGTAGCGGCACGCTCGCCGCCCGCATCCGATCCAGCAAACAGGTAGTTCTTGCGGCCCAGGGCCACGCCGCGCAACGAGCGTTCGGCGGCGTTGTTGTCGATCTCGATGTGTCCATCTTCTATATAGCGTGTCAGCGCGTCCCAGCGCGACAGCGCATAGCGAATCGCCACCGTCGTCTCCGACTTGCGCGAGAGCTTCGACAAGGTTGCCTCGAACCACTGGCGCATAGAGTCCACGAGGGGCTTGGCCTGTGCCTGGCGGACGGCCCGGCGTTCGTCCGGCGGGCGACCGCGAATCGGTTCTTCGATTCCATACAGCGCGCCGATCCGCTGCAACGCCTCCCGCGCTACCGGCGAACTGTGCGCCTGTTCCAGATCGTAGAAGTGACGCCGCACGTGCGCCCAGCACGCTGCGTGTTGAATGCGACCATCTTCATAGAGCTGATTAAATCCCGCATAGGCATCCGCCTGCACCGTGCCACGAAACTTTTCCAGATGCTGCGCGGGATGCTCGCCTTTGCGATCGGGCGAGTAGGCAAACCAAACAGCGGGCGCGGCGGTGTCGCCCGCAGGACGATCATCGCGAACATACGTCCACAAGCGCCCTGTCTTGGTCTTGCCCTGACCAGGAGCCAACACCGGCACCGGCGTGTCATCGGCGTGCAGTTTGCCGGCGGCCATCACATACCGACTTAGCGCATCGATTAGTGGGCTGAGTAACTGGCTGCATCCGCCGACCCAGTCGGCCATCGTCGAGCGCTCCAGTTCCACACCTTGACGCGCGTAGATCTCCGATTGCCGATACAGCGGAAGATGGTCGCAGTATTTCGAAACCAACACATGCGCCAACAGTCCTGGCCCCGCCATGCCACGCTCAATCGGGCGGCTCGGCGCTTCCGCCTGCACAATGCAGTCGCACTTCGTACAGTTCAGCTTTGTGCGCACATGGCGGACCACCACGAAACTGGCGGGGACATACTCCAGCATCTCGGAAACATCCTCGCCCAACTTCCGTAGCTCGCCCTGGCATTGCGGACACACGGTCTCTTTCGGCTCGTGTCGGCGCGTTTGCCGCGGCAGATGATCGGGCAGTGCTCGGCGCGTGGACCTCGTTATAGGAGTTGAAGAGGCGGTGACGGGAGCTGGTGTTGAAGCGCTGGGCTCTTGCTCGCTGCGCTTGGATTCTAACTCCTCCAGCCGCAGCTCCAACTGCTCGATCTGCCGCTCCAGCTTCTCCGACTTACGCCCAAACTGCATGCGCTGCAGCTTGGCCAGCAGCAACTGCAAATGCTCAATCTCGCGCTCCCGCGACTGTAACTGCTCCTGCGTGGCAGTGAGTGTGCTTTCGGTGGAGAGTAACTGCTCGTGTTGTGCCAGGATCAGTGCTCGCAGCGCATCCGCGGGAAGGACTTTTAGATCGGGAAGCGAAGCCACTGCCATGCGCGGAGTATCGCATGAACTCGCGCGTTCTCATCCCCCTGCGCACGAAAAAAGTTGTGGAAAGAATCTCGCTCGTTACACCGACAACTCCGGTTCCCACGTGCGCTCCGGCCGTCGCCAATCTATGCCTTCTAACAGCATCGATAACTGCGCTCGGGTCAGCGAAACCGTACCGCTCGCGGCCTGCGGCCACACGAAGCGCCCACGTTCCAGTCGCTTCGCGAACAAACACAACCCGTCGCCGTCGAACCATAAAACTTTGATCAGATCGCCACGTCGTCCGCGAAACACAAACACATGCCCGCAGAACGGACTCTGCTCCAGTTTCGTCTGCACTAACGCACTCAGCCCAGTGAAGCCGCGCCGCAGGTCGGTCACGCCCGCCGCAATCCAGATCCGCGTGTTCGCTGGCCAGGCCATCATCCGCGCAGGCACTCCAGCAACACCCGTACCAGCGCCGCGTCGGCGTTGCCTTCAATGCGCACCTGTGCCTGCCGAAACTCGACGTGAATCATGCCCGACTGTGCTTTCGGTAAGTCGGATCCACGCTCCGGCAGAGCCGCCGGCAAACTCTCGCTCACGCGAACCGGCAGCAACTTCATCGCCGGCTTGCACTCCCCAAGTCTCCCTGCCAGGTACAGCCGACGCCAGCCAAATACCTGGTTCGCGTTGATGCCATGCCCTCGCGCTACCCGCGCCACCGACGCGCCTTCCACCAACGTCGCTTCGACAATCCGCCGCTTCTCCGCGATACTGCGCCGCTGCCGCGGGGCCGCACCCAACGTCTCACTCTTATCCGCTATGACAGTTGTAACTTGCCGGGAAGTGTCCATCTCCGCTCCAAGTGGACACCTATCCGAAGTGCCCACTTCGCGAGCATCGCTCTCTTCTAGAACGTTGTCGAGACGGCCATAACCGTACGCTTACGATCCTTCGTCGCGACAACTGGAGGTGCCAATCCTGCGGCTCGATGTCGAACCTTGAAGTGCATCACCGGGAATTCCGGAGCCACTCGGGTGCCGACTCGGAAGAAAACTTGATCACGCTGTGCGCGGCATGCCACTCAACCGTGCACGCCCCACGGGCATAAAGGGTAACGGATCATGCAGGGTAGACGATCCAGTAGATGTTGCAGACCGGCGCGGGGGGCCGAATAGTGATCGGCACCTTTTTTCAGTATGCCGAAGCCTGACATACCAAAAGATCGTTCGCTGCCCATGCGGTCGGCATTGCCGCATCACTGTACTGTGTAATCGTGGCGCTTGTAGAAGAACTAGCTGTTTGCTTCGTGATGAACACAGACGTGCTCTGCGTCGTCACGTCATCGCAGTGTACAGCCCAGCCGTTCGCTGCTCTTGGTAATCCGATGACTCCGCTAGAAGCCGTTCTGCCCGTCCCGACATTAACCGTAAAAACTGCAGTACCGTTATTGTGGACTACTGACGCGTTTGTGCCGAACCCGGAAGAGATCGTGGGCGAGGTTGACGAAATGATCAGATTCGAAATGCTTATGCTCTGATCGAACTTTGCCGGAACGTTGAATTCTTTCAACGACGCGCTCAACCTCTCCAGCCAATTTGCGTGTTTGCCATCGCCAGTCTGTGCAATGTAATTCGTTATTGACACAGGCGAACCAAACGCAAGTTGCGCCGCATCTAGAGGCGATCCACCGTCTGTCCCAATCCACACATCATTCGCACTCGCTGGCGGGCGATAAGACCACGTTCCTCGTGTCAGGGCGGGTTGGGAATCTATCAGTGTGATGATGTGATGCGGAGCGATACTAGCGTATGGGGTCGTGGAGAAGTTCAGTCGTCCCTTCGTCAACGTCATGCCGCCGCCCCGCGATCCACCATCACTCAGGACTGTGGCCGTTTGGTTTGGCACACTGTTATTGGAAGTTGTCCCGCTTGTTAAGCATGAGGTATAGCCTCCAGGCGACGCCACCCCATAGTAAGTGCAGAACTCCGCGTTCTGAACTGGATTTCCATATGTTCCAATTCCTACAACCGGGTATTGTTCTCTATCGACTTGTACCCCGCCGCCATCCGAAACGAGCGCTCCAGGCCAGAAGGTGATTAGCCCTTGGTATGTTCCTTGCTTAACGGTGTATGCGGAAGTGGACGCTGACCCACCATCGGTATAGGTACATACCAGCCCACCGGAACAAGCAGCCGCTTGAGACAATCCCTGCACCACGTATCCGCACGTTCCGCGGGGGCCACCGGGGCACCCGCCATTGTAGGGATAAGTTCCATAAACTCCAGCCGGACTTGTCATGCGGATTATGTCATAGGTAATCGTATCGGTTCCGTTTGCCACTCTGGGCCATCGAACCAAAATCGAATCTCTCCCCGTCGTTTTCCAGTTAAGTATCTGCATTGGAGAAGTCTGCCTCTGCAGGTTCGGATTTGATACGCAGTTGTCACTTGCGAGGCAATCATTAGCTACGATGTAATAGGTATAGGGCATCGAACCTGCTCCACCCGTAGGGAACTCCCCAACAAGACCACCATTCCCCACAATCTGAAAGCTCCCGCTATCTGCCCCAGCGATCAAACCAGCAATACCGAGGCCCGGCCAGGGAGAAATAGCTCCTATCGGAAGGGAGCTTGGCGCATACACGGCTCCACTAGTTTGTCCTATCCAAGTATGCTTAGAGTCCGGAGTTCCAGTTGCTAACGGAACGATCATTGAACTAGATCCAGTAACTGCGTTTTCTAGATAGGTCATCGCTCCAGTCGAGGTTTGCGTGATCTTCTCCCCAACAACAAACGTACCACTCATTACGGAACCAGTAATGTGGGCGAAGGGATTTTGATCAAGACCGCTCTCAGAATAGATGTTCTTGAGGTATGCGCCCTGATAGTTTCCCGTATAGTTGGCCGCATATACTTCCCACGGACCCGATGCTTGAATAATGGTATTTTCGATATAGAGTCCGTTGGAATTGTAGTCAGTCACTCCGTTCGAACCATTCGCCGTGATGGTCGAATCACGCAGCGTAATGACGGGGGCGATCTGATGTGATCTTCCCTGATTTCCTGCCGAAAAAATAAACGACCCAGTCCAGTTCACACTTTGCATCAGACTAATACCGTTGTTGTTGAAGTGGTCGATGGTTGCGTTTTCATCATCCCAAAAGTCAAAAAAATTATTAAAGTGCCACTTCTCGCCCACCTTATCGTAAGAAATATCGATCAGGTGGGTATTGTCTGCGTTATCCAGCACAGCCTCATAAGCCAGTGCCACCGCCCCAGGCGTAGTTTGAGATGCAAGATTTGCGCCAGAATGCGCGTAAGTAAAAGTAGTGTTCGTCGGAACGGAAGTGACAACGGCATCACCCCAGTAACTGGCGTTGTCGGTGAACAGGATCGTCACGATGTCGCCGGGCCGAAAACCGTGGGAACGGCCTGTCGTGATGGTCGCCAGATTGCCGGTCCTGATCGTATTCGTGACGTTCACGCCAATGAAAGGGTTCCATGCTGGGGAAGAATATGCCGTGGGTGTGCGGAAACTGAACCCGGCGAGCGTCATGCTAGTGCAGTCGTTGGAGTTTACTAAGTCGCCAATCTGGATGCAGGCACCGCGTCCAAGGCAGTTCAGCGAAACACCGTATCCTCTCAGAACAGATTGGTTGGAATGCAGATAAATCGTCCCGTAGACGTTGTATGTGTTCAACGAGTGCACAGGGTAGCCGGGACCGTTGGCAGGAATAGTGACATCGCACTGGCCATTCTGATACGTGGCCGCGCTGGTTCCACACTCCAGGTTGATCGTTTCCTGAATGCCAGAAGAGGCCGATCCGATTGTGTATCCGGGCGCATAGGAATAGAAGGGCGTGAAAGAGATCTTTCCCGACGCGGCTCCCGAAGTACATCCGCCGGCAGCGCTCAGCACGCTGACGACTTCACTGTTTCCTCCTCCAGAAAGAAGAACTTGATAACCGGCTCCGCTGGTTGTATCGATGCCAACCGGACAAGGGGTGAGGTTCAGGGTCTGGATCGTGCAGTTCAAGCCTGTCGAACAACCGGCCAGGGCCGTGTTCGAGGTCTGAGACCAGTTTTGAGCGGTCGTCACGATGCCGCGTGAAACACCCTGCGCGATGACGCAACCTGTCAGTACGCCTGAGAGAACCCATAAGTAAAGCGAGAGCTTTAATCTCCGCATGATGTCACCGTTCTCATCTCAAAATGAACTGCAGCGATTTGATCACGATCATCCCTGCAATCAAATCCCAGAGAGAGCGTGGATCGCAATTTTCTTACTAGGCCTTCCGAACCATCCACACGAGTTTGCGGGCAGTCGCTGATTCAACTTCCAAACGTCTTCGGTATCCGTTGCCTATATCATGAGTTCCGCCGAGGTTTTCGCGAGGCTAGGGACTTTGAAGTCCGGTACTCGACGATTCCGGAACTCCGGCGCACATTCGGAACCTCCCTCAGACCGACCTTGGGGGAGGTGTATGGTTTTTTTCGCTGAATCCGCAGCTCGCTGGTGTGCGTGAGGAAGTCAGCAAGAGACTGATCACGATTTAAACGCTTCAACATACAGAGAATGCGGCAACTCCTTCGAGTCCTCCGGCTCGTAGGGCGGAACATTACTTCCGTACAGGCGGCTTTCTCCTTCCGCGGACTTCTCCACCTCGCGGAACCCTGCTTCGCGAAGCACTTCGCTGAGATAACTGAAATCGAACGCGGTTCGGTGTTGCCCGTCGCAGAAAACAAAATTCGAAAATCGGCCGCCGAGAGAATCGAAGTGACGTGGGAAGGAATCATCGAACCAATCGCTGCGTTGCTGAACATAGGCTGCTATCGCGCTCTCCAGGCTCGGAACGATGAGTCGGATGCCGCCGCCTTTCGTCAGCACGCGCACGCATTCCTGAAGAAGCCGCTTTAACTCATCTGGATAGAGGTGTTCGAACATGTGGGTCGAATAGACCGAGGCAATCGAGTTTGAACGGAACGGAAGTCCGTTTCTAACGTCCAGCCAAACATCAATCTTATGGAAGAGGTTGCCGTCGATATTCAGGAATCCGGGGAGGTATCTGGTACCACAACCAAGATGTAGATGACAGTTAGCGTTCGCCGCACGCGTCCTGATCATATACCGCCGCAACAAATAATTCGGAACGGTGGCCTTGGCAATTCCCCAAAATACGATATCTTTATAGCGCTGGTGAAGCAACCCATCCTCCGGCGACAGTGATCGCAATTATCATTATGACTATTATATCGAGCAACGGGGGGGCATCTGTCGAGACGGACCTGCTCGCGGATGCTCCCACCTGGCGGAGGCCGCCCGGTGCGTGTGCACATACGCGGTCACCCATTTGTGCCGCGGATCCCGGTCTCTAAAAACCCCGCGGGATAGAATCAATCGGGTCCACTCGCGTTTATGAAAATAAAAGCCCCACGTCTGGCCTGTGCCCTCCGTAAGTATCCTTCCGGCACCATGGCCAGGACCCAACGACGCAGCAGAGACGGCACAGGGATCGCATCTGATTCTTGGCCACAAACTTCTGATGACACATTTTTAAAGAATGCTCGAAAGTCCTGCCTCAGTTGGAAATGGAGAAAGCGTTCGTCCGTTAAGATAACGGAGCGAACGTATGAGGAAGGAACGGAAGCATTTCACCCCAGAAGAAAAAGTAGCCATCCTGAGGCGGCATCTTGTGGACAAAGTACCCGTCTCGGAGCTGTGTGAAGAACTAGGCCTGCGGCCAACGGTGTTCTACCGCTGGCAGAAGGAACTGTTCGAGAACGGAGCCGCCGCTTTTCAGTCTCAAGAGCGTCCCCACCGCCAAGTGGAGGAGAAGCAGAAACGGATCGAGTTCTTGGAGAAGAAGGTGCAGACCAAGGACGAGGTCCTGGCTGAGCTGATGGCTGAGCACATCGCGCTAAAAAAAAGTCTTGGGGAACTCTAACCGGTATCTGGGTGCCGCATGATGTGCGGGATCTAGTCGTGGATTTCGTCCGGCGCTGGTCGGAGAAGGCCGAGATCGGCGTCGGACGGTTCATCCCGTGGCTGGGCGTGACCGCCAGCAAGTTCTATGACTGGCGGCAGCGGTACGGGTGCGTCAACGAGCACAACGGTTGGGTTCCCCGTGATTTCTGGTTGGAGCTGTGGGAGAAAGAAGCAATCATCGGGTTCCATCTGAAGAACCCGCTGGAAGGCTATCGGCGGCTGACGTTCATGATGCTCGACGCTGACGTTGTGGCGGTCAGTCCGGCGAGTGTTTGGCGAGTGTTGAAGCAAGCTGGATTATTATCCCGGTGGAAGAGCAAACCTTCGCGCAAGGGAACCGGTTTCGAGCAGCCGCTGCAGCCGCATCAGCACTGGCATATCGACGTTTCCTACATCAACCTGTGCGGCACCTTCTATTACTTGTGCAGCATTCTGGATGGGTTCAGTCGTTTCCTCGTGCATTGGGATCTGCGTGAGTCCATGCGAGAAGCTGATGTCGAAGTGATCCTGCAGCGAGCCAAGGAGAAGTACCCGGAAGCGAAGCCGCGAATCATCTCCGACAATGGCCCGCAGTTCATTGCTCGCGACTTCAAGGAGTTCATTCGCATCTCGGGCATGACGCACGTCCGAACCTCCCCTTACTATCCACAGTCGAACGGCAAGATTGAGCGCTGGCACAAGTCGCTGAAAAGCGAGTGCATTCGGCCGGGAACGCCGCTGTCGCTGGAAGATGCACGGCGTCTGGTCGAGGGCTACGTGGAGCATTACAACAACGTCCGCCTGAACAGTGCCACCGGCTACATCACGCCGAAGGACGTGCTGGCGGGGCGTCAGCAGGAGATCCACGCGGAACGCGACCGCAAGTTGGAAGCCGCCAGACAGCAACGCCAGAGTCGCCGCCAGCAAGCCGCGTGAAGAGCGAAGCGGCCAGCCACCGCGATGTCGGACAGCCAAGGAAAGCTATTTTGACCCACAGTAGATGAGTGATATCGGGATGTTACGACAGTCATCACCGGGTCCGGTAGAGAGCGTGCCATAATTAGCGCGTGCTTCCCCGGAATCGAATAGCTCTTGGAGTCGTTCTCGTACTTGCAGGTCTGTGCGTCGGGACACTATTGCCGCCGATGCGTTACAGCATATGGTGGGACGCGGTTTGCACCATTGGAGGGGTTGTCGCGATCCTGTACGGTTTTATGGCTATGGTACGGGCATGCGCGCAATGTGTCCCTCACTCTGTTGCGGGTTATTCGCACCGTGCTGCTTGTCAGCTACATCGGCTGGGGTCTCTTTTCATTCCTTGCGTTAACGTTTCAAAAGTCAGGTGATCTCGGACACTGTCAGGATTTCATCGACGCGGCAGTTCAAGACGTCCTCGATCTGTTCACGAACATAAAAACGCGCAGAGAAACCGTCACAGGATCGATACAACGTTTCCTCGAAACTCCGCCGCAAGAACCCGCCCTTTAGAATGTAGTCGCGAATGAAACAAATTCGCGCTGGCATGCCTTCCCGGTTATAAACCATGACGCGACATGAACCGGCGCTATTAAGTACGCGTGCAATCTCCCGAACGATGCGAGCGGTTCGGGAGGAATGATGGATTACACCCCATGACCAGACAAAATCAAAAGCGCTTGTTGTAAACGGAAGGTTCTCCGCGTCACACTGCAAGACCTGAGCTCGGAGGCCCATCAAGGCGAGACGACGGCGAGTAGCTTCAATCGCTGTTGAAGTAAGATCGATTGCGGTCACTTCGGCTCCGGCGGCTGCCATGGTCTGCGTGTGCAGACCCATCCCACACCCAATCTCCAGTACTCGTGCTCCGCGCAATTCTGAAATCGGCATAATCCGATCAAACGGCTGTTGCGATGTAGCAAAAAGCCGACTTCCGTATAGGAATTCCGCATCGATCGCCTGGTACCACTGGTGAGAAAACCTGGGAAACTTGATTTTCCCAGTCCAGTCATAGGCCATTGGATTCCGCGTCCACCATGCCGAATTGCCGCGCTGAACTGCAACCGAAGAAAGGTCTTCCGAGCGCTTGAAACTCTTATCGATGGCCATATAACAGCTCCTTATCAACCCGACCAGCTAACCAAATGTTCCCTGCCTTTCAGTTGTGCGATTTGGCCAGAGTACGGTGGGCCGCCTTATCTCTCTGTCCCGTTTGAAAGCGGTTACGTTCTTCAGGCAATCAGGGGTCAATCGAGCGGGAGGCCAGTTACCGGTACACTAGCCCACTATCATACGACGCTGGACTGTTCATGCGACCGCTTCGCGGTAGATATTTGCCAGGCGATGTGCCTGATCCAACAACGTCAATCCGTTCAGGATCGTCTCCCGCGCAGCCATCCCCATGCGCATAGAATCAACAGGAGCTTGGAGCAACGTGGTGAGCCCCTGTGCTAATTCGTCGAGACCATCGACCGGGATAAGCCAGCCGTTTCTTCCGTGCTCGATAATTTCGTCAATTCCTTGTCCGCGACAAGCGATTACTGACTTGCCGCAAGCCATTGCCTCAAGGTACACACATCCAAGTCCTTCATTGCGGCTCGGGAGCAAAAATACCGAACAGGCTCTCATGGCATCTGCCATTGCAGTTCGGCTTTGACGCCCCAGAAACTGAACTCGCTGACCGAGTCCCAGTTGGCTTGCCAAGGTTTCCAATCGCGAGCGATCTGGGCCTTCCCCGATGATCTTGCATCTCAAGCGCGGAAAGAGAGATCCGATACGACCTATAGCATTCAAGGCGAGTTCCTGGCCTTTGCTGGCGATCAGATCGCCGACGATAAGGACTTCTTTTTCCGACGGGACAACAACCACCGGTCCTGGCGAAAACATTTCGGCATCCGTCCCGTTGTACACCACGGCGCTACGGAGATTTTCGCGCAATCCGCCACGAAGGATTTGCTTCACTTTTTCGCTGATGCAAATGACGATGCGAGCAGCCCGATAAACGGCAATTGATTCCTGCCGCCGCCACTTCGCAGGAGTTCCCCCTTGAAAGCACGTGTTAAAAGCGTCCAACCCGTGCACGGTGACTACGAACGGAATTCCAAAGTGTCGCGAAAGCAAAGCGGATGCATGACCACAAGGCAGCGCTCCATGGGCATGGATAACATCGATCGGCTTCACGGTGTGCAGCCTCTGGACTCGTCCTATGAGACGCGCGTAGAGCATCCTCCCGGCGCTTGAAAGCCCAAAGTTTCCCGGGATTTGCGGATAGCGTACCCATTCGGCCGCAGCCGACTTAATCGGCCATCTTCTGGGATAGTAAATCGGGGCCACGGCAATCACGCTGTGATCGACACCCAAACGCTTTAGCTCCTCGATCGGCTCCGCGATGAAACAGCCGCTCACCTCATTTTCGCGCGACGGAAAAAACGGGGTGAGCGTCAAAACGTGCAACGTTGAATCCACGCCTGCGGATCGAGACATCAGTTTCACTCCTGGTCAGACCGCGTCAATTCCTCAGCCAGGACAAGCAGGCGTTCCACGTGCTCGCTCCAACTAAAGTCACGAGCCCGCCGCAGGGCATTGCGCGACAGTCCTTCCCGCAGCTCCGGCGATTCATGAATCTGTAGTACGCGTTCCGCCAACGCGTCGGGAGAGAAACGCTGGAAATAAATTCCGGCGTCCCCGCAGATTTCGTGATGCACTGGCAAATCCGATGCCACAATCGGCAAGCCGCTCGACATCGCTTCGATTAGCGGGTGAGAGAAGGATTCGGCATAAGCCGGAGTCACGTAAATGTGGCAGGCGCGATAGAGATGATGAAGCAAGGAATAGGGAATCGTTCCGAGCTCGACGATGATCTGGTCTCCCCGAAGGTCGTTTACGAGCGACGCCGCTGATTCGGCCCGATATGTTCCTGGATTCTCGCCTGAACGCAGTCGGCAGGTGAGAAAAAGTTTCACCTTCTTTCCCTTCATACGACTGGTCAAGACGGGCATTGCCCGGAATAACGTTTCGAAATTTCGATAATAATTGTAGTGGCTTACAAAAAGTAGCCGGAGAGCGTCTCTGCCTTGCTCAAGCTGAGCTTTCGCCTCGCATGGCAATGGCGTGGCGTCGTTCATAAAAGCATCCCGGTCAAATCCATGGTGCAACGAAAGGACATTCCTGCCACTCCATTCGCTGAGTTCTTGGGCAAACGCTTCACTCGGAGCAACAGTGATGTCGGCGCGGCTAATGGATCGCCGTGCTAACCAGCCCTTGACTACGGTGTCCGCCCACATCGCGTAGTCTCCGCGAGTGCGAACATCGCGAAGGAAATCGCCAGAAGTGTAGAGCGAGTTACGAGACAGCAGTATCTGCGGGACAGGAGAATTCCAAAGGGCAAAGTTGCCGGCGGAAATCAACACCTGTGCGCCGCTGCGCCGGATCAGTTTCGGCAGCGTCGATTGTTCGCGAATAAAACGTTGGGGCGCGTCACAAGACGCCGCGTCCTCGACAAAGGAAACGTTCGGCAACTCCCCAAACTCCTGGCGAATCGCTGGTCTCAGCAGCACCGTAGTTTCGGTATCCACTCTCCGCGCGAGATGTGGAATCACATTACGCAGATAGGTAAGACCTCCACCGGCACTGGCTGCAAAGCCATTAATAAACAACCTGATCATCTGTCGGGCACGACCGCTCCAAAACCGGCTGGCGTCGGACGAGGAGCTCGGGAAACAACTCCGGCGACCGGGGCAGCAACAGCGTGTGGGATAAAATCGGCGAGCAAAAATGCAATAATCCAAAAATACACGCAAAGATAATAACCCACGGAAAAAAGCCAGTCTTCAAAGCCGGCGTGGATCAGACCCGCCAACACAATCATGGCCAACGGAATCGAGTGATGGTGCGGGTCCGTCGTTCGCCTCATCCACGCGCAGACTCTCCATACGTTGGCTAGCGTCACGGCCAAGAGCGCAACGAATGGCAACCCACCCAACAAGCCCACCCACTGCGCGATGGTCATGTAGCTGCTGCCGTGTTCACTAGCCGTCTCCGCGGACGAAGCAAACGTTCCGAATCGCAACCCGGGATCCTCGCCCGTCGGGCTCGTACCATATCCTGTTCCGAAGAGCGGATGTTCTTCGATCGCGGCGATCGACTTCTCCCAAGGTGTTCGCCGCGAACCCAGCATCCCCCCTTCCTTGTGCCCTTTGTAGAGCATCGCATCCTTCAGATCATCAATCTGCTTGCTTAGGGCTTCTGGAGCAAACATCCCAGTGACCGCAACCAGAAACAGAACCAGTGCCACCACCTTTACCAGCAATCTAAACTGCCGCAGGCAAAAGCAGAAGATGAGGGTGACGAGCGCGACCGTAATCATTCCCGCCCGTGCCATACTGAAATGAATAAGGTACACGCAAAGAAGCAGGGCGACTAACCGGCGAAACTTCACCACTGGTCCGTCGCTGGTGAGCCATCCCCACGAGAGGATGGGAAACGCTCCGATACTCATTGCCGCGCCCAAGGAGTTGGGATTACCCCAAATAGCTTGACCCAGACCGAAGTAGCAGATCGCCGTCAAATAAACAGCTATCTCACATCCCAAGAGCAGCCCTCGAAAAAAACGGTCCTCCCGGCCGAACGCAGCCAAGCGAGCCCCCGTAGCGCAATACGTAAAAAGAAGGAGTAGGCTCAAAGCTTTTAGAGATGCCATCTTTATCCACGGAGAAACCGTGGCGGAGACAAACGCAGCGCAGACACAAAAAAACGCGATTAGATGTAACGACCCAAAAGGCGAGTGGGTAGTCTTCGTCCAAATCACATAGCCAACGGCCGCACCCGCGAACAGTACGGCCCAGCGTCCGGCCGTTGCGGCACCTTGCATGGGAACATTTGTGCCAGCCCAAACAAACGAGATGACCAACAGAACAAGAAAACGCTGTTCATATTTCCAGAGGCCGGCGATGATTACTTCCACCATTAAAATTCCACCGAGGAGGGAAACGTTAGCGAAATCCCGTAAATGGAAATAAAGGAGATAGACTGCCACGCTCAAGCCCAGCAGAATGCCTACCCATTGCAGCGGTTTCACGGAACGCATCGAACCCCCATTCCTGCGGACGTCGCAGCTGCGGCGAGACCGTCGGCGCATGTCTCCGGTGAGTAGTCTTGAATTCGTTCCAAGCTGCGTGCGCTCATCTGTCGCTTGAGGTCAGGTCGCTTGAGCACAGAATCGATCGCTGCGCTGAGTTTCACCGAATCCCGGGGAGGCACGACGTAACCATTCCACCCATCTTCGACCAAGTCGGCCGAACATCCCGCAACGCTGGTCACGATAATCGGAAGCCCGCACGCCATCGCTTCGTTCACCACCAAACCCCATGTATCGCTGTGCGTCGGCAGAACCAGGGCGTCCGCGAGCGCGTACAGACCAGCCAGATTTTCCCTGTGGGCGAATCCCTCAAAGTTAACTACTCCCGGGCTAATCCTTCTCGCCCGTTGCATCAATTCGTCTTTGGCAATACCGTCTCCAGCAAACACCAGACCCACCTCAGATCGCAATCCTCTCTCTAGTTTGGCATAAGCCTCGAGGAGATCAAAAATGCCTTTTTCCGGCACTAGCCTTCCCACAAACAGGATGAACCGTTGCGGAAGGCCGAACTGTTTTCGAAATGCGGGCGACTCGCGTTTCGCTCGCTCCGCGAGCGTCGCAAAGAAAGTGTTATCGACTGCGTTGGGAGCTATGAAGATGACCTGCTCGTTGGCCCCAAGAGTCCGGAGATAGGCGAACGAGGATTTTCCCGGCACGACAAAAGCATTGCAAGAACTCACAAAATATCGCTTCAGCCATTCCACCGGGGCACGTCCAGACCTGGCGTCTCGCTGATTGCTCTCTGTCCACAAAGCAAAACTTGCATTGCACCGGCGAGCCCACCAGAGTGAACTCCAAGACGCCGGATAGTTGTAGCCGCCGCACACGATGGCCTGGGCATTGGCTGCATCCAATGCAGACCACAACCCACGATTCAGGAGGAGTCCACGCTTCCCCGCGTACCATCGCCACGAAGGCAGAACTTCATATGAGAAACGGATCTCATCGGTATAGATGCGCCACTGTCGAATCTTGTGAGTCTCCGCCAGGAAAATGACGTGCAGATCTATCTCAGGCCGACGTGCGAGAGCGTTGAAAACAGGGATACGGTAAGGGGCGATAATTTCCGTGACGATCACAGTCCTTCGGGGCATGGCGTCAGGCGGACACGCCGATCGCATGTGTGTGCTCCAGAAGGCATACGAACAAATCCTGCACCGATCTGGATCGATTGGTGACCGTCACCGGAACATGTCGTACCGATTCAGAGACCCTATATCCAACTACAGCCAAGATGCTAATCGCCTCCTCAATGCTTGTGTTTTGCCGGCCCGCAACTTTACCAACTGTGGCCAGCACTCGGCCTGCTCGCGGGCTCCACACGAGGATAGTAATATCATGGGTTCGTGCAGTCGTACACGGCTTGGACGTTTTTACAGCTTGGATCCTCTGCCGTTCTCGGAAACTGGGAGCACAAGCGCGATGACTCAATTTCGAACCGTGAGCCTGCCGCCGGATCTTTGCGCGGAAGCGGAAAAACAGTTTGCGGGCCGCTTTGACAACATCGAAGCTCTGCTGACGTTTGTACTGCAGGAGATCACGAAGGCCGATGCCAGCCTTCTGGATCAAGCCGAAGAACAGATGATTGAACAGCGGCTGAAAGATCTGGGCTACCTTTGAAGCTCCTGCGACCTCGGGCGGCCACCAGCGAATGAAGCAACGACCCCTTGTTCTCGTCACGGTAGACTGCCTGCGCGCCGACCATACAGGCTTTCTGGGATATCCGCGGCCCGTCACGCCGTTCCTGGATTCTCTGGCCAAGAGGAGTGCAGTTTTTACGGATGCGATCGTGGCTGGTGCGCCTACTTATTTCTCTTTTCCCGCCATCCTAGCATCCCGTTACCCGTTGGCGTTGGGACGAGACATCCTGGGGATTGCTCCTCACGAACAGACCATCGCCAGTACGCTCCAAGGTTCCGGCTATCGAACGGCGGCTTTTGTGGCCGGCAACCCCTATCTGAGTTCGCGCTTCGGATACAACCAGGGCTTCGACACCTTTCACGATTTTCTGAATTCGATCCCCGAAGGCGAACCGTCGCTCCCGGAAAACAGCTTCAGGTCGACCTTCAATCGATTTCTCCAGTCGAGCGCGAGCCACAATACTCTCACCGCAGCCGCATACGAAGAGCTCTATTTCTGGTACTGCCAGCGGCGTTCGGCCGCCCAAGACTTGTCCATGGATGCACTACGGCGCTATCCCGCGGCCGATGTCGTGGTGGATCAAGCTTGCTCGTGGTTAAACCAACTTGCGGGAGAACCTTTCTTTCTTTGGCTGCACCTGATGGATCCGCACCACCCCTACTATCCTCCCGAGGAGGCCTCATCCGCTCTCAAGTCCCGAGTTAGCGCTGGTCGAGCAGTCCTTCTGAATTCTTTTTGGAACCGGGAGCATGTAGCCGTTCGCAGACTGAACCGATGCCGTGAGGAAGTTGTTTCCCTCTACGACGCCGGAATCTATTGGACCGATAGGCAGATCTCCCGGCTGGTAAGCGCTCTGAAGCGAGCCCAACTTTGGGACGACTCGGTGTTCGCCATCACTGCCGATCATGGAGAAGAGTTTCTCGAACACGGCCGTCGCTATCACTTTCCGATGAGCCTTTCGGAGCAACTGATTCACGTGCCTTTGCTGCTGCATACTTCAGCACTATCCAGAAAGCAGCGAGTGCAAGTACCATTCAGCCTCCTTCATCTCGCGCCCACTCTACTGGATGCTGTCGGCCAACCGGTTCCGACCAGCTTTCAGGGACGAAGCTTTTGGCCGCAGATCCTCAGCGGGGAACTACCGAGCGAACCAGCGGTTGTGGAATGTGTCGAGGCCTGCACCAACCCATTTCGGCGTGACGACCGCATGCGGCCGCGCCTAATGGCGGTTCGCGACCAATCCTACAAATTGGTGATCAATTTCCGTGAAAAGTCGGAGCGGCTCTACGATCTGAAAAATGATCCGGAGGAGCATGACGTTCTTCCTCTTGGCGATTTGCCCGCGGAACGCGCTCGACTTCTGCAGGCAGCCCGCCACCATCTGCAAAAGACCAGTGACAACCGGACCGCCGACTTACGTTTGCGCTCCTATCTTCGTGAGCTTCAACAATCGGTGGAACTGAAGGCCTCTGTCCAGTGACAGTTTCGGAGTAGCGACCCCATTTCGCTCCTCAAACCTGGGACCTATGAAGTAGGATACTAAGTTCAGGAATGGAAACCAGATATCAATCCGTGTTGGAGCCGCACGCGGCAGCGGCTGGGGGACTCAAGTTGAACATCGGCTGCGGGATCTCAGGTATCGAGGGCTGGGTCAACATCGACAACTCGCCCACGATTCTGCTCTCGCGATTGCCCCTCGGGTGGAAGATTTTCCGTACTCCGCGCTGGCCACGCGACGTGCGCCGTGTGGATGTTCGCAAACGGATTCCCTATCCTGACTCATCAGTCTCGTGCATCTATTCCTCGCACGTCTTCCCCGCCTTCACGTACGGGGAGTCGCAGGCCGTGTCCCGGGAGTGTTATCGCGTCCTCCGACCCGGAGGCGTTCTGAGGATCGTTGTGCCCGATCTCGGGATTCTGGTGCGCGACTATCTTGCCGATAGCACCGATCCCATGGCCTCTCACAGATTTGTCTCGCGGCTTCTTCTGGCTTCGAGCGTTCGCGACATCGTGCACCCGGGCTCACATCATCGACAGATGTTCGATGGGCGCTCGCTTGTCCACATGCTGCAGGAAGCTGGGTTTCCAGCACCTGAGCTGAGTACTTTCGGTAGCAGCCGGATTGCTGACATTGCGGAGGTTGAACTGGAATGCAGGCGCCCCGAGAGCCTCTACGTTGAGGCTATAAAATAGTTCCGGTCCAAACTATCGGGACAAGATGATTCTTGGAATTGTGGCAACATGACTAGAGTTCGGGTGTTGTTCCTCCCCGGGGTGGATGCCGACAATACTAACGCCCAGAGTCTGAACGTTCGTGAGATCGCTTTGCGTTTTGATCCCGACCGCCTGCATAGCACGCTCTGGTATGAACGGGAGCCTGACCCGCGGTTACGGAACCGCGAAGGCATACGACTGCTGCCACTGCCGCCTCGCGGCAAGACCTTTCGAATCGCAACGGAACTTCTGGCTGGCTACGACATCATCGCCTACATCGACTACAGCCTCGCCAGCTATTTTTTTCTTCACCTGCCGAGCGTCGTGCGCGGGCGCACGAAAGCTGTGTTCCACGCCGAGGCTCCCCAGGCCCAGATGGGGAATCCCTCGCGAGGGCTCCAGTTCCTGTATCGGGGCATTTTTCTTCGCTGCAATGTTTACACCGGCATCACGGAATTCGTCGCCCGCGATATCCACAAATCGATAAAAAAAAAGGCGGCCTATGTTCTCCCGGTGGGGGTCAATACCAGCCTCTTCACTGGTCCGGCACAGCGCGGGAGGTCCGTCCCCACCGTCCTGTTCGCAGGAACGCTGGTGGAACGCAAGGGTCCGCAACACGTGATCGACGCCGCCGCCATTTTCCGTAACGTGAATTTCCGGCTGGTGGGGGCGGGGAGAGAGGGATTTGAAACGGTCCTACGAGAAAAAATCAGGCAGCTGGGCTTGAACAATGTGACATTGGAGGGCTCCAAAAGCCAGTCGGAGATTCTTGAGATCATGCGCGCGAGCGATATTTTTATTCTGCCATCGCGGCTGGAGGGAATTCCGAAGGTCACACTCGAAGCGGCGGCCACGGGTTTGCCGTGCATCGTGTTTCGCGACTACGAGACTCCGTCTGTGGTGGATGGAATTACTGGTTTTCAGGTCGCAACCCCAGAGGAGATGATGCAGCGCTTGGGACAGTTGATTTCCGATTCATCGTTGTGCGAGCAAATGGGGCAGGCGGCGCGTCAGCATGCGTTGCAGTTCGATTGGAACGTGGTGAGCCCTCTGTGGCAGAATGCTTACCTCGAAATCGCTGCGGCGCCGCCGGTCTGAGCATTTCGAGTCTGCCTGCCACTTTCGCTGATTCTGCTACAAAAATTCGTCCTACAATGCCTTGTAGCTCATTAGTGCAATCTCATACGAAAGCCTCTTGGTCCAATCGCTCGCCAGCAGACTAGGCTCCTCGCTCGGAAGTACCGAGCCCGGGTGAGTCATGAGTTCGATGATCGCCTCCGCCGGAGGCCGCGCGGCACAAGCTTTGATAAAAACGTCGAGGTCGGTGAATATTCGCGTGGTCTTGAATCCGATAGACCTTAACGCTTGGTTATACAGCCACTTCTTTGTAAGCAGGGCCTTGCTTGCGGGCGCCGCGGGGTCGTAGAGGTTCCGGCTGATTCTCGCTTTGTTGATTTTATAGCGGTGACGCAGGGCGGCCAGAACCGGTAGCATCTGCGGAATCGTGTGAACATGGTGATGAGCGTCGAAGTGACTGGGTTGCACGCCGAGCTGGATCAGACTGTCAATTTGCGCACACCATTCCCGGTAGATGGCCCTTAGCATCGCCGCACTGATTCTAACCTCCCTGATGGCATTGCCGTTAAAGCAGTGGTGGTCGTCCAGAATGCTGGAGAGAGTGGTGGGGCTCTCCGCGCCCATCGGCTGGAACTCGGTTAGATTGAGGTGCACTCCGAACGAACAGTTGGGAAAACGGTGCAGTATTCGCGCGGCCGGGAGAACCGCGGAAGCGTTCGACAGCATGGTCGCCGATGTAATGACTCCGTCCTCCATCGCGCGAAAGATCGCCTCATTCACCTCCGCGCTCAAACCGAGGTCGTCCGCGTTAACAATGATTTGAATCGGCATCTTCGATCAACCCGATCATCGTGAAAATGGCATCTTTCCTGTCGTGCCAAGAACACGGTTGCGAATCGCGGCCACGATCATTTTGTCGTCGTTGTCCAATCCCGTAAGCAACGCGAATCCGCAAAACGATGCATAGGACACTAGCAATGCGATTCCAATCCCCAGCCACTCAGGGTGCAAAGCCGACGACCGGAAAAGCAGGCGAAATCCCGCCGTCACTGCAAAACTGGCAAAACAAGGTCTGACTAACCGAAGATAAGTCAGATTGTAAGGCGACAATCGCAGTGCCGCCCGGACCTGACGCAGATTCAAATAATTGCTTAAGGCATTGGTTAGGGCGGCGGCCAGCGCCACTCCGGCAATTCCAAACGGGCGCACCAAACCAAGCGTAGTCGCGACCATGAATACCGCCATGACCACTTGCACGCGAATAAGGCGAGCCTGGTTGCCTGACATCAGCAGCAAATAGCCGACCGAACCCACTCCGGCGTTCACCAATTGCCCCAGTGTGCCCAGACTCAGCACTACCCAGCCCGCCTCAAACGTCACGCCGAACAAGCGCATCAAGGGCTTAGAGAAAACGATCATGACCAGTGCCAGGGGTACGGTTATTCCCAATATCCACTTCGTCAAAGTCTGAAAAAGCCGGCCCAGCAGCGCGTGCTCTCCGCGCGCATGCAAATCGGCGATCATCGGAGAAAAAATCTGGTTGACCGACTGCAGTGCCACTGGCACAAACGCAACCAGCGTGGCCGCCACGGCATAGATTCCCACCTGCCGAATATCCAAGAAAACTCCCAGCACGAATATGTCGGTCTGGCTAAGTATAAAACCCAAGAAATTGAAGCCGAACACGGCCGCGGAGAACCAGAACACCTCGCGGTCCATGGGAGCGGCTGTACCGGGTGCCCGCCTGGCCTGCCTCGGCGTCAGCCGCCATCCGGCCAACCCGAGCAACACGAGGACCACCGCTGAACTTGCCACCTGGGCCAGCAGATATCCGCGCAGCCCAAAGCCCAAACTTAACAGGACCACCGCGAAAATAATGTTCAACGGACTTCCAATGAAATTGGTAATGAGGGTGCGTCGTGCAACGTCTTTATATCCAGCCAGAACTTGGCCCAAGAAAGTAGTGAAGACGCCGAGCATCAGAAGGAGAGCAAACAGGCGAAGATAGGGTACGAGCACTGGCGCATGATAGAGGCTTCGCGCCAGCCACGGACCCGTGGCCAGCATTGCCGCCGCCAGCACCACATTTCCAACTGCCAGCAACACGAATGCCCGGCGCAGAAAGCCGTGCAGGCGTTGCCATTGTTGTGTCGCCGAGTAGGCGGCTACGAAGCGCACCGCCGCTTGTGGCAGACCTCCATTGAAAAGCCCGAAGAAGCCGACAATCGTCATTCCCAGCGCGTAGATTCCGAGGGCTTCCGCCCCCAATACTCGCGCCAGGTAGATTTTGAAGAGATATCCCGCGCCCGCCGTGAATAGAGTTCCCGCGAAAAAGACAGCCGAATGCCTTGAAATTTGTCCCATCTCGCTGCGAAATCGCGCCTCATGACTGGCAGCGAGCGCCGACTGCGACGCCTCGAGGACTGTATCGGGGATATTCAAAATATACCTGTGTGCCCGTGCTGACGAATCATTCCGTTCGAATTACGATCCAGATTATCTCAAACCGCTCGTGGGTGGTTGGCAGATAATGTCAGCGGTACTTGGCATTAAAAAAAGGTGGGAACTTGCCCCGTCTGGCTGTGGCGATCAACTCCGAGTCAAAGTGGCCGTGCTCATTGACTCCGAACAGTCGATGCCGAATCGCGCTTTCTTTCAGGAATGGCAGCCGGATGAGCGTGCCCAGTCTTTGTTTGAAGTTCGGATGGTGCGTGGAAGCTTTATGAAAACGAATCTCGTCGAAGCCGCAAATATCCAGCAGGGAGGCTAGATTGTTGCTGCTGAATCCGTATTCGTGCGCCAGGGTTACGTACAGCGACGAATTGGCACAAGGCCCCTCCATATTTGGCGTGCGTAGCATCAGCGTCCCGCCAGGTTTCAGTGCGCGGTACAACGCATCCACCACCCAGAGCAACGAGTATTTGGGAATATGCTCAATCACATGAGACATGTGAATGAACTCGAATGTCTCCGGTTTGTCCGCTAGAAAGGTGCCGATATCACTCTCGATTTCCGCCAACGTGATGGCGTGGGGTGACCACGCCTTCACATGGGCTTTATTTGCGATGCCAAAATCAGCGCCAGTTAGATTCGTGTACCCCAATCGCACACAAGCAGCCAGGAACCAACCCCCGCCAAAACCCACATCGAGAATAGGGGCTCGATCGTCACTCGGCAGAAGACCACGCAATTCATGTTTTGCTTGTGATACTCGGGGGTCCTCGCTTACCTCGGGCCAGCAAGGTGCGCGTCGATCGGCAATATGCCGTAAACTCATACGGCGATAAACTTCAGCTACGAATGCGTGCGGGTCCACTCGATTTTCTGTCCAGGAATCTTCATCCTACTACACGCCGATCCCGATGTCCGTCGGCGAACACTAGCATGCAATATGGTTTGCGCGTGCAGGCCGCGGCCACACTGGCTGAGCGCAGGACACAGCCGCGCCTCCGCTTCGACCTTCCGCACTGTTTTGACACCGCCCGCCTTACTTCTCATGCTCACCCGTGCCTGCTAAGATTTTTTGTGCCGATTCCACAAATTACCCATTCATGAAAATTTTGTTGGTGCATCCCGACGATTCAGTTGAGGTTGGAGCCTGGGCCGGAACGCGGTGGGATTTGGCAGTCGATCTCGGCTGGTCTGGACGCCATGCTTATTCGCAACAAATCGAACGCCTGCGATTTCGCGTGTCCAGTGTTTATGACCTGCTGGACCACGAGCAACATCGTTGCCGGATGCGAGAAATCCTGACCTTGGGGCTGGGTCAACTGGTGGATTCCGAGTCCGTGGACTGGTGGGACGCATTTTCACCGTTGCCCTACCAGCACCTCGAGCGGCTGATGTTATTGTCGGAGCTGGCCGAAGAAATCCCTGAACGCGCCGAGATTTTCGCAACTCGGCCTCATATCGCTTCGCGGGCACTGTCGCTGTTATTGAATCGCGAGGTCAAGAGCATCTCGGCGGAAGGTAAGGGCCCTGTTGGATCGCGCATCCGCCGCTACTTGAAAGTCGCGTTCACGTTGCGCCCGTCGCAGATTACCGAGATAGCTTTCGACAAGTGGGACACTGATTACCGTCTTCGTAGGCATTTCGTCTACTTGCCCAGATTATCGTCAACCCCGGCCACTTTGCTTCCATCCGCCTACGTCAATGTCTCTCGCGCTCAGGTGGCGTACGCGCGCATGCTCCCGCATCGCCGTTTTCTGATGGTCGTCACGCGCCGCAACGGCCGTCTTGAGAGACTTCCTAGTAATGTGGAGGTTCGCTCGCTCGCCTCATATGCTCGGCCGGTCTTGTCGTCAACCGAAGAAGAAAACCGCCGCCTACTGGCACGGTGGAAAGATGTGCAGAACGACTTATTCGATACGAACCGCGTTCTACAGTTGGCAAGGAAGCTGCGCGTGCTCGACGGATTTGAAAAGTTCCTAAAAGGTGGGTTGCGTGTTCGCGACGCATGGCGTGAGGTTTTTGCGCGAGAGCCAATTACGAGCGTACTCTCGGCCGACGAATACAATCCCTATACACGACTCCCTATCCTGCTCGCCAGATCCAGAAAATTGCATACGACGTCTTGCGATCACGGAGCCCTGACCATGAGTTTCGGAATCCGCCCAACCGTTTCCGACACCTATCTCATGAGGAGCGATATGGCGCGCGATTACAGCGTGAGATGCAGCGGCCTTTTTCCGGGCAAGATCGTTGTAGGCGGTCCTCGGGAATCGCAAAATCTACTGCCGTCTTCCGATGCAATGAGAAGAGACTGGATTGTTTATTATTCTGAGGCTTATGAAGTGTCATCCGGTCGCACAGAAACTTTCTATGCGGAACTGTTGCCGGAGTTGTGCCTGCTCGCCCGCCGGACGAATCGCAAGGTGATCGTTAAGTTGCATCCTTTTGAGAGTGGTCGTGTCAGAAGGGCGATCATCGAAAGAGTGCTGTCTGAGGAGCAGCGGAGTCTCGTTGAACTGCGCGAGGGACCGATTACCCCAGACCTCTTCGCGCGGGCTTGGTGCAGCTTTACGGTAGAATCCAGCGTCGCAGTCGAGAGCACGCTCAACCAGGTACCTTGCTTCTTATGTAGCTGGTTTGATGCTTCTTGGTACGACTATGGCAAGCAGTTTGCCAAGTACTCTGCAGGCTATCCTCTGGATTCTCCCGAGCGAATCCGCGAGATTCCAAAGCTCCTAGAACAGTATCACATCACCGAAGCCACGCTCCGATGCCTTAAGACATCAATCACTTCGGAACTTCTGGAGTCCGTCTTGTCCGGTACATAATCGCGGGCACGACGATCAATCGATGATTTTCAATAAGCGTCAGTCTCTTTGAAAAGGAGAGTAGTTGATACGCGTTCGTTGCCATCCTTTTCAAAAAATTGCTGTCGATGAGAAAAGCTATTCTTCCAGACGAGATAATACCCTCCGCTTTCTGTGAAAAGTCTTGAATAGTCCTGTTTGAAAGAAAAGACTCCATCCTTGTGATGGTAAGCACGCTTGAGGCGACGGATAGGATCGAAATCAGTAATGGCCAGGAAACCGCCGCTTCTTAGGACCCTATCAGCCTCCGCAACGGCGGAAAAGAGATCGCAGCGATCGAGAAGATAAAGACAAAATCCAAAATAGACCAGATCGAAGGATTCATTCCCAAAGGGCAAACTCGCCGCGGTGCCCGTTTGAAGTTCGATCCGTTCTGTCCCGCCGAACTTTAGATTTCCTTCTTTGACGGCAAGTCTTGACGGATCAATTCCTTGGCCTTTTGCATTCAGAAGAACGCATAAGCGTTCCAGCTTTGCCCCATTGCTGCATCCGATTTCTAAGATCGAGGTGATGCTGCTCTCGAATGGTGCCAATGCGTGGCTCAGCGCTTCTATTTCGAAGAATCCTTTCTTCGAAGACGCGGGGGAATCCAATGCAGCTTTGTTTCTCAGGAAGTAGTTGTCGGCTTCGCCATCAAGAAATGCGGTGGATTGCTTTGTCATAATCCGTAGTCTCGCTCCACAACATCAGAGGCTGGGCGCCATCATCGTGCCACCAACGCCCAACTCAGAGGCGTGCCCCGCTCCACATCGCAGGCAGCGCGTTCTCCGAGAATTTCATTGAAGTACCGTGGGTGCAATCCGTCCGATGGGCGAATCGAACGTACGTTTTGCTTCGTAAATAACTCGCCCTTCTTCATATCTTCGACAACAAACAGCGAGCGTCGAAACTTGCGACTGCTGGCTTCGTGTGCACCGGCAGCAAACTGAACCGTTCCAACTGCTTTCTCAGCGATGCGAACCGCCTCCACCATCGCCTTGAATTCCTTCGGCTCAAGTGAGAATGCGCCGTCGGGCCCGCCATCCGCCCGACGCAGACAAAGGTGTTTTTCTATGATGCAAGCTCCCAGCGCAACGGCGACGACGGGAACTTCGATAGCCATGGTGTGATCGGAAAGTCCCGCAGGACAACCGAAACGCCGCGCCAGTTCTGGAATCGTAAGCAGGTTCGCTTCCTCCGGTGGGGCCGGGTAGGCGCTCGTACATTTCAGGAGGACGATCTGCGTGGCACCCGCTCCGCGCGCCGCGTCGACCGCTTCGGCGATTTCGTCTTGGTTGGACATGCCCGTGGACATGATCAGCGGCTTGCCCGTACGAGCCATCTTTTCGATCAAACCGATGTCCACCAATTCAAAAGACGCCACCTTGTAGGCGGGAACATTCATCTGTTCAAGAAAATCGACGGCACTATCGTCGAACGCGCTCGAGAACAAATGCATCCCCAGTTCGTCTGCGATCTCTTTAAGTTTTGGTTGCCACTCCCAGGGAGTAAAAGCCTCCTGGTAGAGGTTGTGAAGACTTTGTCCATCCCACAGCGTGCCGCCCGAAATCTGAAAACAGTCTTTATTGCTGCGCAGCGTCATCGTGTCTGCCGTGTAAGTCTGGAGCTTGACCGCATCCGCCCCCGCATCTTTGGCGGCTTCTATGATTCGCACTGCTTGGGAAAAATCCTGGTTGTGATTGGCAGATAACTCCGCGATGCAATAGGCGGGATATCCTCGGCCAATGCGACGATTCCCGATCTCGATGGACTGGCTCATCAATGATTCGCCTGTCGATGATTCGCCGCCGGCCTTACGGAGCGGATCAGTTCGAATGCTTCCGCCGCCTGCAAACCCACCACACTGCCCCAGCGAGTAGCAATCGCGCGCAGTGCTTCGGCGGAACGAGGGTGGGGGAATTTACGGGTCTCGGTGTCGTAGCAACTCATCGCGGCGATCTTAGTATCGAGCGAGTCCGTGATGTCTACGAAGACATTGGGACGGAACGACGGTTCGAGCCGCTGGAAGGCCCACTCGGTGGATGAAGGAACTTCGAAGGCGTAGACATCACTCACGCATTGTCCACGCATGGGTCGCGTCGCCGTCAACACGGCGCGGTGAACTACCCCGTGGTCAATATTCAAGTCTCCCGGATGATGCGTGTAGATGATCTCAGGACGAAAGCGGGCGACAAGATCTTCGACGGTTTTCACAACTTCGAGCAACGGCACCGTGTCGAGACGATTGTCGGGCAGATTGCAAAGGACGAGCTCTTTCGCTCCCACCTTGTCGGCAGCTTGCTGTGCCCGCGCGTGCAGGTGCTGCAGTTCCTGCTGATCGGCGTCCGCGCGCCGCGCATAACGCGATGACATCCCTTCGGCAAGGATAGCGATCCGCACTTCGCGACCTTCCCGGACTAGGCGCGTCATGGTACCGCCGCAGCCGAGAATCTCGTCGTCTGGGTGCGCAGCGATGATCAGGACGCTCATTCCTTCGGCTCCTTAGGCTTAGCTTTAGCCTTAGTTTTAGCTTTACCCTTAGCCCTTGTTCCCGCCGGTTCGGCGGTGACGCAGACGTCGGCCACGATTCGTCCATCGTACAGCGCGGAACGACTGAACTCGAAACGGTAACCGGCGTGAGAGAGGAAGGCGCGTGGATAACCTTCGGCGTCGAGCATCCGAATAAGATCGTGGAGTTGCTCCAGAGAATCGATCTTGGCGATCTGGCTTTCTTCCGGCTTCCTGCGCCTGAAGTTCACAGGTACTCCCGTTTGCGGTACAGGATCCATTTCGTCCTGCACGATTTGCTTTATCATGTCTGCCGAGAGCGTACAGGCACGAAGGTAGATTTCCTCGGCGCCGCCCTCGAGGGACAGATTCCTTTTCAGATAGACTGGCCCCATGTCAAACTCTGACGTCATTTTCAGCGCCGTCAGTTTTGTGTGCCGATGACCGCGAATAATGAGGTTCTGAAGTGGACTCCCACCCCGACCGTATGGCACGTCCGTCATGTGGAAGCAAACGCACTCGACCTCGTCGAGAATCTCAGGCGGCACCTTCCACGACCAGTGTAGAAAGAAGGCATAACGCGGATGAAGCTCTAGAAAGTTCTCGAGAGAAAGCTGCTCCCGCTTAGCGATATAATGCCACTCCCCCGCCAACTCGCTTAGAACCTCGTCGAAAACCCGCCGATGCCAGGATTTGCATCCGGCTACGATGTACCGCTTTGCAGGTTGCGTCACTGCGCCGTCCGGACGTAATGGGTTGCGGTTTGTCTCTTTACTGTCACACTCTGGGTCGGCATGAAGCCAGCGCTCTCAAAAGCCTTGGCGGAAGCCACATTCTCGGACCTTACGAAGGCATTCAACTGATTAATGCCGAACTCTTCAAAGGCTCTATTGGCACCCAACTCAATCAAGCGGCTTGCGTAACCCAAGCCTCGGAATCGGCCGTCGATCATGATGTCGACATCGGCTTCGCTGACACCACGCCTGTCAAAGCGTATCTGTCCAACGGGCACACCCGAAGGCCCCAGTGCCACGAAGATACGGCAATTTCCATCACTAAGCTTCTCTCGAAACCACGTGACATGGTCGTCCCATAAGATCGTTTCGGAGGAAAAAGCAGATGCTCGTACGACCGGGTCGTTTGTCCATTCCCACAGTAGCTTACAGTCTGCAGGCTCCACAAGCCTAATGGAAAGCGATTCCAGCTTCATCGCGGACACGACTCTCTCGGCCCCGCGGCCATCTACCAAAGCACGACCGCGTCGGGACATCTCGCGCCGATCAACAGACGAGTCGGTTAAGCTCCGCAGTTGGTGAGCAATTGCGCTCCGAGCAAGGTCGGAAGCGCGGCCGAGGTTTAGCATGACTCCCTGGTTGCCTAGTTCTTCCGCAACTCCCTGCTGATTGTCTGCCAATACCAACAGCAGTGCGGGCAGACCAAGAAAACACATTTCCCAACTAGTGGTTCCGGCGGCGGAAACAGCTATATCCGCGCGCGCGATTAGTTCTGGCATATTCGAGGTGTTCTCCACCAGCCGGACGGCGGGGTTTGAATTCGCCAATTTGCGCAATGTTAGCAAGTGAGGATTGCTGCCTCCGGCGACGACGGTCACCTCGACCTCGAAATCCCTTTGCGAAAAAATCGCCACGACCACTCTCTGGGTGACGTTATCCGGATCGCTGCCGCCCATCGTCACCAGAACCCGGCGAGCCACCGGCGGAATCTCCCGGTTCCACAGACGCCATGGCGCGAATTCACGTCGCAACATTGCAAAACGTGGCCCCAGTAACAGGCGGGTTGACGTGTCCCGGCTTGAATAGAAAGCCTCGGAAGCGTGCGCGTTCTGGTTCACCACAAGGTCCGCAGAGTAGTGGCGAGCATGGCCGTTGTCGTCGATCAATAGCACCTTGAGGCCGTGGCTTTTTAGACTCGCATGGTATTCCGCGTTAAATTTGTAGCCGTCCACGACCACCCACGTCGCGCCGCGCTGGAGCGCCAGTTGCGAGGTCTTCTCCGCATCCGCGGCGCTTCCAACTTGAACCCCTAGTCGTTCTACCTCGAACCTGTCGTTTCGCAGGCGTTCTGCCACCGCTGACGTGCCCTCAGCCATGGCAAAAATAGCCTGGCCACCAGCATCCTGCCAGGCTTGGGCGAGGGCCAAGCAGCGCATGACATGTCCAGTACCGGATGTAACCGTGGCATCGGCACGAACGACAAGGTTGCCCGGTTTCATTTCTTTCTGCGCAGCAAAAACATCGAGTCTGTATTGTTGTTTTCCAGATAATTCAGCCTATTCTCCAAGATCAGTTCCAGATCCGCGAAAGTCTGCGTATATAACTTTGCATAATCGGTCTTCCAGAGCAGTCCGGAGTGGCCACGATATGGGACCTCTGTCATTTGAGGTGCGTAATATTCAAACCCCCAAATCCACTCTTTTGCGCAGCGATGAATTTCACGTATGACAACAGGCAGGGTCTGAGGAGCGATGTGGATCAAAAGCCCCGAGGTGAAAACCAAATCGAAGCTCGCGTCGGCGAAAGGTATCTTCAGGGCAGAACCTTCCATCACTCTAGCCCACGGAACCCGGGACTGAGCGTTCTTTACTATTTCCGGGTTAATCTCAATGCCCGTAAGGTTCTCAAATCCGATTTGGTGGAGCAGTGTCAATTGGTTTCCGAGATTACACCCGACTTCGAGGATCGACGATGATCTTGGAACGTTTGCCAAGAACCTGTGGTTAAGGATGCTTCGTGTGACGCCGTACTTGCCTTGATACATCCTGTCGAGTTCGTCCAGACTTAGCAGGTTTCTCTCGCTGTATTGGTCGCCAAATTCGCCTCGCCACATGGCGCCTTCCTTCGTCTCGGACAGGGTATCGGACAAAGTCTCGGGCACATTTCCGGTGTGATTACGGTCGACCATTTTGCGAGGGACCTCCTTTCTCATTCTAATTTCAACGAACTTTGAATACCGGCTGAATCATTTCGCCTTCAAGATTCACCTCGGGATGTGATTCGCTCAGCCATTTCGATAGGGTCTTGCACACTTCCGCATACACGTGCAGGGTCTGTTCAATGGCCAGGGGATCGTGCGCCGCCGTCATGTTGTGTGTGGCCAGCAGCAAGACTCCGCGTTTCACGCATTCCTGCGTGAACAGACTTCGCACCAGGAAACTATCTTTGCCGCCGGCGTCGAGGAACTTGATCAGCGACCAGCACGGATAACCGATGCACTTCAGGCGATCCTCCAATCCCGCCTCTTTCGACAATACGTTCAATCCTTCCTGAAGCAAACGCCCGTTCACCTCGAGGCGGGCCAGTGCATCGGTGTTCTCCAGCACATCCAGTACCTTCATTGCCGCAGCCATCGACGCCACTTCGCCCCCGAAAGTGAAACTGAAAAAGATATCTTCGAAGATTTTCATGACGTCGGAACTCCCCACTACACAGGAAATCGGGAATCCATTGCCCATCGCTTTGCCGAAACAAGCCAGGTCGGGAGCTACTCCGAACTTCTTCTGCGCGCCCCCCAGCCCGAAGTGAAATCCAGTGCAGATCTCGTCGAAAACGAGCAGCGCTCCGTGCTCATGCGCCAGGTTTTTCACTCCTTCCAGAAAGCCCGCCGCCGGAGGCCAGAAGTTCACAGGCTCCATGATGACAGCGGCAAACTCGCCCTTATGTGCGAGCAAAAGCTTGTCCAGCGATGCCAGGTCGTTGTACACGAACGGATTCGTCAACGCGCGCACCGCTTCTGGAACGCCAGCATTTCGGGTTGTGCTGCCGATGTACCAATCCTGCCATCCGTGGTAACCGCAGCAGGCGATGCGCTCGCGTCCGGTAAGGGCCCGCGCGGCGCGGACGGCTCCAGAAGTAACGTCTGATCCGTTCTTGCCAAAGCGCACCTTCTGGGCACAAGGGATGATCCGCGTCAGGCGCTCGGCTAGTTCCACCTCCACGGGGTGCGGCAAGGAAAAACTGTGCCCCTGCCCTACCTGCTTCGCCACCGCCGCATTCACCTCCTCATGTGCGTAACCGAGAATATTCGGCAAGAGTCCCTGGACGTAGTCGATATATTCGTTTCCGTCAACATCCCAAACGCGGCAACCTTTGCCCTTCGCGAGGAAAACCGGCGCAACACCGTAGACATGCTGGTTAGAGCCCTTGCTGAACGTCTGCGAAGAACCTGGAATCACCTTGTTCGCCCGTTCGAGCCAGGCTTTCGATTGTTCAATCGCCCGGCGCGGTGCCGCCGCCGCATGCGCCTCCTGGAAAAGACTTTTGTAGTATCCGCGGTTGGAAACAATTTCCGAGTTCATCCTTTGGAGCCCCGGATTCTTCTCGATCAACTCGAAAACATCCTTCATCCCGAAATGCTCCTTTTCTTGAAAAGCCTTATACACCTCCCGGATGAAATCCAGGTCCGCCATCTCGTCCACCGTCCAGCGATAGTGCTGGTGCAAGAACGACGAATCGTTCTCCACGTTGGCGGTTCGAAATTTACCGGAACGCAAGTACGGAGTCACGTGCTCGCGCTCCGAAGGTTTGGAAGACTCGTGCCATGCCCGTTCCAGTGCCGAAAACGAACATATCTCAGTATCCAGCCCATCGGGATAGCTCCGCACCATGGCATTGGACGCGTAATCAAGATCGCCGCGTTGAAATCGGCGCACTACCCGGTCGATCACTTCGGGATCAATTAAAGGGCAATCAGCCGTGATGCGCACCACCTGCGCGGCTTTCTCCGCTCGCGCCGCGTGGTAGAAACGGTCGAGCACATCGTTCTCGCTACCGCGATGACAGGGAACGCCATTCTCCCGGCAAACGTTCTCGATGGCATCGTCTGCCGGAGCAACGGAAGTGGCCACTACTACACGATCCACCAGGGTGGCTCGTTTCACGCGCCGAATCACGTGCCACAACATCGGCCGTTTTTCGATCTCTGCCAGGCTCTTGCCCGGCAAGCGGCTTGACCCCATTCGCGCTTGAATGATCGCAACCACAGGTCCCTCGCTAGGCCCGCTGGTCCAATTCAGCGCCTGCGGCCTTTCCTCTTCCGAGGACTTTTTGGCCGCTTCCACCACTTTGATGACATCCCGGCCCTGCTCGAGATCGATCATGGGCCCGGTTCCGCTGCCGAGAGATTTCAGGAAGTGAACCATCTCCGCCACATACATGTCGTTGGCTTCGAACACGTACCGGATACTGTTCCAACTTGGCTGCTCTGAAGGTTTTTCGCCGGAAAGCTTCTCTGCGGAAAACCAGCGCACTTCCTGAGCATTGAAATCCCAGAGAGCTGTTCCCGTCTCGCCCACAACCTTGCAGGTACGCGTGTATCCCCTTTGCACAAAATCCAAGTGCAGTTCGGCGCGCCGCCGTTCCGGAAACGTCAGGTAGATCCACGCCGAATCTTCCACATCTACATCCAGACTACTTAGGTGCTCTGCCCGGCAAGTCACTTCGGTGGGCCGCCCTAGCAGCCAGCAAATGTAATCTAGTTCGTGAGAACCATCGAGGATGATGCCGCCGCCCAGTTCGTGGCGCGCGCTGTAGCTTTCGCGATAGTGCTGCCAAGGGCGCCAGTCAGGAAGGTATTGCCCGACTTCCGCGCTGAGCCAGAGGACGCGTCCAATCTTTCCGGAGTCGATGAGGTCTTTCAATATCTTCAGGCCAGGATGGAACCGCATGTTGTAGCCGATCTGAACGTTCCGGTCGCGACGACGTGCCTCGGCGATCAAGGCCTGGATTCCAATGGATTCGTGGGAGAGAGGTTTCTCGATGAAAACGTGGGCTCGAGCCTGCAAGGCGGCGAGCGCCTGCTCAACGTGACACACGGGCGGAGTACAGATCAGCGCCATGTCCGGCTTGAATTTCTGCAGCGCTTGGCCACAGTCGCTGAAAATTTCTCCGCCGATTTCCTCCCGGCACTGTTTCAGCGTTTCGAGACTTGTGTCGCAAAAACCAACTTGCCGCACCCCCAGCGTCCTGAGATTCCTTGCGTGCCGGCGGCCAATTGAACCGCAACCGACCACCAACGCCCGATAATCCACCCAGTCGGAAATTCTCGACATGAAATTACTTTGATTACCCGCTCTCGATCCTATCGGAGGGCTCACCTTTCACTATGAAACTTAGCTGCTCGTCGTTGGTCGTTCGTCGCTGGCGAACCCCCCGCTGCGCGATCGACTAGCCACGATAATGGCCCACTATTTTCCGCACCGCGTGGATCACGTCTTCCACGTCCTGCGGCGTCATCGAATGGAACATGGGCAGGCTGATCAGTCGCTCGTAAGCGTCTTCGGCAACGGGATAACTTGCTTGCAGCGGGAAGCGCTCGCGGTAGTACGGATGTTGATGCACAGGAATATAGTGAACATTCACTCCAATATTTTCGGCTCGTAGCGCGCGGAAGATTTCTCCTCGCCCCACCGTCAGCATTGCCAGTCGCAATCGAATCGGATACAAGTGCCACGCCGGAACCACATCTTCGCGCACTCCGGGTACCAAAATTGCCGGAAAATCCCGGAATGCCGCCGTATATTGCGCCGCAATCTCGCGACGCCGCGCCAGGTTCGAGTCCAGCTTCTCCAACTGCGAGAGTCCCAGCGCGCAAGCTATATCTGTTAATCTGTAATTTAAACCGAGCAGCACCATCTCATAAAACCACTGCCCTGATTCCTGCCGCTCGCGCGCTTCGCTACTGATACCGTGATTCCGAAAGCGCCGCAACGTCTCTGCGAGGCGCGCATCGTTGGTCGCAACCATGCCGCCTTCCCCGGTAGTCAGGTGCTTCACCGGATGAAAACTGAACGCCGTCATATCGGCGATGCTGCCAACGCGTCTGCCTCGGTATTCCGCGCCCAAGGCGTGACAGGCGTCTTCGATCAGGAGCGGTGGTTGATCTTGCCTACTTGCCAGTTCCCGCAGTTCATCGAGCGCGGCGGGATGCCCCGCATAATCAACGGCGATGATGGCTTTCGTTCTCGAAGTAAGCTTCCCAGCAACTTCCCCCGGATCAAGGTTCAACGTGTCTGCCGAAACATCGACGAACACCGGAGTCGCTCCCTGGTACAAAATGCAGTTCGCAGTCGCGCAGAAAGTCATGGGAGTAGTGATGGCCTCATCCCCGGGTGCCAATGCGGCGGCAAACGCGGCGCCGTGCAAGGCGGCCGTTCCCGAACTCAAGCTGACCGCATGGCGCGCGCCGACCCAGGCCGCAAACCGTTCTTCGAACTCTGCGATCTTGGGTCCCGTGGTCAGCCAGGCAGACTTCAGAACCTCAACCACGGCCTGGACATCTGCGTCATCCAGACATTGCCGCCCATAAGGCAACAGTTTCGCACGCACGGGCTTGCCGCCGTGGAGGGCAAGAGTTTCCATAAATCCCAAACTGATCCAACCTTTGGTTCGCGAATCTAGAGGAAGCAATGTTAGACGGACGTCGGAACGGCCTCGGCGGCGCTGGTTTCAGGCGCCACCAGTGCTTCCAACTCATGCCGCGTCAGCCAGCGTTCGTTCGTGTCACTCGAATAACGGAAGCCTTCTGCAAGAGGCTTGGCATTGATCCAGTTTTCCGATTTCCACCACGGGTGCGACGGCTGAATCACGTACATATCTTCTGTCTCCAGCGTCTGCCGCGATTCGTCATCCGAGACCAGCACTTCGTGGAGTTTCTCCCCGGGACGAATTCCGATGTATTCCACCTGGCATCCGGGCGCGACGGTTTCCGCCAGGTCCACCAGACGCATGCTGGGAATCTTCGGGACAAAAATTTCGCCGCCATGCATCTGCTCCAGACAGCGGATTACGAACTTCACGCCGTGCTCCAGCGTCAGCCAGAATCGGGTCATACGAGGATCGGTGATTGTGATCTTGCCGCGCCGCCGCTGCTCCAGGAAAACGGGGATCACACTTCCCCGGCTGCCGACCACGTTACCGTAGCGCGCACAGCTAAAGCGAGTATCGCGAGCGCCCGCGTAGGCATTCGCCTGCACAAAAATTTTTTCCGCGCACAACTTGGTGGCGCCGTAGAGATTGATCGGATTCACTGCTTTGTCGGTGCTAAGGGCCAAAATGCGACGCACCCCCTGATCTATCGCCGCATCGATCACATTGCGGCCACCCATGATATTGGTCTGAATCGCTTCGAATGGGTTGTACTCGCATGCCGGAACTTGCTTCAGTGCAGCGGCGTGCACCACTACGGTTATGGTTGAGAGCGCACGTTTCAGACGTTCCACGTCCCGCACGTCTCCGATGAAATAACGAAGGCTGGGATGATCGAACCCCGAGGTTCTCATCTCATGCTGTTTCAATTCGTCGCGGCTGAAAATCACAAGTCGCTGCGGTTGGTAGTCGCGCAGCATGATCTCCACAAATTTCTTTCCAAAGGATCCCGTTCCGCCGGTTACGAGTATCGATTCCTGCGACCAATTTACCATGCCTTGTTCACCATACTTTGTTCACCGTGCTGTTCTTCCATCGAAACCCGCTCTCCGCTTCCTGATAAGTTCTTGTGCTCGATAGTATAGCTGAGGAAATAGAGCGAGCCGCGTCGCTCCGAATTGAAATTGATTGTCTGGCGCCAAAGAGATTTGAATCCATCGAAGCCGGTACCGTACACTCGGTAGACTCGAAACCCGAGACGTTGCCCAACTCAGGAGATCCGTTGAACAATTCTCGCCACGGGTCCATTCGTCGCCCCTTAATACTCGCGATTATTCTGTTTACGCTGGGCGTCTACTCGTATCCAGCACTAGAGACTCGCGCAAAAACTGGCTCCGCAGAATCGCCGGCCATTCTCGCCCCAGACACTGGCTTTTATTTATTTATCAGTACTTTAACGAGGCTCAATTCCGGAGCGGTGGTGAATCCCTATTACGGAATCGAGGTGACCCCCGATGCCACGGCGCACCTCAAATTTCAATTGGCATTCCGACTCTTCGGGTATCTGGACAAAGTGTTGGGCGGCCACCTCTGGCTGGCGTTGTTTGTGTGGAACCTGATTTGGTGGGGACTGCTTTGCTGGATTGCGGTTTGGCTCTTCGAACAATTCTTGCCGGACAACTCACTTCTACTGGTTGCCTTGGGCATTGCTCTTCTGATGTGGTCAAACTTCGGTCTCCTAAAGCCACTAGTCTCGGCTTGGATTCATCTGCCGTCATTACACGGTTTTGAGGAGATAGGCTTGGCCTATGCCAGACCTTTTTTCCCGCAAGTCCCGGTTCCGCTGCTTCTCGCATACCTCGGGCTGCAGATGAGTGTGCTACGCGCACGGCGCTTGGGGATCTGGGCGGGAATGGGATTGATCCAACTGATTGCTTTTGCGATTTTCCCTTACACCACACTGATGATGGCTGGAATCACGTTGGTAACGGCCGTCTGGCTGCTGGTTGCGCGATTCCAATCGGCGCCCTGGCGCAGCCAGGTTGCCTATGGCGTCTCCTGCGCAGCCCTTGATTTGCTTTATCTAAAGGTTGGCGGACATGGCGCACTCACCGGTCAGGCACCAGCTCAAGGTCTTTTTCGTATCGAACTTGCGGCATTGCCAAACTTGATCGGCGGGATGTGGATCATCCTTGGATGCGTAACTCTGGCGACGGCGCTGGTCCGTTCCCTGCCGCCGGAGGTAAAGTGGCCACTTGTCGGCATGGGGCTGGCCAATCTGAGTCTTATGCTCGGCGACGTATTCTTTTCTGAGACGGCATTGATGATCTCGCATCACGCGGGATACTTCGTACACCCCACGGTCGCTGTGCTCCTGACTTTTATCGTGTCTGCTGTGTGTGTTCGATCGGTAGCAACGACTCGATATTTACGATTGGCTCTCGGAGGCGTCGTACTCCTGTTAGCTGTGAATGTGATGCTCCTTGCCGGTGCAGACTATCGCTTATTCCTGCCCCTTAACCAACAAAAAGCTGAAACTACGCGTCTGTTGAAGTCAATTCCTGTCAGAGCTGACGATCTCTTGATTGTTCATGCCAAGATTTCCGATGACGCCTGTGAGTGGGCTCCCCTGGTGGAGAGTGCCAAAGTACTGTACTGCCGGCCCGCGTCTGGACTGCTTACGGTGAATCAAATCCACACTGTCCAGCGCCTTCGGCAAGCACTTTATCTCTACTTCACAGGGATGGATAGCCGACAACTGGAGAGGATTACGGAGGATCCTAAGGCAGTCGAAGAGCAAATGCGACTGGCGTATTTCGGCGGGATTGTACCTTTTCGAAAAGAAGAGCGCGCGGGAGGCCTGAGCGCAATTCGGACGGAACTGATTCCTTTGCTTAACGATGCCGAACGGCAGGATCCACGGCTGCACTTTTTTTTTCGCCAGTATCGGCGGATTCTGGTAATTGACAATCAGCAGAATCCTGTTTTCGACCGTCAGCGGCTCGCTTCGTATTTGGTCATCCAGAAGGAAATGCCCGTGGGAAGTCTGGTGGTCCTTTTTTGCGGTGCGAAGTGAGCTGGCAAGACCACTTCGCACAACGTAGACGTCCGGAGTCGTCCAGTGCAAATGCTTATGTTGGCGAACGATGTTGGCAAACTGAGTTGGCAACCTGGAAACAATATCGACAACCTGCAGTTTTTTGGCTGATTCCCACTCCTAACGATGCTAAAATCAGCCAATTCCTGCCAAGAGCCCGCTTTTGTTACCCGGCTTCAGCGGAGACTTGTGCGGCGGATGCGGTGCATTACCGCGCTCAGTTGGTGGCGGCCAAGGAGTAATGATGTCACTGGGACCCCTGGTTCCGCGAAATACTGTTGAATCGCGCGAACTGCAACCTGCTGGATCGGCTGAATTCCTCCGGCCGATCCACTCCGCACTTTATAACGTGTTGCCGGCGCAGGAATCCACCCTGCGCGAATACATGCGCGTTCTTATCAAGCGCAAGTGGATGGTCATCGCGGTTATGGTCGGCATCTTCATGGCGGTCGCCATTGCCAGCCTGCGCCAGACTCCCGTCTACGAAGCGGTAGGCCGCATCGCCGTCAACAAAGCCGATTCCAACCTCATTTCCTTCAAAGACTCGGCGCCAGTACCGACTATGTCTACGACCAGAGCGATCTGGACACCGAGGTCCGCATCCTGCAAAGCGATCTGATGGCGCTGCAGGTGATCCGGCAACTTGAATCTGGATAAACGTCCCGAGTTCGGCGGTCATTCCGATCCCAAGCAAGCCAACCTGGTCGCCGATCCCGTTGCAGACCGATTCCAACCGCACCTCGGCTCTGCTGGGCAGCTTTCGCGGGAATCTCCGCGTCACGCTGATTCCCAACACCCGCATCATCGAGATTCATTACACCAGCACCGATCCTCAGCTCGCCGCCAGCGCCGTGAATACCCTGGCCGCCACTTATGTCGAGCAGAACTTCAAGACCAAATTCGAATCCACCATGCAAGCCTCCGACTGGCTTTCGAAACAGCTCGTCGACTTGCAGATGAAAGTGGAAACCTCGCAGGAAAAGCTCGTGCGCTACCAGAAAGAGCACGAGATTCTGGGGACAGACGAAAAGCAGAACATCATCACCGAAAAGCTCGACGAACTTAACAAAGAAATGACGGTGGCCGAATTTGACCGCATGCAGAAAGAAGCCATCTATCGCCAGACCCAGTCCAATGATCCGGACGCGGTCGCGGCGGCCATCGTATCCAACAGTGCGGGAAACCGGGCGCAGGTTCCATGCTTCTGGATAAGTTGCGCGATCAGCAGGCCGCTCTCAGAATCCAGATTGCCGATCTCAGCACTCAATTCGGTCCCTCGTATCCGAAAGTCGCACAGCTCAATAACCAACTGAAGGAGATTGACCGCCAACTGCAACTCGGAAACCAACAAGGCCGTCGACCACCTCAAGGGGCAGTACCTGGCCGCTTTACAACGCGAAAATATGTTGCGCGGCTCCTTTGAAAAGCAAAAACAGGAAGCCAACAAGCTCAACGAGAGTGCGATCGAGTACAGCATCCTGAAGCGCGACCTGGACAGCAACCGGACACTTTACGAGGGATTGCTGGAAAAACTGAAAGAAGCGGGCGTCACCGCCGGATTGCGCTCCAATAACTTCCGCATCATTGATGCGGCCCGTGTTCCCACGGCTCCCAGCGAACCCAATATCCCGCGCAACCTGTCTTTCGCGCTGGTGCTGGGCGTCATCTCCGGCGTGGGCTGGCCTTCCTGCTCGAGAACATGGATAACACCGTCCGCACCCCCGAGCAGGCGACCGCGCTCTCGGCCCTTCCCTCTCTGGGGATGATTCCGCTCGGCTCCAAGTCAGCGAGCCATGGACCGACCGGCAAGCGACTGGCTTTGACGGCCTCCAAGGAAGTGGTGGAGACTGGTAACCCAGGTTCGCCCGCAGTCCCAGATGGCGGAATCCTATCGCGCGCTGCGGACTTCGCTTCTGCTCTCGAATCTCGGAGCGCCGCCGAAAGTCATCATGGTGACCAGCGCGCGTCCGCAGGAGGGCAAGACGACCACCAGCATCAACACCGCGATCGTGCTCGCGCAAAAGGGAGTCCGCGTTCTCCTGATCGATGCCGACTTGCGCCGCCCCAGTGTTCACAAGACCCTGGGCATGGGCCCGCGCAGCGGTCTCAGCAATGTGCTGACCGGAAGCGCCACACTGCAGCAGACGATTACGGCCTCTCCGATCCTTCCCAATCTTTTCATCATGCCCGCGGGTACGCCGCCTCCGAATCCCGCCGAATTGCTGGCGTCCTCCAACATGAGGGACTTGATCGCGGAGTTGCGCGAACTGTACGACCACATCGTGATCGACACTCCGCCGACACTTTCCGTCACCGACGCGGTCGTGCTCTCGCCCCGCGCCGATGCCACCATCCTGGTGATTCGTTCCGGCCAGACCACGAAACAAGCGCTGCGCCGAGCCCGCGATATATTGATGCAGGTCAATGCTCACGTCGCCGGCGTGCTGCTGAATGCCGTCGATCTCACCTCGCCCGATTATTACTATTACTACGAGTATCAGGGAAAATACGGCCAGTACTATCAGGAAGAACCTCCTGACGCCGGGAAGGATGCGGAACCGAAAGCGGTTTGAAGCGCCGGGTTCCGCTCGGCGGGTGCCGTCGTTCTTCGTTCTTTGCGGTTAGCTCTTGGAAAAGCTGGAGTGCCGATGAAAACGAATTTTCGGTCGGTTAACCGACTTGACTGCTAACGGGACCATGGCCAATTCACTTTCAAACCGGCAACGTTGGTTATTTGCGGCTGGTGTGGCGTTGCTCGTCTGCATCTATCTTTTTCTGACCGGCAAAGAGTTCGCGGCCAGCGTCTTTGCTTCGCCGAGCGGATCTGCCGCAACTGGAGCGCGCGGTGCGGCTTTCGCCGGGAAATGCTGACTATCGCCATCGGCTCGGGCGCTACTTTGCATTTGTTGCCGGCGATCCTCAGTCGGCCATCAACAGCTCTGCGAGCCGCCGTCGCGCTCAACCCTCACGATGCCCGCTATTGGTTCGATCTGGCCGCCGCCTATCAGGTCACCGGCGACATCGCCGGCCAGCGAGCGCACTGGATCGCGCTCTGCAAGCCGAGCCCACCGCGCCCGATGTGGCTTGGGAAGCGGCGAATTTTTTTCTCATCGACGGCGATATCGACCGCGCCCTGCGCGAATTCCACGTCGTCATCGAGAACGACATTTCGCTGGTAGACGCCTCCTTGCGCGCCTGCTGGCGCGTGCGGCCGGATACGGACGCCCTGCTCCGCGACGCGGTGCCGCCTCAATTCGATGCCCTGCTTGCCTTTCTCCACTTCTTGATGAGCAAGCAGGAAACCGAGGGCACCATCAAAACCTGGGAACGGCTCGCCCAGATCTGCATGAGAAATTCCCCAACCGCTATCTTGTACGAATACGTGAGTTATCTCATTGGAGCGCATCGTCCTGATGCCGCCATGTCTGCGTGGGAGGAAACCGCTGACGTCCTTGGCCTCTCAGCCTACCTGCCCACGGACGACAACCTGGTCGTGAACGGCGACTTCAGCCTCGACATCCTGAACGGAGGCTTCGACTGGACCTACGTCAATCGAACCGGAGTCCAGCCCTTGCTCGATCCGAGCGACTTTCCACCAGGGACATCGCTCGCTTTCTCTCACCTTCGAAGGCCCGGGCATCAACGACGCGGGAATTCAACAACTCATTCCGGTGCGCGGCCCAACCACTTACGATTTCTCCGCTTACTATAAGTCGGCGGAATTTCAGGGAGCGGGCGGGCCCCGCATCGTTCTGCGCGATACTTACACGGGCACGCCGCTTTATGCCAGCGACCCCCTCACCGATGCCGACTTCTGGAAAGAAGTTCATTCCAAAATTACGATCCCGAGTTCCACCACTCTGCTGACGCTGGCCATCGAGCGCTTCCCTGCGGGCTCGCCGATTCGGGGTAAACTGTGGCTCGACGATTTCGAACTTTCTCCCGAGGTTTCTTCCGATGATTCAGCGGGAGACTCTGCGAATGATGCCAATGCGAAATCCAGTCCGAAGGACAAGGACAAACCGTGAGTTCCGCCTTGGCACCACGCAGCCTGAACCCGCGCCCGTCGCTAAAGTTTCGCAGCCGCGACTTACCAACAATGCGCTGCTCGCTGGGCGCCGTGCGCCGTGCTGCTGCTCGGTCCGCTCGCCTTTGGAGCGGTCGAACCGTGGTCCATTTTTGCTCTCGAGGCCTGCGCCATGTTGCTGCTGGCGGTTTGGGCTGTCCGCCAATGGAGCAACCGTGAACTCGACGTCTCCGACTCACCCGCTCTACCGGCCCATGGCAGCCTTTTTTGCGCTGGTGCTGCTGCAGTGGCTGGTCGGAACGACGGCCTACCGTCAAGTGACCTACTCTCACTTGCTGCTTTACGCAGCCTACGGCATGCTGGTTTTCGTCGTGACCCAGACTCTTCGTCGCTCCTCTCAGTTTGAGATGATGGCCAAGCAGTTCACGGCTTATGGAGCCGTGGTGGCTGCATTTGCGGTTCTGCAGGGTTTGGCGCCGAATGGAAAGCTCTACTGGGTTTGGGCCTTGCAGCAGGGTGGCTCGATTTATGGACCCTACGTCAATCGCAATCACTACGCCGGCCTGATGGAGATGCTGACGCCCTTCCCGCTGGTGCTGGCCGCGACTCACTTCACCAGCGGAAACCGCAAGATTGCGGTGGCGGGGCCGCCGTGCTGATGGCGGCAAGTATTTTTCTTTCCGGTTCGCGCGGAGGCATGGCGGCATTCGTCGCGCAGATGGTGGTGCTCGGCGTGCTTTTGGTTCGCAAGCGCGAAGGCAGTTGGAAACAGCCGCTCATGTTGGGCGCATTTCTGGCGACCATCGTTGTTTTTCTCGTCTGGATCGGCGGCAACGAACTCACTCAGCGCCTGATCAGCATTCACTCCGAAGCTCGTGAAGAGATCAACGGAGGGGTTCGCCTTAGTATTGATCGCGATTGCTTGCGCATGTTTCTTAAGCGGCCATTCCTCGGTTGGGGTCTCGGTACCTTTCCCATCGTCTACCCGGAATTCCGCAGTTTCTATACCACGTTTTTCGTGAACGAGGCTCACAACGATTATCTGCAACTGCTGGTCGAGACCGGCCTGGCCGGATTCGCCATCGCCGGCTGGTTTCTAGTGCTGGTTTTTCGCCGAGCCGCGGGCAAGCTTAAGAATTGGACCGAGACCGCAAGCGGCGCGCTGACCGTGGCGGCGCTACTCGGTTGTGTGGGGATCCTGGTCCACAGCGTTTTTGATTTCAATCTGCAGATTCCGGCGAATGCCGCGCTGTTCTATGTGCTCTGCGCGATAGCCGCCGCCGCACCGCTTCAGGAATCGCAGCGTCGACGCGTACTTCGGCGGCACAGCTTGATCATGCAACCCAATCCAGAAACGACGCCGGCGTCATGAGCGATGGTTGTCGGCTTTGCCGTATGCTCCTGTCTCCTGATTCTCTTCCGAGAGCCGCGTAGCCGCCTCATCTAAAAATAGCTCGACTGGCGCTCTATATAATCGGCAGACGGACCAAGCCACCATGGGAGCGGCTCACATGACTATGCGCGAGACGGGCTTCCCCTACCGTCACGCTAAGATGAAATAAGGGCCGTAAGAAAGCGAGCAAACATTTCAGATGTGCGGCATTGTTGGCTTCGTCGCGCGCAAGGGCCAGGTTTCACCGGCGGTTCTGGAGCAAGCCACTCGTTCGCTCGCGCACCGGGGACCCGACGACTCTGGCACGCTACTTTTAGAAGAGACTCAATCCGGCACAGAGATCGGCTTAGGTCACCGGCGATTGGCAATTCTCGACCTTTCACCGCTCGGCCACCAACCCATGCAGGATTCCGTCACCGGCAATTGGATTGTCTACAACGGAGAGATCTACAACTTCCAGGAGCTCCGCAACGAACTCGAAGGGGGCGGCGCCAAATTCAAAAGTCATTCCGATACCGAGGTCATCCTTGCAGCCTATCGTGCGTGGGGCGAAGCTTGCCTGACGCGCCTCGGCGGCATGTTTGCGTTTGCCCTTTGGGATGCTTCGCGCAAGCGGTTGCTCGTTGCGCGCGATCCCATGGGAATTAAACCGCTGTACTACTACCAGTCAGAGCAGACATTCATTTTCGCTTCGGAGGTTCGAACTCTGTTGGGGACAGGACTCGTGCCGCGAAAGACAGATCCCACAGGCGTTTTGAGCTATCTCGCGTTCGGTTCGGTCTACGAGCCCTGGACAATTGTGAAAGGAGTTAAGTCGGTCCCCCCGGCACATGTGCTCACGGTAGAAAACGGATCGGTAAGCATCCGCGAATACTGGAATGTGCTTCAGTCACCGGCACCGATCGAGTCGGGTCCAACAGCTCGAAATGGTGACGCGGATCAACTGCCTGCAATCTTGCGTGACGCCGTATTTTCGCACTTGGTGAGTGACGTGCCCGTCGGAGTGTTTCTTTCGGGTGGAATCGATTCCAGCGCTTTGGTGGCCATCCTCAGTCACGACGGTGTGCGCGCCAACACATTTTCGCTTGTCTTCCGCGAAGAGGAATTCGACGAAGGGCAATATTCGCGGGAAGTCGCCCGCCGCTTTGGTACCGAACATCACGAGATACAAGTGTCGCCGCAGGATGCCCTCGCTTCACTACCCGAAGCTCTGTGCGCGATGGATCAACCCACCATCGATGGCATCAACACGTATCTCGTATCCGCCAAGACTCGAGAGGCGGGAGTAAAAGTTGCTTTGACTGGTCTGGGTGCCGACGAAATGTTCGCGGGCTACTCGAATTTTCGTCGTGTGCCGAAGATGGAGGCCTTCTCCAAACGATTTGGACGGCTGCCCAGACTGGCGCAGCGGTCCTTTGCGGCGCCCATGGCGCTGTTCGCGGGTAAGAGCGATCGCGGCCGCAAACTCGCCGAGTTGGCCACTGGCGATGATTGCAACCTTCACCCGTATTTCCTGGTGCGTACGCTATTTGGTGTCGCTGAGCGTGAGGGGCTAATCTCTACGCCGGATTACAAGACATGGCAGCGGTCGCTCGACCGAGTGCTGCAAGAATCGATCACCGCGAGCGATTCTCTCGATCCCGTCAACCGCGTTTCTTATCTAGAATCGCGTTGGTACATGCGCAACACGCTGCTTCGTGATTCCGATTTCATGAGTATGGCCCACGGTCTTGAACTGCGCGTACCCTTTCTCGATCGCGCTCTCGTTGAAGCCTGTTTCCGTATTCCGGGGAACACGAAATTGCAAGGCGACTCGCCCAAGAGCCTGCTGTTAGCCAATCTTGGCGTCGAGTTGCCGCGCGAGATCGTGAATCGTCCCAAACGCGGGTTTACTCTTCCGTTCGAACGCTGGCTGCGCGGCGAGATGAAGCCTGTCGTGGAAGATGCGCTGATCAAGAGCAAATGGGATCAGACTTCGATCAGTGCCCGTGCCGTGCGAGAGGTGTGGATGCGCTTTCTCGCGGGCGAAACTTCCTGGTCGCGTCCATGGTCGCTTTTCGTGCTGCAACGCTGGTGCGAGCAGAACCTGTATGAAGGTCAGCATCCCGATCGACCTCGAGCGTAAGGTGGGGAAAGCCAACTTTCTTTGCGTGTTTGGACAAGGCCTTCACCTCGTGAAGCGGACCGTCCGATCTTAGCTGCTATACTCTCCGGCATGGTTGTGATGTTCTTCTTCCTGCTCGGCTGTGCGATCTACGGCAACTTCCTCTACCATTTCCTCGCCCGGGCTGGCTTCTTCCGAAAGAAGTGACCATCTTAAAGCGAGTCTCGACTCGACACCGGTTTGCGGGCGGAAATCAGCAGGAATAATCCCAATTTCTCTCCCAGCCTACGGACAAGAAATCGCGGATACAGGCGCCAGATGATGCGGTATGCAACCCCGTGAAAGCGTGCCGAAGGTTCGTTCAAAAGCAGATCGCCGGGACTGAAGGCCTGCCGCAACTCGACTTGTTCGAATCCCTGTAATAGTGCGCGCGCCTCGTTTTGCGTGTACGATTTTGTTCCCGGACTTTCCAGATGATCGTAAACGGACTGGCGTAGTGACTTACCGCGCAGAAACCCGTAGCGCAGCCACAACATGAATCCGGTCAGAGAAGGGTGATGATAGATCATGATGCGAAGCCTGCCTCCCGGGCTTCAGAACCCGCCACGCTTCCCGGACGCATTGCAGCTGTGTCGGGACTGTGATGCATCACGCCATACGAGTACACCACGTCGAAAGTGTCGTCTGGAAACGGCAGGTGCTCGGCGTCGGAAAGACGCAGATCGGGCTTGTAGCCGGCTGCTTCGCAACGTCGCTTTGCCTGCTCCAGCGAGGCGCCGGAAAGATCCACGCCGGTTGCCTGCGCTCCAGCCTTCAACCATTCCAGATAATCGGCGCCCATACCGACTCCGACCTCAAGCACTCGTTGACCTGAAGATTGGGCGAAACCAGCAAATTCGTGAATGTAGGGTTCGAGTTGGTAGCGAGCCTTGGCGTGTGCCTCGAAGTCTTCATGGTTGCCCAGATAACGCGACCCGCACGGATCAGCGTTCCAGAATTCCCGGACTTCCTCTTTCAACCCGTCAACTGGCGAGGCTTTGGGCATGGCTCCGAGAGCGATACTAGCATAGCGATCTTTGTGAAAACCGCGTCAGAGGCTAAGATAGTAGGACCTTCTACCGAGACAGATGTGATCGAGACCAAATCAGAAACTGAGACGCCGGGTAAGGGGAACGCGTCACCTCTACTGCCATTAAGCGTGATAATTCCAGTCCGCAATGAGGCGCATAATCTGCGGCGTTGTCTGGAGTCGCTGCACTCGGCCGGGGAAATCTACGTCATCGATTCGCAGAGTAGCGATGACACCGCCGCCATTGCCCAGTCTTATGGCGCCAAGGTTGTACAGTTTCACTATGCTGGGGGCTGGCCAAAGAAGCGCCAGTGGGCGATGAATACGCTGCCACTGGCTTACGACTGGACCTTGCTTCTCGATGCCGACGAAGTTCTGACCCCAGAGCTAGCGAACGAGATCCAAAAGGCGATTCCGGATCCGCACACCAACGGCTATTATCTGGCGTTGCAGATGCATTTCCTGGGGAGGCGATTGCGTCATAGCGGGGCGAGTTTCTGGAAGTTGTCTTTATTCCGCAGAGGCCTCGGCCGCTACGAATGCCGCCTGCACGACCAGGACGCCAGCATGGCTGACATGGAGGTGCACGAGCATGTTGCCGTAACCGGCGCCACGCGCAAACTGACGCATCCGCTTATCCATCACAACGTCGAATCCTTATTCCGCTATATCCAGAAGCATAACGAATATTCGAATTGGGAGGCACGCGTCTGGCTTGACCGCGGCCACAATAGAAACGACGGAGAGATTCCGCCCGCTCTCTGGGGAACACAAGCGCAGCGCCGTCGATGGTTGCGGCGCCATTTTCTGAGGCTGCCCGGATCGCCGGCATTTTTCTTCCTTTACAAATATCTGCTGAAGTTCGGTTTTCTCGATGGCGTCCCCGGCCTGATTTACTGCGCGATGCAAGGCATTCAGTTTTTTCACATCAAGGCAAAAATGTACGAACTGAAGTCCGAACTAAAGACGGGGAGGAACTGAGCCCGTGTGTGGCATCAGCGGCCTCGTGAATTGCGGCGACCGGGAGACCCTTGCCCGCATGACCAACGTGCAGACGCATCGGGGGCCCGACGACTCCGGCCTCTGGGAGCGGCATTTCCCCGATGGCGGATACATCGCACTGGGCAGTCGCCGTCTTGCCATTCTCGACCTCACCGCCGATGGCCACATGCCCATGTCAAACGAAGATGGCACCGTGTGGATTACCTATAACGGCGAGATATACAACTTCGCCGATCTGCGCCGTGAACTCGAAAGCAAAAATAACGCGCATCGTTTTCATTCCCACACCGATACCGAAGTCGTGCTTCATCTCTACGAAGAATATGGCTCCGACCGCCTCCAGGACTTTCTGAATCGCTTGCAGGGCATGTTCGCGCTCGCCATCTGTGATTTGCGCGGCCCTTCGCCGAAGTTATTTCTGGCTCGCGATCATTTCGGAATCAAGCCGCTTTATTACTCGGAGCGCGGCGGGAAACTTGCCTTTGCCTCCGAGATTAAAGCGCTGCTCGAAGTTCCGGGAATCGAAGCCAGCATCAGCATGGAGGCGCTCGACCAATACCTGACATTCCTCTGGGTGCCAGATCCGCTAACTATGTTTGAGGGAATTCGAAAGCTTCCCGCAGGACACTACGCGCTCTGGGAACAAGGCAAATTCCGCATCGAACAATATTGGGACTTGACGTTTCCTCCCTCCGATCATCTCTTCGAGCGAACCGAGCAGGATCTCGCGGATGAGATCCGAGCAAGATTCTGCGCATCCGTCCACCAACAGATGGTGAGCGACGTTCCGATTGGCGCCTTTCTGAGTGCAGGACTCGACTCGTCCAGCATCGTGACGGCCATGGTTGCGGCCATGGCACGAAAACAGCCGGTGCGCACCTACACGATTACATTCCCCGAAAAATATCGCGTGGGTGAAACCACGATTGACGATCCTGCGGTTCCGCAGCGTCTTGCGGGCAAGTTGGGATGCGAGCACCATGAAATCGTGGTTGAGCCCGATGTCGTCGATCTGTTGCCGAATTTGACTTGGCACATGGACGAACCCACCGCCGATCCCGCGATCATCACCGCGTATCTGGTGTGCCGCGAGGCGCGAAAACAGGCGACGGTACTTTTGTCGGGCGTGGGCGGCGATGAGATTTTTGCTGGATATCGCAAGCACGCCGCGCATGCGTGGGCGGAAGAATATCGGCGCGCTCCCGCCTTTGCCCGGTCGGCCGCCGAGCGCACTCTGCTGGCCTTACCGTCACTGCGTGGAACGCGCATGAAAGGCTCCGTGCGTCTGGCGAAGAAGATGGCGCGGAGTGCGGCTCTCAGCCCCGCCGAAGCCTTCATCAGAAATTGCACGTATCTTGATGCTCAGCAGAAAACAGATTTATATGCTCGGGAATCCCAGCCGGCCAATGGCAATCCCAGGTCTGATGACCGGCATCTGGCGGCTTTCGACAAAGTACGGCACGCGAATTTCCTCAACCAGATGCTCTATCTTGATACCAAGATTTTCATGACCACATTGAATCTGACCTACAACGACAAGATGAGCATGGCGTCATCGGTCGAGGTGCGCGTGCCCTTTCTGGACCGCGAACTTGCCGAATTCGTCGCGTGGAATGTGCCACCCGAGTTGAAACTGAAAGGCAAATGGCGTCCCGTGACTAAGCATATTTTCCGCGAAGCCATGCGTAGTATGCTGCCAGAAGAGGTGTTGCGGCAGCCGAAAGCAGGTTTCGCGGCTCCCGTAGACTACTGGCTGGCGCACGATTTGCGTCCCATGGTCGACGATCTGCTCTCCGAATCTCAAGTCCGGCGGCGAGGTTTGTTCCGTCCGGAAGTGGTTCGTAGCTACATTGACGAGCACAGGCGGGGTGCGGAAGACTGGTCGATGCAAATCTGGCAACTGCTGACATTGGAAATTTGGATGCAACTTTTTCTCGATGGTGGCGCAAAATCATTTGCCCAGCGCCAGATCGACGCATCTCAACCGTCTCAATTGGCGCTATCTTAGCTATCAGTGGCGCTCGAAAGTCGTATCAGCAAGACTCGTATCGGCGAGATTCGTATCAGGGCATGTCGCACGTAATTGCTTAACGCGCCTCTGGGCGCCGTATTGTCGACGACCGCATGAAACAACTGTTACAAGACGCGCGCACCGGCGAACTAAAGGTCGCTGAAGTTCCAGCGCCGCAGTTACTACCCGGCTGCGTCCTCGTGCGCGTCGCAGCCTCGCTGGTTTCCGCGGGCACGGAACGCGCGTCTGCCGAATTTGCCAGCAAGAGTCTGCTGGCAAAGGCGAAGGCTCGTCCTGACCTCGTCCGCGATGTTATCTCCAAGATGCGCAGGGATGGCTTGGCATCGACGCTGCAGACTCGTGCGCTCTCGGCTGGATCAACCCCAATCGGTCGGCTATAGCAGCGCTGGAATAGTGGTTGCGGTTGGCGATGGCATCACCGACATCAGCGTGGGCGATCGCGTAGCGTGTGCGGGCGCTGGATATGCCGTTCATGCTGAACTTGCCTGCGTGCCCCGAATGCTGGTCGCGAAGATCCCCGCGTGCGCAGAAGACTCATCGCAATTTCTTTACAGAGCTCCTAACGAAGCTCCCAACGAAACTCCCAACAGAGTGTCTAACAGAGTTCCCTACGAAGAAGCAGCCTTCGGAACCGTAGGCGCGATTTGCCTCCACGGCATTCGAACTGCTGAAGTCGCATTGGGCGAGACCGTCGCCGTGATCGGCCTCGGATTGCTCGGCCAAATCACGGTGCAGTTGCTGAAGGCCGCCGGTTGCCGCGTCTTTGGTATGGATCTGTTACAGCAGCGCGTCGATCTTGCGATTGCAAGCGGAGCTGAGGCCGCCTGCACCGGCGCGCACGAGTTCCGCGATCTCTGTTTTCAGAAAACCGGCGGCATAGGTGTGGACTCAGTTCTGATTACCGCGGAAACTCCGAGCAGTGAACCCGTTAACCTCGCAGCAGAACTGGCTCGCGATCGCG
>CAVZPJ010000013.1:0-31453 GCA_963777035.1 uncultured Acidobacteriaceae bacterium | reverse complement strand
ACCGTGAAGGCTGCAAGATCGGTCTGCTGATAGATCGCTTGCATTCGGCCAGCTTCGAGGCGAGAGAAATCGAGCAACGTGTTGACTAAGCGAAGCAGGCGGGAACCATTCCGGCTCACCAGTTCGAGCTGGGTTTTGGCGGCTGGAGAGAGGCCGACGTGGCTCTTGGCCAGCAAATCTTCGACCGGCCCCAGCATGAGCGTCAGCGGAGTTCGGAATTCATGGCTGACATTGCTGAAGAACGCGGTTTTGGCGCGATCGATCTCAGCCAGAGCTGCGAGACGTTTCCGCTCTTCCTCGGCAGCGCGCACGTTCTGAATAGCAGAAGCGATCTGGCCGGCGACCAAGTCATAGAAGGTGCGATATTCCGCATCCAATCTGCGGGCCGGATTCACTCCCGCGACCAAGACTCCGACGGTTCCACCCTCGCCGCGCGAAGCTACCGGCAGAACTATTGCCTGAGAGAGGCGTTGCTGGGCAACTCCGAGAGGCAAGCCCTCAATCTGGCTGACGGAAACGACTTGCGACCGACCGTTCTTGACGACTTCGGCGAGGGGCCAGAGGCAACGTTGCGGGTTTGCGATTGCCAGATCAATATTACGAGGTGCGAGAGGGTCGATCCCTTCGGGGAGCCCGCAGACTCGCTCCAGCCGGGCAGAACTATTTTTGTCGTTGATAAGATAGAAAACGAAAAATGGATGTCGTCTGGATTTTTTGCCAAGGTAACGGCAACCGAGGCGCAGGCGGCATCCGTGGTCTTCTGCACCAGGGCATTGGCAGAAAGTTCAGACAAGGTGCCGAGTCTGCGGGCATTGATCACTTTCGGTGTGACCTCGGTCGAGGGCAGAGCAAGCCCGCCACCGCTCCCGACTCGTCGAGAATCGGGCTGTAGGAAAAAGAGTAGTAAGTCTCCTCGATGAAATCGCCGCGGTTCATCAGGAAACGAACGTCGTCCAGAAAAGACGCTTCACCCTTTTGGAAGACTTTATCGACCAGGGGTCCGCAGATGTCCCAGATTTCAGGCCACACTTCGGCCGTCGGCATGCCGAGCGCCGAGGGATGCTTGGCTAAACTCAAGACCTGGATATAGGCGTCATTATAGAGAAATGTGGCGTCACGGCCCCAACCAACCCACATCGGGTGGCGAGCGTTGAGGATTAAATTAACGGACGTCTTCAGGCTTTGCGGCCAGCTGTCGAGCCGACCGAGCGGTGTCTGCGACCAATCGTGGTCGCGAATCAACCGTCCCAAAGCTCCGCCGCCAGCCAGCCAGTCCGGTGGGGGCGCGGTGGAGGTTTCGGAAGCGGTCGTGCTGCCGGTGCTGGCATTCACGTCGCCAAGAAATCCCGCAACCATGGGGAGCAAGTTGTGAGAGAGATCGCTCTTCGCGAGGTGCGCGGCAGCATCGACTTCCTGAGCCTGACGGCGCGCGATTGCGGCGTCATTCTGGCTCATGATGATCACTTTGGACTCCGGAAGCGCTCTCCGGATGAGCCGGGTGGCCTCAAGTCCATCCATGCGAGGCATGGAGATATCCATCAGAACGACATGGGGCCGCAAGGTCTTCGCCTTTTCCACGGCGTCGATTCCATCGACCGCCTCCCCACAGATATTCCAGTCGGGGCGAGACGAGAGCAAAGAACGAATTCCGCGTCTGACGATCTCGTGATCGTCCACAATGAGTACGTCGCCCGCCACCGGGGCTCCTGGAGAATGCGTTTCTTCGTCACTCACTGTTCGAACCTGGCAACCGCTCGTTTAGGCTCATAACCTGAACTCATGCGGGGTCAGTACCTGACGCCTTGCCATGCGCGAATCGCTAGAGGGAAAGAGCATAGCGGGAGACGGAATGCGACGCATATAAGGTGTTTCCTGTAGACGCCGATCTTGCAAGTCGCGCATGGCCTTAGTGTCTAGCGAACTCACTTTGAGTAACGAGAGTCAGGTCGAGTTATGGCCACAAGTCGCAAGTGTAGAGAGGTGTGAATACTGAGTCTTTACGTCCTCTTTATGAACTTTTTACGCGACCCTTACGGGTTTTCGGATGTGATGACGGGTTAACGATTATTAGGCGCGCTCTCCACTAGCAGGCGGAGGACTCACATTGGATAGCAGAACCGGATTTCGGACCGGAAAGGATGCGAACTTGAAAACTCCAAGAATTCTTGCGTGTGCAGTAGCGGCATCAACCCTTCCTCTGATGCTTGTTTTGAGTCTCGCAATCGTTCACGCTCCGCAGAGTTACGCGCAAACTTACGCGCGGCCTCAGGCGCAACCCCAGACGACGAAGATAGCGGCGCTGCACGAACCCGCGGCTACTCCGGATGTGGCGCCGACTCGGCCGGCGGCCGCTCCAGATCCGGTGACGGTTGATATCCAAAAAGAACTCGCCGCTATGAAAGCGCGGATTGAACTGCTTGAAGCAGAACTGAAGAGCCGTTCGGCAGCACCGGATGCGCCCCTGATGGCCTTAACTCTGTCAAGAGCAGGCGAGCCAGCGGCAATGGCGGTGCCGGCTCAAGGAATCGTGGCGCAAACGTCAGGCGATTCGGCGGTTGCATCCGCAAAAAGAAAGATCGCTCCCTTCTCGGATTCGGACTGGACATGGCTGAATGGCAATCCCCGGAACAAGGACACGGCTTTCGATACGAAATTCTTCACGCCGGAAATCCGCGCGGACATTACCTACAACTATGATTTGAACAAGCCGATCGATAACTCCGAAGGCGGGTCAAGCGAACTCTTTCGTGCGAACGAGATCCAACTGGAGCAACTTGGTGTCGGCGGCGATTTCCACTATGACAACGTTCGTGCCCGACTGATGACCCAGTTCGGCATGTACTCCTCGACGACGCCCCGCAACGACCCGAGTCCGGCGAAGGGCCAATGGGATCTGACCAATGCTTACCGTTACCTGGCGGAGGCCTATGGTGGTTATCACATTGATGCGTTGAACGGAATCAACATCGATGCCGGAATTTTCATGTCTTATGTCGGTCTGTTCAGTTATTACAACTTTGATAACTGGGCCTACCAGCCCTCCTACGTGTCTTCGAACACTCCGTGGTTTTTCGAGGGCGTCCGGATACAGATTTTTCCCAATCCGCATCTGAAGATTGAACCGTGGATCATCAATGGCTGGCAATCCTATGGCTCCGCCAATTCGCGTAAGGGTTTGGGCGGACAAATCAAGTGGACTCCGCGGCCCTGGGTGAACTCATCTCCAACAATTACGGGCTGGGACACGATGATTTGTACATACCGAACCGGGGGCGCATCCATACCGACGACAGCATTGAGATCGAGTATTTCGACAACCTGGACAGACTCTCGACAAGATGGCGTTTCTTTCACCGGCGATTTGGGTTGCGAATTTGGGGGCGGCGTGAGTTGCCACGGCAATACCACCGGCGGTCCCAAGCAGAGCTTTGTCGGCTACATGATTTACCACCGCATCTGGTTTAAGAAGGACACGTACGCGTTACGGTCGGTGGCGGCCAGATCAACAATCCAGGGCGCTACCTAGTATTGGTTCCACCGATCAATGGCGAGACCGCATCCACCGCGGCGATCAGCGCGCCCTACTTCACCGGGAATCCTGGCGACCCCTTCAAGGCGTGGGATTTTTCAGTGACCTTCGATTACATGCCGAAGAGTGGATCACTTTCCGCTGGGAGGCCGACTATCGTCATGCGAACGTACCGTACTGGAGCGGTAAGGGGGGAGTTACGCCGCCCGGTCCGACCGGAGTGCCTTATACCAACAATGGATCGCCCGAGTACTACGCCTGCACGAATGGAAATACGTCGGGGCTGCCATGGGCGGCCACGGAGTAAATCTTACGGCCGCGGAATTAGCTTGCGGTGGCCCAGTGGGCAGCACCAGCGCCATATGGTTTCCCGATTTGCGCCGCGATGAGATGTTTCTCGATTTCGACATCATGGTGAAGTTCTAACTCGAGCCGCACAATTGGGTTGAGGATTGCTTGGGCGCTCTTACGCGAGCACGCAATCTGGTGAGAGGAACCATGTTCAGGGCCTGGCCGATTATTGTCGTCACAATCGCGGCGATGTTCTTAGCGGTAGCCCTGGTGAAGAACGCGGCTGCGGCTCAACCTGGGGAAAGCAGCAGGTGTAACTGCGGCAACGCCGGCGGATAAACACAGAGGCGATGATCCGCTTTCTTTATGACTTCCTTACGAACTTCTTACTCCGTCTTTATGGTGCGCCGAATTTAATCGAGATTACTCGGAAGTCATCTTCGATAGCACTTTGATCACACTGCAGCGATTTGTTTCGCTTGGTTGTTGTGTGCGTTCGCCGAGGGAGGAAATTGAGGATGCAAGACGTGATCTTTGTTGCCGTGACGATTGCGTTTTTTCTGCTATCGCTTGGTTACGTGAATTTCTGCAATCGCATTCGCTGAAGATGAGTCGTCTGAGGTTGTTGGTCTTTGGTCTGAGGTCCGAGGTCAATCGTATGAATGCTGAATCGATCATCATGCTGCTTATCAGCGCGGGTTTGATGGTCTATCTGTTGTATGCCTTGCTGAGGCCGGAGAACTTCGAAATGACAACCAACGGCTGGATCCAGATCTTCGTGTTTCTGGCTCTGATTCTGGCGATTACCAAGCCGCTCGGCGTCTACATGACAAGAGTGTTCAGCGGCGAGCGCACGTTTCTCGATTTCGTGCTGCGGCCGATGGAACGCCTGCTCTATCGCGTGACCGGCGTGGACGAAAAACACGAGATGCGCTGGACCGAATACGCTTACGCCATGTTGTTGTTCAGCGGCGCCACGATGCTGCTGTTGTATGGGATTGAGAGGGTGCAGCAGTGGCTACCGCTGAACCCCCAGAGTTCGGTGCCGTCGCCCAGGCACTGGCTTTTAACACGGCGGCGTCTTTCACAACTAACACCAACTGGCAGAATTATTCAGGCGAGTCAACCATGAGCTATCTCACGCAGATGGTTGGACTGGCCTACCATAACTTTGCATCGGCGGCGGTGGAATCGCGCTGGCAATTGCATTTGTTCGCGGCATCGCGCGCAAGGAAAAAGAGACCATCGGAAACTTCTGGGTCGACATGACCCGCTCCATCCTGTGGGTGTTGCTGCCTGCCTGCATCGTCTATGCCCTGCTGCTGGTTTCGCAGGGCGTTGTGCAGAACTTCAGGCCCTATGACACTGCAAAACTGATCGAATCGCAACAAGTGCAGAAGACTGGGCCAGACGGTAAGCCGATGTGGGATCGGATGGCAAGGCGGTCATGGATACGGTGACCGACCAAACCATCGCGCAAGGACCGGTTGCCTCTCAAGAAGCGATCAAGATGCTGGGCACGAACGGCGGCGGATTTTTCAATGCCAACAGCTCACATCCTTTTGAGAATCCCACACCACTTAGTAACTTGCTGCAGATGTTTTCTATCTTCGCGATTCCGGCGGGCCTTACTTACACGCTGGGCCGAATGACGGGATCGCAGCGTCACGGCTGGGCGGTATGGGCGGCGATGGCTCTTTTGTTCCTATGCGGTGTTTCTGTGGCCTACTGGGCCGAGGCGCAGGGTAATCCTCTGCTCCACGTAGTGGACCAGCGCGCGACTGCGCTGCAGTCGGGCGGCAACATGGAAGGCAAGGAAGTCCGCTTTGGCATTGCCAACTCCGCGTTGTTCGCTACCGTCACCACCGATGCGAGTTGCGGCGCCATTAACGGCGTACATGATTCGTTTACTCCGCTAGGCGGCATGGTACCACTCGTCAACATCATGCTCAGTGAGACAGTTTTTGGCGGAGTGGGCGCGGGCTTGTACGGCATCCTGATCTACGTGGTGCTGTCGGTGTTTATTGCTGGACTTATGGTGGGGCGCACGCCCGAGTATCTGGGCAAAAAGATTGAGGCCTACGACGTCAAGATGGCCATGCTGGTCACTCTGGTTTTCCCGCTGATTATCCTCGTGCTCACGGGCATTTCAACGGTCAAGGGATTTGGCACCTCCAGCATCACCAATCCCGGGCCCCACGGCTTGACGCAGATCCTTTACGCGTTCACGTCCATGGCGGGAAACAATGGTTCGGCATTTGCTGGTTTGAACGGCAACACGCTCTGGTACAACACGGCGGGCGCGATGACCATGCTGATAGGCCGCTTCTTTATTCATACCGATGCTGGCGATTGCCGGAAACTTGGCGAAGAAAAAAGCGGTGCCGGCTTCGGCGGGTACATTCCCGGTCATTGGCCGTGTTTTCGCTTCTGCTGGTGTCGGTGATTGTGATCGTAGGAGCGCTGACATTTTTCCCGGCTCTCAGTCTGGGCCCGTACTTGAGCACTTGATGATGATGGCAGGAAAAACCTTCTGAGGCAGATTTCTTGACGCAGAGCGTCTGAAGAAAAGCATGGCAGAGAAAAAGAACAAGAGTTTGTGGGACGCAAAAATCATCCGGCGAGCGCTGGTGGATGCCGTGGTCAAGCTCGATCCTCGCACCATGATGAAGAATCCGGTCATGTTCGTGGTGGAGCTAGGGAGCGTGGTCACGACCCTACTGCTATTCCGCGGGAAGCAGAGCTTCGCCTTCAATCTGCAGATTACGTTGTGGCTGTGGTTCACAGTGTTATTCGCGAATTTTGCAGAGGCCATGGCTGAGGGCCGGGGCAAAGCGCAGGCCGACACGCTGCGTAAGGCGCGGTCAGAAACCGTAGCCCGGCGCCTGCTGGCAAACGGTTCGACGGAGACGGTGCCGAGTTCGAAGCTGCGTTCGGGCGATGTGGTGATGGTAAGTGCGAGCGAACTCATCCCGGGCGACGGCGAGGTGATCGAGGGCGTTGCCTCGGTAGACGAGTCTGCGATTACAGGAGAGTCGGCACCGGTGATCCGCGAAGCGGGAGGTGGCGATCGGCGGTGACGGGCGGTACGCGCGTGCTTTCGGATGTAATCAGAGTCCGCATTACGTCGAACCCGGGAGAAACCTTCCTCGACAGAATGATTGCTTTGGTTGAGGGCGCCGAGCGGCAAAAACTCCGAATGAGATCGCGCTCAACATCCTGCTGGCAGCTTGACCATCATTTTTCTGCTGGCGGTGGTTACGCTACAGCCATTCGCAATTTACTCGGGTTCACCCCAAACGGTGTTTTTGCTGGTTTCGCTGCTGGTGTGTTTGATCCCGACGACCATTGGCGGCCTGCTCTCCGCGATTGGCATCGCGGGCATGGACCGACTGGTGCAGCACAATGTGCTCGCGATGTCTGGGCGCGCAGTGGAAGCGGCGGGCGACGTGAACACGTTGTTGCTCGACAAGACGGGAACGATCACGCTCGGCAATCGCCAGGCAGCGGAGTTCATTGCTGCTCCCGGAATTACCTCGGCGGAAATGGCGGATGCGGCGCAACTTTCATCGCTCGCCGACGAAACTCCGGAAGGCAGATCGATCGTTGTGCTGGCAAAAGAGAAGTACGGTTTGCGTGGCCGTGAACTGGCCTCGCACGAAGCCGTGTTCGTTCCTTTCACGGCGCAGACCCGGATGTCGGGCGTAAATCTAGACGGGCGCGAGATTCGCAAGGGCGCGGTCGATGCCATTATCAAATACTTGCATGAGTTCGGCACCTCGCTGCCGCGCGAGATACAGGCGAGCGTGGAGCAAATTGCGCGCTCCGGAGGAACGCCCCTGGTGGTGGCGGAGAATCAGCGGGCGCTAGGAGTGATCTATCTGAAAGACATTGTAAAAGGTGGAATGCGCGAGCGATTTAATCAACTGCGGGCGATGGGGATCAAGACGGTGATGATCACCGGCGACAATCCGCTGACGGCAGCCGCGATCGCACGCGAGGCTGGCGTGGATGATTTTCTGGCGGAGGCAACTCCGAAAGACAAGATGGACTTGATTCGACGGGAGCAGGGCGACGGCAAACTGGTGGCGATGACGGGCGACGGCACGAACGATGCTCCGGCACTGGCACAGGCGGATGTGGGCGTGGCTATGAATACGGGCACGCAGGCGGCGAAAGAGGCCGGCAACATGGTGGACCTGGATTCGAATCCCACCAAGCTCATCGAAGTGGTGGCCATTGGCAAGCAGTTGCTGATGACGCGGGGGGCGCTGACCACGTTTTCGATCGCGAACGATGTTGCCAAGTATTTCGCGATCATCCCGGCCATGTTTGCCGGAACTTTTCCGGTGCTGAATGCGCTGAATATTATGCAATTGCAGACGCCGCAGTCGGCGGTACTCTCGGCGGTGATTTTTAACGCGCTGATTATTGTTGCCCTGATTCCGCTGGCGCTGCGAGGGGTGGCATATCAGGCGATGAGCGCCGAATCGCTGCTCCGGAGGAATCTCCTGGTTTATGGATTTGGCGGTCTGGTGGTTCCGTTCATTGGCATCAAGCTGATCGACATATTCATCACCAGCGTCAGACTGATTTAGGAGATTTGCAATTTGTGGTTTGCAATTTGCGATTTAACAAGGGCTGACTCACAGAGAAACGCAATGAAGAAAAATCTCATCACCGCTGTATTGATGACCATCGCGACCACGGTCCTGCTGGGAATTGTGTATCCCTTGCTGGTGACGGGAGTCGCTCAGCTAGTCTTCCCCAAGCAGGCGAACGGGCAGTTAATTGAGCGTGACGGATTGGTGGTGGGTTCGCGTCTGATCGGGCAACCCTTTTCAGGACCGGGCTATTTTCATTCGCGGCCATCGGCTGCAGGCACGGCGGGCTACGATGCCAGCGCCTCCAGTGGCTCGAATCTGGGGCCGACCAATACGCAGTTGATCGCTCGGGTCGCGGGAGACGTCGCGAAGCTGCAAGCCGAAAATCCGGGTACTCCGATTCCCGTCGACTTGGTGACTACATCGGGTTCAGGATTGGACCCGGATATTTCACCGGCGGCAGCGCAATTTCAGATTCGGCGGGTGGCGGCGGAGCGCAAGATTCCGGAGGCGGAAGTCGCTCGACTGGTTGATGCGAATACAGAGAACCGGCAATGGGGGCTTCTGGGCGAGCCGCGCGTTCACGTACTCGAACTGAATATTGCACTCGATGCGCGGTACGGAAGACTGCACTAGAGAACGTGCACTTCGGCGCCGCGGGACCTCAGATTCCGCCAGTCAAGAGCCTCGCAAATCCCAAGCGCGATGCAGCCGTAAAATCCCACCGAAGCATTGAGAGATTGGTGCGAAAGGGGGGACTCGAACCCCCACGGGTTGCCCCGCCAGATCCTAAGTTCCACGCGGACGAAGAATCAACAGCTTACGACTGAATGATACGAAGTGTGATGAAATGTTACAGAAGCCTTGCCAGACAAGGCTTTCAGGCGGTTGTGCCGCAGCGATTCGACAATCCATCACACTCGGTCGGGTTTAGTGGTGGGCACAAAATTGGGCACAAGTCAGAAAGATCTGGCCGGACTGGCAGCGCGGGAATAGATCGAGAGATTCTGAATATTCGCCGATTGCTCTAGCGGGACCAGCCGGATCGAGGGGGGTGGGGAGGGGTCGAGCGTACTCAATAGCAATTGCTGGATCCTCGTAGACCTTTCAGATTTTCAAGTGAAATTTGAAATTTTATTTTTTACCTGGGCGCGTCCGAGATCGGTCCGATTAGCGCAGCAATGAGAGCTTGAATCTCTCGATCTTACGAGCTCAGGAAAAGAAGGGTCAAACCAGTGAGGGGTGTATACGACACGAGGGGATTTTGCTACACCTTATCCCGGGGGGATATACGAAGTGGGGCTGGAATGACGCTCGCAAGTGGGCGGTTAAGTATGTGAGAGTGGGCGAGCGCCAGGCTGGACGCGGCGCGCTCTCGTTGGCGTGCCGAGCGCGTTGTCGGTTCTTGCGTGGGGCGCGAATCGCGTTTCCGCGTTCCTAAGATTGATATTTCGCGCTTGTGGCGTGATAGTCGGTGTGAATGATCCGCGCGCGGGTTGGTTTTTTCCCACGTCTAGAAACCTCCTGCGCTGGAGGTAGACAGGTGACATCGCTGAGACTGCCGCCGCAGTACACGGTGATGTCTGCTTGGCGTTGGGGGAGGAGGCTGCCAAGCTGGCGGGGCGGCGAGAAGTTCAAGCATTGAGCCCTAAGCCTCCGGGAGGCCAATACCTCTCGATACGCGGAGGGTACAGACGAACGGCTACCGCTATGACGGCGATTCCGATGAGTGGTGACGAGAGAGCCCAAGCAAAAAACAAAGGAACTCCTCTCAGTCCTATGATGTAGCAAGCAAACAGGGCTATTGGGGCAGTGGCTAGCCGCACGCTAAGCCAATACCTGCTAGGAACGCAGATTGAGCACGAACAGCTCGGACACGCGAAGGGCTTACTACTCCGGAGAGCGTCCGGCCCTATTCGTGCTTTGCACTCTGGACAGAACATTTGTTTTTACGCCCCGAGGACATCTTGGTAATTGGACGTTCAGCTCCCGGGCTCCCCTCTCCCTCGGAACCCTCTCAATGCTGATCTTGGTACGATTCGTAAGTATTCCAACCTTCCGCGGCAACGCCGAACCATGTCGAAGCGTTACTCGGCGTAGGGCCCAGGACGTTGAGTACATCGACGATTGCGTTAACAGTGCCTGGAGTAACACTCAAGGTAGCATCAAATACCTCTAATCCTCCATAATAACCGCCTGCCAGTGCCGCAGATATCGAGAGGGCATACCATGCCGCAATATTCCGGGGATCGGTGACCTGGTTGGCACTGCTCCAAATCTGCGCACAACCTCCAGGGCAGTTGATGAAGTCCCCCCCAACGGGGATGTCACCCGGCGCAAGCCCCGGATACAAAAGATTCGTCTTGTAATCTACACTGGTGGAGAGCGCCTGCGCCGGAGGTACACAATCGACATCGCCGAGACTCCCGCCGCAGAACACATTGATGACGATGCCGCCGGTGCCGCCATCCCCCTTCGATAGCTGACCACTTGAGTCACACCGGAAATTGAGGTCTACACAGTTCAGATATGCCGTCAATCCCTGCTGTATCTGGCTATTCTGTCCCGTCAGCACATAGAACTGCTGGAATGCGCCAGCAAAGAAAGCCGCTCCAGGATCCAGCAGTCCGGCGAGATTTGACTGAGAAGGGCCACTTCCACCGAGGCCGCCATCACAAGTCCCTATGCCGCAAGCAAGATTCAACGGGACTCTTACACCGTTATCGTCCAATCCGCTCGGGTCCGTTTCCCCCAAAGGTTTGGTGGAGTATGAGTATGCGTTCCACGAAGCGCGTGCAGGATCTGGTGAAAGCCAGCGGCCCTCAGTGGGAAGCAGTTCACGATTTGGCGTGTCGAAGTCCCCGGTTATCAAATCCTGATTGTCTCCCGTGAAGTTCGAATTGGCGCTGCTGCCAAAACCCAAGTAGATTTCTCCAAAAGGTGCAAACGACATATCCGCAACATAGTTACGATTGGATAGGTTGGACGTAAGACGTACTGATCCAAGCCAGTCTCTATGCCAGATTAAATTGCTAGAAGCAACAGAATACGTATCCCCTCCGGGCAATGGTATACGGTACTCAGTCACTGTCGTTTTCTTCATTATGCCGATGTTACCGATGGGGCTCTTTAACTCTTCCAAAAGAGCTGAACTGTCGGTCTTGTTTTCCACCATATTCCCGAATGCGTCGTATGTGGCCGGGCTACTATTTACGGACACTGGGTGGTTGTCCTGATTCCAGGTGTAGGAATTAGTACCGTCCGAAAGCAGGTTTCCGTTTGAGTCATAGTTAAAACCAATCGCTTGGTTGTTGGTCGGGTGGTAGCCGGGAGCCCAGGTAACACCCGTGTCGCCGTTCGGGACCAACTTTGTAAGGTTCTGAAATGCATCATAGCTGAACTGTTGACCCCACACATTCGTGCCGCCTGAGTTGGCACAGATTGCTGATACAAGCCGCCCTTGTTCGTCATAGCCCGCCGCCGTGGAGGTTCCGTAGTTGCAAGTTTGCGTTCCGCCACTGTTAAAGCCATCCGTGGTACTCAGCGAGCGCAAAGTTCCGTTTGCATTCCAAGTCAAACTTCCGATATCGGTTTTTGGAGTAGCACCGACTGAGAAGGTGTAGCTGGTTATGCGTCCTGTGGTAAGCGAGCCGGTGCATGAGACACCATCGTAACTGTAGCTGTCCGTGTCCCCTAGTCCAAGCGTCACGACGCACGGCTCGTTCGCGGCGTTATAGGTTGTGCTGCTGACAAGGTTGGTAGATGGATTCTGTACGGCGCTGTACGGCCTTCCCTTGCCGTCAATCGTATAGGCCCACGTAACGCCAGCAATTACGTCACTCAACGTAGAAAGTGCACCGTTCGCAAAATAGGTGGCGTTCGTATGATAGTATTCGCCAGACTTTGGTGTGGATTCGTAGACGTCGGATACTTCGCCACGACCGGTGTAACTGAAACCTTCGTCCGTGGCTTTTGTGCCGGAGGCGGTCGGTGCCGTATAAGCCTCGGCAAGGCGACCCAAGGTGTTCGTCATAACCACGCCATTGACGGTAGCAGAATCATAGACGAAATATTTGTTGTTGCCGTCATTTGTAAAACCAAGACCAAACGAAGCCTCAATCGTGGCCGTCCCCCCTTCGGCAGTAATCTCTTGGGAGGTTTGCCATGTGCCGGGAGGTATGAGTTCGGAAATGTAATATCCGTAAGCGTCCGAGTTGCACCGTATTGTTAAGTGTCCACGAAACGGTTAAGTGGACACTTCAGCAGGCGTGGTATTGAGATTCCAGGGCAGCAGTTCGTCGATGCGGTTGATGGGATGGTCGGGGATACGGGTCAGCACCTCGCGCAGATAGGCTTCGGGATTGAGGCCGTTGAGTTTTGCCGAACCAATCAGGCCGTAGATCGTAGCGGCACGCTCGCCGCCCGCATCCGATCCAGCAAACAGGTAGTTCTTGCGGCCCAGGGCCACGCCGCGCAACGAGCGTTCGGCGGCGTTGTTGTCGATCTCGATGTGTCCATCTTCTATATAGCGTGTCAGCGCGTCCCAGCGCGACAGCGCATAGCGAATCGCCACCGTCGTCTCCGACTTGCGCGAGAGCTTCGACAAGGTTGCCTCGAACCACTGGCGCATAGAGTCCACGAGGGGCTTGGCCTGTGCCTGGCGGACGGCCCGGCGTTCGTCCGGCGGGCGACCGCGAATCGGTTCTTCGATTCCATACAGCGCGCCGATCCGCTGCAACGCCTCCCGCGCTACCGGCGAACTGTGCGCCTGTTCCAGATCGTAGAAGTGACGCCGCACGTGCGCCCAGCACGCTGCGTGTTGAATGCGACCATCTTCATAGAGCTGATTAAATCCCGCATAGGCATCCGCCTGCACCGTGCCACGAAACTTTTCCAGATGCTGCGCGGGATGCTCGCCTTTGCGATCGGGCGAGTAGGCAAACCAAACAGCGGGCGCGGCGGTGTCGCCCGCAGGACGATCATCGCGAACATACGTCCACAAGCGCCCTGTCTTGGTCTTGCCCTGACCAGGAGCCAACACCGGCACCGGCGTGTCATCGGCGTGCAGTTTGCCGGCGGCCATCACATACCGACTTAGCGCATCGATTAGTGGGCTGAGTAACTGGCTGCATCCGCCGACCCAGTCGGCCATCGTCGAGCGCTCCAGTTCCACACCTTGACGCGCGTAGATCTCCGATTGCCGATACAGCGGAAGATGGTCGCAGTATTTCGAAACCAACACATGCGCCAACAGTCCTGGCCCCGCCATGCCACGCTCAATCGGGCGGCTCGGCGCTTCCGCCTGCACAATGCAGTCGCACTTCGTACAGTTCAGCTTTGTGCGCACATGGCGGACCACCACGAAACTGGCGGGGACATACTCCAGCATCTCGGAAACATCCTCGCCCAACTTCCGTAGCTCGCCCTGGCATTGCGGACACACGGTCTCTTTCGGCTCGTGTCGGCGCGTTTGCCGCGGCAGATGATCGGGCAGTGCTCGGCGCGTGGACCTCGTTATAGGAGTTGAAGAGGCGGTGACGGGAGCTGGTGTTGAAGCGCTGGGCTCTTGCTCGCTGCGCTTGGATTCTAACTCCTCCAGCCGCAGCTCCAACTGCTCGATCTGCCGCTCCAGCTTCTCCGACTTACGCCCAAACTGCATGCGCTGCAGCTTGGCCAGCAGCAACTGCAAATGCTCAATCTCGCGCTCCCGCGACTGTAACTGCTCCTGCGTGGCAGTGAGTGTGCTTTCGGTGGAGAGTAACTGCTCGTGTTGTGCCAGGATCAGTGCTCGCAGCGCATCCGCGGGAAGGACTTTTAGATCGGGAAGCGAAGCCACTGCCATGCGCGGAGTATCGCATGAACTCGCGCGTTCTCATCCCCCTGCGCACGAAAAAAGTTGTGGAAAGAATCTCGCTCGTTACACCGACAACTCCGGTTCCCACGTGCGCTCCGGCCGTCGCCAATCTATGCCTTCTAACAGCATCGATAACTGCGCTCGGGTCAGCGAAACCGTACCGCTCGCGGCCTGCGGCCACACGAAGCGCCCACGTTCCAGTCGCTTCGCGAACAAACACAACCCGTCGCCGTCGAACCATAAAACTTTGATCAGATCGCCACGTCGTCCGCGAAACACAAACACATGCCCGCAGAACGGACTCTGCTCCAGTTTCGTCTGCACTAACGCACTCAGCCCAGTGAAGCCGCGCCGCAAGTCGGTCACGCCCGCCGCAATCCAGATCCGCGTGTTCGCTGGCCAGGCCATCATCCGCGCAGGCACTCCAGCAACACCCGTACCAGCGCCGCGTCGGCGTTGCCTTCAATGCGCACCTGTGCCTGCCGAAACTCGACGTGAATCATGCCCGACTGTGCTTTCGGTAAGTCGGATCCACGCTCCGGCAGAGCCGCCGGCAAACTCTCGCTCACGCGAACCGGCAGCAACTTCATCGCCGGCTTGCACTCCCCAAGTCTCCCTGCCAGGTACAGCCGACGCCAGCCAAATACCTGGTTCGCGTTGATGCCATGCCCTCGCGCTACCCGCGCCACCGACGCGCCTTCCACCAACGTCGCTTCGACAATCCGCCGCTTCTCCGCGATACTGCGCCGCTGCCGCGGGGCCGCACCCAACGTCTCACTCTTATCCGCTATGACAGTTGTAACTTGCCGGGAAGTGTCCATCTCCGCTCCAAGTGGACACCTATCCGAAGTGCCCACTTCGCGAGCATCGCTCTCTTCTAGAACGTTGTCGAGACGGCCATAACCGTACGCTTACTAATATCCAGTTCTAAACGGGGGAACAATGCCAAGGCCTGTCTCTGGCTTGCCCGTTTGGACCTCAGGAGTAATTGCGGGCTCAACAACCGTCCGTGTCGAGGATTGTCGAATGTAATCTAATACACTAAGCACTGCCTTGCGGTCTGGATGAAGTTTGATCTCATAGCGGATGGGGTGGATGTATTCGGTTGTGACCAGCTCATTCGTGACCACAAAGTGCGGTCCTGGACCAAACAAAGTCTTGGCTGCGGTATCTTCCGACAGGAGGCGAATGACATACGCATCCCGAACACCGTAGCCAAGAAAAACAACCGTGCACCCAGCAAATATGTATCCAAGGTTGTGCAAGTAGGACCTATCGGTGACCAGCGATTCGTAATCCGCCGTCGTAAATACCGCGCTCTGCACAGAACTAATCGATCCGTGGAGCTTTGCGATAAACGGAGTCCTCGCCTGGACCAGATCAACACATCGGCTAAGGTCGCTTCGTTGAACAGTCACCAGCGTTGGCATCTGGCCTTCCAAAGCTTCGTCGATGTTCGTTGTGACAATGAATAAGGGTTTTATCGTCGAGAGAAGACTTACGAATTTCTGGTAGGCGGCCGTCGGTGCTTGCGGAACAAAAACATTAGTAATAAAACGGTGATACCTAGCAGCGTCTAGCCTGGATTATTCACGAAATCCCTAGCCAAAAAAGAAAGGATGCTCTAAAAGGTTGATGAACACTGGGTTTCGAGGACCCAGCATTCCCTTTCGGAGCATCCATCGCTTGATACAAAGTGTTTTACCACAGCTGAGCTTCTCCTTCTACCGTCATCAATCCGTCCGCGCCGATTTCTCCGGGGGCCAGATCACCAGCGATGCCGGTCTGCTGCCCCTGCGTGCCTTCGATCAGCGCCAGCATCTGACCCGCGACTGGGCCGCGCCACTCAGCGAACCACGGCAACACGACCGCCTGCGCCATGATGCGCTGGCCCTGTTGCGGCAACGCATCTACCAGATCGTGGCCGGCTACGAGGACGCCAACGACGCCGATCGTTTGCGCCACGATCCGATGTTGCAGATCGTCGCCGATCAGAAACTCGGTGTCGCGCTCGGCTCCCAGCCCACGCTCAGCCGCTGGGAAAACGCGCCGTCCGCCCGCGACCTGGTGCACGCCAACGAACTGCTGTGCGAGCAGTTCATCCGTCTCTGTGGCAACCAGGTCCGTCAGCGCGGCGAGATCCTGCTCGATCTCGATTCCACCGACGATCCCACCCACGGCCAACAGCAACTCAGCTTCTTCAACGGCGCCTACGGCCAGCACATGTATCATCCCATGCTGGTCTTCGAGCGCCATACCGGTTGCTTGCTGTCCGCGCGCCTGCGGCCGGGAAACGCCTCCAGTCATGCCCGCATCGTGCCCATGCTGTTGCGCCTGGTGCCGCGTCTGCAGGCCGCTTTCCCTGGCGTGAAAATCAAAGTGCGTGGCGACGCCGGTTTCGCCCTGCCCTTGCTGTACCAGTTCTGCGAGTTCTTTGCCCTCAATAGGGCTGGTCGCGCTTTAGCGAGCGCTCATCTCTCCATTTAGGTGGATCGTCACCACACTACACCATCGCCTATTTAGAAAGAAGACTTCGGGTGTATTCCCAGCTAGGACTGTTCCTTGGTCTCCGCTGAGAGTCCAGCGAGGTTCGCCAACGCCTGCCAGTGCCTCGGATGCGGGCGGTAGCCTTGCCGAATCTTACCCGCATACCAACGCGAGACCCCAATTCGTGATCGAATTACAGCGTGTGGGAATGCTCGCGAGCAACGGCTGGATTTGTTGGGAGAACACCTCACTTGTAAGCCATGATGGCTGCGTCGATTCGTCCCATTCCGAGCTCGCTTCTATATGCCGTCGATGTGAAGCTATGTGTTTCGCACGGGCTTCCGGGCTATGTGCTGCTTCGCGACCGAGCTTCGCGGCACGAACCAGTCGTCCTGTCGATTCGCCAATGGCGCAATCAGAACAGTTAGGGCTTTGATCTTTGATCCTCGAATCGTCTTGCCGCAACTTCGGCATCGACAGGTAAGGACTTTTCCAGCTACTGCAGATTCGCGTACTCCAACTTAGCTTGCTTCAGGATGGGGATGTCGGGGTCGGCGTCGGAGCGTGAGGAAGTCCGTGTAAGCAGCTAGCGCCCGGACGCGGGTGGCACGGCACCTTCCCCTGGCACTCTCCGATATGCCACAATCTGCATCACATAAGTATGGACGAAAACCAGACCTTCACCCCCCAAACGACTCCGAATCCCGCAAGATGGATTCGTCAGCTGGTGGCCGCTGTGATTCTGGCAGAGGGGATCTGGGGCTTGCTTGCTTCTCTCACCGGCAATTTTCTAGTGCCGCTTCTGGCCAGAGCAATGGGTGGAGACCCTCAGTCTCCGTTGTACCTCGGCAAAGGTGAGGTGAACATTCCAGCGCTGTTCCACTCCTTCTTGGCGTTTTGCCTGGCTGCGATTGTGTTTGTGGTGTTGCACGAGTGGTCACGGAAGAGGGCAGCGCCGGTACGAGTGAAAATGGTGCAGGTGACCAAGAAGGTTTCGCAACCGGCTGCCGGAACGCTTTCCATTATGGCTCCGCCAGAGCCAGTTGCGGCCCCCACGCAAACAGCGGTGAGTCCGCCCCCAGCATCGCAGCTCTCGCAGGCAGTCGTTTCCTCTCCTCCGGTGCCAACGCCGCAGCAGTCGAAACCCACGCCGCCCCCGGTCGTAGCCCCAGCCAAGGCAGGAAAGCCTCAGCCTCCCAAAGAGGTCTACTACAACATTGTGGGCGAGGCCATTGATCCGACCGAGGAGAAATAGACCTGCAGGCATGCACGGCGTTTCCTTACGCATCGCATTGCCGATGCCGGCTACGCCGATTGCTTCGCCGGAGCCAGCGCGATCAGGGCAACGCCCACTATGACCAGCGCGGGTATGTCGCCTAGCAGATGTCCGTGTTCGCTTGGATGCTGGAATGCCTGAACAGCCATAATAGCGGCGTGAACGAGACTCGACCACGCCGTGAAGGCGATGAGGCTGCGATTCTCGGACGGATTACGTGCTGCGAGCAGTAGGAAAATTCCGAGCGTGGCATAGACCCCAAGGATCATCTGCTCGTATTCCGGCTGGTTCGGCTGCCATCGCCAGCCGCTCGACCACAGAAACATCATCAACGGGTAGACACCAAACAAGAAGATCAGCCCCACTAACACCAATACAACCTTCAGTACCCGTTCTCGATTCATGGTGACCCTCCTCGTTACTCGATGCCGCTAAGAGCCCAGATATCGCCTCCCTGCGGGCGGAAGCGATCAAACATGACCCACCTGCCGTCCGGCGACCAGATCGGGTAGTCGATCCTCACGTCCGGGTCCGGGAATTCGTAGACCTTCTCCGGCTTTCCTCCGTTGACTGGCGACACCCAGAGTACCTTGTGCCCTACGACATCCATGATGCGGGTGCGATCCGGTGAGAAAGACATGTGCGAGCCACCCATCATCGTTTCCGCAAAGGATTGCGGTTCGCCTCCGCTGAGAGACACCTTCATCGTTGCAGGCTTTCCGTTGCAAGTGCAGCGGAAGATGACGCCTGTGCCATCCGCAGTCCAGCGCATGAAGTGACCGGTCACTCCGACCTTCGTCATGCGACGCGGGCTGCTACCGTCAGCATTCATGACCCAGACTTCAAGCCGACCGCTCTGGTCAGACTGGTAGGCGATCAGTTTTCCGTCTGGCGAGTAGAACGGGTTGACGTTCACGCCGGGGTTCGATGTCAGACGCCTCAAAGTCCCGCTGGCAATCTCTACCTCCCAGATGTTCGGACTTCCAGAACGGGAAGAGAAGAAAGCAATCTTTTTCTCGTCCGGCGACCAGTTTGGTTGGAAGTCGCCTCCGTGTCCCGTGGTAATTTGCCGCGCGGTTGAGTCGGCGAACGTGTACAGCCAGATGTTCATGTCTCCAGCACGGTCGGAGTTGAAGGCAACCATTTTGCTATCAGGTGACCATGAGCCTCTACTGTCTTCTCGTGTCGTGCTGATCACCGCCTCCGGTATCCCGCTTGTGAGTCCGGTTTGCGCCGAAACTGGAAGCCTCCAGATGTCGGCGTTCTGGCGCAGAGTGGCGTAGGCGAGGCGCTTGCTGTCGGGCGAAACGGCGACTTCAACGTCCTGCCCAGCTCCAGTGGTCACCTGTTGCAATGAACCGCTTAGTGTTCCATCCTTGTTCACTCGTGCCCGCCAGATGTTTATGCCGCCGCTTCGGTACGAGGAAAAATAGATGAACCTCCCTGACGGTGACCATGACGGGCGTATGTTGGTGAGGGAGTCGTTGGTAATCCAGTTCATCTGCTTCGAGTCGAGGTTCACCGTCCGAATGTCGAACTTCGTCCGCACAAGATTCTGAAAGACAATCTTCCTTCCATCAGGGGACCAAGCAGGTGCGACATGGGCGACCTCCTCACTCGTATCTGTCGTGACCTGCTGAGGGTTGTGGCCTTGGCGGTCGAGTACCCAGATACGACGTGCGGCAGCCCAAGATGCATCTACTGCTATGTGCTGTCCATCGGGCGAGTAAGCAGGATTAAAGGCGTTCTCAACAAGTTTGGTTTCTTCGCCGGATGCGAGATCGAGTACCCATACGTCTCCCTCTTGAAACATGCCAAACACATCGCCGGGCTGTAGCTTCACGTCGGGCTGGTGGGCACGCACAAATGCAACCTGCTTGCCATCAGGTGACCACGCGGGCTGGAGTTCGTCAGAATCCCCACGCGTTAGTTGCGAGTCCTGGCCAGAAGCAAAATCCTTACGGAAAATCTTTCGGATTTTGCCGACCTCTCCGGCGTAGAGGAGCGCCTTGCCATCAGGTGCCCAAGCCGGATACTCCTCGACTCCCTCGGCAAATGTCACCTGCGAGAGCGTTGTACGCAGGGGCGTCCCAGAGCCTTTCCACCTCGCGCCGACCACAAGCAGAATGGCGACGACGGCGACCCCGCACGCTGCGGCAACGACTCGCCAACGCGACCATCGTTTCGGCTGCACAGTTGGCTGTGTCAGCGTCAATCGCGCCGACTCCGAATCTCGTTTTAGCCGTTGCAGGTCGGTGCGAACCTCCGAAGCATGCTGGTAGCGGAGGTCTCGATCTTTCTCAAGACACTTTGTGACGACATCTTCGAGCCGAGGAGGTAGTTGGGGATTCAGTCGTCTAGGCGCAACAGGAGCACGGTTTAGAATTGCCTCGAACACCAGACCAGAGGTGTCAGCACCGAACGGCAAAGCTCCGGTTGCCATCTCATATAAGACAGAGCCAAATGAGAACAAATCAGTGCGCGGATCGAGTTCCTTGCCCCTTACCTGCTCTGGTGACATGTAGGCGATTGTTCCGAGCGTCGAACCGGGACTGGTGAGATGATCGTCGGTAATCTCCAATGTAGGAGCGCTCTCGAACACTGATTGTGCCTTGAGCGAAAGCTTCGCCAGACCGAAATCAAGAACCTTAGCGTGTCCTCGCTTCGTGACAAAGATGTTCGCAGGCTTGATGTCACGGTGAATAATGCCAGCCGAATGCGCAGCGTCCAAGGCATCGGCGATCTCGATGCCAAGCGAAAGCGTGGTCTCCACGTCCAATGGCTTCCCCGCGATCCGAGCCTTCAAAGTCATGCCATCCAAGAACTCCATGACGATGAAAGGTTGACCATTTTGCTCACCGATCTCGTGTATGGTGCAAATGTTTGGATGGTTAAGCGCAGAAGCCGCCTGTGCCTCGCGCTGGAACCGGGCTAGAGCTTGGGTATCCTTGGCTACCTCGTCAGGCAGGAATTTCAAAGCGACAAACCGATGCAGCTTCACGTCCTCAGCCTTGTAGACCACGCCCATGCCACCACCGCCCAGCTTTTCGACGATGCGGTAGTGCGAGATGGTCTGGCCGATCATTTAGTGGCGAATCTTACTGTGGAGAAACCGTCGAGTCAACGAAACGTCGACAGGTTGCCGAATGTTTCCATTTAGCGAGCAGAGCGTTAACTTGGCCGTGGACTAAGCAGCCCCTCTGGCGCGGTTAGGTCGTGCGACTTGCCGCTAGGGCGAGATGAATAATCGAGTGTAGAACGCCGCTGCTGGTAGGGTGAGGTAGTCGTCCTCGCACACTTAGTGCGCAGGATTTGGCCGCACAACGGTTAACTTAGTGTTGGCTCTAATGCGGTTGTCAGTCAGCAATGTAGCTTCCACGTAGACCGTCGGAGGATCAGGAACGTTCCCGGGTGCCGTATAAAGCCCCGCATTTGAGATGGTGCCGCAAGCCGATTTCGAGCAGTCGATGCCCGAAACGGTCCATGTCACCGACTTATCCATAATCCCCTTCCCTGAAGCAGAAAATTGCTGTGTTGAGCCAGCCGGAACACGAACGTCACCACACGGCGAAATACTCATATGGAAGTCGGTCGGTTTGAGGTTGTAGAAATAATAAAAACGCAGGCCGAGAAGTTTGCCGGGAAATTCTTTCGGCAGCGGCGGAAACGGAGCCGATGTTGTGATGCTCCCCCACGCAGCCCGATCAAGCGCCAGGTCGCAGGACATGGTGTCCCGCACCAGACCGCTCACCGAGCCATCTTTCTGGATGACAAATTCAATCGCCAGCCTGCCCTTTTTAAAGAACGGCGGATACACCGACGGTGGCATGATCTTATACCAGTTCTGTTTCACAATTGGTACGATCTCCTTCAAATAGGGACCGAAGTCTACGCCCATAGTGTCGGTCAGGATTTCCGCTTGATCCATCGCCTTCGAACCGGGAGACTGCTCTGCGATCGCGGAGTTGATGGCGCCGCTGATGCCGCCATCAGGCGCGTTCGTCTCGGTGGTCTGCGCGAAGGCGTAAAGGGAGGTTGTCAGCGCCAAAGTGCAAATTAATGTTTTCTCAATCGACATGTGTGCCTCACTCGATCATCAGGCAATAACTCTCATCGTCTCCGCTTATCCGGTTGCCAGCTTAACACGCCTGCCTGAGGGGACAAGTCAATGAAAGCCGTGGAGTTGGCACTGTCGTCGAGACGATTGTTGTCGCGAATTTCAATCCTTACTCATTGAGTGATGTGAGTAACTGCGGTGTGGAGGAAGGCCAGCCGGGCATGGGAGCAACTGACCAAGAAACCATCCCGTTTAATGCCCGCCGGGCCGCCACACGTAACCTACTCCTCGCCTTTCGCGACGATCACCCGATGAATGTTGAGCGCGTACATTTTTCCCGCGGGATCGAAGAAAAGCTGCCAGGAAAGACCGGGCCCCGTCTGGTCGAGGAACCGCGACAGAAAATCTCGCGCCGATTCGTCGCGAGCGCCATAAGTACCTACTCTATTCGCAAAGATATTGAGCGGCACTGTTCCCACCACGACCCGTACTCCCGCCGCCCGGCTAAGCTGCTCGGTAAACGCATCGAGCAGAACCAATCCGTTCCTTTCGCGTGCGTCTAGGGAGATCACGCTGTCAAGGATGGGCTGCTGGGGAGTCTCCTGCTCGGATGCGTCCTTGGCCGTGAGCGGCACAATATTCAGCCGACCGTGACTCTCCTGAACACGGAACGTGCCCGGATTGCCCGCGGCTGAGTGCGCGCGCACCAAATTCCGGGCCACGGCAACATGCCCCGTGGCTTGAGTACCCGAAGCAGAGGGCAATGCGTCGAACTCGATTGAACCGCCGCTGGGGATTAGGACTCGGTGAGAAGAACGGCCGTCGCGGCTAACGCTCTCCGTCACGTCCAGTATCTCGGAACTGGCAAGCCATTGCGGATCTTCGTAGGTGATGAGCCATCCAAACGGCTCTCCAATGCCTGGGCCGCCATTGCCAAGGGTCGCGGGTCGGTTACCGAAATCCGGACCGGGCGGGGCACAGGCTCCTGCGCACGCGCAAGCATACAAACGAGAGACAAACAACCAACTCTCGTTGCCAATAAACTTAGGCCCAGCTTGTTCATAACATCCTCTCCTGCACACGAACGTCTTAAGGCGTGGGGGGGTACTTATAGCTATGGGTCTTGGACTTCCCGATCGGAAGCTGGTCACCGTTTTGTTCGAATTGATATTGAAACCGAGGGAATTGGTGTTTCCCTTGTTCGGGCTGCCGTAGGGAGCGTATTGATTATTGGCGTAAATCTCCATTTCTTGTTGAAAACTAAAACCGCAAGGAACCCGGTTGTTGGCCGTGTAGTACTGAACTCCAGGCAGACCCATGCCCACTAAGTCGTAGCCCCAAAAATTGGGGTGGGTGGCGGTACCGACCTGCCACGCGCCACCTGAGACGGTATCGATTGGTGCGTACATAGACCCTTGAAACCAACATGTATCCGTGCCGACGCCCCCGCCTGGGTTGCCATTGGTTTCCATAACAATTCTGTTGTAGAAGTCGTTCTTGGTTGGTGTGAGCGTCTGCTGCCAAAATGCAATCGTGGAAAAATCAGCTGGTCCCCATTTGTGGAAAGCCGTAGTTTCCCCTGTCGGTGTAGGGAAATACGTCGTGCATTCGGTTGGCTCTGACGTGTAGTAAGTTATACCGCTGGCTGTCGTGTAGCACACGTCGGCAGTCGTGGGATCGATATTGATTAGCCACTCGGCGAAGTCTGGGGGATACGGAGGGGAAGATGGCACGCCGGTGATATAAGCGGTCGCTGACGACGGTTGCCCTCCCACGCCCGCGGACGTCACGACTTCCATCGTCGCAGTAACTCGAATGGAGTCCCCCACATGCGCCTGAATCGCCACGGGCGGAGGGGTGTCTATTTTGCTGTAATTCGAGTCGATAGAGATGGTTATCAAATTGGGGGCGTTTTGAGTGCCGACCCAGGCTACTATGCTACTTGGCTGGCCTAGGGGAGACAGCACCAGCGTGGCCGCGAGCGTCCCCGTGAAGTTAAGTGTCACTGGGGTACCTGGGGGCAAAGTTTCTGAAGTGATGGTCAGGGTGTCCGTCCATCCAACCTCGGTCTCGGAGTTTGCCCCAGCTTCTCCGCCCGTGCCAACCTCGGTGGCACTTGAAGTGGTAGAGGCCTGAAGACTGCCGATAAACACGGTCGCGCCGGTTGAAGTATTGGCCGTATCTTTGGAATCGCCGGCTTCTCCTTCGGAACTCGCGCTCAAAACGTTGCCCATGTAACAGGGAGTTGTACAAACCTGGGCTGTTTGTTCGCAGAGTCCATTCGGTGCAACCGCGGTGCAATACTTTACGTTGTCGGTTGGGCCGTTACCAGCGAATGCTGACGCGTACTGCGCGATCCACGCTCCGAACTGTTGCGCGTACATGGGGGCCGCGGCGAACACGCACGCCACGAACGCGAGAACCAGTAAACGCTTCATTTTCGTCAGGACTCCCATATTTTCTGCCTCACCTTCTGATATCCCCCAACCTCGCTTACACAGGGAAAGCAAATCCCGACGGGGACACACATGCTCCCTCATCCGAAGTTACGCATCTGAATTCCCTGGGGAAGTTATCGGTGAAAAACCTAGGCTCGTTCGCCCAGCCTCAAGTTCAAATGACCAAAGAATGGCATGGCCACGCGAGGAAGTGTTAGCCATTTTGCTCCGGTTAAGCGAAATGTCAAGAGAAATCCCTCGCAACCCGAAGGAAGCGAAGATGGTCTATGGATATGGGGTGTCCTCCCCGAGTGATGGCTTCTGCGGCGACCGGATATTCAGGCGGCGGGAGTAACGGAGGCACAGCGAAAACTTTAAGTTGCGCGGTAAGTAGTGGGCTGCTGCCGAATCGTGAGCCATCAAGAATAGCGCTGAGGCGCTGGCTTACACATGCACTGGTATATACCTTGCTTCGCACTGGTATATACCTTGCAACTACGGCCAAACGCCCGCTCTGGCGAGGGGTTCCACTTCTGACGATACAGAATGCGAGTCCGGGACGCAATTCTTGGCGCGTATTATTGCCGAGGAATTTCCGCTTTTCGCGCCACCCGAGACAGTCGGAAATTGGAAGCGGTCTTTCTTCGGGATGAAGGCGCTGCGACTGCTTCCTGGATAGGTGCAACCGTCAACGTTGGCAGCAGTGAGATGCAGGCTATTCCTTCTTGAGAATCCACTGGCCGTGGTCAAGCATGAGGAAGCGGCTGTATGTGTAGTCGCCGACGAAGGAGTTGCCACGAAAGATTCCCCGCACAGACAATCTCGGCTTTTGTGAACTCAAATGCACGGTCCAGATGTTCTCGCCTGTTTTGTGCGCGATGCCGTTGAGGTTTGCAGAGGTTACCTCGCCGCCTGTCAAGAAAATCTCCGCGTTCGCAGTACCCTCTGCGATTCTAATCCTCATCTGCGCTGCGCCGGACACTGCGAACTTGCTACTCTGCCAAACTCCGGTGTACGAACCCGTAGGCGCGTTTTCCTCAATCTTGGGGTGCACATCAGGAGCTTTCGCAGACTCGGCCTGCCCACCGCTCCCACCGCGCTTAGTCATCGTAAGACTGCCATTGCCGTGGTCACCGAGACAGTCGGTTCCTGTATAGGTACCGACCGCCTTTCCAACTTCTACCTTGGCGGTGCCCTTAAATATCCCTGTGCAATTCTGTAAAGTCTGCTTCAACTCGAAAGTAAATTGCGAATCCTTGAGCGAACCTCTTATTTGACCGCCTCCACCAAGTGATGTTGTATAGGTTCCAGCCACATCACCATCCGAACTCTCGATGAGATTGAACTGGACCATGGCCGACCCCTTTGCATCAGCGATAGTGGCGGACCAAGCGCCGTCGAGCGCAACGTCGGCTCTCATCGGCTCATTCTTACTCTCTTCCGTTTTCTTGGCTGGTTCGGCGGTTTCAAGTGATTCGGCGTTAAATTCCGATAGAGGCCGCATGACAGAACGGTCGAGGAACCTGATCATTGGCTTCAGGTAGTTTGCTGGGACTGCGAAGTTCAGGTTCTGGCCTTCCGAGTATGTCGCTTTTGTGACACCTATAACCTCGCCGCCATCGTTCAGAAGAGGCCCACCGCTGCTGCCGTGGGAGATCGGAACAGTTATTTGCAAGAGTCGCATTCCCTCTAGTTGGCGTACCGCGCTGACGATTCCGTCCGACACGGAGTTCGCTAACATCTCTGGATTGCCGACGGCTACAACATGCTGTCCCACCTGAACCGAGTCGGAGTCTCCAAAACGCAAGAATTTAAGGTCCACTGCCTTTATCTGGAGCAGCGCAAGGTCTTTTCTTGAATCGGCATCGGCAACCAGAACGCTGTCATACGTGTCCCCGTTTGCGAGCGTTACGGAAGCGGAGTACGCGCCCTTTATCACATGTAGGTTGGTTGCGATGAGTCCGTTTGCGTCAACAACGAAACCGCTGCCTTCCGCGAGTGGATTGCCGTTCTTGTCGCTCGTCGCGATAAGAACGACAGCAGGTGAAACGGACCTCGCCAATTCCGGTAAGGACGGAGCGCGTTGGGAAGCAGCAGGCAGAGTGGCAGTGATGGCCGCGATTGCAAGTAACGAGATCGCACGCGCCATAGTCGGTTGGTGGCGGTCCGTTTTCATTTCGACGACTAGCCGGGGGAGTTGTTCTAGTGCTATTTATAAGTGGTCTATCCATGAGTGGTAGACCAAAAAGTAGCGTACTCCCAGAATCAAGCGGATGCAACAGATTCAGCGGAAACTGGGGGACCGCATCCGGCGACTACGCTCGCGGAAGGGTTGGTCACAGGAACAATTCGCCGCCGTCAGCGGCGTGCATCGGACTTACATCGGAGCCGTCGAGCGCGGAGAGAAAAATCTGACGCTCTCGACCTTGCACACACTCGCCAACACCCTCGACACGTCCATAGCTCAACTCTTTCGGGGAATTGCCTGAACTAGCGACAATTTACTCCTCTGGGTATAGGGAATTGCCTCCCGCTTACTTGCTGGGAAAAAGTCCCAGAAGATGAGGCCGCGTTTGGGTAGGACACTGGCGGCAAAGCTCGTTGGGCCGAGATGGATACCGTAAGCCGCTAGACCCGACAGAAGATTTTGAGCATATCGCGCAAACGACAGTAGATACTTCTCGGGGATGGGAGTGTAGGCCTTGGCGTTCTTCAACAATGCCATTTGATGCGTTCTCCTCAAGAAGTCTGCTCCTGTCTCACGAAGTTGGGTCACGTTCACGCCTTTGGTTTTCAGCACAACGTCTGGAAATGCGGGATTGTTGATGCGGTCTCCGATCTTGGCGAGCCGCTCCTGAACGCTCTTCTCGTAGTCTTCTGATGTGCTCAGGTGGATACGCACAGCACGGTCTGTCGAACCTGATCCACGGCCCAGCAGGGCTGAAGTCAATCCTAGTTCCCATCGCTCGTGCGCGTGAATATCCCCTCTCAAGATGTCGCTTGCGTCGAAGCCCGGGCCAACTATTTCGACGATGATCTTCTGCTGTTCCGCAACAGCAACCCCAGCCATGCTGTATTGGTCGGCGTAGGGGCTGGCAGGCTCCAGTAGAACTGCAATTCTTCCTTCTTTTCTCAACTCCTTGACTGTTGACGGTACCTGAGAGAGAGAGATCAGATATGCGGGCTTGGTTCTTCACCGATAACGCCTATCGAATGACAGCTTGTATTTCGGTGGCTGGTCGTTCATGTTAGCGAGAGGTTCGGTTATTCGTCGTTTCCTTGTGTTTTCCCTATTGAAGCGTTATCTCACTCGGCAGATCGTTTTCTTCACAAATGTCTTCCATCGCAGTGCCACAATGCGGGCACAGTTGCGGAGTCGCATCACCGGAGAAGGAGGCCACACGCCGCTCAATGACCGCCCCGAGCAGTTGCACAGGATCGACCGTATCGATTCCCACAGTGCCATCCAACTCTGTGCTTTCTACGACCAGAGTCGGACCGGCATCGACCTTGTTGCTGTCGGATGCCGTTTGGGGTTGGGCGTAGATCATGCCATGGGTCGCGTTCAATCGACGGCCGCTGTAAACATGATCGAGCTTGTATGCCCTTGCCGGATCAAGTTCAAGTACGTCCAAGATGTCACCCACTACCCAGTCGAGGGCGCTCCGGATCCGCCGGAAGAACAAATTGGCAGCGACGGCCGGCGATTCATCTCGGGCATCCAGCAAGTACGTTGATTTCACCCGCTTTGGCTGCCAGGGACTGAAATTTCCCCGCTTTCTTCGTTTCACGTTCACTACCCTAGTTGTTTCTAAGGAGCCTGAAATCCAGGGGTGGACCGAGGTATAAGGCGCGGATTTGTGCTCGTATGGGGTCATAGACCCTCAGGAGCATCCACGTTCCTGGATCTATTCCTTGCTTGGAAAGCTTTACCGGCCATGTCTGCTTGAGATATTCGTTGAAGCGTCTGAGATTGACCCTCTCCGTCACGTCCGGGATGTCCCACAACAGTTCGACAACCGGGCCGAGAAACAGGTTGTTTCGGCGTAGGGCTGTTTTGATTGCGTCCTCCCATTGATTCACCTGCCACTTCATACGGTACTCGGCACATGCAATGCAATAGAACCGCTGGCGGCAAAACATCTTCCTAATGACCTTGCGGTAGTGCCCGGCGGGACATTTGCGCACCACGCGCAGCCTCTGGCAGGCCAAGTAAGCAAGCCGCTCATCGCGGGTGGAACGGATAAAAGTATCGATATACCGGTAGATGGTCAACTTGCGATCGTTCTCCGGTGAGGGATGTGTTTCAAGCTCATCGATGAATTTTTGCGTCAGCTCTTTGCGCTGTATTTCGGACATCTTTTTAATGGTTGCCATTGTGATGCTCATTTCCCAATTTCAAATCAGTTCATTGCTCCACTCTTTTGCGTCCACTCATCGTGACCATTCGCAGAAGATTCCTTGGGGCCTCATACATGTGGCGGCCAGCAAAGTTGGTGAGCATCCATCTGCATTCGCGCCCCGCGATGACATTCACTTCTCACCTCCGCAAATTGCGCAAGGTGTCACCTTTCCGTTTTCGACGACTCCGGCGCCTCGATATGGTCTCGACGCGAAAACGCAACCAGCGCGGAATAGGGGACCAACGTGCGTCGCCCGATTCGTCGGCATGGGAGTCTCTTCGCGGCGATCAGATAATCAATCGTGCGGACACACAGCGATAGCGCCGAGGCCGCCGTTTTCTTGGAGACGAGGAGGGGTGCGATTTCGGGCGTTGTCTCGAATTTCGATTGTCCGTGCCGAGTAAGTAGTCGTGGTGCATCACTGTGTTGTGTCATGCGTCCATGTTCGCGCTGATTCGCGGACCCACTGGGGACAGTTTTGCCTTTTCATTTGGCGGGTGCTTTTGTCCCTAGTTGGGTGCCTAACGGCCAAGGACTTGCATGCACTTCATTCGGGCTGCCGCGCTATGGCCAAACTAAGAATTGAGCGCCTCAATTGGAAGCGCGGCCCCACATTCGACACCAAGAAACTATTCTTATCATTCGTCGCTCGTCGCTTCTTTTTCTTGATTGCCTCCGCCGTCCACCCGGACGTGCCGGGTCTCCCTCCGGGAATGCCAGCAGCCGTCAGCAACGTGGCTATATCCTCGTTAACGCAGCGCGTCTTATCTTTCAGTCGCGCTGCCAGCAACAGGATGACGTAGTCCGTCAGGTTGATCCGTGTTTTGAGTCCCTCGCGGGTTGTACCATCTGATCGCACCGAGTTCGGCCAAATGCGCCTTACCTGCTCACGGGTCAACTGGCGAGGCCCAAGGTGGACCGCGAAGAGCAACGAGCGTATCAACTCTGCTTCGGGCGGTGCAAACTTCGCCAGCACGCCGCGAACGTATGGCCCATCCTCAAACTCTTCGCGCCAACGAGCGTAGTCTCCGGGATTGGCTTTCGGCAATTGCGTAGTCTTGCGCGTCATTGCATCAATAATACGACTGGAAAAACTTGCAAGCAAGTATTATCATCCATGTCATGGCGATCAAGACCGCAGCCGAGATCAAGAAGCTCCTACGGAAGCAGTTCGCCAGATCTGGCGGCAAGGCCCGTGCCGCGAAGTATTCCCGTGAACAGTTGAGCGAGTGGGCCAAAAAAGGCGGGCGTCCGCGCAAAGATGTCAAGGCGCAAGCGAAGAAGCGCATGCCATCGCGTGAGAAAGGACGGGGGAAATGAAGAGACAGGGAAGTGAAGAAGGTCCGTGGCGTATTCGAGAAAGTTTCTGGTTCTGGCGTCTGGTGGATTCAGTATTTCGACACTGAAGGACGTCGTCGGCGTGAGAAAGCTGGTACTCGTGGGAATGCGATCGACCTTGTACGGAAGCGTAAGGATGAGGCACTCACAGGAAAGAAGTTGCCGGAGAAGCTCAGAGCGCGAGCTGTGACCTTCCAGCAGATTGCGGATGCAGCGCTCGAATACTCACGATCGGCAAAAGGCAGCTACCAGCATGACGTTTACCGCATCGCCCCACTGGCGGAGCGCTTCGGCCAACGTTCGGCCGAGAGCATCCTGCCGGAAGAGTTTGAGGGATGGCTGAATGATCAGGCGGAAGAGCGGAAATGGTCTGTTGCAACCAAGAACCGTTACACGGCTCTCTTGAAGCTTACGTACCGACTAGCCGGAGAAGAATCGAAAAGTGAAGGTCAACCCTGCACGCCTTTTGCGAATGCCCAAAGAGGACAATGCCAGGGTTCGCTATCTAAACCAGTACAAGCCGCTGCCTACGAAGATTGAGTACCTGAAGGACTGTGATACCGAGGAGGATCGCCTTCGGACCGTCATCAGGCCGAATATCCGAATCACCTGCTGGAGTTCGAGATTGCATTAGCTACGGGGATGCGGCGCTCCGAGATGTATAGCGCCACTTGGCCGAACGTGGACCTGGAGCACAACATTTTGACCGTTCCCCGGAGCAAGCATGGCGAGACGCGCCATGTTACGCTCAATTCGGCTGCGAAGACTATGCTGGAGTTCTTAAAGAGAGAAGGCGGCGGGAAGCGAGTATGTGTTCCTGAGCATGAGGAACAGGGAACCGCTCGCTGGTAATCGCCATTGGTTTGAGGATGCGCTGAAGAAAGCCGCAGTGAAAGACTTCACCTGGCACTGCTTGCGGCACACCTTTGGCAGCCGTTTGGCGTCCCGAGGAATCGATCTCCGGAAGATTCAGGAATTGATGGGACACAAGACCTTGGCAGTCACGGTTCGCTACACGCACCTGTCGCAGCCGGACCTGCTCGCTGCCGTAGAAGGGTTGGTCGGTGCACCAGTTGAACAAGGTGCCACCAAAACTGCCACCAGCGAACGAGGGCAAGCCGCATCGCATAGACGAAAACGAAGCAAGCTATTCATGTACAGTAATTTACAGCGATA
>CAVZPJ010000012.1:0-19263 GCA_963777035.1 uncultured Acidobacteriaceae bacterium | reverse complement strand
GCCGTTCGACTCTATCCAATCGTCGATTTAGACCCGTGGGTCTTCCTGTCACGACGTACATCCAGCTGGGATTTTTGCAATCTCAGAACCAATTCGCAGTTTAGCCGGAGTCTCGGTGAAGTCGTGACACACTAGGACGTTTTTTGTATCTCTTGTAACGCTTGGTAACGCGTTGGTAACGTTCTTCTGGTCATGGCCAGTCGGCGATCTTAGGAAAGAATTTCAGGGCGATCAGGTTTTGTCTTGCAGGTTTTGCTGCAGAGGTCTTGTTTGTAGTGGTGCAATTTCAAACTTCAGAAGCACCGCTAGCCACTTGCTTTCGTCTCACTCAAAGGATTTCGTGCGGAGCCGACCAATCAGTCGTTGCAGCAATCCAGTTCCGCGTTCCTTGTATGCGTCGCCGAGCGGCCCGATGTTGTATTTGCTTTTGTCAGCGCCTGGCGAACAGCACATAACGAGGAGAAGCCACTCTTGGTTTCGTGCCTCGCTAGGATCGCCGGCTTTTGCGGCGGCTCTGCGGGCGCTCGAGTCGATCGAGAGCGAAAATTCTTTACCAACAATTTTAGGAGGCGGGGCCTCCGTTCGCCGCCGAGGGCACTCCGAAATTGGCTGCGCTAAGGATCCGGAATCAGCGACCTTCACTGCGTCAAGTGTTGCCAGTTGAGAACCAGGTTCTGCGGGGTTGCGATTCGCTGTCCGACCGGTCGTGTAGCGAGGATACGTTTTCCGTCAGTCAGTATGGACAGCAGGTCGACGTCCTGGGGAATGCTCATCAGCACCTTGGGCGCGGAGAACTCCGGTTTGTTCCCATCGACCCGGACTTCCACGGTGTAAATCTTGTCTCCCTGGCGATAATGCAGGCTCTTCCCATCGGGCGACCAGTCCACCACGCTCGTATTATTGTCGTTTGACGCCACCCCGCCGCTGGAGACTTGCCACTTAGAACCTCCTCCGGGGAACGGGGTCACATAGAGTTCCATCTGCCCATTCTCGTCGGAACCGTAGACCAGCCACCTGTCATCGGGAGAGAGCTTCGCGTTTACCTCAGCGTAAGGAGTGGTGAGCAGCGGCGTGAGCTTGCGATCTCCGGTGATGACATCCATGAAGTAGACGTCGAAGCCAGTCTTGGGATCCTGGATCGAGAAAATTACGTACCTCCCGTCCTTTGACTGGCTCTGCACGTACGAATAGTTTTCCAAGTCCGCCAGTTTTTCCTCCTTGCCGGACGAGACCAGAGAGCGGATCGCCAGCAGGCTCTGATAGCCGGTGGTGGCGGTGGTAAATACACTCTTCCCATCAACCAAGACAACCCCCCTCTCGTCCATCGGTGCATCGGGAGTAAGCCGCGTGATCGTCTTTCTCTCGGTGTCTGCCAGCCACAGACTGTTCCCGTGCGCGTCGGGGTTGTCGCGGAACAACACCGCCATGTGACTGCCGGGCGTCCAAAACCCCCCGGTGTACGGACCCGGTTCGCCCCAGTGTTCCAGCTCTTTTCCCGTGGCGTCTAGCCACATCAATTCTCGGCTCTGAATCGAGCTCTGGCGGTACACCATCACATTCTGAGATACCGAAAAATATCCGATGTTACGCGGATCGTAATACTCAATTGATTCCGCGATGGGGACAGGCTTTCCATTGAGACGCATTCCCGCCGTGTCAAACGGCTGCCCCATTAATATTCCGTCCTTCACATAAAAGAGGTAGCCGTTGCTATAGGCGACGTTGGATCCTAAGGGCAATACCTGTTTGAGTTCACCACTGTCGAGTGACCCGGAATGCACGCTGCCCCGCGAGTCTTTCCCCGACCGTTGGACGAAAAGGAAGTGTTTTCCATCGGGCAGGAAGTAGGGATTGCGATTGGTGAATTCCTTGTCGTCATTGTGCGCCGGAGTCGCATCCTCGGGTGTGCCACCGCCGTCGGACACCCGCTGCAGCGGGCCGGCGATATTCGGCGCGAACAGAATCGTGCCTTGCTCGTTCCACGAGCCGCCGCGGCCATCAGGCGCATCACACAGAACTTGGACGGGCCCACCACCAGACGCGATTTTTCTGAGCTTGCCATTGGAAAAGAAGCCGAGATACTTTCCGTCTGGGGACCAAAATGGGAAAATTCCAGTCTCAGTACCTGCGAGCGACTCCGACTTTCCGGTATTGAGTCGCTGCACAAAGACGATGCCCTTCGCGTCCTTCACCGCTACGAACGCAATCTGTTGCCCGTCCGGAGAAACCACCGGAGGGCCGTTCACAACATCTGCGAAATCAAAGCCCGACGGCCGCTCAATCTGCGCTCGCACTAGCGTCTGCGCCGAAATCAGCCGTTTGGAATACATGGCCGCCATCACCACCGCGGCCGCAGCCAGCAGCCAGCCCAAGGCCGTCGCGGCGGCCAGAATTTTCTGCCGGTTCTTTTTCTGCGCGACCACTACCGCCGGGTCGCCTGCCCGACTGCCACCCGCGGTGATCCACTGCAACTGAAGCTTCAGGTCATGCGCATTCTGGAATCGCTGGTCCGGGTCTTTCTCCAGACATATCCGCACCACGTGCTCGAGCGCTGGAGGTGTGAGCGGCTGCGCCGCCGAAATCGAATCCGGATCCTTCTCCAGCACCGCGCTCGCGACGGAAAGCTGGCTTTTGCCGTCAAACGCTCGTCTGCCCGTCAGCATCTCGTAGAGCATCGCTCCGAAAGCAAAGATGTCGCTGCGCGCGTCGGCCTCTTTCCCTTGAATCTGCTCCGGACTCATATACTGCACCGTGCCCACGATGGTCCCCGCCAGCGTGATCGGCGATGCCATATTTGGCAGGGTGGCAACGGCCGAGAACGCAGGTGTACCAGATGGTGCCCCCGTAACGACGGCCTGCAACTTGGCAAGTCCAAAGTCCATCAACTTCGCGCCGCCCTTCGTGAGCATCACGTTGCCTGGCTTCAAATCGCGATGCACAATGCTGCTGCGGTGCGCTTTCTCCAAAGCGTCGGCAACTTCGATTCCGATACGTAGCGCTTCGTCCGGCATCATCGGCTTGCGTGACAAGCGCACGGCCAGCGTCTCGCCCTCGAGATATTCCATTACCAGGAAATCCACGCCATCCTGGCGGCCGACGTCATACAACACGCAGATGTTAGGGTGTTGCAGTCCGGAAATGGCTTTGGCCTCGCGCTCAAAACGCGCCCGCAAATCTGGGCTCTGACTCAAGTGCGAAGGAAGCACCTTGATCGCGACGTCGCGTTCGAGCCGGGAATCGCGCGCACGATACACCTCACCCATGCCGCCGGCGCCCAGCGACGACAAGATTTCATACGGGCCGAGCTTCGAGCCTGCGGTAAGAGCCATGCGTGCGCGCAATTATAGCTTGTGCTGCACGTTGCCGCGGATGGCAATAATTCTGGGTGAGTTGTTGGCCAACCTACAGAATCACAATTGAATAGACGAGGATCACAAAATTTTCCGTTCCTGGGTCCAATTGGAAGAACCTCGTCGTTGGATGTGGCCGAGCAGCGGAACTCGAGCGGGGCAGGGAGCGAGGAGAAGCTACTCATTTCTTGCCGTGTCTCGCTAGGATCGCCGACTTGCGAAAACGATGTAAAGGTGCGTCGGAAGCCACGCATCGTTGTCGAGATGCACTGATAATAAAAGACTTGTTGGCTTCGTTTTGCAATTCTGTGTCCTTGCAGATAGCCGCGCATCAATGTAAGTAATATGATAGACATAGTTGTATATAACGCACGAGCGCACCTGAAGTGTGCAAACAGAGGTGGCATAAGGAGGCGACAGCGCTTACTGAGACGGTTCGCAGTGTGATGATTTTTCGCCAACTAGCGATTTCACTCAGCGATTGTGAACGAGATCCTGATCTGTCATCCGAACAAGTAGTCGAACACAGATGGAAAGCACCTGGCGCTCGTAGACTGGCGCAATTCCCTGGGCGGCAATTCTGCACTACTTCCGAGCCGCACTCCAGCCAGTCAACACTCCGGTATTATAACGGCGTGGAATGTCCACAAAAAAGGTCGTCTCGATGATGAACACAAGAGTTGTACTGTGCTTGCTGTGGCTCGTCGGTTCTCCGGCTGACGCTCAAAATCCCGCTGCCACCGCAAGAGGAAACGAGACCTTATTGATTGCGCTGGAGAATGGCTGGAACCAGGCACAGTTACATCACGATTCGAAGGCGCTGGACGGATTGGTGGCCGATACCTTCATCAGCACGGACAATGACGGTACTTTCATGACCAAGGCTCAGTTCCTTGCAGATAATCGAGACCTCTCCTACGCTCCCAGCCTTATGACGAACAGCGAGGAGCGGGTCTTCCTATATGGAAATGCGGCCGTGGTTGCTGGAATCTATCACGCCAAAGGGCTCAACCAAGGTAAGCCCTTTGATCATTATGGGCGATTCACGGACACGTGGATTTATTTGAACGGGAAATGGGTGTGCGTCGCCACTCATACAAGCGCACTCAAGAAAAAGTAGTGAGAATAACGGCCTACCTCACGGGCTTGACCGCGAGAGTGTCCATTTTGAGGTCACCTGTCTAGAATCCTTCTTCCGCCAGTCCGCGCGGCCCGCCCCATTCCGTTGTCGTCAATTGAGGAAACCAGCGATTTCACCCTTTGAGAAATGGCCGACTCAGGTTTGGCCCTTTGTCCTCTTGGCGCTTAGCGTCCATCAACTTGTGACCTTTCTCACTGACACTACGCGCAAATTGGTGTCAACTTACCTTGCTTCGCTCTTCCGAAGAGCCGTTCGCGCCAGTTGACACGCAGCGCCCCTTGAGGCGAACCATGCCGACCACTTTATCGCCAATCATCAACCGTTTTGACTCCAGTAAGTCAATGATGACGGGGCCGAATCGGCACCAGTTGGTCAGGCTTTTCCTCAACGTCATTCAAGCGTCAGCGAAAGAAACCAGAACACGACCATCCCAGCACCACAGGCGAGGGCGCGCCAGCGCAGTGGGTGGGGCCGCCAAGCCCCGCAGACGGCGACGAAAACGGCAACTAGGGAAGCCCACACTCCCAATTGTCTCGCAACATCAAATGAACCCGCATATGAAGACGGCACGAACGCGAACAGGACGGACGCCGTAGCTAGGACTAACCCGGCCAGGGACAAGTTCGAGGAAAGGGTTCGCGGCTGTTTGGTTCGGGCCCACCGAATCCAGCTAAAGATGATCACCACGAGCCATGGGCCACATACGACCAGAGTCACGCCTATCGCTTTTGCAGGAGTCTCCACGGGCCTCACTCTACTCCCCGAGTCAGCGACATTTCTACTGACCCAAGTAACGAAAGCAGGCCTTAGCGCAAGCTTGCACCGTCTGTTCGCGCCAAGCACAGGACGTGCAGCGCAGCGAGGGTTTTGAGGGTAATCAGGGCATGTTTCACCAATTGACTTTCGGCAGCTGTCACGCGGTCCGGTCCGATCTCACGGAATCACGCGGAACGGCACGATGTGGTCTGCTGGTCAGCATTCCGGTGTGTATGTGGGCATTCGCTTGTTAGTGGATCGTCGCGACCCATTCGCTGCAGATCAGTGTGTCTTCCTAATAAAAGTTGCTGCCGATTATAGTCAACCGACGAAATCGGGCGATAGCGCTCAGAGCCTCGATGAGCGTTATCGCGATTAAGCATAGCCGAGGCGAAGAGAGGCAATCACGACGTACTTCCCGGCACTCCTTAACACTTAGAGCGCTTCTACTTCAGAGCTGGCGCGAACAAAGTAACGCTCCTATAATGCGCGCAATCTCGAATCCCGGTTCTCGATATTTATTCGAGCCCTGGAGAATGGGGGCGCCATGTCGTTAACTCTTGCCACTCCTGCGCTGGTCCCAATATCCGCACAGCGCGTGAATTCCGCATCTCCTCCGCTTTCGTCAAACATCAAAAGACAGGTTCAGAGATTCTGGCAGGAATCACCCTGTGACTCATGGTTCACGAATGAGCCGCGCGGGACTGCCGCCTTCTATCGGAGCCTCGACGAGCACAGGTATAAAGTGCATCCGCGTCTACAATCGGCGGTCGGCTTTGAAGGAACCCGCGGCTTGCGGGTGCTCGAAATCGGTTGCGGATGCGGCAGCGAGGCCGAACGCTTCGTTCGAGCCGGCACTCATTACACCGCAATCGACCTGACGAACGCGGCGCTGAGCATAACGCGGCGGCGTTTTCAACTGGCAAATCTGGAAGGAAGGTTTGTCCAGGGCGATGCTGAGAACTTGCCTTTCCCGGATGGCTCTTTTGACTTCGTTTATTCCCATGGAGTGCTTCACCATACACCCGATACGCCCCGTACCATCCGCGAGGTTCACCGAGTGCTCTCTCCAGGTGGACGGGCCGTGATTATGCTTTATTATCGCGAATCGTTCAATTACTACGTAAATCTGGGAATCGTCCGACGCTTGCGCGCGCACCTACTTCGAACAGAGCTGGGTGTCAAGCTGTCTCGGGCGATCTTTGGCGAGACAGAGCAAGATCTTCGGCGGCATGCAGAACTCATCCGCCAAAACCCTGGGTCTTACATAGAGATGCGAAACATGCTCAACCGAAATACCGACGGCCCCGACAACCCGCTTTCACAAGTTTTCTCAAAATCATCAGCGCGGCAAATGTTCCGGCAATTCGAGAATGTCAAAACAGAAGTCATGTTTTGGAATCCGAACTGGCTGCCGGTTATCGGAAAGCTGCTTCCTCATTCGATCGAGGAGCGACTGGCATCACGATGGGGCTGGCATCTTTGGATTTACGCGCAGAAGCGCCATCTGGAATTCACAAGGCCGAGAGAAATTCCGTACCCAGAGCATCTCAGCGTCAACAACCCGCCAGATTGTGCCGAGGCGGCGCTCGTCAACTGAGAATCGCTAGTGACCTGTGCAATACGAAGAGTCGCGAAGGTCGTCACTATCCCTCTTTCCACAAGCATCAATAGAATGTACGATACCCGCGCTTCCTCAATTGTCCCAATTCCAAGGAGTTCGGACTCAATATCATCTGCGGAACATAGCCTATTGAGCCAAAGCAGGCAGAGGAGAGAGCGAGTGCCTTCGGCTAAAGTCTTGTCAGAACTGCTGCGGACGCTGTACGCCGCTCCGACAACGCCCGAACTATGGCCGGTCTTCCTGAGTAATTTCACCAAAGTGTGCAACTTGTCGGGGGCTGCAATTCTCAGTCAAGACTTCAAGAAGGCCCACTACGGTTTCCACGCAGCGGTCGGCTTAGACCCGGACGTCCTGCCGCTTTACGAGAAATACTACGGGGCAATGGATGCGTGGCGTCCCCGGTTTCTGCACAAAGCCGAAGGGGAGCTCGTGTTCGGAGAGGCGCTTTGCCCGTTCAGTGAGCTAAGTCAAACCGAGTACTATAACGACTTTCTGTTCCGTTTTGATATTGAGCTATTTTGTGCGGTTCCAACTGTTAAGCGCCCGGCGGGTATTGAACTCATCAGTTTTTATAAAGGTTGGAAGGATAAAGCGCCGAGTAGAGACGCACGAGACCTGATTCAACTTGTCCTGCCCCACCTTGATAATGCTCTGCGGATTCGAGCTCGCCTCGTTGAGCTCGAAACCAAAACCACCTTCATTCGGGCGCTTGATATGTTGGATTCAGGCGTGGCCTTACTCGACAAAAGCGGTTCTTGCCTGTTTGTCAATCGGGCGGCTGAGCAAATACTGAATGAAAAGGTTGGCCTTTACATTAAAGAGTCAAGACTGTTCGCGAGCAAGCCTAGTGAATCCCTCGTTCTTCGCTCGCTGATTGATCGCACGGTTGCGGCGGGTTTCGACGGTGTCGCAAGCCGGGGCGGGGCGATGTTAATTACCCGCCTTTCCAAGACGGCAATCCGGGTTGTCATTGCACCCTTTGCATGTGAAGACCAATCCGGAGCAGGCAAGGCAACCGCGGTTGTCTTTATGTCGGACCCGGATCGACAATCGGCAACCCTAACAAGCGTTCTCCAGAGTTTGTATGGGTTGACGCCCGCCGAGTGTAATCTTGCTGAGCTCTTAGCCGCAGGACATACTCTCGCGGAGGCCTGCGACTTGAATCGTGTGGCGCGTGAAACTGTGCGATCACAACTACGGTCAATTTTTAACAAGACAGGTGCTCGTCGCCAGAGCGAACTGATTCGGATATTGACAAGCCTGCCTCGTCTAAACGTGCACGCTGCTTGACGAGCCAGGCGTCGGTTGCTCGTCGGCGGCGGGAGCCCCGCCCGTAACATCAATATCTCTTACCAATATTTTCATCCTTCACCCTTTCGGGGGATGACAGGACCGCCGGAATTGCCCATTATGCTCCACGACAGTCGACATGAAGTATGTCGCGTTAATAAGTTAGAGGCAACAATATAAGTCAGCCGACCGGATTAAAGGTATGTTTACTCCAGAATGTCGAGCCGACCTCGGCTAGAAATTTCATTTTGGCACTCTTGGCGCTCCAGCGTTGTCAGAGAAATGAAAGAACAGTGTTTAAGAGTGCACTCTGAGTTATCGAGGAGTTATGAAGCATGAAACGTCCGAGAGTTTGTGCTTGACACGTTCTTGTAACGCGAACATACTCCGCGAACCGTTGCAAACCGGGCCTGTAGTCCATCCCACTCACTCAAGAGGTCAACTATGAGAAACTTAAGAACGACACGGCAAGCCTCCAATTGTGCTTGGAAATCCTCTGAGCTTCGCGCCACCTGTCTCAAGCAGACAATAACCATGGCGGTGATCGTGCTCGGACTGCTGTCGGCCGCTTCTAATAGCCAAGTCGGAGGGCCGACTGCGGCCAGTAACTTCGGATCGCACCTCAATGGTGGGTTTGCAAACTGGTCACCAAAGAGCGACGACTTCAGCACTTTCGGAAAGTTCGGGCTTTGGGATCACGGGATTGGGTCGCGATCTTACCTGCTTGATCCGAAGGTTCCGCGGCAAATAAAGCCAGCGACGGGTAAAGCAGCGACGGTGTCGGACACTGAAGTCGTGCTCCACAATTTTGCAAGTCCGCCGAACGGGGCATACCCTTCTAACGGTGTGGTCCGCGATTCAGCAGGCAACCTTTATGGGACTGCCAACGGTGCCTACTCAGACGTAGGGGGTGGGGGCACAAATAACGCGGGAGTCGTGTTCAAGGTCGATAAGTTCGGCCATGAGACAGTACTGTATAGCTTCACGGGTGGGGCCGACGGGAGTTCCCCAAATGCTGTGGTTCTCGACTCGGCCGGGAACCTCTACGGGACTACTGCTAACGGTGGCGCATTTGGCGTCGGAGTCGTGTTTAAAGTCGACACGTCCGGCAATGAGACGGTGCTGTACACCTTCACCGGTGGGGCCGATGGCGGCAATCCCTACGCAGTGATCCTCGACTCGGCCGGCAACCTCTACGGGGTTAATGAGAGTGGTGGCGACGGCGTGGGCGTAGTGTTCAAGGTCGATACGTCCGGCAATGAGACGGTGCTGTACACCTTCACGGGCGGGGCCGACGGGGCTTACCCAAATGGTGTAATCTTCGACTCGGCCGGCAACCTTTATGGGACCACTACTTACGGCGGGACCTCGGGCGCGGGAGTCGTGTTCAAACTCGACATGTCCGGCAATGAGACGGTGCTGTACCCCTTCACGGGCGGGAACGATGGCGGCTACTCCGACGCAGGCGTGATCCGCGACTCCGTCGGCAACCTCTACGGTACGACCAGCGGTGGCGGGGCATCGGGCGCGGGCCTGGTGTTCAAAGTCGACGCGTCCGGCAATGAGACAGTGCTGTTCACCTTCACGGGCGGGGCCGATGGCGGTTACCCCTACGCCGGCGTGGTCCGCGACTCGGCCGGCATCCTCTACGGGACTGCCAGCGGTGGTGGCACGCCGGGCTTAGGCGTGGTGTTCAAAGTCGATACGTCCGGCAACGAGACGGTTCTATACACTGGCCAGCGAGGGCTTGATGGGGACCAGCCCTACCTTGCAGGCGTGATTCTCGACTCGGTCGGAAATCTTTATGGGACTGAGGCCTTCGGTGGCGCAGGGGGCGAGGGCGTGGTGTACAAGTTGGATAGCAGCGGCCACGAGAAAGTCCTGTACGCCTTCCATGATTCGGCGGATGGGGAGTACCCCTACAACGCGGGTGTGATCTTTGGATCAGACGGCTACCTCTACGGGACTACTGACTACGGTGGCGTGTTAGGCCACGGTGTGGTGTACCAACTGGATGGGGCCGGCAATGAGAATGTGTTGTACAACTTCCATCTCCTGAAAGCCAATGGTTATGGCCAACCAACCGGAGGTGTGATCCGCGATTCGAAAGGCAACTTCTACGGGACTACCTTCATCGGCCAGGCGGGCGTCGGCTACGGGTATGGAGTGGTGTACAAGGTAGGTCCAGCAGGAAATGCGACGGTGCTGCACAACTTCACGGGTGGAACCGATGGCGGCAACCCTTACGGAGGAGTGATCCGCGACTCGAAAGGCAACCTCTACGGAACTGCCGAGGTTGGCGGCGCGTCGGGCGCGGGTGTTGTGTTCAAGATCAATCAATACGGCAATGAGAAGGTGCTGTACAGCTTCACGGGCGGGGCCGATGGAGGCTATCCCCTCTGCGGTGTGATGCGCGACTCGAAAGGCAACCTCTACGGGGCTACCAACGGTGGCGGGGCGTCGGGAGCGGGAGTCGTGTTCAAGGTGGATACGTCCGGCAATGAAACTGTGCTATACAGCTTCACGGGCGGGGCCGATGGAGCCTATCCCATCGCCGGTGTAATCCAAGACTCGAAAGGTAACCTCTACGGGACTACCAACCAAGGCGGCGCATCAGGCGCGGGCGTCGTGTTCAAAGTCGACACATCCGGCAATGAGACGGTGCTATACACTTTCACGGGCGGGGCCGACGGCGCCTACCCCCTCTGGGTAGTGTTAGCCAGCGACTCGGCTGCCAACCTCTACGGGACTACAGCCGGTGGGGGCACCGCGGGCGTGGGTGTCGTGTTCAAAGTCGATACCTCCGGCAATGAGACGGTGCTGCACACCTTCACGGGCGGGGCCGATGGCGGTAACCCCGAGGCAGGCGTGACCTTTGGCCCCGGCGGCCTGCTGTATGGGACCACTGCGTTCGGGGGACAAACAAACGCCGGCGTGGTGTTCGAGGTCGAACCCTAGGCAAAGCGACGTGGTCTGCCTGGCGAACGGCACGCAATGAGGGGAGCTACTCTTTGTTGCGTGCCTCGCTAGGATCCGTTTTTGCGGCGGCTCTGCAGGCGCTCGAGTCGATCGAGAAAGCACGAAATTGGATCGGGGCTGGGGATGGCTTACCGGGACGGGGATGGCTTAAGCCATGGTAAGCCGTGTTTTATTAGGGAGGAAGCCATGTCGGAAGCCAGATGGGTGGATGGCTTAAGCCGTACGGCCGATCCTTCGCTTTGGGATTCCGATCTCATCACTGTGTTTCTCCCTGCTGTTCGGCGGCGGCTCGTGCTTCGCGCAGCCCAAAGTCCTCAGGCCTAATCGCATGGGGCAGGTTGCCGGGTTCCAGTTTTATTTGTGGTGGCCCCGGCTCGCCGGCAGCAGGGTCCTCCGGTGCCGTGAGTTTTTCCAACTTTGCGATCCGCGCCTCGAGGTTCGAGGTCTCGATCGCGCGCAGTTGCCAAATCATGAGTTGCCCCAGGACAGAAGCGATCCTGGGTTGAATCTTGCCGGTTTGGAGATCCGTGATCACCCGCGCCAGTCCACCTGGCACGGCAGTTGCAGTCTCCAACTTGGGCAACGGATCCGCGTTTTCGCCGTGAACAGGGCGATGCCTTCTGCCGCCGATCCGACCGAGCTCAGAGGCCTTGTCGGGATTGGCATGAAAGAAACAGAGGCCGCCTTCGGTCGCGGCGGCTCGGCAGGGTTTGCCATTCTTGGCGCTCGCCTTACAACGCCGATCAAGGTTTTCGCAGGCATTCTTGAGCTCAAGTCCGGCTTGGCGAAGTCGCGAAAGACGGAGCTTCCTTCGGGATTGACGTGCCTCGTAAATCTCCAACAGTTGATCGATCTTGGCAACCTTACTGCCGATCTGCCGTACTTGGAGTAGCATGCCCAGCCGACGCAATCCGTGGGCTGGACACGGCTCATTCATCTCCGCTTCGAATTCCTCTGGTTTGTCGGCATCGGCCAATGTCATCGCGCTGCAGATACATCCCGCCATACCTTCGCGTCTCGCTTCGTCAATCAGTTGCCGCTCTACCTTGGCCAATCGTCTGCCCAGGCTGGTGAGTTTTCCTGACATGATGTACATCCGACTGTGGATCTCAGACCTAATTCGCAGTTTAGCCGGAGTTTTCTGGAAGTCCAGACAATATCAGCCCGCAGGGGCGTGTTTTCTGTCTTTTGGTAACGTCCATTTGGCCCCGGGCGGTCTTCGGCAATCTTGGGAAGGAATTTCAGGACGATCAGGTTTTGTCTTGCAGGTTTTGCTGCAGAGGTCTTGTTTGTAGTGGTGCAATTGCAAACTTCAGAAGCACCGCCAGCCACTTGCTTTCGTCTCACTCAAAGGATTTGGTGCTGAGCCGACCGATCAGTCGTTGCAGCAATCCAGTCCCGCCTTTCTTGTACGCGTCGACGAGCGGCCCGATGCAGAGTGCGCCACCGGCCTTTTACGCGTCGTTGCTTTTCATCACTTTCCAGATCCGGCCAAAGTTCTCGACCGTGTATGCGGCGCATATCAGCAATATCGCGATGTAAGGAATTCCGTATTGATTGTGATAGGACTCCAGCAAGCAGAACGCAATAATGGTGGCCGTTGTTCCCATGGCAAGCGCAACAACGGTCACATCACTTGTTCTATTACCATAAGCGCCGCTCAGTAGGATCAGCGGACCGAATAGAACATAGGTAAGGGTCACAACATAAAAAGCGGTGAGAAAAGGAGCTTGAAGCATTCCTGGCCAACGAATTATTTGTAGGCCGGTCGTGCTCTTTAAAACGCTGCCGCCCTCTACTGCCATTGGATCGGTTTTCTCGTCTGGCGCCGGAAACTTCGGCGCGAAGTCAAAGCTGTCGCGCACAAAGCTGTCGGCGGCGTTTTGTAGATAGCCGAGTGGATGTTTCCTGATGAGCTTCCACTCGACACTTTGTAAATAATTGATCCACGCAACCGTGGATAGATTCAAAGGCAGTCTCCGTTGATCGCTTGCCCAGCGGTAAACCCAATTGCCCAACTTGCCTCGCCGGTCATTGTCATTGGCCGGAATGGAAAACGGCATTTCCGACGCACGGCTTGTGAGTTCCTCCATTCCACGCCACATATATTCACGGTTAATTTCATGCTGGTTATACAACCGGTAGTACTTCGTCATGATGGCACCGAAAACTTTGTCCTCGGGATCAACCTGGTCAAACATGTTATAGACAGGCTGACTCATCTGTAGACCCATCATGTTCGTCATGCGGAAGTGCCCGGTACCGATGTAATTGCATGTTGTCCACGCGAGGATAGGCGGAGCGGCTGAGGTTGCGATCAACAGACAAACCACGAGCAACCGGCGCGCTAAAACGGCGCGCGAAGGGACGAAGTTAGAACGAATGGCGAATGCGGCAGTCACGAGCAGGATGACGGCAAAGAAAACAAGATTGTCGGGACGAACAAGTGCAGCAAAAGCAACCGCCAAACCTAGAAGTATGGCCAGCGTTCTTCCGCTCTTGCCCCTTTGAATGTTCCGCATCATTCTCGCGTAGAGCCAGATTCCCAGCAAAAGCGAGAAGACGGATAACGACAACGTAAGGATCGCCATCTCAACGACGCAAATGGAAGTTGTGATGGAGAAGAAAAGTGCTGCAACAAAGGCGATGGTGTTTCGTACATCAAGTATGCGAAGGGTGTCGTAAAGGAGATAGACGGCGACTAGTCCGAGAACACATTGCAGGTCGCGGACGATTTCGGCGGATAAAATCGACAATGTCATGGCGGGTTGCGCACCGGACAACCATTGGCACATCCCCAAGAACAGAGGGTAAATGGGTGTTCGCATCCCGTCGCTGAAGTAACCATGGGCCCATTCGACCATCGGCCGCGAGTAGTGCTCACTGTCCAGACCCCACCAGGGTTTAAAAGTGATTATGTAAAGCACCCGGACGACGACAGCGACAACAAGGATGATCGGCGGGCGCCAATCCCACGACTTTTGAGGTCGGTCGTGTTTTTCTTCAATCATCTTCGAAATGACTGAAGGCTTACCGCTTTCCCCATCCGCAAATGTTTCCTTTGTCATTCTGGGCCGACTTTCGAGTCTATCAAGAGTGTGCATTCGCGAGGCTACAGAGCAGCAGTGATGGTGGACACGATGGAGTGTGATGTTCTGCAGAGCGCAGGCTGCTGTCTGGTTCCTCGCCCGCCGGGTTTCGACGGGGTCGAACTGCACCGACATGGACTGTGGGGAAGAACTCTTGTTCCGACTCGCTAGGACTGGTCTTGGGGCGGCTCTGCAGGCGATCGAGTCGATCGAAAGCACGAGTAACGCTTCGCTCGATGGTTGTCTCGTAGCGAAAAAGTTGGTCGAGAGCGTCGCCCTTCGGAATGATGTGTTGCGTTATCGCCACTTGCCCAAGGGAGGCAGATCAATTTGATGACTAGTGTCGCGGCATTCCGCGATGCCGTTCTGACAGTTTAGCGCGGGCCAAATGCGTCAATGCTTTAGCTTGCGCGCTTTATCCTTTGCCCACCTTGCCTGAACCGCTTTGCGCGCAAGTTCTCGCCTTTCTTCCGGGGTCAGCAGAGCAATTCGCGCCTTGCCACCTTTGAGGCCACCCAGGCGTCCAAGGGCGACGGCATTGGGATTCTTTGCTTTCTTTTTCTTCGTCATCGGAGGAGAACAGGATACGCGAGAAAAAGAGTCGTAGTCCATCTGGGTTCAAGTGGGATGTTTACTGAACAGTTTCGATATTTTTCTTGACGATACGAGACCGCTCTAGTATCGTAAGTTATCTACTAGAGCGCTCTGGTAGATATCGACGAGGAAATCGGAGCCACTATGAACAAGAAAAGAAAGGTGCTAGACGAGGAACTCGCGCAGGCCGAGAAAATCTGGGGACCACTGGGGGACTCTGCTATCGCCAGGTTCAGATCTCTTTTCTGCACACACCGATTATCGGTTCTTGGCGGACACGTGTTGTATCTCAACAACCATTGGTACGTCACGCATACTGGGTTATTAAGTCTCGCGAACCGAAGGCACTGTGCTGGTATCCGAGTCTGGGCTGTCAGAGCATTTTGCGATCCAGCTGCGGGACGCTGGGCATTCAGAGCAACCGTCTTCAGATCCGAGAATTGCAAAGGCTTCGTCGGGTATGGGGATGCTGATTCCTCCAATATCTCTTCGTTAGTCCAAGGCGCCGAAATGCGCGTGGCCGAGACTCGAGCCGTCAACCGCGCCCTGCGTAAGGCCTACGGCATCGGCATCTGCTCGGTCGAAGAAATCGGAACAATTCCGAACACAGGCGAGAAACTCCCGTTACAGAATGCGAGCGGCAACGGCAACGGCGCTGGCCCAAAGGTTCGCGACCGTCTCTGCCAGATCATCCGCCAGCACAAGCTCGATGCCGAGCTCGTAAAAGCCTACGCCGTCGACTTCTGCGGCACAAAGACGCTGCGCGACGCCAGCAGGGAACAGGTTGAGAACTTCGTCCAGCAGCTGGCCGACTGGGCCGAGAAAGACCGCAATGCCCTGATCTGCCAACTCAATAGCTACATGCGCCCAACGCAGGAGGTGGTCGCATGAAACGCCAAGTCCCAGGTCTCGCTGAAACTGCCCGCGATTCTCGTCCCGAAATTCCCGACGGCATCTTCCTCGTTCGCGTCGATGGCGCCCAGTTCCGCTGGCATGCTCACAAACCGTTCTATGTTTTCCGACTCTCGGTCCTCGAACCCCGGACTCTGGCCGGTCAGCCCATTGTCGGTCGTCTCTACTGCACCCAGAAGGCAATGTGGAAGCTCGGCTGGTTTTTGCGGGATTTTCTATATGACCCAGAACTTCTGGCCCACGAACAGGTCGACGAGAAGGCTTTGCCCGGACTCCGCGGTGTCGTCAAGATCAGCCACACCGTGATCAACGGCATTTCGCTTATCAATCTCGACGGCTTCGCTCCGGCCAGCCAGTGGGAAGAACTGTCCACTACTCCCATATCGAGTGCTTCTCACTCCAACCCTGCGGAGGCATCCCGATGACCTACTCTTACACCCAGATCAGCCAGTACCTCAGCTGTCCACGCCGTTATCGGCACCGCTACCTGGACGGGTGGCAAGAAAAAGACACTCGTGCCGCCATGCTCTTTGGCCGAGCGTTCGAACAAGCCGTTGCCGCCCTGTTTCGCCGTGAAGACCCGACGGCGGTGCTGTTCGCGCAGTGGAGCGTATGCAAGGACATGGACCTGACCTACTCCGGCAACGACACCTGGGATCGCATGCTGCAGCAAGGCATCCAGTTGCTTGAACGCTTCGCCCAGGACGGGCGGGTTCAAATTCAACAACCGCATTCTACCCAGCAGATCCAGTTCAAGCGGACTCTCAGCTCTGGAAACGATTTTGTTTCGTACGTTGACGCGATTGGGGAACTCGACGACACACCGTGCCTTCTGGAATGGAAAACGACCTCTGCGCGATATCCAGAAGAACCGGCAGGCATTTCCGCACTGGATCCGCAACTTGTCTGCTATTCCTGGATGACGGGAATCGACGAAGTTGCCCAGGTTGTTTTCGTCCGCAAGCGCCTGGTTGAAGTGCAATACCTAAGGGCCACCATTTCCGAGGAACAACGTCAGGAGTTCGCAAGTCTGGTCGGTGACACGGTCCGACGGATCGAGTCTGGACTGTTCCTGCCGCATAGCGGTATCCGCTTTCCCCAAAACCCTTGCACGACCTGCCCCTTCATCGGGATTTGCCTCGATAAGCCCGATCTAGTCGAAGCTGGACTCGTGCGCAAGCCAGGAGTTGATCTTGGTCTGTTTGACGAACTTCTTTACTAGGTATCCGCCGATGCCGCCAAAGCTCAATCGCAAGCGAGCACTGTTCGTTCTGACCAAGATCGACGAGATCCTGGCGTGGGAGCGGCAGAAAGAGATGGAGCGCGACACTCGCTTTGTCGACCTTGGAAGGTATCTGTGCGAGGTGCGAGCGGGACAGTACTGGAGGCTGGAGAACCTGAAGTCGTTTGACGAGTTCCTGTCGAGACGGTTCCCGGAATCGAGAAGGAAGGCATACTACCTGATGTCGATCCACGAGCACCTGCCGCCACAGGCGCGGAAGGATCTGAAGGAAGTGGGATGGACGAAGGGGCTGGAACTGGCGAAGATCGCGCGTCGGGACGGTCAGGACTTCGATTGTGCAACCTGGTTGCACAAAGCGCGAGAACTGCCGAAGGAGGACTTCAGGCGGGCAGTGGAGAAGGAATTGACGGGAAGGGAAGAGGAGCCGTCGGAACTGATCTACTTCAAGGTCTACAAGAGCCAGATCCCGGTGATCGAGCAAGCGATCGAAACGGCCGCACTGATGCTCGGCACGGACAAATCGCGCGGATACTGCCTGGAGATGATCTGTGCCGACTTCCTGGCCGGCGCGCACCTGGATAACGGCAACCCAGAAATCCTGCTCAATTCGATCTCGCGCTACTACAAGTTCTTGCCTGGAGAACAGCAACGGACCTTCCTCGAAAACCTGGTGGAGAAGGCGTCTTGAAATGATTCATCCCAAAGCTGCTCCTACGAAACTCGACCCTTTATCATACGAAAGTCTGCGCCAGCAGATCCTGAGTCGCGATGGCTGGCGGTGTCAATCGTGCGGCGTGATGTCGAATCTTGAGGTACACCACAGAGAGCTCCGCAGCCACTCGGGGGCCGACTCCGAAGAAAACTTAATCACGCTCTGCGCGGCGTGCCACGCCGGAGTGCATCGCCGCTAGCAACGAACGGAGACGATCAGTTCATCATTCGCCATCGATAAGAAGTCATTGACATCGCGGCGCATTTTGTCCGCTGATTTGAAACAGACCGACACGATTGCTCCGAGAATCCACCACGTAAAGGCAATAGCCGGCGTCAACCCAAAGGGCCGACGGTTGGATAGAGTTTGCGCCTTTGACTGTCGACAGGTCCAATGTGTAGAGCCGCTCCCCGTCGTGACCGAAGACCTCAATCTGGTTAAGACCTGGATCGCTAACGTAACTATTGCCCTGGTCGTCCACTGCCAAGCCGGTGCGATTATCTTCGTAGGCAAGGTTAATGGCCCGCAGGAAATGGCCCGCCGTATCGAGGATCTGAATGCGCGTGTTCCCAGCATCGAGCACAAATACTTCACCACGTCCCACGACCAGCTGGCTCGGGAATCTGAACTCGCCTGGCTTGTCACCCCCGCCGCGCTTCCCAATCTTGCTGATAAGCTTCCCTCGGTCGTCCATAATAATGATCATGTGACGTTGCCTGTCGCAGACGTAAACGAGTCCGGTAGTTCTATCGATCGCGATCCCCGCAGGATCGTCAAAGTATGATTCCCCTCCTCGCAGAGCCCAAAAGTGTCCCCGAAACTTTCCAGCCGAGTCGTAGATGACCACTGTTCGTGCGGTCTTGTCGACGACATACAAATTATCCTTACCGTCCACGGCCAGCGAGACCGGAGTGCCCAAACGGTCGCGGCCCGTTTCCAGAAGAGAGTATTTTGAACTAGTAAAATCGAAGACGTGTACGGCATTAGCGCCGGGATCAGCGACAAAGACATGGTGATTCGAATCCGTTGTCACGGCCGATGGTGATCGCAACGTATTAACGGGAGTTTCAACGTCCTTGTGCCCTGCGATCACGTCGAGCGTCCGACCCAGAACGAGGGTGTGACCGTCTTACGTCATCCGCCGAGGAAAATGCACGCACAAAACTGAGGCTCGGGGACAGGTTGCTGGACCTCGGTTTGCGCTGCGGGAGCGGAGGGTGCGCTTGTTGAGTCCCCAACCGCTCCGCGACTGGGGACGATAAAACATACGACTAGGATGCAGGGCAGTTCGTCGGATGAATTGTGCCCCAGGACGCAAATTTGGCCCTGCATCGATTCCATCAGAACTCCTGAAGGACTGCACTGTCCAGCGTCACAGCGAAATGTGAGTTTTGTCACAATTGCGAACGAGTTCCCGTGTCAAACAAATCTCTTGTCGCGGGCCCAACGATTGGTTGCAGCACATCGGCGATTTGCATAGCAGTCTGTGCTCCCCCTTTTCCACGTCTTGACAGGCCCTCCATAAAACCGCCGGCGTTCAACCCCCACAACTTCCGGTCACGTGCTAGTTGCA
>CAVZPJ010000011.1:0-566394 GCA_963777035.1 uncultured Acidobacteriaceae bacterium | reverse complement strand
TCTGAGCCTCCCACGTATGGATCACTTCGGGGGCCTGCCAAGCGCGGCGGAACAGATTCCGAATCGACTGCCAGTGCTCCATCGGGAATCGGAAAGCGATTCCGTTCTCCCGCGCAAAGAAAAATACGCCCCTCTGCTCGTTTTCCACGATCGCCGTGTGCGCGTAGAAGTAGTAGCCTTGCCATTGGCAAAGGTCCCGCTCCAAATCGAGCTCCTCCAGCAGCCTTCGGAACTCCGCAATCCTCGGATATCCAACCACCGGATACCGCGGGGTAAGGGTTCCGGGAAACTCCAAACGAGGGGAGAATTCATTCCCCTCTTCCCGCACCAGATCGAGGCGGTATCCGCCTTCTTCCAAGGAGGGCAATGCCGGCTGAACCGCAAGCTCAAAATCCTCGTCGTTTGTCTCCGCAGGCGCCTTTTCCCGCAGGGGCTTTCGGTGAAGCGAATAGTGGCCGCGCGCGCACACCTTCCACAGAGCCGTCCAATGCTTCCAAAGTGCATCGTTCAGCTTCTCAATATTCGGGAATTGTTCCTCATCAAGAAGTCGATAGAGATTCCGCACTGCGAGGATCGGTTTGCGCCGCTTTTGAGCCGGGTTCCTTAGCATCTGAATGGTGCGTGTCACCACCCGGCGAACGTCTTCGTTTCCAACATCATTTGCTTCCTTTGCTTCCACCTGTTTGTCCCCTGGAAGAGTCATCAGGTATACAAAGTCCAGTCGGGAATTCTTCGATTTGCGGACGATGACGTAAGCCGCAAGGAATGCCTCTAGGATTTCGGCCAGCGTCTCGTAGGAAATCTGGCCTTGAGCGGTATTCATGAATGACTCCGCTCCCACCGCACAGTAATGGGCCACCACGGTCCATTCCGCCTGCGAAAGCGGGAGTCCTGAGTCTGCCTTCCCACGAATTCTCAGCAGGGAATCGGTCGGCTCACTGAGCAAGTTCACCAACTCAAGACGGTCATCTCGGGCAGACTCCAGAAGCTGCTTTGCCGCCTCGGATGTCGAGACAGTTTGGCCGCTCTTGAGGGATATGATTTTCCTCAAAGTCTCAAGCCTTAAGCGCAGAGCATCGGAGATGCGAATCGAGATCACGGGCTGCTGCGGCGTCGCGGCGTTCTCAACCATGAAGCCCCTTTTCTGGTTACAGCGAATAAATAAGTAACGATACATATTGACTATATGTGTACTTGTGCGCTACCGTCAAGGGCAATGTCGTCACCGAGGAGCGAAATACGTCTCCCCCAGGAGTAGATGAACCATGCCCCAGCCAATCGTGATGAAAAAACCAGCCATGCCCCAACTCGTCAACACGCGCAATGCCGCGGAGATTCTCGGACGCTCAGTAGCAACATTGAAACGCTGGCGCGCTGAGGGAGTGGGACCAAATTGGATAGAACTGCAAGGTCGGGTTAGTTATGATGTGAATGTCCTTTTGGAATACATCCAGAAGAACACACGAGTCGCTTCCGTGCGGGCTGCAATGGAGGAATCTCGTGAAGCTGTTTAAGAAAGCGAAGTCCAAGTTTTACTGGTATGACTTCACGGTGCGCGGCCAACGCTACCGTGGGTCAACCAACGAATCAAAAGCGGCCAGGGCAGCAAAGGTTGCTGGTCTGAAACTCGCAAGAGTGGTCGAGAATACAGATCTGCTTCCGAAAAAAGCTCCTGTGCTGCTGGAGTTTTCCCGGCGCTTCCTGGAATGGCTGGATAAGGTCAGACTGGAAGACAAAACCAAAACCTATTACCGCGATGGCTGGCGACTCATAAAGACGACGACCATCGTTGGCATGCGACTGGATCAGATCACCAAGGACGTGATCGAAACGATGAGGTTCTCCGGCGCGTCCTCGAATGCAAATTGCGCACTGAGAACTTTAAGAAGGATGTTGCACAAAGCGGAAGAGTGGCAACTGATTCGCCACGCTCCGAAAATGAAACTGATGAAGGAATACGGACGTTCACTCAGGCTTGACGAAGAAGCGGAAAAGAAATTGTTGGCCGGCGCTGCTGCCTGCAACTGGCGGAAACGCAGCCTTCAGCTTTTCCGGGACATCATCATCATGATGCGCGATACGGGCATGCGGAACCAAAGAGAGCTTTACCGGATGCGCATCGAGAACCTGGATTGGGAAAGTCGCGTGATCTTCGTGCCGGACAGCAAGACTGAAGAAGGAAGGAGACGCGTGCCGATGAGCAATCGCGTCTTTGACATTCTTAAGCAGCGGTGTGAAGGGAGGCACGCAGGGTGGGTTTTCCCATCGAAGCGCGCCCAGTCTGCTCACCTCACCACAATGACCAAGAGATTTCAGGAAGCCAGAGTCAAGGCTGGGCTACCGGACGATCTTGTTCTCTATTGTGGGCGACATGATTACGGCACTCGGATTCTGAAGAGAACCGGAAACCTGGCTGCCGTCATGAGAACCATGGGACACAGGGATGTGAAGACTGCGATGCAGTATCAGCATCCCGAGCTAGAGATCGTGCGCGCTGCGCTCGATCAGGACACAGCAGCAGAGAAACGGGCGCAGCCGGATTGAGTTACGGCACACTTTACGGCACACCTCGAAAAATCGGTTTGCAAATCACCGGTAAGTGATTGAAAAGATGGTGAGCGCGGTAGGAATCGAACCTACAACCTACTGATTAAGAGTCAGTTGCTCTGCCAATTGAGCTACGCGCCCGCTGCCAACAATTCAACAGCTAAAGGTAGGGACAAACTGTGATTATAGCATCCGCTCGAGCGCCATTCTTTGCGCGACTGAGCCATGTCGGCAGTTTACTTCGACACACTGTTTCCACTGACGCAGTTTGATTTCGTAAATCTTGAATAGAGTCCAAGCCCGGCGGTCGCCCCGGCTCGGTTTCGCAATTATGCCGACGCAGCTTCCCGGCGTTGCTCTGCTCCAGCCGGATTTGATTCGGATGACGAGTTCCGAAACGGTAGAACCTCGGCTGCAAATGGCGCTCGCCGCTCCACTCTTCCAATCACCGTACGGTCGGGCGCACCCGCTGCCGACAAGGATACAAACCTGTTCTCACTCCATAGACGATCGATCAATCGGCGTTCCCAGGGACGCAACACTTGCTGCGGTAGAGAGAAGAAATTCCGGAAGGTCCAAATCAGATATGCGCGCTGCAAAACATTTGGCCGTACGTATCGAGGTCCGATCGGCGTGTCCACTGCAAGAACACCATCGGTGAGTTTTTCAGTCCACATGTCCTACCTACCCAGAAAAGGCGTTCCATTCCGCCTCCACTTCTAAAGCGGGCCATTATTGCACCGCAGATGGGGCATTGGGAAGCAATCTTTTTATCTTTGCGCACAAATTATTTGCAATGAATCATCTTGAGAAAAAACCACGATCGGGCGCCTAGTCTTTTCCCTCGCTCGCGCCGGCCGTCAGCTGATTTCCGGCAGACATTCGATGCGGTCGAAGGTGGCGGCAATCCCGATCCCCTTCTCCCCTGATTCTTCCACCCGCACGACCGAGGCTTGGCACAGCGTCCACCCTCCAGACCCCAATCCCAGCCCGGGAGGAAGCATGATGACCAGCTCCAGTTTCGATCCCGCCTTCATCTTCGACTCTGAATACAAAAAAATTCCCGTTGAGCTCAGATCGCGAGTTAGACCCTCGAGCTCGTTGCCCTCATGGCGCACCTTGACCGGGACACGAACCGGCACGCGCTGACCCGAACGCTTCTCAATCGTAGAAGCCGTAGGCGAAGTCTTCTCCGTCATATGCTGTGGAAGTGTACTCCAGTTTGCTGGGAAACGTGGGCAACAGAGCCAACTCAAAGATCCAGCCCCTCCCGCAGATTTGCGGGAGGAGTCGGCAAAGCAAGCGAGGCCAAAAAGCTAAAAAGTGAACTTGGCCGCCAACTGAATCCCGCGCGGACCACCTCCGCCCAGGAACGGGTTCCCGATACCAACGTCGCCGGTAGCGGTGAGGTGGTATCCAGGATTGTTGGGCTGGCCGCCAACTTCGTGCCCATTGACGAGCTGGAAGCCGCAACCGCAACCCGTACCGGGCGGTGGAAGATTCGACGCGGGGTCAGCTATAAACCCGGGCAGAAGCGGGCTGGAGAAATTCGGATGATTCAGAATGTTGAAGAACTCGGCACGCAGCTGGACCTTTACGCGTTCAGTGATGCTCGTGTCCTTGTGTAGAGCGAAGTCCCACTGTTTGTAAGTCGGCCCGACCAGCGAGTTGCGTCCAAGATTGCCGTAGTGGCGAGTTCCGGGGACGCAATCAGAAGCAAAACCTGAAAGGCTCCCGTTGTTGGTGCACGGCATGGCGAAGGACGTTAGGTTGATGTAATTGCTCGGGTCGCGCTTGCTATACACGATGGGGCCGACGACGTCGGGCCGATCGTAACCGTCGCCCCCACCGCTGTAGTCGTCCTCGGCATTGTAATTCATGGTAAAGGGCTGTCCGCTTTGAAGGGAGACGGTGCTGTCGAAACCCCAACCATTTTTTAGCCGCTGCATGTTCCCGCCTAGATTCGGCAACTCGTAGGCGAAAACCCAGGTGAAGCGATTAGGAATGTTGAAGTTCGAGGGCCCTTTTTCCCGCTGCGGATTGTTGCTGTCTTGAGGTTGTGCGGCGTTCACCACGAAGTCTTCGAGATCGCTGGAGTTGTCGAGCGATTTCGAGTAGACATAATTCACGGCCGATGTAATCCCGTGCCAGCCGTTGACTTTGAAGCTTACCTGCAGTGAGTTGTAATTTGATTTTCCGGTGGATTTTTCCTGGAAAACATAAATTGCACCCTCTTTGGTAAGAGTGCCAGCGCCATACGGCGAACTGAAGGGTCGCGGCACTGAAAAATCGTTGATGCTCCCACCTACACAGCCCGGGAGCGCCGGCGTTCCGGTATCGCAAGCTGTGACAACCGCATTCGTCGGCTGATTAATATCATAAAAGCGGAAGAGCCGGTGTCCCTGTGATCCCACGTACCCCAGCTGTAACGTCATCTTATTTGTTACTTGTTGCTGGATGTTGATGTTGTAGTTCTCCATGTAGGGCGTCTTGATGTTCGGGTCAGCTCCGAAAATGTCGCACTCGACCTGGATGTTGCATCCGGATGTTCCGTAAACAGGCGTGCCCGCGCTGATTGTCGCGGAGTTGGGATTGAGTCCGGCCGCGGTTACGGGGCTCGGTCCGAAGTTGCCGTACGCCGGCCCTGGAGCATAGTAGGGCGGGTACGGCAGATGTCCGAGAAACATGTCCTGGGAAAACGCATCGAAGAAAAGACCGGCTCCAGCACGGACCACGGTCTTGCTCTTTCCACCCACATCCCAGGCGAGGCTGGCACGGGGAGAAAAATTCTTGTAGTCCGGTTGATACAATTTGCTCAAACCGTTTGTGCCCACTTGGGTCAATGAACCAGTGCCAATGTCGGTCGTGGAGTTGAAACTCGACACCACGTAGTTCGCGAACAGATCGTTCTTCTCCTGGACAACTCCGTAGTAGTCCCAACGCAGGCCGTAGATCGCGGTTAGTCGGGGGGTTATACGAAAACTATCTTGCAGGTAAAGACCGTAACTATTTTCGAAAGTATGGCGTGAGGTGTTATTGGCGGAGTATTGGAGACTTCCAAATGCACCTCCCTCTGGCGTTCCCGCGAGAAATGCGTCCAGGTCTGAAAATTTCAACCTGCCGCGAAAGTACTTCTGGAACTCCTGCTGATTTATGCTCGTCCGGCGGAACTCGAATCCAGCCTTCAAATCGTGTTTCCCCATCTTCCAGGAAAGACTCTCAACGAAATGGTTATTGCTGTCCACGCGACCGCGTGGATCACCCGAAGTCGAGCCGGGTTGCGCGAAGAAACTGTTAGCTCCCGTGGGAGTTACCGAAACCAGCAGGACGGGCATGCCGGAGTCGTGCATTCCTCCTCCGGCGCAATCGGCAAGCGAACTCGCGGCGCAGAGCCCTACCGAGCTCGGATGAAAATTTTGGTCCTGCGGGAAGAACCCCTCCGCGAACCGGTTCCAGCCGTAGCGAAGCTCATTCACCATGTTGGCGCTAATTGTGTGCACGTAAGAGAGAGACACCAACTGGACGCGCGTCGGAGTAATGGTATTAAAACCTGGAAGCTGGCTGCCCGAAGCGGTTAGCGAGAGCGGAAACGACTGGGTGCTGTCACCAAAGAAATAGCGCCCGGTGAGAAGATTGTTGGCGTTGAAACTGTGGTCCACCTTGGCGATAACGCTGCTGAGATTGTTCGATGATGGAGTAATCAATGATGCGTTCGGGCCGTTCGGACAGCCCAAGTCCGTCGAGTGGACTCCAGGAATGTTCGGGGCGGGCCAGGGATTGTCTTGCGCAATGAGATTAGCAATGACCGGGTTACTCGCATCATTGGGGCTTAGCGCCCCCCCGGGGCCCGTACCCTCCGGCACGCAGGCAAGCGTTACCGTGCCGACAGCTTCGCGCTGGCCTTCATAGTCCACAAAAAAGAAGGTATTGTTCTTCACAATCGGTCCGCCAAGCGAGCCGCCAAACTGGTTGTTATGAAACGGAGCACGTTGCTCGGAGGTGTTGAAGTAGTTGCGCGCATCGAGCGCATCGTTGCGAAAATACTCGAACAGTTCCCCATGGAGAGCGTTCGTGCCGCTCTTGGTCACGATATCGACCACGGCGCCGGCGTTCCGTCCATACTCCGGTTGGAAGTTGGAAAGCACCTTCATTTCTTCGATAGCGCCGATCGGCAAAATTGCGGACGGAACAGCAAACACGCCGCCCTGGTTGATGGCGGGATCATTGCGGTATCCGTCGTTCATGTCGGTGCCGTCGAGCATGTAATTGTTGGAGCGGCCGCGGGCTCCATTCATCGAGAACTCGCCATACGATCCCGGCGAGTCGGTGATCTGATCCGGCGAGCCTGCGACACCGGGATTCAAGAAAATCAACTTGGTGTAGTCGCGGCCGTTGATGGGCAAGTCCTCGACCGCTTTGGCGGTGAGCACGCCTCCCAGTTCATTGCTTTGGGTTTCGATCTCGGGAAGGTCCCCGCCCGACACCTCAACCGTCTGCGTGATCTGGCCGGTTTTCAATTGTGCGTCCACCCGCCGCTGGGTCGCAACGTCCACTTCGACGTCGTTGGTGACCGAGGTCTGGAATCCGGTCTGCGTTACCGTGACCAGGTATTTTCCGACGGGCAATTCGGACACCGAGTAACTGCCATCCGCACTGGTCGTCGTTGTACGCTCCAGGCCGGTACCGACATTTCGCACTTTGACCGTCGCGCCGGCGATAAACGCTCCAGAAGGATCGGTCACCGAGCCAAGGATGGTGCCACGAAAAGTTTGACCCACAAATATGGCCGCTGAAAACAGAACGAACGCTACCAACGAGCGCAGTTTCATTTCCGGATCTCCTTAGTCGTCACGACCACTGGAACCGACCAGCGCTCCGTGAACAACAAACACTGTTGTATTAAGATCGCGGGATTATAAACGAGAATGTGAGAAAGGTCAGTGCTGATCCTCACAGAAAGAATTGATCGATGGGATTGGTGCGGCGAATCTGGCCGCGTTACATGTCGTATTGCATCTAGGCAAATTGCCGGCGGGCGCGATGTCAGCGAGGAGACGAAAGCGGACGAAAATCAGCGGAGAGAGCGCCGCCAAACGCCAATCTTTTTAGAATTAGAACCTTAGAATTAGAAATCGCAGCCCGATTAGAAATTGAAGGCTACGCCGCCCCTGGCCGAGCGCGCCGATTGCACCAGATAAACAGTACGGCCGTCCCGTGCCAATACCGGCACATACCCCTGCGCCAGCAGGTTGGTCAGGTCCATCACGAACTCCACGTGACCCGAAAAGAATCTGGCCGGAATCGGCTGCCGCAGGTAGAGGTTCAAGAACGCATCGGACTGCCCCGCCGAAGTATTGAACAGGTCGACCGGTGTTAATGTGCGGGAGCTGGCAGTGCGATAGGAGGTGATCCAGCGCGTCTTCGTCTTAGGTACGGATCCGCTGAACTTCGCGGCCACCGCTTGCCGGCGCTCGGTCCGGATCCACGCTCGCGCGTCCTGCAATTGAACGTCGCGACGGGACAGGTCGAGCACGCCCCCGTAGGCGTAATCCAAAGTTGCGGTCAAATCCGACAGCAGCTTACGCTGCAGTACCACCCGCATCCCGCGCGTGGAGTAATCGTCACCCTGATAACTGAAAGTTCCCGAGTACACGTCAGGCAGCACCTCGCCCGATTCCCCGGTCATTTCACCCACACCCATAAGCACCGGATCGACAATCCTGTCCGAATAGAACGCCACCTGCACATTGTTCTTGCCGATGCGCTGGGAGACCGACACTTCCTGGTGATGAGCTTTCTCTACCGCCGGCGAAAATCCGGTGATACTCATTCGCGGCGCAGTTTCACCCAAATCCGACGACGCCGAATCCAATCGATCTTCGCCAGCGTTGCCCAGACGATCCTCCAGCCCCATGCGCGGAACTGAACTAGCGTACTGATACTCCACCACGGTGTTATTTGTGAGGTGCAGATCGGCCGTCCCAAAGGGCTTGAACGCATTGACCCGCCCCATAAACTGGATGGTCTGCAATTCGCTGCCGAATTTCATCTCCACCATGTCGCCGAACACAATCCGATCGGAGCTGGTCACCGACAGCGCTTGCAGCGTGCCTCCCGGCATCGAATTTACGTCGGGAGAATTCAGCTTGACGGCGGTGATCGCCAGTGAAGGTTCAAAAATGCCGTTGAAACGATTGGTGTAGGTGGTTCGCAGCACCGCCGATGGAACGCCTTGGCCGTCGGTTTCATAGCCGAGATTGCCGTTCAGCCGCAGCGTGCCACTCGACAACAGCGAACGCTCCATCGCAAACCCTGCAGTCATATCGGAAGAACTGCCGAAACCCTGCCCAAGCGATCCCGCCAAAAGGCTTACGCTACCTTTGAGTCCGCGGTCAGTGGTTGACTCCCCGGCCTGCGCGACCACGGTCGTCCCATCCTCAAGCACGCGCAGAATTGGCCGGTTCGCGACCGAGCGCAGAGTCCACTTCCAGTCGTCATCGTCCACCGGACCGCGAAGGGGAACCAACTGAATGGCTTCGAACAGCGTCGTCAACGTAACGTTAACGATCAGTTTGGTACCGGCGCGTACGCCGATCTTTTCACGCAGAGAAGGCAGGAAGGAAGGAGCGCTGACCTTGACGCTGTACGTTCCGGGCAGGAGACTGGCCACGGAGTAGAAGCCCCGATCATCGGTGAAGACCTTCAAGACCTGGGCCGCCGAGCCCAATACTTCCACCGCCGCACCCATTTGCGGCGCGCCGCTGCCATCTCGAACGTATCCTGCGATCACACCCGAGCCAGTTCCCGACCACGCCGGAACAGCCGCGCTGGTGACAATCATGACGACGACTACGAGGAACCCGAGCTTTTGGAACATCTCGCCCACCACCCCTGGTGATCCAGGCAGAAGTTTACTCCACGGCAAAGGTCGCCGTCGGGCCCAACGTCTGCTTGGAAAGGTTGTCGTTCACTTTGATCTCGATCTTGTACAAGCCCGGTTGCAGGTTCGCAGCGGAAAGTGTCTTCTGCAGCGTCACCTGGTCGCCCACATTACCCATCGTGTCCGTCGACTCGACAGTATGGATCACGGCCTTATTATTGGCGTCGGTCACATTGTATTCAATTGTGGCCGAGGGCTTGTGCGTTTTTTCGTCTACGCTTAGATTGTAAACCTGCATCCAGAAATTCAATTTCTGATTGCGTTTAAACATGATTGGCTTGCCGTCAGATGGCGCCACGCGTGGCCGCACTTTCATGGCTCCGATGACGAAACTGCCGGTGCCCACATTCTTCGTCGCCACCGGCTCCATCTGGTCGGCGATAATCAATGTTGAGCTGCTTAATTTATCTTCACTGAAGTCCGGAATCACGATCGCACGCTCCCAACTCCCCGTGCGATCTCCATTCACGTCCTTCACTACAATATCCAACCGATAGCGATTCTGGCTGATGCGCAACGGCAGCGCCTTCCAATACACCGAGGAATTTTCCGCTGTCTTCGGCAGCAGTTCCACCGGCACATCGACCTGCACCGTGTCCTCAAAGGTTTGTACAATCTTGCCCGTCAGTGTGGTCACGCGCCCGAAAATATTGACGGTCCCGCGTTCTATACCGTCCTTGTTCTGGAAAGTGACGTCGCGGTTCTTGATCTGAATCGTGACGGGAACCAGAACTGTGTCGCTCGTCACCTTCACGAAATCCGCTCGCACATCGAACGGCATCAAGTTGACGGTGATCTTGTGGCTGACCACTTCTTCCAGATCCTTGAACTTCACCGCAGGCGCCGCCTGCAACTTGGCAAATTGTTCCAGGCGGTCGAACTCCTTGGTCTGCAGATCCTTATTAAAAGGGGAACTGCCCAACTGCTCGATACCATTCCCGCCGGTGAAACGGCTCGCCTTCTGCGTCATGCCCAGTTGCTCGTACAGCGTCAACCCAGCATTTGGCGTGTATTTCAGCGCGTCTTTCTCCGACCGATCCATCGTCATGTGGTAGTCGCCGCACATGCACGTATCGACGAACTCGATCATTACTTCCTGGCCAATACCCTCAAGGTAGCGATACCGCCAGGTTTCAAATGGGAACGTCGACGTCTCGCCGCCACCTTCGTCCATCGGCCGCTCGTAGCTGCCGCCCGAGGGGTGGGAGTCAATCTCATCCGCCGGTCCAAACACGATGTAAGTCCGGCCGCGGTCGGTCTTCCAACCTGGGATACCTGCTGCGTAGTGCTCGTTGGCGTACGCGATACGCCGGTAGTGCTCCTCTTTAAACTCATTCTCTTCCGTATCGGGAGTAGGATCGCGCCGCTGCCAGAAAGCCTCGATGAACTGGTCGCGCTCTTCGTCGTTCGACAGTTGCATGAACGCGGATCTTTCCTGATCGGTAATGATCCAGCGCACGTCCTCGTCCAGCCACTTCCGGTACGTCTTGCTCAACTCGATCTTAAGCGCCTTAGCGTTCGCTTTCCTCTGCTTTTCCGGGATCGGACGCTTTAGAGGATCGACTTGGCTTCCCTGGGCAGACGTACCCGCGTCTCCGGGGCCCTTGTCCTGGGCTTGCGAGAAGGCGCCAAAACCCAAAATCATTGCGCCAAACAGCAGCCCAACCGAACAAAGACTTCGAGAACCTGTGGAGAACATAGAAGGGCCTACCTCACAAGAGACTTCTGTTACCTGATTCTATGTTCATTGGATACAACAAGGCAAGCATAAGTGGCCTGCCAAAAAAAGATTTCCCGACCGGGGCCGCTCTTCTAAATCCCTTAAGAATCCGTGTCTTGCGGTTCATCCCTTCTCCGAACCAAGGTTGACTTGCCGTCGGATCGAAGCTGAACCGAGGTCGGATCATCGCCACCTCCTCGAAGCCTCGCCGCGATATAATGATTCGCGTCCCGTGTCTACCCTCCGTAAGCCCACCGGAGTGACACAGGGAGCGACCTGTTTCGCGGAAATCCGGGAACTTTCCTGCTTGTCTGAACGTAACTTGTTTCATGCGCGACCGAGGTGTGTTTCACTCATTCAGTACCTGAAATCGAGTCAAGCCTGACATCGCGAGGTGTCTGCAAGCGGGTAGGATGGTCGTGAAGACCTGGAAGTAACTTCGCTATGAAGACCTGGAAGAAAGTATTGATCGGGGTTGGCGCCGCCCTTCTGCTCGTCATCATCGTCTCGGTGACTGTTTACCAAAGCCGCAAGAATCTGGTAACGGTGCAGACCGGCAAAGTACAAAAACAGAACCTTGCTTCCGTGGTCAGCGCCTCCGGAGAAATCAAGCCCAAGACCTACGCGAACATCGGAGCCAACGCGATGGGCAGGATCATAAAACTGCACGTCAAGGAAGGCGACCGCGTGCAAAGAGGGCAGTTGCTGGCACAGCTCGAGAATGTGCAGTCCTTGGCAGATGTGAACGCCACTCGGGCCTCCGTGCAGGCAGCTCAGACCGACGCTATCGCCGCCGATGCCGCGCTCAACACCTCGCTCGCCGATCTGAACCGCGCCAAGTCCGACGCTGAACACTCCAAGCTCGATTGGGAACGAGCCCAGGGTTTATACCACGCTGCCCTCATCGCCAAACAGGATTATGACGTCAAAAAAGCGGCGTGGGAGTCGGCCGATGCGGGATTGGCTCAAGCCCAAGCCAAAGTCGCCCAAGCCAGAGCGCAGAAAGATTCGGCCGATAAACACATCACCCAGAATCAGGCGAACCTCACACGCTTTACCGACGTCTTGCAAAAAACCACCTACGAGGCGCCCTTTGACGGCGTGATCACCAATCTTCCCGTGCGCGAGGGCGAGACCGTTGTCATTGGAATCCAGAACTCACCGGGCAGCACGTTGATGACAATTGCCGACATGTCCGTTATCACCGCCGAGGTCAAAGTCGACGAAACGGACATCGTCAACGTACACCTCGGCCAGTCCGCCGACGTAACTATAGACGCGATCCCACACAAGGTTTTCCACGGCATCGTCAGCGAAATCGGCGACAACGCCATCGTGCGCTCGACCGGTGTCGCTACCTCACAGGCTGCTTCGACCAGCGAAGAAGCCAAGGATTTCAAGGTCGTCGTGACACTCACCGATCCGCCTCCAGACCTGCGTCCCGGCCTCTCCTCGACGGCGAAGATCACGACCGCGACCCGCAGCGATGTGCTCAGCATTCCGATCCAAGCCCTCACCGTCCGAAGTCAGGCCGATCTCGCGCCCAAGGACAAGGATGCGGGCAAAAACAATGGTAATGTCCAGGCCGCCACCAGCGCTCCTGCCGACGCATCGAAGCAAAAGGAAGAAGTGCAAGGCGTATTTGTGATCCGCAAGAAGAAAGCCGAATTTATCCCGGTTGATACCGGCATCAGCGGCACCACTGACATCGAAGTTCTGAAGGGCTTGCAAGTGGGTGACGAAGTGATCACCGGCAGCTACAAGGTTTTGCGTACCCTGAAACCCGGCACAAGTGTCAAAATAGATAACTCGGCCCCGAAAAAAGAAGATGAAAGCAGTTAAAACGTTGTCGGGCCTCGGATCTCAGGTCTTAGAAAAGGCTCAAGCAACGGGGGCGTTAAACCTGGCACCTGAGACCTGACACCTAACCTCTGTTCGGTTAGAACGTCCAAGATAGAACGGCTATAGGAGCAAGCGTGTCCGAGCCCGACGCGGAGAAGGAGAGCAAGATGGCGACTGCAGAAGTATTCCCAATCGATAAGCCTGCGAATTGGGTTGAGCCCAACTCCTACATGATCACCACCGAGGATCTGTGGAAAAGCTACGACATGGGCTCGGAGCAGGTGCACGCTCTCCGCGGCATCAACTTGCGTATCCAGCGCAATGAATACGTCGCCATCATGGGACCGTCAGGGTCTGGCAAGTCCACGCTGATGAACCTCATCGGCTGTCTCGACTCGCCGTCCAAAGGTCAATATTGGCTCAACGGACAACTGGTCAGCGAACTCGACGACGATGAACTCGCCCGCATCCGAAATAAAGAAATCGGCTTCGTCTTCCAGACCTTTAATCTGCTGGCCCGTGCCACGTCACTGCACAATGTCGAACTGCCCCTGATCTACGCCGGAGTTCCCTCCGAAGAGCGTGCCGTGCGAGCCAAGGCCGCATTGACCTCCGTCGGCATGGAGTCCCGCATGAACCACAAGCCCAACGAACTCTCGGGCGGACAGCGCCAGCGCGTAGCCATCGCCCGCGCTCTGGTCAATAAGCCGGCCATCATCCTCGCCGATGAACCGACCGGCAATCTCGACTCCCAGACCGGCAACGAAATCATGGCGCTCTTCGATCGTCTCCACGCCGAAGGCAACACCATCGTTCTCGTCACGCATGAGCACGACATCGCCGAGTACGCGCATCGTATCGTCTACATTAAAGACGGCATAGTCGCGAAGGACGAAATAAAACAATAAGAAATTCACGTAGGGACGCACTCGTCCGTCCAGCGGAGCGAAGCTCAGTCGTTCTGGCGGGCGTTGGGAAAGTTCCAGCGGGCGTTCGAGAAGCGCCTATTTCCCGGCGAGCAGCGACTCCGCTTCTTTCTGCGCTTCCGACAGATTGGGCGAGAAGCGCGTCACGCGCTCGCAAATAATCTTTGCCTCATCCACACGTCCCACTTGTTCCAGCGCCTGGGCAAGCAACAGAAATCCCACATCCGTAGGCTGCACCGCCATGGCATGCGAGTACTGCCGAACCGCCTCGGCCGGATCACCATTCTTCTGCGCGATCAACCCCAGTCCGATCATGGCCATCGTCCCATTGGGCACCAACTGCAAGGCCGCCTCATAGCACTGCTTCGCCGCCGCCAACTCACCCTTCTGCCGATAAGCCGACCCTAAATCACCGTAAGCTGCGGCTCGCACGCCCACATCGAGCGCGTGTTGAACCACCGTCTGATATCGATCAATGGCCGCCGGCAGGTTGCCGCGTTCATGTTCATAAGCGCCCAGATTCAAAGTAGCTGGCAGATCATCCGCACGAATGGCAAGCGCGGCGCGAAAATGCGCGGCACCCTCTTCTTTTTTGCCCTGCGCGAACAGAACCTCCCCGAGATTATCTTCTGCGATGTAGTTGTCATGAGTAAGCGCCAGCGTGCGCTCCCAGAATGACTGCGTATCGTGCCAATAACCAACTTGCCAGTACGTTAGGACACCGAGCACCAGCAGACAGGAAAGCGCCGGCATCGCGAGACATGGCATAGGGAGCCGGTGGCTTTTTGACCAGTCGGCCGCCAGCCACGTCATCATCACAAAAAGGCCGATCGACGGAATGTAGGCATAACGATCCGCCATCGCCTGAGCCCCCGTCTGTACCAACCCGATCATTGGAACCAGGCTGCCCAGAAACCAGAACCATCCTACGGCGAGATAGGGACGCTGGCGCGCCCGCAGCACCAGAGCGGTGACGATCACCAAAAGGATCAGCGCTGCAGCCACCTCCCAGCCCGGATAGAGCCTTGTCGGCCGCGGATACAGCGCCACGAGCTTCGACGGCCAGAACGCCTTTCCCATGTAGCCCACATAAGAAATGGCCGCTGTCTCCAATCGCAAAGGCAGGCTGGACTGGGAAAGTGGCTGGACGGCGCCCGCCAGCTTCTGAGCCTTCATCGCCATCCCCGCACTCGCAGCCGAGAGCAACAGGAACGGCACCTTCTCCAGAACCAGACGTCCTGTAGAGAATTTAGGATTAGAAATGCTCGACCCTTCCGCCCCACGCCCCGACTCAGACGCGGCGCCGACTCGGCCGAGCGGCCAGTAGTCCCAGAGCAGAAGTAGAAATGGCAGGGCAATCACCTGCGGCTTCGAAAGCAGTGCCAGTACAAAGGCGGCAACGACGGCGGTGTATCTTCGGAGATCCGGTTTACGCGCATACCAGCCGTACGCCAACAACGCCAGCAGAAAGAACATCATGCTCAAGACGTTCTTCCGCTCGGCCGCCCATGCCACAGACTCAACATTGATGGGATGCAGCGCAAACAAAGCAGCAACGATCAGGCTGCGCCAGCGGAATCCGGTAGCGTTCTGCAGCAGCAGAAAAAGAAGAACGGAGCTCGCCGCGTGCAGCAACACACTCATGTAATGATGTCCGACTGGGTTCAAACCAAATAACTCACAGTCGAGAGCATGCGAAAGCCAAGTCAGCGGATCCCAGTTTCCCTCATAGAAACTGGTGAAGGCCCACTTCACGGTCGTCCACGTCACGCCGGCTCTTACCGGAGGATTGTCCGCAATGTAAGCGGGGTCGTCGTAATTGACAAACGCGTTGTGAATGACGGGATTGTAGGAGACAAGGACAACCACGGTTAAGAGCAGACACAGCAGCAATGTGCGCTGCCCCGTCGCTTGAAACGGCTTGGAAGATGATGATGATGATGAACCGGCGGTTGCCGGAGCTTGCGGTTGTTTCGCTACCGCTAGGGCGGCCGCGGAGAAAGACGGGCTCATGGGTTCGACTACCGATATAGGGACCAAAGACGAACGATGTACTGAGATATTCTCAACCAAACAAAATGCGTTCGCTATAAGGAACGCGGAGTGCGAGTTCCTTTAGTCACCGGGGGAGATTCAAGTGCGGACCGCAAAAAGTGGAGTGACCTTGAGTAGTTGGTAGGCGTTTCCAGATTGGATTGCCAAGTCACCAGCCCGAAATCAGAAAATCGGACAACGTCTATTATTGCGGCGTGGCTGAGGACGTGCTGATCTTCTCCACATCCGGAGTCGTAGTCGTGCCGCTCGCCCCCGCCACAAAGAAGTTGTGGTCGTACAGATTGCGGTACATGCGGCCCGCGATCTCCGCCGCTTTAGGACCGAAGGTCGGGCGTCCGCCCTGCAGGAAAACCACGGTCACAATGCGTCCGATATCGGTGTTGGCGTAAGACGCGAACCAGCCGAAACGCGTACCCGCGCGCGAACATGTCCCCGTTTTTCCCAAGATCGATTCTTCGTTGAAGTTCAACCGCACGCTGCGCGCTGTGCCATACGCCACCGCTCCAGCCATGCCGTCGGAAAGCTCAGGAATCACCGGCTCGATATCCAGATGCCGCTTGACGCGCGGCTGGAAGTTAGCGACTCCAACTGGATTGGTTGGATGTTGCAAATAATAAAGCGTCCCGCCATTGGAGATCGCCGTAACCAGCGCCCCCAGTTGCAGCGGAGTCATCGAGATGCCTTCGCCAAACGAGCACATCTTGCCCACGCCGCCGAGTTTCGCCGAAATTTCTTCTTCCGGATACGTCCCCAATTGCTCGCCCGGAATGTGATAACCCGCCAACTCTCCGAGTCCGAACTGGTGCGCGTAGTACTGCACCTTCTCGAAGCCCAGCTTGCGCCCGACCGCCTCGAAGTACGCGTTGTTCGAGTGCGCAAGCGCCTCGGTAAGATTCATCCGGCTGCGCCCACCGAGCGAAACTTCCGTCTGCTCGTCGATCACGCCTTCGCTCAGCGCCGCCAGCGCTACTGAAAGTTTTATGGTCGAACAGGGCTGCGCCCCGCTCGATAGCGCCAGCTTCTGATTGACCATCGCCAGGATGCGTCCGCTCGTCGGCTCAATCGCGACCACCGTGCCATTCATGTTCCCCAGCGCATCAATCGCCGCCTGACGAACCACCGGATCTTCGCCCGCGGTTACGTCGCCATCGGTAAGGGCCGAGGCAAACGAACTGGTGTGGAAACGCTCGTAATAATGATGGCGGCGAGTCACGCCTGTAGAAGCAGTGGTGGTGGCAGCATAGTGAGAGCGAGGCACCCGGCTCCTCGCCAGCGTTCGCATGCGCTTTTTCGCATGCTGATTTTCGGTGACGCTGTGCGCTTTCTTGTGCGGGGTCAGTGTGCTTGGATTGACACTCGCTGCGATACCAGTCGCTGTCAGCGACATCGCCAGTCCCAATAAAACTGTCAGACGAAGAATGCAGGCCCTGAACTTCACGTCATCATCCCCGGTGGTACTCGGCCAATCCAGTACTTGGCCAGCCCAGTACTTGCCATTTCGATAGGCTTTTTAAGTAAGATGCAAGACAGTCGCCAAATCGCCCCGCCTATGGCGCCATTTCCGCAACTGTCCGATAGTAGGCGATTTGCACAGTTCCGCGCAATGCCAAAGTGCAAATCTTGTCACAACGGAATTTGAGCTGTAACTACCTAAACACATTGCATTTAGACTCAGTTTGTACGGGGGACAGGCACCTTGGTAACCGCTCCCACTTGTTACCTTAAGAGGTACTCGAATCATGCATCAGTTTGCACATGCTGTGCGCCGCGGGGTTCCAGTCAGAAATTAAGAAAACTCCAATCCGTGCGGCCGTCTCATCATGCCGCGTTTGTGAACTAAGGTAAAATCCGTGTCGGCCGCAGCATTGCTGCGGAACGCCTCGGAGGTCCGCATTTTGCGAACATCGCTCGTGATCTTTTTTTCGGCTATCGCTCTTATCGTCCCCCTCTTCGCCCAGGCTGCCGAACAAAGCCTCGAAGCCCGCCGCGCCGACCTCAATCGCTTGCTCGCCGAGGAGTGGGAATACACCCTCCGCACCCAGCCCGAACTTGCTACTCAGGTCGGAGACGATCGCTATAACGATCGCCTCAGCGATTTTTCCGACCAGGCAATCGCTGACGATCTCGAACACACGCGTCAGGCGCTCGCGCGCTTCGAGGCCATCGATGTCACCGGATTCCCCGAGCAGGAAAAGCTCAACCGCGCCCTCATGCTGCGCACCTTGCGCGAAACTCTCGACAGCGCGCAATTCAAGGATTGGGAAATGCCGGCCACGCAATTTGGCGGCATCCACCTCGGCTACGCTTCGCTCTCCTTCGATTCTCCGTTCCGCAATGTCAAGGACTATCAGGACTACCTCTCCCGCCTCCGCCAGATTCCGCGCGTGCTCGACCAGGCCATGGGACACATGCGCGACGGATTGCGCGACCGCCTCATGCCGCCGAAATATCTGCTCGAGAAAGTGTCCAGTCAGGCGCAGCAGATTGCGGATGATCCGCTCGACAAGAGTCCATTCACCGATCCACTGCGCAAATTTCCCGCTTCCATCTCCGAGGCGGATCGCAAACAACTGAGCGAGCAGATCGAATGCCGCGGTAAAAAATGAAGTCGCGCCCGAGTATGCGAAGTTCGCCAAGTTCGTCCGCGACGATTATGCCCCCCACGGCCGCCTCGATCCCGGCGTGTGGGCCCTCCCGGATGGAGAAGCGCGATATCGCTTCGCCGTGCGTCACCAGACAACTACCGATTTCACTCCTGACCGCATTCACGAACTGGGCCTGAAGAGCGTCGCGGAAATCGAAGTCCAGATGCTGGCCATCGCCCGGGCGCAAGGTTTCAGCGATCTGAAATCGTTCAACGAACACATCCTGCAGGATCCCAAATTGCACGCCAAGTCAGGCCAGCAGTTGCTCGACCTCTACACCCACTATCGCGATCAGATGTATAACAAGTTGCCGCAACTGTTCGGTCGCCTGCCAAAGAATAATCTGGTCGTGGTGCCCATGGAATCGTTCCGCAGCGCCTCCGCTCCTCCCGCCGATTATTCCATCGGCGCCGGAGACGGCTCACGCCCCGGACGCATCAACGTCAACGAATACGCGCCCGAAAAGCGGCTGCTTCTGAACGTCGAAGCCATCGGGTACCATGAAGGCGTTCCCGGCCATCACCTGCAGTTTTCGATCGCACAGGAACTCACCGGCGTGCCGCCGTTCCGCAAATACAATCTTGACCTCAATGCCTACACCGAAGGCTGGGCGTTCTACTCCGAGCGTCTTGGGAAGGAAGTCGGCTTTTATCAGGATCCCTATAGCGAATACGGCCGCCTGCAGAATGAAATGTGGCGCGCCGTCCGCTGGGTCGTAGACACGGGCGTGCATTCCCAACACTGGACCCGCCAGCAGATGGTCGACTACTTCCACGCCCACACCGCCATGGACGACGAAAACATCAACACCGAAGTCGATCGCTACATCGCCTGGCCAGCGCAGGCTCTTTCCTACAAGATGGGCCAGATGAAGATTCTCGAGCTCCGCGCCCGCGCCCAACAAGAGTTGGGAGCAAAGTTCGATATTCGCGCCTTCCACGACGCCGTGCTCGATCAAGGCCCACTACCGCTCGATGTCCTGGAGACAAAAATCACTGCCTGGATAGCAGCCACCAAGTAATTCCACGGATCACGTAGGGGCGGACGCATTCGTCCGCCCCTCCGAGCGAAGCTCGGCCAAGCTACTCAAGTTTCGTATGGGGGCAGACCAGAAAGCTGAAGTTTCCTACATCACCTCGCTGCGTTTCCGCAGGTACGCCGGAATATCAAGATCCTCCACCTGGTACCCGGCAGTTGCCGACGAGCGCATCGCATCCAGCGAGATCACTTCCGCTGCGTGCGACACCGGAGTGGACGCTGATTCCTGAAATGTCGCCGGCGACGAATCTGGCTCGAAAGCCGGCTCCGGTTCCGGCTCAAACACTGGTTCGACTTCGGCCACCGTCCTGGGCTCGGCAAAGTGATCCCGTGACATCGTATGCGACACATGACGCGACACGATCACCGGATCGTAACTCTCGTGATGCCGCGGCCGGCGCACATCCGACTCTCTGAATCCGGTAGCGATCACCGTGATCTTGACCGAGTCTTTCATCTTCTCGTCCATTACCGCGCCGAAAATAATGTTTGCATCTTCGTGGGCCGCGCCCTGAATGATGGTGCAGGCCTGCTGCACTTCAGCCAGCTTCAGAGAATTCGAGCCCGTGATGTTGATCAGAATGCCGCGCGCTCCATCGATCGCTCCCGCTTCCAGCAGCGGAGAAGCGATCGCACGCTGCGCCGCTTCTACCGTGCGGTGTTCGCCAGCGGCGGTAGCCGTGCCCATCACCGCATAACCCATCCCCGCCATGATGGCCCTCACGTCGGCGAAGTCTCGGTTGATGATGCCGGGAATCGTAATAATGTCGGAGATGCCCTGCACCCCTTGCCGAAGAATGTCGTCGGCGATACGAAAGGACTCGAAGAAGCCAGCATTTTCGGCAACCGCTAACAACTTTTCGTTAGGAATCACGATCGTGGTATCGACCGATTCCATCAGCTCTGAAATACCTCTCTCTGCCTGCTGCATGCGGCGTTTGCCTTCAAAAGCAAAGGGCTTCGTCACCACCGCCACCGTGAGCGCGCCCATTTCGCTGGCCAGCGAAGCGATGATGGGAGCCGCACCCGTGCCCGTACCACCGCCCAGTCCCGCCGTCACAAAGATCATGTCCGCGCCTTCCAGCACTTCAATGATTTTGTCGGAATCCTCGAGCGCCGCTTTACGGCCAATCTCGGGATTCGCGCCGGCGCCCAGTCCGTTCGTCAGTTTCACCCCCAGTTGGATCTTGGTCGCGGCGCGCGACATCCGCAACGCCTGCAAATCGGTATTCGCCACGATGAATTCGATGTGTTCCATCCCCGAATCAATCATGCGATTGACTGCGTTATTGCCGCCCCCGCCGACCCCAATCACCTTGATGCGAGCATCATTTCGTGCTTCCTCGTTGAAGCAGATCCGCAGTCCGTTGTCTTCCGTCATACCTCACCTCGTAAAGTCAGTTGTCAGTTCTCAGCTTTCGGTTATCACCTTTCAGTTTTCAGCTTTCAGCTTTCAGTCATCGATAAAACCATTACCCATTATTCAAGTTGTCATCCTGAGCGAAGCGAAGGGCCTGCTTCTTGCCGCGAGGTGCACATGCTCATGTTTTGCCCGCGGCTTTCTGGTACAACTCCCGAATATCCATACCCGTTTCTCTTGCCGTCATGCGCCCTTCCGCGCGAACAGTGCCTTCATACGCGAACCAAATCCCGGTTCCTGTAAGCCGCGGGCGAGTCGCGCGCGATGACCGTAATAGGCCATCCCCAACACTGTCGCAAACTCCGGTTCGGCGAGGAACGACGGCATCTTCGCCATCGGCATCGGCCAGGCCAGGCGCGCAGCTTTCCTGAGCACCGACTCCGCCACATCGAGAATGCCGGGCAGCCGCGACGCCCCACCGCTGAGCACGAATCCGGCGATGCAATGCTCCAGGACGCCCGCGTGCCGCAGGTTGTCGCGCAGCATTTCGAAAAGTTCGCGGGCTCGCGGTCCCAGAATCTCGCCCGCCATGCGCTGCGGCATCATGCGCGAGGGCCGGTCTCCCACCGACGGCACCTCCACCTCATTGCCCTCCGGGATCAGCGTCGGTACCGCGTTGCCAAAATTTTTCTTCAGCGTCTCCGCGTCCGCCAGCCCCGTGCACATCCCTACTGAAAGATCGCTGGTAAAGTGGTCGCCGCCAATCGGAATCACGGCCGTATGGGCGACCGCACCTTGCTGGAAGACGATCAGATCGCACGAACCGGCGCCCAGATCGACCAGGCAAACACCAAGTTCGCGCTCGTCTGACCGCAACACCGAATCCGCGCAAGCCAGCGGCTCAAAAATCGTGTCGTCCACGTGGACGCCCGCCCGGTTCACCGCCGTCACCAGATTCTGCGTGGCGCCCGCGGAAGCCGTCACAATGTGCACCCGCACTTCAAGTCGCGTGGCCATCATGCCGGTCGGATCCTGTACCCCTGGCTGATCGTCGAGAATGAATTCTTGCGGCAGCAAATGGAGAATTTCGCGATCGGCGGGCAAAGGCACGGTGCGCGCTTTGTCCACTGCCTGCCGGATTTCTTCCCGCGCGATCTCGCGCGACCGCGTGCCAAACGTGATGCCGCCATGGCTGTTCATCCCACGGATGTGCGCGCCCGCAATCCCCACCAGCGCATGCTCGATGGGAATACCGGCCACATCTTCCGCATGCTCCACCGCTTTCTGGATGCTGCTGACAGCCTTATCCAGTTCAGTGATTACTCCCTTGCGCAGACCGCGCGATTCACTGATTCCGTGGCCGCGATAGCGCAATCCGTTCTCGCTAAGTTCGGCTACCAGCACCGCAGTCTTGGCGCTGCCTACGTCGATGGCGGTAATAAAGTTCGGCTGTTGGATCGGCATAATTATTATTAGTGACCGTGACAAAGTGACAAAGAACTGGAAATTAACAATTTTAGAAATTAACAATTAATAACCGTTAGTCTTGCGGCGCCTCCTTAGGTATGGCAGCGCTCGGTTTCTTCTGGCCCGTGACCACCGCGGCCGGCGGAGGCACTGCCGCATGCGGCGCCGGCATGTTTTTCGCAGCCGCCCCACCTGCCGCGTTTCCATTTGTCTTCACGGGATTGACTTGCGCCGCATTGATTGAGGCGGGCGCGGATGTCGCTGGCGTCGCCTTAACCGGTGCATGAGCCACGGGCACGGCCTGCGATCGCACTGGATGAACTTGACCATGTTGCCCAGCCGGTTGCTTGACGGCAGCCTGCTGAACCGCGGCCGGCTTCGCTGCAGCTGTTCTAGCGGGAGCATGATGCGCCGCCGCTTTCGTTCCCGCTTTCGTCTTCGCGTCCTTCTTAGCGGGAACCGGAGGCGCAGGATGCGTTACATACTTCTCATAATTCACAATGGCTGCGGTTTTCACCCCCGCTGCCATCGCCGCTTTAGCTGCCGCCGGCGTCAAGGCCGGCTGCCGCGCCATCCCGTTCAGATCGGGATTCACAATGATCTGCCCGTCGTAGCGCAAGTCCACCGACTCGAGCTTGTCGAACTGTTGGCGCCACTGCTGCACATGTGTCACGTAGGTTTTATAGCGCTGCAGGTAATTCCCCGAGCCGAGGTGCACCAGCACTTCGCCGCTGGAATCAGCGGCCAGCACCTTGACGTCCTCGGGATCACTGACATCCACCTCGCTTAGTTCCTGGGAATAATGCGCGCCGCTCGAATCAAGTTCGCGAATCAGTTCGTTGTAATTCTTCATCCGCGCCGCGCGCGTGGAGAGTGGCTCGCCCGCATTCATCCCCGCAATCACCGCAAATGAATACTTGTGCTTGCCGCTCGGAGCCAGTTCCATCAGCACTCCTCCAGCGTCAATGAGCGAGATGTGCGAACCAACGCGCGCAAACGCAACCGGAGTTCGTTCATGAATCTCAATGCGCAGCCGATTCGGCACAAATCGCATCACGCTCGCCGACTCCACCCACGGAATCTGCTCCAGTTGCTGCTTGCGTTGTGACAGTGGAACGAAAAAGATATTGCGGCCGATGTCTCCACCCATCACTTCCATGATCTGCGCATGGGGAACATGTTCAGCGCCTGCCACTTCGATCTGATCACTGGAATCGATACGAAAACGCCATGAGTGCTTGCCGTACCGGTAGAGGCCCAGGCCGGCGGCTGCCACCATCGCTATAACGATCAGCGCCACGCCCAGCCACATCAAACGTGCGGCAGTCTTCTTGGGAAGTGATCCGCGCCGGACGGATACCCGCTTTTGCCCGCGCAGAAATGGGGATTCCTGCTCCGCCTCAAGGTCGACAAGCCGTGCGTCGTCAAAGCCCTCGCGCTCGGGAGCTGGGTGAGAAATATCGCGGGGAAGCGGATACAACTCTTCCTGTACGGCGGTAGAACTTGATTTCCGCGCCACTCTTTCGAGTCAGTTGTCGACAGAAAACCGCTGAGCAAAAATACTATAACCGCTTTTCGCGAATTGAGACAGTGCCAAGTTGGTTCGCGCGCTTGTGGAAATGCATAGCCAGGTTGTCGCTCGGGAAGAAAAAAATGTGTGATGGAGACGGAGCTTGCCCCGTCCGGCTCGCGCCTGACTCTAGAGGTTGTCCGCGATCACAATGTCGGGCAAAGCATCTGCAGAGTCCGGCCCGGCATTCACCGTGATCCGTTCGCCCGTCTGCGGACAAACCACAACGACACGCCGATTGCCGATCCCGGCCAATCTGAATTCCGAGCGCGCGCGGAACCGAATCTGCTCCATCTCTGCACGATGTATCTCGGCGTGAGCGCGAATGAGATCGGCCTGCGCGCGAACCTCATCTCGGACTCGGTCGCGAACCATGTCCCGCAGAAGCTCGGCCTTATCCCGCGCCTGTTCTCGCAGTAATTCACTCTCGACCCGCGCCATTTCCGCTCTTTCCCTGGCCGCGAACAGGTCGTCCGCCGGAGCCTCGCGGGTCGTCAGAATCCTCGCAACCGCCAGAGTCCTCTCCGCCCGCGTTGCGACCCGACACAACAAAGAACCTGCGCGATCGGCAACCCGATGCACCGCGACAAAATTTCCATGCCGATATTCGCTATTCAATCCCAGCGCCAATACTCCAAGAGCGATCCAATAAGCGGCTTTGTTCGTGTCCATCGGAGGTACTCCTTGCCGTATGAACTTTGGACGAGCGGCAGAAAAAAAGGTCACCAGACAAAACAATCGCGGCCTTGGCAGCGGTCCGACATCATCGCGACCTCAAACTAGCTTGAGTCTCCAGCTTCTCCAGAATCATCGCCCCCAGTTGCGCAACGCTGCCCGCTCCCAGCGTCAGCACCATATCGCCCGGTTGGGCGAGCCTGGCTGCGCCGTCGACGGCATCCGAGAACGATGGAGCATAAGTGACTGTCCGCTTCCCCGCCCCGGCAATGCGGCCGGCGAGAGCGTCGGCCGTTATACCTTCGATCGGCTTCTCGCTGGCGGGATAAATGTCGAGCAAACAAAGCGTATCGGCATCGGAGAACGCCGTGGCGAACTCATCCATCAAATCGCGAGTTCGGGTAAATCGGTGGGGCTGAAAGATCACGTGCACTCGCCGAAATCCACATTGCCGGGCTGCGGCCAGAGTCGCCCGTATCTCCGTAGGATGATGCCCGTAATCGTCAATCACGCTGACGCCTCCAGCCTTGCCCTTCAACTGGAAGCGGCGATCCACTCCGCGAAAACCATCCAGCCCTGCACGAATCTGCTCCGCTGGAATATCAAGCGCGGTACCAACCGCGATGGCCGCGGTCGCATTCAGCACGTTGTGCGCGCCGGGAACACGCAACGTGAACTGTCCTAGATCCTTATCCTTATAAGACACCTGAAAACAAGTCAGCGGATTGTGCTCTCCCGTGCCCGTCGTCGATCGACGCGGCCCTGCTCCAGCCTGATTCGACCCAGCCTGACGCGACCCAGACTGCGATCCCTCACCGCGAATCAGAAAATCCGATCCTCGGCTCATTCCATACGTCGTCACCCGCCGATGCACCCTCGGCAGCAAGCGCCGCAGGGCCGCATCATCATTGCATCCCACGACCATGCCGTAAAACGGCACGCGCTCCATAAATTCGAGGAACGTCCGCCGAACATCGCGCATGTCGCGGTAACAATCCATGTGCTCACGGTCAATGTTCGTGACCACGGAGAGAATCGGCGAGAGCTTCAGGAACGACCGGTCACTCTCGTCCGCCTCCGCAACCAGGTATTGCGATTTGCCGAGACGCGCGTTCGAACCCATCGCATCCACGCGCCCTCCAACCACGACCGTCGGATCGAGCCCTCCCGCCGCCAGCACCGCCGCGACCATCGAAGTCGTGGTGGTTTTCCCGTGCATGCCGGCAATCGCGATGCCGTATTTCAGCCGCATCAGTTCGGCCAGCATCTCGGCGCGCTGAATCACCGGAACACGCAATCGCCGGGCTTCAGCGACTTCCGCGTTATCCACGGAGATCGCGGAACTGGTCACCACCACGTCCGCTCCGGCGAGGTTGCTGGCGAGATGTCCCTCGAAAATCGTCGCGCCCAAAGCAGCGAGCCGCTGCGTAACCGCAGAAGTTTTCAGGTCTGATCCGGAAATCCGGTAGCCGAGATTCAGCAGCACCTCGGCAATCCCACTCATGCCGATGCCGCCGATTCCTACGAAATGTATGCGCTGGATCTTGGCGAACATGAGAACTGATGATAGACGATCTCACCGCCGAGACGCAGAGAGCGCGGAGTTCAAATTTCTATTGTCATCCTGAGCGATGCGAAGGACCTGCTTGTGGCCCTGCACGAGACAGCAGGTCCTTCGCTTCGCTCAGGATGACAAAACATTATGCTTGCGGGGCGCACCATCGAGGCACAAGCATCTTCTAATCCCCGCTGGCCAACTGCTTTACCATCTCCGCAATCTCCTCGACCGCTTTAGGATGTGACAGAGATTTGGCCGCCGCCGACATGCCCTGCAGTCGTCGCGAATCCCCAATTAGCGCCCCAATCGTGTCGACTAGATATGCCGCGTCCAGCTTGCTTTCTTCTACTACCACGGCGGCTCCTGCGTGTTCCAGCACCCGCGCATTCACATTCTGATGGTCGTCGGCAGCGGCCGGGAACGGCACAAAAATCGCCGGCTTCCCCGCCGCCGTGATCTCGCCTACGGTGCTGGCTCCGGAGCGGCAGATCAGCAAATCAGCGCGGGCGAACGCGCCTGGCATGTCGTCGATAAATTTGTGAACCTCGTTGGAGACTCCAGAGCGCTGATAAGCGGCCAGCACGCGGTCATAGTCGAGCAGTCCGGTCTGGTGAATGACGTGGAGGCCGGGAATCCTATCGCGCAGACCAGCCAGCGACTCGCTCGTGGTCATTGCCTGGTTGATGGCCCGCGCTCCCTGACTGCCACCAAAAACCAGCAGAGTGGGCGCGCCTCCGATCTTCGGAGCAATCGCAAAGAACGCTGAGCGCACTGGAACTCCGGTTATCTTGCAGTGAGGAAAATAGCGGCAAGTTTCTTCAAAATGCACGGCTGCCGCCGAAACCCAGCGGGCAATCAGTCGATTCGCGAAACCCGGCACGACGTTCGGTTCAAAGGCAAGCGTAGGAAGACGCCGTCGAATCGCAGCCACCATCGCCGGTCCGGAGGCGTAGCCGCCAACCCCAATGACCACTTCGGGATCGAAGTCGGTCAGCATCCGCGAAGAAGCCGCGATGGCCCGGGGCAAGTCAAACATCGTCTTCGCCCGAGTCATCAGGCTGACATTCTTGAGCGCGCCCACCTGAATCAGTTCCAGCGGAAAACCTGCCTGCGGAACCAACCGCCTCTCAATACCGCGAGCCGTCCCGATGAAAAGAACCTCGGCGTCGAATTGCTTTTTGAGTTGCTGGGCGATGGCCAGCGCTGGAATCACGTGTCCGCCAGTGCCGCCGCCCGCGATGATGATGCGCATGATTTTGCAGCTGCTAGCTGTTGTTACGAGTGATCTCCAGCCCGTGAGGCTAACTCCTGCAGAGATTCCTCATACGGCGCCCGCGCAATCCCGCGTTCAGTGATGATGGCCGTCACATATTTTGCGGGAGTCACGTCGAACGCTGGATTCTCAATCTCGACTCCGTCAGGCGTCATCTGCCTTCCACCAATGTGCGTGACTTCTCTCGCATTCCGTTGCTCGATGGGAATCTTGCTGCCATCGGGAGTGGCGAGATCAACAGTAGAAATCGGGGCTGCGACGTAGAAGGGGATGCCGTGTTCCTTCGCAAGAATCGCGACCGTGTAAGTGCCGACTTTGTTGGCTACGTCTCCGTTAGCGGCGATGCGGTCGGCGCCGACGACGATCGCTCCGATTTTGCCTTGCTGCATCATCACTCCCGCCATGTTGTCGGAGATGACGGTGGTCGGGATGCCGTCTTTCATCAGTTCCCATGCGGTCAGGCGCGAACCTTGCAGAAAAGGCCGGGTCTCGTCGGCGTAGACGTGAATTTTTTTGCCCGCTTCAACAGCCGCGCGGATTACGCCGAGCGCGGTACCATATCCGGCGGTGGCTAGCGCTCCGGCATTGCAGTGAGTAAGCACGCCTCCGCTCGACGGCATAAGCGTTGCGCCGTGCCGTCCCATGGCCTGGTTGGCGGCGATGTCTTCGGCGTGCATGCGCTGGGATTCTTCGACTAGCGCCTCCTGAATTTGCGCAATCGGCCGTATGCGGAGAGATTCAAACTTCTCCGTCATGCGCCGGATCGCCCAGAACAAATTCACCGCCGTGGGGCGCGTCTGCCGAATGGTCTCGCAGATATGATCGAAGTCTTTCTTGAGATCGGCACCGTTTTCGGCCTTAGAGTTTTTCACCCCCAGCGCAATGCCCATGGCGGCAGCAACGCCAATGGCTGGTGCACCGCGCACAACCATGTTGCGGATCACGTTAGCGACCTGCTGATAGGTGGTGCAGGTTACGTAGACTTCTTCGGTGGGCAGCTTCGTCTGATCGATAAAGACGACGCCGGATTTGGTCCATTCCAGGGTTTGGATCATGAAAACAGTTCTCAGTTCCAGTTTTCAGTTCTTGACAATGGAGTGCCGGGCGTCCCCGCCGGGCCTGACGGGCGAGACGCCCCGTCGCTCCACTATGCACTCATTTCCAGATGTTGTTTTCGCACATCGGCTGCTGTGAAAATCGAGATGAAACTTGTGGGCGCGGCAGCTTTTTCGACGCCGGGGCGCCCGTGCGCATCCTCGCGCTCGACCAAGCACATCGCGCCTACCACTTTGAAGCCGAATTCTCGCGCCGCTTCGATGCCTTGGACCGTGGAGGCTCCAGTGGTGCAAACATCGTCTACAATCACCACCCGCGCACCTTTTTCGCGGAAACCTTCAATGCGCTGGCCGGTACCGTGCTTCTTCTCAGCCTTGCGCACGAGGAAGCCGTGCAGAATTCCGCTGGTCACAGCGACAGCCACGACAATGGGATCGGCGCCCATGGTCAGTCCACCGATGGCATCGGCGTGCCAGCCCTGGCTACGCATTTCTTCCAGGAAAACTTGGCCGACCAGTTGCGCACCACGTGCATCCAGCGTTGTAGTGCGGCAATCGATGTAGTAATCGCTGGTGCCGCCGGACGACAATTGAAATTCGCCCAGCCGAAATGACTTGCGCGCCAGCAGTTTTAAGAGCTCTTGTCGTGCGGCAGACATGAATTTCTACGATAGCAGAAAAGCAGTCCCCGCTTCTCAGTTCTCAGAAAAGACACATATTCCGAACACTAGTAACTAAGAACTGAGAACTGGGAACTGAGATCCGAGAACTGGGAACTGAGAACTCTCACTGATTCAGTCTTTCCAGATGCCGAAATCCGTCAGTGGCGACAAACATCGCGACCGTAATCGTTCCGTTGTACGCCATGTGAATCAGAACGCCAGCGGCTACGGAATTTGTTTTCGCTCGCACCATCGTCAACACCAGGCCGACGAGAAAGATCACCAGCACCGGTCCCCACGAGAACCCCAGTTGGGCGAAGTGCAGCATGGCGAAGCCGAGAGCGGTCAGCAAAACGGCAACCGGCAGGCCGAGGCGCTGCGCCAACACTGGATAAAGAAAGCCGCGAAAGAAAAGCTCTTCCATCAGAGGAGCTAGCGTGACGCTGAGGATGCCGAGCGCCCACGCTTCAGCCGGCGTGCGGAAAAAGCTGTCGATCGGCAACTCTTTGGGTATCGGCAACAGATGGGCGAGACCTTGCAAGCCCAGCGAGAGCACGAAGCCCGCCAACAAGTAAACGCCAATGCTTGCGGGCCAGTTCCAATGGATGGCCGCGAGAAAATCGGGGCGGCGGCGTTCGCGCGTCACCAGAACATACATATAGGCGAGGATGAGAAGGTAGGCGACGGATTGTCCGGCGACGGCGACTAGCGGCATACGCACAATTTCGCCGAACGGCGTGTGCGGGTAAAGCCACCAGCGGGCTATGAGCGGCGCGACAAGCAAAGATAGAACAAGAACTGCCACGAAAGTGAGGAATATGAGCCGAAGGACGTCCCAGCCATTCCACGCCGGGTCGGGCGGCGCCGCGGAGGCGGATTCGGTTGGCCGGTTGTTACGGGCTGTTAAAGAGAATTCAGCATCACCCTCAACACGATCAGCCTCAAAAAGACCATGAGGATCGATCGAACTGGCACCCATCGAACCGCCGCTGGCTTGGATTGGCGAGGAGGCCTGTTCCCAGCCGGGCGTGGCATCCGCTGACTTCGGAGTTGGCACGGGATCTTCCGTCGAATCCTCAGGAAAAAAGCTCACGCAAGTTCCTCGGTACCGGTAGGCGCGAGCACACGTCTTACGTCGTTTTTCTCGGAGCCATTTTTTCCCGATCCATTGAAATACTCGGCCAGCGCCTGCCCCGTGTACGATTTTTTCACGCGCGCCACCTGCTCTGGCGTGCCCTGGGCCACGATGCGGCCGCCTTCTTCGCCGCCTTCGGGACCGAGATCGAGGATCCAGTCGGCGTTGCGGATCACGTCCAGATTGTGCTCAATAATAATGACCGTGTTTCCCAAGTCTGTCAGACGGTGCAAAACATCCAGCAACTTGCGCACATCGTCGAAGTGTAATCCCGTCGTCGGCTCGTCCAGCAGATAAAGAGTTTTTCCCGTTTGCCGCTTGCTGAGTTCTCGTGCAAGTTTTATGCGCTGGGCTTCGCCTCCCGAGAGCGTGACCGCAGATTGACCGAGGTGAATGTATCCCAGGCCAACATCGACCAGCGTTTGCAGCTTCTGTTTGACCTGCGGAATATTCTCGAGAATCTGAAGCGCGTCTGACACCGGCATTTCGAGCAGATCAGCGATGGAATACCCGTTGTAGCAGACCGACAGGGTCTCGTGGTTGTAGCGGCGTCCGCCACAGACTTCGCATTGCACGTAGACGTCGGGCAAGAAGTTCATTTCGATGCGGCGCTGGCCTTCGCCCTGGCACGCTTCGCAGCGTCCCCCGGAGACGTTGAAAGAAAAGCGTCCTGGTTTATATCCCCGCTCGCGCGATTCCGGCAGCATGGCATAAAGGTCGCGAATCGCCGCAAAGATGCCGGTATAGGTGGCGGGATTTGAGCGCGGCGTGCGTCCGATAGGAGACTGATCGATGCGAATGACCTTGTCGATCAATTCCGCTCCCGTAATAGCTTTGTGCGCACCGGGTTCCTCGCGGGAGCGATAGAGTTGCTGGGCCAGCGCGCGATACAAAATGTCATTCACCAAAGTTGACTTGCCGGAACCGGAAACACCAGTCACAACCGTCATCACGCCGAGTGGAAATACAACGTCGAGATTCTTGAGGTTGTTCTCACGCGCGCCCAGAACCGCTACCGCCTTTCCATTCGGGCTGCGGCGCTCGGCAAGCATGGCGATCTGCTGTCGTCCGGAAATGTAGGCACCGGTGAGAGAAGCGGACGACTCCATGATTTCCTCAGGCGTTCCACTCGCAACCAGCGCGCCCCCATGGCGACCAGCGCCAGGGCCAAGATCGATCACATAGTCGGCTCGGCGGATCGTCTCTTCATCGTGCTCCACGACGAGCACCGTATTGCCCAGGTCGCGCAAATTTTCGAGCGCTGCCAGAAGCCGTCCATTGTCCCGATGATGAAGCCCAATCGAAGGCTCATCGAGCACGTAGAGAACGCCGCGCAGTTTGGATCCAATTTGCGTTGCCAGCCGGATGCGCTGCCCTTCTCCTCCCGACAGTGTGGCTGCGGAGCGGCCGAGTGACAGGTAGCCGAGCCCAACGTCGTGCAGAAATTCAAGGCGCTCGGTGATTTCGTGCGCAATGCGCCCCGCGATGGCTTGTTCCCTTCCCGTCAATTTGATTTTGCGCGCAGCCTCAAGAGCGCGCGCAATCGGCAGGCTGGTGAATTCGGCGATCGACATGCCATTCACCTTCACCGCCAGGCTCTCCGGACGCAGCCGCTTGCCATGACAAACCGAGCATTCGGTGGCCGACATGAAGTCGAGCAGATATTCGCGATAGGTGTCGGAAGTCGATGCTTCCAGATTTTGTTTCAGGTGGCCGAGAATTCCCAGAAAGCCGGTCTTATTTTGACGGCCTGCACGTTGCGGCTCGCCGTAAAGCAGAAGGTTCTGAATCTTGTCAGGAAATTTCTCAAACGGTGTCGACAAGTCGAACCCGTAGGCTTGCACCAGCAACTGGATGCTGCGCACCAGGCTTTGCGATGACGAACCGGGGCCTAGTCCGCCATCCAAAATCGGTTTAGACCAGTCCACAATCACTTTGGCCGGATCCAGATCATAGCGGCTTCCAAGCCCGTGGCACTCCGGACAGGCTCCATACGAACTATTGAACGAGAACGAGCGCGGCTCCAGTTGCGGAACGCTAATGCCACAGTCGGGGCAGGCGAGACGCGACGAATAGAGCGTCTCGTGTCCATTGACGACGGCCACCAGAACCAGCCCGCCACCCAGTTTCATCGCCAAACCGACCGACAGTTCCAGGCGATGCTCGATTCCCGGCTTCACCAGCAATCGATCCACCACCACCTCGATGGTGTGGTTTTTGCGCTTGTCCAGCGCCAGATCGTCCTCAAGGTTTACCAGTTCCCCATCCACCCGGGCGCGCGAAAAGCCATGCTGCACGAGCTTTTCCATTTCTTTCTTGAATTCGCCCTTGCGGCCCCGGACGATGGGCGCCATGATCATCACGCGATCATCCGGCGTAAGCGACATCACCCGCTGCACGATCTGCTCCGCGGACTGGCGGGTGATTGGCTTGCCGCAATTCGGACAATGCGGCACGCCGATCGAGGAGTAGAGCAGACGCAGATAATCGTAGATCTCGGTAATCGTGCCCACCGTCGACCGCGGACTGCGGCTCGTGGTCTTCTGCTCAATCGAAATCGATGGACTCAGACCGTCGATGGAATCGACGTCGGGCCGCTCCATCTGATCCAGAAACTGCCGCGCATACGCCGATAGCGTCTCCACGTATCGCCGCTGACCCTCGGCGTAAATCGTATCGAAAGCGAGCGAAGATTTCCCGGAGCCGCTCAGACCCGTTATGACCGTCAAACTATTGCGAGGAATTTCGACGTCAATATTCTTCAGATTGTGTTGGCGCGCGCCGCGCACCGAAATACGGGTGATGGCCATTTACTCAATGTTATATGGACTTCCGTAACGTGGACGGGTCCTAAGAAATGTTGGAGAGTGGAGATACGCAGTCCGATTCCCGTATCTTAGTTGTTAACACCGACGGGGGTCAAATGCGGATAGAGTAAATCATTTGCAGCCGCGACCTTAATAACGTGGCTGCGAGCAAGGGCCCGTACTGTGAACGCACTCTTTGTCGCTTTCCTGATCAGCAGCACCGCAATCTTAGCTGTAATTTTGGGCGTTTTTAGCGCCTATTGCGCCGTTGGCGCCCTATTAGCCGCACTCAATCCTTCTCAGCCGTTCAAACCCATTTCGGCATTCGTTCCACATCAAAGCCACGTCAGCGGCGACTAAACCTCTCACGCAAACTTCCATGACCATTGAGTCCTAAGATGTAGTGTTTCCCTGTCCAGGCAAATACTGCTTACTGTTGCTGGGGAGGCTGCGGCGGCTGCTGACCGTCAGGGGGGTTGTTCTGATGCCTGTTCTGCAGCATCTGCAGAATCTCCTGAGGAGTCTTCGGCCCCGCATTAGGCTGGTTGGGATCAGTTTGGGGCTGTAGCGCGTCGGGGATATTGGCAGGGTTCACGACGGGCTGCCCGGGCTGCGCCTGATCCTCGGCGTCGTCCGCGCTATCCTGATCTTCATCTTTGCTGTCGTCGCTATCGGCCGCTGCCGGTTGCGGTACTTGCGGCCCTGGAACCAGCTGCCGTCCGAAGGGCTGCGGGTGCGGAGGCATCACCTCTGGAGTGCTCTGATAGACGTTCGCCGCCACATTCGTAAACGTTTGCGTATTCCCCGCCGACGATGGCTTTGACGTCAGTATCACGCTCGAAACAGCCCTGGGATCCGAATTCGAACCGAGCATCACGTAATTGAAGGAGGAGCCATTCAGCAATACTGCCAGAACATCCCGCGGGGCTCCAGGCCCGAGGTTCGTGACGACTCGCTCGTTGGCGCCTTGGCCCGGCGGAATCTCAATCGAAGCTCCTGTAAGCTGGCGCACAGCACTCAAAATCTCGCCTAAGGTTGAATTCTGCGCCGAGATGGCCAGCAGTCCATCTTGAAAACTCACTTTCGCCGGAGCCGGCGGAATCTGGTCCATCGGCAACTGACTCAATGGACCGCCAGGCAACGGCGGCAGCACCAGTTCCTTCTGCTTCTTATGGGAATGGTGGTGCGCGGTCGGGGCGGGCGTGTCCGCCGCAGAGGTCTGGGCCAGAAGCCCCGGCGCAATAAGGAACGAAGCTGCGAGCACAAGCCTCAGAACCATCCATTTACGCATGTCCGACATCATAGTTCCCCTTGCGGCGAGCGACCAATAATGGCCCCATTTTACCATCCCTTGTAGAACGCCGGAGAGCCTTATTCTTGCACGATCATTACCCGCGATCATTGCCCGAAATCATTGCCCATGGTCCCCGCAGCTGCTCTTCGCTAAGCCCAACCCGTATGGATTTGGACGATTTTCACCCGGAGGGCGCGTAAAATGCCATCGGAGGCCACTCTCTTGGCTAACGCTTCCCTGCCGAATCGACGGTCATTCCGCCAGTTGTTCGTTTTGCTGCTGCTCGCCGCATCATCCTATGCGCAGGTTTGCCAAGGCCCTTCCGACATGGCTGCCTCCACGCGAATTGCTCTCGAAACCGCGGCCAAACGCTATTTCGATATGGCGGCTCGCGGCGACACGTCTGCACTGAAGCAGAACTCCATCGCCAGCGTGGCCGACAGCTTTGCCGGCATTGAAGCCGCGGTCAAAGAAAATCAGGCCGCCTTCGCCGGCGCGCAAACCACCGTTCGGCCCCCATTTCTACTGACGGCCGAGGGTTCACAACCGATCGCTCGCGCTGAATTTTTCTGCGGAGTATTTGGCAAGACAGGTCAAACGCAGGATAGCGCTGTATTTGTCCTGCCCAATCTGCCGCCTGGCAAATATGCCGTTGCCATTCTCGACGTTACCGGCGGCCACGCCGCCATGACCCTCACTTTGGTCCTCGAGCAGGTCGGCAACGACTGGAAGCTTGCCGGTTTTTTCCCCAGATCCGCCCAAGCCTCGGGACACGATGCCGCATGGTTCATCCAGCGCGCCCGCGATTTCAAAGCTAAATCGCAGACTCACAATGCCTGGCTTTATTATCGCGAGGCCATCGCCCTGTCAGCCCCTGTGGATTTCATGAGCACTCTCGCCACTGACAAACTCTACGACGAGACCCAGGCAGCGCAACCCGCCGACATGCCGGCGAATGGCAACATCGTCGATCTCAGCGCCGCAGGCAAGACTTTTCATCTGATCGATGTATTTCCCCTGGCCGTAGGCAACGATCTCGACGTGGTCGTAAAGTATCAGGCGGCCGACGTATCGGATACGGCGCATACGTTTCAGGAAAACGTCGCGGTGATCAAAGCGCTGCTCGCGAAATTTACCGAACTTCGCGAGGCCTTCGCCGGAGTAGTAGCGCGAGCCGTCGATCCCGCCGGCCGCGACTACGGCACCCTCCTGCCGATGAAAGACATCAAGTAGAAATCATTGCGGCATTGAATCATTGAGACGCGGGTTTCCATGACCCGATGATTGAATGCCCCATCGCCTTGCCTTTCTCCTTCCACCGGGACTAGTATTCCCCAAGCGTATTGCACCGCAACCGACCTCTCACTCGATCGTTCCAAGGAGGATCTATGGGCATCGCAGTTTCCCCAATCCAGATTGATTCACGCGTCAGCGACTTCATCGCCAAGCCACGTAAAATGCTGATCGACGGCAAGTGGCTGAACGCCGCGTCCGGCAAGACTTTCCCAACCTATAATCCCGCCACCGGCGAAGTCCTCGCACAAGTCGCCGAAGGCGATCGTGCCGATATTGACGCCGCCGTGCATGCCGCAAGGCGAGCTTTTGACAGCGGTCCCTGGTCGCGCATGACCGCCTCCGAGCGCGGCAGAATGATTTGGAGGCTGGCCGACCTGCTCGAAGAGCACACCGAAGAATTCGCGACTCTTGAAACCCTCGATAACGGAAAGCCCCTCACCGTCGCGCGTGCCGCCGATATTCCACTCGCGGTCGACATGTTCCGCTACATGGCAGGATGGGCGACCAAACTCGAGGGCACCACCATTCCCCTCTCCGTGTCCTATACGCCCGGTGTAAATTACCACGCCTACACTTTGCGTGAGCCGGTCGGTGTGGTCGGCCAGATTATCCCCTGGAATTTCCCGTTGCTGATGGCGGCGTGGAAATTGGCGCCGGCGCTAGCCTCGGGCTGCACCGTGATATTGAAGCCCGCCGAGCAAACGCCGCTCTCCGCCTTGCGTCTCGGTGAGCTGATCATGGAAGCTGGGTTCCCGGACGGCGTAGTCAATATTGTCCCGGGATACGGCGAGACTGCTGGCGCCGCTCTGGCCGCTCATGATCTGGTCGATAAAATTGCGTTCACAGGATCCACCGAAGTGGGCAAGCTTATCGTCCACGCGGCCACCGGAAATCTGAAAAAAGTCTCGCTTGAACTCGGCGGCAAATCGCCCAATGTCGTTTTCAAGGATGCCGACCTCGACACCGCGATTGCCGGCGCCGCCAGCGCCATCTTCTTCAATCACGGTCAATGTTGTTGCGCCGGATCGCGCCTCTACGTAGAGCGCCCCGTCTTCGATCAAGTCGTGGAAGGCGTCGCGGCCAAGGCAGAGAAAATCAAGGTGGGCTCAGGACTCGATCCGACGACGCATATGGGCCCCTTGGTTTCCGAAGAACAACTGCAGCGCGTCTGCAACTACCTCGAGATCGGCATGGCAGAAGGTGCCAAGGCCGCGTCCGGCGGGCGCAAAATCGATGGCAAAGGATATTTCGTCGAGCCCACGGTTTTGGTCGAAACCAAAGACTACATGAAGGTCGTGCAGGAAGAAATCTTCGGTCCCGTGGTGGCCGCGATTCCGTTCGACGACCCGCAAGAATTGCTGACCCGGGCCAACGATTCTGTGTATGGCTTGGCGGCAGGAATCTGGACTCACGACGTCTCGAAAGCGCATCAGACCGCAGCGTTGCTTCGCGCCGGAACCGTCTGGATCAACTGCTACAACATCTTCGACGCCGCCCTGCCGTTTGGCGGATACAAGCAATCAGGCTGGGGACGCGAAATGGGCAAAGACGTTCTCAACCTCTACACGCAGACCAAAGCAGTCTGCGTCAGGATGTAAATCTACCGTCCTGTTGCGGGCCGGGTGTCCCGCACCCGTCCCGCACAGATTGTCAGCGCCCGCGGCCTGCCCCAGAAGCAGCCCTAAGGCTTGCCGGACCTGGAAGCCGAGAAGGTGTCGGTCGGGGTCGCGACGGGCGCGTCTTGGCGACGACTCACTTTGGTGAGCCTGTGTAAAACGAATTCCTGTACAACTCCCGCCAGAGAACTTTCGCCCATTCGGATCAGGCTGTTCTGAAGGATCTCCAGCCCTTGGTTTTGCGAGGGGTAATAGGTGGACACAAGCGCCGCGCCAAGACAACTCCCGCCATGTTGGAGTAGTTGACTTGCCAGCGTCCGTTATCGCCCTTACACATGACCGAGTTACTGATCGCGTACAGCAGGCGCTTCTTCTTACTTCCTGCCCCGCGATAAAAATAACGAGGATCCTGCTTCAGTAGGGATGGGAAAACGGCGCCGGAAAAAAACGTGGACGCGAACACATCCCCATAGACCGCGCCGAAACGCTTGGCATAACCTTGCGCTCCGTGCCCGAACCCCTCCACGCCAGCTGAAATTTCAATTTCGTAGTCAGAGGGGCCGCGTCTGGACGGTAGGTCACATAGAAATTGGGAATGAAGCCGAACACGCGCTGGTGTTCCTCCTCTTTAATTTGTTCGGTTGCGACTTCCACCGGGTCTACGGTCACCTTTACTTGTGTCACGACCGTGGCCACCGAGAGAACGATCGGTGGCGCAAGAAAAAGGTCTGCCCCGGCGCGAGATCCCCCGAGTACACTTCGTTTCCGAACCCCGTCGAACTTACGGAAAGTTGGAAGTGGCCCGCTGGGATGTTCGTGAAGGGAGAACTGTCCATTGTCGCCGGTAATGACCTCTCGATAAGCGAACTTATCCTCCGGAGTGAGCCGGATCACCGTGCCCACGCTCACCGCTCCCGACTGATCGAGGACTGTACCGATGACGCTTCCCGGTTTGGCAGCCTGGGTAGCCTGATCCGTCGCCTCTTGCTCCGACGCAGCCGAAGTGGATGGAGAAGGAGCCTCGGCAGTTGTCTCTCCAGCCAACCGACCGCGCTCGACAGGTACCCCAGTCTGCGCACTCGCCATCACACAGCAAATCGGCAGGACCAGGGCAAAGCCAAGACCCAAAAATGTGTTCTTCTTCGAGAACCTCTGGGTCCCTGCCAGGATTGCTTTACGGCCGCTCAAAACAAACACTCCTTCCCGCTTCCAACGAGGACGCGGGTGGATCCTTCCGAAACTGGGAGCTACACGTTTTTACGGTTTGAACTAGATGCACTGCAGGAGAGGATTCCTGTGGCGAGGATGAAAATCCGGGTTCTCGGTACTCAATAGAAGACGGACTTCTGCCACCCGGTCTTGGCCGACTCTACAACACCCACTCCTGGTTTGGGCAATTGAGCGTTGACTGTTGATGGGGCCGGGCCGATAATGGAGCGGCTTCGGCGGAAGACTTATGCCCAAAGCTCCCCAATGCCGTAAGAAATTCAAAGTTTCCGATTCCCTTAACCGGCAACTCAATACGTACGCGCAGGTGGCAGCCGCCGCCGGAGTGAGTGTGCTGGCGCTGGCCGGGGCCTCCGAGGCGGAAGTTGTCTATACGGAAACGCATCAGGTGACGCACGCAGGCTTTCCCCTGTACCTTGATCTCAATCACGACGGCATCAATGATTTTATGCTGCGCGAGACGTATTACGCGGGCAGTTCGGGCGTAGAGGTAGGACTCGATGCAGGCGGCATCGCTGACAACCGGGTCGCCGGTAGACGTCTTCAAACCAGCGGTGGGTATTTTTTTTCTGCCGCCTCCGCTTTGCACGCCGGCGCCCGAATCGGACCAGAAGGCCATTTCTCCGTTCGTTTCCCAACTATGGCAGAGGAGTTCTTCCCCCGTCTCGGCGGCCAGTATTCCGACCTTGGCCCGTGGGTCGGCAAAGGTCATGGTGTCAAGAATCGATATTTGGGACTAAAGTTCATTGTTGACGGCGAAGTTCACTACGGCTGGGCCAGACTCAGCGTCACGCTCGCGCACAATCGGCAATCCGACGATGTGAACGGCACTCTGACTGGATATGCTTACGAGACCGTCGCCGACAAGCCAATCATCGCAGGCCGGATCACCGGCCCGGATGTAATTGCGGTGCAGCCCGAAACGGGACAAATTATGCCGCCGCCGCTTGTCGCCCCTGCTCCCGCGCCAGCCACCCTCGGACTCCTGGCCAAAGGAGCACTCACACTCGATCTCTGGCGGCGAGACTAAGTCACAGAATATCTTCGAGTATCTTTGGCGCAGTGGTATCTTCTTCGCAGCCAAGCTCTCGCGCCATCGAGTTATTTCATGCCCGAAAAACTAGCCAGGAAAGTTCTGCTCATCGGTTGGGACGCCGCCGATTGGAAGATCATCAATCCGCTGCTCGACCAGGGCTTGATGCCCACGCTGGAAGACCTGGTCAACCACGGAGTAATCGGAAACCTGGCTACCTTGCACCCGGTTCTCTCTCCGATGTTGTGGAACTCCATCGCCACCGGCATGCGTCCCTACAAGCATGGAATTCTCGGCTTCATGGAGCCCGATCCTCACTCCGGCGGCGTTCGTCCCGTCACGAGCACCTCACGCAAGGTTAAGGCCATCTGGAACATTCTGACCCAACGCGGATACAAGACTCACGTGCTGGGATGGTTTGCCGGTCATCCCGCCGAGCCCGTCAATGGCATCTCGGTCTCCGACCTTTATCCCTATGCCGTGGCGCCGCTCGAACCCGCCCGGCCGGAAAAAGCCTGGCCCTTGCCTCCCGGCGCAGTTCATCCGGAGAGCCTGCGTGAAACCTTCGCCCAGTTGCGCATGCATCCTGAGGAAGTGACGGAGGCGGCGATCCTTCCCGTGATTCCGCGCGCCGCCGAGATCGATCAAGAGAAGGACAAGCGGCTCGAGTCCTACGCCAAGGTGCTCTCCGAAAATTGCTCCATCCACAATGTCGCCACATGGATTCTCCAAAACGAGCCTTGGGATTTCATGGCGGTTTATTACAACGCGATCGATCATTTCTGCCACGGATTCATGCATTTTCATCCCCCACGCATGGAAGGAATCCCGGAGGATCAATTTGAAATTTATAAGAATGTGGTGAACGGTGCTTACCGTTTCCACGACATGGTGCTCCAGACTCTCGTGGAATTGGCTGGCCCGGAGACGACCGTCATCCTGGTTTCCGATCACGGTTTTCACAGCGATCATCTGCGGCCGCGCGGCATTCCCATCGAGCCCGCCGGTCCCGCCGTGCAACATCGCAACTTCGGCATCGTTGCCATAAGAGGCACTCACATCAGGCAGGACGAAAGAATTTACGGCGCGACCCTGCTCGATGTAACGCCCACGATCCTGACCTTGTTCGGCTTGCCCGTAGGCGCGGACATGGATGGCCGTGTGCTCGTGCAGGCGTTTGAGGAGCCTCCGGAAATCAATCGCATCCCGAGTTGGGAGCAAGAAGCGGGAGAATGCGGAATGCATCCCTCCGATCTGCGTATGGATCCAGTCGCAGCCCAAGCCGTCCTCCAACGCTTCGTGGCGTTGGGATACGTAGAAGCTCCCGGTGAGGATCAGGCGAAGGCCGTGGAGAGAGCCGTCCGCGAGCAGCATTACAATCTGGCGCGTGCCTATCTGGACGGCCGCCGCTACCGTGACGCTTTGCCTCTTCTTAAAGAGTTGGTCGAGGAGTGGCCGGATGAGGTGCGCTTTTCGCAATACCTCGCGCAATGCTATCTGGCAATGCGAAGCCGCGCCGAAGCCAGGGCGGTTCTCGAGCAACTAATCTCCAACCAGCCGAATCCCGCCGCGAAAGACGAGGCCGAGGTTCGCAGCTCCGAATCCGAAGCGCGGGGAGAAATGCCGAAGCCGCGCCCTTGGGCCGACCTGCTCATGGGCATCATTCATTTTGAAGAGGGGAAAATGGATGAGGCGCTCGCCAGCCTTTTGCAGGCGGAGCGATCCGATCCACGTCTGCCCGATTTGCATCTCCGCATTGGCGACGTCTATCTGCGGCAGAAAAGAGTCGATGACGCCGAGCGAGCGTTCGGGCGCGCGCTGGAAATCGACGGCGACAGCCCGGCGGCTCACCTTGGACTGGCCAGGGTCTATTTAACAAAGCGGCGCAATGAGCAAGCTGCCGTGCAGGCGCTCCATGCCGTCGGATTGCAGCATTTCCTTCCGCTAGGCCACTTCTATCTGGGAGTAGCCTTGGCCCGCCTCGGCCAGCGAGAGCGCGCCGCCCTAGCCTTCGAGACATCGTTGACGGTGCTGCCCGGCCTGATGGGCGCTCACCGCTGGCTGGCAACCTTGTACCGCCAGCCCGGTGGCAATCCAGAGAAGGCGGCCCGCCACAATAGCATTTATCTGCAAATGCGGCACCGGCGGGAAACGAAATCCCGGGTCTGACGCGTCCTGCTTTTCTGAGACCTGGGAATCGCAGTTACAAGATTCCAAGAACGAAAGCACCATTGGCGGCGCGAATTGGAAGGTCATTCATAGCCGACACCAGCGCCGACGGGTAAGTTGAGCTTGACAACAAATTCCCGATCGCCCGTGCGCGCGACACCGGCTGGCAGAATCAGATTCTGCTGATTCTCTGGACCATCACTCGAGTCGTTGCCGCAGTGCTGTTATAGGTTCGCTTCTTGCATCCGCGCGCTGGCTCCGGCCATCGCCTAGTGCTGCCGGAATGGCTGAAACCAGCCGGGATGGTGCTGCTTTTGGCGGGCGGAACGGTTGTTCTTCTTCAGTCCTTTGTTTTGGCGGAAGCGTGTGTGAGTCGAACACACCGGCAACATCGAAGATGCCGCCCGCCGGTTTTGAAGACCGGGACGATCACCGGACCGCATGCGCTTCCGTAGTTCGCAAACAAGGTCGTAACGAGCGTCGCAACGAGATTCGTTGGGAACCTAACACGAACTACTTCGGCTGCGCCACCACTCGGAGATAGGGCTTCAGAGTCTTCCAACCACCGGGATACTTTTGCCGGGCCTGGTCTTCTGAAACCGAGGTGGGAATGATCACATCCTGTCCTGGCTTCCAGTTCACGGGGGTGGCCACGTTATGCTTCGCGTTGAGCTGGATGGAATCGAGGGCGCGGAGGACTTCGTCGAAATTGCGTCCGCTGCTCATGGGGTAGATCAGCATCAGCTTGATCTTCTTATCGGGACCAATCAGAAAAACCGTGCGCACGGTGGCGTTGTCGGCGGCGGTACGGCCCTCGCTGGTGGTACCCGACTCGGCGGGCAGCATGTCGTAGAGCTTCGCTACTTTCAGTTCGGGATCGCCGATCATCGGATAATTCACCTTGTGACCTTGTGTTTCCTCGATATCGGCGGCCCACTTGCCATGACTGGTCACGGGATCCACGCTTAGCCCGATGATTTTGGTGTTGCGCTTGGCAAATTCCGGCTGCAGACCGGCCATGTAGCCAAGTTCCGTGGTGCATACCGGAGTGAAATCCTTGGGGTGCGAAAACAGGATGGCCCAGCCGTTGCCGATCCACTCGTGAAAGTTGATGGCGCCCTGCGTGGTTTCGGCAGTGAAGTTGGGAGCTTCCGAATTGATGCGTAGAGACATGTTGTTCCTCGCGTAGTTTTTGAGATCGGCGGATGGCGGGTGCGCTTAAACCCTATAACATTAGTAGAGAATAGAATATCCGGCGGCTCGCCGCCCGTCAATCGTAGGTGTCTGCTACAGAAGTTATGTTATCGCATCCGGCGAATTTGCCGCAGCCAGATATTGGCCTCCGAAGTCTGCTCCGGTAAAATCGAGGTATGGTCACTTCGGCGCGAAAGTTTTCCATGGTGCAGGTTGATGTTTTTACCGACCGCGCTCTCACTGGCAACTCTCTGGCGGTTTTTCTCGACGGTCGTGGCCTGAGCACGGAACAGATGCAGGCTTTGGCGCGTGAGATGAATCTCTCTGAAACTACCTTTATTCTTCCCGGGGACAGCACGGCAGAGAAGGATCGAGGAATTCGCGTACGTATTTTCACAGTGCAGGAAGAGCTGCCCTTCGCCGGACATCCTACGCTGGGCACGGCTTTCGTCTTGCGCGGCCAGACCGCTGCGCCCGAGGTTCGACTCGATCTGAATGCCGGGACGATTCCGGTGCGGTTCACCGAGGAGGCGGCGCGCCCCGTCTTTGGAGAGATGACGCAGAAGGATCCCGAGTTCGGCACTATTCATGACGTGGACGCCATCGCTCGGCTCACGGGCTTGAACGCGGCTGATTTCTACGAGTCTGCGCCGATTCAGACCGTCTCGACCGGGGTTCCTTTCACCATCGTCGCGCTGCGATCGCTAAAGACACTCCAGAATCTTCGTATCGATCTGAGCCGAGCCGCCGAATATCTTGCGCACAGCGGTGGAAAGTTTTTTTACTTCGTTTGCCGCGAAACCGTCGACCCCAAAGCGCGCCTGCATGCCCGAATGCTTTTTTATGGAGGAGACGATCCGGCTACGGGTTCGGCCGCGGGATGCTGCTCGGCGTGGATGGTGGCGCACGGCGTGGCGGCGAGCGAGGAACAGGTTTTGATCGAACAGGGGCTCGAAGTGCACCGTCCCAGCAGCATTTTTGTTCGCGCCACGAAACGAGATAACCATGTTGTCAATGTGCGTGTCGGTGGAAATTGTGTAGAAGTCCTCCGCGGTGAAGTTACGATGGCGATGCAATAGAGTGAAAAGCTGTAGCGGGCGCGGCATTGAGCATGATGGCACGACCATGCCTCGCACGAGAGTGCCATTGGCGAGCGCGGCACTTTACCAGCGTCACAATTCTGTTTAGCATTCACCTCGCTCGCGATTCCCAAAAAAGAAATCAGGTATCAAATTCAGAAAACATTTGTGACTACCGTCTCCGGGTTAGGCCAATGAAGCCCAAGAAAACGATTCTTTGTGTGGACGATAATGAACAGGCGCTCTCGATTCGCAAAGTTATGCTGGAGACTCGGGGTTACCGGGTGCTGGCATGCAACGGCGGCGCGATGGCGCTCGAAACCTTCCGCCGAGGCGGAGTTGACCTGGTGATCACCGACCTGATCATGCCGGGACTGGATGGTTCGCGGCTGATCGAGGAGATCAAGGGTCTTTCGCCGCAGACTCCTGTGGTATTGATTTCCGGTCGGGTGAAGGTTTACGAACGCGATACGCTTGCCGATATTTTTCTATCCAAGGGCATGTACGAGCCTGCCGAATTGCTGGAGCGCATTCGCCTGTTGCTGGTGCGTAAGCGTGGTCCTAAGCGACAGGTTGAAGTGCGGCCCCGCGAAGTAGCCGTGGCGCGGGCGAATGTTGCGTGAAAACGGCTGCGGGCTGCTAGCCGAGCGGTCCACATGGTATCTCGCGGCTCACAGCTCGCGGCCCATAGCTCGCGGCTCTTCCTGTGATATGGTTTTCAGTGGATGGCGGCCTTTATTGAAGCCAGAGAACTGCGCAAAACCTACCGGGTTGGCAAAGTGGATGTGCCAGCGCTTCGTGGTATTTCCTTCAGCGTAGAAAAAGGGGAGTTCGTTACCATCGTGGGCCCGTCGGGGAGCGGGAAGTCCACACTTTTTTATATGCTCGGCGGACTGACCCACGCCGACTCGGGGAGCGTGACCATTGATGGCGTGAATTTTGCCACTCTTTCCGATAGCGAACGCACGCGTCTACGCAAAAGCAAGATCGGATTCGTGTTCCAGAAATTCAATCTTCTTCCTACCCTTAGCGCGCGCTCGAATATCGAGATCGCGTCTGACATTGCCGGCGGGAAGCCCGATCCGGAGTTCCTGAAAAAAATTACTGGCATGCTGGGCATCGCGCAACGCCTGGAGCATCGGCCGAATGAGCTGTCCGGCGGCGAGCAGCAGAGAGTCGCGCTCGCCCGGGCGCTGATCAATCGTCCGGCCATTGTGCTGGCCGACGAACCCACGGGCAATCTGGATTCGAAAAGCTCAAGCGTCGTCCTCAACATGCTGCGGCAGTCGAATAAGGATTTGGGGCAGACGGTGATGATGATTACGCACAACCCCGAGGCTGCCACGTATGGCGATCGCATTGTCCACATGCGAGACGGGCAGATTGTTGGGCCGGACGACGATCCGCAGTGGTCGCCGCATGTCTCCGCTGAACACTTTCAGTCCTGACAGGTTCCACATGGCACATCGCGACGAATTTACAAAACCGATTCTTCCTGGCAAGGGAGCGACCGACTACGAGCGCTATCTACGGACGGACGAACTGCTTGCTTTGCAGAAGTCTCCCGAGGAACTGCTGCACAAAGATGAGATGACCTTTCTGGTTGTCCACCAGAGTTCGGAGTTGCTGCTGAAGGGAGCGGCATTCGAATTGGGTCGGGCTCACGAAGCGCTCGAGCACGGCGACTACGGCAACTGCGCGCGGCTGATCCGGCGCGCCATCCAGATGCTCGAACCGCCAATCGACCTGCTTCACATTCTGGAGACCATTAGCCCCTACGACTATCACGTGATTCGCGCGGGCCTGGGGCACGGCAGCGGCCTCGACTCTCCCGGATTCCTTTCTCTGCTTCACATCGGGCCGCGTCTTGGCCACGCTTTTCACGAACAGCTTCGAAGCGCCGGGCTTACCGTGGGAGAACTCTACCGGCGGCACGAAGAGTTCTTCGGCCTGCATGATGTTGCCGAGCGCCTGCTGGATTTTGACGAAAGGATGCAGCTTTTCCGCTTCCACCATCTCAAACTTGCCGAGCGAATTATCGGAGGGCGGGTCGTCGGTACCATGGGGACGCCGGTAGAGGTTCTGCAGCAACGAATGGAAAGCTGGCTCTATAAAGATCTGTGGGACGTGCGCAACCAGATTACGGCTGCGATCGGACAGACACCTGCGGGAAAGCAGTATTAGGCCATGCGCGGTCTGCGAGTAGTTGTACCGACGCTCATCAAAGAGTGGGCAGTTGTCCCGACGTCTTCGATTCGTGACAACTGCCCCTAGCCTGCGATCAATCAGGTGTGATGATGGCGTCTGAACCACGTTTCACCGGCGTTTAGTGCCTGCCTTCATCCACCGCGTGGCCTCGGCCGTCGCGCATTTCGTTGCCCCTGAAGTTGGGATTTCGGTCGACGCGTTTTCCCTCTTCAGCCCTGTCGCCACGGTTAGGAAGGGGGCCGCGATAGCCGTGCTCAGGATGGAAACGGTTATCTACGTGGCCGCGGAACTCGTCCGGGCCGTGAAACCAAGGACCCGCGCCAATGAAAACGCCATTCGCAAACCACTCGGGGCCGTAATAGCCGTAGGGGGCGCAGTTGTAGGGCGGGACGTCGTAGTAACCGTAGGGACACACGGGTGCCGCTCCGATCTCGACGCTGACCTGCGCCTGGGTTATGGGCGCGGCTATGGTGAGACAGATTCCAACAACCGCCGTAAATGCAAAAAACTTAAATCCGTTCATGGAATTACCCTCATTGATTTCACATCATTCAGACTTCACATCCGTGATGATGCGAGCAATTTTGGCCAGGCAATTACGATTCGACTTTGTCGCCAAGGGTTGGCTTTCAGGTCGAGGACCATCGAGCCCAATCCACCCTCAGGCAATTCCGATTACCACAATAGTGGTATCTCCCACGCGCCCAAACAGTGGTAGTAAAAAACCATTCGATCTCGTGATGTTTTCGCTGTTCCGATCCCGCAATATCGAGTCGGAGGTTGGGGTTACACGTCTTCGTTGGTTTCACGCAAAGTCTGAAAAACGAGGTTCATTTTGGTTGTAATAAAACAAGGAGGGGCACTATGTCCCATCACCTAGACTCACCCGTTGCTCGTCAAGACATCCGCCTCGACATCACGGACCTTTACGTATTCCGCGGCGAAACCGGTACCGTGTTCGTGATCAACGTCTGTCATTCCATCTTCGGCCCCATTCCTGTGCCTGGCTACCATCCCGAGGGCATGTACGAATTCAAGGTCGATCTCAATGGTGACGCCGTTGAAGACTTAACCTATCGCCTTACATTTGACGAGCGTGACCAGGCCGGAAAGCAGCGCTATGTCGTGCGCTGTATCAGGGGTGCGCAAGCTGTGAATCCGGATGCGTTTGGCACTATTGTCGCGCAGGGGACGACGGGCGAGAGCATCACCACACCGGCCGGCCTGCGAGTCTGGGCCGGTCAGGCTGGCGACCCGTTTTGGATCGAGCCCGATGTGTTGCACGCGGTCGGCCACGCGTTTCAGGACGGCACGGTTGTGAACTTGTCCGGATGGGATCCAAGTCACGCGAAGAATCTGTTTGCGGGTCAGACGTTGTATTCGATCGTTCTGGAAGTGCCCGACGGCGAGCTGCTCGCCGGCGCAGGCGACCGGCGCCGCATCGGGGTGTGGGCTATGGCAACACTCGCCACCGATGCTGGCGGATGGCGTTCGATCAATCGCATCGGTCTTCCAATGATCCACCCGCTGTTCACTCCGTACCATGAGGATCTCGGCAACCGTCTCAACGCCGGTCGGCCGGCCGATGACTTTGCAACTTACGGAGAGGCTGTCACCAGGGCAATCGCCGGAGTGGTGTCCGCCAATGGAACCGCGCAGGATCCGCGAGCATATGCGGAGAAGGTCGCACACCGGTTCTTCCCCAATATCCTCTCGTACGAAGTCGGCACATCTGCCGTTTTCGGATTCGCCGAGTGGAATGGCCGCTCTCTGACCGATAACGCCCCCAATGTGATGTTCTCGATCGCTGCGAACACACCGGTTAGCCTCGGGATCGGAAAGGAGTCGGTCACGTCGAAGCCGTCGACAACGTTCCCGTACGTTCCCGCCGCCATCTTGAGGGTCGACCAGGCTGCCGCCTGAGCGCTGTGTCCCCCCCTCGAGGTGTCGCGCGTCCCAGGCTGCCGCCCTCGCTAACTCGTCCCGGAGACGGTAGCGAGGGCGATAAATTCCGCCGGCCGCCTGCCGATCTGCTAGCCGAAGCGCCGCCGAAAATTCAGCGAGGCCGCTCCTAACCTCGGACACCGACGGTGTCCATTTACGATGGACACCGTCGAGTTTGGCTGATATTCTGAGATTCGCTGGTACGCGAAGTTGGCACTTTTGGACACCGTGACTTTGAAAACAAAGGCTATCCCCACGGAATTCAACAGGTTTTCAAGGGCGGGAGTAACTCAGTGGTAGAGTGCGACCTTGCCAAGGTCGAAGTCGCGGGTTCAAATCCCGTCTCCCGCTCCAATATTTGTTCCCGATGCAAAATCACTCATCATCTGCCGCATCGTGCTCATCAGCAAAGCGTTACCCGGTTCAAAATATTTTGTTTCGCGGCTAAAGCGCAGACCCTCTGGATAGAGGCTCCACGCAAGTTCTTGGCGCTGCTGAACGCTCCCTTTGTTCCATGCACCGACCACGTCAACGATGTCGCGCTCCGTCTCTTTCAGAAGCACGTCCATTGTGCGCGTCTCGCTATCTAATTCTGCCATCGGGCTTCCGCGTCACCTTTCTGTTTCGCCACTATTTCTTTCGCCAAGGCGAAATCGTCTCCAGACAGCTCACCCTTGACCTTCTGTAATAATATTTTCCGGTTCAAAGTACTCGCATCTTCGAGGATGGTAGAAAGCCGTCTCCGCTCGCCGGTAATGCGTTCCAGCCTGCGCGACCAGTACGTTTTTGCAATCCGGGGTAGCTCATTGAGAAACTCTTGCGTCGGTTTCATCATGCCCAGCAGTCCGATGAAATCCTGTTCGATTTCGTCCCGGCTAACACTGACCCTCGCGGGGCATTCGGAATTCCAGCACCAATATTTCGGGTACTTTTCCTTGCGGCCCTTCGGCCATCCTGCCGTGAGTTTCTTATCGCAACCCGTGCAGCGGACGAAGCCCTTCAACGGGAAGTCATCGTTCAGCTTCTTGCGTATAACGTGCGTCGCTTCTTTGCCGTCGAGAGAATCTTGTACCGCATCGAACAACTCTTGAGAAATAATTGGCTCATGCAAACCTTTGACCTTGACCCCGTTCTTCGTCGAGACCACCCAACCCGCATAGATTTCATTCCGCAGCATCCTGCTAAGCGTCTGCTTTACTAGTACTATGACCACATAAATAGTAATACAGATAGATACTTGTGCAGGGAAGATGTCCGGGCGTAATTGTGAGGCATGGGAGACGGCAGGAAAGTTCAGGTGCGGTTGTCCAAGCCGGAGCAGAAGCAATTGGATAAATTGTTGAGCGGCGGTCTACAGCCGGTACGAACCGTGCTGCGAGCCTTGGTGCTGCGACAACTGGCGGATGGGCAAGCGATTCGCAAGGTAGCCCGCAACCTGGGGTTGACTCCGAAGACGGTTTGGCTGACCAGCCAACGCTATCAGCAAGGCGGGCTGGAGGGAGCCTTGTATGAGCGGGCGCGACCGGGGAAAGAAGCGCGGTTGGATGCCCAACAACGGCAGCGCATCGTGGCCCTGGTTTGCAGTCCGCCGCCGGAGGGCCGGGCGCGGTGGACGGTGCGCTTGCTGGCGGAGGAGGCGGTGAAGCGCAAACTGGTGCCGGGAGTGGGACGAGAAACGGTGCGAATCCTGCTCGAAAGCCACGACCTGAAACCGTGGCGGGAAAAAAATGTGGTGCGTGGCCGAACTCGATGAGGAATATATTGCGCGCATGGAGGATGTACTGGCCGTGTATGAAAAGCCGCTCTCAGTACGGGAACCGGTGGTGTGTATCGACGAGAAACCGGTGGTGCTCCATCAGGAAGTTCGGTCTCCGGTAGCCATGCAGCCGGGACGGATAGCCCGTCGGGATGGTGAATATCGGCGTTGCGGAACGGCCAATGTGTTCTGCGGTGTCCAACCCAAGGCGGGGCGGCATTTTACCAAGGTGACCAACGACCGCTCGTCGCCCGAGTTTGCCGATTACCTGCTGGAGGTGGCGGCGCTCTACCCCGAGGCCGATACCATCCATCTGGTGATGGACAATCTGAGTTCGCACACCCGCAAGGCGGCCGTCGAACGCTTTGGGACAGAGGCAGGCGATTGGCTAGGGAATCGGTTCACCGTGCACTACACCCCGAAGCACGGCAGTTGGTTGAACCAGGCGGAGATCGAGATCAGTCTCTTCTCCCGGCAATGCTTGGGCCGACGCCGGATTGGGGATCGACCTTCATTGCGGAAGGAAACGCGGGCGTGGAACCGCCGCATGAATCGCGACCGAGTCACGATCCAGTGGAGCTTTACTCGCACGCAGGCTCGCAAGAAATTTGGCTACAAAATCACGCGGTCACGGTACTAGTGGCCTGTTCGCGCGGCGCGTGGTCAACCCCAGCAGTCGAAGCCGCCGCAGAATTTCCTCAAGGCTGTAACTGCGAGTTGCAACCCATTCAAATGCTTGGCGCACCAACCCGGCCCGCTGGTGGTCGACCGCCGCGAGGCACGGGCTGCATCGGCTCTCAACCATCCGAACATCTGCACGATCTACGAAATCGGCAAGCACGATGATCGTTCTTTCATTGCCATGGAATTTCTGGAGGGAGCGACTCTGAAGCACCGCGTTGGTCAGCAGGCTACGACATGAAGTGCCCGATGATGCTCTCACGCACTGAAACCGAATGGAGATTTCGTTGGAAGCTCTGTCAGAGTGGTTTGGTAATTTAATTCGCAAGTGGCGATCCGCCTCGGCACAGCCGAGTCTTTTTCCAGCACCGAGCGACAAATCTGTGCCAGAACCAATAAAGCGAGGTTCAGAAAGACCCGTCGCTGCGCCAGAGTTTGTGCCCGGCAATTACTATTCTTTCGAATTTTTCATTGAGATCACAATAGGAGGAAAGACTCATCTTGGTTATCCGCAGAAGGCGATTCGTGACATCGGTAAGACGCCGCCGGTGACGGTCTGGGGCACTCCGCTCAAGTTTGCGTGGCCAAACCCGGCGATACTTCGCGTGCCATGGATCGACGATCCGAAAAAGGGTTTAACGGGACGCACAATGACCGGTCGAGAAGATTTGCTGGGTGCAGAGGGAACGCTCGGAGATAAGACATATCGGTTCGAGACAATTCTCGATGCAGGAAAGAATCAAGTGGTCTACAGCCTGTTCTGCGATCAGAACCAAACTCGCATCGCTTACGGCTTCTCTCGTGACATGTTCAAAGTGGACGACTGTTAGATTGAGACCCAAGTTCTTGCGATGCGCCCTCCGTTAACAATTCACCCGAACTACCGCAGCTGGTGATGAAAACTGTCTAACGTTGACGCAAGTGGGCACCGGGTGGACAATGACAGGCGTCTTTAGATTGGAGAATTGTGATGATCGGGAAACGACTTGTGACCCTTCCCTGTCGGACACTCATTGTGATTTGTGCTCTGGCGCTTTTTGCCCCGCCCCGGTCGCAAGCCCAAACTGAGACTGTGCTCTACGACTTCACAGGCGGCAAGGATGGCGGCGTACCTTATTCCCCTCTCATCCGGGATGGCGCTGGGAACTTGTATGGAACGACGGCCTACGGAGGGACTCACCATTCTGGGACCGTATTTGAACTCTCGCCGCTCAGCGACGGAGGATGGAGAGAGACTGTGCTCTATAGCTTCTGCTCCAAGGGCGGGATGAGTTGTACCGACGGAGGACATCCCAATCTTGCTTCCTTGATGTTTGACCGTAAAGGAAGCCTCTACGGAACAACGCCCTTTGGCGGCGCGTTTGGATACGGCACGGTCTTCAAACTCGCATCTGAAGGTGAAGGAAAGAGCTGGAAGCAATCGGTTCTCTTCAGCTTCTGTGGCGGAAACGATGGGGCAAATCCGATCAGCGGACTGGTGATGGACGCAATGGGCAACGTTTACGGCGTTACCCAGTGGGGTGGCGAACAAAACACAGGAACCGTATTCGAATTGAGCCCTACTGGGGTCGAGCAAGTGATCGCCAGCATCAACTCGTGGGGAGCGGGGTTGACGATGGATACTGCTGGTAACATTTTCGGAGCAGAAATCTCTGCTGTATTTGAACTGTCACCAAATGGCGAAGGTGGCTGGAATTCAAAGGTGATCCACACTTTCAGCGGTTTTCAAGGCGAAGACGTATATATCTCTGGCACTCTCGCGCTCGACAATGATGGAAACCTATACGGGACAACAAACAATGGTGGCCGCCACAATGGTGGAACGGTTTATAAGTTGAGCGCTGGAGAGAATGGACGATGGACATACACACTTCTCCACTCGTTCGACGCACTCAAGAATGGCATTGGTCCTGTTGGGGGAGTGGTGCTCGATTCGGCCCGGAACATATACGGTACAACGATCGACGGCACGGGCTGGGCGGGAACTGTGTATGAGCTTGTCGCCCCTGCTCAGAACAACGGTTATCGACATAGGCTTCTGTGGACTTTCAACACGTTTGATGGAAGTCAGCCGTATGACACTCTGTGCTTGGACAACGCAGGCAAACTGTATGGTACGACCGAGTACGGAGGGACCGGAGCTGGCGTAGTATTCGAGGTCACTCCGTAGGACCTTGCTTCAATGCCGTCCTTGTGGTGGAAGCTTCGGGTTTCTCAGTGCGGAATGTGATGTCACCGTACGCTCTGCAAACGTATGCGGATTCTCACTTCCTTTCTGAGCCAGATAAGCCCTAGCCTAGCCCCCGCTACGTTAGCAGCTCAGCCTTCTGGTTGGTATAATCCAGACGCAGCAGGAAAGCCCGTAGCTGGGCCAAACGGTTCAAAATTTGTATGGGTGGTGCTCCAAGTTCTTGAAGCCCTGCAACTGCATGGGCTTTTCACTTTTAGAGTGATGTCAGGGCGCGGTAGCCAAGTGGTAAGGCCGAGGTCTGCAAAACCTCTATCGTGAGTTCGATTCTCACCCGCGCCTCCAGTTTTTTACCCGCATCAACGGCGGGTATTTTTATGTCTTACATTTTCCTGTGCTAATTTTGTGCTGCCATTCCGGGCATTAGCACGCCGCTGATTATAATCTTTGTCCGTCATGCGGTCGGCTGCAAATACGCGGGGGATAAATTCTAAACGGTGCAATTGCCGCAAGCATCTGCGTTCGCGGGAAGCAATACCGGAAGATGGCGGGCAGCCGGTCATGGAAAGGTGCCGAGGAAGCCAAGGGTCGCCTGGTGGCCGAATTGAGTGGGCGGCCGGTACCCGAATTTCCTGCAGGCTTCCCAAGGCCGACAAGAAAAACCAGGGCGCCGGCCACACAGTAATCGGGAAATACAGCCGCGAGCTGGATCGTTTCCTAAAGTTTTGCAAGCACTGCGGCGTCTTCGCCGCCCGGATGATTACGCGGGATCTGCTCATCTCGTACTCCACCTCTTGGCCCGAGCTGTACCCGTGCACCATGACGCGAGCCCAGGTGCAAGCCCGGCTAAAATATTTCCTTCGCTTCTGCGTGGAATCCGGTTGGCTACGGCGAGTCCCAAAGATGACGCCCATCCGTGTGGATGAGCCCCCACGATGCCCCTGACCGCGAAAGAATATGAGCGGCTGTTGAAGACGATCCCGCAAACGTTCGGGAAAAAGCATTTCCCAAAAGACAAACCCGCGAAGATCCGCGCGTTAGTACAGGTAGGATCGGCCTGAAGCCAACGGGCATTAAATCGCAATTTCACTGATCCTATGAGAGGGGATGTCAAGAAAAAAATACTTCCCCCTCCCCTCCGGGGCCAGGTGGATGTGGTGACTTACATCCAGCCCCACCTCATTCTTATCCTTAGAGGGGTTGTTGGTTTGTCCGCTTTGGTTCGCCGCGCATTTCAGCGGCGATGCCAACCCCAGTTGCTTGTCCCAACTTAACGGTTTCATAAAACAGTGGTGCTCGACGCCATTCGGTTACGAAGCTACGCAAGCTAAGCGTTGGCTAAGATGCCAACCATGATCCTATGTGAGACTCGAGGCCTATAGCTTTTTTGGGTTATCCGAGGGGGCATAGGATTGACCCGGAGACTCGGTGCCAAACGTCAGCACACGGAGCGCCTAATGAGTGAATAGATACTCTCCCTCGAACCCGAGCATCGCAAGAACCGATTGGCCACCACCGAGGCATGAAAACCTTGGGAGATTAACCTGGGTTCTGTTCGATACTCAAGCTGCTTGCGTCTTCAGTTGTTCTGCGTCGAAACGTTCCTCCTTTTTCCAAAGTGTCAAAGTAATGGCCGCGATCTTCCGTGCCAGCGTCAGACGAGCCATCTCCGGCTTCATCCCCGTGGCCAGCAAAGCCGCGTAGAAATCATGGAATGGTCCTGTACTACAGCTGGCCCGGGTGGCCGCACCCTTGAAGATCTCTTTCATGGCATGATTGTGATTTCGATTCAGACCGCGGAGCTGCTGGGGTTTCTTGGAGCGTTGCAATTGTCCGCCAACAAAGCGGTATTGCGCACTGTCGTGCGTCTCAACGCCCAAGCCACTATAGGTCCATAGTTGCCGCTTGCTGCGGAACCGGTACGGGGTTTGCATCAGTGCGATCAATAAGCCGGCTCGAATCGGACCGATGCAGGGAATCTGGCGCAGCAGTTTCGCCGCTTTCTGTTTCCGGCTCTCCGCCAAAAACTCCCCTCGCACCTCTCGTCGCAAGGCCTGCAATCCATCCCGCTGTTGATAGAGTAGCTCCGCGCGCCGACGCACTCCGGCTTGTGGGAGCTTGTTTAACCATTCCTCCCGATCGCGCGGAGCATAGACCTGGGTGCCGCCACAGGGAATGCCCCAACCGCGATAGACGGCCTTCAACCGATTCATGACTCGCGTCAAATCTTTGCTGATGGTCTGATAACTGCGCGCTAACTCGCGCAGCGTTCGTAGTCCATGTTCTCCGTGGTAGACCGGCCGCAACATTCCGGTGCGCAGCAAATCGGCCAGCTTGCGTGCATCCACCTTGTCGCTCTTGCTCCCCTCCTTTAATAAGGCATTCCGCCGCGGATTGCAGACCACAACTTGCTGCACCTGCGGTTGCAGCAAATCGTACAGCCAGGCCGCCCAGGTGCCTTCTTCCCAGGTCACATGCAACTCGCCCCGTAGACCGTGGATAAACTGCAGAATGCTGCTGGCTTTGGTTTCGACGATGGTTTCCATGATCAGCTTCCCGCTGCCATCGAGGACGGCGATCACCATCGCTTCCTTGTGCACGTCCATTCCGATATATTTGACCTCGTGACTCATTTGAGTTGCCTCCTTGGGGGAAAGGTCATTCGTGCCAACGCTTACTTTCCCCCCAAGGTAAAGTGCCATTCTTCAGCCATTTTGCCTAGACCCGGCTGCCGTTCTTTCGCCGCACACACCGCTTTCCTAGCGCCGCCGCAGCGGAGCGAAGCCCCTGCACAGCGGAGCGGAGCGGAGGCGGCGCCACATCCAGCCTCAACCTTTTGAAGTGGGGCGCTCTCTCATAATGCATTGACTAGGGCGAGTTGTCCGCGAGACGGAAGCGGTCCAGGGCTTCTGGAAAATGCGCGAGCGATAGACTTCCCTCCAAGAGTGGAAAAGGGGCACACTACCCGCGCACCTTTGCGGCCCACAAAGCTGGCATTCATCGGCGTGTCGGTCAAGGGAGGGATGATCGGCCGTTAGTCAAGCGCCACGTTCAACCATCCCATAGATCGCCTGCAGCCTTTGACAAGGGACGAGCAACGCTGTGCCTGATCTCTGTAGGAAATCGTACATAAGAATCTGTAAGGTAGGGCCCTGAGAGAACGAAGAACGTGTGAAAGTTCGTGAAAGCTGGCGTCAGTAAGATTAACTTTTCTTCCTTTAGTTACCACTATATCAATAATTCCGCGTTTTCAACGTTGGCAGGTTATCGCTGCGCCACCCAAGGGCTCCTTAGCAGGCTGCTGAAAAATGGGCTCCGCGACTTAGATTCTCTCCAGTCTCAGCAATTGTGTGATTCGGGAGGTGGTTCGGGCTGCATCCGCTGGTGTCCCGCGCGGATGCATTTTCGGTCCAGCGAGCACACCTCGATCTCGGCTTAGGTTGCTTGCATCGCCAGACTCCTCATCCGGACTAAGTTGTAGGCCGCGGCCGCGAAGGTGAAGACCCATCCCACCTTCCAGACCCCACGATGTCGCACCTTCCGCAACAGTGCGATTGTCTTGAGCCATCCGAAACACTCTTCCACGCGCTTTCTTTTCCTCTGACTGATGGCATATCCAGGGTGCTGCGTCGTGCGGGCATCAATCGCGCTCCCACCGGGTCGCTCCAGGTTTTGGGCCACGTGCGGCGTGACCTTTAAGTTTCTACACTCGGCCACGAAATCCGCCGTGTCATATCCCTTGTCGCCGCCCACTGTGACTTGTTTCGTGCCTGGAATCTGTTCCAGCATCACCAGCGCGGCATCGCGCTCCGCCGTTCCGTTGGCCTCGAACACCTCGGTATTGACGATCAGGCCGTGGCGGTTCTCCACCAGCAGATTCCCGTTGTAACTCAGCTTCGCTTCTTTGCCCTTGCCTTTGCGGGCCATCTTCGCATCCGGGTCCGTCTTCGATTCATGTGTCTGGTTCGACCGCTTCTCCCCGTGGAAGTCCACTGTCGCATTGCCGGGATCGTCCGGCGGAACGTTGTTGTTCGCGTCTTTGCGCTGATAACTCTTCACACTCGCCCACGCTTCCAGCAGCGTTCCATCCACCGTGAAGTGTTCGTCCGAGAGCAGACTCCGATCCCGTGCCTGCTGCAGCACGGCTTGGAAGAAGGCTTCGGCAATGTCTCCATCGAGCAGGCGCTCGCGGTTCTTGGTGAACACCGTCACATCCCAGATGTCGTCATCCATGTTCAAACCCACGAACCAACGGAACAACAGGTTATAGTCGAGCTGTTCCATCAATCGTCGTTCGCTGCGCACCGAGTACAACGCTTGCAGCAGGAGCGCTCGCAACAACTTCTCCGGCGCAATCGACGGCCGCCCCGTTTTCGCGTACCGCTTGTGGAATCGCGGTTGCAGTTCTCTGAATGCCTCATCGGTCATGGCACGAAGAGGGCGCAAGGGGTGGTCGTGGGGTACTCGCTGCTCTGGGCTTACGTAGCTGAACACATCCAACTGCTGCTCGTCTTTTCCACGCATGCTTTCTTCTTATCAGGTTGTGCTGTGGAAACAAGAGAGTTTCGGGGTACTCCGTCCCCTTCAAAACGAGTTTTTCCGCAGCCTGTTAGATCAACTTCAGTTGCTTGGGCTCGGTGGTGGTGATACGGACGCGTTCTACTCGACGATCGGTGGAGTCGAGGACTTCGAACTTCAGGCCTTCGTCTTCGATGACTTCGCCTTTCTTGGGAATGCGTCCAGCTAGTTCACTTACCAGGCCGGCTATGGTCGAGGACTCGTGGCCTTCGGGGCGCAGGCCGAAGAGTTCGTCGAGGCGGTCGACATCCATGTTGCCGGGGACTATGTAGGAGTGGTCGTTTTCCTGCACGACTTGAGCTTTTTCGTGCTCATCGCCGATTTCGCCCACGATTTCTTCGACTAAGTCTTCTATCGTTACTAGGCCGGCTACCCCTCCATATTCATCGACTACGATTGCCATGCGGATGTTACTACGCTGCATCTCGCGAAGCAGATCACTTACTAACTTGCTTTCGGGGACGAAGTAAACATCTTTCCGCATCAAGGTAGAGACCTTGCGGGTGTGCGCCTCGGCGTCGGGGACCTGGAGGACATCCTGGGTGTGGAGGATGCCTTTGATGTGGTGGATGGAACCTTCATACACCGGGAGGCGCGAGAAATGCTTGCTGCGAAGTAACTCGACTACCTGCTCGACGGTGTCGTCGGCGGGGACGGCTACCATTTCTGGCCTGGGCTTCATCGCCTCGCGAACGGTCTTGCCACTGAACTCGACCACGGACTGGATCAGTTCGCGGTCGCCTTCCTGGATGATGCCTTCTTCCTGGCCGGCTTCGATCAAGGCGTCGACGGCTTCGGAAGAGGTTTCGGGTTGGGCATCGGTATGCTCGCGGGTAAGCGCGGCCACGGACTGACAGAATCCGAGCACCAGGGTCACGGGCAGAACGAGGTAGATGAGCAGGCGCAGGAGAAGCGTCCAATGCGCCAGCCAGCGGCCTTGGGATCGCGAGAAAAAAACGAAGGGGAGCAGGCGGTTGAACACGATGATGATGAGAACCAGACTGAGGGTGGCTTCGAGGACTTCGTAGACGCTCCAGGCACGATCGCGAAAGACGGTGAATCCGACGATCATGGCGATGGCAGCGGTGACCAGTTGCGTCAGAATGGCCATGGCGACCGAGGCGCGCTCGCGGGTCACGCCCAGGCGGGGCTCCACGACCTGTTCGAAGGCATCGATATTCGCCTGGAAGTCGCGGGAGAGGAATTTGCCGATCTCCTGGTAGAGACGGTCGACGTAGGAGACCAGGGTGAGCAGGCCGCAGAGGAACGCGAGAGTGATGCCGGCGCCGATCATTGTGATTGTGGTGGTCGCTGCTTTCTTCTCGCGGGGCGGGGCTTCGCCCGGCTGGACAGCCGAGGGCGGCTGTCCCTACGGGGGCCTGTTCTCCCGGTCATTTTTTCAGTCGTTCTTTCGAACGTTCTTTCGATTAGGCCCGGGGGAAGATTTAGTTTTGCACGCAACTGTTTTTCACGGCGCTCCATTTGTCCATTGTCGCACTCGTGATCGTAGCCGCGGAGATGCAGGACGCCGTGCAAGACAAGAACCTTAACTTCCTCGGCGGGGGCGTGTCCGAGGGCACGTGCGTTTTTGGTGGCGATTTCCGCGGATATGGCGATTTCCCCGGCGAATTGATTTTGGGCATCGGGCTCGGCGGGAAATGAAAGAACGTCGGTGGGTTTGTCTTTTCCGCGGAAACGGCGATTCAAGGACTTCATTTCGGCGCTCGAAGTCAGGAGCACATTGACCTTGCGCTTGAGACCGGCGGCGCTGCAGGCGCGCGCCAGGAATCGGGCTAGTGCCGGATCGGTGAGGTCCGTGACGCGCTTTTGAACGATGACCAATCTGAGTTCTTTCGTCCGCCAGCCCCTAAAAGGGGCGGCTGATTCCGACCGTTACGGCATCGCTCGAGCGATGCCCTGATACAAATTCTACGATGCCATTCCTTATGATCCGAGTGCCTGTGACTCCAATATGATGATCCGAATCTACGATCCCCAGGCTTGGTGCGACCACATATGAAAATGGAGGGTAGCGGCGAGGCTCCCTCCTGTGTAACGGAGATACTATTACTCCCGAAAAGTCGGAATGGATTCTCGAAGCAAAATCAAAAGCCGCGGACAAGAGTGTCCGCGCCACACGAATCCCGGCCACATCCATTCCGGCTAATTGGGCACGTGCGGCGCTGGCGGCACTCCCGACTTCAGTTCGGACTTTAGTTCTGACTTGGGTTCGAGCAGCGACAACTGCTGCGCCACGCGTGTTTTGTGTTCATCGTAGGCGCGGATGATGCGCTGCACCAGGTGATGACGCACCACGTCGCTTTCGTCGAAATGCACGAAGGCGAGTCCGTTTACGCCTTGCAGAATATCGACGGCTTCGATCAGACCGCTGCGGCGCGGCGAGGGCAAGTCGATTTGCGTGACGTCGCCAGTGATGACAGCCTTGGAATTAAATCCCAGGCGGGTGACGAACATTTTCATCTGCTCGGAGGTCGTATTTTGCGCCTCGTCGAGGATGACGAAAGAATCATTGAGGGTACGGCCGCGCATGAAGGCGATGGGAGCGATCTCGATGATATTTTTTTCGAGATAGCGTTCCACGCGCTCGGGGTCGAGCATGTCGAAGAGCGCGTCATACAAAGGACGGAGATAGGGATCGATCTTCTCCTGCAACGTGCCGGGGAGAAAGCCCAAACGTTCTCCGGCTTCAACGGCGGGGCGCGCCAGGATGATGCGGTTCACCTGCTTGTTGAGCAGGGCGGAGATGGCCATAGCCACGGCCAAGTAGGTCTTGCCGGTACCAGCGGGGCCGACGCCAAAGACCATGTCGTGGTTCTCGATGGCTTCGAGGTAGCGGCGCTGGTTGGGGCTTTTGGGCTGGACGGTGCGGCGTCCAAAGGAGCGCTGGCGACCGGCTTCGGCGAGGCCGCGGAGAGTCGCGTTCGGATCGCCGACGACCACGCGCAACATGCTGTTGAGGTCACCGTTCACGAACTGGTGGCCGGACTTTTGCAGATGCTCGAAGTCGGCGAAAAGCTGTTCGGCGCGGGCGACGTCGCGGGGCGCGCCTTCCAGTTCAATACGGTCGGAACGCAGATCGATATTGATGTTCAGGCCATCTTCGAGCACATGGAGATTTTCATCGCGGGTGCCGAACAGGGTCTCGATGTTGGGGCTGAGTTCAATATTTTTTTTCATTCAGTATTGTGGATGCCGCCTCCAGCAGCCGAACTGGGCTCACTCTTCGATTCTGGTTACAGGGATAGGGTTGACCGCCGACTCGGGGTGAACCCGCGACGGCATTTTTCGCACGCAAATAGCTGGACGAGGAAGTGGAACGGACCGGATTGTGCACCCCGACTACGGGGCGGTTACCAACCATTTGAGATCAGCGTAGCGCGGGCGGGCGGGGGAGTCAATGGGGGGGAGCGACCATCGGTCTGGACAGAAGCAGGTCTCGCGGGGGTTGCCAAGGCCGGCGTTCTTACGGCGCCATTGCTGCGATGGCCGGACTTAGATGGCCGGACTTAGGATGGGTGTTCCGGACGTGCCCGACGAATTCGAGGACTCTTGCTGACGTGGCTTCAAGTGATTACAATGTAATTACTGAGGTATTGCCCGCATGAAGACCGAATTGGTTCGTATCGGAAACTCTCGCGGCGTCCGGATCCCCAAGCCTTTCATCGAGCAATGCGGGCTGGGCGAGACGGTCGAGTTGAGAGTCGCAAACGATTGCCTGATCATCTCTCCCGGACGTCAACCGCGCCAAGGCTGGGACGATGCGTTCCGGGCCTCGGGTCATGCGGCGCACGACGAACTCATGATGGAAAGCGCGGAGCCCAACGAGTTTGACCAGAAGGAGTGGCGGTGGTAAGCGAGCCACCTGTCGCGCCAAGACAGGATGAGGTCTGGCTGGTGGCCCTCGATCCGACGCGGGGGGTCGAGATCCAGAAGACCCGTCCTTGTCTGGTCATTTCGCCCGACGAAATGAACCGGCATCTGCGGACGGCCATCATCGCTCCTATGACCACGGTCGTGCGCCCTTATCCCACGCGGGTAGCGGTGCGATTTCAGGGAAAGCGAGGGCAGGTGGCGCTGGATCAACTTCGCGCCGTGGACCGGCAGCGGTTGGTGCGGATGCTGGGCGAGGTGTCGGCAAAGACGGCGCAGGAGGTCTCGGCGACACTGCTGGAAATGTTCGCCCGGACGTAAAGCTGGGGCGCGGACCGGAAATACGCGGTCGGGTTAGCCTTCGTCCAGGTCAAGAACCGGCTGGGAAGGGCGAATCAAGAGCGATCGCCCATGCAGGGTCATTGCGTGAATTAGCTGCCGACATCGACTACAAAGCTGTAGGTATTGGTGGCTCCGGCCTTTGAATTCCAGCTACCCTCGGCGCCGAATTGAAACACTGTTCCATGGGCAAAACGATAATTGATTTTTGCGCCGGAAGTGCTGCGTATATTCACGGCGTTGGCTAGAGGGTTCGGGACTCCATCCGAAGGTAGCGGAAGACCCTGGGGGTACAAATCAAAAGATCCCTCGGATTCCCCGTCCCCTACGGTGATCGTGATATGGATTGTGCCTCCATTCACAAACCGGCTTGCATCCAACCTTATGACCTGATAACTATGTTTTCCTCTCCCAGGCGCGACCAGCGTTCCTTGTCCTGTAGAACTTGAACCGGGAGTCAGTTCAATTATTTCCGGGGCCGATGTTGCGACAAGGTCATCACCGGTGATGACCTTACTGGAAGGGGCACCTTTCTGCTTGCGATTTGCACGCGCCGCATCGGCTAAAGACTGCCCGTAACTCGTGCCGCCGATCACAAGAAAGATCAGCAGAATAATGCACAAACCTCTTAGAGCAACTCGCTGCATAGGACGCTCCGGCGGATGATTTGGCAAGATGATACGTGGGTGTGGCATCCGACCGGTAGTTACGGACGTACAGCCAATTCTTAATCCCAATGAACACCAAAACAACATTTTGGCTCGGGTCACGGCGCGGCTGAAGAATTTGCGGCAGTTCCGACGCTCAAGCGTTTTCGGATTTAGCCGCCACTGTGCTCGCCCACACGGCTCGATCCTCGGCCCAGGCGCGCAGTTGAGCGATTTCCTCGGCCCGCGTGATCGACAGCGGTACGGTAGACGAGAGCGCGGTGCGCAGGTCCTCGGTGCTTAACTCCTGTTTGCGGGCGAAGGCAGCGTAGAGGGCGGTTTGGACGGCGGATTCTATTTCGGCTCCGGAGAAGCCTTTGGATGCTTCCGCAACTTGATCCAGATTGTAGTCGGTGGGTTTGCGTTTGCGCTTGCTTAGCTGGATGCTGAATATCTGTTTACGCTCGGCGGTGCTGGGAAGGTCCACGAAGAAGAGTTCGTCGAAGCGTCCTTTGCGGATCAGTTCGGGCGGCAGGACGGTTACGTTGTTGCAGGTGGCGGCTACGAAGACGGCGGGCTTGCGGTCTTGCATCCAGGAGAGGAAGGCGGCGAGCAGGCGCGAGGAGACGCCGGCGTCGGCGGAGGCGGAATCGGGACCGCTTCCGGCGAAAACTTTTTCCAGTTCATCGATCCACAACACGCAAGGGGCTAAGCCTTCGGCTACGCGGAAGACTTTCTGGATTCGCTTTTCGGTTTCGCCAATGAATTTGTCATAGACGGCGGCGGTGTCGAACTTCACCAGGGGCAGTTTCCATTCTCCGGCGACAGCGCGGGCGCAGAGACTCTTGCCGCAGCCTTGCACTCCCAGAATGATTACGCCTTTTGGCGGATCGAGGCCGAACTTGACGGCGCCATCGTCCCAAGCGCCTTGGCGCTGCTGGAGCCAGCGTTTCAGATTGTCCAGGCCACCTACGCTTGACATGTTGTCGGTGGAGTCGACGAACTCCAGCATTTCGGAGCGTTTCAGCAGGGCTTTTTTGGCCTCGAGAACATCGGTGATGCAATCGGGAGAGAGCGCGAGGCGGCCGACGACGGTCTGCGAGATGGCGCGTTCGGCGGCCTCTTCGGTCAGGCCTCGGAGATTTGCGGCCATGGCGTCCACGCCGTTGGCGTCGAGCTGGAGCTTGAGGGTGTGAGTGCCGGACATGCGGGTGTAGGTTTCGCGGATGATTTCGCGCAGGCGGTCTTTGTCGGGCAGTGGCAGGTCGAGGAACTCCACGAGGCTGGCCAGTTCGGGGGGCATTTCGATGGTGGGCGCGGTAAGGATCAGAGTCCTTCGGTTGGCGGAGAATTTCTGGCCGACATCGCGGAGTCGGCGGACCACGACCGGGTTATCCATGTGGCGATGGAAATCTTTGAGGACGAAGACGGCCTCGATGGTCATGGTCTCGAGGTTGGCGAGGGCCTGGACGGGATCGGCAGTGTTGTACATGGCCGTTCTCGGAGCGGCGGCTTCGGAGCCCGACGACAAGATGGCACGGCTTTCGGGATGCGCCTGTGGCGGCGGAGGAGCAGCGAGACCACTGCCGGATCGAACCAGGCCGTCGGCGATGGTCCATTCAAAAACGGCTAAGTTTAGATCGGAGCAGGCGGCGCGGACGAGGGAAAGGGCGCGCATTTCCTCGACCGTCTCCATGATGACGATGGGGGTAGAGGAGTTGATCAGGATCTTGAGACGGTCGAGTGGGCTTGGGAGCGCATTCATATGTATTTGACCGGGCGCGACTTGCTCCCGTAGAATACAGGTTCGGTTCCCACCGGAACATCTTCCTGGGGCAATCCAGGACAAACAAAGGTAACCAAGCCGCATGGCAAATCATTTTTCGGCGCTGAAGCGCGCCCGTCAGACAACGAAACGAACTGCCCGCAATCGGGCGAATGCTTCGCAACTGCGCACCGCTCTGCGGAACATGCGCGAGAGCCTGGAAAAGGGCGACAAGGCGGCGGCGGGGCAGACTTACCGCGAGACAGTGTCGGCGCTGGATAAGGCGATCCAGAAGGGCGTTCTGCACGAGAATACGGCGTCGCGCTACAAGTCGCGGCTGTCGACGCGGCTGACGGCGCTGAAATAGGCGAACGGCGGCTACAAGAGCGCCGGACGGGGTGGGCGATCGGTATCGCTAGAGCGATGCAGGGGCGATGCGGAATTCCGGTAAAGAGCTTCTCAGGTGGCGAGAAGGTAAACTGCTGGCAGCAAACGGTTTTGCAGATTGTTCTTGACCTGCCCCTGCGGCTTGTTATACTTAGGCGTTCTCTGGACATGTGAGCAGCGTTCTAGCGGTCCATACGAACCTCCGCCCGCGGTGTGGCAACTCCTTAAAGAATTGAGCAACTTTCGGGTTGGGCGGGGCATCTACTTGAGTAAATCTGGCAAATCCCTTTGAACCCGGCCTGGATTGCGAGTTGGCTAACCGTTATCGACCATCACCCATGGGGCGTTAGTGAGGGGACGATGGGATCGCAGCCTAAATTATTATTTTTGAAGGAGAACGACCGACATGCGTTCTGATCGTGTATTTGACGCTCTACATACTTTGCGGAACCGGTATATGCTTTGCCAGCTTGCCTCGAAGGCAACGCGCAAATTTCATAAGCCGAACACCCGTATCCAGGAAACCATGAACCAGGTGTTTGACAAGATTGCCGATGCGGAGCGTCATGACATCCTGAGCGAACCTGAGAACTTTGCCGAAGCACAACGGCGAGCTGCATAAAGCGGCTCCGCCGTGTGCCCGCACGGCGGCAAAGCAATCCCATCTGCGACAGAGGAACTACAATCCCTCCCGAAGAAAATCATCCACGTAGGTAAATATGACCATTGCCGAACTGAAAGAAAAAAACATTACCGAGCTGACCAAGATCGCCCGATCGCTGGAGCTGCCGGGCGCCAGCGGACTCCGCAAACAGGACCTCATCTTCAAGATCCTGCAGGCGCAAAGTGAAAAAGAAGGACACATCTTCGCCGAAGGTGTGCTGGAGATCCTCCCTGACGGCTACGGTTTTTTGCGCTCGCCCGACTATAACTATCTGCCCGGGCCGGACGACATTTACGTGTCGCCGTCGCAAATCCGCAAGTTTGATTTGAAAACCGGCGATACGATCAGCGGCCAGGTGCGGCCTCCGCACGAGGGCGAGAAATATTTTGCGCTGGTGAAGATAGAGGCGGTCAATTTCGAGTCGCCCGACGAAGCGCGCAACAAGATTCTGTTTGACAACCTGACGCCGCTGTATCCGCAGGAGCGGTTGAAACTCGAAACCGTGCGCGAAAATATCAGCGCCCGCGTCATGGATCTGTTAACCCCGCTGGGCAAGGGACAGCGCGGGCTGATTGTTTCGCCTCCGCGCGCCGGTAAGACGATGCTACTGCAGAACGTAGCCAATTCGATTACGGCGAATCATCCCGAAGTCGTACTGATGGTGCTGCTGATCGACGAGCGCCCGGAAGAAGTCACCGACATGCAACGGTCCGTGAAGGGCGAAGTTATTTCTTCGACTTTTGATGAGCCGGCTGCACGCCACGTGCAAGTTGCGGAGATGGTGATTGAGAAGGCGAAGAGACTGGTCGAGCACAAGCGCGACGTGGTCATTCTGCTGGATTCGATTACCCGTCTGGCGCGCGCGTATAACACGATTGTTCCGCCTTCGGGCAAAGTACTGTCGGGCGGCGTCGATTCGAATGCGTTGCAGCGTCCGAAGCGTTTTTTCGGGTCCGCTCGCAATATCGAAGAAGGCGGCTCGCTCACGATCATTGCCACGGCGCTGATCGACACCGGATCGCGCATGGACGACGTGATCTTTGAAGAATTCAAGGGCACGGGCAATTCGGAAATTATTCTGGATCGCAAGCTGGTCGACAAGCGAACTTTCCCGGCCATTGACATTCAGCGCTCGGGCACGCGTAAAGAGGAACTGCTGATTCCGAAAGAGGATCTGCAGCGGATCTGGGTGCTGCGCAAGGTGCTGAACCCTCTGTCTCCGGTGGAGGCCATGGAGTTGCTGATTGAGCGGTTGGCGAAGGCGGCCACTAACAGTGAGTTTTTGGCTAAGATGAGCCAGCTGTAAGATCGCCAGATTGTGTGGTGGCGGGCGTCCCGCCCGCCCCAGGTCAACTCCTGAGACCTCTGGTCATGCGGACAGTGTGAATGCGGATGCCCGCGAAAGATGTGAGGGCGCTCACACCCGCCCCTTGCAAAGAACGCAAGGAGCGGGGCACCCACAGTACGGTTTACCACCCACAGTACGGTTTAGAATTGGAAGGCCGGGCCGCCCGCCGGACCGCTAATCCCACTACCACCGCGGGCGAATCCGTGATTAAATCACAATTTCAAATTGAGGAGGCGGGATGCAGCTGCGTCTGGAGAGCCGTCCGGTGGGCGATGTTCTATTGATTCAGTGTCACGGACGGATCGTGGCTGGAAATGAGGTCTACACCTTGCATGCGCAGGTGGGAGATTCGTTCGTCAAGTATCCCGATGTGGTGCTGCAGCTTGACGGGGTGGAGTTCGTCGACAGCAGCGGATTGGGAGCTCTGGTGCGATTGACCCAGGCGGCGCGGGCGAAGGGCGGCGACTTGAAGCTGAGCGGCGTGCCTCCTAAGATTCATAAGACGCTGGCTATGACCAACCTGCTCTCGCAGTTTGAAACCTATGATTCGGTCGAGGAAGCGATCACGGCGGCGTACCTGGGGTCGCGCTACTCACGCGGAAAGACCGGGGACGCGAGGCCACGCATGCTTTGCGTTTACGAATCGACAGATGTGGGGACATTTCTGCGCGAGGTGTTGTGCAGTGCGGGATACAACGCCTTGACGACTGCGAGCGTCGACGACGCCCGCATCCTGCTCAAGGCAACCAAGGCAAAACTGGTGGTGCTTTCGGCGCGCATGCAATCGGTCTATGGCAAGCCGACACGCAAGGCGCTGGAGGAAATTGATCCGGCCGTTTCTGTCGTCATTCTGGACGAAAACTTTGCCAGTCAGGATCCGGGAGAGGCCGTGGAGAAACTGCTGAGCTGCGTGGGGAGTTGCCTGGCTCCGGGTTCGAATTAGCTGGATCTTCGAGAGTTAACCCCTCGATAGTGGTTGAGCACACACCCGCCCCTTGCAAAGAACGCAAGGAGCGGGGCACCCGGCAGTTTTAAGCCGCGGGATGGACGAATGCGTCCGTCCCCACGTGAGCAATTTAAATCCACGTGAACAGTTACCTACTCTGAACTGATTCGCATGCCGTAGAACGAACGGTAGACGAAGAAGAAGGAAACGGCGAAGAACGCGATCGCAAGGACCGTCGTCAGGCCGGTGGCATGACCTTCGGGCTTGAGAGTTTCCGCCAGTTCGACGGCCAGCAGTCCAAACAGCGTGGTGAACTTGATGACCGGGTTCATGGCCACGGATGACGTGTCCTTAAAAGGATCTCCTACCGTATCGCCGATCACGGTGGCGTCGTGCAGGGGCGTGCCTTTCTGCTTCAGCTTGGTTTCGACGATCTTCTTGGCGTTGTCCCACGCGGCGCCGGCATTGGCCATGAAGATGGCCTGATAGAGGCCGGAGATCGCGATCGAGATCAGGTAGCCGATGAAGAAAAATGGTTCGACGAAGGCGAATGTCAGGGTTCCGAAGAATACTGCCAGAAAGATGTTGAACATACCTTTCTGCGCATACTTGGTGCAGATCTCAACCACCTTCTTGCTGTCGGCAACCGATGCCTTCTCCGATCCTTCGAGGTGGATGTTGGCTTTGATGAACTCAACGGCGCGATAGGCGCCGGTGGTTACAGCTTGGGTTGAGGCTCCCGTGAACCAGTAGATCATCGCGCCGCCGGTGATCAAGCCCAAAAAGAATGGAGCGTGGAGCAAGGAGAGGTTTTCCTTATTCACGGTTAGTCCGCGGGTGAGGGCCATGATGATGGAAAAGATCATGGTGGTTGCTCCTACGACGGCGGTTCCGATCAGCACTGGTTTCGCCGTCGCTTTGAAGGTGTTGCCGGCGCCGTCGTTTTCTTCGAGCAAGTCCTTGGAGCGTTCGAAGTTCACATCGAAGTTGAAGTCTTTCTTGATTTCCGCCTTGATGTTGGGTATCTGCTCGATGAGCGACAGTTCATACACGGACTGCGCGTTGTCGGTGACCGGACCGTAGGAATCGACAGCGATGGTCACCGGCCCCATGCCGAGAAAGCCGAAAGCGACCAAGCCGAAGGCGAAGACCGCGGGAGCGAGCATTCCGGCCGCCATCTCCAAGCCCATCGTGCTCATGTAGTAGGCGACGGCCATCAGACCCATCATGGACAGGCCGAGGTAGTAGCAGGAGAAATTTCCGGCGACGAACCCGGAGAGGATGCCGAGAGATGCACCGCCTTCTTTTGCCGAGGTCACCACTTCGTTGACGTGGCGCGAATTGACCGAGGTAAAAACTTTGACCAGTTCAGGAATCAGCGCTCCGGCAAGCGTTCCGCAGGAGATGATCGTGGCCAGTTTCCACCACTGCGTTTGATCGCCGCCCAGGTCCGGGATGATGAGATACGAAATGAAGTAGGTGGCAATGATTGAAACAATGGATGTGAGCCAGACGAGCGAAGTGAGTGGATGCTCGAAGTCCATTTTATCGGCATTGGCATATTTCGCTTTTGCGATGGCGCTATTGACAAAATATGCCAGGGCGCTGGAGATGAGCATCATAATACGCATGACGAAAATCCAGACCAGCAGTTGTACCTGGATGGTGGGGCTCTTCACGCCCAGCAAAATGAAGGTAATGAGGGCGACGCCGGTGACGCCGTAGGTTTCAAATCCGTCGGCGGACGGGCCGACCGAGTCGCCGGCATTGTCACCGGTGCAGTCGGCGATGACGCCCGGGTTGCGGGCATCATCTTCTTTGATCTTGAAAACGATCTTCATCAGGTCGGAACCGATGTCGGCAATCTTGGTGAAGATGCCGCCGGCGATACGCAGCGCGGCCGCCCCGAGAGATTCGCCGATGGCGAATCCGATGAAGCATGGGCCGGCGTAGTCAGCGGGAATGAACAGCAGGATGAAAAGCATGATGAGCAGTTCGACCGAAATCAGCATCATGCCGATGGACATGCCGGCTTCAAGCGGAATCTGGTAGACGGGATACGGCTTGCCGGGCAGCGATGCGAATGCGGTGCGTGAGTTCGCAAAGGTGTTCACACGGATTCCAAACCATGCCACACCGTAGCTGCCTGCGATACCAACCAGGCTAAAGAGAAGGATGATGGGAAGCGTAAGTGCGACGGATTTGCCGGGGACTGGCTTCAGCCAGCCGAAATACAAGGCGATAATGACCGCGATAAACGCCCACAACAGCATCAGGAATTTCCCCTGCGTGACCAGGTAGGTTTTGCAGGTTTCGTAAATGAGTTCCGAGATCTCGCGCATAGAACGGTGGACGGGGAGGTTCTTCAGGCGCATGAAGATGGCCATGCCGAAGCCGAGGCCGAAGACGCAGAACAGCAGACCGATGAGCAGCAGTCTGTGGCCGTCGATGGCGTTGTTCAGGAAACTGACCGACGACAGATCAGGCAGCTTCAGCGCAGCCTCGCCGCCGCCCGCCTCTTCGGCGGGTTGAGCCAGTGCGGAGCCAGCAGTCAGAAGCAGCAGGGTTGCAAAGGTTGCCGAAGTTCTCGCAAGCAGCCGCCGCAGCGACGCAAGATTGACATTCCAAGTGCGCATTAAATCCTCCTAAAGATCCTTTGCAGGGGTCGTGAAGTGTGATTTTGCTCGGAAGCGTTTAGTGCCAGCCGCGCGATTCGATCCGCAGATACGGCGCCGCCACCGGAGTTCCCAGCACGCTCCGAACGCGCTTCCACCGCCAGGCATAACAATAAAAGAGGATTGCCGATTTGGCCGCGTCGGAAAATCTGTGCCCTCAACATATAATCTTTTGAACAATTACACACCGGGCACAAAGCACTCGTTTATAGCACCTTGCAGGAAGTCGGGTCAATGATGGACATCACAGCGCTGCGGGTCTATTTCTTCAAAGCGTCCGGCCAACTACGACGTGGCGGACGCGATCGAATCGGCACAAAATGGTGATGGCGTTGACTGCGGGCTTTTATGCCTACCTGAATCGGATCGCTTCCGTATAATTGACCATCTGTTATGCCAGCCTCCCTTGACTCGATTGTCGCGGCCACCCGACGGCGGATTTCTGAGCGAACCGCTGGCGGGCGAAGATCCGACTTGCGGTCATTCTTGCGGTCTTTGGAAACGGCGGCGGCCGCGCACACTCCGCGCGGATTTCGCAGGCAACTGAGTCGGGTGGCGCATGACGGAATCGCGGTGATTGCCGAGCTGAAAAAAGCCTCACCGTCAAAAGGATTGATACGCGCCGATTTCAGACCCTCAAGCCTGGCTTGCGATCTCGAACGCGGAGGCGCGGCGGCACTTTCGGTATTGACCGACGAGCAATTTTTTCAGGGGTCGCTGGACTATCTGCGGGAGGCATCGTCCCATAGTTCTCTTCCCTGCTTGCGCAAAGATTTCATGGTTGACGAGTTGCAGATTATTGAAGCCCGTGCGAACGGCGCGGATGCCATCCTGCTGATTGTGGCGGCGCTCGAGCAGAAGGAACTGGTGGCGTTGGCGGGGAAGGCTCGATCGTATGAGCTCGACGTGTTGTGCGAAGCGCATGACGAAGCGGAACTGCAACGAGCGCTGGACGCCGGTTGCGACCTGATCGGGATTAACAGCCGCAATCTGCGAACTTTCGAAGTAAGTCTGGAAACTGCGTTTCGGCTTGGGGAAAAAATCCCGGCCAGTTGTGTTCGTGTCGCCGAAAGCGGCATCCAAACAGGCGCAGATTTAGGTCGCCTGCGATCCGCAGGCTACGAGGCGTTTTTGATTGGCGAGTTGTTGATGAAGGCGGAGCATCCCGGTGAAGCGCTGGCAAAATTGATGGAAGAGGCAAAAATGGCGGTGAGTAGGTAATTGGTTTCGCGGCGAACTGATAGCTGACGACTGTTCTTATGACTTGGATTAAGATTTGCGGAATCACAAATCTCGAAGACGCACTTGCGGCCACGGATGCGGGCGCGAATGCGCTTGGGTTTGTCTTCTGGAAAAGGAGTCCGCGGTATATCAGTCCAGAAAGCGCACGGTCGATCATCGCGAAAGTGGCGTCGCCGGTGGACAAAGTTGGAGTTTTTGTCGACGAGACCGTGGATTTCGTGAGGGACGCCGTAAAGCAGGCGGGCCTTACTGCGGTGCAGTTGCACGGCGGCGAAACACCGGAATTCAGCCGAGCGCTTTTCCAGGGACTGAACAACGGAGGACTCGCGAACGGATCGAGCCGGCCCAAGATTTTCCGCAGCTATCCGGCGAAAATTTTCGATGCGCCCGCCGAGCAGAGTGTCGGATGGGACCCGGTGGTGGCCGGGCTGGTAGAGCCCGACGAAGCTTACAAAGGCAAGCGCGTACACAAAATTCACGTTGCGAAAAACGGCGATCTTTTCCTCGAAACTCACGGCTTCCGGCCGGGCGTGCTTTCCGGCGTTTTGCTGGATTCATCGAATGCGGAAAAATGCGGCGGCACGGGACAGAGGTTCGACTGGGAACGCGTCCAACCCTGGGCGGGAATCATCAACAGCATCAGCAAGTTGATCGTCGCTGGGGGCTTGCGTCCGGGCAATGTGCAGGAGGCGATCCATCTTCTCCATCCGTGGGGCGTGGACGTTTCTACCGGGGTCGAACATGAACCGGGCAAGAAAGATATCCTAAAGGTTCGCGCCTTTATTCATGCCGTGCGGGCGATGGAAGAGGTAAATTGACGATGGCGACAGCGCCCGCGGCCACAAAACCACGAAACCAAATGGCTTTGCTGAAAACCGCGACGGTGGGGCGGTTTGGGGCTTACGGCGGGCGTTATGTTCCGGAAACGCTGATGGCTGCGCTCGAAGAACTGGAGTGCGAGTACGAGAAAGCGAAGCGCGACCGGAAATTCCAGCAACGACTTGATCTGCTGCTGAAAACTTATGCCGGGCGCCCCACGCCGCTGTTCTTTGCGCGCCGCCTGACGGCGAAGCTCGGCGGCGCGAAAATTTATCTCAAGCGCGAAGACCTGCTGCATACGGGCGCACACAAAATCAACAATTGCCTGGGGCAGGCTTTGCTCGTCGAGCGCATGGGTAAGCACCGTGTGATCGCGGAAACGGGCGCGGGGCAGCACGGCGTCGCGACGGCCACCGTCTGCGCGCTGCTCGGCTTCGAGTGCGTAGTGTACATGGGCACGGAAGACATGCGCCGGCAGGAACTGAACGTCTTCCGAATGCGTTTGCTGGGCGCGGAGGTGCGCGGCGTCTCTTCCGGATCGTGCACGCTGAAAGATGCTATCAACGAAGCGATGCGTGACTGGGTCACGAATGTCCGCACAACGCATTATCTGCTCGGGAGCGTGCTGGGAGCGCATCCTTATCCGACGATGGTGCGCGATTTTCATCGAGTGATTGGACGCGAGGCGCGAGCTCAGATTCGAAAAGTCGAAGGCAAACTTCCGACGGCCATTATTGCCTGCGTGGGCGGCGGATCGAACTCTATCGGGATCTTCTACGACTTCCTCAAAGACAATAAAGTTCAATTGATCGGCGTTGAAGCGGGCGGACGCGGCTCAGCGCTGGGGGAACATGCGGCACGTTTCCGTGGCGGCTCGCCGGGCGTTCTGCAGGGAACTTACTCGTATGTGCTGCAGGATGCGGCGGGACAGATTGCTTTGACGCACTCAGTCTCTGCCGGGCTCGACTACCCTTCGATCGGGCCGGAGCATGCCATGTTGAAGGATACGGGGAGGGCGGAATACGTTCCCGCGTCAGATGCTGAGGCGCTTGAGGCGACCGTGCTGCTGGCCCGAACTGAAGGCATTATTCCGGCGTTGGAATCCGCGCACGCCGTGGCTGAGGTGATCAAGCGGGCTCCGAAGATGAAGAAGTCAGAGATTGTGATCGTCAATATTTCGGGGCGGGGGGACAAGGATGTTGGGATTCTGCGGGAGAATCTGAAGCTGGGTTGATACTTTGTGATTTGTAATTTGCGATCTGAGGGACAGCCGATTACAAATCACAAATTACCAATCGCAAATTCCTGATGCCCTTTCATTTTGAACACAAGCCCTCGCTGATCGCTTACGTGACCTGCGGCGATCCCGATCTCGCCACCACGCGGGATGTGATTTTCGCAGCCATCGACGCGGGTGCGAGCGTGGTCGAACTCGGAGTTCCGTTCAGCGACCCTCTTGCCGACGGGCCGGTCATCCAGCGCGCCAGCGAGCGGGCGCTCGAGCATGGGACATCGCTGCGGAACGTGCTTACTCTCGCTGCTGAAATTCGTGAGCGTTCGCAATCCGTGGGCCTGGTGATTTTCTCTTACCTCAATCCCATCCTGCGCATGGGGCTCGCGAAGTTCTGCCAAGTGGCTCGACTGGCGGGAATCGACGGGACACTGATTACCGATCTGCCAGTCGAAGAATCTGCCGAATATTTGCGCGAGGCTCGGAAGAATGAACTCGCGGCGATTTTTCTGGCGGCGCCCACCTCGACCGATGCGCGTCTGAAGATGATCGCGGAGGTTTCGAGCGGATTTATTTATGCGATCTCGCGCACGGGCGTCACCGGCGCGCGACAAGAGATGACTGGCGACGCTAAGACGCTGGTCAAGCGTGTCCGCCGTTTCACCAAGCTTCCCATAGCCGTTGGTTTCGGAATTTCAACCGCGGAGCAATTTGCGGCGGTCGGTAAGTTCGCTGAAGGCGCTGTTGTCGGCAGCGCGATTGTCCAAACCATCGAACAAAATCCGGGACGAGAGGCCGCGACTGTGGGAGAATTTGTACGGCGGTTGTCAGGTGTCATCGGTCAGCCACCAGGTGAAGCAACAGCGGATCCCTCGCTGCGTTCGGGATGACAAGGGGTGCGGTCGGGATGACAAGGGGTCAGGTTTGGGTTTCCTGACAGGTGACAGCTCGTGGCTGAAAGCTCTATGGACATTTCCGATTGGCGAAAGAAGATCGACGAACTGGACCGCAAACTGGCGGCGTTGCTCAACGAGCGCGCGGCCGCTGCGGTCGAAATTGGACGATTGAAACGCAATACCAGCCTCCCCGTTTATGAGCCCGACCGCGAGCGCGCGGTGATCGTCAATGTACAGCGGAGCAACACCGGTCCCTTAACGGAACGCGATCTGGCGCAGATCTACGAACGGATCATGGATGTGATGCGCAGTATTCAGAAGCACGAAATCGTTCCCGACGCCGGCCCGGCAACTCACGACGCCGAGGTCGATTGAGAAATTAGGAACTGAGCAATGATCCAAGTAGGGTCACCGGCGCCAAGTCGCGTACTGGGCGGGGCAGGAACGAGCGCATCTATCAGCGAGCACATCCATCGACGAGCACATCCATGATTGTGGCAATGCAAGATTCGGCCAGTGACGATCAGATCCAGAAGGTGATCGATCAACTGGTTCATTTCGGGTTCGAAGTCCACCGCTCGACGGGAGCGCGGCAGACCGTGCTCGGCGGAGTCGGGGTTCCTCATGACTTCGACACCCGGGAAGTCGAAATGATGCCGGGGGTGCAGGAAGTTCACCGCATCACTTCACCGTACAAGCTGGCTGGCCGAAACTTCCGTCCCGAGGGAACGATTGTCAAATTCGCCAATGGAATTGAAATTGGCGGCAAGAAAATCGTAGTCATGGCGGGGCCGTGTTCGGTGGAATCGCATGAGCAACTGTTCACCGTGGCGGGACTGGTCGCGGAAGCGGGCGCACGAATTCTACGCGGCGGCGCGTTTAAGCCCCGCTCGTCTCCTTATTCGTTTCAGGGGCTGGGTCTTGACGGGCTGAAATTGCTGCGCGAGGCGGGCGATCATTTCAAGCTGTTGGTGATCAGTGAGGTCATGGAGATTTCACAGATCGAGCTGATGTTTCCTTATGTGGACATCTTTCAGGTAGGGGCACGCAACATGCAGAACTTCAATCTGCTGCGCGAACTGGGCAAAGTCCGCAAACCGGTGCTACTCAAGCGCGGCATCGCCGCTACCATCGAAGAACTGCTGTGCTCGGCGGAATACCTGCTGGCCGGCGGCAACTACGACCTTATTCTGTGCGAACGCGGCATCCGCACGTTCGAAACTTATACACGCAACACGATGGATATCTCCGCGATCCCGATCATTCATAAACTGTCGCACCTGCCGATGACCGCTGACCCTTCGCACGGCACGGGGCGGCGCGACAAAGTGGCTCCCATGGCGCTGGCTTCGGCGGCTGCTGGGGCCGACGCGATGCTGATTGAAGTTCATCACCAGCCGGACAAAGCGCTCTCGGACGGCGCGCAGTCGCTCTATCCGGAACAGTTTGCGAAGTTGATGGAGCAGTTGCGCATGATCGCGCCGGCGGTGGGGCGCGAGATCGCGTAGAAACAATTTGTAATTGGTGATTTGTAATTTGTAATTGAAAAACAAAATTGCTAATCACAAATCACAAATGCCCTTCAAACAAGTCACGATCATCGGAACTGGTCTGATTGGCGGCTCGCTGGGCCTGGCCCTGAAAAAGCGCCATCTTGCCGGACGAATCATCGGGTGCGATCGCGCTCCAGTTTTGCAACGGGCTCAAAACTGCGGCGCGATTGAAGCTGGAAGCATCCATCCCGCAGACGCGGTGCGCGGAAGCGATCTGGTCGTTTTGGCTACGCCGGTGCTTCCTATTCTCGACCTGATCGATCGACTTGGACCTGCGCTGCCGGGCAAAACGCTGGTCACGGACGTGGGCAGCACGAAAGCCCAAATTGTCGAGCGGGCTGCGAAGTCATTCGGGCAGAATGCAGGTAAGAGATTTCTCGCGGGGCATCCGATGGCCGGCAAGGAGCATGCTGGCGTGGAATTTGCCGATGCTGATCTGTTCGAAGGGGCAGCCTGGCTCTTCACGCCGCTTCCCCGGCAGAACGTTCACGCGGGGCTCTCCGGAGAATTCATTCATTGCGCAGAGAAGATGGGAGCCAAGATTGCGGTTGTCGATCCCGCGGATCACGATCGCTTTTGCGCGTGGATCAGCCATTTGCCGCAGATGATCTCGACCGCATTGGCGGCAACCCTGGTGGAGGAATTCGGCCCTGACGCGCCCGTGCTCGACATCGGCGGACGGGCGCTGCGCGAGATGACCCGCATCTCTGGCAGTCCATATTCGATGTGGCGCGATGTCGCTCTCACCAATCGCCAGAACCTGAGCGACGCGCTACACAAGCTGGAACAACGGTTGGCGCACATTCGCGAGAATCTCGATTCGCGAGAACTGGCGGCGGAATTCGAGCGGGCGCACCAATTGAAGAAGAACCTACCACGGAGGCTCGGAGACACGGAGAAGAATTTGTAATTTTGTAATCGGGTAATGTGGCAATCTGAAAACCCCAGAGGTCACAGCGGGAATTGCTTTTCAAATTACAAAATTACAGATTACAAAATTTACCAATTCTCCCTATTCTCCCTATAGAATTCTCCTGCTATGCAGAAAGTTGTCGCGAGTGCTGACGAGGCGATCCGGGATGTGTTTGACGGAGCCACGATCATGGTGGGCGGGTTCGGTTTGTGCGGAAATCCCGAGAACCTGATTCGGGCTCTGGCTCGGAAGGGCGTCAAGAACCTTACTACCATCAGCAACAACGCGGGCGTGGATGGCTTTGGCGTTGGACTGCTTCTGGCGAATGGTCAGATCCGCAAGCATATCGGAACCTACGTCGGCGAAAATAAACTGCTCGAAAAGATGGTGCTGGACGGCACGGTAGAACTCGACCTGGTCCCCCAGGGAACGTTTGCCGAAAGAATGCGTGCAGCGGGCGCCGGGATTCCGGCATTCTTCACGCCTACCGGGGTTGGAACGGTGGTCGCCGAGGGCAAAGAAGCACGCGAGTTCGATGGACGCACATACATTATGGAGCGCGCTCTCAGGGCTGACTTCGCCTTCGTCAAGGCCTGGAAGGGCGACAAGTGGGGCAACCTTGTCTTTCGCAAAACGGCGCGCAATTTCAATCCGATGATGGCGACGGCGGCTAAGGTCACCATCGCCGAAGTCGAACACCTGGTGGAACCGGGAGAACTTGATCCGGACATGGTGCATACGCCGAGCGTGTTCGTGAAGCGGATTTTTCAGGGCGAGTTTTTTGAGAAGAGAATAGAAAAACGGACGGTGACGAAATTGGCGGCGACAAGCTAGCGGAAGAGTCGTTCACGAAATCGAAGGAAACAAATGTCAACCTTGCCGAAGGTTCCAAAAGATACCGATAAGCGTGAACGTATCATTAAGCGCGTTGCCCGCGAATTGCGCGATGGATTTTACGTCAACCTTGGAATCGGGCTGCCGACGCTGGTGGCCAATTATGTTCCGGCGGGCATGGACGTGATTCTTCAATCCGAGAATGGGATGCTTGGCATCGGGCCCTATCCCGTCGAAGGCTCGGAAGACGCGGACTTGATCAACGCGGGAAAAGAAACGGTCAGCGAAATGGCGGGCACCGCATACTTTTCGAGCGCCGATTCTTTCGCCATGATTCGTGGTGGCCATGTTGATTTGAGCGTGCTGGGCGCGATGGAGGTGGACGAGCAAGGGAATCTTGCGAACTGGATGATTCCGGGCAAGATGGTGAAAGGCATGGGCGGCGCTATGGACCTGGTTGCGGGAACGCGACGCGTGATTATTGCCATGGAACATGCCACCAAGGATGGCCAGCCTAAGATCCTGAAGAAATGCACCTTGCCCCTGACCGGGGTGAAGGTCGTGGACACAATTGTTACGGAGATGGCCTACATCCGCGTCACTCCGGAAGGCCTGCTGCTCGAAGAGATCGCTCCTGGGCTAACGGCCGAAGACGTGCAACAAGCGACGGAAGCGAAGTTGATCGTCAGTCCTGCACTGAAGACGATGTAGGAACGACTTTCCGCTTTCTGCCATCAGCTTTCGGACTTACGACTTCGTCGAACTTTTTCCTTGTCGCTTGCGTATCCTGTTCTCGAGGGGGTATGTGCCATGGTCGCCTTCCTGCTTTGGTGTTTTCTCTTTGTCGTGTGCTGGCCTCTGGCGCTGCTTGCGCTGATACTTTATCCGATCGTGTGGCTGCTGTTGCTGCCTTTTCGTCTGGTTGGGATCGCGGTCCATGGGGCGCTTGCTCTGGTATGGGCAGTGGCGATGCTCCCTGCGCGACTGCTTAGTGCTCCGTTTCGGTTGTCGCGCGTCTAGACGGCACCGAGTGGGGTGGACGAATGCGTCCGCCCCTGCGCGAGCAGGTTAGGGTTCTGGCCTGGCTAAATATTTTTGCAGAAATTGCAGGCTTCTTTGACCGGCGTCTTGCCAGACAGTTTGCTCGTCGAAGCCGTGACCGACTGTGGGATAGATTTTGATTTCGTAGGGGATTTGCTTTTTCTCGAGCAACTTCTGCAAGCGATAGGCTTCTTCGACCGGGACCGTCGAATCTTTCTCGCCGTGCAGGATCAACACAGGACAGAGTCGCTTCATGAAGAAGTTCATCTCTTTGGGCATGCCTCCGAAGAACTCGACTACGGCTTGCACGCGATGATCGATGGCGGAGTTAGCGAGCGAGAGATAGGCGCCGAGAGAAAAACCGAGGAGGGCGATGCGACCGCGATCCACTCGCGGTTGAGTCTCGACAAAGCTGGTTGCATCCCAAAGCGTCTTCATCCACAGCGGAAAACTGCGCATGATGGTCGGCTTGTCGGCGTATTCGGTGCCAGTGCGATCAAAGAAATGGAGCAGGTATACGGCGAAGCCCTGGGCCGCGAGCAAGCCAGCGTAGCGCTCCATGCCCGACACGCCGCCTCCAGCGCCGTGGAGCGCAATGATGGCGGGAACGGGAGCGTTCGCCGCAGTTGGCAAGTAGGCGTCGAGGCGGATGGGCTTGCCTCCACTCTGGAATACGATCGGCGAATGTTGGGTGACATCTTCCACTGATATTTCTGGGCCTACTCCATTTTCGCGTACTTATCTTTCGCCTCTTGCAGCAGCGAGAGGACCGACTGTTTCTCGGCCTCGGTGTTCCAGGATGTGTTACGTTGCACGGCCGAAATCAGGCGGTCTATCCATTTAACAAAGTAAGTCGCATCTGACGGATTACGTACCGGCGCTCCCTCCACACTTACATACACTGGACTTGTGGTCGCGTACGGATACAAATCAAGAATTGGATACTCTGCCTTGTCGCTGAAGGCGCGCAGAACGCACCATCCGCTATCTTCCAGGGAGATTGAGCCGTCGACATGAGCGGAGGTGCGTTCGTGATCCATGGCAAGTTCGCGGATGACCTTCCCATTACAGACGATTTGCAGATGATCAATTGAAACCATCGAATTCAAGTCTGTCGAAAAATGCAACTCCTGATGTTTGGCCGCGCGCACTTCGCCGCCAATTTCCTGCCCGCCCAGCGAGAAATGCAACAATGGGCCATTCGTCGCAAAAGTCCGCCCCGCCTTGATTGCCGCGAGCCACGGTCCGATCTTTAAGGGTCCGGCGGGCACTTCGGCGTAGACGCGATTTAATCCTACAGGGCCGCGCAATGACGCGTAATTTCCCATGAAATCGGTACCAGCCGCTGCAGGCAAGCGAAAACCGCAATTCAGCAGCTTGTACCAGACGTCAGCGGTCGACTTATGATCGGAAAACCCTAGCACTTCGATGTAATCCACCTTACCGAGGGCCACATCGGCAGGTAACTCAGCGGTAAGCGAAGCATCTTTCGCCGGATCGGGGAAGGTATCAAACGGGTGCACATATCCAACTAAAGCGGCTTGTTGATGCGCCATGTCGGCTACGTTTGCATTCGCCGGATAAAGGCTCGCCGCCGCGGTATTAGGGTAGGCCGCGTAACCGGGAAGAATGAAGTTTTTGGTCAGGTTCAGCAATCCCAAGTGTCCCCAATAACTCGTATGAAACTCTTGCCCGTGCAGCAACAAGTGATTAGTAGTCGAAGCGGGATCGAGTTGCGGCGAGAAGTATGCTATGTCGGGAATGCGCTGCTCTTTATTGACGACCAAATCTTCGACAATCCCCAGGTTTTCAGCCGCCGCCTGCTCAATCATGTGTGTCGGAGTATTGCGGTAAGTGCCGGCATAGTTCATGTGCACATGAACGTCGCCACTTGTCCAATTCGAGGCTGCGTCCAGTTTGCGCAATAGTGGAACAAGTCGAACGGTCAGCTGTGTTGTGACGTCGGGTGGGACCGCGAGTTTGCGTTGCTCAAAGTGATTTTCAAATCCGCGCATGACATCGACTTCGATATCACCAGCAGGCACCGCGATCTCCGAGACGCCTGAGGTGTCGAAGTAGTGCGCTTCAAACGGACGTTCGGAGCGATCAAAGCTGTCGTCGGCATATATCCATGCATCATCGGGAGCGTAGGCCAAGCCATTGGCGCTAGTTACGAAAACGCGGGCTGCTACCGCGCTTCCCAGTTCATCGGTCACGTGCAGAGAGACTCGCCCCATCGGCTTCAAATATCTACGATCGCGCGCGACAATTTCTGTCTGTTCGCCGCCGGGGATGGTCTGGACCCACAGCGAAGTATTGCCGTTGCGATTGGAGATGAAGGCAATCTTCGATCCATCCGGCGACCAGCGTGGATTCACGTTGTCGAAAGCGCCATAGGAAATCGGAAATGCATCGCCGCCGGCGGCAGGCATTAACCACAACTGGTGCCACGACTGTCCCAGATAGGACGCATAGACCATGCGCTTGCCGTCGGGAGAAAAATCCGGACGCGCTTTCCAGTTCGTCTCCTCGTAATGAAGCTCAGTTGCTGCCGCAGGCGACTCGGGGTTCGATTCAGCTGTGATCTTCCAGAAGCCGCCTGTACCGTGAATATGGCCCCGATTGGAGACGAAGAGAATCTCCGAACCACCGCGGGTCCACACCGGGCTGATCTCGTGATCTACCTGACTGTAGTAATAGCGTGGCAGCGAACTGATATTTTCCAGCGTAAGTTGACGGATGCCGGTGAGTGACCCGTCTTCGAATCGACCTACGAAGATGTGAAAGTGCCCCTTATAGGAGGTCGAAACGAATGCGACGCGCTTTCCATCTGGCGAGAATCGGGGCTCGACATTCACGTTGCCTCCGGATGTCATTTTTTGAGTCCGCCCGCTCTTCATGTCGAGCGACCACAACTCGATGGCATCGTGATCGTAGCGCGCGAAAACCACCCATCGCCCATCAGCGTTGCTCGCCCAGTCCGGTTGATAGTCATACCCGGGTCCTGACGTAAGTTGCTGCGCCGTCGAGCCACCTAACTCCTGCCGCCACAACGAGCCGGCCATTGAGTACACGAGGCTGCGCGAATCTGGCGACCAGGCGGCTGAGCTTGGGCCGGTGGTTAATTGCGGCAGATACATTTCACGGAAGTAGTAGGGATGCGGCAGATCAATCTGTTCAAGCACCGGTTCGCGCTGAGCGGAGCAGAAACCCGAAGTAACAAAAAAGAGAACTAAGAGTCGGAACTTTAACAAGAACCCTCCACTATGTTTTTACTTACAGGACGCGGGCAGGGGCGCCCGCGCCACACGTTTTATTCCGCCACTCTCACTCTTCGCGCCCAGAGCCAATTCAACACGGCCGCTGCTGCGGCCGCCGCCAGGATCAGCGACTTACTCAAGTCTACCTGCTTCGAAATCTGCGCAGCAACGCCGAGCGCCACGGCAATCGCAACTCCCAGCGCGGACAGCAGCGGCCCCGCTGGCAACCGCAAACCCGCCGCCAGCGGCTGCTTTCGCCGCAAGGCGATCAGCGCGGCGCAGACTACTCCGTAGTAAAACAGGCGGGCGACGACCGACAAGGTCACGTTCCAGGCAAAGCTGCCCACGATCGCCAACCCCCACACGGCCGCTGCATAGAACAGGATTGAAAACCAGGGAGTGTGAAATCTGGGACTGATTGCGGCAAAGATTTGCGGCAGGTCGCCACCTTTGGCGAGAGCAAGCGTGACGCGTGGCATCCCCAGAAGCTTGGCACTCAAATAACCGTAGACCGAAACCAGCGCTCCGATCGCGACCAGCCCCGCCCCGAGATTACCCATGGTGACGCGGGCTACTTCTGCCAACGGACGATCCGTAGTCGCGCCTGGTCCCAGCACTCCGACCACGACCCATTGCACAAGCGCATAAATCAGAGTACAGGTGAGCAGAGCGACGAGCAGGGCAAAACCTGCGTCCCGCGTGGGATTCTTGGCTTCGCTCATGGGCACGACAGCCGATTCAAATCCGCCATAAGCGAAGATCAGCAGAACCAACGCTTTCATCCATGCGATTGCTGGCACGGGAACGGCCGCGCCCCAGGGCACCGGATGGAAGATGGTAAGCGCAGCTCCTGCCGAAATTACCATCAGCAATGGCAGAATTTTCGCGACGGTGAATACGTTGCTGACCGCCGTACCTTGCCGGGTTCCACGAGCGTTGATGAGCGCGAGCAGTCCTACTAAAACCGTCAGGATCGCGAAACGTGGCCAGCGTTGTTTCGCCGCCGGCCAGAATTCGGCCAGATAAATGACAAACAGATTCGCGTTGGCCGCCGGGGCCGCGGTCTGCGCCAGGTAGAGCATCCAACCGACGAGAATGCCCGTCAGCCGCCCGAAGGCGGTCCGAGCGTACAGATAAGGTCCGCCGGCCTCGGAAAATTGCGAGGCCACTTCGGCGTAGCAGGCCATAATCACGCCCATTGCTGCGCCCGCAATCAGCACGGCGGGGACGCTGCGTGGACCGAGAAGCCTCGCTACGGTGGCGGGAAGTCCGAATATGCCACTGCCGATGATCGAGTTCACGGCCAGCGCGGCGAGGCTCCAGCGCCCGATGGCTCGAAGCAAGCCGGTTTGCCCAGGACCAGTTTGCCCCAGACCATTTTGCCCCAGGCCAGTTTGCTTCGATGGCATCGCGAGACCGTTTGTACCACACCCCGCGCCTGGTTTGGATTAAACTTCTTCCTCGGGCCGTACCGCTCGTGATCGTCATCTGACACTGCCCCTGGGAGTTTAACAACGCTGTGGCTGCTTCCATATCTGATATCCGACTCTTGCTGAGAGTCAAATCCCTGCCAAAATCCGCCGAGTCGCGGCGTGTCTTCATCACTGGAGGAACGGGGTATATCGGCGGCACTTTAATTCCAATCCTTATCGAGCGTGACCACCGGGTTCGAGTAATGGTTCGTCCCGGGTCGAAAGCCAAGCTGCCCGCGGCTTGCGAAGTGGTCTCGGGCGACGCTCTCGACGCCAACAGTTACCGCAAACTGATTCGCCCAGCCGACACTTTCATTCATCTGGTCGGCGTCCCTCATCCATCCGCCGCGAAGGCTACTCAGTTTCGGACCATTGACCTGGTTTCTGCCCGCGAAGCAATTGATGCTTGCGCGGAACTTGGTATGCACCATTTCATCTATCTCAGCATCGCTCATCCCGCTCCCATGATGATGAGAAAGGCTTATATCGTGGTGCGTTCCGAGTGCGAACAGATGATTCAGGATCGGCATCTTAGCTCCACGATCTTCCGCCCCTGGTACGTTTTGGGGCCGGGACACCGCTGGCCAACCCTGCTGTTGCCCTTTTACAAGGTATGCGAATGGCTCCCGTTCACGCGTGCCAGCGCCCAGCGGCTGGGTCTGGTTACTCTTGAGCAGTTGATTCTCGCGCTGGTTGAGGCGGTGGAATCGCCTGCGCAAGGCACGCGCATCGTTGAGGTCCCGGAAATCCGCGCTTCGGGACCCAAGCAGGCCCGCGAACTAACCAGTTAGAGCGCCTGAAACCCAGCGTCCCGCGCGCCTTTCGACCGAAGGTAACTTCAATTACCGAAGCTCATGCACACGGGGAACCTTTCCTGTCTTGCTGCAAGATGCGATCTTGATTAGGACACATTGATCGAGCACGTGTGGGTAGGACAGAAAGGACCTTATGGATCGCGAGAACCGGGAAAGCATGGAAGAGATTCATCTCCGTATTTTGCGAGTTACCGACGACCTGCGCCTGATTCAGCGCGAACTCAATTGCGCCGCGATGCAGGCTCCGACGGACCCCGAGCTTATGGAAGCCCTGGCCGATCCTCCTGAGATGGAATCGATTCAGGTGCTTAAATCAGCACTCGACCAGATGCGCCATTTCCTCTGGTTCTACATGCAAGTGGTGAACAGCGATTCTGAAATGGGCGAAAAATTCCGTCAGACCTTGCGCCAGGACGCTCCTCTGCAGGCCCCCGAAATGGAGCAGCAGTTTCAGAGCGCGACCGATGCGATTATGCTGCGCTATCTGGCAGATAGCAGATACCGGAAGCCTAACTGACCCAGTGCAGTGCGGGCTCCCTCGGCCGCGAAATTCTGTGGCGACCACTCAGTACCCTACAAGCGAGGGGTAGAGATTCCGCAGAACGCCGTTCCTGAAGTAAAATCCACCCATTGTCTAACGCTCCACAGATGCGTGCAGCCGAAGCCGCCGATGCGCCTGCAATTGCGCGCCTAGTGAACGATGCCTTTCGCTCAGAGCGCTTCTTCATCGATGCCGATCGCACCAACCCCGACAAAGTTGCCGCTCTTCTTCAAAAAGGAAAATTCCTGATGCGGTTCGAAGGCGACGTGTTGACGGGGTGCGTCTATGCCGAAATTCGTGGCGAACGAGGTTACTTCGGGTTACTGGCCGTGGATCCGAGCTGCCAAGGCTCGGGAAGAGGCGCGCAGTTGATTGCTGCGGCGGAGGAGTACTGCCGCAACGCTGGATGCCGGTTTATGGATCTAACGTTCGTAAACGTGCGTCAGGAGCTGCCTGGCTACTACCAGCGCTTTGGTTATGTGGAGAACGGTACCTTACCGTTTCCTCCAGACCAGGTGGCCAAGATGCCGGTTCACCTGGTACGCATGTCGAAGGCGCTCTGAAAAGTGACAAGCCTTGTGCGGCTGAGGGGACGTGAGAGGCAAGCTTCTTTTCCCAATAAAAAGGGGCGCGCCGAAGCGCGCCCAAGAGCCAGGAGGAACAAACTTAGGAAGCGGCAACCGTTCAGCAGGTCAAACTCAATCTCATTTCCAAAACTCAGCGTCCAAAGCCGGCAGACTGCATCGATTGCCGCGAGATGTCCGCGGTCGATGCAATCCCCTGCATGCGGAGTTTGAATTCGTCGGCGTTGGAGGCGCTCTCCAGAGCCGTCTCGTAATTCACCAATCCCGCCTGGAACAAATCCCAAAGTGACTGGTCAAAGGTCTGCATGCCGTACTGCGAAGTACCGGCTGAAATCGCGTCGCGGATGGCGCGCGTCTTCTCGGGCACGAGAATGCATTCCCGGATGTAAGCCGTCGACACCATCACTTCGACCGCGGGCACGCGGCCCTCGGCGTCTGAACGCCGCACCAGGCGCTGGCTGACGATGGCGCGCAACACGGCGGCCAGCTGCAGCCGAATCTGTTTCTGCTCTGGCGGCGGGAAAATGGCGATGATTCGGTTGATGCTTTCCACCGCGTCGAGCGTATGCAGGGTAGAGAAAACCATGTGGCCGGTTTCCGCCGCGTGCAGGGCGGTGCCGATGGTTTCCAGATCGCGCATTTCGCCGACCAGAATCACGTCGGGATCCTGACGCAAGGAAGCGCGCAGGGCGGCGGAAAATGAGGGCGTATCGACTTCGACCTCGCGCTGGTTCACATATCCTTTTTTGTCGCGGTGCAGAAATTCGATGGGGTCTTCAATGGTGATGATGTGTTCGGCGCGAGTCGAGTTAATGCGGTCGACCATGGCAGCCAGTGTCGTCGATTTACCGGAGCCGGTCACGCCGGTAACAAGCACCAGGCCGCGCGGCATGTCGCAGATCTGCTCCACGACTTTCGGCAGGAAGAGTTCGTCGAGGGCACGGATCTTGGTTGGAATTACGCGGAGTACGAGCCCCACGTTGCCGCGTTGCTGAAACACGTTCACACGGAAGCGTCCGAGGCCGGCAACGCCGTAAGCCATGTCGATTTCCGTGGTCTCTTTGAATTTCTGCTTTTGCCGCGCCGACATCATGCTGAAGGCCATATTCAGCATGTCTTCGGCAGACACGCGCGCCTGGTCGGTCAGTGGCACCAGATCGCCGTCAATGCGTAGGTGCGGGTAGTTCCCGACCTTGAGGTGCAAGTCAGAGGCGCGGCGCTCCATGGCAATACGGAGCAAGTCATCGATATTCATGCAGGCGGGACTCCAGCTACCGTCGCTATCATCTCCCGAACTGGAGCCGGGTACGAGATGACGTTGGTAACGAGACTATCAGGTGGTTGCGGTGCTGTTGCGGCCATGATTGGGCAGGCGCATACCGTTATCCGAATTTAGCGTGGTTGACTTAGTCATAAGACTTAGTTAATATTTTCATCCATGGAAGTGAACGTCCACGAAGCCAAGACGCACTTGTCGCGGCTGTTGAGGCGGGTCGCAGCCGGAGAGGAAGTCACCATCTCCCGGGCGGGCGTCCCGGTCGCCAAGATGATCGCAGCCACAGCGCCGAGCAAGTCTCGACCGATGGGCATGGACCGCGGCAAAATCTGGATGGCAGAGGATTTCGATGAGCCAGAACCCGGAATGGAGGCCACCTTTCACGGTCCCATCACAACCGACGCCGCCCCCGTCCAGAAAACAACCACAGCCAGGAGGAAGAAAACGTGAGGTACCTGCTCGACACAGGGGTGTGGCTGTGGAGTCTGTGGGAGCCGGAACGACTTTCACGCCGGGCTCGCGCGGTCATGGCCGATCTCAGTCATGAAATATTCTTATCGGCAGCGACCTCATGGGAAGTGGCCATCAAGTCCGCAGCCGGCAAACTCAATCTTCCTGAGGCTCCGGGCACCTATGTTCCGCGTCGGATGGCAGATCAAGGACTGCGCCCGCTGCCGATTTCACACCAGCATGCGTTGGCAGTTTTTGGGCTCCCGAATCATCATCACGATCCTTTTGACCGACTGCTTATTGCCCAGGCTAATCTTGAAGACATGATCCTCGTGACGGCCGATCGGATGATTGAGAAGTACCCAGTGCAACGGCTCTGGGCCGGACGATAAACCACCAAAAGCATAAGACGGCAGGAAAAGCCGCCCCCCCAGGGCGGCTGATTTGATGCACGAGATTTGGCGAATCTTGAGATTCCGCCTTGATCTCAGGCGGCTGCCTGAAGCGGCTCGTCGTAACTTCCTCCATAGATTGAAGGCACTTTCGCCCCCATCGGACGCAGATAGGTCGCCAACTCGCCTCGATGATGAATGCTGTGATTGTTCAGAAATGCCAAATAGAATACCGCCGGGAAGTTGAAGGTGAAAAACTGGACCGGCGTCAACAACTGTTCGGCCGACATGGCGCGCACGCGATCCAAGCCGCGTTTCATATTGCTGTCGTACCAAGCCACAAGTTCCGCGATCGTCTTGGGCTTCTCTGAATCCGGCGGATTGGCCATGGTGAACTTAAGATCCGCGATGCCATCCAGTAACTGATTGTCGGTATTCGCGATATGCCAAGCCAGTTCCCAAGCCGTGCGGGCGTGGGGATCCGGGCGGTAGTCCCTTTTTCCCTCGGGGACGGCAGCCAGGACTTTCTTGGTAATTTCAACTTCGCGGGCAAGACCATCGACCATCATGGAGCGATAGCCCAGGGCAAAATCTGGTGTGGGAGCGGACATAAGAGTTCTCCTTATAGGCTGGGGTTGTTGGAAACAACAGGGTCACGTGCGATTCGACGGCCTCCACTATAGTTCAAGGGCGATTGGAAGAGCAACCGCACTCTGCCGGGGCCCGCGAGGAATTGCATTTCTGCCAGTTTCCGAGGAACATCCCGATAAAATGCGGGTTATCATTAGGTATTGCTGGGCTATTGCCATCGTTACGCCGCCGCTATTGCCGTCGTTACCGGGCCCCGGAGAATAGCAATGCCTGAATTTGTGTGGTTATTGCGCCCGCGCCGTGCCGCGCTGAATCGTGTTTCAGTTGCGCTTGCCCTTCTACTGGCAAGCTCCTTGGCTGCTGCGTCCTCGGCGACGCCCGCCGGGCCTTTGGTTGTGGACGGCAACAGCCATGTCGTGGTTATGGAATACGAGGCCTGGTTCGGTCCAAAGGCTGCGACGTTTCAAGGCTTTCCTGCCATGCCGCTGCTGCAGTCGGCGGACATGCAAGCAGTGGGAGGCGGCTATGATAGCGCGGATCCAGCCGTGATCAAGGAGCATGTCGCATGGCTGGAGGGGTTGGGCATTGACGCCGCAATCGCCGACTTGACCAATAACGTGAGTTGTATCTTCAATAGCGAGTGGTTCGTCGAGAAATATGTCAGGAATTGCAGTGCGTCCTTCCGTACTTACAACCAGAACATTCGTGACAACACCGGGAATCTTTATCCGGCATGGTCGGGACTGGGAACTCCGCTGAAGCTGATTCCTCAGCTCGGAGGCATCGACCAGAATGTTTTGATTCCGGATCAAGACGGCAAGAACGCGTTGGAAAAAGAGATTGCCTACTTTGGCGTGCGCATGGATCGCTGCCCGGATCGCAATGTGATTTACGAAGGCAAGCCGCTCATGCTTATTTTTCTGGGCGCGGCGCAGGATCCGAACCCCGCCGATCATCCTCTCTGGTTTCGGATCGAGCAGTTTCTGCAACGGCATCCGGAGATCAGCCAGAAATATACGTTCAAGCTGATTGCCGGATATCTGGACAGCCAGCCCGGCCTATGGGCAACGCAGGGCACGCCGACCGGGCCAGTAGCAATTAATCCTGCGTATGGTTTTTGGAGTTGGGTGGACCGGCTTAACACCACTTGCACGGAGCCCTTATGCCCGTACTATCCTTCTTATAATCAGGTTGGCTCGCGGGTGGAGAACTTTACTGTTTCGATTGCTACGGCGGGGCAAGATGGATGGGGCTGCCCGAATCCAAACTCTCCACCTTATTGTCCGGATGATGCGCTTCGTTACGGAAATGGCGGGAACTACGATACGTTTGATGCCTTCATGGTTTATGCGGAACAGCTTGAGCCCATTTTTTTGATCATTCACCAGTTCAATGAGTTCGCTCAGCCCGATGAGGGGTTCGACGCGGATACCAACGACGAGATCGAGCCGGCAAATTTGTGGGGGAACGATCTCAAGATCGTGCGGGAAGAGATTGAAGCGTACCGGCACGGACTCCGCTGACGCAGTCTAACCCCAACGGCTTGGAGCGATGCCCAGACACGAGTCGGGCGTCTGACCCTTTGGAAGGTACAGAGCGTTCCTCGCGAATTAAACGCCTACTGGCTGCTTCGCTGCTACCGGAACTGGAGTTAGCCAGGCGTAGCGGTCTGCCTTCTCGCCGCGCACGATGCCGTAAAATTCCGCTTGCAGAGACTTAGTCATGGGGCCGAGTTTGCCATTGCCGACATTGATTTTGTCGACGGAGCGGATCGGAGTGATTTCAGCGGCTGTGCCGGTAAAGAAAACCTCATCGGCAACGTAGAGGGACTCCCGCGGGATTTGCTGCTCAACAATCCTGATGCCCAAGTCGCGCGCGATCTGCAATATTGAATCGCGGGTGATCCCTGGTAGCACGGAATTCCCGAGAGGAGCGGTCTGCAGCACGCCATTGCGGACTACGAACAGGTTCTCGCCTGAGCCCTCGCTAACATAGCCGTTCACGTCGAGGGCGATGCCTTCGGCGTAGCCGTTGACGATGGCTTCCATCTTGATGAGCTGCGAGTTCATATAATTCGCGCCGGCCTTGGCCATGGCGGGCAGAGTGTTGGGAGCGATGCGGGTCCACGAAGAAATGCAGACGTCAACTCCCTCGCTGGCATCGGCGCCCAAATATTTCCCCCAGGGGTAGTTGCAAATATAAATTTCTGTGGGAGAGTTGAAGGGATTGACGCCTGCTTCGCCGTAGCCGCGTAGAACAACGGGACGGATGTAACAAGGCCACACACCATTGTGGCTCACCAGTTCGACCATGGCCCTCAGGATCTCGTCGCGAGTGAAGAGAACGTCGATGCGGTAGATGCGGGCGGAATCGATGAGACGCTGAATGTGTTCGGTGGCACGGAAGATCGCCGGGCCGGAGGGCAGCGCGTAACAGCGAATGCCTTCAAAAACCGAAGAGCCGTAGTGCACAACGTGAGACATCACGTGGATGGTTGCGTCATCCCAGTCTATGAACTTGCCGTTGTGCCAAATTTTGTCCGTTTTCTGAATCGCCATCGAGACTCCTTCGGTATAGAGATTCGCGGAAGAGGCTGAGGGTTTCTCCGAATTTCGAAGAAAATTCTTCCAAGCTCGAATTATAGCGTGGAAGTGGATGGCTTCATGGAAATCGCGCGCGCGGAGGCGAAATACCGGGCTTGCTCCGAGTGACGGTTAGTGGAGCTGGGCGATATTGTTGGCGACGAAACCGGCTTCACCGACGACCATCATGCGCATGGCGATGCGTTCCGCTTTGTAGTGATGGCTGCGATGCAATATGTATGCGACTCCAACTCCCGCGCCGAAGCCTAGAGCGGACCCCACGGCCTCTCCACCCGCCCCTCGCGTGACGAAGGGACGCATGACCGGGTTGACTTCTCGGAAGCCCTCGTTCAGGCCGCGCTGAGTAGTGATGCCATCGGCGGCAACGAGCCCGGCGAGGATGCTCACGTCCACCTTGTTCTCGAGGGTCCAGAAAGGATGCGGGCTGGGCGCATCGGGAAGAGCGAACCGATTCACGGTGAAATTCTGCGCCTGCAGGGTTGCGGTCAGCAAAAGAATCGAGAGGAGGAATTTCATCGGGTCTCCGGATGCACGTTGAGTCGGGACAAAGACGAGAATAAGTCAGAGAGACACGGGAGTACATGGCCCAAATCGTGGGGGTAGGTAGCCTTTAGGTAAGAGTAACTATGCGGGTTCTGGCAGGTTACTTGCCTTGTCGGGTCAGAGCTGGAAGTGGCAGCAGGCATTGGGTTTCGACGGTTAGGAAGCGTTGGGTCTAGTAACAGTTACTTTCGGAGGATGAAGGAAATGAAGGAGTTGGAGCTCCGGCACGGTGTGGAACTCGGTGCCCTAAAGGTGATCTGATATGAAAAACTTTTCGGCATCGCTGAAGGGATGCTCTGACACTACCCTGCCATGATCACGAGTAGAGACTGCTAAGCCAGCGTGCGGCCCACCAGGCGTTCCAAAACTCGCAGGGGCGAACGATCGGGATTGTTCATGCCACTCAGAGGTAGATAGAACGTCTGCTCAAACGCAAACTGGCCAAACATGGCGGCGTGCGATACGGAATCGGTATAGCACGCCCAGGTCGTACCCGGCGGTATGGCAAGCCGCGTCTGCGGAACCTGAAATTGATAGGTTTGATCGGCTTTCATCTGGTCATGAATGCCGAGCATGAAGTGGTCATAGTCGGTTCGACGGCCCTTGGTGATGCGCAACCAGTGAAGAAGAGGCGCGGCTGCCGGCAGCGGCGGCTTGATTCGCGGTAAAAGTTTGATGGCGGCCTGCTCGAACTCTTCTCCCACACGCCAGATGCGGGGCATCCGCGGATTGACATTCGTGAACACGCGGAGAATGCGCAGGCCTTGCAGTGGGCGCGAGGGAAAGGCATCCACGTGAAGCCGGGTGTCATCGTGCCGCCACGAGGTAGTACGGCCCGCAACCTCGGCGGGACGGAAACTCGTGAAACCGGGTTTCAGATGATCCCGATAGCCGGGACAGAGCGTCTGCAATAGACCCAAAGAGCGACCGTAGTAGCGCTGTAGCATGGCGAGTAACTGGTGACGCTCGGCTCCCTGGCAACTCGTACCCTTCAAAATGCCGGAGTCGGGGCGGAAGCTGAGGTTTTTCGATTTGCCGTCCAAGCAATCGGGCGAGAGAAAACGGCGTTCGTCCTCGGAGAGTTCGAACGGAAGATGCGGCGCGTAGAGCAACTTTCCCGCCTCGAGTGCATTCGCGGCCTTGGCCACGATCTCGGGCGAGAACGGTCCTTGCCACGAGGTGATATCGAGCGGTTCGAGAATGTCCATTTCGCACCCATCCTAAACTCATTCGCCTCGGGCCTCAAAAAATCCCACAGCCGACCCGGGCCCGCCCACTGCAATCGTCGAATTCACAACCACGGGGCGGTTGGCGCAAGCGGTGACGACGTGGGCTGAAATCCTCGACCAGGCACTGTCGGAGGTTGTGTAGCTCAGGTTGCGCAACCTAATATTCTCCACATATTCTCCGCGAGGTGGTAAATGATGAGCCGTAAAGGAAACGGGCGTCTGGTAATTCTTAGCGGTCCTTCTTGTGCGGGAAAGAGTCCGCTCTACAGGGCTTTGGGCAAGTTCTATCCTGAAGTACGGGATCAGCTTCACAAGCTGGTGCTGTTTAATAGCCGCGCTCCACGCCCCGGCGAAGTCGATGGCGTTGACTTTCATTTCCGCACACGGGCGCAGGTCGAAGCTTTGCGCGGCGACAATCGATATGCCGTGCTGGAGGCGCGTAGTGACCTGCAAGCGCTGGAGGTTCAGAAGCTGGAAGGATTGCTTGCTGGCGGCGATGTCTTCTTCGAGGGAAACACATTTGTGGGACGGGCACTGCAGACGCATCCTCGCCTGGGACACACTGAGCGATTGAGCATCTTTCTCTCGCCGCTTTCCAAGGAGGAGATCGTTTACTTAAAAGAGCCGGCGCGCAATGTCTCGCTGCCGGAGCTCCTAACCGAGATCATGCGGCGTAAGCTCTTGCGGCGGACGCGGCGTCAAAATGGGGACTTATCGGCCGCAGACCTGGGAAACATAGAGACGCGCGCGTCGAGTGCATTTCGCGAACTGCAAGCGGCCTGGCAGTTCCAATATGTGATACCCAATCACGACGGCGAGGATAGCGACAACTGGGAGGCCTTCTACTACTTAATTGGCGACGCCCGCAAGGCGCTGGAAATGTTTGTTGGGTTGCTTCGGGGGTCGGTCGCAGCGCAGGTAGAGAAGTGGGATGAAGAGTTGTTGGGAAGGTAGACACGCTTCGACTCCGTCGGGCGGCTCGCCCTGCTTGCGGCTCGGCTGCGCTCAGGGTGACAGGGTTTGGGAACGCTCGACTGACGTGCGACCTGTCAGGGCAGTCGCCTTATAAACCCCAGATCCGGTTGGCACCCACAACCAGACCTAGCGTCAGGCAGGCAATCAAGACCTCTCCCAGAGCGCCCACGACGAAGGGACGCAGGCCTTGTTTCGACATTTCGCGAAAGTTTGTGCGCAGGCCGACACCGGCGAAGGTTAGCAGGAAGGCCCACTTGGAGAGATTTCCGAGCGATGCGATTTGTGCTTTGCTGAAGGCGTGAAAGCCAACCAGTAACGACATCAGGAGAAAGCCCAGAACAAACTTGGGAAATTTCTTCCACAGGAACGCGGCTCGATTGGTGACAGCTTCGGCTTGACCGCGTCCGGCCCAGTAGATGGCATAGGCGAGGACCACGAATCCAATCATGGCATTCCGAGTCGTCTTGGCGAGTACAGCTACTTTGCCGGCGGCATCGGAATAGAGCGCCCCGGCGGCGGTCGCCTCCGCAGTATTGTCGACTCCAAGACCGGCCCACAACCCGTAGGACACATCATTCATGTGCAGAGCGTGAGCAATGGCCGGGAATGTGAAGAGGGCCAGCGCGCCGAGCGCGAGGATGGCGGCCATCGCGAAGGAAGCATCTTCGTCATCGGCGTCGATCGCGCCTTTCGCGGCGATAATGGCGGAAACACCACAGATGGCGGATCCCATGGCCAGCAGCGACGTAAGCTTCGGATTGAGTTTGAAGAGTCGCCCGAGCACGGTCATCAAGGCGAGAGAGAGCGTGATTTCAATGACCACCAAGCCCAGGCTGATGCCTCCCAGTTTCAGAACATCGGCCAACACAAAGCGCGCGCCCAACAGCACGATGCCAATTTTCAACCAGAACTCGTAGGTGGCGATGCCGGCGTGGAAAATTCTTGGGATGGTCAAGGTATTGGATATCACGAGGCCGAGGAGAATCGCCCAGAGAACATACTCGATATTGGGAAACGTCCAGTGATGTGCTTTGGCGTAGGCATTCACAGAGTGCTCGAGAACCTTGCCGGCGTATCCGATCCCGGCCAAAAGTAGAACGCCGGGGACGACGCTCAGGGCGCTTGCTAGTGGATTATCGGAGCGCACACGGGATAGGGAAATCGAAGTTGCCATAACTTTATCTCTTTATCTCTTCGTTTTTTCATTTTGGAAATTGGAAATCAATATGTGAACGGTTGCCGAAGCATTTACCAGGGGATATTTTTGACCAGGTCGAATCGCACAACCAGCGCCAATAACAGGGCTACAATCACTGCCCACGCGTCCAGCGAAAGCGGATTTCGCTTACCGGAGTTGGTGGTAGACGCAAGGTCCGGCTTTGACATCGAGTTTCTCCTTCTTGGTTATTGCGAAATAAGGTTATTGCGAATCCGAGCGATTGTTGCAAACCGCGAACCGCAACGAATCCCCAAAATTACGAAACAGAATAACACAAAACACAACTAATATAATAGACATACCGTACATTGCAAGTTGGCAGCCAAACACGCCCCGGGAAACATCCCGGGTAAGCCATTTGCTGTCAAGACTTGTTGCGCTGTTGGATTATGGGCGCTGATCTGGGTCGGCAGTTGCTTGCACTGGGAACGCAGAACTTTTCAATTCCCGAGGCTTATGGACCTGGATGGATCACCAGAATGCGGGTTTTAGTGGCGCCAGATTTTCTGCGCGGGATGGGCGCTGTCGGTGGAAGACGGGGCAAGCCCCGACTCTACCTTTGTGTTGGGCGCGGTTAAGGGCGTGGCTGTGGCTGCTGCCGGTGTCGTGGTAACCGCTTCGGGCTTCGCACCTATCTCGTCGCCACGGAAATAGCGGTCTTTGTTCTTCGCAGTTCGCATTTCTGGCATCGCCGCATAGGGTTTCGAGTAGTCGTTGTTCGCGTTCCAGAAGAGAAATCCTACGCCGCCTTTTTGTTTTGCCACTTCGATCTGAACTTCAACGTATTGCGGGGAATAGGTCTTGGTGCGCCAGGCGAAGGCTTGCAACCAGGGGCGAATCACAACGTTGCTGTTCCTGGTGATGAGCTTGAATCGGTCCATGGACTCGCCGATGAAATGCTCGGGCGCGTCGCCAGGGTGGGCGATGCCGTCCATCCCGAAGAAATGCGACGGGTAGATCATGGGCGAAAGCACGTCGCAGTGTTTGGCCATGGCAACGATGTCCTGTCCGGTATGGGCTAGATCGACGGGACGCTGCCACGCCATGATTCCGAAGACATCGAGCGAGAACAGGGCGCCGGTGGGATGGATTTCGGCATAGGCTCGTTTGAGGAAGCCGGCGATCACATCCGAGCGCTGCATCTCTTTCGGACGATCGGTTTTCGGGCGATCTGCCTTTGCCGCGTCTACTTTCGGTGGATCAGGCGATGGATCAGAAGCGTGACTGGTCTGGTAGCTGAAGGCGGCATCTTTTTGGTCGCCTTCGGCGGGAAAGCGAACGTAATCGAACTGCACTTCATCGACTCCCGACTGGGCTACGAATTTGGCGAGCGCGATGTCGTAGTCCTGGACTTTGGGGTTGGAGGGGTCGGTCCAGACGAGCTTGCCGTTCTCGCGCCACGGTTCGCCGGTTTTACGGGACTTCACCGCCAGTTCCGGATGAGTGGTGACCAGATGCTCGTCGCGGAAGATGGCGATGCGGGCGATGGCATGCATGTTTTCGGAATGCAGGAAGTGAATCAGCTTGGGCAGATCGGAAATATAGTGGCGCTGTCCGGTGGCAAGTGGATGGTCGAAGGCGATGTTGACGATGCCGTCACTATCCTTGATATCGAAGACCACCGCGTTGCCGCCAACCTCTTTCCAATGCCGGATGATGCGTTCGCCATGCTCGCTGCCAGCCATGACTCCGGTGAGGTAAATGGCTCGCACTTCGAAATCGCTTGCAACTGGCACGGTTTTCTCTACAATTGGCGCTTCGAGAATCCCGGGGATGATGATCTGTTCTCCGGATTTAACGAAAACTCCCTGACGGTCGTGGTTAGCGGCGCGGATGGCCTCGGCGAGATCGGTCGAGGTGAGGTACTTGGTCCGCTTCAGATTTTTGCGGGCGATGGACGGAATACTGTCTCCGCGCTGGGCAACATAAAGGTCGGAGCCGGGAGGCACGACAACGGGAACGGTCGCCGGAGCTTCGGCCTTCTTGGTGGCATTGGCTTTCACCTGTACCAACTGGAGGGCGTGGGGATTCTGGACTCCGGCGGCAGTGGGGGAAAAGAGGCCGAAACTGGCCAGAGTCAAGCGGATCAGGAAAGAGGCAACGGTCGTGATCGAGAGCTTCGAGATCGAGACATTCGAGGTCGAGAGTTGCAAAACCCTAGCTGCCGAGAGTCTAGCCGTCGAGAGTCGGGACAAGGATGTTCTCCAGGAATGAAAGCCACTTTTATTGTGGACTGTCAGTGACCTTGGATGCCAGTTACGTGCGGCCAAGTAGGTACTTGCTTATTGGACATGGGCGCAAGGGTGGTTGGGTGGTTGCGGGAAACTTCCAGCAGTCTGCAAACAATTGCTCTTGGGGAAACTGTGGGTAACAGGATGGTCTGTATACGAAACCGGGCTAGCTGCATCTAAATCGATGAGAAGCGAGGGAATACGGCGTTTTCGAAGGATGGCTAGCGGCTTGCACTAGGAGGGAGTGGGCGGGGAAAACGAGCATTCCTCCCGGATGACAAAAATGAGCAGTTTCGCCGAAAAGCGCTTTCTAGACATGCAGATCCCGGAAAGGAAACAGGGGCCCGAAACGATGAGAACGAACCTTGCAACCGTGCTGGATCCTAGCCGTCGCAGCAATGACGCCCGTGACTTTGAGGCTGGGCTGCGGCGAAAGATTGTGGGGCAGGATCAGGCGATCGAAAAGGTCGCGGAAATCTATCAGATGTTTCTGGCCGGGCTGAACGCACCGGGGCGTCCAGTCGGCAATTTGCTTTTCCTGGGGCCGACCGGCTCGGGCAAGACGCGGGTAGTAGAAGCGGTTGCTGAATCGCTGTTCGGTGACGCTCGGGCTTGCATCAAGATCGATTGCGCGGAGTTCCAGCATTCTCACGAGATCGCAAAGCTGATCGGATCGCCTCCGGGATACCTGGGACACCGGGAGACGCATCCTTTGTTGACGCAGGAAGCGCTCAACCAATGGCATACGGAAAAGCTGAAGCTCTCGATCCTCTTGTTTGACGAGATCGAGAAGGCGTCCGACTCTTTGTGGCAGTTGCTGCTGGGAATTCTGGACAAGGCGACGCTGACGCTGGGCGATAACCGGCGCGTGGACCTTTCGAGCTGCATCATTATCATGACCTCGAACCTGGGTGCCGCGGAAATGAGCGGATTGGTGGATGGCGGTCTGGGCTTTGCACCGAAAGCGGTGCAAGTCGATAACTCGCTTGACGAAAAGATTAACCGGTCGGCGGTGGATGCGGCGCGGCGCAAGTTCGCGCCGGAGTTCATGAACCGCATCGACAAAGTCGTCGTGTTCAAGACTTTGCGTTCGGAGCACCTGCAGCAGATCCTGGAAATCGAACTGGGGATGGTGCAGCAACGCGTCCTGATGGCCGCGGGCGCGCATCAGTTTGTGTTCAACTGCACAGCGCCGGTGAAGAGCTTCCTGCTGGCGGAGGGCACGGATCCGAAGTACGGCGCGCGCCACCTGAAACGCGCGATCGAGCGGCATCTGGTGTTTCCGCTGGCGAACCTGGTGGCAACGGGACAGGTGAAGCTGGGAGATTTCATCCGCGTAGACATGGTTGGGGAGAGCAAGCTCACCTTTGTGAAAGAAGCGGAAGGCGCGATGGTGCCCGTGCTGCTCGAACGCTATGGAGCGGCGGCATCGATGCCGGCAGTTGCGGCAGCCAGAGCGGCGCGTCCGGTGATACAGCGCAAGGAGTTTGGCGCCGGATCACTCAACGAGAATAAGTAATCCGAGACTTAGTAAGTCGAGTTGCTGGTAGGTGGGGCACCGCGTGGGCGGTGCCCTTTTTTATTTGTGACTGCTGTTGTCTCCTAACTACTCAACATAATTATGGTTGGTCATCCTGAGCGAAAGGGTCAAGTACATAGGTCCTTCGCTTCGCTCAGGATGACAATTTTGGCGGAGACAATGCCAGAAGCGAACGGACTTGCGCAAGTAGCGGTTCGAAGGCGGCGAGCATGGTGGGAGAGATCGACTCTCCTTCAGCAAAAGATTCGCCGCCCACCGAGATGCAGTAGGCTTCCGGGAACCTGCCGTACAACTCAGAGGTGCAGGCGAGCAGAGATGCCGGGGTTAGGGAATGGGAGAAGCTCGATGCTTCCCACTGCCGGGAAGTTTTAGTTTGGGTGATTTTCTCGCAGAGGAGGGTTCCGGGCTGGAGATCGACGGCGGCGTCGATGAAAATGACTAACTGGAAGTGACTTGCGGTTTCTGCCAATTCAGGCGCGAGTTGCTGGCGGGCGAGTACCTCGATGTTTAGACCTCGGAGACGGGTTGTGAGCTCACGGGCTGTGTGGCACCCAAAGCCATCGTCGGAGCGGAGCGGATTGCCGAATCCGATGATAAGAACCTGGGCAGGAGGAAACGACAATATTCAGCCTCGGCGCCTAAAGGCGCATTCAAAATGCGGGTAACGGCACGTCTTTACAGGTTGCGGAAAGCCGGGCCTTTTCAAAACAAAATCAAAACACGCTGCATCGAAATCATCACGGGCGGCGTATTTCTTCCATAAGTTCGCCTTGCGGGCCAATTAACTGGACTTGCAGAGCCATTTTTCCTGCAGCATGGGTGGAACAGCTCAGGCAAGGGTCGTAGGCACGGATGACGGCTTCGACCCGGTTCAGCATTCCTGGCGTCAAATGCTCCGTCACCACGAAATGCTTGGCCACCTGTAGGATACTGCGATTCATAGCCAGGTTGTTATGGCCGGTGGCGATGACCAGATTCGCCCATTGGATGAGGCCTTGTTCATTGATTTTGTAATGATGGAACAGGGTTCCGCGCGGAGCCTCGCAGGCGCCAACTCCCTCCATGCAATTCGGGCGGGCGAAGGAACGCACATGCTTGGAGAGAATTTCAGGATCGGTGAGCAACTGCTCCAGGCGCTCCACACAATACATAGCTTCTATCAGGCGAGCAAAATGGTAGTGGAACGAGCTTAGAACTGCGGTGCGCTGGAGTTCGTGAAATTCCGCCAGTTCTTGATCGGCGCGGGGAGTGCCGCAGTGGCTGGCCACGTTCAGACGCGCCAGCGGCCCTACTCGGTAGATTCCATCCGAGTAACCCTTGGGCTTGTAATAGGTGGACTTCAGATAGCTCCAGGACTCGACTTTTTCTCCGATGTACTCGGGATAGTGCGCCGGGTCGAGGCCGGAAGCGACAACGTCTCCCGCGGCATCGACGATGGTTACGTTGCCATCGTAGAAGGTCAAGCCGCCATCCGCCTTCGCGATGGCCATGAAGAGTGTGGGGAAGTTGCCGAAGGTCGTAATCTCTTCGCGAAACTTTTCCCGAATGCTCTTGTACCAGTCGAGGGTGTGCTCGACAATCTTCAGCGCTTCCGGAATGTCCGCCAGAATGGCATCGCGGTTCGCCTGGCTCAGCGGTTCGCTGACGCCGCCAGGGACGATCCACGCGGGATGAATTCGCTTGCCGCCGAGACGCTCGATGATCTGCTGACCAAACTGGCGCAGACGAATGCCGTTGCGGGCGATCTCGGGATTTTTTTCGGCGACGCCAAAGATATTGTTCTTGATGGGATCCGCGTCCATGCCGAGGACCAGATCAGGGGAAGACAAATGGAAGAAGCTGAGGGCGTGCGATTGCAGGACCTGAGCCAATCCAAAGATGCGGCGCAATTTTTCGGCGGTGGGGGGAATGCGCACGGCAAGCAATTGATCGCAGGCCTTGGCGGAAGCAATGAGATGGCTGACCGGGCAGATGCCGCAGATACGGGCCATGAGCGACGGCATCTCATAGAAGGGCCGGCCCTCGCAGAATTTTTCGAAGCCGCGAAACTGGGTTACATGAAAGCGGGCATCCTCGACTCTGCCCTGTTCGTCGAGGTGCAGGGTGATTTTCGAATGGCCCTCGATGCGGGTAACAGGGTCAATGAGGATCGTCTTCTTGTTGATGTCCGGCAAAGCTAGGCTCCGAATCTCGTTCTGGCGCTGACTTCAGGTTTACGTCCTTCCAGCAATTCACTGAGGACATAGAAGATGGTGTCGGCCGAGGGCGGACAGCCGGGTACGAAGATGTCCACGGGAACAACCTCGTGCACCGGACAGACGCGCGCCAACAACCGCGGAACTATTTCCGTGGGCACGCCCGAACCTATGGTTACATTCTCACAATAGGCGCGATCGGTGATGGCCTTCACGCCAAAGGAATTGCGCATGCCGGGAACATTGGCGGTGATGGCGCAATCGCCGAGCGAAACCAGGATCTTGGTCCGCGCCCGGACGAGTTGGATTTTGTGCAGGTCGTCTTCGCTGCTGACGGAGCCCTCGACCAGAGTAATATGGACATCCTCGGGAAAGATCTTGGCATCGACCAGCGGACTATAGACAAGGTCGGCCTTCTGGGCGACGGCGAGAAGGCGCTCGTCAATATCGAGAAAAGACATGTGGCAGCCCGAGCAACCATCGAGCCAGACTGTCGCCAAACGAAGCTTGCTCACTCCTGCTCCTCGCCGCGCATCAGGGTCAAGTAAGGGAGAAACTGGCGCCGTTTCAACATCTCGGCTACTGATTTTCCCTTTTCGAACAACGCACCCGTCGGACAGACATGGACGCACTTGCCGCAACTGGTGCAGGATTGCGAGGACCCCCAGGGCTCATTGAGATCGGTGATGACCTGGGCCTGAATGCCCCGTCCCATGACATCCCAGGTATGGGCACCTTCGATTTCGTCACACACGCGCACGCATCGGGTACACAGAATGCAGCGATTATGATCGACCACGAAACGATCGTGGGACGCATCGACCTGGGCTTTGGGAAAGCGATAGGGATAACGAACGTGAGTGATATCCATTTTCTGTGCCAGGAACTGCAATTCGCAATGGCCGTTGGAGACACAGACAGAACAGATGTGGTTGCGTTCGGTGAGCAGCAACTCAAGGATCGAGCGGCGGTATTTCTGCAGGCGCTCGGAGTTGGTGGTGACCTCCATCGCTTCTTCGACATGGGTGACGCAGGCCGGCAGAAGCTTGGCGGTGCCCTTGACCTCGACCAGGCAGAGCCGGCACGCCCCTACTTCAGAAAGGCCTTTCAATTCGCACAACGTGGGAATGAAAATATTATTCTGGCGAGCCACGTCGAGGATGGTCTCGTCGGGACGCGCACTGACGTCGCGGTCGTCAATCTTCAGAGTTTTAACGGTACTGACGGGGCTCATCGTGACACCTCCCGTTCTTCTGGATCTTCCTCTGGATGATTGCCGCACACGCCCGCCGGACACTGACTCTTCTCGATGTGCGCCTTGTATTCCTGGGCGAAGTAGCGCAGCGTGCTGAGCACCGGGTTGGGGGCGGACTGTCCCAAACCGCACAGACTCGTACTTTTCATCAGGTCTGACAGCTCCTCGATCAGAGCGATGTCTTTCGCATTGGCCTCGAAACGCGTGATGCGGGCGAGCAATTCGTTCAGTTGGTAAGTTCCGACGCGGCATGGAATACATTTGCCGCAGGACTCGGTCATGCAGAATTCCATGAAGTACTTGGCCACATCGACCATGCAGGAGGTGTCGTCCATGACGATCATTCCACCCGAGCCCATGATGGAGCCGACCTTGGCGAGAGATTCGTAGTCGACCGGCATATCGAGAAACTCCGCCGGGATACAACCGCCGGAGGGGCCTCCAGTTTGCGCCGCCTTGTATTCGCGGCCCTCGGGGATGCCTCCGCCGATTTCGAAGATAATCTCGCGCAGGGTGATGCCCATGGGCACTTCGACGAGGCCTGTGTTTTCGACTCGACCGGCCAGAGCGAATACCTTGGTGCCCTTACTCTTTTCGGTGCCGATTTTGGCATACCATTCTCCGCCATTGCGAATGATGGGCGCGACGTTGGCATAGGTCTCGACATTATTGATGAGGGTAGGCTCGCCGAACAGGCCCTCCTGTGCGGGATACGGGGGACGGGGTCGGGGAGTTCCGCGCTTGCCTTCGATCGACGCGATGAGCGCGGTCTCTTCACCGCAAACGAAGGCGCCAGCACCAAGCCGGAGGTCGATGCCAAAACTGAAGCGGGTTCCGCAGATGTTGTGGCCGAGCAGACCCATGCGCTCAGCCTGCTTGATCGCGATACGCAGCCGCTTGATGGCCAGCGGATATTCCGCCCGTACGTAGATGAAGCCTTCGGATGCGCCAACGGCGTAGGCGGCGATCAACATGCCTTCGAGCACGCGATGGGGGTCGCTTTCGAGGACGCTGCGATCCATAAAGGCACCGGGGTCGCCTTCATCAGCGTTGCAGATGGCAAATTTCGATTTCTTCGCAGTCGCTTTCGCGACCGTGCTCCACTTCAACCCGGTGGGATAGCCCGCGCCGCCACGTCCACGCAGGCCGCTCTTGACCACTTCTTCCACTACCTGAGCCGGCGTCATCTCGGTGATGACGCGCATCAGGGCGCTGTAGCCATTGGCGGCGATGTAATCCTCGATTCGTTCGGGATCGATCACGCCAGAATTTTCCAGCACAATTTTCTTCTGGCGCTGGAAGAACGGTACATCCGTGCGGCATATCAGCCGGCTGACCGGTTCACTTTCGACGCTCGACACAATGGCCGAAGCGTCATCCGCGGTCACATGCCTATAGAGCACGTTGCTGCCGGCGGCAGCATGGCTCGTGGCAACCAGCGGCCCCTCGGAACACAGACCCATGCAGCCGACACCTTTGCTTTGGCAATGGTGCTCCTTACCTAGTTTCTTAATTTCCTGATCGATCGCATCCTTGACGGCAAGGCTCTGGCAAGACACGCAGCCGGCCGCGACGCAAACGTTGATCGAGCAGGCGAATTGTTTCTGCGCTTCACGTTCGGTCTCCGCAATCAGTTCGAGTTCTTCAGGAGTCATGCCAACGTCCATTTCACAACGTGCTCACGCAAGTTTTGTGGCGAAACTTTGCCGGCCACTTCATTGTCGTAAACCACAGCCGGAGCCAGTCCGCAGGAACCCAGGCAGCGCGCCGTGAGGAGAGAAATCTGACCGTCAGCCGTGGTCTCACCGGGCGCGATGCCGTATTCCTTGGCCATGGCCGAGAGCAACTGCGGTGCTCCCTTGATATAACAGGCGGTGCCCATGCAGACGACGCAGGTGTGTTTCCCCGCGGGCTTCAGGGTGAAAAAGTGATAAAAAGTGGCGACGCCATAGGCGCGGCTCATGGGAACGTGCAGAGAAGCAGCGACGTAGCGCAACGCGCCTTCATCGAGGAAACCGAAAGCCTCCTGGACCGTATGCAGGGTTTCGATGAGGGAGCGAGACTGGTGGCCGAGCCGCCGCATGGTGGCGTCCACGATGCGCCATCGTTTATCTTGCGCATCGGGCGGTAAGGGCTTGGCGTAATCGATGCCGACCGCAGTTGGCATACCCACCCTCCAGAGAGCAATTGGCGCCTGGGATCGGCGCTTCCAGCGCTTAAATTTCCTATCGACTAGTCAGTCTATGACATGAGCCTGGAAGGGAATGTGATCGCGGTCACTGAGGATCGTGTTGTCCTTTTGCACGGCCAACTAGACGCGCTCGGATGCGATGTTTATTGGGAAATTCGACGTTCCCATCTTCAGGACATGCCATGACATGACCATTCGTGTGGGGGCGGGAGTCAAGAAACTGCGGCGCTGATTGCGATTTATTCGCCATCTCCCAACCTCGCGGGAAAAGCACTGTAAGTATTGCCAGTTGCTTATCTCTGTTGTGCGAGGTTTAATACACGCAAACGCGCGAACCCTGCTGTGCAAGAACTCCGCAATGGCAAATTGCCACCATGAGGCTTTCGATGCGACAGAAACCTAGTTTTACGGCGATTGTTTTGTTGGTCGCCATGGTAGTTTCCCAGGACTTTGGCCCCTTACTTTCGGCACAGACGCAGAACCCGGTGCCCACAGCGCAGCAATTGGATCAGTTGCTGGCTCCAGTCGCGCTTTACCCCGATTCTCTGCTGGCTCAAATCACCACCGCTTGCACGAATCCGCAGGAAATTCTGGATGTGGACAACTGGTTGCAGCAGAACTCCGGGCTCGCGGGCGACGCGCTCACCGATGCGGCGCAGAAGCAGGGATTCGATCCTGCGTTTATTGCGCTGACCACTTTCCCGCAAGTACTCGATATGATGGCGCAGAACATCGACGATTACGCGGCCATCGGGCAGGCGTTTTTGGCGGATCAGGGAGCGGTGACGGCCTCCATTCAGCGGTTGCGCGCGCAGGCATATGCCGCGGGCTCATTACGCAGCAATGAGCAGCAAACGGTCGAGGTGCAGCAATCCGCGGCTCAGCCAATCTACGTTATTCAGCCGGCCAATCCGCAGGTAGTTTATGTGCCGGTCTATAACCCGACCGTGGTTTACGTGCAACCGAGTTCGAGTGTGGCCGCCGCATCACTGATCACTTTTGGAGCGGGGATCGCGATCGGCGCACTCCTGGTGAATAACCAGCCCTGGGGATGGGGTGGATGGGGATGGGGATGGAGTTCGCACCAGGTCTATTACAACCGCACCGTCTGGGTGGCGTGGGGAAATCCTTATCGTCCGCCGAACGTGTGGTACCGGCCGCGACCGGTTCACTATTCTTACCGTCCGGGATACGGTGGCAACTGGCACTATCGTCCACCGAATTATCGGCCACCAGCTCCCAGACCGCGTCCTCCAAATCGTCCGCCTTGGGGACCGAACAACCCGCCGAGGCCCACCCAACCGATCGCTAAGCCCAGACCGAAGCCGCCGAATTCTACTCTGCCGGCAAAGCCGGGACAGGGCAACCCAAACCGGCCGGGACAAGGGAAGCCAAGCAATCCAGGTACAACCAGGCCGTCAAACGGCACGAAGCCACCGGCCACAACCCGGCCAGCGCCTCAGCCGAAACCGGCAACTCCGGGCGGCCAGCCGCAGACGAGACCGACCACGCCGAGCAAGCCGGCTACGACGCGACCTGCGCCTCAGCCAAAACCGGCAACTCCGGACGCGGGTCAGGGACAGACGAGGCCTGCGCCATCTCAGCCAAATCAGCCCAAACCTGCTCAGCCGAAGCCAGCGCAACCGAAACCGGCGCAACCAAAACCGGCAACTCCGAGCACAGGACAGCCGCAACAGAGGCCGCCGGCTCCGTCAAAACCAGCGCAATCAAAACCGCCACAGTCGAAGCCGGCGCAGGCAAAACCGGCTCCGAAATCTCCACCGCCGCAAAGGGGGCAGCAGAGGTAAAAGGCAGGGGTGGAGCGCTTCGGCGTTTCGAGAATCGTCGAGAATCGATCGTCGAGAATCAGTTGTCGAAAATCGATTGTCGAGAATCAGTGACAGGATCCGTCGTCTTGAAACTGGCCCGTGGTGGCCATGGCCGCCAGCGAGCGTGCGCAGGTCAGGATTTGCTGATTGAGGGGATCATCCCGCAGTGCATCCGCGGAGATGTAATGCATGTCCTGGCGTGCCGCAAGAATCTTATTGCTCAACTTCTGCATGTTGTCGAACTCATTGCTGAGCAATTGATAAGCGTTCCGATCGGCATCGGTGGATGCCGCGACCGAAGCCAATCTGAGATTCGTGACTGCCTGGCCACGGTAGTTCGCCACGAAGTCATCGCTTATTGGGTATCCATTTTGGACAGCGCTGACCAGCGCGGTGCGCCATTCCCGGATCGTGGAACCGGCTTCGATGCCCGCCTTCATGAAATCTTTCGAAAATCCTGGACTCGCGGCCTGAGCGGCGGGCTGGCTTGCCGACGAATCCGCCGTCGACGTGCTCGCGGAACCAGGCAACGTCAGTGTAACCAGGTTCCCTTTGAAGCTGAGGGAGCCACTAATAAGCCGGGCTAACGCTTCGATATCCACATAAGACTTGCCATTGATCTGGACAACGGGCGCTTGCCCCGGCTGACCGCTGATCAGGAGTGCCCAGTTCTGCTGCGCAGTCTGCGAAAAAGCTAGACCTGCTATCGCCAGGAATGCGACCAGCATTAACGCTGCAATGGATAGCTTTTCTCTCATCTCTCTCATCGGATCCACTCCAGTTTTTATCTTTTTATCGTGACGTCGATCCTGCGCCATGTCAAAAAGTTTGGCTATGGAATGAGCGGAATTGCAGCCGTCAGCTGGACATCAATCATGAGGCTAATCCGGCTATCGACCTGGTAAAACTTCGCGGCCCGTTTCGGTCCCAGAGCCTTGATGAACTTCGGCCAATAGTCCTTGCGCAAGGTCAAGGTCCGGTCTTCGACGTCGATCATGCGCTGCACCAATGCTTTTGCCTTGGCGTCGTCCATGTTGTCATAGTTCTTCACGTAATCCTTGATCAATTGCACGCGATCGTCACCGATCTCCTGCAGATCGTGCGCGTAGTTTCGATAGACTGGCCAGAACACCGTGGATTCAGAATTGTTGAATTGCATCGTGTCAGCAATGATCTGGTTCTTGGCCGACTGGACGTCGGAACGCAGCAATTGGATATCGGTGTCAGTCAGGGGCGTCACAACCACGGGCGCCGGCTGAGCGGCCGCAAATGTGGCCAGCAGGGCCGAAGCAGCGCAGATTGCCATCAACATTCGCATACCGGCTCTCCTGTCGGTCTTTTGAAAAAAGGAGTTGTCAACCGGGAGGCTGACAACTCCGGAGAGAGTGGCACGACAACATCCTTCACACCAGGAGGCTTTTGACTTCGACCTCCCCTCGAGACAATTCGGATCAGCCTCAAGTAAATCCTCGGCACTCACTCCCAACTCCGGTGCAAGCGTCCCGCTACACGAAGGGCAAGCACGATCATCGCTAAGAAAAGCAGCGGATGGTCGAGTTTGCTTAACCAGCTCACTCCGACTTACTCCACGTGGTCTCCTCTTTCACCGCCGGCATGCAGCAATGTTGGCGAGACAAAAAACTTATTGAAGAGCACCGCTCTGATGGCGCAGAGCAGATCCACATTCAGACGCGATTTCACAACATAGGCCGATGCACCGGCACCCATGGCGGCGTTCACATAGTCAGAGTCTTCGTGCACGGTGAGAAAGATGATCTTGGCGCTACTTCCGGAGTCTCGCAGCTGCCGGGCAATCTCTATTCCACTCCACGCACCCATGGAAATATCGAGCAGGATGACATCGGGCCTGAGCCGAAGATATTCGGGAACGACCGCCGCTCCGTTGGATAAGGCAGCAACAATCCTGTACTCGTCCTCTTTTCCGAGCATCTTACTAACATGCTCGAGGACCTCGGAATTGTCGTCGGCCAGGAGCAGGGTAGTTCTTGGCAAAGCTCCACCTCTGGAAGGCTGGTGGCATTGCACCTGGGACACCGAAGTTCGCGCCGCTAAAGGTGCTGACCCAAGGCTGCCCAAAAAAAACCAACCTTCACCAAGGCGATGTTAGGGCGTTTTGGCAGGGGCGCATACTGTCAAAAATGACGATATCTTATGGCCGGGTTCAGGCTTCAATCTGCCACGGATTCTGCCGCGCTCGGAACCAGTTTCCTGGTTGCGGGAACCCAACCCTCCACCAGGGTGCCAAGGGATGGCTTCGACCAGATGGAGAACTCCCCGCCAACCGATCGCAGGCGCTCGCGCATGCTGACCATTCCCAGCCCGTGATGAATGCGTGCGTCGTCAGGATCGAATCCAACTCCATCGTCGGAAACCCGCAGATGAACCACATTGGATTCGCAGGTTAATTCCACCCTTACATGGCGGGCCTGGCTGTGTTTGGCCGCGTTGCGCAATGATTCCTGCACGGTGCGGAAAAGATTGAGTGACACGTTTTCCTGAAGGTCATCGGGCAATCCCTTCGCGACACACTCGACCGCGATCTTGTGTTGCTGGGCAAATTCATGGCACAGGTCCCGCAGGGTTGTTGCCAATCCCAGGTATTGCAGTTTGGACGGATGCAGTTGATGAGACATGTGCTGAATGTCGGTGGCGATTGCATTCGTCATCTGCCAGAGGTCGTGCAGGTTCTCCTTCTGTGGCCGATCCTTATTCGAGGATGCCGCTTGCTCCGCCTCCTGGAGCCCATTCGCCAAGAGAGCTAGCCGCTGGTTGATGTCGTCGTGTAACTCGCGTGCAATGCGCGCCCGCTCCTCTTCTCCGGCCTGGAGGAGGCGGCTGCTGAACTCGATTACGGTCGCTCGGGCTTGCTTCAAGTCGCTAATGTCCATGCAGCAGCCCACGTATCCCGCAAAGGAGGTGTCGCTGTTGAATCTGGGGACGCCGATGTCCAAAACCCACCGGTATTCGCCGTCGTGGCGACGAAGCCGATATTCCATACCGAATTTTTCTTTGCGATCAAAACTTTGGGTGTAAGTATCGAGGCACTTCTGCAGATCTTCGGAGTGCACGGACTTCGCCCAGCCGTTGCCTAACTCCTCTTCAAGGCGCCGGCCGGTGAATTCGAGCCAGGGCTCATTGAAATAGTTGCACAACTTGTCGGGACCAGACATCCAGATCAGCACGGGAGCGGTGTTGGCGAGCAACCGGAACCGCTTCTCGCTCTCCAGCACAGCCTGCTGCGCCCGCTTGCGATCGGTGATGTCGGCAAATACTCCCAGAAAACACGGTTCCCCGCCGATGTCAGTTAACTCAACCGACGCTAATGCGATCAGGGTTCGACCGTCTTTCGTGCGCCATTCACATTCCACTTCACGAAGAAAGCCCTGGGACTCTAACTTCTGGGTCAGGCGAGTCCTTTCTGAGGGATTGACCCAGAGCCCCAGTTCGACGGCGCTCTTTCCAATCACATCGGAGCGCGAATATCCCCAGGTGCGTTCAAAGGTTTTGTTGATGTCGAGATAGCGATGAGTCCGGGCGCTTACCAGAGACAATGCCATCGGGCTCTGCCGAAACGCCTTGGAGAACCTTTCCTCGGACTTCTGCAGCTCCTCTTGCACTCGCTTCCGCTCGGTAATATCGTGTGCAATCTTGGAAACGCCTACGATTTTATCCGTCACGTCTTTGACCGGAGACATGGTCAGCGAGACATTAATTTTCTTACCCTGCTTCGTCAACCGGACGGTTTCATAGTGCTCAATCCTCCCACCAGTTCGTGTTTTTTGCAGCAGCGTCTTCTCTTCTTCCACAAAGTCGGGTGGGACAATAATCAAAATTGGCTGACCCACGGCTTCCGCCGTGGTGTATCCGAAGATGTGCTCCGCACCCCGATTCCAACTGACGATGATGCCGTCAAGATTCTTGGAGATGATGGCATCGTCCGAGGATTCCACAATGGCAGCGAGCCTGAATCGGGCCTCCTCCGCGGCCTTGCGCTCGGTGATATCTTCCACCAGAGCCATCTGCCATCGGCGTGTCTCTCCTTCAACCCACAGCGGCACTACCAGAATCCTGACCCAGCGCTCTGATCCATCCGGACGAGCATATTTTTCTTCTACCTCGTAACTTGTTGCCTTCTGCTCGACCAGTTGCTGCCGGGGTTCGCCGTATTCCGCAATTTCGCCGGGATGGGTGATGCTCCGGAAGTCGATCCCGAGGAGTTCGTCCACGCCGCGTCCGGAGATTTCACAGAACTTTGGATTGACTTGCAGGGTTTGCCCGGTGCGCGAATCGACCAGAGCAATGCCCACCGGAGAACGCTCGAACACGGTGCGGAATCGCAGTTCGCTTTCCCGCAACGCGCGCTCCGCCTGCTTCAGGTCTGTGACATCGATCGAAGTTCCGACCGCTCCCCGTGGCTTGCCGGCCTCATCCAGCAGAGGAACTGCGTTTTCGACCGTTTCCCGCTCCGAGCCATCCTCATATACCACCGTCAGGGCCCGTCCAAACACCGGCCTTCCGGTGGCTGCGGCTCGCTGCATGGGCAGCGAATCCGCCGTCACCCACGTTCCGTCTTCCATCAGGCGGTAATGGGGTCGTTCGCCGGGCGGCGCGCTCGACGAAAAATTCTGGCCTACCGGCACACGGGCTTGTTCGTGGGCAGCCCGGTTGCCGGTCATCCACCGGCAAGCGTCGTCGTGCGCTATACGAACCGGCATGGGCACCGCATCCAGCACCGTTTCCAATTCCTTCGCCCTGGCCTGTTCTCGCGCGGCGCTCTCGCGTAGCGCACTCTCGGCCTGTTTGCGGCGGGCAATATTGCCCAGCAGCAAAACGATCAGGAGGCTCTCGACCAGCACAACGGCCAAAATGCCCAGGATTCTCCAACGGTAAAGTTCCCATGGGGAATATTCCCAGTAACGGACCTCGCTCTCCTTTGGCAGGCGAGCCTCGGGGATTCCCCAGCGGTGCAGTTGCCGCCAGTCGATCACGTAGTGTTGGTAATCTCCCATGGCAACCGGGATCTTCTCCGCCTTATCACCCTTCAGAATGCGCAATCCGTCATTCCCCAGGATGCGGCCTACTTCGCTCAGATCGGCCACGCTTCCCCCCACTGCTCCCGCGCCCACAACCGAGGAGAAGGTTCCATAGATTGGCCGGTTCGCCGACCTGGAGAGAGCTGGCAGGATACGGGCAGGGATAAACTGCTGGCCGTGGGAGTCAGTCACGAAATCGAGGAAAATGATGATACTGTCAGGCTGAACATTTGCCAGCCGAGGTCCCAGGTCAGAAAACTGGAGATCGGTCAGGTATTCAAACTCCAGATTCGACTCGTACTTGCGAAACTGGTCGTGCGCGATCCGCGCCGCGCGTTTCTCGCCATCCGACGAGCCCGAAACAACGACAACATGGGAAGTGCCCGGATTTTGGCGCAAAGCCAGTTCCAGCGTTGCAAGAAAATTTAACTTCCTCACTACGCCTGTTCTCCCCACCTTTGGATCAAGCCAGCTAGAAGAATTTTCAGGATCGGTCACGAAAAACAGCAGGGCGGCATCAGGAAACAACTGCGCCCGAATCTTCTCTGAAAACGCTACCGTTTCTTCGTCGATGGCAATTACGAGATCGAAGGTCTGTCCATGGTATTTCTGAACAAGATATGAGGCCATGGCGCGCTCTCGGGAAGGCTCTGCGAGAGAGGCGGATGACTCGATGTACTCAAAGCTGAAGTGAACCGGCTTATTGGAACCCTCAAGAATATGGGTTTCTGTCTGCTCGACCATGGCGGCGACGTCGGGCAAGTCCGGATCGGAGGAGGAGATGATGAGCACTTCGATTTGCTCACGCGGAGGGGGAGAAACCGGAGGCGCCTTAGTGGCCGCGTTCGACAGAGCGACGCAGAGACAAAGGACGCAGAACAGCAGGCACCGTGACGCACCGAGGCCGGTGTTAAAGCATCGCTGATTTCGCGCTTTAGAGGTGTCCAATACGCTTCTTTCGTTTCGATCACGACCGAACCTGGGGTCGATGTGCTCTGGCAAACCGCCGATCCATCTTCTCTTTGGCGGTCCTATGATGCTGTGACCCCGGTCACATTACCACGCCACGCATGACCGGGCAAATCGGATTCGAGGAACTTCTTATAACCAAGATCGTCTCTGAAATGGAGCTACAGCCGCGGCGAACTATACCCGATTGGGGGGCGACTTCAACAACGTGGCGTTTGCCTGACAGTATTCGTGGATCGGATGGCCGAAGTGGCAGAAGTAGTGAACCCGCGCGGCATAACCGCCCTGCGCCTACAGGGCGTCTTCATCCTGCATTTTTGTCACGACGAGGTTCACCAATCCCTTGATGGCTTTGTCAACGTTGGAGGGATTGAAGGTATCGGTGATGCCGGTCCAAACCAGCTGTCCATCGGGCGCGCCATTGACATAGTAGAGATTGGTTTCAACCCTCACCTTCCTCTCTTCCTTCAGGTAGCCGGGTGAATAGATGACCGGATACAACGTCCCGTAGTAACCGTAGAACGTGTTGTAGTAAGGAAAAGGCACAAAGTATGGGGTGCCGGGGATGTAGGTAACGCTATCGTCCACCTTGATCAGGCGCGAGACCACGACCGCCTCGATCTGGTTTGCCCGGATCTGCTCTCTCAGGTAGTTGAGGTCAAGCTTCGTGCCGGGTGGGCGGAGCAGAATATCATTTCCCGCAACCGACACCAACCCTTTGCTGGCGAGCTCCGCTGCCAACGCGTCCTCGAAGTCGACGCGAACCGTCATGTTGTTGCTGAAACCCAATGCCAGCACCCGATGCGGCCTTTTCGCCGGAGCGTAGTTCGGATTCCTCCAGCTCATGACCAGCTTGCTGGAGGCGCCGAAGAGGAGGGTAGCTGCCGTGAAAACAGTGACGATGGTCAGAACTTTACGATTCACGAATGACCTCGATTCTTTGATTTTTGATACCTAGACTCCCGGTCCCGGCGGCAAACATTCTGCCGGCTAGTGCTGGCAGAGCAGGGAGTCCGAGAAAATAAACATCTTGATGCGCAACGATTTTTTCGCGTTGTCGATGGCATGGAGAATTGGTCGGGACGAATCGTCGGGCAGAACAATTAAGGAACGTGACATCAAATCCTCATAGCGATCTTGCGGTCTTGCGAACCTGACCGGTGTCTGCCGAAAAATACCGCCGGCGGGCACGCGTAAATATGCACCTCTACGAAGCAATGGCCGCTGGAGAGGCTGCTTTGTCGCTGTACTGTATGTGATAGAGCTCGGCGTATACGCCGCCGAGGACTATTAATTCGTCATGACTGCCCTCTTCCGCGACCACTCCTCCCTTAAGGACGATGATCTTATCAGCATCGCGAATCGTGCTCAGCCGGTGGGCGATTGTAATTACGGTTTTCCCTTTCATGAGCCGCTCCAGAGCCTCGATCACGAGCTGTTCAGACTCGGTGTCAAGAGCGGCTGTGGGCTCATCCAGGATAAGGATCGGGTTATTGCGAATGATAGCTCGGGCAATGCCGATACGCTGACGCTGACCGCCGGACATCGTTTCTCCGCGCTCGCCGATCATGCTGTCGTAACCGTGCGGCATGCGCGCGATGAACTCATCCGCATTGGCTAATTTCGCAGCCTCGATGATCTGCTCCCTGGTGACTCCCTTTTTGCCAAAGGCAATGTTGTCGGAAACCGATCCTTCGAAGAGGCCGGGTTCCTGGAGCACATAACCGATCTGATCACGCAGCGAAAGATGTTTGTAGTCACGGATATCCGCACCATCGATTTTGACCGATCCGGCGACGGGGTCATAAAATCGCGGAATCAAGCTGACGACGGTGGATTTGCCGCAGCCGGTAGGGCCAACCACTCCCACCATTTGCCCCGCCTTGATTTTGAAACTGACATCCGTCAGCACGGGAGCGTCGGGGTTGTAGGCGAAAGCCACATGATCGAATTCGATCTCGCCCACAAGAGTTTGCGGTTCGCGCGCGTCAGGTCGCTCCGGAATGATCGCGTCCGCATCGAGAATGGCGCGGATGCGTTCTACGCCGACTGCTGCCTGGGCGATGGCATTGGTCATGGTGGCCAAGTCTTGCACGGGCTTGAAGAACTTGTTCAGGTACGAGAGAAACACAGTCAAGGCGCCAGCCGTCATCACTCCGGCAATAATGAGTGCCGAACCACGCCAGAGCACGACGGCGGTGCAAAGTGACACCGTCACCGCCACAATCGGGGACAGCAGCGCCTTTACCCGTCGCGCTTTGAGCGATGCATCCACGGTCGCCTTGCTGACTTCGGCAAGTTCCCCTTCGGCCAGGTCCTGCCTGCCGAAAGCTTTCACGACCCTCATTGACTGGAGGCCCTGCTCCACCACTGCAACCATCTTGCTTTGCTCTTTGCGCACCTCGTGGGTCGCCTTTTTGACCGCCTTCTTGAACCTCGAGACCAGCAGCAGCATGAATGGGGTGACGGCCACGGCAATGAGTGTGAAATCCCAATTGAGCCGGAACATGATAAACAGCATGGCGACGATCGTGAACAGATCGACAACAATGCCCAAGGTGGAGGACGAGGCAAAACCCTGGATCGTCTGGACGTCAGAAGTGATGGTGCTCAAGAGCGTCCCGCTTTCGTGGTTGTCGTAATAGCTGAGCGAGAGTTGCTGGAGATGGTGGTAAGTGCGCAGACGCAAATCATTGGCCACCCACTGCCCCACACTCGTGGTGTAGTAGTTTGCTATGTATGAGGCGATCGCACCTACCACCGCTATGAACACCGCCATCATGGCCGCCGCCGCGGCAATCTGCATCTTGCTTTCGCCGCTCAAAACCGGCCGGAGGAAGTCGGCGAGCCACGGAGCAAGCTTATGAGAACCCACCACATTGTCGAGGATGATCTTCAGCGGCCATGGCCCCGCCACGCTCATCGCGGTTTGGAACAGCATGGCGACCAGAATGATTACGAGCGTGCCCCGGTAGGGGCGAATGAGGCTGCGAATTAGGCGCAACATCCGGACACCTCCTGATTCGTCGATCCGCCGGCGTCATACATTTTCCCAGCCGCTGAAACGTAAGAGGCTACTTCGGCCACTGCTTGAACATTTTCTGCACAGCGTTGGCCACCATCTTCGTATTCTTGCTCCCATTGTTGCTCAGTGTATTTTGAGCCACGCCGCGCCAGACTAAGGACTGAGTCTTCGCGTCATAGAGGTCCACAATCATGGTTGCGACCACATTTTGTTCGGGAGTGATGCCGCCCATGCCGCCACCGATCCCGCGCATTCCCCACGCACTATAGGAGGTTTGCTGTTGCATGCCACCATTGGCGGTGAGGATCAAGTCTGGATTCTGGTTTTCCTGCACCAGTTGCAGTCCTTTGCCCTGCATGGCAGCGTTGATATCCTGCTGCGCTTCCTGCGCCAGGATAGAGTTCTGAATCTTGTTTGCATTCTGCGAACCCCAGGCGTAAGTGTGATACGCCGCGAAACTCTGGCTGCGGTTATAGTTCACGGAGACTTGCTGGGCCGTGGCGAGGGTTGAAATCAGACAAATGGCTAGGGCAGAAAAGGCTAGTCTGGTCTTCATAATCAAGTCCTTTCGTTCGGGGAATCCGCGTCGCGGTTGGGCCGGACTTGGGTCGTTAACCGTCCAAACGAAAATCCTTCAAATCAGCGCCCCAAATCGCAATTGCCGCCCCGGGATTCACAAGATAAACGCATGGAAGCCTTTGGCAACCTGTTAGTAATGACAGTTCTTCCGACGTCCTGCTTCTCGTAATGTCGAAGCGGTCTACCCCGAATTTCATGCATTTGCCGACAACCGGCAAGAATCGCGTAGCCGGCCGCAGAGGACAGAAATGACAAATCGCCGTTGGTGGCTCCGGACATTCATCTTGCTGGGGATTACAGCATCTTGCTTCGCTCAAAAGATCAAGGTCGGATACGACAAGACCGTTGATTTTTCGAAATATAAGACCTACACATGGGCTAAGCCTCAGACTGCGGTTTCCCGGCCGTTGTTATACGAGAACGTGGTTGGGGAAATCGACGATGAACTGAAGTCCAAGGGCCTCACCCGAACGGAACAGAATGGCGATCTCACGGTCGTTGCCGGAGGCGGGATCGGAATGGGAGTCAACATGCCCCTGGTGCCGGCTTTCGACGCTATGAACTGGAGCGGGGAAGACAATCCTGCCGTCCTAATGGACCCGCTGGTCGCGGAAGGATCACTCATTGTCGAATTTATTGACCGAACAAACAACAAGATGATCTGGAGAGGAACGGCCACCGAGAACCTCGACCCCGAGATGGCGAAGGCGCTCTCTGCGATCAATAAGGCGATCGTCAAGCTGCTGAAGGGTTATCCACCCAAGCACTCGTCGAAATGATGGATGTCTCCATTAACCTAGCGCGCATTCAGCGACTGAGAGAGCCTGATCAAGTTTTGCGGCCGAACGCGAATGATGCCTCCACGCGGGCTATCAATATCGGCTATAAGAAAAAAGGATAAAGAAACAGCAATGGGCAAGATTATAAACAGGAAGCTGTTTCGATGAGCGCCGTAACCGATCAACAGGTTGCAGCCAATTGCGATCGCTGCCAACAAAACCCAGGCCTCAAATGGAATGCGGTTCCACCAGGCGGCCTGGGTGTACCCCTCCGAGTTCAACACATCGTTCATGCCGGCAGCAACCAGGGAGGCTGCCGGTGTCGGCTGTGCTACCACGCGAGCCTGGACGTCGGACCACAACCGATTCTGTAACTGTGCAGTCGTATTGCCGATCTGCCCAAGCTGCTGCCAATCTCGGGCGGTATAGAACAGCACCCGCTGACCGAGATAATTTTTCAGCAGTCCACGTACTTCGACTGCATCGGCGGCTGGCATCAGACCAGCGCGTACGTACTCGGTCCCGATCGCATTGGCCTCCTCTTCTTCGTAGGTTTTGCGCTGTTCGTAGCGACTGATGGCCATGGAAAAAGTGAATCCGATCAGCAGGCCCAGTAGGGTGAGAGCAGCGCCCTGGACTACGCCAAAGTCGCTGCGCTCGTCTGCCGTCAAGGGTCCAAATTTTTCCCGAAGTAAGGCGCCGGCAAATGCCGAAAACCAGAGCCCCACGAAGGAGATCACCAAAATGAGAAGTGGGAAGTCGAGGATTTTCTCCATAAAGGTATAGCCGTCTAGCGCAGCAGAAAAATATCTGCGGGACGATTATGCTCTTTCCATTGGTGACTTGCAGCAAACGCGACTTGCAGCAAGCTGGAGTTTGGGTGGCCGACACCGATCCGGCGGCACTGTCATCATCATCATAGTTATTACTATTCCTGATTATTCCTGCACCGGGGTCCACCCATCGCCAGGATCGAATTCAGTCATGGCGGTCGCGGTTTCAGCTGTCGTCTTTCCCAGATCCTTCTGGAACAAGATGCCGTCCTGACTGATGATAAATGTCATCACGCCCGAGTTTCCGTATGCTGCTGGATAGGCGACGAAGGCGAATCCACCGGACATCTTGCCATCGACCACATAGTCTTTAGCGCCGCCGGGCGCGTGACTGCCTTGCCGCGTCAGCATCCGGAAGTTGTAACCGTGGAACGGCGTGTGCGCGTCGGGCTTTACCTTATATCCCTCGTCGGTAGCGAACGCAGCCAGAGGTCCAAGTGGACTCTTGGGCTGGCCTTCGGGCGAATCCCAGTACAAACCGTTCTGCTTGCCCGAGTCGCTGATGAACTTCACCGCAAATAGATGCGTGCTCCCGTCGGCGTGGCGCTCAGAATAGTACTCGGCCTGCGCATCAGCCAACGCTCCACAAATATCGATGACGGCCAGTTCATTGCGACCAATACGACGGTTGAGAATCTCATCCTTCCCTGCCGCCGTATCGAAGAACCACTGCCCCGAGGCATTTTTCTTCAACGGAATTGGAAAGGGAAAATTGTCGGCTCCGACGAGCAGGATTTGGGCTCCATCGGGCATTTTGCGCCAGCGATGCATGGTCCCGTAAGCGGTCACGAATAGGTTGCCCGCGTTCTTGTCTTGCACGGGATCGCCCGAGTAGACGATCTCCTTTGAGTCCGGACCGAAAATTGCCAGCACTGCATTTTGGTCCCCCGACTTTGCTGCTTCCATCAGTCCATTGCCCGCGTCGTCAGGGGAAGCAAAAACTTTGATTGCCGGCTTATCGGACTTGTTGCAGGCGGCAAGAAGCATAATGAGAGCGAGAAGAGTGAACCGGGACATGACACCGCTTGTGCGGGTTGCGAAAGACATAACTTCCTCCAAAAGATCGACGGTACGACGCCTACTTACGAAGACTTCAGACTCCGTTCCCATTGCGGCTGCGGTGGGTCATCTGCGACCGCCGCCGCCCCAGCCACCACCACCGCCCCTGCTTGCCGAGCCGCGGGCACTTTCCGATCTGGCTCCCCATCCCCCGCTGCTTCCGCCGCTGAAGGCCGAGGATCCACCGCTCTTCTCCTGCCCTCCCCAACCCGAGGAACTGGATTTTTGCGCGCTGTTTGAACCTGAGTAACTGGAGCTGCCGGATTTCTGAGCGCTATTTGAGTAACTGGAGCTGCTGGATTTATTTGAGCTGCCATTCGTGTTCGACCATCCGCTGCCGGTGTTCTTGTAGGTGTTGCCGTTCGCGGACGCATATTTGTCGCCGTTCGCGGTCTGACCAACCGCGGCGCTGTTGCCGTTTTTACCCGACGCTCCATACGCGGAGGCACCGTTCGAATTGTGCACCTGAGCCGTGGTTCCATTAGAGTTCGTTTGATGTTGGGCGTTGGTTGTGGTGCCGTTTTTCGAAACCGACGAAGCTCCATAGCTGCCATAGGCATTGGAACCTTGCACGGTCGAGGCGGACGCCCCGGTCCTTGGGTTATATGCCTGACCAGCGCTTACGCTGCCATAGCCGTTCGACGCTGTGCCGCCACGCGCGTAAGTTCCGGTGGATGGGTTATAGCCATTGCTGACATGCGCGCTGCCGTTGGGGCCGTATACGCTCGCACTGGAACCGTAGTAGCCACCGTGCCATGCCGCGTTCCCGTAATATGCTCCGCCGTGATAGACCACAGTAGTTGTGCCGTGCCAGCCGCAGTTCCAACTGCTATAGCCCCAGCCGCAACATCCGCCGGCCATCATCGCACCTACCGCGATACCGACTCCGAAAGCGAGCACGGCAGTCGCCGGCGCGGGCGGAGCAACGTATGCGGGAACGACATAGGGATAGCCGTAAACCACGGCAGGGTTGTAGACAGGGACATAGACCACTTGTGGATTCGCGGACTGAATCACGATGGTCTGCGGTGACTGTTGCGAGACAACAATCTGCGTGCCTGATTTCAGGTTGCCGGCGGCCAGCGCTTTTGCCCGCAGATACTGGACAGCGGCCATGACGTCGGCGGCCTGGGTGTGATACGCCTCGCCCAACGAGGACGTCCAACTCAGGTTGGTCGCCATGTTAGCGAGCACCGACGGAAATTGAGTGAGCGCCTTCACGGCGGGATCCCACGGCTGGGCATCAACGGCCTGCATCAGAATCGAGCCGCTGAGTAAGCTGTTCTGTTGAAGCCAACTGGCTGCGGCAGCAATCTGATCGGGAAAAGTTGCGGCTCCAAGAATCTGCGCCACCAAAGAATCCGGATACAGCGCGATCGGCGCCACTAGTGCTTGCACCTCTTCCGCCGTCAGGGGCACGCCTTGTCCTGAATATCCGGATTGCTGCGCTCCGGCTTCAAACGGGATTGTCACAACCACCAATAACAGGGAAAGCGTGGCGGATAAAAGCTGCTTCGCGACGGATGTAATCATTTCTTTGCTCTCTCTCTCCTAGTTCACACCAGGCGTTCCCGCCCAATCGATGAGATCAGACAGTCTCCACGGGTTCTGGGCCAAGTCCCACTGCAATTCGCCTTGACTGTTGAGAATCAGCTGCGCTTCCGGATACAGGACACCCGTGCTTTTGCTCTTGTCCTGATCGTTGAATTCGAGTATGCCCGCCGTCAGGTTGAAGGATTGAGACTGCGAATCAGTGAATGCTTCTCCGAATCGGATCTGGCGATTGGTGACGAAGATAATCTTTCGTCCCGTCGCCGTCGGAATCATCTTGATGTACGAACAATCGTTGCCGAGTGTGCCCGTGATTTCGACGTGGCCGACTGCCTTCATCCTCTGGAGCGCGTTTACCAGTCCCTGGTTCTGTCCCTTCTGATACGCCTGGACCAGAATCTGTTTGTCGGCCGGAGTCGAGAACTGATAAATATTCAGTGTGACGCCGATATTCTGTCCCATTTGCGTGCCCGTACCGAACGCGGTCGCGTCGATGGTTTCATTCTTGTCTCTCGCGAAGCCGGGGAAACTTGCGACCACGAGCAGTCCCAACAGAATCGCGGCCTTCGCGGCTATTCTTGCCACTTTTATTTGTCCTTGTCCCTGCATAATTTTCCTCCGCTCTGGCATGTTTGCATCAGAACGCAGCGAGCACTGCGACCACCGTGAAACTTATATCGAAAGCATCAGCGATAGGCAGGTGCGGCACAACTGTCAGTTGTGACAGGGGAAGCGAGAACCGGGGTCGTTCCTCGAATGGCGCTGCGGAAAACAAATCTTTTCGATTCTATGCTAAGCCGTACGGGAGGCGTCGAACACGACCTGATCATGCCACCAGAGCTGTTCAAAAAAAGTACGCGCCTGGTCGATGTTGGTTGTCGGGTGCGAGGACGATTGCGTGCTTTCCACGAGATCGCGGATGCTACGGACCCCATCGATGGCGTCGAACAACCGCTTTTCAGTTGGCCCAATGGGCAAGAACAGGTCCCTGTAGGTGTGCGTCTGGTTGATCAGAACCGCCGCAGCGCCGGGGGGCAGCCGCTCTTGAACCGAGATCGTGTCCGACATTCGAATGGGCACATACGCAAGCCAGTCGTCACCCGCAAAGGTGACTGATTGCGAACTGGTTTGTTCGGATCCCCAGGGGCCATCATTCCGGTACACGACCGCGCTATGGCGAACCATCGTGCCGCGAAACAGTTCGATCGCGGCGTACTGCTGTGCGAGGGAAAGGCGAGCGATGCTGGCAGCCTGCGGGATTTTCGCAATGACACCGCAAGGCACGGAGTACGCCGCCTGCTTTACCCATCTCCCGAACGCCAACCCAGCGTTCTTTATAAAGTCGTACAATTGCGGGACGGAATATGCGCGATCCTGCGGGTGCAATAGAGCATCAGCAAGCGCGCCTTCGTTGCGAAAGTCTGGCGCCTGGCGGAGCAGGGTTTCCAGCGGATGTCCGGGAGGCAATGCATTGAGCGCAGCGATGAGATCCTTAATTTCCGGATCGGTCGCTTTGATACCGAGCCGGCGGCAAAACTCCTGCAGCATATAGATGCCGGCGCGTCCGTAGGGCGCGTACACCATGAGTTGCATCGCTCCGTCCGGTTTGAGCGCGCTGCGGAGGGCGCTGAGTCCAGCATCGGGGTCGGCGAGATGATGGAGCACGCCGGTACACACGATCTGGTCGAAGCTCATCCCCAATTCGCCTACTCGCTCGAGGGGAAGCTGATGGACCTGGAGATTTTTCAGCTTGTATTTCTTCTGAAGGCCTTGCGTACAACGCACGCTGGTGGCACTGCAGTCGATCCCGGTAATCTGAGCCCCGGGCCAGCGCAGGGCGTGCTTGGCCGCCTGCGACGTTCCACAACCTGCAATGAGGATGGATTGATCTTCTTTATATGGACGGTTGGGCCAGAAAAGATGGTAGTCCGCGCGGCGTCTTTGCTGGTCCTGCCAGAGAAGCCGATATTTTTCCAGACTCTCGACCGGAGGAGGATAGGGATAACGGTCGTAGAAGTCCCGGACCTCCTCGGCGACATCGGGTGCGGGCGAGAAGTGTTCGGTTCTTTGACTTGGACTCATCGACTCGGGCTCATTGACTCGGGTTCATCGACTCAGGCTCATTGCAAATGTCGCACTCAAAAGAATCCCCGACGGACCATGGTCCGCCAGGGAGATCTGACTGTCAATCTCGGCCTGCCGATCTGCGCGAGGTGTTAACGTTTACTTCTTACAGCCTGCATTGTTCTTGCCTTTGGCACAGGTGGTGCCCCCGGGGCCCTGGGCCACGCCCATTCCGTTCTTGGTCTTGGCTTCGCCACCGTTGCTGGTTTTGGTGGTTGCCACTCCGTTCGAGTTTCTGCTCGAAACGGCTGCGTTGCCCGTGTTCGTGTTGACAGCAGCTTTGGTGCCGTTGGAGCCTTGAGCGACTCCCACTCCATTCTTGCTCTTGGCTTCGCCGCCATTGCTGGTCTGGGTCGTGGTGACACCGTTCGAATTCTTGTGGGCAACGGCAGCGTTGCCCGTATTCGGGTTGACCGCAGCCGCGGTGCTGCCGTTCCGGCAAACGGTTTCACCGCGAAAATTCTTGACGCAATCTTGCGCCACCAAACCCGCGGTCAAGAACATACACGCCATCATCACCAATAAAGCTTTCATTTGCACCTCTCCACGATTCGGTTGACTTCGATTCAAGGGAGTCGCATTGGCGGGTGTGATCCTAGGTAGGACGGCGCCGCTGCGACAGGACAAAACCCGCAGTCAAACCGGTTTTGCTGTACGTGGAAGGTTGGCAAACTCATCGCCCCAAGCACGACCCAAGCCATGAGGATGGAGCATTAAAAAATTCCCCGGCGGACTCGTGGTCCGCCGGAGATGCCGTCTATCGACCTTTTCGAAAGGGAGGACTTTCGACCTTCCTTTCTGCAGGTCCTTCACTACTTACCCGTTGCGGCGCCATGCTGCGCCACCTGCGCCAGCACCGCATCCAGGTTGAAGGCGGCGGGTTTCTGCCGCGGCGGGAACTTGGCGAAGTTCGCAATCTCCCCCGCCACTACCGCCTGCATCATGTACAACTGGGGCACGTGGTCGACCATCCAGTCCAGGTAGGTATTCGAGTTGATCTCAGCCAGCTCGAACGGGTCGCGTCGCAGGTTCATGATGTACGGCAAGCGCAGCTTCACGAAAGGCTCCGCCCACAGTCGCATCGTGTGTGCGCGTTGCACCGCCAGGTTGAACTTATAGTCGCCAACCCGAATCGCCATCACATCCCCGTCGTCGCTCATGTACATGACCGCATTTCTCGCGCTCTCCTTGGATTTCCCGGTTATGTAGTCGAGCTGATTGTGGCCGTCAAGATGGACGTGGAAAGGCTTGCCGTCGACCGTGGCACCGGCCTCCAGTTGTTTGGCGACGTCCGGATTGCCGGCGGCTGCCAGCAAGGTTGGGAACATATCGATGTGAGAAACAATGCCGTTCAGGACCGTGCCCGGCTTGATGTGTCCAGGCCAACGCATGAAACATGGAACACGCCAGCCGCCTTCCCAGTTGGTGTCTTTCTGGGCGCGGAACGGCGTGGTGGCGCCATCGGGCCAGGTGTCGTTCTCCGGGCCGTTGTCGGTGGAATACATGACGATGGTGTTGTCGGCGATTCCGAGCTGATCGAGCTTGTCGAGCACTTGGCCGATCTGCTCGTCGTGAACCACCATGCGATCGCTGTAAGGATCCTGACCGCTCTTGCCGAGGTTCTTTGCGGCAACGTGGGTTCGGAAGTGCATAGCCGTCGCGTTGTACCAGAGGAAGAAAGGCTTGTTGGCCTTTGCCTGCTTCTCGATAAAGCCGATGGCGCCAGCGGTGATCTCCTCGTCGATGGTTTCCATGCGCTTCTTGGTGAGCGGGCCGGTATCCTCAATCGTCTGCTTGCCGACGCGGCCCCAGCGCGGATCTGTCGTCGGGTCATCCTTATCGCTCGCAAAAGTGTGCATTACACCTCGGGGTCCAAAGGCGGCCTTGAACTTGGGATCCTTCGGATAGTCGGGCAGTTCCGGTTCTTCTTCGGCGTTCAGGTGATAAAGATTGCCGAAGAATTCGTCGAATCCGTGCACGGTTGGCAGGTATTCATTGCGGTCGCCGAGATGGTTCTTGCCGAACTGGCCGGTAGCGTAACCGAGAGGCTTCAGTAACTCAGCGATGGTCGGGTCTTCCTTCTGCAAACCGACGGTAGCGCCGGGCATGCCGACCTTGGTGAGGCCGGTGCGGATCGGATTCTGGCCGGTGATGAAGCACGCGCGACCGGCGGTACAGCTCTGCTGGGAGTAGTAGTCGGTGAAGTTGACGCCTTCGTTGGCGACACGGTCAATGTTGGGGGTGCGATAGCCCATCATGCCGCGGCTGTGGTAACTGATATTCCAGATGCCGATGTCATCGCCCCACAGAATCAGGATATTCGGTTGCTTTGTAGCCATGATTTTTTTCCTTCCTTGTCGTTAATTTTGTGCTGCAGTTACCGGTTTACGCCGGAGAAAAAACGCATCGAGGGCCGAAATGCGCCGCCGAAGTGTCACTTTGTTACTCGCTGCACGCCGCCGGGCGACGCTCGGGGTGATAATTCGTCGTGCATAGAGATGCCTCGTCCGTCGTGCGGCGTAAACGTCGTGCCGTCCAACGCACTGAACGGCGTTAGCGGCTCGAGGTTGCCGTGGCAGAAGCGGAACTTTTTGCCGCTGCCGCAGGAACAGGGCTCGTACGGCCCGCCCTTCGCGTCGTCAGCCGCGATCATTGCCATCACATCGGAGGGTGCGCGGCCCCGCTGCAGCAGTTGCGCCATATTCTGCATGGCGGGGCGGGTATGAGTGAAAAACAGGTAGAGGCCGGCACAGAGGTAGTTCTGCCCCGGATCGCCGTCACTCGACAGCGTAAATCGATCCTTAGGACAGCCGCCGTTGCAAAGATTCCTGACCTCACAGCGCTGGCACTGCGCAGTCAACGTGTCGCGCTTGTCATCCCCGAACTTGCGCTGCTGCGCCGAAGCCACGAGTTGTACCAGGTGCGTCTCGTGGATGTTGCCCAATTTGTAGCGCGGTTCGACGAAATGATCGCAGGAATAAACGTCGCCGTTGTACTCCAGCGCCGGCCCATATCCGCAGGTAGGAGCGTGGATGCAGAGGAGATGACGGCCGAAATAGGCTTCGAGCGTCACGTCGAATATCTGGACGTAAACCTGGCCGACGTCATGGCGCACCCACTCCTCGAAGATGTCGATGAGGAACTGGCCGTATTGTTCGCCCCCGACGGAGCGCTTGGTTACGAGGTTGCCTTCCTGCGTGTAGAGCAGGCGCTTGCGATTGGGCTGCTCGCTCCATCCCTGGTTGGCGATATCGATTGTGTCTTCGGTGGCGCGCTCGATGATGGGGATGAATTGCACCCACTTCGCCTGCATCTCGTCGCGGAAGAAGCGATAGACAGCGCGTCCGTGTTTCTCGTTGGCGGCGTTGACCGTGCACAGGATGTTGAATTCGACTCCGTGCTCGCGCAGCTTTCTCCAACCCTGCATCACCTTGTCGAACGTGCCTCGCTTCAAGCGGTCGAGCCGGTAGGAGTCGTGGATCTCGCGTGGACCGTCGACGCTCAGGCCGACCAGAAAATTATGCTCCTTGAAGAAGCGGCACCACTCATCGTCGAGCAGGATGCCATTGGTCTGAAAAGTGTGTTCAACGGTCTGATCAGGACGGCGGTACTTTTCGACGAGCTCGACGGAACGCCGGAAGAACTCGACCTTCATCAGCGTCGGCTCACCACCCTGCCACGCTACGGTTACTGTGGGTGTGCGATGTGACTCCAGCAGTTGCTTGATGTAGGCCTCGAGCGTGGCCTCCGACATCCGACTCTTTTCGTTCGGATACAGCGCCTCTTTCGAGAGGAAGAAGCAATAGGTGCAATCGATATTGCAGGTAGACCCGCTCGGCTTCGCCAGCAGGTGGAAGCACGGTGGAGCGCTCTCCGGCCGGGTGTCGTCAACTACAGGAGCCATTTCCACAGGAGCCATTTCGTACCATCATTGGTGACGGCAACCGACCCGGCTGCTCGTCCGGAATGTCTTGCTGTAAGGAGAGTAGGCGGGAACGCTGTTTCCGGTAACTGTCATAAGTTACAGGGCCTCCAGATTTTCGTACCGCAGCAGCCAGAAAACGGAGCCCGGCGAACGCTCGTCCTTCGCACCTCTAGGCCTGGTCGCAAGCCATAAGTCAGATTGAAATGGAAGAAACAGTTCGTGCGTTTAGTTTGAACGCGTTAGCGCCAGTATCCTTTGTGGAATACCCAGACGCCTCCGCTTTGAACGTAGCGTGGAGACACCCAGACGACCCCGGCACGTGGGGGACGAACCCATCTTCCGGCCACCCACACATATCCTGTGCCGTTCCAGCGCTGGTATCCGCCGATCCAGACATACCCCGGGCCAGGTGCGACTCCGACCACCCCGACTCGAACCGGCGGAGGCGGCGCAACGCGAATTACCGTTTGCGCTTCTCCGATTACTCCTGCCAACAACAGTACTCCGCAAAGAACGGCGCGAGTGGTGTACATGGTGACCTCCCGATAAAAGCTCCCTATAGCCACAAGCGGTTCGGAGCCTGAAGAGAGAGTAGGTCCGCGGATGGTGCCGGTATACTGGCAGAACTGACAGCAACAGCTCGGTATTTTTGCCAGTCGCACATCTTTCCGCCGTGGAGTACAAAGGCAGATGTAGTGTCTGTGATGGACGATCGAGTCGAACCCAGCCTGTCATCGGCGCACAAGTCACATGCGGCACGCTCCTACAATTACATTCGCAGTTCTGCTTGCCGTTTTTTCATTGACGCTGGGGGTGTCCGCCCAAGACGACACGCCTCTTTTCAAGGCGGAGGTCGCGAGCGCATTTGTCTGGGATGAAGACAACCGCGCGGGGACAGGATCTTCGAGCGTCCGGGACCCGGTGACAGGGAACACGATCCACAAACTGAGTCATGGTGGGATCGAGGTCAGTTCCCGGGCGGGATTCGAAACAGCGCGCGCGGATCAGGAAGGCGAGTTGCTGAGTTTCACGACAACCATTGTCAACAATACGGAGTCTGCACTCTCCGTGCGACAAGGTGGTGCCAGTGTTGAAGGGCGGACCACGTCGCTGCTTCCCGTTGTTCTTTCGAAGAAAGGCCTTCGCAAAAAAGAGCGCAGACAGGCATGGGAACTAGCCAGCATGAACTGCTTCTCCAGCGGCTTTCTTCCACACGAGGTTTTCTTTTCTCCGAACACTTCGTCGACCGTCTTCACGGTAACCCCTAAAACAGCTTTAACGGTTTCCTTTGTCGTCAAAGACCCGCGCAACTATTCCGTTTTGTGTTCCGTGGAGGGTTGCTTTCCGAAAGGCACAATGCGTTTTTCGGTCACGGTCGATGCGACAGACTTCGTGTTCATTTGGCAGGGCCGGAACATGGTCTATTGCGGCAGGTGACGATTTAGGGGGTGGCAGCTCACTACCAAGCCTTGCTCGTTAACGAGAAATGTAAGCCACCATCAGGGCGCTGGCAGTGACCGCCGCGAGAAGCCATACCGTTACGATAACGACTGAAGCGATGGTGGCGGCTGTCGATCTGATTTCTTCCTTCCGACGTAACTGGGCGGCATCGGCCAGTTCGCGACATTCGCTGAGCACGTCGGCAGGGATAATTCTGCGAAGCAGTTTCACTCCAAGAAACACAACCAGCACGTCATCCAGAAATCCGATGACCGGGATGTAGTTGGGAATCAGCTGAATGGGGCTCAACAGGTAACCAGCTGTGCATGCGGCCACCAACCTCGCATACCAGCGCGTGCGGGGATGTTTGAACGCAAAATAGAAGACATGCGCCTCTTTCTGGAGTTGTTGCGCCCGCCGCTTCCACTTCGCCGCAAATGCAGTTTCAGGTCGCGCCATGTTTTGAGCCAGACACAAACTGGAGCTCTGCGTTCCAACCGAATCGCCGTCCACCGTAACCTCCGCACCCTAAGCTACGCGTCGGGAGACGCAGCCACAACTGGCAAATCTGACAGCCGGGCTGAACCATTCATTTAAAGACGATCTTCACCAGGAATTTCAGCAATTCCGGGAGCGAAAAGATCGTGAGGGCCAATGGCAAGAGGGGCGCGGCGGTGGCGGCGGCGAGCCGGGTAATATCCGCTGTTCCGAAGGGAAGGAGGCGCATCTGGCGCACATTCTCGTAGACGTTTGCCATGTCGGACATGGCCTGGATGTCGGCAGTACCCAGTAGCTTGCTCGAGTCCAGGTCGCCGGATCGGGTCCACTTTTCTTCAAAGCTAAACACGTACCGGCTGGCCAGTAGGCCGTATTCGGATGAACCTTTTCGACTGGTACGATCCAGCAGAGGGGCAAACATCACCAGGGGTCCGAGGATGACCAAAACAAAAAAGGCCACGAACCCTGCTGCCTCCATTTTGAAGGACAGGAGATTCTCTTTCTCAAATACGACGCGGCTGGCGATCAAGCCCGAAAGCAATGCGCCTTGCGCGAAAAGGACAGGCCCAAAGGCGTAGGAGCTCTTGCCGAGAAAGCCGATCCCGCCAGTTCGATCCGGATGAGCCGCGCTCAGGTGCAGGTTCAGCCTCGAAATCTGCCACAGTAACCGGAACCAGATCGCGAGGCGCACATACCATCGCAGCAAAATAAATTGAAAAATAGGAAGGCTCACGAAGACGTACCAGTGGCCGGCCAAAGTGAGATGTAACTCCTTCCCGTCCGGCATTGCATACCAGGTGGGCTCGCCCAAGGCAAGCTGACTCCGCCAGACCCACAGCCCTATCGTATAGACGAAAGCCAGCAGCGTCCCTTCCACGGCGAAAGAGTTGCGCATGCGTATCGCTGAATCCACAACTGCCTTGAATCTAGGCATGTCTTCGGTCAGAACAATGCCCCGGTCGACGAACCTTCGAACGGGACTAATGCGTCTGTGAACCACAAGCTCGGCCATGATGAGCACCGGCAACGCGAACAGAAACCGAGTGTTCGCCTCGATGTCGTGCAGGAATGGGATCCTGATCGCGCCGCGAATGGCGTGCGCTTCGAGAACCGACAACAACAAGAGCGGCAACCACGCGATTAACGCCGTAACCAGGGCTTGACGGTGCAACAACTCCAGAGCATCCCCCGACAGATGCAGGCGCCGGCATAGTTGAAACACAGGGCCGCCCAGGACTAACGAGAATTGAGGTGGTTCGGGCGCGGTCTCTGTTACCGGTGGGGAGTCGGATGGTGCCAGCGTGGTCTTCATTTTTCTCCGGGCGCGCGGGAGACAGCTAAGGCAGTCCGCATACCAAGCTAGGAGGTTACACCCGTCTCAACCACTGGCAAATATGACAGGTGGGTTCAACACACTCACTTCCGAAACGGAATTCACTGGTCGACTAAAACGGCCCGTGGCGCAGCCAGACCCCATAGAAGGTAACGATTCCGATCAGAATGACGCACATTGCCACCACGAAAGAGACGGACCAGACGTGGCGCTGCTGGTGCGCTCCCAGCTTGTTCAGAAAAACCCTGTGTTGCCAGGCTGCGGCCACCAATGACAGAGTGCCCAGCGCAATCAGTGTCATTCCCAGATTCCGGGGAGCCTGGGGACGGCGGATGTTGCCGGCGGCAATTTCATCGGCCTGGTACTGGAAGAACTTGTAAATGGTGAAACCAAATCCGATCATGGAAAGGGCGGTTCGGATCCATGCCATTAGAGTTCTTTCCGACGCGATGATCGTACGCTCGAAGGCCAGATCGGTTCGCTCTTCCGCAAGAAGGGTTCCCCTATCTTTTCGCTCTGTTTCTGCAACGCTCATGGGACCATTCCTCACGTCGATCAGCGACAGCATTGGCCAGTATAGCGCTGATAAGCGACCGCAATGACCAACGGACATTAGTGTTTTAAGGCAGTGGTGTTCTGCTGTTCGTGTTGACGCCGCTCTTCAATTAGCCGAGCCACACGCATGGCTGGTCCCCGCAGCAGCACGTAAGGCACGATCGCCAGGATGAACGCAACGATGAGCGCTTCTCCCGGGTACACAAAGTGCAGCACGATGAGCTGGTACACCACGTCCAGGACAACCGCGAGAATGAAAATCTTGCCAATGCGCTTCCACGCCTCCTTGACCATAGCTGAGCGTTCGGGGGGATTCGAAACTAATTCCCAGAACCAAGGCGGCCTGCCAGCCTTAGCATCAGCCAGGCCGGCTCGAATTGCGAAGAAGGCCGCCATGCAGGGCTGGAGCACCAACCTGAACTTCATCGGTCCGCTGACCCGGGCGATCAATTGACTTCCGACCCGCTCCCACATGTGATCCATAACATTCCCTCCGTGGTATCGAACTCAAACAGCGACCGGACCCAGACCGCCTGTCGTCCTCAGAAAGTTCACCCGCGCGAGCGCGGACCGGCACCCGGCGTAATCTCCGCCGCTCCGGGCGGGCAGGCGATCGGCACAATGGACCCAAAATGTTCGCGCACCGCCAGCACGCGGAAGATGAACGTAACCCCCACCGCGATCAGCGTGACTGGAAAGAACGACCTCCCCTTCTCCAGTTGCCATAGCAGCGTGTAGGTCGCTCCGGCCAGCACCGACGCCGTAAAGAGTTGCTCCGACGGCTTCACGATATCGGGCGTGACCCCGGAAAAAAGGTCGATGAGCACTCCGCCCGCATTAGTGGCGATCACCCCGACGACAATCGCAGTCCAGATCCCAAGTCCATGCTCGAGCGCCTTATGCGCACCCAGAATGGCGAACCAGGGCAGCGAGAAAGATTTGAAGAAGGCCATCGTCCGGATCCGGAAGCTTTCCTCTTTCGTCGCCGCGTAGCGATAGATTGCCAGCCCTACGAAAGCCATCAGAACGCAGGTGAGGAGGTAGTACGGATCACGGAACGGCCCGGGAATGTCATTCAGAAGCACGTCGCGCGTTATGCCGCCGCCGATTCCACCGAAGAAAGCCATGATCAACAGTCCTGCGAAGGTGTAGTTGCGGTTGTGCGACGGTTGGCCGGCAACCAGCACGCCGTAAAGGGCGTTAATGCCGGCGGAGAACATATCGAGTTGCGGAAAATTGGGAAGAGTCATTTCGGCTTCCTCCTCACGAGTTTCTCTTCTACGGATTTCTCTTCACAGGTTTCTCTTCGAAAGCGGCTCGACGCTCATGACTGTTTTGCAGCGCTGCTGTTGTTTGAAGCATCGTCGTGTCCTACGGTTCACTCCGCGCCGCGATCGCCGACGACTGCCATGGCCAATGGCCTTCGATTTCGAGCACCACCGACCAGCTGAGGAAAGTTCTGACCACGACCAGCCCGCCGAGTATCCCGATGCTCTTGGCGGTTTCGTCCAGCAAGATGGTACGGATCACATCCGCTGCAATCAGGAATTCCAGCGACAGCAAGAGTGACCGGCCGAGCACTTTTTTGTACGCGGGGTAGGGGTCGGAAACTCGCGTCGCCAATTGCAAAAGAAAACGCAGAGAACCATAGATAATCGCGACCAGGATGATGACGACTGCCAAATCCTGAATTCCCTGTGTCGATAGTTCGATCCATTCGCGCACGGCACTCATCTGGGTTTTCCCCGCCCTCCGGAGACGCGTAAGAAATCCGAAATCGGTTCCTGATCGGTGGCGCACTGGCGCAATCACAGAACTTTCATTCATCAGCAGAGTAGGGGGGCGGGTCTGAGATCACAACTGTCACATCTGACAGGGGCGGGGCGAGGGATTCGGGCGACGTTCGGCGGTAAAGTTCTTTGACTCGAATCTAAGGCTTTTTCGCGGCTGTCGTCGCGGGGAATGTTCTGGCGGGTGAACTGTCGAAACTGCCGCCCAGGGCGAGATGCAGCGGGGGCACGAAAAGTGCTTATTGAGCCTGGCGAATTGGTTACCTGCGTGATCCTCTCTTGCCTTCCATATCTTGACTCTCGTATTCGTTCCATTGTATTTTTCGCCAACCGCAACCATTACAGCGGCGTCTAAGCGTTTTTGGGGTTCGGAGGGTCTATTCGGCTACTCGACCGACAAAGGGGAGCCACGAACAGGAGAAGAATCGGATGATGATACCGGGAATGCCACATCTGCTTAAGGAGATCAAGGCACTTGAGGACCATGCCCGAGCCTGCCAGTCTGGGGATGAAGAACGAATGGTGCTCCTAACACGGGAAGAGGCTGACGTAATAGACTCTTTCCGCCGTTTTAAGGCTCAGGATTACGACTAATACGCGGAGGGCACGCTTTGGGGCGTGCAACGCAGCTTCGATCCACTGGTCCGGAACCAAAAAAAGAAGGGCCAGAATTTTCCTGACCCTTCCTAGCCGACTGGATGTTACTAACACCCGGGCCACTATCCGCGATGCGCCATCAGACGGACCGTGTCGGTTGGGGAACTCAGTCATTCGAAAGGGGAGATCTTTCGACCTCCCTCCTCGAAGACCTCTTACCTTACTTGCCTACCAAAACGCCATGATCTGCAACCGGCGCCTTAGCTGCCAATTCCTTTTTCTTTTCCTGGTACGCCTGGATCGCCGGTCCTAATTGCGCCATTACCGCGTCCAGGTTGAATGAGGTAGGTTTCTGGCGTGGTGGATACTTCACGTATTCGTCGATCTGGGCCGCTACGATGGCTTGCGTCAGATAGAGCTGTGGAACGTGATCGAACATCCAGTCGAAGTAGGTGTTCGAGTTATCGATCGCCCGCTCGAATGGATCGCGTCGCAGGTGGATGATGTCGGGCAGACGAAGTTGTACGAAAGGCTGCTGCCAGACCCGCATCTTCTCTGCAAGTTGCTCCTGGAATATCAGTTTGTAGTCGCCGACTCGCACCGCCATAATGCCGCCGTCATCGCTGACGTAGAAGAAGAATTCTCTGGGACTCTCCTTCACCTGACCGCTCAGATAGGGCAACTGGTTGACGCCGTCGATATGCACGTTGAACGTCTTATCGCCGGCCTTGTATCCGTCGAGCAGCTTCTGATTGATGTTCGGTTCGCCCGCTACAGCCAGCAAAGTTGGCAACATGTCCTGGTGGCAGACGATGCCGTTCAGGGTTGAGTTTGCCTTGATCTTTCCGGGCCAGCGGATGAACGCCGGAACGCGCCATGCACCTTCCCAGTTTGTGTCCTTTTGGCTGCGGTACGGCGTGTTGGCGCCGTCGGGCCAGGTGTCGTTCTCGGGGCCGTTGTCGGTGGAGTACATGACGAATGTGTTATCGGCGATGCCCAGCTCGTCGAGCTTGTTCAGCATTTCACCGATTTGCTCATCGTGCGTGACCATGCGATCGCTGTAATCGTCCTGCCCGCTCTTGCCACGGTTCTTGGCGGCGAGGTGAGTCCTAACGTGCATCGCCGTCGCGTTGTACCAAAGGAAGAAGGGCTTATTCGCCTTGGCCTGTTTCTCCATCCAGGCGAGAGCGCTGGCTGTGATCTCCTCGTCGACGGTTTCCATGCGCTTCTTGGTCAGTGGGCCGGTGTCTTTGATTGTCTGCTTGCCTACTCGGCCAAAGCGGGGATCCACCGTGGGGTCGTCCTTATCGGTTGCCAGGCAATGCAGCACACCGCGCGGTCCAAATTTCTCTTTGAATCCCGGGTTCTTGGGATAGTCGGGCAGCTCTGGTTCTTCTTCGGCATTCAGGTGATAGAGATTGCCGAAGAACTCGTCGAAGCCGTGGACGGTCGGCAAATATTCGTTGCGATCACCGAGATGGTTCTTGCCAAACTGACCGGTGGCGTAGCCGAGCGGTTTTAGCAATTCGGCGATGGTCGGGTCTTCCGCGTGCAATCCGACAGCAGTGCCCGGGATTCCGACTTTGGTCAAGCCAGTACGGAGCGGGTTCTGTCCGGTGATGAAAGCCGCGCGTCCAGCGGTGCAGCTCTGCTGTCCGTAGTAGTCGGTGAATTTGACGCCTTCGTTGCGGACACGATCGATATTTGGCGTGCGGTAGCCCATCTGGCCATCGCTGAAAGCGCTGATGTTCCATATGCCGACATCATCGCCCCACAGGATCAGAATATTCGGTTGTTTTGTAGCCATGATTTTCTCCTTTGACTGAAATTATCTGGGTTGGAGAGTGTGAATCCGTCTGAAGGCACTTACGTCCATCAGGAGGGCACTGCGACCATGACAGTGCCAACGTCCGTTATTATTCCCGGTCGTTTGATCTTTCGATCTTTCGAGGAAACTTCGGGACGCTCAAATTGAGCAAAAACACCGCCCAGTAGGAGCGCGGATGAATCATCGGGAAAGAACAAAGCTAGGCTAGAGCGTGTCCGCTGAACGGGAAACTGTTAAAAGTAACAGTCGAAGATGCCCAATCTTTCCCGGCAGACCGTTCTGTTAACGCTAAGAATTTGTTGGTCGAGCAGTGTTCGTGCCACCACTTGTCCGGCCCGACGGAGATATAATGAGGCGCGAATGGCAGACGAACTCAGTCAACCGACCGATGCATCGGGCAGTTCTCCGCGTCCCGGAATGGCCTGGATACCGGGCGGGACGTTCCGCATGGGTTCCGAAGATTTCTATCCTGAAGAGCGGCCGGTTCACGAAGTAAGCGTCGATGGCTTCTCGATAGACCGTTACGAAGTCACGAACGAACAGTTCGCGCGCTTCGTGGATGAGACTGGCTATAAGACGCTCGCCGAGCGTCCGCTCAATCCTGCGGACTTTCCGGGCGCGCCTCGCGAGAATCTCGTTCCCGGCTCCATGCTCTTTCACAAAACCGAGGGCCCGGTCGACTTACGAGACTACTTCAACTGGTGGTCTTGGGCGCCCGGAACCAGTTGGCGGCATCCTCTGGGGCCAAAATCCTCGTTCGAAGGTCTGGCTCAACATCCCGTGGTTCACGTTGCCTATGAAGATGCCGAGGCTTACGCGCACTGGGCAGGAAAAGAACTGCCGACCGAAGCGGAGTGGGAGTTTGCTTCTCGCGGGGGGCTTGACGGAAAGAAATTCACCTGGGGTGATGAGCCTTCTCCCGGCGGCAAGGCGATGGTTAACAGTTGGGAGGGAGAATTCCCGTGGCAAAACCTGCTCCTCGATGGCTACGAGGGAACCTCTCCGGTCGGATCGTTCCCGCCGAATGGATACGGCTTGTACGACATGGCTGGCAACGTATGGGAATGGACTTCTGACTGGTTTGTCCGGCGCCACGCCGACGAAGTGGTCAAGGCTTGCTGCGGCCCGGCCGTTAATCCGCGCATCGTGTCACCCGACAAGAGTTACGATCCCGCGCAGGCGCAGTTTCGAATTCCGCGCAAGGTTGTTAAAGGCGGATCGCATCTGTGCGCTCCCAACTACTGCTTGCGTTATCGTCCCGCAGCACGGCAGCCGCAGATGGTCGACACCAGCATGAATCACATCGGCTTCCGCTGCATTGCACGCTCGAATCACTAGTCGGGAGTGCGCGTGGCTTTGCCTTCCATGACGGTGGCCCACGCGCCCGCTGGTTCCAGTGTTTCGTACTTGAAGGTATAGACCGTGGGAGAAACCACGGTGACGGTGTAGCGTCCCTCCGCAATTACCCCGTTCAGCTTCGCCTCGGAGGTCCAGGTCCAAGTGTTGCCCTGGATGTGGCCGGTCGCCACCAGATGCTCGCCGAGGCTGTTGTAAGCGTTGTAGGTATAGAGCTTGTCGTCGGCGTTGTACTCCATCACTCTTACGCCGCGAACATCACCCATGACCGAATGCATGGAGGATTTGGTCTGGAGAAAGAAATTGCCCGACACCCACTCGCTGTGTTCGGTCGAGGTGAAATCTCCTCCGGGAACGGTCGCGCTGACTTTCATCGTGCCTTGCAATTTCCAGTCGCCGGCAAAGTAGTCCATCTTCTGATGTTCCGGGCTAGGAAACAGCGTTGGTCCCGATCCGAGCGACTGTTGTGCTTTGGCGAGCGACGCGCTCGCCATAATGGCAAGCGCGAGAATTAGGAATCCGGATTTGAATTGAAATGCCATGCATGAACAGTTCACTACGATTGTGTCTGTCTAGAAACTGTTACTTGTGACAGGTGCCCGCGAATCGTTTTGGAAGCAGAATCCGATATACGAGCACTCATCCAAATAGATTTATGAAGCGCCACTGGGAGCGGGCAATCGCCTTTACAGGTGCAGTTCTGTTTCTAGGCTCCGCTTTGCATGCGGAAGAAAAGTGTTCGGCTGAGGTCAAGCTCTTGCTTTCTCCGCCCACGATCCAAACGGTGATCGCATCCCTCAGTTTTAAGAATGAGACGGCCGGCCGAATCTATTTCTACGATACCGGTGCGCTTGATCTGCAGAGGCAGGGCGTGATCGTGCGCGTCAGGCAGGGCACGGCGAATGACCTCACCGTAAAGGTGCGCGTGCCCGAAACCAGCAAGCAGGACGACATATCACGGCTTCACACAAACTTCGCGTGCGAGATCAATCGGACTGGAGCCGGAGAAGACACCGACTACTCGGTGAAACGCAAGTACACAACGGAGCAGGTGCCGGAAAGCGGCGCCGACCTTTTCAAACTGCTTAGCCCGGCGCAAAAAACACTGTTACAAGAGGCGCGAGTTTCGATTGATTGGACCCGGGTTAGGAAACTTGCCGACATCAAATCAACGCAGTGGGAAAGCACACCTCAGCCGCAACTCGGCAGGCTTGCACTGGAGCTCTGGGAATGGTCATCGGCTAGTGTTCTGGAGATCTCCGCCAAAGCCGGACCTGATGCGGAGCGGTCGATGTACGCAGAGTTGCAACAACTAGTGCACAAGAAAGGCCTCTCGTTGAATACGAGCCAAGGTTCCAAGACCAGCATGGTCCTGGGGACACCTGCACATCGCACGGCCCCACTTCGATGATTGTGTTTAGAGACTGTCACTTGTGACAGCTGCCAAGAGCGGCGTGCGATATTAGTATCCCGTAGTCGCACGTAAATCTCTTGCCCCTGAGGAACTCGCAATGTCAAAGGCTAGACCAACCATCGGAATCAATGGACTTGCGCTCCCAATCATGCCGCCGAAACGCGACGAGCGCGTTTGGGCGAAACTCGTCCGCGTAATGTTCTACACCCCCGGTTTCCTGGCTATGCTGCTGCTGAAAGCGGGCGAGCCGGAGGCGTTCGGTCTCTCGGTGGAATTGCTCATGCTGTCCAGTGCGGCGGCTATTGTCGGTGGACTATTCGTAGGCGCGCAATCGTCGAGTTCAGGCGCCGATCGTGCGTCCCAAGTCGGCACCTGGAGCGGGTCGCTGGTGATGGAGTTGCTCGCCGTGGTGCCTTTACTCAGTGCAATTCCTTCGCTGTTTCATCAACTGGCGCACAGCAGATTGCTGCACGCGGTGGCCCCTGGTTCCGTCGACATCACGCTGGGCGCCTCCGAACTGCTGCCGATGGTCGCGATCCTGCCCTTCATGCTCTACCAGCTTGCCGGATTTGGCACCCTGCAATACCTCGTACCGAAATCGGTGAACTGGGCCATCAACATCGTCATTCTCTGCCTGATCATCGCCGCCTATATCGCCAACCGCGAGGGCGTGTACAACCTGGAAAAGAGGTTTACTGGAATTCTGGTTGTTGCCATGGCATTTACTGTGCTCTACGGCGTGCTCAAACTGAAACAGATGCAGACGATCTACGACGAGCAGTGCCCGCCGAAGGAGGACAAATAGCCGGTCGAAGCGGCAACTCCCCCTGGTGCGGGCGGGATACCAGTTCCACGGAGCGTTCCCTCAATTTCCGCTCTTGCTTCCTTCCGCACCGGGTACGCTGTTCCACCCGTCACCGGGGTTGTATTCGGAGATGGCTGCGGCGAGATCGGTGGTCTTTTCACCCAAGTCTTTTTGGTAGACGATCCCGTCCTTGCCGACGATGAACGTCATGATTCCAGAGTCCCTGTAGGTCGCGGGATAGGCGAGAATGGCGAACCCGCCGGTCATCTTTCCGCTCGCGACGTAGTCCTTCGCTCCGCCCTGAGCCTTATCTCCTTGCTTGGTCAGGATCAGGAAGTAATAGCCATTGAACGGCTGCGGCTTGGTGCCCGTGTTGGTGTAGCCCACGGCCTTGGCAAAGTCACCAAGTTCGCCAAGGGGGCTCGGCGTCTGCCCCTCTTTAGCATCCCAATACAGACCGTTTTGTTTGCCGTCGTCGCTGACGAACTTCTGGGCGTATTGCTTGACTTTGTCGCCATCGTGGGTCTGACTGAAATATTGCCGCTGTGCATCGGCCACGGCAGCGCACGCAGCGATGGCGGTCAACTCGCCCTTGCCGATGCGGCGAGCGAGGATTTCGTCCTTACCCGCGGCGGTGTCGAAGGACCACTGACCTGTGGGATTCTTGGCCAAAGGGATTGGAAAAGGATAATTGTCCGCGCCAACGTACAGAATCTCGCCGCCGGGTTTGATCTCCCTCCAGCGATTCATTTGACCGTACGCCGCAACGAAGTCCTGCAATGCGTTTTTATCCTTTACCGCGTCTCCGGAGAACAGGACGTCCTTGGCATCTGGGCCAAAGATGGCAAGCAGCGCACTCTGATCGCCGGATTTGGCCGCCTCCAGAAACGCTGCTCCCGCGTCTGCCGGTGTTGCGAAGGTCTTTTGAGCCGCCTTGGGAACTTCAGGCTTGCTGTCTGGTTTGCTGTCCGACTTGTTGCATGCGACCGCTGACAGGATCAGCGCGAACAGCGCCACAAACACCGCGAGATGCGTAGACTGATTCCTATATTTCCAATGAATAAGATGAGACATAAATATTTCTCCGGACGTGCGAGTCCTTCCTGTTTCCTTCGCGGCGTGCCTCGATAGAATTCAGCGCCGAAAACCGCCGCCACCAAAGCTCCGGCCGCCGCCGCTGAAACCGCCGCCGCCACCGAATCGACCGCCGCTGAAACCGCTGGCTCCCATACTGCCCCAACCGCGCCCGCTTTCGGCCCGCGAGGACCAGCCACCGGAACCGCCAAATCCGCCGGCGGAATGCCCGTCCATGCCGCTGAAGGCGGTCGATCCTCCACCGCCCACATTGCTGTGCTGCGCCCATGAATTCGCAGACGAGGAATGATTGGCATTAAAGTTCTGAGCATTCTGGTGGTTGACGTTCACGTTGTTATAGGTATTCCCGCCACCTTTGTAGCTGTTGCCGTAGTTCGAGTGGTTGTAGTTGTTGTAGTTCCCCGAATGGTTATAGGCGTTGTTATAGCCATAACCACCGTGATAACCCCCGTTGTAGTAGCCGCCGTGCCATGCTGCGTTTCCGTAGTATCCGCCGCCGTGATAGATGACCGCGGTGCCGTGCCAGCCACAGTTCCAACTGCTATATCCCCATCCGCAACATCCGCCGCTCATCATCGCGCCCACCGCGATTCCAGCCCCGAACGAAAGCAGGCTGGCCGCTACTACGTCGCCGGTTGTGTAAACGGGGGCAACATATGCGGGAACCACGTAGGGATACCCGTAAATCACCGCAGGGTTGTACTCGGGAACATAGACAACTTGGGGATTGGCGGATTGAATAACAATTGTCTGCGGCGACTGCTGCACAACTGTGATCTGGGGAGTGCTCTTGAGATTCCCAGCCGACTTGGCCTGCGCGCGTAATGTCTGGATGGCTGTCATTACGTCAGCTGACTGATTGTGATAGGCCTCCCCCAGCGACGAAGTCCAGCTAAGATTCTTCGCCATGTTATCGAGAACCGACGAGAATTGCGTGAGCGCCTTGACGCTCGGATCCCACGATTGCTTATCAACCGCCTGCATCAGGGCGCTCCCCGTCAGGTTTGTGTTTTGTTGCAGCCAGTAGTCGGCAACCGCGATCTGGTCTGGAAACGTCGACCCCGCAAGAATCTGGGCAACCAGGGCATCCGGGTACAAAGCGATGGGCGCAACCAAAGCTTGCAACTGGCTTGCGCTCAGCGGAGCCCCTTCTCCCGAATCATTCGCGGGCGCCGAGGCTGGAGCCTGGTATCCGTACAGGATGTGTGGCGAAACTGTGACGAGAATGAAGCTGAGGACGATCGATAAGATCTTTTTAGCACTTTTTGAGTCCATAGGATTGCTCCAAGTCGATGGCCAGCACCCGAAGGCGTTGGCCACCGCGGCTAAAACTGAATGCCGGTTTACGCCCATCACTCTGTGACTTACTTGGTGACGATGACCTCAGAATTCGCTGTATCGCACATCCCGTAGGTTGCCCCGGATCGGCAGACTCCAGCGGAAAACTTGAAACATCCCGTCCTCTTGGCCACGACCGAAACCGCGCGTGCGGAGCCGCCGATGATGGAACCCGCGGGATCAAACGGAGATGCCGGGCCAACATCCACGACAAAGCCATTGTCCTTCTCGGTGCTATCCCACGTAACCTTCGTGCCAACCTTCACGCAGAAAAGCGAATTTGCCTTTGCGCTCGGAATGCCAGGAGTAGCGGACGAACCGTCCGACGTCCGTTTCACATCCACGGTGCAAGCATTCGACGACGATCCGCAGGTATTGGCGGCGCTGCACAGCTGTGCCGGATTTGGCTCCGAGCAGGCATACTTGTCGCTTTTCGACTGAGCGGCAGTGTAGCTTGCGAACACCAGCAGACTTATGAATAACGAAGCACACGTACTTGCAAAACATCGATCAACTCTCATAATCACCTCGTGATTCAACGCTCAAGGGCTCGTTCCCGCGAACGGAACGGTCAATTGCGTCAATCAGAAATTTTTTGGAACAGCTTTGTAAAACATGGCTTGCCTTACTACTCGCCTCACTAGTTAACGCCGGGCGTTCCCGCCCAATCGATGAGGTCAGACAGTCTCCACGGATTCTGGGCCAAGTCCCACTGCAATTCGCCTTGACTGTTGAGAATCAGCTGCGCTTCCGGATACAGGACACCCGTGCTTTTGCTCTTGTCCTGATCGTTGAATTCGAGTATGCCCGCCGTCAGGTTGAAGGATTGAGACTGCGAATCAGTGAATGCTTCTCCGAATCGGATCTGGCGATTGGTGACGAAGATAATCTTTCGTCCCGTCGCCGTCGGAATCATCTTGATGTACGAACAATCGTTGCCGAGCGTGCCCGTGATTTCGACATGGCCGACTGCCTTCATCCTCTGGAGCGCGTTTACCAGTCCCTGGTTCTGTCCCTTCTGATACGCCTGGACCAGAATCTGTTTGTCCGCCGGAGTCGAGAACTGATAGATGTTCAGTGTGACGCCGATATTCTGCCCCATTTGCGTGCCCGTGCCGAACGCCGTGGCGTCAACGGTTTCATTCTTGTCTCTCGCGAAGCCGGGGAAACTTGCGACCACGAGCACTCCTAACAAAATCGCGACATTCGCGGCTAATCTTGCCACTCTTACTTGTCCGTGCATAAATTCCTCCAATTTGGTGCGTTTAATTCGACTCAGGTGGTGAATCGCAGAGCCAACAATCCAAAATTCCCCTAATTTGCTCAGCGTACGCAGCGCGTCACGATATTTGGCCCTGGCGGCAGGCAGCATTCCGATGATTTAGTTGTTAGTGCCCTGTCGTCTCGGAAGCATCCTCGGCGAAAGATTCGACTCTGGCAACTGTCAGTTTTGACAGAGGTCTTGCGGGAGGAGCTAGAACAGCAATCAGCATGCTCGGGCGATTAAAATGTCCATCCCAGGCTCGATGTGGAACCGTAGTCGGTCTTGGGCAAGTTGTCTGGCGGTCGGCTGTCGCTGTTGAGGTAAAAACCGGCCTTCCAATACAGATCCTTAGCCAACTTCAACTTCACGGAAGTATTGAGGTCGAAACGTACGCGTCCCGTATCGGTCAGGCTGGGGTAAACGCGAGCATCGGCGAGAATATTCGTCGTTTTGAAGCGGAAAAAATTCACTTGGGTGCCCACTACCGCCTCGGCGCTCTCGCCGGTGCGGCCAACCGTCGCCACCGCGGAGTACTGCTCGCGGTTCCAATCCGCGCCGACAAACGCAGCAATGAAGACGTTGTTCGTGTAGCTGAACACATGCCCAATACCGCCGCCAAAAGTCGTGCGCAGGTCGAGCTGCTGCTCATTGCTCTGCAGGAAATCGGCAAGTCCCAGATAGAAGTTACGGGGCGATAACAATTGCCGGGTGATATTCATCTGGAGATCATTGCGAAGATCGGAGAGGTTGCCTCCGCCGCTGAAACTGGATTGATAATTCGCGGAAGCCAGCCATTTCGTACGCTCGAAGCGTTCATTCGTGTTGAAGTTATACTGCGTGCGGTTCTGCTGCTTGGAGTAATTGAGCCCGGCATCCAGTCCGCCGTGCAGGTTCTGCCAAAAAGTCGTATCTGTCTGGTGAATTTCGACCACTTCCTTGTCGGGGATAACCTCGCTGGTCGTGGTTCCCGTGACTTGTACACGCAGTTCTTCGGGCTCTTCGGAAGCCTTTCCCCCGATCAAACTCTGGAGAGTACCCGTGTAGCGCTTACCATTTTTGTCCGCAACCACAAAACTTTGGGGGCTTTCGACGCGTGCAATCTTGGACCAATCCAGGGCTATGGTTCCATCCGCGTACTCCATCTTGACGTATAAGTAGCCCTTCTCCAACTTGATGATCTCGCAGGTGATGCGGTCGCCATTGACGAACTGAATGACGTCTTTCCTCGGTCGCGCAGAGCAAACCGCACTGAACGACAGGAAAAACAGGACCAGCAAGGCCGAGCAACGGAGAAGCAAACGACGGCGGTCGACACTCGTGTCTTGCATCTTTCCACCTCTGGGAATAAACGGGATTACCTGGAATTCTGTAACACTTTTCTGCAGCATCGTGAAGGAAAATGCAAGCAGTCGTTTTCGAAGCACACGATACCCTTTCGCCCCGTCCCAACAAATTATCTGACACCGCCATGATGCACACCTGTCAGAACTGGCAGGTGTCGGCAGGCTCAAGGGCACCTAGACTCACATGTCGAACTGCTAAGGAGAACGGCATGAAAGAAGGACAGCAGAGTGCTGACGTCTTGCGATACTTAATTTTTCCGCCAACTTCCGCGGTCTTGTCGCGGATTTGGAAGCGAGGGTTTCAACTCGCTCTCTCCATTCTTTTCGCCTCGATTTCTATGAGCGCTCAAAACGTCCAGTTCCTGCCGGAATTTGATACTTACATCAAGCTCAGCCCAATGTGGCGAGTCTACGCCCAGGCTAAAGACGACCGGGATGGCGGCGACTCAACCCAGGTTACGAACGGTCCCAGCGTCGAGTTGTACCTCAAGCCCCTGTTCTCGCTTAAGAAAATCGTTACCTACGATCTGGATGAAGCCAAGCAAAGAGCCCTTGTGCTCGAGGCGGGGTACCGATATATCACTGCTCCCAATGCGCCCGTGGACAACCGTTTTTTAACGTCGGTAACGTTCCACCTCCCTATCAAAGCAAATCTTCTGTTTACCGACAGAAATCGCGCGGACCTCGACTGGAAGGCCAACACTTTCAAGTGGCGTTATCGCAACAAATCCACGCTGGAAAGAACATTCGCGATTCACTCCTATCATCTGATCCCGTATATCGCTTTTGAGCCCTACTACGAAAGCCAGTACAACAAATGGAGCACTACAACCGAGTATGCTGGTTGTCTTCTTCCGGTAGGAAAGTATGTGGAGTTCAATCCCTACTATGAGCATGAGAACGACACCGGCAGCAAGAAAGGGAACAAGCAGGAAAACTATGTTGGCCTTGCGGTTTACCTTTTCTTTTCGATTAAATAGAAACGAACCTCAAGCCATAGCACACTCGTCACACATGATCGCGCCGTTATTCTGACGGCCGCGGCTCCAGGTCGAGGTATTTGATGAGCATGACTTCATTGCCTTGTTCGTTATAGACGAGCTCATCGACAAGTTGCTGCGCGAGCAAGACGCCGAAGCCGCCCGGGCGCATGCCCTGTGCGTCACGATACTCTACGTGGCGTACCGGATCGTCCGCGGGATTAGCGATGGCAGCGTGAGGAATCTCATCCAGGGTGAAACCCTCGCCCGGATCGCTGATGCGGCATGTCACCATATGACGCGCGCGCACGTAAGAAATCTCCACTTGCTCGTTGGGGTCAAGACGCCCACCGTGCTCGATTGCGTTCGTAAGCATCTCGCGAAAAGCCATTCCGACCGCGCCTCTCTCGGGATCAGGCAATTCGGCAATTTCGTCAAAGAATTGGAGCACTCGATCCGCGGTCTTAAGGTCGCAGCGAGCCCGGATACGAATCCATTCCGGCGTTGCCGAAACCACATCGATGCCATCATCCCAGCACGGTTCTTCGATGGCGTGCTGGATCATCACGGCGAGCGCCTCGGATGAAAATGGTTTGGAAAAATAGCTGAAGGCGCGCTCCCGCATCGCGGTAATTACATCTTCCGGCGTGCTTTCGTCGGCGAGAATAATCAGGCGCGTGTGCGGACGTATGCGCCGGATCTTGCGAAGCAGTTCGATGTCCTCCCGGCCCGAAGTCTTTTCGCTGGTCAGGATCAGATCGAAAGCGCGTCTTTGAACCAGGGCGAGCACTGCCCCATTGTTCGGTGCTTGCTGGATCACCCATGCGCCCGGTTGGAGGATATCCCGCAGTTGCGCGTCCAGCTGAGGATCATCGCCAACGACGAGCGCAGTGCGAACCGCGAAGGGACGCATCTCGATGCTTCGAATGGCGCTCATATCTCCACTCACAGTTCGGGATAACGAAGGTCTCAGTTTTCAGTTTTCGGTTGTCAGTAAACCCGGAACGATTCCACCGAACTGATACTACGCGGGCAGGAGCGGTCTGGTAACTGTCAACATTGACAGGGTGCGACCACAGGACGCGACCCAATCAAATTGGCCGGGCGGGGACGGCCGTCGCTCCGTGATTGAAGACGGTGGAGCGCCGGGCGTCTTCGCCCGGCCAAGCCGTCACTCAGCGGGGCGCAGCCACTCGATTTCATCTCAGATTCGAAAACTGCGATTTTCGACCCTGTCAGTTTTTCCAGTTCCCAGCCGGGCCCTCGTCGCCTATGTTTGCTGGCGTGAAACGATATGCTCTATTGCTGCTGCTAGCCTTCGCTGGCTCCGCGTCGGTGGCTTACTCGCAGGTGCAGCCGAATCCAATTCCCGGCTTGCCAGGAATTGGACTGGAAGACGGCCTCGAGGCGACCAACGGGAACCTCGCAAGCATCATGGTCTTCAAAGGCAGCCAGATGATTCAGACCCTGCCCGTCTGCACCGGGACACCTCTAAACCGACAAGCGCCCATCGGCTCCTTGAACATAACGGATCTGAATTTTGACAGCTTTCCCGACCTGCTGTTGCAGGTTTCCGCGAAAGACGACAACGCCACCTATTGCGTTTGGCTATGGCAACCGAAGTCGCAGCAATATGTGGCCTCGCCAGCGCTGTCGCAACTCGCCAATCTACGTCCTCATCCGAGCAATCGGACGATAACTTCGTACACCAACATCCCCTGCCCGCCGTTTGGAGGATGTCATGACACAAAGACTTATGTGTGGTCGAAAGGCCAGTTGAAATTGGTCAAAGATGAATCACAGACGCACGCCCCAAACGCTGCCCTCAGCGGACCTGGTTGCGATTACATCCTCACGGTTCAGGAATTGAAGAACGGCAAGATGGTGGTCGCAAGCACAGACGTCGTGAACAGCAACGGAGCAAAAGTTTGCTGGTAAGGCTGCTAAACCGACAATCCTTCCGGCTTATTTTTGCCGATACACGTTGGCGAGACGAAACGGCTTCTGACCATAGGTCTCGATTTCGAGTTCATTTTTCTTGTTGAACCTGACCTTGCATAGAGGAGAGAACGTGCCGGTTCCTTTGCCATCCTTATCGAGATCGAGAACCACGATGCCGATCTTGTACTGAGTGGAACGCGTGGCGTTGTAAAGCTCCGGAAACGAGATCGGGCGATTGGTTGCGAGCACGATGTGCTGTCCGCCGTCCTTAGTCGGGCGGATGCGAACTACACGCATGCCGGTGCCCACGCCGCCATCGGGAGCGATGCGCCCCTTGTCATTCATTTTCTCCATGGCGGCGACCAAACCGTCCTGGCCTTTGTTCTTCAGCACCGACACCAATTCTGAGACTTCCCCGTCGCTGGTCAGTCCCTCCGCATAAATCTTGAGGCCAAAGGTCTTGCCGGCGGCTGAGCCAGCCTGGCCGACCGCCGTCGCCGCGTACTGTGCCGGTAGATCGGGGGGTCCGGCGGGTGCCGGGGGCGTCTGCGCGAAGACTGAAATCTGGGAGGCCAGCACCAGCAGTCCAAGAGAAAAATACGTCACGAAAGAAATTCGTTTCATATTGTTTTCCTTTCTAACGATGTAGTGGGAAAAAATGTTGCCAAGGAGCAGATCGCAACCTTGCCAGCTCGTCTTATACTCTTAGGCCAGTCTGCCATGAACTGTCAACTTTAACAGGCGTACCTCCGATCCTGGTTGCCTCGATCGGAGCCGGCACCGACCTCCTCTATCTCTTATCTCTGCCCAGTCTGTTTACTGCGACTTCGCGTATTCCGACATTGCCTCCTTCAGCACGGGAATATCCGGATCCGCATTCCTCCAGAGCGTCAGAAAATCCTGGTAGGCGGCACGCGATCTTACCGTGTCCTTTTGCATCGCGTAGGCGCGGGCGAGTCCGAGATGAGCGAGCGCGCCGATGGGTTCGTTCACCACAACTCCGCGATGATCGAGAATTTTCTGGAACTCGATCGCGGCTTCCCCTCCCCGATTTGCGCCAAGGTACGCTTCGCCGCGAACATAGACGGGATATAGAGCGGGCGCAAACGAAGAATCGCCCGGCTGGCCCAACTCGAAGGGGGCCGCGATCTTCAGGGCTTCGACGGCCGCCATGAAATCGTGACGGCTGACCGCGATCTCGGCGCGAATCGTGGGTAGGTAGTTAAACTTCACCACCGTGTCCTGAGGAAAGCTTTTTTCCAACTCCTCAGCCAACTTTTGCGCATGATTGCCATCTCCTGCCAAAGCCAGTGCTAACGCCGCTCCAAACCTCGCCAACCTCCCGGTCGAAAGCTCGAGGGCAGCCTCAGCACTGTGCCTTGCTTCTGCCGTATTGCCGAAGAGGGCTTCGGTCAGGGCAGCATCGGCTTCGTAGGTTGACGCAGTCTCTCGTTCCGTCGGTTCAGAAAAAGCGATTGCATCGCGCGAAAATTCCCGAGCCTTCCCCAGTTGTCCGGAATACGAGGCCGTATCGGCCTCGACCGACAGCAGTACGTCTTCTACGCCCGGTTTGCCGGCAGCCCAGCCTACCTGCTGCGCCATCCCGGTCGCATCATTCTGTAAAAAAGCTACCTGGTACATATACAAGCGCAGATAGGGGGAATCAAGCCGCTTCGCCTGCGCTTCGCGAGCCCACGACTGTGCTTCCTCCAGGCGTCCCAAGTGGAGATAGCTCTGGACGAGATTGGCGTATCGCAAACCGCTTCCCGGTTGCAGACGAAGGGCATCACCCGCTTGCGCGAGAGCCTTTTCATACTGACCGAGATACCCATGGACCAGACCCATGTTGGCCACGGGACTATCGTCCCGCGGATAAACCTGCATCCATAATTCATACACGCCACGCGCCTTATCCAGATCGCCGATCACAAGGTCGTCGTAGAGAGAATCGATGTAAAATTTCTCCGGCTCACTGATCCGGTCACGAAGCTCGTAGGCTTTGGTTAGATTCGTCGCCGCTCGGTTCCTCTCACCCAGATTCGAATAACTCGTGCCCAGCAAGGCGTAGGCGATGGCGAAATTCGGGTCCAGCTGAATGGCGCGCTCGAACAAAGGGAGAGCCGCTTCATCGCCTTTTACATCTTTCGTCTTGTGGCCCAGGCTGTAGGCATGCAGGGCCTCTAACGAAGGAGTGGTCGCCTGTTCAACCGGGGTGTCGTACTTCTCGATCGTGCTGAGCGATTCCCCCAGCTTCCCGCGCAAGTGGGTGGCGCCCTCGTCGAGGGCTTGCAGGACGTGCTCCTTCTTGTCGGTTCTTACCTGAACCTTCGCCAGGGAATCGCCGGTGCCGCAGCTCGTCGCCTCGAGGCCCAGAACATACTCGCTTCCGACGCTTACGATCGAGCCTTCCAGTTCGGCGGCCCCGTCCACTCTTTGGCAAAGCTCCTGAGCTATGGCGGGAGTGACTCGCACGTCTGGCGACTGGCCCATCAATCGCAGAGTCTGCCGGAGACGCTGTTCGGAAACGAGGCTCAGGAATGGCGACTGTTCCAACTGGATGGCCAAGCCTTGCTTCAAGGTGTCATCAAACACCGCGTCGCCCGTCGCATTCGTAAAGTCGGCGAGCACAATCGTGTCTTTCTCGGTCAATACCTTTGCACGATACAACCGGAAATACAGGCCTACGCCAAGCACGATGGCGATTGCCAGGATTGCCGAGTAGGTCCAGACTCTCCAACGCCGGCGCGGTGGTCCGTCGGGCGCCGCGGCAATCACAGAACTGGAAACCGCCTTCCGATTGCCCTGCAAAGAAGGGCGACTCGCCGTCGTATTCACGACGAACTCCGGGTCTTGTTCTTGTTCCTGCACCACCGCGACCCGGCCGGTCTGGCTGTCGCGCTTAAGCCGCTGCAGGTCGGTCCGCATCTCGGCCGCGCTCTGATAACGCAGATTGCGATCTTTTTCCAATGCCTTCTCGATGATCTCCTCGAGTTGGGCGGGCAGTTCGGGATTCAGGCGTATCGGAGCAATGGGAGCACGGTTCAGAATGGCATCGAACAGAGTCGCGGTATTGTCTCCCCGAAACGGCAACTGGCCGGTCGCCATCTCATACAACACCGCGCCAAATGAGAACAGATCGCTGCGGGCATCCAAGTCCTTGGCCCGCGCCTGTTCCGGCGACATGTAGGCCACCGTGCCCGGCGCTGTACCCGGGATGGTGAGTTCGTGCTGGGCGAGATCGGAGACAGGAACTCCGCTTGCGGTTTTGGGCGGATGCGTGGCTTTCGCCAGACCGAAGTCGAGAACCTTCGCGTGTCCGCGCTTGGTGACAAAGATGTTGGCGGACTTGATATCCCGATGAATGATGCCTTCCCCATGAGCTGCCTCGAGCGCGTCCGCAATCTCGGTGGCCAACGAGAGCAGCGTCTCGACATCGAGTGGACCGCTGCCGATCGTCTGTTTCAGGGTGACGCCATCGAGGTACTCCATGGCGATGAACGCCTGGCCTTCCTGTCTGCCAATTTCGTAGATGGTGCAGATATTCGGGTGATTGAGCGCGGACGCGCTTCTGGCTTCGCGGCGGAAGCGTTCCAGCACCTGGGGATCTCGTGCCAGCTCATCGGGGAGGAATTTCAACGCGACAAAGCGGCCGAGCTGCACGTCTTCGGCCTTGAAGACGATGCCCATGCCACCGCTGCCGAGCTTCTCGACCACGCGATAGTGAGAAACGTTGCTGCCGATCAGGTGGCTTACACTCTCCGTCGTCCCGGATTCGTGAGCGACCATCTTGCCCATAACCTCGAGCGCGGGCGACTCTATGAAATGCTCGGCATTTTTCTCCTGTGCCAGCAGTGACTCGACTTCGCGCCGGAGGACCTCGTCGTTCCCACAAGAGCGTTCCAGGAATTCAGTGCGGCGGCCCTCCTCCAATTCCATCGCGCGGTGATACAAATCTTCCACTCGACGCCAGAGTTCAGGCTCCACGTCGACTCTCCTCACTCAACTCTCTCAGGAGCCAAACCTTCGCCAATCTCCAATCGCGCTGCACCGTTTCGGATGAGACCTTCAATACTTCGGCCGTTTCCTCGATACTTAATCCGCCAAAAAATCGCATTTCGACAACCTTGCTTTTCCTCTCATCGACGGCGGCCAACGCTTTCAACGCATCGTCGAGCGCGACCAATTGCATATTGGGTTCGTCGCAGATCGAGGGCGTTTCGTCCAAGGAAATGTGAAGCGCACCGCCTCCCCTCTTCTGGTAATCGCGGGAGCGGGCAAAGTCGACCAGAATACGCCTCATCAGCTGCGCCGACACGGCAAAAAAATGAGCTCGATCCTGCCAGTTCATTTGTCCGCAGTCGACTAGCTTCAGGTAGACCTCGTTGACGAGGGCAGTGGTTTGCAGCACGTGGCCGGGCCGTTCCCCGGCCATGAAATGCCGCGCAACGTGGCGCAATTGCTCGTACACAAGTGGGGTGAGCCTATCCAGAGCCTGTTCGTCTCCGGTCGTCCAGGCTCTAAGCAGCTGGGTCACCTCATGAGTAGACGGCTGAGTCAATCCGTACCTCCGTAGTTTCAACACTTTACACCTTGGAAGGTGAAAACACAGAACCGATCGGTGTCTTCTGGTCGCACATCTGGTCGCAGATCAGCATCCCCATTTATTCATTTTCTTTATTTTTTATCCGCTCGGTTGCGACTTTGCCCCCCCGTTTCACGCCTTACCAAATAGACACATCTGCGGAGTGCGAACCGCAGAAGTTCCAAAACACCCGATTCTAATCGGATTTCAGCCGTCCATCCAGGTCCAGAGGAGAGAGCGGTCATGTTGTGTTCATCGTGCAACCCTGAAAATCAGGCAGAGTTTACCGCGGAGATCAACATCCACTTCCCCAGTCCTCATAATCTCAGCAATCCTGGCGTTTTGTTCGTCCCGACGCTTCTGGTCTGCCTGGACTGCGGTTCTACCCGCTTCACGATCCCCAGAAACGAATTAGAACAGATCGCAAGCGGCACACGGGTACGGAATTAGGACCGCCAGCGGCGTAAGTTGTGTCATTGCAACGACAGCAATCTGGAGATGATGACGATGATGATGATGACAAGGAGAATATATGATTAACCGTTCCCGCATTCTGATCGCGGACGACCACAACCTGATCGCCGAGCTGTGCAAAGGGCTTCTCGAAACCGAATTTGACGTCGTGGGAACCGTGAGCGACGGTCGCGCCCTGGTGCACTCCGCAATCATATTGAAGCCAGACGTGATCGTGCTCGATATCGCTATGCCCATCCTCAACGGGTTGGATGCGGGCCGGCAGGTAAAAGAAATTCTGCCCAACGTTAAGCTCGTCTATCTGACCATGAATTCCGACATGGAAGTAACTGCGGAGGCCTTCCGGCGCGGGGCCTCGGGATATCTGCTGAAGACCTGTGCCGCGGCTGAGATGGTGACCGCAGTGCGTACGGTGTTACGAGGCAAAACGTACATCTCGTCGGTCCTGTCGCAGGACACCGTTAATTTTCTGCGGCGGCAAGAGAAGGATCTGGTGAAAGAAGATGATCGCCTGACCGAACGACAGCGCGAAGTGCTGCAGTTGTTGGCCGAAGGAAAGGTGATGAAAGAAGTGGGCAGCATCCTCAACATGACAACCCGGACGGTGGCCTATCACAAGTACCGCATGATGGAAGTGCTGGGTGCCAAAAGCAACGCCGAACTGGTCAAGTATGCCATCAGAAGCCACCTCGTCGCCGCTTAGGATCGACAGTAGGCGCAATGAGCTGCTCTTTGCACTGTCAGTCAGGTGTGGGCGGCGCGACTAGAACTTCGACCTTCGCCGAGTCTCAATCCGAATAGTATGAGAAGCCGGCGAGCGGGTTCCTGCTCCAGCATTCCCCGTTGAGTTCCGGACTGGGCTTAGGCAGCGGTTCCCGAGCACAACTCCACTTTAGTTGTGCTCGGAAACGCCAAGTACCGAGAATCTGCCCTCTTAGGTCTTCGGCAAGATATTGGCTACATCCCTCCCGCTACGCCTTTATTGACCAACACCTTGACGTCCACGCGGCGATTTTCCGCGCGTCCCGCAGCTACCTCATTGGGTGCTGCTGGATCAGCAATGCCCATCGCTCCGGGCGCCACGATGTGTCGCACAGGAACCGCGCACTTCTGGATCAGGTACGCGATAACCGCTTGGGCTCGATCCATGCTCAACTGCTGATTCATGGCGGCATTGCCTGAGGAATCGGCAAAACCCTTGACCTGGATGATGTAACCTTTCGTGCCCACTGCGCTTCCCGCCAGCAGTTTCAAAGCTTCTTTATCGCTATCGGAAATGACGTAGCTTCCGCTAGCGAAGTAGACAGTTGCTTTGGCCGTGGTGTCGTACTCCGAAAGTTCAGAGAAACGCTTGGAGTTGGCCTGAATCTCCTCCTGATTGGCCACGATCTGCTGCTGGTTGGCGCCAATGGCTGCCTTATTGGCCGCACTTCGTTGTTCGCCAGCCTGCACCCCTTGCGCGTTTTCTTGAACACCTTGTTTGTTGGCGGCAATATTGGCCTGGTTGATCGCCTGCTGCTGCTGCGTCGGAGTCAACCCTGCCTGAATCGTTTCTGCCAGAAGTAGATCGTCCTTCTGGAGCGTGATCGTCTTGGCCTCGATCTGTGTGTCAGTGCCGGTGCCTTCGATCTGGATCTTCAGCCCCGGAATCAGAGCCGTGACTGACTGCTCCGAGTGACGCAAGCCTAAGCCTTTCGGGCTCTGAACCTTCGTACTATCGGTCAATACGACCGTGACATTGGTCGATCCCTGCAGGTTCTTCACCGTCAAATTTTCTCCGTTTCGTCCGGTAATCAATCCGGTGATCTTGATTTTTTTACCGTTCGACGCGCCATAGGCCAGTCCGGCACACAAGGTGCACAGCAATGCCGTATACGCTAAGATACTTTTCCATCTGTTCTTCATGAGAATGTCCTTTCGTTCGCTGTATTCTTGAATTTGTACGAGCCAACTGCGCTCGATGGGTAAAGCGAGAAGCCTGACGTAGAGGATGCTACGGGACCTCGGCGCCCGTGCCTACTGGTAAAACTGACAGCTCGGTTTCGGCCTATCTTATGGAAGGCTCTTGGCAGCCGACTCGCCAAGGCGGAATTGAAACGTTTTAATCGGAGCGCCATTTGGCTAAATGTACGATGGCGTACCGGCTACTTATTGCTATCGTGCGTGAGGTTGACAACTTTTAGTTTTTGCCCGACTGGGCCATGGCTGGTGTCATCATCGACACAATGTCAGTTGTGAGGATTCTTGTCGTGGAGGATTTCGCTCCCTTCCGGCGCTTTATCACTTCGACCGTAGAGAAACTGCCAAATCTACAGGTTATCTGCGAAGTCGCAGATGGACTCGAGGCGGTTGAGAAAGCGGAAGAACTGAAACCGGATTTGATTCTCCTTGATTTGGGACTCCCAACACTGAATGGCATCGCAGTCGCTCGACGAATTCGCAAAATTGCGCCGGAATCCAAAATAATTTTCGTGACCCAGGAGTCTTCCGCCGACGTTGTGCAAGAAGCTCTGAGCTCGGGGGCATGGGGCTATGTTTTGAAGGCGAGAGCGGGAATCGACCTACTCGCGGCCGTGGAAGCAGTTCTTAAGAATACGCAATTTGTCAGTAGCGGTTTGCTGATTGCACCCGGCTCCGTCTAAGCGGCTACCATGTGGTTCCTAACCGCGTACTTGACCAGTTCAGCATTGCTATTGGCGCCCAGCACTTCCATCATGCGGTACTTGTGATAGGCCACCGTTCGGGTCGTCATGTTGAGGATGCTGCCAACTTCTTTCATCACCTTTCCTTCGGCCAACAACTGCAGCACTTCGCGCTGTCGTTCGGTTAGGCGATCATCTTCTTTCACCAGGTCCTTCTCCTGCCGCCGCAAAAAATTGACCGTATCTCGCGACAGCGCCGACGACATGTACGTCTTACCCCGCAACACGGCGCGAACTGCGGTCACCATTTCAGCCGCCGCGCAGGTCTTCAGCAGATATCCTGAGGCTCCGCGCCGGAAGGCTTCGGCAGCCACTTCCATGTCGTCATTCATGGTCAGATAGACCAACCTGACTTCTGGCAACGCTGCTTTCACCTGCTGCCCCGCGTCCAATCCGTTCAGGATGGGCATAGCAATATCAAGCACAATCACGTCTGGCTTCAACGCGCGCGCGGAGCGCACAAGGGCGCGACCGTCGCTGACTACACCGACCACGTCAAATTCGGCTTCCAGCAGCCGCTTGCACAGCTCGGCCACCAGATTGTGATCGTCGGCAATCAGAATGCGAGAACGATTAATCATTTTTGCACCTCCAGCACGGCGCCTGCGGGGCTCACAAAGGTGGTAATGATAGGACGCTCACTCCCCGAGTTCCTGCGTCGACTCCATCCCGAATCGAATTTCCCACGGTATGGTCGGCGGCTTAATTGGGTGAACGCTTTAGTTCAGATTAAGTGAACGGTTATTATCAACCATTTGTCACAATTCTGTTGTGATCTTTGTCACAATCAGTAAGAAAATACAAGCATTCTGGATCGCGGTCGCAGCCCCACGCTCAAAACACAACCCCGCCGCGAACTGCAACATCGTCAAGAACGCCCTGCGATTCTCCCTTTCGTCTGTCCCGCTTCAGCGGCGCCAGTTCTTCTTGCGGAACGGTAAACCGCGAAAAGCCGCAATCCAAGCACACTACAACTTGCGGGAAAAGCAAGACGCCTGGCTTATCGAGATTTTCTAGACCGCGAAAATGGATGTTGATCTCAGCAGCCATTTCCGCATAGTGGGCCGACCTGCACGACGGACACAACATAGTACACCTTTGGCCAGAAAGTTTGGAAGCCGAAACTTTAGAAGCGGGAAGAATTATTTGTCTGTTCAAAATTGCACATGCTGTGAAAAATGGTCTAGTGAGAGTCTCAATTTGGGACGAATGAACGACGATGACCGGGTCGGGAAACCGACTCTGCGCTACTCGTGAAGAACAACACCAAGAAGCGAACTATGCACGTGCAGTTCACCGTTGTAATCGACGAAACCAAGTTTTCTAAACTTGTTCATGAAGAAACTCACTCGAGAGCGTGTCGTCCCAATCATTTCCGCCAGCGTCTCCTGACTTATGTTGGGAACGACGGTCTCGGACGTCCGTTTTTTCCCGAAGCGGGCCAATATCAGGAGCGCCCGCGCCAGCCGTTTTTCACTTGAATTGAATAGTTGATCCACCAAGTCTGCCTGGGTGCGGTTTTGACGTTCGATCACATACGCCACAAACAGGTCGGAGAATTTGTGTTCCTCGTGCAGCGTGCGCAACATCTGTGCCTTGTCGATCTTCAAGACACAACAAGGTGTGATTGTAGTGGCGCTCGCCAAACGGAGGGGCTGATCGTGAGCGATGCACCCCTCTCCAAGGAAATCGCCAGGGCCGAGCAGCGCGATCGTCGCTTCCTTCCCTTGTTTCGAGAGGACGGTGAGCTTGATCTTCCCCTCCCGGAGATAGAAGACAGAGTCGCCGCGGTCTCCCTGCGAAAAGATCACCTGTTTCGGGATATAGCGATGAACCGTTTTGCCGATACCCGAGCGGGCTAGAAAATCCTGGGGATCAAAGGACTTCTTTCCATTTCGGATAATGCGTGGCGCGGTTGGCGGCCTTCGAAGCGCAGACATAAAGAGCCCCCGGGAAGCCGATGTGAGACTTAACTACGTACTATACCGTACAAAGTAAATATAATCTCTCCTTAATTTTCGTGAGCAAGTTTGCAGCGCCACTCCATCGCACAGAAGATCGGGCGAACGGAAGATCAGGCGAACGGAAAGTTAGTAGCACAGAAGATCAGGCGAACAGAAGACTGATTCTCCTATCCGCCGATTTTGGTTCCAATCGCCTCGCCCGACACAATGATCTCTACTCGCCGGTTCTGCTGCCGACCGGCCGCCGTATCATTACTCGCAACCGGATCGGCCGGACCCATTCCCGCGGATGTAACGTCTCCCGGCTGCAATCCCTGTCCGATCAGGAACGTTCGCACCGCATCTGCCCTTTGACTGGATAGTGTCAGGTTGAAGGCCTCGCTTCCAGTGCTGTCGGTGTAACCCTCAATCCGCAACTTCAGCCCGGGATGCGCCGAAATGACGCCGGACAGCCTGGCCAGCTTGAGGGTCGCGTCCTGCGAGAGCTGGTACTTGCCGGAAGCGAACAGAACGTCAGCCATGGTGATCATCAATCCCCGTGGTGTATCGACAGTTTGCAATACGGCGTTGAGCTGGGCAAGCAACTGGGCGCGGAGTTGTTGCTGCTGCTGTTCCGCCTGGGCCGCGGCGGCTGCAGACTTTGCGGCCTCCTCTTGCGCTTGCTTCTTCGCCGCTTCCGCTTGTGCCCGGGATTGCGCCTCCTGAGCAGCCAAGGCAGCGGATTGTGCAGCTCGCGCTGCAGCGGCTTCCCTCTCGGCCGTCAGCTGGGCCTCCCGCTGTGCGGCTTGTTGCTGCTCCTGCTCAAGTTTCGCTGCCGCTGCAGCCTTCGCGGCTTCCTCAGCACTCTTCTCCGCCGCAATCTTGTCGGCGGCTTTTTGTTTGACGGCGATCGAGCGCGCATCTTCAGCTTGCTGGGCAGCATTTCGCGCGGCCGTAATAATAGGGTCCTTCTGTTTTCCTGCCAGATAACTTTCCATCTGTGCCGCGGTCTCGCTTGCGTTGGCCCACGCGTTGGGAGCGTACTTCTCCGCGCCCTCAGTTCGAGCGATACGGAGGGCGTTACGAGCTTCATATACTGCCAGCGGAACCTTGGGATTGATGCTGAAAGGCTCAAGATTCGCTCCCTCATACGTACCGCGGCTCAACAAGGTCGCGGTGACAGGCGTTGTGGCGCCCTGGGTATTTTCACGCGGCACGTTCTGCAGCACGACCATTTCGCTCGGCGCCGACACTGCAAAATAAGGTTCGGCCGTCACGATCATCGCGAAATTTGGCAGCCGGGTAGTGACACTCAGCTTTCCTTTATCACCGTTGAGCTGCAGCTCACCCAGATTGCTGGCTCGTCCTTCCGGAGTAATCGCCCACACGACATAAGTGAGGAATTCCGGTCCAAACTGGGTGGCGGATGACATTTTCGAGAAGCTGGAATCCACCGACATCAGTCCTTTCTTGTTATCCACCCTGGCACTGCCTAGGGCGAAAGGCAAAAGAGGTGTTCCATTGAAGTCGATCCGGGTGGAAGAATTCGTCAGGTAATTTACGGCAGGAACCGACCGCGAAACCTTGATATTGATGTTGACGACTTGGCTACTCTGGTCCTGCGCGAACGCGAACAGGCTGCACCATAGCAATCCCGCAACAAGCATCTTCCGTTTCATAATTGTTTTCCTTCAACCCAAACTATAGTGTCACGCCCAGCGCTGGATGAGGCGACTGGCAGAACTGACAGCGCTTGGGCAAGCATTGGTATCGTCGCAACCGGCCCTAACGCCGAACCCGGTTGAGGACGGACTGTCAATTTTGCGAGTGGTGCTAGTATCTCCGATGGGAATAATGGGCCAGAATCATCCCCACGATAAAAAAGCTGACAAGGGCAGAAAGGAAACCAAGCTTATGACTACCCCATTTGAGTCAAACACGGCAGGTTCAAGACCAGAGCAGAGTGCGTCGGCTTCGGACGAAGGCAGACTTCCAGCTTCGATCTCCAATTCGTCAAGGCGCCGCTTTCTGCAAATGGCCACAAGCGGGACGATGGCCGGTTTAGTTGCAGCAGCAGGTATGGAGTTTGCCCCGAGACAGGTCATGGCGCAGAGCAAGCTCACCCCCGATGCCGCGCTCCAGGCAATGATGGATGGCAACCGGCGATTCGTATCCGGCCGTATGATCGCCTTCGATCAGGACCTGGCGATCCTGAAGCAAAACACGATAGAGAAACAAGAGCCGTTCGCGGCCTTGTTGTCTTGTGCCGATTCGCGTGTTCCCGTCGAACTCATCTTCGACCAGAGCATTGGTCATATTTTTGTGACTCGGATCGCCGGCAACATTGTCACCTCCGAGATCATTGCCAGTCTCGAATACGGAGCGGGGGTGCTTGGCACGAAGGTGATTCTCGTCATGGGGCATGCTGGTTGCGGCGCGGTAAAGGCGACGATTCAAGCCAAGGGCGTCCCCGGGCAGATTAGCGCGCTCTACCCACATATCCAGCCGGCGGTAGATCAGGCGGGATCAAATCTGGAAGCAGCGACCAAGGCAAATGCAAAGATCCAGGCAGCGCTTCTGCGAGAATCCTCTACGGTCATCTCTGGACTGGTGAAAGAAAATGCGGTGAAGGTTGTGGCAGCGTACTACGACCTGGCAACCGGTAATGTGACGCTCTTGGAATAACGACCGAAACAAAAAAACTGTATAACGAACGAAAATAAGCGGATCCAGACCCGATGGCTACGCATTAGCCGAAGATCAGCGTCTTGCGCCTCGGCGTGCAACCAAGCTTAGGCTCGAGGAAGAGTCAACAGTGAATATGTACTCAAAGCCAGCAACGTGAACGCGACCGCCACCACCGCGACACGCGGCCCGAAAATCTCGAATCGTTGGCTGAGGGCGGTCAGAAGGAGCACCGTCGCCAGAAATACCGTGACCTTCACATACCGGTCACCAGTTTCCCGCATGTTCACACCATTCTCGAAGTACTCTTTCGCCTGCTCGGCCAGCTTCGCAGACTCCTGCTTGTTTACATCCGTATACTCAGGCATGAACAGGGGACCCGGTGGCGCGGAGGGATTGTTGATCGGGTCAAGTTTCCACCACGCCGCAAAGGCAGCGGCATATTCGGGCCGGAATCGGCGCTGGTAGAACGCGGCCAACTTTTCTTTGCCTGTAACCATCGCGGCAACCCAACCATTGAAGGTCGTAATGTCGTCGAGGCGGTCTTGTCCGGCCAGTGTAGCCTTTTCCTGGGACAGAACCGTCGTGCGCGATGCCAGGTTGTAATACTGAGCCGAAAGAGCTCCCCACTTCGATGCCTGGTAGCCGCTCCATGCAGTGGCTACTGCAACAATTGCGAGCACCACCGCCTCGACGATCTCAACCCATTTCGTGCGGTGGTCGGCTGGAGACGGATGATGACTGTGCTCGTGAATCTTTTGAGCGAAATCAACGTTTGACGATGCATCGGACATCAGTCCTCCCTCCGGGCATGGGAATGCGAGGGCTTTTCCAGGCCAATGATCTGATAGCACTTTTGAATCGTGCCGAACAAGAACGCCGTGGTCATTCCGAACAGCAGCCAACCACTCAGGGCCTCGATCGCTCCCAGCAGCCGCCACTGTTGTTCCAGAAGCAGACCTGACCCGTACGTCGTCATCGCGCCCAGCGAATAGAGCATCGCAGACTTGAAGTCGGGTCGAGCGCCGAGAAACAGAAAGCAGAGGGCCCACGCCCCTGCCTCCGCTGCGTGTAAGGCAGTTGCCAGCACGGTCACCGCGCTTATGACCAACGCGAACTGAGCCGTCGGGTAACTGTGGTGAATCCTGCGGTCAAAAAACTCGACAGCTTTTCTGTTCACGAGTCCAAGCCCTAACACGTGGATGACCACCGTCAATATGATTAGTGGCGCACCCCATCCCCAGTCGTCGCGCCACGCCACGGGGGGCGCAATGTCGAAGCCGAGAAGCCCTTGGCCAATGCTCATCGAGATCCTTTCCGCCAGACGGTGAATCTAATTTTCCGGCTGTTGCTGGGTCAGTGCCTCCACCACCGCGACCCAGTAGCGGTCGTCTTCAATTTCCTTATTCTTCCGAACATTCATCAGAGCCAGTGCTATGGCTGTTGGTAGATCGTCTCCGGTCTCATCCAAAAGGAACATCGCCTGCACCGTCGGGTGAGGAAAATAGTGGGTGTTCATCGGAAACTCTCCCGTCTCGCCGAAGCTTGATCGAGACTCCTCTACAGCCTTGCACTCGGACAAGTCACTCACTTCTGTGGTTGCTCCTGGTTCATCTGTTTCAGTTTTTGCTCGAGCAACATCTTCTCCTGCTGCTTGGTTAACTTGGGGAACAGCAACGTGAATGACAGCCGCATGGTCCAAGGCGAAGTTCCAGCGGGATACTTGGCGTTACCGTAGAACTCCGCGGAGAGGTTCACCGGCTGGAATCCAAGCTTCATGATTCTTCCCACTCCGCCGCCGACGGGCACCGTCCACACGTTATCGTTGGTTGCTCTCCAGTTGGCGGTGTTGATGGGCGCTGTCTTGAGGTACCAGCCCTTCTTCATGTTGTAGTTGACAAACCACTGCAGGAGGAACTGGTTCACGGCAGGTTTATCGAGATCGGAATGACCGGCTACAGACCAGTAGTTATTGATGAGAATACCGACCGTAAAATGTGAGGGCTGGACGAGCGCAACCACCGACGGTCCCACGCTGAATTTCCCCTGGCCGAGATAGGTCGTATTGGTTGCTGTCGGAAACACGAACGTCGTGCCGACGCCCCAAATTACCTTGCTCTTCTTCGGCGAGAGGAAGAAGGAAGGGTTTATGTCTCCCAAGCCGTAGACCCCGGTCTGTTGATCAACTTGCCCGGACGGCAGCGGCACAGGAAGTGGCTGGTAGATAACCGGTGTGATCCAGCGGGTTATGAGGTTCCAGTCTTTCCCTATGCTGAAGGGAATCACTGGTTGGATGTTCATCACATTCTGGGTGCGGTCGGACGGCCCGATGCCGAAATTCCAGTTTTCCTGAACCGGAACGCTGATGAGGTTGGCGATGGGATTTTGCGACTGTTTTCTTAATTCCTCCGCGTTCGACGCAGCCGCTGGAGTTGCCTCCGTGGCAACCTCAGCGCCGGTTACTCCGACTGGCGTCTCTTGTGCCCGCAGCGGCAAAGCTAATGGGATCAATGCCACCAGTGCCCACAAAGCAAGTTTCTCTCTTATTGACGACTTCACGATTACCTCTTTCTCCTTATTAATTAAGACAGTCGGAACTGAGCTTCCTGCGAACAGCCGACTGTACGGACTTCGTCGCTCTTCGGCTACTGGCAGAAGTGACAGCAAGCACGGGAAGGCATTGGGAACCTCGGGATTAGTCCCGCATTACCGGCAGACCGGAGTCACACGCGCGTGGGCTAGAACACGCGGCCCAGGGCAAAGAACCATGCGGCGTGTCCGGTGTCTCCGACGCTGCCACCGATGAACACGGGGCCAATTGCGGTACGCGCAATAATCCCGGCGGCGCCGTCCGTGGGAAGTTTGCTCACGGTCGGGTCGTTGAACATTTTTCCAACCTCATAGAATGTGACGCCGTAGATACCACTGCCGAGGAAGGGCGGGAGATCGAGAAGTCTGTGCAGGTATCCCACGCGGAAGAGATAATACTGATCTCCGCGCGCTTCGTTCTGACCATAGGCAAACAACCCGGTCGTTCCTCCGAGGAAGTATTGAGGAATGCCGGTGCGGTTGTAGCCGATGGTCGACCCACCCTGAGCTTCCAGGAAGACAGAAGCCGGCCGGGACACGGCTTTGAAGAACTCGGTTCTCGCCTCCAGATTTGGAAACGAGCTGGCCGCTCCCGGGCTCGTATCTACCCAGTGGAAATCCACCTCGCCCAAGTAACCCTGGCGCGGAATGACCGGATTATCCCGGTGGTCGGTGACGAAACGAAACCGCGAAGCGCCTGTTTCTCCGCTGACCGATGAAAACGCCGGAGTACCGAGCTTCAGGCTTGCATCCAGATAGCCGACTTCGTAGCCCGCGCGGACTTCGCTGAACCGGCTCACCGCGTAACCGAGGTCAATTCCAAATTCAGCCCTCCCGATGCGATAGTCAGCCTGGGGATCGTTGTGGGAGTAGAACCACTGCGCTGTGTTATTTGCGCTCACGCGCGGCGCGAAGAACCACCGGGTGGTCTGCGTGAATCTCTTGTAGAGCTCGGTGGAAATCCCATAGGTGTTTCCGAACTGAAAGTCCGTGCGCAATTCCGAGCCGTAGCCTGCGATGTCGAGAATCGTCAACCGTCCTCCCAGAGAGGAGGTGACGTTCTGGGGTTCCGAGCCGTCCACTACAACGGCAGGTTGCAGAAGAGGCGGAGCATAATTCTTCTCGCGGACAGTAATCAGCAGGCCGACTTGGCCGTCATTCTCGGTCAATCCGTAGGAAGCGCTTTCGAATCTGCCCACTCCGGTCAGGCGAGTCAGATAGGTATCCAGCGCCGGCGTGTCGATCGGCTTGCCGACCAGAGGCTGGAGAAATTTTTCCATCTTCTTCTCCGCGTCGGTGTTCGCACCCTCCACTTTTACAAATTGCGGAATACCCGCGGCCGCTCTCTTGCGCGCATTGCGATGTGTAATGTATTCGTCCCATGCGGCTTGATCGAGAGCATAAGGCTGCAGGATTTTAGCTTTCGCCTCTGCTGCCTCCATTCCCTTCTGGATCATTTCGTCCGCCTTGTTGAATTCCAGGCTGGTGTATTTCTGAAGATCCACCTTGACAACGATGTCGGCAGCCTCCATTCCCCGCAGCTCCGAGTTTGCGGTGGCGACCGTGATCGACTGTCCAAGAACACTAAACAGAGATTGGATTTCATTGGCGGTGGCGGGAGCGACCTGGAGATGAATCGCGATCACCACATCGGGCCCCATGTCGCGCACCAGATCCGTGGGCAGGTTGTCGACCAACGCACCATCCACATAGACGCGACCTTGGTCGCGGATGGGATCGAAGATTGCGGGCAGAGACATGCTAGACCGCATCGCCAGACCAATCGGACCTGTAGAGAAGACATGCGCCTTTTTCGAAATCAGCTCGGTGGAAACGCAGCGGAAGGGGATAGGCAGGTCGTCGAACGATTTCACTGACGAATAGGCCAGTGTTTCATGGTCAATAATGAGGCTGATTTGATGCCCCGAACTCAATCCGGATGGGAGCGTCGCCCCGTGTTTGAAACCAATGACCAGGTCGTCTTGAATCGCGGCCGCATCTTCCTTGCGGCGGAACGAGAGGTCTTGATAGGGGGTTGCACCCCCAATAACCAGCGGCCAGTCGATGTGTTTGACCAGCACTTCGAGTTCGTCCGGGGTCTTGCCGGTCGCGTACATGCCTCCCACCAGGGCGCCCATGCTGTTTCCGGAGAGATAGTCAATCGGGATGTGGTGCTGCTCAAACCACCGCAGCACTCCGATGTGGGCAAGTCCAAGCGCGCCACCGCCTTCGAGTGCAACCCCGATCGTCAGTCGCTTCGGAGGCGCTTGTCCGTTCTGCGCAACCGCAAAGAGTGGAGACACGATGAGAGAGAGCAGAGCAAGCACGATCTTCAAGGAAAGAAAATAAGAATACGAGCAAGTGCCTTCAGATGGGCAGCTACGTTTCATGGCGACCTCCGATTTCTTCAACGTCTAGTACGACTCAGAATCCGACCCGTCCCACTCGAATCAGCGCAGAGAAATTAGGAGAGAGGCCTGCCGCTTGGCCCGCGGCGTTGATGTGCTCACGTTGCTTCAACTCTCGAAATGAAAGTCCGCCACTGACCAGGCGTCCCCGGTCGTAGAGCAACTCATCCAGCGTGCCATTCAGCAAGAACCGGTAGTTCCAGGGTTGTGGGTTGCTGACGTCTGCAGCAAGTGGTTTTTGGAGAGTAGTCGTGCAGTTTCTTGTGACTTCGTTGTACCACTCGGGATGATCTTTCAATTTGTTCAGGTAGGTGACATAGGTGAGGAACATGGCCCGTGCCATTTCGGGTTGTCCTTGGAGGCGGTACAGGTACACTTCCTCATCTTTGCGGTAGTTGGTGCGCAATCGAATAACGTCGCGCTCATCCGCCGCAATAAAAATCAGTCCGTACTGGCGAAAACACCCAAGAACCGTCGAGTACGCCTGACCCGCTTTGTATCGCGCCTCAATCGAAAACGCGACGTGCTGGTCGTCGCCAAATTGAAAACTCACAATCGGGTGACTGGCGAAGGGTATTCCCCAGTTCGTCAGGAATAAGTCGGCGGCCCGGATCTGGGAAAGATCGAGTGTCCGGTCGCTCCAGCAGTTTGAGTAGTCAGTTTCGGTCCGATAGTCGCAGTTGCGCAAATTGTGGATTGTGATCCGATCCCCATCCATCTCCGCCCAGGCAGTTCGACTGACGTCCGGTTGCCAATTCGCCTCGTTCGTAGGCTCTAACGTAAGCCACCACGTCAGCACGCAACAAAAGCCCACAAGACACAGCGCCGCGCCAGCCCAACGGGATCGGAGCTTGAATAAAATCGCGATAACCCCAGCGACGTAGATCAAAGTCACTGGGATGCGTAACGCCGCAATCCGAAAATCGACGTAAAGAGCTGCCACTGCCCACAAAGTAAGCAGCGCGAGAATGAACCACACGATCGTGATTCCAATCCTCCGCAGCACTCTCAACCACTTCGGCAGGGATGCAGGGTGATCGGGCGCACGGTCGACAACGCGGCCCGCCGAAGCCTTCTCTGGTGAACTCATAAAATTAGCGAACAAAAATCACACCGTGCCCCCGGTGTGTCAAATGAGGAGCGTGCACTATCTATCAATAGCCCTTTGCATTTACTTCAGATTCCAGGTGGCGCCAAAAATAACGCCGGAAAAAGCGAGATTGATCCGGGGATTCACCTGTGTGAATCTCTGATAATCGAAATACAGGTAACGATATCCGGCCTGCAAGGTCAGGTTCGGTTTGATTTTGTATCCAAGAAGACCGACTACCTGATATTCGAGTTGGGAGCCGGTCCCCCAGCCACCGACATCGCCCGCTATGGTGACTCCAGTCTTCGGTGAAAGGGGCGTTATAACTCGCCCACCCACCAGCGGATCGACCCAATTCTGTGATTTGGAAAAATTCAGCGCGTTTGCGGGATTAAACGACAGGTTCTCGCCGAAGTACCAGTACCGGAAGCCAGTCAGGAAATCGGCCTTGAGTTTTTCCTGATTAATCAGGCGGTAGCCGACTTTTGGAGTGAGAATGACGATATTCGCGGTAAGGTTCGCATAAATGACCCCCTCCTGCGGCGGGAACGGGATCGCTTTGTCACTGCCGAGTCTGAGATACAGAAAGTCGAGTGTGGAGACGATCCGGTTGCGACGAGCTTCGCCTGCCCCCAACACTCCAAGGCGGAAGTGCGACAGCAGATTGGCGGCGCTCACCTTGATGTCGGCGTTGCGGTCAAACGCGCCCACGGTTCCGTGCACGCCGGGCAACCAGAGATAAGGACTCACCGCGAAATGCCACTGGTCGTCATTGTCAGTCCCGCTGGAGGCAGTCCCGCCTTGACCGCCACCACCGGCGGCGCCAGCAGAATCAGCTTCTCCAGCGGCTGGTAGCGCGCTGTTAATCGCAAGGGTCGGCGCAGCAATCGAGTCCAAAGACGTGGCTCTAGATTCTGGAGCCGCATCGGCATCGGCATTGACACTATGCGGTGCTGGTAACCACGGGCTCGTCGGTTGCGCCAACAATGGCGAAGCACACCCCAGCGTGAGGCATGCGCAGATTAGTACTAGATTTATCTGTCTCAAAAGTTCCCCCATTTACTCTTTAGTCTGGCCACCACATGACGCTACTCAAGACCAGCCTGAAATATCTCTGCTTCTACTCCAGCTTTTTTCCGCTTGATTGTTTACTGCGTTTCCACTCATTTGTCGCCAATGAGACTCTTCAAACGCGCGTAGGCCTGACGATATTCGAGCTCGGCCCGAAACATGTCCGCTTCCACTTTTGCGCGTGCCGATTCAACTTCCGGGTTATCTGGTTGGTAGCTCGCCTCAACAATTCGGGTGGCCGACGCCATCCGGCGCGCCAATTGAGTAAATTGCCGAGAGCGTTCCAGTTCGTAATAGCTGCTTTTGACCGCCGCCGCGACTTTGGCCTTGGTCAAACTCACGCCCAGATCTGCCGCTTCGGCGTTTGCTTTGCTTTCTTTCACTCCATGCTCGCGCTTGCCGAAATCAAAGATGGTGAACGTGCCAATGACGCCGATATAGCCTTGGGCCCGGGCAAAAAGAAAGCTTGATATGGCGGCTTGATTTGCATAACCGCCGACGATCGCGACGCTGGGACCATACTCCAACTTTGATATTTTGTTGGCCGCGTGCGCCTTTACCGCCGTTTGCTCCGCCTCTATCACCTCGGCGTTCGCCGCCATCGCTTGGTCGGTAACTTCGGTCAGCGATAAGTTTTCAACGAAAGGTTCGGGGGCGACGAGTTCCAGCGTTGTTCCTTCCGGCAGGCCAAGGATGTCGTTCAGTGACGCGGTCAACTCCTTAACTTTGCTGGCCGGAACCACGACTGCCTTTTCGGCGGCAATCATGTCCTTCTCTTGTTCTGTCGAGATACTTGCGACCCCAGAACTGCTCGCCGTCAGCCATTTGCCTTGGATTTTCCTTGACTCTGCCTCCGCGCTCTTCAGCTCCCGTTCGGCGACGAGCAAATCGAAATAGTTTTTTTCAACTCTGCTCGCGGTTTCTGCCACCGGCATGCCCGCCTTCGCTCGGGCGATATTCTCGTCTGCGCGCGCGATTTTCACGAGTTGATAGATTGCCATAAGCGGTGTGACGGGCTGAACCGCGGAAAGGTTGACCACGGTCTCATCCTTCTTGAATATGTTCACGTCCACTTCATGCTGGTTCCCCAGAGGACCTACCAAACCGATCACCGCGCCCGGGCGCTTATTGAAGTGAAGGTTGTCAAACTGGCTGCCGAGGTTCGGAAAGTAGAGTGACTCCACGCCCAGCCGGTGCTGCTTCGCGGCTTCGACTTGGAGCTCTCCGAGTCGCAGGAGGGGATTGCTCGCTCCTGCTGCCCGTTGCTGTGCATCATCAAGAGTGATGCGCACTACCTCGCCTGCACCGACTGCTGGTTGTGGATGCGACGCACGGACGGTCGCAGCGGCACTTTCACCCACCTGCTGAAAATGGACGGTCGGGCCTTGGTAAGCCTGCGTAAATGGTGCCTTCAGTGACGCGTTGACAGAGGCTGGCAGTTGCTGTCCGTAGGGCAAAACGCTAGTCGGGAGATCTTGAGCCGCCATGGTAATACTTAGTACCAGACAGCCAATCAGAGCGATGGCCGACGTCATGATGTTTAGATCACGATTCTTGAGAAGATCGAAGGCTTTCTCGGTATCCGAGTGCGGCGGACAAACTTCAGCAAAAAAATTTCCTTGGTTATCGATTTGTGCCACTTTTCCCTCCAAAATTTTAGACCGGCCGTATTGCAAAACGAGCGGTCAAGTTGCGTTTAGGATTCTTATTTCGTTCTCGCCATCACTGACCAAGTCCCTCGCATTTTTGTGGTAGGCCCCGCCTTTTCACGCGTGTAACGACACCCAATGCAAGCTTTTCCCGGGCACAAATACTTTGAGGGAAGGTTGCACGCAAATCGTACGAAGCGGACACTCAGGTGACAACTGTCAAAGCTGACAGGTAGGCGCGTCGTAGACGGCCCATATTTGACGCCACTTCAACTAGAAGATTGTTGACTTAGTGTGAACACGCCCTAGTGTCATTCTTGACCGCAAGCACCCGGGTTGGGGCAGAGACAATCGACTTTCGGGGTCGTCTCATACTTCGCGTCGCGGCCGCGAGAGCAAGACTCAACTACCAAAACTGGGAATCTCGATCTTGTACGTGGTCGCAGAATCGTTTGGTTCTCGACGCAATCAAGTATTTTTCGTTGACTGATCTTTCTATTTTGTTTTAACGACAGCGATGACTCTTATGGTGGCAATCCGCGCAGAGCGTGATCAAGTTTTCCTCGGAGTCGGATCCTGAGTGGCTGCGGAATTGCCGGTGGTGCACCTCAAGATTCGACATCGAACCACAGGATTGACATCTCCAGTTATCGCGACGCAGGATCTCCTGGCGCAGAGCTTCGTACGATAAAGGGTCGAGCCGCAAGGGAGTGGTCTTGGGATGAATCATTTCAGGACGCCCTCTGACGCAGGTTTTCTAGGAAGGCCTGTTGCTGTTCGCCGGGCAAGAACTTGTAGTAGCGTGAGATCGAGTTGAGCAGGATCTCTGGGTTGCCGTTGTCGAGGTGCGCACCGGCGAGAAAGTCGGCACAGATCATCTCCAGACAGTAGCCGCGCGATTTGTCCGTACCCAGCATCAGGGCTGCTGTTTCGATTGCCTGTTCGACCACCGGGATCTGGCTCTTGTAGACCTTGAAGTAAATCAGCTCCGACGGCTCCTCTTCCCTTCCCGTCAATTCCTTCTCCACCGCTTGCCTAAACTCCTCCTTCGGTAGTTCCCGGGCTTTGTGCAACCAGGTTGCACAATCGAAGTGCTGACCGTCCCGGCGCGCGATCTTCGCTAGCTCCAGCCCCTTCGTCCATCCCACTTCCTTCAGATCCCTTCGCGCCTGCGGCGGCAGGTGCTCGTGGATCGACATCAGGTAGTACGCCTTCCGTCGCGATTCCGGGAACCGCCTCGCCAGGAACTCGTCAAACGACTTCAGGTTCTCCAGCCTCCAGTACTGTCCCGCCCGCACCTCGCACAGATACCTGCCAAGGTCGACAAAGCGGGTGTCGCGCTCAGCCTCGTTCTGCCTCTCCCACGCCAGGATCTCGTCGATCTTGGTCAGGACAAACAGTGCGCGCTTGCGATTGAGCTTCGGCGGCATCGGCGGATACCTAGTAAAGAAGTTCGTCAAACAGACCAAGATCAACTCCTGGCTTGCGCACGAGTGCGGCTTCGACCAAAGCGGGCTTATCGAGGCAGATCCCGATGAACGGGCAGGTCGTGCACGGATTTTGGGGAAAGCGGATGCCGCTGTGTGGCAGGAAGAGCCCAGACTCGATCCTTCGGACCGTGTCATCGACCAGACTTGCGAACTCCTGGCGTTGTTCCTCGGAAATGGTGGCGCGTAGGTACTGCACTTCGACTAGGCGCTTGCGCACGAAAACAACCTGGGCAACTTCGTCGATCTCGGTCATCCAGGAATAGCAGACAAGTTGTGGATCCAGTGCCGAAATGCCGGCCGGCTCTTCTGGATATCGGGCGGAGGTCGTCTTCCATTCCAGAAGGCACGGTGTGCCGTCGAGTTCGCCAATCGCGTCAACATAGGAAACAAAATCGTTGCTCGAGCTGAGCGTCTTGCGGAACTGAATCTGCTGAGAGGAACGCGGCTGCTGGATGTCAACGCGGCCGTCCTGGGCAAACCGCTCAAGCAACTGGATGCCTTGTTGCAGCATGCGGTCCCAGGTGTCGTTGCCGGAGTAGGTCAGGCCCATGTCCTTGCACACGCTCCACTGCTCGAACAGCACAGCGGCCGGGTCTTCACTGCGAAACAACGCGGCAATGGCCCGTTCGAAGGCACGACCAAAGAGCATCGGTCCGCGAGTGTCTTTTTCCTGCCATCCGTCGAGGTAGCGGTGCCGGTAACGGCGTGGACAACTGAGGTACTGGCTGATCTGGGTGTAGGAGTAGGTCATCGGGCTGCCTCCGCAGGGTTGGAGCGAGAAGCGCTCGATACAGGACTGGCAGACAGTTCTTCCCACTGGCTGGCGGGAGCGAATCCGTCAAGGTTGATCAGCGAAATGCCGTTGATCACGGTGTGGCTGATCTTGACCACGCCGCGGAGTCCGGGCAAAGCCTTCTCATCGACCTGTTCGTGAGCCAGAAGTTCCGGGTCATAGAGGAAATCACGCAGAAACCAGCCCAGCTTCCACATTGCCTTCTGGGTGCAGTAGAGACGACCGACAATGGCCTGACCGACGAGAGTGCGGGGCTCGATGACGGAGAGTCGGAGGATATAGAACGGTTTGTGAGCGTGCCAGCGGAACTGGGCCCCGTCGACGCGGACGAGGAAGACACCGTCGGGAATTTCCGGACGAGAATCGCGGGCGGTTTCGGCGAGGCCTGGGACTTGGCGTTTCATGCGACCACCCCCTGCGTTGGGCGCGTGTAGCTATTGAGTTGGCAGATGAGGGCATTGCGGTCTTTCTCGGCCCAGTCGGCCAGTTGCTGGACGAAGTTCTCAACCTGTTCCCGGCTGGCCTCGCGAAGTGTTTTCGTGCCGCAGAAGTCGACGGCATAGGCCTTTACGAGTTCGGCATCGAGCTTGTGCTGTCGGATGATCTGGCAGAGACGGTCGCGGACCTTTGGGCCGGCGCCGTTGCCATTCGCATTCTGTGGCTGGAGCTTCTCGCCCATGTTTGGAATGCTCCCGATTTCCTCGACCGAGCAGAGACCAATGCCGTATGCCTTCCGCAGCGCGCGATTTACCGCTCGGGTCTCGGCCACTCGCATCTCGGCACCGCGGACGAGCGAAGAGACATTGGACGGATCGGCGTCACCATAGCCGACAAAGCCTTGGCAGTTTTTTGACTTGAATACAGTCGCCTGAAAGGCGAACCGGCGGGCGGCTGTATCGGAAAGTTCTTGGATGAACTGAACGCGCATACCAGAGCACCGATTGCGTCGCGCCATCCGCAGGAGACCGGCATGCGTTACGTACCAGTTCGATTGCAGAAGAGTCAAATCGCCGGCCGAAACTGAAAGCTTGAAGTCCTCGGAAAGCCAGTTTAGCGTCGCAAGTAATGGGTGTTTAGGTTCTAAATTCCACTTCTTGCGCGCAATTCTACGGTTACGACGCGACAAGATACTGTTCAGATTTCGCAATTTAGGCCTCCGCCAAATGTAATGCATATTGCATTATCTATAATGCCACTTGCATTACGGTTAGTCAAGAGAATTAGTGAACCATAGCAGTGCTTGACGCTTGCCAACGATGTTGAGTAGCATCGCGCTTAGGATTTGCCGGATCTCTATGAAAAAAAAGGAAACCCTCAACTTTCGAGTTCCAGCAGAATTCAAGCAGAAACTCATCGAGGAGGCGAACAAACAGCGACGATCACTTACAAATTATCTCGAGACTACTTTGATGGAAATTTGGAAGAAAGAGGAAGCCCGTTCAGGCAAGTCCGCGGGGAAAGCGGGGCAAAAACGCTTGTCGGATTGAATTCAATGAGCCGCCTCTCAAAGCTTCCAGGAGCTGTGCCATGCGTCGCCCTACAAAAAATGGCCCGAGGGACTTTTTGATCGCATCATCAACATTTGCTGTTCACGTGATTACGAATCGATATCGCCTGTAGTCGTCGGAAAATCCCTGATTTCACCAACGACGGGGTAGAGAGTGTACGCCTGTTTTCAACTCACTTGACGATCACTCCCAGGGTTCAAAGTGAGGAGATTGAACGCCAAGTGCCGAGAACGCCTCGTCTAAGGTACGTACAACTTGGAGCAGAGGCCGTGTAGTCTCCCCTGCGAGTTGAAACATACGCGATAGACCAAATCCAACCGCAGTCGGGACGACGATGATGCGAGGACGCCTCGTCGGGTCGGTCATGGCTGGATATTGATTTGCCAGTGCGCGTATCAATTCGCCGGATACAGCAAACTCAGTAACGGATGAGTAGTCCGAGATACCGGCGCTGGCGTCAGTCGCGGCCCAATGCTCCAGCGCCCGCGGATAAAGCTCTGCCAGTAATTCATCCGTCAGCCTTCCCTCAACTCGCATCAGCAAGATTTTGCTTGCTGAGTCGAACTCAAACCAATATCCCAAAGCAGTCTCCGCGGTCCATAATTCCGGCTAACTGGATTCTAGTCTGGCCTCCTTACTCCTCAAGCCACGACCGTCGCCGCAAGCGCGTAACTGTTTTCAGCCTTCTACGGATGACAATTCAGCCTCTGTCACAGCAGCCATCATGCGCGGTAGATAGACGGAAAACGTCGTGCCCTTTCCCACTTCAGTGGTTACGTCGATGAACCCTCCGCTCTGCTTTACGATGCCGTAGACCGTGGAAAGTCCGAGACCCGTGCCTTGGGTATTGATCTTCGTGGTGTAGAAAGGCTCAAATATCCGCTCTAGCACGTCCGGCGGAATGCCAGTTCCAAAGTCGCGCACGCTGAGCAAGGCATGAGGTCCGGGAGTGCCTTCTCCAAGTCGCTCCGTCAAATCGGCTCCAACGATCACATTGCTCGTCTGAATTTCAATCGCGCCTCCGGTGGGCATTGCATCCCGTGCGTTAATACAAAGGTTCATCAGCACCTGGTTGATTTGGGTCGCGTCTGCCATGACGTTCCACAAACCAGGATCGAGGTGCAGCTGAATAGTAACTTGAGCCCGAATCAGACCCTGCAAGAAAGCGGCCGCCTCTCCGATCACAGCGTTCAAATCAAGAGGCTTCGGAACCAGCGCCTGGCGGCGGCTGAAGGCCAGTAACTGACGGGTAAGGTTGGTCCCCCGATCGGCAGTTTGCAAAATGAGCTCTAAGCGAGCCTGCGCTTGGGACGGCAGTGCCTCGGTTTCCTGTCTCAGCAGATAGACGCTTCCGTAAATGACTTCCAGGAGGTTATTGAAGTCGTGGGTGATCCCAGCCGCGAGCCGTCCCAGTGCCTCGAGTTTTTGCGCGTGCGCCAGTTGCTGTTGCAACCGCAACCGCTTGGCTTCTGACTGACGCAGGGATTCTTCGGACCGCACGAGACGGTCCAGCAATCGTCGGGTAATGAAGTAGATCAGCGCACCGCTCGCCAGGACGAATCCCAAGCCCTTCGCCAGTTCAAACGCGGTGATCGCGACCTTGCTCTCGAATTCAAGAAACAGCAGTTCGCTCGAAACAGCTACCCAAACGCCCGAGATCAGGACGTAAAGGAATGCCAGTCTCGCGGGAGTCATGCGGGTTTGAGTCGGCTTAAGCAAAGGCGTACGTCCATTTCAGTGTGGCCGGCTGGTTGTGGAATCTAGCCAATCGTGAACTATCACGTCCGTAACTGCCGATTATGCGATCGTCATGCTCTGAAATGTAATTGTCAAAACTGACAGTTTTGAACCTTCTACGGTCCCATGCTTATAAGCTCGCTGAAGGAGATCACGTCGCACTGTCCAGGGCGCAACGGTGTCATACGCCTCGATCGCAACCCCTCACGTTTAACCGGCTTAATTCTTTTCGTTCTCTAGAGCTACTTCAGAAGCGGGTCGACATCTAATTCTTAAGAGACGGTGCAATTTCTGGAATCTTCGTGAGATCACTGTGCGATTTAAGAAGAGAATAACTGTGAGAGAGGCAGCGAGGGTATCGGCTCGAGCCGGCGTGCGCCACGGCAGCGGTGATCGCGCTTTGCGAATTCGATATGATGCTCGTAGGAATCGGTATAAAATAGGAGCCGGGATAAAAAATGAAGACTTCAGAAATGACGGTACCGGGACGGACCAGCGCCCGGGGTTCGTTTCTCGACGATCCCATCGGGAGATTCCCCAGTCACGGCTTATGCCATCAAGCCATATGGCTTACGATATGGCTTCATCGTCAGTAAATGACCGCTTACCATGGCTTAAGCCATCACAATCCCGGAAAGCCATGTCGAGCGGTCTCTGAGCTTTGGTCGAGTAAGAGTCGGAATTGCGAAACGAACCCAACAAGTGCTTTATTTTCATCCGACGCACCGCATCATGTCGCCAAAATATGCACAACGCGGGTTTCAGAATCCGGAAAACGGGAGAGTTCCCGATAGGCGCCACGCTGGCTCGTGGACTAGAACGTATCCCGCACCACGCCCGCGACCTTCTTGGAGAAGTCGTAGGTAACGTTCAGGTTCTCTCCGAAGAAGCGCACTTTGCCTTCGATGTCGCGATCCACGACCGCCTGCCCGGCATGATCGGTGATGCGAACCTTCAGGGTCATCGAGGACCATCCGCTCACGGTGGTCACTTCGCGCTTTTTCTGGCTGCCTTTGTTGAAAGATTGGGCAACCATGCTTAGCGTGACCAGGTCAGGCGCACTGGCCGCCTCCGTGTCGCCGCTGCGATAGACGTGCTTGAATTTTCCCGTCTTCTGAATCTGCGTAATCACGTTTTCGTAGACGGCCACACGGAATTCCAGCGGCAACGGCACGTCGCCGGGATCCACCACCTGGATCTGAATCGCCGAAGGGGCGACCTTCGGCGGGGCGGGCGTATCGGCTGAACGAGGCTCCCCCATCAGGGTACCGGCCATCAGCAGGCTGGCGCAGGCAAGGATCGCGGGGAAAATGACAGAGACTGCCATTCGAAAGTTAAGCTTCACGATTTCTCCTATTTGCCGGCCGGGGCCGCGTCCGCGAGCGGAACGCTGGTTTTGGCGCCCATGGCAACGAGTTGCTTCTTGAATGGTGCGGCCTGGCCCTGGTCAAGCACAAAGATTGCACCATGAATGCCGCCGTTGGAGTCGGTAAACTCCACGGTGAGGACGTCAACGCCGTGGGAAAACAGGCTTAAGACTCGGCTCCCACCGTAGGGGATGGCCATAGTCGCGAGTTTGACCGCGCCGGTTATATCCTGACGGCTATCCTCGTTGGTCGAAATGTCCAATACGGATGCGGCTCCCACGTCCATCGTCGCTTTCTTGGTTGCGGCATGGAGTGTGCTGCCGACTACTGAGAGTGTCACCTTGGAATTCTTCTTGATTGTGTCGCCACCGATCACGAGTTTGACATCTGTTTGTACGACACTCGCAGCCTCCGGGGACGTAACCGATGTCTGGCCGCGGGCAGGCGTTGTCGAGAACATGAAAAGAACGACTACGCACAGAAAAAAAAGTCCGCTAGCGCGGACACGTGGCCACACTGCGGCGTTTCGCATGCTCATCGTTCGCTCCTTGAACCGGTATTGGCGGGGGCCAACCTCGGACGTCCGCTCTGCCCTTCGTTAAGGCTCTAGACAAGAAGAGCAGCCGTGCCCAAATCCGCAAGGCAAATCGTGACCTCGGCCCGCCTCTTCAGAGAGCGGGCCGAGGCCTATAGCAAAACCTGTGAAACTCACAGCCCTACTATTAGTTAGCCGATCCGCCCCAAGCAATGACGATTCCGCTCTTCAGCCGAAAGCTGTTCTGATTGTTGTTAAAGGTGCAGACAGTCAGGTTGCAGTCATTGCCGAAACGGGTGTAAAGGTATTCGGCCTGAACGGGACGCAGGGAGAGTTTCTTGTTGATTTTGATGTCAAAACCCCCGCCTACCGTCATTGCGAAAGCGCTCTTCGAGCGACTGCCAGTACCGAACTCGTCGGTGCAATCACTTGGGTTGTTCTTGCATGAGAGACTGATGCGCATTCCGCCGAAGTTTAGCTCGGCAAATGGCGTGAAGGCGCTGTGGTTTCGGTAAGTCAACCGCGGTCCGAACAAAAAGGTAAACCCAGTTCCGTTAATGTTGCTGCTGATGGGGGCAGGGATTGTTTGGCCAAAATATTTGCAACCACCCAAGTCCGCTGCGATGCCGATCAGACTGGTCACGTTATACTGCAGCGTGCCGCCGCCACCGGCGCAGTTGAAGCTTTGGTTTACGCTCGTGGTGCCACCCTCCCCGTTATTGAAGCTGAATGAGATAGGGGTGCGGATGTACATGAACGCCGGGGATGTTTCAACCTTCGGGAAATCCTGAGCCAAGGCCAAGCTGGCCGTCAGCAGAGTCAACCCTACTAGAATAAGTAGTTTACGCATTTTCGTCTCTCCTCTTTCCTTTTAGAATAAATTTGGATGTCCACGGGACACTTCGCTGACTAACCGCGACTCGTCCCTGACTGCATTCTACACGTCCATGAGCGGTCCTTGTGCTGCAATTTCCGCGGACGATTCTCAGAGCAACCGGATCGAGGAAAGACTACCCAATTCCCCTTCCCCGTGCATACTGGTAGAAGTGACAGTCACGTTCCCTGCCCAGAATCGTGCCGGTTGAGTTCTTGAGCCCGCTCAACCCGGCCTTGCACACAAATCCAACCGTTGTGCACCAAGGCGCTTCTCTAGATGAAAAGCTTTTCACAACAGCTTTCATAGTATCTTTCACGGTACCTCCAGCAACCTAGGCCTGAGAGGTAGATTCCCCGCAACCTTCTCCAGTCGCTGGGGGAATGCTGCGCCGGGAGAACACTTTCTCCGCGAATTCTCAAACCGGCGTTGTCTCACGCGGGTTCTCGACTGAGGAACGGCTTTTGGAACCCGCCTGCAGTTGACGCTCATTCGAAGGTTGCCGCCAGTTGACACGCGGCAGCATGACGTTGGCATCGATCTGATCGCGATATTTCATGGCCACATTCATCAGCGAATCCAACAGCGAGTCGGAAAGCAAGTGCGGTTGCAATCCCAGTTCAATCAGCTTCGAATGCCGTGCATTGTAGTAGTGTTCTTCCGCCTCCACGCGCGGATCGGCGAGGTGGTCGACTTCGACTTTCAGGCCGAGGTGTTTTCCGGCGGCTTGCACCATGTGCGCCAGGTCCAACACGGAAAACTGTTCCGTGAATTGATTGAAGACCCGGCACTCCCCACGGGCCGCCGGATTGAGACAAGCAATCTCGACGCATCGCACCGTGTCGCGAATGTCCAGGAAGCCGCGCGTCTGGCCGCCCTTGCCGTAGACGGTAAGCGGGTATCCGATGGCGGCCTGCACGCAGAAGCGATTCAGCACCGTGCCAAAAACGTCGTCATAGTCGAAGCGATTGATCAGCGCTTCGCTCAAGGCCACTTCCTCGGTCATGGTTCCATACACCACGCCCTGATTCAGATCGGTCGCGCGCAATCCCCACGCCTTGCAGGCGAACATGATGTTGTGACTGTCATGCACCTTCGAAAGATGGTAAAAAGACCCGGGCTGCTTGGGATACGGGACGGTGTCTCGCCGGCCGTTGTGCTCGATGGTGATGTAGCCTTCTTCGATATCGATGTTCGGAGTGCCATATTCGCCCATGGTGCCGAGTTTGACGAGGTGACAATCGGGCTGAAACTCGCGCAGCGCGAAGAGCAGATTGAGCGTTCCCACGACATTGTTCACCTGCGTGAAGACCGCATGTTTGCGGTCGATCATGGAATAGGGAGCGGCGCGCTGTTCGGCAAAATGGATGACCGCCTCCGGTTCGAAGGACTGGATGACGGAGGACAGGAAGTCGTACTCCATCACGTCGCCGACGAAGAGTTCGATGGTCTCTCCGGTGAGTTCCTGCCAAACCCGCAGACGTTCGGCCAGCGGGCGGATGGGCGTCAGGGTTTGAACTCCCAGTTCGTGATCCCATTGGCGTCGCGCAAAATTGTCGACGATCGCCACCGAATGTCCCTTTTTTGACAAATATAATGCGGTTGCCCAACCGCAGTAGCCATCGCCTCCCAACACCGCAACCCTCATGTCGCCTCCGCGTTTTTCGCTTCTATTTGTTTCTATCTATTGCTGAACTGGTACTACAGAACCGACTGCGCTGTTCGTCAGCACGACCTTGCCCCCACTTGCGATGACCAGACTAAGATGCTCGGCACCGACCAGGGTTTCCAGCCGGGGAACCACATTCTGGTTGGCCACAATGTAGCAGCGCTCCGGCCTCAGCCAGAGATTCTTGAACTGCGTATCGTCGATAAACACGTTCGGCACACCTGGAGCATAAGCGCCATATTCTAAATTGTTAAAGCGGCCATTGCGCAGCAGGGCGGTGCGGTTGGTATAGAAAAAGACGGAAGAAAACGTGTAGTAGTGGTGATCCACAATCAGCGTTCCCTCCGGCGATTTCTGAATTGCCCCGGCCAGCGGCCGCGACGATAGATAGGGATCGAAGACGGCCATCGCCAGGCGAGCGGCCTGAAAGAACAGAATCATCATTACCGCCGCGCCTAGAAATGCGCGTATGCCATTCCATTTCAAGGTTGCGAACGCACCCACGAAGAAGGCAATGGCGGCCAGCAGCAAAGGCAGCCGGAGATAGGCAAACGAGTTTAAAGTCAGATCCTGCATGTGTCCCAGCGAGAGCGTATAAGCGCCGGGATGGTGGCTGAGCGCCTGCGAAATATCTCCCGGAGTTGAAAAATGACGAGTAAGAAAAAATAGCGTGAAGGTCACGGAACCAATGCACGCCGCAATTACCGCGAGCACGCGGCTGCCGCGGCGTATCCACTCACCTTCCATCACCATCGCTGACCCCAGAAGCAGCGCCAGCGCTGGGTAACAAGGCATCGAATAATATTCCTGCGTAGTTGAGAAGGTGAAAAAGATCAGCACGAAGCCTGCCCAACAGAGCGCCAGAAGCCGCGTCCGCCCGGCCCGATCGATCGGCTTGAACGACAGCTTGGCGATAGCAGGAAAGTACACGCTCCAGGGAAACAGCCACGCCAGATGTAACAGCCAGAAGTAAAGGCGCGGCACCGTGTTGTAATCTCGCGGATAGCGCAGATTCAGAAAACGAAGCAACTGCTCATTGATAAAGAAAAACCAGAAGAATCCGTGATATTGCCCCGGTCCGCTGTGCAGTGTGAAGGCGAAGTAAGGCGGATTGCGCAGCGTCGCCAGGATGTGCCAAGGGGCGGCAATGAGCAAGATGATCAGCAATCCGCTGATAGGACGCAGTCGCCGCCACGTCGCTGCAGAAAATAACTGGTGCGTGACAGCAAGATAGATGACACCCGCGGCGATTGGAAACAGAACTCCGATCAGGCTCTTGAGCAACAAACCGAGCCCGAGATTCGCGGCCAGCACGAAAGCCCAAAACCGCGGATGAGGTTCTTCGTCATCCAGGGCGCGAAGAAACGCCCACATGGCGAGCGCAACCGTAAAGGTCAGCATGACGTCAGGGATCAAAACCCGCGTGAACAAAAACAGCCCAATGCATGTGGCCATGCACAGACCGGCATAAAATCCCGCTCGCTTATCGAAGGCCCAGGCGCCGAATGCCATCGTCAGCCAGCACAAGGCAATCGCCGACAGAGCAATCGGAACCCTCGCTGCCCAGTCGTGGACGCCGAAAATCTCATAGCTTGCCGCAATCGCCCAGTACACCAGGGGAGCTTTTTCCAGATACACCACGCCATCCAGGCGCGCGGTCACCCAATCGTGCGACGTCAGCATGTTCCGCGCAATCTGCGCCTGCACGGCGTCCACGTCATCCATCAGGGACGGAGGAGAAATGATGCAACCCAGGTACACGGCAGCCGCAACCAGTAGAACGCCTAGATATAGGTGCCAGCTTTTTCCGGTATCCAAACGGTCGTCTCCCGCGAGGCCGCGGCTTGAATCCCCCACTTTTTCATCCACAAAAAGAGCACCATCAGTCCCCATAAGTGATATCCAACATTAATCTCTCTCTCCTGGTGTTTGCGAATATAGGTTTCCATCACTTCTCGCCGGAAAAGTCCTCCGTATTCAGAGGCACCTTCCAGCAAGACTTCCATCAGCAGCGGGCGCAGGCAGCCCCGCAGCCAATCGTGCGCCGGAATATCGAAACCAACCTTTTTCCGTCGAAGAACCGAATTTGGAAGTTTGTCGCGCATCAATTCCTTCAGTAAAACTTTCTGGCGCGAGCCATGAATCTTCAACGACGCAGGCAACGTAGCTGCGAATTCCACAATCCGATGATCGAGGAACGGGGGCCGCACTTCCAGCGAATGCGCCATGCTCATGCGGTCGGCCTTGTTCAGAATATCGTCGGGAAGAAAGTACCGCTGGTCGAACCACAAGTAGGGCGCCAGGTCGTCGCGCGCCCCCAACCGATCGCGCAGTTCACCGAGAACTCCTTTCAATGCAGAGGGCAGGTCCGCGCGAACCAAAGCCTTCTTTTGCACTTCCGAGAACGTTCCGTTCCAGTAGACATGCGCACGATCGGGCGTCATCAACGCTCCCTCGAGAAACCGCTTCAATTGGTACTCGAAACTGATTTTCTCGTTGGAAACCGGCCACGCTCCTAACGCGCCGAGCGCCATTTGGAGAGCCGGGGACGGCAATCGCCGCGCCAGCGCAGCCAGTCGATTTGCTCGATGAGTAAGATAGCCGCCAAACAGCTCATCCGCGCCTTCGCCACTCAGGCTGACCGTCGTCTTCGTCTTACTGAGCTTTGCCAGAAACCACACCGGAAGCGCTCCCGCATCCGCGGACGGTTCATCCGAGTAATACGCCAATGCTTCGATCGCACCGCGCAGATCGACTTCAGGATTCAGGTCCAGTTGTTCGTGATCGGTCTGGTAGCGCTCGGCAACCTCGCGAATATATGCCGTCTCGTCGAAACTTCTCCCCTGAAATGAAATCGAGAAAGTCTTAAGCGGCGCACTCGATTCGCTCGCCGCATAGTGCAGGATCGTCGAAGAATCGATCCCTCCGCTCAGCCACATGCCCAACGGGACATCGGCGACCATGTGCTCACGAATCGACTGCCGCAGCAGAGCGTCCAATTCTTCACGCGCCGATTCCAGGGAGCGCTCACGCACAACTCCAAACGGCAAGCGCCAGTAGAAATCGCACGCAACTTTGCCATCCCGCCATTCCAGCCACTGTCCCGGATAAAGCTTTTCGATGCCCTCAACCAGCGTCCATGGGCAGGGCACGTAATTCAATGAGAGATAGCAATCAAGGCCGTCCAAACTCAATCGCCGCTCAATTTCAGGATGGATCAGAATCGCTTTTAATTCGGAGCCGAAGAATAAATCCTCTCCACGCCGCGCGAAATAAAGCGGCTTAATCCCCATCCGATCGCGAGCCAGCACCAGTCGCTTCGTCGACTTCGTCCACAAAGCGATCGCGAACATGCCCCGCAGGCGCGCAAAACAAGCCGTGTCCCACTCGATAAAGGCGCGCAGAACCGTTTCCGTGTCGCAGTGGGAGTAAAACCGATGCCCGAGTCCCTCCAGTTCGTGCCGCAGTTCCTGGTGGTTATAGATCTCACCGTTGAACACGACCGCTACATCGCCGTCTTCCGACACGATCGGCTGATCGCCCGAGCCAAGGTCGATAATCTTGAGTCGTGTCGCGCCGAGTGAGCAGAGGTTCGACTCAAACACACCTTGCTGGTCCGGTCCACGATGAATCAGCGTGGCGGTGGCGCTCCGAATGCGATCGGAATCAGGTTCCCAACTTTTGTGCGTGAAACCAACGATTCCACACAAGGGCGTGCACCTCGGTCTATCGTGTCAACAAAATCAGCTCGCGGAACCGTGACCAAACGAAATCAGGCCACAGCGCGATTTGCTGGCTATATTAGGCAGTTATGTAATCCTAACGGTCTTCTTGACGATGCACAACCATTCGCCGGGAAGTGACGCCCGGCGATCCACTGCCAGACGCTTTTTTGGGAATATAGATATAGCAACCCTCGCGCGCGAAACCCAATTCGTAGAAACTCTCGAGTGCCGCAAGCGTGTGCGGGATGATAAAGGGGTCGTCATCTCCTTTGAGGAAATCAATGGAACAACAAAGCTGTACGACGGCGAGTTCGCCACGGCTCAATCGGTCAATCAGGGTCGCTTCATCCAGTTTCCCCAGTTTGACCAGGTTCGCGCTGTTAAACGGGTCATAATCGTATGCTTTGCCAGCTTCGTAGCAACGAAGGAGTGATTCGCAGAACGCCGGTCCGGGATGATCTCGTAGAAATGAGACCTCGGACTTGAACTGATCTTGCTCCTCGGCCAACGTTGAGATTGCTTTCCAGAATAGCGGTGGACCGGCAACCCAGACTGGCACAAACGAAAGCAAGAACGCCAGCGGCACGCCCACCGCGATCCACGCCTGTCGCTTCCCTATTTGTCCCCGCCAGACCTGTAGCATGATGAGGCCGACAATCATCGAGAGCGATAGGTAGATATCGAAGTAACTGTTTACCCATACCCCGATTACGCCGCCGGAGACCGAGCCCACCAGCAATGAGGTCAAAAAGAGAATCGCCAGGACCCGAAGCCTTTTGTCCTTGAGCGATGCCACGCTCCAGACCAGTGCGGCGATCATCGCTAACGACACCGGTCCAAACCCATACTCCATAAATTGGAGAATGGCTTTCTTGAATGAATACGACCGCGGGGTCAGGATATTCGATATAAAGAATGGCCCGCCGACAATCGTATTGACATAGACAGATACCCCTACGAAGACCGCTGAAATCGATAGGTACTGCAGAACCCTCTTCCTTCCGGCGAATGCTGAATCCATCAGCACAGCGAGCGGAAACTCAATGAGGTTGTGCTTGAAGCTACCTCCAAGCACAAATAGCAAAGCGGTTACGGCCAGGCGCCAGAATCGCGGGGGCCCTGAGATGTAGACAAGAAAACCGAATAAAAAAAATACCTGCGCAAAAGTCTGGGGATCGTTATAGCCGACGTACTCGTTGGCCGCGATGCAGAAGACCAATGAACAAAAAAGGGAGCTGAATAGCGCCGCTCGATAGTCGCGGCTCAAACGCCAAACGACAAGTCCTACGAGCAAGCAGGAAACGGGAAGAGACACCAGGGACAACATTCTTCCGGCCGCCAGATAACTGAAGCCAATTCGCTGCAGCCCGGCCAGAACATAAAACCACAGGGCCGGATAGTTCACCGTCGTCCAGCCGTAAGTTTGTCCGTAAAGGGGGAGATGTTGTGCCGCGACCCCGGCGTTATAAACGTTCCAGCCTTCGTTGTAGCCCACCTCCAGCATGGAAAATGCGCGCAGCACCGGATAGACCAGCAGTGCCCCCGCGAGCAAAGCCGTGACCGCCAACGCTCCCCATTCCCACACCGGCGACCGAGGCGCTTGCGAGGGTTGATCGTCTCTGAGAGCAGCGCGCGCGAAGTGCTTGTTCATCGCAATCATCAGCCTCGTCTCAGCTCTCCTCGATGATGTGGACCGTACTGCGGGCAGATATCCGCGGGTAAATCTCGACCGAAAATTTGGCAGTCCTCGGTTCGCATTCGCATCCCTGCAAGGTTACGCGACCCGCGCCGCACCGCACAATCTGGGTTCTCACATTTCAAAACCCGTGCTCGGTAGAAAGATCCCGGAGTTGTTGGAAGTGTGTACTTCGGCGTACAGTTGGTTTCATCCGTTTCCCAGGTGGAGTTAAATTGGAGTTTACGAAGGAGACCTTTATGAAGAAAGTTTGGTTGGGAGCAGCTCTGCTAGCCGTGATTGCGCTACCCGCCTTCGGGCAAAGTAAAGAAAAAGGCCGAGTCGAGAATGCTGGGAAGGTAATGAAAGAGATTCTGGATATTCCTGACGATATTCCGCAGGACGTAATCGACAAAGCAGACTGCGTTGTTGTTTTACCGTCGGTGGTCAAGTTCGCCATTGGAATCGGAGGCAGCTACGGCCGCGGTGTCATGACCTGCCGTCGCGGCAAAGGCTTTCAAGGTTCATGGAGCGCTCCAACCATGATGGCCCTTGAGGGTGGCAGCTTTGGCTTGCAGTTGGGCGGCCAGGCCACGGACTTTGTGCTGCTGTTGATGAGCCCTCGTTCCGCCGAAAACATCCTCGTCAGCAAGGTGAAACTTGGAGGAGATGCCTCCGCGGCCGCAGGTCCTGTGGGACGAACCGCTTCCGCGGAAACCGACGCAACCATGCGCGCCGAGATCCTCTCCTATTCTCGCGCTCGAGGGCTCTTTGCCGGAATCTCTCTCACCGGCTCAACCCTCCGCCCCGACAACGATGCCAACGAGAACCTGTACGGAAAGAAAGTAGACGCCAAAGACATTGTGTTTAACAATGCGGTGCCGCCACCGCCGTCGGCACGTCTGTTACTGTCCACGTTGGACAAGAAGTCTCCGAAGAACAAATCGAAAAACCCATAAATTCGCGGCATAACCAGAATTGTTTTGCAAGGGTGCGGCTTCACAGTTTGCTGAAAAACTGCGGAACTGTGCACGAACGGCACGAATTCCACTCGCTGCGAAAAACTCCGATCTGCGCCATGTTTGGGGACGGCGCGAGAACTCGTGCCGTAAGTACCTCGGAATCAATGGCGGCATGCAGTCGCTGCCGGAACGCCGACATGGGAAAACACTTTTTCCGTAGCCTTTTCAGACAACACGGGCTTTTTAGCCTCCGAGGGAAACGCCTTCATCGCCGAATGGCGCGCCAGACATAGTCCGTGTATTTCCGCGACACAGCAGCCGCAGTAAGAATTCGGCCCGGCGACAGCGGGGCGAAATCGTCGAGAGAATTTGACTCGCACGGATCGCTCCGCACTTAAGCCCTGGCCGGACCGCAATTCTTTATCCGCTCCCCGACCAAGGTCTAGATGTTCTCCGCAAACCTGGAAGTGAAACTATCGAAGTTGCTGGTGCCGGGAGGGGGAGTCGAACCCCCAAGGACCGAAGCCCGGCGGATTTTGAGTCCGCTGCGTATTTCAGCTAACTATTGATAACACAGGACATATCTAGACACAGAATATGAAAGTGTGAAAGTCACTGTGTAGGTCTCGCGGATTTTCATGGATCGTCTCGCTCCGCATTTTTCCACAAACGTCAGGTGTTTATGAAGAGGGATGGGCATGACTCGATTCCCGAAAACTATCTCAGTTTCCTCTCCGGATCGGATGATTCATCAATCCGAATTAGACGGGACTCTCCACTCGACATGAACGATACCGCTGCGCGCTCTCCGCATTTGATCCGGCGAACAGCTGCCTTGGGAACTTGAAGCAGAGGCTGCCGCATCTCATCCTTCGTAGCTTCATCCGCATCCAAGAAAGTATGCAGCGAGTTTCTGTAGATTCCAGCAGTATTGCCAGCATCGGCTATGCTCCTGAGCGACAGGTGCTGGAACTGGAATTTAGACAAAGTAGAGAGGTCTATCAATACTTCGATGTGCCCGCTGAGGAGCACGCCGCCTTCCTCGCCGCCGATTCCAAAGGCACTTATCTAAACCTCCAGTTCAAGCCCCGACAGTATCGTTATCATCGGGTCTGGCCTGAAGAGAAATAGCTCCAGCAGTTCCTACGATGAGTGTCCGCCGCAACGCTTTTTGGCGTATCGATAACGACATGACGTTCCATTTTACGATATGTTGGCATTTGTTATAATATGCATGCATATAGCAAAGAGGCGTCATGGCGGTTTCGAAGGCAGAACTCGTAGCCCGAATGGTCAGGAAGGCTGGGGTATTCCGGCCGCGCGAACTGGATCGGGTAGCTATCCCTCGGGAATATCTCCGCCAGGCGAAAGACCGCGGGCTCGTGCGGCAAGTGGGAAGAGGACTTTATGTGGCCGATGGTAGCCGGGTGACCGAGCACCATACGCTCGTGGAGGCAGCGAAACGCGTACCGCGTGGTGTCATCTGCCTGCTGTCTGCGCTGCGCTTCCATGGGCTCACCACACAATCGCCGCGTGAGGTTTGGATAGCGATTGCCCACAATGATCGTCGCCCCCGCGCGGGTTATCCGGCGATGCGTATTGTGCATTTTTCCGGTAAGGCCCTTTCCTATGGCATTGAGGAAAAGAAACTCGAAGGAGTTACCGTGCGAGTCTTTGGTCCTGCAAAAACTGTCGCCGATTGTTTCAAGTACCGCAACAAGATAGGGCTGGACGTCGCTCTGGAAGCGCTGCGCGATTGCTACCGACAGCGGAAAGCCACGATGGATGAACTCTTCATGGCCGCGAAAGTCTGCCGCGTGGCACGGGTGATACAACCATATCTGGAGTCGCTCACGTGAAGAAGCCTGTTGCAAATCTGGCGGCTTCCGTCCGGCAAAGGCTCTTGAATCTGGCGACGGAACGCAACGAAGATTTTGGACTTCTCCTGACCCGTTATGGATTGGAACGATTCCTCTATCGCCTGAGCATTTCTCCCCATCGAGATGCATTTGTCCTCAAGGGTGCTTTGCTACTGCAACTCTGGACTGCGGAGACGTATCGTCCGACCCGAGATCTTGATCTGCTCGGACGGGGGCCGTCCGATATCAACTTCCGGAAAGTGTTCTCCGAAGTGTGCTCGCAAAATGTGGAAGACGATGGCCTGACGTTTCTACCAGACAAGCTTCGTGTGGAAAGAATCCGTGATGAGGAAGCCTACGAAGGAGTTCGGGGACGCACAGAAGCGCGGCTTGGGAATGTGCGTATTCCTCTTCAGATTGACATCGGTCTCGGAGACACGATCGTTCCCGCGTCGCAAGAATTGGAGTACCCCACGCTCCTTAAATTTCCTGCACCCAAATTGCACGCCTATTCCAAAGAGAGTGTGGTTGCGGAAAAGTTCGAAGCCATGGTCAAACTCGGTGTAGCGAATAGCCGAATGAAGGACTTCTACGATCTCTGGATACTGGCACAAAGGTTCGAATTCGACAGTGGCACTCTCGCCGCGGCGATTCAGTCGACTTTTAAGACGCGGCGCACGGCTCTGCCGAGATCCTCGCCGCTAGCACTACGGGCCGCGTTTTATGAACTTCCAACGAAGCAGACGCAATGGGGAGCGTTTCTGCGAAAGAGTGGGCTTAAGGCAGATTCTTCCCTGCAAGAAATTATCAAAGTCATTCGAGAGTTCGTAATGCCGGTTGTGGACGGCGTTTTGAAGGGGGACGAAGAAAACCAAGTCTGGCGGCAGGGCGGCCCGTGGGGAAAGAACCGGAAAACTTAATTCTTTCCTGCCGAGAAAGTGTGTAATAGATGTTCAGGCCCGGATTGCTATGCCGCTTGAATAAGCTAAATCATTTCATTGGGATATGACTACGACTGTGAATGATAAAACAAAAAGTCCTCTGCGTCTGCCGCAGAAGGTAGTCGTATGCAGAGAGCTGGGCTTGCCAGCCGCGTATTTACTCGATTTTTGTGCTGGTGCCGGGAGGGGGAGTCGAACCCCCAAGACCCGAAGGTCGGCGGATTTTGAGTCCGCTGCGTATCTCTGTATAGTTATGATAATAAATAGTTTGTATTGTACAAGACGTGAAAGTGTGTAAGCAAATGTGTCGGTTTTGAAGGTTTCCCATCGGTCATGTCGCAAAGAAGAAGCTCGCGGGACGCGCTCTTTCCGGGCGTTTTTTTATCTGACTGGTCAGAGCGGCGCCAAGAGTTCCCTTCTTCGTCTGCCTATGCATTCCTGTCAATATTTGCAATTTCACGCAGTGCACCTGTCTGCAGATTTCTCCTCGTCGTTGCCAAGCGTTTCGAGGAACCTCGTTTATGTGGCAATCCCGAGCCAAGCTTAGCTAGAGCTTTTGGTTACCACGACCAGGAGCCATCCCACTTTGGCTCTACACGCGAAAGCCAGCGCAAGCGGAAGCCGGCGATGTGCGATCATTTTGGGGTCAAGTGTCGGAGTGCCGGCAGGTCTTTGACTTGAGCAAAACTGACAACGAGTTTCCGAACCTTGAGGCATCCCTGGCGGAGGTGCGACGCCTGCGTGCCGAAAATGGTAAGCTGCGCGGCCTTTTGATCGAGCACGGTATACGAATTCCGGAGCCTCGCCCCATCAGCCGGAGTCCTCAGATCATAAGCACAGCGCCAGACGTTCGCAGATCCGCAGTGGGTACAGCGCAACAGCGGATAGAGCTGTTTCGCAGTCTCTTCCGTGGACGTGACGATGTGTATGCCATTCGCTGGGAGAGCGCCGACGGGCGATCCGGATACATGCCGAGAGCAGATCGCGATTGGAAATCGTATCTGCGGGCCAAAGACAAGGACCGCAAGAAGGTTGATCGCCAGACTAGAAAGTTCAGGCCACTAACGCAAGACGTTGTGCGAGGCCATCTTGTCGGGGATCATACGGTCGGAATCTATCCGCTTTTGCCGGACGAGACCTGCTGGCTCCTAGCGGTTGATTTCGATAAGAAGACCTGGCAGAAGGGCGCCGCTGCGTTCCTTGTGGCTTGTCGTGAGATGAATGTGCCAGCGGTTTTGGAACGTTCTCGCTCAGGGAACGGCGGCCATGTTTGGATATTCTTCAATCGAGCGATTCCCGCGACCATTGCGCGAAAACTAGGATGCGCAATTCTCACTCGAACCATGGAGTTCCGGCACCAACTGGGTCTGGAGTCCTACGACCGATTCTTTCCTAATCAGGACACGATGCCTAAGGGAGGTCTTGGCAACCTGATCGCTCTACCTCTGCAAAAGATTCCGCGCGCGGAAGGAAACAGTGTCTTTGTTGATTCAGAATTCCATCCGTACCCAGACCAGTGGGCATTTCTGGGGAGCGTGGAAAGAATGTCGGCGGACGCTGTCGAGGCAGTCGTGCGGGAGGCTCAAAAACGAGGAGACCTCATCGGTGTCAGGATCAGCATTATAACGACGCCGAGCAAGATCCCTGGGCGCTGCCGCCGTCACAAAAGAGAATAGACCGCCCAATACCAGGACCGTTTCCACTCGCGGTTCAAATCGTTCGCGCAAACCTTCTGTATATCGAGAAGAATGGGCTGCCTTCGGCGATGCTGAACCGTCTGCTTCGTTTGGCTGCATTTCAGAATCCTGAATTTTACAAGGCCCAGGCAATGCGGCTTCCCACATTCAACAAGCCGCGAGTAATTGCGTGCGGCGAGGACCTCGCCAACCACATTGCTTTGCCGCGTGGGTGTCTGGCCGAGGTAATCGAACTGTTTGAAGCGCATCGCATCAAGCCAGACACCCGTGACGAGCGGTGCGCGGGACATGCAATTGACGTGGAGTTCTGCGGCCAATTGCGCCCGTCGCAGGAGGACGCTGTTTCCATGATTGCTGAACACGACGAGGGGATCCTCTGCGCTCCTACTGCTTTTGGCAAGACCGCAGTGGCCGCATGGCTGATCGCGGCGCGAAGGGTGAATACTCTCGTACTGGTTCACCGCCAACAATTGTTAGATCAGTGGCACGCGAGATTGGCGATGTTCCTCAATCTTACGGACAAATCAATCGGCCAGATTGGAGGCGGGAAAAGCGAACGCAGTGGCACCCTGGATATCGCCATCATCCAAAGCACCCACGGCAGAGAGGGAGTCAAAGACTTCGTCGCCGAGTACGGGCAAGTCATTGTTGATGAGTGCCACCATCTGTCGGCATTCACTTTTGAGCAGGTGATGAAGCAAGTAAAGGCGAGGTACGTCCTCGGCCTGACGGCAACGCCTGAGCGCAAAGATGGACACCACCCGATCATCTACATGCAGTGCGGTCCGATACGACATAAGGTCAGCGCACGTTCGATGACCGCAGTCACTCCGTTCGAACATGAAGTGGTTCCTCGGTTGACTGAGTTTTGCATACCGCCGGAGCGGATCGATACAACGATTCAGGAGGTGTACGCTGCACTTGCAGATGACCGTGCTCGCAACGAAATGATCCTTGACGATCTGCTGCGCGCAGTCGGTGACCGGCGCTCACCGCTGCTTCTCACCGGCAGGACCAATCACTTGAAGTACTTTGAGACGGCGCTCTCTGGCAAAGTGAGTAACGTGTTTGTGCTAAAAGGCGGCATGGGCAAGAAACAGCGCCGCACGATTGCGGAGGCGATTGCGGCTGTTCCGGAGAGCGAGTCAAGAGTCATCCTGGCAACTGGCAGTTACATTGGCGAGGGCTTTGATGATGCTCGTCTAGACACCTTGTTCTTGGCGATGCCGATTTCCTGGAAGGGAACGTTGCAACAGTATGTTGGGCGTCTCCATCGGCTTCACGACGCTAAGCGTGCCGTTCGCGTCTACGACTATGTCGATTCTCAGGTGCTGATGCTGGCGCGAATGTACGCCCGGCGACTAAATGGCTACGGTGCCATCGGCTATCGAATTGGCGCTGCAGTCGCCGAAATGAGCCCCAATACTGTCCATCGTTACATTCCGGATCAGACGAGCCTATAATCCGAAATAGACGGAACCATTAATCCGAATTAGACGGAGGCTTCACCCGGCATGGACGATACCGATCACGCGCTCTTTCCTCGCTTTTCCGCCGAACTCGTGGCCACCGCGCTCAAGGACACGCCGGTCGTCATGGTTACCGGTCCGCGCCAGTGCGGCAAGACCACGCTGGTCCGCGATCTAGTCGGGGGCAATCGCGAATTCATCACCATGGATGACGACACGGTGCTGGCGGCGGCACGCAGCGATCCAACTGGGTTGGTGCGCGCTCTTGATCGAACGACCATTGACGAAGTACAGCGAGTGCCCGACCTCCTCCGGGCCATCAAGAAGTCAGTGGATGAAGATCGCCGGCCCGGCCGGTTTCTGTTGACGGGTTCAGCCAATATCCTGACTCTGCCTCAAGTCTCGGAGAGTCTAGCCGGCCGCATGGAGATCGTGAGCCTTCTGCCTCTCTCGCAGGCTGAAATCCGCGGTAAAAAGCCAAGTTTCCTGAAAGCAGCGTTCGATGGCAAACTTGGCAAACCTGCGGAGCCAATGATCGGCAAAGACCTAGTACAAGCCGTGCTGATTGGCGGCTACCCCGAAATGCTGCGACGCAAAGATCCAAAGCGACGCCAAACCTGGGCACGCGATTACGTGAGAGCCATCGTGCAACGGGATGTGCGCGAGGTTGCCGACGTGGAAAAACTCGACCAAATGCCGCGTCTGCTACAGGTTCTTGCGCACCATTCCGGCCAGCTCACCAATTTCACGCAGATGGGCGGCCAAATTGGGTTTGACGACAAGACCACAAGGAAATACGTCGCCATTCTGGAGCAGTTGTTTCTCGTTCGTCGGGTGGAACCGTGGTTTCGGAATCAGTTGAAGCGTCTGGTAAAGACGCCCAAGCTGCATTTCCTTGACTCCGGTCTGCTCGGCGCACTCTTAGGAGCTACTGCGGAGCGGGTCGCGAAAGATCGGTCGATCTTCGGACCTTTGCTGGAAACGTTTGTTTTCTCTGAGGTGTTGAAACAAGCGTCTTGGCTTGGTGAGAGCTTCGCTTTATACCACTACCGGGACAAAGATCAGGACGAGGTCGACCTTGTGATTGAAGCGGGAAGTGGCGCATTGGTCGGTATCGAAATCAAGGCGAGCGCTACCGTGAATGCTGGCGACTTCAAGGGGCTCCGAAAGTTAGCGGACGCCTGCGGCGATAACTTCAAGCTGGGACTCGTTCTCTACGATGGCGGAAGGCCGGTCCCCTTCGGCGACCGTCTTGTTGCTGCGCCAATGTCTTGCTTGTGGGTGTAACTCGAATTTTCGCGGTCTTCGGGCGTAGTGGATGAAGGTGTAAGCGTCCGGTTGTGACCGTCTAGACAAGTGGGCGAGTTCCCTCCTTGACGTCATTCGCATCCAAGCAGAGAGCGCACCAGGAAGGCGCTCGATTCGAGAATGCAGAGAGTTCCGGTAGAGTCCAGCAGTATCGCCAGCATCGGCTACGCTCCCCAGGAACGCGTGCTGGAATTGGAGTTTCGTCAATCGGGCGACGTCTATCAATACTTTGACGTGCCCGGCGAAGAATACACCGCATTCCTCGCCGCCGATTCCAAAGGCACCTACGTGAATCAGCAGCTCAAACTTCGGGGATATCGCTACCAGCGGCTCCCATCCTCATCGAAATAGCTTCCCACTCTTGTTCTCATCCGTGTTGATCACCACAGGCTATGGTTTGAACGCTTGTAGGACGTGACCCTTGCCGCCAAGGTGATGCGTAGTCCCGCCATCTTTATTCCCTTGGAAGGCGGTGCGAGTCTGAAAATGTGTAACTGACGTGTAAGCCACAGCTACTACAGTACGTGTCCATAAACCTATGGATTTCAATGTGATAGATTTTCATTCGAAACTATATATGCCACGAAATCCGCTGCGTCTGGTTCAGAGACGTCTCGTGCGGGAAGCTAGCGCCAGCTAGGCGCTCATTTTGTGGGCTTTTTGGCTTGGTGCCGGGAGGGGGAGTCGAACCCCCAAGACCCGAAGGTCGGCGGATTTTGAGTCCGCTGCGTCTGCCAGTTCCGCCATCCCGGCTTGGGTGGCAAGTGACGGAGATTAAAGCTTAATTCAGTTTTCTTTCATTGTCATCTGGCGCGCTTTTTCGCGCGCTTTTTCGCTGCTGGCTCAGTTTGAATTTGTTTTGCAGAGCGGTCGGCTTCGCGGTCTTGCTGAAAAAACTCAACCGCTGCGGGGAGTTGTCTTTTCAAATGAACTCTGCTCTCGTCCGTGCTCCCGAGTTTTTTTCGTCACAGTCAGCCTGTGTGACCCATCACAGACGCGGACCAAGGCGAGCGCGACAATCACCATCGGATCAACGACTCCTGACGTTTGCCAGTCTCTCAGCCTGGCCCCAAAATCCGTGGTAATGCCATTTTGGGAAGCTCTTTGGCAACTAAATTCAGCCCCGAGCGAAGCTAAGCCATTGATTAATAAATAATTTACTGGTAACTCCTTTAAATTCAATGATCTAGCGGTAATTTCCTCCTAACCCCATGATTCCATGTGACCAGCGGGATGGGGGTATACCAGGTACCAATTAGTTACTATCTCTACCTTCTCTGACGGAACCATGCGGAATAGTCTGATGCCTTACTGTCGTCGCAAAAAGGCCGCCGTGGGCGGCCTTCTGCCGCAGCCGCGGTTTCTCTATTGCTTCAGATTAATCACCCCGAAAGTCCCAGCCAGGTTGTTGTACGGACCCGCGGTGAAAAAAAGTTGGTTCGTGCGGCCGCTGTTTGCGTTCCCCCCTCCGAACTCAATTCCCCAGAGTTGGTCGATAGCGATTGCCTTGCCGCTCGTGTCCTTGACAGTGCCCACGAATTGGCCAGTTTCAAGATTAAAAGCATTAATGGTGCCGTGGTTCGTGTTGTTAGAGACCAGCAAGGTGTTGCTGAGTGGACCGAAATTCTTGGGCGCTACGGCGAAACCCCAAGGCTGGTTCAATGGCGCACCCGCTGCCAGTTGACGCACGAACTTTCCGTCTTCCTGGAAGATATCGATGAAGCCCCCCGAAGCTTCATCCGCCTGGGCGAACGCCACATACACGAGTCCCCCTATGTCTTGAATGCCGAACGGCACGTTGCCCGGTGGCAGAGTCGGGTCGGTAAAGGAATTGACGAGGTTGAAGTTTGCATCGTAGACGTCGACCACATTGTTAGCCAGATCGGCGGCGTACAGAAGATTCCCGGAGGGCCGGTTGGTGACGGCAAGTCCGGTGAACACGGAGCCGGCTGCCGAGTTATTCACCGCGATGATCGCAGCGTTAGGATTGGATTGCGGAGCCCAACCGCTGATCGTTCCATCCAAAGTTGCGAACAGGAATAAGGAGGACCACCCCTGCACCGGAAATTCTCCCGATCCGTTGAAAACAATTCCGGTTGGCTGCCCAGGACCCGCGCCCGTTGCCGACGGGATCAAAACTTCGAGGCCCTTCTTAACTCCCTGAGCAGTATAAAGTGTCGACCAGCCCGAGCCTTGGTCACTCACCCAGAAAGGTCCGCCCGGGCCATAAACTAGGCCCCAGCCGTTCACCTGCAAGGGATCCATCGTTCTAGCAGTTTTTGCCTGGTTCGAAACCAGATTAGTGACTTGATACTGCGCCATGGCGGCGCTCGAAACGAGCATGACCATGAACCCGAGGCAAAGTGTGAAAGCAATCCTTTGACGCTGCATAACCGAATCCTCCTAGAATTTGTAAGCGGAGCAGAGAGCGATTCAGTCGCTGAGGACCACCATGCTCAAACGACGATTTCTGAACCCTGCCAGCCATCGAATCCTAGTTCGGCTGTGTTAGACATTTGTCAACGGCGTGTCACTAGTTTGCACAATTCTTGTCCACAAACTTGCCCGACGCGCGATCTCGGCCACACGGAACGAGTTTGTCTGGATCAGGAGGTCACGAAGCGGCGCCTTTGGCTGGGAAGAGTCGCGCGACGATGGTGTATTACTTCTGGTCTTTCTCGGAGAGCCCCGCGCGTTACTCAAAGAATCTACTAGAAGCCTGCGAGCGCCGTAATTCCTTTCGCTTCCACGCACTCATAGGTTCGGCCAGCCGCAAGGTTCTTGTATTCTTCCGTCCTTCCGCTGGGCCATTCAATAACCAGACGATCAACCTTGTCCCGCCTCCCCATCCCGAAGGTTATAGGCAACTCGGACTGCGACAGATAACTCGATCCGCCCTTGACCATGCGCAACTGGCTCGATGTATCGTTGAAGATCTTTACCATGGCCCCGATAGCATCGTGATTGGACTTCGTTCCCACTAATCGAATGCGTATACTCCGGTTCCCATTGGCAAGATCATTGCGGTAGACATACGCAGGCCCATTGTTAGTCGTGATCAGCAGATCAAGGTCGCCGTCGCGATCAAAATCGCCGTACGCAAGACCTCGCCCAACCTTTGGTTGACTGAAGCCGCCGCCGACTTCAGCGGCCACATCGACAAACGTCGCTTTTCCCTTATTTTGAGAGAATTGGTTCTGAGATAGCTGGTTGAGAAACAGCTGCGGAGGTTGAGCGTACCCGACGCCGCTCACATTCCGCACTGTGTCGTCGATATGGCCGTTCACAACCGCCAGATCGAGAGCGCCATCCAAATCGGCGTCTAGAAAAACGCAGCCAAATCCTAACTTATCTTTCGACGCCAGCCCGACTCCGCTCGGCATGGCCACGTCCACATAATTGCCACCATCGGAGAGTCGATATAGCCCCGTCATTTCGTTATCAAAATTCGTGATGGCCACGCCCGGATTTCCGGAACTTTCGAAGTCGGCCACGTCCACGCCCATGCCAGCGCGGGCTCTGCCTTCGGCGGAAAACGCGATGCCCGCGTCGACCGCGATGTCTTTGAACGTGCCGTCACGTTGATTCCGATAAAGCTTGTTGGGCTGCGTGTCATTGGTCACCAGCAGATCAGGCCAGCCATCGTGATCGTAGTCGAGCAAGGCCCCACCCAACGACTTCGAACTGCTGTCAAAAATTCCGCTCGTCGCCGTGACATCCTCAAAGGTTCCATTGCCGCGATTGTGGAATAGCCAGCAGGTTTCGCCACGATAAGCTTCGGGAGTGCAATAAGATTTCTGCTTGCCGTCAAGGCTGCAAAACACATCGTGCTCGGGAGACCACTTCACGTAGTTACAGACAAAAAGATCAAGTAATCCGTCCCGGTCAAAGTCAAACCATAAGGCCGACGTACTCATCGCTTGCCGTCCACCCAGCCCGCTCGACTTAGTAACATCAACAAACGTCCCTTTGCCGGTGTTTTTGAACAGCCGGTTCTGGCCAACACAAGTAATAAGGATGTCGGGATAGCCGTCGTTATCGTAATCTCCGACGGCAACGCCCATGCCATATATTTCGACCTCGAGCCCGGCGTTGCGAGTTACATCGGAAAATGTGCCGTTACGGTTATTGCGATAGAGCTTCAGCGTGCTAGGCTCCGACTTATGCTCTCGCTTGTGTCCGGGCCAATCGACACCATTCACCAGTAGAATGTCCTGCCAGCCGTCGCGGTCGTAGTCGAGAAAAGCGCATCCCGCTCCGAGTGTTTCCGGCAGCAATTTGCCGCCATAGGCACCGCTATTGTGGTGAAAGCGAATTCCAGCTTGCGCCGTCACATCGACCAACCGGAACCCGGGATCAGGTCTGAGCGAATCAGGGCCCGGCGGAGCGGAGGTAGCGAAGGCGTCCAGCAGGAGGCCCGCTGTCGACGACGAGGCCAAGCCTGCCATTGTCCAGAGAAAACTCCGCCGGTTCAAGAGAGATCGCGTCGAGTCAAGTCGGGTCACGGAAGATCGGTTCACGGCAAATCTACCAGCCCGTTGCGAATCGCATAGACGACCAACTCGGCCGCCTTATGAATGCCCAAAGCGTCCATCATGTTGGCGCGATGGACGGCGATCGTGTTGGCGCTAAGGTCGAGAGCGGAGGCGATCTCTTTGTTCGACTTCCCCTCCACGATCATTTGCAGCACTTCGAGCTCGCGCGGAGTAAGCCCGGCGTGGCGCTTGCCCTTGAGCGCAACTGGACGCTTCAGTTGGGAATCGAGCACCGTTTCGCCCCTTGCGACCCGCCGGATGGCTACGCTCAACTCCAGATCCACCGCGTTTTTCAAAACGTATCCGCGCGCCCCCGCTTCGAGCGCTTGCCGCACCAGAGTTTCCTCCGGGTGCATGCTTAGCATCAGCACCAAAGCGCGCGGATCCCGGACGAGAATCTGACGCGTGGCGTCCAACCCGTTCATGCCGGGCATGGCGCAATCCATGACAATTACTTTCGGATGCAGCTCATCTGCGAGTTTGATTGCCTCCGTTCCGTCGCCCGCTTCCCCGGCAACCGTAATGTCCGGCTCATCCTCCAGAATGCGCCGGAATCCCCGCCGCACCAGAGTGTGGTCGTCCACCAGCAACACTGAAATCTTATCGGGCATCGGAATCAACCTTCACGCTTCCAGCTTCTCTTTGGGAACTCGCAATCGAACCCGCGTTCCTCTCCCCGTTCCGTCTACATTTGCAATTACTTCTTCGCCGTGGCTTCCACCTCGCGCGGATGGCACAAATTCCAGGATTCCGCCCAGTAACTCCGCGCGTTCGCGCATCGCGACTAACCCAATTCCCGGAGTTGCGGCTTGTGCTTCGAAACCCTTCCCGTGATCCTCCACCTCAATTTCTAAAGCTTGCGGCAGAAATCGCAGACGCACCCACGCTTCACGGGCTCCTGAATGCCGGGTCACATTGTTCAGAGCTTCCTGCACCACGCGATACACATGAATCGCGGCGTTGCCGTTTACAGGAAAAGGTTCGCCCGATTTCTCGTAGAATACGTCAATTCCAGCCTGCCTTTCCACTACCGGCAAATACCAGTCGAGCGTACTTTCCAGTCCGGTTTCTTCGAGCATCACGGGATGTAAAGCTTGCGACAAGCTGCGCACTTTGTCCAATGCAGATTGGGTAATCTCGCAGATTTCGCGCAGTTCAGCGCGCAACTCTGAGCCCTCGGGAGCCTGCTTTCCCGCACGTGTCAGCATCGCCCCGACGGCCGTCAGAATTTGGCCGAACTCATCATGCAGTTCGCGGGAGATATGACGCAAAGTGGATTCCTGGGTGGCAATGAGCTTCTGCGCAAGTTCGCTGCGTTGTTCGGAAAGCGCTGAGAGTTGCCCAAATAGTCGGCGATTCGAACGGATCAAAGTAAGGCTGGTCAGAAGAATCGCAATGAGAGTTGCGGTGACGAACAGATAAACCTGTCGCTGTACACGATCATAAATCTGCCCAATGCGCAGCGCAGCTTGCTCTTCACTTTCATTATTTTGTACCAGCAGCCGCGACACGGCAGTACTCAGCGCTTCCTGTCGCGCACGCAGCGAGATTCGAATCTGCGTCCGCGCCTGCGCCTGGTCAGGATCTCGCGCCAGCGCAAACGTCCGATCCACTGCGTCCCAGAACTGCGTGACCGAATTCTGCAGGTAGCTCTCTTGTTCGGGTGTGCGATTTACGGGAGCAACCTGCTGCTCCCGGCGTAACGCGTCGTCGAGATCGGTGCGAACGCGCTGGAACTGCGCTGACCATGCCGTCAGCGGATAAGGTTCGTCGTTGTCTAGCATGTCGCGCATCGCCAGCGCCAGCGAGTTCAAATCATTCTGGATGCGCAACAGTTGCAGAGAATCTTTTCGGTTGCGGTCCACCAGATTGTTCTGCACTTCGCGCAAGCCGTAGATTTGCCGGATGCTGTATCCCGAGTAGCCAATCACAGCCACCAGTGTAATGATCAGTCCCACGAATAATCCGGCAGTCGGAGACCCGTGAGGATGAGGCGTGGGCGAGTGAAGCGCGGGCGATTGAGGCGCAGACAAACGGGGCACAGGCGAGCGGGACACGCCCCGAGAATACAACGCGGACCGTTTAATTTACCAACCTGCCTATCGCCGTCCGCAAATCTTCTGACTTAAAACCGAATGGCCCCGGTTTTGCCTTGTAGACGATTCGGCCCTGCGCATCGATCAGGTACAACCGATCAGGCCAGCCCGTGTAGGCTTGCTCGGTCGAATTCCCGAACTCATCGATCACTGCGGGAATTTGAATACCGAGTTTTCTAACGCACGCTCCCGCCACCAAGGCACGCTCCTCTTCATCTTTAGGACTGGCAAGAACCACTCTGTCCTTAATATTGCTCTGCATCTGCCAGACATCGCTCGGATGCGCTTCGGTGATGTACACCACCAGGAAAGAAACCCTGTTGCCATATTGCTGAGACAGCTGGTTGAGAGCGGGAACCTCCCGCCGGAACGGAGGTCATGTGTAACTGCCGAAGATGAGTACGACGGGACGGCCTTGCGCCGTCAAGCTAGATAGCCGCACGGAGCCAGCCTTGTCGAGTTTCATCAGCGAAAAATCGGGAGCGGCATCGCCAACCTTCAAGTCGCCGGCGCGAGCGTGCGTCCACAAAGTCTCAAATGGAAGGACAAGGAACGCCACCGGACCGGGAATCTTTGACATGACCCGCGCAAATGTTTCCGGCGGCCGCCGCATCACTTCGTACAACGCGGCGCAAGCTATTGCCCATAGCAAGACGACCACAGCGAACACTCTCAGCAGGGTTTTAGACAAAGTTCTCTTCCCCTAATTGCCTCAGAATGATTTCTACTCCGCTGGAAGTGCGGTGATGAAGTTCGGTGATTATAGGGACAAACGCCGATAGGTCAATAGTGCGAACGTAGTATGGCAACGGCATTCGTCTTTACTTTCGCCTTACATTCGCTATACTGCCAGTCGTCATGAGTTTAGCCGCTGCCCTTCGTCGCGACCTGTCTGAGCGTGCCCGGAAGTACGCCGAGGTCGCTGCCCTGCCTCACTGTCTTAGCTATGGCGAAGCACCCATCGTGTGTTTTGCACCCTATGAACACGGCTCGCGTCACGGAAACTTCCTGCGGCGAAGTTACCAGGCGATCCGGGAAAATCCAGCGTGGACCAGGCGCCTGACGAAAGTTCACACGCAAGGCCGGCGGTCATTGCCCGCGCCCATGCCCATCGCCGATCGAGGACGCTGGATGGAACTTGATTCCTGCACTAGCTCCGACGCTTTGCTCATGAACATATTTTGTAATCCCCGCACCACAAAAGAGGGGAGGGTCGCAACACTTCTGGGTGCTCCGCCGGATCAGTCGCCGTGCTTTGGATACAAGGCTCGAGTTCCACTAGCCAATGGCAGATTTGATCGCACTGAGGTTGATCTGCGGTTGGGGAACCTATTAGTAGAAGCAAAACTCACCGAGAGTGATTTCCAGAAAGCCCCAAAATCCGTTCTTCTCGCGTACCGCGATTTCTTGGACGTATTCGATCGCAACGAACTGCCTCAGGCCGACGATCACTATATTTCCTACCAGCTTCTGCGCAATGTGCTCGCAGCCTACGCTCTGCATGGTTCATTTTGCGTTTTAGTTGACGCCCGAAGGCCAGATCTGACTGATGCCTGGTACGCGGTTATGAGGTGTGTGAAGCCGGTTGAATTGCGTACGGAACTGAGAATCTCAACCTGGCAGGAAGTGGCAGAAGCCGCGCCCACAAAACTTCGCGCCTTCCTGGCGCTGAAGTATGGAATCAGATCGCGGACTCTTGCGACCGTCAGCGCCGAATCACATCCAAGTACAGAAGGAGCGGTATAGCCCTGCAAGCCAATTGACGCAAATCACAAAACTCGGCTCAGAGCAGTCTCTACTGGCATGGCATGACGCGCTCTTTCGTGTGTCGCGCGCGATCAATGTTTATCGCGATCCTGAAGAATTATTTCGCGTTCTCGCGACTGAATTGCGCCAGGTTGTGGACTTCGACTTCGTAGCTTTGTTCCTCTACGACGAGGCGACTAACAAAGTACAGAACGCGCTTCTCGAAACGGTGGGAGGGCCGCCGTTCGCCATCCCACCCGATTTTCCCGCGGAAGAAACGATCACCTGGTGGGTCTACCACCATCAGCAGGCGGTCCTCATATCCTCACCGGACCCAGACGAAGAGCGGCGCTTTCCGAAAATGATGGAACTCTTCCGGAGCTCCGGCGTGCAGTCCGGGTGCATCCTGCCTTTGACGACGGCCTACCGGCGCCTGGGCAGCCTCAGCTTTGGCGCGCGACACACCAGCGCTTATTCTCCCGCCGACATTCGTTATCTCTCCCTGGTTGCAGAGCAGGTTGCGCTGGCGGTCGCAACAGCCATGGACATTACCGAGCGCAAGCGGGCAGAAGATGAATTGCGCAAGCAGAAGGCTCATTTCGAAAAATTGTTCGACTTGGCACCGGAAGCGATCGTTCTCCGCGATCTTGAGAACCGCGTATTGAAGGTAAATCGGGAATTCACCAACTTGTTTGGCTTTACGGCAGAGGAGGCGGTGGGCCGCAATATCAACGATTTAATTGTTCCAGGCGAGTCGTGGAAGGAATCGGAGACGCTGCGCCACGCGTTGAAATGCGGGGAGCGCGTGAATGCAGAATTAGTCCGCCGGCGGAAAGATGGCTCCCGTCTTGATGTGTCTTTTGTGGCAGCTCCGGTGTGTGTTAACGGAAGCGCGCCCGAGATCTACGGCATCTATCGCGATATCACCGAGCGCAAACAGGCGGAAGAGGCGCTGAAGCGAAGCCAGGCCTATCTGTCCGAGGGGCAGCGGCTCAGCCACACCGGCAGTTGGGCGCGCAGTGTTTCGACTGAAGAGGTTTTCTGGAGCCAGGAAAGCTATCGCATCTTCGGACTGGACCCGGCCACGAAAGTGACACTCGAAACTCTATTGAGCCGAACCCATCCTGACGATCGAGCTTCGTTCGCGGACACGATTCAGAAGGCGATCCGTGAAGCGAGCGACTTCGAAGCTGATTTTCGAATTATTTTGGAAGACGGAACCATCCGGAATATTCATGTACTAGGACACCCAGTTAAAAACTCGACGGGAAGCGTGGTCGAGTTTGTCGGAACCCACATGGATGTGACCGGGCAGCACCGTTCGCGGAAGGCGCTTGAGGATGCTCTCGCGGAAATCAGCACCCTGAAAGAGCAGCTCTTCCATGAAAATGTCGCGCTCCGCGAGGAAATTGACGAAACCTCCATGTTTGACGAGATCGTGGGTAAGAGCAGCGCATTACAAAAAGTACTCAAGGAGCTTGAGACCGTTGGACCCACCGATTCCACCGTCCTCATTTACGGAGAAACCGGCACGGGCAAGGAATTGATCGCACGCGCGATTCACAATCTGAGTTCGCGACGCTCGAATGCCTTCGTCAAATTGAATTGCGCGGCGATTCCCACGGGATTGCTGGAGAGTGAACTTTTCGGTCATGAGAAAGGCGCCTTTACAGGAGCGATCTCGCAACGGATCGGCCGTTTTGAGCTGGCTCATCACGGAACGGTATTTCTTGATGAGATCGGAGATGTTCCGCTGGAGCTGCAACCGAAATTACTGCGCGTACTTCAAGAAAGAGAATTCGAACGGCTCGGAAGTTCGCACACCCAGCGCACCGATGCTCGCTTGATTGCGGCGACCAATCGTGACCTTTCGACAATGGTGCAAGACCAGAGATTCCGTGCCGACCTCTTCTACCGCCTGAATGTCTTTCCTCTTCGTGTTCCGGCATTGCGCGAGCGTCCCGAAGATATTCCCTTGCTCGTCCGTCATTTTGCCGAACTGTTCAGCAGACGCATGAGCAAGGTGATTCAGGCGATTCCGCAGGAAACGATGAGCGCCCTCACGCAGTACCATTGGCCGGGAAATGTTCGCGAGTTGCAGAACGTGATCGAACGCGCGGTGATTCTCTCCACGCATGGCGTACTGCGCGTGGCGATTGCAGAACTGAATGCAAATGGGGCTTCGGCACCCTCCAGCAAAGAAGCGACAGTGCCAATCCACAAACGCGTTCGGGCAAGTGTTCCTCCTCTGAGCCGGGAGCAGGTTGTACAAGCCCTTCGCGATACAGGTGGACGAGTCGGTGGTTCGGACGGCGCTGCGGCGCGCCTCGGTTTGAAACGCACAACGCTGATTGCGCACATCAAAAGGCTTGCCATCGATGCGCAAGCTGTCACAAATCAGTCATAACTCCTCTGACAGTGTCATTGGGGCTGTGACATTGTGACAACCGTTCGCAGCTCATTGCCTCCTTTTCGTCGAAACTTCACTTAATCAATCACATGCGGCGTTTGAAAGAGCGCTCTCAGTTTGGCGTTCGCATTGCCTTTTTATTCGCGGAAATTGGGAGCGCGCCGCGGGTTGAGTCGCGCTGCGCTGACGTATAGACGAAAGGGTGGGTAGACAAATGTTCAAGAATTTCGCTTTAGTGGCATTGCTTGTTATCAGCGGAGTTATGCTGGCAGCGCCGGTTGTGGCGCAAAACACCTGGCGTATTGATCCCGAGCATTCTACTGCGCGCCTGGTTCTCGCCTCGTCCAGGAATCCGGACGCGGGAGTCAACGTTGGAGTTGCGCGCGCAAGTGGCGTGATCGATCAAAACGGTGGCGATTCCTCAAACCCAAACTTTGATTTCACAATCTGGCCAGCGGATCGGAATGGTGGCAAAATCAGCGATGATCCGGCAAGCGATCCCGACTACACCGTCATCAGCTTCAAATCGACACGCGTTGTTCCCGTGAACGAAGAAACCGTTCGCGTTACCGGCCAGCTGACGTTGAACTATGTTGAGCGACCCGTGACCTACGACGCGAATGAGGCCTATTCCGGCCCGGCCTACGGTCCGGCAGTCCATCACTCCGTAACCCGGGAAGCAACGTTCCAGTTTCACCCGGTGAATCCTTCGGGTATTCAGAAAGCAAAGGACACCAATGCGGAATGGATCTCGTCGAGCACAATTAACGCCGAGGATTTTCCTCAACTCCTGGATGCAGTCTCGAGCACGAATTGGCCAGCCTTTGTCGCAGATGAGAAATGCTCCACGCCATCGAACGTCGGTGAGGATTATTCAGGTGCCTCCTGCACTGGCGAAACAGTCGAACGCACGGCTCGTACGGATGTTCGCTGCGAGATGCCTTCAACCCTAGGCGAGGACTTCGCGGGCGAAGTCTGCGCGCAAACATCACCAGATCAGGCCGCCAATAAGGTACAGATGCAGCTCGACCTGCATTTGGTAAGAACGGCTTCGGCACTCTCGGCAAGCGCCGGGCAGTAAGCTCCGCTGGCGCAGCACTCAGGGCGAAGAGGTTCTGCTCGAAATGGATTAGTGAGCGAGCAGCGCTCTTCGCCCTCGGCAAAAATTCATGGGTGCGCGATCTATTGTGGTCCTTCAATAATCGGCAGGTTCGACGCGATCTGAAGATCCACAAGTAATTGGATCTGGTTCTCCACCTGGAAGAATCGAACCACCAGGACTGTCGGAATCGCTTTCTTCATGAGCTCGTAGTATTTTTTTCGGAGCGCAATCCTCTGATCGTCCAATGCCATGATCCGCTGCGCGAGCTGATCTGCTTTATCGTTGGTCATACCCAAAAAATTCTGGGCATAGTCCTGGACAATCGCCAGTTTCTCGTCGCCGAGCTTGGTTTGCTCGGCGGCGTAGTCGTGATAGAGGGGCCAGAATGCGGCTGCTTGCTGATCATTCAACTGCATTGCTTCCTTGACGATCCGCTCTTTGCTGGCTCGCAGGTCGGAGCGAAGGAGCTTAATGTATGCCTGATCGTTGAGTTCCCTGCTCTCGGCCGGATCCTGGACCTTTGTTTCCTGAGCCCAAAGCGCGGTCGCCGCTGTCAGAAGCAAAACTGCGAAGATCGATCGAATACTCATGAGTCCTCCAAGATTTTGTCGTTACCTATGATCAGCTCCGCTCATCCTAAGGCAGGGCCGGAAGCATTACGGGTTGTTGCAACGTAAACGAGAGCTGGGTTTCACTCGGAATCTGCACCTGGTCGCCTTTCTGCACCCCGGAGGCGACCGCGCCAGTTGTCGCACCGATCGCCGCACCCATACCGGCGTTACCGGCGATGGCGCCAATGGCGGCTCCAAGTCCAGCGCCGCCGAGCAGTCGCTTCGCTGTACGTTTCCCCGAGCTCTTCCCTTGCGTATCAAAAACATCGGTCATAATCGGGATCGCGTTTCCATTGATTACGATCTGGGTCAGTTGGAGCTTCAGCTCAGATTTTCCGGCCGCGCGGCCGGCTGAGTTTGCCTCGACGACCTGGCCATAGACGGTTGTGCCCGCGTACGCGACCACATTGCCGTTAGCGGCGAGATTGGTCGACAACGTCGCGGTGAAGAGCTGGCCAGTATATGCGGTGCTTGTATCCAAGTTGTCATTCGTACGGACAAGAATTACGGTTCCGGCCGGGACCATGACCTGTGGCGGCGCTGGTCGTGGAGGTGGAGGCGGAGGAAGCGGGGCAAAATCCACCGACCCGACATCCTGGGAAGGGTAGATCCGGCTGATTCCATCGAGGCCAACAAACTGGACTCCCGCTGCGCTTCGCCCGAGAAAAGTCCCGGCAATGATCTGGCCGTTGTTCAAGTGAAGCGTGTCGGCAAAGGCGGTACACACCAAACCGATGCAGATGACGCAAAGCATCAACACTCTTGATTTCATGCTTAATCTCATGGTCCTCTCCGGTATCCGCGCCAGTTGCTTCACACTCTATAAACCGGCGGCGCAGAGATACGGCCTCGGAGCGTTTTTTAACAGTGATAGAGAAGCGGCACCACTGACAAAACTAACAGTCAACTCCCGGATCACGTCGCGGATCGGCTGGACTTTAGTTTTGGCTTTAGCTTTAGCTTTAGCTTTGCCACTTCGAGCCGGTCGGCCGGTCGCCCGTTAGCATCTTTCCGCAACATTCTTCGTACTTTGAGTTTCAGTGCGGCTTCCGGGGCCAGGGCTTTTTCGATTTCTTCCCGTAGCCACCGATTTGCGGGGTCATTCTCCACACTCTCGTGCCAGTACAGGTGGGCCTCGAGACGAGGCGCTGGAAGCGGGAAGGGGTGTACACAACTCATCAGACCGGTGTTCCCCGAACCCGCGTTCAGCAGTTGCGCATGGCGTTCCGGTAAGGTCAACAGCATGTCCGTCTCACTCACGACCATGCACGCGGTATGGTTGTGTTGGCTCCGCAGAAACACTTGGCGGCGAAGCCCGCGGCGGCTGAGCTCGACGTCAATCAGGCTGGGACCGTGGCGGCGCGACGAAACCTGAATATGGCGCTGAGCCAGATAAGTATCCAAGTCGAGCTTGTTCCCAATCGCGGGATGACCCTTGCGCGCCATAACCACGAAGGGCTCATTCAAAAGCCACTTATGGCGAATGCGATCGCTCACCGTCATCGGGATCTCGATGGCGAGATCGACCGAACCACTGGCTAGTTCCGTCTCCAAGTCTCTGCGCCTGAGCCGCGACGTCGTGATCGACATACCGGGCGCGACGTGGGTCAGACGCCGCAACAAAGGGGGAAGAATCAGGGCTTCGGCGTATTCCCACAAGGAGAGATGAAAATTCCGGCGAGTGTTTTCCGGCTCGAAATTGCGGCTCGCGCTCAGGTTCGTTTCCAGGATCTGGAGTGCCTGTCGCACTTGCTCGATCATGTTCCGGGTGAACGGCGTTGGCACCATGTGCATCCCCTGGCGAACAAAAAGCGGATCGTGCAGAAGGTCGCGCAACCGCTTCAGGGCATGGCTGATCGCGGGTTGTGTGAGGTTCAGTTGCTGGCCAGCGCGAGTGATATTGCCCTCACGATAGATGGCTTCGAGCACGACGAACAGGTTGAGGTCGACCTGACTTAAATGCACGCCGCATATATTACAGGATTCGTAGGATTCATTAGGAGAATTCTCCTGAAATGGCTAGGCTAGAAAGCCGGGGGATAGGCGTATGTCGCCTGTCTTCGTTTTTTGTCTTTGATCTCTATCTCTATACCTACATCTCTCCTATGAACTTTTCACCGTCACCGAAGGCCGAGAACTACGTGCAGCGCCTGTCGGCGTTCATGCAGGAACACGTCTTGCCGGCGGAGCCTGACTATTACGCGCAATTGCAGAACGTTGCCGATTGGCATCGTTGGAAGCAGCCTCCGGTGATGGAAAGTTTGAAGGCCAAGGCGCGGTTGGCGGGCTTGTGGAATCTTTTCCTTCCCGATGTGAAGTATGGTGCGGGCCTCACGAATGTGGAATACGCGCCGTTGGCGGAGATTACCGGGCGCTCCGCGATTGCTCCCGAAGTTTTCAACTGCAACGCGCCTGATACCGGCAATATGGAAGTGCTGGTGAAGTATGGTTCCGAAGCGCAAAAGGAGCGCTGGCTGAAGCCGTTGCTCGCGGGCGAAATTCGTTCGGCGTTTTGCATGACGGAGCCTGGCGTCGCCTCTTCCGACGCGACGAACATGCAAGCGACCGCCTTTATCGAGGGAGATGAGGTCGTCATCAACGGCCTGAAATGGTGGAGTTCTGGTATCGGCCATCCTCACTGCCGGCTGCTCATCTTCATGGGCATCACCGATCGCACTCCACCGAAGGATCCGCGTCAAAAGTATCATCGTCACTCCATGGTTCTGGTGCCTCTCGAAACTCCCGGCGTGAAGATCGAGCGCATGGTACCGGTGTTTGGAGCCTATGAACCGCCCTTCGGACATGGCGAAGTTCGCTTCACCAACGTGCGCGTGCCGCTCGACCACATCATTGCCGGACCCGGCCGCGGTTTCGAAATCGCGCAGGGGCGGCTCGGGCCGGGACGCATTCACCACTGCATGCGCACGCTGGGGGTGGCCGAACGCGCGTTGGAACTTTTGTGTCGGCGCTCGCTGCAACGGGTAGCCTTCGGGAAGCCGCTGGCCGAACTGGGTGGCAACGCCGATATTATTGCGAACGCGCGCATCAAACTGGAGCAAGCCCGTCTTCTTACGCTCAAGGCGGCGTGGATGCTCGACGAAGTGGGCACGAAAGGCGCGCGCAGCGAGATCTCGCAGATCAAAGTGGTGGTTCCGAACGTTGCCCTGGAGATTATCGACCAGGCGATTCAAATGCACGGAGGCGCTGGCGTTTCCTCCGACTTTCCTCTCGCCGAAATGTTTGCTACGATTCGCACCCTGCGCATCGCGGACGGACCGGATGAAGTCCATCGCGCCTTGATTGCCAAGCTGGAGTTGGGGAAGTACAGAGCCAAGAACGCGGCTTGACGGAAGCGGTAAGGCCCCAGTTCTCGGTTCTCAGTTCTCAGTCCTCGGTCCTCAGTCAAACCTGGGATGGTAAAGATCGCCAAAATATGGGTATACCCCCCTCCCCCTGGTGTTAATGGAATCATGGGCTTAGGAGGAAATTGCCGCTAGATCTTTGAGTTTAAAGGGGTTGCGAGTAAAATATTTATTAATCAATGACTTAGCTCACTTTTTCTGCTCGCGCGGGACGGTTAGAGGGTGGGCTGATGCGGCTTTTTTCGCGAAATTTTGGTTGTCAAAGAACGCGACAGATGGTCCTTGGACCGCTTCGAGGGCTGTCTTAATTGACGGGCACAGCTCGCCTTGACATGGGTCGACGTCCAGTGTGGCCTGGGTTTGGTTGGCAGTCTGTGATGGGGCTCACTGCGCGTTTGTGATGAAAGGTTGGGCGGGAATTGGGGCGAAGGCCACTTCTCGAAAAGCGCGACAAGTGGCGCACCCCGCAATTTCACTCACAGCCAGTGATTGAGTGAAATCGGGAGTAGAGTCGAGAACAGGCGCAGTGGCTGTATCCTCCCGGTGGCTGTGGGGATGCTTTCGCATGGCCCGCCTCAATCCGGTTTGGCTTGACCCTGTTTCCTGTTCCCGCTCATCGAACCGGACAAGCAGTTTTCCCGCATCCGGCTCTCGGAAAAGACTCACGCTGTCGCCCACGGAAGTCTCGCGGTACGATGTGGTAACTGCACCAGACCATACACAGAATGAAGCGACGCTTCCGGAAAACGTTGATAGCCCGGCCGCGCTTCCTCGTGTTTGTCGCAGAGCCACCGACGCAGCCTACGGCGGGTGTGTAGATCGACCGCACTGTAGGCTTTGCTGACCGCTCCCAGGCAGAAGTAGTGGGCCCAACCGATCAACACCCGGTTGAGCTTCTCCACCATTGCCTGCGGATGCAGCCTCACGGTATCTCGCCCGGTCTCGTCGCTAATCGCGCGACAGATGCGCTGCACCCGTTGCTTCGAGGGTGCCGTGCCCAGATAGACTCGGCCCCTCTTCATCGAGTAACACCGCCCGAACGTATATCCTAGAAAGTCAAACTTCTCTTCCGGCAGATAGCAGACCCGCGTCTTAGTTTCGTTCACCGTCAGCTTCAGCTTCGACATCATCTCCCGCATCTCAACCAGTGCTTGCTCCGCCCCAACTCGACAGCAGATGACGAGATCATCGGCATAGTTCACGATGTACGCTTTCCAACGCTCTTCGTGCCCGAGTCTCTTCCACCCCAGCACAAAGCGTCGCATGTACAGATTGCTGAACAGAGGACTGATCGGAGACCCTTGTGGGGTACCGCGACCTTCGTCCCGATTGCGCGTACTCTGTCGTTTGTTCCCACGCTCGTCGGTTTCCTCGACCGGTGCTTCCAGCCACATCTTGATCAGATGCAGCATCGCTCCGTCGACAACCCGGCGAGCCACCGACCTCATGAGCTCGGCATGGGGAACACTATCAAAGTAGCTGCTGAGATCCGCATCAACGATCTGCCCATGTCCCGTGTTGATCAGCTGGTGGACGTGCTGTACGGCGTCCAACGCGCTGCGGTGCGCCCGATAGGCATACTGTTCTCTCGGCAGGTCGGCCTCGAAGATGGGTTCGAGCACCAGCATGGCCGAGGTTTGCACAACCCGATCCCGGATTGTTGGTATGCCTAACGGTCTCTGCTTCCCATCCGGCTTGGGTATGTAAACCCGCCGCACAGGATGCGGTTGATAGGTTCGACTTTTCAGCGCTTGCGTCAGTTCGTCCAACCATCGTTCCCTGCCGTACACTTCGATGTTCTCGAACGTTTGGTTGTCCACTCCCGCCGCCCCGCCGTTGGCTTGGCAACGTTCGTAGGCATAGGCCAGTACGTCTTTCCGATACACCTTGTCGTATAGTGCATGGAAACGAAAGTTGGGCGATTCCTTCGCTTTTGCGTGCAACGCCGTCTGCAACGCATTATAAAAGGGCGCCCCTTTGAGGTAGGTTTTGAGTGTGAAGCAGAACTCTACCGAAAGGAGCACCCCTATGAACATTAAGTATATCGGCATGGACGTTCACAAAGAAGCGATTGCTGTCGCGGTGATGAACGGCGATGGGAAAGTGGTGATGGAATCGATTATCGAAACCAAGGCGAGTACCATCCTGCAGTTTATCCAGGGACTGCGCGGTGACTTGCATGTGACCTTTGAAGAAGGAACCTGGGCAGCTTGGCTATATGACCTACTGAAGGCACACGTCACGGAGCTAGTCGTGTGCGATCCACGGAGAAACGCGCTGATGAAGGAAGGTAACAAGAGCGACAAGATTGACGCGCGCAAGCTCGCCGATCTGCTGCGCGGCGGATACCTGCGTTCGGTCTACCATGGCGAGGACGGCCTCCGCACCTTGAAGGAACTGGCCCGGAGTTATCTGACGATCAGCAAAGATCTCACCCGGGTGATGAATCGAGTTAAGGCTCTGTATCGCAGCTGGGGCATTGCCTATGGGGGCCAGCAAGTCTACGCGCCGCGTCATCGCGAAGAGTGGTTGAACAAGATTGGGGAAGCAGGGGTACGCCGGCGGGCTGAGTTTTTCTACCAACAGCTGGATGCTCTGCGAGGTTTGCGCCAAGCAGTGCGGCGGGATCTGTTGGCCGAGAGCCGGAAACAGAGCGCGACAAAATTACTGCGCCAGATTCCTGCAATCGGCCCCATTCGAGCCGCTCTGCTGATCGCGCTGATCCAGACCCCGCATCGGTTCCGCAGCAAGCGACAACTGTGGACATACAGCGGGCTGGCGATCGATACGCGCGACAGTGCGCAACACCGTTACGTGGGCGGACAGCTGCAACGCTCGAAGAAGCCCCAGCAACTTCGTGGACTCAATCAAAATCACAATCATGATATGAAAGCCATCTTCAAGAGTGCGGCGACGATGGCCAGCAGCCAAGAGGGAGCGTTCCACGATTTCTACCAAGGCTTGCTCACGAAAGGCATGAAGCCGGCGATGGCTCGCCTCACCTTGGCGCGAAAGATTGCAGCGATCACTCTCATCCTCTGGAAGAAAGGAGCACATTTCGACGCGAAACAACTGAAACTACAAGCAGCTTGAGCGTCTCGGACAGAGAGTCCGTTCCATCCCTTGGGGATCATTCTTGGCGGTGGCTAGGCGGTTTCTTCTTGAGACGCTCGGATCGAGGGACAGTATCTATTCAGAAGTTAGGCGATTTGTGTGCTTCGGCACCCAGTCTCCACTACAACCGTATGCACCCTCGCATGACCCAAGAAAGCTATAGGCCACGAGTCTCGGATAGGACCATGGTTGGCAACTCTGCAACCAGGTTAGCTTGCGAGTTTCAGAGAACCGAAGGGCGCCGTCATGTCAGCGAACATGAAACCACAGGGAGGAAGAAGCATCGAGGCCCCGTCGCTCCGCGGCTTATCGGGCCGCTCCGCGACCGGGCTAAAGGTTCGAGCAGCTGCTAAAAAAGAGGTGTCAGCAGTGTGGTGGGGGCTGGATGCCGAAAAATATTTCTGGCGTTCCGGCGGGGAGAAGTGTTTTTCACTTGACATCCCCTTTAATAGGACTTCTGAACACGGAATGGAGTTGTTAGGCTCACCGCCAATCCCTCGGTCCTTCGTCGCTTCTTGCGTTCGTCTTTAACTAAGGCCCCTTCCCTCCACCGGAATTACCCGGCTTCAGCGGTACTGCGAGCCTTTCCGTCACCCCAAACGGCCTGGCCTGTCTCTCGCGAGTTGCCAGTTGATCGATACCATGATCACCGCTGGGGCTTCCCGTGTTGCATCTGGTCTCCTATGCCTACATGCCGTCGCCATTACCCCGGCAGGTTCAATGGAGTTTGTTCGCTCGTCCCTCTCCATTGCCAGCGGCCTTCCCCGTGTAACAGTCAGGTCGGCTCCTGCAATTGTTGTTTCGGGGCCTGCTCAGCGTTTACTCACGTTACGGCCTGCACGCTCGCGGAGTCGCCTAGCGACCCTTTCCATCGAAAGCTCCGACAGCTTCGTTGCCTCCGCCGCCGTTTCGATTGCTACCGGGTGGAACGAACCAGTTCCCGGGCGGGAGTTGCACCCGCTGAAGTCCAGTGCCTTTTCACGGCGCACTGTTTCGCCAATTGACCATCAACGTGCTAACGCTCGTCACTCTTCGGGCAAGTAACACGTTTCTGCGAGTCAAGCACTTCGTGCTGCGGATCGTCTTTCAAGTGGAGATGCACTGAGACCGTCGCGGCCGGACAGTCCTTGATCAGCGCTACGCCATTGTCGATCGTAAAGTCCTCCGGCAGCAGTGAACGATTCTTGTCCACAAACGTCTCCACGTAATCGCGGTTGAACACGGTCCCCGGCCGGAGCTTCCATCTCGCTTGAAGTTTCTCCGTAAGCCCTGTTGCACCTACCACTTCGAAGCTGCCCATCCGATACTGTGGGCCCTCGCTCACATTAACCTTCAGATTGACTATCGAATTGAAAATCAAATCCAAAGCGAATGAAGCATCCAGAAATCCTCGTGAGCTGTAAAGCTTCCGCAACGCTATGGAACCTCCGGCGATTTTGGATCTCTTGAACACCTCTCCGTCTTTTATCGCGTATTTGGCCCGTAGTTCCGCCGAGCTGAAAGCGTGGTTATCCACGAACTCGATGGTGCCGAGGCGGCAGAGCGGGCCTTCCGTCACCTGCGCTTCCAGCCGCGCTGGCTTCGGTGAAGCCAGCGGATCAAGAATCTTGATTTCGAGGTTATCAACCACAACTTGGAAGTAGCCACGATCCTGAAACTTCGATCGTATCTGGTCTTCTAATCTGTCCTTGTCCTCGTCAAATTGCGCCCCGATCAGACTATTGGAAATCTCTTCGACTTCCGCCCTTTCCATCGACTGGGTGCCCGAAATTACAAAACTATCGACAACAATCTTGCGATTCGCAGGACCATTCTGAGCGGCGAGCGATCCGCCAAGCGCCACCTTGACACCAATGTTCGACTGGGCGGCGCTGCCGTGCGTTAAGACTAAGAAAAGGGCCGAGAGGATTAATATTTTTGCCGGAAGCGAGAGATTCATCGGAGGGAACCTCCTGACGACTGTCAAGCTGCACGATGTTCTTACCCGCCAGTCCACCCTAATTAAGACAGTCAAGGAAGGATTCTGTCCGTGCCCTTTGTCACACAACGATGTGATTGGGGGCTCCTTCTCGGCCGGAAGGCCAGTCGAGACGGATACTAACTGGCGAAAGCAGGCGTTTACACTTGTAACCGTTTGGTTAAGAGAGGTATCGGGATTAATGAGATGGTCCGCCGCCGGGTAGGATTACGGCTCGGCAGTTCCAAAGAGGAGGATCATCGCCATGCACATCGCATCGATCGGCATCGATTTGGGCAAGACCACCTTTCACCTGGTTGCATTGGGAGAACGCAATAAGATTCTGGTGCGCAAGAAGTTCACACGGGCGCACTTGCTGGCCTATACTGCAAACCTGCCGGCGGCGCTCATTGGTCTCGAGGCTTGCGCAGGAGCACACTTTGTGGGAAGCGCACTGCGAGAACAAGGTCACCAGGTGCGACTGATCCCGGCGCAGTTTGTGAAGCCTTACCGCAAGTCGAACAAGAACGACTTCCTCGATGCGGAAGCCATCGCCGAAGCCGTGACCAAACAGAACATGCGCTTTGCGCAGCTCAAGACGCAGGAGCAACTTGACTGGCAAGCGATGCACCGGGTTCGGGATCGGCTCGTGCGACGGCGCACGGCGCTGATCAACGAGATTCGCGGATTCCTGCTGGAACGCGGTATCACCTTTGCGGCCCAGCCTATTCACCTGCGCAAGAACCTGCCCGTTGTGATCGAAGATGCCGAACAGAATCTGAGCCCGCGTCTACGCTGGCTGTTGGATCGCATGTGGCAAGAGTGGAAGCAGACAGAGACCGAGATCGAGGCAATCACCGACGAGATTGAACGCATCAGTAATGAAGATGCACGCTGCCGGCAACTCCGGCAGATCCCCGGCTTCGGCCCGCTCGTCTCCACCGCCACCGTGGCCGCCATCGGCAACGGCTCTGCCTTTCGTCGCGGACGCGACTTCGCGGCCTGGGTGGGCGTGGTGCCCCGACAGTACTCCACCGGGGGCAAGCAAAAACTGTACGGCATCAGCAAGCGCGGCAATGTCTATCTGCGTCGCATGTTGATCCACGGTGCTCGCGCGGTATTGTTTCGCGTGAAGTACGACACCGGAGGATTCGGGCAGTGGGTGCGGCGGCTGGCGCAGCGTGCTCCCCACAACAAAGTCGTAGTGGCGATCGCCAACAAACTGGCGCGCATCGCCTGGGCCGTGCTGTCCAGCGGAAAAGATTATCGACATCAGCCGCTGCCGCAACTAGCGGCCGCTTGATGGCCGTGGAAAAGACGCTGCGCTTGGAAAGCACAAAACGCTTTCCACTTTTCCACCGCCACGACGACGGAGATTAGAAAGAGTTCTACCAAGGTCTGCTGAGGAGAGAAGAAGACGAGAAGAACAGCCCAATGGCGTGCCGGAAAACCTGATGTTGCAAATGCGTCCCTAGTGACCGAGGGATTTGTAAGGACCGGCACGTGCGTATCATCATCGAGTGCCCGGAGAACATTCTCCACTTAGAGGCCGGATACATTTACGCAGACTGTCTTTTCGCCCAACTTCAACCCTCTTGCAGTCCGGCGGCGGACCATACATTTTCAATAGTCATCGATACTAACTATTCTGCCTTGCACGCGAGGATGCTGTAGTTAGCGGTGAATTGATCGTTCGTGGTCAGGTTCAGTTTTTCGACTGCAAGACCCAACCCGTTCAGGAGCGGGCAGGCGGTTCGGCGGTAGACCCAGCGTGCGCTGTTGTATCGAACGAATGTGTCCAGGGCCAGATTCATGGTCCGAATTACGCTGCCCGGGCTGTACAACTCGGGGACGATCTCCACCTTGGCAAACGGGGAGAGGAGTGCGCGCAAGCCCGGAGCGGTGAATCTCCAACGCTCCTCCTGGACGAATCTAGGCGCACAGGCTGCGACACTCGCGAGCAGAACTCCGCCGGGTTTGAGCACGGCATGAATTTGCTTTATGGCCAGGCTCGGTTCGCGAAAATACTCCATCACCTGAGTCGCGATCACCAGGTCGAATGCCTCGGCTGCAAAGGGCAAGGCCTCGCCATCGGCCACGACATCGACCAGGCCGGTCGTGATCAGATCAACCGCCAGGTAGCGGGCAACTCGGTTACCGAGCAGTGGGCGGTAGGGCTGATATCGGCCTCCGATGTCCAACACGGTGAGATTCTGACGTCTGAGCTGGCTTACCCAGTTGGAGAAAATAATTCTCCGGGAGCGAAGAACCAGGTAGCTCGGGTCGGTCAGGGACGGGTGAAGGCGCTGGCTGGCGGTTCCGAGCAGAGCCTGGTTGGCGAGGCTGCGGTCATCATCATTATCATCATCCACGTTGTCGGGCGTCACAGAAGACAAGAGTATGGAAATTGGGGGCGAATGGGAAGACGTCGTTCTTCATTCATCATTATTGCGATAGCGCTATTGAGGTCAGTGAATAGTTGAGGGTGGCAGGGCGTCTGGGCTTGGGCGACGACCATGGATTCGAACGCGGGACTAGAGGCAAAGGCAGCGGGCGAGGGCGCCCGCTCCACACTAATACTACTAATGGTGATGAAACCTTCACTCCGCCGCGACTGGGTCGCGGCGGAGATGTCCTCAGAACGAGAAGCGCACGCCGAGTTGGAACTCGCGCATGGGGAAGGCTGAGGTGAAGGTCAGGGGAGTACTTGGGTTCGAGGTTCCTCCTCCGGCGAGGGCGGTGAATGGTTTCGTGCCTTTTACGTTGAAGGTTGTGAAGCCTGGTTGAAAGCCGAACAGAGGGCTGACTTCGTTGTTGACGCTGGCATAGTTTGTCCGGTTGGCGATGTTGAAACCTTCGGCGGTAAATTGGACGGTCGAACTCTCGGTCACCTTGTGCTGCCAGGTGAGGCGCGTGTCGAAGACGATGTAGTCGGGGCCGAGACCGGTGTCACGCGGGGCGCCGATGGGACGTTCGTTGGTGGTGTGATTGTTGCCGTTGACTTCGCCTCCCGCCAGCAGGTTGAAGGGGTGTCCGCTGTGGGCGGAGAAGATCGGAGAAAGCTGAAAACCGGAGAGGATACTTTGTCTCCAGGGGCTGTCGAGCACGGCGGCGATGACCAGTTTGTGGCGCTGATCGAACTCGGAAAGGCTGCGATCGAGATTGAGGTTGGTCGGATCCTGCGGGCCGTAGTCGGTGTTGTAGTCGGTGGAGGTGTCGAAGCCTTTGCTGAAAGTGTAATTTCCGAACACGGTGTAGTGGTCGCGGAAGCGCTTCTTGACTTCGACGATGCCGCCCTCGAAAAGAGCGTAGGCTCCTGAGGTGTATTGGTTGTTCTGGACGATCAGGGGATTGATGAAGCATTGCACGGTATTGCAGGGCTGACCCTCGATCCCGCCTAGTGGATCGGCGGTGAAACCAGTGTCCGGGTCTGTGGTGTTCCAGTTGCGATAGGAAACATGACTCCCATTCGCCAGCTGTACCGTGCTGAAGGGCGCAGGTATGAGATTGGTATCGATGGCGACGGGGAGTCTCTGGGTGTGCGTATAGATTCCGCTCAGAGAAATCGAGAAGCCAGGTCCGATCTCGCGCTCAATTCCGAACGAAACCTGCTGCGCGATCGGAGGACGATAGCCCGGTTGGTTCACGAATATAACTTGAAGTGGGGAGAGGGGACCGGAGTTCGTAACGTCGATGCCGACTGGTTGGGTTCCGGGAAACGGGCCAGCCACAGCCGCTGGTGTGATGCAGGCATGATTTCCGGCGGTCGGCGTGGTGCACTGAATCAAACCCTGCCCGAAGAGTGTTTTGAAAATAGTGGCCGAGCCGGCTATGCCCAATTGTGGAACGCCATTAATGTTATCCGCATAGATAGAAATTTCGCGGTTGCAAGGGCTGGTGCCGGTGCCCGGGATGATCGGTGTTCCGAACTGAGAGACTCCGCAGATCGTGGTGACGTTTGCGACCTGGCCGGCGGGTGTGCTGTTTTCGACAGCGGACCTGCCATGGCCCACAACGCCGAGGCTCAAGTCGACATCGGGGATCTGCGCGTCGACGGGTCCGTAGAAGATGCCGTATCCGCCGCGGACCACGGTCTTGTGATCCTTGCCGGGGGCCCACGCGAAGGAGACACGGGGACCAAAATCCTTTTTGTAGGTCGTTAAAGGAGCGAACTGCGTGTCGAGTTCGTAGCGGAGACCGTAGTTCAGAGTGAAGTTAGGCGTTATCTTCCAGGAGTCCTGCGCGTAGACGGCTGTCAACGGGCGGGCGTAGTAGCCGTAGGTCGGATCTCCGAAGCCCTGCTGGTAGATTTGCGGCAGGCCCAACCCGGCCGCTTGCAACGAGTTCACCGTGGCGCCTGAAAGCTGTGGACTGAGCGCGATTCCGGGAAGTGAGCCAAACACAAAGCGGCTCGGGAAAAAAGTGTGCGACTCGGTGTGATTGCCGCGGATCAGTTCGTAGCCGCCGAACTTGAGCGTGTGATGGCCGCGGATGAGGGTGAAATTGTCCGCGAATTCGTAACGGCGCAGGATAGTGATATTGGGCAAGAAAATGTTCGTTCCGAGATTATTGATGAAGCTTGGAATCTGGAGGCCCGCTTGCGCGGCCTCGTTGGGGATTACGTTGAAGCTGTTGTAATCCCACTGCACACGGAATTCGTTTTGGGCGGTTGGACTGAACTGGTGATACCAGGCGGCCTGCAGATTACTGTCGTAGGTGTGGATCGAACTTCCCGCCGAGTATGCGGTCAGAGACTGTACATCGGGCGACTCCTCTAAATCGTGGCCATAGCGGTAGGTCACAGAAAGCTCGTTGTTCACATCGAATCGGTGATCCATGCGGCCTGAAGCCAGGTATTCCGTGGTGTTGTACGGGAAGACTCCACCCTGGGTTTCAAACTGAGTGACGAGGAACGCATTGATGGCGGTTTGGCCCGGCGTTACGAACGGGTTCAAACTGGGAGTTGGGCTTATCGCCAGCAGGCCCTGGAGAGCCAAAGCGCACTCCGGCCCGGGCAAATCTGGAAGCCCGGCGAGGCAAGGCACGGGATTCGGATTGGTCGCGAGCGCGGTGACGATCGCCTGTTGCGCGAATCTCGGATCGGTCGGCGCAAAGGGGTTCGTGGTCGCGGTCACGGAGGGTCCAGCGAAGATTGAACTGGCGGTCAGCAGGGGAACGGAATTCTGTGAGTCTTGTCGCAGACCTTCGAAAGAAGCAAAGAGGAAAGTCTTATCCTTTTGGATGGGGAGGCCGATGGCGCCCCCGTACTGCTGGCGGCTGAGCGAATTCTTGATGGGATCGCCGGTTGAGGTGGTGTTGAAATTAGAGAAGGTGGGGTCGTAGGCGAGGGCCGAGCTAAAGGCGAATGGGTCGCGGGCGTCCATGGCATCGTTGCGGAAAAAACCGTAGACCGTGCCATGCAAGGTGTTGGTGCCTGACTTGGTGACGATGTTGATCGACGCGCCCGTCGCCGCGCCGAGGTCGGCCGCGTAGTTGCTGCGATTGATCTGGTATTCCTGCACATCATCCTGGTTGACGGTCAGGCGCACGCCGCCGCTATCGCCTGAAGTCTCGCCGCCGTCGACGGTGATGCTGTTGCCTCGGCCGTTGCTGGCGTAGAACGACAGACCGCTTTGCGGAGTTTGCTTGACTCGGTAATCCTGGTCTCCAGCCAACCGTGTGGAATCGGAGACGCCGGGCGCGAGCAGCGTGAACGAAAGGTAATCGCGGCGGTCAACAGGCAGGTCCGCAATGTATTGTTGAGTGATGGTGTCGGCCTGGCTTCCGCGCTCGGTTTCCACAACCGGCGGCTGATCGGTCACTTCGATGATGGTCGCGACCTGTGATGGCTTGAGTTTGAAATCGGAGATGACGGTCTGGCCGACAGCAACGGGCACAGCCTTTCGAATCTCGGTGGCGAAACCCGACATTCCCGCGCTGATATCGTAGGTGGCCGGCGAAAGGCCCGCCACGCGGAACTGGCCAGTATTATTCGTGGTCGTGGTGCGCTTCAGACCGGTCTGTGAATCCACGACATTGACGGTCGCTTTGGGCAATACGCCGCCGGAGGAGTCGGTGATCGTCCCGGCAATCTCTCCCGACGTGCCCACACCCTGCGCGTGGGCCGAAAGAGGTGCAAACAGGAGGCACAGAAGAAAACACGCGCAGACGAAAAGGCGCTGCCTGAAACGGATTCCGCGGCATGAAGCGGCCCGACCATCCGAACTTCTCGGTTCGAAAAGCATGTTCCCCCCACCTCAGACTTGCCTGAGTCACAACAAAAGAACTGGTCGCCTACAGCAGCGTCGACGTACGCTTCACGCCTGCCGCTGCTTTCAGGCTGGAGTTTGCGAGCGTTCCTGGTTTTTTCGATTCTTGATTCAAGACCAACAAAGATTCACGACAAACAGATCCCCCCGACGCTCTTGCCGCGTGAGAGCGCTGCATTTTCATGACGGGCGGGAGCGTATCCGCGTTCGCGAAATTCATCAAATGAATTGTTTTGATGATGATGTATGCCCGCCGGGAATATCGACTGGGGAAGCGCGTGTTATCGGGCGAAAACGGTTTCTGCTCTTGCGTTTACGATTTTGATTCCGGGCTGGCCTGCAACGAAAGAAATTCGAGTATTGCCCGGTTTGACTGGTCGGTCTGGTCGGTGAGAAACAGGTGGCTCGCGTGCGCGAGCAGAACGAGTTTTGCCCCCGGAATCCGTCCGGCGATCAACTCCCCGTTGCCGGGAGGAACGAGCGCATCCGACTGGCCGTGAATGACGAGTGTTGGCGCCTTGATCTGGGCGAGTCGACTGTAGCTCTCCCACGCCAGAATCGCCATTACCTGTGCCATGTAGCCTTCGACGGAAGGGAGCCACTCACGACGCTGATTGATATCTTCGTCGATCTTCTCTCGCGGCGTGGCAGCGTCATAGATGTAGGGAAGAATGGCTTCGCGGGCTTGCTCGAGCGACATACCGCGGGCCAAGAGGACGTCGATCACCTTGTTCTCAGCGTGGACGGCGGAAGATCCGCCGGATGCGGTGCAACCCAGAATCAGCGAGGCGGTGCGTTCCGGATACTGCAGGGCGAATTCCTGGGCAATCATGCCGCCCATGGAAACGCCGAAAACGTGGGCGCGAGCAACCCCGGCGGCGTCGAGGACGGCGGCCGCGTCCGATGCCATGGCGGCAATCGAATAGGGTCCGGGGGGAACGTCGCTTCGTCCTACGCCTCGATTGTCAAATGCCAAGGTGCGGTAGCGCTGCGCCAGCGACGGCCTGGTGCGATACCACATGATCGACGTATAGCCGAGCCCCATGATTAGAAGTAGGGGCGCGCCTTGACCTTGCTCGTCCCAATAAATTTTTGTGCCCTGATTTTCGACGAATGACATTGAGTCCTTTCATTTGTACTTTTGAGCCTACTTATTGCTCGACCATAGTTGGTCCAAGACGGGGCAAGCCCCGTCTCCACTCGAGTTTTTCCGTAGACTGCAGCGCTAATTCACTTTCAACATTAGCTTGCCGGTGTTTTCGCTTTTGAAGAGCTTTAGTAGAGTTTCGGGAAAGGTGGCTAGTCCTTCTACGATATCCTCGCGGGACTTGAGCTTTCCCGCCGCCATCCAGGCCGCCATTTCCGCTCCGGCTTGGGGGTAACGATCGACGTAGTCCAACACCAGCATGCCCTTCATCGTGGCGCGATTGGTCAGCAGCGACAGGTAGTTGGAGGGCCCCGCGACTGGACCGGTATTACAGTACTGCGAGATCGCTCCGCAGATCACGATCCGGGCGCCGCGAGCCAGTTGCGTTAATGCCGCATCGAGAATCGCACCGCCCACGTTGTCAAAATAAATGTCCAGGCCCTTTGGGCAATGCTTCCGCAGAGACTGCTTCACGTCTTCGGACTTGTAGTCGATGGCTGCGTCGAAGCCGAGTTCATCAACGATGTAGCGGCACTTCTCTGTCCCTCCCGCGATGCCGACGACGCGGCAGTTCTTGATTTTGGCGATCTGCCCTACGATCGAGCCCACGGCTCCCGCTGCAGCCGACACGACTACCGTCTCACCCGCCTTCGGTTGGCCGGTATCGAGAAGCCCGAAATACGCGGTCATTCCCGGCATGCCGAAGACGCTGAGATATTTCGGCAGAGGGAGGATCTTCGGGTCAATCTTGTTCACTCCCTTGCCGTCGGTGAGAGCATATTCCTGCACTCCGAACGCTCCGGTGACGTGATCACCGACGGCGAAGCGCGGGTTACGAGACGCGGTCACAATCCCTGCTCCCAGCGCGCGCATCACCTCTCCTATGCCGACCGGCGGCATGTAGGAGCGCGCGTCGTTGATCCACATGCGCATGGCGGGATCGAGTGAGATGTACAAGAGCTTGACCAGCAGTTCGCCGTCCTTCGGTTCGCCGACGGATTCTTCGGAATAGGTCCAGTCACTGCGCTTCGGCATTCCTACGGGACGCGCCGCCAGAAGAAATTTGTGATTGGTAAGTGCCATGGTGCCTCCTTAAGGTTTGCCGTTTCGTGCCTGCCGGTCTGGTTGCTGATTCGGCGATTCAGACGGTATAGCGTTCGCTCGCCAGCAAGCGCTGCGCAATCTTGCGGCGCAGTGCGATGGTGTTGACGGGATCGTGACTGGCGTAAGAGCGCAAGCGAGAGAGATACCGCCGCTGGTTGTCGCCCTGCGAACCGGGCTGAGAGCCGGCCTGAGAACTGGCGCTCAGCACGGTTCTTGAAGCGAGCTCGACCCTGGCCATGGCATCGCGCAAATAGACGGAGCAGGCATCGGCGGCATTGGCTCCTCCGCCGGCTGCCGACAATTTCCGGGTGCGCAGCAGAGTCGACTCCATGGCAAACACTTCCATGATGATGTCGGAGAGGTTCATGATGATCTCTTGCTGTTGTTCGAGCTGCGCGCCGAATTCCTGCAGCGCCACTCCGAGTGTCAGCAGGAAGATCTTCTTTGCATTCTTAACCAGATTCACTTCGGGATCGGACGCGAGACCGGGTGCGGCATCGTGCCGGGTAGCGGCGGCTGGCGGTTCTGTTTCCTGCAGGACGGCGCGGGCAGCCTCGAACAGCGGCAGAAGTCCACGGGCCGCGCGCTTCAGCGGCATACCGGAGATTACCAGGCGGTTGATTTCGCTCGTCCCTTCAAAGAGACGATTGATTCGCGAATCACGATAGGCGCGCTCGACGGTATAGTCCTGGTGGTATCCATAGCCGCCGTGGATCTGGACACCTTCATCGACCACGTAGTCGAGCATTTCAGAGGCGTAGACCTTGACCATTGAGCACTCGGCGGCAAACTCTTCGATCGCCTTCAACTCTGTGGAAGCGCCGCCGGAAGCGTTGGCTGACTGCGGAGACGTGGCATGCATTTGATTTTCGATGAGTCCGACGACACGCCACGTCATCGATTCGGCTGCAAAGATTCGGATCGCCATCTCCGCAAGCTTGTGTTGAATCGCGCCAAATTCGGAAATGGTCGAGCCGAAGGCCTTGCGCTGCCGGGCATACTTCAGGCAGATGGCAAGAACATTTTTGGCGGCTCCAATGCTGGCTGGACCGAGTTTCAAACGTCCGATGTTGAGGATGTTGAATGCGATTACGTGCCCGCGGCCGATTTCTCCGAGCACGTTTTCTACCGGCACGGGAACATTGTCGAGGAAGACGGCGGTGGTGGAGCTGCCCCTGATGCCCATTTTGTGCTCTTCGGCGCCGCTGCTCACGCCGGGAAAATTGCGCTCGACCAGAAATGCGGTGAACTTTTCTCCTCCCACTTTCGCAAACACGGTGAACAGATCGGCCGCGCCGCCGTTGGTGATCCACATCTTCTGGCCGTTCAGGATGTAGTGTTTTCCATCGGGCGAAAGATCGGCGCGGGTTCGCGCGGCCAGCGCATCCGACCCCGCCAGGGGCTCGGTGAGCGCATAGGCGGCCAGCATCTCGAGTTTCGCAAGCTTCGGCAGATATTTTCGCTTCTGCTGCTCATTGCCGAAGTAGACGACGGGCAGCGTGCCGATGCCAGTGTGCGCGGAGTGCCAGCCCCCGTACGAACCGTCGCGCCCCATGCGCTCGGCCGTCACCATGAGCGACGGCAGATCCATCGCCATACCGCCATACTCCTCCGGGATCGCCATCGCGGTGAGGCCGAGTTCCACTGACTTTCTCAGCACACTCATGGCAACGCCCGGCTTCTTCTCGCGGATGGCTGGCAGATTCGGTTCCACTTCGCTGGCCCAGAATTCATCGACCATGTGGCCGACGGCGAGATGCTCTTCGCTCAGGTCTTCGGGGGTGAAAATATCCTGCGGGGCCGAGTCTTCGATGAGAAACGCGGTGCCCTTTGTTGTCTTGTGCAAAATGTCAGTTAGTGTCGTCATAAAGAACTCCTACGTAATTTTCTGAGATTGCTGGTAGTTCATATCGTTCCGCTTTCGGCACAGTGCCATGACGCGCGCAGCAAAGTGTGGATCCTTTGGGGCAGGGTTGCGAAGCGCTCGTCGTGCGTCAGGCCCTGGGCGTAGCGGTAATAGATCTGCTGAATGATGACGGCGACTTTGAAGCGGGCAAAGGTCAGATAGAAAATCATGTCGCCAATGTCGCGACCGGTAGCGCGCGCGTAGCGGTCGATCAATTGCGCGCGAGTCAGCGTGCCCGGTAGCGTGGTCGGCGCGCTGCGAATTTCCTGGAGCTCTTCGGGATCGTGCGGATCGGTCCAGTAGGCGAGCGCGGTTCCCAAATCTGTCAGCGGATCGCCCAGGGTGCACATCTCCCAATCGAGAACGCCGACAATTTTTGAGGGGCCGTCGGTGGCTTCGTCGGGATCGAGCACAACGTTGTCGTACTTGTAGTCGTTGTGGATGAGCGCCGTATCGCGGGTGACGGGCATTCGCCCGGTGAGCCACGAGGAGATGCGTTCGACTTCCGCCAGGTCATGCGTTTTTGAATTGTGATAGCGCTCGATCCAGCCCTTGACCTGACGTTCGAGATAACCCTGTGGCTTGCCCAGGTCGGCGAGGCCGATCGCCGCGTCGTCCAGACTGTGGAGACGCGCGAGGTTATCGACGAACGTTTCGCTCAATCGTCGCGCGGTCTCCGGGGGAAAAGGAACGCCGGCCGGAGGATCGCGGCGCAGAATGATTCCGCGAATCGGCTCCATCAGGTAGAAGGGCGCGTTGAGAATCGAAAGATCGTCGCAATAGAGGAGGGCCTTCGGCGCGACGGGATAAGCGGAGTGCAGTTTCGAAAGGACGCGATATTCGCGCGCCATATCGTGCGCCGACCGAACCTTGCTCCCGAAAGGCGGACGGCGCAGCACAAATTCGCGGCCACCCGGCCCCAGGTTACCCAGTCGCACAAGGTAGGTCAGGTTGGAGTGGCCGCTGGGAAATTGTTCGACCGAAACCGGGCCGCTGTGGCCGAAGTGCTGGAGGAGGAAGGGCTGCAACCGGGCGAGATCGAGTTCCTCGCCGGCTCTTACGGTTCCCGCCTGATCACAAAGTGCCGCCATATCTATATCGGCTATCGGTACGTCAGCAATCCATCTCCATCGAGGTGCGGATGCGCGTTGAAGGTGCTCAGCGTGAAGCGCTCGCCCGAAGACAAAAATTCGCTCAACGACGCATTGCGCGACATCCAGGTCAGCTGCAGCGTGTTTTCGGCGGATAGATGGAGAGCACGGCGCATCGCGGCAGCAATCGGCCCCGCCGACGTGAAGACCGCCGCGGTGGCTGCCGGAGGAGTGTCGCGCGCCACTTGCGCCAGTCCTCGCTCCACTCGCAAGCAGAATTCGTGCCAGGGCTCAATGCCGGCGGCCGAGATTTCTCCTGCCACCCACTTGCTGATTACAGCCTCAAACAGCTTCTGAAACGTCTTGCGCCGGGCGTTCGAGTCAGCGGATTCGCTGACAGCTTTGTATGCGCGGTGGAATTCGTTGATCTCGCGATTAACCCGCAGCAGTTGGGGAAGACATTCCCGCATCACCGCTTCGGCTTGATATTCGTCGAAATCGTTCATGACCACAGTCTCGGGAAAATCAACACCAGCTTCGCGATACGCTTCGGCGACGATACGAGCCGTCTCCTGCTGCCGGATGCGCGGCCCCGAATAGATGCCGTCGAAGGTCACACCTCGCCGCGACCAGTGCTGCCCCAGTAGCCGGGCCTGGGTTTCGCCATTCGGGCAGAGCTTGTCGTAGTCCTGCTCCAGAAAGGACGCTTGCCCATGACGCACCAGGACGACGTGGCTCATGTTGTCACCCGCAGGTTCATTCTCTACGCAGCCGCAACACGTTCTTTATCGAACTCGGCAAACGTCTTGCCCGATTCCGCCAGGTGCTTCAGCAAGGGAGCCGGCTCCCAGAGTTCTCCGTGCTGCTGGTGGAATTCGGAAATGCGCCGGTACACCTTCTGCAATCCAACCGTGTCGGCATACCACATCGGGCCGCCGCGATACGCGGGGAAGCCGTAGCCATTGAGATAAATGATGTCGATATCGACAGCTCGCAGCGCGTATCCCTCTTCGAGAATTCTGGCTCCCTCATTCACCAGCGCGTAGATGCAGCGGTCGACAATCTCTTCGGCGGAGACCTGCCGCTGGGGGATTCCTGCGTCCACGCTCCACTTCCGTACCAGAGGTTTCAATTCGGGGTCGACAGTCGCGCGCCGGTTCTCGTCGTACAGGTACCATCCCTTGCCGGTTTTTTGACCGTAGCGCTCCATCTCACAAAGACGATCTTCGGCGAAGGGCTGGCGGATTCCTGGTTTTTCGAGATGGCGATACTCCTTGCGAATGCGCCATCCCACGTCGAGACCGGCCAAGTCTCCGGTGGCGAGCGGACCCATGGCATTGCCGAATTCGACGAGCGCCTGGTCCACTGCCTCTACATCCGCTCCTTCTTCGACGAGAAACTGCGCTTCGCGGCGATAGGGGCCGAACATGCGGTTGCCAACAAAGCCACGGCAGTTCCCTACCAGCACTCCAATCTTTCCCAGCTTCTTTGATAGTTGCATGCAGGTGGCAATCACTTCTTTGCTTGTATTCTTTCCACGCACAATCTCGAGCAAGCGCATCACGTTGGCGGGACTGAAGAAGTGCGTTCCAATCACGGCTTCGGGCCGTGATGTGGCGCTGGCGATTTCATCGATATTGAGCGTCGAGGTGTTGCTTGCCAGAATCGCTCCCTGACGGCAGGCGCGGTCCAAGTCCGCGAACACGGTTTTCTTCAGAGCCATGCCCTCGAACACCGCCTCCACCACCATGTCTACCTCTGAAAACGCATCGTAGGTGGAAACCGGAGTGATCAATCTCAACCGCTCGTCCACAAACACCTGCGTGAAACGTCCACGCTGCACTGAGCTGGCGTAATTCTTCCGGATTTTTCCCATGCCCAGTTCGAGCGCTGCCGGGTCGACATCCTTGAGCAGCACCGGAATACCGGCGTTGGCAAACACCATCGCGATCCCTCCGCCCATGGTGCCGGAGCCGACGACGGCCACGCGGTTCACGGGGATCAGCGGCGTTTCCCTGGAAATATCGGGAATCTTCGCCACCTCGCGCTCGCCGAAGAAAACATGGATGAGCGCTTTCGATTGATCGGAGAAAAGGCATTCGGTGAAAAGCTTTGCCTCGGCCTTGCAACCGTTGTCGAACGAAAGTTTCGTCGCTGCCTCGACTCCGTCGATCGCCGCTAGAGGTGCTTTCAGTCCGCGCTGTTTTTTGCCGACCGTTTCGCGCGCCGCCGCGAAAATTGCGGCATTATCTTTCGACGCCCCTAGTTTCCCGGAACGCTCTCGCGTCTTCGGCGCGGGCTTTCCGGCGACTTCGCGCGCGAAAGCCAGCGCTCCGGCGAGCAGGTCCCCTTCGATCAGGCGGTCGATCAGTCCAAGGGAGGCAGCCTCCGGCGCGGCAATCGGCTTGCCGTCGGCGCACATCTCTACCGCCTTCGCGACACCGATCAGACGCGGTAGACGCTGCGTTCCACCGGCGCCGGGAATAATGCCGAGCTTTACTTCCGGCTGACCAAGCTGCGCCGTGGGCGAGGCGACGCGATAGTGTCCGGCCATGGCGAGTTCCAGTCCGCCGCCAAAAGCGGTGCCGTGAATCGCCATCACCACCGGCTTGCCGCTATCTTCAATGTGAAGCAGAAGCGGGAGCAGGCTTCTGCGGGGGCCTCCGGCGGTCATCTTGCCGAATTCCTTGATGTCCGCGCCGGCAACAAACGTTCGGCCGGCGCCGATTACGACTGCCGCCTTCACTGCCGGATCGCGATTGATCTCATCGATCGCCGCGAATATCCCTTCGGGCACGCCGGGACTGAGAGCATTCACCGGCGGGTTGTCGATGGTAATGATTGCGACATCATTGTCTCTGGTGATCTTCACGAGGTTGTTCATATGGCATCCGAGCGCGGCCTTTCTATGTTCCCTGGTACTTCTTGCGCAACTCCCTTTTCAGAACTTTTCCGGTGGCGGTCTTGGGCAGGCTTTCGCAAAACTCGATCGATTGCGGACATTTATAGTGGGCAAGGCGGGCGCGGCAGAATTCGATCAACTCCACATCGCTGATTTTGCTTCCTGGTTTTGTTACGACGACTGCCCTCGGCACTTCGCCCCACTTCTCGTCGGTTACGGGGATCACTGCAGCTTCGTAAACGTCGGGATGCGCCGCCAAAACTTTTTCGACGTCGAGCGAAGAAATGTTTTCTCCGCCGCTTACGATAATGTCCTTCTTGCGATCCACGATGCGGATGTACCCGTTCTCCTCAATCACGGCCATGTCGCCGGTGTGAAACCATCCGCCACGCAATGCTTCGGCGGTGGCTTCGGGCTGTTGCCAGTATCCCAACATCACGCCGTCACTGCGCGCGATGATTTCTCCCATGGTTATGCCATCGTGGGGCACGTCTTTCTCTTTGTCATTATTAGTAGCCTCGACCACCCGCAGTTCACAGCCGGGAAAGGCATAGCCGGTCATGGCCTGGAGCACGTAGCGCTCCTCATCGGAGCACTGCATGCCGGGCTTCGGCTCGGCATTCGCCAGCGAAGGCGCACACTCGGTCAGCCCGTATCCCGAATAGCACTTAAATCCCAACGTCTGCTCGACGTCGCGAATCAGCGTCGGAGAAGATGCCGCGCCGCCGATGGTTGCCCACTCCACGCTGCTCAAGTCGTACTTGGAGCGCGCCGGCGAGTGCACGAGCGCGGCGGCCATGATCGGCACGAGGGTCAGAGCGCGCACTCGCTCTCTTTCCACCAGACGAAATACTTCTTCGGGTATAAAGCGCGGCAGCATGACGTGGGTTCCGCCCACGAACGTAATGGTATGAGCCGCTCCCCACCCGTTGGCGTGAAACAGCGGGATAGTGTGCAGCATCACGTCTTCAAACCGCGTGTGGTGGTACAGGGCGATGCTCAGGGCGTGCAGGTAAATGTTGCGATGCGTCAGCATCACGCCCTTTGGGCTGGCGCTGGTTCCACTGGTATAGAACATCTCTGCCACGGAGTTTTCGTCAAATGAGATCAAGTCGTCGCGGTGGGGCGTGGCGGAGGCCAGCATCTGCTCATAGGTTTCAGTGGAAAGCCACGGCGCTTGCGGCGTTCCGGCGGTCTCATGAAAATCGAGCTGGTGAAATGAGCGCACCGTGCGTAGGTCGCCCCGAAACGAATCGACGAGGTCAGCGAACTCCTGCTCCAGGAACAGCATGGTTGCTCCCGAGTCATTCAGGATGTAAGTAAGCTCGGGAGCGGCCAGGCGGATATTCAGAGGAAGTAGGATGCAGCCGGCTTCCAGCACTCCGAAGTAGGCTTCGAGGAGGCGATGGCAGTTGAGGCTGAGAAATGCGATGCGATCCCCCGGCTTCACTCCCGCGGCACGCAAGGCTCCCGCCAACCGCCAGACGCGATCGCCGAATTGGGCGTAGGTGAAACGCAGATTCTGGCAGACGACCGCCGTCTTGCTCGGAAACTGCTCTTCAGCGTAGCGAAGAAATCGAACCGGCGTCAGAGGGAGATTCATAGAAATCTGTTCTACGAAATTTGTTACTACGACATTCGTTACTACCAGGCGGTCTGGCCGCCATCGACAACCAGCACGTGCCCGGTGACATACGCCGACGCGTCCGATGCCAGAAAGACCGCCGCGCCTTTAAGATCATGGTCAGCGCCGAAGCGGCCAAGCGGAATCCTCTGCAACAGGGACTCTTTACGGTGCTCGATGATCCAGCCTGACATGTGGGTCGGAAACCAACCCGGTGCGACGGCATTGACCTGAATGTTGTGGGGCGCCCATTTACACGCCAGATCTTTGGTGAACGCGATGACGCCGCCTTTGCTCGCGTGGTAGCCAATCGCCTGCAGTTCCGACGACGCTCCGCGCAAACCCGCCACCGATGCGATGTTGATGATCTTGCCCGAGTGCTGCGCTATCATCGCCTTGCCCACTGCCTGGCAAAACAGGAACGTGCCAGTCAAGTTGGTGGAGAGCACTTTATCCCACTGCTCGAGCGTCATTTCTTCCATGGGAACTCCCCATGACACGCCGGCGTTGTTGATCAGAATGTCGAGCCGGCCGAACTTGGCCAGCGTCTTCTCCACGACTTGATGAATCGTTGCTTTGTCTTTGACATCGCACTCTAGCGCAAGCGTCTGCACTCCCACGCTGCGCAGAGCTTCCGCCGCTTCTTCGCAGCGCTCTTTCTTGCGAGCGCAAAGCACGAGATTCGCGCCCATCTCCGCTAGCCCCTCGGCCATCTGGCGACCCAGACCGATCGAACCGCCGGAAATGATGGCGACGCGGCCGGACAGATCGAACAGTTGTTTGACATTCACTTCGAGAGCGGCCTTTCCGCGCGCCTGCGCCATGCAAAAGTGATAGTTAATATCATATTAAAGTCGCTAACGTCAATTCACTGGCTCGCCGATGCGGAGGACAACCCTCCCCGAAATTTCTCCGCGGCGCAGTTGTTCGAGTACGTCTTGCACCTCGGCGAGCGGGCGCGCCGTCACCTGACAATGGACGGTTCCGGCTGCCCCCATGGCTAGAATTTCGCGCAGGTCTTCGCGCGTGCCCACAGAGGAAGCTTTGATCTGAATCTCGCCGGCGGCCATCATAATCGGGGAAAACGCTATATCCTGCGCGGGCAATCCGACTACCAGCAAGGTTCCCGTCGATCGAACACAGGGGAACGCCATGTCGTATGCCGTCTTGGATGCCGATGTGACCAGGGCAACGTGCACTCCGCCGGACGCGCGGAGTTCCTTAACAACTTTGCTGGTTGCGGCGTTCAGGGTTCGAGCGGCACCGAGCGATTTTGCCAGCGCGAGTTTTTCCTCGGAAATATCAATCGCGATCACTTCGGCTCCCGCTGCCCGGCCAACCTGGATGGCGATGTGGCCAAGTCCGCCGACACCGAAAACCGCCAGTCGATGTCCAGCGCGAATCTTCGCCTGTTTGAGAGCGCGATGAACTGTGACTCCCGCACAAAGCAGAGGAGCCGCCTGCTCGGAGGAAAGCGCGTCGGGAATCCTGACAACGTGGCTGGCAGGAGCCTTGACGAATTCGGCGTATCCGCCATCGACCGTGACCCCGGTGATACGCTGCCGGGCACATAAATTCTCGTTGCCTTCACGGCAAAACTCGCATTGTCCGCACGTCCAGTGCACCCACGGCACGCCGACCCGGTCTCCTACCTGGACATTTCCATCGGCACCCGCAAGCGCTGCGCCGCGCTCCACCACTCTGCCCACGATCTCATGTCCCAGGATCAGCGGTTTCTTTACGATGCCGGCCAGTTGCGCCCAGTCGCCGTCGGCCACGTGAAGATCGGAGTGACACACCCCACAAACCTCCACCTTAATCAGGACCTCGTCACCGCCGAGGTCGGGCCGGGGCACATCCTCGAGCGATAGCGGCGTCTTGAATGTGTGCAGAACGGCGGCCTTCATTGGGTTATGCTTTCAGACAAGCATTTTCCTTTCAAAGAAGATGACTCCCCTGCAAAGGACTACTGCCGCGATCGCGAACCACATCACGATTGGATACCGCGCAAGAAAAATTCCACCGCGCTTCGGACGCGGTCGGTGAGTTTGTGAGGACCCGTGAGATCGACCGCCCACTGCCGGACCACGGTGCTATAGAGGCCTTCCATGAACTCCGCCAGGTGGACGACCGGAAAGGCGCGCGTCACCTCGCCGCGCTTCTGCCCCTGCGTCAGGATTTCGCGCAGCAGGCTGGCGGCAGCCTCCTCGTGCCCTCGGAGTTCCACAGATCGCACGGGATCCATCGCGCCGGATAGCACCACGGCTTGCCACAGTTGCCGGTCGGCTTCCACCTCTTTCGCCATGGTTATGTACAGGCGTCGGAGGCGCTCGCTCGTCCGCGCCTTGCTCGAGAGTTCCGAACGCAAACGTTCACAGATGCAGGCATACCCGCGCTCCCCAACCTCGCGGAGAACCGCGTCCTTCGTCGGGAAATAGCGGAAAAAAGTGGGCTGGCTGATTTCGAGCAAGTTCACGATATCGTCGATCCGGGTGTCTTCGTATCCGTGCTTGCGAAACAGTTTGATCGAGGTTTCGACAATCTGTTGTCGCAGACGCGCCTTCTTGCGCTCCCGAAGACCGTTCTGATTCTGATGAAGGCCGACCTCAGTCTGCTTTTCCGCGGATTCTGGGGCAGAACCGCTTATTGCGAGCACACCCGGCATGGTCTCTTCCTCCCGTCTCGATGGCCCGAACGTCGCCCATCGCAACGCCCATAAAAATGTGATAGTAACTATAACAAAAGAGCGACTAACGTATTCATCGGCGGACGGGAATAGTGGGTGCTCGGAGTCCTGCAGAAACAGCGGCGGACGGGGTGGTGCGGGTCGCAGGTAAGTTTTGACAGCGCAGTCTTACCCGGCCGCACGCATGAAATCACTTCCTGGACTAAAAGGAATGCGAGCGTGGATCCTGGTACCACGCTGCGGCTGCGACTCGATCGAAAATGTGCCGTTCAAAATTCTTAATCTCTCCTCCATGCTGACGAGGCCAAGGCCTCGGCTAGTCTTAGCGGCGTCGCTGTCAAAGCCCACACCTGAATCCGTAACCGTGAGATGAATTTCACCGGAAGTTCCCCACAACCGCACTTCGAAGTGCCGAGCCCCACTGTGTTTCGCCGAATTGTGGAGGGCCTCCTGCAGAACTCGAAAGAAGCAAAGAGAAATGTCCGGCGGCAAGCTGCTGGGCAGATCATCGGCGCGGAAGTCGATCTTCAACTTCTGTTGTTGTCCAAATTCTTGACAGAAGCCTCTCATAGCCGCGGAGATACCAAGATATTGCAGTTTTGACGAGTGCAACTCATGCGACAGGGACTGGATATCGGCTGCTATCTCGGTGGTTTGTTTGTGGAGTGCGGCGACACGCTCCCTGACTTCGGGCAAAACCCGAGGGTCCTGCTGGAGATGTTGTAACTCGATGGCCGCCAGGGCAAGACGTTGACCGATGTCGTCGTGAAGCTCTCTGCCGATGCGAGTCCGTTCCTGCTCTTGTGCTTCAATCAGCCTGCGGTTCACGCTGGCGAGTGCCGCTTCCGCCTCTTTCCGCTGGGTGATGTCTTGCACGGTTCCGCGTAGCCCGATGATCTGACCGTTCGCGGCGCGCAGCGGTTCGCCGCGTGCGATCACCCATTTGCAAGCGGACTCAGGACGGACGATCTGTATATCCAGTTCATAGGCTTTCCCGGCATCCAAGGCTTCTTCGACAGCGTGCTGCAGCCGGTCCCACCTTTCAACGGCTAAGAGGCCGGGGTGCTCCTTGAAGGGTGGCGGTGGCAAGCTGGGATCATGGCCGACGAGGCGGCAGAGCTCTTTCGACCAGATCACTTTGTCTGTCTGAGCATTCCACTGCCAGCTTCCGACTCCAGCCAGACGCTGAGCTTCTGAGAGTTCCGCCTCTTTCTGTCGTAAAACTTCTTCCGCCCGCTTGCGCTCGGTAATATCAGCCACCATGCCGGTCACTCTCAGCATTCTGCCGCTCGCATCGAAGAGAGCTCGTCCCGTGTCTTCCAGCCAAATTTCACTGCCGTTGGGACGCAACACCCGAAAGCTGATTTGATAGCCAGGATTTTCGGGAGTAAGCCCCGTCCCAGCAGCGGTATAGACCTCGCGATCGTCGGGATGGACTCGGGCGTAAAACTCTCGACCTGTATCGCGCATTGGATCTTCCGTCCAGTTAAAAATGTCCGTGCCTTTTCCCGATCGCACGATCGCATCGGTTTCGACGTCCCAATCGAAGGCATACATGCTTCCGGCCTGCAGGGCCAAACGCAACCGCTGCTCGCTTTCACGCAGCGCCTCTTCCGTCCGCCTCCGTTCCGTAACGTCTTCCACGAAAGCAAAAACCAGCGGGGAATCTCCGTCTCGATTTTTCAAAAGAGAGACGTTCAGACGTCCCCAGATCTGAGCTCCATCTTTTCTGCGGTAGCGTTTTTCCAGCGAGTACTGGTCGACGACGCCGGCACGAAGCTGTTGGAAGAGAGCCCAATCGTCTTGCGAATCTTCGGAATCAGCAAATTGGGAACAATTCATGCCGCAGAGTTCGTTCTCCCCGTATCCCAGCATGGCGCAAAGCGCAGGATTGACAAGCAAGAGCTTGCCCTCGATGTCCTCCACTGCGATTCCCAGTGACGCCTGCTCGAAAAGATAATGGAAGAGGTGTTTAGCCTGTGCTGGCAGCGCCTGCAAGGACATATCGACTCCAGATGGTTCAAGCTTTCTCGACCGACACCCTAGCATCTTTGCGGAAAAAAGTGAACCTATAGCGGATTTCCGCGCCAAGATCGCACTCAGGGGGATTAGCCCATTCCTGGGATTCGAAGCTCGAGTGTGAGTCCAGGCGCGCGACTGTGGATTCAATTCATTCGACAAGTCCACCCCAGGCCATTCGCACAAGACCAAAGGTACCGGCGAGACAGGGCTTGGAAACGCGATTGCTCGCGCGACAGTTGAGCCGGCCGCGATTCGAGTTTTCTAACCTTTTCTTTCTAACCTGTCTTTCTGGCTTTGACGAGAGCTCTGCCGCTCAAGCGAAAGATGAGTCGGGTCGATGGAGAGAGTAATTGCTATGAATGATGCGGACGACATTGTCAAAGAGTTTCTGGTCGAGAGCTATGAGAACCTCGACCGATTGGATCGGGACCTGATTACGCTCGAGAAGAATCCGGGTGACCGAGACATTCTCGCCAGCGTTTTCCGCACGATTCACACCATTAAGGGTACGTCGGGATTTCTGGCCTTCGACAAACTGGGAGCGGTAACGCATGTCGGCGAAAGCCTGCTGGGGCGGTTGCGGGATGGGCACCTGCAGCTGAATCCGGAGATCACGACCGCACTGCTGGCGACGGTGGATGCCGTCCGACAGATGCTCGCAAGCGTTGAAGCGACGGGCATTGAAGGCGAACGCGATGACAGCGCACTGATTGCACGATTGACTCGTTTGCAAGATGCTCCGGTGGCGGAAGCGAGTGCAGGGGCGCCACCCGTGGAGACGGCTTCCGCGAACGAGCCCGCTTCTGCACGCCCCTCTGCTGAGCTCACCCTTTCCGAGCCCACCCCGGCCGAGCCCACCCCGGCGAGGCCACCCCGGCGCAGAGTGGGGGAAGGAATGGGGCTTCGCAGCAGGCGGCGCCGGGGCAGAGCGCCAGCGAGAGGACGATCCGACTCGACGTGGGGCTGCTCGATCATCTGATGAAGCTGGTCGGAGAGCTGGTGCTGGCGAGAAACCAGATCGTGCAGTTCGCCAACGGCACGGAAGAGAGCGGGTTGCTGGCCTCGAGCCGGAGACTGAATTTGATCACCGGCGAGTTGCAGGAAGGGGTGATGAAGACCCGGATGCAGCCGATTGGGAACATCTGGAGCAAGTTTCCGCGAACGGTACGCGATCTGGCTCTCGCCTGCGGCAAGCAGATTCGGGTCGAGATGGAGGGCAAAGAGACGGAACTCGACAAGACGCTGATCGAGGCCATCAAAGATCCGCTGACTCATCTGGTAAGGAACTCGGTGGATCACGGAATCGAACGGCCCGAGGTGCGACAGGCTGCAGGCAAGAATCCAGAAGGCCGTTTGGCGTTGCGGGCGTTTCATGAGGGAGGGCAGGTCAACATCGAGATCGCCGATGATGGGGCCGGGCTTGATCAGGAAAGAATTCGCAGCAAGGCGGTCGAGAAGGGGCTGGTCTCGAGCGAGCAGGCGGGGCGGTTGAGCGATCGCGAGATCGTGAACCTGGTGTTTCTGCCGGGCTTTTCGACAGCGGAAAAGGTAACGAACGTCTCCGGCCGGGGAGTCGGCATGGACGTGGTGAAGACCCACATCGAAAAGATTGGCGGCACCGTGGACCTGCAATCGAAACGCGGGGAGGGCGTGCTGGTGCGGATGAAGATTCCGCTGACGCTGGCCATCATTCCGGCTCTGATTGTGACAAGCGCGGGCGAACGCTACGCCATTCCGCAGGTAAGCCTGCTGGAGTTGGTACGGGTGGGACCTGGAGCGGGGCGCAACGGCATTGAGGGGCGCCAGGGCATTGAAATGATTCATGGCTCGCCCGTCTACCGCTTGCGTGGACGGCTGCTGCCACTCATTTATTTGGCGGGGGAACTGGAACTGGACCAGAAGGTGAGCGACACGGACCGGGAGCGCCGGGCCGTGAACATCGTAGTCCTGGCGGCCGATGGACGGCAGTTCGGGTTGGTGGTCGACGAGATCAACGATACGGAAGAGATCGTGGTCAAGCCGCTCAGCCAGCATTTGAAGACCATCAGCGTCTATGCCGGGGCCACCATCATGGGCGACGGCAAGGTGGCGTTGATCCTCGATGTGCTTGGCCTCGCGCAACGGTCACGCATTCTGGCGGAAGGGCATGAACATTTACCGGCCGCAGAGGTACAAGCTGGGGGAGACGATGCGGGCGGTAGACGCAAGCTGGTGCTGTTCACCGGCCGGGGCGGGGCACGGTTGGCGGTGCCACTCGAGGTGTTGGCGCGACTCGAAAACATTTCGGGAAGCGAAGTAGAGCGGTCCGGGAATCAGTGGGTGACCCAGTATCGCGGACAGATTCTTCCGCTGATCCGGGTGACGCGTGCGCTGGAGGAACGGCGAAATCTGGCGCCCGGTGAAGACCTGTTGACGTTGCCAACCAGCGGAATGCTGCAGGTGCTGGTGCTCGAAAACGAACAGCAATCCTATGGACTCGTGGTCAATCAGATTCTCGACATTGTCGAGAGCACGCTCGAACCGCATTCTCCCGCGACCCGCGCCGGCGTGCTGCATTCTTCGGTGATCGCGGACCGGGTGACGGAGTTGCTGGACGTGGCTGCGCTCTTCGGCAGCGGAGAAGCGTACGAACCGGCAGAGGCCCATCCGGCATAGAGCCAATTTATGACAAGCGCCCGACAATTCTGCACGTTTACCCTGAATCACCTTTTGTTTGGAGTGGAGTCGCAAAAGATTCAGGAAGTGGTCACTTACCGCGAGTTGCGTCTGGTTCCACTGGCACCGGCGGTCGTCAGTGGGCTGATGAACCTGCGGGGACAAGTGGTAGTGGCGCTCGATCTGCGGCGCCAGCTCGAATTGCCCAAGCGTCCCCCCGATATGAAGCCGATCTGCCTGGTGGTGCGAACGGCAGGAGGAACGGTTTGTCTGCTGGCCGACGAGGTGGGCAATGTGGTGGAGGTGGAGGAGGAGACCTTTGAACCCTCTCCCGAGACCTTATCGCCGCGGTTGCGCTCGGTAATCCTCGGCGTCCACAAGCTCGAGCAGCAACTGATGCATGTTCTCGACACCGACCGGGCTTGCGAGGTGCAGGCATCGGCTCCCGGTCAGCCCCTCCGTCAGGCGAGCGAGGGTTAGATTCAACCGCAGATTTCCGCGCGGATGAATCCGGCAGAGTGGTCGGCTCAAGGTCAGGTTACGAGGTCAAGCGGTAACAGGAGAGATGCAGTGAGGCTTACGCTGGGAAAAAAGTTAGGCATGGGGTTTGGCGTGATCCTGGCCCTGATGGTCTTCAGCACTTTCATGGCCTACATAAAGTCGGCCGACATTCGGCAAAGCGAGGACATCACCTTCGAAGTGCGGATTCCGCAGGCCAAGGTTGCTAGAGAGCTGGAGGGGGATCTGAATCAGACGCAGAGCAAGGCTCGTCATGTGATTCTCTCGGGAACAGATCCGGTTCGATGGCAAGGAGCGAAGAAGACATTCGATGAAAACTGGAGGGCGGTGGAACGAGACATTGCGAAGATGGATGAATTGGCTCCGCATTGGACTCTGCAAGCCAATCGTGACCGGCTCACCGAGATAAAACAGCAACTGCCGGCGCTGCGAGCGACCCAGGAAGCCGCGATGAATCATGCGGCCGGCGGGGATCGCGACGCCGTGATCAAGGCGGGAGATGAATTCGCGGACCGGGCGACACCGTCCAATGAGGCGATCAAGAAATCGCTTGATGCCATGTCGGATTCCTTCGACATATTGATGGGCAAGAACCAGGAACAGGTGCATGCCGCGAATCGTTCGCTGAATCTGACCATGGCGCTGACGACAGTCGTCGCACTCAGCGTCGGCATTATTGTGGCGATTCTCATGAGCCGCCGGATATCCGCCAGCACGCAATCGATTCTGGCCCGGGCGAAGGCGATCGCTGCCGAGGACCTGACGCGCGAGGAATTGAGAACCGGCGACAACGATGAGTTAGGCGACCTGGCCCGGGCGATGAACGAGATGCAAAGCAGCCTGCACGAGCTGATCCAATCGATGCGCGGCACAGCGGAACAGGTCGCGGCCGCGAGCGAAGAGTTGTCCGCGACCAGTCAGCAGATCACGGCCAATTCCGAAGAGACGACGGCGCAGGCGCGAGTGGTCTCCGAAGCGGGAGGCCAGGTCAACAGCAACCTGCAGACGGTGGCTTCGGGCGCGGAGGAAATGAATTCGACGATCGGCGAAATTGCCAAGAACGCGACCGAAGCGGCGCGGGTGGCGGGCGAGGCGGTCGCAGCCGCCGAATCCGCGAATCAGACGGTGTCGAAGCTGGGCGATTCGAGCGTCGAGATCGGAAAAGTGATCGAGGTGCTCACATCGATCGCGCAGCAGACGAACCTGCTGGCTTTAAACGCGACCATCGAAGCAGCGAGAGCGGGGGAAGCGGGCAAGGGCTTCGCGGTGGTGGCGAATGAAGTCAAGGAACTGGCCAAGCAGACGGCGAAAGCGACGGAAGAGATCAAACAGAAGATCACCGTGATCCGGGAGAACGCGGGTGGGGCGGTGGAGGCGATTGGAGGGATCAAGGGAGTGATCGACAGGATCAGCCATATCTCGACCGAGATTGCGACGGCGGTCGAGGAGCAGAGTGCGACGACGAGTGAAATGTCGCGCAATGTGACAGAAGCGGCGCAGGGAGCGGAGACGATTTCGAGCAACATCCAGGGCGTAGCGGAGGCAGCGCAGAACACATCGACCAACGTGGGAGAAGCACAAACCGCGACCGAACATCTGGCGCGCATGGCAAACCAGTTGCGGGATCAGGTGGGGCGCTTCAAGGTTGACACCGCCAGCGCGAAGCATGCGGACGGAGGTCCCGTAACCCCCATAACCAAGATCAAGACGAAGAGGAAGGCGGCGGGACATGCCGCGGGCGCGCGCTGAGATGCGGTGATGCGGTTGTCGAGGGCGGGACGTCCCGAGGACTTTAGGACAGGAGACATGAAGCCAGTCCGCGTATTAATCGTCGATGATTCAGCGGTCATTCGAAAGGTGCTCAGCAATCTGCTGGAATCCGATGCGGAGATTGTGGTCGCCGCCACGGCTGGAAACGGCCAGCAGGCGCTGGCGCGCATTCCGGAAAGCAAGCCGGATCTGGTTACGCTCGACATTGAAATGCCGGGCATGGATGGGCTGGAAACCCTGGTGGAGATTCGGAAACTCTATCCCACACTGCCGGTAATTATGTTCAGTACTCTCACCGAGCGCGGTGCGACTGCAACCCTGGATGCGCTGGCGCGGGGCGCAAGCGACTATGTCACGAAACCATCGAATCGAGGCGGCGGAGATCGAAGTGCCTCGGATCGAAATGCCACGAACCTGGGAGTGCGGGAAGAGTTAATTCGGAAGATCAAGTCACTGTGCGCGGTGCGGGTACCCGCGCCCCGCCCAGGACCGATGGCCTCCCTGCCGTCATCGTCTTTACGTACAGCCATCCGCCCGCCGGGCCGGATCGATGTGGTCGCAATCGGAACCTCGACGGGCGGTCCGAATGCACTGACTACGCTGATTCCGCAATTGCCGGAAGATTTCCCGGTGCCCATCGTGATTGCGCAGCACATGCCGCCGCTGTTCACGCGGCTGCTCGCGGAGCGCCTCGATCATCTCAGCCGTCTGCAAGTGCGGGAAGGCAAGGCGGGGGAGAGATTGCAGCGCGGTCAGGTGTGGATCGCGCCAGGCGACCATCACATGACAGTGGAGCGGGATGCCACGGAATTCGTGCTCGGCATCAACCGCGATGCTCAGGAAAATTCCTGCCGTCCGGCGGTGGACGTGCTGTTCCGCTCGGTGGCTCAAACCTGCGGCGCGAATGTGCTGGCGGTGGTGTTGACCGGTATGGGAGCGGATGGCACTCGCGGATCGGCCGATATATGCGAAGCGGGAGGAGAGGTAATTGTTCAGGACGAAGCCTCGTCGGTGGTTTGGGGCATGCCGGGAAGTGTGGTTGCGGCCAGTCTGGCGCATCGTATTTATCCTCTGGCCGAGATGGGGGCGGAAGTTGTGCGCCGAGTCACCACGCGCTGCGGGCTGGCCAGCGCGGCCCGCCCATGAGCAAGCAAGTTCAGCGCGTCTGTGAGCAGAGTGAATTCGTCCGGGTTTGTTTGGCTGAGATTTAAAGCGTTTGTTCGACGGCATTTGTTCGACGTCATTTGTTCCACAGCGTTGGTTCGAATCATGCCCATTGAGATGGCAAAAGCGCAGCCGGCTGTGACTCCGGCCACGAATCCGGGCGATCCGGCTTTTCTGAAGATCCGCGATCTGATTTACCGGATTTCCGGGATCTATCATTCGGAAGAAAAGCTCTATCTTCTAGTCTCGCGTTGTGCGCGGCGGATGAGTGCGCTGGGCGTGACGAGCGCGGCCGAGTATTTTGAAGACCTGACCATCCGGGGAAACCGGGACGCGGAACTGCGCCTGCTGCTCAATGAGATCACGATTGGCGAAACCTACATGTTCCGGCATCCGGCGCAGTTGGAGGCGTTGCGCAACGTGATTCTTCCGCAAATCCTCGCCACGAAAGGCTCGGTCGGCCTGAAACGTCTGCGCTTCTGGTGTGCCGGCTGTTCGACGGGAGAAGAGCCGCATACGCTGGCCATGTTTCTGCTCGAAGAAAAAGAGAAGTTGCTGGCAGGTTGGACGTGGGACATTCTGGCCAGCGATCTGAATGATAACTCGCTCGAAGCGGCGCGCGCCGGTGTTTACGGAGAATACGCGCTGCGCAGTACCAGCGAAAAGATGCGCCGAAAATATTTCACAGACGTAGGCGACAAGAAGCTCCGGGCCAACGATCTGCTCAGGGCGCAGATCCGCTTTGATCGGGTCAATCTGCGTGACGACAATAAGATGCTGTTCCAGAAAGGGATGGATCTGATCTTCTGCTGCAACGTTCTGATCTACTTTGACTTGGCTTCGAAGCGTCGCGTGGTGCAGCATTTTCATGCGAATCTGCTGCCCGGTGGCTACCTCTTCCTGGGACACGCCGAATCCCTCTTTCAGGTGGACGATTCGTTTCGGCTGGTCCATTTCACAGGGACGACGGCGTACTGGAAGGCGACAGCGGCTCAGGCCGGTGGAGTGAAAAAGTGAATCCCACATTACAGAGCGAACTGCAACTCCGAATCAAGGAACTGGACTCGATTTCGACCGCTCCGGCGATACTGATGCCACTCCTCGAGATGCTGCGAATGCCCTCGGAGAACATCCGAATTGAAAAAATAGTTGAGTTAGTGTCGTATGATGCGGCCATTGCAGCGCAATGTCTGCGGTTGGCAAATTCTCCTCTGTTCGGAAGACGCCAGACGGAGACGGTACGGTCCGCAGTAATGGCTCTTGGTCTGGAGAAGGTGCGCTCGATCTTGTTTGGTTTGTGCGTGAATCGAGTGATCCCGCCAGATAAGTGGGTGCTCGATGCGGATGCGTTCTGGCGGCACTCGCTGGGCTGCGCATTAGTTACACAGAGGATGGCAAAGAGAATCGAATATTCGGAACCGGAAAAAGCGTACCTTGCGGGGTTACTGCACGACATCGGATTTCTGGTGAATTCTCTGCTCTATACGGAAGGCTTTCGAGAATGCCTGCGGCGCGCTGCAGAACAACATGTCGCGTTGGATGTGATCGAAGAACAGCTACTCGGATTTACTCATTGCGAAAGTGGCCGGCTGCTCTCGGAGCATTGGGGTTTGCCAAAGGACTTGGCGGATGCGGCTGGATGTCACCACAACACCAGCCTGTTGCCGGCTGCGGGACCGCTGGCCTGCCTGGTCCATCTTAGTGACCTCCTTTGTAGAGTGCGCTACCTGGGTTACGGCTATGACGAAATTATGGAGGTGGATCTCGGGGGCGATGCGGCTTGGCAAATTCTGGTGGCCAGTTATCCCGCACTGAAAAGCATGGACCTGGTTCGCTTTACGCTCGACATAGATGGAGCCATGGACGAAATCGTATCTACCGTCGACTCTGTCTTTGGAGTCAAGACCAGGGCTGCAGCTGCGTTGACCTGACGCGCCGAGTTATTGCGCGCAATAAAAAACGCCCTGAGCGGTTGAGCTCAGGACGTCTCCGGCAGCCCTCCCCCAGAACTGCCAAACTACATGGCCATCCTATGTCCACTTGGCCGTCCTGTAAATGTCACTTACGTAATGAGAAGCACGCAAATGAGTACCCCGGGGCATGTACGGAAGTAACCTTATTTCGCAGGTTACCAAATGCCGTTGTGTTCAAAGTGCGCAGTAAGGCTCACGGGACAGGAGCCGCGCTGGGACAAGTCATCGGAAGAAAAATGTCTTAAGGCAGTGTGCAGAATGCAGTCGACTCACTTCTTTGCCCAGGTTGTTCCGTCGTCGGTGCTGATCCAGATCTCGTTGCTGCTGGTGGAAACTACGATCAGCGCCGGGGCGGGGGCATTGCCTGGCATGGCCTCATTGTGCGAGTCACTATTGTGCGAGTCACTCGTTCGTACATCATTGCTTCGCAGATTATTACTTTGCAGTTGAATGTGAGTTATGTCAGAACTTAGTTGCTGGCCGCGGATGGAAGGTCGCACCTGGACCCAAGTTACTCCACCATCGATGGAGTGGAAGAGAGTGCCAGACTGCCCGCCGGCCCATACATTTTGGTTGCGAGTCGCGTAGCACAGTAATGGACGATTCGAACGCAAAGCGTCTTGCCAACTCTGGCCGCCATTCAGGGAGCGTTGCAAAATGCCTCCCTGAATTTTCCAGTTTGTATTGTGTTCGGCCGTATTGTCGACCGAAGACTGGCTTGCGGCGGGTGCCATCTTGGCGGCAGACATTACATTTCTGGCCTGTAACCTGGCCGGCCCGGGAGCGGCGGCGGTAACGGTTTGTTGCGCGTCGTCTGCGTTGGCCCCCGCCAAAACGCCGGCCTGTGGCTGGATCGCTTGCGGCGCGGGCTTAGCCTTCTCAATCGCGGGCGCGTCGTTCTTCGCCATCAGCGATGCAGCGGCGGAAGACTCTGGAGTTGCTGTGGGCGCCGCTGTTGCTACCTCGGCAGTAACTGTTCCCTGACTCGGAGGTGCAGCGAGCGCAAAAGATATTGCGGGTCGGGCTGCGGTCGGGCTGCCGGCGGGCGCTGATTTCTTGTCGCTGCCGGCCCGGTTGCCGGCCAGCAGCATTTCTGACTCGGACGAGTGCGACGGCGGCGGCGCCACCTGCTTGGCCGGGTGTCTATTGTCATTGTCGTTTTGCAGGCCAGACGTGATCTGCACTCCGCCAGCTTTAGGCTCGATCGGCGACGGCGCGACGGAAGAAGAAGATGATGATGACGATGATGAAGAAGACGACGACGTGGCTGACGATGCAATCTCCGCAGCCGAAGACGGCACCGCAGCGGTCGCGGCCTGCCGGTTGGCGGAAGGTTGCGTCGCCTGATTCAACCTTCCCGGATGCAACAGAAGCACCGATGCGGCGACGGCAATACCCGCTGCCAGGGCGGTCCAGCGCAGTCCTGGGCCTGCTACCGTAGGCCAGAACGCCTTGAGCCAACTTTTTCCTGCCTTTGCGCCAAGAGGAGTCGGCCGGTCCGCTTCACTTTCAGTCTCTATTGGAGCGGCTGCGATATCCGCAGGCGGCAGCGCCAGAGCGATCAACTCGCGACAGTCTCCACAGAGCACCAGATGTTCAAGCACGCCCTCACGCTCGGCCGCCGAAAGTGTCTGCTCGGTGAGCGCCGTCAGGAGATCGGCATCTGGATGAGACCGCAACGGCAATGTCGCGTCGGGCAAAATGTGATCCCTTGCCTGAGCCGCCCGTAGCCGGTCATACACGATTTTTGGTACTTCAGTCATTTCCAGTCAGTCTTGTTTCGTCAGTCGTTCTTCGTCAGTCGTTCTTCGTCAGTCAGTGCTCCCGTCACCAGCCTCTTGTGCCGGAACCTTTCTACTACTATCAGGGAACGCCTTTGCCCCGGAATCTTGCGCTAAACGGGAGCGCAAATTCAACTGCATGTCTCGGACATCGGTTTCGAGCGCTTCTGTGGCTTGGGCATGGCTCATTCCCTGGGCTTTTAAGAGCGTCAAAATCCGCTTCCGGAGCCCAGTTGCGAGCCGATCGAGGCGCCGGCTCACGCTCGATTCGTGCAAGCGCAGGGTGCGCGCAATCTCGGCCAGCGTCCTTCCATCCAGATAATAGGACGCCAGCGTAAACCGGTCCTCTGACGAAAGTTCAGCGAGCGCCTGATCGATTGCCGCTTCGAGCCGCGGATCTGAGGTGCAGGCGGGTTCGGGGATGGCGGCGGCGAATTGCATTCCCTCGTCCGTCTGTTCTTCGAGGCTGACCGTCCGCTTCTGCTTGCGATATCGATTGATGAACTCCTGCGCCATCACAGTGCGTAACCAGCCTTCGAGCGAACCGCGGCCGGTATATGACAAAAGCTTCGACCTGCGTTGTCCGTCGCCGGTATTTACGCCATACAGATCGGCGAATAATGAATCGGCCAACTCGGCGGCGTGGGCACCGTCACGCGTAATGTGGAGCGCCATGCTGTGCAATTTCTGCCGATAGCGGCTGATGAAGTCGTGCCAGGCTCGCTCGTCTCCAGCGGCGCAGGCACGGGCGAGAGCTAGTTCCTCGAGGCGCAAGGCGGCGCAGAATTCGCTTTTTTGATCTTCTTTGATTCGATCTTCTTTGGCTTGATCTTCGTTAATTCGATCTTCGTCTCGAACTTCGTTTCGAACTTCAAGAGCATGAACTGAAGGGCGGCTAGTGGAATGGATCGAAGACGACAAAAAATACTTGTACAGAATTTCGTCCAGGATGGCGGCGAAATTTTCGGCGCTCATGCCATACGCCGCCGCGCCGCTGCGCTCGTACAAAGCTGCAGTCGTGTCTGTTCGATTGGCGGATTGGGCAGGCTTGGGCATGTCCCCATGATGCTAGCAATTATTTAGACGCAAGGAAGAATAAATCGTACGTTCTGTGATCAGCGAGCAAAGATGTACCTCCTGGAAGACTCGCGATTCGTCCCCGGCACGCTCCCTCTTTAGCGTGTCGGGGACATGCAGATGGCGCACGCAAGGGATTGGTGTACGCGGAAGCAGTGGTGTGTCTTGCACTGGTGTCTGGAGTACAGGGGAGCCAACTATGCGGCTGTTCACTGAACTGAGTATCTCTGAACCGAGTGTCGTTCGATCAAACGAGAATGGATCAAGCGAGAACGGATCGAGCGTCAAAGAACTTGGCTTTGCTGTGGTTGGAATTGTATTGATCGTAGTCGCGGCAGTTGTGGTTCCATGCGCGCTGCAAGCCGGGGAAGTAACTGCAGCGTCCGGCTATTCACTGCTCAGTCCGATTCGGAGCGGCAATCTGACTGTTTTTCCCGTGGTAGCCAGTAAGTGGTATGACACAGCGGAGTTTCTCACTCTCGACGAAGGTCTCCGTAGCGGCGAGGTGGTGGTGACTGAGGCTGGCCAGGCGCAGGGCCTCATCCGGCGGCGACCGGGTGATTCGTCGGTCATTCATCCGCATCCGCATCCCGTGCGCGGTGCGGAGGTCAATCAACTGGTCCTGGTGAATAACTCGAAGCGACCATTGTTACTGCTCGCCGGCGAGATCGTAACCGGGGGCAAGCAGGACCGCGTGATTGGAAAGGATCGCATCGTTCCGGCGGAGAGCGATCCCATTGACCTGAGTGTGTTTTGCGTGGAACCGGGGCGTTGGGTAGCGGCGAATGGCAAGAACGAGTTCAGCGCGGGCCGCGTTCAAGGCAGTGTTTTTGCTTCGCCCGGCGTGCGCGCCAGTGCAATGGCGGCCAAGAATCAGCAGGAGGTCTGGGACGACGTGGAGAAATCGAAGACGGCGCTGGCCATGTCGATGCCGGCTCCGGCTGCGGCAGAGGTGAACTCGACGACGTCTTACGCGCGAGTGATGGACAACAAGGAAGTGCAGCGAAAGGTTGATGCAGTCGCTGAACCGGTGCAGCGCAATTATGAAAGCGTGATCCGGCAATTGCGTGACAAGAACGCGGTGGGCGTGGTGGTTGCGGTGAATGGAGAAATTGTCTGGGCCGACCTTTTCGCGAGCACGCAGCTGCTGCAAAAGTACTGGCCGAAACTTGTGCGTTCTTATGCCACCGAGGCGGTGGTGACGCGTGCTAAAGGTGGAGAAATCAGCTTCAAAGACGCGCTGAAATTTCTTGACGATCTGCAAGGCCGCCACGAAACGGCCGACTCTGAGCCCGGGGTTTACCGTCAGACGGAGATCTCTGGCGATGGATTCAAAGTGTTCGAACTACGATCTCTGCTGCCGAAGACAGGCTTCGCGGTGCATGTCGCCAAGATGGCCGACTAGGATGGGCGACTAATACGCCGACGCCAATCCCTTGAGGACGACGTCGTTCGTATCGTAGGCGAGACTCAGGGCGGGCAATTCGCCGCGGGTAAACCAGCGAACGTCCGCCGCGTCGCTTCCGGCTTGCAAATCGCCGCCGACCGGACGACACAGAAAATCGATGAGCACAAAGTGATACCGCATGCGGCCCTGGTCGCCCGGGATCAACCGCTCGTAGACACCTAACATCTCAACCGACTCGACAAGCAGTCCAGTTTCTTCGCGGACTTCGCGGACTACCGCTGCGCGCAAGGTTTCACCACACTCGAGGACGCCGCCGGGTAATGACCACTCGCCGAGCAGGGGCGGTGTGCCGCGGCGGATCAGGACAACGCGCGTCTCGTCGCGATCACGACGATCGACGATTACTGCGCCAACACCTACCAGGGGGGATTCCGGGTATTCACGTTTCATGCAATTCGTCTCATACGGGAACAGTATATGGGCGCGAGTTATATTGCGCGCAACCGATGGCGCGAGGGGGCAGTCTTATGGTGAGTTTGCGGAATGGGTCCTCTGAGTCCAGCCTTGCGGGGCTTTCGCGCTGAACGGCTGAAGGCGGCTGCTCCTCAGCGAGCATTACAATAGGCACCATGTCGCTCGATGAATACAAACGGAAACGGCGCTTTGAGGCAACCCCGGAGCCTCCGCCGAAACTTGAAAAACAATCGCGGCATCGGTTTGTGGTGCAGCGGCATGCGGCAACGCGCCTGCATTACGATTTCCGTCTAGAGATGGAAGGCGTGCTCAAGTCGTGGGCCGTCCCCAAAGGTCCGTCGCTCGATCCCTCTGATAAGCGCCTGGCGATGCAGGTGGAGGACCATCCCGTTTCGTACTTTGATTTTGAAGGTACCATTCCTGAAGGAAATTACGGCGCAGGCACGGTCATGGTGTGGGATGTCGGCACGTGGGAAGTGCTCTCGCCGGTACCGGTCAATGGAGAATATGTTCCGGGCACGGAGAAAGAAGCGGTCGCGATGCTGGCGAAAGGCGACCTGAAGTTTCGGCTGAAAGGGAAACGGCTCAATGGCGATTTCGCGCTCGTGCACATCAAGGCGCGACGAGCGGGAAGCAAAGGAAATGAATGGCTGCTGATTAAGAAGAAAGATAATTACGTCGTTCCCGGTTTCGACATCGACTCGTATGACACATCGGTTCTGACGAATCGTACGATGGCGCAAATCGCTGGCGATGAGGGCTCGGCGGAATGGAAGAGCAGCCCTCCCGCATCACGAGGGAGAGTGAAGGCGGCATGGCTGGCAGACGCGATTGCGCGCGCCGACAAAAAACGAAAGGCCTCGACCGCGGAGAGCGCCGGGAGCACTGCGAAAAAAAAAAGTAAAAGCCAGAGTGAAAGCCAGAGTAGAAGCCAAGGAAAGGCAGCGGAACGTGTAGGCAACACGAAACGCTCGTCCGAGGAAGGCGTGGTCGCGGACAAGGCGCCCAAGGTTGCTGCGTCCGGATCGAAGAGCAAAAAGTCCTCTGCGAACGCTGGGTTTTCCGCGGTTAAGACCCTTGCCGGCGCGGAGCAGAAGCCCATGCCAACGGTGATTCACCCCATGTTGGCCACTCCGATCGCTAAGGCTTTCGATAATCCTGACTGGGTATTTGAGCTTAAATGGGATGGCTATCGCGCCGTTGCCTTCATTGAAGACGGGCGGGTGCGGCTGATTTCGCGCAGTCAGAATGATCTCACCAGGCAGTTCGTCGAACTTGGCAGCTTGCCACAATTTGTAAAAGGGGAACGCGCCATTCTTGATGGGGAGATTGTTGCGCTCGATGATGAGGGTCGTCCCTCGTTCAGCCTGATGCAGCAGCGCACTGGATTCCAGCCCGGGAAGCGCCGTCTGACCGGCCGAGAGGGTGTGCCGATCACCTACTATGCATTCGATCTGTTGTATCTCGACGGCGTCGACTTGCGCCGGGTCGCGCTCGAGTCACGCAAGCAATTGCTGCAGGACCAGATCAAAATCAGCGATATCGTTCACTTTTCCGATCACTATGCCGAGAAAGGGCTTGATCTTTTTGAGGCGGCCAAGCAACGCGGGTTGGAAGGGATCGTTGCCAAGAAACGCAGCAGCCTTTACCAGGAAAGACGGTCGAACGACTGGCTCAAAATTAAAATCACGCAGCGTCAGGAGTGCGTCATTGGGGGCTATACCGATCCCGAGGGTAGCCGCGAATATTTCGGTGCGCTCGTCCTCGGCTTGTACGACCGTCAAGGTCGGCTGATTCACGTCGGGCAGGTGGGCACTGGATTTGACCAGAAAGCGCTCAAGGAAATCTTTACTCGCTTGCAGCCGCTGAAGACGAAAGAGAATCCGTTCTATGGCGAGATTGGCGGATTGCGGAAGGTTCAGTTCGTGCGTCCGCAACTGGTCGCCGAAATCAAATATTCAGAGTGGACTCACGAGACAAAGGAAGGTGGGATGAAGCTGCGCGCCCCTGTATTTATGGGACTGAGAACGGACAAGTCGGCGGAAGAGTGTCGGCTGGATGAAGCAACCTCCAGCGGCTAAAGCCGAAATCAAAGACGGCAATTACCGCAGCGCTGAAGCGCTGCGCCACCCAAAATCACGTCCCGCAAGTCGATAATCTCTTCTGGAATTATCATTCTGAACGGGTTGAGGGATCTGCATTTTGCGGCAAGATGCAGATCCCTCACTTCGTTCGGGATGACAAGAGGGGTTGCAGTTCCCTCACTTCGTTCGCGATCACAAGAGGGGTTGCACATCCCTACTTTCGCGACGACAAGGGGGTTGCAGTTCCCCTCGCTTTGATCTGGACGGCGAGGGGGTAAAGTTACGGGCTAGAAGGCGCCGCCTCCGCCGCCTCCGAAGCCGCCCCCTGAAAATCCTCCGCCGGAGAATCCCCCGCCGCTGCTGAATCCTGATCCACTGGAACTGGCTCGGGGGGACGACGTGAATACCTGGTGCATATCGGCGGCCATGCTGTGCATGGAACTGGAAAAGAAAAGCGGACTGAAGCCGGTATAGCCGTTCGGTGAAACGTACCAACTGGGAGGGTCTTTTATGATTCCGTCGAAGGCTTGCGCCCAGTGGTGCTCGACCCCGAGGGCCATGGCGTAGGGTAGAAATTTTTCGAAGGTGTCGGGTGGCATGCGCTTGATGCGGTCGGCGTCAACGCGATTCATGAATTCCTGAAATCCAAGCACAGCGATTCTGGCGCGTGCTCCGGCGATAGTTTTCGCGGTCATCTGGCGGGCAAAGAGCCACCAGATGAGTGCGGAAATGAGGACGCTCCCGACGAGCAGTGGAATCGAATTGAAAAGGTTCATCCAACCCATAACTTGCACGGCGACCACAAGGATGGCGATGGCAACGCCGGCGGCAATGCTGTAACCGTTGGCCGATTCGGGATCGAGCAGGTAGATGCCTTTGCTCTTCAGCGAAGACATGATGTCCTGGCGCACGATGGGAATCGCGGTGTAGAAACGATTCTTCAGATCGGAAAGACGGGTTCCGGTGCCGCTAAGAAAAATATTTTCCAGCATCACGCGTTCGTGTGGCGTGAGATCGGGTCCCCACTGCTCGCGCGGCTTCAACAAGTGGAACAGATAATCTTTGTGGTGAAAAACGAGGAAAGTGTCGACTTTTTCCTCGATCTTGATGTAGCCGCGCACCGCGAGGTCGACGATGGTGCAGGTGATGTCGCGAGGATGGATGGTGTCGTCGAGCAAAGTTCCGGCCTCCGCGGGACACATGCCTTTGGGCGGCTCGTACTGCGGGGCGACGGAGACGCCGGGGTCGGCATCACGTCCGACGGAATACCAGAGAGCGAACATGACGGCGGCGGTAAAAAGCGGGAGAAACAAAATGGGATTGCTGCCCAGAAACCAGCCGAGCTTGGTGAGAGCGGAGGGAGGATTGAGGACTCCCTGGGGAATATAAATATCGATGGTCAGGCCGCCACGCATGGGGAGGGGATGGGTCGTTTCGGAAAGAACGTCGGCGCCTCTGACTTCGGCAGTGGCATCGCTTTCCTTAGACCCGTAGGCGCCGGTGAAGGCTTGCGCGCGCAATCCTGCGGCGGCATTTTCGGGGAGAACGACGAAGGCGGAGGCATGATCGATGGGCACCGGCCAATCGTTGCCGGTCACGTTCCAGTAGAACTCGTCATAGCTATCGAAGAAGCGGACTGCGTTACGGACCGAGTAGTCGATGTTGACGATGCGCGTGCTGTCGACCGCGCCAGGAATATAGATCTTGAGATCGCGATAGGCTCCCGACTTGCTGGAATCGTACTTCAGCTTATTTCCGTTCTCGTCGGTGACGCTCATGACCTTGATGAAGAGCGTGTAGTTGGTTCCCTGCGGCCCGGGATACTCGACGGGAATGGTGCGGTGAATGCCGTGCCACTCGCCGTCGAAGGTGACGGTGATTTTTTCGCTGACCAAGGCTGTGCCGTCGGCGGCGATGGAGATGGTGTCCTTGAAATCGGCTACGCGCCAGCTGCGGGCGTGGGCAGGGACGGTTGCGGCGAGAGTGAGGAGTACGAGCAGGACGAGCAGTCGGCGTTTCGTATTTGCTCCTCTAGACATCTTGTTCCTCCGAACATTGTTCGGACTTCACCCTGATGGCGATGAACTGTCGCGGCTACGGCAACGGCCGACCTTCGCTCGGCTGGACAGTCGGAGGCGGCTGTCCCCACGCGAATTAGAACTTTACCGCGACTGGTTCCCGATCGGCGGCTGCGGCCTCAAAGAACTGCTTCTGCTGGAAGCCGAACATCCCGGCCAGAATGTTGGTAGGGAAAGATTGAATCTTCGTGTTCAGATCGCGGACGACGGCATTGTAGTAGCGGCGGGCGTTTTGAATCGCGTCCTCGATTTCACTTAGAGAATTCTGAAGCTGCGTGAATTCCTGCGAGGCCTGCAACTGGGGATAATTTTCGGCCACCGCAAACAGGCTCTTCAATGCTCCGGTGAGCTGATTTTCAGCAGCAGCTTTGTCGGCGGGGCCGGTGGCCTGCATGGCCATGGAGCGGAACTTGGCTATGTCTTCATACGTACTTTTCTCGTGGGCGGCATAGCCTTTTACGGTTTCGACCAGATTTGGAATAAGGTCGTGGCGGCGTTTGAGCTGCACATCAATGTCGGACCACGCGGATTCCGATCGCACCCGCAGCTGTACCAGGCTGTTGTACATCGCGATCATGAAGACGCCGAACAGAACGATGACTGCGAGGACGGCGATGACCATGTGGATTCTCCTTGATGCGGATTTAAGTGGACGGTAACAGCAAAGATTCAAAGTTTCAAGGTTTCAGGGTGGCAAGGTTTCCGAGTATGGTTCCGAGGTGTTGAGTCTTTGAAAGCTTGAAACTCTGGAGACCTCGACCTTGGATTTATTGGCGAGGGGCGTAGTATCCGCGGCGGGCGCGGACTTGGAGATCTTTCTTCACGGCAGTGATTTCGATGGAGTGGTAGCGCCCGTCGGCATCGAAGTCGGAGGGCTTGTAGGAAACGTCATACTGGCTGCGCAGTTCATCTTCAATAGCAGCGAACGAGCGCGTGATGTCTTTCATCTTGTACGGGAAGAAGGCGCGGCCGCCGGTGGCGGAGGCCAGGTCTTCGAGGACCTTGTCGCCGCGCAGAATCAGACCGCTATCGTCGGTGGAGATGGCATAGATGAGCACTTCCGCGCGCTCGGCCATTTCAATCGCCTGAGCGCGGCTGTGTTCGCTCTGATTGTCTTCCCCATCGCTGAGAATGACGATGGCTTTGCGAATGGGATGGTCGGACTGCTCGCGCAGCAGCTTGTCCTGGCAAGCCTTGTAAATCGCATCGTAGAGTGCGGTGCCGCCGCCATTGCTCAGGCGCTGGACTCCGGCGGCGAGCAAGGGAACCTGGTCGGTGAAATCCTGAGTCAGGTGGCTCTCCTTGTTAAATCCAATCACGAATGCGCGGTCATATCCGGGACGGATGATGTGCTGCAGAAATCCGGTGGCCGCTTCTTTTTCGAATCCAAAGCGGCCTTGCACGGAGCCGCTCACGTCCATGAGCAGGCCCAGTTCGATGGGCAGATCGGTCTCGGGACGGAAGTTGAGGATGGACTGCACCGGCTTGTGATCGTCGAGGATGGAGAAATCACTCTCGTTTAAATTGCGGACAAACTTGCCATGACGGTCGGTGGCGATGAACAGTACGTTCACCTCATCGACGCGCTTCTTGATGGTGAGGATGGGCTCATTCGCCTCATCGTAATTCGTGGTATTGGCGTCGGCAATCGCCGGGAGAGCAGCGGCGCTGTTGGATGCGGCAACAACGTAGGGACCGCTTTGGGCGATGAGAACCGGCACGAGCGCGAATGCGACTACGACTACGGCGACGGCCATCCCGAACTTTTTTCGTTTCGTCATTATTATTCGTTATTTCTTTTTCTTTATTTCTTTCGCCGTTATTCTTTCGCCCGTTTTGCAATTCTCATTTGGACGCCCGGAGAATCCCAGACCCTTCAAAATACTTCGATGCACGCCGGGGGCCGAAGGCTAATATAACCCGGTTCCAACGACTGTAGGCCGTTAGCGGCGTAAGTCCAAGTTACAAAAGGAGTACGCGGACGGTGCATGGCATAACCGCAGGCCGGTCAATGGCTTGAAAAGCAGCTTCAAAAACCTTCTTGGGATACTTTTTCCCTAATTGCATGAGCTCCGTGCAAAACTTTCTGAAATACATCTGGACCTGTACTCTTGAACGAGAGCTGCCTGTATCGTGGCTCGGCGGCGAGAGTGATAATGGGGAAAGAGATGTCCTGAGAATCGCGGAAAACCTTAGTCCGTTCCGGAGTCCGAACATGTATTTTGAACAATTTTATCTGACCTGTCTGGCGCATGCTTCGTACATGATCGGCTCCGAGGGCGAAGCGGCGGTGGTGGATCCGCAGCGCGATGTGGATATTTATTTGCACGCGGCCGAGGAGCAGGGGCTCAAAATCCGGCACATATTCGAGACTCATCTGCACGCGGACTTTGTCTCCGGGCACAAAGAACTGGCGGCGCGGACGGGTGCAAATATCTACATTGGAGCACAGGCCAATGCCCATTTCGCGCATGTTCCGCTCACCAGCGGTTTTGAAATGAAAATGGGAACAGTGCGATTGCGGGCGCTGGAGACGCCGGGGCACACGCTCGAGAGCGTCTGCCTGGTGATTACGGATGAAGCCGAAGGCCACGCGGCGCGACCCAAGGCGGTGCTGACCGGCGATACGCTATTTATTGGAGATGTGGGACGTCCCGATCTTTCGAAGACGCACACGCCGCGCCAGTTGGCAGGATTGCTCTACGAAAGTTTGCACAAGAAATTGCTGGCGCTCCCTGATGAGGTCGCGGTCTATCCGGCGCACGGTGCTGGTTCGCTCTGCGGACGCGCCATGCGAGCGGAGCGCTCGTCCACGATTGGGACCGAACGGCTTACCAACTATGCGCTACAGATCGCCAGCCGCGAAGAATTCATCGAGCAATTGACCACGAATCTTCCGACGCGCCCTGAGTATTTTCTCGAGGACGCGGAGATCAATCGTTCGGGGGCGGCAGCATTGACGGAATTGCCGCCGCTTCCGGCGCTCGCTCCGGCTGAAGTAGACGCGCTGTTGCGGCAGAATGTTTATGTCGTTGACGTTCGTCCGGGCGACGTTTTTGCGGCGGGGCATGTTCCGGGATCGATCTGCATTGCGCTCTCCGGACAATTCGCCTCTTGGGCGGGGGGGATTCTGGGCCTCCGCTCGCAGCCGGTTTTGGTTGGAGACAACGCGGCGCAGATTGAGGAGGGTCGACTGCGGCTGGCGCGTGTCGGTATCGAAAATTTGCGCGGATATCTGAAGGGTGGGGTGGCGACATGGCAGGCGGCCGGGTTGCCGGTGTTAACGACCGCGCAGGTTTCCGCGCAGAAAGTCAGTGAGAAACTACGCGACGGAAGTTTGCGCGCGGTGGATGTCCTCGACGTGCGTCGCGAAGGCGAGTGGCAAGCGGGGCATATCCCGGAAGCGCAGTGGCGGCCGCTGGACACGTTTCCGCATGCCCTGCCCACCATGGATCGAGAGCGCCCGGTCGCGATTCATTGCAAGAGCGGATATCGCAGCATCATTGCCTGCAGTCTGCTGGAGCGCGCCGGCCATCGCAACGTGATGAACATGGTCGGAGGGTTTGACGCGTGGCATGCGGCCGGGCTTCCGGAAGTTTCCGAGCAACTTGCCAAGACATAACTCCCGTTATCAGTTGTCAGTAAACCTGTTTCGTTAAGTCAAGGTGGCGGCGTGTGCTCTGGCTAGAAGGACTTCGCGCCGGACGGGGACTTGCGGGAGCGCCGACATCAGGCGGCGGGTGTAAGGGTGAGTGGGCGCGGTGAAGATCTGTTGGGTGGGGCCACACTCAACAATTTCGCCTTCGTGGAGAATGGCGATACGCTGGCAGATTCCGGCGACCGACGGCAGATCGTGCGAGATGTAGAGGATCGACATGCCGATTTCTCGATTCAGGCGCGCGAACAGTTCCAGGATTTCGGATTGCGTAATGATGTCGAGAGCGCTGGTCGCTTCATCGGCGATCAGAAGCGCGGGGCGGTGCAGAACGGCCATGGCGATCAGCACGCGTTGCGCCTGTCCGACGCTGAGTTCGGAGGCGCGCTTGTTGAGAAAGTCGTGGTCATTCACATAGGTTGGCAGGCTGACGCTCTTTAAAGCTGATTGGATGGCTTGCTCGCAGTCTTCTCTGGCTGCCGTGCTGGCGCTGTGCGCGTGCCAAGCTTCTCTTAGCTGCGTGCGGATTTGGAGCGCGGGATTCAGCGATGCAAGTGGACTCTGGAGCACGAGGCTCAGGGCGCGTCCGCGGAGAGTGCGCAATTCGCGTTCGCTCATAGCGAGCAGGTCGGTACCCTGAAAAATAATGTTGCCTTCGACCGCGGCGCGCTGGCGGCCGAGTAATCCCAGGATGGCCATGGCCAGGGTGCTTTTGCCCGAACCGCTCTGACCGACTAGTCCGAGGATTTCGCCGCGCGCGATCTCCAGCGAGATGCCACGGAGGACCGGGGCCTTGCCCGGGTAACGCACGGTCAGGTGCGCGGAGAGCAGGGATTGAGAGGCGTCTGGCATCGGCGTCATATCATTCGTCTTGGTACGCGTCGTGGTCATCCTCAGGGGCTAAAGCCCAGTTCTTATCAGGCTCGTAGCGGCCCGACTGAAGCCGGGCCCTTTCAAAACAAAATCAAAACCTGAGTCCTTTCGCAGGCCGAAACTCGTCATCGGCTTGCCCGTGTTGTGGCATTCAGGGTGAGGCGCTCGGCATTCCAGAAAGTTTGCGGGCTCAGGATTCCGGGATTCGCGCCCTGAACTGTGCTGGAAACTGCGGACAGCGCATTCTGATTGACCAGATAAATGATGGGCGCCTGTTCAGCGACGATTTCCTGCACGCGATCGAAACTCTCTTTGCGCTTCTTCTCATCGGAACTGGAAGCTTGCGCGCGCATCAGGCGGTCAATCTCGGCCTCCCACGCGGTTTCCGGAGATTTCTGTTGCGGATTCCAGGCGTGTTGTTCGGCCGAACTCAGCCAGACACTCATCTGGCCGTTGGGATCGAGGTCGACATTGCGGAAGCCCAGCATCGCCGCCTCGTAATTAAATTTCTGCTGAATGCGCTCGATCAGCGAGGGGAAATCGAGCGTAACCACGTTGACCTTGATGCCGAGTTTGCCGAGATCCTCCTGTACCAGCACGGCCATGCGTTCTCGCGGTTTGCTGCCCGCGTTGGTCACGATCGAAAACTCGACCGCGTTGCCCTGCTTATCGAATAGCGTTCCGTTTTGCAGATGAAAACCGTCGGCTTGCAGACGCTGCAGCGCAGCGTCGGGACGGTAGGGTTCAGCTTTGAGCCTGCTGTTGAACCAGAATTTATTGGCCGGCGAAACCGGGCCGATAGCAGGCTGGGCGTGGCCATTGAAAACCACGCGACTGAGATCGTCGCGGTTGACGGCTTGGGAAATCGCGCGCCGGAAATTGGCCGAGCGGAACCAGGCACGCTTGTACTCTGGAATGGGCGCGCTCGCCACTTCATTGAACCACATGAAATCGGAATCGAGCGAAGCTCCGGCATCGTGGGCGAGGCCCGGCGAAGTGGCTGCCAGGCGGTCGAAGTAATCGCTGTCGAGGACGTTGATCAGGTCAAGCTCGCCGCGCTTGAAGCGCAGCATTTCAACGTCGCGGTTCGATTGGATGTCGAGCCGGATCGAATCGAGATACGGCAAGGCGCGTCCTTGAGAATCTTTTTTCCAGTAATTGGGATTGCGGCGCAAGAGGACGCTTGATCCCGCTTTGTACTCGGCAACCATAAAGGGTCCGAGCACTGCGGCTTCTTTGCGAGAAGAATGCGCTGACATTATGGCGACTTGATCGAAGAGGCGATCGAGTCCGGCAATGGGTGCGGAAAAGACAATGGAGATCTGGTCGAGCGCGATGATTTTTGTGGTGACGGCACCGCTTCCGGAACGGAACGCGTCTCCGGTGGAAGAGTGCAGCGCGGGATCCATGAGCCGCTGCATAGTAAAGGCAACGTCCTCGGAGGAGAACGGACTGCCGTCAGAAAACGTGACGCTGTGGCGGAGTTTGAAGGTGATCTGCTTGCCGTCGTTTGAGGTCTTCCACGATTCGGCGAGTTCGGGTTCGAGTTCCTGAGTATGGCGATTGACGCGCGCCAGCACTCCTCCAGTGAGATAACGGATGGACAAAGAGGAATCGTCATCGACGAGAAGAGGATCGAAGGTCTTCGGTTCTGCCCGGAGGCAGAAGCGCAACTCGCCGCCTTGTGCAAAGGCGCAACTGGAGGCGAGAGCAAGAGCGAGAAGCGCGAGGCCGAAAATAAGTGGGACCGATGCGCGGCGCTGGGTCGTTCTCAGGTTCATGCAGTCATCTCCTCATTCGACAGAAGCAGTTGGAACGACGTCATCACCACTATCAACAGGAGCAACGGGGCGAGCCTCCAGGGCTCTTCGCGAAACGAGATCAAGCCTTCCAGTTCGCGCAGAAGACTTCCCCATGAGGGCAGCGGTTCGGCAACGCCTAATCCGAGGATGCCGAGATTCGCCTCAGCCAGGATAAAAACCGGGATGGAAATCCAGAATTGCGCGTAGAGAACCGGCTTCAGGTTGGGCAAAACATGCACCAGGAACAGTCGCGGACCGTGCAATCCTGAAGCGCGAGCTTGCAAGACAAAGTCGGAGTTGCGCAGAGCGTCGGCGCTGGTCGAAAGCACGCGCGCCGAGGCAGCCCAGCCGAGCAGGCCGAGGATGAGAAACGTAATCAGGACTGAAACCAGCGGAGAAACATTCAACGGCAAGAGCGCGCGAACCGTGATCAGCAGAAAAAGCCAGGGCAAGGAAAGAAACAGGTCAGTGAATCCCCGGGCCATGCGGAGCCAGATCCCTCCAAGGTATCCCGCGAGACCGCCGACCAGCGCAGCGAGTACGGTGGAGATGAGAGCAGCGGCGGGAGCAAGCAGCAGCGAAATGCGCGTGCCGTAAAGGACCCGCGCGAAACGATCGCGGCCAACTTCATCGGTGCCCAGCAGATGCTGGCGTGAGGGAGGTGCGCTCGGGGCTTCACGAAACTGTTTGGCGTATCCGGCGGGCGCCAGCCAATTCGCGGCGAGCGACACCGCGCACACGGCGAGCACCACGATACACGCCAGCTTGCGGGCCAGGTTCATAAGACGTTGACGATTGCTGAGTTTTCGCCTAGGCGGACGGACGAATGCGTCCGTCGCTACGCGAAGTCCTCTGTGGGCCTCAGCATGTAGATCATTACATCGGCCCCGGAGTTTGCCAGCAAGGTTACCAGCGTAACCAGAACGGTGAGGTTTACGAGCAAGGGAAGGTCTCGCGAAAGGGCGGCCTGCCATGCGAGTTGACCGATGCCAGGCAATCCGCATAATGCTTCGACGGGAATGCTTGCGCCCAGAGCGATGCTGATGGTGATGCCGGCGAGTGCGATCATCTGCGGAGCCGCGACGGGAAGCACATGCCAGGCCAGGATCCGAATTTCGCCGAGGCCGCGGGCACGAGCGGCGGTGATGTGCGGCAGGTCGTAGGCCTTCGCCAGCAGATTGCGCGCATAGCGGTAGATCCTGGGAAAGACAATCAAGGCGATGGCGAGATATCCGGGGGCGTTGAGGATTACCGAAAGCAAGGCGAGTACCCCCGCTGGAATGCACAGGAACGCGCCGCTGATGGAGGTACCGAGTATTTCATAAGCCGGGAGGCGCCAGAGGCAGGCGGTGACGGCGAGGCTTGAGGCCAGTATCCAAGCCAGCAAAAGTCCGATGCCAGCCACCCGCAGGGTAACGGGCCAGCGCTCCCGCAAAAGACTCTGCACGGGTTGGCCAAGAGCGTGGGAGGTTCCAAGATCGCCGTGGAGGGCGCCGCGGAGGTAGCCAGCGTAGAAGCTGAGGATGTTGTGTTCTCCGGCACGCGACTGTCGCAGGGCGCGGACGCTTTCTGCGTTCAAGCTGGGATCGAGCTCACGCTCGTCCGAATCGAAGCCGGGAGCGAGACGGACCAGGGTGGCGGAAATCAGGCCGCCCAGCAACACGAGGGCCGCGATCGCTCCGAGTTTTCGTGCGAGGCGCCGTGTGATTTTCCAGAGCAGTATATTTCGCCGAAGCATTTTTTCCTGGTTATTGCTCCCTAGTTAACGGTGGCCCCGCGCGCGCGGTTCGGGGGGCTGGCTTCGCGGTCAGAGGTGGGTTCGGAGTGATGTACCTTCTTCATGGAGTACATACGGCGATCCGCTTCCGCGAGCAGGCGCTCGACATCGAAACTATCTTCTGGACAGAAGGCAGCACCCACGCTCAGGCCAACCAGATCTCGGCTGGCAACCTTGCGCCCGGCTTCAATGGCCAGTCGATTCAGACGGCTGGCCTTTTCGCTGGACGCTTCGGGGCTCAAGCCGGGAGCGACAATGACGAATTCATCTCCACCCATGCGAGCGACGTAATCATAGCCACGGCACACATCCTTAAGATGGCCAGCAAAATCCTTGAGCAGGTTGTCGCCTTCGAGGTGGCCGTAGAGATCGTTAATCTGTTTGAAATTGTCGAGGTCGCATACCATCACGGCAAGCGAGGTGCCCGTGCGGCGGCAGCGTGCGATCTCCCGTGTGAGATGAACAAACAATGAGCGGGCGTTGGGAAGTCCCGTCAAGTAGTCGGTGGTGGCGGAGTCTTCGGCCTGCTGATAGCGGAGCGCATTTTCAACCGAGAGCGCGATCTTGGAGCTGACGGCGAGCAGGATGCGGAGATGATCGGCAGAGAAGGCATCGGGTTCGGCGCGGTACATGGCGAGGACGCCGACTACGCCATTGAGCCCTTCGAGCGGCACGGCGAGGGTGGAGCGCAGCGTGGTGAATTTCGCGGGGTCGCCCACATATCCGGCTTCGGCCTCGGGATTACCATTAATGATCGGCTTGCGTTTTTCGGCGACCCAGCCGCACAAACCTTCTCCCAGGTTAATGTTGAGGGAAGAGAGCAGGCGGAAGTTGTCTCCACTGACGAGTTCGGGCACGAGCTTGCGGTCCTTCAACAGAAACACGGCCATCGAATCGTAAGGAATCATCTTGCGCAGGCGCACGGAAAGCACGGAGAGGGTTTCGCCGAGGCTCAGCGAGTTGCCGAGATCCTGGCTGAGTTCGAACATGGTTTGCGCTTCCTGGCGTGCCGAGGCAATGGAGGAAAGGAAATCCGCCTCGTTGGTCGAATTGACAGTCGGCGCAAGCGGCTCGAATCCAGTTGCGGGTTCGAGGCTGGCGTCAACGTGAGCGTCGGTCGTTGGGGTCGTGGCCATCGCGGTCGACAGATCGAATTGCGAATCCGCCTGCACCATGGCTTCCAGTTCACGGTAACGGCGTTTCAGGACCTCGATAACGGTGGGGTCGAACGCGGAGCCTGACACGGAAGCTACTTTTTCCATGGCCGCATCGAGCGAGATGGCGCCGCGGTACTGACGATGGGATGCGAGAGCGTCCAGGCAATCGACGGCGGCAAGCACGCGCGCACCTTTCGGGATCTGCTCGCCTTTCAGCCCGTCGGGATAGCCCGCGCCATCCCAGCGCTCATGATGCGAGCGAACGATGGGTGCCACGGGATAGGGAAATGCGACACGTTGCAGGATCTCGGCGCCGACGAGGGTGTGAATCTTCATCTTCTCGAATTCTTCCGGGGTCAGGCGTCCGGGCTTATTGATGATGTGTTCGGGAATTGCCAGCTTGCCGATGTCGTGCAGCAGAGCAGCCGCGCGCAGCGCTTCAATTTCGTCTTCGGAAAATCCTAATTCCTTCGCGACCTCGACTCCGAACACGCGGACGCGCTGCAGGTGTTTGTGCGAGGTATGGTCCTTGGCCTCAATGGCCAGCGCGAGAGATTCGATGGTGCGCAAGTGCAGGGCAGCGACATCTTCCGCGTGACGTTTTTCGATTTCGACCTGTTTCTTTTCGGCTGCCAGCTTGGCGAGATAAAGATGATACGAGCGATAGACCCAGTAGACAAGCGAGAGAGTAAGCAGCGAGGTCTGCCATCCGACGTGTTGACTCAGGTAGCCGACGGCGAACACGACCGCCGCTCCCACCATGTAGAAGGGGAACGACCAGAAGTGGCACTCCGCCCACACCTTGCGCGCCGACTTGCCTTCGGTGACCGAGATGATGACCGCGATTGGAATCGTATTCGCCAGGAAAAAGACCAGGGCCGTGATAATCAGCAGCGGCAAGGTTCCCGCGCCGAGGAACCGCTGCAAATCGTGATAGGCGAAGTACGACAGAAGGATCGCGTTCGCCATCATGCTGAAGACGTTAAAAATGATCTTGAGCGGAACCAGCTTCTGCCGGGTTCCAAGCAGACATTGCGCCAGGGTTGCGGTGCAGCCGAGGACGAGCGTCTCGGGAAGATTCAGTTCGAGGACGCTCAACAGGATAAACAGAAAGTTGACGGACATCGTGCCGTCGAGGCCGGGCAACTGAATCTTAAGGCTGGAGGCGAGAACCGCAACGATGAGATAGCAGGCAAATCGGCTCAGGTCGACACTCTGCCAGTGCCACAGGGCATTGATCAGCACCCACATGCCGAGCGCTGCTGTGGCCCCGATAAACAGTTTTGCCCGATTAGACATAAGCCGAATTGCAATCTCTGTTCAAACCACGTGCAACCACACATCCACGCCCGAGACGCTCATTACCTCTGACACTGCCACGTCCGTGCCATTCGACGAGCTAATAGCGCGACGGTCTGGGGGCATCGTCAGACGATCCTAATCGGTCGACGACCCGGCTCGCTCGCAGCCCTGTCGATACAGCGTTTTCGAGCGGCCGCAATTCTGGTTCTATCGTTGTATCGGATAGTAGTTCAGTATCCAAAACGTCAGAAACTTACCTAAGTAACCGCAACGCGAGACGGCAGAGTAAGTGCACCTGCGCAGAGGATTGCCTCTTGAGTTATGAAACTGTGAAGGAGTTACTTCGGTGTGAGCACTGGAGTGGAACCATCCTGCTAAGTGATTGGAATTGTGGCAGCATCTAGGGGGACGACTATGTCGGCTGGTTGAAGTCGATCGTCGAGGTGGATAGCTGAAGCGAATGTGCCCGGCGGTCGCAGTGGAAAATGACATTCCCCGGTTGCGAACGACATAAAATGCCAATCTCCTCGAAGACTCCGCCAGCCGAGAATCCGCGGAAATCTGCGGCCGGGAGCGGAGCTCGCCCTGGCTCAGGGGGAATGGGCGACGGCCGGGATCAATCCGTCGTGCAGCAACCCATCTTGCAGGCCGGCAGGGTGAGCCCGCTGCATGAGGCGGTTTTTGTTTTCACAACCAATCTTCAGGGACTCGTTACCAGCTGTGACCAGGGTGTGGAGCGATACGGACTTGCCCCGAGGAACATGGTCGGCCAGAATTTCTCGAGTTTCTATCACAGTGGAGCGCAGATGTTTTCTCCTGCTGAGGCGATTGCTTCGGTGGTCGAGAAAGGAAGATTTGAAAGTGGAGTTCGCTGCCGCGCCAAGACTGGGCAGGATCTCGACATTCATTTGTGCCTGACGCTGCTACGGGATTCGAAGGCAGTTCCTACCGGCATTCTGGGGCTTGCGATCGAGAGCCGCAGCGAGATAACTGCTGAGATGGCTGGCGAGATCGGGGGCAAGAACGCAGGCGGCGCGATCCCACTGGCGCGGCGCGAAATCGACGGCACACAATTTCTGATAGCCAGCCCGATCATGCACAAGTTTATGGGACTGGTTGATCGCGTGGCGGGGCACACTGAGACCGTCCTGGTAACTGGCGAAACGGGCACGGGCAAGGAGTTAGTCGCGCGCACGATTCATGGATCGTCTTATCGGCACAAAAGCGCGTTGGTGGATATTAACTGCGCCGCTTTGCCAGAGCATCTGGTGGAGAGCGAACTGTTTGGCTACGAGAAGGGAGCCTTCAGTGGCGCCGATGCTTCGAAGCCCGGTTTGTTCGAAATGGCCGACAAGAGCACAATTTTCCTTGACGAAATTGGCGAATTGCAACCGCAGGTCCAGGTGAAACTGCTGCGCGTTCTGGACGGCGCACCGTACTACCGCCTGGGTGGACATCGAAAAATCACCGTCGACGTGCGCGTGGTTGCCGCTACCAATCAGGATCTGGAGCTAGCGGTAAAAGAAGGCCGCTTCCGCAAGGATCTTTTTCACCGGCTGGGCCAGTTCCAGTTGCGGGTTCCACCCTTGCGCGAGCGACCCGAAGATATTGCCGCACTGGCGCGCCATTTCCTGTCGCTGAAGGCAGCGAGTAAAGTTTTTTCGCGAGAGGCGGTGGCTGCGCTGCAGGCGCATTCCTGGCCGGGCAATATCCGCGAACTCCGGAACCTGGTCGCAAAACTCGCGATGGCTACCGAGAACCCGCAGATCACAGGCGCGGAGGTCGTCTCCGAGTTGAGTGGCGAATTCGCGGCATCAGCGTCGTCGCGAGGCAGTGGCGCGGTGCCGCTCGGCAACCTCGACAACATGGAAGAGCAGATGATCATTCGCGCGCTGGAGCGGACCGGCGGTCATCGTGCCCAGGCAGCCGAGCAGTTGGGAATTTCGCGTCGCACGCTTAGCCGCAAACTGCGCGAGTATGAGATTGAAGTGCCTTCAGGTGATGATTCGGCGAAGCTCGGCATCATCAGCGAGGAGCAACAGAAGTTCTTTCGCGCCAAAGTCGATCTCTCTGTGACCCTGAAAAATGCGCATGGCAAAGAATTGCAGGTACAGGCGCTGAACCTGAGCACGGGAGGCATGGGACTCGATGTGGTGAGCGATCCCAACGGCTTCGCAGGATTAATCGACGTCAGCTTTCTGTTGCCTGACAGTGAAACCGTGATGCACGCGAAAGGCCGGGTGGTATGGGCCGAGGCTGGAGGCCGAGCTGGTCTGCGATTTGTAGTTATCGAACCCGCTCTATTCGAGCAACTGCAGCACTGGACGAATCAGAAGATGAAAGATGAAGGCTGGGAAACGCCAGCGTGAATCAGGTCTCAGGTCTCAGGTCTCAGGTCCTGGGTCGCAGGTCTCAGGAGAAGCCAACGACTGCCGTATGCGTTTGGCAGCTGAGACCAGTTGCTGCAGTTGAAACCTGACGCCTGAGACCTGATACCTGACCCTTCACACACTTCGGTAACCTGTCGTAATACGTCTTTTCGTGCCATTCTCTTCTTGCCATTTGAAGGCCATCGACCGCGACCGCAGTTCTAACTCACGCTGCAGTGCGGAATCAAGTGAGGTTATACATGTTGCAGTCTCCGGAACCGAAGTACACTCCCAACGCGGTGCCCGCCAATAATTACACTCCGGTCAAACCGGCCACCTCACCCATGGATCAGGCCCACATCGGACGTTCGCTTGTCATCAAGGGTGAAGTGACGGGCGGGGAATCGCTTTTCATTGACGGACGCATCGAAGGGACGATCAGCTTCCCCGAAAATCGCGTCACCATCGGCCGCAGTGGAAACGTTGCGGCGAACATCACAGCCAAAGAAGTTGTCATCATGGGCAAGGTGCAGGGCAACGTCGATTGCACAGACCGGCTGGACATCCGCAGCGAAGGGGTGCTCTCCGGCGATGTGATCACGCATCGCATCAGCGTTGAAGAGGGCGCGATCCTGAAGGGTGGCATCGAGGTGCGCAATCCGGAGAAGAAGGATCAGAAGCCGCAGGTACAGAGTCAATCTCAGAACCAAACCCAGAACCAAGCTCAGAACAAGCCAGAGCCACCGAAGGCGATGGCCGCGACTGCGGGCAACGCGTAATCCTGCGACATCCAAATTTAGACAAAAGACGATGGAGCGCCAGGCGAACCTGCCCCCGCACTCCATCTTTTTTACTTCTTACTTCTTCTTTTTTACTGCTTCGGTTTGAAGTCGAGCGATGCCGAATTCATGCAGTAGCGCAGGCCGGTGGGACCGGGGCCATCCGGAAACACGTGGCCCAAATGCGCATCGCACTTGGCGCAACGCGCCTCGGTGCGAGTCATTCCGTAGCTGCTATCGGTAAGTTCACGGATGTTCTTGCGGTCGGCAGCAGCGAAGAAACTCGGCCAGCCGGTTCCCGAATCAAATTTCGTATCGGAGCCAAACAGCAGTGCGCCACAGCAGACGCAGTGGTAGGTTCCGTCATCGTGCTGATTCCAGTATTGTCCTGTAAAGGCGCGCTCGGTGCCGCAAGCGCGGGCCACCTGGTACTGCTCCGGAGTAAGCTGCTGGCGCCACTCGGCATCGGTCTTGGTGATCTTGTCGTTTGTCGTCTGGACGTCGGGCGGTTGGGCGCCAGGTTGTTCAATCATTTTTTCGGACATGGGTTCTCTCCAGGAAATAAGATGTCGAAATTGCGGGAAAGTTGCAACTCGCCAGCCCCGTGGAGGCGCTGGTTCGAGTGTGGGGACGGGGCATTGCGCCGTCCCAGTGGGGTGAAGCCCGCTTCCACACAAACCGCAAATGATGGATCTACGGCTAGTGCGTCAGGGGCTGATTGGAGCCGAGCAGCAGGCCGATGCCGGCGCGTTTGCGCAATTCCGACAGCAGTGCCCGCGCGGCGTTCAAGTACGTAACATTGGGGTCGGAAGTATCGGCCCAGACTGCTTCATAGACAATTTTCTCCGCTTCTTTCGCGTCCATGTGCAGGGCCGCTTCCATGCGGTCGGCCTGCTGACGGACTTCTCCGTAGCAGGTATGGCAGACGGCGGCCGGTTCCGTGGCTCCGGTGTGCTGATGGGTGAGGACGCAGCGGAATGTGGCGGCAGCATTGATCTGGGTGTGGGAGGCGAAGGCCTGTGACTTGAGTTCTTTCAAGAAGCGTTCACGATCGTCATCGATTTGCGGGCTGGTAGCGAAGGCTGAAGTCGTCGCCGACGCAAGCTGCGAGGCGGGTTCCGGGGCCATGGAAGCCGTTGTAAGCGCCGAGGATTCGGTGGGTGAGACGCGCTCGGGCGATTGGCAGATCGGGCAGGTGTGCATGTCCGCCGGATAATAAGCGTGGCAGTTTGAGCAAGGTAGGCCGTAGCCCACGGACTTTTTCTCTCCCGCGGCGGCGATCCGCGCAGCCGACGCCTGCGACATATTTCGTTCCGGAGTGGATCGTCCCGGGGGGGTAATCGATTTTTCGCGGGCTTGCTTGGCAGCAGTGGTTTCCATAATGAATGATCGCCCCGGCGGCGCTCGCAGTTTGGCCAGGCCCAGCGCCGCGATTTCCTGTGGCAATTTTAGGGTTATTGCGGTCCGGAGGCGATGCACTTCAGTGCATATAAAAGGTAATGGGATAGGGACCGGCCTTACCCTCGTCCCCACGCGGTATGGCCATTGCTAGAAGCCGGCCCTTCTCTTTTCACTTCGAGCCTGCTTTTTAGTTCGAGTTTTACTTCGAGCCGGAGATGACCCGGACAGCCTCCTGCATGCGAGCCCGGTAAAGGTTCTGGCTGGGATCGAGGCGGGAGGCGATTTCGAGCTCTCCCAGAGCCTCTTCATATTGGTCGAGTGCCATCAGGCAAGCGGCCAGAGAATAATGATTCTGCGCGCTCGGATCGAGCCGCAGTGCCTCGCGAAATTCTTTTTCCGCCTCCGCCAGTTGTTGGGTATTCACCAATGCAGTACCAAGATAGTGGTGGGCCAGACTGGATTCGGGATTGAGCTCAACTGCTTGGCGCAGCACGCTTACGGCTTCCTGGTCTTTTCCCGAAAGCAGGAGGGCCTGCCCTAGAACGCGATGTTCGGCCGCTCCGGAGGGATTGGCGGCGATGGCGGCGCGCAACTCGCGAATCGCAGAGAGGTAATCACTCTTCGACATGTAGGCCCGAGCCATGCAGTTGTGACCACCCTCCCAACCGGGATTCTGGCGATAGAGATCTTTGAATTCCGTGATCGCGGTAGCAAAGTCTTCCTTGTCGCAGAGAGTGTTTCCGAGATTGTTGCGGATGCTGGCCTCGTCCGGCCGAAGGCGCTTGGCGGCACGATATTCCGCGATTGCCTCGTCGAGTTTTCCCTGGTCGTGGAACACCACGCCAAGATTGCTGTGCGCCTCCCAGAAATCGGGGCGGAGGCTGATGGCGTGGCGATAGGCGATGGCGGCGCGGCGCAAATCTCCCTCATCGCGGTGCGTGATTCCCATGTCGAAATAGACGTCGGCATTGGCAGGCGAACTTTCGGGCTCGCGCGCGAGCGCTTCATTAAAGGCATGCAGGGCGGCGTCGTAGTGGCCATCGGAGTAGAGCGCGAGTCCGAGGTAGCGATAGGCTTCGGCATTCGCTGGATCCATGCTCAAAGCGGTGCGCGCTTCCGCCAGGGCGTTATCGGCATCGTCGGTCCGGTAAAACATGTAAGAAATTTGGCTGTGCGTTTCCGGAAACCCGGGCATGAGGCGCGAGGATTCGGTAAATTCGTCGAGTGCTTCGTCGAAGCGCTCTTGTCGGCGCAGGATCGTCCCTAGAACAAAATGGAGCAACGCATTATGTGCGGGTGAAGAGTTGCCTTCGTCACGAAACAGGGAGCGTATTTTGTCTTCCGCCGCATCGAGTTTCTTATCGTGAACCAAGGCTGCGATCTGAGCCGCGGGGCTCGAGCAGGCGCCGGCGGCTGGTTTTCGCTCCAAATTTGGACGCGTCAGGCTCTGAATCAGGTTGGCATCCGCTCCAGCTTTCTGCAGGGCGCGGGTGCATGCCGGCGTAACGGGGAATGAAGGCGACCGAGTTTCACCCCGCATCGTTTCATCCCGCATCGGGGCCGGAGGTTGCGTGGTCAGACGCTGGATGCGAGCGTTCGAAATGCCGGCCGCCAGCCACAAGAAAATCGGGTCGGAAGCGGATGTGGACGGCGGTTGTTCAGCCTGCAAGGAGCCGGCCACCAGCAGAACCAACAGCGATCTCACAACCCAGCGTTTCACGAGGCCCTCCAGCGGTTGGCGCGATCTTGGCGGGCCGAGAAACGCCCTGTGGAGAAAATAGTCCGAAGCCGTAATCGCCGATAGGTCACGGAAGTAATTATGAGGGTCGTCTCCCAATGCCCAATGAACGCTGTGGTGACGCGAATCGGCGAGACTGGCCTAGATCAATTGGAGTAAACTATAAGGATAGTCGGGCGGCCGCATGTTTCTGGTTCGGACGTCCTGTCGGAGGCTATATGGGCGAAGGCTTATTTCAACCAATGCACCTGCTGGTGATCTTCTTCATCGCGCTGCTGGTGTTTGGTCCCAGGAAATTGCCGGAACTGGGCAAGGGTCTGGGCGACGGCATCCGCGCCTTGAAAGAGGGTATGAAGGACCGCGAGCCCAAGGTCGAAGCCAAAACCGAAACCAAGCCCGCTACGACCCCCGAGAACAATCCTGAGAATAAAGCCTGAGTTTGCGCTGCCATCCGGTCGTCCTGCGTGGGTCTGCGAATCTGTATCTGCGAATGATTTTCGCTTGATAGGATCGCAGCATCCAAAAACAATAGATTGCATCCGTAGATCGTAAACAGGGGAAGTTTCTGTAACAAACGGCTGCTTGGGATGCCGCTTTATCTGCAACCTTGCAGTAGAAATTCCACTCTGATGAGTCATCTAGCTTGATCACCCCAGGAGGTTTTTATGCATAAAGGATTTGCGGCGGGGCTTCTTTTTTTCTTAGTCGTTGGATTCATGGCGACTCCGGCGCTGGCCGATCAGGTCGTCCTCAAAAATGGCGATCGGTTGACCGGTTCGATCACCAAGTCTGATGGCAAGACGCTGGTGATCAAAACCGACTATGCCGGTGACGTTACGGTGAAGTTTGACGCGATTCAAGGCTTGACTTCCACCGGCGTCTTGAACGTAACCGTCGCCGGCAAGACGGCGGTTGGAACCGTGACCACGAGCGGCGACAATATAGTGGTGGCAACCAGGACGGCGGGGCCAGTGGAGGCACCGAGAGCGTCGGTCACGTTAGTGCGCAGTCCTGACGAGCAGGCGGCTTACGAGAAGAGCCTGCACCCTGGGCTTCTGGAGGGCTGGGCCGGCGGGCTGAATCTGGGCTTTGCGGTGACCACCGGAAACAGCGAGACCAAAAATCTGAACCTCGCTTTCAATGCCCTGCGCACCGGATTCCACGACAAGCTGGTGCTGTACACCAACTCGGTTTATGCCGTTAACGATAAAATCATCCCGCCGGCGACTTCATCGCAGACCACTGCAAACTCGACCGGTGGCGGAGCTCGCTACGATCACGACTTCAGCGCGCACACCTTCGGGTTTGTGAGTGGCGATTTCTTTTCCAACGGGCTGCAAGATCTGAACCTCCGGTCGATTCTAGGAGGCGGCGGCGGTTTGCACGCGATCAAGAACGCAGCCACTACCTTGGATCTGCTGGTGGGAGCAAATTACACGCACGAAGCCTATTCGATTGAAATCAATCCTCCGAACCCGGCCAAGTCGCAGAGTCTGGCGGCCATGACGGTGGGCGATGCCTTCACCCACAAGGTGGGGAAGGGCACGGTGATCACCCAGACCTTTTTCTTCTATCCGGACCTCAGCAACACCGGACAATACCGCGGGACATTCAATCTCGGTACCGTGACGAAACTTAACAAATGGCTGGGATGGCAGAACACGGTGGCGGATATTTTTGTCAGCAACCCTCCGGTCGTCGCTCCGGGTACGCCTCGAATTGAGAGGAACGACCTGCAGATTGCAACCGGCTTGAATATCTCTTTCAAGCACTAGAGAACCGCTAGCGCGAGTGGAGCGACGGGCGTTCCCGCCCGTCCTCTAGTGTTTATCGCCCTGCTCAACAAAGAACTTGCCCGTTTCTCCGGCTGAAAAATAGCGCGACGTTACGGTCTTCTTGCGGGTAAAGAACTCGACCGCATCCCAGCCGTGAACGTGCAGGTCGCCGAAGAACGAATCCTTCCAGCCAGAAAATGGAAAATAAGCGGGCGACGCGGCGACGCCGATGTTCACTCCCACCATGCCGACTTCGATGCGCCGACTGTATTCGCGCACAGCAGCGCCGTTTTCCGTGAAGATCGACGTGCCATTGCCCCGCGGATCGCTATTCACCAGCGCAATTGCTTCATCGAGCGTTTCCACATGAATTACGGAGAGCACCGGCCCAAAAATTTCTTCGCGGGCCACGCTCATCTCAGGCGTAACGTTGTTCAGAATGGTGGGGCCGACAAAATTTCCTCCCGCTGGAACCGCCGTCGGACGCCGTCCATCCACCAATAATTCGGCGCCTTCCTTTATCCCACTTTCGATGGCGTCATGAATGCGCTCACAGGCAGCACTCGAAATCACCGGTCCCAAGCTCGCTTTCGCGTTCATGCCATCGCCGGCAACCAGCTTCTCGGCTCCCGCTTTGAGTCGGTCCATGATCGCCGTCTTCGCTGACCCCACCGTTACCAGCACCGATCCGGCCATGCAGCGCTGGCCCGAAGCTCCGAAGGCACTGCCGAGGACGTTCGAGACTGTCTTGTCGACGACCGCGTCGGGCATCACGACCATATAATTCTTCGCGCCACCCAGAGCCTGCACGCGTTTTCCTTTTTCCGCCGCGCGCCGGTAAATGTACTTCGCCGTATTGACCGAGCCGACGAATGAAACGGCGCGAATTCCGGGACTATCAAGAATGGCATTCACGGCATCATGCGCACCATGCACTAGATTTACCACTCCGCTGGGCAATCCAATCTCTTCGAAGATGTGAAACATGAGTTCCGATGTGAGCGGCACCTGTTCTGACGGCTTGAGCACGAACGTGTTCCCGCAGACGATCGCAAACGGCAGGAACCACATCGGAACCATGGCCGGGAAATTAAAGGGAGTAATGGCGGCGCAGACTCCGAGCGGCTGCCGAATCGTTTCCGTGTTAATTCCCCGCGCCACGCCTTCCAGAATGCGTCCCTGCATGGTCATCGGAGCGGCGCATGCGACCTCGAGCACTTCGACGCTGCGGGAAATTTCGGCGCGCGCATCGGACAGCACTTTGCCCCCTTCGCGCGTGACCGATGCCGCGAGTTCATCAATCCGCTGACGGAATTTCTCGCGCGAAGCGTAAATAAATTCCGTACGCTCACCCACCGAACGAGAGCGCCAATCTGGCAGCGCGGCATTGGCGGCCGCGACGGCTGCTTCGACATCGGCAACTCCCGACAGCGGAACCCGCGCCAATACTTCACCGCTAGCCGGGTTGATGACGTTGAGAAGTCCGGAAGCCGACGACTTTACCCAGCGACCGCCGACGTAGTTCGCGAGAATTCGCGGCACAGTTGTAGCAGTCTTCTCAGTCGTCGTAGCGGAGATCGAGTGTTGATCGACCTCTTCATCTCCTTTTCGATCTGTTTCCTTTCGATCGGTCGGAGTCAGCGTATTCGTTTCGGTGGTCATAGATACCTTTCCTGTTCGCGCCCCCGATCCAGCTGGCTAAATGGGAGGCATGACAAGACTTCCGGCGCTGGATGGCGAACCCTGGTTGCTTGGTTTTACCACGTTTCACGGCCGACTAACAGCCGGACAGGACAGAATCCGGGAGCAGCGCGAAAGAAGCCGAACACATGCGCAGGTATCGTTCCGAAGCTGGTTCTGGAGCCATGCCGCTGCGTGGTAAAATCAGAAGCTGACGCCGAGTGGCCGTAAGCACACGACGCCGCAAGTGCAATCCGCGATCGCAGTAGGCGCGTAGCTCAGTTGGTTAGAGCGCTACCTTGACACGGTAGAGGTCAGGAGTTCGAGTCTCCTCGTGCCTACCATTTTTTCAATCAGTTACCGCGATCCCCCGGTCTTCCTTCCCACGACCATACGCCGGGTCTTGGACGGTGTAACAAAAGGGGTCGCGCAAGCGCCCTCCCAACCAATCGGGATAGGGGGAACGGTCACCCGTCCTCCCCTCCCACACCACCGTACATGCGGGTCCGCATACGGCGGTTCGGCGGATTAAGCGAGGACCGTACGACCAGGGGCGGAAGCCCGAGCTGGGCAAAGTAAGCATTCGGCAGAGCGATGGTCAGGGCGGGCGAGTGCGCGAGCCGCCACGGACCGTGAGGGCTCCCGGCCGTTTTCGCCGCGAGGTCCTTACTGACGCCCCGTTTGCGCAGCTCGCGGAACCTTGTCCGTCCACGCTTCCATTGCTTCCACACCACCGACCGAAGTCGGCGGCGTAACCACGTCTCAAGACGTTCCAGCACCGAGGGCGTTTGACAGTCGCCGAAGTACCCGAGCCAGCCACGGAGATAGGTCGCCAGTTCCTTGACCATCGGCCGCAAGCTGATGCCGCGGGTTCTCCGCGTCTGCTCCCGAATCCGCTCCTTGAAGCGAGCGATAGCCTTGGGGGCGATGCGCCGCCTCGGTTCTCGTTCCCCCGTGAAGCTGAATCCGAGAAACTTCCTTTGCCCCGGTCGAGCGACGGCGCTCTTCGCCTGGTTGACCTTGAGCTTGAGACGGTGCGTGATGAAGCGAGTAACGCTCTCCATCACTCGTTGTCCCGCTCGTTCGCTGCTGACGTAGATGTTACAGTCGTCGGCATAGCGGACGAAGCAGTGACCGCGCCGCTCTAACTCCCGGTCCAGTTCGTCCAGCACCAGGTTGGAAAGTAGTGGTGAAAGCGGACCGCCTTGAGGCGTTCCCTCATCCACCGCACTCACCAACCCATCCTCCATCACTCCGGCCTCCAGAAACGCTCGAATCAATTTGAGCATTCGCTTGTCGGCCACGCGCTCGGCCACCGCCGCCATCAGGCGGTCGTGGTTTACTCGATCGAAAAATTTCTCCAAGTCGAGATCCACCACCCAGCGGTACCCTTCGGCGATATACTGCTGCGCCTTGTGCACCGCTTGCTTCGCACTGCGCCCCGGTCGGAAACCGTGGCTATGTTCGGAGAACGTCGGGTCCCAGCGCTTCTGCAGAACCTGCAGCACCGCCTGCTGAATAAAGCGATCCAGCACGCAAGGAATGCCTAGCTTGCGCATTCCACTGCCATCCGGCTTCGGGATTTCCACCCCTCTTACCGGCTGCGGTTGATAAGTTCCGCTTCGTAGCTGTTCCCCGATTTCCAGCCCATGCTGCTTCAGGTAGGCCGGTAATTCGTCGACGGTCATCCCGTCTACTCCCGGACTCCCTTTATTCGCCTTGACTCGTTGTAATGCCTGCTTGCAGTTTTCCAGCTCGCAGACTTCTTCCATCAGTCGTTCGGTTCCGGCCAGGCTTTCAGACTTGCGCTTCGCCACCAGCGTTTCGGTCCCTTTCGCGGCGGGCTTCGGAGCATCACTCCTACTTTCCACCGGAAAGGCCAGCACCCCTTGTTCGGGTCGGTTTTTCCGCCGCTGTCCGCTCATGAGTCGCGCCGCTTACTTGCCCTTTCCTTTATTCCCCTTGCGGAGTACCGTTCGGGCCTTCGATCATCGTTCCCCGCTTGGCCTATCTTGTTTGCTCCGCCTTTCGGCTTTGGAGTGCCTCAATAGCTTCGCCGACTGCATGACCTACTACGCCCTTTGCTGACTTCTGCGACACGATCGGGATGAATCGCTTTCACCCTCAGTCACGATTTCGTGACGTGCCGCAGACCTCCCGAGGTAAGTTCGACCGCCTTCGACACGCAACCGCCGGATCTACCACCCGTGCGCTTGATGGATATGGGCTTCGCAATCATTGGCTCGCTCGCCCGCCACCGTAGGCCTCATATCCGGTTCTTGTTCATCGGCTCGCGTCTTTGCTCCACGCTTCTTTCAGGCCCCGCCTCACGGCGGCTGTTATTTCACCCTTGCGCTTCGCTATGACTTCACCTCCATCAGGTTGTCAAAGGGACTTTCACCCTCAAGCTGTCGAACATGCTCGGCACACCAACAAAACAGGCGGCCAGAAAAGGCCGCCTGAGCTGTAACAAAACCTATACCTTCTGGCACACCTTTGTCTTCGTTCGCTTTAGGCGCTAAAACTCACCGAAATTACTGTTTGGTTCCTCTTTCAGCATCAGTTAAGAAAAGTTCGCAAAGCAACGCATCGGGTTCGGGTGTCGCCTATTTCCCTCTCCCACCGTCCAAAATTTGGCGGTTATTGCTTGAAGACCAACGGAGGTCCGCTGACTCGCTTCACCTGGAGGGCGACATTCACTTCGACGCGGTCGGCGATCGTGACGAATGGAATGCCTTTATTCATCCCGTAGCCCTTACGGTCGAAGGCCATTGTCCCTTTAATATCACCCGAACCCGACCCTCGGGTGCCCGTAACGGTAAACTTCAGCGTCTCAGGCTTGGAGACCCCGCGAATGGTAAACGTTCCCGGCAGATCAAAAGTGTTAGGTCCGGTCTGCACGATCTTGTCAGAGTGAAAGGTGATCAGCGGGTTCTGCTTTACGTCGAAGAAATCCTTGCTCTTTAGCTTGCCGTCCTTCATGCCGCTTCCGGTATGCACGCTGTCGGCCTGAATCTTGATGTCCAGCACGCCCGTCGAGACATCAGTAGAAGCGAAAGTGAGAGTGGAATCCCAGTTTTCGAAAGTACCGACTAGCGCTACCGACGCCTTGACGTTGAACCTAATCGTGCTTTGTTCTGGTGTAACCGCGAAAACAGGGATCTGGTCCTGGCCAGGCGACACCATTGCAGCGGACATTACAAGGCAGAGGACGACTAGACGTGCGCTGCTGACAATTCGAGTCTTAAACATTATTTTCCCTCCATGAAAGCGTTCGTCCGATTTGCGGCCACGTTGCAGCGAACCACATGAGACAGATGATACTCTCCACTGTTGCAAACGAAGCGGTAGCGCTCCGTCGTAAGGAGCTTGCGAAAAGCCTTGGTCTGGGCATCCGAAGCATGGAAGAGCGGGCATGCTTGCTGGGTGGCACCCTTAAGATTTAATCAGAACCTGGAACGGGTACGAGAGTCGACGCGTGCTTGGCGCTGCAACCTCTCCAAGCTTCGACTGACGTGGCCTGCCAGTTCTACCAGTTACCAGCGAACACAATTGCTTCTATATTGCAAACGTCAACGAGGTTATTGATGAATAACCGGAAGGAAAGCTACAGAGTGCACATCGCTTGCCGGCGGCTACGTTTCGCGTGGGGGATGGCTCTTCTTTTCGTGTCCTTGGCATGTTTTAGTGCTGGGCAAGAACCCGACATTCAGAATCTGGTCACGAACGGCCACCTGGAAGGCATGCGCTGGCCGGACTTCAGTGACTATCGCAACTGGCTCAAGGAGTTCTACGAGCCGACTGGATTCGCTACAGCGTGGGTCCAGGGTTCGCAACCGGTGCCGCAGGCCGTGGCACTGATCGAAGTCTTCAGGGATGCCTGGAAGAAAGGGCTCAACCCGGAGGATTACGACGCTTCGCGCTGGGAGGGGAGAATCCGTGCGCTGCAAGGCTCTGCGAGTGGTCCAGCGGTGGCGCGTTTTGACGTGGCGCTCACGGTCTGCACCATGCGTTATGTGTCCGACCTTCGCATAGGACGCATCAATCCAGCGCATTTCAAGTTCGGACTGGGAGTGGAACAGAAGAAGTACGACCTGGCCCAGTTTCTACGCGACCGGATCATGACCGCTTCGGATCTGCAAGCGGTCCTGGACGGAGTGGAACCTCCCTTTCCAGGCTATCGCCGTACCGAGGAGGCGCTTGGGCATTACCTCGAACTTGCGCGAACGGACGACGGGGAAAAACTTCCTGAGGTTACGAAGACCATCGACCCGGGTCAGTCATACACGGGGTTGCCCCGACTGGCGCGCCTCTTGCGTCTCGTTGGTGATCTGCCGGCAGATGCCGCCTTGACGGGAGACACCCAAACTTACACCGGCCCCCTGGTAGATGCGGTCAAACGTTTTCAGCGCCGCCACGGACTTGATAACGATGGTCGCATCGGCCCCGGCACCATAAAACAGCTTAATGTTCCACTACAGCACCGAGTACTCCAACTACAGCTCACTTTGGAGCGCTGGCGTTGGTTACCGGCGGAGTTTTCCGCACCGCCGATCATCGTAAATATTCCCGATTTTCAACTGCGTGCCCTCGACGAGAATAACAACGTTGCATTGACCATGCGCGTTGTAGTCGGAAAAGCGATGCGCACGCAGACGCCTGTTTTCACGCGCGATATGACTTACGTCGTCTTCCGTCCGTACTGGAACGTTCCCCCCAGCATTCTCCGCAGCGAGATTGTTCCGGCCATCCAGCGCGATCGCAGCTACATTGCTCGTAAGAACTACGAGGTCGCTACCTACGACGGTAAGGTCATTACCTCAGGAAATATTTCTGATGATGTGTTGGCGCAACTGCGGGCGGGAAAGCTGATGGTGCGGCAGAAGCCAGGCCCTGCCAACGCGCTCGGTCTGGTCAAGCTGATATTCCCGAACGAGCACAACGTCTATCTTCACAGCACGCCGTCTCCGGAGTTGTTCTCACGCTCTCGCCGTGATTTCAGCCATGGCTGCATACGGGTCGAAAAGCCCGCCGAGCTCGCCACGTGGGCCCTGCGTAATAATCCGAGTTGGACGCTGGAGCGAGTAAAGCAAGGAATGCAGAGCGGAAAGGACGACGTGACCGTGAGCCTGGCGAAGCGAATTCCGGTGTTCATCGTATACGGGACGGCGCTCGCCTACGAGAACGGCGAGGTGCATTTCAACGATGATATTTACGGTCACGATGCCACGCTGGCGGCGGCGCTAGCCAGAGGTTATCCATACCCGTAATCCGACGCCCAGCTACCACCGGCGCACGCGGCCCACGTCGACGTGCACGAAGTCGGAAGCCGCGTAGTAACCCACGCCGCCCCGATGCAGCGCCAGGGCTGCATCCCTCAGTTGCGCGGTAGGAATCCCGGGTACCCGAATGTCAATCGCCATCGCCTGCATGTGTAGGCTATTGCGGGCCACGCCATGCCCATGCGTGCGGAGAAATTCGTTGCTCCAAGGCGTGCGGTAACCGCAGATGACATCAATCTCAAGGTCGGGATTCCCCAGCGCGGCAGTCAAGTCGTGCAGAAGGTCGAATACCCGGGGGTCGTAATCGTGAATTTCGCCTGTACGATGATCCCGCAAATAGCGGTTTAAGCGTGCGAGCGATTCCGGATCGTAGCCCGCGCTGTCGCGGTAGACGATATTCAATCGCTCTCCAGTATGTGTATGAAATAAATGCAGGCGGAACGGACTGTCTGAAACGGCCTCCAGTTTTGGCTCGGCAGCGCGGGCGACCTGGCCGCCGGCGAAGATCAGAGTCAATAGAACGAAACTGCGAAGATTCCTTGGCGACCAGGGCAAGGCAAAAGACTCCGGAAATAGACTGGCCACCCGAAGGTGGCCGTGCCCTAATTGTACCAGTACTGGCTCCGTCATCCCGGGGGGCACTGTTGCAAATGACAGTCGACTGGGCCCCCCGCGGGAGTGAAACTGACGGAGAAGTAGTGTCCTCCATGGTCGGCATGGCAAGGTTCATCTGATTGTGCACGCTCGCGGTTTTCGGCGGTTGCTTGGTCGTCGTTCGCGACACCTCTGCCGCAGGGGGTACAAACATTCAAACCGTCCGAGAACTTCGTCTGAGCCTGTTGTTCTTCGCTCTAGCGGTGATGCTCATAGACTCCTGCTGGGCGCAAGATCTCCAGCCGCGGTCGTACGTGATCACGCCGGTGCACTCCAACGCGATCAACCTGACGTATTCTTACTTCAGCGGCGGCTTGGATTTGAATGGGGTAGTCCCCGTATCAAATGCGACTGCCACTTACAGCGTTCCGGACATCGGCTATTATCATTCATTGAGTTTTTTTGGCCGATCAGCCAACATCGCCGTGGGCCTCCCCTATGGCATAGGAACTTTTCAGGGCTCTGAGGTCGGCACGAATCGGCAGATTTACCGCTCTGGCCTGTTGGACTTGGGGTTTCGCTTTGCCGTAAACCTGAAGGGAGGTCCGGCGATGCCTATGTCGGAGTTCGTGAAATGGAAGCAAAAGACCGTGTTGGGCGCCAGCCTAAAGGTGATCGCTCCCACCGGCCAGTATGATCCCACGAAGCTGATCAACTGGGGGATTAACCGTTGGGCCTTCAAACCGGAGTTCGGCTACTCGCAGCGCTTTGGCAAATGGGTAATTGATGGGTACGCTGGTCTGTGGCTCTTCACCACCAACCAGAAATTCTTTTCGAAACCCGCTCCCAGACCTCAAACGCAAAGCCCGATCGGTTCCTTCGAAGGTCACCTCAGTTATGACGCGAAAACTTTCCGTGGCAGGCCGGGTCCTCTATGGTTCTCTCTCGACGGCAACTTCTGGTACGGAGGCACCACCAGTCTCGGCGGCATAGCGAACCCGGGCACGACGCAGACGAGTTCCCGCGTTGGAGTCACCGCTGCGATTCCGTTGAACCGGCACCAGGTCCTCAAAGCGAGCTTTAGTACCGGAGCCCACGTTCGCTACGGCGGAAATTACCAGAACGTGTCAGTCTCATGGCAGTATTCGTGGGCGGGCAGGCCGAACTGAATTTGAAAGAGCATCTGGCGACTAGCAATATCGCTGGACCTCAGCACGTCCCGGTTTTCTGGACCGAGTTTCCGCCGCCCGTCATTTTTTCCCAGGCGGATAGTGTTTTAAGAGCTTGGCCACTGCTTTTTGCAGATTTTCCTGTTGCTTCTCCGCTTGGGCCTTCGGATCGAGAGTTTTGCTGGCGACGCCGCACCAGACAATCTCGCGATTCTGCTGATCATACATATGCAAAAGCAGCTCGCCTTTGTCGATCATTATTGTCTCTGCTCTCGTAATGAAGGTTCCGCCAAGACTGAAACACCCGCTCGCATACATACCCGAAAAGCATGCCCAACGAGCATTGCAGCGCGCGAATTGCTTTTCAGTACCTACGCCCGCCTGATATCCAACATACAAATCGGCGGATTCAGCGTCTGTTTTGGTAAGCCCCTTTCTTGCGAATTCAGACTCGACTGTCTCTTTGATCTGCTTGTCCATGGGTTCGTCGGCTGGTGCGGATTCTTTGTTTGGAACCCACGTGTATGTTTTGAACTTCAAGAAATCCGTGCTTTTGTCGAAGTTGTAGCTCACGTATTGACTGACTGCGCTGCTTACCGCGAAGAATAGAGTAGCCAAGAAGAGAAAACTGTTTTTCATTTCATTTCTCCCCGGGCCCAGATGTCTGGGCCTCGAAGACACCCACCGCGACCTGGCTTGAGTCGCTCTCGATGAAGAGAACACTTGAGCTGTTAACCACGTAGTAGACGAGAGACAAACCGCCGATAAGAGTTCCGTTAGTAGTCACAGAGATCGAACCGCTGCCGGTCGCAACCGCCTGCGGAATGTAGTTACCGGACAACGGGGCGTCGGAAACTAGAGTGGTAAGGTCATTTTCATCCAGTATGCCGGTCATGCTGGCGCCGGTTCCGGTGGCATTGAACTGCGCAATGTCGTCGACTTCGGACCAGGCGGCGTTGAAGTTGGGGTTGGCATTGACACCGGAGAGACTCAGTCCGTAGTCCGCTGGGGCGGTGAATGCCGTTGCGGTTTGGGCGTAGGCAGCACCCTGGGCTAGCCCGAGACTGTCGTCTTCCAGCAATAGAATGCCGCTGATGGAGGGATAGGCGGCAAATCCGAACACCGGGTGTTCGATGCCATTGCTGAAACCGGTTAAGGCCAGTTGACATCGTCCCGCAACAAACGTGGTGCAGCTTCCGGCAACGTTTGTCTGCCTGTCGGCCGTGCCAGCATCGTTGTAATCTTCAACGCCATTGCTGAGACCGCCGTTGGAGGTCGCGCCTGCGTAACCACCGGCGACGAAAGGATCCTTACTAGAGTCGAGACCGGCAAGGGTGAATACCAACTGACCGGCAGGAAAGGAGGTCTGCTGCGTAAAAGCATCGCCGGCAAGAATGAATCCCGAACTCTTAGTGTCGCTCTCGATTAATTTCAGGTGGGTTGAATCGATTACCCAGACGTCAAAGCCAAACGAGCCGAAGTTGGAAGTAAACTGCGCCGTCCCGTTGGTGCCGCTGGTCAAGACTAAAGAGGATGGTGCGAAGAGATTTTCAGGCCCCGCCAACGAGCCGCTGGAATTGCCATCATCGTTGAAATCCTGAGTGCCAGAGTTGACGCTCCCCGATGATTCGAGCGTGAAGGCTCCTACTGTCCCAAGGAGATTTCCGCTCGGGTCAGCGCCGGAAAGAGAAAAGGCAAGAGACTTCAGCGAGCTTTGGGAGGCACTGCCTTGCAGGTCAAGAGTGCCGCTGCCGGTCCCGTTGCCGTCGAAGCGGGTGATCAGCCCATGGTTGCTGGACGTCAAAACGAAATCAATGCCAAAGCTTCCTATCGAAGTCTTAAGAGTGCCAGCGCCACGACCATCCGGGGTAATGCCATATGTCCCCCTGACCGTTTGGCCGAGATTCACACCGGTGTTACCTGGATCGTTGAGGTCAAGTGTTCCCACTGTGATACCACCGCGGCCATTGGCCGTTATGCTCCCCACGATTGCAAACGGGACCACATCGCCTGTCGTGGTGTTTACATCCTTGCCCGATATGGAAATAACGTAAGTACCACTCAGGTTGCTATTGCTGAACCCGTCGCTGTTCGGCGTGCGCAATCCACCGTTTGAGCCGCAACCAGTCGCTAATGCAAGGCCGCATATCACGGCGAGAGTCATCAGCAAGCGTCCCGCACACTTATAAGAAGGACGGGAATTCATTAGACACTCCTGTCTCTGGCGAAATTTCCGGATCGACCGGGCAAGCAACGACGCAGAATCTTTCGCTCCCGCGGAGCTCGGAGAGGATCGACGAAAACATAAGACCAGCAAATTAGGGCTCGCTCCTGACTCTCTACCGGACGAAGTGAGCCCTGCGCCACGGTTCTTTTTCTAAGGACAACCCTAGGCCTGACTGGAGGCCTAGACAACTAGGGAAATCCCTAAGAGTGGAGCACTGTTGTAATTGACAGTCGACAGGGTTTCTCGCGAAGATGAAACTGGTGGGGAGTAAGTGTGCCCAGCGAGGTATGTGTTGCGGCGGGAAACAACAATGTCTCGGTTTGTGCCACTGGGGCTGATATTCGGCCTAGTTGTCGGGCAGGCTGGGGAGCGGTATAGGTAGGCTCACTCCGTTGCCCTATCGGCAACAACAACCCCTTTATGCAACGCATCGATTTAAAGCGACGCTTCGCCCCGACAATTTGTCTCTTTAGACTTTGTCTCTTTAGACAATGCACGAAGAATTGGCTGGCTGCGGCATCGCTCGGGCTGGTCATTTTCGCCCCGGCGTCCCAAGCGCAGGTCAAGAAAACAATTCTCGTGATCAATGAGTTCGGACAGTCCTCTCCTGTTTCGGTGCTCGTGGCCAATCAGATCCGTTTGGCGCTGCACGCCGACCCCCGTTTCCAGGTCCAGTATTACTGGGAGAACCTCGACGCAGTTGATCTCTCGAATGATGCGCTGAACGAACAGCGTACTGTGGTTGCCAACAGATATCTTGGGCAAAAGCTGGACCTGATTGTGCTGGTGGGTCCGGATCCGATCCGCCTCGTGGCAGACCGGTCGAAGGCGTTTTACCCCGGCGTACCGGTCGTTTTCTGTTGCACCGCTCAAGGTCAACCGGGGCAACCCGTCCTCGATTCCCGATCCACGGGTTCCTGGTTGCTATTCGAGCCCGGAAACACACTGGATGCTGCCCTCCGTTTGCTGCCGGAAACACGCCAAGTCTTCGTCGTCACCGGGCAATCCAGATTTGACAAGGGTGTCGCAGCACTCGCGAAGGCGGGGCTCACTTCCTACGAAGCCAAGATTGATGTCACGTACTTGACCGATCTTCCAATGAAGCAACTGCAAGAAAAGCTAAGCCATCTTCCGAGCCATTCCATCGTTCTTTTTCTTACCTTTTTCAAGGACGTGCAGGGGCGGGAGTTCCTCAGCACGACGGATGTCCTTCCCATGGTCGTAGCGGCCTCGAATGCTCCGGTATTTGGTGTGTCTGACACCTATCTCGGCCGCGGCATTGTAGGCGGATTCGTGGTTAGCATCGAAGAGCAAGGCAAAGCCGCGGGCCGCGATATCCTGGATATCTTGGGGGGAAAGTCGCCACAGGACATTCCCGTCGGGCGTGGTCCTAGTTTTTACATGTTCGACTGGCGCGCGTTACAACGATGGAAGCTAGATGACAGCAAGCTCCCTGCCGGGAGCATAATACTGTTTCGCGAGCCGCCTCTTTGGAAACGATACAAGTTGACCCTGCTCGGCGGATTGCTATTCGTTCTGAGTCTGGCTTTGGTGATCGTCTACCTCCTTTACAAGCAGCGTCAGCTCAAGCTGGCGCGGAAGGCTCCAGAGCAACTCAGCGGCATGCTGATCAATGCCCAGGAAGAGGAGCGACGCCGGATCGCGTCCGAGCTTCATGATGACTTCAGCCAGAGGTTGGCAGTGCTGACTCTCGGTCTGGAAACCACCGCCGACATCATTCAGGAGTCACCTCAGGAAGCGAACCGTCAATTGCATGAGCTGTCCAACGCAGCCGGCGAACTCGGCGCGGACCTGCATACGCTCTCGCGTCGCCTGCACTCAGCCAGTCTTGAGAACCTGGGCCTTACGCCGGGCCTTAATGCGCTGTGCAAGGAGTTCGCCGCTCAACAAGGTCTCCAGATTGAAAGCGACTTTGACAATGTTCCTCGATCGGTAGACTCGGGAGTAGCGCTTTGCATTTTTCGGATCGTGCAGGAAGCCCTTCGCAACGTAAAAAAGCACAGCGGCGCATCGAGAGCCCAGGTCACTCTCCACTTAGTGGACGTCACGATTCACTTATCTGTGTGTGATCAAGGCGTGGGCTTCAATCACAAGGAGCTTGCGAAAAGCCCGGGGCTGGGCGTTCGAAGCATGGAAGAGCGCGCCCGCTTGCTGGGTGGCACCTTTAAGATTCAATCGGAACCCGGAACGGGCACGAGAGTAGACGCGTGCGTACCGCTACAACCACAACAACGGGCATCATAGGCTTAGAATGCGGGGAAACGCTTTGCACCCGCGACTTTAGCAGTTCGTCTCACGAAGCGTGGCGGACTTCGGGTGCGACCGAGATGAGCCGCTCTTTGATCGCGAACAAGATAAGATCTGCGTTCGTCTTCAAATGGAAAGCCGTCATGATGTGGTGCTTGTGGAATTCGATCGTTTTCGTACTCAGGTTCAGGCGGGCTGCTATCTCTTTCATCGCGTAGCCTTCCGCGAAAAGCTGTACGACATCGCACTGGCGTGGAGTCAGATCCTTGGAGAATTGCACGACTCGCGATCGCTGCTCCACCCAATCATCCGACCGGAGCTTCGGAGAGATAAAAGACTTTCCGTGCCACACCTGGTCGATGGCGGTCAGCAACTCCTGAGCTGCCGAATGCTTGAGAACGAAACCCACAGCTCCCAACTCCAGCGCAGCCGCTGCCAAGTTAGGATCGTCCTGCATCGTCAGAAACACCAGGGGAACCTTCGGGAGCTGCTCCCGAATTCGGCAGGCAGCGTCGAAGCCATTGAGAAGTGGCATCCCGATGTCCACTATGATTACGTCAGGTTTGAGTCTGAGGGCTTCAATCACTAGCGCGCGCCCGTCCGTGACCGTACCAATTACCACATAGGTCTTCTCCAGCAGAGCTCGGAGCGCTTCCGAGAAAACAACATGGTCGTCGGCGATCAGCAGCGATGGGCGGACCTTTTCACAGCATCGTGTCATGCACTCTCCGGTGACACATTTGGTGGACGTGAGAATTTCAACAGGTCGAAACGGCCGACGCGGTGACGCAGCTCACAACGTCCTGTGATGGGAAGACGTAATACCCCCATCTCTTCCCAAATTGAGTACGAGAAAACTACGCGGTCGGCGGCGATCAGAAGGTATAGGGCGGGATGGGAGGCGCTTTTCACACACACAACGGTGTCCCAACTTCCTCCTGCTGTGGCGCACTTTTTAGACGTGGGCCAAATTACAGCAGGTCGGACGGGTCAACGCTGTTCTAAATTGCACACCGGATGATGCGCTTCCGCTTTTGAGTTGGGATCCTGCCGTACTCGAGACTAGATCAACGTTTCTGGGAGATGTTGCACTAGTTTTCTAGATCTCTTAGCGTCAGAGCGTCAGCTACTGCGACCCAATACCTACCGCATTCCATATCTTCCTTCCGCGCATTCATCAAGGCCAGTTCTATTGCGGTCTGCAAATCATCTCCGGTCTCATCCAAAAGGAACATTGCCTGCACCGTGGGGTGGGGAAAGTCGTTGATATCCATACAAGCCTCTATCCTCGCAGACCGTCTGCCAAGTCCCCCACGACAATCCGCTCAGCCGCGGTTGCTCGGATTAACTTGTCAGATTCTTGGCCACCTTACGAACTGCCAAGGTCATCATGAGGCGGGTGGTGCCAGTCATCACCATGCTGATGCCTACCAGTGTGCCAATGACCCATAACGAACCGACGGGCCACTGATTCCAGATCATGAAACCCAAAATTAGGGTGATGATTCCATCCACCAGCATCCACGGTGAATTGCCGCCACCTTTGCGCGTGGAAAAATAGGCTACCACATCCGCCAACCCTTCTGCGCAGAAGAGGATCGCCAGCACGAGAGTGAAACCGGCAACTCCCAGAGCCGGACGAGTGAGCAGATAGGCTCCAGCCAGAAGGTAGAGTAACGCGACCAGGATCTTCCAAACAATGTGGCCGATGCCCTTGGACTGAGTGGCGTGAACGAGTTGCGCAAACCCGTCGAATATTACCAACCATCCGATTATGATGACGACTCCGACCGACGTGGCCATCGGCAAGGCGATCGCCAAGACTCCGAAAATAATCAATACGATCGACAACACGAGCGAGACTCGAGATATGCGCTCCAACCCACCTTCCAGTACGTTAGGCATCGTTGCCTCCCTAACTCAATAACCCTTCTATGGCGTCGTCGGCCCTTTCATAACAACGCGGCTTGTGGCAATTCAGCAGAGACGATCGTACTCTTGAAACAATCCACTGTTTTCCGTCCTTCTGGCTCAGGAGCCCTTGGCGTTTGCGAGGGTGGGTTGAACCGCCGAGCCCCCGTTGGAATGGATCACCAGTTGTCATCGGTGCGGTGCCAGGTTTTGTCCGGGTTGTAGCGCTCCATCGCCGCGGCGATCCCCACGGTATCCGGCCCGAGGTCCCTCTGGTAGACGACTCCCTCGTAGCTGACGATGAAAGTTTTCACGCCCGTGATCCCGTAATCGGCGGGCCATGCCACCAACGCAAAGCCGCCAATCATCACGCCGTTAATCACGTAATCCAGTTCTCCGTGCGGGGCGGCCGAGCCTTGCCCTTTCAGGAACTTGAAATAATAGCCATGGAAGGGTTCTCCGCGAGTCGTATAGCCTTCCTCGATCGCTATCGCAACCGTCTCGCCCACCGGACCGGCCCAGCTTCCGTCCGGATTTTTCCACGCCAGCCCATCCTGCTTTCCGTCGGAGCTGATGGCCCGCCGCGCGTACTGGTTGATGCCGGAGTCATCGTGAATCTCTGAGGCGTATTCCTCTTGCGCTTCTACAAAACCACGGCACACGGTGATCGCATCCAGCTCATTCGCTCCGATGCGTTCGTAGAGGATCTCGTTTCGACCGGCCTTCGAATCGAAATACCACTTTCCCTGCGTTTTGACGAGCGGAACGGGGAAAGGCCAAACTTGGTTGCCGACCGTGAGAATGGCTCGGGCAGAGTTCTTCGGGTCGATCGTTACCGAAGTCTTTTCGTCGGCCCTGGCGACAAATGCGGCAGTCTGGCTTCTACCTTGGACGGGGTCCGCCGTGGGAACAATATCCTCACCATCCGGCCCGAACATTTCTCTCAACGCGGGTACATCGAAGTTTCTCGCGGCCAGGATCAGAGCATCAGCGGCCTGCGTCGGCGTGTCGAAGCCTCGTTGTCGTGCCTCCGTTCCCGTCAAAGCGCCGCTCTGTGCTTGAGGCGCAGCCGACGCGGTGAACCCTAGCAAGCAAGAAATGACGATCGCGCAGGCTGTGAAAGCTATCGTCGACGCGACGCCGCTGGCTGGTTTCGAATTCATGTTTGTCTCCTCGCTCATGGGTCTGCTCACCTTTTCCGCCCGCCGCCGCCGCTGCTGCGGGAACCGCTCACGCTGGAGGCGCCCCGCTGGCTGCTGGTCCGAGCCGCGCTACCGCTCGTCCCGTTCGATGCACCAGCGAATGCGCTCTTATTTGTTGAACTCGGAGTATTGGGAACCTGCCGGTTACCGACTCGGTTCCCTCCGCCAGCCTGGCTCGCCCCAGTGTTGCTGGCGCCTCCGCCGCGGTTCCCTCCGCCGTTCTGGCTCGCGCCAATGTTGCTCGCGCCTCCGCCCGAGGGTCGCTGGGAGGAGCCTGCGTTTCCGGCTCCGCGATTCGTATTCCCGGGTTGTTGTTGGGTACCTTGTCGACCTTGATTCTGGCGGGCATTGGTTTGCCGTGATGCCATGGAGTCTCCGCGAGCCGTGCCGCCATATTTGCTCGCTGTGGCCTGATTCGAGTAAGGAGTTCCACCACGGTGCTGTGGATTGTGCTGCCAGGAGTTGCCCCCGCCGGAGCGGTTACCGTTATTGATGTTGCCTCTGTTGATGTTGCCAGTGTTGATGTTGTTCCTGTTGTTGTTGTGTCTTACATAATTGTTGTTGACGTTGATGTTTACGTTGTTGTATCCCCGTCCCCATCCGCAGCCCCAACCCCAGCCCCCGTGGTAGGCGGCTCCGATTGCCACCCCAACTCCAAAAGCAATGAAAGCGCCCGCGGCATAATAACTGGGAGGTGGGTAGTAAATCGCGGGATAGGGATAGATAGGCGGACCATATACCACGACGGGGTTGTAGCTGGGAACGTAGACGATTTGCGTGCTGGCCGGCTCAATGACCACGACTGTCTTGGTTTCTATAACCTTCGTTTCCACGATCTGCTGCTCGGTGGATTTCAGGTTTCCGGCCTGCTTGGCTTTCATGCGCATGCGTTGTACCGCGTCCATTACGTCGCTCTGCTGCGCAAGAAAGGCGTTACCCAGGTCCGTGGTCCACTTGATACCCTCGATCAGTTGCTTCACCAGATCTGGAAACGCGGACATGGCCTGGACGCTCGGATCCCAGTCCTCTTTTTGCACCGCCGCCGTCAAAGCTTCACCTTTCAAGTCGGGGTGCTTCGACAGCCATTGCTGCAACTGCACGAGTTCGAGGGGATACGTGGATGCAGCCAGCACTTGCGCGAGGAGCGGATCTGGATAGAGTGCGATCGGGGCGACCAGCGAATCCAATTGGTCGTTCGGGATCGTGCCGGCCGCTTGGCCCTGCGCTGAACTGCTCTGCGCCGCGGGCTGTGCATACAGGCCAATCTCACCGGGCGCGAGAAGCAACGCGCAAACAATAGCCACCACTTGAACGTTCCTCGACCTTGGATTCGAATGCACAGTGCCTCCTAGCACTTCCGGGAAGAAACAGGCGTTCATGCATAAGCCTGACTCCAATACGACCCTAAGTCTGGCTCGATGGCTCTACAACTAGGGAAATCCCTAGCGTGGAATCTCTGGGCACTTCAACTACTAGAGGAACCTACGATTCGTTTCCCAAATCGGTTCTCAGCCGATTGAGCTAGGGATATGCCTAGTTGTCCCACTTCGGCGTAAAGCTCATTCTCAAAAAGTACCTAAGCGGCGACAACTCGTGAATCGTACCCGTATTTTGCTAGCGGACGACAACAGGCCACTTCTGGAAATGACAGCGAAGATGCTGGCTTCATATTTCGACGTCGTGGGTATGGCACACGACGGACGGGATCTGATTTCCAAAGCATTGTTCCTGACTCCGGACGTCATTGTTGCCGACGTGACCATGCCCATATTGACTGGAATCGAGGCAGCGCATCAGCTTCGAAAGGCTGGCCTGGCGGCACGGCTCGTGTTTCTGACGATTCACCGCGAAAACGAATTCATTCGCGCGTGCCTCGCGGAAGGGGCATTGGGCTATGTCATCAAAGTTCACATGAAGGATGATCTTATTCCCGCTATCCATGCAGCCATGGCTGGCAAGCTGTTTGTCTCTCCCACTCTTTCTGTGTCGGAGAATCTTCCGTGAACTCAGTGCCACTTAATCAATCGGCATCTGCGCCAGCCCACCGGCGCGGCACGACAACTGGAAACGCCGGAGCGCGCTTCGACCTGGAGAACCACAGCCTGTCAGCGCAAGCAGCGGAGGTCGCCCTCCGTCTATGGAGGGAAACATGAATAACATCGTTGATTTTCCATTTCTGTTTTTCGCGCTCTCCTTCATCGCACTTTTGCTATCGGCATTTGTCGGCTCCTTCACGCGCAAGAAACTGGGATCTTTAGACGCAGACGCGAGGCAAGACTTCGGCGTTATCCAAGGCGCTGCTCTGACACTACTGGGCCTCCTTATCGGATTCACCTTCTCGATGGCCATGACGCGGTACGAGCAGCGCAAGAACTACGAAGAGGCTGAGGCGAATGCGATCGGTACGGAGTATGTCCGCGTTGATCTGCTGCCTGCCCTGGATGCAACAAGAGTTCATGATCTGCTGAGGAATTATGTCGATCAACGAGTGCTCTTCTACTCCACCCGCGATGCACAACGCCTGCAGAAAATTAATGCCGATACGGCCCAAGTGCAGAACGAACTGTGGTCCACCGTCCAGGCTCGTGCTGTGGCCCAACCGACAATCCTGACCTCATTAGTCGCCTCCGGCATGAATGATGTGTTGAACTCTGAGGGGTACACTCAGGCCGCTTGGTGGAACCGCATTCCATTGGAGAGCTGGGCGCTGTTAGCGGGGATCGCCATCGGCTGTAACCTGTTGATTGGGTATGGAGCACATCGAAGTAGCCCCCTCTTCATGATCTTGCCACTGGCTGTGTCTCTATCCTTCTTTCTGATAGCCGACATCGACAGTCCACGTGGAGGCGTGATTCGCGTGCAGCCGCAAAATCTGCTTAGGCTCTCTCAATCCCTGCTTGCACACTCGGCCGAAGGGAATTCCGGTGGCAAGTTCCCCATCGCTCAGTGATCACTTCCAAAGCGGCGAACGCGCTTTGGTTTCCACCGGCGCGGGGATTTTGAATGGTATGGCCTGCGTTAGGTCAATACTCAGTCTGCCGCGTCGTCCGGCAAGTCCACCCGCTTGCTCCATCCAACTCAAAAATTGAGACCCAGCGATAGAACCTCGGTCGGCGTCGTCCACCCAAAATTGAATACATTCGTTGCAAAGGTCACCTTCTTATAGGTGAAACCCGCCAACACGCCGCGCTGCACGTCGAGACTGGTGTGGTAGGCCCGGGTTCGTTGCGACACCAGGCCCACTTGCAGCCATTTCAGCGGAGAGTATGTCAGTTGGTTCCAGCTGTAGAAAAAGCTGCCGGCATGGTTCGGGACATCGAATGCGTATTCACCGCTACTATAAAGCTGAACCTTCTTGTAGGTAAGTGTGAGGAGGTAGCCGGGGGCGACGCCGTTCAGATTGCCGAAGACGGCGCCCACCATCGGAGTCAGATCCAGCACCAGTTTCTTCCCGGCCCTGAAATCGTAGCCTATCCATAGCGACCCTGTCTCCAGAGCCTCATAATTGTAACGAGCTTCCAGGTGCAGCCATCCACGGTCGGCCGTGAAGTCGGGAGACACATACGATTGGCCGCCGGGCACAATATAGCCGCTGGTGGTGAACACGAATGCCCACGGACTCGGAGTGGCTTTCGAGGAAACGCCAAGAGCGCCGGGCACCGTCTCTTGAGCCAGAGCGGGGCCCGTGCTCCATTCGCTTTCGACACTGCAGGGGATAGCAGAGCCCCTCTGGCAATCAGGAAGGATATTGGGACGTTGCGCGTTGGCAAGGGTCGCAAGCATCAGCGCGCCTATGAACAGTCGGGATGTCATCCCGCGAGTTGCTCGCCTGCCAACTGCCGACTTGTACTGCGCAACGTCAAATGTTCGTAACACGACCTTCGAGCCATCGGTTACATCAGTCGGGAATTTGCCCACTTGCCTAAGCCGCCACGATGTGGTTCCTGAGGGCGTATTTCACTAGTTCGGCGCCGCTTCTGGCGCCAATCAGTGCCATCATTCGGTATTTGTGGAAGGCCACGGTCCGGGGAGACAACTGCAGGATGACTGCGATTTCCTTAATCATTCTGCCTCCGGCTAGCAACTGCAGCACCTCACGCTGCCGAGCGGTGAGGCGTTCGTCTTCATGGATCAGTTTCTTATGCTCCCAACGCAAGGAATCGATCGCGCCGCGCGCCAGGAGCTTAGACAAATAGGTTTTGCCCCGTAATGCCTCTCGAACCGCCAGCACCAATTCTGACGCGGCGCACGTCTTGAGCAGGTAGGCTGAAGCTCCGCAGGCGAAAGCTTCAGCTGCTACATGGGCATCGGAATTCATGGTCAGGTAGACCAACTTAACGGCGGGCAGCATTTGTTTCACCTGCCGTCCCGCGTCGAGGCCATTCAGGACTGGCATGGCGATGTCGAGCACGATCACGTCCGGATTCAGTTCGCCGGCAGCGCGCAGCAGTGCTTGCCCGTCGCCGACCGAGCCAAGCACGTCAAAGTCCTTTTCCAGAAGTCGGGTGCATAACTCCGCCACTAGATTGTGGTCATCGGCAATGAGAATACGGGAGTGGCCGGTCATTGCTGTTGCGTCTTCGCCATTGAGTTGCACCCTGCTTCTCGGAGTCGCATCGTTTGCAGGGTATGTCCACCGGCGCTCCTGGCACTACTAGGGATTTGCCTAGTTGTGCAGGCTCGAGTCAACAACTTAGGTTGATTTCAGACAGTGTCAGCGACAAGGGAAGCATGCCTGTTTTAGGTTTCTTGGATTCGCCGGTTCGGTGTTCTGGTACCCGGCGCGTCATACCACTAACCCTAATAAACCTATCCAAAATGACAAAAAGGAGATAATCATGCCAGTTCAAGATCCAAAGGAACTCTTTGTTCAGTTGCTCAGCAGCCTCCGCCAAGGCACAGAGCGGAGTACGAAAATCTATCAGGAAATTGCCAAGCATGCCGAGGATCCTGACGTAAAAGAGGCCCTGGAAGCACGGGCATTCGTTTCAGGGCAAGTCCTTGCTACCCAAGACCAATGCTTCAGGCTCATCGGCGAAAAACCCGTGCAGGGCAGTTCACGTCTGTATGACCTATTTGCCGAGGATTTTCGAAAGGAACTCACTGAAATCCAAAACCCAGCTGCGAAGCGCCTCTTCGTCCTCGTGAAGGCGATTCATCTGACTCACCTACGCATTGCGGAGTACGTAGCTCTAGTCGCGGCGGCGGATGTAACCGGGCACTATGGCGTCGGCGTCCTGCTGGAAAGCTGCCTGGCGGACAAGCTGGCGTTTGTTGAACGAAACCGGCGGATGATTCGGAACGCTGTCGAGGCCAGAGTGGCCAAGAAGATTGCCGAGAGAGCAGCCTAATAGTCCAATTGCAGTTGTTGAAGCGCGCCGGCCCGCTGCGCGATCTCCGCAGCGGATCGGCGCGCGATTCACCTGACTCGCTTTTACGAGCCCAGATCTGCGAAAAGAGCCAATACAGTAGCTGGACTATGGATGGTTGTTATGTCGGAAGTCGGAAGAGTGGGATGAGCAGCAAAAAGAGAACCATAAACTGGAACACGCGGTTGATGTTGGTACGCACCCAGAGTCGTGGTGCCCCTCTTTGGGTACATCCGTCTGCCGAGGTAGAGTATGCGTAGGCTCATAATCGCGGTCTTGATTTGTGGAACGAGTTTCTTGGCTCCTGCACAAAAGTCTCCTTCATCGCAGTGGCAAAGAGGCACGATCACTGTCGTTACTGCTCATCCGCGTGCCCCTGGAGAACGCGCCAGCGATGCCGTCCAGTATGAGGTGAGCGTTACAGTAGGGACCACGATCTACGTCGTTCTATATGCTCCACCCAATGGAGCTAACGCGGTAGAGTATCGCCAAGGCATCGACCTCTCAGTTCTGGTTGGACCCCACACGCTGACATTTAACAATGGGCCCTCGGGGACGACGGAAGTGCCCATCTTGCACGAGGAAGTACTCCCCGCCGCGAGCGGGCCAGATCTATCCAAGGTGCCTGGTGAGTACTTCAGCCTCAAACTTCAACAGCTTTCCCAAGCCTTGAATTTGAGCGAGGACCAGCAGAGACAAATCAAACCCATCCTAGAGCAGGAAACGGCCGAAGTGGGACAATTCTGGGCCAACCCGGTACTTTCTCGAGAGGATAAGCTGAAGCGATGGGAGAAGGTTGTACGGCCCTCCGACAAGAGGTTGGAGGCGTTCCTCTCCAGCGACCAGGTCCATACATTGCAACGATTGCGCAAAGAACAAAAACAGAAACTGAAACAACTCAATGCGGAACAAAAGGAAAACTAGCAGAATTAGGGTGATGGTTTTCGTCCATCGGCGTAAGGGGTGCAAACAAAATGTCTGGTTTCGAAATTGTTCACACCTGATCGCCTTCCGCGCGAACGGAGTAGCCCATGGCACCCGCACCTACTCTCGATATGCCAAGGTCCCAACAACCCGTTGATCTCAAGATCCCGGCCTTCACGGCACACCGCTCGCGAGCCGAGCTCAAGGCAATGGGCAAGACATTGCGGGACAAGTGTCCCCGCAACGCGCACGCCGAATGGAAGTCTCCGCACGATCGGCCGGATTCGGTCAGCTTGGTACGGAAGGCCGACGAGGGACGTCTCACCGAACTCGTCCCCCTTCGCCACGCGCGCATGGTGGCGTCTCCCTTCACCTTCTACCGGGGCTCGGCGCTCGTCATGACGGTGGATCTGGCGGGCCTTCCGTCTACCGGCGTCCGCGTGCAATGCGGCGGAGACTCCCACCTGGTCAACTTCCGGGGTCTCGCCACTCCCGAAAGGCAAGTCATCTTCGCTATCAACGATCTCGATGAGACCCTTCCGGCACCGTGGGAGTGGGACCTCAAACGTCTCGCGGCGAGTTTCGTGATTGCCTGTCGCGACAACGGCCTTAGCGAATCCGTCGCCAAAGATGCGGTCCTCACCTGTGTCAGGTCCTACCGCGAGCACATGGCAGAATTCGCCGATGTGAAGGTGCTGGACCTGTGGTACTTCGCCGTCGAGGCGGAGATGCTGATCGCGGGCGTCAAGGATCACGGAATCCGTCGCCACGCGATCAAGAACTTGGCGAAAGCGCGTGAGAGCAGCACCTCGGAAGGCCTCTTCCCGAAACTCGTAGGTGATTCGGGAGGGTCGGCGATTATCAAAGACCAGCTCCCGGCGGTCTTCCACTGGAAAGGTCACAAAGCCGGTGAGATCCACCCGGACGTGAGGTACGCCTTCGTCAGATACCGCGAAAGCCTGGCGCCTAGCTATCGCATGTTGCTCGACCGCTACGAACTCAAGGACGCCGCAATGAAGGTCGTCGGCGTCGGGAGCGTCGGCACTCTCTGCTGGATGATGCTCTTTATGGACGACGAAGGAGATCCTCTGATCTTGCAGGTCAAGGAGGCGCGTGCCTCGGTTCTGGAGGCCTATGCGGGAAAGAGCATTTTCTCGAACCACGGACAACGTGTCGTGAACGGCCACCGGCTCATGCAGCCGGCCAGCGACATTTTCCTGGGCTGGACCGAGGGTAAGGGAGGCCATCACTTTTATGTCCGCCAGCTCCGCGACGTCAAGATCAAGTTTGCCGTCGAGACGTTCGAAGCGGCCAGGATGATCCTCTTCGCCGAGTGTTGCGGCTACTCGCTGGCGCTCTCCCACGCACGCTCGGGGGACGCTGCGATGATCAGCGGGTACCTGGGCAAGAGCGACGCTTTCGATAAAGCTATCGCCACCTTCTCGGTCGCGTATGCCGATCAGAACGAAAAAGACCACGCCGCGCTCAAACGTGCAATCCGCGACGGAAAGGTCGAGGCCGTCATCGAAAAGGCGAAGTGAGTTGATCGCGCATGAACCAGACGATGGAAGGGAAGAGCGGAACCGCACTCCGCGCCGAATTGAAGGCCCCGCGTGCCGGTGGGATCGCTGATATCGTGTTCTCGATCCTGATCATCACCTGATCGTTTTATACTAGACTTTTGTACTACTTTGCTTTCTTGCTGCCTAAACGATGGCAGACGATATCCCCTGAACTGCGCGACGACACAGATGCTAAAGCGGAAAGCTATTTCAGGTGAGTCGCTTCCCAGGAACGAACTTTTCGCCTGGCATCATCGAAAATTCGGTTGTAATTTCCCTTCCGGACCATGGAACTCGCTTCCGGAGTCAGCGCCTTCCACAAAGGACCATATAGGTAGTAGATGTTCAGATATTTTTCTTGTGTTGCGGGCGCAACTTCATCGGTGCCGAACAGAAAGCGGTCCGGATATCGATTGATCAGGTCGGCTGTGAGTCGAACGGTCTCAGGACTGGACACAATGTATTTGGCAACTTCATCCCAGGAAATATCAAAATACACATGCTTCATCGAGGGATCACTAAGAATCGATTCCAGCATGGCCACATGGCTCTTCACCGGACGAACAACCCGACCAACGCCGCAATGTGCCCAGATGATTTGGGCATCAGGATGACGCTTCAAGAAAGCCTTCATCTGAGCAAGATAGACGGGTTCGGCTCCTTCTTTTGGAAAGGGTACATCCACGTCATTGTGGATTAGCACCACGAGACCGGATTCCGCGGCAAAATCTGCGACGCGGTCCAAAGCCGGATTCGTAAGACTGGCCGTTTCCCCTGCGACCTTTGACGACACAAACTCCTTATGAATGCTGAACTCACCAATTCCCGAAAAAACACCGGGAAAGGTTTGCAGGACGCGCCGAATATGATCCACGGCGTACATATCAGCAGGATCGAAGCCGGTGATCATGGGGTCAAAACGAGTTTGTTGCTCAGGGGAGAGAGAGCGATAAGCCATCGCAATGTAGGCATCCGTGAAGGAGTAGTAGTAAAGAGGCGCGTCGGTCTGCAAATAGTAAGTCGGAGCAAAGTCTCCAGAATTTTGATAGGACCACTGCTGCTGCAGTGGAATCCCGAAAAGCGCCACTCGCCCGACTTTGGTGCCCATGATATCCAGAAACGCATGAATATCCGTGCCCTGTTGAATGTAATTTGTCAGATGGAAGTGGGAGTCATTGATTTCAAATTGTTCAGGAGTGGATTGTGCCACTGCCAAATTGCCGCCCACCAGCAAGAATACGGCGATAAGCAAAAGGATCTTTTGGCTTCCGTGGCGCGAAGAGCAGACGATGTTCCACATGGGATCTCACTTTCTGATACAGCTCATTAATGCGCACCTTCTTAAAAGTTCAAGACCAGGTTCGAGTCGTACACCCAGCCTTTGCTACCAAACGCGTATGGAACGGATGTGTAGCCCACCGGAGATCTGGACAGGTAGATCATCTCGTTGTTCCACCAGATGACGCGGTTCTTAAACGGGTAGTAGTTCACGCCTGCTCTGGAATCCCACGGATCGCCGGTCTTACCAAATATTTTCGATCCTCCAACATAGACCTGGAATGACTTGGGCACGACCATCGCGGAAGCTAGCACCTGGAAGCCGTTATTGAAAATCGTAGGCAACCCCATGGGGGCCGGATCACGGAAGTTGCTGAGCCACCGCATGTAGTATTCCCCCTCCAACGCGTAACCGTGACGCTTGATCCCACCGTCGAACGAGGTCATTTGGTAGTCGACGTCTGTGACCGTAAGGCCCTGACCGAAGAGGTTTGGCGTGAAGACGATCGTACCGTCCGTGAGCCGGATCTGTACGTTTTCGAAAGTCTGGGTGTTCGGCTGGCTCTGCTTGTTCTCATCGCTCCGGCTGTAGTGGGCTCCCAGGCGGGTAGCCAGCGTGGCGTGATTTTCATAGTCGCCAAAGCCGGCGCCAAATTCACCCGTGGTCGGCATCCAAACAAGCGCGGTGGCAATCGTGTTGAAGTGATTCGGGAGTTGGTTAGCATTTACACCCAACTGACTCAGATTGTTGCCGATCATCGCTTGATACTTGAGCTTCGGCGTGATTTCGCCCATGCCCCAGATTCCGGTAGTGTAAGAGGGCCGGAAGAACTCGTCCGCGATCTGACGGCTGTCGACAGGCAGCCAGTAGGGCCAGTTGCCCTCCGTGGTTCGCACGCCCGGCAAGCCATTGATCCCCGCCGCCAAAGTAAAGTGCTTATTGAATATGTAACGGAGGTTTCCGGCGACGACGACCTGTGCGCCTTGGCCCATGGTGGCATTGGAGGTCCAGACGTACAGGAGGTACCGGAACTTCGGGTCGACTACCCACCCGAGGAACTTTATAAAAGCTTTGTTAAGCTGCAAATCCTGGCGTTGCTTGACGGTTGAAGTAACGCCGAATGAATTCGTGTAGTAGGGATTGAGGTCAAGCTGGTTTAAGTAGCGAAGGTACGTGACTGCGCTGATACTGAGGTCGCCGTACTTGGTATCCGCCACTTTGAATCCAGCACCGGGCGTATAGATGCCGAAAGATTTCTTTTCTGGTTCGGCGGACGGGTCGCCGCTGAGAATGTCATTTTCTGCTTGTTGTTCAGAAGTATTTCCTGCCCCCGGCACTGTGGAGATCGCTACGGCTGCCGTTCCGGCGGATAGGGGCTCTCCGGAATTCTGCTTAGCCAGCGTTTGACGCAACAATCCAATTTGGTCCATTAATTCTTTGTTCTGCTTCTCCAGTAGTTTATTTTGTTCAACAAGTGCGTCCAGCTTGACGAGTGTTTCAGCAACGGCTTGAGGCGCGTTGCTCACTCCGGCTGTCTCTGAACCTGTCGTTTGGGAAAATGCTGCTCCCGCCCCGACAACCAAGAACAGTACAGACACGGGAACTCTGGGCCAGACTTTTCCAAAAATTACTTGCCACATAACTCACCTTTGGGAGTTGCTCTATTTCGCCTGAATTGATCTCCAGTTGGCTGGCTGGGCCGGACGCGTAAGGATTACAGATTGTTGGTCCGGCCCAGAGGTCGTCTCCTTTACTTGAGGCCGACGGATGCAGGCGAATAGAGGTTGAAATCGAGTTTATTGGCAACGTACTCGATCACTCGCTGCGCTTTGACACTGTTTCCCGCATCATCAAGAGGAGGAGCAAAGACGGCGATCGCCCCTTTGCCCGGGACTATCGCCACGATTCCCCCACCCACGCCGCTCTTGGCAGGAAGACCAACATGCCATGCCCAAAAACCAGACGAATCGTAGAGTCCAGCCATGGTCATCGTTGCCAGAATATAAGGAATGTCTTCCTTCTTAATCACCTGTTTCCCAGTTGTAGGGTTGATTCCGTTATTGGCAAGGGTGGCCCCCATGCGGGCAAGTTGGGTTACGTTAATGCCGACGGAACATTGCTTAGTGTAGACATCAACCGACTCAAAGGGGTCAGCGTAAATCCGATCGTACTTGGCCAGAAGGTAGGACAGAGCCTTGTTTCCCGTATTCGTCGCTGCTTCCGATTTGTAGACCTCATCGATCAGGGAAAGTTTTTCTCCTGCGGCTGCGCTGTAAAAGTCGAGGATCTTGTTCCACTTTTCATCCTCGTTCTTCGCGGGAATAAGACTCACCGTCGCAATGGCGCCGGCATTCACCAGAGGGTTACCGGTGTGAGTGGGCATGTCGACAACTGCGATGGGCGAGTTAAACGCTCTTCCCGTCGGTTCAGACCCAATCTTTTGAAAGACCTCTTCCGGACTTGTTGCTTCCATGGCGAGGGCAAGCGAATAGACCTTGGAGATGGACTGAATGGAGAAGGCATATTTGACGTCACCCAGTTCAAACACGTAGCCGTCTGTCGTCACGAAGGCGACGCCGAAGAGTTTTGAATCAACCTGGGCCAGATAGGGGATATAGTCAGCGTTCTTTCCGTTGGTCTCGTTTTTGAATTTCTCGTAGGCCTCCCGTACGACGGCCTCGGCACGCTCACGACTCGGAGCTACGGGACTTGTTTTGGTTTGAGCCTTGGTTTGAGCTTTGGTTTGAGCCGCTGAAGGCAGCGTGCCCAGGCTCGCAGCCAACAAGCAGACTGTGGCCAGCATGATTCGGAACCGATTGCGTGTGTTCAACATGAATACCTCCTGAATTTTTGTACGTCTTGAATAACCGTCGCGAAACTCTTATTGGCTTTAAGTCCGTACATAGGACAGTGAGCTCTACTTAATACCCAAATGAAAATCCTTTAGACCAGTCATAGCGGAACGAAAACTGCAATTTGTAGTCGTTCACGTTGAAGCCGTCGCTGAAATTAACACGTCTCCCGAACTGGAATTCTCCGCCCATGGTGACGCTCTTTACGGGGTGGTACAGAAGATTCGTGAGGGCGTAATGACCCTGGTGGTAATCACTCGGCAACTGGGCGTTCGAATTGTCGATGTTCACTATCGAATAGCCGGTCGACGTACTGAACTTGTCACTCCAGTTGTGATCCAGGAAGGCGACAACACCGAGCACGGGCAACGGCACACCTTTGACCGGGCTGATGGCATTTGAGGGGTTATGTTGCGCGCCTATGTCGATTGGGGCGTCATTCATGTAATTCTCGATGCCTTCGCCGTACACCACCGACAATTTCGCAACATCCTTCTTTGTGACTTTGAGATTTGAACTGACATTCACACCCCAACCAACGGCCGACCCGCTGAAGTTGTAGGGAGATGTGTTTCCGGCGTAGTCAACCCAGGCAATTTTTCTGACAATGCCTCCCACTTGGACATAACCCCACTTTCTCGAAAGACGGGCGTGACCAGTCAGATCAGGCCACTTGAGCTGCGGGTTGACATTCTGCAGTTCGATTTTTTGGGAATAAACTCCTCCGTCACCGCTGAATCCTGGCCGTTCCAGTGCGACTACGACGTTGCTGTCGCCCTTTACTATGGGGATCCAACGAAACTGCACGTTCCGGAAAAAGACCATCCCGTTTGGCCCCCAGTACTCAAGAGAGTTGGGGAACACGTCGATGTCCATAAACGCGCTCCATGTCTGTCCCGCGCCGAAATGACCTAATTCGCCGTAGGCATGGCGCAGCCGGAAGGTCGTTTGCCCGGCGTCGACCCCAGTGCCAAACAATTCGTATTCAAAGATGGTCTTGAGGTTCCCAAGACTGGTGGGCGTGAGTGTCTTCACGCCAAATCTCGTTTGCCGCACACCGAAGAACACGTTGCCGTTAGGACCGAACTGTCCGGCAAACGCAGGCAGCTTCGTGGGCCGCATTACGTCGAACCAGTTGGGGTCAATGGCTTTGAAGTTATTGCCCGCGTCGAGCATCACATAGCCGTAGAAATCCACCGAGGTTCGTGACGGGCTTTTCTCCGGTGGCTCCCCTGCCTGGCCACTCGGGCTTACAACATCAAGCTCTGGAATGCTTACCTCCTCCTCAGTAACATCAGGAGCCGGCTTTGCGGGACGCGCGCCGGTACTCATCTGTTTCTTCAGCTCAAGGATTTCGTTTTCGAGCTGCTCCATCTTCTTCTCCATTTGCTGCATCTCTGGAGTCGGGGAAGCTTGCTCCTGCGCTCGAGCAGGGATTCCGCCGAGGAGTGAGAAAAGCAGACATGCGATGAACGGAATCAGAAGTCGTTGTGATACTTGTGAGCCGTTGAATTTCATAAGTGCTTGCTCCTTAGATCGTTTAGCCAAACACGGCTCGGCATCTGAGAACCGAAACAAGTTTGGACGCTGACACTCGACCCGCTACCGGAGGCAGCGAACCGGGATCATGGATTGTTTCTAGATTAAGGAGCCATCAGCCACAACTAGGGAATTCCCTAGTAGAGCGCGCGGTGATTGCGCTCTTACCCTTTGTCCATCTTGAACAATAATTTCCAATGCGGAAGGGGCATAGACGCAGTGCACAAGTGGAGAGCAACTCTGCCGTGGGCTGGAGAGGGAATCTGACGTCAAAGTGCTCAAAGCAAGAGGTGGGATAATACTCTTAAGTGCCGCTAATGGTTTCCGAAGTTCCAGTTCACCCCGGCACTGGTACCATAATCGCTTCCAGAGAGACCTGGCGGAGGTTGATTGTCCCAGTTGCCGTACAAGCTTACGTTGAAATTGAATTTTCCCAGAATTTTGATGTTGTAGCCGGTATTCAGATTAAAGTGCACACGCCCCGGATTAGAGATGGCGGGCAGAAGGCTTGCTGTGACGCTAAGGTTGGTCTGGTCGAACCGGAACAACTTCACTTGTGTCGCGATCCAGCCTGCGCTCACATTCTGAGTCGAAGCCGCGACACTTTGCTGATAGCTAATATGCTGTAAGCCGAAACCTCCTGCGACGGACATAAAAAAGTGATTGCTGTTTTTTAAATACCGGCCAACGCCTCCCCCATAGGACGACGATAAGTCTATGCCCTGCACTGAACTCTGCAAGAAGCTGACAAAACCTGTGTAATACCAATTGTTCCACGGCATCAGGCGCTGAGCGGATGCATCCGTCTGATTGCGTGAGGATGTAGACGTTCCTTTGTTGGAAGCCAGGGTCGAAACATAGCTGGCGGATGCGCCCCAGCGGTCTCGGGGGTAATTAACATCCGTGGAAAGGTCATACTGCGTTGTTTCATTCGCTTTGGTATAAATGGCACCAAGACCGATGCTGCCGTTGAAACGGCTCCAAAGATTCTCGGAAGACTGGTCCATCTTGGCGATCTCGGTTCGTTCCAGTTGCACGCTCTTACCGGGCTCTTCGATTACGTCGATCGAAACCGGCCGTTCGGCCGCAGTTTTCGACATCGAAAGTTTTCCAGAATAGACCTCGCCATCCTGCGTCTTGACTACAAAGAGTTGATTACTTTCAAGGTGATCCACTTTGAACCAATTGATGGAAACGGTGCCCAGCGCATAGTCAAGTCCGATATAAAGAACATCCGCGCTGAGGCGCTTGATTTCGCACGTCAGCCGATCGCCATTCCTCATCACCAGTACGTCCGATTTGTCCCTCGCAAACAAGGGCGAGGCAAATAGGACAATCATCCAGAAAACAACCCGTAGCTTTTTCATTCCTGCGCCTCCGTGCCAGGTCTCCGCCCGCGGAGGATGCACCACCGTGATGAAACCAGTGAGGTCTGCGACATTATGTTGCCGAGAGATGCCTCGCTGATAAATCCGATCTTGCATTGCCGCTGTCAATCGAGCAGCGCAGATCCCATACCCAATTCATCTAATTCTGAAACCAGCGCCGTTCAACGCGTCACCTTGCTCCGGCTGGAACTCGATGTCAAACGTGTAATTCACGTAGGAGGATTTGTTAAAGACAGTTTTCCGTCGAAAGCGCGCGGTCTCCTCAGGGTTTACATCCTCTCTTCAGTTTCTTACTGACAACCAGACCCCGTCACAACTAGGGAAATCCCCAGTAGACTCTGCGCGGTAGGCACACTAACTTTCTACTCGAGCAGCTGTTAGTAATGCCAGTTCACAGACTGCTTGCGTGCCTGTTGACTTGACATAGGCACATCGAGGGGCGGGATTTGGTTCCAGGATACGCGCACTCTCAAGTCCAATTTCTCGCGAGGTGCGGAAGGAGGAGATTGCTTGTATCGCGATGAAGAGCGTCCCATGCGAGTCGTTTTGTCGCGGAAGCACGAGGCGCGCCTTTGCACCCGCACCTTCTTACTTTCCCTAGTCTTGTTGTTGTGCGTCCCGGCCTGGGCGGAGCTTGGCGCAGCAGCCCCTGCGCCACCTGCGACTCAACCGGAGCTGCCGAAAGACGCTCTAGGCCGCACCACCCCACAAGGGACGGTCCTGGGTTTCCTGATTGCCTGTCGAAAGGGCGATTACGACGTCGCCGCCCAGTATCTGAACACTCGCCTTCGAGGCGAAATGGCCAAGACCCTCGCCCGCGAACTCTTCACGGTTCTCGATCGTCGCCTGCCTCCGAAACTCAATCAAATCAGCGACAAGCCCGAGGGCTCGCGCATAGATCCGCTGAACCCCGATCGGGACTTTGTGGGAATCATCAGCGGCGATAGTCGCAAGCTGGACATACTCGTCGAACGGGTGGATCGCGGGAAATCCGGACTTGTGTGGCTGTTCTCCAGCAAGACCCTCGACGCCATTCCGGATTTCTATGAAGAAATCAACGTAGTAGAAGTGGACAGAGTTCTCCCTGAATTCCTGGTGAATACTCGATTTGCGGGTATTCCTTTGTTTCAATGGCTTGCCGTTTTTGTGGGCATGCCGCTCCTGTATTTCCTCACAGTTCTGCCGAACCGCCTCCTCCGGTTCCTGGTCCGCTGGTTCCGCCGACGCGTGCACAGGAAGGAGGACCTCCCAGTCCCCGAGATCTTGCCCAAGCCGGTTCGCCTGTTACTTCTGGCGGGGGCAATTCACTGGATAAGTTCCAAGGTCGGCCTTCCGCTGTTGGCACGGCAGTTCTGGGCCGGCATTGCCACGGTCATCACCATCGCTGCAAGCGTCTGGCTATTGATTCTTTTCGCCAGCTGGTGCGAGGCGTATATAGGTCGGTCTTTCGAAAGTCACAACCGTACCGGAGCCGCATCGATGCTGCGGCTTGCCCGCTGGGGTGTTGACCTGCTCATTATTTTCGTGGGCCTGCTGGTGACTCTGCACTACTTCGGAGTGAACCCAACCGGCGCACTGGCCGGTCTCGGCGTTGGCGGTGTGGCCATCGCCCTGGCCGCACAGAAAACACTCGAAAACGTGGTCGGCGGCGTTTCCCTCATCTTTGACCAGGCGCTGCATGTAGGCGACGTTCTGAAGGTGGGTGACACGGTGGGGACAGTCAGGGAAATCGGACTCCGGTCGACCCGCATCCGAACTCTCGACCGAACCTTGGTCAGTGTTCCGAACGGGCAGATCGCCACCATGACCCTCGAAAATCTCTCCGGCAGAGATAAGTTCTGGCTTCACCCTGTCCTTGGCCTGCGCTACGACACGACCTCGCAGCAGATGCGTGCCCTACTCGACGGCATACGCAACCTGCTCAAGGAATGCAGACATGTCGAACCCGGGTCGATTCGCGTGCGCTTCCTTCGTTTCGGTCCGTCTTCCCTGGACGTGGAGATTTTCGCCTATGTCCACGCCCCGAATTGGAGCCAGTTCCTCGAGATCCAGGAAGAACTGCAACTCCACATCATGGAGTGTATCGAGTCGACTGGAATTCAGATTGCGCTTCCTGGGCAGAACCTACAGCTCTCCGCCCCTTTCTCCTCCCGCGAGACCGGTTCGCAGGCGTTGCTCAAAACACCGGTTACGGAGACCCAGCCTATTAACGAAACAGCCGTCAAATCCGCATGAACAAATGAGAAGGAGTCCGCCCATGACACAAGAAGCGTTACGTTTGCTGGAAGCCAGTAAGGGCACGGCCAGCTGGAAGAAATGGGGACCCTACCTCAGCGAACGACAGTGGGGAACAGTCCGTGAGGACTATAGCGAGGGGGGTGACGCCTGGAATTATTTCACCCACGATCAGGCGCGCTCCCGTGCCTACCGCTGGGGCGAAGACGGCATCGCCGGAGTTAGCGACGAAAATCAGATCCTCTGTTTTGCTTTGGCGCTGTGGAATGGTAAGGATCCGATCCTCAAAGAGCGCATGTTCGGACTCACGAACAGCGAGGGGAATCATGGCGAGGACGTGAAGGAATACTATTTCTACCTCGACAGCACGCCCACGCACTCCTACATGAAGTACCTGTACAAATACCCGCAAGCGCTGTTTCCCTACGGCGATCTGATTGAGACGAACAGGCGGCGCAATCGCAACGACATGGAATATGAGCTGCTGGATACGGATATCTTCAACGACAACCGTTACTTTGATGTGTTTGTCGAGTACGCCAAGGAATCGGCCGAAGACATCCTGATCCGGATTACAGTTGCGAACCGTGGGCCGCAAAAAGCCGGCCTCGCCGTGTTGCCGACCCTGTGGTTCCGCAACACCTGGTCGTGGGACGAGAATTCTGCCAAACCGCTCCTGGAACAAAAAACTGGGGCAGGAGACGCGTCGGTGATTGCTGCTTCCCATCCCGACCTGGGGGTGCGCTATCTCTATTGCGAAGGTACCGCGCCTTTGCTCTTCACAGAGAACGAGACGAATCAGGAGCGCGTGTTTGGCCGGCCCAATCCCACTCCATATGTGAAAGACGGAATCAACGAATACGTCGTGCACGGCCACGCCGACAGGGTGAATCCGAAGAAAATGGGGACCAAGGCGTGCCCGCATTACCAGTTGGAAGTGCCGCCCGGAGAAAGTCGGGTGATCCGGTTGCGACTGACGCCCGTCGCTCCAGGCGCGGAAAAGAACACAGGAGTGTTCGGAGACCGCTTTGACCAGGTCATAGCGTCGCGCTTGAAAGAAGCCGACGAGTTCTATGCCTCCATCACGCCGGAGTCGGTGAGCGAAGATGCTGCCATGGTGATGCGGCAAGCATTAGCCGGCATGTTGTGGAGCAAGCAGTATTACTGTTACGACGTCGCGCGCTGGAGCCGGGAGCATCCGGGACGGAAATACCAGGGCCGAAATTGTGAGTGGACTCACCTCGAGAATTCTCAAGTGATCTCCATGCCGGATAAGTGGGAGTACCCGTGGTACGCAGCTTGGGACCTGGCATTTCACAACATTGCGCTCGCCACGGTGGACCTGGACTTCGCGAAGCAGCAGATGCTCCTGATCCTGGACGATGACTACCTGCGTCCGAATGGCCAGCTTCCCGCCTACGAGTGGAACTTTAGCGACGTCAACCCGCCGGTGCATGCGTGGGCCGCGCGGTACATCTACGAAACGGAGAAGGGCGTCCGGGGCCAGGGCGACCTGAAGTTTCTCAAGGAAGTGTTTCAAAAGCTGGTGGTGAATTTCAACTGGTGGGTGAACCGCAAAGACCCCGGCGGGAAGAACATTTTCGGGGGAGGCTTTCTCGGGCTCGACAACATCGGCGTGTTTGACCGGAGTGCCCCGCTCCCCACGGGTGGTCATCTGGAACAGGCGGATGGCACTGCGTGGATGGCTTTCTTCTGCCAGTGCATGGTGCAGCTCTCCATCGAACTTGCGATGCACGATCCAGCCTACGAGCCCATGGTGGTGACGTTCACCAAACAGTTCGTTTCGATCGCCTCTGCCATGGAGCATATGGGGGACGAAAGCGAGAGCATGTGGGACGAAGAGGACGGGTTCTTTTACGACATCCTCCGGCTACCGGACGGGACATCAGCCCGTCTGAAGGTGCGGTCGCTGGTTGGCCTGTTACCGATCTGCGCCGCAACGATATTCCACGGGGACGTCAGGAAAAACATGCCGGATCTTGTCCGGAAGATGGGCAACTTCCTGGAGAAACACCCCCAAATGGCGACATCGATTTCTCTCGAATCTGCGCTGGAGGACGGCGTGGGTGACACACGCCTGTTAGACGTGATGACAGAACAGAAATACCGCCGGGTGCTGTCAAGGATGCTGGACGAGTCGGAGTTCCTGAGTCCGTACGGCATTCGGTCAATTTCTCGCTACCATCTGGATCACCCCTATGTCTTTACCGCGGGCGGCCAGGAATTCCGGGTGCAATATGTGCCAGCGGAATCAGACAGCGGCATGTTCGGCGGCAACTCCAACTGGCGTGGACCGGTCTGGATGCCGATCAACATCTTGCTCATCAGATCCCTCGTGAACCTCTATCAATACTACGGGGACGACTTCCGGGTAGAGTGCCCGACGGGCTCCGGGAAGTTGATGAATCTGTTTGAGGTCGCCCAAGAGCTCAACAACCGCCTGGTGCGCATTTTCGTGCGCGATGAGAAGGGCCGCCGCCCGGTCTACGGCGGAACAGAAAAATTTCAAACTGATCCTTACTGGAAGGACTGCATCCTGTTCTTCGAGTATTTCCATGGCGACAACGGTGCCGGGGTCGGGGCAAGCCACCAGACCGGATGGACGGGCACGATCGCCAGGGCGATCCAGGTTTTCGGTCACTTGACGAAAGCCGATGTTCTAGCCGATAGGGCGAAGTCTGGGTTCTCGCAAAAAACCGTCGACTGTGCGAAACCCGCAGCCTAGCAATCGGGGACATGATCCTTGACGATATGAATCTACCCGCAGTGGTCCGACGCTTGAATTGTTGGGGAGCGGGAGGGATCGAAGCTGTCGGCCGTCGGGTCACTTCGGGTAGGTATTTGTACGAACGGATTCACCGCCGCAATTGCGGCCGGCATTTGCAAGCGAGAAACAGAAATAGGAGATAACCATGTCCATCTGGCCGCAATATCCTACCTTATACGAAATCAATACTTGGGTTTGGTTGTCCGAGCTCAGCCTGAAAACTGGAACGATCGTTGACTTGAGTTCCGTGCCCTCAGCCGAATGGGACGGCATCGCCAAGTTCGGCTTCGATGCCGTCTGGTTCATGGGGATCTGGGAGCGAAGTCCTGCAGGCATTGCAATTGCCAATAAGAATAGTGGACTGCTCGATGATTTCCGTCGAGCTCTGCCCGATTTCAAGCCAGAAGACAATGTCGGCTCTCCTTACTGCATCAGACGCTACGTGGTTGACAAACACCTCGGAGGTCCCAAGGGTGTCGCAACTGCCCGGCGGGAACTCGCGAAGCGAGGCATGAAATTGCTCCTGGATTTCGTGCCGAACCATGTCGCTCCCGATCACCCGTGGGTCGCCGAGCACCCCGAATACTTTATTCGGGGAAATGCCGACGATGTCAGGAGGGATCCAGCATCCTTTATTCACGTGGAAGGAAGTGTCTGCGCGTGCGGGCGGGACCCATACTTCCCGGCATGGCCAGATGTGCTGCAGCTCAATGCGTTTCAGCCTGGGCTTCGGCTAGCAGTGATTGAAACCGTCTCCGGTATAGCGGGCCAGTGTGATGGCGTCCGTTGCGACATGGCCATGCTGCTGCTGAATCAGATCTTCGAACGCACGTGGGGCAGTCGTGCAGGGCAACGGCCGCCAACCGAATACTGGGATAACGTCATCCGTGCCGTCCGGAAAGCGTATCCGAACTTCTGCTTTATCGCAGAAGCTTACTGGGACCTGGAGTGGGAACTGCAACAGCACGGGTTCGACTTCTGCTACGACAAGCGGCTTTATGATCGGCTGGAGCATGATAATGCAGAGAATGTTCGGCTTCATCTCTGTGCTGACCTCGCCTATCAGCAGAAGCTTCTCCGCTTCCTCGAAAACCACGATGAGCCTAGGGCCGCGGCGACTTTTTCGCGCGCAAAGGAGCAGTCTGCCGCAGTCACCACATCCTCTCTCCCGGGAGCGAGACTCTTCCATGAAGGACAATTCGAAGGCAGAACGGTAAGGCTACCGGTCTTTCTGGGGAGACGTCCCGCAGAGCCCGTAAACAAAGCATTGCAAACTTTCTATACCAAGCTCCTGGCAGCCATCAATGCTCCGGTATTTCGCGGCGGTAAATGGAAGCTGTGCGAGCGCAGTGGATGGCCCGACAATCAAAGTTGTCAAAACCTGGTGGCTTGGAGCTGGGTCAAGGATGATGATCGGCGTCTGATCGCAGTCAATCTGAGCGACAACGCAGTTCAAGCTCGTGTGCGAGTCCCATGGGAAGAAGTACGAGGGGAAACCTGGCACTTGACTGACGCCCTTTCGGATGCGAGCTACGACCGCGACGGGAATGAGATGGCCGCGTCGGGGTTGTATGTCGAATTACAACCTTGGAGTTACTGCTTCTTCCAGTATCAGCTCGCCGGCAAAGGAATCACGATGAGCCGCGCAGCCTAGCTTGCAGTGCGAAATGCCCGCTCTGACTACAGCAGCTTCAACGAACTACCAACGCGGGAGTGAGCAGTGCCTATGAAGCGAAATGCCCAGATGATCTCGGTCAGCCTGTCAGTTCTGCCAGTTACCGAGGTGGCAACGCGCTCGTAGGCTACATGGTCTGCTGGACTACGAAGCTGCGGTGCAAGAACAAGGCCACTGACGATCTTACAGCCCCCTTTAAGAGCGCGATATGTATAACAAGCGGACGACTCCTTGGTTCCTTGGGACCTTGACCCTGATTGCGTTGGGATTTGCATTCGCAATCGCACGGCCGTTTCTTTATCCATTGACGGCGGCAATTATCCTTGCCGTCGTCTTTTACCCTGCCTATCGAAGAATCTTGGGATGGACAAAAGGAAAGCCGGGGAAGGCCTCATTGCTATCCATTCTGGCGCTGCTGTTTCTCTTTGGGGTGCCAGTTTTCGTCATCATCGTGCTGGTCGCAAAGGAGGCAATCACCACCGCCCACTACCTGATGCGTCAGAGTGCGGAGCAAGGTGGATTTGCATTGTTCTTGACGACCATGGCGGAGCGCAGTCTGCATTTCCTTGGGCGCTGGGTTGACGTTTCAAAGTATGACATTCGGGGGTCGGTTACTTCTCACGTGCAGCAGGCTGGAGTCTGGGTTTTAGCTTCTGGCGCCTTGATCCTCGGCAATTTTGCGGGCCTGATTGTGGAATCCCTCATAACGCTCGTGGTCGTCTTCTTCCTGTTCAGGGACGGTCGGGGCTGGATTCAACAGGCAGAGGAGATCATGCCGCTGCCGCCGGGGCAAGCAAGAAAGCTGTTCAACAACATATCCGACACCATTGTCGCCAACGTGTACGGCATTGTTTCCGTTGGAGCTGCGCAAGGGGTTTTGACTGGCCTCGCGCTGGCAATCGTAGGATCACCGTCTGCTCTTTTGCTCGGACTCTGTGCTGCGTTTGCCTCCGTTGTGCCCGTTGCCGGCACTGCCCTAGTCTGGGTTCCCGCCGGGCTTTACCTGATTTTCGCTGGAGCGAGTTGGAAGGGTGTTTTCGTTCTTGTGTGGGGAGTCGCAGTGGTCAGTACGGCGGACAGCATTATCCGGCCGTGGGTGGTGGGCGGGAGGGTCCGACTGCATCCGCTAGTGCTCGTGTTTTCCATCCTCGGAGGCGTGAAGGCCTTTGGCTTCCTTGGATTGTTCCTGGGGCCCGTCAGCGCTTCGGTACTGTGGGTCTTGTTAGGAATGATCCGCGCGGAACTCCGCCAGGACGATCGAAAGTCGGAAGCGCCTTTCGACTGACTGAAATCAGCCGTTTCACCGGGCGAAGAGCCAAAGGGCTTTCAGGGCGGGCGGCAACGGACCGAAACCAGCGTATTGCACCCGCCAGACGTAGTCAGAAGGTATACACGATCATCTAAACGGACGTTGTCCTGGGTTCGTCTTCAGAAGTGCAGTAGGAACACCGCTGGCTCGCTCAAACGTATTGCGGAGGAGCTTACACAAGATCTTGGGGAAGATGGGCCGCGAAAAGTGCGGCTTCCATGCCTTCCGAAGATACCGTGTGACTCATCTTCGCAAGCAACGAGTGCCAGAGGATCTGTTGCGTTTCTGGATCGGTCACGCCGACAAGAGCGTCACTGATGGTTACTCGAAGGTGAAGGAAGATGTTGAGTTCCGCAGATTCACGGCGGAACAGGCGGGACTCGGTTTCCACATGCCCACTGTGGCACCGAAATTGCCAGTTGCACCCATTGCACCCAAAACGGCGGGTGCTGAAATCGCTCTAACTGCTTGAAGGAATTGGTCGGGGAGAGAGGATTTGAACCTCCGACCCCCTGGTCCCGAACCAGGTGCTCTACCAGGCTGAGCCACTCCCCGACTAAGTGCCGAATTGAAGGCGACCACGAGAACTTCGCGGCGACTCGAACCCAGACAGTATAGCATTCTGCGGCGAGGCTTCTTGGGCTCATTGTGTCGTTCAAAGTCTCCCCGCGTGAATTCCCGAACTGGCACGGCGAGGCTGCTACAATCTGGTTTATCGTCGTTTTTTCACTATTAAAACGTTTCTATGCTGGCTTTTACTGCTGGAAGACTTCTGACTCCGACAGACGCCGTCGAGCATCCTCTTGTGCTCGTCGACCATGGACTCTTCCTCAAAGTTTCCGCTCGCAGCCGTCAGCAGATCTCCGCGGACGTTCCTCTATCCGATTTCGGCAATAGCGTCATCGCGCCCGGCTACATTGACCTTCACATTCACGGCAGCGCAGGCTACGACGTAATGGACGACAGCGTCGAGGCGTTGCCCGCGATTGAGCAGTTGCTGGCACGGCATGGGGTAACGAGTTATTTTCCAACCACTGTCACCGCTCCTCTGGATATCACCTTGCGTGCACTGGAACGACTGGCGAATGCAATTGAGGATCGCGAACCTGATCGTCAACAACATCACCGACACGCGCATGGGGATGGTAGCGGCCGCTCGCGTCCCCTCGGCATTCATCTCGAAGGTCCATTTCTCAGCCACGCGCGACGCGGCGTCCATCCACCGGAAAACTTGCTGACTCCGACTCTCGCTTTGTTCGAGCAATTTTGGCAGGCAGCCCGCGGACGGATTCGCATCATGACGATTGCTCCCGAACTGGCGGGCGCACCCGAAGTGATTGCCGAAGCTGCGCGGCGCGGTGTTTGCGTCAGCCTCGGTCATTCCGACGCCGATTTTCAGGAGGCCAAACGCGGTATCGCGGTCGGCGCGCGGCACGCCACTCATACGTTTAACGCTATGCGACCGCTCGATCATCGCACGCTTGATGATCGCAGCCCCGGCATCTTGGGTGCAGTGCTCACCGATCCTCGGGTAACCGCCGACATCATTGCCGATGGTGTGCATCTCGATCCCGCCATCGTCAAGCTCTTTGCCCAGGCCAAAGGTCCGCACAGTACGGTGCTGATCACCGACTGTATCTCCGCGACCGGCATGCCCGATGGCCAATACCGTCTGGGATCGTTTGAAGTCGACGTTCGCGATGGCAAGTGTACTGTGAACGGCAAACTCGCTGGAAGCGTCTTGACCATGGACCGCGCCGTGCGCAATCTGATGCAGTTTGCGGAATGGGATCTGGCGCATGCCGTGGCCGCAGCCAGTCTCAATCCGGCGCGGGTCGCGCAAATCGCCGATAAGGGTGTGATCGCCGTGGGAGCTGATGCAGACTTCGTCGTGCTGACGCCGGAAGGTAAAGTGTCTCGGACGTTTGTCGGCGGCGTGGAATGCTCGCGATAGCTCTCGGTTCCCGGCTCTCAGTTCTCAGTCGAACGCATGAATTGAGATAGGCGACACAAGAACCAAGTCGTGTTTTTTCTGAGAACTGAGAATTGCTTCTGTTGAAGAATCTGCCGCTGCGAGGGAAATTGATGGCTGAAGCAAGCAAGTTTCCGCATCATCTGATTCGAGAAATATTCGAGCAGCCCGACGCTTTGCGGCGAGCCATCATCCCTCGTGTCTCGATGGCCGATGGCTCGGTTCGTCTGGACGAAGTCCATATCTCGCGCGACGAACTACGCAACCTGCGTCGCATCCATATCGTCGCTTCTGGAACCAGTCGTCACGCCGGGATGACAGGTCAGTACATGATGCAGGAACTGGCCGGTGTACCAGTTGATGTCGACTACGCCAGCGAATTCGAATATCGCAATCCGATGATTGGCCGGGGCGAACTCAGCATCTTTATTACTCAGTCTGGAGAAACTGCCGACACCACCGCATCGCAGCGCGAAGCTCGCCAGAAGGGATCGCGCACCATCGCCATTTCGAATGTCGAGGGCTCGACGATTGCACGCGAAGCAGATGGTTTCATCTACACCCAAGCTGGTCCGGAGATTAGCATCGCTTCGACCAAGGCGTTTACCGCGCAGATGGCATGTCTATTTCTCTTCGCGCTCTATCTCGGGGAAATCAAAGAGAAAGTTTCAAAAGCGCTGGCCCTGCAATACATCGCCGAACTTTTGGCATTACCTGAGAAGGCGGAAAGCATCCTCGCGGCTTCCGATCAAGTCGAGAAGCTGGCCGAGCTTTACTATCGCGTGGACGATTTCATGTTCCTCGGCCGCGCCATCCATTACCCGATCGCCATGGATGGAGCTCTCAAGCTCAAAGAAGTTTCCTACATTCACGCCGAAGGCTATCCGACCGGAGAAGCCAAGCACGGCCCGAACGCGCTGATTGATTTCCGCTTGCCGCTGGTCATGATCGCGACTTGCGACCGCAATAGTAATCATGATGCTGGCTCGGTGATGCGCTACGAGAAAAATGTGAGCAATATGGAAGGATTCAAGAAGCAGGGCGCAACCGTGATTGCCCTCGCAACTGCGGGGGACACAGTCGTGCCGCAACTGGCGAACCAGACCATCTTTATTCCAGAAGCGCCGGAACTGCTGTCGCCGATTCTCGAGATCATTCCTCTGCAGTTGTTTGCCTACTACGTCGCCGCCAAGCGGGGACTCGACGTGGATCGTCCCAGGAATCTCGTGAAGGCTGTGACACTGGAGTAAGCCCAGTCGTTGGTCGATGGTCGTCAGCGAACGCTTCGACCCGCAACTGCCTGACGACTATCGACCAGCGACCGGTCGTCCCAGCAAAATTCCTCCCAATTGCTTATGATGTGACAATCGCACTTTTACTCGTGGGGGCAGTGTGGCTGAGACGCTTGAACAGCAAGCAAACAATGTGCAACAAACGCAGTACGAACGTCAGACGCAATCATCCAACGGAATCGAAGTCCTGGAAACGCGCGAGTGGCTGGACTCGCTCGATTACGTGCTGTCGCACGGCGGACCGGAGCGCGCCGGGCGCCTTTTGCAGCAACTGGCGCTGCATGCCCGGCGTGAGGCCGGCATCAATCTGCCGTTCTCGGCGACCACTCCCTACCAGAATACGATTCCTTCCCGCCAGCAACCGCCGTTCCCTGGCAGCCAGGAGATGGAGCGTCGGATCAAGAGCCTGGTGCGCTGGAACGCCATGGCCATGGTCGTTCGCGCCAACAAGATTCAGGAAGGCATCGGCGGACATATCTCCACGTTTGCTTCGGCCGCCACGCTTTACGAAGTCGCATTCAATCATTTTTTTCAGGCGGCCACGGAATCCGGCGACCGCGACATTGTCTATTTCCAGGGACACGCCGCTCCTGGCATCTATGCCCGAGCCTACCTCGAAGGCCGCATTCCCAGAGAGAAATTGGAAAATTTCCGGCGGGAGTTGAAACCCGGCGGCGGACTCTCGTCCTATCCCCATCCCTGGCTCATGCCCGACTTCTGGGAATTTCCAACGGTGTCGATGGGATTAGGACCGATTCAAGCAATCTATCACGCCCGCTTCATCAAATATCTGGAAAATCGCGGACTGAAAACGTCCACTGGCGGCAAAGTCTGGGCCTTCATGGGCGACGGCGAAATGGACGAACCGGAATCGCTCGGCTCGATTACGCTGGCCTCGCGCGAGCGTCTCGACAACCTGATTTTCGTTGTCAACTGCAACCTGCAGCGTCTTGACGGGCCGGTCCGCGGAAACGGAAAGATCATTCAGGAACTCGAAGCCATTTTCCGCGGCGCGGGATGGAACGTCATTAAAGTAATCTGGGGCGGCGATTGGGATCGCCTCATTCAAGCCGATCGCGATGGCTTGCTCGTCCGGCGCATGGGCGAAATTACCGACGGGCAGTATCAGAAATATTTCGTCGAGAGCGGCGCCTATTTCCGGCAGAATTTCTTCGGCACCGATCCACGCCTGCTGAAGATGGTGGAGCATCTTTCGGACGAGCAACTCGCCCGCATGAGACTAGGCGGTCACGACCCGATCAAGGTGCACGCCGCATACAAGGCCGCGGTTGACCACGCGGGATCGCCGACCATCATTCTCGCCAAGACCATCAAGGGCTACGGACTGGGCGAGGCGGGCGAGGGCAAGAACATCACGCACCAGCAGAAAAAGCTGAACGACGATGAACTGCAAATTTTCCGCTCGCGCTTCGGCATCCCGATTCCCGATGGCGAACTTCACGATGCTCCTTTCTATCGCCCCGCCGACGACAGCGCGGAAATCAAGTACATGCAGGAGCGCCGTCAACAACTGGGCGGATACATGCCGGTTCGGAAGGTCCGCGCCACGCCGATGAAGCCGGTTTCCGAAGCGATTTTTGAAGAGTTTTATAAGGGCACCGAAGGTCGTGATGCTTCGACCACCATGGTCTTCGTGCGCATGCTCTCGAAGTTGCTGCGCGACCCTGAAGTGGGAAAATTCATCGTGCCCGTGGTTCCCGACGAGGCCCGCACCTTCGGCATGGAGGCGCTCTTCCGACAGGTCGGAATCTATTCGAACGTGGGCCAACTCTATGAGCCAGTCGATATGGATACGCTCCTCTATTATAAGGAGGCGAAAAACGGCCAGATTCTGGAAGAGGGCATCACCGAAGCGGGATCGATGTGTTCCTTCATCGCCGCCGGTACCGCCTATGCCAATCACGGAATCAACACGATTCCCTTCTTTATTTATTACTCGATGTTCGGGTTGCAGCGTATCGGAGACCTGATCTGGGCGGCCGCCGACATGCGTTGCCGCGGCTTTCTCATCGGAGGCACCGCGGGAAGAACGACGCTGGCTGGCGAAGGTCTGCAGCATCAGGATGGACACAGCCATGTACTGGCACTCTCCGTCCCGAACCTGCTCGCTTATGATCCGGCCTTCGCGTATGAGATTGCCGTCATCATCCAGGATGGCATCAAGCGCATGTACGTCGATGGCGAGTCGATCTTTTACTATCTGACGGTCACTAATGAGCCGCTACCGATGCCCGAAATGCCCAACCAGCCGGGCATTCGCGAAGGCATCCTCAAAGGCCTCTACCGTTACCGCACTTCGGAAAAGAAAAACGCGAAGCTGCGTGCGCAACTGCTGGGAAGCGGCACCATCATGTTCGAAGTGCTCAAAGCGCAGGCAATTCTGGAAAAAGACTATGGCGTAGCCACCGACGTCTGGAGCGTAACCAGTTACAAGGAACTCTATCGCGAAGCCAATGACTGCGTGCGCTGGAATATGCTGCATCCCACACAGAAAGCGAAAGTGCCGCATGTTACTCAAACCCTGAAGGGCGCATCCGGCCCCTTTATTGCGGCATCGGATTACATGAAGGTTCTGCCCGACAGCATCGCGCAGTGGGTCCCGGGGAAGCTGGTTTCACTGGGCACCGATGGCTTCGGCCGCAGTGAGAATCGTGCGTCCCTGCGGGACTTTTTCGAGGTGGACGCGAAGCATATCGTGCTCGCCACTCTACATGCGCTGGGCGTAGAGACGAAAGTTTTGGAGAAAGCAATCCGCGATCTAGGCATCGATCCGGAAAAACGCAACCCAGCCACCAGTTAGTGGAGAGACAGGCGCGTCACCCGTCCTGCACCCGGGATTGAGGATAAAGGTAAGAATGGCAACGGAATTTAAGCTGCCCGAACTGGGCGAGAACATCGAAAGCGGCGACTTGGTCCGCCTCATGATCAAGCCCGGCGCAAGCATTGCCGAGGGCGAGCCTGTGATGGAGCTCGAAACCGACAAGGCGGTGGTAGAGGTGCCTTCGTCGGTGACCGGCACCGTCGGAGAAATTCGCGTAAAAGAGGGCGACAAGCTACGCGTAGGGCAGGTTATCTTCACCGTCGAAAATGGAGCCGGAGCCGGAATGAAGCCTGCGAAGAAGGCCTCGCAGTCGGCGGCTGTTTTTCCCGCAGTACTAGCCTCTCCAGCTTCTGCTTCAGTGGCGCCATCGAAGCCGGCCCCTCCGTCTTCATTTCCGTCTGACCAGAGAACCATGCCTGCGCCTTTGCTCACGGCTAGTGAATTCAAACTTCCTGAACTGGGTGAGAACATTGACTCCGGAGATCTGGTCCGATTGCTGATTTCGCCCGGCACGCGCGTTTCTGAAGGCCAGCCCGTGATGGAACTCGAAACCGACAAGGCCGTGGTCGAAGTTCCATCTTCAGTCGGCGGCGTGGTTCGCGATGTCAAGGTCAAGGAAGGACAAAAGGTTAAGGTTGGCGAGGTCATCTTTACACTGGAGGGCGGCGCAGTCGCCCGGCCAGAACCTCCGCGCAGGCACCAGCCCGTAGAACACATGTCTGGACAGCAAGCGGCGAGACTCGGCTTCCAACTGGCCATGCGAGCCGAAGGCAAAACTGAAGAACAGGCGCTGCCACCGGATCAACCGCAGACCTCGGCGCCACAATTCACCATGCCCGTGCAACTCGGTAAAGTTGCCGGCACCGAACACCGCGACCCCGTGCCAGCCGCGCCCCACGTGCGTCGCTTGGCCCGCGAGATTGGTGTCGACATTAACAGCGTGGCGGGCAGCGGTCCGGGCGGCCGCATCAGTGAAGATGACGTGAAACTGTGCGCCAAGAATGCGCTCCTGGCGGCGGCCGCCGCGGCACAACTTCCACGCGGCAGCTTCGTCGAACCCGAACTACCCGACTTCGCCAAATGGGGTAAAACAGAACGCGTCTCGATGCGCGGCGTGAGGCGCAAGACCGCCGAGCATCTTCGCCAAGCCTGGAACACGATTCCGCACGTCACCCAGCAAGACCGCGCCGACATCACCGAACTCGAACAGCTCCGCGCAAAATTCGCGCCGCGCGCGGAAGAAGCCGGCGGCAAGATGACCGTCACCGCGATCGCGCTCAAAGTTTGCGCCTCAGCCCTGAAAGTTTTTCCCCAGTTCAATGCCTCAATCGACATGGCAAAGGAAGAAATCGTCTACAAGCAGTACATCAACATCGGCGTCGCGGTCGACACCGATCGCGGACTGTTGGTACCAGTCATCCGCGACGTAGACAAGAAAAATATCGTCGAGTTAGCGGCGGAAATGACCCAACTCTCGAAAAAAGCGCGCGACCGCAAGCTGGCGACTGAAGAGATGGAAGGCGGCACCTTCACGATCACGAATCTCGGAGGAATCGGCGGCACCGGGTTTTCTCCCATCGTGAATCATCCCGAGGTCGCGATCCTCGGCCTCTCGCGTTCGCGCATGGAGCCGGAGTGGGTGAACAACAAATTCGAGCCGCGCTTGATTCTGCCGCTCTCCCTCTCGTACGATCACCGGTTGATCGACGGAGCCGATGCCGCGCGTTTTCTGCGCTGGATCGCGGAAGCGTTTGAGCAGCCGTTTCTGCTTTCGGTTCAGGGATAAGAGCTTCCACCGCCGAGACGCAGAGTTCGCCGAGAAAGGCCTTTGCTTGCTGGACTTGGGCCCGGAATGGCAATGGGTTGCACCCGCAGCGATTCGCGGCATTTGCTTTCAGCATCTTTTGCATTTCTCCGCGTGCTCTGCGCCTTGGCGGTGAAAGTTTAGCCACTAAATTAAGGATAGAAAACGAAAATGTCGAACGATTCAAATCTCCGTATCGCAGTAATCGGCGGTGGCCCCGGCGGTTATGCCGCTGCATTTCTGGCTGCCGACCTGGGCATGAAAGTTACGCTGATCGATCCGGAAGTGAACCCCGGCGGCGTCTGCCTATATCGCGGCTGCATCCCGTCCAAGGCCCTGCTGCATGTGGCCAAGTTGCTCGAAGAAGCCGAGCAGGCGAAGAACTGGGGCATCGAATTCGGCGCGCCCAAAGTCGATCTCAACAAGCTCCGCGGATGGAAAGAAAGTGTAGTCAAGAAACTGACCGGCGGACTAGGACAGTTATCCAAGCAGCGCTCGGTCACGTTCGTGTCGGGCAAAGCCGCGTTTGTGAATTCGACCACGCTCAAAATCACAAAGACCGCGGCTGGCGGTGAAGAGAATCTGATCTTCGACCGCATCATCATCGCCACCGGTTCTCGTCCGACGGTCGTGCCCAGCCTGAAACTCGACAGCCCGCGCCTCATGGATTCAACCGGCGCTCTCGATCTCCCTGACGTTCCGAAAACGCTGCTCGTCATCGGTGGTGGATACATCGGATTGGAACTGGGATCGGTCTATGCCACGCTCGGGACGAAAGTGACAGTTGTAGAAATGTTGTCTGGCCTACTGCCCGGGGCCGACCGCGACTTGGTTCTCCCTCTCCACAAGCGTCTCGAGAAACTCTTCGCCGCGATCCTGCTGAACACCACGGTCAAGTCTCTCAAAGACGAAAAAAACGGTATCCGCGTGACCCTCGATGGTCCGAACGTAAAAGAAAAAGAACAGGTCTTCGACCGCGTGCTGATGTCCGTCGGCCGTCGCCCCAACTCCGAAATCCCCGGCCTCGACAAAACAAAAGTCAAAGTCAACCAGAAGGGATTCATCGAAATCAACGAACAGCGCCAGACCGCCGACCCCACAATTTATGCTATCGGCGACGTCGCGGGCGAACCGATGCTCGCGCACAAGGCGATGCATGAGGGACGCACCGCCGTTGAAGCCATCGCCGGACACAAAGTAGCGTTTGAGCCAAATGCAATCCCGGCAGTCGTGTTCACCGATCCTGAAATAGCCTGGGCCGGTCTGACGGAAACGCAAGCCAAGGAACAAGGACGCGAAATCACCGTCGCGAAATTTCCCTGGGCTGCTTCAGGACGCGCCGTTACCCTCGACCGCCCGGAAGGACTCACCAAGCTGCTCGTCGATCCAAAAACGGAGCGCGTGCTCGGCGTCGGAATCGTGGGCGTTGGCGCTGGTGACCTTATCGCCGAAGGAGTGCTCGCCATCGAAATGTGCGCTCTGGCCGCCGACGTCGGCATGACCATCCACCCGCATCCAACCTTATCCGAGACGATGATGGAAGCAGCGGAAGTCTTCTACGGACAGGCGACCGATATCTATCGTCCCAAAAGGTAGATGTGGGGCGCCGCCGCCCGGGCGGCTCCGGGGCCTTTGTTGGATGCCGGTCCGAAAGCGAGGCGCGTCTTTGGCAATCTCTGGGCAGGCTTTCACCACGGTCGGCAAGATGCCAGCGCTACCCGGACGGAGTACACAAGTTTTGCAAATGAAAAAATTGGCGCTGTTAATTCTTCTCGTTTCGCTCTTGGGTCCCAGTCTGATGGCCCAGTCCCTGGTTGCCCAAGTCACCAGCTTGCTGAAGCCGGGGTCCCAAGCCGCGACGCCCGCCGTCACGCCCGCCGATCAATTGGGACGCGACACGCCATCTGGAACCGTGCTCGGATTTTTGCAAGCCGCACAAGATGGAAACGAGAAAACCGCCGCCGATTACTTGCAAATGAGCGCCGCCCATCGCCAGTCCCAGGGACCCGACATCGCTGGCAAGCTGAAAGTACTGATGGATAGCTCCTTCGTGGGCAGCCTGCGAAGCATCAGCACTCGCCCCGAGGGCAATCCAGATTACGGCACTGCCGAAGAGCAGACGATTGGTGCCTTTTCCAGCCGCGACGCGGATGTTCCAGTTGTCCTCGTCCGCGTCACCGATCCGACGGCGGGGAAAGTGTGGCTCTTTTCGGCCGACACCCTCAGCAAGGTTCCTGAACTGTACGACAACGTCGAGTCTCGTCAGGTAGAAAACAAACTCCCACCAGGCCTGGTGCGAAATGTCTTTCTGGGGATGCCTCTCTGGCAATGGCTGGCGCTTCTCATCGCCATTCCACTCGCCATTGCGATCGGATGGACGATAGTTCTAGTGCTGGCAATTCCGCGCCGGCTTTGGTTCAAGTTCAGAAATCGTCCCAACCTGCATGCCTACAACCGCATGTCTACACCGCTGCTGGTCATGTTCAGCGGACTGGCTGACCGCGTCATCGCCACCTATATCGGACTGCCGTTGCTGCCACGTCTGTATTACTACCGGGTCATTTGGGTTTTCATCAGCATCGGCTTCTTCTGGTTTCTGCTGCGTGCCATCACCCTCACCATGCAGCGCCTTCGCATCCACGCCATCAGTGGAGGTCGCATCGGCACCGGAACTCTGATGGTGCTGGCCGAGCGATTGCTCACAGCCTTGGTCGTGGTGGTCGCGGCCCTGTCCGTATTCGGTATCCTCGGCTTCAACCTGACAACCCTGCTCGCCGGCCTTGGCATCGGTGGCCTGGCCATTGCCTTCGCCGCGCAGAAGACACTTGAAAATCTCTTCGGCGGGATCTCCGTTCTCGCCGACGAAGTCATCCGCGTCGGCGACTACTGCCGATTCGCGGATCGCACCGGAACCGTGGAAGATATCAGCCTCCGCTCCACCCGCGTTCGCACCGACGCTCGCACGGAGCTCTCCATTCCCAATGGCGCGCTCGCCACTATGAGTATCGAAAACTTCACCCGGCGCGACAAGATTCAGTTCAATCCGGTGCTCGCGATTCGGTATGAGACTACGGCGGACCAACTACGCTACCTGCTGGCGGAAATTCGCCGCATGCTTTACGAGCATTCGAAAATCGAAAGCGACACGGCAAGCATCCGCTTCGCTAGTTTCGACGCCAGCGCGTTGCGCCTTGAAATTTCCAGTTACGTGCTCACTCGCGACTCCACCCAATTCCTCGCCATTCGCGAAGACCTCTTGTTGCGGATTATGGATATCGTCCAGGAATCAGGCAGCGCTTTCGCCTTCCCTTCTCAAACCCTGTACCTATCGCGCGATTCCAGCCTCGACAAAGAGAAGGCAGCGGCAGCCGAAAAAGAAGTCCAGCAATGGCGCGAACAGCACAAACTCCCGTTCCCTGATTTTGCTCCAACCGACAAATCGGCCTTCCGTGGTTCGATTGTCTATCCTCCACCGGAGTCGGCCACCGGGGGAAACTAGCGGCTTCCCTGAGCCGCGCTCAAACTTCCCTCAAACTATGGGGAGCGTCCCCGCTTACCGCGGTAACTTGCGGCTTTCGGCCGCGGTTTCTAGCATGAGAGAGCTATGTTCCATGCTTTGCTGTTGTCGCCGGATGACCAGGCGGTCACTGCAATTACTGGCGTTTTGGAAGAAATGTCAGTGACCTGCGAGCGTCCTCTGGACGGGGTATCCGCTGCCCAAAAACTTAATTCGCACAGTTTCGACCTGGTCCTGGTCGATTGCGAAAATTTGCCAGCAGCCAAGCTGATCTTCGACGTCTGCCGCCGTGGAAAGAACGGTAACAACCCTGTCCCAATCGCGATTGTCGACGGCCGCGCGGGCCTGCCCACTGCTTTTCGCCTGGGCGCGGAACTGATTCTAACCAAGCCGGTCGCCAAAGATCAGGCTCGAGGCACCATACGCACCGCCGTCGGCCGCGTGCGAAAGACCGTTCAACCGGAGGAGACTGTTTCCACCGAATTGGCGAGCGCCGCCACGGTTGACTTGGCCACTAGCTCTGATATCACGAGAGACCACGCTCCCGTGACCGTAGCCACTGCTTCTTCGCAACTAACTAGCTTTGGCGATCCCGCGCCCAGCTTCGTTTCTACTACTATTTCGCACGCTGCGACTTCGAAGCTCTCCGCGCCAACTCTGCATTCGGTCGCAACTCCGAAGCTGCACCCCAATGTGAATATGGATGTCGATCAGGATCAGATCGATGCTCCGGCGGCTCGTCCAAAGTTGAATCCGCAGTCAGCATCGTTCTCGGAATCACGTCCGTCAGAATCATCTTCGGCACACACGCCGTCGCTGATTACGAAACCCAGACTCCCGCTTTCCGACGACCCGGTGATGGCCGAATTGGAGAGAACGGAACTGGAGGAATCGGAACGGGCGGAAGCAAAACTCGCTGAATCGCGGAAAGCAGAATCGCAGACACCCGATCCGCACAAAGACAAAGACAGTGATTCGCCCAAGGGAACTTCACAGGCAGCAGTTTCAGAGCCAGTGCGTTCAGAGTCAGTTCACGGGGCCCGAGATACACACGCCGCTAAAACTGATCCTGCGCTGTTTTCCTCCTATCGCCAAGAGCGGCCGAAACCGCGCGGTTCCTTGGTCGCGTTGCTGATGCTTGCGCTCGCCGCTGGCGGCTTCTATGCCGCATGGACGTATCAGCCAGGATTCCGAGCCATCGTTCAACCGCAGGTTGATAGCATCCTGACACTGGTCGGAATAGCGTTGCCAACGACTTCGGCACCCGCAGCAAAGCCCACGGTTCAGCCGGTTCCGCCTAAGATCGCGGCACCGGCACCGGCCTCGGCAGCCGATTCGAATACATCATCATCGGCCGCTCCAGATTCCGCGACCAGTTCGCTGCAAAGCTCAGGGTCGGGTTCGCCAACGCAAGCGGCCTCCGTTCCTGCGCCCCTTCGTGTTCAGTCGCCGGCTACGCCCAGCGTCTCGGTTGGTCCGCCAGTTTCGGTGACCACAACCACACCGCCTCCCACTAAACCGGGGGCGAGCAAACAGAATGACATCAAGCCCGCCGACATCGGATCCAGCAGCAACAATGGCAGCACGAGAGACGCCACCGGCGCATTGTCCAATGCCCCACTGCCGGGCGAAAAAACCGCCGTCATTCTATCGTCCAAAGGTGCGGAAAATCGGCTGGCTCACACCATTCCGCCGCAATATCCCGTCGAAGCTCGCGCTGCCGGAGCCGACGGAACCGTTGTCCTCAAGGCCGTCGTGGATGAGAATGGCAAAGTTGAGGGCTTGCGACTGGTCGAAGGAAACGCGGTGCTTGCCACCGCCGCCATCCAAGCCGTAAAGCAATGGCGCTATCGCCCGTATGTCCGCGACGGAAAGGCTCAGTCCTTCCAGACCGTCGTCATCGTGGACTTTCAGCGGCCCTGAGTAGGACTTCCAGGCCCATCCAACCGGCAACATCCTCCGCTATCACTCCCTACACAATTACCCACGTAACTTGCTGGTAATCGCTTCATTACCTAGGATGGCCTCATTATGGGTTACCAAGCTTTACTCTTCTGTGCTGACGAAAAACTGGCGAGCGTTGTAAGGCAGGTCTTCAGCGAATTGGACTTCACCATCGAAGCGGTGCAAGAACCTTTTGCCGCGGTCAAGAAGTTGATGTCGCAGCGTTACGACGCTGTCGTCATAGACAGTGAGAACGAGCAAAACGCTTCTCTGCTTTTCAAGAGCGCGAGAAATTCCAGCTCCAATCAGGGTTCATTGGCAATTGCTTTGGTCGAAGGGCAGGCGGGAGTAACCAGAGCCTACCGCATCGGCGCCAACCTAGTGCTCACCAAGCCGATCAATGTCGAGCAGGCCCGGGGAACGCTTCGGGTAGCGCGCGGACTTCTGCGGAAAAACTCAGATGCCGCCGCTGGCGCGGTAGCCACTGTTCCAGCGGGCAAAACAACTCCAACTTCGGCCAGCAGTTCATCCCAGCCATCCAATCCGACCATGCCTCCCAATCAACCCAATCGGTCCGATGCGTCCGAGCAAAGACAACCGGCAACGATGGCTCCGCCGTCAAACCATCGTCCAGTGCCGCAAGATGTTCCCGAAGCGGCGCCGGAATTTGCAGCTTCGCAGCCGACGACGATTCCGCTGGCAGCACCGGTGCAGTTTCCGCAAGCGACCGCGTCGACTAAGGTTGAAGAGAAACCGGTGGCCGCTCCCACGCCCGCAGCACAATCTCAGAATACGATCACGCCTGCAACAACGGCAGAGTTACACCTGTCCGCCTCTCCAGGCACTAACCCAGATATAGTAAGAAACGAAGTCGTGAAATCGCTCTCGGGATCCGCCGCTGCTCCAGCTCCGGCCAAAGAAGTGAACGCTTCACCAGCAAGAAAGAGCACCATATTTCAAGCGGAGACTGCCCATTTTGACGCGGAGTCCGACGCTGCGGCGATTGCAACATCACTGCCGGCTGTCGTTCCAGCCCCGTCTTTCAGTTCGGGAACCCTCGGCAGTACCCCGTCCTTTGCTGCATTGGGCGAAGAAGACTCCGGGGGATCCGGGGGCATCAAGAAGATTCTGGTCGTGGCCGCAGCGGTCTTGGTACTGGCCGCGCTCGGGTACTTTGGTTACGATAAACTGAGCAAGCCCAGCGCAACTCTACCTCCGCAGCATGTAAGCGCGCCCCAGGACTCGGCACAGCCCGCGTCTGCCCTCAAGCCCATGCCTTCCCCCGTGGCGGCGCTTTCGAAACCGACTCCCGACCAGTCAAGTTCTACCACCCAACTCGCAGTTTCTAAAACGGCAATAACACTGCCGCCCGGCAATACATCGGCGGGCGAAACTAATATTCCTGTCATTCGAGTCGACGCAACTCCCGACGCCAAGAAAGCTGAGCGGGCGCCCATTCATGTGAATTTGAATGGCACAGCACCGAGGAAAAAGATTCAGGACGAGGAGTCCTCGCCCGTGCCCCCCACTATTGCTCCGGCGGAAAACAGCAACTTGGGCGGCCTGGTGTCTTCAGTATCGGTAGATATTCCTAAGCCCGCATTCGAAACAATGAGAATTTCTCAAGGGGTGTCGCAGGGACTGCTGATCAAGCGGGTGACGCCCAAGTATCCGCAATCCGCGCTCGCAACTCATGCCTCCGGTGCGGTGCTCATCGAAGCGACCATCGACAAAGAAGGCAACGTCACGAATCTGAAGGTGCTCAAAGGCGATCCCACCCTCGCGCGTGCCGCGCTCGAAGCCGTTCGCCAGTGGAGATACAAGCCCTACTATCTCGACGGCGCTCCCGTAGAAATCCAAACCGAAATCACCGTTAATTTCAAAGCGAACTAAGAAGAAGCCGTCAGTTCTCAGCAAATGCCACACCGAAGTTTGAGAGTGAAGCCATCTCATATCGCTTTTATATAGGGCACGACTTCAACTCTTACTGAAAAGTCGAGCCTAGACGGAACTCCCCTCGCCTTGGATCACCCAAGACTACGCTGGAGCAAATCAGAAAACGCACCACTTCAGTCGTACCACTACCGCCTGAAACCTGACAGTTAATTCAACTGCTCATCCAAGGGACGCTGTCGCGGACGCCCCGGATGCGCAGTGATGCTGCGGAATTTGTAGTAGAGACCGTACAAATCTTCGCTCAGCAGCCGCACTACCTGCATACAGTAATCGCCGTGCTCGCGCAGAAACTCCAGGAACTTTTGCCGTGGAATGAAGGCTGCGGTCGCTTGATCACTCGCCTCAGCCGTGACCCGATATTTTTCTCCGTTCATGGTCTCACTCAGCCCGAGCATGGTTCCGGGACCCACGACCTCAAGCAGTTGCTTCTGACTCTGACCGTTCCGAAGCAGGACACGAACTTCGCCACTTTCAACCACGTAAACACCCGTCGCTAACTCACCCTCCTGAAACAGGGTGGCGCCCTGGGCGAACCGTCGAACCGATTCGATCCCATGCAGCGCCCGCAACAACTCGGGACTCAACTTGCCGGGCATAGGTGGCGGAGGCATCATGGCACTTCCTCGTAACCCTATTCTGCGCCCACCCCCTAGCCGCGGATGTGACATGCATCACCGCTGTGGTTCGCGGAGGTAGTTCGAGAAAAAACTGGATCTGGCTCTGGATTTGGGTAGCGCAGCGGCCTTACCGCAGCGACTACGGCTCTCAATGACATGCTGATAGATGATTACTGCTGAGGTTCCGATTGATGGCGCACGAAGATAGCCACGGAGAGTGCCCTCGCAAGAAATACCGCAAGCAAGGTCCGCTCAGCCGCTTATTCATGCTCAAGAATTTCGTCGATTGGCGTCTTGCCGCCTTTGTCAACGCTGATGACCTTGTGGACCGGTTTGAAACCCGTTAGCGTGATATCCACGATGTAGTTTCCCGGCCCCACCACCACGCCAACCGGCGTCTCCTTATCCAGAAGCTGCTGGTTGATGGCTACCTGCGCGCCTTTCGGCGTGGTGTGAATCATGATGGAGCCCATGCCGGCCGCGTTTTCTCCACCGCGTCCGAACAGCCGGTTGAACTTGCCTACCGTTCGCATGTCCTCTGTATTACCAAGCGCTCGGAGCGCCGGTGCGTACTGGAAATTCTGTGCCGGACCGAGGTCGGCCGTGACCGTCTCGTCGAGGAACCCCTGCTTGCGCAAGAGAACAGTATGACTTCCTCTTTCTACCGCGAACTGCGCCGGCGTCACTCTTCCGCTCGGCTTGCCATCGATGATGATGTTGGCGCCGGGCGGCGTACTGTTCACCACTAGCAGTGCGTTGATCGGCGCTAAATGAACCATCAGAGACGATTTGCTGCCGGAAATAACATCAACCGACCGTACGTCGGAGGAGTACCCGGGCTTGCTGATGGAGATGATGTGCTTCCCCGGACTCAGGCTCGCCAGGGTATAGGGTGTGGCCCACGACGGATCGCTTTTTCCATCTACCTGAAACTGCGCTCCCTGCGGGTTGGAGTCGATCAGCGCCTGACCGGATACCACCACCGGAGCCGGCGTTGGAGCGGGCGCGCGCCGATTGCTGCTCGATTTGCGCTTTTCGACTTGCCGCACCGTCAGGTCAGGCTTCGGTTCCGAAATGGGTGGGACTGGCGGAGCCGGCTTCTCGATTTGCGACGCCACCGGAGCCACAGCAGCCGGCTGGGTTCCACTGGCACTTGCGTTCGAACCTTGATTTGAATTTGCGCCTGAATGAGAGCTTGCCGCCTTCGTCGGCCGTGGAGCAGCCGTCGAACCATCGTCTTCCGAGCGCACATGAAAAAAGACCGCGATCGCAATCACCAGGATCAGTCCAAGAGCGCCGAGGATCGAATAAAGCATCAGCCGCGGCGGGACGGTGGCGATTTCATGCATCGCCTTTTGCGCCACCTCCCGCGGCTGAATCTTTGGTTTTTCTTCTTCCCGCGGATAGATCTTCACTTCGGAACGCGGACGCGTCTGCTCTACCGGTTCCGGAACGGGCGGCGGCGCAAATACAGGTTCCTTCAGCGGAGGCATCTCTGCCAGATCAGAAAAACTCTTGCCCGATGAGGAGGTCGCCGGCTCTGACATCATGGGATCGACCGCTGCCCGCGGCGCCTGCTGCTCGGTTTCCGGCTCCGCCTCTGCTAGCGATGGTGCCGACAAAACCGGGCTCTCCACGCCCTGCGATGACGAAGCACTGACTTCGAAGTCACTAATGGCGGCTGAGCCCGAATTCGAACCGGACTCCGCATGGGAATTCGAATAAACTTTCGAAGGTGAATCAGCCTCCGGAGCGTGGAACCCATTCCCTCCCATAGCCGCCCCTGCAACGGCCGCGCTGGCCTTGGTTTCGGCGGGCGCCTCGATTCGTGCCGCAGAAACCGGCGGGGGAGCCACTGGTCGCGGGGCAACTCGAGCAGCCGGCTTGGCCGCAACCGGTGCCACCTTTGAAGGGGAAGCGGAAGATTCTGGCTTGCTTGCACTCGAAGCAGAGGAGACAAACTTGCTGGCCGCCGCCGCGCGATCCGCACTACTCACCGCAACCTTCGGAGCCGCCACCGGCTTCTTGGTCTCAGCGGAGCCCTTCTTGCCGCCGTTTTCTTTGCACTTCTCCAGATCCTCCACCAGTTCGCGCGCGCTCTGATAACGTTCGCCAGGATCTTTCGCAAGCGCTTTCATGATCAGCGCGCTGACCGCGGGTTGAATCTTGGGATTGACCGAAATCGGGCTCGGGGGCATTTCATTCTCAATCCGCTCAACCAGCGTGACCGGGTCGGCCGCGTCAAACGCCTGCCGTCCAACCACCATTTCATAAAGAATCGTTCCCAGCGTGAACACGTTCGAACGCAGGTCAATGGCTTCTCCCCGGATTTGTTCCGGAGAACAATAGGGCATGAGCCGGCCCAACCCTTTTCCCGATTCCGCCTCAATCAGGCTCATGTTGGAGATGCCATAGCCGAGAATCTTGACCATCCCATCCCACTGCACCATGATCTTCGCCGGCTCCAGCGAGCTGTGCGCCACACCTTTCGTAGCCGCATGCTCCAAGCCCGCGCAAACCTGGCGCGTTATGTCGAGCAGATCCCAGATGGAGAAACCTTCCTTGCGCGCCAACATGGTCGCGATGCTGTTGCCTTGGATGTACTCCATTGCCGCGCAGAACTGGCCGTCGATTTCGCCCGCGCCATAGAGCAGCACGATATTCTGGCTGACGAGATCGCGCGTGCTCTCGCCTTCTGCAATCAGCGTCTCCACAAACGCGTCGGTGCGATCGCCGAGGGGCGCTAGACTCTGCGTCTTCAGCGCCACTACCTGGTTCGTTTCCGTGTCCACCGCCTTATAAATTAAGGCAGTGTCTGACTTGGAAAGTTCACTCTGGATTTCGAAACGGCCGAACATCGTCGCCATTAACCTAGCCCTCGCGGTGATAAGCCGCACTACACCCTGAATTTAAGTTGGCTCCGAACAGGGGGAGAATCACCCCTAGAATACCGCCGTCACCTGTACAACCGAGAGTTACCAAAGTACTGAAAAGTCGCCACGAAAGGCGAATCGGACGACTCCCTTGTCCGTCCGCCGCGGCCAGATTTAGGTGTAGAGCCGGGCGTCCTTGCCCGGCCGCCAAACGCTGGAGGGTTAGGGCGACCGTCGCCCGACTAAAACCTGAATCCTGTTTCCCTATCGACCATACCAAGGTATAGGGTTCACAATCGGGACATGACGATCGGTGAACTTGCTGCCAAAGCCGCTGTAAATATTCAGACCGTTCGCTTCTACGAGCGCAGGGGAATTTTGCCCGAGCCTCTGCGATCCGGCTCCGGCTATCGCTGCTACGATAAAAATGATCTGGAAGCTCTCTGCTTCATCAGGCGGTCGCAGGAGCTGGGCTTTACATTACAGGAGATATCTCAACTGCTTCCCCTGCATCGAACCGTCGCAAGACTGCCATCTCTTAAAGACCGCACCCAGAAACAGCGACCGCGCGAAATGCAACAGATGGCCGGCGTTGCACGCCGCCGCCTGCAACAGGTTGAGCAGAAATTGCGCCTGCTGAAAACCATGCGCGGCCAATTGCTGACCTTCATCGCTCAACTGGAGACGGCGCCTCTGCAGTGCTTCGCTCCAGTATTGGCAACGCCCAACAAAACGCAGGGTTGCCCCGGCTCTTGACCTTGTACCAAGGTATAGGGTGGACACTCCCAAAGTAGGGACACAAGAGTACGGATATCAGGGTACAGATGAAAGGTTCAGATACCCCAGGAGAATCCCCCATGACTTCGGCTCCGCTGAATTCTTCTCGCACGAATCGGATTTGGATCCCACTGCTGGTGGCCTTGGCGCTGCTCGCTTTTATGGCGATGCGGCACAGCATGGGCAAGGCCATGCGGATGCAAGCCGAGACGACCCCTGCCCTTTTTTTGTCAAAGCTGAAGCCCGGACAGGTGGCGAAAATCGTCCTAGAGGTCACGGCCGTCGCGCCCGCTGCGAGCGTCGAGGGCAGTGTGCTCGATAAAGAGAGTGAAACCGTTTACCACCGCACCGCCAACTCGATGAAGATCCTGTTCGATGCCACGACTCCCGTGGTAATGGGAAAATCAGAGGATATTCACCCGGGAGCGGTGGTTCACATCACTGCAAGAATGGCGAGCGATAATATGGTGCACGCCAATCAGATCGTTATCCTCACCGGATACGTCAAGGTCAAGGCGCGATAAATAACGATAATTATGACTCGATTTCTTCTGGTCAGTGTGACGGGATGGCTGGCGGTGCTCGGAGTCGGGATTGAAGCCGCAATGCCATACCTATTCCGGGACCTCGCACCGCGGGCATCCGCCGGAAGTTTGCCGACGCGCTGGTCAACCCTGCACGCAAGAATGTGGCCCCATTACTGGCTTGGCTATGCACTGGTGTTACTGGTGCTGACGCATACCTGGTTTGTCATGGGTCCGGTGATGGGACGAAGTGACGCGACCGGGATATGGGCGGCGACGCTGGCATTGTGTTTATTGTTCCTGCAGGTTGTGGTGGGTCTCACTCTCAAAAACGGGAGTCGCAACCAGCGCCAGCTACGACAGTGGCATTTCGCCGGGATGATCGGCTTCATTGGGCTAGTGCTGATTCACTTGTGGAAGAACGGTTAAGGAACTAAGGAACAGACGAGGAAAGGAACATTTGCGAACATGCTTCCGTGCAGTTGTCCATACCGCAACCCCTGCTTTATCCTCAGGACTAGCGTAAATGTGGTTGGCCGGCCCTCTTCCTTGGGGAATCTTCGATTAAATCTTTGGCCTTTGGGAGTCGCATGACCTTAGCTCGTTTCGTGACCAAGAGCGCGTTTCGCAACAAGCGGCGCAGTTCCCTCACCGTGCTGAGCATCACCTTTTCGCTCCTGCTGCTGACTCTGATGATGACGGTCTGGCGCGCCTTTTACATGGACACCTTTAGCGCACAGTCTGCCCAGCGCCTCATCACACGCCACCGCGTCTCCTTGACCCAATCGCTGCCGCTGTTTTACCGGGAAAAGATCCGCGCCGTTCCCGGCGTGGTCGCCGTCGCTCCCAACAGCTGGTTTGGCGGCGTGTACAAAGACCACAAGCCGGAGAATTTCTTCGCCCGCTTCGGCACCGACCCAGACGAAATTCTCAAGATATTCACCGACTTCACAATCCCGCCCGACCAATTGCTCGCCTGGCAGCGCGATCGTGCCGGCGCAATCGTCGACGACCAACTTGCCCAGAAATACGACTGGAAACTTGGCGATCGCATCACCCTCCAGGGTGACATCTATCCCGTCGATCTCGAGCTCACCATTCGCGGAATCTACTCCGCACCCGCTCCCACCAACTCCATTTACTTCAACCAGAAATACGTCGAAGAAGCAGTCTCGTTTGCCAACGGTAAGGCTGGCACTTTTGACATCCTTGCCGATTCTCCCGAAGACGTCTCCAAGGTTGCTACCGCGGTGGACAATATGTTTCGCAATTCTCCCGAGCCAACTAAAACCGAGAGTGAAAAAGCCTTCCAGCTGAGCTTCATAAATAGCATTGGAAACGTGAAAGCATTTATTCTGAGCATCTGTTTCGCCGTCGTGTTTGCCACCTTGCTGGTCTCGGCCACCACCATGGCCATGTCCATCCGCGAACGTACGCGTGAAGTTGCGGTTCTGAAAACTCTCGGATTCACCCGGCAGTCGATCTTGCGGCTCTATGTAGGGGAATCGGTCTTGGTCGCTTTGACTGGCGGCGCGCTGGGCTGCCTGCTGGCATTTCTCCTGGTATCGGCTATGTCACACGCCCCCGGCATGAGTCTGTTCCTCTCTGGCATGAAAGTGACCCTCCCGACCTTCCTGCTTGCCCTCTTCGTCGCCGGAATTTTGGGATTGCTCAGCGCGATCTTACCCGCGTACCACGCGGCAAAACTAGACATCGTGGAGGGCTTGCGCTACATCGGCTAGGAGCGCACTTTGCAACCATGATTTGTAGCGGGATATGCCTTCAGGCATACCGCAAGAACCGCGTTATGAATGCGCCTTTAGGCGCTGCTGGCGAAGATATTTTATGGCCATTCCAATCAGCTATAACCTCCGCAATCTTAAGCTGCGCAAGGGTCTCACCATCATGACCGCGCTCGGCATCGCGCTCACCGTGACCACGGCGGTCTTCCTCATGGCGCTGCTGGCGGGACTGAAGAAGGCGTTCATGTCGAGCGGCGATCCGGTCAACGTCCTCGTCATGCGCAAAGGCTCTACCGCCGAACTTTCGGGAGGCTTCGACGCCGATCTCTTTCCAACACTAAAGACGCTCCCCGGCATCGCCAAGGATGGCCAGGGAGAACCGCTCGCCTCCGGCGAATGGGTGGTAGTTGTCGTGCTGCCCCGTAAGGACGGCACCGGTGAAGTCAACGTGTCCGTCCGTGGGCTGATGCCCGCCGGTCTCACCCTTCGTCCCAGCGCTAAACTGGTCGAAGGTCGCTGGTTTACCCCAGGGCAGCGCGAAGTGGTTGTCGGAAATTCTATTCACAATCGTTTTTCCGGCGCCAACGTGGGCGACACTCTCGACTTTGCCAAGGGACAGTGGAAGGTCGTCGGTGTTTTTGATTCCGGCGGCACGGCCTATGATTCCGAAATCTGGGGAGACGTAAACCAGATCGCCGCCGATTTCGACCGCACCGGCGGCTTTGCCTCTGTCTATCTCCGGGCCACCGACCCGGTTGCAGCCGACGCCCTGAAACACCGCGTCAGCGACGATCAGCGCCTAAAATTGGACGGCTCGCTCGAAACTGAGTATTACGAAAAACAAACCAGCTCCGGTGGCGCAATCAAATTCATCGGCACTTTCGTTGCCATCATCATGGCCATCGGTTCCAGCTTCGCCGCCATGAACACCATGTACGCTGCAGTCGCCTATCGTTCGCGCGAGATCGCAACCCTGCGCATCATAGGATTCTCACGGCCCAGCATTCTCACCTCGTTCGTGATTGAGGCTCTGCTGCTTTCGCTGCTGGGAGCATTTCTCGGAATTATCTTGATATTGCCCTTTAACGGCATGAGTACCGGGATCGGCAATTCACTAACCTTCAGCGAAACCGTGTTTAGCCTGCATCTAACGTGGGAGGTAGCACTGGCTGCGGTTGCCTTTGCCATAATCATGGGCTTGCTCGGAGGCTTTGCGCCCGCCTGGCACGCAGCCCGTCAGGATATTCTGACGTCCCTGCGAGCGTAACAACTAACTGGCGCTGGCAATAATTCATACTTGGTTCGTGTTCAGTTTGTACAATGATTCGCGACTCGGATTTTGCATCAACCATGAGGCTGGAGCATCCTTTCTACTAAAATGCCGACGCACCTCGAACCCACGGATAGTAAGCACGAAGACAGTAAGCGCGAAGACGGCAGGCACGACGACCTGCGGAGTCTGCGCATCGATCATTCGTTGCGTGCTGGTGGCGGAGAAACGCCCGCCTGGTCGCGCCGCATCATTCTGGGAGGAATCGCCGTCGTCGTCCTTCTGGGAATCGTCGCTCTCGCCTACCGCGTCCTCGGCTCCGCGACGCCGGAAGTGGAAATCACCCGGGCAACAGCAGAAGGCAACGACTCCGCCGGCAGCACCGTCCTTTCTGCGAGCGGATACATCGTCGCGCACCACAAAATCAGCGTGAATTCGAAAGTCACCGGCCGCGTCGCCTGGATTGGCGTGGAAAAAGGCGACAAGGTGACCGAGGGACAAGTTCTGGTGCGCCTCGAAGACCAGGAATTCCGCGCCCAATACGAACAGGCTAGAGGCATGGTAGAAAGCGCCAAAGCGCGATTGCTCGAACAGCAGAATGGCTCGCGTCCAGAAGAGATCGAGCAGGCGGATCACAATTTGTCCGAGGCGCGCGCGACCGCCACAAATGACAAAATCAACCTGGATCGCACCCGCGATCTCTTCGCCCAGGGAGTCGCCTCTAAGCAAAGCCTGGACGATGCCACGGCCAAATACGAATCTTCGCAGCAAAGGATGAATTCGCTGGAGCGGGCTTTCAAATTGATGCAACTCGGCCCCCGCTCCGAGGAAATTCAACGCGGCAAAGGCGACCTTCTGCAGGCCGAAGGCCAGATGGAATACGCCAAATCTCAACTCGATGCCACGGTCATTCGCGCGCCCGTCACCGGCACCATTCTCGAACGCACCGCGGAGAAAGGTGAACTGGTCACTGCTCAGTTCGCCAGCGGCGCCGAAGGCGGTCCGCGCGGATCCGTGGTCGCCCTCGCCGATCTGAATGACATTCAGGTCGAGCTCGATATCGCGCAAGATGACTTCGCCAAGCTGTCTCCCAAACAGGAGGGCATCGTCACCCTGGATGCCTTCAAAGACCGCTCCTACAAAGGCGAGATCGCCGAAATGTCTCCGGAAGCGAATCGCCAGAAAGCAACGGTTCAGGTCAAGGTTCAGATCCTGCAACCCGATTCCTACCTTCGGCCCGAAATGAATGCCACGGTGCAGTTCAAGGCGAAGGCCATTGACAACAAGAACGCAGGCTCGAAACCGACATACGTTTTCGTCCCTACTGCCGCACTGCGCGACAAAGATGGCGCGAAGTTTGTCCTGCTCGCTTTCAACGGCAAAACTCTCCGCCGCGATGTTCATGTTCAGGGCCAGCGTTCGGGAGGCTATCTGGTGGATTCGCTGGTCGGCGGCGAAGCCCTAATCACCGCCGGGCCTGCCGATTTGCATGACGGGCAAAAGATTCGTATCAAGGGGCAATCATGAACGCAACTCCATCGACTACCACAACATCAGCCCAACCAGCCCTAGGCAGCAGGGTTGTCCAGGCCCGTGGAGTGGGCAAGATCTTCAAACGCGACGCCTTCGAAGTCACAGCGCTCGACAATGTCTCCATCGACATCGCTGCCGGCGAGTTTCTGGCATTGATGGGGCCTTCAGGATCGGGCAAGACCACCCTGCTCAACATGATCGCGGCCATCGACCGCCCCTCATCCGGCGAACTGCTGGTGATGGGTGAAAACATCTTTCGCCTGAACGATGCTCAATCAGCTAAATGGCGCAATACTCATGTCGGATATGTTTTTCAGACCTTCAATCTCATCCCGGTCCTGACCGCGTTCGAAAATGTCGAACTTCCGCTGCTCTTGACCAGGATGACTCCGCAGCAGCGACGCGACCACGTCATGACCGCGCTCAAACTCGTCGGACTTGAGGACCGCGTCCATCATCTTCCCAAACAACTCTCCGGGGGACAGGAGCAACGCGTGGCCATCGCACGCGCCATCGTCAGCGATCCGACGCTGATTCTAGCCGACGAACCGACCGGCGACCTCGACAGCAATTCCGCAACCGACATCCTCGAAATCCTGAAGCGCCTGAATGAGAGCTTCAACAAGACCATCGTGATGGTAACCCACGATCCGCACGCCGCCAGCTATGCACACGTAACCCGCCATCTGGAAAAAGGCAGACTATTGCCAGCATAGGGTGCGACAGGTGGGGAAGGGGCTTGCCGAGTTGGGGTAGAGAGTTGACCTTGGGTGGCGCAACGCTTAGCGCTGCACACCTTGTCCCGATTGGCCGCTGAGGGCCATTTTACGCTGTTCTTTGCGAAGCCATCGTATCTCCCGGCTCGCCATCGCTGATCCATTCCCAAACGCGCCGCCCGCGATCATTGCTCAAGCTGCGAGCTTCACCATAATCGACCAGACGATTCAAAACGGTTGTGACCGACGCTAGCGGATCCTTGTGCCGCGCCAGGATTGCGGGAGCATACCGTTCCAGTTCGCCGCAAACCTCGCGCGCTCCGAGCGGTCGCCGCATTTCCATCAACACCCTCCGGCAAGCCTTGGTGAAGCCGGGCTGGCGCCCATTAGGCTTGCGATCGATCAACTCCAGTAAATCGTCGCCCAGCACTTCATCACCAAAAAGATTCGCCAAGCCACTAATCGTCTGCTTCACCGTGCCAATCCGCTTCATGACCTCGGCTCGCTGCCTCATCAAATGGAGCAGCTCTTCATGCGCCGCCTTCACTACCTGCTGCGCCGAAATACTATTGGCCTGTATGTTCGCCTGAATGTTGATCGCGTGCAAGCCGTCGTCATTATTTTTGCCCACTTCCATAACTCCCTCCGGGAAAATAAACGCGGGTCTGTCGACCTTATCTGCTGGTACGGAAGACAAACCTTCGAAGTTCCGTTGAGGGTTGGACTTGCGAGGACAAGAAAGGTTATCGAGAAAAACGGTTCGAGTGGCGCGGACACTCCTGTCCGCGTGCAGCCAAACCACCTTGCGGAAACGGTCAAGATGATTGCCGACAGCCTTGACGCCAGCTTCGTATAAAGTATCGCTTCAGCGATGCATGACTCGCAGAAATCAGACCGCTCCTTACAGGAGGGAACATTTTTGCGCTACATCCTATCCCATCACCGTCGTGTGTTCAGGGCGGACTTTGTAGAGCACCCGAACCTCTCCCGGCTGACCATACGGATACTTGTCGACTCCCAGATACTTCTTCGCCAACTTGTCGATGTATTCGTCCGCGCCCTCTTCGGTAATCTCCACCACCGTTCCGCGGATCTCCATATAGCGATAAGGATTGTCGGGATCGACAATGGACATCGCCACTCGCGGATCGCGCCGCACGTTGCGATCTTTCTGGCGTCCACTCGCCGAGTTGAAAATAACGTACTGACCGTCAAAGTCGCACCAGACCGGCGTGACCTGCGGTCGACCGTCGGGCATGAGCGTCGCCAGACTGGCAAATGCTCGCTTCTGGAAAAGGTCAGCGTATTTTTCGGGAATCACGTTAGACATTGCTATCTCCTCAATTGATTATTTCCGGATAATCGATTGCCGTCCGGATTATAGATGCGGGAGGTAAAAGGATGGCACATCGTTTTCTCTCGTTCTACGACATAATTCCGCCATAGCCGGTATTCACTCCTCGCTAAGGCCATTGAGTCCAGAGATCCCCGTGTGGTGACGGGCCTCTGGCTCGTACAAAGGCGAGCGCAGCTCGTCCTACCCCGCCGTCCGTATTTCTACCGCAACCCGCGGCAGCACCGCACGCAACAACCCGACGAACTGTCCCATCACCCGTCGTCCCACTTCGAGCACTTCTTCGTGGTCGAGCGCTCGATCAAGAATTCCCGCTGCCATGTTCGTCACGCACGAGATCGCCAGAACGTCGGTCCCCATATGCCGCGCAGCAATCGCTTCCGGCACGGTCGACATGCCCACCAGATCGGCCCCGATGGCGCGCAGATACCGAATCTCCGCCGGAGTCTCATAGCTTGGTCCGGCCAGTGCCGCATACACGCCCTCGCGTGGAGCAATCGATAACTTCTTCGCCTCCTCCAGCGCAATCTCCCGGTAGCGCCTGGAGTAGACAAAAGTCATGTCGGGAAAGCGCGGACCGAAGCGCTCATCATTCGCGCCCGTCAGCGGATTCTCGCCCTGAAGATTGATGTGATCGCGAAGAACCACCAGCGCTCCCTGCCCATACTCCACGTTGATGCCCCCGGCCGCGTTGGTCAGAATCAAAGCGCGGATTCCAGTGCGCCCCAGCACGCGTGTCGGAAACGCAACTTCCGCCGCCGAGTATCCTTCGTAAAGATGCACCCGTCCCTGCATCACCGCCACCGGAACATCGCCGCAATTACCAACGACCAGTCGTCCCGCATGACCAATCGCAGTCGAACGCGGAAACGTCGGAATCTGTGCATAGGGAATGCGGACGGCGTCTGTGAGATCGTCGGCAAATGCTCCAAGCCCCGAGCCGAGAACGAGCCCAATCTGCGGTCGCAGATCAGTCTGCGAAAGCACAAATGATGCCGCAGATTCAACGCGAGTAAAAAGGTCTGTGGTCATACGCAATCACCTAGCGGCGGACGCGTTCGTCCCCACTGCCGGGCAAACGCCCGGCGATGACCTAATAATTCCTCTCAAATTCAACGAAAGCCCGTTCCAATTGCCACTGCACGCGAGCTCGTTCATTCGCCCCAATAAACTTCTCACATTTTTCGGAAATGCCATCACCCGATGCCTTTTCGTCCAGGCAAGCTTGCACTCGCCGCAACTCGCGCCCATCGCGCCAGAGACTGTCACCGGGAATGAAACTATGTTCCAGGCTCGCACGCGCCATGCGCTTCAGATCCGAATATGACAACCCTTGGGCCTCCACCGCCCGCAGATATTCATGCGTCATATCGCTGCGCGAGACACCCAGATCGTCCGTCGCGAGCGCCACCGCAACTCCGTATCTCATGTATACCGGCAGCGGATGCCGATCGCCACTCACTCCCAGAATCACATCATTCGACGTCAAGCAAATCTCGACCAGCACATTCTTCTTCGCCATCTCTCGCAACAACCCGATCGGATCGTCTTCACTCATGACGGCGACGCCGTGCCCAATCCGTTCCGCACCCGCGCGCTCAATCGATTCGCGAATATGAAAGCGCAAACCCTCAGGAGGAACCAGTCCCATCCAAAGTTCGTCGGCGTGCAACGAAATGTGCGTCAACGGATAGAACTTGTGCAGCGCTTCAATGATCCGCATATGCAGATCAAAATCGTGCATCGGTACGTAATAATCCTCGGGCATAACGAGGTTGAAACCTACAAAGCGCGGATCCGCTTTGGTCAGTTCGAACCCCAGCACGATCTGCGCGAAAACCTGCTCCCTTGGCAGGCCGCGCAGCACCTGATAGAGATAACGCAGCGTTACCTCGCATCCCGCGGCCGCCTGCGCTGTCCCGCAATGCAGTACTTCTTTCTTGCGTGCCTCATCTGCGTCAAGCCGCGTACGGACCGACGCCACTACGTCCGCCATTCCTCCGGCGAGCAGTTTCTCGCGGAACTTGCCAAAGTCGTCGTCCCATCCGACCTTCGTCCCTAGAATCGCCGCCTGCGCTCCGTCCGCCGTATGCATCACCTCAACATATTGCAGATGATCGGCTGCCGCCCGCGACGCAACCTCGGCAAAAGCGACTCCCACGTGGTTTTGCATCGCCGGGCCAAATTTTTCAAACGTAGCAAAGAAATGATCGTGCCCCGATTCCTCCGCCGGATGCCAGTTCCGCATCGACCATGCATCGATCAGTTGGTCATAGAGAATAGGATCCTGGTAAGCGCAACGCACCGACGGCTTGACCTTGTACGGTTCGCAAGAGTCGCAGGCCGCATGAATCAGCTTCGAAGTGCTGCGGTCGACGCAAAGTGCATTTTCGGACGCCCAGTCGATAAAGCTCTCCGCATAGATCGCTCCCGACAGGTGGACGTGCAGGTCGCCGCCCTTCGGCATCTGCTGCAGAAATGCCAGCAGTAACCCCGGCTGATGTCTCACGGAGTCCATATACTTCGCCGCCTTCTCTTCCCCAGTTTGCGCCTGCAAGCCCTGCGCCCCAGAGACCTGCGCCACGCAAGAAGCCGCCAGCAGGCAGGCCGCTGCCGCCAAATGCGTTCGTCGCATCACAAGTCGCATCACAATACGAGCCTCCGCGCTCTAGCCGCGTTCACTTGGGATTGTAGAGGAAGCACCACAACGACGTAAGTATCCTCGCAAGTATCGTCGCAAGAATCAGCCGGACTAAACGAGGGAGCAGAATTCATGCGGGTGAAACGCCGATTTGCACAATCACGGACGGATGTGAGGAAAGAACAAAGCCGCCGCATTCCCGCCACATTTCCAAGGAGAAACGGCGAAAAGCCAAGTGGATGCTGGCCTCTTGCATGCGATTGCACGATTTCCGTGTCACCCGGCTGTGCATGAGCTGCACTTGATTGAAGCAAAAGAAGTTACAGACGCACGTTTTTCATTGACGTAAAAAATAAAAGTGTTAAAACCATAATCGTTCTTTGACACGTTCTGAAGTTTTTCCGGTTGGTGCAGCGTCCGGGGCTCAAGCGAAGTCACCCAGAAAACCGCGAGGTGAGTCTGGGAGGGCAAGTGAGGGTCTATAGCTAAGCGCTGGTCGAGGAGAACAGGAGCCTCTGTCGAAGGCAGGATAGAGTCCCGAGGCGTTGGACTGATTTATCCGGTTGGCGGTGAGCCCGGAGCCCGAGCAAGATCGGCTTACAATGACCCGCAAGGGAGTTGTAAGAATAAGGTCAGCAAGGGTCTAAACGCGAGCTACTGGCCGAGACGAATGAATCCAACATCACCTCGGGACTCTCTATTTTGTCTTTGTGTTGTGGAGCGACGGGCATCCCCGTCCAGCCGAGCAGGGCTGGGCCCCACTATGACAATGTAAGCATCCCCCCACTGCAGGTGCCGAGGCCCGCAAGCCCCTACCAAATTCCGCAGCCCAAGCAATACAAGCGGACCGCTCGGGCACAGGCTTTAGCACCCGCTCCGGATACTCGTCGTAAGTTCGCCCATCGAGCAGCCGCCCGTTCTTAGCCTTGCGCACCCCGCCCCATTGCTTAAAGAAGAAAGACACGCGCTGCTGCCGGCATTGTCGACGAATAGAAACCACCCACTCCCGCTTCATCGGACGCGCCCCTGGCCCACTCTCACCGCCGACAATCACCCATGTGATACCAGACAAGTTGATTTCGCCGAGATCCTCCAGCAGCGGCTCAATTGACAAGAAACGCACTTTCGCGGGAGCCTGCCGAAGGTGTTCGATTCGTGGCAGCCCATGTTTCCGATCCTCCACGCTGACGCCCCACCAGATGTTTTCCAACTCTGCCGCAAAACGTAACTGGTCCTTGAGCAACTGCAGCAGTCGCTCCGACCGCTTCGTCAGCACCTGATATGTGTGCCAGTTCGCCGTCGCCATCACGCGCGAGACGGCCTCGGCATAGTCATCTGGCACTCCCGCCTGAAACAGATCACTCATCGAGTTCACGAATACCAACTTGGGAGACCGCCAAGCAAAAGGCTCTGTCAGTTTCTCGGGTACCAACCGCAAATCAAACCCCTGTTCATAAGGATGCCCCTTAACCCCGCGAAACCGCTCCGCAAACGTTTCGGCATAGCAATGCTTGCACCCAGGACTGATCTTGACGCAGCCGCGGACAGGGTTCCAAGTCGCGTCGGTCCATTCGATATGAGAATTAAGCGACATTATTGGATCTAGTGTTTACCAAACGTATCGAAGATATATCTGACTATGTGTTCAGCTGTATCTTTTTGAGAAGCGAAGAACAAGTAATAAACAATAGACCCTTTCTTGTTGATCATCGGCAGCGGTTCGGGAACTCTCTTAAAGCCCGCGACCTTCTTCAATCGTTCACGGAAGGCGGCTGCAAACTTCGAGTTCGAAACTTTCTCCACATCGACATTCCCGAAAAGGTCGGGTGATGTTTCCTCATACGCGAGCTTGCGCCACGAGTCATCACCCCAAAACGCATTCATCCGACCCACGTGCATCGGGGACACTGTTTCAGGATCGTGATGCAAAACGTTGATGTTAATGTCGTAGATTGGAAAGTTGATAAAGACGTCTAGCGACCTCAATTTCGAACCCGCTGTTTGAATCACGTTCCAGTTCAAATGCAAACCGTAGGGATCTAGAATGCACAGTCCTCTTTTGTAATCTTCATAACGTACGTTCGGAAATACTTCGTCTAACAACACTGCGTTGCAGTCGCCATGATGGACGTGGACATCTTGCCTATCTCCAACCAACTCCCTTAATCCCGTTACTTTGTCACCATCAAGATCGATCAGGTGGTATTCGCGAAACGGTGGTTTCACTTCCAAGGCGTTTAACGGGCTGCCTGGCACCATTTCGCCAGACCTCCTGGACAGATGGAAACCAGCCCCTGCGAAGGCATCTATGTACACGTGCCAAAACGAAGGGTCTCACTGATTCGCCAGTATTTTGGAGTACTCCGTGGCGTAGCGCTTGAGAATCTCAAGCTTCACTTCTGACCAGGGACCAATTTCGTCAATCTTCGGTGGCCCCATTGTGTTCGCCTTTCATTCGCTCAATTGTGGCATGAAGACGCGGGCAGTGCAACAACAACCTACCTACAGCGGAATATTCCCATGCTTCTTACTCGGATTCTTATCCCGCTTAGTCTCCAGCATCTCCAGCGCCTGAATTAGCTTCTTGCGCGTTTCGCGTGGCTGGATCACAGCATCGACAAATCCGCGATCAGCCGCGACGTAGGGATTAGCCAATCTCTCCCGAAATTCTTCGATCTTCTGCTGCCGAGCCGTCTCGCGATTTTCCGCCCCATCCAACTCCCGCTTGTAGACGATATCCACCGCACCCTCTGGACCCATCACCGCAATTTCCGCGCTCGGCCAGGCATAATTCACATCCGTGCGGATATGTTTTGAGGCCATAACGCAATACGCTCCACCATAAGCCTTGCGCGTAATCACCGTCACCTTCGGAACCGTCGCCTCCGCGAACGCATAGAGCAACTTCGCGCCATGCCGGATGATCCCGCCATACTCCTGCTGCGTGCCCGGCAAAAATCCCGGCACATCCTCAAACGTCACCAGCGGAATATTGAAACAATCGCAGAAGCGCACAAAGCGCGCGCCCTTCACCGAAGCATTGATATCCAGCGTTCCGGCGAGCATTGCCGGCTGATTGGCTACGATCCCGACCGGCTTCCCATTCAGCCGCGCAAATCCAACAACAATGTTTTTCGCATAGTGTTCGTGAATTTCAAAAAAATATCCGTCATCGACCACCGTATGAATCACGTCTTTCATGTCGTATGGCATGTTCGATTGATCGGGAATCAGTGTATCCAGCTTCTCGTCCAGCCGGTCGATTGGATCGGTGCAAGGCTTGCGCGGCGGATCGTCCAGATTATTTGACGGAATAAAGCTCAGTAGTTCGCGCACCATCGACAAACATTCCGCATCGTCGCGACACATGAAGTGTGCGACGCCAGATGTCTCGTTGTGCGTATGCGCGCCGCCCAACTGATCTTTGGTGACCTCTTCGTGAGTGACCGTTTTAATCACGTCTGGACCAGTAATAAACATGTAAGAGGTCTGGTCCACCATCAAAATAAAATCAGTAATCGCCGGAGAATAAACCGCTCCACCCGCGCACGGCCCCATGATGGCCGAGATCTGCGGCACCACTCCGCTATAAAGTGTATTGCGCAAAAAAATGTCGGCGTAGCCCGCCAGCGACATCACGCCTTCCTGAATGCGCGCCCCGCCCGAATCGTTCAGGCCAATCACGGGAGCGCCCATCTTCGCCGCCAGATCCATGATCTTGACGATCTTTCCTGCATTCGACTCAGAGAGCGAGCCGCCGAACACGGTGAAATCCTGCGCAAAGACGAAGACGAGCCGTCCTTCGACGCGGCCGTAGCCGGTGATGAAGCCATCCCCAAAGTATTTCTGCTCCGCCATGCCGAAGTCGTTGCAGCGATGCGTAACGAGTTTGTCGGTCTCCTCGAAAGTGCCCTCATCAAGTAGAAATTCAACGCGCTCGCGCGCCGACATCTTCCCCTCTTTATGCTGACGCTCGCGCCGCTGTGCGCCTCCACCTTCCTGCGCCATCTGATCGCGCTTTTTGAGTTCGGCAATCTTCTCTTGGAGTTTCATAGGCTCACATTATAGGCGCGCACTTAAACATTGAAAGTGTGACGGCTGCCACAAGGCTGTATGATGCGGGGCCAGAACCTACGCCCGCAAGGTCGCGGAGTCAAACAGATTCAAAAATCCGATCTTTTTCTCCGCCGATAGAAACGACGCCTCAAATGAATTGCGCGCGAACTCTCGCAGGTGTTCGTCCGTAAAGCCAAAAGTCTCCTGCACCAGCGCATACTCTTCGACAAGCGAAGTGCGAAACATCGCGGGATCGTCGCTGTTCAGGGTCAGCATCAGTCCCTCGTCGAAGTAGCGCCGCACCGGATGTTGCATAATTTCCGCGCAGCAACCAGTCCGCAGATTGCTGGTCACGGAGATTTCAATCGGAATCTGGCGCTCAGCCAACTCTTCAATCAGTTCCGGATCCTTTTCGGCTGTAAGCCCGTGGCCAATGCGTTCCGCTTTGAGGTTGAGCGCCCCCCAAATGGATTCCGGCCCGGCGCTTTCTCCAGCGTGCGCGGTGAGATGAAGCCCGTGCTCCGCAGCACGCCCGTAAACTCCCGCGAACCACTCGGGAGGACCCGCCAGTTCGTCGCCTCCAATACCGAAGGCAACCACATTGCGATCGTGAAGGTGGATGGCGAGATCAAGCACGCTTTGCGCCTTCTCAGCCCCGAACTGCCGGATCGCATCGAAGATCCACAGCAGCGAGATGCCAAAATCTTTCTCGCCTCGTTCGCGCCCTCGTTCCAAGCCTTCAAAAATCTGGGCGAAATCCTGCTTCCGCCACAGGCAGACCCCGACCGAAACAATGACCTCCGCATGAAGCACATTTTGCGCCTTCAGTCGCTCCATCAAGCGGTACGTGATCAACTCGTAGTCTTCCGGGGTACGCAAATGTCCCGTCACGTCCTTGAAAGCCGAGAGGAAACTTTTGAAGTCTGCGCAGTTATAGAGTTGCTCGACCTCGGCTAGAGAGGCACCTGCCATCCCGTGACGCTGACGTAGTTCGAGCAGCGTGGAAGGTTCGATCGATCCCTCAAGATGCAGATGCAGTTCGGCCTTCGGTAGCGAGAGGATAAAGCTAGAGGGCTCCGCAGGCATAGAAAGATTTTAAAGCAATCGGGTCATCGGGTGATCAGGCCATCGGGTAATCTGACTTGGCAGTGCCTCACTTTGAATTCCTCTTGATCGACGAATCAAAAACGGATGGCCCGATCACCCGATCTTCTTAAACTCGCTGTGATGGCGGCTGTAGAAGATGTAGATTAACAGTCCCAGCGCCAGCCAGATAACGAATCGCAGCCAGGTAATCAGCGTCAACCCAAGCATTAATCCGCCGCACAAAACAACCGAGATCAGGGGAAACCACGGTACAAAAGGTACGCGGAACGCGCGCTTACGATCCGGCTGATTGCGCCGCAGCAAAATCACTCCCAGCGAAACCAGCACAAAGGCAAACAGCGTCCCGATGTTGGCCAGGTCAGCCGCATCGCCAATATCCACCAACCCCGCCGGAATTCCCACCGCGAAACAGGCGATCCATGTCGACCAGTACGGAGTCTTATATTTCGGATGCACCGCGGAGAATAGTTTCGGCAGCAAGCCGTCGCGCGACATGGCGTACCAGATACGTGCCTGTCCGTACTGAAACACCAGCAACGACGAGATCATTCCTGTCAGTGCCCCAATCACAATCACCGACCGAAAGAATGGATGCACGCCCAGATACTTCATCGCGTAGGCAACCGGCGCGTCGGCGGCTTCTCCCGAGACGAAAGTCGTGTACTTCATCATGCCGAGCAGCACCAACGCAACGCCCACATAAAGCAAAGTGCAGACGATCAGCGACATGATGATGCCAAAGGGCAAGTCTTTTTGCGGATTGCGGGATTCCTCCGCGGCGGTCGAGACGGAATCGAATCCGATGTAGGTAAAGAAAACGATTGCCCCTCCCGTGACGATTCCGGCAAAGCCAGACGGCGCGAATGGTGTCCAGTTCGCGGGCTTCACCAGCATTCCACCGACCACCAGAAAAGTCAGGATCGCGCCGATCTTGATCGCAACCATGATGTTATTGGTCTCGGCCGATTCCTTTACCCCGCGCACCAGCAGCAGCGTGAGAATAAAAACAATCAGAAATCCGGGAAGGTTGAAATAAGCGCCGGTCCACTGTCCCGAAGCCCAGACCGGACTCGCCCATTTGTCCGGCAAGTTGATGCCGAATGCCGCGAACTGCGCTTTTGTATAGCCAGCGAAGCCCACCGCTACCGCAACGTTGCTGACCACGTATTCGAGAATCAGGTCCCAGCCGATGATCCAGGCAAAAATCTCGCCGAGGGTCGCATACGAGTAGGTGTAGGCGCTGCCCGCGATCGGAATCATCGACGCTAACTCGGCATAGCACAATCCGGCAAAGCTGCAGGCAATCGCCACCAGGAAAAACGAAATGGCGATCGAAGGCCCCGCCGGTGGACGACCGTGCATGAGCGCTCCGGCGCTGCTGCCGGTACGCAGGAAATTCACCAGCAGGTCGAGCGCCTGCGCGTGCAGAATCGATGGCGCCTGGAAATACTCTCCAGCCGCCGCCGTTCCTGTCAGTACGAAGATTCCCGAACCGATGATGGCGCCTATACCCAGCGCCGTCAGCGACCATGGCCCCAGCGTTTTACTGAGCCGGTGTTCCGGGTTCTCCGACTCCGAAATCAGTTTGTCGATGGACTTGCAACAGAAAGCCTGCGTGTCAGACGTGCGGATTACGGCTGCGGGCTCAGTCGTGGATCGCGACAAGAGTTGATGGTCTCCTAACCGCCGGAGTCGGGCATGGGCCGTAACCCATGCCCGGCAATACTTGTTGCTCAGGCCAACGTTCTACCGTTTCGCCTGTCCGCGTGCCAACTTCTTCACCTTGCGCTTCTTCGATCCGCGCGCGTAATCGCGGGGCTTCTTCGGCTTCTCCGCTTTGATCTTCTTGCGGGCGGTTCGTTTGCTTTTCTTGCGCTCTTCTTTACTTAGCTTCTTTGTGTTTGCCATCAGTGCGTTTTCTCTTTTCTCTTCCGGTATTAATTACCGTGTTCTTTTTTTTGATTGTCATCCCCGCGGAGCGAGGGATCTGCAGTTGTCACGAGTTCGGCACTCTTTCGCAACCTTCTACGCATTTTCCAACTGCGCGTACCGTTCCACTAATTTCTTCAAACCGAAGCGAGGAAATTGTACCGTAATCTTGGCGTCTTCCCCATCCCCCTCGCGCTGATACACCGTTCCTTCTCCGTATTTCGGGTGCTTGACTCTCTGGCCGGGACGGAATCCGCGCCGGCCCGTGGGCTCTTCCGGCAGCATTTTCGGAACGCTGAACTTCTTACCGCGCGAGGCAAAGAATTCAGCAATGTTGTCTATGGAGTTGTAATTCCGCAGCGGAGTCTGTGTCTTCGGCTTGACCCGCTCCGGGTTCCAACTGACGCTCTGATCCTCGTCTTCGTACGAATAGTGGGTGCTTTCGGCAGCTACCGGGCTGCGCCCTACTGGACGGGCGAGGGCGCCCGTCCCCACACGAGATGTCCCCACACCAGCGGCGCTCCTCCGCGATCCACCAAGTTCTTCCACCAGTTGCGCCGGCACCTCTTCCAAAAATCGCGACGACACGCTAGCCTCGGGCATATCCGTCCCATAACGCCGTCGATATACGGCGCGCGACAGAATCAACGTATCCATCGCCCGCGTCATCCCGACATAACACAGCCGTCGCTCCTCTTCAATAGAATCCGGCTCGAGCATCGTCCGCGAATGCGGGAACAGTCCTTCTTCCATCCCCGCCAGCACCACCAGTGGAAACTCCAGCCCCTTAGCCGCATGCAGCGTCATCAGCGTGATCTGCGCATGCTCGTCGTATTGATCGGCATCACTGACCAGCGCAGCGTGATCGAGAAACTGGTCCAGTGTCTCGCCACGATCGCGCGAGTCCATGGCTGCGTTCACCAATTCGCGCAGGTTCTCGATGCGTGAGAATCCCTCCGGGGTGTCTTCGTCTTCCAGTTGTTTGAAGTATGCCGTGCGGTCGATTAGAAACTTGAGGAGCTCAGCAGTATTGGCCACAGCGCCCGGAGCGCGAAACCCCTCGACCGCTTCCTCAGCCACTGCCCCATCGGCATCTTCATCGATTGATCGACGGACGTCCTCGCCCGCCCTGTCGTCTTTGGCGGCATCGCCAGCGGCAAAATCAAAGCTAAAGTTGCCCGGATCGAAATCCATGTCGCTATCCTCAGGTTGCGTAGGGGCGGACGCATTCGTTCGCCGAGCCGAGCGCAGCTCGGCCTTCTCCTCCGAATCCGAATTCGCCCCAGTTGCCGTCTCCTCCACCCGTTCCACGAACGTCCCCGCCAGCATCGCCCGCCCGTCCTCAATCAGATCGCGAAAGCCCTTCAGCGCTGCCAACGCCCGGGCCGGCAACAACTGCCGTTGCATCGCCTCACCCACTGCGCCCCACATCGACAATCCGGTCTCAAGCGCAAGCCGCTCCAACATTTCAATCGTCGTTTTGCCAATCCCGCGAACGGGAGTATTAATCACGCGCAGCAGCGAAACGGAATCATCTGGATTCTGAATCACCTTCAAGTACGAAATCAGGTCCTTAATCTCAGCCCGCTCGTAGAATGAAAATCCGCCGACCACGTGATACTTCAACTGATAGCGCCGCATCGCCTCTTCGAACAATCGCGATTGCGAGTTCGTCCGGTAGAGCACGGCCGCCCGCGCCGTCTCGCCATTCTCGCCCGCCTGCCGCACGTAGCGATTGATCGTGTCGGCCGCGAACAGAGCTTCATTCTCGCCATCCGGAGCTTCGTAATATCCGATCTTCGCCCCGCCCTGCCGAGACGTCCAAAGATTCTTCCCCTTGCGCCGGACATTATTCGCAACCACCGCGGACGCCGCGCCTAGAATGTTCTGCGTCGAGCGGTAGTTCTCCTCTAGACGCACGATCTTCGCTTCCGGAAAGTCCTGCTCAAACTCCAGAATGTTACGAATGTCAGCCCCACGCCACGAATAGATCGACTGATCCTCGTCTCCGACTGCACAGACATTGTGCCCTGCGCCGGCCAGCAACCGCATCAATTCATACTGTGGACGATTCGTGTCCTGATATTCGTCGACTAAAATATATTGGAATCGCTGGTTGTAATACTCGCGCACCGACGCCACCGACTTGAGCAGGCGCATGGCTTCGAGCAGCAGATCGTCGAAGTCCATGGCGTTCGCTTTCAGCAGCTCCTTGCGATACTCCTCGAAAATGTGCGCAACGCGCTCAGTCTTAGGATCCGCCGATTGCAAATAGATTTCCTGCGGATCGAGCATGTGATTCTTGGCCCATGAAATCCGGGAAAGGACATTGCGCGGCGTCAATTGCTTGTCATCCAGACCCAGCCGCCGCATGATGCCCTTGACCACCGACTGCTGATCGCTCTCGTCGTAGATAACAAAATTCTTCGTTAGCCCAATCGGCGGCTGGCCCGGCACACAGGAAGGAATCCGCAGAGCTTCAATGTCCCGCCGCAGCACCCGCACACAAAAAGAATGAAACGTGGAAATCACCGGCTTGGCGATGCTGAGCCCGCCCACCAGCTTTTCCACGCGCTCCGCCATCTCCGACGCAGCCTTGTTAGTGAAGGTCATCGCCAGAATCGATTCCGGCATCACGCCCATCTTCTCGATCAGGTAAGCTACGCGAAACGTAATGACGCGAGTCTTCCCGCTGCCCGCTCCGGCCAGAATAAGCACTGGCCCGTCGGTAGTTTCGACCGCTTCGCGTTGTTGCGGATTTAGTTCGTCCAAGAACGACAAAAGGGAATGGCTCCGAATGCGCTAAATGGATTTTACAGGAAGGGTGTGTGGGGCGGGCATCCCTGCCCGCCCGCCAATATCTCACAAAGCGGATGTGCCGGAATCACGGAAGTCTCCTGCTGAACGAGCCATGATGACCCCATGATTCGGCTTAAGTCCAACCCCTACGAATAACGCCGCAAACTGCCACACTATCAGAGGTTTGATCGCGCCATATTCGTGACGTTTTGTAAGCGTACCCATGAACCACTCTCGCCTGCGGGCCGATCGCTGGTGCTGGAACATTGCCTCGTAGGAAATAATCGGACGATGCACCTCCATGCGGTCGTGATCATGCCAGAACATGTGCATCTGTTGTTGACCCCGATGCGAAATGCGGAGGGGTGGCCGTTTCCGTTGAAAGACATTCTCAAGCTCATAAAGGGTCCGGCGGCTCGCAGCGTCAATCTGCTTAACAGAACTTGTGGGGCGCTATGGCAAGACGAGTCATTCGATCATGTTCTGCGTTCTAGCGAGAGCTTTGACGAAAAGCTTGAATACATTCGCCAGAATCCGGTTCGCAAGGCGCTTGCGGCGAAGCCTGAGGAATATCCGTGGCTCTGGGTTGAAGAGAGCTGAGGGCGGGCAGGAATGCCCGCCCCACACGTGCCGGATGTGTCGACGGCATTATCGAGAGGAAACCGAGTAAACGAACAACCCGTTCAACGCCATGGCGGCTAATGTTTCAAATCCGACCCATGTGGCGTACTGCCGCTTGTTCGTCACTTCAGGCCTCCGCCGCCAGGCTCTGTAGAAGTGGAGCGGAATCACAATGACTGTGGATATTAGCCAGACGACAGCGGCAATAAGCAAGAACCGTCGGCTCGTTGTCATCGCCGCTACGCTTAGAGAGAGGAACGAAACCGCCCACAAAATCCCTTCGATGTGTCGCTTCATTTTGCGAACCTCGGCCCGCGCAGGACTGGCATGGCGTCCGTGCCTTTCTCTTGAACGACTGTATAATAAAAAATTGTGCTCATGAAGAAAAACAAGTCTGTACCAGCCGTCCAGTCTGCCAAGCCTCGCCTCATCCGCTCCACCACCGTCCTCTGCGTGCGCCGCGACGCCAAGGTTGTCATGGCTGGAGACGGCCAAGTCACGCTCGGCGAATCCGTAATCAAGCACGGAGCCAAGAAAATTCGCCGCCTTTATCAGGACAAGATTCTGGCCGGATTCGCCGGCTCGACCGCTGACGCTTTCACCCTCTTCAGCCGCTTCGAGGCCAAACTTGAGCAGTATCATGGCAACCTCGGCCGCTCCGCCGTCGAACTGGCAAAGGACTGGCGTACCGACAAATTTCTCCGCCATCTTGAGGCCCTGCTGCTGGTCAGTGACAAAGAAACGACTTTCCTGCTCAGCGGTCAGGGAGACGTGATTGAGCCCGATACCGGCATTGCCGCCATTGGCTCCGGCGGCCCCTTTGCCCAGGCAGCCGCGCAGGCCTTGGCCGATCACACTACGCTTTCACCGCGAGAAATTGCCGAAGAAGCAATGAAGATTGCGGGCCGCATGTGCATCTATACCAATGACAAGGTTACGATAGAGGAGTTGTAATGCACGCAGGGACAGCCGCCCTCGGCTGTCCTGTCGAGCGCAGCTCGACCGTCACCGTGTAAGGCTGCCGGGTCTTCGACCCGGCTTGGACAGCCGAGGGCGGCTGTCCCTACGCAAACATCTATGGCCATCTATTTACCCGGAACCGCTGAAGAAGAACAAGTCACGCTCGACGAACTGACGCCTCGCGAAATCGTCACCGAACTCGACAAGTACGTGGTCGGACAAAAAGACGCCAAGCGTGCCGTCGCCATCGCCCTGCGCAACCGCATGCGCCGCCAGAAGCTCGCGCCCGAAATGGCCGAAGAGGTCATCCCCAAGAACATCATCATGATCGGCCCAACCGGTGTGGGCAAAACCGAAATCGCACGCCGCCTCGCCAAACTGGCTAACTCGCCCTTCCTCAAGGTCGAAGCTTCCAAGTTCACCGAAGTCGGCTACGTTGGCCGCGATGTCGAATCCATGATCCGTGACCTGGTTGAGATCGCCATCGAAATGATCCGCGAAGAGAAACTTGAAGACGTCGCCGATAAAGCCGAACTCAACGCCGAAGAGCGGCTGCTCGACATCCTCCTGCCTCCCATTTCGCGTCCTTCGGATTCCAGTTCATCAGCCAGTTCGTCTGGTGGAGTAGTGATCGACGCCAGCACCAGCCTCGCCGAGTCCTCCAGCCGCACGCGTGAGAAACTGCGCCAGCAACTGCGCGAAGGCAAACTCGACGATCGCACCGTGGAAATCGAAACACGCGAGCGCAATTTCCCATCCTTCGAAATCATCTCGAACCAAGGCGTCGAAGAGATGGACGTCAATCTCAAAGATATGTTGCCCAACATCTTCGGCCAGCGCACCAAGAAGCGGAAGATGAAGGTTAACGAAGCTTTCGAGTACCTGATCCAGGAAGAAGAGCAGCGGCTGATCGACATGGAGCAGGTCACGCGCACCGCCATCGACCGCGTCGAAAATTCCGGAATCATCTTCCTCGATGAAATCGACAAAATCGCCGGCCGTGAGAGCGGCCATGGTCCCGACGTCTCGCGCGAAGGCGTGCAGCGCGATATCTTGCCGATCGTCGAAGGCACCACCGTCAACACGCGTTATGGTATGGTTCGCACCGACCACATCCTGTTCATCGCAGCCGGCGCGTTCCACGTTTCGAAGCCCAGCGACTTGATCCCCGAACTGCAGGGCCGCTTCCCCATCCGCGTGGAATTGCAATCCCTCACCATGGAAGACTTCGTCCGCATCCTGACCGAGCCGAAATCTTCCCTGACCCGGCAGTACATCGCGCTCCTCGAAACGGAAGGCGTAAAGCTTGAATTCACTCCGGACTCGCTGGAAGAGGTAGCCCGCTTCGCCTTTCGCGTAAACGAAGGAACGGAAAACATTGGCGCCCGCCGCCTCCACACCATCATGGAGCGCGTGCTCGACGAAATCAGCTTCGAGGCACCCGAGAAGAAAGGCCAGCCCTTCACCGTCGACGCCGCCTACGTGCAAAAAATGCTAAGCGAGATCGTGAAAGATCAGGATCTGTCGCGCTATATCCTGTAGAGATTCCCCATCATCGGAGGAGCACCGAGGAACACTGGGGAGCGAGCGATTTCCTCTGTGCTCCTTGTGGTCGCCGGTTTGCTCTCCTCTGATACTCTTTCCTCTTGCGCATGCCGCCGCATCTTGCAAAGTTCATAGCGATTACCGCGCTCTGCCTGCTGCTCGCCAGCTGCGCCCAGCTTGGGCCGCCGCTGCCACCATCGCTCGAGCTCCCCAAACCGCCTACGGATCTGCGCGCCAGCCGTAAAGGCAATCGCATCACACTTACATGGAGCGAGCCTACGCTTACCACCGACCGCCGGAGCGTGCGCTATATCGGTCCGACGCTCGTCTGCCGCAGTCCAGACTCTGAAATTACGACCTGCGGAAATCCCGTCGCGATGCTCCCGGCGCCCCCCGCTCCGGTGTCGCAGCGGACTTCGACAAAGAACAAGGCGCGGAAGACCAGTTCCCCATCCCCCGAGCCCCAGAGCTATACCGACACTCTGCCCGATGCCCTGCAACAGGAAAATCCCGCCGCGGAAATCACCTACGCCGTCGAAGTCTTGAATCGCAACGCTCGCGGCGCCGGAGTATCGAATCGCGTGCACGTGCCCGCCATCGTTGCACTACCTCCGCCAAGCGATCTCGACGCCCGACTGACGGGCGACGGCGTCGTCCTTAATTGGACTGCCCTCGGCGAACCACAGCATCCCCCGTCAATCGAATATCGCTACCGAATTTATCGACGCGACGAAAGCTCCGCCAACGACGCGGTTGCCGGCGAAGTTCCACTCCCATCCGAGGCCGCCCCCATGCATTTCACCGACTCAGGATTTGAATGGGAAAAGACTTACCGCTACCGCATCACCGTGGTAAGTGTCATCAAACGTTCTGATATCGAAGTGCAGGTCGAGGGAGACGACAGTCCGCAGGCACGCCTTGTCGCCCATGACATCTTCCCGCCATCCACACCCACCGGCCTGCAGGCGGCCTACTCGGGAGAAGGCCAAAAACCATTCATCGATCTCATCTGGGCGCCGGTCACAAACGCCGACCTCGTGGGATACAACATCTATCGCTTCAACGCGAACGCTCCCCCTGGCCAGAAGATGGTTAAGCTGAATTCCGAGCTGGTGAAATCGCCAGCCTACCGCGATCGTGCCGTCGCTCCCGGCGCAACCTATACTTACGCAGTTTCGGCGGTAGACGTCCGCGGAAATGAAAGCCCACTCTCCGACCCAACCAGCGAATCCGTCCCCTAGGCTCGTGTAGGAACCGGCCGAGTTCGTATGGAGTGGATTTTTCTTCGTGGTCCCTCCGCTCTTTATGTTTAGATAATCTCCTGATGAAATACTGCCGATTCAATCTCAACGGCTCCGCCCACTACGGCCTTGTCGAATCCGTGGCCGGCAACGACGCCATCACTCGCCTGCTTCTGCAGCCACCGCACGAAAGCGATGGCGATATCGAAGGTCTTCCCAGTCGCCGCATCGAACGGATCCTGCTGGGCGAGGCCTCTCTGCTGCCACCCGTGCAGCCCTCGAAAATAGTCTGCGTCGGCCGTAACTATCGCGAACACGCCGCCGAACTGGGCAACGAAGTTCCGCAGGAGCCCCTGCTTTTTTTCAAGCCGCCTTCTTCTCTGCTGCCCACCGGCGGAACCATTCTTCGCCCTAAACTTTCCACGCGCACCGACTACGAGGGCGAATTGGGAGTGGTAATCGCCCGCCGCTGCCACCGGCTACCCGACAGCGAAGATGTGCGCCCTTACATCCTCGGCTATACCTGCCTCAATGACTTCACCGCCCGCGATCTCCAGAAAAAAGACAGTCAGTGGGTCCGCGGAAAAGGCTTCGACACCTTCTGCCCGGTCGGACCGGTTGTCGTTGATGGCACGAATAATGACGGTATGAATGTCGACCCCTGGTCCGGCGTCCAGGTTGAAACCCGCGTGAATGGCGAGATGCGGCAGTCGGGCAACACACGAGATTTCATTTTCCCGCTCGATTTCCTGATCCGCTACATCTCGCAGATCATGACCCTCGAACCTGGTGACCTGATCGCCACCGGCACACCGGAAGGTGTAGGTCCGGTAGTCGCCGGAGACGTAATAGAAATTTCGATCGAAGGCATCGGCACGCTAAGCAACCCCGTAGCCGATGAATCCTAAGAAACTGGCGAGATGGGCGCCCTCGCCCCGAACCGTTATTTAGTAGTGGCAGCTTCCCGCAGGACCCGCTCCATCAGTTCCGCCGCTCGAAGCAGGGTCTCCATCTCGCCTTCCCGCAACCCGCGCAGCGTCTCCGCCACCAACTGTATCCTCCGAGCCCGAGCCTCCTGTAACAACCGTTCGCCCTTGGCGGTCGCGGACACTCGAATCCGCCGCGCGTCGTTCGCATCAATCTCAATCTTCGCCAGCCCGGAGCGCTTCAGCCCGGCCACGATCCGGCTCATGGTTGGCGCCTTCACCTGCTCAGTCGCCGCCAGTTGTCCCAGTGCCATCGGACCCCCAAAAACCAAGACAGAAAGCGCCGACAGGCGCGCTGGACCCACGCCGGCAAGAACGTCCTGCTTGCGCGCATGCCGCAAAAGATGGATGGCAGACGAATGCAGGCGGTCCGCTACTTCCAACCGAAATAACTCCTTCGAACGCATACGACACAGCTTAGCATTGTGATCGCTTAGCATAGCTAACATTTTTCTTGACAAGCAAAAATCTAGACATATACTTCGTTAGCAGTGCTAAGCAATTAGATTGAGAGACGGAGCCCTCGCCCGTCCCACGTCGAATCAGGGGGAAACACGATGGAACCGACGCCGCGCGATTCTGAAAAAGGCTTCACAAAATGTCTCGAAATCCTGCAGGCCGGCGATGCCGACGTTCTCCGCCGATTTCTGGAAGAAGACGCCGCGGCCTCCGAGTCGCGGGACGCCACCGGCGTGAGCCTGCTCATGCATTCTCTCTATCGCGGCCGCCGCGATCTCGCGGAACTGATCGCCGGCCAGAAGACAACACTGGATATTTTCGAAGCAACGGCAATGGGCCATCTCGATCGCCTCCGGGGATGCATACGCGACGCTTCCGCTATCGACTCCCGCTCGCTTGACTCTCGCTCGCTTGATTGCTGTTCCAAAGACGGATTCACTGCCCTCCATTTCGCCTGTTTTTTCGCACAAGCCGAAGCGGCACGCCTGCTGATTGAAGCGGGGGCAGGGGTCGACGCCGTATCCGCGAATCCCATGCATCTCATGCCGCTGCACTCGGCTGCTTCGGCGCGCAACCTGGAAGCCGCGCGCCTGCTCCTCGAACATGGAGCGCCAGTGAATGCGCGTCAGGAAGGCGGCTGGGCTCCGATTCACGCCGCCGCGCAGAACGGCGACGGCCCGATGATCGAGTTACTTCTCAAACACCACGCCGACCCCAAAATAGCCAACGACGCCGGGAAGACTCCAGCCATGGTGGCAAGAGAGAAAGGCCATGGGGAACTGGCCGCTTTGCTCGGAAAATAATTCGGGCGCCACCTGTCAGTTTTCAGTTTTCCCGTTTTCAGTTTTCCCATGTCTTTCCTGGGAAGCGTCGATTGCGGTGCGTGCTGGATTGTGTACTGTTGAAGTACTAATCCGTATTTAGCCTACGCCCCCTCGCCCCTAATCCTTAGAATCATGGGTTTATGGAGTGTGCTACCGCCAAAATATTGGAAACAAAGGGTTTATTTTCAAAACATTACAGAATAAGGGAGTTGACCAAACTTCAGTCGATTTTCGGCCTCATTCCACGGTTTTTGGTAGCGGACTCACGATCGCGAATTACCTCAAATTTAATTACCAGTTAGCTATCTGCCAGCGTTGCCGGAGTGGCTTCTGCGTCGCTTGGAGTCGGCACAGCCCGGCTACAGATCATAAGAAATTGTCGCGCCGGGAGGATTGGAAGTATGTGATGGAGCGCACGGCTCGTTTGTGATGATTAGTGTTCCGTTTCGGCACCGGTATCCCAAAGGGCTCGTTCGACTTCGCTCACGGCAGGTCGGCGCAACGGTGTCCCAGGGAGAGTGGCGAAGGCTCTCCCCTGGCTTGCAGGTTTCTCCTCTGCCGACAGTCTAGTTGTCAATAAGTGCTAACGCCCTGTTAACGGAAACTGGCGAGTTGGTGGTAGCTTTCTACGCGGTATCCTCGTTGTCCCATTCGTAGCCGCAGGAATTGCACGTGCAGTTTCTCACATGGACAGTAATGGGATCGAACCAATTCGCTCCAGCGTAGCTCAATGGCTTTTCGCCTTCATGGCAGGTTACATCTGCGGAGTAACACTTTATGCAGCGCGGTTCTTCGTCCTTCGCTTCCGCTGCTTCATCGAGATCGTCCCGGAGATGCTGTTCTAGGGGCGATTTCCGCGCTTCGCCTTCTAGCGGGTGAGGCGCTACTTCCTCGGCGCCACGAGAAAGACCCAATTCCTTCACTTCCTCCTCATCGTGGCCTAGCCAGTGCGCAACCTCATGCCAAACCACCTGTTTCACCTCGGCTCGCAAATCTCCCTTTGAACACCGCAGAATTGGACCACGAAAAACAAAGATCAAATCAGGAGCTACCCGCACAAGGTTGTGCCGCCGTTCAGTCCTATGTACGCCACTGTACAACCCCAATAACTCGGTTCCACGACGCCATTTCCTCCTGTGCGATATGTCCTGAAATACGTCTGCAGGAGGCTCGTCAACCACTTGAATGCCGGGGAAATCTGGCAGGTCCCTAATCTTCTGCGGCAGGGTGCGGCAAGCCCAATCCACAATCTCCTCAAAGGTTTCGGGATTTGCGGCCTCGGCCATTGGAGCCGACTTTACCACTAGGGCATGCTCTACGTCTTGGGGTAACCGCTGACCACCCGCAGCTTAGTTGTTGCTAAATCTTAGTGCCCTATCGACAAGTGCGCCGGCGCGGAGCATCGGCGGGAAGCCCAAGTGTTTCCCGCCGGGGCACTTGCGATAGGGGGATTTGGAGGAAGCCGCTGGCGTTTGCGGCGGACGCGGAGGGCTATATCTATATAGTATGGGGATTCAATGGCCGTTTCGCCATCTCATCGCCCTTAGGCCATGCTAACTGCCGATTCTGTTGAAACCTAACTTCATGCACAGACGCATATTATCACCGCAGACGAGATCTTGCATCATGCCACACAAACTGTGCCACACAAACTGCCGCCCCCGAACACGCGATAGCGTCCGCCGCGCCAGCGGCTTCGTCCAAATCCCCGATTTCACTCAATGACTGGTTCTGAGCGAAATCGCCCGATGACAATGATCGCCACAGCGATGAGAGCGGCTAGAGAAAGCGGGATATCGTTGTGCATAAAATGCGTCCTTGTTAGAAAATCCAGCAACGCTATATTTGAGACGGGGCATTAAGCTGCCGATCGCTGTTGATGCACTTGCTCTGGATTTTGGCCGTACTTATTGCGGAAATGCGTTGACGCATCGCGGGCAATAGGTTCGCCATGACCGAACCCGGCCGCATCGAATGCAAGACTGGCAACCTTTCGCTGGCTTGCACGGCCTTCCTTCAAACTCTCGAAGCCGACGGGATCACCAAGGCCCATAAGGTTCATGCACACGTCGCCCGCGAACAGCATTCTTCCTGGACGCCACAGGAGCGCGACCTGCCCGGCGCAATGGCCCGGAGTGTGAATGACTTCGATGCCACCAGCAATGGGCAATGTTTCTCCAGGGGTTAAAGGCTGGTCGATTGCAACTGGCTCGAGTCGTTCGTCGGGATGGTAGAACAGCCTGCACATCACTTGCCGCGACAGGCCGGGTGCTGGCCTCAGAGGCCGGAAAGGACCTCCACTCTCAGCCAGAGCGATATCGAGCGGGTGCATGTAGGTCTTCGCAGCGGTTTCCCGCACGATCGCGGCAGCGCTGCCAATATGATCAGGGTGGCCGTGAGTGAAGATCAGGTGCTTGAGTTGGTCAGGGGAACGGCCAAGCCTGCGGATCGCCCCGAAGACCGCTGCCTCCTTATTCGGGTAACCAGCGTCCATCAGTGTCAATCCGTCGTCGCCCTCGATCAGGAAGGCGTTTGAGAACCCCATCGGGATTAGGTGCACACCTTTGATCACCGGCTTCACAGCCATAGGCAGAACCCTCACCGATCGACGAATGGTTTGAAAACGTCGATCGGGCAATCACTGTAAGTTCGTCCACTGTTGGCCACCGTATTTCATACTGTTGGCATCCGGTTCGAGGCGACGCTGGATCTGTCTTGGGGACGCCTCAGAACTGGATGGGGCCAACGGCGCCGAACCAGCCTCGGACCTTCGTCGGGTCGTCCTCATCCATGTAAAAGAAGTGCGTCATTACCGGCTTCACTACCGGTTTGGTTCTGTCATCCGGCGTCATGGTAACCGTACCGCGAAATACCTTCAGCGAACCACCGTCCCAGTATTCGACAATATCGTGCAGGGCGGTAAAGCCGGTGTCGATGAAAGCGCGTAGATTCTCGCGAATTTGCTCGCGTCCATGCCAAACCCCGACGCCAAGGTTGCCGGTCGCGTCCTCGGCAAAGCAGTCGAAGCCTTTGCCGAAGGTTTTGTCATCAATTTCCTTCCAGAAAGCGAGCAGCCACTCGGGCGGCGCCGTTTTCCTCATGGTTCGAGTTGTTAGTTCCTTCTGTTCGTGTATGAGGGTCGTCATTTTGCTTCTCCTCTTGCCTTTCCTCAGATCACGAGGTCAGGCATCTAGCGCCTTCAACAGTCAACCAGGCGTGGATCTGGACAGGGCCGCAATTTACGTCGGAGGTGATAAGAGTGTGGGACGACGGGGCGTGAGCGCACAATCGGGAAAAGTCTGTATTCTTGGCGGATTAAATCCTGAAGAGTAGCCTTGCGACCCCTGAATTCCGAGTTGGCGGCCGCTTGGAAGCTGTCAGGGGCAAGAGCAAGAGCAAGAATAGGGTCAAGAGCAAAAGGAAAAGCAAAGGCAACAGCGAAGGCAAGGGCAAGGGCAAGGGCAAAGACAAGAACAAGGGCAACGGCAAAGGCAGCGGGCGGGGGCGCCCGCTCTACAACTTACATCTTATTGTTAATAATACCTTTGGCAGCCTCTTTCTCGTCCCGGAGGGGTTGATTGATGGCGCTACATCCGGCTGCTTTTTGGCTGAGGTTACGGATGACGTTGGGGCTCGTATCTTGCTTCCCAATCCGCGCATCAAACCGTTTATAATCGGAGAACCGTTCGCCGGGGTAAGCTCGAATCGTCCGATCCAAAATAGTTCGAAACAGAGTAGTCCGGTCCAAGAGTAGTCCGAATCAAGAGTAGTCCGAATCAAGTAGCGAGAGATTCCTCGGGACACAAAAGCAGACTAAAAAAGCGAAGAATAAATTATGTCGAAGAAGTTGAAGGTCACCGTGATTGCCAGTTCGCTGGCTATTTTGCTGTTCACCATCGTGGGCGGCTTTGTCAATGTTCGCGCGTCGTCCAATGACGGCGCGTATCGCCAGCTTTCGGTGTACAGCGAAGTGCTGTCGCGGATTCGTCTGGAGTACGTGGAAGAGCCGAACATCGCCGGGGTCACGGACGGCGCGCTGCACGGTCTGCTCGAATCGCTTGACGCCAACTCCAGCTACCTGTCGGCGGAGGAGTACAAGCACTACAAGACCATGAAGAGCGACGGCAAGGCGGATATTGGCGCCACTGTCTCGAAGCGCTTCGGATACGCCGCTGTGGTCGCGATTATCCCTGGAGGTCCGGCGGAGAAGGCCGGCATCGAGAACTCCGACATCATCGAGTCCATCGAGGGCAAGAGCACGCACGACATGTCGCTGGCGGAGATTCACGGCATTCTGGCGGGCGACGTTGGATCGACCATCACGGTGGCCGTGGTGCGGCCGCGGCGCGCCGAACCGCAGAAGATCGTGATCACGCGAGACGTGGTTGCTATCCCGCCGGTGAGCGAAAAAATGCTCGCTGACAACGTTGGCTACATTCAGGTGGACGCCTTCCCGGAAGGCAAATCGCAGGAAGTAGCCGCGAAGATTCGCGACCTGCAGAAGCAGGGAGCCAAGAAGCTGATCCTCGATCTGCGCAACTCAGCGGGCGGCGCGGAGTCTGAGGGCGTAGCCACCGCCAATCTTTTCCTCGACCATGGCACGATCACTTATCTGCAGGGGCAGAAATACCCCCGCCAGGCCTTTAACGCCGACCCCACCAAGGACATCACGAAGCTGCCGGTGGCGGTGCTGGTGAATCGAGGCACCGCCGGGCCGGCCGAGATTGTGGCCGCCGCGATCCTCGAGAATGCCCGTGGCGACGTCATCGGAGACAAAACCTTCGGCGACGGGTCAGTGCAAAAACTGATCGAGATGCCGGACAACTCTGCTCTCATTCTTTCGGTCGCCAAGTATTACTCTCCGAGCGGAAAAGCCATCCAGGACGCAGCCGTGACTCCGAACGTCCTGGTTGCCGACTCGATTGAAGATGACGGCGGATTGCCTGACGAAGATCAGCCGGCCGCTCCCGAGGAGAAGAAAGATGTGAAGCCGAAGAATCAGACCGACGACCAGTTAAACAAAGCATTGGAAGTCCTGAAGAATCGGGAAGCAAAGGGATAGGAATCGGATCAAAGTTACAAGGCTTTCAAAGTTTGCTATCGCTCGCTTCGGCGGGCGATTTCTTTTTCCAGAGCGTTTGAAGATAGTGAACAACTCTTCCCGGCGTTCTGTATGTCGCTATATCGCGGCTGTGAAAAGGTTCTTGCACTTTGCGTTACCATTGCAAGGTAGAAAGGTTAGTTGAAAATTGAAACCTTGAAACTTGCCTTCGAAAGTCCTCCGACGATCGAAATAGCGGGACGGAAGTTGATCGGACGCTTCCTCTTCGGAGTGCTCATCCTGCTCTCCGCCGCAGTGGGCGCGACCGCCGGGCTCCTTCTCGTCTATTCGACGGATTTGCCGCAGGTGGAAGAACTCGAACGTTACCGTCCCAGTTCGGTAACCGAACTCTATGATGAAAACGGCCGGGTTATCGGCACTTTTGCCTTGCAGCGTCGCGTGATCGCGAGCTATGACGACTACCCGGTAGTTCTGCGCAATGCGCTCGTCTCCATCGAAGACAAGGATTTCTATCGACATTCGGGCATCAACATCTGGCGCATCGTGGGCGCGGCCTATCGCGATATCGAATCGGGTGGGAAAGTGCAGGGAGCATCGACGCTCACCATGCAACTGGCGCGCAATCTGTTTCTTTCTCCCGACCGCTCGTTCTATCGCAAGGTGCAGGAGGCGCTGCTCGCCATCCAACTGGAACGCCGTTTCACCAAGCCCCAGATCTTCACCCTTTATGCGAATGAAATATTTCTAGGCCACGGTGCTTATGGCTATGAAGCCGCGTCCGAGTACTATTTCAGCAAGCCCGCCAAGCAACTGAAACTGGAAGAAGCGGCGCTGCTGGCAGGGCTTCCCAAAGCGCCACAGTATTATTCGCCGATCAACCATCCGGAACGCGCCATCAAACGCCGCAACCTCGTGCTCAATGCGATGCTGGAGGATGGCAGAATCACGGCAGCGCAGGCGGCGGAGGCGAAGAGCAAACCGATCGTGCTCAACCTGCAAAAAGATCCAAATTCGCTAGCCCCGCACTTTGTGGAAGAGATCCGCCGTTACCTGGAGGCGAAGTATGGCAGCGATCAGGTGCATGAAGGTGGTCTGCGGGTTTACACCTCGCTCAATACGGATTTGCAGAAGTCCGCGCGCCAGGCTCTGCTCGACGGCTTGGCCGCCTACGAACGCCGCCACGGCTGGCATGGCAAACTCCTCAATGTAGTTGCTCAAGGCCAAAGCCTCGATAAGTATGTCGATCCGGATTGGGATGAGGAGCCGGAAGTAAACGGATACATCCACGCGCTCGTCACGCAAGTCTCGCCCGCGGCTGCGGAAATCCGCTTTGGCTCGCGCACGGCTACGCTGGCACCCGCGGATGCGGCGTGGATAAAAGCGAAGCTCAAGCTGCCCGATATTCTTCGGGCCGGCGACATCGTTTACGTCAAGGTGATTGCGCTCGATGCCGGCGGCAAATCACGCGTCACTCTCGAACAGGATTCCGGAGCCGAGGGAGCAATCGTCGCCATCGATAACGCCACCGGAGAAATCAAGGCCATGGTCGGCGGCCGGGACTTCAATCTCTCCAAATTCAACCGCGCCACACAGGCGCTCCGGCAGGTCGGATCGTCGTTCAAGCCCTACGTCTACACGGCTGTAATCGATCAGGGTGGAAGCCCCGACGACACCATCCTGGACGCGCCGGTTACTTTTCAAACTTCGTCTGGCCCCTATTCACCGCACAACTACGACGCCAAATTTGAAGGCACGATCACGCTGCGACGCGCCCTCGCTCAGTCTCGAAATATTCCCGCGCTGAAACTGGCTGACCGCATCAGCATCAAGACCGTGATCGACTACGCCCACCGCTTCGGCATAACCGCCAACATTCCCGCGTATCTTCCGGTGGCGCTCGGCTCGGCGGAGATCACTCCACTGGAGCAGACTTCGGCCTTCAGCGTGTTTCCTAACGATGGCGTCCGCGTCGCTCCCCGTTACATCACCAAGGTGACCGACTATGAAGGCCGCGTTCTGGAGGAAGATTTCTCCGACATCAAGGACGTCGTCAGTGCCCGGACCGCGCGGATCATGACTTCGATGCTGCACGAAGTGGTGCTCCATGGTACGGCCGTCGCCGCCGCCAAGATGCCATATCCGCTGGCCGGCAAAACCGGAACGACCAACGATTTCACCGATGCCTGGTTCGTAGGCTTTTCTCCGTCGCTCACCTGCGGCGTGTGGATCGGCTACGATGAGAAAAAATCCCTCGGCGAGAAAGAGACGGGAGCGCGCGCCGCTCTGCCCATCTGGATGCAGTTCATGAACTTCGCACTGGCCGGGAAAGATCCGGGTGAATTCCAACCTGTTCCGGCGCAAGAAAACTCAGCGGTCGCGAAAAGAGTTGACACCCCAGATGTGGCGCCCGGCGACGGCGAGTTGCATTAGCGGAGGCATGCGATTGTGTGGAGCGGACACTCCTGTTGCTGCTCTTGGGGCGTAAAGGTCAAAAGCAAAGGCAAAAGCAAGAACAAGAACAAAAGCAAAAGCCAAGGCAAGGGCAAAAGCAAGAGCAAAGGCAGCGGGCGAGGGCGCCCGCTCTACACGAACATTAACTTCCGCATCAGTCGGCCCATGCGCACGATCCTGTAGAGGGGGAATAGCGCTTCCGGCAAGCGCACCGCCGCAATATCGCCCGCGCCGGGAGTCCAAAGCAGCCGCCACAGATATCGGCAGCGGTCGCCGCGTCGCTCACGCAGTTTCAAGATCAGGCGGAAATACTCCGTCGATTCGAAGTCATAGGCTGCACCGCGAGCGAGACGTTCGGCGAATTCGTTGCCCAGAACGGACACATCGTCATCCGCCGTAATCATCTGCTCCGCGGCTTTGGGCAGCTCCGCTCCGAGCAGGTTCTTCACCAGCCAGAAACCTACGCCAAGGATACGAGCGACCCCTAGAGCATGCGCCCGGGAGAACACGAGCGCGTAATCGATGGCCTGGGCTTGCCCTTGGGACCGTAACGTTTCCACAATGTCTGAAAGCCAGATCAGTCGCGACCACAGATGCTTGGCAGCATGCAGGCACAGCACGAGCAATGAGTCTTCCGGAGACAGGCAAGGCACTTCGCAACCGCCCACGACCGTGCGTCCTGCTCGCGCCAGCAAATCCTCTACCGGCAACACAATGGAATAAAAGTGCGGCAGCAGCGCCCATTGCAATTCGACCAGATTCTTCCCGACGGCACCGTCAAACGAGCGCTCGTTGCCGGTGCGCAGCCAAAGTCGCTCGATGGCCGGAGATTGTTCGGTAGCCGCACGATATCCGATTTCGCCAAGCGCTTGCTTGGCACGCTCGAACTCGTCCGCAGAGATCAGGAAGTCAAGGTCAGAAAAACATCGCAGAGCCAGATCGTGGTATGCCAATTGCGAAAGCACCGATCCCTTGTATGGGATCGTCCGCACTTGACGGCTCTCGAAATGCCGCATGATCCGTGCCAGTTCAGCGGCAAACCATAAGCCGCGACGCAGGTTCGCTTCGTACTCGGAACGGAGCAAGCGCTCGACTTCTGGAGGGATCGCAGGTGTGGGTTCGGCGAGAGAGTGTGACACACGATCGGGTTCAATCAGGTTGCGAGCAACAAGCGGAAGAACGCCATGCTGCTCCGCCAAACGAACAAATTTATTCCAGTCGAGTGCCGAAAGATTCCAATTCGCAATCCGTTCCCGGCGCTCCGGAGACAGACTGGTTCCCGCCAAAGCGCACAAGAACTCGAATTCACTTTCTCTCTTCATCCGATCGCTTGACAGCCGAACGCTCGATGGCCGACTCGTCGAGGCGAGAGGAGAACGCAATTGTTCGGGCGTCGTCATGGCAGAAGATCTCGGCGCCATAGCCGCTCGAAACCAGGTTGTTCAAGTCGCAGCAACTGGCCTTCTAAGCAATGCCGCCTGACAGCGGGAAATTACGGGCCGCCCTATCAATTCGAGGCCTGCCGCAGCAGCGTCCCGAAGTTCGGCGTCAAATGCGGACTGCGGAACGTGTCCGGCTGGCTCCGCCAGCAGCAGCGTTGCCCCAGGTTTCATGGCTTCGGCAACTTCGGCGAAAAAGCGGCTCGCACTTGGCATTTCGTGCACGACCGCCATCGCCAGCGCAAAATCAACGTTGCCTCGAAGATCCTGCAAACCCATGGAATCGGAGTGTCCCAGGCGCGCCTCGGCGCGTTCGAGCAGTCCAGCTTTCGCCAGCCGTCGTTTCAATCCGGCAATCATGCGCGGCTGCACATCGACGGCAACCACGCGGCCATTGGCGCCTACCAGTCGAGCCATCTCCAGGGTAAAGAATCCCATGCCCGGGCCCGGTTCGAGAACGGTCATTCCTTCCTCGACATAAGGCCTTATAATCGCCACCGGATCCTGCAATAATCGGCGCAATGGACTGGCCAGTACGTAGCCGAGCCACCAAGGGCATAGGCGATGTCCCATTCTCTGCTCCTAATCGAAGCGTCCGGCGACGCACCAGGATCATCTAGATAGTAATGGCTCAGTTCAAGACTTTCAGCGCGCGCGTACTTCGTTCCATCCCGCTCTCCGAGTTTACCAAGCACCTCGAACTCGAAGTGAACGGAGTTACTCATTTCGGCTTTGTTCCGGGACAATGGCTTTCGGTCAAGGCCAACACTCCCGAAGGCGAGGAGATGATCCGCCCCTATTCGATCGCGTCGCCTCCGTCCGACAACGGACATGTTGCCTTCTGCCTGAATCGCGTGGAAGAGGGATTCATGTCAAACCATCTCTTCAGCCTCGAAGAAGGCGCCGAGATCACGTTTCAGGGACCATTCGGCAATTTCATTTTGCATCCGCCCTTGCGTGACACCGTGTTCGTTGCCACCGGCACTGGAATTGCGCCCATCCGCTCCATGCTGCACTGGCTGCTGGCGGACGAAAGCCGGCATCAGGGACAGCAGTTCTGGCTTCTATTCGGCGCCCGTCGCGAGCAGGATATTTACTATCGCGAGGAATTCGAACGTATGGCCGCCGAGCACCCCAATTTTCATTTTCTTCCGACTTTGAGCCGTCCTGATAGCGCGTGGACAGGCCTGCGTGGCTATGTGCAGGACCATGTCGTCGAAATCGTTGGAACCCGTACTGATATGCACGCTTACATCTGCGGCCTGGCGAAAATGGTCAAAGCCAATCGGGAATTGCTGAAGAGCCTGGGTTGGGACCGAACTTCGATCCGCTACGAAAGATACGACTGAACGTTTGGATATTGTTTACTCCAAGATCTGCGGGGGCTTGGAATCGGGAGAACTCATTATGTACGTGGCCGATGACAAACGTTATGACTCCATGCCATATCGCCGCTGCGGACGCAGCGGCATCCAACTTCCCGCCGTCTCGCTGGGACTGTGGCACAATTTTGGCGGCGTGGACAACTTCGAAAACTCCCGCGCCATGCTCCGCCGCGCCTTCGATCTTGGCATCACGCATTTCGATCTCGCCAACAATTACGGCCCTCCCTACGGATCCGCGGAAGAGACCTTCGGCCAGATCCTGAAGAAAGATTTTCTTCCTTACCGCGACGAGCTGATTATTTCCACCAAAGCGGGCTGGGATATGTGGCCAGGGCCCTACGGAGACCTGGGCTCGCGCAAATATCTGCTGGCCAGCCTTGATCAGAGCCTGAAGCGCATGGGCCTCGAGTATGTCGACATCTTCTACCATCACCGTCCCGATCCTGATACGCCCATGGAAGAATCTCTGGGCGCGCTCGATACGGCGGTGCGCTCGGGACGCGCGCTCTACGCCGGAATTTCCGCTTACGATGCTAAGCAGACGGCGCAGGCGATCAAGATTCTGCGGTCGCTCGGAACACCTTGCCTGATTCATCAGCCAAGGTATTCGATGTTCGCGCGCGAACCGGAGCAGGGATTGCTGGACGTGCTGGAAAAAGAAGGCGTGGGGGCAATTGTCTTCAGCCCACTAGCACAGGGACTGCTGTCCGATCGTTATCTGAACGGAATCCCGAGTGATTCGCGCGCCGCGCGCGATTTCTTTCTGAAGAAGAAGGATATCGGCGAAGACAAACTCGCCCAAATTCGGGCGCTGAATGAAATTGCCGAACAGCGCGGCCAGACGCTGGCCGAAATGGCAGTCGCGTGGGTATTGCGCGATCCGCGCGTCACCAGCGCACTGGTGGGCACCAGTAAGGTATCCCAGGTGGATGATAATGTGGCCGCGCTGAAGAATCTGAAATTCTCAGCCGAGGAGCTAAGAAGAATCGATGGCATTCTTAGCGGCAAGCAGGCAGCGTAGGGCTCGGCGGACAGCTCTACTTTTACTTTGCAACTGTACTGAGCGATCGAAGGTTAAAACGCTTGGGGCGCCAGAGAGGATGTTTGGAGTAGGGGTCCTTCGACTCCGCAAAGCGATCCGTCTCGCGAATCGCTCTGCTCCGCTCAGGAGGACAAACGAGATGAAAGCATCCAAAAAAGAGGTTGTTCGTTGTGCGTGGCCCAGCGACGAGCTCTCGATCCGCTATCACGACTGCGAGTGGGGAGTACCGCAACATGATGATCGAGGGTTGTTTGAGTTTTTGATTTTGGAGGGAGCGCAGGCCGGCCTGAGTTGGGACACGATTCTGCGGAAGCGGGAGAATTATCGTGCCGCCTTTGACGACTTCGACCCCGGGAAAATCGCCCGCTACGACCGGCGGAAAACTGAGAGACTATTGCACGATGAGGGGATCGTCCGTAATCGCCTGAAGATAGCCTCGGCGATACGCAACGCCAAAGCATTTCTGGCGGTGCAAAAGGAATTCGGGTCCTTCGATGGCTACATCTGGCAGTTTGTCGGAGGCAAGCCGCTGGTAAATTCCCGGCGGCTGGCGGGCAAAATCCCAGCGCGCACCGGTCAGTCGGACGCGATGAGCAAAGATCTGAAGAAACGCGGCTTTAACTTCGTCGGTTCAACTATCTGTTATGCGTTCATGCAGGCTACCGGAATGGTAAACGACCATGCAGTGGAGTGCTTTCGGTATCCAAAGTAGCTTGCGATTCTGATGGACCACCTTATGGGAGCCATTCATTTCGGCGGACCTCAGGTTGTCAGAACATGTTTGTCAGAACATGTCTCTCAGAAAATGTTTGTCAGATAAATTGACAAGTCCGGCGCACGGTGACAGAATCCGTCGATGCCTGTGAGGGTTTTCCACTTCCTAGCAGGTCTTCCCCTTCCCTTTTGTGACTCTTTGGATCTTGAGGTGTTTCATGCCATGGAAAGGCTTTGAAGCCACTCGATCGCGATTGGTGGTGCCACCGGCGTTATCCGCACTGTTATCCGCACTGTTGTCCACAGTGTGGGCCGGAGTGATTGTCATCATAGTTGGCGCGAATGTGGCATTGGCGCAGCAAGCCATGCGTGCTCCCTACGTTAAAGAGCCCGTGGTCAACGGCGTGCTTCCCTCGCGGGGTATTGACCCGAAGTCGCTGGCCAGCGACGCCGCTGCCGGAATCACTCTGCCCAACTGGAGCGGCAGCTTTGTGGCGAAGGGCACCACTTACAATTACGTCATGCTGGGCACGGATCCGGCGCTCGGCTCGGCCACCACCACTATCCACGCCATTCTAGTGCCGCTGAAACTGGAGTTCGCCGACGGCACGATCCTCGATCCCTCGGCGCCGGTATACGGACAGACGCAGTCGTCGGTGGTGTTGACGGAGCAATCGCCGCTATTCAAACCCGTCCCTTTCACGCCCGGCGGCACCAATGTAGGAGACACGGAATACATCGACGCCTTCCAGCGGGCTGACTTCTGGAATTATGTGAGCACCTCGGCTCCCGACTATCACATCCTTTACAAGCTTACGGCCAAGGCCGTAGAGACACTTCACGTTCCGGCTTACTTCGGCTATACGAAGACGGGGCCGGGGAACCGGGTGGGATACGTTGACAACAGTTGGATGGACGGTCAACTCGCGGTGCTTATGTACAAACTGAAAATCAAAACCAATACCGTGCCGCTGTTTCTGGTTTACGACACTTTCTCTTACGGATCGAATTTCGTATTTGGCGGATATCACAGCGCGTTTGGCAGCCCGGGACAGGTTTACGCGGAATTCGGGTTTTACGACAACGTGCTATCGCCGACCACGGGCGACATCATGACGCTGAGCCACGAACTGGCGGAGCTCACCGCTGATCCCTACATCCAGAACATTGTCCCCAACTGGTCGAACCCCGAGTTTCCCGGTCAGTGCAGCGACCTTCTCGAAGTGGGCGATCCGGTCAATGCGATTCTCCTGCAACCTCCCGTTACGTTGAAGGGATTCACTTACCATCTGGAAGATCTCACGTTCCTGCCGTGGTTCGAGTTGCAATCGCCGTCGAGCGCGGTGAATGGCTGGTACACCTTCGGAAATTACTATTCGAGCCCCGCAACGTGTTCTGGGGCGGCTCCCGCGCTAGCCGCGGCGGGGAGAGGCAAATGAAGAAAGCTGAGAATTTATTGAAGCTGAGTGCGGCACTGGTGATGGTTGCGCTGGCGGGCGTTTGCGGTGAGGCGCAGTCGGTGATTACCGACAATGACGTTTATCGAAGCGGCAACACCGCGGCATGGATGAAGCTCTCCGGTTCGTCACTGAAGCCGTATGCCACGCTGGCGACTGGGGGCTGGGGCATCGGTGGTGGTTTCATTGGAACCAACGCACAGGCGGTGGCACATATGGGAACAAGTGTGTGCATTTTCATCTCCGACCCGGGCAGCGATGACATTGCCGCGTTCAGCAACAAGAAGCATGTCGGCAATTACGCTGACCCGACGGGTTCGGGGGCTTGGACGGGCACAGCCATTGCCGTGCATGGCACCTCCCTTTATGCCGGCTACTCGGCTTCGGTGAATATCGGAGTCTGGACCATCAATTCAGATTGTTCGCTGACCCTGTCCAACCCGGCTGCCAATACACCGACTCCGGACCCGGTGAACGATCTGGCCGTCTCTCCCGATGGCAAAACTCTTGTTGCCACCTACGGCCTGCGAAATGTGGATACCTTTGCCATCTCGGGCACGACTTTGAGCGAGAAGGGTCCGTTCAAGGCAGCCGGCTACACCGCCGGAATCGACATCACTTCGGACAGCAAGTTTGTGCTGGTCGGAGACTTCAGCAACAACCGCACCCAGGTGGAAATGTTCCCTCTCAATTCTGACGACACGTTGGGCGCGAGCGACAGTTACCTCATCACGCAGGGAGGGGCAGATTCCAATAACATCTGGATCAGCCCGGATGAAACCTTGCTCTACGTGAGCAACAACGTTTCTTTCCAGGTCACTACGCTGCTGTTCAACGAAAATGCGAGTTTGCAACACCGGCTGATTTTCGATTGCATTACGACTCTGAAATCGGCCGGCAGAACGATCTATGTCACGGGCGGCATGGCAACGGAAGCGACCAGCGGCAACGGCAGTTTCCTGTATGTTACCGAGGCTGGAAATCCTTCTGGAATTGCTTTGCTCGAGATCCCGGAGGGCGGCTGCCCGACGGAGGTTTCGGGTTCACCGTTCGATAATGCAACGGAATGGTGGCCGATCACGGTGACGGCGGACCCACCGCGTCCGTTCTGACGGCCGGGAGGCGCTACTAAGCTCGACCGCTGCCAAGATCGAAGCCTACCAAGGGGATGCCGTAAGTTCTTCCAAACGAACGTAGTGCGTTGACAAGGGTATTGCTGCTGGGCTATCCTATTGTCTCTTTGGAAGTCCTGCGGCTGCCCGCCTGAATCCTAGCGCGCGTTCTGCGTGGATAGGCTATTGTTACGGCTATTTAGGATCAGGGCATTCAGCGGTCTTCATCGTTTTAACGTTCTTTAATTTCTGGGAGATTTCCGATGTCAACTTATTTCCCCAAAGAGGGAGATATTGCGCGCAAGTGGTTTGTGGTGGATGCAACCGGGCTAGCGCTCGGCCGCCTCGCCTCGCGCGTCGCCCGCATTTTGATGGGCAAAGAAAATCCGAAGTACACGCCTTTTATCGACACGGGCGACCACGTGGTCATCATCAATGCCGAGAAGATCAAGATCACCGGCATGAAGACGGATCAAAAGGTCTATCACCGGTACACAGGTTATCCCGGTGGATTGCGCTCGGAAGAAATGAAGAAGCGCATGGTGCGCAAGCCCGAGCTGATCATTGAAGACGCCGTGTCACGCATGCTGCCCAAGAACAAAATGGGCAAGCAGATGTTTACCAAGCTGAAGGTTTACCGCGGCGATAAGCATCCGCACGAGGCGCAGAAGCCGGAAGCCAAGGTGTTTGCGTAGGATTCGCTTCGAGCTACAAGCTGCGGGCTCCGAGCAAGCAATGAGATTCTAGATTTTTGGAAAGGTTGATCAGGCCAGAAGCTTCATTCTTCGCGCACATGGTTGCTCGAAGCTCGAAGCTCGCGGCTCGAAGCTTACAATGGCAGAAATTGTTCAATACTACGGAACTGGACGCCGCAAGACGGCGATTGCGCGGGTTTTTCTTCGTCCGGGCAGCGGCGAACTCAAGGTCAACGGCAAGTCGTTCGATGAATACTTTGTGACGCCGTCGCAGCGCATCGCGGCGAAGCGGGCACTGGTCTCGACCGATACTGGAGCCACGTTCAATGTTCTGGCAAACGTGTGCGGCGGCGGAGTTGCGGGACAAGCGGATGCGGTGCGTCTCGGCATTACGCGCGCGCTCATGCTGTTTAACGCTGAGTTGCGCGGGAAGCTCAAGGCTGAGGGCATGGTGACGCGTGATCCGCGCGCTAAAGAGCGCAAGAAATATGGACAGAAGGGCGCACGCAAGCGCTTCCAGTTCAGCAAGCGGTAAGTGCACTGATTTAGGAATTCAATTCATCCCCCCACCTCCCCTGAGATGGGGTGGAAGGGAATGGCAATCCGGGGCCGGTTCGTGTCCGGATGTAGACCAACTGAGGAGGTTGATTGGCAAACATTACGATGAAGGAGTTGCTCGAAGCGGGCGTTCACTTCGGGCACCAGACGAAGCGGTGGAACCCGAAGATGAAGGAATACATCTTTGGCGAACGCAATGGTATCTACATTATCGATCTGCAGAAGACGCTGAAGATGTTCAAGGAAGCGTCGAAATTTGTGCAAGACCTCGCCGCCGAAGGCAGAATCATCCTCTTCGTGGGCACCAAGCGCCAGGCGCAGGACGCGATTGCCGAAGAAGCACAGCGCTGCTCGATGTTTTACGTGAACCAGCGTTGGCTGGGCGGCCTGCTGACCAACTGGGTGACGGTACAGAAATCCGTAAAGCGCCTGAAGGAACTCGACGAAATGGCCACCGATGGCCGTTACGACCTGCTCCCGAAGAAGGAAGTCATCAAACTGGAGCGCGAGCGCAAGCACCTCCAGGCCAACCTCGCCGGCATTAAGAACATGACGCGATTGCCGGATGCGATCTTCGTCATCGACTCGAATAAAGAACAGATCGCGGTGCGCGAATCGCGCAAGCTGGGGATCCCGGTCGTCGCGGTTGTCGACACGAATTGCGATCCGAGCGAAGTGGATTACGTGATCCCGGGCAATGACGACGCACTGCGGGCCATCCGGCTGTTTACTTCGAAGATCTCGGAGTCAATTGCCGAGGGCGTACATGCGCGCGACGACAAGCAGATGGCAGACATTCAGGCCGTGGCTGCGCCGGAACCGGCGGTTGCGGAGGCTGACGAACTGCTTGCCGAAGTTGCAGTGGAAGGCGAAATTCCCGCTGCGATACCCGAAGGCGCGGGCGTTGAGGGTGAAGAGATCCGCATGGAAGACGTGCTCGGCAAAGGCACACGCAAGCGTCCTACAGCCGCCACCGAAGATGTGGACGAGCTCCAGGCCGAGACGCGCCGCTTCTAAGCGGGGTCGGGCCTGGAAGCAGAAAGTATCCGTTCTGACCCGCGCAGGCCGTCAGTGCGCGGGTCGAGTTTTGTAAGAGCAGGTTGAGAAATTTCAAGGCTTCAATCTTTGATTGGCACTCTGAGTGTCCCTCCGACGATCCTCCTTGAAACTCTGAAACCTTGAAAACAGAAACCGAGGTTCTAAATGAGTACTACTATGGCAAACATTTCTGCTGCACAGGTAAAAGAGCTCCGCGAAAAAACCGGAGCCCCCATGATGGACTGTAAACAGGCTCTTACGGAAGCCAAGGGCAACATGGAGGACGCGATCGTCGTGTTGCGCAAAAAGGGTGTGTCGGTCGCGGCCAAGAAGGCGACGCGCGTGACCAGCGAAGGTTCGGTGGGCTACTACATTCACGCGGGCGGCAAGATTGGCGTGCTGGTTGAGGTTAACTGCGAAAGCGATTTCGTGGCGCGCACCGACGACTTCAAAGAACTGGTCCATGACATCGCCATGCACATTGCGGCGAGCGATCCGAAGTTTGTAAGGAAAGAGGACGTCACGCCGGAAGCCTTTGAGCGCGAGAAAGACATTTATCGCGCGCAGGCGATCGCCAGCGGCAAGCCCGCGAACATTGCAGAGAAGATGGTCGCAGGCAAGATGGAAAAGTTCTACGAAGAAGTGTGTCTGCTCGAACAGCCCTTCATCAAGGATCAGACCATCAGCATCTCGCAACTGATCGCCGCCAAGGTGGGCAAGCTGGGCGAGAATATCGCCGTGCGCCGTTTTGCCCGGTTCAAAGTAGGCGACGTAGGCGCTACCGTCGCCTCTACGACCATCAAGCCGGACAATCCCGACGACAGTGGCGAGGCATCCGCTCCGGTTGCCAAATAGCAGCCGAATATTAAGGGGCGCTCCGGCGCCCCTTTTGATTTATGCTTCCCTGTAGCCGATTGTCATCCTGACGCTGAGCGTAGCCGAAGGGGAAGGACCTGCTCTTTTCATGCCCACGCCCATCTTCAAGCGCATCCTGCTAAAAATCTCCGGTGAAGCGCTGGCTGCCACGCAAGGCTTCGGTGTCGACACCACCCGCATTCATGAAGTCGCTGCTGAGCTCGCCGACGTCCACAAACTCGATATCCAGATGGCCATCGTGGTTGGCGGTGGCAATTTCTTTCGCGGAGTTGCCGACCAGGCCAGGAACATGGATCGCGTCTCCGCCGATCACATGGGCATGCTGGCGACGGTCATCAACGCGCTGGCATTGCAGGATGCCCTGGAAAAACAAAGTGTCTATACCCGGGTGCAGACGGCCATCGAGATGAACCAGGTGGCCGAGCCTTTCATCCGCCGTCGCGCGATTCGCCATCTTGAAAAAGGACGCGTCGTGATCTTCGCCGGGGGCACCGGCAACCCGTATTTCTCTACTGACACGGCGGCGTCGTTGCGGGCGATGGAGATCAAGGCGGATGCCATTCTCAAAGCCACCAAGGTAGACGGCATTTACGATGCCGACCCGATGAAGGTGAAAGATGCCAAAAAGTTTGAGACCCTCACCTACATGGACGTGCTGAAGCAGGGTCTCAAGGTGATGGACTCGACCGCCATCTCCCTGTGCAAGGACAACAATCTTCCCATCATCGTTTTCAACCTGAACCAGCACGGCAACATTCGCCGCGTAGTGCTGGGCGAGAAAATCGGATCGCTGGTCAGCGCGTAAAGGCTGTTAGCTGTTAGCTGTCAGCTTTTCGCCTTTAGCTAAAAGCCAAAAGCTTACAGCCAAAAGCAGTTTATAATTCACGGTTCTATATCGCTATGTTTGGGAGCTGAGAAAGATGGCTCATCCTGCCCTGAAAGACGTCTTCGCACAACTCAAGACGCGTATGGACAAAGCGGTGGAAGACTTCCGCCGCGAAATGGCCGCCACGCGCACCGGGCGCGCCAATGTTCATATGCTCGACACCATTTCCGTCGACTACTACGGGTCACAGATGCCGCTCAACCAGATCGCTCAGATTCACGCACCCGAACCGCAGATGATTACCGTCCAGCCTTTCGACACGTCACAGCTCGGGCCTATCGAGAAAGCCATTCGCAGTGGCGGCCTCGGCCTCAACCCCATGAACGACGGCAAGCTCATCCGGGTGCCGATTCCCGCGCTCACCGAGGAGCGCCGCAAGGATATGGTCAAACACCTTCACCGCATTCTCGAAGAGCATCGCACCGCGGTTCGCAACATCCGCCGTGACGGCATCGACGCCATCAAGAAAGCGATGAAAGACAAGAAGATTGCCGAAGACGACGAGAAACGAGCGCTCGACGAAATCCAGAAGCTCACCGACGACGAAATCAAGAAAATGGAAGAGATGAGCAAGGCCAAAGAAAAAGAAGTTCTGGAGTTCAAGTAATCGCGTGTCGGGATGGGGATCCGCCCCGTTCCATTTTTGCTCAACAGTCCTGATAGCACCGCTCTACGCGTCCAGCTATTCCACCGTTACCCTGACCTTCGCCGTAGTACGCCCATACTGGTTGGTCGAATCGAGGGCGTAGGTCGTCGTCTTTGTCGGCACCACGGTCGCCGAACTCCCGCGCATCACGCCAATCTGCGGCGAGACGATGTTGTAGTCAGCGTTCGTAACGCTCCAAACCAACGTGACCGGCGACCCCGGCGAAACCGTCTTCGGATTGGCCGTGAAGCTCGCGATCGTTGGGCTCGCCCCCTGGGGAATGTTGTTCTGGGTATAGATCGGATTCATCAGCACAACTTCAAATGCTGAAGCGGGTACGGTTTTCAGCTCGCCGAGGTCGTCATTGTTCCAGCGATCGTCCGGATCTCCGCTGATGTAGATCGAGCTGCCATTGTCCGCCATGATCATGCCGTATTGCTGGAGTGCCGTGAGAATCACCTTCGACTGCGGTGAAAATCCTGAAGTGTCATAACTCGCCTTGAGGCGCAATCGCATGCCCATCGGCGCTGCGTAGGGGTTGGTAGAATTTGCCGCCCAATGGCTAGCTGGAGGAGTAAATGCCGCCTGGCTGTTTTGCAATGTATAGCGCAACGCATGCTGGATCGCGCCCGAGGCGACTTCGTCATAGCGCGCCAGTCCGGGGAAAATTGGCAGCCCTGCGGCGTCAGCCGAGGTCCACGTATACGGCCGCTGCTCGTTATTCAGCAAGTCCCACACGGCGGCCGAACCGGCATCCCAGCCGCCGTTCTTGAGCAGTTGAGAATTGTAGAGCTCGTAGAGCCAGCAATTATCGCGGTCGAGCACGAGCACGTGCCGGTCGCCGTTGCCAGGCTTGGGATACCCCTCAATCGGAGCATTCGCGGGAATCGGCATGGGGCCGGGATCGCTCTCATCCCCGTATGCTGTGAAGTTGATCTTCACCAGCGGCGAACCGCTCTCGACAATGTAAGGAATTCCGATGCTTTGCCCGGCGTAGAGACCCGAGCCGAAATCTGGATGCAGAGGCGTCGTCGATCCAATGAAATTGATGTACGCATCCGAATTCGGATCGACAGGGGCGCCGGCGATGTTCTGGTTCCATAAATTGTCCGCCGGAAACGGGACGAATCCGTTCAGGCCGGCACCGATGCCAAGAGCCATGCCATTACAGCCGCTCTGCGCGGACACAGTCGCACCTAAGCAAAGAAAGACGAGCAAGCAGGAAAGAAACGTTCGCATAGATGTAACTCCGAGAGGAATTCCGAAGGGCGATAAGCGAACGATAGCACGGAGCCAGACGCAGGACACCACTCGGATGTTCCATCCTTGCCGGAGCAGCTGGTCAGGTCGAACCTGGCCATTTTCCTGTGCTGCAGTGGCGCAGGCATTGGGTCAGAGCAACGGCAAAAGCAACGGCAACGGCAAACGGCAAGAGCAACGGCAACGGCGAACGGCAAGAGCAACGGCAACGGCGGACGGCAAGAGCAACAGCAACAGCAAACAGCAAGAGCAACGGCAACAGCGAACGGCAAGAGCAACCGCAACAGCAACGGCAACAACAAAAGCAAAAGCAAAAGCAAAAACAACGGCAACAGCAAAAGCAACAGCAACGACAAAAACAACAGCAACAGCAACGGCCGCGGACAAGAGTGTCCGCGCCACACGGGCTTATAATCTGCAGATGAAGCGCGTTGTCCACGCGGCCTGCCCGCATGATTGTCCCGACGCATGCGGCGTCCTTATCACCGTCGATGACGGTCGCGCAACAAAAATTCAAGGCGATCCCGAACACCCCGTTACCCGCGGATTCCTGTGCGCCAAAGTGGCGAAGTATCTGGATCGTGTTTACTCGCCAGAGCGAGTGCTGTATCCCATGCGGCGAATGGGAGCTAAGGGGCCGGCGGCAGATGCAGCGCACGCGGGCGGGGGCGCCCGCGCCACGCGAGAAGCCAGTGGATCAGCGTTTCAGCGCATCTCCTGGGACGAGGCGCTCGACGAAATTGCCCATCGCTTTCGAACGATCATTGCAGAACACGGCTCAGAAGCCATCCTGCCCTACTCTTATGGCGGCACGCTCGGAGCGCTCAACGGCGCTTCCATGGATCGCCGTTTCTTCCACCGCCTCGGCGCCTCGCAATTGGAGCGAACCATCTGCTCCGACGCCGGCGAGGTTGGCCTGCAATCCGTGATTGGCATCAAGCTCGGGACCGAACCCGAGCAGTTCGTGCACTCGCGCTACATCATCGCCTGGGGCTCCAATATTCACGGCAACAACGTGCATCTTTGGCCCTTCATCGAGGAAGCGCGTCGACTGGGCGCGAAGCTGGTGGTCATCGATCCCTACCGAACGCGGACCGCCAAGTTAGCCGACTGGTATCTGCCGATCAATCCCGGCACCGATGCCGCACTCGCGCTCGGCCTGATGCATGTCATCATCAACGAAAATCTTTTCGACGCTGAGTACGTCTCCCGCTACACCGTGGGATTCGAAGATCTGAAAGCGCGCGCCCAGGAGTATCCGCCAGAAATAGTCGAACACTGGACCGGCATATCCGCCGCCGATATCCGTAAACTTGCCCGCGAATACGCAACCGAGCGCCCCTCCGTGATCCGCGTCAACTATGGCATCCAACGCTCCGATCGCGGTGGCATGGCGATGCGCGCCGTCACCATGCTGCCCTGTCTGATCGGATCATGGAAAGAACTCGGTGGCGGGCTCCAGCTCTCGACGAGCGGCGCTTTCGCCCTGAATTCCGCAGCCCTCAGGATGCCCGAACTGATGCAGAAGTCGCTCGGACGTCCCGCCCGCACCGTCAATATGGTGCAACTCGGCACCGCACTGAATTCGCTCACAGCTCCGCCTATTCAGGCGCTGTTCGTTTACAACTCGAATCCCGCGGCAGTCTGCCCCAACCACAACGCGGTTATTCGTGGATTAAAGCGCCCTGACCTTTTCACTGTGGTGCACGAGCAGTTCTTCACCGACACCACCGACTACGCCGACATCGTTCTACCAGCCACCACTTTTTTCGAACACAAAGACCTACAGACCGCGTATGGCCACTACTACCTCCAGATATCCAATCAGGCCATCGATCCTCTGGGGGAATGCCGCTCCAACGTTGAGACGTTCCGTGCCCTGGCGGAGCACATGGGCTTTGACGACGAGTGTTTCCGCGAAACCGTGGATTCCATGATTGACCGCGCTCTTGATGCGGCCAATCCGCGTCTCAAAGGAATCACCCGCGATCGTTTGGAGCGCGAACCCAGCATCCGCCTGAATTTCGCGGATAGCATCTTTCGCGGAGTTGCGCCCGGCGGGGCGGACGAATGCGTCCGCCCCTACGTGGTTCGGGACGGCGTCATCGTTGATGTTGTTCCTTTTCTCCCTTTCGCCCATGGCAACTTCCCGACGCCCAGCGGCAAGGCCGAGTTCTACAGCGAAACTCTGAGGCAACAGGGACTCGATCCCGTCGTTGCCTTCACTCCGCCCGACGAATCGCGCCATGGATCCGAGTCGAAAGCCGTCGGCTTCCCGCTCGAACTCCTTTCCCGCAAGCCCGATAACCATCTCAACTCGTCTTTCGCCAACCTCCCATCGGTCCGTCAACTGGAGCCATGGCTCGGCGATCTCGAAATGCATCCGACCGATGCCGAAGCGCGCGGCGTCAAGAATGGCGATCGCATCCGAGCCTTCAACGCGCGAGGCGAGATCGTCCTCGAGGCGCGAGTCAACGGTTCGGTGCCACCGGGAGTCGTGGCTGCCCGTCTCGATTGGGCAAAACTCAGCTCCGGCGGCACCAATATTAATGTGCTCACTTCAGAAAAACTTACGGACATGGGCAACGCGGCGACGTTCTATTCCGTCTGTGTTGAAGTAGAACTTTTTCGGGCGTGACATTTCGGGGGAAATTTTCGGGAAAAGCCGCTTTGGGCTCTTGGCCTTCAGTTTTTAGCTAGAAGCCAAGAGCTGAGAGCTAAGATTGAGTCTCTCGGCCTTGGACGGTTCTCGCTCTCTACCGTATAATTACCGTTTTCCTAACTCTAGTTTTTCGAGGTAGTTGCAATTCATAGCCGTCATCAGGTAATCCCTGTCTTGGCCCCAACACACGGCCACAAGATGGGCTCGCAAGGAGAGGCGGCTTGGTCTCCATCTTCTTCCCCCATAACGGTTTGGAAGATCAATTCCTTCTGGAATCACCTTCTCTGCATGTTGGCTGTGCTCCTGCTGACAGCTCCCGTTCTCGGCCAGCAAGACCTCATCGTTGAAATCGATATTCATGGCAATCGCCGCATCCCTGCCGAGACAGTCAAGGCGCGCATTTTCAGCAAGGTTGGCGACGTCTACGACCAGGCCGGCATCGAACGGGACTTCAACGCCCTCTGGAACACCGGCTACTTCGAAGATATCCGCTTCGAACGCGAACAGAGCCCCAAGGGTTGGATCCTTCATATTTACGTCAAAGAGCGGCCCACGATTCGCGAAATTAACTACACCGGCCTCAATGCCGTTTCCACCAGCGACGTGCTGGACCGCTTCAAAGAGCGCAAGGTTGGTCTCTCGGTCGAGAGCCAGTACGATCCCACCAAAGTCAAGAAGGCTGAGGTTGTGCTGAAAGAATTGCTTTCCGAGCACGGACGTCAGTTCGCAACCATCCGCACCGAGGTCCGCCCTATCCCGCCCGCCGCCGTCGGCGTCACCTTCGTCGTGAAGGAGGGCCCCAAGGTTAAGGTCGGCCACATCCGGTTTCGCGGCAACAAACACATTCCTGACCGCACCTTGCGCGCGGCCATGAAGAACCTCAAGCCCATCGGCATCCCACACTCCATCTTCTTGGAGAACATCTTCGCGAAAACTTACGACGCCACCAAGCTCGAGGAAGATACGGAGCGCGTACGCGCCGAATACCAAAACCGTGGCTACTTCAAAGTGCTGGTCGACGAGCCCAAGACTGAGATCCATGACACCGGACACGAGGGCTTTCACATCCCGCTACTTCAGTCCGGTCAGGGAAAATCCGTCGACATCACCATGCCCATCCAGGAGGGCGACCGTTACCACCTCGGCACCATCACTTTTAAGAACAATAAAGCGATTTCCAGCACGGCCGCGTTGCGCAGCCTTTTCCCCATGAAGGATGGGGAAATTTTCAGTCGCGAAAAAGTCGCCAAGGGTCTTGAAAATCTCCGCAAAGCCTACGGCCAGGCCGGCTACATCAACTTCACTTCCGTCCCCGACACTAAGTTCGACGACGCGAAAAAGATTGTCAATCTGGAAATCGACGTGGATGAAGGCAAGCAGTTCTATGTGCGCCGCATCGAATTCCAGGGCAATACCACCACCCGCGACAAAGTGATCCGTCGCGAAATTGCCCTCGAAGAAGGCCAGATCTACAACTCGCGTTACTGGGAACTCAGCTTGATGCGCCTGAACCAGCTCGGCTATTTCGACCAGCTCAAGCCCGACGACCCCAATACCACCGAACGCCATCTCGACGAGAAGAATGGCACAGTCGATCTCACCCTGAAAGTCCACGAAAAGGGCAAGAACAGCATCGGACTGCAAGGCGGCGTCAGCGGCTTGGCGGGAGCTTTTGTCGGCCTCAATTACGCCACCAACAACTTTCTGGGATTGGGCGAGACGCTTTCCGTGCAAGCCAGCCTGGGCAGCCGCCAGCGCGATTTGGTCTTCGGATTCACCGAACCGTACTTGTTTGATCGCCCCATTCAAGCGGGTTTCAACGTCTACACACGCAAGACCAACTATGATCAGGCCAAGCAGTATGCCATTGCCACCGGACAGAATCTCAACCTGCCCTCGGCCTATCTCCAGAACCTGCAGAACTACTCGCAGTCCAGCACCGGCTTCAGCCTGACCGTGAGCTATCCGCTGAGACATTCTTTCAAGCGCTTTGGCATCGCTTACTCCTTCGACCGTTCTTCGCTGGTGGCGGTGAGCAACGCGTCCAAGCTGTTGTTCGAGAACCTGAATTTTCGAGGTCTCACCGGCCCCAACGCGCTTAACGGCATCATCACCAGCAAGATCACCCCCAGTTTCACCATGAACACGCTCGATTCCTACTACGCTCCCCATAAGGGCAAGAGCCTGTTCATCGGTGGAGAATTCGCGGGCCTGGGCGGCACAATAAACACCATCCGTCCGATCGTCCAGTTCAAACAGTTTTTTCCCATGCAACACCGCCGCAACGCCCTCGGCTACAACGTTCAGGGTTCGTTTATCACGGGATACGGGGGCGTCGTCGCACCCCCGTTCGAACGAGCCTACCTCGGCGGCGAAAATGATTTGCGAGGCTTCGACGTCCGCGCCGTCTCTCCCATCGCCTACCTGCCGAGCGCTCAGAACGTGGCCCTTAGAAACCCCGATGGAACCTTCGTTCCCGCCAACCCCCGATTTCCTGTGTTAGCGGGGTCCAATGGAGCTTGCGTCAGTAATTGCTGGAGTATTCCAGTTCTCTACGAGCAACTCGTAACCCCCGGCGGCGACCTCAGTTTGCATGGCAACGTCGAATACCGTATTACCATTGCCGGACCGGTAGCCATCGCACCCTTTGTCGACGTGGGCGTCGATCCGATCCTGCGCGACTCGCAATTGCAGATCAACCCGACCCAGTTCCAAACCTTGCAGAGCACTCTGTTCGGTTGTCCCGCGCTCAGTACGGCCTATGCCTGTCAGGGCGGCACGATCATTAAGGGAATCTCGCAAAATCTCGTTCCGGTTCCGAATACCAACTGGGTTCCGCGCATGTCGACGGGCATCGAATTACAGACCATGCTTCCCGTCGTCAATGCGCCCTTCCGCATCTACTACGCCTACAATGCCCTGCGCCTCAACGGCAGCGCATCCCCACCGGTCCCCATCACCCGCGACATGTTCCCCGCAGGAGCCGCTGGCCTCTATACGTACGAAACTACGCTCTCCACTCTCGGCTCCAGATTCACGCTGCTGGAACCAAGAAAGACCTTCCGCTTCACCGTGGCCACAACGTTCTAAGGCAGCTGTCAGCTGTCAACTCTCAGCCATCAGTAAGAAAAGCTTTTACCGCCGAGAACGCAGAGTGCGCGGAGAAAAACTTTGGCGAAAAGCAAGAGAAACGGCAGTCCGAGCCTCTCTGCGATCTCGGCATCCTCTGCGGTAAATAGTGTTTTGACGTTACTGATAGCTGATAGGTGGGAGCTGTGACCGCTATTCGATATGCACTAGCCCGCTAGCTGGTTCAGACGCCGGCGCCGGCCATTGTGGCGCGCGCCACGCATCCAGCACCGAGACCTGATGGACACACGACACGGTGCAATGCGGCGCGCACGCCTTCTCCGTGTGGAACTCGCGACGCAAATCGGCAATCGTATACTTCGCCAACGGAATGGCCGGGTACCCGCGCTGCTGCGAGCAGTAATGCACCAACCCGTCCTCGCAGATATAGAGGTAGCGCCCACCCGCGCGACAGCGCCATTGATTTGGACGCCCCAGCGCGATGTTGTCCTGAAACGCGTTGACGCGCGTGAAGCTTCGTTTCTCGAGGTTCTTCATCTCGTGATACACGCGCCGTTCCTCATCGTTCAACGGCTGTACCTGTCCCGTACCGTCGTGGATGATCCCGATCGTCGAACTGAAACCCAACTCCAGCGCGCGCTTGCCAATGGTGAGCGCGTCCTGCGGATGGCTCACCCCGCTGCCCACCACGGAATTGATATTCACGTGAAATTCCGCATGCTCGGCCAGCAATTCCAGTTTCCGGTCGAGCACCTTCAGACTTTTCTTGGAGACTTCGTCGGGATTCACATTATCAATCGAAATCTGCAGCCACTCCAACCCGGCCCGATTCAGCCGCTGAATGCGATCGGCAACTAATAAATAACCGTTTGTGATCAACCCGGATACGATCCGGCGTTTCCGCATGTGGTGAATGATGTCGTCGAGTTGCGGATGCAGCAACGGTTCGCCGCCACTGATGGTAATTACAGAAGTGCCGAGATCGCCCAGTTGATCGACCCGCCGCAACATCTCGTCGGTAGGCACCGGCTTTGAAAAATCGTCGAATTCATTGCAGTAAGTGCAAGCCAGATTGCAGCGCCGAATCGGAATCAAGTGTGCCAGCAGGGGATGGTCCGTCGACACCACGGCCTTCAGGATCTGCCACAATCCGTGAACGTTCCGTTCCGCCGCTTTAAGTTTGCGGCGTATCGCCATTGACCTGCTCGTCATCATTTACCTCAACTGGTTACTTCAACGGTCCGACAGTTCGTGCGGGAAAATGGCGCTTAAGCCCCCTGAGGGCAGACAGCCGGCCTCGACGAACATTTTGCGAAACAATCGGTGCTTCTATTTCACCACACTAGCCCGTCCACTGCCCAATTCACCGCAGTATTCGGCGGAAAATCCGGGTCGAATGGCGCTCAGAAACGGCGGAATCCGCAAGTCGGGTAGCGCTATGATTTTACAGGACAAGGGGAATCGGGTAGGTAGGGTTAGAACCGCTCATCGGTGATCAAAATCGGTGATCAAATATGGAATGAAGGGACGAAACTAACACGTCGAGGCTGACCGATTTGTTGACAGATACATGTCAAGGCCCTGACTACTCCATATTTCCGCCCATCGGCACATAGCGAAATTTCTTGCCATCAAAGAATAGGGCCGAACTGTCACTCGTGTCGCCCGCCTCTTCAACGAATACCGCTTGAATCGTTTTCTTGTGCAACTTAAACTTCCGAACTGAGATCGCCCGATACGGCAAATTCACGATCACGAACTTCGCCTTCGGAGTCGGTGAGTGCCACCCTTCCCGCCCCGCGCCATGAATGATCAACATCACTATGCCACGACGGGCCGGATCGGCCTCAATGAACGTGGTCGTCACTTTGGGGTCGCCGTAGCCGAAATAATCGTAGTAAGGATCGATTACCGTGTAATTGTGCTCGCCCTGATCCAGCATCGGATTCTTGCAGCGCGCCGCAATGACCACATCTTCCACACCGTCGCCATCCAGATCGCCCACCACAGGCACCATGTCCGGCAGCATAGTGAATTCCGTGCCAAACTGCTGGTGCACGAAGTCGTTATCCACCTTTGGAGCCAAGGACGGCCCCTGTGCATAGGCCGGAATCAACAGCGCGAAACCGAACGCCAGGAGTATCAGTACTTTTCTCATGGCCCTACTCTAGACCGAGAGTGTGACCAACGGCAGGTAACGAAAGTCACTTAGGGACAAGGGTAACGCGACCGTCCCGGCGCCTGCCGTGTGGCGCTACTTGGTAGCGCCGGTTTTGTGCTTCTGCAAATTGCAAATCGCAAATTACAAATTACAAATCAGCCCCGGAAGTGCTCCCATCCCCGAGCCTTCAGTACGTGCCGGTTTCCCTCCACGTCAATCACCCGCATCCCCGTAGACTTCACAATCCGCCCGATCCGGGTCACGCGAACCCCCGCTAGCTGCGCCGGAACTGGCGCCGAGGACGTAAACAGCAACTCATAGTCGTCGCCGCCATTTAATGCCATCTCCAGCGCGACCTGCTTTTTCCCACGCCCAATTCGTGCCCGCGGAATCAACTCCGCATCAATCTCTGCGCCCACGTGACTTTCCTGGCAGACGTGTTCCAGATCGGTCGAGAGCCCGTCACTCACGTCGATCATCGCGGCAGCCAATCCGCGGCGGCGTAAGCTCTGCCCCACAGCAACCCGAGCCTGCGGAGCGGAACGCGTGGAAGACGCCTTCGAATCTACCGCTCCCCGCGCCTTCAACCGCGCCAACTCAGCCGCTGAGCCGCCTAACTCCCCGGTCACGTAGATGAACTCGCCCGGCTTCGCTCCCGACCGCAGCACGGCCTTCCCCTGAGGCACCGATCCCACCACGACGATATCCGCCTGGATCCCGCCGGTTGACTGTGCCGTATCGCCACCTGCCAGTGGAAGCTTGAATTCCTCTGCGAGTTCCAGCAGGCCCTCGAGGAATCGCTCCACCCACCTTGCTGTCACATTCCCCGCAACCGCCAGCGACAAGAATGCCGCTCGCGGTTCTCCGCCCATCGCCGCAATGTCGCTCAGCCCGCGGGTAAGGCAGCGCCGCCCCACCAGATGCGGAGGATGCCAATCTCGCCGAAAATGCACGTTCTCAATGCTGAAGTCGGTCGTGACCAGCAACTCGTGCCCGGCCGGAACCCGCAGCACGGCGCAATCATCGCCGATGCCGGTCACGATCCCAGTCACTATTGATGATCCGCCGCGCGCAAGGCGTCGGATCCGCTGAATCAGCTTCTTTTCGCCGGGAGGCATACTCGATCAATATACCTCTGGTCGACACCTTGGCTCGGTCTCATGGATCCAGGGATTCGCAACCACCGACCAACGTGAACCGCATACCCTGACCCCGCTTACGGTAGTAATCTGTCCGGTTGGGCACTCCCAATTACGGTGCCTTGGTAACCGTCCAGAAGGGCCTAATGCGGTTGACAGCGTCAATCGGGTTTGTTACCGTTAGCTTGCCGTTCACACATACTTTGCTGAACCAAGTTCCGCAAGCTGAATCAGTTGCGGGGAATTTGGATTTCGGCTTGCCTGGTTCCGTTGGACACAAATAGGCTAGACCGCATCTAAGCGGCTGCTGGAATCAGGATTCCGAGCCCGAGCATGACAGTTCCGCTCTGGCAGGATTCCGGAAGCAAAATTCATTTCACGGAAGTAGGATATTGCGTAAACGTTTCTACATATTTTTCGTAGCCCGCGACGAAGCTGGACAGCTTCGAAAGATCTCCATTCCCGTCCAGTATCTGTACGTCCTTCTGGCGGGCGCCGCCATCGGGATCCTCAGCCTCACCGGAATTGCCAGCTCTTATACCCGGATGCTGCAAAAGGTCGCTCATTACAACCAGCTCCGTACCGAGGATGCGCAACTCAAGGACCGCTACACGCGCCTGGAACAGGTGGCCAAGGAACGTGACATTCAGGTAGCTTCTCTCGGCTCCCTGGCCAGCGAGGTTTCCGCTCTTTACGGGCTTAAGTCAAATCCGGCGATGGTCGTGGCCTCGACCGAGCAGATTCAAGAGGCGCAGGTCCACTCGTCTCTTGACCAGCTTTACGCGCTGAAGCACACGGCCCTGAGCGGCGCTGCCAGCGTCGGCATCTCACTTGGACTGACCAAGAACTCAACCACGGCAGATTGGGTCCGTGCGAACTCCGCTCCCAACCTGTGGCCGGTCGAAGGCCAGGTTACCGGTTCGTTTGGCGAGCGCATCGATCCGTTTAACGGAGAAGGCGCCTTCCACTCCGGTGTCGATATCTCCGCCACTGTTGGCTCAGCGGTGATCGCACCCGCCGACGGAGTCGTGACCTTCGCCGACTATCTGGGCGGTTACGGACGCGCTATCATGGTCGACCACGGACACGGCATTTCGACCCGATTCGGCCACCTTTCCAGCTTCGCCGTCACCGCTGGACAATACATTCACCGCGGTGACACCATCGGCTATGTCGGCTTAAGCGGCCGCTCGACCGGCCCCCACCTCCACTACGAAGTACGCATCAACGACGTCCCGGTGAACCCCTACAAATATCTGCGGCTGACGGTGGCACGCGTAGGTGGGTTTACAGCCGGCGAGTAATCTCTCGAAACCTTTCGGCGGAAATCGTTGCTGGGGGCCATCCAAGACACACCTAAGCCCACAGTTCACGCGGACAGGAGTATCCGCGCTACAAATCTGAACCTATCCCTTCGCCTTCTTCACTTCCTCAATCAGCGGCGGCACGATGTCGAACAAATTTCCCACCACGGCAACATCCGCAATCTCAAAAATCGGAGCCTCCGAATCTTTGTTGATGGCGACGATGCTCCGTGAACCCTTCATGCCCACAATGTGCTGGATCGCCCCCGAGATTCCGAGCGCCAGATAGAGTTTTGGAGCGACCGTCTGTCCTGACGATCCGACCTGGCGGTCCATGGGCAACCATCCGTTATCACAAATCGGACGCGAGGCCGCGAGCTCACCGCCGAGCGCATCCGCCAACTGCTTGGCCAGCTCGATATTTTTCTGCTCCTTGATGCCGCGCCCCACCGACACAATAATCTCAGCTTGCGTCAGATCGACCGCCTGCTTGGCTTCCTTGAAGACTTCCTGTGGCTTATTCCGTACCACGTTATCCGGAACTTCGACATTCACGGTTTCCACCGGCGCTGCCGCCGCACCCGCTTCGACTTTGTCGGCGCGGAACGAGCCGTTCTGAAACGTCACAAAGCACGGCCCCGAGCCCACAAAACTCACATCCGCCACAAACTTTCCCTGAAACATCTGTCGCGTGAATACGAGCTTTCCACCTTCGTACCTGTATCCGATCACATCGCTGATGGCCGTAGTTTGCAACGCTGTCGCCAGCTTCGGAACGAAATCCCGCACCTGGTACGTGTGGGGCATGAGCACGAGCTTCGCCGGATGCTTCTCCAGAAACTGCTGCAACGCATGCGAAAACGCGTCAGGAGTGTAGGGCTCGAGCCGGGCTGACTCGATGTCATACACCTTGGCGAGTTTCTTGGCCGCGACCTCGCTCGCAATCGCGGATACGCCCGAGCCCAAAACCGCGGCTTCCAGCGTCCATCCCGTCTGAGCCGCGATTGCCTGCCCCGCGGCAATCGTCTCCCAGGAGACACGGTTTAATTTCCCTTCGCGTTGTTCGACGATGACAAGAATAGTGTCCATAGAGTGAGTTCTCAGTTCCCGGTTCTCAGTTCTCAGAAAAAAGCCCCAGTTCTACACCGAGAACTGAGAACCGGGAACTGAGTCCTTCTAAATTACACGCAAATCATTCTTCAGCTTCTCCACCAGCTTCTTCGCTACTTCCGCTGGAGGCCCTTCCAGAAATTCTGTATTTTTCGATTTCTGCGGCACATAGAGCTTCTCGATCTTCTGCAGATTGCCGCCCATCGCCGACTGCACCTCGGCCAGTGTCACCTTGCGCAGCGGCTTCGTCTTGGCTTGCTTGATCCCGATCAGCGTCGCATAGCGCAGCTTGTTAATTCCCGACTGGATCGTCAGCACCGCCGGCAACGGCACGTCGACAAACTGAAAGAACCCAGCCTCCAGTTCCCTCTTGACGCGAATACCGCCATCAGTTTTTTCAATCTGCATGATGATGGTCGCGTGGGGTAATCCCAGAATCTCGGCCAGAATCACTCCGGTCTGCGCGTAGCCGTAATCATCCGACTGCAAGCCGGTAAAGATCAGGTCAAATTTCTCATCCTTGATTGAAGCGGCAATCGCTCGCGCCGTGTTGTAGGCATCGAGGCCGACAAAGGCATTGTCTTCGAGATGGATCGCCCGGTCCGCGCCCTTGGCCAGCGCTTCGCGCAACACCTGCGATGCCCGCGCCGGTCCGGCCGTGATGACCACCACCTCTCCTGTATGCTTTTCCTTTTGCCGCAACGCTTCTTCCAGAGCGAACGCATCCGGCTCGTTCACTTCGTAAGAAACATCTTCGCGGATCCACGTTCCCGCCTCATTCAGTTTCAGTGGAGCGTCTTTCTGCGGCACCTGTTTCATGCAAACCAGAATCTTCAAGACTCGACTCCCATCCCCTCACAGCGTCAACCGCTGCGGAGCAAACTGGTTAGTATAAACGATGGACGGGACATCGCTTCTGATAGGACAAACTGCGTGAGGTGACTACGAATGAATAAAGCGCGGACGTTTCCGTCCGCGCCTCGGAGAGCCTACTCAATCTCGATGCGATGTGCTTTAACTCCACTTCAGGGCTGTGACTTCAGGGCTGTGGAGGATGGTCCGGCGCCTGGTTATTCGCTCGGTCGACGCTCGGGCTTGTGCCGCTTGGGCTTGTCGCCGGCGGATTCGCTGCGGTTCCCGGCCCGGGGGTCGCTGCTGGCCGAGTGTCTGCCGGCTTGTCAGTCGGATGGTATGCACCGTTCTCGGTTTTATCTTTATCCGCATTGGTCGGTTGCATCGAAACCACCTGATACGGCTCTGATTTTTTGTCTCCGTCGACCACTCTCAAAAACAGGTGGTCCTTCTTGATTTTAAATTCAGCTTCGCGCCCGACAGGAAGCACGGCTGCGTGCTTCGTATCCAGGGGGCGAATGTGGTAGTCCATTTCATCGGTGCGCAATAAGTATTGAGGACACAATTGCTCATGCGAATCGACGTGCTGCACTCCCACGGAGGCGAACACACTCCCCAATCCCGTTACTCCGCGTTCCTTGGCGCCGCAAGGAACGGATTGCATGCTTTCCAACATGCCTCTTTGGCCCTTCTTCTCTTTTCCGACCGCGATCGGAGAAAAGGCTGTAGCCACCAACAGCACAGCGATGAGCGAATTTTTGCCCTGCATAATACCTCCCTCGAATTACTCCACCGCAAACATCAGCTATCACCAATACCGACTACTCAACCACCCTTAATCGGTAAGACGAAACAGAATTGGAGACCGACCTCTCGGGACTTCGCCCAGTTCGCCGGTCTCCTGTCTTGTCTTTCCTCCGGATGCTTCGTTCTTCTTGCTAAACCAAGCCTTCTTGCTAACCCTCTTGGCGATTCCCAATCATTGGTTTGGGTTTGGCATCGGGTTCGAGGACTTCGGTCTCGGCGTTGGCCCCACTGGCTTAGCGGTGAAGCCGCTACCTTGCTGCACCTGGCTCGAGGTCATCACCGCTTGTGGGTTCTCCGCCAATTGCTGGCTCATTGCGGGATGCGCTTTCAGGTACTCATCCAATTCTGGGTGACTTGCCAGGTATTCTTTGTTGGTGGCCAGCGTCGGATCGGCAGAAAGCTCAGCCGCCATGTTGGAGTGGCCGCCAAGGAACTGTCCAAAGCTGGTGAATTCGCCACGGTTGCGGTCGTCACGATCATGGTCACGATCGCCTTCGGTCCGGTCGTAGCGGTTTTCGTCCTTCATGAACAGGTTCGGGTCCGAGCGAAAGGCCTCTCGTACCTGGGTATGGGTCTGCAAATACTCCTGCAGCGCAGGATGACTCGCAACCCACTGCCGGTTATCGATCAGCGAAGGATCTTTACGCAACTGCTCGGCGATTTCCGGATGGCCATCCAGGAAGCGGTCCATTTCAGTTACGTCTTTGCGACTGATGCGGTCTCGATCTCGGTCGCGATCGCCTTCCGTACGCTCATACCGATTCTCATCGCGCATGAAAGCTTCCGGATGAGAACGGAATGCGCCGGCAATTTGGGGATGGTCTCGCAGATAGTCATGCAGGGCCGGGTGATCGGAAACCCACCTTTGGTTGTCAATCAGCGAAGGATCCTTGCGTAGTTGCTGCGCAATTTCCGGATGGCTGTCGAGGAACTGGTCCATGTCGGCAATGTCTCGGCGGGTAATATCATCACCCGGAGGCATTGACGGTGAAGGTGAAGTTGCAGCCGGCGGATTCGAGGGATCCGGCATGTGGTTTGGCGGCATAGTCTGTGCGGTTGACGCTGTACCCAACGCCAGCAACGTTGCCATTGCCGTTCCCAGTGTCATTCCCATCGTCATTTCACGAAACCACGCTGAAGCAGCATGTATTTTTGTCTTGATTGCTTTATCCACAAAAACCTCCTGAGATGAGCCGGTAGCTCTCCCGCAGTGAGAAGTGCAACCGGTCTGCCAAAAGGCCTCCTTAGAGGCCCATCTTGGGTAGTCTCAGCAGCTTGGAAGGAATGTACGAGGTTTGTTGCGAGTCGCGTTAAAGGCAAATTATGCCTTCGAGGAGAAAATTCGCGGTACAGGATGGACCCTAGAAAATTCTACCGGGAGGAGGGGAAACACTGGAACGCAGGGGTGCGACGATCAATGAGCGGGCTGACGACCCGCGACTAGCGACCCCCGGCCGGCAAACCGTCCTGCAGAAACGCGACGCTCTGCACGCCCGTAATCTCAAATCGTTTTCGACAGCGCATGTTCTTGCACATCATCATGTCATCCCGGCGAAGCATGTAGGATTGCGCCTTGGCAAATTTCGCGCGGTCGCGATCATCCGCACGGGGAGGCAAATTTTTCTTCTTCATGCGCACCAGCCATTGAATTTCATATTCCGCCGACTGATGGCAGTGCGGACAACTTAAGTTTGCCGGCTTCTTGTCGGATTTTTCGTCAAAAAATTCGCGTTCATCCATAGATATCAGGGCCTCTGCTCTATAATGCGGCGGTTGCCCCAATCATCCGCGTCGTTTGCGAATAGGTGGGGAGCTCGCGCCACCTCCAGATTATTGCACTTTTGCGCAAGGAATGTGCGAAGATGCGGGGACGACGATGCCCCGCAAGCATAAGAAAAAAGTGTTCTCCGCCGCCAAGATCGTGCGTGAAATGGCGCGTGAACGGGTGGGGAGTCCAAAGCCGTCGCAACTCGTCAAGGCGAAGAAAACGAAGCCGGAGAGGCACAAGCCGACGTTGGGCAAGCTGCTGACAGACGAGTAGAGGGCGGAGTTCTCGCCCTCTTATTAGAAAGTTGCGCTCACCGCAGTACCGCCAATGGGTATGGTAACGACGCAAGTATTTGTCCCCATCGCGGTGGGACAATTCTGCCATACAGGAACCGTACTCGCCGTAAGCAAAACCGAGGCCCCCACGTCGTAAGTCGCAATGCACGTCCCCCCGGTTGACGTGCAACTGATTCCGCCGGGGAGACTGGTCACTGACCCGCCTCCGAAGACCCCGACGGCCAATGTCCCGATCTTGCCGCCGCCCGGACAAAGTGTGTTGGCTGCATCGTTCACCGTGACGCTCGCTAGCGCGATGACCACATTGCTAGACCCGCCCGTACCCTCAGGGATACTTGCTGAAATATCCGCGACACCGCACGGCCCGGCCGTGCCTGGCGGGGAGCCCGCCGGAGGAGGCGTCGCATTGAAGAGGCCGGGAGACGACATTGTGGCCACGTTGTTATCAATTGTCCAAGTCGCCTGACTAGTGACGTCCTGGGTAGAGGGAGGATGGATGTAAGTGGCAGTCGCGGTGTACTGCTGCATGGGATTTGCAGGGGGAGGAGTGAAACCCGGGGACGCAAAAGTAGACGTTGTGGGTGTAATCGTAAGGCCGACCGCCTTCTGGTCGTGCCCGCAACTCGGCAAGCTCAATACTGCTCCCACCGTCACTAATCCGCCCAACGCGAGCCCAATGTAACTCCGCTTCATTCCAACACTCCTGGAGGCAAGTTTTCGCCTGCCCACTCCTCGGATCAAGGGAAAGATGAAATCTAGCGGAAGCATGCCCAAAAAGCAAGAAAGGGGAGCGACTTCTGAGTCGAGCCCCGGGCGTCCGCGCCCGGCCACGGCAATTCCAGACGGGCGGGGACGCCCGTCGCTCCACCGCGTTTCCGGTCTTAATCCATGTGCTCGCCCGCGAAACGCTGAAATTCGTTCTGCTGCTCGATTTGTTCGGCCGAAATCCCTGGCCCTTGCGTGAAGGGAAGACAATCAGACCCGATAAATGACCGAAACCTTCAAGCCAGTCCTTGCATCTCTAACTGGTTTCCAGATGATCTTGCGCAAATGACCAGCAAGAAACGGACGCCGAGACAATGACGACAGAATCCTCGCGCAGTCCATGGCTCGTGGCGATTGCGGTCATGCTGGCCACGTTCATGGAAGTTCTTGACACTTCCATTGCGGCCGTAGCCCTGCCTTACATTGCTGGCAGCCTCTCGGCATCCAACGATGAGGCTACATGGGTGTTGACCAGCTACCTCGTGGCCAATGCCACCATTTTGCCAGCGAGTTCCTGGTTTTCTCTGCGTTTCGGGCGAAAGCGATTTCTCATCATCTGCATCACCATATTCACCATTTCTTCCTTCGCCTGCGGAGCCGCCCATAGCCTGGCCTGGATATTGATTGCCCGGGCCGTGCAGGGCGCGGGTGGAGGAGCCCTGCAACCCCTCTCGCAGTCGATCTTGCTCGAAACTTTTCCGCCGGAGAAACGAGGCGCGGCCATGGCAGTATTCGCTCTCGGCGTGGTCGTGGCTCCCGTCCTCGGACCAACGCTGGGAGGCTGGCTCACCGATACGTATTCGTGGCGCTGGGCGTTTTACATCAATATCCCGGTGGGGATTTTCGCAATCTTTATGATCTCCCGCTACGTGGAAGATCCTTCTTACATAAAGAATGCTCGCCCGGGCAAGTTCGACGGCATTGGTTTAGGCTTGCTGGCCATCTGGCTGGGCTGCCTGCAGATCATCCTCGACAAGGGACAGGAAGACGATTGGTTCGGCGCCACCTGGATCCGCTGGGCCGCAGCCATCCTGGCAACCAGCTTCGTCGCTTTTCTCATCCGCGAATTGCGCCACAATAAGCCGTTGGTTGATTTGCGAGTCTTCCGCCATCGCAATTTCACCTTGGGATGCGTGCTCATCGGTCTGTTCGGCGCCAGTATCTACGGCCTGATCACACTGCTGCCCCTCTTCTATCAGGAATTAATGGGCTATACCGCACTGGCCGCGGGTTGGGCAGTGAGTCCACGGGGCATCGGAGCGATTATCGCCATGCCCATTATTGGCTTCCTGACCGCCAAGATGGACAACCGCTGGCTCATAGCGTTCGGCTTTTCTCTGTTCGGCGCTGCCAGCTTGTGGTTCGGCGAGGTTAATTTATCAATTGGCCAGTGGAGTTTCTTGTGGGCCATCCTGATCAGCGGATTCGGCTCCGGCTGCGTTTTTGTTCCGCTCTCAACCACGGCCATGGCTTTCCTGAAGAATGAAGAAATCGGCAACGCCTCCGGTCTCTACAATCTGATGCGCAACATCGGCGGCAGCATCGGAATCTCCGTCGTTAACACGATTGTGGCCCGCCACGAACAACTTCATCGCAACGAACTAGTCGCCGCACTGGATCCCGGGCGCATCACCGTTCGCCAGACTATCCAGGGCATGCAACAGTACTTGACCGCGCAGGGAGCCTCACCCACCACGGCGTTGCAGCGCTCTTACGCGCTCTTGGGACAAACCCTCACTGCCCAAGCCCGCCTCTGGTCATACGTCGACGACTTCCGCTACATGGCCTTGGCCTGCTTTGGCTGCGTGCCGATTGTCTTTCTTCTCAAGAAAACGGTCGGCAAGAAAGGTGCAACCAGCGCCGGCCACTAGACGTTTCACGTCAGAGCGTTTCAAATCACAGCGTTTCAAATCAGCTACGGCCCTACGATCACCTTCAGAGGTTGGGGGGTCTGAAGTCGCTGTCGAAGAATGGCCTTCTTGGAAGGAATTTCAGCAATCGCATCCGCGTCGATCGCGTAGCTACCGGGAGGCATCGTATTCCCGAACGGGAGGGCAAGGTTATTCGAGCCAGGTTTTAGAGGAAAGTGCTCATAACCAATCGCCGTCGCCCGTCCATTCTCGGCGACAGCCACAATAATGACCGTTAGATCGAAGGTGTCCTTGGAGCCATTCGACACTTGCACGGACCCATCAATCCGGTTGTCGCGGACTTTGGGAAATTCAAGCCATTCCAGCAGGAGGGATACCGGAATCACGATTTTGAACTCTTTGTTGATCGTATGTGCCGGATGGCCGGAGTCTTCAACTTTCAGGGTAAGAGAAAAAGCGCCAGGCTTAGTGGGACGTCCGCCGAGCAGCCCTTCTGGCGTGAGCGTGATTCCGTCGGGCAGATCGCCACTCGCTATGCTCCAGACATAAGGCGGCACGCCACCGGTGGCGCGCATAAAAAAGCGGAATTCGACACCGGCCTCGATTGGAGGCAGGGGCCGATCCTCGACGGCGAGCGGCGGAACCTGCGCCCAGAGCACATGGCAAAGACAAATCAGGACGGGCCACAGCCGATTTGTATGTCTTGACTTCATCCCACCTAGCTTGATCTTACGACGTTTGATCTTACGACGTGATTTTACGATGTTTGATTTTACGACGGGCACGGCGTAAAAGAACTGCAATATGTCTTTTCGCTGGTCGCGCCTCCAGATCACCCTCTTCCTCTGCTCACTGATTTGCCTGTTGGTCGGTTTAGTGGCCGTGGATGCGTTGGCGCAGGCTCCAACGCCGTTGGCGCCACCCTCTAGCCAGAAGACGAATAATGCTGACGCGGAAGAGGCCGCGGTTTTTGAGCGCATCCTGAATCGTGTCCGTTTTGAGAATGACGGAACCGAGGTCCGCGAAACCGAAGCCGTTATTCGTATCCAGAGCCAGGCAGGCGTGGAAGCGTTTGGCCAGCTTGTCTTCGGATATTCGTCGGCAACCGAAAAGTTAGACATTCAGTATGTCCGCGTCCGCAAGCCGGATGGCGAGACCGTCACAACGCAAGCATCCGTCGCACAGGATTTCGCTCCCGATGTCCTGAAGGAAGCTCCGATGTATACCGACTACCGGCAGCGGCATATTTCCGTGGCCGCCCTGCGGCCCGGAGATACGTTGGAATACCGCACTGTGACCACGGTCGTCACGCCACTTGCCGCGGGAAATTTCTGGTACGAATACGCGTTTCCAAAAAATGTGGCCGTGAACGAAGATCGATTGGAAATCGACATCCCGAAGGCTCGCGAAGTAAAGCTCAAGGCTCCAGCCCACGAGCCAGAAATCCAGGACAAAGGGGACCGTCGCATTTACACCTGGCTGGTGAAAAACATTCGCCCCGAACGCGATAGAGATAGAGACAAGGACAGAGATGCGGACGAAGCAGCTGGACCCGACGTGCAGCTGACAACTTTTACCGATTGGAAGCAGGTTGCGGAGTGGTATGCCAGACTACAGGGCGAGCGCGTGACGGTGGATGACATCGTTCGAAAAAAATCTGCTGAGCTCACCAAGGGAGCCGACACACCCGCCGAAAAAGCCCGACTGCTGTACGATTACGTCGCGCGCAATGTGCGTTACGTGAGTATCTCGCTCGGCATCGGACGCTATCAGCCACACTCTGCCTCGGACGTTTTGCAGAATGGCTACGGCGACTGCAAAGACAAGCACACTCTGCTCGCCGCCATGCTGCGAGCGGAAGGCATAAAGAGCTATCCCGTCCTGATCGACAGCTCCCGCCAATTGGATGCGGACGTCCCCTCGCCAGCCCAGTTCGATCACGTGATCACAGCGGCTCGACTGGGAACTGGAACGGCGCTCACCTGGCTCGATACCACCCCTGGAGTGACTCCCTTCGGCCTGCTTGTCTATCAATTGCGCAACAAGGAAGCCGTGCTGGCCTCGGAAGATAGCGAGGCCGGCTTGCAGCGTACGCCCGCAGATTCGCCGATCAAGAGCTTTATGCATTTCACCCTTGACGGAAAATTCAGCGAGTTCGGCGCGCTCGATGCAACCCTCGAAGTCACCGCCCAGGGTGATCGAGATTGGCCGATGCGCGCCAACTTTCGCCAATATTCGCAGTCGCAGTGGAAAGACGTTGTGAAGTTCCTCTCCGCGAATTGGGGATTGCCGGGTGAGGTGGATGACGTTCACCTCGATTCCCTGGAGGACACGAGCAAGCCTTTTCATCTGAAGTATCACTTGCATCAGGATCGCTATTTTGTAGTTCCCTCGCCCACCGTGAACTTTCGCCCGATTCCTCCGCTTGGCGTGCCTGCAATCCGAGCTTCGGAAAAAAGTACTGCGCCCCTCAACATCGGCCCTGCCGGTGATTTGGACTACCGCGTGCGCCTGCAGTTCCCCTCCAATTACGCCGTGCACACGCCCATCGCGGTAAGGATGTCGCGGGATTATGGCGACTATTCATCCTCGTATTCGCTGAGCAAGGGGATCCTGGAAGGCGAGCGCAAACTGAACCTCAAATGGAATGAACTGGCCGCGTCGCGGCGCGGGGACTACGAATCATTTCGATATGCGGCACTTAGCGATGAGGACCAGATGTTGACGTGCACCATCCTGACGCCATCAGGGCAGGGGGCGTTCTCGGCGAGTTCGAAAATGGAAGGCACGCCAACCGAGCTGCAAAAAGCAGGGATGAAAGCATTGCAGAGCAAAGACTACCGCACTGCGATAGACCTGCTGAAGCGCGCCGTTGACGGGGATGCAAGCGTCAAAGACGGCTGGTATGACCTGGGACTCGCCTACTCCGGGAACAGTGATCATGCGGATGCGCTTGCCGCCTTCCGGAAGCAGATCGAGCTCGATCCAAATCACAAGCACGCGAACGGCGACTTGGCGATGGAACTGCAGCAAACCGGGAGAAACGACGAGGCGATTGCAGCCTATCGCAGGCAACTGGAAACGGCTCCGTACGAAAAGGAGACCCACAAAAACCTGGGCTTGTTGCTGGCGCAACTCGGACGCGATGCCGACGCGCGTACGGAACTGGAAGCCGCCGTCGCGGTTCCTCCCGACGATCCGGAAACGAAGATGGCGTTGGCTCAGGTCTACAACCGGTTGGGCGAGAAGGCGCAAGCGCAAGAGTTGATGAAGGGACTGACGGGCAGCGGGAACGGGGATTCGGCGCAGGATATGTATGCGGCCGCATTAGCAAACGGCATCGATCCCACCGAGACCGAGAACGACGCTCAGCAGGTCCTGTATGCGATTGGAGGGCAGTTTGACTCCGGTGAATTCGACCGCCTTGGGTCGTCGGCATTTTCGTCGATGCGACTGGTGGCGCTGGCGTGGGCGCGGATCGGCTGGGCGAAATTTCAGCGTGGTGACAACCTGACGGCCATGCAGTTTCTGAGCTCGGCATGGATGTTGAGCCAATCAGGCGCGGTGGCAAACCGGTTAGCACAGGTGCTCGAAAAACAAGGTCAGATCGAGAAGGCTCGTCACATGTATGCGCTGGCCGTGGTGGCAAGCGCCGGCGTGAGTGCTGACGAAGCGCAGGATTCCCGGACGCGACTGGCGAAATTGGCGGGCGATTCCTCCGCTGCCAAAGATGTCGCACAGGCGCAAGTGGAATTGGTGCAGGCACGCACGGTGAGACTCGACGCCATCACCGGCAAACCGATCTCGGCGCGGTTTAACCTCGTCTTCGACAGCTCGCCGCGTCCGGAACGCGCCGAGTTTGTCGATGGCGATGAAAGCCTCCGTGTAGCGGCCGTCCAACTGCGCGAAAAAGATTTCCCAATCAGATTTCCGGATATGTCATCCGTAAAAATTGTCCGCCGCGGGCTGTTGAGCTGCGGCGGTTCCGGTTGCAGCATTGAGTTGCAACCGATCGACAAGTAATGCCTGTTTCCACCCTCCCCTCGACGCACCGCATCGACTCCGATAATCTAATGTGTCTTGTAAGGGAGGTCGTGCCCATGCGGGAGGCCGTTGAGCGACTATGGCCGGAAATTCAATGGATCAGCGATGCCAAGCTGCGCGAGCAAGTGACGCAAGCTTGGATTAAGGCGCTCGAACGCAGTCCGCTGAAGGCTGATGATTTGAACCACATTCCTTTTACTTTGCTGGTTCCGAATTGCCCCATCACCTTCATGGAGCACAAGCGTTGCGTAGTCCACATCGCCCGCGATAGCGCGAAGGCAATGACCGACTTCATGGGGCGAGCCCTTCCGATCGACGCAGACGTAGTGATTGCCGGCGCAATCCTGGCTGACGTTGGAAAGTTGCTGGAGTATGAGATCGGTCCGGATGGAAAGAGCCGTCAGAGCGAGCGCGGAGAAGCCTTGCGACATCCCTTTACCGGAGTCGCGTTGGCAATGGAGTGCGGCGTGCCGGACGCGGTCTGCCACATCATCGCCGCGCACGCCGCCGAAGGCGATCTTGTGAAACGCACGACGGAAGCCTTCATCGTGCATCATGCCGATTTCATGGCATTTCTACCGTTCAAGAATCCGAAGAATGTGAGAGTGAAATAGTTCCAGATTTTACTCATAACTGACAACTGATAACCGCCATTCCTACAGGAGATGTCCTTGTCCACACCACAAGCTGCAAGCAAAGAAACCATCACCGCGACCATGTCTCACTGGGCGGCGGGATTGCAATACAAACATCTCTCGCCGGAGGCCGTGTACCAGGCCAAGCGCTTCCTGCTCGATTCCGTCGGCTGCGCGCTAGGCGGATATCAGCAGCATGACGTGATCATCGCGCTCGAAGTGCTGAAAGAAATTGCCGGGCGCGGGCCCTCCAGCGTAATCGGCACGGGACAAAAGATGGATGCAGTTTCAGCGTCGCTCGCCAATGCTCTGATGATCCGCTGCATGGATTACAACGATATCTATTGGAAGCAGGATCCGTCGCATCCCTCCGACATTTTTCCGGCCGCGATGGCATGTTGTGAGCGCGCGAAAAGCGATGGTAAAGAATTGATCGTAGGATTTGTGCTTGGCCACGAGTTTGAAATGCGCTTGTGCGAGGCGGCGTTTCCGGGAATCCGCGAACGGGGCTGGCACCATGCAACGCTCACCGCCTTCGTTTCGCCAATCGTGGCAGCACGCGCTCTCCACCTTGGTTGGGAACAAATTCAGCATGCCATTGGAATCTCGGCTTCGCGGCATTGCACGATGGGAGCGGTAACAGCGGGGAAGCTGACGATGATGAAGAATACCGTCGATCCGATGGCGACGCAGAGTGGCGTCATGGCAGCTCTGTTGGCGGAGAAGGGGTACACGGGTCCGGAGCATGTGATCGACGGCAAAGAGGGCCTCGTGCATTGCTATGGTCCGGAGTGGAAGCAAAACCTGCTGACCGACGGACTCGGCGAGTCCTGGCGGATCACGCAATGCGGGATGAAGTTTTTCCCGACGGAGGCGCTGACCCACGCTCCGATTTCAGCCGTGCTTGACCTGGTCAAGAACAACGACCTCCATCCCGATCAAGTTGAGAAGATTCAGATACGGTCGCTGGCGCGCGCCGCCGACATTCTTTCCGATCCCAGCAAATACGATCCGCACACAAAAGAGACGGCCGATCACTCCCTGCCCTACGTAATCGCGGCCGCGCTGGTCGATCGTCAAGTGACGCCGGCGCAATTCGAGATGAAGAAAATCATGGACCCGACGATTCGCGCGCAGCTGAACAAAGTTGAAGTCGTGGCCGATCCCGAGATTGAGAAAGTTTTCCCGGCGCTGCAGCGCGTGATTGTAAACATCGCTACCACCGACGGAAGGAAATTATCGAAGCAGTTAGATTATCCGAAGGGCGATCCGCGAAATCCACTTAGCGATGCGGAGATCGAAGAAAAATTCCGCGCGCTGGCGGAAGGCGTGTTGTCGAAAAAAGCGCAGGACAGGCTGATCAGCGCAATCTGGAATCTGGAGAAATGCGGGTCTGTTTCAAAGCTCATGGCGCTGATGAAGGCAGACGTGAAGAAAGCGAAATCGGCTAAGACGGCCAGCAAGAGCCGTCGCTAGCCCAGACCCACGTAGGGACGGACGCATTCGTCCGTCCCACTGGACGAAGTCCGGCTTCTGGCGGGGGACGGGAAAAGCCTGGCGAGCTGAGCTCGCCTGCACAGCCGAGGGCGGCTGTGCCTACGCGGGTGGGAGCAATTTATGACGGATTTGAAATCGACGATTGCATCAGACCTAACGGCTCGTTACCCCAAACTCGCGGGCGTGGCTCGCGACTTGGCAGCGCCCCTGAGCGAAGAACAGTTCTGGGCCAAGCCCTTCGCGTTCGGCAACAGCTTCGGCCACCTTGTGCTACATCTCACGGGCAATTTGAATTACTACATCGGAGCGCAAATTGCGGGCACTGGCTACGTGCGCGATCGTCCGCGGGAATTTTCCGAGGCGACGCGGCCATCCAAGGCAGATGTCTTGCAAGACTTTGATCAGACGATTGAGATGGTGATCAGCGCAATCAATAGTCAGACGGCAGAAGACTGGTCACGAGAATACGCGGCGGTGGGTGTCGATGCGCGCGACCGATTCGCCGTGGTACTGCTATGCGCGACCCATCTTCATCATCATATCGGGCAGATGATGTATCTCGGATTTGAGCTGAAGCGAAAGGGATGAGTGATCGGGAGTTCGGAGTTCATTATGGGTCAGACCATCGTTGAGAAAATCGCGCAGCAACACATGACCGAGGGGCCGGCGCGGCCACTTCGCACCGGAGATTTCCTGTCGATCCGTCCGCACCGCTGCATGACGCACGACAACACGTCGGCGGTGATGAGCAAGTTCAAGGGCATTGGCGCGAAGAAGGTGAAAGATGCGCAGCAGCTCACCTTCGCGCTCGATCATGACATCCAGAATCAGGACGAATCGAATCAGAAGAAGTATCGCGCCATTGAAGCCTTCGCCAAAGAGCAGGGCGTCGACTTCTATCCCGCCGGATCGGGCATCGGGCACCAGATTATGGTCGAGCGCGGATATGTCGTTCCGGGTTCCTTTGTGGTGGCTTCCGATTCGCATTCCAATATGTATGGCGCGTTGGGCGCCATCGGAACGCCGATTGTTCGCACGGATGCGGCTTCTGTATGGGCGACGGGTGAATTCTGGTGGCAAATTCCGCGCTCGATTCAGGTTGCGCTCGAAGGCAAACTGCCGGACGGAGTAACCGGCAAGGACGTCATCATTACGTTATGCGGACTTTACAACCATGACGAATGTTTGAATGCGGCGGTCGAATTCACCGGACCAGGAGTGGCGTCGCTCTCGATGGACGCGCGGCTGTCGATTTCGAATATGACGACGGAGTGGGGCCCCCTGGTAGGCTGGTTTCCAACCGACCACGTCACGATCCAATATTTGGGAGGTGTCCACGCACGACTCAAAGCGATGGGCGTGGAGCGGTTCACAGAAAGCGACATTGCAAGTTGGGAGAAGAATCCTCCCGCTCCAGATTTAGACGCCGCGTACGCGGCGCGGATTACCCTTGACCTCGCAAAAGTGACACCCCACGTTTCGGGCCCTGACAGTGTGCAGGTGATGCAGTCCCTGGCCGAGATCGAGCAGAACAAAGTCGCGATCCAGAAGGCTTATCTGATTTCGTGCGTGAATTCTCGACTCGAAGATCTGGCGGCGGCGGCGAACGTGCTCAAAGATCAGAAAATTGCATCGAGTGTGCATTTCTACCTGAGCGCGGCCAGTAACTGGGTGCAGCAAGAAGCGGAGAAACGCGGCATCTGGCAGACGTTACTAGATGCCGGCGCGCATCCCTTGCCCTCAGGTTGCGGCCCGTGTATTGGGCTGGGGGTGGGATTGCTAGAGCCGGGCGAGGTTGGAATCTCGGCCACGAACCGAAATTTCAAGGGCCGCATGGGGTCGCGCGATGCGAAGTGTTATCTGGCGAGTCCGGAGGTGGTCGCCGCGTCAGCCGTTGCCGGCTACATCCGTGGGCCACACCAGTTTACAAATCGCGCTCTACAACGAGCGTACACCGAATTGGCGGCGCCTTCGGGCAGCGCCGAGAAGGTCGAAATTTTGGCCGGCTTCCCACAGCGCGTACGGGGACGGCTCGTATTCATGCCGCAGGATAACGTCAACACCGACGCAATTTACGGCAAGGACTATACCTACCGTGACGACATGACTCCAGAAATGATGGCGAAGGTGGTGATGGAAAATTATGATCCGCACTTCGCCGCGTGCACGCGGGCAGGCGACGTGATTGTCAGCCAGTTCAACTTCGGCACCGGCTCAAGCCGCGAACAGGCGGTGACATGTCTGAAAGCGAAAGGCATTCCGCTGGTGATCGCAGCCAGCTTCTCGCAGACTTATCTGCGTAACGCTTTCAACAACGGTTTCTTATGTATCGAGGTACCGGAATTTGTGGCGCGTGTGCGCGAGCAGTTCGCCACCGAGATTGCGAGGAAAGACAAGACAATCATACCCGGCGACGAAATTGATATTGATTTCACCGCGAGCACAATCAGTTGGCGCGGCGAGAGGTTTGCATTTCCGGCGCTGGGAAGTGTTCCACAGTCGCTAGTGATTGCGGGTGGAGTAGAGAATCTGGTCGCGAAGCGGCTGGGGGTAGCGTAGATCGTTCATCGCCGAGACGCGTTGGACGCCGAAAAAAGCAGGTCCTTCGCTTCGCTCAGGATGACAACTTTATTTAGGGTTTTCTCGGCGTTTCGTCGGCGTTTTTCTCGTCTCGGCGGTGATAATTTTTAAGGAGCAATCATGGCAAAATGCACAGTCATCACCATGCCGGGAGACGGCATTGGAAACCAGGTTCTGCCGGAATCGTTGCGGGTTCTTGAAGCGGTCGGTTTTGACGCCGAGTACATCCATGCCGATATCGGATGGGATTGCTGGTGCGCTCAAGGCAACGCCTTGCCGGACCAAACCATTGAGTTACTAACCAAGCATAAGTTGGGATTGTTTGGCGCGATTACTTCGAAGCCGAACAAAGCAGCGCAGGCGGAGCTAAAGCCTGAACTGCAAGGGAAGGGGTACGTCTATTACTCACCTATCGTAACCATGCGGCAGAAATTCAATCTCGATATCTGTATGCGGCCGTGCGTGGGATTTACCGGCAACCCTCTGAACTACATTCGCAAGAAAACAGATACCGGCGGCAATCCGGGATTCGATGAGCCCAAGATCGACACCACTGTGTTTCGGCAAGGCACCGAGGGCATGTACGCCGGCGTCGAGTGGACGAACCCTCCCGACAACGTCCGTGCCGCGTTGAACAGCCATCCCCGGTTTAAAGCTTTTGCCAATGTGCCCGGGCCGGAGATCGCGGTGAGTTGCCGCATCATTACGCGCAAGGCAGCGCAGCGGATCGTGACCGCGGCCTTCGAATACGCTAAGAAGCGCGGTTTCAAGGGCGTGACGATCTGCGAGAAGCCGAACGTGGTGCGTGAGACCTCAGGCATGATGGAGGAAGCTGCAAAGGAGGTGGCGAAGAAATATCCGGGAGTTACGCTTTGGTCCACGAACATCGACGCGCAGCTGATGTGGCTGAATAAAAATCCCGAGGACTACAACGTAATCGTGGCCTCCAATCTTTTCGGCGACATTCTTTCTGACGCCTTCGCAGGCCTGGTCGGCGGACTGGGATTCGCGGCGTCCGGCAACATCGGGGATGAGGTCGCGGTATTCGAGCCAACCCACGGCTCCGCGCCGAAATATGCCGAACTGGACCCGCCTATCGTCAATCCAATTGCCATGATCCTTTCGGCAGCGATGATGCTTGATCATGTCGGCGAAGGCGGCAAGGCAAGCCGCATCCGCCAGGCGATCGCAGACGTCGTGCGTGAAGGTAAAGTCCGGTCATACGATATGATGCGCTTTACGGGCGGTCCGAAAGCGATCAGTCAGGGTGCCGCTTCAACCGTGCAGATGACGGACGCGATTTTGGGAAAACTGAAATAAGTCCGCCGCCTGGGAGCCAGCGACTTTTGAGATCTCAATCTGAGGAAACGATTTGAGGAAACCATGAGTAGCGCAGTCGAGACCACGTCGCCCCGCTCCGCCGAGGCGGGCCACTGGGGTAAAGACGTTCGGTCGGACGTCCATGTCGCCTTTGAGACGCGTGACAGTGGCGGCGTCGAGATCTCACTGGAGTCGCGGGTTGCGCCGTATTACGGCGCGGCCATCATGGAACAGACTCGCGAAGTTCTGGGAGAACTCGGGGTGAAGCACGCCCGGGTTGCGATTCACGATGAGGGCGCTCTGCCTTATGTTATCGCCGCCCGCATCGAGGCCGCCGCCCGGCGGGCCGGCATTGCCCTCGGCAACCGATCGTTGCCTGAGCAGCAACCACTTCCCGCTCCGTCGCCCAAGGATCGCCTGCGTCGATCGCGTCTCTATCTCCCAGGCTCTGAACCGAAGTACTACATTAACGCTCTATTCCACGAGCCCGATGCGGTGATTCTTGACCTGGAAGATTCCGTGCATCGCGCGGAAAAAGATGTTGCGCGCATCCTGGTGCGAAATGCCTTGCGGGCCGTCGATTTCGGTTCGTGCGAGCGCATGGTGCGCATCAATCAGCTGCCTCTAGGGCTCGAGGATCTCGCAGAGGTAGTGGCCGAGAATCCAGACCTGATTCTGATTCCCAAGGTGGAAGAGCCAGAGCAGGTGAGAGAAGTGGATCGCATGATCGCCGAAATTAAAGGGCGCAACGGAATTGTTCGGCCGATCTGGATCATGCCAATCGTCGAATCAGCCCTGGGAGTCGAAAACGCTTTCGTCATCGCGACGGCGAGCGAAAATATTGCGGCACTGACGATTGGACTCGAAGATTACACAGCTGATCTCGGCGTGGTAAAGACCATGGAAGGACGTGAGTCGCATTATGCGAGGTCGCGGGTGGTGAATGCCGCGCGCGCAGCGGGCGTGCAGGCCATTGACTCCGTCTTCAGCGACGTCGCCGACCTGGACGGTCTGCGACGATGGGGAGAGGCCTCGCGGGCTGCGGGATTCGAAGGGATGGGATGCATTCATCCCGGCCAGATTCGCGTGATCCACGAAGCGTTTGAACCGACCGCAATCGAGATCGAGAAGGCACGGAAAGTAGTTGCGGCTTTTGAGGAAGCGCAGACCAAAGGTCTGGCTGTGGTGAGTCTGGGATCGAAGATGATCGATCCGCCAGTGGTGCAGCGGGCGCTGAAACTGGTGGATCGGGCAAAGGCAATGGGAGTGATTTCGTGAGCGCGAAGGCGAATGTGAAAGAACGGGTTGAACTGGCGCATAATGCGGTCGGCCGCGCCGTCCCCACCATGGTGAACGGCAAACCGCAAATTCCATTTCTAGGGGTTGGGAAATATCAGCCACGCGGCCGGAGGGCGGCGCCAGCGATCTCGTCGAATAAGGATTATCCGGATAGCGGAGATAAGCGCGTGCCGGATCTGGAAACGGCGCTGCGCAAATGTGGCCTGGCCGATGGCATGGTCATTTCTAACCATCATCATCTGCGCGACGGCGATAAAGTGGCGCTGATGGCGTTGGAGACGGCGGGCAGGATGGGCGTAAAAGACCTTATGTGGTTTCCGAGCGCATCGTTCCCTTCGCAGAAGAATGCGATCGAACTGATGGAAAAAGGAGTGATCCATCACATCGAAGGCTCCATGAACGGCCCGCTCGGCGACTACTGCACGCAGGGCAAGATGCGCGGCATGGGCGTTCTGCGATCGCATGGCGGCCGCTACCAGGCGATTCAGGATGGGGAAGTTCACATCGACATCGCGGTGATCGCCGCGCCAGCTGCTGATTTTTTTGGCAACGCGGATGCCTCCCACGGCAAATCGGCCTGCGGCTCACTGGGTTTCGCCCTGGCAGATTCGACCTACGCCGACCGCGTCATCGTGGTCACCGACAACCTGGTTCCCTTTCCGTGCGTGCCCTGGCAGATCCAGGGCAACAACGTGGATTTTGTCGTGGAAGTCGAATCGATCGGCGATCCCGCGAAGATCGTTTCCGGCACAACCCAGATTACGCGTTCGCCAGATCGGCTGCGCATTGCGGAACTGGTGGCACAGTTTCTGCGCGCAGCCGGAATTATGAAGAACGGATTTTCGTTCCAGGCCGGGGCTGGTGGAATCGCGCTGGCATTCGTCGAGTATCTGAAGCAGATGATGAAGCAAGATGGGGTAAGGGCACGCTTCGTTCGCGGCGGGTCAACAAAATTCCTGGTCGACTTGCTGCAGGAAGGCCTTACGGATTACATCCTCGATGGCCAGACGTTTGATCTCGACGGCGTGAAGTCAATGGCAAACGATCCACGCCACGTGGCCACCTCGCCCTTCACCTCCTACAACTATCACGGCAAGGGAAACTTCGCGTCGCTGGTCGATGCTGTGGTGCTGGGCGCAACCGAAGTTGACGTAAACTTCAACGCCAACGTCGTAACCCACTCCGACGGCCGATTGCTGCACGGCATTGGTGGATGGCAAAACTGTCTGTTCGCAGGCTGCACCATTCTCGCGCTACCCTCATTTCGCGATCGCATTCCCGTGATCGTGGACGAAGTCACGACCATGACCGGCCCCGGCGAGATGATTGACGTCATCGCGACCGAACGCGGGATTGCGATTAATCCGAAGCGCACCGACCTGCTCCACGCGGTCATGGGATCGAAGTTACCGATTCGCCCGATTCAGGACATCAAGGCGGAGGTCGATAAAATTTGCGGAAAACCCGCGCGACCGAAGCTGGGCGATCGTCCGTGCGCAGTGGTGAAGTGGGTGGATGGGACGGTGCTGGATACGGTGTGGCAGGTTAGCTGACGCGGCTTCTCGTGCGCGGCGATCGGTTTCAACGCAGAGATCGGTGAGTGCGGGGGAGAAACGCACACGAAAGGGACGGGCCGAAGGATAGAATGCGCTCGTTTTCTCTTGCGGCGCGGCGATCGGTTTCAACGATGGCGAGTTCGCGGGCAGACAGGTATCCTGATCTGCCCGAATCTATTTTGTGGAGACACGAGTGCGCGGCCTGAAAGGCAAGCGAGTCCTGATTACGGGCGGTGCGAGCGGTATAGGCGCCGCCACGGCGTCACGCTTTCTGGAAGAAGGGTCGATCGTGTGCGTGCTCGATCGCGACGCCGAGGCACGGCAGAAGATCCTGCGCGAACTCTCTAGTTTGAAGGCAGCCTTCAACGCGGATGTATCCAACCTGAAGGAAGTACAGTCCGCCTTTACCGAAGCGGTTCGCCTGATGGATGGCGTCGATGTCGTGGTGAACAATGCGGGCATCAGCATCCGCCACAACTTTCTCGATATCACACCGGAAGAGTGGGACAAAGTGATCGCCGTGAATCTGACCGGAGTTTTCTACGTCGCGCAGACGGCGGCACGCCACATGATGGAGCGCGGCAGGGGCGTGATTCTGCAAACAGCGTCAACCAACGGCATCATGGGATACCCCTATTATGCGGATTACAATGCCACCAAGGCAGGCGTAATCGAGCTGACGAAATCAATGGCGCTGGAGCTTGCACCAAAAGTCAGAGTGTGCGCGGTCGCACCGGGATACGTGTTGACGCCGATGCAGCGAGCTGAATACACGCCTGCAATGCTCGAAGAGGTCAACCGCAAAATCCCGTTAGGGAGGCATGCGCAGCCAGAAGAAATTGCAGCGCTGTTCGCCTTCCTCGCGTCCGACGATGCGCAAAACATTACCGGTCACGTTTACACCTGCGACGGCGGAGAGACCGCGGGCGGCCTGGCCAGCCGGTAGAATCCAGCCCGTAGAATAGAGATCGCCCATCACCTCTCGAAAACTCAAAAAATTCTTTCATGGAACTGATCACCGTTGGTTAGCGTATTCGTCTAAATAAGGCAGTCTTTGGCAGTCCCTTGCGTGGAAAATCTGCTGCCATGCCAATAAAATATTTTCTGGAGTTCCGATGCGATCATTGATCTGCCTGCTGGCCTTTGCCTTGCTGATTCCGGCCACCGTGGCCGTTGCCGACCCCTCTGCCGACCTCGAAAAACGCCGCAAAGCGCTCAACGATCTGCTGCACGAGCAGTGGGAATACACTATGCGCACCAGCCCAATCTACGCCTCAATCCTCGGCGATAAGCGCTACAACGATAAAGTCGACGACTTTTCCCAGCAGGCCATCGACGACAATCTGGAACAGACTCGCCTCTTCCTCAACCGCTTCGAAGCCATCGATACCACCGGCTTTCCGGATCAGGAGGTGCTGAATAAGCAACTCATGGTTCGGGACTTGAAGATGACTCTCGAAGGCGCGCGCTTCAAGCCCTGGGAGATGCCCGTGAGCCAGGAAAATGGAATTCACATTGACGCGCCGCAAATCGTCAGCGTTCTTTCGTTCGAGAGTGTGAAGGACTACGAGGATTACATAAAGCGGCTGAATCTCCTTTCGACACTGTTTGACCAGACCATCGAGCAGATGCGCAAAGGCATGGCCGCAGGCCTGATGCCCCCCAGGATTCTTCTGGAGAAGGTTGTCACGCAAGCCAATGGGATCGCCACAACGGCGGCCGATCAAAGCCCGTTCATGCATCCTTTCGAAAAGTTTCCTGACGCAGTCCCCGAGGCCGACCGTAAGCGGCTGCGCGAGGCGGGATTGGCTGCGGTCCGCAATTCGATCATTCCGGCCTACGTAAAATTCACAGCGTTTGTCCGTGATGAATATGTTCTGAAGGGGAGAAGTGAACCCGGTGCATGGGCTCTCCCAGACGGCGCCGCATGGTACGCGTTTCGCGTAAAGGAAAGCACCACCACGAATTTATCGCCCGAAGAAATCCACCAGCTTGGGCTGGAGCAGGTAAAGGAAATCGAAGGCCGCATGATCGCGGTGGTAAACCAACTTGGCTACAAAGACATGAGGAGCTTCAAAGCGGCGGTGGATGCAGATCCCAAACTGCACGCGCATTCGCGGGAGGAGATTCTCGATTTATACCGGAAGTACGAAGATCAGATGTACGCGCGGCTCCCGCAAATGTTTGGACGGCTGCCGAAGGCCAAACTCGAGGTGAGACCAGTAGAGGAATTCCGGGAGAAAGAAGCGTCGGACGCGGAATATGTCGACGGCACTCCGGATGGTTCGCGGCCCGGCCACATCATGGTAAACACGAGCGACTTCGCCAAGCGCACGGTGCTCGATATCGAGACGACTGCGTATCACGAGGGCGTCCCTGGGCATCACATGCAGATTTCGATCGCGCAGGAGTTGCCCGAATTGCCACTCTTCCGCCAGCACGAAGGATACACAGCCTACACCGAGGGCTGGGCGCTCTACTCCGAGAGACTCGGCAAGGAAGTCGGGTTTTATCAGGATCCCTACAGCTACTATGGCCATCTGCAGGATGACATGCTTCGGGCGATCCGCCTGGTGGTTGACACCGGTTTCCACTACAAACATTGGACGCGGCAGCAGGTGGTCGATTATTTTCACCAGCACTCTACGATTGACGAGGTGTCGGTCCAGAGCGAGACCGATCGCTATATGGCGTGGCCCGCTCAGGCCCTCGGCTACAAAATCGGACAGCTCGAAATTCTCAAGCTCCGCCAGTACGCCAAAGACCAGTTGGGTAGCAAGTTCGACCTGCGAGCCTTTCACGATGAAGTGCTTTCCGGCGGCGCGCTTCCGATGGACGTGTTGAGCACCCGCATCGACCAATGGGTGGCACAACAGAAGACGCAGGCTTCGCTGGCAACGCCGTCGTCGAGCCAGAACGCGAAGTCCAGCTCGAATCCGAAGTAGTAGAGGCGGGACTTGACCCGTCTCCTATGGCGCGAGCGAAAACGCCGAGCAACTATAACCGAGCAGCTATAATCCTGAGCAATGCGAAAGTTTTTCCGCATGCTGCTGCTGGCTCTCGTCCTGATGATGGTGGCGCTGATTTCGGCGCTTACGGCCATGCAACTGGCCATCCATGGACGCGAAGTTGCCATTCCCAAACTGGTGGGCATGGGGCCGGTTGAAGCGGAACGCGCAGGGGCTGCCTCGGGCCTGCAGGTAGTCATCGAGCGGCAGTTTTACAGCCCGTCGATTCCCGAAGGAAAAATTATGACCCAGATGCCGCCGCCCGGAACGAAGGTGCGCCGAGGCTGGTCGGTAAGAGTAGCGCAAAGTTTGGGGCGCCAACGGATTGCGATACCCGATGTCACGGGAGGCAGCGAGCGCGTCGCAGAGTTGAACATACTGCGCCGTGGACTCAGCCTGGGCTCGATCGCCCACGTCAATTTACCGGATGTCGCGGTCGACCAGGTGATATCGCAAAGCCCCCCGGCAAATGCCAGCGGCGTCGCTGCTCCGAAGATCAGCCTGCTGGTTAGCGACGGTGCTGACCCGCTCACTTATGCAATGCCGAACCTCACCGGCCAACCGCTAGGCAGTGCGACGCTGGCGCTGCAGGACGCCGGCATTAAGATCGGCAAAGTTAGCGTGGTTCCTCCGCCTTCGTCGTCGCCACCGTCCGGCGAGCCACAAGGCGCGCCAGTCGTGCCTTCTCCGGTTGCCGAGCCGGGCGCGGCCAGTATGATCGTGACCCAGACCCCGGCTCCAGGGCAGAAAATCGTGGCGGGCAGCTCGGTGACTTTCGAAGTCCGTTAGCTCGAGCGCGTGTGGGGACGGGCGCCGCACTTATTTCCGCTCAATCAGCGCTGCGAAAAAACCGTCGCAGGGATGCACACCGGGAATTGTTCTCAGATAGGGTCCAGAGAGAAGCGACGCCAGATCTTTATCTTTATTTTGCGCGGCTAGCTCGGAGGTAAGTTCCGAAGAGAGCTCGCCAGATTTCCGCAGTTGCTCCAGTTCATTCTTGAAATCCGAGACGTGGAACTGCGTCGTGCCTTCGACAGCAGCTTCCACAACCACCTCGTTTTCCTCCCGCTCCAGCGAACAGGTGGAATAAACAAGCCTCCCGCCAATCGCAAGCTGCCCGAGCGCGGACTTCAAAATCGCAAGCTGCCGCGACTGCAGATCATGCAGGTCTTCTATCTTGAGCCGCCACTTGATCTCTGGGTTGCGGCTCAGAGTCCCAGTACCGGAGCAGGGGACGTCAGCGAGAATCCGGTCAAACCCGATAGCGGAAGAAAAGGGCAATCGACGCGCGTCTGCCGCGACAACGAAAACATTCGCCATGCGACTGAGGCTTTGCAGCAACCTCGCGCGGTGGGGATGCAGTTCCGTCGCAAACACCTTGGCCCGCGGGTTGCGCCGGGCAAGCAGCGCGGTCTTGCTGCCGGGAGCGGCACAACAATCCAGAATTACCTCTCCTCGACCCACCAGCACCGCCACCAACTGCGAAGCTTCATCCTGAATGGAGACGCGCCCCTCCCGGTAGGCGCGGGTTGCGGTGACGTCACCCGCAAGCACGCGGCGTGCTCTTGATAGCAGTCGACCGGGCGCGAGGTCCAAGCCGGCCGTTGCAAGTTCGGCATTCGTTTGACGGTCGTCGGATTGACGATCGTCGGATTGATGGTCGTGAATGTAAAGGGCCGTACCCGGCGCGGTTTGATCGTGAATGCAAATGTGACGTGTGGCTTCAAGCCCATACTGCGAGGCCCACCGTTCCACCAGCCACGGGGGATGAGCGGCACTGTGAGACAGAGAGATCGAGTCCGGGGATTTGTTGATTTCAGCAAAAACATCATCCGCCACGCCCTGGGCAATCTTCCGGAGAACCGCGTTCACGAACGGAGCCGCCGAAAGCTTTCGCGCCGCCTTTACGAGTTCAACACTCTCAAAAATCGCCGCTCGCGCCGGAACTCTGGTCAGGAACTTCAACTGATATACGCCGAGCCGCAACGCGGCCAGAACCTCGCCGTCCATGCGCTCGATCTTCTGCGACGATGCGCCGGCGATTCGCTGGTCGAGCAGAGATCGCCAGCGCAGAACTCCCATTACCAATTCGGTGGCAAGCCCGTGATCACGTGAAGAAAGTTCCGAAAGGGCAGAGGAGTGGAGCAGTTCGGACGCGTAGGAGCCTTCTCGCTCTATCCGAAGAAGAATCTTAAGAGCCGCAGATCGAGCGAGAGAAGATCGCGCAGAAACGGCCATCACCTGCCTATTGTCCCAGACGATCGCCAGATTGGGGGCGATAACCGTTGATAAATTCCTGTGCAGTCATGCGGCGTTTGCCTTCGAGTTGAACTTCGAGGAGTTCGAGTAGAGTACCCGCGCCACAGCCGACGAACAGGCGCGTTCTTTCAACCGCAATTCGGCCAACCGCAATTCGGCCCGGCGGCAACTTAACCTCATTTTGTGAAGCATGAGCACGGTGCACTTGCAGCGTCTTGCCTTTGAAGATCGTGAACGCTCCCGGCCACGGCTGAAAACCGCGCATGCGATTGAAGAGATCGTTCGCGGTGCGAGTGAAATCCATGCGTCCATCTTCTTTTTTCAAAATCGGCGCGAGCGTGGCTTGCGAATCGTCCTGCGCAACTGGGTGGACCTGCCCGTTCTCCAGGCCGCGCAGCGTCTCGATCAACAGTTCCGCACCGATGGATGCCAGCTTCGGACCCAGCGTCTCAGAAGTGTCCTCCAGAGCGACCGGGATTTCGCGCTGCATGAGAATGTCGCCGGTGTCGAGCCCGGCGTCAATGCGCATCGTCGTGACTCCGGTGACACATTCGCCGTTGGCAATCGCCCACTGAATCGGCGCCGCGCCACGATACCTGGGCAGCAGAGAAGCATGCAGGTTCAAAATTCCAAGCCGGGGAAGATCGATCATCCATTGCGGAATGATGCGACCATAGCCGACGACGATGATCGCGTCCGGATGTATCGACAACAGCTGATCGCGAAACTCGGCATTGTTTTTGATGGTTTCGGGTTGCACCACACCGATGCCCAGGCGAATTGCCGCGTCCTTCACCGGAGAAACGGCCACTTCCATCCTGCGCCCGCGCGGCCGATCCGGCTGCGTCACCACCAGCGCCACGGAGTGACCGGCCTCGACCAGCTTCTCCAAGGGCGGTACTGCGAATTGCGGCGTGCCACAGAAGACGAGAATCATGATGTGCCGGCCGCTTTAGACTTTATGAAAAGGGCTCCCTACCACTCGCCTGCCTTTACCATCTTCTTGATCTTGCGCTTGATCAGGTCGCGCTTCAGGCCGCTGATGTGCGAAATGTACAACTTGCCGTTCAGGTGATCGGTCTCATGCAGAAAAGCTCGGGCCAGCAGGTCTTCTCCCGTGTGCTCGAAAAACTTGCCGCTCAAGTCCTGCGCACGCACCGTAACCGTCTTGGCGCGCGTTACATCCTCGCGAAATTCGGGGATGCTCAGGCAACCTTCGCTGCTCCGCTGCCGGCCCTCCTTGTGAATGATGACGGGATTGATCAACACCAGCCTGGCATCGGGATCTTCTTTGAACGTTACATCCACAACCGCGATGCGTTGCGAAATGTCGATCTGCGGCGCCGCCAAGCCGACGCCGCGAGCCGCATACATCGACTCAAACATATCTTCGATCAGCTTCTTGAGTCGCTCGTCGAAGCTGGTCACCTCTGCCGCAGGTTTCTCCAGCACCGGATCGCCGAATTTTACAATTGGATAAATCATTTTTCGCAAACAGTGCTGTCATCTTGAGCGAAGCGAAAAACCTATGCATTGGGGCGAACTCAAATCTTTCGCTTCGCTCAGGATGACACTGGTTTCAAATTAATAGTTCTTCAGCTGTTCCAGATAGCCCTGAAAATTTCGTTTTGTTTCCTTCATCGAGTCTCCGCCAAATTTCTCCAGCGCGCACCGCGATAACGTAAGGGCCACCATGGCTTCCGCGGCAACGCCGGCGGCTGGCACCACACATACGTCCGAGCGCTCATAGGCCGCCTTCACCGGTTCGCGCGTCGCGAAATCCACCGACTGCAACGGACGCCGCAGCGTGGAAATGGGTTTCAGGTAACCGCGCACCCGGATTTCCTGACCATTCGACACTCCACCCTCGACACCGCCGGCATTGTTGCGGGTTCGGGTGAAACCAGAAAATCCCGAGTCGCTCTGGTAACCAATCTCATCGTGCACCGCCGATCCTGGCGAATGCGCCGCCTGAATTCCACTTCCTATTTCAACCGCCTTCACCGCCTGCAACGACATGACCGCAGCGGCCAGAAGCGCATCCAGCCGCTCGTCCCATTGCGCGTAGCTGCCCAGACCGGGCGGAACATTATGCGCCACCACTTCAAAAACTCCACCCACGGAATCGCCCGTGCGCAGAACTTTATCCACTTCTTCTTTCATCCGCTGCTCGGCATCCGCGTCGGCGCAAGCCAGCAGCACCTCGCTCTTGCGTGATACCCCCTCAATTTGCTCCCACGGAATTTCGCGATCCGCGATTGAAACCGCGCCGACCGCAATCACATGACTCAAGACTTCCACACCCAACTCTCGCAGGAACAGCTTGGCAAGCGCTCCAATCGCAACCCGAGCCGCCGATTCTCTCGCCGAAGCGCGCTCCAGAACATAGCGCGCCTCCGTGAAATCGTATTTCAAAGCCCCCGCCAGATCGGCATGGCCGGGTCGCGGCGACGCCACCCGCTTGTGTTTCTCGGGATCGCCCGTCTCCACCGGCAGCGCTTCTTTCCAATTCTGCCAGTCGCGATTTTCGAGCATCACTGCAATCGGCGACCCGATCGTCTTGCCGTGATGCACGCCCGAGAGAAAATGTGCCCGGTCGGTTTCGATCTTCATGCGCCCGCCCCGTCCAAAACCCTGCTGACGCCGCCACAGTTCGCGATCCACAAATTCCTGATCCACCGTCAGTCCCGCCGGCAGCCCCGAAAGAAACGCAACCAGGGCCTCGCCATGAGACTCTCCGGAGGTGAAATAGCGCAGCATGTGGAAAAGGCATTGTAAATGAAGAAGAAAGAGTTCGGCTCCCCTTGATTTGCAGCCCGGCTTCTCTTTTTGCGCCGAACGCCCCCCCTCTGCGGGTACAATGAAACTACATTCTGTATCAGTCGTTGACGGGCCACCCAGGGTTCCCAATCTCATCGCGCCGCTTTGTCGCAGTGCGCGAGGATTTCTTCATGTTGACCACGAAGGCCGGTTTATTTCATCCCGAAAGTGTTGAGCGCATACGTTGCGTACTCGCCGACGACCACGAAATGCTGCGCTACGGTGTCCGCCGCTTGCTCGAGGATGCTCCCGACTTTGCCGTGGTCGGCGAAGCTGGCGACGCCGCGGAGGCCCTGAGACTGGTCCTGGAGCACCGACCCGACCTCGTGCTGCTCGATATCAGCATGCCCGGCATGTCATCCTTCGAAGCCGCCCACCTCATCGAAGAACATTGCTCCAGCACCCGCATCGTCTATTTGACCATGCATGAAGATGAACAATATGTGCAGCAAGCCCTGCGCTCGGGCGCCAGCGGCTACCTGCTTAAAGACACTCCGGCGCCGCTTTTGTTGCGCGCGCTGCGCGAAGTGCATCGCGGCGAACGCTCCTGGAGTCCGCACATTCAGACGAAATTGAAGAATGATGCGACCTTGCGGAACGACCCAGCCCGTGTCCCGATGCGAAGAAATACTCTGACTCTTCGCGAGCGTGAAGTCATGAAATTGCTGGCCGAGGGACATACTGTAAAGAAAGCGGCGGCAGTTTTGGGGATCAGCGTCAAGACCGTGGAGGCACACAAGTTCAACTTGATGCGCAAACTCGACATTCACAACAAAGCCCAGCTGGTGACGGTCGCCATACAAAAAAAGATTCTTGCGCTGCCCCTCCCGAACTAGACCTGAGAGACCGATTTTCGTACGCGCGGGTATCGCTTCAACGAAATATCGTAAATTCTTAGAAAATCATCCGACGAACCAGGCTGGCGAGATCAGGGACCTCAAGGTCCGGCTGGCCCGCCGACAATCGAACCGCGCCAATGCCCGGTCGAGCCGACTTCCGATTCACCCAAACCGTCGAAATCCCGAGCGATCGCGCCGGTACTACATCGTGATAGATGCTTTGCCCGGCGTGCAGCAACCGCTCCGGAGCGAGCGCAAGCGTCTGTAATGCCATCTGAAAATTGTTGATGGATGGCTTATAGGTTCTCGCTCGTTCCGCCGTGATCACGCCATCAAATTCCACTTCCAGATGCTTCCGCGTCTCGGCAAATAGATCATCGTCAATGTTTGAAATGACTGCCAGCCGATAGCGCTTCTGAAGCTGGCGCAGCGCCAACACCGTATCCGGAAACGGCCGCCACGTACGAACGGATTCATGCAGGGATCGGATCTCACCGGGAGCGGCCACGAAATGCAAGCGATTGGCGAACGCCCGGACTACCGATTCCAGCACTGAACGGTAGCTCTGGTACAGACCGCTTTCCGCCTGCGCCTCAAATTCCCCATAGAGTTCCAGAATGTCAGCATCGGCCAGACCATGGTTTACGCCGTGCGTCGCAAGCACCGCCCGCAGCGTCGGCAGCATCCCCGACTCCCAGTCAATCAGGGTGCCGTAACAGTCAAAGCTGATGGTCGTGAATTGTTCGAAGTCCACCTTCACATTATAAAGAGCGGTCCGACTGGATTCAGGCTGCAAAACGCCGTTGCATTCCACAACTGGCGGTGTTGTGAGATTCATCAGTAACATTTGCAACTCGCAAGCTGCTGATTCCATAAGGCCGTGAGCATGGTTTCAGCGGTCGGCACGCAATCACAGCAAACTCCCCTGTTGCGATTTGTAGCAATGAATCGTTGACAACATCAGCAGGCAATCCGCCTCAAAAAATTGCTCTCTTCCTAACCCCTTTGTTTCTCGGGAGATCAATCCACTCTCCGCCCTTGCCAACGTCCCGCACGACTTTGGCGTGGTGATTGCCTTTAGTAAAAGTGCTGAGTGCCTGCTAGATGGCCCGACAGCAACACATCAAACGAGGTGACTTATGACAGTCCTACTGGTTCTCTTCACATTCACAGCCTTCTTACTCATTGACTATTTCCGCACTCGCCGCACGATTGCCGAGCCAACTTTGCATGTAAGCGCAGCCAAGTCCGATGCCGCTATGCCACGTCTTCAGCCCGCCCTAGTCGGCGGCTTCGCGGTTCCCGAGAATCTACGCTATCACCCGGGTCACACCTGGGCTTTGAGCGAGAGCCCCAGCCTGGTGCGAATCGGCATGGATGATTTTGCCTCCAAGCTGACCGGCAAGCTGGAAAACATCACCCTGCCGCAACGCGGCCAGTGGATTCGCCAGGGCCAGAAGATGTGCACCATTTATCGCGACGGCTGCACAGTCGACATGGTTTCGCCGATCGAAGGCACGGTGTCTGACATTAACCAGGCAGTGATCGAAAATCCTAAGCTGGCGCTGAGCGATCCTTACGGCGACGGCTGGTTGGTGACAGTGAGCGCGCCCGATGCCAAGACGAGCTTTAAGAACCTGCTCGGTGGTCCGCTAGCCCGCTGGTGGATGGAAGAATCTGCAAGCCGCCTGCAGCGCAGAATGCCGACCGCAACAGCGATGGCATTCGCCGGCGCCCTGGCACAGGATGGTGGAGTGGCCGTGGATAACGTATCGGCCGAGATCCCCGACCAGGATTGGCTGCCCCTGGCGAAGGAATTCTTCCTCTCCTGATCACGGCACGCAAGAACGGTAGTCACCGAAAACGAGGACTGCTCAAACACCGGCCGTCCGGATCCCAGGCAGAAAAGCCAGGATACCGGACGGCCTGTCGGTTTGTGGGGCTTTCTGAATCCGCAGGGTGTTCCATCGAAATTCCAATTTCAATTTTCAATCTCACTTTCAATGACCCGACCTGGGCCGAACTAGCTCATCGGATTCACTTGAATCGGAGACTTGAGCTTAAAGCTGAGCTTAGACTCAACGGGAAAGACGATCTCTTTGTTGCCCGTGTACGCAGCTCCGCCTGTTCCTGCGGCGCCGCCGGCCAGTAGTCCAATCGCCGCACCTTTTCCACCGCCCGCGATGCCGCCGATAATCCCGCCCAAGGCTGCGCCACCGCCGGCAAACGCCGCCGTCCGCTTCCCCTTACCCTTCTCTTGCCGTTCGATGGATGCAGTTTCAATACTCTGTAAAGTGCCGTTTACCGTAATTGAGGTGAGCCGAATCTCCAATACAGCACCGCCCTTGATCTTGCCTAAAGGCTTCGCGTCGACTACGGTTCCGCGGACCGACGCTCCCACTGGAATCACGGTGTTACCATCCACAGCCACGGGGGACGCGAGCGTTGCCCGGAAAATGTCGCCCGGTGAACTGATTCTCGATCCCACCGCATCTTCAAGTCTCACGGTCAGGACCGTGCCTGCAGGCACAACCACCGGGGGCGGCGCGACTGGAGTTGCCGGTGCGGATTGTGTTGCAGGTGCGGAGGCGTTTGGTGACCCGGATGTGGTCGCTGGTGCGGCGGCACCGTTCGTTGCATCGCTAGCCGCAGGATTCGAGGGCGCTGCCGTGTTTTGCGAGTTGGAAGCTGTATCGGCGGTCTTGCTCGAGCAGGCCACCAGGCTTAACAACAGGAAAATGGACAGTAGATACAGCGCAGCAGACCTCATAATCGCCCTCCAATGTCAGAATTCTCTGACGCCAAAACTGTAGTTGAAGGCGGGCAAATCGTGCAAACGACAAGGATGCGATTTGACGCTCTCGCAGATTTGACGTTCTCGCAAAAGGATCGGTCGTCACGGACGCTTCGTGCTGAGAGGCTGCGCAAGAATTGATTCCGACGAGATTGTAGTTCTACGCCTTCTGTTCACTGAACAAATCAAGCACTGGCGCTGCGGATGTTGGCTGTTCCGGCACCGCGGGCGTGGCTGGCGGTTCGCTTAAATCTTCCGCGCTTTTCACCGGTGCTTTCTCGCCTTGCATGAATTTCCTCGAATCGAGTAGCGGACGCCCCAGCGACGGATTGTAGCTGCTCCACGGCCCTTCGAGTTCATTCTCGCGCTCGAAGTGCGCCCGCATCGCCTCCATCTTCGAATCCAGATCGTCGAGATAGTGCAGCATCAAAGCCTCGGGAAACATCGGCAGTTTCGGCGATCCGAAATCATATTGCCCATGATGGCTGATGATCATATGCTCCAGAAGGGTTTTCAGTTCCGCGGGAAAGTCCGGCAACTTTGCCAGCTTCGCCTGCAACATCTCCAGTTCAATAATCATGTGCCCCAGCAACTGCCCGCGGGTGGTATAGGAAAACGCGCGGTTGTAAGTCAGTTCCTGAATCTTGCCGATGTCATGCAGAAAAGCTCCCGCCAATAAAAGATCACGATTGACCTGGGGATAGTTCCGGCACATGAGATCGCAGGAACGAAACAGCGACACGACATGATCCAGCAGCCCCCCGATGTAGGCATGGTGAAGCGTTTTGGCAGCGGGCGCGTTGCGATAGCGCTCGGCAATTTCCGCGTCAGCCATGAACAGTTCGAGCAGTGATTTCAGGTGGGGATTCTCAAACGTGGCCACGAACTCGGTCAGCGTTCTCCAGAGCTCACCGATATCCTTAGTCGTTTTAGGCAGGTAGTCGGTGAAGTCGATCTCAGCTTCTTCCATGCGCCGCAGTTTGTGAATCGTCAGCTGAAACCGATTCTTGTACTTGTTGATGAGGCCCTTGATCTTGAGAAAATCGTCCTGTTCGAAGGCCAGGATAAATTCATCGACGTTGTCCCACATCTTGGCTTCGATCTGGCCGGTGCGGTCCGCGAGAACCAATGCCAAGTACGGCTCGCCATTCTTCTTTGCCTTCACTTGCTTCGACGCCACCACGAAGCTGGAGGTAATGACTTTGTTTTCCTGCTGGGAACATTGGCAGATAAAAAACTCTTTCATGAGCCTCCGTGAATCGGCTAAGCCTAGAACACTCCGAGCTTTTTCTTCTTTTTCAGTTTCTTCGATTTGCCTTCTTTGTCGGTGGTTTCGACTGGTTTCGTCTGCTTTGCGCTCGCGCCGGTATCGATATAACCAGGCTTGTAATCAATGTAGGCTTGCTCCCGCAACGTGGTCAGATAGACACGCAGCGCGGGCTGCAGTTTCTGCATGTACAACGCATCCTGGATTTTCGGCTCAACTTCCTTCAGCGTGGGAATGCCCGCCATCTGATGCTCCGTCACCTGCAGGATCACATAGCCCTGCTTGGTCCGAATCACCTCCGTCACATCACCGGGTTTCAGGGCGAACACCTTGTCTTCCAGTTCCTTCGAAAGCGTGCCGCGTTTGAACAAGCTCAGGTCCCCGCCGTCTTTCGCCGACGGCCCATCCGAGTACTTCTTTGCCAGATCCTCGAACTTCGCTCCCTTATGGATTTGGTCCAGCAGATCCTGTGCTTGGGCTTTGGCCGCTTCCAACGCGGCCTGCGAATCGGCCTCTGATACTGCCGGTGTATCCGGTTTTGCAGCATCCGGTTTTGCAGAACCTGGGCTCGTAGCCGTGCCGGCGCTCGCTTTCGCTGGTCCCTTCGGCGCAATCAGAATCTCACTCAGGCGAACTTGCTCCGGCTGCTCCAACTCCGCGCGGTGCAACTCATAGAACTTTTTTTCATCGTCCTTGTTCAAGGCGAGATGTTGACCCACCTCCTGACTTATTACCCGCTGGGTGATGATCTGGTTGCGCAGGTTCTGCTTGAAGTCTTCGTACGAAGCTCCCTGCGCCTCTGCCGCCTTTTCCAAATCCTCCATAGTCTCGAGATTCATCTGCTTGCGCATTTCATCGAGACGCTTGATCAGCTCGGTGTCGCCGGTTATGCCCAGATCTTTGCCCTTTTGCAGCAGCAGTTGCTGATCAATCAAATCGCGCAGGACATCTTTCTGTCTGTCGGCGAACGCGCGGTCGGCGTTGGTGGGATCCTGTTGCAGGACTTCTTGTTTAAGCTGGTCGCGGCTGCGAACGTATTCCGTGCGCGTGATGATCTGGTTGTTCACGCGGCAAACGATCTCTTCCACCACCGTATCGGCCGGCAAAACGACGGGAAGCAATAGCGCGCATGCAACCGTCAACATCGTGGCAAGTCTGGTCGTCTTCATGAAGACTCTCTTAAAACCTGGGTAATACCCGAGGGGAATTGTTGTTTCATTTTACGCCGTGAACCGCGTGGAGGCCAGTTGCAGTCTTGTCCAATACAAGATGAGCCTGAAGGGGAGGTAGGATTCCAATACAAGATGAGCCTGAAGGGGATGGCATGCTGAGGATTGACCATTCATGTGCACGAAGCAGAGAAACTGAGCCTGGGGCAGATCCAGGCTTTCTTGGGCGCAAGCGAAACCATTCGATTCGAAGGCGAAACTCAAGCGCAGATTTATCACTGGATCGAACAAGTGCTAGGTCGGCAGGAATACCAGAAGCAGAGCCGCCCGGCGCGGGGTTTGTTACGCAGCTATGTGGCGAAGATGACGGGCCTGAGCCGGGCGCAGGTGACGCGGTTGATCGCTCGCTATCGGAAAACTGGATCGCTGCAGTCCGCGCCGTACCGGCGTCATCATTTTCCGCAGCGTTATACTCGCGCCGACATCGAACTGCTGGCCACGGTCGATGAGGCGCACGACAACTTAAGCGGGCCGGCCACGCGGCGCATCCTCGAGCGCGAGTACCGGCGGTATGGCAAGGATGAGTTCAAGCGCTTAGCCACGCTCTCGGTGTCGCACCTCTACAATCTGCGCCAACAGCCGCGCTATCGCGAAGGGCGTCTGCGCTACGTTAAGACGCGGCCCACCGCCGTCGCCATCGGAGAACGGCGTCGGCCCGATCCGCAGGGGCAGCCCGGGTATCTGCGCGTCGACACCGTCCATCAAGGCGATCCGCCAGGAAAGAAGGGTGTCTATCACATCGATGCCGTCGATGAGGTTACGCAATGGCAAATCGTTTCTGCCAGCGCACGCATTAGTGAGACTTGGCTGGAGCCGGTGTTGGAGGCCATGCTGCGACAGTTTCCCTTCCGTATTCTCGGCTTTCACTCCGATAACGGCAGCGAGTTCATCAATCGCGTGATCGCCGGTATGCTCCAGAAATTATTGATCGAACAAACCAAAAGTCGACCGCGGCAGAGCAATGACAACGGCTTGGTTGAAACCAAAAATGGCGCCGTGATCCGCAAGCACCTGGGCTACGGCTCGATCGATGCAGCCCACGCCGAGCGCCTGCAAGAGTTCTACAGCGCCCACTTCAATCCCTATCTCAACTATCATCGTCCGTGCGCACAGGCCGACATCGAAATCGACGAAAAGGGCCGCCAGCAGAGGATTTACCGCCGCTACCAGACACCGCTGGAGACGCTGCTGGCTCTCCCCCAGCCGCAACAATACCTGCGCCCGGGCCTCACTCTCGCGGTCTTGCAACGCATTGCCGCAACTCACAGCGACACTGAAGCCGCACAGCGTATGCAGCAAGCCAAACGCAAACTGTTCGAACGATTCCAACTGCCCGTGGCTGGGCCGTGGAAATGACGGAAGAGAATAATCCCCCAACCCCGGGGATTATTCTCTTCCTTGGAAAGCGCGAACAGCAAAGGCGCGCTTTCCACATTCCCACCGCCCCGGCTGCTAGATTAGTTAGTTCCGAATCCAAATCTGAAAGGAGCTTCCTCTACCACCACCCTCAGGCTCTTCTCCAGGCTCATTCTTCAATTGGAAAACACTGTTGCGCAGGTAGCTCAGGCAAGTTTGCCGAGACTCAGATTTCGCTGAGGTCGACGGGCGCCGAGGGCACGATCCGATTTTCGGAGGCGCCGCTAGCTGGCTCGTACCAGCGCCAGCGCCGTCACATCGTTATGCTTCGGAGCCGTATGCACGAAGTCCTGTACGGACTGCAGAATGTTCCGGGAAAGATCTTTGGCCGAATTGGCTCCCGATTCCATCACGCTCTTAACCCCGGCCAGGCCAAATTCCGCGTTCTTCGATTCCGCCTCCACCACTCCACGGGAAACCACGACCAGCGAGCCGTTTGTTCCCAGACCAACAATGCTAGCATCCGTGGGGGCGAGTGAGAACAACCCGAGCGGCAGGCCAGTCGCCGGAAGTTCCACGATGCTGTTGTCATCCCTAAGCAGACCCGGAGTATGGCCCGCATTTACGTAACAAACAGTGCCCAGTTCCTGGTTGTAGCAACCCGCGAAAGCCGGACAACTGCGAACTCCTCCGGCCGCGCGCATGATCTCCAGATTTAAGCGTCGCGCCAGTTCGATCATCGCCTCCGATTCATTCAGTTCCTCTGCCGAAAAGAGCGCTTCCGCAGACGATCGGAAGCAGTTCTGCGCCGCCTGCAGAACAGGTCCGCTGGTTTCACGTCTACCCGCAACGTCGAGCAGTCCGAAAAGGACCCGGTGCGGCTCGACTCGCTGAAAATCGTGCAGATCTCCTCCCGAGCGCGACGAAAAATACGCGACTGCCAGATCAGCCCCTTGCAGCACGGGACTGTCCCCCTGGACGATCTCTGGAACGTCCTCGTCGGAGGGCCGGAAACCGAGTTTTGAAAGCAGACCTGTCATGACGGGCGAAACTATCACAAACCTGGGGGGCGCGGCAATCAACGAAAGTGGAGCCCTTTTACACGCCCGGCCGCATTCCGCACGCGGGGCACTTGACATCCGCCAGCAATCGCCGCAAAATATTCGGAAATTTGGGGAAATCTCTTTTCCGCTCAATCATCCGACAGTCGACAAGTTTATGACGCTCAGCCAGCCGTCGCAACCTCCCCAAAAGAAAGTCAGTCCCGAACAGTGCAAGCATCCCCGCGTCCAGATCGTCTCCCGTGACGAAGAATCCGAATATGTCGAATGTCAGGAATGTGGGGACGTTTTCGAAGCCAGTGAGTTGAAAGACATGGCCATCGAGGAGAAGAAAGACCCCGAACCCGAAGAAGCGTGAGTTGTCATCTGATCTTGATCACCAGGTTTTCCGCCTCGTCCACCCAAAACTTTTTCCCCGGAGGAATCACCGTGGTGGCGCTGTATTCCGTGATCACCGCCGGCCCCCTCATCGCCCGTCCGGAAACAAGATTCGCCCGTTCAAACACTGGCGTAGTCACCTTTTTATCAAGAAAAAAAACCGGCACACGTTCCATGAGCACCATGGTTGCCGACGCCTGACGCACGGTTGCGTGGCGCGCTCTCCCCGAAGTCCTCTTCGGCAGCGGCATTCGCAAACGAGCGCGCAGCCGCACCGTAACCAGTTCAATTTCCCGGCCCGCGTGGTGATACCCGTAACGTCGTTGATGCTCGTCATGAAACTGGGCGATGACAAAGCGAGCGTCTCCGTTCGTCCCAGCAGCGACGTTCAATTCGTAGCCTTGCCCGCGATACCGCAGGTCAATACTCCTTTCATATTGAAGCCCGCCCTGGTGCGCGCCAAAACGCCACCGTTCCGCCCGAAACTCCTTCCGCGCCGCGGCCTCCAGCTTTCGAAACTCCTTCTCCAACTTTCCTTGCGCTATGGCCTGCCGAGAACTATCGGCAATGCGCCACAACAGCGTGCGGGAATAATCTTTGACCACGTCGCTGACCAGAATTCCAAACGCCGAAAGCGCCCCCGGCCGCGCCGGAATCATCACTGTCGGAATGGCCAGCGCCTCCGCCAGTTCGCAGGCATGCAAACCTCCCGCTCCCCCGAACGCCACCAGCGCAAACTCACGCGGATCATATCCGCGCTCGATGGAGACGACACGCAAGGCCCGCTCCATGTTCGCATTCACCACCCGAACCACGCCGGCAGAAAATTGCTCCACGCTCAAGCGCGAGCCCTGTTTCTTCAGCCATTCCGAGGTAATACGCCGAGCTCGCTCCACGTCAAGGGTGAACTCGCCACCCAGAAAACGGTCGGGGCGAAGCCGTCCCAGCAGCAGGTTGGCATCGGTCACCGTGGGTTCGCTACCGCGCCCATAACAGATCGGTCCCGGATCGGCGCCCGCCGATTCCGGCCCCACACGCAGCGCCCCGCCCGCATCGAAGCGAGCCAGCGATCCGCCCCCAGCGCCTACCGTGTGAATCTCCAGCATCGGAACTCCCACTGGAAGCCCGGCCACTTCCGACTGACCGCTGGCGCGAATCTCGCCCTCGACCGCTGCCACGTCGGTCGACGTTCCTCCCATGTCGAAGGAGAGAATTTTTCGGAACTCTCTGCGGCCAGCCATCGCCGCGGCGCCCACCAACCCGCCCGCCGGGCCCGATAGCACCGTGCGTACCGGCTCCCGTGCCGCCGACTCCAGCGCCGTGATCCCTCCGCTCGATTGCATAACAAAGATGCGGCCTCTGACCCGCTCCGCCAGCCGTTCCATATAACGCTGCATCAGCGGCTGCAGATACGCGTTCACGACCACCGTGCTGGTGCGCTCGTACTCCCGAAACTCCGGCAGAATGCGATGAGACACCGAGAGCGGTTTTCCAAGCTCCTCCAACGCAGCCGCCACGGCCGCTTCGTTCTCCGAATTCGCGAACGAGAACAACAACGAAATGGCAATCGCCTCCGGATTGGCGCGCCGTACAGCTTCGCGCAAGCGCGTCAACTCCGCTTCCGATGGCCGCTGCACAATGCGCCCCTCCGCATCTGTGCGCTCCGCCACGCCGAATCGCAGTTCACGAAGCACCAGCGGCGCGACCCGATCGAAAAAGAAGTCATACAACCGGGGACGGGCTTGACGCCCAATCTCAATGACATCCTCGAAACCCGATGTTGTAATCAGCGCGACCCGAGCGCCTTTTCGCTGCAATAGAGCGTTCGTCCCGACCGTCGTGCCATGCAGTAATGTGACGGCATCGCCCGCGCCGGGCTTCCTTTCTCTTGCTTCGCCAGTCTTGCTTCTTGCTTCGCCAATCTTGCTTCTTGCTTCGCCAATCGTGCTTCTTGCTTCGCCGATCTTGCTTTTTGCTTCGCCAGTCTTCCTTCTTGCTTCGCCAATCTTGCTCAGAGCACCGGCAATCGCGCGCGAAGGATCATCGGGCGTTGAGAACACCTTCAGAGTCTGGAGTTCCCCTCCCTTCAGCCAAACGCAATCGGTGAAGGTACCTCCGGTATCGATTGCAATGCGCATTTCGGGCTGCTGTGCTGCGGGATTCTGTGCGGAATGACGAGCGGAATGCGAGGCGCGAGCCATGGTCAGTAATCAGACGAACATGGAAGACTACCACCGCCAGCGCTCTGAACAATACACCTGGAGAAAAAGGGGACTCAATCTTTGAGTCAGGTGATCGCTTTAGAGCTTGCGGAAACGGTCAGGGTTCGAGCACGTTAGACCGAGCACGCACCCGAGGTTCGGCCGAGCACGCACCCGCGCAGCCCTGCAATCAACGCAGCCCTTGCAAGGCGAGTGCAGTAGCAACGATCGCCGCAGTTTCGGCGCGCAGGATCGTACTGCCCAACGACGCCGCGGTCCATCCCATCTTGTGAAACCACGCGAGCTCCTCGGCGGCCCATCCGCCTTCGGGTCCTACCGCCAGCACGACTTCGCGTTCGGGCGAGCAGGATTGCAAAACTTCGCCAAGCCGAGGAGCCTCCTCTGATTCCGCCAAAGATTCGGCAAGCACGATGCGCGTCGATGCCCCCGTGGGCAACGTGGCAGCCAGATCCTTAAGTTTGACCGGGAGCGCAATCTCCGGTGGTGACGACCTGCGCGACTGTTCTGCCGCCTGACGAATGATGCGCTGCCACCGTTCATGGCGCTTCCCCGCGGCCGCAGCCAGGTGAACATCACTCCGGCGCGCAATGACCGGGAGGATGCGAGCGACCCCAACCTCCGTGCACTTCTCGATCGCCCACTCCATGCGGTCGAATTTAAAAATCGCAAGCACCAGAGTGATCTTAGAAGTGACGCCCGGCAAATTGGCCTTTAACCCTCGTCGTTCCCCAAGGGCAAACTCCACCCGATTATCGGAGATAAAAGTAATCCTCCCCACCCGAATCTCCGCCCCCGTGGTGATATCAAACTCCTGGCCAACTTTCGCCCGCAATACGCGAGCAAGATGAGTTGCATGTTCGCCCAGTAAAGCGGCGGAGTTTTCGGTCAGTTCGTCGGCGATCCAGCGGCGGCGTGTCATGGAAACAGTTGTCAGTTGTCAGTGAAAGCTCGCGCGTCGAGTGAATCACTCGCAGGGAATACGGGCAAGAAGCTTAACCAGAAGGCGCATGAGCAAGAATACGTAATGATGAAAGCCTGGAGTTTTACTGAGAACTGAGAGCTGATAACGGAGAACCCCCTAGACAAACATGTCCTTCACTCGGCCCAACAGCGACCGGTGCTGCGGTTTGTTTTCCACCGGAGACAATTCTCCCAACTCCGCCAACAGCTCGCGCTGGCGCTTATTCAACTTACCGGGCGTTTGAATTCGCACCTCGACGTAAAGATCGCCTTTGCCATGACCGTTGAGCACCGGCACGCCCTTGTTCCGGATGCGAAACGAGGTTCCCGACTGCGTGCCTTCGGGAACCTTCAACTTGTGATCTCCCTCAAGTGTCGGAACCAGAATCTCCGTGCCGAGCGCCGCCTGTGGAAACGAAACCGGAACCACACAGTGCAGGTCATTGCCCTCGCGTTCGAAAAAGGCGTGCTCCTTGACGTGCAGCACAACATACAAATCGCCCGCCGGCCCGCCAAATGCGCCCGCTTCGCCCAAGCCCGTGAAACGGATTCGCGTGCCATCCTCCACCCCCGCAGGCACCTTCGCTTCGACCACCCGTTCCCGAAGCAAACGCCCTTCGCCTTTGCACTTCTGGCATGGATCAGTAATCACGCTGCCCGCGCCCTGGCATGTGGGACAAGTTCTCGCAATGCTGAAAAATCCTTGCTGATACCGCACCTGCCCTCGTCCGCTGCAGGTTTTGCATGGAACCGCAACCTTGCCGGGCGCAGCGCCGGTTCCGCGGCACCCGTCGCAGGTCTCGTGGCGGCGGACCTTGACTTCCTTCTCGGCGCCAAAGACCGCTTCATCAAACTCAAGATGGAGATCCTCGCGCAGATCCGCCCCACGCTGAGCGCGGCTCCGACGACGCCCGCCCTGTCCGAACATATCTCCAAAACCAAAAATGTCGCCAAAGATGTCGCCGAAATCCTGGAAGATCGCGGGATCGAATCCCGCGGCCCCTCCGCTACTACCGCCGACGCCGGCATGCCCATAGCGGTCGTACAATGATCGCTTCTCGCCGTCGGCGAGAATGGCGTACGCTTCGGTGATCTCCTTGAACTTATCTTCCGCCTCGGGATTATTCGGGTTGCGATCGGGATGGTACGTCATCGCCAGCTTGCGATAAGCGCTCTTGATCTCGATATCGGTCGCGGTCCGAACCACGCCGAGTACCTCGTAAAAATCTCGTTTTGTATTAGCTGCCAGAAACTCCCCCACTTACTCGATCGAATCGCAAGATGAATTACGACGTTAGCAAATCAAGGCTGGTTCAGGGTATCGCGTCAGCGACACCGTAATTGTGCTGGTGCAGCACCCTTCAGAATATGGCATCTGTCTTCTAGCCTCCGCTATTGCGCGCGACCCGCACCATCGCCGGGCGCAGCATCCTGTCCTTGTACTTGTACCCGCGCTGCATTTCGTCCAACACATGATGATCCGGGACCGCATTCGTATCCACCATTTCGACGGCCTCGTGAATCCGAGGATCAAAAGGCTGCCCCACCGCGGCAATGGGCTGCACCCCAATCTTCTGCAGCGCATCCTGAAACTGCCGGTAGATGAGCTCAATGCCGTTGCGGAATTCACTGGAATCAAAACTACCGGCCTTCAACGCTCGCTCGAAACTATCAAGGATCGGCAGAAAATTCTTGATCACGTCAGCCGCAGCATACTCGCGGAACTCCTGCTGTTCGCGCACCCCGCGCTTGCGCGCATTGTCAAACTCGGCCTGCAGACGGGCAAGACGATCGAGAAGCGCGTCACGCTCAGCCTTGAGCTTCTCGGTTTCCGACACCGCTGCTGTGCCATCCCCTTCCGCGCGTGAGGTCGAAGGATCGTCTCCGCCCTCTGCCGCTGGGAGCTCCCGCTCCACATCCTCGTTGTCCAGAAAGCCTCTGTCGGTTTTTCCGTTTCCTCTCGCCATACCGCTCTTACTCCGATTCATTCAAAAGTTTGTCAAACAGTCTTGCAATGTATGACACTGCCGACATCGTGTGTTGATAATCCAACCGCGTCGGTCCAATCACCGCCAGCGACCCCATCACTTCTCCACCCACCCGCGCCGGCGCGCCAATCAGGACAAAGTTCTGCAAATTCGATGCTGGCAGCGCCTCGTCGAGGCCGATCACGACTCGCACCGCCTCCTGCCGCGTGTCGAGATACGCGCCGAGCAACTTCACGACCTTTTCTTTTTCCTCAAGGGTCCGGAGCATGTCCTGCAAGCGCTGCCGATCTTCCTGCCCGGTCACTAGATTGGCCGCGCCTTCCACGAACACAGCCTGCGTCCCCTCGTTCGAAGCCAGCGCTCCTTGCTGATAAAGTTGCTCGATCGACTTCATCAGCCGGTCGTATTCGCTCCGCTCTTGTTCCAGGCGTCTGGCAAGTTCCGCCCGCATGTCGCCCATCGTCCAACCGCGAAAATTCTCGTTGATATAGCGCGCCGCCAAATCCAGATCCGATTGCGCGATATCCAGCCGAAGCACGCGATCGCGCACGATCCCCGAGCGCGTCACCACGACCGCCAGCACCTTCTGATCGCCGAGGCGCGAGAAGTAAACATGATCCAGCGCGTTCCGTGGTCCGGTCGTCGCCACCGTCACTCCAACACTATGTGAGATCAACGAGAGCACGTGCGAAGTGCGCTCCATGAACTCCGCTACGTCCGTGACCCCAGTCAGCGCATCCTGGATAATGCTCTCGTTCTCGTGTGAGAGATGAGCCTCCCCGCTGAGTTGCTCAACATAATATCGATAAGCCTCCGCCGTCGGGACCCTCCCGGCCGAAGCGTGCGGCTGCTCCAGAAATCCTGCCTCGGCAAGGTCGGCCATCACATTCCGGATCGTCGCCGCACTCAGCCCTTCGCGGCTGCCACGCGCAAGCGTGCGCGAACCCACCGGCTCTCCGCTGGCAATGAAGGTTTCGATGATGGCGGTCAGGATTTCGCGTTCCCGGCCGCCAACTGGCCCTGCTGGCATATCTCGATCCGAGTCTCGGGGCCGAATCGCCCCTGTAAATTCTTTAGATGCAGTGGCTTAGATTAGGATTCGCCCCCGCTAATGGAATTCTAGGGAGCGCTGGCTGGGGTGTCAAGGATAGGCCGTCTGCTAACCGTTCGATTGCCATCCCGGACGGGCATATCGTTTCAGTCGCAGCCTGAGGAGATAACAATCCGCGTGAATGGCTCTTCCATCTTCGTCGGTCACCGCAGTTTCGAGTACTACTGCCTCTTCACACTCCGCGCATTCGGGGAGTCTCACATGCTGATTTTCGAACACGGAAGTGTGCTCTTCCAGGCGGCGGTTAATCTCGTTCGCAAGCGCGATGAGTTTCCCGGCGGCCGCGCGGTTCGCAGCCAGCTGGCAGAATTCCATCCAGACTTCCGTGGTCTGGCCCGTCATACAACCTCCCAACTTCATGCTCTGAGCCCGGGAAAAGCATATTTCGGAGGTTTGGATAATATCGCCGGACAATATCGCTGTCGGTCCGCTGGCGCACCAAAACTGGGGCGGGAAGAGTTAGTTAGAAAGGACCACAGACCCTGCATCGAATTCCTGCTTTGGGGCAGCCGGAGCTCGTTCTAATTTGTTTCCATTTCCCAATCTTTCAACTGCCGCTGCACGATGCCGTAGCACTCACAGGCCGCTTCTTCAAGTTTTGGACGGTTCAATATCTTGACGCTTCCTCGCGTGTAAGAAATCAACCCCGCCTTCTGCAAGATACCCGCAGCCACTGTTACGCTGGCGCGGCGAGATCCCAGCATCTGCCCGAGAAACTCTTGCGTGAGGGGAAGGGTGTCCGCAAGAATGCGGTCGTGGCTCATCAATATCCATCGCGCCAAGCGCTCTTCTACTTCATGCAATCGATTACACGCCGCGATTTGTGTTGTCTGCATCGCGAGCCGTTGGCCAAAACGTTGCAGCTGTGTTTCGAATCCAGGCAGTTGCCGGGCAAATTTCTGAAGCGCCCCCGCCGCGCAGCGGTAAGCCCAGCCGTCTCCCTGCGTGATCAATCTGGTCGGACTGCTGCTGAATCCCACGAGAAGCGGCAACCCCGTGAACCCCTCATTGCCGATCAGGCCGACCTCTACACTCTTCCCGTCCGGTTGAATTGCCAGCACTGAAATCAATCCCGTGTTTACAAAATATGCAAACTTGATCGTCTCCCCTGCTTCATAGAGGACATGATGAAGGGCGAGTTGGACCAATTCCAATTTCGGAAGTACTTGATCGAAATCTTCGCGTGAAAGGCTGAGCAAGATTTTGTTGAAGATAGCGTTTCCGTCGCGGTCAACCCTGCGATTTGCAGCGACTGCCTTGGTGAGAGAGGGAGGGATAGAGTTCTTCTTCGCCATAACGTCTCCTTGCCAGCGTAAGAGCTGTCAGTTTTTCGCAAGGAACCGTCGCCCGATGGGCGCGGCGGAAGGATGCTAGAAGAGACAGCTCTAGTTTACTCCCTTTCTTCTGACACGCTTCGACTATCTTGTAGTTGGTTTTGCCCTTTGTCCTCTATGTTTTCCGAGTGGGCACCTAGCCTCCGATATATACTGCGCGAGCATGGTCAGCAGAAAATCCCAGCCTCACATCGCAGTAATCGGCGCGGGCGCATTTGGCGGATGGACCGCTCTCTATCTCCTCCGCAACGGAGCGCAGGTCACCTTGCTCGATGCCTGGGGTCCGGGAAATTCGCGATCGTCCTCCGGTGGTGAGACACGGATCATCCGTGGCGCGTACGGACCCGATCAGCCCTACACGAAACTGGCGGCACGCGCCCTCGATCTTTGGAAAGATCATCAGTCTGATTGGAAACAGAAGTTCTTTTTTCCCATCGGTGTGCTGTGGATGGTCGAAGGGGATGGCGCGTTCGAGCGCGGATCTCTTCCCCTCCTCAAAGATGCCGGAATCCCTTTCGAACAACTTGATGGGAACGAACTCGCGCGCCGCTGGCCCCAGATCAGCTTCGAAAATGTCGAGTGGGGCATCTACGAACCTCAATCCGGATACCTGCTGGCCCGCGCCTCGGCGCAGGCCGTAGTCGATCACGTTGTCTCCGAAGGCGGAGAATATCGCCAGGCAACGGTCACATCGCCAGATCTCGACGGCGGCCCATGGAAATCCCTCACGCTCTCCGACGGCTCAACCCTGGCTGCCGACCATTACGTCTTCGCCTGTGGACCATGGCTGGGCAAATTTTTCCCCCACACCGTCGGGCTTCATTTTTCTTCCACCCGTCAAGAGGTTTTTTTCTTTGGCGCTCCGGCGGACGACTCGCGCTACAACGAGGGCAACATGCCCGTGTGGGCCGATCACAGCGACCACTTCATGTATGGAATTCCTGGCAACCAGGGACGCGGTTTCAAAGTCGCTGATGACACGCGCGGCCCCGAGTTTGACCCAACTTCAGGCCAGCGTCTGGTGAGCACGGCGGGCTTGGCCGATGCCCGCCGTTATCTCAGCTATCGTTTTCCCGGAATGAAAGACGCGCCGCTACTCGAAACCCGAGTCTGCCAGTATGAAAATACGACCGACCACAATTTCATAGTCGATCGCCATCCTGCGAATGCCAATGTATGGATCGTAGGAGGCGGCTCAGGTCACGGATTCAAGCATGGCCCCGCGCTCGGCGAGATGGTGGCGAAGTTAATCCTGAAAGATGAACCGGCGGACCCGGTGTACCGGTTGGCACGATTCGGATCCCATCACGCTTCTACTGAATCTGAATCACGCTCTCCGAACTCGCCGCCCTGATTTCGTCCACTCGTGCCACTACGTTGCGGGCAAATGCGAATAGAGACTTCGCATGGGACGAGTCTTCCCCCGCGAGCACGGCCGGAACTCCACAGTCGCCTGCCTTGCGAATCTCGGGATCAAGTTCCACGCCTCCGAGATATGCAATACCGAACTGCTTCGCCGTTTTTTCCGCGCCGCCACGCGAAAAAATGTCAATCTCATGCTGACAATGCGGACAGACAAAGTAACTCATGTTTTCGACCATGCCGACGATATCCACTTTCATCTGCCGAAACATTTCGATGGCTTTGCGCGCATCCTGCAGTGATACATCGGACGGCGTGGAAACCACAATGGCGCCCGTCAACGGCACGGTCTGAATCAGCGAGAGCGCCACATCGCCCGTTCCCGGAGGAAGATCGATCACCAGATAATCCAGCTGTCCCCATTGCACCGATCCCAGAAACTGCTTGATGATCGAATGCAGCATGGGGCCGCGCCAGATCAGCGGCTTGTCTCCAGGATTCAGGAAGCCGACCGAGATCACCTTCAACCCGTGCGAGTTGATGGGCGCAATCTGGTTTTCCCCCATCACTTTCGGCTGCTCGTTGGTCCCCAGCATGAGCGGGACGTTCGGACCATAGACATCGCCATCCAGCAATCCGACCTTGTGGCCCATCTTGCTGAGAGCAATTGCCAGATTGACTGAGAGCGTGGTCTTGCCGACTCCCCCCTTGCCGGAGCCGACAGCGATGATGGCATTAACGCCGGGTAAAGGTTGCGGGGCAGGCTGTTGCTGCCCAGGATGATGGGAATGAGCGCTCATTCAGTGATTATACGGGACAGTGATTCTATGGGACGAAAACGTGGTATCAGCGATCAACTCTCCTCCACGCTTTGCCTGAGACCTGCGACCCGACTCCTAGTAGTGTCCTTCTCCCGCATGCACCTTCCCCCGAAACATGCGGTAGACGAAGACAAAGTAGGCCGACGCAAGCACGGCGGCGAACGTCCACCAAACCAGACCCACGCTCAGTCCATGACTGCCCGATGCGGTGTTGTAAATGGTGAGGTCATAGCGGTGATCCCGTGCAGACAGCACGACGGGATACAGCGCAAAAGCCGCGCCCACCAACATGAACGTGATGTACAGGCTGGAGGCAATGAACGCCATTTTCTCTTTGCCCTTGGGATTGGCCCAAATCATCACCGCCAGGCAGGAGACAACCATAATCGGTACCAGGATCCCGATTTTGTGCCTCCCATAGTTCGCCATGATACCTGGCCGAATGAAGAACGTCGCAACCAACGCCGTGAAAGTCAGAAAAAACTGAACCGGCCAGCAAAGCAGCGCGAAACCACGGGCGCGACGCCGGAGATCTCCGTCCGTCTTGACCGCAATGTAATAGGAACCGTGCGCCGTCAACGTTACCAGAGCCATCACTCCGATCAGTACCGTATACCAATCGAGAATGCCGATTCCCGAACTCATTTTGAAGTTGGTCCAGAGCGGCTCAAAGAAATACCCGCTTGCATCCAGCGGAACTCCTCGCACCACATTGCCAAGTGCGGCTCCGAAGAACACCGCCAGCAGAATGCTGGAGACGCTGAAGACCACATCAAAGAAGCCCCGCCAAAGTGGGTTTTCAACGTGTACCCGGAATTCAATACCGATCGCGCGCAGCATCAGCAGCCACAACACCATCATCAACGGCAGGTAGAATCCGCTGAAACTCGACGCGTACAGTTGAGGAAAGGCAAAATAGAGCGTGCCGCCCGCCGCCAGCAACCACACTTCGTTACCGTCCCAGACCGGCCCAATGGCGCGCAGCACAAGACGCCGTTCGTCGTTGGTTCGGGCGGCGATCAGATAAATTGCGCCCGCTCCCAGATCGAATCCATCCAGCACCACATAGGTCGCGACCATCACTGCGACGATGCAAAACCAAAGGCTCGCCATATTTACCTCGCTCCCCTGATTTCGGTCGCCGGATGAACATTGGCGACCAATCCTTCCTCCACCGGGCCGCGCTCAATTTCTCGCCAGAGCAGAAACAGACCCAGAATTCCAAGCACCATGTACATGCCCATGAATCCCAAAAGAGTGAACACCGTGTTACCCGCCGACACCAGCTTGGAGAAGCCATCTTGCGTGCGCATCAGCCCATACACCAGCCAGGGCTGCCGCCCGAGTTCGGCCGTCATCCATCCCGCGGTATTCGCAATATAAGGAAATGGCGCGGCGAGCATCAGTATCCAGAGCATCCACTTGGCGTGGAAGAGCCTGCCCCTCCACAACAGAAACAATGCGACCACCATGATGGTGACGAAAAACGTCCCTAGCCCAACCATGATGTGATAGCTGTAGTAAAGCAACGGAATGTTGCCCGGCCAATCCTGTTTCGGAAAAGCGTCAAGTCCGCGGACGTGGGCATTCCAGCGCCGATAAGTCAGCACACTCAGCATTCCCGGAACCTGGATTGGGTTATCGATCTTGCCTTCCAGGTCATTCGGTTGCCCAACAATCAGCAGTGGCGCAGCAGACTGGCCTTGAAATAATCCCTCCATCGCCGCCAGCGTCACAGGCTGCATGTCGGTGACCATTTTTCCCTGCCCGTCGCCAGTCGGAAAAATCTGCAGCACGCTGAATACGCAACCGGCAATCACGCCGGTCTTGACGAAGATGCGCGCATGCGCGGTCCACTTGCCCGAAAGCAGATAAAACGCGCCCACCGACGTCATGATGAACGCTCCCGTAATCGCCGCCCCGCACATGTTGTGCGCGTACTGCCACCCCGCCCACGGATTGAGCACGAAATCCCAAAAGCTCGCCAACTGCAAACTGCCATCCGCCGCCGTGAGGTAGCCGACGGGATGCTGCATGAAAGCGTCGGTCGCGATAATGAAATATCCCGACAGCCATGAGCCCGCAAAAACTCCGAATGCCGACCACCAATGTGCCTTCGGACTCAAGCGCCGCTCTCCAAAGAGAAATAATCCAATGAAGGCCGACTCCATAAAGAAGGCGAACATACCTTCCATGCCTAATGTATGTCCGATGACTCCGCCCGCGAAGCGCGAGAAGACCGCCCAGTTAGTGCCGAACTGAAATTCCATCGGAATGCCAGTAACTACACCAAGCACGAAATTGATGCCAAAAATCTTTCCCCAGAAACGCGCCGCCTCGTGGTAAACAGGATCGTTGCGGCGCAGGGCGATCGTCTTAAGCACCACGATCAACAGCGCAAGCCCCATGGTGAGCTGCGGAAATAGATAGTGAAATGTAGCGGTGAAGGCAAAGTGCAAGCGGTGAATTAAAAGTGCGCTGTCCATAAGTAACTCTCATTTCAGCAACAGGCCGTACTAGAGTATCGCTTCAGCGATACCACAAATCGGTGGAGAGATGGGCGTCTCGCGCGTCAGGCCGGGCGAGGACGCCCGGCTCTCCACCAACTCCTCCAAAATCAAGGCACGTTCAGGCGCCGCGCGCCAGAACTGCGACCCTCGTTTCTCCGCGCCGATTCTTTCTGCCGTATCTCCCGGCGGCGCGCAGCATCTTCGTAACGTCGCTTTTCGTCTACCGTCTCCGGAATCACCGGTGGCACCAGAATTTTATTTCCCGCCGCGTCGATGGCAACAAAGGTCAAATAAGCCGAGCTCACATGACGTCTCTCCTCGGAGAGATAATTCTCCACCCAGACCTTCACGCCCACCTCCATCGAAGTCCGGTAAACGCGATTGACCGAAGAACGCAGAATGACGAAATCTCCCACCCGGACCGGTACCAGAAAGTCCATATGATCAATCGATGCCGTTACCACGTACGTGCGTGAATGCCGGTGAGCGGCCATGGCCCCCGCCAGGTCGATCCAGTGCATAAGTCGTCCACCCAGCAGCGCATTCAGCGGATTGGCATCGTTCGGCAACACGATCTCCGTCATTTCAGAAATCGAGTCGCGCACTGGACGCGAGCCGTCTGGCTTCGCCTTCTCGTTATTGTTCATAGCCGTTCATAGAACCGTTCATAGATCGTCAAATACATAAATCGTCAAATACATCGACCGCCAAATCCATCGCCTTCACCTTCAAACAAGAACAGCGCTCTGCCGCGCGCGATAACTCTGCAGGTAGCAGTTTGCGAGTCGTACCACTCGCGGGTCGGGATGCGTACTAACCCAAACCTCGCTCACCAGGTCGAAGATCAATTTGCCATGTTCGATCGGAGCGTGACCTAACTCGCAGATATAGCAGATGGCAACCTGCTCCCGGCTAACCTGAGCAATGGAGAACCGCACCGCATCCCAATCCGGGCGCACGGGAAGATGCGGACACGTCGTCGCATAGCCAAGGTTGCAGAATTCCCGGACCTGACTGTCGGATGGCGTGAACTCGTCACCCGAGGCGCAGCAACTCCCCGTCCATCCCACTCCCAGTGGCAGACGCGAAGGATGCGGCCAGGAGCCGTCGTTCACGATCTCACGCGGCACAAAAAATGGGCACGCCAAGTTGTTCCTCGGAGAACAGCCATTGTAACTCGGGACATGATATGAATGGGGAGCAGCTTTCGCTCTTGGCTCTTGGCTCTTCGCTCTTTGCTCTTGGCTTTTGGCTGTTAGCTGAGACCTAAGACCTGACACCTGAGACCTTCTCTATGGACCGCATTGCCATGTTGACCGAAATCCTTGTCGCGAATCCCGCCGATTCGTTTGCCCGCTACGGACTGGCGATGGAGTACTCAAAGTCCGGACAAACCGAGCCGGCGCTTCAGGAATTCAAAACCTTGATCGAGAAAAATCCCGACTACACCCCCGCCTACTTCATGGCCGCGCAGACGCTAGCTAACGCCAGCCGCGTCGATGAGGCCAGGTGCTGGCTCGTGGACGGCGTCTCTTCCGCGCGGCGCACCGGCAACACCCACGCCCAATCCGAAATGACAGCCTTGCTGGAAGAGCTGGGGTGATGACGCGAGCGAGATTCAGATTATAAATTGTCATCCTGTTATGAATTGTCATCCTGAGCGAAGCGAAGGACTTGCTGTTCCGTGCGCCGGCAAAAAGCAGGTCCTTCGCTTCGCTCAGGATGACAATTCTTTCTTGGGTTTCTGACTGCTTAGGGTGAGCGTTGAGTGGCGAACGCGCACACCTTGCCGGTGCTACACTCTTTTGTTCTGCGGAGACACGTATGCGCCGTCTTGCTTTTGTGCTCATTATTCTCCTTTCCCTTCCTGCCCTCTCCCAAGCCAAACGCCCTTTCACCTTCGAAGACATGATGAAGCTGAAGCGTATCGGCGAGCCCGTCCCCTCACCCGACGGAAAGTGGGTGCTCTTCGCCGCGGTCGATGTGGATCTTGCCGCCAATAAGAAGACCTCCCACATCTGGATCGTCCCGCTGAATGCTGGAAATGCAGAGACGGGCGTCTCGCCCGTCCACCAAGGCACTGGAGGACAGGAACGGATTCTCATTCCCGACCAGGATGGCGACCGTCCGCGCTGGGCTCCGGACGGCAAGCGGTTTGCATTTATCTCGACCAAAGAAGGGGGCTCGCAGGTCTGGATTGCAGACTTCGATGGCTCGGCTGGAACTGTCACCGGCGCGCATCAGTTGACTCACATCGCCACCGAAGCCAGCGGCGAACTCTGGTCGCCGGATGGAAAGAACATTCTGTTCACTTCCGATGTCTATCCGGAGTGCGACGGCGCGGCCAGCGGAGAATCGGAGTGTAATGAAAAGAAGCGCAAAGAGGTCGGGGATTCGAAGGTCAAGGCCATCATCTTCGACCATCTGCTCTATCGCCACTGGAACGCCTACAAACGCGGTACGCGCAGCCATGTCTTCGTGACTGAAGCTCCCCCCGAAGTCCCTCTGACTGCGGTCGCGGGGCTTACCACGCGGCGGTATATCGACCTCACGCCGGGCGACTATGACGCTCCCGTCTTCTCGCTCGGCGGACAGGATAACTACGCCTTCTCGCCCGACGGACAGGAGATTTGCTACACCTCGAATCACGACAAGGTCGAAGCCACGTCCACTAACAACGATCTCTGGATCGTCCCAATCAATAATGGAGCGACGGGCGTCCCGCCCGTCCCCGCAAAGAACATCACCGCCGACAATCCCGCCAGCGACTCGACTCCGCTTTATTCTCCCGATGGCAAGTACATCGCCTACCGCGCCCAGCAGCGTCCGGGATACGAGAGCGACCGCTTTCGGCTGATACTGTACGACCGGAAGGCGGGAACGAAGAGGAATCTTACGGAGGGCTTCGATCAATGGATCGGCACGTATGTCTGGGCGGCAGATTCCGTGAACATCTATTTTGTTGCTGAAGATAAGGGGATGTCTCCACTTCACTCGATCAGCTTTAGAAATGAGAGCATCGGAGAAAAGGGATACGACATAACAATTCACCAGACGAACATCAAAATCGACTCGCTTGTTCCGGGCTTCAACGATGACGTCGCTGTGTCGCGTGATGGCAAAGCACTTTTCTTCACGCGCATGTCGGTCTCCGCAGCGAACGAGATCTATGCGCTGGCGTTGACTGTTAAAACACCGTGCACTAATCGGCATAAAGGAGAACCGCAGCCGGGCGACTGCGCGCTTCCAGTTGCTGGTCCCTTGACCCATCTCAACGACGCCGTCCTATCCCAGGTCTCTATGTCGCCGCTCGAATCATTCTGGTTCACCGGCGCCTTCGGCGACAAAGTCCAAGGTTTCCTCGTAAAGCCCCCGAACTTCGATTCCGCCAAGAAATACCCAGTGAAGTTCATCATCCATGGCGGCCCCGAGGTCCCGATGGGCGACCTCTGGAGCTATCGCTGGAATTTTCAGCTCTTTGCCGCCAACGGCTACGTGGTCGTGTTCATCAATTTCCACGGCTCGCCGGGATACGGACAGAAATTTATTGATGAGATCAATGGCGACTGGGGCGGCGCTCCGTTTGAAGACTTGATGAAGGGCCTCGACTACGCGGAAAAAACTTACCCGTTCATCGACAAAAACCGCGAGTGCGCTCTGGGCGCGAGCTATGGCGGATACATGGCCAACTGGGTGCTCGGACACACCGACCGCTTCAAGTGCATCGTCACCCACGATGGCATGTTCAATACTTACTCCGCCTGGGGCACGACCGAAGAACTCTGGTTCAATAACTGGGAGTTCAAGGGCACTCCGTACTCTAACCCCGAGATGTACGACAAGTGGAACCCGCGCAACTTTGCCAGGAATTTCAAGACGCCGACGCTGGTCATCCACGGACAACTCGACTACCGCCTCGACCTCAGCGAAGGCTTACAGCTTTTCACCACGCTACAAACGATGGGCGTGCCGTCGAAGATGCTGTACTTCCCCGATGAAGGCCACTGGGTGCTGAAGCCGCAGAATTCCGAGCTTTGGTATAAGACGGTCAACGACTGGGTCGATCAGTGGACCAAGAAGTAGCCCAAACGTTACATCCTCGAACGTTGCCTCATGGAGCGATAACGGGGGAATCGGGATAGGGGGAACGGTCACCCGTCCTCCCCTCCCACACCACCGTACATGCGGGTCCGCATACGGCGGTTCGGCGGATTAAGCGAGGACCGTACGACCAGGGGCGGAAGCCCGAGCTGGGCAAAGTAAGCATTCGGCAGAGCGATGGTCAGGGCGGGCGAGTGCGCGAGCCGCCACGGACCGGGAGGGCTCCCGGCCGTTTTCGCCGCGAGGTCCTTACTGACGCCCCGTTTGCGCAGCTCGCGGAACCTTGTCCGTCCACGCTTCCATTGCTTCCACACCACCGACCGAAGTCGGCGGCGTAACCACGTCTCAAGACGTTCCAGCACCGAGGGCGTTTGACAGTCGCCGAAGTACCCGAGCCAGCCACGGAGATAGGTCGCCAGTTCCTTGACCATCGGCCGCAAGCTGATGCCGCGGGTTCTCCGCGTCTGCTCCCGAATCCGCTCCTTGAAGCGAGCGATAGCCTTGGGGGCGATGCGCCGCCTCGGTTCTCGTTCCCCCGTGAAGCTGAATCCGAGAAACTTCCTTTGCCCCGGTCGAGCGACGGCGCTCTTCGCCTGGTTGACCTTGAGCTTGAGACGGTGCGTGATGAAGCGAGTAACGCTCTCCATCACTCGTTGTCCCGCTCGTTCGCTGCTGACGTAGATGTTACAGTCGTCGGCATAGCGGACGAAGCAGTGACCGCGCCGCTCTAACTCCCGGTCCAGTTCGTCCAGCACCAGGTTGGAAAGTAGTGGTGAAAGCGGACCGCCTTGAGGCGTTCCCTCATCCACCGCACTCACCAACCCATCCTCCATCACTCCGGCCTCCAGAAACGCTCGAATCAATTTGAGCATTCGCTTGTCGGCCACGCGCTCGGCCACCGCCGCCATCAGGCGGTCGTGGTTTACTCGATCGAAAAATTTCTCCAAGTCGAGATCCACCACCCAGCGGTACCCTTCGGCGATATACTGCTGCGCCTTGTGCACCGCTTGCTTCGCACTGCGCCCCGGTCGGAAACCGTGGCTATGTTCGGAGAACGTCGGGTCCCAGCGCTTCTGCAGAACCTGCAGCACCGCCTGCTGAATAAAGCGATCCAGCACGCAAGGAATGCCTAGCTTGCGCATTCCACTGCCATCCGGCTTCGGGATTTCCACCCCTCTTACCGGCTGCGGTTGATAAGTTCCGCTTCGTAGCTGTTCCCCGATTTCCAGCCCATGCTGCTTCAGGTAGGCCGGTAATTCGTCGACGGTCATCCCGTCTACTCCCGGACTCCCTTTATTCGCCTTGACTCGTTGTAATGCCTGCTTGCAGTTTTCCAGCTCGCAGACTTCTTCCATCAGTCGTTCGGTTCCGGCCAGGCTTTCAGACTTGCGCTTCGCCACCAGCGTTTCGGTCCCTTTCGCGGCGGGCTTCGGAGCATCACTCCTACTTTCCACCGGAAAGGCCAGCACCCCTTGTTCGGGTCGGTTTTTCCGCCGCTGTCCGCTCATGAGTCGCGCCGCTTACTTGCCCTTTCCTTTATTCCCCTTGCGGAGTACCGTTCGGGCCTTCGATCATCGTTCCCCGCTTGGCCTATCTTGTTTGCTCCGCCTTTCGGCTTTGGAGTGCCTCAATAGCTTCGCCGACTGCATGACCTACTACGCCCTTTGCTGACTTCTGCGACACGATCGGGATGAATCGCTTTCACCCTCAGTCACGATTTCGTGACGTGCCGCAGACCTCCCGAGGTAAGTTCGACCGCCTTCGACACGCAACCGCCGGATCTACCACCCGTGCGCTTGATGGATATGGGCTTCGCAATCATTGGCTCGCTCGCCCGCCACCGTAGGCCTCATATCCGGTTCTTGTTCATCGGCTCGCGTCTTTGCTCCACGCTTCTTTCAGGCCCCGCCTCACGGCGGCTGTTATTTCACCCTTGCGCTTCGCTATGACTTCACCTCCATCAGGTTGTCAAAGGGACTTTCACCCTCAAGCTGTCGAACATGCTCGGCACACCGATAAGAGTGTCCGCCCATTGTAGGGCGGACACTCCTGTCCGCCGCCTTTGACGTAGATTTTGATCATTTTCAGGCCCTGTTCAGTCCGTTTACCTAGTACTGGTAGACACCCTGCTCCTGGTTTATTGGATGTAGGGCGGACACTCCTGTCCGCCGCCTTTGACGTAGATTTTGATCATTTTCAGGCCCTGTTCAGCCCGTTTACCTGGTACTGGTAGATACCCCCTGGCTTATTGCAATGAAAGCTCTCGCATGAGAGCCGCGAAGATGACAACCGAAAAATGGGGCGCCTCCCACTTCGCCCCTCTTTCATCACAAACACCTGGTGAGCACCATCACAGACCTCGAGCCATACACGGTCCACACTGGAGGTCGACCTGTGTCAAGGCCGAGGTGTCAAGGCCGAGGTGTGCCGCTCTTTGAAAACACCAATTCGGGAAGAACCAGACGGGGTCGGTCTGCTGACTGCACCCGCGAGCCGGCGAAAAACAAGCTAAGTCACTGACGAATAAATACTTTACCTCTAAGTCATTTAAACTCAAAGATCTAGCGGGATTTTCTTCCTAAGCCCATGATTCCAATAGACGAGGGGGGAGGGGGGGTATCTACCAGTACCAGTCGGTTAGTAACTCAACATTAAACATGAAGGGCTGTCGAATAGTCCCGCCCGTCTCTCCGGCAGACACAGTTTCACCCCGGTTTCGGGCGGACGGGCGGTGCGGTTCGATGCTTAGGTAAACGAACTGAACAGAACCAGAAAATAATCCAAATCTACGTCAAAGGCAGCGGACAGGAGTGTCCGCTCTACAACGGAAACTCGTGTCGCACATAGTCCATCGCGGCCTCGTGTGAGGTGAGCCGGCCTTCGAGTTGCGCATCTTCGACCGCGGAGAGGATTTCCTTGAAGCGTGGACCGGGCTCGTAACCTGCTTCGATCAGGTCGCGGCCGGTGATCAGCGGAGTGGGACGGATCGACTCTGGGGGCATTGATCGCAACTGCTGGCGCGAGTACTCATACGCGTCGAGCTGGCCATGGCTGGAAAGACAGTCGATGCGATGCAACTCCAGGTGCTCTTCGAAGCCGGGCAGGCGCAGAAATTTCTTCAGCGTCGATTGCTTCATGCGCTGCACCTGGCCGAAACGCATGTGATGGTCAACGAGCGCCAGAATCTGATCGGTCTCGTGGTTGGAAAAGCGAAGCCGGCGGCAAATTTCCTCCGCCATCTTCACTCCTACTTCGACATGGCCATCGAAGCGGATGCGGTCGGGCGCGACGCGAAAGGTTGGAGGCTTACCCACATCGTGGAGAAGCGCTCCCCAGGCCAGCGTTTTTGAAACCGAGCCGGAAGCTTCAGCTTGCAGCTTGTCGAGCAGAAGCAGGGTATGCACGAAGACGTCGCCTTCGGGATGATATTGCGGCGGCTGCTCTACTCCTTTCATGGCAGAGATTTCGGGCAGCACCTCGCGCAACAGGCGGGTCGCATCCAGTAATTCGAAGGCACGGCGCGCGTGGCCTTCGGTGAGCATTTTCGTCAGCTCGTCGCGGACGCGCTCCGCGGAAACCTGGTGAATCTTCGGCGCTAATTTTTGAATTGCCGCCATGGTTGCGGGGTCGATCCTGTAATCGAAGCGCGCGGCGAAACGCACGGCGCGTAGCATGCGCAGCTTGTCTTCCTCAAAACGGCGTTCGGGATCGCCGATGGCGCGCACGATTCCGGCCGCAAGGTCGTCGCGTCCACCGACGAAATCCAGGACTTCGTGGGTCAACGGGTCGAGCAACATGCCATTGATGGTGAAATCGCGGCGCTGCACATCTTCACGCGGATCTTTACTGAAGCGAACTTCATCGGGATGACGGCCGTCGGAGTAACCAACGTCCGAACGGAAGGTCGCCACTTCAATCGCGTGCACGCCAGTGGAGCGATGGCCCTCCTCGCCCGCCACGGCTGGCTCGTCGGCTGGGAGCGGCACGAGCACGACTCCGAACTGCTCGCCGACGGCATAAGTCTGCGGGAAGGCTTGCATGACCTGCCGTGGAGTCGCATCGGTGGCAACGTCATAGTCGGCAGGCTCGCGGCTGAGAAGAAGATCGCGGACGCATCCTCCGGCGAAGTAGGCCTGGTAGCCACGCTCGCGCAGTGTGCGAACGATTTCGACGGCGTGTTGTTTCGCGCTAGACATCGGTATTGAGTCGCCGGTCACGTAAACTAGAATCTGTCTCACAAAGAGTTTTTACGGGGCGTGGTGCCGGGCCCTCAGGGGCTAAAGCCCGCGTTGATTGTGGCCCTGAGCGGCACGGCTAAAGCCGTGCCCTTCCCAAAACCACATGCCCCATCCAAAAGCGTTTGTGAGACGGGCTAAAAGCCAAGAGCTAATAGCCAATTATGCCTGACGCCACTATCCTCGGCATCGAGAGCTCCTGTGATGAGACAGGTGCGGCCGTGGTGCGCTCCGGAGAGCAGATCCTGTCGAATGTAGTGGCTTCGCAGATCGCCACCCACGAGCCTTATGGCGGGGTTGTTCCCGAGCTTGCGTCGCGCGAGCATTTGCGCGCCATTGTTCCGGTGGTACGCCAGGCACTCGCCGAGGCGGGAGAGACGTATCAGTCCGTCGATGCCATCGCCGTCACGCAAGGTCCGGGATTGGCGGGAGCCCTGCTCGTCGGCATCAGCTATGCGAAGGCGCTCGCGTTTGCGTTGGAGAAGCCGCTGATCGCCGTGAATCATCTGGAGGGGCACATTCATGCCGTGCTGCTGCAGCAACGAAGAATGGAGCAGCGGCACAGCGAAAATGGAGACCTGCATTTTCCCGTGCTGGCGCTGGTGGTCTCGGGTGGCCACACGCATCTTTATCTCGCGCAGGTGCAGGAAAATCTGTGGAGCTACCGCAACATCGGCCACACTCGCGATGACGCCGCCGGAGAGGCATTCGATAAAGTTGCGAAACTTCTCGCGCTCGGTTATCCCGGAGGACCGATCATCGACCGGTTGGCGCCGCATGGCGATCCGCGCGCGGTCAAATTTCAGACTTCGCAGATTAAGCATCGCGACCGGCGCGATCACAAGCAGGGCGAAGCCGGGAAGTATGGACCGCCTGTCGATAGCTCGATTGTTGTCAGCCCAAGCTTGGACGCGCCAAGCTTCGATTTTTCCTACAGCGGAATCAAGACCGCGGTTTTGCGGTACGTGGAAACCGAAAAATTGAAACCTGCGATCGAGATTCGCCGACAAGCGCTCTCCGCCCACGGCAAGCCGACGCTCGAAGATGTTCTCGGGCTCTGCGACCGGCAGACTCTCAACCTTGTCGCTTCTTTCCAGCGCTCCATGGTTACCGATCTGGTCGCGAAGACGCTGGCTGCGGCGCGCGAATATGACGTGCAAACTCTCTTCGTGAGCGGTGGCGTGGCCGCCAATGTGGAGTTACGAGCGACCTTTGAGCGCGAGGCGGCGATGCAGGGACTTCCCGTTTTTTTCCCGTCCCGGGCGCTGTCCACCGACAATGCGGCCATGATTGCGACTGCGGCTTTTCCGAAATTTCTGCGCCGGGAATTTGTGGCAATGGATTTTTCGGCTGAGGCTGGAATGGCGCTGCGCTAAAGGATGGCGATTTACGACACCGCGAAAGTTGCGCCCTTGCCAAATCCCGCGCGCGAATTGAAACACTTCCCAGCTACAATGGTCGCGTGAAACCAACCATCTATGTTGTGGAAGACGACCCGGATATTTCTCGCCTGGTTCGCCATCATCTGGAAGGCGCTGGCTTCAGCGTGCGGCTTTACTCGACCGGGAATCTCGTGGTGGTCGATGCCGAACGCCAGCGGCCTGCGCTGTTTCTGCTCGACATCATGGTGCCGGGAAAAGATGGCTTGGAACTCTGCCGCCAGATTCGGCAGTCGGTATCGCTGGCGTCAGTCCCAGTGATTTTTCTGACCGCGAAGAGCGGCGAGGCGGATCGCGTGCTGGGCCTGGAGTTGGGTGCCGATGACTACATCCCGAAGCCTTTCAGTCCGCGGGAACTGGTGGCTCGGGTCAAAGCGGTGTTGCGACGCTTCGAGCGGCCACTGCCTCCGTTGCCCACGAAGATTGACGAAATCCACATTGACCCGAGCGCGATGACCCTGACCGTTCGCGGGAAACAGGTGCCCACCACAGCCACCGAATTTCGACTGCTCGACCACTTCATGCGGCACGCCGGGCGCGTTTTTACTCGCGACCAATTGCTCGATTCCGTCTGGCGAGACACGGCTTATGTCACACCGCGGTCGGTGGACGTTTATGTGCGGCGCATCCGTGAAAAAATTGAACCCGATCCGGAGAACCCGCGCTATCTGAAAACGGTGCGGGGAGCCGGTTACCGCTTTGAGGTCGCGCGTTGAGAAGGCGCATCTTCTTTAAATTGATGTTGGTGTTTCTGGTGGTGATCGGCGTAACCGCGATCACCTTGCAACTGACCGTGCATAGGGTCTGGGAACGCACCCTGCGCGAGCAGATCAAGCTCAATCTCAAACAAAAAGCTGTGATGTTCGCGCATCGCGTGGAAACGGACCGGCAACATTCCCTGGCGGATATTGCGTCCCAGGAAGGCCAGGCGGCCGGAGCCCGCGCCACGGTGATTGATCCCACGGGCAAGGTGCTGGCCGATTCGGAGGCCGATCCCAGCACGATGGAGAATCACGCCCAGCGCAAAGAGTTTGTTGCCGCCCTGGCTGGCGACGTTGGCGTGGATGAGCGCAAGAGTCAGAATCTCGGCATACCGTTCGTTTACGTCGCGGCACCGGTATCGGGAGGGGCGGTGCGCCTGGCATATCCGTTGCCCGAGATCGAGATTACGGATCGCCCTCTAAGCGTCGCGTTGTTCTGGGGATCGCTGGCTGGCTTCGGCTTCGCCCTGATCGTGGCCGCGGGCGCTTCGCAATACGTTGGCCGGCGCCTGCAGCGGATTGTGAATTTCGCCGAGCGCGTGGCGGGCGGGGATCTGGCCGCGAGAATCGCGTCCACGGCGAGTGACGAGATCGGGCAAGTGGCGTCCGCACTCGATAAGACGACGCGCCGCGTGGAAGAAAGCTACGCTCGTCTTCAGACCAGCCAGCGCGAGCTCGAAACTCTTCTCAACAGCATGCAGGACGCGGTGATTGCAGTCGATATGGACGGCCGCGTGCAGTGGGCCAATCGCGGCATGAACCGTCTGCTGCTACGCCCTCCACGCCTGAATGCGCCGCTGATCGACAGCGTTCGCGATCCGGATTTTCTCGCTGCCATCCAAAAAGCGGCGAGCGATCAGGTGGTCACGTCGGCGCGCTCGAACACCATCGCCACCGGTCGCACCTTCGATGTCACCGCGGCACCCATGCCTGGAGGTGGAGCGGTCGCTGTCCTACGGGATCTTACCGAGACCGAACGCATGGAAAAGAGCCGGCGCGATTTTATTGCCAACGTTTCGCACGAACTGCGAACTCCGCTGACCTCCATTCAGGGATACACGGAGACGCTGCTCGACAGCCCGATTGCGGATAATCACGTACGCGATTTTCTGGAAATCATCCGCAAGAATGCCGCCCGCATGGCGCGGCTGACGGAAGACCTGCTCACCCTAGCGCGGGTCGAGTCGGGCGAGCACCGCTTCGACTTGCAGCGGGTGAGTGCCGATGAACTGCTGCAGGACGCTCTGGAAAGTTTCCACGAAGTGGCGCGCTCGTATGGGGTCGAGCTGGTCGTGGAAAACTCAATCTCCGAAAATTCAACGTCCACCGGCAAAGTGAATGCTGATCGCGAAGCCATCCATCAGATTTTTTCCAACCTGATCGAAAATGCGTTGAAATATGCGGCGTCGGGCAAGAAAGTTATTCTCGGAGCCCGCACGGCCGCGAGCGGCGTCGAATTCGGCGTCGAGTTTTACGTCCGGGACTTCGGCCCCGGCATTTCCTCGGAGCACTTGCCCCGACTCTTCGAGCGTTTCTATCGCGTCGACAAAGCACGTTCGCGGGAGTCTGGGGGCACGGGCCTCGGACTCGCCATTGCCAAGCATATCGTGCTGGCGCATGGAGGAACGATTCACGCCGAGAGCGAACTTAACCACGGGTCGAGTTTCTTGTTCACACTACGAGCCTTCGAGCCGGATGCAGTATAGATGCTAACCAGCCGAGTACTTCTCGATCGTGTCCGACGCGGACGAGTTTCGTACCCGAGGTAAGGGGCACCTTTGTCGCGTAGTGATAGCGGCAAGCACAAATATTGCGGCGGTCCGGGCATTTCGGACGCGACTAGAGGAAATTCACCGCGTTGTAACCTGCCCTGCAATGCTGGGAATTATGCTTTGGGTAGTAGTGTATGCCACGCTTCCGGTTGATAACGCTTACGCCTAACTCGCGTCTAACCGAGCGGAACTGGCATCCAAAGGAAGTAGGGTTGGTTTGTCTATGAGCACCGCCAGCGCAAAATTACCTTTGCCTCAGCCGTCGCATCAAAGCCTGGTGCAGCGAACGGTGCAAGCCTGCGAACTTGCCCGCCAAGCCGCAGCCATCGCGGCCGAGGGCATCGCCACTGGATCGATGTCACACCTGGATGCCATCCGGCAATGCGAAAAAGAGCTCGACGCCATTGATCTGGAAGTGGACTCCGGCGTAACCGCGACCATTACCCGCGTCCCGGAGGCCGAAACCCGGCAACTGCTCGCGTGCATGAAAGTCATGATCGGACTCGAGCGCATCGGCGATTTGCTTTTGAGTTTTGCCACCAGCGCGCAAGCTGCGGGAGGCCGTCTTGACTCGCAGGATGCGCGCGAATTAACGCAGATGGCAACAATTCTCGAGAAAATGCTGGCCGATGTCGGTCACTCATTTTCTCAGCGCGACGTTAAGAAAGCCATCGACGTTCTCCGCGCCGATGCCGAAATGGACCGCCTGCGCAATCTCATCTTCCTGCGCCATATTGAGAATCCGGAGAGCGTGGCACACCACGCCAGCCTCCAGGTTATTTTCATGACGCAATCTCTCGAGCGCGCCGGTGACCATGCCAAGAACCTGGCCGAGGAAGTTTGTCACTTTGTCAGTGGGCGCAGCATCCGGCACGTCCTGATGGCGTACGACAAGCCCAAGGAGCAGATGTTTATCGAGTGGCTCCGGCACAAAGAGGACGAAAAGTCGCAGTAATTTCCGCTTCCGGGCTTCCCAACGAGACTTCTCACCATCCCCTCCACGTCCCCCGGTTCGCCTGGCCTCTTCCAGTCAGATTTCGCTGCGATCGTCTTCTCCTAACCAGCCTTTGAATCCTTTTTCAGAAACTACGGCTCTTCTCCTAATGTAGGAGGAAATTTGGATTCCACCCTGACTGTCTCTGAATTACGCAATCGCTCGTCTGCCACCGCCCTGCTGGTAGATGTCCGCTCTGTCTCCGAATTCGCGTCCGGCCACATCCCCGGTGCCGTTAACATCCCGATGGATCAGATCGAGGCGCGCCTCGACGATCTCGATCGCCACCGTGCCGTCGTTCTGATCTGCCAGTCTGGCAAGCGCGCGGGCATCACCGCTCGCCTGCTTGAGCCCTGCCAACGGCAGATTTCGGTTCTTGAGGGCGGCACGAAAGCCTGGAGCGAAGCTGGCTTCCCGATTGTGGCCTGCACTAAGACGCGTTGGTCGCTCGAGCGACAGGTGCGCCTGGGCGCGGGTTTGATGGTGCTGATCGGCTGCGTTTTGGCGCTGACGATTAACGCGCGATGGATCTTTCTTTGCGGATTCGCCGGCTCAGGGCTGACTTTCGCCGGCCTGACCGACATCTGTGCGATGGGACTGATCCTCGGGAAAATGCCATGGAACCAATCGAGTCAGTGCAGGATTCCACGCCCGGCCTCAGAACATTCCGAGACTTATCCGTGACCATCTGTGCGTGGGAGAGCGAGCAGTGCCACAATGGTTCGGTGGACTTCGACGCGCTGGCACGGCAGCATAAAGACGCCGTTTATCGACAGATGATTCGCGTGTGCGGCAATCGAGAAGATGCTGAAGACGTATTGATCGAGGCCTTACTCAAAGCGTACCGATGTCTCGATCAATTGCGCGAATCCACAGCTTTCCGTGCCTGGCTGGCGCAGATTGCGAAACGTGTCTGCTGGCAATTGAAGGAGCGCGAATCCCTGCTGCCACTGTTGCAGTTGTCGACGTTAGAGGACGAAGGCCGCGAACTTGCCGGAGCGGAGCCTGCTCCGGATGTGCAACTCGCCCGACAAGAAATGAAGCGAATGCTGAACGAAGCCGTCAACGCTCTGCCGCCTCTTTACCGACCGGTGTACCAGTTATGCGATGTCGAAGATCTGCGGGGCGACGAGGTTGCCGCAAACCTCAGAATCTCACGCGCTGCGATGAAATCGCGCTTGCACCGCGCCCGCGACCTCGTGAGGACTCATCTCGACGCCGCACTCGCTGGTCAAGCATTGAAGTAGCGAATCGTGAATTCGGTCTCAGGATGGTTTGACGAATGCGCTTTTACAGATGATTTGCATGTTTGGAGGCACTTATGGAAGTTACCGTAGAACATCTCGGAGCATTGCAGTTCGAAATCAAGGCAAGACAGCAACGATCGTCAGCGATCAGCCGCCGGAAAACGGTGGCCATGACGAAGGGATGACACCGCCAGAACTCTTGCTCGCTTCGCTGGGCTCGTGCGCCGGTTTCTATACGGCTCAATACCTTCGCAAACATAAACTGGCAACGGAAGGCACGCGGGTTCGCGTAACCGCCGAGAAGCTCAAGGATCCCGCGCGCATCGACCATTTTCACATTGAAATCGAAACGCCCGCCCTCCTAACCGAGCAACATCGGGACGGAGTCGAGAACGCGGTACACCACTGCCTTATCCACAACACACTGCTAAGTCCGTCGAGCCTGGAGGTCGAAATTTTGCATCCCGCTCCGACTGGGCCGTGAGAGCACCCCGAATTACGTCTCTTGGATTTCTGCCCGTCCTCTTACCGGCGGCGCTTGACAGCCGCAGTCTGCAAGGCGAGACTCGGTTCACGCCCCTTTTCGGTGCAATCATTTCTTTTTTGATTTCCGAAGCCCGGGCTCGACAGCATTTCCATGCCAGGATCGGCCCAACCCGAAAATCGACCTCCGGCAGCGAACAACGAGAACTCCGGCGCGGGGCCGGATTGGCCGGCCTCAGCGGAGGCAACCGGCGATCTGCCGCGGCGCGGCCGGGCGCTCGGACAAACGGAACTGGAGTCGGCGCTCCAGTTGCTCGTCGAACGCGCGCAATACATCACCGGCGCGACCGGAACCGCCCTCGCTTTACCACAGGGTCAAGAGATGGTTTGCCGCGCCAGCGCGGGCTCTTCCGCACCTGCGGTAGGTGCGCGCCTGCAGGTTCGTTCGGGATTGACTGGCGAGAGCATTGCCCGCCGACAGTTGCTGCGTTGTGACAATGCGGAGACCGACCCGCGCGTGAACCTCGAAGCCTGCCGGGCGCTGGGCATCGCCTCCATAGTGGTTTTGCCGCTGATGCGCCGCTCGGGCGAGGTTCGGGGCCTATTCGAGTTATTTTCCGATCACCCTTACGCTTTCGAGGAGCGCGACCTGATCGCACTCGAGCGCATGGCCGATCTCACATTGACAGCCCTTGATCTGGCCGAGCAACATCAGCATTCCGCGCCTTTACCGACACGCACGCCGGAACCGGCGAAGCACCTCGAACCTCCAGTCGCCGGAGGCATGCCTCAGCCGCCCGAGCCTTCCGTCAACATCCCTCTAACCAATTCCGCGAGTCACTCCGTCCCCATTTCCGTCCGCCCAGAGGTAGTTGCGCCTCCAGTCCCGCTCGCGGAGCCACCCACAATTTTGTTATCGTCCTCAGTAGCTGAGCCGCTATCGACGCCTGCGCCCGCGCTGGTTCCCGAAGCCATGCTGCGGGTGCAGAAATGCGCTTCTTGTGGATTTCCCGTTTCCGAGGGGAGAACGCTCTGCCTCGATTGTGAAAAAAAAGATCGAGAGAAAAGGGACTTCGAGAAGAAGCAGCGCGACCAGCAGGAAAAGATTAAGTTGCAAGCCGAAGCTCAAGTCGCAGCCCAACTCGAAGCCCAAAAAGCTCTGAGTCCGGAGCGAAGTTCGGAGCGAAGTCCGGAGCAGATGGCAGAACAAAAAACTAATTCAAGCGAGTCGGCGCCAGACGCATCGCCTGAAACGGCGGCGAACTCCACGGAGCAGGCGCAAGAGGAATTCGTGCCCGCCTTCCTGGCCAACTCACTGCCCGTGCAGGAATCGTGGCTGGCCAACCATGTGAATCTGCTTGCATTCCTCGTTCTGATTCTCGGCATTCTGGTCGCGGTGGTGGTATTTCGATAACTGGCTTTTCGCCACTCTATATTTCTGAACCCGAGCGTTCTTAACCAGATATGCACTCGCAAGTGCCTCTTTTCCTTGACAAAACAACGCTGGAACCCATACTCTGCGCTTAATCATTTGTTCAAAAACAAGGTGCCCAAGCATGAAAAATGTGTATGAAGTTTTACGCCAGAAGGAACTTGAACTGACGAGGCTGGAAAAAGAAGTCGAGGCCTTACGCGTCGCCGCCCCGTTGCTTTCAGACGAAAAGGAGCAACTGGCTGAGGCACCGAAACCGAGCTTGGCTGCCACCGTGCCACCGCAACCGGTCCGCGTTCCTCCGATGGTTACCGCCGCTCAGGCTGCGGCCTCCCCGGCACGAGTCGCAGGATGGGAAGATGCGGCCAAGCGCTGGCCGTAATCAGATCTCGCCGTAGGTTGCGGCGTGCCCGACCTTGCCACTGGACAACTACAGCAACAGCCCCGGAACCGTGACGAGGAACAAAGGTCCGTCCGGGGCTTGTCGCTCTGTATTCCTGCCGTGCAGCGATTCAGTCCACCGTTGTAAACGCCAGCGCCAGCAGCGTCTTCTGCTCGACCTCATGGGCCTTGGCCGAGCCGGTCGCCGGACTTGCGCTTCCGGAACGTTTCACCGAATGCACCGGGCGGTCGTCTGTGATGTGCTTTAAGCGCGGCAACATGTAGGAAAGCGCCCCCATGTTGGCCGGCTCTTCCTGCACCCACACGATGTCTCGCGCCGTCGCATGGCGCTCAAGTTCTTCTTTGAGCTCCGCTTCTGGAAACGGGTACATCTGCTCCAGAAAAACAATAGCCGTGCTGAGGTCCTTGCGCTTCTGCCGCTCGGTGCGCAGTTCGTGCCCAATCTTTCCTGTGCAGAGCAGAATCCGTTTGGCATCCTGCGCTTCCGTATCCGGCAACACCGGTAGAAACCTCTGATGCGTAAGATCTTCTAATGGAGACAATGCGTCGGGATGCCGCAGCATGCTTTTCGGAGTGAACACCACCAGCGGCTTCCGCCAGTTGCGTAACGCCTGCCGCCGCAGCAGATGAAAATATTGTCCGGCATTCGAAGGCTGACAAATCTGGATATTATCCCGCGCCGCGAGCTGTAAAAATCGCTCGATGCGCGCACTCGAATGCTCCGGACCTTGCCCTTCGTATCCGTGCGGCAGCAACAACACAAGTCCTGACAGCAAATTCCACTTATCCTCGCCGGCACAAACGAACTGATCGATCACCGCCTGCGCCACATTTGCAAAATCGCCAAACTGCGCTTCCCACAGAACCAGGGCCTCGGGATAATCGCGGCTGTAGCCATATTCAAATCCCATCACGCCCGCTTCCGACAGCGTCGAGTTGTAGATGTCGCAGGCGGCCTGCTCCGGCGCAATATGCCGCAGCGGAACATATTCCGTTTCATCCTGAACATCCAGCAACACCGAGTGCCGCTGATTGAAGGTCCCGCGGCGTGAATCCTGCCCGCTCAGGCGCACCGGAATCCCCTGTTTCACCAGGCTTGCAAACGCCAATGCCTCCGCCATGCCGTAATCGAGTGGCTTCTTGCCCGTGCCCATCTCGTGCCGCTGTTCCAGTAACTTCTTGACCTTGGGATGAATGCGGAAACCCTCTGGATACGTCGTCAAACGCTCGGTCAGTTCCTCCAATTCCTGGCGCGCGATGCCCGTCGGCTTTTCATATTCCGCTTTGTACCGGCCTCCAAAATACTCGTCCCAGTAATTTGGCAGATCGCGCATCAGCGGCTTCTTCGTAAACCGGGTTGCTGCTTTCTGCGCGGACTCGTACTCGCTCTTGACCGCCTGCACCCGCTCGGCGATATTGGCATCATTCATGCCGATCCGTTTGGCGTAGATCTGATACAACGGCGGATGCTCTTTGATTGCCTTGTACATCAGCGGCTGCGTCACCGTGGGATCATCTACCTCGCTATGCCCGTGCCGTCGATAGCCGATCAGGTCGATGATCACGTCGTTGCCGAACCTGTAGCGGTATTCGGTTGCGATGCGAGCGATCCGCATCACCGCATCCACATCTTCAGAATTCACGTGAAAGATTGGAATGGCTTGCCGCCGCGCCAGTTGGGCCGAAAAACGCGAGGAGTGTTCTTCGCGCGCGTTGGTCGTGAATCCGATCAGGTTGTTGACGATCACGTGGATCGTGCCGCCCACGGTATAGCCGCTCAGGTCGGCGTAATTCATCGTTTCCGCGGTAATGCCCTGGCCCGCGAACGCAGCATCGCCATGGACGAGCAGGGGCAGATATTTAGCCTCGCCACCTTCACCGGCACGGTCCTGCTTGGCGCGGGTTCGGCCTATCGTCACGGGGTCGACCGCCTCCAGATGGCTCGGATTCGACGCCAGATGGATATGAATTTTCTTGCCGTTCCTGGTGACGAATTCGCCGGTCGCGCCCATGTGATACTTCACGTCGCCTGACCCCAATACGCTGCGCGGGTCCACATCCTCGAATTCCGCAAAGACCTCCTCCGGCGGACGATTTGCCACATGGATGACGACATTAAGCCGTCCGCGATGGCTCATGCCCATCACCAGTTCCACGGCTCCGTGCTCTCCGGCTACATCCAGAACCTGATCCACAGCGGGCAGCAAAGATGTATTGCCTTCGAGCGAGAAGCGTTTGTTGCCCAGATAGCGCTGCTGTAGCGTCTGCTCAAACAGATCGGCACGCAACAGAAGATCCATTGCACGCTCCTGGTCGACGGCGGCCGGTTCAGCCTCGATCCGCTCCTGAATCCAGCGGCGCCGCTCCGGGTCGGCAATGTGCATGAATTCCACGCCGACGCTTCCGCAATAAATGCGACGCGCTTCCCGCGCCCATTCGTTATCGATCTCGAGGTCCGGATGCGGCTGTGGCGGAAGCAACCCAAGCGGGTTCAGTTCGGCCTCCAGATATCCAAATTGCCGGAACAGCCCAAACACGCGTTCCCGTTCATAATCTGAATTAATTGCAGGAGTTGTGCTCCCACCGGTATTTCGAGTTGAAGTCGCCATAAGATGTCTCTATAGAATAACGGATGAGTCACCCCGTGTGGCCGATTCATCCCGAACAATTGGAGAAGGTTTGGTGCCGGCGACTCTGGCCGGGCGGAATGGAGTCCCTCGGCCCCGCTCAGGACAAGCTCCGCCCCGTCCCCACACGAGTAGCTGTGCCGAAGGTCACAGCGAAAAACGCGGGCCACGATTATTCTGATTTCACGATTATTCTGATTTAAAGATTAAGGAATATCTCCATGACCCTCCATCCCGAAGCAGCCCAGGCCGGAACCCCAGTCATTCTCGGCGTGCCTTTTGACGCAAATTCCTCATGGTTGCGTGGGGCAGCTGGAGCTCCGCCCATCATCCGTGTCGCCTTCAACTCCTTTTCGTCGAATAGCTGGACGGAAATTGGCGTCGACCTGAGCGCCGAGGGTGCATACTGCGATGCTGGCGATTTGAAATTCACTTTCAATGAGCCATTCGCCGCCATCGAAAAAAGAGTGGGCGAATTGCTTGACAGGGGCTTGCGACCGGTCTGCCTGGGCGGCGACCACTCCATAACGCTGCCAATCGTCCGCGCTTTCGGCAAACACGTTCCGAAACTGACCATCCTCCACTTCGACGCGCATCCCGACCTCTACGACGAACTTGAAGGCAACCGGCTTTCCCATGCTTGCCCGTTTGCACGCATCATGGAGGAGGGCGCGGCCCAGCGTCTGATCCAGGTCGGTATTCGGACTATGACCGGGCATCAACGCGAGCAGGCTCAGAAATTTGGGGTCGAGGTTATCGAGATGCGCCACCTGCCCGCGCTCGACCGTATGAAAATTGATGGTCCTATCTACATCTCTTTCGACATGGACGCGCTCGATCCCGCCTTCGCGCCCGGCATTGCGCATCGCGAGCCTGGAGGAATGTCGGTACGCGAAGCCATCGCGCATCTGCACGCGATCACTGGAAAGATCGCCGGCGCAGACATCGTGGAATTCAATCCCGGACAAGATAGTACCCAAATCACCGCAACCGTCGCCGCCAAGTTGCTGAAAGAGATCTTGGGAAAGATGATTCTGAACTAGAATGCGAACTTGCCGGTGGACGGGCGAGGACGCCCGCCGCTCCAATGAATCTATGGGTGACTGATGGCGAATGATGTAGAAAAAGAAGCTGCTGGGCGCGCTGCCGCAAAACTGGTCAGGGACGGCACTGTCGTGGGATTGGGCACCGGGTCTACGGCCCACTTTGCAGTGGTCGCTCTCGGTGAGCGCGTGAAATCGGGGCTGAAAATCATCGGCATCCCGACCTCGGTGCAGACTGCTGACCTAGCGCGGGCCGTCGGCATTCCGCTGACTAACCTCGATGAACATCCGGAGATCGATATCACCATCGACGGTGCCGATGAAATCGATCCGCAGTTGCGCCTGATCAAAGGCGGTGGTGGGGCGTTGCTGCGCGAGAAGGTCGTCGCGTCGGCGTCGAAAAAGATGGTGGTGGTCGCGGACTCCGGGAAGATGGTTCCGGTACTCGGCAAATTTCCTTTGCCGGTCGAGATCATTTCGTTTGCACGAACGGTGGTCGCGAAAAAAATAGAGTTGCTCGGCGCGTCGGTCAAGTTACGCACGAAGGCGGACGGCAGTCCTTACCTGACCGACAACGGCAATCCCATTCTCGACTGCAGCTTTGGAAAGATTGAGGACCCTGCCGCGTTGGCTCTGACTCTAAGCAATATCCCGGGCATTGTCGAACACGGGCTGTTCATCGGGTTGGCGAGCGTAGCATTGGTCGGCAAAGGCGATTCTGTTAAAGAGCTCCGCCCGTAGCGCGTTCAGCCGAGGCTGCCTGAAAACACACTCGACGAACAGGAACTGAATAATGCGAACGGTTTCTTCGATTCTCCTTGTTGTCGTCGTTCTCGCCATTCCGCTGAATCTGTGCGCGAAACGAGTTGCCCCGCCGCCCGTGAACCCAGTCGTAAGTGGGAACATCAAGTACTCCGCACGCGGCGATGGCCGCGCTGGCTATGTGGTTGCAAGTGATGCCATAAACCAGAAAGAACTCTGGAGCGTGGAAATTTTTCGAATTCATATTAGGCCTTGGGAGGAGGAAGATAATCAGTGGGTCTTTATCAGCGACCTGAAGCTTTTGGACAACGCGCTTTTGGTGCGAGACGAAAGATCACGCTGCTACCGATTGGAGTTGACGACAAGGCATGTGCGAGAAACGCGATGCCCCTGAGCTACCCTCCCACAATTTCCCGCAGCGCCCCAAGCATCCGCTCCACTTCCTCCGTCGTGTTGTAGTGGACCAGTCCGATGCGCAGAAATCCTCCCAGGCGCTCAACGTCCAATTGTTCGGTCAGGTTCAGGGCGTAGTAGTTTCCATCCCAGGTGAAGAAGCCGCGTTCGCCCAGCTTGGTTGCCAACTCCAGGGGAGTGTGACCTTCGATGCGGACCACAAACGTTGCGCAACGATTCTCGAAGCGCCGCGGGTCGCTGATGCCGTAGAGCTTTAAGCGGGGGATCGCAAGCAAACCCGCGATCATCTTCTCCGTCAGCCTACGCTCGTGGTGATGGATCGCTTCGTGCGCGGCGAGAATCGCGTTCCGCCGAGTCGCAATCGCAGGATTCGCACGACGGCCCAGTTCTTCCCAGTAATCCAAGCAGGCTTTAATTCCGGCGATGCACTCGTGGTTCAGCGTCCCCCATTCCCAGCAGTTAGGGATGTTATCGGTGTTGGGGCGGACTTTGTAGGGGCGCAATTCCTTCAGATGCTCGCGCTTGCCGTAGAGCACGCCCATGTGCGGACCGAAAAACTTGTAGGTCGAGCAGACAAGAAAATCGCAGTCGAGGGCGCGCACGTCAATCGGTCCGTGCGGAGCGTAGTGGACGGCATCGATGTAACTGAGGGCTCCCGCTTGCCGCGCCAGTCGCACCACCTCGGCGACATTGTTAATCGTTCCGACGGCATTCGAGGCCTGGCCCACGGCCACGAGGCGCGTGCGGCTGCCGATTTTTGATGCCAGATCGTCCATGTCGAGCGTGCAATCTTCTTCGTGGAACTTCACGGTGCGGATCACGACGCCTTTATCTTCTTCTTGCAGCGCCTTCCAGGGCGAAAAATTCGCATCGTGGTCGAGCAGCGTGAGCACGATCTCGTCGCCCGGCCCAAGTTCTCGTCCGAGGACGCGGCTCATCGCGTAAGTCAGCGTCGTCATGTTGGCGCCGAAAACGACTTCATCCGCAGCGCAATTCAGGAAATCGCCCATGGCAGACCGCGCTTCCGCGATCATGCGATCGGTGTTGCGGCTGGTGTGATAAGCGCCGCCAGTATTGGCATTGTTGTGTGCCAGATAGTCGGAGATGGCATCGATCACCCTTTGCGGCACCTGCGTTCCGCCCGGCCCATCCAGAAAAACCATGGGACGTTGATTGAGGGTTTGCGCGAGTGCCGGGAACTGCGAACGGACCCAGGTGAGGTCGAGCGCGACGGGAGAAGATGATGACAATGAAGCTGAAATCTTTTCAGCGATGGGCATACGAACATTCTAATTCGAGCCCAACCAGAGTCGCCGACAATCGCCTTCATGTAGGCCGCGAGTGAAACCGGCGCAGTATCGTGGTTATGCCGCGCGTTCGGGGGGATTGGGGTGCTTGTTCTTTCCCTTATTGGCGGCGTCCAACCGGATCCTCGTGACTCGTGCCGTTTCCTGGAGCAGATCGCCGGTAGCGCGAGTTCCGTCTCCCGACATCACCGAACCGGCCGCGAGGGCGAAACGCAAGGCGTCCGCCTGGTCCTCAAAATACAAAATTACTTGTCCCGACATAGGTACTTCTCCCTGAGTCTGACTTTCCAACGGCCGCATGGAGCGGACGCAACTGGCAAAGATCGAATTAAGACGCAGGTGGCGCTGCAATCGACGAGTGTCGGTGATAAACCGGTTTTGATTTCAATTCCGATTCTTATTCCGGTTAACAACGATTGTCGGGGAATGCCAGTGCCGGTGATAGTGCTTTTGTTGGTTCTCGCCTCCACCTGCGATATGATTCGAAGACTGCGGATCAATGCGGAGGCAACGCCGGAGTCAATGCGGAGGCAAGAATGGTAAGTATCCTGATTTTGGGTCTTCTCACGCTGTCAGCATCTCCGAATCAGCCGGCCGGCCAGTCCGGCGGAACCGCTCCTCCTGCAAAAGCAGCGCATGCTGCGAGCCATGCTGCGACCGACCCTTACGTGCTGCTCCGTCTCTACGACGGAAAATGGAATTTGGTATTCGCAAACGGCCAGAAGCCCGGGGAAGCGGTTCACCTCGAAAACCATTGCGCAAAGGCAGGGGAATTTTTCGCGTGCAATCAAATCGTCAATGGTAAAAACACGGCCCTCGTAATCTTCCTGCCGTTGCATCCCCTGGAGAATGGCGGTTACGCCTACCGTAACCAGGCGGTGCGGGTGGAAGGTGACGCTCCCAGCACATGGGGCAACCTGGAAATCGTCGGGGACCGCTGGGTGTATTCGAGCGATAGCACCGACAAGGGAAAGAAGACTTATTGGCGGACGACGAACGTCTTTTCCGGACACGATAAGATTCATTTCGAGGCGCAGCACTCCGATGATGGCGCGAATTGGACTACCGACATGAGCGGCGACGAGGCCCGCGCGAAGTGAGGCACTCGCAAAAGGGGAGGGATTTTCTCGGCGCCGCGTTTTCGCGGATGAGCTTCTCGCGGATGACCATCTCAGGGTAGAATCGTCTAAGCAATAAGTCTAAAGGTCTGACCTTCTGGGGATGATGAGAACACAGCCAGTTCGGAGCGCATTCGTCAGAGTTTTGTGCGTGCTCTCGATCTCCCTGGTGTGCGTGATGGGGACGATCCAAGCCACCCACTCGCATTCCGAGAACTCGACCGCATCCCACCACTCGTGCACAATTTGCGCCACCGCTCATGCCGGACTCAGTACCGCTTCGGTTGCGTCGGCGCCAGTTTTGGGTACGACTGCTTTGGCGATTCTTGCCTCCGCAGTCTCCCCTATCTTCCGTTCCGTCACTACGCCGTTTATCCGTCCTCCACCTGCGCTTTGATTCCGCGCGCCCAATACACCTAAAGGTAATTCTTAAGAGACCGCGACTTTCGATCTCTGATCTTGATCTTTGATCTTTAGATCTTGATCTTGATCTTGATCTGTGATCGGAGTCGCTCCAGCGCCCTTTATTGGAGGAATCATGGATTTTCTTTACAAGCGTTGTCTGACCACGGCTATTGTGGCCGCCGCTTTGGTGTTCAGTATCGGGATTGCGAATGCGCAGTCGGGCGGAGGTTCGGGGTCGCTCAGCGGTACGGTCCTGGACCCTTCGGGAGCGGTGGTTGCGAATGCAACCGTCGAGATTCATAACCCGGTCAGCGGCTATGACCGCACGACCACTACAGACGAGAAGGGAAATTTCAGTTTCTCGAACGTGCCGTTTAATCCATATCACATGAAAGTAACAGCCGGGGGGTTTGCTGAGAGCGCGCAGGATGTGGAGGTCCGGTCGGCAGTGCCTGCCAGCGTCAAGATCAGCCTTCAGGTAACTGGCTCCTCCACCACGGTTACGGTCGAAGCTGGCGCCGATTTGGTGGAGAACGATCCCACTTTCCACACTGACGTTGACAGGCAATTGTTCGACAGGCTTCCCTTGGAAAGCGCGTCGTCTTCTTTGAGTTCGCTGGTTACTCTCTCAACGCCCGGAATCGCTGCCGATTCCAACGGTCTGTTCCATGGACTTGGCGATCACGCGGAGAATTCGTTCTCGGTGGACGGCCAGCCGATCACCGATCAGCAGAGCAAGGTTTTCTCTAACCAGATTCCACTCGAATCCGTCCAATCGATGGAAGTCATCTCCGGCGCTCCACCCGCTGAATATGGGGGGAAGACAAGCGTTGTGATTGTCGCGACCACCCGCTCGGGCCAGGGCGTAACCACGCCTCATGGTGGCGTAACCACCTCGTACGGATCGTTCGGAACCTCCAACGTGCAAGCCGATCTCGCTTACGGAGGAGCAAAGTGGGGGAACTTCATCTCTGCCGGCGGTCTGAACAGCGGCCGGTTTCTTGATGGGCCGGAATTTGTGGTGATGCATGACAAGGGCAACGAAGAAAATGTATTCGATCGGGTGGACTATCAATTCTCCACCAAAGATTCACTTCATTTGAACCTGGGATTTACCCGGTCATGGTTCCAAACGCCAAACTCTTTCGACTCGCAATTGGCGACCCCGTGGAATGGAGTTATTGTCGCCAACGGCGGCCTCGATCCTGACGGCAATGTCGTTGGCTCGGCGGACCAGCGTTCCCAGATCGAAACCTTCAACATCGCGCCTAGCTGGACTCGATTGCTCAACCCCACGACGGTGTTTACGTTGGGCGGTTTTGTCCGGCGGGATGCTTACAACTACTATCCGAGCGCCAATCCTTTCGCGGACCTAGGAGCGCCTGCGGTCGGGAGCGAAACGGTCAGTCAGCGGCGCACGCTCCTAAATGCGGGGGCGCGCTCTGATCTCTCCTACGTAAAGGGAATTCACAACCTGAAATTGGGAGCCACGTACGAACAGACGTTTCTGGACGAGCATGACCCGTTCGGAGTCGTTGACCCGACGCTAAACGCGCCGTGTCTGGACTTGAGCGGCAATCCGTACTGGAATGGCGCCGATCCCTCCAGCCCCAATTATCCTACGCAATGCACCGGGCTTGGCTTGCAGCCCAATGATGGTGTCGTCAATCCGAATCTCCTTCCCTTCAATCCATTGCTGGGGTGTTATGACCTGACCCGTCCGACGCCATCTGCGTTGGACCTGTGCCCGAATGGCGCGACCGCCAGCGGCCTCTACACCTTTAACGGCCACACCGACGTCAAGGAACTCGCTCTCTATGTCCAGGACACAATCAGCCTTCGAAACTGGTCTTTCAATCTCGGATTGCGTGGGGATTTCTACAACGGACTCACGACACATAAGGAAGCCGAACCTCGTCTTGGTATCGCTTATAACGTTAAGCGTACCAACACCGTTCTCCGCGTTTCGTACGCACGCACGATGGAGACTCCTTTTAATGAGAACCTGGTGCTCTCCAACGAGGGGTGCGGCAACCCCGCGCTGAATCAGCTTCTTCTCTGTAGCGGGTCCAGCATCACCCCATTCAGTCCAGGCTGGCGCAATGAATTCCATGCCGGACTGCAACAGGCTTTCGGGAAGTACCTCGTCTTTTCCGGCGAGTACATCTGGAAGTACACTCACAACGCTTACGACTTCAGCGTGCTCGGAGCGACCCCTATCACGTTTCCGATTGAATGGGATCGCTCGAAGATTCCAGGATACGCAGGCCGCGTAAGCGTACCGAACCTGCACGGATTTACCGGGCTGGTGGTGTTCTCCAGCGTGGCGGCGCGCTTTTTCACTCCACAGATCGGTGGGGCGGGAGCAGTCCCCTCCGCGTCCGGACCATTCCGGATCGATCACGATGAAAAGTTCAACCTCACGGGTCATATGCAGTACCAGCCGTGGAAGGTCGGCCCGTGGCTCGGCTTCAACTGGCGGTACGACAGCGGCCTGGTGGCTGGACCGGCGCCTTGCGCGGGAGGTAACTGCGCGAACGGTCCCAACGGCACGGATCAGATTGTGGATACGTCGGGGCTGAGCGCCGATCAACAGTTCGAAGCGGGACTGACTTGCAACGGAGTCCACGCCACCCCGCCCACCCCGACGAATCCTCTTGGAACTTTCATAAGTCCCAATAACCAGTGCCTTGCGACGCAATACGGGTCAACGCTCCTACAAATACCCGCGCCGGGAACAGAAAATGACGATCACAATCCGCCACGCATTGCTGGCCGCAACCTGTTTGATGTTGCAGTGGGCGATGACAATCTGCTCAAAGGCGATCGTTACAAATGGAGCCTTACGCTTACTGCCATCAACATCGCCAACAAAACGGCGCTGTATAACTTCCTTTCAACGTTCAGCGGCACGCACTATGTTACGCCACGGGCGCTGACGGCTCAGCTCGGATTCCACTTTTGAGAGATGTCCTTCCCCAGGGGGCGGTGCGGTTTCGATCGCGCTGCCCCTATTTTTATTGGTTGTGTCGCCGTTCGCACCCACTTTCCTTACTTCCTTCCCACAAACTCGACGACGCCTCGATCACGTACCGGACGTTCTTCGTGATGTAGAACCCGCAACTCTGGAACAAGCGACGGCAGTTCGCCTCTCTGCAGCGGATCGATAACAGCGGTGGTTGACATCTGGTCCAAGTTCCAGCGCTCCCTCATCTTGGAGATGAACAACCCGCCTGGCTTCAGCGCAGAAGCTATTCTTGGAAAAAGACTTCGGTCCAGGTGGTAGAAGAGGACGATCAGATCAAACCGTGCCGGTTGAAATTTGTACGCGCAGGCGTCTCCTACAAGAAGTTCGAGTTCGACATTCAGATCGAGAGCAGAACGACAAAGTTTTCCAATCGCCACATCGGAAACGTCCACGACGGTGACCTGCCAACCCAGGCCTGCCAGCCAGAGGGAATGGCGGCCAAGCCCGCCTGCTAAATCCAATGCTGCGCCCCCTTTTGGGAACGAGGGAACGACAAACTTCTCGCAGGCCGCAATAAAGAACGGGTCTGGTTCGGTCAGCGACGGCAGCCCTTGCTGGTATTTGAGATCCCAATGCGACCTTTGGTCTTTGGTGTTCATAAGGCGGTGCTCACGAGGGCATGCCGAGGTTGCACCGGTCATGTCGCCATTCCACTTCAGCGGAGACGTTGCTACTGCAGCTTTGCGTATTCCGCCTTGGCTTCGTGGAGCAGCGGCACATCCGGATCGGCATCTTTCCAGTCAGCGAGGAAATTCTGGTAGGCCACACGAGCCTTGGGAACGTCGCCCTCTTTCTGCAAGACACGTGCCAACTCTAGTTGAGCGACCGCGTAAATCAGGTCGGGGCCGCGAGACTTGAATGACAGAGCCTTCTCAATATCCTGCTGCGCTTCGGAGTAGCGTCCAGCATGCTCATACGCGATGCCTCGAACGTAAAGCACAGCCGGATTCGCGCGACCGTAGAGGGCGGCCGTGTTCAGGAAGTCAACGGCTTTTGCCGGATCGGCCTTCGCGGGATTTACCGGCCGCAGCGCCACCACCGCGCGTATCAACGGGACGGTCACATTGATCGCGATGGTATCGTTCGGATGGGTGCGCTGAATCTCGTCGGTCAGGGCCAGCGCTTTCTCGTCCTCTCGCAAGATTGCGAAGGTCGTGCCCGCGCTGCTCATTACAGAAAGGGTTCGAGATAGGCCAAGCGCGTCGTTGGCATCTTTGTCGGCTTCGGCGGGTTCGCCGACCATTGCGTCAATAAGAGCAGTCTGGCCTTCGACATCGGCTCGAATCTTAAGGTGCAGTCGATCATAAGCATCCGCCATCTGGCGCGCAAATTCCCTTGCCTGCCGAATCTGCCCGCGGTCAGCGGCGAGGCCGGAACGGAATCCCAGAACCAGCAATTCTCCCTCAGGTGTAGCCGAGGCGGTTTGGAGTTCCTTCTCCATATCGGCATCCTTGCCTTCTGACCAGTCCAACGCAGCCAGATAGTAATGGCAGACGGCAGGGGAAACTTTGCGCTGGACGGCTGCATTGATGGTGGCCCGCGCCTCCTCCGCCCGGTTCAATCCCGCATAAGCGTTGGCGACATTCACATAGCCGCTCGCCATATCGGGTTCGACCTCGAGGGCGTGCTTCGCACTTTCTAACGCGTTGTCAAATTGACCAAGCTGGTTGTAGATGCTCGCCAGATTGAGAGAAGGAGTGGAATCACGCGGGTAGGTCTGGCGATAGAGTTCATAAGCGGTGATGCCTTTATCGAGCTGGCCGCTATCAGTGTAATAATGCGCCATAATATAGAGCTTCTCGCGCTCGCTGGCTCGGTCGCGCAACTCGAAAGCCTTCTGTCGGTTCTGCTCTGACAGTTCGGTCTGACCCAGATTGCTGTAGACCACGCCAAGGCGCGCGTACGCCATCGCAAAATTGGGATCAATTTCAATGGCGTGCTGGTAGTTGGGAGCCGCAGCCAGTTCGTCACCCACATTGTGCTTGGCATCACCCATGCTCAGGGCCTTCAGCGCGTCAAGGGACGAAGTGGTGGCCATGGAGAGTGGCATGTCATATTTTTGCACCATGGACAACGACTCGCCGAGTTGAGCGCGTAGCTTACTGGCAGCGCCATGCAGGGCGTTCAGTACGTCCTCTTTCCGGTCGGCCTGAGCCTGCTGGCGTCCGAGCGAATCGCCGGACGTGGCGTTCGTCGCTTCCAGAGTGACAACGTACTGGCCCCCGACGCTATCGATGCTCCCGTTGAGCATGGCCTTGATGCTATCGCGCTGGCAGATTTCGCGACCCACATCCGCGGTGATGCGGTCGCTCGGGCTGCGCCCCATGAACTGCAGTGTCTGACGGATCTTCTGATCAGGAAAGACGTTCAGATACGGCGATTGCTCCAGATCCACCGCGAGCGCCTTCTTGAGCGTGCCATCGAAGACGGGATCGGCGGTGGTATTTACGAAATCCGTAATCAGGATCGAATCTTTTTCGGTGAGCGCATGGCCGCGCTTGAGAAACACGAAACCAATACCAGCAGCAACCACGGCGACGAGCAGAGCGGGGATCAGCCAGAGAGGTAGCTTCCGCGCCGGCGCCGTTGACCGGTGTACAGCGGGGCTGCGTAAAGACGCACTGGAGGAGGCCGCCGCCAAAGTGCCCGATTCCGAATCGCGTTTCAGACGCTTCAAGTCGGAGCGCACGTCGGCCGCACTCTGGTAGCGGAGGTCGCGATCCTTCTCCAGCAGTTTGTTAAGAATTTCTTCAAAATGAGGAGGCAAGTCGGGGTTCAGCCGAAGAGCGGGCGCCGGAGGACGATTCAGGATCGCGTCGAAAATAACCGCGGACGTATCTCCCCGGAAAGGCACTGCGCCGGTGGCCATCTCATAAAGCACTACGCCGAAAGAGAATAAGTCGGTGCGGGCGTCCAGATCCTTGCCACGCGCCTGCTCCGGAGACATGTACGCTACGGTGCCGACGGTCGATCCCGGACTGGTCAACATGGGATCGTCCACCGTTGGATCGTCCACCGTCGCCGCCGAACCGACGGTGACGGCCGATTGCAAGGAAGCCTTGCCGGTTCGCTTGGCCAATCCGAAATCCAGAATCTTGGCCTGGTTCCGGCTGGTCACGAAGATGTTCGCCGGTTTGATGTCACGATGGACGATTCCCTTGACGTGCGCCGCGTCCAGTGCGTCGGCAATCTGAGTGCCGAGATTTAGCAGGAAGTCGAGTTCAATCGGGGCGCCATGGATCCGGTTTTTAAGCGTCTCACCTTCCAGCAGTTCCATGGCAATAAAGTGCCGGCCGTTGTCCTCTCCGACCTCGTAAATGGTGCAGATATTCGGGTGGTTCAAGGCCGAGGCCGCGCGCGCTTCGCGTTGAAACCGCTCCAGCGCAAGCGGATCTTTCTCCGTCTCCGGCGGCAGGAACTTGAGCGCGACATGCCGGCCGAGGTTGACGTCCTCGGCTTCGTACACCACTCCCATCCCTCCGCCGCCCAACTGCGACAGGACACGGTAGTGCGAGACAGTTTGGCCGATCATTCCGGGGAACACTCCTGGGAGAGAGTCTTCAAATGTTAGGCTGAGGGTTCGGGCAAGTCAAACCACCAGTCTCTTCCAGTTATACGCTGCCGAGGGAGTACAAGTTCAAGTTTGCTCAGGGGTTTGCCGAGCGACAGTTGATTGTTTATTTTCTGTGATTTGAGAGCTATCCCCTGCCTTTCAGCCACCCTCCGCATTGCCATGAAGTCACCACTTTCGATTACGGAAGTTTGTCGCCAAATGACCCAATGCTTTAACGCCCGTCCCCTGCCTGTTATCAATGAGTATTCCCTCTTCTTATCCCTAGGGAACTGAACCCCTCCTCCCCGGGGGCCGGAGATTGCCAGCAATGAAAACCCGCCCTCAATCCTGGAGGGACATCAGCGCGGCGCCACGCTTTTTTATTTCCGTGGTCTTGCTCTGCGGGACGACCGTGATGACCTATTCGGTCTGGCACGGCACAAGTCAGAATCCACTCAAATTCTTCTGCTATCTGGTCATTGCGCTGGCCGCCTCGCGCCTCAAAGTGAATCTCCCCGGCATCACGGGAACGATGTCGGTCAACTTTCTATTTTTGCTGCTTGGTGTACTCGAACTGAGTCTGCCCGAAACCATGGCGCTCGGCTGCGCGGCAGTGGTCGTACAGTGTCTTGACCGCGAGCGGCCGAATCCAATTCAAGTGGCCTTCAACGTTTGTTCCACCGCGCTGGCCATCGCCGTCACCTTCGTTGCTTATCGCTACGCCCTATCGCATAGTGCGGTAAATAACCCCTCCACTTCATTATTTCTGGCGGCGTCGGTTTATTTTGTGGCCAACACGCTTCCAGTGGCCGCCGTCATTTCCTTGACCGAGGGACGCTCGCTGCGAAAGATCTGGTCTGACTGCTACTTCTGGAGCTTCCCCTACTACCTCGTGGGCGCGGGCGTAGCCGGGATGATCAGCTGGCTCCACGGTTTCACGGACTGGCAAACGTCATTGCTGACGCTTCCGGTCGTGTACCTCATCTACCGCTCTTACCGCCTTTACCTCGGCAAGCTGGCAGACGAAAAGCGGCACGTGGAAGAGATGGCCGACTTGCACATGCGCACGATTGAGGCGCTGGCCCTCGCCATCGAGGCCAAGGATCAGACGACGCACGATCACCTGCAGAGAGTGCGCGTCTATGCCGTCGAGGTCGCGAAAGACCTCAACGTCGAGCATGACGAAATGGAGGCCCTGCAAGCCGCTGCCTTGCTGCATGACATCGGAAAGCTCGCGATCCCGGAACATATCATTTCAAAACCAGGCCGCCTGACGCCGGAAGAATTCGAGAAAATGAAGATTCATCCTCTCGTCGGAGCGGAAATCCTCGAACGCGTGCAATTTCCCTACCCGGTCGTACCTATCGTTCGAGCCCATCACGAAAAGTACGACGGAACCGGTTATCCGCTAGGCTTGAAAGGAAAGCAGATTCCGATTGGTGCTCGCATCCTCGCTGCCGTCGATTTTCTGGATGCGCTGGCTTCGGATCGTCAATATCGACGCGCCCTGCCGCTTAACGAAGCCATGGCGCGACTGGTGGATGAATCGAACAAGTCCTTCGATCCGGCAGTGGTCAAGGTGCTTGAACGGCGATACGTCGAACTGGAACACCTGGTCCACGAACGCACTGACAAGCTAGGCAAACAGAAGTTATCCACCGAAGTCAAAGAGCAGGACGCGAACGTCGTTCCGGCCATAAAACCGGCGGCCGGGTTCGAGGCGCAAGGCCAGCATCAATTGCCCGAGCGCAGTTTCTTGAGTTCGATCGCCGCCGCCCGTCAGGAAGCGCAGACTCTTTTCGAGCTCAGTCAGGATCTGGGGGCCTCGCTCAGTCTGGGCGAAACGCTCTCGGTATTTGCCGTGAAGCTGCGCCGGGCGATGCCTTACGACGCGATTGCCATCTACGTCCGGCATGGCAATGAGCTGGTGCCGGAATATGTAAATGGCGATAACTTCCGCCTCTTCGCTTCACTGCGCATTCCGATTGGGCAGGGGCTCTCAGGTTGGGTGGCACAAAACCTGAAACCAATTCTCAATGGCAATCCTTCGGTCGAGCCCGGTTACCTGAATGATATTTCGAAATACAGCACCCTGAATTCGGCGCTTGCCGTCCCCCTTGAAGGTTTGCAGGGCGTGGTCGGCGTCGTGGCGTTGTACCATGCGGAAAAAGATTTTTTCACCTCGGACCACCTGCGCATTCTACTGGCGGTAAGTTCCAAGATGGCGCTCGCCATCGAGAACGCGATGAAGTACGAACAGGCGGAGACTTCCGCCGTTACTGATTACTTGACCGGGCTTCCGAATGCGCGCTCGCTGTTCTTGCAACTCGACCGGGAGATGGCACGCTGCAAACGCGATAACACAACATTGACCGTCATGGTCGCCGACATGGACGGCTTCAAACAGATCAACGACCGTTTCGGCCATTTGGAAGGCAACCGGGTACTGCGATTATTTGCCCACTCTCTGAAGGAAACCAGCCGTGAGTACGATTACGTCGCTCGCATGGGCGGTGATGAGTTTGTGGTCATCGCTCCCGGGCTCACGCCCGAGGCGGCCCAGCGTAAGACAGAACAGATGCGAGACCTGGCGCAGCAGGCAGGCAAGGACATCTGTAACGAAGATATTCTATCCCTCAGCGTGGGCAAGGCGGTGTATCCCGAAGACGGCATGGATGCGGAAAAAATTCTGTCCGAAGCAGACAAGCGCATGTATCTGCAAAAGCGAAGCCAGTCGTCGCCGAAAAATCGCCGTCTCTATCCGCGAGTTCGGGGTCGGCTTACTGCGGAAATCTCCGGCAATGACAAAGCTCCGGCACTGGGCATCGTAACGAACCTGAGTCTGGGCGGCTGCTATGTTGAAACCAGCGGAATCCTCTTGCCCGGATCCCAGTTGAAACTCACCTTCTCGCACGAACACACGAATGTTTCAATCGAAGGCGAAGTAGTGCGAATGGATATGGGTATTGGAGCCGCCGTGAAGTTCAATGAAGCGACGCACGAGGTCCGCGTCACTTTGCAGCGTATCCTGGAGCAGTTGGCCGCCCTCGAAGCAGTCGTCGACCTGAAACGCAGCCAGGCTGCCGCCGGGCACATCAAGTAACTTATCAGCTCCTAGCTCAGATCTATCCGCTCAGCTCAACGCAATCGGCATTCCACCGTCGGCGAGGACGGGAATCGGCTGCGTCTGGCTCGGCGGAATCTGGTTCGGCGAAATCCGGACCGGCCGAATCTGGACCAGCGGCGAGCTCTTATCTGATGGAGAACGGGGTTTTGAAAGTCCTTGTCGCACCATGTTCGCCGTGGGTACGCCCGTCCGATAGAAAGATTTTTCGCAATCCGCGGTGGACGGGCCACGCATACTTCCTTCCATGTACGCCAGCCCCGGACAACGCGTGCAACTGCTGACGTGCGTGCAGGACGAGCAGACGGTCAAGTCTTTGGCCTGGATCGAGCGAACCTCGTTCATCTGCGGCGAGAAATTCCAGATATCCAGAAACTTCTGCTGACGAACGTTGCCTGTGGGCAGTGGAAATTGCACGCAGGGAAAAACGTCGCCGTAGGGCGAGATGTAGCAGAAGGAATGACCCGCGCTGCACGAGTACCCCTCAAGATCCTCTGCCGAGGGCGGCTTAGGAGGAGCGCAGAACTCCTCCTGGTTCCCGACCAATGCCGGATTGTGGAAAACCTCCGTCAGTTCTTCTCCCGGAATGCGCAACGCCAGAACCGATGTGTCGCCATCCATCATGGGCGTGATCGTTGGATCGAGCGTGTAATTCGCATCGAGATCCGCGGCAAGCTTTTGCACTCCGGCATGATCGGCAGAATTCGCCGTCATCAATACATTGGCGATCGTCACTCTCAGCCCTTGTTCGCGTAAGAAGCGAATCGATTGGACGGTGCGCTCGAAAGAGTGCGGCAGCTTGGTGATGGCATCGTGAACTTCGGGACGATGCGAGTAGACGCTGATCTGAATCGTGTCGACCGCGAGGTCGCGAATCTTCCGCGCTTCCTCTTCGTGAATCATTACCGCGTTGGTTTTGATCTTGACATTGAACATGAGACGCCGCGCGTGTTCGACAATCTCAAAGAAATCGCGGCGCATAAAGACCTCGCCGCCGCTGAAGGTGAGAAAAAAAACGCCCGCCTCGGCCAGTTGATCGAGTGTGTCCTTGATTTCGGCGGTCGTCATCTCGCCGTGGTCGTCGTGATCAAGATAACAATGGACGCAGCGTTCGTTGCAGCGGTACGTTACATCCATGTGTACCGCGAGGGGCACGCCCAGGTTAAACGCTTTCTGGCCAACTTCACTCATCAGACTCATCAGGGCGTCTCCCGTTTCGTGTCGAATGTCAGTGGCTGATTGGAAACCAGAAGAATTCCGTGGCTGGAAAGCTCGGTGACGAACTGCTCGGCGTCTGCCTGGGCTTGCTCTGGATCGACATCAAACTGGCCGCAGACTCGGTCGCGGACAATATCCCGCAGAGGAGTGTGGCCGTCGGCGGCCTGGAAAATCGTGGTCGCGACCTCGTTGAGCGTAAAGAATGTCGAGTCGGCCGAGTTCATCACCATCAGTTCGCCAGCCAACGCTCGCGCGGCGATGGCGGAACTACGCGCGATGTAAATGCAATTTTCAGGCATGCTCGGCCACCCCCTGAAAGTTCCGGATCTCGTCCCACACCCTGGCATCAGGATAGAACGTCAGGCGTCGAATGGGAACCCGGTCCACAAAATCGCAAGCCGTGGCGAGAAGCTTCTCCACGAGGCGGTGGTCTTCCGCGAAAAACAGGATATTGCGCATGAGGCGGCGTACCGCCTCGGCGGCGGGTAATTCATCCACACGATTCTCTGGACCCTGCTCCAGAAAGAAAAGAGCCGAGACTGGCGCCGTGCAGTTCTCACCGGCGCGGGCTAGCTCTCCGGCAAATGGAGTTCCAAATGCCGCGTAGCCATATTCGGTTGGGCGCACATAGGAAATTTCGTCAGTAAGAAGAGCGACCTCGGCGGGCGCCAGCCGCGTCATCGTCGTTTTGCCCGCGCCCGATACACCGGAGAAAAGGTAGGCCCGGCCATCGCAAATCGCGCTCGCCGCGTGCAGCAGAAATCCGCCTCGCTCGGCCATGATCAGGCTATGCAGAATGCGCAGCACGGAGTCGAGCGAATACGGATTCGCATTTTGCCGCACTCGGCCTCGTCCTGTCCGCGGATTCCAGCGAGCACGGAAGTCTCCGCGCTCCATGATCCAGTCTTCATCGTCCTCATTACGGTATACCCGAACGTCGTCATCGGAAGCCGCTGCCGAGGAAACAAGATCAAATTCAAGCTCGAACTCGGGATTTGAAGAACTCAGAAATCCCTCGTAACGATCCCGCAGCAAATCGAGAAAGCTCTCATCCGAAGTGGCGAGAGCGATCGGAATCCTTCCAATCTCGACGCACGCGACCTTTCGAGGCTCGGTCATTTACCGAACTCCCAGGCTTTGAAATTCGTGCGCCGGCGCACTTCGGCGACTGTGAAGCTTGAGAGCAAGGCGGCGGCTAGTGCGCGAATAACAAAACAGCAGACCAAGAGCGCGAGCCACGATACGCATCACTTGCCGTTGAAAACCGCGATCAGAGCTGTGACGGGAGTCTCGCACCAGGCGTCCGACGAACGCCTCGCCCGCAAACAAAGGGTCGGGACCAGGCATGGAATCGCCGCGCAACACAAAGGCGTCCGGTCGGGTAGCGACGAGGCGATGCAGAAAGAGGCGGCCGTCACGCAGGGCGAGCACAATCTCACCAGACTGGACGTCTTCGAGCGAGCAGCCCGTAATCTCGACCACATCTCCTGGCCAAAGAGTGGGGAGCATGCTCTCCCCATGAACACGAAGACGAACGACTTGGCGCAAATCACCGCTGCCGCGCAAGGCGTCCGCCACTAAAGTTGAACCAACGGCGCTCCAGTTCGATTTCTGCACGGGCAGCGTGTCTTCCAGCATCAGGAAGTTTTTTGCGAGAACTGACATTGGCCAGCGGAAGCGATGAGCTTTCCGCAAGAAAGCGCGCGCGTCTCGAAAACCCGCTCGTGTCGGAACGCTGGCTTCTGGTAGAGTTTTTTTCTTGGAATCGCGTCGGATGGTTGCTGATGTTCCTCGCGAGGTGCCTGATTGTCGATCATAGTTGGTAAAGCCAGTCAGATAAATAACAAAGCTGGCTTGTCCCCCGGGTCTTTGATCAGATTAAAGGCAGATCAGAGTAAAGGAAGTGTACTACACGACCTTTGCCCGTGCCAAATGCCAGTTAGTTACCCCCTGATCCGAAAAGGTTAACCCTAATGCTCAGTAAAATGAAAGAGTTCCACTCTGCCGTGCACGCCGTAAACTGAGTGACAGGCCGGTCAGCGTGAGCGGCAGCAGAACGACTCCAAATCCAGCTAGAACCGCCAGTGTCGGCGCCATCGCCCAAACCGTCTGACCCTCCAGCAACGCTCGCCGCATTCCATCAATGGCGTAAGTCAAAGGAACCGTCCGCGCGAGCAATTCGAGCGGGCGGGGTAAGGTCTGGATCGGAAACATGGTTCCACTAAGAAACCAGAGTCCGGAACCGAGTAACCACAACAGCGCGGAGCCTTTCTGAAACGCAACCTGAAGCGTGGCGGCAGCGACTCCGAGGGCCAGCGCAATGGCCAGAGATAGAATCAATACCACCAGGCACGAGAATAAGTTGGCGTGGATCGATGCCCGGAAAACTGCGACCCCTGCGAAGACATAGATCAATAGATTGACCAGGTTTCCTGCAAAAGCAGAGATGGAACTGAGAATGACAAGCTCGGTCGGGGCGGTCGAGGTCGTCATGAGCACCTCCAGCGTTCCGGTCTGCTGCGCCTCCTGCACTGTACTCAGAAAAGCTTGCGCGCTCATTGCGAAAAAAGTATAGAGGCCGGTGCCTACCATGAGGAAAGGAAAGTACTCGACGCCGCCGGGCCGAAAGCCGGGGCCGATGGCGCGCGAGAGAAAATAAAAAGCCGCCAGTTCGGTGAAGACTCCAACCGCGGTCACGACAAAGCCGCTACGATGCCGGATCGCAGTCAGCAGGTCGCGTCGCAAGATGGCGTGGAGTTTGTCGAGGGTCGAAGTCATAAGAACGAAATTTGTAATTTCGCAATCGGGTAATTCGGTAGTCCCTTGGGTTCCAAATTGCAAAATTACCCGATTACCATGTTACAAAATCCCCCTGAAACACATCACGAGTCTCGCTCGTCTGTATCTCCCGTCATGCGGAAGTAGAAAGCGCGTAATGCCTCCGCGGTTTCGCCGTCACCCACCGAACGATCCGCCAGCAATTCGCCATGATGCAGCAGAAGCAAGCGATCCGCCACAGCGGCCGCTTCCGCGAAATTGTGGGTAGCAATCAGAACCGTGGTCTGCTGTTTTGCCAGGGCGCGAATCGTGTTCCAGAAGTGAGCTGTGGTCCCGGCATCAAGGCTCCGCGTCGGCTCGTCCAGCAAAAGCACGCCGGGCCGCTTGACCAGCGCGCGTGCGATTCCCAGTCGCTGATACATGCCGCTGGAGAACTTCATGACCAGCGTATCCGCTTGCTCTTCGAGACCAGTATCGTGGAGAACTTGCTGGATCCGCGGTGCGCGCTCCCTACGCGAAACGTCGTCCAGGGTGGCGAAGAAGTCGAGGTTCTCGCGAGCGGAGAGGCGGGGAAAGAACGAACGCTCCGCCGCAACCGCGATGCCCACTTGCCGGCGGACCTCGCCGGCATCACGCCGTCCATCAAATCCACCCACGCGTACCGATCCCGCATCGGGCAGCAGCATGGTCGAGATCAGCTTCAGGGCTGTAGTTTTTCCGCTGCCGTTCGGCCCGAGCAACGCCAACACCTCCGCGCGTCCCGCCGCGAAAGATACGTCTTTCAAGGCTATGGTTTCGCCGCACCGTTCCCGTCCCATCCAATTAAACAGGGCGGGACGATGACGAAATATCTTGCGAACGGATTCGAAGACGATTCGATCCATGAAAATCAGTACCCAGTACCCGATAACGAGCGCCCAGCAAACTACTACGCTACGCTGGGGCCCAAGCAAAAGCACCTGGACACTCTTTGATCTATGGACACTCTTTAGTCGATTGATCTTGAGACCGGATACTGGCGACTGGGTGGCAACTGGGTGCTTAGACTCCCAGCTTCTTGACTTCGTCGTTGTAATACTTGCGGTAGAGGATCGACCATTCCTCGGAGCCCTCAATGATGGTGCGACGCTGGCTTTCGATTTTCTGGCGGGCGGACTGGTCGATACGCGCTTCCTGCATCAGGAGCGCTTCAAGAATCTTGCGGACTTCCAGGCGGATCGTGTTGCGGTCCTCGATGAATTCGACCTCATCGAGGTCAGCGACCGCGTCTGTGACCACGTGGGCGATTTTGTTGACTTTATCGCGGCTCAATCGCACAGCAGACAAGCCCTCCAGGGCGTCCTCATATTTCCAATATTTATTAAAGAACAGCCTTGTATTTCTTCACCAGTTCACTTTTCACTTTTCGGAACATTTCCTGGTAATTGGCCCCGCTCTTCTGCATTTCGTCGGAATAAGCTTCAAGAATGACCCGCACCTCATCATTGATGCGGTCTTCGAGCGCCAGTTCTTCGAGCAGCGCCGAATGCACCTTCTCCGTAAGTGCAGGCATCGCCTTGGTCTCAACCAAGCCGCTCGCCACCAGTTTTTTGGAAACTTCGCGGGCAAGATAGCCCACATATTCTTTAGAAAAGAGCATGATTGAAGCGCTTTTTTGTGAACAAAAAGTTTAACACACTAAGGATGGCCGTGAAGTCGGCACTCGTGGTCCGGCCCCCGTTGTAAGCAGCGTCCTTCCTCAGTGGCGGCTGACCCACGCAAGCCGTACAATAGCCGTACAACATGTAGAAATCCATGTCTCCACACCCAGACGACCTCACGGCGATGAAAGATGATATGACGGCCTTTATCGAAGGTCTGGGCATGCGCCGTTTTTTCGGCTACGTCGAATGCGAAGAGGTGCCAAGCGTGCTCTGGGACTCGGAGCACAATCCGGATGGCTGGAAGGATTTTGTCGAGCTCGCCAAGTCCACGAACGCGCCCTTCCTGACCATGCACTCATGGGCGCTCAACCGCGAAGAACTGGACCGCTTGTATCAACAGCTCGCGGATAGCGATTACAAAACCGACGAAGATATGGAAGAAAGCCGCTGGCTGAAGGCCTATGTCGGCAAGACAGGCTTCGTGCAGCTAGGATGGGCCTACCAGGGGTGCGTATTCGTCTTCGAAGCGGGCACCGAATGGTATGAGCATTATCAGCACCTGCGCGAACTGGCGGATGAAGGGGGCGGATTCATGATCGACGAACCCGACCAGGACGAGGAACGGTAGCAACCTCTTGTCTCTTCTCTGCGGCCTCTCCGCTTACGCCAACTCAATCAGCTTGATCTCATTTGCAATCTCAGCGGCAAATTCCGCGGCATCCTCAGGGAAGCGCCTTCGAGCCGCCTCGGGAAATTCAGCCATCATCTCGGCATAGCCGCGCGGCGACTGGCAATGAATCACGCCAAACCCAATCCCATCGGCCAGCGCACAACTGGGGGCAAGCAATGAAGCTGCGCCCGCCAAGCGTGCGCCTGGGGAGTGATGCAGCGTCGTAACCTCCAGGAAAGCGTCAGGAAGATTCCAGGCCGCCACCAGTGAACGCCCTGCCTGGCAGTGATCGATGCCGCACAACTCCTGTTCAAGCCGGAGAACATCCTGAGACTGGTCGACGCCCCGCTCGATCACGCGAGCGTATGACTCTGGCATGACCGTCGCCAGAGCGATTCTGCCGATGTCATGCAGAATGCCCGCCGTGTAGGCAAACTCCCTGTCCATCGCGCTCCACTGTGCGCTCCGTTCGGCAATGATCGCGCACGCGACACTATGACGCCAGCACGACCTCAAAAGCGGTGGGAACGCGTTATTGAAATACGCCTTCAGGCCAACCGTGATCACCACTCTCCTCAGTCGCAGGAAGCCAAGCAGCATCGATGCCTGGAGCACGCTGGTCACATCCTTGGAAAAAGCGACCAGTGGAGAATTGGCGACCCTGAGAATCGCGGTCGAGAACGCGGGATCGGCGCGGATCAGATTGCACAGTTCCAGCAAAGAAGTATCCGTGCCCGCCATCAGCTTCAGTGCCCTTAACGCAATTGCCGGAAAAGGTGGAACGCTGTCCGGATCCCAGCATAGTTCTGTCGGTTCCACGCCTTTGGCGGAACTCGTTGCCAGCGTCATTTTCATTTCTCCAATCATCTTCATCGGCAATGAGAGTCGATCGGTGAAGAACTCTGGGACGTGCCTAGGTTGACTACCTTCGGCTTGGCGTACTTCGGCGATGAGGCGGAGCTGCTAATCTGGTTGTTCCGGCCCGTCAGTTCGAAGACCGCAATGCGATGGATTTCCAATCCGCTGAATTCTCCTAAGGCCACCGTGCTGGCAGCCGTATTGCGTGATTCCACGCTAAGGATCGCTCCTTCAACTTTGCCAGTGCTGGCCGATCTTCTCGTCCGCCGAGGGATCGACGAGCCGGAAGCGGCCGCCCGTTTTCTTTCCCCCGCCCTGTCCGATCTTCACGACCCGCTGCTGATGAGCGGAATGAAAATTGCCCTCGATCGCCTGGAAGCCGCTTTAGAGCGGAACGAAAAAATTCTGATTTATGGCGACTACGACGTGGACGGCACCACGGCAATCGTCATCCTCAAGACCGCGATCGAGCTCTGCGGCGGAGCGGCAGACTTCCACGTGCCCCACCGCATTCGCGAAGGCTACGGCATGCGTGACGAGGTCATCGAACGCGCGGCTGCCGACGGCGTGCGCCTGATCATCAGTGTCGATACCGGTATTCGCGCATTCGCTGCCGCAGAAACCGCACGCCGCACTGGAGTCGACCTCGTCGTCACCGATCATCACTTGCCGGGAATGGACGGCGTTCCCGAAGCCCTGAGCGTTGTTAATCCAAATCAAGAGGGTTGCGATTATCCCTGCAAATACTTGTGCGGCGCGGGCGTTGCCTTCAAGTTGGCCCAGGGACTGATGCAGCGTCGCCTGGATGTCAAAGATCAGACACGCCTCCTGATGTCGTTCATGAAAGTCGTGGCCATTGCGACCATCGCCGATGCCGTTCCATTGCGGGGAGAGAATCGAGTGTTCGCGAAGCTGGGATTGCAGGGGTTGCGGCGTCCGGTGAACATCGGGCTCAAGGCTCTCCTTGAGGTTGCCAAGCTTGGCGACGGTCGCGCCCTGACCGCAACCGAGGTCGCGTTTCGCATCGCTCCTCGCCTCAACGCAGCTGGGCGTATGGACGTTGCCCGTGATGTGGTCGATCTTTTCAACGAAAAAGACATTAACCATGCCAGAACAATCGCCGGCCGGCTCGATCAACTGAACGCCGATCGTCAGGATGAAGAGCGCCGCATCATGGAAAGCATCGAGCGGCGTCTGGAAGACGAACCGGCATTGCGCGAAGCATATTGCGTGGTGCTCGATGGCGAGGCCTGGCATCGCGGCGTGATTGGCATCACTGCGTCACGCGTGGTCGAGCGCCGCGGACGGCCGACGCTCGTGATCTCGCGCGAGGGCGACGAAGCTCATGGTTCGGGACGATCGATCCCCGCATTCCATTTGCTGCACGCACTTGAATCCTGCCCCGATCTCTTCTCCCGCTACGGTGGACATGCGCATGCGGTTGGCTTCGCTCTGCCCTCCGCCCACATTGAGAAACTGCGCCTGCATCTGGATGGCTACGCCCGCGCCCGGCTCACTCCCGCGGATTTCGAGCCGCAACTGGAGTTCGATCGAGAGCTGCCCTTGGGAGAAGTGACCCCTGAACTCCATCAGGCACTCACTTTGCTGGAACCTTTTGGAATGGAAAACCGCGAGCCGATTTTTGCCGCTCACGCCGTGCGACTGATAGCACCTCCCCAGGCGGTAAAAGATAAGCATGTGCGCCTCCGGGTTGCACCCGCCGTTAATGGCTCGGGGGCTTCGACGGGTTCGGTTGCGATCGCAGCCGCGGCAGCGCAGGATTTCACTCCGCGCTGCCATCCCGACGCAGCGGCCATCTCGAGACGCAATAGTGTGGTGACGGGGCAGAACCCCGCTACCACACCATCATCATCTTCATCTTGGCGCGACAACATTTCCTTCAAAGCGATGGGTTGGGGGCTGAAGGAATCCTGTGACCGTTTGCAACTGCTGGCTGGAGATCGGTTGGACATTGCTTACTCTCTCGGCATGAACGACCACCCGGAATTCGGCGGGTTGGAGCTGACTTTGCGCGATGTGGTCCGCGCCCGTTGACTGCACTCGTTTTCGCTGCCTCCCACTCGCTCGTTTCTTCCTTTTGACAAGCGCCGAATCCGTCTTTATAGTGCCGGGCATGGACGGAACTTTCTTTTGCAACAAGTGCGGTGCGCAGAATGTGGCCAGTGCTCAGTTCTGCAGCCGTTGTGGAGCGCCGACGAACCCCGCGCCCGTCGCCCCAACGTCAAGTGCTTCATCCTCGGGTTTCGGTTCGCCTAACCAATCCGCGCCCTACTCACCTACGGCTCCTTCCTACGCCGCGGTCGCACCCGTTGCAGGAACGGGCTATGGAGGTTTCTGGATTCGGGTGGTGGCGGCGATTATCGACTTCATTATTTTGCGTATTGTGGTGTCCCCGATTAAATTGATTTTCGGCGGCCTCGGGCTGGCGGGAATGATGAGCGGGATCCATCCCGTTGGACTTGCGGTTTTGGGCGGTGGCCTCACCGCGATCGCGCTAATATTCAGTTCCTGGTTATACGAGGCTTTCATGGAAAGCTCGTCCTACCAGGCGACGCTCGGCAAGATGATCTTTGGAATGAAAGTTACAGACCTTTACGGCAACCGAATCTCGTTCGGACGCGCCACCGGAAGACACTTTGCGAAGTGGCTCTCAGGAATGATTCTCGGCATTGGGTACATCATGGTCGCGTTTACCGAGCGCAAACAAGGGTTGCACGACCTGCTCGCCGGGACGCTGGTGCGAAGGCCTTAGTTCTCAGTTCCCTCGTTCACAGTTCCCGGAGGGGAAGCGGCTTTGGCTGGGAACTGAGAACTGATTTAGCGCGTTACACTAGCCTCTGATGGCTTCTCCGGTTTCACTGCTGCGCCGCTGGTTCGCCGTGATCGCGATTTTGATGATTGCGACCGTAGCCGGAATGTATTTCTACGCCCAGTGGAGTCTGCGCAAAGTCGTGCGCGATGTCCCCGCGAAACTCGGCCTCAACATTCAGCAGACCGCCGAGGGCTTTTCCATCTCCAAATCCGTCGAAGGCCGCACCCAGTTTACGGTAAGCGCCTCTAAGGCCGTTCAGTTTAAGGAGGGAGGCCGTGCCGAGTTACACAACGTAAAGATCGTCGTATATGGCAAGGATGCCAGCCGATTCGACCGCATTGCCGGAGACGACTTCGAGTACGATCCCGGGTCCGGAAATATCGTCGCCAAGGGCCGCGTGCTGATTGACCTTGAAGCAAATCCCGAGGGGATGCGGCATTCCGACCAGACGCCTCCCGAGCAAGTCAAAGAGCCCCTTCACCTTGAAACCGACGGCCTGATCTTCAACAAAAATACGGGGGATGCTTCCGCCACGGGAAAGGTCGTCTTTCAGACGCCGCAGGCAGATGGTTCGGCGGTTGGTTTTCAATATGTGGCCAGGACTGGCACGATGAACTTGCTTTCAGCGATCGTCTTGACCGTCGATCGGCCTCAGCCTGTCCACCTGAATGCGGCTCATGGCGTAATTACAAAACAACCCCGGCAAGTCGTTCTCACTGCGGTGAGAATGACCCGCGACCAGCAGCAGACGGAGTCCGACGAAGCTACATTCTTCCTGCGCGGCGACAACACGGTGGACCATATTGTTGCCGAAGGCAATGTACACAGCGAGATTCACGGGCGCGCATCATCCGCCGCCTCGAATGCTTCAAACCCATCCAGTTCAACAGCGGCGAACTCGGAGATGCGCGAACGTTCTGATCGTGCCGAGCTGTTCTTGACCGGGACGCGGAATCTGCTTACGACCGCCATTCTCACCGGCAATGTGCAGCTCGTTACGGAGGGAACGCAACCCGCCGCGGCTGCCGCCGGACGCGCCACGCTCCACTTCGCCGTAACCTCCGCTGCCCAGCAGTTGCTGCGGACGGTTCATGCGGAAGACGGCGTGCGGTTGACCCAGAAGAGCAGTCAGGGTGCGACTTTAGTTGCGGTGGCTAATCCGTCGTCTTCGGCTAAGGGCGATACGCGAGATCAGGAAATCGAAATGACCGCCCCCGTGATGGACTTCATCGTCAAGGATGGCCACCTGCTTGAGCGCGCCGAAACCGCCGGACCGCCGCAGATCGTGATCACACAGCTGGGCACAAATCAGAAGACGGTGGTCACCGCCGCCAAATTCACCGCCGGATTCACGCAGAAGAATCGCCTGGCAACGCTGCACGGAGAACCGGACGCGAAGATCGTCAGCAGCACGATCGTCGGCAGCATGACCAACCCGAGCGAGATCGGATCCACGAAGGTCGCATCAAATAAGACCGGCTCGCCCGGACCGACCGATCGCGTGTCAACCAGTCGAATGCTCGATGTCGCCTTTCTGCCCGAGGGCGGCGTCCGCTCGATCACTCAGACCGGCGCGCTTACTTATGTCGATGGCACCCAGAAAGCCTGGGCGCAGCGCGGAGAGTACACCACCGCCGATGAGCTAGTCGTGCTCACCGGATCGCCTCGAGTCGTAGACGGCAGCATGACCACGACGGCCCACACGATCCGCATGGACCGTGCGACCGGCGACGCTATCGCCGAGGGCAATGTCAAGAGCTCCTACTCTGATCTGAAGCCACAACCCGACGGCGCTATGCTCGCTTCTTCCGACCCGATTCATGTGAGCAGCCACCGCATGACCGCGCATCGATCCCCGGCGATTGCCGTGTACACGGGCGATGCGCGCCTGTGGCAAAACGCGAATGTAGTGGAGGCTCCCGAAATTGAATTTGACCGCGACCATCGATCATTGATCGCGCGGGCATTGATCGCGGCGGGTGACAGCAGCGCAGTCTCGGGGCTTGGCCCCGTCCAAGCTTCGCTGCAACCGGTGTCAACCGTGCTCGTGCAAGTGGACAAGACCGGAAAGGTGACTCCGATCCACATCACGTCAGCACGTTTGAACTATTCCGATGTCGAACGCAAGGTCTTTCTGGACGGCGGCGTGACAACGAAGGAGACGGACGTCACCATGACGGCCCGGCAGATGACCGTATTTCTGCTGCCGCGGAGCCAATCGACCGCGGGTGCGAACCCGGCGATGCCCGGTCAAATCGACCGAATCATCGCCGAAGAGCAGGTTGTAATCACACAACCCACCCGGCACGCCACCGGCAACCGATTGGTGTACACCTCGGCAGACGACAAGTTTGTCCTGACGGGCGGACCTCCCAGCATTTTTGATGCCGAACGAGGCAAAACCACAGGCGATTCGTTGACTTTCTACAGACACGATGATAGGGTGCTCGTGGAAGGAAGGGAAACGTCCCCGGCGGTCACGCGGACTCAAGTGGCACGATAAATGCATACGCTCGCCACCGACGAAATTGGCAAGTCTTATCGTGGCCGACGCGTCGTAAACGGCGTTAGTCTTCAGGTTCTGCAAGGTGAGGTGGTAGGCCTTTTGGGACCCAATGGCGCCGGAAAAACTACTTCTTTCTATTCCATTGTAGGTCTGATTTCCCCCGACACCGGCAGAGTGCTCTACGACGACGAGGATATCACCAGCGTTCCCATGTACTTACGGGCACGCCAGTACGGTATCAGCTATCTCCCCCAGGAAGCCTCGGTCTTTCGCAAGCTGACGGTCGAGGAGAACATCCTTGCCGTGCTGGAAGTTCAGCCCATTTCGTGGCATGAACGCCGGGAGAAGGCGGAAAAGCTGATTGATCAGCTCGGACTCGAGCATATTCGGCAAAATCGTGGATACGCGCTGTCCGGCGGAGAACGACGGCGTGTAGAAATCGCACGATCCCTCTGCATCAGCCCCACATTCATTTTGCTCGATGAGCCGTTCTCGGGTATCGACCCGATTGCCGTTTTGGATCTACAGAAGATCATTTCGGATCTACGGGCCAGTGGGATCGGAATTCTGATCACCGACCACAATGTCCGCGAGACCCTGTCGGTCACGGATCGGGCGTACATCATTAACGAGGGACGGATCTTCCGCTCTGGCACACCCGAGGAGTTGGGAAGTGACCCGGAGGTACGCAGGGTTTATCTGGGCGAAAGCTTCTCGTTAGTCTGAAGATGATGGTGTGAAGATTGTGAAGATGATGGTGTGAAGATAATGAGGTGAAGATAAATCGGGCGATCTGGGCCATCGAAAATCAAAGGCATTGAATTTAGATGATCCGACGACACGATGGCCAGATGCTTCAGGTTACCAAGGCGTGGGCACATTGACCTTTCGTGTCCATACGATCCACGTCCGCGCACGATAAGCTGAATTTTCCACACCCGGTTGCACCGACTAGGAGCGACGGGTTGGCTGAAAACCGAGAATTCGGAGCTTTTTTACGGAGAAATGGTGCTTCTTCAGCACAAACTGAACGTCAAGTTGTCGCAACGGCAGATTCTGACGCCGGGTCTCGTGCAAATGGTATCTGTGCTTGCGCTCAATAAGCTTGAGCTCAAGGACATGATCAATGCCGAGATGGTCGAGAACCCCGTTCTTGAAGAACTTGAAGATGCCGTCCCCTTGCTCGACGACGTCGGCCGCCAGGAGGAAGAACGCGATCGCCTCTCGGCCAAGGCAACCACTCCTGAAGAAGGTCCCCCGACGATCGCGGATGAGAAAAAAGATCCCTTCGAAGAGATTGATTTTGGCTCGTTCTTCCAGGACTATCTCGATCCCGGCTATCGTAGCTCCGGGGAAATGGAAGAGATCGAGAAGCCTTCATTCGAGAATTTCCTGTCAAAGCCGGGCAACTTGAGCGACCACCTGTTATGGCAGCTGGGCGCCATCTCGTTGCGCCCACCCGTCTACCAAGCGGCTCAGCTGATTATCGGAAATCTGAACGAAGAGGGATATCTGATTGCCAGCGACGAAGAACTGCTGGGAATCGCTCCGGTCGCGCCTCCCGAAGTAGATGTGGAAGTCGCCGCCAAGATCGTTGGCGAAGCCGAGGCGCTCGGCCTCGCGGTCGACGCCCCCGCGACGGAGCCGACTGACCTCGATTCCTCCTACATCGATACTGCCGACCTTGACACGTCGGTTCTCGTCGATACGTCGGTTCTCGCCGCGGAGGATTCCACGGCAGAAGGTTCCGAACTTTCGCACTTGCCAATGGATCGGGCGGAAGGTGAATTGGGCGTTGACGGGATTCCACCAGGTCCCGGCGGGGCAGAGTCCAGCCACCACACGAGCGCGCAAGATGCGGCACCGGATCTTGAGCCGTATATTCATTCGGAAATCGAGGCCACCAAAACTCAGTCGACCGACGTTCTCACTACGACCGCGGCCCACGGAGCCTCCACAGGAGCAGCCACAGCACCTGCTCGCATTACTGACATTAACTTCACGGTTGCTGATCTGCACGAAGCGCTCGAAGTCGTGCGCCAGTTCGATCCGCAAGGCATCGCCTGTCGCGATTTGCGCGAGTGCCTGCTCTACCAGTTGCGTTACCACCTGGAGCAGTTGCAACTGCACCCGAACGGCAATGCCCTCACCGAGCCCATTGTGAAAGACGCGATCGCACTCGTCGATCAGCATTTGCGGGCAGTAACTCTGAAGCAATTCAAGGAAATCGCCCGCGCTATGGCGCGACCCATCGAAGCGGTGCAGGCGGCGCTCGAATATGTGCGTACGCTCGACCCCAGGCCCGGACTACGCTACAACAAGGTCCCCGCGCGGCTGATTGAGCCCGATGTCGCTTTCGTCAAGCACGGCGATGAGTGGCTGGTCATCATGAATGACGAGGACATGCCGCAGTTGCGCTTGAACCCCGCCTACAAACGTCTCATGAGCCGTGACGGCAACGACCGTGACACGCGTAATTACGTCAAAGACCGCTACAAATCCGCGATTCAGCTCATCAAGAACATTGAACAACGTAAACAGACCATCGCCAAGGTGTGCTATTCGATCGTGGCCCGCCAGCAGGATTTCCTGGAGCGCGGCATCGATCAGTTGAAACCCATGATGATCAAGGAAGTGGCCGAAGAAATCGGCGTGCATCCTTCTACAGTGAGTCGCGCGGTCGCCAATAAATACGTGCACACGCCGCAGGGCGTCTTCGAATTGCGCTACTTTTTCTCCGAGAGCGTGCAAGGGCCGGAAGGCGGCGGCACCTCGCTGCTGATTTTGAAACGCCGAGTCAAGAAGCTCATTGAAGAAGAAGATCCAAGCCGGCCGCTAACCGACGAACAGATTACCCGTATTCTGCAATCGCAAGGCATTCAGGTCACCCGTCGCACCGTTGCCAAATATCGCGAAGATATGAAAATTCCCAGCACGCACCAAAGAAGAGTAAAAAAATAATCGGGTGATCGGGCCATCGGATCATCGGGCGATCTAAAGCTCAAGTGCCTTTGACTTTAGATGGCCCGATGAACCGACCTTCATCGACCCTAGTTCTTTTCAGGAGCGTACCTGATGAACGTGGAATATACCGCCAGAAAATATAAAATCACTCCCACCATCCGCAAGGAAGTTGAAACCGGACTCAATAAAATCGGCAAAATTTTAGGCGACGGATTCGAAACCAAGGTTACTCTGGCCGTCGAAAAGCGCCGACACAAAGCCGAGATTACGATCGACCCGCCTCACGGTCCCATTGTGGGCCTGGCACAGACCGACGATATGGTCTCGGCGGTCAACGAAGCGCTCGACCATTTGCAGAAACAGGCGCTCAAACATAAAACGAAGTGGCTGAGTAAGAAGCGCAAGGCGGTCAAGAAATTTGACGACCAGTCGCTGGAAGACAACCTGCAGACGGCGTTGGGACTGGCCGAGAGTGCCACCGTCTCCGTGCTCGTACATAAATTTCCCTCGGTAGCGAGAACCACTGAAGTACATCTCGTTCACGCCAAAGATTCAGTCGCGCTTCGTCCCATGACTTTAGAGGAAGCGATCAAAGAGGCTCACTTCCGGGACAAAGATGTATTCGTCTTCCGCGATCCCAAGGGCATCTTGATGGTTCTGCACCGAACACGCGATGGCAAAATGGAATTGATCGAAGCGCCGTAGACGATCGGGTCATCTGACAATTGGGTCATCGGGCAATCAAAAATCGAACACTTCATCGCTATTGATCTACCTGTTGCTGGTTGCCTCCTGGGCCCACTGCAGCGCTTGAAACCAGGTTGACGCCACTTTCTCATCGGGCAATTTCAATTCCCTGGCGAGTTCGCTGGACTGTGCCCATTCCCCCGATTCCTGCGCCAGCATGAGTTGGTACAAGGGCCGCAAGCTGCTCTTCTGACCTAGCAGGACCGCCTTCGTATCGTGGTCCACCGGCAATTGTTCCAGCAGTACTTCCATGCTCACCTCAAGAATGGCATCCATGATCGAAAGCAGGCACATCAAGAATAGATCGGAGTCCGATTCCGTTCCTAGAGAAAGCAATTCGCAAAAACGGGCGCGCGCCAATCCCATCAACACAAGTTCACTGCACTTCTGCTCGGCCGCGCCTACCGTGACAACCAGGCGGATCCAACGGCGCATCTCCCGTTCTCCAAGCACTGCCATGGCATGGCGAATCGACTTGATCTCAAGCGAAAATCCAAAAATCGGAGAATTGAGATACCGCAACAAGCGATAAGAAATCGACGCTTCCTGTTTCAGCATCTTCTCCAGTTCCCGCATATCGATCTCCCTGCGGGAGACCATTTCCAGCATCCGTATATAGTGCAGCCGGCTGGCAGGAACTTCACGACCGACCACGATTTCGGGGCGGCAGAAGAAGTATCCCTGGAAGTAGACGAATCCCATGTCCCGGGCCTGTTGAAACTCGTGCGGCGTTTCCAGTTTTTCCGCCAGCATTTTGCACTTTGGTGAGCCAAAGCGGCGCATCATCCCCACTCGCTCCTGGGCGCTGGTTGCCCGGATATCCACTTTGATGATGTCGGCAAACTCGCAGAGCGGTATGCGCGGATCGTTAGGCGCGAAGTCGTCGAGCGCGATCAGATATCCAAACGACTTCAGCCGCTTGCACGCCGCAATCACCCGATCTTCGGGCTCAACCGTCTCTAAGATCTCGGCCACCACCTGATTCGGTGGTAGCAACGTGATCAGATCTTTGAACAGGAAGTCGCGGGTGCAATTCACGAAGGCGAGCCGGTTAGCGCAAAGCGTGTTGATACCCAACAGTAGCGAGGTGTCCAGTGTGGCGCGGGCCGCAAGTTCCGGATCAGCGTTGAAGTAGTCCTCAATGCCGTTTCGGAAAAGAAGTTCGTACCCGAAGACATTTTGCGACCGGTCGAATATAGGCTGGCGCGATCGGGATAGGGGGAACGGTCACCCGTCCTCCCCTCCCACACCACCGTACATGCGGGTCCGCATACGGCGGTTCGGCGGATTAAGCGAGGACCGTACGACCAGGGGCGGAAGCCCGAGCTGGGCAAAGTAAGCATTCGGCAGAGCGATGGTCAGGGCGGGCGAGTGCGCGAGCCGCCACGGACCGGGAGGGCTCCCGGCCGTTTTCGCCGCGAGGTCCTTACTGACGCCCCGTTTGCGCAGCTCGCGGAACCTTGTCCGTCCACGCTTCCATTGCTTCCACACCACCGACCGAAGTCGGCGGCGTAACCACGTCTCAAGACGTTCCAGCACCGAGGGCGTTTGACAGTCGCCGAAGTACCCGAGCCAGCCACGGAGATAGGTCGCCAGTTCCTTGACCATCGGCCGCAAGCTGATGCCGCGGGTTCTCCGCGTCTGCTCCCGAATCCGCTCCTTGAAGCGAGCGATAGCCTTGGGGGCGATGCGCCGCCTCGGTTCTCGTTCCCCCGTGAAGCTGAATCCGAGAAACTTCCTTTGCCCCGGTCGAGCGACGGCGCTCTTCGCCTGGTTGACCTTGAGCTTGAGACGGTGCGTGATGAAGCGAGTAACGCTCTCCATCACTCGTTGTCCCGCTCGTTCGCTGCTGACGTAGATGTTACAGTCGTCGGCATAGCGGACGAAGCAGTGACCGCGCCGCTCTAACTCCCGGTCCAGTTCGTCCAGCACCAGGTTGGAAAGTAGTGGTGAAAGCGGACCGCCTTGAGGCGTTCCCTCATCCACCGCACTCACCAACCCATCCTCCATCACTCCGGCCTCCAGAAACGCTCGAATCAATTTGAGCATTCGCTTGTCGGCCACGCGCTCGGCCACCGCCGCCATCAGGCGGTCGTGGTTTACTCGATCGAAAAATTTCTCCAAGTCGAGATCCACCACCCAGCGGTACCCTTCGGCGATATACTGCTGCGCCTTGTGCACCGCTTGCTTCGCACTGCGCCCCGGTCGGAAACCGTGGCTATGTTCGGAGAACGTCGGGTCCCAGCGCTTCTGCAGAACCTGCAGCACCGCCTGCTGAATAAAGCGATCCAGCACGCAAGGAATGCCTAGCTTGCGCATTCCACTGCCATCCGGCTTCGGGATTTCCACCCGTCTTACCGGCTGCGGTTGATAAGTTCCGCTTCGTAGCTGTTCCCCGATTTCCAGCCCATGCTGCTTCAGGTAGGCCGGTAATTCGTCGACGGTCATCCCGTCTACTCCCGGACTCCCTTTATTCGCCTTGACTCGTTGTAATGCCTGCTTGCAGTTTTCCAGCTCGCAGACTTCTTCCATCAGTCGTTCGGTTCCGGCCAGGCTTTCAGACTTGCGCTTCGCCACCAGCGTTTCGGTCCCTTTCGCGGCGGGCTTCGGAGCATCACTCCTACTTTCCACCGGAAAGGCCAGCACCCCTTGTTCGGGTCGGTTTTTCCGCCGCTGTCCGCTCATGAGTCGCGCCGCTTACTTGCCCTTTCCTTTATTCCCCTTGCGGAGTACCGTTCGGGCCTTCGATCATCGTTCCCCGCTTGGCCTATCTTGTTTGCTCCGCCTTTCGGCTTTGGAGTGCCTCAATAGCTTCGCCGACTGCATGACCTACTACGCCCTTTGCTGACTTCTGCGACACGATCGGGATGAATCGCTTTCACCCTCAGTCACGATTTCGTGACGTGCCGCAGACCTCCCGAGGTAAGTTCGACCGCCTTCGACACGCAACCGCCGGATCTACCACCCGTGCGCTTGATGGATATGGGCTTCGCAATCATTGGCTCGCTCGCCCGCCACCGTAGGCCTCATATCCGGTTCTTGTTCATCGGCTCGCGTCTTTGCTCCACGCTTCTTTCAGGCCCCGCCTCACGGCGGCTGTTATTTCACCCTTGCGCTTCGCTATGACTTCACCTCCATCAGGTTGTCAAAGGGACTTTCACCCTCAAGCTGTCGAACATGCTCGGCACACCAAAAAAGCGCTGTCCCGGTAGTGCCAGCGCGTTCGAAGCGGAGGATTTTCCCTTAGCGGATGCGAGTTTCACCCTTCTTATATCGGCGCTGCCGGTGCGGGACTTCAGCGGCAGCAACGCGCGAATCATGGATTCACATCTCGTCTCTCCGTCTTCGCTCCGTGTCCCAGCCCCGAAAACCACTTTAGTAACGTGCGGATGTGGAAAACTTTGACATTCCCCACTTGCGCTGTTGCCCGTTTCATGAGTAACATCAAGGTGTTCCCAATGGCCATGCTTCCAGGCTGGCCGGTTGCGCCAAGTAAGACTCCGGGCGCCTAGTTTGAATCAACTTTGAATCAAGTTTGAACAACGACAGTTTGGATATCGATAGCTTTAGCATCGTTCTCGAATAGCATCCAGCCGATGTGGGGTTTGGTGTCGTTAGCCGATTTTGTAGTCAGCAGGCGCAGTGTGCTAGGCAGGGCACTGCACGTCTGACTGCCGATCAGATTTCCAGCGAGTCGGCCGACCGCACGAGAATACGAAACAACCGGATCTGTGATCCAGACCCGGGAGCTTCTGGGGCTTAACTTCTGGGGATTAATTTCTACGATTAACAAGAGAAAAATATGAATGCAGGACCCGGACATTCCTCCGCAGGCGGAGGAAGACACAAACGGCGCCGTGGACGGCGGCCGCCGAAACGAGGCGCCAATGGCCCAATGGGCCGCGAACGCCAGGAGCATCAGGGTATTTTTACCGCTCCCATGGATCACAGCTACCGCGCCAACCTGGGCATGGATAACGGCAATGGCAACCAGGGAAGAGGGCCGCGTCGGCCCGGTTTTTCGGCGGCATTCCCGGTCGTTGATCCTGAGCCCCTTCCCGCTCCGCGTGAGAATGCGGCTTCGCGCGTCTTCGCCTTTGTCGAGGACCTCTTCTTTCTGAGTAAGATCCAGGCGACGGGCCAAAAGATGAACGTCAAGGTGGAGTTCGTCAAGAACGAGAAGGAACTCGCCGAGCGGATGAAGACAAATGGCGAAGAAAAACCTTCCCTGATTATATTCGACTTGAACAATGCCAACGCGAAACCTTTGACGCTCATACCAAAACTGAAAAGCAAGCTGAAAAAGGGGACGTCAATCATCGGATTTCTCTCCCATGTGCAGGGCGACTTGAAGCAGAAAGCGCACGAAGTGGGATGTGACATGGTGCTGCCGCGCTCCGCTTTTTCGCAAAACTTGCCCCAACTGCTTCGCCGCCACGGAGCCGCCGTGCCTGATTCTGGAGCTGCCAGCTAAGAGAGTCTATGCCCGCCGCGATTCGCATCCCAATATCGCGAGTTTTTATGAGGGCATCTTCTTCATCGGGCATCGATAGTCTTGTAGCAGGAGTTCTCTATCGGGCCATCGCTTTAGCGATGCCGAAATTTTTCCGCAGTCAGTTGTCCTTTGACGGGCTCTGAGTTTGACCACGCGACCCTGATACAATTTCGCCGTGTTCCCTTTCAAGATTCTAATTGTGACGCTGGCATTGGTCGCCGCGGCTTTCGCGCAGGAACAGCCCAAGGTGAAAGTAAACGTTCTCAATGTGTGCGCCCCCTCCGCCGACGAGCAGAAAGAACTGTCCTCGGCGCTGGCCAAAATACCGGGCAAGCCCGGGTTCAGCGCTGATTATGAGGTCGCGCGAGGGCACTCCACACTCGACCCAAACACTCCCATCCCCGGCATGGAAGCCCTGCCGCCGGGTGCGGTCGCTGTGGCCGACTGGGTCAGAGTACGCCGCGAGTTCCCCGGCACGGCGCTGTTCAGCAACGTCCAATATTCGTTCAGCGTCGATTCCAAGAATATGATTGAGACTCTCGTGCTGCGCGTTCGCGATCCCAAAGATCTGATGGAAGTTTCCATCGAGGACAGCGCTTCGGCGGTTACCTCTGCGGCTGCGATGCTATCTACGAGTACTCCGATTTCGCGGGTCAAACTGGAGCGCTTTGGGAAGTCGACCGTGGCGCTCGCGCGATGCTCGGGAGAAGAGGGGCACCCAGTGACGGATCAGAGCGCGTACGAACCCATCTTCCGCGCCGCCTCATCGATTATGGAACGTTATCGCAATGCTCTGAGCGCCCGCAAAATGGTGCCGGAAGAATTGGCTCGCCTGGGCGTGAAGAATGGGGCGGGAACTCCGGCCAAAGCGGGCAGCAAGAAGAACCCGTAGCCGATTCGCGGTCTGAAGCGAAATCTGTTTTCCGGAATCTATCTACTAGCATCGTTTCGAATAGGGCTGTTTCCAACTTTCTATGGACATACGCAATGTCGTAATCATGGGCTCCGGATGCGCCGGTCACACCGCCGCCCTCTACAGCGCCCGCGCCAACCTCAAACCGCTGGTAATCGAAGGCCATGAGCCGGGTGGACAACTGGCTCTGACCACGCTGGTGGAAAACTTTCCCGGCTTTCCCGAAGGCATCCAGGGGCCGGAACTGATTGAAAACATGCGCAAGCAGGCCTCTCGGTTTGGCGCGGAGTATCACATAGGCCACGTGGACAAAGCCGATTTGAGCAAGAAGCCGTTCGAGCTGCACTTCGGCAAACACACCGTTCACACTCGCTCGCTCATCATCGCCAGCGGAGCCTCTGCGCGCTGGCTCGGCCTTCCCAATGAGCACGCACTGATCGGCCACGGTGTTTCCTCCTGCGCCACCTGCGACGGATTCTTTTTCTCAGGCAAGGAAATCGCTGTAATCGGCGGCGGCGATTCCGCGATGGAAGAAGCGACTTTCCTGACGCGCTTCGCCAGCAAGGTAACTCTCATTCATCGTCGCGACCAGTTTCGCGCCTCGAAAATCATGCTTGATCGCGCCCAGGCGAATTCAAAGATCGCATTTCTGACCGACACCATAGTCGACGACGTGCTCGACGTCAGCAAAAAAGAAGTCACCGCTCTGCGTCTGCGCAACCTGAAGAGCGGTGAAAGCTGGGATTTTCCGACCAGTGCCATGTTTCTCGGCATTGGCCACATCCCGAACACCAAAGTCTTCCAGGGCCAGCTCGATACCGATGCTGACGGTTACCTGGTCACACACAAGAACGTCTTAACCAAAGTCCCGGGCGTGTTCGCCTGCGGCGACGTGCAAGACCGCCGTTATCGTCAAGCCATAACCGCCGCCGGTTCCGGATGCATGGCCGCGCTGGAAGTCGAGAAATTTCTAGAAGAAGAGGGCCACTGAGCGGATTCGTACTTTTTAGAAGGTCCCGAATCCGGAACTATGCGAGAACCGTCACGCGCGCGGCGGGACTCAGCGTCTCACAAGCCGTCCGCAAAACCAGTCGCGGCGCATTTTTCCGGATCTTCATCAAGTACGGTACGGTGCGCTCCGGGTCGGCCTTGGTCGTCTCGCGCAGCAACCAGCCCAATCCCTTCAGGACCATGTCGTCTTCTTCTTCGTTCTGCAGCAGTTGATTCGAAAGCCGCACGATCTCCGGAAAGAACTGGTGCTCGCGCGCTCCCCTTATCAGTGCCACACACGCGGCGCGTCGTCGCCATGGATTCTGCGACTTCGCCCACATGAAAACCTGCCGGCAGCGGTTGGGTTCGGCGGCCACCATCGGCCCCAGCAGATCGTGCGCCAGCGCGTCATGATCGGCCCAGCTCGTGACCCGGTCAAGCCATGAAGCAAAAAGCTGGAACTCACGGTCGCCAAAATTCTTAGTCTGCTTTTCCAGCAGCAATACAGCCATCACCTTCTCTTCCAGAACCCGTCCCGAGAAAAGTTCGTCGGCCACCTGCACCACGAAATCCATCCCCCGTTCGCGCGCAATGCTGCGCCGGAATCGCACCGCAAATTTCCTGAGTTCGGCCGTATACCAGCCGCGCGACTTCACCACTTCCTTGAAAAAGTGCTGGACGTCTTCCGAATGCGGCGCCGACCCTCCATCCTTTAATACGCGCCGGATATGGTCGGCAATGTAGTTTGGAGTGATTGTACGACTGGACATATTCACCTCCGAGAGCAACCGGCATCTCCAACTGTCACGTTGCGGGGAGTGTCTCATGATAAGAGGAGCGCCCGGGAAATGCTGTGACCTAGTGTCACTGTGAACTGTGACCAAGCCCCACCCACTTTACTGTGTCGCGCCGTCCTTTCTCAATGTCTTGTCGTAGATCCAAAGCAACGCCGCTGTGGCAACTCCCACACCAGTCACCGCCCACCAGATGCGCTCCGGTTGATGCGTCACCTCGCCGAAATGGTGGATCAGCATGCCTCCAAACTTGCCCGCGATTAGCGAGCCGATGCCGATCGGGAGAAACGCGAAACCCATATAGGTTCCCTGCTGTCCCGGTGGCGCAAGGCGCGAAACATATTCGTAATAGCGTGGAGACTGCGTAATCTCGCCGATGGAAACCACAAACAAAGTGACAATGGCCATGGGAACGCTTGGGTGCGCGATGAGGATGATCCACGCCAAGCCCGAAATCAGTGTGCCCAACGTGATGGCCGTAAATGCCGGCATCTTTTGCGAGAGCAGACTGAAGATCATTTGCAGCGAAATGACGGTCAGCGGTCCAGTCACAAGAATGAGTTCGGTATCTGTCTTCGGATTGATGTAATCGTGAATGTACAACGGCAGGATGATGAATTCCTGCCAGTAGACGATCCAGTATCCGGAAAAAATCAGCAAGAACAGCATGAAGCGCGGGTTGGAGAGCACCGTCCCAAAGTTCCTGGCGGCCTGCGACAGGCTGACGGAAGGCTCATCGGCGCGACGCGGCTCTTTGAAAAACAGCAAAACCGCGAAGAACATCGCGAACACACTGAGAGCGGCTACGCGGAACACGTTCTCTACGCTCATGTGCCGGTGCACATAAGACGCGACATAAGGTCCAGCCGCGCCGCCAATGTTCACCAGTGTGTAATAAATCGAGTAGCCGATCGAACGCACACTTTCCTTCGAAGCTCGCGCCGTCGTACCAACCACGCAAGGTTTGACTAACGCGACGCCGAGCGCCGGCAACATCAGCAGAAGAGTGACCAAGACGACCAGCGGTACTGCGCCGCGCACAGGAGCGAACCACGGAGACCCAATCGATCCAATCAAGAAATACGAGCAGCTTAGGATCAGGTACGCCAGTGAAAGAGACCGCCGAAAACCGAGCCGGTCGGCCAGCGTCCCGCCGAATGCAGCGAGAAACCACACCAGGCCTCCGAAGAGCCCGGTCAGGCTACTCGCCCGTTCGACGCCGAAGTTGAGCGTTTCATGGAGATAGCGCGCGAGCGACGCAAAAGCGGCGTAATAGGAAAGCCGCTCAAAAAGTTCGCTGATGTTCGCAACCCAGAAGGGCCGTTCAAAGCCGGTGCGGATTTCGTGGAAACGTTCGGAAAAAGTCAATCGGCGCTCCTGATTCACTGGTGTGGCGCGGGCGCCCCCGCCCGCGTTTGCGGTCAGTCGCCGAGCCGGTCGCGTACTTGTTGAGCTGACAAGCCCGCAACACGCATCACTTTATTCCGGCTGGTCTGGCCGGCTGCAATAGTAACGGACGAACGGGGTACCTTCAAAAGCTTTGCAAAAAAATCGATGCAGGCGTCGTTGGCCTTGCCGTCCACGGGAGGGGCGGTGAGTGAAACTTTCAGCGAGTCTCCAACTTCGCCAGTGATGGCATTCTTTTTGGCGCGCGGGTGAACTTTGACCGCAAAGGTCGCTCCGTGGCGCGAATTGTGGATCGCTGCCATCGATTTTTGTAGGGCGGACACTCCTGTCCGCTGCCTTTGATGTTGTCTTTGATGTTGCTTTACGTCGATCAAGATCAACCCCAAGATCAAAAGCAGCGGACAAGAGTGTCCGCTCTACATTCTCTAGGGTTAAGCTTTTGCTCTTTCCCCGAAGATCGCCGTCCCAACGCGCACGCAGGTTGCTCCCTCTTCAATCGCGACCTCGTAATCGTGTGACATGCCCATGGAGAGAACCTCCATCTCGATGTTCGGCAGATCACGCCGGGCAACGCTATCTCGAATCTGGCGCAGTCGGCGAAAAAAAAGCCGCGAGCCCTCGGGATCTTCTGTGTAAGGCGGGACTGTCATCAGGCCGTGAATTTTGAGATTTTCCCATAGCGGAGCGCCGACGAGAATCTGCTCCAGTTCGTCTGAGTCTGGAGCAACTCCGCTCTTTGCCGTCTCCCCACCAACATTGATCTCGATCAGGACAGACAATGTCTTGCCCGCGCCTTCCGCGGATGCATTCAGCTTTTCTGCCGTCCGCACCGAATCAACGGAATCCACCGCGTCAAACAACTCCGCCGCCTTGGCAGCCTTGTTGGTCTGCAGATGTCCGATCAGGTGCCATTCGACGCCGTGCAAATCGCGCAGCGCGGTCGCCTTCGCGGCAAACTCCTGCACCCGATTCTCGCCGAAGACGCGCAGCCCAGCGGCGTAAGCCTCGCGAATGCTTTCGACCGGAAAAGTCTTGCTCACGCCCATCAGCGTGACGTCCGCGGGATTGCGTCCGGCACGGCGGGCCGCCGTCGCGATCCGCTGCCGCAACCCGACAATGTTCTCGGCAATCGACATTCCCCAGTAGCTTAAATGAATGCGGAGCCGAGCTGAGCTCAACCTGGACGGGCGAGGACGCCCGTCCCTCCACAAACATTGTGGTTTTGCGCGCGCTGCGCGCATCTGGCCTGGACGGCCAGTCCTCACATGATCGCTGTCGGCGGAGCCGGATCCTCGGGCCTTCCCGCATTCGCCAACGGCACCCGGATCATGACAATCGCCAGCACCGCGAGCGCGCCCAGTGCCAGAAGAAATGGTGGCGTCCACCGGAACAGCGTTACGTCGTGCCCCGAGCCCACCAGGCCGGCAATCGCCAATCCGCAGAGCGCTTCGCCTGCGATCAGACCCGACGCTGTCAGCACGCCAGCATTCTCTACGCGCGCTTTCTGTGCATCATTAAAGCCCCGGCGATCGCGCAGTTTGTCGGTAATCCAACGAATCACGCCACCGACAAAAATCGCGAACGTTGTTCCCAGGGGCAGATACATTCCCACGGCAAACAGCATCACGCTCTTCACTTCGATCATGATCATGGCCAGCCCAAGCAGGATGCCCACAATCACGAGCGGCCACGCCATGTCGCCGCCAACAATTCCTTTCGAGAGCATGGCCATCAATCCCGCCTGCGGCGCCGGTAGCGCAGGACTCCCGAAGGTGTATGCCTTGGCAAGAATCGCGATCGGGAAGAACAAAACGAGCGACGCCACGACGATACCGAACAGATCTCCAATCTGCATCTTGGCGGGTGTTCCACCGAGAATGTGTCCAACTTTCAAGTCTTGCAGCATTTCGCCCGCGACAGCGGATGAAACGCAAACTACGGCGGCGACTCCAAGCACCGCGGCAACTCCGCCCGTCCCGGAAACGCCAAGGGCAACCATGAGCAGCGCAGCAATAACCAATGTGCACAGCGTCAACCCCGAGACTGGATTGTTCGACGACCCGATCATGCCGACCAGGTTTCCGGAAACCGCAGCGAAGAAGAATCCGACGATGATCATCACGCCAGCCGCGACCAGGCAGCCCGAGATGATCCGCGAACTGGAGAGGTTGCCGGCTCCGCTGATGAAATAGTAGTAGAGCAGAATCATGGCCACGAATACGACGCCGATGCCGGCAAACACTGCCTTAGCGGGCAAATCGCGCTCGGTACGATTGGCAGCAGCATGCGCCGCTGCCGACTTTTTCAGATCGGAGACCGCACGACCCATACCGAGCGCCAACTGTTTACGCATCTTGAAAAGCGTGTAAGATGCGCCCACCAGCATTCCACCGACCGCGATCGGCCGCACAATTGAAAAGTAGATCGCTTGCGCCAGCAGCGGCCACGCGATGGCTTGTCCCGACGGCATCGACGCCTGGATGTAGGGACCAAGGGTGAAGGTCAAGAGTGGAACCAGCAGGCCCCATGCCAGCAAGCCTCCCGCAAAGTTCAAGGCGGCCAGTCTCGGCCCAATGATGTAGCCCACGCCGAGATAGGCGGGACTAATATCGGGCGCCGTCATCAACGTGGCGCCACCCGTAAGTGTGGTAGCCACGTTCGGATTCGTGCTGGTGCGAAGCAGCAGTTTCTTTCCCAAGTCACTGATCTTCACCGGGAACGTGTTATTGGGGTTGAAAACATTGACCGCTCCGAGCAAATACATGAACGCGCCGAAGCCCATGTTGGCAAATAGAATCTTGGCGGCTTTGGCCCCCTGTTGTCCTGCCTTATGAATCTCCGACGCGGCCACGGATTCCGGAAACGGCAGGTCACTATCTTCTACCATCACCCGGCGCAGCAGGGTTACGAAGAGAATGCCGAGGGTGCCCCCGATCATCATCAGGGCAACCGACTTCCAGTATTCAGGAGTGCTGACGCTTGGCGTCAGTGTCGGCCAGAGGCCGGCCATGACGAAGGCAGGAATGGTGAAAATGGCTCCCGCCGCGACCGACTCCCCGATCGAGCCCACAGTTCGTGCGATGTTTTCTTCCAGCAGCGAGCCCTTCATCAAGCGAAGCAAAGCCATCGAAATGACCGCCGCCGGATAGGTCGCGGCAATGGTCATACCTGCTTTCAGGCCGAGATACGCATTCGCCGACCCCAGCAGCGCGGTCAGGAACAGCCCGATCAATACGGCGCGAAAGGTAAATTCCTTCATCTCCATGGTTTCCGGAACATAGGGACGATGCTTGCGGGGAGCTTCAGGCCGTGCCACAACCGGAGTACTCATGAGGACCTCGGGGTCATCAGAAATTTAATTGCCGGTTCATATTAGCAGCGACAGCGTGCCTTCACCATGCGGAAAGGCCAGAGTTACAAGTGCGGCGGCATGTGCAATGTCTGGAAGCGTACATAACATCAGTGCTCCACACAATTTAGCAGAAACGATTACCCGCAACTTTGCGTCAAAAACGGGGTTACAATAACTCCAGCCAGGAGGTATTTGTGACTCCCCTTTATAACCCCTCTTGGAGCCGGTTTTTCGAGGAATTCCGTTGCCGTGAGTGCGGCATTCAAGAAGCATACCGTTCCCGGCCTCGGAGTCTCTTTGAAAGATATGTGCTTCCGTTACTGTTACTGCAACCAGTCCGCTGCGATCGGTGCTATCACCGGAGATACGTATTACGCACCGTTCCGGTGCTCGAACGCGATCAGAGTCAGTGCAAGCAGCCACAGAGCCAACCACCGGATTCAGCATCCGGTAGCCGCGTTGCATAGGGTGTGTGCCGCAGCTTATACTGACCCCGTATAGCCCGGCGAGGCAGGGTCGAATCGTCGGGTGCAGGAGGCCGTCTTCAGCAGTAGCAGTACTGGGTTTCGAATACGGGCTACCCAGGGCCAAGCGGCGGACAGTGATTTGCCGAATCAGAATTTGGCAAATCATGGCTTCGCTGGCTTTGCCGAGCGCGTGGCTGCGACTTTATTCTTCACTTTCTTTCCCGCCGATTGCCGTATCTGTGGTTCCCCATTGCTCAGAGTTTCTCGCCTCCCCGTATGTGGAACCTGTCTGCTCGCACTCCGACCGCTCCTGGGTTCGTACTGCTCGGTTTGCGGTGAGACGCTGCACCGGCCGCCGGGCATCGATCCAATAAGAGCCGATTGCGAGACGCGCTGCCTGCTGTGTCAGCGCACCGATCCTCCATTTGAGCGGGCCGTCGCCTACGGCAGTTATAGCGGCGAATTGCGCGACCTGATTCATCTGCTCAAGTTCGAGCAGGTTCGGCCGGCTGCGGCCGTTTTGGGGCGAATATTGGCTAAGGCGATGGCTGAACTTGAGCGCGTAATGCCCGTGGGAACCATCGCCGTTGTCCCGGTCCCTCTCCATTCCCGCAAGCAGGCACAACGCGGCTTCAACCAGGCGCAAGTGATCGCCGAAGCCGCCTTGAAGCAACTATCGCGTCCAGGACGGTTTGATTTGTGCGCGAGAGTCTTGCTGCGCCGACGCGAGACCGGAAGCCAGATCGGCCTGACTCGTCACCAGCGGCGCGAAAACATGCGAGGTGCCTTTGGAGTAAGTGATCCAACTCGAATATTGAACCGTGACATCTTATTGGTGGATGATGTCTTCACTACCGGCACTACGGCCGCGGAGTGTGCCCGGGTTCTTCTCCGAGCCGGAGCGGCGCGGGTGTGGGTGGCGACGGTGGCTCGCACTTTGAAGATTTTCGATGTCGTCTCGTTGTCGAGAAGTCGGGACGGGAGTCCGGCCGACGATCACTGGGACGAAGTGAGTGCAGTCGAAGGGGATGCAGATCGCCTGGACATGGCGGCTCAGGGATAGGAATCATGTCATTGCGATTACATAATTTCGCAGGCAGCATGCGGTCGCACCTTCCGCTTGCCATGCTTGCCTCCGGCATCCATGCGGAAGGCGATGGCCACGCCCTCCATCAGCCTGTGCTCGTACTGAACGCTTCCTACGAACCCATCAACGTTTGCGCGGCTCGCCGCGCCATCGTGCTGGTTTTGAAGGGCGTCGCCATGACCGAAGAAGAAAATGGACACTTCCTGCACGCTGCCCGAGTCGCCATGCGCGTGCCGTCAGTGATTCGTCTGCTGGAGTACCGCCGGATCCCGCATCAATCGCGTGCTCTCTCGCGAAAAAACATCCTGCTCCGTGATCGCAACACCTGTCAGTATTGCAGCACCACGCTTCCCTCCGGCGAACTCACGCTGGACCACGTGATTCCACGCTCCCGAGGCGGCCTCTCGACCTGGGAAAACCTGGTCGCCTGCTGCCATTTCTGCAACCGCCGCAAAGGCAACCAACTGCCCCACGAAGCCAACATGAAGCCCGCCCGCGAACCTCGATCCTTCAATCTCCACACCAGTCGGCACATCATGAGACTGATGGGGCATAGCGACGACAAGTGGCGGAAGTATCTGTTTTATTAGAGTTGAAAGCCGGGAAGCACGTCACAGTTTTATTCAGAATCAAATTATCATCTTGAGCGAAGCGAAAGACCTGTTTGTTGCCAATGCGCGAGACCGCAGGTCCTTCGCTTTGCTGAGGATGACAATTCTTTTTCGGGCGCCCCGAAAGGGCAGCGCTGGTCGAAGGCTTTGCACCTTGAACACTTTCTTACTGCGGCTTGGGCGGCTGCGCCGGCTTCTGATCGTCCGGCTTCGGGTCCGCCTTCTGCACTTCCTGCCCTTCGAAGGTGATTCTCGATTTTGATCCGAACCGCCGATAGTTCGTGTACTTGATAATTTCTCGAATCTTTACCGGGCTCAGAGAAAACTGAAGCGTGTCTTCGGCGCGCGTGTAAGTAGGAAACCAGTACTGTCCGTCAATCTGTTCGCGCCAGGTGGTGAACTTGGGAAACAGATTCTCGTTGCCCTTCTTTCCCGGATGAAGGTCGGGTACGGTCTTGCCGTAAGTCTCCACGATCTGGAAATCGTGGTCGTCCACCCAGATTCGTCCCTGGAAATAGCGCTTCCCCTTCACGATCTGCTTGGGTGCAATATCGAAAACAAACGTGTTCAGTTCGTCCTGTTTTTGCTGGCCGAGGTACATGATGTCGTACTCGCCGATTTCATCGGAGGTCAGCACGAACGGAAGCCGGTTCTCGATGTCGTCAAAATCTTCCTGGGTCATCTGGATGCGCTGCAGCGTCGGCTGCGGTGCAAAGACCACAGTCTTGACCTTGTGCCCCTTGTCGTCAAAGGTCACATCGAACACCTGCTGGTACATTCCGTCTGGAGTGTCGCCGTCAAGTGTCATGACCTTGACGTCCTGCCGGTAGGTGTACTGATCACGCGCTTCCTTGAATTCCTTTTCCTTGACGGAGAAGCGCCTGATAATTTCTTCGACCGTGGTCCCCTTGGGCAGGGATTTATCCAGCGTTCCTTCCTGTGCGCTTGCCACCTGAGGCAGAGCCAGCATCAGTGTCGCAAATAATGCGGTGACAGCCAGGAAAGGAATCGCCACGAACGCAGGACTAATGCGGAATCTCATAAGCCCTATTCTAACGAAACGAGACCCGGAAGGGTTAACGGCAGCCTCCACCCCCCAGAGCCGCCGTGCAAACGGCCCTTCCGCAGGGGGTGGGAAACTGCAGTTCTGCCTACATCATTCGATGCGTAGGCCGTCGGAAAGTTTGCAGAATTTACTTTTCTTTACATCTTTACCATCGCGTCTCGTGGAGCGACGGGCGTCTCGCCCGTCCGGCAGGTCGGCAGCCAGGCTGGGCCGCCCGACTCTCCGCTGGCATCGATACAGTAGTGGCGACCACGCAGTCGCGGTGTTAATGCGAATTCCGCATGGCCTTACCCATCCCCCACTCCACGAATCCGGGGAATAACTGGTAGAGCTTGATGACCGGAATCATCGTCCAGGGCACGATGACCTCACGTTTTTTCTGGCGATATCCGCGATAGGCGGCCTGTGCCACCCGCTCGGCTGTGATCCCGCGCACCGATTTCGGACGCACGTTGCCCTTACGATTGGCGACCATGTGCTCGCCGAAACCAGTGCTTACATAGCCAGGGCAGACGGTAAGCACATTGATATTGTCGCGTTTCAGCTCCATCCGGGCGCCTTTCCCAAGAGCGTTCACGGCGAATTTGCTGGCGCAGTACAAAGTCATAAACGGCACTGGAATGTGTCCCGCGACGCTCGAAATGTTAATGATCGCTCCGCCGCCTTTTGCCCTCATCGGCGGCACCACAGCCTGCATGCAGGCGATCGTGCCGAAAAAATTGGTATCGAACAACTCGCGATACACCGGGGGATCCACCTCAGCAACGGAATCGCGGATGCCCACGCCCGCGTTATTCACCCACACATCCACGCGATCGAAGCGCTGCAGCGTTAGGGCAAGCGCGCGTTCGATATCTTCCCGGCGGCAAACATCGCATGCCGTGGCCAGCGTGCGCTGTGTGTTGCCGATCCGCCCGCGGGCAGCGTCGGCGCGGCTGGCATCGCGCGAAAGCAAGGCCACACTCGCTCCCGCGTCCGCGAAAACCTTGGCAATCGCCTCCCCGATTCCCATGGAGGCCCCGGTCACCACCACCACTTTCCCATCCATCTCCATTGCGCTCTTGTATCGCGGCGAGCGCAGCAAGTCAATGCCAGCAAATTCTCAGTTCCCAGTTCTCCGTTCTCAGAAACAACCCAAGAGCCGTTCGCTTCTACTGAGAACTGACAACTGACAACTTCTTATAGCGTAAAATCGTCAGCACTGGAGCCACCGTGAGTTCGCTCTTACCCATCTTCCCGCTCGAACTGGTCTTGCTGCCGGGAGTTCCCTTGCCGTTGCACATCTTCGAGCCACGCTACAAAGAGATGATCGCGGAATGCCTGGAGCAGAAAAAACCGTTCGGCGTGGTGCGCGCGTCTTCCGACGGAGTCGCTGACATCGGCTGCACTGCTGAAATCCTGTCGGTCACCAAGAAATACGACGATGGACGCATGGATATCCTGACCCGAGGGGTTGAGCGCTTTGAGGTAATTGAGGTCAACCAGGACCGCTCTTTTTTGCGGGCCGAGATTTCGGTGGTGGAAGACGAACCTGACAAGCCGGCAAACGAAATCGTGACGCAGGCCGTGCGTTTGCACGCGGAGATCGCAAAACTGGCCGGCACAGAACCCGACGGCCCCGCCGAACATGGCGGTAATCTTTCTTTCCTGCTCGCAGGGTCGCTTCCCCTCGATCTCGATTTCAAACAGAATCTTCTCGCGACACTTTCGGAAGCAAAACGTCTGGAAGCGGTTGTCGGTTATCTCGAAGCAATTCTGCCGGGTTTGAGGCGAGCCGCGAAAGCGCGCTGGAACTAAAATTAGCTGGTAGTTTTCTGATTGGTAAAAATCAGGTTCACCGCCCTCCGTGAAGCCGCCCGAACCAGTGCGCGAGATTCATCGACATGACGAGAATGCCCGCCCCGAGGACGAGCACGTGCGGGGTCTTGCGCAGATCGAAACTGCCGACACGGCAGACGAGTAAGTAGCCGACGGCTAGGTTGAAAAGGCCCCACAGGACATTGACTGTCGAGGAAGACAAGCCCACACCGGGTGGCGATGCGAAGGGGCTTTGGAACGCATGTCCCGAGATCCCATTTCCGAGATGGGGTAGGGCGTTTGCGAGGAATAGGCCTCCGAAGAAGTACGCCACATAGTGGAACCAACGCATGATTGCTCCCTTCTGGGTGCAAAAACAGATAGTAGCAGGGTTTCTGCGGAGATCCATTCAAGCGCGCGTCGACGGAAACCGTGACACTACCGAAAACCCACAGCGGAGAGCGGAGAGCTCACAGCTGTTCCCGAGCGGTATAATCCACGTAACGTTGTTTCGGTACTTTGTTTCTGTGGGGGTTCCATCATGAGTTTTGCCAGGACTCTCGGCGAGCTGCGCCAAAGTCCTTTCACTGCCGAGCGTCTCAGTTCGCGACGGGTAAAAGACGAGTTGCGCCAGAATCTTATGTCGCGGCTGCGTGAGGGCAGTCCGATCTTTCCGGGCATCGTTGGTTACGACGACACGGTGGTGCCGCAAATCGTGAACGCCATCCTCTCGCGACATAATTTCATTCTCCTCGGATTGCGCGGACAGGCGAAAAGCCGCATTCTTCGGGCGCTTACCACTCTGCTCGATCCGCAGATGCCATACGTCGCCGGCTGCGAGATCCACGATAATCCGTATGCCCCCATCTGCCGCCGTTGCCAGGAACTGGTAGCGAAACAAGGCGATGCCACGCCCATTGCATGGCTCACTCCCGACCACCGCTATGTAGAAAAGCTGGCAACGCCCGACGTCACCATTGCGGACCTGATCGGAGACATCGATCCCATCAAGGCGGCGCGCGGAGGCCACGAACTCTCCAGCGAATTCACTGTGCACTACGGGTTGCTGCCGCGCGCCAATCGCGGAATTTTTGCCATCAACGAACTGCCCGATCTCGCCGGCAAGATTCAGGTTGGACTCTTCAACATCATGCAGGAAGGCGACGTGCAGATTAAGGGATACCCCATCCGCTTGCCGCTCGATGTTGCGATCGTGTTCAGTGCCAATCCCGAAGACTATACCGCCCGCGGCAAAATCATCACGCCGCTGAAAGATCGCATCGGCTCCGAGATTCGCACCCACTATCCAGCCACTGTAGAAGAAGGCATCGAAATCACCGTGCAGGAAGCTTGGCTCGATCGTGAGACTTACCGTGAGAAGAATAGCGGTGATGGTGATCGCAATGGTTCACGGCTGCATATTCCACGGTATGTGCAGGAGGTGATCGAGCGCATCGCCTTCGCGGCGCGCGACGACAAAAAGATCGACAAGCGCTCGGGAGTAAGCCAGCGCCTGCCGATTTCAGCCGTCGAAAACGTAGTGTCGAATGCCGAGCGCCGTGCCCTGACGCACGACGAAAAATTGATCGTGCCCCGCATCAGCGACATCTACGCCGCGTTGCCCGCGATCACCGGCAAACTCGAACTGGAGTACGAAGGCGAAATGAAGGGTGCGGATCATGTGAGCCGGGAATTAATCCGCACCGCGATTGCGAAGACGTTTGATACTTATCTTCATGGCGTCAACCTGAATCAGGCGGTGCAGTGGTTCGACCTGGGCGGCGAGATTCAACTCAGCGACAACGCCGGCGCAAAGGAAGTACTGGAAGGCCTGCGCCAGATTCAGGGGCTGATGGAAAAGCTCGTCAAACTGAACGTGGGGCCGAAAGACAGCGTCGAAATGCAGGTGTCAGCAGCGGAGTTCGTCCTCGAAGGCCTGCACGCGCACAAGAAAATTGGGCGCAACGAAGAACGCGTCTTTTCAGCCGGCGAAAAGCCGATCAAAGTCGCGGAAAAAGCGTCTTTTGAGCGCGACGAAACTAACTTTGGGCGGAATCGTGGATTTAATTAAAGGTCTCAGGTGTTAGGTCTCAGGAAACCCTCTGCGATAGCCGGCTTCTTGAGATTTCCCTGAGACCTAACACCTGAGACCTGTTCTTTATGAAACGCATCCGCTACTCCAAATACATCGCCGACCCCTCCAGCGAGATGAGCATGGAGGACCTGCTCGGCGCCCTTTCGGACTATTTTCTGCAGAGCGGATTCAACGACAATTTCTGGTATGAGTTGCCCGAAGGCGAGCAGACTCTGGAGGAATTGAAGCGAGCACTAGAACAAGCCCTGCTCAACGGGGAAATGTTTGACGAAGAAATGCGCGAACGTCTGCAGCAGATGCAGATGGAAGGCACACTCGAGGAACTGATCGAAAAGCTGATCGAGCGCATGCAGCAGGAAGATTACATCTCAATTGATCGTCCATTCGAAGCCCCGGCGCACGATCCGGCGAAGCAGTCGAGTGTCGACGGACAAGTCGGCGACGCGCAGCAGGCAAAGTTCGAGATCACCGACAAAAGCCTCGACTTCCTGGGATTCAAAGCGCTCCGCGACCTGCTGGGGTCGCTCGGCAAATCGAGTTTCGGACGTCATGACACGCGCGACATGGCCACCGGCATCGAAGCGAGCGGCGCATCGAAGCAGTATGAATTTGGCGACACACTGAACCTCGACATCACCGCGACGCTGTCGAGCGCGATACAGCGCGAGGGCCTCGGGCTTCCGCTAAACCTCGAATACAACGACTTGCAGGTGCATCAGTGCGAATATCAGTCCTCGTGCGCGACCGTGCTGATGCTTGACTGCTCCCATTCCATGATTCTGTATGGCGAAGACCGCTTCACCCCGGCAAAGAAAGTTGCCATGGCGCTGTCGCGGTTGATTCGCACGCAGTATCCCGGAGACTCGCTCTCGTTGGTGTTATTCCACGATTCGGCCGAAGAAGTTCCCCTGTCGCAACTGGCGCGGGTGAAGGTCGGCCCCTACTACACGAACACGCGCGAAGGCCTGCGCATGGCGCAACGCATCCTGCAACGTCAGCGTAAGGATATGAAGCAGATCGTCATGATCACCGACGGCAAGCCCAGCGCCCTCACGCTGGAAGACGGACGCATTTACAAGAACGCCTTCGGACTCGATCCCCTCGTGGTCAGCCAAACGCTCGAAGAGGTTTCGAAGTGCAAACGGGCCGGGGTGCTGATCAATACGTTCATGCTGGCCTCCGACTATGGACTGGTGCAGTTTGTCCAGAAAGTTACGCAGATGTGCCGAGGCAAGGCCTACTTCACCACCCCATACACACTCGGCCAATATTTATTGATGGATTACATGTCGCGGAAAACGAAAACAATTCACTAGAAAGTGTTCCGTGAATGGTTTGAAAGGGTCCGCTTTTAGACAGAAAGTCACTTTAGGGTCTCGACAGCTATTCAACCGAGCTTCGCAAACTATTCAGCCCATGAGGAAAGCTAGCGGCGGGATTACAGAAGTAACACCCAATGTGTAATCCGGCTGCGGCATCGGTGTAAGATCTCTGCAGAGTTTTCCGTTCGGAGAGGGTATGAAACGAATCGCTGCTTTCATGTTGCTGGCCGTCTTGACTCTCGCCTGCGCGATGCCGGTTCAAGCGCAACGCATGAGTACCCAGGAAAATGCGCGCGAATCCCGCAAGGCGGCCAAGAAACAGCAAAAAATGTTGAACAAGGCAAACAAGAAACAGAGAAAAGCGCAGAAGAAATACGATAAGAAACAGCGGAAGGCCGTCAAGAAGGCAAACCGCCGCAACCAAAGGACTTGATCTGGTGCGGCCGCTCTAACTCCGCAAACCCGGTAGTCTCCCTAGCCAGATTCCCCTCCGGACACGCAGCGATTCATCACAAATCCACAGTGATCGTGCGCACAGCGGACTAGTCCGCAACGCGTTACCCTGATTCCACTCCCAGGACCGTTGCCGGTTCCGTTCCCTCCAGAAAGAGAACCGCTATGCGTCCGTCAAGGCGCGGCTTGGTTATTGCCGCTTGTCTATTGAAGATCTGTCTACTGAACATTTGTCTGCCGAGCCTCTGCCTCTCCGTCTTTGCCGCATCCCAGACTTCGGATCAAATTGCGGCTGAACGTGTCCTCGGTCCGCGATGGGAACAGCTCTCGCGCCGCGCCGGAATGATATTCGCCGGCACCGTACTCGCGACGCCCTCGGGGCTGTCACTGTCGGACTCACCAGTTCAGACCAGCACCACGCCCTCGCCATCCATTCAGGAGCCTCCCGGCGCGACTTCAGCCATCGAGTTAACTTTTCGCGTGGACGAGCCGATCGCGGGCGTCGAGCGCGGACAAGTCCTGACGATTCACGAGTGGGCGGGAGCATGGGCCATGCATCGCCCCATGAGCAAAGGTCAGCACATTCTGATCTTCTTGTACCCTCCGAGTCGATTGGGCCTTACCAGTCCAGTCGGTGGATCGCTCGGCCAGGTTGCTCTCGATTCGAGCGGCAACAGCGTAGCGCCATCTGCGCAAGAGTCAGCCATATCCTCGCGGCCGGATTCCTCGCTCGATCCACGCGCGCGCGAAGCCGTCGCGAATGTCAGTGTCATGCAATTGGAGCGCGCCATCCGCGGCGCCAGAAACGAGCAATGACTATGCCCTCACGAATTCTGGCGGTTTCCGTTCTTCTCTGCAGCGCCGTTGTCAGTTGCGCCGGAGGCCCTGCCTTTGTTGCTGGCTCCGGCTACAATCCCGGAGTCGAAGGCCAGGCGCTCATCTGGGCGAACGGATCGGTGCAGTATTTCACCGACCAGGGAGATTTGAGCCCGATCCTGACCGGCGCTCAGGCCGATGCTTTGGTCGCCTCCGCCTTTAGCGCTTGGACCACCATCCCCGGCGTTTCCCTCACCGCATCGCAGGCCGGTCATCTCGCCGAGGACGTGAATGGCAGCAATATCCAAACTAATGGCTTCGGAGTCGTCACCGGCCCCGCCGACATTACTTCCTCTGCCACCAGCACTCCCGTAGGAATTGTCTACGACTACGACGGTACGGTCACCGACGCCATTCTGGGCGAAGGCGCTGGAGACTTGGCCGATTGCTTTACCAACGCTGTCTATGGCGGCCCCGACAACTTCTCCATGGGCGGGAATATCGCGCATGCGCTGATCGTCATCAACGGAATCTGTGCCGCCACCAATTCCCAACTTCCCGATGTTCAGTACCGGTTAGTGCGTGTTCTCGGGCAGGCGAGCGGATTGGGATGGTCCCAGGCCAACCTGAACGTATTGACTCGAAAACCCGTTCCCACCAGCGACGATTATGCCGGATTTCCGGTGATGCACTTTATCGATCCAATCTCCTGCGTGCCCATCACCATCTGCTATCCCAACGCCGCCGTCCCCAAAATGGATGACATGGACTCGCTGGCAAGGCTTTATCCCAGCGGCACGAATCCGCAGCCCTCGGGCCGAGTCTACGGCACCGTCTACTTCACCGATGCATCAGGGAATGCGGTGCAACCCATGCAGGGCGTCAACGTGCTTGCCAGGCTCATGGTTTCGGGCCAGCCTTCGCGTCAATACGTTGCCACCTCGGTCTCGGGATTCTCGTTTTGCGGCAACGCCGGCAACATCATCGACGGCTACCTGGACGCAAACGGCCTACCCTACAGCCGGTGGGGCTCCAGTGATCCATCGCTCGAAGGTTTTTTCGATCTGGGCCAATTGATGATTCCAACCGGACAAACCATCGCCCAGTATCAGTTGACTGTGGAAGCGCTGGACCCGTACTGGTCCCAAGGCGTCGAATCTTACACTCCCACCCAGGTAATCCCCTCGGGATCGTTCGCTCCCGTTGTCGTCACGGTAACAAGTGGTTCGAATGCGGAGAGAGACATCCTCATGCTGCAGGACGAAATCGCGCAATCCCATCCCGGCAGCGGATCGACGTATGCGAATCCGGCTCCGCTCCCGCAACGCGGTGGATGGGGATCGTGGATCTCCGGCTACGGCAGCACCGACTTTTTTCAGTTCACCGCGCAGATCAACCGGACCGCCTCTATCGCGGTGACTGCCCTCGACGAAAACTCGCAGCCCACCGAAACCAAATTGTTGCCAGTAATCGGAATTTGGGAATTGAGCGACTCAGGCGGCGGTCCCGCCCCCTCCTCTACCTCCGTCCCCTTCAACTCGGCGACTTTCGGCATGTCGCGCCTCGATGCTCAATTCGCCGTGTCCGAGACTTTCCGCGTGGCAGTCGCCGACTTCCGTGGCGACGGCCGGCCCGATTATTTCTATCACGCCCACCTGCTTTATTCAGATACGGTTTCTCCACCGCGCCTCAGCCTCGTCGGCGGCGCCACCACCCTCGTCGGCATCGGATTCAGCCCGGGGCTGCGGCTGACCATTTTCCCGGGGCTCCAGGCGATTGCGGGCGGCAACAACGCGAGCACTCTTTCTGCATCAGCGAGCCAGATCCAATTAGCGGCGCCCGCCAGTGCGCAGGACGGAGTGGCAACCATCCAGGTCACCGACCCGGTGAGCGGCTCTTTTTCGCAAATGATTGGCGCGCTGACCTATGGCGCCGCGGGTACGGATCTCCTGCTCATGCTGCAAGGAAGCGAACCCTCAACCCCTGTTGGCTCCGCCGCCGCCAATGCGATCCGGGTTCGCGCGGTCGCCGCCGACCGAGTCACGCCGGTGAGTGGCGCGACCATCGCCTGGAGTTCGACCGCCGGCCTACAATTCTCCTCCTGCGCTGGAGCTTCTTCCTGTTCCGTGCTGAGCAATGAAGCAGGAGAGTCTTACAGCTTCGTCACCCCGACAGCGACCGGACCAGCCACCATCACCATCGCTCTTGCGCCAGCCTCCTACCAGCCTCCGCAGTCGCAACAAGCGACCGTCGTCGGAACCTCATCAACGCTGGACTTGGCGGCCGTAACTCCAACGCGCTGGGTGGGCCAGGGTGCGAGCCTCACTCTTCCCCTCACCGTCCAGGCGCTCGACCTTGGCGCACCGACGCCGAACGTCAAGGTCAATTTCACGCTCATCAAAGGCACAGCAACTCTTTCGTCCGGAAGCGCGACCACCAACGGCTCGGGATTTGCGTCCATCACGGCTCAGGTCGCGAATCTCAGTTCGAATGTGCAGGTAACTGCCTGCGTTGCACCGACCAATTCCCCCTGCACGACTTTCACATTGTTCTCGACGCCAGCTTCGCTTTGGACGCTGGAGACAGTGAGCGCATCATCGCAGATTGTGCCCACCGGCCAGACCTTTCAACCGCTCGTCATGCGCGTGACCGACGGCTCGACCGCCGCGAACCCGGTCATCGGAGTCAACGTCACCTTCGCCACCACGCTGGCGCGAGTCCCTCAGGGTCAGGGCGTGCCTATAATTCTTGGATCGTCGCAGTCGCAGACCGTGACTGCGCAGGATGGCACCGCATCCATCGTCCCCTCCGCGGAAAACGTGGGCCCTTGCGCCGTCTTCATCACGGTCACGGCCGGAACCGCGACCGCGCAGCTTCAGATGGAAAATCTCGCGTTGATCGTTCCAGATCAGCCACAGCCCGCGAATCCGACGCCTCGCGGACCGAGCCAGCTACATTTCGGCGAGCAACCCTCGGCATCCCAAGACGCGACCGTGCCGCTCTTTGTGGTTCCCGAGGTGTCTCCAATCGAAGCGGCTGCGAGCGAAGCGGCCCCAGGCGAAGTGCCCCCCAGCAACGAATCGCCGTCAGGATCCCACCTGAGCGCCTGCCCGGAATCGGACGCCGAATCGCCTGTGTCTATAAACGATGCGTTTGGCGCTCAGCCTGACGGCGCCTCCCCGAATGTTGCGGCGAGCGATAACTCGGATTCGACGGGATGTGGAAAATCGAGACCGGCGCCAGCCATAGCCCCTAAAAAAGAGATACCAAGCGGAGGCGGTGGAGGCAATGCGGCTGCCCCCACCGTCCCCGTATCTACCGACGCACTGACAAAAAGCAGGCCTGACCCGATTCCGAGCCGTTGGCTCCCAGAAGACAAACACAGCTGTCGAGAGTTGGCTAAAGATGGAGTGTTAGTGTTACCGTGATTCGCGAAGCGCGTTGCCGATCCCGCCGCTGTTTCGTCTAGCCTTCCCAGACGAACGCGTCAAACACCCGGGTAGATTCAAACCCAATGCGCTTATAAAGCGCAATCGCCCGGTCGTTGGCTTCGGTTACCGTCAGCGAGATGTAACGGAATCCACGTCCGCGAAGATTCTTCGTAGACGCCGCCAACATCGCTTCCCCTAAACCGGCTGAACGATATTCGGGCAGCACACAGACCTGTGTAATGTGGCCCACGTCGGGCCGCACCAGCGAGCACAGGATAAGTCCCACCAGCGTGCGAGTCCGGCGTTGAAAAACCACAAAAGATGACTGCGGATCGAAGGTGCCGCATCCCGGAAAGCGGACAATGTTATTCAGAAACCGCAACGAACCTGTGAGGGTGCGGTACTGATCGTTTATCTCGGAATCGACGTGGCCGCGGTAAGCGGCCGTAATCAGCGCAGCCGCCGACTGATACTCCTGCTCCGACCAGGGCCGCATTTCGAACTGTGGTGGCAACAGCGGCGCGGTTTGCGGATGCCGCCCGATCTCGAAATTCATGAAAACGCGTGGATGACGACTGAAACCCTGTTGCAGGAAGGGATTCGCCACCTCTCCCGTACTGTGCGCCAGTAACTGCGCCTCCACTCGATGGATGCCAGGCGACTGCTGCAAAGTTTCGATGACGTGCGTGAGCAACCGCTCTTCGACTTCATGACGGTCGGGGCCGCGGCCACCGTCGCGTCCAGATTCGCGGGGCGACTCCCGCACAAAAAGGTCTCCGATCACTCCCTTGCTCTGCTCGTATACAAAGAAAGAATACCCAAAGATGCTGCCGCGCTCGATCGCCGCATATCCAGGGAGGATTTTGGCATCCATGTAGCGCAAAATCATCTCCACCGACGTGGCATAGTCCCAAGACAGCAGCCGTCCCCACATGGCAATCTCGTCTTCCAGCAGCGGTCGAAGATCAGCGGAAGAGAAATGTCGGAGATCGAGAATTTCCATATAAAAAAGGGTCTCAGGTCCAAGGCGTCAGGTCTCAGCGATCTAAATCAAGATGCTCTCTGTATCCGAGTCTGAGATCTGCCTCGCTACTTTCCCACCCAATACAAATCCACCTTTTCCGCCGGAAGACTCGTCAAGTATGATACTCGGCGCCCGGGAACGAGTTGCGCAACCTGCGATTGCGTACCTTGCGCGCCAACCACGACGTGCGCCTCGACCGGGATATTTCCGCTTTCATAAAACTCTGCCGGACGATTCAGATAAAACTCCAGACCGTATCGCTGCAAGCGATTGAGATGATATAACGCAACCGGCACCGGTTCGTGCGAGAACGCCTGAATGCTTTCCGCGATGGGACGCGCAGATTGAGTAACATCAATCACCGGCGCAGCGAATCGGATAATGGCCGCGACGCTCACCACCACAGCGAACAGAGTGACGCGGCTCAGCAGTCGGACACCCGCGCGAGTCCGCAACGCAATACTGATGCCAACCGCAAACACGGCCGCTATGCTGGCAGCAACGGCACTCCAGGATTCCCACTGCAAGTGGTGATGCAGCGCAATTGAGCCAACAGAGAGAGCAGCAAAAATCAGCAATCCACACAGAACTCCGTGAGCGGCGGCGAGCAGTGGTGGAATCATCTTGCCGTCTTCTTCGCGGCCAGCCACATAGTCCGCGACCAGCAGCGCCCCCGCAGGAACCGCGGGAAGAATGTAGCCGGGCAGTTTCGAGTGCGAGAAGCTGAAAAACACCACGGGCACAGACATCCAGATCAGAAGAAATAGTGGCCAGGAATCCGATTTAGAGAGAGTCTGCTTACCGGCGGTCCAAATCGCCCGGACGCGTTCGACAACGGCAACAATGAGCACAACCGTCCACGGCATCATCGCCAGCATGAACACCGGCACGTAGAACCAGAAAGGCTGCGGGTGATGATAAACATTCGTCGAGAAGCGCCCCAGATTATGTTCCAGGATAAAGAACCGGAAGAACTCCGGATTACGCACTTGGACAGCGATGTACCACGGCAACATGACGACAAGGTAAAGAGCGATGCCGGGGATCCAGAGGGTGCGTGGGATGGCAAGCCAGTCACGCTTCGCAGCAACGAAAAGAAAAATGATCACGGCGGCCAGAGCGGGCGCAACCGGCCCTTTGGCTAGGGTTCCAAGCGCCAGAAAAGTGTAGAACGCCGCGAGATACCCCCGCTGACGGCTTTCATACCAGGCATACCAGCCAAGCAATGCAATGGCAAAGCAACTGGCGAGCGGCATGTCAGTCGCGGCGGCGTGCGCAAATCCAACCACACCGGCACAGCTGGCTGCAATCAGCGCACCATCGAGTTCACTCCCCGGGAGGAAGCGACGAAGAAAGAAATAGACGGCCGCGATCAGCATGGCCGCATCGAACGCCGCGGGCAGGCGAGCGGCCCGGTCGCTGACGCCGAAGGCTCGAAACGAAATCATCGCCTGCCAGTAATACAGCACGGGCTTTTCCAGCCACGGTTTGGCCTGCAGTACAGGAGTAACCCAATCAGAGCGTTGCAGCATTTCACGCGCTACTTGCGCGTAACGAGGCTCGTCGGCGCCAACAAGACCAAACGACGCGAGACCGTAGAAAAAAAGAAATCCGCAGAACACCGCCAGCAACAACATATCGGTGCGATGGGTCCGCGGATTGGTTCTTGGATTCATCAGTTGCGGACTCATTCGTCGCGTGGGTTTCAGACAATCCCCGAGTTCGCCTTCAAGAACATAGGTTCTCCCAGAAAGCGCTCCACGATTCGCGAAACGGCCACCGCCAATGGCCCGTCGATCGAACACCCGCTGGCGCATTTGTGGCCCCCGCCGCCGAATTGCTCCGCTACGGGACAAACGTTTACCTCCCCTTTGCTGCGCAGGCTGACGCGATACCGTCCTCCTGGGAGTTCGCGGAAGAAGATGGCAACCTGCACGTCGGCCATCGAGAGCGCGTAGTTGACCAGCCCCTCGCAATCTTCTTCGCGTGCACCCAACCGGTGCATCTGTTCCTGCGTCACCCAGATCCACGCCAGCGGGCCTTCGCGGTGCAGGTTTGAGAGGGCAGCGCCCAGCAACCGCATTTTGGCCGTCGAATGTCCGAAATAAATGTGGCGTGCGCAATGCGCCGGGTCCGCTCCCGCAAGCACCAGTTCCCGCGCCACCGCAAACGTATGTTCGTTCGTGCCCTCAAACATGAACGATCCCGTGTCCGTCATCAGCGCCGTGTAAAGACAGGTGGCAATCTCGCGATCGACGGGCACGCACGCCAGGCGGATAAGTCGGAAAACCAGTTCCGCCGTGGCCATCACCGTGGCATCAACCCAGTTAATGTGGGCGAAATTGCGGCCGCTGGCATGGTGGTCAATGTTAATCAGGAAGCATTCCTCGAGACCTTCGAGCTGCGTGCGCCCGATGCTGTCGCATTCCAGCAATATGACCGCATCGTTCGACGGCACCGTATCCGCGTGAATAACCCGATCCGCAAAGGGAAGGTTCTGGTAAATACGAGGAACGCCGTCGTGCATGACAACGTCTGCCTCTTTCCCCATGATCCGCAGCATCTGGCCACAAGCAAGCGCAGACCCGATTCCATCGCCATCCGGCCGAGCGTGCGAGGTCACTACAAATCGGTGACGTGCCCGGATTTCTTGTAGAACCCGCTCCAACATTGAGATGCTTCTTGCCATCGGCTCTCATTTCTGAGTTCTCGAAGCTGGTGTGGGGACAGGCGCCTCGCGAGCGCGCCCCCTCCAAATCAGCGCCACTTTACGGGCTAGGCTCCCGCTTCCGAGCGCGCTTCTTGACGCGCCCCAGAAGCTCGTCGACGCGGCTCTCCAATTCATCGGCCCGATCGACCTGAAAATACAATTCGGGAGGACGGCGCAGACGCAGACGCTCGGCGAGTTCATGCCGCACATAGTTCTTCGCCGCGGCCAGACCTTCCAGAGTGCGCTCGGCCTCAGCCTCATCCCCGGCAACACTGACCATGACGCGAGCCGAACGCGCATCCTCGGCCATCATCACCGAAGTGACCCGGGCCAGGCCGATGCGGGGATCACCCAGTTCGCCCTCGAGGATGGTTTCAATCTCCTCGCGAATGGCCTCGCTAAGCCGTCCGCGATGATATTTCCGCCCACGTTGCTCCAAGGCACACCTCGAATGGAGAAAACTCGTAAGAATATCAGAAAGTTGCGGTCCGCGAAGAACTAAGAAGAACCAAGAAGAGAGACGAAGAAGAGTGACACACGCAGTTTGACACCGGGTTTCTAACGACAGCGTCAGAGCAAGAAAAACAAAGCAGAGACGGGGTTTGCCCCGCCTGGCACCGCCCAACATTCGCGGCGCCCTTAAAGGAATTCTACAAACGAATCCGTTACTTCCGCTCCCGCATTGTTGGCGATCCGCGTGGCCGCCCGTTCCACATTTTTCATCAACCCCTCAAGGTAATCGCGCGAATGCGACACGCTCACCACCCCAATTGTCGCCTGATTCCATAGTGGGCTCGGATCAAGTTCGGCGACGCCAACGTTAAACGAGGATCGCAAACGATCCTTGAGGCTGCGCGTAACCTGCCGCTTGTCTTTAAGCGAATGCGCCGCCTCAATGCTAAGTTCAAGAGTGAGGAATGCGATCATAGGATGTATCAATAAATGTAACGTAAAACCAATCTCTGACTCTCCAGACTGACAGACAAGCGGTCCCATCTGATTGCGTCAAAAGGACTTACGGCAGAGAGTGGGACCCACCACTCTCTGCCCTGCCAGTCCACGTCCTACGCAGAAACCTACACCAGAAAGTTCCTACTTCATTCGCCTCCATACCTGTGCTACACTAGAACTCGCTAAGTTTGACTCACAAGCAGTTGAAGGTCGGTACCGCCAACCAGCGTCAACCACTTCCACAGCAGCGAATCTTCTCAGCACATTTCAATCAAGTAACAAGAATAGGAACATCAATGGCAGAACAAGGAACAGTGAAGTGGTTTAACGACGCCAAGGGCTATGGCTTCATCAGCCGTCAAAATGGCGAAGACGTTTTCGTGCATTTCTCCGCTATTCAAGCTGGCGGCTTCAAGAGCCTGCAAGAAGGCCAGACCGTGCAGTTCGACGTGACCAAAGGCCCGAAAGGCTGGCAAGCGGAGAACGTTACCCCTGTCTAGGTAACGGACACCATCTCTTAGCGATAACAAGTGCCCGCGATTCGCAAGAATCCCGGGCATTTTCGCGTCTGCCGCATTGGTGCCCGATCCCGGCTTGCCTACGGGATTTCCCCTGGTTCCCCCTCGAACGTCCCTCTCCGCGCCTCTTTTCCCGCTCGCCCAGGCTCCGCACTCTAGCCAACTCGGGCTATACTTGTTCCCCCATAGGGGGTTCTGTATGCGCATTCACCAGCCAGTTTCCAGAGTGCTCTTAGCGCTCACCGTCCTGCTCCCACTCAGCCAGTTCGCTCTCGCCTCCACCGCAGTCCCGAGATTCGCCTTCGTTGCCAACGCGAAAGACAACACGGTTTCGGTCTATACCGTGAGCGCTGGCAGTGGCATACTCCGCGATGACGGTTATGTCGTCGTCGGCAAAAAGCCCGCTGGAGCAACCGTCACCCCCAACGGTGCGCTCCTCTACGTAGCCAACTCCGGTTCGAATAACGTGTCGGCTTTTTCCGTGAATCTCAAAAATGGCAGTCTCACCCCTGTGACCGGTTCTCCATTCGCCGCGAAAACTGCTCCTTCGGCCGTTACCACCGATCCCGCGGGCAAGTTCCTCTTCGTCGCGAACAAGACCTCTGGAGACATCTCGGCCTACACCATCAACAGCACCACCGGAGCCCTGACCGCAGTTTCGGGATCGCCTTTCCCCGCCGGTACCAGTCCCGCCGCCCTCCAGGTCGATCCTTCGGGCAGGTTTCTCTACGCCGCCAATAGCGGATCGAGTAACATCTCCGCCTACACCATTAACGGCACGAACGGCGCTCTCACCACCGTCTCCGGATCACCCTTCACTGCCGGTACCACTCCATCAGGACTGTTTCTCACTCACTCTGGAAAGTTTCTCTATGTGGCGAACCTCGGTTCCGGCAATGTTTCCGGATTCAGCCTGAACACAACCAACGGTGTCCTCTCCAGCATCTCCGGGTCGCCGTTCACGGCTGGCTCAAAGCCCGTTGCCATCGCAGTCGATCCCGCTTCGAAATTTGTCTATGTGGCGAACTCCGGCTCCAGCAATGTTTCCGAATTCACGCTCAACGCGACTACCGGAGCTTTAACCGCGATTTCCGGATCACCCGTAAGCACCGGCACCGCCCCTGTCGCGGTGGCTGTCGATCCCAGCGGCAAGTTTGTTTTTACCGCGAACGCGACCTCCGACGACATTTCCAGCTTCTCACTCGCCAGCAGCACCGGCGTGCTGACCGCATTGGTGCCCGGGCCTTTCCGCGCCCGCAGCGGTCCAGATTCACTCGCTGTCAGCTCCGGGACCACAAAGATTGCCTACACGCCCAGCTATGTCTTTGTCGCCGATCTTGCCGGTGGAGTTCCGACCCTCACCGTCAATGCCTCGTCGGGAGCCCTCACCTCCGTCAAAGGTTCGCCCTTCGGATCCGGCTCTCCGCGCGCCACCGCCGTCTCACCCAACGGAGAATTCGTCTACACCGCCAACGGTGATGGCACCAACACCATTGGCGAATACACCGTCGACACCGCAACTGGAGCTCTTACCTCGGTAGGAACGATCGCCAATGGCGACAGCCCCTATTCGGTTGCCGTCGATCCCAGCGGCAGATTCGTTTACGCCGTGGCCATTGACACCAACGGAGTCTATGCCTACTCCATCGATCCGAAAACCGGCGTGCTGGCTGCGATCAAAGGTTCTCCATTCACAGCGGATATCGTCGCGCCAGACTCGGTAGCCGTCGACCCAACCGGACGCTTTCTGATAGTGGGCGAAGGCTGTTGCGCGAATACCGCGGGCGTCAGCGTCTACAGCATCAATCCGACCAGCGGCAAGTTGACGGTCGTCAAAGGTTCGCCATTTCTGCCGCCCTCAGGAGTCAGCGAGCCTTCCTCCCTCGTCGTTGATCCCACGGGCAGATTTGTCTACGTCGCCAATGGAGAATCCTTCGGCACCGGCGGAGCCACGGTTTACAGCATCAATGCCACTTCCGGCAAGTTGACCTACACCGGAACGGAGATTCCAGGAGGCGCGGCTCCGTGGGGAATCGCCACCGACGTAACCGGCAGCTATGTTTATATGACCAACAACGACAACACTATTTATGGGTATGCCATCGATAACGCCAATGGAGAACTCTCCAACATTCCCGGTTCGCCCTTCCTGATTTCAGGCGGAGCTTCTCGCGGAATCGCAACCGATCCATCGGGAAAATTTCTCTACCTGAGCAACGCGGAACAACTGCTCGGCTACAGCATCAATGCCAGCAACGGCAAGCTGACCGTCTTGTCCAGCTCTCCCTATGCGGCAGGCAGCGATCCATTGGGACTAACAATTTCAGGAACGATAAAGTAGGAGGAGTCAACTTCGTTCGGCCCAATGTAGAGCGGACACTCTTGTCCGCTGCCTTTGACTTTGTTTTCTAACGGACAAAGTCACGGGCTGCTGGAGGCGGATTCAGGGGCTTCCTTCTTTACAGACAGGCGCTTAAACGCGGACGGACGAATGCGTCCGTCGCCACGTGGTTTGATTTGATTGAGAACTGGGAACTCCCCCTAGACCGGCGTTCTGCCCTTGAACAGCCAGATCAAATCAATGATCAGAATGATCACCACCATCAGTTCCAGCACGAACGCGCGGCTCTGATGGAATTGGTCGACCATGAAGCGGTAGAGCTCTTCAGCGGTGTGGACCTTCTGGTTAACCAGGTCTTTGTAGTCGGTGACTCCAATCTTCGATGCGGCAACTTTGTAGAGGCGCGCGGAAAACATGTCGCTCAGAAACTTGATGGCGTTGTCGGCGCGCTCGGTGAGTTCGTCCACATCGAGCAGGACGGTATGCAATCGGCTGGCGCGTTTCGCGGTGCGCCAGCGGGCGGCGATGCCCATCGAACCGTGGTCCATGAAATCGTAAACACTTTGCAATTCGCGCGTCAGCAGTTCGTCGTAGTGGCGAAATTCAAGCAGCTGCGAGTTCGCGTATTCGAGCAACTGAATTACCGTCTCCGCGCCCGCGGTGGAGTCATATAGAAATGCAGCGTTCCAGCTGATCACGGCCAGATCATTGGGATAGTAGGAAATCTTCGACTGCATGATCTCCTGCTGCTCGCCCTCGGAGAGCGGCATATTTTCGCCGCGCACGATCTGAGCGATGCGTCCCCCGTGCACCGCAAGCAGTTCGGACGCCGACGGATTGCCGGCGATGTCGCGCACATGAAATACGAAATAATCTTCGTGCAGCCAACTATCGTAAAGCTTGACCAGCGCGGGGCGAGCACGCTCGATCTTCTGTTTAACGATCTTCTGGGCAAAGCTCGTGAAATCGGTGTCCCAAACCCAGCGGCTGGCCAGGCGGACAAGCGTATCCCAGTCTCCCGAAAAAGGCAGCTCGAAGACGACGCTCAGAACGCCGTAATCGTAGTACTTGATCTGCACGTCAAGCCGTTCGCCGCTTTCGAGCACCAACGGTTCAACCTGCTCCACCACCGGAGGCCTCTGGAAGCGAACATATCCAGGCGCAGGATGTTTGAAGCTAGCCTCTTGTCGTCTGGCTCCGAAGATGTCGCGCAGGGAGTCAAGGTTGATCTCTTCGCAAACGTCAAACTGGATGAGCACCAGCACCGAACCCTGGAGCATCTTGTTCGAGGCGATGGCGGCGGCGGGGACCGACGACGCGACGGGATTTGGAGCGACGGCGGAGGCTGGGAGGGTCGAATTAGCGGTTTCCATAGGGGTCCAACTGTCTATATCTATTGTCCCAGAAACCGGGCTGGATTGGCAGAGGACTAGCTAACGCGTTTAGTATCAGCATTTTAGAATCGGCCTTACTGAGCGGCTCAGTTTCGCGGCGGTCGCTCGCGGACAAGAATTTCCGCGCTACACGAGCTTAGCGTTTTCTAGCCAGCGCCAGGAGCAACGCCGTTCCTGCCGCAATCCCAGCCACGGCCAATCCGGTGCGCCTCATCGATTTCCGAATGGCCGCCTGATGCGGCCGCACCCAGGCGTCTTCCGGATACTGCTGCGGCACCGGGTCAAACATCGGGAAGCCTTCGGGAGTTTCGGTGGCTTCGCGCAATGCCATTTGCAGAACTTCGGCAAGGTGCAACGCGTGACGATCGGTCTCCTGGGCGATCTGCTCGCGGCAACTGAAACCGTCGGCAACGATGAGCCAGTCAGTAGGAGCCTGGCGGACGGCAGGCAGCAGTTCGAGTTCGCCGATCGCCTTCGAGACGTCATATTTTTCTTTTTCGAAGCCGAATGCTCCCGCCATGCCACAGCACCCAGGGGCCGGAGCAGTGAAGTCGACGCCTATGCGTCGCAATACAGCTTCCTGGGCGGTCATCTTCATGATCGCTTTGTGATGGCAATGTCCGTGAATAAGCGCGCGGCGTGGCAGCTTAGGAAGCGGAAAATTACTTCCACGCTGTTCGAGAAATTCGCTGAGCAGGAAAACTTGCTTCGACAAAGCATGCGCGCGTTCATCCTTGGGAAACAGGTTCGTCAGTTCGTCGCGAAAGACGGACGCACAACTCGGTTCGAGGACGACGATAGGAGTGGCCGCTTCGATTTCAGGCAGCAACTCGTCCATGATCTGGAGCAGAAGACCCTTGGCGCGATCGAGCATGCCGACGTCATAGAGCGGACGCCCGCAGCAGAGGTGCGCGCGCGGAACGCTCACGTCGAATCCGGCGGCCTCAAGCACTTCGACGGCAGCTTTGGCGGTGGAGGGCAGAAAGTGATTATTGAACGTGTCGGCCCAGAGAAGGACGGAGTTAGCACGACTTGCGTGGGGACGGCCGCCCTCGGCCGTCCGGCGAGGCGAAGCCTCGCGCCGCTCCCACCAATCTTTGAATGTCTGCGGCGCGAGCGCCGGAATGCGGCGCTGGGCAGGGATTCTGGCGGCTAGCTTGGCGAGGTCGCGCAGTCCCGGAAGTTGGGTCGTGAGGTTCACCAGTCCCGGTACGTGCGAGGCGACTCTAAGCCACAGATCAATTCTCGAAAGGGCCATCGCATTCAGAGAACGCGGGTTCGTTTCGTAGTAATGCGAAAGGAATTCCGCTTTATAGGTTGCGACATCGACGCCTACCGGGCAATCGCTCTTGCAGCCTTTGCAGGCCAGGCAAAGGTCGAGCGATTCCTTTACCGCTTCGCTCTGCCAGCCATCTTTGATGACATCTCTTTTCGTCATCTCCCAAAGCAGGTGAGCGCGTCCGCGAGTTGAGTGCTCTTCTTCACGCGTTACGCGATAGCTCGGACACATGACTCCACCGGAATCGTGACGGCATTTCCCGACTCCAACGCAACGCAGCGTGGCCGCGGCCAAGCTGCCGTGGTCAGCCGGAAATTTAAAATGCGTCTCGGGTTGCCAAGGATCGTAACCGGCGCCGAGCCGGAGATTCTCGTCCAGCCGATACGGATTGATCAGCTTTCCCGGATTCATCTTCCAATCGGGATCCCATATCGATTTGAACTCCCGAAAAGCCTGCATGAGTTCGGGCCCAAACATTTTGGGAAGAAGTTCACCGCGAGACTGGCCGTCTCCATGCTCGCCGGAGATCGAGCCGCCGTAGCGTACAACCAGATCCGCAGCCTCTTCCATGAACCGGCGAAACTTGAGGATACCTTCGGTCGATTCCAGATCGTAGTCCATGCGCGTGTGCACGCAGGCGTGGCCGAAGTGTCCGTAGAACGATCCGTCGTAGTGATGAGCCTGCATCAGCTTACGCAAATCTCGAAGGTACGCGCCGAGTTTATCGGGCCCAACCGCCGAATCCTCGAAGCCTTCCCAGCGCAGTGGTTCGCCGGGGACGTGCGCCGTCACACCCAGGCTCGACTCGCGAACATCCCAGATACGCCTGGCCTGGCGCGGGTCGGTGAACATGCGCATATTCGGCGGAGCCGCAGTTCGATCGAGAGTCTCCATCAACTTCCGCGCCTGAGCTTCGGCTTCGGCGACAGTGTCCGCGCCGAATTCGACCATCAACCAACCGCAGCCTTCGGGAAGCATCGCCAGGGCATCAAGGTTCACTCCCTTGTGGCGACTCGCGTTGACCATGATGTCGTCAAAGCCCTCGAGTCCGATGGGGCGATGCTCCATGATCTGCGGCACGTTGTCCGCACAGATGTAAACATCTGGCCATCCGATGACGAGCAACACGCGGGCCGGCGGGCTTTCGACGAGGCGGCAAGTGGCTTCGAGAATCGTGACGCAAGTGCCTTCGGATCCGACGAGCGCGCGAGCCACGTGAAAGCCGCTTTCAGGGAGCAGGTGGTTAAGGTTGTATCCGGAAACGCGACGCGGAATATTGGGAAACTGGCGCCGCACCTGCTCGCCATAGCGATCGGCGAGAGACTTGAGTCCAGAATAGATTTCGGCGCGGCGTCCGCCTTCGCGAATGAAGAGTTCGAAGTCCTCGGCGCGGGTAGCCCCCACGTGCATGCGCTGGCCGTCATAGGTGAGAATCTCGAGCGCCTCGATATTGTCATCCGTCTTGCCGGCCATGATCGAATGGACGCCGCAAGAGTTGTTGCCGATCATACCTCCGAGTGTGCAGCGGTCGTGCGTGGCAGGATCTGGCGCGAACGTAAGATGGTGTTTCTCAGCCGCGGCACGGAGATTATCGAGAACGACTCCAGGCTCGACGCGCGCGATGCGGCGTGCGGGATCGACCTCGAGGATGCGCGCCATGTATTTGGAAAAGTCGAGTACGACGGCGGCGTTACAACACTGACCGGCAAGAGATGTGCCTCCGCCTCGTGCCAGCAGCGGGGCGCGGTGCTCGCGGCACAAGGTGACGGTGGCAAGAACGTCTTCTTTATCGCGAGGAATTACGACGCCGATCGGCACCTGGCGGTAATTGGAGCCATCGGTGGCGTAGAGTGCGCGGCTGCCCGCATCGAAGCGAACTTCTCCACGAAGGTGGCGGCGGAGTGCGGCCTCAATCGCAGCGGCATCGAGTTGAGCGGAATGCAGCGAGGGTGGAGCAATCGTTTGCGGCATAAGGCACAGAACATCTTCGTGGATGCGGGCTTGGGAACGCAAGGGCAGATTGTGTGGCGCGGGCGCCCTCGCCCGCGAAGCTCTTGCGCGATCGTTGCATCGCAGTCGGCGAGGGACCGCGAAGCGAGGAAAATGTCGCTTTTACCGCAGGCTGTGATCTAACTCGCAGCGTTCGCGGGCGGGGCGCCCGCGCCACACGAAACGCTACCGCCAGGAGCGAGTCAGATAATCGGCCAATGATAACGACAACAGAATTGCGAGAAAGAAAAAGCCGGAAACGACGACAGCCGCAGTCAACTTTTCGCTCGCACCTTTGACATGCATGAAGAAGATTATGACCAGCGTGGCTTTAATGGTAGCGATGAGGAGGGCGATGACGGGGTTGAAAGGACCAAGGTTGACAAAAGCCGCGCCCACCGTGGTTGCCGTCAGGATAAGCAGGATGGCGCCAATGACCAGGTAAAAGCCTTGGGAGTGGGTGGTGTGCTCGTGCTCGACCACCAAGTCCTGTTCGACGTTCTGTTCGTGTTCTGCCATGGCAAACCTCGAAATCCGTTCTGGTTCCTAACTCTTATTTATTTCCGCGCGACTGCTCTGTGCGTTACTCACGAGTGCCGGCTTATCAAATACAGCAACGGAAACAGATAAATCCAGATGATATCCACCAGGTGCCAGTACAAACCGCCGTTTTCTATGGGCGTGAAGTAGCCGGGCGAGTAATGTCCTTTCCATGCCAGGATCGCAAGGCCAGTAAACAGCCCGCAACCGATGATCATGTGCAGAGCATGCATGCCGGTCATGACGAAATAAATTGAGAAAAAAAGCTCGGCATGTTTTGGATTGACTGGGATCTGCTTGCCGTTGTCGTCGAATTTCTCGGTGAAACTGAACGTTGAACCGGGAACGTGGTGCTTCTCGAATTTTTCCTTATACTCGAAACCTTTGACAACAAGAAAGGTCATGCCGAGCAGGACGGTGACCACAAGATAGCCGACCAGCAACTTGCGCTTACCTGCTTCCGCAGCCTTCACTGCCAATACAACCGTGACCGAACTGACGATCAGCACCGCGGTATTAAACGCTCCCAGCTTGATGCTGAGTTGCTGGCTTCCGGCGGCGAAGGCATCGAAATACTTCAGCCGGTAAATCAGATAGGCGCAGAACATGCCGCCAAAGAACATGATCTCCGTCACCAGGAACAGCCACATGCCAAGCGAGGCAGCGTTCTTTTGTTGCTGAGCGTCGGCGAAGTGGTGAAGCAGCGCCGGATTGTGGGCTTCGTGTTCCATCGTCGCTGAACCAGGAGTCGCTTGGCTATCGGGCAACGGGAGCCTCCAGTTCCACGTCTGGAATCTCGTCGTAGTTATAAGCTTCCCAGGTGACTACGGGAGTCTCGTCGAAATTGAACGTTGGTGGCGGCGACGTGGTCTTCCACTCCAGGCCGGCGGCGTTCCACGGATTGTCACTGGCAATCGGTCCGTAGCGCAGCGACCACAGGAAATAAATCATGGGCAACAGGTAGCCCACGGCCAGCACGCTCGCACCCGCGGTCGAGAGCACGTTGAGCACCTGGAATTCCGCCGGATACTGCCAGTAGCGGCGCGGCATGCCCACGTAGCCGAGAATGAATTGCGGGAAGAATGTCAGGTTGAAACCGACAAACACCAGCAATGCCGAGAGTCTCGCCCAGCCTTCCGGATACATGCGCCCGCTGATTTTAGGCCACCAGAAATGCATGCCCCCCAAAAATCCCATGAGCACACCGCCCACCATGACGTAGTGAAAGTGGGCAACCACAAAATATGTATCCGTGACGTGAACGTCGATGCCAAGCGTTCCCAGGAAAAGTCCGGTCAATCCGCCGATGGTAAAAAGTCCGATGAAGCCGAAAGCATAGAGCATCGGCGTGGTGTAAGTAATCGACCCCTTGTAGAGGGTAGCCGTCCAGTTAAAGACTTTTACGGCTGAGGGCACACCGACGAAGAATGTGAGGAAGGAAAAAATCATGGCAGCATAGAGCGAGATACCAGCCACGAACATGTGATGCGCCCAGACGAGAAAGCCGATGACCGCGATCGCAATACTGGAGAGCGCAATGAACTTGTATCCAAATACGCGCTTGCGCGAAAAGCAAGTGATGAGTTCGCTGATTACTCCCATCGAAGGCAAAATCATGATGTACACCGCCGGATGCGAGTAGAACCAGAACAGATGCTGGAACAGAAGTGGATCGCCTCCGAGCGCGGGATCGAAGATACCGAGGTGGAAGGCGCGCTCGACAGCCACGAGCACGATGGTGATGGCGACCACCGGCGTTCCGAGAATCATAATCAGCGCGGTCGCGTAATTCGCCCAGATGAAGAGCGGCAGGCGGTCCCAGGTGAGGCCGGGTGCGCGCATGCGGTGAATGGTAACGATGAAGTTAAGTCCGGTAAAAATGGACGAGAAACCCGCGATAAACACCGCCAGACCAGCTTCAATGACATTTGTATTGCTGCCGACCGTGCTGTACGGAGTGTAGAACGTCCACCCGGTATCGACACCTCCGTTCATCATGCAGTGCAGGAAGAGCGCTCCAGCGATGACGTAGAGATACCAGCTCAGCAGGTTGATGCGCGGGAACGCGAGATCCTTCGCCCCGATCATCAACGGCACCAGGAAATTGCCGAGCACGGCGGGCACGACCGGAATCAGAAAGAAAAACACCATGATCATGCCGTGCATCGTGAACACCTTGTTATAGGTGTCGGCCTGCATCAGGTCGCCCTGCGGGGTCAGCAACTCGAGGCGGATGAGCATGGCAAAAAAGCCGCCGAGAAAGAAAAACGCGGTCACCGAAAGCAGGTACAGCAACGCGATGCGCTTATGATCGGTGGTCAACAGCCATGATCTGAGCGTGTGCCCGTTGTTGAGATAGTTCAATTTCGGAGTCTGCTGCGCCGGTATTGTCATGCTCGCCATAACTATTGCACCTGCATATTCTGGGGTTGACCCGGGGAAGTGGCTGGTGGATTCTGCAGTCCCGCATTTCCCGGCGGTGGCTGGCTTAACGATTTGACATAGGCGACCAGCGCGTTCAATTCCTCTTCACTGACAATGCCCTGGAAGGTCGGCATCACGGGCTTGAAACCATTCACGATCTTCGCGGTGGGATCGAGGATAGACTCCCGAACATAGTTCTCATCCGCCACTACCGTTCGTCCGTCTTCAAGTTGAACCTGCTTGTTATAAATTCCGGCGAGGTTCGGTCCGCGGCCCTGCACGTCAGAACGATGGCAGGTAGCGCATCCGAGTGACGCGAATAATTCCTTGCCAGTATCCTGCAATGGCGGGGATGCTCCGCCGGCCATCCACTGCGCATACTCCTGCGGCTCCATGACGACAATATCCCCGCCCATCCCGGAGTGCATCGTCCCGCAGTATTCGGCGCAAAACAGGTGGTAGCGGCCCGGTTTCGTTGCCTTGAACCAAAGCGTAGTGTAGCGGCCCGGCAGCACGTCCTGCTTAATACGAAAAGCCGGAATGAAGAAGCTGTGAATCACATCCTGCGAGGTCATGATGAGTTTGACGTTCTGGCCGGTGGGAACGTGCAATTCATTGATCTCGCGCTGCCCCTCCATGTGTTCGACCTTCCACATCCACTGCTTCGCTACGACGTAAACTTCGGTCGAGTTGGCGGGAGGAGTGCGCTCCTGAAAGTAGATGACGGCGCCCCAGACGAAGAAGGTCAGCATCACAAAAAATGGGATGATCGACCACGCCAGTTCAAGGACGGTGGAACCTTCAATCTGCTGTGCTCCGCGACCAGGCACGCGACGATACTTGATCGCCAGCACGGTGACAGCAAGAAAAATACCCGTCGTCATGACGCCAGCAACCAGTAGCAGATAGATGTAGAGCATATCCACCTGGCTTGCCATGGTCGAGGCCTGGTCGGGCCACAAAGGTAGAAATTTCGACATAATTACGTAACTCGTCTCAAATCGCGACCCGCACCGGAATCAGAACCATGAACGGAGTGATGATCGGCGCGGAACATGACGAACACAAATGTCCCCAGAATGAGCAGGGTCGCAAGCCCCGCCAGCTTCAACATATTGCTGATGATGGCTCCGTATTTCCCGGTTCTCGGATCGTAGTGGTAGCAGTACAGCAGCACCTGGTCGCCGATGTTTCCAATTCTGTTTTGCGAGGCCTGCACCAGCCCGAGGCGCAAATCCTTGGGAGAGAACTCGACGCCATAAAAGTATCCCGAAACATGATGGTCGGGTGTGAGCATCACAATCGCCGCCGCGTGCGCGTACTGCTCCGTCTTCGGATCGAATTGGTACTCGAAACCCACCGCCTTGGTCAGTGCATTGATCTGATCAGCCTTACCGGTAAGAAAGTGCCAGCCCTGATTGGAATTCGCGCGGCCATAGCGCTTCATGATGTCCCGTTTTTTTGCTGCAGCCATTTCCGTGGTCTCGCGCGGGTCGAAGCTCACGGTGACGACGTCAAAATCCTTGCCGAGATCGAAAGTCAGCGCCTTCATCGAACCGACCAGCCCTTGCAGAAGTTCGCTGCATAACATCGGGCACTGGTAATAGCCCAGGTTGAGGATGACGGGGCGTCCATGGCCAAAGTAGTCGGCGAGTTTGACAGGATTGCCGAGTTCGTCGCGAAACTCGAGGTTGACAGGAACATCGGCGTTGAGATGTTGATCGATGCCGACGAACTGCAGCCCTGGCGGCCGCTGGTTGGCAGGCGGAGTCATGATGCCGCCCGACATAGGCCCCCGTCCCTGAGCAAACAACGGAGCGGCAGCGAGCATGAGCAGCAATGCTGCGGCGACGACAAGGAAATACGTAGGAACGGACGCATTCGTCCGTTCCGCGGAGTGAAGCTCCGTGCCCTCTTCCGAGTTGGCGAAACTGCTTTTACAGCCCACAGCGTTTCCTTTCCGGCGATGGTTGTACAGACTTATCATTGGGGCGCTTCCACGCCTTTCTTCTCGGGCGCTTTGCCCGCGGCGGTTGTTATTCCACCCGCTTTCGCTTGCGGAACTACCGGTAATCCACGCTGGACGATTAACTCCATGGCGCGCTCGATCGGAATGTGCGCCACGCCATCCTTTTGGTTGACCCAGCCGTAGCTGTTGAGCTGGTCTTCCTGCCTGATCAGAAAGTCCTTAAACTGGCCGCGCTCGTTGGTTTCGAGCATGGGAGCGCCATTGTCCTTGAACGCTTTATCCATGTCCGCCTGCGTCACCACGCGCGACATCGCCCCCTTCGTAGTCACTAACGGACTGGCAGAGGCCATCTGCGATCGCTCATAGTTATCCAGGAACGAATACATTCCGACGATGATGAAATAGATAACGACACCAGTCACCGCGAGCCCGATCATGAAGGCGAAGACGCCACGGGTACTCAGGTCTTCGTGTTCGAACTCGACTTCGTGGCCAGGATGGCCCTGATTCATCATTTCGTCACTCATACTTATTTGCTCGTTTCGCCATTCGTATCGTTACTCATGCGACCCTAGCAGCCTCAGCGTCTGCGGCGCGTTCACCGCCAGCAACGGACGCGATCGCAGGTTGCGGAAGAAGTAAGCCATCCAAAGACCGCCCATACCCGCAATGATCGCGAAAAGCACCCAGCTCAAATGAAACGTGGGATGGAACGCCGGCTCGATATGCCAGAAGATATCAACCATGCGCATGAGGATGAGCCACGACGCCAGCCACACGAGGGTCCGCGCTTTACGCTTTAATTGCCGCGACAGCAGGAGTGCGAAGGGGACTGCGAAATGAAATATGACGAGGAAGAGGCCGACATCCTCCCAGCCGCCCTTCAGTCGTCGCACGTACCACGGAATCTCTTCAGGCAAGTTACCGGCCCAGATTATGAGCCATTGAGAAAAGTTGAAATAAGCCCACACCATAACGAAGGCGAGCATCAGCTTGCCGTGATCGTGGACTTCGGTGTCCGTAATAAAGTCGGACATCGGCTTGCGCTTGCCGAGGATGGTCTCAATCACCACGCAAAAGCAGAAGGCAGAGAGCGCTTCGCCCGCCACAAAGAGAAGTCCGTAGATGGTCGAGATCCAGCGTGCCTGCAGCGACATCACCCAGTCGATGACGGCAAAAGAAATCGTGAAGGAGTAGATCACCAGGCCAATCGAACTCATGGCGCGGAAACGCAGAGTGCTTTGGCCGACGATCGAGTCCTGTTCGGTCGACCAGTGATTCAGGAAGTACGCCATCCCGATCCAGATCGCAAAATAAATTATGTAGCGCACCGTAATGCCAGTCGGGTTGAGATAACTATGTGCGATGTCCGCGATCTTGGGATCCGCCAATCCCTCTGCACGGTCCCAGAAGTAAAGCCTGGGCAGATTCAGCAAAATCGGGATGAAGAGGACGAACATCATCGGCAGCGTCATCATGCCCGATTCCAGAATGCGGCGAATCACCGTGCCCCACCCGCCGCCGACCAGATGGTAGAGCATCAGGATGGCCATGCATCCGAGCGAGAGGCCCAGCCAAAACATGAAGCCTGTAAGGTAGGCGGAGTAAAAACTGTCGGGAGCGAGAAAAGCGCCAGCGACGGAGGCGACCGCGCCAATTACACCAATCACGAGCGATCGCTGCTGGATGGCCTGGGCGACGGGCGGAGCCATCAGATCCGACTTATTGATAGCGGCCGTGGTCATTTGGGCTCCCCTTCGGCAGCCGGCGCGGCAGGCGCGATTTCGGGTAGCGTAGCGCCGTTGCCGATGTCGCGGAACTGCGGCGGAGGTGACGGAACTTTTTGTCCTGCGGGAATGTCATTCGCAAATGCATTCTGGCTCAACTGCAGCGCCCGGATGTAGGCCGCGATGCACCAGCGATCACGCGGCGCGACTTGTGAGCCGTATTCAGGCATGACGCCGAAGCCGTGGGTCATGACATCGAAGAAATATCCGATTGGCGCCTTGCGCAAACGCTCGATGTGATACGACGGCGGACGGCGGAATCCGCGCGTGGGAATAAATCCATTGCCATCGCCCACGCGTCCGTGACAGGGCGTGCAATTGATGTTGAAACGCTCGCGTCCACGTGCCAGAACTTCGGCAGTCGCAGCGAAGGGCAGATAATCGCCCGGGGCGCTGCCGATCTTGCCCGTATTGAAATAGGTATCTTCGTGGAGATCGCCGCGCGCGACCGTACCGTCGACCGGCATGCGGGCCGAGCGATCATCCGCGAAAAAATCGCTCTTCGCCATGGGCCGGTAATAAGGCTGAATGTGCATATCGATACGGCATCCGGCGGTGATGACAATCAGCACCACGAGCACGGGCAGAACTATTCGGAGGTTCGGAGTCGCTGAGCTCTGCATGGCTAGCTTGGCACCTCCGCGATCATCCGTGGCGCAAGTTCGTTCAGAAACGAACGCGTGCGCGCGGCATCGTATTTTGGGTCACTCGAGAACACGACGAGAAAAAATTTATTTTCTGAGGCCTTGGCGAACTCGGGCACATTGAACACCGGATGATAAGGCATGGGCAGGCCATTCAGCGCGAGCATGCCGATCGCGGCGGTGACGCCGCCGAAAAGAATCGTCAATTCGAAAGTCACAATGATGAATGAAGGCCACGATTGCAAAGGACGGCCGCCGACATTGACCGGATAGGTGATCACCGCGACCCAATACTGAAGAGCGTATGCCGATAACCCGCCAATGATCGCGCCAATCAGAACAAGCAGAGCCACGCTATTCTTGTGAAAGCCCGTGGCTTCTGCCAGGCCCTCGACGGGGAACGGACTATACGCGTCGATCTTCTGGTATCCCGCCTGATGAGTCTTATGCGCAGCATCAAGCAGTTCCTGTGCCGAGTCGAATTCGGCCATCAATCCATAGATCTTGCGATCGGCGCCCGGAGATTCGTAAGTGGTCACATCACTCATTGCTTCACCTCCGGGACCTCGTGCGCATGCGCCTCCGGCAGCAAGGTGCGCAATTCGAAGATGGAGATCATGGGCAGGATGCGCACGAACAGCCACATCGCCGTAAGAAACAAACCGATGGTGCCGGCGAACGTCATCCAGTCCCACTTGGTTGGGTAGTATTGACCCCACGAAGAAGGCAGGAAATCACGGCTCAGGCTGACTACGACGATAATGAAGCGCTCCAACCACATGCCGACGAGCACAATGAACGAGATCAGCCAAAGCCATCCGGTGGATACGCGGAATTTTTTCAGCCACAAAACCTGTGGGATAAAAATGTTGCAGCCCAGCAACGCCGCGTATACGAACCGATAAGGACCATGCAGCCGATTCCACAGCAGGAACGAATCGAACTGGCTCCCGCTGTACCAGCCCATGAAGGCCTCCATGCCGTAGCCGTAGGCGACGATCAGGCCGGTCGCCAGCATAACCTTGGCTGAGGTCTCAAGATGCCGCATGGTGATGAAGTCTTCCAATTTGTAAATCGTGCGGATCGGAATCGCCAGACACAGCACCATGGCGAATCCGGAATAGATAGCACCGGCAACAAAGTAGGGGGGGAAAATTGTAGTGTGCCAGCCCGGAACGATGCCGACGGCGAAATCGAAGCTCACCACCGTGTGCACCGAGAGCACCAGCGGCGTCGCGAGACCAGCGAGAAGTAAGTAAGCCGTCTCGTAACGATGCCAGTGGCGAGCGGAGCCCCGCCATCCCATGGCCAGCAATCCGTAGATACGCTGGACCCACTTACTCTCAGCCTTATCACGCAAAGTCGCAAGATCGGGGATCAATCCTATAAACCAGAACACCAGCGAAATCGTGAAGTAAGTCGACACCGCGAAGACGTCCCACACCAGCGGACTGCGAAAGTTCGGCCAGTAACGCATGGTGTTGGGATACGGAAAGAGCCAGTACGCAAGCCAAGGACGCCCGGTGTGTGCCAGCGGGAAAATACCTGCGCATGCCACCGCGAACAACGTCATAGCTTCGGCGAAACGGTTGATCGAATTACGCCATGTCTGCCGTAAAAGCGCGAGGATGGCGGAGATCAGCGTGCCCGCATGGCCAATGCCGATCCACCAAACAAAGTTAACGATGGCAAATCCCCAACCAATCGGAATGTTGATGCCCCAGATCCCGGTGCCTTTAACAAACAGGTAACCGAGGGCCAGCATCAACATGTTCATCATCCCAAACACGATCAGAAAGCCGAGGATCCATCCCAAAGAGATGGGACGACTCAGCACAATATTGCTGATCTTATCGGTGATGGTGGAGAAGGTGTGGCCCGGCGCGATCACCGGCACTCGCCTGTCTGCCACGGGTATCTGCGTGTTCGTCGCCATGCCTTACATGCGCTCCATAAATCAGGCCTCGGGTGTCAGCTAATCCGACTTCAATTCCAACTCGGGATTCGGATTGCGCACTTCGGCCAGATATGTTGTGCGCGGCTTCGTATTTAACTCACCCAGCAGTGAATAGTTTCTTGCCTGACCCTTCCACTTATTCACCTGGCTGTTCGGGTCGTTCAGGTTGCCGAAGACAATCGCATTGGCCGGACATGACTGCTGACAGGCGGTTTGCAGTTCATCCCCGATGCGGATGTCTTTGCCTTCGCGAACCGAAACCGTCTCCGTGTCGATCCGTTTCTCGCTGATGCGCTGCACGCAGTACGTACATTTTTCCATCACGCCGCGGCTGCGCACGGTGACATCAGGATTGCGCATGAGTTTAAACTGCGGCGTCTCCCAATCCTGGAATAGCAGGAAATTGAACCGCCGCACCTTATAGGGACAGTTATTCGAGCAATAACGCGTTCCCACGCAACGGTTATAGACCATGTCATTCAAGCCTTCACTACTATGAATGGTCGCCTGCACTGGACATACCAGCTCACAAGGCGCGTTTTCACACTGCATGCAAGGCAGAGGCTGAAAGAATCCTTGAGGATTTTCACGCGGACCATTGTAGTAGGTGTCCACACGAAGCCAGTGCATGTGACGGCCTTTGAGAGTCTGCTCCTTGCCGACCACCGCAATATTATTTTCCGATTGGCACGCGACGATGCAGTTATTGCATCCCACACAAGAGTTCAGATCAATCGCCATGCCCCACGAGTAAGCTTCCTTCGAATAATCGAAGCCAGGGTAGAGGGTGAGCTCAGGCGGCGGCTCGCCTTCTTTCGCGAAATTCGGCTCTTTCTTATACTCGTCCAGCCTGCGCTCCTGGACCAACGGGCGCTCGCTGCCGTCGGGGGTTTCCATCGACTGATAACCCTGCGTACTGGCTAGTTGATAGGTATCTCCGGTGGGAGTTAGTTTCGCGCCGTCGCCGAACCATGGCGTTCCACTGGTGCGCAGAGGGTAAACGTCGAAGCCGGTTCCGGTTCCGACGCGACCAGCATAAGTGCGCCCGTAACCGAGAAAAACTGTGATTGAATTATCGGGATGACCGGCCTGAATCCACACGGCGCCTTTGACTTTCTTTCCGTTGAATTCGAGTTCAGCGACGTCCTTGAAATTCAGCTTCAGCCGCTCGGCCATCGCCGGGCCAATCATGATCGGATTGTCCCAGGTCAGCTTGGTCAGCGGCTTCGGGAGTTCCTGCAACCATCCGTTATTTGAGAAGCGTCCGTCATAGATCGACGGATCACGGCGGAAGTTGAGCTCAAAACCAGCGCCAGGTCCTGCGCTGGATGAGGATGGCGGCGCTGTAGCACCGACACCCTTCAGCGTGACATTCTTAGGCGCATAAGTGGTGCCTTCGACCCAGCCATCGTGCAGAGACTTACGCCAGAACGCCTCGAAATCCGCGCCGCTGTGTTGCTTCTGCCAGTAGGCCTGAACAAGATCATGACCCGTGAGACCGGACTGGCCCGCGAGGATGGCAACGATCTCGTGCGCGCTCCTACCGCCATAGAGTGGCTCGATCAGCGGCTGAACGATGCTCACCGTTCCGTCGTAGGCGCGAGCATCGCTCCACGACTCCAAATAGTGGGCTTCGGGCACGTGCCACTGGCAAAGTTCCGCTGTCTCGTTCCGATGCGTGCCAAGAAATACCTTCAGACCATCGGCATTTGATTTCAGCGCAGAAGCAAACTCGAGTTCGGCAGGCGCATCGTAGGCCGGATTACCGCCCAGAATCAGCAGCAGATCAACTTTGCCGCCGCGTATGTCTTCGACGAGCGAGTGCAACGACTCGTTGCGGTTTACCGGATTTGTATCCACCGACTCGGTATAGGAAACCGTCTGGCCGACGTTGCCGAGCGCCTGATTCATGGCGTGCGCGAGCGCGTGAGCCGCAGGCGGCTGATGATCGCCCGCGATTACGACACTGGAACCCTTGTGCGATTGCAAATCCTTCGCGAGGGCTGCGACGAACTTTTGATCTCCAGCAACGCCACTCGCATTCACACCCACTGCGCCTGCCAAAATATGGGCAAACTTCTCAATTTCCGCGGCCCGCATCGGCAACCGGTGATCCGCTTTCATCCCCGTTGAACTAGGCGTGCTCTCGACCACATACAGCCGATTCATGTTTCCATCAGGATTGCGGCGTGCTGCGAAATCGCGGATGTAGCGCGCCGAGCCAGGGAATCCAGCGTAGAGAAAATCGGCGTCCAGCGAAACGATGACATCGGCTTTTGAAAAGTCGTAGCGCGTTTCGACGGGCTCTCCAAAGGCCAGTTTCGCACCTTCGTAAACGTTGTCGCGGTTAATCGGTTCGTACACGTGCCACTTAGCCTGCGGATTCGCCTGCAGGTAATCGCGAATCTGATTGGCCAGGGTCGGGGAAGAAACAGTCTGCGTCAGGATGCGGACGCCGCCGCCCGCCATACGCCTCTCCACGCTAACGGGCCCGCGAACCGCTTCCAAAAAAGCGTTCCACGAGCGGACGTCGCCCAGATTCGTGATGTTCTGCGCGCGATCAGGATCGTAAAGATCGAGAATCGAAGCCTGCGCATAAACGTGCGTGCCACCGAGGCTCGCCGGATGCTCCGGATTGCCCTCAACTTTCGTGGGACGGAACAAATGACTCTCGACGAGAATCGGCGAAGCATAGCCACCCAGCGTAAAGGCGGTGGCATAGAACATCGGACGCCCCGGCACGACGTTTTCCGGTTGCCTTACGTAGGGCACGATCTCGGTGATCGGCATTCGCGTACAGCCGGTCAAACCGGCCAGCGCGAGCGACGCGCTCATTGTTTTAAGGAATCCCCGTCGCGAGAAACCGTCGAGCCACTCGGAAGCGCCTTTGGGAAACTCGCGGTGCAACATCTCCTGAAACTCTTCGCTCCCGGCCAGCTCTTCTAAGCTGCGCCAATATTCGGGCCCGGTCACACCCTCGATCCGCGCCTTCACCTCCGAGAGGTCAAGCTGCTTTCGCTTGCTGGGGCAGACGTCTTTCTCGGCGGCGGGTCTGCCGTTACCTGCCGGCTTCGGATTGTGTTCGTCCATGCTCATCTTGAATCGGCTCTTGGCTTCTAGTTCTTAGCTCTTAGTTCTCAGTTGAGACCCCACCTTACCGATGGCAGGTGTTGCAGCTGGTGATGTCCTTCACTGATCGCACCTTGTATGCATCCTTCAGAGCATTGCCCAGCGCGATTTGGTCGTTATATGTCTTACCGCCAAAATCGACATCATTCTTGCCCAACGGGTCGTTAACAGGTGGCTCATAGCGCATATTGAAAACCTGTTCGCGCGGGCGCAAATATTTTTCCGGAGCGCGGTGGCAATCGAGGCAGAATTCCATTTGCAGCGACGCGTACTGGTAGGTGAGCGGCATCTTGTCAATCGGGCCGTGACAGGTGTTACAGCCCACACCTTTATTCACGTGAATGCTGTGATTGAAATATACGAAGTCGGGCAACTGGTTGACGCGCGTCCATGCGATGGAGCGCCCGCTGCGAAAACTTTCACGCACCGGCTCCAGATACGCCGCGTTCGTCCAGATCTGCTGATGGCAGTTGATACAAGTTTTGGTCGGAGGGATGCCGGCAAAACTCGATTGCTCGACCGATGTGTGACAGTAACGGCAGTCGATGCCCAGCCCGGTTACGTGATGCTGGTGACTGAACGGCACCGGCTGCGACTTGCGAACCCCGGCATAGGTAATATACGGAGAACGCTCCAACTGCAATAACACCCAAAATAGCCCGCCCACGGCAACTACCGTCAGGACCATTGAGGCCCGGGCGATGGCATTACTGCTGCGCGGAAAAATCTGCATTGAATGTGAAGTCTTTAAGATTGCGGAATTGGCTCGTGCCGTTTCCGGTTAACCGCGTTCGTATGATTTACGTCACATGCTGTGGTGACGCAGGATACTGAAACAAGCGAGTATAAACAGTTGCTCGGCGAAATGGAATAGGCCGCCCCGGTTTTTCTTTTGTGACAAGAGTGCGTGAACTGTTTAGAAAATCAACAAGCATTTTGCCATTCATTCTTTGGTGAATCTGTTTTCTGACGAAGCGTCGCCAACAAATTTCAGCGCAGATTCATGACCAGGAGTTTTGGCTCCGTCATCTCATGGATGGCATCGCGCAATCCTTCTCGTCCAAGTCCGGAATCTTTAATTCCGCCGTAAGGCATGTGATCGATACGAAATGTGGGGACGTCGCCCGCGATCAAGCCTCCAACTTCGAGTTCGTCGTAAGCTTGAAAAATCAGTTTCGCATCGCGCGTGAAGAGTCCGGCCTGCAGGCCGTAACTCGAACTGTTGATCTGTTTCAACGCCGAGGCGAAATCGTTGTAAGGCTCAACCGTCACCACCGGCGCAAAAATTTCCAGGCAATTCACTTTCATGTTGGGCTTGGTGCCGGTGAGCACGGTGGGCTCGAACAGCGAGCCCTTGCGGTTGCCCCCGCAAAGCAGGCGCGCACCGCCGCGCACCGCCTCCTGAACCCACTCAACAGCACGAATCGCGTCGCTCTCGCGGATGAGCGGTCCCAGGTCGCTTGACTCGTCGAGCGGATCTCCAACTTTCAGTTTGCGAACTCCCGCCAAAAATAACTCTGTGAATTTCCCGTAGACCGAGTGTTCCACCAGAATGCGCTGCACGGAAATGCAGGACTGCCCCGCATACGCAAAACCTCCGGTAACGCAACGGTCGGCGGCGTAAGCGAGATCGGTATCGCTGTGGACGATGACGCCCGAATTGCCTCCGAGTTCGAGAATTACTTTTTTCTTTCCTGCGTTGTTTTTGATAGCCCATCCGACGGATGCGCTCCCCGTAAAGCTGATAAGCCTGATGCGCTCATCGGTGACCAGCAGTCCGGAATCTTCGTTCGAGAGTAGAACCGCGTTGAATCCGCCGTCTGGCCATCCCGCTTGCTGGATCACTTCGGCCAGCAGCAGCGCGGTAAGCGGAGTTTGGGGCGCGGGCTTGAGCACCATGGAACAGCCTGCGGCGATGGCCGGCGCAACTTTATGTGCGACCAGGTTCAGGGGAAAATTGAAGGGAGTAATACCAGCGATGGGCCCGAGAGGATATCGTTTCACGATTCCCCAACGCCCCGCCGTCGACTGCTGCCAATCGAGCGGCAAATATTCGCCATAGCCACGAACTGTCTCTTCGGCGGCGATATTGAAAGTAAAAACAGCGCGGTCAACTTCGTTGCGAGCGCTTTTTATGGGCTTGCCCGCCTCCAGCGCGATGGTGTGGGCGAACTCTTCTTTACGATCGTGAATGCCGATCGCAATCTGGCGCAGAACTCGTTGCCGTTCGAAGGCGGGTAGTCGTCGGGTGGTTCCAAAGGCTTTGACGGCGGCGGCAATGGCGGCTTCTGCGTGTTCTCGCCGTCCCTGGCGGACGTGCGCGAGAAGGGCGCCATCGTAAGGCGCCCTCACATCAACAATGTCACCCTCTTCCAGCCACTTCCCATCCAGGAAAAACCCATGGGTTGCAACCGGAGTCAACGTCGTCTCGGCCATGCCTCCACCTCTTTCGAAAATATTTATGATTCATACTTGATGCTGCGCGGCATGCCTGACGCGCCGCCCCCACTTTGCAACGATTATAAACTTCGCGAGCCCTGCGCAATCGACAACGGCGCAAACAGCCTCTCGTGCTTGGATGTCATTTGGCAGTTTGAGGTTTGTAACGGTCGTCGACCTCCACCTGATATCCCGCAACCAGGCGATTGGTTTCGTTCGCCATGCCGACCACAGACATCAGTTCTTTGAATTGCGCATCGGTCATCCCTTTGTTTTTCGCCGCGGTGGTGTGCGACGCGATACAGTATTCGCACTGGTTCGTGACCGAAACCGCAACGTAGATCATCTCTTTCGTCAGCGGATCGAGCGCTCCCGGCGCCATGATCTGTTTGGCGTCTTCCCAAGTTCGCTTGAGGGCCGCCGGATCGTGTGCAATCGCCTTCCAGAAATTGTTGATCCAATCCGTCTTTCGTGTAGCCATGATGTCGTCGTAAATGGCGCGCACTTCGGGCGTGGCATCGGCGTATTCGATGAGTCCAAAGATAGACATTAGTCTCTCCCGTCAGGCTATTGAGCCGTTGAATGATTGAGTCATTGCATCATTGAGTCTTATGTCAATCACTCAATCATTCAATGACTCAATGTCTCACTGGATTCACGACACCCAGTCTAAAACTTTGTAGTACGCGCCGGCGAAGGGCAAGAACCACGGCTTTCCGTTGTACAGCCCGAGCGGCGCACCCGGAAACGGAATCTCGGCAAACGGGTTGTCTGTCTTGCCCTCCGTGATCCATTCGGCCATCTTCTCTCCTTGATAGGTAGCCATGGCGACACCATGTCCGGCATATCCGACGGAGAAATAGACGCCATCAAATCGCCCCGCGTGCGGCATGATGTCGAAACAGAAATCCAGCGTACCACCCCAAACGTATTCGACTTTAGTGTCGCGCAACTGCGGATAAACCTCGATCATTCCACGACGCAGGATTTCGGCACTCTTCCGGATGGTCTGATCGTTCTCCGGGAAAAAAGCGGCGCGCCCGCCGAACAGCATGCGGTGGTCAGGGGTGAGGCGGTAGTAATACAGATAATTCTTGGAATCGTAGATCTGACGGTTGCGCGGGCTCAGTTCGTGCGCTAACGCGTCCGAGAGCACTTCGGTCGTGATAATAAATGATCCGATAGGTATGATTTTCCTCCGCAGCGCTGGCGTCGCGGCGCCCGTGTAGCCACTGGTCCCAACCAGTGCATCGTGCGCCCAGATCGCGCCCCGCGAGGTGTTGAGCCGGAAACCGGGAACGCCATCGTGCGATTCGCGCTGGATGTTTTGCAATCGTGTGCGCTCGAAGATCTGGGCGCCCGCTCGCATGGCGGCCGCCCCAAGTCCCGCAACATAGCGCGCGGGATTGACGCCGGCGGAGATTTCATCCACCATGCCGCCATAATAAATGTCAGAACCGATCTCGCTGCGGAGCTGGTTGCGGGGCACGACGCGCAACTGGTGATTGAATTCGCGGGCAATCACTTCAACCTGCCGTCCGTAGTCATCGAAGTGAGCTTGTTTGCAGGCAACTTCGAGATGACCAGTGCGGGCGAAGTCGCAGGCAATATTCTCTTCCTTCACGATGCGCTCAACCGTCGCGATTGTTGCCAGCGATGCCTCGTACATCCGGCGGGTAAGCTCGCGGCCGTATTTCGAGATGAGTTCGTTAACGCCGAGCTTCAATCCGGTAAGCACCATACCGCCGTTGCGCGAACTCGCGCCCCAGCCGATGGTTTCCGATTCGAGCACCACAACTTTTGCTCCACGTTGCGCCAGCGACAGTGCGGCTGAGAGACCGGTAAACCCGGCGCCGATGACAGCAACGTCGGTGCGCTGCGGCAAGGGCTCCGTCGCGGATGCGGGCATTTGAACGGTGGTGAGCCAGTAGTTGAGTTCCTGCGGCATGTTGTAGGAGAAGACCTTAACCACGGGATGCGCAGAAGAACACGGGGAAGGCCTCCGTGTTCGCTCCGTCGTCTGTGTTCAACGTGCTCCCGTGGCTAGCTTCTTTTCGAGGTCATCATAAATCACTTCATCGTTCGATCCGGTTGCCAACTACAGCACCGCCGTCTCATGAATCATCCGCCCTTCGGCAAAGCGCGAGAAGTTCAGAAGTGACGCATCGATCAGATCTGTCTTCCCAGCCAGAATCAAGTCGCTGATAATTTTCCCGGTAGCGGGCGAGTGCATCACGCCGTGCCCACTGAAGCCGTTGGCGAAGAAGAAACCGGGAACCTCGGGAGACTCGCCGAGAATCGGGTGATGATCCGGCGTCATTTCATAGAGTCCGGCCCAGGCACGCTTGGGATTGACCTCCACATTTTCGAAGACGGGCACGCGATTCGCAGCTCGCGTGAGGATCTTCTCGACAAAGCCGGTGTCGAAATCCATTTTGTAGCCCGGCGTTTCTTCCGGATCGTTCCAAGCCAGCAGGAATCCGCGACTCTCAGGGCGGAAATGGAAGCCTGTGGACATGTCGATGATCATGGGCGCAGTGTGAGGAAATTGGTCAAAGGGTTCCGTCGGAACCAGCATGCGGCGCAAAGGCTCAACCGGCAAATCGATGCCCACCATCTTTGAGATCGGAGCGGCCCAGGCTCCGGCGCAATTGACGACCGTGCGCGTCGAGACCGAATCGCGCGTCGTCGTAACCTCGAATCTCCCATCCTCGTCCCGGCGAGAACGCGTGATTCCAGTGACGCTCGTGTTCTTCCACAACCTGGCCCCGTGATCGCTTGCCCAGCTCATGAAGCCGATCATGGCACTATAAGGATCGACGAAGCCGTCGGTGGAGCAGAAGCTGCCGCCAACAATGTCATCACCACGAAGTTGCGGAAACTGCCCGCGGATTTCGGCGCCCGTAATCAGGCGGACATTCTTCAATCCCATGACGACTTGCTTTTCGTGGTTGGCGCGCAGGTATGCCATGTGCTTGTCGTTAGTCGCGCAAAAAAGATACCCCTGCGGACGATAATCGCAGGGGTAACCAAGGCGCTCTTCGAAGCTCGCATAGAACGGAATCGAGTACAGCGACATCCGGATGTTGACGGGCGTAGAAAACTGCGCCCGCACTCCGCCCATACTCTTGCCCGTCGAGCCCTTACCCTGCGCCGTCTCACGCTCAATCACAAGAACGTTCTGGCAACCGGCCGCGACCAGGTGATACGCGATGCTGGACGCGACAATTCCTCCACCGATAAGAACGACATCTGCGGTGTGCATACTCGCGGCAATTGTAAATGGATGGGTGGCAACGATGGCCACCTCGGTTCTTGACAGATCAGGAAGTTAACGCCGCCAGGGCAACCCGGACCAGCACTACGACGGCGAACCACCCGAACACCACGGCAAATGCGGTGCCGCGCTTGACCTTGCTGATACAAGTGATGCCGATGGCGGTCAGAATGAGCGTCCAGATGGAAAAGACATCGAGCGGCGTCAACAGTGCGCGGAGAACGGCGGAGCCATCCGGACCGATGAAATATCCAGGATTCGTCGCCGCCGGGTTTTGCAGGTTGAATCCATCACCGCTGACTCCTGCCAGAAGCGACAAGATTGCCAGGAGTGGACCTAATATCTGCGGCAGCCTGGTATAGACAATCAGGGCAAACAGAGTCTTGTATTTCAAGTCGGCGTTCGCGGCAAACTTCAGCGTCGCAAACAAAACGGCCGCGAAGACGGCATAGACGACGAGCGCGATAATCGGGAACGCGTAGGAGATTATTTTCGTAACCACGACTTGCTGTTGCATCACCTTCTGGCGCTGGTCGGCAGGCAGGTTATCAATACGCTCGGCTTGCTTCGGTTGTAACTGGATGAGATTTTCCACAACTTTAGGAAAGCCGATCTTCTGATCGACCACGTAGACAAACAGCAGCGAAACAACCGCAATGATCAGGAACGGCGCCCACCAACTGGCGTTCCTTCGCAGGTCGCTGAAGGCCTTGCTCGGCGCAAAAAAAGTGTAGACGACACGCTGCCCTTCGGATAGCGGTGTTGGTTCCTGCGGAGGCTGCGCTGACGCTGTCAGTAAAGGGTTGGTCGCCATTATGTTCTCTCCGAAACAGAGAGGAGATTGTAGTTTTCTTTGGGCCGAAGGACAACAGAAAGCGGCAGAAGAGTGCTTTTCTGTCCTCACCGCTGACTCATTACTCTATTGCGACATGTCCACTACGCCCGCTTACCTATCGGCAACCACAGCGATCTGCGAGAATAAGATGGTGACAGAAATATTTCTTGTACCTCCTCATACGCATTCCGGGAATTTTAACGGACATTCCATGACTGGCGAACTGTTGCGAGTGATGGTTTGTCCGCCGTCGAGTGCGGGGTGGAATGACCCACTGAGAGTCGCGGCATGGCAGCAGCTTGGCTTTCGGCACTGTCCTGCCTTTGCCGAGGCGCAGAGGCAGCACGAAATCCTGTGCCGACTGCTGAACGAGGGCGGAGCCAAGGTTGTGTCTCTGCCGGCGGCAGAATCGCTCACGCTCGACGCCGTTTATGCGCACGACGCGTCGCTCCCCACCGACTTTGGTCTCGTGCTGATGAACCCAGGCAAGAAGAGTCGCGTGGCGGAAGCGCGTGCACACGGCGCCTTTTGCGGGCAGCTGGGTGTTCCAGTTTTCGGCGGGATCGAGCTACCTGGGACATCCGAATCCGGCGACATGGTGTGGCTGGATTCGCGGACTTTGCTGATCGGTGACGGTTACCGGACGAACAAAACGGGAATTGAGCAGATGCGGGCGTTGCTGTCCCCCAAAAATGTTGAGGTGCTCTCGGCGCCCCTGCCCTACGGACCGGGACCGTCGGCGTGTCTGCATCTGATGTCGCTGATGAGTGCGCTTGATGAGCGGACGATTCTGGTCGATCTTCCATGGCTGGCGGTGGAGACGGTCGAACTGCTGAAGGGCCGCGGGTTTCGGCTGATTGAAATTGAATACAGCGAGCGCGAGACGCTCGCCTGCAATGTGCTGGCGCTGGGAAACAAGCGGCTGATTGCGATCGCGGAAAACGCCAGAACGAATCGACGTATGCTCGACGCGGGCTTTGATGTGCGCACGTTTCCGGGCTCGGAGCTCTGCATCAACGGAGCGGGCGGGCCGACCTGCCTGACGCGTCCGCTGATGCGGGCGTAAGTTTCTGCAAGAGTAACAAGCAAACCAGAAGCAAGATCAACCGCGGCGGACAATAGTGTCCGCCCTACAATTTGGCGGACTGCTAAAATGATTGAGAATGCTTTTGCCGTTTGTCCGCGAGATCTTCGCGGAGGTAGAACAATTACCTGCCTTCACGCGTGTCGCCTCCCATCTGCGGGAGAGCGCGGAACGGATTGGTGTCACTGGACTTTCCCCGGCAGCCAAGGCCCTGATTGTGGTGTTGTTGCGGCGCAAGGTCGAGCGCCCGTTTGTGCTTGTGGTCGCAGATAATCGTGCTGCCGAAGAGTTACTGCCGGTCCTACGCGCGTTTTGCGAACTGACCGGGGCTGCGGATCCAGACTCGGTGGTCACCCTTCCGGCGCGCGATGTGCTGCCCTTCCAGAATTTGTCGCCGCATCCGGAGATACAGGAAGAACGCGCAACCGCTTTGTGGAAAATTGCGACGGGCCGCGCTGGGATCATCATTTCGCCCGTGAGTGCGACCACAATTCTGCTTCGCTCCCCCGACTATTATGCCGACCTCGCGCGCGTTCTACGCCGGGGCGAGAGTTTCGAACTGGAGAAGCTGCTCGAACATCTCAACACCGTCGGCTACGCTTCCACCGATGTGGTGGAAATGCCGGGGCAGTATGCGGCTCGTGGCGGCATTCTGGATGTGTACTCTCCCGAGGCGGACCGGCCAGTGCGCGTGGAGTTTTTCGGGGATGAAATCGAGTCGATGCGCAAGTTCGATCCTGCGAGTCAGCGGTCTTCGAACCCCGTCGATGAAGCGTTACTTCTGCCCCTAACGGAAACTCCGGTTACTGAACAACTGCTCGGGTCCATCAATGCGCGGCTTTCGGGGAAACGCATTGCCGGATCGCCGGAGATTATTGAACAAGCAGTGCGCGATTCTGGAGCCGGAGTTTTTCCGGGATGGGAGTTTTACGCTCCGGTCGCGGGCGCGGACCGCAGCGTCTTCGGGCTGATTCCGGAAGCCCGGGTGATTCTTGACGAGCCCGAAGCGCTGCGGCAGGAGCTCGATAAAGTCTGGGCGCGCATTGAAGAAGCGCACGAGCGCAGTGGAGTTGGGAACCTGGTTCGTCCGGCCGATCTGTATCTGACTCCGGAAAGCTGGCAGGAGAAGATCGCGGCCCTGGCGGGAGCCGATTTTGAATATCTGGCGGTCGCGCGGGAGGGGCGAACGGAAGCAGCTTTTCTTTCGCAGCCCGCGACGCGCTTCCATGGCGCAGTGCCCGCGATGATTGAGGAGGTTCAGAAGCTGGTCGCCGCTGGCACGCAGGTAGTTCTTGCCGTTCCCAACACGGGAGAAGTCGAGCGCCTCGCCGACATGTTCACCGAGTACAACGCGTCGTATCGTCTGGGAAGCCGCACGCGCAGCGGAGAAAGCTACGCTGACGAAACCTCTTATTTTGCCGGCGATGTTTTCACCACCACGCTGCTGAAGGCCTATCTTCCTGACGGCTTCGCGTTGCCAGAGGCGCATCTCGTGATCTTTGGGGCGCGCGATCTGTTCGACGAATCAGATCTAGTCGCGGCGCGCCCACAGCGGCAAAAGTCGAAAGTATCGGCGTTTCTTTCTGATTTCCGCGATTTGCAAGTTGGCGACTACGTCGTCCACGTCGAGCACGGCATCGGGCAATACCAGGGTCTGAAGGAAATCAATCAGGGCGATGGCGCCGCCGAATTCATGTTGCTCGAGTATGCCGAAGGTGCCCGGCTTTATGTTCCGCTGACTCGCCTCGATCTCGTCCAGAAATATCGTTCCGCGGAGGGCGCGAAGCCAGTCCTAAATCACCTGGGCACGCAGGCCTGGAGCAAGACCAAGGCCCGCGTACGCAAGGCGATGAAGGATATGACCGACGAACTGCTGAAGCTCTATGCGCAGCGCCAGTCGGCGCAGGGTCATATCTTTCCAGCCGACACGGAGTGGATGAAAGAGTTTGAAGACGCTTTCGAATACAGCGAAACCGAAGACCAGGCCCAGGCGATCGCCGACGTGAAGCGCGACATGGAATCGCAACTGCCCATGGACCGCCTGCTGTGCGGCGACGTTGGTTATGGCAAGACGGAAGTGGCGATGCGCGCCGCTTTTAAGGCCCTGAGCGATAACAAGCAGGTTGCCGTGCTCGCTCCGACCACCGTTCTGGCATTCCAGCACTACGAAACTTTTAAGCAAAGATTCGCCCCGTTTCCGTTGACGGTCGAAATGATCAGCCGCTTCCGGACAGCCAAGCAGGTGAAAGAGATTTTGCAACGGGTGGAAGCCGGCAAAGTAGACATCCTGATCGGCACTCATCGCCTGCTCTCGAAGGATGTGAAGTTCGCCGACCTTGGCCTGCTGGTCGTGGATGAGGAGCAACGCTTCGGTGTGCGCCATAAAGAACGCATCAAACAATTGCGCACGTCCGTAGATGTGCTCACCATGTCGGCGACGCCGATTCCGCGGACGCTGCACATGTCGCTGGTGGGATTGCGCGACATGAGCGTGATCGAAACGCCGCCCAAAGACCGCATGGCGATTCAGACCGTGGTTGCGAATTGGGACGAAAAGCTGATCCAGTCAGCGATTGAACAGGAGCTTGACCGCGGCGGCCAGGTTTATTTCGTGCACAACCGCATCGACACGATCTGGGAGATAGCGGCCAAGCTTCAGACCATGGCTCCGAACGCCCGAATCACCGTCGGCCACGGGCAGATGGGCGAAGGGGAGTTGGAAAAAGTGATGCTGAAATTCATGCATCACGAAGCCGACATCCTGGTCTCGACGACGATCATCGAAAACGGCCTCGACATTCCACTGTGCAATACGATCCTGATTAATCGCGCCGACCGGATGGGTTTGTCCGAGCTTTATCAATTGCGTGGACGAGTCGGGCGATCGAATCGGCGCGCTTATGCGTATCTGCTGCTGCCGTCTGAAATTGAGTTGACGCCCATTGCGCGCCGTCGTCTGGCCGCGCTCAAGGAATTCTCAGACCTTGGCGCCGGCTTCAAGATCGCTGCGCTTGATCTGGAACTGCGGGGCGCGGGAAATCTTCTGGGCGGAGAACAGAGCGGGCACATCGAAGCGATTGGATTCGAACTCTATACGCAGATGCTGGAACGCGCCGTGCGTGAAATGAAGGGCGAAGCCGGCGCTGAGGTCACGGAGATCCAGCTCAATCTGGGCCTAAACATTCGTATTCCGTCGGACTATATAAAGGAAGAAAACCAGCGTCTGCGGATGTACAAGCGCGTTGCTGGTGTAGAAACAGAATCGCAATTACACGACGTGCGCTCAGAGTTGATCGACCGTTACGGTGAAACGCCGAGCGCGGTTCGCAACCTTCTGTCGTATGCCGCGCTCAAGCTGCAGGCGATGCGAGTCGGCGCCAACGCCGTTGAGCGCAAGCGCGAATTCGTCAACATCAAGTTCAGTCCTACGGCGGCGATCGATCCCGGGAAACTGGCGCGCTTTGTGGCATCGCAGAAGGGCACGCAATTTACTCCGGATGGGACACTGAAGTTCTCGATCAAGATCAGTAGTGCCGACGGAATCCTGCAAACTTTGCGCGACTTGCTGGAAGAGCTGGAAGCGCGCAAAGTTCCGGCACAGACCACGTAGGGACGGACCCATTCGTCCTCCCGGTCGAGCGAGGCGAATGCCGCGTCAGGTGACCGCGTTTCCTTGGGCCCATCCAACGTCCCATCCGTCGTCAAATCCCACCACCCTCTGAGAGGCCAGTCGCCAGCCTTAAACGACAGAGTTTAGAATGGCTTTGATGAACACAACGCACGAACGACGTATGAGCGGCGACCGGCGCAAGGTCCGGAAAGTCCGCAAAGCAATTTTTCCTGCCGCAGGGTTAGGCACGCGCTTCCTGCCCGCCACCAAGGCCCAGCCGAAAGAGATGCTGCCGCTGGTCGACAAACCTATCATTCAATATGGCGTGGAAGAGGCGGTGGCGGCCGGATGCGACCAGATCATCATTATTACTGGCCGCGGCAAGAGTGCGATCGAAGATCATTTCGACGTCAGCTACGAACTCGAGAAAATGCTCGAAGAAAAAGGCAAACACGATTTGCTGAAGATCGTGCGCCAGATTTCGGACATGATCTATGTAGCCTACGTGCGTCAGAAAGAGGCCCTCGGCCTCGGCCACGCCGTGCTTACCGCGCGCGAATTGATTGGCGACGAACCTTTTGCCACGCTGCTGGCCGATGACGTTATTGATGCAAAAGTGCCGGTTCTCAAGCAGTTGATGAGCGTATTCGATGAGAAGCAGTGTTCGGTGATTGCGACCCAGATTGTCGAAGGGCCGGCAATCTCTTCTTATGGCGTGCTGAAGGCAAAAGAGGTTGCGGGTTCCGGCGGCAAACTCTACGAAGTTCTCGACCTGGTGGAGAAGCCGAAGATGGAGGACGCGCCTTCGAATCTTGCGGTCATCGGACGCTACATTCTGACGCCCACCGTCTTCGAAACGCTCTCCGACATCAAACCGGGCGCGGGCGGCGAGTTGCAACTGACCGACGGGCTGCGCGGTTTGCTGCAGCGGGAAAAAATGTACGCTTATGTCTACGAAGGGCGACGCCACGACACGGGCGACAAACTTGGCTTCCTCAAAGCTACGGTGGAGTTCGCGCTGAAGCGCGAAGACCTCGGCTCGGAGTTCCGGGAATATCTTAAGAGCTTGAAATTTTGAACAACTGCCGGGCTGCGCTCGGCGGGCGGACGAATGCGTCCGCCCCTACGCGAACGGATCAGCCTTCTAGCGATGCTTGCAGTTTCTTCGATTTTTCGTCCACGCCCTTTGCCAGTTTCTCTTTATAAGCGACCAACTTCTTCGCGATAGACTCGTCGGCCGCGCCAATGATCTGTGCTGCGAGGATTCCCGCGTTCGTTGCGCCAGGTTTTCCAATGGCCACGGTAGCTACTGGAATGCCTGCGGGCATTTGCACGGTTGCGAGAAGCGAATCCATTCCTTGCAAGGTAGTGGAGGGTATCGGGACTCCGATGACCGGTAGCGTTGTGTGCGCGGCGATCACACCGGCAAGGTGTGCGGCTCCCCCCGCCCCCGCGATGATTACGCGAATGCCGCGTTGCGCGGCTTGACGCGCGTAATCCGCAGTGCGATCGGGCGAACGATGCGCCGAAGTTACGTCTATTTCATACGCGATCCCGAACTCATCGAGAGCTTTTCCGGTTTCCCGCATGATCTCCAGGTCAGAGTCGCTGCCCATGACGATTGAAACTAATGGCTTCCTCATTGTTAATCTATGTTAAACCTCAGCCCTGGTAGGGGCGATTCTTCCGCGAGAGTTGTGGTATCGCAGCAGCGATGCCCTGATACGAACCTACTTCCTTTAGCTCTTCTTCAACGCACGGGCTGCGATGTCTTTGCGGTAGTGCGCACCGTTGAAGCTGATTTTCGCACAGGCCTCATAGGCGCGCTGCACCGCCGATTGCAAATCCGCGGCTCGTGCCGTCACCCCGAGCACGCGGCCGCCGGAAGTGTAGAAAGCATCGTCACGCTTTGATGTCCCGGCGTGGAAGATTTTTACGCCGTCCAGTTTAGCAGCGTCCTCGAGCCCTGTAATTTTCTTTCCCGCCTCGTAGCTTCCCGGGTAGCCACCCGATGCGATCACTACACATACCCCCGCATCGCTCGACCACTTGAAATCGCCATCGCTGGTACGCCCGTCGATGGAGGCCTCCATCGCCTCGACCAGATCGCTTTCCAGACGCAGCAGAATGGGCTGTGTTTCCGGATCTCCGAAGCGGCAGTTGAATTCGAGCACCATGGGGCCGCGCGCCGTCATCATCAGTCCGCAATACAGAACACCTTTATACTCCGCTCCTTCGGCCTTCATGCCGGCGACCACAGGCCGCGCGATGTGCGCGACAAGCCAATCGCGCATCTGGTCGTCGACGATGGTAGGCGTGGAATAGGCGCCCATACCGCCGGTATTCGGTCCGGTGTCGCCGTCGCCCACGCGTTTGTGATCTTGTGCCGCGACCAGGGGCGCCACGCGCTCGCCATCGCTCACGACCAGAAATGAGAGTTCATCGCCTTGAAGGAATTCTTCCAGCACCACTCGCGATCCGGCCTCGCCCAGCATCCGGCCGCTGAGCATTTCATTCGCTACGGTTGCGGCCTCATCTTTGCTCTTGGCGATCACCACGCCTTTGCCGGCAGCCAGGCCGTCGGCCTTCACCACGATTGGAGTATGGAAGTGAGGCAGCGCATCGCGCACCTGTTCCTGCGAGTCGCAGATTGCATAGTGCGCTGTAGGAATGCGGTGGCGTTGCAGAAATTCCTTGGCAAAGCTCTTGCTGGTTTCAAGCTGTGCGGCGGCTTGAGTGGGACCAAAGGTGCGCCAGCCGCGTCGCGTGAATTCGTCCACTACGCCTAGCATCAGCGGCAATTCGGGACCGACGACGGTGAGGTCGGGCTGGATCTGATTGGCGAGCGCGATCATGGAATCGAGACTCTTCACGTCTACCGCAACGCATTCACCCTCGGCTGCGATTCCAGCATTGCCCGGTGCACAATAGATTTTAGTGACCCGCGGCGACTGGCGCAGCTTCCACACCAGGGCATGCTCGCGTCCGCCGCTGCCTATGACGAGGATTTTCATAGTCGAGACATTCAAGGGTAGGAGCGGACGAAGATGATGTCAAACGGAGCGGCGGCAGCTCGCAGGAGGCGGCTCGTGACTCTCAATGCTCGGTTGCCACAATCGCTGATTAACTGTGCTTAACGCCAAGCCGTATAATGTGGTTCACATGATCACCGTTTCCAAAGAGGACTACCTCAAGGCGATTCTCGGGGCCGAGAGCGAAGGAGAAACCGTTATTTCGGCCACGCTAGCGCACTGGCTGAAGGTGTCGCCGCCGGCCGTCACCATGGCGGTACGCCGATTGAAGAGGGATAGCCTGGTGCGGGTTAATACCGACGGGCGCGTCCGCCTGACGGCTGCCGGACGGAAGATTGCTCGCAAGTTGACCCTTCGCCATCACTTGATCGAACGCATGCTTTCTGAAATTTTTGGGATGGAGTGGTACAAGGTTCACGATGAGGCAGAACGTCTGGAACATGCAGTCTCGCCCGATTTCGAAGCCAGGTTGCTCGCCAAACTGGGGCGTGGGGTAGCGTGCCCGCACGGCAATCTCACGGAACTGGAGAGTCCGGCCAGTCGGCGGCGTCGAGGGCTACTGCTGCTGGCTCAGGCTGAACCCGGACAACACTTTCAGGTGAGCGGTATCTACGAACGCGACCGGCAATTGCTTGAGTTTCTCGAACAACGGGGTATTCGGCCGGGCGCGAAAATTCATGTCATGCATCGCAATTACGACCAGACGCTGACGCTAACCACCGGTGCAGGCAGGGTATCCCTGGGCGTTTCTGCTGCGGAAAAAGTCTGGGTGAAGCCGGCTGATGAGAAGGATGTCGCCAAGAGCTGACGATTCTATTGGCGCACTACTGAATCGGCGACAATCTGGATTGCCAACAAACAGGTGTTGCGCGCCGCCACGAGTCTTCGCCGGAGGCTCTTCCCAGCGTCCCCCGCAAACATATTAACTGTGGTTTATATCCTGATGTATACTTAAGCTAATTTTGCCACTGGTCGGGCCTCCTTGTCTTTTCTCGCGGCATCGATGGAAATGAACGAACCATTGAAATGAAAGAACCCGAGACAGCATCAGAGCCGCGAGGAAAGGCCGCACCCCGATCCAGGCCGGTGGACGACAAGCGGCCGTCTCGAAGCGACGTCATCATCACCCATGAGGATATCGATCGAGCGCACGACCGCGAACGGGTTTCTGAGACGCGGGCCCGGCGCGGGTTCCGGCCCCGGTTGCGGTTGTTCTGGCTGCTCATTGGTCCCGGTATTCTGGTCATGCTTGGAGAGAACGACGGTCCAAGCATGCTGTCCTATGCCGCGACAGGTGCCCGGTTCGGCGTTGGTTTTTTCGTGCCGTTTGTGGTGCTCACCTTCCTGATGGCTTGCGTGGTGCAGGAAATGACCGTGCGTTTGGGCGCGGCCACTCATCGCGGACACGCGGAACTGATCTTCGATCGCTTCGGCCCTTTCTGGGGCTGGTTCTCGATGATCGACCTGATGATCGGCAACTTTTTGACGCTGGTCACGGAGTTCATTGCGATCCGCGCGGGGCTGGGGTTCTTCGGCGTGCGGCCTGCCGTCGCTGTCATAGGAGCGCTGTTGGTGCTTTCGTTCGCGCTCATGACCCACCGCTATTGGACGTGGGAACGAATCATTCTCGGCGCCGCTATGTTCAACCTGGTATTTGTGCCGGTGGCGCTCCTGGCGCATCCGCATTGGGGGGCGGTCGGTCGAGCATTGGTGACTTGGAGGCCGCTGCCGGGTGGAATCACTCAGGAAACGGTTCTGATTCTGCTGGCCGACATTGGAGCGACCGTTACTCCATGGATGCTGTTTTTTCAGCAAAGCGCGATTGCCGATAAGGGTCTTACCACCCGTGACATCCGCATGGGGCGCGTAGATACAGTGCTGGGTGCGGCTTTGGCTACGATTGCCGCGCTGGCGACTATGCTGGCGACCGCTCCTCTATTTGTTCACCACATGTCGATCGCGAACTTCGAAGCTGCCGAATTTGCTCAGGCACTGCAGCCTTTTATTGGGAAATGGGGAGCGGCGCTCTTCGCGCTCGGCATATTCGAAGCCGGAATGGTCGCGGCGATCACGATTTCGACGTCGTCCGCTTACGCTTTCGGAGAGGTCGCGCAGCGCCCGCATAGTTTAAATCTCCCCTTCAGGCAGGGGAAGTCATTCTATCTCGTTCTGCTGCTCGAAGCTGTGGCCGCAGCGGGGCTGGTCTTGATCCCCGGAATTCCGCTGGTGTACATCGTGCTGCTGGTGAATGTGATTGCTGTGCTGGCCATGCCTCCCGCGCTTCTTTTTTTGTACCTGCTGGTCAACGATCGGGAAATCATGGGGGCATTGGTGAGCCCGCGATGGGCGAACGTGCTGGCACTGAGTGTTGTGGCTGTGCTCGTAGGTGCAGGGCTGTTGTTTGGGGTCAGTGTGATTGCGCCCAACGCGTTGGCTGTTTTTGGAGGCAGGTAGATGGAGAAAGAATTTGATTCCGCAACTGGCAGCGAGCCCAGCCGCGAAGAGTTGACCTCGGTGATGACCGCCCTGGAGCCTGACCAGATCATTTTCACTAAAGAACATCATCATTGTCCGCGGCGCCAGCTCACGCGAACTGAGATGATGCTTTTCTGGGCGCTGCGGATTTACCTGGTGTTTATGGTGGGCGTGGTGGTGTATCAAATCTGGACGGGAGTGCGGTAGGAATTTGTAATTTTTTAATATGGCAATTTTGTAATCTGAAATCTCGCAGTAGGTGCATCTTCCGAACTCGCCGCTATCAGAACTCCGTTTTAAAAACTTACAATAATCCATTAGCCCGAGGCGCCGTCCTTCAACTGCAACAGGTCCCACTGATTGCCGTACAGGTCTTCAAAGACCGCGACGGTGCCATAGGGTTCTTCGCTGGGCAGTCGCGTGAACTTTACTTTGCGCGCGATCATTTCATTGTAATCACGCCAGAAATCGTCGGTGTGCAGAAAAAGAAAGACTCGTCCACCAGTCTGGTTGCCGATACGACTTTCCTGCTCCGGGGTTGCTGCCCTGGCCAAAAGCAAGCTTGTACCCTGCGAGCCTGGCGGTGCGACCAGCACCCAGCGTTTGGTTTCGCTCAAACGGGTATCTTCGACCACGCGGAAGTTGAGCGTGCGAGTGAAGAACGCGAGGGCTTCATCGTAGTCCCGAACAACGAGCGCGACACAGCCCAGAGTCTGCATCTTCGAAAGTTCACTTTAACTCAATATTCTTAGTCGGGGCGGAGCCCCCGGCTCCCACGAGGCCTGCGAAACCAATTACACTAGTGGGTTCCGATTCCGTATTGCGCTCCGGTCGCGTTGTTGTGTTTGGAGCTTGAAGGAAGGTCCTTATGTCATCAAATAGTTTTGGTGCTCGTGCAACCCTCAAAGTGGGTAAAAAAGAATACGAACTCTACCGGCTCGACGCTCTTGACAAGCAAGGCATCTCGACGAAGCACCTGCCGTTTTCTTTGCGCATTCTACTGGAGAACCTGCTCCGCACCGAAGATGGCCGCAACGTGACGAAGGAAGAAATTCGGGCGGTGGCAGCGTGGAACAGGAATTCGAAGCCGGAAAAAGAGATTGCCTTCACGCCCAGCCGAGTTCTCTTGCAGGATTTCACCGGCGTCCCGGCGGTTGTAGATCTCGCCGCCATGCGCGACGCGATGAAGCGCCTGGGCGGCGATGCCCGGCTGATCAATCCGCTGCAACCCGCCGAACTGGTCATCGACCATTCGGTGCAGGTCGACGAGTTCGGGTCGCCCAAGGCGTTTGAGGTGAATGCGCTGCTTGAATTCCAGCGCAACAAAGAACGGTATGCGTTCTTGCGCTGGGGACAGACCGGTTTTCGCAATCTTGCGATCGTGCCGCCGGACACCGGCATTGTTCACCAGGTCAATCTCGAATATCTTGCGCGAGTCGTTTTCGTACACGAAGAGGGCGGGAAGCGCACTGCGTATCCCGACACTTTGGTGGGCACCGACTCGCATACCACTATGGTCAACGGGCTAGGCGTGCTGGGATGGGGCGTGGGCGGAATTGAAGCTGAGGCGGCAATGCTGGGGCAGCCAGTCTCGATGCTAATTCCACTCGTCGTCGGCGTGAAGCTCACCGGACGCCTGCGCGAAGGCTCGACGGCGACCGATCTCGTGCTTACCATCACCGAGATGCTGCGCAAGCATGGCGTGGTCGGCAAGTTCGTCGAGTACTTTGGGCCCGGGCTGCAAGACCTTCCACTTGCCGATCGCGCGACGATTGCGAATATGGCTCCAGAGTACGGCGCCACGTGCGGGATTTTCCCCATCGACAAAGAGAGCGTGCGCTACCTGAAACTCACCGGGCGCAGTGACGAGCAGATCGCGCTGGTCGAAGCGTATGCGCGCGAGCAGGGACTCTTTCACGACGCCAACACTCCCGAGGCCGAATACTCCGAGCTGTTGAGTCTTGATCTGGGCACCGTCGAAACGAGTCTGGCCGGGCCCAAGCGTCCGCAGGATCGAGTCGTATTGTCGAAAGCGGGCGAGTCGTTTGCGCAAGCGCTGCCATCGCTGATCAAACCGAAGGCAAAAGCCGCAGCGGCTGCTCCAGCCGACTCTGCCGCCAAGCAGGTGAATCGCTGGGAGCAGGAAGGCGGAAATCCGACTGCGGTCGGAGTCGAAGATCCAAACGTCCACGAACATATCTCGGGCAATGGTCATGCCTTAAAGCATGGCAGCGTGGTGATTGCGGCGATTACCAGTTGCACGAACACTTCGAATCCGTCAGTCCTGATCGCCGCTGGCCTGCTGGCGAAAAAAGCGGTGGAGCGCGGACTTGAAGTGCCGGCGACGGTCAAGACTTCGCTCGCTCCGGGCTCGAAAGTCGTGCTCGATTATCTGCAGAAGGCTGGCCTGATGCCGTATTTGGAGAAGCTGAAGTTTCACATCGTCGGCTACGGCTGCACCACTTGCATCGGAAACTCCGGTCCACTTCCGGTTGAAGTTTCGAAAGAAATCGATGAGAAGAATCTGGTTGTCGCCTCGGTGCTCTCGGGGAATCGAAACTTCGAGGGGCGTATCAATTCCGAAGTCCGAGCGAACTATCTGATGTCGCCACCGCTGGTCGTTGCGTTCGCGCTTGCGGGCCGCATCGACACCGACCTGCGCAAAGATCCTCTCGGCAAAGGTAGAGACGGCAAGCCCGTTTATCTCGCCGACATCTGGCCTTCGCAGTCGGAAGTCGAGCAAGCAATGGCGACCGCGATCACATCCGAGATGTTTCGCAAGAGTTATGCCGAAGTCTATTCGGGAGACGAGCGCTGGCGTGGGCTTCCGGTTCCGAAGGGCGAGACTTATACTTGGGATAAAAATTCAACCTATATTCGGCAGGCACCTTATTTCGATGACATGGCGCTCAAGCCGTCTCCCGTAGAGGATATCAAGGGCGCGCGCGTGCTGGCCGTGCTCGGCGACAGCGTCACGACTGACCACATTTCGCCTGCCGGTTCCATTAAGAAAGATGGACCGGCTGGCAAATACCTGGTCGCCCACGGAGTACAACCGGCGGATTTCAATTCTTATGGTTCGCGTCGCGGCAATCACGAAGTCATGGTGCGCGGCACGTTCGCCAATGTTCGGCTGCGCAATAAAATGGTGAACACCGAAGGTGGATTCACCCGTCACCTGCCTGATGGCGAGGAGATGTCAATCTTTGAAGCCTCCGAAAAATACCATGCCGAAAATGTGCCATTAGTGATTCTGGCGGGCAAAGAATATGGCTCGGGATCGTCGCGTGACTGGGCCGCAAAGGGGCCGCGCTTGCTCGGCGTCCGCGCCGTGGTTGCGGAAAGCTACGAACGCATTCACCGCTCCAACCTGGTCGGCATGGGCATTCTGCCGCTGCAGTTTGTGCCGGGAGAAAATGCGGAGACGCTGATGTTGACTGGCGAACAAGTGTTCGAGATCGCGGGCATCAGCGATGTGGTCGAAAAATTTTCTTCCGGTCGTAGGATCACGGTGCGCGTACAAGGCGGCAGAACCGCGGAATTTCAAGCCGTCGTTCGTATCGATACTCCGCAGGAAGCTCTTTACTACGCCAACGGGGGAATCCTGCAGTACGTGCTGCGACAGTTGCTGGCGGGGAAGGCACAGCCGGAGGCGATTACGGTTAGTGACTGAGTTCTCGGTTCTCAGAAAAGTCGCGAGTCGGACCCTGAGAACGTTTTGCAAGAACGCGGGTCGAAGACGCCACCGGCGCGCTGGTCTTGTCCGAATTTGTGCTGGTCGCGTGCTAACCTCAAATCCCGATGTCTGTTGCAGCCCAATATATCCCTGCTGCTTACAGCCTGACCGCAGTGGGGGTCTGGGGCGCGAGCGACTTTCTGGGCGGAGTGGGTTCACGGCGCGTGAACGCGTTTCTGTTCACCGCCCTCGTGCACCTCAGTGGCTTGGTCGTGGTCAGCACTCTTGCGCTGATGACCCATGCGCCATTTCCTGGCAATGCCAGCCTCGGATGGTCACTGATGGCGGGATCGGTTGGTGGCGTCGCTCTTGCCTTGTTCTACCGCTCCTTGGCCACCGGGAATATGGGACTTATTGCGCCAGTGGCGGCGGTTCTCGGCGCCGCGATTCCAGCAACTGTCACCTTTTTCGCCGAGGGCTTTCCCGGCTATCGGCACGTATTCGGTTTCGTTCTCGCTGCGGTTGGCGTCTGGCTTATCTCGCGCACCGAAGCCGGGGCTCGACGTCCTGAGGGCCTGGGTATGGCGGTGCTGGCGGGAATCGGCTTTGCCGGGTTTTACCTGTGTATTCATCAGGCGGGCAACGCGTCGGCGTTATGGGTTGCCGGCTGTTCGCGATTCGCGTCACTGTCAGTCACGTTAGCGTTCGTTCTGTTCGGGAAGCATGTGCGGTCGGTGCCCGCGCCAGTCCTCGGGATCGCCGTGCTTGCCGGTATCCTCGACATCACGGGCAGTACGGTTTTTATCCGCGCGGCGCAAATCGGGCGACTGGACGACGCGGTTGTGCTTAGTTCGCTCTATCCCACCGTCACCGTTCTGTTGGCTCGCATTTTTTTGCACGAGCACTTCAGCCGGGCCCGCACTTTCGGTATGGTAGCGGCGCTGGTGGCGGTGCCGATGATTGCCGGGTAAGGCCGGGACATTCCGTATTCTCGGACATGGAATAGGTCTATTTGCAAGAATTGTACTCACCGCTTGCGACAGATTGTCGGAGGAAGTTGAGCTGTGTCACTTGTTGAAATTCGTAGCTTGACCAAGACTTTCGATCTCGCCGAATCTGCGTTCGACAGCCGCCGCTCGGGCGAAGTTCGCGCCGTAGACGATGTTTCCGTCGACATCTTTGAAGGTGAAACGCTTGGACTCGTGGGCGAATCCGGTTCCGGTAAGAGCACGTTGGGACGGCTCATTCTCCGTCTCATCGAGCCAACTTCGGGGGGTATCGTTTTCCGTGGGGTCGATCTGCTGAGAGCGAATGGGGCGGAACTGCGCCGGATTCGCCGCGACATGCAGATCATTTTCCAGGATCCATTCGGCTCGCTCGATCCGCGCTACCGCGTGGAGGACGTGATCGCCGAGCCGCTCATCCTTCACCAAAAGATCATGCGTGAAGGCCTCAGTTCGCATGGCCGCCGCCAGCGGGTGCGGGAACTGTTGCGCGCAGTGGGTATGGATGAATCGGCTATGCCGCGTTATCCGCATGAATTTTCTGGAGGTCAAAGGCAGCGTATCGGCATCGCCCGCGCGCTTGCTCTGCGGCCGAAGTTCATCGTGGCCGACGAGCCAGTTTCAGCTCTGGACGTGAGCGTCGGGGCGCAGATTGTGAATCTTCTGCAGCAGCTACAGCGCGAATTCGGACTCACCTACTTGTTCATTTCGCATTCTATGCCGGTAGTGCGTTACCTCTCGAATCGGATTGCGGTAATGTATCGCGGCAAAATCGTTGAGATCGGAGACACGGAGCAAATCATCAGCCAGCCGCAGCACGCCTACACCCGCAAACTGCTGGCGGCAACGCCAGAGATGGCCGCATCGTAGTCTTCCACCGCTTCCAGTTTTGTTGCAAAGAGGCACGCGGCGTCCGTTATTGCCATGCTGCACCCAGCCGACGGAATCGGGCCGATAACGCCGCTTGAGCCCTTGTACTTGGCGTTCACTCCGTTGCACCAGGCGTGAGGCTTCGCCTACACTCAGCCTGCCCCCGCCGCATTCCATTATCTTGGAGCATACGTAATCCACCTTATCGCTTGCCTAAACGCCCTTCCGTGATGTACATATCATCGTTATCCCGTCCCAACAATGTTTTTGATGTCCTACTAGAAAGCCGAAAGACTCGTCGTCTGATTCCGTTCTTCCGCAACCTCGATGTTGCGGAAGCTCCGAGGAGCTCCATGAAAGCTTCAGCAATATTACGTGTCTTCTGTTTCGCGGTCGTGTTCCTATTTGTTCGTCAGTCAGCCTTTGCCCAGGGCGCGGCCACCGGCGACCTCCACGTCATTGTAAAAGACCCAAAAGGTAACGTCGTGACCAATGCCACCGTCACCGTTCGAGATGTCACCAAGGGTCTGGAACGTGCCGGCACCAGCGACGGGCAGGGCGGATACAGTGTGCGTCAGCTCGCTCCCGCCACCTACTCCGTGACCGTGGACGCGCCGGGTTTCGGCAAAGCCGAAGCCACGCAAGTCGCCATCACCGTTGGCGACATGGCCGAGTTGCCCATCACTCTCGCCGTCGCGGGCGGCAAGGAAGTCATCGAAGTAAACGCCCAGGCCGATATTGTCGAAACTTCGCGCAGCTCCACCACCGATACGATTGGCGAGCGCAGCATTGACAATCTGCCCATCAATGGCCGCAACTACATTCAGTTCACGCTGACCGATTCACAGGTGCAGCGCGACAGCGCCCCCAACACGGGCGCCGCGCCCACCTCCGGACTCAATATGAGCGGCCAGCGCGCCCGCTCCAACCTGGTCAACGTCGATGGCGCTGACGCTATCGACAATTCCACCAACGGCGTGCGCTCCACCGTCTCGCAAGAAGACGTGCAGGAATTCCAGATCATCACCAACAGCTATGCCGCTGAATATGGCCGCGCCTCGGGCGGCGTAGTCAACATCATCACCCGCTCCGGATCAAACAATTTCCACGGCGACGTCTATGGATACTTGCGCGATCGCGACTTCCAGGCCGTCAATCCCTTCAGCACCACACCCAATCCCGCTTACACTCGCGTGCAGGCTGGCACAGCCTTCGGTGGTCCGATTAAGAAAGACAAGACATACTACTTTTTCTCCTATGAGATTACCCGGCGGCATGAGACCGGATTCTCCAGCATCGGTGTAAACAACTTCGGCCAGCAGTCCTTTGATGCGACTTCGATCTTCGATCCCCTATTGCCTCCGGGTACATTCACCATACCGGTTGCGAGCCAGGCCCAGGTGGCTTTTCTGACTCCGTTCGAACAAGCAGGACCGGCACCTCAGGCCATACAGTTTTACACGTGGCTTCTGGGGGGCTCGTCGTGGCTCGCGACCAAGGGAACCCAGGGAGCATTTGCGTCGCTCCCTTTCGCGCCCCCAGGATCGGGGCCGCAACAGTTTCCGACGAGTTGCAATTTGGCCGTTGCCATTCCAATCTGCGCCGGTCTACCGACGTCGTTCCAAAGCGTCGGTTCGCAAGAGGGCAATTTCCCGGTGTTTGAAGGGACCAGCCTCTACTCGCTTCGGCTCGATCACAATGTGAGCAATAACAATCGCCTTTCCGTGTGGGCTCATGTCAGCCCCAGCACGGTCACGGGCATCGAAGTCAGCGGACAGGATCAGCCTTTCGGTCAGAATGCATACTCGCGCACCTCCCAGCAAACCTATCGCGATGTCGCCGGCATGGTGCAAGACACCTGGACGCTCGGCACCAATAAGGTGAACGAATTCCAATTCCAATATGCCCGGCGCGGTTTGTCGTATTACTACAACACGGCCATCCCCGGAGGCTCCGACCCCGCCGTGAATATCCCGGGCTTCGCTTACTTCGGCCGCGAGCCCTACTCTTACATTCAGCGAATCGAGAATCGTTACCAGTTCAGAGACAACTTCTCCTGGACCAAGGGACGACACGACATCAAGTTTGGAGTCGACTTCAACTACATCCCAATTACGGCGACCTTCACGGTCAACTATGGCGGCGTGTACGACTTTGGCGCTTTCAATGTGACACCCTTCGGGCTTCCGTCTTCCTTTCCCCAACTCTCCGCGCTTCAGGCTTACGGAGCTGGCCTCCCCGGAGACTTCATCCAGGGCCTTGGCAGTCCAACCGACTCGTTCTCCAACAAACCACTGGGATTGTTCTTCCAAGATTCCTGGCGCGTCCGCCCGAATTTAACGTTGAACCTCGGCGTCCGCTACGACGTAGAATTTCCGCCACAGCTCAAGCCCCTGCAAGGACTGGCTCTCGCCGCCTATAACACTTTGGGACTGCAGAAAGGCATCCAAACTGACTGGAACAACATCCAGCCGCGTGTTGGCGTCGCGTGGGATCCCAAAGGTGATGGCAAAACCGTGGTTCGCGCTTCGTTCGGAATGTTCTATGACCACCCCTTGCTGGGCCTTTACTTCCTCGGTGACGCCTCGGACGGTTCGACCAGCGGCCAACTAGCCTTCGGTGGAACAGGGCTGTGCGCCGGGGCCGGAAATCCGGCGAACCTGAATGCCATCCCCATTTTTCAGGGCCTTCTGCCGGCTGCCGGTGGCAACGTCGGCTCTCCGTGCTCCCCTACCAATAATCCTGCCGTGCTAAGCGCTCTCAATTATTTGCCAAACCAGCAACAGTTCACTGCACAGAATTTCCCACAGTCAGAGTTCCTCAACCAGAACTATCTCAACCCTTCGACATTTCTTCCGCTCGGCTTCCAGCCCTTCGGCTACCCGCAGGGCAAGAACTTCGTTTACGCCTACTCCGAACAAACCAACCTGACCATCGAGCGCGATCTCGGCGGCGGCTATGCCTTCAGCCTGGCCTACAACTTCAACGGTGGCCGGCATCTCAACCGTCCCATCAACGCCAACACCATTCGCGGAGACTTGATGGTGAGAAACTTGAACGCCGCGGTCGCGGCCGGGATGGCTCAGCCTACGGACAGCCCCTTCACCGTATCTGCATGTGGTGTGGGTTCCGGTGGGCCTTTTGTTCCAGCCGCCCTCACAAATTTCTTCCGCCCCTCCGCACTTAACCCCTCAGTCGCGATAGGCTTGTCGTCCCAGCCCTCGACCGCGGCGTGCGTGACCACGGTTTTGCCCCTGGTCTTGCAGGAATATGGTCTTAGCACTTCCTGTAATCTCACCACCCTGGTCGGTTGCATTCCCTTCGGCGACATGGACGCCAATTATTCCAACGGAAGTTCTGTCTATCACGGGCTGACCGCCAATCTCCGCAAACGGTTCAGCAACCACTACCAGTTCCTCGCCTCCTATACCTGGTCACACGCCATCGACGATTCCACCGACTTGGAGTCCACGCTTACCCCGCAGGACAGTTACTACCCGAACGCCGATCGTTCCTCGTCGCTCTTTGACCAGCGGCAGCGCTTCGTCTTCAGCGGCGTCTACCAATCGGGCAAGCTCAGCGGCACCAGTTTCGCCAGCAAATTTTTCAGCAATTGGACACTCGCTTCCACGATCGAATTCAGCTCCGGGCGCCCCTTCAACATCATCACCGGCAATGACGATAACTACCAGTTATCATCACTCACCGGGCGGGCCAACACCTTCGTCAACCCAGCGTGCACGGCGATCGGAAATGCGCCGGTCAATTCGAAGTACTCTCCCACCGGCGTTTTTCAGGAACCCTGCGTTTTCAGCTTCACGGGCACGCTCGCCTCCCTCGACGGCAACCAGGGCCGCAATGCGGGCATCACCCCGTGGGTCGTCTTCAACGACGTACGCTTCGCTAAACGAGTGAACTTTGGCGAACGCTTCAGCATGGATTTCATCACCGACATGTTCAACATCGCCAATGTGTATAACGTGGCCGCCGTCAGCCCCCTCTTTACCAACGCCGGCCAGGCTACCGCCGCCTACGATCCGCGCCAGTTCCAGTTCGCATTGAAAGTGAACTGGTAAAATTAAGTTTGGATGCGTGGGCCGGAGGCTAGCAGGTTGCTGAAAAACTCGACGTTGCGCTCGATTTGGGCTGGTGTAAGCGAACTGGCTGTTCCGCTCCTTATCCGAGCATTTCCGATCCTGATCGCGCTGGCATTGTTTCCCATTTACACCCTGGCCGAGAGTGGAGCCGCAACTTACAGGGAACATTGTGCGGCCTGCCATGCCGCGAATGGAGCCGGCGACACCATGCTCGGCAAGAACCTGAAGCTGCGGCCGCTCGCTTCCCCGGAAGTGCAGAACCTGTCGGACGACGAACTCGCCTCGATCATCAGCAAAGGCAAGAACAGGATGCCTGCCTATGGACGCAAACTCTCGCCCCAACAGATCAGCGACCTGGTCAAACACATCCGCTCGCTGAAAAAATGATGCTGTTGCAGGAATTCTCCTCGGAGACGGCCTGGACTGGGAGGCGAGAAACGGACGCGAGAAAAAAAGAAAAGCCGCAACCTGCTGCGGCTATCCTTTCGACTTACTCTTGTTCTCGCCTGCCTTATTACTCACCCACCTCTTCAATTACTCGTGCTTGTCCTTGTAGATGCTCTTGCTGATCCGGTTCTGCTGGTGATTGATCCCTTTCTGCTCCGCCTTGGTCAGATGGCCGTTGTTCTTCGCCATATCAGCCTTTTCGCGGTTCTGCACGCTGGTCTCGCGATTTTCGAGGTTAGCGGTTTGCTTGGAGTTCAATTTCCCGCTGGAAACGCCATTCGCGATCCGCTGCTGCTGGTTTTCTTCGCGACCGTTCACTTGATTGACGCGCGGATGTCCAGGATCCACAACACCAGGACCCGCACCAGAAGTAGTTGAGGTTTGAGCAGAAGCGGAACCCGCCAGCATGAGTCCCCCGACCGCCAGGACTAACAGCGATTTGGTGAATGTGTTGTTCATGTAGATAGAAACCCCCAGGAGAAAGATTAGTTGTGGAGGTGTCTATATAGCGAGGTTACCTAAGGGTTAGGCCGCTAGTTACTCTTTGTCCGCCAGCATTCGGCCATTCCGCCCCGGTTGCCCGGCTGTGATTCTACTTTTCTTCAGCTTCCAGCTCCTTTTCTTCGTGGAGCCCAAACCCGGCTCACGGCATCCAATTGCGAGGAGGTAAATATGTACGTAGTTCTTGGAGCAAGCGGCAACACCGGACACGCAGTGGCGAAGAACCTTCTGGCCCAGGGACAGAAAGTTCGCATCGTCGGCAGAAACGCATCGCATTTGCAACCTCTAGCGGCGGAAGGAGCGGAAATCTTCATCGGCGACGTCAGCGACGCGACCGCTCTGACCAAGGCCTTTCAACAGGCGGACTCAGCTTACGTGATGATTCCACCCAACCTCACCACTAACGACTTCCGCGCGTTTCAGGATCACGTCAGCGACGCGATCGCAACGGCGACTCAAAACGCGGGCGTCAAAAATATTGTTTCGCTCAGTAGCATCGGAGCTGACAAGACCAGCGGTACCGGCCCTGTAGTCGGCCTCCACAACCTCGAACAAAAACTCAACCAGATCAGCGGCGCGAACGTGCTCCACCTGCGTGCCGGCTACTTTATGGAGAACGCGCTCGCGCAAGTGGGCGCGATTCGCATGATGGGCAGCACTGCGGGACCTGTGCGTCCCGACTTAAAGCTTCCCATGATTGCCACTCGCGATATCGGACCTATCGCGGCGCAGGCGCTGCTCGGCCTCGCCTTCCGTGGTAGGCAGACTCAGGAGCTCCAGGGACAGCGCGATCTCGACTACACCGAAGCGACTCACATCATCGGCCGGGCGATTGGCAAGCCGAACCTGGCGTACATTCAGGCGCCCGATAATCAAATTAAAGCGGCCATGGTGCAGATGGGGATGTCGGACAATTTGGCCGGGCTCATCCTGGAAATGGCAGGGGCGCTCAACTCGGGAGACATGCGGGCACTCGAACCGCGTACTCGCAGCACCACGACGCCAACCGGTTTCGAAGATTTTGTCGCTACGACATTTCTTCCAGCCTATCAACAGCAAGCAGCAGCCTAACTAGTGTGGAACAGACACTGTGGAGCGGACACTCTTGTCCGCTGCCGTTGGTTTTGGTTTTGTGAGAGGCTACGCGGATTTCTTGACGTAGCCTCTTACTAACTTCGTGCTAACTCGATCTTCCGGCAAACTTCGCATTCAAGACTAATTGAAGTCTATCTGCTCGAATCCCAAGCCCTGTAACAGACTGGTGATGGTTGAAGTCGCATTCTGCTGCGCGGTCCGCAGAATGCCATCCGCCAGCGCGGCCTCTTGCATCTGACGTTCCGCCTCTTGACGCACCTGGGTTTCGAGATTCGGATCGGTCGGCACCAGCAACCCAGTCTGTCGCGAATATACCCGCGTTTTAGCGCTGTCGAGCCGCGTGCTGAAGATCTGCGCCGCTGGCAGGTGCAAATGAATCCGCTTGCCATCCATTTTGACGTCATCCGGCTTGAGGTTTGAAAAATCAATACCCGCGACAACTTCGCCGTGCACCATCATGAGAAGACGATCTCCGGTCAGAAAGTCAGGAAGAAGAGGATTTTCTTTCGCACCGGTTACTAACTTGTCCATGGTATAAACGACGGTCTCCAGACGCTGCATTCGTTGAATGCGATCGACCACCGTAGGCTGACTAACATCAATGCTGACGGTTCTTCCGGTCACCGCCGACAACAAGTGGCTCAGCAGAGCGCGCCCCGAATTTCGGGAGACCATCAACCATCCAGCCGAACCAAGACAGAGAATTCCGAGGAGCAGGCCAATGACGATGCTGATGATGACAATCGCAACGTTCGCACGCGATTGAATAGGCTTTGGAGCGCGAACACTTGCATCGGCATCGTGAAGCATGGAGTAAGGGTACCACCATGGGACACGCTCGGCCGTTGCCGCCGGTCCGAACCCCACTGTTCACTCTTAAGATACTAACCCGTGTTTACCACTACCCCCCTCCCCCCGCTAGGTTTGGAATGATGGGTTTAGGGGGAGTCTTCCCGCCAAAATCTAGAGCGCCAAGGACTTATTTTCAAAATATTCCGGAATAAGGAGTTAGCCTGACATCTCGCTCTATTTTCCTACAAATCATATCAATAGTGTCCGGTTAGAAGTTGAACAGAATCAATTGGTTGGGGTCTTCGAGTAAGTTGTCTTGGGAAGAATATGCTTCCAGAGCCTGTAAAATGGGCACTTTCTCGAAAAGTGTCACGCTGAGAATCTGTAGAATTTGGTAAAGACTCGCCCGCAGTTCCAAACGCTTGCGGACGATCGCCACCAGCAAATAAATCGAGACCGCGATCCAGATCTGAGTCTTCACTGCATTGGGACTGGTGCCGAAAAAGGACTTGATTCGTAAGTGCTGCTTGATCCATCGAAAAAACAGTTCTACTTGCCACCGGCATTTGTAGGTTTGGGCGATAGTGAGGGCCGGAAGGACAAAGTTGTTGGTTAGAAACCTCAGACGCTTGTTGGTTTCCGCGTCCAGGTAACTTACCCGTCGCAGTGCATCCGGATAGACCTTGACGGATTCGATAGCGGTCAAGATAACGGTGTGATCGGAGCGCACGCCGGTGCTGTGGTCCACCGGATGGGAATAGCGACGTTGCAGTAAGACATTCTCTTTGGTACGCAGGACGAAAAATGCCGAGCAGAGTGTGAAGAAGTAAAGACGATCGAAATCGATGTAGCCGCGATCCATGACATAGAACGCGCCGGCTTCGGGAATGATCTCGTCGAGGATGTTGACATCGTGTACTTTGCCGTCTGTGATGCGGATAAACGTGGGGATATTGCCGTGCAGGTCGAGCAGGGTGTGCATCTTCACGGCGGCTTTGTGCTGGCGAAACTGGGCCCAAGGAAAAAGCGATAGACAGAGATCGATGGTAGTCGAGTCCAACGCGTATAGACTGTGCTCCAAATCCACTCCCATGGGATCGTGGGCATACAATGGTCGCGCCATCCCGATCAACACCTGAGCAAAATCTGCGTAGATTCGCCAGTCGCGCGACTCGTTGGCATCGGCGAGAGTGGAGCGCGCCACCTTGCCGCGAAATCCCATGTGGTATAGCTTGCCCTGCATCGAACGGAGGCAGACTTCGATGTCGCGCAGACTGTCGCGATAAGTCAGCTGCGCGAAAGCCATCGACAGATACTGATCCCAGCAAGAGAAAGTCTTTTGCTGATAATCGCCGCGATAACGAGTCACACATTTTTGAAACTCATAGGAGGGCAGATGGTCCAGGAGTTGGGCGAAAACCGTTCGGCCGAAATTCATTCACCATTCTCACACCTCCGGTCCTCTCCCTCAGGCAGGCCCTTTTTGGCCTATCTGAGTTCAAATCGAAAAAACCTCAAATCACCTCTAATCCATTCCCTTTCAATCGATTGGGAAGACTCCCGTTGTCGTCTTCCGGACGGTACTGAAATCATATAAAATCCAGTGCTTCGAGGGCTTGCTGGACCGGCTTAATTGCCCCCGCAATATAACTAAGGAATAACTAAGACGGGAGCATCTTCGAGGGCCCGGTTGGTTGGCGCGCACACCTCTCGACTTTCCCGTCAGGGACCATTGTCGAATTGGGTGATGCTGGTGTCTGTGATGGCTGACACAGGTTGTTTGTGATGAAAAATCTTCGTGCTTCTGCCGGCCGTTGGGAAACCCACCTTTCGAAAAGCGCGAAAGGTCGGGCACCCTGCGATTGCCGCGCAATGCTGCAGCTGGGAACATTCACTCGAACGAGTTCCAGGCAAAGATTGATGCGATTCTTCTGTACTCTACTGTCCACCAGGAAAAGACGCCAATCGGATTCCGCCGATAGCGCTCGCCAATATCAAGATCAAAGGCGGCGGACAGGAGTGTCCGCTCCACACGGGCAAAGGAAAAGGCCACGCTCATTTCTGAACGTGGCCTTTATTTATGCCGGCAACTACCTACTCTGCCCCACCTGTGTGGCGCGGGCGCCCTCGCCCGCGAAAAGGCTGACACTCAGAAATCGTTCTCGGGGCATTCCGGGCATTAGAAATCGTCACATTTTGATTGTGCCCCTCGTCACTTACAGCTTCGGATGTTTCTGGCAGGCTCATGAGAGTCAATGGCGAGAAATCAAAAGCAAATCAAAAGCAGCGGGCGGGGGCGCCCGCTCCACACATTCGCTGTTCACTATTGACATTCCGATGACTCCCTCAGGGGTCACCCAAAACCGGCCAATGAGGGTCACCTGAAAACCGGCCAACGAGAATGAGGCCCGGGACGTTGATTTCGGCGAGAGGCATGTAGCCTTCGTCGATATGAGCAACGTCTTGAGCGAAGCGAAAAAACAACAAGTGATTGCCCTGGGACGACTCGGATGGCCACTGCGGCGCATCGAGCAAGAGACCGGGGTGCGTCGCGAGACCGCCGGAGCCTATCTGAAAGCGGCTGGGATCGGGGTGCGGCCGCCGGGCGCATGGAGACGGCGAACGCTGGCAAAACCGGCCAATCGAACCAGTGATCACCGGCTCGGAGGCAGTAAAACCGGCCCCCGAACGATCAACCTCAACCCCAACCCCAACCCCGAAAACCTTTCTACTAGGGAAAACAAAAGCAACTTCAAAACCGGCCAACGACTCTGAGGTGATCACCGACTTTGGCGTGGAGTCGACAGGCCAGGAGCTAGAAAATTCGAAGCGGATTCGATCCGCCAGCCTGCGAGCCCTTTCGGGAAATCATCGAGCTAGGCCTGAGCCGGGATCGGGATGCCACGGCCATCTGGCAAGACCTGGTTGCCGAGCAGGGGTTCGACGGGGGCTATCAAACGGTCAAGCGCTTCGCGCGCAAATTGCGCGGGAACGAGCCACTGCAGCGACGGGCGGTGATTCTGACCGGTTCAGGAGAAGAGGCTCAAGTGGATTATGGCACGGGCGCAATGGTCCGTGATCCGCCGACCGGAAAATATCGGCGCACCCGTTTGTTCGTGATGATGCTCGGCTATAGCCGTAAAGCAGCACGCCTACTGACGTTCCGTTCCAGTTCACGCATCTGGGCCGAACTGCATGAGAAAGCCTTTCGTCGACTAGGTGGCGCTCCGCGCGTCCTGGTCCTGGATAATTTGCGCGAAGGCGTGCTGGTTCCCGACGTCTACGAGCCCACGCTGATCCCCCCTATCGCGACGTCCTGGCCCATTATGGCGCCGTCGCCCTGCCCTGCCGGATCCAGGATCCCGATCGAAAAGGCAAGGTTGAATCGGCCGTCGGACATGCCAAGAAGACCCCTCCAAGGACAACGCTTCGAAAGCCTGGAAGAGGCCCGAGCCTATCTGGATCGTTGGGAAACGAACTGGGCCGATACCCGCATTCATGGCACCACGAAACGGCAAGTGGCCGCCATGTTCGCGGAAGAAAAACCTACCCTGCTGCCGCTTCCCCTGGAACCGTTCCGCTATTACCAGCATGGCAAGCGG
>CAVZPJ010000010.1:0-9480 GCA_963777035.1 uncultured Acidobacteriaceae bacterium | reverse complement strand
TAGCATGGCAGGTCGCGTGCCATTTCGTTGGACCGCGGTACGAAATGCAACCAGAGTGCCAAAGGAAATAGATTAGAAACACGAGCTTTCTAGACGCTGCCGCGATTCCGGTGCCCGAATGCGGGCAGCGCTTGAGTCGAAATCGTCTATCGTGATCGGTACATCCCATAACTGTATTTCAAACCAATAATTTAGAAGCAACCCTTTCGCCTCCAAGTTTGGCCGCCTCGATGCAAGGCAGGAAGTGCGAAGGGTCTAGTCCGTGACTCTCACTCGGCGTTTTTGTGATCGCGGTTCTGGTCCTTATTCGCACTACTGCCGGAGCGGGCGTGCCAGCGCGGGCCTTGGGTAAGGAGTCCGAGCCGTGATGAGCGGGCGCAACTCTGGTCGACGCACGTCAGGCCAAGGAGCTCTTGGCAGGGGGGGTCGTGTCCAAATTCAGGTTCATAATTCGGATCTCGCTTCGATTCTTTGCAGCCCTGGTGGGCCTTGGTCTCCTAGGCTACTTGGTTTTTCGAAGCGGCCCGGGGGTCGTCTGGAAACAACTCCAGGCGGTCGGCTGGGGCCTAGCTCTGATCATCATTCTGGGAGGGTTCTCTCAGTTCATCAAGACGTGCGCCTGGAGACAGGCGTTTACGTACGACATTAGTCAATTTTCGTGGCCCCGCAGCTTTGTCGCGCAGTTGATCTCTGACGCCGTCGGACAATTTGGTGTTGCTGGAAAGGTACTCGGGGAGGGAATTCGCATATCGCTGTTGGGTTCCTCAGTCCCGGTTTCTAGTGGACTATCAGCCGGCGCCATTGACGGGGCACTGCATGGCTTCGCCGCCGTAGTGATAACGGTCTTGGCCATCTCGGCCACTCTACTGCTTGGCCCGCTTTCTGCTAGCTGGCGAGTGTATGCAGTACTGCTCATTGCTGTGCTGGTCTCAGTGGTGATCTTGGCGGCTGTGGCGGTTACAAACCGCTGGCAGTTGATGGGGAACGCAGCCCGAGTGATTGGGCGATTGCCCCGCCTTCAGAACTGGGTCGGTGGCAAACAGTCGATCATTGACTCAGCCGAACACAACCTCCTCACCTTTTATCGTGAAGCGCCGGCCGCGTTCTGGGCAAATCTCATGCTCAATGTCATGTGGCATGCGCTGGCGGTCCTGGAGGTCTACGTCATCCTGCGGTTTCTGGGAACAAGGATCGCCGTAGGTGGCGCGTTCTTGGTGGAAGGCCTAACGAAGGTGATCAATCTCGTAGGCGTGCTTAATCCGGGCAACTTCGGGACCTACGAAGGTGGGAATATGCTTATTGCAAAGATGTTCGGTGTGACGAGCACCGCAGGATTGACGCTGGCATTGTGCCGACGGGCGCGCACCGTTTTCTGGGCAGCAGTTGGGGCCTTGTGCATGCTGGTGATGAAGAGGGGCGAGAGGACAACAGAAAATAGCGACAAAGCTGGATCTGACACCAAGCAGTCGTTCGCGTCCCCCTCCGCTATTTCGCGCCGCGCGCCGTCGCCTTCGAAGAACGCAGCGACGGCGTGGTGGCGTACGACACCTCTACGATTTCGGTGAGGTGGCGAGTCCATTGTTGGCCGCGGCGAAAAATGCTCTCGCGATGAAGAATCCTGACGTTTCCTGGGCCTACCGCAATGCGCTGTGGACGATGGGTACCAAGGACGTCGACGAAACCATTGAGGCATCCGCTGCTTACACTCCCGCGCCTGTCGCCGATCGCATCCGGCAAGACGTATTGATCTTGGCAGGTACGGAGGATCATTTCATTCCGTTCCACCAGACCGCGGACTTCGAGAAAGTCCTGATTAATGCGAGCAGCGTGGCCACACGGATTTTCGATCGGCCATCGGGGGGCGCTGGGCACTGCCAGATGGGCGACCTAACGCTCGTTCACGCAGTGGTTCTCGATTGGCTCCTCGAGAAGTCCCCCGCAAAGCCAAGGGGTTAATCACGCATCGAACTTTCGCGACGGGCACGAACTTAAGAACCGTGCGTGTCGCTGGAAAACATAAGAGGCAATTCTGTAAGGTAGGTACAAACGCGAACTTTCGACTTTATCGTGTACAAACCGGTTCAAGAAAATGTTCGATGAATCGCCCGACACGTCTTGAGTCGACAACCACTATCTGCTCTCGAGGGTATTCTTGATCGTCGTGAGCGCGTTTCGGAGACTTGAAACCGAACTACCCACGGCAGCTTCTCGAACGATTGACCCCTTGAGACCAGTCAGACCGCCTGCTCGGAACCCATGGTCATGATCAGGTAGAAGCCCGGGTTCGTCGTCTTCGCTCCCACGGATGCACAAGGATAGGTCCAGCGCGGTCTCGAAGTAGTGGCTCGAATAGAGCTGTTTCTCGGCAATGGCATAGGCTACTTCATCGGCTGGTTTCCCCCGCATGGTCACCACGTGCACGATTCGCAGCGTTGGCTTTAACCCGAATTTCACCCTGGCCCAATAGAATGTGTCCTCAACGTTTGCGGGCCTCGCGTTCGGATACGAGAGAAGGTATTGGTAAAATTCCGGCAACTGCTCGGGTAGGGCCTTGTTGTAGCTGACCATGTAGGCGAATTGTTGCGCCACATCGTCGGCTTCCGCTTGTCATTATACGCGCCGAAGACCTGATTGCCTGCACGCTGGTAAGCAAGCAGAAACTGCAACACGGTTCGCCGCAAGAGTTCATTCACCTGTAGGTTCACGTTGGAGGCGGACCAGTCGATGGACCGCTGAAACTCTTCCATGGAACTGGCGGGCCCCTGAATGAGGCAGTTGCCGGGCCTGCACCGTTCCAAAGCTCGGATGTCATCACTGTCGAACGAAAAATCTTTCAAGTCAGAAAGCTGTGGAGGATTGCTGAACAGGCCGAGGGCCAGATAGCTGGGAAGCTTGCGAAGCCGGTCGAAATCGTTGGCAAACGAAACGTAAGCTTCAGGCGCAGCATGGATGTAGACCGCACCGAACAAGAATATCTCGTCCGGGGTGCGGGAGGGCGTGGCCTTCGCGACGGCCTGCCCATTCCGGATGGCGGCGATCTGATCCTCATTCAGTCCGACGCTCTGCCGAAAAAACGCCTGCAGGTTGGGATTTGATTGTGAAAAGCCATGCCCGGGCATAACGGCGGTCATGATAAGCACCGCCGCCATACTTCTAACGGTTCGCATCATGGCAATTGGCTGCCGGCAATGTATGCCGCTGTGGCATGACTTGGCGGCCTTAGTAGCGTGGGAAGCGTAGCACGCGTATATCCGAAGTCCAATCTGGAAATTCCAAGGCTAAGACGTGACCCACCCGACTTGAGGGTGGAAAGATAGACGTGACACGCCGTTGCACAGGCACTTGATGTGGTCGCGGAGAATGCCTTCATCGCGCGGGCGAGTTCCGCGCGCGCCCTTTCGAAGGCCTGCGAATGCATTTGGGCGTGATTGGGACAGGTTTCAGAGCTCGCTATGAGATTCGGATGGCTCGGCCGCGGTTGGGCTTTGCAACCTTTCGCCTGAGTATCGCCCGACGGGAAATCCCCACCCAGGGACTTTTCTTTGTGACGCCGTTTCTCGGCCTGTAGACCGGCCCACAGTGATTCGAGGTCACGGCGACAAACGTTGCTGAACTCGCGCAATGGGTCGTCGCCCTTGCCCGCCTTGGAGTGGAATTCCTCGGGCGTAAGATTTGGCTCTGAATATGCGTTGAGGACGACCTTAACGAGCCGTTCTGCGCTTTCGACTACGGATGGCGAGGAGCTCAAACGAATATGACCGAGCGCTGCATACATTGGTATCAGCCTGCTCGGATCCTGAAATGTGTGTTGAGCAGCGTCGACTATCACCTTTGCACTCTCGCTGATGAACTCCGAGTACAACTGCTCGCGGTGAAAAATCTTCTTGGCGAGGAGATCTCGTCGGTCCTGATGCCTCTGGCCAATCCAAGCGGTAATAGCTGAACCAAATGCGCCGACAAGCGAGCCGAATATGGCCGCCAGCGCTGAAATCGAAGCCGGGTTCAAAGCGCCACTGACCAATTCCATTGTTGTGCACCTCCAACGGGCATGTACGTACAATCGCCGGTTGTGCAGCGCCCATTTGCCAGCCGGAACATTTTCGTCAACAGTCTACGGACGGGTTCTTTCGAATAATGGAGTTTCTGTCGCTCGACTGATCGGTGCATTTGCATTGCCAAAGTCCTATTTCGGCAAACTCGTTAGTTCGCATCACATCACAGTTTGCGCGACTACGCCTGCTGCCCTAATGAGGTCACTGCCGCTGAAACGGCACTGTGCTATTTGCGCCATCGCAAGAAAAACCAACCAGAACCACACATTTACCGACGACCGGATTGGCAGGCGACCTGCACATCCATGGTGAGTGCGATTTCGTCATGTCGGTGCTCGGCGCTTCGCGACGGAATGTTTGAATTGAGCGACGACCCACAAAGGGAGTTCGAGATGAGCATTACGAGAAGTGAGTTCGCCAGGCTGTTTGAGAAGTTCACTTCCCAACGTAGCGCTGATTTACATGGCATCGAACGGCGGAAGCGGCGCGCTGACGAAACTCGACCGCGGGTTCGCATAATCAGCGACATCGGATCCGGCGGTCGCAAAGGCGTGTGCTGCAGGTGGGTTCTTAGGAACGAATGCAACCGACCACGGTTGGTTGCTGTCTGGAGTTGATTCGAACGATTGCGCGGCCAAAACAACGTTGGTCGCTAGGGGAGGATCCGAAACAGACATGTCGTTCGCAGCGACACGTGCGCGGTTTTCTCTGAAATCGGTGTTGGTAGCAACCGATTTTTCGGATGCATCCCGACAACCTTTGGCGCACGGACTTGCAGTTGCTCGACACTACGGAGCCAAGTTTTACCTGGCCCACGTCGTCTCGGGCTTTGGCTATACCCTTACGGGCCCGGACGCCCTGGAAGCCGCGTCCGGAGCAGCCAGAAGGGATTTGCTACAACTCGAGCAGCAATTGGTCGAGAGCGGCTCACTCGAGGGCATCGAACACGAATCGATTGTGAGCAAGGGTGTCGTGTGGGAAGAATTGCAATCGATCATCTCGCAGAACCACATTGATCTTGTAGTCCTGGGGACACATGGCCGGCATGGCCTCGGAAGGATTGTCTTAGGATCGGTAGCGGAAGACGTTTTTCGGCACGCCAACTGCCTCGTGCTCACAGTTGGGCCGAACTCTTGTACGTTTGATTTCGGCAAGACAAATCTGAAATTTCTCTTCGCAACCGACTTCGGCGAAGGTTCTCTACGCGCTTTGCCCCATGCCATCTCATTCGCAAATCACTTACGCGCAAAACTGATTTTCTTGCACGTGGTTCCGATCGCGCCCGTCCCAGAACATCCGTCGCGCGATGTTCTTCGCATGCGAGATGCTGCTCGAGTGGCCTACTTGCGGCGACTTGAACAATTGCTCACAAACGAGGAGGAATTGGCGCTACCGCCTGAGTACCTCGTCCACTTCGGACGACCGTCCGAGACAATCTTGCAGTTAGCCTTGAAACTCGAGGCCGACCTCATCTTCATGGGCCTGCGTCGTTCGACGCACGGCGTTGCCGCCCCTCAAACGCATTGGGCAACGGCCTATGAGGTGGTGTGCGCTGCGAGCTGTCCCGTGCTGACTGTCAGGACCCAATGACCGCGGCGTGGACGGAGACGGAAGCACCCGAATTGATGTAAAACGCACTTCATTGGGCCCCTACGAGAAGGCGAATACTTCAAGGGGGAACTTCAGGTTTGCGGTGCTATGCTCACGGGCATCCCCGGAAAAATGGCGGGCAGCTGCGAGTGGCCGACCGCAGCGGGTAGGTATAGAGCCGCCGCCGAGCGGCGCGATCGCAACGATTGCGCTGGTTGTGACACGGATCACAGACGTACGTGCGGTAGTTTGATAATGCGTACATCATGAGCGCAGTAAGTACCCGCATTATGAGGAGCGCCGAAGAGCGATATCGAACTCTGCTGGATGCCCCCAGCGCCGTGGCCGATCAGCCCACGATCCAAGCTGTCCTGCACAGCCTGCGTGACGTTCTGTCCAGCACGTGTGAGATCCATGGAGCGCACCTCTACATCCTGGACGGCGGCGAAAAAGTCTGCACCTGTTGGGGTTCGATCGAGAAGCGGACGCACCCGCGATCAAGACTGGTACCAAAATTTCGTGCATTGGTGCGGCGGCGCAAGTGATTAAGGAACAGAAGCCAGTTGAATTCCTGCCTCCGCTCCTTTGTCAATTCCCGATTTGTCGCGCTTCGGGAAGACAAAGATCCGCCGCAGGTTATGCGCGAGTGATTCAGGAAGCGGCCCTTGTGTTGCTCTCGGAAGCGGGCCGATGCGTCGCATTCTAAAATAGCTCGACTCTAACGCATTGTAATTAAATAGGGGTAACACTAAGATGCAGACCCTGCCCGAACCAGATGTTGTCCGCCCGCCTAAACAGGAGCATTAACCGGCGCCTTCTGCGGGCTGGCTGAGCCATTTCTGCACTTCCAGAACGACATCCGGCACGGGATCGGCATAAAGTGATCGGCGCCATTTCCTCACTTGCTTACTAAAGGCCGGCCAGGCGCCACGCGAGTGGAGACTACGGATGAACGGATGCAAAGCGGTTCTGTGGGACATGGATGGTACGTTAGTCAATTCAGAAGAACTACATTGGATTTCCTGGCGCAACACGATGGCAAAGGAGGGCATTGTTATCACACGCGAGCAGTTTCTTTCGACCTTTGGCCAGCGTAACGATTCGATTATCCCCTCCTGGCTTGGCTCCGCAGCGACTGGCGAACGCATCGAGCGAATCGCACAAGCAAAGGAAGAGATTCTATCGTCACTTGGTGCGACGAGTCGGCATTGCACCCGAACCCGGGGTTGCAACTTGGTTGGAGAGGCTCCAAAAGCACGGATGGCAGCAAGCAATCGCCTCGGCAGCGCCGCGCGCCAACATTGATGCGGTGCTGGAGGCCCTGTCAGCAACCCACGTTTTTCAGGGCATCGTATCGGCTGAAGATGTGCACCGGGGCAAACCGGATCCTGAGGTCTACGTGCTAGCCGCTTCCCGAGTTGGCGTTCCTGCCGAGAGGTGTATTGTCGTGGAAGACGCCAGCGCCGGAATCGAGGGGGCGCGCCGCGCCCGCATGCGGAGCATAGGGGTAAGCCACAAAGGCAAGGATCTTCACGCCGATGTGGTTGTGGAGTCTCTTGAGCAGTTGGAACCGGATGCTTTCGAGCGTCTGTTGAGATAATCGAAGGCTGCGCAACCACTACGGGAAGCGGTGCAAGTATTTGTCCGGGACCTCCGCTGAGTGGCCTCTTGAAGATATCCTTTTTTTCGCTCGCGGTGCTTGAGAGCAAAGGGAGAAAAAGGGAGCTGCGATAGAGAATGGACGGAAACGAAAATGGGCCAGGAGGGCAAATAACCGTTCACAACCAACAAACAACATCCCCCGTTGTGGTCGACCGCATTGACGGGGAGCGCCGACTTAACTTAATAGGTAAACGCCAAGCGGTCAATTCTTCGTCTGATCGTACGGCGTGCTCGCAGGCGGCGAGGATCCAACGTGGTCCGACGGGTGAGAGAACTCTTGCTCGCCAATATAACTGGGGTATCACGCTTGAGACGGGTGTGAATTTGATCCCAATACTCGCACAGAAGCGAACTGCACGAACGGAGACTGCTCGGATCTACTAAAGTAAATGCGGATGAGGGTGCTCACTCCGGCCCTGGACGATTTTCTTTTGGCGATACTAAGGAGCAGAACGGAAATCTACACAGGAGCGGATTCCTGAATGCCCTAAGTAAGTAAGGAGTCACACATGGCAACGAAGCGCATAGGTATACTCACCGGAGGCGGCGATGTCCCCGGACTGAACTCCGTGATCAAATCGGTGGTCTATCGCGGGTCAGAACTCGGATACGAGGTGATTGGCATCCGCCGAGGCTGGGAAGGACTGACCCACGTCGATCTGAATGATCCGGCCAGCAAGTCAAAGTACATCCTGCCCCTGAACCGCGAGAACACGCGCACCATCGATCGCACGGGCGGAACCTTTCTGCACAGCTCACGCACAAATCCCACTAAGATGAAGAACCTGCCTCCCGCTCTTCAGGACCAGAAGTTCGAAGCCAGAGAATCGACCAAGAAAGGCGTGACCAGCACTGCGTTCGATGTGACACCGGCGGTGCTGAAGAACATCGACTTGCTCGCTCTCGACTACCTGATCGTGATTGGCGGTGACGACACACTGAGCTATGCGTCCGAACTTGATCGCAAGGGCATGAAGGTCATCGCGGTGCCGAAGACAATGGACAACGATGTCCGCAACACGGAATACTGCATCGGTTTCTCGACGGCGATTACGCACGCCATGGACGCCATCGACCGGCAGCGTACGACAGTTGCCTCACACGAACGCATCGGGATCTTCCGCGTGTTTGGCCGCGATGCCGGATACACGGCCCTCTACACGGCGTACGTGACCGGAGTGCGATGCTGCATTCCCGAGTACCAGATCGATGTCATGCACCTGATCGACGTGCTGCTGCGCGAAAAGCGCGAAAACCCCAGCAATTACGCGGTCGTAATTCTTTCCGAAGGCGCCGAGTGGCAGGGCTACACGGTGAAGGAGTATGGGGAAGCTGACGCGTTCGGCCATCGCAAAAAGATGAGCGTCGCGGAAGACCTGAGCGATGAGATTCAGCGGACGACCGGTGAAGAGACTGTCGTGAGCGACCTGACTTACGACCTGCGCTCGGGTAGTCCCGACTTTGTCGACCGCTTAGTGGCATTTACGTTTGCGGGCATGGCCATGGACGCTTTGGAAGAAGGCAAGTCCGGTTTAATGACCGCTATCAACGAGGGTCGCTACGCTATGGTGACGATTCCCGATCCCAAGTTGGGCCCACGCAGGGCGGATATCGCGTCGACCTACAACACCGATTCCTACCGCCCCAAGTATGACCACAAGCTAGGTCTGCCGATCTTCCTTACCCGACCGTAGTGAGTGTGGGATCTGGCCGGTCGGGCCCGGTAAGCGCGGGACAGCCGAGCAGTGGATGAAAGAGAGTAAGCAGGCGGTGAAGATGACGCGGCTTAGCTGCCACCGCTTCCGCGCCCACGAGGTGCGACTGTGGTTGAGCGTAATCGCCTTTAACCTCGGGAACTTGTGGCGGCGGCTGGCGTTCCGCGCCGATCGGGAAGTGGTCGCTAACCAGCTTGCAAAGCGGTTGGTGAAAACCGGCGGGCGTTTAATAAAGCATGCGCGTTACTACTGGCCGAGCTCATCTGACGCGGCGGCTTTTCGGGAGCATGCTGCGGAGAATTGCGATGCTGCCGGCGCCAGCAGGATAGGCGGCTTGCAGAGCACAGCAAATTTCGGTGACGGATAGAGAGCAAAGAGATAAATGTCTGATAATTCGTTCGGAAAAACGCCGGTTTCAGGTGCTTTAGGCCAATGCGAGGTACACCTGGTCCGTTGCGGCG
>CAVZPJ010000009.1:0-247339 GCA_963777035.1 uncultured Acidobacteriaceae bacterium | reverse complement strand
CTCTTCCGTCATTTCCACGGCCCAGCCACGGGCAGTTGGAATCGTTCGAACAGTTTGCGTTTGGCTTGCTGCATACGCTGTGCGGCTTCAGTGTCGCTGTGAGTTGCGGCAATGCGTTGCAAGACCGCGAGAGTGAGGCCCGGGCGCAGGTATTGTTGCGGCTGGGGGAGAGCCAGCAGCGTCTCCAGCGGTGTCTGGTAGCGGCGGTAAATCCTCTGCTGGCGGCCCTTTTCGTCGATTTCGATGTCGGCCTGTGCGCACGGACGATGATAGTTGAGATAGGGATTGAAGTGGGCGCTGTAGAACTCTTGCAGGCGCTCGGCGTGGGCTGCATCGATCGAGCCGTAGCCCAGGTGCTTGCGGATCACGGCGCCATTTTTGGTTTCAACCAAGCCGTTGTCATTGCTCTGCCGCGGTCGACTTTTGGTTTGTTCGATCAATAATTTCTGGAGCATACCGGCGATCACGCGATTGATGAACTCGCTGCCGTTATCGGAGTGAAAGCCGAGAATACGGAAGGGAAACTGTCGCAGCATGGCCTCCAACACCGGCTCCAGCCAAATCTCACTAATGCGTGCGCTGGCAGAAACGATTTGCCATTGCGTAACCTCATCGACGGCATCGATGTGATAGACGCCCTTCTTTCCTGGCGGATCGCCTTGATGGACGGTGTCGACGCGCAGATACCCGGGCTGCCCCGCGGATCGGGCCGACGCCGTTCTCCGATGGCGACGGCGGTGGGCCGCGTCTTAACGTAGCGCAGACGCCCTTCGCGATAGCGCGGCTGTTGGCGCAGATTGTAGAGGTGCGACACCGAGAGCGTGGCTAAGCGCTTGAACTCATCCTTGCCATACCGCCGGTACTCGCGGTCGAGGATGCGCCGCGTGGCCGGCCCGCTTAAGTTGTCGTGCGCCTCATCGACCGTGGCCAGCAGTTCGATGTCGGCGCGAGTATAACGCTGCGGAAAATGATGACGCCGGTACGGCGCGGACTGCAGCGATCCAGTTTTCCGATAGCGAGCGATCAACCGCGTCACCTGCGCCCGGCTCAGGCCCGTCATCTTCGCCACATAGCTGCGTAACAAACCCCGCGCCGGGCGGCTCTGCTTCTGGTATTCCTGCCGACCTAGCACTTGTTCGATCCAGTGATAGATCTGCGCTTGAGTTTCGCCTTCGAATCGAATGGTTTCGCTTGCGCCCAAGAAAGCCTGGATCTGCCCCAGGCTCAGTTTCTCTGCTTCGTGCACATGAATGGTCAATCCTCAGCATGCCATCCCCTTCAGGCTCATCTTGTATTGGAATCCTACCTCCCCTTCAGGCTCATCTTGTATTGGACAAGACTGGGTGTGCTCTTGGCAGGGTCTGTGGTTTAGAATTGTCGGTTGCAATAATCAGGAGGCTTTATGAAACTCACCCCCGGCAAACTCGCCGGAATGAAAGCAGTATCGAATGAACGTGGCGTTATCGCCGCCGCCGCCATGGATCAGCGCGGCTCCCTCCAGAAATCCCTCGCCAAGGAAAAAGGCTCCGCTGTCTCCGACGCCATGATGGAGGAATTTAAAATTCTGGTGAGCGAAGTCCTCACTCCTCATGCCAGCGCCATCCTGCTCGACCCCGAGTGGGGATTGCCAGCCTCGAAGCGCCGCGCAAAAAATGCCGGCCTACTCCTGGCTTATGAAAAAACTGGTTACGACAAAACCGGTCCGGGACGCCTCGGCGATCTGCTCGATCATTGGTCAGCGCGCCGACTGAAAGAAGCAGGCGCGGATTGCGTCAAAATTCTCCTCTATTACACTCCCTTTGATCCGCAAAACATCGACGACCAGAAGCATGCCTGGGTCGAGCGACTGGGCGATCAGTGCCGCGCCAACGACATTCCATTCTTCCTCGAGTTTGTCACTTACGAAGAAGGCGCAGACGAAAAAGGTTTCGACTTCGCTAAGAAGAAGCCGAAAGCCGTGATCGAAGCCATGCGCGAACTCACCAAAAACCGCTATGGCGTCAACGTGATGAAGGTCGAAGTCCCCATCAACATGAAATTTGTCGAAGGGACGAAGTCCTATAAAGGTGAAAAAGCCTACTCCAAACCGGACGCGATGAAGCTCTTCCGTGATGCAGCCGCCGTCGCCACCAAGCCCTTCATCTATCTCTCCGCCGGTGTAAGCAATTCCGAGTTCACCGAGTCGCTCGAACTCGCCGCCGAATCAGGCGTGAAATTCAACGGCGTCCTCTGCGGACGCGCCACCTGGAAAGAAGGGATCCCGTCTACGCAAAACAAGGAGCCCAGGCTTTCCGCAAGTGGCTGGAAGATGAAGGCGTAAAAAATATCAACAACGTAAACGACCGCCTGAAAGCTGCCAGTTCGTGGTATTCGATCTACGGAGTAGAACCAGCCCTGGCCCACGTGTAGATGATTTTGTTCGAGCACAAAGCGGCGGGTCCTAGGACCCGCCTTTATTTATAGCTACGCGGTGGAGCGACGGGCGTCTCGCCCGTCCAGCATTGTCGCGGCCAGGTGGAGACGCCCGGTGCTTCACCAGCAAGATTGCTAAGTGCTGAATGCAAACCGCCGACCGCAAAACCGCTCTGATCACCGGCGCCTCGTTCGGCATCGGACTCGAACTCGCCCGCATCTTCGCCCGCGAAGGATACAACCTCGTCCTCGTGGCCCGCAGCGCCGACAAGCTTCGACAACTAGCCTCCGAACTGGAGAAAACTCACGGCACGCGTTCGCTCATTCTAGCCGTCGACCTGACCGAGCCCGGAGCTCCCGCCTATGTGCTCGATCAAACCACGCGCGCCGATATTCACGTGGATGTGCTCGTCAACAACGCCGGTTTTGGACAGTACGGAAAATTCGTCGAAAACGACCTCGAAGAATGTCTGCGCCAGATTCAACTCAACGTGACGACTCTCACCCACCTCACGCGCCTCTATCTGCCCGCAATGATTGAGCGCAAAAGCGGTCGCATCCTGAACGTCGCCTCCACCGCGGCGTTTCAGCCCGGACCACTCATGGCCGTCTATTACGCCACCAAAGCCTATGTTCTCCACTTCTCGGAAGCCATTTCCAATGAACTCCAGGACACGGGCATTACTGTCACCTGCCTTTGTCCAGGACCAACCGAAACCGAGTTCCAAAAGCGCGCGAATATCTCTGGAATTCGCCTGAGCAAATATGGAACGATGGATGCCCGCACCGTCGCCGAGGACGGCTATCGAGCGCTGATCGCCGGCAAAACAGTAGCGATCTCCGGATTTAGGAACTGGCTGATAGCGCAATCGGTTCGCTTCGCACCCCGAAGAATGGTCGCGGCCGTGACAAGGAAACGACAGGAAGAATAGCCATTAGAAACGCGAAAGAATCAGTTCTGCGGAGCCGGAGGCCGAAGCATCGACATTCCCGCTTGCTACCCACCGTGAGACGCAACAAGCCGCATCTCTATTCGCATTCAATTTAGGGATCTTGTTAAGGGATCTTGCGGCCTTCCAACGCTGCCTGCACCCGACTGTGTTTCCGGCTGTAAGTGAAATACACGACCATGCCGATAATCAACCAGATAATCAATCGCGCCCAGTTGATCCAACCGAGTTTGTACATCATGTAGCCGTTGAACAGGATTCCCATCACCGGCACAAACGGTACCCACGGCGTGCGGAAGGGTCGAGGCTGGTCAGGATTCGTATAGCGCAACGCCATGATCGCGATGCAGACGATCACAAACGCCAGCAGCGTTCCGATGTTGACCATCTTTCCGATGTCGTCAATTGGCGTCAGGCTGCCCACAATCGCCGCCAGCAGTCCCACCAGCATCGTGTTCTTCCACGGAGTCCGGAAGCGCGGGTGAATGTCAGCGAAGAACTTCTTCGGCAACAGCCCGTCGTTGGCCATCGAGTACAGGACACGAGTCTGTCCCAGCAGCATGACCAGCATCACGCTGGTAAGACCCGCCAGCGCGCCAAGGGTAATGATGTTCGATGCCCCGATAAGCCCTCTATCCAGAAAAGCCCGCGCGATAGGCGCTTCAATGTTAACTTCTCTCCACGGCACCATGCCGGTCAGAACCGCCGCCACCGCGATATACAGCACCGTGCACACCAGCAGCGAAGCAATGATGCCAATCGGAAGATCGCGCTGCGGATTCTTCGCTTCCTGCGCCGTCGTGGAAACGGCATCGAACCCGATATAGGCAAAGAAAATGTAGGCCGCACCCGCCCCGATTCCCGAGAACCCGAACGGAGCGAAGCTCGCCCAGTCTGTCCCCCAGTTAACCCGGCTGATGTAGTGGACACCGAGCCCGATCACAAAAAGCACAACCCCAACCTTGATGGTAACGATGGTGGCGTTGAAGCGAGCGCTCTCCTTGATGCCAATCACCAGAATCGCGGTTATGACCAGCGCGATCACGAACGCCGGAACGTTGACCCCGATCTCATATCCGAACATGTGGGGCGCATTCAGCAGATCGTGACCTTTCTGCAACAACTCCGCCGATTGCGCTCCCATGATCTCGGTCACTTTATTAAGGAACGCCTGCGTGCCCGGCACCAGCGTCGCATCGGACGCCAGCGCCATCTGCCGCGCAACCGTTTTCTCCGCTACGTTGAGCCCCGTCCAATGATCGTAAGCCAGCCAGAGCGGCATCTTGATATGCAGAATATTAAGGAGTTCAATAAAGTGATTCGACCAGCCCGACGACACCGTACTCGCACCCATGGCGTATTCGAGCGTAAGATCCCAGCCGATAATCCATGCAATAATCTCGCCCAGCGTAGCGTAAGCATAGGTGTAAGCGCTGCCCGCCAGTGGAATCATCGCGGCGAACTCCGCATAGCAGAGAGCCGCAAAAGTGCAGCCCAGTCCCGAGAGCACAAACGACAACATCAACCCAGGCCCCGCGTAATGAGCGCCCAAGCCGGAAAGCACGAAGATTCCGGCTCCAATCACCGCACCCACGCCCAACGCTGTCAACTGGAATACACCCAGCGTGCGTTTCAAACTATGCGAACCGGTCTCTCGCGCCTCCTCTAGTAGAAGGTTAAGAGGCTTTTTCGCAAAGAAGTCAGTCATGAGGTACGTCTCCCCTGTTCATTCAAACCTGTTCAATCAAATTCAAGTCGTCTGGGCTCGCGGACGCCAGATGTAATACACCGGAATGCCGAGCAGCACGATAAACAGTCCTGGCCAGGTGTATTGCGGCTTGTAGCGTAACAGCACAATATCAATAAACAAAGCCATCACGATATAGATGGCGGGCAGAACGGGATATCCAACCGCCCTATACGGACGTTCAGCCTTAGGATGGGTGCGGCGCAAAACAAATAGCCCGAAGATGGTGAGCACGTAAAAAATCAACACCGCAAAAATAATGTAGTCAAGGAGCTGGCCATAACTTCCTGAGATGCAGAGCACGCACGTCCACACCATCTGCACCATCAGCGAAATCGCCGGCGTCTTGTAGCCGGGATGCAAACGGGCAACGTTGCGAAAGAATAGGCCATCCTTAGCCATCGCATAGTAAACGCGGGCTCCGGAGAGAATCAGACCGTTGCAGCAGCCGAAGCCTGAAATCATGATGGCAACGGCCATCAACCCTCCGCCAGCGGCACCGAACATCTGCGTCATGACCGCAGTGGCCACGCGATCCTCGCGGGCATACTGGATGCCGCGTTCGAGCAGAGTCGCTCCGTTCGGATTGCCCATCAGAGGCAGCGCGCTCAGATAAATAAAATTGCAGGCGATATAGAGTGCGATCACCACTCCAGTGCCAAGCGCCAGCGACAGTGGAAGATTCCGGCTTGGATTTTTCACCTCGCCCGCCGTGAACGTAACGTTGTTCCAGGCATCGGCGGAGAATAGCGAACCCACCTGCGCAATCGCCAGCACTGTGAGCGTAGAGACCATGACGCTTGCCCCCATGCCTCCGCCCACGTCATGCAAAGTACCCAGGCCAGAATTGTTCCAGAAGTTGGCACCGAAATTTGCGGCTATCGCCTGCGCGTTCCGGCCAAGAAAGATTCCAAACAGCACCAACCCGAGCAGCGCCGCAACTTTCGCGCTGGTGAAGATATTCTGAATGAAAGCGCCCGTCTTCACTCCAAAAATATTAATGATCGAAAGTACAATCACTACCAGGATGGCGGCAAGATTCTGCGTGTTCAGCCCAACATCCATGCCGCCAAGCGTCACGGGGCCAATGGCAAAGTTCGGCACTTTCCACAGGTGCACAATCCAATGACTGGAGGAAACCGCCGGCCAGAATATTCCCAGAAATTTGCCGAAAGCGACACCGACTGCGGCGATCGTGCCCGTCTGAATCACCAGAAACAGGGTCCAACCGTAGAGAAATCCCCAGAGCGGGCCCAGCGACTCGCGTAGATAAACGTACTGACCACCCGCTCGCGGCATCATGGCCGCCAGTTCGCCATAGGTAAGCGCACCGACGATGGTGAGAAAGCCAGTGACAAGCCACGCCCCAATCAGCAGCGCCGGCGAAGAAACCTCGCGAGAAATTTCGGCGGACACAATAAAGATGCCCGACCCGATCATGGAACCCATCACCAGCATCGTCGCGCTCGTCAGGCCGAGACCTTTGACGAGTTCTTTATCCTGATGAGTGTGCCGCTCCCAATCGCTGACGGGACTTGGACGCTGAACGTCGGTGCTCACGAACCTCCTAAGAATTCTGTGCCCTACTCATCCACCGTCTCTGCGAATGAGTGGGTTTCACTTTACCCTAGAACTCTCAAAAATTCTTCTGCTGATTTGCCCGGATCCCGTAACAAGTCAGATATCACCGCCACCGAATCAGCGCCCGCTTCAATTACCGAACGGGCATTGGCGCGGGTAATGCCGCCGATCGCTACCAGAGGTTTGCGCGTCAACTCTCTTGCCCGGCGAACCCCCGCGAGTCCGACCACAGCATCAGGATTCGACTTGCTGCTCGTCGGAAACACGGGACCAATCGCCAGGTAATCGGAAGAAGTCTTGTCAGCTTCTGCAAGCTGCTCCGGATTGTGCGTCGATATTCCCAACCAGAGATCCGAACCTAGAATCATCCGCGCTGCCCCGGGAGATAGATCATCCTGTCCAACATGCAACCCATCAAAACCCGCGATCAGACAGAGATCGGTGCGGTCGTTCATGATCAGCTTAACGTCTGTCCCGAGGCGCGCCCTCAATTCGCGAGCCTGATCGAGCATGCACCGGGAGCTGCCAGACTTATTGCGGTACTGAAGCAAGGTACAGCCCGAGGTCACCAGAGCTTCCGCTGCCGCAAACATCTCGGCGGCACCAGAAAAACAAGCTGGATCAAGAATCGGGTAGAGCCGTGGAAGTTGCAACATAGAGTCTCCCCTTGCACAATCTCGTGCGCTGCGGGAGACGCAGCAAGCCGCGTCTTCACGATTATGTCTCTTTCTTCGCCAGAAATCTCTCGATGAAGCCCGTGTCGAAATTGCCCGCCCGAAATTCCGCATCCGCCAAAATCCTTCGATGCAACGGAATCGTCGTATAAATTCCTTCCACGATAAACATTCCGAGCGCACGGCTCATACGCGAAATGGCCTCGTTGCGATCTTTCCCCCGCACCACAAGTTTTGCGATCAGCGAATCATAATAAGGAGGAATCGTGCCCTCAGCATACGCCGCCGTATCGATGCGCACACCCGTTCCTCCCGGCGGATTAAACGTAGTAATCTTGCCGGCCGACGGCGTGAACTTCTCCGGATGCTCGGCATTGATGCGGCACTCAATAGCGTGTCCGCGATGTACGATCGGACCTTGCAATACATCGGAAAGCTTTTCACCCGCCGCAATCATAATCTGACTCTTCACCAGGTCGACGTCCGTAACCATTTCGGTAACGGGATGCTCAACCTGAATGCGCGTGTTCATCTCGATGAAGTAAAGCCGCCGCTCCCGGTCCATCAGAAATTCAATCGTGCCGGCATTGTGGTAGCCAATCGTGCTCAGCGTCTTGCTCAGCATGGCGCCGGTTTCCGCGCGCAACTCGGGCGTCATACGAACCGATGGAGACTCTTCGATCAGCTTCTGATGGCGGCGCTGAATAGAGCACTCGCGTTCTCCCAGGCTGACCACGTTGCCATGCTCGTCGCCCAGTACCTGGAACTCAATGTGTCGCGGGTGCTCGACGTAACGCTCCAAATAAAGGTCACCATTGCCGAAGGCAGCCGAGGCCTCCGACTGCGCCTGCCGGTAGAGCGCCGGCAATTCGTCTTCGTTGCGCACAATGCGCATGCCCCGCCCACCACCGCCCGCCGTCGCCTTCACGATGACCGGAAAACCGATTTGCCGCGCCCATTCGCGAGCTTCTTCCGCCGAAGCGACCACTCCGTCCGAGCCGGGAACGATCGGCACGCCATACTGCTTCATGGCGGCACGAGCTTTCTCTTTTTCCCCCATCAACCGGATTACATCCGGCGTCGGCCCGATGAACTTGATGTGACAGGCTTCGCAGACTTCCGCAAAATTCGCGTTTTCCGAAAGCAGCCCGTAACCGGGATGGATCGCATCCACGTTCGCAATCTCGGCCGCGCTGATCACCGCTGGAACGTTGAGATAGCTTTGCGCCAGTTGTGGCGGCCCAATGCAAATCGCCTCATCGGCAAAGCGCACATGCAGCGAGTTCCGGTCCGCCTCGCTGTAGATCGCGACTGAGCGGATCCCGAGTTCCTTGCACGCGCAGATGACGCGCAGCGCAATCTCGCCACGATTCGCTACCAGAATCTTCTTGAACATTAGGGTTTTCTTTGAATTCCGGAGAATCGGGTCACCAGACGAGCCGATCTCATTTGGTTGGCCGGACGGTGAACAGTTCCTGGCCATACTCAATGGGCTGGCCGTTAGTGACAAGTTTCTTGACCAATTCTCCCGCCACGTCGCACTCGATCTCGTTCATCAGCTTCATCGCTTCAACAATGCACAAAACCTGCCCCACTTCCAGCCTGTCTCCGACTTTGACGAAGGGGGGAGATCCGGGAGACGGCGATTCGTAGAAGGTGCCCACGATCGGCGACTTCACAATGTGCAGCCCTTCCTCAACTCCAGGCGCAATCGCGCTCGCCGCCAGATCAACCCGGCCGGGTATGGGAGAAGCACCGAGAGTCGCCGCCGGAACCGCTGGAACCATGACCGGCGCCGACTGAACCGCGATGTAGCGCGAATCCGACGCTGCAGAAGAAGGTTCGGCGGCGCGCTTGATCTTTACCCTGACATCGCCGCGCTCCAATTCAAATTCGGCAATGTCTTTTTCGATTAAGAACTCGATGAGTTCCTTCAGCTCTTTTTGATTCATGTATAAGGGCGGGTTCCGTTTTGCTTTCGCAGGTTCCTAAATAACAACCAGTTCTTTATCCGTGGGCATCAGCACTTCACAACCCGATGCCGTAACCACCACCACATCTTCGATCCGCACGCCCCACTTCCCGGGAACGTACACGCCAGGCTCGATCGTAACCACCATTCCCGGCTCCAGCTTCTGGCTTTGCCCCGCCGCCAAGCGGGGAGCTTCGTGGATCTCTAATCCTAAACCATGGCCGGTCGAATGAGTGAAGTAGCGCGCCATTTTCCACTTACGCAGCACGCCACGCGCGGCACCGTCCACTTCGGCCGCGGTCACGCCGGCGCGAACCGCCCCAATCGCTGCCTGCTGTGCTTCCAGTACGGCCTGGTACAGCCGTCGGGCTTCCGCCGAAGGCCGTCCAACGTACACAGTTCGCGTGCGATCCGAACAATAATCGGCGAGTATAACACCAAAATCGCACACCACGAACCCGCGTCGGGGAATACGCGCGCCCGAGGCCCGACCATGCACAATCGCTGAGCGCGGGCCGGAAGCGAGTATGGTGGCGAAAGACATGCCTTCGGCCCCGGCACAACGGGCCTCGTACTCCATCGCGGCGGCCGCTTCGACCTCGCTCACTCCCGGCCGAATCTTCCTGCAGGCAATCCGAAAAAGACTGGCACCCAGTTCAACCGCCCGCCGGATGTGCAAGATCTCCGCCGCATCTTTTACCATGCGCGCACGCTCAACCAACGGCGGTGCGGATCGCACCCGCATCTTTCCTTTCAAGACTGACATAAGCCGGTTATGCATTCCGGCTGTAATCGACTCCGGTTCGATGCCCGCCGATACTCGCAAAGTCGCCTTCGACGAACTTCTCCGCTGTGCAGCTAGCCACTCCGCAGCCGCCACCAGCGGCGACTTGCCAGCGATAACAATGCTCGCATCCTTGAGGTTAGTGGCCCCAACTTCGGCCTTTGCCTGGGTGCGATAGCGGCCATCCGTAAAGAGGACGGCCCCACGAGCGCCGACCAATAACGCAGCCGCGCTCCCAGTGAAGCCGCACAGATAGCGGACATTCGGAAGGTGGGTTACCAGCAGCCAGTCCAGATTGCATTCTTCGAGCGCAGATCGAAGACGATTCAAGCGGCCAGCGTAATCCATGGGAGGAGTGTAGCAAGAATCAGTTCTCAGTCGTCCGCTGCCGGGCACGCGACGAGTGTGGCGTCCCATAATTCGCAGCATAACTGGAATTGTTTTGAGAGGTGCGGCTTCACAGTTCGCTGAAAAACTCTAGATTGAGCTGGTTTTGGGAAGGCACGACTTGATGAGGTCGCGGAACTCCGAAGTAGCGGCTTTACAGAGTGCTGAAAAACTCTGGGGACCTTTCACGACCGGGAAGGGCACGAGTTCCACTCGTGCCGTAACTGCCACCGAATCAACGGCGGCTTCCAGCCGCTGAGGAAATGCTGCGATGGAGAACACTTTTTCCGCAGCCAACTTGGGTCGTGCCGCCAAGCCGTCTGAATTGATCTGCGCTTTAGCGCCTGAGGTGAGCTTGTTGCGCCGTGGAAGAGCATTTCGGCAAACTCTTTACCCCCAGAGGGAAACGGCTTCGTCCCCGAAAAGCGCGCCAGACTTAGTCCGTGTATTTCGCGACACAACCCTAGCCCTCACTCTCGCGTCCAGCTCGACTTTTTTTCGTCACAATCAGCCTGTGTGCGCCATCACAGACACAGACCAAGCCGCGCCCCATAATGGCCCCCCCCGGATCGAAGAATCCGGACGTGCGTCGTCTGTAGAGGGCTGGCCACAAAACGCGTACAGTCCCATTCTGGGACGGTCTTTGAAAACTGAAACGCAGGCAGTGCGAAGTTAAGTCATTGATTAGTAAATACTTTACCCGCAACTCTTTTAAACTCAAAGATCTAGCGGGAATTTCCTCCTAACCCCATGATTCCATTAGCGAGGGGGGAGGGGGGGTACTCGATACCAACTAGTTACTACCGCAAAAAGCGCACCGCTATAACAAAAAAAAAAGAAGAAGAGAGCTACTCGGAAAAACCGAAGGTAGAGAACTCAAAAGCGAAAGCCGCCAGTCTCTCGGCAGGTTCTCCGAGATACTGGCGGCTGTGGCTCGTTTTGACTCCGCGCTGTGCCTGACTTATGTCTGGATAATGCGCGGGGTAATGAAGAAGATCAGCTCCGAGTTTGAAGTGGTCACCGTGCGATGCTTGAACAGGTTCCCAAGGTACGGGATATCACCAAGCACAGGCACCTGCGAGATGCTCAGCGAGTTCTGGGTCTGAATCACGCCGCCAATCACCACCGTACCACCGTCGGTGACCAGTACTTGCGTGGTCGCCTGCTGCGTAATCAGAGCTGGGTTGCCGTTAGTATCTTCGTGGCCAAAGTCAGGCAGCGTGTTTTCCACATCCACGTTGAGGAAGATGGTTCCTTCCGACGTGATCTGCGGAGTTACCGTCAGTCGCAGGAACGCATCCACGTAACTGGCAGTCGCCGGAGTGCCGATCGTGGCCGAGGTCATGATCGGGATTTTCGTACCCTGCTTTACCACTGCCTGGATGTTGTTCTGCGTAACGATTCGCGGACGAGATAGAACTTTCAGCAAGCCGCGCGACTCCGCCATAGTGAGCAGAACGTCGATCCGCATATTGTTGGTGGCGTTCACAAGTTGCAGACCGCTGGTCGGCCCGGTTGCGCCCAGGTTCGAAAACAACGGAACCTGAGTCGCTCCAGGAGTGCCAACCACCGGATACAGCGGGTTACTCACCTGCGAACCGACCACGATCGGCGATGTTCCAACACCCTGCACGCCGCCAAAGCCAGTCGTTCCGTTGCCCCAGCCAAGTCCAAGTTGCACGCCGATATCGCGAGCAAAGCTGCGCGTGGCCGCTACCACGCGGGCTTCGATCTCTACTTCCTGCGTCTTGCGGTCCATTTGCTGGATGATGCGGTCGATCTGCGGCAGAACCGCTGGAATGTCAGAGACGATCAACGAGTTGGTGCGTTCGTCAGCAACTACGTCCCCACGCTGACTCAAGAATTTCTTGACTGGCAGCAATACGTCCTTGGCATGTGCGTAACTGAGGAAGCGGGTGATGCTGACCTTATCCACCGCCAGCGCTTCAGCATCGATTTGAGCGCGCCGGTTTTCGGCTTCCTTCCTCAAGGTATCAATGGTTGCGATGCGCAGTACGTTGCCGTCCAGTTGACGGGACAGATCGTTGTTCTTGAGCACGATGTCGAGCGCCTGATCCCACGGCACGTCATCCAGCACAATCGTCAGGTTGCCGCGGATTTGAGGATCGAGGACCACGTTCAAACCGCTGATCTCGTGAATCAGCCGGAAGAAATCCTTCAGATCCACATCCTTAAGATTGACCGAGATCGGTTCGCCGGTGTACTTGGAGCCGTTGGACGCTGGCTTCGGCTGCTCCATCATCGCCTTCTGTTCGGCAGCCAGGTTCACCGCCGGCGTGATGGCTGGCTTGTCGCCAGTCTGTCCGAGCGCGGCATTACGAGTGGTGGCGACCAGTTCCGCGGCCGTCTTGTCCGCAAAGCGACTCGCCGCTTCCTGTGCCTTGGCCGCGGGCTCGACTGATTTGCTGTCAGCCTCGCTTGGCTTCACCGAGTACTTCGGCTCAACAAAAGCAATGGCCGCCGCGTTTCCGGAGGTCTGCGAACGAGCCGGCGTGGACGTAATCTCTGCCACCGGAGCGGAAGAAGCTGCCGGAGTCGAAGTTGCCGGAGTCGAGACCACCTCCGATGCTAGTGCCACCTGCGGCGTCACGGTCGACACCTTGGCAGTGGCAACGCGCGCCGGAGCAGCATGCGCCGCAGCAACGTGCGCGGGAGCCGGGCCATGAGCATGAGCCAGCACGGCATCGTGGATCTTGAGCACGAAGCCGCCGTCCGAGTTCTCTACCAACTCGTGCCGGCAGTTTTCGGCCAGATCAACCACCACACGGGTCGTGGGCGGAACTGCCCCGTCCATCCCGATGCGGAGGTCCTTCACGCCATCCCGGCCGACACTGATCCGACTCAGCCCCGTCGCCATCACGGTGTTGGGAAGATCAATGACGATGCGCGACGGAGAATCCAGCGTCGAGACTTTGGGCGCCAACATGCCCGCCGCCTTAAATTCGACCTGCAATCCGTCCTGGCTGTGCGCCACCTCGAGCCTCTGCAACCGAGCGCTCGCGGCCGCTCCCGTACCCGTAGTGTCAGCCGCGGCGGCGATCAGCACGAACGCCAGCAGCGAAACCATTAGACCCAGCAGTTTTCGCATTTCCCTGTCTCCCCATGCGAGGCCGTTTCGCCTCCATGTGTTTCTAGAACGTATTTCTTCCAACTCACTTCTTCGAAATCTTCTGTTGCCTCCAGGCTTACACCGCCGGAGTCGTTATTTTCTTCACCACTTCCCGCGTAAAAGTCTTGCCCAACCGATCCTGCAGTGTTTCCTGGAAAACGATGGAGTCGCCCGTGATTTTCACCACATAACCGTTGAACACCGGATCGTTTTCCCGCAGGAAGTAGGCTTTGTTCAGATCATTACTGACGACCGCAATGAATCCGTTTTCGGACCGCACCACCCCTCGCAGGTTGATGGCACCGATTTCCAGACACTTCTTGCCCGTACTGCAGCCCGAACCTCCAGCGTGGCTGACCACGGGACTGATGAAAGGATCCCGCCGGCCATTCGCCGAGTATTTGCTGTCCGGGACCACCGACTGTTCGGTCGCTTCCCCCCCGCCTTCGAGCCCGACCTCTGCGCCCGTGCTGGCCACCGCCGGATGCGCCGGCTCCACCACGGCCGGTTTCGGTGGCGCGCTGTGTTTCGCTACCGATCCATTAATATGTTTCCCGGTAACATGTTTCCCGGAACCCGTATGTCTAACCGTCACGGGCGCCGCCGTCTTCTCCGGCGTGACCGGGGCAGCGCTTGGGTGAACCGACAAAGCCTCGTTCGACGCGGCCGTGGCTCGGTTGCTCACCGCATTCATCGTGTTGCGCGTGTTCTGGATGACGCTGGAACTCTGGGCCGAGGCCAGGCCCACAGCCAGTGCCGAAACCAGAATTGCCGTCGTAATCGTGTTCGCTGGCTTCATCGCGTCCGCTCCTATTTCTTCGCCGGTGTTCCCGGCTGGCTGGCCGGCGGCGCCGGATCCAGGTCATGACTGAAATACGTGGTGGTCAGGCAGGTCGCTACCACACTCTCGCTGGGCGCGTACTGGTAGGTATGCTTCGTCTTGGCATCGCCCGGCTTGCGGGTCGAGGCTACCAGCAGATTCGACACATTCACGATGCGCTCCACTTTTCGCAAGCGGTCAAAGAAGCCCAGCATCGAATAGTACGGGCCGTCGATCTCCACCTCGAACGGCACTTCGGTGTAAAACTCCTTCGTGGCGTACGGATGCGCGGTGTAGCGGCGGATTTCCACTCCCGCTTTGCGTGCTTCTCCGTCGACCATGCGCATGAAATTGTCCACTTCTTTTTCATCAGGCACGATGCGCCGCTCGATTTCGAGCTGCTGCTTCAGGCTGGCGAGTTGGCGCTCGATGTCGGCCAGTTTTGGCCGGTACGCTTCGAGTTCCGCGTTCTCCCGCATCTTGCTCTGCAGCTTGATCCGCGCCGCATCATTCTGGTCGCGCTGCGTCTTGTAAACCGTGTAGTAGAGGCCGCCCGAGACCAGCACCGCCACCAGCAGCAGAACGCCCAACAGCTTCACCCCAGTGAATTCGCCAAGATTCATAGTCGTTCCACCTTTACGACTTCGCCTTTTCGCAGGTTAACGTGAACTGAAACGCCTGCATGTCCTTGATGGCGTCGTCCTGAAATGTTTCCCGGATCTCGATGTTGCGGAAGAAACCGGTCTTCTGCAGGTTGGATATCAGGTTGGCGACCGCGTCGCTGCTCAGCGCTGTTCCGTCGATGGCTACGCTCGCACCCTGATCCTGCATGCTGTTTAACCACACCGCTTCGGTGCTGTTGATGGTGTCGCCGATCATCGAAAGCAGGTTGACCGGCCCCGATTGATTCGTCCGCAACTGATCAATCACATCCACCCGACGCTTGTAGGATTCGGCTTGCCGCTGCCGCTCCAGATACCTCACCTTGATCTCAGCCAGTTCGTGATTCTTCTGCTCCGCCAGCCGGGTTTGCACTTCGATCGATTTCTTTTCCCGGTCAAGCTGATACCAGTAGCCGAAATTGACGGCACCGGCAATCACCAACACGGCCACCACCTGAACCGCCGGACCAGCCCAACTGCCCAGCTCGAAGCTCGGCATGCTAAAGGCCGGGCCTTTCTTGCCTTTCGGTTTTGGAGACCCCAGCAGATTGATTCGGATCATAGCTTTTCAAAGCTCCTCAGGGCCAAACCCACAGCCACTGCCAACTGGCCGGCGTTCTGTTCGACCAGCTCCGCCCCGGCGCCTTCCACCGGAGCCAACACTTTCTGAAACGGGTTGAACAGTTCGACCGGCATCGAGAACTCCTGGCGCAGAGCTTCCACCAGTCCCGGAACCTTGGCCGAACCTCCCGCCAGATAAATCTTCTCGATGTGCTCACCGGCGGCGCTGGCACGGAAAAAGTCGAACGTCTTCTGAATTTCCAGCACGATAATTTCTGTCACCTGCTGCAAAATCGGCGTCTTCGCGTCGTCGTGCACCGTGCCCACCTTGCGGCCCAGCTTCAGCGATTCCGCATCGTCGAAGCTCAGATCCAGTTCCTTCTGCAGTGAATCGGTGTACTGATGCCCGCCCACCGAAACGTCGCGCGGGAACAGTGGCGTCGTGCCCTTCACAATGTTGATATTCATCACACTCGCGCCCAGATTCAGCAGCGCCACCACTTGCGTCGCCGCCGGCTCGTAATTGAACTCGTAGCAGTTCTGCAAAGCCAGCGCATCGATATCCACAATAGCCGGAGTCTTGCCGGCCATCGAGAGTACGTTGGTGTAGTTGAGAATCTTGTCTTTCTTCACCGCCACCAGCAATACGTCCATCTGCGGGCTGCTCGCATCTTCCGACAGGATCTGGTAGTCGAGGTTTACATCCGCCAGGTCGAACGGAATGTGCTGCGCCGCTTCTTTCTGGATCGTGTCCGAAAGTTCCTGATCGCTCATCGAGGGCAACGAAATCTTCTTCACGATCACCGAGTGTCCGCTCACTGCCGTGGCCACCGCTTTCGATTTGATCTGGGTGTCCGCGAAGAGCTTGCTTATAGCGCTCGAAACCGTGCCCGAGTCCACGATCATGGAATCGACCACGATATCGGGTGCGATCGGTTCCAGACCGAGGTGCGCCACTTCGATGCCGGCGCGCGTTCTCCTGAGCTCGACCGCCTTAATACTCGAAGAGCCTACGTCCAGACCTACTATCGTCTTCGATCCCATTCCAAACATGTGCCCGCCCTTCTTTAGCAGCTCGCTTACAGAATTCGCTTACGGAGTTCCGGCCGCTTTACCGGTCGCCTGAACCTTTTTCCGGCCACGCGCTTCGGTTGCCACCGACTTCTCTTCCATCCATTCATCAATCTTCGACTTCTTGAAACGCCAGCGATTGCCTAACTTGAACGCCGGAATCTTCTGCTCATTCACGTATTTGTAAAGCGTGTCCGGACTCACTCCCAGATACTGCGAAGCTTGACGAATGTTCATCACTTCTCGCGAGTCGGCCATTAACATTTCCCTACGCGTTCGAGTGTATTTTGGTGTCCCGAGCATATCTCAACCGCAACAGAGGGCCTGTCGAGGTGAATGTCACGGTTTTGTTGGGTTTTATGGGGGTTTTCTGGATTTCGCAGAAACTGGAGTTACAGCATTCATCTACCGCTTGTATTTTCCCTACCCTCGACCCCTACATGTAGTATTGGAAGGGTAAACTGGGCACTAGTCACCCAACTCAGGGTAACTAAGGTACTAGAGACGGTACGGAAGTACTTGAACGGGCGCGCAAACCGCTGAAAACGCAGCGACTCGTTCGCTTTGTTCACCGCAACAAGCGACCCCGATTCCACTATACTTCGGCACCCTCCATTTGCCGATCTCCGCAGGCCACGCCCATAATGGAAACGGAGCCATTCGTCATGCAGATTCGCGCTTGTTTCTACCCGTTTGTCCTTTTTGTGTTTTTCAGTGCGCTTATTTCCCTCCCCTTCGCCCATGCTGCGGACAGTTCCAAGATGAAGACCATTGCTCCGGAGGAACTCGTTCGTATCCTCAACGCCAGGGAACCGAAGCCACTCCTGTTTCAAGTCGGTTCACACCAGTTATTTTTGCAGGCACACATTCCGGCATCGGAGTATCTGGGCGCCGCTTCGACCAGTGAAGGAATTGAACATTTGCGCCGACGCGCCAGTGCCCTGCCGAAAAATACTCCCGTCGTTCTCTATTGCGGATGCTGTCCGTGGTCCCGTTGTCCCAATGTGAATCCGGCCTATGATGCGCTCCGGCAAATGGGATTTACCGATGTGAAAGTTCTTTTCATCGCAAACAATTTCGGCACCGACTGGGTCGACAAGGGATATCCCGTAGCTAGCGGCGATTAGTAATACAAAGTCACCAGTGACGACAAGTGTGAAGAGAACTCGGCAGAAAACGATTTTCGTCGTAACCGTCGTAGTCTTGCTCGGATGGATCGTTCTCCGACGACCAGCATCTCGCCCGCCCAACTCAACCCGAAGTTCCGCACCGGATTTTTCCCTGACCGATCTGTCTACTCGTCACAACTTCGATCTGTCGGATTATCGCGGCAAAGTCGTGGTGCTTGATTTCTGGGCCACCTGGTGCGATCCCTGTAAAGAGGAAATCCCTCACTTCATCGAGATACAAAGCCAATACGCCGGCGAAGGTCTTCAGGTTCTCGGCATTTCCATGGACGACGACGAGAAACCAGTCCGCGCCTTTCAGCAGAAATTTAAAATGAATTATCCAGTAGCGATTGGCAATCCCCACCTGGCGAGTCAATACGGGGGGACCTTCGGCCTGCCAATCACTTTCTTGATCGACCGCCAAGGCCGCATATCCGCGCGCCACGTAGGCGCCACCAATAAAGCAGTCTTTGAAACCGAGATTCGAAAACTGCTGGCGCAACCGAAGTAGCGAAAGTCTTAAGGAGCGCCCCGCAGGCACGATCAGGGCCTTCCAGTCCGCAGTCATCTTCGCTCCTCTGGCAGTCATCTTCGCTCCTCTGGCTGGATCGGGATCGCGTGAAATCATCAGCCCAAAGTGAGCCCCGTCACATGACGCTCGAACAGGTTCCTGTAGCCTGATGGTTCAGTGAACCGCAAGCTCAAGCTCAATTGAAGGAGCACTCATGAAATTACTAGTCATCGGTTCCGGCATGATGGGTTCAGCCGCCGCCTACGACATGGCTCGTCAAGATCAGGTCGAAGCGGTCACGCTTGCCGATAGCGATCTGAAACGCGCAAAAGACGTCGCTGCCCGAGTCAACCGCATTACGGGAGGCAAGAAAGTACGAGCCATCGCCCTCGATGCATCGAAAGAACAACCAGCCGCTCGCTTGATGAAAGGTCATGATGGCGTGCTCTCCGCTGTACCTTACCGACTGAACCTCGGCTTGGCAAAAGCCGCCATCTCCGCCGGTTGCCATTTCGCCGATCTCGGTGGCAACAACACCGTTGTGCGCCAGGAACTCGCCCTCGCTAAACAGGCGGAGAAGAAAGGTGTCGGCATCGCCCCCGATTGCGGACTCTCTCCCGGCATGGCCTCGATTCTCGGCGGCGAACTGGTCCGCCGCCTCGACGGCCGCGCCGACGCGCTCAAGCTCTACGTCGGAGGCCTGCCCGAGAGACCGATGCCTCCGTTTCACTATCAGCTGGTGTTCTCCGTGGAAGGGCTCATCAACGAATATGTCGAACCCGCGCGCATTCTGCGCAGGGGTAAGCTGACCACGATCGAAGCGCTCACCGAGCCCGAAGAGTTTCACATGGATGGCTTCGCGCCGCTGGTGGCCTTTCAAACTTCCGGCGGAACCTCGACGCTGCCGGAATCCTTCGAGGGAAGAGTTGGCGAGTGCTTCGAGAAGACTCTGCGTTATCCGGGCCACTACGATCTTCTCTGCGAATTGAAAGCGCTTGGCCTGTTCTCAAACGAGAAAATGCGAGTCGGTCACGTGGACGTGGCGCCCCGCGCGCTTATGTCAAAAGTGTTCGAAGGGAAGTTTGCCGGAAAAGGGCCCGACGTCTGCATCATGCGCCTCGAAGCTCATGAGTCCATCAAGTCTCCCGGAGTCCGCGGTCTTCTCGGCGGAAAACTCAAAGGCCGGGTGGCCACCTTCACCATGGTTGACCACTACGATCCGAAGAGCGACATGAGCGCCATGATGCGCACCACGGCATTCCCCGCCTCCATCGTGCTGCAAATGATGTGTATGGGCGCGGTATCCAAGCGGGGAGCAGTGCTGCAAGAGCGAGATGTCCCCGCCCAAGCCTTCCTTGAGGAAATCGAGCGACGAGGAATCAAAGTTGAGTATCGGATGGAGTAGCAGCCTTCCCGGGTTCTGCGCCGCAGACAGTCGGTGAAATCGCTCTGACTACCTCAACTTGGTGCTGTCATTTACGGCTGGGAACCTGTAGCTCTCGCTCAATCTCGTCATGCCGCCATCCTTGGGGAGTCAGATCCAGTAGCCGTCGTAAGGCGCGGGCGTGCGCCACCTCCAACGCATCCGCGGCCGACGTTGGTACGTCCGGCACAACGCCGACGCCCTCCCAATTGCGCCCGAGAACCGCACTTTTGACTCTTCCGTTTGGCACATTGACATCAAATAGAGCGTTCACACGGTAGGGTCGTCCCGGATTTGCGGCTCCCGCCGTTGTCTCGCCAATGATTTCAGCTCTGTGCCTCTCCTGTAATAGAAACGCGACTCCCTCCCCCGCCGACCACGTACTATGAGATGTCAATACATAGAGGGGCCGTTCTCCATTGCTCCCCGGTCGGGGAGTTTGTACTGTCGCGAAACGCATCGGTTCTCCACCCGATCCGGGCGTTACGGAAAAGAGGGGAAGCCCAGGTTGGTCAAACATAAAGCTTGCGAGTAATACTGCCATGTCGGGTGAGCCGCCCTTGTTTTCGCGAAGGTCGAGGACAAGCGCATCAGTGTGAGCCAAGACTTGCATAGCCGCGACGAAGGTATCACGGGCCTCTTCCGGCCGGTAAAACGACGTTAGGTTGAGATACCCGATGTTGCCCGGAAGAATTTCGACCCGCTGAATGCCAAAATTCGAAGAACGGGCCGTCTGTTCGCGGGATCCTTGAGGCACGGACGAAGCTTTGCCTGCATCAGCGGAAATAATCATGAAGAGATGCTGGTCGTGACTTGACGTAAAGAGGTCCTGCGTCACCGTTTGGGCCAGCTCGCCAGGAGTATTCTGCTGATAGCGCCCCCCTGCCAAGCATTTTCTTAAGTATGCATCTACACGCGAGGCTACATCAGCATCCACGTACTCCTGGCCAATTATTCTTGCAAGAGAATCGATCGTGCTTCGCACGAGCTCTTTGTCGATGAGAAGAGCCGAAGATTCGGATGGCTTCTGTCCAGAACGCGCATGCACTTGTCGCAGAGCGTTAGAAGGCACGATTGCATACACTCCGACTACTTCAATAAGAACGACCGCAACGCAAACCCTCGCAAGAGGCATCATGACGATGATAGACACAATAGCGGGTTGGCCGCATCTCCACTGTACTCGTGCGCACGGCCTTGCATAGGTCTCGCTGTCGTAAGATACGCCTGCGAGACAGATCGCGCCCATGCCTACTCGCGGTTCTCTTCGCCCACTACCGTGATCTTCGTATCCGTTCGAAATTTCCTGTAATCACGGAAACTCTGTTCAATGTCTTCGTCGTAGTTCTTGAATAGCGCGACCCGCGCGTCGACATGAAACTGAACGTGTTTAGGCAGCCAAACTTCATCATTCACCTTGGTCATCTCGATAACCGCATGCGTGCCCTTATGAATTCTAGCCAGCACGAAGCCAAACGATATCGTATCGATCGCTACCACGTCGAGCTTCACCAATTGCTCTTCGGTCTTGTCGATCCAAACGCGCCCTTTGAACTTGCTGAGTATCCTCGCTTCGCGGTTCTGGGCTTCGTAGCCCGGACGTGGTTCGCCCTCAATCACCCAAGTATCGCGTCCCTCAATCGCTTCGGAGCCGACTAGCCGGAAATTAAAGGCGTCGGCGATCTCCAGCACGAACTTGCGATCGTCCTCACGCTCCTTTTCTTCTTTCGCCAGCCGCTTACGCCGCTCCTCTTCGGATTCCGTTTTGCGTTTGTCGATGATTTTCTGAATCTTGTCGTCTTCTTTTTTCGCCTCGTCAGGCGCCAGCGGTTGATCATCCTTCGCGGTGAGTCGCTCCACCGGTTCCCCATAAATCTCAAGAATCTCCGAGGTCCGGGATTCGACTTTCTTCACCTCGCCGCGATTATCGAGGTGATGCCGCTCCTCGCGCTCGAGGTAGGTGTAATCGCGCAGCCGCCGATCGTTTTCCATATCTTTCTCTTCGGCGCGCCGCAGCAGTTCGCGAATCTGCTCGGGAGGAACAGCGCCTTTAGCATCGGGCTTAAGATCGACAGGAAACGAAACCGGTGTTGCGGATGAAGTTGCGGAGGTTGCGTTAAGAGCTGGGGTCGAAGCCCGAGGTGCGGCGGAATCCTGTGCGATAGCGCCGCCCACCACGAACGCGACGGCGAACATGTTCCGTAACATGACCCCGAAACAAAAGCGCACGGCCAAGCTGCGTTTCGACCCCATTCTCGCTTCCAATTTACAAGTCAGAACTTTCGAAACTACTTCTCCGCCCGATCCAGGCACCCGGCCCGAAAAGACCGCCCATCGAGCCGATGCAGCCGCCTGCCCTGGGCGCGAGTGATCAGCGGCGTATGCGAAATCGTAAGCAGATATTCCGCCACAAACCATACCGGCTCTTCCGAGGTCATCCACTGCAACGAATCAAACCTCCGCATATGGACTGGCCGCGAAAACGTCCGTAGTGTCCGCTCTCCCCGCAGATTGAAGTAAGTATCAAAATAACTGAGTGCCAGTTCGCGCAACGACCGATAGACCGGTTCGCGATAGCGGCATCCAGTGTAATTCGATTTGGCCAGAGCGCCCCAGTGTCCGTCGACGCGATAAACGGCAATCACATGGTCGGTATCATGTTCGGCCTCCAGATCAAGAATCAGCGGAGGATATCCAATGACGCGTAAAGCGGCCGCCGCAAACAGTGCCCCCTCGTAGCAATGCGAAGTATTCTCCCGCAGCACCAGTCGCGGAGACCAGGCGCTGTCGGCAAGATGATAAGGCATGGCGTCAAGCGCTCGCTGAATCCCGTACGGAGTCTTCAACCCGCGCAGCCGACGTAGTTCTGCTGGACTGAAGCCCCATGAATTGAGGTTATCACTCATATCGAGTCTCGAGTAGAGACGCGGCTCTCCACCTGCCCGCGGACCGCAGCGTCAACTCAAGGTAGCAGGAGCGCTCGGAGATTGGGAGTAGACGGGCCGGTTCGAACTTACCTTCGAGTGGCTCCGATCCGCGCTCGGCGGAGTTGATTCGAAAGATCAGATTGTGGCGGCAAATGAGTAAGTAAATATTGTCATCCCAAGTGGGGCGAGGAATGACGAAGTGCCTATGCAATCGACATTACTTGCTCGGCCCGCGAGCGTTAGCAGCCTGTTCCTGCTGCTCTTCTGCCCGTTGCCAGCCCGAAGTCGGGTCATATTCCTTCATGCTTTTACCAATCACTTCCGTCTTTCGGCCGAGATCCTTCTCATATACGACGCCATCTTCGCCGATCACAAAGGTCATCACGCCCGACGATCGGTATTCCGCCGGATAGGCAACGAAAGCGAAGCCCGTCATTTTGCCGTCCGCGGTATAACTTTTCGCGCCTCCCGCGCCACCCTTTCCCTGTCGTTCGAGGATGTGAAAATAATAGCCGCGGTAAGGAGTTGCAGCACCCGTTTGACTCTGGGCAAAACTCTGAGGAACGGCGGACGCTACCAGCGGTCCGATCGGGCTTTGTGGCTGGCCGTCCGCAGACTTCCAATAAAGGCCGTCCTGCTGCCCCTCATCGCTGAATATTTTGTGAGCATACTCGCCGCCGTGCTGCGCGGCATATTCCTTTTCCGACGCCACCAGTTCCTGGCAAACGCGAATCGCCGACAGCTCATTTCGCCCTATCCGCCGGTACAAGATTTCTTTCTTGCCCGCTTCCGTATCGAAATACCACACATTGCCTTTGCGCTCCAGCGGTATCGGCGTTGGCCAATTATGCGCGCCGATATACAGAATCGTGGTTCCGTCCGGCTCTCTCACGAGTCGGTGCATTTCCTGATAACGGTCCACGAAATTCGCCCGGCTTTGGGCATCCTCCGCATCGTCGCCCGACGAGACAACTTCCTTCTCCTTCGGCCCCAGAATTTCGAGCATCGCCTTTTCATCATTGTTCTTGGTCGCGGCCATCAGAGCACGGATCGCTGCCTCCGCCGATGAAAATGTTTTCTGACCCGGCTGCTGCGCCATCGCAACCGTGCAAACGCTCGCCGTCATCATGAGTGCAAGAACCAGCGTGACAATCGCTGATTCAGAAAGATTGGCTCTACGAAATTTGTCGAACTCCAGCTTGGTTCGCGGCATACCGCTCATCTCCGTCTCCAATTTTTTCAACCACTTTTTTCAACCACGAATCTGACGAATCCCGCGCGCAACGATCCCGCATAGCAAAATCTCACTTCAATAGACGATCTCGCTTAATCTCAATGATGACCGCCGCCACCGTGTGATCCCCCGCCGCCATGAGAGCCGCCGCCCCCGCCGTGAGACGCTCCCATGCTGGCCTGTCCCCGCGACGAAAAGCTGCGGGTCTGTCCGCCGTGATCATAGCCACTGAATGCGTTTGAGTGGACACCGCTCTGTCCATGGGGCGCAGCGTATCCTCGAGCTGCCTGCCGATTTTCTTCGAAAGGCCGGGGACTCGCTCCCGGACGGTTGTAAACTCCGCCGCGGCTGTAAGCGCCTCCGTGTGCGCCATAGGCTCCTCCATGCGCTCCGTAAGCTCCACCGTGGTAAAAATTGTTCCGGTTATAAAACGTTCTGCTCCGCGAATAGTACCTGGCACCGCCATAAATCGGATATCCGTGATGCCAGTCGAATCCCCAATGGCCCCAGCCCCATCCAAAGCCTCCGAACCAGCCAATACCGAAGCCGACTCCGAAACTAAGATACGGACCGCCAAACCAAATCCCTGGATACGGATACCATCCCGGCCACGCCACAATTGGATATCCGTAAACCGCCCACGGGTTATACGCCGGAACGTAAACCAGGTTCGGATCAGCCGGCTGAATGTCGATATCCGAACCCTGCTCGGTCACGACTTGCTGAGCCGTGCTCTTGAGATTGCCGTCAGCCTGCGCCTTCCGCCGCATCTCCTGAACCGCGTTCATCAGATCCTGTTGCTGGTTGTAGTATGCGTCACCGAGCGATGACGTCCAGGAAAGATTCTTGTCCATATTTCCCAGCACCGACGGAAATGCCGTCAGCGCCTTAACGCTCGGATCCCAGGGCTGCTGGTCCACCGCTTGTGCCAAGGCATCGCCCTTCAAATCAGGATGTGCCTGCACCCATCGATCGGCCTCAACCACTTCGTCGGGAAAAGTGGCTGCCGCCAATACTTGCGCCACCAGCGAATCCGGGTAGAGCGCAATCGGAGCCACTAACCGCTGCAATTGCTCGGGAGACTGCGGCGCGTAGGCTGGAGCTTCCCCGCCTGGGGCCTGTACCTGGGCATCCGGTGGTGGAGGAGCCTCCGCATCTTGGGCCACGAGGTTCGGCGGCAAGAGCGCAAACAATAGCGCCCCGGACAACACAAAGGCTAGAGCCTGCTTGCTTAATCTAAGAATCCCCCATCCTGCGGCTTCTCTGAAAATACTCATTTCGTAAAACCCCCTCTTACTCCTTGTCACCCGAAGCCCCTGGTTAGAGAGATGCAATAACCGCAGCCAGGGCTGCAAATTTACGTTTCTAGACAATTGCCGCCGTCTCTTTATTGCAATAATTTTCCGAGTTCGTGCGGGCTCTCCACCAGCACATCCGGAGGCACATTCCCGAGCGTATGCGGAGCAAATCCATACGTCACACCACAGGTCCACAATCCGGCATTCCGGCCCGTCAAAACATCAATCGACGAGTCTCCGATCATCAACGCCTCGTCTGGCGCGACCGCCGTTTCCTGCAAAATCGTCCGCAATCCAAGCGGATCGGGCTTTTTCGTCGCAAAACTGTTTCCGCCATACACGCGAACGAAAAAGCCCCCCAGCCCCAGTGCCTGCACAATATCGCGCGAAGGATTGACGGGCTTATTCGACAACACCGCCATTAATCTGTGCGCGCCATTCGAAGAATCCGACAAGTGCGCCAGCGTCTCTGGAATCCCCTCGTAAACCGTGGTGTGGTCGAGCTTGTGCAGACGGTAGTACCCGAGAAAATATTCCAATGCCCGTCGTAGCAGCACCTCGTCGTCCGTATTCCCAAGCGCGCGGCGTACCAATGCCGGAGCGCCATCTCCCACATACGTCGCAATGACATCACCCTCCAGTTCAGGGCGACCAATATGATGCAACATCGCATTCACGGATTGAATCAAATCAAGGCGCGAATCGATCAATGTCCCATCGAGATCAAACACCAGCAAGCGGACGCGTCGCGGATCAAACGGGCGAAGGAACTGAATCATGGAGTCTTCAGGATAACGCAAGCGCGGCTCTCGGCTCGCAGTTCTCGGAAAGCTCACGCCGTCAGACCTGGCGGGCGAAATGCTCAGGAGAAACGCTCAGGAGAAAACCCGGAAAATGGGCAAGAAAGGCTCCAATTGAGAACTGATAGGTGATCGCCGGGAGCTGATTTACAATACTTCGGGGCTTGAAGTCTGTGGGGTGAATAGCACACGATGGCCACAACAAAAGTCGATCCCAAGCTGAACGAAGATGTAGCGAAATCGGCCAGGTCATATCAGGGCCTGACCAGTCAGCAGCTCATCGATTCCTATCGCATCATGTTCACCTCGCGGCGTGTCGATGACCGCGAGATCCTGCTCAAGCGCCAGCAGAAGGTTTTCTTCCAGATCTCGGGCGCCGGACATGAAGCCGTAGGCGTTGCCGCGGCCCTCGCGCTGAAGCCAGCCTACGACTGGTTCTATCCCTATTATCGCGACCGCGCCCTGTGTCTCGCTTTGGGCGCAACTCCGTACGAAATGCTGCTGGGCGCCGTGGGCGCGGCCGACGATCCCAGTTCTGGCGGACGCCAGATGCCCTCGCACTGGGCCTTCAAACAACTGAACGTCGTCACTCAGTCCTCCTGCACCGGTACCCAGATTCTGCAAGCCGTGGGATGCGCCGAGGCCGGCCGCTATTTCGCCCGGCGCCCAAACGCCGCCGGCAAGGCCGAAGGCGACTACCGCCAGTTCAAGGATGTCCACTTTCAGGGAGACGAAGTCACCTACGTTTCGCTGGGGGACGGAACCACCAGTGAGGGCGAGTTCTGGGAAGCTCTGAACACCGCCTCCAATCGCCGTCTGCCCGTGATTTTTTGCGTGCAGGATAACGGCTACGCCATCTCCGTACCCGTCGAAGTCCAGACTTCCGGAGGCAACATCTCGCGCCTCGTCTCTGGCTTTCCTAATTTTCATTTCGAAGAGTTTGACGGCACCGACCCGATCGTCGCCTACTCCGCCTTCAAGCGCGCATCGGATTATTGCCGAGCCGGCCATGGCCCGGCCTTTGTCCATGCCCACGTCATCCGCCCCTATTCCCACTCGCTCTCTGACGACGAACGCCTCTACCGTCCCGACTCCGAGCGTCAGGCCGATGCCGCGCGCGATCCCGTGCACCGGCTCCAGATGTTTCTATTGCGGGAAGGAATCCTCGACGAAAAAGGAATCAACAGAATCGAGAAGGAGGTCGATGAACAACTCCAGGTCGATACGGATCGCGCCCTCGAAGCGCCCGTGCCGCAGCCCGATACGATCTATAACTTCGTCTACTCGCCCGATCTCGATCCCACCTCGGCGGCATTCACCACGCAGCCCGCACTGGCCACTGAAAACGGTAATTCCCGGATCGTCAATGCGCTGAGCGCCGGCCCACAGATCGTTAATCCGCAGAACAAGGTGTCGCAAAACAAGACCATGGCCGACCTTATCAACACGACCTTGCGTGACGAGATGCGACGCGATGAGCGAGTCCTTATCTTCGGGGAAGACGTGGCCGACTGCAGTCGTGAAGAATACGTTCGAACCAAGCAGGTAAAAGGCAAGGGTGGAGTCTTCAAACTGACCTCGGGCTTGCAGATGGAATTCGGCGCCGATCGCGTCTTCAATTCTCCGCTGGCTGAAGCCAACATCGTCGGCCGCGCCACTGGGATGGCCACGCGCGGATTGAAGCCCGTTGTTGAAATTCAGTTCTTCGACTACATCTGGCCCGCGATGATGCAGTTGCGCGACGAACTCCCCACCATCCGCTGGCGCTCGAATAATGCCTTCTCAGCCCCGTTGGTGGTCCGTGTAGCAATCGGCGGTTATCTCACGGGGGGTGCCATTTATCATTCGCAGTGTGGCGAGAGCATCTTCACCCACACTCCAGGAATGCGCGTCGTGTTTCCGTCCAACGCGCTCGATGCCGCGGGACTGCTGCGCACCGCCATTCGCTGCGACGATCCCGTCTTGTTTCTCGAACACAAGCGCCTCTACCGCGAAACCTACGGACGCGCGCCCTATCCCGGCCCCGATTACATGGTCCCATTCGGCAAAGCGAAAATAGTGCAGCCCGGAACCGATCTCACGGTCATTACCTATGGCGCGGTCGTCCCACGTGCGCTGCAAGCGGCGCAAAAACTGGAGCGCGAGCATCGCGTCAGCGTAGAACTGGTCGACCTGCGTTCGTTGAATCCGTTTGACTGGGATGCGATCGCAGCGTCGGTAAAGAGAACCAACCGCGCCCTGATCGCCTACGAAGATTCGCTAAGCTGGGGATATGGAGCCGAAATCGCCGCCCGCATCGCCGATCAGCTCTTCCATCACCTCGACGCTCCGGTGAAGCGAGTAGCAGCAACCGACACCTTCGTCGCCTATCAACCGCTTCTGGAAGATGCGATCCTGCCCCAGTCGAGCGACCTGTTTCGGGCGATGAAAGAGTTGGCGGAATTCTGAGTCGCCCTTAACGCCAGCGCCTTCACTTTCGAGTCGAGACGGCCACGCATCTCCCGAATGAGGACTAACTTTTCTTTGCTCTGCTCGAACCGCCGGAACCCCTCCCGAAATTAAATCCCCAGAGCCCGCCGCCAAAGCACATCAGCCCAAACGCTATCGCCACCAGCGCCAGTGGAAATTCGTATCCGCCATTGCCCATCAGTCCGTTCTTGAAATGCACTTTCCAGATGGCGATGCTCATTTCGATCGCGAAGGCCAGCGAGAAGAAGCGCGTGAACAATCCCAGTACGATTCCGATGCCGCCGAAAAATTCCGTCCCCGCCGCAAGATACGCCATCCAGCGCGGAAGACCGAGCGAGCCGACCATCTCCATATGGTGATGAAACCCGCCAAATACCTTGTGATAACCATGCGCAATCATGATCGCGCCGAGAACGAGCCGCATCACCAGCAGCGCCAGTGGTTGCAGTCGATTGAGAGAATCCAAGCGAACCTCCGATAGCAAGCGTCAGGTCTCAGATTTCAGGTCTTAGGTGTCAGATCTGAAGAAAAATCCCTGAGTGCGAAATCGTAGCACTAAGGAACCTGTGGACGGGTTGATTCGTGTGATTACAGTTTTTATCTGAGACCTGAGACCGGAGAACTGCCCTACCAGCTCGAATATGCCTTGCCGTCGCTGCCCACCTGGCTCGAACCGCTGTGGACGCCGATGATGCCGCCAGTATCTTTTTGATCGATCGACATGATGAAGTCGTCTCCCGACTCCGTCTCCCATGTGTTACTTCCCGTGATGTCATTCGGGATCCGTTCCAGATACTTCGCCGTCACCAGATCATCGAGCGACTGTGGGGTCTTTTGCTTGTCTTGCGCATATTGGAAGATTGCCTGATTCAGCGTCGTAAGGTTCTGGCGAAGATTGTCCTCGCGCACCCGTTGCAGGCTGTGGCTGTAGATGGGCATCGCCACTCCCAACAGGATCAGCATGATGCTGATCACGAGCATCATCGAGATCAGAGTGAACCCCCGCTCGCGTCCTGTGCGTCTGCTCTTCATTTGCCGATCTGGAAGGCTTCGGAAAACTCAGCCCTTCTCCAATGCTCTAGTGCGTCCAACTCGAATAGGGACTCCCATCGCTCGATATCTCATTGGAACCGCTATGCACGCTCCCGATGCCGGGGTTATTGGGATCCCACGCCGTGTTCTCGGCGTCCTGAGCTTCCGGATCCCACTGCCAGGTCGCACTGTTACCCGTAATGTCGTCAGGAATGAATTTGAGGTAGCCGGCCTGCACTAACTCGTCCGGCGACTGGGGCGCGTGTTTTTTGTCGAGCGAATATTCCTGGATGACTTTATTAAGCGTAGTCAGATTCTGATGAAGTTTAGCTTCCTTCGCGAGCAGCACGTTATGGCTGTAATTCGGCACCGCGATCGCCAGCAGGATCATCAAAATGCTGATCACCACCAGCATCTCGATCAGCGTGAAACCCCGACTGCGAAACCTGGGATCGCCCAGCCTGAAATTGCGGACTCTGAATTTGCCCAACATGAGCCTGCGACCTTCGCACCTCGATCTCATCTACCAGTCCTTGTACTTGGTGCCGTCTAACGCAGCCTGGTCCGACTTGGTATAAACATCGAAAACGTTCTGCCCACCCCATGAAGTCGAGTCTTTTTCATCCTGCATGGAGCGCAATCCCCAATCTTCCTTGGTCATGGGATCGGGTGGGATCCTGCGCAGAAATTTCAATTTCTTGCCCGCAACATCCACGCCGTTCACCAGCGTATCGAGATCGGGAGGATAATTTTCGCTGCCCACCTTGGTCTGGAACGCCCCTCGATCGGCCGCGTCTTTATAACGATCGATGGCATCACGGAGCATCCAGAGGTCGTAGCGCAGTTCTTTTTCCTGATCGCGCTTAACCGCAGTTTTCGCGATCGGAACCGCCATGCCTACTAGGATGACCAGAATGGCGGTCGCAACAATCAGTTCGATCAGCGTGAACCCATCCTGACGGCGCAACCGGAACTTGGCCTTCTGGATCTTGATCGGTACGTTGATCGACTGCCTCATAAATACGTTTCCGGTTCTAAGTCCGCCGATCTTCGTAAACCCAGTTCGCACTAGCTGAGAACTGAGAACCGTGAACCGGGAACTTCTCCTACTGAATCGTGATCGCCGCCTGCGCTCCGCTCATCGCGATCGGCTGCATCGCCGGATCTCGCGCTCCGCCCCGGGTTATGGTCAGCGCCGACTGGCCCTGCCCTTTCGCCATGAAGGTTAGCGTCACCACCGCACCTTGCCCCGAAACGCCTCCGGCGCCTGGAGGCCGCGAGGCGGTGATTTGAATCGTGCCCGAAGTCGTATCCTCACGATGCGCCACCGTCACTATTTGTCCGTCCTGCGACAGGAACCCTCCGTTCGAGACGTTGATCACTTCCAATTGATTGGGGTCATAGTTCAGTTGCACCGGCACCGAATACACGTTTTGCCCGCCCGAAAGCATCACATTCACGGTAAAAGTCGAGCCCTTGGCCTGGTTCAAAGTAGGCGGATCAAAGAGGAATGTCCCCCCGTTCGCCTGATTTTGCGCCATCGGCTTGGGTGGAACCTGATTACCCATGAATTGCACTTGCGCCGGAGGCACTTGCGATGCCGCACTCGCCGCACCCTGAGGAGCTGCCCCCTGATTCGGCGACGACGCTGGTGAAGTAGCCGGTGCCGCCGCAGGAGCCGTCGCCGGCACCAGTGCCTTGGTGTTGCTCAGTCTCAGCGAAAGCGCATTCGCCGTACCCACGTCGAGCATCTCGGAACTGCCCCGCGAAATTTCAGGTCCGCGAACGATATGCGGGATCAAAACAAATATGACTTCATTCGCGGAGTGGTCGGAGGTCTCTTGCGCAAAAAGATATTTCAGGATTGGAATCGAAGCCAGGCCCGGAATTCCGGTCAGAGACTTTGTCTTCGAATCCTCCATCATGCCGCCCAGCACGCTGACTTCGCCATCTTTCAGCCGGATATCGTGTTCAATCTTGCGCTGGCCGATCACCGGCTGGCTGATCCCCCCGATGCTGACGTACGAATCCACCTCCGAGACGTCCATCGATAACTTCATGGAAATTTCCCGGCCCGCATGCACCCGAGGCGTAATGTCGATGTTCACACCTACGTCGAGGTATTGAAACTGAGTGTTCACCAGCGGGTTGATACCGACTCCGCCAATACCTGGCTGGAACGATCCGGTCGCCACCGGTACGCGTTCGCCGATCTTCAATGTGGCCTTCTGCCCATCCAATGCGCGGATCTGCGGATTCTGTATAACCTTGGTGTCGTTGTCCGACATCAATGCTGACGCCGTAGCCTGCGGAATCGTGACCTGGAAATCGGTCGCATTCAGGTTGGCGAGGCTGTTGAGGTTGATGGTATTCGCCGTCCCCGAGCTTTGCGTGACGGTTCCCGACGTGCCGCTACCGGTCGTGCCGGTCGTGGTCGTGCTATTGATATTCGGTTGTAAGGCAACCGAAATGCTCGTCGGAGGGTTGATGCCCAGCGTGTGCGACTTGTCGCGGCTCACCTGCATCACCGCGATATCGATCATCACTTCCGGCTTCGCCTTGTCGAGATCGTCCACCAGTTTCTGCGCCAGCGCCACCTGATCCGGTGTGCCCCGCACCACGATCGCTCCTTGCGAGGGCAATTGCTGAATGCGGCTCACTTCGAGGATGGTGCGCATCGCGTTCACCACGTCCTGCAACTCGGTCGGCTGAGAAAGATTGGAAAGATAAAAAGTCTTGATGACGTTTTGTTCCAGCTCTTTCCGTTTTGCAGGATTGTCTTGCGCAACAAAAATCGTATTCGGCGTCACCGGACGCCAGAAAGTTTTGGTCTCAAATGAAATAATCTCCAGCGCTTCTTCCAAGGTCACATTGTTCAGTTCGACGTGCACCTGTTTCGGAACGTAATCGGGGTCGAAAAGCACGTTGATCCCCGCCAACTTGCCCACCGTTTCATAGATCACGTTGGCCTTCTCCGTGACCTTAAGCGTGATCGGAACATTCGAGATGGGCGCCAGTTCGACTGGCCCCTGCGCCGATTCCAGCCGCCTCCGCAAGGGGCTAGGAGTCGCCGCAGCCTGCGGCACCGGATTCTGTGCCTCTTTGATCATCTGCTCCGTCCGCCTCAGTTCTTGCCCCGCGATGAACGAAGAAGGATCGATCTGCACCGCCCTCGCGAACTCCACCGCCGCCTCGTTCAGTTTGCCGGCATCGCGCAGAATCTGCCCGCTATGCACGTGCGCCTCCGCCGCGTAAGACCGGGTACGCTCGTACGCGACTCGATAGCGCAAGTCTTTCGGTTTGAGATTGTAGGCCTGCTTGTAAAAGTCGTACGCCTGCTCATAGTTCTGCCGCGCTTCGGCGTCGGCGCCCTTGTCGTACAGCACCTTGGCCGAATCCGTCTTGGCAAGAACAGGAGGTTTAATGCACAGCAGGAGCAAAACAAACAGGGCCGGAAGGACAAAGATCAGACGTCTCATCTAGCAGTCCTCATAAGAATCTCTCTAGTGCGGCGGTCCCGCCATAACTCTCGAAGTCGACATCCGAGAGTGGCCCCGTCCAAGCTTCGCCTAAGCCGGTCTTTGTCGCCCGGCATCGCAAGACTTCGACAAGTAAAAGTACCGGATTTTCGGATTATAGCATCGCATCAACTGGCTCCCGAAGTGATTGGCACGTAGGTGTTTACACTCATTAGTACAGGCACTAACGGGCAATTCTCGGTTCCCGGTTGACTCCACGCATTCTTTTGCTGAGAACCGAGAGCGGGGACTGGAGAACCAATAGCGCCGTCGTGATACTTTCTTGTCAGTACTCTTGTCAGTACCATGGCTAAGCAGACTACTCACCAGACCCAGCCCAATCGGGAGAAAAATCCTCGCCGCCAGCCAACCGCTTCCGGCGAAAAGGATGCCGCCGTTAACAGGAACGCGAGCCACAACTACTTCTTGCTCGAAAAATTCGAGGCTGGAGTCGTACTCACCGGAACCGAGGTCAAATCCGTCCGCAGCGGCACGGCCAATCTGAAAGACTCGTACGGCCTGATCAAGAATGACGAACTCTGGCTGCTCAACTGCCACATCGGGCCCTATGAGCACGGCAATTACGCCAATCACGCCGCCCTCCGTACTCGCAAACTTCTCGTTCACAAGGAAGAAATTCGTAAGCTGATCGGAAAGTCACAGCAGAAGGGACTCACCCTGATCCCCACACGCATGTATTTCAAAAACGGAAAAATCAAAGTGGAACTGGCAGTGGCCAAAGGCAAGCAGCTTTGGGACAAACGAGAAACCGAGCGCCGCCGCACCGCCGACAAGGAAGCCCGCGAAGCCATCTCCCGAAGCCGCAAGCAAGCCTAGACAAACCAATGACGGGGCTTGCCCCGTTGCCCCGCTCAGTTGCACATTTCCCCTCTTACCGTGGATACTGAACATAATCCATCATGAAAATAAACCTATCTTCCTCCACCCCGTCTGAACTGGAAACCGATTGCCTGGTGGCAGTAGTCCTTGATCGCGCCGAGAAAGACCGCGGCGAAAAGAACCGAAGCGACAACGATCGTGCCGAAAAAGACAACCTCGCAATCTCTGTCGAGTGCGACGATGCCGCCGTTCGCGATGCCGCCAAAGATGTGATCGCCAACGGAGAAGTGACGGGCAAACCCTTTGAAACCACCCTTCTGCACAACCCCGCAGGATTGAAAGCGAAACGCCTGCTTCTCGTCGGCGGAGGCAAAGCTAAGACTTTCTCAGCCACCGACTTGCGGAAACTGGCCGGCGCCGCGGTTCGTACTCTGCAAGCGAAAGGCATCCGCACCTTTGCCTTCGCAAACAGCAGTACCAACGGAGTTCCGGCGCCGTCCGCCGTCCGCGCCATCGTGGAAGGCGCCATTATCGGTGAGTTCGATCCCGGATATTACAAGAGCGATCGCAAGGACAAGGACCGAGAGCAAAAGATCGATGACGTCACCATCGTTGTCCAGGGCGATACGAAGCCTTTGGAAAACGCCCTGCAGACCGCACGCATCGTCGCCGAATCCCAGAACTTCACCCGCGATCTGATCAACGAACCTTCCAATCGCATGACCCCAACCATACTGGCCGAGCGCACCACGAAAATGGCGTCGGAGGTTGGCCTGAATTGCGAAGTCTATGGCGCCGATAAGATCCGGCAACTTAAGATGGGCGCTTTCTGGGGAGTCGCCCAGGGCTCCGACGAACCTCCCGCGCTCATCGTCCTTCGTTACGATCCCACAGGCGCCGTCGACAAAGTTCACCTCGGATTGGTTGGCAAAGGCGTAACCTTCGACACCGGAGGCATTTCGATAAAGCCCGCCGACGGCATGGAAAAAATGAAATACGACATGGCCGGAGCCGCCACCATGATCGGCGTCATGCGAGCCATCGCGCTGCTCAAGCCGAAAGTGAAGGTCACCGCCGTGATCTGCGCCACCGAAAACATGCCCTCCGGCAAAGCGCAAAAGCCTGGAGACGTTCAGATCGCCATGTCCGGCAAGTCGATCGAAATCATCAACACCGATGCCGAAGGCCGCCTCATCCTGGCCGACGGACTCAGCTACGCCCGCCAACTCGGCTGCACCCATCTAGTCGATGCCGCCACGCTCACCGGAGCCGTAGTGGTGGCTCTCGGCTACGTGAACGCCGGAATCTTTGCCAGCGACGACCAGATGTACGAGCGCTTCGCCACCGCCAACCAGCAGGCTGGCGAGAAAATGTGGCGCCTGCCGCTCGACGATGAATACAAAGAGAATCTCAAGTCCAACATCGCCGATATGGTCAATGCCGGCAGCCGTTGGGGAGGCGCAATCTTTGCCGCCATGTTCCTCAAAGAATTCGCCGAAGACACTCCGTGGGTCCACCTCGACATAGCCGGTACCGCCTGGATGGAAGAGAACAAACCCTGGATCGCGAAAGGCCCCTCGGGAATCGCCCTGCGCAGCCTGGTGGAGTTCGTTAAAGCGTGGAGCGCGTAAAAGAGTCTATGGTAGAGACGCGGCTCCCTGAGCTCTGCAGCAACTTGCGGGTTCAGCCCGTCTTAGCCTGTTTTGTGAGCAACTTCAGCCAGATCGTTCTTCGCCGTCAATTCCTTGCGGCGATGACGGGCGAGGTCATCGCGCCCTTCCGTCAGCGGCGGCGCAAGGTGGTGCCCCCACCGTATGAAAGGCCGCTCAATGAAGCGATAGCTCAACCATGCGCAAAGGAGAATCATTCCTGTGCTGAGCGGTGGCCTTTGTAGAATCGCGAATTTCGAGCCCGGTGCGGGGACGGAGAACAGCTGCTGCCATAGATAGAGGCTGTAGGAAAGCCGTCCTATCGATTTCATACCTCGAGACTCCAGCAGCGTCGTAACGAATGTCTTCGGGCCGTACACCGTGCCCGCGACTACCAACGGCAACAGCGCCGACTCGAACAGAGAGTAGCTCCGCGACTGTCGTGACAGGTAGATGAACTGGGCCGCTACATAACATCCCACACACAACCACCACATCCAAGGTTTGAGACCTTGCGAGAAAGCGGCGCGAACCGCATCGTCGTTCAGAATCAAGGCTGCCACGCAGCCCAGCAGCAGCGCATCGAGACGCACGTCCGTGCGGCAACCGAACAACAACCCCGGAATCCATCGGTCGAACCAATGCCGATGCAAATCCCACGTTCGCCATGCCGCAACCGAGATCGCCAGAGACAAGGCGAACCATCGGGCTCGTGTCTTCCCCATAAGAACCAGCGCCCCAGGCCATAAGAAATAGAAATGTTCTTCGACGGCCAGCGACCAGTAGTGCACCGTGTACCCACCCCATCCCCGGCTGATCCAGCCTGGTGGAAGGTAGTTACGAAAGAAGAGGACGGAACTCCACCAGTCCCACGGACTGACCAAGATAAGGCCACACAAAGTAAAGAGCGCCGATCACGATCAGGTAGAACATCGCCGGCGGCAGGATCCGGCAGGCTCGCCGAATGTAAAAACCGCGAAGGCTGATCTGTCCGAACGCCCGGTCTTCTTCAAGCAGACGAGAGCAAATCAGAAAACCGCTGATGGCAAAGAACAGACTCACACCGTTGGGGCCGGTATGCGTGAAACTCACCATCTTCGGATAATTCCGCAGCGACGAATACTCCGCCGTGTGATCAAGCATCACGGCAAGAATCGCGACCGCACGCCAGCCATCTAATGTTGGTAAATGCCCGGTCTTGGGTGCGCTGGTCACAGCTCGTTCACTTAGGGTAAATATGAACAGTGCGGTGTTCAATGGTGATGTTGGCCACCTGGCTCACCCGACTCTGCACTCAACAGAAATATGAGTCTTTCCCAGAAAATACGAAGCCTCCCCATCACCGCCGGCGTCTACCTCTACAAAAACGCCGAAGGCGAGGTCATTTATGTAGGCAAGGCTAAGAATCTTCGCTCCCGCGTCTCTTCCTACTTCCACGAGGGTCGCTGGGAGGACGCAAAAACCGGCACCTTGGTCCGCGAGGCGGTCGACGTCGACTACATCGTAGTAGCGAATAACAAAGAAGCTCTGGCGCTCGAAAATCACCTGATCAAGCAGAAAAAACCGCGCTTCAACATCCTGCTGCGCGACGATAAAACTTATCCGTACGTAAAACTAACCCTGGCCGAGCGCTATCCGCGAGTCTATGTGACCCGCCGCCTGCGGAAGGACGGGAGCGCCTATTACGGCCCCTACTTCCCTGCCAATCTCGCCTATCGCATTGTTGACCTCATTCATCGTCACTTCATGGTTCCCTCCTGCAAAGTGGATCTGACTCGCGACCATCCCCGCCCGTGCCTGCAGTTTTATATCAAGCGTTGCCTCGGTCCATGCGTGAAGGATCTGACCACGCCTGTTATCTATGCCGAGGCCGTCCGCGACGTGAAGCTTTTTCTGGAGGGTCGCCAGACCGACTTAGTCAAATCGCTGCGCGAGCGCATGTCCGAAGCCGCCGCATCGCAGGAGTTCGAGCGGGCCGCCCGCTACCGCGACCTGATCTCTACGGTAGAGCAGCTACAGGAAAAGCAGCGCATCGCCACCGTCGAAGGCGATGACGCCGACGTCTTCGGCTATCACTATGAAAATCAGATGCTCGCCGTCAACCTCTTCCACATGCGAGGAGGAAAAGTGCTGGACCGCAGAGAGTTTTTCTGGGAAGACCTCCCCGAATTCGGCACGAATCACGCAGAAACGATGGACACCAACTCGAACCACGTAGGGGCGGACGCATCCGTCCGCCCAGACAAACAAAGCGAGCAAGAGTCATCACCAGCGTCCGCAACCGACAAATTCCATCCCGGAGAATTCTTCTCCGCCCTGGTCAAGCAGCTCTACCTCGCGCAGCCGTACGTCCCCAGAAACATCTACGTTCCCGTAGACTTCGAAGACCGCGAAGAACTGGAAGAAGCTCTAAGCGAGCAACTGGCCGGAGCAGGCGGAAGAGCAACCAGAGTCCACATCACCGTCCCGCAACGGGGAGACAAGCGCGAGCTCATTGATCTGGCCGGTAACAACGCCAAGCAATCGTACGATCAGCGGTTCCGAGTCCTGAAGCCGAATGCCCGCGTCATCCAGGAAGCCTTGCAGGACGCGCTCGCTCTTCCCGAACTCCCCAAGCGCATCGAGTGTTTCGACATTTCTCATATTCAGGGAGCAGAAACGGTCGCCTCAATGGTCGTCTGGGAAGACGGCAAAATGAAAAAATCTGACTACCGTAAATTCATCATCAAAACGGTCGAAGGCGTGGACGATTTCGCCTCCATGCGGGAAGTGGTCACGCGGCGTTACAAGCGACTCTGTGAAGAATCGAAGCTGGAAGACAAGAAGTCCATGCCCAGTCTAGTTCTGATCGACGGAGGTCTTGGCCAGTTGCACGCAGCCGCCCAAGCCCTCGAAGCTCTCGAAATCATCAACCAGCCGCTCGCCGCCATAGCCAAGCGAGAAGAAATCATCTACGTCTACGGGCAGGAGGATGACCCCATCGTCCTCGACCATCATTCTCCCGTCTTACACCTGGTCCAGATGATTCGCGACGAAGCCCATCGCTTTGCCGTAACCTTCCATCGCAAGCGCCGCCAGATTAGAGACCGCGTAACCGAGCTCAGAGAAATCCCCGGCGTAGGAGAATCCACTACTCGCCGCTTGCTCGAACATTTCGGTAGCCTGCAATCCGTGAAGCAAGCGGATGTGGCCGCTCTCTCGGCAGTAGTAACCAAGTCCCAGGCCGAAGCTATCCTCGAACATTTCCGACGGCCGAATTAGAAGGTCCGCGTGAGAACTGTCAGTTGCCACGTAGCACTACTGATCTTGCCCGACGCAGCATAACCATTTGTAAACAGTGGGCGGGGATGATACCCTTCGGCGTTCCTATCGGTGCTATAACCACCCATTCCAAATCAGGAGACAAAATGAGAAAAGCCCTATGCGCCACTCTGTTTGCCGCAACGCTACTAACAACCCTTCCCGCCCTTGCGCAGAACCCGAACTATGACCCCGGACCGGTGTGGCGCGTCGTATATTACAAACTCAAGCCAGGTCAGGGAGATCCCTTCTGGAAGGATTTTCGTGAGAACCTGAAGCCTTCTTACGACGCGCTGAAGAAAGAAGGCATCATCAACGACTATAAAGTCTGGACTAACTCGACCACCGATAGCCCGCAGGACTGGGATGTCGCACTCGCTCTGGTGTTCCCGAACTGGGCGGCCATCGATCAAGCCGACGCCAAAGCATCGACCATCATTGCCAAGCATTATGGGTCGCGAGAGGCCATGATCGAAGCGGGGAAAAAGCGCAATGACCTGCGCGAGGTGGTAGCGAGTAAGTTGGCCCGCGAAGTGATGCCGAAATAAGAGTTGATCCACCGGAACAAAACCGCCCCGTTCCAAATCTGTAACTGTCCCACCCTTCGTCTTTGAAGGGTGGGATTCCACACATCCGATCCCTTGACATTTTGACTTCCTTTGAACGCGTGCGCCTCCATGCTCCCCCAAAGGGAGTAAGCCAACCGCCGCGCGCGATGCGCACAATGATTCAACAAAAGGTGCCCTTGGAGCTTCTTTCTGCCGATAAGGGTATTGTGCGCCGGACCCATAATGCCGGCGAGCAATGCCTGCACCACTCGTCCAAGGAGACGCTCCGATGTTAAGACCTTCCAGCTATTATGTTTCTTCTTATGTTGGTAAGTATCGATCTATTGTTCGGATGCGGCAGCATTACGAACCCCACCCCCGCGCCAACGCCCACCGCCAACAGTTTTCCAGTCGTCGTGTTTTCGGATCTTCATTTCGATCCTTTTTACGACCCGACCCTTTTTACTAAGTATCCAACTTTTTGTACGACAGCACATCCCAGTCAATGGGAGAGCTTTTTTCACAGCTCGCAGGTTAATACCGCGTCGGCGTGGGGTTACGACACCAACTATCCTTTGCTTGTGCTTGCGCTCACCAGCATAAGGCAGAACTTGGGAGCGAGTCCGGTCGTAATTTATACGGGCGACCTCATTGGTCATAACTTTGCCTCAAGCTTTTACCAATACTGTGAGGGTCTTGCTCCATCGCAGACCCCTTCCTCCCAAAACATCGCCGCCATGCAGGTCTTTACAGATAAGACGGTCACGTTTGTTACCGCGCAGATACGAGAGTATGTCGGAAACCTACCCGTAGTGTTCGCGGTGGGAAATATCGACTCCTACACGGGCTATGGACCCGACAGCACTTTCCTTACCAATAACGCGGAAGGCTTTTACTCGCAATTTGTCAAGGGGACGGTGGACCATCAAACATTTCTTAACACCTTTACGGCCGGCGGATACTATTCTGCCCAGCCCCTTGGATCAAACTTGATGGTGATCGCACTCAATACCAATCCATTTGCGATTGGAGTTCCGGGCGACAACGACAGTGCCATCGCTACTGAACTTGCCTGGCTTGATTCAAGCCTCGCTTCCGCTCAGGCTGCCGGCCAAAAGGTATGGCTCCTGATGCATGTGCCTCCGGGCGCAAATACCGTTTCAACAGCCGCCAACATAATCCCGGGCCAGCCGGTAAGTGCCTCGATGATGATGTACCAGAGTTATCAAACCAGCTTATTACAGATACTTGCAAAGTATCCTAATCTAATCACCATGACTCTCGGCGCCCATACCCACATGGATGAATACCGCATCTTGTCTCCCCCATTGTGCTTGACGAAGTACCTGCCATAAGTTCCTGTTTCGGCGACAATCCAGCGTATAAGATCTTTACCTTGGCTCACAATACACTTGCACCAACCGGCTACACTGCGCTGAACTATGACTTCAGTTTCATGCCGCTACAGTTTAATAACAACTACACTTTCTCGACCGCTTATTCCATCCGAGGCTCCTTGGGCGCTTCTCTGCTCCAGCTTTATCCCGAACTTGCAACGGGAATTCCGCTGACTTCCCAGCCCGCTAATGCGCAACAGACACTTTACAAAGACCAGTATCTTTCGGGAGACAACCTGGGCGTTAATCCCAAGTCCGGAGAATTATGGAATCCCATTACCAATGCGAACTGGCCCGTGTTTGCCTGCGGTATCGGAAAAATGGCGCAACTGGACTAGGAAGACTGTGTGAACTCCTATTAGTGTTCATGAATTCAGGGTTCACAAACCAAGAGAAAAGTGTCGAGTCCCAGGCTCGACATTTTGTTTTGCAGGCGCGTTTTAGCGCCCATCCATAAGGGTCGTCGCCCGAAATGACTTGACGACAATCTGATTCGGTTGCATGCCGACCGGAATGATGGTTAACAAGGAATATTCCGATGGCTCAAATTTCTTCTTCGGCGTCCGTTTCTGAATGACGGCAAGGTCGCCGGAACCGGAATCAACCACCAACAGATAATTCTGATTCTGCGATAGCGCCAATGCATCGGGACGCGTCCCTACAGGAAGATAGGCAATGACCTTGCCGAGATCGATGTCGTAGACCGCGATGTTATTCGAGCCGAAGTTGGAAATGTACAAGCGTGAGTTGTCGAGCGAAATCACTCCCCGCGTGGGCTCAGCACCAACCAGATAACTGCCTGAAACTTCGTTGGCCGCTGTCTCGATGATGGAGATGCTGCCCGCCTCAAAGTTGAAAGCTACCAACTCTCCGCCGTCCGGCTTCAGCGCCAGACTGACTGGAGATTTTCCCACGTCGAGGAGCGCCAGCAGTTTGTCGTTCTGGCTTTCATCTTCCTTCTGCGGGTCGCGCTCTTTCAGACTTTCGCGTTTAAGGGCAATGCTGGCAACCTGCCCCGATCCCGAGCAGGAAACAAACGCCTTCGCCGAATCCGGCAGGATGGCGATGTCCTCCGGATGAAAGCAAATGTTGATGGCCGATCGCACCGCGAGCCGCGCCGTATCGATAATCGACACGGAGTTGTCAGCGCGGTTGCTAACCACAACCGTAGACCCGTCGGGCGACACGCGAGCGAAGCCGGGATTTCCCCCGACATGAAGCGTGGCCGCAACCAACCTTCGGTCAAGATCAAGAACAGAAACATTGTCAGAGCCGGAATTGGCGACATAAGCGCGGTGTCCATCAGGAGAAACATCGATGAAGTAGGGCCGACCGTAAACTCCGATGGTAGCGACCACCTTATTCTGCTCGGCGTCGATGACGCTGACATTCGATGACCCGGAATTCACCACGTAAACTTCGTTGCGCCTGGGATTGGCCGCGATTCCCGTAGGGTCAGTACCCACCTGCAGGGTTCTTACCGGCCGAAAGCTTCGCAGATCGACAACCGTAACCGTGCCGCTCTTGCCGTTCGAGATGTAAGCGTACTCTCGATAGAGCGGGCCGTAGGCGGGCAAAGTGCGCTCGTGGAAGTAGTACCACCCCGCCGCCAGCACGAGCGGGATCAGGACGGCGAGTAACAAAACTTTTCTCAAGGACGCTTTGGCCTCACTGCAGGGAAGAGATTATCAGATACGGCCATATCAAATACGAGGGACGCGCAATGAGGAAGTCGGAGGCATACCAAGTCAGCAAGAATTTTCACCCAAACGGCCTCTTCTTGAATCTCTATAGTAGATGCCGATGCAGCTACAATCAGCGACCGGCAAAACGAATAGCCAACCGATTCACAAAACCAGACCCCGAGTCGTGATCGTGGGAGCTGGCTTTGGGGGTCTGACCGCAGCGCGTAGAGTTTCGAAGCTCCCGGTCCAGCTTACTCTGGTTGATCGCAAGAACCATCACACCTTCCAACCGCTGCTCTACCAGGTCGCTACCGCCGGTCTTTCTCCCGGAGAGATAGCCGCGCCCATTCGTTGGATCCTGAGAAATCGCTCCAATGTTGAAGTGCTGCTCGAAGAAGCCATCGATTTTCAACTGGATCAGAAAAAAGTCGTCACCAAAGAACAGGTCCTTGATTACGATTTTCTGATCATCGCCTCGGGTGCCACCCATGCCTACTTTGGCCATGAGGAGTGGGAACCGCTGGCGCCCGGTCTGAAGACGATTGAAGACGCTCTGGAAATCCGCCGCCGCGTGCTGCTGGCTTTCGAACTGGCCGAGCGTCAGGTCGCTGAAAACGACTCCCATAATCCATCTCCGCTGCAGTTTGTGGTCGTCGGAGCCGGCCCTACCGGCGTCGAACTCGCTGGAACGTTGGCTGAAATCGCGCGCCACGCTCTCAACCACGAATTTCGCAATATCGATCCGCGGCAAACCCGCATCCTGCTCCTCGAAGGCGGTCCACGCGTTCTGCCCGCTTACTCCGAAGATCTTTCCCGCAAAGCTGAAGCTCAATTGCAACACTTAGGGGTCGAGGTTCGCACCTCCCACATGGTCACCCGCATCGAGCCGGGCGCGGTTTGGGCCGCCAATAACAACGACAACGAAAAGATTTCCGCACCAGTTGTCCTCTGGGCAGCGGGCGTCGCCGCTTCACCCCTCGGCCACAAATTGGGTGTTCCCATCGATCGCGCCGGCCGTGTTCTCGTCCATTCCGACCTTAGCATTCCCGGACACGCGGAAGTATTTGTGATTGGCGACCTGGCCGCGCTGAATGATGAAAACGGCAAGATGCTTCCCGGTGTCGCGCCGGTCGCCATCCAGGAGGGCGACTGGGTTGCGGAAACCATCGCGCGCGACCTGGAAAAGCAACCGCGCCGACACTTTCATTATCATGACAAAGGCAGCCTCGCCACCATTGGCCGAGCCGCTGCCGTCGCTCAGTTCGGCAAATTCGAATTGTCCGGCTATCTCGCCTGGATGGCATGGCTCTTTGTCCACATTCTTTTCCTGATTGGATTCCGCAATCGCCTGATCGTGATGATCCAATGGGCATGGTCGTATCTCACTTATGAGCGCGGCGCCCGCCTCATTACCGGCAGCGACGAATTGCCGGGCTGGGTCGAGCCCACTTCTCGACCCGAACCCGAAGAACGTGGTAACGCTGAGCCGGTCGTTATCACGGCCGAAACCACGGCCAAACGTAATTGAAACCAGAACGTTACTTAGTTGCGCCGCGTGATGCGCCCTTCTCTTACCGATATAATCAACTGGTCGTGAAACGCATCCCTGTCTTCGTCTTTGTCTTTGTCGTCTTTGTAACTTCGCCGCTCGTCTGCTCTTCACTGGGCGCGCAGGACACCGGTGTTGCCAGCGCTGGCGCCGCCTTCAGCCCGTTGGCAGTCGGTCGCACCGTTGTCGTGATCCCCTTCGAGAATACTTCTCCGACCCCCGGGCTGGAATGGCTCGGTGAATCTTTTCCCGAGAGTTTTCACGAGCAACTCAACTCACCCGTTCTCTACATTGCGAGCCGTGACGAACGCCTGCGAGCCTACGATCGCCAGGGCGTTCCGGCTGGGGTTCATGCTTCGCGCGCCACGCTCTACCGCATCGCTGAGCAAATGGATGTCGACTACGCCATACTTGGCTCGTATCGCTATGACGGAGCGCGCCTGACTGTGACCGCGCAGCTGCTCGACATGCGCGCTCAGAAGCTGTTGCCTGCGGTCACTGAGTCCGGCTCCCTGGCCGATCTCGCAAGCCTGCAATCCGCGTTGGCGTGGGACTTGCTGCGCTCGATCCGCACTAACTTCTCCGTCCCCAAAGATAAATACATGGCGAGCATAGCTCCCATACGTTTGGACGCTCTGGAAAATTATGCGCGCGGCATGCTCGCGACTACCGCCGAAGAAAAGATCCAGCACTATCGCGAGGCCACGCGCCTTAATCCGGATTATGCCCAAGCGTGGCTGGAGTTGGGCAAGTCCTACTATGCGCAACGCTCCTACGAAGCGGCCATCGTGGCGCTTAGCCAGGTGCAGCATTCTTCAGTCTCCATGTCGGGTCTTATGTCTGGCGCCGTCGCGCGCGAGGCAAATTTCTATCTCGGTCTCGCCGCCTACGCTCACGGAGATTTCGCGAAATCCGAAAATGCCTTTGAATTCGTCGCTGCCCGCCTGCCGCTTGCCGAGGTCTATAACAATCTTGGAGTGGTCGTCGCGCGCCGGGGCCACAGTCCCAGGATGGCCGCCGACTATTTCGAACGAGCGATCCAGAATGATCCGAGCGACGCCGACTATCATTTCAACCTGGCGGCAACCCTTATCCAGATTGGCGATCGCTCGGGCGCCGCCCGCGAATTGCATGCCGCGCTCGATCATCGTGCCAATGATGCCGAAGCGAAAATGTTGCTCGACTCTCTGGCGCCCACTGCGGGCAGCGTTGTGCCGAGCAGCGCGACTACGAAGAGTCCCCCGGAGCGCATCAAGCGTAATTACGAGGAAGATGCCTTCCGCCAGATGACCACGCAAATGGGCAGCTGGGCTGAAGATCGATTTGTCCGCTCCGATCCGCACGCGCACGCCCGCTTTCACATCGAACTCGGCAAAGAACTGCTCGACCACGGATTCAACACCGAAGCTGAAGTGGAATTCCGTCATGCCGCGGCTGTCGATCCGACGAGCGCCGCGCCGCTCACCGCCCTCGCCGAAGATTACGACGCTCGCGGAGATCCGCGCGAAGCCCGCGCCGAAGCCGAGGCCGCGCTCCGCATTCGTGAGTCCGCCGATGCCTACCTGATTCTTGCGCGCCTCGATCTACGAGAAGACAAAATACAAGCAGCCGCCCAGAACCTGACCCGGGCGCTGCAACTCGAACCCGGCAATCCTGCCGGCCAGGATTTAAAGCGCACCTTAGCAGCCAAGCTCGCGGAGAAAGCGCAGCCGCTGTCACAGCCATGACCTCAGTTCTCAGTTCTCAGCTCTCAGTTCTCAGAAGTGCTCGTGTAGGGACGGGCGCCCTCGCCCGTCCAAGCCGAGCGCAGCTCGGCAACGGCCGACGCCCACGCCAACTGCGGATTCGCCATGTTTTAGCACTGCTGTTTCTACTCACCCTACTCATTGCCTTTTGCTCCGCCGATGTCTTGCGCGTCACCGTCGACGACGCTATCCAACCCGTAACCGCCGAATACATTGGCCGCGCACTCGACTCCGCTGCCGCCAACAAAGACGACGCGGTCCTGATCGAAATCAACACTCCCGGAGGACTGGTCGATTCGACTCGCGAAATCATTGAAAAAATCGTGGCCTCGCCCGTGCCGGTCGTCATCTACGTGACGCCCAGCGGCAGCCGAGCCGCATCCGCCGGCTTCTTCATCCTGGAATCCGCCGACATTGCGGCCATGGCTCCGGGAACCAATACCGGCGCCGCGCATCCCGTCATCCTCGGCAGCAAAATGGATGACGTGATGAAACAGAAGATGGAAAACGACGCCGCAGCCCTCATGCGTTCCGTCGTCGCCAAGCGCGGACGCAACGTCGAACTGGCCGAAAGCGCCGTGCGCGAGTCGAAATCGTTTACCGATCAGGAGGCGCTGGATAAGAATCTGATCGAATACATCGCGCCCACCGAGCAGGACTTATTCCACCAGTTGAGCGGAAAAAGTTTCAAACGCTTCAACGGCACCACCGTAACGCTACACCTGGACCACCAACGCGAGCGTGATTACCGGATGACGCTGAAAGAGCGAATCCTCGAGCACATCATGGATCCGAACGTAGCTTTCATCCTGCTCGCGATCGGAGCGCTTGCCCTCTATGCCGAATTCAATCATCCCGGCGCGGTCATTCCTGGAACCGTGGGCGTCGTCTTCATCCTGCTATCCGCCTTCGCTCTGAACCTGCTGCCGGTGCGCTTCGCGGCCATCGCCATGATCATAGGAGCATTCGCGCTCTTCGCCGCCGAGGCCAAATTCGCCAGCCACGGAGTACTCACTACCGGAGGCATCGTCTTACTAACTCTGGGAGGCCTGTTCCTGGTCGACGCGCCGATCCCGGAGATGCGCGTCCACCTCGTGACCGCGCTCGCCGTAAGCATTCCGCTCGGACTGATTACGGCCTTCCTGATGAGCATCGCGGTGCGCGCCCGGCGCAACAAAGTTGTCACCGGCAAACAAGGATTGATCGGCGAAATCGGAATCGCCCAAACCATGCTGGCTCCCGCCGGAAAAGTATTCGTGCACGGCGAGCTTTGGGACGCTGTGTCCACCATCCCCGTTCCTGCCGGAGAACAAATCGTCGTCCGGCAAGTCGAAGGACTCACGCTGCGGGTCGATCCGGTTGCGGCAACTCGAACGGTGACGGCGTAAAGGGCTCGTGGGAGGGACGAGGACGCCCGTCGCTTCCGAGGACCTGTTTACTGTTTGGATATTGACCCGTGTTTACTATTACCCCCCTCCTCCTTCGGCATTGGAATCGTAGGGTTAGGGGGATGATTCCCGGCAAAATATTCCGCACAAAGGACTTATTTTCAAAATATTCCGGAATAAGGACTTAGCTCGATTCTTCGCTGAATTCTCTTACAATTCATAGATTCGGTGGCTTTCTGACGGCTGATACTTGCCCCAAATTGCATCGAGAATGTTTATCAAAGAGCTACTACGAATAGAACGGGGCAGAATCGAGGGCCGCCTTGGTTGACGGGCACAGCTCGGCCCTGTCACAGGTCGACCTCGATTGTCACCGATGGGTGAGTAGAAGTATGTGATGGTGCACACAGCGCGTTTGTGACGAATAAAAGTAGGGCTCAGACCCGCGGCCCCTACGGCCCTTTCCTCGGAACCACACGAAACTGACGTTTTCCTTCGATGCGATAGGTTGCGAAGTCCGCTTGATCGACCGTGAGAATGACAGAAAGGGATTCCCGCTTCGCCAGATAGACGAGTGTGGCGTCGGCAAAGTCCATCGGCCGGTCCCAATAACGCGACATCAAGCCATGCAGGTGCAGCAGTTCCGCATCGTCGATTTCGCCCAGGACGAGCGCTCCCGAACGGACGAATTTCCACGCCGCCTCCATTTCCGTGCGGGTGTCGCCAACCAAGTGGAATACTTCCGTAAGTACCGCTTCGGAAGTCAGGAGGGGGAGGCGCATCTGGCGGAACGCGTCCAAACAGACGTTGTGCCAACGATCGCTGCGGTCAAGTAGGGCTAGAATCGCTCCGGTGTCGATCAGGGCGTTAACATTAGCGTTCGTGCTAGCGGACACGGCGACGCTTCAGGCGCTCGCGGAGCACCTCGCGGGCCGTCTCTGCGCGCCGAAGATTGCCGCTGGCGATGGCTCCGAGGCAGTTGGCAGCAGCACTGTGAAGCCGGCTCTGTGCTTCGTCTTCGGAGATGGTATCGCCCTTCTTTAGCTCTAGCCAATCGCGGACGGCAGTCTCCAGCACCGCCGAAACCGGCACCTTGCGGAGACGCGCTTCCCGCTCTAGATCCGATTTAAGCTCCTCCGACAGACGCCAACTGTACACTTCGGTTCTCATGCACTACAGTGTAGTGCATTTTGTACCCGATTGCAACTGCCGGTCGACCGGGTTCGTCACGGCCCGGCCACTCGCCCAGACGTCCCACCGGAACTGGCATTAATGCCAGTAGGCGTTTAAGCTCGATCTTCTTAGCATAAGCGCGTGGCCGAAGCTCTGCCCAATATCGGACGCACCATCTCGCGCTACCAGGTCCTCGGAAAGCTCGGCGGCGGTGGCATGGGTGTGGTCTATAAGGCCCGCGACACCGAACTCGGGCGGTTTGTCGCTTTGAAGTTCCTGGCGGATGACATCGCCGCGGACCCAAATGAAGACCCCAATGCTTTGGAACGGTTTCGCCGGGAAGCACGCCGCGCTTCGGCGCTGAATCATCCCAACATCTGCACCATCTACGAAATTGGCGAACATGAAGGCCAGGCCTTTATCGCCATGGAGTTCATGGATGGGATGACGTTGAAGGCGCTGATTGACGACAAGCCTCTTGACCTCGAAACTTTGCTCACGCTCGCCATCGATATTGCCGACGGGCTCGATGCCGCCCATGCCGAAGGCATTATTCATCGGGACATCAAACCTGCCAACATCTTCGTGACCCGGCGCGGACACGCCAAGATTCTGGACTTCGGTCTGGCGAAGGTTGCCCGCCGGGCCGAAACGGCCAGCGAGATTGCCGAACAGACAACGCAATCCCTCTCCTATATCAGCGGCGGAGGTGACAGCGCGGGGACGGTCGCCTACATGTCGCCGGAACAGGCGCGCGGCAAGGAATTGGATGTCCGCACCGATCTCTTCTCATTTGGCGCCGTGCTGTACGAGATGGCGACTGGCAAGTTGCCTTTTCGTGGAGGCAGTACTGCCACTCTTTTTGATGCGATTCTGAACCGCCGCCCGATCGCCCCGGTGCGTCTGAATCCTGACCTGCCCGTCAAGCTGGAAGAGATTATCAACAAGGCGTTGGAGAAAGATCGCAAGCTGCGTTATCAGACTGCGGCCGAGATGCGAACCGACCTGCAACGGCTTAAGCGTGACACGGAGACGGGCGCCACGGAACTGATGGATACGGATGCGGAAGAAGAAGCAGAAGTCATCGTGCTTCCCGCTCCGAGTCGGCCGGCGTCGGGTGGCAAACTCGCGACTGGCAAGGTCAAATCGGTCTCTCCCCTGGTGGTTCCGGGGAAGGCAGAGTTCGGGGCAGCGGCAGGCGAAGAGTCAGGGGCAGAGTTCGAAGCAGAGCCCCAACCGCAGCGCCGCCGGCTGGCTTTCGCTCTCGTGGCCGTGCTGGTGCTCGCGAGCCTGGTCGCTGGAGGTCTCTATTTCAGGTCGCACCGGGCGGCGACGCTGACGGAGAAAGACACGATCGTCCTCGCTGATTTTACGAATACGACGCGCGACGCGGTATTTGATGACACGCTGAAGCAGGGTTTGGCAATTCAACTTGAGCAGTCACCATTCTTGAGTCTGGTTTCTGAATCGAGCGTCCGCCAAACCTTGCGCTTGATGGGAGAAGAGAACGACGCGCGACTCACGCCCGCGCTGGCCCGGGAACTCTGCCAAAGGGTGCAAGGGGCGGCGGAGCTCGAAGGCTCCATCGCAAGCCTGGGCAACGAGTATGTGGTCGGCCTGAAGGCGACGAATTGCGCGACGGGAAGTTCGCTGGCAAACGTTCAGGTGACGGCGGACAACAAGGAGCACGTGCTGAAAGCTCTTGATCAGGGCGCGGTTTCGCTACGCGAAAAGCTGGGCGAATCTCTGAGCACGATCGAGAAATTCGATACGCCGGTGGAACAAGCCACAACCCGTTCGCTGGAGGCATTGCAGGCCTACAGCTTGGGCCGGAAGATGATGGTCGGGAGAGCGGATTCTGTGGCGGCGATCCCGCTCTTCCAAGAGGCGATCGCGGGGGATAGAAATTTCGCTATGGCGTATGCCTCTCTGGGGACGGCCTATCACAACCTCGGCGAGAAAAACCTGGCGGCCGAGAACACCAGAAAGAGTTTCGAACTGCGATCGCCGGTGAGCGAGCGGGAAAAATTCTATATCGAATCTCATTACTATCATTTCGTCACCGGCGATCTGGAGGAAACGCGCAAGGTGTATGAACTCTGGGGGCAGGCCTATCCGCGAGAAATGGTGCCTCTGGCCAACACGGGCGTTCTCGATCAGAACCTTGGGCAATATGACAAGGCGCTGGAGGCCTTTCGGGAGGCGTTGCACCGCGTTCCGGATGATGCGCTGTCCTATGGAAACCTGGTGATTTCGTATATCGATCTAAATCGGTTGAAGGAGGCTGCAGCCACCGCCGAAGAAGCCGAGGCGAAGCATTTCGATTCCGCCGATCTACATCTCTACCTGTACGAACTGGGTTTCTTGCAACACGATGCGGCAGAGATGGCGCAACAGGTGGCCTGGGCGATGGACAAACCGGGCCAGAAGAGCCTGCTGTCGTACTTCGAGGCCAATACGGCCGCCTATTCTGGGCAACTCAACCAGTCCCGAGAGTTCTCGCGCCAGGCGGCGGCATCTGCCGAACAGGCGGGACAAAAGGATCGGGCGGCGAGCGACCAAGCTACCGCAGCTCTGTACGAAGCACTTTTCGGGAACGCGGCCGAAGCTCGGCGACGCGCCGCGGCTGCGATCGCGCAATCCATTGGGCCCGATGGTCAGTACTCCGCGGCGCTCGCATTGGCATTGGCCGGGGACTCGTCACGGGCACAGGCGATTGCCGACGGACTGGCCAAGCATTTTCCTCAGGACACGATTGTGCAATTCAATTACTTGCCCACACTTCGCGCCCAACTCGCTCTGGCGCGCAACGATCCGGCGAAAGCGGTAGAGACTCTCCGTATAGCCGCACCGTACGAACTGGGCGAAGCGGGAGGCACCACGTTCTCGACCAGCTTGTATCCGGTTTATGTACGCGGGGAAGCGTATCTGGCCGCGAAACAGGGTGCGGCAGCCGCGGCGGAGTTCCAGAGAATCATTGATCGACCCGGGGTGGTGAGGAACGAACCCATCGGCGCGCTGGCACATCTCGGTCTCGCCCGAGCTTACGCTATGCAGGGAGAGGTCTTTCAATCGCGCACCGCCTATCAGGAATTCCTTACGTTGTGGAAAGATGCTGATCCCGATATCCCCATATTCAATCAGGCCCGGGCGGAATACGGGAGGATTCAGTAACCCACTCACTGGATGAGACTTCACGCGGGACCTTGGTTATCTTCTCCCGGACATCCGAATCCTGGATACCCTAATTTAAGACACCCGAATCCCCGACACCCGAATCTTCCTCAGCAACTGCCCGGGCAAGTCATCACCGCCCATACCCGCTTCGTTGCGCTACAATCCGCTTATATCCCGACTAACGAAGAATAACGAATTGCCTGGAGGCATTTATGGATCTCGGGTTTCCGGTCACTGCGGTTGCCGTCATCATCGTCATTATCTATCTGCTGAGTTCCATCAAGATTCTGGCCGAATATGAGCGCGGCGTCATCTTCCGCCTGGGACGCCTGTTGGGGACGGCCAAGGGGCCGGGCGTGATTCTGGTCTTCACTCCGATTGATCGCATGGTGCGGATTTCGCTGCGGCAGGAGGCCCTGGAAGTTCCGCCGCAAGACATCATCACCCGTGACAACGTCACGCTGAAAGTGAATGCGGTTATTTTTCTACGCGTGATCGATCCGAATAAGGCGGTGGTCGAAGTCTCGAATTATGCCTACCAGACCTCGCAATTTGCGCAGACTACGTTGCGCTCGGTGCTGGGAGAACAGGAACTCGACGAGTTGCTGGCGCACCGCGACAAGATCAATTTGCGGCTGCAGAGCATCCTCGACACGCACACTTCGCCTTGGGGCGTGAAGGTCACCAACGTGGAAGTCAAGCAGGTGGACATGCCCGAGTCCATGCTGCGGGCCATGGCCAAGCAGGCCGAGGCGGAACGCGAGAAGCGGTCGAAAATCATTCACGCCGAAGGCGAATTCTCGGCCGCGCAGCGACTGGTGGACGCTGCCCACTTGTTATCTTCCGAGCCGGCCAGTATCCAGTTACGGTATTTGCAGACGCTTACGGAAATCGGCGTCGAGAAGAATACGACGGTTGTGTTCCCGGTACCGATCGATTTCTATTCCGGGTTGCAGAACTTGCTGGCGAGCGCGAAGGCACCTGCCGCGCCAGCGAAGGGCTAGGTGGTAGAGAAGTCTTAGCAAACGATTAGAGGTCAACACGAATTTCCATGGCAACGGCACAACAGGACACAGAGATCATTCTTGGCACCGGCCGCATGATGGCCATTTTTTTCACGTTTGTATTAGTCTGCGCGTTCTTCTTTGCCATCGGTTTTTCGCTGGGCAGAAGAACGACGATTGCGGTCGCAAGCAGCTGGCCGAGCACTGCCGGCGGGGTCCCGACAACCGTGGTTCGTCCCTCGGCCGCAAAAAACGACGCCGCCCAGCCGGCACCGCAGTCTAACTCCAACGATTTCAGTTTTTACAAAGCGGTAGGCGAGAAGAGCGTCGCGGCCGGGCCGACGCCGCCGGATGCCGCGACGCAAGGTTCGAAGACGCAATCTGCACCCCCGACGACAGTGCCCGCGGCGGCGGTGCCCGCAGAGGTTCCGGCGGACGCTTTATCTGCGATCTCGGCTGGCAACGGCTACTTTGTGCAGGTCGCGGCGGTCAGCCGAAAGGAAGATGCGGACTCTCTGGTCGACGCTTTGAAGAAGAAACAGTATCCCGCCTTCAGCGCCAATAATCCGGCGACGGACAAGTTCTACCATGTGCAGGTCGGACCTTACGGCGAACTGAAGGATGCCGAGGCGATGCGTGGACGACTTATCGGCGATGGGTACAATCCGATTGTGAAAAAGTAGAGACGAATTAGTAATTTTGTAATCGGGTAATTTGGTAACTGAGAGTCTTTTTGGCAGATGGTTTCCGACAAGCGGTTTCAAATTACCAAATTTCGAAATTACGAAATTACCAATCGCCTTCATGGTTCCCGCCGCATCCGATCTCGATCGCTTCCTGCACGCGGTTGCCGATCCCACTCGACGCCGGATCCTCGTCGCGCTGAAAGAAAAGGGCGGATGCTCGCTCGACAAGGAAAGCGGACTTTGCGCCGCCGATATTGAGGAACGCGTAAAGCTGGCACAGCCCACAGTCTCGCATCACATGCGAATTCTCGAAAAGGCTGGGGTGGTGGAAGCCTGCCGAGTTGGCCACTGGCGCTGGTATCGGCGCAACGAAAAGCTGATTGCGGAAATGATGCGGGGATTAAAGGGTCAACTCTAGAGAGGCGGCTCTTAGCTCTCAGCTTTCAGCGAATGCACCGAAGGGATAACTTCGAGGGGGAGAACTGAGAGCTGTGTTCGGCTAGGTTCCCGCGCCGGCTACGTAGGCTTTTTCTCCACTCTTCTCTTTTTCGTCAGTGGTTGTCGTCCGGATCGCCAACGCCGTCGTGGTTGTCGTGGTCGCTGTCACTGTCGTTTGCGATGCCGGTGCCGTCTTGCTTGTAGGTCTTCCTTCTCGCTGGCACAGGGTACGAACGTGCGCGATCAGGTCGGCCACTTCAAACGGCTTGGCAAGCGACGGCACTCCATGTTCCTGCAGGAAAGCCCGAGTCTGTGCATCTGTCACGGAGGAAAACGTCAGGAGTATGCCCTTCTCGAGTCCGGGACAGTTGGTGGCGATCCACTCATACATTTCCCGCGCGCTGCATCCGCCAGGCATGCGCCCATTCATCACGATCACATCGAACGAAGCATGGCGCAGCCGCTGCTGCGTATCTTCCACGCTCATGGAGGTGGTGACATCGGCACCGGCGCCCACCAGCACATCTCGTTCAAATTCCATCACGGCTTCTTCGTCTTCGACCAGCAACACGCGTCCCGCCAACAATGACTCCCGCCTCGTCGGCGTCGCCGGCTCTGGAGGCGCGGCCTTCTCGCTCGCCAGCAAGCGGACCGCAATCGTCGCTCCGCCCTCTTCCCGGTTGCGGGCCACAATCTCTCCGCCATGTTCCTTGACGATCCCGTAGCAGATGCTCAATCCCAGGCCGGTTCCCTTGCCTACCGACTTGGTGGTGTAGAAGGGATCGAAAATCCGGCTGGGGTCCTTGATCCCCGGACCGCTGTCATCGAACTCGACGCACACATGAGAATCTTTCTTGAACATGCGAACCTTCAAGAGGCCGCTGCCGCTGCTCTCCACCATGGCATCGAGCGCGTTGTTGATAATGTTCAAAAAGACCTGCTCCAACTGATGCGGATCGCCGACCACCGAGGGCACGTCGTCAGGAATCTCGCGTTCCACGGCAACGTTGTTCACCTTCAAATCGTATTCTCGCAGGGTGAGGGACTCGTCCAGCACCTTGCGCAAATCCACTTCCTGTTTTTGTGGCTTGCGCTGGCGGGCGAAGGAGAGCAGATTCTGCACCACCCGGTGGGTTCGCTGAGCTTGCTTGAAGAGCTTACGCACGTAGTCGGCAGATTGGTGATCAAGCCCCGCGCCATCGAGCAACTGCGCGTAACCGAGGATCGCAGTCAGCGGATTATTCAACTCATGCGCCACACCCGAAATCAATTGTCCAACGGCCGACATCTTTTCGCTCTGCAGCAGTTGTTCCTGCGTCCGGCGCAAGTCTTCATAGGCGCGGCAAGTCTCTTCGTAGAGCTGCACTTTTTCAATGGTAGTCGCCAGTTGGCGGCTGATCGCGACCAGCAGATTCTCATCGTTGCTGGAATAGTGCCGGTCTTCTTTGCTGGCAATGCCCATGATGCCGATGGGCTTTTCCTTGCTCCACAGCAGAACCCAGATCCAGTAAGGCAAGCGGTCAGCACAGACAAACTCGACCACGGCTGGAGGCAGGTGGGGCACAAAATCCTGGGTTACGACTTCCGCCCGCGAGCGCATCACCAGATCGCCCAGGCCCTCTGGAAAAACCACTTCGGCCATGCGCACGCGCGCCTCGCTGCGCGGACCCCAGCCCGCGCGCCGCCGGTAGGTCCCTTCCGGTTCCGCCGCCAGATAGACCGAGCCTGTCTCCGCTCCAAAAAGCGAAATTACCTGGCGCAGCGTCAAGTTGAGAATTTCATCGAGATCGAAAGACTGGGTCGCGATGACCGCCATGGCGTTAAGCGCGTTCAACTCGCGATTGCGCCGGCGCATCTCGTCTTCCGAACGTTTCTTCTCCGTGATGTCGAGAACGAAGCCCTGATAGCGCTCGATGTTACCGGAGGAATCGCGCGTCGCAAAGCAACTCTGCGCGGCCACGAGCAGCGTGCCATCCTTGCGCCGCAGCGTGAACTCAAAATTGCGGACGTAGTTGTGCGCCTCGATTTCCTTGCGAAACGTCTCCCGCTCCTCGGGAATCGCATTCAACACGCTGCCCACATCGAGCGCCATCAACTCGTCACGACTACTGTAGCCGAGCATGGTGACAAAGGCGTCATTACAGTCGAGCAGATTGCCTTCGGGTGTGGCTACGAACACGCCTTCCTGCGCCTGCTCAAACAGCATGCGGTATTTTTCTTCCGCCACCTGACGTTCGGTAACATCGTGCACCACGTGGATGGTGCCCTTCTGCTGGCTTCCCTGCTCGGCATAGGAGGAGGTCGACACCACCGACTGCCCGCCGAAACAGAGATCCGTTCCTTCGGTCAATCCCGAACCACGCTCACAATAGGGGCATCCGCTCCAGGAGCGGCTTTGCGGCAGAACGTCCTTGCAGACGTTGCCTAACACATCCGCCGGAGCTCTTTCCAGTCGCTGCAGCAAGGCTTGATTGACCTTGAGGATGCGGAAGTCCGCGTCGTGCGCCAGAATCAGGTCCTGGATCGAATCGAAGGTATTCATCCACTGCCGCTGCGAGCGCAACACCTGCTCGAGCAACCGCAGATTCTCCACCGCAATGCCCAGCGCCTGCGCCGCCGTCTCCAGAAATTCCAGTTCTTCGCTGGTATGGCGCCGGGTGCTCCAGTAGCCGAGCGACAACATCCCGATCACCGACTTCTTGCCCAGGACCGGCAGCAGCACCAGGTGACGGATGCCGTTCTTTCGCAATAGCTCCTGCTCCAACTGCGGCATCACTGCCGGTCTTTTGACTACCGCGCGGTTTTCCTGGAGGATGCGGAGCTGCGTCTCATCCGTCCCATTTTGTGAGATGGCTCGCAGAAATTCACCGGACAAGCCGGCGTGCTGCGTCGGCACCAGTTGGTTGCCATCCATCAACTGGAACCATGCCGCCTTAGCGCCCGCGATGGCTCGCAGTTTTTCCAGCGCGGTCTGCATCAGCGGAGCATGATTTTGAGCGCGCCCGATGGTCACCGTCAATTCGTTCAGCACCGCCAGGCGGCGAGTACGCAACCGGGAATCGTCAAGCACGATCAGAACGAGGCTCGAACCGAAGAGCACTTCCGCCAACAGGTAGCCTTCGCTCGGAATGCGACCGGTAAACGGCGGCCAGTTCAAATTCAAGGTCAGCAACCCGACGCCGAACAGAAATGACCCGATTCCAATGCGCCCAAACCGGGACCGCAGTAGTTCCGCGACCGCCCCGGCAGCAATGAAGCGGCAGGCCAGATCCAGGCCATCGCCGAAGCTTTTTGAACCCACAAAATACAGAGCGCCCGGAAAATACAGCGGCCGCATCGCGGCAAAAACCATCAGCACCCAGGAGAACGCGATTAATACCATCAATGCCCGGCGGGCTTGCGCCGTCAGCAGTGCGGCAGCGGCAAATAAACCCATCGCCAGCACAAAATCGGCCTGCGCGAACGCCGTCATCGGCTTCGACGCGACATGCAACTCACTTACGCGCGTTACCCAAAGAAACGCACCATATGCGAGCCATCCTGCTCCCCACACCAGCAGGCAGCGATCGCGAAAAACCCGAAAGAAGAGCAGGCTGACGATGACCGCGATCAGGGCAGCGGTTTCCCGCGCCGTCAACCAGTGATCGGTCAACGACGAAGCCGTCAAAGAGGAAGCGGTCAACCAGGAGACAATCGACGAAGAGACGCTCGCCATGCCAACCGAATTCCCGAATAGCCAGGCTGGAACCATAGATAAAGCGCGCGCGGGCGGACTTTCTTGGGAGTGCCTGAGTTGAGAGCACACCCGCACCCAACCTTTTAAATATCACGCTGACGCTCGATCGTTACCGATTTTCCGTCTCCAGTTGGTTACTTTCGGAATGTGAAGTCGAAGCCTAAAATGAGCGATACATTAACTCAGCGCCATGGCCAACGATCGCATTCTAGTGGTGGACGACGAGGAGACAATCCGTGAGATTGTCTGCTCCATGCTTGCGGGTGCCCATTTTCACACCCGGCAGGCCGCCAATGGCCTTGAAGCCCTTGCGATTCTTGACTCTGGCGACGAATTCGATCTCGTCCTTTCGGACCTGATGATGGCCGAAATGGATGGAATTGCTCTTTTGGAGCGGGCCAAAGAGCGCTACCCAGACGTTCCCATCGTCATGGTCACGACCGTCCACGACATTTCGGTCGCGTTGCAGGCAATTCGCAATGGGGCGTACGACTACCTCCCCAAGCCTTTCGAGCGCGAGCAACTGCTGGCTACGGTCCGCCGCGCACTGGAAAACCGGCGCCTTAAACGCGAAAACGATGCCTATCGCACCAATCTCGAGGTGCTGGTTGCGGAACGCACGCAGCAATGGAAGACGGCACTCTCCGACTTAGGGAAATCCTTCGAAACGATGGTCGAAGTGCTGGGCGATGTGCTCGACCTGAAAGACAAAGAGACCGAGGGCCACTCCCGGCGCGTCACCGCCTTCACTATCGCCATTGCGCGCAAAATGGGCCTGCAGAAGGAAGAAATTAAAACCATCGCGCACGGAGCCTTCCTGCACGATATCGGCAAGATCGCCATTCCCGACGCCATCCTGCTCAAGCCGGGCAAGCTCACCGAGGCAGAGACGGCGATCATGCGCGAGCACTGCTACCTCGGCTACAAGATCATCTCCAGAATTCCTTTTCTGGCGGAGGCGGCGGAAATCGTTCATTCCCACCAGGAGCGCTACGATGGACTCGGCTATCCCCGGCAACTAAAGGGCGACCAGATTCCGCTGGGCGCGCGCATCTTCTCGGTCGCCGACACCCTCGACGCCATGACGGTCGACCGGCCCTATCGAGCTGCACAATCGTTTGAAGCCGCCCGCACGGAAATCGAGCTGTGGTCGGGACGTCAGTTCGATCCCCAGATCGTTAAGGTGTTTCTCGAAATGCCCAACAACATCTGGGAGGATCTGCGAAAAGATATCAATGAGCAGAGCCAGTCTTTAGTCGCACGGGCGTGAGCCCCCGGGATCCTGGATCACCTCTCATCCCACAATAAGGTCTCAGGCGACAGTTCTCAGGTCTCAGAAAACCGCAGACCGGGATGCTCGTGGATTTTCCTGAGACCTGAGACCTCAGTCCTAAGACCTGTACTTTCTTTTTGCTGGCAATTCCGGATGTTCCGCGCGTTCTAACCCCAGAGGCGCATAACGAGGCGTACAACGGAGCCTCATGTTCTCATTCAATAACTCGCGTAAACTGGCAGTACATCACATCCACAGCTTCAGGAGACATGCGATGAAAACAGTCGTTGTCACTCTTTGCGCCCTGCTTGTTCTGAGCGCTCTTGCGCTTGCGCAGGCTCCCACGGTGAACGCTCTGCCTAACACCATCTATGTTGGCGCCGATGGCAAGTTTGAAACCGCCCCCGATATCGCGCTGATCCAGTTCAATATTTCGGCGCAAGGCGATACTGCCAAAGACGCCTATGATCTGGCCTCCAAACAGGCCGAGGCCACGCGCCAGGTTCTACGCGCCAACGGCATCGACCCCAAAACCGCGGAGATCGGCTTTTTCGCGGTGAATCCTCAATATGACTGGAAGAGCCCGAAGCACAAAGTGATCAGCTACCAGGTCACGACCAGCGTCAGTCTGAAGCTCAAGGATTTTTCGAAGATCGGCCCGGTCACCCAGCAACTCGCGGACGCCAGTGTGGGAGGAAGCCAGTCGCTCAGCTATACGCTCGATTCGACCGAAGAGGCGAAGGGCAAAGCGGTCGCTGATGCCTACCGCCGCGCCCGCGCGTCCGCACAGTCGCTCGCCAATGCCAGCGGACGCACGCTCGGCGAACTCTCCTACGCTTCGGTTGACACCTTTGAAAACATTCACATTGCGCCCATGATGCGCCGCGCTGCGCCGATGGCGATGGCGGCGCAAGCCCCCGCTCCGACCGAGGAATTCTCGCCCCAGAATGTCACCGTGACCGCGCACGTGAATGCGATGTTTGTTTTGAAGTAGCCAGTGTGGCGCGGACATTCTTGTCCGCGAAAAGATGGGAGAGAAGTGAAAGACAGGGGAAGCGATCTGCTGGTATAAGCTTACTCGTTGCGCACAATAACATCTCGTCGTGAGGCAATTCGGCTCGCATCCACGGTTACTTCGCGCTGAATCTCCATTTGGATCGATGTCCCGACCTCCAACCGCACGTCGGGGCCGCGCGACAACATTGCGATCGCGAGTCCAGCGACTCCACCGACTCCCGCTCCGATCCCAGCGCCCTTGCCTCCATTGGTTACCGCCCCGATCACGGCTCCGGTGGTTGCCCCTTCCGCGGCGGCCTTGGCCTTTCTGCCTGCGTCGCTGTCCTGTTGAATTGTTCCTTCCGAATCTTTCATGGATGTCTTCTCGGCCCCGGGAGTGTTCTCGACCGAACCGCCGAGCATTACGGTGTAGCCGTTGGGATAAATCATCGAGGTGAAGTGAATCAGGACCTCGGCACGCCCCTTTACGTGCCCGCCGCGCTCGGCGCGCTCGATCCTTCCCTGGATATAAGTTCCGGCAGGAATCACCACCCGCTCATTGAGCACAAACGGAAATGAAGTTTCGGCGTATACCGGGTCTCCGCTCCGAGCAGTTTTCGTAGAAATCGCCTGCTTGAGCGAGAGGGGAATGCTGGTGCCGGCCGGAATGGTCAGCACCGTCTGCTCGGGCTTGATTGCGGGCACTGGTGTAGGAGGAGGCACGGAGGTTTGGGCCACCGCTATTCCCATCAGCAGCAGAAAGCAAGTAGAAACAGTACGCATCTTCATTCGCAAGACCTACTTTTTAAGCCTTCAGAAGAGAACCCATCACCGGTTCGCCGGAAAACCCGGGTAGTTTTTCGGCGGCTCGGGAATTTTTGCCTACCCAAAAGCCGGTTCACGAGATTGCTTCCAGCAACCGGCTTGCATTTGGCTCGTATTCTATGATGCGCTCTCCCCTGCACCGGTCACCTGAGATGCCTTAGCCGCTGCTTCTCCGCGTCCGGTTCTGGATCACGTTGCCCATGAACTGGGATTGCAGTTTCTGCGCGCAGCCCTCGCCGCAAACGTGCAGCGCGCCTTCCTGCACCGCCAATTTTTCGTCCCACGGCCCGAGGTGCATCACGGGCACGTCATAGCCATCGAAAGAACTCCACATGATCCACCAGCGATCACTTGCGCCTTTTAAGACCCCGCAATTCGGTCCGGCGCAGCGGTAGAGCGCACTCGGAATTTGAACGACATTTTCGGGCATAAGCTTCCCTGTTATTCCGCATTGTAGCTGAGGAACACGAGATAGAACACGGGTTACAGACTGGATTTCTAGATGTGCGTCAGGAGGGGTCACCGCGAGTTACACGCTGCTACTTGTACAGCAGATACTTTTCTCGCAGCCGCACAAATTCATCAAGGCGCTGCTGCCAGTCCTCGGCAATTCGGCGCGGATCCTCTCCCGCCCCAATCGCATCTAGCACCGCCTGATTGACCAGCAAATCCGCCATCTTCTCGAGCTTGAAGTCATTCGGATACAACTTATGCAGCGCCGAGGCGAGTTCAATCCCCAACTCGGGCGAGTCCAGAGTATTCCGGTCCAACACAATCAGGTTTACGCCCTCGCATCGTTCTCCCGCAAAGTTGCTCGAGGATGGTGTAAAAACGATCGGCACGAACCTCACGCTCTGGATCGCGCGAGCGTTCAAGTAAGTCGCGAGTTCCCTGCCCTTCATCCACGTCGCTCCCACTACTTCGAACGGAGTATCCGTTCCCCGGCCGACCGAGACATTCGTCCCTTCAATCATCGCCACGCCCGGGTAGAGTGTCGCCTGATTCAAATCGCGCAGATTGGGGGAGGTATTCACCCACCCGAGTCCAGTCGAATCGAACCAGTCGCCGCGTTGCCAACCCTCCATCGGGATCACTTCAAGCCGCGCCCCAATGTGACGCTCGCTATTCACCATTTTCGCGAGTTCACCGATGGTCATCCCGTGTCGCACCGGCTCGGGAAAGTAATTCGTAAATTTTTCGAGGGCCGGGTCGGAATCCGAAACCGGTCCCTGCGCAAACGATCCGGTAATCGGATTGGGCCGATCCAGAACGAAGACCTCAATGCCTGCTTTCGCGGCCGCTTCCAGAAAATATCCGGTGGTCGCTTCGTAGGTGTAAAAGCGAGCGCCTGCATCCGCCAGATCGATGACCACCGCATCCAGATGCTTCAGCACATCCATCGGAGGACGCCGCGCCGCATCTTTCGCCCCATACACGCTATAGACGGCGACTCCGGTTGCCGCATCCTTCGCGTTCTTGACGTCGGTGGTGTCGAGCGTACCGGTTACTCCATGTTCGGGACTGAAAATCGCATTCAGCGAAAGTCCCGGCACATTCGCCAGAATATCAATCGTCCGGCGCCCGTCCGCGTTCACGCCCGTCTGATTCGTCAGCAATCCAATACTGCGCGAAGTCCCTCCCCGCGCCGGGTGCAGCGCGGCGAACTTCGTCTCCTCGAGCACGTCAATTCCTGTTTTGACGGTTCCGTTACGGACGGCGAGCTTGCGTGCGGCACTCTGCATTTCGTTATAGCCGGTGACCGAGGCCGCGCGCATCTTCTCCGCCTCAGCCGGATCGAGTGCCAGCGCCGCCGCCACCGCCGTCGCGACCTTGGTGCGAAGCGCAACCGCGCTTCCCTTTTCCTTGGGCGGCACCACGTTCATGTGCACCGCATTCGTCAGCAGCACGATGTAGGTCTTCGTCGCCGGATCAATCCACAGCGAGGTTCCAGTGAATCCCGTATGCCCGAAACTGCCGACCGGCAGCAGTTCTCCGCGGTTCGTGGAAAGCGGAGAGTCGATGTCCCAGCCAAATCCTCGCAGCACGGTTCCATTCACCGGCTGCTGCGGAGCCGTCATCTTTGCGACCGTTGCCGAAGTCAGCACGCCTCGTCCACCATCGAGCAAAGCCTGCGCATAAATTGCCAGATCGTCGGCGGAAGAAAACATTCCCGCATCTCCCGCCACGCCGCCCATCCGGCGAGCGGTGGGATCATGCACCACGCCGCGCAACAGGTGATGGTTCTCATCTTCTTCGGTGGGAGCTATGCGGGCTGCCCACGAAGGCGGCGGCGTAAACCGAGTCTCGTTCATCGCCAGCGGCGCGAAAATATGCTTCGCCGAATACTGATCAAGCGACTCGCCCGAAAGCCGCTCCACCAGCGCTCCCAGCACGACGAAGTTGAGATCGCTATAAACAAACGCCGCGCCCGGAGCCCATTCCGGAGCCTCCTCAAACACCATTCGATATGCTGTCTCCTTCCCGTCCCACGGCTTCGTCAAATCCATGTCGGGAGCCAGGCCGGAGTAGTGCACCAGCAACTGCCGGATCGTAATATCCTGTTTGCCGTTCTGCCCGAACTCAGGAAGGTACTTCGCGACCGGATCGTTCATGCGAAACTTTCCCTGCTCCCAGAGCTGCATGATCGCGGTCGTAGTGGCGACGACTTTGGTCAGCGACGCGCAATCGAATACGGTATCGAAAGTCATAGCCTCCCGCCGCGGCTCGATCGCCCGGCTGCCGTAGACTTTGCGATACACGACGCGTCCGTCATGCCCGACGATGAGCACAGCGCCCGGAATCTGGCGCTGAGCGATGGCGTCGTCGATGATGGGATCAAGAATCACCAGGCGCGATTCCAGGGAATTCTGACCGAACGCGGCGGCGGCGAGCACGAGAGCGATCAGGGGAGCCAAGAACAGCAGTTTTTGCAGTAAGGGTTTCACGTCTGCTGTGACTCTACAGGACCGCAGAGATGCGACTCAAGGGTGACGTTACAAACGATGCTCCCGAAGTAACTCTTTGTTTGCCTCCAGTCGACGCGTTTGCTATAACCCCATCAGTCCCGAAAACGCCCTTGAACTTGACACTGCCGAATCGAGAGTCCGGCTTTTCCTTCCTGGTGCGCAATCTGGTCGCGCAGAATGATCGGTTTGCAAATGCTTTCGCCATCCTGGAGAAAGCCATAGCCACGCGCGCCTTTCCCGGTTGCTCGCTGGCAGTTACTTTTCGCGGAGAGCTCGTCGCCCACAGGGCGTTCGGCCGCTTCACCTACGATCCAGCTTCGACGGAGGTCACAACTGCAAATCTGTTCGATCTCGCCTCGCTGACGAAAGTCGTCGCTACGACTGCGATGGCCATGATCCTCTATGAGCGTGGACTTCTCGATCTGGAAGCACCGGTCACCGCGATCATTCCTGAGTTCGCGGATAACAGCGGTCGCCGCGGCGAGGTTACTCTGCGCATGCTGCTCGCGCACAGTTCTGGCCTGCCCGCCTACGAAAAGCTCTTTTTGCGCGCTCGCAGTCGAGATGAATTGCTGCAATCCGCGTTGGCTACACCGCTCATCGACGATCCCGGAGCGCGCGCCGAATATAGCGACATTGGCCACATCATTCTCGGCGTCGCGATCGAGCGGCTCGCGGATGAATCGCTCGATGTTCTTTGCCAGCGTGAAGTCTTTGGTCCGCTTGGCATGGCGCACACGACCTTCAGTCCCACATCGGTGTTGAAAGACTCAATCCTCCCCACCGCAGACGATCGCACCTTCCGCCACCGTGTCATCCAGGGCGAGGTGCAGGACGAAAACGCCAGCGTCCTCGGCGGTGTTGCGGGTCACGCGGGACTGTTCTCAACCGCCGAAGACCTGGCCGTCTTCGCTCACGCCATGCTCAACGGCGGGCACCCGATCCTGCGCTCCTACACGGTCGAACTATTTTCGCGCCGGGAAACCGTGCCCCAAGGCACTTCCCGGGCACTCGGGTGGGACACGCCGTCGGCGCCGTCGCAATCCGGAAAGTACTTTTCGCCGCGCTCGTTTGGACATCTCGGTTACACGGGCACGTCTCTGTGGATTGATCCCGACCGCCAGCTTTCAGTAACTTTGCTGACCAACCGCACCTGGCCTGACTGCCAGAACCAGGCAATCAAACAAGTGCGGCCAGCGTTTCACGACGCGGTGGTTGAAGCGATAGGGAAGACAGTTTGAAGCACAAGGAAATATCCGCAGAACTCCGCCGCTTAGGGACGGAAAGAAATAACTCCGCCTCCGCCAATCTCGATCGCAAGACCACGCTCGACATCGCTCGCATCATCAACTCCGAAGACGCCAAGGTCGCCGGCGCCGTGAAGCGTGCTCTGCCGCAAATCGCACGAGCGATCGATCTGATCGCCGACGCGATCTCTCATGGCGGCCGCCTCATCTACGTGGGTACCGGCACCAGCGGACGCATCGCCGCGCTGGATGCCGTCGAGTGTCCGCCCACCTTCGACGTGGACCCGCGCATGGTTCAATTCATTATCGCTGGCGGCCCGAAAGCTCTTGCAGCAGCCGTGGAAGCCGACGAAGATTCTCGCAAACTTGGCCGCAAGGCTGCCGCTCAGATCAAGCCCACAAAAAAAGATGTCGTCGTAGGCATTGCTGCCAGCGGGCGCACTCCGTTCACCATCGCGGCCATCGAATATGCGCGGGCTCATGGAGCGAAAACGGTTGCCGTCGTCTGCAACCCGAAATCCGCACTGGGCAAGGCTGCCGACGTCAACATTGTTGCCGAGGTGGGCGCCGAAGTTGTCGCTGGTTCAACCCGTATGAAAGCGGGCACGGCGCAGAAAATGATTTTGAACATGCTCTCGACCGGAGCCATGACTCGTCTCGGCCACGTCTACGGCAACCTGATGGTCAACGTCCACCCGAAGAACGAGAAGTTGGCGGAACGCGGAGCCGGCATCCTAGAGAAGGCCGCCGGCCTCGAGCCCAGATCTGCGCGTAAACTGCTCGTCGCCGCGGGAGGACGCGTGCCCGTAGCTCTCGTGATGGCCAAGGCTGGTATCAGCCGCGCTCGCGCTGTGGTGGCGCTGAAAATGTCCTCGGGGCGGGTGCGCCAGGCCATCGCAGCCGCCAGAGTGATACAAAAAGACGAAATAAGAAAGACAAAATAAGCAGGACGAAATAGCAGGACGAATTAAGCAAAAAGTGGCGACGGCGGACGCGTGCCGCGCCGTGATTCGGGGGAGTTACAAACGGAACTTCCGCTCGCAATTCCACGCCCCGCGTCTGCGCATTCCCGATAGAATGTCTGCAGCACCAATATTCGCGGCATGCGCACTTTCATCGCCGGGATTCTCAGGAACCCATTACGACCATAGGCTCATCACGACATGGATAAGCTGATAATCCGGGGTGGCAACCCTCTGCTCGGCACGGTCCGAATCAGCGGCGCAAAGAATGCCGCACTGCCTTGCATGGCCGCAGCCTTGCTCACCGATGAGCCGGTGATCCTCGAAAACATCCCGCAGGTGCGCGACATCGAGACCACGCGGAAGTTGCTTGCTGCCATGGGCGCGGAAGTCGAACTTGGCTACGGACGCGCTCATCACCGAACCACGATCTGCGCGCGCACTCTGGCCGCGCCCGAAGCGTCTTATGAACTGGTCAAAACCATGCGAGCCTCGACGCTCGTCCTCGGACCGCTGATCGCTCGCTGTGGGCGTGCCCGCGTCTCGCTGCCCGGCGGGTGCGCCATTGGCGCCCGTCCCATCGATCTCCACATCAAAGGACTGGAACGCCTCGGCGCCAAAATAACGCAAGAGCACGGCTACGTTGAGGCCACCACTGATCCTCTAAAAGGCGACCGGCTCAAGGGCGCGGAAATTGTTTTTGACAAAATTACGGTGACTGGCACCGAAGACCTGCTGATGGCCGCCACATTGGCCGATGGCGAGACGGTGATGCAGAACTGTGCCCGTGAACCGGAGGTCGCCGACCTGGCCGCGCTGCTGAACGCCATGGGCGCCAAAATCCAAGGCGCAGGCACCGCCACGATCCGGGTGAAGGGAGTCGCCAAACTCCATGGCGCGAAGCATCGCATCATTTCCGACCGCATTGAAGCGGGCACCTTCATCGTCGCCGCGGCCCTGACGGGCGGCGATCTTAACGTCAGCGGATGCGATCCCGCACACCTCACCGCCATCCTGCAAAAGTTGGAGGAAACGGGCGTAAAGACCGTGGTGAAGGCCGACTCGGTCCGCGTCATGGGCGACCAGCCGCTGGTCGCCGCCGACATGAATACCGAGGAATACCCCGGCTTTCCGACCGATATGCAGGCGCAATACATGGCGCTCGCGACGCAGGCGGCCGGCACCTCCATCATTACGGAAAATATTTTCGAGAACCGCTTCATGCACGCCCAGGAACTGGTGCGCATGGGCGCCAATATCAGGATTGAAGGCCGGCGCGCCATAGTTCGCGGCGAGACTCCACTAAGCGCCGCCGCTGTACTGGCCTCGGACCTGCGCGCCTCCGCGTCGCTCGTGCTGGCGGCCCTCGTCGCCGACGGGGAAACCATTATCGATCGTGTCTATCACCTCGACCGCGGCTACGAGAACATTGAAGAGAAACTGAAGTTAGTAGGCGCTGAAATCCGCCGCGTTGGCAACATCTTCCCCAAACGAGCCGCAGCTCCTGCCCAATCGTGAAAGGGCAGCAGCTTACTTCCAATTCTTAATCTCGCCAGAATACGTGGAAGAACCCGATTTGGCTGCTGTGCGGAAATTTCCGTGCCACCTCGGCCTCCACTTCAGGGCTGATCCGTGCCAAGGGGAAGAATGGCGCCCCGTTTATCACCACCAGTTTCAGATCGTTGGACCGCAGCGCCTGCAACAACTCCTCTGCTGGCACGCCGCCATCGTCGCGAGTTACGTTCTTCAAGCCGGAGAGAAAATAAAGCTCTGGACAATCATTGCCCGCATACATCAATCCGTTGGGCGAATGCTGTTGCAGAAACCGAGCCAACCCGGCAAAGTTCGCGGCATACTCGATTCGCAGACCACCCGATCGCGGCAGACGTAACTCATCCATGGGTCCGACTTTGTGGGTCAGCTCATAAACGTAATCAGGAACCATCCGGGCCACGCCAAACAGCAGATAAAATCCAGCTACCGCAGCCAGCACATAGGTCCCGGGTTGATTCCTGGCGGTCGCTACAATCGCGACTGCCGCCAGCAATGTCAGCGGTAACGCGTAACAAAGATAAATCGGCGCCGCGAACGGATGCTGCACCAGTCCGCAGATCGCGGCCAGTGAGATCAGCACCATGATCCGCTGCTGCTGCAGTTTGTTCGGATGGCACCGTTTTCCCGCTCGCAGCACGAGCGCTGCGCCCAGCAACACCACCAGCGGAGTGAGCGTCGCAACCGAATACCACACTCCCGAGACGATCTCGCTCGATGCCGCCGACTTCACCAGAATCAGCATCAGGCCCACGCCGACCGCCGCGGCCACAGCCCTCCCTTGGAATTCGGGCCGGTACATGGCCAACGCCACCAATCCCGCCAAGGCCAGGGCAAATATGCTTTTCTCGATTCCGGCAGGCCGAAGCACGCTCAGCCCAACCGAGCGGGCGATTGCGCTGGACGTGACTCCCGAAACAAATTGGACGAGCGCTCCCGACCGCGCATAGGGCGCAAGAAAAACAATGACCGGAGAGAGAACTCCGCCAACAAATGGGATCACGAGCCGCAGCAGACCGCCAAAGCGGTCGCCCGTCGCCGTCTGCCGCACGTTTCGTTCCCCGAGCAGGATCAGGGCCACGAGGACGGCGGCGGGCAGCACAAAATGGTAGAACTCGCCCATACCGAGACTGGCGTGAAGCAGATAAACCACCGTCGCGAGAAACAGCAATAGCGCACCGGTGCTGAATAGACGATAGGGAATAGCGTTCTGCAACAGTCGAGCCGATTCATGATCGCGCGCGTTATTTTTCGGCGCCACCATGCCGGTGGGCGGATCAGTCTGGCGGTCGCTCTGTTCAAGAAACGCTAGGAACAGCAACGCTCCCGCAATGTAGTAGGCGCCAATAACTTTGATCAGAATCGATAATCCGCCGCACATACCCGCTACAAACAACCACCTCGTCCGGCGTGCCTCGAGGCAACGTAACAACGCCGCCGCTCCAAACGTGGCAAAGAACAAGTTGTACCAGGACGGCATGGACGCTGGATAATTCGGATAACTCCAGACTACAGCCAGCAGCGTGATCAGGCCGGCGGCAATCGGGGACGTGAAGCGCAGCGCAATGTAGTAGAACGCCGGAATCCATGCTAGAAAAAATAGAAATACACAGAGACGCAGCGACATCAGGCTGACGCCGAAAAGGCGAAACGCGAGCGCATGAATCACGGCCAGGCCGCCGGTATAGATCTCGGCAAAATCGCGATGCGGAAGCTGCCCCTGCAGCACTCGCAGTGCGCTCTGCCCCAGAATGCCGTCGTCAGCCGGAACCCAACCGCTGCCGATACGATGTCCGACATACACTGCGGCGATCGCAAATACCGCGCCCAGCACCAGCCAGCAAGCCCCGCAGCTTTGAGCGAAAGGCGTAACTGCCAGTGCACTCTCGACCTCCGACCGGCTGCAGCCCTGCTCGCGAACCCGTATTTTCACGTCCGGTATTTCAATCAGCGGCGCGGCGACTTGTAGCTCCGACTCAATGGGATCCTTATCCTGTTCCGTCTTCACTTTGCCTCCAGCGCGGTCAGCCGCAGTTTAGCTTCCTTGCTGTCCTGGTTCAGCTGCAAAGCCCGCTGATATTCGACCCGCGCAGCGGACCTGTTTCCGCCATTTTCGAACGACACGGCCAACCAATAGTGATAGTCCCAAACCTTCGGATCCATGGCCGCCGCTTGTAGCAGGTAGGGTTGTGCCTCGGTGTTCCGCCCCTCCTTCAGAAGGGCGCGCCCCAGAAAATGTCTTGGAGCCGCCTGCTCCGGCACTAGCTGCACGGCGCGAGACAGCAATTGTTCCGCGTCCTGGTATTGGCCATCCATTAAGTGAATGTTGCCGCAGTTGTAGAGCGCTGAATAGAGATCAGGTTCCTTCCCAAGAATCTCCGAGCAAAGCGCGAACGCCCGGTCATAGTCGCCCATCTGTCCATACAATCCGGCGAGCCCGGCCATGCCTACTTCCGACTTGGCGTAATCTGGATTCACGCGATCGAGCCACACCCGGCCTTCTTCGAAACGGCCGGCGCGAATGAAGGCTTCCGCCAATGCCAGCGGCCCATAGCCATACTCCGGATGATCTCTTACCACCCTCCGCGCCAGCGCGATTGCGCGGTCATGCGCACCGCGCTCGCTGTACTCCTTCGCTAGCCCCGCGTTGGCATACGGGTTATCGGGATATAGCGATTGCCCGCGCACCAGCAGCAGCAAGTCGTTGCTCCAGTACACCTGTTGCGCAAGCGATGCACCCATGTAACCAACGCATAACAAGACGGCAGCGCATGTCTGCACGACCTGCGCATCCCATCCCTTGAAAGACGGCAGCCGACGCAGGCCCATGGCCGCAAGAATCGCAAATCCTATGGAGGGCAGATACATGTAACGGTCGCGCACAAAATCGCCGTTGCCAAAGTTTCGCAAGTAGAGCGCAGGCGCCAACCCTACCAGAAGCCACAATCCGGCAAATGCGACCGTGGAATTCCCTTCACGCCGATTCCAATACCACAACCCCACCAGCGCCGCCGTCAGCACTAACACGGGGAATGCGATCTGGGCAAGAAATGCGCTCGTAACATACGGCGTGTAATAAAGTCCCGTGATGCCCACCGGAAGCAGTAACTGCCGCAGATAGATCGACAACACCAGAGGTAAAGTCCGCGCGACATCCAACATTCCGTGGCTGGGATCAAACTGCCCCGTTGAATGCAGCAGAGCATGCCCTCGCAAGAGCGCGTAGGCCAGGGTTACGACCACGTATGGAGTGGCCTCTATCACGGCTGCGATAACTCGAGGCCACGGCGAGGCTTTCTCTTGTCTTGGATGCAACCACGCATATATCCCGACCAGCGCCGGAAACACGACCGCCATTTCTTTCGTCAACAACGCACAAGCGAGGAGCGCCAGCGAAGCGAGCCAAATCCAGCATGCTGTTCTGTGCCTTCGTGTGGCATCGCGCCCGCGAAGAAAGGCGGCAAAAGCCAACGCGACAAACATCGTCACCATGGTGTCGGATGCTGCGGAAACCCACGTGACCGGCTCAATGTGAATGGGATGCAAAGCAAAGATCATGGTCGCTAGCGCCGCCGTCCAATATTCCAACCCCAAACGTCGCATGAGCCAGAACACAGCTGTCACCGCGCCCACATGCAACAGCACTGCTCCCAAATGCCATCCCCAGGGCCGCAAACCGAACAACGTGTAATTCAGCATCGACCAGGCAACAAACAGAGGCCGGTAATAGACCTGATGGCGCGCAACGTGATACCAAAGATCGCTGGAGAACGCCCGCGGCAGATTGCTCCAAGACCGAATAATTGGACTATTTACAATCTGCGGCAAGTCGTCCCACACAAAATCAAAAGACAACGTCCCGCAGTAAAGTACAAAAGTAACCAGACCAAGCAAGGGCAGCAGAATTCGAGGCCGCCGGAGATACTCGACTAGCAACTCGGCGGCGCCAGCTTCTGCGCCAGACTCCTGCTGGTTTGCGACCTTATTCATGTGCGTGGTTTCCACCATCGATCGATTCCAGAGAGAGTTTGCTCCGCTCTTAATCAGCCCATACTAACCTTCCCCTTCCTGCGGCGCATGTTACTCAGGTTACCTAGGTGTCCCACTTATTCCCGCATTTCACCCCCTTGCCTATGCGACGATCAAACCATGGGGTCTGTCACTGGAGCCAAACCCGCCAAGGTGCCTTCCCCCGTGTTGTGCGTCGATCTTGACGGCACTTTGATCCGAGGTAATCTTCTTTGGGAATGCGTCCTTACTCTCCTCAAGAGTCGGCCCATCACACTGCTGTTGCTGCCGGTCTGGTTGCTCTCAGGGCGAGCCGCGCTCAAACGCCAGCTCGCCGCCAGGGTTCGGCTCGACCCCGCTCGCCTGCCATATCGGCGGCAGGTCCTCGATCTTCTTAAGCAGGAAAAAGCTAGTGGCCGCCGCATCGCGCTTACGACCGCCGCCGACCGCGACCTGGCCGAAATGATTGCGAGCTATCTCGGCCTGTTCGATGAAGTTCACGCCAGCGACGGGCAACTGAATCTCAAGGGTCCAAACAAGGCTGCTTTTCTGGCAGAGCACTACGCCGAAACCGGCTTCGAATATGTAGGGGATTCCGCCGCCGACGTGGAAGTTTGGCGCAACGCCCGGGCGGCTTACGTGGTCGGTACCGAAGCTCGCGCCGAGCAGGCTGCCACCGTAACTACGATCAAGGCTACGTTTCTCGAACCGCGTGTTTCGTTTCGCGAGTCATGCCGCACGTGGATCAGTGCGCTCCGTGGTCACCACTGGGCAAAGAATCTTTTGCTCTTTTTGCCGCTGGCGCTCGCTCACAATCTGGCGGTTGAACCCGTATTCCGCACCTTCATTGGCTTTGCGCTGTACGGCCTGTGCGCCTCTGGTCTCTACATCCTCAACGATCTTCTCGATCTCCATTCCGATCGCGAACATCCGTGGAAAAAGGAGCGTCCATTCGCGGCAGGTGAAATCTCCATCCCGGAAGGGTTGTTAGTTTCGCTCGTTCTGCTCTCCTCAGCTCTCGGTCTGGGCTTCCTGCTCGATGTGCAATTCGGCCTCGCGTTGTCTGGATACGCCGCGCTTACGATGTTGTATTCCCTTTGTCTCAAAAAGGTCGCGCTACTTGATGTCTTTGTGCTTTCCAGCTTTTATAGCTTCCGCATTCTCGCCGGCGCGCTGATTTCCGGAACGCCACTTTCGCAATGGTTTATGGCGTTCTCGATGTTCTTTTTTCTCAGCCTGGCCATGGCCAAGCGTTACTCGGAGCTACTCAGCGCCAGCGACCTGGTCAGAGCCGGCAACTCTGGTCGCGGCTATCACACCGGGGACCGCGAGCTCCTACTGTCGCTCGGCGTTGGCAGCAGTTTTTCCGCTGTCGTCATCTTCAGCCTCTACGTTCAGAGTCAGGATGTGCGCCTGCTCTATTCTTCGCCGGAGTTTCTCTTCCTGCTTTGCCCCATCGTTCTTTATTGGCTCAGCCGAACCTGGCTGCTGGCGCATCGTGGAGAGTTGAAAGAAGATCCGGTCACGCTGGCGATTCGGGATCCCGTCAGTTATGGAGTCGCTGCGGCCGTAGCGATCGTCATCGCCGGGAGCATGACACACGTTAACTGGTAGCGTCACAGTTTAAAGACCACTTACTTGTTACAGTTATAGCGGTAGCTTACGAATACTTAGTATGTCTGCTCAATCAGCCACAGCTACGCGCAAAGATCCCGTTACTACGTCTTCCCTCAAGCGGGTTCTCTCCTGGGGACGTTATCCGAAGACCGCTCACGAGCACGTTCACAAGCCTGCCTGGAACGATCAGTTACCCGAGATTCTCGAAGCAGCCGCGCCCGGGTCCCTGCTCCCCTACGGTCTTGGTCGCAGCTACGGCGATTCCTGTCTCAATGCTGGCCGGGAACTGATCGACTGTTGCCGTCTAAATCGTATTTTAGATTTCAACGAGTCTACGGGCATGGTGCGCTGCGAAAGCGGAGTCAGCCTCTCCGACATCGTCGACATATTTCTTCCTAAAGGATGGTTCCTGCCCGTGACGCCCGGTACCCGCTTCGTCACGATCGGCGGGGCCATTGCCAACGACGTTCACGGTAAGAACCATCACTGCGCCGGAACCTTCGGAGCACACGTGCGCCAGATCGGATTGCATCGCTCGAACGACGGATTGGTCGTCTGCAACTCTCAACATAATTCTGACATGCTGCGCGCTACCGTCGGTGGCCTCGGCCTCACCGGCGTGATTGCATGGACCGACATTCAACTTAAGCCCGTCGCTGGTCCCTGGATCGATGCCGAACTCGTCCCCTTCGAATCTCTCAACGCATTTCTCGACCTCAGCCGCGAAAGCAACGACCGCTTCGAATACAGCGTTGCCTGGCTCGACTGTTTTGCCGGAAAGAATCCTCGCGGCATCTTCTTCCGCGGCAACCATTCTGCCGATCGTGGCCAGGAGTTTCGGCCCCAGCGTGGTCCGAAACTTCCCTTCGCATTGCCCGCCTGGATGCTCAATCGTTATTCGGTCAAGGCTTTCAATACCGCTTACTATAAAATTCATGCGGCCAGGAAAGGCGCAGCCGTTGTTCCCTATGATTCGTTTTTCTACCCGCTTGATTCCGTCCGGCAATGGAACCTGCTTTACGGCAGGCAGGGCTTTCTGCAATATCAGTGCGTGATCCCGGAGTCGAACCTCGAAGCTTTTGAGGAGTTACTCGATCGTATCGCCCGCTCGGGCATGGGCTCATTCCTGGGCGTGTTAAAACAATTTGGTTCCGCGCCCCCGGCTGGCATGCTCTCGTTCCCGCGCCCTGGAATTACTATCGCGCTCGACTTCGCCATGCGGGGCGAACGCACACTCAAGCTTATGCAGTCACTTGACGAAATCGTACAGAAAAGTGGAGGCGCACTCTATCCTGCCAAGGATGCGCGGATGAGTCCGGCTCTTTTTGAAGCCTCGTACCCACGCTGGCGCGGATTTGTTCCGTACATTGACCCGAAAATGTCGTCCTCGTTCTGGCGACGTGTGACTGGGACCAGCTAAGGCCAATAGCAATAGCAGTGACAATGATTATGACTACGACCACGACAAGCATGAAAAGGATCGTTATCCTCGGCGCCACATCCGGCATTGCGCTGGAGGTCGAGCGCCAACTTGCTCGACGGGGTCGCGAGTTACTTCTAGTTGCGCGATCGCCGCAGCGCCTTGCCGAACTTCAAGCTGATTTAGTCATCCGAGGCGCCGGGCAAGTCTTGATTTACTCGGCTGACTTAGCGGCGGTCGAGCAGCACGCTGCGATTTTTGAATTCGCTCGCCACGCTCTTCCTGACTTTGACACCGTGCTCCTCGCTTACGGCTCCATGCACAACCAGAAGGACTCGGAAGCTTCGATCGACGTTCTTCTGGAAGAATTGCAAGTCAACTTTGTCAGCGCCACCGCAATCCTGACTTTGTTTGCCGCCGATCTGGAACGCCGCCGTACGGGTTGCATTGCAGCCATCACCTCTGTCGCCGGAGATCGCGGACGCCGCTCCAACTACGTTTACGGTTCTGCCAAAGGTGCTCTGTCGCTATTTTTGCAGGGGCTCCGCAGTCGCCTTCATCCCGCGGACGTCCGCGTCATCACCATCAAACCCGGACCGGTCCAGACTCCGATGACGGATCATGTCCCAAACGCGGCGCGCTTCGCGGATCCGGAGCAGGTTGCGCGCGACATTGTGCGCGCCCTCGAACGCCGCTCGCCCGACGTTCTCTACACGCCAAGAGTCTGGCGCTATGTGATGACCGCCGTCCGGCAGCTTCCCGAAGGCATTTTCAAACGCCTGTCTTTCTGAAAATGGTGGCTGAAAACTCGTGGCTGAAAACTCGGCCTGAAAAATCGTGGCTGAAAAGCGTGCGTGTAGCGCGGACACTCCCGCCCGCGTGCCGTTGCGTGTATCCTCCGAGCCGTAACGAATCAGCCTCAAAATAGAAAAGGGCCGCATCGCTGCGGCCCTTCGCATTTACTGAGAACTGAGAACCGGGAACTATTTCTAGCGTCTCCCGCGTCCGCCACCGCCACCCGAGTGGCCACCACCGTGACCCCCCTGACCGCCGCCCGGGCCACGTCCTCGACCGCGACGCCGTCGATTCCGATCCCGATCGCCGCCACCGCCGCTGGGCCGTCCCTCGCGCGCACCTTCCGGACGCCCGACACCTGCTTCTACCGACGCTACGACTCCATCCACACGGTTGAAGTTCGGCTCGTCATCGGCGTCGAAGTCCGCGCCGCCCTCGATCACGGCGGTCGGTGTCCCGCGTGAAGCGTCGCCGCGCGAAATGTCCTGCGAAGCTACCGGAGCAGAATCCGCGGCGCCTCCGCCATCGTCGGTTTCGTGTGGAGGAGCTCCGCCCATCTTGGCGCGCTGCTCTTTCAGAATTGCCTTCCGCGACAGCTTGATCCGATTGCCTTCGACGGCCAGCACTTTCACCAGCACCTGGTCACCTTCTTTCAGTTCGTCGCGGACATCCTTGATCCTGTGTTCCGCAACTTCGCTGATGTGCAGCAGGCCATCCAAGCCGGGCAGAATTTCCACGAAGGCTCCGAAATCCGCCAATCGGCTGACCTTTCCCAGGTACGTCTTCCCCACTTCGGCCGAGGCCGTCAGATCGCGAATAATCTGCAAGGCCTTGTTTGCCGAGACTTCATCGTTCGAAGCCACGTTGACCTTGCCCGAATCTTCCACGTCGATCTTCACGCCGGTCTGCTCGATGATGCTGCGAATCATTTTGCCGCCGGGCCCAATCACGTCGCGAATCTTGTCCACCGGAATCTGTAGGGTGTAGATCCGAGGCGCATACGCCGAGACCTTCACCCGCGCTTCGGTGATAACCTCGTCCATTTTTCCGAGGATGAATAGCCGTCCACGCTGCGCTTGCGCCAGCGCCTCACGCATGATCTGCGAGGTGATGCCGGCAACTTTAATATCCATCTGCAGCGCAGTAATTCCGTCCTTGGTTCCGGCAACTTTGAAATCCATGTCGCCGTAGTGATCTTCCGCGCCCGCAATGTCAGTGAGAATGGCATACTGCTCGCCTTCCTTCACCAATCCCATCGCCACGCCGGCCACCGGAGCCTTCAACGGGACGCCCGCATCCATTAACGAGAGCGAGGCGCCGCAAATTGTAGCCATCGACGACGATCCGTTCGACTCCAGAATGTCGGAGACGACGCGCATCGCGTAAGGCCAATCGTCCAGGCTCGGAAGCACATTCGAAACAGCGCGCTCGGCGAGTGCGCCATGGCCGATCTCGCGGCGTCCCGCGCCTCGCATGAATCCGACTTCTCCAACGGAGAATGGCGGGAAGTTGTAGTGCAGCATGAAGCGCTTTTTGGCTTCGCCTTCAAAGCCTTCGAGACGCTGCATGTCGTCGCTGGTGCCGAGCGTGGTAGTAACCAACGCCTGGGTTTCGCCGCGGGTGAAGACTGCGCTGCCGTGGGCCCGAGGCAGAACGCCAGCCTCAATCCAGATCTCGCGAATCTGGTCGAAGGCGCGTCCATCGGGACGATGCTTGTGCTCGATCACCTGGCTGCGGAAAATGCGCTCGCGCAGGATCTCGTAATATTTCTTGACCTCTGCCTTGCCCGCCGCGTCATCCTCGGGAACGGCGGCCAGCAGCTCCTTTTCCAGTACCCGCACCAGTTCGTAGCTCTCGGATTTCGGATGCTTCGCGGTGTCGAGAGCGTCTGACAATCGCAGGCCGATCTTCGATTCCATGGCCTTGAAGTAAACCTCGTCGAATTCCGGCGGAGTGACCTGGCGCTTGGGCTTGCCAACCTTGCTCCGCAGCTCGTTGATGGCGGCGCATATCTTCTTGATCTCGGTATGCGCGAACTCAATCGCGTCCACTACTGTCTCTTCTTTCACTTCTTTCGCGCCGGATTCGATCATGACAATCGCATCTGCGGTGCCGACTACCATAATGTTGAGCAGGCCGTCACGCATTTCTGTGTAGGTGGGATTGGCGATAAAGCGGCCATCCACCAAGCCGACGCGCACCGCGCCGAGCGGGCCAAGAAATGGAATGTCGGAGACGGTCAACGCCGCTGAAGCCGCATTGATTCCGCAGACGTCGGGGTCGTTTTCCGTGTCGGCGGAGAGGACGAAGGCGATGACCTGGGTCTCGCACTTGAATCCTTCCGCGAACATCGGGCGAACTGGACGGTCAATCTGGCGGCTGGTGAGCACTTCGCGCTCGCTCATGCGACCTTCGCGCTTGATGAAGCCGCCGGGAATGCGTCCGCCGGCATAGGTGTATTCGCGGTAATCAACGGTGAGTGGAAAGAAATCGATGCCCTCTCGCGGTTCGGGATTGGAGGTGGCGGCGGCGAGAACAACGTTTTCGCCGAAACGTACGACGGCCGAGCCGCCCGCCTGTTTAGCAAGTTTTCCGGTTTCGAAAGAGAGGGTTTTTCCGCCTGCGATTTCGACGGAAACTTTGGTGGCTTCAGGCTTCATAGATCATCCTTTTTGTAGGGCAGAAGGGCATGCGCCAGGGGTATGGAGTCCGCACGGACGGATGCCAGAGCCGCGGTTGGGAACGCACTTTGCAAAGGCTCTCGTCGTTTGGAAATCCAGGTCTGGAAACCCAAGCCTGGAACCGGCCCCACGCGGGGCCAGTCGCGCGGTTATTTGCGGATGCCGAGCTTGGAAATAACGGTTTTGTACCGTTCCGAGTCGTACTTCTTCAGATAGTCGAGCAGACTTCGACGCCGGCTCACCATCATGAGAAGTCCGCGGCGCGAGCCGTGGTCTTTTTGGTGCGTCTTGAAGTGTTCCGTCAACTGACCAATGCGCTCGCTCAGCAGCGCGATTTGAACTTCGGGGCTGCCAGTATCGGTAGCGTGCGTGCGATACGTGTCAACGACGGTTTGCTTTTGCTCTCTGGCTAACACTTACCTGTTGCACTCCTGTCTCTTCTCGTTTTCGTAACGATTTCGATGGTAACACGCTGCTGGCGGAAACAGCAAACGGGCGACAGGGAACGTTCTACAAGATGGCTGCTGGTAGGGCTTCACGCCTTATGAGAATACATCCTTTTCGCAAGATGCCGGTTTATGGTAGAATGGTAGAATTACAAGGTAGAATCCCTACCCAATATGAGCCTGAACATCAAGAACAAAGACGCCCACAAACTCGCCCAACAGCTGGCCCGACTTACCGGAGAGAGTTTAACCGAGGCCGTTACCGAAGCGGTCCGCGAACGGCTTAAGAGCGTGCAGAACAAAGACAAACACGCTGCCAAGCTCTCCGAGCGACTGCTCGAAATCGGCCAGGACTGCGCGAAGCGTCTGAAGGAACCGTTTCGCTCAGCCGATCATGGCGACCTTCTCTATGACGAGAAAGGGCTGCCGAAATGATTCTGGACACTTCAGCCCTGATCGCCATTCTTCGCTTCGAAGCAGAAGCTCCCGAGTTCGCGAGACTCATTGAGAATGCCGCGAAAAGCGCGGCGCAGCCTCGTGTTTCGGCCGTGAGTTATGTGGAAGCCGGGGCGGTGATTGATGGCAGCAAAGATCCGGTTGCCAGCCGCCGCTTTGACGAATTGATCGAGGAGGCGCAAATCGCGATTGAGCCGGTCACCGAAGCGCAAGCCCGCATTGCGCGCCAGGCCTATCGCGATTTCGGGAAAACAAGTGGCCACTCCGCGAAATTGAATTTTGGAGATTGCTTCTCCTATGCGCTGGCGAAATCCACAGGGGAGCCGCTTTTGTTTAAAGGGCGAGACTTCTCGCGCACGGATGTGAAGTCGGCACGGGCGTGAGTTACGGCGACTTGCGCAGATCGACCCTATAACGCAGTTGTCAATTGAAAATTGGACGCTCGGCTCTTGAGGCTGTTGGTGTGTCGTGCAACCTTGTGGTGCGGGGCTGCCACCTGTGCGATCATCGCCGCGGTCATTTTGCCTGAGCCATAACCGCAACATCGAACTTCGAATAGTATTTCTTCACGTCGCTCGCTCCATACTTCTCGCGGAATTTCTCGACCACGGACTTCACCTGTGTGGCGTCCTTGACGGGAACGGCCTGAACTTCACTTTCCGCGCCGCCTGCGCCGATCCGCATCGACGGATTCTTAAGCACGTTCTTGAACCATTGCGTATCCGATCCCTTCACCGGTAGCAGATAGAGCGTGTTGTCCTCCAATACGAACCAAACGGGGATCGAGATTTTACGTCCTGACTTTCTGCCGGTCACAGTGATGTTGATTTCGCTCGCCCGAGAAAGGCGGCCGAAAAGAGAATCTTTCCGCGTTGGCATGTGCCCTCCTTTCTTCAGGGTTGTCCCACCCTTGTCACGCTTTTTTGCGACAGGGGGGCACCCAACTAGTCTAAGAATCCTAGCGATTGATCAATTTCTGCAGGTTTTCCGGATACCTTTCGCCTTGCACCGGAATCTTCGCCGCCGCGTAGTCGATTTGGCCGAGATCGTCGGGCGTAAGTTCGATGGCCGCGGCTCCGATGTTCTCTTCCAGACGATGCAGTTTCGTTGTTCCCGGGATCGGCACAATCCACGGCTCTTGCGCCAGCAGCCAGGCCAGCGCGATCTGAGCAGGCGTCGCCTTCTTCCGTTCTGCCACCTGGCTCAGCAAATCAACCACAGCCTGATTCGCTTTCCGAGCCTCTGGGGTAAAGCGCGGGACGATATTGCGGAAATCGCCTTTGTCAAACTTCGTGTCTTCGCTGATCTTGCCCGTGAGAAATCCTTTTCCTAACGGGCTGAAGGGAACGAATCCGATTCCGAGTTCCTCGAGCGCCGGTAAAATTTCCGCTTCCGGCTCTCTCCACCACAGCGAATACTCACTCTGCAGCGCGGTGACCGGCTGAACCGCATGGGCGCGGCGGATCGTCTGCACCCCGGCTTCAGAAAGACCGAAATGCTTCACCTTGCCTTGCTGGATCAGCTCCTTCACGGCTCCCGCCACGTCTTCAATCGGGACGTCGGGATCCACGCGGTGCTGGTAGAGCAAATCGATGACATCCGTCTTCAGGCGCTGGAGCGAGGCTTCGGCGACTTCCTTAATGTGTTCTGGCCGGCTGTCTACTCCAGTCATAGCTCCGGTCTTGGAATCGAATTTGAAGCCGAATTTGGTCGCGATCACCACCCGGTCACGGAACGGAGCCAGGGCTTCGCCCACGAGTTCTTCGTTCTTAAACGGACCGTATGCCTCTGCGGTATCGAAGAATGTAACACCGCGTTCGACCGCCGCTCGAATCAGCGAGATTCCCTCCTGCTTGTCAACTGCGGGACCGTAGCCAAAGCTCAGTCCCATGCAGCCGAGGCCGATGGCCGATACTTCCAGGTTGCTTTTTCCAAGTTTGCGCTTTTGCATTATGGTTTCTCCTGCGCTGCGAATTTCCCTCTCTGCCTTAACGGTCACCGCCAGCTCAGCATAGTCTGAACCTTGCGCCTCATGCTGCCTCACTGCCCTCCGTGACTCTGCGCCACGCACTCAACGTTGCCCAGGCGAACGCAGCCGTGGCCGCGATCCCAATGCCCGCGAAGAGTGCCGTGGCCAGGCGGGAGCGCCTCGGCCTTGCCCATGCTTTCCCGTCCACGTGCTCCGGGCGCATACCGATCCCCACCGCGTATCCCAATGCGCGATGAATGCCGGGAATTCGCGAAGCCGCCTTCACTTGCCAGGGAGCCTGGATTGGCCCCGGGTGTTCAAACAGGCGAGCCATGCCTCGATGCGCAAATATCTGAATCGCTTGGGTAACGCGTGCCGGAAGTTCGCGCCGTTTTTGCACGGCCGCCAATGCTGCCTCCGGCACGGATCGCTCCCGAAGGGGTCTGGCCAATAAGTTTGCCGTAGCAACGGCATCCTGGATCGCGAGATTAATCCCCACTCCACCTGCGGGCGACATCGCATGGGCCGCATCTCCAATGCACAGCAAGCCCGGCCGATACCACCGCCGAAGCCGGTTGATCTGCAGGGTTAGGATCTTGATCTGCTCCCAATCGTGCAGTTCGTCCACTCGATCGCCGAGGTACGGAGCGAGCCTGCGAATGTCGGCGCGGAATGCATCGAGGCCACGCGCTCTGATCTCGTCATACGAGCCTTTTGCGATAATCAGGCCTGCCTGAAAATAATCCGAACGATTGATCAGGATCAGCGCCTTGCCATAATTCGCGTTTCCCAGTACCTGGCCCGGATCGCCCGGCTTGCGGCTGATCCGGAACCACAACACGTCGATGGGCACTCCGTGCTCGATCACTCGCAGTCCGGCCGCTTTGCGCGTAACGGAATGGCGGCCATCGCAGCCCACTACGAGATCCGCGTGGATTCGCACTGCTCGCCCTGCGTGCCGCGCCACGACTCCAGCAATGCGTTCGCCCTCTCGTATCAGGTCCGTAGCCTCGTGCTCCATGAGGAGTTGGAATGAAGGGATCTTTTTGGCGTGACCGGAGAGAAAGTTCAGGAAATCCCATTGCGGCATGAGCGCCACGAACTTGCAAGTCACCGGCACATGCCGAAAATCTGCCACCTCGAAAAAGGAACCTCCGAGGATCACGCCCAGCGACGCCACCTCCTCATGCGGCAAATCCAGAAACTCCTTTAACAACCCAAGCTCCTTGAGAACCTCAAGAGTGGATGGATGCACGGTGTCGCCACGAAAATCGCGAAAGAAGTCACGGTGCTTTTCCAGCACCGTAACCTCGACCCCTTTGCGCGCCAGAAGGTATCCGAGCATCATGCCCGCAGGGCCCCCACCCACTACACAGCAGGTCGTCTTCAAAATCTCAGGTGCCATGCCAGATCCACCTCCGTTTCAAGAGTCACAAAACATAGTCGCAAAACAAAGTCACAAAACATCTTCGATGCCGAATCACTGCGAATGTTTCGGTCTCTTGCATATCTTTTTCGGCGGGGGGGCCGAGCGATCGTTTTTTTTTGGCTCTCGGTTACGACAAGCGGGCCACAAGCAGTTCAAGTCCACGCATATATGTCTATCTGGGCCGCAAGAGTTTCGCACTTACGAATCGTTCGATGTTTCCGAGCGAGCCATCCTGATCTGGGAGTCGCGAATCATGGACCGGATGTTACGCTCGTGAGGCGGTTGCCACAGAGCAGAATGTCAGTTTGGACACGATGACTGAACATCCCCGACAGTTAGGCCGAACTTAAAGGTCGATGAGCGCTATCGCTGCTAACGCCAATTGACTAGCAACGTCTTAAAGGCTGGGGGCTCTCGTCTTGAAGAAATCAGGGCAGCATCGGTTTCGCCTGTCGCGGACTGGCTTTGTTCTTTCGATTGCCTTTGTATTGCTGTCCGCTTGTTTCGCCCGAGAACGAGGACCGCGGGTTGAGGTGGTATGCCCGTCACCACCCATTCCGGTGACGATCGGCAAGCATAAAGTCCTGGTCTACGAGCTTCATCTCACGAACTTTGACGTTGTGCCCTTGACCCTGAAGCGCATTTCAATCTTCGCCGCTCGGGAAAATCCCGATCCGCTCACTACTCTCGAAGGCGAGAAGTTATCGACTGCGATGATCCGTGTCGGAGCGCCAATGATAATGATAATGATGACGCCCGGCGGTTCGAGTGCGGCCAGCAGTAACACTCGAACGCTCGATCCGGGCGGTCGAAACGTCGTCTTCCTATGGATCGAGTTGCCGGCGAATCAATCTGCGCCTGCGAATCTCAGGCATCAGCTGGTTTTTTCGCCGACTCCAGCGGGAACCGATAAACCCATTGATGCAACACTGGAAGATTTTCCGGTCCCTGTAAACCAGGGTCCAGTTCCAATCCTGAGCCCTCCCTTTGACGGTGGCATCTGGCTCGCTGGGGATGGTCCGGCGAATGATTCGGCCCATCGCCGCGGCATTTTCGCGATTGATGGGCACATCTACTCGCCCGAACGCTTCGCCATCGACTGGGTCAAGGTCGGACCAAACGGCGACTCTCGTCACGACGGGGAAAGCAAGAACGAGAATTGGTGGGGCTGGAGAGAGCCCGTTCTCGCCGTCGCGGATGGAGAGATCACGGAGGTTGTGGACGAATTTCCCGACAACACTCCCCGCGTCCTGCCTCCAGTCACGTTGGACAACATTGCCGGAAACCACATTGTCCTTCAGATTGCGCGAGACCGTTTTGTCACTTATGCCCATCTGCAAAGGGGAAGCATCAAGGTGCGAACGGGCGATCATGTTCACCGGGGAGAAATGCTAGCGCTCCTCGGTAATAGCGGGAACACGACCGGCGCACACCTGCACCTGCAAGTGACCGAACAAAACTCGGTGTTGCAGTCGCAAGGAGTTCCCTTTGTATTCGCCGCTTTCACCTATCTTGGGCCGGGATCTGACTATCCTGAAAAGCAGGTTTCGGAGCCATGGAGCAGTTCAATCCCGCCTGGCGATGGAGTGGTTAAGTTCGAGTCTCTGAAGAAGTAACACAATCCTCAGTGGGTTGGCGTAACATCCCGATTCACTCATCATCCCGGTCAAGGAATGAAATCTGTTAACGACAGTTATCATTTATCATTCGCAGGGTTGCATTTCGGGTGCGATATGAGAGTGAGATTCCGGGTGGCAGCGGCAGTGGCGATGCTGAGTCTCACACTAGCGATGACGGTCGCGGCGCAGAAGGAGATGCACATGCACATCGTCCATGCCAAAGGTTCTTTCGATATCAAGATGGCGCCCGCCGAAGCAACCGACTTCGAGAAGGCGAACGACATTGCCCGGTTCACCTCAGACAAGACCTGGCACGGTGACTTTGAAGGCGTCAGCCATGGAGAAATGATCACCGGCTCGACCGCGGGCACTGGCTCCATGGCCTACGTTGCAATTGAGCGCGTGACAGGCAAGCTTAACGGCCGACAGGGCAGCTTCACCTTCGCGCACCGCGCCAGCATGATGAAAGGCGACGCCCCCTCTGCGGGAGACCTGAGCGTGATGGTTGTACCCAATTCCGCCACTGGAGAACTTACCGGCCTCAGTGGCTCACTCATGATCCATATCGACGCTCAGGGTAAACACACTTGGACCTTCGATTATTCGCTCCCGTAGCCGTCCTCGCGTGGGCGCACGATTGGCGGGCACAAGGCGGAACCGACCCCGGCGACCTCATTTTGAACGATGGATACGAGAGAAGTTTACTGGCCGGCGCCGACTGCATCTTGACGATCACCTTCGATCCTAAAGCCACCGGCACGCGGACCGTTTTCGCAAGTCGGCGATCAAGTCAACCCGTTCTGGGCTCATCGAAGCCCCCCAGGCGATACACATTTGAGGTGACGCAGCGCCCAAGCACATCATTCTCAACTACTAGTGGAGACGGAGACTATCTGAATTCTCTCGTATAAATAACACGGAACTCTCAGGCTCCGGCTCTCGTATGTGTCTCCATGACGAAGCGCTCGTAATTTCGGGTGGAATGAGTTCCTCATTGTCTGTTCTGCAGTCGCTCAGGAGGCAGTGAAGGATGGACCGGATTGCAGGAGAGTCGCGGCGTTTCAATGCCTGGATGGCCGGTGTGTTTTATTTGCTCACCTTCCTGGCGGGAGGAGTCGCCCTCACCCTTCACGGCAGGTTGGGATTCGCAGCCGGCCTCGTTGCGGGTGCGTGCTATATCGCCGTGACTCTGCTCTTTTATTACATGTTTAAGCCGGTGAATGGGAGCCTCTCTTTGCTCGCGGCACTCATCAGTTTCGTGGGATGCATCATTGGGCCTCTGAGTCTCTTTGTCCACGCCGCCTCCCACATCAGTCCCCTTGTATTTTTCGGATTCTATTGCCTCTTGATCGGCTATCTCATTTTCAGCTCGACCTTCCTGCCTCGATTTCTGGGTGTGCTGATGGCGTTTGCCGGTCTGGGTTGGCTGACCTTTCTATCACCGCCGCTCGCCGGCTATCTGTCCCCCTACAATTTTGCCCCTGGCCTCATTGGGGAAGGAGCACTGACTCTGTGGCTCCTCGTGAAGGGCGTGGACGCGCCGCCGTGGGAAGCGAAAAGGCGCATGGCTAAGCAAGCGTAGCGTTCAAGTGTTCATTGACTTGCATCTTTCACCAACGTAAGATTTGCACGCATGATCGATCAGATCATTTCCCACTACCGCATTGTTCAAAAGCTTGGCGGTGGTGGAATGGGTGTGGTGTATAAAGCCGAGGACACGGAACTCGGCCGGTTTGTCGCCCTAAAGTTCCTGCCTGACGACGTTGCTCAGGACGCCCAGTCTCTGGAGCGCTTTCGCCGCGAGGCACGCGCCGCCTCAGCCCTGAATCACCCCAACATTTGCACGATTTACAAAATTGCCCAGCACGATGGGCGGTTGTTCATCGCGATGGAGTATCTCGAAGGTAATACCCTAAAGCATCTGATCGGGGGCCGGCCGCTAAGTTTCGAGCAAATACTGGAGATCGGCACCGAGGTTGCCGACGCACTGGACGGGGCACATGCCAAGAGCATCGTCCACCGCGACATCAAGCCCGCCCACATATTCATCACCGAGCGCGGGCATGCAAAAGTTTTGGATTTTGGATTGGCAAAGGTGGCGCACGGTCCAACTCCTGCCCGCGAAAGCGAAGTCACGATGACACGCGACCAGCCCGAGCATCTGACCAGCCCGGGATCGGCGGTGGGCACGGTGGCTTACATGTCTCCCGAGCAGATCCGAGGCAAAGAAGTAGATGCGCGCAGCGATCTTTTTTCATTCGGTGTGGTGCTCTATGAGATGGCCACCGGAAGACTGCCCTTTCGTGGCGATACTTCAGGAACCACCTTTGATGCGATCCTCAACCAGCCACCAACTCCTCCCGTTCGTTTGAATCCTGATGTTCCCGACGGACTGGAGCGCATCATTAATAAGGCACTGGAGAAAAATCGGGACATCCGCTACCAGCATGCCTCCGAGCTGCGTGCCGACCTGAAGAGGTTAAGGCGCGACACCGAGTCTGGCAGCCGGGCTACCGTGCCTGCTGCGACCCACCCGCAAGCGCGCAGATCGCTGCTCCTGTGGGCCGCTGCCGCCGTGATGGCAGTCGGAGTAGCAGCCGGAGTGACCTTCATGCTGCGGCGCTCGGGGCCGCCCGCAACCCCGAACTCCTTGCAATGGGTTCAGCTCACTAACTTTACCGACTCTGTTTCCGGACCTTCCCTATCTCCGGACGGGCGCATGTTGACGTTCATTCGCGGATCGGAGAATTTCGGAACGGGACAGGTCTATGCCAAGTTGCTTCCGGATGGCGAACCGGTGCAACTTACCCACGATGAAACCAGCAAGTGGGGCACCGCATTTTCACCCGATGGTTCGCGCATCGCCTATAGCACAATGGGGAGCGATTGGCAGACATGGGTAGTGCCGGTCCTCGGCGGACAGCCCCAGGTGCTGCTTTCTAACGCCACCGGGCTTAGCTGGATTGATCCGCATCACGTGATGTTCAGCGAGATAAAGAGCGGCTGGCATTTTGCCATAGTCACTGCGACAGAGAGCCGTTCCGAGGAGAGGGACGTGTATGTGCCGCCGCGCGAAACCGGCATGGCACACAGATCCTACCTATCCCCCGACGGCAAGTGGGTACTGGTTGCCGAGATGGAAGTCGACGGCTGGCTGCCCTGCCGCCTGGTACCTTTCAACGGCGGTCTTGGGAAAACGATTGGTCCGCCCAAGGGAGCGTGTCTTGCGGCAGCCTGGTCACCCGACGGCAAGTGGATCTACTCCACGTCCGATGCTGGAACCCATGGCTCTCACATCTGGCGGCAGGCCTTTCCCGACTGGGAGCCGCAGCAGCTTACGACTGGGCCCACGGAAGAACAGGACATTGCCATGGCGCCCGATGGCCACTCGTTCATCTCGTCGGTCGGCAACGACGCACGCTCGGTCTGGTTTCATGACCCGCATGGAGACCGGCAAATTTCCTCCGAAGGCTACGCCTCCAGTGACAGCATATCGACGGACGGCGGCAGTTTGTTTTATCTGGCGTCGCAAAACGGTTCGGACGAAGATCACGGCGGCGAACTTATGGTCTCCGATCTCCATTCCGCGCAGGTGGCGAAAGTTTTGCCCGGAATCCGAGTTGCCAGTTTCAGTCTGTCGCCTGACGGCAAGCGCGTGGCCTATGACGCCCGAGACGAAAACGGGAAACATCGAATCTGGCTGGCCTCGCTTGACCACCGCTTCGCTCCCCGCCAGGTCAGTTCTGGAGCCGGAGAGAGTTGGCCGCAATACGTACCCTCAGGGAAGATTTATTTCCGAGTCTCCGAAGGAGAGGTCGATTACCTCTACCGCATGAATGATGACGGTACACAACGGGAGAAGATTCTTCCGGAACCGATCATCTACCTTGACGCCGTATCCCCCGACGAACGCTTCGTCGCAATTCGGCGCGCCACCAAGGGAGAAGATAATCCTACCGCCGTCGATGTCGTCCCCCTTGCCGGCGGGCGCACGGTTCGTGTGTGCTCGGGCTGGTGCAATGTTTCCTGGACCCGGGATGAAAAGTACTTTTATCTTTCGTGGCCGCCCATGAAGGGAGGCGCACAATGGCGAACTTTTATCATTCCTCTCGCCCATGGCAGTGGGCTTCCCCCGCTTCCGGCTAATGGAATTCAATCGGAGAAAGACATACCGGAACCTCTACCGCATACCGGTCCCGTGAGTTGGATATTTGTTATCAATGCCACTCAGAAACTACCGATGACCTCCCGCCCCGATTCAACGCAAGAAGCTGCGACTTGCGTCGGGGAACCACAATCCAATAGGAAACCACCTAGCAACTGGAGGTTGTCATGGCCACACTAGAAGTAGCGTTCCTGCACAGCCAACTGGAGGAGCGGAAGCGCCGCCTGGAAGCAGCGATTGCACTCGCCCCGCAGAGAGCCGGATTCGCTGGTCTTCTGCGCGAAGTAGATTCGGCGCTGGAACGAATGGCCAAGGGTAGCTACGGGCTGTGCCAGGAGTGCCACGAATCCATAGAACAGGACCGGTTGCTGGCCGACCCGCTGGTGCGCTACTGCCTCGACCACCTTACCGAGTCACAACGAACTGCGCTGCAACGTGACCTCGATCTGGCCTCCCAGGTGCAGCGCCATCTCCTGCCACAAGTGGACCTGCAGACAGGTGGTTGGGACACAAGCTACTATTACGCCCCGCTCGGTCCCGTCAGTGGCGATTACTGCGACTTGATCCCGTCTGATGGACAGCTATTCTTTGTGCTTGGAGACGTCTCCGGCAAGGGTGTGGCTGCCTCTATGCTGATGGCCCAACTTCACGCCTTGTTCCGCAGCCTGACTGGAATGGCCCTGCCGCTTGGCCAGATGGTCACCCAGGCGAATCGCGTGCTCTGTGGCAGCGCGCTGGCCGGGCAATACGCCACCCTGATATGCGGGTTGGCTAAGCCTACAGGAGAAGTGGAAATTCATAACGCTGGCCACTTGCCCGCGATCATGGTCGGGAGCGGTGGCGTGCTGCGCATTGAATCCACCGGTTTGCCGCTGGGGATGTTTCACGAAGTCGATTTCTCCGCCACGCGCTTGCACCTGGAAACCGGCGACATGCTGTTCCTCTATACCGACGGCCTGTCGGAGGCGCGTTGCGCTGACGACGAATACGGCGTGGATCGCGTCACGCGTGTGGTGCGTCAAGCAGCTGGAAAATGCCCCGCCGAGCTGGTTGCCGCGTGCCTGAGCGATCTGCGAACCTTTGTCGACGGACCACCATTCGATGACCTAACTCTGCTGTCCATCCAGCGAATGGACTGAGCACCACCGGGCAGATGCGCACGCAATCGAAGACGAGAGTCTTATCGAGCCCTTGTTGCTTTTGTGGATCGACGGCCACGGCAACCAACGTTGATCCCTGTCCGCGTGACTGTGGGAGCATGACTGTGGGAGAATGGGGGGCGCAGAATTGTTAGGACGGTCGCAGTCGGTTCCCTTGTAGCGTGGCTGCGCGGGCAAGAGAACCGGTCAGGCAGACGGCGAAACAACGCCATTACACCATAACAACGAAAGGAAATGGTCTATGCGACAAACTGCATGTGAAGAAATGGGTAAGCGGATCGCCAAGAAAGGTTTGCCTTGGTTCCTCACTTCCCTACTCGTGACTCTGCTAATTCTCCCCGCGTTCGCTGCCGACAAGGAAAAAGATGAAGACACCCTCCGGCAAGCCAACATTGTGTTACAGGATATGCTCAGCGGCAACAATATCCCGCAGGCCTTGCTGGCAAAGGCTGATTGCGTGGTCATTCTGCCCGGCGTGAAGAAGTTCGGCATCGGTGTGGGCGGAAGCGGCGGTCGCGGTCCGATGCTTTGCCGCACCGGCGCGAACTTCGACGGCAAGTGGTCCGCGCCCGCTATGTATACGATTAGTGGCGCCAGCGTTGGTCTGCAGCTGGGCGGCTCGTCCAGCGACTTCGTCCTCCTGCTCATGGATCAGAAGGTCGTGAACCAGTTCCTGAAGGGCAAGACAAAGATGGGCGCGGACGCCACTGCCGCAGCGGGCCCCGGAGCTACTGCGGCCGGTGCGGTTGACAACCCCGACATCTACACCTACGGGCGAGCCAAGGGACTGTTCGCCGGCGTGTCCCTGGGAAGCGCAACGCTGGAACCAGACAGTGACGCGAACTACCGCCTGTACGGCAAGCGGCTCGCGGCAACCGACATCCTGCGCTCGAGCGATGTTAAGTCGCCGGCCGGGGGCGAGGCCCTGGTTTCGTTGCTCGACAGTAAAATCGCGAAGCACACTAACTGAGAATGGGAGGGCGCGCCTGCGCCACCTCTGCTCTCAAAACCCGAACCGGAGAGGATTCACGGGTTCGCTAACCGAATAAAGTAGAAAACCCGACACTTTCTCCAAGTGTCGGGTTTCAGTTTTATGGCGCCTCGCAAATACCCGAGTCCGTCGGGACTGGGAACGTCCCGCTTCAAACCCTAACAAAATTGTAGTCGGATCGCGGCTCCCGGTCTGCGACGTTTTATGCCAGTCGGGTAATGGCGCTGCCCACGATGTCAGCAGGGTCGAGCACAAGCATCAATGCGGATTACCTGTACGCGCATGGGATGGAGTAGTTTCTATTGGCTGCGCATTAGGAGAAAAACCATTGGGCGAAAGGCCATGAATTTCAGCCCGTGCTTTCGACAAGCAGTTCGGGTATTTCTCCTGTTGAAACTTTATTAATTTCTCTCGCACCAGACAGCGTAGATCCCAGGCCTTTGAGGAATCTGACGCGCTCGCCAAGGCACGTATCTGCATGGTCTGTTCAGTGGCGTCGCTGACTTGCAGCACGCAGACTTTTTTATCCCACAACGGCGTGGATTCGAGGATGCGGCGAAACTCCTGGCGCAACTCTTCGACGGATACTGTGTAGTCGGTGTAAATGTAAACGTAGGCTAGCAGGTCGGACGTGTTACGTGTCCAGTTCTGGAATACGTTCTCGATGAAGTAGGACAAGGGCACGATCAGGCGGCGAAGGTCCCAGGTGCGCACCACTACGTGGGTGGTGAGAATTTCTTCGATCCACCCATACTCTCCTCCGAACGGCACGTCAGGTGGGCTCGGCCCCGTGCCCCTTTGCATTGAACTAATTGCTTGGAGTTGGATTCGCGGCGTTCGCCACGGCCGTCGGGTTGACAACTGCTCCATAGCGCGTAAGCCGGGGGAAGAATGGCGTCACTTCCAGCGGCATCTTGTCGCGCGCCGAAGTAATTGCGGCCGGCGTGGTCTTGATCAATTCTGCGTGGTCATCCCATGCGTTGAGCTTGACGCGTCCACCCAGAGGCAGGGCGGCGATCTGGTCCAGTTTATCGGGATCGAGCGCCGGAGCAGAGTTCATCAGCACAACCATGCGATCCACGACGCCCTTACGGTCGGTGAATCCATTGCCTAAATGGGGGGTCAGCAGCGCGGAAAGCGTCCGGCCCCGAACCGACACCTCGCGCAGGAACAGTCCGGGTGTACCCAGCTTCTGCGCGTAGGGCGAATTCTTCAGCAGCTCGAGAGCTTTCTTGTCGGCTGCGGATTCTTGGTCGCGAGAGTGGCGGAAGCCAAAGTTCTGGTAAATAGATTCATCGGAGAACAGCATCAGATCGTTGAAGGCGTACTTGCTGCCCACGTTGTGTCCCAAGATGATGTGGGCAAGTTCGAGCGAGAGCACCATGGCCAGGCTGGCCTCATCCGGGAGCACGTCCACCAGGCCGCGACTCACGACGATCGTGTTGCCGATGCTGAACGTCTCCAATGGCGAGGTCAGCATCAAACGGGTACGCACGGGGCGGGGCAGTTCAATTTTGTTCGTAATCAGCAGATTGTTGACGACAGTCTCCAGCACCTTGTCTACGTCACCTTCCGGCGCGAGCAGTCCGGCCCGTTCCAGTCGCTCGATGACATTGTCTTCGGCCTGCTGCTGCCATTGCCGCTGCGCTTGCAGCGGAGAAGCATCCTGCGCCGCCTGGCTGTCGTCTTTCACCGAGGAGTCCACAAGAACCTGGGTGAATTCACGGTCCTTGGTTCCCTTCTGCAGGTCATAACCCCACAGCCGGGTCTGGGCCTTGAAAGCCACCTTGTCTTTCGAACCGGAGTTGAAATCCCCTTCCTCGCTGTAAATATAAGCCGGCACCCAGTAGCCCGGGATCAGGTTCAAGCGCCAGCTGTCCATGTGGAAGAAGTAAGCGTTGCGCGGGCGCGGCTCATAAGTACCAAGCAGGCGCACAATGTTGTAATCCTTGTCTTCGACCCAGATTCGGCCACGAAAACGGCCATTGCCGGTGCCCTTCTTGGCAGTCACGTCGAAGACGATACAGCGGACATCACCTAGGAACTCGCGGTGTACAAACTTGAAATCGTAGGTTCGACGATTAAAGTTGTCACGGTCGGCGAAGATCATCCATGAGAAACCCATGGGTTTGTATTGGAACTTAAACAACCCGGTGAAGCCGCCCAGCAAGTGGCTTTCAAAGCTGGTGTCTTTCCTGAGATAGTCCCGGCGGTCCGCGCTTTCTCCCAAATCCATGCGGCCGAGGAAGTAATGGTCTTGCACGGGCTCCGGGCCGACTTGCGGCTCGTACTTCACGTCTTGCAGATAGGTTTCAACAAACGGAGTGCGGTTTTTCAGTATTGCCATCAGCGCGTACTCCCGCTCGATCGCGCGGTCAACCACTTGGTCCATCGTGGGAGGTGCGGGAGCAGGCGCAATGTTTGCCGAAGGCGCTGGCGGTTGGGGCGCGGTGACAGTGTTCGGTGGCTGCGGCTCGGGCGGCCCGCTCGGCGAAGACTGGCCAGGCCGGATTGTCAAGGATGGCGTCTGCGGCGGTGGAGATGAATACTGGTTCGCCGACTGCGCATTCGCGAACAGCGAGAGCATCAAGGCTGCGGCAAACACCCAGTGCCATCTGCACATGACGACCCCGCCGAGTGTAACTCGCTTCACTACACACAAGTCCTGCAAGCGTTAAGCTCCTAATTTGCCTGACAAATCGCCCGCAAGCCCAAGTCGAAGTGAGCACGCCAGGTGCCATTATTACTGCGCAAGAAAGTTCATCTTTCGGCGTACAGGCTTAGTTTGAGAAATAAGGACACTTTATTTGCCAGACAAGACTTAGCTACATAGCACTTCTGCAGTGCCAGCCGATGGAGCGAGTTTTATCTAGGAGTTACGGTCCTGCTGCGAGGTTGCAGGCACCCGAGTGTTAGCCACTTTTTCCAGGCTGCGGCCGGGTTTCGTTAAATCTGACGCGCGGCATTCCCCCTGCCGGTGCAAATGGTTGAACCGATGTTGAGTAAATCTTTTACTCCGAGATGGCTCTTATCTACCCACCATAGAGCACGAGGAATTGAGAACCCGTTCCCTGCTCGCAGATGCAAAGCCCGACATCAGCCCGCGTCCACTTTGCATTCGCGGCTAGCAATGATAGCATTGACAGCATGGCAACTATAACCATCCGACGACTGGACGAGAAAACCAAGACCCGGTTGAGGGTCCGAGCTGCCCACCACGGACGTTCGATGGAGGAGGAAGCCCGGGAGATTTTGCGTTCCGCTCTGACCATTACCTCGCCGGTAAAGGGAAACCTGGCGGAGACGATTCAACGACGATTTGCGGCCTTGGGCGGACTCGAATTGGAGTTGCCCCGACGCGATGCTACGCGTCAAGCTCCGGGATTTGACGAATGATCATCCTCGATACCAATGTGCTCTCAGAGCTCATGAAGCCCAAACCTTTTCCCCTCGTTGCGACATGGGTTGGGAAGCAACTGGCGACAGAACTCTTTACCACTTCGATCACCGAGGCGGAAATCTTTTATGGTATTCAGTTGCTCACCAAGGGCAAGCGTCGAGAGGGGCTGCTGGCAGCGGCGGAAGCGATGTTTGCCGAGGACTTAGCGGGCCGCATCTTCGGGTTCGAGAGCGATGCCGCGCGAGTTTTTTCTAAGATTGCGGCTCACCGCCGGGCCGTGGGCAGACCGATCAGCCACGCGGATGCGCAGATCGCGGCCATTGCCCAAGTGCGAGGGGCCAAGCTCGCAACGCGCAATGTTTCAGACTTCGCAGACTGTGACCTCGATCTCGTGGACCCTTGGAATGGATCGTGAAACTGTCGCAGGGTAGGGGCGCAGATCGAACCGCACAACTGCTGCGCCCTAAGAAACACCTCCCGCCGCTTTTTTGGTCGGCAGTTGCTGATGGACGGGATAATAACCGAGCTATTGGCTTGGTTTTGCAGTGCGGTACGCTGCGCATGTCCCAGAGTTCAACCGACTATTAGATATATATCCCGGCAGTGGTACCGCAGGGCTCCTGTTCATCTTTTCAGTCGTTCTGTCGAAGCCTCAGAGATTGATGATTTGTTTGATATCTTGGCGGAGATGAATAACCGGTTTAGTCTGCACGACGGATTCCGGGCCTCAGCGCTAGGCAGTCTTTGCTTCGAACGCTTTTGCCGGGCCTTCTTCAAATGGTATTGTCCCCTCACAGTAGAGACGAGACATCACCTTCCGGACGCACCATTCCTGCTTTGCAGCAATCACACTAGTCATGCAGACAGTGCGGTCTTGATGGCCGCGAGCGGGCGCAGCTTTCGCAACTTTGCCCTGATCGGCGCCAGCGACTATTTTTTTCGCTCGCGTCCCCTGCGCTGGGCCGTCTCGCCGCTCATCAATGTCATACCAATCGATCGCGAACCAGGAGCTAAGTCGCTGTCTGCCTGCTTGGCAACTTGTCGGCAATTCATGCAGCAAACCGGGGGCAGCCTCATTCTTTATCCCGAGGGCACTCGGTCGCAGGATGGTCAGGTGAAGGAATTCAAGAGTGGTGCAGCCCTGTTTGCTATCGAACTTGACGTGCCGGTCGTTCCCGCATACATAGAAGGTACACACCACATTCTCCCGAAGGGACATTATGTGCCAAGAGCCGGTCCCGTGACGGTGCGATTCGGAGAACCCGTTGAGTTCGCACGTCCTCAATCAGGAGAACTTCCGCGCGAACGACGCCGACGCGCGGTTGAGCTACTAGCAGAAAGTATCCGAATGCTTAGCTCGCGCCGCGAGGCGCAGGAGTTAGCAGCGGACTTGCAGCGAAAGGGCACTACAACGCAGCTTCACTAGTGAACACATGGCCCACGAACCAAGACACATGAAGTGGTGGGGTTGGGGATTTGAGGACGCCGAATTTCGCGCCAGCCGTCATCCTGACTTTTGGCCTTTTGCCAAGTCGGTGCTTGGTATTGAAAGCGATGGCGATGATTTCACAGGACGCGAGTGGAGTCTGGAGTCGATCGAACTGCCGCATGCCCGTGCCGATGAGCCATTCTTGGCCAAACTCCGCACTTTTCTTGCGCCTTGCCAGATCACGGATGATGCGAAAGAACGGGTCATCCACTCCTATGGCAAGGGATTCCGCGACCTGTTTCGCCTGCGTCGGGGCATTGCGGCAGGTGCCCCAGATCTGATTGTTTATCCCGAGAGTGAGCGCGACGTATGCCTTACGCTTCGCGCGGCGGCCGAGCGCGACATCGTGCTGATTCCCTTCGGGGGAGGGTCGAACATAGCTGGGTGTCTTGAACGTATGGATGCCAGGCGCGTGTGCGTGTCGCTTGATATGCGGCGGATGCGTCGAGTTTTGGCGGTGGACAGACGCTCGTTTACTGCACAAATCGAAGCCGGAGCCTTTGGCCCAGACCTCGAAGAGCAGTTGGGCGCACAGGGAACAACGCTGGGCCATTTTCCCGACTCGTTCCTGCACTCCACTTTAGGCGGTTGGATCGCCACGCGCTCGGCGGGAATGCAAAGCGATAAGTACGGCAAGATCGAAGATATGGTGATCGCCGTACGCATGGTGACTCCAGAAGGAGTGCTGCAGACGCGTGTGGTCCCTAAGTCCTCGAACGGTATCGATGTCAATCACCTCTGCATCGGCAGTGAAGGGACGCTCGGCGTCATCACCGAAGCTACCATGCGCGTCCACGCCATTCCCGACTCGCGGCAAGTGCGAGGCTACCTGTTTCCTGAATTCGAGGGCGGCGTTGAAGCCATGTTTGAGTGTGTGAGGCAGGAGTGCATGCCGGCCATGGTACGCCTCAACGATCCCGATAAGACGGCACTCTCCCTGGCCTTTCGGCCACCGGCTTCAGGCTTCACGAAAATTGCCGGTAGCCTTTTCAAAACTTATCTGCGGGCCAAAGGGTTTGCTCAGCCCAGAGCGTGCCTGATGCTGACCGCTTTGGAGGGCAGTTCGCGTGGCGTTTCCCTGCGGTCGCAGCAAGCGGAAGCAATTTATCGAAAATGTGGCGCGGTTGGCCTCGGCGCCGGCGCCGGGAAGTCATTTGAGGCAACCAAGTTTGATTTTCCGCACATCCGCGATTTCTTGTTGAACCGCAATGTTACAAGCGACGTGAGCGAGACCGCGACCGTGTGGAGTAATATCGCCAAGTTGTATCAGGACACTACCGCTGTTCTGCGCACCGAAATCGGCAAAAGCGGAGTCCGTCCTTGGGCTGGATGTCACATCAGCCATACTTATCCGTGCGGAGCCAGTCTGTATTTCACGTTCGCCTTCCGGCAACAACCGGGACACGAGATGCAGCAATATCTTCAAGTCAAGCGTGCCGCCCAGCAGTCGTTCATCGATCACGGGGCGACACTGTCTCATCACCACGCTGTCGGGACCGAGCACCTGCCATGGCTGGCCGCTGATATTTCCCCGGTCGGCGTGAAGGCCGTCTCTGCCATCAAACAGGGACTTGACCCTGCTAATATCATGAATCCAGGACGGCTTCTGCCGTCCTCAACTCCTCTCGAAGATTAGCGGGAACTCGCCTTCCACGCTCGGCCCCACTGAGGATGAGGTCAGCGCCCGTGACCCGCCGCAGTTTTTGCGCCCTGGCAACTTCTTTAAGTTGTTACCTGAAAGGAGCCCTGATTGCGAAAATCCAAAGTTTAAGCCCTTAAACGCTCGCGAAATCGTGACAATTAAAGCCCTGGGGGACTACGACCCTCAGGACACTACGACCCACCATGCGCGTGTCCTGCGGGGCGTGCGATGTCCGGGCACTGAGTTGGAGAAACGCGGAAACGGCGCAAACGATAAAATAAGCGTTTGAAATTTGATCATTTAATCGGGTCACACTTATGTTGCAGCGCCCCCCGGGTCCACAGCCGCACTTCCTGATCGGCAATATTCCTCTGGCCACTCGCGACCCGCTAGCTGTATTTAGCCGTTGGGCTAAAGACTACGGGGACATTTTTTACTACCGAGCTGGATGGATCCAGGTTTATTTTCTGAACCATCCTGACCTGATCGAGTCCGTTCTGGTTCGCAATTACCAAAACTTCCTGAAGGACCGTGTGATCCAGAACAGCCGCTGGTTTTTCGGGGATGGCCTGCTTACCAGCGAGGGGGAACAGTGGAAGAGGCAGCGTCGCCTCAGCCAGCCTGCCTTTCATCGCGAGAAAATCGCCTCCTACGCCGATCTCATGACGAACTATGCGGAGCAGATGCTATCCCAGTGGCGGGACGGTGCAGTCGTAGACATTCATCACGAGATGATGAGACTGACGTTGCGTATCGTAGTACGCGCGCTCTTTAATGTCGAAGCTGAAGAGACGGCGGAGATCTCTGGCGCCGTGAATGTCATGATGCGGAACAGTATCGGCGCTCGAATGCTTCTGCCGCCATTTTTCCGGCGGCTGCCGCTGCCCGGCATGTTCGAATTCCGCCGCGCCGTAGACAAGTTGAACAGCCATGTCTTCAAAATCATCCGACAGCGGAGGAGGAACGGGCAGGAGAGTGGAGATCTTCTCTCGATGCTCATGGAAGCTCGTGATGAAGATGGCACCCAAATGAGCGACCAGCAACTCCGTGATGAGGTTATGACGTTTCTTCTTGCCGGCCACGAAACGACTGCCCTGGCGCTTTCATGGGCATGGTATCTGCTCAGCCAGAACCTTCAGGTGCAGCAAGAATTGCAGGAAGAGGTCGACCGAGTGCTCGAAGGACGCGTGCCCAACATCTCTGATTTGGCCTCCTTGACGTGTGCCGAAAGGGTGATCAAGGAGTCCATGAGGCTCTACCCGCCTGCGTGGGGCGTTGCTCGCCAGGTGATCGCAGAATTTGAGCTGTGCGGCTACCGTATACCAGCAGGGGCAAACGTTGTGATGAGCCAGTGGGTGATGCACCGTGATTCAAGGTTCTTCTCTAACCCGGAAAAATTCGACCCCAACCGGTGGACTACTGAACAATGTCAGAAGCTGCCGAAATTCGCATACTTTCCATTCGGGGGTGGTCCCAGGCAGTGCATCGGAGCGTCATTCGCGATGATGGAAGCTGTACTCCTGCTCGCTACGATCGCAAGGAAATTTCAGTTGCATCCGGTGGCGAGTCATCCGGTCGTAGCTCTGCCCAGCTTCACTCTACGACCGAGGGAAGGCATTCGCGTGGCTTTGGGGGAAAGAGCCCAGCGAGTTGTAGGCGTCCTAGCTATGTCGCAAAAACAGCCTTGATATCTGCGAGTTCGATTACGTCACCCGCTTCGAGTTGTTTTTGGCCGCCCTCGACCACGATGTCGTTCACCCTGATCTGTACCTTGCTTTCGGAAGCAGCGATGAAGTAGCCATCTTCGGCTCGGTAAATCAAGGCCGCGACGCGGGGAGCGAACCACCGTGTTAGCCGGATGCCGGCCATCTTCGATTTTCCGATCAGCGTCAGTTTGCTGGTCAGGACGTAGCGCTGCTGGTCAGTTCGGCCTTTGACAATGGTCAGCGTGCCAATGGTTTGACGTACCGGGGGCGTGGTGTTGATTGGCGACTGGCTTTGAGCGATGCCGATTCTCTGGACGACAACCGGGCCGCTGGATGATGATGCTGCTGCGGCCGCATTCGCGAGCATTTCTTTCGCCTTCGCCGTGTCCAAGACCACGGTGCGATCGAGCTGTGGCGGCTTGGCCTTCGGAAGTTGTCCGTCAACCGGGACATCGACAATTCCATACGGCGCGGCGACCGGATGTACCTCGTCACGAAACTCGATCGTGTGCTTGCCGATCGTTACGTTGTCTCCATCCTTCAGTATCATCTTGCTGATGCGTTGACCATTGACGTACGTGCTGTTAAAGCTTTCGGAGTCTTCGATCACATAGTGATCGCCTTCCGCGTAGACCTTGGCGTGATGTCCGGACACCGCAGGATTATCGATACGCAGGACGTTGTCCGGCTGACGGCCAATCGTGACTGTGCCGCCCGAAAGCAAGAACTCTTGTAAGATCCGGTCTTCAAATTTGAGAAACAGCTCGGCCATGGCACGGCTCCAAAATACGCGACCCGCGAGAGCAGTTCTGCTACGACAGAGGAAGCTTCCCCTCGCGTCACCGCTGGATGATCACTTCTTATTGTGCGCCCAATAACACGGAAGGGAAGAGTACCAAGGTACTCGCCTCCCTACCCTCGTCACAGCTTCGCATCAGCCGACAGCGCTAAGTTGAACTGATCGCGCAGAAACTTGACTGCCTCTTCTCGCCCTGGAGATGCACCTTGAGGAGTTGCATTCAAGTACAACACATACAATTCCGCGGCTCCGTCCGCGTCGCCTTGTTGTACCAGTGTTCTCGCTGCCTGCAGGATTTCCGCCGGCAGCTCCGCCACCCTTTCCCGCACCGCTTTGACCAAAGCATTCCGGGAATCAATTTCCAGATCCGTCAGAAACTGCGCCCCGTCCGGTTCCACGCCCTGGTTGGTGATTCCTTCGGTATCTTCCGCCTTAACGTCTTGCAAAACCACGGTCGTGGTGTGTTTGACCTTACGCACATCCGCGGGCTGCCCAACAAAATTACCCGCCCGGTCGCGAAACTGGAATTCGATCTCCGCCGACGCCGTGAGATCAATGGTCTTCTTGGTGTAGTGATAAGACTCAACCACGGTCTCCACGTGGCTCCGCTCCGTCGTCTCCAACTTATGCCGCAAGTCGTCGACACCTTTCTGTGCCTGCTCCACGGCGTCATTGGCATCTGCGATCACTTGTTTCTTCTTGCGTTGGATCTGGGCGTCAGCCAGCGCATGTTGCGCCGAGCTGAGTTGCTGTTGAGCGGATTCATAGTCGCTTTCGATTTGCAGCCAAGCCTGATTTTTCGTCTCGTGCGCGCCCGCCCGGTATTTCGACTCCGGAGCCTCCAGGTTCGCGTTCTTGACCATGCGATGTTCCAGAACCTGTCCGACGAGCGTGAAATTGGGCGGTTGAGCCTCCTCAGCCTCCGAGGAATTGCGCATGACTGCAATCGGTATCCCGGAGGAATCGAGGCCGCTGGTTATCGCGTCTGCAAGCTGGTCGGCGAAACCATGGCTGTCGCGACGTGAAGTTTGATCGCGAAACACGATGCCGACTGAGAGTTGGGAGCGCCGCAGATAAAGTGGTTCGTAACGGGCCATCTCATCTTTCAGACTGCCGAGATTGGTAATTCCGTAACGCGCTGCTTGTTTCAGGTAAAGCCACCCAACACTGGCTCCGGATCCCGAAGCCTTCTGCAGATATCGATTGGCTTGGTCGAGGTAGTAAGCACTGATCTTGGCGGAAACGAAATCGCGTTTGACGGTGATCGCCGGGTCATCCTCTAAAGAGCTGGCACGGTCCCACAAAACATACGCCTCCATCACCGCATTTTCGTCAGCGGGGTTTTTGATCGGAATGTGCGATTCCTGGATTTTCTGTGCGCGCCGCACGGCAGCGCCGATATAGTCATGCGACAACGCCGCGAGCTGCGAGGTGACTAGAGCGCGCTGTTTTTCAGGTAAGTCGGCGAGTACGTTGTAGGCTTCGACAAACTGGTTCTTCCGCTCAAACCCTTGGCTCTCGAGAACCGCGGCGTTTGCTGCCTGCTGATTGCGTTGGGCCTCGATTTGAGCGGCAGCGTTGTCGGCGGCTGCCTGGACATCCTTGCGCTCGGGCCGCAGGGCCACCGCCTTGCCAAATTCGACGCCTGCTTTTTCCCAGTCCTGACTGGCCGCCAGTTTTTGTCCGCGTTCGTAATGGTGTTGGAACGCCGCCCTGATCACGGCATCCAAGCGGGGCATTTCGGAAGCGAACGCGATATAGGGACCCAGCGAGTTGACGGCCTGGTCGTAATGTGACTCGACCACCAACACCTGCGCGTTCACGATGGTGGTTTCCAATTTCCGCTGCTCGGCGGCAATGTCGCGCTGGAGACTAAGCAGAGGAGCATAATCTGGCCAGACTTCCAACAGGCGTTCCACATGCTGCTTGGCGGCAGATAGTTGCGAATACCCAGGCGAATGGTCTTGCAGGGCTTTGCGGTACGCCTGCAGGCGTGTGTGATCCGGTCGCGCCAGGTTGTCCAATTCCCGCCCTATGTCGTCCATTAACCGCGCAGCTCGTTTGTAGCCGGGAGACGACTGGCTGGCGGTTTGTGCCTCCAAGCATGCCTGTCGCAGCATCGCGATGTCTTGTGTTTTGGCGCCGCTCGAACTCTGATACTGTTCAAAAGCAGCTTCGGCCGCATGCTGATGAAATCCCGCGATGGCATTTTGAGCGGATGCGCGGCGTGCGGAAGACGGATAACGCGTTAAAAAATCCTCCCAGTCTCTGACCGTGTTTGCTCGTTGCGCCCGCAGAAAGTCAGCACGTTCAACGTCCGGAGCGGCGATAAACACCATTTGCACACCCGGCTTGAATGCTGGGATCGTTGTCATTGCATCGCGAGGCGACGAAGACGCAAGTGTGCCGCGAATCACTGCCTGTTCAGCTGCCATCGCTGGCGTGAGTTCAATGCTCCGTTCGAATTTCAGATTGCTGGGGACAACACAGACGGATTTTCCGCTTACCGTCAGCGTGAGTACACCGTCTGCGCCGCGCTGCAGCGAGTCAGCCCCGGCCAGCGACGCGCGCGGCAGCCCGTTATAAGTATTCTTATCAAGCCTCGAAACACCGTCACAGCTGCGAACTTCAATCTTTCCATTCAGCGCTGCTTCCGAAATCTGCACATACGCCGCGCCCTGGGGACCGTCGAACAAAACCACCGCGGTCAGGGAGGCATCCTTGGCATAAGTCGTGATCGATGCTCCACCCACAAGAACAGCGATGAGAACCACCGCGAGGCAGCAGCTTTCGAGACGAGAGATCCCGGTCGGCTGCTTCGAGGGCCTGGGTAAAGAAATGGGTTTCCACGACTTCATAATGATCCGCAAGCTACATTTTCTCGCGAGAAGGACCGGGTGAAACAAGATCAATAGCCCAGGCAAAACTAAAGTAAGTGGGAAGCGAAACTTACCGGCGCTATGATTGAAGATGCCGCGAATAGACGCGATAACTTGTGCGTTTGCGCATATTTGCGATGACAGCGCATTAGAGATTTCTCATGGAATCGGCGAAACCACCCAACGACCCGGTTGAGCGGACGAAATTTGCTGACGAAGCCGTCTCGACGCCCTCGCGTCCGGCCGGCCAGGCCCACCTCACCGCCTTGAGCCGCTATCAGATTCAGGAAGAGTTAGGGCGCGGCGCCATGGGAGCCGTTTACAAAGCATTCGATCCCGTCATTGCCCGTACCGTCGCGCTGAAGACTATTCTGATCGACAGCAATGCTCCCGATCGCGCCCAGATGATCGAAAGGCTCAAGCAGGAAGCCAAAGCCGCGGGCGGGCTCGATCATCCCAATATCATCACCATCTACGACGTTGGCGAGGAAAACGGCGCCATCTATTTGAGCATGCAGTTCGTCAAAGGAACCACGCTGGCCAAGCTATTGGCTGATGTTGGTGTGCCTTCCCTGCCAACGCTCCTCTCCTGGGCTGACCAGATTTCCGCGGCGGTCGGTTTTGCCCACGCCCGCGGTGTCATTCACCGCGACCTGAAACCGGCCAACCTCATGGTGACCGACGAAGGCGCCATCAAAGTCCTCGACTTCGGAATCGCCAAAATCGAGAACACGTCCCTCACAATGACCGGGCTGGTCATCGGCACGCCTGGCTACATGGCTCCCGAGCAGATCACCGGCAAAAAAGTGGATCATCGCGCCGACATCTTTTCGTTGGGTGCTGTCTTCTACGAATTGCTGACCCGCGAAAAGCCCTTTGCCGGCGATATCGCGACCGTCCTCTACAAGATCGTCAATGAGGATCCAGTCGCGCCAGCGCTCATTAACCCGGCGATTCCCGGCGGGATCGATGCCGTCATTCGGAAAGCCCTGGCCAAAGATCCCAGGGATCGATTCCAGACTTGCGAGGAAATGCGGCAGGCCTTTATCGAACAATCCGTTCGCGCACCGCTCACCCCGCCCGTCACAGTTCCCGCAGAAAAGGCGGTCGCCAACCGGTTGCCAACAACTGCAAGCGCTGGGCGTGCCCTTCAACTCCAGGCAACTCCACCGCGAATCTGGCCGCGTCTGATTTTGAGCGCTGCCCTCGTTCTCATCGCAGCCGCAAGTTGGACTCTCTACATCCGTTCACAAACGGGCGCGTTTCCTCCGTTCGTCGCGCAACTCGAGAGCGAATTCGAAAGTAAGATCAGAGACCTGACTTCAGGCACGGGAAAGCTCCCTGAATCCTCCACGCAGGTTGCTCGTCGTACCGCTAATGAGCACAGCGTCGCGCCAGCGCGCCCTCAGAATCCAGAGACGGCGGATGCGCCGACGGCCATCTCACAAACGTCCGCAATTCCGGCGGCTTCAAATCCCGCAGCCGTACCCGCCTTGCAACCGGCCGTGGCCCAGTCGTCAAGCGATCATCCGATAAGTGAAAACGCCGCTGTCTCAGGAGCACCGGCAACTCCTCCACCGGTGGAGTCGCCCCAGAAGCCCGATCCATTCCACCGCCCTTCCCCTCAAGCGGTAGAGTCGAGCGATCACACTCAACCGGCAGCCGACAACGCAACCTCCCACGACCCACTCACCGCGTCTTCTCCCTCCCGCGACAATGAGGACAAGGAAACTGCACCGCCGTCCACACCAAAGCTACCTGCCCGAAAGCGCGCTCCGGAATCGGCTTTGACGGTAGACGGTTTCAGCCGCCAAGACATCCCGGATCTGCTGAGCCAGGCCGATTCCTCAACCGCGCGCGGCAATTATCGTCTGGCGCGATACACCTACGGCCTTGTTCTAAAGCTCGATCGCAGCAACGCCCAGGCGCGAGAAGGTCTGCGCCGCTTGCAGGCCGCATGGCAGTCGCGGTGACTCCAGTCGACTAGGAGTTGTGAATGGGAATGCATTGGAAATGAATTAGTTTTCATCCCCAAAAATTATCGACTCCTTCCCTTAATTCTGTTGACAGGCACGTCACTTTTACCTCGGGACTGGCGGGTTCCTCTCCAATAAATCCCACATAACGCCGTCCTCAGAGCCGTCCTCAGATAAGACCGACTCCGGGTCTAATACCGGGGCCGTTTTTTATTGCGCCACCTGCATTGATCTGCCTTTGCAGCCCTCGGTGCGTTAGCGGGCCGACTTTTTCGCGATGATTGTGGTAGCGTGCATCATTGCTATGGACGACCCGAAAACAATTGAGCGGATCATCGATGAGATAGAACAGATTCGAGAGAAACTGTTCACTGTCCAGAATGCCTTGCAGAAAATAGAGTCCGCCAACGCCGCCGCCCCGTCCGGCACGAAAAAGCCTGGAAAGTCAAAGTAACCTCGGGCGAACTACAGAATTTACCGTATTCCTGGTAGCCTCACCGCCGTAAGACAATTCCCGCGTTGGGGACGGTGAAAGAGATCGCATTTGTGAAGTTCCCTACCGTACCGACAAGATGAGAGCATTCAACGCAAAATGCAGTCAACTGTGAGGGTTGAGCATGGCCACTGCCTCTCGCATTCGGGTTCTCGTCGTAGAGGACTTCGAACCATTTCTGAGATTGCTTTGTTCGAAGCTGGAGCGGAACCACGATTTTCAGATCACAGCTGAAGTGTCCAATGGGCTGGAGGCGGTTCGGAGAGCGGAAGAGCTGAGGCCGGACCTGATTTTCCTAGACATCGGCCTCCCAATTCTGAATGGAATTGATGCCGCCCGACAGATTCGTCCACTCACTCCGGAATCCAAAATAATCTTCGTGACCCAGGAGTCTTCTCCCGATGTGGTGGAAGCGGCCTTTAATATGGGGGCCGTGGGTTATGTCCTGAAAACCAGACTCTCAAGCGACTTGTGGCCTGCCGTAGAGGCCGTTCGACAGGGCGGACGATTTGTTAGTAGTGGGTTCTTGCGTTACCCCGAAGAGACGGGCCAGCCCAAAGCGTGTCGAGCCGCCGCCGATTGACTGCCCTTTAACTTCCCCAGTTCCACTCCTGGAATGGTGAACTGCATAACACCACAATCTAAGCCGACTTCGATCTTTGGAAATATCAATGCGGACTCATGCCAGAACCGCAAGGAGCCCAGAGCTCACCTGAAACAGAGGTTTCCTGAAACCCCAGCGTTCAGCCTGCCTGTTTGGATCAATCCTTTAGCTTTGGACCTGAGCCGCGGTTTTCGTTAGGAATGCCCCAGTTCGGCAGGATTTTTGCGATGGAATGTGCCATAAAAGCAGGTCTTCGTCTGCGCTCCTCCCGGAGAGTGAACATGATGGCAAGGAGAAATCCCGCCAGTGCTCCGAGGACTCCTTCCGTGATCGAGAGGTTGTTGAAAGTTCGCAGGCCCTGGCCAGTCAGGAGGAATCCGGTATACGCCATCGCTACAGTCCAGAAGATAGCGCGAACTTTCATGAGCCCTCACAGCTCGATTCGGAAGTAGCTGACCGGAATGGTCTATACGGCTGACACGGTGCGAATCACCGACATGTGAAAGGTCTCCGCGCAGTCATGAACACCGTCAACTTAGCCCAATCGTGTCGCCCCGGCTACTGTCAAAACGGACAGTACCCCAAAGCGCGACTTCCAATCTCATCGGGATTAACCGGAGAATCGCGTGGGTGTTGTGGTAAACGGGCGGCGTTTACACTTGCGAGCACAGTCCATGCGTCTAAAGGATTTTAGCTGGTGACCGATCCGTATACCTTCAGGCTGCCTGTTGGGTGATCATCTCGATCTGTGTCGCCCCGAGGTGAGCATCCCCGAAAGCTGCCGGACGCTGTCCCGCAACTTCCTCCAGCTTTCAAGCGCCCCATCGAGAGGCATCTGTCTCGGTTCGACGTCTGCGAAGCCTGCACTCTGCATTTGTTCGGCGGCGTTGTTGAAACGTTTGGCGCTTTCGGGATCCATCGCAAGAAAGCGGAATGCTTGCGCGAGCGGTACACCATCCGCTCCAGTATGCAGAAATTCGATGTGTGCTTTTACCTTCCCAAAAACTGTGGTCAATGCCATTGCGCCGAGCGTTCCCTCGGGAATCGGTCCTTTAACGAGCAGAGCAGATCCCCCTGTCAACGAGAGGCGCTGAAGGATGCCAACGAACTTCTGGTCTTCGACTACAAAAATTGCTCGTTCCTGATTAGGGACACGGATGCGCGGTGCCCGGTTGCGCTTGTTCAGTTTGTCGATCTTCCGCGCCATCGTAAACAGGATTGCAACTAGCGTGAGAGTAGTCAACGTTACATGAGTATCGGCAATTGCAGCACGGACGTAAACAACGAAGTCTGATCTGATCTGTGCACAGCCCCGGCGGCTGCCGACTCCGCATCCCGGAGCGTTACGCTCGTAATCTTGAGGTCCTCCGACTGTGTGGCTAAAGTTGCTCCACTTGCCGTTTCTGGCACCCCATCCCTAACGGCGCTTTCATCTACAAGACGACTCCGAACTGGAGCCATCCAAGGAGGATGCGGTGATGAAACGTTGGTTGATAGCGATGTGTCTTTCTGTTCTTACCGGAGGCGCTGCGCTCGCTCAAATCGTGAATCATGTAGCTTACATTCATGAGAATGAGACGCGCCAGGACTCCAAGTCAGATGTGATCGCAAAATCGGATGGGATCGAAAAAGAGGTTACCGTGGTTGTCGCCGAGCCACAGTCTGCAACGAGCAGCCTGCCACCTACCATGACGGTGAGAACGGCCGCCCTCTTAGAACTGCACGGCATGCGCCAGAGCGCGGTGGCGCTTTGCCTCCAACTTCCTACAAAATATCGAACGCGCTTGCCCCAATGCGCAGACATCTTCAAGCACGAAATTCGACTGCAAGCACTGGCGAAAGACCGAAAATGACTTGTCGGCTCTAAGGCCTTCACGCTTTTGTTTGGCTGCCTTCAGGCCGTTTTTGCAAGCCGGAGTTCTTCCGGTCCGCGGACGGCGTAATGCTGCTCAGGAACCGGGAAGCCTGCATTGGCAAACGTATCGCGGATCAGCCGATTGGTGTCGAAATACACCTGCCAGTAATGCGCGTTGTTGCAGTACGGCCGCACCGCAAGCACCGGTCCCGCTAAGTTGAACGTCAGAACCTCAACATCCGGTGCAGGCTCTGCCACCACGTTGGGCACCTGCGCGAGCGCGGGCTTCAGCAGCGCAATCGCTGCCTGCGGTTCGACGCCGTGCGCCAATTGTGCCGTCAGTTCGACACGCCGGTAGGGGTTGGCAGAAAAGTTCTGGATCGTGTCGCCGAAAATCTTGCCGTTTCCGACGATGGTCTTCACGTTGTCGGGAGTATTGAGGGTCGTAGCGAACAGGCCAATCTCCTCGACCGTACCTGTGATTCCAGCCACCGTAACGAAGTCCCCAACCTTGAACGGCTGCAGGATCACTAAAAACACCCCGCCGGCAAAGTTCGACAGCAAGCCCGACCATGCCATGCCAATGGCAACTCCGGCCGCTGCAATCAGGGCCGCAAAGCTCGTGGTCTCGACGCCGAAGAATCCCAGAATGGCAATGACCAGCACGATATTCAGCAGCGCGGCCACTGCCGAGTGGATGTAGCGGATCAGGGTGGGATCAATCTTCTGCTTTCTCAGTGCACTCCCGATCATTCGAAGGGAGAGGCCAATCAGCCATCGGCCAATGATCCAGATCGCGATGGCGCCCAAAATTCGCAAACCGACTACCGTCAATAAGGTAGTTGCGGTTTGCATCATGGCGTTCAGATTGAGATTCATACATTTCTCCTTCGCGGCCAGCAAACTTTATAGCCTGGGGACACATCTTACCTGCGGGTTTGCCGCTTGGCTACCGCAGATTATGGTCCGAATGACTGGCACAAACGACTGGCACAAGTGACAGTTGCCAAACTGCGCCGCTGAAGTTTCACTAGCCACGCAGCGATGGGATGAACTGGGCTCAGGAGCATCTTGGGCTCCGCGCTGGAGAGACGAAGCCTGATCATCCTTCGCCAATTGTCCCGCCAGCAACGGGTGTTATGCTCTCTGTGACACTGACAATGACTACGATGAGGCTTGTTTCTCGAATGGGCAACCAATGACCCGGAGTACCGTCCTGTTAGAAAAAGTCTGCGAGAACTTCGGCAACTGTGAGATCGCACATGCTCTCCGCGATGTCGACCTCAGCATCGCGCAGAGAGAACGAGTGGACGCCATGGATCCCTGCGCTTCGGGCGAATCCTCCATAACTATAACTATGACCTTCCTGCGTCGCGTCGTCATGCTCTCTCGCAGCCGCAAATTTGGCCGGTATCCCGAGGCCAGATGGGCAAGTTGCGCCTTGGGGACGATTCCAGCGTCCATCGCTCTGCTGGTGCTGTTGTTGCTTCTGCATCCATCGCGGGCCTTCGCGGCGAATCCGGACCTGGAGACCGTGCTGACGGGTTCGCGCCAGCGTATTGAGAAATTGGACTACCGCGTGACTGGGCGACTCACACGCGTGGAAGGCAATGGCAAGCGCACGAGCTATAAGTTTGCCGGCAAGGCTCACTGGTTCCCCGATGGTCTGCGTGTGCTCTGCGAGATCTCCGGGCCTGGCTCAGAGAAGACAAGGGTTCTTCTGCATATGAGCGTGAGTGGGCACGTGACCATAGAGGCAGTGCTGCCTGGTCAGAAGGCCGCCAGCGTGTTGCCATTCGAGCGTTGGAATGACCCACTCGTGGGCACAGACTTCTCTTATGAAGATATGGTAGAGAGCCAGTTCTTCTGGAAGCACCAGGAGCTCCTGGCGCCGGAGAAATACGGGACACGGGATTGCTTTGTCCTTAAAAGCACGTCTGACCCCCAGGACCGAACTTACTATGATTCGGTAACATCGTGGATTGACCGCAGCATTTTGTTCCCGGTGCACGTGGTGAAGACGCCTCGCGGCACGGGACAGCAGAAGGAGTTCATTTACTATGCGCTGCGGCAGGACGGCGGCGCTTGGTCCGCCTCGCAAGTAGAGGCAAAGGTTCAGGGCAAGCCCGGCTCCTCGATGCTTGCCATCGAATTCGGCTCGGGAAAGGCAAACCTGGCACTCAAGGACTTTGATATCGGCCAGTCCGGTGCTCAAGGAGAGAAAGCGAAATAAATCGCACCGCTTAATTATGCGGTTGCAAGGCTCCCTGCCGTCAGTCGACTATCCACGGTGTTCGCCGTCATGGGATAAGCTCTTTTTCGGACGTCGCCTCGACCCCATACAAGCCAAAGGGCCACCAATTCCAGTCGCCGGCAAGTTTTAGTAGAGCCGGCCCGACCACCATCCGCACTACCGTAGCATCCATAAACACCGCCACCGCGAGCGTAAAGCCCAGCATCTGGACGACCAGAAAACTTCCCACGGTGAATGCGGTGAAGACGGCAATCATAATTGCCGCCGCGCTCGTGATGAGCCCGGCCGTCCGCGCCAGGCCCTCGATCACCGCTGATCTCTCCGATAGACCGCGCCGCCGCTCTTCGAGGACTCGGGCGACCAGGAAGACCTCGTAGTCCATACTCAATCCGAAGACAATGGCAAACGAGAGAATCGGCACGATCGGGTATACGCTGCCGGTCGGTCCGTGGAGCCCAAAGAGTTTACTGCCGTGGCCTTCCTGGAAAACCAGAACCAACGCGCCGAATGAAGCGCCCACGGAAAGCAGATTAAGCAGAATTGCTTTGATCGCTGCAAATAGAGAACGTAACCCGATCAGCAGCGCCAGCAAGCTTCCCAGGATGACGCCAAGGACCACCCTCGGCAACCGCTCTTTCACGACCGAGTCATAATCTGCTTCGAGTGCGGGAACGCCGCCGACGCGCAGCACGGCGCCGGGCACGCCGCTGATCGTCGCGACATCGGAGGAACGCACATCTCTTACCCACTGTATCTGTTCGTTGGGCGAAAGAGCAGCAGTGGGCAGCAACTCGATCAGGGTAGCCTGGCCATCGCTGCGAAGAAAACTCTTGCGGATCGGCTCGGGCACATCGTCGACCGCAGTCGCCGTGTCGGACATTCCCGTGAGGGTCGGAAGAGATAACACCTCTTCCGCTCTAGGGTCGCTCTGGAAGCTCTGCGTCAAGCGACTGACGGCAAGCCAGCCCGCCGGCGAGAGCGGCGGAGACTGCGGCGGCAACTCCAGGATCACTCGGAGCCCTTGTACAATACCCGACCGCCCCATGCCTTGAAGCGTGTGCAGTGCCTTCACCGACTCGGCTGCGGCCGGAAGCGAGTCATGGTCAGGAACCCCGGGAGAGATTCTCCGTGCCTGGAATGCCAGGATCAGTAGCGGAATCCCGGCGACCAGCAGAGCGGTCCCTGGCCGGCCGGTTACGATGCAGCCCCACCGTACCCACCGCTCACTCGCCGCGCATGGGTCGTCCGGCGCTTTGAATCGTCTGCCCGGAACACGCACTCTGGCGGCATCGATGCGATGCCCTAGCAGACCCAGCACCCAAGGCAGAATGAATGTACAGAGCATGACACTCAAAACCGTTACCAGCAGGCCAGCGATCCCAATGGAGCGCAGTTCGCTGATGGGCACGGTCAGGAGCGCTGAAAATCCTATTGCAACAGTCGTGGCCGAGATGATCAGCGTCCGCCCTGCTTGTCCTGCGGCAATATCGGCAGCGTGGCCGGGATCATATCCCTCGGCCAACGCTTCGCGAAACCGGCTCACCATCAGCAATGCATAGTCGATGCCCAAGCCAAGGCCGAGCATCGTCGCCAGATTCTGCACCAGAATCGACAGCTGCAGATAATGTGCGAGTAGCGCCGCCGCACCCAGCGCCATCGAGATTGAGAGCATTCCAACTCCCAGTGGCAGTAGTGCGGCCACAAGACTGCCGAAAGCCAGGAACAGCAGCAAGAGAGTTACTGGCATCGCTCGTTCCTCAGCGTGTCTGACGTCATCTGCGCTGACCTTGCGAAGATCGAAGTTCAGTGGCGTTTCGCCCGTAATCTCCAGTTTGATATCGGGGTATTGCGACTTGAGCTGACCTTCCATCCAGTCTGCTTTTGCCCTCAGCTTGGGGACTAACGCCTCGACCGTTTCATCGTGCGGGTCCAACCCGACGATGATCAACGCCCCGCCATTGTCCCCCGTGAAAAGGGGATCTGGCCAATCCAGACTCGAGACGGCACCCGACACTCCTGGCACACTACGCAATGAACTGGTTAGGAAGCCCAATGCGTCTGCGCCTTTGGCTGAATCCGGGTCGGGAATACCGCTGATCACCAGAACCAGGCGGTGGGCGTAGGGAGACCGGAAACGCTGCGCTAGTTCCACGTCAACTTTTTCGGATTCTCCACCCTTGATGTGAACCACCGTCTCGAGGCGGCGTTCGACATTGTAGGAAAAGGGCACAAGCACAAGCGCCATGACAAACCCCAACATCGCCAACCAGAATCGGCGGCCAGCCGCGCCACGGCCAGTCTTCACGCTTGGCTTTACCATGGAAGATCCACGCCGCTTCCTGTATCGTCCGAAAGCAATGAAACGACTCCGCTGATCGGGTTCATCATCCGGTACATCAACGATAAAGGGTCAAACTCGACAGTCATTGGGGGTTCGGTCTTGAGCTCAGTTCTTTGAGCTCAGTCTAAGGATAAACGAAAGATATGGGGAGCTGTCCGTTAGCCCCTTGTCAATCGAGGAACGTGGCTGACTCATAAAGGAACGAATTGGCAAGCTGAGGGAAGCTTGAATAAAAATAAAGAGGATAAACAAGCGAAACGCCAGGCAATCCCAGCGATGCTAGCCGGTAGCAATATAAGTATGTCTGCTACTGGGTAGCTGAAGGCGTCCGGGTCATCTTGCATGCTGAAATATACGATCAGGACGACCCTGGCAACGTGCCAGCAACTACACTGCCCGATAGTTGCCGGTCGCACTGGGTAATCGCGCTTATTGGGAAGATACAGGCCGACTATGGCTTAAAGACCAACGGCGGCCCGCTTCGCGTCCCTTTAAGGTTGACCGTAACCTCGATGCGGTCCGCAATTGTTACGAAGGGAATCCCATGGGTCATTCCGTAGTCCTTCCGGTCGAAGGCCATCGTCCCCTTAACCTCGCCTGAGCCCGTCCCGATGCCAGTAGCCGTAAACGTCAACGTCTCGGGCTTGGACACTCCGCGAATCGTAAATGTTCCCGGCAGATCAAAGGTGTTAGGGCCGGTCTGCACAACCTTCTCGGAGTGGAACGTGATCAAGGGATTCTCCTTGACATCAAAGAATTCTTTGCTCTTCAACTTGCCATCCTTCATGCCGCTTCCTGTGTTCACGCTGTCGGCCTGAATCTTGATGTCCAAAACGCCAGTCGATACATCTGTCGAGGTGAAGGTCAGGGTGGAGTCCCACTTTTCGAAGGTGCCGGTTAAAGCCACCGACGCCTTCACGTAAAACTTAACCGAACTGTCTGATTGCGAAATGGTGAAAATAGGAGCCTGCGCTACGCTGAACAACGGGGCGAACGCGAAAAGGCAGAGGACAGCTAAACGCACGCTGTTGACGGTGAATCTTCTGGACATAAACTTCCTCCGAACGATTTCCGAACTATTGCCTGGGACCGACAAAGTGAAAGCAAGACGATGCACTATGACACTGAGCGAGGGGTCAGAGGTACTGTCAAATATGACAGGCTGCTGTATGACAGATGGCAGCCAGCGCGTTGCGCCTTGACCGAAGACCGATGACCATGACCGGTGACCGTGACCGCCGACGCCCTCGGATACCCTGATCAGATATCCGAGAGCAGTCTGGGCCATTAGCGCGTCAGAGCAGCTCGAGACCTCACCATTGCAAGAGTAGAAGCTCGGAACAAAATCCCGGTCCCATGGCGGCCAACAGGCCAAGCGTGCCCGGCGCAGGACGCCGGTTTTTCATCACGTCTTCGAGCACCACCAGCACCGACGCCGAAGAGAGATTGCCTACTTTACGCAGACAAGCCCACGATGCATCCAGTTCGCCGTTTTTGAGTCCCAGTGCGTCCGCCGTGGCCTCGAGTACCTTCGGTCCGCCCGTGTGCATGACGAAGCTTTTTAGATCACTGCGCTGGTGCCCGTTGTCCGCTAGAAAGGCGTCAACATCCCGTCCCAGGTTTTTCCGAACCAGATTCGGAACTTCCGTCGAAAGTATGATGCGGAAGCCCTTCTCGGAAATATTCCATCCCATCATGTCTTCGGTGGCCGGATAGAAGATCGAACGAGTGGCAAGAATCTTAGGTCCGGCGATTCCATGCGGCCGAGAAGCGAAGTCCGCCCCGGTAACAATCACCGCCGCCGAGCCATCGGCAAACAATCCCGAAGAAATCAAATTTGCCACCGACAGATCCTCACGCTGCAAGGTCAGCGAACAAAGCTCGACCGACACCAGAGCGGCTGCTTGCGAAGGATAAGCACGAACATAATCGTAGCAGCGCCCTATCCCAGCGGCACCCGCAACACATCCCAGGCCAAAGATCGGAGTACGACGGATGTTGGCAGGAAGACCCATCCGGTTAATCAGGAGCGCGTCGATCGAGGGGCTTGCCACTCCCGTGACCGTCGTGAAGAACAACGCGCCCAACTCATGAGGTTCGACCCCAGCTTTGTGAAGCGCAAGGCAAAGCGCCCGCTCGCCCAATTCCTGCGCGACCTTGATCCAAATATCGTTGGCCTGCCCCCAGGTCTTGATATCCATGTATTGTTCGGCAGGAATCGCAAGGAAGCGGCCATCCACCGTTACATTCCGATGCAGACGTGCCAGTAGCAGAGGGTTCTTCAGTTGGGGTCCCCAATAGTCCTGAAGACGCTGCAAAAGAACTTTCTGGGTGTAGTAATGCTCTGGGAATGCGCTCGCCGCGCCCGCGATATTCATGAAGTGTGCGCCGCCGCAACGGCTTTCGTCATCACATGAACATTCAGACGCATGCTGGCCGAGTCGTTCGCTTGGACAAGTGACTCGCTATTGGTTATTCCTGGGTCAGGATGGTCAGACGACGGATCGCCGTGCATTTGTCCCTCCCATCTTGAGTTGGACGGTCCAACCCCTTTGAGGCAATTTAGGTTTTCTAGCATGAATAGATTGTACCCTGAGTTTATGTTCCAACGACTTACGAAAATTCGCAGCTGTCAGAATTGACAGTCGCTGGCGTGAGATCCAGCAGAAATTCGAAGTGCCAAATATCTGGTTGCTATGCCTTGGGAGAGTGTGAACGCCGCCCTGTGCAAGGCGGATAGCAGTCATGGGCCGAGAAAATATAGACTGGGAAAATATGGACTGAACAAATGTGCCACGTGTTACCGTTGATACCTCAAGATACAACCTTCATTCGACAGCACCTCGGCGGGATCAGTAAAATCTCGATGATGAGTCTCCACACTGAAATCTTCTCTTCCACGGTTCTCGATCCTTCCCGGAGAGTCTCGTGAAAATAGTGATGCTATGCGGAGGGCTGGGCACCCGCTTACGCGAGGAAACCGAGTATCGGCCCAAGCCCATGGTGGAGATCGGCGGTCGCCCGATCCTCTGGCATATCATGAAGTTGTACGCCCACAATGGTTTTAAGGATTTTGTGTTCTGCCTCGGATACCGCGGCAACATGATCAAGGAATATTTCCTGAATTACGAGGCCATGAACAATGATTTTTCACTTTGCCTCGGACGCAATTCCAGGATCGAATATAAAAACGTTCATCGCGAACAGGATTTTCAGGTCACTCTCGTCGATACCGGACAAACCACAATGACGGGCGGTCGCGTGAAGAGAGTTGAGAACTACATTAGCGACGACACCTTCATGCTGACCTACGGCGATGGCGTGGGCGATGTGGATATCCGCGCCCTGCTGGATTTTCACAAGAGCCATGGCAAATTGGCGACCGTCACAACCATTACGCCGAGTTCGCGCTTCGGAGTCATCGAGGCCAATTCGATCGGTCGCGTGACCAAGTTCAAAGAAAAAGCAAAAACCAGCGGACGCGCCAGCGCCGGCTTTTTCGTGCTCAATCGCCGTGTGTTTGATTATCTCGGCGGCGACGATTGCATCTTTGAAAAGGAACCGCTGGAGCGACTGGCCGACGACGGGCAATTGATGGCGTATCAGCATGACGGCTTTTTCTACGCGATGGATACGTATCGCGAATATGAGTACTTGAACCAGTTATGGAGCGCGCAGCAGGCGCCATGGAAGGTTTGGCAGGACTAATACTAATGAAGAATGGCTTCTGGCGTGACCGCTCCGTCTTCGTAACTGGCGCCACGGGACTGGTCGGCGGATGGCTGACGAAACACCTGCTGCAGCAGGGCGCATCGGTGACTGCGCTGGTGCGCGATTGGGTTCCGGCCAGCGAATTCGTGCACGAGGGATTAGCTGAGCGGGTCAATGTCGTGCGCGGCGGTCTCAGCAGTCCGTATCTGCTGGAACGTGTGTTGGGCGAATACGAGATCGAAGTTGTCTTTCATCTAGCCGCACAAACGATTGTAGGAATCGCCAACCGCAATCCACTTTCGACGTTCGAGAGCAACGTGCGCGGAACGTGGAATCTTCTTGAGGCGTGCCGGCGATCTCCAATGGTGAAGTCGGTGATTCTCGCTTCTTCGGATAAGGCTTATGGCGATCAGAAGGTGCTTCCTTATAAAGAAGATATGCCGCTGCAGGGCAAGCATCCCTACGATGTGAGCAAGTCGTGCGCAGACCTGATTGCGCAGTCTTACGCGCACACATTTCGGGTTCCTCTGGCAATCACCCGCTGCGGCAATTTTTACGGCGGTGGAGACCTTAACTGGAACCGCGTCGTGCCCGGCACCATCCGCTCCGTGATTCGTGGTGAGCGCCCGATCATTCGCTCCGACGGCAAATTCGTGCGCGACTACTTCTACGTGGAAGATGGCGCCGCGGCTTACATGCTTCTGGCCGAGCGGCTAATGCAGAATTCCGAGCTTCGCGGCGCAGCTTATAACTTTTCGAACGAAGCACAGATCACCGTGCTGGATCTGGTAAATGCCATTCTCGAGAAAATGGGATCGAAGTTGAAGCCGGAGATTCAGAATCAGGCGTCGAATGAGATCCGTCATCAGTTCTTGAGCGCAGAGCGGGCGCGCGCGGAATTGAACTGGAAGCCGGGGTTCACCCTGGACGAAGGATTGGAAAAGACGATCGCGTGGTACCGGGAGGCTTTGAAGTAGTGTCAACAGCAGACCAGTTGCGCGAGCGGATCCGCGAAATGGTGGCGGAGTACTACCGCGAGGCCTTCCCTACCCCCGCATTCGAGGCAGGATCGTCGCCGGTGCCGATCTCCGGTCGCGTCTTCGACGAACAGGAGCTTCAACTGCTAGTCGATTCCTCGCTCGATTTCTGGCTGACCACAGGGCGCTTCGCGGAACAGTTCGAACGTGAGTTTGCGAAATTCGTCGGCGTGCGCGAGGCGGTGCTCGTGAACTCTGGCTCGTCGGCCAACCTGCTGGCGGTCACAGCTCTCACGTCGCACAAATTGGGCGATCGGCGCCTGCGCGCTGGAGACGAGGTCATCACCCTAGCTGCGGGATTCCCTACTACCGTCAATCCCATTCTGCAGAACGGACTGGTTCCTGTCTTTGTCGATGTTCACGTTCCCACCTTCAACGTCGATGTCAGTTATCTTGAGGCTGCATTATCCGAGCGCACGCGTGCTGTCATCTTTGCGCACACGCTGGGTAATCCCTTCGATCTTGATGCCGTCAGCGCATTCGCCAAGAAGCACGGCTTGTGGCTGATCGAGGACTGCTGTGATGCGCTCGGCTCGACCTATCGTGGGGAGAAGGTTGGAACCTTCGGCGATCTTGCGACTGTCAGTTTTTATCCCGCGCACCACATCACGATGGGCGAAGGCGGGTGCGTCCTGACCAACAAGCCCTTGCTGCGAACGTTGGTTGAATCGTTTCGCGATTGGGGCCGGGATTGCTGGTGTGCTCCGGGTAAAGAGAACACTTGCGGCAAGCGGTTTGACTGGCAACTCGGCGAGTTACCGCATGGGTACGACCACAAATATATTTACTCTCACGTGGGCTATAATCTCAAAGCCACTGACATGCAAGCTGCCGTGGGAGTCGCGCAGTTGAAGAAACTGCCGGCATTCATTGCCGCGAGAAAGCACAACTTTGCGTATTTGAGGACGGGACTCAAAGACGTGCAGGAGTATTTCGTCCTGCCCGAAGCAACCGCGAATTCCGATCCCAGTTGGTTTGGATTTCCGCTCCTGCTGCGGGAGACAGCTCCATTTTCGCGCAATGCCCTCATTGATTTCCTGAATGGGAGAAAAATCGCCACTCGCCAGCTTTTTGGCGGCAACCTGGTGCGTCAACCAGCCTATGCCGATCTCAAGTATCGGGTGATAGGTGATCTGCAAGCCAGTGACCGCGTGATGAATCAAGCCTTCTGGATTGGCGTTTATCCTGGACTCACACCGCCGATGCTGGATTACGTTCTCGAATCGATCAACGAAATCGCACTCAAGGGGGTACTTTCTGATGCCGCAGGCAAATCATAGCCGTTCCTCTCACCCACCCGAGATTCGACTGGGATCCAAGGTTGTCGGACCGGGAAAGCCTTGCTACGTAATCGCTGAAATCGGAATCAACCACAATGGCGATATCGATATCGCGAAGAAACTTATCAACGTAGCTTCCGGGGCCGGTTGCGATGCCGTGAAGTTTCAGAAGCGGACGATCGATGTTGTCTACACGCCCGAAGAACTGGCGAAGCCCCGGGAAAGCCCTTTTGGCGAAACCAACGGCGACCTGAAGCGCGGCCTCGAATTCGAGATCGAAGAGTATCGGGAAATTGACCGCTATTGCCGTGAGGTCAAGATCGACTGGTTCGCGTCTTGCTGGGATGAAGCCTCCGTCGACTTCATCGCCCAGTTTCATGTTCCCTGCTTTAAGGTCGCGTCCGCATCCCTCACGGATGACAAACTGCTGCGCCATACTCGCGCAGTAGGCAAGCCGATCCTGTTGTCGACCGGAATGAGTACGATGCAAGAGGTCGACCATGCGGTGGAGGTTCTGGGCAAGCACGATCTCCTCATTCTTCATGCCTGCAGCACCTATCCTGCGTATTACGAAGAATTGAACCTGCACGTGATCGATGTGCTGAAGGAACGCTATGGCGTGCCGGTTGGTTACTCCGGTCACGAAACCGGCCTGGCCTCAACCGTTGCGGCCGCAGTGCTCGGCTCCTGCGTGATCGAGCGGCATATCACGTTGGATCGTTCGATGTGGGGTTCGGACCACGCGGCATCGCTCGAACCGAATGGCATCACGCGCCTGATTCGCGACATCCGTTTGATCGAAAAATCCATGGGAGACGGCGTCAAGCGAGTGCTGGAGCGCGAGCAACCAATCATCAAAAAGCTGCGCCGCGTGGGAGCATCCTAGTGCCGGAGAAGGTGCCGGAGAAAGTGCCGGAGATCGCGCCGGAAATCGCGCAGCAGATCGTATCCAAGATCGGATCGATCGGATCGAAGATCAAGGCGATCGCCATGGATGTCGATGGCGTGCTCACCGACGGCGGCGTGTGGTGGGGTCCGAACGGCGAAGAATGGAAGCGCTTTCACTTTGCCGACATCATGGGCCTCTCCCTGGCACGAAAATCGGGCCTCGTAATCGCTTTGATATCGGGCGAGAACAGCCCGCTCATCGACCGCCTTGCCCATAAGCTCGGCATCACCGATGTGCACAAGGACTGCAAGGACAAGGCCAGTGCGCTGCGTACATTCTCCGAAAAATACGGGTTGCGCCTGCACGAGATTTGCTTCATTGGAGACGATGTGAACGATCTACCCGCACTCAACCTCGTCGGCCTCAGCGCCTGCCCCGCGGATGCGCGCCCTTCGATCCGGGAACGTTGCCAGGTGGTCACCAAACTCGGCGGCGGTAACGGCGCCGTGCGCGAGGTGGTGGACATGTTGCTTGCGTCGGCCAAAATGGCCGCAAAATCGGTTCGTTAGAATGCAATTGGAGAGGACTGTCCGTGGTAGCAGATGGTCAAGCTGTGGCCGTGGTTGGTACCCCAGATCGCAGCCGCGTACCGAGTAGCACTATCGACCGTGTCCGCCGTGTGCTTCGGAAACATTACTGGTTGCAGTGGCTGATCCCCCCGGCCTTTTGCCTCATCCTGCTCGCGCAGATGCTTTTCAGCGTACGCCAGATGTCGCAGCACGCCGATGAGGCGACTCACTTGTATGGCGGTTACCGCGCGCTGAAATGCGGCGACTTCACGTTTGGCCGCGAGCATCCGCCGCTGGCGAAAATGCTGGCCGCAATTCCTCTGCTGTGGAGCAACATACCCATCGATTGCTCGCAGCGGGAAGTGGGCGCCGACGAAGAGGATCAGGCTACCCATTGGCTCTATTCGCGGGAAGACTGGTGGTCGTCGCTGATGAAAGCGCGAGTCGTAGCCAGCCTGGCAGCGGTGGCGCTATGCCTGGGCGTGTGGTTCACGGCGCGGCGTATGTTCGGACTGGCGGTCGCAGTGGTCTCCACGATGATTCTGGTATTTGAGCCAAACATCCTGGCCCACGGCGCCCTCCTGTTGAATAACATCCTTCTCTCCGCCCTGTTCCTCCTCACGGTGTTCAGCTTCTATCTCTGGACTGAGCATCGGACCGAGCCGCGCTCGGTGCCATTGCTCGTGAGTGCCGGAGTTCTTCTCGGGCTCGCTCTGCTCAGCAAGCATTCGGCGGTGTTGCTGATTCCGGTTCTGATTCTGCTCGCGGTCGCCGACGCATGTCTGGAGAGGAACGACACTCGGGAATCGGCCGGCAGAACATTGCGGAACCTGGGTGCGGTGGCGGCGATCGTCTTGATCGCGGTGGCGACGATCTGGTGCGGTTTTGGAATGCGCTACTCGCCCACGATTGCCCGGGCTTCCGACGCCATCACCCAGCAGCCGTTGACCGGAATGAAGTCCATGAAATCCTTAGACGGGAAAATTCTCGTGATCATGCGCACGGCCCATCTCTTGCCCCAGGCTTATCTCGATGGCCTTATCGACGTGCGCGGCCTTCTCACCGCAGAGGCGAATGTCATCGATATCCTTGGCCGGCCCTATTCGACCACTCCCTGGTTCTTCTTTCCCGTGGCCGCTGCTATCAAGTTCACGGCGCCCTTCTTAGCCATGTTGGCGATGGGCGGAGCAGGACTCATTCTCATGGGCCGAGAACACCGCCGGGAATTCGTCTTTCTGCTGTTACCGGCCGTAGTGTTCCTGGCCGTGAGCATGGGTGTCCAGCGACCTGCGATTGGTATCTGGCATTTGTTCCCGATGGTTCCATCCCTGGTGATCGCGGCCGCGGCCGGTTGCGTCTATGTTGCCTGGCGGTATCGCTGGGCGGCTGGGGTTCTGGCTTGTCTGCTGGTGCTGCATGCAGTTTCTTCGCTGCGGGCCTATCCAAATTATCTTTCCTACGCAAATGAGCTTTGGGGTGGACCGCAGAATCTCTACCGGCGTTTGCCCTGGACCGATCTCAATCAAACATATTGGCAAGTCAGCCGATACATGGAGCAACATCCCAACACGCCGTGTTGGCTGGACAGCGACTGGCGTGTTCCGGCGGGCAAATACAGTGTGCCCTGCACGCAAATGGGCAATCATTGGGAAACAGAGCTTCCAGCGCGGATGAGGGGCATCGTTTTTGTAAGCAGTTCGTGGCTCCAGATTGATGGACGTCCAGGCGATCCGCTTGCCCCTTTCAACCAATCGCGGCCAAAGGCGCTGCTCGGCGGCAGTGCAATGATGGTGTATGAGGGTGAGTTTGATTCCAGGGCGGCAGCGGGCGCGGCTTTCGAAAATACGACGCTGAGACTGCTGCACAGCGCCGATCCCAAGACAGCGCTGTTGCCGGCCGCGCAGGCGGTCGAGATGGCGCCGTGGTCGGCTCGTGCTCATTACTATCATTGCGTCGCTCTGGCGTTTAGCGGTTATCCCAATCAGGAGATCGCTGAATGTGAGACTGCAATCAAGCTGGCCGCGGGTGATCCCCTTCTCCGATCCGACCGCTTGATGGAAGACGCCGGAGAGATCATACGTGGCGCTAGGCCAACCGGAAATCGGCCGAATCCATAACGTTTTCACTGCGCCCCGGTCGCAGGTGTTGAAGACGATATCGCCAACTGAGACGTGACTCGCTTCGTTAGGATACAAATACAGATATGCAATTCATCAAGGACTATCTCGTCCGGCTGGGACCGAATAACGCACTCGTTCAGGCGGCATTACGGATGCATGGCCGTCGTCATGGCTACCGTGTCGAATTTACGAATGATGCAATCAAACTCCATAAGGCTGAGCTGGAAATGATACTGAGCAAAGCTCAGTACGTTCAGGTTCCGATCATGATGGAGTGCTATAACCTGTTCTTCGAAACGATTGAGGGAAAAGCAGTTGCTGGCCGAACAATCCTGGACTTCTCCAAGCCCGGTCTGCAACGCTACCGCAAGAGTGGCGCGGCGTTTCATTTTCCGTCGGTTCCGGAAGATGATGTAATGGACGCCTACACTCATGGCTACACGCCTCAACCCGGCGACGTTGTTTGGGATGCTGGCGCACATGCTGGCGCCTCTTCCTATTTCTTAGCGCAGATGGTCGGACCGAGCGGCAAGGTCTATGCTTTTGAGCCCGACCAGAATAACTATGGCTATCTCCTCCAAAACATCGAATTGCACAAACTGCGTAACGTCATACCGGTTAAAAAAGCCCTCTCCGGTTCCACGGGTACGGCTGAATTTTGCATGGATGGTTCCATGGCCGCTGGGCTAACCGACTTTCTTACGTATTCGGAAAAGGATAAGTTTCAAAAGGTCGTGACCGTAAGCTTTGCCGACGCGTGCGCCGAATTCGGCGAGGTTCCGGCCTACGTGAAAATGGATATCGAAGGAGCGGAGGTCGTCACGGTCGAAAGCTCGCGAGAGTTTCTGAAAACGCATCCGGTCAATTTTGCAATCGAGAGTTATCACAAAGTCGATGGCGAGCTGACGTGGAAACCCTTGGAGAAGTTGTTTTCCAGTATCGGATATGAGGTTTGGTCGTCCGACAAATTTGGCCAGATGTTTACCTGGGCGAAGCCGCCTTCGTAAGTACGTTCCTGGTCTGCTGCCCTGGAGAACGGCCCGGTGAGAATTTGACCCCACAACATGCGCTTCAGTTCTCATGCAGCGTAACCACCGGGTTGGTTAATCCGAGGGAAGCAATCCGGTTGCGGATGCCCTGGGTATGCAGCAAGGTCGCAAGGATAATCGGCGCCTTCTGGTTCTCCAACTGCTCCGGATGTAGGATGGGCACGCCACGCAATGTTTTTCCGACATTGACCGGGTTCCCATCCACGAAGGCGGCCACCTTCGCATCCTTTAACGCCGTGTCGCAAAGGAGCTTCATCGTCAGTTGGCCCGTCCCCCACACGATCACCTCTGTTGAAGATGCGAGCACACTCCGCAGCTGCTGATCGATTTCCTGCATCATGACGCGAGATTCATTGATGTAGCGCTCCATCTGCCCGCGAAATGTGCCGTCGATAACCCAAGGTTGCTGAACAGCACCGGAACGACGTTCGTAGCCGGCTTCAACACCGGGGAACAGCAGGCCGGAAAACCCGGTGATCAGCACGGGTTTCTCAAGCACTGGCGTGAATCCAAACTGAGCCATTAAGTTGCGCAGTGAGGTTATGTTGAAGTGATTGATGTGCTCGGTATTGATGTCCTGAAAGGGAGCATGCAGATAGTCCGCGTACCCGGCCGCATCCGGCACTTCGAGGAAGATTCGGCCATTGCCGGTGCAAACATCCACCAGGGCCGAGATCGCTCGCTTTACATCAAGCACGTGCTCCAGTACCGACGTTAGTATCACGGCATCAAAACGGCCTATCTCCGCGGGAAGATGGGCAAGGTCTCCGCGATAGGCCTGGCACCCCCCTTTGCGAGTGTTTTCGACGCAGGCAGGAGAAGGATCGACGCCAACCAGATTTTGAAATCCCAGACGACGCAGCACTTGAAGCAATCCCCCGTTGGCGCACCCTACATCGAGGATGCGAGCCCGCTTGGAAGGAATGTGGCTGGCAAACAACGCTCCGGATTGATCGAGCCGCGCCAGATCTTCCGGGGGAGTCGCCCCGGTCTGGGCACCGGCGGGCTGCGCGTAAATGGAGCAGGTGGCGTAGAACCTGTCATAGTCAGCCTGGGTTGCGGGCGTGTCGGCAAACACCATGCCGCATGAGGCACAGATCACGACGTCGTATTCATCGGGCAGAGGATAATCATCTGTGACCGCGAAGCTTTGGTGATGCAGCACATCTCCACGCTTGCCATCGCACACCGGACAGGGCCGCAAAAACTCTTTCATGGTAGCTTTCTCTCGTCTCTACTCACACAGCAATTTTGACATGAATGCCTCGCCGGTGTCAGGACGCCGTCCAGGTTTTGCTCGCTAGGCTGATTTTCTGCGGGTTGGTGGAGAAAGGAACGGCATTGGCCCGCCGAGGAAATTTATTTTTCAAACAGACCCGCTACCGGGAGGTTCAACTGTCTGGTTTGAAATTGCGCGGGCGCTGATCGGTTGTCATCGAATGTTCGTTGGTTCTTTTCCCTGCGGCCTCCGACGGTTCCGTTTTTGAGGCAGTGGCCAGTTAGTGCTGGTACCCCCCCTCCCCCTCGCTCTGGACTCGTCGATCCGATCGTCATTGTCGCGCGCGCTTGGTTCCCTGTCTGTGATGGCGGACACCGCGTGATTGTGCTGAAAAAAAGAGCGCGAGTTGGACGAGAGGGCGTAGCTTTGAGCCGCAGCTATGGCAAACATGACCATGTGAGAACGGTTACAGACATACCGGCACTCTACTGGAATGATTCGGAATGCCTTTGGCCGAAACGTTCGACTTAACTTCTCTTCAGCGCTTTCTTCCTGCGGGGATGAAGTACTTTCTGAAACCTTATTGTCGCAACGTATTCAAGAACCGGCTTCACATTCTGTTGTGGCCCACATTTCGGTGCAACTACCGTTGTTCATACTGCACGGCAGTTACAAAATTTGATTTTGCTACGATTTTTCCCCGGAGGGCAGAGCGAAGTGCAAAAGAGTGGCTTGGTGCTCTCGAAAAGCTCCCGCCGGCCATGATCTACATTGCCGGCGGCGAACCGATGCTTTATGATCCTCTCCCGGATCTCATCAACCAACTGCCCTCAAAGCATCGGATTCTAGGTATAGTCTCTAACGTTTCGCTCCCTACCCGCGTCTTCCGTAAGATCAGGAAGCCTGTCCATATCAACGCGAGCTTCCACAGGGAATTCGTGGCCGAGGGGGAGTTTATCGAGCGGGTGAAAGAGCTTCAGGAATTCTTCCACGTCATCGTGAACATTGTTGCTACCCCGGAAAACATCCCAGTCATCGCGCGGATCGACGATCTGATGCGCAAACGCAACATTAGTCTCCACGTTGATCCTTTGGTCGATACAGAGTTCATCTACACACCTGAGCAGATTCGCGCGCTCAAGAAATATACGCAGGCAGATCGCAGCTCCTTGGTATCCTTCGATGATTTCAGCATGAAGCAGTGTTCTGCCGGAAGAAACTACATAAACCTGATGCCCGGCGGCGAAGTCTATACATGCGCGGCAGGATGGAGCTATACGCACTCCCCCCTTCTCAGACATGTCGTCAACGGTTCGGGCGTCTCTCAGTACTCGATGGGGAATCTGCTTGACCCGGATTTCCGCCTTAATACCGCGGACGTCGCGTGCAGCCTTCCGTGTAAGGACGCCTGTGACCGTGACTCCGCGATCGTCAAAGTGATCGGGCCGGGCCGGTTACCAGCTGCTGCCTAATTCCAATCGGCTAGGCAGCTAAGACCTTGACATAACAAGAGGCCGCCGCCTGACCTCCGCGCCAACCCAATAAACACATTTACCCGGCGTTACTTAAAGAGCGCAGCCGGGATTTCGGAATGGCGTAGCAGACGGTGTCCCATCCTTCCACCAGATGAGGGCGCAGGAAGAAACTGTAATTTGGATTGATGGAATCGATAAGCAGCGGAATCTTCCAGAGATGATCCTGTACATGATAGGAACAGATGGCTAGCACGGGAGAGTACCTTTGAATCATTCCGCGCGCTCCATTTAGTGCGTCCAGTTCAGCGCCCTCGATGTCGATCTTGATATAGGTCGGTTGCGTCCCGGAAAGAACCTGGTCGAGAGTGACGCAGTCGACCACCATGTCGCCCTTGCCGACCGAGGACGCTTCGTTCCCATCACCGGAGAACGTGACCGTTCCGCTCTGTGCGCCCACGGCCGCGCGTTGCAGCGTTATGGATTCGCGTTCCGGCCGCAGGGACACTTCTTTTTCGAGTTTCTCGAAGTTGGCAGGATCCGGTTCAAAGCTATAGATCCTCTGGAAGGAATTCTTCGTCTTATCGAGGAAGCTGCGGATGCTGTCGCCGTCGTACGCACCGCAATCGACGAACACCTCGTGATCGCTAAGCACGCAGAGGTCTGGAGGAAAATACATCATGTGCTGCACCGGATGGTAGAGCGCATCGAATTCGCCCAACAATCGCCAGCGCAATTGCGCGAGATATTCACTGCGGGAGGCGTCGTCTGACCACAAACGGCCGGCTCGCCGCACGTCCTCCGCCTGTTGATGCACCCGGTGCGGGAGATCGACGGCGTAGTGCGGTAGGAAGGCCTCGGCGTACTTCCAGAACAGCGCCGGGAACGGGACTACGTGCCGGCAGCCCAAGCTGCGCAGCTGCGCTTCGCGCTCTGCCATCCGATCGGTAGCCTCACCTCTCCAGATGGTGATGACAAAAGTTGCCTGGTCGCCGTGACGCCTTGCCGCCTCTTCCGGAGAGAGCACATCCACCCCCTCCACGGAGGTGTTCCAGAGGCGCACATCGTTATCTGCAAAAGCGATCGGTTCAATACCGACCTTGCGCAGTCCGGCAACAGTCTTACGGCCAACACGTCCGGCGCCGAATAATACGATTTGATCCTTCGGTCCCCCCGTCGATGGCGCCGCCATCAGGTCGAATGCGGAGTGCTCCCGCGCCGTTGCTTTCGCCTCCCCCTCGGCGAACAACCCTTCCAACGCCGCAGTCAGGTCTTGGTCAGCCAGTCCGCTCACTTCAGAAATCATGCGCTATCACTCCGGCATCGCGGCCTTGGCCCGATGGTACTTTTACCAGCAACTCCTGCCACCATCCACAACGAGGTTCGCGCCCGTCATATAGGACGATGCGTCCGAACACAGAAACACAATGGCGCCCCGATATTCGTTGGTCGCAGCCATGCGTCCAAGCGGGATCAGGTTGGTCAGGCGCGCAACAAAATCTTCCGGCTGGCCGTTGTACACGCCGCCGGGCGAAATGGCATTGACGCGCACCTGTTTGTCGGCCCAATAACTGGCCAGATATCGCGTAAGGCCAACCAGCGCTGACTTTACCACCGAATAAGTGACGGGCTTGACCGGCTGCATTTCCTCCTGCACGCCGGGTTGCCGGTAGATGCGCTGATCGGGAGCGATGAGCGCCAGATCCGAGGCCACGTTTACGATGACGCCACCTCCGTGGCTGGCCATGTAAGTTCCTAACACTTTGCTGCACAGGAACGCGCCGGTCAGGCCTACGGCAAGGTCGGACTCCCACTGCGCCAAAGGAAAATTCTCCAGGCGCGAGAAGTTGACTTCGGTGTCGGCCTCCATTTTGGGATTGTTCGCCGCGTTGTTGATCAGGATATCGAGGCGTCCGAAGCGGGCGAGTATCTCGTCACGCAGCGCTTCAATTTCCGGCTGCTTCGTAATGTCCGCCGCGCAGCCGATGGCGGGAACATCATACTCAACCGACAGCGCCGCCGCTTTTTCGCGGGCGCGGTGCGGTTGAATGTCGACCAGAACCGGGATGCCACCCGCCGCTGCAATCGCTCGCGCGTGTTGCTCGCCAAGTAATCCCGCGCCTCCGGTGATCACCGCAACTCGTCCGGTTAGATCAAAGAGATTCTCTATAGAAGGTTTCATAGATGTCTTTGCGCTCGGCAACCACGTCCCTCAGGACCTGTGTAGTCGTGCCCCACCCAAACCGATTGATGAAACAAGACGCTTCATGCCTTCTCGATTTCTCAGGCAAGCTCCACTACCCGGCCACTAGCGATCGATTCCTTTGCGGCCAGCGCCAGTTTAAGGCTCCAGATACCTTCAGCGAGGTCAACCACCGGCTTGCTCCGCGTTTTCACACACTCCAGAAAATGCTCTAGCTCATCGATGAATAGTTGGTTGCGATCGAATGGATCGCAAGTCAAACGATCGGCCACGTTGCCTTCTGCGCCGTACAAAGTGACCGATAGAGTGTGAAAATCGAGAATGGCTTTGCCTGCGTCGCCGATCACCTCACACTGGCGCTGTGGCGGCCGCTGCAGATAGTCTTGCTGCAAGTGAACGGGGAGCGACCTTTCCCCGAACTCGCACTCCATCAATGTGCTGGCCACGTCTTCCACGTCGATCTCAAGATCACTCCAGTGCCCGCCGATGGAAAATAAATCCTTCGCCTTGCCGAACAAGGAGTAGAGATAGTCGAACTCGTGAATCTGCGAGAGTATTACGCCTCCGCCCAAGTCGGCCCGCGCGGCATACATCTGCCGGTAATCCTCGTAACCATGCCAGCCTGGCAGGTATTCCCCTACGGCGGCGCGAACGGCGAGCAAGTTGCCAAGCACGCCGGAGCGAACAATCTCCTGCATGCGCAGAAGGCAGGGATGGAAACGAAGCTGGTAGCCCACCATAACAATGCGAGCGTGCTTCTCAACTAAAGTTTGCAGTTCGGGCAGACCCGCCAGGCCATCCGATAGTGGCTTCTCGATAAAGAGATCGCAGCCCGCGCGAACGCAAGCCAACGCCACAGGAACATGAAGGCTGCTGGGGTTACAGATAAAGGCGATGTCAGGCTTTTCCCGCAGCGCCAAGTCCAAATCACCAAAAACACGGAGATGATAGTCGCGTTCGACGTCGCGGTCCGCGTCAACTTGGAGGGTCGGGGTAATCACCTGAGAGAGCTTTCGGACGCGATAGGCGAGTATGTCGACATCATCGCCCAGCAATGTACGCAGATTTCGCAGATGACGCTGTCCGATGCCGCCGAGCCCGACGATCAAGATCTTCATTGGCTGGCTCCGAACGCGAATCCCGCCGCACGTAGATGACGCAGTATAACGTCGCGATTATGCCGAATCCAGGCCAGCTCTTTTCCGGTGTCGCCTCGCGCAATCTGCATTACAAAGTCTCCGGCGTATCGGAGCCGGAAGAGCAGAGAAAGCAAGAGCGGGATATTCGCATTGCCCGTTCCCAGCGGAACGGTTCCACCGCCGCGAATCCGGTCTTTTATATGTACGCTGCCGATTCGGTCGCCATAGGCGGCAAGCTCCTCTCTCACATCGTAGCCAAGAGAAGCGCTGTTTCCCGAGTCGTAGTTCGCCTTCAAATTGGGATGCGGCACCTTGGCTAGAAGTAAAGCAAAGCGCTTTGGGTCGAGCGATGTCTCCAGATGCAATTCGACACGCGCTTTTTCGGCATGCCCGAGAACACGGCGCAGCACCTCGACAACCCGGGCTTCTTCGGCATCGCTGTCGATCCTGGAATTGTCCACAAAAGGAAGAACAACGCGGCGAATACCAGCCAGTTGGCAGCGATCCAGGAGCCACAATAACTTGTTGGTCCTCTCTTCTTGTTCCGCCAGTCCCGCTCTAACGAGAGGGCGTTCCATGAAGTAATCAGCGCAGACCGAGATGACTGCTATGTCACAGTCTTCAGACAGCCGACCCATCTCAGCCAGGCCAGCATCGGAGCCCAGCGGATTATCGCTCTGGCCTGGGAAGTCGTAAATCCATTCAATCGCGTCTAGACCGGCGTCTGCCGCCAGCGGAAATTCCTCTCTCCAGTGCTTTCCGGGGAAGCACTGAAAGCATCCGTCAGATGGCGGCAGAAGCCGGCCCTGCATCACTGCAAGTGGCATGCTCGTTACTCCTCTTCCTTCTCGACGGGAATCAACATATTCGAAAGAAATTCTTCGCGCGGGAGGAACGGGAAAAGATCTTCTAACGGCTTAGAGACAAACGATCCATCCGGACGTTGCACCGAGGAAAGCCGTGGACCACGGAACTCATCGGGAACAATGAAGGTGTCGCACACCAGCGGTCCGCCACGACTGAGCACTCGCCGCAGATCGCCGCGCAGATTGGATTGATCGCGAATGACGTCGGTCTGCAACCCATAAGCCTCAGCGACCTTGGTGATATCCGGCAGCGTCTGGCCAGTCTCGGGGCTGCACCCGATGCGCGGAGAGCCAAAGAAGTTCGTCTGCGAAATGCGAATGGAAGCATAACCGCCATTGTTCAACACAAAAAATGTGATGGGCAGCCTAAGCCGCGCAACGGTTTCCAGTTCCTGAATATTAAATTGAAAACCACCATCGCCATCCACGCATACCACCGGACGGCGGTCGTTCGCCATGCACACTCCAATCGAGGCGGCAATGCCAAATCCCATCGCTCCCAACGCCGTAGTATGAAACACCCTCTGCCCGGCCTTTACCCGCAGAGCCAGCAGGAACAGTTCAATCGCGCTGCCCGAACTCCCGGAGACGATGGGAGTGGTCGCCGGCAGCACGTCCTGCAGCGCTTCCGCCAGGTGATACATGCTGACCGGCCCTTCCGGCTTGCGATGTTCCGGCAGGATTACGGGATAGCGCTTCTTCCAATCCACGCAGCGCTGCTTCCACGACGATCGGTCCTTGCGCTGAATTTCTGCCTTGCGACGAAGCAACGCCCGTATGAACGCGCCGGCGTCCGCCTGGACCTTGGTCTGAACGGAATTACCCATCTTTCCGAGTTCGGAGGGATCAACGTCCACCATCACCTTGTGAGCGGCGCGGGCAAAGCGCTCTGAGGAGTAGCCGGTGATCACGCGATCGAGGCGCGCACCGAGGGCGAGCAGAAAATCGGAATTCTGGACAGCAAAGTTGGCCCCGCGCGGTGCAAGAGAACCGGGGCGTCCGATAAATAAAGGATGATCGTCGGCGATCAGATCAATTGCAAGCCACGTCGCCTCAACCGGAATGTCGAGCACGTCAACCAGTTCCAGAAACTCCTTTTCCGCGCGCGCCAGGCGAATGCCGTTGCCGGCCAGGAGCAACGGGCGCTCGGACTTATCCAAAGCGCGCATGGTCTCATCGACCAGCGCCTCCAGATTTATTTGTGAAGGAATTTCGCACTCAGAAGGATTGAAACTGCGCAGGGCGTCGGGGTCGATCGTGTTGGCCTGTACGTCGAGAGGAATGTCAATCCAGACCGGGCCAGGACGGCCTGATTTGGCAAGATAGAGCGCTTTCTCCATGTGGTAGCGGATCGAACCGGGATCGTCGACCGTGATCGCGTACTTGGTCAGGGGGCGAACAATCGCGACGATATCAACCTCCTGCATGCCGACTTGCCGGACGCCCAGCGGCGATCCGTCCGGTGCAAACATGCGGTCGGCGCGCTTGACCTGCCCCGAAAGAAAGAGACACGGTGTCGAATCCAGCCATGCGCCGGCCAGTCCGGTGATCGCATTTGTGCTGCCCGGCCCTGTAGTCACCAGTGCCACACCCAGTTGATTGGTAGCCTTCGAGTAGTTTTCTGCTGCAATGGCGCTGGCCTGCTCGTGCAGATTGCAAACGAAATCAAGTCCGCTGCATCGACTGAGGGAGTCGTTGAGATGCATGGCTCCGCCGCCAGGCACCAAAAAGACATGTTTCACACCGTGATCGGCGACCACGCGGAAGACGAAATCCGAAAGCTTCATTGCTGGTCAAACTCCATGGGCTCGAAACTGAAGTGTTATTGAACCCGTCAAATGCGGAAAAGCTGCAGCGACTCTTGATAATATCGCAGTGGAGCATTTTGGCCGTGTAACGATTGTAACGAGATGAACCTTTCAGATTCTGCTGGTAAATGGAGCACGTCGCTCACGCAGCATATTCCGCCCGGCCAGTTCGGCCGCTACCTGCTGGTGGGCGCCTGGAATACCTTGTTCGGTTACGGCTCCTACGCGTTTTTCACTGCAACTCTCAGTCCGATGATTCCGCACAGTTATATTGCCGCTTCGGTGATTTCGAGTCTGCTGAACATCTCGGTCTCATTCTTCGGCTACAAGTGGTTCGTGTTCAAAACCAAGGGCAACTATCTGCGAGAATGGATCCGTTGTGTCGGGGTGTACAGCGGCGGCATTCTCTTCGGAGTCCTCACCTTACCGCTGTTGGTGGTGGTCATTCGTCGGAATACTCGGTTCGTCACCCAAGCGCCCTACATTGCCGGCGCTATTCTGACCGCCTTTATGGTCGTGTACAGCTTTTTCGGACACAAGAAGTTTTCCTTTCGGACGCCTGCATAATGCGCATACTCATCACCGGCGGCTCGGGATTCATCGGACGAAATCTCGCGGAGCAACTGGCTTCCACCTATGAGGTGCTCGCACCCTCGACAGGTGAATTGGATCTGCTGAATGAGCTGGCCGTGCGCGAGTACCTCGATGCCCACCGTTTCGATGTGATCGTGCATGCCGCCACCACGCGATCGAACCGGCGGCTGGCCGCTCCCCCCGACATGCTTGACCGCAATTGCCGCATGTTTTTCAATCTCGTGCGCAACCTGTACCGCAAGCATGAACGCTCCGGCAAAATGATTCACTTCGGCTCCGGCGCAGAATATGACCGCACGCAGCTACCGGCGCGGGTGCGCGAAGACTATTTCGATACTCGTGTGCCCCGTGATCCTTATGGATTTTCGAAGTACATTTGCGCCAAGTATATTGAGCGCTCCGACCGCATCGTCGATCTGCGCTTGTTTGGGGTTTTCGGCGCCTACGAAGATTACACCGTGCGCTTTATCTCGAACGCCTGTTGCCGGGCGCTGAAAGGATTGCCGATTGTGCTGCGGCAGGATGTTGTGTTTGATTACCTGTACATCAAAGACCTGGTCAAGATCACGAGGTGGTTCATCGAGAATGACGCTCGTCACAAGGCCTACAACGTGTGCGCCGGAAGGCCGGTGGCATTATCTGAATTAGCGCGAGTGATTGCGGGAGTCTCGACTGAAATGTCGGGAAACAATCCCAAGATATCCGTCGTGAGTGAAGGCCTGGGGCCGGAGTACTCGGGCGACAACTCGCGGATGGTGACCGAAGTGAGCGGGTATCAGTTTTGGGACTTACAGGACTCGATCCGTGACCTTTATGCTTGCTACGAACGCTATGATGGAATCGATGTCGAATCGCTAAGGTTTGATGAGAAAGCTACCAGGAATGCCTAAGACCCTGACCATTCTTACGCCCTGTTACAACGAAGAGGCCAACGTTCGCGAGCTTTACCTTCGAGTGCGCGCCGCCATAGCCACCGCCGGCGACTATCAGTACGAACACATTCTTATCGACAATGCCTCGACCGACAATACCTTGAACGAATTAAAGGCTATAGCCGCCCATGACAAAAACGTAAAAATAATCAGGAACACCCGTAACTTTGGCCACATCCGCTCTCCGATGCACGCCTTCAATCAGGCCACCGGAGACGCTGTAATCGGGATCGTGGCCGACCTGCAGGATCCGCCAGAAATGATCGTGGACCTTATCCGAAAGTGGGAGGAGGGTTACCCGGTTGTGATCTGCATCAAGGCCGCGAGCGACGAAAACGGCCTGATGTTCTGGGTCCGGAAGCAATACTATCGGCTCGTCAGGCGCCTTTCCGGCGTCGAAACCTACGAGAATTTTACCGGCTTTGGCCTGTATGACCGCAAAGTGGTCGAGGTTATAAAACAGTTCGACGATCCCTACCCGTACTTCCGAGGCATGATCGCGGAAGCTGGATTCCGACATTTCGATATTCCGTATCATCAACCCGCGCGCAAAAGAGGAATTACGAAAAACAATTTCTATTCTCTTTACGACCTGGCGATGCTCGGGATCACAAATCTATCCAAAGTGCCGCTCCGGCTGGTGACCTTTTCTGGCTTTGTGGGCGCCCTTCTTTCGATTCTGGTTTCGCTGGCCTATCTCATATACAAACTCATCTTTTGGAGCAATTTTTCAGTGGGTATCGCCCCTCTGGTCATCGGCGTATTTTTCTTCATGTCGGTCCAAATGCTCTTTATGGGCATTATTGGGGAATACATTGGGACCATCCACACTCTGGTGCAGAACCGGCCGCTGGTGGTGGAGCAGGAGAGAATTAATTTTGAATACGGTCCGGGAGAACCACTGCGGGATAACGAGGCGCAAGCGAGTGCGAGCTCGTGATGCTTCGCGAGGGGATGTTCGCGAGGCGATGCTTCGGAAAACGATTGAATCTTTTGTTTTGCCGCCGCGGGCAACTGCGGCTCGGGAGATCTTCTATGAACGCGGATAAAGCGCAGTCCCTGGCGGTGGCCAGAATTCACGACTGCACATCGGTGATGCAGAGTCTGCTGGAATCTGCGGCGTACTTGAGCACCGTCGTCAAGGTCGCGGATACGATGACGAAGTGTCTCCGCTCCGGCAACAAGATTCTATTCTTCGGTAACGGTGGCAGTGCCGCGGACGCACAGCACCTGGCCGCGGAACTGAGCGGACGGTTCCTGAAAGAACGCAAAAGCCTCTCGGGCTGGGCGCTGACCACCAACTCTTCTGTTCTAACCGCCATCGGTAACGATTATTCGTTTGACGAAGTGTTCGCGCGCCAGGTGCAGGGGATCGGCACTCCCGGCGACTTGGCCTTCGGCCTCAGCACCAGCGGAAACTCTCCCAACGTGCTGCGCGCACTGGACGTAGCCCGCGAGAAAAAACTGGTCACCGTCGGTCTCACCGGAAGACTCGGCGGAAAATTACCGAGCGCCGTCGACCACTGCATCTGCATACCGAGCGATCAGACCCCTCGCATTCAGGAAGCGCACATCTTAACCGGACATATTCTGTGCGAGCTGATCGAAGAAACGCTCTTTGAGTAGAGTTGAGCCTCTCCATCTGATATGACCTACAGACAAAAGTGCCGCTACGTGTGGAATCCGAACTCCCGCCACTAGCCATTACCTTCGGCACTTCCACCGGGCGGCGCCCGCCGATACAGTAGAGCAGAAGGGTTCATTCCCCAAATGCGTCGAGCAGGCATCTTGATAATTGCGGTGGCGCTGTTTGCCGCTATGTCCAGTGGGACGAGCGCAGCCCAGGCGCCGGACCATACGGAACGGAAAGTGGTCAGCAGAATCCCTCCTTTCTATCCCGAAATCGCGAAGCGCATGCGCATTACCGGAGTGGTCAGGCTGGAAGTTGTGGTCCGGGCGAATGGGAAGGTTAAATCGTCGAAGGTGCTCGGAGGCAGCCCGGTGCTGATCCAACCCGCGACCGAAGCGGTGTCCAAATGGAAGTTTGAAACTGCACCTGAAGACACGACTGAGGAAGTGCAGATAGTATTCGAGCTGCCTCAATCGTAGGTCCTGTCAAGAGTGGGACCCGCTTCACTGGGACCCGGTTCACTGGGACACCGTTCGAATCGGGTCCAAACGCCAGCCACTCGCCGCAGCCCCCTGATGCGCCTCAGACACGTTGCTCATGCTCATGATCACGATCTTGATCTTGCCCGCCCCTTCTTCGGAAGAGTCTTGACTAGCGCTTGACCGAGATCGGCGATCAGGTCTTCGGTGTCTTCAATTCCTACCGAGTAACGGATGAGGGCCTCGGGAATGCCGCTGGCCGCGCGTTCCTCTTTGCTTGATTCGACATGGCTGGTGGTGGCGGGTGGACCCGCGACCGTCTCGACAGCTCCCAGATTCGCCGCCAGATGAGCATAGTGCAGATGCGGCAGAAAAACTTTCACCGCATCGAAACCGCCTCGAAGAGCAAAACTGAGCACGCCTCCAAAACCGCGCATCTGCCGGCGAGCAATTTCGTGGTGGTCGTGAGACTCCAGACCAGGATAAAAGACCTTGATTACTTGGGGGTGAGATTCCAGGAATCGCGCAATCTTTAGCGCGCTCTCGTTCTGGCGTGCGATGCGAAGATGAAGAGTTTTCATTCCTCGAAGAAGCAAGTAAGCGGCCATGGGATCGAGGCAGGCGCCGGTAATCTCCCGAAAGTGATAAATGCGCCGCACCAGATCGGCGGCGCCACAGACCACGCCTCCGAGGGCATCGGCGTGCCCGCCGAGAAACTTGGTGGCGCTATGAATGACGAGATCGGCGCCGAGTTTCAGCGGTTGTTGATTGATCGGGGTGGCCAGGGTATTGTCCACAATAACCACGGCGCGGCCACGATGGGCAGCGGCCGGACGATGGGCGACGGCGGCCAGGCGCGCCAGATCGACAACTTTTACCGTCGGATTCGTGGGACTCTCCAGGTACACGGCATTGCAGCCCCGGCGAATCGCGGCTTCGATCGCGTTGTGATCGTTCGTATCGCAGAGCGACACGTTGATGCCGAAGCGCGGCAGGAATTCGACAAAGAGCTTGTTCGTTCCGCCGTAGGTATCGTGAATGGAGACCACCCGATCGCCCGGCGACAGCAGGGCGAATAGCGTATTGCTGATCGCGCCCATCCCGCTGGAAAAACTGGTGGCGGCTTCGGCCGTCTCCAGATTTCTTATTTTTTCTTCGAACGCGGCCACGGTGGGATTGCTGTTTCGGCTATAGATGTGACCCGGCGCCTTGCCTTGTGCCACCTTGAGCCACTCGTTCACATTGTCGTAGCCGAACGAGACACTAAGGGCCACAGGAATTTGCGTAGCTCCCTGCCAATGCTTTCCTTTCTCACCGGCCCACACGCCACGGGTTCCAAGTCCCGCGTCTTCCTTGTTTTCATCCTCGTTTTCATTCTTGGCGCGTCGACGCACGGAAGAGTGCCTCCCTGTCGTCCGTCAGTGTAAGTATCCCCCGGCAGAGCCGGGGGCTTTAGTCTGTGAGCCGCTCGAAGCGGCTAGGCGGGGTCGCTGACGCGGCCCCGAATTTCTGGGGCCACCGGAAACGGTGGCCGTTAGCGCCACAGGTTGATTTGGTCCAATCGTTTGTCCTCTTGCTCCTGGTTCCGGATGTAGTCCCGAATCACGGTCTCATCTCGCCCCACCGTGGACACGTAGTACCCCCGAGCCCAAAAATGTTGTCCGACGAAGTTCCTCTTCCGCTCCCCGTACACCCGGGCCAGGTGAATCGCACTCTTCCCCTTGATAAACCCAATCACTTGCGACACCGCGTACTTCGGCGGAATGGCGATCATCATGTGCACGTGATCGGGCAGCAGGTGCCCTTCTTCAATTCGACTTTCCTTCTGCGTGGCCAGTTTCCGGAATACCTCGCCCAAGTGCTGCCGCAGCTCCCCGTATAGCGTCTTTCTGCGGCACTTGGGGATGAACACCACATGGTATTTGCACTCCCACTTCGTATGGCTTAGGCTTTCCATTTCGTCCATCGCGAAACTCCTTTTCGTGTGCTTGGCGGCTCACGTTCTGGAGTTTCTGCGATGGACTCCTGTATCTGTCAAACTTTTGCTGCCTCCCCGGCAAAGCCGGGGGGTCTCCCTTCGTACTAGCAGGCGACGGAAGAAATCAGTCGAGGTCTCTCACGCTGCACAATTAAAGATGAGGCAAGCCTCGCCTCTGCTCGAGTTTTTCTGCAGGGTGTTCGGTTCCCCTTCTTACCACTTTGGTCCAAAGCTGTGTTCTATTGTTGACAGATGTTTCGAGGCGGATAACCTTGAGGACAGCTTGAACAGTCCATCGAGGCCCCCTCTCATGCGAAAATCGTTGTCCGGGAAATCACTTTACGCCGCAGTGTTGAGCTTTTGTTTCTGCGCCGCGGCGCTCGCGCAAGATCCCACTAAGGTTGAGCCCACCCATTACAAGCTGGCGTTTGAGAATGAATATGTGCAGGTTGTGAACGTGCATTATGGACCGCATGAAAAATCAAACCTGCACGCGCATCCCGGAGGGGTGGTGGTGATTCTCACGGGCGGGCATTTGCGATTCACGGATGAGAATGGCAAGACACAAGAGGTCGTTGCGAAGCCGGGTGAGGCCAGATGGTTCCCGCCGTTTAAACACAAGGTGGAGAATCTTGGGGACACTTCCTACAGCGCTGTCTACATCGGGATTAAGAACAAACACTTAGCCGCCGAGGCCAGCCTGAATGGCGCGTCAATGGATTTGGACGAACCGACGAAGGAACTTGTGGCCAGGGCTCTTTTGTCTGCCATGAAGTGACGAATTTGACGCAAGACTAAATTGCGATGAGATGAGGCTGCGGATTGCCGATGGCCTCGACCAGATCCCGCAGAAACTCGGCTGCCCGCGCGCCATCCACGACACGATGATCGTTGGAAAGCGTCAACGTCATCATGGGGCGCACCCCGGGACAAGTATCAGGACCAACACCGACCGGCACGACCCGGTCCGCGATTCTTCCGACCGCTAAAATCGCGGCCTGGGGCGGGATGATAATCGCGGTGAAGGCGTCCACTCCAAACATGCCGAGATTGCTGATGGTGAACGTGCCGCCCGCAAGATCCGCGGGGCGCAGCTTGCCGCTACGCGCGCGTTCGGTAAGGTCGCGGCGTTGCGCTGCAATCTCGCCCAGCGCGGCTTTGTCGGCATGCTGAATCACCGGCGCCACCACTCCATCGTCTACCGCCATCGCTAGACCGATGTTAATGTCGGCGTTGGCGCGGACGCCATCACCGGTCCAGCTTGCATTCATCCGCTGGTGCTTCTGAAGCGTGCGCGCGACCAGGGCTACGAGGAGATCGGTATGCGTGAGCTTTACCCGGCGCGATTCTTCGATCGCCGGTTGTTCAATCTGCGCGCCGAGCGATTGCCGGGCCGCATTCAGCGCTCCGGCATCCACTTCTCGACTGACGAAGAAATGAGGAACCGTCGTCCAGCTTTGCGTCGTACGTTCCGCCATTAGCCGCGAGATGGCGCTGCCGGCGTTCACAGCAGCGGACGACGTGGCGGCTTTGGATTCGGCAGCGGCGAGAATATCGGACGCAAGAATTTCTCCGCCAGGCCCGGATCCCTGGACTTGTGCGAGATTCACGCCGCGTTCGCCCGCCAGACGCCGCGCTTTGGGTGAAATCTTGGCCGCTTGCGGCGTGGATGGCGCTGCCGACGGGGCAGAAGTCGTCCCCTGATTCGCGGCTCCCATAGACGAACCCACAGCCGCCGTGGTTTTTCTTCCCGACGCGACTGTTACTTCGTCCGTTGGAGCAACTTCTCCCCGACGCACGATCCATGCGATGGTCTGGCCTACGGGCACTTCCGCACCAGCCTGCACCTTGATGCCGGAGAGAACGCCGTCGCCGGGGGATTCGATCTCCATCACGGCTTTGTCGGTTTCGATCTCGAGCAATGGTTCGCCTTTGGCGATCGATTCCCCTTCTTTTTTTAGCCAGGAAATGAGCTTGCCAGTTTCCTGGGCCATTTCAAGCGCGGGCATAACCACACTGATCGCCATAATTTAAAAAACCCTGTTCAAGATTTCAAGTTTGCTGGTGGAGAGTCGGGAGTCCTCGCCCGGCCGCCCTATTGCTGGAACCCTTCGGCTTCGCTCCCGAGCTCGCCAAGACGCCCGTCACTCCACAACGATTCATCACGCCAGAAAAGGCGCGGCTGGTCGCGTCTCTGCGGGAACGTCTTTTAGTCCCCTACCTCGACTCGCTCTTGGCGGGAACTGGCTTCGATCATTTCGCGGACACGCTTGCTGGGCTTCGCTTCTGTTTCGCGGATGGCGGGAAGCGGACCATCGACCGTGAAATAGTGTCGGCCCGCTACCAGCAGCTCCTCGGCTGGGAAGCGGGTGATAACTTCGTGTCCAGTTTCGGTGACCACGATTTCCTCTTCGATGCGTGCCGCGCTCCAGCCATCGGTTGAAGGCCAGAAAGTTTCGAGCGCGAACACCATACCCGGCTTGATTTCGCAGGGGTGATCGAGCGAGACAAGACGGCTGATTACCGGTTTTTCCCAGATGGCGAGGCCGATGCCGTGACCGTACTGCAAAGCAAAGCAGGATTCTTCGTTCGGGAAGCCAAATTCCTGTGCCTTCGGCCACACGGCGGCAATCTCGGCCGTGGTGCGGCCGGGACGCACGAGTTCAATCGCGGCATCCAGATATTCGCGGCATCGTTTATACGCGTCGTTCATCGCGTGCGAGGCGTATCCAATGGTGAAGCAGCGATAGTAGCAAGTGCGGTAGCCCATGTAGGAGTGGAGTATGTCGTAATACACGGGATCTCCCGGACGCAGCACGCGGTCGGAAAAAACGTGCGGATGCGGATTGCAGCGCTCCCCTGAAATTGCGTTCACGGCTTCCACGTACTCGGAACCTAAATCGTAGAGCACCTTGCTGACCAGGCCTACCGCCTGATTTTCGCTCATGCCTGGCTTCATGGCTCGATAGAGTTCATCATAAGCAGCGTCGACCATCATGGCGGATGTGTTCAGCAACGTGATCTCATCGCGCGTCTTGATCAGCCGCGCTTCCGACATCAGAGCTTGACCATCGACAACTTTGATTCCTTCTTTTTGCAAAGCAAAAAGGACGGGCAGTTCGATGATGTCGATGCCCACGGGTTCTTTGTGCAGGCCGCGCATTTCAAGTTCGATACGAATCTTTTTCGCCACATCTTCCGCCCGCCCCATCTCCGGCGTCATGGCGCCGCGGAGCACCGAGATTCCAGCACGCGACCTCTCGCCAATCCATGGACAGTGCAATTGGTGGTGCTTCGCGGCCGATCCGAAATCCCACAAAATCGGTTCGTCATTTTGCGGGAGGAGAGTGAATCGATTCGCCTTATCCTGCGCCCACGTACCGATGTGGGTTGCGGTCAGGTAGCGGACATTATTCATGTCAAAGCACAGCAGGGCGCCCATCTCAGACTTCTGCAGAAGATCCTTGGCGCGAGCCAGGCGTTCGCGACGCAGGCGATCGAAATCAACCCGGTTTTCCCAATCCACCGCCATCGTTCCGTACGTAGGCAAAGCCATAAATTCTCCTGGAACATTAAAGAACTGTCATCCTGAGCGCAGCCGGAACTTCACGAAGTGAAGTTCCGGCGGAGTCGAAGGACCCCTATCACTTCCCGCACATCGACTTCGCCGCCTCAAACACAGTCTGTTCGGTCGGCACGGTTACATCTTCCAAAGGCGGCGAGAACGGAATTGGAATATGCATTGCGCCCATGCGTTTGACCGGGGCATCCAGATCATAGAATGCGCCGGTGGCGATCACCGAGGCAAGTTCGGCGGTGACACCGTAGCGTTCGTAGCCTTCGTCGAGGACGATGGCTCGCGAGGTCTTCTTCGCCGATTCGATCAGAGTTTTTTCGTCGAGCGGCCACAGGGTGCGCGGGTCAACCACTTCGGCGCTGATTCCAACTTCTTGCAGCATGGTGGCCGCGCCTAGCGCCACTTGCACCATACTGCTGGTGGCAACCAGGGTGATGTCGTCGCCCACGCGCTTCACGTCCGCTACGCCCAGCGGTACGGTGTACTCCTCCGCGGGTACGCCGCCCTTGAGTTTGTACATCATCTTATCTTCGAAGAAGACAACTGGATTCTCGTCGCGAATCGCTGCCTTCAACAGACCTTTGGCATCGTAGGGAGTTGAAGGCAGAACCACTTTCAAACCGGGAACATGACAGAACCAGGCATGGAGCGACTGCGAGTGTTGCGCGGCCGAGCGGCGAGTCGCGCCCATGGTGGTGCGCATCACCATCGGCACTTTCCACTTTCCTCCTGACATGTAGTGAACCTTGGCGGCTTGATTGACCATCTGGTCCATGGTCAGAGTAACGAAGTCGCCGAACATGATGTCGACCACCGGACGCATTCCCGTCATCGCCGCGCCTACGGCGAGCCCAGTGAAGCCAGCCTCAGAGATCGGCGTATCGAGCACACGCTGTTTGCCGAACTCCTCCAACAGGCCAGAGAGAACTTTGAAGGGAGTGCCGGCTTCGGCCACATCCTCGCCCATGATGAATACGGTGGGATCGCGGCGCATCTCTTCGGCGAGAGCCTCGCGAATTGCCTGCGCGAACGTGAGCTCGCGGTCGTTTTGCGCCTGCTGATGCCGCGCGTGAAGATCGGCCTCAGGCATACACGTCCTCGTCCACTTCGTCCACCGTTGGATAGGGCGCTGCCACGGCGAAATCGACTGCCTTCTTCATCTCCGATTCGACTACCGATTGCATTTGATTGAGCGTCGTCTGGTCTGCGAGTCTCTGTTCCACCAACCATTTCCCGAAATTTGCTATCGGGTCGCGCTCTGTCTTCCATTTCTGTTCTTCCTGCTTGGAGCGGTAGTATTCGCGGTTGATGTCGCCGACGTGATGTCCATGGTAGCGATAGGTGTCGCACACGAGGAAGGAGGGGCCGTCACCACGGCGCGCGCGATCGACCAGGCGCTGCGCGATGCTGTTGACGGCGCGCACATCTTGACCGTCGACGCTCGCACTTTCCAAACCGAATGCAGTTGCGCGCATCCGAATATCTCCGGCGGTGGTTTCGGAATAATGCGTGTATTCGCTGTAGAGATTGTTCTCACACACATAAATTACTGGAAGCTTGAAAAGTTGGGCCAGGTTCATCTCCTCATAAAGGATTCCCTGGCCGAGCGCGCCTTCCCCGAAGAAACATACTGACACGCGGCCGTTGCCGAGACAGCGCGCTGAAAAAGCGGCTCCGGTGGCAATGCCAGCGCTGCCGCAGACGATGGCATTCGCTCCAAGATTGCCCGTCGCCGGATCGGCAATGTGCATGGAACCACCTTTGCCCTTGCAGTACCCCGCCTCTTTCCCCAGCAGCTCTGCGAACATTCGATCGGGAGAAGCGCCCTTCGCGAGACAATGTCCATGACCGCGATGAGTGCTGGTGATGTAGTCCGTGCGCTCGAGAGCTTCGCATACGCCTACCGCAATCGCCTCTTCACCGACATAAAGATGCGCCAGGCCTGGCATCAACGCCCTGGTGTAAAGTTCGTTGACCTGCGCTTCGAATTGGCGGATGGCAACCATCTGCCGATACATGCGCAACCATAGATCGACTTTTCCCGGAACCTCTTTTGGCTGAGTGGCGGTGGTCATTTCTGAAACTTTCATTCTTCAGTTCTTTATTTTTGGATTCCCGACATGCGCGCCAAAACGTCAAACACGACCGCGAAGTCCAGTTTCTCCCAGCCCATGGCGCGCGCCGCCGTGAGGAACTCATTGCTGACCGCGGTTGTCGGAACCGGTACATTCAGCTTGCGTCCCAATTCCATCGCCAGCAGCATATCTTTCTGCATCATGTTCACATCGAACCAGGCTTCTTCCGGCTGCTGCAAGACAAAAGGGCCGCGATACTGAATCATCGGCGAGGCGATCGCGCTGTGCACCATCACGTCAACCGCGACTTCACGCGCAATCCCACTCTTTTCCGCGAGCAGCACGCCTTCGGAAAAAGCCAGCATCTGCACCGCTAATTGCAGATTCAACGCAATCTTCATCGATAGCGCCACGCCGTTGTCGCCCACGTGCGTTACTTTCGGACCAATGTCCAGCAGCAATGGCTTCAGGCGCTCGAAGGTCTCTTTGCGCCCTCCGACCATGACGGAGAGCTTGCCTTGCTGCAGAGTGATAACGCTCCCCGAAACCGGAGCATCCACCATGTCGGCACCCTTCTCGCGGACTTTCGCCGCGAGCGCGCGACTGACTTCCGGGCTCACCGTGCTCATGTCGATATAGAACTTGCCCGGGCTTAAGCCAGCGAGCAGGCCATCGGGCCCCTCGGTCACGGCCGCGAGGGCTGCGGAATTCGTCACCATGGCGAACGTCACATCGGCGGCCTGCGCCACGGCCTTCGGAGAATCGGCAAACTTCATGCCCTTGTCGATCAACCACTGTGCCTTTGCGCGCGTCCGGTTGTAGCCAGTTACGGTGTGCCCTTTTTCGAGCAACCGGGCCACCATGTTGCCGCCCATCACACCGAGACCGATGAAGCCAAGTTTGGCCATGGAACCAATTCCCTTTCGCTTGTGACGGCAGCTTAGAGACTGCTGCCGAAGCATTCTCGGAGCATTACTTCTTGCTTGATGGGTTGCGCAATGACGACGAATCCGCCAGAACCTGTTTGAGATGAGCGCGCATCGCTTCTCGCGCCGCTTCGGGATTGCGCTGCTCGATTGCCGCTAGAATTCGTTTGTGATGAAACTGCCCTCGATCCGGCCCTCCCTTTACATTGAAGATGCGGCTGCGCTGTTCGCGTAAGAGTCCGACAATAGAATCCAGCAGCGAGAGAATCAGCGGATTCCCTGCCATTTCGGCCAGCGCCAGGTGAAAATCCAAATCTGCTTCCACGTAGGCTTCGGGGTCATGCAGGTTCTGATCCATCAGCGCCACGGCATCTCGCATCGTGCTTAGCAGTTGTTCCTCAATTCGCCCGGCCGCCAGACTCGCAATCTCTGGCTCCAGAACAAGTCGCAGCTCGGCCAGGTTCGACAATCCTTCCTGCGGATTGATCCGGATCATCAGGTCCAGCGATTGCCGCATGGCCTGCGATGTGCCGTTCGTCACGAACGTGCCGCGCCCGGAATAGGCTTCAACCAGGCCCTTCTCGCGCAATGTCTTCACTGCTTCCCGCACGGCGGTCCGGCTTACTCCAAAACGCTGGGCCAGATCGCGCTCGGCCGGCAACTGGTCCCCAGGCTTGAGTTGACCTTTTAGAATGGAGTCTTCCACCTGCTGTACGATCTGCTCGTACAAACGAGACGTTTTTACGGCCCGATATACCGGCTTGGCGGTCAGGGGATCTACCACATCTGTCATTATGCCCCTCAATCTCGCGGCTCCAAACTATAGGTATAGTGGTCCAACCACTATACCATAGACCTTCGCGATCATGTAGTCTCGACTACTGAATCCAAACCGTCTTGATGTTCACAAACTCCCAAATACCATGTTCGGCGAGTTCTCGTCCGTGCCCGGAATACTTGACCCCGCCGAAAGGCAGGCGCGGATCGGATGCCACCATCTTATTGAGGAAGACCATCCCTGCATCCAGTTCGTTAATAAATCTCTCGGTCTCCGCGGGATCGTTGGTCCAGGCGCTGGCGCCGAGTCCGAAACGGCTGTCGTTGGCCACATGGATCGCTTGATCGATATCCCGGACCCGAAATAACGACGCCACCGGGCCAAAGAATTCTTCCTTATAAGCGGGCGAAGCTTTTGGAATGTCGGCCAAGACGGTCGGCGCGTAAAAGTTGCCGGGACGATCCAGAGGATGCCCCCCGGTCAAGACCCGTGCGCCCGCGGCCACAGTTTTCTTGACGTCGGCATCAAGAGAAGCAACAGCGTCCGCGTTGGCCAGCGGACCGAGTTGCGTGCTCTCTTCGAACGGATCGCCCACACGCAATTCCTGCATGCGTTTGACAAACTTCCGTTCGAACTCGTCGGCAATTCTTTCCGACACAATAAAGCGCTTGGCCGCGATGCACGACTGACCGTTGTTCTGCACGCGCGCGTCGACTGCGGTGGCGATCGCCGTGTCGAGATCAGCGCTCGGCATCACGATAAAAGGATCGCTGCCTCCCAGTTCGAGCACAACCTTCTTGATGCGCTTGGCTGCAGAAACACCGACTTGAATCCCCGCCTGTTCGCTGCCGGTTAGAGTGGCGGCCACGACCCGAGGATCGTTGAGGATGCCATCCACCGGGCCGGAGCCGATCAGCAGTGTCTGAAACACACCTTCCGCAAAACCCGCGCGGCGCAAAATGTCTTCAATCTTAAGCGCACACTGGGGAACATTTGAAGCATGCTTCAACAGGCCCACATTCCCCGCCATTAATGCGGGCGCCACAAAGCGAATTACCTGCCAGAAGGGAAAGTTCCACGGCATCACGGCGAGGATCGGACCAAGCGGCAGATAGCGAATGAAACTGCGCTTCGCTCCAGTTTCCACAATTTCGTCGGCCAGAAATTTTTCGGCGTGCTCGGCATAGTACCGGCATCCGGTGGCGCACTTCAGCGCCTCGGCCACCGCCGCCTTCAGAGGCTTGCCCATTTCGAGCGTCATCAAACGGGCACACTCGTCTTTTTCCTTTTCCAGAATGTCCGCCGCCCGCATCATTTTCGCGGCGCGATCGGCGAACGATGTTTGCCGATGAACCCGGAATGCGACTGCCGCCCGTTCTAACTTCTGCTCAATTTGCGCTTCGCTGAGTGGTTCGAAACTCTTCAGGAGTTCGCCGGTCGCAGGATTGATGGTTGCTATTGCCATGCCTGATTCTTCCGATCATTGCCTTCGATGAATGCCCGCGCCATCCCTCTCAAAGGCAGCAGCCTGGGGGTAGGCCACTGCATCTGTGGTCGGACCACAATACTACTTGACGGGTAGGCCACGTCAAGGCTATATCTTCAAATCGCTCGATTTTTTGATTGTAGACCGACAGCCGTCGCGAACTCTGCGACCTGACAAATTTCTTCCATCCTCATTGAGGACGTGGAGGTTGTGAATGCATTCTCCGTCGAATGGCGTTCGTGTTCTGGGCGTCGTCTGCCTGATCGTCTGCCTGATGTTCGCCGTCTCCCTTTCGTCGCAAACTACCAATGGACGAATTCTCGGAACCATCACCGATCAGTCCGGAGCCTCCGTGGCTGGGGCCTCGGTCGTAGTCACCGACACGCAGCGCGGCACCACGCGAACCGTTGCCACCGATACTTCCGGAGACTACGCCGTCCCGGAGTTGCAGCCCGGCGTTTACAAAGTTCGGGCCGAAGCCAAGGGGTTTAAGAGCGTCGAACGGCCCAATATCGGCCTCGAAGTCGCGCAGGACGTGCGCGTCGACATCGCTCTGCCAACCGGACAGGTTTCAGAGACGATCGTGGTTACCGACGAAGTTGCCATGGTCAATACAACTTCGGCGACCTTGGGCGGCACGTTGAGCAATGCCGAGATTAATGATCTGCCGTTGAACGGCCGCAACTATGAGAACCTCCTGCAACTTCGTCCCGGCGTCATCAGATATCCCGGCGGCGGATTCTCGACCACGAGCACCAACGGACTCCGCGCGGAAGACAATTCCTATTTTATTGAAGGCTTGTTCAACAGCGAGCCCTACTCCGGCCAGGCCATCATTAATGGCGCCGGCATCGCCGGCGATTCCGCCACGATTCTGCCGATCGACTCCATCCAGGAATTCAACGTGGAAGAATTACCGCCCGCGGAATTTGGTTGGAAACCCGGCGCGGTCGTGAACGTCGCTTTGAAGTCCGGCACCAATCAGATTCACGGCACGGCATTCGCATTTGGACGCGACGGCGTGATGGACGCTCGCAATTTTTTCAACACCATACCCAACCCCAAGCTCCCAAGAACGCTGGAACAATACGGCGGCAGCGCGGGCGGGCCGATCATCAAAGACAAAGTCTTTTTCTTCGGCGCCTACGAAAGTCAGATGTATGACGTTGGAAACTCTTTCGGGGGTGTCACCAGCCCGTCGATGGCAGTCGTTGCCCGCCGCTACATAATTGTCTTTTCCTCACTACAGGTGACTGCCAAAACAGTATCCCAGACGTGATCGCAGACCTCGAAGCAGGGGGAGTGCCAGTCAGCCCGGCTAGCTTGACGATTGCCGGTTGTACGCTATCTGGCACATGCAATGGGACTGGCTTTCCCACCAACAACACGCAAGGCATTGGTATTCCCAACGGATTTCCCAACGACGTTACGATCTACAATGTGATCGGAAAAGTGGATGCTAACCTCAACCAGAATCACCGCATCAGCGGGATGTATTTCTTCGGTAACAACACCGGAACGGTAGAGGACTTCCCCGAATTGCAATCAAAATGGCGCTCTGACATTCACACGCGAGCCCAGGTGGCCGGTGGAAGCTGGGTGTGGACTCCGAGCCCGCGTTGGGTAAATGAAGCGCGCTTTGGCTATAACCGCCTGTACCAACCGACCCTGCCGGGCGATCTCAATACTCCCGCATCCAGTTACGGGCTCGACACCGGCGTGGTCGGGCCTAACACAGGCGGATTACCGCGCATTTCGTTTGGCGGTTATTTCACTGGACCCGGCGGTTTCAAATGGCCGAAGTTCCAGGGGCCCGACTCCATCACCCAGGTCATCGACCACGTTTCGTACACCGCCGGCAAGCATTCCCTGAAGTTTGGCGGCGAGTTGCACTACAACGATGTCACGAACGCTGCCTACGGAAACGCCCGCGGCAGCATCACGTTTCTCGGCGGTATCCTGAATCCCAATTCGACTCCACTCGAGGATTTTTTCGCAGGCTATCCCTTCAAGGCGTCCGTGACCGTGGGCAACCCGACTTTGCATCTGCATAACTGGGCATATTCGGGTTTTGTTCAGGACGACTTCCGCGTGTCCCGGAAGCTGACCGTGAATTTCGGTCTGCGTTACGAATTCAGCTCAGTTCCGCAGGAACAGCATAATTTGCTGGGGAATTTTGTTCCGAATGTCGGGCTGGTACAAGTGCAAACGGGACCCAACTCAATCAGCAGTCTCTACAAACCTGATCACACCAATTTCGCCCCACGCGGAGGCTTTGCGTGGGACGTATTTGGTACGGGACGAACCGTGCTTCGTGGCGGCGCGGGACTGACTTACGAAACCGTGAACTGGCAATCGTTCATTGCCTTCAACAATGCCTTTGGACCGGGCAGCGTGCCCACCGGCGCACCGATTGATGGTAGCGGCAATACTTCCGGCGGAACCATCACGACCGGCAACGTTTCCCTGCCCTACTTTCTCAACCCCACGCCTGTGCAGTGGGACACGGGCCCGCTCTACGGCAGCCCCAATATCAATTGTTTCAACAGTCCCTGTCCCATCATGACGGTGAATCGTAACCTCACCACGCCTTACGTCTGGAACTGGTCGTTCAGCATGCAGCATGCGATTACCCCGAACGTTTCGCTGGAGGTCGCGTATGTCGGTAACCACGGCGGAAATTTAACCGGCATTCGCGACATTAACCAACCGCCGGTCGGCTCGGGATGGCCCGCAGCGAATGTCGCTGCTTGTACGGCGGATGCGTTGCTAAAAGGCTTTTACGACACGGTGAATAACACCAACTGCCAAGTCGCTCCCGAGATCGGGCCTTTGAACGGACAGTTCCCCTATTTGAGCAACATCTTCCAAATGGCCAACGTCTACCGGTCCAATTACAACGGCCTGCAAGCGACGCTGACCACCAGAAACTTCCATGGCTTGAGCATGGTGGCAGGTTACACGTTTTCGCACTCGCTCGATGATGTCAGTGCGAACTGGGATTTCGGTTACGGGTCGGGACTGCCGCAGAACGCTTATAACCCGGGCGGCGAATACGCAAACAGCGATTTCGATGTTCGTAACCGCTTCACGTTTTCAGCCACCTACGCCATCCCCGGCAAAAAGGGTTACTTCCAGAGCCTGGAAGGCTGGGAACTCACCTCCATCGTCACCATACAGAGTTCCCAATACTGGGGACCGATGGATGAAGGAACGGATGCGGCTGGTATAGGGCCGCTACCCGTCAGTCCTCCAGCAAACACGCCCATCCGCTGGAGCTTCTACGGAAACACCAGCGATTTCAAGTCGACACCGTCTGGACTTCCATATTTCGCTGGCAACAATACCCCCACCACTCCGAGTAGCAATGCAGCCTGCAATGCCAAGGCTCTCGCTCTCGACGGTGGGAATCCGGGCGCGTCCACGGAATCGCTGGCTTTCTTTGGCTGCTATGCCCAAGGCAGTTCCATCATGCTGCCACCACCGCTGGGGCAATTCGGCAACATGGGCCGCAACACCTTCCCCGATACTGGTTTCAAAGATGTGGACTTCTCGGTCGCCAAGAACTGGGAATTTGCCGAACGGCTGCACGCACAATTCCGGGCTGAGTTCTTCAACATTTTCAACCACCCGAACCTCGCCAACCCTTACGGCGGACAGAACGGCTTCGGCTTCAACGACCCTTCCGTCCGTCCCTTCGGATGCGGATGCGCCACACCGGACGTCGCTGCCGCTAATCCGGTCATTGGTTCCGGTGGCAGCCGCGCCGTCCAATTGGGATTGAAGTTGATCTTCTGAGCAAGTGGTTTTCGCAAATCGGGGTCGGATCTCCCTCCGGCCCCATCTTTTTGAACGGAAAGGAATCCTGCTGTGTCGACATTGCTATCGCTTCGCCACCCCTCTACCGGACTGATTACGTCACTCGCCGTGTCATTCGCCATCTTTGCAGCTCTTATTTTCTCGCTGAGCATTCCGGGCTTATCCCAGCAACATAGCGAGCGCACCATCGACGAGATCAGGACGGAAGCGATTCACCGTGCCGAGGTCGGACAATACCCGCTCATCGGGCTTGATCCCGGCGACATTCGAGAGGCTTTCAACTCCATTCATACTCGCGACAAAGACGAGTGGGCGGCGGCTTTTATGGCAGTGGCTGATCGCTATATGAATGAAGCCAAGGCGCTGGAGAAAACCGATCCCGCAAAAGCGAATGCTGATTACATCCGAGCCTGGCGGCTTTATTCTTTCGGACGCTGGCCCGTTCCTGCCTCTCCCGGCAAGCAGCGATCCTACGAAAAGGCGATTGAGGCTTTTCGGGACCACGCAAAGTTCTGGGACCCTCCGATGGAAATTGTTCGCATTCCATTCGAAGGAAAGGAAATCATCGGCTACCTGCGTTTGCCGAAGAATGCCAACGGGCCCGTGCCGCTGGTGTTGGCGGTGAATGGATTGGACAGCCGCAAGGAAGATCTGGCCGAGAGCTTCAGCGCGATTCTGCCGTTTGGCATTGGCTATCTGGCAGTCGATGGGCCGGGCACGGGACAGAATCCGATCAAGGTCAGTGAAAACGCGGAACGAGTGCTGTCGCGCGTGCTTGATTACATCGCCACCCGTCCCGAGATCGACAAGAATCGAGTTGCCATGCACGGTGTGAGTTGGGGCGCATATTGGGCCACGAAGATGGCGATCGTCGAGCGCGACCGTCTGCGCGGAGCGAGTGCCCAATCTCCGCCGGTCGACACTTTCTTTCAAAAAGAATTTCTGATGAACTCCCTGATCGGCAATCGCGAATATCTTTTCGATCAGGTTCCGGCACTGATGGCGATTTTCAATAATGTCACCACGGTGGATCAAATGGCGGAAGAGTTGCCTAAGATGTCGCTGGTCAAACAAGGCCTCCTGGGCAAGCCGATGGCGCCCATGCTCATTCTTGCCGGAGTAAAGGATACGCAAGTACCCATCTCTGACATCTACCTGCTGCTCAGTGGCGGCGACGTGCCGAAGACGGCGTGGGTCAATCCGTCGGGTGGTCACCTCGGACGACAGGTTGGAGTGTGGCCCGATCCGCGCATCTTCAAGGAAGTGATTATTCCGTGGCTGGTACGCACGCTTGAACCGCAGCCCGCGAAATAAATCGGAAGGCGAAGCGACGGGCGTCTCGCCCGTCCCGCAGCGCGGAGACGCCCGGCTCTCCTCTAACAACGCATCAGGTGACGAAAGACGACTAACGATGGCGACCCTTATCCCCGCGCAGGCGGCTTCCGCAAAGACCGCGCCCGTATCACGCAAACCGCCGTTCTACCGCGTCCTCTGGGTGCAGGTCGTGGTCGCGATCATGCTGGCGGTCGTGCTCGGCTACGTGGATCCGGCTCGCGCCATGGCGATGAAGCCGCTGGGCGACGCCTTCATCCGCATGATCACGATGATCATTACTCTGATCATCTTCTGCACCGTCGTCACCGGCATCGCGGGCATGGAAAATCTGAAGAAAGTTGGCCGCGTCGGCGGCCTGGCGCTCGTTTACTTCGAGATTGTTTCCACGATTGCGCTGCTGATCGGTCTCGTAGTGGGCAACGTCGTTCACCCGGGCAGCGGCTTTAACGTGAATGCCGCCACGCTCGATGCCAAGTCAGTCGCCGATTATGCCGGACAGGCAAAAGCGCAAACCGTCACCGAATTTCTCATGCATATCATTCCGACGACGGTGTTTGACGCCTTCGCCAAGGGAGATATTCTGGAAGTCGTGTTCGTGGCGCTACTCTTTGGATTTGCGCTGTCGGCGGCGGGTGCGCGAGCCAAACCGCTGGTCGAAGTCATCGACTCGCTCACGCACGTTGTATTCCGAGTCGTCACTATTCTGATGCTATTTGCCCCGATCGGAGCCTTCGGTGCAATGGCATATACGGTTGGCAAGTTCGGCCTCGCATCCCTCGGCCCGTTGGCCAAGTTGATCGGGACTTTCTGGGTTACCTCCACGCTATTTGTGGTGATCGTGTTGGGCGCCATTACCTGGGTTGCCGGTTTCAGCATCTTCCGTTTCCTGGCCTACATCAAGGAAGAAATCCTGCTCGTGTTGGCAGTAAGTTCGTCGGAGATCGCAATCCCCACATTAATGGAAAAACTGGAGCGGCTCGGATGCTCCAAATCGCTGGTGGGATTGGTGGTCCCGACCGGATTTACGTTCAACACCGATGGAACCAGCCTGTACATGACCATGGCCGCGCTGTTCGTCGCGCAAGCTACCAATACTCACCTGACGTTGACCCAGCAACTCACCATCTTCGCCGTAGCCGTTCTTACGTCCAAGGGTGCCAGCGGTGTTCAAGGCGCATCGTTCATCGCGCTGGTGGCGACGCTTTCTGTGATCCCAACCATTCCGGTTGCCGGCATGGCACTGATTCTCGGGATTGACCGTTTTCTGAGCATGTTCAGAGCCTTGGTCAATATGATTGGAAACGGCGTAGCGACCCTGGTCCTGGCGCGCTGGATGGGCGAATTGAAGAGCGAAACCCTGCAGCAGAACTTAGCCGGACGTGTTTGACCGATTCGAAATCACGCGTCTCTTCTGAATCATTCAAATACCAGTCCCGCCGATACTTCTTAAATCGCAACTTTCGAATTACCATCCAAGCGATGACTTCTCGTTTCAGACAATGGCTGCGCGATCCGCTCTTTCTTTTGTGTCTGACGGCGGGTCTGCTCGCATTCGTCGTGCAATCTGGCGAGTTGGGGACGTCTGACACAACCCATCGCCTGCAAACCACGCATTGGCTCTGGACCGGGGAGCCGCAGGTCTTCCCTAACGAATATCCGGAGTTCGGCCTGCACGGCCGCGGCGGTCGCCTTTATAGCTGGTATGGCATTGGCCAATCGCTCATCATGCTGCCCGCCGATCTTCTGGGAACGTGGATCGCACACTGGTCAATCTTCTCCGGTTATGGCGACGATCCTGCCGTGCGCAGTATCGTGGTCAGCTATCTCACCAACATCCTGGTGAACATTCTCACCGCGCTCATTGCATTCCGTCTGCTCGGTCAGTTGCGCTTTGGCGTCAAGGAGTCGGTAGCGGGCGTGCTGGCGCTGATGTTCTGCACCACCCACCTTCACTACACACAGAACATGATGGAGAACAACTACATCATGTTACTCACGCTTACGGGATTCTCATTTCAGCACGAATGGCTGCGAAGCAACAGCCGGCGAGCGCTCTTCATGGGATCGTGCGCGCTGGGTCTGAACCTGCTGACCCGTCTCACCACAGGTTTGGATCTGATTGCGGCTGGCGTTTTTCTTTTGCTCGCCGTTTGGTGGGAAGGCGCACGTGGCCACTCGTTGTGGGGACGTCTCCTCGCCTACTGCAAGGTCGCTGCACCTGTTTACTTATTCTTCCTTGGCATCGATCGTGTCTACCAGTTTTATCGCTATGGGTCATTCACGAACACTTACGTTTCGGTATTCGCCCGCGAAACTCGCCAGTTGGATCCAACCTTGCCGGCGAATTTTCCCTGGAGCACCCCCTTCCACGCCGGCTTCATCGGTCCGCTATTTCAGCCGGAAAAATCTATTTTTCTCTTCGATCCGCTTCTCGTGCTGACAATTTTCCTCGTCGCCTGGCTATGGAAGCGCCTCACTCCCGAAGTGCGCGCCTACGCCGCGACTTCCCTTCTCCTGTTGCTGGCCTATATCTGCTTTTACGCGCGCTACACGTTCTGGAGCGGCGACTTCGCCTGGGGCGACCGCTATGTTTCGACTTCAGTGGAGATCGTGACACTGATTGCTGTGCCGCTGCTCATGCGCTATCGGGAACACTTGGGAAGAGCGATCTGGCGCACAGGATGGACGCTAATCGTGCTTAGCCTGGCGATTCAGGTAGCCTCATTGGCCTTCTGGTTGCCACTCGAAATTTACCAGATGGAGACGCTCGGACATCCGACATTCGTCATTGCTCTGCGTTTCAAGAACATCTTCGCCTTCGCTCTGGGCAAGATGGATGCCTGGGGACTAAATACGGAAGCCATGACTCAGGACCCCTGGGATCATGTTCACATCACCACTTGGAATTTTTTGCCATTCTTGCTCCGTCGTGTCGGAACCGCGCCAGACTGGGTGGTGAATTTTGCGTTGGTCATCTGGTGGGCGAGTGTTGCGGCGCTGATGGGACTTTTGCTCCGTTTACGAAACATCTTGCGAACCGTGGCCTGAAACGCGCGCGGCGCGGGCGCACGACGGTCGAAGCTCGTCACACATTCACGGCCGCTGCCGCGCCGTGGCCCAAGCCATCGTCTTTTATGGAGGCCTTCAGCCATAGCCCGAGAAAATTGACGAGTTCATCGGGAGGTTTCAGCCAGAATTTAGCTGCCGTCTGCCGCCACGTGGGACGCACTAGCACGCTGACTCCCCGGCCCTGCATCGCCAGAAAAGCGGATTCATCGGTCGAGTCGTCGCCCAGATAAGCGGTTGGCATCTCCGCGCTGATCTCACCGAGAAAGGTGCGCACCGCATCGCCCTTGTCGGCTTGAGGAGCCCGAATTTCGATTCCCCCATCGAATTCCAGCAGATCGAGCCCGCTGTATTCCGCTATGGGACGCCAGCCGAGCCACGCGCGCGCACGAAGATCCACCACTCGACTTTCGCTCAGCCCGCGCCAATGAACGGCGATACTTCCGGTCTTGAATTCCGCAGTCTCGCGCAATTGCTGGTATCCAAGCCAGCGATCGGCATCCGATAAGCCGTTGAGGGTTCGCTCGTCGAGGCGGGGCATCTCCATACTGCCGTCTGTCTTCAGCCGTTGCAGCCCGTGGACGCCCCAAACTTCAGGGCGCGGGTGAATATCAAGAAGAGGAAAAACCTCCGTCGCATCTCGCCCGGTGATAACCACGACGCGGGTTCGGCCGTTGCGTACAATTTCCTGCAGAATGAGCGCTACCCCTGGGTACGGATAAGCCTGATCGCGCTGGGTGTGAAATGGCGCCAGGGTTCCGTCGTAATCCAGTAGTAACGCCGACTGTGGTGCCTCGGCGACAGATTGCAGAAACGGCGTGAGCTGAGATTGTGCATCTGGCCTCAACAACGCATTACTCCTTCCCCTTCTCTTTCTTGAGCTCTTCGTTGGCGGGTGCACAACGGAATCACGCTACGGACGCGCTCGCACGACTTTTCGCCTGCCCATCCTCCGCTACATCCAACCGCACCTCGCATAGTTCGGTCACCAGATTCCCAGCCCAGCGGTATATGTTGTGTTCCTTGATGACCTTCCGCATGCGGTGCATGCGCAGCTGTTTGTCTTCCGGTTCCATCTCCAAAGCGGCGCGGATCGCATCAGCGGTCTGGTCGATGTCGTAAGGATTTACCAACAGCGCATCGCGCAGTTCACGGGCCGCTCCGGTAAATTGGCTGAGGATGAGGACGCCTCGTTCATCCCCGCGCGCCGCGAGGAATTCCTTGGCCACCAGGTTCATTCCATCGTGCAGAGAAGTCACCAGGCAAAGATCGGCGGCTCGGTAGTAAGGTTCAATCTCCTGATGACTATGTTGCCGCTTGAGGAACACAATGGGCTTCCAGCTTCCACTTTGAAATCGCCAGTTGATCCGCTCCGCCTCAGCTTCCACTTCGGCGAGCAAATCGTGGTAGCGCTTGATATGCGTGCGGCTGGGCGCTCCAATCTGCACAAATGTGAATTTTCCCTGATAGCTGGGATATTTATCGAGGAAGCGCTCGATGGCCAGAAAGCGTTCCAGTATTCCCTTCGTGTAATCGACGCGATCGACTCCGATTCCCATGAAAGTTGCTTCCACTCCGAGACTCCGCAGCAGGGATACGCGCTCGAGAAAGTTGGATCCACGATCGTTGTCTTCGGCGGCATCATCATCCGTAATCGCCACACTGATCGGAAAAGGCTTGACCATGGTGCGGTGGTCCTGGCGAAGCACTGAAAAATGCTCCCAATCCACGCGCGACTCGACAACGCGGTCGATCGTCTGCAGAAAGTTGTTGCAATGCGACTGAATGTGGAATCCGATGAGGTCGGCGCCGAGCAGGCCATCCACCAACTGGCGTTGCCACGGGCAAATGCCAAACGCTTCAGGATTAGGCCACGGAATATGCCAGAAAATCGCCACCCGGGCATCGGGGCGCTTTTCCTTGATCAGCCGAGGCACTAAAGCGAAGTGATAGTCCTGCACGAGCACCACGGGCTTCGCGACATTCTCGATTTCCTCGAGCACGGCGTCGGTGAATTTGCGGTTGACGTCCTGGTAGTGTTGCCAGTCGCCAGCCCGAAACAGCGGGCGCGTATGCGCGATGTGGCACAGCGGCCAAAGTCCTTCATTGGCAAAGCCGTAGTAGTAGCCTTCCTCTTCCTCTTTGGTTAACCAGACGCGGCGCAAACTGTACCGGGGATCCTCGGGAGGAACACGCAGTCGGTCGGTCGCGTCCACGACTTCGGCGTCGGCATTGCCGCTGCCGTGCGCGATCCACGTGCCATCGCATGCGTTGAGCACGGGCTCCAGCGCCGTGACCAGGCCGCTCGGCGGGACGACCACTTCCACAGTTTTTCCGTTTCGCTGATGCACGTAAGGTTCGCGATTCGACACCACGAACAGGTGACCATCGTCCAATCGGGTTCGGAGTTGCGCCGAAAGACGATTGGGCGTCCACACCGAGTCCCCAGCTTCTCGCAGACGAGCTTCATTTACGGCTGCGTTGCGAGCGTGCTTGAGACTCTCGGCCATGGTGGCAACTTCGCGCGCCAGCGGACGGAACATGTCGAGGTCGGGCACGCCTTGGCGGAACGAAATGTTCCCCGTGTGGAGAGCGCGTATCCACTGCGCCGCCCGTGCAATCGGGCCGGTGATGCTCCAGCGCACAATCAGCAACGTGATCAGAACGATGAGGAACCCCTGGGCCAGCACACGAAAAAACGTCTGGCGCCAGACCAGCAGGCTCTGCTCGCGGATGTAACTGACATCGTGCACCACGGCCAGGCAGCCCACAACTTGAGTCTCACGTCGAATCGGCAACACGAGAATGTGTACCAGCACGCTTCCAAGGCGAACGAACGAACTCTCTTCTTGACCCCTCGTGATGGCTTCGGTCACCGCGGCCGGAGTGACAGAGACAGTTTTCGCGAGTTCCGGAGTGATCGCTACCGGCGCCCCCCGCAGGTCGTAAATGGCGACGCCGAGCAGGTTCTCCCGGTTTCCGAAACGCTGCACGAGTTCCTGCAGATCGTTTTTCGAGGCTTGGCTCAGCTCGTTCTTCGGAAGTTGATTCGCAGCCTGATTTGGAGTTTGGCTCTGAACCCGACTCGAAGCTTTGCTCGAACCTTTCCTCTGGACCTTGCCGTGCACTTTACCGGCAGATTTGTTGGATGCAGCGTCGGAGCCGGCATTGTCTCCTTCCAGATTCCACGATCCCTCCGCGTTGCCGACCAGACTCTCGCCCAGGATCTCGTCGCGACGCTCCACGTCACTGCGCAAAGCGTGCTTCCTGGCCAACACCTCATAATAGGAAAAACCGGACGAGACCAGGGTGATGCCGACAATGAGAGAGAGAATGAGTCGAACACTCAACAATCGCATGTGGGTCCCTGCGGCCTGAAATTTGACGCGATAGCACTCGGACAGGTTGTCCGCTAAGCCCAACTGTTATATAGAAATATACGCCGGTAGAAGCAAAGGAGGTGACTCGTTTGTGCTTGCTTCTTCGCTGGCGCTCACACGGATACTGCTGAGAGATCAAGTCGGTTCGATCGCAGCAATTCGAATCGTACCTGTGACGGCGTCCAGAACTCCCCTCACCTTCACGCTCTTATTAAGGAAGTCCTGCGCCTTTCTCTGGTCGTCGAGTTGATAGGTGACCTGGTTATCGGCATCTGTCAGAACGAGCTTATTGCCCGACTTCACGATTCGTCCGCTGAAAGTCATCACCCCAACGGCATTGCCAGCGTTCTGAGCTCGGAATTGCGATTGCGATTGCGACTGCAATTGCGTTGACGGTTGCTCGGTTGCCGCGCTCTGTCCAAACAGGGGCTGGATCGCAAAAGACAAGGCCACCAGGAAACACAGAGCAACCATTAGCGCCACCGCTGGCAACATTATGGAGAAGGAGAATTGTGTCTTCTTCATCTTCATCGCAGTGTCCTCAATCAATTGCGGCCGTCTTGAGCAAGCAACCTTGTGCCAACCCTCAAGCAGATGCACGTGCCCTGCCATGCGCGGATGTTCGCCGTAAGTTATTGATACGCCGCTGATGTTTCCTCCGAGTGAGAGAATTCCCACAGTGCAACGATGACCGGCAGGGGGAAAATTGTACCGCCGACATTCCGTTCTTCCTCCCATTCCTATTTGCAGGTGTCTTTATCTTTTCTGCCTGCGCGATAGTCACAATTTCTTTCGCATCGCCGAAAAGGCTTTCGTCCGACAGGCTGGCAGGTAGACCTTTGACCTCTACCAGCGTTGGGAGAGATATGGGACCGACGCCAGTATGCGGACAAGGACATTCAGAGCACTCCCGCCATGCGGAGGCTTGAGATCAGATCATCCTCTTGATATGTCTCCGGGGGCTTCTGCGCCAGCAAGGGCAGAAGCAAGAACGACAGGCATAAGAACAACGCTCCTTTTGGCCACATCTCTTTATCTCCTCCGTTTTTCTCACAGTCGCCGAAGATTCTCAGCTCATTCTCAGCTCAAGGAGAGATGAGTTGTTCGCGAACTTTGTTTGTCCGCTACCGTAACCAGGTCTCGCCCGTACTGATTGCGCGGTACTTCTGTCGTGTCTGTCGTCGCACATGCTGAAACCGCCTGCTCGGAAACTAATCCCGCGATGCCCGCCTGTTATCCTAGGGGCGTTTCGTCATTTCATCATTTATTCAACGGAGGCTGAATCGGAGCCAGTCCGCTTCGTCCCCGGTCTCTGGGGGAATCATGGCCGCACTGATCGATGCGATCGACGTGAAACGCAAAATGTTTTTCGAGTTCGAAAACACCCCATACCTGTGTCTCGAGGCGGAGGTTTCTACTCCCACCGCCAGGGGCGCACAAACCCTCGTCCGCCTCAAGATGCGCAACCTTCTCACCCGCGCCGTCTTCGATAAGACATTCAAGGCCAGCGACAGGTTCAAGGACCCAGATCTGCAGACCGTCGATGCGTCCTACCTGTACAGCGACGGTGGTGGGTTCCACTTCATGGACCAGGAAAGCTTCGAGACCCTAACGCTTTCCGGCGAGATGGTCGGTGACGCCAGGGATTTTATCGTCGAAGGAGCCATCATCCAGTTGCATAAGTACAATGGCAATCCCATCGGCTTGCAGCTCCCAGCCCATGTTGAGCTGCATGTCACCTACACCGAACCCGGTGTCCGTGGCGACACCTCTAGCGGCAGCGTAACCAAACCAGCGACGCTGGAGACGGGCATCGAAATCCGCGTTCCCCTCTTCATTAAACAAGGGGAAACCATCAAGGTATCGACCGAGACCCGCGAGTTCGCGGGGCGCGCCTGAACCCAACGCTGCGCAAAAAGCTGCTCATTCTCTATTGACGCAGCCTTGGCTCCCCGCATACCATTGTCCGACTCCATGATCGACCGGACCATCTCCCACTACCGCATCGTTGAAAAGCTCGGCGGCGGCGGAATGGGTGTGGTCTACAAGGCCGAGGATACCCGCCTCCATCGTTTCGTCGCCCTCAAGTTCTTGCCTCCCGACGTTTCGCGCGACCCGCAGGCGCTCGCTCGCTTTCAACGCGAAGCTCAAGCCGCCTCCGCCCTGAATCACCCCAACATCTGCACGATTTACGATATCGGAGAGCACGACGGACAGGCGTTCATCGCCATGGAGTTTCTGGACGGTGTGACGCTGAAGCATCGCATCGAGAATCAGCCGTTGCGCCTCGAAACGATTTGCGATCTGGGAGTGCAAATTGCCGACGGTCTCGACGCTGCCCACTCCAAGGGCATCGTTCATCGCGATATCAAGCCGGCCAACCTTTTTCTGACCAGTCGCGGCACGGTGAAAATCCTCGACTTCGGGCTGGCGAAAGTAAATGCCTCCCCTGCAACCAGCGCTTCCAACACTCAGCCCACGGCGGGCAACGACCTGAATCTGACCGGGCCAGGAATGGCCATGGGCACCGTCGCTTACATGTCACCGGAGCAGGCACGCGGTGAACCGCTCGACACCCGTACCGATCTTTTTTCGTTCGGCGTCGTCCTCTATGAAATGTCTACGGGACGGCAACCCTTCGCCGGCAGCACTTCCGCGGTGATCTTCAACCAGATCCTCGAGCATCAGCCCGAAAAGGCGACCGCCCTTAATCCGCAAGTGCCCGAGCGGCTCGAAGAAATCATAGAAAAAACGTTGGAGAAGGATCGCGACCTGCGCTGCCAGACAGCCGCTGAATTGCGCGGCGATCTAAAAAGGCTAAGGCGTGACAAAGAGTCGGGACGCGTCGCCACCGGCGCGAATAAATCATCCGCGTCTTCCGCGCCCACCCCCACATCGCCGCTCCCAACTCCGACTGCAAAAAGCAAGACATCGCCGTGGCTCATTGCCGGCGTCGCCGTGATAACACTGGCCGCGGGATTCCTCCTCGGACGATTCACCGTCAAACCTGTGACGCTGACGCCACCGGTGTATCACCAACTTACGTTCCGTCACGGCGGCATCCGCATGGCGCGTTTTGGCTCCGACGGCAAAACCATGCTCTACAGCGCCGCCTGGGAAGAAAGACCCATCGAAATCTATACCACTCGCCCAGAAAGTCCAGAGTCACGACCCTTCGGTCTGGAGGGCGCGGAAGTGCAGTCCGTCTCGTCCCAGGGGGAGATGGCCGTTCTGCTGCACAGCCACAATACCGAGCCTTACATCAACAATGGCACCCTGGCCCGGGTTCCGCTCGGAGGCGGGGCTCCACGCGAAGTTCTCGAAGGCGTCGAGTGGGCGGATTGGTCTCCGGATGGCAACAATTTCATTGTGGTTCGCGATCTCGCGGGGCAGAACCGGTTGGAGTATCCCATCGGCAAAGTTCTCTACAAGACCGCGGGCTGGATCAGCCATCCTCGCTTTTCGCCCGACGGAAAGTGGATTGCTTTCCTCGATCACCCGCAACGCCGTGATGACCAGGGCTTCGTCGCGCTCGTCGATCTGGCGGGCAACAAGAAAAACATCTCCGAAGAATGGGAATCGGTTCAAGGCCTGGCGTGGTCGCCCGCTGGCGACGAAGTCTGGTTCAGTTGCGCCAAGGTCGGCAATGGACGCTTTCTCAACGCCGTCACACCTGCGGGGGCCGAGCGCCTGCTGGCACGGGAACCCGGCACGCTTACGCTGCAAGACGTGGCGCGCGACGGACGTGTCCTTCTAACCCGCGACGTGCAGCGCGTCGGCATGGTAGGAATGGGCCCCAGTGCCACCAAAGAAGCGGATCTATCGTGGCTGGACTGGTCCGCTCCTACCGATCTCTCGCCCGATGGCAAAACGTTGCTCTTCCTGGAGTCGGGCGAGGGCGGCGGCGAGAACTACAGCGCTTACATCCGTAATACCGATGGCGCCCCCGCTGTGCGGCTGGGCGACGGCGCCGCCTATGCTCTTTCTCCCGACCAGAAATGGGTGATCGCCGGTGAAGTGCGCACTCCGCTGGAGAGCATTCTTCTCCCCACCGGAGCTGGCGAGAGCCGCAAGCTGACCCATGCCGGCGTCGCTCTGGTCAGGGCGCACTGGCTGCCCGACAGCACGCGCTTCGTATTCCTTGGCAACGAAAAAGACCGGGGTCTCCGGCTCTGGGTCCAGAGTATCGAGGGCGGTAATCCCACTCCGATTTCCCCCGAGGGCATCCAGGCGACGCAGTGGGTGCTGTCGCCCGATGGCAAAATGGTGGCCGCGGTTCAATCCGACGGCAAGGGCTATCTGTTCGCAATTGACGGCGGCGATGCGCGAGCCATCGCTGGTTTCCCGGATGGAGATGTTCCGGTTGGGTGGACCGTTGATAGCCGATCCCTTTTCGTCTATTTCCCCGGAGAACTTCCTGCCAAGGTCCACCGACTGGATTTAGCCACGGGACAAAAACAGCTTTGGAAGACACTCATGCCTGCCGACGCGGCCGGCATCACCGACATGGGTCCAATTCTGATTACGCCCGACGGCAAATCGTACGTCTACGAATATGGCCGCACCCTGTCTGACCTGTATCTGGTCGATGGGATCAAGTAGTCATTCGTTCACTGCTTCTCTGCTCTTCCCGCATCGGCCCTCAGCGCTACCTAGTTCGTTCGAGTCGCACCAAGACGTTCCGCTTCCGCTCGTTGCTGCTCGGCGTCTACCTTCTTTCCCATCTGATCGTAAATTTCAGCCAGCCACGCATGGGGCGTAGGATCTCGCGGCTCCATCGAAGCCGCCTTCTGTAGCGCCGCCACCCCGGCCTGCGGATCTCCAGATCGTGCCAGCGAGCGGCCAAGAATCAGGTAACTTCCGTAGTCGTCGGGGTCGTACTGCAGTACGATCTGGCATTCCTTGATAGCGTCCACCGGGCGATCGCTCCGGGCGTAAGCCAGTTGCAGGAAGCTGTGAGCTTCCACCGCGTTCGGTACTTTTGCCACGAGTTTCTCCAACACCGGTATTGCCGCAGCGTAGTTTTCGATCGTCACCAGAGACTTGCCCAGGAGAAACAGTACAGTAGTCGAATCGGGATCCGTTTCCAGCGCCTTCCGCAGGGGAGGGATGGCCTCATTGAACTCCTCATCTCGCATCAGCCATGTGCCCAACTTCTCGTAGAAGGAGGCGGTGGGATTTTTAGCGATTACTTGTTCGAGCAGTGCAATCGACTCGCCGGAGCGCTGCTCTTGCTGCAATAGTTCAGCTCGATGAATCATGTTGGCAACTTCGATCTTATCTTTTGGATCGGGTCCCTGATCGGATTGAGTTTTCAAGTTTTCGCCCGACGATCCCAGGTATCCCAAAGCCTCCAGTTTTTCCCGCGCGCCTGGGTCCAGCATCGGTTTGGGCGCTTCGTGCTTGCTCGCCGTCTTCTGGCGCAAGGCATGCAGTTCGTGGGCCAGTGTGTCCGCGACCGCCGATGACGAGGGCGCGAGATTATGTTCAGCCTTCGGATCCACGGTCTCGTCATAAAGTTCCCTTTGCGGCGCCTGGACATACAAATATTTCTCGGCTCGCAGTGCTTCGAGCGCGCTCCAGCCAAAAGTATCGTGTGGATACTCGGTTTGCGAGTAGGCCGGCCGGGCGTGCCATGAATTCCCTTCGGTTCCTTTCATCAGATTCAACAGCGATTCCCCTTGCATCTCCGCTGGAATCGCAACCTGGACTGCTTGCAGCAAGGTAGGCATTACATCGACCAGTTCAACCCGGCTCTCAATCTTCTTTTCGCCAGCGACGGCGCGCGGAAGCTTGATCAGCAGCGGCACGCGGATCGTTTCATCGTAGAGAAACACTCCGTGCGTATCTTCCCCGTGGGCTCCGAGCGACTCTCCGTGGTCGGCCATGACGGCCATGATTGTGTCGTCATACAGGCCACGTAATTTCAGTTGCCGAAGCAGCTTTCCAACTGCCTCATCCTGGTACGCGATTGCACCGTCATACAGCGCCGAAGCGTATCGGGTCTTGTAGGGTTCCGGCGGATCGTACGGATCGTGCGCATCGTACAAATGGATCCAGAGGAAAAACGGGCCTTTCGGGTGCTTATTTAGCCAAGCCAGCGCATGCGCCACCACTTCACTTCCGCGGCGCACCACTGTGCTGTAACGATCCTCCCCCGGTCCTTCATTGTGAAAACCCGCATCGTAAGTATCAAATCCTCGATCAAAGCCAGCGGCATACGGCGCCTCCGGCTCCAGAACAATCGCACCGACAAATGCGGCTGTGTGATAGCCGTGCGTCCGCAAAATCTCCGGACCGTAAGGCAGATCCGCCGCGAGCGGCGTTTGCATGTCGTTCACCTGATGAAACTGTGGATACGTCCCCGTCAGAATGGTCGCGTGCGACGGCGGCGTCATGGGAACCTGAGAATATGCTCGTGTAAATACGACCGATTGCTTCGCCAAAGCGTCGAGATTGGGCGTCAGCCCGCGCTTTGAACCCAGAAATCCCATGCGGTCGGCACGCGTCGTGTCGAGCGTGATCAGGATGATGTTTGGGGACTTCGGAATTGACTTCGGAATCGAAGATGGGGCTTTCGCATTCGCCGCCAGCGCACTCGTCGCGACAGCCGCCACCATCAATAACCAGCGCATCACAACCATGTGCGGCCCCTTGTCACTCTGGCTTGGAATTGTCGCTGCGAGGAGAAGCGTCGGGCGCGGCGCCCGGTGGTTGAATGCCACCCGCGCCCAGACGTTCGGCTTCCGCCCGTTCCCGCTTCGCGTCCTCTTCCCGTCCCAGTTGCTCGTAAACATTCGCCAGCAGCATATGGGGCCCAGGCTTGTCAGGTTCCCCTGCAATTGACTTCTGCAGGGGTGCAATCGCGCCCTGGGCATCTCCCGTCTTCAGCAAAGCTTGGCCCAGGTGCCAGTTCGCCCCGTAGTTCTCTGGGATGTAATGCAGAACCGCCTGGCATTCTTTGATTACGTCCTGCTGTCGGTTCGCCCGGTGGTAGAGAATGATCAGGTAGGTGTGAGCGTCGATATCGCCCGGTTCCGTTTTGACGACATGCTCGAACGCGGTCATGGCAGAGTCGAAATCCTGCGTATACATTAACGCCCGGCCGAGATTTTTTTCCGCGTGCGTAAAGCCCGGATCCAGTTTGACGGCCTGGCGCAATTCCGGCACGGCGCTCGCGTAGTCGTTCTCATCCAAATAGCACCCGCCGAGAAAAAAATGAAGCAGCGAGATGTTCGGCGAGGTTACGAGAGCTTTCTTGATCTCGGGGATGGCCTTCTCGCAGCGGACCGTCGGGGGGAAATTCTGGAGAGTGTTGTTGATCCGGAGGACGGTATTGGCAATCTGGATCTTGTCCTTGGGGTCGGCTCCCTCCTCGCCGGGCGCCGAATACGGAGAGTCGGCGCGGGCAGCCATATATCCCAGAACGGCCAGTTTCTTGGTCTTGGCTTCGTCCATGCGCGCCTTGGGCGTTTGCTGCGTATTCGTCGTCGCCTGCTGGAACTCTTTTATTTTGGCCGCGAGTGTGTCGGCAACCGCCGAAGATGACGATGCAAGGTTATGTGCGGCTTTGGGATCAGTCCCGTCGTCATAGAGTTCGCGGCGAGGCGCTTGGATAAATAAGTACTTGCCGGCACGCAACGACTGCTCTGCGCTCCACGCGAAAGCAATGTGGCCGTAATCCGCTTGCGAGTAGGCGCCGCGATCCTGCCATACCTTGGCCGCTGCATCTCCTGCAGGCGTATCCGGCTCCAGAAATCCGAGCAGCGATTGGCCCTGCACTTTCGCAGGCACCGGGATGCCTGCGGATCCGAGCACTGTGGGTACGATGTCGGCAAGTTCCACTCGATCCTCGATCCGCTTGCCAGCCGCGGCGCCATGGGCCAGTTTGATCACCAGCGGCACGTGGATGGTTTCGTCATAAACGAAGATGCCGTGCGTGTCCTCGCCATGTGCGCCGAGCGATTCGCCGTGATCGGCCGTCAATGCAACCACGGTGTCATCGTAAAGACCAGAGGCTTTCAATTGCCGGAAGAACTTGCCCATCACCGAATCTACGTAGGCGATCTCGCCATCGTACGGCGTCTTCGCATAGCGCGTTTTGTAGGGCTCGGGAGGATCGTACGGGTCGTGTGGATCGAACAGGTGCACCCAGATGAAAAACGGACCCTGCGGATGCTTGCTCAGCCAGTCCAGGGCATGTGCCACCACCTCGCTGCCGCGGCGTTCCACTGTCTGGTAGCGAGTCGCAGGCGTATAAGCGTCCCAGCTAAAACCTGCGTCGTAGGTGTCAAAGCCGCGCTCAAATCCCGGAGTTCCCCACTTGTAGTCCACCGCGATCGAGCCGACAAATGCGGCCGTCGAATAACCGTGGTCCTTCAGAATCGACGGCAGGTACGGCATGTCCTCGGCTAGTGGGATGGGAAAAATCAGCACCTGGTGATATTGCGGATAGGTTCCCGTGAGAATGGTGGAGTGCGAAGTCGGCGTGAGCGGAGCCTGCGAATAGGCGCGGGTAAAGACAGCCGAATCGCTCGCGAGAACGTCGAGGTTTGGCGTCAAGCCCCGCTTTGAACCAAGGAAATCCATGCGGTCGGCACGGGTAGTATCAAGGGTGACAAGAATGATATTTGGAAAGGCCGCTTTTGGTGGCTTGGAATCCGGACTCGCCGATTGCGGTTTCAGACGATCAGCCGCGAACCCGCTCATCACCAGGATGGCGGACACCAGGACGGCTAACACAAAGATGGCTAACACAAAGCATCGAAATCGGCCCATTGTTGAATGACCCTACAGTTGGAAGGATGGATCAAGTCTGATTGATTCTGATTTTACACAACCCGCGGAACTGCGACCCTTGCCCGCCACCCCGAGCACATCACCGAAGTTTTACAGACTACTGCGGCTTTGGGGATGGTGCCTTCGGCTTCGAGCCAGCGCCTGCCTTTTTGAATCCAGCCGCCGTCTCGCACTTGTCTGGAATCAGGAAGAGTGATGGGTCGGGCGGCCCCAGCCTCACCTCTTTGTAGTGGATGACCCAGGGATAGGCATGTTCACGCCGATTTTCAATTTTGACCGGAAAGCCCTGCAAATCATCGGCCTCGTAGAACCTGAAATGCACGACCACGGGATTCTTCGGGCTATGAATTATTACGTCTTCTACATGGCACTGATGACCATCCACCGTCTCTTCCCCGATCGGAATGTGCTCGTACGTCACATCAGGTCCCGACACAAAGAAAGGAAAGCTCAGTTTATACGGAGTGCCGGTCTCCAGACATCCATGGCTGGATACAACGTGGCTTTGCTGCTTGACCAAATCGGTGATGTTGTATTCGGGCACGGAAGCATCGCCCTGCATTCGCATCAGCTTGCCGGAACGGTAGATATATCGGTCCACATCCATTCCAGGAAGAGGACCACCATTTTGAATGGCCGAGAAGTTTTGAAACCGGTCCAACGGAAATTGTGCGTTTGTCGTGGCCGCAGCCGATGAAGCCGGTTCAGGCTGACCCTGATTGGCCGCCTTCTGTTCTGGCGCGGCAACTTGCTTCTCCTGGGTTTGGCCCTGCGACACCAATGCCCATCCTTGCAACGTGACATACCCTGCCAGTAGCAAGGCTCCAGTCAATCTTCCCATTATCGGTTTCCCTCGAACAAATCCTGACCCAGAATACAAGAGAAAAGCCATGCCGAGGGTGCGGCATGGCTTTTGGTTGAACAACAGGTTCTTAATTTCTCGAGCGAACCGAGGTGCCCTTGGTCGGAGAAGCCCCTGCCTTGCCCGGGATCGAGCAGGAGAGGAAGCCTTGGTTGCCGCCAACATAGAAGCCGCTGAAAGCAGCAGCGCCCATCCAGCCATAGCTACCAGTGTATTGGCCGAACCGGTTCTGCTTGTTGCATTTCAGCTTCGTGAATACCGTCCACTGCGCGAATGGGTCGCCGCTGAACGCGGCATAGATGCTATCGCCGACGACAACGCCAGTGCCGCCCACCGGCAGGCCGAGGGATGGAAGGGTCGCGTTGAAGCCCGAGAGTGTGGAATTCACGCTCGCTCCGCAAGCGCTGAGGTTGTCAATACCACCCCACCCGCCGTTGCCCGCGGGTGCCAGTTGCTCATAGTTGCAATACAGGCCGCCGCCAACGGACGCGAACCCAAAGGTTTGCGCCGAGGCAAAACTGCAGCCCAGGATACACAAAGCAATTACTGTCAAGCTTTTGATATTCACTGAGGTCTCCTCCTGGAGAGTTTGTTCGTTACCTACCGCGTTAACTGCGTCGCAGTCTTATGAACTCCGCTATGTCTCGCAGAGCACACAACTGACTTGCACGCAAATGTAAACCATTCCCCGGTCAAGTCAAGCGAATAACGGGATTTCGAAGAAATACGCTTTCGAGATGTTCTAGGAATTGTCGAAGTAGTGCATTTTTTTTCTGTCTTTGTTTTTGTTGTGCATCTCTCCAGACCCCGAAACCTGGCAGCGGGCGCCGAATGAGCGAAGCGTGTGAGAGACACATTGCAGCGTCTGGATTCGTGGTGGAAGAGCGAGTTCAAAGTGACTCGTAATTCGAACCGCCGCTCTTCGCTCTGTCATTGCTCTATCATTCAGTGATCCGCAGCATGATGTCTTTGATTTTCGGTTCGTGCGCAAAATGGCTTTGGTTTAGCCCCGCGAAAGTTCGGAAATCGCCACCCCTAGCTTTCGGTGTATATTACGAACAATTACTTTTGCTTTCGTTTTATAGCTTTTGTTGACTGCGAAATTCGACTGAGTTCGGAACCTGTGAGTTTTGGAAACTAAAAGTGAGTTTGGAAAGAAAAAAGAGAGACTGCCCATGTTTGCACGAAAAAACTGGATAACGCTGCTTTGGATTACGCTCGATCTCGCGCTCCTTCTCACCGCCTGCTCGAAGTCTCCTCAGCCGATTCTGCCCCAGCCTACTCTCCAGTCGATTCTAAAAACCGGGACTCCTAAGCCGGAGCCCACTCAGCCTTCCGCCATCAACGTAGACGTCGCGCCAGGCGCAGCGGTGACGCTGACGACAACCGCCGCCGAGTTTCGGGTGACGCCCGACGGCTATGTAAAAGCGTTTCTGCTGCCAGACCCAAAGAAGAACGATGGCAAGAAACTTACTCTGGACGAACCCAACGTGGGCGTGCCAGCCGACAGCAATTTTGTCCGGGTGGCGGGCAAGGATGTGCACTTCACCCTCGATTTCCAACAGGCTGAAGTGCATGAAGCCGTCGGAAAGATGGGAGCCGGCAGACGAGTGGAAATTCCGGCACGTCCGCTCGGGCCCTCGGGAACGGAGTTGCAACTCGTGCTCCACATTGAGGTCTATGACAATTTTCCCAACATTCTGCTGAGCACGGTGGAATACAAGAACACCGGCACCAGCGAAGTCGTCATCGAAAAAAGTGTGAATCAAAGGCGCCGCTTGAATGCTCGACTCGCGGACCCGAAGGCGCATCCATGGGAAATGTGGTCGTTTCATGGCGCCAGCTACGACTGGGGGAAAGATGATGTCGCAAAGCTCACGCCGGTTTTTTCTCAGCCCAACATCATGGGAGAAATGGTCAAAGGTGGCTATGGTGGCGGCATTCCAGTCGTCGCTTTCTGGACGCGGCAAGTGGGTGAGGCGGTCGGCCACGTCGAAACCATCCCGATATCCGCGGCCATCCCGGCAAAAGTTGCGGCCGATGGCCGCGTCGATACCGAGGTGGACTACGCCGCCAACATCACGCTGAAGCCGGGCCAGACCTACTCCACCCCACGCAGTTTTGTTTCAGTTTATACGGGCGACTTTTACCAACCGCTCCGGATCTGGTCGAGCGTTCTCCAGAAAGAAGGCTGGGAACTCCCCAAGCCATCGAGCGAAGCCTATAACGTGAGTTGGTGCGGCTGGGGATATGAGGAGAACGTTACTCCCGCCCAGATGCTTGGCACAATTCCAAAGCTCAAGGAGATGGGCATCAAGTGGGTGACCCTTGACGACCGCTGGTTCGATGTCTATGGCGACTGGAATCCGCGACCGGACACTTTTCCCGGAGACTCCATCAAAAAGATGACCGACAACTTTCACAAGGAAGGCATGCTGGCGCAGATATGGTGGCTGCCGCTCGGAGTCGAAGATGGCCAGGGCAGGTACGAATCGCATAAGTATGCAGTGTCGAAAATCGCGCAGGAGCATCCCGAGTGGCTCATCCTCGACAAAAACGGCAAGCATGCGCGCATGACTCGCGGCTTGGCCGTGTTATGTCCCGCCGTCCCGGAAGTTCAGGCATATCACAAGCAACTGACGGAAAGATTCATTCGCGACTGGGGATTCGACGGCAGCAAACTCGACAACATTTACAGTGTTCCTGAATGTTACAACCCGGCGCACCATCACAAGTCGCCGCAGGATTCGGTGAATGCGATGGGGGACGTCTACAAGGAAATTTTCCAGACGACACGCGCACTCAAGCCGCAGAGCGTGACCCAGAGCTGTCCTTGCGGCACTCCACCATCGCTTGCCTGGTTACCGTTCATGGATCAGGCGGTAACGGCCGATCCGGTGGGAGCGGTGCAAGTACGGCGACGAATCAAGATGTATAAGGCACTCCTCGGGCCCGAGTCGGCGGTCTACGGCGATCATGTCGAACTCTCGGCCATGACAAAACTGCCCAACGGCAACGATTATCGCGAGCACGGCGACGATTTCGCTTCCACCATCGGAGCCGGTGGCGTGGTCGGAACAAAATTCGTCTGGCCTGACCCTGGCCCTAAGTTCAAGGACGTGAATCTGACCGCCGCCAAAGAAGAGCGCTGGAAGAAATGGATCGGCTTGTACAACCAGAAGATGCTGTCGAAGGGCGAGTTCCGGGATCTTTATGTGACCGGCTACGACGCGCCTGAGGGATATGCCATCGCGAAAGACAGCAAAATGTATTATGCGTTCTTCACCCCGTCCAACTGGAAAGGCGAAGTCGAACTGCGCGGACTCAGGCCCGGCAAGTATCGGGTAACTGATTACGCCGAGGGAAAAGACCTGGGCACTGCAGACGCGTCGGCCGACGGCGTTGCGAATCTAGCAGCAGAGTTCAAGGATCATCTGCTGCTCGAGGTCACTGCCCAACCCTGAACACTCGAAGCGCATTGCAACCGTCAGAATGCAGAATATTTTCTAGTTTCCAATCCTCTTCTTTTGCGCTGCCAGCTTCACCGCCCCCTCGGTCTGCGGAGCATCTCGTCTGACCAGCGCTGAGAAATCATCCGTATTGAACGGATACCGCAGCGTCGACTCCTGGCCCACGGGGCTCAAGGTCAGGTCCACGCGACGATTGAAAGCAAGGATAATAGTGGATAAGTTTTTCAGAGCTTTTTGCCGCTCTGCATCACTCAAATCCGCATCCTGATCCAACAATTGTTTCACCTGATCGGCAGTTAGATTTTTTTCCATGCCGAATGCTTGCGTCTCGATAAGCGCCTCTGGAACCCCTTGTTCGACCAGGAAGCGTTTTGTCAGTTCCGCTCGCCGGTCCGAAAGCGGCTTGTTGTAGAGTTCGGTTCCGCGCCGATCGGCGTGGCCGGAGAGCACCAGGTGAGCATCTGGTTTGTAGACCAGATATTTCTTGAACGCATCGGCGATCGACGTGAGCCTCTTCTTCTCGCTCGGTAGCAGAGCCACCTCAGACTTGAGCGTGGTCGGCTGATTGGTAGGGAAATAAACGCTGCGCATCGAAAGCGCGGGCTCTGGCTCGATCGAGCCCACAATGTGCAACGTGGCCGTCCGAGTTTCGGACCCGCCACAGCCATTGGAAGCGTTGAGAGTGTAGGTGACGGTTTCGTCGACCGCTCCAGGATCAGTCTTGTGCGGCACCACATGCAACGTGCGGTCTCCGCTGGCGTCGACTGTGCCCAGAGGATCAATCTGCACCGTCGAAGCATTCGAAGCGGTCCATTTCAGTGCCGTGCTGCTGTCTTCGACGACCTCTTCACCCACGCGCTTGTAATGGACCTCCGGCGACGAAAGCCCCAGATCGGCATGGACGGCGGTGTTCACATTAACGGTCGTGCTGGCCGTCGCCGTACCCCCCGGACCCAATGCCGTGAGTTGATAGACAGTGTTCTGTTTGGGCTCAACCATTTGTTCGCCATCCGGCGCAACCGGCCCCACCGCGCTGACTTCAACCTGAGGCGCATCCGACGACGACCACTTCAGTTGCGCAGGTTCGCCGCAGTTGACCTGCGCGTTGCTGGCAGACAACTGCGCCGTAGGTTTAGCGACCGCGACATCCGCACTGGCGATTCCCGCATCGAAACGGGCGAAAGAACCGATTCTCGCCTGGAGTTTCTCTCCGCGTGGCCACGCCACAGTCTTTCGAACTCCCTTAGGAATATCTAGAACCACGCGCTGATTGGCAGGAACATTGACTGAGCCCGACCAGACTTCGGTGCCTGTTCGCGCGCCCAGGATCGTGACCTGATACGTGCCGGCCGGAACCACCAGTTCTTGCTTCCACCACCATTCGTGATCGAACTCATCGCCGTGGCCTACGAAAAACTCAGGCGTCTTTCCGTTGAGCAGCACCGCGTCGCGGTCCGCTCCTTCAATCGTCATGGCACCGAATGGCCCGGAGATCCGCGACAGAATCGGCGTTAAGGTGACGTCCATGACCGTGGTTTGTCTGTTTGTAATCGTCACCGTCGCACTTGCCGGCAAATATCCGTAGTTGTACAGCGCTATCTTGTGTTCGCCTGGGGCCAGGTACAAACTGTGAAACGTCGCTTCTCCATAAGCACGGCCATCGACGTAAGCGTATGCCTGCTTAGGCGTCACTTTAATTTTGAGGGTGCCTTCCTGCGCCAGGCTGGGAAGGATGCCAGCCCAGATAAGGAAAATCACTAAAACAAGAACAACAAAAATGATGCGGTATGCCTGGCTTTGTATTTTCATTGAAGTATTCTCCTTCACCGGTCTGGAGTCATGCGGCATGGAACCTTCCAGCCGCGCCCTCTAGACTCTTTAAGCATGACCCTCAGCTACAGGCGCGGCAACTGTCACATTTGACAGGTCGCTGGCGTCTTCCTTTTCCCGGGCATGGGCTTTACAGTTTGCTGAAAAACTCTGGATTCCTGCACGAACGGGAAGGGCACGAGTTCCACTCGTGCCGCAACTGCTGCAGAATCAATAGCGGCTTCCAGCCGCTGGGGAACTGCTGCGCTGAGAAAACACTTTTTCAGCATTCTGTAAAGCCCATGCCCCTCGCGCCATCGACACCTGTCAATAAAGACAGTTGCCCCGCCCCCGGAAATTCTTTGTACTGGATAGCCTTACTGCATCACCCGGAGGAGAAACACCATCATGAGAAGCCCTGATTTTCAGCTTATAAAGAATCCCGGTGGCAGCGCCTTCAGCAGCATCTTCTTACTTCAGCCATTGACCGCCGACGCCCGCAGATGGATGGAAAAGAACAACCTTGAAGCCGGTGAAGATCACCTCTACTGGGGCACCGCGCTTATGATCGAACGCCGTTTCGCCCCCGATGTCTTACGCGCCATCGCAGACGACGGGCTACTCGTAGAAAGCGACGAACAGCGCAAACAAGAGACCGCATAAGCGTCCGGCCCCGCGGAGCGCCGTAGCGCCATCGTCGACTATCGCGAAAGTAAAAGCAACCACCATCCAGTTGCGAATGTACTCGACACCCGCATGAACGCGGGCTAGAATAAGGCCTTCACTCGTGGACCGTTCCCTCCAAACTCCATTTGACAGCGTCGAGAACGCTCACGAATACGTACGTCTTCTGCTAGAAGCGATCGCCGAAGCGAAGACGGAAATCGCGGCCGACCTCGATGCAGCCGCTCCGGCAAAGGTGGAGCGCCGAGTGCAAGCCCTGCAAGTCGTGCAATTCAAGTTAGACAAACTGGAACAGCATCTGCAGAGCAGTAGCCGCCTGCTCAATGATCTGCGTACCTTGCGACGCCTTCTGCTGGAAGAACGGCTCGCAAGGCAGGATTCTGCCGCTTAGTTCCCCGGCTCTCCCCGCGTACTTAAGCCAGACGCGCTTAAGCCAGATCGAACCGCCCATTTCACGCCCTTAGTTTTTCCGCAAACTTCTTTTCCAGCTTCGCCAGCTTGGGTGAGATCACGAACATGCAGTAAGGCTGGCGCGAATTCTCGTTGTAATAGTTCTGATGATAATTTTCTGCGACGTGGAATTCCTCGGCCGGTTCAACCACGGTCACGATCGGTTCGGGAAACACCTTCGCCGCCGTCATCTCCGCAATCACATCCTCCGCAATCCGCTGCTGCTCTTCATCGCTGTAGAAAATGACGGATCGATATTGCTCGCCTGAGTCATTTCCCTGCCGATTCATCGTGGTCGGATCATGCACCGCGAAAAAAACGTCCAGCAACTCGCGATAGCTGATTTGATCGGGATCAAAATGGACGCGCACCACTTCCACGTGCCCCGTATCCCCGTTGCACACCGCGTGGTACGTTGCCTGATCGGCGCGTCCGCCCATGTAGCCCGACTCAACATGCGAAACGCCGGTCAAACGCTGAAAGACAGCCTCAATGCACCAAAAGCATCCGCCGCCGAAAACTGCTGTTTGTTCTTTTGCCATGCAAGTTAGATGCAAGCGTTGGCTGGAAGGTCCACATCGCTCTCACCACGGAGTCACGGAGTCACGGAAAAATGCCGAAAAGAAATGAATTCGTTTTTCTCCGTGCCTCCGTGTCTCCGTGGTAGGTACTGCACTGCCTACACCGACACCGTAAACGAGGTCTCCGTCCGTGTAACTGGCCGATAAAGCGTATCGCGTTCGACGGGTTCGCGCCCAGCCTCCGTAATCAGCCGCACCAAATCGTGCCGCCGCAGGCCCTGCGGAGTCGTCGCCCCCGCATCGTGGTAAATCTTCTCCTCAACCACCGTGCCATCAATGTCGTCGGCTCCAAAGCGAAGCGAGATCTGCGCAATCTTCGGCGTCATCATCTGCCAGTAAGACTTGATGTGCGGGAAGTTATCGAGCACCAGGCGGCTGACCGCAATCTGTTTGATGTCGAGCATGCCGGTCGTAGTAAAGAGATGCTGCAACGGCGTGTTCGCGGGATGAAAGGCGAGAGGAATAAACGTCTGGAAACCGTTCGTCTCGTCCTGCAAGGTGCGCAGCTTGAGCAGATGGTCGACCCGATCTTCATCATCCTCAATATGGCCGTAGAGCATGGTGGCGTTCGATTTCAGCCCGATCTGGTGAGCAAGGCGCGCCGTATCGAGCCATTGGTCGCCATCAATCTTGTGATCGCAGATGATGTGCCGTACCCGATCAGAAAAAATCTCAGCGCCACCGCCGGGTAGAGAATCGACGCCAGCCTCTTTCATTCTTTCAAGCGTCTCGCGAATCGTAAGCTTCGCCCGCTTCGCCAGATACGCGACTTCCACCATGGTGAAGGCCTTCATGTGGACTTGCGGAAAGCGCTCTTTCAATCCGGAAACAAGGTCGAGAAAATATTGAAACGGCAGATCGGGATGCAGCCCACCAACAATGTGAAACTCAGTAACCGCCTCCGTGTAACCCGAAGCAGCCGTCTGGAAGGCTTCTTCAAGCGCCATCGTATACGCGCCCGGAGTATCCTTCTTGCGCCCAAAGGCACACAAACGGCAGGCCGCCACGCAAACATTCGTCGGATTGATATGGCGGTTGACGTTGAAGTACGCCGTGTCACCGTGCAGCCGCTCCCGCACCAAGTTAGCAAGCCAACCCACGGCAAGAATGTCGCCCGTCCCGTAAAGCGCAAGCGCATCGGATTCGTTCAGGCGTTCGCCAGCCAGAACCTTATCTTTGATCGGATCAAGACGCGAATCGTCCGTCTGGAATGCGTGGCTCTGAAGTGTGCGCGAAGCAGGCATCGCTATTGATGATACCGCAGGAAGTGACCTGAGGAAACTTTTGGTAGAGTCTCACTTTGCCGGTGCCCCGGGTTCGCGCTCGTCCTTTGGGCGCTAACCGTGGCCCCCGCAGCCCTGCGACGTTTCCAGCAATCAGCAAGTCCCACCAATCGGTTTGGCTAGTGGTTTGGCGTGTCACCCACAGTTTGCGTGGTTGTTCCTGTGCTTTTGCCCGATTGCGTGTCTCCGCTGTAATACGCCTCAAGCGTCAGTGTTCCGACCGGCAGTTTCGACGTGGTTAGCGTTGCCGTCCCAGCGCTTAGCGGCTCCGATCCTAGGAGCGTTGTGCCATTTTTGAATCTCACCGTGCCGGTCGGACCGCCTGCTGCGCCCGAACTGACGGTGGCGGTTAAGGTCACCGCCTGCCCAGAGGTCGATGGATTCGGGCTCGACGAGAGGCTGGTGCTCGAAGAATAGAGAGCAACCACCTGCTTTACCTTTCCGAAGCTGGCTTTGTGGAAAGGATCGCCCGAGTAAGTGGCTGTGGTGGCGAATGTCATGGCTTTGGAGAACGAGGTGGTGAGGGTCGCCACTCCGTTCGTTATCGTTCCCGTGCCCAGTTCGGTCGTGCCGTTGTGGAAGGTCACTACTTCACCGTTGTGCACCGGAGGAGTCGAACTAATCGTCGCCGTGAAAGTCACCGTCTGATTGACAAGCGATGGGTTGGGCGATGAGGTGAGCACCGTTCCTGTGGCGTATGAGGTCTTGTTCAGCAGCACGCCAACCGTGCTCGACACGAGGTTGAGCGCCACAAGGTCCGGTCTGCCGTCGCCATTCACGTCCGCCACTGCGACAGATATTGCGTCGGATCCACCGGAACTGTAGTTGATCGGGCCCTGGAAAGTGCCATCGCCATTGCCGAGTAGCACGGCGACTCCACCATTGGCGCCTGGATACCCACAGCTTCTATCATTGGCTTCGCACATGTTGGCTACAACCAGATCCATATAGCCGTCGCCGTTCACGTCCGCAATCGCAACGGAATTTGCGAAAGCACTGGTTTCGCCGTACGGCACGGGTGCCTGGAAGCTCCCATCTCCGTTGCCCACCAGGACGCCAACAGCATCTTCCGGGACGTAGAAATTGCTGCTAACCAGGTCCGCAGCGCCGCCACCGGATAAAACCCCGATCGCGACCGAAGTAGCCCAGGATCCGCCCGAGCCATAGCTGACTGGAGCCTGGAAGGTGCCGTCGCCGTTGCCCAGCAGCACGCTCACTTCGCCTGGCGGCGCGCCGTCAGTGGGGCAATGGGCTGAGAGTTGGCACAAGTTCGATACGGCCAAGTCCGGATAGCCGTCGCCGTTCAGATCCGCAATCGCGACCGAAGTTGCCTCCCACCCGCCCGAGTCGTAATTGGCACCCGCCCGAAAGGTGCCGTCGCCATTGCCTAGAAGTATACTGACTCCCCCATTGGGGTCTCCAGAGCATTCGTGAGTCAGGCACTCGCTAGCCACGACCAAGTCCGGATAGCCGTCACCGTTCAGATCCGCAATCGCCACTGAACGTGGGCTCCATCCGCCCGAGCTGTAGTTGGCGGGCGTCTGAAAGGTGCCGTCGCCATTGCCCAAAAGGACGTCCACTACTGCCTTGCCTCCTGAGACGCCAGCAAAGACCAGGTCAAGCTTTCCGTCGCCGTTCAGGTCTGCAATCGCGACCGAACTAGCATAGGGGCTACCTGAGCTATAACTGAATGGACCCTGGAAGGTGCCGTCGCCGTTGCCCACAAGCACGCTAAACATGCTTTGGCCTTCCACTACGACCAGATCGGGCTTGCCGTCGCCATTGAGATCTCCAATCGCGATCGTACTGCCATACACGAGCCCAACCCCTGACAAGCCGGTGTTGTAGTTCACAGCCTTCGCAAGGCTGATCGGCGGCCTTTGCGCGGCCGGGGCCAGTTGCGCCTCCACTCGGGCGGGCGGCGTTTGGGCATCTCGTGTTGCATTTGCTTGATTGACGTGAACCGCAGGATTGGATTGCGCGATTGCGAACACCAAAGTTAATAGAGCCGCAAGCATGAGAGGGACGAACGAAGAGACGAAGCGGCCAGCTTTCATCTGGGATCTCCCTTATGTGCCTGACATAAGGCCACCCATTGTCCCCCTCCTCGCTATTAGCGTCAACCTGCAACACTTTTCACAATTGGCCAGGGCCGAAGTGGGGGTAGAGACGGTTCTCGAAGCTTCTCCGGCCCCAGTTACTAGTACGAAGGGAGACCCCCCGGCTTTGCCGGGGAGGCAGCAAAAGTTTGACAGATACAGGAGTCCATCGCAGAAACTCCAGAACGTGAGCCGCCAAGCACACGAAAAGGAGTTTCGCGATGGACGAAATGGAAAGCCTAAGCCATACGAAGTGGGAGTGCAAATACCATGTGGTGTTCATCCCCAAGTGCCGCAGAAAGACGCTATACGGGGAGCTGCGGCAGCACTTGGGCGAGGTATTCCGGAAACTGGCCACGCAGAAGGAAAGTCGAATTGAAGAAGGGCACCTGCTGCCCGATCACGTGCACATGATGATCGCCATTCCGCCGAAGTACGCGGTGTCGCAAGTGATTGGGTTTATCAAGGGGAAGAGTGCGATTCACCTGGCCCGGGTGTACGGGGAGCGGAAGAGGAACTTCGTCGGACAACATTTTTGGGCTCGGGGGTACTACGTGTCCACGGTGGGGCGAGATGAGACCGTGATTCGGGACTACATCCGGAACCAGGAGCAAGAGGACAAACGATTGGACCAAATCAACCTGTGGCGCTAACGGCCACCGTTTCCGGTGGCCCCAGAAATTCGGGGCCGCGTCAGCGACCCCGCCTAGCCGCTTCGAGCGGCTCACAGACTAAAGCCCCCGGCTCTGCCGGGGGATACTTACTCACTTTTGGATAGGACAGCAAGAGCGGCGTCCCCGCGGACCCCTACTTCCGAAGCAGCATGTCCCCAGCAACAAACAGAAAGAACACCACCGAAATCACCCCATTCATGGTGAAGAAAGCCGCGTTCAGCTTGCTCAGATCGTCGTGCCGCACCAGCATGTGTTCGTAGAGCAGCAGCGTAGCGACGGCGATCACCCCGACCATCGCCAGCTTACCCAAACCGAACGTGACGATGAGTGCAATCAGCAGTCCGAGCATCACGAGGTGAAATAAGCGGGCGATGACGAGCGCATTCCTGATTCCAAAATAGCGCGGCAGCGAATGCAACCCATGGCTCCGGTCGTAGTCATGATCCTGGCAGGCGTAGATCACGTCGAATCCGCCGACCCAAAACGTCACCGCGGCGGTAAGCAGCAATATTCGCGGATCGAGCGATCCGCGCACTGCAATCCACGCGGCAGCCGGAGCAATGCCAAGAGCAAATCCGAGAAACAAATGCGACCAGCGCGTGAACCGTTTGGTGTACGAATAAAGAAGAATCACGGCAAGCGCCACCGGAGACAGCATCAGCGTCAAGCGATTCAACTGCCACGCGGCGAGTATGAAAATTGAGCACGAGACCACAACAAACGTGCTCACGAATGCCGGTGTCAATTGTCCTACCGGCAGCGCGCGAGTCGCGGTGCGTGGATTGGCCCCATCAATCGCCGCGTCGGCCAGCCGATTAAAAGCCATCGCCGCCGATCGCGCCGAGACCATGGCGACAACGATCCACGCCAGTTGCCGCCACTCCGGCCATCCGCCGGCAGCCAGCATGGCTCCGCAGAGTGCAAATGGGAGAGCGAAAATCGAGTGCTCCCACTTGATCATCTCCAACGTAATTTTCAGATTTCGGAAGAAAGCCACGCGACAATTGTAAAGCAGCCCATGCCAGTGGAGCGCCGCTAATTGATTTCCGCGACCCCTTCCACCAGTGGCACAAACCGGCAACCTTCGAGAATCTGCACAACGGGCTGTCCGCTCACTTTGCGAATCGATTGCAATTCCTGACTGAACGGCGGCCCGACCGGCAGCATCATGCGTCCGCCCTCGCGCAATTGCGCGAACAGCATCTGCGGCATTTCAGCAGCCGCGGCCGAAACAAGGATCGCGTCAAACGGCGCGTACTCGGCCCAACCCTGGCTGCCGTCTCCCATTCTGATATGCACGTTGCGATATTCCAATCGCCGGAGCGTTCGTTCTGCGGCTGCCGCCAATGACCCGTGACGCTCCACCGCATAAACTTCTGTCGCGAGCAGCGAAAGTAATGCCGTCACGTAGCCGGAACCGGCGCCGACTTCGAGCACACGATCCGTGGCCTTCACCGCAAGATGCTCGAGCATGGCGGCCACGATGTAAGGCTGAGAGATAGTCTGCCCTTCGCCGATCGGCAACGGATGATCCTCATACGCCTCCGGTCGCAGCGGTTCCGGCACAAACTCGTGCCGCGGCACTCGGCCCATGGCGTCGAGCACTCGGACGTCGCGAACCCCGCGCCCGGCAAGTTGCGTGCCAACCATTTCCTCGCGCTGTCGCTCCATAGAATCGCGTTGAAATGGAAAGGCCATGGAGAAATCACGTAGAGACGGACGCATTCGTCCGTCCAGCTCAGCGATAGCCACGCAGGTTGTCAATCAAAAACACGTCAGTAAGGCCCGATGATCCCACCAATATTGCGCGAAGCGGGAGGCGCCGGCCGATCCTTCTTCTCTTGCGCTTCAATCACGTCAAGATACTTGTAGGCCGATCCCGTATTGAAAAGCACCACCTTGTCTTCAGCGCGCAAAAAGCCGCTGGCACGCAGCTTCTGATAGGCGACCAGCGATGCCGCTCCTTCGGGAGCGGCAAACACGCCTTCCACGCTGGCCCACCGCCGCATGGCCGCGAGAATCTCTTCGTCGCTCGCAGCGACCGCGGTGCCATCGCTCTTTTCCAGGATGTCGAGAATCAGGTAATCGCCATACGCTTTCGGCACGCGCAGTCCCGCGGCAAACGTCACGGCACTGGCCCACATCTCACTGGTCCACGTGCCGGAAGCGCTCTTCCCTGCTTCCCATGCCTTGACAATCGGCGCGCAGCCCGCCGCCTGCACCGTAATCATCTTCGGACGCTCCGGACCGATCCAGCCCAGTTCCTCCATCTCGTCGAAGGCCTTCCACATGCCGATCATGCCGACACCGCCTCCGGTTGGATATACGATCGCTTGCGGAAGCCTCCAGCCGAGTTGTTCGGCAACCTCGTAGCCCATCGTCTTCTTGCCTTCGACGCGGAACGGCTCCTTCAAAGTCGAGACATCAAACCACCCGTCGCGATTGCCCGATGCCCTGTCTTGATTGATGCGCTCGGCCACCATGCGCCCACAGTCGCTGATCAGGCCGTCGACCAGCGTGAGGTGCGCGCCGTAGTAATCGCATTCCATGCGATTCGCTATCGGCACATCTTTCGGCATAAAGATGTGAGCTTCAATCCCCGCCGCTGCCGCGTATGCCGCCAGCGCACCACCCGCGTTTCCAGCGGAAGGAGCGGCCAGCTTCTTCAGACCGTAATGTCGAGCCATAGTCACCGCAGCCGACATGCCGCGCGCCTTGAACGACCCGGTAGGATTCAGCCCTTCGTCTTTGATGTAGACATTTTCGTACTCGCGGCTCGGAAGCATGGGCGTAAATCCCTCGCCCAGCGTAACGGGTTTGGCCTCTGGGAGAACCTCGTCATAGCGCCACATGCTGGCCACGCGTCCCGACAGATCTTCGCGCCGCAACTTCCCTTTCAGGCTGGCCAGATCATAGCGGACGAAAAGCACGCCACCATCCTTAGGACAAACATTCTGCGGCCGATCCGCAGAGAGATGCTCTCCACAGCGCGTGCATTCAAGGTAGGAAATTCGCATCGAGGGAAGGATAGCACTTTGCCCGTTAGCGCTTGCGAGGTCGGGGTCCACAACCCGGAGTTCAAACCCGTCGTTCCCACCGCTGCGGGTCGCGACTTCCGTGAAAACATGCGATCACTTCGAGCACGTCAATTTCAACGCGATAGAACAGAGCGTAAGGAAATTTGCGCAGACGTGCGCGATGCACTTCTCGAAAAGCCGCCGGGAACTGGTGGGGTTCTCTCTCATACGAAGGACGGTAGCTTCAACTTGTTCCAGAAACTGAGTCCCAAGACCGCGATGCCGGGCCTCGTACCAATCCTGAGCCTCCACGAGCTCAGCTTGCGCAGCAGGTGTAAAGATTACTTGCATCGCTACGGGCGGCGTCGAGCTAACTCAGCGCGCAACTGTTCCCAGATTACGGACTGGGCTCGATCCTGATCTAGACTAGACAACCGCCGGGCCAGTTCGGCCTGTTGCGCTTCCGGTAGCGGAACTTCAGTATCGTGCAAACTGTCCCAGAGCTGGCCGATCAGGGCAAGACGCTCTTCGGGGCTAAGCCGTGTGAGCTCGTCAGAATTTAAACTTGCCATGGCTCTCAAACTACCTCTTTCCGAACCGCCAAACAACTCCTACACCGATACTCGTTTCAGCATCTCACTGGCTCTCCGAAACCACGGCCGCTCCCGCCGCCGCAGATAACCCGGCATGCTCGGTTTCTTATCGAGCACCTTTTGCGCCCACTCGCGAGCTTCGGCATTGCGGCCTTCGGAGGCCAGCAGTTCCGCGAAATTCAAGTACGTTTCTGACAACGTCGACGTGACCGTTACTTGCCGGAAGAGCGCCTCGGCTTTTTCTTTTTGTCCGGTCTGTGCGTAGGCGTGGGCCAGCAAGCCCGCTGCTCGCCCGAAATCGTAATCGGGCTCCTTGGCGACCGCCCGTTCCAGGTCCGGCAATGCGGCCGCCGCGTCGCCCAACAGGATCGCGCAAACTCCACGCCGATAGAACGGATCCAGCGTATCGGCGCGGGCAGCGATCGCTTTGTCGAACGCCGCTCGCGCCGACCGCAGATTCCCATCGTCCATGTAAAGGTCGCCGAGTTCTTCATAGTTCCCGGCCGACGGATTGTCGCGAATCGCCGCTTCCAGTTCCGCAATGCGCTTGCGCCGCGGAAAAACTTTGAAAGATTGGCCAACCAGTCCGATGTCAGGTAGCGCTTCGACCGCAAGATAAATGATGGCGCCTAGCGGACCGAGAAATAAAATGATAAACAGCCAGTAGGTATCGGGTCGACGGCGAATGAAATGGACGATCGCAATTGCCTGCAGCAGGAAACCCCATGGACGAATGAAGAACCACAATAATCCCATGTTGTCGTTAGCCTCGTTGGGCCTAGCGTGAGATTACACATTTGTGGAAGATGGAGAAAGTGGCTTCACAGTGCCTGCGCGGTGACTTTCCTGTAGAGCGTACACTCCTGTCCGCTGCCGTTGTGCTTGCTGTTGCTCCTCCTGGCAGCTGGTAACTACTCGCGGCTAGTAACTAAAGGTTCGGCTGGCGGCCAGCCTAGCGGAAAAGAGCGTCCGCGCAAACAATCGAGATCTATTACCATGCACCAATGACAACCGATGACGAGCAGCAGATTCTGTCGCTGCACGAAGCTGGAGACCGCGCGCTGATGACCGGCGACCTCGCCGTGCTGGATCGGATTTTCGCCGACGACTATGTGCAGTACAACGACGCCGGCAAAGCTTTCACCAAACACGACGTGCTGAACAATTTTCGGACAGGAGCGATTCGTTATCCATCGATCATCTCCACCGGCCGTAAGATTCGCGTATTCGGCGACACTGCCGTCGTGCATGGCTCGGAATCCGACGAAGTCATAGCCGACGGAAAGAAATTCAGCGTGCGCTACGTTTACCTGGACGTTCTCCGGAAGCTCGATGGGGAATGGAAATTAGTCGCCTCGCAATTGGCGCGACCGCTGGACTAAAGACCGGACTAAAGACCGTGGCCACCGCCATCGATCCGTCCCAAACCAGCCCTCCAAATCTAAGTTGTCATCCTGAGCGAAGCGAAGGACCTCTGCATTTGATCGCGCCGCAATGCACCGGTCGTTCGCTTCGCTCAGAATGATAAGAAAATTATGATAAGAAAATTTCGGCCCGCGAATTTACAAATCCAACCTAGCTTTCACTGGCCCGCAGTCGGTTCTGCCAGTGCGACCAGAAAAACCAGACGATCCCGGCCAGCAGAAATGCGCCAATCACGGCATCGAATTTGTGGAAATATTTGCCGAGCGAGCGCCAATCCTCGCCCAGTTTCATGCCTAGGTAGGCCAGCGCAAAACACCAGGGCCACGATCCCAGAAAGGTATAGAGATGGAATTTGCCGCGCGGCATGCGTGCGATTCCGGCCGGTAGAGCGATGAATGTGCGCACCACCGGCAGCAGGCGCCCGATGAAAACCGCCATCTCTCCCCAGCGCTGAAAGAAGCGGTCGGCCCAGTCGAGTTCACGGCGCCCCATCAGGATCCACCGTCCATAACGCTCGACCAGCGGACGCCCGCCGTAGCAGCCAACTTCGTAGGCCACGAGCGAGCCCAGATTGCAGCCAATCGCGCCCGCCGTCGCCACCCAAATCAGCTTCATCGCGCCGGTGTAAACAAGATACCCGGCAAACGGCATGATCAGTTCAGAGGGCAGCGGAATGCACGCCGACTCAATCGCCATCAGCAGCGCAATCCCCGCGTACCCGGTTGCGGCCACGAGAGAATTAATAAAGACAAAAAGTACAGTGAGGATTTTCTCAGTCATTATGAATCGGGCGATCGGGTCATTGAGTCATCGGGCCATCTAAAACCAACGCCTGACCCGCGCGCATTTGATTTCAGATCACCCGATGACCCGATGGTCAGATGACCCGATCGCCTTTAGAAGGCGCCTTCCTGCGTAAAGCTGAAGCCGGGCAAGGTGACGCCATCCCCCGATTTGGCCACTTTCACCTTCACGGTCGGCGAATCGGGCGCGGTGACCTCGGCGGGTCGCAGCACGGCGTATTGCGTGAAAACTTCGCTGTACACTTTGGTGACAAGGTAATCCTGGCCGCTTGCGTCCTGGCGCCAGACTTGTCCGAGTTTGATGCTTTTCACGGCCACTGGTTTTTCCTTTAGTTCTCAGAGTACCCACCCGCCCGCCAACCCGTCAATTGGACAGTGGGTCAGTTCGAATCTGCTTTGAGTTTTGCTCTTGATTTGAATTTGCTTTTATATTTGCTTTGAGTTTTGCTTCTAATTTGAATTTGCTTTGAAAGGGCACGGCTTCAGCCGTACCGTAACTCGCAAAATCAGTAGCGGCTTTTAGCCGCTGAGGGAATATGGCTTTCTCCCGCTGCCGTCAATTTCGAGAACTTACCTTTATCGATGTAGCGCTCCGCCTTTGTTACCATGAACCCCTACGCAGGAGGACCTGATGCCTCGCGGAAATATGCCGCGTCAACCCAGTCGCAGCGGACGGCAAGCCGGTGCGCGCCGCACCGCGCTGCGAAAAAAGAATGCGCCTTTGAAAGCGGCCCCTCCGAAGCGCTCGAACGCGAGTCCATTGCCTATCGCCGCCAAGGCGCATAAGCCCGCCGCGTCCCCTAAAAAGAAAGTTGCTTCTGCGGCACCAGTCGCAGCAAGCCGCGTCTCTACCTATGACCCTCTTGCTCCCGAGCGCCTGCGCCAGATCATTGCGGCTCTGGATCAGCTTTATCCCCAAGCTACTTGTGCTCTTACTCACCGCAGCGCGTGGGAGTTGCTGGTAGCTACGATTCTTTCCGCTCAGTCTACGGACGTGCGCGTGAACATGGTCACACCGGTGCTCTTCGAGAAGTATCCCACCGTCCAGGATTTCGCGGCGCTCGAGCCCGAACACTTGCAGCCTGATATCTACTCGACGGGCTTCTTTCGCAACAAGGCAAAATCGGTTGTCGGCGCGGCTCGCAAGGTAATCGCAGATTTTGGCGGCAGCGTTCCACAAACCATGGAGGAGTTGCTGACCCTCCCCGGAGTGGCACGCAAGACGGCGAATGTCGTCCTCGGAACCTGGTTCAAGAAAAACGAAGGCGTCGTCGTCGATACGCACGTGACGCGAATTTCACGCCGGCTGGAACTGACGAAGCAGCAAGACCCTCGGAAGATTGAAGAGGATCTGATGCGCATCATTCCGCGCGAACGCTGGACAGATTTCTCTCACGAAGTGATCTGGCACGGACGGAAACTTTGCCTCGCGCGGAATCCGAAGTGTGCCGACTGTGCGCTCGAGAAACTGTGTCACGCGGCCGACAAAACCTGGTCGACCGTTGAAATTCACCCGAACGCAAAGCCTTAGACGAATCGAAACTTTAGACGGATCGAAACTTTAAGCAGTCGCCCGTTCAGTCACGAGCAAATTTTACTTCAATCGGCTCGCGTGACTCCGCCGGAGCCCGCTCCCATCTCCATTGCAGCACCGCGCTCACTGCCGCCTGCGCCAGAACGGGATGGCCGCCTTTCACGCCCACTGTCTTCACGCAGCCATCAGGGGATACCACCGCCTCGAGCCGGACAATTCCTTCCAGCGACAAGGTGCGCGCAATGGCCGGATAAACAGGCGCAGTCCGCGCTACCACCCGCCGTTTAGTCGCCGCGTCCGCCTGTGCTTGCGAGAACGCGGCAGTAATAAAGGATGAATCCAGAAGAAGCACGAGCGACAATAAGAATGCCGCCAGGGAAAATGAGCGTGAAAATAAAGAGCGTCGCGATGAAAAGGCCATTAGAGTTGTGCTCAAAAGAACCCTTAACTCTAAGGTGCGAGGAACGTCAGCAGAAGATCACCAAGGTAATTCGTGTTTAGGTACCGTTGTAAGAGAGCTCCACCACCGTGCAATCGTCATTGAGCGGAGTGCCTCCGCAAAAATCAGCAACGGCGGCAAAAACATCCTCCATCGAAGCGCTCTTCCCGGCTACATGTTCGAGGCGTTCGCTGTCGAACATATCGCCGCGGGCGTTCTCGGCTTCGGTGACCCCATCGGTCACCAGGATCATTCGATCCCCGGGATGCATCTGACATCGATCGCTGGAGTAAGTCGCATCGGCCAACAACCCCACCGGAAGGTTACCGTGCGCGGGTCGCAGCACCTCGTTGTGGCAGATCCAGACCGGCGGTACATGACCGCAGTTCACGTATTCCAGATCGCCGTCACTGCGCAGGCGCGTAATGATCATGGTCGCGTATTTTTCACCAATGTGCTTGTAGGTGAAAAAACGGTTGACCGCGTCAACGATCTCCACCAGCGGCATCCCGGAAATCAGTTGCGAGTAAACCATGCCCTGAAGAATGGAAGCCAGCAGCGCCGCCGACACTCCTTTTCCGCTGACGTCGGCCAGCACCACGGCCAGGCCCTGCGGCGTATTCACGGCCTCGAAGAAATCGCCTCCGATCTCTTTGCAAGACATATTGCGTCCATTCACGCGTGCAAACGGAACTTCTGGCAGAGTGACCGCCAACAGCCGCTGCTGAATGGACGCTGCAATCGACAACTCCTGCTGATAGCGCCGTCCCGCTTCTTCGGCCTGCACCAGCCGCGCGTTTTCGATCAGCTGCGCCGCTTCCGTCGCTATCGCCCGCAAAATATCTTGACTCACACTCGAGATGTCGCGCGAAGCGAATCGCGAATCGACGTAAAGCGCGCCCATCACCTCTCCGCCCCCGGACTGCCCGTCGCGCGAGGTCTGCACCATCGGCCTGCGCAGCGGCATGCAGATCACGGTGCGCAGATCGAACGCCACAACGCTTTGCCGCTGCTGGACGTCGAGGTCCTTGCTGGTGTCGGTCACAATGTAGTCCGAGTTCGAGGTCAATGCGCCCTCCAGCACTGAACGGGAAATTGTCTTGTCGTCGAGCAGCGGCTCGCCCTTCGAATTTCTCCCCGCGGCCAGCGTGAGCGCCCCGTCGATTTCGCGAAGAAAAATGTATCCCCGTTCGGCGCGCGTCAGCTTTAACGTGGCCTCAAGCAGCGTAACCAGGATTTCATCCAGCACGCCGATGGTGTTCAGCTTGCGCGCCGCTTCCATGAACAGCGTGAGTTTCTCCAGATCACTCGCTTCAGGCGCAATCTGGATGCCGGAGATCTGGCTCAAGAACTCGCGTGCCGTATTCGAAGTCGTGTGCAGCGGGTGGAAGATCAGATACGCGATGTCGCGAGCGCCAAATTCCAGCCGGTCGTTCCGTTGCAGTTTATGGCGATCGACCTTCTCGCCATTGACGAACGTTCCATGTTTGCTGCCGTTGTCCAAAACAAAAAATTCGCCGTTTTCGGAAACGATCGAAGCGTGTTCGCGCGACACGCGCGGGTCGGCAATCACCAGGTCGCGATCCACCTTGCGCCCCACCGTATACGGAGTGTGATTCAGCGATAGCGTCTGCTGATCGCTTCCCTGCACAAAAATTGCGATCGGAAATATGCTGGATATGCCCGAGTGAGATGAAGCCGACATGTACTCTTGATCCCCCTGCCACTGCCCGACCCCGGGCCAGCAAGCATTCTACGACGAGCCCGGCCTGGCCGAAGCGGTAAAAGTCCTATGACTCTGCCAATGATAATTCTGATAATGATAAACAAGCATCAGGGCGGTTACTCCCACAGGTAGTTGTGGCACCGTCCAGAGGGGGATAGCCCATGCTCTCTCGACCACTTCCCGCGACAAAACGAAGGAAAGAGCCGCCAGCGCCGTACACGATAGCCAAGGCCACACCAATAATACGCTAACAATTATCAGGAGGGCGCGGCTGATGATGTTCCCTTCCCAAATCATTTTGCGATCTCGTACGAGCAGAAAAATAGCGGGAAGCAGTAACACTTGATTGTAGAGAGCAAATTTCGGCACGGTAAGTACTGCCAGCGACATCACCAGACACATCGACGCCTGAAATGCGGCTGTATTTCCCGGAGCTTTGAGATTCCCGAAACAAACGAGCGCGGTCATCGCCACCAGCAGCACCTCTACAATTCTGCCCCATGGATGCGGAAGAATTGCCTCCAACATCGGGATGGCCTCGGCATATTGCCGGTAGGCGACCACCGCGTGCCAGAAGCGCTCAATCCAGTGCGGCAACAACGCCTCTGAGGCGAGGCAGAGAACAAGCATGCTCACTGAGAATGAGACGGCCCACCGGTAGCGGCGCTTGAGATCGGCGAGGCTCCACACACTGAGCCACACGAGCAGCGGCAGCACGAGTTGAGGCTTGATGGTCGCGAGAGAAAGCAGAATACCCGAGCCCAGCGGACGGCCCGCCGCCATGAGCGCCATCGCCCCGGAGCATAGGATCGCAACGACCAGAGTCAGTTGCTGGAGTTTGAGCCCCTGCAACACGGGCAGGCTGCCCAGCGTTAAGGCCAGCATCACCGCCTGAACCGGAGGAGCAACTCGCCAATCCAACACGCGAAGCCAGAGAGGAATGCTGGCCGCGGTGATTCCGACCAGAAACCAGAAAAATGCCCTCTGCACGATTGCAAAATTAAGGCTGACGCTAGGCGCCAAATAAAAAACGACGTACACCGGATAAGCGAACGCTTGCTGGTCTGGGGAATCGGCTGGGCGCGAAGCATCGAGCGGCCGGCCGTAGTATCCCGCTTGAATCTCGCGCGTCACCTCGGCGCTATAAGGGTCTCGCCCATGGAGCAGCAGTTCCCTCGCGCCCAGCCATCGTGGATAAAGATCGGAAAGATTCCCGCGCGGCCGGTCATGCGCCGCGGCGTCGGAGACCTGATGCGGAATCAACACACGGTTGCCGTACAGCCACACGCCCGTTGCGCAAAGCACGGCGGCCAGGGCCAGCGAGAGCGGCTTTTCGGAAATACCAGGTCTCATCGCGAAATCTGAGAATCTGGATATTACAACGATTCCTGAACATTTCTGCCGCAATCAGAAACTTCGTCCTTGAGCGACTCCGTGGCCGCAGCCGGCGACCGCTCCGAGCTTTCCGGCTCCTTGCCGGAACCCGGCAGCATCGCATCCGTACTTCCTGCAAATTAAGCCCACCATTGGAACCCACCACCAGGGAGTCAGCCATGGCCAGAACCAGGCGCCCACGAAGAGGCTCGCGTACACCGCGATAAACAGGGCCGCATCCACGCGCATCTCCGATCGCGTGACCGCCCCGGGCGCCGAAAATAGCATGAGCAAGACCGGCAACAACAGTGTCAGGTCATGGATCACTGCGTGATAGCCAACCAGAATGCATGTCACGCTTGCCGCTGCGAACACGAAGCGAGTCTCCCTTTCTCGCCACCCAACTTTCCACAACACGATTCCTAGCGCGGCCGTACCACACACAATCGCCGCCACCATAGCGGACATTCCACCGCTTGGCGCCCCAAGTTCGGCAATCAACCCGCGCAGGTTTGGCATCGCCGCGCTCGGCGTACCGCCTGCGCCATGATTCTCCGAATAAAGAACGAAACGCCCATAGTCAACGATTCCATGCCATCCCGTCATCATCGCCCAAATGGCCAGCAGCACAGCCGCCACTGGAAAAAAACCCAACCACAATCGCGGCCGCCGCCACGCCAAGATCAGCGCCAGTGGAAGCACCAGATGGAACTTGAACAATCCGCATCCAAGCGCCGCACCCGCCAGAACGACGCGGTTCTTCGTCAGCCAAAACACGCTTAAAGTCACCAGCAGCAGAAGCAGAACCGAATCCTGCCCTTGCATCAATGCCCTGACCGCCGGCGCGTAGGCGGTCACGCTCAAAATCAGGAACACCAGACTGGGCCGCTCCGTTTCCGGGAATGTCTTTCTGACCATCACCAAACTCAGTATCATCATGACGACATTCAAGAAGGTCCAAACCGCGTAGGCCGGAAGATAACTCAGGTATGTCAACGGCACGAACAGCAGTTCCTCAAACGGAGGGTGTAAATCGTGCACTTGCGCCGCCTGGCCCGCCCGTACCATCTCGGCTCCGTGGTAAAACGCGGTGAAATCCTGATATCCATTTCGTAAGTACCACGCGAGGTGCAACACACCGGCAGCGTTAAGAAACGTCAGCGAGAGAAGAAAAACGCCCGCCAGTCGTTCCTTGCTTCGATTAAGTTCGGCCACCGTCATGCGTCTTCCAGAAGTCCGTGATTCTATAATTGCCGGGTCCATTCATGATCTCTCTTGCCGACAAGCGCCTGCGGTTCGCCGCCATCCTCTTCTTCGGTCTGCTGGCCATGACCGCCCGCAACGCCATCGATCCCGACCTGTGGTGGCATCTGCGCACCGGCCAATGGATTCTCGAAACCGGCCACGTTCCCCATACCGATCCTTTTTCTTTCACTCGCGCCGGGCATGCCTGGATTTCCCATGAGTGGTTGTCGGAAGTCCTCTTTTACGAGCTTTGGAAACGCGGAGGCGCAGCCGCCTTGATCGTATTCTCCGCCATCGTTACCACGGCAGGCTTCATGCTGCTCTATCTGCGCTGTCCCGGCAAGAGCTATTGGGCCGCCGCAGCCACGTCCTTCGGTGCCTTGGCCGCCGCTCCCTGCTGGGGAGTGCGGCCCCAAATGTTCACCTTCACCCTGGCCAGTCTGCTGCTATGGCTGCTCGAACGCAGCGCGACCCGTCCGAAACTTCTGTTTTGGATTCCTCCTCTATTTCTCCTCTGGTTAAATTTGCACGCCGGCTTCGCGCTCGGCCCCGCCTTGTTACTGGCATACGCTCTCGGCCTCTTCATCGAGACCGCAACCGGCAGCACACCCTGGCCGGAGGCTCGCCCCATCATTCTGCGGATAACGCTTCTTCTCCTGGTTTGCTTGCTGCTGGTGCCACTCAATCCAAGCGGCGCACAGCTCTACCGTTATCCGCTCGACACACTACGCTCGTCCGGAATGCGGTCGTTCATTGGGGAGTGGCGCTCGCCCGATTTTCATGCCGGACTCTATCGCCCTCTCTTACTCACGTGGCTGCTGCTTCTGACCGCGCTCGCGAGCTTGCGATCGCGGCCCAGGGCGCGCGTGATCGCCCCTCTCCTCCTTACCTCATTCGCCGCCCTCGACGCCGTCCGCCATATCCCAATTTTCGTTCTGGTGGCCATGCCGGTGATTGCCGCCGCTCTTCCGGGGGTTAGGAAATCCGGGGCTGAGAAATCGGGAGCCGGGAAATCAAACGTTTTGATCGACACTCGCCGCAGATTCTGGCAAACAGCAAGCGGTGGACCACCCATCTCTCAGCGCGTCCGTGTACTTTTCAACGCGGCAGTTCTGATTCTGATTGTCGTATTCGCGTTAACCAGGTGGATCAGCGTTGTCCACCACCAGGATGCTCGCGTCGCCGAGCGGTTTCCCCAAAAAGCTGTCGCCTTCTTACGTTCCGCCGACTACCCGCGCAGAATTTTCGTCTTCTATGACTGGGGAGGTTATGCCATCTGGAACCTCTATCCCGAATACCGCGTGTTCGTGGACGGCCGCGCCGACCTTTATGGGGACGATCTCTTACGGCAGTCCATCAATACCGTAATGGATGTCCGAAACGGCTGGCGAGAGGCCCTCGATAATTGGAGGGTGGACGCCGTGCTTGTGCCACCTTCCTGCGCCCTGGCGCAAGCCCTTCTCTTGGACCCCGCTTGGCACACCGCATTCAGCGATTCCAGTGCTGTGATCCTGCTCCGGACGCACTCTTCCGGTGAAAACCCAGCCATTTCGAGCGAGCTCGCCGGAAGGGCAAAAAAGTGAAAAAATGTTTCCCGCAGTCATCCCGAATCTGCGAAACTATGTCGCATACAGAAAACTGGTTCCGAGCTCGTACCGGAAAATTGGGAATTTCCGCGTCACGCTCGAAGGAGTTCAGAATGACAAACTTGCTTCAGCTCTTATGGTCCAATCAAGAAGGGCAGGACATCGCTGAATATGCCGTTATGCTGGCGGTAATTCTGGTGATCGTGATCGGCACAGTGCGGCTGATTGGAAGCAATGCGAACAACGTGTTTTCGCAGGTTGGAAGCCAACTCGGCCAGTAGCCGCCCGCGGCCACTAGGAGCTGCGTTAGCCGCCCGGAGAACATAGCTCGCGCCGCAAGAAACCAATCCGGAGATGTTTCCGGCAGGAGAGGAATGAATCGAAGCCGTTTGTTGATGATCGGAGGCTTGGCCCTCGCGATCGGCCTGCTCGTGAGCTATAGCGTTTATCTTCGGCTGCGGAACCTTACGGGAGGCGAGAATACGAACGGCGTCCCGGTCGTGGTCGCGACCGGAGATATTCAGGTGGGGAACAAGTTGGCAGCCAGCGACGTCCGCGTGATCACTCTTCCGCAATCCGCCATCCCGCCCGGCGCTTACTCCTCGCCCGCCAAGGTCGTGGGCCGCGGCGCGATTTTGCCCATGAGCAAAGGCGAATTTGTTTTGTCGAACAAACTGGCCGCTCTCAACGCCGGAAGCGGCCTGCCCTCCATGATTCCGCAAGGAATGCGCGCGGTTTCGGTGCGGGTGAACGACGTAGTTTCCGTGGCCGGCTTCGTGCAGCCAGGCACCCACGTGGATGTGTTGGCTACCGGTAGTCAAGGCAGCGAGCGCCAAACCAAGACGGTTTTGGAAAATGTCCTGGTCCTCGCCGTCGGCAAGAGCCTCGACCGGAACCCTTCCCCGGATGCGCAAACCGCCCCGGTAATTACGCTGGCTGTTTCTCCCGATGACGCGCAGAAGCTGGCTCTGGTTTCGCAGGAAGGCCGGATTCAACTGTCATTGCGCAATCCGCTGGATACAAAACAGGGAGGCATCGGCGCCACCCGCGCCAGTTCCGTCTATCCGGGCGAGGCGCCGCCGCCAGCCGCGGCAAAACCGAAGATGCACAAAGCGGTAGAGAAAATTACGCCGGCCAAGCCCTCGACTTACCAGGTGGAAATGATTCGCGGCAACAAACGCGAAGAAAACAAGTTTGATACAACAACACCACAGCAGTAGTTCGCGTACGCTCAGTTCCTCGATGGATTTGTTCGTGCATCCTGGCAGAGGTCCGAATTCATGAAAGCTTCTATGTTCGTCGCAGCCATTGTGATCCTGGGCGCGACAACGATATTTGCGCGCCCTGCGGCTGCCTATAACGACGCGAATGCCCTCGCCGCGCCGGCAACTTCGTCGACGCCCGCTCCCAATGCTTCCGCTCCGAACGCTCCGGCTCCGAGCTCGACTCCGAACCCCTCTTCTTCGAGTTCGAGCGCCTCTCCTTCGAACCCTTCCCCCCAGAATCAGGACACCGCACCCGCCCCACCGTCCTCCACCACGACTACCTCCACTAACTCTCAGAGCCCGACCGAAGGCGCCGCTCCCTTGCGCGTGATGGTCGGTAAGTCGCTGCTGATTAACACCACCGAAAGACTGAAGCGCGTCTCCGTAACCGACCCCTCGGTGGCGGATGCGCTGGTCGTCACTCCCACTCAGGTTCTGGTCAACGGACTCGCTCCCGGTGAGGTTTCATTGTTGATCTGGGACGAACTGGAGCGTTCCCGCAGCTTCGATCTTCGGGTGGACGTCGACATCTCCGCCGCTTCCGAAGAAATGCATCGCCTCTTCCCCGAGGAACAGATCAATGTGACCCCTTCGCGCAACGCGATTGTCCTCTCTGGTCACGTGACCACCGAAGACGTGGCCAAACATGCGGGCGCGCTGGCGGCGGCATATTCCAGAAACGTCGTGAACGTGCTGACCTTCGGTCCGATTGGCGCGGAGGAAGTGCTTCTGGAGGTTAAGTTTGCCGAAGTGGATCGAACCGCCTTGACCAATATTGGCATCAATTTGTTTTCGACCGGCGCCGGCAACACCATCGGCACCGTAACCACTGGCCAATTCGGTGGATTCAACTCCGCGCCGATCAGCGATTCGACGGGAGTGAACGGACCATTTAGCACGACCACCACGATATCGAACTTATTGAATCTATTTTTCTTTAATCCTCAAGTTCACCTCGGAGCGGTGATCGCAGCTCTGCAGTCCCAGAATCTCCTGCAGATTCTCGCCGAGCCCAACCTGGTCGCGGTCAATGGCAAAGAGGCGAGTTTTCTGGCTGGCGGAGAATTTCCCTTCCCCGTAGTCCAGCCTGGCGCCGGCGGAATCGCAACCGTCACCGTCCAATTTCGCGAGTTTGGTGTGCGCCTGAAGTTCACTCCCGTCATTCAACCGAACGGCAATATCCACCTTCACGTTATTCCCGAGGTGAGTACGCTCGATTTCGCCGACGCCGTCACCGTTTCCGGCACCACCATCCCCGCCATTAGCACCCGCAAGGCAGATACGGAATTCGAACTCAAAGATGGCCAGAGCTTCGTGATCGCCGGCCTCATCGATAACCGCGTGACGAATGTTGCAAACAAGTTTCCATTTCTGGGCGATATCCCGATCCTCGGCAATTTTTTTAAAAGCAAGAGCGACCAGAAAAGCAACTCGGAGCTGATGGTTTTGTGCACCGTACACCGCGTCGCGCCAACCGTCGACCTACCGAAGGTTCCGGCGATCAAAGAACCGTATCTGGATCCCAGCAAGTTCGATGGTAAGAAAAAGTAACTCAGAAAAAGTCAGAAAAAGTGAGATATTCACTCATCCTATGAAAGGGGATGTCAAGGAAAAAAGTATCTCCCCGCCCCTCTGAGAGATGCGGGCGTGGTGACTTACATCCAGCCCCAGCTTATCCCCCGCCTCATCCTTATCCATCGAGGGGTTGTCGGTTTGTCCGCTTTGGATCGCCGCGCATTTCAGCGGCGATGCCAACCCCAGTTGCTTGTCCCAACTTAACGGTTTCATAAAAACAGTGGTGCTCGACGCCATTCGGTTACGAAGCTACGCAAGCTAAACGTTGGCTAAAGTGCCAACCATGATCCTATGTGAGGCTCGAGGCCTATAGCTTTTTTCGGTTATCCGAGGGGGCATAGGATTGACCCGGAGACTCGGTGCTGGACTACAGCACACAGAGTGCCTGAATGAGTGAATGGATACTCTCCCTCGAACCGGAGCATCGCAAGAACCGATTGGCTACCACCGAGGCATGAAAACCTTGGGCGATCACCTGGGTTCTATTCGATGCTCAAGCTGCTTGCGTCTTCAGTTGTTCGACGTCGAAACGTTCCTCCTTTTTCCAAAGTGTTAACGTTATGGCCGCGATCTTGCGCGCCAGTGTCAGACGCGCCATCTCCGCCTTCATCCCCTTAGCCAGCAGACCCGTGTAGAAATCGTGGAACGGTCCCCTGCCACAGCTGGCCCGGGTGGCCGCACTCTTGAAGATCTCCTTCATTTCATGGTTGTGATTTCGATTCAGCCCACGAACCTGCTGGGGTTTCTTGGAGCGTTGCACTTGTCCGCTCACAAAGCGGTATTGCGCACTGTCGTGCGTCTCAATGCCCAGGCCGCTGTAGGTCCATAGTTGCCGCTTGCTGCGGAACCGGTGCGGGGTTTGCATCAGCCCGATCAAACGGGCGGCTCGAATCGGACCGATGCAGGGAATCTGGCGCAGCAGTTTCGCGGCCTTATGTTTCCGGCTCTCCGCCAAAAACTCGGGTCGCACCTCTCGCCGCAAGGCCTGCAATCCATCCAGTTGTTGATAGAGCAGTTCCGCCCGGCGGCGCACCCCGGCTTGTGGGAGCTTGCTCAACCATTCCTCTCGAGTGCGCGCAGCATAGACTTGGGTGCCGGCACAGGGAATGCCCCAACCGCGATACAGTGCCTTCAGGCGGTTCATCACTCGTATCAAATCTTTGCCGATGGTCTGATAACTGCGCCCCAACTCGCGAAGCGTCCGTAGTCCATGTTCTCCGTGGTAGACCGGTCGCAGCATCCCGGTGCGTAACAAGTCGGCCAGCTTGCCCGCATCCACCTTGTCGCTCTTGCTGCCCTCCTTTAATAAGGCATTGCGCCGCGGATTGCACACCACAATGTGCTGCACCTGCGGCTGCAGCAGATCGTACAGCCAGGCCGCCCAGGTGCCTTCTTCCCAGGTCACATGCAGCTCGCCCCGCAGACCGTGGAGAAACTCGAGAATGCTGCTGGCTTTGGTTTCGACGATGGTTTCCATCACCAGCTTCCCGCTCTCATTCTGCACAGCGATCACAATCGCTTCCTTGTGCACGTCCATTCCGATATATTTGACCTCGTGACTCATTTGAGTTGCCTCCTTGGGGGGAAAGATCACGTGCCAACGCTTGTCTTTCCCTCTAAGGTAAAGTGCCATTCTCCAGCCGACTTGCCTATGCTCTCCTGTGGTTCTTTCCCACTGGGTACACTACTGCAGTTACTCTCTAGCGCCGCCGTAGCGGAGCGAAGCCCTGCACAGCGCAGCGCAGCGGAGGCGGCGCCTCATCACAGCCGTGACCCTCTGAAGCGGGGCGCTCTTTCATAATGCATTGTTTCTAATGATGTCTCAATGATTTAATGATCTAATGTTGTCAGGGGTGGGAAACCAGTCATGCCGGAATTGTCAGTAGCTGTATTTGCCACGGACAATGACCAGCGCGCCGTGCTGCAGGTCCTGGTGGATGGCACCAGCGTGGCTCGCACCGTGTGCAGCAATGCCACCTTACCCCTCGTTGCCAATGACCCGGTCATCCGCAAGACCCAGGCTCTGGTGCCCGACGTGGTTCTGGTCGACATCGCGATCGATGCCGTCAACCCTGCACTGCGCGCGATCGAATTGCTCCACCAGGAACTTCCCGACGCGGCCGTGTTCGCCGTCGGTCCCATGACCCAGCCCCAATTGATTATCAGCAGCATGCGAGCCGGTGTACGCGAATATGTGGAGCGCCCCACCACTACCACCGATCTGCTCGAGGCCTTCGTCCGCCTGACCGCGACGCGCCGCAAGCCCGGGCGCGAGAGTTCTCGCGGAAAAGTGTTTACGGTTGTGAACGCTAAAGGTGGAAGCGGCGCCACCACCGTCGCGGTGAATCTGGCTCTCGCCCTGCAGTCGCTTCATCACAGTACCGCACTCGTCGATCTCGCGCCGCTCGGCCACTGTGCCTTGCATCTCAATCTCAAGCCCGTATTCACTGTCTCCGACGCCATCGCGAATCTGCACCGCTTGGATGCGTCCCTGCTCGACAGCTTTATGGCCCGTCACGATCGCGGATTACAGGTGCTGGCGGGCGCTGCCACTCCCACTCCAATCGAACCTTCGGCCTCGGACTTTGCCCGCCTCTTTGACACCATGGTCGGCCTTTTTCACTTCATCGTCGTCGACGCTTCCTCCCGGCTCGATAGCGCCACCCGTCTGGTCAGCAACCTGTCGGAGAAGATTCTCCTGATCGCCCACGCCGATGTAGCCTCCTTGTGGAGCGCCGGCAGAGTAGCTCAGTATCTCGGCGAGAGTGGCTCGCGCGACCGTTTTGCCCTGGTGCTGAATCGTTATCGCAAAGTTGTAGGCTTTAATGAAGCGGAGACCGAGGCTGCCATCGGAGCTCCCGTGCTCTGGCGCATTCCCAATCAGTACTTCGCCGTATCGTCCGCAATCGATCGCGGCGTTCCCCTCATGCAGCAGGGAAATACCGAAATCGCCCGCTCCATTACCGGGCTGGCCGAATACTTGACCAAGGACGATCTGGATTTGAAGCGCACCGCCTGGTCGTTGTTTAAAACGGTATAGTGATGCATTGAGCCATTGAATCATTGTTGAAAACCGCGCTCGGGGTTTAATGCCTCAATGATTCAATGACTAAATAATTTTATGGCTAATCTCCAAGCCTTCGAACGCAGCGAATACCAGCAGGTAAAGGCGGACTTGCATCGCAAGATCCTCGACCGCCTCGACCTGGAAAAACTTGGCCGCACCACCGGAGATTCGGCGCGCGAGGAAGTTCTCATCCTCATCCGCAGTTCCGTCAACAGCGAAGCTGTCCCTCTCAGTTTCGCTGAGCGCGAGCAGTTGTCGCGCGAGATCCTCGACGAGATATTCGGCCTCGGCCCGCTCGAACCGCTGCTCAAAGACCCCACCATCTCCGACATCCTCGTCAATCGCTTCGACCGCGTCTACGTCGAGCGCGGCGGCAAGCTCGAAAAAACCATCTTGTCGTTCAAAGACAACCAGCACCTGATGCAGATCATCGACCGCATCGTCTCTCGCATCGGCCGCCGCGTCGACGAATCTTCGCCCATGGTCGATGCCCGCCTGCAGGATGGCTCACGTGTCAACGCCATCATTCCTCCGCTCGCCCTCGACGGGGCTTGCCTCTCGATTCGCCGCTTCGGCCGCGATCCCATCACCGCGCGCAACATGCTTGAAAACAAAACTCTGACCGAGCCCATGCTGGAATTGCTCTCGGCCATGGTCAAGGGCCGCTTGAACTTGATCATTTCAGGAGGCACCGGCGCCGGAAAAACCACGGTCCTCAACGTCCTTTCCGGTTACATCCCGAATTCCGAGCGCATCGTCACCATCGAAGACGCGGCCGAATTACAGCTCAAACAGGAACACGTGGTCCGCCTCGAAACCCGCCCTCCCAACATCGAAGGCAAAGGCTCGGTTCGCATGCGCCAGCTCGTCATCAACAGCCTTCGTATGCGTCCCGACCGCATCGTGGTTGGCGAGGTGCGCGGAGAAGAAGCCTTTGACATGCTCCAGGCCATGAATACCGGTCATGAGGGTTCGCTCACTACCGTCCACGCCAACTCCCCGCGCGATGCCCTCGCCCGCATCGAAAACATGGTCTCCATGGCCAACTTGAATATTCCCGAGCGCGCCATTCGCCATCAGATCGCAAACGCCATCCACGCCGTAGTTCAAGTCGCGCGCCTCTCCGACGGCACACGCAAGGTCATCACCGTTTCCGAGGTAACCGGCATGGAAGGCGACATGATTGCCCTCCGTGACGTTTTTGTTTTCGACCGCAGTGGCATTGACGAAAGTGGTAAAGTGCGCGGCGTATTCCATTCCATGGGTTACCCACCTCAATTCGCCGAACGCCTCGCCACCGCCGGTTGCCGCCTCAGTCCCGCGCTCTTCGAATCCCGGATGGAGGTCTAGCGCATGCCATTCTTTATCGCCGTCCTGGTGTTCATTGTGGTAACTCTGGCGGTTTTTGCCGCTACTTCCTTGTTCGACGACCGTAAGGCTCAGGCCCGCGTTCTCCGCGATCGCCTTTCCGCGGTTCAGGAGTCCCCCGAACAACCGACGCCTGACGCAGCTTTGCTTCGCGACGAAGTTCTCAGCCAGATACCCGCGTTCGATACCTGGCTGCGCCGCTCCGAGCGAGTCTCCGTTCTGCAGAAAATGCTCGCCCAAGGCCACGTCGATGTTCGCGCCGGAAACTTCCTCATGCTGTGCGCGTTTTCCGCCGTAGCCTTGGCCGCCATCGCCATCGTCGCCGGCGGCAACGTCATGTTCGGATGGGCCGGTGGTGTGCTCGGTTTTTTTGTGCCCTACGCCTACGCATCGCATCAGCGCACCAAGCGCTTCGCCAAATTTGAGGAAAAATTTCCCGAGGCCATCGACACTCTTGCCCGCGCCGTTCGCGCCGGACATGCCTTCACCACCGCACTCGAAATGATTGCGAACGAAGTCTCCGAACCGGTCGCCGGAGAATTCCGCCAACTTTTCGAAGAACAGAAGTTCGGACTTCCGGTCCGTGACGCCCTGCTCAATCTCGCCGACCGCATTCCCTTGGTCGATGTCAAATTCTTCGTGACCGCCGTGATGTTGCAACGCGAAACCGGCGGCAATCTCGCCGAGATTCTTGACAACCTCTCCTACGTCATTCGCGAACGTTTCAAAATCCTGCGCCAGGTACGCGTCCACACCGCCCAGGGACGCCTCACCATGGTCTTGCTCATGGCTCTGCCACCCGTGATTGTCGTAATTATGACAATCCTCAACCCAGGATTCATCCGGCCGCTGTTCACCGATCCCATCGGTCACGCCTTGATCGTCGGTGGCATCACTTTGCAGACGCTAGGCTATTTTTTCATTCGCAGAATTATCAGGATTCAAGTGTGAAGATAAGTTCTCAGTTCCCAGTTCTCAGTGCTCAGCAAAACCAAACCCAAGGTTCGCCGATTTCACGGAGAACTGAGAACTGGGAACTGAGAACTGGGTCTTAAAGCCATGCCGTTGTCGCTCATACTCTCGATCGTTGTCTTCTTCACCATCGCGGTGATCGTCTTCGCCTTTGGAGCGGCCGCGCTTATGCCCTCCTCTGTGCTTGGATCGCGTCTGCGTGAAATCGGATGGCAGCGCCCGAAAGCCGAAGTAAAGCCCGCCATCCGCGAGCGCATGCAGCAGGCACTCGATCCTTTGAGCCGCGCCTTGCCGCTCTCGCCCACCAATGTTTCCGAAACCCGCGCCTGGCTCATTCAGGCGGGATATCGCAGCCCGCAACACGTTACCATCTATCGCGGTTTGCGCGTCCTGTTCGCCGCTCTTGGTTTTATTTCGGTGTTTCTCTTCACTGGATTCGATTCGCCGCTCCTGCTCGTCGGCCTGACCGCCTTCGGCTTCTTCATCCCCCGTTTCCTGCTCAAGAAAAAACTTCAGGAACGTCAGCGCCGCATTCGCCTCGGCCTTCCCGATGGACTGGATTTAACCGTGATCTGCGTCGAGGCCGGCTTATCTCTTGATCAGGCGATGATGCGTGTCGGCGATGACCTGCGCACCGCGCACCCCGAACTGAGTGGTGAATTCCATCTCTTCGATCTCGAAATTCGCGCCGGCAAACCCCGCGTCGAGGCCCTCCGCAATCTGGCCGACCGCACCGGAGTCGACGATATCCGCTCGCTCGTCGGAACCCTCATTCAAACCGACCGCTTCGGCACCAGCGTCGCCCAGGCCCTCCGCGTCCATTCCGATTCCCTGCGCACCGAGCGCCGCCAGCGCGCCGAAGAACAAGCCGCCAAGACGACCGTCAAAATGATTATTCCCCTTGTCCTGTTCGTCATGCCGTCCCTCATCTTCGTCACCGTGGGCCCGGCCGTAATTCAGTTAATGCACATCTTCATGCCGGTTGCCGGAGGCAAGAAGTGAAACAATTTGTAATTTGGTAATTTGCAATTTGCAATTTGAAAAATCCTGTGGCGTTTCCGGTTTTTAAATTACAAATTACAAATTACAAATCACCAATTACAAATCCGGAGTCGTCCATGCCCCCGCGCGGCCCCAAGGGATACGCCTTTAACCGCACCCGCACCACTTATCTCGCGACCGATCTCCTCATCGCGCGCACCCACTGGACTCGCTTTCGCGGCCTCATGGCCACCGACTCATCCCGGTTCACCCGCGGCCAGGGACTGTGGATCAGCCCTTCCCACGGCATCCACACCTTCGCCATGCGTTTTCCCATCGACGCCGTCTACCTCGACCGCGAACGAATTGTGATCCACATCGAAGAAGACCTGAAGCCCTGGCGCCTGGCCGCCGTTCGCGTAGCCGCCGCTTCCGTCTTAGAAGTCCCCACCGGCACCGTCCGCGATTCCCAGACCGCGCTCGGCGACCAGGTAGACATTTCTTTCGAGGAACGCCCCATCCACACCGAAGCCGCCTGAACCATTAACGCAGCATTCTCCACCGCCCACGTAGCGACAAACGCATTCGTCCGTCCTGCCGAGCGAAGCTCAGCCATGCCGCAGCGGTTCACCGCTAGGCAAACTGCGACGAAGCCGAGAGCGTCCGTAGTCTCTAGGGAACGCAATTCCTCTCAACTTGGCCGGTAAATAAAGCGGACAAGCTTGTTCCGGTCCCGGCATTCCTGGGTGTCTTCCGCGCAGACGGGATACAACTCTCCCCATCCCGCCGCCACCACGATGCGATCTTCGGAAATACCTCGGCTTACCAGAGTCTGCTTCACCCAGTCCGCGCGCCGCTGGCTGAGCGCCAGATTGTAGAGGGTATTGCCGGTTATCGATGCATATCCACCAACATAAAAGCGCACACCGGGATGATCCTTGAGCCATTGAACATTGTCGTCCAGCGCGCTCGGATTGACCGGAGCATCATAGTCGTTCCTGAGGAACATGACGTCTTTCATGCTCTTGTAAAAGGCGTCTTGCTCAGGGCCAAAGAGAATCACTCGCGGTCCTCCCCAATAGGCGATCCAACGCGCAGCCTCGACCGACGAGCCCGTAGCTGGCTCTTGCGCCAGCATGATCCCACTGGAGAAAAGAAGCGTTGCGGCGACGGTGAACGCAAGACGATATTTCATGGGTTGTATAACCTCCGTAATACCATCGCAGCTTGACGGTGTGTGTGTCATAGATCAACTGGCATTTTTGACAGTACAAGGCGGGCAAGGCGAACACTTGTTCTATGACCACAATTCGATGGAATCTCGATAGCCAAGTCGTGATCCAACGGCGGAGGGACGCAGCGATCGCGAGTGCACCTGCCAAGCGAAGCACCACCCACGGGCGCCCGCCTTTAGACATGGCGCACTTCTCCACGGCCGACTCCGTCATCTCGGCTTGAGTGCGCAAGAACATGCATGTTGACTGCCGCGCACCCTTCGAGGATAATCCCGTGCGCGTTCGGCTTGAGTTGCTTCCAATTTTCTGCAATTGGGGCCTTTCGTACCGCGACTCCTTTGCAATAGTTTGCGGGCCATTCTGCAGGTAGTCACAATCTGCGTAAACTGCGCCAATGGCCGGTGAGTCATGACAATGAAGGATATATTCCGACTCCTTCGGGCGTCTCGTAAAATCCGGCTCGGGTCACTTGAGCAGAGGCTTCTGTCGGCTATGTGGAAGCGCCCGGACGGTATTACGATACGCGAACTCCGTGACCATGCTGACATCGGGCGAGCCTACGTAACGATTATGACAACGTTGAATCGCCTGCGGAAGAAGGGATTGGTAGACCGGATCGCCGTCGAGGGAGCCAAGGTCTTGACCTTCCGATACGTGTCTCGGTTCACGATGGCAGAAGTAGAGCAAGATGTCGCCAGCAATGCCATCCGTCACGTTCTCGGTCTGGGCGTAACCGGACAACTTCTGCTCTCACGAATCGTAGAAGAAATCAGCGAACACGACGCCGAGCTGATTGAGGAGCTAGGGCGCCTTGTAGATGAAAAGCGCGGTAATAGCCCAAAATAAGTACGAGGACCATGCATAGGGCTGAACTGGTCATTTATCTAACGTTGGCTGAACGACATCTCACCGCGGAATAAGTGTGATGTGGTTTTCGGAATCGAATGACAAATCGTTCCACGATCGCGAGCAGCACGCAGGGTGTATGACTGTTGCCATTTTTTGACCTAAGGGCCCAACGCTGATGTTTATCCTGCTTAGAATCGCGGTTTCGCTCGATTGCTTCCTGCTGCTCTACTGTCTGGTGTCAATACTGGTCGAGACGGTATGGCGCTCCCTGAGGCCTTCGCATGTGGCACAACATAGCGTGGCCGCAGTGCTCTTCGGCTTGCGGATTCTCCCGCTCGTGTCCTCCCTGATCATTACCTTCGCTTTGGTCGTGCCGTCTCAGCTGATGGAACCGCTACCGGTCAATGCGAACATCGGCGCGATACCGCTCGCGCTCGGTGTTTGCGCGCTCCTATTGATCGCTTGTGGCTTCTGCCGCGCAATCGCAGCCCAAATCAGGACTACACGAGCCGTGACTTGCTGGCTCGAGGGTGCCCACGTTCTGCAAGTCAACCCCAACTCCGCCGTCACCTTTCAGTCTCGACGCGAGAGTCCCCCGCTCAGTGTGGTCGGGGTCCGCCATCCGAGAGTCTTAGTTTCAGAAGCTACGGTTGCCGTGTTAACTCCTGACGAACTCCGCATGGCGCTGAAACATGAACTTGAACACATGAAATCTCTCGATAACTTGAAGAGGCTCATCTTGGTTTTTTGCCCCTTTCCCGGCATGGCCAAGTTGGAGAGTGCCTGGTCGCAAGCCGCGGAACTCGCCGCCGATGATGCGGCCGTCTCGAATCAGCGTGATGCCCTTGACCTGGCCGCGGCATTGGTCAAGCTTTCTCGCCTGGTTCCTGTCAAATCTCCTCCGCTCTATAGCGCAGGCTTCGTGGGTGGCTCCATTAGCGAGCGTGTCGCGTGTCTTCTTGAGTGGGATGAAGCCAGCAAGTCGCGGCGCGTGCGAATCCGCACTTGGTTCGTAATTCCATTTGCGGTAGCCGTTTCGTTGCTGGTGACCGTTGCACACCGCCCGGTGCTGACGCTCACTCATGAAGTCACCGAGTGGCTCGTCCGATAGCCGCTGCCGCGTGGTCACCAGACCTCAAACCACAACACATCCGCGCCCGCACCGTTGGGATCGAGTTCATTCTTGCTGGCATAAAATTCCCGATTGTACTCAGGGACCGGAAGACCGGGAGCACTGACCCTGACGACTGACCGGCAGCCGGGTGCCCCATTCCTGCGCGCTCTTTGCGCAGGAGTGGGATTCCACAAAAGTGGAAAGCGTAGGGTCTTCTTCTTGCCCCCTCCTGCCCCGAGGTCCAAGTTCCACTCGGAGCGCAGTCGGATCAGACACCATCCTTAACGTATTCGAAGAAGCCTGACACTCCCAGCACCCCGGTGTTTTTCTTTCTGATCTCTAGTAGAGACGGGCTCGCCCCCTCTCGCAAGATGTCACGTAGCGGCGGACGCATTCGTCCGCCTCTGGAGTCGGTGATCTTAGAGTCCTCGGTGATCTCAGAGTCAATGATCGCGTCGAATGATCCTGGTTTTGAACTTGCGACCTGCTGCAATTGCATCGGCAGGCATGCGCTGCTTCACCACATGACGTCAAGCCCCTCTGCCCCAAACGACTCCCCCACAAAAGTCCCCTTGACTCACCTGCTAAAATAAGTCCAGCGCAAATAAGCATTTGCTGATCGCCACCTGCTCCTTGAAAACCGATTCAGCTCTCACCCATTCATCTCGCCCAAGTCGAGCTAACTCCTTATTCCGGAATACTTTACGTGTAAGTGCTTATTCCTCAAAGACCTGCGGGGAATTTTCCCATAAGTCACTGATTCCAAAGGACGGAGAGGGAAGGGGGGGTATACCCATATCTCGAAGTTTTTGCCAATCTGGTTTTTGCCAGCCTTGGGGAATTACTCGAGAAGAAGCCGTTGAACTCTGTTCCTGAGCCCGAGAGAAAAGAAACACAAAAAACACTGAAGTACCGCGAAAATCCGCGAACCCTTCTGGCACACTACACTTGTACCAATCCCCCATAAAATAGCGCAGATCAAAACGCAGCCCCAGACGATGTCCGAAGTTGCCACCATTCCCGAAGTCGACACCCAGTGGCCCGAGCCGCCGCACTTGTTGGTGGAATGGTCGTCGCGTTGGGAAGAGTTCGAGTCGGCCTTGCCCGCCGCTCTCACCCGCGCTCCTAAAGCTCTGGCCGGGGAAGCGCCCATCGGCATGTTTCCCTATCGCGGAATGCTCGTCTGCTGGCTGCTTGAGTGCCTGCTCTTGATCGCGATCATCGTCCTCCCCGAACGCTTTGTGAGTCTTGAAATTCCTCCGCCTCCAACCCGTCCGCAGTGGGACGTGATCTATTATTCCGGCGACGAACTGCCGCAAACCCAGGACCGCGGCGGCGCCGAGGCCGGCAAATCGGGACGCGCTGGCGGGCAGCAAGCTCATCATCGCACCCAGACCATCCGCGTCGCCCGCGGCGACAAACCGACCGAGAAGGTGGTGGACGCGCCCCGGATCAATCTGCCCCATTCCGATTCCGCCGTCGCCAATCTGCTCGCCTTCAAACCAATTCCCGGACCGCCTCCCGCCGAAGGCCTCCGCTCCTCGCTCGTCGCGCCCGCCTTGCCTGCGATGGCTGCGGTGCCACCGTCGCCGGAGTTGAACTCGTCAGCAAATCGCGCCGCGAACAGCCTCACGCCCAGCATCGTTCCTCCCGCGCCTGAAGTTTCCCACACCGCCACGCGCGGTTTGAATGCAGCCACTCTCCAACCGGCAATCATTCCTCCCGCGCCGAATGCACCGAATGTTTCGCGGGACAAGATGCGGACCGCAACTCCGCTAGCGCCTACCGTGGTTGCACCCGCTCCTGTTGCACCCGCCCATAAAGACGCGCCGCGCGATCTGGCCAGTTCTCGCGTGCCGCTGACGCAAAGCGTCGACGTGATTGCGCCCCCCGTTTCCGCGCCCCCACGCGATGTCTCGTCGGCTCCTAAGCTGACGCTGCCTGCTCCGGCCGTGATCGCGCCCCCGCCCTCCGAGATCAGCCGCGATCTCAACAGCTGGGGAAGCTCCGCCACCGGCGACTTACGCACCAAGCCCGTGCCTCCGCCACCGGCGGCATCGACATCCGGAGGAGGCTCACTCGCGAGATCGGGCGTCGGAACGCTGGGACAGCAAGTTGTCCCGCCTCCAGCCAGCATCGACGGACACGGCATTCCCGGAAGCGGTACCGGCCGTTCCAGTCAATCCGCAGCCGCGTTGCTCGGCTCCGCCGACGTAGTCCCGCCTCCGCCCGGCCTCGGAGGAGGCAGAGCTCTCACCGGCAGCGGACGAGGCAACAAGGGAATCGGCACCGGCAGCCCGCTCGACCTGGGTTCATCGGTAGCTCCCCCAAGTAATGGCGGAGGAAACACGGCCGGCAACGGAGTCGTCCTCTCCAGCCAACCCGGACCCAAAGTCGGCCTCCCCAACGCAAACGGCGGCGGAGCGCTCGCCATGTCGCCCACCGGCACCGCGAACAGTGGCCTCGGCGGCAGCGGAGGCGGATCAGGCATCGGCAAAGGCAACGGCCCCGGCAGCGGCTTAAAAGGCGAAGGTTCCGGCGCCGGCAAAGAAGGAGCAGGACGAGGCTCCGACCCCAACGCCCATGGCGGAATCTCGCCCTACCCCGGCCCCGGTGGCTCGGGAACCGGCTCGAACGGCACCCCCGCCATGCCCGGAGTGTCAGTGCAAGGCGGAACAACAACAATCACGCTGCCCAGTTTCGGTGCACCCGGCGGCGATGCCCCCTCGAGCGGCCCCGGCCATTCTTCTGTAAATGATCACAAGCGATCGGGAGTCACCGTGATTGCGACCTCGCGCTCCGGCGGCGTATTGCCTTACTACGGACTGTTGAAAGGTGACAACTATTCCATTTACATCACTACGTCCCTGGGGACGGCCGTGATGCAATACTCAGATCCCTCTTCAGCCACGCACGCTTCGCGCGAAGCATTGAGCGAGCCCGAACCGCTGCGCAAAGAACTTCCCGACGGCCTGCGACCAACGCGCCTCATCATCGCCTGCACCATCGACCGCTCCGGCGATTTGAAGGATCTGAAAGTACTCGAGCCCGGAGCCGCCGACACAACATCGAGGATTCTGGTAGCGCTGCACAGTTGGAAATTCCGTCCAGCATTTCGTGCAAATGATCCAGTCGAAGTCACTGCGATTTTGGGATTTGGAATCGATACTAGATGAACAGTTTTGTCGTCATGGACCAGAAAATATTTTCAGCGAATGAAAATCTAATATCCCTTGCGCTTGTCCACCACAGCCAGCAGCGCTTCATGATTTAAGTAACGCCGCAGATTTTTCGAGAACAGCGCGTAATGCCGCTCCCATAACTTATCCGTCAGCGCCGCGGTGTGCGGAGTAATCAGAAGATTGGGCACATCCCATAGCGGCGAGTCGGCAGGCAACGGCTCTTTTGGAAATACGTCGAGCGCAGCGCCTCCAATCTTCTTCCCGCGGAGAGCGGCTGCAAGCGCGGGTTCATCCACCAGTTGCCCGCGGCCAACATTGATCAAGCAGGCATCAGGTTTCATCAGCGCCAGGCGTTCGGCATTTGCAATTGCCTGCGTGCTCGCTGTCACCGGAGCTGCCAGCACGATATAGTCTGCCCGCCGAAAGACCTCATCGATTTGAGCTGGCCCAAAAACGGCGTCCGCGCCTTCGCTTCCCTTCTCCGGATGCTCGCGCACCGCAATCACCAGCATGCCCAGAGCTTTCGCGCTCTTCACAACGGCGCGTCCGATGCTGCCAAGACCAATGATTCCGAGGGTTGAACCTGCGACTTCCCGGATGCGAGGCAGTTCATCCCACAGAATCTGCTGCCCCCAAACATGCTTCCCTTGCAAGCGCACCGATCCAGCAATCTTCTTGGCCAGCGCAAAGATCAGCGCGATAACGTGCTCGGCCACCACCGGCCCATGAACTTCGCGCGCATTGGTGAGAACGATATCGCTGTTGACAAGTTCCGGAAACATCAGCTGATTCACCGCCGCCGCGGGAGAGTGAATCCATCTTAGCTTCTTTGCGGCCACGATCTGCTCGGGACGAATCGACCAGGCGACAACAATCTCGGCGTCAACAATCTCTTCGTCCATACGCTTGTAATCGTGCAAGTGAACGATGGCGACATGCGGAAACTCGCTCTGCAGTCGCTCCGAGAACCACGCCGGAGCGTTCCACTGATCAAAAGGATGACGAACGCAGATGATCAGCTTACGGATCGGGTGGTCGGATGATCGGGTCATGATGATCGGGTCATCGGGTGAACGAGATATTCTCCGTGTCCTCTGCGCCTCGGCGGTTCATGCTTTCAGCGGCGTCCGCAAATCGCTTCCCGTCATTTCCTGCGGCTCCGGGACTCCCAGCATCCCCAGCATCGTCGGCGAAATGTCGCGCAGCGATCCGTTCGGCTTGAGCGCGTACTGTTTCGCATCTTCTGCCATCAAGATAAGCGGCACCGGATTTGTGGTATGCGCCGTATGCGGACCGCCCGTCTCCGGGTCGATCATCATCTCGGCATTCCCATGATCAGCAGTGATCAGCATGGCTCCGCCCTTGGCGCGCACGGCTTTTTCGATCGCGCCGAGGCAGGCATCAACGGTCTCCACTGCCTTGATCGTGGGCTCGATCTTGCCCGAATGCCCCACCATATCGGCATTCGCAAAGTTGACGATCATCACGTCGAATGTGCCGTCGTTCGTGGCTTTTACAACCGCTTCAGCGATTCCAGCAGCGCTCATCTCCGGCTTCAGGTCGTAGGTCGCAACCTTAGGCGACTGCACCATCACGCGATCCTCTCCCGGAAACGGCTGCTCCACGCCCCCGTTAAAGAAGTAGGTCACGTGAGCGTATTTTTCGGTCTCTGCCACGCGCAGATTGCGCATGTTGAGCCCGCCCATGACGTTCGCCAGAATGTTCGCCATCGATTCCGGAGGAATCACAACCGGCAGGCTGAAATTCTTGTCGTACTGCGTCATGCACACATACTTCAGATTCCTGGGCACACGGTCGCGGGGGATGGTTGCATCGAGATCTGCCGCACCCGGCAAATCGTTTCCTCGCTTCTCGTTCAACCCGCTATTGCGGCACAACGCGCGCGTGATCTCACGCACCCGGTCGGCGCGAAAGTTAAAGCAAATGCAGGAATCGTCATCGCCGATATTGGCAATCGCCTCGCCGCGATTATCAGTGCAGACAAACGGCACCACGAACTCATCGGTCACTCCTTTGTTGTACGACTCTTTCATGCCTTGCACCGCATCGGCGTGAGTGCCGCCCTCGGCTTTGCCCTCGACCATCGCACTGTAGGCCTTGGCTATGCGCTCCCAACGCCGGTCGCGGTCCATGGCATAGTAGCGGCCGCTGACGCTCGCGAGCTTGCCGGAGTTGTATTCGCGCATCTTCTGCAACAGTTGTTCGAGGTAACCGGCGCCGTTGGTGGGGAGAGTGTCGCGTCCATCCATGAAGGCGTGCACGAAGACGCGGTCCACTCCCTGCTGCTTCGCCATCTTCAGGAGCGCGTACAGATGTTCCTGCCGCGAATGCACTCCGCCATCGGAGACGAGGCCAAACAGATGCAGATTGCGTCCGCTGGTGCGGACATGCTTCATGGCTTCGACGAGAACGGGATGTGAAAAGAATTCGCCGTTCTGGATAATCAGGTCGATGCGCGTAATATCCATGTGCACAATGCGGCCCGCGCCCATATTCAGATGTCCGACTTCGCTGTTCCCCATCTGCCCTTCGGGCAGTCCAACAAACGGCCCGCTGGTGTGCAGCAGCGTGTTGGGATAGTCGCGCAGCAATTGGTCATACACCGGCTTGCGCGCGAGCGCGATGGCGTTGGCTTTCGTTTCGGCGCGATATCCCCAGCCGTCGAGAATAATGAGGACGAGAGGTTTGGGACGAGGCATAAAATCGCTCTTGGCTCCTGGCTTTCAGCTCTTAGCTTTGAACTCCAGCATCGCGGCTTTCAAGAGATACACTGAATCGCTTTCTGCGGCCACACCATCACATACTATTGCAGAAACCCATTCCAGAGGAGAAACATGCCCATCAACGAACTCTTACTGACCGAATTCGATGAAGAAATCAAGAAGACGCGCACCATGCTGGAACGAGTTCCGACAGACAAGCCCGACTTCGCGCCCCATCCCAAATCCATGCCGCTGAATAAGCTTGCTCCTCACGTAGCGCAGTTAGCCGGCTTTGGGCTGGTAATCCTCACCACTCCTGAACTTGATTTCGGGAATGCCAAGTTCCCACCCGTACCGTTCGAGTCTGCCGCGCAACTGGTCAAATCTTTCGATGAAGGAGCGGCCAAAGCGCGCGCTGCGCTGAAGAACACTCCGGATGAAGCCTGGACTCAGCCCTGGAAGCTAAGTTTCAGCGGCAAGCCCATCTTCAGCGGAACGCGCTTTCTAGCCTACCGGCAAATGTTTCTCAATCACCTGGTACACCACCGTGCCCAACTCGGCGTGTATCTGCGCCTGAATGAGAAACCGGTGCCCTCGACCTACGGGCCCTCGGCAGACGACAGGATGGGATTTTAGTGATCGTTTCAGAAATTACCAGATCACATCGACGGGATAGCGCGCAAACCAGGGATCGGCTGTGATGATTGGCCATCCCTCCTCGATGCTTTGCGCGATGAGCAAGCGGTCGAACGGATCGCGATGATGGAGCGGCAACGATTCAGTCCTTAGCACGTGGTCCAGCGTAACGGGCAGAACCTCGATCCGGTCGTGGGCCAACTTCTTGACTAGGTACGGTCCAGAGGGCTCCGGCAACGGAAGTTTGCCCGCTTGCACCTTAATCAGAATCTCCCAAATGCTGGCGACACTCAGCCAGAGATCATTCGAGCCGGCATAGATTTGTTTAGCCCGCCGAGAGAGCTTCCCTTCCTCTGCGATTGCCCACAAGAACGTGTGCGTATCGAGAAGCGCTTTCATTCGTAGAAGAGATCCTCAATCTCCTTGGGCAAGGGATCGTTGAAATCTTCCGGCACTGTGAACTCCCCCTTCGCTGATCCGAGCACCCGCTTTTTCGGGCGACCCTTTAGTGGCACCAGTTTGGCCACGGGGGTTCCGGCCTTGGCGATGATGACCTCTTCACCCATGGCAACCCGCTCCAGCAGGCGAGAGAGGTGAGTCTTGGCCTCGTGGATGTTGACTTCCATTTTTCAAATATAGACTAAGTTCTTAGCTAAGTCAAGTTGGACATTTGACGGTTGTGCCTGGCGGTCATTTGATCGTAGCCCCCTCAGAATCAGCCATCTCTTGAATGCGTTCACCGACAATCTTCATCGCCTCCTCGATTTGGGGCTGCAGGCGAGCGTCGGAAACCCGCAATAACTGGGCGAACATTGCAGGCATCCCCCTAAGAACCTTCTGCCCGACTGGAGAAGAATAGAAAGCAACGATTTGATTCAAATCCGATTCGCTGAAATGGCTTTGGTAGATCGGAATCATGTCCCTCAGCACGTCTTCGATTGGATAATTCGCGAAGACATCGCCCAAGGCATTGGCAACGATGTTCTCAAATTTAGCTTTCTCCGCTGGCGTCGCATCGGGAAGCGCTTTGCGGAACATGTTGTGGACCCTGGTGCCTACTTCCTCTCTTTGTGTCTGCAACGAGCTTTGAAGGCGCGATCGAGTTTGCATCACTTCCATAAACTTCATGACCTGAGCACTTGTTGGGCGGAGAGTCGAAGAACCTAGCGCGTTCGTAGGCTGTTGCTGTCCAAGCAGCGTAGAGGCAAAAAGGGTGACCAAAAAACCTGTAACTGCGAATCGCTTCATGATTCATCCTCAAAATCAGATTCTACCCCTTGTAGTTCAGCGCCTTAACCCCCAAGAACCGCCCGGCCCCGCCCAACTCCTCTTCAATCCGCAGCAACTGGTTGTACTTGGCAATTCGGTCGGTGCGCGAAGCCGATCCCGTCTTGATCTGTCCCGCTCCCGTCGCCACCGCCAAGTCCGCAATAAACGTGTCTTCCGTTTCGCCGGAACGATGTGAGATCACAGACGTGTATCCGTTGCGCCGTGCCAGATCGATGGCATCCAGCGTCTCGCTGACCGTGCCGATCTGGTTAAGCTTGATCAGAATTGAATTCGCAATTCCCTTCTCGATGCCGTCAGCGAAAATCTCGATGTTAGTGACAAAAATGTCATCACCCACCAGTTGAATCTTGTCGCCCAGTTCCTTGGTCAGCAGTGCCCATCCCTCCCAGTCGTTCTCCGAGAGTCCGTCTTCGAGCGAGACAATGGGATAGTCCTTCGCCCATTTTGCCCAAAAACGAATCATGTCTTCCGAACTCTTAGCCGACTTGTCCGATTTCTTGAAGACGTACTTGCCATCCTGATAAAACTCACTGGCCGCCGGATCGAGCGCAATCGCGATCTCCTCACCCGGCTTGTAGCCTGCCTGCTGAATCGCCTCCAGCACAACTTCAATCGCTTCGACGTTCGATTTCACCGATGGAGCGAATCCACCCTCATCTCCAACCGCCGTGTTGTATCCGCGCTTTTTCAGCACGCCCTTTAAGGTGTGAAAAACTTCCACGCCCCAGCGCAGAGCTTCTGAAAACGACGCGGCTCCCACCGGCATGACCATAAACTCCTGGAAGTCGACGTTGTTGTCGGCGTGTGCGCCGCCATTGAGAATATTCATCATCGGCACCGGCAACACATTCGCCGCGGCCCCGCCGAGGTAGCGATAGAGTGGCAGTTCGCTAGCCCTGGCCGAAGCCCGCGCCGCCGCCATTGAAACGGCCAGAATGGCATTCGCCCCCAGCCGCCCCTTGTTGGAGGTGCCATCCAAATCGATCAGCCGGGCGTCAAGCGTGCGCTGATCGGCGGCATCCACTCCGCTGAGAGCTTCGGCAATCTCGCCATTCACGTTCGCAACCGCCTGCAGAACGCCCTTGCCGAGGAACTGAGTCTTGTCGCCGTCACGCAATTCGACAGCCTCATGCTCTCCGGTGGACGCCCCACTCGGCACAATGGCCCGCGCGCTGGCGCCGCCATCCAGAAAAACTTCAGCTTCAACTGTCGGATTGCCACGCGAGTCAAGCACCTGGCGCCCGCGAATATCGGCGATGCTGGTAAGAGGCATAAATGTTTCCTTTATTCGTGCGATGGATTTAGAAACTGATTGCAAATCGTATTGGGTTATCCGAGACGCGGCTTGCCACGACTCCCGTGTGCGACCGAGAATTATATCGGACATGAAAGAGGCCGGTCTGTGAGCTGTAACCAGGCCTCCAAGTCCCCCAACATGCCCTCCCCGTACCCGATCCGTTATTGTTCCTGATTTCCACCTCGCTTAAAGTCAACTTCAGATGAAGAACCGTACCGAAACTCTGGAGATCGGTTCCCGCGCACCTGATTTTTCCCTGGCCGCGGCCAATCGCGAGGGCCTATTCACTCTCGGAGGACTGCTTGCGCCGGGCACGCTGATTCTCGAGTTTCTGCGCGGCACGTGGTGACCGAATTGCGTCAAGCGCATGACTCAGTTCGAGTCGAGGAGACCAGAAATTGAAGCAGCCGGAGCACAGTTGGCGTTCATCGCAGCTGAAAAACGGGACGGAGTGTGGAAGCCGAGCCGTTTCCTCGAGAAGCATCCCATCTCCAGCGTGTTCTTGCTCGACGAGGATCGAACCGTGACCAAAGCCTACGGCCTCCATCACGCGCTGGGCACCGACGCCATCAATATTGCGCACCCGGCCACGCTCGTGATTTCTCGCGACGCAGGCCGAGAAAGAGACCACACCGGCGTTGTCCGCTATATCTATCGCGGAGATAACCAACTCGACCGCGCGTCGCTCGACGAGGTCCTCGGAGCTTTGCAAGGAATTCACAACTGATTTTGGAGGTAAGACTGATGAAGAAGATACTTTCACTGACGTCGCTCATCCTGATCGCAGGTTTCGCCTGCGCCCAAACCGCCCTGCCCACGGGCACCGCGGTCAAGATGAAACTCGAAACCACCCTCGCAACCTTCAGCTCAAAAGCTGGAGATCCATTTTCGGCGAGAGTCACCGAGCCGGTCGTGGTCGATGGCAAGACCGTGATTCCCATCGGTGCCACCGTCGAAGGCCGAGTCACGAAAGCGAACGAACCGCGGCGCGTTGCAGGCAAGCCCACCATCGCCATCTTTCCAGAAAACCTGATCCTTCCCAATGGAGACAGGTTGATGCTGAATGCCACGCTTGTTGACACCAATGCTCGCCACGGCACCGACGTCAACACAGAAGGGCAGTTCAAAGGCGCTGGCTACGACGGCAAAGATCTTACCGAAATTGGCATGGGCACCGGTGGCGGAATGCTGATCGGCGCATTGGCGGGCGGCGGCAAAGGCCTACTCATCGGCGGCGCCATCGGCGCAACCATAACCGTTACCCATTGGCTCAGCAAACATCGTTCCGCGATGCTCCCGGCAGGTACGGAGTTGGTGATGGAACTGAGTCGGCCAATGACAATGACCATGACCACGACAACACCTGCTCCGGCCAGCGGCCAGTAGCCCGGCTTAGGTTGTGTGGGACGGGGCTCTGTCCCGTCCCGCCAGGCCAAGCTGCGCTTCAACATTTCTTTGTTCAGCTGCCCGCGGCCAGCAGATCCTCTTCCGCCAGCAGTTCAAGTTCGATCCATCCTTCCACCGGCAAGGCATCGACCGGCAGATGGTTCTGCCATAGGCTGAAGCGCAGGCGCAGCCGCACCGTCAGCAGATCCGAGACGTTCGTCCCTCGCACTTTGTCAATCTCCAGCGGAGCAGCGAGCAACCAAACAAGCGGCAAGCGGAACTCAAAATTCCGGAACAGCACGACTCTCGCGAGATCCTTTCCGTCCTTCGAATCCGCCACCACCTCATCTTTCCCCAGTGTCACGCGCCACGAGTGTATGCGACCGTCGTCAACGGTTGCTCCCAGACGCAGTTCGCGCCGCGGCTTCCCCGCATGGTTGGCCCACGACTCTAGATTCACCACGACTTCGAAGGAGCCGGCCGGCACTTTGCCGGAGAAATCCAAACGCCCGTATACATACTCCTCGTCGATGCCGGCAAACACTTCATCCATCAGGAATTGCTTGCCGTGCATGGAGCCGGATCGTTGGTCCGCCGTATAACACGCCGCGCCCATCCACTCGAAGTAGCGCACCATATCGCCCGCGATCCTCGGATGGATGTAAGCGCTCTGCGGCGTGAACGAAGGCCGCGTCACTCCTCCCGTGATTGGCTGCGACAGGTAGTCCGGCGGAGTGCCGCCGAGCGCCTGATAAACATTGGACAGATGTTTGCGGTAGAGTTCGTCGAAGTCGCGATCGTTCGCCGAGTGGTGTTCGGGTCCATACCACCAGTTCCAGTCGCTGCCCTCCGCAATCAGAATCTCTTCATACGCCAGCGCGCGTTGCTTCTCGGTCGCGCCCGCTGCGGCCTGCGCATAAAAATTGCGCGCCGCATATAGATAGTCCCACGCCTTATTGTCTTCGGGCGCTCCGATCCAAACGTTGAAATTGGCATTGATCCATGACCCTGGTACCAGCGACTTCAGCGGAGCAGTGTTTTTGTGGCGCGCAATCGCCTCTGAAACCGTCACCGCTTCAATTCCTGTATCTTTCTGCAACCCCTCGTAGAATCTGCGCAAGAATTCCCGGCCCGAGTGCGGATAGTATTCCCAGGCATTTTCACCGTCCAGAATGATCGAAACCACGGCGTCCTGCCCCGCCGCAAGCACGGGTTGCGCCGTTTCCTTGATTTTTTGGATGAGATTATTGGCGGCGTCTTGCGGCGGCATTCCTGAATACACGAATCCGATTAGGTCAGAAAGAGTGTGGTCTCGGAAAAGCAGATTCATCCGCGTCTCATCATTCTCATAGCGATAAATCGTGTACAGCCGGTGCGCCAGATCGGAATTCAGACGACCGTACCCGTCACGCGAAAAATTTATTCCCAGGCTGCGCCCCAGCACCCCTTCATCCGTCGCCATCCAACGCACCCCAAGCTCGTGCGCAATTGCCAACGTCTCCGCGGAAACGCTGCCCTCCGACGGCCACACTCCCTTCGGCCGAACTCCAAACACTTTCTTGTGCAAGTCCAGTCCGCGCTGCAGTTGCTCACGAGCATCTTCCGGATGCCGGTACCGGTTCTGCGGCAGCGGCAGCCCCGGCGTAGAAACCGCCCCCGTCTGCGTGTCACACACCAGCGGCAGAATAGGATGGTAAAAAGGCGAAGTGGAAATCTCGATCAGGCCTTTCTTCGCCGCCTCCGCATGCGCCGGGAGAACCCGCCCCAGCAGTTCACGCTCCCGCGCGATCACAAACCGCTGATCTTCGACCGTATAGTTCCGGCCTTTGCGGATCAATTCTGCTACGTCCTTCTCGGCCAGAAAATATTCATCGAACCATCCGATCTGCGACAGTACCTGCAAGTCGGTAAAATCCTGTGCGCTGAAATATTTCTCCGCACGCTCGGGAGAATCTCCCGCTCCCCGAAATTTCTCCCACAATTCGCGGTATCGCGGATAGCGCCCGATAACATTCACCGGGTTCGCCTGAAACAAATACTGCAGCGCGAACCTCCGCTCCTGCTCGGTGAGGTCTTTTGCCGCCTTCATGACTACCTGCAGAAAAGGATCCTTCGCGTCGCCCGAAACATAATCCTGAATCTGCGTGATCAGCGAAGGCACCAGATTGAAGGTCTGATGCACCCGTGGAAACTCGTCCAGCAGTTTGACCATCCCGTAGTAGTCTTTCAACGCGTGCAGCCGCGTCCACGGCAGGCGATACTGCCCCGTCACCAGGTCCTTGTAAAACGGTTGATGCTGATGCCACAGGACGACAACGCGTAATTGGGCCATGAGTGCGATTCCACTTAATATATCGGCGATTTGTCAGTTTAATTCATTCGGGAGTTTCGCAGGAGCACAGTTCTCAGCCAGTTCGCCGGCGGTGACGCGCATCCGTTCGTCCAGCCGTCGAACGCCCCGCAGCCGGCGAGGGCATTACAATAAGCCTCCATGAATAACGCGGTTTTCGATCGCCCGATGACCCGATGGTCAGATCGCCCGATTCTTTTCACTCGTCTGCTGATTCTCCTCATACCAATTTGCGCTTACGCCCAAACCAGCCAGAATACGGATCTCCCCCGTGCCGCTCATAAGGCTCTGGCCGTCACATCCGGTCAACTGCGCGTGCGAGGTCTCGAGCGCCCGGTCAACGTTCTGCGTGATCATTGGGGAGTGCCCCACATTTATGCCGAGAACCAGCACGATTTATTTTTCGCTCAGGGCGTAGTTGCTGCGCAGGATCGCCTCTTCCAAATGGAGCTCTGGAAGCGCGCCGGCCAGGGACGTCTCGCTGAAAATCTCGGCCCTTCCGCTCTGGCCCGCGACGTGAACGCCCGCGCCTTGCGCTATCGCGGCAATATGCGGGCGGAATATGAAAGTTACTCTCCCGACACGCGAGAGATACTGTCGGCATTTACCGATGGCATCAACTCCTATATCGCCAGCCTGACTGCTCCGGGCGGACCCGGCCTGCCTGTCGAATTTCAACTCGCTGGATTTTCGCCCGATGCATGGCATCCGGAGGATTGCCTGAACCGCATGGCAGCATTTTCCATGACTGGTAATGCGGTCAGCGAACTGGAGCATGCGCAAGCCCTCACCGAACTCGGCGCGCAAAAGACTTCTCAGCTATTCGACTTCGATCCCCCAGTCGCACTTGATCCCCCTCCCGGTCTGGATCTCGCAGGATTAACTCCCGCCCTGCTGGAGAATCTTGTCGGCAGCGATCACCGTATTGAGTTTCCCGCGCACGCCCTCGAAGGCAGCAACAACTGGACCATCTCCGGCGCGCTCACCGCCAGCGGCAAGCCACTTCTGGCCAATGATCCGCATCGCGTCATCGCCGTGCCCTCGTTGCGTTACATGGTTCATCTCATCGCTCCCGGATGGAACGTCATTGGCGCCGGCGAACCCGGTCTGCCCGGCGTCGCGCTCGGCCACAACGAACACATCGCGTGGGGATTCACCATCTTCGGCCTCGATCAGCAGGATCTATACATAGAAGAACTAAATCCCGCGAACCGCTCCGAGTACAAGACGGAAAGTGGATGGAAAGGCATGGACGCGCGCAAGGAAGTATTTTTTGTGAAAGGCGCGGCGCCCGTTGAGGTGAATCTGAAATTCACGCGCCACGGCCCTGTGTTATGGGAGGATGGCAAACGTGCCCTCGCCTTACGGTGGGTCGGAACTGAGCCAGGGGCGGCCGGTTACCTGGCATCACTGGCCATCGACCGCGCCCGGAATTGGGAGCAGTTCGAAGCGGCAATCCCTCGCTGGAAAGTTCCTTCCGAGAACATCGTCTATGCCGATGACGCCGGCAACATTGGTGAGCACTCTGCTGGACTGGCCCCAATTCGCAAGTGGACCGGCCTGCTGCCCGTTCCCGGTTCTTCACTTCACGAATCGGGCGAATACGAGTGGAGTGGATTCGTACCCGCTTCGGAGTTGCCACACTTTTTCAATCCGAAAGAAGGCTTCGTCGCAACCGCCAACCACAAAATGATTCCGGAGCACTACCCGTACAATGTCGGCTTCGAATGGGATCCGCCTTATCGTTTCCTGCGTATTCGCTCCGTGATCGAGAGCGCGAAGAAAACTCACAACAAGCTGACTATGGCCAGCATGGAGTCTTTGCAGAATGATGTTACTTCCCTGCCCGCGTTGGAGTTACAGAAACTCCTGTCTACCACCTCGATCAAAGACGATCCCACGCTGCGCGGCTTTCTGAACTGGAATGGAAAGCTCGCCGCTGAATCGTCCGAGGCCGCACTCTACGAAGTTTGGTTCCAACAGATTTGCCGCGCGTTGGGGAAATGTTTCTCGAAAGAACACCCTGAACGTTATGCGGATCTTTCGCCCGTCGTGGTCTTGCGAATTCTCACCACACCCCCCACCGATCTGTTCGGCGACAATCCTCCCGCCAGCCGCGATGAGATGCTGGCGGATACGCTGCAGTCGGCGCGCAAACAGCTCACCCAGTTCCTCGGCCCCGACTCCGCGCAGTGGTCATGGGGTAAGTTGCACACCGCAAACTTCCGCCACGCTCTCGACCAGAAACCCGGAGCCAAAGACCTCCTCGACCTCGGCCCACTGGCGCGTCCCGGTGACGAATACACGGTGAATGCCACCGGCGCCGAGGGTGATTCGTGGGAGCAGGTTTCGGGCGCAAGCTACCGCGAAATTCTTGACACCGGCAACTGGGACCAATCGGTCGCCGTAAACACGCCAGGCCAGAGCGGCCAACCCGGCAGTCCACACTACTCCGACCTGATGCCGCTGTGGGACGCTGGCCGCTATTTTCCGCTACTCTATTCTCGTAAGGCGGTGGAAAGCGAAACCTCGGACCGGCTGGTCCTCGAACCCTGAGGCCCACCCAAGCCTAGGGTAGAAGGTAGGGACGCGGCTTGCCGCGTCTGTCTCGTGGCGAAAGAAGGAGCCTGTCCCGTCTCGACGCGATTTACCTGGCTCCACAGATTCTCATGAACTCGAAAGTCAAAGTCATTTTTTTCGACGTGGGTAACACGCTGCTCTTCCCCAATCGTGAGCGTATTCACGCGCCGCTCGCAAAGCGCGGAATCGTAACCGATCCCGAACACCTGCGCGATCTGGAATGCCGGACCAAGAATCAGTTCGACGGAATGCTCACCGAAAACGGCAGCACCGATCACAGTTTTTGGTGGATGTTCTACACACAGTTGCTCGGCGAGATGGCCGTTGAGGATGACGTCGATGAAATCCGCGACCAACTCGTCACTGGAATCCGCAACTCCGGCAACTGGGACGCGATTCGCCCCGGCACCGCTGAACAATTGCAAGAGATCGCCCAGGGCTTCCGAATTGCCGTCATCTCTAATGCCGATGGCAGAATCGAAAGCGTTTTGCGGAAGTGCGGCATCGCCGATTGCTTCCGCAGCATCACCGACTCCGGAATCGTCGGCTATGAGAAGCCGCATTCGGAAATTTTCCGCCAAGCCCTGCAGAGCATGCAGGCCACGCCTGAAGAGAGTCTATATGTCGGCGACGTCTATTCCGTAGACTACCTCGGCGCCACCGGCGCAGGCATGCAAGCGCTGTTAATGGACGTACCCGGCGCCTATCGCGACAAGGCAGTGCCTCGAGTGGAATCACTGGAAGAATTGCAGATCGCTTTACGGGATGCCCCTGGTCTATGGTAGAGGGTAGAGACCCGGCTTGCCGCGTCTCCCGCCGAGACGAAGCAATATCGAGAGCAAGCCACTACTGAACCTCAATCACCTGATGATCGTGGCAATCCGAGTGGATCTGCCGATAGAGATTCGCCAGCAGTTCCGGCCCATATCGCGCCACAAAGCTCACGCCCGCAACTTCACGTTCCTGCAGCGCTTTATTCGGAAACAGCGCATTACTCAAGACATCCGCGTGCCGCGTGATCACTTCATTGCGTTGCTGTTCCGCCCGCGCCACTCGCGCCTGCAACCGGTCGATCTGATGCGACATGCTGCTGCGGGTACTTTCGGCGGTATCGATTAGGGTTGAATCGAGCTTGCCGATCGATTCCCGGAGCGCCGTCATCGACTGGTCCACGCTCGCGTGGGCCTCAGAAAAGCGGGTCTGAAGGTCCGCAGGCAGCGAACGAGCGGCAATCGCTTCTCGAACTTTCTCTGGCCCCTGGAGCACATCAAGCAGGGTCAGTTGATAGCGCGTCAGAATCCGTTCGGCCTTAGGTTCGAGCAAAGTCGCCGAAAACCGCGGCAGGATGGGCGTCACCCGTCCCAGCAACTTTTCGTAGACCACTCCTACCTGTGCGAAGTATGCGACCTCGGCCGCTCCGCCTGTATAAACGAGCGTTGGTAGCAGGTAATCCTGAACCACGGGGCGAAGCAACACATTCGGATTGAACTTTTCTGGCGCTACTTCAATCCGGTCGAGCAGTTCCTGCGGTGAAATCCGCTCGTCGCCCACCGCGAATTCGTCGATACTTCCGTTCACGCCACTGCTGGCATTCGTCCTTCGCCGCACCACGGTGCGCGCGCCATTCTTCACCTCAAATAGCAGCGTGGTGGCCGAGGTCACCTTCACCTGCTGGTGATAACCCGCCGCCTCGAGCGCCTTGCCCCGCGCCAGCAAAGCCGCGTCGAGCTCAGGAGCGCGTTCAATCGCCGCACGCAGCAAGGGCTTTGCGAGATCATGAAAATCCTTGTCCGCCGGATCGAGCAGAATGACTCCCCAATTCGCAAACAGCCGCGTAAACAGCAGAGCATAAGCGCTGCCCAGAGTTTCTCCCGGACGATAGGCCTCACGCAGCCAAGCCGTTACTTCGGACGCTCGCAGGAGTTCAGCGGCACCCTCCACCACCGGCTCGATCTCCCGCCCGAACTTGACCGTGCCGACGGGCGCATCCCCCACCGCGCGGCTTTCCACCGCGAGTGTTTCCGGAGAGCCCTTCTCAGAAAGGAGCGCGACGTGGTTGACCTCAGCCAAATCGTGATCCTCGGTGGCAAGCCAGAATACCGGGACACAGTCGACACCCGCCGCGGTAGCCTCTTCCGCCAGTTTGACCGCGGTCAGTGCCTTGAAAATCGAAAACAGCGGCCCTCCGAACAGACCCACCTGCTGCCCCGTAACTGCCGCCAGCGCGCCTCGGCGGAGCCGCTCAATATTCGCCGCCGTCTTCGGAGAAGCCCCCCAGGCACGGTTTTGCCGCTCCAGAATTTTGCTCACCTGGCCCCGACGCGCGGCATCGTAAATGACGTGCTGAGATTCGTCTTTCACCCACTCAGAAAAAATTGGCGACCGTGGATACATCACGCGAACGGAAGGAGTGTACGAGAGATAATCAAGGAAAAGACGCGTAGTGTGCGGAATCTGGCTGAACGGCAAACACTGCGACTTCATCGACAGCTCCCCAGACATCTCTCGATACACCCGCGCACTTCTGCGATCCGCATAGTTTTCGTCTCTATCGCAAGTCAACCCGCACAATGGTCAAGCGCGTCCAAGGTAGCACTTTCCGGCTCGATATAGCCAAACTCAACTACATAAGATGATGCGAAACCTCGGAGGTCGCAGAGAATGAGAAGAAAGTGCGTGCTGTCGCGTCTGACAATTAGCGCCTCTCAAACACCACCGCAACATTGTCTTGGTATGCGACCCGCCAATCTTTTGGAAGCTCCCGCAGCAGATTGGCCAGCGTCGAATCCGTGGGCAGAAGCGCCGTCCGAATCTGCCACTCTTCGAGCACCTTTTGCCATCCTGGCTCTACCTGGGTCAGGATCAAATATTGCCGAATCCGGTCCGAACCGTAGAGATCGTGACGGTCATCAACCACAACTTCGCGCTCGGGATACATTGTGTAGATGAGATAGCCTCCCCAGGTATCGGTCGAAAAGACCGGCCCGGCGCTCGATTGCTTCTCCTTCGATTCTTGCTGCAGAAAATTCACTGCGGCAACCGGCATTTTCTTCGGATCAAACTGCGCGTGGATCAGTTGACGAGAGCCGAGCCATCCACCTTGGAGACAGAGCGCGAATGCCAGGGCCACCGCGACAATCGGCCACAGATGCCCGCGCAGCTCCATCTCTTGCGCGCCCATGCGATCAGAGAAGCTTGAAATTCTCGCCGCACCGTTGCGCACCCACCGCCATGCGCCCGGTTTATTCGCCAAAGACGCGAAGTTTCTCCACAAAATCGGTCCCGCGATCAACACTAGCAGCATCGAAGAAACGGGGAGGTTGCGCGACGAATAAAATCCAGCATACGCTGCCAGAAGCACCACCAACAAGTGGCTTAGCCGCAGCTTTTTGCGATTCCCTGCGAATGCCATGAGCACCAGCATCAGGATGACCACAAACGAGCGCTGCGCCCAGCCGTGAAAATCGGGCGAGCGAAATTCGTCAATGCGGTTCATCAGATAACGATTGCCCAAATAGCGGTAGATGTGCGCGTGCAGCCGCCAGCCATACGGATTCACCAGCGTTGCCAGCACCGAAGCCACGAACGCCGACAACATGGTGCGAGCTCGATGCGAGGCGCGGATCGCGGCAAAGGCATCATTTTTCCCCGCGCGCACGCTCTCGATGAATGCTGCGAAGGTGTAGATTCCGAGCAGCGCGATTCCAAAAAGCCAGCCCCCATGCAGGTTCACCCACAGCAGCATCGAGACGGGAAAAAACCACGGAATCCATCGTGGCAGCCTGCCGGGCTCGTATCTTTCCTGACTTTCCCAAAGTTCCAGCGCCACAAACCACAGGAGCGAGAAAAGCCAGCTTACAATGTGCGGCCGGGCGAGGAGATGGATCATCGACCCCATCTCCGCCAGCAGCATAAGGACAATCGCCAGCAGCAAACCGGTCCCCCGCCGCACTAATTGCGAAAGGAGCGTCACAAAGATCGTGGCTACCAGCAGGGAGCAGAGCCAAACCACTCCGTTCAATCCGCAAGCGCGATGCAAAATGCCGAGCGCAAGGTCGTAGAGCCACTCCCAAGCAAACCAGGGTTGCCCTTGCATGGTGGAAGAAAACGAATCGGTGCGAGGTAGGGAATGCGTTGCCAGAATCTGTTCGCCGGTGCGGATGTGCCATCCAATATCTGCATCCGCCAACGGACGACTCGATAACGTGCCCGCTAGCACAGACCAAAAAAGGAATATGAAAATACTGTCGCGGACCGAGGGCAGTAGAAAGCGCAGGGCGGAAGAACGTGGCTGCTCCGGTGTCATTAAGGGTTGAGGAAGCACGATGTGAAGAAGCAGTGTACTGCGAGCATGAACCCTAGCTGACAATTACTTTCATAATCAGTCTGCGGAATTTGTGGTTTCGGCAAGGACGTTCGTCGTGCTGGGGACATGTCTTCCCAGCACCGCCGCAATCTGCCGCACCTGCACCATCAGCGTGTCGAACTGGTCTGGGTACAGCGACTGCATCCCATCCGAAAGTGCGCGGTCAGGATCGTGGTGCACCTCGACAATAAGTCCATCAGCTCCAACGGCAACGGCGGCACGCGACAGCGGAGTAACCTTGTTGCGCTTTCCGGTACCGTGACTGGGATCGACGATGATGGGCAGGTGGCTCAAGCGCTGCACGGCCGGTACGATGCTGAGATCGAGCGTGTTCCGCGTGTGATCGGCAAAGGTCCGCACTCCGCGCTCGCAGAGCACGATGCTGTAGTTGCCCTCGCTCATGATGTATTCCGCGGCCATGAGAAATTCTTCCAGCGTCGCCGAGATGCCGCGCTTCAAAAGGACCGGCTTGCGCGCGCGGCCAGCCCGCTTTAGCAGCGAAAAGTTCTGCATATTGCGGGCGCCGATCTGAATGACGTCGGCATACTGGTCAACCAAGTCCAGCGATTCGTAATCGACAGCCTCGGTGACAATGAGCAGGCCGAAGCGGTCGCGCACTTCGGCCATGATCTTCAATCCTTCTTCGCCCAGACCCTGAAAAGAATAAGGAGAGGTCCGGGGCTTGTAGGCCCCACCGCGGAAGAACTGGGCTCCGGCACGAACGACGCGCTCGGCAATGGTAAATGCCTGGTCGCGCGTCTCGATGCCGCAAGGCCCGGCAATGATCGCGAGATCGAGGCCTCCTATGGTGACCGGTGAATTGGGAAACTTGATGACCGTGTTGTCGGGCTTGGTGTCGCGGCTGACCAGTTTGTAAGGTTTCGAGACACGAATAACTTCCTGCACCCCAGCCATCTCTTCGAGGGACCCGGATTCCACCTCACCCTTATTGCCGGTGATGCCGATCGCAGTACGCTGCGCGCCCGGCATGGAATGGGCGCGGTATCCGAGCGCTTCGATTTTCTGGCAGACCGCGCGGATCTGCTCTTCCGTGGCCTGCGCCTGCATCACTACGAGCATATGGGTACCCCAAGTTATCCAGTTTAGCGTTCAGCGCGAAACTGGGCAAACGATAGTCTTGTCCAATACAAGATGAGCCTGAAGGGGAGGTAGGATTCCAATACAAGATGAGCCTGAAGGGGATGGCATGCTGAGGATTGACCATTCATGTGCACGAAGCAGAGAAACTGAGCCTGGGGCAGATCCAGGCTTTCTTGGGCGCAAGCGAAACCATTCGATTCGAAGGCGAAACTCAAGCGCAGATTTATCACTGGATCGAACAAGTGCTAGGTCGGCAGGAATACCAGAAGCAGAGCCGCCCGGCGCGGGGTTTGTTACGCAGCTATGTGGCGAAGATGACGGGCCTGAGCCGGGCGCAGGTGACGCGGTTGATCGCTCGCTATCGGAAAACTGGATCGCTGCAGTCCGCGCCGTACCGGCGTCATCATTTTCCGCAGCGTTATACTCGCGCCGACATCGAACTGCTGGCCACGGTCGATGAGGCGCACGACAACTTAAGCGGGCCGGCCACGCGGCGCATCCTCGAGCGCGAGTACCGGCGGTATGGCAAGGATGAGTTCAAGCGCTTAGCCACGCTCTCGGTGTCGCACCTCTACAATCTGCGCCAACAGCCGCGCTATCGCGAAGGGCGTCTGCGCTACGTTAAGACGCGGCCCACCGCCGTCGCCATCGGAGAACGGCGTCGGCCCGATCCGCAGGGGCAGCCCGGGTATCTGCGCGTCGACACCGTCCATCAAGGCGATCCGCCAGGAAAGAAGGGTGTCTATCACATCGATGCCGTCGATGAGGTTACGCAATGGCAAATCGTTTCTGCCAGCGCACGCATTAGTGAGACTTGGCTGGAGCCGGTGTTGGAGGCCATGCTGCGACAGTTTCCCTTCCGTATTCTCGGCTTTCACTCCGATAACGGCAGCGAGTTCATCAATCGCGTGATCGCCGGTATGCTCCAGAAATTATTGATCGAACAAACCAAAAGTCGACCGCGGCAGAGCAATGACAACGGCTTGGTTGAAACCAAAAATGGCGCCGTGATCCGCAAGCACCTGGGCTACGGCTCGATCGATGCAGCCCACGCCGAGCGCCTGCAAGAGTTCTACAGCGCCCACTTCAATCCCTATCTCAACTATCATCGTCCGTGCGCACAGGCCGACATCGAAATCGACGAAAAGGGCCGCCAGCAGAGGATTTACCGCCGCTACCAGACACCGCTGGAGACGCTGCTGGCTCTCCCCCAGCCGCAACAATACCTGCGCCCGGGCCTCACTCTCGCGGTCTTGCAACGCATTGCCGCAACTCACAGCGACACTGAAGCCGCACAGCGTATGCAGCAAGCCAAACGCAAACTGTTCGAACGATTCCAACTGCCCGTGGCTGGGCCGTGGAAATGACGGAAGAGAATAATCCCCCAACCCCGGGGATTATTCTCTTCCTTGGAAAGCGCGAACAGCAAAGGCGCGCTTTCCACATTCCCACCGCCCCGGCTGCTAGATTAGTTAGTTCCGAATCCAAATCTGAAAGGAGCTTCCTCTACCACCACCCTCAGGCTCTTCTCCAGGCTCATTCTTCAATTGGAAAACACTACGATGGAGGAAAAGCCGTTTCCGGGGACGCGTCCGACCGCAAGATCACTTTACCGACTTGACAGTGTCCGGAGTAAAGAGGACCGCCTCACATCGTGCTTCCGTTGTACACATCAGAATTCCACGGCGCACGAGGCGGGCGGAACTGTGCTCCGGGAAGCCGACCTGGAAATTAGCCTTCGATAGGGCGGCCTGACCTGCAGATCTAAGTGCATTGGAGCCGCTGACGAATTGCAAATCTTCGACTCTCGGACCTGGGACGACGAGGAGAAAGAAATCTGCCTCGGCTGTCCCAGGAACCAGGCGCTTGAACTTAACGCTGCGCAACCCGCTCAGTTCACTGCCATTCGGATCGCCTCGTAGCAGGTCCATCGCCGTCGGCGCCTTCGTGCCCGTCAGGTGTTCAAGACGGTGACGGGTCTCATCCCACGAACCGCCAGGAGCGTGCGCCTCGGGCGTGGCCAAGGCCAGGCGATACATGTGGATCGCATCCTTCGTTTTCTTCTGCTGTTCGTAGACCTGGCCGAGATGATCGGCCACCACCGACGATTGCTGCAGCAACCACGCGGCGTGAAGATAGCTCTCAGCCTGGTCGAGATGTCCGAGTCGAAAATGGACCCATCCGAGCGTGTCCCAAAACATGCCGATCTTTTGTGTGCACGCCAAGTCGGACGGAAGAAGGTCGGCAAGCTTGATGTCATGCGATTCGTTCTCCTGGCGGTCGACGGCCGCTTGCGCGTATTCGAGGGCCTTGGCGAGATCGACATTGGCTTCCGCAAAATAGTACGCAACGTCGTTCAGCATTCCCGGGCTCGAGTCGGCCTCGAGGACCTTTTGCAGAATGGCCGTGCCGCGTTCGAGCTGTCCAGCTTTCAAATAGGCGAAACCAAGTGGGAATTGCGCAGAGGTGGAACTGTCCATTTTCGCGACGGTTTCCAGGTAGGGCACAGCCTCTGGGTACCGCTTTTGCTGAACAAGTAACCCAGCCAACCCTGAGTTCGCTTCGGCGTCGTCCGGGGCAATCTTCAAAACTTCCCGCCAGGCATCTACTGCCGAGTCGGGGCGATGCAGATTCATAAGCATGAACGCATACATCTCGCGGGCCATTATCCCTTTGGGATTGGAATCGATAGCCTTGCGCACCGCGTCGAGAGCCGAGTCAGTCTGCCTGATTGTGCTATACATGGTGGCCAACTCAAGCCACGCCCGCGTAAACGTTGGATCGACTTCGACAGCCCGCTTGAATGCTGCCGCGACCGCCGAACGATCAGCCGGACTCGCTGCGGCGTTACGGGCATCTCTTTCAAGTCGGTTTGCCTCAGGAGAATCGCTGTCTGGCAGCCCCCAAATGCGGTCTAGGAACGTCGCGGCTCTTGCGGGCGGCGGACCTTCTGCAACGCCCGACGCGGTGGCAGACGACGTCTGCATGTAGACATACTGGTTTACATCGTTGTTTACGCTCTTGAGAAAGTTACGATAGTCGTCGAACTCAGCGACCGGAATTTCACGCATCTTAGTCAGCAGCCGGCGTTTCGCGATGAGTACGCCGTTATCCTGGTGGTAGGAGGCGTGGTATTCCGCGAAATCGTATTTCAGATCGACGGCTGGTGGCGTTTGCGGCTTGTAACCCCCGGGAAGCTCCACTTTGGAATCTGAAACTGAGTCCAGAGGGGATCCAAGCCAGACTGGGTACTTGGAATCATCCCTAACCGGCGGCATGTAGAACTGCGATCCGGGAACCGTAATTCGCCGGTCGCTTTTCCAGTCGGGATAATCCTTCCGGTTGTACGAAATAAGAAAGGTGAAAAGGTTCAGTGATTGCTTCGGGCTGGCTCGCACTAATATCGCTCACCGTACCCGCGTAACCCATGGCGTAGGAAATCCGCTGCACCAATTCCGTCCACTGCGGTTGCGACACTTGGCGGAACGCCGCACGGAACACAACCTCGGAATCTCCTCGGGTCGTATCCTCGATTTTCGCCTCCAATGTCCCGTCATCGCCAAGCTTGCCCTCGATCTTGAACGCATCTGTGTTAGCGGAAGGCATATCGGCGGGTGTATTCACCAGTTGTATCGACTTCTCTCCCGACATAACCAGCGCTGGCTTATCTCGCAAACGCGGAACAATATAACCGAATGGAGCAACTTCAAGTGTGGTATCGAGCCAGATAGGCTCCTTGCCTTTGTCCCCCGGCAGATACCCGATGACGTGGTCGAATTGCGCCGGCGACGGTACGTCAGGATCGAGCTTCGAGGTGGAATTGATAAGGGCCGGATAGATCGTAATCCCTGAAGCCTGAAGCAAAGAAGCCAGTAAGGTGTGTTTGTCTTTGCAATCTCCGTAGCTGTTGCTGAGGACATCATCGGCGGCGTGAGGTTGATATCGTCCTATGCCAAACGCGATCCCAATGTAGCGATACTGCGTGCTCACGAACCCGTATAGAGCGCGGAGTTTGGCGTCGGCATCGGTCATGCCTTTAGTAAGTTCTGCTGCTTTGGCGCGGATGGCGGGAGTGGGCTCGATCCGGTCTTTCTGCAGACTCCAATACCAGCGGCCCACTTCTTCCCAGCTTTGGAAGCTACTGATTTGCACGTCGGGCGGAGTAATCAGGCCGCGCGCTGAATCGGTTCGCTTCTTTTCATCGCTGCCAGGTTCCTTGGCGCTCTCCAGCTTGGAGTAAGCCCAGCTATAGACGCGGAATCCCGCCATCGTAGTAACGGTCTGCGTAGCTTGCGGACCTTTCACTTTGACCGCACGCTCGCTCGGTACCCTGATCTCCAGGCGCTCGGCGAGCACGATACTCTCGCGGTGAAAATTGTATTGGAACCAGAACTGGCCCGGAATTAGCGGCTTGATCGCCCGCCAGTGCAATTCGTATTCGAGAATGTCTCCTTTTCCTAGCCCCTTGACAGCAACATGTTTTTCCCGCAGGTCGCTGTAGAAGGGAGCGCTGCGGGTAATCTCCGAATCCAGATCCTGCACATTGTCAGGCGGCGTAATCACAATGCTGCCGTCGACCTTGCGGACGCGCACATAGTCGACCTCCACAGACTGCGTTGCGGACTGAAAAGGAAAGCTCAGGAGGCCCCACTGTTTCACGCCGGTGTCGTTTTGCACGCGTACCCGGGTCGATTGCTCACGGGTAGAATTACCGTTGTCGTCAAAGGCAATCTTTGTCGACATCTCTTCAATGATCGCCGCCTCTTTGGAGTAATCCTCCTTGGCGCGGCTTTGGGGTGGCGAGGTTTGCGAGCGGCCGGCCAGTGATAGTGCCAAAAAAACACTAAAAGAAATGACACATCGACGACTGATCATAACTTGGCTGTATTTATCGCCCGTGTGCGCGAAAAATGCAAGCGAGAAAGGCGGAGCTGGTGCTTCTTGGATCCGACCTCGTTTCGCGGGCTGGGGGTCCCTCCGGCGGCCATATCCGCCCACACCTCCCCAGTCTTACGTTGTAAAATCATGGATTACTCACTACTGAACTATCCTTGATCTATATCTATGCCACAGGAAGATAAATCGGCCCCCACCGCCCGCCTCGAACGTGACCTTGATCGTAACGATGAGCGTTACGACGCGCAGCGCATTGAACAAAAATGGACTGAGCGCTGGCAGAGCGATCCTTCGCTCTATGCCGCCGAGGCCCATCCGACTAAGCCCAAGTATTACGTTCTCGAAATGCTTCCCTACCCCTCGGGCGCCCTGCACATGGGGCATGTTCGCAATTATTCGATCGGCGACGCGCTGGCTCGCTACATGTGGATGAATGGCTATAACGTGCTTCATCCTATGGGATGGGATTCGTTCGGGTTGCCGGCCGAGAACGCGGCCATCAAGAACAACACGCCGCCGAAAGAGTGGACACTCGGGAACATCGCGGCCATGAAGGTGCAGATGAAGCGCCTCGGCTTCGCCTATGACTGGTCGCGCGAGGTTACGACTTGCCTCCCGGATTACTACCGCTGGAATCAATGGTTTTTTTTGAAGCTCTACCAATCAGGACTGGCGTATCGCAAGAAGAGCAAGGTGAACTGGTGCCCGGAATGCTGCACCGTGCTGGCGAACGAGCAGGTCGTGGGTGGGATGTGCTGGCGCCATGAAAACACTCCTGTCGAACAGCGTGAACTGGAGCAGTGGTTCTTGCGCATCGCAAAATACGCCGATGAGTTGCTTCGCGATCTCGACAAACTGCAGGGCTGGCCGGAAAAAGTCCGCATCATGCAGCAGAACTGGATCGGACGCAGCGAAGGCACGCTGGTCGATTTCGATCTCGGCGGAACCGTAGGGCCTGCGGGTTCGACGATCACCGTCTTCACCACACGCGTGGACACAATTTATGGCGCAACCTCGGTGATGTTGGCGCCCGAACATCCCATCATCCGCGACCTGGTTGCCCGCAATGCTGAACTGCGTGCACAGGTGGAGGACTTGATCGCCGAACAGCGGCGCGCCAAGGAAGCGGGCGACATCGGTAACATCGAAAAGCATGGCGTATTCACCGGACGTTACGCGAAAAATCCGTTTAATGGCGAACCGGTACCAGTTTGGGTGGCCAATTACATCCTGATGGACTACGGTACTGGCGCGATTATGAGCGTGCCTGCGCACGATGAGCGCGATTATGAATTCGCGCAAAAATACAAGCTCGAGATTCGCCTGGTCATTCTGCCCCAATCCACCGACCCCGAAGAAACCATGGCAGAACCCGCGCTGCCCTTCACCACCATGGATGGGATCCTGGTGAACTCCGGCGAGTTCAGCGGACTGAACTGCACGGAAGCGATGGCTAAAATGTCGGCGCTGGCTGAAGAGAAGGGTTTTGGCAAAGCAACGGTCACCTTCCGACTAAAAGACTGGGGTATCTCGCGCCAGCGCTATTGGGGCACGCCGATTCCTATGGTGTACTGCGATAAAGATGGCGTGGTGCCGGTCGCGGAAAATGATCTACCCGTAATACTTCCCGACACTGTGAAGGTCACGCTCTCCGGCGGATCGCCGCTGATGAATGTGCCGGAATTCCTCAATACGACGTGTCCGAAATGCGGCGGTCCGGCGCGGCGCGAGACCGACACCATGGATACGTTCGTCGATTCCTCGTGGTACTTCTATCGCTACGCCGACGCAAAGAATGACCGGGCTCCGTTTGACTCCGGAAAAATAGCATACTGGTTTCCCATCGATCAATATATTGGCGGGGTCGAGCATGCCATTCTCCACCTTATTTATTCGCGCTTCTGGACAAAGTTCATGCGTGACATGGGGCTGGTAAACAACGACGAGCCTATTACGCGCTTGTTCACGCAGGGCATGGTGATCAGAAACGGCGCGAAGATGTCGAAGAGCTTAGGTAACACGGTGTCTCCAGATGAGATGGTTGCGCGCTACGGAGCGGATGCCACGCGCTTGTACAGCCTGTTTGCAGCGCCTCCGGACCGCGATCTTGATTGGCAGGAATCGGGGATTGAAGGCATTCAGCGTTTTCTCGGACGCGTCTACCGCTTCTACCTCAGAAATCCAGTAGAGACGCGGCTTGCCGCGTCTCCCGCAGCAGAGCCGTTATCGCCCGAAGCGCGCGCGATTCAGCGCAAACTGCACCAGACGATCAAGCGCGTGAGCCATGATTTCCAGGGGCGGTGGCATTTCAATACCTGCATTGCAGCCACCATGGAACTGGTGAACGAGATCTATGGCGCGGAGGAAGCGATTGCGGCCGGGCGAGTTCCCCCTTCGCTGATCCTGGACGTTCAGCGCAACATCGCTTTGTTGCTCGCGCCCATGGCTCCTTATCTCGCTCACGAATTATGGGAGATGACCGGCGAGACCAGCAACCTTCTGAAAGCTCCCTGGCCAAAGTACGACCCTGCTCTGGCTGCAGAGGATGAGATCGAGATTCCGGTACAGGTCAACGGCAAACTGCGCAGCGTCGTGGTCGTCCCGGCAGCCGCGAGCGAAGACCAAATCAAACAAGCAGCGCTTGCCAATGAAAAGGTGCGGGCCGCGACTGCGGGCAAGCAGGTTGTGAAGATTATTGTGGTGCCGGGGAAGTTAGTGAACATAGTCGTTAAATAAGTCGGCCGCATTCGATTCGAAAACAGGGCACGCCTCGACCGCGCGCGCCCTGACTAACGATCACTACGACCTCAAAGATTATTCTCCCAACACCAGGGCCAGGTTCCGGTTGCTGAAATCAATCTCATCGATGGTTTTCGCGTTGTCATTCTCATTCCCATTCCCATTGAGTGGCTTCTCGATTACGGCATTGTAAGGAGCAGGCTGCTGCAGGTCTTTCAGTTTACCTTCGACAGTCACGACGGTTTTGCCGTGTTGCAGAATGTCGATTTTGACTGCGCCGCCTCCCTCTTCTTTCCATTGCGCTTTGTATTCCCCGGCGCGAAGATCGGTGGTGCCGACACGCACGGTGTCCGGTAGCGTAAAGCTGCCTTCATTCTTATTGCTGTTCTTGGCGAAAGTGACGGCGGCCAGTCCGAAGCTTAGCATCGCTAATGTGGTCAAACGTGCTAAAGATTTCATCTGCTGAATCCTCCTCATCAATTGGTTAATGGTCGAACGCCGGCTGCGCTAAGGAACGGCACGCTGCACGACGTGTTGCGCCCCACATTGCTCGCACTCGGCCTGTTGCCAGTCCGGTTTTGCAAATCCTGGCTCTTCTGTAGGAGATGCCTCACGACCTCGGCGGGTCGCAGAATTGAGAACAAATGTCGACGAATAAACATTGACATCGCCTGACACTAGCCTCATGAACACTTGCCGCTTTACACTTCTGAAACAAATCTGAGACACTCATCCGTGGAAACCCAATCCCAGTTGGTCCCAGCAATCGTTGTCCTCGACTTTGGCGCGCAGTATTCACAACTCATTGCGCGCCGCATCCGCGAACAGAAGGTGTTTTCCGTCGTTCTGCCCTTCAACGCCAGCCTTGCAGAAATTCGCAGCTACTCTCCGGTGGGCATCATTCTGTCGGGCGGTCCTTCGTCCGTCTATGACAAAGATGCGCCGCTGGCCGACAAAAGTGTCTTTGATCTCGGCGTGCCCGTGCTCGGCATCTGCTACGGATTGCAGTTCATGGTGTATGCACTGGGCGGAAAAGTGCTTCCGGCTGCGAAACGCGAATATGGACACGCGCAAGTTGAGGTCCAGCAATCCGATTCGCCGCTTTTTCAGGGACTGCCTCACGAGCTGTCCGTCTGGATGTCGCATGGCGACTCGGCGGAGGAGTTGCCTCCCGGATTTCGGCTGACGGCGAAGACGCCCAACGCGGTCGCCGCCATCGAAAATGCTGAAAGAAAGATGTCGGCGGTGCAGTTTCATCCCGAGGTGCACCACACTCCGCTCGGCTCCGACATTCTGCGCAACTTTGCGCTCAACATCTGTGGAGCGAAGCCGACCTGGACGCCGCAGCATTTTATCGACGCGACCGTGGCGCAGGTGCGGCAGCAGGTCGGCAACGGCCGCGCCATCTGCGCGCTTTCCGGCGGCGTGGACTCTTCCGTCGCGGCGGTGCTCGTCGATCGCGCCATGCGCGACGCGCCTGCCCTGAGCGGAGCCGAAGGGTCCGGCGAATCTCGTCTGACTTGCGTGTTCGTCAACAACGGAGTGCTGCGCAAGAACGAGTTTGAGAAAGTGCAGCAGAATCTGCGCGACCATCTCGGACTCCATCTGGTCGCCGTCGATGCGACCGATCGCTTCATGCGGAAACTGGCGGGCGTGACCGATCCCGAGACGAAAAGAAAAATCATCGGCAACGAATTCATCGAGGTCTTCGACGACGAAGCGCATCGCATTCTGCAGGCGGAAGGTGAGGTCGAGTGGCTGGTCCAGGGCACGCTCTATCCCGACGTCATTGAATCGCGCTCCGTGCGCGGCCCGTCGCAGGTTATTAAATCGCATCACAACGTAGGCGGACTGCCGGAGAAGATGAAGCTCAAGCTCATCGAGCCGCTGAAAGATTTGTTCAAAGATGAGGTGAGGAGAATAGGCCGCGACTTAGGCATGCCCGAAGATATTCTGCAGCGCCAGCCGTTTCCCGGCCCGGGGCTGGCGGTGCGGATTTTAGGCGAAGTCACCAAAGAACGTGCCGACCTGCTGCGCGAGTGCGATGAGATTGTGGTGAGCGAGATCAAGAAGGCTGGCCTGTATCAGAAAATCTGGCAGTCGTTTGCTGTCCTCCTGCCGGTAATGTCAGTCGGAGTAATGGGCGACCAGCGCACTTATGCTTACACCTGCGCCGTCCGTGCCGTGCATTCCGAAGACGGCATGACCGCCGACTGGGTTCCGCTGCCGTACGAGGTGCTGAAGACGATTTCGAATCGCATCGTAAACGAAGTGCGCGGAGTGAACCGCGTCGTGTACGACATTACCTCAAAGCCTCCAGGAACGATTGAGTGGGAGTAAGGTTAGTTGTGGCGCGGACACTCTTGTCCGCGAAAACTTGGCACAACAACTGGACGGGTGGCCCATTCAAGCCCTCTTCTGGCTTGAGTGGGGCAGTTCCACAGCCGGACAGAGTGTCCCTGCTGCTCGCTCGCGCTTTCTTCCCGTCCACTCGCACTCAATCTCCACTCGTCCTCCGCAGCCTATTGCGTATTGACGAAAGCTGCACCACTCCCAATCTTCTGGACGTTCACACAATCCACGCTTTACTGGGTTGCGATGAATGTAACGGAGTTTCTCCACAAACTGGCGATAGTTACGAACGTTGAAATCGTAATAGCGCTTTTGCCAGAAATGCTGGGGAAGGTTCCCACTCAAGCCAACACCGGGCTTTAGTGTGGCACCAGCGACCAAGCGCCGCGACACGCCTTGCTTCAGCGACTTGAGAGCATCGGCGAGCATGCCGCGCTCGGGTTCGCTGAGCAGCAAGTGAACATGCTCGGGCATCACCACATAGCCGTAAACGCAAAGTCCGAAACTGTGCCGGACACGCTCCAGCGCGAGCTCGAAGATTTGCTTGGCGGGCTCAGTCGTGAGCAACGGCCGCCGAAGATAACAGGAAAATGTCACAAAGTGGCTGTGACCTGTTTCTTGGAATCGTTTTAATCCCCAGGGCATGAAAACAGATTATGGCGGAGGAGAGGCCCCACTCAAGCCAAAATCGCGCTTGAATGGGGCACCGTCAGAGAACAGGTGTCATATCGGGAAAGGGAGAACTGGCGGTCCTCATTGATGATTCGCTGTCTGACCAACTACCATATGTCCATGCCCGTCGACACCGAAACTTCCACATCCTCCTACACCCGCATTCGCGCCCCGCGCGGCAATTCGCTCTCCTGCAAAGGTTGGCAGCAGGAAGCGGCGATGCGCATGCTGATGAATAATCTTGACGAGGACGTTGCCGAGCGGCCTCAGGATCTGGTTGTCTATGGCGGCACGGGCAAGGCGGCGCGCAATTGGGATTGCTATCACGCCATCGTCCGTTCGTTAAAGGCACTTGAGAACGACGAGACTTTACTGGTGCAGTCGGGCAAGCCAGTGGGCGTGTTCAAGACGCACGAGTACGCGCCGCGCGTGCTGATTGCAAACTCGAATCTGGTCGGGCATTTTTCCAACTGGGAAAAGTTCAACGAACTGGAGCGCGCCGGCCTGATGATGTATGGGCAGATGACGGCCGGATCATGGATCTACATTGGCTCGCAAGGCATCGTGCAGGGCACGTACGAGACGTTCAACGCGGCGGGCGACAAGCACTTTGGAGGCGATTTGAGCGGGAAGCTGATCGTCTCCGGCGGCATGGGCGGGATGGGTGGCGCGCAACCGCTGGCTGCGACTATGACCGGCGCGGCGTTTCTCGGCATTGATGTCGATCCCGAACGCATCAAGAAGCGGCTCAAGACTGGCTACTGCGATTTTCTAGTCACGACGCTGGACGAGGCGCTGCGCATTTTGAAGAATGCGGTCCGCAAAAAAGAAAATGTTTCGGTCGGACTCGTCGGTAATTGCGCGGATATTATTCCGGAGCTCGCCGAACGCGGCGTGGTGCCGGATATTCTCACCGATCAAACATCGGCGCACGATCCGCTGAACGGATATGTGCCGAATAGCATGACGTTGGAAGCGGCACTCGAACTGCGCCAGCGCGATCCAAAGGCTTACCAGGAACGGTCGCTGGACGCGATGGCGAAGCATGTAGAAGGCATGCTGCGCTTGCAGGAGATGGGTTCCGTGACCTTCGACTACGGCAATAATATCCGCACCTTCGCCTACCAGCGCGGCGTGAAAAATGCGTATGCTTTTCCTGGATTTGTTCCGGCTTATATCCGTCCGCTGTTCTGCGAAGGCCGCGGACCGTTTCGTTGGGCAGCGCTTTCGGGGGAAGCGTCCGATATCGCGGTCACGGATGACCTGGTGTTGGAACTCTTCCCGGAGAATCGCAGCCTGCGCCGCTGGATTGAACTGGCCCGCAAGCGCATCAAGTTTCAAGGACTGCCGGCGCGCATCTGCTGGCTGGGATATGGTGAGCGAGCGAAATTCGGGCTCGCGATCAACGATCTGGTAAAGAAAGGCACGATCAAAGCTCCCATCGTGATTGGGCGCGATCACCTCGATTGCGGCTCGGTGGCTTCTCCATTTCGCGAAACCGAAAGCATGAAAGACGGTTCGGACGCGGTGGCCGACTGGCCGCTGCTGAACGCGCTGGTGAATACGGCGGCGGGAGCGTCGTGGGTTTCGATCCACAACGGCGGCGGCGTAGGCATTGGATACTCGCTCCATGCCGGACAGGTCACGGTCGCCGATGGCACCGACATGATGGCTCAGCGCATCGAGCGCGTGCTGACGACCGATCCGGGGATGGGCGTAATTCGCCACGTGGACGCGGGGTATGACGAGGCCAAGGAGTTTGCCGCGAAGACCGGCGTTCGGATTCCGATGGCGCCGCGATGAACATCCACCACGCCCAACTGCTGACTTACCTGAAGCTGACTGGGAAGCGAGTGGGCTTGGTGATCAACTTCAACGTTTCTATTCTGCACCGAGGAATTCTACGCCGCGTCCTATGACATTCCCATTTCTCCGTGTCTCCGTGTCTCCGTGGTGGGTGTTGTTTGTCCGGAGCGCAAATGCGTAGGACAGCGGGGCTCTTGCTACTCAATATCCGCCAGCTTCTCACGTTGCGCGCGGCGGGAGGCGGCCCGCGGCGCGGCGCTTCCCTTTCCGAACTCGCCATCATTCAAGATGCCGCCGTGCTCTGCCTGGGCGGCAAGATCGTTTCTTTGGGCAGCACCAAAGACGCGCTTCGCGATCCGTGGCTGAAGAAGAATCGCAAGAAAATCGTAGAATTCGATTGCGGCGGCCGCGTGGTCTTGCCCGGCTTCGTCGACTCCCATACACATCCGGCGTTCATGCAGCCCAGACTGGCGGATTTTGAGCAGCGGATTGCGGGCGCCAACTACGAAAGGATCGCCCAAGCGGGTGGAGGAATTCGCTCCAGCATCGACGGAGTGCGGAAGGCCAGTGCAGTCGCGCTGACAAAAACAGTCTCCTCCGCGCTGGTCGATTTGGCCCTCCACGGGACAACGACCGTCGAGGCCAAGTCCGGCTACGGCCTCAGCGTCGAATCGGAGTTGAAGTCGCTAGCAGCGATCGGCGCGGCGGCACGGAAGTGGCCAGGCACTGTGGTTTCCACGTTCCTCGGCGCGCACGTCGTGCCACCCGAATATCGCGGACGTTCGCAGGAATATGTCGACCTCGTCTGCAACACAATGATGCCAGCGGTCGCGAAGCGCAAACTGGCGCGGTTCGTAGACGTCTTCTGCGATCGGGGAGCATTCAGCGCCGCGGAAACGGTACAGATTTTTGCGGCCGCGGAAAAACATGGTCTCGCCGTCCGCGCCCATGTGGGGCAGCTCGGCGAAACGCGACTCGAACCGCTGCTGCAGTATCGACCCGCATCGCTCGACCACATGGATCATGTGAATGATGACGACTTGCCCGCGCTCGCCAAGAGCGACACGATCGCAGCCTTGGTTCCGGGGGCAAATTACTTTCTCGGCCTGGCCAGATATCCCGATGCGCGGCGGTTGATCCAAGCAGGAGTCGCGGTCGCGCTGGCCACGGATTACAACCCTGGCTCGTCTCCGACGCTGAGCATGCCGATGGCGATGTCGCTCGCCTGCACTCAAATGAGGATGTCGCCGGCGGAGGCGATTGCGGCGGCAACCATCAACGGAGCCTGGGCGTTACGGTTAGCCGGCCGTAAGGGGAGCGTGGAAGCGGGCAAAGACGCCGACCTTGCCGTATTTGACGTAAATGACTATCGCGAAATTCCGTACTGGTTTGGCGCAAATCGCTGCCTGCTGACAATTATGAACGGTGTGAAGAATGGCCCTTGGTCTTCATGAGAAGGCAAGTGCGACAACACTCGATAAGAATTTGCGAAACAAGAAGAAAGAAAGTGTGAGAAGAAAAACGACGCGATTCGTCTTCAGCAACAATTTTGAGCGCGCGGCAGTGGGTTGTTTTATAATTTGAGAGTTCCGCACGAGTCCCAGCGCATCGGCTGTCTTGCCTCGCGGCATCTTGCCTCATCGAGAATGCCCAATGCCCGAACAAATTGGCGGTCAGTGGATTGCGGGATTTGCGGACTGATGTGAGAAAGTGGCCAGGTAGCTCAGGTGGTAGAGCGCAGCCCTGAAAAGGCTGGCGTCGGCGGTTCAACTCCGTCCCTGGCCACCATATTTTCAATGACTTAGCTCCATCGTCCCACCCGATTTGGCTCCAATTGGCTCCAAAATCATTTTCAACTAGCTAATTCACCATCCGCGATTGCGGCGGCATCGAAATACTTCCTGTCGCCCTGACCTGCTTTGACGTGCGGGACTCGACCATCGCAGACATCTTGGCAAGTGCGCGCCGCTGTGACTCCGGCACAAACTGTGCGTAGATGTCCATCGTGGTCGAAATGCGAGAGTGCCGCATCTGTCCTTGCACGTCTTTAGGGTTGGCGCCCGCCTCGACCATCCACGTGGCATGCGACGTTCGCAGGCAACGCCAGTTGATCCACGGCAGACCGAGTTTGCGCGCGGCCGGCTTGATATGCCGTGACAGGATGTTGTTGTCACGCATAGCAACGCCGGTTCTGACCGACTGAAAAATGAGATCCTCAGGCCGGTCAGATTTTACGACTTTGTAACGCCTGACGGCATGGCCGGCTCTCACCTCTACAGTGAGCAGCTTCAAGCGATTGATGCGTTCGATCACGCAAGGCTCAACGCCGATCCTTGCGTTGCTCGCATCGCTCTTGGGAGCATCCCAGTCTCCCCGGCAGCACCGTTCATCTACATTCAGCGAGTCGGCACCTACATCGTCCCAACGCAGGCCGATCAATTCGCTGACGCGGAGGCCTGTCCACACGGCCACAAAAACCATGCTGGCGTAAGGTTCAGGAATCAGCGTCAGCAATTCTTCGAACTGCTCTGGGCTAACGTGCGGCTTGGTCTTTCTTTTGCCGCGTTTTTCTGCCGGTATCCGGACTCCCTCGGCCGGGTTCTTGACCAGCAGTCCATACTGAACTGCCGAACCCAGAATACTCGAGAGCACATCCCTTATTTTGTCCTTCGATTCATGTGCAAGGGGCGAGGCCGCAAACCCGGAGAAATACCGCTGCACTGTGAGAGGTGTCAGATCTCGAAGAGAAAGCTTTCCAAACTCTGGCACCAGATAATTGGCGATGACGCCTCGCGTACGTTCCTGAGTCGTCTTGGCCATGAGCGGCATGAGCAGTGGTTTGTAGGTGTTGTCGACGTACTCGGTGAAGTTGGTTGCGGAGCCGATTAGCTCTAATCCCTGGTTCTGGGGACGGAGATACTCGGCAGCAATTTTGCGCGCTTCCCGTTCCGGCACGCTTGCCGGCGCGATCCGCACGCGCGTTTTTCTTCGTTCCAGTTGACCTCCGACGAAGTCATCGCGACGGACTTGAATCGTCCACCACTTGCCCCGGCGTTTAGGTCTCGGGTCTTGAAACCGCCGGCGTGCCATCGATTCGAAGTCTCCCTTCGATGGCCTGCCGAGATTTGCCTCGGTCGAAACAATATCACGATCTTTATCGATCGTTGACAGGGATCCTGCTGATGTTGTGGTCGCCCATACGATTTGTTCCTTGGACGGTGAAAGAGCGACGCGCGCTGCGCTATTGGCAGGCGCATGCGGCGAGTCTGCCTGCGATCCGGCAACCGCGATCACAGCCGGCGACAAACACGCCGATCCGCTCACCACCAAATGTGAGGCGGTGGAGCGCACCAACGCATTGAGGCTGGGTAGAGAGCCGGAAATGTAGAAGCACTGTTCCAAAAGATCTGCCGTTCGAGGATACGGTCGGTTTAGCCATGCAGAGACCCGAGTACCCCATCTGTATCAAATACCGCGCTGGGAGGTAATTCGACATTATCGAAGCGAGAAATCGCTGGCCGACCCATACACTGCCAGGGATAGACACATTCGATTGGGAACGATCACAGGAAGGTGGAGGACCAACTCCGAGGATTCTTTGCTCAAGTCCGTGCCCGGGGACATTTCTAATGACATTTCTAATGTGGTATGACATTGGTAGGTTCTGTCCTTGACAGATCACCATGCACCTCTGTATTATTTGACCGCCACCGACACACGTGGTATAATGGTTTTGTGGTAAAAGACATCGTGACGCTGGGGTAGGTAGCTGGTACAGACCGAGATGTCCAACAGGAACCCAGTCTGACTTAAGCCCGTAAGGGCGCAATAGCAGTTAAGCGGGAAACGAGACCGCCGATTCCAGAGGGCAACCTCTAGGGTCGGCGGTCTTTTTTATTTTGTCCACAAGGAGGACACATGGCACCGGTGGTAACGCAGCGAGACGATGGCGGTGAGCAACGCATCGCCAAAACCAGCGAACTTACTTCGCAGGTTCTATCGAAGATGACCTTCTCTGGTGATCTTCTCAATTTCAACCCAAAGGAAACCGAGACGGAAGTCATCGTCGAGGTTTGCTTGAAGCTCGGCAAATCGTTCAAGGGATTCTTCACGGTTCACGGCCAATGGCTCCTTGAATTGAAGAAGCGCCAGGGTGCAGTCAACGGTAGCAAAGGCAAATCGTTCATGGTCATGGGTAAAGAAATTTACTTCCACGAACTGATCGAAGATCACTTCGGTGTCACTACACGCTGGATGCAGCAGCTTGAAAAGACGCTGACCGGACACAAGGAACTGACCGGAGATGTCTGGCAAGACCCCAACGTCAAAGAAGGTGATCACGTCACTTTCAAACAGAACGGCAAGACGGTCGAGGGCGTCATTGAAAAGATGCACGCGACCGCAGCAAAGGTTGATGTCCAACCTCTCACTACGCGAGACGTATCGCTAGGCGCCCATCACCCGGTCGTGACCATGCCGATTGATTCCGTCAGCAAGGTCAAAGCCGCCTCCGTAAAGAAGATCAACAAGGGCGATCTGATTCTCTGCACGGACGTGGAGGGCGGCGGCGAGTACCAATACGAGGGTGAAGGAAAGTTCAAGCGCACGAAAACGCTTTCTCTTAGCAAGCAGAAAGAAGCGCGTGACGCCGAGACTGCGCGCCTCAGAGCCGAAGCCGACCGCAAGAAGAAAGAAAAAGCCGAAGCGGAAGAGAAGCGATTGGCTGAAGAGAAAAAGAACCTTGCTCTCAAGACGATCGAGGACAACGAGAAGATGCTGGCTGACCAAAAGAAGATGGTCAAGTCCGGCACCATCCCCGCTGGTCTGATCGGCAAGAAGAAGGCTGGCAAGAAGAACGCCGCGTTGCATGAGGCGTACACCGGACAGAAAGAAAAGTCATGGACGGTGCGCCGCCAACTCGACGCCAAGGACAATGAGGATCGCTTCGAGGTTCTCGACCGCAACGGCGAGTCAATCATGAAGGGCACGCAGAAAGATTGCGAAGCCCGACAGAAAGAATTGACCGCCATGTACGCCCAGAGATCGGAGGGCGCAGCAGCATAAGGACGAAACGCCTTCCAAACGGCGTCGCAGCGTAATGCGCGGCCTGATGAGTCCAGAGGAAATGCCCGGAGGACGGTATTAAATGACCGGAGAGTTATGAGCGAGAGCAACAGACCAACATTCCAGTTTTACGTAAAGGATTTCACCAGCGGTACAGCAGATATGAGTCCAGCCGAAGTTGGCTGCTACATTCGGTTGCTATGCAAGGCGTGGGATTCCAATCCGTGCGCCACGATCCCAGATGACGATGACAAGATTCGCCGTATCACCGGAGCAGACAAAGAGGATTGGGAAAAGATGCGTAGCACGGTGATGGAGAAGTTCGAGGAAGACGAACGTTTTCCCGGTCGGCTGGTTAATAAACGCCTGCGCCTCACGCATGAGGAAGCCGACGAACACAAGGAGAAAATGGTGGAGCGTGCCAAGAAGGGTGCGGCGAAACGCTGGACGGGTAAACCCAAGCCGCCATTGGATGACGAAGACGATGCTTAAGCAATGCTTAGACCGATATTTGAGCCATGCTTGCGGATGCCTCTGCATACTTCATACTGCATACTCCGTACTGCAAACTGCAAACGTTCACACTACACACTTCGGTTTGCGTTCTTCGCTCTTCCTACTGCGGCATATCTATTTACCTGATGTAAATGCTTATGCCGCAGTAAAGCCAGTCAAACCTTTAGGAGCTTAGAGGCGTGAAAGCGAATCAAAAACAAAACCCGGAAAAGCTGAAGGCAGCAGAGAACATCGCCCAAGAGATGTGGAAGCTGCTCGGCGAGAAAACCCGCCACGTGGATCAGCTTAACGACTGGGCGCAGTACATCATGGACGATTGGGACGATCCGGCCTATGAGCCACTGACGCCAGGGCGGACGATGGAGATTATGAGATGGGCGGTCACCGAGAACGAATTTACGGTCGCCAATCTCCGCATCGCCAAAGACCCCGGTCAAAGCCTGTTCGTGCGTCAGTGGGAGAACGTGCAGATATTCTACGAGTCCGCGGCAGCGGTTAAGAAGGCGCAGGAGCGCAAGAAGTGGAAGTACGGTGCGTGTGCGAAGTGTGATGAGGAACAAGCGGAACACAGCAAAGGTGGTTGGTGCTGGAAGTGCAATCAACGCAGCAGCAAGATCAGCAAACTTGTGGAGAAGGCGTTGGAGAAGAGCATGGTCGCCGTTAGCGAAAAGCTATGGTGGATGTTGGACCGCCAGTTCGACACCCCTAATGCGCAGGTCATCGTGCAAGGCGAACACCTGGGTGAGAAGGGTGCTGGTGCTGTGTCAAATTTCGCCCACAAGGCTTTGATGGACGATACGTTCGCTACAGATCAACTGGCTGATGTACTCGGCTGGGGAAGACCGGAGTGGAAATAGACCGGAGGATTCAACTTGGAGGAAATATGAACGATAAATCACCAGTAGCACGCGATGTGTCTCCTGCGCCCTGGTGAGAAGATCACCTGCCACACGGATCCGGAAGCACGAATTCTGTCGGCCTGCGGTCCTACGGTGGATGGGTGCGTGGTGCACCGTTCAGGCCCAGCGAATGGAGCAAGTTGCTTTGGTCAGGAAGTACATCGAGGAGAACTATGGGCGGTAGATATTCGTCGCGTCAGCAACTGGAAAGTGCCAGGGGAGTACCGAGGCCTCGGATTCGAATAAGAACGAGTATTAAGAAAACAGAGGACGATATGACCAAACACTGCATTTCTCCCAAGTGCGGCCGCATGCCGACCATCCATGCCGAAGGGCATGACTGGTGCGAGGAATGCTACGACTCATGGCTCTTCACCACCGGCATTCTAGAGAAGATGGCCCCGGAGCACCAGCGCTCAGTCGCGCACTGCCTTGGTATTGAGACTGGAGACTGAATTATGACAATCACAATCGATGAACAACATCTGCTGGCTCTGCTGCGCGAATGCCTACCTGTACTGGAATTCGCAGTAGGCGGCTGCGACTGCGAGGACGTGACCGCAAAGGTGCGCTTCGTGCTTGAGCTTGCCGGTCAAAATCTGAACGTCGTGGAATCGCATGAAGCCGCCCTGGCGGAAGGGGAATAACGAATGAGCATTGATCATTTCCATTTTGTGGCAAAGGGCGAGATGCCCGCTGAGATCGACCGCGCGGAAGCGGCGACCAAACTGACCGAAGAAGCCCACACCATCCACGAGATGCGGGCAGGCGTCGAGCATCTTTACATCTTCGAGGACGGTGCGACAGCCGCGGAAGTCTTCGAGCGCTGGCGCAGGCAGCCGATCGAGAAGATCGTCCTCACGCTGGAAGGCGTTGCGCAGGATTGGGTCGGACGGCTGCCGCTGGGCACCAAGCCTGGGGACGGCTGCGACATGGACGTCTCGTGGGACGGCTGCTACGACACGGACGGCGATCCCAACGGCCCCGCGCAGTGGCCAGTGCTCTGCGGTCAGCCCGTCGCCGGTCAGTGGCGGGAGCGACCACTCTGCCAGAAACACTTAAAAGGTTGCCTCGAATCCGCCCCAAGTATCTCGGAGGCAAGGAACAATGACTTGTAAAGCGTTGATCATTCCATGCAGAGTCTGCGCCAGGGAGTTTGAATCGCGACTCCCGCTCGAATTCCACGAGGCGGCAGTGGCCGCTGCTCGACGCACGACGCTTTGTTCTGCCCCGAAGGGGCCGTGCTTAACGCCGAGAACGTGGAGGCGGGACGCAAGGAATACGGACGGCTGAGAGGCGCAGCATGAGCCGCCCGAAGCAACCGGACCTGATCGCCGAGAAAGCCGCAGCGCGGCAATTCCTGGGCCAGGGAGTTTTCACGCAAGCGTGATTTCTTTTACACGCTGAAGCCCGAAGAACTGATAACGCTCTTGGCAAAAGTTCGCTCACGCTTTCACGGCCCCTGCGCCCTCCGGTTGCGGAGGCCGTGCCAACCGAACCTGGGAACGGTATTGAACAGGAGAAAGCAAATGACACAAATCATATGGGTACCGATGAATGGAGCATGGTACGAGAACAAGGAAGAATTCAGCCGCCATTTGGACACCTGCACACGCTGCCGCACGGCCAAGGATAAATCGGAACTGTGCCCAGTTGGCCAGGCGCTCATCGATGCCGGTCTCAAGGCCATGCAGGATGCGATCGAGGAGAGTAATGAATAGCATGACCATCTGGTTGAGGGAACCGGAATTCGAAGCCGAAGGGCAGCGGCCCTGCGACCTTTGTGGCCGGTACTGGTTCGACGACGATCTGGAAGACGAGGTTTGTATCGAATGCAGAGAGGACATAAACGATGAGCAAGAAGAAAATCAAAATGATCACGATCACCAAAGCTGAATTCGACATGCTTCATTACGAAGCCGGTCTTTTCTACGAAATTGACGGCCTGTCGCAGATCAGCGAAGAAGAAGAGAAAAAGCTGCGCCGCCTGGACAAACTGTCAGTCGATTACAGTGCTGACATCTGGCGCACGGAATCCGAGAAAGAGGTTGAGTAACATGGCTGGAGTAAGCGACGTAATCGAATGGCCTGTTTGCGGCCAGAAGACCGCAGACTCTTACCTTGAGACCAAAACGAACCAAGAAGATGTTCACTGCCCGACGGACTTTGAGCTGAGTCAGCGGTAAGGATGGCATTACTGGATGGACTTCGACCATGACGAATGCAATGTTGCTCAAAAAGAGCGTGGCCTTGAGTTCGGCATTGCCTGCGACGATTTCTGGACGCTGTGTACTTTGTGCGATTACCACGACAAGCGGCACGGCACGCACGAAGAGAAAATCGAGAAGCTCAAGAAGAAGTTTCCGAGTATTTGATTCCATGAGACAGATGTGCGGATTCGACGACGGAAAGCCCGCTGTGGACTTCATCAAGGTGATGGACAAGCGCACAGGCGAAGAGGGCAAGCTGTGGCTGTGCGCTGAACATTGGGACGAGTATGCGCGCGCGCACCTGGTGTGTTCGAGAACAAGCACGGCTTCGCTGAGGAGATATGAGCCCAACCTGGTACGACATCTTTTGCGACCGCTGCATTGCCAAGCTGGTGAAAAAGTTTGGCATGTCGATTGACGACGCCACCGCCAGAGGGCTACGAGGAATTTCGAGAGGCGACCGAGGAAGAATTTAGGAAGTTATGGCAGGAATCCTGGTCGCCGGCACCCTGAGGCGGCTGACGACCTGTTTTGGAATACACCGGAGTGTACACCTGGGTGCTGAGAGTCCCGACCGGATTCCAGAGCTCCCATGCCCCGAAAAAATAATTCTTTCTCGCGTGTGGCGTTCCGCAGGAGAGTCCGCGAACGGGCGGAATGATCGCGGCTGCGGTTCTGTGGACAGTCACTCGAAAACCGCCGTTGCGCAGTAGTATCTTCGCGTTCCCGAAAATTGCTCAAACACGACCATAGTCGTGACTATGGTCGTGACTATGGTCACAACTATGGTCACAACTATGGTCGCAGATGCTCCTCAGAGAAATTCCTGACATCGAGGGCAACGCGGGCGCTGAAATCATACTCAACTTTGTTCGCAAACAGGGAACAAGTCACTACCGCGACCACCGCGGCTTTACGCTTCCTCGGTCCGCACACACTCGGCGCGCAACCTGCTCGAAACTTGGCCAAAGCAATCGATCTCTGACAGACCGACAGTAAGTAGGCATTCAAGCCAAGAGCGCCTGGAACTAGGCGATCAAGGAGTTCGTCGGCTCATTGAGTCTTTCGAGTGGATCTTTGCTCGACCGACGCCAGCCTTTTCAGACCTTGGATAACAAGTCTTTTTAAGGACTTACAAGGCCACGTGGGACTGCCAAGTCTTGAAGTTCTCGCAACTTCAAGCGATTGCGGACTAGAGTTGCGGACTGAAAAAAAATGCCATCATGAAGCGCCGGTTTGCTCGCCCGATTGCGCTTCGCGGTTCGCCGCTTTCTTCTTCGCGGCGAGATCCTTGAGTCGCTTGCGTTCCACCGCGGCTTCGAGGAACGCGCAGAAATTCCTGCCGAAGCCTTCCAGGTCGTTCCAGACCGTGTCCTTGCTTGTCGCGACATCTTCCATCTGTAGTATTTCGGCCTGCTCGTGGGCGAAGAGCATTCCGTTCTCTTCGCCGCGATGCGCGTCATACACCAGCGTTGTGCAGAAGTCCGCGCCATCATGATGATCCGACAGCACCACAA
>CAVZPJ010000008.1:0-430257 GCA_963777035.1 uncultured Acidobacteriaceae bacterium | reverse complement strand
AGAAGACGGCGTTGTTGTCATTCCGGCGCGACTCAAAAAGGAAACAGTTCAAAATCTATATGAACTGGCTTTGTCGTGCCCCATGAAACACGGCGAATTATGCCCCTGTCGCGACTGGTGATGTCCCTGGCCAAACGAGATGCCTCAACTGCTGTCTGTACCGAGTAATGGAATCGACCCATCCCAGCCCCGCTATTCACTTTATACGGTCCCTCGATCAGTATTGTTAGAGTACCAAGGAATGTTCAACGCCTCTTGTGCGATCCCATCCTCTGGCGGTGGCAACGCGCTATCTCGGCGTCTTCCCGGTAATCACGAAACTCGCCACACGTGGTGGGATACTGATTGCGCTCCCCAGGGGCGTCGGCCCCGAACGTTTCACGTGGATTCAGGGTGCTTGCGGTGGATCAAAGGTCGGTGTGAATCTGACAGACACAACATTTGAGTCCCCGCATTTCGTCTATGTTAAAGGTTCACATAGGCCAAATAGGAGACTCGACCTCTGACCAGACGACTGATGAGTCGAATGGATCTAAGCGACAAAGAAGTCAGCGATGTTTGTCCCGAGAAGATTGTTCATGTGACGGCGCCAGCAGGAGCGATAGTGTTGGCCGATACCCGAGGCATTCACAAGGGGGAGCTTTCCATTCGAGGGCACAGATTGGTCCTATATTTTGGCCTTGAGGGAAGTGCGTTCAACAATATCGACAAGCCTCTGCCGTTAAATAAAGCCGGAAGTGAACTCGGGAAGGCAATGAGTGCGCGGCCTTTTAGCTATCAATTCTTTCGTCCTACACGTTGAAGAAAGATGTGGTCGTATTCTTGCCCCCGTATCTTCGATCGCTTCCCGCTCGATACCCCACGACTGCCGAACCCATAACCACGCGTTAGCAACAACTACCAGAAGAGAAGTGATTGGCAGCATTCACTCGCGGGGCCAGCCGCAGGCCACTCGACGCCACGGACAGTGCCATCGGGTTCGCGCTCGATCGTTGGTGCGTAAAGTCCCAGGAATTGACGGCGCCACCAGAGACCTTGTGTCCGTTTCTCGGACATGGTTGTGAACCAATATTGCCAAATCACCGCACGCACCTGGCGTGGGGGCTCATGCGGAAAGGGATTCTTCTCAAAAAGAGCGAGGACGTCATTGTCATTGGAAAGCAGCCGCACTTCGGTGCTGGGCACGATCGGATAGTCCCGCCATGAGCCGAGCGAAGCAAACCAGAGGTTCCAATCGAATCTTGGCTGATAAGGCGCGTAAATCCCGGGTCTCGTGCTCGGGTCCTGCGGTTTATAGCGGAACGGATACGCCACCCAGGTTTTTCCATCCTCGGCCCCCTGGAACTCGATCTCGTATCGTCCTCTGGTCATGATACCGAAAAGGCCGTATCGATTGGCGATTCGAAAGGGCTCGAGCGCCTCCACTGGCGCCGTTGGCAGTGGTAGTGCCCAGAACATCCAGATCAGCTCCACCGTGGTGGCATAAAAATCCAGCTCAGCACCACGCTGACCAAAGACAGCTTCAATATCTTGACCGGTTGACGCAAGTTGCTCTCGAACTTTGCCATCTGCTTTGTTCGGGTCGTGCGGGTTCTGCCGACGCCTCCCGCACCTTATCGGGTTCACTGGCGTCAGAGGCAGTCGGATTGCCCTCGGGACCGCTTGTAGCGCTCGCGACGAACAAACCCCTCCATCTTGCGGGAGAAACTGCCGCAGAAAGCGATCATCCAGCAACAGAAATCCCAAAGTCAGGACAAGGTAGTTTAGAAACGTGTAGTTGGCGGTGAAAATAACACCCAGTTCCCATGGAGTCACAATAAAGAAGCACGCGATTCGCCAGCGTCTTGGCAGAAACAACATCCAAACCAAAACCAGTTCGAGCGCCAGCGTCGCAAAAACCGTCGAAGCATGGAACCAGTGCGGCAGATGCTCGATGTACCAGCCGATCCACGTGGGCAGCGGACCGTTCTGGTAGTACTCGTCCATCGCGGTAAAATTGCGCCACTCGGGATCTCCACCGATGATCTTCGCGACACCGGACTCGAAGTAGATGCGAAACCATTCCCATTGCAACAGGAACAGGCTGGCGCGCGATGGCGGCGCTGCCACGCCCATGCCGGGGCGGAATCCACGCGGAGAAAAGAAGAGCGCGATGAATCCCGCTTCGAGCAGCATCCCGTCTGACTGATAACCGGAAAAATCCTGGGCTGCGCTGACGAACGAAAGGAAGCACACAAAGCAGATCACCAGCATTCCGCGCGGCCATACATTCAGAACCAACAGCAGCGACGCGCCCATGCCCACCCAGCACAGGGCGGCCAGCATATGCGGGCCGCTCGCCAGCCAAAGCAAAGTGGGAGCAAACCATAAGCCGCGGCTGTAGCCCAACGAATGTGCCACGGCTCGCAGATACTCGTTTGCCGGCAAGATCCCTTCCGGCCCGATGAGCCCACGGATCTGAAAGACGAGCGAGAAGAAGGCGGAAAAATAAATGCAGCCAAGCGCGCGCAAGAAGAGCCAGCGTGGAATCAGGCGGTTAAATGCGCCATGCTCCGAGTCGAATAACCAGCGGATGGCGGCCGGAACCCAGTCCATGAGCGTCCGTCGTAAGGATCATGCACCCAGATGCCCTGCGCACTCCCAGTTGACCAGGGCAAAGTTATGCGAGACCTACTGGTCTGTCAACGGTGCCGAAGGCGGCTCTCACTCCGCGCTCCAGGAATAAGGTGATGGAAGCTTCCGCTGCTTGCGAAACTCGCGCATTTGCTTCTGCTGGTGAGTTCGGACCCTGAGATCGGAGCGCGGGTTCGCCGTGCACAGCAGTATGATGGTCTCGAGCCATGCCCGCAACTGTTCGCCTGAACGACATCGTCGACGCTCTGGAGATGCAGCTCGATGAGTCTTTCTCCTTTTTGGATCTCGACACAGGTCGGGTGGAAACCGTTACCGATGCTCTTCTGCGCGCGGCAGAGGAGTCGAGCGCCGAGGAGCCCGATCTACCTGCATGGCAGAAACCCGAATGGGAGATTGCCAAACGAATCGTTTCTACCGACCGCTTCCAAGAACTTCCCACAAAGTTTGAGGTACACGAGTGGGCGATCATGCAGGATTTCTCGAGATCGGTGGAGTCCGAAAGGATTCGCGAAGATCTTCTGCAAGCCATCCACGGCGCCGGGGCGTTCCAGAATTTCAAGAACACTCTTCGGCGGCACGGTATCGAATCAGCCTGGTTTGCATTCCGCACGGAGGCCTTGAGGCAGATCGCACTCGGCTGGTGTGAAGAGAATCAAATCCCTTGGGAGTAGTTGTCGCGGTAGGGATGACCATCGGTGAGCCCCCCCACAGGTCCGTGCAAGCGTTGCGCTTCTTTCGGCGAATCCCGAGAGACTAGCCGAGCAGGGCCAATCCCCGTGAAGACCTTTTGCATTCGAGGCAGCGTTTTTTTCACATCAATCGCCCGCCGCGACAAAGGCGCGTCCCTTCAACTCTCCGGGAGAAACGAGGTCCACATAGCACCAGACCCACTCCTCTCCCGGCTCAATAGAGCGCATGAGCGGGTGTTTCGTATGATGAAAGTGCTTGGTTGCGTGCTTGTTCTTCGACGAGTCGCAGCAGCCAACATTCCCACATTCGAGGCATAACCGCAAATGGACCCACGTGTCACCGGTTTTCACACATTCTTCACAAACATGCTTTTCCGTGCTGGTAATCCTGATCTGATCGAGGTGTTTACATTGCGGCATCGTGTTTCTCCCCGTCCCTTGCTGATTTACCTCTATTTAGCCTCTATACCTCGGCGAGAGCGCGGTGCACCAGGTGCACGGAAATTGCTCCTTCGCCCACCGCCGAGGCCACACGCTTCACGTTGCCTGATCGAACATCACCGACCGCAAATACGCCGGGAAGAGTGGTCTCCAGCATCTGCGGAGCTCGCGCCAGCGGCCAAGTGGGCGACCCGTTGGTCGCGCCGGTCCCATCCAGATCTCGCCCCGTGAGGATGAACCCTTTGTCATCCAGAGCCACACAACCGCGCAGCCACTCGGTTCGAGGCGATGCCCCCGCCATTATGAACACGTGGCGGATCTCGTGACTTGAGGTCTGCCCCGTGGTCTTGTCGATCCAGCCGACGCGTTCTAATTGAGTCTGCCCGTCCAAACTCACCAGTTCGGTGTTGAAATGCAACTCGATCGCCGAATTTTCCGAGATTCGCTGAATCAAGTAACGGGACATCGTCTCGGCCAATCCTCCGGAGCGCACCAGCATATAGACCTTGCGCGCTGTCTGCGATAAGAAGACAGCGGCCTGACCGGCGGAGTTCCCGCCTCCGACTACGATCACCTCTTCGTCTCCGCATAACTGAGACTCGATGTAGGTCGCGCCGTAGTACACACCCTGACCCTCAAACTTCTTCAGATCGGCAATTGCCGGCTTCTTGTACTGCGCCCCGGTTGCAATGACGATGGCCCGCGCCGAGAGCACGCTGCCATCGTCCAGAAACAGCTTGTAAGGACGGTGATCGCAGTCCAGCTTTACGACGCTGTGCGCCACCATCATCTTCGCGCCAAATTTCTGCGCTTGATTAATCGCACGCGCCGCTAGTTCCTGCCCGGAGACGCCGGTAGGGAAACCGAGGTAATTCTCGATCTTGGAACTGGATCCGGCCTGCCCACCAGGGGCTTCGGTCTCGATCAAAAGCGTATCCAAACCTTCCGAAGCGCCGTACACAGCCGCTCCCAGTCCGGCAGGGCCGGCGCCGACGATGATCAAATCGCGCACTTGGGTGCTGTCGACGCTGACGTTGAGCCCCAGGCATTCTGCGAGCTGCTGAATGGAGGGGTTGCGCAATACAGTGCGTGCGTCACAAATGACGATGGGAACATCTTCCAACTTGACTGCAAAACGGTCGAGCAGCTCCTGCGAACCCTTGTCGGTGTCCAGATCCACATACGTGTAAGGATGGCCATTGCGTCCAAGAAACTCGCGGAGACGTAGCGTGGCCGCAGAGTGGCTCGAGCCCATCAAGATCACGTTTCCCAGGTGGTTCGTGATGAGCGCGAGACGGCGCAGGATGAACGCCCTCATGATGATCTCGCTCAGTTCCGCATCTCGCGCGATCAGGGAGCGCAGGCCCTCGGAGCTCAACTCAAGAAGCTCACCACCTTCGGTGACGCGTCCGAGCACCAGGTATCGCTGCCCGGAAATCATGCTAATTTCTCCTGTAAACTCACCGGCACCGTGTGTGGTTACCAGGCGCTCACCTGTGAGGTCCGGCTGCACGATCTCCATGCTTCCGGAAAGCACGACAAAGAACGGAACCTCGGTGTCGCCGGGACGGAACAGGATCTCGCCCGGTTCAACTCTTCTAAGCTTGCTGCCCGGACGGATCCGATCGATCTGTGTCGTCGTCAAATCCGGGAACATCTGTGTGTCAGCATCGAGCGCGCTAAGTACTGGCCAGGAAGACATAGTTTTCTTCAAAAAACAAACCGAATTGAAAAGCTGTGAGTAGTAGATGATGCCAGGGGCCGTTCGGCTTCAACCGGCCACGCCGGCAACTGACACGCAGAAGCTCTTGCCCGTAACCTGGCCTCGCCGTCCATTGCCGTAGCATTCTTTGCATGGCGCAACGAAGTGCCGCCGCAGAGTTCATGAAGCCAGTCGGTAATGAGTTAACCGTGATAAGCGTCACCGCCGTGGCCCCGGCGGTGCATGGACGGCTAGGAGAAATGCCGCTTTCCGATCACACTTCAGGCAATCTTCTTCCGCTGCTGGGCCAACGAAATAGGCGGACTTGCTAAACCTTCTACAGGTTTGGAATCCAAGACCCCCACGACCTCATCATGAGCCCCATTATTGAGCGAACGTGCCCGCGTCCGCCAGCTCAGCTCTTCCAGCCGCTTTCGCAGCTCAACTCCATACTTTTCACGAGCATTGCAAAGTTCACAGTCTGGACGGTGGATTCTCAGGAGGGACAACAGGTAGCATTTCAAATTCACGACCGACCTCGCCGTATTCAGTCCCTTCGCCTCAAGGCCGTGTTGGGCCTCAAGTGGCGGGAACTGCTCTTCAAAGAGGCGCGACATATTATGCCACACGACAAGGTTGTGGATTCAATAAAAAATTGAGTTAAATCTCGATGCGCAGAAATCGCAAGAATCGCATTGTGGTTCCCCTTCCGGACTAAGCAGTCTTCTTCGCAGCCTTCACCTTGGCCCACCGTGCCCTTTGTGCCGCCGCAATCTTCCTGCGGGCTGATGCCGACATGATGCGTTTTGCAGGAGCCGCGCCAGTTGTTTTCGCTGCCCCCACTGCTGGCCGCGATTCCTTCCGAACACTCGCCCATCGCGCCTTTTGTGCGAGGCTCATCCGTTTGCGAGCCGACGCTGACACCCCACGCTTCGGTTTGGTACTCCCGCCGCCCAACTTGCCAAGAACCGAAAGAGCGGCATCAACATGCCGAAGCTCATTCACCAGACTCGTTCTCATCGCCCTCAACTCCGTCACAAAGCCCGCTAGTCCCGTTAGATTTGCCATGAATCCCCCTCGGCAAGGGATTGTAATCGATTGGCTGATCCTGAGCGGCGGCTGCCGCCGTCAGATATGGCTAATTGACGAGATTGGCTGCTCGCAAGCGTTGGGGCTCTGGCGAGATGCCGGGGCGCCAGAAGCGTCGATAGCGACGACACTTCTTGTCGGGCGCAGGCATGCACGTCCCTTCGGCCTTGGCATTGGCTTTCGCCGCCGACCATCAGAAAGACCTTCAAAACAAATGACTTAACCCAGACGCACAGGGGAGCGGGTACAACTACTGGACCTCCGTTACATTCCACCAACCGCGAAAAACCGATAAGCTGGCGTCATGGCTCCTACAATCGCCGATGCTGCTGCTTCGCCCATCTACGAGCAAGAACGTCGCTGGCCACGCTACAAAATAGATGTCCCTGTCCGGGCCGTCATCCACAAGCCGGATCGAACCATGATCCGGGATGGACGCGGCATGGAAATGAGCGAAGGCGGCATGTGTCTAATGATGGGTGCAGAACTCGGACTCGGCGAAGAGATCGAAGTGGAATTCACTCCTCCGTATTCAGGCAAACCCATTCGCGTGCGGAGCGAAGTGCGCAATCGCACCGGATACCGTTACGGAGTCGAGTTTGTTCCTGAGGGCAAAAAAGAGCGAAGCGAAGTTGCCCGCTTGCGCCTTATGTTAACAACCTTCCAGGAGACAAAGTTGTCTTGAAAGCTCCCAGTCCCTTTAGATTTGCCCTCAACCCCCTTCGGCAAGGATTGTAGTTAAAGGCTCCATTTCCTTGCGTGGCTGAGAATCTACCTGGAGTCCCCCTACGGCTGGCAGGCGATGAACCTCTGATAATTTCTTCTTGTTGTCGTCCTGCAAGAAGTAGACACAGGAGTAGTGTCCTATTTCGGGAAAATTAGCACAGCACGGATGGTCGCGTGACGTTTACGCTGGCTCCTCCCGCCTGTTACCATCGAATGTTGTTCCGGGCCCCTGCGTATTTTCCTAGGCAATTAAAATTCTTCTTGGAGGCACCATGGCCGTAAAAGTTGGCATTAATGGATTTGGACGCATCGGACGCAACGTTCTTCGTACCGCGCTCGCCGATAAGAACCTCGACTTCGTCGCCGTGAACGATCTCACCGATCCCAAGACTCTGGCCCACCTGCTCAAGTACGACTCTATCCTCGGCAACCTGCCGCACAAAATCACCGCCGGCGCCGACAGTATTTCTATCGACGGCAAAGTCATAAAGGTTTTTAAAGAGAAAGATCCCGCTGCCCTGCCCTGGGATTCCGTCGGAGCTCAAGTCGTTATCGAATCCACCGGAAAGTTCACCGACGGCAACGAAGCGAAGAAACATCTGCGCGGCACGGTGAAAAAAGTCATCATCACCGCCCCCGGGAAGAACGAAGATCTCACGGTTGTGCTCGGCGTGAACGAAGAGAAGTACGATCCCGCCAAGCACCACATCGTCTCGAACGCGTCCTGCACCACGAATTGTCTGGCCCCGGTCGCCAAGGTCGTCAACGACAACTTCAAGATCGTCAGCGGCACCATGACCACCATCCACTCTTATACGAACGATCAGGTGATCCTCGACTTCCCGCACAAGGATTTGCGGCGCGCGCGTGCGGCGGCGATCAATATGATTCCGACCACGACGGGCGCCGCCAAGGCGGTTAAGCTGGTCATCCCCGACCTGGCCGGCAAACTCGACGGCTTCGCCATGCGCGTCCCCACGCCCAACGTCTCGGTCGTCGACCTGGTCGTCTGGGTAGAAAAAAAGACCAGCAAAGAAGAGGTGAACGCCGCCCTGAAAAAAGCCTCCGAGTCAGGCCCGCTGAAGGGCTACCTCGGCTTCGAGGAAGGCGAACTGGTCTCGTCCGATTTCAAAGGCGACTCCCGCTCCTCCATCGTCGACGCGCCCATGACCTTAGTGGTCGGCGGCAACTGCGTCAAGGTGATCTCCTGGTATGACAACGAGTGGGGATACTCCTGCCGTGTCCGCGATCTGATCAACCTGATGTCGGCCAAAGGACTGTAGATAGATTCGTCGTTAGTCGTTAGTCGTTAGTCGTTCGCGGTCGTTGCTGTACGGTCGTCTTGCCCGACGCGAGCTGAAGGCAGCTCGCGAACAGACCGAGCGAGTCCGAACGACTAACGACGAACGACTAACGACGGTGTTCCCATGTCCAAGCTTTCTATTCGCGATCTTCCTCTCAACGATCACCGCATCTTCATGCGCGTCGACTTCAACGTCCCGCTCGACGACGGCCGCGTCATGGACGACACGCGCATCCGCGAAACGCTGCCCACCATCGAGTACGCTCTGCGTCACGGCGCGCGCCTCATCCTCGCGTCTCATCTGGGCCGTCCCAAAGGCAAGCCGAATCCGAAGCTGAGTCTCAAGCCCGTCGCCGAGCGTCTCCGCATGGTGCTCGACAAGGAACTGTCGCGCGGCGAAAACGTCGGCTTCTGCCCCGAGTGCGTCGGGCCCGAAGCCGAAGAAATGGCGCTCAAGCTCGAGAAAGGCCAAGCCCTGCTGCTTGAAAACCTCCGCTTCCACGCCGAAGAAGAAAAGAATGACGAGAATTTTTCCAAGCAACTCGCCAAGCTTGCCGAGTTCTACGTCAATGACGCCTTCGGCACCGCCCATCGGGCCCACGCTTCCACGGTTGGCATTACCCAGTTCGTGCAGAAATCCGCTGCCGGTTTGCTCATGGAAAAGGAGCTGCAATATCTGGGCCGCGTCCTGCAGAACCCCGAGCGCCCTTTCGTCGCCATTCTGGGCGGCGCCAAAGTCAGCGACAAAATCGGAGTCATCCAGAACCTGCTCAGCAAAGTTGACGTTCTCATCATCGGCGGCGGCATGGCCTACACTTTCCTCAAAGCGCAAGGCGAATCCGTCGGCAAGAGTATGGTCGAAGAAGACAAGATCGAACTCGCCCGCAACCTTCTGCAGCAGGCGAAAACTCATAAGCTCAAGTTCCTCCTTGCCCACCGATCACGTCATTGCCGACCGCGTCGAAGCCAGCGCCTTGACCAAAATTCGTCAACCGCGGCGAGCCCATCCCCGCCAACATGATGGCCCTCGATATCGGCCCGCAATCGATCGAGGCATTTTCCGAAGAGGTAGCCCGCGCCCGCACCATCGTCTGGAACGGCCCCATGGGCGTTTTCGAAATGCCGCCTTTTGCCAAAGGCACCTTCAAGATCGCCCAGGCCGTGGCCGAAAATCCCGGAGCCACGTCGATCGTAGGCGGCGGAGACTCCGTAGCCGCCGTCAAAGCCGCCGGCGTAGCCGACAAGATCACCCATATTTCAACCGGCGGCGGCGCCTCGCTAGAATTTCTGGAAGGCAAAAAGTTGCCCGGAGTAGAAGCGCTGACGGATAAAAAATAGCGGGAAGTCTGGACGTAGCGCCGGCGTCTTGCCGGCTGTAGCGGTGAACGTGCTCGCCCGCCACTTGCCACATTGCAACCGGTCAGCTCTTAACTGCTATGTCCGACTTCGCAGCCCGACTGACTTTCGCCAACGGCAAGACGCTCGAACTCCACGGCCCCGCCGACATCACCAAGGAGACGACCGAAGCCATCGTCAACGCCGCCAACTCGTCTCTGCTCGGCGGCGGAGGCGTGGATGGAGCGATTCACCGCGCTGGCGGCCCCTCGATCCTGCAGGAGTGCAAGCGCATCGTGGCCAAGATCGGCACTCTCCCCGCCGGCAAAGCCGTCATCACCACCGGCGGACGATTGCCCGCCAAATATGTCATTCACACCGTCGGCCCAGTGTATCGAGGAGGCCAACAGCACGAGGCCGAAACGCTCGCCAGTTGCTATCGTGAGTCCATCCGCATCGCCGACGACCACGGAATCCGATCATTGGCCTTCCCTTCCGTATCGACCGGAGTCTTCGGCTATCCTGTTCACGAGGCCGCTGAAATCGCAGTTCGCACCATTGTCGAAGTTCTGCCGCCCTGCGCCCATGTGGAGCACGTCCGTTTCGTGCTCTTCGACATTGCCACCTGCAAAGCCTACGTCCAGGCCGCCGAAAAAATTTCCCGCGAATCGCCTGGCAATTTCCGTTATCTTCACCAAAGGTCCCTCATGAGAAAGAAACTCATCGCCGCCAACTGGAAGATGTACAAAACCCCCGACCAGACCCGTGACTTCTTCCGCGATTTCCTGCCTCTGGTCCACGGCCCCGATCGCAACGAAGGCCGCGACGAAATCGTCGTCTGCCCCACCTACCTCTGCATTGACGCCGCCATCACCGCGACCAAGGGATCGAACGTCGCCATCGGCGCGCAAGATCTTTACTGGGAAAAGGAAGGCGCCTTCACCGGCGAGATCAACGCCGCCATGCTGCTCGCCGTCGGCGTCAACCCACGTCATCATCGGACACTCCGAACGCCGCCAGTACTTCGGCGAGACCGATGACACCGTCAACCTCAAGCTCAAGTCCGCCATCGAAGCCGGACTCGTCCCCATCGTCTGCGTGGGAGAAGTTCTCGAAGAACGCGAAGCCGGGCTCACCGACGATGTGCTGCGCCGCCAGTGTCTCCGCGCCTTTCACAAAGTCTCGGCCAAGAAAGCCGTCAGCCTGGTAGTCGCCTACGAGCCGGTCTGGGCCATCGGCACCGGAAAGACCGCAACCCCGCAGATGGCCGCCGACGCGCACGCCATCATCCGAGCCGAAGCCGCCGAATCCTTCGGCCAGGAATTCGCCGACAAACTCCGCATCCTCTACGGCGGATCGGTCAAACCGGAGAACGCCCATGCCCTGATGTCCGAAGAAGAAATCGACGGCGCTTTGGTAGGCGGAGCCTCGCTCGACCCCAAATCGTTCGCGTCCATCGTGAAGTATTGAATAGCTAGCGAGGACGTAGGTTCTTCCCCTGGAGAGACGCGGCAAGCCGCGTCTCTTGCTCCATCGGTTCATTAGGAAACGGCTTCTACTTGGAATGCTTGTCCTTGTAGATGCTCTTGCTGATCCGGTTCTGCTGACGATTGATCCCTTTCTGCTCGGCCTTGGTGAGATGGCCGTTGTGCTCCGCCATGTCTCTCTTCTCGCGGTTCTGCACACTGGTCTCGCGCTTCTCAAGATTGGCCGCTTGCTGCGAGTTCAATTTGCCGCTCTTGATGCCGTTGCCAATGCGTTGTTGCTGGTTCTCCTCGCGGCGGTTTACTTCATTGACCCGCGGATGGCCGGGATCGACAACGCCGGGGCCCGCGCCCGAGGTGGTAGTTGAGGTTTGAGCAGAGGCGGAACCAGCGAGCATGAGTCCTCCGACTGCCAGGATTAACAGCGAGTTGGTGAATTTGTTGTTCATGTGGATAGAAACCCTCCGGCGAAAGATTAGTTGCGCAGGAGGGATGACGAGGTTACTTACGTGATAGCTCGCAGGTTACCATCTGAGTATGCGGACGGACACTTCTGTCCGCCGCCTTTGATCTTGATTTTGCGGTTGATCTTAGCCACAAGAGCCATAAAAAAAGACCACGCTCATTACCGAACGTGGCCTCTTACTAACTCATTTCTATCGCCGATGCCTCGCCCTACGCTGCCACCACCTTTTCTTCCGCGGCGACGGTATAGACCACAACCGCTTTCCTCCCGCCTTTCGAGGCAGTGGCGCAGATCGAATTCAAGTTGACGCCTTTAGCGGCGAGTTTGTCTAAACATTCCGCCAGCGCACCAGGCTTGTTAGGCAACTCCAACTCCTCGGCGGTGGTTTCCTTGTACGTGAGCTGGGCTTCGTCCAGCGCTTTCTTGGCTCGCCGCGCATCCTCGACGACGAGTTCCACCGTGCCTGTAGTCCCTTGCGCCGTTCCCAGGAGAGCGAGAATGTTCACCTTGGCGCTCCCCATTGTGCGGGCGATCTCCGCAACTGTACCCGGTCGATTCTCAATCGAAATTGTGAACTGCTTGGTCTTGGCCATGTTGGCTCCTCCTGTGGCTTACGGGTGGGAATTATACGCCTGAGTGCGCGAGGAGCGTTTGCCATTGCGTTCTACGGAAACAATCTCAACCGACGACCGATTGGGATGTACCCCCCACCCCCCCTACCCCCCCACCCCCTCGTTAGGTCTATTAGAATTATTGATTTAGCGGGTAGGCCTCGGCAAAGTATTCCAGAATAAAGACTTATATGGAAAGTATTCCGGAATAAGGACTTAGCTTGTCAAAGAGCGCTGAAAATGGCCTTGGGGCAGCTTCGAGGTGCGTCTTGGTGGACGGACACATCTCGAAACTGCCCCAATCAGATCTCTATTGTCGCGCTTCGATGGGTTGTTAGTCAATGAATTTCGATCGCACATGGAATGCAATAAGGAAAACTGCGCGAGATACAATCGATGGTGAGGGATTTGCGGCAGCGGTTTCTGGAGGCATGGAATGAGTTTTTCGGCATCGTCGGCGCATAGCAATTCGGATGAGCGCGTGCTGAACGTCCAATTCTCGGACGACGCCATCAGCGTGAGCCTGCGCGACGGCCGGGTCATTACCGTGCCCCTCGTCTGGTATCCGCGGCTGCTCGACGCCACAGCCGCACAGCGCAACAACTGGAAAATTGCCGGCGGCGGCTATGGAATTCATTGGCCCGACATCGACGAGGATCTGAGTACTGAGGGATTATTGCGAGGCGCTCCCGCGCCTAGGACGTCGGTGCCCGCGAAGTAGACCCCCAGCGCCTTGCGTTCCGGTGCCCGCGGGCGACGGATCGAGGCCATTCGGAGCCCAGCATCCGATTTGGACTCGGCTAGAACGGGACCAGTGGCTTGTCTGGGCCTTCGATTTCCTCTTTGGCCTCGCGGAATTCTTCACTCCAAGGTTTGCCGGCGCACTCGGGGCACTCGTCAATCGTGTTCCCAACAGCGAAACAGTGATAGCAGGTTCCTTAGGAGCTCCCACCGGGGAACTTCTTACATCTCTTGCAGGCCTTGAAGAACTCGCGTTCGAGCACTCGGTGTTCGCCCCACAGTTCGTGTTCGCAGACGATGCACATGCTTTCCTCCTGACTACCCAGTTCTTGCTTCTGGGGCAGTTCTGGGCCGTGTGGCTCATGCCATCCGGTTGAAAACGACCGTATTACGTCTGCGCTTTCCGACAATCATAACGACCTGCGGAACTCTCCTGCAGTGAGCTGGAACACAGTTCGATTGTGATGAAACGCGAAAGGCCAATCTGCTTTCTCAGAATGGCCTCTATTTATGCCGACAACTACCTACTTTCCCACACACTTTCGCGTGCAGTGCCATCGGCGCGGCAGGGCTTAACTTGAGGCGCTTTGCGGGCGCGAGCGAAGCGGGAGCCCGCAGCCGAAATCGTTAGCGTTCTTTGCGAAGGATCTTTAACTTCCGGGTTCGGGATGGGAACGCTTCGAATCCGATGGGAACTCGACCTCAGTATAGCTGCATGGTGTGGCTGCTTTGATCGCTTCAACAACGCGCTGAACATGTGGCCGAAGGCTTGGCCATTGCTGCAGTCCTAGAACCACGACTGCAATTTTACGGCCCGCAAGATTCTGCTGATAGCGCATGTTCTTGTCAGTTGTCAGCAACACGTCGAAGCCGTCCGCTTCTGCGACCGCGAGCAACTCGCCATTCTTGAGCGTGTCCCAGCCTTGCTGCGCGGCGGTGCGCACGTCATGTCCTTTCAGATAAGGACGAATGGGTACGGGCGTCGCTTGATCGAGTAAGACGCGCATCGTATTAGGAAGCCGCTTCGGAAGCACTTCTTCAAGGAACTTAGGCGGGAGCTTGATCGAGACTGCGGGCGGCAAATTCAATGACGGCTTTCACCTGTTCGCGATCAAGACCGTCGTACCACTCCATGATGTCGTCGAGATTCGCTCCCGCTTCCAGGTTTTCGAAAATGGCGGCCACCGGCATCCGCGTGCCCTTCAACACCCAGGCGCCGCTTACCTTGCCGGGAACGCTCTCCACCGCGGAACATTGCGACCAATCGAGGTTTGCCATGGGCGGGCCCCCTGGTAGAGCATAACGTCATAGGAATCCAAGAATCAAGGCCGGTCGAACCAGCAAGGATCGACGGCAAGGGCATGGGGCAGAGCCCGTCACCACACGAGCACAAAAAGGAAAAGGCCAATCTGATTTCTCAGACTGGCCTTTATTTATGCCGGCAACGACCTACTCTCCCACACACTTTCGCGTGCAGTACCATCGGCCCAGCGGGGCTTAACTTCCGTGTTCGGGATGGGAACGGGTGGAACCCCCGCGGTAAGATCACCGACAACTTGGAGCCGTCAGCCATCAGCCGTCAGCCGTCAGCTCAACCTTGCTGTGGCGACTTACACCGCCGATGGGCGGCAAACTATTTTTGAACGTGGCCTTTATTTTATGCCGGCAACTACCTACTCTCCCACACACTTTCGCGTGCAGTACCATCGGCCCAGCGGGGCTTAACTTCCGTGTTCGGGATGGGAACGGGTGGAACCCCCGCGGTAAGATCACCGACAATTCGAGGCGATTAGCAGGCGTGAATGAGCCGCCGTAAGGCGGCAATTGGGAGCCTGCTGCCGAGATCCTGAGCGCCTTTCAGCGAAGGATCTCTACGCCATCTCGTTGTCGCTTTCGCGACGAACTTTCAAAGAGCGTGAGGACGAAGCCTCACAACTGAATAGATTGGGTACTGCTTATCTACCTTGGCATATCATTCGTCGGCGCCAGTCGTCAGTACTATGTCGTCAGTTGCGTCCAGTTTCTGACGCTTCTGAGGAGGCCATCGAGCTTTCGAACAAGTTCGAACTGAAAGCTGATAGCTGAGTGCTGACGGCTGTTTCTGCACCGAGTAAATTTTATGGTCAAGCCGAACGGGCGATTAGTACAGGTAAGCTACACGCATTACTGCGCTTCAACATCCTGCCTATCAACCAGGTAGTCTACCTGGGCCCTTCATTACCCTTAAGGGTTGGGAGATCTCATCTTGAGGAGTGCTTCCCGCTTATATGCATTCAGCGGTTATCACAACCGAACTTCGCTACCCAGCGATGCCATTGGCATGACAGCTGGATCACAAGAGGTTCGTCCATCCCGGTCCTCTCGTACTAAGGACAGGCCCTCTCAAATCTCCTGCGCCCACAACAGATAGGGACCGAACTGTCTCGCGACGTTCTGAACCCAGCTCACGTACCGCTTTAATAGGCGAACAGCCTAACCCTTGGAACCTTCTACAGCTCCAGGATGCGATGAGCCGACATCGAGGTGCCAAACCGGAGCGTCGATATGAACTCTTGGCTCCGATCAGCCTGTTATCCCCGGCGTACCTTTTATCCGTTGAGCGATGGCCATTCCATACAGAACCACCGGATCACTAACGCCTACTTTCGTACCTGCTCGACTTGTAGGTCTCGCAGTCAACCACGCTTATACGTTTGCATTCGACGGCTGATTTCCAAACAGCCTGAGCGTAGCTTCGCGCGCCTCCGTTACAATTTAGGAGGCGACCGCCCCAGTCAAACTACCCGCCTTACTATGTCCATTCTCCCGGATTACGGGAGTATGTTAGAACCACAGAACTCGCAGGGTGGTATCTCACCGTTGGCTCCTCCAAGTCCGAGAACCTGAAATCAAAGCCTCCCACCTATCCTGCGCAGCAAGTGCCATAGTTCATAGTAAAGGTATAGTAAAGGTGCACGGGGTCTTTCCGTCTAGTTGCGGGCAACCGGCATCTTCACCGGCACTACAAGTTCGCCGTGCCAGTTGGCAAGACAGTCGCACTTTCGTTACGCCATTCGTGCAGGTCGGAACTTACCCGACAAGGAATTTCGCTACCTTAGGACCGTTATAGTTACGGCCGCCGTTCACTGGGGCTTCAGTTCAAAGCTTCGCCTTGCGGCTAACCTCTCCCTTTAACCTTCCAGCACCGGGCAGGCGTCAGCCCCTATACGTCGTTTTCGACTTAGCAGAGACCTGTGTTTTTGTTAAACAGTCGCAATGCGCATTTCTCTGCGGCCTCTTCGGACTTGCATCCTAGTGAGGCACCCCTTTTCCCGAAGTTACGGGGTTAATTTGCCGAGTTCCTTACCAACTGTTCTCACGAGCGCCTTAGAATATTCATCTCGTCTACCTGTGTCGGTTTGAGGTACGGATCCCATGTCTTCTCCTTAGAGGATTTTCTCGGCAGTGTGGAATCAGCAGCTTTCCCCCATACGGGGTACTGTTTTGCGTCTCAGTGATAACTTCCTCGCGGATTTTCCTACGAGAAACACCTTACACGCATCAACCGTCATAGCCATAGGACGGCCTGCTTATCCTTCTGCGTCTCCCCATCGTGATAACGACTACACGGGAGGTCCGGAATGTTAACCGGATGTCCATCAGCTACGCCTTTCGGCCTCGCCTTAGGAACCGCCTGACCCTGAGCGGATTAACCTTTCTCAGGAAACCTTAGACTTTCGGCGCGGAGGGTTCTCACCTCCGTTATCGCTACTTATGCCGGCAGGGTCTCTTCTCAACAGTCCACCAGTCGTCTCCGTCTGGCTTCAAACCGTTGGGAATGCTCTCCTACCACGCACCACAATTAAGTGATGCATTCGCTGCTTCGGTAATCAGCTTAAGCCCCGTTAAATTGTCGGCACCGGACCGCTTGACCAGTGAGCTATTACGCTTTCTTTAAAGGATGGCTGCTTCTAAGCCAACCTCCTGGCTGTCTGGGCGTTCCGACTTCCTTTCCCACTTAGCTGATATTTTGGGACCTTAGCAGGCGATCTGGACTGTTTTCCTCTCGACAACGAAGCTTAGCCCCCGCTGTCTGACTGCCGTACTGGTTGTTCTATGGCATTCGAAGTTTGATTGGATTCTGTAAGCTGGAAAGCCCCATAGTCCATTCAGATCTCTACCACCATGACAAATCATACGACGCTAGCCCTAAAGCTATTTCGGAGAGAACGAGCAATCACGGAATTTGATTAGCCTTTCACCCCTACCCTCAGCTCATCGGAGCTTTTTTCAACAAACAGCCGTTCGGCCCTCCATTAGGTTTTACCCTAACTTCAGCCTGGCCAAGGGTAGATCATCCCGCTTCGCGTCTATTCCTGCCAACTCGTGTTCGCCCTATTCGGACTCGCTTTCGCTACGGCTCGCTTTCGCTTAACCTTGCTGACAAGAATAACTAGCCGGCTCATTATGCAATAGGCACGCGGTCAGACTTTCGGCTTGCGCCGCATAGTCCTCCCACCGTTTGTAGGCACACGGTTTCAGGTACTATTTCACTCCCCTCGCAGGGGTTCTTTTCACCTTTCCCTCACGGTACTGGTTCACTATCGGTCAGAAGAACGTATTTAGCCTTACGGGATGGTCCCCGTAGCTTCTCGCAGGGTTTCTCGTGCCCCGCGATACTCAGGTACCAGCTTCGAGTCCGGATGATTTTCGCCTACGTGGCTATCACACTCTATGGCCCCTCTTTCCAGAGGGCTTCGACTAACCACCGGATTGGTAACTCTACTGTTGCTGGCCCTACAACCCCTGTGTCACCCGAAGGTGAAGCAGGTTTAGGCTGTTGCGATTTCGCTCGCCACTACTATCGCAATCGAGGTTTCTTTCTTTTCCTCCAGGTACTGAGATGGTTCACTTCCCTGGGTTCGCTCGCACCCGACTATGGATTCGTCAGGCCGTACGGGGGTTTTACCCCCGTGGGTTTCCCCATTCAGAGATCTCCGGATCAAAGCCTGCTTGCGGCTCCCCGAAGCTTATCGCAGCTTGCCACGTCTTTCTTCGCCGTCTTCTGCCAAGGCATCCACCATGCGCCCTTAGTAGCTTGACCATAAAATTAACTCGTTGCACTTGGGCTGCGAGCTACGAGCTTCGAGCGTGAAGCCCGAGGCCAATAACCGACAGTTCCAAATTGCGCTGAGAAAACTCTATAGCGCCACCCTGCTCCTCGCACGCTTAGACACGGTCGCTGTAGCGCCAACTACAGATCCCTCGCTTCGCTCGGGATGACAATCCGGGTAGGACGGTCAATCGATCAAAGAGGTCTTACGTACACCAGCAGGTACTGCGGCACTCATAAAAATTTACTTCGCCTTGTAATTTGCCCAATCTATTCAGTTGTCAAAGTTCGTCCTCGCCAGCCGCTCTAATCTAAGAACGATCCAGCAAGTCCCGCCTGAGCGGGTATGGGAGTTCGCTATCAGCCTTCGCTTTCGACTCAAAGAAGACCAAGTCGAAAACTAGTACCGGAGCACATCCAACCCAATGTTCGGCGTCAAATAGACTTTCATGAACCGTGAACGGAATCGCGGTTGTCAGATTTGACGCCCAACATCAGGTTGATTGGTGGAGCTGACCGGGATCGAACCGGTGGCCTCCTGGTTGCAAACCAGGCGCTCTCCCAGCTGAGCTACAGCCCCTTATAGCTATCAGCTTTCAGTTGTCAGCTATCAGTGAAATAAAAAACCGACGGCTGAGATTTGATGGCTGACAGCTGATCTTGGTGGGCCTGGGAAGAATTGAACTTCCGACCTCACCCTTATCAGGGGTGCGCTCTAGCCAACTGAGCTACAGGCCCGGTTTCCCGATTGTACTCCTGAGAGCCCAGCGTTAGATCGGCTCTCAGCTATCAGCTTTCAGCTGTCAGTTAAACCGCACCAACTGAGAGCTGAGAGCTGAAAGCTGAGAGCTTTTTTTCGAGGAAAGGTTGAACGCGCGACCAGGCTAAGCCCAGTCTGACGGTTGTGACAAATGTTCGAGCAAGAGAGGTCTGACCGTAAGCTCCCTCGCATCTCTTCAGGTTAGTTTAGAGATTTGAGGGGTACATAGCGACATCTTTTGCCGAAGCAAAAGCGCTATGACGTTCTCTCTTAGAAAGGAGGTGATCCAGCCGCAGGTTCTCCTACGGCTACCTTGTTACGACTTCACCCCAATCATGAGCCATACCTTGGACGGCTGCTTCCCTTGCGGGTTGGCACACCGGCTTCTAGTGCAGCCCACTTTCGTGATGTGACGGGCGGTGTGTACAAGGCCCGGGAACGTATTCACCGCAGCGTTCTGATCTGCGATTACTAGCGATTCCAGCTTCATGGAGTCGAGTTGCAGACTCCAATCCGAACTGAGGCCGGCTTTTTCCGATTAGCTCCACCTTGCGGCTTTGCGACGGTTTGTACCGACCATTGTAGCACGTGTGTAGCCCTGGACATAAAGGCCATGAGGACTTGACGTCATCCCCACCTTCCTCCCCGTTATCCGGGGCGGTTTCACTAGAGTGCTCGGCATTACCCGGTGGCAACTAGGGATGAGGGTTGCGCTCGTTGCGGGACTTAACCCAACATCTCACGACACGAGCTGACGACAGCCATGCAGCACCTATACAGCAGCCCCTTGCGGGGAAAGGATATTTCTACCCCGGTCTCCTGCATTTCGAGCCCAGGTAAGGTTCTTCGCGTTGCGTCGAATTGAACCACATGCTCCACCGCTTGTGCGGGCCCCCGTCAATTCCTTTGAGTTTCAGCCTTGCGACCGTACTCCCCAGGCGGATTGCTTATCGCGTTAGCTGCGGCACAATCGGATTGGGTACCGATCACACCAAGCAATCATCGTTTAGGGCTAGGACTACCAGGGTATCTAATCCTGTTTGCTCCCCTAGCTTTCGCGCCTCAGCGTCAGTAGTGGTCCAGTGCGCCGCTTTCGCCACAGGTGTTCCTCCCGATATCTACGCATTTCACCGCTACACCGGGAATTCCACGCACCTCTCCCACCCTCCAGCATTGCAGTTTCGCCTGCAGGCTCTAGGTTAAGCCTAGAGGTTTCACAGGTGACTTACAACACCGCCTACGCGCCCTTTACGCCCAATAATTCCGAACAACGCTCGCACCCTCTGTATTACCGCGGCTGCTGGCACAGAGTTAGCCGGTGCTTCTTCCACTGGTACCGTCATTATCTTCCCAGTCGAAAGGAGTTTACGCCCCAAGGGGCTTCATCCTCCACGCGGCGTTGCTGCGTCAGGGTTTCCCCCATTGCGCAAAATTCCCCACTGCTGCCTCCCGTAGGAGTCTGGACCGTGTTTCAGTTCCAGTGTGTCCGTGCGCCCTCTCAGGCCGGATACCGATCTTCGCCTTGGTAGGCCATTACCCTACCAACTAGCTAATCAGCCGCGACCCCCTCCAAAAGCGGATTGCTCCTTTGATCTTTCGATTTTATGCGGTATTAGCCTCGGTTTCCCGAGGTTATCCCCCACTCAAGGGCAGGTAGTCACGTGTTACTCACCCGGTCGCCACTATACTCATGGATTGCTCCACTTTCCCGTTCGACTTGCATGTGTTAGGCACGCCGCCAGCGTTGATTCTGAGCCAGGATCAAACTCTCATTTGAAACCTGAGTTGGTCTGGGTAGACCAACGGCCTCCGTCTGCTGTGACGAAGGTCCTATCTTGTGAGTACGTTCAGACTTGAGCCCGAACATTTGTTTCTCACGACTGGCACGTTCAACCTTTTGTCAAAGATCAATCCGCTTCCCGCCTGAGCGGTGCGCTTTCAATCCGCCTCCATCTCTAGAAGAGATTTTGGCGTCCTCGAAACTTGTGGTATTAAACTTGTCTTGCCAAACTTGATAAAGCTACGCGTCCATCAATGCGCCGTCAACCCTCTGAGATCACAGGATTTCCACCTGATTTCAACAGTGCGGGGAGTTTCGATTCAAGCTTGACTGAAGACAAGACTGAAGAACTCTCTTACAGCGCGTCCGGAAACGCTCTTCCACCTGGATACGCCACGAAATCGGGCGCAAGCCGACGCGGAAGACAGTTCAAAAATTAAAGATCGCTTGGAGGCTCTGCTATTCGCGGAAACCCTTCAGGGAACCTTGTCCCCGAATGCGAACCCCGGAAAGGGGTCAATTGGAGGCTTACCGTATTGGATGCTAAAAGCGCCCGCGAAGATTCAGCGGACAGCTCAGACACACAATCACTTGTCCTCGGCTTGATTTGTTATACCAAAGTGAACGGGATTGTGCAAGGGGAGAATCAAAAAAATTACTTACGGTGCGTAGCGGCGATTTGTGGAGGGGACTGGCCCACACTTTCCAAGATCAAATCCCGGAGGGGGGAAATTTCATCCTTCGCTCGCGGGCGAGGGCGCCCGCGCCACAGAATGCAAGCGCCTATAATTTCAAGAAATGATTTCCGTCGTCCAACTCGGGCAGCTCGATTACGGCGAAGGACTGCGTCTGCAGCAGATGTTCGTCGATCTGCGCAAGTCAGGACAAACCGGAGACGTGCTGCTGTTGCTCGAACATTCCCCGGTCATTACTTTGGGACGCAATGCCAAAGCCGCAAATGTGTTGGCATCGACCGAAGCGTTGGCAGCTCGCGGCGTCGAAGTCTTCGACTGCGATCGTGGCGGCGACGTCACGTTTCACGGGCCCGGGCAGCTGGTCGGGTATCCGATATTTGATCTGAGACAGCACGAACTGCCCACGTGTGGCGCGGGCGCCCCCGCCCGCGAAACTGCCGGCGCCAGAAAAACCCTCGGCGTCGTCGATTACGTGCGTCGTCTGGAGGAGGTCTTGATTCGCACCTGCGCCGATTTCGGAATTCCAACGCGGCGCATCGCGGGCCTGACTGGCGTATGGACTGAATCCGCTCGTGGGGTGTCGAGCCCGCGGCCCGATGGCGAGTCAGAGATCCAACACTCCCGACCCCCCGAATCAAAAATTGCCGCCATCGGCGTGCACATTTCTCGCTCCGTCACTTCGCATGGCTTTGCTTTGAATGTGAATACAGATTTAAGCTACTTCGACCTGATTGTGCCTTGCGGAATCGCGGCGAAGCCAGTGACCTCGATGCAGAGAGAATTGGGACGCGAACTCGATTTGAACAGCGTGGCGCAGTCGGTGTCGCGCAACTTTGGCGGCGTCTTCGGAAGTCAGATGCTCTGGGTCGAGACGATCGATGCGCTACTGGGACGCAGCGTGGGCGTTCCGATGAAGACGCCCGCGGAGTTGCGACTGCTTCACGGTCATGATGACTTGTTTGCCGGCTGACGCAAACATTTCCGCCGATGCTAACTTTTCGCGGGCGAGGGCGCCCGCACCACACGATTGTGCGCTAGCATGTTTGCCGGATCAATCATGAAGAAGAGGCAAAGCACCCCCACCGCGAAAATCCTTAAGCCGCAGAGCCAACAGCCAACAGCCAAGAGCCAACAGCCGTCCGCCGATCTTCGCACCTACACCATCCGCGACTACCGTCTCGAAAAGCCCAGCTTCACCCTCCGTCAGGTTCGCGTTGGCGACGAGGTTCGCTACGAAGTCGAGAGCGGGGATCTCTCGCGGCCGGCGCCTCCGATTCGCGACTCGAAGAATCTCACTCGCGAGCAATGCATCGAGATCTATCGCTGGATGCTCCTCAATCGTCGCATGGAAACCGCGCTCGAAAATCTCTACAAGCAAGGCCAGGTGGTCGGCGGCGTTTACTTCGGGCTGGGGCAGGAGGCTTGCTCGTGCGCCTCCGCTTTTGCTCTGCACAAAGACGAGTGGCTGGGGCCGATGATCCGCAACCAGGGGGCGCTCCTGGTGCGCGGATTTTCTCCCGCTGACATCATGATGCAGTACATGGCGAAGTCGGGATCGCCCACCAAGGGACGTGATGCCTCCTCGCATTTCGGCGATATCAAAACGCGCAACGTAGTCTCGCCGATTTCGACTTTGGGCGACCTGATTCCAGTGCTGGCCGGCGTGGCGCTGGGCGCGCGACTGCAGGGCAAACATATTGCGGTGATGACCTACATCGGCGATGGTGGGCAGTCTACCGGAGTGACTTATGAGGGCTTGAATTTCGCAGCCGTGCAGAATCTCGGCCTGGTGCTGATTGTCGAAAATAATCTCTGGGGATATTCGACTCCGGCCGACATGCAGTTCCGGGTCAAGGACCTCGCAGAGCGCGCCATCGCTTACGGAATCCCCGGCGTGATTGTCGATGGCACCGATGCCTGCCAGGTCTATGACGCCTGCCACGAAGCTTGCGAGCGGGCGCGCCGAGGCGAAGGTCCTACTTTGATTGAAGCGAAGATGATGCGCATGAAAGGGCATGCTATCCACGACGCGGCAGAGTATGTTCCGAAGCCGTTGTTTGAATATTGGAAGCGGCGCGATCCCATTGCACGCCTGGAGAATTATCTCGTGTCGAAGAAGAAGTGGCTGACGGCTGCGGAGAATGCCGGAATGATTGCTGATGTCGAGCGGCAACTGGAAGCGGACCGCGAGCTCGCGGTGAATTCTCCCATGCCCACCCCGGAATCTGCCGCCGGGGGCGTGTATTGCGATCCTGGATGCCACGAGATCAAGCCTAAGTACGCCATGCCACAACCGGCGGCAAAAGCACAAGGCGGAACGTCAGGTGGCCCGAAGCGTTCGGATGCGGCGGTACATCTGAAGTGAATCTGAACTAATTAAAAAATTAAGATGGCTCCTCCCACTTCTCGCGCCGAGCAATTCGTCCCGCAATCGCCGGATCTGGATAAGGTCTTCGAGTTCTTCTCGAAGGCGAAGAATCTGAAGAGGCTCGCTCTCGCGTGGGGCACTGTGTCCTGCACTATGTGGGGCACTATCGTGAGGCACTATGATGATCGCGTTATGATGACCGCGCTATGATGATCGTCCTCAAGTATTTCGGGCTGGCGTTCAGCGCCCTCTTGCCGGTGGTCAATCCTCTCGGGTCGGCGCTCGTTTTTCTGGGTCTGGTTGGACTAGCGCCGCCCGAGGTATTTCGCGATCTCGCCCGCAGGATCGCGCTTAACACCACGCTGCTCCTTCTGGTCGTGGAACTGGTCGGCGCCGCCCTGTTGAATTTCTTTGGAATTTCCCTTCCCGTGGTCCAGGTGGCTGGCGGCTTTGTGCTGGCGGCAATGGGTTGGGGCCTGCTGAACGAGAACAAGACTCCGAGCACGGAGAAAACCTCTGCTGCCCCTTCCGACTTGGCCTCTTTGGAGTCGCAAGTCTTTTATCCTTTCACTTTTCCGGTGACGGCGGGTCCGGGCTGCATCGTAATCATGCTTACGTTGAGCGCTCACGCCTCAAGGACGAGCACGACCGAGAACATTCTTGGCCATATCGGCATCATGTTCGCCGTGGTGGCTCTGAGCTACTCCGTATATCTCAGCTACCGGTACGCCCCGAAAATCACGCAGAAAATTTCTCCGCAGACGGTGCACGGCATCTTGCGCGTCATTGCCTTCATTCTCTTATGCATAGGGGTGCAGATTGCCTGGAAGGGAGTGCAGGTCTTGATCCAAGGTTTGCCGAAGTGATCTGGCCTGGATCTTGGATACAGCGTCGTGACATCGGGGAGAATGATGGGCCCCAACAGACTCGTTCGAAGGCTGCGGGCGGGGACGCCCGCGGTCTGAAAACTGAATCGTAGCCATAGAAGATTTCGATTGGACTTGGGGTCCAGCGCCACCTAAAGTTCTGGGAGTGCCGCATACACGTACTCGACCCCGAAGCTTCCTGCGACCCATGGACTTGGCGGAGCCTACCCGCGCCTTGTTCCGGCCTCCGTTCCGGAACTACCAGTTCGACACCGCCTACGATGAGATGTTTGAGGCGCCGGGCGTTCCGCGCCCGCACTATCAGGCGCTTTTCCAGACGCTGCTGGAGCTGCCCGCCGAAGAGATGCGCAAGAGCCAGCAGGCCGCCGACCTGTCGTTTCTGCATCAGGGGATCACCTTTACCGTGTATGGAAACGACGAGGGCACGGAGCGCGTATTTCCCAATGACCTGTTGCCGCGAATTATTCCCAACCGTGAGTGGCGGAAAATCGAAAGTGGACTCACTCAGAGAATCAAGGCGCTGAATCTGTTTCTGGATGACGTGTACCACGGCGGAAGAATCCTGGCGGATGGCATCGTGCCCCGGGAGCTGGTTTACAGCTGCCGCCACTTCCGGCGCGAGATGCGGAATCTGACGGTGCCGCGCGGGATTTACGTCAGCATCTGCGGCACGGATCTGGTCCGGCTTCCCGATGGCGGCTTTGCCGTGCTGGAAGATAATCTCCGGGTGCCGAGCGGCGTCAGCTACATGCTGGCGAACCGCAAGGTGCTGAAGAAAGTCTTCCCCACCCTGTTTCGCGACTACGGAGTTTGCCCGGTCGACCATTATGCGCAGGCTCTGCTGGCGACTCTGCGGGCGCTGAGCTCGCTGCACTCCACGACGCGCCATGAGCCCACGGTGGTGCTGCTGACGCCGGGAGTATTTAATTCGGCTTACTTCGAGCACACTTTCCTGGCGCAGCAGATGGGTATTGAACTGGTCGAAGGCCGGGATCTGCTGGTGCACGACAACATCGTCTACATGCGCACCACCGCCGGATTGAAACGTGTAGACGTGATCTATCGGCGCGTCGACGACGATTTTCTTGATCCACTCTGCTTCCGGCGCGATTCGAACCTCGGCGTACCGGGGTTGTTCAATGCGTATCGCGCTGGCAGTGTGGTGCTGGCAAATGCAGTGGGCACGGGCCTCGCCGACGATAAGGCAGTGTACGCTTACGTGCCGGCGATCATTCGATACTACCTTGGAGAAGAACCGATCCTGCCCAACGTACCGACCTATCTGATGACCGATCGCTCGCAACGGAGTTATGTGCTGGAACATCTCGACGAGTTAGTGGTGAAGGCAGTGGGAGAGTCGGGCGGTTACGGAATGCTCATTGGTCCGCACAGCACGGCGGAGGAGAGGGAAGACTTTCGGCGGAGAATTCAGGCCGAGCCACGAAACTATATCGCGCAGCCGACGTTGAGCCTGTCGCGGGCGCCCTGTTTTCTTGAGGGCGAAGCACAGGCGCGGCACGTCGATCTCCGCCCCTACATTCTTTATGGCGAGAACGTCACGCTGGTGCCTGGAGGGCTTACTCGCGTGGCATTGCGGCGGGGATCGCTGGTAGTTAACTCGTCGCAAGGCGGAGGCAGCAAGGATACCTGGGTGCTGCGCGCATGAACGGACACACGCCAAACGACAATGCTCTCGCGCGTCGCGGACAGTCTGTATTGGATGAGCCGTTACCTCGAACGCGCCGAACATACTGCGCGCCTGATCGATGTGGATTTTCAGTTGCGCCTCGATCAGTCTCCCGAGGCTGGTTCGGGTCGCTGGAGGCGGCTGCTCGAAGCTTTGCAGGCGCCGATTCCCGAGGATGGCAAGATTGACGCGACCACGCTCACTCACATTCTGACGCTCGACAAGGACAATTCGTCCTCCATCATTTCGTGCGTGGCCGCGGCGCGCGAGAATTTGCGTCAGGTGCGGGAACAGTGCAGTACGGAGATGTGGGAACAGCTCAATCGCCTCTATTTGCAGGTCAACAGCACAACTTCGAGTGAGGCATGGCTGTTGCACTCCTATCTATTTTTTCGCGCCGTGCGCGAGGGAGCGCACCTGTTTCACGGCGTAACCGATTCCACCATGTCGCATGGAGAAGGTTGGCAGTACATCCAATTGGGGCGGTATGTGGAGCGGACCGACGCGCTGGCGAGGCTGATTGGGACGCACTTGAGTCGTCTGCCGTATTTGCCGGATCAGGCGGTGGAGAGCGAGGAGTATCTGGAGTGGGTGGGATTGCTGAAATCCTGCGCGGCGTTTGAGGCTTATTGCAAGAAGTACACCGCGGAATTGCGGCCGTTGCGCGTTGCCGAGTTTCTGCTGCTGAACCCGGAGTTCCCACACTCGGTGCGCTTCTCTGTCGACAAGGTTCATGCCTCGCTGCGCGCTATTGCCGAATTGACCGAGCGAAAAGCGGAGCAACCGGTGCGCCTGGCAGGACGTTTGCGCGCCACGCTCAGCTTCAGCCAGATTGACGAAGTCATGGCCTCGGGGGCGAATGCTTATGTGGAAGGCGTCCGGCAGCAGTGCGCTCAGGCACACACGGCGATCCACCAGATTTACTTTGATTATCCAGTCGAAGAGGCGTTGAGTCATTGAGTGATTTAGTCATTGAATCATTCCTTCAATGACTGAGATTCCCAATGATTCAATGACTAACGGTGCAATGATTCGATGATCTATTCCGTTCGACACGTTACTACCTTCCGCTACGAGCCCGCGGTACGCGAGAGCGTGATGGAAGTTCGCATGCAGCCGCGGAGCGAAGCCCACCAGCTCTGCCTCAGCTTCACTCTCGACGTGACCCCTGATACTGATATCACGCAGTACCGCGACCCTAGCGGAAATACAGTGCATCATTTTGACATTGCGGGATCGCACACGGAGGTCAAGGTTACGGCGCAATCGACGGTTCAAGTCCAGGCGGTCGCGGCCCCGCGCCTTTCCGAAGCGGGCGACTGGGCTGACCTCGACGCCATGACCGATGTCGACGACTACTGGGAGATGATGTTGCCCAGCCAGTTCGCGCGTTCCAGCGAAGCCCTGGAACAATTGGCCAACGAACTGAACGTGGAGCGCCGCAGTGGCCCGCTCGGAGTGCTGAGCGAGCTCAATGAAGGCATCTACAATTTTTTCGCCTACGTGCCCAATAGCACGAAGGTCGACTCTCCGATCGAAAAGGCGCTGCTGAGCCGCCAGGGAGTGTGCCAGGATTTCGCGCACATCATGATCGGGCTGGCGCGGTCGCATCGCATCCCGGCTCGCTACGTCAGCGGCTATCTGTTTCACCGGGAAGAAAACGGACACCAGGATCGCTCACTGGAAGGAGCATCGCACGCCTGGGTCGAAGCTTTCGTCCCACGCCTGGGCTGGACTGCGTTCGACCCGACCAACAACCTGATCGGCGGCGATCGCCATATTCGCGTCGCGATCGGCCGTGACTACGCCGACGTCCCTCCGACGCGCGGAGTACATAAAGGCGAAGCCCGCAGCGAGTTGAGCGTCGCCGTGACGGTGAGCCCGTCAGATACTCCACCGCCCGAACCGCCGCCGCCCAGCATCGTCATTCAATCCCGCCCAGTGTTCGCGCCCCTCAGTTCGCGCAGCGCGCAAGAGCAGCAACAGCAACAGTAGGTCGTCGCGCGATCAAGCTGACCTGGCTCATCTGGCGCAATAGTTTCGTTGCCACCGTGTCAACACTCATTGCATACTGCACACGTGGAAACAGAAAATCTCTTCTTGGCGGGCAGGCACGTTCTCCTCGAACCGCTTAGCCTCCGTCACCTTGATGGTTTGGTCGAGGCCGCGGCGTTTGATCGCTCGCTTTACCAGTGGAGTCCAGTTCCGCAGGGCCGGGCGGAGACCGAAAATTACATCGGCACGGCACTGGCCTGGCGGGATGCGGGCCGAGCGGTATCGTTCTCGATTTTGCGCGCGAACGATCGTGCCGTCATCGGATCCACGCGCTTTTTCGATCTGGAACGATGGTCGTGGCCGCCCGGCCACCTGCGCCACGGACGCAATTTTCCCGATGCCTGTGAGATCGGTTACACGTGGCTGGCACGTTCGGCAATCCGCACGGCCGCGAACACCGAGGCGAAGTTGCTGATGCTGACGCATGCCTTCGAAGCCTGGCAAGTGCTCCGAGTCTGCCTTCACACCGACGTCCGTAATCAGCGGTCGCGCGCGGCGATTGAACGCATGGGTGGGAAATTTGAAGGAATTCTACGCGCCCATCGGATGGCAGCCGACTTCATCGCTCGCGATTCGGCCCGGTACTCGATCGTGGCAGCGGAATGGCCGGAGGTGAAACGCGGGCTGAGCCAGTTGCTGGATCGAACTCACCAGATCGCTCCTTAGATTTAAGTCCTGAGAAGATTTACGTCTTGAGACAAACGTCTTCCGGATCATTGTCCGACCGGATCATTGTCCGACTAGCCGTCCGCAAAATAAGTACTTCAGTAACTTGAGGTAACCGCATCGCCGCCGCATGATGCCTCCTAGGGAAGAACGGGATGCTGCCTCAACTCCCGGCCTGAGAGGTTCTTGTGAAGCGTGACGTTGCGGTATCTTCGGTGTTGCTCGGCCTTCTTCTTATCCTTACATTGGGTCTTTCCGCATGTGGCAGCAGCAGCAATTCGGCCCAACCCGTCGGCGTAGGGGCGACATCGAACGCCACCGGTGGCATCGATCAAGACCAGACCGCATCGATCACCGCCTCCGTTTCAAATGACTCAAAAAATGCCGGCGTCACGTGGAGCGTTTCAGGGACGAATGGCTCGCAGGGCACTCTTAGCTCCCAAACCACAACTTCAGTCACTTACAACGCTCCGATATCAGTAACCACGGCCTTCGTGGCGATCGTGACGGCCACCTCGATTACCGACACGACGAAATCGGCCAGCGTGCATATTCCGGTCAATCCGCCGCCGACGATCACAACGGCAACCTTGCCAGCCGCAACTGCAGGCGTGTTCTACGTCACCGCGCTTACTGAGTCCGGCGGAACAGGTCCATATAAGTGGAGTGTCACCTCCGGCTCGCTGGCGTCTTTGGGATTGAGTTTGGACGCCGGCACGGGAACGATCACCGGCACTCCCACGGGCGCGGGCAGCGGCTCCGTTACTTTCGGAGTCACCGATGCCGCGAAATTATCTTCCACGTCGCCAGCGATCACAGTCACCGTGAATCCACCGGCAAAATTAGTCGTCACCACCGCTTCGTTGCCCGGCGCGGCAATCGCCGTGGCGTACAGCCAAACCGTCACAGCAGGTGGAGGCGTTCAACCCTACACGTTTGCTATTACGTCCGGAAGCCTGCCCGCTGGTTTGACCTTGAATGGCAGTACAGGTGTGATCTCCGGCACTCCGAACGGAACCGCGGGCACTTCAAACTTCACCGTTACCGTCACCGATTCGCAGACGCCGACACATGGGAGCAATTCCGCGAACCTGAGCATCGTGGTCAGCCTGGCGCCGGTAAGCGTTACCACCACATCGCTCAATGAGGGCCTGATCGGATACGTGTACAACCAGACTTTGCAGGCCAGTGGCGGCTCTCCGCCTTACACCTGGAGCATCATTGCGGGCACACTGCCGTCAGGCTTGGTGTTGAACCCCAACACGGGTACGATCACCGGAACTCCCACCACGGCGGGGACATACAACTTCGCGGTTCAGGTGACCGATTCGACGACACCGACACGAGAAACGGCGACGGCCAATCTGAGTATCATCATCAACGGCGCACTCGCGATCGCCACGAAGTCGATGCCGGGCGGCAGCGTTGGCACGGCGTATAGTTCGACGCTACAGGCCACCGGCGGACTCCCGCCCTACACCTGGAGTATCACTAGCGGCAGCCTGCCGGCGGGACTTACCCTCAACTCCGCCAGCGGAGACATCTCAGGAACTCCCACGGCAACCGGCACGTCGAATTTCACAGTTACAGTCGCCGACTCGGAGAGTCCGCAGGTCACCGCGAGCGCAGGCCTTGGCATCTCCATCGCAGCGCACAATTGCACGAATGATTCCACTCTAAAGGGGAACTATGCATTTGTGAGTGGCGGCTGGAGCGGTTCCACAACCGCTACCTCTTCCGCGGGCAGCTTCTTAGCCGACGGCAATGGGAACATCAGCAGCGGACTGATCGACGTGGCCGATCAAGCCAGCAAATCAAAACCCGAAAGCGGAACGTTCACGGGAACGTATTGTGTGACCTCAAACAATCTTGCCACGATTAACCTGACGTACGGCGGTGCGCTGAGTGGCGGCAACACGTTTATCGCCGCGCTTGATTCCGGCGACAGCAACGGCCACATCATCTCTTATGACAACAGCACCGTGAAAGTCTCGGGGCTGCTGCGGCAGCAAAATACCGCCGCATTCGCGACCAGCAAAATTGACGGCAACTACGCCTTCGGACTGGTCGGAGCCGATCAGCTCGGCAACCGCTACGCCGTGGCCGGTGAATTCAACTCCAACGGCAGCGGAACGCTTTCCGGCGAAGATGACAGTGACGATGGAGGAGTGATTCACAACGCACAAACTCTGAGCTCCAGCGATTTCACCGTGGCGTCCACAGGCCGCGGAACGGCGACCATCACGTCCAGCTCCGGAAACGCGGACTACGTCTTCTACGTGGTCAGCTCGTCTGAGATGCTGATGATGGCATTCGACACGACGGACGTGTCGCCGATCATACTCACCGGCCAGGTGCTGGAGCAAACCGGCACGCTCACGGATGCGTCGCTCGACGGCGTCAGCGTGATCGAACTGCAATCCCTCGGCAGCAATGGAAACATACCATCCGTCACCGCCGGGCTCATCACCACAGACGGCAACGCGACGTATACCTTGACTGCCGACCAGAACGCGGGCGGCACCATGAATGCGCTGAACACGTCGGGGAGCTATAGCGTCTCATCGACCGGGCGCGCTTCGCTCACACCCACCGGGGGAGGCAGCTCCCAGGTCTTATACCTGATCGCCCAGAACCAGGCCTTCTTGATCGGCACCAACATCGGCGTTGATTCCGGTGGAATGCGGCCGCAAACCGGGAACAACTTCAACGTCAGCTCGTTGCTGGGAAATTTCTACGGTGGAAGTCAACGTCCGGAGAACTCGAACGTGGATGTGGAAGCCGATTCCGTCACTTTCAATGGGGCCGGCACGCTCTCTGGAACCTCGGATACAAACAATAGCGGCGGGCCGCAGTCGGCGCCTGTTTCCGGGAGTTATCTCGTTTCGGCCAATGGACGAGTGGTGGTGAGCCAGAGCGGAACTCCGGTGATCTACCTCTATATGATCTCGGCCTCAGAGTTCGTAGCGCTGCCCGTCAACTCATTGCAGAATACGGACACGAATCCGACCCTGATTGATTTCCACCAGTGACGCAAGAAAAGCTTCCAGTTCTCAGTTCTCGATTCTCAGTAGTTCTCGGCAAAGGACTGACATCGTCCTGGTGAGAACGAGAACTGGGAACTGAGAACTGAGAACTGAGAACTAAACCCTGATCTCGTTTCCCGCCGTTCTCCTCCTGTTCCGGTTCGACGAACTGATAAAATCAAAGCTCGTCATGTCCACCTCTTCCCAGCTCGTACAGATTGATGTTGGCCCGCGGATCCACAGCCCCAAACCTTCATGGCTTAAGGCGAAGGCTCCGGTGGGCGACAACTTTCACAATTTGAAAAAGCTGGCGCGTGGGTTGGGGCTGCATACAGTCTGCGAATCGGCGCAGTGTCCGAACATAGGAGAATGCTGGCACCATCACACTGCGACCTTCATGCTGCTCGGCGATATCTGCACGCGGCGGTGTGGTTTCTGCGCGGTGCCCAAGGGACGTCCCCAGGCGATTGACCTGGACGAACCACGTCGGGTGGCGGAGGCGGTCGCCACGCTTGGCCTGCGCCACGCAGTCGTGACCAGCGTGAATCGCGACGACGATAACGTCGGCGGCGCCAGGATTTTTGCGGAGACCATTCGGAAGATTCGCGAACTCGTGCCGGAGTGCCGCGTCGAAGTGCTGATTCCTGACTTCCAGGGATTGGAAGTACCGCTGCGCATCGTGCTCGAAGCCAAGCCCAACGTGCTCAACCACAACACGGAAACTGTCCCGCGACTGTACCGCGCGGTGCGGTCCGGTGCTCGCTACAAACGCACCCTCGATCTTCTGGCGAATGCCAAGAACTGGGATCCGGCAACAGTCACTAAGAGCGGTGTGATGGTCGGAATCGGCGAGGAGACCGGCGAACTGATCGAAGTCTTCCGCGATCTCGGCGAACGCAGCGTGGATATTCTGACGATTGGACAGTATTTGCGCCCATCAAAAGATCATCTGCCGATGACTCGCTACTACACTCCAGCGGAGTTTGTTTCGCTGAAAGAAGAGGCGCTGAAGTTTGGGTTCAAGCACGTCGAGTCGGGGCCGCTGGTGCGGTCGAGTTATCACGCGCACGAACAGGCGGATGTGGCTGCGCGGTAGTGAAGCGCCGGGCGTCCCCGCCCGGCTGGACGTGCGAGACGCCCGTCGCTCCACCGATCACACTCTTACCAGACCCTGCATGCATTCTGATTCACCATCGGCGCTGTGGCCGAACAGTGATATGCCTGGCGGAATTCCGGCATGTTGGAAACGGTTCCGTTCACACGATACTTGCCTGGCGAGTGAGGATCGATGGACACCAACATCCGTGACATCGCATCGGTACGGTTCGCGCACCACACGTTCGCAAACCCCAGAAAGAAGCGTTGCTCCGCGGTAAGACCGTCGATCGGCGCCGGTTCTTTGCCGGCAAACGAAGTCAACAGAGCCATATACGCAAGGCGCAGGCCGCCATTGTCGGCCGTATTCTCGCCCAGTGTGAGCTTGCCGTTCAGCTTCAAGTCGTCGACGGCAACGAAATTCCCGTACTGATTCTTGATGCAGTTCGTTCGTTCTTCGAATTGCTTCTTGTCGTTCGCGGTCCACCAGTCGCGGAGATTCCCCTCCGCATCGAACTGGCTGCCTTCATCGTCGAAACCGTGCGTCAATTCGTGACCGATCACGGCGCCGATTCCCCCGAAGTTCAACGCGTCGTCGGCCTTATTGTCGTAAAAGGGCGGCTGCAGAATTCCGGCGGGGAAAGTGATGTTGTTCTGGGTCGGGTCGTAGGTCGCATTCACCGTCATTGGCGGATACGGCCAATCCCGCTTGTCGAGCGGCTTGCCAATCTTATTCAAGCGGCGCTGCAGGTCGCTTTGATTGGCGCGTTGCGAGTTTCCCAAGGCATCGCCGCGCACGATCAGGAGCGCCGAATAGTCGCGCCACTTGTCGGTATAGCCGATGCGATTGGAAATGGCATGCAATTTCACCAGCGCCTGCGCTTTGGTGTCCGCTCCCATCCAAGGCACGCTTTGGATATCCTCCCCCAGCGCCTTTTCCAGATAACCGACCATCGCCAGGGTCCGCTCTTTTCCTTCCGCGCCAAAAGTCTGCTGGACATAGACCTGGCCGACCGCGTCGCCCAGATCACCGTTTACGTACCCAACGCAACGTTTCCATCGCGGACGCAACTCCTTTGTCCCCTGCAGCGTCTTGCTGTAGAAGTCAAAGTTCTCAGTCACAAACGCCATGGGTAGCGCCGACACGCCCGCATGCACCGTGTGCCAGCGCAAATAGCTCTTCCAGTCCTCCAGCGAGTGCGCGCTGATTACTGGCTGCATGTTCTTGAAGAACTCCGGCTCCGTCACGTTGAGCGAATCGAACTTGGGCGCACCCACCCCTTCAAAATAAACGCTCCAATCGAAGGCTGGACTCAGCGCCGCCAGTTCCTTGTCGGTAAGCTTGTGGTAGAGTTTTTCCGGATCGCGACGGCTGGTTTGGTCGAGCGACCCCTTGGCTAAGCCGGTTTCAATATCCATGACGACCTGGGCTTCGGCCGCGGCTTTGCCTTCGTCGTCGCCCAGCAGCACAAACATTTTCGCCACATGCGCGACATACTTCTTGCGCAGTTCGACCGATTTTTCGTCGTCTTTGAAATAGTAATCGCGGTCTGGGAGGCCCAGACCACCCTGGTCTACCTCAGCGATCATTTGGCTGGCGTTCTTGAAATCGGAATCAGAATCGAAGCCGAACAATACGTCGGCACCTTCGCGATGCAGCCGTACAATCTCTTTCGGAAGGCCTTCCTTCGAATGGATCGCCGCAATACTTTCGAAGTCCGCCTGCAGCGGCTTTGTGCCCGCCTTTTCGATGGCACTTTCGTCCATGCAACTGGCATAGTAATCGCCGATCTTCTGTTCGTTGGAACTGCGACCGGGTCGCTCGATCGCTGCCTTTTCAAGAATGTCGCGCACAATGTATTCGCCACGCTCCGCCAATTCGTTGAACCGGCCCCACGCGGAACGGTCGGCAGGAATCGGGTTCTGCGCCTTCCACTTGCTGCACGCGTAGGCGTAAAAATCATTGCACGGGTCGATGTCCTTATCGAGCATGTCGACGGAAAAACGCACGCTGGCGGATGGGGTTTTGCCGGCGTCAGTCTTGTCCTGGCACAACAGCGCAGGCACGAACATCATGGAGATAGTCAATACTTTCAAAAAATTGCGCATGGGTCCTCGAATCGAGTTGGAAGCCGGTCTTAACCGGTGCCGAATACACTATGCCAGGGTATGAGACGGAGGCCGCTGAAAACGGTCACCAAAAATACGTTTCGCAAGTCTTAAAATACCTTTACGTGGAACGTCAGATACTTCTTGGGGTTTTCACGGATCGCTTTCAGCAGCTCTCGCGTTTCGATCAGCATCTGGTTGCTATTGTTGTACAGCGCGGGATCCTTAAACAGCATTCCCGCCGTGCCTTCGCCCTTCTGCAGGCGCTCGGAGAGTGCCGCCAGGTTGTTCATGAGGGTCTGCAGATGATCGGCAAATTCCTGATCGTGCGTCATCTTTCCGATCGCGCCCTTCCCGGCGTTGATGTCGTCGGTTAACTGGCGAACGTTTGCCATTGCTTTATTCGTATTGTCAAACAGCACGGGATCTTTGAGCAGTTTGCCGGCCGTGCCCTTGCCCGCCTGCAAGTCGTCTACCATCGCATTAATCTTGTCGACGGCGGCAATGACTTTCTTGTAGGCCTCATCGCTCGTGAGCAGCGGACCGAGCGAGCCTTTTCCGTTCTGGATGTCATCCATCAAGCCCTTGAATTCGACCACCGTGGCATTAAGCTGGTTGTACAACCCGGGATCGTAAATGACCTTGCCGATCGACCCCTGGCCGCTTTCAATAAAAGCCATAATGCGGTCGACGCGCTTCAGCAGAGTGTCGATGTTCTGCAGCGTTCCCTGGCTGGCGCGCACCACGTCCTGAATGTCCGGCTGGTCGCGAGCAGGCAGCGTGTCTCCGTCCGCTGCAGGAGGACCCTTCGCCGTCGTACTGTCGACGTCCACGAAAGTTTCGCCGAGGATTCCCGCGGTGCTCATCAAGGTCACGGAGTCTTTGCGTAGATTGAAGGAGTACTTGGTATTGACCTTCATCGTGATTTCAACCGGCGTGGTCGGCTTGCCTTGAACGATGCGGATCGCACTCACATTGCCGATGTCCACGCCCGATAAACGCACCGGCGCGCCCTCGCGCAAGCCGCTGGCATTGTCGAAGTAAGAGTGCAGCGTGATCTTCCGGGTAAACCAGCCGCCCGTGCCGCTCATCACAAAAATCAGCACGGCCAAGGTGACGCTCGCGAACAGGACGGTAACTCCTACGCGCAGTTGCGACCATTTGAGCTGTTTCTGGCTAGGCAAAGTCAGTAAGTAGTCAGTAAACGACACCACATGATAGCAAACGCAGAAAATTTAAGGGATCGAGAATCTTCCGGATGTAAAAGCAGCAGAATAGCGGTATTGGAGTGACACGTTGGAACCACCACCGCCTCGCGTCCGGATGAGGATCGGGTGCGAGGCGTGGTGGCTGATTCGTTCGACGAGCTCTTCCTGGCCTCGCCGTATCCAACCTGCGAGCTAGCGATGTTCCTCTTTGGCGTTGCGCTTCGCTTCGGCTTTCGCCTGTTTCTGCGCTTGCTTCTGAGCCTGCTTCTCCTGCTTGCTCGGCTTCGGGTTATCGTGAGGAGAGTTCATCCCCCGATTTCCCGCTTCATTTGTTCGCGCCGCTGTTCGCGTTACGCTGCTTCCATGATTCTCCGAAGATGTCCCGGAGCGGTCATTGGAGCGGTCATTAGAGCGATTGTCGTTTCGAGACGCCTCATTTCTATACGACGCCTCATTCGAACCGGAACCGCGATTGCCGTTGCTGGCGCGCGCTTCTTGCGGCGACATTTTCGGAGCATGATACTCAGCTCCCGCAGCGCTCGCCCGGCTTACGTTGCGTCCCGAGAAATCTCCGGGCCGGGCTGTCGCCGCTACTGCCGGACGCCCGTGGTTCTCGGACGCAAATAACTGACGGTTCTGGCTGGCCGAGCGCTCGTGCTCCGTCTGCCCGGCCAATGCCGGAGTGTGCGACTCATGCGCATACGCTTCCTCTTGCGCGCTCGGCCGCGCTTCCACGCCACCAGCGCCGTTGAAAGCTACGTGCGTGTTATTCACGACGACCGCGCGGTTGTAGACGTTCCTTACATTGGTCACGTTGACGTTCATCACCGCGCGATTGTAAAAGAAGGCGCCGCCTCTCCACTCTCCACCAGCGAAGCCTACTCCGCCGTATCCAAAGCCGTAGTTAATGCCGCCGTAGAATCCGACGTGCGGTCCCCAATAGCCCGCGTGCCAGCCATACAAGCCACCCGCAAAGCCCCAGTAGCCGGGGGTCCAGAGCATGCCAACTGGCGCAATCACCCAGGTGCCGGGAACCCAATAGTAGCCGCCAACATCATTCCAGGCCCAATAACCCGGGGTCCAGAGATAGCCCGGTCCGGGGCAGATCGGCTGCGCGTAAACGGGCAGCGCAGGAGGACCGATGCGCACCGAGATCCCGATGCCAATCGCAATTTCCGCGGACGATGCCGTCGAGAGCGACGCCACCGAAACCAGCGTCAAAACTCCTAGTGCCAACGCAGATACCAATCTACGAATGGAGCGTTTCATTTTGTTGCCTTCCTTTGGCCCTGAGCATTTCCGGCCTAAGCATTTGACCCAAGCCGGTACCCGGCATCATTACGTTCCGGCCATATAAACCCGAAACCTGCGCGCATGTTGCGTGGAAGAAAAACCTTATTTTGAATCAGTGAGTTAGTAGACCGCTCCACAAACCACGTGGCGGCGGACGCATTCGTCCGCCAATCGTGCGCAGCGCGGCGCCCGTCAAGACCGTTCACAAAGATTAATGACAAAAACGAAAGATATGAACGGTGCAACCCGTTTTGCAGAGCGGGCGGACGAATGCGTCCGCCACTACCTGGTTTGTGGCGAGGATTGACAGTCGCTAATTTTCCAGAATCACGTGAGCCAGAGCCTGCTCAGAGGTGTGCGTGAGTGACAGGGCAACATTTTTCGTGCCCAGCCGGGCTGCGATGGATGCCGCCTCACCGTGAAATTGCAGGGTAGGTCGCTGCCCCTTGGGACGCACCACCTCGATGTCGCGCCAGCGGACCCCATGACTCCATCCCGTTCCCAGCGCCTTCATTCCCGCTTCCTTAGCGGCGAAGCGAGCGGCATAGCTCTCAAAGCGGTTGGCTTTCTTCCCGCAATATCGAATTTCGCCGTCGGTAAAAATGCGATGTAGAAAACGGTCGCCAAAGCGCTCGACGCTTTCGCGAATGCGCGAAACTTCGGCGATGTCCACTCCGGTTCCAATGATCATGGAGACATTGTGAATTGGTAATTTGTATTTTGCAATTTGGGGTAACGTTCAGAAGAGTTCGCCGCCACTGTAGATCAACCGTCCATTGATCACTCTGGCCTCAGGCAGAAGTTTATGCGGTCGCGCGGGTCCTTCCGCATCGATGTGCAGCACGTCGTGTCCATGCGCAACCAGCCAGTCGGAAACGATCATGCGATGGCAACGGAAGTAAACTCGCTCGGCGCACATGTAGGCAGTACGCGAGCCTCGCGCTAATTCGAGCAACTCCGCCGCCGCTAGCTCGAACTCTGGCGTCAACGTGTAATCGGCATAGTTGCGGAAGCTGGCATTGCGCAGCGCCGTATGTGGAGAATCCTTGGCAGTCGCCTTGCGGTATCCGCCGAGAGCTTTCATCCAGACATACCGGATGCCCCGTTCCGTCAGCGATTGCTCCAGCGCCTCGCGATTAAAATGTGGCAGGCGACGCGACATAGGGAAGGCGCGGATATCCACCAGTGTCTCGATGCCGTGCGACTGCAGGACCGACACGAGTTCATCGAGGGTGCGGGTGGAATGGCCGATGGTGTAGAGGGTCGCCACGGAAAAAACCGGTCTCGGGTGCTACACCTCAGATCTCAGGACGATCATGATGACGACGATGATGCAAAAGATGCCAGCGCGGTCGCCAGGTTTGCATCTTGCTCCGGGAAAACCGTGCGCAGGTCAAGCAACACTCGTCCCTCTTCGACGCGGGCGATGATCGCCGGCGTGCCGGCGCGGAGACGGGAGTTCAACTCGTCAGCGCTTAAATCGGAATGCGTAATCGCGATCAGGCGCGTCGGCAAAACCGCCGAGGGAGCGGCCCCGCCTCCGATTACAGATTCGCCTTCAAGAAGTTCGAGTTTAAGGTGCTTCAGCTTCGCGGATTCGACCTCGGCGACAATTTTCGTCGCGCGGAGTTCGATCTCGTGCTTGGATAGGCGCATCATGCGGAGCACAGGTACCGCATCATGATCGCGTTTTACATAGGCCAGTAGCGTGGCTTCAAGTGCGGCGTAGGTGAGCTTGTCCACGCGCAGCGCCCGGAACAACGAGTTCGAACGCAGGCGAGCCACCAGATCGGCGCGCCCGCTGATCAATCCGGCTTGTGGACCGCCAAGAAGTTTGTCGCCGCTGTAGGTGACGATGTCGACGCCCGCGCGCAGGCTATCGAGGACACCCGGTTCGTCGTTGATTCCCACCGACTGCAAATCGAACAACGCGCCGCTGCCCAGATCCTCCATCAGCGGAAGATTGCGGCGGCGAGCCAGGGCAACCAGCTCGTCGAGGCCCGGCTGCTCGGTAAATCCGGATATTTCGAAGTTCGAACGGTGCACGCGAAGCAAGAGTCGCGTGCGTTCGTTGATGGCGTGCTCGTAGTCGCCAACGCGAGTGCGATTGGTGGTGCCGACCTCGCGCAGTTTTGCATTCGATTTCGACATCACGTCAGGGATGCGAAACGATCCGCCAATCTCTACGAGTTCTCCGCGCGAGACAATGACTTCGCCGCCTTCGGCCAGCGAGTTCAGCGCAAGCAGGACGGCGGCGGCGTTGTTGTTCACCACAATCGTGGAGATGCCCTCCGAAATCGTGCCCGAGTTTTGCTCGGCTGGGAGGGGTGCGCGAAGTCGAAAGAATGCGTCCGTCCCTGCAGGACTCAGAAGCTTGGCGAACAGGCGATCCACATGGACGTCGCGCTTCCCGCGCTCTCCCGTCGGCAGATCAAATTCGAGATTGGAATAAACGCCGGCCGTGGCGCGGATCTGATCCAGGGCGTCCGCAGAAAGTGGAGCGCGTCCCAGGTTGGTGTGCAGAATCACACCGGTGGCGTTGATCAGCGGCAGCAGCGAGTAACTCATCGATTGCCGCAGTTGACGTTCGACAGCCGCGAAGAGGCCGCCCAGCGCGAACTCCAGCGACTTCTCGTCAAACTGGGCATCGCCCCGCTGGCCGGCGGCGATTTCCTGGCGAAGTCGCGCCAGCACCACGCGGATGCTTTCTGCGACAGCCGTATGTCCGTCACGTTCGACCAGCGCCTGCATGTCGGGATGGCGCAGGAGTTCGTCGGTCGACGGCAGCTTCTGAAACAACGCGGATTTGTTGACCGTGGACACAGGCGCCGATTATGCCACAGGAACCGTTCTCCATCAGTTCAAAGTTCCCGGTTCTCAGTTCTCAGTTCTCAGTAAAAGCGAGGCAGTATGTTAGTGGGCGTTAGTGAGCGGCGCCGCATGGCGTCAGGTTTTACCGAGAACTGAGAACTGGGAACTGAGAACTCACTTCTGAGACTTCTACAGCGTGTGCAGATACGCCAGCAAATCTTTGATCTGCTGATCGTTCATCACCTGATTGAACCCTTCCATCTTGGCCCGTCCATATTTAATGATGTCGGTCATTCGTTCGTCGTTTGCCGGCAATCCGCTCAGCGACAGGTACTGGTGTTTGAAAACGCCTTTCAAACTCGGGCCCTTTTTGCCGTGCGAGGAGTAGGGCTCATGGCAGCGGTCGCAGTAGTTGTCGTACAGTTTTCTGCCTTCAGCCTGCTGCGGGTTGAGGCCAAGTTCGGCATCGGACTTGCGGCGCTCAACGTCGCAGCCGGCGAGTATGAGCAACGCGAGAAGTACCACGGAGACATTCCGGGACATAGCAATCAAAATATTCATGATGATGGCGGCAGCGATGGGAGGGCCGAGCTCAAATTTAGGATCATGCAGGCGTGGGATAATGATAATACGGAAGTCATGGGCATCGTGGTCAAACGCGTTTATGAGCCTGCTTCTTCCTCGGATGGAGTGCGCGTCCTGGTGGATCGTTTGTGGCCGCGCGGGCTGACGAAAGAAGCGGCAGCGCTGAAGTTCTGGCTGCGCGATCTGGCGCCTTCGAACGAGTTACGGCAATGGTTCCATGCCAATCCCGGGGGCCGGAGCATTTTTCGGAAGCGGTACCTCAAGGAACTGGCAAACGAAAAAGCTTCCGCAGCAGTAGAAAAGCTGCACCATCTCGCGGAGGGCAGGCGAACGGTCACTCTGCTCTATGCATCGCGAAACGAAGAGTACAACAACGCGACAGTGCTGAAAGAGTTGCTCGAGGGTATGCCGAAACCCCCGTCGAGTGTAGGTCGCAGCGTTGCGGGAAGCGCACGGATCCGAAAAGCAAAACAGCGGTAACCAGTTGCTCGCACTCGGTTCTACCCAACCAAACCACCTGTTGTCATCGTCATCTCGAGACCCGTTTCAATTGTCAGACGGGCGACGGCCGACTGCTATGTGAACTGATGTGAACTGATGTCAACTGACGTGAACTGACAAAATCGGCAACCGACAGGGCATCACTTGGCGCGATAAATCTCCGTCAGCAGATCCGGCTTCGATTCGTCTCGCACCAAATGTGGATGCTGCTCGCCGCCGTGGTAATCGACCTTCACCACCCGGAAGTAGTCGGTATTTTCCACGATCAGCTCAATCGGAGACGGGCTGGTTTTGGCGGCTCGGATGGCATCGTGCCAGGCATCTGCGGAAAAGCTGCGGCCGTTGACGGCGATTATCTTCATCCCCGGCCCGATCCCGGCCCTGGCGGCAATCATTCCCTCCACCGTATCCCGAATCTCGCCATCGTTGCCGAACCACAATCCCAGCGAGTAATGCGCATTGATATTCTTTCCGTCGCGATCCTCGGCGCGATCCAATTCCGACGGAAACTCGTCATATACCAGCTTCCATCCGCTCCCCTCGATTCCGCCGAGTGGGGCGCCCGGGCCGTGGTTGGATAAACGATCGTTCCAGAATCCACGCCAGTCGTAGCGAGCAACCTGGTTCAGCGCGCTGATCACGTCGTCGAACGTATAGGTCTTCACCATCGGCGGACCACTGGGTGCGCCCAGAAACAGTTTGCAGAAATCGTCCAGCGACTTCGAGCCCTTGCTTTGCTGGTGGATGATGACATCCACCCACAGCCAGTTGAGCACGTCTTCATCGTAATAATCGAGCCCGCGGCGATAATCTGCCCAAGCGCGAGGAGCCTCCTGCACGCTCGGAACTCCATCCGCAGTATCCTGCAAATTGCGCCAGACGCGACCGGAGCGGTAATCGAGGTCCGCTGCCATCTGTGCCAGTGCGTCGCGGGCCAACGCAGGCGTGCGCTCGCCGCTGCGCGCCGAAAGCATGTCTCCCAGGTAGGAGGTTAGTCCTTCATACACCCACAGCAAGTCGGTCTGCATCGGTTGTTCGTAATCGGGCGTCGCCAGATCCGCCGGACGGCGATATTTCCCATTCCACGAATGCACATACTCGTGCGGCAAAAGACCGGCAATCAGTTTCCGCCCATCTTCTTCGATGAGCGAGCGCTCTTCGACCCGGCTGTCATTCGATTCGTGGTGCTCCAATCCAAAATGCGCGACGTGATCGCTCAAGGTCAGCAGAAAGTGATAACCGTTGTAATGATGCGCACCAAATAGAACGCCCGCTTGCTTGACCAGATCGCGGGTATGTTCCCAGACTTCTTCTGGAGCGTCGAGCGCGGCGGCGCTATCCGCCGCAACATCAAGCTCTGCGGGAGGGTTTTCGTTGGGCAACGTCAGCGGTACCGCCTTCATGTACTGGCCCGCGAGAACGGGGCCATCCACCAGCATGGTCAGTGAGACCGGCGCAAAATGAATCTCATTATTGTTATTGTTGCCCGGCTGATCGGAAACATGCAGCGAGGTGGCAAACTTCCAACCCGCGGGCAAGCGCAGGGCCGCACGATAGGTGAGTTGGTCGGAAGAGTAACCGGCGGGATAGAGCAACAGCGCGTTCCAGTTGAGAATATACAATTTTTCTGTAGCCGACATGCTCGAACTGTATCCAGGTTCGAACGACGCGGCGGAAGCATAGTCGAGATTCGCGGTGACTTCGTTCTCGCCCTCGGGCACGTCCACGTGAAAAGTAAAGCCGTCGAGCAGATCGCGCCGCCATTTCAGCACCTTCCCACTCGCCGTAAACTTCAAGCCGGTTAAATCCGTAATCGGACCTGTCGGCCCGTGCTCGCCCGGAATCCATTTTGGATAGTAGAGCGTGAGCACCCCGGCCTTAGCGGGAATGTGTAATTGTGCGTGGAAGATCTTGCGGGGCGCGTCCGACGCATCTACCGAAAGCGCAATGGTCGGCCCATTTGCCCCAAAACCCGAAAATGATGACAACAGAAATATCGCGAAACAAAGAAACTTCGTGGCCCTGAAACGTGAACCCATTCCCCCTCCAGATTTTCGATTTGCCCCACGGCGATGCAACTGAAACCGGACAGACTTGAAGACCCCGCATGAAATCGTCAGTCTGAATATATCAGCCCGCTCCTTGAATCGGCCGCCACTGCGGCGGTCGCGGGCATACGGCATTCACAGGCGTCGAGACCATTTCCACCTGCTATCATCCCGACGTGCCCGCGCGTGGAAGATTTATTACCTTCGAAGGTCTCGATGGCAGCGGCAAGAGCACTCAGGCCGAAAAGTTGGCGCGCTCCCTGCGTGCTCACGGCCTTTCTGTCACTATTACCCGTGAGCCAGGAGGAACGGGCGCCGGCGAAAAGATTCGCGAGGTGCTGCTCCATTCGGCCACCTCGGGACTTTCGCCGTTCACGGAAATGGCGCTCATGTTCGCTTCCCGCGCCCAGCACATTCACGAGGTCATTCTGCCCGCACTCGCCGAAGGACGCATCGTGCTCTGCGACCGCTTCACCGATTCGACCGAGGCATATCAAGGTGGAGGCCGCAAGCTCGGAACGAAACCGGTGCTCCAGTTGCACCAAATCCTCTGCGGCAATCTGCAGCCTGACCTCACCATCCTGCTCGACAATGATCTGGCTTTCAGCGTCGACCGGGCGCGTCGTCGCAATCGAAAGCACAAAGGCGTCCGGACAGAAAAGGGTACGGAGAAAGACGAGAACCGGTTTGAACAGGAAAGCCGGGCCTTTTTTGGACGCGTCCGTCATGCCTACCTGGCCATCGCGCAGCGCGAGCCGGGACGCGTCCATATCGTGAACGCCCGCGGCACGCCCAGCGAAACGCATGCGACTATCATGGAACTGGTGCGGAAGAAACTGAAGATCTGAGGAATTTGATAATTGTGTAATTTGTAATCTGGCAATTTGAACCGCTGCGATGTTCGCTGGATTTTCAATTACAAAATTGCCCGATTACCATATTACAAAATCCCGTCTATGCCTTTTTCCGATTTTGCAGGTAACCCGGAAACCATTCATCGGCTGCGCGAGATGCTGGCACGCAATCGCTTTCCGCACGCCACCATTCTTTCCGGGGCGCACGGATCTGGCAAATACACTCTCGCCCTCATGCTTGCCCGCGCCATGAACTGCACGGCACCGACGACGGGCGCCGACGGATTGCCCGATTTTTGCGGGCACTGCTCGAACTGTACTCGCATCGCGCAATCCGCAGATCTCGACGCCCGTTTCGCCGAGGCGGTCGAGGCTCGCGAAAATCTGCGTGACACGGACAAGAAAGAAACCCGGCTCTTCGTCCAGACTCATCCCGACGTGCTCATCATCCCGCCTGATCCGCCACAAATGATGATCAAGGTCGACCAGGTTCGGCACGTGATTGAGACGATCTACTATCGACCCGCGGAAGCCCGCGAACGCGTCTACATCTTCACCAGCTCGGCATTCATGAAAGAGGCCGCCAACTCGCTGCTCAAGGTTCTGGAAGAGCCGCCCGAGTTTGCCAGCATTTTTCTGCTCACCGAAAACGCTGGAGAACTGCTGCCCACGATTCGTTCCCGCTCCATGACCTTTAATCTCGGCGCGCTCCCTTCCGCGGACATCGAGACCCGGCTCGCGCAGTTTCGCCCCGATTGGAATGCCCGGCAGCGCGCGCTGGTCGCTCGCCTTAGCGAAGGCGCGATCGGACGCGCCGTATCGTTCGATGTTGAGGGCTACATCGCCGCTCGCGCCCATGCGCTCGTCATGCTGAAATCCGCGCTCGGCGCAGTCGACCACACCGAATTATTCAAAGTGACTGAGAGTTACCGCGCCGGAGCCGAAGGCCGCGAGAAGCTCGACAACCTTCTCCGCACCATCTATTCCCTGCTCGAAGACATGATGTTCTTGCAGTCGGGCGCGCCGCAACTGGTTCGCAACACAGACATCGTTGGCGAACTTAAGAAAATGTCAGAATCCGCCGACTTCGCCTGGTTGCAACGCGCGGCCGAGGGGCTCGGCGAAGTCGAGCGCGGGATGCGGCGCAACCTGCTGCGCTCGCTCTCGCTCGATGCCTTCGCCACGGCGCTCGAGCGGGTGTCATAACACGAGAAAGCTCTGCTGCATTATAGTTACTCGCATTGGAGGTGCTCTATGGGCCGAGCGCTTCGTTCATTGCTTGTCGCCGTTCTCGGGTTTTCGCCTCTAGCAGCATGGCCTCAAAACCACCCACCGCCGTCGAAAGCAGGTGGAAAGGTATGCGTCGCAATGGTCTCAAACATGAGTACTAGAGGCGCCCTGCTGGACCGTTTGACCGAGCGTCTGTCAAAGGGTCTGCGCGACAACAAAATCAGCAATCTGATCATGGATTCCAGCTCCACTACGGACTACAAACTCCATCTCACTGTCGAAAATGGCGACGAAGCGAAAAGCAAAGAGTGCGATTACATTCTGCTCAGCCAAATCGTGGATCCCAAAGCGCATCCCGAGGATCCTCACCCACCGCCGATCTCCATCGGAGGCAAAGTTCCAAGCATAGATGCAAGCGATCCTCTCGGTGGGTCTTCAGGCCCGGTTTACCGGGATAACCTCCAGCTTACCTTTGCACTATTTCGTATTGGCCGGTCCGAACCGGTTCTCGACACTGTCATACTGGCTCAGCCCTCTGGAAATGCGTCCGACAACCTCTTGTCCGCCATGGATAAAGAATCGAACCGCGTCGGGCATGAACTGAAGAAGAAGTAACGGGGAAAGCAGTGGTTGCACAAAAGACACTGCACAAAATATTGTCATCGCCAGCCCGCTGTGATACCGTAACCCTCAGTTCACACCTCTGGACCCACAATCAAAGGCTCGAGTGTTGTGGCATATTCCGCCCGCCCGGCGTGCAGGTGGTGCGATTTGAAAGATACGCTCGACTCCATACCCGCTGAACCTACCGCGGATCAGGAAAGCTTCGCGAATCGCAAGCTGATCCGTCCGACCCTCAACCGTGCCGAGCACGCGCTCAATAATCACAACCACGGACACAATCATATGCCCGCCGAGCGTCGAGATAGAGATAGAGACCGAGACCGCTCCGCCGCTCCGGCCAAGAAGGTCGCACCCAGCGAGCAGACCAACGCCGAAAATTTCTACTACCAGAAGCAGATGCAGACGAAGACTCCCATGGTCATCGTGCTGCGCGATGGTGAAGAGGTCCACGGCTACATCGAGTGGTACGACAAGCACTGCATCAAGCTGAATCGCGCCGGCGCTGCCAACCTGATGATCTACAAGCCCGCCATCAAGTACATGTTCAAGGAAGGCGAGATCGCCAAGCGGTAGTTATTATCATCGGTGTTATCGACTCACTCCCGATCAAGACAGCGCTGGACGCCGCAACTCTGACTCTTCTTTCCGCATATCACTTCAACGCTTTCCCAACACCATCCAATCTCACCTGCGCGTCCGCGAACCCGGGCGCTAGCTGCAGCGCGGCTCGATAGGCCTCGGCGGCGGCGGCGAATTGTCCCTTATCTTCCAGAACCCGCCCTTGCCAATAGAACGCCGGCGGCGACGGCGCAATCTGTGCGGCTCGCTGAAAATCCTGCAAAGCGGCGTCGAGTTTGCCTTCCTCGCGCTCGGTCATGCCGCGGCCAAGCAGACTGTTCTGCTCATGCGGATTCAGCGCAATGGCCTCGGTGAACTCCGTTACCGCCTCATCCCGCTGCCCCAGCTGATTCAGCAGCACGCCCAGGTTGTTGTGGGTTTGCGCGGCTTCGCGCTCGTCGGATGCATATTCCAGAGCGAGTCGATATTCACGTTGCGCCGCCTCCAGTTGATTCTGCCGCTGCAGAAGTGTGCCGAGATTGTAATGCGGCGTCGCGAGCGTGGGCATCAACTGGATCGCCCGCTCCAGGTGCGGCACAGCCAGGTCGGGACGCTGCATCTCGACCAACGCCGATCCCAGATTCCCCTCCGCGATAGGATTCGCGTTCGTTACCTGGAGCGCTTGTGCAAACAGGCTGTAGCTGTCCCGCCAGTATCCAATCTGGATGTGCGTCGCTACTGAATACCCCAACAGCACGGCCGATGCGATCGCCACCTGCGCCAAGCGGCTTAGCTTCATCCGGGTTGCAGCCTCGGCGGTCAGCCAGACGATAATTACAAACAATCCCCAAAGAGGAAAATACGCGTAGCGGTCCGCCCATGCCTGGCGCCCAACCTGGACGATGCCAATCACGGGCGCCAGCCCTCCCAGAAACCACAGCCATCCCACCAGCAGATACCGGCGTTCACGCAAACTCCAAAACAGTGCGGTGATCGTGATCACGACAACGGCTGCGCCCAGCACTTTCCAAAGCGCGAGTGACCCCTCGGGATGCGGATAAAACACGGCCAGCCGCGACGGCCACACCGCCTTCTCGACATAGACGACATAAGAGTAAATTGCATTTTGCGCGCGCAGCGCCAGCGGCAAGGCGGCGGTCGATCCGACCGCACCCCCCGCGCGCTGCGCATAGATCGTGATCGCCGCACTGGCGGCCGACGTTCCCAGAAGAGGAATTTTTTCAAGGACAAGCTTGGCGAGCGATGTCTGCGGAAAGCGATGCAGCGGCCAGAAATCAATCAGCAGCAACAGAAACGGTAGCGTGATCACCATCGGCTTCGCCATCAGCCCGAGCGCGAATAGCAATACCACCGACAGATACCGGCTCACCCGCCGCGACTGTACGTACCAACCATAAGCAGCCAAAGTCAGAAGCAAAAAGAATGTGCAGAGAACGGTTTTACGTTCGGCCACCCACGCCACCGACTCCACGTTCAGTGGGTGGACGGCAAACAAGCCCGCGACCATTGCGCTGCGGCCGATGCATCCAGTCGCCCGCGCCAGTAGCAGAAACAGCATCACCACGTTGACGGCATGCCAGAAGACGCTCTGCCCGTGATGTCCCGCCGGCCGCAGCGCGAAGAGTTGCACATCCAGCATGTGCGAAATCCACGTCAGTGGATGCCAGTTGGCCTCTGCCGTCGAAGTGAACGCCCAACTTAGATTGCGGAACGACAATCCCTGCTGCACGTGCCAATTCGAGGTCACATAGGCGGGATCGTCGTAGTTAACGAATCCGTTTTCGAGCGTGGGATAGTAGAGCGCCAGAGTGCCGAAAAAGAGTAGGAGCCCAATGAGAGATACGGCTGTAAGCTGCTTCGGCACTACTATTTTCTAGCAGGCTGAGGTGGTGCGGGGATAGTCCTCAACTGGTGCCCGACCTGAGCCCGCAAATCTTCCCCTCAAACCGGTTGCCAAACTGAGAGCTGAAAACTGACCGCTGCTTCTCACAGCTTCGGCAGGACGATCCCCTTCTGCGACTGGTACTTCCCCTTGCGATCCTTGTAACTCGTCTCGCAAACTTCATCCGACTGGAAGAAGAGAATCTGGCACAGGCCTTCGTTAGCGTAGATCTTCGCGGGCAGCGGTGTAGTGTTTGAAATCTCGAGCGTGACGAAGCCCTCCCACTCCGGTTCGAAGGGCGTGACGTTTACGATGATGCCGCAGCGTGCGTAGGTCGACTTGCCTACGCAAATCGTCAGCACATCGCGCGGAATCTTGAAGTACTCCACCGACCGTGCCAGCGCAAACGAGTTCGGAGGCACAATGGCGACATCGGCATTCACCGTCACAAACGACCGCTCATCAAAATGTTTCGGATCGACAATCGTGCTGTTGACGTTGGTGAAGATTTTGAATTCGTCGGCCACGCGCAAGTCGTATCCATAGCTCGATACGCCGTAGGAAATCACTCCCGTGGACACCTGCTTTTCCGAGTACGGATTAATCATGTCGTGCTCCTGCGCCATGCGCCGGATCCAGCGGTCACTCTTGATGCTCATGGAACTCCTTGGGAATTGGTAATCGGGTAATTTTGCAATTTGGTAACTTAAGAACGGATCGCGCGAAGGAGAATTCCGGGTGCGATGGTTTTCAAATTACGAAATTATCGGATTACAAAATTACAAAATTCATCTCGGCTGGTGCAGTCATCTTACGAGACAACAGGCCCCGTTGACAATCTATCCTATCTCCCTTAGCATCAATAACTTGAGAAACGCTAATCCTTGGGAGACGGGAGACACCCGTGATTAAGCTCGACATCATCAATGAAGTAGTCAATCGCACCGGGATCACGAAAACCAAGGCGGAGCTGGCCGTAGAAACCGTCTTCGAGAGCATGAAGAAGGCGCTCTCCACCGGCGACCGCATTGAACTGCGCGGCTTCGGCGTCTTTAATGTGCGCCCGCGCAAGACCGGCATAGGACGGAATCCACGCACCGGCGCCGAAGTTTCCATTCCGCCGGGTAAGGCCGTCCGCTTCAAACCGGGCAAGGAACTGCAGTCGATCGACTAAGTTTGCCTGACCAGCAGATTTGCCTGACCAGAGATTTGCCTGATCTGGTAGCGCCGGCGTCTCGCCGGCTCATTTCCCCAGGACGACGATGCGGAACCCACCGCATCCAAGCCGAGTAGTTTACATTTGAATCAGGCCCAACACAGTATGCCCGAAACCACATCCCCTTCCTCGGCCGCCCTCGATTGGGAGCAGCAGCCTCAGCCCAGGGTCTGGGATATTCCTGCGCCGCGCCAGCGCTGGGGATTGCATCTTGCGCTTCTGGCCGCGACCTTCTTGAGCACCTTAACCGTGGGCGCGCGCATCTATGCCAATTTCGCGCTTCACCGGCCCGCCTTCTCATTCAATGATGAGAACATTCCTCTCTTCCCCATTGAGTGGATGTGGCAGGCTCCAGCCAGACTCCTGCATGGGCTCTCCTTTTCGCTCACGCTCATGTTCATCCTGCTGGCACATGAAATGGGACATTATCTTTGCGCCCGGCGTTATCACGTCCATGCCACGCTCCCATTCTTCATCCCGTTTCCCAGCCTGATCGGTACATTCGGAGCTTTCATTCGCATCAAGAGCCCGATCCCCACGCGTAAAGCATTATTCGATATTGGGATTGCCGGTCCGATCGCCGGCTTTATTCCCGCATGTGTGGCCGTTCTTGTCGGGCTTTCGTTGTCTCACCCGCTTATGTTCGCCGGACCACTCGACAATGAGCCGGGATTTCCCGCTGCTTTTTATCTTGCCGCGCGGCTGCTCCGCCTTGACGTGCCGGTGACGTCGCTGTCCTTGCATCCGATCGCGATCGCGGGCTGGGTAGGAATGTTCGCGACCGCGCTGAACCTTTTGCCCGGCGGACAACTCGATGGCGGGCACATTCTGTTCTCCGTGTTTCCCAAATTACACAAATGGGTGTCGCTGGCGGTCGTGATCGCGCTCATCCCGCTGGCAAAATACTGCTGGGTTGGATGGCTCCTCTGGGCGGTCGTCCTCTGGCTGACCAGCCAGCATCCGCCGATCTCGAAGCGTCCCGGAATTTCTCCTGCGCGAAAATGGTTGGCAGTTTTTGCCATTGTGATGTTAGCGCTCGCCTTTACGCCAACTCCAATCACGGGAGATTCCGGACAGAAAAAGTGGCCCGACATCCGCGACGAAGGCATACAGGCGGTGCATTCCTTCCGCGTCGAGGTTCGGCACCTTCTACATCGGAAGTGAAATTGGTGCGTACGGTGGATAGTAGCTCGGTTTGAATTTGTTTTGCCGGGTGGTCCGCTTCTCAGTGTTCCTTAAATAAGCCCCCCGCTCTCGCCCAGCTCTCGACTTTTTCGTCACAATCAGCCTGTGTGCCCCATCACAGACACCGACCAAACCGCGCGGCATAATGACCCTCGGATCGATGAATCCAGACGTGTGTCGTTTCTTGTCCTCTGTTAAGGACCGGTCACAAAATCCGTCGCAATCCCATTCTGGGACGCTCTTTGAAAACTAAATGCAGCCGAAAGTGCAGCTAAATCATTGATTAATAAATACTTTACCAGTAACTGGTTTAAACTCAAAGATCTAGCGGGAATTTCCTCCTAACCCCATGATTCCATTATGACCAGGGGGAGGGTGGTATATCCCTATATACCAACTAGTTACTACATCGAAAAGCTAACGCCGACGAACGAAGAAATAGGGAATAGGCAGCAACCAACTCCTCCGCACCCTCCACGACTTTTTCCGGAAGCCATGAAACCGAGCGCCCCTTCAAAACAAATTCAATTGAGCCACTACCTGCTGGTGGTGCTGGTAACTCCAGAAAGATTTCGAGATATACTTCCCGCTTATCTTGACGGGAAGATCGGCGCGGAGGAGATCGTGTTGGACAGGTTGCTCTCGAAAGTACTGAAAGGCACCGTCGTAGTACTGGCCGCAATGCTGGCGCTCGTGGTGGTGCTCTCCACCGCACATTTGGCCGTGCTGATCGGTGAAGAAATCTGGATGTCCCCTCGTTTTCTCATTCCCGTGCAGGGACTGCTCGAGGTCTTCGGATACTTCCTGCTGGTGATGATAGGAGTCGAACTGCTGGAGACGGTGCGAGCTTACTTAAGAAAAGACGTGATTCATGTACGCGTGGTTCTGGAAGTTGCGCTCATCGCCATGGCACGGAAAGTAATCATTCTCGAATCCCACGACGTGACGCCCTTAACATTCTTCGGGATCGCAGCGCTGATTCTGGCGCTGGGCATCGCCTTTTATTTCGAACGCCAGAGTCAAGCTTAGCCCGGTAACAGTCTGGCGCCGATCGCCAAGAGCCATGCGCCACGTTTACATCAACCAGACCGCATCCACATCCACAATCACCTGCGTGCGCGGGATCTTTCGCGCGGCAGCTTCCGCCAGCATGGCGCGTAAGAGAGCGTTCATTTTCTCCCGGCTCGGAGATTTCAAAATGAAGTGGTAGCGATAGTCGCGCTTCAGACGCGTGATCGGCGCCGCTGCCGGCCCCAGTACGCGGATGCCTTCGTGACGCGTTTTTTCAAACCAGCGACCTAACTCGCCCGACCAGGTCAGCGCCTCGTCTAGTTTCTCGGAGCGAATCAGCACATTTGCAATCGCACTGTAGGGCGGATAGTGCATCCAGGCGCGGAACTGCAGCTCTTTTTCGTAGAACCCGGTAAAGTCATGACGCGCCGCAAATTGCACTGCATAGTGCTCCTGAAAATAAGTCTGCAGCACGACTTTTCCCGGCGACTGCCCGCGTCCGGCACGACCAGCAACTTGCGTTAACAACTGAAACGTTCTCTCCGCCGCGCGAAAATCGGGTAAGCCGAGCGCCATGTCCGCTCCGATTACGCCCACTAGCGTGACCCCATGAATGTCATGGCCTTTCGCGATCATTTGCGTGCCGACCAGCATGTCGAGTGCGCCTTCGTTCAGCGCGTTCAGCGCATGTTCGAAATCCTCGCGCCCGCGCACGGTGTCGCGATCGAGACGTCCGATGCGCGCCTGCGGAAACATGCCGTGCAGCAACTCTTCCAGCTTCTCCGATCCCGTGCCCACAAAGTAAACGTACTCGCTGCCGCAAACCGCGCATTTGTCGGGGATGCGCTCGATGTGCCCGCAGTAATGGCATTCCATCTTGTGCTCGCGCTTGTGGTGAGTCATGGAGACGGCACAGTTCTTGCATTGCAGCGTCTTGCCGCAGGCGCGGCACAGCACTACCGGCGAATATCCGCGGCGGTTGAGCAGCACCATGACCTGCTCTTTCTTTGCCAGACGCTCGCGAATTTCCTCCGCCAATTTGCGCGAGATTACCTGCTCTTGCCCCGTTTCCTGAAATTCCTGCCGCATATCGACAATCTCAACTTCGGGCAATGGCCGCATCTCCACGCGGTCGGGCAACTCAACAAGGGCATACTTATGTTTCTTCGCGTTGTAATACGATTCGAGCGACGGTGTCGCCGAGCCCAGCACCGCGACTGCTCCCGCCATCTTTGCCCGCATCACCGCCACGTCGCGCGCGTGGTAGCGCGGCGTCTCTTCCTGCTTGTAGGACGAATCCTGTTCTTCATCGACAATGACGAGCGCCAGATCGCTGACCGGAGCGAACACCGCCGACCGCGTTCCCGCCACCACTCGCGCCTCACCCCGCCGTATGCGATGCCATTGCTCGGCGCGCTCCGCATCTGACAATCCCGAATGTAGAATGGCAACCTCGTCGCCGAACACCTGGTGCAGATCGGCCGCGACCGCTGGAGTCAGCCCGATTTCAGGAACCAGCAGGATCGACGACCGCCCTTGCTCCAGCACTTCGCGCATGCAGGCCAGATAGACGGCCGTTTTCCCCGAGCCTGTGATGCCGTGCAGCAGCAGACCGGCAAACTTGCGCGAGGCGACCGCCTCGCCAATCATGGAGAGCGCTTTCTTCTGCGCCGCGCTGAACTCGAACTCAAAGGGAGACTGCCGCGGCTTGAGCTTCGAAGTGGTGAACCCCTGCGGCTCATCGACCAATACAATCAATCCGCGGCGGACGAGCGTACCGAGCGTGGTGCGCGGGATCTCCAGCCCGCGCAACGCCTCTACTGGCACCCGGCCACCTGCGGCTGCGAGAATTTCAATCAGCGTCCGCTGTTTGTCGTTGAGCTTCTTGGCCGAACGCATGGCGGGGACGCCCGGCGCTCCATTATGAGACTCCGAGGGGACGTCTGTCTCTGAACGGCGTAGCACCGCCACCTTCACCAGGCGCGCCGCATCCCGCGCCGCCGACACATCTTCGCGGGCGATCCACTTCTTTCGAACCATCCCCCCAAGCAGCGCCTTCGAGACCCGCGCCGCCCCGCGTAGACTTCCTTCCCGCACGCTCTCCCGCTCCGCCAGGTAATCGAGCACCCGGAACTCGACCAGCTGCTGTTCCGGAGTCCGCTTCGACCGAGCCGGAGACCCCGACAGCCCGGCCTGATGCAGCGCCATCCGCCCCTCGTCGGTAATGCGATACGCGATCGCGCGCTTGAACTCCGCTGCCAGCGGCAGCATGGTGCGAAACACTTCACCCAACGGTGCCAGATAATAATCGGCAATCCACTTTCCCAACTGCAGCAGTTGCTCGTCGAGAACGGGTGAGAGGTCGAGCGCTTCTATAACTTTCTTGGTTTTGACGTGAGGCGGACGGTCATGCAGTTCAACCACGACGCCCGACAGCCGCTGCTGCCGGAACGGCACCAGCACGCGTCCGCCAACCACCGGCTCCATCCCTGGAGGAATGGCGTAGGTAAACACCATGTCGAGGGGCACGGCAAGCGCGACGTCGCAGAAGGTGGGCATGTGAGCTAGCGCGGGCAAAAGAAAATGCTAACACTCGGGTCGACTGTGACCCGTTCGCGAGCGCTCGGGTCCCGCCGGCAACACCACGTTGCATCGGAAGCGGAGAGCGACGTCGCTATTTCCCGATGTATAGATCGGGGAATTCTTCCTGCAGGCGAGCCACTTTCGGCCCGTCGTTATAGACAATGTACGGATTATCGGGATGCAGGGCCGCGTAATTCTGATGGTAGGCTTCAGCAGGATAAAAAGCCTTCAACGCCACCACCTGGGTCACAATCGGATGCGAAAAGACTTTTGCCTTCTCCAATTGCACGATATAGGCCTCCGCAATCCGTTCCTGCTCGTCGTTGAGGTAGAAAATTGAAGAACGATATTGACTGCCGGTGTCTGGCCCCTGGCGGTTCAGTTCCGTGGGATCATGAGCGACCGAGAAAAAGACACGAAGAAGTTGTCCGTAGGTGACCTGCGAGGGATCGTAGACAATCTTCACCGATTCCGCGTGTCCGGTGTCACCGTTGCTGACCAGTTCGTATTCCGCGGTCTTGGCAGCGCCTCCCGAGTAGCCTGACGTAGCGCTGATTACCCCTTTCACATGTTGAAAGACGGCCTGAATGCCCCAGAAGCAGCCACCGGCAACCACAGCCGTTTGCTCAAATTTTGATGTTCCCAACGTGGCGTCCACCGCAGGGGTCGGCACCGCGGCGCTCGCATGATCGCGGGCATTGCAGGCGACGACTCCTGCCAGGGTTATAAGCAGTAGCAGAGCGAATATGCGTGCACCGAAGTTGGACATTCTCATAGGAACTCCTTTAAACGGCTCGGCCATGAATGCTAGCCGCCTATTGATTAGAGTCGTGAGCGGGAGAAAAGTTACGAGTGGAGCGCCGGGCATCCCCGCCCGGATACGTTGCCTCGACGTCTCGCCCGGGACGGGCGAGACGCCCGTCGCTCCATCGACTGAATCATGTTTGGATGAGATACCACAACGACGCTTAAATTCCGTTCTTGTTTCCGTTCTTGCTTCGAGGATGGCCCCGCTGCCACAACTACCACCACTTTTGTGCCATTTCCGCCCAATTCTCCACAGCCTTCCACTTTGTTGACACTTGCATTCCCGCACACAAGTTCCGATAATCATTGACGAAAGTGGATAGCCGTGTATCGCTATAGCCGCGCAGAGTTGCTGCGTATTCTTCGGCTTGCTCCTCGCCAGCTTCAAACCTGGGAGAAGGCGGGACTGGTGACGGCGAGCGAGGAATATTCCTTTTTCGATCTCGTGCAAATCAAAAAAGTGCGCGACCTGTGTGCCCAACGGGTTCGTCCGGCTGTCATCCGGCAATCGCTTGAGGCGATGCAGAAGCAAGTAGCGGGCATGGAGAATCCGCTACTCGAGGCCGGCGCCTATCAGAGCGGTCGCCGCATCGCCTTCCGGCACCAGGGACGCCTGGTTGAACCCATCGCCGGACAGTTCATGTTCGATTTCTCGTCCGATGAAAATAAATTGGTCACCAGCCCTCCGCGAAATGGTCCGGAACTGGTCGTTACCGACGTTGCCGACGTGTTCGCGCGTGGGATCATGCTGGAAGAAAATCCTTCGACGCAGAGCGAGGCGATCGCAACATATTTGAAGGTGCTCGAAATGGATGCCATGCACGCCGCCGCGCACATCAACCTCGGCACTCTCTACTACAACCGTCAGGATTATTCGCTGGCCGAGAAGCACTACCGTTCCGCGATTCAGATCGATCCCCGTTACGCCCTTGCCTATTTCGACCTGGGCAATGTGCTCGACGAAACCGGACGCGTCGAAGAAGCCATCAATACATACAAAACCGCAATTCAACTCGCTCCAACCTATGCGGACGCGCACTACAACATCGCGCTGGCTTATGAGAAAATGCGCGCCCCTCGCAAGGCGCTACAGCACTGGCGTGCGTATGTAAAACTCGATACTGCCGGTCCCTGGACCGTCCACGCCAAACATCAGATCCAGCGCATTCTGCAAAGCGACAGCCTGAAGTTGGTGCACTCCCGCAAGGCGAACTAAGCCGCGTTGCTTCCTCAATCCTTACCATGACAAGCAGCGTTGTCACGCGCTCAACCGGTTATCTGCTCCGGCCAAACTTCGATGGAACTCCACCTGTCTCCTGACTGTATCGAGTTCTCGCGGCCTATACCTGAGTTCAACTGTGTTGCTGTTGCTCGCGTCGTGCGTCGGAAGGCGGCGGCAGGTCGCCTATGCGTGATGACTCGCTTGAAAGACATTAAGGCGAGAATGTAAAAGTGGGACGGACGAATGCGTCCGTCCCAAGGTAACCGAGGTCGGTGACCAAGGTCGCCGTCAGTCCACCTGCAACTTGTTGTCGACTTTGAATGAACCCGGTACCGAACTCGCTCGAATTCCAGCAATGTTCTTGTCCATTACACTCTCGACGGTTCCATAGAGCGTCACATGTCCGTTGTCCACGATGATTCGGATCGGATGCACGGGATCGCTCGCGTAGCGGCCGAGTACAGAATCGCGATAGATCGCACGCGCTGTGCGTACCCGGATCGAATCGTCAAATCCTGAAACCGGCAGTACGGTCACCTCATTCACAATGTCCTTCACGCCGGGTGTTTGCGCTATGACGGCGAGCGCTGAGTCTTTCGGTACATCCCATACGGTGTCGCCGCTCAGTGTCACCACCCCGTCCTTCACGTTGATCGCAAAATAGTTGAAGGTGTTGTCGCGGTATCCGACGCGGTCATAGGCCAGCTTCTTTGACAGTTTCTGTTGCAGTTGGCTGTCGGGAACGGTTTCTCCCGCGACCACAACGTCGTTGCGAACACCGGTAACGTTCGCGAGTTTCTTTACTTTTTTCCCGGCATCAAGTTTGTCCTGATAAAGGCTGACCGTGCCGGTCAAAGTCACAATGCCATCTTCGACACTTGAATTGACCCCTTGGAGATGCTTCGCGCTTTGTATCTTATGGCTGACTGCCTGCTGAATCTGCACATCGTATCGGCCGGTAGCGGCCATTGCAGTCATACTTAGCAGGACGACGAATGCCATTACGAATAAAATTCCGTGTTTGCTCATGGTTGCCACCCTTACTGATAATTCCGGCTCCCCACACTGTTAACCGGTTAGTTAAATAGATGCTCAAGGGAGGAAGCCGGATGCGCTGGGAGGGCGCTTTTACAAACTATTACAAGACGAAAGAGCCTATCATCGATCGATCAGAGACAATCGATCAGAGACAGCGGTGGGAGTTACCTGTTTCGCTTTGCAGATTTCTTGTTCGGGGCGCGTTTCGCCAAGGCTGCCTTCTCCGGAAATACCCGTGCAAAAATCTTGTCGATATTCTTGAGTTGCCTCTTCAGATCAAAAGCGCGCTCGATTTTTGCCCGTGGCACTCTCCCGCCGATCTCGGGATCATCCACGATCAGGTCGTGAAAATTTAGATTTTCCTTCCATGCGCGCATGGCGTGACTCTGCACCAGTCGATAAGCATCCTCGCGAGAGACACCACTTTCGACCAGGTCGAGCAGCAATTGTCCACTGAAAACCAGGCCTCGCGTGCTCTCGAGATTCGCCAGCATGCGCGCGGGATAGACGAACATAGTCTCGATCAGGTTCGCCGTCTTGTTCAGCAAGTAATCGGCGAGCGTGGTGGAATCGGGGATAATAATGCGCTCCGCCGAGGAATGCGAAATATCGCGCTCGTGCCACAGCGTGACATTCTCGAATCCTGCCTGCGCGTTGGACCGCACCACGCGCGCCAGCCCAGAAATTTGCTCACTGGTGACGGGATTGCGTTTGTGCGGCATGGCCGACGAGCCCTTCTGCTTCTCACTGAAGAATTCTTCAGCCTCGCGGACTTCGGTGCGCTGCAAGTGACGGACTTCAGTGGCGATCTTATCGAGCGTCGACGCAATCGTCGCCAGCGTTGCGAGGAATTGCGCATGACGGTCGCGCTGAATTACCTGCGACGACACGGCGGCCGCCTTCAATCCCAGACGCGCGCACATCTTCTCCTCGAGTTCCGGCGTGAGATGAGCAAACGTTCCAACCGCGCCTGAGAATTTGCCCACCCGCAAATCTTCGGCTGCAGCCTTGAAGCGCGCGATGTTGCGCTGGGTCTCTGCATACCAGTTGGCAATCTTGAAGCCAAAGGTGATGGGTTCGGCGTGGATACCATGGGTACGTCCGATCATCGGCGTGTCTTTAAATTCCCACGCCCGTCGTTCCAGCACTCCGGCTAGCCGCTCCAGGTCCCCGGCGATCTGCGACGACGCTTGCTGGATGAGCAACGCCTGTGCCGTATCGACCACATCGTTCGAAGTGAGGCCATAGTGAAACCAGCGGGCGTGTGGGCCTACGATCTCGGCCACTGCCGTGGTGAAAGCGATGACATCGTGCTTGACCTCGGCTTCAATCTGGAAGATACGTTCGACGCTGAAGTCGGCGCGCGCGCGAATCGCCTTGGCGGCTTCTTTCGGTACGATGCCGGCGGCGGCGAGTGTTTCGGTCGCGGCGACCTCAACTGCCAGCCACGTGCGGAAGCGATTTTCATCGCTCCAGATGCGTGCCATCTCAGGCCGGGTGTAACGTGGAATCACGGCGATCTCTCCTCAGGGGGAACTGGGGATTGTAAATCCCATGTGCTCTAAAAGCACGCGACGGTTGGGATCTCTAATGGGCCACTTTCGCTTCCACGATAGGCGGCGAGACGCCGGCGCTACGGCGGGTGCGCTTCCTACGCCCTCGGCGAGACAGCGATTTCACGGTTTCCGGTGCCGTTCGCTCTTCAACTTGCATGGCGTCCGTTACGGGGACTGATACGAAACATATCGATCGATACCATCGTCCAATAGATTCACCTCCCAACTTCTGGCATATTCGCAATTGCGTTTCGAAAAGGCAGGCGAAGCTTACCCCGGAATGATGATGGGCGGCAAGGCTGAGTTTCCGCGTGGTCCTGACTATGTAAAATCGCGTCGAGAATGCAGGCCGGCGATCTGATTGAGAAGCAGAATCCAGTTTAAAAGGCTCTTCTCGAGTAAGGAGAAGATGATATGTCGCACCATTATTCTGGGAAAGGTGACGCGAGATAAGGAAGGGCCGCACAAGGACCTGCTCAGCGTGTTTCCTCAGATCGCCGCACCGCGTAAGGCCCGATCTGCGGAACTGGTGGCTGCCTGAGCCCCCGAAAGGAACATCTGATGAACTATCCGACTCGTTATCGCTCGACGCAAATCGATGGGCTATCCATTTTCTACCGGGAAGCCGGACCGGAGGATGCTCCAACGCTTTTCCTGCTCCACGGACTTCCCTCTTCGTCGCGAATGTTCGAGCCGCTCTTCGCTCGGCTTTCTGGTCGCTATCACCTGGTCGCGCCCGATTATCCCGGCTTCGGACACAGCGATTGGCCGGACCCAAAAAAATTCGCTTATACGTTCGATCACTACGCCGAGATCATGAATCATTTCACCGAAGCACTCGGCCTTTCGCGCTACACACTTTATATGCAGGATTACGGCGGCCCCGTGGGTTTCCGCATGGCTTTGATTCATCCGGAACGTGTCGAGGCTCTCATCGTCCAGGACGCGGTTGCACACAACGAGGGCCTGGGCGCGAATTGGAAGACACGGCGAGCCTTTTGGGCTGATCGCGCAGCTAATGAAAGTGCGCTGCGCACGAATCTCTTATCGCTCGAGACCACGCGTTCACGCCATGTCGGAAACGATCCTGACGTGGAACGCCATGACCCGGATCTGTGGATGGACGAATTCTATTTTTTGAACCAGCCAGGCCAGGCTGAGATTCAAAGCGATTTGTTTTACGACTATCGAACCAACGTGGACTCCTATCCGAAATGGCAGGCATGGATGCGCGAGAAGCAGCCGCGCCTGTTGGTGATCTGGGGTAAGTATGAACTCTCGTTCGACTCCGGCGAGCCGGAGCGCTACCACAAGGACGTGCCGAACGCTCAAGTCCACGTTGTCGACGGCGGTCATTTCGCCTTGGACACGGCTGCCGATGAGATCGCGACATTGATCGAAGACTTTTTCCGCTCTTCACAACGAGAAATGCTGTCGCGGCGCGTTGGGTGAGTCGGCTCGTGGCAGGGGGAGGCCACGGTCTATTGGAATCACGGGTTTAGCGGGTGCAGGAACCTGAGAGACTGAAGGCCGGCGTCTCCGTCGCAAAACCACCGCTAAAAAATCAATCGATACTTACGTCTAATGGACTCGCCCTCAAACTTCTGGCATAATTTCGGCCGCGCAATCTGTGCAAACAAAGCCGATGAGCAAAATACGTTAAACAACACAGAGCTGCCTGGAGGAGAAGAACATGCTTAAATACACGGTTCTAGTCGCATTGGCAGGAATGCTCGCCACGGGCGTTCCCGGCACACCTGCCTCGGGAAACGGGTCCTGGCAGGTAGACGCCCACCACTCCGACGCCCAACTGATCACCGACGCGACCACGGATTATGGAAAAAGAAAAATCGATATAACCCTCGGTTTCGGCCGGGTAAACGGTCGTGTCGAACTGGACAACAACGACCTCGCTAAGTCCTCTTTCGATTTCAGGATCTATCCCGCTTCCTCGATGACACCCGCGATTAATGAGGATGGGAAATTCCTGAGCGCTTGGCTGGCCGATCTATCGAATAACACATTGGTATGTTTTCACTCCAAGGGAGCGGTCAGGACGGCGGACGGACGGCTGCAAACAACCGGTAATCTAATCCTGACTCGCGTTGATCGCAACGTCGATGCGACCCCGAGTGAAGCCTACGCGGGGCCGGTGTATGGCCCTCCGATGATCCATCGCGTTTCGCACGAAGCGACCTTCGTTTTCGATCTGCCGGCTGCCGGGCAAGCGCAGAAAGACGCTGGCATCGTTTTGTCAGGATCAACGCATATGTTCCGCGAGGATTACCCGCAGCTGGTGAAAGCCGTGGTCAGAACCTACTGGCCGCCCGTAGTTCAGGATAAAAACTGTGCCGTGCCAACCAGTGTGAGCGAGGACTATACCGGCGCCCACTGCACGGGAACGCTTTTGATGGCGGCTGGCCTTCCGGAAGCGCCGCAAGCGAGCGGCGGCGAGGGTGTGGGCGCCGCGCAGACTTTCAATGAGGTTGTCGGAAATAGACTTAACATCCTGGTTCACATGCGTCTGACACCGCAGGCTGCAGGAGAACAAGCGGCGGGAAACTAGGGGGAAGACTCCGGCGGTTAAGAAGGCCATTTTCTCAAACGTGAGAAGTGGAGCACATTCGTTTACGGGCCACGCCGGAGATTGTAACGCAGGAGCCCATGGTGCGGTCGGTGTGCGCGCACCCTTGCGCAAAGAACGTGCGAGATGTTGTCGGCTACCGGCACTGTGATGGCCTCGGTAACGCTGGCATCCTGCCCGGCTGTCGTGAGGCCATCCGGGCTTCGGAGTGCAGGCGAGACGCCTGCACGACAGCCGCCGAGACAGCGGGCTACGCCGCACGTGCAGCGGCAAGCCCCTTGGCCGGCGTGATGGGTACCGATCGTATCCGCACTCCTATCACGACCGGCGCGCGGCCCGGCGCCGTATCGGAAACTTCCCACTCGGTCCCGCGCGCTATGCAACGGACATGGTCTTCAACCCAGCCCAAACTCGTCTGGTTTGTGATAAAAAATACTGTAATGCCAATGCAAGCCTCTGGCAGTCCCAACCCGCGACAATCGGATCCGCGAAAATCAGGCGAGCGATCAGGCGAATTATGCTGAGAGCAACATTTATTGGGCTCTCGGAGAGCCGGTCGCTGCGCGCGGTTGCCGAGCGTTCGCGGCTGGGCCAGCGCATTTCCACCCGCTTCGTCGCCGGCAAAGAGGTTGCGGACGCCATTCGCGCCGCCGCCGCCATGAATAAGATTGGCGCCAGCGTCTCCATCGACAACCTGGGCGAAAACGTCACGAATGCCGATGAAGCCCGGGCCAGCGCGCAGCTCTACCATCATCTGCTCGATGAAATCGCCGCCAATAAGCTCAACGCGAACGTCAGTCTCAAACTCACTCACATGGGCCTCGACGTGGATGAGAAAATGGCCTACGAAATTGTCCGCGGTCTGGTGACCAAAGCGGCCGGCATGTCGCCCGGAAATTTTGTGCGCGTCGATATGGAAGGCTCGCCCTACACGCAGCGCACGCTCGACTTCGTTCATGAACTGCATCAAGTTCCGGGGAACGAGGACAGCGTCGGGACGGTGATCCAGTCCTACATGCGGAGCGCCGAACGCGACATCGAGAAGCTACTCTCCGAACGCATCCGCATCCGGCTCTGCAAAGGCGCATACAAGGAGCCCGAGGAGATCGCCTTCCAGAAAAAATCCGAGGTTGACGCCAGCTATGTGAAGCTGATGAAGATCCTGATGAAGAGCGGTGTCTATCACGGGTTAGCGACGCATGACGAGGCCATCATTAAAGAAGCCAAAGCTTTTGCCACGCGCGAAAACATCCAGCGCAACGCCTTTGAATTCCAGATGCTGCATGGCATCCGGCGCGACCTGCAACAGAGCCTGGTAAAAGAGGGCTGGGGAATGCGCGTCTATATCCCTTTCGGAACCGAGTGGTATCCCTATTTCATGCGACGACTGGCAGAGCGTCCGGCCAATGTGCTGTTCATCGCTAAGAACCTTCTGCGGAAGTAATCCAGTGTTGTCTATTTCAATAAAACCAACCTGCAATTAAGTCTGTCTGGCTGTGCGGAGTGTGTCCGTTTCATTCTGAGACGGATGGCAGCTCAGGAATTCTCGCCCGGCGTGAAGGGAATTGGCCAGCGTTCTCGTTTTATCAAGTGGAAGCCTGCTTGGCTTGGATTCAACAGCTTGCCCCCTCGGCGATGTGCTTGCATCCAACTGAGAACAACGGTCCCTGGCTCGCGACATTCTTGCATCGAGACCTCCGGTTTCCAACTCAATCCTCTGCGTCGCCACGGGGAAGGGCGACGCGGAGGTTTTTTCGTTCGGAACACAATTTTCAGGCTAGAGGGTTGCGCCATCCTCATTATTCCTCGTTCTGGTCGCGGTCCTGCGAGTTCGTCTGGGCATCCGTTCCGCCCGCAGCGGGCTTTTGAAGATCGATCGGCGGCAATCCGCGTTTCTTCAGCTCTTCATTCAACGCCGTAATATCTTTGGATTTAAGTTGAGCCCACGCTGCAAGCTGCTCTTGCAGGGCCTTGTCCAGTTCTCCGAACATCGCGGCTTGCTGCGTCGTTGGGCCGGCGTCTGCTGTATCGAGGCCGTTGAGGAGCGCTCCGAGGCCGCTGTTCAGACGAGACAGACTTCGGCCATCTGGCGTGCTCAGGTAGCGGGCGCCGTAGCCGCCTTCTCCACCCTCGATGGCTGCAGCTTTTGCCTCCAGTTCGGCAGCAATCCTGGCTGCCGCATCGAGACTCGTACTGCTGGCCATGCTATTCGAATACTTCCCGCGCTGGAGCCATTTTATTTGCGAGCGCACGCTTCTTACCTGTTGCAAGGCTTCGTAGTCCTGATGAAGAGCGCTGGCAATCTTCTGGTCGAGTTCGAAATGAAGACGCAGATCTTCGGGCGAGGTTTTCACGCGCGGATCCATCTTCACATCGAGGGTCTGGGTATAGCTCTTACCGCCGATCGAGAGCACTATTCTGTACTGTCCGGGCAACACGGTCGCGCAGAACGGATAACGCGGCGTGTCACGGTAAATGGCCGAGATCGGATATTCATGCTCAAGCACGGCGGGTGTGGGATAAGTCAGATCCCAGATAAAGCGATGCATTCCCACCGTAGCCGACAGGGTTCGGGCCGGACGCACCCAGTACATCGGGACGTTCAGTCCTTTCGCGTCGACCGGTTCTGGCTTGTCGTCGCTCGAAAAACGCCGCACGCCTTTCCCCGCGGCATCGACAATTTCCAGAGTGACGACGGTGGACATTGAGGAGTTCGACCCCAGCTTGGCGCTGAGCCAGTAGTCGATCATGGCGCCATCGGGAGGATTCTGTCCCGCAGGTTCTTCCGGCGGGAGAGGCGTGTCGGTATTGTTGTTGCGTCGCACGCGATACGTAACCTGCGGCGTGAACAGGTGCGCGGAAGCGCCCGCAACTTCGGGGCTCAACTGCCGCAGCGGCGTGATGTTATCCAGGATCCAAAACGACCGGCCGTGGGTTCCGACCACCACATCATCATGATGAACTACAAGATCGCGGATCGACGTCGCCGGCAGATTCATCTTCAGCGACTGCCAATGGTCGCCGTCGTCCCACGACACATACACGGTGCGTTCGGTTCCGGCAAAAAGTAATCCCTTGCGTTCCGGGTCTTCGCGCACGGTGTTGACGGGCTCGTTGTCGGGCAGGCCGCCAACGATTTTCTGCCACGATTTCCCGCCATCGTGCGTGCGGTAGATATAAGGGTGCAGGTCATCGAGTCGGAGGCGGTTCACCGCTGCGTAGGCAGTTGGCGTATCGAAATGTGAAGCATCCATCTGGGCAAGTTTGCTCCAGGGTGTCAGTTCTGGAGGAGTGACATTCTGCCAATTCTTGCCGCCGTCGCGTGTTACTTGAATCACGCCATCGTCGGTGCCGGCCCAGATCAGGCTGGCATCTTTCGGTGACGGGGCAATCGAATAGATCACACCGCGGTGCTTTCCCTTCGCCGGATCGGAATCGACGAACGGGCCCAGAGTCGCGGGAACTCCCGGGTCTTCGCGGGTCAGATCAGGGCTCACGACCTGCCAGCTGTTGCCGCCGTCGCGCGTGGCAAACAGAACGTTCGATCCGAGAAAGAGCACGCTCGGGTCGGCCGCAGAGAAAATCAGTGGCGCGGTGCGATTGAAGCGATACTTTCCGGTTCGTAGAACTACCGGCGAAACGTCACGCGTCTGACCAGTGTCGCGATCGAACACCGTAACTTTACCGCCGTAAATCAGATTGGGATGCAGCGGATCGGGCGCGACATAGCCGTACTCTTCCACGCCCACGGTCGTCCAATCACGAAATGTAATTTCTCCAAAGTCACTGCGGCTGGCGGTACCGACGGAGCCGCTTTCCTGCTGGCCGCCGTAGACCCAATAGGGAAATCCGTTGTCGGTGATGACATGGTAGAACTGCGCCGTTGGCTGGTTGTACCAGGAACTCCAGGTCTGGCCGCCATTCACGCTGATGGTCGCACCCTGGTCCAGCGCGAGCGCAATGATGTCGGGGTTTTCAGGATTGATCCAGATGGTGTGGTAGTCGTCGCCTCCGGGCGCTCCTTTGATGGCGGTGAAGTTCTTGCCGGCATCGGTCGAGCGATAGGTCGAGGTGTTGGCTACGTAGATCACATCTTTATTCTTTGGATCGACGCGTACACAGCCGAAATCGTCGCCGCGTCCCCAGATGCGATCTTCGTCATTCACTAGTTGCCAGCTTTCACCGGCGTCGTCGGAGCGGTAGATGCCGCTATTTTTCTTAGCATTCACCCAGGCATACATGCGATCGGGATCGCCGGGAGCCACGGTGGGTCCAATGCGGCCGATGCCTTCGGCTTCACCGGGCAATCCTTTGGTGAGCTGCCGCCAGTTATTCCCGCCGTCGGATGTTTTGTAGAGTCCGCTGCCGGGTCCACTATGACCGCCGCCCGTGGTCCAGGGCGGACGCCGCGAAGCCCACATGCTGGCAAAAATTATCTGCGAGTTGCGCGGATCGAAGACGAGATCCATGCCTCCCGTGTTCTCGTCTTTGTAGAGAACCTTTTGGAAGGTCTGACCGCCATCGAGCGAACGGTAAATTCCGCGCTCCGAGTTGGGGCCGTAGGGGTGTCCCTGGACCGCAACGAAGAGGCGATTGGGATCTTTAGGATCGACGATGATCGACGCGATTTGTTGCCCATCACGCAATCCGAGATGTTGCCAGGTGCGGCCGGCGTCCGTGGATTTGTACATGCCATCGCCCACCGAGAGATCGGGACGCCGCAAGCCTTCGCCGCTTCCCACGTAAATAATGTTCGGATCCGACGGAGCGACGGCCAGGGCTCCGATGGATCCGGTTGGCTGGTCATCGAAGATCGGATTCCAGGTGCGGCCGTAGTCCGTCGTCTCCCAGACTCCACCATTATTCGGCGCCATGTAAAACACATTCGGTTTCCCCGGAATGCCGGAAATCGCTACGGTGCGCCCGCCGCGAAATGGGCCGATCATACGCCAGTGAAGTTCCTGGTATAGCGCCGGGTCAAACGGCTGGGCTCGGAGAGAGAGTGGGAAAAGAACAAGAACAATAAAGAGCACAGCGGGCAGCGTCGATAAAATCAGTCTCGATAAGAAATGTCGGTTCACGATTGTCCTCTTCTCGATTGTCCTGCAAAGAAAAGCAAGCATAAATCACAGCGGGGGCGATTGGACAGCGGGCCGTCGTGCGGAATGGGTCACGAGAAGCAGAACTCCACGGATGGCCACCCGCAGATACGCCCAACTGCGCCGGGGCATAGGTCCACGTTTCGCAGGCATTCCGCGAGGTTGGAAATCCGGGTGCAACGCCTCCGAGGGGAAGATTAGAAACGGGTGTGGTCGATGAGTTCCCCACCATTTCTCGTTCATTCTTCGACTAGTGCCGTGCTTTGACCAACACTGTGCTTGGTGTTCGTCGTGATTGCGACGGGAACAGAGGAGATTTTCTTCGATGCGCTCCATGCACTGGCTTGGCTTCGCTTTGACCGCGGTATTCGTTCTATTCTCGTGCGGATGTGGTGGCGTCAGCACTGCGCCCCCGCACGTTCCCGCCGCGCTGAGCGCCGGCAACGTGAACCTGATCTTCGTGGTCAGCGAAGATTTGCTGCACCATGACTCCGACGCCCTTGACGTTAATCCACTGACGACCAACCTCACCAATCAGGGTTTGCAACGGTCGCTCTTGACGGCCCCGTTCCTGCAAAGAAACGTGCTGGGGGAAAATAATGTGACGGGCATCTACGCGCTCGAACCGATGAGCCATTTGCAAACTACCCGTCAAGGCACCTACCCCGACATCGTGGCGATGGAGACGATTCAACAATTCGCCCTGCTCAACCAGATCACCGTGCCTGCCAGCCTTGAGGGCACAGCCCGCTATACCGGCAATAGCTTCCCGATCAATACCGCATATGGGTCAGGGCCTCTACCGCCGGGAGTTGCTGCGTCGTTAATCTACTGCCAGGGTTGTCAGGGTCTCGATCTCGATTCCAGCAGCGTGCTTCAAGACCAACTCAGCGATAACAACCAGGCCCTGATAAACCAGATCCTCTTTTACGACGTCCCTGGGTTCTATGTCTTCGCCGCGCCTTGGGAGACCACCTCCAGCATGCTGACCAGTATCAACAGCCACGAAAACTATAATCTGACTCTTCCGGCGTCCTATGAGGGGCCCAACTTTATCTATGCCATCTCGATCCCGCCGTCGGGAAAAACGACCCTGGTTACCTACAATAGCCAGGTAAACCCACCTTCCATGTTCCCGGCGCTGCCGCCGCCGGCGCTGGCGAGCGCTCCGTGCCCTCTCACGGGTAAGGGCGCGCAGACTTATTTCAACATAGTGATCCCCGGCGTCAACGCACCGGCAGGAATCAACACGAACGAAACCGTTTACCTGGTACGCCACGCGGAAGCGCATCCCACTTACTGGTTTGAAGATGGCAATTACGTCGCGGCCGGGCAATGGCGCGCCCTCGATCTTCCGAACGCATTGCTCGGTAAACTCAATCCTGTTCCCACTCAGATTTATTCGATCGACCCCGCTCAGGCTACACCGTCGGGTTATTTGAACTTTTCCTATGTCCGGCCCTCCTTGACGGCCGAACCCTATGCCATTGCCAATAACTTGCCCCTTAACCTGGTGGCGAACTTCGAAATGTTCGATCTGTCGCATGTGATTGGGCAGGAAAACCAGTTTTTCTTTAACGTCCCAACCTACGCCAGTGACCCCCTATTCTCGCCGGGACCCCCATCGTTCTCCGGTCAGGCCGTGCTGTTGACCTGGGAGCACAGCCACTTCGCGCCAACGGTCAATGCACTGCTCGCGAGCTACGGCAGCAGCCAACAGGTGCCGGTCGAATGGCAGGACAACGACTACGACACCATCTGGACGGTGAGGATTGACGGAAGTGGCAACTTGACCGTGAACAACGCGCTCTGTGAAGGAATCGACTCCGCCAAACTGCCGGCCACGGCTCCACAATTCTAGCCATACCTAGCCGTACGAAAGAGTGCAGGAACTTGCTCCCCTCTACAAACGAATGTTGGCATCGCTCAGGCATCCCTCCACAGGAGTCAATTGTGAATTTACGCTCCAGAAATTTTTCACTTCTCAGTTTCCTCACTCCTTCATTTACGGCACTATTCCTTCTTTTCTTCGGCGCGTGCGGTGGCACCGCTCCCGGCTCCAGCCCCAATCAGAATCAGGGTCCCACCGACCTCCAATACTCTGCGGGAACGGCCAACTACATCCAGGCGATCGCGATCCCGACGAACAACCCGACGAGCAAGGGCGGAGCTGTGACCTCGTATGGTGCAACTCCGCCGCTTCCCCTGGGCATCGTCCTCAACCCGCGCACCGGCGTGATCAGCGGAGCCGCCATTAATTAAGGCGACTGCCACGACGGTCTATACCATCACCGCGTCGAACTCATTTGGCTTTAGCACCGCGCCACTGACCATCACGGTGACGATCGCGGCACCCGCCGGCTTCGTCTATTCGAACCCCACGGCGTTCTATACCGTGGGAGTGGCAATCCCAGAAAATGTTCCGACTAGCACCGGCGGAGCGCCAGACACATACGCGGGGAGCGCGCAATATCCGCTCCCGCCGGGCTTGAATCTGATGACCACCACGCCACCCTATGGTCCTGCCCCGCCTACCCTCAGCGCGGGCGTGATCAGCGGCATACCTACAACCGCGGGCACCTACCCGGCCGAGGTAATCGCGACCAACAGCAGCGGGAGTGCCACCGCGACACTAACCATTACGGTAAGCGCCGCGGGCGTCTCCCCAGCAACTTGGACTTATAGCGCCCCCGCGCCGGTCTACGCCGCGGGAGTGGCCATCACTTCCGACAACCCTTCGATCAACGCCCAAGGTCCCGCGCCGACATACAGTGTGAGCCCGCCTCTCTCCCAGGGACTGAGTATGAGCACCAGGACGGGTGTCATCGGCGGAATTCCGGCGGCGATCCCCTCGACGATTGTGCCTCCTCCGCCAGTCACCATCGATTACACAGTGACTGCAACCAACCCGGGTGGGGGCAGCACAACCGCGCCCCTAACCATCACCGTGTATAACGCGCAGCAATCCGTGCCCAATATGGGCCAGTCGATTACGCCTTTGGCAACGCCGGGCTCCAGCTTCCAATTCCTGGACACTGGCCTGATCGTGGCCGATCCGATCGACGTGCAGGTAGCGCCGGTAGAGTGGCTGGCGGGGCAAGCGGCCAGCAGTGCGGTAAGTCCGGATGGCAAGACCCTGGTGATTTTGACTAGCGGGTACAACCGGGTGTTTCAGGTCGCGTTCCCATTCTTTGATTCCGCATACTCGAACGAGTATGTGTTCATCTACAACATTCAATCGGGTGCACCGGTTTTTGAGCAAGCACTGCCCATTCCTAATGCCTATCACGGGATTGCCTGGGATCCGAGCAGTACAGCGTTTTACGTCTCCGGAGGAATGGGGGACGCGCCTTATGGAACCGACCCCATCCCGTATCTGCTCTCCAACAACGGTGACAATGTGCATATCGTCACGCAACAAAATGATGGAACCTGGTTGCAGACCGCCGAACTTGATTTGGGCCAGTCTCCGAACACGCCCGTCGAGGGTCACCCTTCGGGCAATGGCCTCCCCATCGGCAACAACGGGTACTCATCGGTAAATGCCGCTATCTATGTGCCTCCCTGCGCGGCCGGCGTGGCGATTTCGCACGACGGCAATATGTTGGTGGTAGCGAATTACTACAACGACTCGATCACGGTGTTCGCGGGAGGCTTGAGCGTCTGGCAGTCTCAATGGATATTCGACGCGGACTCCGCCCAACTGGGACAGGGAATGCTGCAAGGCATGGAAATCGACTTGCGTCCGGGCAATGGCGTGGCGGGCGGTGAATATCCGTTTTGGGTGGTGATGACCGGCGACGGAACGCCAGCAACGCCGTATACGGCGTACGTCTCCAGCCTTCGCGACCGCGAGATTGATGTTGTAACCTTGACGAAGAGCTTGCCTTGCAATCAGTTTGGCTTTTGCACTTATACGCCGAGCATCACGGTACGCATTCCGGTGAAGGGCCAGCCGAACAAGATGACGCTGAATCATCCGACCCAAACTCCGCCCCCGACGCTTCTGTATGTTGCAGAAGACGACTCGGACACGGTCGACGTCATCAGCCTCCAATCGAACACGGTGGTTGAAAGCATCCCGGTGATCGCTCCCCCATCCGTATTGCAGTCTTTTTCGCTGACGCAATACACCGGCGCGAATACCAACAGCGTGACGCTGGCCGAACCGGGTGAGAATTATCTCTACGTGACCAACGGCAATTTGAATAACATCGCGGTGGTGGGCCCGCTGAGCACGGCGTTTCCGCCCACCGGCGACCATGTTGCGGGTCTCATTCCTACCGGCTGGTATCCGAATTCAATGAGCCTCAGCGGTGACGGCACGTGGGCGTATGTGGTCAATGCGAAATCACCCACCGGCCCGAATCCCAACTGGTGCTACGCATATGGACCGGCGGGATACCCCACGTGCAACCCCGCCAATGAATACAATCCTCAGCTGACCAAAGCCGGCCTCCTCAGTTTCCCGGTCTCGAGCGCCATGGCGGACCTTCCCATGCTGACCGCGGATGTAGCCGCCAACAACCGGTTCTCGAACACCTCCACCACCGGTGCGGTGATGGCGGCCGTGCATGAGGGCATACAGCACGTGATTTACATTCTCAAGGAGAACCGCACCTACGACCAGATTCTCGGCGACCTCGGACGCGGCAATGGCGATCCCACTTTGGCGCTTTTTGGACAGGCCATTACGCCGAACCAGCACCAACTGGCTTCGCAGTTCGTTACCCTCGACAACTTCCGCGACACCGCCGAAGTCAGCAACGACGGTTGGCCGTGGAGTACCTCGGCTCGCGCCCCAGACGTGGTGGAACATCAATACCCGGTGAACTACGCGCAACGCGGCCTCAGCCTAGATACCGAGGGTTTGAATCGCAGTGTGAACGTTGCCCTGCCTACTCTGGCCGAGCGTATAGCCTCCGATCCCCTGATGCCAAGCGGAGAAGAAGGTGAGAATCTGCTGCCCGGCCAGACTGACACCGATGCGCCGGATGGACCGAACGATGAGATCAATACCGGCTATCTGTGGAACAACGCGCTGCGAGCGGGTCTCACGGTTCGCGATTATGGTTTCTTCGTAGACACGACCTGGTATAATACGCCGCTCTGCGTCACTCCCCTGGCGCACGATCCGTTCTCCACCAACACCATCGTGGCACCCTCCACGAATGTCGCCCTCGCGCCGTTCACTGATGTCTACTTCCGCGGTTTCGATCCCTCATTTCCCGACTACTGGCGCTACAAGGAATGGGAGCGAGACTTCGATACCAATTACGCGAAGGGTGGACTGCCTAATTTGAGCCTGGTCCGCTTCATGCACGACCACACTGGAAATTTCGCGGCCGCGATCGACCTGGTGAACACTCCCGACCGCGACCAGGCCGATAACGACTATGCCGTTGGCTTGCTGGTGCAAAAAATCGCGCAGAGCACCATTTACAAAAACAACACGCTGGTCTTTGTGGTGGAAGACGACGCGCAGGATGGCGGCGATCACGTCGATTCGCATCGCAGCATCGCGTTTGTGGCGGGTGCCTACGTGAAGAATGCGTTGGTCTCGACCGCGTACAACACCCTCGACTTCCTGCGCACGATGGAAGAGGTTCTGGGGCTGCAGCCGATGAACCTGAATGACGCGCTGGCAACTCCAATGACCGACGTCTTCAACACCGTGCCGAACCGGGAGTGGACCTTTTCCGCAACCCCGGCATCGATTCTTTACTGCACGAACCTGCCGTTGCCTTCACCGGTTCAGCCCTGTGTGAACCCGACGCCGAACGGGCAAGATGCGGATTACTGGGCGCGCGTCACCAAAGGCATGGATTTCAGTGATGCGGATCGAGTCGACGGCGGGCTCTTCAATCGCATTCTCTGGAAAGGGATCATGGGTGACAAACCTTACCCAGCCGCTCCCACCGGAATCGACCTGCGCCAGAACCGCGAAAAACTGCTCGCCGATTACCGCCGGTTGCGGGAGCAAGAAGCGACGACGCAAATGGCGGAGCAGAAAGCGAAGGACACAAACTGAAGAAGATGCTTAAATCGCCTTCGAAATCAAATCATGATGTGATAGACGCGCGGCGACGCCGGGCTTCGACCAGCAACGGGGCCTCCGATCTACAAAGTGGTCTACGCTTTACAAAGTGCCGGGCGCCCGATTCAACTGGCGCCCTTCCTCTCTAGCCAAACAACTATAGCGCCGCAACGCATCCTGCCAGTCCGGCATGTGGATGTTGTAGGCGTGCAAGCTGTCCGGCGACAGAACGGAGTAGGCTGGACGTCGCGCTGGCCGCGGAAACTCCGCTGTGGTTACTGGCTTAACCACTGTCCGCGTCTGCATGCCGGACTCGCGCACGATCTCCTTCGCGAACTCGTACCACGTGCAGTTGCCGGAATTAGTGGCGTGCACGATGCCGCGGGCGTCAGCGCGGCAAAGTTCAGCCAGAGCGGCGGCAAGATCGCGGGTGAAAGTCGGGCTGCCTCGCTGATCGTTCACCACGGAAATCTCCGGCGCGGTTGATGCCAACTTCCAAATCGTTGCGGGAAAACACTTGCCTCCATGTCCGAACAGCCATGAAGTGCGGACGATACAGACTTCGGGCAGAATTTGTAGCAACCGCTGCTCGGCCCGGGCTTTGCTCTCGCCATAAACGCTGGTTGGATTTCTCGCATCGTCAGCCTGATAGGGCGAGCCTTTGCTGCCATCAAAAACGTAGTCGGTGCTCAGGAACAGCAATCGTGAGCCAGCTTCGCGGGCCGCCTCGGCCACATGGATCGTGCCCTCGCAATTCACCGCAAAAGCCAGGTCACGGTTGGACTCGCAGCCATCGACGTCGGTATAAGCGGCGGAAAGAAGAATCCAGTCAGGTCGGGAATCGCGAATCACCTCGCGAACGCGTCCGCGGTCACGCAGATCGGCATCTTTCGAAGACGGCGCGGTTAGTTGCTCATCGCGCAGTGCCCTGACCAGTTCCTGCCCGAGCAGACCGGAGGCTCCGAACAAAGTGACGCGCATCTTCGCATCGCGCATCACTGAATTGTAAACGGGGGAATTGAAAACGGGACTCACGCGTTGGGCATGGACCCAAGCGCTACTCGATCTCTGTCGGTTGTGGCGCGCGCGACCGCTGGCGCAGCGCCTGCAGGATGAGCGATCCGCTGACACCGAAGCAGAGCACGGCGGTAAACGCCACCAGATCGAGCATTCGGCGAGTCAGCCGCAGGTAATCGGCGAAGAGCGTGACCAGGGCACAGAGAACGCCGAGAACGTTCAGCCATAGAGGAGAGTGTATCGTCGGCAACTCGCGGCGAAACCGAACCTGGAGTAGCAGTGCAGCCAGTCCGATCGCGGCGACCACGACCAACGCGGCGGGGCTATAGAATGCTGTCGGCCCGGTATAGATCACAATCAGGGCGAGTGCCAGAAGAAGTAAGCCGGATGCAATTACAGTCCAGCGCCGGCGCGCAACGTTCGAGTTAGACGCGTCGGAGTTGGACGTAGACATCGACGTGGATTTGGACGGAAGTTCTGAACTCGTCACCGAGCGATTCCCTCGCCATCTCGCATACTACCATTGTATCTGCCCCGCTTTCGTTTCGCGCTCAGGCATTACTCGGCATCCATTCCGACGCGCGATGCTCGCCGTGCGACATAGCGTAGAGGACCAGTTCCACCCGGCTGGAGATTCCCACTTTATCGAAGATGCGCAGCAGGTATTTCTTGATGGTATGTTCGCTGAGACCCAGTTCGCCGGCGACTGCGCGATTGGTCAAGCCGTCGGCAACGAGCGCGACCACCTGCTCTTCGCGAGGCGTCAGCAAAGCCCTGCCATTGGCGTTGACGACTCGAAGCGTTGGCACCTCCGATACCGCGTCCAGCAGGTAATTCATCTGCTGGCTGTTCACCCAAACCTCTCCCTGGAAAACACATTGGATGCATTTGCAGAGCATCGCAAAGGGAGTGCGGGTAAAAAGAAAAATACCCTTGGCCCCCGCCCGCAAGGCGCTCACCACCAGCTCGCGGTCATCGTTCTCCGCCAGCAGTACGGGCGCGACTTGCGGATACGAAACCCGTAACCAGCGCAGCAGGCTCAGGTCCGGAACGTGGTTGCCAGCAATTAACGCCACGTCGACATGATTCGATTGCAGGTGATGGTCGAGAGCAGACGACGCCACCTCGAAATCTTCACCATCTTGGCCTTTGGCTATCTGGTGTTCATCGCCATCGCTTTCCTCGTGGATGCCCGCTCCCTCATCTTTCCGCGCTTCATCCTGGACGAAAGCCTTGGTTTTCATCCCGATCGCGCTCGCGGTCCATTTCTTCAGGCAGTAGCCAATGGCGTTTCGCTGAACCTCCTGGGGATTCTTTTGCTTGCGGTCTCGCACAAACATAAAAGCATCGTCGGCTTGCTGTGGCTGACTCTTCCCCTGGCCATTCTCGCCACTATGACGCGCGCCGTTTGGATCTCATTTGCCGTCTCCACAGTCGTCCTCGGATTTCGTCTAGTCAAACGCCGACTGTTGGCCGTGTGCACTCTTTTGGCTGCGGTGGGTCTCCTGTTTGGCTTGGCCATCAGTTTCAGCAATCATTCGCTGAAGACGACTCTTGGCGATCGGACCGAAGAACGCGGTCCGGTCGAAGCGCGCCTGGCTGTATACGAGGCCGGCTGGGCGATGTTTCAGGAGCGGCCGTTGACCGGTTGGCCTGCCCGCGATATGTATTCCGAGCTTGGCCGCCGTATGCAGGGCTATCATCTCCGCACCTTCTACGTGCACAACACTTATCTCGCCTTGCTGGTTGAGTTCGGCGTGCCCGGGTTGGCCCTCTACGGCATTCTTTTCTTCAACCTCCTTCGCCTGTGCTGGCGCGCTCGGCCTGGGGAGCATGGCGTCGTCGCTTCCGTGCGCAAGGTCTGGCCAATCTTGCTTAGCGTTTATCTCTTCAACGCCTTCTTCGTCGACATGGCGTACCAGTTCGTGATTGGACTTATTTTCACCGTTGCCGGGATGCTCTGCGCCACGGATGAGTCTGCCGCATGACCACCATCGCCTACATCGCCAACGCATTTCCGTCTCCCCTCGAACCTTACGTGATGGACGAAATCAAGGAACTTCGGCGATGTGGGGCGCTCGTTATCCCCTGCAGCGGCAAACGTGTGTCGCCGCAGGCGCTCAGTCTGGCGGAGCGCGTCTTCTGGAAAGAGACCCTCTACTTTCAGCCCCTCTCTGACCATGAACTGGTGCATGCCGGCCGCCGGCTGGCTTCCGATTGCCGCAGTTTCTGGCACCTGTTGCGACCCATACTCTGTGACCGCGACGCGTCTCCCACCATGCGCATTCGCGCGCTCGCACACACCGTGATGGGCGCCGCGCTGGCAGAACAGTTGGCCCCCCTGGAGGTGGAGCACATCCATGCGCATCACGGATATTTCGCATCCTGGATGGCTTTAGCGGCCGCCCGTCTGCTCGGAATCGGCTTCAGTTTCACACTGCATGGCTCGGATCTGCTGCAACGAGCGGACCTGCTTTCGGCCAAGTTGAAAGCGTGCCAGTTTTGCGTAACGGTTTCCGACTTCAATCGCCAGTACATTCTCCGCAACTATCCTTCAACCGCGCCGGAAAAGGTGGTAGTGCAACGGCTCGGCGTCGATCGCGTACTCAACTGGCCGGTAGCCGCACCACCAGCCGAGACGGAGCGGCGGCGGTTCTGTATCCTCTCCGTCGGACGGCTGCATGCTGTGAAGGACTATGAATTTTTGATTCAGGCCTGCGCCGTGCTTCGTGATCAAGGTCTCGACTTCCTCTGCTGGATCGTCGGCGAAGGACCCGAGCGGCCCGCTCTTGAAAAGCAGATTGCGTCGTTGCAACTCCAGGAGCGCGTTTATCTGATAGGCCACGTGCCGCGTGCCGACCTTCCCGGTTATTACCGCTATTCCGACCTGGTCGTCATGACCAGCAAGAGTGAAGGAATCCCGGTAGTGCTGATGGAAGCGATGGCTCACGAAAAACTGGTGCTGGCTCCCGCTATCACTGGTATTCCCGAGTTAGTCGAGCACAAACGCACAGGATTTCTCTACCCGCCCGGCTCTTTGCCCGATTTTGTCAGCAACATCCACTGGATTCTCGACCACAAAAATTCCCTGGCAGGAATCCAGCGCGCTGCCGCCGGAACCGTCGCAGCTTCCTACAATCGCCAGCGCAATCTACGCACGTTTGTGGAACAGTTCCTGACCCGCATTTCTCAATCGGAAGGTAACCATGCGCATCCTGTATTGCAACAAATACAACTATCGGTTTAGTGGCACGGAAGCCTACCTCTTCGACCTCATTCACGGAATGGATGAACGCGGCCATGAAACAGCTCTGTTCAGCATGGACCACGGCCACGCTCCGTCGTTCGCAGGACGCAGTTACTACATTCCGCATGTGGAGTTCAAAGATCGGAGTGCTGGGTTTCTGAAGAAGGTCAGGATGGCAGCGCACGCCATTTACTCTCCCTCTGCCCGGCACGCTATGCGCGGGTGCGTGACCGATTTTTTCCCTGACCTGGCTCATATCCGCGGAATCTATCACCATCTGTCGCCCTCGATTCTTTGGGAACTCAAGCGTCAGTGGGTTCCCGTGGTCTACCACATCAACGATTTTAAGATCTTGTGCCCAACCTACAATTTTGTTGCCGATGGCCGCGCCTGCTCTGAGCACTGCAAGAACGGCGCGTTCTACAACGCCGTGACCCAAGGTTGTTACACCGGCCCACGATCGAGCGCCATGGTTCTTGCCGCCGAGGCATACCTGCACAAATGGTTGCGAACCTACGAAAACTGCGTCGACATTTTCCTGGCTCCGAGCGAATTCGTACGCGATAAATTGATCGCCAGCGGTTTGCCAGCGCGACGCATCGAAGTCCTGCCGCACTTCCAGGCTCTTCCTGCCGAGGAACAGCTCACCTCTGATGAGGGATACCTGCTTTACTTCGGCCGCCTCTCTCCCGAGAAAGGCGTCTATGAGCTTTTGCGCTCCATGGTCCAATTGCCGCACATCCCTCTCGTGATCGCGGGCGACGGACCCGAACGGCCGCGCCTGGAGGCGCTGGCGAGAGAGTTGAATCTGAAGCACATCCTGTTCGCAGGCATGGTGCATGGCGAGCAACTCCAGGAACTCATCTCCGGTTGCACCTTCTCCATTTTTCCATCGCACGCCTACGAGACCTTGGGTAAGTCGATCCTGGAATCCTATACCTGGGGACGCCCGGTCATCGCCTCCGACCTTGGTTCGCGCCGGGAACTCGTTCAACATGGCGTCACTGGCCTGCTTTATTCCGATGGAAACCGCGAACAACTCGCGCATTCCATCGGATTTCTCTTCGACCGCCCCGATCTGATCAAGAAGATGGGAGCCGCTGCCCGTAGTCGTGTCAAAACCAATCACGACCCTGGTCAACACATGGAGAAGCTCCTCGACCTGTACCGCCGGCTCTCAGTCACCAGGACGACCCTGTCTTTCTCTGCATTACCAGAGGTTCCACGTCCGCGCCGAAGCGTCCGCGTCGCGTTCATTGGCGGACGCGGCGTCGTCTCCAAATACAGCGGGATTGAATCGTATTACGAGCAGGCTGGCCACGAACTAGCGCGGCTGGGGCATGAAGTAACCGTTTATTGCCGCACGTACTTCACTCCTCCCATGGACTCACATAACGGCATGCGTGTGCGACGGTTGCCAACGATCCGCTCCAAGCACCTGGAAACGGTCGTGCACGCTTTGCTGAGTACCGCACACGCCATGATGTCGGACTATGATGTCGTCCACTATCACTGCCTGGGACCAGCGCTGTTTTCATTCCTTCCCCGGCTAGCCGGGAAAAAAACGGTCGTCACCGTGCAGGGGCTCGACTGGCAGCGCGGCAAGTGGGGCCGGATCGCGGCGCGCGTGCTGCGCTGGGGAGAAGCGGCCGCCGTCTCCTCTCCAGATGCCACCATGGTGGTCTCGCGGACGCTGCAGCGCCATTACCGGCAGCAGTACCATCGGGACACCGTCTATATCCCGAACGGCGCCACTCTCGCACACCCGCGTCTGCCCCGGCAACTGACCGAATGGGATCTCGTTCCCGACAACTATGTTCTGTTCCTCGGCAGGTTTTCGCCGGAAAAGAACTGCCATCTTCTCATCGATGCCTTCGAACATGTCGAAACCAGCATGAAACTCGTGCTCCCGGAGGATCGAGTCACTCGGACTCTTACGTCAAGCGCTTGCGCCGTCACGAATCCGACCGGATCCGATTCCTTCCCTGGGTGTCTGGCAACAATCTCGAAGAGCTTCTATCCAATGCCGCTCTGTTCGTTCTGCCCTCTGAACTTGAGGGCCTCTCTTTGGCACTACTCGATGCCATGGCGGCGGGAGTGTGCGTACTGACCAGCGATATTCCAGAAAACAATGAAGTGGTCGAAGGCGCTGGCTTCACCTTCCGGAGCGGCGACCGGGCAGATCTGGAGCGCATGCTCAGCTTGCTGATCCAAAATCCCGAACTTCGCCGGCTGGCCGCAACCCGAGAACGAGAGCGCATTCAGAGCCAGTATCTCTGGCCCGAAATCGCCCGCTCGATTCAAACCGCCTATTACAACGTTCTGGGCTGGAGCGAGCACGCGAATCAGCCGGGCCTCACATCCAGACTCCCAAGATCGCCTCTCGACCAAGCCGCAGTGCTCTGATGTGCGAAAGTACATTGCGCGCGCAATTCAAGCATCGAAGGTGCATTCATCCGCAGACGCGCCGACAGAGTGGCCTTATTCAGGTTCTTGGTCAGATGCTGGAAGCGCACTCCGAAAACGGATGTGTGGTGGCCGGGTGTTCTTCCCGTTCGAACCAGCGGAGCCTCATCACCGTCCGAACCCAACGACGTAATGCACAGCCGACGACGATTGTGATTAGAATTGGACCACGGGTGCGCCGCTCAAGTTCATGGGGGCGGGTTGCGACCCATGTGCACCATGGAAGATCTCATACTCGTCACCGGCGGCGCCGGCTTCATTGGCTCGAATTTTATTCTTCGGTGGATTGCTTCGGAACGATCCCGCATTCTCAATCTCGACAAACTGACCTACGCCGGCAATCTTCATAGCCTGGCCGCCGTCGAAGCGGATCCCCGCTATCGCTTCGAGCAGGGAGACATTGTCGATCGCGATTTTTTGCGCAATTTGCTGCAGCGCGAGCAACCCGCCGCCATCGTCCACTTTGCCGCTGAGAGCCATGTCGACCGCTCCATCCACGGCCCCGATGATTTTGTCCGCACCAACGTCAATGGCACATTCAATCTGCTCGAAGAGGCGAGAGCCTACTGGTCCGAGCTCCCGCAATCCGATCGCGCATCATTCCGTTTTCTTCACGTCTCAACCGATGAGGTCTATGGATCTCTTGCCCCCGATGATCCGGCTTTCAGCGAGACCACACCCTACGCTCCCAACAGCCCGTATTCCGCGTCCAAGGCGGCCTCTGATCATCTGGTTCGGGCCTATCACCACACTTACGGCCTTCCGGTCTTAACCACCAACTGCTCCAACAACTACGGGCCTTATCAGTTTCCGGAAAAACTGATCCCGTTGATCATCCTGAACGCCTGCGCCGGCAAGCCGCTCCCGGTCTATGGTGATGGCCAAAATATTCGGGACTGGCTTTATGTCGAGGATCACTGCCGCGCCATTCGCACCGTCCTCGCTCAGGGGCGCGTCGGCGAAACTTACAACATTGGCGGACGCAGCGAAAAGAAGAATCTCGAAATCATCGCAGCCATTTGCCAACTGCTCGACGAATTGCGCCCGCACGATCCCGTGCTTCCGCATAATAATCTCGTCACCTTCGTAGAAGATCGGCCCGGCCACGACCGGCGGTACGCCATGGACACCCACAAGATCGAGCGCGAACTGAACTGGAAGCCGCAGGAGACGTTTGCAAGCGGCATCCGGAAAACCGTCCGCTGGTATCTTGAGCACGAAGACTGGGTCCGGAGCGTTACCAGCGGCGGCTATCGTCAATGGATGGCGAAGCACTACGCCACCGAACGATGAGAACGACAAGTTGCACTCGAAAGTTGAAAAGAAAGGCCGAGACTGAAACTCGACATGGCTAAAAGAGCAGCGCCGCATTACAAAGGCATCATTCTCGCGGGAGGTTCGGGCACGCGCCTCTATCCTGTCACCCATGCGCTTCCGAAGAGCCTGCTGCCGGTGTACGACAAGCCGATGGTGTACTACCCGCTTTCCACGCTGATGCTGGCGGCCATTCGCGATATTTTGCTCATTTCGACGCCCGATGACTTGCCGCGGTTTCAGCACCTACTCGGCGATGGCTCTCGTTACGGCGTGAATATTCAGTACGCTCGGCAACCGAAACCCGAAGGCATTGCCCAGGCATTTTTGATCGGCAAGGAATTTATCGGCTCCAGTGGTTGCGCGCTCGTGCTCGGCGACAACATTTTCTACGGACACGACCTGGTCAAAGAACTGCGCGCGGCCACCCTTCAGGCGAAGGGTGCCCGTGTTTTCGCGTATCCCGTCAATGACCCTGAGCGCTATGGTGTCGTCGAGTTCGATCCGCAGGGAAAGACGCCAAGGGCGATCAGTATTGAGGAGAAACCGAAGCACCCGAAATCCCGCTATGCGGTCACCGGGCTTTATTTTTACGATCGGCAGGTTATCGAAATTGCGGCGAATCTCAAGCCGTCGAAGCGAGGCGAACTGGAAATCACGGACGTCAACCGCGCGTATCTCGAGCGCAAGCAACTCAACGTCTGCGTCATGGGACGAGGCACGGCCTGGCTGGACACGGGCACGCACGAAGCCTTGATGGAGGCGTCGCTATTCATTCAGACGCTGCAAAACCGGCAGGGCCTAATGGTCGCCTGCCCCGAGGAAATCGCTTATCGCTCCGGCTACATCAGTGCCGCGCAACTCGAAGCCATCGCGCAACCTATGCGCAGCAACGGATACGGCGCTTACCTTCTGCAAATGTTGCGAGAACGCGTTTTCTGATGACTCTATGATTATGATGAAGACCGCCGGATGAACAAAATCACCACCAGTTTTCCGGGACTTCTACTCCTCGAACCCCACGTGTTCGGCGACGACCGCGGCTTCTTTCTGGAAAGCTACAACCAGCGCACCTTTGCCGAACTCGGCATTCCGGAATTGTTCGTACAAGACAATCATTCTTATTCCGCAAGAAATGTCATCCGCGGCATGCATTACCAGATTCGCCAGTCGCAAGGTAAAATCGTTTTCGCGATTACCGGCGAGATTCTTGACGTCGTGCTCGACCTGCGCCGCAACTCTCCCACCTTCGGGAAATGGGAGTCCTTCAGACTTTCCGGTGACAACAAACGCATGTTATGGATTCCGCGAGGATTTGCTCACGGATTCCGAGTCGTTTCCGAGACCGCTCACGTCGTCTATAAAACGACGGACTTTTACGCGCCCGAGCACGAGCGTACGGTGGCGTGGAACGATCCGGTATTGAACATCGACTGGCAACTCGATAGTGAAGCGAGTGGAAAATCAGCGATCATCTCCGCGATAGTCTCTGCAAAAGACCAGCGTGGTGTGCCTTTCGAGCAAGCTGAAACGTTCGAGTAGCGCCCCGTCAATGAAGTCGAAACTCAACGGTAATCGAGGTTTCAACTGGAACCGCTTTGCCGTTCGAGAGATACGGTTCAAATTTCCAGGACTGCACCGCCTCGATCGCCGACTGCACCAGCAGGTCGGCCCCGAACAAAGGGCGCAAACGGTGTACGCTGCCATCCGCCGCGATCACGGCGTCCAACACGACCAACCCTTCGATCCCGGCCGCTCGCGCTGCCTCGGGATAAATCGGGTCTATCTTGGTCAGAATTCGCTTGTTCATGGTTTCGGCGGAAACGGTAATCTCCGGAGAAACCTGGCTCTCGGAAACTCGCAGCCCCGGCCCTGCCGCCTGCGCGTGCGTTTCCAATTCGTTCCATGATCTCTGCCACCGCCACCATCCCATAGCGCTCAGCAGGAACAAACTCGCGAGGAGCACATAAAATCTACGGCGCCCGATGCGAATTCTCCGTTGGGTTGCGGGAGGCAGCTCCGCCGCCACGACGTCTGCTTCGGTTCCGGCTCTGTCCTCTTCTTCGTTTTTTCCAGGATCTTCTTCTTCGGCTCCTTCTACATCGACCGGTTCTTTAAAATTCACAGGCTCTGTGGTGGAGCGGTAAGTCCAATACCGGATCATCTCTCGTTGCTCCACTGACAGGCCTACAAACTCAAGCCCGCAATGGAGGCGGAACTGACGACGAACCACTGCGCGGGCGCGAACCGGCACACCAACATTTGGCAGGCGTAGCTCGACTGCGACTTGTTGACCCGCCGCTAATTCTCCGGCCACCACTGCACCCACACCCGTTTCGCTGATGTCGGTGCAGCGGCCGGGTAAATTTTCGGGAACTCCGAATCGCAATGCGATCAAATCAAGCGGTACGTTGATGGGATGCCGGGGGAAAACGCGTCGCGGCGTTTTTTCCAACGCCAGCGATGGAGCTGCACTCATCAGACTGCCTCCGCAGGATGAAACATCCTGCCACAGCGGCTGGAATCGACGACGCGGCGCTTGCTAGGAATCGTTCCCCGGAGTATATCGAAACCTGAAACGGAAGGGTTGAAATAGTTTGCTCGCCCTTCTGCCTCGTGATTCGGCAATCCCTATTCCATGTCCCGCCAGTTTGCGCCGACCCCGATTTCCACGATCAGTGGAACTGCGAGCGCGTGCGCTCCCTCCATGTGCTCCCGCACCAACCGCCGCATTGTGTCCACTTCATTCTCGGGAACTTCGAACACAAGCTCGTCATGCACCTGCAAGGTCATCCGCGACTTCAATTCCCGCTTCTGGATTTCCTTGTCAATCTGGATCATCGCCAGCTTGATCAGGTCGGCGGCGGTTCCCTGCAACGGCGTATTCACCGCTGTGCGCTCCGCGAACCCGCGCTGGGTGGCGTTCTTGCTGTTGATATCGGGAATCGGCCGAATACGCCCGAACATTGTTTTCACTTTCTGGTCACGCCGCGTCTGCTCGAGCGTGGCATCGATGAAGGCCCGCACTCCCGCGTATTTTTCAAAGTACGCATCGATAAATTTTCTGGCTTCAGCGGGCTCGATACCCAGATTTTGCGCTAGCCCAAATGCCGAAAGACCATAGACAATCCCGAAATTCACCACCTTCGCCTGCCGGCGATGGTCGGGAGTAACCATCAACGGCGGTACGCCAAACACCTGCGATGCTGTCAGCGTATGAATGTCATCTCCGTGCCGGAAGGCTTCCACCAGCAGCTTGTCTTTCGAAAAATGTGCCAGCAGCCGGAGTTCGATCTGCGAATAGTCCGCAGCCAGCAGCACGTGCCCCGGTTCAGCGATGAAGGCCGCCCGAATCTCTCTTCCAAGCTCGGTGCGAATCGGAATATTCTGCAAGTTCGGATTCGCCGATGACAGTCGTCCCGTCGCCGTGCCTGTCTGCCCGAACGTCGTATGTACGCGGCCGCTATGGCTGCGAATAAGCGCCGGCAATGCATCCACGTAAGTCGATTTCAACTTTGTCAGCTGGCGGTACTCGAGCACCAGTCGCGGAACTTCGTGCTCCTCCGCCAGCCCTTCCAATACTTCCACGGCCGTCGAAATTTTCTTACCTTTCCCGTATTTCACCGGGATCGGCAGGGCCAGTTTGTTAAAGAGCACATCGCCCAACTGTTTCGGGGAATTGATGTTGAAGTCCATGCCACAACGCTCGTAGATTTCTCGCGCCTTGGCTGCGGCCTCGCGCTGCAATTTCGCTGACATCTGTTCGAGCGCCGACAGGTCAATTTTCACGCCGGCAGATTCCATTCGTTCCAGCACGGGCACGAGTGGTGCGTCGATCTCTTCGTACACCGACGTCAGTCCTTGATCATCAACTTCTTTGCGCAGCGCGCTTGCCAGTCTGCCGGCTATATCTGCGGCCTCTGCCAGATTGCCGCTCAGCTTCAAATTGAATCTCCGCAGCGCCACCTCAGGCAAGGAATGTGACGAGTAGGTCGGATCGAGCAGGTAGGAATAAAGCATCGGATCATGCTGAACTCCGGCCAGAGCAATGCCGTGCTCGCCAAAACGCTCACCAAAATAATGCAGCGCAGATTTGAGATCGTGGAGCGTCTTGGGCCGCGCGGCGTCTTCGAGTACGCTCTTCACCAGATCGACGAGCGCTCGATCTTCCAGCACAACCATCGCTCCGAATCCAGGCGCATTCGACACGGCAAAGCGCTCGACGGCAGCAGCACTTGGCGCCTCATCCGCGGGTCGCAAAGCCAGGAACCCCGACTGCGGCGGCCCTGACCCGTCATCTAGCGCAGATTCGGAATCAGTGCTCTCGGTCTGCTCGCTTGAGATCGCCACCGCGAGCGGCGCGCCCTCGTCCAAACCTTTCAGATACTCTTCAAACTCCGCCTTCGACTTGATCTCGCGGTAGTCGCCCTCTTTCACTTCAACTACTGGAAGCAACTCTTTCAGCAAAGAAGTGAACTCTAGCTCAGCAAAAAGCGCGCGCAGAAATTCGACATCCGGTTCGTCCGCTTTCATGGCCGGCACATTCAGATCGACCGCGACATTGGTATCAATCGTCACCAGTTGCTTGCTGTAAAGAATGTTGTCGCGATTGTTCTGCAACGATTCCCGATAGGTTTTCTTCTCGACCTCAGCCGCATGTTCCAGGGCCTGCTCCACGCTTCCAAAGCGCCGAATCAGATCCACCGACCCCTTATCACCAATGCCGGGTGCCCCCGGAATGTTGTCGATCGAATCGCCGCGCAGCGCCATCACGTCCACCACTTTCGACGGAGGCACGCCAAGAATCTCTTCCACCTTCGACGCATCGCAAATCAGGTTGTCTTTCGGCGGATTCAGCACACATACCTTGTCGTTTACCAACTGCAGCATGTCTTTATCGCTCGACACCACGAACACGGGATACGATTCTGCCGCCGCTTTTCGTGCCAGGGTCCCAATCACATCGTCTGCTTCGTAACCCTCCAGTTGCAGAATTGGAATGCGATAGGCTTCCAGCGCGCGCCGGATGTACGGAATCTGCTGCACGAGATCGCCCGGCATTTCGGCGCGGTTCGCCTTGTAGCCACCGTACTGCGATTCTTTAAAGGTCTGTGTCTTAATGTCGAACTTGCGGATTGTCGTAATCGCTTCTGCCTGCTGATTGCGGAACGTCGGCGCGCCCACGTCGAATACCGCCGCCAGATACTCAGGTGAAAAATCGTCGCGCAGCTTGCGCAGCATGTTGACAAAAACGTACGTCGCTGCCGTTGGAACTCCGGTCTTTGTGGACATCGGACGCTGCCGCGCCATCGCGTGGTAGGCGCGGAAGATAAACGACATAGTATCGATCAGGAAAATTCGCCCCTTGCCTTCAGTCGCACGTTGGGGGGAAGTGGCCGTAGGCACGGAGACGGCATTATCCTGAAGCGGCAATTTCTTCTTGGGAGGCAATTGTCAAGTTTAACAGCTGACGAATTCTTCGACACAACCATGCACGCGACAAGCGGAACTCCAGCAGAGGCTCTTGGGCAGCGGGATGCCCGTGAACCGTCACTGCAAGATTCCCGCAATCGCGTATGATATGGAGTTTTCAGCGCTCGACTTATCGAGCGCCGATTGCTGGGTTTTCATGCTGCCTTTTAAGCTCGTCTACAGCGACGATTACTATTTGCCCATCGGCTCTCATGTGTTTCCCGCCGAAAAATATAAGCGCATTCACGATCGCCTGCTCGCGACCGGAGTGGCTGCGCCTTCCGATTTCGTTACTCCTCGCCCCGCCACCGACGAGGACGTGTTGCTCGTGCACACTCCGCGGTATGTTGAGAAATTGAAAACGGGAACGCTTAGCGTACGAGAAGAATTGGAGCTCGAAGTCCCCTATTCACTGGAACTGGTGCGCGCCTTCTGGCTCGCTGCTGGCGGCTCGGTACTGGCCGCCGATCACGCCCTCAATGACGGAGTAGCAATCAGTATCGGCGGAGGTTTCCATCACGCTTTCCCCGATCACGGCGAGGGCTTCTGTGTGATCAATGACGTGGCTGTCGCCATTCGCTGCATGCAGCACGAAGAGAAGATTCGCACTGCAATGACCGTCGATTGTGACGTCCATCAAGGCAACGGCACAGCGGTAATTTTCGGAGGATCGGGTGTTCCCAGCGATCTGGTTGGGTCGACGTCAGCGGCGGCTCCGAATCCTGCGCGTAACGCCGCGCGACCAACTCCTTACGGGACAAGACCACGAAGCGCACCCGCCGCGGACGTCTTTACCATATCGCTCCATCAGCTCAACAACTATCCGGCGTTTAAACCTCCTTCGTCACTTGACCTGAATTTGCCCGACGGAATCGGCGACGAGGAATATCTAGCGTGCCTGGGCGAGGCGCTCAGTATCGGGTTGGAGAAGTTCAAGCCGGAACTGATTTGCTACCTCGCTGGAGCCGACCCGTATTGCCAGGATCAACTGGGCGGACTGTCGCTGACAATTGAGGGGTTGAAGAAGCGCGATGCTCTCGTGTATGAAATCGCCAAGGCCCAAGACATCCCAGTGATGGTCACGCTCGCTGGCGGATACGCCTTGAAACTCGAAGACACAATCACAATTCACTGCAACACGGTGGTCGCCGCGAAGGAGTTGTTTGGCGGAACGCGCTGACAGAGTCGCCGCGAAGTTTAGCAGCTATACTCCACCTCATGGACGTCACACCATCACAACTTCCGCATCGTGAGCTCTACAACATTCTGATTAACGCCGTTGCGCCGCGGCCGATCGCGTGGGTCTCGAGTATCAGCGCCTCCGGACAACCCAACCTCGCGCCTTTTTCCTTTTTCAACGCCGTTTGCGCCAAACCTCCGCTATTGGCATTTGCGCCCGGGATGCGCTTGGCGAAGGCATCGGAGGGGACCGGACAATCCGTAGGAGCGCACGCTGCTCAGCCTAAAGACACTCTGCGGAATATTCGTGAGACGCGAGAATTCGTGATCAACCTGGTCACCTTCGAACTGGCAGAAGCCATGAACCTGACCAGCGGGGAGTACGGCGCCACCGTCAATGAATTCGAACTGGCCAAGGTCGCCTCGGCGCCGTCGAACGTCGTGCGCCCGCGGCGCGTAGCGCATTCTCCTGTCAGCTTCGAATGCACGCTGCATCAAATTCTCGACTTCAATCCCGCGCCCGAGGGCAGCAGTCTGGTGATTGGCGAAATTGTCTCAGTTCACATCGACGAGCAGCATCTGAAAGACGGCCGTCTCGACCGGAATTCACTCGACCTGATCGGACGCATGGGCGGCATGCAGTACACACGCACCACGGAGCGGTTTGAAATGGCGCGACCGAAGGTGGAGTGATGCAGTCAGACTAAGCGGCCCTCAGTCCTCGAAACTTCTTGCCCCTCCCTGCATGCGATTCGTGACCGCTTGCTTCCACACCCACTTGATGACGCGGGCATCGTTGTAGCAATACCCAAGGTTGTGATTGAGTGTGGAGAAGCAATGCCGCTGGCACGTATGTTTCATTTCCTTGAGTTGCTGCTGGTCGAAGTTCGGCTTGTCGATGTTCCCCCAGTCGAATGTCGAAGGATACATCGGAAAACAGGGAGCGACCGTGCCATCGGTTCGGATGATGACGTTGTTCTGGCCGGCACGGCAGTTCCAGTCTGTGAAGTGCAATTCGCCGCTATCGTCTTGCGCGATGCCTGGAGTACGGGCAAGCATGGCAGCAACGTTGCTGTTGCCGTTCGTGCCCGCACCATGGCCATACCATCCATATTTCTTCAGGTCGAGTCCTGAGGACATGCGGACGAAGGTCTTCATCTCCTGCAGGCGCTGGACCGAGTTCACCATCTGGTATCCGGCTTTGTTCTTCTCGATGATCCAGTCAATGAGCGCATCGACCGAACGCCAATCCTCAGGCCGGATGTAGGTCGGGTTCTCGTTTAAATGCTTGAAATGCTCATCCTGCTCAAGCATGGGCATCTCATTGATGTGGTAGTCGGTGGCGAGGCGATGCGCGTGCGCGTATTCAGTGAGTTTCTGCACGTCCTCATGGTTGTTGCGGCAGATGTTGATGTTGAAGAACACCATGTAACCGTAAACATGCTGTTTGCGAATAGGCTTGACGACCCTAAAAAGTGAGGAGCTCCGGGGGTCGACGCACCCTGGAAGGAAATCTAAAAAATATTTTGAGATGGTTTTCGAGCAATCGTCTGTCCCTTAGCGCACCAAACTTGAGGTGTCCCTGACGGGCGGCTGCTAAAATAGGCTTTCAAATCTATGTTTGAGAATCTCCAGGAAAAACTCCAGCGCGCCTTTAAGTCGCTTCGCGGACAAGCTGTTCTCACCGAAGAGAATATTTCCGAGGCGATGAAACAAATCCGTCTGGCGCTGCTTGAGGCCGACGTCAACTTCAAGGTTGTCAAAGACCTCATCGACCGCATTCAAGCCAAAGCTATTGGACAGGAAGTGTTGACCGCGCTGTCTCCCGGCGAACAGGTCATTAAGATTGTCCGCGACGAACTGGTCGCTACTCTGGGCCAGGATACAGCTAAGTTAAAGTTCGCTTCGCAACCGCCAACCGTTGTGCTGATGGCAGGGCTGCAGGGTTCGGGCAAAACGACAACCTCGGGCAAGCTTGCCAACTGGCTCAAGAATGGTGGACACCGGCCGCTGCTGGTCTCGGTGGACGTTTACCGTCCCGCTGCCCGCCAGCAGCTTAAAGTTGTGGCAGCGGCGATCAAAGCCAACCTTTATGAAGGCGAGGTTGACGAGGCGAATACCGCTACCGTTGAACGCCTGGCCAAAGAAGCGCGCCGTGAGGCCATCAACTCGGGCTGCGACGTGCTCATCGTCGATACTGCGGGTCGTCTCCACATCGACGACCAACTCATGGACGAGATGCAGTCGCTTAAGCGCCTGCTCAATCCGCAGGAAATTTTGTTTGTTGCCGATTCGATGACTGGGCAAGATGCGGTCAAGTCGGCCGACGAATTCCATAAGAAGCTGACGCTCACCGGCGTCGTGCTCACCAAGATGGACGGCGACGCTCGCGGCGGCGCGGCTCTCTCAATTCGCCAGGTGACTGGCCAGCCGATCAAGTTCATCGGCATCGGCGAAAAGTACGATGCGCTTGAACCCTTTCACCCTGATCGCATCGTCTCGCGCATTTTGGGCATGGGCGACATCCTCTCTCTGATCGAGAAGGCCGAGTCGCAGATCGACAAGAAGAAAGCCAGCGAGCTCGCGACCAAAGCTCTCAGTGGCGACGGCTTTTCGCTGGAAGACTTCCGTGACCAGTTGCGGCAGGTTCGCAAGATGGGATCGATCCAAAGTCTCATGGGCATGTTGCCCAGTATCGGCGCGTTCTCCGGTCTGCAAAAGGCGGCTGACAAAGTTGATGAGAAGCAGATTAACCGCGTCGAAGCCATCATCAATTCGATGACGGGATATGAGCGCAACCATCACGAATCGATCAATGGAAGCCGTCGCAAACGCATCGCCCGCGGCTCCGGCACCAGCGTGCAGGAGGTTAACAATCTGCTCCGCCAATACGCCCAGATGAAAAAAATGTTCAAGCAAATGGGCAAGCCGAGCTTCGCACGCCGGATGGCAGGCATGAAGTTCCCGGGAATGTAGTAATTGAAGCATTGAAGCCTTGAAACATTTTGGCATTGGGTGATTAGCGGCATTGTGAAATTGAGTCTTGAGCCAATGATTCAATGCCTCAATCACTCAATGATTCAATTGCAACTCTCATGAAGTGGCGCTCGCTCCAGGAATCCGGTTCTTACCGCGACCTTCGGCCGCTGCGCGACATTTTTGCCGAGCGCAAGGATGCCATCTCCGCCTACGTTCCTGCTGACGTTCAAGCGGTTCATCTCCGTACTGTCGCTGGACTCAAAGATCTGGACCTTGCCGCGAAGGCGCTTGACGTCTTTCGAGTGGGTGCGAAAGCGCCCTTGTTCGAACTTCCCGACCACAATGGCAAGCTTGTTTCCTCAACTGATCTCCTGGGTCGCGGTCGTCTTGTCGTTTTGTTCATCCGCGGGCGCTGGTGTCCTTTCTGTGTCGGGCAGATGGAGGCGATGAACTATATTGCCGCCGAGATTCAAGCCACCGGAGCGGCGCTCGTCGCGGTGTCTCCCCAAACGGAGAAGCAGGCGTTCTTTATGCATGACCAGCACAAACTTGCTTTCCCGCTGCTGGTCGACGCTCACAACCAGCTTGCTCGACAGTTTGGGTTGGTGTATCGCCTCCCCGAAGAACAGCAGGCGCTCTATCGCGCCACGTTCGTCAACCTTCCCTTCACCAATGGCGACTCCAGTTGGGAGCTGCCGATTCCCGCAACCTTCGTGATCGAAAGCGACGGCACGATTCTGTTCGCTTCCGCGAATGAGGACTACACCGATCGGCCTGAGCCGTTGGAGATTCTGGCCGTAGCCGAGAGCGTTTCGAATCCGCTCCCCTCAGAATGAATGATGAATGAAGCAGCGGTTCTCACTTTGGTTAAAACCTCGAAACTTCTTCGTGATTCGAATCATCTAAACCTTGACAGTAGTTCGCTCAGGTTATAGGATGACCAGAGCATAATCGTCATTTCATTGATTATAAGGCACTTATTTCTATCGGAGGATACGTTATGGGGAAGATTATTGGAATTGACTTGGGCACTACCAACTCCTGCGTTGCGGTAATGGAGGGTGGAGAGCCGAAAGTTATACCTAACGAAGAGGGCGGACGAACTACGCCTTCGGTCGTTGGATTTACCAAGACCGGCGAACGGTTGGTCGGGCAGGTCGCCAAGCGGCAGGCGATTACCAATCCGGAGAACACGGTTTTCTCGATCAAGCGCTTTATGGGAAGGCGCTATGACGAGGTCAGCGAAGAATTGAAGATGGTCCCTTATAAGGTGGAGCGGGATGGTGACAACGTGGCGATCATTGCGCAGGGGAAGAAATATACCCCGCCCGAGATCTCCGCGATGATTTTGCAGAAGTTGAAGAAGGCGGCGGAAGACTATCTGGGTGAGAAGGTCACCGAGGCGGTCATCACCGTGCCAGCATACTTTAACGACGCACAGCGCCAGGCCACGAAAGATGCGGGCAAGATTGCCGGGCTCGACGTAAAGCGAATCATCAACGAGCCTACCGCAGCGGCGCTCGCCTACGGCCTCGATAAGGGTAAGGACGAGACCATCGCCGTCTACGATTTCGGCGGCGGCACGTTCGACATTTCGGTACTCGAGGTGGGCGAAGGCGTCATCGAGGTAAAGGCCACCAACGGCGACACGCACCTCGGTGGCGACAACATCGATCAGCGGTTGGTGGATTGGCTGATTGACGAATTCAAGAAGGATGAAGGTCTCGACCTGCGCGGCAAGGGCAATGAGATGGCCTTGCAGCGTCTGCGAGACGCGGCCGAGCGCGCCAAAATTGAGCTCTCGACCACCATGGAAACCGAGATCAATCTGCCGTTCATTACGGCGGACGCTTCCGGTCCGAAGCACCTGGTCAAGAAGTTGACCCGGGCGAAGCTGGAATCGATGGTTGAGGACATTTTGCAGCGGTCGGTTGGTCCTTCAAAGCAGTGCTTGAAAGATGCGGGCGTGGATGCCAGCAAGATTAATGAAGTGGTGCTGGTCGGCGGACAGACGCGCATGCCCCGCATTCAGCAGATCGTAAAGGAACTGTTTGGAAAAGAAGGGCACAAGGGCGTCAATCCGGATGAAGTGGTAGCGGTTGGTGCGGCGATTCAGGGCGGCGTGCTCGGCGGCGAGGTGAAAGACCTGTTGCTGCTGGACGTGACTCCTCTGACTCTGTCGATCGAAACGCTAGGCGGAGTGGCGACTCCGATGATTCCGCGGAATACCACGATTCCGACCAAGAAGACGGAGACGTTTTCGACGGCGGCCGACAGTCAGACTTCGGTTGAGGTGCATGTGCTGCAGGGCGAACGTCCTTTGGCGGCCCAGAACCGGACGCTGGGTAAATTCCATTTGACGGGATTGCCACCAGCGCCTCGGGGCGTCCCGCAGATCGAAGTAACGTTTGACATTGATGCGAACGGCATCCTGAACGTGACGGCGAAAGACAACGCCACGGGCAAGGATCAGAAGATCACGATTACTTCGTCCTCCGGCTTGTCCACGGAAGAAGTGGAGCGGATGGCGAAGGAAGCCGACGCGCACTCGGCCGAAGACAAGACGCGACGCGAAGAGATCGAGGCCAAGAATCAGCTCGACACGATGGTCTACAACATCGAGAAGATGCTGAAAGAGCATGGCGACAAGATCTCGGGCAGCGAGCGCGGAGACGTGGAGAACGCACTGGCGGACGCGAAGAAGGCCATCGAAAGCGGCGACAAGTCGCAGATGGATTCTGCGCGCGAGCGGCTGACCACGGCATCGCACAAACTGGCGGAGCAGATGTACAAAGCGACGCAGGCTGCTCCGGGCGCGGCTCCTGGCGCCGGGCCAACCGATGGACAGGGCGCGACTCCAGGCAGCAACGGCGCTGGCCAGAAGAAGGATGAAGGCGTGATCGACGCCGAGTACGTGGACGTCGAAGACAAGAAGTAAGACGGCTAGGTCGGGGGCGCGTTTTACGCCCCCAGCTTGCATCTAAATAAATTGAACGTTGTCATCTCGGGGGATCGTTTTGCGGTAAGCCGCAGATCCCTCATTTTGTTCGGGATCACAAATTTCTGGGGTTGTGGAAAGAGGAAAGCGAATTGAGATTCGAAGTCAATGGACAGATGTTTTTTGTGAATTTTGTTCCCGAGGAGGGACGCTGGTACTGCTATGCGCCAACCGCGACGGGAGTGCAGCGGATTCCCGTGTCGATGGACGCGGCTCCCTTTGAGGCGTTTACGGTGGCGGTGGACGAGCAGGCGAAGGAAGTGGTGAACTGAGTTGTGGGCGCAAACACCCGCTCGGCACTGTCATCCTGAGCGGAGCGAGAGCTTCACGAAGTGAAGGTCTCGCGTAGTCGAAGGACCCCGTACCCGCATAAGCTACGATGAACCTTGCAGGGCATTCTCACGTTAACTCGATCAGGACAATCTTTTTCGCCCGCCGCCATCCCTTGTGCTTCTCCCGTATCCACGCTGGGAAGACTTGGCTGAGAAGTGGGGAGCGGAAATGGCGTTTGCGGGACAGTCGATTACAGTACGGTGAGAATGCCTTGCGTTGCCGCTGGTAGTATTGACGGGCATGGGGTCTTTCGGCTCCACATGGCCATCGGTTTCGCCGATGACTATGTTCCGCTCAAGATGACAAAATCAAAATAGATGGCCACCCAAACCAAAGATAAAGATTATTACGGCGTGCTCGGCGTGAAGAAGTCGGCCTCCACGGACGACATCCGCAAGGCGTTTCGCAAACTTGCCCGTAAGTATCACCCGGACGTCAATCCTGGCGACAAAGCCGCGGAAGAAAAGTTTAAGACGCTTTCCGAGGCCAACGATGTTCTCAGCGATCCCAAGAAGCGGAAGATTTACGATCAGCTCGGGTTCTACTCCGACAATATCGATCCGGCCGCGGCTGAGGCCTATGCGCGCGGCGGGGGACAACCAGGGGCCGGGCCGACCGACTTTGGCGGGGGCGGCGCGGGCGGCCCTCGCTCTGGCGGAACTGGCAATGTCGATTTTGGCGGCTTTGATTTTTCTGATCTTTTTGAGGGAGCGCGCACTGGCGGCCGCAAGTCCTCAAGCGGAGGGAGCGGCGGGTTCCGCGATATCTTCTCCAGCATCTTCACTGGCGGCGGACGCGGCGAGGCTGCCGACGAAGGGCCGGAACCGGGCAGCGATCTGGAGTATCAGGTCAACGTTCCATTCTGGACGGCGATTCGCGGCGGAGTGATGAAGCTTAATATCGCCCGGCGCGATGTTTGCGGGAACTGTCATGGCAATGGCTACATCGAAGCGCCGGGTCAATGTCCGCAATGCCATGGCAAGGGGACGATCGAGCAGACCGGTGGGCGGATGAAGTTCAATGTCACCTGTCCACGCTGCCATGGGACGGGGAAAAATATTTCGACCTGCCCGGTATGCCATGGCGAAGGCACGATCGAGCGCACGGATCCCCTCGAAATCCGCATCAAACCCGGAACCCGCGACGGGCAACGCATTCGCATTGCGGGCAAAGGGAATGCCGGGGTGCACGGTGGGCCGGCGGGCGATCTCTACGTCATCATTCGCATCGAAGAGCACCCTCTGTTCCGCCGCGACGGCGACGACATCTATATCACGGTACCCGTCACAGTCGTCGAAGCGGCTTTAGGATCGAAGATCGAAGTACCTACAATTGATGGCCGGAGCATGTTGAAGATTCCTCCGGGGACGCAGTCTGGGCAGAAGCTGCGGCTGCGCGAAAAAGGCGTGCCCTCGGCTACCAAAGATGGAGCGCGCGGCGATGAGATTGTCGAGATCAAGATTACCGTGCCGATGCCTCGCGACGAGAAGACTAAGGAACTGCTGCGGGAGTTGGCCAAGCTGAACCCGGAGGACCCGCGCGAAGAACTCTGGAGTAAGGTCTAGGTCGAAGTCGGAGACTTTCGGCCCGAAGAGGCGCGAGACACGATCGTTACCTCCGTACCATCCCGTGGACAAAATTTTTCAATAATTCTCAAAAAAATCTTGCATCTGTGGAAATTTCCCGTAATCTCACAAATGCGAACTAAACTTTGCCGACATGTCCGGGAATCGACGTGCACCCGGGAGCCGCGAGCAACATTTTCAAGGGAGACGCGGTGGTGAGAGTGAGTCGCTTGAGGAGGAAGCCATAGAAATTGGCAACAGCTACCGCAACCACCACTAACCTTTCGCAGCCTTCGCTCGCCGTCGCCCCCCCGCTTCAGAAGACGAAGAAGTCCATCCGCCTCACCCTTTGGCCCCTGGTCGCCGCGACCTTCTTCATGGTCTCGGGCGGAACCTATGGCACGGAAGACATCGTGCACGGAGCGGGCTATGGCAAAGCGATTCTCATCCTGCTGCTGACGCCGCTGCTCTGGAGCCTTCCCACCGCGTTCATGATCGGAGAGCTTTCGAGCACACTGCCCTTCGAAGGCGGCTACTACGCCTGGGTGCGCCGCGCCATGGGAAATTTCTGGGGATTTCAGGAGGCTTGGCTGTCGCTGGTAGCGTCCATCTTCGATATGGCGATTTATCCGACGCTGTTTGTCGCGTACCTGACCCGCATGTTCCCCTGGTTTCAGGAAAATCATCGCGGCGTGGCCGTCGCTCTAGGCGTGGTGATCATCTGCGCCGTGCTTAATATTATGGGAGTGAAGGTCGTCTCCACGACCTCGCTGTGGCTGTTCTTCGCCCTGTCGGCGCCGTTCGCCGCCATCTTTGTGCTGGCTCCATTCAAGATTCACGCGCTGGCAAATGCCGTAACCAAGCCGACAACCTCAAACGTCGACATTCTGGGCGGACTGCTTATCTGCATGTGGAACTACATGGGATGGGACAACGCCTCTACGATTGCTACTGAGGTCGAGCGTCCGCAGCGCACCTATCCGCGCGCCATGCTGTGGGCGGTGGTCATTGTTTGCCTTACTTACGTTCTTCCGTTTGCCGCCATGTGGATCACCGGGCTTCCGGCCAGCGCCTGGGAGACTGGAGCGTGGGCTGACATCGCGCAGTTGATGGGCGGGCCCGTGCTTCGAATCGCGCTTGTGGTTGGCGGCATGATGAGCGGCTTTGGGATGTTCAATGCGCTCGTCATGAGCTACTCGCGGCTGCCGCTGGCGATGGCACAGGATGGCATGCTTCCTAAGGTCTTCGGCAAACTGCATCCGAAATCGCGCGCGCCCTGGGTTGCGATTCTGGCGCTGGCGGTGGGCTGGGGTCTGGCCTTGAATCTCGGTTTCGAACGACTGGTCACGCTCGACATCATGATTTACGGGGCTAGCCTTACACTCGAGTTTGTGGCGCTGATCTGCTTGCGGATTCGCGAGCCGGAATTGAAGCGCCCGTTCCGCGTGCCGGGCGGCCTGTTTGGAGCAATTGCCCTTGGCATTCCCCCCGTTTTGCTGCTGGGATTTGCGATTATCCGCAGCGAACATGAAGTTGTGCTCGGCATGAGTTCATTCTTGTTTGCGGCGATCCTGATTGGCGCGGGCGTGTTTGCTTATCTGATCAATCACGCTTTGAAACCGGCGGGTTGGACGGCGGCGGCGCCGAAACCGGAACTCGCGGGATAATGTCCTTGTGGAGACGATGCTTCGCTCCGTCATCGCGGGCGAAGCCCCTCACCTCTTTCCAATCGTCATGTCCAACTTCGGCAGCAGCTCACGACTCAGCTGTTATACATTAGTGGACAGCGACTAGGAAGAATGTAGCTCCGTCCCCACAGATGACTAAGCGTAAATCCAAGGGCGCGTACATGATCTCGGCCGTCGCCGAGATGTATGAAATCCATCCCCAGACCCTGCGCCTCTATGAACGCGAAGGCCTGCTCAAGCCTAGCCGGACCGAAGGCAACACGCGGCTCTATACCGACGAAGATTTGCAGCGGCTCGAGTTCATCCTGTCGCTGGCGCGCGATCTGGGCGTCAACATCAGCGGCATCGCCATCATTCTGCAAATGCGCGAGCGCATGGAGGAGATGCAGCACCAGATCCAGGAGTTTGTGCAATACATTCAGAAAGAAGTGCTGACCCGAGCATCGGCCGCCGCCGATCCCTCCAAGGGCGCAATGGTCCCATTGCGACGACCGCTCGTTCCTGTCGATTCGTCCCGCCGCAAGAATTAATCGACTTGCACGGCTTCGTTGACGGGCGAGAGCCTGCCCTGAGCTTACCCGAAGGGGCGCCCGTCGCTCCACTTCCACTTTCCACTTCCTGAAAATTCACTTAAATTTCATCTGCGTGCAACCAACCACATTGTATGTGCGACTAAGGTGTAGCGATGAAGTCTGAAAAATTCTCGGATGGCACCCTGGCCGGGGCGTCATCAGCAACCGAACAACGAAACTCGACGGGTGACGACAAGAAGCTCAAACTCACTCTGGAACCGGGACATTCCGGCGCGGTGGTTCTCCATTGCCAGGGCCGGACCATCTTTCGCAGCGAGGCTCGAGCGCTCTCCACCATCGTGGCCGAGGTGCTACCCGCCAGCGGCCGGATGGTGGTGAATCTGGGGGAAATTGACTTCATAGACAGCGGCGGATTGGGCGAACTGGTGTTGACTCAGATGTGGGCGGAGGCGGCGGGATACTCGTTGCGGCTTGCCTGCCCGCAAAAATCGCTGCGAGACCTCTTTGAGATTACGAATCTGACATCCGTTTTCGATGTCTACGCGAGCGTGCCGGAGGCGATAGGGGCGATGGTTAGCGACGAGATACACTCGGCGTAAACTCGTGCTTCTCCCTTTCGTTGAGGGTTTTGACATTCCCTCTACTTTTCTCGCTGGAAGCGATAGCGACCACCTCTTTCTTTGGCCATCTGCTCCGCCACTTTCAAGAAGGCTCTTCCGGCGTGAGAGAGCCCAGATTCCTGGCGATAGACCATGCGCAGTTTGCGCTGAAAATGCAAATCGCGCACCACAATACTTACCAGTTCTCCCCGGCTGATTTCGCTTTCCACGCTGATTTCGGGCACCAGCGCCACTCCCTTGCCCATACAGACGAAACGCTTGATGGCCTGCAGCGTGGGCAGTTCCACATCCATGTGCAGGGGAGTTTTGTGGCGGCGGAAGGACTCGATCACCAAATCGCGATAAGGAGAAGTCACAATGTGCGCGACAAACGACTCCGCGCCCAGTTGTCGGACGCTGACTTCGCCGGCTGAGGCCAGCGGATGTCCGGGGGGGACGATCAGCACTAACTCATCCATATAAACGACCGCCGAGCGCAATTGCGGTTCCTGGGGATCGTAGGAGAGGATCCCCAGTTCGACATTGTGCTTGAGCACATCGTCGGGAATCTGACTGCCGAGCGAACGCCGCACTGTGATCTTGATGGTGGGATGCAGGCTGCGATATTCGCCCAGCACCGGCAGCAGGTAGAGCGCGGTAAATTCATTGGCGGCGATTACCAGTTTGCCCTTCTGCAATTCGCGCATTTCTACCAGCGCCGTCTGCGCGTCCTGCCGCAGGTTAAGCAACTTCTCCGCGTACTCCTGCAGAACGCGACCGGCATCGGTCAGTACCCCCTCGCGCGAAGAACGGTCGAATAAAGGTTCTCCAATCTCGAGTTCGAGTTTGCGGATGGTCTGGCTGACCGCCGATTGGGTGCGAAAGAGTTTTTCGGCCGCCCGGGAGAAGCGGCGTTCGCGCGCGACGCTGAGGAAGACTTCGAGTTGGGCCAAGTCCATGGTGCAGGTCTCGGGTGTCGTGTGTCAGTTCTAGCGCGTAAGGTACTAGGTCTCATGTCTTCATGATATCGACGACCTGATACCTCTTATCCTCAGATATGTTCCATAAGCCTCGCTAATAGTATCACTCTTACTAATGCTCCTGTTACTATAATAATCTTTTCTTTCATTCCAACGGCCGATACAGTCTGTAGAGCATCTCTACTAGGAGGCACGCCATCAATGGATCGGCCGCGGATAACCATCTTTGACACCACGCTACGCGACGGAGAACAGTCGCCGGGTTGCAGTATGAATGTGCAGGAAAAGCTGCGTTTGGCCCAGCAACTGGATCGTCTCGGCGTCGATGTAATCGAGGCCGGGTTCCCGATCGCTTCTGACGGCGACTTTGAGGCCGTGCAACGCATTGCCGCGACGGTGCGGCGTCCCGTGATTGCTGGACTGGCGCGCGCCTGTAAGGGCGACGTGGACCGCGCCTGGGAGGCGCTGCACGGAGCGGCGCATCCGCGCATTCACGTGTTTCTGGCCACCTCCGACATTCACCTGAAATACAAGCTGCGCATCACCCGCGAGCAGTGCCTGGAGCAGGCGCAGAACGCCGTCCGGCACGCCAAGTCATTATGCGCGGACGTTGAATTCTCTCCCGAAGATGCCACCCGCACCGACGTCGCGTTTTTATGTCAGGTGGTAGAAGGAGTGATCGCGGCCGGGGCGACGACGGTCAACATTCCGGATACGGTCGGTTACAGCATGCCTGAGGAATACGGGCAGCTGATCCGAACCTTGTACGAGAAGGTGGCGGGAATCGAGAAAGTAACGATCTCCACTCACTGCCACAACGACCTCGGTTTGGCGGTGGCGAACTCGCTGGCGGGAGTGCAACAGGGCGCACGCCAGGTGGAGTGCACCATCAACGGCATTGGCGAGCGAGCCGGAAATGCGTCACTCGAAGAAGTAGTGATGGCGATGCGGGTACGCCGGGATCGCTATCCTTACGAAACCGCGGTCGCGGGCGAGCAGATTTTTCCCGCCAGCCAGATTCTAGCGGAGATCACGCGAGTCCCGGTGCAGCCCAACAAGGCTATCACCGGACGCAATGCGTTTGCGCACGAAGCTGGAATTCATCAGGATGGGATGCTGAAAAATCCGCTGACTTACGAAATCATGACGCCGCAATCGGTGGGCGTGCCAGATTCGCGGCTGGTGCTCGGCAAGCACTCTGGACGCCACGCGCTGGCGCTGCGCTGCGAGCAACTGGGACATCAGTTTGAGCGTCGCGAACTCGATGAACTTTATCGCCGGTTTGTGGTTCTTGCCGATCGCATCAAGAAGGTTCAGGACGGTCATTTGCTTGAACTGATCCACGACGTTGCCCATGGCAATGGGAACAATGGCAATGGAGCCAATCCGCCACTGAAGAAATTTCCACCTGCAACGGCTTCGATCCCTCTGCCTCGGGCTGCCGCCGCGGCTGCGGCGAGTTCTCATGACGTGCATTCGGGCCAGATATCGGGAAGTGTCGAGCAGGCTCCGGTCGCGATCCCGTTCGATCATCATGCGGATCATCTCGGCGATCGTCACGCCGAGCAGGAAGATTATCTCTGGGGCGTATAACTCGGCCGCATCATTACGACGATCAATGTGATGGCAATCACAGACTTCTGTGAACCATGGCGCAGCGGATTTTCAGCGTTCGCGGCATAATCATCGTTAAATTGGGCATTTCTTCGTTTGTCCTCTTGGATACGAATCGAGATTTCTATGCAACTCCGCGTCATATCTCTCCCCGGCGACGGAATTGGTCCTGAAGTTACCTCTCAAGCCGTTTGTGTATTGGAAGAAGTAGCCAGCGGCTTTGGCCACGATCTTGAACTCGATGAAAAAGAGATTGGCGGCGTTGCACTGGAAAAATTCGGCAATCCCTTGCCCGACGCCACCATTCAGGCCTGCCTCGCTTCACAAGCCGTGCTGCTCGGAGCCGTCGGCAATCCGTCGTTCGATAAGAATCCTCGCGAACTTCGCCCCGAGGCTGGATTGTTGCGGCTCCGTCAGGAGCTTGGGACGTTTGCAAATCTTCGTCCCGCGGTCTTTTATCCTCCGCTGGCTGCAATCTCACCTCTGCGCGAAGATCTCGTTAAAGGAACCGACATTCTGATCGTGCGCGAATTGCTTGGCGGATTATATTTTGGCCAGCCTCGTTCGATTGAGGGCGCCCTTGGCGCGCGCCAGGCGCTCAATACCATGCGCTACGGGGAGCCCGAGATCGAGCGCGTCGCCCGCGTCGCATTTGAACTGGCGCGAACCCGGCGACGCCGAGTGCTTTCCGTCGACAAGGCGAATGTTCTGGAATGCTCGCGCTTGTGGCGCGAAGTGGTCACCCGGGTCGGCAAGGATTTTTCCGATATCCAGCTCTCGCATATGTATGTCGACTCGGCGGCGATGTCACTCGTGCTGAAACCCAGGGAATTCGATGTCATCCTCACCGAAAACATGTTTGGCGACATTCTGTCGGATCAAACGGGCGGAATCGTGGGATCGCTCGGGCTGCTCGCCTCGGCCAGCATCGGAGGCGCGGTCGGTCTTTACGAACCGGTGCATGGTTCTGCTCCCGACATCGCGGGCCGGAGTATCGCCAACCCGCTCGGCGCAATTCTTTCGGTGGCGCTGATGCTGCGCCACACTTTTCACTTACCAAAAGAAGCGGAGTGCGTGGAGGCAGGAGTAATTTCAACCTTGATGGGAGGCTTTCGCACTCGCGATCTGGCGCGGCACGGCGAGCACACCGTCTCCACCGAAGAAATGGGCGCACAGATCGCCGAGTTCGCACGACTGGCGGCGACCTCGATTAAGCGAGCCGTCTCGTAGGAATCTTGCCGCCATTACCCGTGACTGCGTCTCAAAGTTTTCCGGGAGAAGTGATCGCCTCTGCCGTGTACTCGCCCGTCATGGCGTACCAACGGATCCGCAAAACTTCAACGAACATGCGTATGCCATCACGGAGGGGATGCAAACGGGTGCCCTCGCTGTGAGACCACAGAACGGGAACCTCTTCGACGCGCAGGCCGGAGCGCCGGGCAAGAAACAGAATCTCAGGATCGAATCCCCAGCGTTCAATTCTCTGCAACGGGAATATGCGCTGCGCGGCGTCGCGACGAAAAGCTTTGAAACCGCATTGCGTATCCGCGAAATGCAAGCCTAGAATCAACCGCAGCACGAGATTGAAGATTCGTCCAAAGGCCTGCCGGTACAGGGGTTGCGGCTCGGTCTGGAGTTCAACCTGAAGCCAGCGCGACCCGATGGCGATGTCAGCACCTTGCGCAATCGCGTCGAAGAGTTTCTGCGCTTCGGTGATCGGCGAAGAAAGATCGGCGTCCGAAAACAGGCAAATATCGCCGCGCGCGTGCAGCATTCCGTTGCGAACGCTGTATCCTTTGCCACGATTGCCAGGGTTATCTACCAGCAGAACTTGCGGATGCTCCTTGCCGTACTCGCGCACGATTTGCGCGGTGTCGTCGGTCGAGCCGTCATTCACCACCAGAATTTCAGCGTCCCAGCCCTGTTCCTGGATATGGCGAAGAAGCGCATGCAGCGTCGGCCGGATGCGCGCGCTTTCGTTATAGGCGGGAATGACAATGGAGTAGCTCACGAGATCATCCGTGAAAGCGGAAGAAATCGAGTGATCGAAAGATCGGCCCATCGGGTGGTCGGGTCATCGGGTGATTGAAAGTCAAAAGCCTGGGCAATTGACTTTAAATGACCCGATGACCCGATGATCAGATGACCCGATGTTCGCATTTGCGCAATATGGTCCGAGCCGTCGCCTATGCCACTTGTCGGCGCTTGTCGAGCATACTAAAGAACTCGGTGACCAACTCGTCATCCCAGAGTCCATTTCGCGCCTCGACACGCATGGTAAGCGCGGCCCGATCGTGGCCTAGCGCGGGTTTATAAGGACGCGCCGTGCGTAGCGCATCGTAGATGTCGACTACCTGCAAAATCCGCGGCAAGAGCGGGATCTCGCCCATCCGGAGCCCATCTGGATAGCCGCTGCCATCCGAGTGCTCGTGATGATGGCGAATGATCGGAAGCACCAGTCGCAACGACTTAAGTGGGCGGCAAATCTTTTCTCCGGTCACCGGATGCTGCTTCATGATCATCCACTCTGCCGCAGTCAGATTCGTGCCTTTCTTCAGGATTTCATCCGGCACCACAATCTTTCCCAGGTCGTGCAGGTAGCCACCGCGCTGCAAGGCCACAATGGATTCCTCCTGCAGACCGAGAAACCGGCCCAGATCAGCGGCATTACGCGCCAGGCGCTCGCAATGGCCTTCCGTGTAAGGGTCGCGCGCTTCCACGCTCAATCCCAGTGTGCACAGAACCGAATCCGCCGTCTCCAATTCGTCGGTGAATTCCTTCAACTTCAACAGGGAGTTGGCGCGAGCAAAAAGTTCTTCCGGACAAATCGGTTTGGTTAGAAAGTCATCAGCGCCGGCTTCAATTCCTTTCAGACGGTCTTCGCGATCGCTCAAGCCGGTGATCATGACGATCGGAATCAGCCTGGTCTTGGGATCTCCTTTAAGTTCACGGCAGACTTGGTAGCCACTCTTGCCGGGCATAATCACGTCGAGCAAAATCAGGTCGGGAGCCTCGCGCTGGATTTCCGCTTCGGCGTCAGCCGCGTTCTGTACCGCAACCGTGGGATACCCGCGGGTCTCGAGGAGTTGCCTCAGCAGCGCCGCATTCACGACATTGTCATCCACCACGAGAATGGACTGCTTCCGCCGTGCCGGCAGCAGATCACCCATACCGGCATAAGAGTTCGCGCGCGCGGAAAGGGTTGCTTGTCGCAGTCGCGACGGGTGGCTCATACCATCACTTTGCTTAATTTGCCGTGATATTGCAAGTGCGGGAAACAAGAAAGTGTGCGCGGGTCAACTATTTCCTGAACAATTTGCGGTTTTATCCCGATTCGCTGGGGCATCGCTTTTTGCCGGGGCAGCTAAAACCGAACAATTTCAATGTTCAGCCGTCATAGCTAACAATTCCGTTCTTATGCCAGTCTTTCAGCATTATGCTGCAGAAAATCTCGCCGATTTTTGTCACGATCTGCATCGTGCTCTTATTCGCTGGCAGCAAATGCGTTGCCGTTCCGAAGCCGCATGTCATCGCTTTCGGCAAATGGACGGCTGCGAAGTGGCCCAGCGCAACGGGACAGAAGGTGCTTGACCTGAAAGTGCGCCCGCTGTTTGTCGATACGCGACTCAAGGAATATACCACCGGAACTCCGCATGAACTGACCGACCGCCTGTTTGTGGTGCGGCGCGCTTTTCGCGTCAATGATGCCCTGCCCACGGAAAACGCAGATGCGAATGGCAGGTTCGGTTTCAATGCTCCGCGCTGGCAATGGCAACGTGGCGGCTGGCTGCTGGTCGATCGCGTCACGGGACGCGTCTCTCAACTCACCCTGCCCGAGTTCGATCCTTTTTATTCGACCGCAAGCTGGTATCGCGACTACATCGCGTATTGCGGCGTCTCTGAAGATGGCCAGAAACTCTACGCCGTCGTCGCCCAGGTGGGACGCCGAAAACCAATCCTGAAAAAAGAAGCGGGAAAACCCGCGGGAGCAGACGATCCCGACTCGGAATGTCCAGCACCGACATGGGAGCGCATGCCCGTGAAGGTTACCTTTCAGCATGGCGACGAGCAGAAGATGGTTTTCTCAATCCGGGGACGGGTGGTCGACGTGGTAAGTGATGCCGAAGAACCGGAGGAGTAGCTGCCGTTATGACCACCGACCGCTTCCTGCGGCAGACTCAGTCTCCCGCGGCCTCAACGGCAGGGAGCCTCTCCTCGACAGTCCGAGTCGAGACTTTCGCGCTCGTCACCAGGATCACCGACGCCACGATGATCAAGCTTCCCATCAGAATGTAGCGGTCGATGCGTTCGTGAAGAACGAGCCATCCAAGAAATACCGCGACCACGGGATTGACGTAGGCGTAGGTGGAAACTTTCGAAGTCGGAACGTGCTGCAGCAGCCAGATGTAGGCCGTGTAGCCGATCCATGAACCGCAAACAACGAGATACAGAATCGCGGCAACTCCACGGAAGGTCCAGGTAACGCTGGCAGGCTTCTCAAAGAGCAGCGCGAAAATCAGATTCGCGATCCCGGCGAAAATCACCTGCCATGCGATAGCGCTGAAGGGATCGGCAGCGGCCGTCTGCCACTTTTTCGAAAGTACGGAACCTAACGCCCAACTGAAGGATCCGAGTTGCAACGCAAGTGACCACCACAGTTCGCGATGTCCTAGAGAACTGTGGCGACCCAAGTCAGGCCAGATGAGCACGATTACCCCGGCGATCCCGATGATCAGCCCGATCTTGCCGCGCCGCGAAATATGATGGTCGCCCAGTAACAGGCTATCGAGCACCAGAAACCAGAGTGGCGTAACCGCGACCAGCAGGGCTGCAAGTCCGGTGGGAACGATCTGTTCCGCATACGAGAGCGTGAGGTTGCCCCCCATGAGAAGCAGTATGCCGACGGCGGCAAAATGGAAGAGTTGGCGCGACGAAAAACGAATACGGCGTCCGGTCAACGCACAGTACGCAAGCATAATCGTGCCCGCGATCAAAAAGCGCGCAGCACAGACAACGGCTGGAGAAATGTGCTCCACTGCGATGCCGATGCCGAGGTAGGTTGAGCCCCAGAAGACATAAACCAGCCCGAAGGCGACAATAATCTTCCATCGGCTTGCGGGCGCAGCAGTTCGCATGGGAGTGGCAGTCGGAAAAACCCAGAATATCAGAGTAGGAGTATGAAGAATCGGGCCATCGCGCCATCCAAGATCTTCGGCCGGCATCTCAACAACTGTCTATTGTTATCGCTATGCTCCATTCAGCAAGTAGCGTAGCAACGCTACTTCAACCTCAATGCCTGTATGCAGTGCCGGATCGACGTCCGGCGCAAAATAAGGAGAGTGATTGGATGGCAGCCCGACGCCGGTATTCTGGCTATCCGCGTACTTCCGCGGATCCGCGCCTCCCAGACTCATATAGAGCGACGGGACGCCCTGCTCAATAAAAAAAGCATAGTCCTCGGAGGGCGCGATGGGCTCGGTGGTAATGACGTTGTCTTTTCCTAGCACAGCTTCGAGCGGCGCTCGGAGGCGTTCCGCGAGACCGGGGTCGTTGTATACCGAGTCGGTCGACTCGTAGTGCTCGATGAGAGGCACTTGCTGCGCCCCGCCAGCTAGCGCCTCCGCTTTGACGACACGGGTGATAGCGGTCAGGACCTGGTGTCGCACATCTGCTTTGTAGGTTCGCACGGTCAAACCAAGCTCGGCTTGATCGGGGATGATGTTGTTTTTCGTTCCTGCCCGGACATAACCGACGGTGACCACAGCCATCTCTCCCGGCTTCACTTCGCGCGAAACGATGGTTTGCAGCGAAAGAATCGTTTTCGCAGCGATCACCACCGGATCGATGGTCGAATTCGGTGCGGCCCCATGACCGCCTTTGCCGTAGATCGTGATCCGCAGGGAATCAGCATTCGTGTTGTAGATGCCGGGAGTGATTCCGATCTGGCCGGCGGGAAGCCCATTGCCCACGTGCAGAGCGATGCCAACCGCCGGTTTTGGAAACCGTGTGAACAGGCCGTCGTCAATCATTCTCTTGGCCCCGGAAATCGTTTCCTCGGCGGGCTGACCAATCAGCAGCAGCGTGCCGTGCCAGGCTTCTCTGTTGTGCGCCATAATCGTCGCCGTCCCCACTAGCGCAGCCATGTGCAAGTCGTGCCCGCAGGCATGCATGACCGGAACGTCGCGGCCGGAGTCGTCCTTGGTATGCACTTTGCTTGCGTAGGCAAGGCCGGTCTTTTCCTCGACAGGGAGCGCGTCGAGTTCGGTACGCAGCATGACCGTTGGTCCAGCACCGTTCTTAAGAATCGCTACCACCCCTGTACCGCCAACTCCCTCAGTAACCTCGTAGCCGAGATTGCGCAACCGCGCGGCAAGTTTGGACGCGGTCTGAGTCTCGTGCGAGGACAGTTCCGGATTTTGATGAAGATCGAGATACAGATCGTGGGCCGCCGGGTAAACGGCGTTCACTTCTTTGGAACCGGAACTGGAAGGAGTCACGCTTTGCGCGTAACCGGAAGCGACCAGCGCAAAGACAAAGAGGGAAAGGAAGAGGAACTGCGTTGCCGTTTTCACGATGCTCTGATGATATTCAGCATCCATCAGCACAGCAAGTTTAAGAGTGCGTCAGCGCGGAGACGCCACGCATACGAGATCACCCGATGACCCGTTCACCCGGCCCGATGTTTTAGTCTGCGTGCTGGCGATCGACCGACCAGACCCGCGCCGAGTCTTTTTCGAGCGGATAAAGATGCACCATCCAGTTGAAGACGATCGGATAAAACTCTCCGCCAGCGGCGTCGCATTCCGCCTGTGTGGTGATCGATCCCCTCAAGCCGAACTTGGGATTTGGTCCCATCATTTCTTTTCTGTGACCTTCGGGAGCACGGCAGAAATTCACGTGTTCATGCCACTGCGCAATGCTGAGCGGAATGCGCTGATTCAGATCGTCTTCGGTAAAGCGCTTGGGAGCCGTATACATCACACCTGCCAGACGGTAGCCGTCGCCCTCTTTTTCATAAAGCAATGAGGTAGGATGCTCGGGATTGAATTTGAACCTCGCCGCGAACGCGTAACGGTAGTTGGTGAAGTGATACTGCTTCTGCGGCACTTCGGGATGGAAAATTTCGAACCCTTCACTGAGCGCGACGTGGTAATCCTTGTATTTTTCCATCACTCCGCGCGCCACATCGACGACCTTCTGCGCCTTCTCCGCGTCGCCCGCTTGCGGAGTACGGAGCGCCGTCATCTTCATGTGCGGACCCATGTCCATGTGATGACCTTCCATGGAATGCATCGCGTGCATGCTGGCGTCCGGGTCTTCGGCGGAGTCCTGCTTCGTCATCTGCATCTGCGACATGTCGTGTCCCGGCATGTTCATGCCCTTCATGTCTTGTGACGAATCTTGTTGCGCGAAGCACAGCGCTCCGGCAAGGCAAAACAGCGTCAATATAGTTTTCATAGCGAGTCCTCACCCCTGTAGTAATTGTAGTAACCCTGCCCCAGTTTGAGAGTTGCGCGCAACGGAGAATCCGAGCGAGATATTACGACAGTAATTGGGCAGTCCCCATGAATTATCAAGCGATTACGGAGCGACGAGCGTCGCACCGGGCCAGCAGTTGGGAGGCCGGGCGGGGATGCCCAGCGCTCCATCAGGCGGAGGACCACATGCCCATCTCGGCGAGGATTTTACCGGCTGCCTCGGCGCCGGAGCGAACACAGTCGGGAACTCCGATGCCGTTATACCCGTTGCCGGCGAGGGCGACGTTTTGCAGTTTCTGGCGAAGCGTTTCGATGCGTTGCAAACGTTCGAGATGGCCGACTGAATATTGCGCCATGGCGGCCTTCCATTTGTAGACACGAGCGAAGAGGGGATCAACGTTGAGTCCGATGATCTTTTGCAGTTCGGCGCGAACAATTTCGAGAATTGCTTTTTCGCTTGCCTGAAGAATCTGCTCATCACGAGCGCCGCCAAGAAAGCAACGGACGAGAGCGCGGTTGTCAGGCGCCCGATGAGGAAATTTGTTGTGGACGAAAGTAGCCGCGAGCATGCGATGGCCTTCACTGCGCGGCACCAGGAATCCGAAGCCCGGCGGAAGAGTGCGGCGAACGTTATCGTCGTAACCGAGCGTGACCGTGACCGAAGAACTGTACTTGATTTCGCGCAGTTCGTGGGATAGGTTGGCATCGGCCGCTTCGAGCACAAAAGACGCGGCTTGCCCGGGCGTCGCGATGATCACGGCGTCGAAGTGATCGGTCTGGTATCCGGCGCAGACGGTCCAGCCATCGTCTTGCCGGATAACCGATTGCACCGGGACCGAGACCTTGAGTGAGTCGGCATCCAGTCGCGCGACCAGCGCATCGACCATCTGCTGCATACCATCTTTGAGCGAACTGAAAAGTGGCTTCGGCGGAGCTTTTGCCGCCGCGCCCATTTTTCTGCGGGCTGACAGCATGGCGCGTCCCAAGCTGCCGTGTTTCGATTCCATGTCAGCGAAACGAGGCAACACCGCCCGCACGCTCAACTGGGAAGCCTCGCCGCCATAGACTCCCGAGAGCAGCGGATCCGCAAGCAGGTCGACCACCTCCGAACCGTAGTGCCGTTCGACCATCTGGGCAACGGTTTCGTCGGCCGAGGCCTTGTGGGGAGGATGGAACCATTCGGCCGCCATGCGCATTTTTGTGCGCACGGAAAAAAGTGGTGAGAACACGGTGGGCATGATCTTGGTCGGCACCATGAACATGAGTCCATCGGGCATCACTACCAGCTTGCCTTTGGCCAATATGTAGGTCTTGCGCTCGGAGTCGTTCGACCCGATCAGTTGGTCGCCCAAGCCGATCTTGCGGCAGAGGTCGGCTGCCCAGGGCTTCTCGGTGAGAAATGAATCGGGGCCAGCCTCGACGATGCAGCCATCAACGTGGTCGGTCACGAGCACGCCGCCGAGGCGAGGGCCGGACTCGAACAAGACGTATTCGACGGGAGTGCCTGACTGACGTTTTTCCTCGAGCGTGTACGCAGCCGAGAGGCCAGAGATTCCGCCGCCGATGATGGCTATCCGTTTCATAGTGAGCTGCGAGCTACGCGCGAGCCAGTTCGCAATGACTCGGCCCTTCGCTAAACACCCAGCGCTTGCGCGCGTTCGCTTACTAGTTCCGCCAGAGCCCTTGTCAACGTTCTCGAGCCGTTCAGGGACTCGGCTCGCCAAAGGCGCATGTCCTCTTTTTCTGCGAACTGCTTAAAGAAGATGTCGATATCGTACAGCACCTCCACGTGATCGCATAGAAAGCCGATGGGATGGAGAAAGACGGCGCGATGGCCTTTTGCTTTTAAAGTTCTGATCGTGTCCTCCACGGTAGGGCCGATCCACGCGCCGCCGGACATGCCCTGACTCTGGAAGGCGAATGTCCAATCTTCGTCTGTGAGTCCTGCCTCTTTTGCGACCAACTCGGCCGTTTCCTTGGATTGCCGCTCGTAGGGATCGCCGTCCGTTATGGTGCGTTCGGGAACGCTGTGCGCGGTGAAGATTACCGGCAGTTTCGTTCCAGCTTCAGCGCAGGCCTTCTTCCAGCCCTCGCGCAGTTTTTCAGCAAACGCTTTCGCCAGGAGGGGCTGATCGTGCCACTCCTCGACGAAGTCCATACGGAAAGGAAGATTTCCACCAGCGGTGACCGCGCTGCGGTACAGCCCGACGCTGGTGCGCGAATTCTGGGGCGCCAGACAGACGGCGATTACTTGCTCATATTTCTGATTCGCGATCGCGTTCACGGCATCGCCAATGAACGGCTTCCAGTTGCGCATGCCAACAAATACCGGAACTTTCAACGATTGCGAAAGTTGATCGGCTTGCAAAAGAGTCCAGCAGGCTAGCGGCGAAAAACCGATTAGCGAATAGCGATGACGGATCTCTTCGACGACCGCAGGTGGCAGCGAGCGCCCGCCAGTTACGTATCTTAAGAATTCGGGAATCTGATCGGGATTCTCGGGGCTGCCGTGTGCGAGCAGCAGCACAGCGGTTTTCGCTGGCACGTTGAAAAACGAACTCACCTGATTCGCGCAGTAGCACTTACCCGCGAAACCCAGCGGACACGGCGTCATTTTCGGCTCCCACTACTGGGACCGAAGCCAGAGAATTGCATTTCGCGGCGAACAGCAGGTCCTTCGCTTCGCTCAGGATGACAATTCACATAAAGACGAGATTTCATAAGCAGAGGATCAACCCTTGCTCTTAGCCACTGTCTTGAAATCCGCCGAGTGCTCGCGGACGTAATCGCAGAGCGCCTTTACATTCTCCACCGGAGTTTCGGGAAGGATGCCGTGGCCGAGATTGAAGATGTGGCCGGGGCGTCCGGCAGCTTGGCGCAAAATGTTTTCAGCGCGCGACTTGAGTTCTTTCCAGTCCGCGAAGAGCAGCACGGGATCCAGATTGCCCTGCACCGCGCCTTTATGACCCAGGCTCTGCCACCCGATGTCTAGCGGAATGCGCCAGTCGAGGCCAATGACTTCAGCGCCGGTTTCCTGCATCGAGGGCAGAAGTGTCGAACTGTCGGTACCGAAGTAAATGACGAGCACTCCCGTCTTTTGCAGGCGCTTCACCAGGGCCGTCACATGCGGCAGAACGTAACGTCGATAATCTTCAACGCTCAGGCAGCCAACCCAACTATCGAAGATCTGGATGGTATCGGCACCGGCCCGCACTTGCTCGGTGGAGTACTCGGCAGTCACCGCGACCAATTTCTTCATCAGTTCGTTCCACGCGGCGGGTGCGGAATACATCATCTTCTTGGTGAAAAGATAGTTGCGCGAGCCTCCGCCTTCAATCATGTAGCTGGCGAGAGTAAAGGGCGCGCCACAGAATCCGATGACTGGAAGCTTGTCGCCGAAATGCTTGACGACCAGCTTTATCGCTTCAGAAACATAGCCGAGATCGGCGGCGCGATCGGTGCGCAGGTTGGCAATGTCTTCGGCAGAGCGTACCGGCTTTTCGATCTTGGGGCCCTCCCCGGCGGCGAAGTGAAAGGGCAGTCCCATGACTTCCAGTGGGAGCAGCAGATCGGCAAAGATGATGGCTGCGTCGACCTTCAGTATCTCGGCGGCTTCGATGGTGACCTGGGCAGCGATCTCCGGCTTCTTGCAGATCTCGATCAGGGAATATTGTTTGCGAATAACGCGGTACTCCGACATGTAGCGTCCCGCCTGACGCATGAACCACACTGGAGTCCGCTCGGTGGGCTGAGCCTTGGCGGTGCGAATAAAGAGAGAATTAGGGGCAGACATGAACCTTTTAATTTAACATCTTCGCCGGAAACTTGGGTTGATCGAAGGTGGTGACTATACCCGCTCGACGCCGCCATCAGTCGCCACCTACTGCTTCAGCGTTCCGGTCCAGTTGAGAATGACTTCCTGCGGGTGCGACTGGCCTCCGCTTTGGGGCTTCAGGGCGGGAAAGCGTTCGCCAGGCGCGACCGGTCCCACCGTAGAGAATTCGTTCAAGTGGATCGGCAGAGCGGACGGAGCTCCGAATTCGAATGTCGCGACATTCTGAACTGGCACCAGCATCAGCTTGTCTCCAATATGGTAGTAGAGCTGCTTCCCGTCGGCGCTCCACGAAGGGTTACCGCCGCCGCCATTGGAAATCTGCCATTTTCCTCCGGGACCAGGGAATGCGGTCACATAGACTTCAACTCTACCGGACTCGTCCGAGTCATACGCCAGCCACTTGCCGTTCGGTGACAAAACCGCCGCATTTTCGTTGGCGGGCGAATTGAGAAACGGAGTCAGCTTTCGGTCGCCATTCAGGTCAAAGTAGTAGACGTCGAAGCGCGTGGTATTGTTTTGCAAATTGAGGAAGATATAGCGGCCGTCTAAAGACCAACTCGCCACGGTGGAGGCGGCTGCTGGCGTTTCCAACTTCTCCTGGTTGCCCGAGCCACTCGTCGGCTGGATCCACATTCCCCCCGTGGTCATGCCCGAGACCGTCGTGACCGCAATCCGCTTCGAGTCCGGAGAGAAAACATACTGAAGGTTGGTCCCGTCGGCGAATGTGCTGCGTGACATCGTGTTCCGCTTGGTGTCAGCGATCCATACATCTCCTCGTCCCGTATCAGGATCGGTCCGCTCCAGCCCGACCAGCGAGCCGTCGGGGGAAGGCTTCGGCCACGAATAGAGGCCCGGCTCACCGAACTGGCCCAGGTCTTTACCGCTGCGGTCAACCCACATCGGCTGCGTCTTCTGCAACGATCCGTGCCGGTACACAAGGGTGCCATTCGTGGCGGTGAAAGCGGCGAGGTCGCGCGCGTTCCAATAGTCGAGCTTTTCGGCCACAGGTTTGGGGTCGCCGCTGAATTTGAGCGATTTGGGATCGAAGCGCTGTGCCACCAGAATCGTCTCTCGCATGTAAAGCAGGTATCCCTCGGAAAACTGCACATTGGACGCGCGCTCCAGGACTTGGCGCGCCTTCTCTCCCGAAAGCGAGGCGCCAAACAAGGCACCCACAGGCGAAGTTTTCCCGCCCGTCTCGCGAACGATGAAGAGGAAATGATCGCCGTCGGGCAGAAAGTATGGATTGCGATTGGTCCAACCTGATTTTGCCTCGGTGATCTTCTCTGGGGTGCCGCCGCCCTCCGGCACTTTGTACAGAGGCTCAAAAATGCTGGGAGTGAAGACAATGACGCCGCGCGGACTCCACGATGCGCCGCGGCCCTCCGGGGCGTCGCAGAGCACCTGTACAGGTCCACCCGCGAGCGCCACTTTCTTCAACTTTCCGGCCGAAAAGAAGCCGACGTATTTGCCGTCGGGAGACCAGAAAGGAAATGTTGGCCGCTCGGCGCCTTCCACCTGATGCACGGTCCCGGTCGTCACGTCCCGCACCCACAACTGTGAGTCGGAAACGCCGCCGGTCAGGAAAGCGAGTTTCGAACCATCCGGAGAAAGTGCCAGTGCACCGGCTGAGGCGATGGCAAATTCGTTGCCGTCAGGTGGCAGCCAGGACGCCGTCATCGGGCGCTTCGCTTCCTCAAGCTGGGCGCGGCTGGACAGGAAAATGGCGAGAGCGGCAGCGGCAAGAATCCAACCGACGACGGCGGCGATCAGCAGCGTGCGCTTCTGCACGATGCGGCGCGCTCGCACCTGGGCCGGCGCGGCGAGTTGGCTGGACGATGCGTCCGCGATCCACTTTAATTGCAACTTCAGATCGTGCACGGTCTGAAAGCGCTCTTCGGGATCCTTGGCCAGGCACGTTTTCACCACCTGTACCAATGCGGGTGGCGTCATCGGCTGTGCTGTCGAAATTGGAGGGGGCTCGGAGGCCAGAATCGACGCTACGATGTTGGCCTGGCTCTTGCCGGTGAACGCGCGTTTGCCGGTAATCATCTCGTACAGCAGCGCTCCCAATGCAAAGATGTCGGAGCGCGCATCGGCTTCTTTGCCTTCAGTCTGCTCTGGAGACATGTACTGGAACGTCCCAACAATCGTGCCATGCGCTGTAAGCGGCTGATCGGCCGACGCGCCAGAAATCGTCATGGTCAGACTGGAAGCCGGCGTGACTCCCGTCGGGGCCGCCTTGGCCAGCCCAAAATCCATTAGCTTCGCGCCCGTCTTTGTCAGCATCACGTTGCCTGGTTTCAAGTCGCGATGCACTACGCCGCTCCGGTGCGCTCGCTCAAGGCCCTCGCAAATTTCGACACCGTATTTCAGCACCAACTCCGTCGGTAGCGGCCCCTTGAGCAATCGCTCGGCGAGCGTTTCGCCTTCGAGAAACTCCATGACCAGAAAGTCAATGCCATCCTGATGACCGACGTCATGCATGGTGCAGATGTTCGGATGATTCAGAGAAGATATGGCTCGAGCTTCGCGATCGAAACGCTGCCGGGCGTCGGGATTATCCGAAAGATGTTCAGGCAGGATTTTGACTGCGACGGTGCGGTCAAGGCGCGTGTCTTTGGCCCGGTATACCTCGCCCATGCCGCCAGCACCCAGTGGAGACTGAATTTCGTAAGGGCCGAGTTTTGTGCCGGAGGAGAGCAACATCAGTGCGGGCAATTATACCTGCGCAACCCGCTGGGGATACAACGTTTCCAGGTGCATGATTAGGGCCCGGCTTGGCATCGAGATACCTTTTGGATAGAGACGGGGCTTGCTCCGTCTTGCCGACACCATCAGACGATTTGCGGCGGGAGACGCGGCAAGCCACCCCGCGATTCGAATCCAGATGCTCCGTCATGAGCCCGGCATGCGGCCGCGGCTGCGAACCCGAAAACCAACTCACCATCGCTTGCGGCTATAATGGCACACCCTTCAACAATAAGGAGTTGCATGCGACCGTTCTTCGCGATGGTGTTGATCTTTACCCTGGTGCTTCCATCTCTGACCTTCGCCGCCGACCAACTCGGCTCCAATCAGACTGCGCTGGTGGGATATTCGCCACGCTCCAGTCATAATGAGCGCGAGTGGGAGGCGAAATTCCGCTCCCTTCCCGATCCTGCCAACCTGCGTGAATATATGCGGCGGCTGAGCGCGCGTCCTCACCATGTCGGCTCGCCTTACGATAAAGACAACGCTGAGTGGATTCTTGCAAACTTTAAGTCGTGGGGATTGGACGCGCACATCGAGCAGTTCGACGTTCTGTTTCCGACGCCTAAGGTCCGGCTGCTGGAAATGCTGGCGCCCACGAAGTTCACGGCCAAGCTTGAAGAACCGGCGCTCGCGATCGACCCCACGTCGAATCAGAAATCGGAACAGTTGCCTACCTATAACGCCTATTCGATTGACGGTGACGTCACCGGGCCGCTGGTATTTGTGAACTATGGCTTGCCCGAGGACTATGAAAAACTTGACCGGCTCGGCATTTCGGTCAAGGGCGCGATCGTCATCGCGAAGTACTATCACAGCTGGCGCGGCGTTAAACCCAAAGTCGCGGCCGAACACGGAGCCATTGGCTGTCTTATCTACTCGGAGCCGCAAGACGACGGTTACACGCGCGACAATGTATTTCCGCAAGGGCCGATGCGCAATTCCGATGGAGTGCAACGCGGCAGCGTCATGGATTTTGCTTCGTCTAGTCCAGGGGATCCGCTGACGCCCGGGATTGGCGCGACGCCCGACGCCAAGCGCCTGGCGCTTAAGGACGCGAAGAGCCTCACGAAAATTCCCGTGCTGCCAATATCCTACGGCGACGCGCAGCCTTTGCTGGCCGCTTTGGCGGGGCCGATGGCGCCGGATTCGTGGCGCGGCTCACTTCCCGTTCCGTATCACGTCGGCCCAGGACCGGCGCAGGTTCATTTGAAAGTCGCGTTCAATTGGGACATCAAACCCGTCTACGATGTGATCGCGAAAATTCCCGGCAGCGTGGCGCCGGACGAGTGGATCATTCGCGGCAATCATCACGACGCGTGGGTGAATGGAGCCGAGGATCCGACCGCCGGACAGGTTTCTCTTCTCGAAGAAGCGCGCGGGCTCAGCTTGCTGCTAAAGCAAGGCTGGAAGCCGCGGCGCACGATTATCTACACCGCGTGGGACGGTGAAGAGCCCATGCTGCTGGGCTCGACCGAATGGGCGGAAACGCATGCCGATGAGTTGCGCGCACATGCCGCCGTCTACATCAATACGGACACCAACGATCGCGGTATTTTGAATATGGGTGGATCGCACAGCCTGGAACAATTCATTAACGGAGTCGCGCGTGATATCGAAGATCCAGAAACGAAAATGACGGTGTGGCAGCGGGCGCAGTTGAGCGCGATTGCCGCAGCAAAATCTGCTGACCAACGCAAAGAGTTGCGCGAGCGCACCGATCTTCGGATCGAGGCGCTCGGATCTGGGACGGATTTCACGGCTTACCTTGATCATCTCGGCATCGCCAGTCTGAACCTGGGTTTTGAAGGCGAGGACGAACAAGGGATCTATCACTCGATCTATGACGATTTCTACTGGTACACGCATTTTTCCGATACGGATTTCGTTTACGGGCGCGCGCTGGCGCAAACCATCGGCACGTCGGTGATGCGACTGGCGGATGCGGAAGTGCTGCCTTTTGACTTCGTGGATTTCGCCGACACAATGGAAATGTACACGAAAAATCTGGAGAAGCTACTCGCCGACAAGCAGGAAGAAATTCGCGAGCGCAACCAGGAACTGGATGAAGGAATGTTCAAGGCGACGTTTGATCCTCGGCGTCCCAAGGTCGCGCCAGCGCGAGAGGAGATTCCGCCGCACTTGAATTTTGCGCCGATGCAAAATGCGGTCGACTCTCTTACTCGCAGTGCCAAGCATTATCAGCAGGCATTGGCGCAACAGCAGGCCTCTTTGGGAGATGACGCAATTGCCGCGAAGATCGGATCTCTGAATCGAGAACTGATCGAGAGCGAGCGTCGACTGACCAACGCCGACGGATTGCCGCGACGGTCCTGGTATAAACACTTGCTCTATGCTCCGGGCGTCTATTCCGGATATGAAGTGAAAACGGTTCCGGGAGTTCGGGAAGGTATTGAGCAGAAACGCTACGCGGAAGCGGAGCAGGAGATCGTCCGCGTCTCGAAAGCTCTGGACGATGAGTCAGCGCTGGTCGAGTCCGCCGCTCGCAAGTTGGAAGGGATCGGCCATTAGCTCGATACACGTGCGAGGACTGATGCGGTGGAGAGACGGGCGTCTCGCCCGTCCGGCCGGGCGAGGACGCCCGGCTCTTCACCAGCGATCGCCGCGGCGTTTGTTCTCAGGTATGCATCGACACTTGCGGCCGCCTTTCGGCCTTCGGCAATTGCCCACACAACTAACGACTGGCCGCGACGCATGTCGCCTGCGGCGAAAACCCCGGGCACCGATGACATGTAGTTGTGGTCGGTCGCTACGTTGCCGCGCGAATCCAATTTCACTCCCAACTGATCGATCATCCCATTTCGCACGGGGCCTGCAAAGCCCATCGCGATCAATACGAGATCCGCTTCCAGCGTAAATTCGGTGCCGATAATCGGTTCGAACTTTGGCGGTGGCGCGACACGCACGGTATGCAGTTGCTGAACGCTGCCAGAACTCGAGCCGGTGAACTTTGTGGTCGCGATGCTCCAGTCACGGATACCGCCTTCTTCGTGTGCGCCTTCGGTGCGGAGTTGCATCGGCCAGAGTGGCCAAGGCGTGAGCGGCGAGCGCTCCTCCGGAGGCTTGGGCATGATTTCGAACTGCTGCACGGACAACGGTTTTTGCCGATGGCAGGTTCCGAGGCAATCAGCCCCCGTATCGCCGCCTCCGATGATTACCACGCGTTTGCCAGTTGCGAGGATTTCCGTCTTGGGGTCGATGGTGTCGCCGAGATTGCGACGGTTCTGCTGTGGGAGGTAGTCCATCGCGAAATGGATTCCCTTCAGTTCGCGTCCTGGTACGTTTAGATCGCGGGGATGCTCGGCTCCTCCCGCGAGCACAATCGCATCGAATTCGCTGCGCAGATCCTCGACCGCAACATTCTTACCTACCTCCGCGCCCGTAATAAATTTCACGCCTTCGGCAGACATCTGTTCGAGGCGGCGATCGACGATCTGCTTCTCCATCTTGAACTGCGGAATGCCGTAGACCAGCAAGCCACCGATGCGATCAGATTTTTCGTAGACCACGACGGCGTGTCCAGCGCGGCGTAACTGCTGTGCCGCAGCCAATCCCGCGGGGCCTGAGCCGACTATGGCCACTTTTTTTCCGGTCTCGACCTTCGGCGGCTCGGGACGAATCCAGCCCTCCTGAAAACCGCGCTCGACTATGTTCTTTTCGATCTGCTTGATCGTGACCGCAGGCTGATTGATGCCGAGCACGCAAGACGACTCGCAGGGCGAAGGACAGATACGGCCGGTGAACTCAGGGAAGTTATTCGTCGTATGCAGTTGGCGAACCGCTTCCTTCCAACGCCCGTGATACACGAGATCGTTCCAATCGGGAATCAGATTGTTGACGGGACATCCCGTCTGGCAAAAAGGCACGCCACAATCCATGCAGCGCGCACCCTGGGTGCGAAGCTTCTCTTCTGGAAAATCGAGATAGATCTCGAACCAGTCGTTAACCCGCTGAGTGACCGGCCGGCGAGGGGCAAGCTCACGTGAATATTCCAGGAATCCCGTGTCTTTACCCATGTTGCACCTGCTGCACGGGAACCATCGCGGCAACCGGCGGACTCGGAATATAAGGCTGGCGGCGTCGGCTCACTCCCAGCACTCGTTTGTGCTCGTGGGGGAAGACTTTGATGAAACGCGACATTGCCTCGGACCAATTGTCGAGAATCCATAGTGCGCGCGGGCTACCGGTTAAGCCGAGATGGCGCGTTACAAGATCCTTGACCAGCTTAGCTTCGGCGAACTTTGCCTCGACGAGCCTTCCTCCGGCGAGCTGAGCCTCTTGCACTTCGAGCAGCGGCTCGAGGTCGACCGAGTCAAGATTGCATCGCTTTTCCGTAAAGTCTCCGCGCTCATCGAAAACGTAGGCGACGCCGCCACTCATGCCGGCAGCGAAATTCCTGCCGCAGGCTCCGAGCACCAGCACCAGGCCCTTGGTCATGTATTCGCAGCCGTGATCGCCGACGCCCTCGACCACCGCAGTCGCTCCCGAGTTGCGAACCGCAAAACGCTCCCCCGCCACTCCATTGAAAAACGCTTCGCCGCTGGTCGCTCCGTAGAGGGCGACGTTGCCAATCAGAATATTTCTTTCAGGGGCAAACTTTGAGCGTCGCGGTGGATAAGCAACCAGGCATCCTCCGGACAGGCCCTTGCCCACATAGTCGTTGGCCTCGCCTTCGAGCGTGAGCGTAACTCCTTTAGCCAGAAACGCGCCCATACTCTGCCCCGCCGATCCGTCGAGATGAATTCGAATCGTATCGTCGGGCAGGCCGGCGGAACCGTGGCGGCGGGCAATCTCCCCGCTCAGCATGGTTCCCACGGAGCGGTCAATGTTGCGCACTGGCATTCTGAACACAATCGGGGTAAGAGTTTCGATGGCGGCCTGCGATTTGGCAAGAAGCTGATGATCCAGCGCCTGCTCCAAACCATGATCCTGGGCCTGAATGCAGCGGTGCGCAACGCGCGATGGCACCGGCGGATTGTAAAGAATGGCCGAGAGATCCAAGCCTCGTCCCTTCCAGTGATCTACCGCCGGCTGCACGTCGAGCCTATCGACGCGCCCGATCATTTCGTCCATCCGGCGGAAGCCGAGTTCGCACATATACTGGCGCACCTGCTCCGCCAGGAAAAAAAAGAAGTTGATGACGTGTTCGGGCTGCCCCTGAAAGCGCTTGCGCAGCACGGGATCTTGCGTGGCGATGCCGACCGAGCAAGTGTTGAGATGGCACTTGCGCATCATGACGCAGCCCATCGCGATCAGCGGCGTAGTGGCGAACCCGAATTCTTCGGCGCCGAGAAGCGCAGCGATCACCACATCGCGGCCGGTCTGAAGTTTTCCGTCCGTCTGCACCCGGATTCGACTGCGCAGATCGTTCAACAGCAGTACCTGCTGCGTCTCCGCCAACCCAAGCTCCCACGGAATGCCCGCGTGCTTAATCGAACTCAGCGGTGAAGCTCCCGTGCCCCCGCTATCGCCGCTGATCAGGACAACGTCCGCGTGTGCCTTGGCCACGCCCGCTGCCACCGTTCCGACTCCTACTTCGGCTACTAACTTCACCGCGATGCGGGCTTGCGGATTCACATTTTTCAGATCGTAGATCAGTTGTGCCAGATCTTCGATGGAGTAGATGTCGTGGTGAGGCGGCGGCGAGATCAATCCCACGCCTGGAATCGAGTGCCGCAGGCGCGCAATCACCTCGTCCACTTTGTGTCCGGGAAGTTGACCGCCTTCGCCAGGCTTTGCGCCTTGCGCCATCTTGATCTGCAACTCATCGGCATTCACAAGATAATTTGCGGTGACTCCAAAACGCGCGGATGCTACTTGCTTTACGGCGCTTCTCCGCAAGTCTCCGTTCGCATCTGGCTTGAAGCGCTCTTCGTCTTCACCACCTTCGCCGGTATTCGACTTCCCGCCGATGCGGTTCATGGCGATGGCGAGAGTCTCATGCGCTTCTTTGCTGATCGAGCCGAATGACATGGCTCCGGTAGTGAACCGCTTCACGATTTCTTTGGCCGGCTCAACTTCTTCGATCGGAATCGGCTCATCGCTCTTCTTCAGCTTCATCAGACTGCGCAGCGTAGCCAGGTTGCTGCTCTGGTTGTCGATCAGATCGGTGTATTCCTGGAAGGTCTGCGCGCTTCCCTGCCGCACCGCCTGCTGCAATTTGCTTATGGTCAGCGGGTTCAGCAAGTGATACTCGCCATTGACGCGCTGGTGGTAAGTTCCTCCGATTGCGAGTTCCGTCTCTGACTCGGTCAGCGCACGGAAGGCATGCTCATGCTTCAGCTGCGCTTCGCGGGCGACCACTTCGAGGTCAACGCCCTCCAGCCGCGAAGCCGTGCCTGCGAAATAAGAGTCGATAAGTTCTTTGTTCAGCCCAATGGCTTCGAAGACTTGCGCGCCCTGATAGCTCTGCAATGTCGAGATGCCCATCTTGGCGAAGGTCTTCAGCAGACCCTTATTCACCGATTTGATGAACTGCTTCACGGCGATCTCGGGCGTTACTCCATCCGCCAACTCCCCGCGCCGCACCAGGTTTTCAACGGTCTCCAGTGCCAGGTACGGATTGATGGCGCTCGCTCCGTAACCACTGAGCAGCGCAAAGTGCATCACCTCGCGTGGTTCGCCGGATTCCGTAATCAGTGCAACCTGGGTGCGTGTCTCCTCTTTGACCAGCAGGTTGTGCACGGCGGCCAGCGCCAGCAGGCTGGGGATGGGAGCGTACTCTTTGTTCACTTCGCGATCGGAGAGAATCAAAAGAGTGTAGCCGGCTTTCCCCGCGAGCGATGCGCGCTGGCACAACTCTTCGAGGGCGCGTTTCAGCCCCGCTTCTCCTTCGCTGGCGCGGAATAGCGTGGGCAGCGTGATCGCCAGCAGATCGCCCGTCGAAACGCGGCGCAGTTTCTCGAGATCGAGGTTCGTCAGAAGCGGGTGCGCCAGCTTCAGCATGTGACAGTTCTCGGGCTCCTCCGAGAGGATGTTGCGCTCGGCTCCGATGTAGCTGATCAGCGACATCACAATCTCTTCGCGAATCGAATCGATGGGAGGATTCGTGACCTGCGCGAAAAGCTGCTTGAAATAATTGAACAACGACTGCGGCCGATCGGAGAGGCATGCGAGCGGCGTATCCGTCCCCATCGAGCCGACTGGCTCTTCACCCTTCGAAGCCATCGGAGCGAGAATCATGCGCAGATCTTCGTCACTGTAGCCAAACGCACGCTGGCGGCGAAGCAGCGTCTCCGCGGCGGGATGGTGCATGCGCGTCGGTGCCGGCAGTTGATCGATTGTGATCTGATTGTCCTTGAGCCATTGCGCATACGGATGCCGCGAAGCCAGCCGCTGCTTGATCTCTTTATCGGGGACGATTCGCCCTTCGACCGTATCGACCAGAAACATTTTTCCCGGTTGCAGGCGGCCTTTCATCTTTACCTGTTCGGGCGCGATGTCGAGCACACCGGCTTCGGAGGCCATGATGACGTGCTCGTCCTGAGTGACCACGTACCGTCCGGGCCGCAGGCCGTTGCGGTCGAGAATGGCGCCAATGACCCTGCCGTCAGTGAACGCAATCGCCGCCGGCCCATCCCACGGTTCCATCAGGCACGCATGATATTCGTAAAATGCGCGCTTCTCAGGCTTCATGTGCGGATTCCCAGCCCACGCTTCCGGAATCAGCATGGCCATGGCGTGCGGAAGGCTGCGCCCCCCCTGAAACAGCAGTTCCACGGCGTTGTCGAAGTTCGCGGAATCGCTGCCATCGGGCGCGATGATGGGATAGAGCTTCTGGAGATCGTCGCCGAACAACGGAGACTGCAGCAACGACTGGCGCGCGTGCATCCAGTTGACATTGCCCTTGAGCGTGTTGATCTCGCCATTATGCGCGATGTAGTGATAAGGATGCGCGCGTTGCCAACTCGGAAAAGTGTTGGTGGAAAAGCGCTGGTGCACCAGACACAACGCGCTGGTCACGTCGGGATCCGAAAGCTCACCATAGAAATTGGTGATCTGTGGAGCGAGCAGCAGTCCTTTGTAAACGATGGTGCGGCAAGACAGTGACGGGATGTGGAACACGCTCGCATCCTCGATGTCGGATGCTGCGATTTCGCTCTCCACGCGTTTGCGCACCACATACAGCTTCCGCTCAAAAGCGTCTTCGTCCGTGAACGCACCGCATCCTACAAAAATCTGCTGGATGTAGGGCTGCGAACCTCGCGCCACGCGGCCAATGGCGGCCCCGTTGCAGGGCGTATCGCGCCAGCCGAGGACGGTCAATCCCTCCTCGCGGACGATACGCTCCAAAACTCCTTCGCACTGCAGGCGCGGATGCTTCTCCACCGGCAAAAATGTCATGCCCACGCCATAGGCTCCGGCCACGGGCAATTCAAACCCCAGTTTGCCGCACTCCCGCGCAAAAAACTTGTGTGGGATCTGTAAAAGAATGCCGGCGCCGTCGCCGGTCTCCGGATCGCATCCACAGGCGCCGCGGTGGGCCAGGTTGAGCAGCACCTGGATTCCCTTGCTTACGATTTCATGACTCTTCTGGCCCCGAACGTTGGCTACGAATCCAATGCCGCAAGCGTCATGCTCTTGCGCAGGATGGTACAAACCCTGGGCGGGCGGCGGAGCATTCGTCTTTGTTCGACGGGTCGTCATGGGCGCGTTTTGTGCATCGCTATAATTTCAGGATATAAAGTTGCGGTCTAAGTTTGGGCCGGGCCGCTTCCGCATCAGTTGTTCTTGAGTGAGCCTTTGCCCGCAAGGCGACGGGGGCCGCACACTCCGGCTCAGGAACACACTTCTGTACTCTTCTAGATACCGCCCGGCGAAGATAAAGTACAACTCAGAATTTTGCTGGCAAGTATGCAAATTTCCGGGGTTCCCGGGCCGGGCGCGAATTCAACCTATTTTCACCTCGAACCCGCTATAATTCCTCCGCATAAACTCAATGGATTTCGATCAGCTCATCACGTTTCTGGAAGTGGCCAAACAGGGCAGCTTTTCCCGCGCGGGAGAGAAGGTTTTTCGTTCCCAATCGGCCGTCAGCGCCCAAATCCGCCAACTGGAACAGGAGTATGGCGACCGCTTGCTCGACCGCTCCGGTAAGACCGTAAAGCTGACTCCCGCCGGCCAGGTGCTCTACGACTATGCCGTCCGCCTGACCCAAATGCGCGAAGAATCTGTAATGGCGGTGGCCGACCACAGCCGTACGCCCCGCGGCACCCTTCGCGTCGGCGCCAACGAGGCCACCTGCCTCTATGTTCTGCCCGAAGTGTTTGCGGAATTCTGCCGGCGCTACCCGCCGGTCCAGATCAATATCTACCGGAATTTCAGCTATAAGGTTACGGAAAAGCTGGAGAATGGATCGATCGAACTTGGTTTTCTGACTTTACCGATCCAGTCTCCGAGTCTGCAAATCCGTCCTATCTTCCGCGACAAGCTGATGTTGATGGTGAGCCCTAAGAATCCGCTGGCCAAGCACAAAACGGCGGCCGTTCGCGATATCGTCAAACACCCGATTCTGCTGCCGAAGACGGGCCATACCCGCCGGCTCCTCGACAAACTGTTTCGTCCCCATCGCGACGAATTGCAGGTGCGCATGGAACTGCCCAGCATCGGCATCATCAAGAGCTTTGTGGCCGCCGACCTCGGAGTCTCGATCATTAGCGCCTCGTTCGCCCGCGATGAAGTGGCGGCCGGAAGAGTCAAACTGATCGACTTGGAAGACGTGGAACTCTTCCGTGAACTGGGTCTCGCCTATCGTCGCGACCGAACCCTTTCCTGCGCCGGCACCGCGTTCATCGATGTCTTACTGGAAATGTCCACTCCCACTGCATCGAAGAAAACCCTCCCGTCAATTCAGGCATGAGTCTCCGTGCTCACGCCGCAACCATCGGGCTCCCGAATCGATGATTTTCTGCCGAAGTACGATTTCCAGGAGTTTCACCAGACCCGCATCGACGCGCCGCCCGCCCGAGTGTACGAATGCCTTCTGCATTCTGACTTCAGTCAACTGTGTTTGACACGCGCGCTGATGACGCTCAGAACCGGAAGAAGAATGCCGCAGCCCGATAAAACCAGCGTTCCGGGCGACCTCCGTCAGCGCGTTCAGGGCACCGGCTTCGTTATCCTCAACGAAATTCCGGATAACGAGCTGGTGATTGGTGTTGCCGGACGATTCTGGCGTCCGGATGGCGGGCGCTGCATGGATCTCAAGGCGCCTGACTTCATTGATTTCTCCCGCACCGGCCACGCCAAGGCCGCGTGGAATTTCAAGCTGCACGAGGCGTCGCCCGAAACAGAAACGGAAACAGAAATAAGGACCACGATTCTCTCCACCGAAACCAGGATCCAATGCTACGGCCGGGCAGCGCTGTGGAAGTTCCGCACTTATTGGACTTTGGTAGGGCCATTCTCCGGACTGATCCGGAAAGCGATTCTGAAACACGTGAAGACGCAAGCGGAATCAGAGAGCCGGTGAGCAGCAACACCCGCCCCCCATTCACATTTCCTTCACATTCCCGATTTATGCTAGCTTCTTTACAGTTGGCAGTTCGTCCGGAAGTGCGTGAGTTCCCCCATGCCGCGAAAACCGTCGCCCCCGGCTTCACGAGTGAAGCGCCGCTCCACCCCGACGCGATCCCGAGCCGCGGAAGCCCGTCTCCCGGCCCCGCCCCGCAGCAATAGCAATAACGATAATGATGATTTCGCGGAAGACGAGCTTTCGGCCCTGGTCGTTCGCGGGTGCTTGATCGCCCGTGACGCGGTCTTCAATGTCAGGGACTTTCTTGCCGACGGTTCGCGCCTCGCATTTCTCGCGATCAAGGATTGCGAAAAGGAACTCGACCAGATCGAACGCAAAATTGATGACCAACTCCCCGAGGCCATCACCCGCGTCGGCGAAGCGAAAGCGCGTGAATTGTTGGCCTGTCTGAAGTTCATCACCGACCTCGAACGCATCGGAGATCTTGCCTACAGCGCGGTCATGCAACTGCAAGGGCGCCGCGAGAAACTGCCGGCGGCGGACTCCCGTCAATTGGTGGAAATGGCTTCGCTGCTGCGGGAAATGCTGGAGCAGGTTCATCAGGGATTTCTGACCCGCGAATTGTCATACGCGCAGAGCATTCTGCAATCCGATCCGGAAGTGGATCGCCTATGCCATTCCCTGTTTCACCGGCATTTAGCCGAGCCGAACAGTCCGACTGGCCAGAAGAACTTCGACATTCTGCTCGCCGCGCAAGCGCTGGAGCGCATCGGCGATCATGCCAAGAATCTGGCGGAAGAGCTCTATAGTCTTGGCGGAAGGCCGATCGCTGCGTCACAACGCCCGCAAGCTCTCAACCGCGTAGATCCTTCGAAGAAAAACAATCTCAATGAAAATCGTGCGACGCCGTTTCGGCTCGCGTGACCTTCAGCGGCAAGACCTTCTCCGCTCGTATGTGAATTACATTGTCCTGATTCTGCAGGATTCCCTCGATCATCAAAAAACGCTCCGAAATCAGCAATACACGATTCTTCTGCAGAAGGTCGGGAGCAATGATCGCATTCGCAATTCCGGTTTCATCTTCCAGGCTCATGAACATCATGCCCTTGGCCGTCCCCGGACGCTGGCGGGCAATCACGCAGCCGCCGACACGCAACCGGCGTCCATCCGGCAGATGCGGCAGATCGGAAGCACGGAAAATCCCCATCGCTTTCATCTCTTTCCGGCAATATTGCATGGGATGAGGACCAACCGTCAGGCCCGTGCCACAAAAATCCGCCACCAATCGCTCTTCGTCCGTCATCACCGCGAGCGGAGATTCCCCATCCCTTTCCGGCAACTCATCGAGCAAAGGCCCCGACCAGCGCACCGCTCGCCCCACCTGCCACAACGCATCGCGGCGATGAAAAGCCTTTTCACCACGGAAACAAAGAGGCACGGAGGAAGCACTTTGATCGAGACTCATTGAATGGTCATCGTATTTTGCCATATCAGATTTTTCTGGAACGATTTTCTCTGTGTCTTGGTGCCTCCGTGGTGGGTTGCCAATGTCATTCAACGCTCCAATCTCTGCCAGCGTTGTCAACTCATCTTTTCGTAACTCAGGCACGCGCCGAGCCAGATCCTGGATCGAAGCAAACGGCGCTAAACTGCGCTCCCGAACTAAAGCCTGCCCCGCCGGCTCGCGCAACCCGCGCGCATACTTCAGACCGAGACGCACTGAGAGCTGGGAGCTACGAGCTGAGAGCTCTAACGTGCACTTCCAATCCGATCGCGTTACATCCATCGGCAGCATTTTTAATCCGTGGCGTTGTGCATCTTTCACAATTGTCGAAGGATGGTAAAACCCCATCGGCTGATTGTTCAGCAGCGCCGCCGTGAACGCTGCCAGATAATGACATTTCAAATAAGCGCTCGCATAGGCAATCAAGGCGAAGCTTGCGGCATGCGATTCCGGAAATCCATAAAGAGCAAATGAAGTAATCGACTGGATGATCTGCTCCTGCGTTTCGCCCAGGATCCCATTGCGCGTCATGCCGGCACGCAGCTTTTCTTCGATCACTTTCATCCGCGCTTCGGAGCGTTTGAAGCCCATGGCGCGGCGCAACTCCTCCGCTTCGCCTCCGGTAAAGTTGGCGGTGATCATGGCCATGCGCAGCAACTGCTCCTGAAACAGCGGCACACCCAGCGTGCGCCCAAGCACCGTTTCGAGCGACGGATGCGGATACGTAACCGCCTCTCGACCCTGCCGCCGCTTGAGAAATGGATTGACCATATTCCCCACAATCGGCCCCGGCCGTATGATCGCCACCTGCACGACGATGTCATAAAATTTCTTCGGCATGAGGCGCGGCAGGCACGCCATCTGCGCCCGGCTCTCTACCTGAAACATTCCTACCGTGTCGGCTTTCTGCAGCGTGGAATATACGGCGGGATCATTCGCCGGAAGATGCGCCAGATCTACTTCCTCGCTTTTGTCAGGATTGGGGCCGTGAACATTCTTGTAATGAGCATGAATCAGCTCCAGAGAATCTTTCAGCGCCGCCATCATGCCCAGGCCCAGCAGATCGACTTTGATGATGCCCATATCGGCGCAGTCTTCTTTGTCCCACTGCACCACCACGCGGCCCGGCATCGAAGCCGGTTCCAGCGGGACGACCGAATCCAGACGGCCTTCGCAGATGACCATGCCGCCCGAGTGCTGTCCTAAATGCCGCGGCAGGTCCTGCACCGCCAGGCACAGCTCGAAATACTTGCGCATTCGCGGATGTTTGAGATCGAGCCCGGCATCGCGCAAACGGCGGTCGAGCGCATCATTCTCATCTTTGAATTCCCAGGTCGCGACCGCCGCTGAAATTCGCTTCAGCGTGTCTTCGTCGAATCCCAGCGCCTTACCCATTTCGCGCGCCGCCATCCGATTGCGATAAGTGATCACGTTGGCGGTCATGGCCGCTCCACGCTGTCCGTAACGCTGATACACATATTGAATTACGCGCTCGCGTTCGTCACCGCTGGGCAAATCGAGATCGATGTCGGGCCACTCGCCGCGCTCCTCGGAAAGAAATCGTTCAAACAATAACTCCATGCTGATCGGATCGACCGCCGTTATGCCGAGAGAGTAGCAAACCGCGCTGTTGGCAGCCGATCCGCGCCCCTGCACCAGAATTTTCTGTTCGCGGCAGTAGCGCACCAGGTCCCATACAATCAGAAAGTATCCGGCAAGCTTCAACTGCTCGATCAAATTCAATTCGCGCTCAATCTGTCGCCGCGCGCGCTTCTTTAGCTCCGCCTCCGCCCGCCCATAGCGGCTCTGCCATCCTTCCCACGTGCGTACCCGCAGAACCGACATCATGGTTTCTCCCTCGGGCACGGGGTAGCGCGGAAACTCGTATCCTAGATCGTTCAGCGTGAACTCCAGCCGTGAAGAAAGTTCAATCGTATTTGCCATAGCCTGCGGAACGTCCGCAAAGAGCGCTCGCATACTCGCGGGAGACTTGAGATTGCGCTCGGCATTGCGCGCCAGCAGACGTCCAGCAGTGGCCAGCGTGCGATGATGCCGCAACGCGGTGAATGCATCCGCCAACTCGCGCTCGTGCGGCGCGGCATAGTTCACACCGTTGGTTGCGAGTAGCGGGAGGTGCAAAGCCTCCGCGATCTCGATCGCAACCCGGTTGCGATATTCTTCGTCGCGATGAAAATGACGTTGCAATTCGACGTAAACATTGGATGGACCAAAAATCTGCACCAGTCGCTGAATGGCTGCGCAGGCCGCTTGTGGCCCAGCCTGTGCCAGAGCGGCAGCCAGTGGTCCTTCTTCTCCGCCGGTCAGACAAATCAGACCATCGGCATGTTCAATAAAGTCCTGACTTGACGCGAGGGCTCCTTCTTTGCGTCCCACGCGCAACTTCATTTTCGTAATCAGGCGGCACAAGTTTTGATATCCAGCACGCGAAGCGACCAGCAGTGGAAGCCGAAAACCACGAGAAGGGAGGCATGCGTCCCGTGCGGTATCGGGGTTCTGCTCAGTCCATGCGGAGCGAAGCCCCGCCACCGCACAAGATGGGTTTTGCGGCTGTGAAAACGTGCAGGTTACCTCCGCCCCAATATGCGCCTTGATTTCCGCTTTTTTTGCGGCGAGATGGAAGCGCGGCAAACCATACACTCCATCGCGATCGAGCAAGGCCATGGCTGGCATTCCCAGGTTCGAACACGCCCCAATCAACTCCTCGGGAATCGAAGCCCCTTCAAGAAAACTGAACGCGGAGCGGGAATGGAGTTCGATATACATCGATTGCCTAAGCAGGGACGTCGAAAGACTTACAAAATGTGTTACTCCAGCACTGCGGGCCTCTTAGTCATACATTCCTTCTAGAAACCAGTTGCCGCTAAGCTTGTCTTGCACCAAGCGATACAATGCAAGGCCAGTTTTGTCGGGGACGGCAATGTCCCACTCCTCGCGTGACCAGCCTTCCTGTTCCGACCAATCGCCGGAAGAGCGCCAGGGGCCGGCGGTCCAGACGATTTCGTCGGCAATGTCTTCGCGTTCCATGCATCGCATGCGCACCGGCTTTGCTTCGCGCACCGTCACGCTCACGCCCAGCGGCGGACGAAACAGGCGCAGCGCAATCACAGCGCTCATTTTTTCTTCAGCGTGTCCTTCCGCACGTTCTTGGGCGTCGTCCTTGGCGTTTTCTTCGGAATCTTTCACCAGCTTTTCTTCGAGCTCGAATGGGCTTTCATTCTGTCGCATGGTCATGTCATTTTGATTCTTTTTTCGACTTCCAGACTGCTTTGCATCGAATGCCGTGGTGGATATGGGCTCTCCAGGCGCGAAGTGCCGCACCGCAAACGCGCCTTCGCGATGTGTATCCAGTAACTCCACCGAGCCCACTCTCCCCTCACCAACAATTCCTGCGATGCGGGCCAGCGTCAGCTCCAGTTTTTCGGGCTCAGGAAAGACGGGCTGAAACAATCCACTCTGCAGAGCTCGCGGGCGTGCCGGATACGCCTGCAAACGAATCTTCACGATGGGTGCGCCGGGTGGGTGCGCCTGCAAATCAAGCTGCAATAATTTCAGAAATACTTTCGCGTCCAACATGGGGGTCGGCAGCCGGAGGCTGCGGGTGAACTTTGGGAGAAGCGGGCGAGTTTCTCTGAGAGCTGCGCCATCATCAGGCTGCGCCGCCGCGAGCTCAAGATGCAGTTGTAACTCCTGCGCCGCCAGCGCTCGCTCCCGTAGACGCGTGCACACCAACTCCAACATGCGATTCAGCAGGAACGCCAGCGGCTCCAGCAGCACGATGGGATATTCCAGCTCCACACTCTCGGCAAAAATCAGTTGCGGCTCCAGAACACATAGACCGCGCGACGCCGCGCCCCGCGCCAGTTTTTTGAGATGAATTCCTGCCTGCCCCAGGCGCTCGCTGAGAGGAACCTCGGGAAGAGCCGCCAACGCCCGCAGCTTGCGAATGCCCCAGCGATCAAATGTTTCTACCCACCGAGTGGACTCCCCGGCGTCAGAGGAAAGGCTGGAAGAAAAGCTTTCCAGCAACACATCGACCGGCAGATCTCCAAGCACTTCTGCCTCGCGGCCTTCGGGAATAAGAGTGATACCCGAGAAACCGCGAGCCGCCAGCAAAGCCGCATCCGGATTCGCGGCCACGGCGAGATTCGCCTCCAGTCCCATTTGAGAGACCCGCTGTGCCAAATCGTGCGCAATCTTGGGCAGCGGACCGAGCAACGGTTCGAGCCCGGCCAGATTCAGAAGCACAGTGCCGGGCGATGTGTCTTCCACTTCAGGAGAGAATGATTGCGCACAATCGAGCAGCGCGGCATGCGCCGACGTCTCCTGCGACTCGGAGCGCGCACGCAGGATCAGGCTCTCCCACGCTTCCAGTTGCGCCTTAGTAGCGCCTACCTCTACTCCCGATTGCCGCGCTCTTTCATTGATCGCCATCACCTTTTCTAACGGAGGCCGCCCGGCGAGCACTGCGACCGGGCAGGCGCGCAACGCGGGCTCGATGCGCATAAGCGCTTGGGCAGAGAAATCGGAGATGAAGACGCAAGCAAACATAAAAAGGCAGGTCGCAGGTCTTAGATCGCTGCAGGTCTTAAATCTCAGATCTCAGGTTTTAAGTCTTAGCTTAGGTTGACCGAGTCCTCGGACAAATGATTTCCTCAGACCTGAGACCTGCACCTGAATTGACTATCCCGCCCACGCCGCTCGACTCTTGAAACTTGCGGTCGATTGCACTGGCTTGCGCTCCAACTTCCTGGCCAAGCGCGAGCGCAATAATTCGGCGGTGATTTCGAATTGATCCAATAATTCCGAATGCGCCGGTAAATTTCTTCGGGGCAGAGAGCTGATACCTGACAGCTTCTTTCCTGACACCTGACACCTCGCACCTGACACCTTTATCAGCACCGATGAGCAACTTCCGGCAATCGGTTGTTGTTCCACAACCAGCAGTACCGTAGGCGTGTGCTCAATTGCGCGGCGGAAGCGGAACCACGATGCCAGAGGAATTCGCCGCGCGCTCGGCACCGGAACATCGCCGAGATCCAACGCAATCATTCCGAAACCGTTGCTCTGCAGCAGGAGGTCGGTGACTTTCAGCATTTGCTCCAACCGCGCTTCCCAGCAGCTAAAGCCAAAGTGTTTTTTGGCAAACCGTGGTACGCCCATAGGCATACCCTGATACGAATCGCCTGCGGGCAAAGCTTTATACCCACTGCCTGCAGACATGCTCGGAGAGGAATCGCCTTGTTTTGTGCTTGCCTTGCGCGCAGACGTATTATCTTTATTTTTACGCAAAGGATATTTTTCGCCGCAGCGCACCCACAGCAAACGGCTCATGTCCATACCCACAGCTGCCGCTGAGGCCGGATCGAAAGCATCGCTTGCATCCACCAGGGCGCAGACTTCTCCGCGCTCGGTGGCGCGGGCGAGCGCAAAAAGCAACACGCTGGTTCTTCCCGATGAGGCCATGCCGCAGATTTCCGTGAGGCAACCGCGAGCGAGCCCGCCAGTCAGCAAGTCCAGTTGCGGAATGCCAGTCGACACCCTTTCCGGCACCGGAAGCACATCAAGGCGTGAAGCCGGAACCACCGCGGTCAGTTTGGCAATGGCGCCCACATGGGCCAAAATTTCGGCAGTCTTTTTTATATTTATATTGGTGTCTGGGTTTGTGATTATCGCCGCCGCCTTCTTCGCAGTTGAGTGGCGCGAAGGCAGTGGAGAAAAAATAAAAGGGCGGCCAGTGGCCGCCGATGAAAAAACCGGAGAGGCAGACATACTATCTTTCTTAATTGTCAGGGAACCGGAAAAGGCTGGAGTAGTTCGAAGCCGGCCTGTTTCGCTTTTTATTCGCCTTGAAGAGTATCCCTCCTACACACGGTTCTTGTCAAGAAGGTTCGGCGAAATTATGAATCAAGGGTTGTAAATTGAAGATTTACAATGATTTATCCGGGGAAGAAACAGGTGCAGAAGTGAGTATCCCTGTGCCCAGACTCATAGAGCATATCCCAACCATTACCGCGCCGAGACGCTGGGCGCGACCGCGGTAGCAGCCCCCGCAGTCGCAACAGCAGGGGCGTAGGCACTGAACCGCGTGTCGTTCCGCAACAGTCCCGGAAGGGACTTCACATATCTTTCGAGTTGCGGAAGAAAAAACCAGTCATAGTGGAATTGATGCATTTCAGAGAGAGCTTGCGCGACCGTTCTGTGCTCGACAGCAATGCGGTAGGCTGCGATCATGACTCCGGTGCGATCTGCACCGCGCTGGCAATGAACAAATACCTTGACCGTCGGGTTCGCGCGAACCAAGTCGAGAAATTCCACAACCTGGGCCGTTGAGGGCTCATCGCGCCCATTCCAGGGAATCCCCATGTACTTGATCCCCAGCGCTTCAACCTCACGCTTCTCATTCGCCATTTCTCCACGCTCATCGCGGAAGTTGACGACAATTCCGACTCCCATCGCCTGCAGCGCGCTGAATCCAGCCGATGCTGGCTGGGCTCCACGGTAAAGCGTATCGGTAACGCGGCCAAAATTCGGCAAGCCTGATATTTCTTTTCCCGCCTGGCACCATGCGGCCGATGCCCCAGCAGTCAGCGCTACCGCAAAAATGCCGGCACATGCGATCATTCGGATAATAATTCGAAACATCCGATACTCCAAATCCAAAGAGGGTGAGTAGGTTGGGATTCCTTTACCTTTAATAGTTCGATGCCGCTGGAGAGTCAAAAGGTGCTTCTCCCCTACACGCTCACTACACTGCCATTCTGATTATTCGCTCACACCACCCCACGCGGTGCGTCAGCAAAATATTGGTTAAGACTCCAGTTCATGAATTTCATATTGCGCGTCCTGACGACTGAGTAGCCGCCAATCGAAACCGGGTTGATGACCTCACTCGTAAACGTCTAAAATAACTGATTGTACGAAGATGGCGCTATCGTCTAGGGGTTAGGACGGAAGATTCTCAATCTTCAAACCCGGGTTCGATTCCCGGTAGCGCTACCAATGTTTTTCCAGCCGCGACACAGCCAGCCTCGCCGCATGATGGCCACACATTCCATGCACACCTCCACCCGGCGGAGTTGATGCCGAGCAGAGGTAGATGTCGGGGGCCGATGTCGCATATTGACGCCATGTCGGACGAAACAAAAGTTGTCGCAGATCCATGGCCCCGCCAATGACGTCTCCGCCGACCAGATTGGCATCCATTTCTTCGAGGGCTGCTGGCGAAAAGACTCGGCGCGCGAGAATGCAGTCACCGAATCCGGGCGCGAACCGTTCGATCTGGCCTTCCAGTCTGCTTAGCATATCGAATGTCGAACCATTCGGAACGTGGCAGTAAGCCCATGCCGTGTGCCTGCCCTCGGGAGCGCGTGTGGGATCGAAGAGGCTCGGCTGCGCTAGCAGCACAAACGGCCGATCCGCATGTCGGCCATTTGCCATGGCCGCTTCCGACACGGCGATTTCTTCAAAACTTCCGCCCAGATGGACGGTAGCCGCGCGCCAGCATTCCTCTGCTTTCCACGGAATCGGCTGCCGCAGCGCGTAGTCGACTTTGAACACTCCCGGCCCATATCTGTAATGGGCCAACTGATTCCTGTATGCGGGCGACAACCGATCTCCTGCCAAGCGCACCAACTGGCGAGGAGTAACGTCACAGAGCGTCACGCCATAATTCGGGAAGGAGTTTGGCAGGGCACCCAGGTTCTCAACTCGGGTGGACGTGGTCACGGCGGTTCCAAAATCTGCAAGATAGTTGCAGAGCGCTTGGGTGATCGATTGCGCCCCTCCGCGCGGAATCGGCCATCCTACGGCATGCAACGCAGCCCCCAGCAGCACGCCAGCGGCAGCGCTTGAAGGCGCGTCAAGGCTAAGCACCGAATGCGCCGCTATCCCCCCAAAGACCGCCCGGGCGCGCTCGCCCCGAAATATGCTGCGCGCCACCTTCTGCGCCGAAGGTAGCGCTTTCAACCCGAATCTTGCCAGTAGCCACGGATGTCGCGGCAGAGATGGTGACAGAATCGGACGCAGAACTCCGTCGGCAAGTTCCATCCAGTGCTCGGCAAACGGACGCATGAGTCTCTGCCAGGCCTTGCCGTCCTTACCGAGCTCAGCTTCAGCGTTGCCCAGATCGCGTTCCAGCATGACTGCGGTGCCGTCGTCAAAGGGATGCGCCAGCGCCGCGGGTGAGTGAATCCATTCCAGACCATGCTTCTCCAACGACAGCGACGAAAAAAATGGAGACCCCGCCGCCATCGGGTAGACCGCCGATCCAAAGTCGTGCAGAAAACCCGGCAGTGTCAACTCCAGCGTACGAGCCGCGCCGCCGGGCTGATCTTCCGCCTCAAACACGTCCACTTTAACGCCCGCCTGAGCCAGAGTAATCGCCGCTGCCAGACCGTTAGGCCCCGCTCCGACCACACATCCCCTGCCGATCGACTTTGAGTTCGGGCTCTCCATAGAAATAGGTGTCAGCTGTAAGGTTCTAGTGCAAGACTATCTCGAAAGCAGAAGATTTGCCCGAGACCCTGAGACCTTGGACCTAAGACCTAAGACCTAAGACCTGAGACCTGCTCTTTCATTCGCGCGCGCCAACCGTAGGCCACTCGATCGCGCGGATCGTGCCGTTTGCGTCGCGCTCAACCGTCGGTGCATAAAGTCCCAGGAATTCACGGCGCCACCAGAGACCCCGGGTTCGTTTCTCAGATATTGGGGTGAACCAATATTGCCAGATTACGGCGCGAACCTGCCGTGGAGGTGCATTCGGAAACGGATTCTTCTCAAAAAGAGTGAGGACGTCATGATCATTCGATAGCAACTGGATCTCGGTTCTAGGCACGATCGGATAGTCGCGCCATGATCCTAACGACGCAAACCACAGGTTCCAATCGAATCGTGGCTGATAGGGCGCGTAGATGCCTGGCGGCTTACTCAGGTCCTGCGGTTTATAGCGAAACGGATATGGCACCCACGTTTTTCCATCGTCGGATCCTTGAAACTCAATTTCATATCGGCCCCGGGTCATGATGCCAAAAAGACCATAGCGATTGGCGATGCGTGAAGGCTCGAGTGCGGCCACGGGCGCGGTTGGCAGGGGGATGGCCGCGAACATCCAGATCAACTCCGCCGAAGTGGCATAGAAAATCCAACTGAGCATGACGCCGGCGAAAGACAGCTTCAGTATCCTGAACGCATGACCGAGGACGCCGCTCGAACTCTTCGCTGCAATTTGCTCTGGTGTAATTTGTTCTGGTGTAATTTGCTCTCGGAGAATGCCCTGCGGCAGAAACCGCTGTAGAAAGCGATCATCCAACAACAGGACGCCCAACGCCAGCACAAGGTAGTTCAGAAACGTGTAGTTGGCAGTGAGAATGACGCCGAGTTGCCAGGGAGTCACGATAAAGAAGCATGCGATGCGCCATCGTCGCGGCAGAAATAACATCCCAACCAGCACCAGTTCGAGAGCCAGCGTCGCGAAGACCGCAGAAGCATGAAACCAGTGTGGCAGATGCTGCATGTACCAGCCGATCCAGGTAGGCAGCGGGCCATTCTGGTAGTACTCGTCCATGGCAGTAAAGTTGCGCCATTCGGGGTCTCCGCCGATGATCTTTGCGACTCCGGACTCGAAGTAAATGCGAAACCATTCCCATTGCAGCAGGAATAAACTGGCGCGCGAAGGCGGCGATGCCTGGCCCAGGCCCGGGAGGAATCCCAGAGGCGCGAAAAACATCGCAATAAATCCGGCCTCGAGCAGCATCCCGTCTGACTGATAGCTGGAAAAATCCTGGGCAGCGCTAACGAACGAAAGGAAGCACACAAAGCAAATCGCCAGCATTCCACGCGGCCATACGTTCAGTGCCAGCAACACCGACGCGGCCATACCCACCCAGCAGAGCGCCACCAGCATGTGTGGACCGCTCGCCAGCCAGAGCAAAGTGGGCGCATACCATAAGCCCTGGCTGCGGCCGAGCGAATGGGCCACCGCTCGCAGATAATCGCCTGCCGGCAGAATTCCTTCCGGCCCGATGAGTCCACGAATCTGAAAGACGAGAGAGAAGAAGGCGGAAAAATAAATGCCGCCCAGGGCGCGCAAAAAGAGCCAGCGGGGAATCAGGCGGTCAGATGCGCCATGCTCCGAGTCGAAGAACCAACGGATAACGGCCGGAACCCTGTTCATGAGCGTCAGCAATTATACCGAGACACAGCGCGGGCGCGGTCTGGGGCGCACCATGGCCCGCAGAACTACGTCATGGCGAGCGACTCGCGCCGGAGAACGAGGATTTATTTCTTCTCGAGCGCTGCCGCCCGTGCCTCGACTCGGCTGGCGTCCTGCTCTTTGCCGAGCCCGCGATAAGCCTGCGCCAGCAAACGCAGAGCCCTCACGTTGCGCGGGTCAGCTTTGGTGAACGCCTCGAGATCGGGCAAAGCTCCGGCAAAATTGGATTGCTGAATTTCCGCTTCCGCCAGTCCAAGCTGACCGTCGCTGCTGTTCGAATCCACCAGCAGGGCTGCCTCGAACTGGTCCTCCGCTTTCTTCGCGTCTTTGAGCTGCAAATAGACTTGCCCGAGCTGCAGCCGCGCCGACATTTGGCTGGGAGCAAGCTTCAAACTCGCTTCGAGCGCATCCCGCGCCCCTGCCCAATCGCCGGACTTCTCTGCGGCCTCGCCCCATTCGAACGCTGCAGTCGAATCGTCAGGGCGCAGTTCGCACGCTCGCTTCAGGTGGACCGCCGCCTTGACGAAATCTCCCGCGCCAAGCTCCAGCTCTCCCAGTTGGCGAAGCGTGGTCGGCGAGCTGGGATCGAGCTGCAGTGCTTTTTCCAGAAACTGGCGCGCATCTTTGGCTCGATTGTCATCGTCGGCGAGCATCGCATTATGCAGCAGATTTTGCACCTCGACTTTGTCTTTCGGATCCGGCAAGGATGCTTCGGCCTTGGCGGAAGCACTTGGCGGTGGCAGCTTGGCCTTCCACTTTGCCATTTCCGCCTGCATGCTCTCGACTTTGGAATTGATGGCGGAATTTGAACCGCCGGGAGCGTAGAGATTCTTCACTTCCTTCGGATCGGCCTGCAGGTCGTAGAGCTCGGGCCGCGGAGCCTCGATCCACTTCGTATTTTCAGCGCGCAGGGCTCGCAAGGGGGCCCATCCCCAACGAAGAGGGTAGTCGGTTTCACCGAAAAGCTCGCGATCAGACGACTTCGGGCCGTCGATTAAAGGGAGCAGCGACTCACCGTTCAATTCCGCCGGAGCTGCCACGCCCGTCGCCGAAAGAATGGTGGGAAGGATGTCGGTGGTGCGTACCTGGGAATCGATCACGGCGCCATGATGCGCTGTTGCGCCGGTCTTTAGTGGCGTTTTCACAATGAGTGGAATGTGCAGGGTTGAATCGTAGAGAAACAGGCCGTGAGTGTCTTCTCCGTGCTCGCCGAGGCCCTCGCCATGATCGCCGCTGATTATGATGATCGAGTTGTCGTAGGTGCCGGCTTTTTTCAGGAACGCAATCCAGTTGGCGACTGCAGAATCCGCGTAGGCGATTTCGCCGTCGTACAGATGGTCTTTGTATTTCTCCGAGAACGGCGGCGGCGGCTCGTAGGGATCGTGCGGATCGAAAAGGTGCACCCACACGAAGTGCGGCCCGGCGCGATGCTTGTCAAACCAGGCTTCGGCGTGTTCGACAACTTCCATGCCGCGGCGCTCGACGCGATCCCAGCGCTCTTTCGTCTCCGTCTTGGCGGGAAAGTTGTCGTAGAAATCGAAGCCGCGATCGAGACCGGGAGCAAGCGTGTTGCTGTCGAGAATCACCGCTCCGATGAAGGCAGCAGTCTGGTAACCCTGCTTCTTCAAGAGTTCGGCCGCGGTGACATGCTGCGGCGAGAGCGGAACTCCGAAATCAGTAACTCCGTGCACGCTTGGCAAAAGGCCGGTCAGGATCGTAATGTGCGAAGTGTTGGTGATCGGGCTGTGAGTAAAAGCCTCGCTGAAGCGGACGCCATCGGCCGCGAGTGCGTCTAGTGCAGGCGTTTCGACCTGCTTGTATCCGTAGCAGCCGACATGATCGGCGCGCAGCGTGTCGATGGTAATGAGGTAGACGTCGGGAGGTGTGACGGGAGCCGGATTAGAAGATTGGCACCAGGCGTTAGGTGCAATAAAAGCCCCGAGTATTGTGATCCCGGCAGATATCCCGATGATGGTCCCGAGAAAAAGAGCCAGCCGTCTCATAAGCGCCCAGCCTAACATAGACTCTGCGCAGGGTTGAAAACACGTTCTGGAATTGCTGAGAAGATTGCAGGACATAAGAGCAGGGTGTTCGCCGGTAATCTGCCAGCCAATCGAGCATGGAATCGTCAACCATCGCCAATAACACTTCGAGATGCGATGCCCTCCTTAAACTGGAAATGCGGCACTGGGTGGAGGACGGCTGGCGATGGCTTCACGATGGCTGGCGATTGAAAACAAGGCACTTCTTGGCTTCGTTTGGTAAAAAGCTATCGCCTCCTTCCCGGATTAATGTTGAGAGGAGGCGGTACGTTTTCTCCTCGCCGCCGGCTCTGTGGACGCTCCAGTTGGTCCATGGCGCGATAAAGTTGCCGGCCCAAGTGAGCTTCGTAGAGGAGCACTTTGTCGGTTGCATCCCCGGGTGGCAAGCTGAAGCTGCGCGCCTCTGCCTCGGTTGCGAAGCGCTCGCTGAACTGTTTCGCCGGACCTGGGCATCACTACGAGGGAGTGGAGGACGAATTGATTCGTTTAAGGATCTTGTTTCTGGCGAGCCAGAAATCTCTGAACGTATCTCGTACCTTCTTTCTCATACTTCAATAAACCGGCGGATAAAAACGCTTCGCATATCTGAGCCACACTTCGTCCTTCCGAGGCAGCAACTGCTTCCAATCTCTTCTTAAGATCCGAGCGAACGCGGAATGTGAGCCTCGTGTCCTTGGACGTCATATCGAGGGAATTTTACCATCCGAGCTGCAGCATTCTCTTGACAATGAAACGACGGAAATGTCATCCTATGGATGACTTTGACGCACACAAGGAGATTGTATGAATAAATCTGAGCCTAGCAAGCCTTCCACCATGCGCTGGAGAAATCTCTGGCGAGAGAATGTTCGCATTGCAAAACGGTGTGGTACTACAAGTACTCAATCCCTAGAGATGCTGAGTAGGGACTTTCACCTATCGGTGAGGGACGGTGACCTCCAGGTGATCAACACCCACTGGTATGTGACGCATACAGGGTTACTGAGGTTGGCACGCCGCAAGAGATGCAGCGGTATCCATGTTGAGGCCGTCGATTCGCTGTGTGATTCGGCGGCAAATCGGTTCGTCCTCAAAGCGACGGTCTTCCCATCCAAAGGCTCATCCGGCTTCGTCGGCTACGGCGACGCCGATCCGTCCAATGTTTCCTCGCTCGTCCGCGGCGCCGAGATGCGAGTCGCCGAGACCCGAGCCGTCAATCGCGCTCTGCGCAAGGCCTACGGCATCGGTATCTGCTCGGTCGAGGAAATCGGCTCGATCCCGAACCAGATCGAGAAGCTTCCACTACAGAATACGAATGGCAATGGCAACGGCGCTGGCCCAAAGGTTCGCGACCGTCTCTGCCAGATCATCCGCCAGCACAAGCTCGATGCTGAACTCGTGAAGGCCTACGCCGTCGACTTCTGCGGCACGAAGACGCTCCGCGAGGCCAGCAGGGAACAGGTTGAGAACTTCGTCCAGCAACTGGCCGATTGGGCCGAGAAGGACCGCAATGCCCTGCGTCTGCCAACTCAACAGCTACATGCGCCCGACGCAGGAGGTGGTCGCATGAAACGCCAAGTCCCAGGTCTCGCCGAAACTGCCCGCGATTCTCGTCCCGAAATTCCCGACGGTGTCTTCCTCGTTCGCGTCGACGGCGCCCAGTTCCGCTGGCACGCCCACAAACCGTTCTATATCCTCCGACTCTCCATCATCGAGCCCCGCAGCTCTAGCCGGTCAGCCCATCGTCGGTCGTCTCTACTGCACCCAGAAGGCGATGTGGAAGCTCGGCTGGTTCCTGCGGGATTTTCTCTATGACCCGGAACTTCTGGCCCACGAACAGGTCGACGAGAAGGCTTTGCCCGGACTCCGCGGTGTCGTCAAGATCAGCCACACCGTGATCAACGGCATTTCACTCATCAACCTCGATGGCTTCGCTCCGGCCAGCCAGTGGGAAGAACTGTCCGCCAGCTCCGGTATCGAGTGCTTCTCGCTCCAACCCTGCGGAGGCATCCCGATGACCTACTCCTACACCCAGATCAGCCAGTACCTCAGCTGTCCGCGCCGTTACCGGCACCGCTACCTCGACGGATGGCAAGAGAAAGACACTCGCGCCGCCATGCTCTTTGGCCGAGCGTTCGAACAGGCCGTCGCCGCCCTCTTTCGCCGTGAAGACCCGGCCGCTGTTCTGTTCGAGCAGTGGAGCGTGTGCAAGGACATGGGGCTGACCTACTCCGGCAATGACACCTGGGACCGCATGCTGCAACAAGGCATCCAGTTGCTTGAGCGCTTTGCCCAGGACGCCCGCGTTCAAATTCGGCAGCCGCGTTCTACCCAGCAGATTCAGTTCAAGCGGACTCTCAGCTCCGGCAACGACTTTGTTTCCTATGTTGACGCGATTGGCGAACTCGACGGCACACCGTGTCTTCTGGAATGGAAAACTACCTCTGCGCGATATCCGGAAGAGCCGGCTGGCATTTCCGCACTGGATCCGCAACTTGTCTGCTATTCCTGGATGACCGGAATCGACGAAGTTGCCCAGGTTGTTTTCGTCCGTAAGCGTCTGGTTGAAGTGCAGTACCTCCGGGCCACCATTTCCGAGGAACAACGCCAGGAGTTTGTAAGTCTGGTCGATGACACGGTCCGAAGGATCGAGTCTGGGCTCTTCCTGCCGCACAGCGGCATCCGCTTTCCCCAGAATCCGTGCACGACCTGCCCCTTCATCGGGATTTGCCTCGACAAGCCCGATTTAGTCGAAGCCGCACTCGTGCGCAAGCCAGGAGTCGATCTTGGTCTGTTTGACGAACTTCGTTTACTAGGTATCCGCCGATGCCGCCGAAGCTCAATCGCAAGCGCGCTCTGTTTGTCCTCACCAAGATCGACGAGATCCTGGCGTGGGAAAAGCAGAAAGAGATGGAGCGCGACACCCGCTTTGTCGATCTTGGCAGGTATCTGTGCGAGGTGCGAGCGGGACAGTACTGGAGGCTGGAGAACCTGAAGTCGTTTGACGAGTTCCTGTCGAGGCGGTTCCCGGAATCGAGAAGGAAGGCGTACTACCTGATGTCGATCCACGAGCACCTGCCGCCGCAGGCGCGGAAGGATCTGAAGGAAGTGGGATGGACGAAGGGGCTGGAACTGGCGAAGATCGCGCGCCGGGACGGTCAGCACTTCGATTGTGCAACCTGGTTGCACAAAGCGCGAGAGCTGCCGAAGGAGGACTTCAGGCGGGCAGTGGAGAAGGAATTGACGGGAAGGGAAGAGGAGCCGTCGGAACTGATCTACTTCAAGGTCTACAAGAGCCAGATCCCGGTGATCGAGCAAGCGATCGAAACGGCAGCCCTGATGCTGGGTACGGACAAATCGCGCGGATACTGTCTGGAGATGATCTGTGCTGACTTCCTCGCAGGAGCGCACCTGGACAACGGCGACCCAGAGATCCTTCTCAATTCGATCTCCCGCTACTACAAGTTCTTGCCGGGCGAACAGCAACAGGCTTTCCTCGAAAACCTGCAACAAAAGGCATCCTGAGAAATGACTCGCTTCAAAGCCGCTCCCTTACGGCTGGATCCCTTGTCGTACGAAAGTCTGCGCCAGCAGATCCTGCGTCGCGACGGCTGGCGCTGTCAATCGTGTGGCTCGATGTCGAATCTTGAGGTGCACCACATGGAATTCCGCAGCCATTCGGGAGCCGACGCCGAGGAAAACCTGATTACGCTGTGCGTGGAGTGTCACCGACGAGCCCACAAGTTGCGGCAACGATTCAGTTCCCGCTCGCACGCGTGAATGTTGCTAACCATTAAGATGGGCGATACGTCCGCTGCGCGTCCATCCATCCCAAAGAGGAGAAGACACAAAAGGGGAAATTTAAGCACACTAAGCGGCCTTTGCACCGGCTTCGCGCAACGGTCTAGGAAGCGTCGTACGGAGGTGCGACCGATGCCTAGGCGTTTGTCAATTTCCGACTTCGTAAGCCCTTCCCCGTGAATCAGGGCAAAAGCGTCACTTCCTGGTGCGCGACGGAGCTTAATAGATGGAGTTCAGGCCCGAACTTCTTCTATCGGCTGGACCGGCATGATCCGCGCGAAGCAAGCCGTCGCATAAGCGCCGCGTATAACAGTCCTACCGGCGCGTTGGGCCATTGCAGTGGCGTCCGCGAATGCCATTCATTCGATAACATGCGATAAACTGAATTCACCGATGGCGCGTAATTCTCGTCGACTGATTCTCATCCTAATAGGACTTGCCGCGCTGCATGCGGCTGCGCAAACGGCCACCAAGCCGGCGCCGAATGTCGTCCTCATCACGATCGATACGCTGCGACCCGATCATGTCGGCTGCTACGGATACAAACAGATCAAGACGCCCAACATCGACGCCCTCGCCGCCGACGGAACGCGTTTCGACCGCGCCTTCGCAGTCGTTCCCGTAACCCTGCCCTCGCACACCTCGATTCTGACCGGAACCTATCCCATGTTCAGTGGGATGCATGATTTCAGCGGCAACAAGCTTAGCCCGCTTCAGCCCACGCTCGCTTCCGTCCTCAAACAGGCCGGGTATCAGACGGGAGCGGTGATCGCCGCCGCAGTCCTGGATTCGCGCTTTGGACTGAATCAGGGATTCGATTTTTACTACGACCACTTCGACTTCAATCGCCTGGACGAAGCGAATCTCGACGAGATGGAGCGCCCGGGCAACCTTGTCGCCGATGTGGCACTGAACTGGCTGGAAAAAGACGAGCGAGCGAAGAATCCGCAAAGGAAGTTTTTCCTGTGGATGCACCTCTACGACCCGCACGCTCCTTATCATCCGCCCGAGCCCTATGCCAGGGAATATGCGGCACAGCCCTACGACGGTGAGATCGCGTTCGCCGATGAACAAGTCGGGCGCCTGGTGCGATTTTTGAAAGAAAAAGGAATCTATCAGAACACGATAATCGTGCTCTGCGGAGACCACGGCGAAGGCCTGGGAGAGCATGGCGAAAAGACGCACGGCTTCTTTATCTACAACGCAACCATGCATGTGCCGCTGATTATTCGATTGCCGGACGAACTGCCGGGGCAGTCGCCGGAGAAAACCGTGGCGCGCACACTTGCCGATCCGGTTTCGCTCGTCGATCTCATGCCGACGGTGCTGGCTGCCCTCGGTCTGCAGGTTCCATCGCAAGTGCAAGGCCGAAACCTGCTTCCCGAGATTCGTTCCAACCCCACCGCCCCGGACGCTCAAGCGAATCGTGACCGCACTCTCTACGGAGAAACTTTCCTCCCGCGAATTCACTTCGACTGGAGTGAACTGCGTGGCTCCGAGAATGCGAAGTATCACTTCATCGACGCGCCTCGGCCCGAGTTGTACGATCTGGCAAAGGACCCCGGCGAACTCCACAATCTCTTCACGGAAAAGAATGCGGTAGCGGAAGAGATGCGCGCCAAACTCGCCGCTTTGATCCGTGATTACAGCGCCGGCAAAGAGCTGGCCGAAAAGACCGGCCTCGATCCAGCACTGATGGAACGATTGAAATCCCTGGGATACGCCGGGTTTCTCGGGAGGCAGTGATCCGGCCACTCAGCAGCCACAACTTGCCTGATCCAAAAGACCGCATTGCCACGTATGAACTGATCTCCGATGCCATCGCCGACAGTCAACACGGCCGCTATCAGGAGTCGATCGAAAAGTTGAAGGGTGTAATCAAAACCGAGCCCAACTCGGTTCCGGCCCATTATATGCAAGGCCTGAATTACTATCGCCTCTCGATGTTTCCCCAGGCGGTGGACGAACTGCAAAAAACGGTTCAGCTCAGTCCCGACTACGCGCTCGCCTTCTTTAACCTGGGCATGGCGCAGGCCCACGCTGGTCAAATGGATGCCGCCATCGCAACCTTGCAACGAACTTTGCAACTCGATGCCACAAATTTCGAAGCTGCCTTCAATCTGGGAGTCGCGTTCATTCAGAAAAAGCAACTGGATCCCGCGGCCGCAGCCTTCCGGCAATCGGTTACGATTTATCCGGAGTTTGCGCGCGGACATCGCGCCCTCGGCGAGACTCTGCTCTACCAGGGCAACACGGACGAAGCCATCGCGGAGTTGCGCCGCGCCGTGGAGTTAGCCCCGCAAGAGCCTATCATGCATGAGTCGCTAGCCAAGGCGCTCACCGCCAAGGGTCTTACAGCGGAAGCAGATGAGGAGACGCGGCGCGCCCAGCAGCCACCCGCGCCGCAGTAGACGCATGTTCGGCCGCTTCTCAAAATTCCCCACCCGGCTCTCCACCGCTCTTCCACTCGCAGCCGTGATGACGCTGGCCGCTGCCGTCACAGGTTTCGGGCAGTCCACTGCAACCAAGCCGGCGCAGGCGAACCCGCATCCGAAAACCAGCATCAGGACAGTCTCGCGCCCAACCGGCCCAGCGTCATATTGATCACCATCGATACGGTGCGCGCCGATCATGTCGGGTGCTATGGCGCGCAGATGGTCAAGACTCCAACCCTCGATGCGCTGGCGCACGACGGCGTTGTATTTGAGCGGGCCATCTCGCAAGTTCCACTTACGTGGCCGTCACATGCCGTGATCCTGACCGGTACCTATCCCTTTCAGAACGGCGTCCAGGATTTCACCGGACAGCCGCTGGCACAGCAATTTCGCACCGTGGCCCAGACTTTCCAGCAGGCAGGCTACGCCACCGGAGCCGTGATCAGTGCCTTCGTGCTCGACCGCAGTTGGGGATTGGCCCGCGGCTTCGATTTTTATGATGATGCGTTTTCGGCCAGGACATTCGAGAAAAAAGAAACCAGCCTGGTCGACCGTCCCGCCGGGGAGAGCGTAGCGCATGCCATCGCATGGCTGAAGAAAACTCCGCGGCGACCGTTTTTTCTCTGGCTGCATCTTTACGATCCCGCACAGCCCGTATGAATCGCCGGAGCCCTACCGCGCCGAATACGCCAGCCATCCCTACGATGGCGCGATTGCCTACGCTGATCACGAACTCGGCAACCTCATCACCTGGCTCAAGCAGAATCATCTTTATGATTCTTCGCTCATCGTCGCGCTCAGCGATCACGGCGAGTCTCTCGGAGAACACGGTGAAGACGAGCACGGATTTTTCGTCTACAACGCCACGGTGCATATCCCGCTAATCGTGAAACCGCCCGCTGGAAGCGGCATTTCCGCTGGCCGCCGCCGCGAACCGGTCGAGACCACAGCCGTAGCTCCCACCCTTCTGGAACTCGCCGGTGTGAAGCGTGCTCCTGAGAACAGTGCTCCGAAGTCCGAGGAGAAGTCCGCGGATAAGTCCGAGGATTCGATTTACGCACAATTCCAGTCGCCCGCATTGTTAGATAACTCTTCCGTCAGGCACGACGTCGGACAAGAATCACGCCCGGACAGAGACCGCAAACAATCCGGCGTATAGCGAAACCTTTTATCCCTTCAGTTCTTTTGGATGGAGTCCGCTGCACGCGCTCGAGAGTGAGCGGTTTCACTTTATCGAAGCGCCCAAGCCGGAATTGTACGATCTGGAAGCGGATCCCGGAGAAACCCACAACATTGCCGCCGAGCAACCCGCCACCGTCGCCGTGTTTCAGGAAAAGTTGCGCACCCTTCTGGCCCACAATCCTTTTACCCGTCAAGCTGCGGGCGCTGGAAATCTCAGTCCTGACGCACAGGACAAATTGCGCGCTCTCGGCTACTTCGGATTTCGTGCCCCCGTTTCCGCCGAGTCGCTCAAGCAGGGCCTTGCCGATCCCCTCGCCGATCCAAAAGACAAGCTCTGGGAGTTCAATGCCATCCTGAAAGCCACCGACGATTTTCAGCGTCATGAGGACGATCAGGCCGAGGCTCTTCTCCACGAAGTCCAGCAAAAGGATCCGCAAATCTATGTGATCCCTTTCATGCTCGGCGAGTCGTACTTACGGCAGCAGAATTGGGACGGGGCCGCCGAGCAACTGCAGCGCTGCCTCACACTGAATCCTGACTTTGACCATGCCATGACCGGATTGGCGCGAGCCCTGGCCAAGCTCGGCCGCGTGGACGAGGCAAAAAGCTGGCTGCACAAAGCGCTGCAAATCAACCCCGAAAACTATCGGGCGTGGTATGAGATGGGTTTGTTGGATCAGAAGACGGATCCGGCAGCGGCGCTGGCCGCTTACCAGAAATCGATTGCCATCCAACCTAATTTTTCGCCGGGGCAACGAGAGACGGCCTTGGCATTTTTTCAGCAAAAGGACTACGCCGCCGCCGCCACTCCATCTGGAAAAGGCGCTGGCACTCGGTCTCGAAGACGCGCGCCTCCACAACTTTCTTGGAATCTGCTACAGCCAGACCAATCGGATGTCGAAAGCCGTCCGCGAACATCAACGCGCCATCGAACTCGACCCGAAGCTCGCCGGAGGCGCACCTCAACCTTGCATATGCCTACCAGCAGATGGGGAAGCTCAGCGAGGCGCGCGCCGAGTACGCGACTGCATGCAAGCTGGAAGCAAAATTTTGTGGCGCTGCTCCAATTCCAAAGTGAGCCTGCTGGCGCTTAGCGTTTCTCCGCGCTCTCTTCCTTCTGCAGCCTGTTCAGAATCTCCTGCGCCTTAGGCGACGCCGGAGCGCTTGGGAATCCTTTCAGGAAAGCCTGCAGCTGCGTAATGGCATCCTCGCGCCGGTTCTGCCGCAAATACAGGTTGACCAGTTGCAAATAGGCTTGCGGCATCTTGGAATCCAGGCGCAGAGCATTCTGCAGGCTACTCTCCGCCTCCGCGAACTTGCCCATTCGCACGTACAAACATCCCTGCAGGAAATTCCCGAAAGCGGAATCAGGCCGCCGCTGCAAGCCCGCCGCCAGCGTGGTTTCGGCTTCGGGGAGGCGTTCGGTCAGCATGAGCACGTTGCTCAGGTTGAAATAAGCTTGCGCATCATTTTGGTCAAGGTGCACCGCCTCCCGAAACTGTTCCTCCGCCAACTTGAAATCCGACTTGCCCAGATACAGCGTGCCCAGATTGTTGTGCGCAGGATAGTAATCGGGAGCGATCTTTAGCGCCGCCTCGTAATGCGCGATTGCCTTATCTTTCTCGTCCTTTTTTTCAGATTCGAGCCCCTTCTCGTATTCCTTTACGGCTTTCTTGGGGAAGCGCTGATTGTAATCGCCGGGATCGACGATATAAGGATTGCTGCCCGCTGTTTGTTTGCCTAGGGGATCGGCCGGTCTTTTTTTCCCGTGGGCGAAGATAGATCTGCGCCATCGCGAATTGCGACTGTTCCAGATTCAGGTTCGTCAGTTCGTCGACGGGATAATAGTCGTCATCCTTCACAATGATGTGATAGGGATTGGATTCCAATTGGTAAAAGCCAAACCGCCCCTGGCCATCGGCGTATGCGCTGTTGACGTCGCGCCGCGCAGTTGCAACTCCACCAGGATGGGGTGAGGGGGAAAATCTCCCTTGACGATGTGAATCTGGCCAATAATTCGGCCTGAATCCTGGGCAGCGGTAAGGCCGGATAAGACGCAAATCAGCGCCAGTGCAATTCAAACTGATCTGGAGCGTGAACCGACGGGCGGTCCGGAGTACGATGCAGGAGCATCAGAGTGGATTCTGCGGACAGAGTGTCAATCGTGAAGTACCGCTGCCAAAAGAAAAAGGGCTTGTCCTCACGAAGAGGACAAGCCCCGTGACCATCTGGCAGTTAGAACATCAGCTTCAGGCCGAATTGCATGTTGCGCGGATTCAGTGTTCCAGCGGCCTGGCCGAATGTGTCCGCCCGTGATGCTGTTGTGCGCTCCACCGCCATTCACTGCCAGCAGGAAATTGGCGCGGTTGAACGTGTTGAACGAATTCGCCTCAAATTTCAAATGGAAGCGCTCGGTTAGTGTAAACACCTTGGCGAGGGTCATATCGGCATACCATTGGCCTGGACCAACAAAGTTGTTGCGGCCCATGGTACCGGTGCAAGCGAGACAGGGCGCAGTCAGCGAGGGCAGATTCGCCGCCGTTGGATTAGCACCAACGCAGCCAGTGCCAAATGTGTATCCGGAGCCACCGACGCCGGCGGTGCACCACCCATTGGCCCATGTGTTATGAGAGAACGTCGTATGCTGGATGGAGGTGTTTGGACGATCGTTGTTGCCGGTGTCCAGGTTGAAATCGCCACCGGTATTGATGCAGTTCGGAGCATTTGCATAGGCACCCTGGAAATCGGCGAGGACGCAGGGATGCTAGTTCCTGGTTCAACCAAGTTGGCGGGATCGCCATTCGGAGCGAATGGCATCCAGTGCGCACCGGATTGGAATGCCCAGATGCCGTTGTACGACCAGCCCCCTAGCAACGGCACCGAGAGCACCCTTCATGCTCTGACCCGGCAACTGCCAGACGTAATTGAATACCAGGCGCTGCCGGATATCATAGATTGAGTTGCCTCGATCCAGCCCCGCCTAACGTTACATCTGTCGTATAGCCTTCACCGGCGGCTCCGCCGTTGGCCGTTGTTGCGCCGCTGTGCCAAGTCGATCCGTTATCAATGGAGTGGCTCCAGGTGTAATTGGCATTGACAAGGATGCCGTGGCTCATCTGCTTCTTCGCCGAGACTTGCAACGCGTTGTAGTTGGAATTCACTGAGTTTTCCCACGTACGCAGGATGGCGTAGTTGGTGTTGGGATAGCCTCCCAGACCGGTCAGCGTTCTTCCCAGGTTATCGACCACTTGGCGCGCCAACGGGCAGTAAAGCCCCAGCCTGGCGGTTGATGTCCTCCGCCCGGAACAACTTGTGGCCAGCCGTACCCACGTAATCCGCTTCCAACACCAACTTCGGAATGATTTCGCGCTGCACGCTTAAGAAGAAGTTGTAGACATAGGGATCATTGACACCTTGCGGCAGGACGATACCGGTCAGGTAAGCTGTATCTGGGTTGAACGCAGCGTAGCCGGTAATGTTGCCGGTATTCTGCGCGCCGCCCGAGGGGAAACCGCTCTGGCCGGCGTTTCCTGGGTGACCCAGGTAGGTGACCGGAACTCCCGACGGCGCGCAACTTGAGGCACCGCAGGTCGTCGGACCGTAGACAACCGTTGAAGTCCCACCGAAAATCGGGTCAAACTCCAGATTGAAGGAGTAATACGGGGGATTCCAACGCGAGTTCGAGAGCGGGTTATATAACGTGCCCTCGTAGGAGATGCCGAAACCGCCGCGCAGCGACGTCTTGCCATCACCGAACACGTCCCAGGCGAAGCCTACGCGAGGCCCAAAGTCCTTGTACTTGTTCGGTCCCAAGCGGTTCGTGGGAGCAAATCCACCCGGACCGCAAACCCCTGCCAAAACCTGCGAACTCAGGATGGCTGGGATTGCAAATCTGCCCCGCGTTTGGTCCGCTTTGAATCGTCTGGCCCAATCCGACGTTCGCAGTCGCAATCTGTCCTGCAATTCCAGGTATCGAACTCTCACCCGGTCCCAGCAGGAAGGTCGTCGCCAGGTTGGCTTCTTCCGTGTGCCGGGTGTACATATCCCAGCGCATGCCCAGGTTCAGGGTCACCCGCTTGCTGACCTTCCAGTCGTCCTGGAAGAACGCACCGATTTCCCAGTTTCGCCAGTGACGGACGTTGGTATCAAGTGACCCTTGTCCGGTGCCACCGTTGACAAAGCCAGGGTTAACGCCTGCGATTTCATACCCCGGGGCGTCTGCCGCGAAATACAGCTGGGTCGATAAAGTAGTAGGACGCGCGCGCCACGTTGAATTGGCTGTTCTCCAGATTGCGCCGCAGATCCGCGCCCACCTTGAAGCTGTGGTTCCCATGGCTGATCGATACCATGTCGGAATAGGTGTACTCGTGATCCTTGAAGAACTGCGGATAGCCGTTGTACGAACCAATAGCGGCAGTACCGTCGGAATAGCGCGATCGAGGGCACGCCCGGCAATGCAACCTGTGTTTGTGTATTGTTCTGCGTATATCCCGCCCGGAACTCATTCAGAATTTTGGGAGAGAAGGTGTGAACCCAGCTCAACTGCCCGTTTGGAAAATAATTATTGGAAGGGTTGGTAAATCCACGGGTGCAATATGAGTAGCAAGGGCCGTACTGGTCAGTTTCATGAAGACAGTTGAACTGAACAAAGAAACGGTTGTTGGCATTCGGAGTGTAATCAATGCGCCCCGATCCCTCGTTTCCGTTAAACAAGTTGCCCAGGGATTGTGTCTGAGTGCCGAAGACCGCTACCGTGCTGTTTTGAAAAGCAGCGCCATTGCCTGCTGATCCCATTGCAGTGCGGTCGCCTATCGGCCCGACGAATGCCCCCCCAGCAGGAATGTTGCTGCAAGGCGTCCATTGGGACTCCGGCCGTTGCGGGACCTGCATTCGTCTCCAACGAAGTAAGCTCGGTGGCGTTACGCCCAGGATGGCCTGCAGTTTGTCCCCGATACCCGTACCCGGTCCGGCAGAACCGTCATACGGCGCAGGATAATTCTGATCGCAGAGGGTTGGCGCCGCATTCGTAGGGCCAAGGACCGTGCTCCCGTTTATCACGGAGCCGTTACCGAATTTCTGAGCTATTGACACGGCGGGCGTTCCCGGAACTACCGGTTTGAAGTTCTGGTAAAGAAGCGCAGCCACGGAATTGGGCTGCCCCGCGATTACCGCGTTCTCCCACGCCGGCGATTCAACCGTCAAAGTCTCCGGTTCGCCAGACGAATTGAAGTGGTCATGCTGGTAAGAACCGAAGAAGAACAGCTTGTCCTTGATGATCGGACCGCCAACCGTGAACCCGAACTGATTGAAGTGCAAAGGCAATCGCGCCACTCCTTGCTGGTTCAGGAAGTAGGAGTTGGCATCGGTCGCATCATTACGCAGATAGTCCCAGGCGCTGCCGTGAATCGCATTGGATCCGGACTTGGTAATCAGGTTGTTAATGCTGCCGGCGCTGCTGCCATATTGGGCAGAAACGTTCAACTGCAGTTGCTGGAACTCCTCAACTGTATCCTCAATGGGGACGTTGACTACGCCGCCGCTGAGGTCCTTGTTCGAAACGCCATTGATCAGGAAACCGTTGAAATCCTCGCGAACGCCGTTGACCACGGTGTTGTGGCCGGCTTCCATGTCGACGCCGGACACGTTCACGGCGCCAGGCACCAACTGGATGAGGTCATAGACGTTGCGGCCGTTCAGGGGCAGGTTGCTGATCTGCGTGGCACTCACCGTCGATGCCAGCTTGGAATCCTCGGTGTTGACAGCCACAGCCTCGGCGTTCACCTCTACCACTTCCGACGCCTTACCGACTTGCAGCTTGAAGTCCACGTGCGAGATGGTACCTGCGTTCGCACCCACGCCGGTGTTGGACTCGGTCTTGAAACCAGGAGCTTCAACCGTGATCTTGTAGGCGCCCGGCGGCACTTCTCTTACCGTGTAATTTCCGCTGGAATTGGTAGTTGCGGTGAGGGTCAAACCCGTCGCCGGATTACTGACGCTTACCTTGGCGTTCGCAATCGCAGCACCCGATGGGTCGACGACGGTTCCGGAGAACTGGCCATTCTGCACCTGCGCGAATGCGCTGAAGCTCAGAGCCAACACGGCGAATACTGCGAGGCAAAACTGCAATCTTTTCATTTACCTACCCCCTAGAACCGGTGATACCTGATTTTTGTCTATGCACGAAAGCTTCTGCACGAAAACTTTTCGAACCTGAGATTCCAATTCCAACTAAAAGAAAGCGCTCCTGCCGCAGACACGCGCAGCTAGTGCTTTTGGGCTAGTGTGGCACTTGTCGCACCAAACTACTGTGCATTATTTTTCAATTACTTACAGAGATTCGAAATGTTCTGTCTATGAGTAACTGAAGATCAAAAAGCCAAGAACTTCCAAATTCCGTAGATTCGCGTCATCCCCGCGATGAACGATAAGTCGCACCTGCTCCCGTACCCGCCAAGGTGTTGGCCCTGAGTCATGATTCTTCGGCGTGGTCGCTCCGGCCCTAGTGGGTGGCCGCCTTCACAGGATTGCCGGCGACGCCGCTTCCCTCTCGGACAACGACTTCCTGATCCGCCGCAATCGGCCCAACTTTGTCGACTTGTCCGCTCGGCCAGCGAATGGTGATGGCGTCGACTCGGGTCGCACTGCCCAGACCAAAATGGAGGCGCGGATCGCTCGAACTCTCAAAACTGCTTCCGGCGCGCACCTCGGCATAGCGGATCGATCCCTCGACTGTGATCTCGACCTTCGCCCCGTAGCCATCGCGGTTCGACTTGCTGCCCACGGTCTTGATCCGCAACCAGTGTCCAACCGATGGAACTTCGTTGCGCAGCAGCACGGGGGAAGCGTCAAGGCTGGTGATCAGCAGATCCTGACGTCCGCGATTCCAGAAATCCGCAGTGAGGGCGGCGCGGCCCACATACTTTTTCGCCAGCGCGCCGCCTGACTTCTGTCCCACCTCTTCAAACTTTCCCAGCTTCGACTGTCGCTCGATTTGTCGCCATTTTTATCCGAGGACAAATTATGAAACAGAAACGGCCGCTCGGCGTAGCCCACGCCGAACGTCTGTCCTTCGACCTGCGGATCGACGTGACCGTTCACAATGAAGATGTCCGGCCAGCCGTCGTTGTCGTAATCGAGAAACTTTGCGCCAAAACCCAGATAAGGATTGCTGATCGCTCCAATGCCCGCCTCGCCCGCGACGTCGGTGAACTCTCCGTTGTGATCGTTGTGATAGAGATTGTTGTTATCGTCGGAGAAGTTGGTCTTCAAAATGTCGGGCCAACCGTCGCGATCGTAATCTGCCGAGTCAATTCCCATCCCCGCCTGTTCGTGCCCGTCGGAACTGTAGGCGACGCCAGCCTCGGCGCCAACTTCGGTGAATCCGCCATGGCAGTTGTTGTGATAGAGCAGGCTCGGCGAAGAGTCGTTCGCCACGTAGAGATCGAGACAGCCGTCCTTGTCGTAATCCAGCCACAGCACGCCTAAGCCGTAGTAGCTTTCGGAGTCGATGCCAAGTTTCTCCGTGACATCGGTAAAGGTGCCGTCGCCATTGTTGTGGTAGAGACGATCGCGCGCGCCTTTCAATCCGCGCGGCCCGCAATTTACCGGGATGCCCCGATACTGGCAGAACTGACTGCTGCCGAACTGCGGCAGGTGGTTCATGTCCACATCCACGTAGTTCGCGACGTAGAGATCAAGGTTGCCATCGTTATCATAGTCGCCGAAAGCGGCGCTGGTTCCCCAGCGATCGGCGTTGGCGACTCCGGCCTTCGCGGTCACATCAGTAAATGTGCCGTCATGGTTGTTGTGATAAAGAGCCGAACCATGGAAGCCGGTGATATAAACATCCTCCCATCCATCGTTATCGAAATCGCCGATGGCTACGCCGTATCCCCATCCGCAAAAATTGAGCCCCGACTTCGCCGACACATCGGTAAACGTACCGTCGTGATTATTGTGATAAAGCCGCGGCGGATGGCACTTGCCCGCGCGGTAGTCGTCGATCGTCGATCCATCCACCAGAAGAATGTCCATCCATCCGTCGTTGTCGTAGTCGAAGGCCGCGGCGCCACCGCACTGGGTTTCTACGATGTAGAGTTTCTCCCGGCTGCCGCAGGTCAGATGAAAATCGATTCCAGCAGCGTGCGTCACGTCGACGAACAACGGTGGATTGGCTGTGTCCGTCTTTGACTGCGTCTGTGTCCCCGCCTTTTGCCCGACCGGCGCGGGCTTCGCCGGAGCATTGTTCTTCGTCTGCGCAGTCAGCAAATTCCAGCCCCCGGCCAACATCATCAGGGCCGACAGCAGGACCGAAAGCTGGACCAACAACCCAACCGACGCACTCGAGACGCGTAGATTCTTCCAGCGCTCAATCGGCATCACTGATCGCGTCCCGTGGCCATGCCCGCCGTAGCCGGTTGCGCCTTTTTCAGCTCCGCGAAGCGTTCTCTTTCATCCTTGGCCTCTTCGGGCTTGCCGAGTTTTTCCAGGACGCGCGCCAGTTGATAGTGCGGGCTGGGGTCCTTCGGATTCAACTCCGCCGCCTTGCGCAACGACGATTCCGCTTTAGCCCATTGTCCAGCCAGCGCCTCCGCCTTGCCCAAGTCGTACCAGACGTCGGGATTGGGCGCATCCAGTTCCGTGCCGCGCTGCAGATACGTCGCGGCGGCCTCATATTTTCCGCTCGCGAGCAGCGAGTGTCCTAACGCATAGACCACCGCCGGGCTTTCCCCTGAGCGGCGTAACTCCTCTTTATATTCGCTGATGGCTTCGTCGTTCCGTCCGAGACTGAAATAGGCGAATCCCAGATGGTAATGTCCAAGCTTGATCGCGGGATCGAGCTTCAGCGCGATCTTGAACTCATCGACCGCCTGCAAGCTGCGATTCGAATTCAGATATGCCCGCCCCAGCAGCACATGCGCGAGCGCGTTCGAAGGATTGAGTATGACCGTGGCGCCGAGTTCGTCGGCCGCTCCCGGGAAATTCTGCTGGCTCAACAACACCAGTGCCAGATCAAAATGCGTCGCCGAGTCTTTCGGATTCAGCTCCCGTGCCCGAGTAAGTTGCTCCTGCGCCTGCTTGGCATCGCCGCTCTTGAAGTAAGCCACACCGAGATAGTGGCGGAATTGCGCATCGTGCGGCCAGCGCGAAACCGCTTGTTGACCAAGCACCACTGCTTCCCGCAACTGACCCTCGTCGATCTCCTGCAATAGTTGTTGCCGTAATTGGGTGGTGTCTGATCTTGCGTCTGCGCGCTGCCAGGCTGACAAATTGAAATAATAACAACTGGAGCGAGCGACCCCTAGGTCCGGAAACAGATCCAGCCTTCGAAGGGGAAGTTCCACGTTTCCGCAACTACCGAATCGAGCATTTAGCGCCGATAGATAATAATTCAAGTCAGGGGACGCGAGACTCGCGTACTCATCCCGGGTTGCCGCTCTTAGGCCGGGGTGAGCCGCGCGTGCAAATACCTTTCCAGCACCCTGTTTAGCCGCTGAGCGCTCGTCATGGCAACGTTTGTCATCGTGTCGTCTGTCATCGTATCGTCTTAGCGCAGCCAGTCGCAACGCGCCCCGTCGAAGGAGTAAAGGAGTATTTGTGGACATCAAAGATTTTCTTCGGATGTTTGCCTACGATGACTGGGCGAATCGCGAATGCCTCGCTGCCATGCGCGCCGCCCGGTCCGTTTCTGCGGAGACCGTCGGGCGCATGGCTCACATTCTTTCAGCCCAGAAGCTTTGGCTCGAACGCATCCTGAAGCAACGCCAGAGCCTGCCAGTATGGCCCGTTTCAACCATTGAGGATTGCCTGCGACTGGCCGACGAGATGTCATCGGCGTGGCGAAATTATCTGGCGGAGTTTACCACCCAGCTTGAAAGCCAGCCCCCATCTAGATCGCTCAACGAACCAGTCGAATACCGCAACAGTAAAGGCGAACCTTGGTCCAGCCGCGTCGAAGACATACTGACGCACGTACTCTTTCACTCGGCGTATCATCGCGGACAGATCGCTTTGCAAATGCGCGCCTCGGGCGCGGAACCCGCGTACACCGATTTCATTCACGCCGTGCGGCAGGGCTTGGTGGAGTAGAAGCCAGTTGTAGAGACGGTGTAGAGACGATCGGGTAGAACTACCAGGAGTAGAAACCAGCGATGGATCGTGGACCGATATTCCGCGTTTGGCTGCCCTTGGCCGTTGGTCTGGTCGCGGTAGCCGAGATCTTTCAATCCGGTCCCGGCCCGCGCGGTCCCGCGCGCTGGATCGGTCTGCTGCTCACCTTGATTGGACTCGCCGGCGTGATCCTCTCCCGCTACACGCTGGGCCGGTCCTTTTCTATCGCTCCCAAAGCCACCGCGCTGGTCACGACCGGCATCTATTCGCGCATCCGCAATCCGATCTACATTTCCGGAATGATCTTCATCGCCGGGGCAGTTCTCATGATCGGGCGGCCGGAGGGGTTCGCCGTTCTGCTGATCATAATTCCGCTGCAAATCATCCGCGCCCGCCGCGAAGCCGCCGTCCTCGAAGCCAAATTCGGCGACGCGTATCGCGAATACCGCAAGCGCACATGGTTCTGAAGTCACGTTCAAAGGTTAGGTCAACAAAAAAGTATCCTGTTGGACCTGAGGCGTGAAACCTGACACCCGACACTGAGACCTAAGACCTGAGACCTTCACACCTTCCTCCCGCTGCTATCATTTCACCAATGAAATCATCTCTCGACAAACTACTCCTGGCCTGGTTCTGTCTTCTCCTCGTCACCCGCCTTCACGCCGCCGACGAACTCCAGTTCAGTCCGCTCCCCGCGCCGGTCTCGAATAATGCGGTTGCGATTTCGCATGACCAGGGCAGATCCAGGATTTTTTCCTTTATGGGCATCGGACCAAAGAAAACCTGGAACGCGGTTACCAACGCCGCCTACGAACTCGACCCGGATACCGGCAAATGGACGGAAAAACGTCCCGTGCCCGGCGTGGCGGGGCGCCTGGCAGCATCGGCGATAGCACTCCATGATCAGGTTTTCATCTTCGGAGGCTACGTTGTCGACGCCAGGGGTGGAGAGACAACCACCTCCGACCTCAACGTTTTTGTCCCCTATGAGAACCGTTACTACCGCGGCAAAGACATCCCCGTGCCCGTCGATGATGCTGTGGTCGGCCTCTATCATGACCGTTACATTTTCCTCATCGGCGGATGGTCAACCGCAGCCGAAGGAGGAAAAGGTGGAGCGGTTCGCAATGTCCAGGTTTACGACATCGACAACGATACATGGACGCAAGCCACTCCGCTTCCTGGCACGCCCGTGTTCGGTCATGCCGGCGCCGTTCTTGGCGACACTATCGTTTATGTCGACGGCGCCTACAAAAATCCCGCTGGCGGCCCTAAGTACATCGCCTCGCGCGAATGCTGGATGGGCAAGATCCCTAAGCGAGGCGACTTCACCAAAATTCAATGGTTCAACCTCCCCGTGCATCCCGGCAACGCACGCTATCGCATCGCCGCCGGAGCGGGTCCTCCCGACAAAAAGGGAGGCAAAATCTATTTTTCCGGCGGAACCGACACGCCCTACAACTACAACGGCATAGGCTATAACGGACAACCGGCCGAGCCTTCCCCGATCACTTTCGCTTTTAACGTTTACACCGAGGAATGGGAACTGGTCGTCGAAGAGGCTCCCGAGCCCACCATGGACCATCGCGGCTTACTGGTGACGCGCACCGGTCTGGTCATGGTCGGAGGCATGGAGAAAGGCCAGCGCGTGACGGACAAAGTGACGGTTGTAAAAGCCACCGCGCGGAAGTAGTCTTGCAGTAGTTGCCTTGAATAGCTGTTGTAATTGTCATCGCGCTACCGACACCTTCAGAGGGGTTTTAAGGGTGTCTGGCGCCGGGTGTTTTACGCCAATAACCTTACGCCGAATCATCACGAAGTGCGGTGATGCCAATCACGGCAGAGCCGCCCCTCCAGGCGTCTAATCAGTACAGCCGCAATCTGCGGCGTCCTGTAGTTTTTGATAATCCGTTCAATCCATAAAATTCGGAGGCAAGCCTATGAGCCATGTCATGGAACCGCCCAAGCGAAACGCTGCGGCGGATTACATCGATCAAAACCTTAACCTCGTCAAAGCCAAAAACCCAGCCGAACCAGAATTCCACCAGGCCGTCCTCGAAGTGTTCGAGTCCTTGAGGCCCGTGTTGGAACGCCACCCTGAGTATCACGAAGCCAAGATCCTGGAGCGCATTACCGAACCCGAACGCGTCCTTATGTTCCGCGTACCCTGGTTCGATGACCGCGGCAAGGTGCAGGTCAATCGCGGCTTCCGCATCGAAATGAACAGCGCCATCGGTCCTTATAAAGGTGGATTGCGCTTCCATCCCTCGGTCAACCTTGGCATTTTGAAATTCCTGGCGTTCGAACAAGTCTTCAAAAACTCTCTCACCACCCTGCCCATGGGCGGCGGGAAAGGCGGAAGCGATTTCGATCCCAAGGGCAAGAGTGATAACGAAGTCATGCGTTTCTGCCAGAGCTTCATGACCGAACTCTCTCGCCATATCGGACCCGACACCGACGTTCCCGCCGGCGACATCGGCGTGGGCGGACGCGAAATCGGATTCCTCTTCGGCCAATACAAGCGCCTGCGCAATGAATTCACCGGCGTTCTCACCGGCAAGGGCCTGGCTTGGGGAGGCTCCCTCATTCGTCCCGAAGCCACCGGATATGGCTGCGTGTACTTCGCCAATGAAATGCTGAAGTCCCGCAAAGACACGCTCGAAGGCAAAGTGTGTCTCGTCTCCGGCAGTGGCAATGTCTCGCAATACACTGTCGAGAAACTGCTGGATCTCGGTGCTAAGCCGGTTTCATTCTCCGATTCCGACGGCGCCATCTACGATGCTGACGGCATCGACCGCGACAAGCTCGCTTTTGTCATGGAGTTGAAGAATAACCGCCGCGGCCGCATCAAGGAATATGCGGACAAATTCAAGAAGGCCATCTACAGCGCCACCGACCGCAAGCTCGATCACAATTGGCTCTGGAACATCAAAGCCGATTGCGCATTCCCCAGCGCCACGCAGAATGAGATCAACGCGAAAGATGCGGCGAACCTCATTAAGAATGGCGTTAAGGTCGTCAGCGAGGGGGCCAACATGCCCAGCACCCTCGAAGCCACCAAGGCGTTCCTCGAAGCCAAAGTCCTGTACGGACCGGCCAAGGCCGCCAATGCGGGCGGCGTTGCCACTTCCGGACTGGAAATGGCGCAGAACAGCGCGCGCATCTCCTGGACCCGCGAAGAGGTCGACGAGAAGTTGCACAAAATCATGATCGCCATTCACAAGAATTGCTACGAAACGGCCGAAAAGTACGGCACGCCCGGCAACCTGGTGAACGGCGCAAACATTGCTGGCTTCCTGAAAGTAGCCAACTCAATGCTGGATCAAGGCCTGGTGTAAGCATTCGAAGCCGTAAAGAGTCGACGTTGTAAACAGTCGAAGTAACGAACGATGAAACGATGAGACGGGTGCCCCACTCTTGTCCCTGCGCTTTTTGCAGGGACAGGGTGGGGATTTTGACTTTGGGGTGCCGAAGGCCGACAGCCATTATTAAAGTCGGGGGATCGAAGAGAATTGCCCGAAACGCCGCAGGCGCGTCGTGCTTATTCCTTGTTACTCCGCCGCCACATCGGCAGCGTCGGGTTCCAGGAGTGCACTTCTTTCTCGAAGTTCCGAACTGGCTTCGGTCCGATCTCAGTTTCACTCGCTGGTGGAATCCCCGCTTCCGGCGTCCCCATCTTCGGATCTCGGTCCGGGAATTTCTCCGTGATCTCTGACCGCTTCATCGTTTCAGTCTGCTCCGCCATGAGGGAATCAAGCCTTCCATTGCAAAATTATTTCCAAGCTGGCTCGATTAAACCTGCAGAATCGATGGCCAACAGTGATCAGTGCTACCCCCATCTGTGAGTTAGCTCACAACCCCGTTTCCGAAGGTCAAGATTTAGGTCAATGCCAAAGGTCAGCTCGGTCTGCTTCTATTCAGAGGGACCCGGATGTGATTTCGTAAACATAAGAGTCTCGTCCGACGGCATTGAGTCTTGAGCCGATATGAACGCCGCCTAATTTCTCGATCGCTTTTTGTGAACGAATGTTCCGCGGGCCAATGAGAAAAACTACCCGTTTCACAAATCGAAAAGCGTGCCGCAACATGAGCTGTTTCATCTCTCCGTTGTACTGACCGCCCCAGTGCGATCGCGCCAGGAAAGTCCATCCGATTTCCACTTCACTCGCCGCAGCGTTGTGCCCGTAAAATCGGGACGATCCGATGATTCTGCCGTTTTTACCGTCAAGCGCCGCCAATGCGCCGCCGGACGCCAGCGCTTCGCGAAAAAAAAGGCCGAATACGTCAGGCTTATAGCGGTCCGGAGCCGGATGCTGTTCCCAGATGAGCGGGTCTGAAGCGACCGCGAACAGAGCGTCCGCGTCATCCGGACGAAGCGGCCTCAATTCCACCAGCGCGCCCTTCAACGTAGGCTGGAAATCAAACGGCATATTCTCCAAAAGCACACCTCTACCGCGCTCGCGCCAGAACCAGCGTTACGTCGTCCGGTTGTTCGTCCTCGCCGATCCAGTCGGCGACAGCCGCGACAACAATTTCCGTGATACGCTCCAGCGGCAAATGGCGATTCTCGCGCACCAACTGAATCAGCCGCTCTTCGCCGAATTCCCCATAATCATTTTCCGGCTCCGTCACTCCGTCACTGTAAGTGACCAGCACATCGCCCGGACGGAGTTGCACCGTTGCTTCCGGAAAACTTAAATTGTCGAACAGCCCGACCACCGTTCCGCCGCAGTCCAGCATCTGCGCCGATCCATCTTCCGAAATCAGAATCGGTTGCAGGTGGCCGCCATTCGCGTAGGTCAGCCGCCGCGTCGCGCCGTCATAGATTCCCAGAAACAACGTCGCATACTTTGCCGCCGGAGTGCTTTCGTAAAGCTGGTGGTTCAAGAGCGACAGCAGCGTTGCCGGAGAGGCGTCCGCTCCGCGCGATTCGGAAGCCAACATGACCTCCGATCTTCCACTGGCCCCGACCGCGGCCGGTTCATACAACATCGGTTCGCGAAGCACAGGCACGTCTTCGATGCTGTACGCGCGTACCGCCGAGTGGATGGTCGCCATCAGTAGCGCCGCCGAAATTCCTTTCCCGCTGATGTCGCCAACCGCCAGCATCAGCCGGTCGGAATTCAGCGAGACGAAATCGTAGTAATCCCCGCTCACCGTACGCGCCGGACGGCAGAACCCGTGTACTTCCAGAGTTTCCAGTTGCGTGATCAGCTTGGGATAGAGTTGCGCCTGCACTTCCTGCGCGATCGCCAATTCGCCTTCCAGACGCTGCTTCTCCTTCTGCTCCAGCACCAGCTTCTCGATCGAAGTCGTCATCGAGTTGAACGAGTTTGCCAGCGTTGCCAGTTGGTCCGTCGACTGCACCGTGATGCGGTGGCTGAAGTCGGCGCGGTTGACGTGTTTGGTGCCTTCGTAAATCTGGTCGACCGCCGCCGTGATGCTGCGCGTGAGCTTTGTCCCTACAATCAGCGCCAGCAGTTCGATGATTGCGAACACAATCGCAATCAACAACAGGATATATTCCACCCCCTTGGCGTAATCTCCACGCGCGGCAAAGAGTCTTGCATAGAGCACCGACGACCGCGTCTCCACCTCTGCCAGGGCGCCCACGCGCTGCGGTTCTCCCGTCGCCCAATCCACCAATCGCAGCGGGATCCTCAACGTGATCTCGTGGTCGAGCGCGTTGTCCGGCGGTGGAAGTGTCCCCGCGGAAAAAGTCCCCTCGCGTGTGCCCGCGTCATTCAACGTCAACCACGGTTGCGAGGAGTCCTGCTGCGGCGGCGTGGCCGAACTCCCTGCCACCGGACTCTCGCTCCCAGTTCCATAGACTGTGATTCGGCCCAGACTCGCCGCTACCGTCTCGACAAACTCCTTGTCGAACGGCTCACTCACAATCACCCGCATTGGCAAAACTGCCGGCTCCGCCTTCAGCACCGTCGCCGTCCGAAGATAGAGCTTGCCGTGGTCGCTCACAATATCGCGGAAGTCGCCGGTAATAAACGCTGGAGCATCAAAGCTAGCCACCGCGCCATCTGGCCCCGAACAGTAAGGCTGCGATTGCTTCTCGTACCAGGCGCAAACTTCCCGTCGCGCCCACTCCGGACGCCGCGGCCGGGTCCGGCCTAGCATCTCAGCATCCAGCTTTCCATGTTCCGCAATCTGCGTCGCCACGTGCCGGGCGATGGCGCGATTGGCTGCCTCCATGCTCCGCAGGTAAGTGGAGATATCAGAAGTCACGACGAAGCTCGCGAATTGTCCGGCAAAAAGGTAGAGCGTGATCAGCGAAATCACCACCAGCAGAAAAACCGGAATCACGCCGATGAAAACATACGTCACGATCAGACGATTGCGGAGCCGCCACAGCAGTTGCGAGCGCAGCCAGCGAAACGCGGCGATCGCGAGCAACACAATCGCCAGCACGCTGAGAAAAATTACCCAGCCTCCCAGGCTCGTCGATGTCGCTGGACTGGCCCGACGCGTCAGCCACTGCACCGCGAACAGAAGCAGGTCAAGCGCGACCACGTAGAGCGCCGCCCACGAGATCCAACTCTCGGGCCAGAGACTCTTTTCCCGCAGCTTACTTTCGAGTTCCAGAGAGATCAGTCGCATTTCGTTGCCTGATTCGCCCGGCCGAATATAGGAGACCGCAGACGCCGCCCATGGCAGGCGCTAAATCTCACGCCGTTATATCTCTGGATAGATGTCAAAAAAGGCGGAGAGACTCGTCTTCAGCTGTTTTTCGATCTCGTCTTTGCTGCCTTCAAGTACATGCATCGTAACGTGCGCATCCCGCCCGTTTTTCAGTTTGATCGTAGCCGCCCCCACCTCCGCAACCTCGTCGGAAGGCAGCAGTCGCAGACCGTAAACCAATGTCAGGTTCGCCATCCCATGATTGTAAGCCAGAGATTGTAAGCCAGAGTTCGTTCGTAGGAAGATGTGACGGGAAGCCGGAACTTACAGTGCTCCGGGAGCATTCTCTGGGAACCGAGAACCGTGACTGGGAACCGAGAACTGGGAACTGAGAATTTTTAGCCCGGCGGCCACTGCAGTGACCGGCCGCCGATGAGATGTACGTGAAGATGAAAAACGGATTGCCCGGCGCGTGGTCCCACGTTCAGCACGGTGCGATAACCATCTTCGATCGACCGCTGCCGCGCAATCTGCGCCGCAACCAGATGACAGCGTCCTACTAATTCCGCGTCTGCCGCCGTCGCCTCTTTCAAGCCAGTAATATGTTTTTTCGGGATGACCAGCACGTGGGTCGGGCCTTGCGGATTTAGATCTTCAAAAGCAAAAGTGTGCTCATCTTCATAAACTTTCTTGGATGGCACTTCGCCGCGCATGATACGGCAGAATAGGCAATCCGCCATGAGTCAATCTCCTCTCGCCAGAAATTACCATCATCCGGCAAGTCGCTTGTGCAAATAGCTTAACTCTATTCGCTCAAAACAGTATCACCCTGCTGACAATGCTTCGCAATTAAGAGTGCTTTCAGTCGAGGCGCACCAGGTAGACCGACCCCTCCGTCGTCACTGTCTCATTGACCAGAGCGACAGCACGCTGGCGGTCGTCGTCCAGCACTCGCACCCGCACCCACCAGACTCCCACCGGACTCACAAATTTTATGACTTTGGCCGTCTGATAGCGCTTTTGCAGATGATCCGCTAATTCCGCCGCCGCTCTCTGGCCGGCAAACGAGCCGATCTGCACCGCCCAGCGTCCACCTGTATCGAGTGGCATCGGCGCCTGCAACACCTCCAGTCGAACTCTCGCCGTGCCCGGCAGATATACGTCCAGCGCTTTCGCGGCGGCCAGCGAAAGATCCACGATTCGCCCCACGACGAACGGTCCGCGATCCGTAATTCGCACCAGTGCTGAGTGCTCGGTTTTCAGATTTGTAATGCGCACGATCGACCCCAGCGGCAACGTCAGATGCGCCGCCGTCATGGCGTGCATGTTGTAGATCTCACCATTCGATCCGCGGTGGTTATGATATGGGGCGCCATACCAGCTCGCCATCCCGGTCTCTTCAAAAATCGGCTTCGCGTCGGCCGGAACCTGCAGCTTCTCGTCTTCAGTCGTCGTTTCTGTGGTCGCGGGCGGTGGCGGAACGGGCTTTTCTTGTGGAGGCGACGGCGGTGGCGGAACCTGCGCCTGCGTTGACTTATGCCGGCCACAGCCGCTCAGCAGCACGCTCCCGGGCAATAGAAAGAATAGAAGAAATAGACACGTAAGCGGCGCGAGCAAAGGCCGCGGCTCGTTCCTTACTGCGGAACTGGAAGGGAAACAGCTCAAGAATTTTTGCGCTGCGTTTCCAGAAACTCCGCGAACTTGGAGAGCTTTCCCGCCGCCGTTCGCAGCGCCTTCGAGGAATGCGTCCGCACCGCTGGCACCACCTCGTCGTTTAGATAAGTCACCAGTTCCGAGGTCTCTTTTTCCAGACTTTCGGCGATATTCGCTACCGAGCGATTGATGCGCGCGGAAGCCTCTTCCACCTTGCGGTCGAATTCTGTCATATCCATCCTGCCGGCTCAGGCTGATGCCGATACTTCTGATGCTAGTGCCCATCTTCAAGCGCGTATCGCGATCGCCAGGCATCATCATTATGGTGGCCTTCCTGCGAGCGGTCAATTGGCTTCGCGTGGAAGTCTTCTTTCGAAACCGCGCTTGGTTGCCGAACTTCTGGTAGAGGGTCGGTTTGCATTTGCCCTGATTTGAATTTTGCCTTGATTTTCAATTTGCCTTGATTTTCAATTTGCCTCGGATTCGAATCTGCCTTGATTTTGAATTTGCCTCGGGAATTCGAATCTGCCTTGATTTTGAATTTGCCTCGATTTTGAATTTGCCTTGAAAGGGCACGGCTTCAGCCGTGCCGTAACTCGCAACAATCAATAGCGGCTTTAGCCGCTGGGGGAACATGTCCGACTGACCCGCCGCCGAACCCCTGCTCCCCTTGCAAAGTCGCGATACAATCTCGCCATGCGCCTCCGGACAACGGTCGAATCTCCGCCAGTTTCCTTGATTTTGATGCTGACTTTCATCCTGATGTTCATGGCTGCCTGCACTTTTTATGGTGCCAAGCCGGCGCGCAACTTGTCGGACGCAACCGGAGGCGAGGGTCTGGAACGTGTCTTCTGGAAAAATATACGCTCCGCGAATTGGGTCGAACTCGACCGCTCGCTCGCTTCGAATTACTCCGGCGTAACCCCCAGCGGGACGCTCGACCGCTCGGCCACCATCGAGCAGTACCGCAGTTGGCAACTAAAAGACTACGCGCTCGGCGACCTGAAAACGGAGCTGAATGGAACCACCATTGTGGTGACTTACACCATCACCCTCAATGGTGTTGCCTCGAACGGAAGCGCTGGCTCACAACCGCTACCTTCCATGCCGCAGCACATGATGACCGTGTGGCAGCAACAAAAAGCGGCCTGGGTGGTGATCGCGCACAGCGTCAGCCAATGACAACCATGACACCCGCGTCTCCAAATGCCGCCATCTCCGGCAAAAATAAAAATAAAGATAAGGATCTGGTCTCGTTCCGCCGCGCTCTGCTGCGCTGGTACGACCACAATCGCCGCGACCTTCCCTGGCGCGAAACTCACGATCCCTACACCGTCTGGCTCAGCGAAATCATGCTGCAGCAGACGCGCGTGGCGGCAGTGATTAACCACTACCGGATTTTCCTCCAGCGTTTTCCGGACGCGCGAGCCCTGGCTGCGGCTTCGGAAGACGCGGTGCTCGCCGCATGGAGCGGCCTCGGCTACTATCGGCGAGCCCGGATGTTGCATCAGTGCGCGCGCCAGATCGTCGAGCAATACGGTGGCTGTTTCCCGCGAAATTCCGCATCGCTCCTCGCCCTGCCGGGCATTGGACGCTACACTGCCGCGGCCATCGCCAGCATCGCGTTTGCCGAGCCCGTTGCAGTGGTCGATGGCAACGTCGAACGGGTGTTGCAAAGATTGCTTGCCACTGATCTGACCACGCCGCAGCTCTGGCAACGTGCGCAAGCTTTTCTTTCTCATTCCCGGCCTGGGGATTTCAATCAGGCCATGATGGAACTTGGCGCGACTGTATGCGTGCCGCGGCAACCGCGGTGCCTGGCATGCCCTGTCCAGAAATGGTGTGCCACGCGGGGAGACGTTCCGGCAGCCAAAACCCCTTCCCGCCAAAAAAAGCGCCAAATCTGGTGCGTGCTCGAACGGCGCAACGACAATAACGACGGCGCTGCTGAAGTACGACTTTTGCAACGTCCCAAAACCGGTTCGCTCATGCCTGGCATGTGGGAACTGCCGCAATCCACCGAGCGGCCGCGCGCCGTGCCGCCGGACGCGCACTGGCGGACGTTTCGCCACTCCATTACGGTTACCGACTACACCGTGCACGTTTTGCGCAGTGCGCCGCCGCGAAGTATTGCATTGCCCGGCTCTCCGCGCGCCGGAAGAGGCAAATGGATCGCAATCGATCGCATCGCGCAGCTTCCGATCACCGGATTGACCCGTAAGATCTTGCGGGCCGACGGTATCATCTAATTAGCTGAGGCATTTCTTTTATGAAGTGGCTCGATCGTCTATTTGGAGGTCCGAGTGATATGACAGCATTGCGGGAGGGAACCAAGGCACCCGACTTTGCTTTGCCATCCGTCTCGAAAGAAGATGGCGGGAAGTTCTCTTTACAGGATGCACTCCAGCACGGGCAAGTGTTGGCCATATTCTTCAAGGTTTCCTGCCCCGTCTGCCAATATTCGTTCCCGTTTTTCGAGCGCTTGCACAAAGCCTACGGCAGCCAGAAAGTCGCCATCGTCGGAATTTCTCAGGACGACAATAAAAACACCGCCGCTTTCTTGAAGGAATACGGCGTGACCTTCCCTGCGCTCCTCGACGATCCCGCTGGCTATGCGGCCTCCAACGCATACGGCCTCACCAATGTGCCATCGTGGTTTCTCATCGGGCAGGATGGCGAAATCAAAATCTCCAGCGTCGGCTGGGTGAGAGCGGACGTCGAAGACCTCAACCGGCGGCTGTCCGATGCCAACCACACCGCGTTGCGGCGGCTGTTTCATCCCGGAGACGATGTCCGCGACTTCCGTCCTGGTTGAGGCTCGAAAAACTGATCCCGCGGTCGCGGGAAAATGTAGAGCGGACACTCCTGTCCGCCGCTCTTGACTTTAGTTCTGCTCGCCGCTTGCAGTGTCAGGGATGCCCCCGGTCTGACCTATCAGGGATGCTCCTGATCTGGACCAATCTAGGGGTATACCCCCTCCCCCCCTGTCTAATGAAATCACGGAGTTAGGAGGAAATTCCCGCTAGATCTTTGAGTTTAAATGACTTAGAGGTAAAGTATTTATTCGTCAATGACTTAGCAGATTTTTGCCTGCTCGGGGATGTGGCGCGAGGGTCGGCATGGGCTCATTTTTCGCATTTATGTTTTCAAAGAGCGGCGACTGATGGGGCTGGGGCAGCTTCGAGGAGCGGCTGTTGGAGAGACACACCTCTGCCTTGCCACAGGTCGACCTCCATTTTCACCGACGCAGGCTTGGGAGTATGTGATGGTGCTCACAACGCGTTTGTGATGAAAAAGACCCCGCCCTTCGCTGTGCACAGGACGGGCCGACCCGGGTAGTGGATTGTCGATGTGTTTATCGTCGCGCTTATCTTCGTTCCGTCGACGGCGGCGGGGATGAGCAAAGTCAAAGGCAGCGGACAGGAGTGTCCGCTCTACAGAAACGGAAACTTGGGTAACTTTCGACCCTCCCGGGCTGCGTGCTAATCTGCTTTTAGTAGTGCAGTTTCAGTGATTTGCGAGCACCTCCAGCCCGAGATACGAGGCGATGCCCAAGCTCCCGATTTTTCGATTGCGCAATTCTGAACCGCCCGCTCGGCCTGACCTTCTTTACTACGGACCGACCCTCGCATTCAGCGATTTGCAGCTGGGTGTGGACAATCTTCGTTACGACGTCTTTCTCAGCCCGCGCATTACGGCGGAATTGAGCTTCCATCTCGCACGCTATATCTGCCGCTTCGGCGAGGTGGAATCGCTCTTCGAAATGGACGTTCCGAGTGCGGCGCAAAGCAAATTCATACGCGCGGCCGAGGGCACGACCACGCTGCGCAAGCCCGCTCCCACTGACCTGAAGACTCTGGTGGTGTCGATCCATCTGGCGATCCTGAATCGCGCCAAGGTGGAGGGCAATCCATCGATCGACGTGCTGGGCCGCCTGGCGATGCTCAAATTCATACGCATCGAACTGCAAACGCAGTTCGCCCGCATTCTCGAACAGTGCCGCATGAAGTCGAAGTCGCTGGAAGGAGTGCGGCAGGTAAAGATGATGCAGACGCAGGAGCTCGTCTCCTCGTTCCAGGTGCGCAAGAAGATCATCCTGCGACGCGCCGGGCAGGAGATGTTTCGGCTGCTGCGCGAGATTGAGAAAGAAACGCTGGCTCGAACGCGGCGTTCGCTGCTCGGAGAATTGCCCGCCGACTGCTATCGTTTGTTCCTCAATCCGCTAATTCTTACCGAAGATGGCCGCGACGATTATCTGTGCGCCGAGCACTATTACATGTTCGGCAACTTCGACAAGGATCCTGACCGCTTCCCCAGTCTGCGCCAGTTCGCATTGAATTTTCTGCGCGAACTGGGATACGGGGAAGGAGTTGACGACGAACATCTGGAGCAGGCGCTCAACGTGCCGGAAAACGCGGCTACGCTGGTCGGCACAGGCAACGGCGAAGATTTGACGGACGAGGATCGCAGCCGGAAAGATCGTCTCGAGATCTGGACTCGCATATTGCAGCGCGAGGGCATTCTTTCGCATGTGGTTGCATCGTACGAAGCGGTTCCGCTGCTGGCGGAATATGCGCCGCGGGTGAATCCGCAGCAGATCAAGAACGCTCTGATCTTCCGTGAGGAAGCAGTGCGCGTCGAAAAAATCATTGCTGAGAGTCGGCTCAATTCCGACCGGCTTTTTGCCGCCGTCGGACGCGTTGGTTCGTGTCGCGGCTCGGAACGCAACCGTTTTTCAGCGCGTCTTCTCCACGACCTTTTTTGTTACAACCGCGATATGCGCGGACTGGAAGCAGTGACCGCAGGATTCGACAGCATCAACCTGGTGAGCGACGAGAAAGTCCGCCAGCTCTCCAGCCTTAACGGCATGTTGTATGAGTTCCTGCCTCCGGAGGATCAGAAGCCGGCCGAGGATCGCGTGATCAACCACGTGATTCTGAAAGCCGACGTGCGCGATTCGTCGCGGCTCACTCGTTCGCTGATGGAAAAAGGCATGAACGCCGCGTCATATTTCAGTCTTAATTTTTACGATCCCATCAATAAGCTGCTCGCGAAATATGGCGCCACCAAAGTGTTTCTCGAGGGCGACGCTATCATCGTGGCGCTGCTGGAGCGCGAAGGTGAAACCATGCTCAGCGTCGGCCGCACCTGTGTTCTGGCATGGGAGATTGTCAGCCTGCTGCGCGAGTACAACCAACTTCTCGAACGTTCGGGCCTTCCTCCGATGGAAGTCGGTCTGGGCGTTGCTTATCAGAATTCGCCTCCGCTCTACTTGATGGATGGCGAGCACCGCATCATGATTTCCGACGCTATCAATGAGAGCGACCGCCTCTCTTCCTGCAACAAGCGGGTGCGCAAGAAAGTCGCGCCCGATGCAGGGGTGTTTCAGGTGTACTCACTACAGATTGGAGCGGAAGGCAAAAAAAGTGACAGCGAGGGCGCGGACATTGGAGCCGAGGAAATGGTACTCAACTACAACGTCGGTGGAATCTGCCTGAGCGAAGCCGCGTTCCGTAAGCTGCAGCAGGAAATCTCGCTCGCGCCATGGGCGGCGAGTCCGAGCGAATCGGGATTCAGCAGTCAATGGGTGGATGAACAGCGCGAGTTGTTTGTGGGAACGGTTCCTATCGCCAACGGAGTGTTTCGAAAAATTGTTATCCGCAAGAACCGCATCGCCCAAGTCGATGTACGGAATCTATCAATTTTGCGCTGGACCGACCGCTGCTATTACGAAGTATGCGCCAATCCCGCAGTGTATGCGGCTTTACCGGGAGAAAAGGCGGCATCGTCTCAACGGTAGGACTTGCGTTGATCTCGTCTATCTGTTGAGTGCAGAATTCTGTTGAGCACAGAATGCAGAATGAAGAGATTACAGAGGAAACCAGACGGGCTTTAGAAACTCTGCCTCACCCGGAACGGAATTTCGACCACTGCTTCCAGCGCTACTGGTTTGCCGGCTCTTTCGGCGGGCACGAACTTCCAGCGAGCCAGAGCTTTCGCGGCGTAGGCGTCCAGACGCTCGTCGGGGCTGTAGAGGACGCGAATGTCACCCACTTTGCCATCGGGACGAATGATGGCGTAAAGCGTGACCATGCCGTGCACGTTGGAGCGCATCAATTCGAGGGGATAACCGGGATCCGATTTTTCCATAGCCACCGGTTCCATCAGTTCGCCATCATCTTTCCGTCCCCCATCGAGTTCGGCGAACTTCATCACCCAGCTTCCGGTAGAGGAATTCAGATTCGGCATGTTCAGCGTTCGGCCATAGACACGCTTGCCACCAAAGACCTTGCGGTCCACGTCGGTGATCTTATCTTCTGGAACGGCGGATGCAACACGCGCCCCGGGAGCGCTTCCCGATGATGAAAGGCTCGCCACCTCGCGGGCACCGTCAGCGTTCGAGTCGCCCGCGCCCACATGCAACCCCGACGGTAAGGAACCATGGTTGCGGCCGGAGAAGCCGTTGCCGTCTCCTCGACTGCCCGAGCCCTTCGCGTCGGTTTTCGATCCCGCCAAATCTGGCGTTCCCGCAGCGCCCGATTTACCCTGCGGCCCGGCAGCGAATGTTCCCCGGCGATTGCCTCCGGGGACGGTAACCGGTCCGGTGGGCGCAACGGGATGAATTCCGAGGGCGATCAGCCGTCCACTCGGGCTTGCGCTGCCGGTTCCAGACACGCTGGGAGGAGGACCTACCGGCTGCACTCCGCCGGGTAGATGTCCTTTGCCGCGCGCCGTCACCGTATGCTGTTCCGCCACCGTCAACTGAGGAGCCGGAGCCACTACGTCGCTGGGGCCAATGTTCATGAGCCCTACGTGCCCCTTGGTTGATGGGGTTAATTCCGGGGGTGGCGCGATCACATCCGACTTCATGGCCGCTCGAACTACGCGGTCCGGCGCGAAATTCACTTCCGGCGCGGGCGCGACGACCTGCGTCTCAGGCGCGACGATGCGACTTCTCACGGATTGCGTTGCATCCAGGGGAACCGATGGAGCGATGGCTCCGGTCGCGATAATGTTGGGCAGAGGAACGTCGTGGTTGAGCTTCAGATCGGGCGGCGCGACGATGGTTTGAGAGCGGTTGTCCGCTTCGCGAGGAACGGACAGGATCGGCTGCTTGGCGTAGACGGGATCTCCCTTTTGCGCCTTCGGAGTCTTGGAGGCGCCGGTGTCGAGCGGCGGCAGATATTCTTGCGGCGTATAGGTTACGAGGGACGACCGGTCAAACGCGGTGGGGTTGAGAATTTTTTGCTGGCGAAGCCAGGAGAGGGAAAGCGTCACGATCAGGACAACGGCCGCAGCGTGTAGCAATGCAGATTGGAGGAAGCGGTTCCAAGGCAGCGGTCGCTCGACGAAGACATCATGCCACAGGTCGAACTGTTCGTTTCCAGAGAATTCTGGTGCAGGAGCTTCCGGCCGGCGCAGGGCGGCACGAACTTTGCTGCGGAATTCCGGGCTCGCGGGATCTTTTTCCACTAAGAGTCTCAACAGTCTTTGGTCCGGGGATTTCATTTCGGCTCCATACTATGGCTCCAAACTATGGTTAGCCAACCCCCACGACGGCGCCCCCGGAAGGCGGGATCCGCGGCGTTTTGCTGGTCGCCCACGCACGGCTACTCTGTTAGGAGGATTATAACTGACCGAAACGGATTGCCGGGGCGGCAACGCACTTTCTACTCATCCTTTCTCGCCAGCTTTTCCCGCAGCCTTTCTGCGCATCTTTATCCGTATCCCCATCCGCATCCCCGTCATGATCGTTATACTGACGGTTCCGAGGTAAACATGCTGACCCGTCCCACCCGCTTGTGCCGGTTGCCGATTTCGTATGTCTTTGTCTTTATCCTTACCTTTCTCTTTGTTTTCATGTTGTTTTTTGCCGGGACGCTGACGGCGCAAGTGAATCCGCATAAGGAAAATCCGCAAAGTGCGGTGACGGGCGCGGATTACTCGGGCATGTACAACTTCTTACGCGACGGCGAGTTCGTACAAATCACCGTTGAAGACCAGGGACATGTGATCGGGTTCGTCTCGCGCTATGCCGACTCGGAGGCCACGGGCGGGTTTGTCGATCACTTTCTTAAATCAGGCAAACTCAATGGCAATCAACTCGCGTTTACGACCGAGACCGTGAATGGTGTCTCCTACGAATTTCGCGGAACGATCGAGCGTGGCGAGGGCAAGAACCGAGGCGACGAAGACTATTACGCGCTTCGGGGAACTCTGGTCGAAACCACGACCGACGAAGCGAAGAAGACTTCGTCCCGCTCGCTCGATGTCGTCCTGAAGAGTTTCCCGCAGAATCTGGCTCCGCCGCAGGCAGAAAAGAAGTAAGCAGCCGGACAAACGAGCTACCTTCTTATGGCCTTTTCGGGGGGTTGTTTTTTTCTGGCGCCGGGTTAAAAATTTACCCTCAGTTTAGGCGTATCCGGGGATCCTAGCTTGCCCGACGTTCCATTCAGCAGCGCCGCAGCGCGAATTGCCGTAATGACGACTGACGAATCGGTGATGCTGGCCGCTCAGGAAAACCTTGCCTCGGATTTTCATATCACCTTGCTGGATGCGGGAGAGGGCGTGCTCGCGCTGCAGAATGAGGTTCCGCTGGAAGCCGTCATTCTTGATCTGGACACGCCAGAGGGATCGCCCGAACCGATGCTCACACTGGTCAGCCAACTGCGCGCATTGGATGAAAATCTGGTGCTGATCGGCTTGATCCAGTCGCTTTCTAAACTCTTGCGGCGCAAGTTTCTGGCGGCGGGTATCGCCCAGTGTTTCGTGGCGCCCGTTGATTTCGCTGCAGTGCACGGCCTTCCTGCAAAACGCTCTCGAGCAACGCCGGCTCGAAATCGAAGGCCGAAGGGTCCGCGAGGACGCGCTGAGCCGGTATTCTTTCGGCGAGTTGATCGGCGGCAGTGAAGCCATGCGCCGGGTCTATGACGCGCTCAGCCGCGTGGCGCCGGGCAACACGACGGTGATGATTCGGGGCGAGAGCGGGACGGGCAAAGAACTGGTGGCCCGCGCGATCGTGGCCAACAGCCAGCGCAGCGAGCAGCCCTTTATCAGCGTGAACTGCGCCGCCCTTCCGGAGACGCTGATTGAATCGGAATTGTTTGGACATGAAAAGGGGGCGTTCACGGGAGCGCACCAGGCGCGCGCCGGACACATTGAGATGGCGCACGAAGGCACGTTGTTTCTTGATGAGATCGGGACGTTGGGGCTGGCGCTGCAGAGCAAATTGCTGCGGGTGCTGGAACAGCACGCGGTTCAGCGCCTGGGTGGAAAGGTGCCCCGGAAGATCGACTTCCGGCTGATCACGGCGACGAATGAGGATCTTGAGCAGGCAGTGCACGCGGGAAGATTCCGCGAAGACCTTTATTACCGGATCAACGTGATTCCAATTGTTCTGCCGCCGCTGCGCGAGCGCGAGGGAGACGTCGCGCTGCTGGTGGATCACTTCCTTCGTTTTTACTGTGCCGCAAACAGCCTGCCGGTCAAGACCATCGACACCGAGGCGCTCGAGGTGCTGGAGGACTATCAGTGGCCGGGTAACGTGCGCGAACTGGAAAACCTGATGCAGCGGCTGGTGCTGATGGTTCCGGGCTCGAACATCGCGGTGAAGCATCTGCCGCAGGGGATCCTGTACACGAGCTCGGCGAAACAGGAGTCGCTGCTGATCCCGGAAGAAGGAATCTCTTTCGATGAGGAGATGGCGCGGATTGAGGTTGCATACTTGCAGGCCGCGTTGCGGCGGACTGGCGGAAGAAAGGTAATGGCGGCGGCGCTGTTGCGCATGAATGGGCAAAAGATGAAGTACCTCTGCCGCAAGTACGGGCTGCAGGGCTAAGCCTATCCCCAAAATGAAAGGTTAAAGCCGGTGGAACGGTTAAAAATTGACCTCGCCGATGGTTAATTATTAACCCTGGAGTTGAGATCAGCATACGAAACGGCTCGCTGGCAAAATGCCGTTCCTTGTATCCTGCTGAAATTACTGAGGGTTGCAGACGCGAGCAGGCTGCTTCGGACGATGTAAGGTTTGGCACGACTCTTGCATTAGCAATGCCAGACCGAGCGGGGCACACAGAAAATCCCCGCAGTCAAAGTATCCAGACTAAAAAATTCCCGCAAAGGACAAGTGAATAATGAGCATCGAAAAGAAATCGCTGATCAACAACATGACGGCCACCAAGAAGGCCCTCATCGCCAACAATAAAACTTCTAGCCCAGTAGCTACCAGCAAGACGAGCGTTGGACTTGAGCAAATTCGAGTAAAGGTTAAGAAGACGGGCGTCGGCTTGAGCAAATTCGGTCTGAGCAAGCACCTCAGCAAGACCGGCGCTTCGCTGAGCAAGCACTTCAGCAAGAAGTAATCCAACGAAGGTTGGACACGGTGAGATAGTTTCGGGGTTTCGTACCTAGCAGGGCTGAGCGGTCGCAGATCGCGCGGCCCTGGGCTTTCTTGTCTCCAGGTTTACCAGAGTTTCCGGCTGACGAACTCGCTGGCGCTTCTCCAAACCATCCCGGCGAGGCTGTGACGCACCGTGTATATTTTGGCCGTGCCGGTCATTCCATACCTCAATTTGCCCTCTCCGTTCGGTTCCAGAACCGTAACCGCATACCAGCGTGGAGCAAGCAGTCCTTTATATTCGGATTTCGGCTCCATCCCCGGCTCGATCTCTGTAGGACGCCAAGGCGATCTCACCGACCACACCCGAAATTGACCGGAAAAAAGAGTCCGACCCGAAGGCTTACCGCCTGCCCAGGCCGCACCTCGCGCATTTCAGATTCCGGAAGTACAAGCGTGCGCGCAGGAAGAAAGGTTGGCGATCTCAACTGCCGTGACGCCGGCATTGAGATGCGACCCGAGCAAATCTGCCGGGCCGCGGGCTTACCACACTCCCATCGGATCGGACTGCGCAATTGCAACTGCTTCAACTTCCTTGGCCAGCAGTTCACTTTTCTGCCGGTCCTGCTGAAACTCCTGTTCTGTTCGGCCCGCCGTCTGTGTAGTCGCATGTGGGCCTCTGTGCTGCGGGAGCGAGCCAGCTGCAGATCGGCATCCGTCAGCGCCTGCTGCGATTCAAGATCAAGATTGCGCAGGCGCAGGAGTGGCTATCGCCAGGCTCCACCTTCTGCCCCTCGCGGACGAGCACCTCCACGACAGTTCCAGGCACTTCGGCGCGAACCACGGCGCGGACCACCGGCTCGAGAATAAATCTGGCGTGCACCGGTCTGAGAAGAAGGGAATGCCGAGCAGCGCAGCCAGAACACCGGCAAGATGGCGATGCGCGGGGATGTCATCGATCGAGCGAGTGCAATTGCGTTTGTCCGCGTATACGGTTTTCATAAATTTCCCCAGTTTTATGATTCTGGACTTGAAGATCAACAACGCCACCAAAGTGGTCGGAAGGAACGCCCACTCCGGGCTATAGTGGCGAAATACGTTTCCCACAAATCTGGCGGCAGCGTACAGAAGCAGGTAGCTGTAAAGGCCGGAAAGGATGGCGTAGGGAACGAAAAACCAGCGCAGTCGCGGACGAACATAAGCGGACCTCGACGGGAAGGCGGAAGATATGCTTCTGCACCCAGCTCGACAACAACGCGGTTGAGCGCTCCTTGATCTCGTCGATTCCAAGACTTTCCGCAAGACGTAATAGCCATCGAGCTTGATCAGTGGGTTGAGATTCATGAGGACGACGGCGATTCCGGCGATCAAGACGATCTTGTAGGCGAGATCGTGAACGGGGCCGCCCGGAGGCGTCCCCCACCAGACCACTGTGGCGATGGAACATATTATTAACTCCGTCCAGATCCCTGCCAGCGCGGTGACCACGCGCTGGAAGCGATTGGCATAGACCCAGACCTCGGTGACGTCGACGAAAGAACGCGGGCGACAGGTAGATCAGGTGAAAACCCGTGCTTGTGGACGCCGCCTCCGTAGTGTTTGCAGCATGACGGCGTGCGCCCACTCATGAAAGAAAGGCCATGATAAAGAACAGAATCCAGAATTCGGCGAGATCGGCGGCCGACTTATCGGTGAATGTGTAGTATTCGAGCGTGTCTGACGCCGATCTGAGACCAATGCGCTGACAAATATGTACGCCATGAAAGCGAAAGCAAACGAGCGTCAGTGCCGTAAACCACGGGGTATAAATGAAGCTGCAGTTTGCGGTGCCGCAATCTCGATCCACGCGTCGGCATCCCAATGCGCAACCACGATAGTGCGCCATGTCCCCGGCCTTGGCCTTCTTCTGTTTCTTGCGGCGCTCCCGCAACTTCTCCATGAGCGCGCTGTTTTTTTCCTGCGGAGACTGGTACCAGAAGTTGGAGTCCTGCATCATTTCTGCAAAACTCCGGACATCTTCGCTCGCTCAGCTGGATCGCTGGTCTCCGCCGCGAATAACTCCGCAACTTCCGAATATGACCGCTGGCCGTCAAAGAAGTGCGCAAGTTTCCACTGTTCGGGAGTCAAGCCGAAAGAGTTTCATCGATCCCGGCACATGCGCCAGGAACATCGGTCCCTCCTCCTCGATGTGCTCGCGCCCCACCAGGCGCGGATCCATCTTGAAGATCCGCTTGCTCCTGGTGGGCGTGCTTATCTCGGGAAGAACGTCGAGCGCTTCGGCGAGGTTCATGGCTGGTTAGGAACGCGGATGCTGGTGGTCATTCCGGGCCGCAGATCTTTCGTCGGTCCGACAAGTTGGGCGAGAACTTCGATCGTGCCGCTGGAGGGATCGATGACGGGACTGATTTCCGTCACTTGCGCGCTGAATTTTGCGTCTCCGGTATCGACCGATGTGACTTCGAGGGTTTGGCCGCGTTGGATCTTGCCGGCAAAGCGCTCGGGCAGGGTGAATTTCACGCGCAAAGGAGAAGTCTCCGTGATCCAGAACATGCGGTCGCCGCGATTGACCTGTTGCCCGGCGCGAACGTAGCGACGCGCCACGATTCCGGAAAACGGGGCGCGGATGCGGGTTTTCTCCAACTCCAGTTCCAGCGAGCGCTCGGTCTGTTGCGCGTTGATCAGCATCTCCTGGACGCGCTTGACGTCCCACTGGTCGGATTCCGCTTTGAAGCGGGCATGATCGTACTGCTCCTGGGTAATAAGCTGCGCTTCCCACATTTTGCGGGCGCGTTCGGAGTCAGCTTCGAGAACCTTCGCCTCCGCTTCCCAGTTCTTGAGGTCGGCTGCGGTGCTGCGAGTGCGGGCCCGCGCAGCGTCGAGGTCGGCCGTCGCCTGTCGATCGTCCAGTTGGGCGAGGAGCTGGCCTTCACGAACCAGAAGCCCGGGTTCAGCCAGCACTGTGGCGACGATTCCGTCGCGTTGCGTGGCAACGTCCACCTGGTGCTCGACGATGAGCGGACCGGAAGCGACGAAGAAAGGCTCGCGATCGGACGAAACGGGCGCAGCGGGGGTGGGTACGGTCGCGGAGGGGCGCGGCGCGGCTTTGACTTCGGCAGGCCTCGAGTCGCCGCAGCCGAGCGGCAAGAACGCTAGTGTCAGCGCCGGAGTCAGTAAAAACTTCGCCGCAGTTTTTAAGTTCGTCATCGCTGATGCCTGCTTTGCTGGACGGGCGAGACGCCCGTCGCTCCACTGTCCTTCACCACTATCGTCCTCCACCGTCGTTTACCATCCAAACCATGACCAGATCTTCGAATAGATCCACATAAACGGGCTGCGGAAAAGCACGTAGCCAATGGGATGCCATCCTACAGAAATTTTTCCCCGTCCCTGCATACCCGGACGCAGGCGGCCATCGGGATTCGAAACGTCGACGCGGGCGTAGAAAGAACGCATATCGCCGTCAGGCTGGCTCTTGGGACTGACGACGGCGACGTTGCCGCGAAACGTGTGCGTCGGGAATCCTTCCACCTTGATGGCAGCGCCATCTCCGGGACGAAGCAACGAGATCTCCGACTCATCGATCGCAACATCGACCCGGGCTTCGGAGCTGTCCGCCACTTCGGCGAACGTGTCTCCGGCGGCGAGGTGGCGGCCAGTCAAGTCTTCGACATGAGGAGTGGTGACCCAGCCATCGAGTAACGCGCGCAGGTGTGTTCTCTCCAAGCGCTCGCGGGCGCGTTCGACCTCCGACGCCCAATACCTGGCTTGTACGCCCTGGATGCCGGCCTGCGCGCCATCGTTGGACGCGAGAGCGCGATTCGTCTCCATGGTCGCGGTCTGGTACTTGGCTTGCGCACCGGCAAGAGCGGCGCGGTAATCCCAGTCTTCGAGGTCAGCCAGCACCTGGCCGCGCTGCACGTGATCGCCTTCGCGAACGTAGACGTGGCCTACCACGCCGTCGATCTCCGGTTGTATTTGAGCCGATCGAGCGGACGCGACGGTCGAAGTTCCATCCACACGCATTGGGATCGGAAAAATCGCGAGAAACAAAACCACGGCTGCTGCGCCTGCCACAAAAAGCGCCCGGCGGCGCTTTTCGAGCGCCAGGAATTTGGCCTTCTTTTGCAGCATCGGTCCCAGAAGTCCGATGAATGGAACTTCTTTGTAAAGCGAAGCGTTGCGCACGGCAACCGTCGCCTGACCCGCGAGAATCCGAATCATCTCCAGGTGCGCTTCGGTCAGGAAGTCGGGATCGCTGCTCTCGAACAACAGGATGCCGAGGCGGCCTTCATCATCGGCAAGCGGAAGCGCATAGAAAGCGCGCATCCCGGTCTCGGCAAAATATTTCCGGAAGGGCGTCTTCATCGCTTCTTCGGGAGCCTCGATCCGAGACTACAGTTTCGCCGTCGGGCCGGGCGACATCGCGTTGGGTAATGAAGACAGCATCGCTGCTGCCCGATACCGCGGGAATCACCGCTTCGAGTTGGGCGATCTCGCGCGCTCCGGGATTGATCTGTTCCATGCCCGAGATGGCCTTGAGGTGCAGTTTGCCACGCTCGTCGAGAGCCACCGAGGCCCGCTCGTAGGGAATCACCGCACTCGGCGTGTTGACCACGGCCTGCAGAACCCGGTCAAGATTGAGGGTGGAAGTGATCTCGGCGCTGACGTGCACCAGCGTTTGCAGAATTTCCACCTTGCGTTCGGCCTGCAGAAGCCCGGCATTGTTCAGGGCGATAGCGGCGGTTTCGGAAATCGAATTCAGCAGGAACAGGTCATCTTCGTCGAACGGTCTGCCATCCAACCGGTTGATGGCTTCGATGATCCCAACTTGTTTTTCGTGGGCCACGAGCGGGCAGGCAATAACGGAAACCGGTCCGCCGTCGATTGAGGAGGGATTGCGTTTGGCGAGACGCTCATCTTTGTGATTATCTTTGTCGTCAATACCAATACCAATACCAATGATCAGCAAAGGTTCGCCCGAATCCGAAACCTCCGCGATATAGCCTTCACCGGATCGCTGCGAGGTACCCACCGATACGGTGGGATCATTTCCCGACTGCTGCATGAGCAAGAGCTCATTTTCATCTTTGACGAACCACAGGTTTACGGCTTGGACGTCAAGCACCTCGCGAGTTTTCGAGGTGATAAGAGGCTGCAGTTCATCCATTTCGAGCGTGGCGCTGAAAACTTTTTCCAGATCGTAGAGTTGAGTGAGGCGCGAAACCGATTCCAGCAGCGAGTTGCGCTCTTCTTCGTAGAGCATGCCGCTGACCAGTCCTGGGCCCGCGTGCTCGGCAAGATCCGCCAGAACATGAAGATCGGATGAGTCGATGGTGGACTCGAAAGACGCCACTTCCAGCGCGCCTATGAGAACTTCATTCACCATGATGGGAACGTAAGCCAGGGAGAGCAGGGTTCGCCGCGCATGGAGGTGGGCGTAATCTTCGCGCTTCAGTTCGTTGCTGGAAAACAGAAGGGGCTGCTGTTCCTGCGCCAAAGTTCCCAGGATGCCGAAGTCAGCGGGCACGGTCGGCTCATCCAGGCTTATATCCCCGGCGACGGCTCTGGCGGTCCAAGTTGGAGGGACGGTTTTAGGGCCCGCGTTGAGCGTGTACACAACAGCGGCGCCTCCCGTGACCAATTCGGCAGCGTGTTGCGCCAGGAGCGCGGCCCGTGGAGCAGACTCGCGTTCTCTGAGCATCGCGCTCAGTAACCGGGCTGACACTTCGACGTGTCCGGTGGATCGCATTCTTTACACTACGTAATCGCGCAGAATACAAAGAATGATCAGGGGAGAGACTGACCTTGGCAAGTTGCGGACCACATGGGCAACTTTAGCGGCCAACTCTAGCAAACGGGCGGAGCGCTGTCAATTGATTCCGCCTGATTCCGGAGACAACGATCCTGTTTGAAAGTGATCTCGCACCTGCTGTAGCTTGTATCCTGTGATTCTCGACGCCCTCCATCGCATTGCCAACCACGGTCAGTCGCTCTCCCGCCGCGAGGCGCACGCGGTAATGACCGAAGTGCTCACCGGTCAATGCTCTGACCCGCAGATTGCCGCGCTGCTAGTGGCATTGCACATGAAGGGCGAGACGGTCGAAGAAATCGTGGGATTCGCCGAAGCCATCCGGGCAGCCGCGCTTCCGCTTGAACTTCACGCGCTTGAACTTCACGCCGATTCCGTTCTCGACGCCAGTGGCACGGGGCGTGACGCCCTGGTCGATACCTGCGGCACCGGCGGCGATACCAGCGGCACCTTCAACATTTCAACGGCTACGGCCTTAGTTGTCGCGGGAGCCGGCGTGCGCGTCGCCAAGCATGGCGGCCGCAGTGTGACTTCGAAATGCGGCTCCGCCGATGTGATGGAAGCCTTGGGGGTGAACATCACTTTGCCACCCGCGCAGATTGCGGCCTGCCTGGACGAAGTGGGAATCGCGTTTCTTTTCGCTCCGGCCATGCATTCCGCGATGAAGCATGTGCAGACCGCTCGCCGCGAATTGCGGCTGCGCACGGTCTTCAACTTGCTCGGACCGCTGACCAATCCAGCGCGCGCCACCTGCCAGGTGGTAGGCGTGTATTCCGCGGATCTTGTCGAAACGCTTGCCGAGGCGCTCAGCATGTTAGGTCTGCGCCGCGCACTTGTCGTCCATGGCAGCGACGGTCTGGACGAGATCACCATCACCGGTCCTACTCGCATCGCCGAAGTGCGTGAGGGACAAGTTCGCAGTTACGAGGTCACGCCCGAAGAGTTCGGCTTGCAACGCGCCACACTCGAAGACATTTCCGGCGGAGATGCGGCGCGCAACGCGACGCTGATCCGCGAAGTGTTGTCTGGGAAGAAATCCGCTCGCCGCGACGTTGTGGTGCTTAATGCTGCCGCTGCACTCGTCGCCGCCGGCCGGGCCGATCATTTGCGGGAGGGCGTACCGCTGGCGGCAAAGGCCATCGATTCCGGCGCGGCAGAACAAAAACTGGGGGCGCTGATTAAGTTCTCGAAGTGCTAGCGGTTGGCTTAGGGCGCGGGGATCACGAACACATTATTCGTCAGGTCGCTTTCCGGAACGCTGCCGTCGTTGATTACGATCTGGTTCGGGACGCCTTCTAATTCAACTCGCGTGGTTGCTGTGCTTCTGGCGCGCACTTCCATACGTTTTGTGATCTCGCCGCCTTCAAACATTATGGTGAATGGGACTTCAGCTCCGGCCATGCCCAGGTTTTCCAGCGTCACGGTAATGAACTGCACATCTTTTTCCGTTTTCCACGGATGCACTGACTGCACGCGGAGATCCGGTAGGCCACGATCCTGATATACCCAGTCGTCGAAGAACCAACCGAGGTCGCGCTTGGCGGCGGCTTCGATCAGGTGCTCCACATACTTTGAATCTTTATTATTGTCGTCGGCGGCCCGATACTGGCGAATGGCCTGCTTTAACGCATCGTCGCCGACCATGTCGCGCAACATGCACCAGACGTAGGCAGCTTTGCTTCGATAATAAGTTTCATCGAAGGTGGTGGCCAAAGGTTGGCCCATGTTTCGCGGCTCGGCACCTTTCTCCACCCCTTTCTCTACTAGGCCTTTCTGCAACGAGGCCGAAACTTCTTTTTCGGAATCGAGAAACGCAGCCCGGTGCAGTCCGAGAAGATCGAGCGCTGCCTCGCGTCCGCCTTGCTGCTGGCGGTACATCGCCTCGGCGAAGTGGGCTAATCCCTCGTAAACCCAGGGCCGCGACGATGGCAAAGTGGAATGCACCAGTTCGTGAACCAGGTTGATGCCGGCCAGCTTCGAGTCCTCCTTGGCCATCGACGCCATGAGCAACGTGCCGCTCTCGAACGGAGCGGAATTCGGATCAGCAAAATCAGCAATGGCGATGGGCGCGCTCGGCGGCCCGAACCATCCAGTTACAAACTTCGTTGCCGGATCAAGAGCGCTCGAATAGGCAGCGGCTCCCGCCTCGTGACCCGGCAGACTGAACAACTTCAGCGGGGCCTTCGACTCATCCACGTATGCGGCCATCGCAAACGCCGGAGTGACTGTCGCCAGCGGATTCCAGCTGCACTCCACTTGGAGTCTCCGCTCTTTGCCGACACCAGCCGAAGAACCTTGAGCATCTGCACCACATAACAGCGTCAGAGCGCCTTCGGCGCTGCCACCCTCTAAGCTCAGGACGAGCTTGAAGTCACTCCCCGCCTCCCGTGCCTTCCAGCGATCGACAACCTCAAACAAACTGTTTCCCTCGGAGAAATCCGCCGACTCGGTTGTGATTGGATACCACGCCACATATCCCGCACCTCGCACTGCCGTGAAAGCCGGACTGATCTGATCCCAGCTTGAATGTCTGGCGATGTCTGGCGGCACTCCGACCCGCGTCAGCCGCGTTGTATCCAGCGGAATCACGCCCTCGTAGCCGATTTCGAGCTCCACGGAATCCTTCGGCTTGATCTCTGCCGGCAACGTAATGATGGCTTCAGAAAGCGCACCTGTGTGGTCAATGTCAGAGGTATAAGGTTGCGAGACGTATTGCACGGGCTTGCCGTCCACTTGGATGGCACGCCAATTAAGAGAGGACGAAATCTGTAGTGTTGCGATTTTTTGTGGCTGACCGGACTCGTTGCGCAAAGTGACTTTGCCGCGCGCTCCTAGCCTTTGCTGATCGGGATCGAGGCGGACTTCCAGGTCGTACTTGGTGATCGTGAAAGCTTCGCGCTCCAAACCGGCGGCAAAGAAGCTTGAACCACAGAGGACACAGAGGGCACAGAGGAACTTCATGGTTTATTCGATGCGCCGAGCCGTCTCTGCCGCACAACTTCATACAACACAACACCCGCTGCCACCGAGACGTTCAGCGACGGCACTTGCCCCAGCATCGGAATCGATACCAGGAAATCGCAGTGCCGGCGCACCAGATCGTGCAGACCCTTACCTTCGGCGCCGAGCACGATGGCGCAGTGCATTTTGTAATCGACGGCATCGTAAGTTTGCTCGCCGCGCTCGTCGAGTCCTACGATCCACAAATCCTTCTCTTTCAATTCCTCGAGGGCGCGCGATATGTTGGTGACCTTCGCGATGGGAAGGTGTTCGCTGGCTCCGGCTGAAACCTTTGCCACGGCAGCCGTGACCGCGGCGGAGCGGCGTTCGGGAATCACGACTCCATCGGCGCCCGCGGCATCGGCTGTACGCAGAATTGCTCCCAGATTGTGCGGATCTTCGATGCCGTCCAGCACCACGATCAGCGAGTGCTCGCCGCGACGCGACGCCACAATGTCATCGAGATCGCTATATTGTTTAGCTGAAGTCGCAGCGACCAGCCCCTGATGCGCTGCGTTGCCGGCAATTTCGTCGAGTTCTTGACGCGACAAAACGCGCACCGGAACACCGATCTTGCGGCATTCGTCGATCACACGCCTCAGACGAATGTCTTTTCGTTCCTTGGCGACACCGACCCACTCGAAGTTGCGTCCACGCGATTTGAGGGCCTCGGTTACCGTATTAATTCCGTAGAGAATATTCACGCCGTTTAGTTTACCGCGTGCCGGCAAAACTTCTTCACCACACAAAGCACAGAAGAACACAGGAGAAAGGTCAAGGGATTCCATGGAACTCCTCTGGGTCCCCTGTGGTTATGATTTTGCTTTTTGCTAGACTGAAATGTTTGGGAGGCTTTGGTGGAGACGGTATACATCCTGTCCGCGGTTCGAACGCCTATCGGTAAGTTTGGAGGTTCGCTCGCCTCGCTTTCGGCGGCTGACATGGGCGTGGTGGCGGCGCGGGCGGCGCTTGAACGCGCGGGAGTCGAACCGCAGCAGGTCGAGGAGACGATCTTTGGCAATGCCCGGCAGGCTGGAGGGGGGCCAAATCCGGCGCGGCAGATTTCCATTCGCGCAGGCGTTCCTCAGGAAGTTCCGGCCTATACGGTGAACAAAGCGTGCGCATCTGGGCTCAAGTCCATCGCCCTGGCGTTTCAGGAAATTGCGAGCGGAACTCTCGATTGCGTATTGGCGGGCGGCACGGAATCGATGTCGCGGCTTCCTTATTATCTTGAGGGCGCCCGCTGGGGATATCGTCTCGGAAATCAGGAACTGGTGGATGGCATGTACCGCGACGGATTTTTCTGTCCGCTGGCGAAGATGCTGATGGGCGAGACGGCGGAGATTCTTGCTGCCCAGTACAAGGTTTCGCGTGAAGAGCAGGACCAGTTCGCGCTTGCATCGCAGCAGCGCGCCTCGGCGGCGCAATCCAGCGGACGCTTTGACGACGAGATTGCTCCAGTCACAATCGAAGGCAAGAAGGGCGCAACCGTTTTCTCTCGTGACGAGCATTTATTTCTCGATGCAACGCTGGAAAAAATGGCCAAGCTGGCTCCAGTGTTTTCTAAGACGGGCACGATAAGCGCCGGAAATTCTTCCGGCATCACCGATGGCGCGGCGGCTGTTGTCGTGGCGGGCGAAAGATTCGTTCGCCAGAACAATCTGAAACCGCTGGTGCGAATTGTCGCCGCAACCTCGGCCGGCGTAGATCCACGGGTAATGGGCATCGGGCCGGTGCCGGCGATCCGCAAGATGGAGCAGAAACACGGCCTAAAGCTCAGGGATTTCGATCTGATCGAACTCAATGAAGCCTTTGCCGCGCAAGTTCTGGCCTGCGATCGCGAACTGCATTTCGAACGTGAAAAACTTAACGTAAACGGGGGCGCGATCGCGCTTGGCCACCCGATCGGTTGCGCCGGCACGAGGATCACAGTGACGCTGCTCCACGAAATGCTGAGGCGAAAAGCGCGCCGCGGACTGGCCACGCTCTGCGTCAGCGGAGGAATGGGAATGGCGCTGGCCATCGAAAACTCCCTGTGAAGGTTAGGAATAAGGGAATGAGAGTAGCGGTTGACCCTTCGCGGTGGCTATACTCACTTAACAGCTTGTGAATAACATGGCGCTGGCCGCTGCAAATACCGGTTTCACCAGCTCAGCTCGAAACCCTATGCCCATCTCGGTAGTCATCGTCGATGACGAACAGCTGGCGCGCGACGAACTTGCCTATCTACTCAAGAACCTGGGCGACATCAACATCGTCGCGCAGGGCAAGAACGGGCTCGAAGCCATCAGTTTGATCCGCGAGCACAATCCGGATCTGGTTTTTCTTGACGTCCAAATGCCGGGCCTGGACGGTTTCGGCGTGATCAAGAAGCTGCTCGACCGCAAGGTTCCCCTCCCTAAGATTGTCTTCGCGACCGCCTTCGATCAATACGCGGTGAAGGCGTTCGAGGTGAACGCGGTGGACTACCTCCTGAAGCCCTTCGACAAAAAACGGGTGGTCCAGTCCATCGAGAAAGCACGCGCCAAGATTGAAGCGGGCACCGGTCCGGAAGAAAAGTTTGAGACCCTGGTGCGGATGCTCGAATCGCAGAAGCCACAGACGGCGAAGATTCTGATCAAGGCGGCGGGCAGGTTATTCCTCACCGATCCAAAAGACATTTGCTATGCAACGATCGACGACGGAGTGATTACGGTGGCAACCAGCGGCCACGCGGGTATGGAAGGCCATTCGAACTGCCGCACGCTGGAAGAACTCTTCGAGAATCTCGATCCCAATCTGTTCTGGCGGGCGCATCGGTCGTTTCTCGTCAACATCAATCACATTCGCGAGGTCGTGCCCTGGTTCAAGAGCTCATACCAGTTGCGCATGGACGACAAGAAACAGACGGAGATTCCAGTGAGCCGTGCCCAGACCCGGCGGCTGCGCGAGCTGTTCAACCTCTAGAAGCAGTTCTCAATTCTCCGCAAAACTCCTGCAAGACAATTCTCGGTAAAAACAGATGGCAGTTCTCCGCAAAAGCGGCCGGGGTTACTGAGAGCTGAGAACAAAAAAGGGGCGGACGAGGAGACGGCTTCGTCCGCCCGGGGAGGGATCTTCTTAGGAGGAGGCTATGGCTTGCAAGGCGATGCGGTTGGGGATGACCAACGTTGCGCCTTCCAGGCGAATCAAGTCTTTCCGCTTCATGTCACACAAGAGGCGGGTTACCGTTTCTCGCGACGATCCAATCATTTGGGCCATTTCTTCGTGCGTGAACTCCGTAATTACGCGGAGTTCACGGTTGCGGGGTTCGTTCGAAACCCATGAAAGCAAGAGGCGGGCAAGCTTCTCGGTTGAACTGCGCGCGAACAGCAGATCATGTACATCGTCGAACGAAGTCGCGACCTCGTGAGCGAGCATGGTCGCGCAGGCGAATGCAACTTGACTATTGCGTTCGATCAAACGCAAGAAGCTGTCGCGCTCCACGAACTTGATCTGGCAAAGCTCGATGGTAGTGACCGTAATTCCGGAGGGAACCCCGCAGACAACGGCGCTCATTCCCAACACCTGGCGGTCACCGGCAATTTTCAGGATGATCGTCTTGCCATCGCGGGATTCGACGGAAAGCTTGGACCGGCCGCAGCAAGCGATGTAGACTCCGCGCGGCATTTGCCCTTCCATCATCAAAGTGGCATTGGCGGGATACAGGGTCAGGTGTCCAATCGCATTGAACTCATTCATCAGTGGCTGAGCAAAATTGCAAAAAATCGCAGTTTCGCCTAAGGGTGCAGTTCAGACAATCGTCCGGAATGGCGAAGCCGCGCGGTAAACCCATAACCCTCCTGCTGGTCTGAAAAACCTGGCTGGCGGAATTTTTCGCCGGGGGGCGGAATGCGCCGAGCGGAAAAGCAGTGCACATCGGCTGCCACGACCCAGGATCGGATAAGTGGTTGGGAATCTAATCGCTTAGCAGGAATCGCATGAACGCGCTCGAAAAGGGACTGCCGGGGAACTGAGCCCGCTGCCGACAATCCGGCAGCGATCGCGCCCCAACTTTGATTGCGACGCTTATTTCAAGTAATCGGTGCGGGTGATTCCCCGCCGTTGCATCTTGTACTGCAGGGTCGTGCGTTTGAGTCCGAGGCGAGCGGCCGCGCCGGCAGGGCCGGACAGGGCACCGCGAGTCTGGCGCAGAATTTCGACAATGTGCTCGCGTTCTTTTTCGCGTAGCGTGCCCTCCGAATCGTAGGCCTGCCGCGAGATTTCTTCGCGCAACTCGAGCAAAGGCGCGGTCAAGCGGTTGCCTTCTGTCAGGATCACTGAGCGCTCGATAAAGTTCTTCAATTCGCGGTGTTTCCCGGCCATGTCCAGTGCATCATGGCTTCAATCGCTTCATCGGGAATCACGTCGATCCGTTTGTGCTGCCGCGCCGCGCACTTATCGACGAAGTGGCGAATCAGCCTCGGGATATCCTCGCGGCGATCACGCAAAGCCGGCAAATGCAGGGGAAATACCCGGAGGCGGTAGAACAAGTCACCGCGAAATTCTTTTTCTTCGACCGCCTTTACCAGATCGCGATTGGTGGCGGCGATCAGGCGCACGTCCACCCGGATCGTCTTCGTGCCTCCCAGTCGCTCGAACTCGTAGTCCTGCAAAACGCGCAGCAATTTGGGTTGCAATTCCAGTGGAATCTCACCAATCTCGTCGAGCAACAACGTGCCCTGGTCGGCTAGTTCCAGCCGACCGAACTTCTGGCTCACCGCTCCGGTGAAGGCTCCCTTCTCGTGTCCGAACAACTCGCTTTCCAGGAGCCCAGTGGGAATGGCGGCGCAGTTCACCTTGATGAAGTTGGACTCCTTCCGTCTGCTCATGCTATGAATCATGCGGGCGATGCGTTCTTTGCCGGTCCCAGTCTCGCCGGTAATAAGCACAGTCGAATCGGTATCGGCGACAATGGCAGCGTAATCCAGCACACGTTTCAATGCCGGGCTGTTTCCGACGATGTCGTCGGCCTGGTTCGCTCTTCGGATTTCATACTCCAAGTAGCGCTTTTCATGACTCAGGCGGTCCTTGAGTTGAGCGATCTCGCCATAAGCGTGGGCATTCTGGAGGGCCGCGGCAATCTGGTTGGCGACCTGCTGCAGGTATTCAACCTCTGACGGCCCGAAGGCATTCCCTGTCTTGTCGTTCGCATTCAGCACTCCCCAGACTCGATTGCCCGCGACCAGGGGCACGCTGCAAACGGAGAGAATTCCCGATTCATACATTGCTCTCGCCAGGGGCGATTCCATCTTGTGCAAATCATCCAGTGTGTAAAAAGCTACCTCTCGCGTCTGAATGGCTCGCGCGGAGAGCGCCAGTTCCAACGGAACCTCATTTCCGTGGTTCACCAGGGACTCCCACTCCACCGCATCCCCATATAACCGCACATTCTTGCCATCCTCTGCCAGCAGTGACAGGACGGTCCGTTCATAGCGCGCGATGCTTCGCAGGCTGGAAAGGATGACTGGCAACAACTTGTCCAACTCCAGGCTGGAACTCAGTTCTCGGCTGATGGCAACCAGGCTCTGCTGTTCCTCAAAGGCACGATGGCCTTTTTCCTTCTCCAGGGCAAGCGCTCCTATCAGCGCGATGCGGGAAAGGAATTCGACGTCCTCATCAGCCAGAACACTCGGAATGTTCTTGCCCAAGCCCAGAGCACCAAAATGGGTGTTCGGAGTGCTCAGGGGAAGAACGGTGTAGGACCGGATGCCATGATTCAGCCACACCGGCACGCAGCCCGGAAAGCGCCGTTCGCTCTCGGTATCGGGAATTGCGATGGACTCCTGATGTTCCCAGGCCCAGCCAGCCACGGCTTTGTCCACGGGCGCGGCTTGAAACTCTCCGCTTTCCTGGTTCCTCTTCCAATAGCGATTCAGCATGCAATTCCGGCGCGCATCGTGGAGAGAGAGGCTGAGGAGTTCGCTTCCCGTAAGCTCCAGCACCGGCGGAGCCATTTCTTTGAGGGCATCCGGCAGGCTATTAGCCCGCGCGAGCACTTCGGTGACTTCGAGCAGAAGACGATACCGACGGTTTTCCGGCGAAGGGCCGACATCGAGTCCGACCCGGTTTTCTGGCATGGCACGGTCCTCCCTGCGCCTGCTGGTATGCAATTTGTGAACAATTCACTTTGAGCAGGAACTGGGGGTCATCGCAGCTTGCCGAACTGCGGGGACTCATATTCAACACGCATCGCAGGTATTGGTTCTTCTATATGAGAACCAATCTCATTCTCCCCGACTGGGGAACCCCCTCAGGTCTGCGATACTTACCCGGGTTGTGCCCTTCCGGATAACGACATTCTTACTCCGTCTTTCGGTCACAAGCAAGTTGTTTCTTGGTACCATTCGCAAGGAGTGCGAGACAAGGTTCCTTCGAAATGGCGCGGGGCTGGGAAAGTAAATCCGTAGAACAACAGCAAGAGGAAATGTCTGAGCGCCGGAAAGCCGTTCGCGAACCGCTCTCGGCCGACGAGCAGCAGCGCAACCGAAAACGCGAGGGCCTGGTGCTCTCCCGCGAGCGCCTTTCGCAACAACTACGCGACGCCAGCAACCCTCATCGCCGCCAGATGCTCGAACAGGCGATCACGGACCTGAACAGTCAACTAGCTTCTTTTAAATAGGTTGCGGACGAATGGTCGCGAACCCGATTCGCCTCGAGCCACACCCAAGCTATACCCGCGATAACGAAAACCGCAGTCCGGTTCCGAACCCGCTGACGTATAATCGAAGAGCTGATGAAAGCCTACGTCTACGTTTCATTGAAGAAGAGTGTCCTGGACCCGCAGGGTAAGACCATTCACGGCGCACTTACAAAGATTGGCTATAAATCCTTGCATGATGTGCGGCAAGGAAAATACTTCGAACTTACTCTAAACGGCGGCATCTCAAAGGACGAAGCGCAAAAAGAAGTAGAGCAGATCGCGCGCGAAGTTCTCACCAACCCAGTCATTGAAGAGTTTCGAGTGTCTCTCGAAGACTAGGGACCGGGTCGGTAGCGGTTCGAAGGTGGTTGCAATAATGACCGGGTCGTAGTTTTGTGTAGTCATCAATCTTGTGCTGTCATCCTGAGCGGTCAAACGCTCCTTCAATAGGGGCTGCCAATCGGTCCCCCACCGATTCAAGGAGTCAACATCCGATGTGCGGCATTGTGGGATATGTGGGTAAGAAGCAGGTTGTCCCCGTCATTATTGAGGGCCTGAGAAAGCTTGAGTATCGCGGCTACGACTCGGCAGGAATCGCCGTGGCCGGAAACGGCACCGGGTTGGAGATCCGCCGAGCGGAAGGCAAGCTGCGCAATCTGGAAGAAGTGATCCGCCTGAAGCCGCTCGACGGCACTTACGGCATCGGACATACCCGCTGGGCCACGCATGGACGCCCCACGGAAGAAAACGCTCATCCGCATCGCGACTGCACCGGCAAGATCGTGGTGGTGCACAACGGCATTGTCGAGAACTATCTCTCGCTCAAGAAGAAGTTAATTACCGAAGGCCACAAATTCACCACCGAGACCGATACGGAAATAATCGCGCACCTGATCGAAAAACACTACTTTCAATCAGAAAACGGGCATCGGCCATCGCTTGAGGAAGCCGTGCGCAAGGCGGTGAAGGAGCTCACCGGCGTGTTCGCGCTGGTGGTGATTGCGACCGACGAGCCGAACAAGATCGTCGCGGCGCGCAATGGACCGCCTGTAGTCATTGGACTCGGGAAGGATGAATACTTCGTCGCCTCAGACGTGCCCGCGCTTCTCGACCACACGCGCGATCTTTTCTTTCTGGCTGACGGCGATTTTGCGGTGATCACTGCGGACGGCGTGCGGGTTACGGATTTCGACGGCAAACCGCTGGAGCGGAAGGCGCAGCGCATTACCTGGGATCCGATCATGGCGGAGAAGGGCGGCTTCAAGCATTTCATGCTCAAGGAAATTTATGAGCAGCCGCGCACCGTTCGCGACACCACGCTCGGCCGCGTCTCGCAGGATACGGGCGCCATCTTCCTCGACGAGATGCAGGTGAGCGAAGCCGAGTTTAAAGCGCTGAAGAAAATTAATATTGCCGCGTGCGGCACCAGTTGGCATGCCGGCCTCGCGGGCAAGTACATGATCGAGAATCTGGCCCGCGTTCCGGTGGAAGTCGATTATGCGAGCGAATGGCGTTATCGCGACCCGATCCTGGGGCCGGACACGATGACGATGCTGATTTCGCAGTCTGGCGAGACCGCGGATACCATCGCGGCCCAGCGTGAAGCCAAGGCTAAGGGCTCGAGTACGCTGGCCATCTGCAATGTCGTCGGCTCCATGATCACGCGCGAGGCCGTCGGAACCGTCTACACGCACGCGGGTCCGGAAATTGGGGTCGCATCGACCAAGGCATTCACCGGACAACTTACCGCGCTCTATTTGTTCGCCTTGTATCTGGCGCAGGTGCGCGGGGCGATGACGCCCGAACAGGCCAAGGCGGCAGTGCAAGAACTCACACACATCCCGGGGAAGTTGGAGCAGATTCTCACCCACGATGGGGCTTGTGAAGAACTGGCGAAAACCTATGTCCGCGCCCAGGACTTTCTTTTCCTGGGACGCGGAATTCACTATCCTATTGCGCTCGAAGGCGCCCTCAAACTCAAGGAAATTTCCTACATTCACGCCGAAGGTTATCCGGCGGGCGAAATGAAGCACGGGCCTAATGCGCTGATCGACGAAAATCTTCCTGTGGTTATCATCGCCACCCGCGACGTGACTAGCCCGCAGTCGATGGTGCGTTACGAAAAAACGATGTCGAACCTGAAAGAGGTAAAAGCTCGTTCGGGAATCGTCATCGCGCTGGCGACCGAGGGCGACAAAGAGATTGCCGAAGAAGCAGATCACGTGCTCTTCGTCCCCGCGGCTCCGGAAGAACTGTCGGCGATTCTCGAAATCGTGCCGCTGCAACTGCTCGCCTATCACATTGCGGTACGCCGCGGCTGCGATGTGGACCAGCCGAGGAATCTGGCGAAGTCGGTCACGGTGGAATAGGAAGCTGTCAGCCATCAGTTCTTAGCCGTCAGCTTTCGGCCTCAGAAAAACCAACCTGCTATCGCTCATCTCGCCCTCTCGTACCCTGCGAACGAAATCCACGCCGGCCGACGAGGTAACCTAGTCCGCCAATCTCCCGGCTTGCTCCCTCTGGACGGAATTGCTAAGGTGCGACCATACGCTCAACGATTCAGGCATCGAAACAGGATCGAACTCCGCATGGAACTAATGTCAACGGAAGAAAAGACCGCGTCAGAAACTTCTGCGGAAGTTGAATCGGGCGCAGCTTGGCGGCATCTTCTTCGGTTGCATTTTGTCGCCTTATTAGCGGTGATTGTTTTTTTTGGAGCAATCCGCTGGCGACTTCTGGACCTACCCCTGGAGCGCGATGAGGGCGAATACGCCTACGCCGGTCAACTCATCCTGCAAGGCAATCCTCCCTATCAGCTCGCCTACAACATGAAGCTGCCGGGAACCTATGCGGCCTATGCCGCGATCATGGCGGTGTTTGGGGAGACAGTTCGCGGAATCCACCTGGGACTTGTGCTCGTCAACGCGCTGTCAGTGATCCTGATCTACCTGATCGCGGCTCGTCTTTTCGGCGCGCTGGCTGGAACCGTCGCGGGTACGAGTTTCGCTTTGCTCTCCACCCATCAAGGCGTGCTGGGTTTTGCGGCGCACGCCACTCACTTCGTCGTACTGGCTGCGCTCATTGGGCTCGCCTTGCTTTTGCGAGCCGAAGACACTGGACGCACATCTTACTTTTTCTGGAGCGGGCTGGCGTTTGGCATCGCCTTTCTGATGAAGCAGCCAGGAATCCTGCTCGGCGCATTTGCGTTTTTCTATCTGGCCATTCAATGTTGGCCGAGAAGTACACGCGAATGGAATACCTGGGCCAGAAAGATGAGCGTCTTTCTGCTCGCGGCAGCGTCGCCTTTCGCACTCACCTGCGCCCTACTTTACCGCGCTGGCGTGTTCCAGAATTTCTGGTTCTGGACTTTTGCATACGCGCGCGAGTACGCCGCCACTACGCCGTTGCGCGTGGGGCTGGCAAACTTGGCCGCCAACTCTTCTGACATGCTGCATTCTGCCCCGTGGCTCTGGGTGTTTGCTCTCCTCGGCATACCCGCGGTGTTTTGGGGTCCCGATGTCACCATGAATGTCCGTCGCAAGGGCTTGTTCATTTTCGGACTGCTCGCGTTTTCCGTTGCCGCAGTGTGTCCCGGCCTTTATTTCCGGGAACACTATTTCATTCTTATTTTGCCTGCCGTTGCCCTCTTGATCTCGGTTGCGGTGACCTCGGCTGCCCGTCTGCTCAAGACGATGTTCAATTCTCGATGGCTGGGCGCTCTTCCTGTGATTGCGTTTGCCACGGGAGTAGGGCTCGCGATTCTCCACAACGCCGATGTCTATTTCAAACTGACACCGCAACAAGCTTGCCGCTTGTTCTATTTTCCAAATCCATTTCCGGAGGCGGAGCCCGTCGCTGAGTATCTGCGGCAGCACACGGCACCGACCGACAAAATTATGGTGCTGGGTTCGGAGCCAGAGATTTATTTTTACGCCCATCGGCATTCCGCCAGCGGTTATATCTACACCTACAGCCTGATGGAAAACCAGCCCTACTGGCCAGTGATGCAAAAACAAATGAGACAGGAGATCGAAGCCAACCGGCCTGCCTACCTGGTCTTCGTCAATATTCCGGGTTCATGGCACATCCTCCCAGGTTCCCGGCAAGCTGCGGCCTTGGGCGCATGGATGGATCAGTACATCTCCGGCGGCTTCGAAGAGGTCGGAATGGTCGAGGTCGCTTACCCGGAGTCGCATTTTTTCTGGGGCGATGAGGCCCGAGAACATCATCAGCCCGGCGCCGAAATCCGCATTTTCAAAAGAAAGGGCTAAGCTCTCCGGCAATCTTGCTCGGCGACACGGTGATGAATTACCGCTGACTCACCGGTACCGGATTCATACGCAGGACGTCCTCCTGATCTGTATCTTTCATTTTGATTCCTACTGCATCGAGCTGACGCACCACGGGCTGCACCATTTGCAAGATGCGCGCCAGCGTTTGTCCAACCGCCTCTTTATCGCTGTTATCGGGGCCGCGACGCTCCATTAGACTCTCCATTACACTTTGGAGAAAAGTTTTCGGCCGTGGATAGACTACGATTTTGACGTCATCGTCTTCGGGAACTCCGGCGGCTTTTTTCGCCAGTTTCAGCGCGGTTTCGTAGCCTCCGAGTTCATCGACCAGGCCGAGGTTCCTGGCATCCTGACCCGACCAGATGCGGCCCTTCGCAATCTCCAGGACCTTCTCTTTCGGAAGTTTGCGGCCCTCGGCAACTTTGCTGGTGAAATCCACGTAGACGCGATCAAGCCACGCCTGGAATCTGCCCCACTCGGCGGGAGAGTAATCTTCGGTTCGTGTGAACATGGTGGCGTTTTCGCCCTGGTGCACCTGATCCCACGAAAGTCCTACTTTGTCCCACAGGCCGCTGGTCAGCACCTTGCCGCCTAGCACGCCGATGGACGCGGTGATGGTTCCGGGCTGGGCCACGATTTTGTCGGCGGCCATGGCGACGAAGTATCCACCGGAGCCCGCCAGATTTCCCATGGAAACAATCACTGGTTTGCCCGCCTGGCGCGCGCGCACCACTTCGCGCCAGATGGTGTCGGAGGCGACGTACGAACCGCCGGGGCTATCCACTCGGAAGAGAATGGCTTTTACATCTTTGTCTTCCGACGCCGCTCGAATGGCGCCTGCCACTGTGTCAGAACCCATGTTCTGGCTGCCTTGTACGGGATCATAGCCGCTCTTTCCACGGGTGACGCCGCCGACGCCGAAGACTAACGCAACTTTCTTGCCGCGATCATGCGGACGTCCGGCGTGATTGAGATATTTACTCAGGTAGAGGAGTTCGGCTCCATCGCCTGCCTGGCTTTTTACTTTGCCATAGACCTCGTCGCGGTAGGCAACCGCGTCCACCAGTTTCGCGTCGACGGCTTCTTTGCCGAGATAAGGACCGGCGTCGACGATTGCCTGGAATTTATCCGGGGCGATCTGACGGGCCTGGCAGATGCCGTCCTTCATCTGGTTGAACCACGATGTCATGATCGCGGTCACCTCTTCTTTCTGAGCGGCCGTGTACTTTGACTCGGTATAAAAGTTGAGCGCAGCTTTGTACTCGTAGCGATGATCGCCGTGAAAAGTCATGCCCAGTTTGGAGAGCGTCCCTTTGATGAAGGGCGACTCCATGATGATGCCGGTCAAGCCCACGTCTCCTGAAGGCTGCAGATAGATATGGTCAAACGCCGTGGCGAGATAGTACGCGCTGTTGCCGGGACCGAACTCGCCAAAAGTCTCCGCGTAGGCGACGGCAAATTTCTTGTGGGCGCGAAATCTTTGTATGGCATCGCGAATTTCCTGGGTCTGCGCCATGCCCATGGGAGCCGCGCCGATTCTGGCAATCATGCCAACCACGCGATCGTCACTGGCTCCGCGATCGATGGCGTCGACCACATCGCGCAGCGTCTGCTTTTCGGTGAGCATCAACTGCGCCGTGGGAGTGGCGGGGGCGTCCTCCAGAAACGTCTGCTCGAAATTGGCTTCGAGAATTGTTTTGGATGGAACCCTACCCTTCGCGCCGATCACGGCCACCAGCACGATGGCCAATCCGATGAGCCAGAGAGCGCCTAGGATGGCGAGGAAACGGACGATTGCCTTGAACATCGAGTGCTCCTTTGGTGAGAAGGAGCAGTCTAATCAAGTCCAAGGCCGAGGCGCTACCGGATCTGATTCGGGGGAGCAACTCGGAACGTAGTTAGCCAGTTAATCTCCAATCTTCAGCCAGTCAATCTCCAATCTTTAGCCAGTCCTCTCCAATGCAGGGGGTATACCCCCCCCTCCCCGGTGTTAATGGAATCATGGGGTTAGGAGGAAATTCCCGCTAGATCTTTGAGTTTAAACCAGTTAGAGGTAAAGTATTTATTCGTCAATAACTTAGCTGGGAAAACACCTCCAAAAATACTTTGGGGCAGCTTCGAGGTGCGCCGGCTTTCGACCGGCGACGGATGCGCCTCAAGACTGCCCCAATCAACTCTTTACTTTTTTACTGTGGCAGTACTGCGGGCTGGAAGTCAAATGACTTTTACGAAGAAACGGTTAGTGAAAGGAATTCAACTTCCCGCTTTGGGAATGAGGTTTAAGCAGGTCTTTTTCAACAGCTGATTACAATAGCCATCGCTGATCTTTCCGCAAGAACCCAACCACGCCTTGCCCGAAGCACGGAAAGAATGAGTCCAACCATCTCACAGTCGACACTGGCGATCGTCGTTCTTATGAATCAAGAAACAGCCGCCGGGTTGAGCCGGCGGCTGGAGTTTTCAATTAACCTGGCTGGTGATGCCTGTTTACCCAAAGCGGGGTTACGGAGTTCGCACGAAGCCGTAATGTATACCGTTTGTATCAATATACTGTCCGGTGATCACCCCAAACATGTTCGGGGTTTCGGGAAGGGTGCCCTGGCCGGCGCCCATCCCAGCTCCCGGGGCGTCGAAGGTGGTGATGGCGCCGGACGGACTCCGCACGAAGCCGTGATTTACGCCGTTCGAGTCAACGTATTGTCCTGTGATATCCCCCAACAGGTCGATGCCCTCAGGTATGGTGCCTTGGCCGGAACTTGTTCCCGCCTCCGGAACGCTGAAGGTAGTGATGTTGCCGAACCGACGGCGCAGGAAGCCGTGATTCACGCCGTTCGCATCAATGTAGTTTCCCGCAACCGCTCCCAGGTCGTTGATGCTTGACGGTGACGTGCCCTGGTTAGGACCTGTACCTGCGGCCTTTACGTTGAATGCGGTAATTTTGCCGTTTGCAGCGCGCACGAACGCGTGGAGCACGCCGGCCGCATCAACGTAAGTTCCCGTCACCGCCCCTTCTGTGTTGAGAGAGCTTGCGATTGCGGGAAACGTGTCTACGGAGCCTTCGGGATCGTAGGAGGTGAAGGTGCGGTAAGGCGGAGCCGTGATGAAGCCGTGGGCCACACCTTTTGCGTCAAAGTAGTATCCGGCGATCTCGCCACCCAGGTTTATGTTGCCCGCGAAAGTCCCCTGGCCAGCGCCCGTGCCCGCGCCCGGCGCGTTCAGAGTGGTGAATCTCTTGAACGGAGCAGAAGTCGCGAAGCCATGCGCGACGTTATTTGCATCAACGTAGAAACCTGCAACCACTCCGAACGGGTTGATGCTGAAACTGATCGTGCCCTGGGTTGGCGCTGTGCCCGCGCCCGGAGCGTCATACTTGGTGATGTCGCTGACCGAACCGCAGAATGAAACGCACTGGAAGCCGTGAAAAACGTTGTTGTCGTCCAGGTAGGATCCCACGATCGTCCCCTGCGGGTTAATGTCAAAGCCCCCCGTACCCTGTCCGGAGCCTGTGCCCGCGCCCGGAACACTAAAAGTGGTAATGGTTTGAGCGCTTGCCAGACCACATGCAAGAAGTACAACACTTACTGCTTTAAAAACCTGCCGTCGATCCATATCTCCTCCTGGGTTTGATTCGCGAAATGCGTGGTCATGCTGGAACTCGTTAGAAGCGGTGCCTGGTGTTTGAGCGCGCGTGCCATAGCGCGTACCGCGTGTACAAAAGCATTTGAGGGGCCACCCACTGCGTCGTACATCGCCCATCCCCGGCCTCGGTTACGGCGCCAGGGAACGCAGGGATAACCCACTGGCCTGTAACGTGATTCCGCATCTGCAATCACATTCGTTCACAAACTTGGCGGCGGAAAGCCGGAGGCACATCTACAAAAAACCGGACTTTAGCGGCGCCGATTCTATGAGAAAGAATAGACTGGTTGTTTTATGGAACTGGTTGTGTATAACAACTAGTTGGCTTTTTCCTTGATGTCTGTCGGCCGGAAGACTGCCAACCAGAATGAAGAAGGCCGATGCCCCTATGGACCCCGCTTGCGACGGACGTCTGAAGCGGCCTTTGAAAAGGAAGAAGTTGGCGGGAAGCCCTGACGACTCCAGGCCGCAAACACAACTGGTTCTCACTCGCAACCAGTTGTACAATCGTCGGTGCAAGTAACACCCCGCCGCAGTGGAGGCAGCGTGCGCAAAGATCACAGGTCAGAGTGCGTTATGAACCGAATGGTCGAGATATTTGGCGACCAGTGGAGTCTGCTCATCATCCGCGACATCATTTTCATGAACCGAAGGCATTTTCGCGAGCTCCTGACCGAGTCTGTGGAAGGGATTGCGTCGAATATTCTGGCCGATCGTCTGCAAAGGCTTGTCCAGCAAGGGATCATCGTCAAGTCCCATGATCCCACCCATAAGCAGAAAGCCATTTATAGTCTCACGGAAAAAGGCATCGACTTGCTCCCTCTTCTGATGGAGATGAGTGCATGGGGGCAAAAGCACGTGCCGGGATCCGGGCTGAGGGGCCTGCCTCAGGCGCTGGAACAAGGAGGACCGAAGCTGAGGGCAGATTTTATGGCTGAACTTCGCGAGTCTCATCGCCCGCAGTCAATCGCCAAGAAAAAGGCCCGTCGCCCCCTTCGGAACCGAGCCACAACTACAAGCCGCTAGCGTGCATATCGGAGCCCATTGTTATGGAATCAACTACGCTCGCTGAGCCGGTTTCGAGTGCGATCGCCTTTCCCAGCCATTGATGTCAATCTGGGATCATCTCGACGACGGCCTCACAGACGCCCGCTTCGAAAAAGGAGGTGCACAGGCGGATCGATTCGACCGTGCACCTCTTCACGACTGTTAGTTACGGTTTAGTAGTTATGGTTCAGGTTTGGCGTTTTGTCCGCCGCGCCTCTTTTGTGTCTAGGGTATTCCGGTTAGCGTCCCCTGCTGCTCGAGAGGACCGACGAATACGGTGCCATCGGATTCATCGGATCCTACAACGTTCAGCCAGAACAACTGTCCGGCGCTCGCCTGGTAGATGGTCAGTTCGAAGAATCCTGATGCGCCATCGATTGTGGCCTCTAGCGGATTCTCATTCGCCGTTAACATGGAATAGCGCCCGACATTGGTCGAGTCCGCGAGCGGAGTTCCAGTAAACGTGGACCCTGTGTACAGTCCGTTGCCCCCGTCGATGCCCAAGGTCAGGAACGGATCGCTGACTTCTCCGGTGAAGCTTACAGCACCGTTGGCCACAACCGATCCCTGCGCAACCATGTCGAACTCGCAAAGGCCGCATTCCGAGAAGAAGTTGAAGTCCTGAAACCCCACGGCATAGTTGCCCGCAAAGTCAGCAGTTGCGGTGTCAGTTTGCGGAATAAGGACTCCGGTGGTGCCGGCGAGACTATCATCCAAATCCAGGACAAGAGCCCCTCCTCCACCTTTTGTGTTATTGGGATCGTTCAGGTTGAGAGCCGGGTCGGTCATGTAAACGCCCAAGGTCGCAACGTCTCCGAACCCCTCATTGACGGAAAGATACCCATACCCGTTGATCTCGGAAGATTGAAGGGAATAGGTTCCGGCAAATGTGGCAGCCAATCCCGACCAGACACCGTTGCCCAATTCGTTGTCTTCGCCCACGCCTGCGAAGTCAGCGGGATCGGACCCGGTTCCGCTGGTAGCGAACTGGCCCACCATCCCGACCTCGGAGCTCCACGGGTTGGCCGCGAGGGCGAATACCGAGGGCAAGAGCGACGCGTTGGTGAAAGTGCCGGTGCCCTGGCCATACGCCGAGCCGACGCCCGCCGCATCTGTATCAGCACCGATGAATCGAACCACTTCGGGACCCACGACGTAGTAGGCGAGCGTGCCTGCGATCTGGGTGCCCGTGACCGTGCCCCGCCCGTAGGTGTCGGTCTCGGACACGATTCCCGCAGTAAGGGTTTGGCCGGTAGCCACATCTCCATCATCGTTGACATCGAAAGTGCCAGTTATGGCGCCGTTGTTGACCAAAATCACGCCTCCGAATGCAATCGGGTCGTAATCGGTGTCGACTCCCGACATGGTGAAGGCAAAGTTCCCCTTGCTGCTCAATGAGGTCTGCAAGTCGAGGCTTCCAGCGGAAGTCGCGGACCCGTCAAACTGAACGATGAGAGCGTGGTTGGCGTTCACGAACTGGACACCAAGGGTTTCGACCCCGTTCACGCCAACATCCGGGTCGGACGTGGTGAGAGTGAGGGTCCCCTGGCCGGTTGAAGAATCGATTGCCAACGCTGCCTTTCCGGCTGAGATTTTGTCTGTGGCGGTGACTGCAAAACCGTCGTTATAGTCTTGTTCGCCGGTAACAACGTTGCCGTTTGAGTCGATGTTCACCGCTCCCGCGACGGTGTAAAAATTCGGACCGTCCTGAAGGGTTTCTTGCCCGCTCAGATAGAAGACGTAAGTATTTGTGCCTGCTGGCGGACTGTACGAGTTCGAACTACAGCCTGTCAGGAAAGCGAAAGCCAAGAAAACAAAAGCAAGGATGCCGGCATAGGCTGTGCGATTCATAGCAACACCCCTTTCTGGGCAGTCTTCTCGTTCGCCCGCGCTCGTGCCTGCGGCGACACTGGGATCCCATGCTGGTTGCGCATCGTATAGACTTGGCCGTCTACCTTCACGTTGCGGGTCACGAAAACTTGCTTGCCTTTAAGCGTCTTCATGACGCCGGTGACCTCAACTTGCCGGCCTGCTTCGATGGTGAGCGCGCCCTTGCCTTGCAAGCCGAATCTCCCCAGGCTTGCATCCACCGCGCCGTATGGGGTTTTGACTAAGAGGTGGGAGCCCGGAAGCATTCCCTTTGAGGGTTTGGTGAGCACGCTCGACACCGTGCCGTTGAGTGTGACTTCTTTGCTGATGTCGTAATATGGCCTTGCCTGCTTTGTCTCGACTGCCCGGGTTTCCGAGGGTGAGATCAAAGACAGGAAGGCCAATGCGAATGCTGCTGCAAATAGCCGCTTCATTACTTGCCTCCAAAATTTTAGTTTTGACTTGGGCCCGACTAGGATGTTCCGGCGATGTTACGCCTTGCGACTCGTAGAGGCAATCAGTAATTAACACGTTCGTTCTCGCCAGATCCTCTTCATACAACAATTCTCCAGCTCCGGTACCCAGCCGGGGAGAACACTCCAAATCTTTGCCGTCGATTCGCAGGACGGACAATAACGGACGGACAATAATCAGCAGGCCTCCATCCTCAGGTTCACGACGATGTATCGGCAGGTGTAGAATTCCAAGAATCTCGTGGTAGGGAGGTCAGTATGCATTCTTCCCTGGTTCTCCGCAGTAAACCTTTCCTTTCGATTCGCATTGCTCTGGTTGCGGTTCTTGCGCTGCTGTTGTCCGGGTGGACCTGCAGCGGGATGTTTGAGAGCTGTCAAGCAGTGATGGCGCAGCCGCAAATCATTTCGCTCTTGCCGGGTAGCGTTCCGGACGATACGTCGTCGGTTCCACTGACGGTCGAGGGTAGCGGGTTTACTCCGCAATCGCAGATCCTGTGGAACGGAAGCACGTTGGAGACGACGTTCCTCGATTCGCGCCACCTTCAAACCACGATTACACAGGAGACGTTTGCGTCTTTTGGCGGCGAGGCGGGAAGCAGCGTGCGGATTGCGGTGAGGCCGGTGGGAGCGGGGGGCGACGGGGGATGTCCCAAGAACGCGGACTCGGCGGCGCTGGCTCTCGTCATCGATTAGTTTCGGCTTTCTAGCTTCGATACATCCGGACTGATAGTTCTGACAGTTGCTGCCGGTTCAGACTTGACGGAGTATGCGTCAACGGGGGTGGCGACTATGTTTGTCTCCGATGACGTTGTTTTTGCCTGGGCCATCGAAAAGGCTTTTCTGATCGTGATTGTCGCCCTCGGCATTCTGGTGTATGCCGCGTGGGCAGTGACCTGGCAAAGGCCGAGAAAACTTCTGCGCATGGAAATGGCGGGTCGGCGAGAGAGTCACGAACCACGATAGTCACGAACGACGGTAAGGGGCGCGGAATTGCTTTGGCGATCGTTCCGGGAGACGTGGGCGTCTGGGACAGTTACCGCGGTGACGCCACCAACAAATCAGCTGCCGCTGTCGGGCTTCGCCCGACTGGACGGACGAATGCGTCCGTCCCTACGTGATGCGCTACGTAATTTTTGGGGTGGTGATTGCGCCCTCGGCCGCTGACCTCACTAACGCTGCGTATTTGGCGAAGACTCCGGTCTTGTAACGTGGGGCGGGAGCTTTCCATTGCGCCATGCGGCGGGCGATTTCGGCGTCGGAGATTTCCAGTTCGAGCTTGCGCGTTTTGGTGTCGATGGTGATCTTGTCGCCTTCGCGGATAGCGGCGATTGGGCCTCCCAGCGCGGCTTCTGGAGCTACGTGGCCTACCATCAGGCCGCGGGTTGCACCGCTGAAGCGGCCGTCGGTTAGCAGAGCCACGCTTTCGCCCAGCCCTTCTCCCACGATGGCCGCGGTCACGCTCAGCATTTCTCGCATACCGGGACCGCCTTTGGGACCTTCGTAGCGGATCACGACTACGTCTCCGGCTTTGATTTGCTTGCTGGTCACGGCTTGCATGGCGGCTTCTTCGGAATCGAAGACGCGAGCGGGGCCGGTGTGGGAGGCGCGTTCGTGACCGCTCATCTTTACGACTCCGCCACCCGGAGCCAAGTTGCCTTTGAGGATGACGAGACCGCCGGTGGTTTTCAGGGGCTTGCTCAGGGGGGCGATCACGGTTTGTCCGGGAGTTTCTTTGGCGGCGTTCGCCTCTTCGGCAAATGTTTTTCCAGTGACGGTCATGGCGGAGCCGTCTACGTGCTTGCCTTCCAGCAGGCGCTTAGCGATCAGCGGAATGCCTCCGGCGGCGTCTACGTCGGCGGCTACGTATTTTCCGGCGGGCTTCAGGTCGGCGAGCAGCGGCGTGCGTTCGCTGACGCGCTGGAAGTCGTCGATCTCGAGTGGCAGTCCCATCTCGCGCGAAATCGCGAGCAGGTGGAGGACGGCGTTGGTCGAGCCTCCGGTGGTGGCTACTCCCGCGATGGCATTTTCGAATGCGGCGTGGGTGAGGATGTCGCTGGGCTTTATGTTGCGTTTCAGGAGATTCATGACTACTTCGCCGCAGCGGAAGGATACTTCGTCCTTGCGCGGATCCATGGCGGGAATTCCGTTGAAGCCCATGGGCGAGAGGCCGATCAGCTCCATCACGGTGGACATAGTATTTGCGGTGTATTGACCGCCGCATGCGCCGGCTCCGGGACAGGCTACGTTTTCCAGGGCGAGCAGATCGGCGTCGCTCATCTTACCGGCGGCATTCGCGCCTACGGCCTCGAACACATCCTGTACGGTTACGTCTTTGCCGCGAAATTTTCCTGCCATAATCGTTCCGCCGTAGAGCACAAGGCCGGGCAGGTTCATGCGGGCGAGCGCCATGGCGGCGGCGGGGATGGTTTTGTCGCAGCCTACGATGCAGACGGCTGCGTCGAAAAGCTGTCCGCGGCAGACCAGTTCGATGGAGTCGGCGATCACCTCGCGGCTGACCAGCGAAGCTTTCATGCCCTCGGTGCCCATGGTTTCGCCGTCGGAGATGGCGATGGTGTTGAACTCCATAGGCGTTCCGCCTGCGGCGCGGATGCCTTCTTTCACCTTGGCCGACAGGCGGCGCAAGTGAAAGTTGCAGGGCATGGTCTCGATCCAGGTATTGGCGACGGCGATGAGAGGCTTGGCCAGGTCGGCGTCGGTGAATCCGATGGCCTTGTACATGGCGCGCGCTGGTGCCTGATCGCGCCCGTCGGTGATGGTGCGACTGCGATGTTTGAGGTCCATGATGATGCAGACAGTCTAGCTGAATGGTGAGAATCGGGTCATCGGGCGATCGGATCATCGGGTCATCTGAGATCGAGCGCCTTAGACTTTCGATGGCCCGATGACCCGATTTGTTGAAGCTTCTAGGCGTTAACCGCCTTCGGCTCCACTGGCTTCGCCTCAGACACTTTCTTCTTCTCCGACGGCAGCCATGACATCATGGCGCGCAATTGTTCGCCTACTTTTTCTATCGGATGCTGTTTCTCGCGCTCGCGCAGTTCGGCGAATTTCTTGCCGCCCTGCTTGTTTTCTTCAATCCATTCTTTCGCGAACTTGCCGTTCTGGATTTGTTTGAGCACTTTCTTCATCGCCTTGCGGGTCGCGTCTCCCACCACCATTTCGCCGCGAGTGAGGTCGCCATATTCGGCGGTGTTGGAAATCGAATAGCGCATCCGGCTCAGACCGCCTTCGTAGATCAAATCGACGATGAGCTTCATCTCGTGTACGCATTCGAAGTAGGCGATCTCGGGAGCGTATCCCGCGGCCACCAGCGTCTCGAAACCTTTCTCCATCAGCGAAGTCAAGCCGCCGCAGAGCACTGCTTGCTCGCCGAACAAGTCACTCTCGGTTTCTTCCTTGAAAGTAGTCTGCAGCACTCCGGCGCGCGTGGAGCCGATGCCATGCGCATAGCTGAGCGCGAATTCATGGGCGCGTCCGCTGGCATCCTGGTGGATGGCCAGCAACGAGGGCACGCCGCCACCCTGCGCATAGACGCGACGCAGCAAGTGGCCCGGACTCTTGGGCGCGATCATGACCACGTCCACATCTTTCGGAGGCTTGATGGTCTTGAAGTGGATCGCGAAGCCGTGCGAGAAGCCGAGAATCTTTCCTTTGCGCAGGTGCGGTTTGATGGCCGATTCGTAAAAGGCGGCCTGGGTCTCGTCGGGCGTCAGGATCTGGATCCAATCGGCGCGTTTGGCGGCTTCCGCCGGAGCGAGGACGGTCATGCCATCGGCGAGCGCCTGCTGGGCCGAGCCGCGCTCGGGATCGAGTCCGATGATGACGTCGTATCCGCTATCACGGAGGTTCTGTGCCTGCGCGTGTCCCTGCGAGCCGTAGCCAAAGACGGCGATAGTTTTACCCTGGAGCGCGGAGGGATTGGCATCCTTCTGATAAAAGACTGTAGCCACTGGAAAACTCCTTTATCTGTATCAATATCTGTATGTATATCGATGCAGGCTGAAACGCTGATCGTGTTTGAATACGATGGACCGACCGATCGGTCGGTTTAGGAAATGCTACTCACCAGCAGGCGCAGTGTCAACCGCCTGACACTTCTCGCGATCACGGCCGAGGAAAGTTCAGAACTCGAAGTAGGCTCCGGCGCGCGACGGATGCGGGGTGCCTGTGGTTCCGGTGGCCAATCCGGCAGCGGGCAGCAAGCCTTCTGCGTCTCCCGTGCCATGCAGACTTTCCCAGGCGGCTTCGGTGAGGGCGGGGTCGGCTCCGACAATGTCGCGGATCATTTGCCAGGCGGCGAGATTGAGCGCTCCTTCGGGGGCTGGACCCATGGCCAACGAGACGGAGCACTGCGGACAAAAGCAGATGCGCTGGGCCGAAGATTTCTGGCGCGGCCTGACTCCTACGGTTTGTGCGAAGAGGTACACGGCAACCGATTTTTGTCCGGCTTCGAGTTCCCGACTGCAGCGAAGACAATATAAGTTTTCCAAACTTGTTCGTTCCTGATTTCCGGTGAAGACGCGAATGTCTTCGTTTCTCCTTGCGCGGCGGGAGACGGGGCAAGCCCCGTCTCCTCACTAAAACCGCCCACACCCCAAACGCTGCTGCTCCCCGCCTAGAAAGTACAACTACTTTCTCTAAGGCGATGCTGCCGGCGCAAGTATGTAGACGGATTCCGGCACGGGCGCATTGCGATTCGGACGTGAACCAAGCTTTGCTCTAGGCAGAAAGGGATGGCATCGCGCACTCTAATGGCATGGGAGTCGATCGATCGGTGAAGGGTTCGCAGGTGTCGCGGCTTCCTGAAAGACGCCGCCGCCAACAGGTTGCGGCCGTTTGTTACCGCACGCGCAAGCGCGGTGTCGAGTTCTTGCTGGTTCAGACTCGTAGCGGGCGGTGGATCTTTCCCAAGGGTGGCGTGGAACCCGGTCTCACAGCCGCGCAATCCGCGGCGCTCGAAGCTTTTGAAGAGGCTGGCGTGCATGGCCGGATGGAAGAAATTCCCTTCGCCCGTTACTTCCGTCTCCGGCCTGACGCGGCTGCTCCGAAAAAAGGCGCGTCGTCGGTTGCAGGCCGGTCAGCGCAGGCGGAGCTTGCTGTCGTGGTCCATCTTTGCGAAGTGTCTCGGCTCGAGTCGCCACAGGAATCGAATCGACGACCCACATGGTTCTCCGTGGAAAAAGCGAAGCAAAGGCTGCTTCAAGATCGTGCGCCGGAGTTCGGGGCTGAGCTCGCGCGCATCGTCGATCGTGCGGTGATACGAATCCGGCGACTGCAGGGAGTGTCCGGCAAGAGTCCTGATCGCAGATATAAGGACGGCTTGCAGGAAGTCCGATTTGAGGCGCTTGAATACGGGCGCTGGCAGGGCGATTTGCGGGAGGCCTCGCTGGTCCGCCATTTTCTTCGCCCTCGCGACGTGCGACCGGCTACGGCGATCGAGGTTGCGGTGCAAGCACATCCCGGGAAAGTGCAGCAGATCGGCGCGGCTGGGCAGATCCGGCGGCCGCTCTTGCAACTAGGCACAGGAGACAACATTACTGCGATCGATAGCGGACGGAAAGCAAGGTCGCCGAAGCCGAGGAAAGTGCCCGCGAGCAAGCATCGTTCTTATTTGCGGCGGCGACCATGATAAGCGCCAGAATCAACAAGCCAGCGTGGGGAGCGGAAACAAAGAGCGACGTTCCCATGCGCACCCTCGGGCACACGGGTGAGAAAGTCTCGATCGTCGGCATTGGCGGCTATCACCTGGCCAGGCCCGGAGTGGATTTAGACGAAAGCATCCGCATCGTCCGAAGTGGCCTTGACCAGGGCATAAACTTCCTCGACAACTGCTGGGATTACAACGACGGGGAGAGTGAACTCCGCATGGGAAAGGCGATGCGCGACGGCTATCGGCAAAAGGCATTCCTGATGACGAAAATCGATGGCCGAAACAAAGCGACTGCAGAAAAACAGATCAACGACTCGTTGCAACGACTACAGACCGACCACGTTGATCTGCTGCAGTTTCACGAGATCATTCGCGATACCGACCCCGACCGCATCTTCGCTGCCGGAGGCGCTCTTGAGGCGGTGCTGGAGGCCAAAAAAGCCGGGAAAGTCCGGTACATCGGATTCACGGGTCACAAGAGTCCCGATATCCACTTGAAGATGCTGGCCACTGCGTCCGCTCACCAATTCATCTTTGACACGGTGCAGATGCCTCTTAACGTGATGGACCATCATTTCGACAGCTTTGAGGCCAGGGTGCTTCCAGTTTTGCAGAAGCAGAATATCGGAGTGCTAGGCATGAAGCCGATGGGCGATCCCTTCATCCTGCAGAGCAAAACCGTGACCGCGGTTGAGTGCCTGCATTACGCCATGAACCTGCCGACCAGCGCGGTCATTACGGGATGCGATTCCCTCGAGATATTGAAGCAGGCGCTGAACGCAGCGCGCAGTTTTCAGCCGATGGCAAACGAAGAAGTGACGGCATTGTTGGCAAAAACCGCAAAAGCCGCTCAATCAGGCGAGTTTGAAATGTACAAGACCAGCCACCACTTCGACGGCACCTACCAGAATCCGCAGTGGCTGGGGTAGGAAAGCGCCGGAACTACAATGACAACCGGGCGTTGACGCGATTGCGATGGGGGACAGATTGAGTTATTGAGTCAATGGCCCCGCGCCTCATTCCGCGATACCATCTGTGGTGATGCTGCGTGAAGCTACTGTCGACCCGAGGCAGGTTCCTCGGCCGGAACCGCGCCAGGAAATCCTGCGCACTGCCGCTCGCCTTTTTCAACAGCGGGGATACGATGCTACTTCAATGAACGATGTGGCAGCCGCGCTCAAACTTTCCAAGGGCGGCCTTTATCATCACTTCCAGTCGAAAGACGAAATCCTTTTCCACATCATGTCGCACGCCATGGAGATCACCGAGGAGCGCGTGATCAACGTGGCGCGTCGCATCGAGGGAGTCGAAGAGCGGCTGCGCACGCTGATCCGACTGCACATTCAAGTTGTGCTCAGTCCCGAAGACCGAGAGATTACGGTGATGCTGCACGAGAATCATCCGCTGCCGCCGGCGCTCCGGCGCAAGATCAATGCGCGCAAGAAAGATTACCTGGTCTTCGTCGAAAATCTCATCGGCGAGGTTCAGCGCAAACGCAATTCGCCTTCCTCCGTCACACCGCGCGCCGCCGCGTTCGCTCTGGTCGGCATGATCAACTGGATTTATCAGTGGTACAAACCGGATGGGCCGCTGACCGGCGAAGCGTTGGTGCAGCAATACACGGATATTTTCTTTCGGGGAGCGGTGGGATAATTTCTGTTCTCAGTTTCTCGATTCTCAGTTCTTGGTATGCCGAGCTTTTTTCACATCGACGATTTGATTCGGCAGCGCGGATCGAAAGACAAACGCTATCTTGAATTCCTGCGCGTGCCTGCCATGAGCGCCGGCGTCTACGTTCTGCCGAAAGGCGGGGCCGACCTGCAGAAGCCGCACCGGGAAGATGAGATGTATTACGTCCTCCGAGGGCGCGGACGCATGCAAGTCGGTTCCGATCATGCCGAGGTGCGACCTGGTTCCGTTATTTTCGTTGAGGCTGAACTGGAGCATCGGTTCTACGACATCGTGGAAGAGCTGGAAGTCCTGGTTTTTTTCGCTCCTGCCGAACAAGAGTGAAATCCGCACGGGCCACTTTTTACCTTTTGTTGACAACTGCAAGAAGCTGAGCTGCTACGCTGCTTTTCGCGCAGGGAGTTTAATTCCCGCGCTTTCGGCGGTTCGTCGGCGGGACGGACGACCTCAAAAAGAAGACAAACATACAGGATGGATACAGTGAAAACTCCGATACGATTTCGAAGAATTTCTGCGCTGCTCACGCTTTCGATGTTCGTGCTGTGGATGGCAATATGTGCCGCGTTGCTAACGTCCAGTTTGCTGGCTCAAACCGGCGCTTGGCTGACGCACTCGCATGACGAACAGCACACCGCGCTTTCTACCGTTCAATCACAACCGCTCGACACGATTCACTGGCATGTGCCCGTGGACTTGTTTCCGCCGCAGGGAGAAATATTCATTCACTACGGCTCCCCACTGGTGACGGCTGCGAACACCGTGATCGTCCCGGTAAAGACGGGCGCGAACAGTTTTCGCGTCGAAGCGCATAACGGCGCAACTGGTAAGCGGCTCTGGTCGCTTAAGACGGGCTGGCAGGCGCCCGGAGCAAGCTTCGTTCCAGGGCTGGGGCCGACCATTTCGAGCAACCAGCTTTATGTTCCCGACATTGCCGGGCGGATCCTGGTGCGCCCGAATCCCGATGAAGTAAAGGGCGGCACGGTTAATCATCTCTACTTCTATGGCCAAAGGAATTACCGCAAGAACCCGGTGGCGTACCAGCAGAACGTACAGATTGACACTCCTCTCACCAGCGATGCCAATGGCAATCTCTACTTCGGATTTATCGTTCTCGGCTCCACGCCGCTCAATTTGCAAAGCGGAATCGCGCGCATTGCCGCGGACGGCACCGGAACCTGGGTTTCAGCCGCGACCGTCAGTGGCGATCCCACGATTGCGCAGGTCGCGATCAGTGCCGCGCCCGCGCTCTCTCCCGACGGCAGCCTTCTGTATGTCGCAGTCGATAACGGCACCTACGGATATCTGTTGGCGCTGAACAGCACGACGCTGGCGCTGGTGAATCGCGTACTCTTGACTGACCCATCGTCAGGGATGGATGCAATGCTGTTCGATGGCAGCTCGGCCACACCAACGGTCGGGCCCGATGGCGACGTCTATTTCGGAGTGCTCGAAAATCCTTTTCCCAATCACAATGATCGAGGATGGCTGCTGCATTACAACAGCGATTTGTCGAAGACCAAGATCCCCGGCAGCTTTGGCTGGGATGACACGGCCTCGATTGTCCCAGCGTCCCTCGTTCCGAGCTATAAGGGCAAGTCGGCGTACTTGCTGATGACGAAGTACAACAACTATGCGGGCATTGGAACGGGGGACGGCAAGAATCGGATTGCGATTCTCGATCCTGATGCCACCGAGCACGATCCCATCATTCCGAGCACGCTGGTGATGAAAGAGGTCATCACCATTCTGGGAGTGACGCCTGATCCTGGGGCAGGAATTCCGGGAGCAGTGAAAGAATGGTGTATCAACACTGCGGCGGTCGATCCCTTCACGAAGTCGATACTCGCCAATAGCGAAGATGGCAACCTCTACCGCTGGGACTTGACGTCAAATTCATTGACGCAGGTGATTACGCTCTCGACAGGCATCGGCGAAGCGTATACGCCAACGGTGATTGGCAGTGATGGCACTGCCTACGCCATCAACGAAGCAGTTCTGGACGCCATCGGAACGAAGAACGGCACCGCCGTTCCGCAGCCGTGAAGCGAGCATTCGGACGGGCACCCAGGTGCCGGTCGCTGGTTGTGCGTGTCTTCCGCACCGCGGTGCTAAACCGTTTGCTGGAAATGGCCTGATACGAAACTTGAAATTTTCGGCAAACGGTTCAGGCTTTTATCAATTCCCATCCCAACGCAATTCCGTTCGAGATGTGATTGCGGGCGGAACCTACGCCAACATGCATGTCCAACATTCCCGCAAAGGATCGCGGGCTCGACTGAAATACCTGCATCGCGCGTTGCCGCAGACGGCTGTGTTTCGCCATGAAGAGCATCATGTGGGCCATAAAAGCGGGACGCCGGAACATGGCGCGATGGGCCTTCTGGTAGCGTGCTAGGTTCCCGCTTGCCAGACAGTCGCCCAGCAGGTTGGCTTGTCGAAAGGCGAGGCAGAGACCTTCTCCGGTAATGGCGTCGACTCCGCCCGAGGCATCGCCCACCAGAACGGAGCGATCGCGATAGACGCGCCGCAAGCTGCGAGTCACGGTGATCGCGCCCCGCTCACCGGAGGCGAGTTCCGCTTGTTTGAGGTGGGAAGCGAGGTCAGGAAATTCCTCGAGCATGTCTTCCATTCGCAGGCGCAGCTTCGGATTGAACGAGATCAGCGCCACAGACACTTCGTTGCTAGCCACCGGCGTAACATAAACCTGCGACCGGCTTCCCCAATGCAGTTCCATGAAGTCCGTCCAGGGCGCGATACGGTAATGGCGGCGGAACGCGAAGCGCAGAGTCTGGTTCCCGGTTCCATCTAACTTGCGCGCATCCGGTTGGTGGACATCGGATCGAAATACGTCGGATCGGTATACATCGGGCTCGCGGGGATCGATGTTCGCCCAATTACGGACGCGAGAACTGGTCCCGTCGGCGCCGACTACCCAGCGCGCGCGCACCAATTCTCCAGCGACCAGCGCGCCTTCGGGATGCAGGCCAGTGACCGCCGATTGCCACAGCATGCGTACGCCACAGGCTGCGGCGTATTCCACGAGGACGCGATGCAGATGCGTGCGCCGGATTCCATAGGCGGTCCCGCGGGGAAACACAGCCTCGGCTTTCATGCCATGGCTTACAAAACGAATGCCGCGGAACGGATGTGCGTAGCCCTTGGGAATGGTGACGCCAAGCTGCTGCAGAGCCTCGACTCCATCTGGCATCAGGCCTTCGCCGCAGGGCTTGTCGATGGGCGGGACGGCGCCATCCGCAATGATCACGCTTAAGCCGTGACGGCGCGCCGCGAGGGCTGTCGCCAAGCCGGCGGGTCCGCCACCGGCAATGAATACATCCCACGCATTGGGAAAACGCGTATGCACACTTCCTACGGCAATGAAGTTTTGATGCGCTATCTGCTGTGGGCGTCGCCTACCATTCGAGTAAAACAAATTCCGAGCAGAACCCTGGGCCCATCGCGGCCAGCAGGCCTAGCGTGCCCGGTTCAGGGCGGCGATTCTTCATGACCTCTTCGAGCACCACCAGCACCGAGGCCGACGATAAATTGCCAGTGCGGCGCAAGCATTGCCAGGAGACGTCCAGTTCTCCATTCTTCAAGCCGAGCGCCTCGGCGGTTGCTTCCAAAATCTTCGGACCGCCGGTATGCAGCGCCCAGCTGGTAATGTCGGAGCGAACCAGTCCGCGCTCGGCAAGAAAATCGTCGAGATCGTGCGCCAGATTATCTCGAACCAGGTTCGGAATTTCGCGCGAGAGAACAATGCGAAATCCTTTTTCGGATATATCCCAGCCCATCATCTCTTCGGTGTCGGGATAGAAGACGGAACGGGTTGCGAGAATGCGCGGGCCAGAAAAGCCGGCGTCGGCATCCGTGCCGGCTACTATGACCGCGGCGGCACCGTCGCCGAACAGCCCCGCCGAAATCAAATTGGCCATCGAGACATCGCCGCGCTGCAACGTGAGCGAGCAGAGTTCGACCGACAGCACCACCGCAACCTGATCGGGATAAGCACGGACATAATCGGCTGCGCGCGAAATGGCCGCCGCGCCCGCCACACAGCCCAGTCCAAAGATGGGTACGCGGCGAATGCTTCTGCAAAGTCCCAGCTGGTTGATAAGCAGCGCGTCGATCGACGGACTGCTGATGCCGGTCACTGAAACAAAAAAGAACGCCCCCAGATTCTTCCCATGCAACCCTGCATCCGCCAGCGCGCCGGTCACTGCTTTCTCGCCCAACTCTTTGGCGGTGCGAATCCAATGCTGATTGGCTTCTCCCCAGGTTTGCATCGTCAAGTATTCTTCCTTGGGGATGGAGAGGTATCGTCCATCGACGCCTACGTGTTTATGCAGACGCCGCAGCACGTGCGGGTTTTCAATCTGATCGCCCCAGTATTCCTGCAGCTCCGCCAGCAAGACCTCTTGGGGATAATAATGTTGTGGAAACGCGCTCGCCGCGCTGACAATTCGCATGTGCTCTCCGCCTCGGAGGGATTGGACTGATCTCGACACCCCGTTACGGAGATTGTATCCCGATTAAATGGTTAGACGCGGATTCGCAATGTTAAAGTATGAAAATTCAGAAAGGCAGGTTCCATTTGAAATTCATCCTCGGATTGCTGCTCGGTCTCATTCTCGTGCCCCTCGGGGTCTATCTGTATTTCACCAGCGGGAGTGCGCCAGTCGCGACCACCGACTCCGACATGCCCTTCGAAAATTACCTTGCGCACAAGGCGCTGAATGAACGCGTCGCGAAAGACATGCCGAAGATTGTCCCGATCCCAGCGACCGAAGCCAACTACCTGGCGGGTGCCGAGCTCTACAAAGAGCATTGCGGAGTGTGCCACGGCTTGCCGCTATCCCCGAAGACCGCGATTGCGACCGGAATGTATCCGCATCCGCCGCAGCTGTTCCAGGGAAAAGGTGTGACGGACGATGAGCCGGGTGAAACCTACTGGAAGATTTTCAACGGTATCCGCCTGACCGGTATGCCCGGCTTCAGCAAGTCGCTGACCGAACCTCAGATGTGGCAGGTTGCGATTCTGCTGGCGAACGCCGACAAATTGCCATCCTCGGCAAAAGCCGCGCTGGTCGCGCCGCCTCCGAGTGCACCGTCGGCTACAACCGTGGCGCCGGCGGTTACTCCTCCGGCATTGCCGAGCCCGACGCCGCCACCGAAATAGCTGGTTGAGGGATTGGCGATTGCAGATCGGTGCAGCCAGTGAGTCGCTTTGCTGAGTCGCTGACGTAAGCGCTAACCCTTCAACGCCATCTCGCGCTATCGTTAGGCATGGCGTTTGGCCGTCCCAGAAAACTTTTCACCGAATCAGAACTCTACGAATACGCTGTAGGAGCGCTGGCGCGGCGGATGCGCTCAGTCGCGGAACTGAAGCGTCTGCTGCGCAACCGAGTGGAGGCCGATACGGAAATCGGCAAGACGCTGGTGGAACTGATTATCGTCCGACTCAAAGAGCAGGGCTATCTCAACGATGCCCGCTACGCGACGGCTTTTTCCTCCTATCGGCGCGACAACGACAAATTCGGACGCATGCGCGTGGTCAACGATCTGAAGGCTAAGGGAGTGCACGGCGACGTCATCCACAAAGCAGTGGCTTCGGTCTATGACGAGGTGAAAGAAGAAAACCTGGCGCGCGATTATCTTCGCCGCAAGCGCCTGCAGAAGCCCAAGGAGAGAGATCAGAAGCAGGCGGCCCGCATCTTCCGCCAATTGACGCGCGCTGGATTCGGATCCAAAACCATCTTCGCTATTCTCAAAAAATGGGACGTGGATGAAGAGACTCTCACCGAATTGGAGAGCGAGACTTCCGAGGCGTAACGCGATCACCAGAGGACGCGGAGGAGCGGAGGAGCCGAAGGGAAAGCTGGTTGCGCGTGTCTGAATGTGGCGCCGACACTCCTGTCCGCGTGTTCGCAGAAATTCGGCTGTCGGCGCGGACAAGAGTGTCCGCGGTAGACGATCCTCTCGGGTGATCGGCCTTAGCTGAAGCTGAATCCTGGTTATCATTTAGAATTTAATCTTAGATCGGTAGTCGTTAGTCGTTAGCAGCGTTGGCACTCAAGACTCATGCTTACAGGCTCCGAAATTCGCCGCAGGTTTCTGGACTTCTTCATTCAGAAGGGACACCGCGAGGTGCACTCGTCGTCGCTCGTCCCGGCCAACGATCCGACGCTGCTCTTTACCAACGCCGGCATGAACCAGTTTAAGGACGTTTTTCTCGGCCTGGAAAAACGCGACTACAACCGGGCGACGACTTCGCAGAAATGCGTGCGCGCGGGCGGCAAGCACAACGATCTGGAAAATGTAGGCTTCACCAATCGCCACCACACATTTTTCGAGATGCTGGGAAATTTTTCGTTTGGCGACTACTTCAAGAAAGACGCCATTGCCTACGCGTGGGAACTGATCACGGCGCCGGAATGGTTTGGGATCGCGAAGGACAAGTTGTACGTCACAGTCTTTAAAGGCGAAAACGGGGTCCCGCGTGATGCCGAAGCCTACGATCTGTGGCTCGGGCAAGGGGTGCCGAAGGATCGCATTTTTGAGTTCGGCGCGAAAGATAATTTCTGGCAAATGGGTGACACCGGTCCCTGCGGGCCCTGCAGTGAGATTCACTATGACATGGGTCTTGCGGCTAGCGATTCCAGTCACACAGACTGCGCGTTTGGCTGCGATTGCGGACGGTACGTCGAACTTTGGAATCTGGTGTTCATGCAGTTCGACCGCGATGCGAGCGGGAAGCTGAATCCATTGCCGAAGCCTTCGATTGATACGGGGATGGGGTTGGAGCGGATCGCGGCGGTGCTGCAAGGCGTGATTTCGAATTACGACACGGATTTGTTTACGCCGCTGATCAAGCGCGCGGCGGAGTTGACCGGCGCTGCACATGCCGAGCCGGGTCTTCGACCCGGCGGGACGGACGAATGCGTCCGTCCCCACGCGAGGAGTGGCACTGGCCACGTAGTGGCGGACGCATTCGTCCGCCCCGCCGAGCAAAGCTCGGCAGGATCGAAACCGGCAGCGTCTCTGCGGGTCATTGCCGATCACTCTCGCGCCGCGACGTTTCTGATATCCGACGGCGTGACTCCCGCGAACGACGGACGTGGCTATGTGCTGCGCAAGATTATCCGGCGGGCAATTACGCATGGCCGGCTGCTCGGTCAGACGAAGCCGTTTCTGAACGAGATGGTGTTTGCGGTGCGCGATCTGATGGAGGATGCGTATCCGGAGCTCAAGGAGACAGCGGAGCGAGTGTCAAGGGCAGTATTGGCGGAGGAGACAAGGTTCGCAAATACTCTAAACGTAGGTCTCGAGAAACTTGAAGCCATTTTGAAGTCCTCTGGGGGCACCCTCGCTGGCGAAGACGCGTTCAAGCTTTACGACACCTTTGGTATGCCGCTCGACTTCATTCAAGACGCGGCCCGCGATCAAGGAATCGCTTTCGATCAGGAAGCTTTTGATCGCGCCATGACCGAGCAGCGCGAGCGTGCTCGTGCCTCCTGGAAAGGCGCGGCCAAGCAAACAGCCAATCCCGCCTATCAGCAGCTTCCGAAATCTGAATTCGAAGGCTATCGCCAGACGCGCTCTGACAACTGCGAAGTTCTTGCCATCATCAAGGGCGGCCAGGGGGCGCAGGAACTCAGGCCCGGCGACAAAGGCGAGATTATTCTCGACCACACTCCGTTCTACGCTGAATCTGGAGGCCAGGTCGGCGATCGTGGATGGTTCTATTCCGACGATCACAACACTGTCGTCGCTGAGGTGACGGGGTGCTATTACCCGGTGCAGGGTGTGCGCGCTCATCAAGTGGTGATGAAGTCCCCACCCTCCGCAAAAAACGCGGAAGGATGGGGCACCCTCCGCGTGGGCGATAAAGTCGACGCCGTCGTCGACACCTCGATTCGCGAATCGACGATGCGCAATCACACGGCCACGCACCTGCTTCAGGCCGGGCTGCGCGAGGTTCTGGGCAAGCATGTGAAGCAGGCGGGATCGCTGGTCGCTGCTAACCATTTGCGATTTGATTTCTCGCATTTTACCGGAGTCGCCGAAGAGGAGCTGCAGGATATCGAAGACATCATCAACAAAGAAGTTCTGCGCAACGAGCGGGTCGAGGTTATCGAGAACGTTCCCATTGACGTGGCTGTGAACGAGTATCACGCCATGGCGCTGTTCGGCGAGAAATATGGCGATCGCGTCCGTGTTATTAAGATCGGAGATTTTTCGACAGAGCTCTGCGGCGGCACGCACACGGCGCAGACTGGCGAGATCGGGCTGATCAAGATTCTGAAAGAAGGAAGCGTCTCGTCTGGCGTGAGGCGCGTTGAGGCCGTGACGGGCGAAGGGTCGCTGCGCCACTTCCGGAAAGATCACCAACTGGAAAACGTGGTAGCCGCACTGACAACCCATTCCGATTCGACTTCTCCTGCCGAGGCATTGAAGCTGGAACTAGAGAAGAAAGACGCTGAGATTAAGCGCCTGGCGCGCGAACTCGATCAGGCACGGATGAAGTCCGCTTCGTCAAGCACGGCCAACATCAGCGAAACGGTCAGAGAGGTTCGCGGCGTCAAGGTCCTTGCCCATCGGGTAGACAATCTGGAACGGGCGCAGATGCGCACGCTGGTCGACCAACTGCGCGACAAACTTGGTTCCGCCGTAGTTGTGCTGGGCTCGGCCTCGAATGGCAATGTCTCATTGATCGTTGGCGTGACCAAAGACCTCACCAGCCGCATTCAGGCGGGCAAGGTCATCGGCCCGGTGGCGCAGAAAGTTGGCGGCAAGGGTGGGGGGCGTCCGGACCTGGCCGAAGCGGGTGGGAAAGACGCGGCGGCGCTGGACTCGGCGCTGAGCGAGGCATACAGTGTCGTGGAGTCGATGTTGGGGTAGATTTCCCGGGTCCCCAATTCTCCCCGTAATATTGAAAGAATCCTAGCCAGATGGCGCAGGGGGACATGCAGGTCGACTATGGACGATCGCATACGGTTCATCGAGCACCGGGGCAAGCAGATTCTGCTGCTGGATTTCTCGCACGCCAACGCGCGCGAGATGCAGCTTCTGCTGGAGTATGTGCGGGTTACGGTGGCGCAGCACGCGCACGAATCGATCGTTACGCTGGGCGATTACACTGGGGCCGAAGTGGATCACGCGGTTGCCACCAAGATTAAAGAAGTGCTGGCGCTCGACCGTCCGTTTGTGAAGAAGACGGCATGGGTTGGTTCGGAGAGTATCCCGCACGCCTTCATGGAGAACTTCCGGAGTTTTTCGCAACGCGAGATTGTGACCTTCAAGACGCGGGACGAGGCGATGGATTGGCTGGTGAAAGAGTAGGTCTCAGGGCTTAGGTGTCGAGTCTCAGTAAACCCGCTTCGGGCCGCTCGTCATCATTGACATAGCTATGTTAGATAGCTATCATATTTCCATGAAAGTCAGCGTCGCGGATGCCAAGAACAAGCTGCCGGAACTCATCAGGGCAGTCGAGGACGGAAAGCCCGTCACCATCTGTCGCCGCGGTGTGCCAGTGGTCGATATTGTCCGCACGAAAGCGCCGAGCCGCAAAGAGAGGGCGCTGGGCACGTTGAGAGGCAAGATCCAAACCCTCGATCCGGACTGGTGGAAGCCGATGTCGGACGACGAAGTGGAAGACTTTCTCACTGGTCGGCTGTAAGTGCGCCTGCTTCTCGATACCGCGGTTCTGATCTACGCGGTTGAAACGCCCGAACGGCTGAGTAAGCGCGCCAGTGCCGCCCTGCGGAACCCGGCAAATATTCTTGAGTTGAGCGCGATCTCGATAACAGAGATCGCCATTAAAACTTCCCTCGGCGAGTTGAAACTCACAGCCGCGATTGCGCGTCAGGCAATTCAAGACCTGGATATCCGCATCCTGCCTTACACGGGCGATCATGCCTTGCGGTTGTTCGAATTGCCCCTTCATCCCCATCACAGCGATCCCTTCGACCGCCAAATCATTGCTCAGGCTTTGGCGGAGAAAATACCAGTGGCGACACCAGACGAGAAATTCAAGCTATATAGCGGGCTCGGGATCATCTGGTGACGCACGCTCTCAGTTGACCGTAACTCCCGAGGGTGGCCCGGCCACACAGAAACGCTCTCCTCTGGTCTGAGTTCGCCAGGCCCAACCCCATGTCTCAACTCCTCCACTTCAGCGTAATCGGCCCGCTCATTGGATGCCGGAACTCGCCGCCGCTTTTCTTCATCTCCAGCATCGCGCTCTTCAAACCGAAATACCACTTGGCAGGACGGTCGGCGTCATCGATCAGCATCAGGTGCGGGTTGTGTTTCAGGCCCTCGGATTGAAGTTCCATGGTGCGGCGATCCTGCTCCACGAACTTTGCAAAGACGAATTTCAGGAGTTCGGGGCCGAAGGGAATCCAGCGAAAGAGATTCCAGGCGGCGACTACGTCGATGCGGCACTGGTTGCGGGTGATAGGAGTGACGGTGGTCAAGCTCGAAAACCAGTATTTGCCGGCGCGAATGATTTCCGAGCGAAGATTAGGCAGAACGAAATCGATGGTGGTGGTGATCGAATCGGCGTCGGCGTAGAGGCGCAAAAGCTTGTAGGGCGCGCTGTTGGAGCTGGGCGTGTGCGCGCTCATACGAAAACCGTAAGGGATGGGCTCGAAGTTCTTCTGCTTCTCGTGAATTGATTTTTGCGTCCGCCACCACCATGCCTGGTGGACGAAGGGCCCGTGCGCGGGATCCATCAATCCGATGATGCCGTGGTCGACGGAGCACGGCAGGTCAGCGGTGAGATACGCGAGTTTGTAACGCTCGCTGAATTTGGGAATCTCAGGAGCTGGCAGCGGCACGGGCGAGGGCTTTGAGAATCCAGCACCAGCCGGGCCGGGATCGGGAATGAAGACCCAGATGAAATCGTCGCGCTCTTCGCAGGGATAGCTGCCGGCATAGATGCGATCGATTTTCAAGTTTTGCTCGGGAACGAGTGATGGGATCAGTTTGCATTGGCCGGAATGGGCGTCAAATCTCCAGCCATGGTACGAGCATTCGATTTGATCGCCGTCGAAGTGTCCGCAGGAAAGCGGCATGCCACGATGGGGGCAGGCATCACGCAGGGCGAAGGGCCGACCTTGCTGGTCGCGTCCTCGGCCTAGCACCAGTGGCTGTTCCAGCAGCATCGTCTTGCAGAGTTGTCCGCGACCCAGTTGAGCGGCGGGGAGCGCGCGATACCAGAAACCGAAGAGCATCAGCGCGTCGGGCGTTTGTGACTGGAGTGGGGAGTCGTCAGGCATCGGACAGGTGAGGATACCGCAGCCGGCGGAAAACTTGAACCGCCGAGACGCAGAGGGCGCCGAATGAAGCGGAATCTTCGAAAAGCAAAGACAAGCAGTTGCGCTATATCCGCTTTTCCGCGCGCAGTCGCGTTCTCAGCTGGACATACGCTTCGCGGGCCACACCGGGCTGCTCGATGTGGGTCAAAAAAAGTTTGCGCAACGCAGCTGTGGTCAAGCGGCCTTCGAGGTAGGCGTCGTAGAGATCGTTGCCGGTGAGATAACCGAGTTGCTCGGCGACGTATTCGTATTTCTGTCCGCTGAAGACTGGAGCGGGCGTGAGCGAATCGGCAGTAAGGAATTCGGCTCCCCGATGCAGGGTCAGAAGGTCGAGCGCTTCGACCGCATCGGCAAAGGGCAGCGAAGTTTGTTGTTCGAGGTCCTCACGAGTCACGTCGTACAGGTCCGCGATATCGGCATCACGCAGCGCGTGACGGGCGGGATACAAAATCCGAGATCCGAAAAAAGCGAGCGCGTGTTCGAAAATGGCAACGTAAAACGCGTCGTCCTTACTGAAGGACGGGGCGACCGGCACGACATTCGGTGCGGCATGCGGCGCCGGGGCCTTGCCGTTAGCCAGATTCGCCAACCCGCGACAGGCCTGGTGGAGGAAGCGAGTGGCGTCCTCGGCGCAGGAGGTCATGCGGAACTGGCGCACGTACACAGTGTTGATGGGCGCGAGATAGACGCTGCCGCGTTCTCGAACCCGGCGGACCAGCGAGCGGCGTTGTTCGACGGTGAATCCCTTACGGGACAACAGACGAAGTAAAAGAGAATCGGAGTTACGCGAATAGACTTCGGGCATCTGGTCGACCAGCAGTTTGGGCTGCGTCGAATTGTGCGGAGAGTACTGATTGAAGCCGAGAAAACGCACCATGCCGCCGATCAGGTTATAGAGGGTGGGGCCGAGGTCGGGCGCGCTGTGATCGTTGGAGTTGCGCCCCCAGCGATCGAGGCAAAGCCGGTAATTCTCGTATTTTTCCAGCGGCGTGGCGTTGAAGACGCAGAGAACGTTATCGCGCACGGCGACGGCTTCGACATGATCGTGCGCCTCTCCGGCAGCGCGCCAGTAAAGAGCGTCGATATTCTGCAGAACAGTGAGCGTGGGTTCTGCCGGAATCTTCTGCTGGAGCAACGCGGGCAGATGCTGAGGCGCCAGGTGCGACTCGCCGAACAACACGAGGATGAGCGCATCGGCATGGCGACGGCGAACTTCGGCAATTTTGTCGGCGGCGTGGCGGTCGCGCGCACCTATCTTGCGGAGATCTTCACGAGGCATGCAATCGAGCCCGTAGATGGCAACGCCGTGGTCGCGGGCGGCGGAGAGCAGTTCATAAAACGGCGCCCAGTCGTATCCCCAGTCGAGTTCGAAGCGAATGCGCTGACGCAGTTCGGCCTCGTCAATCTCACCGCGAAACCATTCGTCGAGAATGTGCTGGTCGCGCGAAAAGACGGTTTCGACTCCCAGCACGACCGGACGGTGATGGCATCGAAGGTCGCAAAGGAGCGAAGTCAGATAGCGCTGCGACTTGGGCAGGGCATGGTAATCGCCCACTAGAACGATGCCGGCTTTGGCTACTTCCCGGCGCACATCACTGGCAGCAAGCACTTTCTGGTAGGAGCAGTAAGCGTCGCGAAAGTCGCGGAGGTATTTGCGGCCGGTGGCGGGATCGAGCGAGCGAATCTCACGCTCCACGCTGGCGATGGCGTGGAGCTGGGCGGCGCTGCGCCGCGATCGCAAGATACCGGTAGTGGCCATGATTTAAAGCGACTTCCCTCTATTTAAGAATTTCACCGAATCCATGCTCGTGATTCGCGGAATCGTGTCGTCGATCACCGATCGCCTACCAGACTTATAGATGCCGTGGCGGCGGAGGAGATCGTAAAGCGAATTCCGTAGACGCCTTGACTTGCCATCACACGATCCCTATCCTCAGTTTTCGAGGCGCGAAGTGAATCGAGCCCCGTGGAGCGCCACCTTTGCCCCTGCCACCGGAGAACTTGACGGTTGCCACGACCGGTGCCAGCGGATCCATATTTCTGAAGCACCTTCTACTCGCTATCGAGCGCGATTCTCGGGTGAACACCGTAAATTTCATCGCTTCTGACAGCGGACTGCGCGTGATGGCCGAGGAACTCGGAGTCGAAGGCCGTTCCGACCTCCTACGTCAAATCATCGGCGCGCCTTCCACAAAGATTCGGCAGCAGTCCAACACCGACATCGGGGCCAACGTGGCCAGCGGGTCGTATCCCTCGGGCGCGATGGTCGTAATTCCATGCAGCGTCGGCACGCTTGGCCGAATTGCCAACGGCACGGCTTCGCGCGTGATCGAGCGCGCCGCCGATGTCACCCTTAAAGAGCGGCGGCCGCTCGTGCTCTGCGTCCGCGAGACGCCGCTGAACAAAATCCACATCCGCAATATGTCTCTGGCGGCGGACGCGGGAGCGACGATCTTTCCGCTGATCCCCACGTTTTATAACCACCCCTCGAGCGCCGATGCCATGGCGCAGGAATTCGCGAATCGCGTGCTGGCGCATCTCGGCCTGCCGCAGCCGGATGCGTATCGCTGGAAGGGCTGAAACGGCAGTTGTCAGTTGTCAGTTCTCAGTTCTCGGCAAAGCCCTCTTTACGCATGTGCCGGTTTTACTGAGAACCGAGATCCGGGAACTGGGAACTCATTTAAAGATCTATGACTTGGGGAAGCCTTTCCTGCCTTGCAGGGGTAGATTCAGTCTAGGGAAGGGGCAGTAACGAAGGTAGGTATCTGGCGGGCATGTACTGCGAGTGCCGGGCTGAAATAGTTCGCAGCTCCCCGGTCCCCGTTCTCAGAAAAACCTGCGATATCGCACTTTGGTGCCGCACTGAGAACCAGAACTGAGAACTGAGAACGGGGAGCTGGTTTCAAGTGTTCTGACGGTTGGGACGGTTCCTCTTGGTGATGGCGCCTATCGTCTGATACCACGCGACTATCCAGGGGACGATCAGGGAAAATACCAGGCGCGCTGCTAGTGTTTTCAGCGAAGCTTTTCGTATGTCGGCCCAGTCCAACCTGAAGGCAAAATAGACTTCCAGCGCAAGGATGCATAGCAGGGGTATGGGCGAATAGAAGAGAGTGAGAACGGCAAGGATCTCGGCGAGGCAGCGAGCAATGTTTCGCCACAGGCGGGCCGAGCGTCCGCCCAAAACCCCGTCGGTTACCGAATAGCTGACCATCTGGCGAAGGGCGGAGCGAAATGTATGGCGCGGCTGGTAGGCGGCCTTGGCGCGTTCTGGGAACGCAGGGGTCACCAGCTTGCGCACCTTGGCATCGAATACGGTGTCTTCGCCGAGAAAGACAGTCTCGGGGAATCCGCCAACGCGCCGCCAGAGGTCTTTGCGAAAGGCCATGGAGCGTGCGGTGCAGGACTTGGTGGCGGCGTCCGCGTTCAGTTTGACGCCGAAGAACGGGGCGGAGGCAACGTCCCAAACGGTGGATGCGGCGGGGTCGAGATTTGTCAGATCAATGTAGGATCCTCCGACGGAGTACTCGGAATCACCTCTGGAAATTGGGGCGGTAAGATTGGCGAGCCAGTCCGGGCTGTGGGTGCATCCCGCATCGGTGAAGGCGATTACTTCGGAGGAGGCTGCGGCAATCGCGACGTTGCGGCCGCGGGCGATTGGTCCGGGAGAATGTTGCAGGCTGCAACTTTCATCGCGGATCGGAACCAGGGCCGGATAATTTCTCCGGGCAGCTTCGAGACGCTCCCACGTGCCGTCGGTGGAACCGCCATCGACAATGATGACTTCGGCGGGCGCGAGAGTCTGGCGCATCAGGCTCTTGACCAGGGCGTCGATGTCATCGACCTCGTTGAGGACGGTGGCCGCGACGCTCACAGCGGGCATGTTGGCTGGAATCATTCGGCGAAATAAGTGTACCCGCGGATGGGAGCTTTCTAATACGTAGGGCAGATAACGACTGTCGGGATTCTTCCGGCGGAGCAAGGGCAACGGCAAGTGCAAGGGCGGCGGACAAGAGTGTCCGCCATACATAGACTAGTAATTATTCCGGCACTCCACTTCTGTGCCGTTGACTCCGCTCCGGTTTTTTTTGTACTCTGCGCTTACACCGGAAAGGAGGTGGTCGGATGATAAGTTCTGATTCACATAGTAGAAGTATCAATACCAGACCAGGTGAGGTGGCTGAGTCTTAGGGCGGTTGCTCTAAGCGGAGTTCTCGAGGAACCTTTGGTCGGGGGAATCGGGAACATCTCTCGCAAACAATCCGTGAGTATGGGCTGATTGATAAAGTCTGATCCGCCGGACACACGTTGTGCCCGGCACCGGAACGAGCGAGGGGCCACGAGAGTGACCACCTCAGTCAATCCCAAACAGTCCACCGAGATGGCCCGCAGGCTGAAAAGCTTGCGGGCTGTTCTTTTTTTTGCGCGGGTCGCTGGGTTGTGATCTGCGGGGCGATCTACTGGCCCTCGCGCTTGACCCCGATTTTGCGCTCAGCCCACTCCTTCGGCAACGTGTCCGCCGGCACACGCCCGCGTTTCCGGGGACACGTATTCTCGCCCGCGTACGACATTAACTCCAATATTTTCAATCGGCTGACTCTGGCTCTCCACTTGCCTTTCTACGTGTGAGACGCACGGAGGCTGAACATGGAAACGATGTTGCAAGGGCTGGTAATCATCGGTGGCTTGACATTCTCGCTGGCGGCATCGCTGCTGATCGAAGAACTGATCTTCGGACAAATCGTTCGCATGGCATTCGCGCGCCGTCCACAAGTTTCCAACCGCATTTCTGAAACCGCGCCAAAGAATTGAAAGGAGCACGACCATGCTGTCACTGAAGTATTTGCTGGTGAGCGCCGGAATCGCAATGTTCGTGATCGCCGCCGGAATTCTTTCCTACGATGCATATCTGCTGATCACCTGGCAGCGCAGGCGTTTGACTCCCGACCACGAGGCGGGTGGGCCCGGCCCGGCTCCAGCGGTGCGTTGGCGAACCTCGGTTGCGCTGGTGATGCTGGCATGGGCTCCGCTGGTGATCTCGGCCGGTATCGTGATCGTCCCCAGCGGGATGGCGGGCGTGCGCGTGAGTCAGACTAAAGGCACGCTGACCGGGACGCTTTATCCAGGCGTGCATTTCGTGACGCCGCTGGTCGAGCACGTTGAACTGTTCAACACGCGTGATCAGTTGTTCACCACCGGCATCAGCGAAGATTCGCCGGCGAAGGGAGCGACGAAAGACGAGCCAAAGCGCGAACCAGCTCCGCGCGAACAAGCCCTGCGTGTCCAGGCCAAAGAGGGGCTCACGCTTGGGCTCGCCATCACCGTTCGCTATCAGATTGACCCGAAGCGTCTCGATTACATTGAGGCTAATCTGCCGCAGCCTCTGGAAAAAGAAATTGTGCCTCCCGTGGTTGCCACTGCCTGGCGCGAGCTGGTGCCCGGTTATACGGTGCGCGAGGTTTTCTCTGCTAAGCGCGAGGAGGTCCGGCAACGCTCTGCCGAAATGATTCGCAAACGTCTGGCTGCCGATGGCATCGTGGTGAAAGAGGTGATGCTGCGTGACATCGAACTGCCGCAGGAATACGCCAAGGGCTTGGAGTCTCTTCTGCTCAAGGAGCAGGAGAATGACCGGATGGGCGTGGAGACGGAGATCCATCAGAAGCAGGTAAAAATCGCCGAAGCTGACGCCGACGCCACCAAGGTGCAGGAAGTGAAACAGGCGGAGGGACAGGCTGCGGTGCGAGTGCTGCAGGCCAAGAGCGAGGCGGATGCCATGCAATACACCCTTCCGTTGAAAGAAAAGCAGATTCAGCAATCGAAACTCGAAGCCGAAGCGCGCAAGGAAGCCACGGTGAAGAATGCCGAGGCCGCCGGCGAAGCCAAGCTCATCGACAGCAAAGCCGAGATGGAACGCCGCAAAATGCTGGCGCAAGCCGAGGCCGAACGCATCCGGTTGACCGCCGCGGCTGACGCGGAGCGCATGACGAGCGAGAGCGCGATCCTCAAGCAGAACCCGCTACTCATCAACAAGATTGTCGCGGAGAGACTTTCTGACAAACTGCAGATCATGATGGTGCCGGCCGATGGCAAATTTTTCTTCACCAACGATGTGCTGCGCGGCATGGGCGCCCCCACCCACGTGAGCCAGGCGGAAGATGCGGAAGGCGATGGAAAATCTCAGCAGTAGCTGTGGCCCGGTTTCCGATGAACGAGCCGCTATTCAGCACGCGTTATAATCAGCGCATTCCACACATGCGAGCGCGAACCTTCAGCGGTCTGCGGCCAGGTTGGCTGATTTCGTTCTTACTCGCCACCGTTTTTCTTCCATCTTCTTTGTGCGCTTCGCCGCTGGGAGATTCCGCCCGCCAACTGGCGCACAAGATAGCTGCGGCATCGGGACCCGGCGCCTTCGCCATTGAGGTCACCAATCGGTCATCGCTCAGCGAAGGATCTGGGCGCGAGGTGCGGAGCGCGCTTGAGGCTGAATTGCACCTCCAAGGCGTGCACGCCGCCAAGGCTGAGCAGGCGATCGGGACGATCCAGGTCGTTCTCTCGGAGAGTCTTCGCGAATACGTTTGGACCGCTGAAATCAAAGTCGGCGCCGATGAGAAGAAGGTCGTTCTTGTCTCATTGCCGCGATCGCCGACCGGGACGGCATTCTCGGGCGCGGCGCCCACCGTTTTAAAAACAACTCTTCTTTTTGCGCAAGAACGACCCATCCTCGACATCGCCCTCATCGATATGCCTGGCGGATCTCGCCTGGTCGTGCTCGAAGAAGACGCGGTTTCCGTTTATCGTCATGCGGGGACGAATCCCTCCGCTCGATGGGAGCTCGATCTTTCATTGCCCATCGCGCACTCGCGCACCTTTCCCCGTGATTTGCGCGGGCGCCTGCTGCTGCGTCGCGATCACTGGTTCGATGTCTACCTGCCCGGAACGTTTTGCCGATCAAGTGCCACCGCTGCCGCTCCCCTGACTCTCGCGTGCAATCAGACGGATGACCCGTGGCCTCTTTTGGAGGATGGCAGCGTGCGTGCTTTTTATGCGGCCGCGCGTAATTTCTTCACCGGAGTGCTGCCTTCGGGCATCGGAAAAATCTCCAACGTTCCTGCGTTCTACTCGGCGGCGCCGCTTCCGCGGTCGAATTACACGCTGTGGGCTTTCGCCTCCGTGGATGGATCGCTCCATCTGGTCGATGGGATCACGGACCAGTTGATCCGCGGCGCACAATCAAAGTGGGGAAGCGATCTGGCGTCGGTTCACTCCAGTTGCGGAACCGGGACACAGTTACTGGTCTCAGACAGTGGCGACCCCGAGCGTGATGGCCTGCGCGTGTTCGAGATTCCCGATCGCGATCCGGTGGCAGTCAGGTCGGCAGTTCAGTTCGACGGTCAAATTGTTGCATTGTGGCCGGAAAGCGGCGGCAATGGCGCATCCGCCATTGTGAGGCGAAAAGACACGGGATGGTATGAGGCCTATCGCGCATCGATTTTTTGCGAAAATTGATTTTGCTCGCAAGGCACCGGGTGCCTGTGTCGGGACGCCCGCCTGTGCGGGGATGGGCGCCCTCGCCCGTCCAAATCGAGCGCAGTTCGGCAGAGGCCCGCGCCCATGGCGAGTGTCGATCCGTCATCATTTGCTGGGAACGGCTCTGATAACGTCTGTGGTCGTAGCCATGATCATAGCGATGATCGTAGCGATTTTCGCAGCACCGATCGCAACCGCCGCGACCCGTCCGCACTATGGCGGAACCCTGCGCGTGATGATGCAATCCGCGCCAGACGCACTGGAACTTCCCGCCAATGCCACTCCCGCTAACTATTGGGACATGGCGCGAACCCTCTCCCTGATCGGCGACACTCTCGTAAGACTGGATGCGCAGAACCGTGCCCAACCCGCGCTGGCCGTGGCGTGGCAGAGCGACCCTGCCGGCCGGCAATGGCAATTCACGCTGCGACGAGGCGTGAAGTTCCACGAGGGCAGCGCGGCCTCTCCCGCAGTCATCGCGCAAATTCTGGCTTCACTCCATCGTGGCTGGAATGTACGCGCATCGGCGGACTCGGTGTTCATCGAGACAGAGACACCGTTGCCTTCGCTGCTCGCTGAGCTCGCGCTGCCACGTAATCTCTTGCTGCAGCGTAATGGGAACGGATTTCCCACCGGGACCGGGCCGTTCCTCATCGCCGCATGGCAGCCCGGAAAGCTACTCAGGCTCGCGGCGAATGAAGAGAGTTGGGCGGGGCGTCCTTTTGTAGACGCGATCGAGATCGAATTCGGCAAGTCGCTGCACGACCAGGCGATTGCGCTGGAACTCGACAAGACCGACGTGATCGAGGCGCCACCGCAGGCCGCGAACGGATGGCAAGGCCGCGGCACAGCGTCATCATCGTTGCGGCGGCCATTATCTTCATCGTCATCGTTGTCTTCGTCTCTGTCTTCGTCTTTGCCCGCGGAGTTGCTGGCGCTGGTTTTCTCCGCCAACTCAAAGGCTCAAGACCCGCACCTTCGAGAGGCACTCGCGCTCGCCATTGATCGCAAGCCAATCCAGTCCGTGCTCTTGAAGGGCGCGGGAGAGCCCGCCGCCAGTATTCTTCCCAACTGGATGACCGGGTACAGCGCCGTGTTTTCGGAGCCGGCGAATCCGCAACGCGCTCGCACTCTGATCGCCGACTCTCGGCAACCCGCGCTCAATCTCAGCTACGACCTAAGTTACGATCCGCGCGATCCACAGGCTCAACTGATTGCCGAGCGCATCGCGCTGAACGCGCACGAAGTTGGGATCAAGATGCAAGTGTCGGTGTCAAAGACAGAAGACATTCGCCTGATGCGCATCGCGCTGCCGAGTCCTGATCCGGCCACATCGCTCAGCGAAGCGGCGCGTCAACTGGGATTGCCGCAGCCCGCATTTGCGGCGACACCAGGTGGCGTTTCTCTGGAAGAGTTGTATCAAGCCGAGCGCGGTTTGGTCGCTGATGACGCCGTGATTCCGCTTTTTCATCTGCCCCTCGCGACTTCCTTCGGCGCGCGTGTGCGCGACTGGGCGCAGGGAGGACCGGGCGATTGGAACGAGTCGGGATTTTCGCTGGTTGATGTCTGGCTTGCGGAATCTCCGCCCCAGGCGGGCTCGCGATGAGCTTCCGCCAGAAACTTCTACTCTTGTTTGCGACCACGGTTCTCCTCTGTGTCGCGGTCATCTCGGCATCGGTGTATGGCACCATACGACGCTCGTTCGAGCGCGCCGATCAAGAGCGCGCGAATGCGGTTGCGGCTCAGTTTCGATCCGAGTTTCAGCGGCGAGGACTCGAGGTGGCGCGCCAAGTAGAATCCGTGGCCGCCAGCGATACTGTGCAGCGCATCGCGCTTGACCTGAACCGTGGCGCAGCTGACCCGGGCGCATACGTAGGCGAAGCGCGTGCCTTAGCGCGTCAGCAGCGGCTCGATTTTCTGGAGCTCGTCGACAGAGGTGGCAACATCCTCTCCTCCGCGCAATGGCAGGCGAAATTCGGATATCCGGAGGCCGCGATTTCCGCCGGCAGTGTTCGGGAAGCGACGGCGCCCGACGCAACCACCTCCGAAGCATCGGTCACCGAAGAAAAGTCGCCCGGGGTCGCAACCCTAGCCGGGGCGTTTCTGAAGCGCGAAGAATTGCCCGACGGCGCGACCCTCGGCTTGTTTGCCGTGCGCGTCGCGCGCGTTGGAGAGCAACCTTTATACGTGATTGGAGGTGAACGACTCGACCAGGGCTTCCTTTCCACCCTCGACATCCCCCGTGGAACGCGCGTGCTCCTGTACCAAAACCTGGAAGCAAAATGGAATCCGAAATCGCTTCTCGACTTGAATGGACCGGCTGCGGGCGTCGATAAGATTGCTCCTCTGATCGCGCGCGTGCGCGACAACATGCAGGAATGGACGGGCGTGATTCATTGGACCGCCGATCCGGCGGACGCTGAAGTTTTTCACCTCATCCCACTGACCGGACCCAGCTTCAACGCGGTAAATCAAGGCCAGACAACTCCCAGCGGCGCGAATCGGCAACTGCTGGGCGTTCTGCTCGTAGGCAGCTCGCGGCGTCCGCTGATCGAATTGCAGCGGCAGATCATTTCTACTGCCCTGCTGGTAGGCGGTGGCGGAATTCTGGTCGCGGTGCTGGCCAGCCTGTGGTTCGCAGCCCGCGTCACCCGCCCGGTCGTATCGCTGGCCGAAGCGGCGCGACGAGTTGCCGCTGGCGACTTGCGCGCCAAGGTCGAAGTTGAATCGAGCGATGAACTGGGCGAGCTGGCTACGTCGTTTAACCGCATGACGGAAGATCTCCTGCAGCAGAAAGACCGCACGCTGCAAGCCGAACGCGTGGCTGCCTGGCGCGAACTGGCGCGGCGATTGGCCCATGAGTTGAAGAATCCGCTCTTCCCCTTGCAGGTCACGGTTGAGAATCTGGTGCGCGCAAAACAAAAATCGCCTGCAATGTTCGAGGAGGTCTTTCAAGAGGGAACGGCAACTTTGTTGGCGGAGATCAACAATCTCAAGGCCATCATTGGCCGATTCAGCGAATTCTCCCGAATGCCACAACCACAGCGCCGTCCGACCCAGGTGAACGACGTGGTGCAGTCGGTGCTGCGCGTTTTTCAGGCGCAATTGCAAGTGGATGGTCGTGGTAATGATCGAGGTCGAAGCAACGATCGAGCCGACGATAACGAAAAGAATCCGATTTCGGTGCGCACTGAACTTGAGGAGGCTCTGCCCGAAATTTCCGCCGATCCCGATCTGCTGCATCGCGCCTTGCAGAATCTTGTGCTCAACGCCATCGACGTCATGCCGCAGGGCGGAGAACTCTCGATCCGCACCCGCGATCGGGGCGAGTGGATTGAAATTTCCGTCTCCGATACGGGTTCTGGTCTGACTGCGGAAGAATGCGGGCGCCTGTTCACTCCTTATTACACGACCAAGCAGCATGGAACCGGTCTCGGGCTGGCGATTGCGCAGTCGGTAGTGAGCGATCACGGCGGCAAAATTTCGGTTGAGAGTACAAAAGAAAAAGGCTCGACGTTTCGGATTGAATTGCCCAGCGATTTCCCGGCGCACTCCGCGTCTCTGCGGTAGATTTGGATTTGCATTTTAGTTGAGGTCGACAACCGTGGCGCAAAAAGCGCACCTGCTGATCGTGGATGACGAGGCCAATACATTGGCTTCGCTGTCGCGGGCGTTTCGCATCGAAGGCCACGAAGCGGTCGTCTGCGACAACGCAAACAAGGCTCTGGAGTTGGCCAAATCGCAATCCTTCGATTTGATACTCTCCGACGTGGTCATGCCCGGCAAAGATGGCCTCACGCTGCTCGAAGAGCTCAAGGCCCAGGGCGTGCCAACTCCGGTCGTCATGATGTCGGGCCAGGCGCACATTGAGATGGCGGTTCGCGCCACACGTCTTGGTGCGCTCGACTTCCTGGAGAAACCGATCTCCACTGAAAAATTGCTGCTCACGGTGGAGAATGCGCTGAAACTCGGCCGCCTGGAGCGTGAGAATCGCGACCTGGAGCGCCGCCTCGGCAAACACGAGATCGTCTGGAAGGGTGACACCATGCGTCGCGTAATGGCGCAAGTGGAGCGCGTGGCTGCCAGCGAGACGCGCGTCTGCATTCTCGGCGAAACCGGTGCGGGAAAAGAACTGGTGGCGCGCACCTTGCATGAGCGCAGTCCAAGAGTAGCCGGTCCGTTTGTGACGTTGAACTGTGCCGCGGTTCCAGCGGAACTGATTGAATCTGAATTATTCGGCCACGAAAAAGGATCGTTCACCGGAGCGGCCGGACGTCATCTCGGCAAGTTTGAGCAAGCTCAGCATGGCACGATTTTTCTCGATGAAATTGGCGACATGCCGCTCACCATGCAAGCCAAGCTGCTGCGTGTGCTCGAGGAAGGTGAGGTCGAACGCATTGGCGGCGAGCGCGCGATCACAGTGGATGTGCGAGTTGTCGTCGCCACCCACCGCGATCTTGAAGCGCAGGTGCGTGACGGCAAATTCCGGCAGGATTTATTTCACCGCGTCTTCGTCTTCCCGCTTCGCTTGCCCCCATTGCGCGAACGCTGCGAAGATATTCCGGCGCTGATCGAACATTTCGCAATTCAGGTAAGCGCAACCAACGGATGGAAGCCAATGCGTTTCACCGCCGACGCGATGGCTGCGTTGCAAGAGCACTCCTGGCCGGGCAATGTACGCGAACTGCGAAACGCAGTGGAGCGCCTGATGCTGCTGGCAACATCCGATGAAGTCACCGTGGAAACCGTTGCGCTGGCGCTGCCAGCTTCCGTCGGCGCGCCGGAGTCAGTCTCGGCAGGCCCGCTCGCCGACCGCGTCCGCGCCTTCGAAAAGCAAACAATCCTCGCCGAACTGAAACGCAATCACCACCAGATCTCAAACACGGCCCGGGCGCTGGGGCTGGAGCGGTCGCATCTTTACAAGAAGGCTGAGCAGGTGGGAATTGATTTGAAGGCGGCGAAGAACGAGGGCGACTGATAACGCCCTATGATTCGCTTCGCCCTGGATGACAACGTGCGGATCTGAATTCGAGAAGCACACTAAGTCCGTTTGCAATTTCCATCCCTCACAGACGACAATCGCATCGTGCCTAGTACAAGCTTTTATCAGGATCCCCAAGCCGTCAGCCCCTTTCGACCGGGGGCGCTCGTGATTGCGACTTTGGCCAACCCACGCGAAAAATTCTGGGGCGCGATTCTCCATCTTGCCGCCGAGGGTCTAAGCCTGCGCGGTGTTGACGTCGCGTCCTTCGACGATCTGGCGTCGCAGATCAAGAACGGCGAGCCCTTCACCTCTGGCGTCGTTTTTTTTCCGATGCATCGCGTGGAGAGAATCGAGCTCGATCTTCCGGAGGGAAACCTGCTCTCACTCGCCCAGCGCTTCGCCGAGAAGACGGGACAGGATCCCGCTCCGCTTCTGGTAAGTGAGTTTCTCAGCACCAGCGCAAGAAGAGCCGGAGGCGACAAATAGCCGTGAACTACCGGCAGATTCTCACCGCACCCAACCAGCTTACGTTGCTGCGCATGATTTTTCTGCCTTTCATCGTCATCAATCTGGTCAAGCACGATTTCAAATGGGCGCTGGCACTCTTCATTCTGGCCGGAATGAGCGATGGCCTCGATGGCCTGCTCGCGCGCACGCTGCATCAGCAAACGCAACTTGGGCAGTATCTTGACCCCATCGCCGACAAACTGCTCATGAGCACCATGTTTCTGGTGCTATCGATCGAGCACATGATTCCCTGGAAATACACGATCGTGGTGTTCAGCCGCGACATTTCCATCCTATTGATCAGCGGAGTGCTGTTCATGATTGCCGGTCTGCGCGATTTTCGCCCCAGTATTTTCGGCAAAGCCAACACTTTCGCGCAAGTCGCGGCGGTGTTCTTCGTGATGCTACTGCTGATCGAGCCGGTACGCTGGGTCTCGATTGCAGCCACCACCTTCCTGCGTGCGACCTTTATCTTCACCATCGTTTCCGCCGTGCATTACGCACTCCTGGTGCAGCACCGCCTGCACACGCCCCGCGCGCTCGCGTCTTAGTTCCCGAGGAAGTGAGGGGTGCCACGTTTCCTCGTTCCATGCGCTTTTGCCAGGGGCGGGTGTTACCACGTCTAGAGCTGCCGGATTTCGCCGCCCCATTTGACCCATTTTCCGGCGCGCCCATAGAATCAAAGGTTCATATCACGCTCGCGAACTCATTCATGGCGCTGCGCCTCTATAACACTCTCTCGGGGAAGATCGAAGAATTCCATCCGATAGACGACAACCGCGTCCGTATGTACGCCTGCGGGCCGACCGTCTACGACTACGGCCACATCGGCAATTTCCGTACATTCATTGCTGTCGATCTCCTTTACCGCTTTCTGCGGCAGAGCGGATACGAAGTCCGCTACGTCATGAACATCACTGACGTCGACGACAAAATCATTCGCAACGCCGCGCGTGATGGGGTGAGCGTGCAGCAATATACCGCGAAATTCACCGAGGCATTTCTTGAAGATTCGGCTACCTTGAACATCGAGCAACCGATACTGGTGCGCGCCACCGAACACATTCAGGAGATGGCCGACTTCATTGCCGAGCTGGTGGAAAAAGGATTCGCGTACCGCACCGACGATGGTTCGTATTATTTCCGCATCGCGAAATTTCCTGAGTATGGCAAGCTTTCGAAGAAAGACTTTGCCGGCATGAACGACGGCGCGCGAGTCGACGTCGACGAGTACGAGAAAGACAGCGCGCGTGACTTCGCGCTGTGGAAGGCTCCGAAGCCCGGCGAAGGTTCATGGGATACGCCGATCGGACCCGGGCGTCCCGGCTGGCATATCGAATGCTCCGTGATGTCGATGGCAGAGTTAGGGCCGAGTTTTGATCTGCATGCCGGCGGAGAAGACCTGATTTTCCCGCATCACGAAAATGAAATTGCCCAGTCGGAGTCGATGACCGGCAAGCAGTTCGCGCGCTATTGGTTTCATGCGCGTTTCCTGCTGGTCGAGGGGCAGAAGATGTCCAAGAGCCTGGGGAATTTTTTCACCATCCGGGATCTTGTTCTGCGCGGCCACAAGCCGTCATCGATTCGCTGGCTGCTGACGCAGGTCCCATATCGCAATCAGCTGAACTTCACGTTCGACGGCTTGAATGCGGCGACGAGTTCGGTAGAAAAGTTGCGCAACTTCCGCTTTCGCCTGACCAGCACACAGTTTCCCGCTGGAGCGACCCTGACGATGGTGCAACTGGCGGACGAAACGATCGCACGGATGAAGAGTGCGCTCGACGACGATTTGAACACTGCCGAGGCGCAAGCCGCCATGTTCGATATGCTGCGGAAAGCCAACACCGCGCTCGATTTGGCGGAAGTTCGCCAGGACGATATAAAGCCCCTATTAGCCGCGCTCGAGAAGTTTGATGAGATATTCGGCGTGCTGAAAGATGACGATCAACCCAAGATGAAGGCCATCCTCGAGTGGGCGTGCGCCGCAGGGCGTGAAAAGGAAATCAGCCCTGAGTTGATGGAGATTGCCGGCTCCCCGCAACTCGGAGACGAACAAATCAATCAAAAGATCGCCGAAATGGAAGCGGCGCGAAAGGCACGGAATTTCAAGACCTCTGACACACTGCGCGCCGAACTGACCGGGGCGGGTATTATCGTCGAGAACACAAAAGACGGCGTGCGCTGGAGAAGAAAGTGAAACAATTTGTAATCGGTAATTTGTAATTTGCAATTTAGTTCGGAGTAATCAGGGGTTTTCGATTACAAATTACCAATTACCAATTATCAATTGCAAATGCTCGCCCTCGACGATTATCTCCGCGAAGCCGAAGTCGCCCACGGTCATCTCTGTGCTGGCCAGGTGCTCGGCGTGCGTATGGCGATGCTGGGGCTCGCTAATTTGGGCATTGAAGATCCTCGCGGAAAAGACCGCAAGCGCCTGGTCACGTTCGTCGAAATCGACCGATGCGCCACCGACGCCATCGCCGTGGTCACGGGATGTCGTCTCGGAAAACGTGCTCTGAAATTTCGCGACTGGGGAAAGATGGCCGCGACCTTCGTCGATCTGGGCAACAATGATCTGGGCAACAAAGATCTGGGAATAAAAGACGTAAGCACCGCCAAAGCCATCCGCATCGCCGCCAAAGAATCGTCTAAAGCGCTGGCGCGCACGATGCATCCTGAACTCGAAAGCAAGAACCAGCAGCAGATGCTGGCCTATCGCGAGATGGCGGAAGACGACTTGTTCACGAAGCAGTGGGTAAAGGTCGCACTCCCAGCAGAAGAGCTCCCCGGATACAAAAGCGAGCGCATCGTCTGCGCCGAGTGCGGCGAAGGGATCAATTTTCGACGGGAAGTTCTGGGCGATGGGCGCGTGCTGTGTCGGGGGTGCGCGGGGGGATGCTACTACGAACTCATCTAGCAGGCGGCGGCTCGCTTCGCTCGCTGGACGGACGAATGCGTCCGTCCCTACGAGGACCTTGCCTGCTCATAGTTATGTGCCACTCGCAGAAGCGTAGCCTCATCAAAGTGCCGAGCAAATAGTTGTAACCCGATCGGCAGCTTCTCATGATTCTCGCCGCACGGAACGGAAATTCCGGGAATGCCCGCGAGGTTCGCAGTTACGGTGTAAATATCGGCGAGATACATGGCCAGCGGATCGTTGACTTTCTCGCCTAGACGGAATGCCACAGTCGGGCAAGTCGGCGCGGCGATCACATCCACTTTCTTGAACGCTTCGTCGAAGTCGCGCGTCAGCAGTGTGCGCACTTTCTGCGCTTTCAGGTAGTAGGCATCGTAATATCCGGCGCTTAGGGCGTAAGTGCCGAGCATGATGCGACGCTTCACTTCCATGCCGAATCCGCCGTCGCGGGTTTGCCGGTACATTTCGGAAAGCGAGTTCGCCTTGGCGCGGAAGCCATAGCGCACGCCGTCATAACGCGCCAGATTCGACGATGCTTCCGCCGTGGCCACAATGTAATACGCCGGAATCGCATATTCCGTGTGCGGCAAACTCACCGGCACGACCTCGCATCCCAGTTCGGCGAGCTTCTGGATCGCAGCCTCAACCGCGGCGCGCACTTCGGGATCAAGTCCCGAGCCAAAGTATTCTTTGGCCACGCCGATCTTTATGGCTTTACCCGAGCCCTTCATCGGCTTTTCGAGTTCCGCCACATAATCGGGCACGGGCACTTCGGCGGAGGTCGAGTCCATGGGATCGCGGCCGGCGATCGTACGCAGCACCAGCGCGACCTCCTTCACCGTCTTCGCAAACGGGCCGATGTGATCGAGCGACGACGCAAACGCAATCAGGCCGTAGCGCGATACGCGTCCATACGTCGGCTTCAAACCGACCACGCCACAAAACGATGCTGGCTGGCGAATCGACCCGCCAGTATCGGATCCGAGCGTGGCCACCGCCATCCCCGCGGCAACGGCTGCCGCCGAGCCACCTGACGACCCACCCGGCACGCGGCTCTTGTCGCGCGGATTGTGGACGGGGTGATATGCCGAGTTCTCCGTGGACGAGCCCATGGCAAACTCGTCGCAGTTAAGCTTGCCCAAAATCACAGCGCCCGCGGTTTCGAGACGAGCGACTGCGGTGCAGTCATACGGCGGAATAAAATTATCGAGAATTTTCGACCCGGCAGTGGTGCGCACGCCCGTCGTCACCATGACATCTTTGATCGCGACCGGAACTCCCGCGAGCGGGGGTAAAGGCTTGCCGTCCGCCGCCATGGCGTCGATACGCGCCGCCTGCGCCATCGCACGATCTTCCGAAAGCGTCAGGAAGGCGCCAATTTCCGGGTCCTCTTTTCGGACACGCGTGTAGAAGTCTTGCGCGAGCGCGGTCGCTTTCGTTTTCCGCTCCGTGATGGCGCTGCGAATGTCGTCAATGGTCATGGGATCAATATTTTTGCGGCCGTGTATCTGATGATCGTTATTTGTCGATCATTGACTCTTGATCGCTATCTCTCGATCACCTTCGGAACCTCGAAGAAAGTCCCGTCAGTGTCTGGCGCGTTTCTCAGCGCAACGTCATGTGGGAGCGATTTCCGCAAACCGTCCTTCACATCCTCGCGGATGGCGTAGGCAAACCGATCGCTCGCCTGCCGCGACTCATCGTCGTCATTGTCCACTCTGTAGCGATCCGAAACCTGGACCATGGGCGCGACTTTGTCGGTATCAAGTTCGCTGAGTCTCTCGACGTATTCCAGGATGGAGTTCAAATCGCGCAGCATACGAGCACGCTCTTCGCCGGTCAACTCCAGGTTGGCCAGATCGGCCACGTAGGCGACATCTTTGTCAGTGACTTTCATAAGGACCACAAACGTGTTTCAGTCCGTCCCAAGATTTGTCATCCCTCGCGGAGCGACGGATCTGCATCTTTGCGGCGAATGACCGGTCGTTCCCAATCCCGACTACGCCTTCACCACGAATTCAAGGCGCTTTACCGAGGTCGCGGAATACTTGTTGATCACGGCCAAATAACGCGGCGCCAGGCTGGAGAGTTCGCGACGCCATTCTCCGTCAGCTACTTCCACTCGCAAAATGCCGTTGGAAAAACTGAGCGCGCGAGTCCGATCGGCGACCGCGCTGCCACAGGCCACAGGCCACGCCAGCAACGCGCTCTCGCTCGCCGGCGCGTGATGAAGAGCTCTGGAGATGATGGTTTCGAGACTAGCGGAAGCACGGTTCAAGACATGACTCCAAAGTCGCAAACGCGGTCAAGAATGGCGGTCAGGATTCGTTCAGGAACGACACGATTGTAGCATCGGAAAATGCTCCCCCGACTATGCGGCAGAGGTTGCCGCTGCTGCCTTTGCCCGCTTCCTGGCGATCTTGCGCAGGTGCGACGCCGAATACAGACTGCCACGGCAGCGCGGCGCTCCGCATAAACAGGGCGCGTCATCCTCTCCATCGTAGAGGTTGTAGTCGTAAGTCAATTCTTCTCCTGGATCGATGTCGCGCAGTGCAATGATCCACATCTTGCCCCGAATCTGATCGGTCTCGCAGTTGGGCTGGCAGGAATGATTGACGAAAGCGGCCACGCCGAAGCCGTCAATGATGCGTTTGCCGCCGTCCAGGCCAAACAGATACGTGTTCGGGAAATCGTCGTAAAGATCGTCGGCCTGCTCGTAGGTCAGGTGCTCACCCACGTATTCGATCACCAGCGTGCCTTTGCGGATCGGCCGCGTGGTGTAGCAGCCATGGGAATGAATGCGAGACTGGCGAATGATGAGCGTCATAAGATTGCGGGATCGCAGATCTACATGCTCACGGAAATTTGGCAATTTTGCAATTTCGTAATTTGGTAATCTAAAATCTGGTAGCTTGGTGTGCTAGTAATCAGGCTTGAGCCCCCGCCAGGGTTAGAATCGAGCAGGTTCAGATTACTAAATTACACAATTGCCAAATTACAAAATCCTATGGCTCATCAGCATCCACCGCGCTTTCTGAAGATTGTCGAAGACGCCAAGCGACGCGTCCGGGAAACGAATGTTGACACTGTCAAAGCCCGGCTTGATCGCGGCGACGAATTTGTTCTGGTCGACGTGCGCGAAGACCGCGAATTCGACGCCGACCACCTGCCCGGCGCTGTCCACCTGGGCAAAGGCATTATCGAGCGCGATGTCGAAGCCAAATATCCCGACTTGCAGACTGAACTCGTCCTCTATTGCGGTGGTGGATTCCGATCGGCGCTGGCCGCCGATAATCTGCAGAAAATGGGATACACAAATGTCATCTCCATGGACGGCGGAATTCGCGATTGGCGCGAAAAAGGCTACCCGCTGGAGAAGTAGCTTTTCGGTTGTCGTCCTGAGCCAAGCGAGGGACCCGCTTTTCGCTGCGAGATTTAAATCCTTCGCTTTGCTCATACGACAGGACGCGTTTGTTCCACAACCTGCACTGCCAATCGCTCGGGTCGTTTGCATACCGTCCGCTTCTCTGAAAAGATACAGGCACAGACTAAAGTGGGGTTCCAGCAATGTCTCAAATTGGAAGCTTTGCGCTTCTGTTGGCGCTCGGCCTGAGCGCTTATTCTTTTCTTGCCGGCTTCTTGTCATTATTCAGCCGGAGCGCCGCTTCGGACCGTCTGGGTGAGACCGCCCGCCGCGCCGGAATCGCCACCTTTGCCGCCGTGCTGCTGGCTGGCATCGTCCTCGTAATGGCCGCATTCAACGACGATTTTTCCATCGCCTACATTTTCCATCACAGCAACCGCGACCTGCCCGCCGCCTACAAGTTCGCCGTGCTGTGGTCCGGGCAGGAAGGCTCGCTGCTCTTCTGGTCGCTGCTGCTGGCGGGGTACGGGTTCGTTCTCCGTTTGCGCTACAAGACCGATCAGCGGCTGTTTGCATACGCTTCCGTCATCATTGCATCGGTACAGGTTTTCTTTTTGCTGATTCTGAATTTTGCCGCGCATCCCTTCGCCATCATGCAGGGCGCGCTGCCCGCCGATGGCACCGGACTGAATCCTCTTCTGCAATATCCGGAGATGGTCATCCATCCCCCGATGTTGTATTTGGGATACGTTGGCTTCACCGTCCCATTCGCATTTGCACTGGGCGCGCTCATCATGAAGTATCCCGGAGAGAAGTGGATCCACATCACCCGCCGCTGGACGATGGTGACGTGGTGCTTCCTGACCATCGGCGTGTTCCTCGGCGCGCACTGGGCTTATGCGGTCCTCGGGTGGGGCGGCTACTGGGGATGGGATCCGGTGGAAAACGCCTCGCTGATGCCGTGGCTCACCGGCACGGCATTTCTGCATTCGGTCATCATGCAGGAAAAACGCGGCATGCTGAAAGTGTGGAACATGGCGCTCATTTTCGCCACCTTTCTGCTGTCGATGCTTGGGACGTTCCTGACCCGTTCCGGCGTGATCAGTTCGGTGCACGCTTTCGCGCAGTCGTCGATTGGTACCTGGTTTCTGGTTTTCATCGGATTGACGCTGGCCGTCTGCAGTTTTTTTCTGGTGGCGAACCGCGATCATCTCAAGAGTGAGCATAAGCTGGAGTCACTGGTTTCGCGCGAATCCAGTTTCCTGTTTAACAATCTGCTCTTGCTCGTAGTTTGCTTCACTATTCTGTGGGGCACATTTTTTCCGATCTTGTCGGAATTTGTTCAGGGGCACAAAGTCACGGTTGGTCCGCCATTCTTCAATCGTGTCGCGATTCCGGTTGCCTTGCTGCTCCTGCTGTTGACCGCCGTCGGACCACTGCTGGCGTGGCGTAAGACTTCCATCGAGAGCCTGAAGCGGAATTTCCTCTTCCCCACCATTGGCTCGCTCGCCGTCGGCGGCATGATGATTCTGTTCGGCGTGCGTCCGTGGGAGGACCCTTCTTACTTTTACGCCACGATGGCGGCCATCCTTTCAGCGTTGGTAATCTTTACCGTCATCTCCGAATTCGTCCGCGGAGGTCGCGTGATCGCCGGCAAGAGCCAGATGAATCTGCTCTCGGCCATGGTTCACCTCTACCACCGAAATACGCGTCGCTATGGCGGCTACATCGTCCACTTCGGCGTCGCCCTCGTAATCATTGGAATCCTGGGGACGCCCTTCAACAAAGAAGTGGAAAAAGAAATGGCTTTTGGCGACAAGATTAACATTGGCCCCTACACCCTGGTCTGCCAGTCTTACACGCAGGACGACAATCCCAACTATGCGAACGAGTGGGCCATCATCAATGTATTCCGTGGCGGCAAGCAGATTACGACCATGTATCCTGAGCGGCGCTTTTATAAGGCTAGCCAACAGCCGCAGACTCTCCCACGCATTTATCCCAGCTTCCGCGAAGATCTGTTTTTAGTGACTGATGTCTACCTGGTCTATGAAGGCAAGAACGAGACCACTGGACGTCCCATCATCAAAGCGCACTTGAATCCGCTGGTGCCCTGGATTTGGATTGGCCTGATCATCATGGTCTTTGGCACCATCGTCGCCCTCGTGCCCAATGCGGCCCCGGTAAAGGTGTCTGCCGCCGCGCCACTACGCGAACCGGCGCATGTGGGAGCAGGTGACTGACATGAAATTGTCGACCTCTAATTGTCATGCTGGGCGAAGCAAAGGACCTGCTTTGGGCCGCAAGAGGAGAAGCTCTCCGAAGCGCTGGTTGCAAGCCGCGGTGCTCGCGATCGCGGTGTTTCTCTTCATGGGCGCTGGAGACGACAGCGCGCGCTTCAAGGACTTGGGGCATCGCATGATGTGCACCTGCGGATGTGGGCAGGTACTGCTGGAATGCAATCACGTCGGGTGCCAGTCCTCCGAAAAAATGCGCAACCAGCTGCTGGCCGCGCTCGATAAAGGCGGCACGAACAACGACGACCTCATTCTGCAAGGCTTTGTGCAGGAATACGGACCGACGGTGATTGCCGCGCCCACCAATACCGGATTCAATCGCGTGGCCTGGATCATGCCGTTCTTAGTATTAGCGCTCGGCATCGCCTTCGCGGTTCATATCGTGCGTTCGTGGAAGAATCGGCCCGAACCTGCGCTGGCCGACGGTATCATCATCCCGCACGGCAGCGAACTCGACGAGTTCCGCCGGAAGGCAAGAAAAGAGACCGACTTATGACAAAGTGTAGCGCCGACACTCTTGTCCGCGAAAAGCGGCGACCTGATAAAGATGTTCGGGGCAGGAAGGCGGTCCGATGACCATTTTTGTCTGCGCAGTTTTCACTTTAGCCTGCCTCTACTATGTTTTCTTCTTTCCCGGCGAAGTCTACGCGGGGGAAGAAAAGACGCGTCTAGGCTATCTCCGCGAGCGCAAGGAAGCGGTCTACGAGAATCTGCGCGACTTGAATTTCGAATACAAGGCCGGCAAGGTTCCGGACGTGGATTATCAATCCATGCGCGCCTCTCTCGAAGAAGAAGCAGCTGCGATCATGGCCGAGATCGCGCGACTGGAGCAGCTTGCGGGGCAGATGGCGTAGGGAGCAAGAGTCTGCAAGCGATGTTTCCTGCGACAAGTGACAATGTACACTTTACAGTATATATTTGATGATCAGGAGTTTTAAGCATCGCGGCCTTAAACGGCTTTACGAGCGCGGCGATCGCAGCGGAATACGGCCCGACCTGATCGAGAATGTTGAAGACGTTCTCGCTCGGCTCGACAAAGCGGAAACTCCCCAAGCTATGAACCTTCCCGGTTATCGCCTGCACCCGCTGAAGGACGGCCTGAAAGGTTTTTGGTCGGTCACCGTGCGCGCCTGGCGCATTGTCTTCCGCTATGAAGGCGTGGATGCCTTTGACATTGAACTGACGGATTACCACTAGCCAAGAAAAGGAGCACAACACCGTGCCGATGAAAAACCCACCTCACCCCGGCCGCAGTATTCTAACCGCGTGTCTTGACCCTTTGGGCCTGTCCGTAACCGAGGGAGCGGAGGTTCTCGGCGTCAGCCGGCAAACCCTCAACAACGTCATCCACGGCAAATCGGGCATCAGCCCCGAGATGGCGATCCGGCTTTCGAAGGCGTTTGGCAGCACTCCGGAAACGTGGTTGCGGATGCAACTTGCCTACGATCTCGCACAGGCCCGCAAGGGCCAGAGCAAAATCAAAGTCCGCCGGGTGCGCGTGTTGCGACCCGACCCTGCCGACGGTCGGCTTGGCTCGCTCATACAACGCGCCTTGGACGACGAGAGAAACGAGCGGACGCGGCCACTCTAGCGCTTATGCCGTCGAAGAAGAAAATCCCGGCCTTTAAAAGCGACCGTGTAGCGGCGGCCTTCGTTGACCGCGTCGACCTCTCGCAATACGATCTTTCCGGAGCGCGGTTGGTCCGTTTTGAGATCAAGCCCAAAGGCAAGTCCATCAATCTTCGTTTGTCCGAAGAGCTTTTCGACGCGGTTCGCAAGCGTGCCGCCCGCGCCGGCCTGCCTTATCAACGGTTTATTCGTCTTACGCTCGAACAGGCGATTAGCGCTCAGAAATAAATCGGCGCGCGCCTCGCTTCGAGGAAAAGCGGCAGCGATTATAGCGCTAGTGCGTAAGTCCCAACGATCTGCGGCAGCAAGGAGTTCTTTTGATTAAACTCGCAAAGTCCACGTTCCTATCCGCCATTTTCTCGCTAACCTTAGCTTCGGCCGCGGCCCAAACCCTGACCGGCACCGTCACCAACGGCACCAACAACAAGCCCGCCGTCGGCGATGAAGTCATCCTCATCAACCTCGCCAACGGCATGGATGTGGGCGGCAGCACCAAGGTCGACAGCAGCGGGAAATACAGCTTCACCGTCTCCGTGGCCGGCCCGCATCTGATCCGCGCCATTCATCAGGGAGTGACTTATCATCAGATGGCGCCTCCCGGCGTCAATACCGCCGACGTTCAGGTTTACGACGTCGCGCCAAAGGTTACCGGGCTCAGCGTGACCGCCGACGTCATCCGCTTTCAGGCTGACAGCGGGACGATGCAGGGCGTCCGTCTGTTCGTCGTCAGCAACACGTCTTCTCCCGCGAAGACGCAGATGAACGATCACAACTTTGAGTTCTACCTCCCGGCCGGCGCGAAGGTGGAACAGGTGCAGGCCCGTTCGCCCAACGGCCAGCCCATCCCGGCGGAAGCCGCTCCCCAAGCCGAGAAGGGTCGCTACGCCATCGCCTTTCCGCTGCGCCCCGGAGAAACGCAGTTTCAGGTCGAGTTCACTCTGCCCTACACGGGAGAGATCAAGATCGATCCCAAGCCGCTTTATCCCGCGGCCCATCTGGTGATCGTTACCCCCAAGACCATGCAGTTCACGGCCGCGACTCCGACCACTTACCAGTCGATGCAGGATCCCAGTTCGAACGACAGCAATGTTGAAGTGGTGCAGCAGATCAAGCCCGGCCAGCCGCTTGGCTTCACGCTGCGAGGCCAGGGAGTGATCACCGAATCACCCGGAGAGACTGCCTCGGGCGCGGCTCAGCAGCAGGATCAGCAAGCGCAATCTCAAGGACGCGACAATCGTGCCAGTGATAACCGGCCGGGCGGCGGACTTGGCGTGCCCATCGATGCGCCCGATGCTCTGCAAAAATATCGCTGGCCGATTCTCTTCGGATTCGCCGTGCTGCTGGCCATCGGAGGATGGGTGGTCACGAAGCGGCAACCTGCCGCCGCAGCCGGAATACCTTCGCCAAAGCCCGCGGCATCGGCGAGCGCGGCCCCAAGCCCAACCGCAAATCCCCCTGCAGCCCCGGTCAGCAATCCGGCGGCGAAGTCATCGATGCTGCTCGAAGCGCTGAAAGAAGAGATCTTCCAACTCGAAGTAGAACGGAAGCAAGGCAAGATCACGCCCGCTGACTACGAAAAAGCCAAGGCAGCCCTCGACCAGACGCTAGAGCGGGCACTGAAACGGCAGGCCTGAAGTTTGTGTAGGGCAGACACTCCTGTCCGCCGCCTTTGACGTTGCTGTTGTTCCTTAGTTTCTGCGCCCGAAAAAAGCAAAGTCAAAAGCGGCGGACAGGAGTGTCCGCCCCACACCCCGCGCGATTAGAGCCCAAAGCCCGCAGCTGGGCATCTAATTCATTGAGTCAACCTGAGGCAACATTTATGAGCAACATATTCAAAACCACTCTTCTGCTTACGGTCATGACGCTTTTGCTCATGCTGGCCGGCCGTGCTTTCGGCGGACAGAATGGGATGCTCATGGCACTCGGCTTTGCTGCCATTCTGAATTTCGTTGCCTACTTTTTCTCCGACAAGATTGCGTTGGCGACGTACCGCGCTCAGCCGGTTAGTCGCGAAGACTTGCCGCGCGTTTACAACATCGTCGAACGGCTGGCGCAGAAGGTCGGCCTGCCGATGCCCAAGGTCTACGTCATCCCCAGCGATTCGCCGAATGCATTCGCCACGGGACGCAATCCGAATCACGCGTCCGTCGCCGTAACCCAGGGCATTCTCGGATTGCTCAACGACGAGGAACTGGAAGGCGTGCTCGCCCATGAACTTGGCCACGTGCGCAATCGCGACATCCTGATCAGTTCGATCGCAGCGACTCTAGCGGGCGCTATCACCTGGCTGGCTTCGATCGCCAGGTGGGGAATGATTTTTGGCGGCATGCGAGGCGAGCGCGAAGATCGCGGCGGAGGCGGCGGCATCGCGGCCATTGCCATGATGTTTCTTGCCCCGTTGGCGGCCACGCTGATTCAACTCGCCGTCTCGCGCTCGCGCGAATACGGGGCCGACGACACAGGTGCCCACTGGACCGGTAATCCCTACGCCCTGGCCAGCGCCCTGGCCAAAATCGACGCCTATTCGCGTCAGCGTCCGCTGATTGCGAGTCCATCGACCGCGCATCTTTTCATCATTGCCCCGTTCCTCGGTGGGATGAGCTTCGGCAACTTGTTCTCGACGCATCCACCGACCGCGAAACGAATTGAGCGGTTGACGGGACGACCGGCCGAATTCATGCAGTGATCAAGTAGGGGCGGACGCATTCGTCCGTCCCAGTCAGCGAAGGTCGAGACACGAACTGAGAACCAGGAACTGAGAACTATTCTCTGTGACCCCGGTAACCGCCAGCAGCGCGATCCCCATAGTAGAATCGGCAATAATGGCTCCCCAAACTCTGGTGGCAACCGCGCGGCGCGCCGCGGAACTCGAAAATAGTTTGCGCCGCGTCATTCGCGGCAAAGACGACGTCCTCCGCCTCGCCCTGGTTTCCATCTTCGCCAAAGGTCACCTGCTGATTGAAGGCGTCCCCGGAGTCGGCAAGACCACGCTTGGCCAGGCGCTCGCACGCGCCATCGACTGCACTTTTCAGCGTATCCAGTTCACCAGCGACATGTTGCCTTCTGACGTGCTGGGCATTTCGATTTACTCCGCGATCGAGCAGAAATTTGAGTTCAAACGCGGACCGGTCTTCGCCAACGTCCTTTTAGCCGACGAAATCAACCGCACGACTCCGAAGACGCAGTCCGCTTTGCTCGAAGCCATGAACGAGGGCCAGGTCACGATCGACGCACATTCTTATCAACTGCCGCAACCCTTCTTAGTTCTGGCCACGCAAAATCCTGTTGAGCACCACGGCACCTATCCTTTGCCCGAATCGCAACTGGACCGTTTCCTGATGCGGGTTCGCATGGGATATCCCGAAGGCGACGCGGAGCGCGAAATCCTGCGCGCTGAAGCGGGAGTGGCGCAACTCGAAAATCTGCGCCCCGTGCTCAACGCCGCCGACGTTGTCGAAATCCAGGAAGCAGTCGCCCGCGTCCACGTGGACGAATCGCTCATCACGTATCTGCTGAATATCGTTACCAGGACGCGTGAGTCCGAGTATCTCTCGCTCGGAGTCTCTCCCCGAGGCTCGCAAATGCTCTACCGCGCCGCCCAAGCCATGGCCTTTCTCGAAGGCCGCGATTACTGCACGCCCGAAGATTTCAAACCGCTGGTCGTTTCTGTTTTCGCCCACCGCGTAGTTGTCAGTTCGCTCTACACCTCTACCCTGAAGAAATCCGAGCAAGCCGAGCAGGTGCTGCGCGAGATTCTGGAGAGCGTGCCGGTGCCGGTATAGTTAGTTTTCGGTTCCCGGTTCTAAGTTCTAATTACCGGACGTACCCGACATCATGATCATGATCGCGGAAGACAAGCGGTGACACAGTCTCGTTACATTGAGAACGACATTCTCTGGGTTGCAACAACATTGCGATAGAACAATGCAGGCGGGGGCGGACGAATGCGTCCGCCCCTACGCGACCATGGCTACCGTCTTGCGGCGGGAACTTTCGTCGCTTCCGGCGCTGCCGTCGGCATGGTGGTGACACGCCCGGTCGTCCCGGTGGCTTGCGCCGGAACCGCGGCCGGAGTTGGCGATGCTGTGGACGGCGTCAGTCCGAGCGCCTTGCGCACTTCGGCATCGAGTTTGGCCATCGTGTCTTTGTTCTCTTTCAGGAAAGCGCGCGCATTCTCGCGTCCCTGGCCGATGCGCTCGCCCTTGTAGCTGAACCATGAGCCCGACTTCTCCAGAATATTCTGGGCCACGGCGAGATCGAGCAGGTCGCCCTCACGGGAAATACCCTCGCCATAGAGAATGTCGAATTCCGACTCGCGGAACGGCGCCGCAACTTTGTTCTTCACGATCTTGACGCGGGTACGCGAGCCGGTGACGACGTCTCCTTCTTTAATGGCCGCAATGCGGCGGATGTCGATACGCACCGACGAATAGAACTTCAGCGCGCGCCCGCCCGTCGTGGTTTCCGGATTGCCGAACATCACCCCAATCTTTTCGCGAATCTGGTTGATGAAAATCAGACAGGTGCGCGACTTGGCCACCGTCCCGGTCAGTTTGCGGAGTGCTTGCGACATCAGGCGTGCCTGCAGGCCCATGTGGCTGTCGCCCATTTCGCCATCCAGTTCGGCCTTCGGAACCAACGCCGCCACCGAGTCCACCACCAGCACGTCAATGGCGTTCGACCGCACCAGAGCTTCGGTAATCTCGAGCGCCTGCTCGCCATAGTCGGGTTGCGAGACCAGCAAGTTATCGACGTCCACGCCCAGTTTCTTGGCATAGCCCGGATCGAGCGCATGTTCGGCATCGACGAAAGCTGCCATGCCTCCCGCTTTTTGCGCTTCGGCGATCACTTGCAGGGCGATGGTAGTTTTGCCGGAAGATTCCGGGCCAAAGATTTCGACGACGCGCCCGCGCGGCACGCCACCCACGCCCAACGCGGCATCGAACGAAATCGCGCCGGTGGAAATCACCGCGATAGGAACAATGGCTTCTTTCGAGCCCAACCGCATGATGGACCCTTTGCCAAACTGCTTTTCAATCTGCGCGAAGGCAAGGTCGATTGCCTTGCCACGCTCGTTATTACGATCCTCTAATCGGCTACGCTCGTCGGCCATTGTGGCTGCTCCTGATTTATGAATCTGGGTACGAATCCCCCGTAGCCTACACCCGCGGGCTGGGGCGTGAAGTGTTGGCTGTCACATCATTTTTGGTCAGTTTAGCACGAAGCGAATAAAAGGCGAAGTGCGAAGTTGATGGACGTCGTTCTGCGTCTCCCGCGGGAATCTGCCCCGAAGGCGCGGACACGCAAAGAAAGGCAACTGGCTGTTTTTTCGGAACCTTCTCGGTGCCTCTGTGCCTCTCCCTCTGTGCCTCCATGGTGAAGGCTTTTCTTGCTAGACTCTCGGCATGAGCGAAAATCCTAGCCACAACGACCACTCCGAAAGAGATAAGTCCGTCGGAGGTCCATCGCTCTACCTCGTCGCCACTCCCATCGGCAACCTCGAAGACATTACACTGCGTGCCCTGCGCGTTCTCAAAGAAGTTGACCTGATCGCCTGCGAGGACACACGGCAGACGCTAAAGCTTCTCAGCCATTACGGCATTCAGACACGCCTGGTCAGCTATCACGAGCACAACGAGATGACCAAGGCCGCGGAACTCGTCGTCGACCTCGAAGGGGGAGCCAAGATCGCGCTCGTCACCGACGCGGGCATGCCCGGCATCTCCGACCCAGGATTCCGCCTGATCGCACTTGCCATCCGGCATCACGTGCCGGTGGTACCGATTCCGGGAGCATCAGCGTTCCTGGCCGCACTCGTCGCGAGCGGCCTGCCCACCGATTCCTTCCGCTTCAGTGGGTTTCTCCCCGCCAAGTCTGGACAGCGCCGCAAGTTGCTGGAGAGCGTGAAAGATTCTCCAAGAACGCAGGTGTTCTACGAGGCTCCGCATCGCTTGCTGGAAACGCTGGCCGAGGTGGTCGAAGTTCTGGGGGAATCCCGGCACGTGGTCGTGGCCCGCGAAGTAACGAAGATTCATGAAGAATTTTTGCGCGGGCGAGCAGCCGATGTTCTTGAACAATTCAGAACCCGAGGAGAGGTCAAAGGCGAAATCACGCTGCTCATTGCCAAGGCCGAAGAAGGAGCTTCCCCGGCGGCATCCGAGGCCGTGAGCGTAGCCCAGCGCGTGCGCGAAATCATGGCCGGAGAAAAAGCAGACGAAAAATCCGCGCTTAAGAAAGTGGCGAAAGAACGCGGCATTGGAAAGAGCGAAGCCTATCGGGAGTGGCAGCGGGGGAAGTAGCACGACAAGCGTCTACCTCAAAATGAAACACGTAGCCCCGGACGCATTTGTCCGGGCAGCCAAGCGAAGCTCGACTGGTGTGCCTTCTTCCACGAAAACCTCACACTACGGATGTCCAGCCGTCACCGACAGCGCGCTCGCGATTCTCTTAGTCTCGACTAGGTTCACGACCAACTTCTGCCGAGCTGCGCTCGGCGGGGCGGACGAATGCGTCCGCTCCTACGTGGTTCTGGGTAATGCGTCTATGGCGTTCTACCGGCGTAACCTGCCTCATCTGCAGCGAGACCATAAGCGGCACTTCGTCACGTTCGTTACCAAGGATCGATGGCTCTTGCCGGAATGGGCGCGCGACATCGTGCTCGATTCGATTCGCCATGATGATGCCCTTCTATACGACTTGGACGCTGCCGTGGTCATGCCCGATCACGCTCACCTGATTCTCACGCCAGGGATCGATGAGCCACGGCAGAGAGTGTTGCCGTTATTTGAAATCATGAAGGCGATCAAGGGAGCGTCGGCACGCAAAATCAACCAACGCCTGGAGTGCCACGGGGCTGTATGGCAGGAAGAATCGTTCGACCGCGTATTGCGATCTGCGGAAGACAATGATGCCAAAGTGATGTACGTCCTCGAAAATCCTATTCGGCGTGGACTCGTCAGCGACTGGCGGGAATACAAGTGGCTGTGGCATCGTCCCTTCCCAAATCCATACGAGCCTCCACGATCTACGTAGCCCCGGACGCATTCGTCCGGGCAGCCAAGCGGAGCGAGGCGCAGGTAATGGGAAGCCAAAGGGGCGCAGTGACATCTCCTCAAGTGCCTTCGAAGTGGACCACCACACAATTGAGGCTCTCCACGATGCTGTCGAGCTTCGCCCGGCGGGGCGGACGAATGCGTCCGCCCCTACGTGCATCGTTGTGATGCTATCTTCTTGCTTCCCCGCCAATTACTTCCCTGCCAACTCCTTCTTTACCCCCTCGCTGACTACTTTTCCATCTACTCGCATCCCTGCCGCCGCGAAGCGCGCCATCGCCGCTTTCATCACCGTCCCCATGTCTTTCATCGCCGGAGCAGGCGTCATCTCGGCAATCGCCGCGCGCACTCCGGCTACGATTTCTTCTTCGCCGGCGGCTTTAGGCAGATAGGTTTCGATCAGCTTGATCTCGGCGGCTTCCTTGTCGGCCATTTCCTGGCGTCCGCCCTTGGTAAATTGCTCAACCGAGTCTTTGCGCTGCTTGATCAGCGTAGAGAGCACCTGCTGCGATTCCTTATCGTCGAGTGGCGCCATTTTGTCGATCTCGCGGTTTTTGAGCGCGGTCTTGACCATGCGCAGGGTGGAGAGGCGGTGCTCTTCGCGGGCCTTCATGGCGGCGACGATGTCTTTTTGAATCTGGTCGATGAGGGGCATGAGGGAATTATAGAACGCTGCGAGCTGCAGGCCACGGGCTACGAGCCGCGAGCTAAGAGCTAAGAAAGCTAAGAGCGAACGGGTTGCCCCAAGCTCGCCGCTCGTGGCTCGAAGCTCTCTGCGCTATCCCCGCTTTCCGAATCCGTCTCGCTTCGCATATTCTGTTGAGTAATCGCGGCTTCGATTTCCATGATCAGAAAAAATCGCCTCTTCACTCCCGGACCAACGCCTCTTCTGCCCGCGGCGCAGATGGCGATGGCTTCCTACGGAGCACACCATCGCACCGCTGATTTCCGCGCCCTGTTCACCCGCGTGCTCGCCGACGTGAAAGAATTCATCGGCACGAAGAACGATGTGCTGGTGCTTACTTCGTCCGGCACCGGCTTCATGGAGGCCTCAGTCTCGAACCTGACTTCTCCCGGCGACCGCGTGCTGGTGTTGACCGCCGGCAAGTTCGGCGAGCGCTGGGTCTCGCTGGCGAAGGCCTTTGCCTGCGACGTCGAAACCGTAACCGCCTCCTACGGCGAAACCTTTTCGCTCGATGAAGTACTTCGCAAGCTGACGCCTGAGATCCGCTGCGTTTACGTGCAGGCGACTGAAAGTTCTACCGGAGCCCGCCATGACATCGAAAGCATCGCGAAACTGGTGCGCGCTTTGCCGGATACTCTCTTGGTCGTCGATGCCATCACCGGCCTCGGCACAACCCGCCTCGATGTGGATGATTGGGGCGTCGACATCATTCTTGGCGGCTCGCAGAAGGCGCTGATGATTCCACCCGGCTTGGCCTACGGCGCAATTAGTGAGCGGGCCTGGCAGCGCATGGAAACCGCCAAGTCGCCGCGCTATTACTTCGATCTGCGCAAGGAGCGAAAAGCTGCAGCCAAGGCGGAAACGTCATCCACGCCCGCCACGGCCCTGTTTGCAGGCATGGCGGCAGCGTTCGATTATGTCCGTCAACTGGGGGATGGAAACCTCGCCGCGGGACGCGACGCGCTGATCGCAAATGCGGAGTTATGCGCGGCCATGACGCGCGCGGGAGTAGAAGCGCTGGGACTGAAGTTATTCGCGCCCAGTTCTCCTGCGGCCGCACTGACCGCTGTCGCTGCCCCGGCTGGCACCGATTCTACGGCTATCTGCAAACGCTTTCGCGAGCAGTTTGGCGCCGTTGTGGCCAACGGAAATGCCGAGATGAAGGGCCAGCTTTTCCGCATCGCGCATATTGGTTACTACGATTATCTGGACACGGTCGGCGTCTTAGCCGCGCTTGAACAGGTAATCGCCGACGTCAACGGCAAAGCCGTCGAGTTTGGATCCGCGGTGCGGGCAGCGCAGCAAGTCTACGCGCGTATTCAAGCTTCGGAACCATCCTCGTAACCAGCTTCGTAACCAGCTTCGTAACTTTGTTTGCAACCATGACTCGAGCTCATCTGCCTGACCCGGAGCCACCGGAATCCGGTAGAATAGAGGGATATTCTTCCGGAGGGGTGATGGCAGTTCCTGTATCCCAGATGTGGACGGTGGCCTCCTACGTTCTGCGCCAGAAACTGGCCGGACGTAAGCGCTATCCGCTCGTGCTCATGCTCGAGCCGCTGTTCCGCTGCAACCTGGCCTGCGCCGGATGCGGCAAGATCCAGTACCCGGCCCACATCCTGAAAACCGATCTCTCCCCGGAAGACTGCTTCAAAGCAGTCGATGAATGCGGAGCGCCGATGGTTTCGATCCCCGGCGGCGAGCCGCTGATGCATCCGCAGATCGACAGGATTGTGGAAGGCCTGCTCGCGCGCAAAAAATATATTTACCTGTGCACCAACGCGCTGCTGCTGAAAGAAAAACTGCACCTGTTCAAGCCGAGCAAATTTCTGAGCTTCTCCGTTCACGTCGACGGACAGAAAGAGCACCACGATTTTTCTGTCTGCCGCGAAGGCGGATACGAACTCGCGCTCGACGGAATCCGCGCCGCCGTTGCTGCCGGCTTCCGCGTGACCACGAACACCACTCTGTTCGATGGCGCCGATCCCAACAGCGTGCGCAACTTCTTCGACGAGATGATGGAAGTTGGCGTCGAGAGCATGATGGTTTCGCCGGGATACTCCTACGACAAAGCTCCCGACCAGAAACATTTCATGGGGCGCGCCCGCATTCGCCGCATGTTCCGCGCCATGCTTTCGAATCGCAAGAAGACGTGGCGCTTCAACCAGTCCCCGCTCTTTCTCGAATACCTGATGGGCAAACGCAGTTACAAATGCACCCCCTGGGGCATGCCGACCTACAACATTTTCGGATGGCAGAAACCTTGTTACCTGCTGCAGGACGGCTATGCCGAATCGTACAAAGAGTTGATGGAAACAACGGAATGGGCAAGTTACGGCACCGAGTCGGGTAATCCGCAATGTGCGAATTGCATGGTGCATTGCGGCTACGAACCATCGTCGGTGGATGACACGTTCGGCTCGCTGCGCGGATTCGTGGACACGGTGAAGGCGACCTTCTCGCTCTATCCAGACAAAGACGCGCTCAGCGATCTCGAGCGCGAGGTGCGGCCGGTGCACTCCTACAATCCGCTGATCCAGATCGAGTCATCCGCGACGACTCGTCAGACAGAAGAAAGCCCGGTATGAGCGGACGAGAACACGGACACGACATCGCTGCGCCCCGCAGCGCTCTCGCTACAGCGCAGTCGAGCGCGACCAATCTGCATGTCACCGATCTGCCTATCAGCGATAACCTCGAAGTCGTCCCCGGATTCGAGCGCGAAAATCTTCAAGGATGGATTCCGCAACTCGCCACCGAAGCGGATATTCGAGCCGTCATCGAAAAAGCATTCGACTATCGCGGCGACGTGACCATCACCCGAAGAAATGACAACGCGCAAGTCACGGGATATCTTTTCGACCGCCGCATTGGCGGGACGCTGGCGACATCCGTCGTTCGTCTGATTCTTGCGAACAGCAATGAGCGCCCAGCCATCCCCTACTCCGAAATCGCGGCCATCGCCTTCACCGGACGCGACACCGCCGCCGGCAAGAGCTACGAAGCCTGGGTCAAGAAATACTGGGAGAAGCGCGCCCAAGGCGAAAAGAATATTTCGATCGAGCCCGAAACGCTGGAATAGCGCACCCGCTGCAATCTTGTCATATCCCGTGTAGCTCCACCTATAACGAGGACGGTTTGCGTCCCAAAGTTAGCCTCCGGTGTCTCTCCCAGGCTCGCAAAATGTACAATAAACAGACACCGGGTCACAGCCGAGGCTAACTGGATTCATGTACGAAGTCACCGTCGAAGACACATTCGCCGCAGGACACTACCTGCGCAACTACAAAGGCAAGTGCGAGAATCCGCACGGCCATAATTACAAGATTCGTGTGACTCTCGCCGGCGCCGAACTCGACAGGGCTGGCCTGCTCCTCGACTTCAAAGATCTAAAAGACGTCATGAAGCACGCCATCGACCGTCTCGATCACCAGATGATCAATGACATCGAGCCCTTCACCGTCCTCAACCCGTCCGCCGAAAACCTAGCCAAGTATTTTTACGACGAGACCAATACGCGCTTGAGCACAGTAACCAACGGCCGGGTGAAAGTGAAAGACGTCACCGTGTTTGAGACCGATACGACGACGGCTCGCTACTCCGAGTGAAATTATTGAGTCATTGAGTGATTGAATCATTGAGTGATTGAATCATTGAGTCATTGAAGGCTCCGTCCTTTGAATTTCAATGATTCAATGACTGAATGCATCAATGATTCAATGCTTCAGATAACCGAAATCTACAAATCGCTCCAGGGTGAATCGACCTATGCCGGCCTGCCTTGCGTCTTCGTGCGTCTGACGGGATGTAACCTGCGCTGCTCCTGGTGCGACAGCGAGTTCAGCTTTTATGGTGGGCGCAAGATGATGCTCTCAGAGGTGCTCAACGAAGTCGCCCGCCTCAGTCCGTCCGGCGGACTGGTTGAGATCACCGGCGGCGAGCCCATGTTGCAGGAGCGTGAGCTTATCCCGCTGATGGAGCAACTTCTGGACGCTGACTATCAAGTGTTGCTCGAAACCAGTGGCGAACGACCGCTGGCGCGCGTCCCGAAGCCGGTCATCAAGATCGTCGACGTAAAGTGTCCACACTCCGGAGCTCCCGATACCTTCGCTAGCGAGAACCTCAAGGCCCTCCGCCCGCACGATGAACTTAAATTCGTATTGACCGACCGCACGGATTACGAATTCGCTCGCGATTTCGTGATGAACCACGGGCTAGCCGGGCGCGTCCATGCCATCTTATTTTCGCCCGCCTTTGAAAAAACCGCGTCCGGCGCGCGCGACACTTCCCATTGCCAACTCGACCCCCAAGAGCTCGCGCAGTGGATGCTCGCTGACAATGTTCCCGCGCGGCTCAGCCTGCAGATCCACAAATTCATCTGGGACCCCGCCGCCAAGGGCGTGTGACAACCTTGGATGTTGTCATCCCTCGCTTCGCTCGGAATGACAATCTAGAAGCCTGACAGTCGACTAGCGTTATGCCGTCCGCGCCGCGATTCGATTCGCGGCTCGCAGATGTGCCACCACGAGCCGTATGTCTTCGAAGCTGACGTACGGTGGCAGCGCTTCCTTAATGTCTTTGAGCCTCTCCACCCCTTGCTTCAGGCAGGCTGCCTCAATCAGCGGCTGCGCGTCTGGAGAAATCCACTTCGAATCCAGCTTCACCTGCCCCGTCTCGACCAGGCTCGCCACCGTGCACACGACGGTCGAAATCTGCCGCGCCCGAATGCGGGCAATCTCTTCAAAACTGCGCCCCTCATTCAAAAGACGCAACGTCTGTTCCGCCGGAGCAGGCTCCTTGGACGCCACCGGTAAGGCGCGCGCTCCATCGCCGAAATTTCGCAACGCCTGCAGAATTTCCGCGCCATACACATCGGCTTTCTTCTCGCCAATGCCCGGCACCTGCTTCAACTCCGCAAAATTGGATGGACGCCGGCGACATAACTCCTCCAATGTGCTGTCGTGCAAAATGATGTATGCAGGCACTTTGTTTTCGCGCGCCATATTACGCCGCCATTCGCGCAGATACTCCGCCAGCATCGGATCAGCTTCCGCGGGCATCACGTCGCGCGCTCGCCTTCGCTCGGACCGGGATCGCGGTCCAGAACTCGGCAAGTCGAAAGTGGATGGGAAATCCGCCGCCGGGAAAGAATTCTTCCGCGCCGCAACCTCTGACCTCGGAACACTGACCACTTTGTTCAGCCACTCCGGTTTTACCCCGCAATTGTCGCAACTCCCGCAACTCTCCCATTTCGGAGTCTCGCCGAAGTGCACACAAATCTGGCGGTGGCGGCAGCCGTGAGAATCCGCAAAGCGGCTGATTACACGTTTGCGTCCGGATGCTCGCTCGCGCTCCGCGTCATCCGCAATTTTATTGATGAAATATTCCAGCAGAATATGGTCCCGTTTCTGCCAAAGCAATACGCAATCGGCTGGGCGCCCATCCCGCCCCGCGCGGCCCGCCTCCTGGTAGTACTGCTCAATCGACTGCGGCAGCGACAGGTGAATCACCGCTCGCACCGCGGGTTTATTGATGCCGAGGCCGAACGCGATGGTTCCCACCAGCACCCGCACTTCGTCCGACATCCATCGTTCCTGGTTCTGCCGGCGCATCGGCGTCTCCATCTTCGCGTGATACGGAACCGCCGCAATCCCGCTCTCCTCCAGGTATTCAACCGTTTCCTCCACGCGACGAATCGTCGGCGAATACACAATCACGCTCTCTCCCGCATAGTGGCGCAAGGCGCGCGCCAGCAACTCCATCTGCGTGCGCGCCTCGCACTCTTGCACGACGTAGCGCAGATTCTGCCGGTGAAAGCTGGCAATGTAGAGATCGGGCTCGCGCATCTGCAACTGTTTCAAAATGTCGTGTCGCACTTGCCGCGTCGCGCTGGCGGTGAAGGCCGCGATCGGAAGCGCTGGAAAACTCGTGCGCAACCGGCTGAGCTGCCGATAGTCCGGTCGAAATTCATGGCCCCACTCGGAAATGCAATGCGCCTCATCAACCGCAAAGAAACCGACTGGAATTTTCGCCAGCCACTCGAAAGTGTTTCCCGCTGCCAGTCGCTCCGGCGAAAGATAGAGCAGACGATATTCCCCACGTACCGCCTTCTCCATGACCATTCGCCGTTCTGCCGGGCTCTGAGAACTGTTGATCACGGCCGCCGGGATGCCCATCTGCGCCAGTTGCGCCGCCTGATCTTGCATCAGCGCGATTAGCGGAGACACCACCACCGCCGTCCTTCCCGAAATCACCGCCGGCAGTTGGTAGCACAGCGACTTCCCGCCTCCGGTCGGCATTACCACGCAAGCATCGTGCGCCGCCAGCAGGCTCCGGATCACGCTCTCCTGCTTGGGTCGAAACTCGTGGTATCCCCAATAGCGCCGCAACACTTCCGCGAGGTTTGGAACATCAGGCATTCTTTGTCGGACCTTCTCGGCAGTATAGCCTTAGACTGGTGGCCGAAGTCTGTGAGCGCTCGACACAGGATTTGTGACGAATCACGTAGGGACAGCCGCCCCCGGCGGTCCAGCGTCGCCGCAGAACTAGATCGTGTAGCGCGGACACTGTTCACCGAAAAGATGATTGGCACAACAGCAAGCACGATCATCCTGGGCGTAATCTCCGACACGCACGGGCTGCTACGGCCCGAGGCCGTCCGAGCTCTGAGCGGATCTAACCGCATCCTTCACGCCGGAGATGTAGGCGCTCCCCAAATCCTGGAGACGCTCGCACGGATCGCGCCGGTGCTTGCGATCCGCGGCAACGTCGATACCGGCGCATGGGCGCGCGCTCTGCCTGAAACCGAAACCGTCGAAATCTCGGGCGTATCCATCTACCTGCTGCACGATCTCGGCCATCTTGATCTGAAGCCCGAAGCCGCCGGATTTCGCGCGGTGATCTACGGCCACAGCCATCAGCCGAAGATCGAAGAGAGAAACGGCGTTCTCTATTTCAATCCCGGCAGCGCTGGGCCACGCCGCTTCAATTTGCCCGTGAGCGTGGGAAGGTTGACGATTGCAGCGGGAGAAGCGCAAGCAGAGTGGGTTGAGTTGAAGGTCTAGCTCTGGACGACCGTCGCACCGTGAATAAAAAGGCCGACTCAAAGGCCGGCCTTTTCTCATCGCTAACTTTCGCGGGCGAGGGCGCCCGCGCCACATACAACTACGGTTTCTTCGGCGCGATCGCGTCCTTCGCGGCCTTCGCCACGCGGAATTTCACAACCGTCTTCGCCTTGATCTGAATCGGTTCGCCGGTCTGCGGATTGCGTCCCATGCGGGCCTTGCGATGCGCCTTCACCAGGCGGCCGAGACCGGGCACCACGAATACTCCATTCTTCTTCGTCTCTTTAATTGCTGTGTCTGCCAGGTGCTCCAGAAAAGTCGCAGCAGTCTTGTTGTTGGAGCCGAGCTTCTCGGCCAGGTGACGTGTGAGTTGAGTTTTGGTCATACCAGAAGCCATGAATTCCTCCTTCAGGAACTTACAAATTTGCGTGTATCGAGCGAATACTAACGCAATCGGCTGTGGAAAAGTAGCACTTTATGCAGATTTTATGCGGTTCCCAGTAAGGTACCCCTCGAAAATGGGCATAAAATGGGCCTTGGGGAGCCGAAAATCGCCAGAATGGCCGTTTCGAGGCCAAAGTCGGCCCTTTGGCAGCCATCCATCGGAGGATCCGATCCATTAGGACTCCAACGGCGGCGGTGTGTTTTAAGACTGAGGTTTTGAAACTGAGAACTGGGAACTGAGAACTGGGAACTGTTTTTTGCGGGTCTCTAGGGATCGTACACGGCGCTACCCATGCCGGCTCGCCGCGCCGCTTCCTGCATCTGGGTGAGAGTCTTTTTCTGCTCTTCGAGTTGCTGCTGCATTCGCGCGACGGTGTCTTGCTTCTTCACCTGGTGTTCGTTGTACTGAATGCCATTGCTGTAGAGGCTCGCCGTGACGAAATGAATCGAATCGTTCAGCTTGTCGATCTGTGCCTGCTCGGAGGCAATCACATTCTTCTGCGCCAGGATCTGGCTCTTCCACTGTTCCGCCGACATACGTTCGGCCGACGGATGGTCCGCCGGTTGGCTACCCGCCGGGGTTGCCGCCGATACCGGCGTCATCTTTCCTTCAATCTCGGTGGGACCGACTTCCGGACTACGCGGAAGATTCTCGTTGGTAATCACCTTGGGCTTTGCGGTCGATGACGCAGCCTTGGCCTTTTGCTTTTCCCGGTTATCTCGCGCGACATCGCCGAGCGACTGTCCATACGCGACCGAACCCATCAACACCGCGACTGACAACATCTTCAGCCCAATTCGGCGCATAGAAACCTCTCCCCGACAGCGCTATTGTGCGTAGTTACAATCGTAAGCCCGGTTCTACGGCGATCGGTAATTACGCATGTAACTCATTGGCAAAACGAAGGTGCACCCTTTCGCCCGATTGATTCGTTGAAAACTTAACGCGAGCGGTTCGCGTTACGGATCGTAAACCGCCGTGTGCATCCCCGCATGCCTCGCGGCTTCTTGCATCTGATCGAGCTTCCTCTTCTGCTCGTTCAATTGCTGCTGGATTTGCACCACCTGGTGCAACTGCCGGCTGTTATATGGTCCCTCGGATTGGGCGCTGCCGCTCTCATATCGAAGGGCGGCGTGGAGTTGGTCGACCCGCGCCTGCATCGCAGCCACTTTAGTTCTTTGTGCCAGAATCCGTCTCTCCCACTGCTCCGCGGCGCGTTCCTCCGCCAGACGCTGTTCCGTAAACTGCCGCTCTGCTGCCTGATGCTCTGCTGCTCGACTTTCCACCGTCTTGTGATTGGCCACCGTGCTCGCTCCCGACGGAGCTGCGCTCGTTGCGCTCGGACCAGGGTTCGCATTCGGATCCTTCGGAAGGTCCTTGTTCGTGATCACCTTCGGCTTCGCCGTAGACAAAGACGACGCATCCTCGGCCGCCTGTTTGTCGCGGTTCTCGCGTGCGATATCGCCCAGCGACTGCCCATAGACCGCCGAACTTATCACCACCGCAATTGCCGAAATCTTCCAGAACATTCGCCGCATAACTCTCTCCTACTCGCTATGCCCGAGCTGTTCTTTTCATGGTAGCGCCGTTCGCGCGTTCGTTAACCTACGCAAGTAACTCGCGCGCAAACGAAAGTGCGATTCCATCATGGCCAACCGGCCATCTCCAGAACCTTCTCTGGAGTCATCCCCCTCTCGCGTAACTGCCGGACGCTTAGCGCATCATGCCGCTTTGCCAGCCGCGCACCACCCGCGTCCCGCACCAGTTCGCAATGAAAATAATCAGGCGTGGCGTACCTTGGACCCGCATAGCGCGGATCCGCGCCACCCAAAGCTCGCAGCAGGAGCAACTGCCGGGCCGTCGATTTCAGCAAGTCCGCGCCCCGCACGACTTCCGTAATCCGCATCGCCGCGTCATCGACTACAACCGCCAGTTGATAAGCCGGAACGTCGTCTCGGCGCCACACCAGAAAATCTCCGAAATCACTCCCCGCGACATGGCGCTGCCGCCCCAGATTCAAATCCGTGAACTCAATCACCTCGCCGTGCGGGACGCGAAACCGCCAGTTCACGCCTGCGGGCTCCGTGTATTCAGCGACCTCCCGGCGCTCGCGACATGTTCCCGGGTACACCGGTTCATCATCTGTATCATTTGGAGCGCCCGCCGCATGCGCCAGATCCTTGCGCGAGCAAAAACACGGATAAAGAAAACCGCCCTCACGTAGCCGTCGCCAAGCCTCCAGATAGTCAACCCGGCGCTCACTCTGCGCGTATGGACCATACGCCCCGCCAGTATCCGGTCCTTCGCTCCAGCGAATTCCCAGCCAGCGCAGATCCTCCATCATGGCGCGAGCAAATTCCGTCCGCGAGCGCTCGGGGTCCAGGTCCTCATTTCGCAAAATCAGAGTTCCCTGATGCTCAATCGCCCGTTGCGCTGCGATCCAGAAAGTTCGCGCATGTCCGATATGCAACAGCCCGGTCGGCGACGGTGCCAGACGTCCGCGATACCTTGCATGCGACTTGGGAGAAGCCTCGTCCGAGCGCTGTGGCATGGAGGCATTCTAGTGCCGCGACCACTTCGATGGTTACCGCGGTTGACCGACGCGCATTAATCGAAGCCCGGCGAGGCGTCCGTGGTCCCACTTTAAGACTCCTCATTCTTAAGACTTCTCATTCGAGCCCCTGTGTTGCCCGCCACACGGCGTGTCTGGCGCCGCACACGGCCTCCCAGCCCAATTCGCCCATAAGTCGCGTTCTATCAACACCTGCTGAGTTGGCGACTCTCCTGCCCTATCACTTCCGACTGCGGCAGCCGCAGAGGGGGAAACAAAATGTCAACGACTTGGAAATCCACTAACCAGAAATCTAAACCGGCAAGTAACCACACAATCGACGGGACCATGCTGTCGTCCTGGTCGCGCCAGCAGAAACTGGCGATGGTAGTAAGCTTCGGACTTCTCGCGTTGCTACTGGCGCTGAGCGCGTGCTCGAAGCAGTCGCAAAACCCAGGGCCGGTCGGCGTCTTCAGTCCGGCGGCGCCTTCGGCGACGTCCATGCCCGCGCCACCGGCCGCAATTGCTACCAGCGTCGCACCCGTCTCCACTAAGAAAACCCATGCACCCAAGAAACGCCCCGCGAACGTCACTTACAGCGACGCCGACGCGGGTGTTTCTTTTCTCTATCCGCGAAGGGCGATGCTGACTTCGGGCGCAAAGGCCGATCCTGATCTGGTCGCTGTGGGTGATGTGCACATGAACTTCGTCCAGCCCGGTGGATTCGCGGTTGCGACGGTTGCACTGCCTGCCGATTCCTATCCCGGCACCGACTTTGAGTCGGCCTTCTTCAACGTGAATGTCAATCGCAACCTCTCCGAGCAGGAGTGCGCGCACTTCGCCTTTGTCGATTCGCGCAATGCCGATGGCGAGGCCGTCGATGCCGAGAAAGTCACCATTGGCACCGCCGACATGGAGACGACTTCCAACTTCTCCGCCAGCGCCCTCAAGCAGGACGAAGCGCAGTACTACCACAGCTATCAAAATGTCGCGTGCTACGAATACGTTTTAGGCATGGGCACGGAAGGATTCGGCACCAAAGCGGGCGTGGAGCACGTTGACCGCGATCAGGTCTTCGCCAAACTGGAAAAGATCCTGGCGACGGTAAAGGTCAACCCTCCGGTCGCTCACGAACCGAGTACCGAACCGCCAGCCACCAGCATGAGCGGCGGTAAAGAATAAACTCAGTCTTGTCAGACAAGCAGGGCTCGAGCTAAGAGCCGCGAGCGATCGTTTGAGATGCTTGGTCATCGCTCGTCGCTCGTAGCTCGAGGCTCGTAGCTCGCAGCTTGTCCTATCGCGTACAATTTCGAGAAGTAACCAGGAGAGTGGAATGGCTCAGAAAATTATCGATGTAATCGGAACTTCAAAGGAAAGTTTCGCCAAAGCGGCAGAGGCTGCCGTGAAAGAAGCTGCAAAAACCATACGCGGCATGAAGTGGGCACACGTGGATTCGTTTGACATGGCGCTGGACGGTAAGAAGGTTTTGCAATACCGCGCCACCACCAAGATTTACTTCGACGTAGAAGACTAGTAGGCCGTCGTCACCCGCCACCAGTCAGGACGGTATAACGGAAACCTCGCCGCCCTCGATGCGGTGGGGGGCGACCGCTTCCGTCTGCTTTTTTTGCATCCTCATTGCATTCCGCTACATCTTAGATTGCATTCTGCAGGAAACGACGGAATCTTCGGTCGCCAACACAGAATGCCGCGTCAAGAAAACACACCCTAAGGATGTGGAATCGTCATGCGGATGGTTATGCCAGTAACAGCTCAACGGATCGCTATCGTCTCCGCGATCGCACTTCTCGCCGCTCTCCCCGCGCTCGCGCAGCCCGCAACCTGGAACATTGATCCTAACCACTCGACCGCGCAGTTTACCGTGCGTCACCTGGGGATATCGAATGTTACCGGCAGCTTTACCAAGGTGACCGGGAGCGTCGTTCTGAACGAGAAGGACATTACCCAGTCACAGGTTTCGGCCGTGATCGACGTCAGTTCGGTGGATACCCGGGTCGAGGCGCGCGACAAGGATCTGAGAAGCCCCAATTTCTTCGATGTTGAAAAGTATCCGACCATCGAGTTCAAATCAAAACGGATCGTCAGCAGCGGCGGCAAGTTGCAAGTGATTGGTGATCTGACCATCCATGGAACCACCCGCGAAGTCACGCTTGACGTGGATGGTCCTACCCCTGAAATCACCGATCCATGGGGCAATTCGCGCCGGGGGATTTCGGCCACCACATCCATCAACCGCAAAGATTTCAACCTGCTTTACAACAATCTTCTCAAGACCGGCGAAGCCGTCGTAGGCGATAACGTGAAAATTCAGATCGACGCGGAATTTTCGAAGAAGAAATAATCCGTCGGGACGTCCTGTGATCGGGCCGTCTAAAAATCATTTGGCCTTGAATTTCGATTGCCGAATGATCCCATGGCGCGATCACCAGATCACCCGATGTATCATCGATCTGTGGTCACAGTTGCAAAAAACAAATTACAACTTCTGCATTCTGAAAAGCTGAGCAAGCTGCCCTGGCTGGTGCACGCCTTCTCCGCTCGACTGGGCGGAGTCTCGGGCGTTTACGGCGGCAATGCGTTGAATCTGGGATTCACCCAACATGACTCGCGCGCGGCAGTGGAACGCAATCGCCAGCTTTTTCTGAAGGAACTCGGGGCTGCCAATGGACGTAAGAATTGGCCACTGCTTTCGCTGCGCCAGATTCACTCAGACTTGATTCATCGTCGCGATGGACCACTCGACCCCATGCCGAAACAACTACTCTCTGGCGACGGACTCATCACCGATACTCCCGGGCAGGTTTTAGCCGTACTGACTGCCGATTGCCTTCCCATCATTCTGGTGGATCGGAAACGGCGGGCTGTCGGCATTTTTCACGCCGGGTGGCGCGGCACCGTCAAGCGTATCGTCGAGAAGGGCGTTGGCGAAATGCGCCACCACTTCCAGAGCGATCCCCGTCACCTGATCGCCGCCATTGGCCCCGGAGTGCAAAGTTGCTGTTACGAGGTGGGCGTAGAAGTGCGTAGCAACTTTGAAGCTCAGTTTGCCTACGCTGGCAATTTGTTTCGCGAGGTGAAGGAGTCAGACCCGGTGCGGGAGAAATATCCGCTGCTCTTCCTGACCGCGCGCGCTCCCGGACATGGCGAGTTGCCGGTAAAACTTTTTCTCGATCTGGTAGAGGCGAACCGCCGGCAATTGCTGGATGCGGGCGTGCCCGCGAACAATATCGACGCGGCCGCCCCATGCACGGCCTGCCATCCTGAGCTTCTCTTCAGCCACCGCGCGGAAAGGGGAGTGACCGGAAGAATGATGGCAGCCGCAGGCATCAGAACCTAGGTCGAACTATGCCTTATCACGTTATCTCTTTCACGATGGCGCAAGTGCGGCAAGGAGCGCTCAACTTCCAACGCGAACTGAGCGCCATCCTGCGCGAACGCTCTGACATCAAAGTCTATTCGGTCAGCCCGTTCGACCTCGATGAACGACGTCGCGCCAAGGATCGCTTTGGAGGAGACATCGTCTACTTTCTCAACGACGCGGCCCGCCAGGAGTGCGAGCGATTGGGTCGGGACCTTCAATTCCTCGCCGAGATCTCCGACGACGAGCTGCCGCGCCGTCGAACCTTGGTTGTCGGCCTGCCGGAGCGCAGCGCCGGACCTTCAGCGGGACGCTAGTCCTTCTTGGGTTTCTTCGACGAGCTATCGGCCTTGGGCTTATCGTCCTTCTTGCTATCCTTAGTTTCCTTCGTGTCTTTGGATTCTTTAGCTTTCGAAGCGCTGTCACTTTCGGAAGGAGAAGACGACGACCCCGCGGAACCAGATCCCTTTTTCGCGTAATCCGTCACATACCAGCCCGAGCCTTTAAACTGCACGGCTGGAGCCGAAATCACTTGCTCAATGACGCCTCCGCATTCGGGGCACTTTCGCAATTGCTTATCGGAGAATTTGCGGATTTGCTCAAAGCGGTGTCCGCAGTTCTTGCACAAGTATTCGTAGTTGGGCATGGGTGAGCTGATTCTAGAGGCCGGGATTCATCGGCGTCAATTTTCTACAACTTCTCACATCCTCAGCGGTTCAACAAGTCGACCGGCTCGCGCACGTCGTGCACGCGAAAGTATCTGGCCAGTGCCGGGTATTTTGCCGCAACTGCCTCATACATGGCATAGGCCACGTTGCGGTACGACCAGTGTCCGGCGGGCGTGGTGCGAAGCTCGGAGATGTAAACCGCCTCGGCGAAGTCCATCTTAAACAGCGTGCGCTTGCGAAATGCCAACGGGATTGCATACTGGGCATTTTGCCGCGCTTCTTCTCCACCACTTAGCGATAACTTCTGCACCGCGGTTTCGGCGCGCCTCATCGCAGCTTCATAATCCGAACGGATGCCCGCCGCTGCGACCTCAGGCGGCGTATCGAAGCCGTGGACGGTCGTGAAATCCTGCATGATTTGAACGCACCGGCGATGGCGGTGCATGTCGCGGAAGCCCCCGATGTCCATAAGAATGTCGAAACGGAATTGCTGTCCCGCCGAGAAGGCACGTGGCATCTCGTCGTGGCGGCCACGATGCCGCAACCCGAGGTCAATGATTTCGCGGCGGCGCAACTCTCCGGCCGCTTCGATCGCTTGGCGAATCTGCCGGTAAGAATAATGACAGTGGCCGTAAACCAGAGTAGTCGCGAGTTCGATCTCAAACCGATCCGCATCCGGCAAATCGTTCTTGAGCAGATCATCATCAATCAGATCAACCAGCGGCGCCGGTTCCACGGCTGCACCACGCATCAACTCGGCGGCAGCCTGCTGCAATTCGCGACGCGTGTCGATCTCGTATGGATTGGGATCGGCGTACTTGACCAGCGTCGGCGCGACCCGCACTTCGCGCAGCAATTCGCGTTCCGCTTGATCCGCGATTTCAGGCGACACCACGCGAATCTTCGCCACCAGGGCGCGGAACGACTCCTCGTTCGCGTTATAGGCCGGAGAAACGGCGGCTCGCTTCAGCAGCGCTCCCAGATCGCGAACTTCCTTATGCGGTTGCGAGAGCAGATGCGCCACCTGATTTTCCAGCGTGCGCGCATTGACGATCTCCCCCAGCGACGTATTAGTCGACAGCGGCAACAGGTAACGCGATATGTCAAACGCGCGGGCGCGCAGCGTGCGCTCGTAAGCCTCCTGCTTCATTTCGACAGGACGAGGTGTGATGCTGGCAAGATATTCAAACGTCCGCTGCGAAATGTTTTCGTAGGCTCCAAACAACGATTCGATGGTCTCGCAATAAAGCGTCCCAGCCGGCAAACTGTTTGACGTCCCACCGCCGTCCTCAAAACTGGGGGTGTAGTAGCCGCTCTTTCTGAAGTCCTGATAGCGAGTCGAACGCTCCTGGCCGTCCCAACGCTGCTCATCGGCAACCACGATGGCCGCGAGAATCGAGAGCCGCTCGATGGCCAGCGCGATATGGGCAAGGTCGGCAATGGACCGGTGCCCGTACTGGAAGTAGAAAGTGTTAAGAAATTTTTCCGCCTTCTGCGAAGTGATCTCTTTTAGCGACTCTTTCATCGAGAGCGAGGAGCGCGAATACTTGGCCATGGCGTAGGCCTGAATCTCAGGTTCCACGCCATAGACCGCAAATACTTCGACAGAAGGTTCTGGAGCAGAAGTGGAAACGGGACGTGAAGTCACGGGCTCGGTTGAAATTACTTCAGACATGGGAGTGGTGAAATCTTAATCGTCCGCCGCCCCCCCGTGCAATCGACCATCCGGGGTAGAATCTTTCTGAATATCGAGATCCAAGTAAACGGTCCCTGATGACGACTTCCGCGGACAGCCAAAGCAATCGTATTCTTTCCGATCGGAATCGGGATCACGGCCGTGAAATCGATCTCTTTCAGGCCACACTTCCCGAACACATCGAAGAGGTTCGCAGCCTCTTTCTGGAATACGCCAGTTCCCTCGGCTTCAGCCTGTGCTTCCAGAGCTTTGATGAAGAATTGAAAAGCCTTCCCGGCGCCTACGGTCCGCCGAGCGGCCGATTGCTGCTTGCCCGCTCCGCCGACCACGCCGCCGGCTGCATCGCGTTGCGGCCGCTTCAGCCCGGCATCTGCGAAATGAAGCGGCTGTATGTGCGGGCCGAAGATCGCGGCCGGGGTCTGGGCCAGATACTCGTCGACCGCTTGATCGCCGACGCACGTGCCATCGGCTATAAGCGAATGCGTCTGGATACGGTCGGATCCGCTATGCAGGATGCAATCGCCCTCTATCGCAGAATGGGATTCAAGGAGATCGCGCCTTATTCTTCGATTCCGATCGATAGTGCGCTCTGGATGGAATTAATGTTGTAAATGTCCGGCAGATGCACCGGCAACCGCGCCGCCTGCACCACTGACGACCGCCGGCTTCAAAGGCGCGGTCGGAACCGGCCCCATTATTCTTGTTGAAGGCGCAACTACCGCAGGCGCCGCAGCGCCAACCGGAGTGCCGACCGACGCACCGACCTGAGCGTCAGCCCCTCCCGGCGGCGCCGGGCCCGGCCGTGCGTGGCCAAGGATTACGATGTCCACCCGACGGTTGATACCGCGTCCTTCCGCAGTGAGATTGCTTGCCACCGGATGATACTCAGCATATCCGGCAGCGCTCAGGCGACCGGGCGCGAACCCGTCTCGCACAATGAGGAGCCGAACAATCTCCGTAGCCCGTGATGTGGAGAGCTCCCAGTTCGAGGAAAACCGGGCCGTGTGAATGGGGGCGCTATCGGTGTGGCCTTCAATCCTCAAGCGACAGTCGCGTTGCCGCAGCATCTTGGCAATACGATCAAAGGCAGCCTCAGAGCTTGATTTCATTTGTGCGCTTCCGCTGTCAAAGTTTCCCGCGACCATGTTGCAGATCTCTCCCAGCGCGTCGCCCACTTCTTCCGCGGAATTGGCGGCGTCGCCCAACATTTTCTTGGCGATCTGCCCCGCCGTCTCCGCGTCACAGCACACCGTCAGAATTCCGCACAGCGCCCCTGCCAACCCGATCATGGCGGTGAATTCCGCATTCGGCGCATGCTCGCTTTCCGTCGCCGGCGCCACCCGGCATCCCACCATAATCTCGAAAACCTCCTCCACCGCCAGTTCGAGAACAGGACGCCAGTTCTCTTCGCGAGAGCGCGTGACAAATGATGTGTCCGTATTCATGGTTTTTTCCCCAGCACCGGCAACACGTGCTCTTTCACCTGATCGGGAGTGAACGGCTTGCGAATGTATCCGCGAGCCCCCGCCGAGAGCGCCTGCACCACGTGCGATTCGCTGCCTTCGGTTGTGATCATCACGATCGGAACCCCTTTCGCGCTCTCCAGTTTCCCGACCTCGCGTACAAATTCCAGCCCGTCCATGACCGGCATGTTGATGTCGCAAAGAATGAGATCGATCGCCTTGCCGTGCATTGCCGCTAGCGCTTCGGCCCCGTTCGACGCCATTACAACTTCTTCCAGTTCGATGCCCGCCTGCCGCAATGAACGCTCGACGATCTTGCGCATCACCGAGGAGTCATCCACAATGAGCGCTCGAATCTTGTCCATAAGGTTTTCACCACCTTGACTTGCCACTCGTCCTTCGCGCCACTCGTTCCCACCGCCCTGTGGTTTCTACTCCACAGTGAGGTTCGCGTGTCGGGTGTTGCGATCTACCAGCTGACGTGTTGTACATCGGCAGTTCGAGGCACTCCTTGAGCACGATCCCGGACGCGAATCACCCGCGGAAAACGATCGAAGGAAATCGCCGCCTTCTTAGGTGCGACCAGCGAACCGTTGGTAGTTGGGAGAAGGAGCGAGATCTGCCCGTTCGCCGCGATCCCGGCGGAGGCCCTGGAGGTGTGTTCGCCTGCACCGACGAACTCAGAGAGTGGCTGAAGGGAACGGGTCATCCGATGATCAGGTCATCGAACCCCTTACGGGACTTGATTTTCAATCGCCCGATCACCGCTCGCCCGATTTGAACATCTCGATGTTCCATGGCTCAATTCTGTCTTTATCCGTTATCCTTGAGTCGAGACTTATGACCCTGCTCGACGCCCAGCCCTACGACCCCGCGAAAGCACGCCGCCGCAAGATCCTGGCCATCGCCATCGTAGTGGCCGTGCTCGTTCTGGCGGCGCTCGCCTGGATGTACCGCAACTGGCCGGAAGAACATGCCGTCGATAAATTCTTCACCGCCCTCCAGCACCAGGATTACGAAACCGCCTACGGCATTTACTTCAACGATCCCACCTGGCAACAGCATCGGCAGAAGTATTCGCAATACACCTACGCCGATTTTTATCGCGATTGGGGACCGGGCGGCGAATGGGGTCTTATCAAGTCCTACCGCATCTACGGCTCCGCGAACACCAAAGGTTTTGGCGGCGGAGGCGCGGTGGTCGAGGTCGTAGTCAACGAGCGCGCCGAGCACGCCCGCATGTTCGTCCAGAAATCAGATAAAACACTGACCGTGTATCCGTACTAAGAGGTCTTTCGGAAGGCCAACTACGCCGCCAGCGCGGCAACCTGCGCCATCGTCTTCTGCAACGACGCCTCGTCTCCCACCGTCAAACAGGTCTTCGAGCGGTCGATCTGCCGCATCAGCCCCCACAGAACTTTTCCCGGGCCAACTTCAATAAACAGGCTGGCTCCCTTTTCAATCAGCAACCGCACCGACGGTTCCCACCTTACTGTGCCCGTCACCTGCCGAACCAGGGCCGCGCGCGACGCTTCCGCCGAAGCCACCTCCGCCGCATCGACATTGCAAACCACCGCGCACGATGGATTCTGAAAAGGCAACCCCAGCAGATCCTCCGCCAGACGATCCTGCGCCGGCTGCATGAGTGCACAGTGGAAAGGCGCGCTGACGGGCAGATTCACCGCCTTCTTCGCTCCGCGTTCATGGGCGAGTTGGATGGCGCGCTCCACTGCGCCCGCGTTTCCCGAAATCACGATCTGCTCTGGCGAATTAATATTGGCCGCCTGGCAAACTTCTCCCTGCGCCGCATCCGCCGCAATTCCTGTGACCTTCTCTGCCGGCATTCCAAGGATTGCCGCCATCGCTCCCACTCCCACGGGAACCGCTTCCTGCATGTAACGCCCGCGATTGCGCACCGTCCGCACTGCATCCGCAAACGTCAGCGTGCCCGCCGCCACATGCGCCGAATACTCGCCCAGACTGTGTCCGGCCACAAAATCCGCTTGCAGGCCTTTTTCCCGCAACACTCGCCACGCCGCAATCGAGGCCGTCAGAATCGCCGGCTGCGTAATCTCGGTCAGCTTCAGTTTTTCTTCCGGACCTTCAAAGCACACCTGCGACAGCTTGTAGCCCAGCGCTTCGTCAGCCTCCTCAAAGGTCTGACGCGCCACCGGATAGTTGTCGGCCAGCTCTTTGCCCATGCCAACCGCCTGCGACCCCTGGCCGGGAAAAAGAAAAACCACGGAAGAATTAGAACTCGTCATTCAATATGCTCGAAATATGCTCGTCTAGAAAATATGCTCGCGACCTTAGGTAGCCACGCCCGACGCCACGCTCAGTCCCGCGAGTTCACGCTCGATCGCCTCGTTGACTTTTCCCTCGGCGAATTCCGCGGCCACCCGCACCGCGTTCTTGATGGCATTCGTATTCGACGAGCCATGCGTGATGATGCACACACCCTTCACGCCCAGTAGCGGAGCGCCACCATACTCGGTGTGATCCAGCCGCTTCTTGAAATCAGAAAACGCGTTCCGCGAAATATACGCGCCCACCTGCCGCGTGATCGTCGCCTTTAAAGTTTCCTTCAGCACCGCGCGCACCAGCCGCGCCACGCCTTCTGAAGTCTTCAGCGCTACATTGCCCACAAATCCGTCGGCCACAATCACATCCACATGCCCGTTGTATAAATCGCGGCCTTCCACGTTGCCGACAAAATTAATCGGAAGCCGCTTTAGCAGCTGAAACGCCTCGCGAGTCAGCTCGTTGCCTTTGCCTTCTTCTTCGCCAATCGAAAGCAGCCCCACTCGCGGATGCTTCATCTCGAAAATCGACCGGCAATAAATATCACCCATCACCGCAAACTGCTCCAGATTATTGGGAGTGCAATCCACGTTCGCTCCCACATCGAGCAGAACCGCCGCCGTGTTCAGAACCGTAGGGAACGCCGCCGCCAGCGCCGGACGATCCACTCCCGGCAAAGCGCCGAGCACCACTTTGGCCGTCGCCATCGCCACGCCGGTATTGCCCGCCGTCACAAAGCCCGCCGCGCGCCCTTCGCGCACCAGTCGCAGTCCCACGCGGATCGATGAATCGCGCTTGCCGCGAACCGCCTCCACTTTGTCTTCCATGGTGATGACTTCGCTGGCATGAACGATTTCCACGCCCAGTCGCCGAGCGCCGGGATAGCGCGCCAACTCGGCCCGCAACCGTGTCTCCGGCCCCACCAGAAGCACACGCACGCCATGATGGCGCGCCGCCTGCAAAGCGCCTTCGATCTCAGGCTTCGGCGCCTTGTCGGAACCCATCGCATCAAGTGCGATTACGGTAGGCATGGAGGATGGATGAAAAACGGAAACTACGACTTCTCTTCAATCTCTAATACTTCGCGGCCCTTGTAGGTTCCACACTTCGGGCAAGCTCGATGCGGCATCTTCTGCTCGTGACAGTTTGGACACTCCGACAGCGAGTGCTTCGAGAGCGAGTCGTGTGCGCGCCGCGTCGCGGTGCGCTTTTGCGAATGTCGACGTTTTGGATTAGGCATTGTTTTTAGTTCTCAGTTCTCAGTTCTCAGTTCTCAGTCAAAGCGGGTTAACTGAAAACTGAGAACCGGGAACTGAGAACTTTCTCCTATTGATTCAATTTCGTACGTATCTCTTTCAGCGCCGACCACCGTGGATCCTCAACCGCGTCCACGCAGGAGCACTGAACTTCATTCAAATTCTTGCCGCAGTGCGGACACAAACCCTTACAATCTTCGCGGCAAACCGTCTTCAAAGGCAATGCCAACAGTACCTGCTCACGCAGCGCGTCTTCGAGCAGCAACCCTTCGCCTTCGTAATACCCGATCTCAGCCTCGGCGTCGGTGACCGAAAGCTCTTCGTGGCCCGCATCAATGCCCAGCGGACGGTACAGCAGATCGAAGCTCCGTTCCACCGCGTGCACCACCGGATCCAGACAGCGCGCGCAAGCCACTTCCACGCTCGTCGCCAACTTGCCCTTTACCCGGATGTCCTGCACCACCTTGTGCTTGCCGTGATGCTCTTCGACCAGATCAGCCCGGCCTTCGGTCCGAAGCGGCGACCGCTGCCGCACCTCTTCCCCCAGATCAATCACACCCGGGGTGTACTCCTCCCGGAAATCGACCGGGTGAATCTCCAGATCCTTGAGTTCGATGAACATTGGAAATGGAACCTCCGCCGCCCCCACTCAAATTACCGCAAAGGCCCGCGGAAGTGCGCATAGAGACGAAAGTCTCTCAGGGAGCAATAAGTAAGAATAAAGGCCAAAAATAACGCTGTCAAGGAACGGAGCCCCGTCGCAACGGGCCAGTTTGCGTTTACTTTGACTCGAATTTGCTTTGAGAGAGGGCACGGCTTTTAGCCGCTTGGGGAAAACGTATTTCAAGCCCCACCCGTTACTTCAGCCCCAGACCGCCATTAAAGTGCTGGATCACGCCGTAACACTCGCACGCAACTTCTTCCAGGCGCTTGCGCTTTAGTATCTTCATCGTGCCCCGCAAATTTTCAATCAGCCCGGCAGTTTCCAGCACACCCATCGCTAAACTGACGCTCGGACGCCCGGTGCCAATCATCTGCGCCAGAAATTCATGGGTTAAGGGAAGCAGCGCGGAATCCACGCGGTCCTGACACATCAGCAGCCAGCGTGCCAGCCGCTGCTCCACCTCATGCAGCCGGTTGCACGCCGCCAACTGCGCTACCTGAATGCCGTGCATGAGCGCGAAACGGCTGAGTTCTGCCCGCAAAGTCGGAGCGACCGGCAATATATCTTCAAAGATCTCCGATCGTATCGCCAATCCCGTCCCCGGCATTTGCATGATGGCACGAAACGTCCCTTGCCGCAGGCCCACCGTCAAAGGCATCCCCACCATTCCTTCCTTGCCCACGATGCCTACTTCGACGCTTCTCCCATCACGACTCAGAGCCACCAGAGAGACCATGCCCTCATTCAGAAAATAGGTGAAATCGATCTTTTGCCCCGGTTCGTGCAGAATGTCGTACTGCGCCAGCGCAGTCGTCTCCAGGTGGGGCCGAAGCAGGTTGTACTCGTCATCCGGCAGCGACAGCAGAATCACATTGCTCACCGCTTTCCCCGCCACGTCTGTGCGGGCGCCGGGAAGCAACGGAGTGACTTTGATCGATCGTATCGGTTTCTTGACGACGGTTTTTTCGTTTGCCAAAGTATCCATGTCCGTTTCGATGCAACGGGCAACTTCGGTTCGTATCAGAGAACCCGTAGTTCCCGCCGAGATCGTACGGATGTTCCAAGCAATCTAAGGGGAGAAGAAATGTAGAAAATCCCCTTCCGAACCGAAACGTTGGCGCACTAGACCAACCGGACTTCCCTGCGACCGCCGCTTATCTTGTTTCCTGCACCGTGAATCGCAGCCGAGAACTAACTGCCTGCTTCGCCGTCCGCGATGTCTTCTACCGGCTCGTCACTCTGCGGTGGTGGCGCATTGGAGCTCAAAATGCGATTCAGCTCCTGGCAAAGCTTCTTGAATTTTTCTGGATCCTGTTCCAGCACGATCAGCCCGCAGAGCTCGTGAACGCGTTCGTTGTCGCTCTTGTTCATTGGAAACGGCAGTATTACAACCGCCCCTCGATTCGGTATGTTCGATGTCGAACGTCTGCCAAAAATTCTATTCTTGCCGCCGAGGACCAGGGAGACGCCGTATCTGAAGGCAGGAGAATACCGAGGTTTTATTGCAGCCGGAAACGTTCATTCATCAACCGCTGCAGGCGCGGCCGGTAGAGGATATCGTAGGCAAGTTCTTTATCCGGAAACATGTTCAGCGCCGCCCGTCGCGCGTTGGCCGCCATCTCGGCCGCTTCTTCCAGCGTCAGGTCGGGATCCTGGCTGATCACCGACATCACCATGCTCATCATCATCTGCAGGCGCCGCAGCCGTCGGGCTTCCTCCATCCCCTCGTTATGTTCTCCGCCCGTCGGTTCTGCTTGCGACGCCATGCCTGTTCTCGCCCTTCTTCGCACTTCTTTATCGCACTTCTTTGGATGTCAACCGCACGCCCCGCGTTGCGCCCCAATCGCTCCATTGTGCCACCTTCCGCCCACGAAGCAATCGCCCATTGGCCCTATACTTTTGTTACCCGGAGACAGAGAGACCGTGACTGCCGTAATCTGTTGCTAAACCATTTTACGGAGGACGAATGCCACAGCCGACTAATTCCTCGCCGCAGCCCGAACCCGAGCCCAACGAAAAGCTCGTCAAGATTTTTGATACCGAGCAGGAGAACGAAGCGATCGTCGTACAAGGCTTGCTGGAATCCGCCGGCATCGAGTCGGACCTGAAGTCTCTCGACGCCGTCCAGAACGCGTTCCCCGGCGTGGGTGGAAACGTGATTCTGGTCCGCGAAGAAGACGCTCCCGAAGCGAAGAAGATTATCGAGGCCTACCGCAATTTGCCGCCCCTCGACGACGAGACCGCCGACATCAGCGGATAAGAAGGTCTGTGGCAGAGACGCGGTTTGCCGCGCCTCCCGCGGCGTCAAGCAGGCTCTTGCTTTTGGGTGGCGCAGCGGTTCACCGCTGCGATAACTGCTTTGTTTTGAATTCGGCTTTATCCGCCGGTGAGACTGCAGCGCGAGTAAACACTTTTTCCGCAACCTCCTTAGAGCATCAGTGCAGAATCGCAACTTCCGGAGTCACCGACCTACCGTCCAAATAAAAACTGATCGCGCCCTCCTCGTCCGTGCGGAAGGTCTTCACCCCCGCGTGCTCCAGCCGTTCCAGCACTTCCCGCCGCGGATGTCCATACCCATTCCGCGCCCCCACCGAAACTCACCGCGTATCGCGGACGAACCGTTGCCAGCAACTCTGCCGACGTCCCACTCGCGCTTCCATGATGTGCCACCTTCAACAGCATTGCCTCCGGATGTTCCTCCACCACGCGCCGCTCCACCGGACGCTCCGCGTCTCCCTCCAGCAACGCCGTCGTCCCGCCAAACGCCGCCGTAAATACCAGGCAATCGTCGTTCGGACGCATCAAGCCCGTGATCTGGTCACGACCGGGAGCAAGCATCGTGAAATGCGCTCCACCATAATCGAATTCATCGCCTTCTTTTTTTACGGAAACTGCCATTCCCGCCCGCTCCGCCTGCTCCACGATTGGACGTAGTTGCCCCACCGGCTGGTCAATGCTCAGCCAAAGTTCTCGAGGATGGAAATTTGCTATCACCGCCGGCATCCCGCCCAGGTGGTCGGCATGTGGATGCGTGATCACTACGACATCAAGATGATCGATCCCTCGATTCCACAGATAAGAAGAGACCACCTGTTCTCCGAGATCGAAGTCGGAATGCATCCACTGCGGCAGCCCTCCCGCATCGATCAGCAGCGCGCGACCCTCGGGTGTGACCAGCAAAATAGAATCCCCCTGCCCAACGTCGATGGTGGTCATCTCCATCACGCCACGTCGAAGGTGAGGCCGCGAAGGGACAAACGCAATCCAACCTGCAACTCCGAACAACAGCGCCACGGAGGCGAAGGCCATCCCGCGCGCGCGTCGCGCCATCAGCATCGCGAATACGAGTGCCGCAATCGAGAGCAAGATCATCGCCAGCGAAGGCATGGCCACTCGCAAGTCGGCGATCGAATTGCCGAAAGCTGAGGCACCCCCAACCCGCGCCCCGCCCAGCCAGTGCACCGTTCCGCGATTCCTTCAAGCGCCAACCCCGAAATCCAAACCGCAGGCCGCGCCAGCGTCGTCGAAATGTATCCCAAGCCGACGGCCGCAGCGGCGCAAGGCATCAACACCTGCGTCAACGGAATCACTGCCAGATTCGCCGGCATTCCCATCGTGGTCGCTCGGTGGAAGTGATAGGCCATCAACAGCGCCAGTCCTGCCTGCATCAGCGCCGAGATGAAGATCAGTTCGCTCACCCCAATCGCCACGCGCAAAACAATCGACGGCAGGGCTAGGCTGAGGTGGTTGCCGACGAGCCTCCGCAGCCGCCCTGCGATCAACCGTAGATCAAGCCGAAACTGCGCTACCTTCGGCGCGACGTGCAGACCGTAGCTCGCCGCCGGCAAAAGCCGTAGCCCCCTCGTGTAAGGCAAGGTAGTCCGCTCCAAAATCGGCGAGCCGATGCCCGCAATAATAATGACGGCCAGAAATGTCAGCCGAAAACTTGCTCCAAACAGAGCCCGCGGATCGACAATCAGAACTCCCAGCGCCGCTGCTCCAATCGCGTTCATCATGTTGCGCTCGCGATACAGCAGTCGCGCCCCCAAATAAGTCGCGAGCATCAGTGCCGCGCGCCACACGGGAGGACCAACTCCCACGACAAACGCGTATGCAAACGAGACCACGACCGTCGTGATCGCCGCCACCGCCGGATCCACCCGAAACTGGCGCAGCACCCAGAAAATAGCGAACGCCAGAATACTCAAATTCATTCCGGAGACAACCAGCACGTGATAAGTCCCCGAGCGCTGATACTCCACGCGTGTCGAGTTGCGCAGAAACGATTCTTCGCCGAGAACCATCGCATCCATAAGCGATGCCTGCGACGCTGGCCACAACTGGTGAATCTTGGCCACCATGCTGGCATGCACGCGCGTTCGCCAGAGTTCAATGCGACTGCCCGAGAACCCTGGGAGCTGCTCCATATCCGTCGCCTCCGCCGACCCCAACGCGCTGATGCCGTTGTCGCGCAGATAGCCTTCGTAATCGAAGGCTCCCGGATTCCGGTAATTGCGCGCCGGATGCAGCTTCGCAAGAATGCGCAGCCGAGTACCGTATGTAAGGATTGGGTCATCGGGTGATCGGGCCATCGGGTCATCTAAGACCACCCGATCGCCCGATTGGCCGATCACCCGATCCTCACCTGTTTTTTCATAAACCGTCAGCCGTACTCCGGCCCTTATCGGCCACGTTTCGCCCCCGCTCGCGACCGTCTCTGTCTCCACATCGATGGATTCACGAACCGACTTTGGCCCCGCCTCCCGGGCATAGCCCTCCCGCATCACCCGCGCCGTAAGTATCACTCGACGCCCATCCGCCAGCCCCAAAATGCGCGCGGCATCATGGGATTCATTCATCTCCTGACCCCGAATCTGAATCACAAACGCGCCCAGAATGAACCACGCGCCCAGAGAAAGAACCTTGGCCAGCCACGCGCGTTTCGGAAGAAACCATGAAGCCGCGAAAACGAACGCCACCAATGCGATCACCCACCAGGACGGCGGCCGCCAAGCTCGCGCCCCTGCCCACAGCCCCACCGAAAATACAGCTGCCGCCCAGAACAACGGCTGCCGTGGCGGCTTCTCCTCATTTGTCATATTCGAAACAAATTCAAAACAAAGTGGATGCAACGGATCAAGTCGGAAACCAGCAAGATGACGAGCGGGGCTCTGGCGCAGACCTTCTTCGCGCCAGAGCCTTCTCCACCACCCGTCTTCCAGGAGGAACTGGGCGCCGTGAAAGCGGTCAGCGCTCCAGCAGCATCACCGATTCGATGTGAAACGTCTCCGGAAACAAATCGAATAAGTGAGCTTCCTCAACGTGGTATCCAGCCGCCAGCAGGGTGGCTAAATCCCTGGCCAGCGTCGCCGGATCGCACGAAACATATCGGATGCGCGGTGCTCCGAGGTCCACCAAAGCGCGGACAACCTTCTTGCCAAGGCCAGTGCGGGGCGGGTCCACGACAATTAAGTCAGGACGCTTCCGCACCAGCCCGCTACTCAGGTAATCCTCGGTTCTCGCGCCCACCGCTTTCACGTTCGCAGGAACATTCTTCACCAGGTCGGCATAGGATGTCTGTGACGGCTCTACACTAAAATTGTGATGAAAGTTTTCCGCCAAAACCGCCGAAAACAGACCCACACCGGCATACAGATCAAGCGCAACCTCTCCCCGCACATTGCCGGTCACCACCGAAGCCAGTTCGTCGATCAGATGCCGGTTCACCTGGAAAAAGGATCCCGCACTCACCTCGTACTCGTGTCCTCTGGTTCGATATCGAATTACCTTGGCCCCCGATTGCGCCCGCACCTTGGGTTCGTGCAACTCGTCTTCTTCCCCCCGTCTTCGCGAGGAGAAGAACGTAACGCCGCTGATTTCCGGTAACTCGCGCTCCAGTTCCTGCGCCCACCGCAACAAACGTTTTTGGTCAGCCTCGCGTCCGCAAAACGCCCAAGCCAGCAAACGCTCATCCGCCGCATCGGCAAACAACTCAATCTCGTCCACCTCTGCCGGGCAGCCTAATCCGCCGAGCTCAAGCACTCGCGCAATTACTCGATTGATCAATGGCGAACTGATTGGACACTCGCGCACCGAAAGGAATTCGTGCGAGCCGAACCGGAAATATCCCAACCTGAATTCTGGCGCAACCCGCACCTGTAGGCGCGTCCGATTGCGATAGTTCCATGGAGGAGACGGATGCACGCGAATCTCGGATCTCAGCTCAATTTTCGCAATCCGCTGCAGCGTCTCGCGCAAAATTGACGCCTTGAACTCCAGTTGCCGCGGATACGAAATGTGCTGGTAATGGCATCCGCCACATTGCCGAAAGTATGGACAACGCGCTTCCATGCGATCGGGCGATGTTTCGATTAACTGCGTCACTGATCCGCGCGCGAAACCCGGCTTCTCTTGCTGGATCTCGGCCTCAACCCGCTCTCCCGGCAGCACAAATGGCACAAACACCGCCATGCTGCGCCCGTCCGCGCCAGCCACAGCCCGCGCCAACCCGTCCCCGCCATAAATCAGTTTTTCGATGGAAAGAAGCATAGGGTTGCGTGGCGACAGCCGCCCTCGGCTGTCCCGGCGAGCGCAGCTCGCCAAGGTTTCGTTAGTGCTTCATGCATTCCACGGTGGCGGGTCGCCCCGCTGGACAGTCGAGAGCCTGCCCTGAGCTTGCCGAAGGGGCGGCTATCCCTACGTGGTTAATGCATGTAGAACAAACTGAGCCGCGGCACGCCACAGCTCTCCAGCAGCCGCTTGTGCACGTACTGCTTGTGCAACTGCTCAACCTGCGCCACCGTCATATTTCGCCGATAAGGAGCAATGTCCCGATCCGCCTCCGCGCGCACCTTCACCAGATCTTCATCCCGAGCCGCTGCCATCATCACCGCGAATAGCTTCTCTTCCATCACCGTCAGCCGTCGCTCCAAATCTTCCAGCCGCGGAAGCTTCCCGCTCCTCTCCATTGCCTCGGCCATATCACGAAGCGAACCTGCCTCTTCCCGCGCCAATGCCCCAGACGCGAATCCAGGGCGTTCCGGAAGCTTCGCTCTCTCCAGCCGCTCCGCGTTCTCGCGCAAGAACGCCGCAATCTGCGCCACTTCAAATCCAGCTTCGCGCTCCGCTATTCCCTCGCTCGACGCACCCACCGCCGCTTCCTTCATATCTTCCGCCGCAGCCAACACCGCCTGCGAACAATATGCAAGGCTGTTCACTTTCTTCGAATTCGTGGGACGCTGATCATACTTGTCAAACGCATCATCCACGCCCCGGAGCACCGCCTCCAGCGGCACCCCCGCACTTTTCCAGGTCTCAATCAAAGCCCAATCAAGTGTCGAGAGCAGCAGATGCGTCCCCCGCCGCCGCAAATAATGTTCTTCGATTTCAGTGAAGTAATTGAAGTAATTTTCCACGACAGACAAGAATTAACCGGCCGGATACGTCAGCCCCTCACCGCGATTTAGGAGACTTCGGCGAAGGCCACGGTTTCGCATCCGTGCCCCCCGGCTTAGCCGGAGCCACAGCCGCCTTAGCCGCTTTTGGCGCGGCTTCACGCCGAAATGACTGGTTCCGATCCCAGATGATCCGCAGCCCCTCCAGCGTCAGAAACTCATCCACATCTTTAATGAAGTGAGAAGCTGTGCCGATCAGCGACCCCAGTCCTCCCGTCGCAATCACTCGAGTTTCCGCCCCTAACTCATCCAACAGCCGCTCCAGAATGCCGTCGACCAAGCCGAGATACCCATAGTAGAGTCCGGACTGCAAACTGCCGACCGTGTTCGTTCCAATCACCCGCGCCGGTTTGCGAATCTCTACCCGCGGCAGCCGCGCCGTGCGCTGGAATAGTGCGTTTGCCGAAATCCCAATCCCCGGGCAAATCACTCCCCCCATGTACTCGCCCTTCTTCGAAATGCAATCGAAGGTCGTCGCCGTGCCAAAGTCCACGATCACGCAGGGCCCGCCATATTTCTCAAACGCGGCAACCGCGTTCACGATGCGATCCGCGCCCACTTCCGCGGGATTGTCATACAACACCTGCATGCCCGTCTTCACCCCTGGCTCGATGAACAGCGGCTTGCTGTTGAAATAGCGCTCGCATACCTGCCGCAGCACCGAATCCAGCGGCGGCACCACCGATGAAATTACGATCCCATGCACGTCCGTAACTTCCAGATTGTCCATGGAGAAAAGATTGCGGAAGATGACCCCATACTCGTCCACCGTGCGCGTCAGATGCGAACCGACGCGCCAGTTCGCGACCAGCCGCTCGTACCGCGCCGTGGGTGTGGTCACATCCTCCCCCGGACGGTGAGCCACCTCCGCAAAGACGCCCAGCACCGTATTCGTGTTTCCTACATCAATGACGAGGAGCATAAGAAATTTGTAATTGGAAATTTGTGATTTGTAATTTGTGTTGGAGAGCTCCTGATCTTAAATTGCAAATTACAAATCACAAATTACCAATAATCCTCACTGTTCCGCTAAGCACCGTCCGCACTCCCTCTGCGGTTCTTACCCGCAAGAATCCGCGCTCATCTAATCCGTCCGTGACGCCCGCCAGGCCGCCGTTCTCCTCGATCGCGACTTTCGCGCCGCGCACCGAGGAAGAGCTCGCCTCGAACCGGCGCAGGATCGCGCGACGCGCCCCCTCGTCCTCCACCAGGCTCCGGTACTCCCGGTCAAGCGCTTTCAGCAGAGCCACGCAGAGTTCGACCCGCGACCACTCCGTGCCCGTCGCGATCCGCAACGAAGTCGCAATTTCGCGCAGTTCCGCCGGCAACTTTACCTGGTTTACGTTGATGCCCACCCCGACCACCAGATAACGCACCCTCGTAACCTCGGCATTCATTTCCGTGAGAATGCCACAGAACTTCTTGCCGCCAAGCAGAGCATCATTCGGCCATTTCAAATCCACCTGCAGTTGCGGAGCAATCTCCGACACCGCAGCATGCACCGCCAGACCCGCCGCCAGGGAAAAAATCAGCGCCACCGAAGGGGGTATCACCGGACGCAAAATTACCGAACAATAAATGCCCGTCGACCGCGCCGAGTGCCACGTGTGCGCGCCGCGTCCCCGCCCTGCCAGTTGTTCCTCGGCAAGAAATGCGCTGCCTTCGGGCGCGCCCCCCGCCGCCGCTTGCATAGCCTCCGAATTGGTCGATCCGATTTTGTAATAATGATGGATCTGCGGGGCGCTGGTCTCATAAACCGGTTTTGGGTAGGGCACGGCTTTAGCCGTACCGTCAGCGCCCTGTAAAGACGTGGGCTTTAGCCCCTGAGGGCCACGCCTTCCAACGCCTCCAAAAATCGTGCCCTTCAAAGAAGGCGTTAACATTTCCGGAAGCAGCAAATCAGGCACCGCTCGCAGTTGATAGCCCGTCGCCGGATGTCCCGCCACATCCACGCCCAACCCGCGCAGTTGCTGAATCAACCGCCAGACTTCCGACCGGCTCGTCCCCATCTCCTCCGCAACCCGCGTGCCACTGACCACAACCGTGGCGTGGCTCATGAGCAGCCGGACAATACGGCCCAGCCGAATATCGGTCGCTTTGTGCACCGACGGCAAGCTGCGAGTTTTTGTAGAGGCTGCGATGGAGGGAATTATAACCAGTCAGGACTGATTCGGGCTTGGCAGTTTTATGGAGTGCCGGGCGTCCCCGCCCGGCCCGCTTAGATATCCCGATGGCCGGGGAAGACGCCCGGCGCTCCACCGGATAATTTACGCCGGCGTCACTTTCAAACTCATATCCACCGCGGTCGCCGACTGCGTGAGCGCTCCCACCGAAATGAAATCCACGCCCGTCTCCGCATACGACCGCACGTTCTCCAGCGTGATTCCGCCCGCGCATTCCAGCGGGATCCGCCGCGATTGCCGCGAACAAATCTCAACTGCCTTCCGGACATTCTCCACGCTCACATGATCGAGCAGAATCGCCTCCGCTCCGTGATCCAGCGCCTGCTGCAGTTCTTCGAGCGACCGTACTTCAATCTCAATCGGCTGCCGCCCGCGCCGGTTGTGGATCGCGCGCTCCAGCGCCTGCATCGCGCCCCCGGCGAGCGCAATGTGATTGTTCTTGATCAATACTCCGTCAGAAAGATCGAGCCGGTGATTCTGCCCGCCCCCACACCGCACCGCATACTTGTCAATCACGCGCAGCCCCGGCGCCGTCTTTCGCGTATCGAGAATCCGCACGTGCGTCCCTTGCACCGCATCGGCAAAGGTGCGCGTCGTGGTCGCGATTCCAGCCATGCGTTGCAGAAAATTCAGAATCACCCGTTCGCACGACAGAATCACCCGCGCATTATGCTGGATCACCGCGATCTGCTGCCCCGCATGCACCCGAATGCCATCAAAAATCGATGGATGACTCGTCACCTCATAATGCGAGGTAACCGCCCCATCCAGCGCCGCATAGACGTCGAGTATCCGGGGCACGCATCCCAGGCCGGCCAGAATGCATTCCTGCCTGGCGATAATCGTCGCCGTAGCGCGCTGGTTGGGATCGATGCAGGCATAGCTCGTCGCATCGCGCGTAGCCCGATCTTCGTTCAGCGCGTTCTCAAGAATCGCCGTAATCCGCCGTGAATTCCAGTCCATAGGTAGCGCCGCATGAGGCAGCACCGGCCTCCCGCCGGCATTCCGACCAACATCACATGAAGCGAAGCACTCATCGCTCGTTCGGGTTTGCGTAGGGACAGCCGCCCCCGGCTGTCCAGCGGCTCGAAGAGCCGCCGCTTGTCGCTATGTGCACCCTAACTCTTTCGTCTTGGCCAACGTCTTCTCCCGTAGCACCTTCAACTCTTCCGCACGCGCCTTCAGCCCCTCCACCACTTTCACCGGAGCCTTCGCCAGAAACTGTTCATTCGATAGCTGCCGCTGCCCGTTCGCCATTTCTTTCTCGATCTTATCCAATTCCTTTTTCAGCCGCTCACACTCCGCCGCCACATCAATCTTTCTTTCATAAACCAATCGCACATCGAACCGAGACGTGCTGCGCGCGCCGGCGACTTTCTCCAGCGACGCTTCCACGAACGTGATCTTCTCCACGCTCGCCAGCCGCTCGATCGCCGTCACATTCTGTGCGAACAAGCTGCGAATCTCGGCCTCATGCGCAAATACGTCAATCGGAACTTTCACCTTGGGCTCAACCTTCATTTCCGCGCGCAGATTTCGTACGCTGACGATCAAATCCTGCAGAATCGCCATCTCCGTCTCCGCCGCCAGGTCGATCTGCTTTTCATCCACCGCCGGATACGCCGCCAGTGCAATCGACTTTAGCGGTGGCTTGCCCTCATACATCGCGTGCCAGATTTCCTCCGTAATAAATGGCATCACCGGATGCAGCAGCCGCAGCGAAGCCTCAAACAGATTCACGAGATTCGCGCAAGCAGCTCGAGCCGTGTCGGGCGGACATCCCTGTCCGCCCTCGGGCCGCAGGCCCGCCTCCGCGCCTTCCACATTCAGCCGCGGCTTGATCAACTCAAGATACCAATCGCAGAACTCAGCCCAGAAAAAATCGTAGATGCGGTTAGCCGCCTCGTCGAAACGATAAGTCTGCAACGACGAGTTCACGTCCGCACTCGCCCGATTGAACCGCGACAAAATCCACCGATTTTCAAGCGTAGAAGCCCGAAACCCCGCAACACCCGAGCTCATGGAGGGACGGCCGCCCTCGTCCGCCCCGGGCCGCAGGCCCGAGTCAATCCGGTCCACATTCATGAACATGAACCGCGCCGCGTTCCATATCTTGTTGGCAAAATTCCGATAGCCCGCTGTGCGGCTCTCGCTGAACGCAATATCCGTTCCCGGCGCCGCCATTGACGCCAAAGTAAACCGCGTGGCATCCGTCCCGTACTTCTCGATCACCTCGATCGGATCCAGCACGTTCCCCTTCGTCTTCGACATCTTCTGCCGCTCCGCGTCGCGCACCAGCGCATGAATATAAACCTCGCGAAACGGGACGCTGTCATCCTTTTTGTCCCCCCAGCCGCTCGCCCGCTTCATCGCCGTGTCCTGCTGGTGCCCGTCCATGAAGTGGCAGCCAAACATGATCATTCGCGCCACCCAGAAGAACAGGATTTCGTAAGCCGTGATCAGCAGCGTCGTCGGATAGAAAACTTCAGCATCGCGCGTCTTCTCCGGCCAGCCCAGCGTCGTGAACGGCAGCAGCCCCGACGAGAACCACGTATCCAGCACGTCCGTATCCTGCTCCAGCTTCGCACTGCCGCACTTTAGATTTGGACACTTCACCGGCGTCTCGCGCGCCACAATCACCTCGTGACAATCGCCGCAGTGCCACACCGGAATCCGATGCCCCCACCACAGCTGCCGCGAGATCGTCCAGTCGTGAATGTTGTACATCCAGTTCAAATAAATCTGCTTGTAATTCTCGGGAGTAATCGTAATCTCGCCCGATTCCACCGCCGCAATCGCCTTCTTCGCCAGCGGAGCAATCTTCACAAACCACTGCTCCGACAGACGCGGCTCGACCACCGTGCCGCACCGGTCGCATTTCCCCAGCGGCACCGTGTAATCCTTTTCCGCGACCAGGAATCCCTGCTCTTTCAAATCCGCCAGCACCGCTTCGCGCGCCGCATAACGATCCAGTCCTTTATATGGACCCGCATTCTCATTCATCCGCGCGTGCAGATCCATCACATCGATCGGCGTCAGCCCGTGCCGCTTCCCCGCCTCGAAATCATTCGCGTCATGCGCCGGAGTAATCTTCACCGCCCCCGTCCCAAACTCCGGCTTGGCAATCTCATCCAGGATGATAGGAATCTCCCGCTTCATCAAAGGCAAAAGCACCGACTTCCCATGCAGATGGAAGTACCGCTCGTCGGAAGCATTCACCGCGACGGCCGTGTCGCCCAACATAGTCTCCGGACGCGTAGTAGCCACCGTCACAAACTCCCGCGCGTCTGCCTGCGTAGCGGCGGACGCATTCGTCCGCCCCGCCGAGCGCAGCGAGGCGGCTTCCGCGCCCACCACTGGATACCGTATCTCCCACAGCTTCCCCGCCACCTCTTCGTGCTTCACCTCAAGGTCCGAAATCGCCGTCTCGCACCGCGGACACCAGTTCACAATGTACTTCCCGCGATAAATGAGCCCCTCTTCATACAGCCGCACGAACACTTCCCGCACCGCGCGCGAAAGATTTTCATCCATCGTGAAGTACTCGCGCCCCCAATCGACGGACGCGCCCAGCCGCTTCATCTGCTCCAGAATCGCGCCTCCATACTCGCGCTTCCATTCCCAGACGCGCTTCACAAATTCCTCGCGCCCCATCTCGCGCCGCTTCTTGCCTTCCTTCGCCAGTTGGCGCTCCACCATCATCTGCGTGGCAATGCCCGCATGATCCGTCCCCGGCAGCCACAAAGTGATAAACCCGCGCATGCGATGCCAGCGCACCAATATGTCCATCTGCGTCTGGTTCAGCATGTGTCCCATATGTAGCCGCCCCGTAACATTCGGAGGTGGCAAAAGCAGCGTAAATACCGGACGCGAATCTCCCGGCGCAGGCGTCTCCACATGAAACAACTTTTCCTGCACCCAATAGTCGGCCCAGCGCGCCTCAATAGCGCCCGGTTCGTAAGCTTTTGGCAATTCGTGCGGCATGATGTTGGTAACGATCTCCAGCGCCCGAAGCGACGGACGCATTCCTCCGTCCCCGCCCAGCAAACCTCTGCAGATTTCCGGTTAGAAGAAGGAATCTCTGATCTTACAGTCCTAAGAAAACCAGGGTCAAACCCGGGCATTGCGAACACCGGTTAGCATCATCGATTCACCGTCGCCTCGCGTAAAATGCTGTGGCAAAATCGGCAGGCCGACCGGCGGGAGGAAGTTTTCTACAGGCCTTCGGTCGCGAGGAGGCCACTATGGATGCTGCTGTTCTCCACTCTCTCGGAAAACCACCCCGTTGCGAACCGTTCCCCGAGCCCATCGCCGGTGACGACGAAGTCATTGTGCATGTTCACGCCGCGTCGCTGAAGCCTATCGACAAACAACTGGCTGACGGCTCCCACTATGCCAGTCCGCACGACTTCCCTCTCGTCTGCGGCTCCGATGGAGTTGGGCATCTCAGCGATGGACAAAGGGTCTTCTTCGGTGGAACCCGGGCCCCTTACGGTGCGATGGCACAACGCACGGTCGTGCGCCGGGCATTCGCGTTTCCCGTCCCTCCCGAAGTAGATGACGAGACCACCGCTGCCCTGCCCAATCCCGGCGTCTCCGCCTGGCTCACACTTGCCTACCGCGCCAAGCTGCTGCCGGGTGAAAACGTACTCATTCTCGGTGCGACCGGAGTGACGGGTAAACTCGCCGTAAAAATAGCAAAACTTCTGGGTGCAGGTCGCGTTGTCGCTGCGGGACGCAACCAGCAAGCATTGAGCACATTGCATCTGCTTGGTGCGGACGCCATCATTCGCCTCGATGCATCAGCCGAGGAACTCGGCGAGGCTTTTATTCGTGAGGCGGGTCAGGCAGGCTTTCAAGTCGTGATTGACTACGTCTGGGGTAGCCCGGTAGAAGCATTTCTGGCTGCTATAACCCGCAAAGAGTTTGGCGCGATCCCATCCGAGACGCGCTTGGTTCAAGTTGGGGAAACCGCTGGGCCGACGATTTCACTTCCCGCCGCCGTGCTGCGTAGCACCGCGCTGACCATTCTTGGGACGGCGGGGATTCCGCCTCGCAATGTTCTTTTCGATGCCTTGCAAAAAGTCATGGCCCATGCTGCCAGCGGAGAGCTTCGCATAGACACGGAACGTGTTCCTCTCGCAGATATTGAGAACGCCTGGCAACGCAATGAGCAACGCCGCAGACTGGTAGTCATCCCATAACCGGTCACTTGACGGCAAACGCCGACTCGACGGAATTGAAATCCTGTGGCATTCAGATCTTCTTAGCGAACGTGGTGGGCAGCTTCTTCGATCAGCGCGGCAACCTCCTTTGGGTGCGAGACGTAGACCGAGTGGCTGGCGCCGGAGACTTCGACCTTGTGGCTGTTCGCTCGTGCGGCGTACCAGCGTTCGAGATCGGGGTTAATCGTTCTGTCGCTTCCGGCTACCAGCATCCAGCTCGGTTTACTTCTCCACGCAGGCGTGGTGATGACTCCTTTGAAATTCTCAGCCTTGTTCATCACCTGCGATCGCGCCATGAAGGCCGCTTGCTCCGCCGAAAGGTCGGCTGCAAAGTATTCATGAAATTGCGCCGGGTCGAGGTAAGTGAAGCCGTCAGCCGTTTTCTTTATCGCGTTAGACTTGCTGAGATCGCTGGGTAAACGCCTTCCGTCGTCAGACTCATTTTCTCCCGCGTCTGGCATGTGGGCTGCGATGTATACCAAACCGGCCACCGATGGATCCACGCCCGCTTCAGTAATTACCGCTCCGCCATAGCTGTGAGCGACAAGAATGCAAGGACCATCTTGTAGGGCAAGGACACGCTTCGTTGCTGCGACATCCTCCTGGAACGTCGTCTCCGGTTCCTGTACGATGGTGACGTTGTAACCGTCTTTCACGAGAATGTCGTAGACGCCCCTCCAGCCAGAGCCGTCGGCCCATGCACCGTGCACCAGAACAACGTTCTTCACCGGACCGTTCTGTGCCTGTACGGCTGTTACCGCTAGCGTTGCAAGCAATGCCACGTAGACAAAAACCGACTTTGAGTGTGTCTTGAAACATACAAACTCTCCTTTCCCATTCGATCGTAAACCATTCGGAAAAGAAGCAACCGAGGAGGCAGGGAGTCTCCTGTTATTGCAGCTTCCGCCTTAGCTTGGTTCAGGATGGGGATTGTCTTGCCCGCGTCTTTCGAAAGACGCCGAGCCCGACAACCCTTGGTTTCAACACCTTGTACTTTCTGACAGTATCCAAATCTCTTTCCCTCGGCCATATTCGCGGCAAAGTGGGGGAATGGCGTCGCTTGCCGCGACCCTTCAAACCAAGTCCAAGAGGAGAATCAACTTTATGTACTTCACCGATGACTCGCTACTACCCGAAAATCAAGCACCACTGATGATCACAGCCGCGCCCTACGGGCCGATCTGGATGCCGGTAGACTGCACGCCTGAACAGAAACTCCCCGTCACTTGGGACGAACAGGTTCAGGCGGCTGTGGACTGTTACAACGCCGGAGCTACACTCCTGCACATCCACGTGCGCGACCCAAAAACCGGTCACATCTCAAAGGACTTCAAGCAGTACAACGATCAGATTGGCCGTCTGCGCAATGCCGTTCCGAAAATGATCCTGCAGATGGGCGGGTCGATCTCCTTCGCACCCGAACCGGGCGAAGAAGCCAAGTTTCAGAGTTACGATTCTCGCCACAAGCTGGCCGAAGTCGATCCCAAGCCGGATCAGGTCACGGTTACCTGTGGTACTAGCCTCTATGATCTGACTGCGTTACACCCCGTGGATACCTTTGAAGGAACACGTTTTACCAACCCAGCAATGCTCCATGCGATGGCCAACCTTGTCGCCGACTCGACACCGGACTTCTATCTTGAAAACATCAAGCGTCTGGTTCAGCACGGTATCCAACCGTATTTCGCGCTCGGCCACGTGCACAGCCTCGAACTGGTGGAGCGCCTCATTCGCAAGGGGTACTATATGGGCCCGATGAACGGTTTCTTTAGTATCGGGGGCGGGGGCATCTGCGGAGCCAATCCGTTCGACCTAATGGAGCTAATCCGTCGTACACCGCACGGCTCTTTCTTTACCTACCAGACTACGTTCCGTCTTTCCCATCCCGTTGCTGCGATTTGTATCGCTCTAGGGCAACACACCCGCGCCGGTATCGAAGACAACCTGTGGGATACGACGAAGGGCAAGCGTATGTCGACGATCCAAATGATCGAACGGCACGTGCGGATGGCACAAGAGCTGGGCCGTCCGATCGCCACCGCTGAGCAAGCTCGGCAGATGTTGAAGATCGGCGTTACCTACAGCTCCACCGCCGAGACGCTTGCCAACCTTGGTCTGCCGCCCAACCGCCAGCCCGGCAACATGGGGTTCATGGTGCACGAAACGGACGGGATGTACCATCCAGCGGCGCAGGGAGGGTGTGGACACATCCACGCAGGCGAGTGGGAGGAGAAACTGGACGTTCCGATTGCAGTTAAGGTTGCCTAAGCGGGCCGGGGTCCCGCTCCACAACCGGGGGCAGGACCTCCACTCTTTTGGCGCGGCCTTTGCCGGGCTGAGGGCTCGGAGGTCGGGTCTTCCCATCAGGCTCCCTGAGCTCCCGCCTTCGCGTGAGGCGAGCGGTCGTGAACGAATTCTGTGAAACGTGCGCTGCGATCTAGGAGACACATCATGAGCGAAACCGAGGGATATAAGCAAAATACAGATGTCGTGCCTGACATGCCTACGGGTCCGTGGGATTCGGCTCTGAACACTCTGCGCGAGTGGGATCCGAAGTGGGCCGAGCTATGTTTCAAGATGAGCACCAATCCATGGACGCATTCTGTACTCCCCCGCAAATTTATCGAACTGGTCAGCATCAGCTTGAATGCTGCCTGCACGAATCTCAACTCGGACGCAACCCGGCACCACATCCGGGCCGCCCTCGAAGCAGGCGCGACCCGCGAAGAGATCTTATTTGTCCTCAAGTGTGGATCGGTCCTGTCCATACATTGCTGCAGTCAGGCCGCTACCATTGTCTTTGAAGAAGCCAAAGCTGCCAACGTCCAGTTGGCTCCGCGAGCCAGCACCGAGCCCACCCCAGCCTGTGATGCCATGCGCAAGATGGGACAGTGGAACACGGCGTGGGATCCGTTCTTCGAACTCGATCCGGTATTTACCGACGAATTCATGGCGATGGGGACGGGCATCTACAAAAGTGGAGTTATGTCGCCCAAGGAAGTCGAACTCCTCAGCATCGCCCTCGATGCTTCGGTCACCCACATGTATGCGCCAGGCACGCGCCGCCACATCAGCAACGCACTGAAGGCTGGGGCGACCATGGAAGAAATCATGGAAGTGCTGAAACTATGCGTTGTTCAGGGAGTTCAGACTTTCAATCTGGGCCTGCCGATCCTGACCGAGGAACTGGAACCCCATTCATCAAACAAGACAGCGGCGTGAGTTATGGCGAACTATGTTGAGGTGGCGAATCTGGATCAACTTCCCCCCGGAAGGAACATGGGCGTCTCGGTTGAAGGTAAGGAGATTGCGCTCTTCAACGTTGATGGAACAGTCTACGCGACGGACGATGCTTGTCTTCACCACGGAGTATCGCTCGGAATTTCGAAGCTCGATGGGAAGATCGTCACTTGTCGGGGACACGGCTGGAAATATGATGTCACCACCGGAAGCACGTACCCTGTGCCCGGGACAGGAGTCGCCGCCTACTCAGTGAAGGTTGTCGACGGAAAGATTATGGTTGCGATCGACGAAACCTTAAACCCGGCTGCTTGACGACAAGCGGTGCTTCACTCGCAAGAAATCCCGATAGCGCTCATTCAGGGGTTTCGGGCGCTAACCGGGCGACCACGGCCGCAGAACGCGGCACTGCATTCACTGGCACGCACACCTGACCAGGCGCCCGATCACGATTTGTTGCGGGACTCCATCGCCATGGCCACTAGGGCGCCGATCAGGGTCGCCGGAAAAAGCTGTCCAACGATGGCTTCAGCAATCGTCAGCGAACGCGCCAACGGAAGCAGCGGCGTGATACTGCTCCCGACGGTGGTCAGCGTACCGAAACTGAAATAGATCAGTTTCGATGTGAGTTGGTCGATGTCTGTCGGCGCCGTAACAAAGTTGAACGAGCCTGGGATAAGTTGCTCAACCAGCTGAAAGGCGGAGGCCCAAGCCATCCCCAGCAGAAGATAAGCGCATATGCCGCCCTGAATACGGCTCCAGGTTATCGGGCCCCCGCGAAACATCACCAGCAATACGATTCGGACATACAGAAGGAGTGTGGCGGCGACCAGAAAGCTGCCCAACTGATGGAGAAACGGTGTCGGATGAAGGCGACCGGCCGCCAGCACCGCCGCACAGACCAGGATAAGGGCGATCGCGAAAAACTTGGCGAGATAGCTCTGCTTTATGGTCAGCGCTCCGAACACCATCAACGTGACAAAAACCAGATCGAAGAAAAGACGGCCTGGAAGTCCCGCCTCGCGAAGCGGGGTTATCACGAAAATGAGAACGGCCAACGAAATCGTGACCAGAGTCAGGCCGAGGTCGCCAGACCAGAACTCGCTCATATGCATCTCCAGAGCAGGCCTTTGAGGTTGGTGCGGATTACTCGTCATGAAGAGCGTCCTCCCTTGATTTAGCGACGCGGTGATTAGCGACGTGGCCATTAGCGCTGTCGTGATCAGCAACGTTCGGCGGATGCGCGATTCTCGACGAGCGGGCGGCCGCTCGTCCACAATTTTTTTCGGGCAGGTGGCCCGTCCTATCACAAAGCGAAGGGTGGCCCTTTGACCACTCTTTCATCACAAGCAAGCTGTGAGCACCATCACATACTCCTGAATTTGCGTCGGCGAAAATGGAGATCGACCTGTGGCAAAGCAGAGGTCTGCCCTTCAGCGAGGACGCTCCTCCAAGCGGCCCCAGTCCCATGAATCGCCGCTCTTTGAAAACGAAAACGCAGAAAACGAAAACGCTAGAAAACCAAACCGATTTTACGAAAATACTCGGACTTCGGTCCGCGGCCCGAACTCTCCGAGACAGTGGAAAACACGCTAAGTGATTGAGGAATAAATACTTTACTTCTAAGTCATTTGAACTCAAAGATCTGGCGGGAATTTCCTCCTAACCCTATGATTCCACTACGCGGGGAGAGGGGGGATGGGAGTATACACGGATTAATAACATAAGAGTAAACAACGCAGCAGCTGAGCCATCCCGCAACTCGCAAAATAAAAAACGGCTTTATAGCTTGTGGGAAAACTCTGATTGATCCACGAACGGAAGGGTAACGCAGCCTCTTTCGCCGCTGAGGGAATACGTCTTAATATCCCTACGTCTTAATATCCCGCTTGACAGACCGTTCGGTCGGTAATAATATACCTTGCAAGTTTGCTCTTAATTGAGCAAATCGGAATTTCATGCAGAGTGGCTGAGGGACGAGCCCTAGGACGCCACGGCAACCGGATCGGGATCATATATCTCCTTCGCAGGTGCCAACTCTCGCCCGGTAACGGGGACCATGAGATTCGGGGTAGCGATTTTTTATTCGCATTTCCCGAGCCTCTTTTCCCATTCGGAAAAGGGGTTTTGTGTTAACTGGGGTATTTTTACCCGGCTCGTCCCGCAGTCACGGAAAGAAGTAGCACCATGGAGACGAGCACCTACCAGCTCCGCTGCCGCGAATGCGGTAAGACTTGGGGCAATCAACCGCGCAGTATCTGCGAAGATTGTTTCTCGCCCCTCGAAATTACCTACGATTACGATTCGCTCCGCCCGCGCCTTTCGCGCGAACTGTTCGCCTCGCGCGCCCCGAACATCTGGCGCTATCGCGAACTGCTGCCGCTGCCAGCTGGGTTTCAGCCCTCCCTCCCCGTTGGATTCACCCCGCTGGTCAGCGCGCCGCGGCTAGGCGATCGCATCGCATCGCGACGCCTCTTCGTTAAGAATGATGCCGTGTGCCTTCCCACTTTGAGTTTCAAGGACCGCGTGGTTGCGGTCGCGCTCGCCAATGCCCGCAGCTTCGGATTCGATACCGTCGCTTGCTCCTCCACCGGCAACCTGGCAAATTCGGTCGCGGCGCAGGCGGCGCGCGAAGGCCTGAAGGCCTGGATCTTTATCCCTTCCGATCTGGAGCCCGCGAAGATTCTTGGCACTCAGGTGTTTGGCGCCGAACTGGTCCGCATCAATGGCAGCTACGACCACGTCAATCGCCTGTGCTCGCAGATTGCCGACGAGCATCGCTGGGGTTTCGTGAACGTTAACCTTCGTCCCTATTACGCGGAAGGCTCGAAGACGGTGGGCTATGAAATCGCCGAGCAACTGGGCTGGCGCTTGCCCGATAACGTTGTCGTGCCGATGGCGGGCGGGTCGTTGATTACTAAAATCAAGAAGGCGTTTGACGAATTGATTCTGCTGAAACTCGTTGATCCGAAGCCGGTGAAATTTTTTGGCGCGCAGGCTTCCGGGTGCTCACCGATTTCGACCGCGATCAAGCAGTACAACAATGAGATTGAACCGCAGCGTCCGAAGACGATTGCGCGATCGCTGGCGATCGGCAATCCCGCCGATGGACATTACGCCTTGAAGGCCATCACCAAGAGTGGAGGTTGGGCAGAAGACGTTTCCGATCACGAAGTGGTCGGCGGTATCCAGTTGCTCGCCGAGACCGAAGGCATCTTCACCGAAACCGCTGGCGGAGTGACCGTTGCCACCACGCGGAAGCTGATCCAGCAGGACCGCATACTGCCTGACGAAACGACGGTGCTCTGCATTACCGGCAATGGCCTCAAGACCACCGACGTGCTTTCGGAAAGGTATCAGGCCGAAACGCCGATCGCTCCGAAGCTCGCCGAGTTCGAGGCTTACCTGGCGTCGAAGGCGCGTTCACTGCCCGCTCCAGCCGCAATTTCAGCGGCTGAGACGGCAGTTGCATAGAGAGCCCATGGCGAGAGGGCGTATGGCATCGAGAAAGCATGGCAAAGACAGACATTCTTAATCGGGCTTCTAGCCCAGAGAGGTTTTTCATGAGTATCATTGTTCAAATTCCTACCGCATTGCGACGGCTCACTGCTGGAACGCCACGCGTCACTTGTTCGGTTGCCAATCTCAGTGAGCTATTCTCCGAACTCGACTCGCAGTTTCCGGACTTGAAGCCCCATCTGCGCGACGAGGCGGGAGAGACGCGTCGCTTCCTGAATATCTATGTGAATGAGGAAGATATTCGCTTCCTGGGAGGCGCTTCGTATTCGTTCCAGGATGGCGATGAAGTGCTCCTAGTGCCATCGATCGCAGGCGGGTGCAACTAACTGGTGGCGCCAGCAACTACGTCTGCTGCATGTTATGCAACTCCTTGCGTCCGGAGAACAAGACACGTGAGCGCGCTGGATGCGGGTTTATACCCGATCGAGCGCATTCATCTCCAAGTTCAGAAAGCAGCTGGGCACCACCCCGACTCGCTCCTTCAAGAGCTGACTGATGCCACGTCCGGGACCGCCCCCGCATAGTCTCCGCTCATCAAGAAAACTCCCCACCTTTGCGATTTGCAACTTGCCTTGAAGTACTAAGTCTGGTATCATCTAACTAACTGGTTAATTACATGGCAGCGTTACCCACAAAACAACGCTTACCCGCTTCGCGGAGCCGGCTGGGAACTCGGGGACGACCCGAGGAAAGCCGGTCTTCGATTCTAAATGCCGCGGTAGCTGAATTTGCCGAGCATGGGATTGCGGGCGCGCGGACCGATGCGATCGCCCGAGCGGCGCATGTAAACAAGGCGCTCCTTTATTACTACTTCAAGGACAAGGATGCATTGTACGAGGCCGTGCTCGACCACGTGTTCAGCGGACTGCGGGCGCGCGTGATGCCGGTGCTGGAGAGCGAACTGCCTCCACGGCAGAAGATGTTGGAATATCTCGGCACATATTTTGACTACATTGCAGCCAATCCGCGGTTTCCGCGCGTGGTGCAGGGCGAGTGGGTGCGATCCGGCGCGGGAACCGCACGGATGCAGCGCGTGGCGAAGAAATACTTCCTTCCGATCTTCGAAAAACTGGTCGGAGTATTGCGTGAGGGAATTGCGGCCGGCGAATTTCGGGCGGTGAATCCGATGGATTTTCTGCCGTCGATAGCGGCGGTGATTGTGTTTTACTTTACGGCCGCGCCCCTGATGAAGATGCTGATGAATGTGGACCCGTTATCGGAGAAACGGATTCGGGAGCGCCGGGCGTTTGTGCTCGATTTTATTTCGGCGGCGCTGTTTCGGTGATCACTGCCGAGGTTGCCACTCCTGGTGGAATCGTCGGAGTTAGAGGAGGTTTCGATTGAGGTTTGGATGCGAAAGATGCGGTGCTGCCATCGGCGCCTCCGAGCTTCGCTCGGCTTGGACGGACGGGGGCCCGTCCCCAAATAACCTGTTGCTTGGAGATTTGCGATGAGTGCTCGGAATAAATTCTTGATCGTACTTGGAGTCATCCTGGCGATCGCCTCGACGTATTACTTTTTTTCTACGCCCCGAGGGAAAGACATGGTTTTGGTGGGAACGGTGGATGCCAACCAGATCGTGGTGAGTCCGCAGATTCAGGGACGAATTCTGAAGCTGCTGGTGGAAGAAGGAACGCAGGTTAAGCAGGGGGATTTGATCGCGTTGCTGGATCCGTCGGAGTTGGAAGCGGAAGAGCGTGCAGCGGCGGCAACGATTGCCAGTATGCGGTCGCAGGTGAACGCGAACGAGTACACGCGTCAGTCCACCAAGGGATCGACAACCAGTGACGTGGCGAATTCTCAGGCCAAACTGGCGGCGGCGCGAGCGCAACTGGCGCAGGCTGAAGCAATGTTGACGCGCGTCGAAAGCGACAGCCGGCGGACGATTGGATTAGCGCAGGCGGGCGTGGCGTCAGATCAGGACCGGGTACAGGCGGAAATGAATTTGAAGGCCCAAGAGGCCAGCGTGCAGTCGCTCAAGGACCAGGTGACGGCGGCGCAGGCAGATCTGAATTCAGCGCTGGCCCGTACGAATCAGGCGACAGCGGCGCAGAGCACGGTGGAATCGACGCGGGCGCAGGCGGAGAACGCTGTAGCGCAGATGAAGGAAGCGGAAGTGCGACTGGGCTATACGAAGATTTACTCGCCGGTGACAGGAACGATCCTGGTGCGAGCAGCGCGCGAAGGCGAAGTAGTGAATGCCGGCCAGGCGATCGTGACCGTGGTCGATTTCAGAGACACTTGGACATTCGCAGCAATTCCCGAGACAGATGCGGACCACATTGGGATTGGAGACACGCTACGAGTTCGACTCCCGGGAGGCACGGTAGTTCCGGGAAAAGTCTTCTACAAGGCGGCGGAGGCGGATTTCGCAACGCAGCGGGACGTGGGGCGAAGGAAGCGGGACATACGCACGATTGCGCTCAAGGTGCGTCTCGACAATCCGAAGGGGGCGTACGTCCCTGGAATGACGGCGGAAGTGTTGGTGAGTCCGGAGCAGTTAACGGGTGCACCTAAAAGCGCTGAGGCAGCGGGGAAGCAGTAGAACATAGCCCGGTTGCGCTCGGCGGGATGGACGAAAGACGAATGCGTCCGTCTTTACATGAGTCGGGGAGATTGGAATGGATGTAAACAAGCCCAACGGCGGAGAAATTTCGCCTTCTGAACTCAGCCTGCGGGGCACGGTTGCGGCCGACGCTCCGAACGCGATCGAAGTGGAACATATCGTGAAGCGATATGGCGAGTTCACCGCGGTGGACGATATTTCGTTTGCCGTTAAGGAAGGTGAAATCTTCGGGTTGCTGGGACCGAATGGGGCGGGAAAATCCACGTTGATCCGGATGATGACGACTCTCATTCCGATTTCGAGCGGCTCGGCTCGTGTCGCGGGGCATGATGTGGCCCATGATCCAGAATCGGTGCGACGGACGATTGGAGTGATTCCGCAGGCTCTGACCAGCGATCTGGACTTAACCGTGGAAGAGAATCTGAATATTTACGCAAAACTTTATGACGTTCCGTCGAAGCAACGCAAAGAGGCGATTGAGGAATTGCTGGAAACAGTGGACTTGACGAAGTGGCGGGGAGCTCAAACAAAAACTCTATCGGGCGGGATGCGTCGGCGTCTGGAGATTGCGCGCGGACTGGTGCACAGTCCCAAGATTTTCTTCCTGGATGAGCCGACCACCGGCCTCGATCCAGTTTCACGCGTTGCGGTTTGGGAAATGCTGACGACCATTAAGTCGAAACGCAAGCTGACGATACTGATCACGACGCACTACATGGACGAAGCGGATCGGCTATGCAACCGGATTGCGATTGTGGACCACGGGAAACTGGTGGCTTTGGATACTCCAGAAGCGTTGAAGGCGAGCGTGCCAGGATCGAACGTGATTGAGGCGCAGTTCGAGCATCCGCCAGCCGATTGGGAAGAACGGCTGCGGGCGTTGCCGGGCGTAACCTCGGTGCAGAACGAAAGCGGAGGGATGTTCCGGGTGCTGACGTCGAATGGGTCGGGCACCACGACAGATCTGGTGGAGATGGCCGTTGTGGCGGGGGCAGCGCTTAAGACGCTGACGGTGCAAAACACGACGCTCGACGATGTCTTTGTCCACTATACAGGGCGGCAATTGCGCGATGAGCTGGTGAAAGCTTATGGGTACCAGATGCCGCAGCGGCCAGGGTTGCAGCCATGAACCGGATGATGGCAATTATCGAGCGCGAGATGCGCAAGTTTTTCCGGTCACCGACACTGATGATGGTTTCGATGGTGATGCCACTGGTGCAACTGATCGTGCTCGGGAATGCTTTTGGAGGAAAGATCCGCGACGCGAAGATGGGGATCGTGGACCAGGATCATGGAACACAGGCGGTCCGGATCACGGAAGCGTTCGACGCGGTGCGCGCCAATATGCGGACATTTATTGCGATCCCCTATGACAACGAAGTGCAGGCGCGGGAGGACGTGCGCAACGGGAAAATTCAGGGCGCGGTGATCATTCCGCCGCAGTATTCAAAGATGGTGTACGAAAAGAACCATCCGCGAATTGCGCTGATTGTAGACAACAGCGACAACTTCATGAGTTCCACGCTCGAAGATGAAATGAAGTCGCTGACGGATGCATTGAATCAGCCCGATGTGTCGCCGCGACTGATGCAGCAGACGGCCCTCGAGGTGGTGGAACTTTATCCGTATATCGAGTACATGAAGTTCCTGCTTCCGGGATCGATCTCGCTGGCGATGTTCGTATCGGTAATGATCGGTGGCGGGATGCTCTACATCGACGACAAGGCGCGCGGGGTACATGAGGGATATCTGGTAACTCCAATTACGAAAGCGGAGTTGGTGTTTGGACTGAACGGGGCGGGTGCGATCAAGGCGGTGATGACCGGAATCGTTATTACGCTCGTCGGGTCGCTGCTGGCGGGCGTGGGAACGATTTTCAATCTGGAAACGATATTGGGATTACTGATAATGATTGTGCTCACCTCCCTGGCATTCAATTCCATGATGTTTCTTTTGATGGCTCGGGTTGAGGACCCGCTCGTGCCGCGGGCTATGTTTGGCATTCTGAATACGCTGCTGTTTTTTCCCAGCGGAGCAATCTACCCGGTAGAGGCGTTCCCCGCGTGGCTGCGTGCAATTGCCATGGTGGATCCGTTTACGTACGCGGTACACGGATTCAAGTCGCTGCTGCTCAAGGAGACCGGACTGGGGGCGATTGTTCCGGACATGGTTTATCTGTCGATTTTTGCGGCGGTAACGCTGGCGGCGGCCGTACCGTTGTTCAAGCGGACGCTGTAAGGGTAGGCCTCAGGTGTCGGGAGAGACAGACCTCGGCAGTCTCAGCGCGCACTGTTCAGAACACAATTCTGAAGCAGGTTAAGGCTGACAGCATGCGGCGATGCTGGCGGTTTTCCCGAACTGCCCTCGGACGGACGAATGCGTCCGTCCCTATCTGATTTGCGGAACTACCAAGGCTCGCTCCGCACGCGCGAATTGAATGGTGTGGGAAGAATCGCTGGCCAGGCGGAACACCAAATTGGTGGCGAGAGCGCGCGTTTTAGCATCGCGATTGACGTCGAGTCGGAGCCAAAGAGGCGAAGGCGCGGGCCAGCGGGTGTTCGGGATCTCGGGCCGGATCTCGTGGGGTTGGAAAAATGGTGGACATGAAATCTGCGTTGCAACAGTGAGGCCAGCCCGGCATAAATTGCCTTAGAACGTTCTTATGCCGGATACAGATGAGGGCGACCTATTGCTCCCGAGAACGAAATATGAAAGAAGTGCAGAAACTGTGCGTGAGGAACCGAGTGACATCGCTCTAACGCGAATTCCGGATACTGGAGTCCGCCAGCAACAGCTGCTCGGGGCCAATTACAGCCTGATCTTCGGAGAGAATCAGTGCTCGTTCCATCACGATCTGCAGTTCGCGAATGTTTCCTGCCCACGGCTGCGTTTTCAGCAGTTGCATCGCGGTCGATGACAATTGCGGAGCAGGCAGCCGCAGAGCATATTTTTCGAGAAAGTGCGCCGCCAGTTGCGCGACGTCCTCGGGGCGGTCGCGCAACGGCGGGATCTCAATGGGGAAGCCACAGATACGGTAGTACAAATCCTCGCGAAATTTTCCCTCGCGGACCAGAGAAAGCAGGTGCGCATTCGTGGCTGAGACGACGCGGGCATCGACCCGCACAACTTCGGCGCTGCCCAGGCGCTGCAGTTCCTTCTGCTCCAGAAAGCGCAGCAGCTTGGGCTGCAGACTCAACGGCATCTCGCCTATTTCGTCGAGAAACAGCGTCCCTCCCTGCGCCGCCTGGATTCTTCCCGCATAGCTTTGCGCCGCTCCCGTGAAGGCCCCGCGCGCGTATCCGAAGAGTTCAGCCTCCAAAAGGGTCTCAGGGATGGCGGCGCAGTTAACCACCGCGAACGTGCGCGCCGACCGCGGACTCAGTTGATGAATCGCGCGGGCGACAAGCTCCTTCCCGCAGCCGGTCGGACCCGTGATGAGAACGGTGGTGTTGCGCGGCGCGAGCAGGCGCACTAGACGATACACCGCCTGCATGACGTGCGAGTTCCCAATCATTCCCGGCAGCGGAGTCTCGAGAACGAATCGAGAGGTGAGCAGAACGGCATCTTTGCTCTTGTCGTTATCGAATACCGGGCCGAGTTCGGCGGGGCCGTCGATCGCGGCTGCTGGTGCGCGGTCCGCGGTGTCTTCGGCATCGCGGCTGGGATCGACTTCGGGATCGAGCAGCACAACTTCGATACTCGGATAACGCCGGCGAACGGTCTGGCTCAACTCCTCAGCGTCAAGGTCGGGCAAGCGACGATCAAGAAAGAGGACCTGCCAGTTGCCGCTCTCCAAGTGGTTGAGGGCTTCAGCTCCACCGCTGGCCTGCTCGAAGCAGCGCACAGGAGAACGCAGACTTTCTAAAACGCGCTGACGCACGCGTTTGCTGGGACTGGCCACCAGGATGTGATCAGCATAGTTGGGCGGAACCGGGAACGTCGTCATAGCAATGATTTAAAGCGACCGCGGTTAGAAAGTGATTAGATGGAGATTAGAAAACTCTGTGGGAAAAAAACCATGGTGTAGGAAGCGCGGCAAATCTTGCTTTACAAGAAGAGGTTTTCGTAGGTGTCCGGCATTTCCTGCCGGGCGGTTCGCTCGCCGATTCTTGGTTGCGAACAGAAGCCTCGAAACGCGGCCACAAGCAATCTAAACTTTGCCAGCGCGGATCGCGAGTCCCTAGCCCGCACCGTTCATTTCTCCACCAACACCAGCTCACCGTTTTCTATTTTGATATCTTTCACGTTGTCGGGGAGCTTGAGCTGGTCGCGCTGCTCGGCGAGTTTTTTCTGCAACACTCCATTGACCAGAGATGCGGGTACTGGGAGGTCGCCGACCTTGACCTCGGTGGCATCGAAGGTGGCGTACCCGTCTTTCGATCCGAGATGTCCTGCAAGGGTGAGATATACATCTTTGCCAGCAATCTGCGTCAGAAATTGACCGCGAACGATGTCCCCATCCATGGACACCTGGTAATCCTTGATATTGGGAACCGCGCCGGGGAACCCCATGCCCGGGCTGGCGGGAGCGGAGCTGGAGACAGACCCGCTGGACGGATTCGTCGGCACGGGTGCCGCAGTCGGCATGAGGCCGGCAGCGTCAGAGAGCGCCGCCGACAATTCCGCCGAATTCATGCGCACTTCGCTCTCCGCATTTCCCGGCGTCTTAGGCTGTGCCAGCTGATTTACCTTTTCCTGGAAAGACTGCGCATTGGCTGCAGCCGCAGCGGGCGCGACGGCCGGTGCAACCGGCGCGGGACGCTTCAACACCAGGACGAGGGTAAAAATCGAGATGCCCAAAGTTGCGAAACTGACAATGTGTTGCAGCTTCACGATGTGGACCTCCGCTATTGCTATCTTTTGATGCTACGCCCTTGGAGAAAGAGGTTTTAAGATCACGTTGGTGCTGTGGCCGCCCGAGCGTTCGGCGCGGACATTGCGAACCGCCGTCGCGCCCGGAGGATTCGTATCAGGAGATGCTTTCAGGTAGGCCAGGAAAGGGTCTGCCGCTGCTCGCGCCTTGAGGTGACGGGTTTTATTCGACGACGGCTAACACGTCCCCCGGGTTCACCGCAGCGCCCGGGGTCGCTGATATTTTCTTCACCACTCCCTTTTTCGGGGACTTGATTTCGTTCTGCATTTTCATGGCTTCGACCACGACGATGCCTTGGCCCACTTCGACTTCGGAATTCTCCGCGACCAACAGACGCACCACCCGTCCCGGCATGGGAGCTAGGATTTTCCTGGGGCCTTTTTCGTCTCCAGCATTTTTCTGGCGCGAGCGCAAAGAGCGAGGATCGCGCAACTCCACCGCAAATCGCGTGCTGCCTACCCACATATGGAGATCGGTCGCCGTCTGCTCGCGCTTGATTTCGAAGGAATGTCCATCGACCAGCAGAGATAACACGTCGCGGCGCGGAATGATCGCGTCAATGTGGACGGTCTGCCCGTCCAGGCGACACTCCCATCCGGCGGCCGCTTTTTCAAGCTCTAGCCGGTGTGGTTTGCCCCGGACGATAATCTCGTAAATCATACGATCACGATGACGATTAAAGACAAAGGAACAAAAAAGACAAAAGACAAACGACAAAAGATCAGCGCAGCGTTTCCGAGCGTCCCCTCTGCTTCCAGTTCGAGGGAACCGAGCCCGCTCCGCCCGCATTCCCATTCTTGCCGACGGGCGTAGTTGGATCAAGCACCGCAAACATTCCGGCGGCAATCGCGGCGATCTCTTCCAGCCCTTTCATTTCAGCCTTTGGCGCAAACGACGCTACTGCCGGATTGGCTTTTGCCAGCAGGCGATCGAGATATCCGGTATCGAGTTTTGCCACCTGAAAATCGGCGTCTCCCAGGATGCGTTGGAATAGCGAAATATTCGTCTTGATGCCGGCCACGAAATATTCAAAGAGAGCGCGCTCCAGCCGCATGATGGCCTGCTGCCGGTCGGTCGCGTATCCGATCAGCTTGGCAAGCAACGGATCGTAATCCATCGGAACGTCCCAGCCTTCATACATGCCACTGTCACGGCGGATTCCCGGCCCCGACGGCTGCAGCAACACCGTGATCTTGCCCGGACTGGGAAAATAATTGTTGTCCGGGTCTTCGGCGTAGATACGGCACTCGATGGCGTGTCCACGAAGTTGTATGTCGGACTGAGCGAAGGGCAACTTCTCGCCCGCCGCGATCCGTATCTGCAGATGCACGAGGTCAAGTCCGGTGGTCAGCTCAGTGACGGGATGTTCGACCTGCAGCCGCGTATTCATTTCGAGGAAGTAAAAGTTCTTTTGCTGATCGACCAGAAATTCGACGGTGCCCGCATTCGTGTAGTCAGCCGCCTTCGCGACCTTGACCGCTACTTCGCCCATGCGACGGCGCATGTCGGGGTCCACCATCGGTGAAGGCGCCTCTTCGAGAACTTTCTGATGGCGGCGCTGGATCGAACACTCGCGCTCGCCGAGCCAAACCGTGTTTCCGTGCTCATCAGCCAGCACCTGCATCTCAATGTGACGGGGATTGACGATCGCTTTTTCTATGTAAACTTCACTGTCGCCGAAAGAACGTTGCGCCTCGCTCTGCGCGGATTCAAGCGCCGAACGCAGTTCCGTGCGAGCCTGCACCAGGCGCATACCCTTGCCGCCACCGCCGGCTGCGGCTTTCAGCATCACAGGATAGCCAATTCGCTCGGCAACTTCCTCGCCTTCCTCCGGTGAGGCAAGGCCACGCGATGTTCCCGGAACAAAAGGTACGCCGGCTCTCTCCATCTGCTGACGGGCGCTGGTTTTCGACCCCATCAGCTTCATGGAGTGCGGAGTGGGGCCGATGAACTTAACGCCTGCATCGGCGCATGCTTGCGCGAACTTCGCGTTTTCTGAGAGAAAGCCGTAGCCAGGATGAATCGCCTCGGCGCCGGAGCGCTTTGCCACGTCGAGGATTTTGTCCATCCGCAGATAAGACTCGGCAGCTGGGGCTGGGCCAATCGGGTACGCTTCGTCGGACTTGCGGACATGGAGCGCCGCGCGATCCACGTCCGAATAGACGGCGACGGTCGCAATGCCCATTTCACGGCACGCACGTATCACGCGCACCGCGATCTCTCCCCGATTGGCAATCAGAATCTTTTTGAACATCGCAGAATTGACACGTCAGCCCGAGCGCGACGCACCGCACTTGATTCTACCTGCGCACCGGAAGATGTGCGTGATGCAAATCACCGGCGGCGGTGATTTCGACCGAAAATCCTTAAGGGCGCGCGCGATTTGGGAAAGGTACTGCTACTTCGCTGAACAGGTTGCGGAAAACCAGTCGAGGGCAAGAAAACAGGGACGGGCGACGACGCCGCGTCCCTGCACAACCTTACTTGTTCTGATCCATGACAATGCCGCCGGCTCCAGGCTGTTTCTCTGCCTTGGCTTTCTTGGTAGCCATGGTTTTGTCGACCCACTCATCCGCGGTCTTCAAATCAGCAGACCGGGCTGCCGGATCGGCGCACTGGATGTCGGCGCGTTCCCGGTACATCAGGTTCATATAGGCCATCGCATCGTCGTAGTCAGGACGAAGCTGGAGCGCCTTGTTCAGATTGTTGATGCCTTCCTCAACGTTCGGAGTATTTTTTTCCTTCAGCATGGCACAGACTTTCTTGTCCTTGGCAGGCAGGGAATCATCTGGCTTCATGCCTAGTTTGGCGCGCTCTTCCTGACGCGGCACATAGGTTTGCGTCCAGTCGATGACCGCGACCGAGTAATAAGGCTCAGGATCATTCGGATCGACCTCGGAAGCTTTCTTGTAATATTCCTTCGCCAAATCAAATTTCTTCATCTGCAGGTAGAGATACGCAATGCCTTTGATGCTGTTGATGTTCCGGGGATCGAATTGCAGCACCTGCTTGTACTCGTCGATTGCCTGCTCGGCATAGTGGTTATTTTCCGGAGTATCGGCGCCCGGAATGTACTGCTGGGCATAAGCCGTCGCCAGATACAACCGGGCATTGATAAGCGAGGGGTCGAGGGCAACCGCTTGCTGGAAGTGATCAATCGCCTGCTCGAACTTGGAGTTCTTATAAGCCTGCACGCCCTTGTTGAGGTGGTCGCGCGCCTTCAGTTTGTTGCAGCCTACGCCAGCCATCAATGCCAACGCGGCGGCAAATACCACAAGGATCCTTTGAGTAGTTTTCATTTCTTTATGAATCTCCCTTGCTGCGGAGTGAAACAAATAAGGAAAAGAACACGACGCGGAGCGACTGCGACACGCACGATCGAAATGCAAGTCTTAGCGTCGGATTATCGTAATCGGATCACCGGTTTCCGAGATCACCCGATGACCCGATCGTCCGATCACCCGATGTCTAGCCGCCCGCTTCGATTTTGGCGGTGATCAAACCGACCTTGTCCACGCCCGCAGAATGCGCAATATCAATCACGCTCGCCACGTCCGCAAAGGGTACGTTGTCATCGCCCTTCACAAACATGACCTTTTCGGCGCGCGTCTTGAAAATATCTTCCAAGCGCCCCTGCAGAGTCTCCCAAGTGGCTTCGTCCTGATTGATCTTGAGTCCTGGAGGATTACCAGCTCCGTGGTCGATCAACTGCACCACGATGGTGCGATCCGGCGTGGGTGGCGGTTGTTTCTGATCTTTCGGCGGAGGCTGTGGCACCAACGCCTCCAAACCTTTGGGCGTCAGCGGCGTAATCACCATGAAAATGATCAGCAGCACCAGCAACACGTCAATCAGCGGCGTAACGTTCATGTTCGCGCTTTGGCCCCCCTTGGGGCCGACGGCCATACTCATAATCGATCTCCTGTACGGCTACTTCTCGATCCTGCTCGTAGTCATCAACGTTATTGCCCGCGCTATTGCCCGCCCGTCGGAGTTGCGGCTCCTGGCGGTGGCGTAGTTCCTGGCGGCGGCGTAAGGTTTCCAGCCTTCCTCTGATCAGTCAGGAGCCCCAGTTGATCCACTCCAGCGGCGCGAACATTGTCCACCACCTCGACAACCCATCCGAACTTTGCTCGCATGTCGGCCTTGAGAAAAACCCGTTTGTCAGTGCGGTTCGTCAGCTTGTCCTTGATCTTCTGCGTCAGATCGTCAGGCTTGATCAGATCGTTCCCGAAGAAAACCTTGTCATCGCGAGTGACCGCCACCAGCAGAGCATCTTCTTTGTCGGCGTCGTGCATGTCCTCGGGATTATTGACTTTCGCCATATCCACGGGCACGCCATGTTGCAACATGGGCGTAACCACCATGAAGATAATCAGCAGCACCAGCATCACGTCGACCATCGGCGTGACGTTGATGTCGGAGCTGACGTTCGCCCCTTCGTTCCGCTTTGCTAATGCCATCGAATTCTGTCTCCTGCGTGCGCTTGCCTTAGCTCTGAGCTTGCCGGTGAAGCGCCGGGCGTCCCCGCCCGGCCTTCACAAACTCCAGCAACTCATGTGTGCGACTCCAGCCCCTCTTGCGAGCTACGACTTGCGAGCTTACGACCGGCGCATGCTCCGGCGCTTCAGGAAGTAATCGATCAATTCGCTCGATGAGTTATCCATCTCCACGTCGAACGCTTCCACGCGACCGGTCAAATAGTTGAACATCATGACGGCCGGAATCGCCACGAACAGGCCGACTGCGGTGGTCACGAGCGCTTCGGAAATTCCGCCGGCCACTGCTGCCAAGCCAGTTGCCTTTTCCTTGGCGATACCGTTGAAGGCGTTCAGAATGCCGACCACCGTTCCGAACAGTCCCACGAAGGGAGCCGTCGAACCAATCGTCGCCAGACCGCCCAATCCGCGTTTCAATTCGGCGTGCACGATGGCTTCGGTGCGCTCGAGTGCCCGCTTCGAAGCTTCAATCGTCTCGCCTGGGATTTCGCCCGGGCTATCCTGGTGAGCCTTGAATTCCATCAGGCCCGCCGTGACCACCTTGGCCAGGTGACTTTTCTTATTGCGTTCAGCGACTTTAATCGCTTCGTCAATCTTGCCCTCGCGCAGAGCGCCGGCAACTGCCGGAGCGAACGAGCGAGATTGATTGCGGGCAGCGTTGAAAGCCATCCAGCGGTCAATCATCACGCCGATCGACCACCCCGACATGATGAACAGAATAATAACCACGACCTTCGCCAGAATGCCCATCTGCTTCCAGAGCGAAATCGGGTCCCAACCGACCGAGCTTTCGTCAAAAAGCCAGGCGGCAAAAAGATGGAAGTTACAGAGTGCGACTGCTGCCAGGTTCACTACCATGAGTTGCTTTTCCTCCTCGGAACTGTTTCAAACTGCTACTAAATTCTTTCTGAACTCTTCGGCTGTGTGGACGCGGTTCGGTATCACCGCACTGCTTGACTCGAACTGTTTGATGCAAGAAAACAAAAGTAGGTAGATTGCCCCAGGGCGTCAAAACACCCCCGGTTTCCCGTCTCGGGAACAAGGTGGGACGGGAAGGGCTTCCAAACCGCCGCCAGCTTAATTTCCCGCCGACGCAAATCAACCTGCAAGCAGCCTACCCGGAGTGTCTAGCCTCCCGACAAGCTGAAGTTCACTACTACCTGGGTCTCCACGGCCACCGGCTCACCATTGAGCAGATAGGGCTTATAGCGCCATTGTTTCACGGCCTCGATCGCCGCCGGCGCCAGCATGGGGTGCCCGCTAATCAACTGTAAATTCTGAATCGTGCCATCTTTGCTGATTTCGGCTTGCAGCACGACCGAACCTTGAATACGAGCCTGCTTCGCCAGTTGCGGATAGTTTGGCGTAACTTTCTTGATCAGAAGACCGGTGGCTACACCCGTCGAAACGCGAACGCGCTGCGGAGTCGCGACTTTCGGCACATCCACGTGGGTAGAACCGATGATTCCCCCGATCACACCGCCCGTCGAGCCTCCCGGAATACCTCCCGGGACGCCGCCCGGGACGCCGCCACCACCCAGATCCGGTGGCGCTTCCTCTTCTTTAATCATTTGAACCTTCTGCGGAATCTTGGTCGGAGTGCGCAACTGGCCGTTGACCACTTCGCTCACCATCTTCACGACCTTGACGGGGGCGGCTGCGGGGGGTGGGGGCGGGGGCGGGGGCGGCGGCGGTGCTACCAGAAATCCCATCATCTGCCCCTTGGGCAACGCATCCGTATAGATCAGCGGGATCAGGATCAGGACACCGACAAGCAACATCTGTAGCACAAAAGACAGAAGGGTGAAACCAAATCCCCGTTTCTTTTTGAATCTATTTCCCGATTCGATGAGGCTGTCTTCAAACATAGGCTTCTCCTACACACACCAAGGCATACGAGAGTTTAGACACCAGCCACGTCCTCTTTGCTCCCACTCTTTCGCAGTTTTGCCGCTGTCAATTCCTGCCTCTGCGGGCCGGTCACTGATTTTACGCCAGTACGCCCGAATTTAGACCTTAACCTTTTCTTTCGGTTGCGAGGACCCGCTGCCCGGCCGGAGTGGCATGGCAATCGGCTTCTTGCCGCGCTCGCCGCGCCATTCCTGGTAAGCCACCAGAATGGGAGCCGCAATCGCGATCGAGGAATACGTCCCGATCAGAATACCGATCACCAGCGCCAGGCTGAATCCATGCAACACCTCGCCGCCGAAAAGAAACAGAGCAAGCACGGTAAGGAAAGTCAGGCCCGCTGTCAAGATAGTTCGACTCAGCGTCTGATTAATGCTCTTGTTGACGATGTCAGACAGCTTTTCCCGTCGCAGCAACTTGATATTTTCGCGGATACGGTCAAACACAACGATGGTGTCGTTATTCGAGTATCCGATCAGCGTCAGGATGGCGGCGATCACGGTCAGCGAGATTTCCCGGTCCAGCAGCGAGAAGGCTCCCACCGTGATCAAAGTGTCGTGGAACACGGTTACCACGGCAGCCACACCATAGATCCATTCGAAGCGGAAAGCAAGGTAGATCAGCATCCCGCCTAGCGAATAAAGGGTGGCCAGAAGCGCTTGCTTGCGCAGTTGCTGCCCTACTTGTGGCCCGACAATTTCGACGTTGCGGATGCCAAAGTCGGAGACAAAGAAGTTATCCTGCAGGGACGCCACCACCGCCGGGTCGGCGACGCTCTTCAGTTCATCAATCGAACCTAGTACCCCGCCCTTCGTCTTGTCGCGATCATCAACGATCGCCTGAGCAATCGCCATGTAGCGGGGGTTGGCGTCGGCCCCTGAACCGAGATGGAGCGGATCCTTCTCCAACAGATAATTCGCAATGGTCAACACGCTGGAGTTATTGAGATCCTGCTTGCCCGGAACCGCGCTACTCTCGAGCGCCTGAATGATCTGGATCTTTCCCTTATCCAGAGCCTGTTCGCTGGTCTCCTGAATATCGAGCGAGATCAGCACTTCGTTGTTGGACGCTTGTCCATAGCGCTGTACACGGGCGTTTTTCAATCCCGCCCGCTCAATCTCATTGTGGATGGCGGATGGATCGGGGGTGTGCGCGTACTTCGCGTAAACCAGAGTGCCGCCGCGGAAGTCCACTCCCAGTGGGATGCCGTGCCAGAACGCCATGGAGAGCACTCCGGCCACACTGAAGATCAGTGAGAAGGTGAGGAAGTACCACTTCTTCCCCAGGAAATCGATGTTTGTATCTCTAAAAAATTCCACGCTGCGTACGATCCCTTCAAAATCTTTTTGGGTAGGGCACGGCTTCAACCGCGCCGCCCCAGGCCGAATCACAAGGGCTTTAGCCCCCGAGGTATTGCCTTCTAAATACTCAACGCTTCTCCGCGCTGCTTTCTGGTCAGCACCCAATCAAAAATCATGCGCGATACAAACACCGCGGTAAACAGGTTTGCGAGCAGACCGAACACGAGCGTCGTCGCGAAACCTTTTACCGGCCCAGTTCCAAAGATAAACAGGATCGCGGCCGAGACAATCGTCGTGACGTGGGTATCGACGATGGTGATCCAGGCGTGACTGAACCCCTGCTCCACAGCCGAGGGCGGCGTCTTGCCGTTCCTCAGCTCTTCCCGAATACGCTCAAAGATCAGCACGTTCGAATCGACGCCCATACCAACCGTCAGGATGACGCCGGCAATACCCGGTAGCGTGAGCACCGCTCCGAAATACCCCATGAATCCAAGCAGAATGATCAGGTTCAGGATCAGCGCAATGTCGGCATTCACGCCCGCCCACCGGTAATAAACCAGCATGAAGATGAGGACCGCGAGCATGCCGTAGATCGCCGCCTGCACACCGGATCGAATCGAATCGGCGCCCAGCGACGGCCCCACCGTCCGCTCTTCCAGATACTTGATCCCGGCCGGCAGAGCGCCGGACCGCAGCGTCATCGACAAGTCCTGCGTCTCTTGCTGCGTGAAGCGCCCGTTGATGATGCCGGTATCGTGGATGGCTTCCTTGATCACCGCCACTTCCTGCACCTTGTTGTCGAGAACCACCGCCAGGTTGTCGCCGACATGGGTTGAAGTGAAGGCATAGAACTTGCGTCCACCCTCGCTGGTAAGGATGAAGCGAACTGCAGGCTGTCCATTTTCGTCGGTGGAGGGCTCCGCCGTGCGCAGGTCGCGGCCGGTCACGGCCGAGGCGCGCGAGATCAGATACCACTGCTCGCCCCCCTCGCTATTGCGTGAGCCTATGCTCTTGCCCTGCATCAGGACAGCGTCTGGCGGCAACACTCCACCGTGTTCCTGCAACGCCTGATCCTGGCTCGAATACGGCCCACCGAGCGATTGCTTAATTTCCAGCATCGCCGTGGACTGCATGATCTCCTTGACCCGGGCCGGATCGTCCACGCCCGGAAGTTGGACGAGAATCTGGTAATCACCCAGTCCGTGCTCCTGAATCACTGGCTCACTCACGCCCAACTGGTCAATGCGATTGCGGATCGTCTCGATGGCTTGCTCGACCGCGCGATCCTTCAGGTCTTTGAGGCTTTGCGGCTTCATCGCTACCGTCCAGGAATTCTCAGCCCCAGAACTGGCGCTATAGTCCGGCAAGCGGTCGGAGACGATGCTCTTGAAATCGCTGGTCTGATCGGGAGGGACGCCTTTGACCACGATGATTTCGGGATGGTTCACCGGATCGGGTTTGACGATGTCGGCGTAGTTGATCTTGTGCGTCCGCATGTCTTCTTTCAGACGCGCAATCGCGTTGTCCGAATCGACGTTGACCGCATCGTTTACCTGCACCTGCAAGATAAGGTGGGTTCCGCCACGCAGATCGAGACCGAGGCTGATGTGATCGTGCACCAGCGCCATGGGACCACGTCCCGACCAGGTCCACGGAGGCCCAAAAATACCCGCGACGAACACCAACAGTATCCCGACGCTGAGGACCAACTTCCAAGTAAGGTTCTTATTCATGAATTGCTCACGTAAAAACGGCCGCCCAGCCGAGCGAAGCTCGGCAATTAAGACTTCGTTCCTTCCTCCGCCGGCGTCACCGTTACCACCGATGCGCGGCTGATTTCGAGCTTCAAATTATCAGGCGGCACGCGCAACACCAGCGCGTCGTCTTTTAGGCTGAGAATCGTCCCGCGCAGACCGCCGCTGGTGACGACCCGGTCGCCGTTTTTCAGCTCGCTCAGCATCGCCTGCCACTTTTTCTGCTTCCGCTGCTGCGGCATAATCAGCAAAAAGTAAAAAATGGCGAAGATGAAAAGGAGGGGCGCCAGCCCGAGCAAACCGCTGCCACCCGGCAACTGCAACCAAAAAGCCAATCCGCTGTGCATGTGCGAGAAAATGATTTCCACTGCCAACTCGATCCTCTGTAACGAAATATGCTGACTACGCGCGGCCGCCGGACCGCCCCGGTTCAGGCGCGGCCAAACGAAACTCGGCACAAGTTTGCTGCTCTCGCCGCCTAAATTTCCCTAAAAATCTTGGGGGAAAATCAGTCATTTACTTACGGGAATTTTTCTTCTAAGGCCGGAGACCTAAAGCTTGCAGGCTAGAACCGGCGATGCCACGCTCCGGTTTAGCCGGAACGCACAGAAAGAAACAGACATTATCCCCAAGTTGAATAGAATGCCGGACTGCCCCGCTAGGTGTCAAGGAGGGTTCGCCGAATTATGCGCCGCGTAGCGGAACCTACCCGTCACCGCCAACTAGTAGGCCTGAGCCGAAACTCCCATGACTACGTTTGTAGCGACTCATCAAGTCGCGATCTTCGAAACGAGTTGGCCTGAAACGAGTTAGAATGACTGTCCCAATTCTTCTCCGCGTTCCGTTGCTCGGAGGGCGTTTCTAATTGCCATGAATACTCGCAGGCTTTTCCTTCCAGCCCTGATCCCGGTTGCGCTTATCGCTCTCGCTCTTCTTACCGCGTGCGGATCGAGCGGCACCACGAAGTCTCAGGCCTTCGCGCCGATTTTCACCAGTACTCCAGTGACCGCCGCGACCCAGGACGTCGTCTATACCTATCAACTGGCTGCCGTCGATCCTGCAGGCGGAGTTTGCCGTGACCAGTTCTCCCACGGGTGCCTCCCTCAGTGGAAACACCATCACCTGGACGCCAACCGCCGCACAATCCCGCGCGCCCAACAACTTCGCGGCGACGGCAACTAGTTCCTCAGGAGGCACAGCCTCGCAATCCTGGACCGTGACGCCAGGCGGCACAATCACCGTCAACTGGGTCAATACAAACTGGACGCCAACCGGCCCAGTGCCGTCCCCGGAACCGGCATCCGAAGCTCTGAATATCTCCGCGCTGATAACCAATGCCGATGGATCGATTACAGTCGAGAAAAGTTCGGCGACCTCTCCCGGAGTCTTCAGCATTCCCAACGTGCCCGCCGGCTATTACTGGCTTCAGATCGGAACCACCCGTTACTGGACGAGCACCGGTACATTCGACGCGGGCCACGATATCGCGGGCGCTCCGGCCCCCGAAGACGGCGACACTCAGTTCACGTTTTTTAATTTCAATTTGTCGGGACTGGATTCCTTGCCGGAAACGACTTGGCTAGCTTTTTCTCCTCCGATAGGGCAAGTCCCGGGCGTAACGATCCCGGATGACCCCAATACGACCACCATCGTGCCCCAGCAACTCACCTTCGGCCTAAACGGCATTGATTGGACCAAGATCACCAGTGCTTATCTGTTGCAGTACAAGCCTGTGTCTCTCGGATCACTCAATAATGAGGTAATCGACTATTGGTTGGATGACAGCCTTTCGCTGGTCAACGACACGACCAACACCATCACTGGGGTCCTTGGACCCAGCGCCCAAGCTTCCCTCAATCTGAACGTTCCCGGCGGTTCCGCGTGGGCGCCTCTGTTCATTGGGGCCGCGCCCTCCACTCCCACCCCGTTTGCTTCGACCCTTTGGATTGCAGCCGAGGCCTACCTCAGCAATGGCCAGCTATCGGCAGGAACGCTAGCCAGTCCCTTATCGTCAGGGTCGGTCCTAACATTGGCCGGCACCACCTATGTACCTCCTCAAGGCGGAGGCGGGTTCAGAATCGGGGGACCTATATTTGGCACTTGTGACGCCACGAGCTTTCCCGGGACTACCAATTCTTCGCAACCACCGATCCTCACCGATCAGAATTTCGGCAGCTTGCAATATGGTGACCCGTTTCCGCCCACGTGGACGCGAGCGCTGGTTCTCTGCCAGGAAGAAATGGTGGCGATTCCCATACCCAACTCGACCGCGACAGCTGATTTTGCACTGATTGACGGCGCGGCTGTTCCCCTTGCCGCTCCTGAGCAGCAGCCGGCGCTTGTACCCGTGGTTTCCACAGTGCAGAACCCGGCCATCAACGGTACGAGTCTGTTCACCGCGGCCACCTTGAACTCGACTGCTGTCCTCTTAAGTTGGTCGGCACCCGCCACTGGGTCTCCCGACGGTTACAGGGTGCTCGCTTTTGTTCAAACTGTGCCGGTCAGCGGCGTTCCCACTTACCAGTCGGCCGGAACTTTCAACGCCGCCAAGACTTCAATCACCCTCCCGCCTCTGGCGGGAGGAAATACATACGTCTTCGCGATCACGGCCGCAGCTGACGGCTCGGCGCAAATGGAAACCAGGCCTTTCCGATCGTCGCTGCCCACGGGATTCGCAACGGTACTGTCGGCGCCGATCACTATCAGTTCCGGAGCATTAACGCCTGCGATTCACGGCGACCGCCGCGTTATCACCCGGCTCTCGCAACCTCAACCCCGCATCACGCCGCACTGAGACCATACACTGAGACCATAATGACGAAGCGGGCGATTCTCACCGTGGCCGTTTCGCCGCCGTGTGCCGCATCAGTTTTGCCGTGCGATACTTGTCTGCGCTATGAATCTGACTCTTGATAATAAGGTTGCTCTAATCACCGGCGGATCGCGCGGGATCGGCGCTGCCGCCGTCCGCCTGTTCGCAGCCGCGGGCGCGAAAGTCGTTTTCAACTATCAGACAGCCAAGGCGCAGGCCGACGCCCTGGCGCAGGAATGCGGCGCAGCAAAATGTCGCGCCCTGCCCAGCGACCTCTCAACCACGGGAGCGGCCGAGCAACTGGTATCATCTGCCGTCTCCGCGTTCGGACGCCTCGATATTCTCGTCGCCAATCACGGCATCTGGCCTCCCGAGGATGCGCCCATCGATCGCATGTCCGATGCGCAATGGCATCGCACCATCGCTGTGAACCTCGACAGCGTCTTCGCCCTGGTCAAGCATTCCGTAGGACACATGAAAAAGCAGGGCGGCGGCCACGTCGTGCTCGTCAGTTCCACCGCCGGACAGCGCGGCGAAGCCTTCCACTGCGACTATGCCGCGTCGAAAGGTGCGTTGATCAGCATGGTCAAAGGACTCTCGACCGAACTGGCGCGCGACAATATCCATGTGAACTGCGTGGCCCCGGGATGGGTCGATACGGATATGTCAGCCGCCGCACTGAATGATCCACCCACGCGCGATAAAGTGTTTCGCACCATCCCAATGGGGCGCGTGGGAACGCCGGAAGAGATCGCCGGTCCGATCCTGTTCCTGTGCACTCCGTATGCGGGATTTATCACCGGCGAGGTTTTCAACGTCAATGGCGGCGCCGTGCTGGTGGGGTAGCGAGAGCCTTAGTGAATTTCAGTTTGTCAGGAAATTAGTCATCAACAGTGACCGTTTGCGGACGGACGAATGCGTCCGTCGCCACGTAGTCCGACGTACAGCTAAAATCATTCCGGGTGCTTCTAACCCTACAGAATCATGAATCGCTTTTTTATTGTTCTGCTGTTATGCGCGCTATCGGTTGCTCAAACCGCTCCCACGCCCGCGACTCCTGCGCCTGCCATCAACCTGAACGACTCCGAAAATGCTCGCATGGCGCGTGCCGTGCTTGAGGAGACGATTCTGACCCTGGGCGGCGACTGGTATCTGTCGTATCAGAATAAGGAGGAAACCGGACGCTACTACCCGCTCTACCACGGGCACACCAACAGCACCGGAATTCCCTACAACTACTACATTGAATATCCGGACAAGGACCGTTTTGAAGTCGTCCACACGAAGGATATTCATGTGCTCCCCGGAACGATCGACATCGGCGGTGTGAAGGTCAACAACAAGTTCGATCTCGTACTGATCCACAACGGCAATAAGGGCTACGAGACGACCTTCAAAGGAACAGCGGCGCAGGAGCCCGAGGACTTGCAGAACTACCTTCGCCGGCGGCCGCACTCCCTCGAATGGATCTTTCGGAAATGGATGCGCGATCCGACTGTGGCCCTGTTCTACGAGGGGCAGTCGGTTGTCGATGGCAAGCAATGCGAGGGCGTCACGTTGCTTAACAGCCAGAACGACTCGGTCAGTATTTACCTGGACCAGAATACGCACTATCCGGTGAAGATCAGTTATTCGTGGCGCGATCCGAAGGACAAGCAGAAAAACGTGGAAGAAGAGGTTTACGACAGCTACAAACTAGTGCAGGGAATCTGGACCGCGCACTCCATTACGCGCTACTTCAACGGAGAAACCTCACAGCAGCGCTTCGTCGCCACGGCCAGCTACAACCAGAAGCTTCCAGATTCGATGTTCGAAGCGGACGTGACCTACGACCCCAAAGCGCCGTTGAAGAAGCGGTAAGAGTCGGGCAAAGCAGGACCGAAAGCTTACGAAAGTACCGTTAAACCGGTTCGACTTCCCCCTGGATACCGCTAAACATCTATAACCGCCTGAACAACTTAACCGTTTTCATGGTGGCTTGAACCACGGAGTGTGGCTGTTTTGCCACATACGGAAATTCGGCGGCCGCAGTAAGCTGACACATAGCAAAAGACTTACGTTACCTTCCCCCTTGACGCGCGAACAAACAATTCGTGCCGCGATGACCTGCACTGGGGTCGGTCTGCACAGCGGCGCTCCCGTCACCCTGCGGATTCTCCCGGCTCCGGCTGGAACCGGAATCGTATTCCACCGCACCGACCTCGACAATTTCGCGATCGAAGCCAGCGGACGCAATGTCGCTCGCGTCAGCTATGCCACCAGCCTGATGAAAAAGGGCGTGCTCATCTCCACTACCGAGCACCTGCTTTCGGCCTTCACTGGCATCGGTATCGACAACGCCATCGTCGAACTCGACAATCTCGAGTTGCCTATTCTCGATGGTAGTGCCCGTCCATTCATCGAGATGATTCAACGCGCCGGCATTCGGCAGCAGCGCAAAGCCCGCACCTATCTCCGCATCATGCGTGAGATCGAGTTGCGTGAAGGCGACAAGTTCATTGCCGTGTATCCGGCCGACGTCTATTCGGTTGCCTATTCCATCAACTTCCCTCATCCCCTCATCGGGAAGCAGAGCTTCTGCGTGCGGCTGACGAATGGCAGCTATCTGAAGCAGATCGCCCCCGCGCGCACTTTCGGATTTCTGCATGAAGCCGACGCCATGCGGCAGCAAGGACTGATTCGTGGTGCATCCACCGAAAACGCTATCGTGCTGAACCGCGACGAGGTTCTGAACCCGCCGTTGCGTTTTGCCGATGAGTTCGTCCGCCACAAAGTTCTCGACCTGATCGGCGACCTCGCGCTGATTGGAAAACAGATTCTTGGTTCCGTGGTCGCCGACCGCGCCGGCCACGCCATGCACACCGCTCTGGTGTCACGCATTTTGCGCAACCCGTCGTACTGGGAAGAAACAACACTGGAAGATGCAACGCCCATGCGGGAGTTAGCGTCAGCCGCCAGCCTAAGCGTCTAGTGATTATCACGTAGGCGCTCCGGACTTTGCGTCCAACTGATCGGCGGTTACGAATTCAGTCGGCGGGCTGAGGCACGTTCCACTCGGAGGGCAATGCCCGTTCTGCCAGCAAACGCTGGAGTTCAGCCTCTGCTCCGGCGCGGACGCGCTCCGCGAAATCGTTGGCGCTCTGCCGATGCTCGTCCCCAAGCGCGGACAAGCGCACATGTAAATAAGGCTGGTCCTCTTCCAGGCGCCGCAGCAATCTCTGGGTTCGGGCGATTTTTTCTTCCAATGTAATCATATTGAAGAATCAAGGTCGAAGGTTCGTAGTCGAAGGATCAAAGTTGAAGCATCAACTTCGACACCAGGCACAGCTAATCCGAAGCTCTACAGCGCTACAGTGCCACAGCGCCGCACGGACGCAAGTTGCAAGCTGGATGCCGGGCAAAAGAGAATTTCGGGAGGCGGCCGCTACGGAAGTTCGGAGTAGCCTTGCAGCCGTGAGGGTATTTCTTCCTTCAAACGATCAGTCAGCCACTTATCAAGCTGATATTGCGAGCTCTGCGGAACCTCAATAAACTGGATCCCAATGTGGCCGGTTCCATCGGCCCACGCGACCTCGCCCTTCAGTTCGAGCGAGACATTGACCCCAGGAAGTGTGAAGCGGAATTGCCCCTGCACACCCTTCTGCAGCTTGCCCATGATGCAGATGGCCATGCCTCCTTCGCTCAAGTTGGTGGCCGAGGCGGTCATCTCTTGATTTTGAGGAAGGCTGATCCGCAACGGCATATCCAGCGGATGCCGGAAGTATCGTCGCCGTTCCCGCACCATGAAATTGAGAGCGGCGTTAAAACAGCGCGACGCGTGCAGCGGAGTGAGCGGCTTTTGCAGTACGAAGTTCGCTCCCGACTGGAAGGCCTGCTGCGTGCTCGTCTTCCCGTTCACCACCGCAAAGGATACCGACTTGGCATTGCTTTGTGTTTGCCGGAGGGTTTGCAGGAGATGAAAACCGTTCTGCAAATCATCGCAGTCGATGATCACCGCGTCGAACTTGCGCTTGGTCAGCAAGTCATTGCCGGGCTGAACCTCCGGACAAACCTGCAGATTCACTGAGATCTTCTCCAGTGCCGGACGCAGCACGCCAAGCAGGTTGGCGTCCCGGCTGATGAGAAGAGAATCCAGGTTCATGGCATTTTCAATACTAGTGGTCGGAAAAGAGTTAGGAAAGTGACCTAGGTACCGGTTCCAGGTACCTGGCGAAACGCGATCCTCCGTAACTCAAGACCTTCGAGGCAGTTGGTCGTAAATCGAACCTGAGCGCCGTTCGAAAGCCATTCCCGACGCCAACGGAGAATAGTTCGAATTTCCGTCGATTTTCTCTGGATTCCCAAGCCCTTCACCGCGAAACTAGCTCGGTGGCAGAAATCGCTTATCTATCGTTAGGATCGAACCTCGGAGATCGTGCTGCCAATCTTCGCGCCGCGCTCGCGCAATTGGATGCCGCCGTCCGGTTGGTCGCAGTTTCCGCCCTCTACGAAACCCAGCCTGTGGAAGTCCCCGACCAGCCCTGGTTTCTCAACTGCGTAGCGGCGGTAGAAACGGATCAAACGCCGCGAGAACTGCTCCAGTTGGCATTGCGGATCGAGACCATGATGGGACGTCTCCGCCTGCGCTACAAGGGGCCGCGCAAAATAGATATCGACGTGCTGTTGTTTGGTGACCGAATCGTCGATGAGACGGGATTGAAGATTCCGCACCCCACCATGCATCAGCGGCGATTCGTCCTGGAGCCACTGCTAGAAATCGCTCCCCAGGCCCGCCATCCCGCACTCGGAAAAACAGCGCGAGAACTTCTGGCAGCGTTGTCAGAGGGCCAGACCGTGCGGCGACTCTAAAATTCCACGAATCACGTAGCGACGGATACATTCGTCCGTCCGGTCCGAATCCTACGGAATGACGAGCCTGCTCCCACCCTCGCCCGGCCCGGCGATCACGGATTGCTTTTCGGGAAACTGGGCAAATAAAAAGTCGACAAATGCACGCGACTTCGGTCTGCCCGACGTCCGCCCCCACCCCATGCGCAACAGAAACACCAGCGCCTTCAGCACGTCGGAGTCCCGCAGCCTGGAATGGCCGATATGTTGCGTCTCCGCCTCGCGGAACTCCCGCACCATGCTTTCGATTTCGCGTGCGATGCTCTGGTGCGCCAGGTTGGCGGTCGGCTTCTCGTAAATGAGGTGCGAATTCACCAGCGTTTGATAGCTGGTTCCGAGCGAACTTAACGCCGCGATCAGATCGCGGTCCATCAGCGACCGGTCGGCGCGGGCGCTCTTGGCCAGCGCGAAGCTCAGTCCGAGAATCAGTTCCTCGCGTTCGTAGAGAAACTGCTCCGCAATGTCCACCTCGGGAAACAACGCTTCACGATCCAGAGGGCCCGTCGTGTTCTCTCGTGACTGCTCTCGTACCTGCTGACGTGACTGCTGACGTGACTGCAAAAGATAAGGACAGTCGCTCGGACAATCCAGCGTCACCTCCCGTTGCTCCCCACAGCACTGCGCACAAATTCTCCCATGCACGGACGGGCAAAACCGCTTCTCTTTTCGTTCATCACAGATGGAGCAACTCAAAGTGCAATCCTCGAATTTAATTATTTCACGGAAAAGGCTACGTTCTATCCCCGGCGGACCTATCTGCACCATTCCTGATGCAAATCGGAAAACCTGATCGTTGCTATAACCGATTTCTATTTGTCGTATGCCTCCCAAACGCGTTAGCCTATCAGGTCATCCCCCGGTAAATTCAATCTGATTCCTGGGCAGCGAACAATTAAGGAGAGGCATGTCAACTGAACTACGGAATTTTCTAGCGATCCCCTACGACGAACTCGAAGAGATGAATCTGAAGGCGAAGAAGCAGCGCCTCGACCGCGTGGCTCCTCATAAGGTTCAGGAAGAGCGCCTGAAATACCTGACAGACGAGTCTCGCATCAAGGCGGTGACCGTCATGTTCAGCGACCTCGAAGGCCGTCTGCACATGCTCGACTATGACAAGAAATTTCTGCTGAAGAGCTACGACAATCTGACCTTTGACGGCTCCTCAATTCGCGGCTTCACGGCACAACGCGAAAGCGATCTGCGTTTGGGTATTGACTGGGCCGCATTTTACTGGGGACCGGCGGACGTGTTCGGTCCCGGCAAGGTAATGGTGTTCGGCGAAGTCATCGACAAGGGTGGCGAGCCGTACGCCGCGGATATGCGCGGCGTCCTCAAGACTTTTGCCGAGGGCTTGAACAAGAAGCATGATTTCACTTTGAACGCAGCGAATGAAATTGAAGGCTTCCTCTTCAATGGACCGGACGCCGAGCGCACCTACCACGAGACCGGCAAGTTCGAATACGTAAACACCGGCGGCTATTACCATTCTCTGCCCGGCGATCCGCTGCGCACCTTCATCGACACCACCGCCGAAGTGCAACGTGCGATGGGATTCCAGAATGAAAAGGATCATCCCGAGGTCGCGCCTTCGCAGTTTGAAATCAATTACAACTATGCGGAGGTAGTAGCCGCAGCCGACCACATCCAACTCTACAAATTGATCTGCCGCCAGGTCGCCCGCAACATGGGATTGACCGCCTGCTTCCTGCCCAAGCCGGTCGTGGGCGTCAACGGCAGCGGAATGCACACCAATGTTTCCATCAACAAGGGCGGCAAGAACCTGTTCTGGGACCCCAAGGGGGAAGAGAAGCTGAGCAAGATGGGCTGGGAGTTCATCGACCGCATTCTGACCCACGGCAATGACATCTGCCTGCTGCTGAATCCGAGTGTCAACGCCTATCGCCGTCTTGATCCGCACTTCGAAGCGCCCAACCAGATCAAGGCGTCGGCCGTCGATCGCGGCTCCATGATCCGCATTCCCATCGGCAACGAGCGCAGCATGCGCGTGGAAGTGCGCTCGGTAGCCCCGGATGCCAATCCATATCTGGTCATGCTCTCCATCTTCAAGACGGGACTCGAGGGCAGCACGGCAAAGATCAAAAATCTGCGCCAGGCCGAGCGCTATTTGCCGGATAACATCTACAAGGCCCTCGCCGACTTCAAGAAGGCCGAGTGGACATCCGAGTTAATGGGTGCGGACGTAAAGGGCCGCTACGCCGACCTGAAAGAAGCATCGGCCGATCGTTGTCCAAGGCTCCTCGGCACCTTCGTAAAAGCGCCCGAAGTGCAGTACCATCACGACGTGTACAACCAGTATCTATGGAATAAATTCTAAGAAGCTCGCGCAGGGACGGACACATCCCGTCCGTCCCGGGCGCAGCTCGGCCTTGTCATCAGATGCGAGTCGTTACGATTCGCATCGTGAGGTTCGGACCGGTACTTTCGCACCAGTCCAGCATTACCCTTTAGGGGACTACGGCTCCCGACTTCCACCTGAGATAATTGTCTTTCCCAATGGAACTTACAAACTTTGATGAGCGTTGGCTCCCCAAGTCAATCCTCTGCCTGCGCCATTACACTCTGAATAAATTCCTGCACGATTTGGTCGCGGGAATCACCGTAGGCTTGGTGGCGCTCCCGCTGGCCATGGCGTTTGCTATCGCCTCCGGACTCACACCTCAAGCCGGAATCTACTGTGCCATCGTCACCGGTTTTTTGATCTCTGCGCTCGGCGGCTCGACCACCCAGATCGGCGGTCCGACAGGAGCCTTCGTGGTCGTGATAGCCGGCATCGTCGCCCTGCATGGGGTCGATGGCCTGTTTATGTGCACCGTGATGGCTGGAATCATCCTCGTCATCATGGGACTGACGGGCATGGGAGCAGCCGTCAAGTACATCCCACGCCCGATCGTGATCGGTTTCACTAACGGAATTGCCATTCTGATCGCCAGCACCCAGATAAAGGACTTCTTCGGCCTTAAACTCGAAAAAGTTCCCGGCGTGTTCTGGCTGCGCATGGAGGCGCTGGCGCAGAATCTTCATACTCTTTCACTCGAAACCACTGCACTCGCTGCGGGCACCATCGTCATCATTTTGATTTGTCGCGCGCTATCGAACCGCATTCCCGGTGCTATCGTCGCCCTCGTATTGGGCACCGCAGCCGTATGGATTTTCAAGTTGCCGGTCGAAACCATCGGCTCCCGTTTTCACGGAATTCCCAGCGGCCTGCCGCATTTTCACATTCCCACATTTCGTACCGACTTGATTCATGGTCTGCTGGGACCGGCGTTGACGGTTGCCATGCTGGGCGCCATCGAGTCGCTGATGTCCGCCGTGGTGTCCGATCGGCTGAGCAACAGCAACCATGTGAACGACCGTCATAATCCAAATGTTGAATTGGTGGCGCAGGGACTCGCCAATGTGGTTTCGCCAATGTTTGGAGGCCTGCCGGCCACCGGTGCCATCGCCCGCACCGCAACCAATATCCGTGCCGGAGCAAAAACACCGGTGGCGGGCATGATTCACGCCCTCACCCTTCTGTCGATTCTGCTCTTTGCCTCGAAGCTAGTCAGTTTCGTGCCCATGGCGGTGCTGGCAGGAATCCTCATGGTGGTGTCGTACAACATGGGAGAGTGGCGCGAAATTCCCGCACTGCTCAAGCTCACAAAGACCGATGTCAGTGTGTGGCTGGTCACCTTCGCGCTCACTGTCTTCGCCGACCTCACGGTTGCGGTCCAGGCAGGAATGATCCTGGCCGCACTCCTCTTCATCAGCCGCGTAGCCGCTACCACCACCGTTTCCCAGGTCACTGACGACTATGTTGAAGATGGACGCGTGCACATTCTGCAGGACAAAGACATCCCCTATTACGCAACCATCTTCCGTATCCACGGCCCGTTTTTATTTGGCGCGACCGACAAGATCGATGTCGTCGCCCAGAATATTCACGAGCTCCCGCCAGTTGTGATTCTCCGTCTGCGAAATATGACTGCCCTCGATGCCACCGGACTTTTCGCCCTCGAAGAGGTTGCGCGAACGCTGAAGAAGAGCGGGCGCGCGCTGATTCTCTGCGGCGCCCGAGAACAGCCTTTACGCCTGATCCAGTTGACCGAGTTTGAAGAGTTAGTCGGTCCCGAAAACATCTGCGATAACGTGCAGGACGCCCTGCGCCGCGCCGAAGAGGCTTTCGAAAGGCTGCCGCCAGTGGGAAAAGCTACGGCCAGGTAGCCCATCGTTCTTAAAGATTGTCATTTTTAAAAGAGTCATCCCAAACGAAGTGAGGGATCTGCAGTAACGTGGCGCTCTGCGGGAGATCGCGAAATAAAAAAACGGCTTCTGCTAGCGCATTGCCGCCGCGGTCGTCAGATTAGCGTTCAGATAGCGGCTCATCGCCAAATCGACAATGGCGCCAATCATCTCGACATACGACAGTCCAGAAGCCTTAGCCGCCATGGCAAATTCCTGCCGGCTAGCCAGCCAGGGATTCGGATTCGCCTCGATGACATACACGTCGCCATTCGGAGCCAGCCGCATATCGATGCGTCCGTAGTCGCGCAGCTTGAGCGCCCGGTAGGCGGCCAGCGCCGTATCGGAAAGCCGCTTTGTCGTCTCCTCGTCCAGATTCTCTGCGATCGCTGACTTAGTCAGCTTGTACGCGTCGGTGTTCTTCTCGAACTTCACATCGTAAGCTGGCGATTCTTGGAGTACCTTCCGGCAAGCGGGACAGATCGAGTTCCACCAGCGGCAAAACCTGCGTCCGTTCGTAGCTCCCCAGGATTCCAGCGTAAATCTCGCGGCCTTCGATGTATTCCTCAATCAGCGCCGGCGAATCGAATTCGTCCTGGATGTACTGGATGCGCTCCATCATTTCCTTGACGTTTTTCACCACAGCGCCCGCATCGATGCCGATCGATCCATCTTCCCAGGACGGTTTCACGATCAGCGGAAAGGAAATGTCGTGGGCATGTTCGATCCGTCCGCGATAGGCGGTCGCAAAGAACGGAGTCTTGATGCCGTGAAAGGCAAAAATCTTCTTGGCAATCGCCTTGTCCTGGGCAAGGATAATGGCATGCGGACCGGCTCCCGTGTAACGCAGTCCCAGCAGGTCGACGTACGCCACCACATTCATTTCTTTGGTATCGTCGCCATCGAATGACTCGGTCAGATTGAACAGGAGATCGGCATCGCAGCGCGAAAGCGAGTGCAAGGATTGCGGGCGCCCGTCAAGCTCGAAGTAGGAAGGCTCGTGTCCCAACTTCTGCAGCGCTTCAAATATCTCCTCGCGATCGGTCTTCTCTTTTTTTACTTTCTTCACTTTTTTGCGAGGCTTGCGCGCCGGAGCCGCCGCCTCTTCCTTCGCCGCCGCAATCGGATCCTCATTCCAAACGTCATAAAGCAGCGCGATTTTCAATTTTGCTCCGCTCATTAAGTCCCCCTGGATTCATAGTGGAGCGCCCGGCGTCGCGCCCGGCCACGATGCTTGCTGGACGGGCGAGACGCCCGTCGCTCCATTTCCCTACGGCTGAATAAATTTTCCTTTCGTCACGTATGTCATCACCAGCGCCGTGACATACGCCGTAACCTCCGCTAGATGTTCCGCACTGTGCGTTTTGTCCGCCCGTAAATCGAGTTCACCCGCGCGCTTTTGAATCGCGTCCACCAATACTTTTATCAACGGACGTTGCGCCCCCGTCCATTGCGCAACTTTATCAATCACCGCCTTGCGATGCTGATGCAGAAATTCATGCGCCGGCAGAGCCGTCTTCCGCCGTTTCGACACGGGAAAAATGTCGCGCAAATCCGTCTCCGGCGCTAGATCTGTGACTGCAACTTCTTCCCGCGCCGCCTGCTGAAGATGGTAGAAATCGGCGACCGTCGTTTCCATTTCATCGACCGTAACGTCGGCCTGACCGCGCCGCCGCGGAGGATCGCTCTTTCCCAACCGCCGCGCCAGCCGGTTCAGATAAAGCAACTTCGCCATCGCTCCCCAACCCCGATAGCGCTTGCGCCAGTTCGAGCGCGGCGTCAGCCACACCGCAAACGTCTCGGCGAAATCTTCATCCGGATGCTTCTGCGCATACCATCCTGGCAAATGCCGCACATAGTCGCGCGAAAATGGCGCCGGCCGGTAGTTGTCGCGATACGGCCGCCGAAACGGCCCAAAGGTCTTTTTCCAGTCCGGAGTATTGTGCAGCTTGTACGCATAGGTGAACGCGTGCCCCGCCTCATGCCGCAGATACATCATGATTTCTCTCGCGTCTTCGAGGTCATGCGTCTTTTTTTCCAACTGCGACAAAGCCGCGTGCGCCAGGTAAAACGGAATCCCAATAATCGGCTCGCCCGACGGACATCCCCACTCGTCAGTCAGGTAGACTTCCGGACGAAATTTAGTCAGCCCCTTCGAGGCCAGTTCGCGATAAAGCTGTTCCACAAACCGCTCTACCGGAGACCCTTCGAGCTTAAGCCCCAGTTCGCGAATTGGCCGGCTCAGAAGTTCGTCGTACGTCAGATCGTGATACGCGGGTTCAGGTTTCGCTATATCGTGCACAGTTGCTCGCTCACAATAAGTCTCGAACCGCGCGGGCACACACCGGGGGAGGCAGTATCACTACCGTTAACAGTAATGGAAAGCAGAGGGATTTGGGAGTGACTGCGGTAATGCAGGCTGCCGCAGAATTCTTGATCAGCTTAGCGGCCGCCCTACGTTGGAAACAGCCGCAGGAGCAATACGGAAGCGTAGTTCTGAAAGTCATGATCCGTGGTAAAAATGCTCCAGCCGCGGCGGTGAGCGGCGGCGCAGATCAGGAAATCGATGGCCGACCCGGCAACGCCTCGGGCGCGGCAGCGATTATTCATGAGGGCGGCTTCTTCGTAGTCCTCCGCTTCGAGCGCTTGCTCGGGAAAGGCCCGCAGGTAGTCGCGGAGTTTGCGAAACTGCGCTTCCTCGCGAATGCCGGAAAGCAGTTCCTGCCGCACCGGCCCCAACAAGTGCACTCGTCCCTCGCGAATCAATTCGGCCAGGATTCCGGTGAGATGTCGCTCCTGGGAGCTCAGGCGCTCGGGCTTCCGCCGCAGAGCCAGCGACCAGACAGGTGTATCCACCAGCACGATCATGATGATCGACGGCGACGCGATATCCGACTGGTAGTGCGACTGTTCTTTCGCTGCCGTTCGCTCTTGTAATCGTAGGCGGGATCCACCGAGTTCGAGTCCGCGGCGAAAGTACCGAAGGCTTCCAGGATGCGCATCTGCTGGCGCTTTCGAACGTATTCCTCGAGAGCCGCAGTGACCGCTTCTTTCTTGGACTTGTGACTGCCGGCCCGGCGCGCGTCCTCGATAAGCTGGTCATCCAATGCGAGATTGGTTGCCATGTGTGGATGTTTACACATCAAACTGTGTAAGTAAAGCACAAAAAAGGCCGGTCTTGTAGAAAACAAAGAGAGCACCTGCGCGGGCGCCCAATGAGGAAGACATGCAACCCTGGGCAAGAGTGACGGAGGCGGATTAATGCGTCCGCCCCTACGACAAGCTTACTGAATCAGCGTCCCATTCCCATTGGGCTCTTCCGGAGGAATCACCACTGCCGCCGCCACCCGATCTCCCGGCTCGATGTTCAGCAGTCGCACACCCTGCGCCGAGCGTCCCGATTCGCGGATAAACTTCGATTCGATGCGGATGATCTTCCCGTACTGCGAGATCAGCATCACCTCGGACTTCTCCGTCACCTGCGAGATGCCGACAACCTTGCCGTTGCGCGCCGTCGTCTTCACGTTGATCACGCCCTTGCCGCCTCGATTCGTGAGGCGATACTCGTCCGCCGGAGTGCGCTTCCCGTAGCCATTCTCGGTCACGGAAAGAATCAGCGAGCCCTTTTCCGGAACCAGGTCGGCAATTTCCGGAGCGACATCGCCTTTTTCGGCGTCCTTTCCTACTATCGCCTTAGCTTCCGGCTTGATCGTGGTCGCCATGCCGACGATGTAATCCTTCTCGCCCAGATTCATGCCACGCACGCCCGTGGCGTTGCGTCCCATCGAGCGCACATCATTCTCGTCAAACCGAATCGCCTGTCCGTCATGCGAGGCCAGGAAAACGATCTGGTTGCCGTCCGTAAGCGAAGCTGCGACCAGTTCGTCACCCGGCTCTATATTGATGGCGATAATGCCACGCGACATCACGTGCGAGAAGTCTTTCACCTCGGTCTTTTTCACCGTGCCATTGTGCGTAGCAAAAAAGACGTAACGGTTTTCTTCTTCCAGATCGCGCACCGCCAACATGGTGCGTACAGTTTCTCCCGGCTGCAGTCCGACCAGATTGCCAACGTGCTTGCCTTTGCCAGCCGCCGCAATATCGGGAATCTCATACACCTTGAGCCAGTACACGCGACCCGTGTTGGTGAAAATCAGAATGTAAGCATGCGTCGACGCAATAAACAGATGCTCAACAAAATCCTCGTCGCGAGTCTTCATCCCCGTACGACCGGTGCCGCCGCGCCGCTGCATGCGGTACGTCGAAATCGGAGTCCGCTTCATGTAGCCGGAATGACTGACCGTCACCGCAACCTGCTCGTCTGCGATCAGATCCTCCAGCATGATCTCAGCCGCCTCATCCTCAATCACGGTCCGCCGAGCATCGCCGTAAAGCTTCTTAACGTCTTCCAATTCCTTAATGATGACCTTGCGCAGCTTGGTCTCGGACGCCAGAATCGATTCGTACTCGGCAATCGCCTCGCGCACCGACTTCAACTCGTTCGCAATTTCGTCGATCGAGAGCTTGGTCAGGCGATGCAATTGCAGTTCGAGGATGGCGTCAGCCTGCTTGGAAGTGAATGGCTTCTCCGCGTCAAGTTTCGGTGCGCGGCCCGTGGTATTAATGTCAATCTTCTTCCCGCCAAAGTACGCGACCAGGTTCTCCCGGGCATCACCACGATTCGCGCTGCCACGAATAATCGCGATCACGTTATCCAGGTGATCGAGCGCTGTCAGGTAGCCTTCCAGAATGTGCTCGCGATCGCGAGCCTTGTTGAGCAAATACGAAGTCCGCCGCCGCACCACATCGACGCGATGATCGATGAAGTGTTTGATCGCCTGGATCAGCCCCATTTCTTTCGGCTGCCCGTTGACCACGGCCAGCAGAATCATGCTGAAGCCTTCCTGCATCGACGTATGTTTGAAGAGCTGATTCAGTACAATCTGCGGTTCGGCTCCACGCTTAAGCTCGATCACAATGCGCATGCCGTCGCGATCGCTCTCATCACGAATGTCTGAGATATCATCGATCGTCTTATCGTTCACCAGATCGGCAATGCGTTCGATCAGCCGAGCCTTGTTCACCTGATAAGGAATTTCGGTAACGATAATCGCCTGTTTGTCCTTGGTGACGTTCTCAATGGCGGCGCGCGCCCGCATCATGAAACGACCGCGGCCGGTGCGGTAAGCCTCGAAGATTCCCGCGCGGCCGTGAATAATGCCGGCCGTAGGAAAGTCCGGCCCCTGCACAAATTTCAGAATTTCCGGCAACTGCGCGCCAGGATTATTCACCAGCGTGATGGTCGCGTCGACAATCTCAGTCAGATTGTGCGGCGGAATTTTAGTCGCCATGCCGACGGCAATTCCATCCGATCCATTAACCAGCAAGTTCGGATAACGCGCCGGCAGAACCGCGGGCTGCGTCTCCGTGCCATCGTAATTCGGATAAAAATCAACCGCTTCTTTGTCGAGATCCTCGAGCAGCGCGGTAGAAACACGCGTCAACCGGGCTTCGGTGTATCGATCCGCCGCCGGAGGGTCGCCATCGACCGAGCCGAAGTTGCCCTGTCCATCGACCAGCGGCGCTCGCATGGCGAAAGGCTGCGCCAGTCGTACCAATGCGTCGTACACGGCCAGGTTGCCGTGGGGATGATATTTGCCCATCACTTCGCCGACGATGCGGGCGCACTTGCGCGTGGCACCGCCAGGGCGAAGGCCCATCTGCTGCATGGTGTAAAGAATGCGGCGATGCACTGGCTTCAATCCGTCGCGAACGTCGGGCAACGCGCGGCCTATAATCACCGAGAGGGAATAGTCGAGATACGACCGCTTCATCTCCTCTTCAATATTGACCGGTTGCATGTTGAGCGCACCCGGGCCTGTGGGACCGTCGCCGCCAGGAGGAGGAGTCAGAGGAAGTTCGGGATTTTGAGGATCGTCAGCCATGAAGTTAGCTCTCAGTTGTTAGTTTTCAGCTCTCAGTAATAGCCCGTGGAGAGACGGGCGTCCTCGCCCGTCCAGCGGTGCCAAGTTCCGCTATCATATCCCGCGCGAAAAATGCCCTAAGTTATTGCATCTACAGGCATTATCTGAGCAGATTTATTTGAGAATTATACCACGTCTGGACCGCCAGCTGTGGGTGAGACGTTACCTTTTCAGGCTCTGCGCAAGGTCAGCAGCGTAATCTCTGGAGGTACACCAATCCGCACCGGAAACCCGAATGTTCCCAGCCCGCGATTCACATAGAGCGCAGCCCGTGAACCATTGCCATTCATCGGAAGGCGATACAACCCCGCGACAAACGGCGAGATCAGTCGCGCCGGACTCACGCTATGGTCCACAATCTCCACCTTGACCTGCCCGCCATGTGTGTGTCCCGCCAGGCTCAGTTCGATGCCCAACTCCGCTGCGCGATGAAACGAATTCGGATTGTGTGACAGCAGCACGTTCGGCATGTCGCGCCGTACCAAGTGCTCGATCTCCGCCAGCATGGGACCAGTACGCTCGCCGCTCACCATGTGGTCGCGCTGGTAATCGACGCCTATCAAATTGAAGCGTCCGCCATTGTGCTCAACCAGCGAGTTCGTGGCGCGCAGCAGCCGCATTCCCTTTTCACGGAAGAGTTTTTCCGCTTCATCTTCCACGCCCGCATAAATTTCATGATTGCCATTGCATCCCCAAACACCCAGCGGAGCGCGCAGCCGGCTCAACTCTGTAATGCAAACTTCCAGCGGATCGCCCACGCTCGAAACAAAGTCTCCTGTAACAAAAGAGATGTCAGGCTGAAGAGAGTTCGCCATATCCACCGCGCGAGCAATCTCGTGCGGCGGCATATAGTCGCCAATGTGGATGTCGCTAAGCTGGGCGATGCGCAGACCTTCTAACTCGGGAGGAAGATTGGCCACCGGCACATCGACGCGCTCAATCTTGTAGCGCAAACGGCCCGCGGCAAATCCGTAGGTAGCAGCAAGAAATGGAAAGCCCCCGGCAAGCACAGCCGCATAGCGAAAGAACGTTCGTCGAGAGGCGCTGAACCCGCCGGCAAGCGCTTCAGGATGAGGCAAGAGCCGCGCCGCAACATTTGTGACCCACTCGATCGCGCCCACCGATTCCACGGCAAGCAATCCAAAGACAGAAGCGACCAGCCACAAGCGGGCAACCGTAGTGAGCATTTTGCCCAGGTTGAAGCCGCCCAAACTAAGCCGCGAAATCCCGTGGCCCAGCAATGGATCAAGCAGCGTAGCCAGCAGCACAGCGGCGAGCGCGATCAGTCCAGCGTGAAGTCCAAAACGCCAATTGGAATTCGAGAGCGCACCCATCCAACTCCACGCCCGCAGAAACCAGAATCGCTGCACGGCATAGACGGCCAATAGAAACAACGCGAAAAAAAGAACTCGGCTAAGAATCAGGGGAATACTCCGTTAACAAGCTCACAGGGTTAGATGCCGCGCAGCCCGATGAAGGCGCAAACGCAGGCGCACATAAGCCGAACACCCGAAAACATTGTCATCTTAAGCGGATCAGGAACTTCACGCAGTGAAGTCCATGCGGAGTCGAAAGACCCCTACTATCTTCTAATCGTGCTGGCCGTGTAAGGGGATCTTAGCGGCTCGAGATTTGTTCGCGCTCCCGTTCCCGCCCCAAAACTCGCAGCGCAACGACCCGCTCCCGGGCATTCTGCAAAGCGCGTTTGACGTGACGAGGCGCGGTGCCTCCGGGAACATCGTGCAGCGCCAGCACCTCGGTGAGTCCGAGACAAGAGTGAAAGCCGGCGTCAAAGCGCGGATGGATCGCTTGCAGGTCGGCAAGCGGAAGTTTTTGCAGATCGCAGCCGCGCTCCACGGCCAACTGTACGGCCTTGCCCACCGCTTCATGGGCATGACGCGAGGGCACTCCGCGTTCTACGAGGTATGCGGCTGCGGCCCAGGCGTTCATGAAGCCCGAACTTGCCGCCTGATTCATTCTGGCGTCGTTGAATTCGACGGTGTTCATAAATTCGGTCACCAGCGGCAACATGCCAATGATCGTGTCAGCGGCGTCGAACACAGGCTCTTGCGTCTCTTGCAGATCTTTGTTGTAGGCGAGCGGCAGGCCTTTCACCAGAGTCCTCAGCGTCGTGGCGCAACCCATAATGCGCGCCGTTTTGCCGCGCACCAATTCCAGCAAATCGGGGTTCTTCTTCTGTGGCATTGCACTGCTGCCCGTGGAATAAGGCTCGGGCAATTCAACAAACCCGTAAGCGGACGTCGAAAACAGGATCATCTCTTCGGCCCAGCGGCTGAGGTGCAACGCCATCAACGACAGCGCGTCGACGAATTCGATGGCGAAGTCGCGATCGCTCGTGGCATCGATGCTGTTCGCCGTCGGGCCATCGAATCCCAGTTCCGCGGCCATGGCTTGACGACTGAGGGTGAGCGTAGCTCCAGCGACGGCGCCTGATCCCAGTGGACAAAGATTCGCGCGCTTGCGGCAGTCGGCCAGGCGTGCGGCGTCGCGCAAAAACATCTCGACATAAGCGAGCAGCCAATGGGCGACCAGCACGGGTTCGGCCGGTTGCAGATGCGTGTACGCGGGCATGGCCATGACGGAAGCCGCGCGGTCCGCCGCCTCAGCCCGGGCAAGAATCGCCTCGATCCAATCGGCGATCAGGTTTTGCAGGATATCGATGCTGTGACGCACGAAGAGGCGGAGGTCGTTCGCGATCTGTTCGTTGCGGCTGCGTCCCGTGTGCAGCTTGTAGCCGGTCGCGCCGATCAACGCAGCCAGTTGCTTTTCTACGAAGTGGTGGACGTCTTCGGCTTCGGGGTCATTCAGATACTCGGGCGACGATTCGGCGCGGTGGGCAATCTCCGCCAGAGCTCTCACTATTTCGGGAAGCTCTTCAGAGGACAGCACTCCGGCGTGCTCGAGAGCGTTGGCGTGGGCGCGACTGGCGGCGAGTTCGAAGGGCAACAGCCGTTGATCGTAGGGAAATGACCGCTGCCATTTTTCAAATTCGGGGTCAAGCGGCTGCCGGAAGCGGCCGGACCACATCTTCATTGCGCAACCTCTACCTTTATTTTCGCCTGCGTTTTGGCGCGGCAACGCGAGGGCAATCCCAGTATCCGGATGAAGCCCTCAGCGTCCTTCTGATCATAGCTTGCGCCCATGGTGAAAGAGGAGAGGTCGGTGCGGTAGAGCGAGTAATCCGACTTGCGGCTGGCGATATTGACGTTGCCTTTGTAGAGCGACAAGGTTACCGTGCCGGTCAGATTCTGTTGCGTAGTCTCGACGAAGGCGTCGAGCGCTTCCCGCAATGGCGTGAACCACAGGCCGAAGTAGACCAGTTCGGCATACTTGAGCGCGACGTGTTGTTTGTAGTGCAGCAGGTCGCGATCGAGGCAGAGCGCCTCCAGTTCAGCATGCGCGGCGACGAGCAGAGTACCAGCGGGAGTTTCATAGCAGCCGCGCGATTTGATGCCAACAAAGCGGTTCTCGACCAGGTCGATGCGTCCCACCGCGTTGCGGCCCGCGATTTCATTCAGCAGTTCGACCAGCGACACGGGATCAAGAGCCTGTCCACCAACCGAAACGGGGACGCCGTTTTCGAATCCGATTTCAACCTGCTCTTCTTTGTCGGGAGCCTCTTGCGGCGACTTCGTCATCTGCCAGGTGCTCGCGAAGGGCGCGTTGCCAGCATCTTCGAGTTCTCCGCCTTCGTGGCTTAGGTGCCACAGATTGCGATCGCGGCTGTGAATCTTCTCCCGGCTCGCGGTCACGGAAATTCCCCGCTTCTCAGCGTAGTCAAGACAATCCTCGCGCGACTTCAGATCCCACTCGCGCCAGGGCACAACCACTTTCAGTTCCGGAGCAAGCGCCTGGTATGCCATCTCGAAGCGCACCTGGTCGTTGCCTTTCCCGGTGCTTCCATGGCTGAGAGCCGAGGCGCCTTCGCGCAGGGCGACTTCGACCTGATGTTTCGCGATCACGGGACGAGCCAGCGACGTTCCGAGCAGATATTTGTTCTCATACACCGCGCCCGCTTTAAGCGCGGGCCAGACGTAGCCGGTGAGGAATTCCTCGCGCAGATCTTCCACCACCACCTTGCTGGCTCCGGTTTTATGCGCCTTCTGCACCACTGCCACAAGGTCGTCGCCCTGCCCAACGTCGGCGACCATGGCAATCACTTCATAGTCATAGTTTTCTTTCAGCCACGGAATGATGATCGAAGTGTCAAGCCCGCCGGAGTAGGCAAGAACAATTTTCTCTTTTCCAGAGTCCTGCTTAGGCATGCGCGCTCCTCACCGGGAAGCGGCCCACTCCGCCGCCTAACAGCCATACCAGTATAGCTTTCTGAATGTGCAGACGATTTTCCGCCTGATCGAAAATAACCGAGTTTACGGAGTCGATCACCTGGTCGGTAACCTCCTGGCCGCGATGGGCGGGCAGGCAGTGCATGAACAACGCATTGGGCTTGGCGAGTTGCATGAGCGCGGCATTTACCTGGAAGGGACTTAAAATGGTGGCGCGCTCTTCCGCTTCGTCTTCGTGTCCCATGCTGGCCCAGGCATCGGTGTAGACTGCATCGGCTCCAGCCACCGCTTTGCGAGGATCGGTCAGGATGCGGAGCGACGCCTTGGTCTCTTCCGCAATGGCCTTCGCCATCGTCACGATGACAGGATTGAGCGCGTAGCGCTCTGGCGTCGCAATGGAGACCTTGGCACCGACAGAGGCGCCGGCCAGCAGCAGCGAGTGCGCCATATTGTTGCCATCTCCAACATAGGCAAAATGAATCTTCCGGAGATCGCCGAAACGCTCCTGCAATGTGAAGAAGTCAGCCAGCGCCTGGCAGGGATGTTCGAGTTCACTCAGCGCGTTGATGACCGGAACGTCGGCATAGGTGGCCATCTCTTCGACGACCGCGTGGCCAAAAGTTCGCAACACGATGATATCGATCCAGCGGTCAAGGTTGTGGGCAATGTCGTACAGAGATTCGCGGGCATTCAGGCGGCTGGCCGTCTGGTCGACGAAGAAGGTGCTGCCGCCCAGGCTATCCATGCCAGCCTCGAAGGTGAGACGAGTGCGCAGCGACGGCTTCTCAAAGAACATGACCATCTGCTTGCCGGCGAGAACGCCCCGGAAATCCGCTGGCCGCTCCTTGAGCATGGAAGTGAGGTTGAAGAGTGCCAGGATCTCGGCGGGAGAGAGATCGTGGATCGAAACCAGGTCACGCGGCGCGGCTGGTTCCGTCAGCAGCGCGGGCGGACTTGTCTTGGTGGCCTTCGGAATGCCCATCAATGCCATTGGTTCGGTTCTCATATGCATTTCGTAACTCCATTCCCGGAAAAATCTGATTGCGGCTGTCCCGGTGAATCGAGGCAGACCGTCTATGCCAGCTCACCAATGTATCGGGCGAGCGCTCGAGCTTTTTTTTTATCGGCGGTGATGACCAACACGGTATCGTCACCGGCCAGTGTGCCGACCACTTCAGGCCAACGCGAAGCGTCGAGCGCAGCGGCCACGGGCTGCGCGCTGCCCACCGTGGTCTTTATCACCAGCAGGTTCTGAGCCTGGCGGATTTCGACCACAAATTGGCGAGCGAGATGAATCATCGAGGGCAAAACACTTTCCGCGCTCAGGCTCTCTCCTGCCCGGCGATACCCATCGGGTCCCTTGACCAGTTTCAATTCGTGGATGTCGCGCGACAGCGTCGCCTGGCCCACCTCGAAGCCCTTGCTCTCCAGCCGGTGCTGCAGGGAGTCCTGGCTTTCGACAGGTCCGGCGTCGAGCAGGTCGAGAATCGCTTTGTGACGCGCTGTTTTCGACATGAATAAAAATGCACTTCAATGCATAAGTATCCATCTGCGGGCAGGACACTGTCAAGCGGGAAATCTACCGTCGAAGTGCCCCGGGCGATTACCACCGGGGGCAGAGGAGCACCGGAAAAACAAGATTCCCCTTTGATTCTCCGCGCTCGAGAACTTATTGTCCGGCAATCCGGACTGGAATCTGGAAGTCGACGCCACGGTCGTCGTTGGCTTTTTGAGTGGCTTTTAAATCGAGGTCAGCGAGTGGGATCTTACGAGTACGACCGGCGGCGAAGTCAAAGAGTGTATCGCCCACGATCGCGTAGTTAAGCACGTCAGACTGGCGGCCGTCTTTGAATATCAGAATTGTCAAAGGCTGGGCGGCCACGGGCTCTTCCTGGTTGGGGTCAGGCTGGTTGAGGTCGGGCTTCAAATCCGGAGAGCGGATTCCAGCACGTCGGATGGCAGGCGGTGGCATGGGTGTGCCGCTGGCATCGGCAACCACTGAGTCATCGTCGGTTTCGGGATCGTACGGAACAGCGTATGGAATGTAGGCCGGCTCCAGGATGCCGATCGGGATACCATCGCGATCGCGGCGGTGGTGGCGACGTCCTGCGTCGAGTGTAGAAATCGGCTTCGCTGGCCAGAACAGATTGGCACAACAGGTTCCGTACACGGACCAGTTGTTGGCGAAAGGGTTAGGACCAAAGGACGTCACGCTGGGGCGAGCGCCGTTAAAAGGGCGACCACCGAAACCCATGGAGGTGACTGACGGAAAGACTCCACTAACCTGGGCCTGAACGGGCAAGAACGCGGAGACAGAGACAAAGAACGCGATTACGAAGAAAAGCAGGAAACCGGATCGCATACTGGCCAGCATGGGAAGCCTCACCCCGCCTAGGGTACACCAATTTCAGCCTACGCTTTAGAATTCTCCGCCTAGGCGAAAGTTGCATGAAAAATCCCCGCGAAAAATCCGGGCCAAAAGGTCAGGGGTAAGATTCTGGCTGCGTAGACGTCGCTACTAAGCGATCTTCAGTCGCGAGTCATGCCGCGGTAAGCGGCCGGCGAGAAGTGATCCGGCGCAACTCGAGCATGCGGTGGCGGACGTAGCCGTCCTCGGTCAAATGGGCCGAAGCATTCGCTTTGCGGCTCGCGGCGACCATCTGATCGAGCGGGTGGCGTTGGGGAAATTGAGGATCGAGTTCTTGGCAAAATTCACAAGGCCGACTGGAGCGGGGGGTGTCGAAACGACTGACGACGGTTGGGTCGATGTGTTCCACGAAGAATGACTCCTCGAAGGCGAAATAGGATCGCCCGGTTTGTGAGGCAGAGTCACAAATTCTTGCCTCTGATGATTGACCAGTTATCTGAACGACGCCTTTGTACTACAAGGGATGGGACCTGTACAAGCCCATCGTGGCGGGCGCGATTTTGCTGCTTTTTTTCGCTTTTGTGCTGGCTTTATTGTACAGGACGCCTTGTGATTAAGGCAGCGACACGCCGCGATTTGCGCGACGTTGAGTTGTGAATTCTGGCATCATAAGGCGAGCCTGAAATCGCGATGGTCGTCGGGTGACCTCAATTCTCAAATATACGTAAGCAGATCAGTGACTCTGGAGATCGCATGACACTCGCCGGTACAAGTTCGCGCACTGTATTTTTTTTCGACGTGGACAATACGTTGCTCGACAACGATCGCGTGGCCGAGGATCTGAAGCGCTATCTCACGCATAAAGTGAGTGGCGCCGCCGCCGGCCGCTACTGGGAAATCTTCGAACAACTGCGCGGTGAGCTTGGATATGCCGACTATCTGGGCGCATTGCAGCGTTATCGCAGCGAGCGCCCGCGCGATCCCAAGCTGCTGGCGGTGTCGCACTTCATGATTGACTACCCTTTTGCCAACCGGCTGTTTCCCGAGTCGTTGGATGCGGTGGAGTATGCCAAACGGCTGGGATGCGCCGTGATTCTTAGCGACGGCGACGCCGTCTTCCAGCCGCGGAAGGTGGACCGCTCTGGCCTGTTTGAGATCTTTGAAGGCCACGTCCTGATCTATATCCATAAGGAACTGGAGTTGGAGGATGTGGAGGCTAAATATCCGGCCGAGCACTACGTGATTGCGGATGACAAGGTGCGCATCCTGGCGGCCATCAAGCAGCATTGGGGAGCGCGGGTGACGACTGTCTTCCCGCGCCAGGGACACTACGCACTGGACGCGGCGTTGGTGGCCAAGTATCCGAAGCCCGACATCACGCTGGAACGCATCGGGGAGTTGCAGCGGTATTCGCTGGATCAGCTTTTGACTGCGGCGCAGTAGGGAAGTTGGAGCTGTTTCTCTTACTCCGCCTCTTCCTCTTCCTGCGGCGCACCGCTTCGTACCAAGTCTCCCAATTCGCGGTTCAGCCTGCTGCGGCTCGCCTCGGGCAACTCCAAGAAGCGAAAGGGCTGGAGGCATCCATTCGTGGCCCACATGGGAAACAGCATTTGCGCCCGACAGCGAACACTGGTGTCGCCGAGGTGGAACAGGACGGTTACTCGAATGCCTTCGTCGAGGGGATGTTCAACCGAGACCAGGCCCCCGTTAACCGAGAGTTGACTCATCCGGCCGCGGATCTGACGTCCGTTTTCCAGCAGCACCAGGGCGAGGATTGAGCCACCGAGCTTGACGCGCAAGCCCCGCTGTCCTCTTGCCGGAATGGCTGTGGGAGGCATTCTCGATCAATTTTGCATCAGGCGGCGGTAACAAGGCAGATTACGAAAGTCAGGGCTTCCGCTTTGACCCGCGTTTCCGGAAAGACGGGCTCGCCCCAGTCTCCCTTTGGAACTAAGGAACGGTCGAAGAAAACTAGGCAGTCCGTGACAGAGGTCACATCCTTCCGGTCGCCAGCCATCTACCCTTAACGAGTAAGGATGGCCTAATCGTAATGCCTGTTCATACTCAGGTCCCCAGTGAAACGCAAGATGAAACTCCGGCTGAGACTCAAGATAAAGTCGCGGGTGAAATTCGTCCAGAAATCTTGCCAATTTCGCAGCCGGCGGTGATCGAACTGCGGTCGAAGCCGGCGGCTAAGACGAAAAAGAAGCTCATCCGCCGCACCGATCGTGACCGTTCGCAGATCTTCCGCCACAGCTTCCAGGCGGCGTTCCTGCTCTTGAATGTCTGGCTCGGCGGCATCTTCTACTTCTGGGTTCGTCAATTTGAGCCGGGCGGCGCACCAACCTCCTTGCAGCGCCCGGCCGGAGTTGAGGGCTGGCTGCCGATCGCCGGCCTGATGAACCTCAGGTACCTCACACTGACGCATCATGTCCCGGCGTTGCATCCGGCGGGCATGTTTCTGCTGATCGCGTTTCTGGCTATGTCTTTTCTGCTACGCAAGGCATTCTGCAGTTGGCTGTGCCCGGTCGGAACCATCTCGGAATATTTGTGGCGCGCAGGGCAAAAAATCCTCCGGCGCAAATCTTCACTACATCTGCCGCGCTGGCTCGATATCGGACTGCGCGGATTGAAATATCTGCTCCTCGGCTTCTTCGCATGGGCGGTCACTTCAATGGCGGCGGATCAGCTCGCCGCTTTCATGAACAGTCCTTACGGTGTGATCGCCGACGTGAAGATGCTGAACTTCTTCCGTCATATCGGCGAAACCGGCGCGATCATACTCGTCCTTTTGGTGGTCGCGTCTCTTTTTGTCCAAAATTTCTGGTGTCGCTACCTATGCCCCTACGGAGCGTTGCTGGGGATCGCCTCATTCTTCAGCCCGGCGCGCATTCGCCGCAATCCGGAGACATGCATTGATTGCGCAAAATGCGTCAAAGCATGTCCCTCGGCACTGCCTGTCGACAAGCTGGTATCGATCAAGTCTGCCGAATGCACTGGTTGCCTCGAATGTGTCGCGGTCTGTCCCGCAAACAATACGCTCGATCTTTCGCTGCCCACAATTCCGGTCTTGGCGCCCCGGCCTACCAGGCTTCCCGCCTGGGCTATGGCGGCGGGAATCGCCGCGCTCTTTTTCGGCATCGTTGGATTTGCCAAGACGGCGGGCTACTGGGATTCGCACGTACCCCGGGCCACCTATCAACAACTGGTTCCGAACGCGGATCAGGCAGCCCATCCGATGCCAGGGGAAAACTGAGCGTGGCGAAGCCGTCCCGGCACCACATTCGCAGCCTGATGTCGTTATAGTTGCAAGGCGAACAAGTATGCGTCTTTGCGGCGGCGTAGATGTTACGGCTCTGGAAACGGTTTACGACGCGACTCGGCGCTCGTCGCCTTACTTCTTCAATTCACGTCGAACGCCCTCGTCGTACATCGCGCCATAGTCCAAGTACTGCGGGACCGGGTCATTCCAATAATGAATCTCCACCTTTTCCACTTCGCTGTTTCTGCCAAAGGTCGGGATCAAGTGAGCGTTCACGCCGGCGAAATAGGTCGGCAGATTGAGTTTCTGATAACGCGCGAGTATCTGATCACGCAGCGCGGGATCGAAATGAACGCCATATTTGTCGACCAGCGCTTTGATGGCGTCGTAGTCGCCCTCCGCCTTGATGCGCATGAGTTCGGCCAGAAGCATGCCGACCCCTTGGCGCATCTTTTGGTAATCGATTACGCGGACATAGGTTTTCCCATTCCGTGTGAATTGTTCGATCGAGCCCGGAACTTTGTCGGAAATATAGTGCGCGATTAGCTGGCGGTCGCGCTCGTGGTCTTCCTCAATCGTGTCGCCGTGTGGAATGCGCCGCAATTGAGTCAGCGCAACCGACGCAGCCTTATCGTACATGGACTTGGCCACCTCTTCCTGGTTCGAGATCAGTCCAAGTTCTTTCAGTTTGGGATCCCACACGTTCCAGAGCGCCATCAAATCGGCGCGCGCTTCCTCCAGGGTGGAAAAATATTCCTTAAGGAAGGGTTGCGCTCCACCGCTGACGCGCTCGCTCAACTTGCCCGAACCGTGGCCGATGATCTCGTGCAAGGCAGTCATGAGACTGTGCGCCTCCGCGCCGTATTTCGCATCCCGCTCGACCTCGGTTGGACCGGGCGCGAACTCCGCGTTGAATGTCTTGCCGGTAGCTTCGTCCTGGGCGCGGTCGCTGCTGGTGAACAGAAAATTCTTCGACCCAAATTTCTCGTGGATTTCGTTCTCGTTCGGCAGATTGTCGCCAATCGTGGTTACGGCGAAATCGCCCGTCTCAATCAGCGTTTCCACGGCCTTTACTACCGGAAGTTTGAACGTGGTGAGCTTGTACTTCGCATCCCATGGCGCCTTCTGCTCGAAGTAGGCGGCATTCTCCGCCAGTTTCTTCATAGCGGTGGTGATGGGTTTATCGGTGATGGTGACAAAACTCTGCGAGCTTCCTTTGGCGCCGCGCGCGTCGCGATAGACCTCGATAAAGCCGTTGTCAAAATCCACGGCGGCATCGTTCTGCACCCAAGCCGTGCCAAACGCTACCCATTCGGCGTATTCGCCGGTCTGATAGAACCGAATGAGATGGCCGATCGCCTCGGCTTGCGCCGGTTCGGCATAACCACGGGCTTTCTGAAAACAGTCGTTCGCCTGCTTCAGAAACGTGGCATAAAGTCCGGGGGGCACTTTGCCGTCGGGCGTACCAGCGCGGTAGATAAGCTCAGAAAGTTTGCCGTCGCCACCTTTGATGACTCGCGAGTTCAGCGGATATTTTTCTTGAAATCCCTTGAGATCTTCCAGACTCAATCCCGGATAGAAGGTGTTCGAACTGGCCTGGATCGTATCTTTTCCGCCTAGCGGACTCTTTGCGGTCGTCATGGGCTCGAAGGCGGGATCGAAAAGCGAAGCCCGCAATCCCTCCAACTCCCGCACCACATCCGACGGTTTGTTCAGCGGCGGAAGATCGGCGTAGGGCGTACGAAAGGCCCCATTCTGCTGCGCGATCAAGGCGGCTTTCTCCAGTTGCTCAAAGGTAAAAGCGGGCAGAAATTTCTGTGAAGTCAGATCATTGTGATTGCCCCGGTTGGCCCAGAAAAGCTTCGCGAATTCGGATATCTTTCCGAGCGCCGCAGGATCAACTCCTTTCGGATGCGCCATGATCTCTTCGAACAGCCGTTTTTGCTGCAAGCCGTAGGCGGATAGTTGGTCGTAAATAATAGGATCGATGGCAATCGAAGCCTGGGTCAGCCAGTACGCCAGGACCTGCTGGCGGGGAGTCAGCGTCTCAAAACTCGGAGCGCGCAACTGCACGAATGCAGTGTCGCCAACGCGCTCGACGAGAACGCTGCCGGCCTTCTCCTGTTGGCTCAAAGCGGGCGTGACGGTGAAGATGGCAAAGATAAAGATGAAGATAACGAGCAAGAATAAGAATGCGGAATTAAGCAGCTTCAAGGCTGGCCTCCGTGCCCTTCTACCAAACTTCGCAGGCTACCACAAACCCCTGCCCGCCGGACTTTGGTTTAACCGGCGGTCTCTTTCGACGCGGCGAGGCAAAGCCTCGTCCCTACACATGCTAGAATCATTATTGTGACTGCCCGAACCGATGCTTCCTGATATCGAAAAATTGCTGGAGCTGCAGACGGCGGATAAAGAAATCCGCAAACTGCAGGACGAAGTGGCCGCGCTGCCCAAACGCGTGGCGGTAATCGAGCAAAAGCTGGCGGGAACCAAGGCGCATCTGGAAAAGGTACGGCTGGCAGCCAAAGGCGACGAGGCCAACCGCAAGAAGTTCGAAGCCAACATCAAAGACCTGCAAGGCAAGATCTCCAAGTATCGCGACCAATCCCTCGACGTTAAAACCAACGACCAATACAAAGCGCTTCTGCACGAGATCCAGTTCGCTGAGCAGGAGATCCGCCTCAATGAGGATCGTATCCTCGAGGTGATGGTCAACGTCGACGCCCGCGAAAAGGACGTCAAGGCCGCGGAAGCTGAACTCAAGGCGGAGACGGCCGAGATCGAAAAAGAAAAAGAAGAAGCGCGCAAAGTTACCGCGGAAGATCAAAAGAAGCTTGCCGAGTGGAATGCCAAGCGCGACGCGCTGCGGAACGAGATTTCCGAAGACGTTCTTCGTCAATATGAGCGCGTGGCAAAGTTCCGCGGCAGCGGACTGGCCGAGGTTCGCGACCAGAAATGCATGGGCTGCCAGGTAATGCTGCGTCCACAAACCTATAACGAGGTGCGGAATGGCGAAAAAGTCATGGTCTGCGAATCGTGCTCGCGAGTTTATTATTTCGATCCCGCAAACGAAGTGAAGCCGGAGCAGGAAGTCGTAACCGTCACGGGCCGAAAACGGGCACGCCCCAAGGCAGATGCCCCGCAGGCATGGTTCTACCGTCCCGACTTCGGTGAAGAAGGTGAAGTGCTGCTGGCCTTTAACAATAATGGAGGCACGGCGACACGCCGCATCTATGAATTGCACACCGGACGCCAGTTCGGCGATGTGCTGGTGCGCGAAGGAAATTACCGCCAGGCCTTTCCCGAGGATCTGACGGACAGCGCCCTACGACTGAATGGTCATTGGGACGAAAAAGAAATGGACGAGTGGGGTTCCGAAATCCCGTCGAATGTTCTCGATCTCTTGCAGAAAGACCTGCTAGCTATTCGGCGCGAGCACAAAGCCAGCCACAAACATTCGCCATCTCCCGCGGAACAACCGGCTGCCCACTAAGATTCCCGAGTCATATCCCTTTCAAATCCTGAAATTGGTTGCCGCAGCAGCGGGTACTTTTGTAAGCGGAACCAGTGTTTCGTTCATGCTATCGTCTGCTTATTGCCTGGCTCAGCCAAAGATTCTAAGAAATACGGTTCAACGAAGTAAGGCTCATGAAATTGATGGATTCCACGGAGCAGATCGCAAGCCAGCGCCCGGTCGCGTCCAACATCTTTCAAGTTCCCAAAAAGCGACGGCTCATTCTCTGCCTTCTATTGGCTCTGGCAACGATTGCGCTCTATAACCCGGTAACCCGCGCTCCGTTTCTCAATTCCGACGACTCCGTTTACGTTACCGATAATCCCCAAATTCGCGCCGGTCTCACCTGGAACACCATCGTCTGGACCTTTCGCACGCCAAAAGCCTTGGACTGGCACCCGCTCACATGGCTCTCCTACGCGCTTGATGCCCAGTTGTTTGGCCTGAACCCCGAGGGCTACCACACCACCAACGTGCTTCTCCATGCCGCCAGTGCGGTGCTGCTGTTCCTCATTCTCGAGAGTTCTACGGGCTTCGTCTGGCGCAGCCTGGCGGTGGCCACGCTCTTCGCTCTGCATCCCATCAATGTGGAGTCGGTGGCGTGGATCGCAGAACGCAAGAATGTTCTGAGCATGTTCTTTTTTCTGGTCGCGCTGGCGGCCTATGGATGGTATACGCGTCGGCCCGGAGTCGGACGTTATCTGGCCGTCACCCTTGCCTACGTCCTGGGCCTGATGAGCAAGGCGCAGGTCATCACCTTCCCGTTTGCTCTTCTTCTGCTGGACTACTGGCCTTTGGGGCGGCTTCAGGAATCTCTTAGGCAAGGTTTCGAGGCATCCGACCGCTCAGGTCAAGTTCGCTCCGGTGAGGATGGGTCGGGCATTCTGGCCGTCGCGTCCCCGCACGGCTGGCTTCTCTGGAAGTTGGTCGTGGAAAAACTGCCGTGGTTTGCGCTGTCGGCAATAAGCGCGATCATCACCACGCGGACAGGCGGAGCCGCATTCAGCTATATAGTGGCGACTGACGTGAAGCCATTCCCTCTCTGGATCCGGCTGGCAACGGCGGCGATCGGCTACGTTAAGTATCTCGGGAAAGCCTTCTGGCCAGTCGATTTGGCGCTTCTGTATCCGCACCCGGGTTTCGCGACCAGCATTCCTGCCGCCCTGCTGTCGGCAGCCACCATCATTGCCGTCACCGTTGTCGTCGTCATTTTTCGGCAGCAGCGTTTTCTTTTTGTGGGATGGTTTTGGTTCCTGGGAACGCTCGTACCAATGAGTGGCATCGTTCAGATTGGCGCTCACTCGATGGCCGACCGCTACGCCTATATCCCACTGCTGGGAATTTTCGTGATCGTCTCTTGGGGGGCAGCCAACTTAATCCGAAGTTGGCATGTCTCGACCGCCGTGTCTGCCTTCGCCGCTGCGGTGGTACTGCTTGCGCTGGGATTCATGCTTCATCGACAGGTCGGCTTTTGGGGAGACAACGCCACGGTTTGGGCGCACACCCTCGAAATCAGCAAGGGAAGTTCCACCGCCGAAGAAAATCTTGCGATGGCATTAATTTCCCAGGGCCGTCCCGCGGAAGCCTTTCCTCATTTTCAGCAAGCACACTTATTGCAGCCCCAGGATCCACTCGCCACGCTCAATATCGCAACCTATGAGCAAATGCTGGGCAACTACCAGGCCGCTCTCGCGGACTACGCCACTGTCATTCATTTCAGCCGAACCGGCCCGCCGCTGCTCGCGATCGCACAAGCGAATAGCGGATACGCGCACCTCTCGCTCAAGCAATATAACGACGCGGAACAGGATTTTGAAGCGGCGCTGCGCCAACAGCCCGCAAATTCGGCAGCGTATCGCGGACTTGGTTTGCTGGCGCAACGTGCAGGCAAGATCACCGAGGCGTCCACGGATTACGAACGCTCGGTCGAACTTCAGCCGTCGCCCGTCGGTTATCTGCTGCTGAGCCATGCCCTGGAGATTGCCGGGCAGCCAGAAGCGGCTCGGGCCGCTCAATCCCAAGCCGCCAGCATGAGTCGCGATCTCAATGACGATATCGCAACCGTGAGGCAGCTACTGGCAAACTGATCCCCGTTCGTCGCTCGCCATTCGCCGCTCGAACGACGACCAGGGCGGTCACTCCCTACCCGGTTACTCCGTGCCGTATGGATTTTTGTACCGCAGCACATTGGATAAGTTCTTGCCGCGCACAATTCCAGCCGAGTGATAGAACAGTCCCCAGGAATCGATCGTCGACATATCAGGGAAGATGCAGGCCTCGAGGACGGTGTCGACGGGATCCGATTTCTTCACCCAACCGCCGCCGCTCGCATTGATTCCGCCAAACAGATCGCTGCCGCCCAGCAGGGAGCAGTAGCAGGATGCCGGATTGCCATTGCAAGACCCTCCCTGAACCTCGGCATAGTAAGCGAGCGCCGCCAGGGTGGGCTGATCGGTGTAGAGCGTCGAGAGCTCCACGAAAATTCGCGATCCATCGTTCCTTTTCTTCGACGTGAACTTGCAAAACTGACGAGCCCCGGCAAGACGGAACCAGGATTGAGGGTCGCCGTTGGTGTTGAAGTAGGGTTCGCGATTATCGACTTCGCCGCCGTTCTTGACGCAATAATCCGCCGCTTTGCTCAGATCGGCGCCATCCGAATTCACAGTCTTGCCACTGCCCGCTTCGACCGGCCTGGCGGCGGGAAGAAAAATTGCAATTGCGAGCATCATACAAATCATCGTTATCATTACGGCTACGTTGCGACCTTTCACGAAGGGCCTCCTGGGAAATTCATGAATCGATTTGATGGCAAATCCGTCTCGCGATCACTCTCGGCGATCATCTGCCTCGCGATCGGTTTTATGGCGACTTCCATCTGAGGCCCGAAGGGTAACACAAAAACCTTCTTCTTAAGCGGTTCCAGCTAGGAAGATAACCAGGGAAAATCGGGCGCCAGACCTCAGGTCTCAGGCGTCAGTCTTCGGCTTTTTCTTAATATCTGGCACCTGAGGTCTGAGATCTTGCAGGACCTTGCGGCCGATTTTCGGATAAGATTGCTCGCACGAGGTGATTGATGGCTCCGAACATCGACCATAACGACTCTGGCTTTCCTTCCGCATCCCGCCGTTCGTTTCTTGGCCTGTCTGCCGCGGCATCGGCCGCGTTCGCGCTGCGCATCGTGACCGAACCGATGCTCGCGCACGCTCGCCAGCACAATTTTCCGAAGGATGCGATCCGGATCGACGCCAACGAAAATCCGCTCGGGCCCTCTGCTTCGGCGCGCGAAGCGGCAGTCGCCATCGTTCCACAGGGTGGCCGCTATTCCGATTACCTCACCGACAATCTGGTGAAAACGCTGGCCGAGATGGAAGGCCTCAAAGTGGAGCAGGTTCGCGTCTATGCCGGATCGAGTGAGCCCCTGCATCACACGGTAGCCGCGTTCGGCTCGCCGCAGCACTGCTACGTCACCGCCGATCCTGGATACGAAGCCGGCATGTTCACCGCCCATGCCGTCGGCGCGAAAGTCGTGAAAGTCCCGTTGACCAAAACCTACGCGCACGATGTACGAGCCATGATTGCCGCGGCTCCCGATGCGGGCGTGTTTTATGTCTGTAGTCCGAACAATCCGACCGGCACGCTCACCAGCCATTCCGATATCGAATACCTGGTCGAGAACAAGCCCAAGGATTCCATCGTGCTGGTCGACGAAGCCTACATTCACTTTGCCGACGCGACTTCGGCGATGGATCTGGTGAAAGCCGGTAAAGACGTAATCCTGCTCCGAACGTTCTCGAAAATTTATGGCATGGCCGGCTTGCGCTGCGGCGCCGTCTTCGCACGCCCCGACTTGCTCGAAAAGATGGAAAACTATGGCGGCTGGAATTTCATGCCCATTACCGCGCTCGTCGCCGCCTCCGCCAGTTTGCAAGACGCGCAACTTGTGCCCGAGCGAAAACGTATCAACGCCACGGTCCGTGGCCAGGTTTTTGCCTGGCTCGACCGCAACGGATATTCCTATATTCCTTCCGAATCGAATTGCTTCATGCTCGACACAAAGAAGCCGGCCAAGGCGGCCATCGACGCGATGGCCAAACAGAATGTATTCATCGGACGCATCTGGCCGGTGTGGCCCACGTACGCGCGCATCACCATTGGAACCGCGCCTGAAATGGAGCAGTTCCAAGCCGCGTTCCAGAAGGTGATGACGGGCGCAGTGACGGCTAGCGTCGGAGCGATTCCGAGTGCGGGAGAATTAGGCAAACGCAAGCGGAGTCTGGATGGAATCGTGATCCGCGCTTGAGCGTGACGCGGGAACGATGGTTCCCCTTGCGGGGGCGACAGAACTTCGCCTCCACGCACTCCCCGTCCCGACGCGATACCATCGATTCATGCCGAAAAGACCTCCAGCAGCCCCCGCCAAGCACGCGGAGCCATCCGTAAAACTCTCGACTCGCGGCGCCGCACGCCTGCTGGCCCGGCACCCGTGGGTTTATCGCTCCGACCTCATCGGCGCCGATGACATTCCACCCGGCGCTGTCGTCCGCGTCCTCGATCAGCGCGGCAAGTTTCTCGGGACGGCGCTTTACAGTTCTTCTTCCCAGATCGCGATCCGCATGATTTCTCACGGATCCGTGGCCGATCTGCCGCTGCTGATCGCCGAACGCATTCGTGCCGCCGTTGCGTACCGCAAGGAAAACGACCTTGTCCCGAACTCCGACGCTTACCGCATCGTCTTTAGCGAAGCCGACTTTCTGCCCGGCCTCATCGTCGACCGCTATAACGACGTGGTCGCTGTGCAAATCCTCACCCAGGCCATGGACGCCGCACCCGCGCGCGAAGCCATTGTCCAATCGCTTTGCAATGAAAATGAAGAAGAATTGCAGCCCGCTGGAATCGTAGAACGAGTAGAACCCCGCATTCGCGACCTCGAGCAGTTACCTCCGCGGCCGTCGGGTCTGCTCTGGGGAAAGAAGAGCTCGACTGAGGTCACCATGAACGGCGTCCGCTTTCACTACGACGGCCTCGAAGGCCAGAAGACTGGCGCCTTCCTCGACCAGCGCGAAAACTATGCTGCAGCCGCTCACTACGCGCATGGCGATGCTCTTGATGCCTTCTGCTACCAGGGAGGATTTGCCCTCCACCTGGCGGAAAAATGTTCGAGCGTCACCGGCGTTGACAGTTCGCGTCCGGCACTTGAAATGGCTGAGAAAAACGCGGCGTTGAACGGTCGCGAGGTGGAGTGGATCGAAGCCAATGCCTTCGACCTGCTGCGAGATTATTCCGCCGCCAACCGTCGCTATGACACCATCGTTCTCGATCCATCGGCTTTTGCCAAGACCAAGCGCGACCTCGATAAGGCACTCCGCGGCTACAAGGAACTCAACTTGCGCGCCCTCAAGATGCTCCGCCCCGGCGGCGTTCTTGTCACCTGCTCTTGTTCCTTCCATGTTGGCGCTGCGGACTTCCTGAAGGTCGTGGCCGATGCTGCCCAGGACGCTCATAAATCAGCTCGGGTAGTCGAGAATCGAGGGGCCGCCAGGGACCATCCAATCTTGCTGGATGTGCCGGAAACCAGCTACCTCAAATGCCTCATATTGATTGTAAGTTATTGAAAATTAACAACATATAATACTTGACACTACAACACTAAGATTTTATTATTCTGTCATACTAACTATTGGTTGGGAGCTGTACAGGTTCCCGCTTCAATTTCAAGTAGGAGGATTTTCTGTTATGACTTTGCTTACCCGTTGGGATCCTTTCCGCGAGTTCGTCACCATTCAGGACCGCATGAACCGCTTGTTCCGCGATTCCTATGCGCCGGAGGGGCAGGATCAATCGTTGACCAGCACCGCATTCGCACCGCCGGTTGACGTCTATGAAGACGAGCACAACGTAACCCTGAAGATCGAAGTACCCGGAATCGATGAAAAGGATATCGACGTCCGGATCGAGAACAACACGCTCACCGTTCACGGCGAGCGCAAGTTCGAGAAAGAAGAAAAAGAAGAGAACTACCGACGAGTGGAGCGGCAGTATGGCAGCTTCACCCGGACCTTCACCCTCCCCACCACGGTCGACCAGGAAAGCGTCCAGGCCGACTATGACAAGGGCGTGCTGAAGGTAACGCTGGCCAAGAAAGCCGAAGCCAAGCCGAAACAGATCAAGGTGAACGTTGGCAGTCAAAGCAGCGGCAGCCCTAAGACGCTGGAAGGCAAAGAGCCGAAGGGCGTCAGCAAAGCCGCATAACCGTCAATGGTAAGACGGGCGTCCTCGCCCGTCCGCCAGACTCACGTAGAGACGGCCGCCCTCGGCCGTCCAGCCGGGCGAAGCCCGGCTGGTAGTAACCGCAGCGGGAGGCGAGAAACAGCGCCTCCCGTTTTATTTCATTAGCAATTAATTTGAACATTAAAGCGCCCTTCGAATATCAAACTGAATTGTCATCTTGGGGAAAGCGAAGGATTTTTCCGCTTATGAGCGAACAAGATCCCAAAAATGCATAGGTTCTTCGCTACCGTCAGAAGAGATTCCAAATGAGGAACAAAAGCCATGGCCATCCGTTGGGATAAATTCACCGTCAAAGCGCAAGAGGCGATCCAGCGTGCAAACGAAATCGCGAGCGAACACGGTAATTCGGAACTCGCGCCCGTACATCTTTTGGCCGCGCTCATCGAAGACAAAGAGGGCATCGTCGCTCCCGTGCTGGAAAAAATTGGTATCGGACCGCAGGCCGTACTCAGCGACCTGTACAAAGAGATTGAGAAGCTACCCAAAGTGTCGGGTAGCGGTGGCGCAAATCAGCCTTCCATGTCATCGCAGGTCAACCAGCTTCTGGAAAAATCTTTTAAAGAAGCGGATACCTTCAAGGACGAATACGTCTCCACCGAGCACATGCTTCTCGCCATGACCGAACTGAAGCGGGATCCGGCGCAGGCGTTGCTGGCGCGTTTCGGTGCGACTCACGATGCCATCCTGAAAGCGCTCACTGCGATTCGAGGGTCGCAGCGTATCACCGACCAGAATCCCGAAGCAAAATACCAGGCGCTGGAGCGTTACGCCCGCGACCTGACCGAACAGGCGCGGCGCGGCAAGCTCGATCCGGTCATTGGCCGCGACGAAGAAATCCGGCGCGTGGTGCAGGTACTCTCGCGGCGTACCAAAAATAATCCGGTGCTGATCGGCGAACCGGGGGTGGGGAAGACCGCCATCGTCGAAGGTCTGGCGCAGCGTATTATCTCCGGCGACGTGCCTGAAATTTTGAAGAACAAGCGCGTCGTCGCGCTCGATCTTGGAGCCATGCTGGCGGGCGCAAAATATCGCGGCGAGTTTGAAGACCGCCTCAAGGCCGTGCTCAAGGAAATCGGAGACTCGCAGGGACGGATCATCCTCTTCATCGACGAGTTGCACACTCTCGTCGGCGCGGGAGCGGCCGAAGGCAGCATCGATGCCTCGAACATGCTGAAGCCGGCGCTGGCTCGGGGCGAGCTCCGTGCCATCGGAGCCACCACGCTCAACGAATATCGCAAGTACATCGAGAAAGATGCCGCACTCGAACGCCGCTTCCAGATCGTGTTTGTCGGCGAACCCAATGTCGAGGATACGATCGCCATCCTTCGCGGTCTGAAGGAAAAATACGAGGTGCACCACGGCGTGCGCATCAAGGACTCGGCCATCGTTGCGGCGGCAACTCTCTCCCATCGATACATCTCCGATCGCTTCCTGCCTGACAAGGCTATCGACCTGATCGACGAGGCTGCTTCCTCACTGCGTATTCAGATCGATTCCATGCCCACCGAAATCGATCAGCTCGAGCGCCGGGCCACGCAACTGGAAATCGAAAAGCAGGCGTTGAAGAAGGAGGATGATCCCAACTCGAGGGAACGTCTGGCGCAGATCGAGAAGGAACTGGCCGGCATTCGTGAACAATCCAACGCTCTCAAAGCCAAGTGGAAGCAGGAAAAGGATCTCATCGCCCGCGCCCGCGCCCTGAAAGAGAAACTCGAGCAGCTCAAGATCGAGGAAGCCGCCGAGGAGCGCAAAGGGAATCTCGAGCGCGTGGCGCAGATCCGTTATGGCCTCATCCGGCAGACCGAAGAAGAACTCAATAAAGTCACCGCGCAGATCGACAGCAAATCCGGACACCGCATGTTGAAAGAAGAAGTCGATGAGGAAGACGTCGCCCGAATTGTCTCGAAGTGGACAGGAATTCCCGTTTCCAAAATGCTCGAGGGCGAGGTCAAGAAGCTCATCAACATGGAAGATCGTCTACGCATGCGCGTCGTGGGACAAGACGAAGCGCTCGAACGCGTCGCCAACGCGATTCGCCGTTCGCGCGCCGGGTTAAGCGACCCCAAGCGTCCGATTGGGTCGTTCATTTTCCTGGGCCCCACCGGCGTCGGCAAAACTGAACTTGCCCGCGCTCTCGCGGAATTTCTTTTCGACGACGAGCGCGCCCTGATCCGCATCGACATGTCCGAATACATGGAAAAGCACGCCGTCTCACGTCTCATCGGCGCGCCTCCCGGGTACGTCGGCTACGAAGAGGGTGGACAACTCACCGAGCAAGTGCGGCGGCATCCTTACGCCGTAGTGCTTTTCGATGAAATCGAAAAAGCGCATCCGGATGTATTCAACATCCTGCTCCAGATCATGGATGATGGCCGCCTCACTGACGGCAAGGGCCGCAAGGTAGACTTCAAGAACACGGTCATCATCATGACCTCGAACCTCGGCTCAGCCTATCTCCAGTCGGAAAACATTCGCTCCGAGTCCGCTTTTGAGGAGGCGTCGAAGCAGGTGCTGGGTGCGCTGCACGGGCACTTCAGACCTGAGTTCCTGAATCGCGTGGACGACATCATCATCTTCCGTCCGCTCGGCAAGGAACAGCTGGTGAAGATTGTAGACTTGCGTCTCGAGGATTTGCGCCGTCTGCTCGCCGACCGCAAGATTTCTCTGGAGCTGACCGACGCCGCAAAAGAGTTGCTCTTCACCGAAGGCTACGATCCAAACTTTGGAGCACGTCCGTTGAAGCGCGCCATCCAGAAGCTGGTGCAGGATCCGCTGGCGATGAAAATCCTGGACGGCGAGGTTCTGCACGGTGACCACGTGATCGTCGACGCCGACAAGAAAGCGGGCAAGATGACCTTCAAGGTCAGCGAGCGGGTAGGGGAGAAAGTGGTGGGAGAAAAAGTGCCGGCGCGGGCGAAGAAATAAGCTCGGGTGGTGAGAAAGCGTGGGGACGGGCATCTCGCCCGTCCAAGTCGAACTCCTGACGCAAGAAGGTCTCTCCGGTACGATCAATAATTACGCACACTCTGCCCGGAGGAATGGCCTCATTGTCTGAAGACACAAAACTGCACGAGCTTCTGCAGGAATTGCTCCGTCGCGGGGGCAGTGATCTGCTGCTGGTTCACGGAGTCGCAGCCTCGATTCGTACTAACGGCGAGGTCGAGAAGATCGGAGATACTCCGCTCGACGGCTCGGAAATCGAAGCTATGGTCGAGCCGATTCTAACGCCAATCGGCGCCGCTCAATATCGCGCCACCCAGATTGCCGATTGTTCCTATCGAATTTCCGAAGTCGGACGATTCCGCATCAACCTGCATCGTGAGCGAGGTCGCGCCGCAGCCACGATCCGCGCCCTGCCGATGAAGGTACCCCTGCTTGCCGAATTAGGGCTTCCAGTTGAAGTCGGCAATCTGGCTGTTCTACGTCGCGGGCTGGTGTTGATCGGAGGCGCAGCTGGCGCCGGCAAATCCACGACGCTCGCGGCGCTGGTTCACGAGATCAATAAACGCGATGCTCGTCACATTGTGACCATCGAGGATCCGGTCGAATACGAGCATAAGCATTTGCGCAGCGTGATTGAGCAAGTCGAGGTTGGAACTGACGCGCCGGATTTTCCTACCGCTCTCCGCGCTGCCTTGCGGCAGGCCCCAGACGTGCTCGTGGTCGGCGAGATGCGCGATCCCGAGAGTATGGCGATTGCCGTCTCGGCCGCTGAAACCGGACACCTCGTGCTCTCCACGCTGCACACCACTGACGTCGCTTCCGCCGTCTCTCGCATCTCCGATTCGTTTCCGGTAGAGCGGCAGAGCACAATTCGACAGGAATTGGCCATGGCAATCTCCGCCGTCTTGACGCAGACCTTGTTGCCCAGTCGCAAGGGTGGCCGCATTCCAGCGGTTGAGCTGTTGATGGTTGGATACGGCGCGCGCCAGCACATCCGCCACAACGCCTTGCAACACCTGAACCAGGAAATCACGATGACCAGGTCAAAGGGGTCGATCACCATGGAGGAGTCCCTGGCACGGCTCGTGAAAAATGGGCACCTCGATCGGGACGAAGCCATCGAGGCTGCGGTGCATCCTGACGAATTGAAGAGCCGGTTCCGAGGGCTGGCGTAGTTTCTGCAACGCTTCCCGCGCTTTTCCCTAGCTACATCTATGCGGAGCGGTGAAACGCGTCCGCCACTTCTCCGCGTGACAAATACCACGCCACGATGACCCGGACGATAATTCCGAGGCCGCCGAAGGCTAGCGCTTTGGGTTGAGCGGCCGTGGTCGCAGCCGAGACCGAGGGCACGAGCATTACGATTCCTGTGATCGCGAGCAGCATGGCAAAGTGTCGCACGATGTTATTCAGTTCCAGAAGACCCCATGCCACTCCACCTCCGACGACTGCTGTGAGCAAAAACATGTACGGCCCGGCCAGTTCCAAGCCAAATAAAAGCGGCGCACCCGCCGACATCGAGATCATGCCTGGCCGAACCAACATGACACCGCCGAGGATCCCCAGATAAATCCCGCAGAGGGCGAAAAGCGCTGCAATCGCTCGGACTCCGTTCGGGATCGGGATTACCGGGGTATCGGTCATTGTTGACGAGTAGTTCTGTCGCCTGGTTTGTGATCGAATACCATCTTGGATTTCATCCCCGGCATGCCATCTGAAAGCGATGCGAACCCGACCCCTACCGACCCGGGCCTATGTAAGAACTGCTGTCATGCGTGCCGGATCGAGTCCGATCGCCGATCAATTTTTATCCGGTGTGAACTCTCGTTCGAGGATTCACGGTTTGCAAAGTATCCTCGACTGCCAGTATCGGAATGTAGCGGGTATCTCCCGAAGTAGTCGCTTTGCCGGCTGCGCCGATGAATCCTATATAATTGACCTTCGACACGAGTCCACGGCGCCGACGTGGTTTAACTCGTGATTTCGCCGGTCACTTCCCGGTCACTTCATTGAATTCAAGGAGAACATAATGTCCGCACCCAGCCGTCGTCCGGAAATCCGCCGCCGCCGCACTCGCGCAGAAAAAATCGCGAAGCTGCGGAAGCGCCTCAGCGCTGCTACTGCTTCCACTGACAAAGACCGACTCGTTGCCAAGCTGCATCGTGTCGAGTTGGTATCTCCCGGCAACCCGCTGATCAAGAATGCGTAGCCGTACTCACGCCCTCTAAAATTCTACCGTCACGAATCTCGCCGGGGTCTTTCCCACGTTCGACAACGTGTGGGTGTAGCCTCCCGGCAACCACTTGATATCGCCGGCTTTGAATTTTCCAGGCATCGGACCCATGCCTTCGACGTCGCTGCGCAGATCGAGATCGCTGATTGCGACCAACAGATGCGGACCATCGTGGTGATGGCTGGGCACGACCGCACCCGGTTCGAGATTGACTTCAGACACGCGGACTCCATCTTTCACGAAAAGAATCTTGCTCCGGCCGCCAGAGAAACTCTTCTCGCCACTGTCCTCCGGCCAATGCGACGGCGTCTGGCGCAACTTTTCATCCTGCATCAACTCAATCGTGACATTGCGGAAGGGCTGGTCGGAGAGATTTTTTGCGATGTGGGCAAAGTTTCCGGGCGTAAAGCGTGTGTCGCCATCAGCAAACTTCACCTCCACCGCGGGCTTGCCCTCAACTTCATTGGAAAGATGCGCGTCGCCAATGGTCACGAACACATAATCGTGGTGATGAACATGCATGAGCGTCGCAGAACGGAACGCGACCTCGACCTTGAAGATGCGAATGTATTCGTTTTCCAGGGCAAGGTGGTGCGAGGGTTCGGCGGTAATCTCGACTTCGGACGTTGTCTGAGCGAGCAGAAGGGGAATCAGCAGCAGGAAGAAGAATAGGCGCTTCATGGCGAGGAATTGTAGCACTGGCTAGGGAGAGGTTCGCGATCGAAAATTGATGATCGAACGTTGACGATCGAGAGCTGGAGATCCAGGGCACTATGGAACGATGCGGAAAGACCGCTTGTGCCCTGCCTGGAAGACCGAGAAGTCCCGCCGATCAAGCGTAAAGATTACGTCAAAGCCATCGCGCTCAGCCAGATGAAGCAATGCCGCATCGGCTAATTGTGGGCGAATATTTCTGTATTTTTCCATCAGCTTCCCAATTTTTTCCGCTTCGGCGGTTTGGAGCGGAAGAAGTTCCAGGAAGCCTTCTGAAATGCTCCCCAACAATTGCTGGACCGCCCCTGGGTGCCTGCGCAACAACCATGCCGCCTCGGTGATGACTGGCCAGCAGGAAAACAAGGGGCCGGGCAGCTCGTGCAAGGCCGCAACGCACGTTTGGTGGTATTGATCAGACCGCGACATAATCGCCACTAATGGACCGGTGTCGATGAGCACCCGCTTCATCGGCTTTGGCCAAGACCTTCGAAATGCTTGCGGTTGGTGCTTAGGTCAGCTGGCCCCTGACGCACACATCCGATCAAGCCCGCTGCTCTGGCCAGATCGTACGCCGAACTGGAAGCAGGGGTCTCTCCCAGGTAGTTCTCGAGGGCTTCGCGCACCAAGGCAGACTCGGAGCGGCGCTTTATATCGGCACGTTCCTTCAGGCGTTTGACCAAGGATTCAGAAACGCGGATCGTAATGCGCTGCGAAGACATGATGTCAGACACTATAACACATTTGTCTGACAGGCAAGTCGAGGGATTGGGCCATCGGAGCTCCACAGAAATTGGACAGCCGAGGGTGGCCGTCACGAGCTTATGCCGAATACACGATTTTCCCGCCGACTATGGTCGCCACTACTTTCCCAATAAGCCGCCATCCATCAAAGGGGGAGTTTCTCGATTTCGAGTGCGACTTCGAGGCCTCAAACGTCCACTTCTTTTTCGGGTCAAAGACCGTGACATCGGCGAAGGAGCCGCGAACCAGCGAACCGCGTCCGCGAAGGTCGAAACAGCGCGCCGGGCCGGCGGTGAAAAGCTCCACAACCCGCGCCAGCGGGATGCGCTGCTCGCGATGCAGTTTGGTAACAGCCAGCGCGAGCGCGGTTTCCAGCCCGGTGATGCCGAACGCGGCACGCTCGAATTCCATTTCTTTTTCGTGGGCGGCGTGCGGAGCATGATCGGTGGCGATGGCATCGACCGTGCCGTCGGCCAGCGCCGCGAGTATGGCCTCGCGATCGGAGGCCAGGCGCAGCGGCGGATTCATCTTGTAATTGCTGTCGTAGTCACGCATGTCTTCATCGGTCAGCGTGAAATGGTGGGGAGTAACTTCGAAGGTTACGCGGGCTTTCGCGCGCTTAGCACGGCGCACACTTTTCAGCGCGTCCGCCGTGGAAAGATGGGCAACGTGCAGGCGGGCATTGGGGATGTGCATCGCGAGCTGCACGTCACGCTCGACGATCGACGCTTCAGCGGCCGCGGTCATGCCGCGCAACCCGAGACGAAACGAACGCGCGCCGGCGTGCATGGAACAATGCTCCGTCATGCGCGTGTCTTCGGCGTGTTGTACCACCGGGAAATTCAGCTCTCCGCCTAGAACCAGAGCTTCGCGCATAATGGCGTCGTCGAGAATCGGCTTGCCATCGTCGGTGACGGCAATGGCTCCAGCAGTTTGCAGCGCGCGGAAGTCGGTAAGAGTGATGCCCTTGCTCGCTCGGGTCGCCGCGGCGATGGCGAACACGTTGACCGCCGCCGCGCGTTCGGGCTGACGAAGCCACTCGATCCACTCGACCGAATCGACAACTGGAACGGTGTTGGGCATGGTGCAGACGGAAGTAAATCCACCGGCAGCAGCGGCGGCCGTGCCCGTCGCGATCGTCTCTTTGTAGGCCTGCCCCGGTTCGCGCAGGTGCACGTGCAGATCGATGAACCCGGGAGCTACGACGAGTCCTCGGGCATCGAATTTTTCGTCTCCGCCACCCTTGATCTTGTTCGGAGGCGCAACCTCTGCGACACGGCCGTTTTTCAGCAACACGTCCATGGGCGCGTCGATGCGGGCCGCAGGGTCGATCAGGTGGCCGCCCTTAATCAGCAGCGTGTCTGAACTTGTTTTCGGGCCAGTGATTGCTTTCGTCATCGCATCCTTCCTACGGCCCGCGCCAGGATCGCCATCCGCGTGGGGACGCCGAGTCGCACTTCCTCCAGGATGCGCGCCTGGGCTCCATCGGCAACTTCGCTCGTTAGTTCGAGGCCACGAATGATCGGGCCGGGATGCATCACGATGGCATCCTTTTTGGCGATCTTCAAACGGCCCGGGTTCATCTGGTAACGCGCGATGTATTCCGCGAGATCGATCTTCATTCCCGAAAGGCGTTCAGTCTGCACCCGCAGCAGCATGATCACATCGGTGCCGCGCAAGGCGTCTTCAATGTGGCGGGTCACGCGCACGCCGGGCGAGAGAGTGGTCGCAATGTCGGGAACCAATTCTGGCGGGCCGCAAAGAATGATCTTCACTCCGAACTTGCTTAACAGGTGACATGCCGACCGCGCCACGCGGCTGTGAAAGATGTCGCCCACAATTGCGACCTGCAGGCCCTTGAAAGTTTTCTTGTTACGCAAAATTGTGTACGCGTCCAGCAGCGCTTGTGAAGGGTGTTCGTGCAACCCATCTCCAGCATTGATGACCGGCACATCGACATGTTGCGCCATCACATAGGGAGCTCCGGCATTGGGATGGCGGATAACGATGATATCGGCGCCAACGGCGCGCACGGTATGTCCCGTATCAAGCAGCGATTCGCCTTTCTCGATACTCGAACCGCTGGACTGGATGAGGACGGTATGAGCCCCGAGTGACTTCGCCGCAATTTCGAACGAACTTCGGGTCCGCGTGGATGCCTCGTAAAAAACAAGAAAGACTCGCTTGCCCTTGAGCAGGGGGCGCGGCTTGTCCGGATTCATGCGCCGGGCGAACTGCAGCAATTTCAGGATTTCGGATGCTTCCAGATGCTCGATGCCGAGCAGGGAGCCGCGCGCTGGATTCATAATTGATTTGTAATTTCCAATTTGTAATTTGTAATTCAGGAGCGCGCGACGCGAGTCCAAGTTTTCAATTACAAATTACAAATCAGAAATTGCTCTGCTGTTTTTCCATCAGTAGGACTTTCTCGGCGTCATCGACCTCGCGAAGTTTAACCTCGATAATCTGATTTTGGGTGGTTTGGACGGTTCTCCCGATGAAGGCGGCCTCAATCGGCAACTCGCGATGCCCGCGATCTATCAAGACGCACAACTGCAGGATCCTGGGACGGCCCGAACGAAACAGGGCGTCCATCGCGGCACGGGTAGTGCGACCGGTATACAGCACATCGTCCACCAATACGACCGACTTGCCGGTGATCGGGATTTCCAACTGTGTTTTTTGTACGACGGGTTTGGCGCCGAGAGCCGAAAGATCATCACGATAGAGAGTGATGTCGAGCGTGCCAATCAGTACCGGCTTCTTTTCGATGCGCTGAATAATTTTTGAGAGGCGCTCCGCCAGCGGAACCCCGCGACGCCGTATACCGACCAGTGCAAGATCTTCGACACCATTGTTTTTCTCGAGAATTTCATGCGCCAGCCGAATCAAAGTGCGTTCCACTTCAGATGCTGACATGAGCTGCGCCTTCTGATGGATCTCGAAAGAACGACTTGGCGAGTGTAAATGCATAAACGCTGCATCATACGCGTGCGGAAAGATCGGAGCAAGACCCGAGACGAAAACTCGTATGGCTGGCAATCGAGCGCCGTGGCCTGCCTCTGCAATCTTGAATTACATCTGACTGTTGCGCGGACGGAGAAACAGAGATGCCAGTGCACCACCTGCGCCCGCCAGAACGAGCGCAAAAATCATGCCAAAGATGAACGAAATCGCCAGCCCGGCCGGAGTCAGCAGGCTGTGGATAACGGCTTGAAAGTCAGGATCCGCCGCGTTGGCTCCGATCGTGCGAGCGAAGCGGGTGAAGAAATCGATGTATTCCTGCTGGGCATGAAAAATGAAAATCCGTATGGTGAGCAACAGTGCGTTGATCGCAAAGGAGACGACGCCGGCCGCTCCTCCGAGACGCGCTCCGAATGCGGCAGGAAGGACAAGCCTACTTTCACGGCGATAGAAATAGACAGCGAGTGCGCCGGTCAGCACGATGCCGAGAAACGGGATCATCCCGATGAAAACGCCGAGCACACCGGCTTTGAGCGCGGCCCGAACGGCGATTTTTCTGTTGAGCGTGCCGGGGCGATCGAATTGCCCGCTAGGAGAAATCTCCGGAGAAAACCCGTCTCCCGCGGAATTTAGGCCCGCGGTTACTCCGGAATCGGGAACCGCGATCTGCACGTGGATTTGAGGAGCGCGACATTGCGGACAAAACGGCCGACCGTCCTCGACCGTGGTTCCACACTGCTGGCAGGAATGCTCCACGTCTTTGAAGCTAGCGCAGAACGAACCAGAAGAGCAAGGCAAAGGCATTGGTGATCGGGCGATCGGAAACGCTGCTGCGGGTTAAGATCACCCGATGGCCCGATGATCCGATCACCCGATGCCCTCAGATCATGTCGTCCTTGCCCGTGTGCATGCGGACATAGACCAGCGCAAACCGGGATCCCTTGTTGGAAGGCTTCACGGAAACAATGTGCTGGTTGCCCTCGGTTCCTACCTTCAACTCGATCCCCTCTCCACCGTTTCCGTTCCCACACGACACCGGCTTTGACATTCCATCATTGCTGTTGGTGTCGTAGTTTGCATGGCCTCCGTTCCATCCCCCCTGGCACTGGATCGGTTTGCCATATCTCTGCAGCTCTTTCGTGTAATAGGCGATGATTTTGTCGGGTGCGTCGTCGGAGAGGAACTCCGCTGCTACCACTTTCAATGAGAATCCCGGCAAGGAGAGGTTTACATTCGCGCTCTTCTTCTCATCGCTGTCGTCTTTTGGGGCGGGCTTCGCGCCAGGATAGAGGGTCAGGCCGGCATCACGAATATCGGCTTGCTCGCTGACATGCAAATCACCCATGGGTGACTTGATGTCGACGTTCTTCTCGCCATCCTTGCCATGGTCATTCGCATGAATGCTGCACGCGGGAAGAACACCGAGGGCGGCGATGAGCGCGCCCAGGGACAGCTTTACAACCAGCTGACGGCTGAACATTCTACGGTTGAACATTTTCGGGCTGAACATGGGAGTCATCTCCTGAACTGGATCGAGCTGAGACTGGCAGCGCCGGGCGTTCGAGGCCGTCGCCGCGAGATGCGATTCCTGGAATCGTAACCGGAAGATGGCCGCCGATCGGAATCTCGCCGAAAACCGCCTTCACAGCAGCGGTTTCCGACACCGTTACGTTGGAGAATGCGCAAATATAATTTTGTATCGCTGGGAAGTCCCGCACCACGTACGGATTGCCCATCGCCAGCACCACGGTACGCTCGGCGGCGTGGTCGAGGAGGGCCGTCAGCAAAGCTCCAGTAGCGTTGTCCATGGCAACCGTATTTTTCAAACCGCCTCCAGCGGCGCGCATGGCCTTGCCCGCGGTCGGAACCACATACACTGCGGCGATCACGTGCTCCGCCGCATCCACGGCTGCAACTACGGACGGCTTCATCCCCGCCGCCGAGCGTGCGTCAACGTAGATGACGCGGGCATCAGGCACACGGGCTAGAATCTGGCGTTCGAGCATACGTCCCGAATCCGTGCGCAGATCATCCGAAAAAATGACCGCGACCAGGCGATTGCCAACCTCAGCTATAGATTGATACGGAAGCGGGGGCGGTATAGTTCCAGGGGATGTTTCCTCGGAAGTTTTAGCAGATTGCAGCGGGATGACTCTGCCATTGTCGCGGATGAGCGTAATGGCCTCGTCCGCAATGCGTTGGCCGACGGCCAGATTCTCGGGCTTGGCGACTTCGCTCGAAAGTTGACCAAGGTCGACCAATCTCGCCTTGTTCAAACCGAGAGATGCCTTTATTTCCAGAATCTTACGAACGGATTGATCCAGCCTCTGCGGGCTGATTTCTCCACTGTGCACAGCTTGCAGCATGGCCCGATAGCTGGCGTCAAGATCGGCCGGAATGATCAGCACATCGTTGCCGGCCTTGAACGATTCGACCGCCGCCCGGCCCACATCCTTGGCGTAAAGCCGTGTCAGGCCCGCCATATCGAGGGCATCGGTCACAATAATCCCTTTGAATCCCATCTCTTCCCTCAGCAGTCCATCAATAATCGCCCTGGAGGTTGTGGCTACGCGGTTGGGTTGGGAATCGATAGCCGGAACCGTGATGTGCGCCACCATGACGGCATCGACTCCCGCCTCGATCGCGCGCTTGAACGGTGGCAACTCAACTGCGTCGAGCCGTGCCCGGTCGGCGGCAACTTGAGCCAGTCCGAGATGAGAGTCGGTTGCGGTGTCGCCGTGCCCAGGAAAATGTTTAGCCGTCGCCAGCATGCCCCCTTCGTGAGCGCCCTTGATATACGCGGCCACGAAATCGCCGACCTGGGCCGGGTCGCTTCCGAAAGAACGCGTATTGATGATGGGATTCGCAGGGTTGGAATTGACGTCGGCATCGGGAAAGAAATTCCACTGCACTCCAACCGCCCTCGCCTCGAGTGCCGTAATGCGACCGAAAGCCTCGGCATTTTCGGGCTTGCCGGTAGCCCCAAAGGCCATGGCGTGGGGAAACACGGTGGTACCATTCAGGCGCATGGACACTCCGCGCTCGAAATCTGCCGCGACGATCAGAGGCAGCTTCGACGCTTTCTGCAACCGGTTGAGCAATTCGGCCGCGACATAGGGCTGGCTTCTAAGGAGCACCGGGCCATCCACGGGCACCGTCATCACCAGCGATCCGATGTGATACTTGCGGACGTTATCGCGCAGTTGAATCCATTTGGGGTCAGCGTCATTGAGGAACTGCGCCAGCACTTTGATCCCAAAAAGTTGGCCGACTTTTTCATCGGGCGACATTTTGCGCAGCGTTTTGTCGGCCCACTTCCGGTCGGCTTTGTCGAGATGGATCGGTCCCGGCTGCTGAAAATGGTCTTTGCTTTTATCTTTGGCCGAGGCAGAGGCAATTGCTACCGCCAGCAGGACCGTCGTCAACAGGAAATGTCGGAGCATGCCATTGACAATAGCAAAAGTTGAGTCATTGCCGGGCAACTGTCTCAAATCTCCCGTTCGATTGCGGCTGTGCCTTCTGCCTGAATCGCAGGGTCGTCGCCAAACCCAGCAAGCCAATGCACATCGGGCTCTCGCCGGAACCACGTCATCTGGCGTTTGGCATAGTTACGATGCGCTTGCTGCGCGGCTGCTAGCGCCGACTCCCGATTGAGTTCACCACGCAAGAACTGCGCGGCCTGCTTGTATCCCAACGAGGTCAGGGGTCGCGCCTGTTCGCCATATTTTGCGAGAAGCCTTTCCGTTTCCGCGATCAGACCGTCGTCAAACATCTTTGCCGCTCGCTGATTGATGCGCGCATAAAGAGCTTCGCGCGCGGGATTGAGTCCGAGGCGAAGAACGCGAAAGCCACGGAGTGGTTCGCGGCCCTGCCGCCACAGTTCAGTCATGGTTTGGCGTGATGTCCCACGAGACATCTGGCGCGAGGCCAGGCACACCTCGATCGCCCGGATCACCTTGGGAATGTCATGGGCATGAATGCGGCTGGCAGCCGCAGAGTCAAGTCGCCGCAGGATGCGATGGAGGTGCTCGGGGCCGCGCTTCTGTGCGCGGCCGCGTAGTTTGCTGCGTAGCTCGTCCGAGCGCTGCGGACCGGGAAAAAGTCCATCGAGCAACGCGCGGAGATAAAGTCCGGTGCCTCCGCTCACAATCGGCAGGTTTTTTCTCAGCACGATTTCGCGCAAAATCCGCCGCGCCTCGCGAGCGTACTCTCCCGCGCTAATGTCGGCGAGCGGATCGATGCAATCCAGCAAATGGTGAGCAATTTCCGCGCGCTCCGCCGGGCTGGGCTTAGCGGTGCCGATTTCGAATTCGCGATACATCGCCACCGAGTCGCAGTTGACAATTTCACCCCCGAAACGGCGGGCAACCGCCAACGCGAGAGCCGTCTTCCCGCTGGCCGTGGGGCCGAGCATGACGACCACTAGCGGATCGCGATTCAACTTCGATAATCTTTCCACCTTCAGCACATTCGGCGATCGCGCCGTCCTCGGCAACTCAGCGCGCGCTCCACGGGATGTAGCGCCAGTAGCGAATGATGGTGAGAATGAGCAGGAGAACCGCCATGACAAGCAAGCCAGTGGCTTCGGCGGCGTAGATGGCGTGGCGGTGCTGATGCGGGTTGTCCTGCTGCTGGATGTCTCCAGTCGGCTTCGACGAAACCGGGACGTTCACGCCCTTATTGTAGCTTCTTCGGGTATGCGCTGTTAGTCGACGGTCAACGGTCGTTGCCAAAGTCGTCGGTAAGTATTCCCCGCGAAGATAAATCAACGATCGCCGTCGTGCCTGCAAAGCCTTAGGCGCTATCTAGCCACCGTCAGCACCGATGATCGGAGACAGGCAAACACCTGCGGGACGACCGAACAGATAAAGGAAGGCGGAGAAATGCCGCGCCACTGTCGTCACGCCGCGAAGTGTAAGTGCGGCGAGACGATCCGTCCCCGGCGGGGCTACGCTCGCTTCGTTCGCGTCCCCGAGATCTGATCCCAAAAGCGCAGACAACCGCTTGAAGCCTGCCCTTGGACCCGTTTCGGCCTTCACCGCGCGAGCCTTTTGCGGATCGTTTTCGTGGCAACCGCTTGGGTTTTCCGGGAAGTCCACGTATAGATTCAGCACCAGCATAGTCGCCACTTCGTGGAAGGATTGCCGCGAGTGGGCGTTACACTTATCGGTCATCAGGTCGAAATCACGGGCGGGATCGATCACAAAGCGAATGGTCGGAGTCTCCACCCGGAGCAGCAATGGGTTAAACGTGCCGCTGTCGGGAGCGCCCGCTAAGGAGAATCCGTTCAGACTGCTGACACTGTAGCGCAGCGAAACGCCGGTGGCGTAGTCTTTCTCCCCGCCGGCCTCGGGAGGATAGGCGGCACTGACCCGGCTCCGGTGTCGACTAGCGGGCACGTATGCGTCGGGCTTGGGCAGGCGGATTGCGTATCGACTTGACGACTTGTCATCGAGCACGCGTTGCACGTTTTTTGTATCGATCTTGGTGCGGAAAATGCTTTCATCGAAGGTTCCCGCCGCCGAACCGCTGCGTGCCGGCAGCGAAAGGTCGTAGATTCCGGCAGTAAGCCACGAATTGTTCGACGCCGTTACGTAGAGATCGAGGTGGGCCTTCGTCTTCGGGGCAAGAAGCAAAACGCTGTTCGCATCTCTCGGATCGGGAACGATCGCCCAAGGACCTTCAAATTCGACGAAAACATCCTTATAGGCGGCGGGAGCGGCCGTTTTGGATTCGGCCGCCGGAGTAGTGGCCGGGGTTTGGGATTGCTGACATGCGACCATGAAGAGAGTTGCTACAACAGCGCCGCTCAGCAGATTCTGCATGCGGGCCGAATAGTGACGGTTTCTCATGAGTGTCTCCTTCGCTGACCTCGGGGTGTCCCACGGCCTTTGTTCCGTGGGCTGCATTCTTGGGCCGCTCCGCGGCTTAAGGTCTCCCGTAGGCCGCGAACGCCGACCAGTAGTACGGATGCGCCGTGCGGCGATCTGCCATCACGGTCCGAGAGGCGCTCCGGGCGGCTTCGGAAACGGACTGACCGGAAAGCGCGCTGCGGTAGAAGTCATCGATGAAGGCGCGCGTTTCCACCACTCCCCACCGGCTGGCGACAACATGCGGCACGCCGGCCCGCAGAAACGCCTCGGTGATGCTATTGAATCCGCCCGAGCCTCCCACGCCAGACTCGGTGCTGCAGGCGGAGAGGACCGCCAGTTGCAAGTTGCCCACATTGAGCTTACGCACGGCGGCCGCGTCGAGAAGAGAGGAAACCGCGCTCGATGCGCCAGCGTTGGCATTTTCCAAAAGCAATCCCGAGCGACCGTTCGTGACCAGCGAATGTCCGGCAAAATGGAAAACCGCAGCCGATGGCAGGTCTTCCCTGACTGTACGGAGAGTAGCTTCGCGCTCTTTGAGCACGCGTGGCGAGCGAAATCCGCTGGCGACCGCGTCCACCTCTTCGGCAACGCCGACCAAGGGTGGGAGTTCTTCTCTTTGTGAAGAGGCGCCGCTGGCAACTGCGAGCAGTGGCATTCCGGCGGCAATCGGCCCGGCGCCATCCTTTTGGTTGAACCTGTCATTGTCATTGCGCAGCCGCGCTTCGAAATCCTGACCCAGGGAATGCACCACCGGCCAGCGTTCGATCAGATAATGATTCTCTGCGTCGACCAGAGCTTCAAAGGGCACTTTGGCCAGCCATCCGTCTGCCTCAATCACCAGAGTCCGTCCCGGAGCGAGTCGCTGTTCTACCGGAAGAATCAGTGCGTTATAAAGGCTGCGGCCGTCGCGGTGCAACGCGTTGAGATCCGACGCAGGATCGGAAGCCAGCTCGTAAAAGCGCGCCGCCAGTTCCTGCAATTCGTCGGTTGGCTCCGCGATCCATTCCGCGTGCACACCGCGATCGTCGCAGACCCAGATGGCGAGACCATCGGGCAACGCAGCGTAAACGAGCACGGTCTCACGGGAAAGCAGCGGAAGACGGGAGGCCAATCCCGAAGGCGGCACTGACGAACGACCCGATGCCGCACCCTGCGACGCCCCCAGGTATGACTCGTAGACCTCGAGTGACTCCTGCGGATTGGCTTGCAGTAACTTTGCTTCGGTTAGGGCGAGATACACCGGAGCGGCGTCGTTCTTCCAGGAAATGCGCTCCGCATCAGATGCGAGCGATGCCAGACTCTTTTCCGCGAGGGTCAGCGCTGGCTGAAGGGCCTCCTCGGCCTCCGACTGGCGATGTCTGCGCAGCTGCAGTTCCCCTAAAGTCGAATAGAACATCTGGACGAGGTAATTGTTGGAGAGCGGGCGAATCTGGTCCTGCACGGAGATGAGACGCCCAAGCGCGTTGTCCAGTTGTCCCTGGTGCGATTCCAGTTCGGCATTACGGATTTGACTATCGATCGCGTTCGAGCGACTAGCCTCGGTTTGCGGAACCAGCGCGTAGAGGCGCTCGGCTTCGGCATACTGTTGCCCCGCGAGGCGTGGCTGCTGAGCGGCTTTAGCCGCGCGCGCTAGCGATTCGTGCGCAAACGCCCGCCACGGCAGGTTCCCGTTCGACCCAACCACAGCAAGAACCTCGCGCCACAACGCAACCTGTAAGTTAAATTGGTCGTGACTTTCCGCGTCGAAAGCGAGACCCCCATAAAGGTTATAGGCGTGTATCCAGGAATATTCACTCGACCAGTAACGTTGCAGAGCCGAAATCGAAAGCCTCCAGGCGCCGGACCGGTCGCCGGCGCCAACTTTCTCGTCGGCCGCAAAATACAGAGATCGGAGATAAAGCCCCCCGTATCCATGACTCTGCGCCTGATCCATGGCACGCTGTGCCATCCTTGCCTGCGTGCCGAGATCGTCCATCAGACCGGAGCAGACGCCCTCCTCCAGTTCGAGCCGAATCTGCAACCAGGCATAGGGATATTTTTCGGATTCCGTCAGCGCGCTTGTCGCCCGCTGCCGACAAGTTTCGCTCCGCCTTGTCGCCTGCGCTACGTAACTCTGCTCGAACTGTGCCCGCAGCGCCCCCGCGAGGTTCCCCGAAGCGCGAAATGATGTTTCAGCAAGACCAGCCTGTGTGCGAGAGACGTCGTACTCCCCAGCGTCGCTTGCTCTGACGGCGCGAGCAAGCGCGTCGGCGGCTTGCGGAAAATGTAGTGTCGAGGAACCGCGCAGAAGATCAGCCAGCCAGCGGTCACCGTGTTGCTTGCTGGTCAGGTCGGCTAAAAAAAAAAGCGCCTGCGAGGCGCGCCCATCCCCATTCCCTCGTCTTCCATCGGTCCCATCCTCGGGAAAAGCCTGGGGCAACCAGGAACGGACGGCTTCCTGCAAATACTCTTCGATACGCGGGTCAACTTCAGCCGGAGGATTTCCACTGGCGAGCTTCGCAACGATTTCCGCGGGAGACAGAAGCGGCGTCGCCTGGCTCTCGTGCTTTTTCAATCTTTCTCGCATCGCGTCCGCCCGGTTGCGAGCTTCTTCGGCCCATTGCGAATTGGGATCTGTCCGCAGGTAGTGCTCTGAGTCATCGAGCGCCTGCTGATAAAGGTAGAGGTGTTCCGCGACAATGGCACGGTTAAAAAGCGCAATCGGATCGTCGGGACGCAATTTCAATGCGTGGCTCAAATGCTCGTACGCGGCGGCGAAATCGTCCATCTTATCTTCTGACTGGGCACGCTGCGAGTAAGCGGTTGCGAGATCAATCAGGAGCGCCGGAGAATCCGGTTCTAACTCCAAAGCGTGGTGCAAAGCTTCAACCGCCGCGTCGTACTTGCCATCCAGCAAATCCGCCTGCGCCTTCGCCTGGAGCCAGGACGCATCGGAAGGATGGGATTCAAGTTGCCTGGCGATCAGCGCTTTCGCTTCCAACAGCGCCGCGGGACTTTCCGTAAAGGACGCGGCCGGTCCGCGCGAAATGTGCATCGGGGCATAAGCGGCTCCCGCGATCCTGAGTTCCAAAGTGCGCTTCTCGGTGTAGGCGCGGGCGAGAAGTCGAGTTGCGGCGGCGGGCTGGTTGCGCTGGACGAACCCTTGATAAAGCCGATTTTGATGAAGCTCGTTTGGATGGATGACGACCCACGATCCTACGACAACTACGGCGAGAATCGATGCTCCCACCGCGAGACGGGGTACGCTTAGCCACCTCTGCCAGCGCGCTGGCATCCCCCATCCAGCAGATTGCCGATCCGACTGCGAACGTGATGTTCCCGCGATTCGACGCGCCAGCTTCTGCTGCCACTCCTCGCGCGCGCTCTCGAGAGACGCGACTTGGGCCCGCTCGCCCTCAGTCAAGTGCTGGTTCAGTTCGGATAATTCGGCTACAGCATCACGTAGTAACCGGCCACAGTGATCACACTGGCTCGCGTGTTTGATGTAGACAAGTGTCTCATCGGCTGGAGTGGGACCAGCGGCCAGCTCGCGCCACACAGCCCCTTCCGGACAATCGCTTTGGCCACTCTCACGCGCGGCACTGCCATCCGATCGCAGGCTTTTTGCTTGGCGACCCAGTTGCCGATCGAGCGACGCCAGTTCCTCAAATTGCTCTCGGCAAGTCGAACAGACGGCCAGATGAGAGTGCTTATTGGCCGCGTCTCGGACGGGCACACCGCGCCCACGAGATTCCTCCAGCAGTCCGGCCAGCTCAGCAGCCCCGATATGATCGTTCGGATTGGGAGTTACATCCAAAGACTAAGTCCCCAATCTCTTAGAACGATTTTGCCGATTCAGAACCTTCACTTCGCGGTGCGGACTCGAATTTGCGAAGTGACTGCGAATCATAACCGTCAGGCGCATGAGAACGCTTTCCACGCCTTCGGTGGTTAGACCGATGCATGGGATGGAAGCAATCTCACTGGCAGTAAGACCCTGGCGGTGGCGCAACCAGAAGATCAGACGCTTTCTGTCCTCATCTTTTCCCGCCGTGACCAGCCTCAGAACTTTGTCAATCTGCTCGAGTTGAAGACGCTGGCTCACCGCACTGAAGCTGTCGGCCACCGACGCTTCCGGAACGTCTTGGGCGGGTTCTATGATCGCTTCAGTCCGGCTCGCGCCGCGCTTGGCCGCCAGCGCAGCCTTATAATGATCATGCACTACGTTGGCGGCGACCACCTTGAGGAATCCATAAATGGAATCTTCCTGCCGAGGCCGGAACGAACGCAGTAAGCGGCTATCGTCCTCGCAGAGTTTCAGGTAGGTATCCTGTACCAGGTCGTCCAGTTGCGCTCGCGACGGTTCGCCCCAGTGGCGGGTGGTCCGGAGAACGGCGGAGGCGATTACGACGTGAAATCGACGGATGAACTCGGCCCAAGCCTTCTCGTCCCTTGAGCCAGCGCAAGCCCTGACCAGTTCTGTCGACGAGAGCTCTTTGTAGCGCGCCACGGAATCCCCTCCGGGGAAGTGGCGATTTTACAATAGTCCTGCCGTTCTTATTATTAAAAGATTAGTGGTTGCCGGTTTGGCAGTCGGGGTGCCCGCCAGTGTCGGCAGCCTATTGAGAATAATCGAGCTGCTAGCTTCTAGGCCAGCAGTCTCGCCGCTTCCTTGGCATAGTAAGTCAGGATCATGCTGGCGCCGGCGCGGCGTATGCTGACGAGCGATTCCATCATCACGCGATCACGGTCGATCCACTGGTTGCGGGCTGCGGCTTCGATCATGGCATACTCGCCCGATACCTGATAAGCGGCGAGGGGCAGATCGAAGCGGTCCCGGGCAGCCGCGATGACATCCAGGTAGGGCATGGCTGGCTTCACCATGATCATGTCGGCGCCCTCTTCAATATCCAATTCGATCTCTCGCATCGCCTCACGAATGTTTGCCGGGTCCATTTGGTAAGAGCGCCGGTCGCCGAAGGCCGGTGCGGAATCCGCTGCTTCGCGGAAGGGACCGTAAAAACCGGAAGAGAACTTCGCGGCGTACGAGAGGATCGGCGTATTTTCGAATCCAGCCCGATCGAGCGCGATGCGAATCGCTCCGACCCGGCCATCCATCATGTCGGATGGCGCAATAATGTCCACGCCAGACCGCGCCAATGAAACTGAAGTGCGCGCCAGTAACTCCAGGCTGGCATCGTTCACGATCTCGTACTCCGCGGTAACCGGGGGCGCTGCGGCGGCCGCGCCGAGCGATTGCGGTTCGGCTTGCGCGCTCTCCTTCACGATTCCGCAATGTCCGTGGGACATGTATTCGCACAGGCAAACGTCGCCCATCACCACCACGTCTCGGACTTCGCTCTTAATGGCTCGCGTAGCTTGCTGCACGATGCCATTCTCGGCCCAGGCGCCCGTCGCAACTTCATCCTTCTCCTCCGGTAACCCGAACAAAATCACCGACAAAACACCGAGGGCACGCGTCTCCCGCACTTCCTTCACGGCCTCGTCGATCGAAAGGTTGAACACGCCGGGCATGGAGCGCACTTCTTTCCGGATTCCCGCTCCCGGGCAGATAAACAGCGGATAGACAAAGGATTCTGGCGTCAGCCGCGTCTCGCGGACCAGGGTGCGGAGGGTTTCAGTACGCCGCAAGCGGCGCATCCGGCTAATTGGAAAGGCCATAACAGCCCAATTCTAGCAGTTGTTCCGCTGACTGCGACCGGGCAGATCACCGGCCGCTGTGACGTAGATCACACCATGGCCACACCATCTGCCGCCCCCGATCGCCCTCTCGCTACGCCGAATTTGCTTGCGTAGAGTCGGACGCATTCGTCCGCCCCCGCCGAAGGCAATCCGTCCGTTCCTACAAGGCCCGTTACAATCTCCGTATGCGATTCAGGGCTGCCCTCGCCGCGCTCATCGTCACGCTCGGAGCAGCCGCCTTCGCACAAAACGCATCGCCAAACGCGTCCAAAGACGCGCCTCAGCCGGAATCCGTCACCATTCCCTTTGCGCTCGACCAGGGCCGCGTGGTTATCGACGTAGATCTCACACTTCAAGACGGCTCGGCCCAGCGTGTCCGAGCCTGGGTCGATAATGGCAATCCCAATCTCCACCTGAACCAGCGCATCGCTGGCCTGATGGGCATCAGTCTCAATTGCGACGGTCAGGTCTGCTCCGGCAAGCCCGTTGCCGCACCCGAAGTTGCCATCGGTGGAATGAAAATCCGCCTGGAGGGAGTGAAAGATACAAAAATCTCTCTCGCGGCGGCAATCGGTCCTGGCATGAGCGCGGAGATCAACATTCCCTCTACCGTTCTGCGCAACTATGACGTGCTCATCAATTATCCCGACCGTGAGTTAACCGTCGGCCTGCCTGGCCACATCAAATTCAACGGCGTTAAGAGCAAGATGATGGTGAGTACCGACGGCCTTATCCACGTTCCGGGTAAGATCGAAAACAAGAACTACGATCTCGCCCTCGACTTGGGTTCTTCCGTTAACTTTCTGGCCGAGGAATTATTCAACAAGCTCTCCACCGCGAACCCCGACTGGCCGCACATGATCGGAGCCGTCGGCCCATTTAACACGGGAGAACGGGGAGACGAAGCGAAGTGGAAGCTGATGCGCATCGACCGCGTGCAATACGGACCACTATTCCTGACCGATGTAGCCGTGGCCAATATTCCCGCTGCTACTCCGGCTGACACTCGCGCTGACGCTTCCGCTGACACTTCCAAAGACATTTCCGGGGACAAGAATAAGATGAGTGCCTTCGCCGAGCGTCCCAGCTTCCGCAGCGCCGGAGCCTTCAGCTCAGAAGCGCTGTTGAACTACCGCGTTGGCCTCGACCATGCGCACTCGACGATATATTTCGACATCGCCCGCACCGTCAAATTTCCCGACTTCGACGTCGTCGGCCTCATCCTTCGCCCCGAAGGCGACACTGGCTTTACGATCGCGGGTGTTGCCGATTTCGATAGCAAACCGTCGGTCGTTGGCGTTCAGGCCGGCGATCATCTTCTCGCAGTCGATGACACACCCATTGCCGAGCTTACCCTGGGACAAGTCTGGTCTTTGCTTGAGGGCTCTCCCGGCAAGACGCGCAAGCTGACCGTCGCGCACGCCGGCAATCAGTTTACGGTCGTCGCCCAGGTGCAGCGCTTCTTGGAAGAGGCGCCGGCGAGCGATGACGCGATGGGAAAGGCAAAGAAAAAGAAAAAGTAATTCGATCTCTCGACGCCGCGAACCAATGCGCAGGTCTTTCACGTCGCCCACGATGACAATCTACCGGAGCGTTCCATCGGCAATCTCTAGTTCACGCGGTGCGGCGGCTTTCTCACTGGCGGACCCTTCCCTCGACCATTCCAAATCATCCAATGCACGGAAGAATGGAATATAGGCGGCCCGTCCAATTGCGCCGCGGGCATGTGAAACTGCACGTTGATAAATGCCTCCTGCTGAAATCCAGAAGGCGGAAATGACGTGTCCCTTACCAGTTCCATCGCGGCGCGGCTCAAGTCGCGATCGGAATTTTGCAGCACCTCGGCATCGAGTGCATGGCCGTCTTGCGCATCCAGAATCGCGTGCACGATTACCGGTTGGAAGAAAGGTGAAGTCGGTCCATCGGAGGGATCGACCCGCATGGGAAAACGATTGGGCGATGCCAGCGTAAAGGATTCGCCAGCGTCCGCCATTTCCGGCGTGGGCTTGAAAAGATTCGGATCGAGGTTGGGCGCGTCTTCGAGGCTTTCCACCCGAACCTGCACGGCTGGACGGCCATCTTCGAATATAGAAATTTGCCGCGGAAGCGTGTGACCGTGAAATGGTGCGCCGCCGCTGTAGTCGTAGACTGCATAAATTCCCGGCGCTTCGGACCACATCTGCAGGAGGCCATTCGCGGGATCGATGCAGTACTCTCTCTCCACCCACGAACGCGGCGCCGGATTCGGCGGAATCGATGCGCTCAGCAGCAGGCACGACATGGTCTTGCCGTCGCGCTCCACCTCCGCGGCCCGAATTGCGGACGCGCCGGCATTGCGCATGATCGGCCAATGCAGAGCCGAACGAACCAGTTGAACGCGCAAGGGAACTGGCTCGGAAGGATTTGTGCCATAAACGCGGCCATCAACCCCGATCCGAATGACGGCCGAATCGGCCGTCGTCGCCGTCGTCATCCAGCGCCAGCGCGATCCACCATCCGAGGCTTCATCCATGGTCCATTCTCCCTCCATCTGTGCCGCACCATTGGTGTCGAACGAAACTTTTAGCACGTACGGAGTGGATATGTCGTGCAGATTGTAGTTTTGTCGAGCGCGATCGAGAAGATCGAGCGCAGCGGAGCGGTCAGACGGCTTGGTGAGCGTCCGCGGCTCGCGCTTCACCATCTCGTGCGGATCGGACGGCGGTGGATTGGTCTGCGCCAAGATGGTCTGATCAAAAAGCGTCAGCCCGAACAGGAGAGCCGCAAGCAATGTAGATGTAAATCCAAATCCAATAACCCGGGTGGTGGCGCGCATAAGGCCTCCTTCAATCGGCCCATCTCCAACAGGGTACGGGGGACAATCTTAACGAAGACGAACCGGCGCGCGCAATCCGAAGGTTACCGAAGTAATCTCTAGTAACCTGCCCGTCATCTAAACATCTCGCGCCAAACATCATATGATGCAACATAATGTCTCGGAGCCACATCTCGGCCCTTGTCTGCGGGGCTAGCCTGCTGCTGGCTTTTGCCCTGGCGCCTTCCGTGTTTCCCAATCCCCTCTTTCGCGTCACCATGGGGAACATAGTCCCGTTGCTGGTAATGGTGGCAGCCTTTGTCCTCTCGGTCATGAACGCCTTTGACAGCCGTGGCCACACCCGCCTCTTCTGGGCCCTGATTGCGACGGGCATGGCCATGTGGGCCTTTAACCAGGGATGTTTTACCTGGTTTGAAGTCGTGCTGCGCAAGCCAGTGCCGGAACCATCCCCAGGGGCCATGGCGTTGTTCCTCCACATTGTTCCCATTATCGCGGCGGTGGCTCTGCGCCCGCACCAAGCTGACGATCGCGAGGGGATGCTGCCCAGCGCGCTCGACGTCCTCATTCTGCTGGTGTGGTGGGTGGTGGTCTACGCGTTCTTCGTTTTCCCCGAGGCGTATATTGTTCCCGATGTCCAGGAGTACGGCCTGCGCCGCGATCTTCTCTATCGGGTCGACGAACTCATTCTGATTGCCGTTTCGGCTTCGGCATTCTTCAACAGTTCCGGATCATGGCGATACCTCTATCGCAATCTCTTCCTGGCTACCGTTTTTTACACCTTCGCTTTGGAGGCGATCGGTGCTGCTGATGTGCGCGGGACCTACCAGACAGGCGGCATCTACGACGTCCCGTTCCTCGCCGCGGCCATGGGCTTCCTATGGGTCACGATCTCCGGACGGCGTTGCCTGCGTGAAACTCAGCTGACGCCTTCGAACCGGCAGGCCCATCGACCGCTTGCTCCTGTGCTGGCGAAACTGGCCCTGCTTTCTCTCCCGGTTATGGCGTATTGGGCTCTGTTCCTGAGCAAGGAGCCATATCATTTGCGCCAAGTCCGTTTTGCCATGGCCATGGGCGGCGTCGGCGTGCTCGCGTTTGTCGTTTTTCTAAGACAGCACCTGATGGATCGCAGACTTCTGCAGTTACTGAAAAATTCGCGTACGAGCTTCGACAATCTCCAGCGGCTCCAGGGAAGAGTGATTCAGCAAGCCAAACTGGCGTCGCTCGGAGAACTGGTGGCGCTCGCAGCGGGTGAACTGGAATACCCGCTTTCCAATATCCTGAGCAGTTCCGAACGTATGGCCGCCAGCAGCAACCTGAGCCGCGAGCAACTCTCGAACGCTCAGAAAATCGGTCAGCAGGCCCGGCGCACTCGCGAACTGGTCAGCGATCTGCTCAGTTTCGCGCAGCAGACTCCGGGAGAAAAAAGTCCTCTCGAACTGAAGCCTCTTTTGCAGCGTGCGGTTCAGATGGAGGGATTCAAGGTCGAAAACAAGAAGATCAACCTGACCGTGGAAGGCAACGAACCCCTGCCCCGCGTTCTTGGCAACCCCAACCAGCTTCTGCAGGCGTTTCTTCAGATTGTCGAAAACGCAGTCGATGCATTACAGGAGGTCGGCGGTGGACGTCTTCAGGTTTCGCTGTGGCGCGAAGCGAATGAAGTGGTCGTCCAGTTCGCCGACTCCGGTCCCGGCCTTCGCGATCCCGAGCGTGTCTTCGATCCGTTCTACACCACGAAGCCAGTCGGCAAGGGCACCGGCCTCGGGCTCAGTGCCACCTATGGCGTTATTCAGGATCACAAGGGACAAATCACCTGCTACAACCGGCCTGAAGGTGGCGCTGCATTCGAAATCCGCCTTCCCGTACTCAAAGTGGCCATACCGCTGGCGGAAGCAGCGCGGGCCTGAACCGAGCCTGAACCTGGAGTGACAGCCGCCCTCGGCTGTCCAAGCGAGCGCAGCTCGCAGCGTTCATTTGGCCCGCGGACGGCAGAGCGCGGCTGTGCCTCCGTCTTGCTTCTACCCTCCGCTTGCCACAATCGCATCGGCTACGCTTGCCGCATCGGCCGCAATGCGCACATCGTGCGTGCGGATAATATGCGCTCCCTTCAGAATCAGCACCGCTTCTGCCGCCAGCGTTCCGTAAAGGCGCTCGGCCACGGCCGCATCTCCTTTAGTGTTGGAGCCGCTATCCTTAACATCGCGCGCCAGCATTCGCCCGATGAATGACTTCCGCGATACTCCCGCGAGCAGTGGGAATCCCATCTGTTGCAACTCTCCAAAGTGGGCCAGTAACGGATAGTTTTCCTCGAAACGCTTTCCAAACCCAAACCCCGGGTCGAGCACCAGGTGATCGCGCTTGATGCCCGCCAGAGTCGCCCCCTCGGCCCACTGTCGCAAATCCCGCTTCACCGTCAGCACGGGATCGCCAATCGGCGGCAAAGAGCGCCACTCCGACGGCCTACCACGGGTGTGCATCAGCACCGCTCCCACTTTGAGTTCAGCGAGCGTTTTGGCCATCTTCGGATCCCACCGGAACCCACTCACATCATTCACAATCTCAGCTCCGAGTTCCACCGCTGCTCGCGCCACACTCGCCTTGTACGTATCGACGCTTATGACGGCGCCCGGTCGACGCCGCTTCAAATCGCGAATCACCGGCAGAACGCGCCTGCGCTCCTCTTCTTCGGATAGCGGCACCGGATCTGCCCCAGCCGCCGACGCCGACGCAAGAAGTCCGCTCGACGGCGTCTCGGGACTGATGCCGTCGGCCGCCGAGGCGACCAAGCTTCCCGGACGTGTCGACTCTCCACCAACGTCGATAATAATTGCGCCTTCGTCGAGCAACTGCTCCGCATGCAGAACGGCTTTCTCGGCGTCTATGTAGAGTCCTCCGTCGGAAAAGGAATCGGGAGTTACATTCACCACGCCCATAATTAAAGTGCGTCGTCCCAGCTCCAGAACGCGAGAACCGAGGTTCCATTGAAAAATTGCGCGCATGTCGCACTCATTCTAGTGGAGCGGCGGGCGTCTCGCCCGCCCACCCGTTTGGTGGCCCTTTTTAACTTCACTCCGGGCAGTCTCGAGAACGCCAAGCCCTCTTTTTTCGAATGTTACAATCCACTCCATGCCGCGCCGCCGATCAGTTGCGGGTCTGCTTCCCATCATCCTGCTCCTGGTCGCGCAATTACTCGCCGCACCCGTTAAGATACTCCCGGATCGCATCGCCGCCGTGCTCAGCGCCCCCGATCTTGCCCGGGGGTTCTGGGGAATCGAAGTCGTTTCTGTCGCGACCGGCAAGACTTTGTATGCGCAAAATCCTGACAAGCTCTTCACACCCGCGTCGAACACTAAGCTCTTCACTACCGCCGCCGCCCTGGCCCTCATCGGTCCCGACTATAAGTTCCGCACCACGGTTGAGACTACCGGTACTCTCGACCGCTATGGACGTCTGAATGGTGATCTTGTGCTGGTCGGCCATGGCGATCCTAATCTTTCGGGACGCGAACTGCCCTACGATCTCCACACCCAGCGCAATGACGATCCCATTCAAGCCCTCGAATCACTGGCCGACGCACTGGTGCAGAAAGGCGTGAAATTCATCGATGGCGACATCGTGGCCGACGACTCCTACTTTGCCTTCGAGCGCTATGGCGAAGGTTGGAGCCAGGACGATCTGGTCTGGGCCGATGGCGCTCCCGTTTCCGCGCTCGCGATCAATGACGATGTGGTGTTCGTCAACATTCAGCCCGCCGACCGCCCCGGTGAAAAAGCCTTCGTGAGCATGAAACCCTTTGCCGATTACTACCGGCTCGATAATCGCATCATTACCACACCAGCGGGCACCGGGCGCAAACTGTCCATCAATCGCGAGCCCGGCTCGACCGTGCTCACATTGTGGGGCAATATGCCGATCGATGATGCCGGAACGAACGAAGCGGTTGCGATTGAAGATCCAGCCGAGTTCGCCGCCGGACTGTTCCGTCAGTTACTCGAAAAGCGCGGCATTGTGCTCTACGGACACCAACGTACCCGCCACACAGAACTCGCTACCCTTTCTACTTTCAGCGTGACCACCCTCGCGCCGTCCCGCGGAGGCAGAGACAATGACGGCCAGCCGCGTCCGCTCAAAATCGACCAGCCCATCACCCTCGCCAGTTACGAATCCAAGCCTCTGCTGCAGGATGTTCGCGTAATCAATAAAGTCAGTCAGAACCTCCACGCGGAGATTCTGCTGCGTTTGCTGGGACGCGAGCGCGGCAATGCGGGAACGATCGAAGGTGGGCTGGAGGTTCTTCGCGGGTTCCTAACTCAGGCTGGAATCTCCAACGATCAGTATGTCTTCTACGACGGTTCCGGACTCTCGCGCCAGAACCTGGTAACTCCGCACGCGATTGTCGAGTTGCTGCGTTACTGCTCAAAGCAGCCGTGGGGCGCTGACTATAAATCGACGTTCCCAGTTTCCGGCGTCGATGGCTCACTCTCCGAACGCTTCAACTCTCCGCTCCTGCAAGGCCGTGTGCTAGCGAAGACTGGCACATTGGCCGGAGTAAAGGCGCTCTCTGGATATGCCACCACCGATGCCGGCGAAGCCGTCGTCTTTTCAATTCTCTCGAATAACTTCAATCTTCCGGCGAAGCGAGTGACGGACGCGATCGATGAGTTAGTACAAGCAATCGTGGATGATAAGCCGACAGAACACTAGAGCGGCTCCCAAGAGTTTGTAGAGTAGATCTTTGTAGACCAAATCTAAGTTGTCATCCTGAGCGAAGCGAAGGACCTATGCACCTGCCTTCGCCGCACGCCGGTTAGACTAGCCTCATAAATGGTTTTGGGAAGGGCACGGCTTCAGCCGTGCCGCCCAGAGCCAATAATGACGCCGGCTTTAGCCCCTGGGGGAACCTCCGCTACCCGTCCGGCTCATTGATCAGATAGATTCTGACAAATGGAGGGGGCTTGGTTCAAAGACCCCGACGGCAACGTCCTTTGCGGATCGACAAGGCATTCTTCATCCGAGTATCCCCATCTTCTTCCCCACCCGCCCCAGCACCTCCAGCGCCCGCTGCAACTCATCCTTCGTGTGCGTGGCCGTCATAATCGTCCGCACCCGAGCCTTGCCTTCAGGCACCGTAGGAAACGCGATTCCAGTCCCGAGCACTCCCTCTTTGAACAGTTCGCGAGAGAATTCCATCGTCAGGCGGCCATCGCCAATGATGATCGGAGTAATCGGAGTCTCGCTAGCGGGAGTGGTCTGCCCTCCGATGTTGAAGCCGAGCAAACCGAGTTCTTTTTTCCAGAAGCGCGTGTTCGCCCAGAGTTGTTCCATCCACTGTGGCTCGGTTTCAAGAACATCGAACGCGGCTATGCAGGTCGCCGCCACCGACGGTGGATGCGATGTCGAGAACAAAAAAGGCCGCGCGCGATGATAAAGAAAATCGATGAGATCCCGCGTGCCGCAGACGTAGCCGCCGAGAGCACCGATTGCCTTCGACAACGTTCCAACCTGAATATCCACGCGCCCGTGCATTCCAAAGTGATCGATCGTCCCGCGCCCCTGCCGTCCCAGCACGCCCGAGGCGTGCGCATCGTCGACCATCATAATCGCGCCGTACTTTTCCGCCGCCTCGCATAGGCCGGGTAGCGGCCCGATATCGCCATCCATCGAGAACACGCCGTCCGAGATCAGCAACTTTTTCCCCGGCTGGTTCTTCACGCTGGCGAGCCGCTCTTCGGCGTGGGCAACATCTTTATGACGGAAGACGAGAATCTTCGCCCGCGAAAGCCGGCAGCCATCGATGATCGAAGCGTGATTCAGTTCGTCCGAAATGATGAAATCATCCTTACCTAAAAAAGAAGAAACTGTCCCCGCATTCGCCGTAAATCCCGATTGAAAAACTACGCACGCCTCGACATTCTTGAAGCGCGCGATCGTCTCTTCGAGCTCCATGTGAATTTTCATGGTGCCGGCAATGGTGCGCACTGCGCCTGATCCGACGCCATACTTGCGTATGGCTTCAAGTGCCGCTTCCCGCAGTTTGGGATGCGTCGTGAAGCCGAGATAATTATTCGAAGCCAGATTAATCACTTTCTTGCCGTCAAAAGTGCAGACCGGCGCCTGCTCGTCATCGAGTACACGCAGCTTGAAGTGCGTCCCCTTAGCCTTGAGGTCGTCGAGTTGCTCGGTCAGAAAAGAAAGCGGATTAACGCGCGTGGCAGCAGGCATGTTTCCCCTCTGATTACCTTAGATAAGATCGACACGGAAAGCTTAACCAGTCTAGTGCCCGCGCCGCAACCCGCGCACCAATGGAGCGCCGGGCGTCCCCGCCCGGTCACCGTCGACCTCGCTCAGGGCTTCTTCGGTTCCGCAAGCGCCGCAATCGTACCTTTCGTCGCCCGCAGATAGTCCGCCGGAGCAATCAGAATCTGCGCCCCCCGCACTCCCGCCGAGATTGAAACCACGTCGAATAGTTCAATACTCTCGTCCACATAAACAGGAAAATCGCGCTTCGCCGCGAGCGCCGTCACGCCCCCGCGAATGTACCCGGTCAGCGATTGCAGTTCTTTTACCCCGACCAGCTGAATCTTTCTTTCTCCCGCCGCCGCTGCCAGCGCTTTCAGGTTCAGTTCCTGATCGCCCGGAATCACCGCCATCACAATTCTTTTGCGGTCTTTGCCGCGTTCGGGGCGCGCCACCAGCGTTTTGAAAACCTGCTCCGGCGGCAACCCGATCTTGGCGGCAACCGTTTCCGCAGCGAGATCATCGGGATCCACTTCGTACTCGCGAAGTTCGTAATGGATTCCCATCTGGTCGAGCAACCGCACGGCATTTGTCTTTTGAGGCATGTTTCCTGACAATATTTCCTGACGAGTGTTTCCTGACCTATGTTTCCCAGCCGATTCTTTTCAACCGATGGTCCCACCCCCAGGGTTCCCGCGTCGTTCTAACTCGTGTAGCATCCAAGTGATTGCTTAAGGGGGAGGCTCATCGTGCGTCTTCTACTGCATTGGATTCTAAGCGCCCTGGCGGTGTGGATCGTTTCTCGCGTCGTGCCCGGTATTAGCGTCAGTGGCCCGATGGCCGCGCTCATCGCCGCTGCCGTCATCGGCTTGGTCAACGCAACCCTCGGTTTAATCCTGAAGGTTCTCACCTTTCCACTTACTCTGCTCACCCTCGGCCTGTTCTGGTTCGTGATCAACGCGCTCATGCTGGAACTGGCGTCGTCTTTAGTGCCCGGCTTCCAGGTGCGGGGCTTCGAGGCGGCGTTTCTAGGCGCCATCGTACTGAGCGTCGTCAGCTCGCTGTTGCAATGGCTCTTCATTCCGAGTCGAGAGCGGCAGTAGTCGGACGCGTCTGCCTTTCCTCAGGTGAGGATCGAGCGAACAGAGCTTCCCGGTATGGTGTTCCCCGAGCTGAAGTAGCCCGAGCTGACGCAGAGAGCCCTCTGGCATCGTCACGAGCCCTGCCGGAGCACGCCAACCACGCTCTGGACCTGCTGCTCGGTGTACTCAAGCGATCCAGAGTTGTCAATTACAAAGTCGGCAGCTTTGATTTTTTCTTCGTCCGGGATCTGCGCCGCCATGCGGCGAGTCACTTCGGCACGGGCGGCGTCTTCCGAAATTCCAAGACGGCGGGCGAATCGCTGAATGCGCTGCTCCGGATGGCAGGTCACGACGATCAATCGATCGAAGCGATCGGCGGCATGAGCTTCGAGGATCAGGGCAGCTTCAACCATGGCGATGGCATCCGGATCACCGCGTCCAATTTCTTCGATCCACCGGTTTTCAAGCTCGATAATCGCGGGATGAACAATTTCATTCAACTCCTGCACCCGCGGAGCCGCGCTGCCAGGCGATCCAAACGCAACTTCGGCAAGCCGGGCACGGTCGATGCTCCCATCAGGATTCAGGATTCCACGGCCGAACCGGCGCACCACCTCCTCGTACACTGCGTGGCCCGGCTGCATTAGGTCATGGGCAACGGCATCCGATTGGATCAGGTGCGTGCCGCGTTTTACAAACATCTCGCCGACCGCGGATTTGCCGCTCGCGATGCCGCCTGTGAGGCCGACTTTTAGCAAAGATTTTTCACCTGCGCGAAGAGAATCTACCACGGAGTCACGGACAAACGCAGGAAAGCAAGGGATTAAGTCAAAATCAGATAGGTACTCGCCAGCTGGATTTCTCCTCGACTTGCCTTTCCTCCGTGCCTCTGTGCCTCCGTGGTGAAGGTCTTGTCAACGACCCGTCAGTTCCGCGATCGCTGTCCCGCGCCGCACCATCGCAGCCTTCACGGTATTGGCCATCAGCATGGCGATGGTCAGCGGGCCCACGCCTCCGGGAACAGGCGTGATCGCCCCGGCAACTTCCGCGACCTCCGGGTGTACATCGCCGACGAGCGTCGAGCCTTTGGCCAGAAACGCCTCCGTGCGTTTTTTGTTGCCCGCAAACAGGCGGTCGAATTCCTGTCGATCAGTGATCCGGTTGATGCCAACGTCGATCACCGTCGCTCCCGGCTTAACATAGTCACGCGTCACCATGCCCGGACGGCCAAGCGCAGCCACCAGAATGTCAGCGCGACGGCAGACTCCGGGCAAGTCGCGCGTTTTCGAGTGGCAGACTGTGACCGTCGCATTTTGATTCAGCAGCAGCATGGCTACCGGCTTGCCGACGATGTCGCTGCGGCCGACCACCACCGCTTCCTGTCCGGCGACTGGTATCCCGCTCCTCCGCAGAATTTCCATGACCCCTGCCGGAGTGCACGGCACCAGGCCAGGACGCTGCGTAGAAAGGTAGCCCACGTTCATGGGATGGAATCCATCAACATCTTTGGCGGGATCAACCGCCAGCAGCACTCTCTTCGAATCGACCTGCGCCGGGAAGGGTAGCTGCACCAGGATGCCGTCGATTTCGTCCCGACGGTTTAGGTCGGCGATCAGCGCCAGCAACTCTTCCGTGGTAACGCTTTCGGCCGGCGTGTGCTGTTCACTGTAGAGACCTACTTCTTCCGAGCTCTTCACCTTGCCGCGAACGTAAACCTCGGACGCCGGATTGTGCCCCACCAGCACCACCGCGAGACCCGGGCGCACACCCGACAATGCCAGCTCTTTCACCTGAGCGGCGACCTCCGCGCGTATTTCACCTGCTATCTTCGTTCCGTCGAGAATCCTGGCGGCCATCGCACCTCGCTGTCTCAATTGCGAAAGGCGATTCTATCCCATCGCAACGGCGACGGATCATCGATCATCCCACGCAAGGGCGGACGCATTCGTCCGCCCCCCGGAGTTGCTCGTCAACCCGACTACGACTTTCCACTGGTCCTAGCCTGTACGATCATTCCCTGTACAATAAAGCCGCTATGATTTCGCAGGATTTGCTTGACGTGCTGGTCTGCCCCGTCTGCCGGAAGCCGGTGGCTCTCAGCCCGGACGGCGGAAGCCTGAAATGCGGAGAATGCCGCCGCCTGTACCCCGTGCAGGACGACATCCCGATTATGTTAGTGGATGCCGCTAAAATCGACGCCGCCTAAAGCGGGGGCTGACACAACACGAGACCTGACACAACACGAGACAAAGTTGGGTTTGACCCTTCCCGAACCGACATTTTGTGTCATTCTGACCTCGGAGGCGGTTGCCGTGTTATCCGCCTCCCCGCCCACGATTTCCGCGCAACCTTTTGCAAACTATTGGGTTCTAAAGATTAGCGGCCCCGATTTAGGGTGACCCGTTGGAGTACCAAAGTTACGGCATTTGGATTGCATGTAACCAAATCAGTTGCCGATGATCTAAGTGGGCAATGGCAGGGAGGTCGGAAGGTGAGAATGGCGATGAAAGAAAGATTTACGGTGACCGAGCTATGCGCCTTACGAAACGACCTCATCCAGGGCGGCATGGTGGATTCCCGCGAAGCAGCGGAACTGCTGCAGGTTTTTTTGGCGGGCCGGGGCTACGGTGTCTCGCAGTCGGCTGCGATCGATGCCGCCGGACGGGTAGAAATGGCTGGCTGTTCACTACCGGTCCTGGAGCGTGAACTCGAAGGTTTGGCACTGGTGATGTAGTTCCGAACGAGACGTAATGAGTTTGGGCCATCGTAATTTGCACGGACGGGAATCAAGGACTACAGCCAACGGCTGCAACCTAAAGGGTGGATCGAGGTTAACGGGGAACTGATCTAGCTCAACTCAGCGATTGACAGTTTCTCAGTACGAAACGCCGGGCGCAAATGCCCGGCTTTTTGTATTTCTGGCGACTTCGAAATCCTACGACCCCCAGGCACGAAGCTGCGCCAGCGCGGCCTCCCACAAATTCGCGGCATAACTGGAATTGTTTTGAAAGAGTGCGGCTTCAGCCGCGCCGTAATCTAGAATTGTCTTGAAAGGGTGGGGCTTCAGGGGCTGCGGAAAAGCTCCGATTCGCGCCAGGTTCGGGAAGGGCACGAGTTCCACTCGTGCCGTAACTGCCACCGAATCAATGGCGGCTTCCAGCCGCTGGGGAAACGCCGTGCCGGGGGAGCACTTTTTCCGCAGTCACTGAAGCCGCTGACGGACGGCAATTTCTAAACTGCACCACTACCGGCCGAAGCCGTCCCCGCATTGAAACTTGAAAGCCGCATCCCCTTTTCCCGCAATCTTGAACCAGACTTTTTCATCACGATCAGACTGTGTTCGCCGTCACAGACACGCCACCCATATGACGCGACAATGTCCGTTGACGGGCCAGTCCCGGAGGTGTATCCGGCAATCAGTGCCCTTCGCAGCTGTCCCACCCCACTTGTCAGCGCTCTTTGAAAATAGAATAAGTTGAAAGCCTCCACCACGGCTTTTCCAAAAAAGACATCCCGCACTTTGGGATTTTCGACGTGTTCTAGCCATTAACTCCTTATGTTTGAACATTTTACGTGTAAGTCCTTTAAACTCAAAGATCTAGCGGGAATTTCCTCCTAACCCCATGATTCCATTGCCGGGGGGAGGGGGGGGATACCCCTCTCGATACGGACGGGACAATAGCTCATCAGTAACTAGACCAGCAGGGAGCGCTCCTCAGAAAAATCGGTTGGAAGGCAGAAAATTCTAAAGTTCTATAGTTCCAACGATGGTCTCGACTCCGCCGGAACCTCACTTCAGGCTCTCGACCCTCTCCTGCAGCGCTCGAGCGATTTCCGCAGGATCGGTTTCCGGCGCGAACTGGATTGGCTTGCCAATGCGGACTTGAATCTTTCCCGGCGCAGCATGTTTTTTCCCGGACTCCTGGATTTCGAACAACCCATCGATCCGCATCGGAAGAACGGGGATTCTCAGGTTGTTGGCGAGCAGGCCTACTCCACTACGAAAGGGTTGGATCTTGCCGTCGGTAGTATGCTTGCCCTCCGGAAAAACCAGGACGCTGTAGCCGCGGTCAACCGCCTCTCCGGCATAAGCAAAGCTCTTGCGGAAACCGGATTGGCGTGGCAACGGGAAGAGGTTGAGCAACGCAACCGCGAGCGCCCACCGCACCCGATCGTAGATTCGGGCAAGCCACATGCGTTCGGAACTCGGTGAGCGCAACACTTCCAGCGCCTCCCCACCGGTTGCCGTCGCCAGTTTGTGACGGATGCGGGCGGGAAGCGCCGTTTGAATGAATCCGATATCGATATCGGTGACGTGGTTCGAGACCACCAGCAAGGGTCCGGAGATGCCCCGCAGATTCTCCCGTCCAACGACTCGGGGCCATGCCAGAAGAACCATCACCGGTCGCATCACCAGATAGCGCGCGGCCATGCGCAACCAGGTCACAGGCCAGCGCAAGGTCCATGTTGGATAGTGAAAAGCCGGATAGTGAAAAGTTGGATGGTGAAAAGCTGCAGAGGGAAACTCGCCGCGCTGGGTCTCGGAATCATGTTTGTATGGTCGTGGGGCAGAGCCCTGTCCCCACGCAGATGCTCGCAGGTCGGAGCCAGCAGGCAGTTCACCCTGCGCTCGCTCGCCCTGTAAAAGTCGTTCGAGATCGCCGACAGTCACGGCATTTGCGAATTTCGTTTCGCTGAGGTCAACCTGATAACGGTCTTCGAGAGCACCGAGCAGTTCGACTCGTTCCAGGGAGCTCAGGCCGAGGCCGGTTTCGAGGTTGGATTCCGAGTTGAGGTTAGGCAGGTTCTGCATGCTGCGGCCAGTGATTCGCTTCAGCAATTCAGAAAGCGGGCTGGCCGCGCTCGCCACCTCTTGCCCGTGGAGTGCGGCTTCGACCGCATCCCGAATCACCTTGCGTCGCGGTTTCTGCGTCGCGCTGCGCGGGAAATCTTCTTCGGGCCAGACAAACGAGGTGCGCATATGCTGATATTCGGCAAGAGTTTCGTTGGCGCGCTGCACGATGCCCTGAACGGATGCTGGCGCTGCGGCAATCGAAATTTCGTTCGTCGACCCATGTGCGCCGCCATCGCGCAGAATCAGCACTGCGCACGGTTCGGAATTGCCACCACGCTCCAGACCGACGACCACGCAGTCCTTGACTTCTGGTTGTTGTCGCAGAGCCGCTTCCAGATCCTCTGGGTAAATATTCATTCCCGCGGGCGTGACGATCACTTCTTTCTTGCGGCCCTTGAAAAAGAGATTGCCCTCTTCGTCGAGCGCGCCCAGGTCTCCGGTGCGATACCAGCCGTCGTCTTCCTGCGCCAGCGGCTGCTGCTCGCCATGCTGCAAGTAGCCGCTGGCAACGCCGCTCCCGCGCACCAGAATTTCGCCATCGTCGGCCAGCCTCATTTCGCGTCCCGGCAGAACTTTGCCAATCGAGCCCCGGCTGGTGTGAAAGGGATGGTTCAAACTGATCAGAGAAGTGGTTTCGGTCAATCCATAGCCCTGGACCACCGCATACCCGAGGCGATGCCAGAACTCCTCAGTTTCACGGTCAAGCGCTGCACCGCCGCTGATTATGGCCCAGAACTTCCATCCGAAGCGGCGACGCACGTCGCGAAAGGTCCACCAGCGCCGGAGAAAATGCTGGCTCTTGGCGGCAGCATAGTGCGCGGCAAATTCCGCACGGATACCACTGTCATCGAGATCGCGTTCGATCTTCTGTTTCAGCGATTCGATAATGCGCGGTACCGCCACCAGCACCGAGACGCGTTCGCGGCGGATCGTCGCCATGACCTCGGTAGGATTGAAAGTATTCTCAAAGACAACCGTACCGCCCAGCAGCGGAGGCAGAAAAATTCCCAGGAATTGACCGAAGACGTGACTCAACGGCAGCAAATTCAAAAAGCGAATCGGATGCACCAGCCGCTCATACTTCAGGTATTTCTGCATCTCGGTTTCGATCGGAACCAGATTTCCGACGACGTTGGCATGGGTCAGAACAACGCCCTTCGGATCGGCCGTAGTGCCGGAGGTGAAAACAATTTCCAGCGGATCGGAAGGTTTAATCTCCGTGGGACGAAAGCGTTCGGCTGGATGCTTGGCGACTGCCTCCGCAAGATCGGCGGGATCGACGGTTTCAATTTCTTCAAAGATCGCAGCCCGCGCGCGTGGACACAACACCAGACGGGCCCGCACTTGCGCGCCAATCCGCCGGGCAAAATCGGAGCTGGCGGCGTCGTCGACGGGCACCGCAATCACCCCGCAAAGTGCACAGCCGAAGAAGGCGGCTACCCACTCCGCACAGTTCGGAGTCCACAGCAACACCGCTTCACCCTTGGTGATATTGCGCACCACAAGTTCATGGGCAAACTGATAGGCCACTCCAGCGACGCGCTGATAGCTCCAGCGCTCATGCCGATATCCTCGAGGAAAGACGTGGGCGTAGTTGTCGCTGCCCCAGCGCTCGAAATCGTCCAGCGTATCTAGCAGACTTGCCCGCACACCCTGTTTAGTAGCACAATTCCCAGAACTTTACAGGACTGACGGCGGTCGACCCGCAGTCTTGACCGAAATGACAACACCTTTTCTAGTTCGTGGCGTCATAGTTCGAACCAAAGTTCGAATCAAAGATCGAGCCATCGTTCGGGCCATAATTCGAACCACTATCGCGCTGGCGATTTGCCTTCTGTTCTCGTGCTCGCCATCCGCCACCACGAACGTAGCGAGTTCAGCATCGGCGCCGGCGTCATCTTCCGCCTCCGCTTCTCCCAGCTTTCGGTTGGAGAGCCAGCCGGGTAACGGTCCGGTGCGCGACCTGCGCCAGGACGAGCAGGCAGGCGGACACATTCTGCGCAAGCATGTGGGACAAACCGACGAACAACTCCGCCAGCGCCTGGAACGGGAGCGGGGTATCACGGGCGCCTCTACATACACCAACCTCTCGGTTGCGGAACATGCTGTGGGTGCTGCGATCGCACAATCGCAAGGCCAAATTCAGGGCTGGCTGAACCGCTCCGGAGGACATCCCAATCTGGTCCTGGACTACGATAGTGAGATGCCACTTGGCCGCACCATCAACCGGGGCGAGAGCCAGTCGCGTCCATGCGCACATGCGCTGGTGGTACTGAAATACACGGGGCCCAACCATTACTATGTTTTGACATCTTATCCGGAGTGCCGCTGATGAACTCGAAACCGGAAATCACTTCTGCCAACTTTCCCGCTCTGCATACGTTCCTGCGGGGCTACTTTCACGAAGATGTCGCCGACGAGTACGGAACCCCTCCCGAGGCTGCCGATCAGTTTTGCGAGGACGCCGAGAGTGATGAGCGCATTCCGGTGGCCAGGGAATGGCAGCAACTCGTGGAGTTGGCCGGATCGGAAGCCTCCCGTTTGAATGCGGCATTGAAGAAACTGGGGAGCGCGATTCGACTGAATGAAGAAGAGATTCCACAGGTTTCGGCCATCTTTGCGCGGTGCCTCGCGGTAAAGCCGCATCGGCGGGTAGCCAACGAGTGATAGTGCGCGCCCGCACGCGGAAAGCAAAATGCTTAACTCACCAGGTTTGCTTAGCTGCATGAGACCAGCAAGCCCGCGCCTCTACTCGAAACCGGCTATGGTTCCCGGCCTACTCCTAGAGCGTCGGCAACACGGTTGATGTAGTTGAACCAGGACGCGATCAATGTGATCTGCAGGATAGCCCGATCGTCGAAGCCAGCGGCCCGCAATTCTTCGTGATCGTCTTTCCAAACCTTCGTCGCATCTTTGGTGAGTTTAACAACGTAGTCGATCATTACGCGCTCCTGCGGTGTGATGGGCGCGGTGGTGTAATCGCGTTCCAGGGCTTCGACCAATTCTTTATCCAGGGTGACGCGACGCAGAAACTCTGCGTGGGACTCGATTCAATACACGCACCGGTTGGTCACCGAGACCATGGTGGCAATCATCTCGTGATGACGCCGCCGGAGGGGCAGGTCGGGAGACATTAACGCCCCAAAGGTCGAAAAGGCATGGTGAAGGGCCTGCGGAATCAGGGAATGCGAAGCAACGATTTGCGACGTGGTGCCCTGCGAAGTTGCGCCCTGCGAGTCGCCGCCCTCTGCGGGATGGATAGGAACAGCGTACTCCTGAGGATAGAGCGCCTTCTGACCTTCCATTGCACTGCGCAAAGTGTCGTCAGCTTCCGAGAACGGAATGGTACGTATCCAAGTCATGGCAAATCCGGTCTATTGAAGTCCAGCCGAATCAGAGTGACTGTTTCGAGCTGCCTCGTCGCACGAATGATCGCGATTCCCGTGATTGCAAACCCTACACGCTCGACGACGCAATTACCAATAATTGAAAAATGCTACCACTCCACTCAGTCCCCGCCCGATTCCTGATAGCATTGTTTGCGCTGCGGGATGGTCAGGTGAACATTCCTCTGTGCGTCGGATCACAGCGCCGGGTGTCGTCAGTCGGTAACGTTGGCGCGAGATTTGGCCCTCTTTGTTGTTTATTCACTCGCTATCCTGTGCAGGAGAGTTTGAATGCCTCAAGATACCCTGACCATCACCGATAATCGTACCGGCCAGAGTTATACCCTACCCGTTGAAAATGGCACGATCCGGGCTTTGGATTTGCGCAAGATCAAAACCGGCCCGGAAGATTTCGGCCTGATGACCTATGACCCCGCTTTCACGAATACGGCTTCCTGCCGGAGCGCGATCACCTATATTGATGGCGATCGGGGAGTGCTGCGCTATCGCGGTTATCCGATAGAGGTTTTAGCCGAGAAGTGCACCTATCTGGAAGTTGCCTACCTGCTTCTGTTTGGCGAACTGCCGACCGCGAGCGAATTGAAGAATTGGATATATGAGATCACGCACCACACCATGCTCCACGAAACCACCAAGAAATTTATGGAGGGTTTCCGCGACAACGCGCACCCGATGGCGATGCTGGTCAGCACGGTCGCGGCACTTTCGACGGTATATCCGGATGCGAAGAATGTTCACGACCCGGCAACGCGGCTGTTGCAGATCAAGCGCCTGATCGGCAAGATGCCTTCGATCGCGGCGATGTCCTATCGCCACATGGTGGGATTTCCCTACGTGTATCCCGACAACGATCTGACCTACGCTGAAAACTTCATGAACATGCTGTGGAAGATGGTCGAGCCCAAGTATGTTGCAAATCCAGTGATTGCGCGCGCACTCGATATTCTCTTTGTGTTACACGCCGACCACGAACAGAACTGCAGCACGAACGCGATGCGCGCGGTGGGCAGCGCTCAGGCTGATCCCTACCTGGCTACGGCTTCGGCCGCATCGGCTCTCTCCGGACCTCTGCACGGCGGTGCCAATGAAGAAGTGCTGCACATGCTGGATGAGATCGGTTCCAAGAACAACATTCCGGCCTACATCAAGAAGATCAAGGAAGGCAAAGGCAAGCTGATGGGCTTTGGGCACCGGGTGTACAAGAACTATGATCCGCGGGCCAAAATCATCAAGTGGGCGGCCGATCAGGTGTTCGAAGTTACGGGACGGAATGCCAGACTTGAAATCGCCCTTGAACTGGAGCGGATCGCCCTCGAAGACGACTATTTCGTGAAGCGCAAGCTTTATCCAAATGTCGATTTCTACTCCGGCATCATGTATCAGGCGATGGGGTTCAAACCTGAAATGTTTACCGTGTTGTTCGCGATTCCGCGGACCGTGGGCTGGCTTACGCAATGGCAGGAAATGCTGACTGATCCCGAACAGAAGATTGCGCGCCCCCGTCAGGTATGGATTGGGCACGAAACGCGGGAATTTGTGCCGATGGAAAAGCGAGGGGAGTAGCGGTTAGATACTGTAGAGCGCTCACGCGTCCAAGGTTGCGCGAGGACCGTGGCCCTCCGCTGTCCAAGCCGAGCAAACATCGGCAGCCGCTAGCCTCCGGCAATAGCTCCGATGACGATGAAAGGCTCCTTCCCGGAAGCGACCGCATCGGGCAGGGGAGAGTCCGGCGGCTGGTGCGACAGATCCTCTTCGCAAGCAAAGAACCGCAGAAAAGCCCGCCGCTCCTGCGTGACCTGATCGCGGATCGTCCCGCGCAGCATCGGATAGCGAGCCTCAAGCGCGTCGAGGACTGCGCGCTGCGTAACCGGTCCCACGAGTTCGAGCGTCAGCTCGCTGCCAACGTGCGCCAGAGTTCGCAGGTGCTGCGGCAGGATGATTCGGATTGTTCGTGTCATTACTTTTATCCTGCAACCTTTGATGTAGAGCTTTTGTGGTCGCCTTCATGCCACCGGTTCGTAGCGCAGCCTTCCGCAATTTTGGAATGGGAAAGCTTACGGCAGCGTCTGGACCTCGACCGATAAGACGGCCGGCAGATCGCGGACGATAGGCGCCCAAGTATCCCCAGCGTCGGCAGAGGCATACACCTGGCCGCCGCTTGTGCCGAAATAAACGCCGCATTTGTCGAGCGAGTCGACCGCCATGGCGTCGCGCAAAACATTGACATAGCAGTTGCTCTGGGGCAGTCCCTTGGTGAGCGGCTCCCATTCATCGCCACCGCTGCGGCTGCGGAACACGCGCAGCTTGCCATCCGGAACAAAGTGTTCCGAATCGCTCTTGATGGGGACGACGAAGATCGTCTCCGGTTCGTGGGCGTGCACGTCGATCACGAATCCGAAATCGGTCGGCAGGTTGCCGCTGATTTCTTTCCAATTATCGCCGGCATCATCCGAGCGCATCACGTCCCAGTGCTTCTGCATGAAGAGTACGTTCGGGCGCTTCGGATGCATCGCGACGTGGTGAACGCAATGTCCGATCTCGGCTCTGGGGTCGGGGATGTATTGCGAATACAGGCCGCGATTGATTGGCTTCCACGTCACGCCGCCGTCGTCGGTTCGGAAAGCGCCCGCCGCCGAGATCGCGATGTACATCCGCTTCGGATTGCTGGGATCAAGAATGATAGTGTGCAGGCACATCCCGCCCGCTCCCGGCTGCCACTTGGGGCCGGTGCCGTGTCCGCGCAGGCCGGGGAGCTCTTTCCAGTTCTCCCCGCCGTCGGTAGAACGGAAGAGAGCGGCATCTTCGACTCCAGCGTAAACCGTGTCAGGCTCGGTGAGCGACGGCTCCAGGTGCCAGACGCGCTTGAACTCCCACGGATGTTGCGTGCCGTCATACCACTGATGTGTCGTCAGCGGGTTCGCGGACGCGTCGTAGGCGAACTTGTTGCTGGCGCTCTTGGGCGGACCAGGCACGGCTGGCTCTCCGGCTGGTGTTCCCGGTTGGTGCCACGTCTTGCCGCCATCGTCCGAGCGCTGGATGATCTGTCCGTACCATCCACTCGTTTGCGAGGCATAAATACGATTGGGGTCGGCAGGAGATCCCTTCACGTGATACATCTCCCAGCCCGCAAAGTGCGGACCGCTGACATCCCATTTTTCGCGCTTGCCGTCCGACGCCAGAACAAACGCGCCTTTGCGCGTGCCGACCAGAACTCGTACTGTGCTCACGTTCCGCTCCTCAAATTGCCGTCAATTATAGCCACTGCCCATCACGATCTCTTACCTGACTAGGTCCGCCGCTCCATCTGACCACCTGCCTGCAGGAACCATGAATACGTCAATTGGTTCCGGATCACCATTGAACTGTGGATTCAGCATCACGGGAGAGTGGGGCAGATCTGCACCCCAAACGGCACCGTCCATGAGTGGAGTGTAAAACATCAGGTGAGCTATCCAATTGTGGCGGCCGTTATCGGTCAGATACTGGTCCTTGGACATCATGTAGGACATGGCGCCAGGCTCCAAGGGTGGCAGCTCTTGCTTTATGAATGTCTTGATGCCGTCGATGATCTGCACTTTGGATTGACCAGCCAATATCATCTCCGTTCTTTTATACGTCAGCGGCAGGATGGAGCGGGCAGCCAGCGGGTTGTAGCAGACCGGACCTCGAATCTTAGGGTTCCAAAAATTCGCAGCATCCTCGCCATTGAATGGGCCCATCCACCCTCGCTCCACGACGCACACGTAACCGTTCTTGCCTTTGATCGCGGTTTCATAGCCGTGCCTTCCAAGGACTAGGATGTCGGCATCGCGTGAGATGGCCTCTGGGGCCGCGCTCCGAGCCAGCGCTATCTCGGCATTTCGGTCCGCTATCAGGTATTGGTCAAGCGGGGCCATGCTCGGATACGGTGCTTTGGCATCCTGTGCCAGCGCTCGCCGTGCCGCCCCCAGCACCAGAATCAGCGCGAAACTTCCGAGAGTGATCGTCCTGACTATCTTGCGCTTCATTCATTTCTCCTGTTTTATTCACCTCGATAAGCGCGCTTCAAACCCTCGATATCAATCTTGGTCATTTGCAGCATGGCTTTGAAGACCCTCTGCGATTTCACCGGATCTTTGTCCTGCATCAGCTCCATCAAAGCTTTCGGGACGATCTGCCATGACACTCCAAATTTGTCTTTCAGCCACGCGCACTGCATTTCTGATCCCCCGGCGGAGAGCTTGTCCCACAACTCATCAACTTCCGCCTGCGTCTCGCAGTTTACAAAGAACGAAATAGCTGGAGAAAAGGTGTAATGCGGACCTCCGTTCAGCGCCATGAATTCTTGTCCTTCGAGTTGGAAGGTCGCCACCATCACACTTCCTTTGGGCCCGGGACCGGCCTCTCCGTATCGCGCCATGTTCAGAATTTTCGAGTTCTTGAAAATGGAAGTATAGAAATTTGCCGCCTCTTCGGCCTTGCCGTCGAACCACAAGAATGGAGTGATTTTTTGCATATAGTTCTCCTTGATGCTCTATCGTCTCGTGCCGCCCTGCGAACCCTGATTTCGGGATCTACGAATCGGCTGTCGGGCTTCGCAACGGAAGGAGCTCCCGCAGCCGCTTATCACGCAGGAACACGCCGAGCCAGACTAGCACTCCGAAAATGACTGGAAAAAGCGTTTCGAACGGCGGGTTGCCAGCACGCATGTTGAACTCGGTTGCGCCGCCAAGGTAACCCGTGAGCAAGATCGCGCCGAGAAACGAACTGCGCGGGACCACGTAGACAGCGACACATGCGATCAAGATGGTCCCGATAATCGGAGCCAGACGCGCCGGATATCCGAACCGCGCGAACGCGTCCATGACATGATGTTCCTTGATGATTTTAGTGACACCATCGAAGATGAGGAAGGCCACCATGAGGCCGCTGAGAATACGCCCGGCCCAGAGGCTCACCTTTGAGCTCGAAGCCGGCGCAGTTTGAATCGCCAATGGCATTGGATATCTCTCCGATTTATTCGATTCCTAGGCCGCCTTTTCGGCCACCTTTTCGCAGTTCACCATCCACGGTATGCCATAGCGATCAACGAACATCCCAAATCGCATGGCCCAGAATGTCTCCCCGAACGGCATTGTCACCTTGCCATCTTCTTCCAAGGCGTGAAATATGCGCGCCGCCACTGCCGGGTCATCGACGCTGATGTTCACCGAGAAGCCTTGCGGTTTCTGCTGGTGATCCGGCGGGGCATCGCTCCCCATCAGAACCTGATCGCCGAGCACCAGGCGCGCGTGCATGATCTTACTGCGCCATCCCACGGGCACGTGAGTCGCTGCGGGCGTGCCTTTGTGGGTCATCATGGCCTCGATTTTGCCGCCCAGTAATTTCTCGTCGAACTTGAAGGCCGCTTCGCATTGGCCGTCGAAAAAAAGGTAGGATTCACTTGCATGGTCATTCCTCCGTTTTGGATGCAATTCGCTTGGGTGAAAATAACAATTTAACTTGCATAATGCAAGCAATAAATTTAAGATGACGGAAATGGCAAAGATGCCAGCGAAGAAGTCCGGACCAGAGCGCAGGTCGGGGTGCCCCCTGAATGCGTCGGTGGAGATGTTGGGCGATCGCTGGTCGCTGTTGATCATTCGCGACATGATGTTGCGCGGATTCCAGACCTATAAGGAATTCATGGAGTGCTATGAGGGAATTGCGACCAACATTCTGGCCGATCGCCTGCGCAAACTGATCGAGTACGGGATCATCAAGGCGGAGGCGGATCCGTCGGACGGACGGAAGCTGATTTATTCGTTGACGGCGAAGGGAATCGATCTTGCGCCGGTGCTCACGGAAATGGTCCTCTGGGCGGCCGCCCACGAGGACACCGGCAATCAAGCGCTGATCCGGCAGATGCAAGAGGACAAGGCGAACTTTCTGGTCAGCGTGCGAGAGCGCTGGGCCGAAAAAGCGATACCTTCCAGGACTAAATAGAACGGTTGCGAATCAAGACTTTTTCGGCTTCGGCTTCTTCGTTGTCTTGGGCTTTAACGTCTTGACATATTCGTAGCTCAGTTCGAGATATTTCTCCAGTTCTTTCGTATTTTTCAACATTGCCTCGGGAACGGCGACATATTCCTTCATGACTACGCCGCACGCCTCGAAGAGCGTGGTCTCGTGCCTTTTCAGAAATTTTTCACGCTCATCCTCGGGCAACCGGATCGCCAAGCAGCACGAATCGTGCAGCAGGGTAAACATGTGTCCGTTAAGGGAAGTGTAAGGATTAGCAGCGCCCTTGCGTTCGATCTCAGGATGGGTTGCGATGAGTTTGTCGTATAGATCCACTTTGAGATCCGCTTTATCGGCAGCGATTGGGCGCTTCCTCGATTTCAATTCGGATGTTGATGAGCTCATAGTAGCTCCGCAATTGCGGAATTGAGAATACAGGGTGCAGGATACACCAGGAATGGGTTGCGACGGCTGGCTGCCGCTTTTCGCTCCCATTCTGGTAGCGGGAGCAGAGTTCTTCCATAACCGGACGTACACTCCCTTTCGGTAACCCCCGGTAATCGTCGGTAACCATCGGACCGCGGGTACCCGGCCTTACAATTACCTTACTCCGTGATCCCAATTGCGCGGTTTGCGGGGTTTCGTTTGGGAATCTCCCGGCGAGGTTCGGACCCGTGCTGCAATGCTGCGGAAAGCGCAAGCGTTCGGCGGGAAAAAGGCTGGAGTCCGCTCCCTATGGCGTTTGGTTTCGGTTTTAACAAACAGAAAGTTCTCAGCGCCGCGGAAAAGTTTGTCCAGCAGGGCAAGCTGCAGAACGCCATTGCTGAGTATGAAAAGGTCCTGAAGAACGATCCCAAGGACCTTACCGTTAACAACACAATCGGCGATCTCTACGCCCGCCTGGGTGACACTGCCAAAGCAATTGAGTGTTTCAAGACGGTCGGCGATGCCTATGCCGCACAGGGCTTCACGGTCAAGGGCATCGCCATGTACAAGAAGATCACCAAGCTCCACCCGAGCGTGGACGGATCTCTGAAGCTGGCGGAACTTTACACCCAGCAAGGGCTATTCAATGATGCCCGCGCCCAATACCTGCAAGTAGCGGAAGACTTCATGAAGGCTGGCGACCTTGATCAAGCGGTACGCCTTTTCCAGAAGGTCCTCGAAATGGACCCGGAAAATGTGCCCATGCGGATCAAACTGGCTGAAGTTTATGTCCGGCTCGGAAAAAAGAAAGAAGCCTGGGAGATTTTCAGCGCGGCGGCCGAATCGTTACGTTCTCGCGGATCACTGGCGGCCGCCGAAGATCTTCTGAAACGGATGCTGGTGCTCGATCCGGGCAATAGTTACGTTCTGCTCCTGCGGGGAAAGTCTGCGCTGGAGAGTGACGATGCGAAGAGCGCCATCGAATATCTGGAGAAGGCGTCCGATCTCGATTCTCATCCTGACGGTTTGCGCGACCTACTGAAGGCATACCTGCAGGCGGGAAACCTGGTCAAGGCTACGCCGGTTGCCGAGAAATTGCTCACGGTCCACAACGACCCAGAGGGGCTGTTTCTGTTGGCGGAGGGTGCAGCTCGCCTTGGGCACTATCACGAGGCGCTCGACGTTTATACCCATCATGCCGATCGCCTGCTGGCCACGGACTCGAACAAGCTGCTGAGCAGCCTGCATACCATGATCAGCCACGTGCGTGACGACGCAGGAGCCCTGGACACGCTGCTGCTGCTGCTGAACAAAGCCGGCGAGAGCACGCACGTCAACGAAGTTACGGAGCTTCTGGCCCACGCCTCGGTCAAGGACGGAAACCTGGCTCGGGCTCGCGATCTTTACCAGATGCTGTCCACCACCGAACCCCAGAACCAGCTCCACATGCAGAACTATCAGCAGGTGGTGACGCGCATGGCCGCGGAGTCGCCCACCACGGGGATTTCAGCCGAGGAAGGCGCGGTTATCGTGGAGGAACTCGAGGCGATCGCCCCAGTCATCGACCAGGCTTACCCCGACCACGTGGCGATTGCAGTACGCTCCGCGGTCACCGATGCGGATCTGTTCCTTTCTTACAATCTTCCGGACAAAGCGGTTGTGCCGCTGCTCGGCGCTCTGCCACAAGCACCACGCGACGCGCGGCTGAATCAGCGCCTGGCGGCACTCCATACCCGTTTCCATCGCTTTACCGAAGCCGCCGTCTGCTGCCGTACGCTGGAGAGCGTGTATCACGACGCCGGATATCCGGATGAAGCCGTGCGCTATGGAGAATTAGCCGAGCGCTATGAACAGAACGCTCCAGTTGCTGCCTTGCCGGCAGCGCCGTTGTCCCCAGCGTCGACACCTGCTGCTTCAGTATCTGCTGCATCGATGTCCGCGGCATCAATGTCTGCTGCACCAATAACAAGTGGACCATCGTCCATCGGATCGGCGGCGACTCCGCCGGCCGCCGCTCGGTCCGCTGCGGCGGCCTCAAGCTCGCCCTGGCCGTTAGCAGCACCCACAGCGTCCGCTCACGACAGTGCCGCCGCGGCGCACCCGGAATTCGCTGTAACTTCAGCCGGGTCCGAACTGGCCGAGCACGCGGCGGCGGAAGCGCACGACGATTCCTCCGAGCATACCCCCGATCTGACGTCGGAATGGGAGCATTCGCTTTCCGTCGATGAACACGCTCCGGTGGCTGAAAATTCGGCCGCCGAAGTCGATGCGGACGCTTCCAGCAGTCCCGAAATCGCCGAGACCGTCGAAGAAATACGTTTCTATCTTGAGCACTTCATGACGGACCAGGCACATGCCGGCATCGAGAAGCTCGAATCGCTGACCAGCGATGCCCGGATTCTCGATCCGTTGCGGGCGGCCGTCGCTTCCGCCGCTCAGCCGCCGGCCGAGCCTGAACCGGAAATCGCCGAGATCAACGCGGATGAAATTAATGCCGATGAAATCAATGCCAATGAGATCAATGCCGACGAAATCGGTGCCGCCCAGCCCGCGGATTTCGACGTGGAAGTACGGACCGAGCATGAGTCCGATGTGGCCGGTTCATCCGAGCACGAGCAATTGACCGGATACCATTCCGAGTCACATGGCGAAGTCCATCATCAGCCTTCGGTGGAACCCACGCCTGAACTGGAACCGATGCACGCCCAACCCGCCGCGGCAGAAGCCGTACATGCGGAGACCAGCGAACTGACCGATTTTGTCGCAGATTTAGAAGCTTCGCTCGGCGACTCTTTCCCGCAAGCGCCGGCGCACGACACCAAACCATTACCAAGCTGGCCTATGGCACCGTCGCCAGCGACTGCTCCAGCACTCGCTCCAGAGGCGCAGCCCGTGGCACAGGGGCGTGCGCCACAACAGCCCAAAGTCGAAGTTAAAAATCCCGCTGCGGCTGTGCCCGCGATCGCTGCATCCGCGGGCGGCGCCGCTGCCGCGCCTGCCATGAGCTACAGTGCTGCTCCCGTGCGGCCTTTGGGAGCTGGCGCCCAGGCCATGCACGCCTCCGACAGCGTCGATCTTTCGGAGATGTTTGGCGCACTGAAACAGGAACTCGAAGAAGAAGTTGCAGTGGGCGACAGCGATCCGGAAACACATTACAACCTCGGAGTCGCATTCCGCGAGATGGGCCTGCTCGACGAAGCCATCGCCGAATTGCAGAAGGTTTGTACCGCCATCGATCGGGGCCTCCCCTTTTCTCAACCCGTCCAGACCTACACCTGGCTGGCCCAGTGCTTCCTTGATAAGGGTGTTCCTGAAGCCGCGATTCGGTGGTACGAGAAGGCGCTCAACATTCCCGGCCTCGATGACGAGGCGCGTTTGGCCATCAACTACGAATTGGGGTCGGCGTGCGAAACGGCTAGCGACAAGCCCGCCGCCTTGCGTCATTTCACTGCTGTGTACGGCACGAATATCGATTATCGCGACGTGGCCGAGCGCATTCAGGCCCTGAAGTCGTAGAATGCACGAAGTGGGTTCGGAATTTGCGCTGGGGATGCAACCGATCCCACGCCTTCCCGACGGCCATAACGGCCAAGCTCACGGCCTTACTCAAAACGACGCGTGCAATGATTTCGGATCCCAAGCTACCTTTTGCCAGCGAACCCAGCGGTGTTGGGGAACTCAAGTCCCCGGAGGACGCATCTGCTCCATCCGTTACCGGTCCACTTCCAGTTGCAGGGCCCTCCGCTTCCTTTCCGCGCCTATGGCTTCGCCGCATTGGAGTGCTTTTGTTCGTATTTTTGTGCGCCACGCTGGGGGTAATGCTCATGATCTTGCCCTGGCGTCCGGAGTGGTCCGACAACCCGCTCCTCCTTCCGTATCCGACGCTTCGGCAGATGTTCGCCAGCGGTTTCGCGCGTGGGGTTGCGACCGGCTTGGGCGCGCTAAATGTGTGGATTGGTTTTTGGGAGGCCATCCAATATCGGGAAGAGGAATAAAGCATTGAGACATTCACTGATTGCGGCATTGAATCACTAAACGCAATGCCCCAACGATCCAATGTCTCAATCGTTCAATGATTCAATGTATCAATCATTATGACTGATCAAAAACTCAAACCCGCTCCCCTGGCCTATCGGAACGAACCATTTCTCAACAGCCCAGATGGCAGAATCCTGCGCCTGCTGTCCGAGTATAGCGAACCGCTTTCGCGCTTCCGACGCGAGCAGATCCAGGACACGGTTGTATTCTTCGGCTCTGCCCGCATCCACAGCCAGGACAATGCGGTGAATCTTTTGAGCAAAGTCCGCGGCATCGGCACTCAACTCTCCGCCGCGCAAGCCGCTGCTCAAGCTAAGGAAATAAAGCGGGCTGAGGCCGCAGTTGACATGGCTCGTTACTACGAAGACGCGCGGCGACTGGCTCGCTTGCTGACCGAATGGTCCACCCACATCCCGGCTAAGCGCCACCGCTTCGTCGTCACCACCGGGGGCGGTCCGGGGATCATGGAAGCGGCCAATCTGGGTGCGCACGAGGCAGGCGGAAAAACCATCGGGCTCAACATCAACCTGCCCTTTGAGCAGAACCCTAACCCGTACATCACGCCATCGCTCAACTTCGAATTCCACTACTTCTTCATGCGCAAGTTCTGGTTCGCCTATCTCGCGAAAGGGCTGGTGATTTTCCCCGGTGGATTCGGCACCCTGGACGAGCTTTTTGAAATCCTCACACTCGCCCAGACGGAGAAGCTGGCCAAGAAAATTGTCGTCGTCATTTACGGCAGCGCTTATTGGAAGAAAATCATCAATTTCGAAGCCATGGTCGACGCGGGAGTGATCTCAGGCCCGGACCTCGAGCTCTTCAAGATGTCGGATTCGCCGGAAGAAAGCTTCGAATTCCTAAAAGAAGGATTGACGAGATATCATCTCGCTCCCCAACCGGCCCGGCGCAGCGGCGAACCAGCTGTCCCGGAAATCGCCAAGACGCGTCCCTGAGCCAATGTTGAAATTCACCTCCAGTTTCGACCCTAACCGCGAACTAGGATAGAGACGCGGCCTGCCGCGTCTCCCGGCCTCGCCTTGCGCCACGTCTCTTACTCGCCGCACAAGATGGGCGGAGGCCCGATCTTTACTGATGGAACCCTTTGCGCTTCGCCTCCGTATACACTGCTACGGTCTAGTGTTCATCAGACCAGTGATCAGGAGACACGAAGAATGTTTTCACGAATAAGATTGGCGAGCACACGCGGTTGCCTTATTTTTTTCTGCGTCATTTTTCTCGCAATTTCCCTAACAACTGCGGCGCTCGCTGAAACACCATCCGCGAACCAGATGCCGTCCGTAATCCAGGTTCCCGCCGAAGCGCAGCCCTCGCCGCACTTCGACGCGACGTCGGCCACCAATGCCTATCTCGCACAAATTCCTGCCGACAAGACGGCACGCTCTGACGCCTATTTTGAAGGGGGATACTGGCTGATTCTCTGGGACTTTCTTTATGGAGTCGTGGTCGCTCTACTGTTGCTGAATCTGCGTTGGTCGGCGCGGATGCGCGATCTGTCGGAGCGCGTCACTCGCTTCAAGCCAGTGCACACATTCGTCTACTGGGCGCAATACCTTGTGCTCACCAGCATCCTTGTTTTCCCGGGTACCGTTTACGAAGATTATTTTCGCGAACACAAGTACGGACTCGCCACCCAAACCTTCGGCCCCTGGATGGGAGATCAGGTGAAAGGTCTTGCGGTAAACATGGTGCTGGGCGGCTTGCTGGCGATGCTCTTGTTCGGCATTGTCCGCCGCCTCCCGCGCACCTGGTGGATCTGGGGCGCCGTGGTGACCAACCTTTTCTTGATCTTTGTTATCCTCATCGCCCCGGTTTACATTGTTCCCATTTTTAATAAAGTCACACGCCTTGACGATCCGAAGATTGTCGATCCCATCCTAAGCATGGCGCGGGCCAATGGAATTCCCGCCAACGACGTTTACACGATGGATGCTTCGCGGCAGACGACCCGGATGAGCGCCAATGTTAGCGGCTTTGCCAATACCATGCGAATCACGCTCAACGACAACCTCCTGCGCCGCGGCTCGCCGGAAGAAATTCAGGCAGTGATGGGACACGAAATGGGCCACTACGTTCTGCATCACATCTATAAGGACATCTTGTTTTCGTTGATCGTCACGGTGCTCGCCTTCGCCTGCTTACGATGGGGACTCCAATGGACGCTCCAGCGCTGGGGCGAGAGGTGGCAGATTCGAGGCGTGGGCGATACGGCAGTTCTTCCCCTCGTAGTGCTGCTTATCTCCATCTTTGGCTTCGTCATCACTCCTGTCATGAACACGTGGACCCGCTCGCAGGAGTACGAGGCCGACATGTACGGACTGAATACGAGTCGGCAGCCCGACGGCTTTGCCCAGGCTGCCATCCATCTCGGCGAATACCGCAAGATGAATCCCGGTCCGATCGAGGAGTGGGCCTTTTTCGACCACCCCAGCGGACGCAATCGTATCTATGCAGCAATGCGCTGGAAGGCTGAGAATCTGAAGTTGTTTACCACCCAGCAGTAGCACCTACCAAGTGTAGAGCGAACACTCTTGTCCGCTGCCCTTGCATTTGTCTGGTGGCGCGATCGCTTGGTAGCAGTCCCCGCACGAAGGTTCTGCGCTTTCTGACTTTATCGGCCTGGAATCTACGTCATCGGATATTTGCAGCCCGCATGAACGCGAGATTCCGTAGTACGCTGAAAACAGTACGCTAAAAAATGATGGCGGACCACTGTCTTCTCTACTACATCACCGATCGAGGGCAATTTCGCGGCGATGAAGTCTCTCGCCGCCAGCTCCTGCTTGCGAAAATAGCTGACGCCGCGCTTGCCGGAGTCGACTATATTCAGCTCCGCGAAAAGGATCTGGGTGCGAGGGAGTTGGAAATACTGGCCCGGGAAATGGCGGCTGCGGTTCGGGAGAATTCAACCTCAACGCGGTTCTTGATTAACTCACGCACCGATGTTGCACTCGCGGTGAGAGCTGATGGAGTGCATCTGCGCACAGACGATGTCGCACCTCGTGACGTGCGGCGTGCCCTCGAGGCCCGTAACCCACAAGGGTCATGGGCAGGTCAGTTTCTTGTGGGAGCATCTTGCCACGTTGTCGACGACGTCTTGCGCGCTGAGTCGGAGAAAGCTGACTTCGTCGTCTTCGCTCCGGTGTTCGGAAAGCACGGCCCTTCCGCAACGGAACCCACTGGCCTCGCCGCCCTGCGAGAAGCGTGCCGCGCGAAGGTTCCAGTCCTCGCTCTTGGCGGCATCACTCCTGACAACGCGGTCTCGTGCCTCGAAGCTGGAGCGGCCGGTATCGCAGGCATCCGATTGTTTCAAGAGAATAAAATCGAAGATGTCGTCCGCGCGCTGCGGGCGCTTTGACCTCATGAACCCGACAGTCTCAACGCGATCGGCCCTACCGCGATTCCGATTTGAAGAATACATTCCCCCGCTAGTGCGCATTCCGGCAGGATGGTTTCTCATGGGCTCCGAGGCTGGACAGGACAACGAAAAGCCGGTACATCGCGTCTGGGTTGACGAATTTCTGCTTGCAGCCTGCCAAGTTACGAACTCTGACTACGCACGCTTCCTGCTCGAAACCGCGTCGTTGCCTCCGCCCTTCTGGAGCGACCCCGCGTTCAGCCACCCCGCGCAGCCAGTTGTTGGAGTATCGTGGCACGAGGCAACCCGATATTGTGAGTGGCTCAGCGTGAGGGTTGGCGGAGCACCGATTGTGGGAACTTTTCGCTTGCCGACCGAGGCCGAATGGGAGCGCGCGGCTCGCGGAGGTTACGACGGAGCGCTATACCCGTGGGGCGATGAAGCTCCGCAGTCGCTGCCTGGCTTCGCCGATCGCTGCGCCGAGCGTTGGAATACGGGCCCCGAGCCCGTAGGACGCGCCGAACCGAACGCATACGGCCTCTACAACATGTGCGACAACGTGCATGAGTGGTGCAGCGACTGGTACGCGCCCGATTATTATGCGGTGTCACCCGAGCGCAATCCACGCGGGCCTGAAAGCGGCGAGCGGCGTGCATCTCGCGGCGGATCCTGGCGTCACCACATCAAGATGTCGCGCTGCGCGGCCCGCTCCAGCATTCCTCCAGAATTCAAATACGCCGACTATGGTTTTCGCGTCGCTTGCAACGCTGCACAAGTGTAAATTGTGAGCGTTATCGTGAAAGGAGCCACCATGTATTCCCCGCGCTCAGTCGATGTCGGATCCTGCGCCAAGATGATGGGTGCAATTTATGGTTGCGCCGGGTTACCAGGCCCGACAAAGGGGATTGGCCTGATATGAACTCTGATCTCGCAACCCTCTACCTCGAAGAAATGAAGCGCCAGTTCCGCGGTCACAAGCGCATGGGAGAAGCCGCCATGGCTCAGCTCGAAGACGCTGATTTTTTCCTGGTGCTCGATTCAGAATCGAATTCTATTGCCGCTCTGGTCAAGCACATTGCCGGTAATGCGCGCTCGCGCTTCACCGACTTCCTCACCAGCGACGGCGAGAAGCCCGATCGTTTTCGCGACCAGGAATTTGAAGTTTCTGCGAAAACGACGCGCCACGAAATAATGGGCTGGTGGGAGCAAGCGTGGCTCTATGTATTTTCCGCCTTGGACGCGCTTACTCCCGAGGACGTGCAACGCACGGTGACCATCCGCCACGAGCCACTCACGGTCATGCAAGCGCTTAACCGGTCGCTCGCGCATTACGCGCAGCACATTGGACAAATTGTCTTCCTCGCGAAACATCTGCGCTCTTCGCGATGGCAGACGCTCAGCATTCCGCGAGGGAAGTCTGAAGACTACAAAACTGCAAGCCCGAAAACACACGGTCGCGGGACGTACAAAACGTAGCCGGACTCGAATGAGCGCCTCGGCCGTATAGAATCCGGAGAGTAAGAGAACATGCGAAAAGCGACCCCTATCACGATCACAGCTCTTCTGGCTTTGACCATTGCGCTGAGCGCCCTGCAACCGGCCGCGCAGGCCGACGCGAATCCCGTCGCCGAAGGTGAAATCAAGGCCCTGGAATTGAAGCTCGCGGTGTTAATCGTTCGAGCCGACTGGGATGAGTACGCGAATCATCTTGCGGCCGATTACCTTTACATCCGGGAAAACGGGCGCGTTGAAAATAGAGACGAAGCGTTGGCGAATCTGCGCGACATCAAGCGCAAAATAATCGTCATGGAGATGGAGCCAGCGGATCTCGCAATCCGCGTCTACAGCGACACGGCGGTCTCCAGTGCGGAGTTTACAGTCACCGTTCGAGACTCCGGCCAGGTCAAACCTCACCGTATGCGCCTGACCCACGTTTTTGTGAAGCGTGATGGTCAATGGGTTCTGGTCGCGGGGCAGGCGACCATGATCGGCAAATAAGCGATCGGCAAGAGATCGATCGGCTGGCACTCGCAAGGAACTACAATCTTCGCCGGGAGCGCGGCTCCGATGAAAGTAAAGCACCGATGCTAGAATAAGCCGTTTGCTTTTCCGATTCCGTACTCATAAAGGGGGCTCATGCCCAGCACTTCCATGCCTGGCACCATGCTCGCAGTGGTCAAGCCGGAAGCCGCGCCGGGAGCGGAAATCCGCGAAGTAAAAATTCCAGCCTACGGCCGCACCGACGTCCTGGTCAAAGTGAAAGTGGCCTCCATCTGCGGCACCGATCTTCACATCTATGAATGGGACCGCTGGGCGCAAGGGCGAATTCATCCCCCGCTGATTCCCGGGCACGAATTCTGCGGGGAAGTAGTGGCCTACGGCAATGAAGTCACCAGCGTTAAGGAAGGCGATTTCGTATCCGCCGAAATGCATGTCGCGTGCGGCAAGTGCCTGCAATGCCGCACCGGCGAAGCTCACATCTGCCAGAACGTGAAAATTATCGGCGTCGACACTGACGGAGCTTTCGCCGAGTACGTCGTTATCCCTGAATCGAATATCTGGAAACTCGATCCAGGTATTCCGCAGGAATACGCCTCCATACTCGATCCGCTGGGCAATGCAGTGCACACAGTACTGGCCGGAGAAATCGCTGCCAAGACCGTGGCCGTTACCGGCTGCGGTCCGATCGGACTGTTTTCAATCGCGGTGGCTAGGGCTGTCGGCGCAACCACCATCTTCGCAATTGAGGTCAACGAACACCGGCGCAAGCTCGCAACCAAGATGCACGCGGACTACGCGCTCGATCCGTCCAAGGATGACGTGCGCGCCATTGTTGCGGAGAAAACGGGAGGCCTTGGTGTGGACGTGATTCTCGAAATGGCCGGCCATCCCGACGCTATTCGAATCGCGTTCGATATTGTGCGGCGCGGAGGTCGCATATCCCTCCTGGGCCTCACCTCTAAACCCATTCCTCTCAACTTCTCCGAAGACATCATCTTCAAAGGCATCACCATTCAGGGCATCAACGGCCGCCGTATGTATCAAACCTGGTACCAGATGACCGCATTGCTAAAAAGTGGACGTCTTGATCTTCATCCCGTAATCACCGACCGCATCGCGATGAAAGATTTTTCCCAAGCCATGGCCCGTTTGAAAACCGGCGTAGCCAGCAAGATCCTGATATATCCGAACGGAACGAAATGACGGACGCCCCCGGTGCCAGTTTCGAGATTTGGGAGCCGTTGCCCCTGGCAGCTTGGCCCTGCCATAAAATTAGAGCTGTAGTAAAACTGTAATAGCCGGAGAGGTGGCCGAGTGGTTGATGGCTCCGGTCTTGAAAACCGGCATACCCGAAAGGGTATCGGGGGTTCGAATCCCTCCCTCTCCGCCAGAACTTTAACCTTGTAGGGTAAATTGATGGCATTTCCGATTCGAGTGTGCGCCGTCTGCTCAGAAGAGTTTGAACTGAAGCCGGATAAACCCGGCTTTGCCAACCGCTGCCCGGCGTGCAGCGAACCTGAAACCGCTGGTCCCGCGCCTAGGGGGACCATGGACGCCATCGAGCGCAAGACTTTGACGGAAGCGAACGAAGCTCGCAGACAAGCGATGCGCGACCTCCTCTACCGCAAGGACAGTTAAGGCGGCTTTCCGGCAACTGCCGACACGACCTAAAATTTTGATTCGCGAGATCAGAATAATTCATCGAATTGGACAGGCAGGACGGTTGACCCGTTGGTCGGCTCGCCCTACTATGCAAAGTAACATGACTGATTCCAGCAACCTTTGCCAGATTTGCGTGTGCGCTTGTTGTTGTTGTGCATGCGTGTGTTCTGGCGCAGGGAGCTTGCTGACTTAGAAATTTCATAAAAATCAGCACTTATTACCCACCGCCAGAAAGCATCTGGTGGTGGGTTTTTCTTTTTGGGGGACCGGGCTATGACAAACCCAGTCACTGAAACCAAAGCACAAAAATCGGAACGCCTAAAGCGGGCAATGAATCCGTGGGACGGCTTGGCCGAGATCCGGCGGTTTGCTCGCGAAGGATTCGAATCGATTCCCCCGGAGTGGATCGGAACCTACTTTCGCTGGTGGGGAGTCTACACGCAAGGCGATGGAGCAGGAGTGGTTGGCGGCAAGGACGGTCAAGGCCGGGCGTTACCGTTCTTCATGGTGCGGATTCGAATCCCCAACGGCCTATTGCGATCGCACCAATTGCGCGCTATCGCCGATCTCGCACGCCGCTATGCGCGCGGCACCGCCGATCTGACGGTGCGCCAAAACATTCAGTTGCACTGGATCACTATAGAAAGTCTTCCGGAAGTGCTGAACGAGCTATGGCGCGTCGGTCTGAATACGACGGGTTCCTGCGGCGATGTGACGCGGAACATTACGGGCTGTCCCGTGGCTGGCGTGGATGCGGATGAGATATGCGACGCTTCCTCGCTGGCTCTGGCCGCGGATCGGATGCTGGCCGGGAACAGCGAATTTTATAATTTGCCGCGCAAATTCAAGATTGCCATCACCGGATGCCGCGTCTGGTGCCCGTATCCGGAGATCAACGATATCGGACTCACCGCGATCGAACGTGTCGTTGGTGAAAGGTCTGAGATTGGTTTTGCCCTGCGGGTGGGCGGAGGACTTTCCACCGAACCCTACCTGGGCGCCCCGCTGAACGTCTTCGTGCGCTGGAACCAGGTTCTGTCTGTGATTCGTGGCGTCGCCGAGTTGTTTCGCGATTCCGATCAATTGCGAGAACACCGAGAGCGAGCGCGGCTGAAATTTCTTTTCTTGCGGCATGGCTGGACCCCGCGTGACTTCCAAAACGAACTGGAGCGAAGGCTCGGATTTCAACTTGACCCCGCCGAGTCCGAAGATCCACCGGCGGACGTTTACCGCGATCACATCGGCATCCATGCGCAAAAGCAAGCGGGCTACTGCTACGTGGGCGCAAGCGTTCTTCGAGGCAGGATCACGCCCGAACAAATGCATGCCGCAGCCGATCTCGCCGAGCGTTTTGCGAACGGCGAACTTCGTACCACGAACATGCAGAATCTGCTGATCGTCAACGTACCTCGCTTGCGAACGGATGAACTGGCCAAAGAACTACGTGCAATCGGGCTCCCGGTGGGCGGTTCGCCGTTTCGGCGCGGCGCAATTGCCTGCAGTGGTACGGAGTTTTGCAAGCTTGCAATAACGGAAACGAAGAGCTTCTCCCGCTGGCTGGTTGAGGAATTAGAGGAGCGGTTACCCGGCTTTGATCAGCATATGAAACTGCATGTGACGGGTTGCCCGAACAGCTGCGGACAACACTGGATCGCCGACATCGGAATCGAAGGCAAGAAGATCAAGATGGACGGACACATGGTAGATGCCTATTACTTCTGCCTGGGTGGAGCGCTCGGGCTCAATCAGAAAATCGCGAGGGCAGTCGGGTTTCGTTGCCCCGCGACCGAGGTTCCCGACGCCATAGAACGGTTGCTGCGAAGATATCTCGCCGATGGCAAGCCGGGCGAGAATCTCCGGCATTTTTTCGCTCGTCACAGCGACACGGAGCTGCGTAACTTTCTGGCCGGAGAATTCGTCGAGGCGGTCGCTCGCGATCTACCCGAGGGACGTGTGCCGAGTGGAGCGGAAGGTTAAAGGAGTTGGAGAGATGAGCAGATTGTTTCCAATGTTTGTCAAGCTCGAAGGCAGACGTTGCCTCGTGGTCGGCGCCGGCAAGATGGGCGAGTCCAAAATTGCAGGCCTCATCGAAACGGGTGCGCATATTTACGTGATTGCTCTGCAGGCATCTGACGCGGTGCAAGAGTGGGCTAAGGCCGGTCAGATCACGCTTAAACTACGCGCCTTCGGCTCCGCGGATCTCGACCAAACGTGTCTAGTCGTGGCGGCCACCGCTTCACGCGATCTCAACGGCTTCATCTACCGCGAGGCGCAGCGGCGTGGAGTCTTGTGCAATGCGGTCGATGATCCCGAGTATTGTGACTTCTACTATCCCGCTGTGGTACGCCGCGGCGACCTTCAGATTGCAATTTCCACCAACGGATGCAGTCCTTCCCTTTCTCAGAAGCTTCGACAGCAGCTTGAACGGCAGTTCGGTCCGGGATATGCGCGATGGGTCACGGAACTGGGAGAGACACGAAAGTTGGTGCTGGCCAGCAATCTCGATCCGCAACGCAAGCGTGAACTGCTGCAGTCGCTGGCGAGCCGTGAGGCTCTGAAGGCAGCATTGGCAGAAAAGGCCCCGCAGAAAAAGTCTGCGCAGAAGAATCCGCTCAAGACGACAGGAGGGTATTGGCATGAACGGCAAAGTGTATCTAGTGGGGGCGGGTCCGGGTGATCCTGAATTGCTCACCGTGAAAGCGGCGCGATTGCTTCGAACCGCCGAGGTCGTGCTCCATGATGACCTGGTGTCGGCGGAAGTCCTGAAGCTCATCTCAGCCAGCGCAACCGTTCAGAATGTCGGCAAGCGTTGTGGAAGCAAGACCATCCGGCAGGCAGAGATCGATTTCCTGATGGTGACACTGGCAACTTCAGGATTGCAGGTGGTTCGGCTGAAGAGCGGCGACCCACTGATTTTTGGACGAGCGGGAGAAGAGATCGAAGCGCTGCGTCTGGCGAACATTGAATATGAAATTGTTCCCGGCGTGACTTCAGCGCTGGGAGCCGCAGCAGTTGCCGGAATACCGCTGACGCATCGACGGATATCCTCCACGCTGGTGCTCACGACCGGTCATCGTGCTGAAGCGCGTCGTGCTGAAGGCCTTGGTGCTGCAGGGAATGGTGCTTCGGAAGGCGATTCGGATTGGAGCCGGTTTGCAGCGGCCGACGCGACCTTTGTCATTTACATGCCCGGTCACAACTACGGGGAAGTAGCCACGGAGCTCACGAAGGCGGGATTTGAAAACGAAGCTCCTTGCGCCATTATCTCCCGCGCAACAACCCCACAGCAGCAGATATACCAGACCACGATTTCAAGTCTTCATCGGTCACCGGTGCTGGCGTCTCCAACGCTGCTGGTTGTCGGCGAAGTAGTCCGATTCGCCGATCGCAATTTGGTGGACGAAGCGGTTGGCTGCTCTCGGCAAGAAAAAAGATCGGGATCCGCGTTTGCGCGACGCTTGCCTTTGCCAGCCGATCGATTGAGGACCGATAAGGAGGCCGTGGCATGAAAGAACAAATTGGGAGATGGCAGATGGCCGCGGAAGCCTGGAGCCCAGAGCGCGTGCTTGAATGGGCATTCGACAATTTCGGAGATACGGTGGCGATCTCTTCTGCCTTCGGCGCCGAGGGCATGGCCCTGATCGACATGGCTTCCCGGATGCAGCAGACTTTTCGCCTCTTCACCGTGGACACGGAATTTCTGTTTCAAGAAACCTACAATCTCATGGATCGTGTAGAGCAGAGATATGGCATCACGATTGAAAGGGTGTATCCAATGAGTTCTCCCGAGGAACAGGAGCGGACTCATGGGTCGGCCCTCTGGCAACGTGATCCGGATCTATGCTGCAATCTTCGGAAGGTCGAGCCACTGCGGCGTAAACTTGGCGAACTTCGAGCGTGGATCACGAGCATTCGCCGCGATCAAACCGCTGCCCGCGCGGGCGCCGGTAAGATCGAATGGGACAACAAGTTCGGTCTCGTGAAGGTCAATCCAATCGCGGATTGGAGTTCCAGGCAAGTATGGCAATACATCCGCGAGCGGGACGTGCCCTATAACGCTCTGCACGAGCGCGGCTACCCCAGCATTGGTTGCACGCACTGCACCCGAGAGGTGCTGCCGGGAGAGAGCCCGAGGGCGGGACGCTGGTCGGAATCGCCGAAGACCGAGTGCGGCCTGCACGTCATCCAGCCGCTGACCGATCCACCAGAAGCCGAACCATGACGAGTAGCTCTACGGCTCCTCACCTTCTGCGATCGCAACGGGAGTGAGGTGCGCTTCATGCAGTTGCTGGTTTAGTTGTTTCAATCGAGTTGCCTTGAATTGCGCCCACTGTGCGATCCGTGCTTTTACCCGTGGGCTTGACTCTTTATAGACCGCGATGGCTTGCGCCGGCACGGCCCGATCTCCGCTTTCGACAACTCGCAGAGCGGATGCGAGACCTGTGTAGGCATCCTGCAATCCGGGGTCCTCATCTGGGTGATCCTTATTCGTAAGAAGCTTGCTGATATCAGACTGATCGTCAGATAGCGCGGCGGCGAGCGGTAAGTCTTGTGCTCCTTTCTGCTGCCCCAATTTCTGTTGAAGATTAGTTATCTGCTTCTGCACCGCTTCGATCTCAGTCAGCGTGGCGCGCGCGCCGATGGTTTCTCCAAAGATTTGGAGGCCCAGTTCCAACTGCTGCGCCAGCATCTCCGAAGTCGCGGAAGACCGTGGGTCCATCACGACTTTCAGTGGTTGAGTTTGCACTTTTCCATCGACCGTCAGACGCACTTGATAGACTCCCGGCACCACTTTCGGGCCGGTCGGATTACGGTAGTCGGCTTCTTCGTCCGCGGCCGGGCCACCGGAGCTGGCCCACGTCAGGTTCCAAATGAAGCGGTGCATTCCCGCAGTTCTTTCAACGGTTTCAGGCTTTGGGAGCCAGCGCTCGGCGACGGGCAGTGGCTGGTGCTTCCAAGTCGGCTGAATTGGTGAAGGAATTGGTGAAGAATGATCGGCTGCAGAAAAGCTCTGTGAAGAAAACTTTCTGACAAGATGCTGTTGTGCGTCGAAGATCTCCAACTGCACGCTCTTCGCTGCCGATGGAAGGAAATAGTCGAGCATCGCACCGCTTGGAGGATTCGCTGCCGCAGGTTCCTCGGGCGGAAGCGGCGTACCTACGAAGGAATCATTATCCACGCGAACCGCGGTCGCAGGATGGTAGAGCCAACTACTCTTTGCTCTCTCCGCATCGAGCGCCTGGCGAAGGGGCGCGATGTTATCGAGAATCCAGAAGGACCGCCCAAACGTTGCAACCACCAGGTCGTCGCCGTGGATCGCAAGGTCGCGTACTGAAGTCACCGGCAGGTTCGATTGCAAAGACTGCCAGTGGCCTCCGTCATCCCATGATGCGTAAACTCCAAATTCGGTGCCGGCAAACAGGAGCCCTTTGGCTTGCGGGTCTTCGCGAACGGAGCGCAAGAACGCCGGACCACTGATCCCATTCGTGATCAGTTGCCAGCTGGCTCCATAATCGCGGGTGCGATACAGGTAGGGCGTTTGATCGTCAAGACGTCCGCGATCGACGGCCGCGTAGGCGACGGCAGGATCAAAGTGCGAAGCTTCGATAAGCGAAATCTTGCTCCAGTCGCTCAGCCCGGGCGGAGTGATATCTTTCCAACTCTTTCCGCCATCGCGGGTCAGGTGAATCAGCCCAGTATCACTTCCCGCCCAGATCAGATCGCGGTTAAGGGGCGAGGGAGCGATCGTGTACACCACCCCATATCCGGAGCGCTTGGCCTGCTCGAGGGTTGGGGTCGCTTGCGTCTTCCCTCTGGTCTTGCCGTCAATCGCTCCAGTAAGGTCGGGGCTGATCGCCTCCCAATGCAGACCGCCATCGACCGTCTTCATCACGTATTGCGTTCCGAGATAGAGCGTGGTCTGGTCAGTCGGGGAAAGAACCAGCACCGGAGTCCATGGGTCACGATACTTGCGCTCGTGGATCTCCGAGTTCCACGAAACCGCGGGCCAGGGAGTAATGTCTTGGCTGAAGCCCGTCCGTTTATTAAAGCGCGCAACGGAGCCGTACGTCCCGCTCAGATAAATGATATTGGGATCATTCGGATCGACTACGATATATCCGCTTTCGCTGCCGCCCGGAAGAAACCAGTCGCGCGGAGTGATTTGATCGTGGTCGGTCCGGCTCAGAACTGCGGCGCCGCCGCTATCCTGCTGGGTGCCGTATACAGCGTAGGGAAACTGGTTGTCGGTGGCTACATGATAGAACTGCGCCGTAGGCTGGTTGTACCAACTGCTCCAGGTTTGGCCGCGGTTGAGGCTGATGGTGGTTCCCTGATCCGTTCCCAGAATCATGCTTGCGGAATTCTTGGGATCGATCCAAAGCTCGTGATAGTCGTCTCCGCCCGGCGCCCCACGGACAACCGAAATTGTCTTCCCGCCATTTTCGGATCGGTAGAGAGCGACATTCGGCATGTAAATTACATCGGAATTGTGGGGATCGATGGTGATGCGATTGAAGTACCATGCGCGACTGGTCAGGCGTGAATCGGCGTTGGCCAGCACCCATGTGTTGCCTCCGTCGTCAGAACGATAGAGGCCGGATTTTTTCGCCTCTGGCTTTGATAGGTCTCTGCTGGTGTCGCCTTTTGCCTCATTTATTGTTTCGATAAGCGCATACACTCGCTTGCCGTCCGGCGCCACGTCAACGCCAACGCGTCCCCAATCGCCTTCCGGGAGCCCGTTTCCTTCAAGACGAGCCCAAGTTTTGCCGGCATCTTGCGAACGGTAGAGGCCGCTTCCAGGTCCATCGATCGGAGCATAAGTGCTCCACGGAGGACGATGCGTATGCCACGCGCCGGCAAACAAGACCTGCGGAGAAGAAGAGCAAATCGCCAAATCTGAAATGCCGATTTCCGGCCCCAGATCTAGAACCTGCATCCAATGCGCTCCTCCATCGATAGACTTGTAGACGCCGCGCTGCGGGTTGGGAGCGTAAGCGTGTCCCAGAGCGCCGATATAAACGATCTTCGCATTCTGCGGATCGATGACAATGCGGCTGATCTGCCTTGTATCCTCCAAGCCGATGTGATCCCATGTCGAACCGCCGTCGGTCGATTTGTAGACGCCATTGCCGGAGGAAAGATCTTCACGAATGTCGCTTTCACCCGTTCCTGCGTAAATGATCTTAGGGTCAGAGGGAGCCGCGGCCATCGCGCCGATCGAGGCCACAGGCTGGCCGTCAAAAATCGGTGTCCAGGTAACGCCGGCATCCATTGTTTTCCAGATTCCGCCATTCACCGAGCCGAAATAAAAAGTCGTCGAGTCGCCTGGAACTCCGGTCACCGCTACCGCGCGCCCCCCACGGAACGGACCGATTAAGCGCCATTGGAGGCCGCTCACCGGTCCCGAAGGAACCGGCTGAGCGGAGCTTGCGGCGGCGAGCAGCAAAAACAAAACTGCGGGGGAGTGACTTCTAAGCAACGAACCGACTTTATGCAAAATGGCAGGCCCTCGTTCCAGGTTTTGGTGATTGAGATATTATGCCCGAGTCTTCGATTATTCATTGATCCCGGACAAACTATCCTACAATTCATCGTTCAGCCGGCGTCCAAACTCCAGACTTGCGCGGCGGATCGTGGTGGAGAGGTCTGATGTTTCATGCGCTGGAATGATGCCGGAATTGTTCTTCTAATTTCGCTGGTGGCGATGATGGTGCTATTGCTCGCGCTGCTTCATCGCACGCGCCTCGGCTTGCTTGTGCACCAGCGCATTGCGGATCGTCCGCGCCGCCGTTTGTTTCTTGCGTCGGTAAGCTTCTTTCTGACGTTCGCCCTTGTGCGGGGGATGGTCTTTTGCATTCGGCATCAGATTCCGCCTTTCCACTACATCATCATGGGCGGTCGCCACATCCACCACCTCGTTCCCGGAATTCTCATTCTGCTGGGCGTGGGTTATGGCTGGCTGTGCGAATTCGGCACGGGCAGCGATGCGTCGTCGATTTTCGCCAGCAGCCTGATGTCACTACTTTATGGAGTGGGTGCCGCGCTGACGCTCGATGAATTTGCCCTCTGGCTGAATCTCAAGGATGTTTATTTCGTACGGGAGGGGCGGTCAAGCATTGACGCAGTCATCCTCTTCGGCTCGCTACTCGCAATCGGCGGATGGGGCGCTCCGCTTTTCGTTCGCGGGAAAGATAAGACGAATCAGCATCCTTAAGTATCCGCTTCATGCGATAAGATTCGACAGGAGCCAACGTGCATCGTCGCGACTTTAATCTCGGACTATTGAAAATATCGGCAGCCGCCTTCGTATCCCCGCGACTGCTGACAAAAGTGCCCCCTAGCGGGACCGACAAGGGATCGACTGACAACCCCTCGCCGGCGATCGCGGCGCTCTACAAGAACGCCATCATCATCGATTCCCTCTGCGGCCCGTTCGTCGACATGGACGCAATCAACGCCGATGCCATCAAAACCGTGCAGCAATCTGGAATCACCGCCGTCAACTTCACCATTTCCGACCCAACCTTCGAGGGCACAGTCGGCAACATCAGTACTATAGAAACCTTGGTCGAACAGCACCCCGAAACTTTTCTCATCGTGCGCCGTCATGCCGACATCGCCCGCGCCAAGCGCGAAAACAAGATCGGCATTATGCCCGGCTTCCAGTACACCGCATTTCTCGAGGAAAAGCCCGAGCGTATCGAAATGTTCCGACAGCTGGGCGTCCGCATCATGCAGCTCACCTACAATAATCGCAGCATCTTCGGCGACGGATGCCTCGAACCTGGCAATGCGGGCCTCAGCAAAGCGGGCATCGCTGCCGTCAAGAAGATGAATGAGATTGGAGTTGCCCTAGACCTGAGTCATAGCGGATACCGCACGACTGCCGAAGGTATCGCCGCATCCGCCAAGCCGGTCCTGATTACGCATTCCGGATGCGCCGCCGTCTATGCCCATCCCCGCAACAAGCCGGACGAAATTCTTAAGTCGCTAGCCGACCGCGGCGGATACTTTGGCGTCTACCTTATGCCCTACGTCGTGGCTTCGCCCACCGTACCCACCCGTGTACACGTCTTCGACCACGTCATGCACGCGATCGACGTCTGCGGAGCCGATCACGTCGGCATCGGATCGGATGGCTCGATCCAGAAAACCGTCCTTAGCGCCGAACAGAGAGCAGCTTTTGATAAGGACATCGCGCGCCGCAAGCAACTCGGTATCGGCGCCCCCGGCGAGGATCGCTATCCCTACGTGCCCGACCTCAACGGACCCGATCACATGGAAATTATCGCCATCGAACTAGCCAAGCGGGGCCAGCCGTCAGCCGTCATCGAAAAGGTTCTGGGGGCAAACTTCCAGCGGGTGATTGGCGAAATCTGGGGCGCGAGTTAGCATTCTTTTTTATCGTGTGTGATTACCGTCACTGCAAGGCGCGCGCTTCTGGGTAAAACTCGCAAGAATGAACGTACCGATCAAAAGCGACCGGGCGGCATGGTTGCAGGGACCATCGGCAGAATGCTCGACGGTGCCAGCGGAACGCGCCCACCCCTGGAGACTGATCCTCCTCGGAGCTCCGGGCGTGGGCAAAGGCACGCAAGCTGAGCTTCTGACCGAGCGTCTGGGGGCTTGCCATCTCTCGACCGGGGACGTCTTTCGAGCGGCGGGCAAGCGCCGTGACTGCGAACAATCTCCGGCAATGAAGGCGGCCATGGAGTATATGCGCCGCGGCGAACTCGTACCCGACTCGACTGTCTGGGAGATGGTGCGCGAGCGCAGCAATTGCATCCTCCATTGCAGCGGCTTCATTCTTGACGGATTTCCGCGCACGATCGGCCAGGCTGAGTCCCTGAGAAAGCTGATGGAGAATGAAAAGCTTTCACTGAGCGCCGTCGTGAACTACGAATTGCCGGTGAGCGAGATTGTGCAGCGCCTGAGCGGCCGCCGCACCTGCGAAAAATGTAAATCGGTTTTTCACGTAAAAGATAGACCGCCGAAAATCGAATGCGTGTGCGATCGTTGCGGGGGACGCCTCTTCCAGCGCGAAGATGACCGTCCCGAGGCGATCACAGTGCGTCTGCAAGCCTACGATCAAAGCACCGCTCCCCTCATACGGTTCTACGAAAATCTCGGCCTGCTCGTGCCGATCGTTGCCCAAGGCTCTCCTGAAGAAATCCTGGCGCGTACCATGGAGAAGATCGCGGCAAGGCCTCAGGGCCAAGAATGACGGGCATGCCCCTCAGGCCCCCAGTCCTGACTGCTCAATACAGACGCTTTGGATCACGCCGCCGTCTGGCATAGGATGAGCAAGTAAGTTCAGCTCCCGAGGGACACACCCATCGTGAAGCCAGTTTCCAAAGCGGCTACGCATTCCAGCGCCCAAGCGCAGCGTCGGCTTGCCTATTTCAACGAGCGCTTGGACGCGATTGTCTCGACCATTCGCGAACTGGTCGAAATCGAAACTCCCAGCGACAGCAAGCCTGCCGTCGATCGCATCGCGGATGTCGTCGCGGAGAAATTTTCGCGTCTCGGCGGGGCCGTGCGCTTCCACCAGGCGAAAGAGTTCGGCAATCACTTGCAGGTTGATTTTCCCCGCCAGTCAGATTCTCCCGGTCAATCAAGCGCGAAACCGGTGCTGCTTCTCGGCCACTACGACACCGTTTATCCGCTGGGCACGCTGGCCACCATGCCATGCCGCGTTGCCGGAAACAAACTGACGGGTCCCGGCGTTTTGGATATGAAATCGGGCATTGCCCTGATGGTCCATGCGCTCGCCGCTTTGCGGGATTGGCATGGGGGACTGCCGCGCCCCGTAACCGTGCTTCTCGTTTCCGACGAAGAAGTGGGCAGCGACTCTTCGCGGGCGATCACCGAGTCGCTGGCCAAGCAATCTGCCGCCGTGCTCGTGCTGGAGCCTTCCTATGGTCCCAATGGCGCCGTAAAAACTGCGCGCAAGGGAGTCGGCGATTACCTCGTCAAAGTCACCGGCAAGGCTTCCCATGCTGGGCTCGACTTCCAGAAAGGTGTGAACGCAATTTTGGAGCTGGCGCGCCAAATCGAAAAAATCTCTGGCTTCACCGACTTGAAGAAAGGTTTGACGGTCAACGTCGGAATCGTGAGCGGCGGATCGCGAACCAACGTGGTTCCGGCTGAAGCCGCGGCTCAGGTTGACGTGCGCATTGCGCGCCTGAAAGATGCCGCCGGAATCGATAAAAAGATGCGTCGGCTGCGCCCGTTCAATCGCAGATCCAAAATCGAGGTCGCTGGAGGAGTTAACCGTCCGCCCATGGAACGCACCGCTGGAGTGGCGGCACTGTACGCCCAGGCGTCGGCGATCGCGCGCGAGTTGGGATGGAAGCTAGGCGAAGCCGCGGTAGGTGGCGGTTCCGACGGCAATTTCACGGCGGGCCTGGGCATCCCAACGCTCGACGGCCTGGGCGGTGTCGGCGACGGAGCCCACGCCCCGCACGAGCACATCCTGATCTCGGAGTTGCCCCGCCGCGCCGTCCTTATTGCCGGGCTTATCGAAGTCGTATAACGGAGGCCATCGCGCCCGTCGACTAGTTTCGTAAAGTGTTACACAATAATGACTTAATCGTATGGTTTGATCGCTACCGGAGAATTTCGCGACGTTTGTGGGGAGTGCTCTGCATACCTCCTGATAGTGTGACTGACTTCACAAGCTCCGGTGACGACTATCACAGGCAGCTTTGACCGGAAGGTCCACACTAACCTAGAATTCAATTTGGGGCCGTTTGCGTGAGATAGCGCCGTGCCGGGCGCCGGAAAACCCCGCTGGAGGATTTATGGGTGAAGGACTGTTTCAGCCGCTGCACATCCTGTTGATTATCGGCATCGCGCTGCTGCTTTTTGGGCCGAGTAAGTTTGCCGATTTGGGAAAAGGGTTGGGTGAAGGCATACGGAATTTCAAGTCGTCGATGAAAGAAGAAGAGAAGCCGAAAGACACAACGAAACCTCCCGCCGCCTAACGTTCACCGAGGAACGGGGATTAGCCCCGTCTACCATGGCCACGGCGGGAGACGCGGCAAGCCGCGTCTCTACCAATATTCACTTGTGCGCTCGCCACGGCTTTCGCTACGCAGCATTCTCCACACCAGCGCTACAGGAAGTCCGACGACGTTGCTGTAATCCCCTTCTATGCGAGGAATCCAGCGGGAAGCGATGCCTTGGATCGCGTACGCTCCTGCTTTGTCCATCGGCTCACCGCTGGCGACGTAGTCCGCAATGTCTTTCTCGGTAAGTTCATTCACCGTAACCAATGTGGTCTCGCTAGCCACGGACGGCTTGCCGCCGACCACTAAACATACTCCCGTAATTACCTGGTGCTCGCGTCCGGAAAGCAGGCGCAGCATGCGCGCGGCATCCACAGCATCGGAGGGCTTCCCGAGAAGTTCACTACCGACGACCACAACGGTGTCGGCGCCGAGGATGCAATCTTGCGGACGCCGTCGCGCTACCACGAGCGCCTTTTCCCGTGCGAGGCGTTCGGCACAATCTTTCGCTGATTCCCCTGCTCGCGGGTCTTCCGAAATACCCGCGGGCTGCACTTCGAAAGCAATTCCGGCGCTGTGCAGTAATTCCTGACGGCGCGGAGAGGCGGAGGCTAGCACTAGCATGGGGAACATTCTAAACCGCGTATCGATAGCTTTCTGATTGTCATTCTGAATGAAGTGAGAGATCGCAGACGCCAGTTGCTCGCGGTCCGCGCCAGTTATAATTTCCCAATATGGCGACTACTCCAGCCGTTTCCGAGGATCTCCTCGCGAAATACGAGCCCGTCATTGGACTCGAAGTTCACGTACAGTTGCTGACCGCGTCGAAAATCTTCTGCTCGTGTTCGACTCGATTTGGGGATCCGCCCAACACGAATGTGTGCCCGGTGTGCCTGGGTCTTCCTGGAGCTTTGCCGGTGTTGAACCGCAAAGCGGTAGAATTCGCAACTCTGGCAGCGATGGCTCTGGGGTGCCGAATTAACGAGGTCTCCATCTTTGCGCGGAAGAACTATTTTTATCCTGACCTGCCCAAGGGGTACCAGATCTCGCAGTATGACAAGCCGCTCGCGGAATTTGGGTTCATCGAGATCGACGAAGGCAACGACGCGGGCAAGAAGAAAATCGGCATCACCCGCTTACACCTCGAAGAAGACGCCGGCAAGAGTCTGCACGAGGGATTTCCCGACGCTACCCACAAGACCGCCATCGATCTGAATCGCACCGGCGTGCCCCTTGCGGAGATCGTCAGCGAGCCTGACATGCGGTCGCCAGAGGAGGCTTATGAGTACCTCACTCGTCTCAAAGAGATCATCCTCTACACCGGCGTCAGTGACTGCAATATGGAGGAAGGCTCGCTGCGCTGCGACGCCAACGTCAGCGTGCGCCCTCGCGGACAAAGAGAATTCGGAACCAAGACCGAGGTCAAAAACGTAAATTCGTTCCGCTTTGTCAAGCAGGCGCTGGAGTATGAAATCGAACGCCACATCGAAATCCTCGAATCTGGCGGGAAGATCACCCAGGAATCCCGCCTCTACAATGCGCACGAAGGCAAGACGTATGGCATGCGCTCGAAAGAGCAGGCGCACGACTATCGGTACTTTCCCGAACCCGATTTGCTTCCGCTCGTGATCGATGAAAAATGGCAAGTTGCGATCCGCGCCGGTTTGCCCGAGCTTCCGGAGGCACGCCGCCAGCGCATGATGAAGGAATACGGCATCTCAGCAGGAGACGCACACACGCTGACGTTGACGCGTGCGATGGCCGATCAGTTCGAGTCTGCCGCCTGCACTGCGAAAAATCCGAAGCGCGTCGCGAATCTCGTGCAAAGCGAGCTTCTTGGACGGTTGAAAGCGCAGGGTCTTGAACTCGAACAGTCCCCAATTTCGATGGCTGGAATTACGGCGTCAGCCGATCTCGTAGAGTCGGGTGCGATCTCAGGCAAAATGCTGAAGGATCTTTACGACCTTAGCTTCGAGCGTAATCTGGATTTTCCTGCGGTTTATGAAGCCGAGGGGAGACCCGAGCAGTCGCGCGACACGTCGGCCGTGGAAAAACTTGCCGATGAGTTGATCGCAGCGAATCCGAAGCAGGCGGAGCAGTATCGCGCGGGCAAGAAAACGATGATTGGGTTCTTCGTGGGACAGGTGATGAAGGCGTCGAAGGGGCAGGCGAATCCGCAACTGGTGAACGAAGTTCTGACCAGGAAGCTGGAAGGTTAGGCGCCCTTCGCGCGTGCCGCTGCGCGCGGCCGCGTAATGGAGTAGGGGCTACTTCGCCGCCCCCAAATTCTTCAGCACTTCGTCGGCGTAGTAATTTGTAACTTTGGCGTCGTCACGGAGGGTCTCATAATAGGCCGCTTTCAATAACTGCTCACGGCGATCCCGCAGTTGCTGGCGGATCGCCTGCTGTACTCGCGGATCATTCAAATCTCTCTGGCCCGCTGGCTCCTTCGCGATCAGTTTCACGATCATGTAGGCCGCGGGCTGATGATTCGTCGGATTAATGATTGGAATCACCGGCGTGTACTGTCCCGGTTTGAGTTTCATCACTGCGTCGCGAGTTGCCGGGTCCGCATTCTTGAGCGCGGATTCAGGTGCCATTCCCAAATCGCCGCCGTTGTTGCTCGTTTCCGGGTCTTCCGAATAATTCATCGCCATCGTAGCGAAGTCGTCGCCACTGTCAAGGTGGTTGGCGATCATCTGAATTTTTTTGCGCGCCTCGGCATCGTTCTGCGCCTTGCTGTTCTGCAGGTTATGCACTTGGGCGTTCGATGCTCCGGAAACCATGATTTTCGCCAAATGGTACTGTGCCTCGATCAGGTTGAACTCAGCCTTGTGTTCGTTGTAATAGTTGGTAACATCCTGGTCGGTGATGTTGATGCGCGAGGTGATTTCCTTGTTCAATACCTTGTCGCGGGTGAGCGAGCGTCGCAGGTCGCGCCTGAAGTCATCCAGAGAGATCTTCTTGTCCTGCAAGCGCTTGTTAAATTCTTCGGCTGTATAGGGAGACTTGATTTCGTTTAGCTTGCGATCCACTTCTTCGTCGGTCGCCAGCAGGCCGAGTTTCTCGGCGCGTTGCATCAGGATTTCAGTCTCGATGAGCTCATTCAGAATGCTTAAACGCAGGCTCACTGCCTGCTCGCCCGTCGGCTGTTGATCGGAGCCTGCTGTCTGGTTGGCGTAATACTTGTCGACTTCGCTGCGATAAATCTTCCGGCCATTGATCGATGCCATGACGTCGCCACCGCTGCTGCTGCGGTTGCAGGCTGCCATCGCGATCAACAGAATCGCGATCGCCGCGACCTGGCCTGATCGCCTCAAGTAGTTACGATTTTTCAAGTTTCTTCCTCCGCCACAACAACACGTTCTAAATTTGTATGGGTTATTTGTAATACTCTCGAGCCAAATCCCAGATTAGTCTATTTCGTTGGGGCAGCCGTCGGAGTCTTTCCTTCCTCCGCAGCCGCCTTATGCTCCGGAGGCGCAACACCGGCATCTTTCAACGCCTGGTCGAGGGCATCCTGTAAATCCTCCTGCGGCACTGCTCCATCCAACTTCCTCCCATTGATGAACATCGTTGGGGTCGCATCCACGCCGAGTGCTTCGCCTTCGTGAATCGAGGCGCGCACCGCCTTTTCGTCCTGAGCCTTTAGACATGCCTGGAACTTCGGACCGTCGAGTTTATGCTTCTCCGCCTGCGAAGTTGCCAGTTTGTCGAGTGCCGCATTCTGGCCATCCCGGCCTTTTTCGGCGCTAATCGCCTGCGGATTGCCGTGCAGGGAGTCGGCATATTCCCAGTAGGCATCGTTGTTTTGAGCCCCCAGGCAATTCGCATTCACCGCCGCGTGCATCGCCCAGGGATGAATCTCTTCGATCGGAAAATCCTTGTAGATGAAAACGACCCGATCTCCATATTCCTTCAGCAGCCCGGGAAAAAGCGTCGCGTGCGCACGTGAACAGAACGTGCACTCGAGATCGTCATAGCCCACCAGCGTTACCTTGGCATCTTTGTTGCCACGTGTCGGACGCCCTTTGACGTCGATCTTCTTCATGGTCTCCGCGTACGGATCGAGAGTCATGTCAAACTTCGTGATACGCATCAGCGTCTTGTGGTCGTGGGAGAGCAGAAACTCGAACTCTTGGCTCCGTTCCGGACTGACGAACGTAACCGTCAGCGCATCATAATTCGCAAACTCGCTCGATCGGAGAGGCCCCACGATCACTTTTACGTCCGGCGGGAGGGTGTAATGCGCACGCACCTGGCGCTCGATCATGGGCACCATATCCCCCGGAGCGGAACTAGAGGAAGGCGATGATGGAGGAGACTGGGCCGAGCAACCTAGACAGATCAGCAGAAGAGCCAGAAAAGCACGCCGCACAATCATTAATCGAAGCCACCTGAGCATGAGGAAGATGGCTTGATTATCTCACGGCAGTAAAACTCATGCCCGCATACCTCAGTAGGGACGGGCCTGCCCCGTCTCCGCGCGCAGCGTTCACTTGACGGTCGCTCAACGGTCACTGTCGCTTGACGGTCTAACGATCTAACGACGGTTGAACGACGTGCCGAGCCCGCCCACTACGGAGAACGACGCAACAACTCGTCGGCCGTGAGTAGTTGATTCATTGACCCGGAGCGGAATCCCTCCAAGTCGAGCGTAACGAACTTGAATCCCAGTTCTCTGAACACGGTGGTGAACTCGCGAGCCATGTCGGCGGTCAATGCGCGAGGAAGCTCTTCGCGTGCGATTTCGATGCGCACCATTTCTCCGTGATGACGGACGCGGAATTGCCGGAAGCCCATTGCCCGCAGTGCGTCCTCGCCGCGTTCGATCACGCTGAGCGCTTCGGGAGTAACCGCGCGTCCATATTCCACGCGCGACGAAAGGCAGGCTGAGGCTGGCTTATCCCATACTCGCAAGTCCGCCCGCCGAGCCAGTTCACTGATTTCAGCTTTGTTCAGACCAGCTTCGAGCAGAGGGGCGAGAACATGATGCTGGCGCGCGGCCTCCTGTCCGGGCCGAAAATCGCCTTGGTCGTCCGCGTTGACTCCGTATGCGATCGCGTCAAATCCTCTGACTTCGCGGTGGCGTTCGAGGACCGTGAACAATTCGTCCTTGCAGTGGAAACAACGCATAGAGTCGTTGCGCCTGTACGCAGGATTCTCGAGTTCTCGTGTTTCCACCACCTCGACCGGAATTCCCCGTTCGCGCGCGAACGTGAGCGCATCTTCAAGATGAGTCCGCGCCAGGCTCGCCGAATCGGCAATCACCGCGGACATCTGGCCGCCGAGTACTTCGTGCGCCATCCAGGCAAGAAAAGCGGAGTCTACTCCGCCGGAATAAGCAACGATCAAGCGCCCCTGGCTAGCCAGGATCTGGCGTAGGCGTTCAGCTTTTTGCTCGACCTCGGCCACGGGGTTCACAATCTCCATTATCCCTGAAAAAAGTCCCTCGGTTCTCGGTCCTCGGCTCAGTTCTCAGAAACATCGCGGCCGGTCACGGGAAACTTAAAACTGAAAACCGGAAACTGACACCTTCAGATGCCAACGCCGGGCATACCGGCTAATACAGTCGTTCCTGCCTTCTGAGATTGCCAAACGCTCCGACATTCGCCAGAGTAAACGAGAAGCGGTATTGATTTTCGTTGCGTACCGTTCCCAGTGCAAAGCGCCGGTATTCCAGGCTCAGGCCGCAACAATCCCAGTTGTAGCTGGTCTGTGCCGTCGCGTATTGCAGTGATCCCAGGTTGGCGTCAAAACCGAAACTGGTGGCGCCGCTCAAGCCGCGCTTGTTGAGCTGCCCGTAGCCAAAGAGGATTCGAAACTGTTGAAACTGACTTGTGTTCGGCGTCGTCGGTGCCGATGTCGATGGAGTATTGATCACCCGCAGGAAAGCATCTCCCCCACCAATCGTAAACAGCCCGTAGTGATAGTTCACAAGTGCTAGGCTGGATGTGATCTGGTTGGTCTTGACGTCGTAGTCCAGATCCCACTCGGTGTTGGTGCGCGGGCTGGTTTCCACGCGCAAGCGGGAAATAATGGGAGCGAAACGTCGCTCTGCATCGAGAAACGCGATGCCTGTAAAATCCGCGGTCGTAGTAAACACGTTCCGCTGCCCGGTTACCAGAGCATTCCCGAACGTCGGATCGAAGAAATATTTCTGTCCGATTTCCCAGCTCAAAACCTCGCGCGGGCCCGAAGCGCACGGCTGAGCGTCTGGGCGCGGAGGCAGTTCCCATGGTACCGCGCCGACTTGCGGGACGCCCCCGATGGTCAGGGTGCTCATCGCGGGCACATCGCAATTTTTTTGATTAGGGTCCAGATGCCTGGCGTAAATGCGATTCACCACTGAGTACTCGATTTCGTTAGTGTTAGTCAGCACATCAGTCGCATCGAAACGCAGAATGTCAGAGAAGTTATTGATGCCCTTCACATAGTCGTAGCGCATGCGCGGCTCGATCACGTGTTTCCATTTGAGTCCAAGCCAAGGGCGGTCAAACACGCGGGATAGTGCCGGCGCCCGCAATTCGACTGAGGCTTCCAGCGATTTGCGATTCAGGATGTCGTTGACCGCGGTCGTGGACTCTTCCGGGTTGCCCTCCTGCGTGTAGAACGTATCTCGCAAGGTAAGTTCGGGACGGAACGACCATCCCTGCCATTGCAATGGCATGACGAGGGATGGCGCCAGGTCAAACCGCCCTACGAGGGGAGCGGTCCGGAAGGCAGGCTGCGAACCTTGCGCAGCCTCATGCCGCTGCAAACCTTCGACCGCAGTCTCGAATGACCAGTACAGCGGCGTATTGCCCAAGCGCCTTTCCTCGCCCGAGACGAAGAAGCTCGGCGTATGAAGAATCCGGACCAATTCCGTCTGCGTGAGCACGGTGCAAGTAGGATTCACTTCCGTCGCGGGGTTGCAAACTTCGAAGTTCTGGTAGCGCTCGGCCAAGACATTGAAATGAAATCCGTTCGTCGTGTTGGAGAGAAAAATCTGCGACCTCACTTCGGAATCAATCGCCTGCGAGTAAACATCGGTAAAGGCAATACGAAAGACGAACGAACTCAAATAATCAATGTTCGCTACCCCGCGGAATGTCCCGAATGGGCGCTCGCCAAGAAAACGCGCGTCCTCGCCGCCCTGATTCTGCGGCGGGTATCCGATGCCGCGATCCGCGATTCCCTGATAGTTGAAGTAGACGTAGGAACTGTCGCTCGGACGAGCGCGAAATTCTCCGTGCTCAAACCAACCGCGTTTTGAAAAATATTCGATGCCCATCGTGGCGTCCATGCTGCGATTCAACACCCAGTAAATCGAGTCGCCGGCGATCAGTCCTTTTGTCGAGGAACTGCCGACGCTCGGAATCAGCAGTCCGGTCTGGCGCTGCTCCTTTTGAACGGGGTGCGTTACAAACGGAAAATAGAAAACCGGTATCCCCATGAGTTCGAACTCGCTGTTGTAGATTTTGGCGGTGCCGTCCACATCGATCCACATGTGCCGCGCGTCGAATTGCCACTTCGGGCGCGGTAGTTGACAGGTGGTCACCGTTCCCTGACGCACCAGATAGTGGTCGGGTCCGTGTTTCTCCACAATTTTGCCGGTGAAGGCAAACGGATTCGTCGTTGTCAGCACGTAGCGAGAGTTCCGCACGCGAAACCCCACCGTCCCGATTACGCTGTAAAACGTTCCGACTTGCGTGCGGATGTTGTATGTGCCATGGCTGGCGGTAACGTGCTCGTCGTAAGGTCCGCCATCGAGTACGACGTGGCCCTCCAGTTCGCTGTCTCCGGTATCCGCGTTGTAGGTGATTTGATCGGCGTGCAGTATGTAAGTGCGATAGTCAATTTCCGCCTCGCCCCGCAGGTGGTAGATTGATCCATCCTTCTCCTGGTGGACAGCGCGAATCGTAGCCTCTTCTTCCGTCTGCTTGGAGGCGGCTGACGCAGGGACCGCGAACATGGTTCGAGCGCTCTCGGGTGCTGATGTCGATGCACCTGCAGGGGGCAGCGTCTGGCTGGTTACTATCCGTGAAGCGAGAAGGAGATGACAGACCACGGCGGCCGTGATAAAGATTCGAGAGCGGGTGGTCATTAGCAAATGATCATGAGCGAGTGGTACTAGCGGTCGATCTGCCAGCGCGCGTGCGCTCTGCCAGCCGGTCTGCCATGGGAACCAACTGACCTTAGCACGCGGGCGGCGGTGAAGCAAAGTCGCGCATTGGCTGTGATTTCCGGCATTGTCCTCGACATAGCTCTGACTGCGGCTGGCATTCTTCGCGACTGGCTTGCGAGCATCTGACTTGCAACCCTCCGCTGATTGAGGACGCTGCGCCAATGACGATCGGACTTACTGGACCAATGACGACGGCATCGACAAACGCGGCAGCCGACGGCGATTCCGCCGTGACAGGACAACTCCGCATCAGCCCGGGCATCGAAAGTTCTCTGGGCGATGATCCGAGTTTCGAGCCAAGTCTTGGACCAATTTCTGCTCCAAGCGGCGACCCCCACCCTGTCGCGCACCCGGATTCATGGCGCGTCGAAGTTGCTGCTCGCCTCCAACGGTATCGCACACGGCGGAAGCCGCGGACTCCCCGCTATCCCTCCTTGCTCTTGCCCTTCGATGCTCCCGAGGGTTGGTCCCGTTCTGCTTCAGATTCAAAGACCGGAGCGCCAAGAGTTGCAACTGCACAATCGCCAGCCGAGCTGGACGTCGCCTTCGAGTTTCGCCAGACGTCTGATCAGGTTCCGCATCGGACGTCGGAGCACACCGCGGATCAAACTGCAGAACAGTCGCCGGAGCCCATTGCGAAGGTCATTGAGTTTCCGCGTTCGGCTGCAATTCCAGTTTTTCACCGCAGCGAACTGGCTGATCCCGTTTTCGACCATGATCGTCCACGGATTGTGGAAGCCCCGGAAATTCTGCCACCGCCTCCGGCATTAGGCGGAATACTGATCGAATCCGCGCCTCAGGAGTCGCCCGACCGGCGATCCGATTCCCCGTCTGCATTCCCATCGGCATCCATTGCCCGCCGCGCGCTGGCTGCATTGATCGATGGCACAATCCTGGCCACGGCTGTATCGGCTTTTGGCGCAGTCTTCTTTCATTTCAACTCCAGTCTTTTATATTTTGATTTAAATCCCAGCCTTCGTTATTTCGACCCCAGCTTTCGCGCCAACCTCAGCCTGAACCTGCTGCGATTGAACAACGTTCGCGGACCGCTCCTCGCGCTTGCCGGTGCTCTCACCGTGGTCGCATTTCTCCTCTGGGCCGCCTACGAGTTTCTTTTCGTGGTGTACACGGGTTCGACTCCCGGACTGCGCGCCGCCAGCCTACGGCTGACAAGGTTTGACGGCTCCTCACTCAATCGTCGCTCGCGCCGATTGCGCGTGCTGGCATCATTTCTTTCAGCATTTTCCGCCGGTCTCGGCTTTTTCTGGTGCCTTCTCGACCAGCATGGATTTTGTTGGCATGACCGTATCACTCGCACCCACGTCCGATCGGCATAACAAACCGGCACCCAGAAAATGCAAACAATTGCACATTCTCGCGAGCGCCGGGTCGCGACTTGCTGCCTGCCACGAATTGAGGGTTGCGCTCGCCGGATTCGATGGTAAACTCCGCTGATCAGGCTCGGTTTTGAGATTCCCCTAGCCATACCAAGCCGCCCAAACGAAATAGAAGTGCAACCCCAACGTTCCTAAGGTGAGACCATGAAAGTAGTGCGCGCAATTGCTGGAATCTGTTTGATCGCTTTCGCCGGCCTCGGCGTCGTTACCGGCCAAACCTGGACACCTCTGACGAATCGGCCACCCATCTCGGCAAGTAATCCTCTCCTTCTTAACGACGGCAGGGTCATGGTGCATGACGCCGATTACGGGGATTGGTGGGCTCTGACTCCTGATGTCAATGGAAGCTATCACAACGGCACTTGGCGCAGATTGGGGCAGCTCCCTAAAGGATATGCTCCTTTGTATTTTGCCTCGGCTGTACTGCCGGACTCACGCGTGGTTGTTCTCGGCGGAGAATATAACGACGGGCAAGAGGTGTTCACAACCCTGGGAGCTATCTACACTCCAGCAACCAACAAGTGGCAAACTCTCCAGGCTCCCTCGGGTTGGACGCGGGTCGGCGATGCGCAAAGCGTCGTTCTTGCCAACGGCACGTTTATGGTCGCCGACTGTTGCACCACTCAGGAAGCGTTGTTGGATGCGACCAATCTGACCTGGACGACCACTGGCACCGGCAAAGCTGATATCAACGATGAAGAAGGCTGGACCCTGCTGCCGAGCGGCGAAGTACTCACGGTGGATGCCAACGCAGACAACACAAATTCCGAAATCTACAATCCCGCCACCGGTTCCTGGTCCTCTGCTGGTAGCACCATCGTTCAACTTGACGATCCTTCTTCCCACGAACTGGGGCCTGCTATTCTCCGTCCCGACGGCACCGTCCTGGCCACCGGAGCAACCGGCCACAACGCCGTTTATGACACGCTGACTTCAAACTGGTCCACGGCGCCAGATTTTCCCAAGGTGAATGGCCGTCAACTGGACATTGCCGATGGTCCCGCCGCTCTTCTGCCGAGTGGAAACGTCCTGGTCATGACCAGCCCCGGCGTGTACGCGCTCGGCGCGTACTTCTTCGAGTGGAATGGATCTACCTTTACCGCAGTGCCGGGGACACCAAACTCACCGAAAGATAGCTCCTACTTCGGTAATATGTTGGTGTTGCCAACCGGGGAGATCTTGCTCACAGATTTCACGACGGACGTCGAGCTATATTCCTCTAGCGGCAGCCCGGACCTATCTTGGGCACCAACCATCACCGCGGTCCCCACGACGCTCACTCCCAGTACGACCTATGTCGTGCAAGGTACTCAGTTGAACGGATTATCGCAGGGCGCTGCTTACGGAGATGATGTCCAGGCAGCCAGCAACCGTCCGTTGGTGCGCATCACCAACAATGCCACTGGACACGTCTACTATTGCCTCACTGACAGTCCAAGCTCGATGGGGGTGGCCACAGGTTCTCTCATCGTCACTGCTAATTTCAAAGTTCCCGGCAGAACTGCAAAGGGAGCGAGCCAGTTGGAGGTGGTTGTTAATGGCATTGCTTCCACGCCAGTAAGCGTGACCGTCAAGTAATGGTCCGACTCGCGAAAATGCTCAGTTCGCACGACTACAACTATAAGACGATAACCGCGATAAGGCCACAAGTCGGTCGGCGTGTTTTTTGTGCGCCGCATTGTCACGGGATATACGCCAT
>CAVZPJ010000007.1:0-613948 GCA_963777035.1 uncultured Acidobacteriaceae bacterium | reverse complement strand
TGGTGAAAGATTTGGTCCAAACATCCGATCCTCAGATATCCGATAAAGCTCCGGCCGAGAACGCGCCTGAAGCTGTCGCACCGGCGCTGGCGAAGGTACGGCTCCTGATGCTGATATCGGCGCTCACCACGGCAATCGCCATCGCCGCGGTGATCGGCGTCATCGGCTACCGCGTTTATCACAGCGGCGAAAGCGGCGCCGCCAGCATCGCCAACGGCACCGTGTTCCTGCCCAAAGTCGCGCATGTGGTCTTAACCACCATCGGCGACGGCCATATCGTTATCACCTTGGATATCGGCGGAGCGAGCGAGGTCCGCATTTACGACCTCAAGACGCTGGCGCAGACCGGCCGGCTGCGGTTCGGCACGGAGCAGTGACGGCCAGTCATTCCGGGGCGCGCGAAGCGCGAGCCCGGAATCCATAGCCACGGATGGTGCAGGCCAAATCTCCGGAAAATTCCTTTGAGGTCAGCGGATATGGATTTCGGGCTCGCCGCTTTGCGGCGCCCCGGAATGACGGGAGACGCTTGCACCGCCGCTTTATCGCAGCTATTTCGGGACAAGGCTCCCTTCGTCTAGCGGTCTAGGACGCGGCCCTCTCAAGGCTGAAACACGGGTTCGATTCCCGTAGGGAGCGCCAAGCCGCACCGTTACGCTCCGACATTTGTCATCGTTCGCCGCGCTCACGCCCGCGGCCAGATCCGCACCGCGTCGGGGTCGATATCGAAGCGGCAGGCGCTGCCCAGCGGCGGATCGACATAGCCGGCCGCCACGTCGATCGACGCGTCGCCGAAGCGCAGCGCGATCTGATGGCCGGAGGCAACGCGGGTGACGGTTTCGATCGCGCCCTCGTAGCGGCCGTTCTCATTCAAGTGCACGCGGGCCGGCGACACAGTCCAGCCGACTCGCGCGCCCGGAGTGAGCGCCGATCCCGCGACGGTGAGCACGACGTCGGCGCCGATCGCGATGCTGTCGGCGTCGACGGCGATACCTTGCCGCATGATCGGCGCCGAGGAGCCGCGCCACGGTTTCGCTGTTCGGGCGGCGAAACACCTGGTCGGTCGGACCCGCTTGCAGCACGCGGCCGTTCTCGAACACGAGAATTTCGTCGGCGAGCATGGCCGCTTCCGCCGGTCGTGGGTGACGAGAATTGTCGTGGCGGTGAGCTCGCCTTGCAGCGCCAGCATTTCCCGGCGCAGTCTGGCGCGCAGCGGCGCATCGAGCGCCGAGAACGGCTCGTCGAGCAGTAACAGGCGGGCAGGGCGCACCAGCGCGCGCGCCACGGCGACGCGTTGCTGCTGGCCGAGCGACAGCGCGTCCGGTCGCCGGTCTTCGAGGCCGCGCAGGCCGAGACGATCGATCCAGTGCTCAGCCAGATGCGGATCGGCGCCGGCCGGAAAGGAAAGCTGCCCGTTCACCGTGAGATGGGAAACAGGCCGTAGTTCTGCGGCACATAGGCGATGCCGCGCGCCGCCGGCTCGAGCGCGGCGATATCGCGGCCGTCGAGCCGGATGTGGCCCCGATCGCACGCCTCGATACCGGCGATCATTTTCAGCGTCAGCGATTTGCCGGAACCGGACGGACCGACGATGGCGAGCCGGCGCGCCTGTGGCGACCACGCCATGTCGAGCTGAAAATTGCCGAGCCGCTTTTGCAGGCTCAGCGCCAGATCGACCGCGCGGGTCGGCGTCGGAGGAGCGCGCGACAATATCAGGCACGATGCCGGATAACGCGCCGACCGAGCCGCCGCCGTCGCGCGCGCGGAAGCCCGCTTACCGGCGAGCGCACTCAGCACCATGATGACGACAGCGAGCGCCAGCGTCGGCACCAGCACCGGCAGCATCGCCGGCAAGCCCTGCGCGCCGAACGCGACATAGGTGTAAACCGGCAGCGAATACGGATGATAGGCGACCATCACGGTGGCGCCGAATTCGCCGAAGGCGCGCAGCCAGGCGAGCAGCAATCCGGACAGGATCGCCGGCCGGGCGATCGGCATGCTGACGTGGAAGAAAACGTAGAGCGGATCGCGCCCCAGCGTCGCCGCGACGCCTTCGAGGTCCGGATCCGTCGCGGCGAAGGCCGAGCGTGCGGCGATGATCAGAAACGGCGCCGCGACAAAAACTTCGGCAAGCACGATGCCGGTGAACGAGTCGGTGAGCGCGCCGCCGGTAAGCCGGCCGAGCGGCGTCGCATAGCCGACCAGAAACAACAGCAGCACGCCGCTCGCCAGCGGCGGCAAGGCCAGCGGCAGTTGGACGAGAACAATAGCGCCGTCGTGGTTGCGGTAGGAACCGTTGGCATGGAACTGCAGCGCAAACTTTATTACGAGAAAGAACTGGACTTTAGAATCTCGCGCTCCTATGGTCCCGGCCGCTATGACGCCGCCTATGAGCAGAAAGGCCGCGATTATCCCATCGGACACGTGCGCTGGACCGAGACCCGCAACCTGGAATCATTTTTGCAATTCATTGCCGATGGCAAACTGAATCTGCAGTCGCTGATCACCCACCGCTTTCCCATTGAACAAGCGCCGCGGGCCTATGACCTGATTACCGGTAATACGAGAGAGACGTTTCTCGCTGCGCTTATTACTTATCCCGCGCTGAACGTCAGGGGCCATGCCGTGGAGGGACCACTCCACGCCCGCCCACCGAAAATCGCGGCGCCCGCGAACCCATCAAGAATCATGGCCGGTGCCTCTTCAGGTTCCATCGGTCTCGGAATGCTCGGAGCCGGAGGTTTCGCGCAGAACGCGCTCTTACCCGCACTGCAAGAGATTCGCGACGTTTCCTTTGTTGGCGTCTGCAATGCAACCGGCGCACGCAGTCGGCACGCCGCGGAGAAGTTCGGATTTTCCTACTGTTCGAATTCTGAAGCGGAGCTTCTGCAGGATCCACAAATCAAAGCCGTGCTGATCGCCACCCGCCATCACCTGCATGCCAGTCAATCGCTGGCCGCCCTCCGCGCCGGCAAAACAGTGTTCTGCGAAAAGCCGCTTTGCCTCAATGAAAGTGAGCTGGCAGCCTTGGTTCGCGCCTCGGCCGATGTCGATGCTCCGTTTCTGATGGTAGGTTTCAATCGTCGATTTGCGCTCGATGGCCGAAGACATGAAACGGTTCTTGTCCCAGATCAACGAGCCATTGGCCATTCACTACCGGGTGAATGCCGGTTATATCCCCGCCGATCATTGGGTGAACGATGTCGAGCAGGGAGGCGGACGCATTCTCGGCGAAGTCTGCCATTTTGTCGACTTCCTATGCTTTCTCGCCGGCGCATGTCCCATTGAAGTGCAAGCGCAGACCGTGGGCAATCCCGGTCAGTACAGCATGGATAACATTGTTGCCTCGCTCAAGTTCGCGAACGGCACCTTGGGAACGATCAGCTATCTCGCGAACGGCGATAAATCGGCCTCCAAGGAACGTATTGAAGTTTTCGGCGGCGGCTCGATCGCGATTCTCGAAGATTTTCGGCGGCTCGAATTGATTCGCAACGGGCGAAAACGAATCACGCGCGCCCGCTGGGGTCGAGACAAGGGCCATAAAAGGGAGATGCAAGCCTTTGTGGATGCGCTCCGAGGAAACACGCCTCCGCCCATTCCGTTCGAACAGGTCGTGGGCTCGACCCTCGCAACCCTTCGACTGCAGAATTCATGCCAGACAGGGCAGCCACTGACGGTCGAACTCAGCGAGTTTATCGCGTCGGCACTGCAGGAAAGGTCTAAGCACTAATTCTGGCGGAGACCCGGCTTGCCGCATCTCCCGCCGCACGAGAAAGGGAACGAGTCGTAAATGTTGATCCTTGGCCTCAACATGTTTCATGCTGACGCTTCGGCGGCGATTGTCGAAGACGGAAAGATTCTTTTTGCGGTCGCCGAGGAGCGACTGAACCGGCACAAGCACTTCGGCGGATTTCCCGCGCTGGCGGTGAAGGCGTGTCTCGACGCGGTGGGCGCCAAGCTCACCGACGTTCAGCACGTAGCCGTAGGCCAGGACAGCGACGCCAATCTTGCCAGGAAAGTGCAGTATGCGCTGGCGAATCCGGCGAAAGTTTTGAATTTTATAAAGATGCGGCAGCGTAAAGAGTCGATGCGCGATGTGCGTTCGCTGCTCGCGCACGCGCTCGACGTGGACGCTTCCACGCTGAAGTTTCACGAGCATCATCTCGAGCACCACATCGCACACATCGCCAGTTCGTACTACTGTTCGCCGTGGGAAAGGGCTGCGGGTTTCAGCTACGACGGTTCGGGAGATTTTGTCTCCACCATGATGGCGCGCTGCGAGGGTCCCGAAATTCAGGTGCTCGACCGCGTGTTCCTGCCGCACTCACTCGGCAGTTTCTACACCATGATCTGTGATTTCATCGGCTACAGAAAATATGGCGATGAAGGCAAGGTCATGGGCTTGGCTCCCTACGGAAAAGACACGTACGTCGACCAGATTCGTAAAGCCGTTACCCTCAAGAATGGCAACTTTCAGCTCAACATGAGTTACTTCAAGCCGCTGGGCAGCAGCCAGGGAATGCAGGTGTTGCCCGACGGAACCGTGCGCCTGGCGCGCCATTTCTCCGACAAGATGGAGAAGCTTTTCGGCCCGCCTCGCGAACCTCATGCCGAGATCACGCAACGGGATATGGATCTCGCTTATGCCATGCAACATTGTTTCGAGGAAGTTTTTTTTCACCTGGTGAACGAATTGCACCAGCGCGTTCCCGACCAGAATCTCGCCATGGCGGGAGGTTGCGCCCTCAATAGCGTGGCCAACGGCAAGCTATTCTCGCAGACGCCATTCCAGCGCACCTGGATTCAGCCCGCGGCAGGCGACGAGGGCCTTGCGATTGGCGCCGCGCTGCACACCTATCATTTCGTCTTGAAACAGCCGCGCCGGGGTGAAGCGCCAAATGAATCACGCCTACCTGGGTCCGGAATTCTCGGAAACACAGATTGAGTCGGCCTTGAAAAGTGCCAGCGTAAGATATCGGCGCCTTGATCGCGCGCCCCTGCTCGATGCCGTGTCCGACCAGATGGTACAGGGCAATGTGGTGGGTTGGTTTCAGGGGCGCATGGAGTGGGGGCCGCGCGCTCTCGGCAATCGTTCGATCGTCACCCATCCTGGCCTGCCCGACATGAAAGATGTCTTGAACGCGCGCATCAAGCATCGCGAGTGGTTTCGTCCCTTTGCCCCCGCCATTTTGGCCGACGCGCAACACGAGTATTTCGAGCACGATCATCCATCGCCCTACATGCTCCACGTGTACAAGATTCGTCCGGAAAAAAGGAAGAGCCTCTGCGCCGTAAACCACGTCGACAATACGGGACGATTGCAGACCGTCACGCGAGAGGAAAATTCGCTCTATTACGATCTGATCCAGACCTTTGGCAGGAAAACCGGCATCCCGGTGATCCTGAACACCAGCTTCAACGAAAATGAGCCGATCGTGTGCACCCCTCAAGAGGCCATCGATTGTTTTCAGCGAACCAAAATGGATGTGCTCGCCATCGGTCCTTTTCTTGCCTGCAAGTCCGAAGTCAATACCGCAGAAGAATCACGAACTGAAGTTACCCGGCATGTCTGAAACTCCAGTTGCGCTGGCCACATCCTCCACCCTAAAGCTTCGGAAAGTCGCTGCCTGGCGCGGCATTCGGGTGCTCGCGTGGGATGGCGGGGTTCTTTACGGCTGCCGCGGCTATCAGATTGTTTGTCTGCGCTTTAGCCCAAAAAATGTTAACCCAAAAAATGTTAGCCCAAAGCCAAACAATGTTAGGCCGCCCAGCGACAATACCGCGGAGTGGGAAGCCGTGGCGCGCTTTCGTCCGGCCTGGTGGAGGAATCTCACGTCGCGCAACGCGCTAAGCTATCGCCTCATGCGCGATGGCTTTCATGCGCTCGCCATTCTCGGCAGCGCTCAGCACGAAGAGAACAGCGTCCCGGTCAACCTCCCAATGCACAACCAGACCATGGTCGGCGCGGTTCCGGGTGCGCTGGTAACGCGAACTTCAGGCTGCGAAGAATTTCACGTTACTCATCGGGTGCGCCGAGGCACACGACCGCTCCATGTCACTGCGGTTCCATCCGGGAGAATTTACTGGGGCGAGTATTTCGACAATCGTGAGCGCGCCGAAGTTCACATCTACATTTCGACGGATAGCGGCCGCACCTGGCAGATTGCCTACACCTTCTCCGCCGGCAGCATACGGCATGTCCACAACATTGTTTATGACCGTTGGCGTGATTGTCTCTGGATCCTGACCGGGGATGAAGGCACGGAGTGCAAGGTTCTGCGTGCGGACTGCGATATGCGTTCGGTCGAGGTGGTCCTGTCCGGAAGCCAGCAAACGCGCGCCGTGGCCGCCATTCCAACCGAACGGGGTTTGTATCTTTCTACCGATACGCCTTTCGAAAAGAACCGCGTGTATCGCTTCGATCGCGCAGGCAGCATCGAAGCGGTCGGCGACCTCGCCAGTTCTTCGATCTTTGGTTGCAGCGTTGGCCGCCATCCTGACCAAGCAATATTTTTTTCAACCCTGGTCGAGCCCAGCACGGTGAATGCCGGCCAGGAAGTCCATCTCGCCGGCTCCAGGGACGGATCGAACTGGCAAGTGCTCGCTCGCTGGACGAAGGACGCTCTGCCGATGCGCTATTTCCAATATGGCAACGCCTTCCTCCCCGATGGCGAAAACTCTACTCGTTATCTTGCCGCCACCACCATTGCGGTTGAGGCCGACGATCTGGTTACTACTCTCTGGGAAGTCGAGCCCGCATGAGCCTCGCCTCGCGTTGGCATTACTACCAGCGTATTTTCAGTGCCTACCTTGGCCCGCGACGAAGTCAGTTGACCTTCTGGCATGAGGTGCCAGAGATCAACGGGCGAGCCACCATCGACCATCTCGGCGAGTATTACATGCTGTTTCGTGAGAAGGCGGATTATGCCGGGCATTACGATGTTGCGGGCCTACCCATGCTCGATTATCGCGGCGCCATTGGCCTGCAGTACAACCCGATCGCGATTGCGCAATGGGGTTTGGCCAACTACAACCGCTTCTGCGAGACCGGCGACCAAGACCGCTGGAAGAAAACTCTGAAAGCCGCCGATTGGCTTACCGCAAATCTGGAGCAGAATGCTCACGGCCTTTGCGTTTGGAACCATCATTTTGATTGGGAATATCGCGACACGCTCAAGGCGCCCTGGTATTCCGGACTCGCGCAGGGACAAGGTGTTTCGCTTCTCTTGCGAGTGCATGCTCACTCGCATGCCCACGCTCATAAGCACGCTCCGGACGATGACGATAAGAATCCATATCAAAGAGCAGCTGAGAAAGCGTTCGTCGCATTGACACAGCCCATTGCCGAAGGAGGTGTGCTCTTCGAAGACTTATCCGCCGACAACGATGATAAAAATCGCGAGAAAGACCTGTGGATCGAAGAGTATCTCGTCGAGCCGCCGACCCACATTTTAAACGGATTCATCTGGTCGCTATGGGGAGTGCTCGATTTCTGGCTGGCGAGTGCGAATACTTCGGCCAGAGAAATTTTCGATCGCGGAGTCAAGACTCTGCTTCGCAACCTGTCGCGATACGACACCGGCTACTGGTCGCTCTACGAACAATCCGGACATCAACGATCGAGAATCATGCCGAATATGCTGGCCAGCCCTTTTTATCATCGGTTGCATGTCGTACAGTTGCGCGTGATGTCCAATTTGACCGGCGACGCTCGCTTTGCTGCGATTGCAGATCGATGGGAAGACTACGCCCGCCGCCGCGGCAATCGGACGCGGGCGCTGGCTGAGAAAAGTATTTTCAAGTTATTGCGTTACTGATTGTTCTGGCACTCATCGTGAAAATTCTCTACGTCTCACAGTACTTTCCCCCTGAAATGGGGGCGCCGGCAGCGCGCGCTTCGGAGTTATCGCGCCACTGGGCGCGCATGGGCCATGAGGTGATCGTCCTCACCGGGTTTCCTAACCATCCCACCGGCGTCGTTCCTCCTGATTGGCAATCTCGGTTTCATCGTCTTCACTTCACCGAGATCGTCGACGGAGTGCGGGTCGTTCGCACATGGCTATGGCCGTTGCCTAACCGAAAACCGCACGAAAGGATTCGCAATTACACATCCTTCTGTGTCTCCGCAGCGCTCGCCGGCGTGGCGCTGCCCAATCCGGAGGTGGTGATTGCTACGTCTCCGCAATTGCTCTGTGCGCTCGCCGGATGGTGGATCGCGTTTTGGAAACGCGTTCCCTTCGTGTTCGAAGTGCGCGATCTTTGGCCGGAATCACTCGCGGCGGTTGGCGCGGGCGGCGAAGGGACCTTGCTCCATCGGATCTTGGGCGCAATCGCCGGCTTTCTTTATCGTCGCGCCGCTCGCACAGTCGTCGTCTCGCCGGCCTTCAAAGACCACCTCATGCGCTATTGGAATGTTCCCGCCGAAAGGATTTTTATTGTCGAAAATGGAGTCGAAACCGATCTCTTTCGTTTCGACTCGGCAGCCCTGGAACTGCGCAAGCAACTGAAGGTCGAAGATCGTTTCCTCATCTGCTACATCGGCACAATCGGCAATGCACATGGACTGGAGACTCTAATTGCCGCCGCCGAACAACTGCAGACGGCGCTGCCCAACGCGACCTTCTTGTTGATTGGGGAAGGGGCAGAGAAGGAACGGATCGAGAAACTCGCCGCCGAGCGCAGCCTCACTAATATTCTTTTCTTGGGTCAGCAACCCCGCGAACGGATTCCTACCTATATTTCGGCTGCCGATCTCTGCTCTGGTCATGCTGAAGAAGACTGAACTGTTTAAGACTGTTATTCCCACGAAGCTCCTCGAATACATGGCGTGTGAGCGGCCCGTCATTGTTGCGGTTGACGGGCAGGCCCGCCAGATTGTTGAAGAGGCCGAGGCCGGAGTCTTTGTCGAATCCAGAAAGCAGGAAGCCCTGGTGGACGCGATCCTGTCGCTTGCGAGGAATCCCGGCCGCAGGCGACAAATGGGAATCAGTGGACGACAGTACATCCTCAACAAATTGTCGCGTGAAAAAACAGCGCGGGACTATATTACGGTGCTGAAAGGGCTCGGTGTGTAGCCGCAAGAACGGAAAGAGAAGAGAGGCGCGATCCAGGGCAGGCGAACACCGCGCCCATTCCACACCAGCACTAATGAATCGCTACGACTGCCAAGGCGGTAGACAGCGACATCGCTGCGTCTGCCGTGCGATAGGCTGCAGCTTTGCTCGCGCTTCCGGGGATGAACAATATATCGCCCTTCACCAGAGGCAAATCGGGTGCCTTGGCATAAAGTACCTTCTTGAGGTCGACAGGAATTTCCTGAACTCCGGTCGGCGTCTGCCGCAGAATCCTGGTTTTGCCCAAAGCTGAGGTGCGGGTACTGCCGCCCGCCAGCGCCAGCGCCTTGAGGACGCTGAGGGTTTGGTCTTCGATCAGAAACCCACTCGGATGATTCACATCGCCCACAACATAAATGATGCCTGCACGGGACACAATAATCATATCTCCCGGATAAATCTCAACGTTGTCCTTAGTGTCGTCCGCCAAGTTTGACGATATCTGCAATTCCACTCTCTGATCGGGATCCCCGCGATGCTCGATTGTAACGTTATGGCCCGCCTTGTCGGTGAGCCCTCCCGCCGCCGAGATGATGTCGAAAAGGCGGCGATCACCAATCGCCGGATAGGGACCCGGACGAGCCACCTCTCCTAGCACCGTGATAGCCTGCGATGCGGATTCATTCACGAAAATGGAGACGTGCGGGCCGCGGACAAAGCCCCCATCCTCAAGTCGCTTTTCGATCAATGCCTGTGCTTCGTCAGTTGTCAACCCCGCGACATGAACATAGTTAATCAATGGGAGGTAGACGTCTCCGGACCCACTAATGCGGGTCTTCGTCAAGAGGTCAGGCACTCCGAATACACTGATCTCGACGAGATCGCCGATGCCCAGCTTTACATTGGAATTTGCCAGTAGACGTGGAGAGGAAGCCGTACTCTCCGTTGCCGGGCCGTCGCCTCTCCGGTGACAGGCGTCTGGGCCAGTAGATGAAGGCTGCACAAACTAACAACAAAAATACAGACGCTTCGCGAGAGTAAGCGCCGGTTACACCCCGATATACCTAAACCCCTGAGATTGCACATTGATATATGGGTCGAGTTTAACACACGCGAGCCGCTAAAATCTGCACCCGGCGCTCTCCTACACCTTCGAATCCCCGCTCCATCCAATTTTTTAGAAAGTGCCGCCAGCAGATGAACCTTCTCGTTCGCCACCGTACCGACAGGATTTCCCTCTCTTCGCTAGAATCCCTCAAATTCTCCATGACTTTTCTTGTGGCTCCGGAAGCGAAATATTGCGGGACGGAATTCCGTTGTGAAATAGCGACGCCCCGCAAAGTTCCTCGCGCGAATCGCCGCTCAGTAGTTTTATGCCGAAGCCGGCAGACCGCAGATGCGGACTCGTCCTCTTCCACCCCCGATATCGACCGAGCGGGGTTGCTCAGTTTGCGCCAGGAGTTGTATAGTTCACCAAACAACCTATTCATCACACTCCTGCCAACTAAGGGGAGATTCTGTCTGACATTTTACATCGACTGAAACTTCTGCGGAGTAATAAACGTGGCGTCGAATGCCCGGGTGTCACCCGGGAGGGAATTCTGATTTGACCCTTTTGTTCTTTTCGTTATTTGCATTCTCGCTGGCCGTGTCGTTCGTGGCCACGCGTCAAGTGCGAGACATGGCCACCCGCCGGGGCTGGGTGTCTGCTGCGCGGGACGGACGGCATATTCATCAGACAGCGCTTCCGCGGCTGGGTGGCGTCGCGATTTTCCTGGCGTTCTCCGTCAGTTTGAGCCTCTGGCTCGGTCTCTCACTCATATTTCCCCGCCTGGTCGAAGGACTGGCTCCTGACACCCTTCTTCGTATCTATGTTCCGGCTTGCCTCATTTTTTGTCTTGGTATCTACGATGATATCCACGGCGCCAGTGCCTATCTGAAATTCTCCGTGCAGGCGATCGCCGCGTCGATGCTTTTCGCGGGGGGAATGCGTGTTCTCAATCTCCCGCTGCTCTTTTCCCACGCGCTCCCATGGTTTGTTGGACTGCCGCTGACCGTGTTGTGGGTCGTTGCCGTCACCAACGCCTTCAATCTCATCGATGGCTTGGATGGATTGGCCGCAGGATCGGCACTATTTTCGACGATGGTGTTTTTCGTCGTCTCGCTAGTCAACCACTCTTGGCTGCTCTCCCTGATGAGCGTGACCCTCGCCGGTGCCATCCTGGGATTCCTTCGCTTCAACTTCAATCCGGCAACCATTTTTCTCGGTGACTCCGGCAGCCTCTTCATTGGCTTCTTGCTCAGCGCGCTGGCTCTGGCGGGAGCTCAGAAAGCCCCGACCTTCGTCGCCGTCGCCATTCCAGTAGTTTCGTTCGGATTGCCGATTCTCGAAACCTTGCTTTCCATCATCCGCCGGCTCATCAGCGGCCGTCCCATTTTCACCGCCGATCGCGAACACATCCACCACAAGCTCCTCGAAATGGGATTCTCCCATCGCCAGGTCGTGATCGTTCTCTATGCCGTCTCCGCCATATTTGCCATGCTCAGCCTCTTCCTGTTGTGGCCAACGGGCAGCACCTTGGGATTGGTATTGGCCGTGGTGGGAACCGGCATCTGGCTCGGCGTCCAGCATCTGAACTACCTCGAATTCGGCGAATTGCGGCGCGTGGCGCAGCGCACCATCGATCAGCGGCAGATCGTTATCAATAATCTTTCCGTGCGTCGCGCCGTCGAGGAACTCAAAGCCGCCGGCGATTTCAATCAGGTCCGCAGCGTGCTCGTCGCTGCCTTCGAAAGTAACGATTTCGATGCCTTCGAGTTGCAGCTCAAATCCCTCCCTGGCGATCAAGCGCCATCCGGTGAAACTAACCGCCACGTTCACTGGAGCAAGTTCCCCCACATGGCCGCAATTTCCAACCAGCCGTCGTGGAAACTGACCCTTGACTTAGTGACAACCTCGAATCGTCGACGCGGGTCCCTCGTCGTCTATCGCATCTACAGCCCGCGTGATCTTCAACTGGATGTCAATCTCCTCACTTCCGACTTTCCCGGCAGTCTTGCGGATGCGCTCGATCGAGTGCTGACCAGCCCCGAAGTTCTAGTGCCGGTTGCGGGCGACCAGACTTCGTATCTCGCCGCCAATCTCTAGCCGCGCGCTTCAGCCCCATCTGCTCAACCCTTGTTACCCCGACCGTTCGTAGCCGACGGCCATAATCCGTATAATTCAGTCGTTTCAGTGATCCACCCTTTTGGGGCGCTTGGAGGCGTTCGCTTGAAGATTCCGGCCACTGTTCTCGCAGTCGTCCTGTTCGTAAGTTTCTTCGTTTTCAGTTTCCTCGCTGCTGCGCAAACCATCACCGTCGACGTCTCGCACTCCACCAACCACTTCGTGCCCAGGGAGACGCTGGGTGCAGGCGTCGATCGCATTCCCGTCGCAGCCATCGACAAAGATTTCCTTCCGTCCTCGCTTCAGGAAACTCTGTCATCAGGATGGCAGCCTGTGTCTTTTCGGCAGAATACCGAACTCGCGGTCGAGGCTTGGCACTGGAATCCCAACGGAACTTGGAGCGATCCTGCCGGCAAAGGCTATTTCACCGGTTCTGCCACTCCGACCGAAAGCCTTCGCTACTCATACGGATATGCGCTGCCCCGTCGCGGATTTACCCGTAACGACGGCACGGAAAACGCCGGCTTCTCCCGCCTCACAGACGGTGACCTCAACACGTTCTGGAAGAGCAATCCCTATCTCACCCAACGCTTCACCGGCGAGAGTGACGCCCTCCATCCCCAGTGGATCGTTCTCGATCTGGCTCAGCTTGAGCCCGTCGACAGCATTCGCATCGCTTGGGGCGAGCCCTATGCGACACATTACGTCGTCCAGTTTTGGACGGGAGACGATCCCATTAAATTACCGACTCGCGGCGTCTGGCAAACCTTCCCGCAGGGCACCGTTATAGCGGGCAAGGGCCACACAGAAACGGTTCGCCTCCTCACCACCCCGCTACCAGTGCGTTTCGTTCGCATCTGGATGACCGAGTCTTCGAACACTTGCAATGGAGATGGCCCGGCCGATCCCCGGAACTGCGTCGGCTACTCCATCCGCGAGCTCTACCTGGGAACGATTACCGCATACGCTCCGGGAGACAAGACCAATGTCGGCGAGTTTCACGATATTCTTCGCCACACCGCCGATCAGGAACAGACCACCACCTATTGTTCATCTGTCGATCCCTGGCATGAGCCGTCGGATCGTAGTTCAATGCGACAGGCGCAGGTTGGCTTTGATCTCTTCTTCGCCGGCGGAGTGACGCGCGGTTTGCCCGCCATGATTCCCGTTGCTCTGCTCTACGACACTCCCGAAAACGCAGTGTCGGAAATTGCGTACATCGAGCACCGCCGCTATCCAATCTCCTACGTCGAAATGGGCGAGGAGGCCGACGGGCAGTATATGCTTCCGGAAGATTACGCCGCACTTTATCTGCAATGGGCGACCGCGCTTCATCGCCTCGATCCCGCGCTCAAACTCGGCGGGCCTTCTTTCCAGGGAGTCAATAAAGACATCGAAGTGTGGCCCGACGAGAGCGGCCGAGTCTCGTGGACGGGGCGCTTCTTGGATTATCTGAAACAGCACGGCCGAATGCAGGATCTCGCCTTTTTTTCATTCGAGCACTATCCCTATGAACCATGCAGGATTCCCTGGGGCGTTCTTTACGACGAGCCCGAACTCATCCGCCACATAATTCAGACATGGCATGAAGATGGCGTGCCGGCGGACCTGCCGATGTTTGTAACCGAGGGAAATTTGTCTTCCTCCGCCAGCGAGACTTACCAGGACATTTTCTCTGGCCTCTGGTTGGCGGATTACATTGGGGCATTGCTCGATGCCGGAGGCAAAGGCGTTTATTACTTCCACTATCTGCCCTTGCAGATGGAGCCCGGCTGCAATAGTTCTCCCGGTACCTTCGGTATGTTTACCGTGGACGCCGACTATAAAATTCAACAGCCGCTCGCGCAATTCTTTGTGGCTCAACTGATCAACCTCGAATGGGCTCAGGCCACCGGCGGCGAGCATAAGATCTACTCGGCGAAGTCCGATATCGACGACAGCGCTGGTCGCGAACTAGTCACCGCCTATGCTCTAAATCGTCCGGATGGCAAATGGGCGCTACTCGTGGTCAATCGCGATCAGCAGAACCCTCATCGTGTTCGCATCGCATTTCGAGGAGCCGCTGGCGCGATTGCTGGGTTTGCCGGCCCAGTCGATGTCGCTACTTTTGGGAGCATGCAGTACAAGTGGAATCCGCCACGAACTCGCTTCGTTGCGCATGCTGAAATAGCGGCGTCGGCGACGGTTGTTGCTTACACGAACGGTACGGCTGATCCTGACGGGCCTATCCTGCGCTTGCAAGAGAATGCCAATGACGAGACGTCTTATGATCTGCCGGCAGCCTCAGTCGCGGTGATTCGCGGCAATGTTGCAACTCACTAGAACGCCATCACTGACTCCGCCTCGAGTTACGCGGGCAAGGCGCCTCCGCCGATCAAGCTGGTATGAACCAAACCATCAAAACGGGGAAGATGTTGCTCAGATCTTGCTTCCTTCTGACCATCACTGAGTTAATATGGATGCAATCATGGATCAGAGCATTGGCCGATTGCCGGATCCAGTTCCCAGAGTTCCCCCGCGGGAGCGGCGCCGCTGTATTCGTCAAAAACTGCATACTCCCGTCTACGCCAGCTTCAATGGTTCACAAAACGGCGTGGTTGTCGACCTGAGCGAATTGCTCGACCTGAACGAGGATGGCTTCGCCGTCCAAACCAGTGAGCGCCTGGAAGTGAACCGCGCCGTGACTCTCAGCCTCGATCTCCCCGAAACCAGGAACTACATTCACGGCAGCGGCGTGGTGATCTGGAGCGACGACGCCGGCCGCGGAGGTATCCGCTTCTCCGGCCTTCCCGAGAGTTCCCGTCAGGCACTGAAAGAATGGCTTTTTGCCAACCTGCTCATCGCTTGCGCGAATCACGTTGCTCGAACCGAGCAGCGAGCCCGGTGGATGGCCGAGGAATCGCCAGCCCCAGTTCATGAATCCGTCGCTCATGCATCCGTGAATAGATCCGTGATTCAAGAACCGGTAACTCTTGAGCCCGGCAATGTCGTCCCCGTCTCCGATGGAAGTGATTTTTTTTCTGCCCTCGAAGCTGTTCGCATCGAGGTTCGCGGAATTGGTGACGATGTCGATGCAATTTTTCAGCTCATCACCGAGCGCGCTCTAAATCTTACGGGAGCCAGCGGCGCGGCCCTGGCGTTTCTCACCCATGACAAGATGATCTGCCGAGCGCAAGCCGGTGCACCGGCTCCGCCCCTGGGTGCTCCAGTGGACGCAAGGCAAGGTCTCTCCGGAGAATGCGTTTGCACCGGCCTCCCCGTCTCATGCGTGGATATGCAGAGCGATCCCCGTGTCGATCCTGAGATTGGTCGCGTACTCGGCATCGGCTCGCTGATGGCTTTTCCTATCGTCTCTGATTTTCGCGTGTTGGGTCTGCTGGAGATTTTTTCTCCGCACCCGCATGCTTTCACGAAAGCCCATGGGATGATTTTGGGCCGCCTCATCGAATTGATTCCCAAGCCTCATCCTCAACCGGCGCAGCCAGAACCGGTTTTGCAGCAGATTCCAGTAATCGCCGCCGCCGAGCGAATTTCGGAGCCGGCCATTAAGATTGAGAAAGAGCATGTCGCCGAACCCGCCTTAGAACACGCTTTCGAACATCCCACCATCCCTGCCACTGCTCACCATTCAGACGCTCACCATCCCAACGCTCGCCATCCCGAAACTCCAACCGCGCTTCCGTCGCGCCTGCTTTATCGCGCCCTTCTCGGACTTGTCATCGTCGTAGTGGCAACTGTGGTCGGATATTTAGTTGGGCCGGCGATTGAGAAGCAGTGGGCTACATCGCCGCAAGCAGCGGTTTCAGAACCATCCCGGCAGGCAAAGTCGCTGGCGGAATTGCAAAACCTCGCCGATCATGGAAATGCCGACGCCCAGTGGCAGATAGGTGTCCGCTACCATAGCGGAGAAGGTGTTCCGCAGAATGATTCGCAGGCCATGCTCTGGTTTCAACTGGCCGCCGAACAGGGCAATGTCGCCGCTCAGTCCGCGCTCGGTTCCTATTATTGGGCTGGTCGTGGAGTTCCCGAAGATTTAACCAAAGCGTACATGTGGTCCGCCATCGCCCTCGCCGGAGGCGATCAGAACAGCAAGTCGCGCATGGAAGGCTTGGCTTCGCAGATGACGCCACCGCAGATCTCCGCCGCCCGACAGCAAGCCGAAGCCTGGATCCGCATTCACAGCCAGCCCGCAAAATCCGAAGCAAACTAACCGACAACAAATTTCCGCTCTAGCTACGCTCTTAACTAGCAATCGACCCCCGTGCCGGTCAAGAATGCTGCCTCGCTGATCACAGACAGACCCCACCCCGCAGCCGTAAAATATCCTTGTGGCCACGCTGCAAGACATTCTGACGTCGGACCATCGCGTCCGCCAAGCCGCCCCGGCGCTCTGCGAGAACCTCGATCGCAATCGTATTCGCTGCTATGCCTGCGGCCACTGCTGCCCGATTCCTGATGGACAACCCGGCGTCTGCAAAGTGCGCTTCAATCATGGTGGCACGCTTTACGTTCCGTGGGGTTACGTTGCCGGAGTGCAATGTGATCCGATCGAGAAGAAGCCGTTTTTCCACGCTCACCCCGGTGCTCTCGCCTACAGTTTTGGAATGCTCGGTTGTGATCTGCACTGCTCCTATTGTCAGAATTGGGTTACGTCACAAGCGTTACGCGATCCGAATGCAGTCTCGGCTCCGCTCCAGGCCGATCCCGATATGCTGGTCAACGACGCGCTTGCCCAAGGCGCGAAACTTCTCGTGAGCACTTATAACGAGCCGCTGATCACCAGCGAGTGGGCGGTTGCGGTTTTCCGGCAAGCTCGCCAGGCAGGCCTGTTGACCGCCTTCGTTTCGAATGGCAACGGCACGCCTCAGGTGCTCGAGTATCTCCATCCCTGGATCGATCTCTACAAGGTCGATCTCAAGAGCTTTGACGACCGCCACTATCGCGAACTCGGCGGACGCCTGCAGCCCATCCTCGACACCATTCGCACTTTGCACCACATGGGTATATGGCTTGAGATCGTCACCTTACTCATTCCCGGCTTCAACGACAGCGATGAAGAACTACGTAAGCTCACCGCGTTTCTTGCCGATGTGTCCCCCGACATTCCCTGGCACATCACCGCTTTTCATCAGGATTACAAAATGACTTCGCCCGCCGATACGCGTCCCGAAGACTTGCTACGCGCCGCCACCATCGGCCGTGAAGCTGGCTTACGCTACGTCTACGCCGGCAACCTGCCCGGACGGGTAAAGGGGTTAGAAGACACTTGGTGTCATCACTGTGGCGAACTGCTGATTCAGCGCTACGGATATTTAATTGAACGCTACAAGTTGACTCCTGAGGGCAATTGCCCGGCCTGCCACACTCCGGTTCCAGGCCGGTGGTCGAACAAATTTGATGGCCAGCCGGCCGCCTCGCCTTTTCTGCCCCGCAACCGAGCGCAATTAGTTAAAATCCTCTCGCAACCATAACCGCCATGATGCGAGCGTGCCGGCCGTGGAGAAATTCCAGTAGAGACGGGGCTTGCCACGTCTTGCGTTACCCAACCTTCATGCCTACAAAAAAGACCGTGCTGCCGGTGTCCTTGTGTTTGCTGATCCTGTCAGGCCTTGGCTGCTCCCCGCGCGATTTCCTCACTCGCCGCCTGGCCGCCGACCTGATCTCAGCTTCCGACGCGTTCAAAACGCCGCAACTGTTCTCGCTTCGCACCGGCATCGTTTCCAACAAAGATTTCAGTTCTCCCGAATCGATGGTTTTACAACACCGCGGATGGATCAGCGGCTCCCAGGATAAATGTCCGCCGGGCGTCGATCCCCCGCCTTGTTGGGACGTGGTGCTCACACCCCACGGAGTCGACACCATACGGCCCCTGATTTCCAACGCGCCCGATAATGGACCGATGTCCATCCAGGTCGCGCGCCGCGAACTACTGGGCGTTTCCGGAATCAGCAAGTCCGGCAACTTTGCCGATGTCGAGTTCACCTGGCGTTGGGTCTCGATCAATCAGGTGGGCGCAGCGCTCTACGACAGCGGAGTGCACTACCGCTCCACCGTCGGATTCCGTGGCTACGACGACGGCTGGAGGGTCGTCGAGCAAAACGTGCCCAGCAATCAATCATTGGACGAAGCGCTGCGCAACTCGCAGCCAACGGCACCATAGGACAAGGGAAGGGCGGAGTTCTCGGTAAAATGTTTTCGGGATGACGCCCCGCGAACATTTGCCGTTGACCGCCGATGCACCCGGATTTCTGCTTCTCACAATAAGTAACGAAAGGTTTATGCGACGATCACTTCGGCTTCTCTCACTGATCTTTGTCATCTCAGCCTCAGTTGCGGCCCACACTCAAACCGCGCTCCCCAAACTCACGCTCGATGAATTTTTCAACTCGGTCAGTTTCACCGCGCTGAGCGTTTCTCCGGATGGCAATTCCACTGTAATAGGAACCGAAAGGCCCGACTGGGATCAGCAGATATTCCGCAAGGAACTCTGGCTTTATCGGACCGCGCCCGCTGGACCCGCCCCTGGAAGCTTGATCCAGCTGACACAATCCGGCCATGACAGCGCGCCCCACTGGTCGCCCGACGGCCGCTGGATCGCATTTCTTTCGGAACGCAAGTCCAGCGATACCAATGATGCCGGAGACAGCGAAGCAGGCGGCGACTCAGACAAAGGCAGAGACAAAAATAAAGACAAAGACACCGCCCAGCTATTTCTGGTCTCCCCCAGCGGCGGCGAAGCCTTTCCCGTTACCTCCGGCGAAGACGAAGTCCACGCCTTCGCTTGGTCCGAAGATTCGAAGGCAATTATTTTCGCGACCCGACAGCCGTGGAGCAAGCAGCAAAGCGACGATCACAAAAAAGAGTGGAAGGATGTGATCCGTTATCGCGGCGATGAACGCGGCGACGCGATCTTCCGTATCACGATCGAGCAGGCCCTCGCTCGCCGCGCCACCCTCGGTTCCAAAGAGACTCCTGACCCGGAAAAAGATTCTCAGACTACGCCGGGATCAATCCTGCTGACCCGCACGCCCCTGCGCGTTCAGCAGATCAGCATCTCGCATGATGGCCAGCGCTTGGCTTTCTTGACTTCATCAGTCTCCGAGCGTCAGGAAAAGGCCGAAGACATCGAAATCTACCTTATCCCTTTGACGAAGACGAAGACGAACGAAGCCGGCAACTCAACCAACGACACCCCCATCTCCCTGACTCACAACCAAGCCGTAGAACTCAATCTGGAATGGGCCAAGGATAATCGCCATCTGTTTTTCCAGGTGAATCTCGGATCCTTGGAGCGAAAGTATGAAGATCCGCAGCCGCGTCTTTACTGGGTCGACGCCGGCGATACTTCCGATACACGGCCAGAAAAAAGAGAGGTCCAGCGCTGGTTTGCCGGCTATCCGGGCGAAGTCGTGCACTACACCGTGCTTCCCGACGGCTCGGTGCTGTGCGCCTGTCGCATCGCGACCGAGGTGCAGTTGGCGACGCAAGCTGGTCCGAAGGCCCCCATCGTCAAGCGCATAGGATGGCCCGGAACCTACGAAATCCCCGCCGCCGCCGAGCAATCACCCAGCTCGCGCATCGCTTTCGCGTACTCGGCAACCACGCGTCCCACGGAAATTTACATCGCCGATAGTCCCGACCAGCTGGCGGATGCCCAGCCCATCACTGCTTTCAACAAACTGTTCACCGAGCGAGACTTGCCGAAAGCCAAGCCCTATCGCTGGACCTCCTACGACGGCACGTCGATAGAAGGCATGCTGATGTATCCGCCAGGAAAGTTTGAGGCCAAAAATCTGCCGATGTTTGTCTTCATCCACGGTGGCCCGCAGGACGCCGACGGCAACCACTTCGAGGCGGATTGGTATCAGTGGGATCGCCTCGCCGCAACTGCCGGCTGGCTCGTGTTCGAGCCCAACTATCGTGGATCGACCGGCTACGGAGACAAATTCGCCCTCGCCATCGTCCCCGAGCTTTTTTCCAGCCCCGGTCGAGATATTCTCGCCGGCGTAGACGCGCTGGTCAAAGATGGCGTTGCCGATCCGAACGGCTTGGCCATCGGAGGTTACAGTTATGGCGGTTACATGACGAACTGGCTGATCACTCAGACCACGCGCTTCCGAGCCGCGGTTACCGGCGCGGGCGGAGTCGAGAACGTCGCCGATTGGGGCAATGACGACTCGACGCTTGATGACGCTTATTTTCTGGGTGGTCTGCCCTGGGAAACACCGGATCGTTATCGCAGCGAAGCTGCGATTTTCCAGATCAACAAACTGCGAACTCCAACCCACATGGTCGCTGGTGGAGACGATATTCGAGTTCCAGTGCTGGAGAGTTATTTGCTCGATCGCGCTCTGCACGAGCTGAATGTTCCCAGCGAGCTGCTCATTTTTCCCGGTGAGGGTCACGACCTCGAAAAGAATCCCTGGCATGGAAAGATCAAAGTGCGCGAAGAGTTGAAGTGGCTGCAGAAGTACGGCGGCGTTACACCAGCAAACTAGCTCGTGTAGAGCGGACACTCCTGTCCGCTGCCTTTGACCTTGGTTTGCGGCGGGCTATGCCCATCTAACACGGGGCCAAGCCCCGTCCCCACCCCAGTCGGCTCCGACCGCGCAAGAATGACGTGCCCGGACGTTCTACTGTAGACAGCCTGATTCTGAGGCGCGGCCAACTATATCCCCGTCCGCGGCTTCCAAGGCAGCAATAGCCCAATCGCCACTTCCACGGAGGTTCAGCTTGATGATCGCTCGCTTCGTCTGCATTTTCTCTTGCGTTATCCCTTTCGCGGGGTGTCTCTTCGCGCAATCGCAACCGTCACTCACCATCTATAACCAGGATTTCGCCGTTGTACGGCAGGAACTCCCGCTGGATCTGAAGTCCGGCGAAAACCAGGTCAACGTGAGCGACATCACCATGCACCTCGAGCCGGATTCCGTCGTCCTGCGCGATCCCACCGGAAAGCGCGCGGTGCAGGTGCTGGAACAGAATTATCGTGCCGATGCCATCTCCGAATCCTTGCTGCTCTCTTTCTATGAAGGCAAGACTCTCGATTTTGAGGCCTCAGGGCAAATTATCAAAGGTAAGGTAATTCGCAGCGGATACACGCCCCACAACTATTTCGCCATGAATCGATACGGCCAGGAGTATTACCAGGGCCAGATGGTGGGCGCCTCAACCCAGCCCGTCATTGAAGTCGACGGCCAATTGTACTTTGGTCTTCCCGGTAAGCCCGTCTTTCCCCGCCTCACGGACGATTCCATTCTCAAGCCACGCCTGGAGTGGATTCTCGCAACTGACAAAGCCGGTAAATTTCCCGCCGAGTTTTCCTACGTCACGGGCGGCATGAGCTGGCAAGCCGACTACAACATCATCGCACCCGAGAAGGGCGATCTGGTCGACATCGTGGGCTGGGTCACCATGGACAACCAGTCGGGCACGACGTTTGAGAATGCGCGCATCAAACTCATGGCCGGCGATGTGAACAAAATTCAGCCGGCAATGAATGGCAGGAACTTTAGCCAGATGGTGAATTTGGAATCGGCGGCTGCCAGTGTCAGACCCAACGTCACCGAGAAGGCCTTCGACGAGTACCACCTTTACACGCTCGAACGCAGCACCACGTTACGCGATCGAGAGACCAAGCAAGTGGAATTTATCCACGCAGCCGGAGTCGCCACCCGGCAGCTTTACATTTACGACGGCGTCAAGATCGACGTCAACCGCTACAACGGCTGGGGCTGGGACAACATCCGCAACGATCACTCTTACGGCACCGAGTCGAATTCCAAGATTTGGGTGATGCGCGAGTTTGTGAACTCGCACGCGAACCACCTCGGCATGCCCCTGCCCAAAGGCCGCGTCCGCTTTTACCGCCGCAACGACGACGGCCAGATCGAATTCACCGGCGAAAATGTCATTGACCATACGCCCCGCGACGAGACTGTCCGCATCTACACCGGCAATGCGTTCGATATGACCGGAGAACGCACCCGCACCAACTACTCAGTGGAGATGGGGAAGAGTACGGCCAGTGAGTCGTTCCAGATCAAAGTTCGCAACCACAAGAAAGAACCGATGGAGGTTCGCGTGGTCGAACACCTCTATCGCGCCCTGAATTGGGATGTCGCGTCGAGTTCCGCCGAATACAAAAAGACTGACTCCCACACCATCGAATTTCCCGTGACCATCGCACCGAACGGCGAGCAGACGATCACCTATACCGCGCATTACACCTGGTGAGAAATGTTGCAAGTGAAGTGCGGAGCGCCACTCGTCCGGCCACCGTAACCTGGGACCGGGCGAGACGCCCGTCGCTCCGCTTGAAGCTAGCGCCGGGCCGTTTGCAACTGCGCAACCTTCGCCCGCGGAGAAGCCTGCTGGTAACGTGCGATGCCCTGGTATAGCGCTTCTGCAATCTGCTGGCGGTACGTCGCGCTCTGCAGGTTGTGCTCGTCCGCCGGACTGCTCACAAACGAAATCTCCGTAAGAATGGCAGGCATCGTCGTCCCGGTCAGTACCGCAAAAGCCGAATCCTTGATGCCGCGGTTGCGAATGTCGGGGCTGCTTGCCGCCAGTGTCGCATAAAGGGCTCGCTGCACACTGCCCGCGAGACGCCGCGACTCCTCAATTCTTTCATGCAGCCCGTCCGCCGATAACGATGCCGGACTCAGCTTGGCCATCGTTCCGTCATCATGCTTTTCCGCCTCGTGCGACCCCGGAGCTGAAAATAGATTCGTATAGTAAGTCTCTACTCCACGCGCCGCCGCCGAACTGCTGTAGTTGGCGTGAATCGAAACGAACAGATCAGCCTGTGCCTGATTGGCCATGTCCGCGCGCTGCTCAAGGGGCAGATAAGTGTCGCCCGTCCGCGTAAACACTACTTCCGAGCCCAATCGCGCCTGCAGCAACTTGCCCAGCCGCTGCGTCACGTCCAGCACCAGGTCTTTCTCCAGTAATCCCTGCCGTCCCACCGTGCCCAGATCCCAGCCCCCGTGCCCGGCGTCAAGCACGATCCGAAATCTCCCGGTTCTAGCCGGTAAAGCATGGTCAGATGTTTTAGCCGCCAAACCTGCCACCGGAGCCGCTTTCACTGCTGTGCTTACTGAAACTGGCGTCAGTTTCGCGGTCACGCCCTTCGACGCAAACTGGCTCGCAACCAATGATTTCTCACTGCCTCGCAGTTCGACCACCAGCCGATACGGGTTCGCCTCCATGCTGACGGAGAAGTTCGATCCGTCTTTCGTGTCAAGCACGATTCTCGTCACTCCGGCAACCGGCTGCGCCACCCGCACCCGCGTCAGCGACGCATCCCCTACGTCCATTGACTTTCCTTGCAATTCCACCGGCAGAACCGTGTCGTGCAGATCGAAATAGATCCGCTCCGGAGACATCAAACGATGCACTTCGTACGGAACCTGGTCCTCCATGTCAATCACCACCGTGCTTCCCATGGACGATGACCAGTGCCGCACTCCTGTGATTTTCGGCAACGCCGCCAGCTTGTCCTCCGCCACGGCACTCAGAGTGACCGCTTCCGCGTCGGAGGCGGCCTTCTGCGGATTCATCAGATTGTGGGATACCGGGGGCGACAGAACATCGGCTGCGGGCGCCGGAGGTGTTGTCACGGATGGTAGGGAAGTCGCCGTCGCTGTTACCACGGCCTTAGGAACCGCCCCCCTCCCATGCCCTTGCATGCCCCACCACGCTCCAGCCGAAAATAACGCCGCCACCGCGATCAGTCCCATCACCACATTCAATCCTGGCCGCGAACCGCGATGGAGAGGCGGTTGGTGCAAGTGCAATAAGGATAAGAAGCGATACGGCGCGATACCTTTCGCAGACCGCCCCCTCTCCAGCGACTCATCCACATCGTCGTCCTCCGGCAACTCGGCTAGGAACTCGGGCAACTCAACCGTGGACGCGGGAATGGCAATTGGCTCGGCCAGCGCCTTAAATTCCGAAACGGGAGATTGCAAAAGCGAGAGTTCCGAACCGGCAAGCGCAACTTCCGCAGTTGGCAATGCCGCGGTCTCGCTCGCCGCCAGTGCAGACGGAGCAAGCCCCGTCTCTACCATAGTTTTTTCAGCCTGCAGTTCAGGGACCTGGGCTTGCGCAACCTGGGATGGCGCAACCTGCAACGGCGCAATCTGGAATAGTGCAACATCGGCGACAACCGCTGCCGTGCCCGGTTTCGCTTGCAGGACATTTTCCACCACATCCGACAGCCAGTGAATGCGCCGATCCTGATCTTCGGGCTTGAGTGCGGAGAGCACCAGTTCGGCAAACAAATCGAAACAGCGAACGTCGTGGTCCGTAAAAGCCCAGGGAGTCGACGAAAACGCCTGCAGCACACCCAGTTGCTCGCGCCGCCCACGCAGTGGCACCAGCACCGCTGACCGAGCTCCCAGCGCCCGTGCCATGTCCAGTTCGACGCGAACGTCGATCGCACAATCATCGCAACGAAGAATACGTCCTGATTCCAGGCAGTTCTGCAGAAGCTCCGACTCGCCGATCAGCCGTACTCCACGCTCAACCGCAAGCGCGCCCGCCGAAGCGTGGCACACCATCTCGAGTTTTTTCCCCGATCCTGATTCTGATTCTGTCGCCGGTTCAGCCAGCGCTATCACAATCCCATCCGCCTGCGTGATGGCTTGGGCGCGATCGCAGATAAGCTGCAGCACCTCGTCCAGCACGAATCGCTCCGTCTCAAATAAGTCGCGATCGGCAGCGCTTCCCGAGGCCAGTCGCCGCTTCCGAATCTGCTCGTGGAGCTCCGAGAAGGCAAGCAGCGCGCCCAATGCTTCCTGGCGCGCCACCGATTCCAGGACGCGGTTCCCCTCCTGCAGCGGCGAACTCAGATCAGGCGCCGTAGCTTGCCATTCAACGCGAGTTGGACTGGCACTCATGCGGGCACGGTCATAATCAGCAGGAACCTGTATTCATCGTGTCTTTCGCCGTATCTCTTCAAACTGGCTTTCATCGTATCCGGGGCCCGCTAGAAGGCTCATTGCCGTTCTTGGTTCGAGTGGATGGGGCTAACTGGCGAGTCTCACAACGAGGCGTCCCCGGGAAACACAACCACCGTTCCTGTTTGCAGCGTAATAGTCTTTGGGGTTGGGCTGCAATGTCCAGTAGTACACGTACCATTGGGTGACTCCGGCCCATCCAACGACGCCGCTCAATGCCTAACGGACAAGGTACGACCCTTCAGATTTTGCCCTCCGTCTCGATTCGTCCTAAGCTCGGACAAGCAAGAAAAGCACCCAGGGAGATGTGATGAACTACCCAGTCGCGCAGCGAAAAACAGAAGATCCGAGGAAATCCAGTTGGTGGTGGTGGCCCGCCGGAGTTCTGGCCAGCAGTTTGGCGGGCGCAGCCGCCGTCGCAGCATTCCGCGGATGCTGGCATGGAAAGATGAGCTGGCCGGTTGGTGCGCGCGGTTACTCGTATCAGGTTTGCCTGAGCTGCGGCGCCATGCGCCTATTCGACGAGCAAACTTTCAGCGCCTACGGCCCATTCCGCAACGACCTGAACGCCTTGATCGCCTGGGAGAAGTCTACGAAACTGAAAGCCCGTCCCGTTGCCGATGTCCCATACCCAAGAGAAAAAAGGTCTTAGCAGTTTGCTGAAAAACTCTGCGTTGGAGCCGGTTTTCGGGAAGGGCACGACTTGAGTCGTGCCGCTAACCAGCCTTCCTCACGCTCCAACCGGCTGGCTCTGCCTCTTGTACCACTCCACCGTCTGGCGCAGCCCGTCTTCAAAATTCACCAGCACCTTATATCCCAGATGCTTTTGCGCTTGCGAGATGTCGGCCAGCGAATGCTTGATGTCCCCCCCACGCTCGGGAGCGTACTTGACCGCCCCTTTATACCCCGTTAGTGGCTGCAACGCGCGGAAGGTCTCATTGAGTGTGATTCGTCGCCCGGTAGCGCAGTTAAACACTCGTCCCGCACACTCCGCCGCTGCGGTCGAACACGCCAGCAGGTTGGCCGACACTGCATTGTCGATGTAGGTGAAATCGCGGCTGGTCTCGCCATCGCCAAAAATCGTAGGCTGCTCCCCACGCAGCATCTGCATGCTGAATTTGGCGAGCACCCCTGAATAGGGCGACGAAGGATCCTGGCGTGGTCCGAAAATGTTGAAATAGCGCAAGCAGACGGTTTCAAGCCCGTAGCAGCGGAAGAACGAAATCATATAAAGTTCACTCGCCAGCTTCGCCACGGCATACGGCGAGATCGGATTCGGCGCCATCGCCTCATACTTCGGAAGCGTTGGCGTATCCCCATACGCCGAGGATGACGCCGCATACACCACCCGCTTCACCTTCGCATCGCGCGCCGCCACCAGAACATTCACCGTGCCGTCGATATTCGCGCGGTTGCTGCCGATTGGATCCAGCACCGATTTCGGCACCGACGGAATCGCCGCCTGATGCAGCACGTAATCCACGCCCTGGCACGCGTCCTGCATCGCCGTCAGATCGAGAATGTCAGCTTCGCGGAAGTCAATCCTGCTCAGAACTTCGGTCAGGTTCTCCCATCGCCCCGTGGCAAAGTTATCGATGCCCCGGACCTCCGCTCCCTTGTCCAAAAGCGCGCGCACCAGCGAGGACCCGATGAACCCGGCAGCACCGGTCACCAGATATTTAGCCATGCTGTCAATGATAAATGATGACGGATCGCTTGCCCTCGAACCGCATCGCTTGTCATCACCACGGTAACGTGTTCCGGAGCCCGCCAAACGGGCTGCTAGCCGCTCCGATCCCTGGAGGAAGGATTCACGGCTGCCGCACCTGTTTGGCGATCTTCACGAACTCATCCCGCGAGAGCAGTTGATTCTTCCGAAAGAATTCCGTTACCGCATCCACCATGGCCCTGGGGTCGACCGCCAGCAGGGCCTCATTCAAATTATTCTCCGCGGACGGCGCCCCTTTGAAGAACGCGCCCTGCCCGCCCAGTGATGCCAAAAGTTGCTTCAGTTGCGACTTTTGTTCCGGTTCCATCTCCGCAAAACAAATGCCCATCCCCAGAAAAGCGTACGAGGTGCGAACCGTGCCTGTGACCTCAATCCGGATGCCGCACGATTTCAGCACCAGTTCCACTTTCGTCTCGATCGGAAACGTGGTGTTCATTTCCACATAACAGCCGTGCAGGCTGATGTCGGTAAGTGTTCCCCACATGCGTGCATCGCTGCCTTCCGTGCGAAATTCCGCGCTTCCCGAACATCGCAGCCGCGGGCTCTGGCGCCGCTCTTTCCAGCCGCCACCGGCCTCCACCGCCGCCCCGGTTTCACCCTCACCCCCGGCGTTTGCTTCGTCCTTCGCTTCCACCGCCGCTGGTTCCGCCTGACCCCCTTTCAACCGCCGCAGATAATTCACCCCCTCATCATTCTTTCCGGGGTCTGACGGCAAGCCAGGCTGCTCAGGATGGATATGCGAGTCCACAATCCTCCGCTCAAAACGTTGCTCTTAATTAGATCGGAAGATTATGAAAAAGGATTAGACCGAAGAAAACTTGGCTGCCGATGAGCGAATCCGTTGCCACAGTTCGTCTTTGCCGGCGCCCGTCTTGGCCGAAAATGCCACCATCGGCACTCCTCCATACGCTTCGCCGAGCCTCTGCATCGCCTGCCGTAACTGGTTGCCCGACAGCCGATCCGACTTCGTCGCCACTATCAAATGGGGGCGTTCCTTGGCCGCCAAAAATTCCAGCAACTGGCCGTCACTTTCCTGGGGAGGAATGTTCGAATCGACCAGCACCAGGCACAGCGCCAACGTCGATCGCTGGTGAAGATAGGGATCCACAAAACGTGCCCAGTCTTCAGAGATTTCGCGCGACACTTTCGCATAGCCGTATCCCGGAAGATCGGCGAACAGCAACTCGGGCTTGGGCTGCCCCGCTCTCCGCACTTCATAAAAATTAATACTGCGCGTTCGACCTGGAGTATTGCTCGTGCGCGCCATCTTCGCCCCCGCCAGAGAATTGATCACGCTCGATTTCCCAACGTTGGATCGTCCAAGAAACGCGATCTCCGGCGCGCCCGGAGCAGGGAAGTGCGCCAAGTCGCTCGCCGACAGCATAAATCGCGCTAGAATACGCATACCAATAGTTTCCAGCGTTTAGGTCGCGCCTGGCAAGCGCCGAAAAAAATAAGTTCGCCGGACTCGAAGTGTCTTCAAAATTGCGGCTGGCGGCAGTGTGTTAGTTTGAGTTCGCATGGAAATCGCACGGCTTCAGAGGTTGCGGGAAAAACTCAGTTCGGAACGTATTTGGGAAGGGCACGAGTTCCACTCGTGCCGTAACTGCCACCGTATCGACGGCGGCTTCCAGCCGCTGAGGAGTGCAGACCCGCAAAAATACTTTTTCAGCAAACTGTTTAGCCGCTGAGGTCCAAACTGCTGCCAGAAAAATTAAGCCCGAACGGACGGTCCTGATAGGGCGCACCGTCTAAAGCCCAAGCGGCCGCTTCGGATGCACGTCCTGCTCCTTGATCGGACGCACCCGGTGCCAAAGTGTGAGTCCACCCGCGAACACAACGCCAATAAGAACGCTGATCAGAAAGAACCAACGATACGCCGGGAGCATGATCAGCAGAACCGCTACCACAGCCACCGCGACGATTAGTCCCGCCGACCCCTTCAGGCTGAATCCAGACCGGCTGCCAGATTCCGGTTCCATAGAATTTATTTTAGCGCGGCCCGGTGCCCCATTCTTGAGCGTTTTTTGGCGCAAGAGCCTGGCCTGAGCCTGGTCGAAGGGTGGGATTCCACGAATGCCGTCGGCGTGGGATTTCCTTCTATGCAAATCCGCCTTTACATTCGCTCACACCCCCAAGCCCTTTTTCGTCACAAACGCGCTGTGCGCCCCATCACAGACGACCCCACCCGAACTGCGCAACAATGCATCTCATCCGCGACAGCGCAGAGCTGCGCCGATAGGTTTAGCAGTTAGTCTTTAGATAATGAAATGACCGGTTTTTGAGGCGTTCAGCGAACCTCAAAGAACCGATGAAACTATGATGGTTAATAGAATTCGGCGAGAAATCGAGCTAACTCCTTATTCCGGAATATTTTGAAAACAAGTCTTTGGCGCTCTAGATTTTAGCGGCGAGACTCACCCTAACCCCATGATTCCAGAGGATCGGGGGGAGGGGGGTGGTAGTAAACAGGGGTTAATACCTCTCTAGTAAACAGCGCCTCCCGCAACATTGCTCGTCCGTTGCGCTTTCGATATAAGTGAAGCCAGTCGTCTTCGAATAACCAAAAAAATGTCCGCCCTCGCCATCTCGCTCCCCCGCATCGCCCGCCACAATCCGCTCGCCGCCTTCGGAGTCGTGCTCGTCTTCATCTTCGTATTCGCCGCCATTTTCGCGCCCTGGATTTCCCCCCAGGATCCTGCCCACATCGACCTGCCGAATCGCCTGCAATCACCCTCCGCCGAGCATTGGGCTGGCACCGACGAACTGGGACGCGACATCCTCTCTCGCCTCGTCTGGGGAGCGCGAATTTCTCTCTTTGTCGGCAGCAGCGTCGTCGCCGGTTCGCTTCTGCTCGGCCTCATCATCGGCAGCCTCGCTGGATATTACGGCGGCGGCATCGATCGCTTCGTCAACGTCGTCCTGATGAATGCCTTTCTCTCGTTTCCCGGAATTCTCATTGCCATCGCCTTCGTCGCTTTTCGCGGCCCAGGGATTTTCAATCTCGTCCTCGCCCTCTCCCTTGGAGGATGGGTTGGCTATGCGCGACTGGTGCGCGCCCAGGTGTTGGCCGTCCGCGAACGCGAATTTGTCGAAGCCGCGCGTGCCCTCGGCGCAGGAGATCTCCACATTATTACCAGGCACATCCTGCCCAATATTATTCAGCCAGTAATTGTGCAGGCGGCCATCGGCATGGCGGGCGCGGTTCTGGCCGAAGCGACCATGAGTTTCTTAGGATTGGGCGTTCCCCCGCCCACCGCGAGTTGGGGATCGATGCTCAATGACGCCCGCTCTCATCTCTTCGACGCCCCGCATCTCGTACTCTTTCCGGCCGTGACCGTGATGCTCGCCGTTTTAGCCTTCAATTTTATCGGCGACGCCTTGCGCGATCTTCTCGACCCACGATCGCGGATTGAGGCCGGGTTGTAACGAGACTTTACTGCCTGATTCTTGGGTTCACGGCCGAATAGAGTAGGTCGGTCAGGAAGTTTACCGCTACATAGGTCAGGCCGATCGCCAGGATGCAGCCCTGCACCAAATAGTAATCGCGGTTCGCTATCGCTTGGATGGTCAGGCGCCCAATACCCGGCCAGGAGAATATGGTCTCGGTGACGATGGCTCCGGCTAAGAGTGCCCCGAATTGTAATCCCAGTACGGTCAGGATTGGGATCATGGCGTTGCGCAGCGCGTGACGATACACAACCGTGCGCTCGGGTAACCCTTTGGCGCGGGCGGTCCGAATGTAGTCTTGGCCTAACTCTTCAAGCATCGAGGTTCGCACCATGCGGGTCAGGATGGCGGCTAGCGCTCCGCCCATGGTGATCGCGGGGAGCACCAGATGAGCCAGGCTGCCGGAGCCGGAGACGGGGAGCCATCCTAGCTTGACCGCAAAAATTAAGATGAGCACCGGACCCAACGCGAAGTTGGGGAATGACAGGCCGAAGAGGCTTACCACGCTCAGGGCGCGGTCGTCCCATCGATTGCGTCTTTGGGCCGAACGGACGCCCGCCGGGATCGCGAGAAGAATCGCAACGAATAATGATGCCAGGGTCAGTTGCAACGTGAACGGATAGCGCTTGGCGATCAGGGTGGTTACTCCCTGATTGAAGCGCAGAGACTTGCCCAGATCGCCGTGCAGCACCCCCTTCCAGTAATTCACGTATTGCTGGCTGAGCGGGACATCGAGACCATAGGCGTGGCGTGCGGCTTGCAGGTCTCCGGCGGCCGCACCTTCGCCCAGCATCTGCTGGATGGGGTCTCCGGGGACGAAGTGGATCAGGAGGAAGACGGTGGAGACGACTAGCCAGATGACCGGCAGCGTGTACAAAACGCGAGAGATGATGTAACGCAGCATGAGAGCCCAGCCGTTTTGAAAGGGTGCGGCTTCAGCCGCGCCGTAATCTGGAACTGTTTTGAAAGGGTGCGGCTTCAGCCGCACCGTAATCGAGCCGAAAACACAGGGCTTTAGCCCCCGAGGGAAATGGTTTGTCCCCAAAAGGCGGGCCAGACTTAGTCCCTGTATTTCCGGAGCACAACACTATCCCCCGGCACGCTGGACCGACTTTTCTTCTTCGCCTTCGACCGGAACCGCTGGCACCGTGGTCGACGGCACGAGTTCGATTCTGACCGTGGCGATGCGATGCCCGTCCATTTTTTCTACTATAAAACGGCGGCCTTCATATTCGAAGGCTTCGCCTCCGGTCGGCATCTTTTGCAGCCGCGACAACAGGAAGCCGGCCAGTGTCTCGAAGCCTTCGTCTTGCGGAAGCTTCAGCTCATATTGGCTCTCAAGGTCGCGGATGTTGATGGCTCCGTCGAGCACGAGCGGCGCGTTTACGTCCGTCACGGCCGGCTGCGTGCTCGCGACATCGTATTCATCTTCTAATTCGCCGACCAGTTGCTCCAGCACGTCCTCCACGCTGATCACTCCTGCGGTCGAGCCAAACTCGTCGACCACTACCGCCAGGTGCCGCTTGCGTTGCTGGAATTCACCGAGCAGTTCCAGCAATGACTTCGTTTCCGGCACCACCAGAACATCGTGCATAACCTGGCCGATCTTCATCTGAGAAATGCGCTGCGCCGCGGGAGGGGCGGCCGTCATGCCCAGGCGCAGTCGCGTCCAGCGCATCAGGTCTTTGGCGTAGAGCACGCCGATAATATGTTCGGGGCCGCGCTGCGGGTCATAAACCGGCACGCGTGAGTGCTGATCGTCGACCACCCGCGCCAGGGCTTCGTCCAGCGTCAAGTCCGAAGGCAACGAAAATATTCTGGTGCGCGGTACCATCACCTGACGCGCCGTGATGCTGTCGAGTTCAAGCGCGTTCAGCAACATCTCCTCTTGCGCCGAAGAGAGCTGCCCGGAGTGATGGGCAGCGGTGACGATCAGTTTGAGTTCGTCCGGAGAGTGGACCGAACCGTGCCTGATCTCGCGGGTGCCGAAGGCGCGCAGGACGAATCCAGCGGCACGGCTCATGCCGATCGTTAACGGCGCAGTAACGGTGAGGAAGACATCCATGGGCGCCGCTACCGCCAGCGCGACCCGCTCGGCTCGTTGTAATGCCAGCGATTTTGGCACCAGCTCGCCGAGAATCACGTGCAGGCTCGTGATCATGACGAATGCGATGGCGACGGCGATGGCATGCGCATAGATCGCAGCGTGTGGAATGCTCCCGATCCACGCTTCAAACAGTCGCGCCAGAACCGGTTCGCCCAGCCAGCCGAGAGTCAGGCTGGTAATGGTGACTCCGAGTTGCACGCCGTTTACGACGCGTCCCAGTTGCTGGTGAAGTTTGAGGACGGCTCGGGCGCCAGCGCGGTGGGCTTCGATCAACTGCTGGATGCGAGTTTCGCGCACACTGACCAGCGCGAACTCGGCTGCGGCGAAGAAGGCATTGGCCGCCACCAGAAGCAGGATGACGAACACCCGCAGCAGCACGTATGCAATCATGGAACTCTAATTCTAACATTCCAAAGGGATAATCATTCGCCGGAAACGAGGTTGGCGGAGTATCTCCACTCGGTTTGCCGATAAGTTCGCGATACAATTGCAAAATACCCTTAAATTGCTGGCGCGCGCATCGCTTTCTTTTTCGCATCCGGACGGTCTAAGTGCGTATCAGGGCAAGCCGTCAATGCGCAGCCCTTGGCCTTGGCGGGGCGTTCTTTGGGCGAATTTTCAGGGCGGACTTGCGACATCCCGAAGCAACGCCCCCGATGCGTAGCGTTGGAACCGATGTCCGACAGATGTCGACAAAATTGAGAATTTTTCAGGAACTATTCCAAAGTTTCTACCGTAACAACAGATGTGCCAATTCTAAGATTTAAATCGAAGCGGGAGGCAGTCGTGGAAGGCAACGGCAATGGCAAGCGAAAGCGGCGCAAGCGAATCATCATCTGGAGTTCGATAGCGACAACCGTCCTTATCCTCGTCGTGGCGGGCGCGCTGATTGCCTCCAGCGGCGGCACCAAGATCGACCCTTCGAAACTGGCCAAGGTCGAAAAAGGAGATCTGGCGAAAAGCGTGGTGGCGACCGGCAAGATCGAGCCCATCACCAAGGTTGAAATCAAGTCCAAAGCCAGCGGCATCGTGAAAAAGCTCTACGTCGACTATGGCGACAGAGTGAAAAAAGGGCAGGTGCTGGCCGAACTCGATCGGGACGAAATTCAAGCGCGTGTCGACCAGGCCCGCGCGCAAGTCGAGGCGTCGAGCGCCAGTTTGAATGGCACGCGTGCTGACCTGGTACGCGCCAGGGTCGATGCCGAAGGTCCGGATGTGCCGTTGCTGAAGCGTGCCTATGACCGCGCCGAAGGCATGGCGAAGGATGGTGTCGTTTCCGCTTCCGCGCTTGACGATGCCGAGAAGAATTACAAGATGGCGCTCAATAAACAGAATGTGTCCAAGGCGCAGTTGCAGGTCTTGCAGGCCAAGATTGGTCAGGCCGAGGGACAACTGGGTCAGGACCGCGCGAATTTGAAACAACTGGAAGAACAACTCAGCTATACGACCATTGAATCGCCGCTCGATGGCATCGTTCTTTCCCGTGATGTGCAAATTGGCGATGCCGTCAGTTCCATTCTCGTGCTGGGATCGTCCGCGACCCTGGTCATGACTCTAGGCGACACCAGCGAGGTTTACGTCAAAGGCAAAGTGGATGAGAGCGATATTGGCAAGGTTTATCTGGGACAGCCCGCTCGAATCAAAGTGGAATCCTTCAAAGACAAGACATTCACCGGCAAAGTGACGAAGATCTCTCCCATGGGCGTGGAAAAAGATAACGTCACGACATTCGAGGTCCGCGTCTCGATCAATAATCCGGAGGGGATGCTCAAAGCCATGATGACGGCGAATGCCGAGATTATCCTCGATGAGCACAAGAACGTGCTCCAGATTCCGGAAGGCTCGCTCATTTACGACAAAGACAAGAATGCGTCTGTCGAAGTGCCCGATCCGAAAGCGAAGGATGGCAAAAAGAAAATCGCCGTCAACATTGGAATATCGAATGGCGCCAAGACCGAGTTGCTGAAAGGGCTGAAGGAAGGCGACCAGGTGGTGCTCCAGTAGGAGAGCAGGTGTCAGGTATCAGGCGCTAGAAAAACCAGTTGTCATCCTGAGCGAAGCGAAGGACCTCTGCATTCCTGCTCTACGAGCAAAAGCATATGTCCCTCGCTCCGCTCCGGACGACAATATCAATACGAAACCAGATTTAGGGAGCCGAACGCTATGATCAACGCTGCTTTAATTCGTCACCGAGCGACCAGCACGCTGGTTTTTATTCTGGCCACCTCGCTCGCCGGGTTCGCTTCGGTTATCGGAACTTTTGACCGGTCGTTCCAGGTCAACGGCAACGTCGACCTTGAGGTCCTGACTCGCTCGGGAGACATCACGGTGCGGAACGGCGCCGCGGGCACCGTCTCCATCCATGCCAAGATTCAATCTAATAATTCGTGGTTTGGCGGCGACCACAAGGGCGAAGTACAGGAACTCCAGAACAATCCTCCCATTCGCCAGACCGGCAACAGCATCCGCATCGACTATGTGAACATCAACAACATTTCGATTGACTACGAAATTACCGTTCCCGAAAACACCGCGATTCGCGCCCACACCGGCAGCGGCAACCAGAACATTGAAGGGCTCAAGGGCAACATCGATCTCGAGAGCGGATCGGGCGATCTGAAACTGGCGCGCCTCACCGGTGAAATGCGTTTCCAGACGGGATCGGGAAACGTGAAGGGACGCGAGCTTTCCGGTCCCGCGAAAATCAAGGCGGGCAGCGGTGACATTGAGATCGAAGAGAGTGGTGCCGGCGACGTCGACATCCGCACTGGTTCGGGCAATATTACCGTGAACGGCATCAATGGTGGATTTCATGCCGAGGCGGGCAGCGGCGACATTCACGGCAAAGGCTTGCCCAAGAATATGTGGAGCATTCGCACGGGCTCGGGGAACGTCACCCTGAATGTGCCTTCCGACGCCGCCTTTGACGTCGACATCTCTTCCCGTTCCGGGAGCGTCACGCTTGGCCATCCGGTCAATACCACGGTTCAGGGCCGGATTCAGGAGTCGAAAAAGAGTGTAGTTGGCAAAGTACGTGGCGGCGGCCCGATTGTTTCCGTGCACACCGGTTCGGGCGACGTGCAAGTAGACTAAAATCCCGGTCTCGCCCGTCCGCGCGGTGGCCGAGTGGCGCGGGCGCCCTCGCCCGCGTCTCGCTAAAATCAAAACCGAATCGCTTTCCCCGCCATCAATCTCTTCGTAGTACTAGCCAAGACAGCGCTCCACCAACAACCTGCCTTGACGTGCCATCGTTCAACGTCCGATACTTCGTTTGGGTTCCTGAAAATTTCAGGCTTGACGAGGCGACATATTGGCACGCATTCCTATCATCACTCTTACTACTGATTTCGGACTCAACGATCATTTCATCGGCGCCATGAAAGGTGTTATTCTCGGAATCGCTCCCGAGGCGCAGGTCGTCGACATCAGCCATGCGGTGCAGCCCTTCGACATTCTCGACGGCGCGCTGACCATCTCCCAGGCCTACTCCTACTTCCCCTCCGGCACGGTTCACATGGTGATCGTCGATCCGGGAGTGGGGACGGCGCGGCGCCCTCTGATTCTGACTGGCGAACGCCACATGTTTGTCGCTCCCGACAATGGCGTGCTCTCGCTGATCTACAGCCGCGAAGAGCGGCTCTCCGTGCGCCACGTTACCGCCCAACATTATTTTCTGCAGCCCGTCAGCAACACCTTCCATGCGCGCGATATCTTCTCCCCGGTCGCGGCGAACCTCGCCAAGGGAGTTGAGGCCGATCGCTTTGGTGAGGAAATTACTGACTATGTTCGCTTCGCCGCTCCCCGTCCCAAACCGGTCGATGAGCGCACCCTGCGAGGAGTGGTTTTGAAAGTCGATCGCTTTGGCAACCTCATCACCAACATCACTCCGCAGGATGCGCCGCAACTTTTCGGGTCGGCGCCAGCCGCATTCAAGATCGTCATTGGAGGGAAGACGCCGGCGACTCGCATCTGCACCAGTTATGCCGAAGGCGCTCCCGGCGAGGTTTTCGGAATTCTCGGGAGCATGGGCTTTCTAGAAGTCGCCGCCAATCGCGGTTCCGCCTCCCAACTGCTCGGCGCGGGCAAGGGAAGTGAAGTCAATGTGGTGATGGAAGGGTAACGACTAATGACCAATGACAAATGTAATGACTAATCGCGTTGCTCCAGATGACAAAACTTTATGGAGTAAGTATTACGGGTTCTTCGCTCCGGGGTGGATGTAGTCGTCCATCTCCCCCGTCCACCTTAGGAAGCGCCACAGGTTGCCGCGCTCCGTCCACAAGAATTCCCAGAATTCCAGGAATCCGATCTGCGTCATTTTGACGCCGGTGTACGTCTCTATGCGCCATAGAAGATACGGACTACGCCAAGGCGTAACCCGGTGGCCTCGCGTGGAGTTCCATAGGAAGCGCAGCATCGGCCGCATCGGGTTCCAGTATAGCGCTCCGCCGGCCGCGCGCTATAAAAGTACGATGGAGGGGCGGGGGTCTCGCCCGTCCAGTCGGGCGAGACCCCCGCGCTCCACTGGCAGGAATTACTTTGTAATGTCGACGCTGGCGCGGGTGTTTTCCCACTCCAGGTTCAACGTGCACTTGTTGCCGCCCGAATCGAACGAGATGGTGAAGTTCTCAACCGGCGCGGCCGTTTTTGAGACCTTCATGTCGACCCGCGCCAACTCGTCGGCTTCATATTTGTACGGGATGCCCCACTCGGCAGTCTTCTTGTTGATAATCAGCGTCCACTTGTCCGCCTTCGGAATCGTGAAAATCGTATAGCTGCCGGCCGGAATCGCCTTGCCGCCCACCGTCACATTCGCGTCGGTGACGAATGTGGTCGCTTTATTCGCGCCCGTGCGCCAGATCTCGCCGTACGGGACCAAAGCTTTCTCGCTCGCGTCGCCGAAAATCTTTCGCCCCTTCGCGCGCGGACTGGAATAGTCGATCTTGATCGTCTTGCCGTCCGAGAACTTGCATTCCGCGCTGGCCGGCGGACTGAGAGGCGCCTTGGATTTGTCTTGCGACATGCCTCCCATTTGAGCTGAGGCCAGACTTGCGACCGCAAAGAACAACGCTACGACGAAAGCTGCTTTCTTCATTGATGTATTCCTCCTGAGATGACGTGGCTCTTGGCTTGTGGCAATTGCATTTGGGGCCAAGAGCCAAGAGCTAAAAGCTGAGAGCTAAGAGCTGAGAGCTGCACGAGAATTATACCCACATCCCCGCTACAATTTGGGGATGGCCGTATTCAACGAAAAGCAGGTAGAGCTCGAGCACTTCGAGACGCGCATGGGTGTGCCTCGCGGACGCCTCGCCGTCACCATGGACCTGGTCACCGACGCCATGGCCCTGGTCGGTCAACATGGCGTCTACTGCCAGAGCCAGCGCTGGCCGAGCAAGCCAGCCATGGACATACAGCTCGTCATGAAAAATCTCACGGACGCCAAGGAACTGATCCAGAGCGTGATGGAAGAACTCAAGGCCAAGCCCTAGGAAACGTGTTTCCCACCGAGTCTGCCGTCCCATAGATTCACGGCATAACAAGAACTGTTTTGAAAAGGGTACGGCGTCACAGACTGCTGAAAAACTCTGGAACCCTGCACAAACGGGAAGGCCGCGAGTTTCAGAGGCTGTGGAAAAACTCCGATTTGCGGCGGGTTGGGGAAGGGCACGAGTTCCACTCGTGCCGTAACTGCCACCGAATCAATGGCGGCTTCCAGCCGCTGGGGGACCGCCGCGCCGAGAAAACACTTTTTCAGCAAACCTTTCAGCCGCGCCTTAATCCGATCAAGGTCTCGGCGAAACCGAAGTTATCCGCCAGGTCCCCGTCCGAAATGCTGCGTCGCGCAAAAGACTTACAATTCAGAGTGTGGAGCGCAAGGTCTTCTGGATTTCCTTCGCCGTGCTCGGGCTCGTCGCCGATGTAGTTCTGCCGCTCTGGTGGGCGCTTCTCGCCAGCATTCCCATCTGCTTCGTCTCCTGGTGGATCGCCTATCGCAGTGGTTGGTTCGAATAATCTCTTCTTCCTGCCGATTTGCGTTTTCCGGGACCGCCATTATAATTGCGCTGCCGCAATTCCAATCTCACGGGGGAACGCATGAAAATCCAGTTATCTTGTGCGCTGAGTTTTGTCCTGTCGCTGACCCTGGCTGGCATGGCTCAAACCGCGCCAACACCGGCGCCTACAACGCTCTCGCCTGAGGAGCGCGAAGCAGCGCTGAAGAGTCTGCAGGCCACCCACGACGCGTTTCTGAAATCGATCGCCGGATTATCGGAGCAGCAGTGGAGATTCAAGCCGGCTCCGGACCGCTGGTCGGTCTCCGAGGTATCGGAACACATCACCGTCGCTGAATCCTCGATCTTTGGATTGGTACAAAGCAAGTTCATGACCTCACCGGCTGATCCAGCCAAGCGTGCCGAGGCAGCGGGGAAAGACGAAATAATTCTGCTGAAGGTTCCGGATCGCAGCCACAAGGTCCAAGCACCCGAATTCCTTAAGCCAACCAACCGCTGGGCAAGCGAGGCCGAGTTGGTCAAGGCCTTCGAAGACAGCCGTCAGGTAACGATGGATTACATCCGATCCACGAATGACGATCTGCGCGACCACTTCGGACCGCACCCAGTGCTGGGCATGCTCGATGCCTATCAGTGGATTCTGCTGATCTCGGCGCACTCCGACCGGCATACGAAGCAGATTGAAGAAGTGAAGGCCGATCCGAATTTTCCGAAAAAATGATTTCGCAGCAATTTTGCTCAGCCGTCATCCTGAGCGAAGTGGCTGCTCCGCCATGCGGAGCAGCCATGCAGTCGAAGGACCCCTACTCCTTGAACTGCTCCCATGGCGTGTCAAGGCATTGTCTACGCGAACGATCCGGCCGCACCGGATGACAAGTTATCGGGAGTTCCTATGCCAGCCGATACTTCCCAGCCTCAATCGTCTTCTGCGCAATCTGCTGCCGCAGCGCAATCGTGTTGAAGGGTTCATACTTCGCCAACCGCCGTACGATTGCCAGTTGTGTCCTTAGCATGTCGCCCTCGGCCACGTCGGCAATGACTTTCTTAGCCGCCGCTTCGACTTTTTCCAGCGCTTGCGTCAGATAGACGCGCGTCATCGCCAGCGGCAGCGCGGCTGCAGCTTCGCCTTTATGTCCAACCATTTTTTGCGCGCGCAGCACGGCCGATTCCATGGCGTAAATTTCGATCGTCATATCGGCGATCGCACCCATGACCTCCTGCTTGTCCTGAATTGCCTGCATATATTTCTGCGTGGCTGATCCGGCGACGAAGAGGCCAAGTTTCTTCGCCTGCGCGACCAGTTTGCGTTCTTCCGCCAGCGGACCCTCCATCTCCTCGCCTGCCGACGGACCGCTCAGCACTTCGTCCATCAACTTCTTGATTGCCGGCATAAGCGGCAACTGGCCGCTCATGGCGCGCTTCAGCAAGAAGCCGGTGATGATGAGCCGGTTGATTTCGTTCGTGCCTTCGAAGATGCGATTGATGCGCGCATCGCGATAGGCACGCTCCGCCGGATACTCTTCCACAAACCCGTAGCCGGCAAAAATCTGCAGCGTCTCGTCGACTACGTAATCGATCATCTCCGATCCCCAAACTTTGAGGATCGAGCACTCGACCGCGTACTCCTCGATCGCTTTGCGACGTTCCTTGGCGGCGTCCGGACTGGCAGGATCGATTTCCGAGAGCAACTCATCCATCATTCCCACCGTGCGATAGACGAGCGACTCACCCACGTAGATGAGCGTGGCCATGTTGGCAATCTTTTCGCGGACTAATCCGAAATCGCTGATCGTCTTGCCAAATGCCTTGCGCTGCTTGGCATAGGCCACCGCACTCTCGATCGAGACCCGCGCCCCGCCTACACACATGGCGCCCAGTTTGAAGCGTCCGACGTTCAGAATGTTGAACGCGATGATGTGCCCCTTGCCAATTTCGCCCAGCAGATTCTCCACCGGCACTTTGCAGTCATTCAGAATTACCGGACAAGTGGACGATCCGCGAATGCCCATTTTGTGCTCTTCGGCGCCGTGCGAAATTCCCGGAAAAGTCTTTTCCACCAGGAACGCGGAAAACTTCTCGCCGTCGATTTTTGCAAACACCGTGAACAGGTCGGCGAAGGCGGCATTCGTGATCCACATCTTCTCGCCATTCAGGATGTAGTGTTTGCCGTCCGGCGAAAGTACGGCCCGAGCGCGGCAATTGAGCGCGTCCGAGCCGGATGTGGCTTCCGACAGGGCATACGCGCCCACCATTTCTCCCGTAGCCAGTTTTGGCAGATACTTTTTCTTCTGCTCTTCGGTGCCGAAATAAACGATGGGCAACATGCCGATGCCGCTGTGCGCGCCCCAGGTGGTGGCAAACCCCGCGTACTTGGCCATGTGGTCGGCGATGATGGCGGCGGTGACTTTGTCCATATCGAGACCGCCGTAGGCTTCGGGTATTTCAACTCCGCTCAGGCCAAGGTCGCCCGCCTTTTTTAGCAGTGCGCGCGACACCGAGTAGTCCTTATGTTCGATCTTTTCCGCCTGCGGCAGAATCTCGTTGACCGCGAACTCTTCCGTCGTCTGGCCGATCATCTGCTGCTGTTCCGAAAAATCCTCGGGGGTGAAAACATCGGCGGTCTGCCGCTCCTCCAGCAAAAAACTGCCGCCGGAAATCCTGGTCTTGGGTAGTGCTGTAGTGGCCATTTCTTAACCCTCTGAAGTTGGATTGCTCAAATTATTAATGAAAACAGCCGAGTGGACACGACACGCGATAACACCTATTTTAACGCGGAGCTAAGCAAATGGGTATCCGGTAGTGGGTCGGTTTGATTTCGCTTCGATTTTGCTTTGAAAGGGCACGGCTTCAGCCGTGCCGTAACTCGCAAAATCAATCGCGGCTTTATAGCCGCTGGGGGAATGCCGGAGCCGTGAAAACACTGTTTCCGCAACCTCTTACGGGGTATCGAGCACGAGCGCGGCGAACGAGTAGGCACCAAACCCGTAGGAACCGTAGCGCATCAGGCACTGCTGGTATTGCTGTTGCAGCAAGCGGTAGCGCAGGCTCTGACCATAGTCACTTTGTCCCCGCATTTGTTGCCGTTGCGCCGCCAGTTGCTGCGCTATGCTGCGGCAATCATTCGACCAGTATTGCGCGGCGCAACCATATCCGTTCCAGCCCGATCCCGTACCACACGCAAAGACCTGTGGACGGAAACTACACTGACCCGCCGCATTTCGACTTCCGCCCCCAAGGCACGTGCAGACCTCGCCTTTCTTGCAGCCGATAGGCGGCCAGAAGCTGGACACGTTCGATGGTCTCGCTTCCGGTTTCCTGTGAAAAAACGAGAAGAGTCCTTTTTTTTCAGGCGCTACGCTGGAAGTCGCTCGTCCACTGGAGGATGAGGTGCTCCCCGAAGTGTGCGAAACTGCGGAACTGGTCGAGCCGACGTGCGAAGGTGCTGCGCTCGAGTAGCCTCCAGAGTACCCGCTAGAAAATCCCGAACTGCCGTGAGACCCGCCCGAGTTGGCACCGCCCCCGCCCCCGGAGGCGTGCTGTCCAAGAATAGTTAGTGAAAACAATAGGATAGATGCTACGACAAGACCGGGGAGCCGCATGAAGCACCTCCAACCGAGGGAACGCAAATGGGAGAAAATCGTTCGTCGTTCTACTTGGTGAGATGGTAAACCGACAGCAAAGGATACCCCAAAACAGCCGGATTGGACATGACGATCGGCAAAGATTCAGTTATTAAGGGCCACCGCAGATTCGGTACGAGCAGTCCTCGTGTCTCAGAGTCAGGTCTCAGGAAGGCCAACCACTGACTCCTGAGACAGATTTTTCTGCTTCTGCTGTCACGAAAATCTCACAACGGCCGATATCCCCTTAGGGACGCCCCACCATGACCGCTACGTCTACAACCTTTCGCTGGACAGAAAAATACAGCGTGAACATCGCTGCCCTCGATAATCATCACAAACGTTTTTTCACGAATATCAACGAATTGAACGATGCGCTGGCGAGTGGCACCGGTGGAAGCGTCACCGGCAGGATTCTGCAAAAACTCATCGACCACGCTCTGCATCACTTTGCCGCCGAAGAGACGCTCATGGCAGAGTATGGATTCCCCGGAACCGCTGCCCATCGCACCGAACACGATAGGTTCACTCAGGCAGTGGCTAAGTTCCTGGCGGATCATCGCGCCGGCAAGCCTGGCGTTCCCGTCTCCCTGATGTTGTTCCTGCAGAACTGGCTGAAGGAACACATCCTGATCACGGACAAGGCCTACAGCGCCTTTCTGAATGATCGAGGAGTTCGTTAACCGGAGTGCATGAACCGGCCTCGCAGGTAATTCCCAAGCCTCGCAATCAGTTCAGATTTTCGAAAATCCCTGCCGCGCCCATACCCCCGCCAACGCACATCGTGACCATCCCGTAGCGGCCTCCGCGGCGCTTGAGTTCTCGGATCACGCTGGCCGTCAGCTTCGCACCCGTACATCCCAGCGGATGGCCGAGAGCGATGGCGCCTCCATTCGGATTCACGCGCTCCAGATCGAGCCCTGCTTCCTGGATCACCGCCAGCGACTGCGCCGCGAACGCTTCGTTCAGTTCGATCACGTCAATATCCGAGAGCCTCAATCCCGCCAGCTTAAGCGCCTTGGGGATGGCGAACACCGGCCCCAGGCCCATTTCTTCCGGCTTATATCCGGCGGTAGCGAAGGCGACGTAGCGAGCCAGCGGAGTTATGCCCAGCGCTCGCGCCCGCTCCGCCGACATCACCACCGTGACCGCCGCCCCATCCGACATCTGCGAAGAATTGCCCGCCGTGGTCACGCCCTTCACGTGAAACGCAGGCTTCAGCGCACCCAGAGCCTCGAGCGAAGTATCGGCGCGGGGCCCTTCATCCACCTTGAAAGAAATTTCCTGCTTTTTCGGCTTCGATCCATTCGGAGTCGTAAAGCTGACCGGCACGGCGACAGTCTCATCCTCGAACTTATCCGCGGCAATCGCCGCCAGCGCCTTCTGATGGCTGCGCAACGAAAACTGATCGCACGCCTCGCGCGTAATGCCAAAGCGCGACGCCAGTCGCTCCGCCGTCAGGCCCATCGAAAGATAAGCGTCCGGATAATGATCCACCAGCCAAGGATTCGGCGAAATCTTGTGCCCACCCATGGGGATCATCGACATCGACTCGGTCCCGCCCGCCACCATCACCTCGGCGCCGCCACTCATAATGCGCTCGGCCGCCATGGCAATCGCCTGTAATCCAGACGAGCAGAAGCGATTGATCGTCACCGCCGACACCTCAACCGGCAGCCCCGCCCGCAACGAGGCAATGCGGGCCACGTTCATCCCCTGCTCGCCCTCAGGCATAGCGCAGCCCATAATGACGTCTTCAATTTCCTTGGGATCAAGCTGCGGCACGCGATCCAGCGCGCCCTTAATCGCAACCGCGGCCAATTCATCAGGACGCGTAGCCCGCAGCGTCCCCTTATAAGCGCGCCCCACCGGAGTGCGGACCGAAGAAACCACAACCACTTCTCGCATAGAAAACTCCATTCCCATTGTAACGCGGCATGGTAACGCGGCATGCGGCCGCCTTGGCGCGCGAGACCCGTCTAAGCTTCCACCCGTGTCATCCTTCTTCCACCCAGTGTCATTCTTCTTCCATCCCGTGTGATCCCTCTTCCACCCGTGTCATCCTGAGCGGAGTTGTCGGTCGCGTAGCGAGCGACAACGTAGTCGAAGGACCCCTGCACCTCACCCACCGACCGGAGTGCGGAGGCATTCTCACTCCCGCCCCCGCACTTTAGATAATATTGCCCGTATGAAAAAAGCAGATTCCAGCGCCCGCCGTTCAGTTCCAAAGACCGTGGAAAATTACTTGGCCGCCGTCCCTGAACCCGCGCGCAGCACCTTACAGCGGATGCGCTCGGCAATTCGGTCCGCCGTGCCGGCCGAGGCTACCGAGGCCATCAGTTATGGAATCCCGGCCTTCAAGTACAAAGGAACGCTCGTGTGGTTCGCTGCGTTTTCGAACCATTGCAGTTTCTTCCCGACCGCATCTGTGATCAAAGCGTTCAAGAACGAACTCCAGGGGTACAAGACTTCCAAAGGGACCATTCACTTCCCGGTGGACCAGCCTCTGCCCGCCGCCCTGGTGAAAAAAATGGTCAAGGCGCGGCTCGCCGAGATGGCCCGCACGAAGCGGCGCTGACCCCAGCGCCCACTCTCAGATCGTGATGCATTCACTACTCGGCATTCCGCCTCATCGAAATACTAAATACCGTTCCATCATTTTTCACCCCGCCAAAGTACGTGGTTCCGTAGAGTACCCCGTTCGTTCCTTCGACCAGCCCGCAATAAGAGTTCTTGCCATTGGTCCCGTCAAAATTATGCAAAGTGGTCAGCGTGCCGGCGGGGGTCATTTCAAAAACCGTGCCCCCAAAGTGGTTGCCCAGAGTTTCGGTGGTCCCATAGAAGTTGCCGTCAGTGCCCAGCAAAATTCCGTATGGCGTTGCCCCATCGGTGCCCTCGAAGCTGTGCAGTGTGGTCAGTGCGCCCTTAGCGGTCATCGCGAAGACGGTGCCTTCGTCGTTCGCGCCGCCAGCGCCAGTCGTGCCATAAAATATTTTCCCGGCGCCCTCGACCACCCCGCCGTAGGGATAATCGCCGTCGGTCGCGTCGAAGGCATGCAACGTTGTCAGCTTTCCGCTTAGCGTGATTTTGAAGACTGTGCCGCAGCCATCCACATTGCAGGCAGCGTAGCTACCACCCGCGTGCGTTGTTCCATAAATCTCCCCATCGCTCGCCTGGATCAGCGCTCCCACGGGATATTGACCATCTGTGCAGCCCGCTTGCGAACAGAAGTTATACAGAGTTGTCAGTGTGCCGGTCGAAGTGATCGCGTACACCGTGCCGGCGTTGGAATTCCCGCCTCCATTGGTTGTCCCATAGAAATTTCCATTCCTGGCAATCAGCAACGGGCTGTACGGACCAGCGCCATCGGGCCCGCCAAAGCTGTAGAGCGTGGTCAGCGTGCCCATTGGCGTGATCTTGAAAACGGTGCCCCACCCGCCGCTCGTTCCACCCGATTGCGTGGTGCCATAGAAGTTTCCGTCCGGGCCTTCAACTAACGCCATAACCGGATATTCGCCATCCGCGCAAGAGTCCTGCGAACAGAAACTGTAGAGCCTCGTCAATTCTCCGTTGGGAGTGATTTTGAAAATGGTGCCACCATGGTAGGCTCCGCCGTCGACGGTGGTGCCGTAGAGGTTTCCGTCCGTCCCCTGGATGAGCGCGGAGTAGGGATTATTGCCATCCCAACCATGGAAGTTGCGTATCGTTTTCAAGGTTCGGGCAGGAACGAGTAGCACTGCACCCACACAGAATGCGAGGACGGCAAAGGCGTGTTTCCATGCGTTGAATCGGGTCATGCGAATCCTCCGAGCGAGATTGGGATGGGAGAGCTGATGCGTGCATCGGTTGCCGTAAATTGCGTGTCGGAGTTTACCCCAAACTCAGCTGCCCACGCCACCGATGGCGACAGTGCTCGTGTAGGGGCGGACGCATTCGTCCGCCCAAGCCGATCGCTAACTGGTGAACATCTGATAGAAATCGGACCTCGGAAGTTTCTCACAGGCTAACCAGCGCTGCCCTTTTTCAACTGCTGTTTCCATCCCAGTACCCGCGCCTTGTTGCCTTCCGCCTCGGCCTCGGGAACCAATCCTTTTTTCTGATACAGGATCGAGAGGCTGGTATGCGCCAAAATGTCGTCGGGATCGATCTCGGAGATTTGCCGGGAGACAGCGATCGCTTCGTCGAAGCGGTTGAGATCCTGCAGCGACCGGCTCAGTCCATGCAGCGCGTCGGTGAACTTCGGATCGGCCGCGAGCGCCAGTCGGTACTGTTCGATGGCTTGCTCGTGGTGGCCTTCGAGAACCAAATCGAGCGCAGCATAGTAATGGTCTTCGGCCAGCTGGCGCGCGCTCGCGGAACTGACTGGATCGTCGGGCATAGAGAGGGGACTTAGGTGATTCTAGCAAGATGGGGCGTTTCGCCGAGACAGGCGTTGTTAGATGGCCCGATCACCCGATCACCCGATCGCCCGATAGCTACGGCTTCCAGCGCAGTACCGGCTTGCGCGCCGCGGCCGTCTCATCCAGGCGCGAGATGCGCGTGTTGTGCGGAGCGTCCAGCACGAACTGTGGATCTTCTTCCACCTCTTCCGCAATCGACCTCATCGCCTCGATGAACAGATCCAGCTCTTCTTTCGGCTCGCTCTCAGTCGGCTCGATCATCAGCGCACCCGCAACGATCAGCGGAAACGCCGTCGTATAAGGATGGAACCCGTAGTCGATCAGGCGTTTTGCCAGGTCCATTGTCTTGACGCCCTTCTTCGACTGCACCTTGTCGCTGAAGACGACTTCATGCATCGACGGTGTCGAGTAGGGCAGGTCGTAAACGCCTTCGAGCCCTTTGCGGATGTAATTCGCATTGAGCACCGCGTCTTCGGTCGTCTGCCGCAGACCGTCGGGACCGTTCGCAAAGATGTAGGCGAGCGCGCGGATGAACATTCCGAAATTTCCGTAAAACGCGCGCACGCGGCCCACCGATTGAGGACGGTTGTATTCGAAGCCGAGCGTGCCATCCGGCTTCGTGATGACGACCGGCGTCGGCAGGAACGGCGCCAGAATCTTCTTCACCGCGACCGGCCCCGATCCCGGACCGCCTCCGCCATGCGGCGTGGAAAACGTCTTGTGCAGGTTGAGATGCATGACATCGACGCCAAAATCTCCCGGCCGCGCCTTGCCGACCAGCGCGTTCATGTTGGCGCCGTCCATGTAGAGCAGGCCGCCCTTGGCGTGCATGAGGTCGGCAATCTTGTGAATCTCCTGCTCGAAAACACCTAGCGTGTTGGGATTGGTCACCATGAGCGCGGCGACGTCTTCATTCATCTGCGCGGCCAGCGCCGCCACGTCGACCATCCCGCGATCGTTTGATTTCAGATTTTCAACCGCATAACCAACCGTCGCCGCCGTCGCCGGATTCGTTCCGTGCGCCGAGTCGGGAATCAGAATTTTCTTGCGCGCGTTTCCCTGCGACTGGTGATAGGCGCGCACCATCAGCAGTCCGGTGAGCTCGCCTTGCGCTCCCGCGGCGGGTTGCAAGGTGATCGCGTCCATTCCTGTGATTTCGAGAAGGCAGTCGCTCAGCGTCTTCATGATTTGCATCGCGCCTTGCGAAATTTTCTCGGCTTGATAGGGATGTCCGTTGGCAAGGCCTTCGATGCGCGCCACGAATTCATTGACGCGCGGGTTGTACTTCATGGTGCACGAGCCCAGCGGATACATGCCTAAATCAATGGCGTAATTCCACGTCGAAAGCCGCGTGAAGTGGCGGATGATTTCGATCTCGCTGACCTCCGGCATATTGCCAAGGTCCCTGCGTTCCTGCTTGCCGAGCAGCTTCGCCGTGTCCACTTCCGGAACGTCGAGCGGCGGCAACTTCCAGGCCGCTTTGCCGGGAGACGACTTCTCGAAGATCAAGCCTTCGTTCTGGCTGATGTGGCGCGTCGCCTTGCGAGTGATGTGCTTGGTCGTCATCGCGCCACCCCTTCGGGCTCGACATCTTGAGTTCGCACGGAACCCTCGCTCTCGGCGACAACGCCAAACGCAGTATCGATCGCCTTATCGATCATCGATCGTGTCGTCAATTCCGTACAGCACCACAGCGCGGCGTGGCCGAGTTCGGGATAGAACTTCTTCAGCGGGAATCCACCGACGATTTTATGTCCCAGCAACCGCGAATTGATGGCGTAGGGATCTTCGCTGGTCTGCACGACGAACTCGTTGAAGCGCGGTGCGGCCGCGAACAGCACTTTGGCATGTTTGCTGAACTCGCCGGCTGCGTAGGCCGTCTTGGCCAGGTTCTGCTTGGCCAGTTCCCGCAAGCCGATCTTTCCGTAGACGGTCATGAAGATGTTCACCATCAGCGCGACCAGAGCCTGGTTGGTGCAGATATTCGAAGTCGCTTTCTCGCGCCGGATGTGCTGCTCTCGCGTAGCCAGCGTTAGTACGAAACCGCGCTTGCCGTTCTTGTCGACGGTCTGACCCACGAGCCGGCCGGGCATCTGGCGCACGAATTTCTCTTTGGTGGCGAGCACGCCGCAGTAGGGACCGCCGAATCCGAGAGGCACTCCGAACGACTGCGCCTCCATGGCCACGATATCGGCTGTGCGCGGCGGCTCGACAATCCCGAGCGATGCCGCCTCGGCGATCGAGACAATCAGCAGCGCTCCGCGTTGATGTGCGATCTCGGCGATGGCCTCGATATCCTCAATCGTCCCAAAGAAATTTGGCGACTGAATCAGGACGCACGCCGTATCGTCGCTTACTGCCTTCTCGAGTTCCTTGAGATCGATCTGCCCTGAGTCCGTAAATCCGACCAACTTCTGCGGAATCGCCTGGTGCGTCGCGTAGGTGTTGAGCACTTCGCGATACTCGGGATGCAGGCTGCGCGCAATCACCGCCGAATGCCTTCCGGTGACGCGGACCGCCATCATTACGGCTTCCGTCGCACCCGTCGAGCCGTCGTACATCGAGGCATTCGCCAGGTCCATGCCGGTAAGTTCCGCGATCATGGTCTGGAACTCGAAGATCGCCTGCAGTGTCCCCTGCGCAAACTCGGCCTGATACGGCGTGTAGGAGGTCAGAAATTCCCCGCGCTGCACCAATGCGTCAATCACAACCGGGCGGTAATGGAAATAAGCGCCGGCTCCGAGAAAACTCGTGTAACCTTCGCCATTTTCTTTGGCACGTTGCTTGAACCAGTCGACGATTTCCGACTCGGCCATTTGCCGCGGAATCGCAAGATCGCCTTTCAAGCGATATTCGGCGGGGATTGGCGAAAAAAGTTCATCCATGGAGCGGATTCCGATCGCCTGCAACATGGCGGCGCGATCCCCGGGTGACTTAGGCAGATATCTCATAGTCATTGAATCATTTGGTCATTGAATCATTGAGTCATTAACTCATTAACTCACTACGTCACGAAGGCATTGATTCAATCACTCAATAGAATGATTCAATGATTCAATGACTCAATGTCTCAATGTTTTCTCAGTGCCCCGCCTCTTCGCTCACGAATTTTTCGTAGTCGGCCGCTGAGAGCAGGGCATTCAACTCCGACGGATCCTTCACCTTGATCTTGATCAGCCATGCCGCATGCGCGTCTTTGTTCACCTGCTCCGGAGCCGTGGCGAGAGCCTCATTCGTGGCGGTCACGGTGCCCGAGACGGGAGCAAATATGTCGGAAACCGCTTTTACGGACTCGACCGTGCCGAAGGCGTTGCCTTTGGTAAGTTCTGTTCCTGGCTTCGGCAGTTCCACGAACACGATGTCGCCGAGAGCTTCCTGGGCATGGACGGTGACGCCGATCGTGCCATCAGCAGTGATCCACTCATGCTCTTTGGTGTATTTGCGGTCGATTGGATAGGACATCTTGCTCTTGGCTCCTGGCTTTTAGCTTGTAGCGCCGGCATCCTGCCGGCTGTCCCGAGGGCGTCTCGCCCTCGATTCCCCGGCCGAAGACGCCTCCCGACAGCCACCGCAACGCCTGGCGCTACGACTTCTTTGGACGTTTATAAAACGGCGATGGTACCACCTGCGCTTTGACACCCTGGCCGCGAATTTCGACTCCTAGCGTGGCCCCAATCGCAGCCCGCTCCGGCGGCACATAGGCCAGCGCGATATTTTTCTTTAGGAACGGCGCTGGCGAGCCGCTCGTCACATAACCGATCTCGTGTCCAGCGTCGTCAAGGATCTTGTATCCGTCGCGGGCGATTCCTCGATCGACCATCTCCAGCCCGACCAGAGTTTTCTTCAGGCCGTCAGCTTTCGCCTTCTCGAGCGCGGCCCGGCCGATGAACTCGGGCTTCTCCACCTTGCAGAAGCGATCAAGTCCCGCTTCCCAGACGTTAATCGTGTCCGAGATTTCGTGGCCGTAGAGCGAAAGATTTCCCTCCAACCGCAACGTGTTGCGCGCGCCAAGGCCGCAGGGAACGCAGCCAAATTCCTTTCCCGCCTCTAGAATCTCGTGCCAGACCCGCGCGCTGGTGGCCTCATCCGGAGGAATGTAAATTTCGAATCCGTCTTCGGCGGTATAGCCGGTACGGCCGATCAGGATATTCTTCAGGCCGCACAAGGTGCCGCGCGTCACCCAGTAAAATTTCACCGCACTCAGGTCGGCATCGGTCAGCTTTTGCACCACGTCCACGGCCTTCGGACCCTGGATGGCAATCTGCGTGAAGTCATCGGAGAGATGTTCAACTTTGCAGTCAAACTGCCGCGTATTGTCGCGCACCCAACTGAAGTCCTTTTCGCGCGTGCCCGCGTTAATCACCAGGAAGTAGTCGTCTTGGCCGAGGCGGTGGACAATCACATCGTCCACAAAAGTTCCTTGCGGATAGAGCAACGCCGAATACTGCGCTTGCCCGATCGCCAGCCGCGCTGCATCGTTCATCGAGATATGCTGCACGGCGGCGAGTGCTCCCGGGCCGGCCAGGCGGATATCGCCCATGTGACTGACGTCAAAGATGCCGACTCCGGTGCGCACCGCCATGTGCTCATTCACGATGCCGCAGCCAATGGATGACGGATATTCGACGGGCATGTCCCAGCCGTTAAACTCGACCATTTTGGCGCCCATCTGACGATGGACCGCGTTCAGCGCGGTCTTGCGGACCGTCTTGCCAGCGATGGGAGTTGTTTCGACTGCGGACAAGTAGAAACCTCGGTCAGACGTGAAACTGGAACTGATTAAGTTAACACAGAAGCAGGTCTCTGGTGTCAGGTCTCAGGTCGCAGGAAAATCGAAGTCAAAGCTCTCCAGCGTCCGCAGCGGTTGCTCTTCCTGAGACCTGAGACCCGCTTCCCGGTGACTTCCGTTATGTTTCATTGCTGCCATTGTCGAACTACACTCCGAGCATGTCCTCTAGACCGACTGCACGCCGTATCGTCTGCGCTCAATGCGAGCAGGTTGAAGAGCATTGCTCGTGCGAAAAGTTTTGTGTTTTGTGCCAGTCCCAACTCGAAGTATGCCTCTGTACAGATGGGCTGCTGTACTGCGAAGCCTGCCGAACCGCCTGCGACTACAAGATCGCCAACCCACCCGTTCGCTAGATCACGACCGCTTCTTTGTATTCCCCGTACACGTGTCGCATCGCGTCAGAGATTTCACCAACCGTCGCATTCGCCTCTACGGCCGCCAGGATGCGCGGCATTAGATTTTCTCCTGAGCGCGCCGTGTCTTCGACCGCGCGGATCGCGGCTTTCCAGGTTTCGGCATTGCGCTTGGCACGCACCGCCCGCAAGCGTTCTACCTGTTTCGGTTCCAGTGCCGGGTCAATGCGCTGGATCGGCACGGCGTGCTCCTGTTCGATATGGAACCGGTTCACGCCAACGACCACGGCTTCCTGCTTATCGACCGCCTGCTGATATGCGTAGGCGGCGTTCTGGATCTCCTGCTGGACGTATCCCCGTTCGATTGCTTTCAGCATGCCGCCCATGGTTTCGATTTTGTCCAGGTAATTGACGGCTCGCTTTTCGATTTCGCTGGTCAGCGATTCCACATAATACGATCCGGCAAGCGGATCGACGGTTTGTGGTACACCTGACTCAAACGCGATGACCTGTTGCGTGCGCAGGGCGATTCGCGCCGAAGCTTCGGTCGGCAACGCCAGCGCTTCATCGAACGAATTCGTATGCAAGGACTGCGTTCCGCCAAGCACTGCCGCCAGCGCCTGGATCGCCGTCCGTACAATGTTGTTCTCCGGTTGCTGCGCCGTGAGTGTGGAACCGGCCGTCTGCGCGTGGAAGCGGAGCATCCACGATTTTGGATTCTTCGCCTTGAACTGGTCGCGCATAATCTTTGCCCACATGCGGCGCGCGGCACGGAATTTCGCAACTTCCTCCAAAAAATTGCTGTGGGCGTTGAAGAAGAACGAAAGCCGGGGCGCAAACTTGTCGACATCCAGGCCCGCTCGAATCGCCGCTTCCACGTAGGCAATGCCGTTGCCCAGGGTGAAGGCGACTTCCTGCACCGCGGTGGATCCTGCCTCGCGCATGTGATAGCCCGAGATCGAAATCGTGTTCCATTCCGGTACATTCTCTTTTGACCAGGCAAAAATGTCGGTGATGATGCGCATCGCCTGCTGCGGCGGATAAATATAGGTTCCCCGCGCAATGTATTCCTTGAGCACATCGTTCTGCACCGTGCCCGAGAGCTTCCGGATGTCCATACCCTGGCGCCGCGCCACGGCTACGTAAAGCGCCAACAGAATCGACGCTGTGGCATTGATCGTCATCGAAGTTGAAATCGCGGTCAGGTCGATGCCGTCGAACAGGCGCTGCATATCTTCAATGGAATCGATCGCCACACCAACTTTGCCCACTTCTCCTGCTGCCAGAGGATGGTCGGAATCGAGGCCGATCTGCGTCGGCAGATCGAAGGCGACGGACAAACCGGTAGTCCCGTTCGCAAGCAGATACTTGTAGCGTTTGTTTGATTCCTCAGCGTCGCCCATGCCGGCGTACTGGCGCATCGTCCAGAGCCGGCCACGATACATCGTCGCCTGCACGCCGCGTGTGTAGGGGAAGTCTCCGGGATATCCCACGTCGCGGTCGTAGTCCCACGCTGCGAGATCAACCGGCGTGTAGAGAGGGCTTACGCCAATGTGAGAGGATGTCTCTTCGTTGGGAAGGGCGGCCGCTCGCTTGGTGGGGACTTCGGCCGTCTTAAGCTCCGTCATGATTTCCTGCCCTTCTTGGCTGCTCTCAGTCCGATCTTTAGATATTTGCTATTTTGCTATTGGTTATTTTGTTATTTGCCATTGGCTATTGGCTCTTTGCCCTTCGCCTCACACGCCAGAATGAACTCAGCCCAAACCATGCGAAAGTAGCCGTGAAGCATACGGCCAGCATCAATCGTCCCGGTCCGGTGGCGTGGCCGGACTGGTACTTGCCATACTCGCGAACTCCGGCGAGCGCTCCGACCGCGGCCATTGCCAGGAATGTGAATCCGGTTACTTCCAGCCAGAGTTGATGCAAGACCTTCCCCACGGAGCGTGCCGTCTCGCGGATTCCCCCCAGGATGGCCCGGCCGGTCCGGCTGCTCTCCACTGTCTCGACGACCAGATGGATGGCCGCCCGGAAAGTCAGTACGATTTTTTTCACCGCTTGGCCGTCGATCATAACTCCATCGCGTCTGTCGCCCAGTTCACGCCTTTTTCACCACGGAGGCGCGGAGCCACAGAGAAACCTTATACCTGCAAAAAGCAGCAGAGGAAGGCGTTGCCAAGCGGTTGGCTTTCTGCATGGCTCCGCGCCTCCGTGGCGAGCTGAATCTGTGACCCATCGCCCCTCACTAACAGTCGATTTTAGCAGCGGGCGGGCGTACAATGACCGTGGGCGCCGTCACAGCGGTCTGTGACGTATGCCCATCAGCGGCGTCCGTTTCGAGGGGGATTCGTGGATCAGCAACTGAAGCAACTCATGAAAGAACTCGGAGAAGCGATCAATGAGTCTCTGTCCGATTCCGAATCGATCGCCGAAGTCGTTGCCCGTATCAAGGAAGGTGGCTACGACATTTTTCTCGTCCTCGAAGCCACGATTGGCGTCAGCAAGCAAGGCGAACACACGACCGACAAGGAATCGCTCGTCTCCACGCTGAGCACCAATCCCGGTTTGAAAGTCAGTGATTCGGATCTGAAGTTTCTCAAGTCGCTTCGCATCAAACTGGACGAGGAAGAGGAAGAGTAGAACCGTCCGAGTCGACCTTAGTCTGGGTGGGGGTCCCTCGACTCTGCCACGACTTGCTATGTGCTTCGCGCATCGGGTTCTCGGCAAAATCTTCCCGAGTCCACAAATTTTCCCTTCCCTAAGTAGGAAAAACCTTGCAGGCAGGTTTTTTGAGCCCGCTGAAATAAACTAAAGCTTAAGCAAATTGTCTCTTAACAGCATCTTAGCTAGAGAACGCGTCGCTCGAAGATGGCCTTTGGCGTGCACTTGACTTGGTTAGAAGTGTCGTCCTTCGGCCGTCTCCCGAGGCATCTGAAATGCTGGTTTCCGGGGATTGACCACTTCTTCGACAAGTGCTAAGCAAAAGTATCAGGCTAATGCTAATGAGGTACCGGATATGGACTCCCAGAATTCACAACTGACGCTAGGCCTTCTTCCTGAGCCTGGAACCCGTTGGGGAAGGTTTGTCGTTAGCTACGGCATGCAGTCACTGGTGATGACGTTCTTCCTCATCACCGCCATTCTCCATCCTGAGGTTCTGGTGTTACCGGTGCACGACTACCATTTTGTCAGCCTGGTGAGCACTCCGCCTCCGGTTCCGCAGGCTCCCGCTCCGGTCAAGCATTTTCCTCTTCCTGCTCCAAAAATTACCGAACCGGTAACGCCACGCCCGCAAGCCATGCGGGTTCCGGCCGAATTAGTTCAGAAAAAGCAGCCTTTGCCCGAGGAACAGGCTCCCAAGGTAACGCTGGCTGCCAAGAAAGAAATATTGCCGGATGAAAAGCCGCTGATCCCGCGGCCACCGGTCAAGACAAATGTGTTTTCGACGGGAAGTTCCGCTACGCCGACGATGGCCGCCGCACCCCAGAAAGTGCAAACCGGAGGTTTCGGCGATCCGAACGGCGTGCCCGCATCCGATCCGCATGGCCATCCGGTGACGATCGCGCAGGCGGGTTCGTATGACTTGCCCTATGGTCCCGGTTCCGGCAATGGCACCGGCGGATCGCATGGCGCACGTGGCGTGGTCGCAAGCACCGGTTTCGGAAGCGGCGTCGCCACCGGCAACAGCACTGGCATTTCCGGTTCGCGAGGCACTGTCCGCCAGGCTGGCTTCGGAGACGCCGACGTGGTCGCAACCGCGCAGCCCAAACCCAAGGCCGCCGACGTGGTTAAAACCTTTCCGGTTGAGATTACCTACAAGCCGCGTCCGGTTTACACTGACGAAGGGCGGCAGCTTAAGATTGAGGGCGAAGTTCTACTCGATATTGTATTTTCTGCAACCGGTCAGATTCGCGTCGTCAAGGTGGTGCACGGTCTTGGTCATGGTTTGGACGAATCGGCAGTTCGCGCAGCCCAGAAAATTCAGTTCAAGCCTGCCCAGAAAGATGGACAACCTACGGACTCTGAGGCGGTATTACACATCCAGTTTCTGCTCGCGTCTTAGGATTGCATTTTCGCAGGGCGCAATTACGATAGAATAAATCAGGTTAATAATGTTGCCTTCCCGATCGGCTTTTGCGCTCTTTCTGGTCTGCGGCAGCGCGTTGCTGTTTACGCAGTCTTCGCTCGCTCAGACCTCGCCACCTCAGGACTCACCCGCGGCCCAGACATCACCGGTTCAGGCTTCACCGGTTCAGCCCGCGCCGGTTCAGACTGCGCCCGTTCAGGCTGCACCCGTTCCGGCTGCACCCGTTCAGGCTTCACCGGTTCAGACTCCGCCCGTTCAAGCCGTACCGCAACCCCGGCTTTCGGGTCGAGACTCCGCCGGTCAACAGGCTGTCGTCTCTGCCAACAGCTTCGATCAGGTAATCGATCGAGCGGTGGAGCGTGAACATTTCTTCATGGCGCAGATGAAGCACCTTCATCCGCTGGTCGAAACGTATCTCCAGAATCTCAAGCAAGACAAAGAAATTGACGCTCCCACTCCGGTGAGCGACGTGTACTTCCTCGGCCGATTGGATATGACCGAGGGCACGGATGACCGCACGTTCAGCTCTCCCACCACCTCCGGTCTTGGGAAGCGCATGATCGGCAAGCTGAAGAATGTTTATTCCATGAAGTTCCTGCCTCTGGGTTTTGCCCAGATGGTCATCCTCGATCAGGATTTTCAACGCAAGGATTACGACTTCACCTTCGTCCGCCGCGAATTCCTCGGCGAAGTGCGCTGCATCGTCATGGATGTGGCTCCCAAGAAAGACGCTGGCAAAGGACGATTCCTCGGCCGCATCTGGATTGAAGATCAGGACTATAACATCGTCCGTTTCAATGGCACTTATTATCCGCATCCACGAGCCAGTTATTACCTGCACTTTGACAGCTGGCGCGCGAACCTCCGCCCCGGTGTCTGGCTGCCTTCGCTGATTTATTCCGAGGAGTCCGATCTCAAGTATCGGATTGGTCAGACCCTGAACTACAAGGCGCAGACGCGGCTATGGGGATACAACCTGAAGGATCTGCGCCGCAACTCCGAGTTCACTGAGATCACTGTCGACGCGCCGCAGGCGGTTCAGGACCAGAGTCAGAAAGCGCAGGATGCTACTCCGATCGAAGCGCAACGCGCGTGGGAACGCCAGGCTGAAATCAACGTGATTGACCGCTTGCAGCAGATTGGCCTGCTGGCGCCGGAAGGCGAGATCGACAAGGTGCTGGCAACCGTGGTCAACAATGTGATGGTCACCAATAACCTCGATATTCAACCGGAGATCCATTGCCGGGTGCTGATGACCACGCCGCTTGAATCTTTCACGATTGGACACACCATTGTCGTGAGCCGGGGAATGATCGATGTGCTGCCCGACGAAGCGGCCTTGGCCATGATTCTGACCCACGAACTGTCACACATCGTGCTCGGTCATCATCTCGATACCAAACTCGCTTTCAACGATCGCATGTTTTTCCCCGATGATCGCACCTTCGAGCGCATGGATTTCGCGCGCGATAAGGGTGAAGAAGAAGCCGCCGATAAGAAAGCCATCGAACTGCTCAACAACTCGCCTTACAAAGATAAACTCGGCAACGCCGGCTTGTTCCTCAAGGCCGTCCAGGCGCGCGCTCCGGAGTTGAAGAACCTGATCCGGGCCCACCTCGGAGACAGTCTGCTCAACGGCAACGCCACACGAATGTCTTCGTTGATGATGTCCTCGCCGCAATTCGATCCGAAAAAAGCCGACCAGGTCGCGGCGCTTCCTCTCGGAGGGCGCGTCAAGGTCGACCCTTGGAGCGATCAACTTGAATTGATCAAGACCAAGCCCGTAGCGATTACCTCGGCAGCCGAGAAAATGCCCTTTGAGGTTACGCCGTTCTTCCCGTTCCTCATCCGGCTTAGTGCCACAGGTCAAGAAAAGGCGCCTCCGGCGACGGAGAAAACGGCAGCGGCTCCGTCGGGGCAGTAGGAAAGATTACTGCTTTTAGATGCCTTGTCTTCGAGGGATTGAAGCTACAGAAGATTGAAGCTACAGAAAAACTTCAGGGAAGCCCCCTGCCGGACGCAGTGGGGCTAGCATCGTGCAGCTATTGCGTCATCTGACTTGAGACTTGCGAAAACACATTGTTGGCATTGCTGCCGATCAACCTTACCGTGCCAATCACGATGACCAGGATTACGGCGAGCATCACGGCGTATTCAGCGACATCCTGGCCGCTCTCCTCAGCCCAAAGTTGACGCATTCTATTGATCACGTTTCCCCCATCAACGGCGCGCCCAAGCTTCAGAGGTATCTCGGGACAGTAGTTCGCCGTCGTATGATTGTAAAATATCTGATGCGGTCCGTGCGCCCAATAGCACGCCAGTGCCTAATATGGCACTATCGTGCCATCTCTAGGGGGTTCACCTTACTTCCTTCAGTGCTCTCGCCAACCTCCCGCCAACGTATTGACTACAAGTTCATTGCGTGCTTTTGAGGGTACGGCCTTGAGTTACGCTATTGGTTGACCCCATGACCCTTGGTTCCCAGCCGCGGATCGACGCTCCGCTCACTCGCAGTTGGTTCACCGGGAGTTGGTTCACTGCGAGTTGGATCACCGGCAGGCGGCTGCGAGTGCACGCGACGATCCTCGCTTTGTGCTTGTGGTCGGTTTACGCCTGGGTTGTCGCCACGCCCGGTCTCCGCGATCGCAATGGAAATTTAAAGGGAACAGACTTTTCGCATCTGTACACGCTGGGATCAGTGGGGCTCGAGCATCGCACCGCCGATCTCTACAACGCGGACGCACAAGCGGAGATCACCGCGCGCCGCATCCCTGCGGCCGCCGGAATCCGATATATCCCGATGTACCCGCCGCAGATTTCCATCTTCTTCGCGCCGCTGGCGGCCCTGCCCTACGGCACCGCGCTCGTCATCTGGCTGGCGATCAGTGCGCTGCTATACGGCCTCTGCTGCTACGCGCTGTGGCGGGCATGTCCGGGGCTGCGGAACGAAGGCTGGACCGTATTGCTTCTCGCCATCGCATTTCCCGGCTTCTTCCACTTGATGGTTTGGGGACAGACGTCCGCGATTGCGCTCGCATGCTTCACGGTCGCGTTTTTCTTTTTGCGAGACGAACGCCCTTTTCTGGCGGGACTGGCGCTTGGGTGCCTGATCTTTAAGCCGCAACTGGGAATCGCCGCAGCGTTTGTATTCGCCTATACGCGCGCGTGGCGAGTGATTGCAGGAGGCATGTTGTCCGCTGCCGCTCAACTGGCTGTGTCCGTCATCTACTACGGTGCCGACTCGCTCCGCGCCTGGATCCGCACAATCGGCAGCGTGCTCTATAGCGTGCCGGTGCTCGAGCCTCGACCGTATCAGACTCACAACCTGAGAATCTTCTGGACCATGCTCATTCCCGGCCACGCTCTGCCGCTCGCACTCTACATCCTCAGCGCTGTCGTGATCCTCGGAATGACCGCCGCCGTGTGGTCGCGTCGTCCGCTTCTTCCCTTAGCTCTGCGCTATTCGTCGCTTCTCATCGCCAGCGTCCTGGTTGCTCCCCATCTGATTGTGTATGACCTGGTGATTCTTGCTCCGGTGTTTCTGTTGCTGTCGGACTGGATCACCACACAGCGAACCATCACTCAGCGGATCATGGCTGAACGGCGAGATCCCGTTTCTTCTATGAAGATTGCTCTTTACTTAGGATTCCTTGCGCCGCTTACTGGAGGGCCGATCACGCGCTGGACGCATCTCCAGCTCTCGGTCGTGATGATGAGTGTTTTGCTTTGGATGGTCTGGCGCGTGTCCCGCGCCCCTGCGCTTCCACACACAAAGTCCATCGACTAGTGACTGACCACCAACCTCCAACCACCGACACCGTCTACACAATCGTCTTGATCGGAAGCCCCTGATTCACCGCAAACAGCGCCAACTCCAGCCGGGTCGAAACTCCCAGTTTGTCGAAAATATTGCTGAGGTGGTGCTTCACCGTGTCTTCGCTGATTTTGAAGTACTCCGCGATTTCACGGTTGGCATAGCCTGCGACCACCGCCGAGACAATTTCCAGTTCGCGCGGGGTCAGGCCGAATTTCTTCTGCTTCGTCTCCTCGTTCGTACTCTGCATCAGGTTGCGCAGGTACTGCACCAGATTCGAGACGCTGTCGCGCCCCACCCAGTACTCACCTGTCATCACCGCATGAATCGCCTTGAGCAATAGTTGAGTCGCGGAATCCTTCAACACCACGCCGCGCGCTCCCAATTGCAACGCCTCCACCACCTGCTTCTTTTCCGCCGCGGCTGTCAACAGGATGATGCGCACACTGGCGCCGCTCGCGCGCGTGTTCAGGTCGCGCAGGGCGTCGAGACCCGTGTGGTGCGGCATGGCCAGATCGAGCAGAAGGATGTCGGGCTTGATCTCGGTCGCCAACTTCACCGCCTCAAGTCCGTCACAGGCTTCGCCCACCACTTTCATATCGCCTTCCGATTCCAGCAGGCGCCTGAGACCGTCACGAAAAATCGGGTGATCGTCGGCGATCACGATCCGTATGGGATGAATTCGCTTCTCCATTGTCGGCCGGTCAATCGTCGGCCTATCGATTGTCGGCCGGTCCGGAGTCGACCGGTCCATTGTCGGTCTATCCATTGGTAACTTACCGCGAGTGGGCCCATCCATAGTTTGTCTTCCTCGCCGGCGGAATCCGTACTTCCAGCCTGGCGCCGTGCCCCGGAGTCGATTCTATCGTGAGTTCCCCTGCCAGAAGGCGTACTCTTTCCCGGATTACGGCTGGTCCCTTGCCAGTCGTCTCCAGTTCCGCATCCGACAGCGTTCCGGAAAAAGAAAATCCTTTTCCGTCATCCTCCACCGTCAACTGCAGATTTCCCGCTCGCTGCGCCAGGCGCACCAGCACGTGGTGCGCTCCACTATGCTTGCGCACATTCACCAGGCTCTCTTGCACGATGCGCGCCAGTTCACGGCAGCCTTTCTGCGCCAAATCGACTCGATCGAGTTCGCTGACGAACTCGGCTGCGATTCCCGTCTCCCGCCGGAAGCGCTCTACCGTGTCGGAGATAAAACCCAGAAGCCGGTCGGCATCGACCTCGAACGACTTCATCGCCTGCATCAGTTCCCGCAACTTCAGCACTTCCTCGCGCAGCAGTTTTTGGATCCGCCCCAGCTCGGTTTTCACCACGGGCGACTGGGTCCCAGACTGACGTCGCAGCACGTCCAACTGCATTTCCACCGCGATCAGCGATTGAATCGCTCCATCATGAAGTTCACGCGCGAACCGCGACCGCTCGACCGCTCCCGCCCGCTCCCGCAAACGCCGCATCAGGTAGACGTTGTAAATCGCCGGACCTACTTGCTGCGCGAATTCCTGCAAGAAACGTAATTCTTCTTCTGGATTCCCCATGATCCGTGGATTAAACAGGAACACGCGGCCCGACCATCCGCTTCCAAACACCAGGCCCACGGAAACGATCGAGTCGAACTTTTCCACTCCCGCTAGCGCTTCAAGAAAGTCCGTACGGACTTCGCGCATCCGACCTCCATCGCGATTGAGAAGCACGGTGTCAAATCCCTTGGCATTGCGGACCGCAAAAATCGCGTCCGCGGGCGTGTCGAAGAGATACAGTTTTTCCGTATCGGGCAACGCCTCGCGCCAGCGCAACGTTTCGTTGCCCCCGGTGCTATTCAATTCGGCGAGAAACACCCGGTAACTATTCCCCTCCTGCGACGCACTCAGGACGCGGGAGGCGCCATAGATGCTCATCACCTCGCCCAGAATCTGCTGCATTGTCCCGGTCAGTCCGGCCTCGACCCGCGTCGAACTCAGAACACGCGTGATTACGGCACGTTCCCCACGCACCTTTTTCTGGTTTTCCGACATGTAACCGAGCAAGAATCCGAGCACGATCAAATCCACGGAAAACATGACCAGTTGCTGGAGATCCAGTTCATGCACGGTCACACCCAGCCGGGGAAAATTCGGCCATGTAAGCGCCGCGTGCACGACGAAAGCCGCCACCCACAACAAAGCCACCGCCGTGAACGCCGTGGCCACGGTTTCCCAAAGCCCCCAGCGATAGGCCGCCTCCGCCATGACAAACACGAAGAATAGAACGAATGGAGTCCGTTGCGCGGTCGCAAACAGGTAAATCAGCACCGGCCACACGATGTCCGCCGCATGCACCACAACCCGGAAAGCCATCGTTGACTGCGGCCGGAAGCGTACCAGCACCATGACCACCACCGCGTGCACGAAGTACACGGTCAGCAGCCAGTAGAGCCAGCGGGAATGCGCGAAGCCCCGTACCGGCTCCATCCACAGCGTCACTTCCGCAACAATCGTCAGCGCGACTCGTGCGGTTGCCAGCCAGCGCTCGGTGCGCCGGATTTCGCCCGCGCTGAGTGGCGCCCGAAAGCGCCATAGATCACGGTAGTGAGGGATCATCCAGGGCAAGTGACTCTCGCAATTCGACGTTAAGCGATTCGACCAGGTGAGCTATTAATTCTAAAGGCAATCTCCGCCAAACTCCACGAGCATCTTGTTCCCAGCTGAGCCGGGGTCACATGGGAACCGCCCGATTCTCGCCGCCGCCAGTGGTTACTCTAGTAACCTGTCGGGAGCGACATCTGCCTCTAGAATGAACTGCGGGGTGGTCTGCCTTGATGGCGCGCACGAAAATCTGGGTCTCTCTGTTGGTCGCACTGGTCGTCGCCCAGACCGCTGCGTCTCTACTTATGCCGCGAGGAGATGCCCTTACCATTGCCAGTGACCTCATCCAGGGCAGTCTGCTGCTGGTGGCTACCGCCGCCTTTCTGCCTAACATCTCGCGTTCGCGCTGTGCCACGTTTCAAATCCGGCTTTTCTGGATTCTGATGAGTGTAGGCATGTTCTTCTGGCTTACTTACCAGGGAATGTGGATTTACTTTGAGGTGCTCAAGCGTCAGGAGGTGCCCGACCCCTTCCTGGGCGATATTGTTCTTTTTCTGCATCTGGTGCCGATGATCGCGGCGCTCGCCGTGCTTCCTCATCTCCGCGAAGAGGAGCGCGACGAACGCGTCCGCATGCTCGACTTCACCCTGTTGCTCATCTGGTGGGTCTTTATCTATGTATACGTCGTCATCCCGTGGCAAACCGTGCAGGTCGATGAAGCGGTTTACAGCGCCAGTTTGAACCACGCATATCTGACCGAAAAACTCCTGCTCCTGGTGGCCCTCGCATTTCTCGCCTACACCGCTCGCGGTGGCTGGCGGCAGCTTTACGGACAACTGCTTGGTGCGAGTGCACTCTACGCCTCCAGTTCCTATGTGGCCACCTGGGCCATCGGTCGCCAGATCTACTACAGCGGCAGCATCTACGATATTCCACTGACCTTTTCCATGGCTTGGATGGCGGTCACTCCCTTGCTCGCGCTCCGCCTCGATCTCTCTGATTCGAAGCCGTCGCGACCGGTACTCGGCGTGTGGATCACTCGTCTGAGCATGCTGGCTCTGTTCAGCCTGCTCTGGGCCGCGATGCACGCTGAACTCGACCCGGAGCTTCCGTATTCGGTCAAGGCCTTCCGCATCACGGTCAGTCTTTTGACCATGGTGGCGATGGGAGTCGTGGTGTTCTGGCGGCAACGACTTCTCCGAGCCGAACTTTCGCTCTTTCTTGAAAGATCCCGGCGCTCGTTCGATGACCTCAAGGCCTTGCAAGGAAAGCTCATTCAATCCGAGAAACTAGCGTCACTCGGCCAGTTAGTGGGCGGAGCCGCGCACGAAATCAATAATCCGCTCACCGCCATGCTGGGATACTCCGAACTGCTGAGTGCCTGCAACCTGCCGCCCGAAGAGCAAGTGCAAGCGGCGCAGATCAGCGAGCAGGTGCGGCGCACGACCGCGCTCGTCGCGAGCCTGCTTACCTTTGCCCGTCAGGCCCCGGCTCAACTGGCCGCCGTCGATATCAATTCCGTAATGCAAACCACCGTCCGGCTGCTCGCTCCTCAACTGGAAGCGGAGGGCGGTTCGATCCGGCTTGAACTCTCCCCGTCACTCCCGCTGGTGCTCGCCGACTCGAACCAGATTCTTCACGTTTGTATTCACCTTGCGGGACAGATCAGGACCCGCCTCAATCTTGATCACGAAGCCCACCCGATCCTGATCGCTCGCACCCACGCCCATGACGACCTGGTGATGATTGACTTTGCGTCCTATGACGCTTCATCACCCTCCCCGTCGTTCTCGTCGCCGCTGCACTCCGAGGGGGCGAATAAGCCTTCTACCCTTTCGCTGAGCGCCTGCTGTCGCATCGTCGAAGAACATGGCGGTCGCCTGTTACAGTCATCACCCCAGGGCAACGCTGGTTTCCGCATGGAACTGCGGTCGGCGGCCAATTCCGCCGTCCGTTCCGCATTCGCCGCGCCCAACCGCGCGGCGGCCAGAAGCAATTCCTAGCTTGTTTCCTCAATCGTCTCCGGACTCGATGGTTCTCCGGACTCAATCGTTCTCCCCATCCGTAAGCATTTTCGGAGCAAACACGGGCTTGTCATCCTGAGCGAAGCGAAGGACCTGCTTTTTCCCCTTTGGCACCGCTCAGGATGACAACGTCGATTTGGATTCGCCGGCGGCCCCATGCACCGTCCGTTTTAATTGCCCGCAAGCCGCAAAGATGTCGCGCCCGCGCGGCCGCCGCACGAACGTCGGAATTCCCGCGGCTACAAGAATTCGCTGGAACGCCAAAACGCGCTCTTGCTCCGGCGTCCGGTAGGGCAGTTCTGTGCCAGGATTCAGCGCAATCAGATTGATTTTTGCCCGTACGCCTCGCACCAGTTCCACTACCTCGCGCGCCTGCTCCGGAGCATCATTCACGCCCGCCAGAAGCACATACTCAAATGTGAGCCGTTCCCGAGCCCGCAAGGGAAACTCGCGCGCCGCCTTCATTAGGTCTCCCAGGTTCCACTTTCGGTTCAGCGGCATTACTTCTGATCGCAATGCGTCGTTCGATCCATTCAGCGAAATCGCCAGCTTCGGACGCAACTCCTCCTGTCCGAAATCATGAATCCGAGGCACGATTCCCGCCGTCGACACCGTCATCCGCGACTCCGGGATGCCCACGCCCTCCGCCAGCAGGCGCACCGATTTCATGAAATTGTCATAGTTCAAGAAGGGTTCGCCCATGCCCATGAACACAATGTTGACGCGCTGCAGAGGCGGCTCCACTCCCTGCTCGCGGAGCACAGCCACGATCTGCCCCACGATTTCGCCCGCCTCCAGATTGCGCTTGACTCCGAGCAAAGCCGTGAAGCAGAACTTACAATTCACCGCACATCCCACCTGGCTTGAGACGCAAATCGTAGCCCGCCGAAAACGCTCGTGTGGTGCGGAGGTTCTACCCGGTCCACCCGGGCGAAGCCCCACCACCACACCTTCCGAAGCGCTTCCCAACTCAATTTCATCTCCCGCTTCGCTGCCGTCGCCGCTTTCCCCGCCATCCCCTTCCGGCATCCAGACCGTTTCGACCGTCTCGCCGTCGGACAGTTCTACGAGATAACGCACAGTGCCATCCGTTGAAACAAACTTGCGCGCAATCGAAGGAAACCCCGTCTTCCAGCCGTCCTCAATGAGACGCGTACGGTATTCAAGGGGCAGAGTCGAGACCTGTTCCAGACCACCGATCTTTTGGCCGTAAATCGCATCAAATAATTGTTGACCGCGGTAGGCAGGCTGTCCCGACTCGATGGCAAGATCAGTAAGTTCCTGCAAGGTAAGTCCCAGCAGCGAATTGGATGGCTGGCGTTGCATCTGGCCGCTAGTAGAGCGACGGGCACTCCCGCTTTTTTAGTGTAATGCGCGTGCTCAGACTTCCATCTCTTTCGGGAGCGGAGCGAACCGGCGCAATAGCGTAATGGAAAATACCAGGATGAGGATGAGCAACCCCAACAGCCCAAGTTCAGTCATGCTGGCTCGAAATATGCTTGCACCCTCGGCCGACCACGTTCCACCTTTTGTTAGAGTAGCCGCTTCCAGCGTGATGACCAGCACGCGCCGAATCGAGGCGATCAGTCCGACCACAAGAAATGGTTCGGTAACCAGATAATGCGAGTGGATGGAGATGCGCACAGTATGCAGTATCTCGACCAGCATCAGCACCACCAGCAACTGGTCCAGCACCAGAAGGGTGTCGGTGGCTATTGTCCAGTGACCAAGGCCCTGCCAGAGCATCTTGGCGGCGTTTGCAATCGTCGCCATCGCCGTTATAAACAGCAGCACGGCGAGGACAGAATAGATCACCACTTCGGCTTTGCCTAGATAGTCGCCAAAGTGGACGCGGAGCTTCTCATCAGCCATTTAGGGTCACTCGTGCCAGCGCTCAGGGCTGGAATGTTTCAGGCAGAGAGTATAACCGTCGCGGGGCATGAGATGAGAAAAGTGACACTTGAATCGATTGCGGGGCTTACAGGCGGAAAATTTCAGTGATACCGGCGCCCTCGAAGGCTGCGGAAGAGCTGTAAGTCATACAAAAACAAGGGTAAACTTCAGGCGCCATCGCCGAGCGCCGGATTGTGGGAGAATAGTAGCACCAACCTGCCTTGGAATTCATGCTTGTATCCGAACTTAATAGTCATCCGAGGCGTATCCGGATTTCATATTAGAAAAAATTCATACCAGAGAGAGTGGTAACGAACTAATGGTAAAAGAAACCCGCAGCATTCGTCGTCAAGTCCTGCCGAATGGCCTCACCGTCATCACCGAGCAGATGGCCCACGTTCGTTCCGTCGCGATCGGAGTCTGGCTCAAGTCCGGCTCCCGCGACGAAGATTCAGAGTGGAATGGCATCTCCCATTTCATCGAGCACATGGTTTTCAAGGGGACAGAAACCCGTTCTGCCGAAGCCATCGCCCGCCAGGTCGACTCGATCGGCGGCAATATGGATGCCTTCACCGCGAAGGAATGCATCTGCTTCAACATCAAGGTTTTGGATGAACATCTTCCGCTCGCCATGGATGTTCTCAGCGACCTTGTCCTTCATCCCGTCTTCGATGCGGGAGATATCGCCAAGGAACGCGGCGTAATCCTCGAAGAAATAAAAATGGATCAGGATAATCCCGACTACCTTGTCCATGAAATCTTCACCCAGAGTTTCTGGAAGGATCATGCCCTGGGCCTGCCCATCCTCGGCACGCGTGAGACGGTGAAAAAATTCGAGCGTCCCGTGGTCTCCCGTTTCTATGGACACCACTTCGCTCCCGGCAACCTCATCGTCAGCGCCGCTGGTAACCTCAAGCACGAGAACTTTGTCGAACTCGTCTCAAAGTATTTTGCACACGTGAAGCCGGCGAAAAATGGGCTGCTTTCGCCGCCGCCTAAGACTTTTTCCCGCATTAATCTGCGCAATAAAAAATCGCTGGAGCAGGTGCAGATCTGCATCGGCGTCCCATCGCACCCTATGGCGCACGAACGCCGCTACGCTTCCTACATCCTGAATACGCTGCTCGGAGGTGGCATGAGCTCGCGCCTGTTTCAGAATATCCGCGAACGCCAGGGCCTCGCCTACTCCATCTACAGCGACCTCAATCCCTATCGCGATACCGGCTCCATGTGCGTATACGCGGGCACCTCGCGCGAGTCGGCGATCAAGGTTGTCGAGTGTGTCGTCGAGGAATTCCGCAATCTCAAAACCACGCCCGTCCCGGAAGAAGAACTGCGCCGCTCCAAGGACCAACTCAAAGGCAGCCTCATGCTCTCGCTCGAATCCTCGACCGCCCGCATGTCGAATCTCGCTCGCCAGGAGATGTACTATGATCGCTTCTACGACCTCGACGAACTGATTGAGCGCATTGAAGCCGTCACCGCGGAAGATCTGCAACAAACTGCCGAAGAATTCTTCCGCACCGAACAGATCGCCGTTACCATCCTGGGCAACCTGACCGGCCTCAAACTGACCCGCGACCAGCTAGCCTGCTAATCTGGTCGTGTGGTGACGAGCTCTCTGCCCTGTCCAGGTTAAGGCGGTTGCGTAGGGACAGCCGCCCCGGCTGTCCAGCCGTGCGCAGCACGGGTAGTGGCTCAGTACTGAGCCACTACCGCAGCACGGCTCCTGCACTGCCTCCCAGCGCCGCGTGTTATTCTGTCGAGCTCTCTTCTCAACGGATTGTCCATGTCCCTCCGCATCCCAGGCTTCATTCTGGCCGCAGCCCTTTTGGCCGGCTATCGCCTGATCAAACCGCGTATTCAACCCACCCCTTCATCCCCGACAGAGCGTTGGAATCTCTCCACCCTGTTTCTAGCGAGCGCTCTCACCCTATTCACAGAGCTTGCGCTCATCCGCTGGGTTGCAACCGAAGTCCGCGTATTCGCCTATGTGAAGAACCTGGCGCTGCTGCTCTGTTTTCTTGGCTTCGGACTAGGCTGCGCCCTCGCTCGCCAACGCCCGCGCTGGCAGACCGCTGCTACCGCTCTCGTGGGATTGATCGTCATCGTTCGCCTGCCCTGGCGTGGCCCCGAGATCATGGAGAGTCTCTCGCAATACCTCGGCGCTGCGCAGGACATCGAGATCTGGGCCACTCGCACCGTGCACGACACCACCGGATTTCTGCTGGCTGCGGCGATCGCCACCATCCTTCTCCTGCTCATTACCTGCATCTTCATTCCCATCGGACAGACCGTCAGCCGCCAGATTGAGCTCGCGCCGCGCCCGCTTTACGGTTATTCCTGGAATCTGGCCGGCAGTCTGGCGGGTATCCTCGCATTTTTCGCCGTCTCGTGGCTGGCTCTCCCACCCGCGGTGTGGTTCGCAATCGTTCTGGCGGGGATGGCCCTCCTGCAAACCAGCCGCAGCGACAAGCTCTGGATCGCCATTGCCGTCGTACCAGTAGCGCTCCTTCTCGTCGATCCTTCGACGCCGAATCATTTCAATCTCTGGACTCCGTACCAGCAAATCGAGGTCGAGGATAAATATTTTCCTGATGGCGAACTTAAGGGCACGCAGATTCGCGTCAACCACGCGGGCTACCAGATCATCGTAAATCTCTCGCCTGATTTTTTGGCTCGTCATCCTCAGCTCTTGCGCGAGGCCCCGGAAGATAATCCCTACAACCTTCCGTTCCGTTTTGCGCCGCCGAACCCGAAGGTTTTGATTGTCGGCTCCGGCACAGGAAATGACGTGGCCGCCGCTCTGCGCCACCAGAGTCGCGCCGTCGATGCCGTGGAAATCGATCCTAAAATCCTCGACATCGGACTACGTCGGCACCCCGAACATCCTTACGCCGATCCTCGCGTCTCCGCCCACCTGACCGACGCTCGCGCCTTCATGAAGCGCACCACCGCGCGTTACGACCTCATCCTTTTCGGATTACTCGATTCTCATACTCAGCTCTCTGACTACTCCAACATGCGCCTCGATAACTTCGTCTACACCGAAGAGTCATTTCGCGAGGCCCGCGCACTGCTTGCTCCCGACGGTGTCATGTTTATAAAGTTCCAGGTCAATCATGCATTCGTGGGACAGCGCCTGAACGAAATGCTGACGCGCACCTTTGGAAAAGCTCCTGTAGTTTTTCTTGCACCCTCCACTTACTCTGCAAGCGCTACCTGCTTCGTCATTTCGCCCTCGGCACAGGTGGAAGCAAGTCTGGCCGCGGATGTTCCCTTGCGTGAGCTGGTCGATTCTCAGCGATCGAAGTTCCTCGGCATGCCCGAAGTCGCTGTTACCACCGACGACTGGCCCTATCTCTATCACCATGGGCACTGGATCCCGGGCATCTTCTACTTGCTCAGCGCGCTCGTCATTCTGCTGGCTGCGGGTTTTTATTTTCAGATTCCCGAAGCCCGCAGTCGCGTTCCATCGCTCTTTTTCTTCAGCATGGGCGCTGGATTTCTACTGCTCGAAACGCAGGTGGTCAGCCGATTGGCGCTATATTTTGGGACCACATGGCAAGTCAATGGCATCGTGATCGCCGCCATTCTAACCGCCCTTCTTTTCGCGAATTTTGTTATCGAAAGACAAGGGGATGGAGCCGCATGGCCCCGCTCCTGGACTTTGACCGGCATCCTCGCAGGCATCGCATGCGCCTACTTCGTCCCTTTCAGCCGCATTCCCGGATCGGCGGCTCTGGTCGGCTCCTTCGCTGCCTTCGTCTTCGCAATTCCGGTTTTTTTTGCTGGATTGTTGTTCGCTTCAGAATTCCGCAAGGTTGATTCCCCCGCCGCCGCTCTCGGCGCAAACATGCTCGGTGCCGTAGTTGGAGGATTGCTGGAAAATCTTTCGCTGATTACCGGGATGAAAGAGCTGCTAATAATCGCCGCTCTTTTGTATGCGCTCGCCGCCATGGGTTTCCGGGACAGCCCACGCGCGAACCCACGCAGTAGCTGTTAGAGAACCCTGTGTGCTTGCTCAAAACGAGCTACGACAGACGCTAGAGGCCAAGAGTTGCCTGTCTCATCACCAGCGCAGGCCAACGGTGATGGGCATAACGATGGTCTGTCCATCGCTCTGATACGCACGATGGTAACGGAATTCGACGAAGAGTTTAGCATTTTTGAGACGGTTCAGCGGATAGGTAACTCCTCCGCCAAAATTAAAGCCGCCCGCAATCTTCGAATTCGACGACATCGTTTCTCCGAACGGAGGCCCCGGCGGCCCGGGCTGCTGAATCACCGGGCCGGCAGCGGGGTTGTTGTCAACCCAGTTCAGATCCCACCATCTCCAAGCAGGCTGCATCGGCGTACCATTCGCCAGGAACTGGGGGTGTGCCAATTTAACGCTGCGGTCATAGAAACCAACCCCGAAGATTCCGTACGCTCCTATTGTCCAAAGATGCTTGGGTACAGTGACGATGGCGTCCAGACTGAACGACTGCATGTGTCCGCTTTGCCCCGGCAGAGCCTGATCTTTTATCACATTCGACCTGAAACCGAGGTCGTAGTACATGTATTCGGCATCGAAGCCGACCAGCCGACTGTAATTCATGCCGGCTCCAAATGTCGCCTGAGGAGAGTTGCCGACATAGCTGGCGACATCGTCTTTGCCGATGCCGAGTACACCGCCGGCGGTGAAATTAAAGCGATTGAAATTCTTCGTCGGGGCACTCTCCGTTTGCGCCGAAGCCGATGCAATAAGTCCGCAAAAAATCAGCAACCACACTATCCACTTGCTCAATCTCAGTCTCCTCTTTTTGTAGAGCCGCAGTCGCAAAGCCACAGTCATTAGCTCTAGCTCTGCGACTCTAGAGCAATGCTCTCAGAAATAATGTTGTCACGATCGCCGTTCTCCACTTAGATGCGCTCGCGGAGGACGAAAGCCGCCTTCTTATCCCAGCGGTTAGTGATTTCCGGCGTTCGGCTGGGGCTCGTGGGTTATCTTCCGGTAAATCACAGGCCAATACTCGCGGAGCATATTTCCCCCCGCTTTGGAGGCCAAATCCAAACCATAGCGAAATAATGTGTCTCCAACCGTCCGGTTCCGGTCCGGCCAGTAAACGTTCGCCAGTCCCTCGGACATCAACGGCCCCAGCAGTCCCGAATAGTTGGGCACGTCGTTTCCGTTATCGTCACGCGTGATGAATACCCGCTGCACCGAATACTTCATGGCGTGGAAGAAAGGTGGATTGATCTCCGCGTAAAAGCGCGGGTCCTGATGCATCGCGGATGCCAGGATGAACGTCCCGAAGAATTGGCTCGACGCCTGCCGCCCCATGGACGACCCGAAGCGCTTGGCATACCCGTCCCAGCCCTGGCCGAAACCGGTTGGCGAATCGTCCGCCTGACCCACCGCGGAACCCAACATCGCCCACGTTACAGTGTGCAGCGATATGCTGTTGTCCACAAACAACTGAAATTTTTGTCCAGTCGAAAGCCGCTCCGAACCTACCGCAATGTCAGGGAAGAAAATGGACTTCCTCTGCAGAAAAGTGTACACGGCCACAGGAGTACGGACCGCCTGAGACCCGGCAGACGGGCTCGCAGGAGGTTGCGCTTGGGGCGCGGAACTGGGCGGTTGCGACGTATCCTGGGCAGACGCTCCACCCGCCAAACCCAATGCGATCGCTCCGAAAATAATCCACAGGCACAACCACGTCGGACAGAATATCCGGCTGTACTTCGAGTAGAGAGCAGTTCTAGAAATGCAGGGTTCCGGGTAAAATGCCATCGATAGAGATTACCGAATCGCGGCTTCGGCGGCAAACGCTGATGGCTGGCTCTCGAACTTTGTATCCTTGAACCCTGCCTCGCTTACGCAACTCCTCCGGTGCGGGCCGCCAGATACTGCAGCAGTTCGCGGACGGTCATGCCCGACTTCAGCAACTCGATCATCTGATCGGCACTGACCCCAACCTGTCCACCCAAAGCAACAATCTTGGCGACTGCGCGTTGCAGCGTTTCTTTCTGCGCCAGAGTAAGGGGTTCGCTTCGATCTAAGCTTAGCGCCGCAAATTGCCGTTCTCTCCGCATCCGAGTGCTCCGGAGCCTGTGCCCAAAACAGCGCTCGATTCCCGGCGACCTCATCTTTGTTGCCGTGCCCGGCCCCAATAAGCCACTGGCCCTACTATCTTGTGACACCAGCTCTTAAATATGATCTGCCCATCCGGCCGGTGAGCGCTGTGATGCAGCTTACTTCTCTTTGTGATGAAGCAAATAGCATGACAAGCAATCGCAAGAGACGCTTCATATTTCTTCCACGCAGTTTTCTCTGGACCTACTGCACTGCCACCGCGCAATGCTGGTCGAAGGCGGCTTTCAAGTCGGCGGCAATGGCCGACGCATCGCGGCTTTCAATCTGCCGGCGCTCCATCATGTATACGAGTTTGCCGTCGCGCAGAATCGCAATAGATGGCGAGGAGGGCGGATATCCCGTGAAATAAGAACGCGCCCGCTCGGTGGCTTCCTTATCTTGCCCCGCAAACACGCTGACAATATTGCTAGGAATGGTCGCGTGCTGCAGCGCCAGACGCACGGCGGGACGCATGCGTCCGGCAGCGCAGCCGCAAATGGAATTCACGATCACCATGGTGGGACCGGGATAACCCTCCAGGACGCGGTCAACATCGGCGGCGCTGCGCAACTCTTCAATACCCAGCCGCGTCAGTTCTTCGCGCATCGGGATTACCATTATTTCGGGATACATGGACTCTCCTCAAATTTGTAATAGGTCATCTGTAATGGGTAATTGAAAATCGCAACCCTCAGCTTGCAATCACAAATTACCATCAAACATGAGATGCTCCTTAACTATAGAGCGAACTGAGGCTTCCCACGATGCCAAATTTGTAAATTACAAATTGCCAATTACCAATCACAAATTCTATGACCATTCACGAAAATGTTCCGCTGGCCCCGCTGACCACGCTGCAGGTCGGTGGGTCGGCACGCTACTTTGCGGAAGCGAAGCGGGAAGACGAAGTTCTCGAGGCGGTGCTCTTTGCGACATCGCGTAGCCTGCCCTTGTTTGTGCTGGGCGGTGGAAGCAACCTCGTAATCGCCGATTCGGGATGGCCGGGGCTCGTGCTGCGAATCGCGCTGGGCGGCATCACGAGTCCCACAACCAAAGACGCCACCGGCAACGCCGTGCTTTTCAGCGTGGGCGCAGGCGTCAACTGGGATGACTTTGTGGCGCAGGCAGTAGTCCAGAACTGCGCCGGAGTCGAGTGCCTGAGCGGCATTCCGGGCAGCGTTGGAGGCACGCCGGTACAAAATGTGGGCGCCTACGGGCAGGAGGTCTCCGACACAATCGAATCGGTGCGGGTCTTGGATCTGCGCACGACGGATTCAACAGAGGGCCGCATCGTCGTGTTGCCCAAACCGGCGATCGGATTCCGTTATCGCACCAGCATCTTTAACAGCTCGGAACGTGGTCGGTACATCATTTTGCGGGTGAATTATCGATTGAAGCGGGGGGGCGCTCCAGGTTTGAAGTATGCCGATTTGCAAAAATATTTCGCCGAAACAAAGACTGCACCTTCGCTCGCCGAAACCCGCGCGGCAGTGCGCGAAATACGACGTAGCAAAGGCATGCTGATCGTTCCCGGAGACGAAGATTGTCGCAGCGCGGGATCATTCTTCAAGAATCCCGTGCTCAGCGAGGAACAATTTAAGGATCTGGCCGAACGCGCCGCGGCGAAAGAACTCGAAATTCCCAGCTACCCCGCCCTCAATGAGCGGCATAAGGTCTCAGCGGCATGGCTGGTGGAACACTCTGGCTTTTCCAAAGGATACGCGGCCGGAGCCGTGGGGATCTCGCATAAGCATGCCCTCGCGCTGATCAATCGCGGCGACGCGAGAGCCAGTGATATTGTTCGGCTGAAAGACGAAATCCAGCAAGGCGTGCAGCAAGCGTGGGGCATCCTGCTCGACCCGGAACCGGTGTTCGTAGGCTTCTGACGCCAGCCGCGGAATGGTTGTGTGGCGCGGACGCCCTCGTCCGCGAAAGCGTGCAGCAAATGGAACGCGCGGAACGGTCGTGTGGCGCGTACGCCCTCGTCCGCGGCCGTAGCCTTATGTTCTACATTTTCCTCGCGATCCCAGCTCCGAGGGCGGCTGTCCCTACGCAGAAAGGGCGGCGCATCCCGGAGCAACGGGACCACCATGCCGGCCCAGAGGTGACCATCACCGCAGGATCCGCCCTATTCTCACATCGGCACCCCGTCGAATCTGCTTTAGCAAGCCTTTACGGGAGATCGGCTAAGCGCCTTGCTTCCAGAAAGATTTCCATAAACATCGGGCGCGTCAGCTTACCCGTCTGCGTGTTCTGGTTCGAGGGATGGTACGAGGCCATGAGCACGCGCCCGTCCGGCAGAACATACTCAGCGCCATGGCGGAATTCATGTTCCCGCTTGCTGGCGATCACTTTTTTTCGCATCAGGTAGTTGAGATACGCTTCGAAGCCAATTCTTCCCAGGGCAACGATTATGCGCAGATTTTTCAGCCCCTCAATTTCGCGTTCCAAAAACGGAGCGCAGTTCGCCAACTCCTGCGGCAATGGTTTGTTGTCGGGCGGAGCGCAGCGGGCGGCGGCGGTGATGTAAAGATCCGTGAGCACGAGCCCGTCGTTGCGATCCCTAGCCGTGGGCTGATTGGCGAAGCCGGTTTCATACAACACCGGGTACATGAAGTTGCCGGAGGCGTCTCCCGTAAAGGGACGGCCGGTGCGATTCGAACCGTGGGCGCCGGGAGCCAGTCCGAGCACCAGGACGCGAGCGTTGGGATCGCCGAAGCCAGGAACCGGTTTGCCCCAGTATTCGTGGTCGCGGTAGGCGCGGCGCTTCTCACGGGCAATCTGCTCCCGATACACAACCAGACGCGGACAGCGTGTACAGGCAACAACTTCCGCATTAAGAACTTTGAGCCAAGTAGGAAGCCGCATCCCGCTTATTGTATTTGTTCATGTGGCGCGGGCGCCCTCGCCCGTGGCCGTTGCTGTTGTTTTTGCTTTCGCATTTCTGGATGCGACCGCATCCCACCACCCCGCAGATGATCGGCTGCGAACTTTTCTCGGACGAGGGCGCCGCGCCACCCGATCCCACCATTACTTTGGTGAATACAAAATGAGGTTCCCCCGTTTGACGTTGCTCTTCTAGAGTCTTTACACTCAAGGTTGCGGCATCAAGCGTCGCTGCGGAGCCATGACTTTCTCCCGACTCCGCTGCCCCTGGCCGCGATGGAAAGGTAATTGTGAGCCCTGCTGAAATCAAAGATCCGACCGCCGAAGCCTCGGCGAACGAGAGCACCACGAAAGAAAGCACCACCAAGCGCGAAATTGCGGTTGAGATTCCGGTCGAGGAGGTCAACCGCGAAACGGAGTCGCTGATCCAGAAATATCAGAAGGTGGCGCGAATTCCCGGCTTCCGGCGCGGCCATGTTCCGGCGTCGATTATTCGCCAGCGTTTCTCCGAAGAAATCAAGACCGATATGGTGGAGGCCCTGATTCCGCGCTTCTTCCGGCAAGAGGCCGAGAGACTAAGCCTGCATCCGGTATCGCAGCCGCGCGTCACGGATCTCCACCTGCACGATGGCGAACCGCTGCGTTTCAAGGCCGCCTTTGAAGTGTTGCCCGAGATCAAACTGGAAGGCTATAAAGACCTGCGCGCCGATAAACCGGAGATCGCGGTTTCCGAAGCCGACGTAGAGCAGGCGGTCGCCGATGTGCGCGAGCGTCATGCCAGTTTCAATCCCGTCGAAGGCCGCGCCCTCGCCGATGGCGACTTCGCCCAGGTCTCGCTCGATGGCGTTCCCAAAATTGTCGATGCCGAGGGTAAGCCAGACGAAGGCAATAAGAAGGAAGACAGTCAACCCGTCCACATGGATGAAGTGCTCGTCGAAATCGCAGGCAAGAACACCATGCCCGAGTTCACCGAGCACCTGCGCGGAACCGCTACCGGTGATGCCCGGACCTTCGATGTGAATTATCCCGAGGACACACAGGACAAGCGTCTGGCCGGAAAGACCTTCACCTATACCGTGAAAGTGCAGGCGATCAAACAGAAAAGCCTGCCCGAACTGAACGATGAGTTTGCTAAGACATTGGGCCCGTTCCAGACCATGGACGACGTCCGCAAGACGATTCGCGAGCAGATGGAATCCGAGCGCAAGCACGAAGCCGAACATGCCGCCAAAGACAAGCTGGTGGGCGAACTGATTCAGCGCAACGATTTCGAGGTTCCCGATTCGCTCGTCGAACAACAGATTGACATCCGGTTGGAGCGGGGATTGCGCGCGCTGGCGGCGCAGGGTCTGACCGCCGAGCAGATGAAGAAAATGGATTTGAACCGGCTCCGCGTGGGGCAACGCGAGCAGGCGGTTCACGATGTAAAAGCTGCGCTGCTGCTCGAAAGAGTGGCAGAGGAAGAGAACGTGCAGGTCAGCGACGACGAATTGAATCAGGAACTGGAGGCGCTGGCCAAACAATCAAAACAGACGTCAGAAGCGGTACGCGCTCGTTTGACACGGGATGGGGGCCTCGATAGAATCCGAACCAGAATCCGCAACGAGAAGACCCTCGATTTTCTGTATCATCAGTCCGCGTAAGAACGCGGCTATTTCGATCTTCCCCTGAGCCGCCGAAAGAACGACTTCAGGGCCGGAGTGTGGAAAGGGTGAATGATGCTAGTGCCGATGGTGATCGAATCGACCGGGCGAGGCGAACGTGCGTATGACATTTATTCCCGGCTGCTACGCGACAACATAATCTTTATTGGAACTCCGATCGACGACAATATTGCCAACCTGGTAATCGCCCAGATGCTGTTTCTGGCGCAGGAAGACCCCGAGAAAGACATTCAGCTCTATATCAACTCGCCCGGCGGTTCGATCACGGCCGGCATGGCGATCTACGACACGATGCAATATGTGAAGAACGACGTAACCACGATCTGCATCGGTCAGGCCGCTTCCATGGCAGCGTTGCTGCTTTCGGCCGGTGAGGCCAAAAAGCGCCTGGCGCTGCCCAATTCGCGCATTCTGATCCACCAGCCCTCGATGGGCGGGCTCTCTGGGCAGGCCACCGACATTGATATTCACGCCCGTGAGATACTGCGTATGCGGGAGATTACTAATCAGTTACTAGCCAAGCACAGCGGCCAGAAACTGGATAAAGTGGAAAAGGACGTGGAACGCGATTTCATCATGAACTCGCAGCAGGCTAAGGAATACGGAATCATCGACGATATCATCTATAAGACGAGATAGAGGGTATGATCGGCAATTCACGTGGCGGTTCAGTTTCACTCTTTTCTTGAACCGCACTCGTCTTGAAAGGGCACGGCTTTAGCCGTGCCGTAAGCATCGCGTTTTCGTTGCGGCTTTAGCCGCTGAGGAACGACGCGGTACTTCGGACATAGGGTGGTCAGGCGGCGGAAGCAGCAGAAAAGGAGCACGGCAGTGAAAACCAGATCCGGTTCGGATGAAATGCTGCGCTGTTCGTTCTGCCACAAGTCGCAAGACGCGGTGGCGAAACTAATCTCGTCGCCGAGCGACTATCCCCGGGCCTACATCTGCGACGAATGCGTGGCCGTCTGCAACTCGATCCTCGAAGACGACCGCACCGCAACTCCTGCCGCCGCGGTTCCGAACCAATTGCCCAAGCCTCAGGAAGTGAAGACCTTCCTCGACGAGTACGTCATTGGGCAGGAGCAGACCAAGAAAAAGCTCGCGGTCGCCGTCTACAACCATTACAAACGCATCTACATGAATCGCCAGCGCAGCGGCGACGGCGTGGAGTTGACCAAGTCGAACATCCTGCTGATTGGGCCGACCGGAACCGGCAAAACGCTGTTGGCGCAAACCCTGGCCCGCATGCTCGATGTGCCCTTCGCGATCGTGGACGCGACCACGCTCACCGAGGCTGGCTACGTTGGAGAAGATGTCGAGAACATCATTCTCAAACTTCTGCAGGCGGCCGAAGGCGATGTGAATCGCACCCAGACCGGCATCATCTATATAGATGAGATTGACAAGATAGGGCGCAAGGACGAGAACCCGTCGATCACGCGCGACGTATCCGGCGAAGGCGTACAGCAGGCGCTGCTCAAGATCCTTGAAGGTACGATCGCGAACGTCCCCCCACAGGGTGGACGCAAGCATCCCCACCAGGAATTTACGCCGGTTGATACTACGAATATTCTGTTCATTTGCGGAGGCGCCTTCGTAGGCCTGGAGAAGATTATTGGCCGGCGCGTCGGCAAAAAGGCTCTCGGCTTTCGCACGGGAGCGGAAGAGGAAACCGAACAGACGGTAGCCTCATCCAAGCGTAATTTCGAGTTGGTTTCTGAAGCGCAGCCCGAAGACCTGATCAAGTTCGGGCTGATTCCTGAATTTGTCGGCCGTCTGCCAGTGATGGGAGTGCTGCAGCAACTGGATGAAAACGCGCTGGTGGAAATTCTTACGCGTCCGAAGAACGCGATTGTGAAACAATACCAACGGCTCTTTGAGTTTGAGAACGTGCGGCTGAAGTTCAGTGACGATGCCAACCGCGCCATTGCACGCCAGGCGATGGCGCGCAAAGTCGGAGCTCGCGGCCTGCGTATGATTCTCGAGGAGCTCATGCTGGAGCTGATGTACAGTCTGCCCAGCCAGAAGAAGGTTAAGGAATTTGAGGTAACCCGCGAGATGGTGGAAAAGCGGAACGTCTCGCTGGCCATGATCGAAAAAGCGGCAAGCTGAAACGTGTTTGCATAATTCGCTTTGGCAATTCGCTTTGGGTAGAGCACGGCTCTTTACAGCTTGCGGAAAAGTTCGCCGTTGCACTTGCTTTTGGGTGGCGCAGCGGTTTACCGCTGCGTAACTGGCGCATTTTCAGCATCGCCTTTAGCCGCTGAGGTCCGGACGACGGTGCCGAAAGTACGTTTTCCTTTTAGGCATTTGTGAAACAGAATTTAAACTACGGCCAGTTCTAAACGACCAGAGACGGGAGACTACGTTTTGTCGAACCCTACTTCCAAAGAGAAGTTCGAGAGCAAGAAGCTGCCGATGATGCCCATTCGAGACGTGGTCATCTTTCCCTACATGATGACTCCGTTCGTAGTGGGCCGCGAATCAAGTGTGCGCGCGCTCGAAGAGGCTCTGGCCAGCGATAAGAAGATTTTTCTTGCGACGCAACACGACGCCAGCATCGACGAACCCAAGGCCGGAGACATCTTCCAGGTCGGCACCATTGTCAATATCGTGCAGAGTCTGAAACTACCCGATGGCAACATCAAGGTCTTGGTGGAAGGCATCGAACGGGGCAAGATCCTCCAGGTCATCGAGACCGAAGGCTATCTGCAAGCTACCGTCCGTGTCGCGCGTTATGCCACCGAAACCACGGCGCAGATTGAAGCGGGCATGCAGCGTGTCACGGGCATGTTCGAGCAATATGTAAAGCTTTGCCAGTCGCTAAATTACGAAACCATGATCGCAGCTGTGCGCATGGAAGATCCCGCAAAGCTGACCGACACCATCGCCGCCAACCTGCAGCTTTTGATTGAGGAAAAGCAGGGACTGCTTGAAATTTTCGATCCCGCCGAGCGCCTGAACCGGATCGGCGACGTGCTCGACGTGGAAATCGAAAAGCTCAACATGGATCGTACCATCCAGTCGCGCGTGAAGCGGCAGATGGAGAAGGCTCAGAAAGAGTATTACCTCAACGAGAAAATCAAGGCCATCCAGAAAGAACTCGGCCGTGGCGAAAAGAGCGAATTCGACGAACTTAAAAAGAAGGTTGATGCCGCGGGCATGCCGAAGGATGTTCGCGACAAGGCGATCCAGGAACTGAAAAAACTGGAAGCGATGCCGCCGATGTCGGCGGAATCCACGGTCTCGCGCAATTATCTGGACTGGCTGCTGGCGGTGCCGTGGAAGAAGCGTTCGAAAGAAATCCGCAACATCACGCGCGCCGAAAAAACTCTGAACGAAGATCATTATGGCCTGGAGAAAATCAAGGAGCGTATCCTCGAATTCCTCGCCGTCCGCCAGTTAGTCAAGAATCCCAAAGGCTCGATTCTTTGTTTCGTCGGACCTCCCGGAGTAGGGAAGACCTCGCTCGGTATGTCGATTGCTAAAGCAACCGGCCGCAAATTTGTGCGTATGTCTCTGGGAGGCGTGCGCGATGAGGCCGAAATCCGCGGCCACCGCCGTACCTACATCGGCGCCCTGCCGGGCCAGATTATCCAGATGATGAAAAAAGCCGGGACCAAGAACCCGGTCTTCATGCTCGACGAAGTCGACAAGATGTCGATGGACTTCCGTGGCGATCCTTCGGCGGCGCTGCTCGAAGTGCTCGATCCCGAACAGAATTTCATGTTTGTCGATCATTACCTCGACGTCGAGTACGATCTCTCGCAGGTGTTTTTTGTGGCCACCGCGAATGTGATGCATACCATTCCGCCCGCCCTGCAGGATCGTATGGAAGTGTTGCGCCTGCACGGCTACACAGAGCCGGAAAAAGTTGAGATCGCAAAACAGTTTCTGGTGAAAAAGCAGATGCTGCAGGCGGGATTGACGGAAAAGAACGTCCAGTTCCCGGACGAGGCCATTCGCCAGATGATTCGCGGCTATACGCGTGAAGCTGGAGTACGGAACCTGGAGCGGGAAATCGGCAATGTCTGCCGTAAAGTTGCGCGCAAGGTAGTGAAAGAAGGCGCGGAATTCACGGCGGCAATCCAACCGGAAAAGATTGGCGACTACCTCGGAGTTCTGAAGTTCCGCGACACGCTGGCCCACGAAAAGAGCGAAGTCGGCCTGGTAACCGGCTTGGCCTGGACCGAGGTGGGCGGGTCGATCCTCAGCACTGAGGCCTCCGTAGTCGACGGCAAAGGCAAGCTGACTTTGACCGGAAAGCTGGGCGACGTGATGCAGGAATCGGCGCAGGCTGCGATGTCCTACATCCGCTCGCGCGCGCTGCGACTCGGATTGCCCCGCGACTTTTATCGCAACTTCGATATTCACGTGCATGTGCCCGAGGGTGCGATTCCGAAAGATGGCCCGTCCGCCGGCATCACCATCGCAACCGCTCTCGCCAGCGCGCTGAGCCGGATTCCCGTACGTCGCGATCTTGCCATGACGGGCGAAATCACCTTGCGCGGCAAAGTGCTTCCGATTGGCGGATTAAAAGAGAAGCTCCTGGCCGCTCATCGTGCTGGATTATTCGAAGTAATCCTGCCGCAGGAAAATGAAAAAGATGTGGCAGAAGTTCCGGAGAACCTGCGCACCGCCATGAAATTGCACTTCGTCGATAACATGGACCAGGTGCTGTCCATCGCTCTCGAAGGTCCGCTGCCGCAGATGCCCTCGGAAGCCGAGGGTATGGCTCCAATTGCCACACCGCCGTCACCAGATATACCGACGGCCCGGCAGTAGAATCATTCTTGAGCGTTTTTTGCGGAGGAGTGGACGTTCACGAAAGCCGGGTGCCCCATTCTTGCGCGTTTTTTGCGCAAGAGTGGGATTCCACGAAAGCCGCCAGCGTGGGATTTCCTTCCATCGATATTCGTCTTATATTCACCCAAACTCCGCAGCCCGATTCATCACAAACGCGCTTTCGCTCACCTCAACTCCGGGGGTGCCCCGTCCTTGTCGCGTTTTCTGCGACAGGGCGGGGATTTTGAGTTCCTATCCCCACCAAAAGGGCACCCCATTCTTGCGCGTTCCGTACGCAAGAGTGGGATTCCCCCGAAAGCCGCCAGCGTAGGGTTTCCTTCCATCCATATTCGTCTTATATTCACCAAACACCCGCAGCCCGATTCGTCACAAAAGCGCTGTGTGCCCCATCACAGACGACCCCACCCGAACTGCGCAACAATCGATCTCATCCGCGACAGCGCAAAGCTGCGCGGATAGGTTTACCAGTTAGTCTTCGGACAACAAAATGACTGATTTGTGAGACGGTCCACGGGTCTCAAAAAACGCTCGAAACTATGATTGTTAAGAGAATTCCGCGAGAAGTCGAGCTAACTCCTTATTCCGGAATATTTTGAAAATAAGTCATTGGCGCTCTAGATTTTAGCGGGAAGACTCACCCTAACCCCATGATTCCAGCGGATCAGGGGGAGGGGGGTGGTAGTAAACAGGGGTTAATACCTCTCTGGTAAACAGCGCCGCCCGAGCCATTGCATTTTGTGAGCGAAGCGAAAAACCGATGAACCGATGAATCCTGCACGCAGCAGAAGAGTACATAGGTCCTACGCTTCGCCCGGCATGACAACCCGCATGGAGCCTAGGCGGCTTTGGTCGTTTGCGCTTGACGGAGCATCGCCAATCGTTCCTGCGTCTGTTTCAAACGCTCCGGTCCTCCCGCTGAGGTCATGATCAGCTTTTCGACATTGCCGAAAATGGAGGGGTTCTGCATTTTTTCTCGCAGTTCTTTCACAAATGGCTCAACCTTTCCGAAAAATACGAACATTTCACCGGAAAAACCGGGCTCGAGGAATAATTCTCGATTCAGCGCGCCGTGCAGAACGAACGAAGCGGCCATCTCCCAGTATCCACCAGCCTGGCGAAGCCATGCATTTTCCTGGGTGCCTAATGCGGTTGCGATTTTCAAGATGTCGCCAGTGGATTCCGGCCAAAAGCCGAGCCACCAGTTGCGCGCCTTTCGCATTTCGGCTTCACGGCGCAAGTCGTAGAGTTTTACGATCAGTTCGGCATCAGCGGTCGTTGGTGTACTGGACATTTTCTTCTCCTGTGGAATGTTAAGGATTTGTGAATTACACAAACTGACAAGTCGATCCTGACAAAGTCATTGATGAATTCGCTGAAGAAGCGATTCATCGAATTCAAAGATTTGATGTCATCCGTGCACTTTCCATTGATCACTTTTCCCCAGTTCCCGCGTCCAATCAACAACTGGGGGCAACAACAGGTCCGATCACGGAACTTTTTCCAGAGCAGGTGCGTATGACTAGACATATGGAACTCAAATTTCAAGTCGAAAGCTTGCAGGATGTGGTGGTCGTGAACTGTGCGGGACGCATGGTTCGTGGGGCAGCGCTCGACCAGTTCCGGCGTCGCATCGAGCAACTTGAACGGGTTCGGGTGCTGGTGCTCGATGTTTCAGAAGTCGAGCAATTGGATGCGGGTGGCTTGGGAACATTGTTGCTGTTGCGCCGTTGGGCAACGCAGAAGTCGGCCAGAATGAAGCTGGTGAATCCGCCGGTTTTCTTCCGCCGGCTGCTCGAAGCAACTCATCTCGCGCCCTTGTTTGAGATCTCGTCGCTGAAAGAAGCGATCTGCATCCTGCGCGCGAATGACTACCCGCAACACTACGCGGTCGCATAAGCCACCGGGCTCAAGGGCGCGATACGATATAATTCGCGCCCATGCAGCCCAACCGCAGGCTCAGGTCTCAGGTATTAGGCCACGGGCCTCGCAGCTCAACTTCTTGCCCCGTCCGTATTTTCCGGATTTTCGCTTCCGCGCGCACATCTTTTCCGTCGGTTCTTTCTGTTGATTCTCGAAATTCTCAATCCCTCCCGATGATTGCACTCGGATGACCCAGCTTGCCCGTAAACTGCGCGTCACCGATTACTTCTCTCTCGGTTGGGGAACGATGGTCGGCGTCGGCTGGCTCGTCGTCATGGACGATTGGCTGCTGCGCGGCGGTTCGCTCGGCGGCATTCTTGGCTTCGCGATCGGCGGCATTCTCCTGCTGCCCATCGGCTATGTCTACGGGAAACTGGTGTCAGCCATGCCCGACGCAGGCGCTGAAGTGGCATATACAGCCAAGGTTTTCCCACGCCCCGTCAGCTTCTATACCGGGTGGATGATGATGCTGGCATATTTCATCGTCTGTCCGTGGGAGGCCGTCGCTGTCGGCCGCATTGCGGCATACATTTTCCCAGCGCTCGATTCCATCGAGTTATATCGCGTCGCGGGAAAGCCGGTCTATCTGCCACATCTCGCCATCGGGCTGGCGCTTACGGTGCTGGTCACAGTGGTGAACTATCGCGGCATCCGGCTCAGCGCCATTTTTCAGAACTGGACCACCTTCGGCACACTGGCACTTTTTGTGGTCTTCATCGGCATCGGCGTGGCCCGCGGATCGCCCGCCAATTTTCCTCCCCTGTTTACGCACACTCCGTTTGTCTCCATTTTGCTGGTGTTGCAGATCGTCCCCTATTTCATGACCGGATATGAATCGGTAACCAAGGCCGCCGAGGAAGCGAATCCGCAGTTTCGCGCGCAAGGATTCTCTCGCGCGATCTACGCGGCGATCATCATTGGCGCCGGGTTCTACATGATCGTGATTGCGGCAGTCGGGTTTGTGGCGCCGTGGCGCACGCTGACGGCCACCCCCTTCATGACCGCCGTCGCTTTCGAACATGCCGTCGGAGCACGCTGGATCGTAAGCATCATTCTGAGCGCCGCGTTGCTTTCGCTGTTCAAAGTATTCAACGGAAATTTCATCGCCGCCAGCCGATTGGTATTTGCCATGGGACGGCGTGGTCTGATCGACACCAGAGTCGCCAGCGTGCACCCGCGGAATCAAACGCCCGCTGCGGCTGTGCTCTGCGTCGGCGCAGCCACGGCTCTATGCATGTTCTTAGGGAGTGCAATTCTGGTTCCGATTTCGGAGGTCGGATCGGTAGCCTGCGCCACCGGATGGTTCGCAGCGTGCGTCGCATATCTCTGGATGAGGCCGCGAATCGCAGAGCTCTTGATCGCCCTGACGGGCGCGTTGGTAGGCTTGGCGATGGTGCTCATGAAACTTATGCCCTTTGTGCCGGGAAGTTTTTCCGGATGGGAGTGGCTGGCGCTGATACTGTGGATTGCTCTTGGCACCGTGGTGGCTCGCACCTCCGTCAAAAGCACCTCGATTGAGCATTTGCGTTGATGAGCAACGTTGATGAACAAGCCGGAAAAGCAAAAATTGTCGAGACGGAAATATAACAGGGGCGTTGCCGGGGAAAGTATTGCGAGGAGCGGGTTATGTACCGTAGGATGGCGCTCGCCCAAACGATAAATTCAATTTACGGCTGGAGGTTGGCAGCCGCGTGCTTGGCTACGGTTCGACTACCCGCTGCGACCTGAGGCTGCGCGAGCGTTCCGCTGATCGTCCATGATTGCTCGTCGCCGCGCATCAAAATGAAGTCGAGGCCGCTGGTCGGGGAAGCCGTGCCGCTGACCTGATAAAGCCCGTCGCGCGATTCCAGTCTGCCGCCGGAGAGTTCCCAAACCGCTTTCTTCAATTGCAGGTCTCCGGCAAACCGGTGAACCGGCAGGGATGCGGGCGAGCCCGGTATTTCTATATGAGTCAGGCTGCCGTTGCGCATCACGAACTCAAACTTGCCATCGGAGCGCTCCACCAGTCCACGAAAACTGTCCCCCGATCCGTTCAAATCGAAACGGCCGTCAACCGTTCCCGAAATCCAGTCATCGTTCATGAACTTGGACACCTGCGCCAGTGAAATGTCGTTCAGCGTGCCGGAGCCCCGGTAGCGCACGCTGGCAACCTTCGCCTCGTTATCGGATGCGGCATGGGTCGACGGATCGCGAGTCTGCGGGCCGTTCGTTGACATAGCATCAGCTGACAGAGCAGAAGTCGAAAGAGCAGAAGTTGGAAGATCAGGAGGTGAAAGATCAAGAGTCCAGTTGCCCTGATGCGTGCCCTGCAGCAAGTGCGCGCGCAGCGCATTCAAAGTGATCTTGCCTTGATCCACTTCCATTTGTGTCGCGAGCTGGGTGACCATTAGCTTCTTGAATACGAGCCGGCCCACGTGCAAGCTACCGTGCGCTTGAATTGCGAGGAGGGGCGAGCGGCCCGAGGGCAGATTCGAACTCAGGATGCGGTACCACGGACGTTTCACCGGATGCGGTATAAACCAATCGGCAAGATCTGTAGTCGAAAGCTGGTCGGCGGTGAGGTCGAATTGAAATACGCAGTTGGGAGCTTTACCTGGATCACTGCCCGCTGCCCGACTCCGAGCGTTGCCAGGAACTGTCCCAGGAACTGTGGCCGCCGTCGCGTTCGGCAGAGCGCAATGCCGAGGAGCCGTGACTGCGCCGCTCCAGTGCGTACTTCCGGTGCGCGCGGAAAGCTTCTGCAGCAACATCGTGTCCGGAGTAAGAGTCATCACCGCTGAACTGATCTCAATTGGCGTATTCAGGCCGCGAGATTCCGCGTGCACATTGTGCAGTTGGGCTGCACCCACTGCGGTGGGAGGGGCGAATCCCTGCCACAGCCCGGAGACGCTCACGTCCAACCTGGCTGACCCTTCCGCCGCTGGACGCGTCACCGGCAGGCCGAGAACGCGCTCCAGGCGAAAAAGTTCTTGGAGGTCGGCGTCTCCACGTAGGGAAAAGAGATAACCCCTCGGTGAGATCCATCCGCTGGCGTTCGCTGGCGAGGCCCCATTCATCGCCAGTGCGGTCGGTCCGATCTGTAGGTGAATATCACTCACTTCCGGGTCTCTCAGTGGCACCGGCCGCCTTCTGGTTCGAAGTAGAGATGCCTGCATGTTCGCTGGAGTCGACTGATCTGGAACCTTACTCTGTGAGAGCACCGCCAGCGGAACTGTGCCGAAAGAGACCGCATCCGCTCCAGCATTCGACGACAGAACCACATTCGTCGCTGAGCCTGATCCGGTCCATGCCAGCAAAGAGTAGGGCGATGGCCCGTCGCCCGAAGCGCGCGGAACGCTGCGTTTCGCATGGAATTGCGCGTTCAGTAATCCGCCCGCGGTGAGATCGCGAGGGAGTTGCTGCTTCGCGTGCTGGAGCAATCGAACCACGGACGTCAGCGGTACGTTCACCGCGTCGAGCGTCAGATCGTAGGCGGGGAGTTGTGCTTTCAGACTCGCGCTTCCGTGTAAGCGAAGCGTGCCGTCGCCAACCGGCGATTCGCACAGCAGGTCATCGAACTTGCTGGCGACGGCGTCGTATTGCGCCGAGCAATTCGCTGCGAGGCGGACGTTCTCGCGATCCACAATGTCGTAGCGATGGAAATCTTCGACGCCGATTCGGCTCGCAATCCGCAGAGCCTCCGGCGTGCCCGAGATTTGCGCCGTCAAATTGACTCCGCCGCGCCATCCTCGGTCTTTCCCGCTGAGCAATTTTGTAATTTGTCCGAGTTGACCGTTCTGCCATTCCACGGTGAACTGCACCGGAGTCAGCCGCAAGCTCGGAGCCCGCTGCCACTCGGCGTTGATCTGAACCAGACCGGTATCAGTGAGGTGGAAATCGGTGCGTACTGGTTCCGCTTTGATACGAGCGCCCCATGAGTTTTCGGAGTCCTGCCAAAGCGCTACGTCGCCATCCATCAGCGCATAGGATTTCTTCGTTTGCCCAATTTTGAAGTTGACACGCGCGTGTCCCGCTTCGAGATAGGGGAACGCCGGTCGGCTCTCGGAAGCCGACTTTTTCGTTGGAGCCGCAGGAATCCGCGCATTGCGCTCGATCAGGCTCGCCAGGTTCCAGCGGCCCTGGTCATTGCGCACCAGGTTGATGCTCGGCTCGTTGGCGCTGAGGGTCGCGATCTCGAGCCGTCCGCGAAACAGAGAACGAATTCGAATGGCGGCGGAAACCGCATCGGCGCGGATCATCGGTTCAGCGCTGAACGCCGGATCGTCGTAGATGACCAGCCCCTCAAGATCAAAACCCGGCCGAGGCAGAAGACGCAAACGAACATTGTCGAGCTCTACGCGGCGGCCCAGAGCGTTTCCGATGGAACCGGCAATTCGGTTGCGCAACTGGTAGATGCCCGGCCGGAAAAGAAAAAGAATTAGCAGCAGCGCGGCGATGGTTGCGATTCTGCGTCTGGAGCGCAGGAAACTGGATCGTGGAAACTTCAATTTACGATCCTGAAGGTGCGCGACCAGCGGGTTTCATCAAAGAAGTGAAGCAAGGTGTGTACCAGGGACGTCATCCGGTCGCCTGTCCCACGCCGCTGATACTGATCCTCTGGCGTCATGAACGACCAGTAGATGAACATAGGACGGCCAATAAAATTCTCCCGCGGAACGAAGCCATAGAAGCGGCTATCGTAGCTCACGTCGCGGTTGTCGCCCATGGCGAAGTAGCTGTCTGGCGGCACCACTATTTCATCGCGTTCAATATGAGAAGACAAATCCTCCGCCCATTTTTCGTTTCGCACTCCGTACATTTCCGATGGTGGCACTGCTGGGAAATTATCGGTGTAGGGGTTGTGCATCCGTTTGTGGCGGACGAACGGCTCATCGAGCTTCTCCCCGTTGCGGTAAACGACGTCATCGCGCAAGTGGATGCGGTCACCTGGAACTCCGATGATCCGTTTCACTAAGAAGAGACCAGGCTGTTCAGGCGACAGGAATACCGCAATATCGTCGCGATGGATTTCGCGATAGGGCATCAGCGAGCGCATCCAGTGTGTCGGAGGCGCGAACTGCTCGCGATTGACCAGGACGTGGTCGCCAACCAGCAGCGTGTCCTCCATGGAACCGGAAGGAATCTCGAAATGCTGCACGACAAACGTCATGACGAACAACAGGATGATCAGCAATTCGGCCGACGAGGCCAGGAATTCGATCATCGTCTCGCGCGGCTTGTCTTCAACAACGACTTCTTCTTTTTTTTTAGGCACGTTTTTTCGCGAGGTTCGGCATCTGATTTGGAAAACCTGTTCTCAGCGTACCAGCTTAAACGTACGAGACCAGCGCGTTTGATCAAAGAAGTGAATGACGATGTGCGCAATGAAGCTCAGACGGTCACTCGCGCTTCGCATCTGGTACTGGTCGGGCGGAGTAATAAACGACCAGTAGATGAACATCGGGCGGCCAATGACGTTCTTGCGCGGAATAAAGCCCCAGTACCGGCTGTCGTAACTTACGTCGCGGTTATCTCCCATGGCGAAGTAGCTGTCCGCAGGTACCACAATGTCTCCACCTTCCAGATGCGAAGGTAGTTCCCGTGTCCAGACCTCGTTTCTCACCCCATACATTTCCGAAGGCGGCACGGCCGGGAAGTTGTCGCGATAAGGGTTGTAGTCTCCCTGGGAGTGGATAACATACGGTTCCACCAGTTTTTCGCCATTGCGATAAACGACTCCATCGCGCAAGTGGATGTGATCGCCCGGGACGCCGATGATGCGTTTCACGACAAACAGACCTTGCTCTTCCGGCGAAAGGAACACCACGATGTCGTTGCGATGGATGTCGCGATACGGCATTAGCGGACCCATCCAACGGGTCGGCGGCGCGAACTGTTCGCGGTTCACGAAAACGTGATCGCCGATCAGCAGCGTATTCTCCATGGAACTGGAGGGAATCTCGAACGCCTGCAGAACAAACGTGATAATGAACAGCCCCGTCACCAGCACTCCCGCCAGAGAGGCCAGGAATTCCACGGTTGTCTCGCGCGGTTTTTCGTCGACCCGCGCTTCGCCATCGTCCGGGTTAACGCTGTTTTTGTTAACAACGCTGTTCTTGTTGATGATGACTTCTTCTTTTTCTTTCTTCGGCACGTTGCCATCCGTTTCAGAGGGTATTATTTTGGCTGCGAGCTACGAGCAAACTTTTCTTTTGTAGCTCATAGCTCGCGGCTCGCAGCGCGAACTTCGTTACCGCATCTGTGTCACCTGCATCTTTATCATCGCACCAGCCTGAGGGTACGTTCCCAACGTGTTATCTGGAATAAATGAGTGACCGCGTAGGCAAGATGATAAAGCCTATCACCAACGGTTGGCGATCCGGGCAGATCATTATTCAAGTTACCTGCCGACCAGTAAATCAGCAGCGGACGCCCGATAATGTTTTCGCGCGGCACGAACCCCCAGTAGCGGCTGTCCTGACTGTCATCGCGATTGTCGCCCAGTACAAAATAATGGCCTTCGGGGATGATCAACTGGTGGTCTTCGACCAGTTTCGGCATCTCTTTCCACCATTTTGCATCCACGCCGTAGTCGGGAGAGTCGGTGCGCGGAAAGTCGTCGCGATAGGAATTGCGCAGCTCGGTAATGTACTGCGCGTAGGGCTCCCGCACGAGAGAACCGTTGACGAAGACGCGCTTGTTGATGAGCCGCAGACGATCTCCCGGCAAAGCTACCACGCGCTTCACAAAGTCCTGCGCCGGATTCACAGGGTAATGGAAGACGATGACGTCGCCGCGCTTGACGTCGCGATAGGGCACCAGGCGGTTCCATCCGGCGCTGCCGCCGTAGCAGAATTTATCCACCAGCAGGTAATCGCCGATCAGCAGCGTTTTCTCCATCGATTCCGAAGGGATGGTAAAAGCCTGGACGAGGAAGGTCACTACAAAGACGGCGATCACAATCGTTCCTGCGACCGATTGAATGGTCGCGGGCCAATCCCCAGCGGAAATCTTCTCGCTCCACGACATAAATCTCCGGTTGAGACGCGGGCTTATCCCGTCCCCCGCGTGCTGCGCCCCAAATGTTGGGTTCGATCCGAGACGCGGCAATCGGCCTTTATACTCCAGATCTGTTGCCCCGCACGCTACGCGACGCCGTTCTTAGCCGCGTTCGGACGCAGTGCTGCCAGGTGTTCCAACGCTTGCCGCGCCGCTTCCTGTTCGGCCCGCTTTTTAGTCGCCCCTTCAGCGCGTCCCACGAATTGTCCCTTGGCGGCCTCGGGCAGCCGTACTTCGACAGTAAAGGTCTTCTTGTGTTCTGGACCTTCTTCCTTTACCAGGGTATAAACCGGCTGTGGTCCTCCTCGCGCCTGCAGCGCCTCCTGCAACGCAGACTTGAAATCCATTACCGGGATGGCGCTCGTCTCCAGATTCAGATGAGCCAGTTCTGGTTCCACGATCACGCGCACGATAAAGTCACGCGCCGCGGGCCACCCGCCGTCGAGATAGAGTGCCGCGAGGATCGCCTCCAGCGCGTCCACCAGCAGGCTCGCCTTGTTGCGGCCGCCGCTTTTCTCTTCGCCGCGGCCGAGTCGCATATACCGGCCAATCTGCAACTGCTCGGCGACCCGCAGCAAATGGCGTTGCCCGACCAGATGTGCCCGCAGCTTTGACAGATGTCCTTCCTGAAATTTCGGAAAGCGATGGAAAATGGCTTCACTGGTCACCAGCCCGAGCACGGCGTCCCCCAGAAACTCGAGCATTTCGTTGTCGCCACGGGGGGGTGCGGAACTCGAAGAACCGGGGCTGACCGTTCCGCCGCTGGACGAGCTCCCGCCCGCGCTCAGCGCCTCCACTTCCCGCGCCTGCGAGCTGTGGGTGAGCGCCTGTTCGAGGAGTTCCGGTCGCTGGAAGTGGTGACCCAGTCTTTCTTCCAGCTCCACGACTTCGCGTGACTTCATTCTTGTAGAGACGCGGATTGCTCCATTCAAGGCGAGGCAAGCCTCGTCAGTTCTTCGGGGGAGTCTGCGGTTGTGCCTGAGGTTGCGCCGGGGCCGCGCCTCCCGTCAGCTGTTGCAAACGATCGCGCTCCCGTCGGGCCGCAGTTCCGACCACGCTGGTTTCCTGCTTCTGTGTCAGTTCCACGGCGCGGTTCGCCCACTTCAGCGCTTCGGGATATTTCTGTTCCTTATCGAAGGTCAGCGCCAGACGAAGAACGTCCACCGCAACCGGTTCGCTGGGGAAAGCATCGATGGACTTCTGCAGATTCTCTTGCGCCGCCGGATAGTTTTCTTTCTTGAACTCAATGGTCCCAATAATCGAATAGGCCTGCGAACGCATTCCCGCCTTGTAGGCATCGATCTTGTCCTGCGGTGTGCCGGCAGGGACGCCAAGATCGGTATCCAACGTCTGCATCGCTTTTTGCGACATCGCGATTGCTTCGCTATAACGCTGATCCTTGTCGATGTCCGTCTCGCGTGTTCTCTCGGCAATCACTTCGGAAACGGTAATCAGAGCCTCGGGATCGTCGGGGTCCAGACTGAGCACTTTGCGCCCCATGGCTTCTGTCTTTTCGGCGTTATTGGAATTCTGATACAGCCGCATGGCGTTCTTGTAAAGCAGGATGCGAAGTTCACTGTCGGGATATTTGGTCGCGAAATCGTCCGCCGCCTTCTCCAGCGCCGCAGGGTCAGTGTTCGCCGACGCCGCCTTCCAGGCATCAAACTCCGGTTGGGTCTTGGCTTGTGGGGGACGCTTCGCCGCTGGAGCCGCCGCGTTTTGGGCTGCTCCCTGTGCCGGTGCCGTCTGACTTGCTGCCGGCGGATTCTGTGCAGCCGGTTGTCCGCTAGTCTGGGCTCCAACGGAACTCGCGAAACCCAGTATCCCCAGAGTCAATAGAATGACTGCTTGCCTCATGCTGTCTCCCCTAAACGCAAAATGTAGATGTCAGATTCCTCACGCAGGGACATTCCTGCACGAGTCGTAAAGAACAAAAGAACAATTGTCAAACACGTAATCATATCTCACGCGAAAGCGAAACTCTGATGGCGTCAGAGAGTCTTGAAACCTTACCTCTCCACTTCTGGCTGCTTCGCCACCGGAGGCTCATACGGTCGATCGATGCCACGCTGCGCCGCTATCTTAGCCTCCGGAAGCGTTCCGTTCGCCGCATCCAGAGCCGCCCGATACTGATCCACAGCCGCGACCCGGTCTTCCCGTAAATCGAAAATCCGGCCCAGATAAATATGCGACCAGGCGATCACCTTGGGTTCATGGGCCGTCTGCAGCGCCTTTTCAAAGTAGATTTGTGCCCCCGCCATGTCACGATTTGCGGTGGCAACTTCCGCCAGAATAAAGAGCGCGCGTCCCGAATCTTCCTCCTGCTCGTCGAGTGCCTTCTGCGCCAGCTTCTTCGCAGTCTCGGGATCGCCAGCCGCCAGCCGCCGTTCCGCGTTCACCAGCAGGTGCTGGTTGCCTTTCCCAGCGTGCAGCAATTCGGGCGCGGCTTCGTGCGCAAACTGGATCTGGGCTGCCCGCTTCATTTCCTTGCTGATTTCAATTGACCCGATCAGGTCCGGATAAGCGTTGCGCATACCCTCCGCATTCTGGTTGAACTTGCCTACAGCGTCGTAAAAATACCGCGTCAGGATGTAGCCTTCCTTCTCTGACTCGTCAACGCTTTGGACTCGCTCTGCCTCCGGAATGTTAGCCATGCGCTCTTCAATCGCGCGTATCAGGCATTCCGTTACCAACAGGGAAATGTTGGTCTTGAATGCATCATCCATGGGCGCGGTCTCCACGGTCGCGAGCAGCGGTTCCAGCCGCTTGAACGAGCCACCATTCTTCAGCGCCAGCGGATCGAGAAGATAATGCAGATAAGTATGCCGGATCTGCTGCATCTTGATCGCGGTGCCCGAGGTCGGCGAAATCACAACGTAGTAGTCCGACGCATAGTTGCGCGCATTAGTTTGTCCGGGGGCGCCCATGGCATCCAGATAAATCGTGAACCGGCGTCCCAGGTAGCCGGCCGACGGCATTTTCAAATAAATCTCGGTGTCGAACGTCATCTTCGCCAGCGGAACGTGATAAACCTCGGTCAGTTCCGTGTAACGGGCGCGATGCCGCTCCCAAATAGCGTGCAATCCGATCCTCTGATAGAAGGCCTGCATCCGCGGCACGATGTCAGCCGCCACGGCGGCGTCGGGAGGTAACTCCCCCGGCTTCACCTTCAATGTGAAGGTCGGGGGCTCCTCCAGATACAGCGCCAGCGAGACGTACATTGAAAGGTCGCGGGCAGGGTCCGAGGTCTGGTGCTGCCGGTAAAACAAGCACATCGGACCGATCACATCCCGAGCGCCGGCGGTATCTTCAACTGCCTTGCCGACTTCCGACCGTATCTGCATGCGCAGCGGATCGGAAATACTGAGCTCCTGGTCATAGCCGCAGGTATTGATGGCGGCCAGCACCGTGAATAGCGTCTCGCTGGTTTCGAGAGAGACTTCCGGCTGGGTCTGCGCCCATCCGGACGCCCCCGACAGCGCCGTCGCCACGATCGCCGCAACAGCAACTCCGGCAACTCCAAATCTAACTCGAAAGACCCGAGCAAGGATCGAAGCGAACCTGTGTCGAACCTGTTTTAACAGGGAATTGCCTCCGCCAGCCGACATAGCTATCAAACAAACGTTACCAGGTAACGTTATGAAAAAAATGGATGCGCTAGAACTAGTGTACGAACTGGTCAATTTGTGGTCAAACCGGGCGAGGGGTCTCCGGATTCATTTCTGACGTCGGTTTTTTGACGGTCCTTGCGCGTCGGATCGACCTCATTCCTGATTACAGGATTCTTTGCTTTCACCTAAAGTGAAAACCCTACACCGGAGCCTACCTCACCAAATTAAGCTCCTCGCGTGCCTTATCGCGACGGTGAACCAGTATGGGCGGCCGCAGCGCCAGTGAGATTAGCCAGGAACTTAACCGTCTTATGCTGGAGCAAATTGAAAGCTTGAGAAAGGAAACCTTTGTCGGGATGACCCCGGACGAAATGCACCGGCAAGAGGAGCGGCTCAAACGCATCCGCCAGGTGTCCGCCGATTTTCTGGCAGCTTTGAAGAGGGAAGAGAAGAGGGACGAAAAATGACAGCGCCTCCAGGATGTTGCCTCTGATGCGTTTTTTGTCGACAGAAATCCACTGTGGAAGGGAGAACGCATGACCGAAAAGCCAAATGTGACTCTGCCCGGGACGGTTGAACAAATCATCGAGTCTGAAGGTCCAAGCGAACCCGAAAAGGCGCAGATCTCGATTGCAGGAGCCGACGATCTCTATCGAGAAATCCGCATCGAAAACGAACTGACGGACGGGAATGGCGAGAAAGTATCTCTTAAAAACGGTGCGGACGTTGAGATTACTGTGGAAGCAGACAAAGCAGCGACCACCCCTAAAGCCAAAGAAAAATGAGACAGAGCGAGGGATCTTGAAGCAGGTTTTTATCAGCGGCTGGCAGCTAGCCCTTTACGCTGATTTTAGAAAACGACAGCACAGCGGTCCCGGTCGTCGGCCGTCCCATGGAGAGCGCCGGACGGAAGGTCGTGAAAATCAAAATGTTCTTCAACTGCGGTAACACCGCCTTGGCATCGTCTGGTTGCGACAGGATGCGGTAATCTTCCACCCGGCCATTGGCATCGACGTTCGCTTCAATCACCACGGCATCGTCACCCATATTCCCAAGTGAAGTGCCGAACGCCGACTGTTCGAGTTGAGGAGCCGTATAGAGCATGAGCGGAACGTCTCCGCTACTGGCGCGCAGTTCAGCCGGCAAAGCAAAGAAACCTAGCAGCAGCCCGAAAATCAACACTGCGCTCACCAGCCCTGCGGTCGCCGGAACCATGAAAGCATTCAGCGCATTCTCGAACCGGACCAACGCACCCTCAAACCTGGGACGCCTCGACTGTGCGGCCTCGCGTGAAATCGCCAGTCGCAACTTCAACGCCAAATCGGCTGGCGCCTTCTGCCGGCCCAGACCGGCCAGCAACTGCTGCGTCCGCTGCGTCGCGGCATATTCACGCGCGCACTCGGAGCAATGCTCTACATGGCGCGTGACCGTATGCATCTCCGATCCGCTCACGCGGCCGTCGACATACGGCGAGAACAACTTTCTGATCTCAGTGCACGTCATGGTGTCACCTCAACCTCTCTGCCACCGCGCGAACCTGTTTCCCGAAACTGGCGTTTCTCCGTTAAGTCCAACATCGACACGCCGCTCGTTCCCAGAATTGGCGGGCTCAGCACCCGCAGGAACGAGCAACCCTAATTCCTGACCCACTTCCCGGACATAACCCGTCAATTTCTTACGCAGCGCGTCTCGTCCGCGCGTGATGCGCGATTTCACCGTCCCCAGCGAAATCGACAAAACTTCCGCGATCTCCTCGTACGACATTTCTTCCAGATCGCGCAGGATCAAAGCCGTCCGATAAGGTTCGGGCACCTGTTGCAGAGCCAACTCCACGGCTGCTCGGACTTCGGTATGGGCAAACTTTTCAAACGGAGATTCGCCCGGGTCGATCAGACGCTCTTCTCCAGATCCTGCAAATTCTCCCGTTTCGATAGGCTCGATCTGTATTTCCTGCGCCTTGTGCCGGAACCACCAGCGCCTGCGATTGGCCGCCTCGTGCAATGCGATCCGGTAAATCCAGGTCTTCAGGCTCGATTCGCCGTGGAAATGCTTCATTCCGCGAAAGACTTTGAGAAACACTTCCTGCGTTGTGTCGGCTGCGTCGGAGGGGTCGTTTACGATGCGATAGATCAGGCCGTAAATGGGCTGGTGGAACTCGCCAATCAGCCACGCATACGCCTCTTCCGAACCCGCCTTCAGTTCAGCAATAACGGCGGATTCCTCGGTTCGGGCTCCGATAGCGCTGGCAAGATCGCCCAATGCAGTAGCTCCCGCCATGTTGGCGTTGCCCTCAATTATAGAGTCACTTGAGCCCGGGGCGATATCTTAATTCTCGCCGGAACCTCTCCCCAAAAGACGAAGACGAAGACGACACTTTCCGCTCAATTACTTAGACTCCGGACATCGCTGTAGAGTTCCAGTCGGAGGTCGGTGTTTGCGGTACAAATGTCGGCAATATAGGGCTCTAGACCGCTTCCCGCCCCTCCCACGGCCGCATCCGAGGTAACCATCGCCGCACGTTACCGCGATATTCCTGATATTTCAGGTCTGGCGGCCACACAACGTTATTGTGATTCCAGGCGGGGACGCTCGTTCCGGGATCACCCACAACCACTCGCCGAGCGTTCCCACATGCCTTGGGCTCCGCGGATTCCGCACATCGCGATAAGAGTCCACCTCCGGGCGCCCTCGGAGGAGCCACCGGAGTATGCCTCCGGGCTGGGCAGAGCCACGCGGATTCCCGCAACACTTATGTTGCATTTTTCGGCAGTTGGTCACACTGATGCGTGATTGCAGTCACTGACCCATACCGCACATACAGGCGATAACCAATATCGTTAGGTCCCAGATAGCGGTTGGCCAGAGGTAATGTCAGGGACGCGGACGAAAAGGAGAAAAGCCGGGTATCGCGTGTTCAGCTCTCATTCTTAGTCTTACCAATTGATGGCGCGCTACTGTAGGTTTCGTTTCAGTCCTTCCTGTCCCGTGTGACTCCGGCCCCCCAGCCCTGGGTAATGCCGTGCTTAGGAAGGCGCAAATGTCCAACCGTCCAACGATTGCAGAACACCTGAAGACTGTCGGTGTCTCCCGCAGAAGCTTCGTCCAATTGTGCAGCATGCTGATGGCTACCGCGCCGATGGGCTTGGCGCTTACCAGCAAGAAATCAGTCTTCGAGGTGGCAGCGGCCATCGGCAAGACCAAACGGCCGTCGGTAATCTGGCTGCATTTCCAGGACTGCACTGGATGCACCGAGACTTTGTTGCGCCAGTCCACTCCCGACGTGGCTAGCCTGATCCTGGATGTAATCTCCCTCGATTACCACGAGACCTTGATGGCTGCCTCCGGTGCGCAAGCGGAAGCGGCTTTGAAGTCTGCCATCGCCGACAACGAAGGCAAATTTGTGCTCGTCGTCGAGGGCTCCATTCCCATGAAAGACGACGGCGTCTACATGGAGTTGAGCAGCAAGCCGGCGGTGAAGGTTCTGCGGGAAGTTGCCGCCAAGTCGGCGGCTGTAATTGCCATCGGCTCCTGCGCCTCATGGGGCGGCGTTCCGTCGGCCGACCCGAATCCCACCGGCGCGGTCGGCGTCAGTTCAATCATCACCGACAAACCCGTGGTCAACCTACCCGGCTGCCCGCCCAATCCGCTCAACCTGATGGGCGTGGTCCTGGAATACGTCACCATGGGCAAGCTTCCTGAGTTGGATGACATTGGCCGTCCGAAGTTCGCTTACGAGCGCGTGATTCACGAGAATTGCCCGCGCCGGGCGCACTTTGACTCTGGTCGGTTTGTCACCGCATTCGGCGACGAAGGCCACCGCAAGGGCTGGTGCCTCTACAAAATGGGTTGCAAAGGGCCTATCACTCACGCCGCCTGTTCCACCCGCCATTTCAATGAAATTGCCGACTGTTGGCCGATTGGCGCCGGAATCCCCTGCATGGGTTGCACCGAGAAAGGCGTGGTTTGGTCCATGGGGACCTTCGAAACCGTTCCCATTCACCTCGCCACTCCGCCGGACACTTACCCGCCGATTTACAGTCCGATCGGCGGTGTGGGCATCGGCGCGGCCGCATTAGTTGGCGCGGTCGCGGGAGGCCTCGGCGGCGCTACCTACGTCTACTCGCAACGCTTCAAGAGCAGCCAGCAGGCTGGCGAGGAACGAATCGAAGCTGGTCAGGCTGAGAATGTGCGCGACCAGAAATCAGACCGGAAAGAGGTCTAATGTGGCGATCACTCGGCGAGAACTGATCACGAATATCGGCAAGGCCGGAGTGCCGGTGGCAGTCGCCATGACAGTCGGCACCCAAACCCTGCAGGCGGAGGAGCTCACCGCTCCCAGCGAGCCTCTCAGTCTGCTTTACGACGCCAGCCTGTGCATCGGCTGCAAGGCCTGTGAGTCCGCTTGTAACGCGGCTAACAACACCGCCCCTGATATCAGCGGCGATGGACTGCATCAGGCGCCCGCCGACCTCAACGTTTTCACCCGCAACATCATCAAGCTCTACAAACCGGCGGATGGCTCTCCTTCCTCTTTCGTGAAACGCCAATGCATGCAATGTTTCGATCCCGGTTGCGTCGCCGGTTGTCCCTTTGAGGCTCTGTATAAAGATAAGGACGACGGCATCGTTCACTGGGATGGCAGCAAGTGCATCGGCTGCCGGTATTGCACGATCGCCTGTCCCTACTCCGTCCCGCGCTTTCAATGGCTCGGATTCAATCCCGTCATTACCAAGTGCGAGTTGTGCAGCCATCGTCTAGCCAAGGGATTGAAGCCTGGTTGCACCAGCGTATGCCCTACTAGCGCGGTGATTTTCGGGAAGCGGTCGGAGTTGCTGGTCGAAGCCAAGAAACGCATTAGGAACAATCCTGGCCGCTATTATCAGGATCGTGTCTACGGCGAAACCGAGAACGGTGGAACGCAGGCCCTCTATCTATCCCGTGTTCCCTTCGAGAAACTCGGCTTGCCTGAGATCGGCCCCACCTCGGGTCCCTCCTCAACCCTGCGATGGCAGAAACGCATTTACTCCTACTTCGCGCTGCCCGCGGTTTTGTATGCCGGCCTGGTGACGGTGATTCGCAAGAACCTGAAGGGCCACGAGCAGGAAGCGCACGAGCAAGAAAAGGAAACCGGACTGAGGGCGCAATTATGAGCACTACAACCCTATCTAACCAGCTCGCGGGAACAAGACCGCCAGCCACCGACAATAAGCCGCGCTGGGAGCGGGCGGTCCCTGTCTATGGCGTATCCGTGATCACCCCGTTTTTCCTCGCCCTGGCCGGCTTAGCCGTTTTGTCGCTTTTCCTAACCGTCTATCGCGAAGTCGTGGGCCTCGGTCCGGCCAGCGGCATGAACGACAAGTTCGGCTGGGGAATCTGGAAGACCTTCAACGTGGTGGTATTGACGGCGTGGGGCTCGGGAGCCTTTGCCGTGGGAGTTGTTGCCTGGGTATTCGGACGCAAGCGTTTGTTTCCGCTGATGCGAATGGCCCTTCTCACCAGCATGCTGGCCTATGCTTGCGGCCTCTGCCTGCTGGGCGTCGATGTCGGCCGTCCCTGGAATTTCTACTGGGTCGTCCTGCCCTGGCATTGGAACATACATTCGCCGATGGCGGAGATTGCCATCTGCATGTCGATCTATGCCTCCATCCCTCTCTTCTTGGAAAACATTCCTCCAATACTCGAGCGGCTTTGGCATGTCAACGTTAACTGGCAGCCTGCAATAGAGCGCGTCGAGCACGGCCTGCACAAATTTTTTCCCATCATCGTCGCAGCCGCTTACTTGCTCCCCGCGATGCACCAGTCGTCGCTGGGCGCCTTGATGCTGCTGGCAGGGCAGCGCGTTCACCCCTTGTGGCAGACGCCGTTTCTGCCTTTACTGTATGTGGGCGCGGCCACTTTCATGTCTTTCGCGTGCGTCGCCGGAACCACCATGTTGTGCTGCCTCGTCTGGAGGCGCGCAATGGACATGGACGTTCTGGACGAAGCCGCCCGCATCTCCGCCTGGACAATTTTCGGCTGGCTCGCCATCCGCAACCTCGACCTCTTATTCCGCGGATCGCTATTCACCGCCTTTCATTTCAACATGTACGCCGGCATCTTCTGGACGGAGACATTCCTGATTGCTTACGGCGGCTGGCTGCTTCTGCAATCGCTCAAGACTCACAAAACACAAACCATGTTTGTGGGGTATGCCCTCAGTTCTCTCGGCGGCATGCTCTATCGCTTCAGCCCCACGACTTTGGCGTATATGCCGGGCCCGCACGCGATGTATTTCCCGTCTGCTATCGAGATCCTGATCGCGCTCGGCTTCGCTTCTATCGGCATCGCGCTCTTCCTCATCATGGTCAAGTTGCTCGCTATTCTGCCCGCTTCTAATCAGGAGTGGCGCAACATGGCCGCATATTACAAGGCTCGCAAACCGGCTATCAGCCGGAATAAATATCTCGGATTCTTCGGCCACAACGAGCTGTCGTTGTCCGACAAGAAATCCCACTAAAAGCAGGTATCATGGCAAACCGAATCACGATCGACCCCATCACCAGAATCGAAGGCCACCTTCGCATCGACGTCGAAGTCGACAACAATGCAGTCAGCAATGCATGGGCTTCCTGCACCATGTGGCGCGGTATCGAGAACATTCTCAAAGGCCGCGATCCACGGGATGCATGGCTCTTCACCCAGCGCTTCTGCGGCGTCTGCACCACCGTGCATGCCATGGCCAGCGTGCGCTCGGTTGAAGACGCGCTGAAGCTGGAGGTGCCGCTCAACGCCCAGTACATCCGCAATCTCATCCTGATTGCGCACGCGTTGCATGATCACATCGTGCATTTCTACCAACTGTCGGCACTCGACTGGGTCGATATTCTGCAGATTCCCAAGGCCGATCTTGGCGCGACGACAAAGTTGGCGGAGAGCATCTCGCCTTGGACGCGCAACTCTCGCGAAGAGTTCAAGGCCGCACAGGACCGCGTCAAAGCCGTCGCGGCCAGCGGCCAGCTCGGTATTTTCATGAACGGCTATTGGGGCCATCCGGCGATGCGCCTCTCGCCTGAAGTCAACCTGTTGGCCTTCACCCATTACGTGCAGGCACTGGAGTATCAGCGCAAGGCTCTCCAGGTCGTCGGACTTCTGGGAGGAAAAACTCCTCACATTCAGAACTTGACTGTGGGAGGCGTTTCCAACGCCATCGACCTGGATAGCACCAGCGCCCTTGACATGAACAAACTGGAGATGATCCGCGTGCTCCTCGGCGAGGTCATCCAGTTCGTCAACCAGGTCTATTTCATCGATGTTTGCGCCATCGCCGGTATGTACCCCGAGTGGTTCAAGATTGGCAAGGGTGTGAACAACTACTTGGCGGTCCCCGACCTGCCACTGGACAGCGCGGGTACCTCTTACGATCTTCCCGGCGGTTACATCATGAACGGTAACATCGGCGGCGTGCACGTCTTCAAGACCGCAGCCGACCCGGATTTTCGCGCCGGCGTCAGCGAAGATGTAGCCCATGCCTACTATCACGGTGACAAGCCGCTTCATCCTTATAAGGGAGTGACCGATCCGGACTTCACTGGCTGGAATGGCGATCAGAAATACTCCTGGGTCAAGGCGCCGCGATTCAATGGCGCTCCGATGCAGGTCGGTCCACTGTCGGACGTGCTGGTCGGCTTCGCACAAGGTCATGCGCTGACTAAAAAGTACGCCGTCCTTGCGCTCGAAACGATCGGATCCGTCGCCCGGATTCACGCGACTCCAGACTTGTTGGAGTCCACGCTGGGCCGCCACGGCGCGCGTGCGATTCGCGCCGCCATGATGGGCGAACTGGCGCAGAAGCATCTCCAATTGCTGATTAATAACGTTGGCAAGGGAGACTATTCCGTCTTCAACCAGCCCGTGTTTCCCAGCGGCGAAGTGGAAGGCGTCGGAACTCACGAAGCCCCGCGCGGCACTCTGTCGCACTGGGTCGTGGTTAAGAATGGAAAGATCAAGAACTATCAGGCAGTCGTGCCCTCGACCTGGAATGCCAGTCCGCGCGATGCCTCCGGCGCACACGGCCCATATGAAGCCTCGCTGCTGCGCACGCCGCTGGCTCGCCCCGAAGAACCACTGGAAGTCCTGCGCACGATTCACTCCTTCGATCCCTGTATGGCATGCGCCTGTCACACCTTCGATCCGTCAGGCCAGCAGATTGCCAAAGTGAAGGTGCTGTAAGAACGGAAAAAAGTAATGGAAGAAAGTGGCGCGAACATGAAAAAGATACTGATTGGCGGTATCGGAAACGTCTTGCTCGGCGATGACGGCGTCGGGCCTTACGTGGCGCGACTTCTGGCCGCGCACTACGAGTTCGAAGAGGGCGTTGAAGTCGCCGACTTGGGGACTCCGGCCCTTGATCTGATCGATCAGTTCACCGCGAACGATGCCGTCATTGTGATCGATTCGGTCAAGATCGACGACCCCGAAATAGATCCGGGAACGGTGCTCCTATATCGCAAAGAGGACATTATGCGTATCCGTCCCGCGGTGCGCATGGATCCGCATGCGCCCGCGCTGGTCGACGCCATGCTGAGCGCCGAACTGTTCGGAGTCGCGCCCCAGGATGTGTTGCTGGTGGGAATGAAAGGCGCGTCCTACGAGGCGACCTGCGATTTGAGCAAGCCCGTGACCGCATCTCTGGAAGAAGCCATCGCAGAAGTTCTGAATGAACTCGATCGCTTGGGCATCAGATACTGGCACCGCGCCGTTCCAGGAGACCTCGACATCTGGTGGACGACCGAAGTGACGACGGAACAGGCACTGCCTGTGTAGGGAAGGCCGCCCTCGGCGTCCAGGTAAGGCCAAGGCTGACATTTTCCTACCCCTGAACCTTGGCCGTCGCGACCAACGCCTGTCCCAAGCTCAAACCGCCGTCTCCCGACGGCACTTCCTTCTGCGTAAACACCTCAAATCCGGCCTCCGACAGCCGTGCTTCAAGGCGTTGCGACAAATAAACATTGTGCAATGTCCCGCCGCTTAGGCACACACGGCGGAGATCAGTTTTCTTTCGAAGCAAACTCGCCACTTCTACGAAGCACTCGACCAACCCGTTGTGAAAGCGACGGCTGATGGTTGCCACCGGAACACTTCGCGCACGATCAGGATCAAGATCGACATCATTGAGCAGCGCTTCAAACATCGGGCGAGTGCTGAGGATCCAGTGGTCGTCCTCCACCACAATCTTCATGGGATAGGCCTCGTCCTTCTCAGCCGATGCCATCCCTGGCGATGCCGCCGCGGACGATGATGATTCCACCGCCGTCATCGCCATCTCCAACTCAATCGCAGCCTGCGCTTCGTAGTTGACCTGTTGCCGGACCCCGGCCAACGCGGCCACGGCGTCGAACAGACGTCCGCAACTAGATGTTAGCGGAGAATTGACGCCTTTTTCCATCATCTGCAGCAGGAGATCCACTTTCCGCCGATCAAGTTCACGCACGAACGGAATATCCAGTTTTAAAGCATCAGGTTTCAGAAATTCACGGCCAAAATGATGCGCCAGGTAGCTGACAGCCATTCGCCACGGCTCACGTATCGCTGCCGCCCCACCCGGCAACGGCACATATTCCAGATGAGCGGCGCGTTCGAATTCCTTGTACCCGGCAATCAGCACCTCTCCGCCCCAGATCTTTCCATCAGTGCCATACCCAGTTCCATCCAGAGCGAATCCGATGACTCGACCTTCAAGGTGATTCTCTGCCATGCAACTGGCAATGTGCGCGTGGTGGTGCTGCACGCCCACCAACTTCACTCCACTCTGTTGCAGCGCCCATCGGGTGGAGAAGTAGTCGGGGTGAATGTCGTAGGCGATGATCTCGGGCCGGATCTCCAGAATCCGCTCCAGATGCTCGATGGCTTCGTGGAAAAAACTGTAGCTTTCCGCGTTTTCCAAATCACCGACGTGCTGGCTCAGGAAAGCGTTCCTCCCCTTCGTGAGGCAGATCGTATTTTTTAATTCGCCTCCAACTGCCAGCACCGACGGCTGCTCGTCTTTCAGAAAGACTGGCACCGGAACAAAACCGCGGGAACGCCGCAACTGCCGCGCAACACTGCCTGCCACGCGCACCACGGAATCATCGCAGCGCAGCAGAATGTCACGGTTATGTACGAGAAGATAATCGGCGAGACTGTTCAATCGATCGACCGCCTCCCGATTATTAATTGCGATGGGCTCCTCGCTAAGGTTGCCGCTGGTCATCACCAGAGCTTTGAATCCTCCATCCGCGAGCAGCAAGTAATGAAGCGGAGTGTAAGGCAGAAAAACTCCCAGGTATCGGTTGAAGGGTGCAACTTCATCGGGAATTACTGGGGTCCCGGCGTCCCCGCCTAGCCGCAATGTTTTTGGAAGTAGAACAATCGGTCGCTGGATTGACTGCAGCACCGCCCGCGCCGCATCATCCAATTCGCAAATTTCCTCGGCGGCCGGCAAGTCGGGAACCATCACGGCAAACGGCTTCTCTACCCGCCGCTTCCGCTGGCGCAACACGGCAACTGCCGCCGCGTTCGTTGCATCGACGGCCAGATGAAATCCACCCAGTCCTTTTACAGCAACCACAAGTCCTTCACGCAACGCGGAGACTGCTTCGGCGATGGGATCACTGCATTCAACTCGCTGCCCCGACTTATCCCAAAGCTCTACTCGCGGTCCACACTCCCAGCAGGCGTTGGGCTGAGCGTGAAAGCGGCGGTCCATCGGATTCTCGTACTCCGCCAGACATGCCGGGCACATGGGAAACGCCGCCATCGACGTGCTCGGTCGGTCGTATGGAATATCTCGAATGATGGTGAAGCGCGGCCCGCAGTTGGTGCAGTTAATGAAGGGATAGCGATAGCGCCGGTCTTTCGCGTCGAACATTTCGCGCAGGCAGTCCACACAAATCGCAACGTCCGGCGAAATGAGGGTGCGAACTTCTTCGCCCTCGCCGCTGTGAATAATGTGGAAGTCCGGATCGAGCCCGCTCTGCGCAGCTGCATTCTGCGAAGCAACGCTCTGCGCAGCAACGCACGGGAGTTCGTTTACCGTGAAGCCGGTGATCCGCGCCAGAGGCGGCGCGTCCGTGGGCAAGTGCTCGATGAAATCCTGAACCGTCTCCACCGGCCCCTGGATTTCGATGGTGACTCCGGCCGACGTATTGCGAATCGTGCCTTTAAGGTGCCTGGTCGTCGCCAGTCGATAGACATACGGCCGGAAGCCCACGCCCTGCACGATGCCTGAGACTTCGATCCGGCGTCGGACGTCCATACATCGTCAGCTTGCCGTCTCCACCAGCGATTTATGGGCCCGGCGCCGCTCCTCCAGCCACATCATCCATTCGTGCAAACCGTTGCCGGTCAGGCAAGACACTTTCACAATCTCCATTCCCGGGTGCACCTTGCGAGCGTTCTCCGCCGCCGCGCTGATATCAAACGGAACGTAAGGCAGCAGATCGACCTTACTCAGCACCATCAAATCAGACTTGAAAAAAATCGACGGATATTTCAACGGCTTGTCTTCCCCTTCGGTCACGCTCAATACGACAACTTTAGCAGCTTCGCCCAGATCATAACTGGATGGACAAACCAGGTTGCCCACATTTTCGATGAACAGAAGATCCAGATCTTCAAGTTTCCAATCCGCCAAATGCCGTTCGATCATGCGAGCGTCGAGGTGGCAAGTGCCGCCGGTCGTGATTTGTTTCACAGGAAAATGAAATCGCTTCAGCCGGTCGGCATCGTTTTCCGTCTGAATGTCGCCCGTCAACACCGCGACGCGCTCATGTTTCGGGAGAGCTTCGAGAGTACGCTCCAGCAGAGTCGTTTTGCCGGACCCGGGAGAACTGATGATATTCAGGCACAAAACGCCGTGCTCCTGAAACCGGGCACGTAACTCAGCCGCGACGCGGTCGTTCTCACTAAGTACTTTTCGCTCCAACGGGACTCGTTCCATATTCTTCCACCTCCAAATAAGCGAACTCCAGTTCGTCTCCACTAATGCAAGTAGTTAACACGCTCTCACATTGATGACATCTGGAGTCGTAATCGTGCACGACGAATTCATGTCCACAGCCCAAACAGCGATGGCGGCGAGGGCAAACTTCGATCGCCAGCTCCAGCAACGCCATGTCGGTCTCTTGAATCATCGCTTCGAAACAGAACCGCAAAGCATCTGGATCAATCGCTGCCATTTCGCCGATCCGCACGCCGACTTTGCACGGATACGATCCCGGATAGCGGATCATCTCAGTTTTGACCGCCTCAAGCACCGAATGTGCGATTCCCATTTCGTGCATAATTCCTAGCAGATGCGCGGCAGTTGATCGCCTGCCAGCATGTCCACCACTCGGGTCGTACCCAGCGGCGTTCGCATCGTCACCAGCCCCGGATTCTCTCTTTTTACTGTGCCAATAATCCGCGCCTCCGCTCCCAGCGGATGAGCCTTCATCGCCTGCAACACCGCGCCGGCGGCCTCCGGGGCAACGATGGCGATCAACTTGCCCTCGTTCGCCACATAAAGAGGATCCAAGCCCAGCAACTCGCAGGCACCGCGAACCTGTTCGTGGATGGGCAGGGAGCTCTCCTGCAGTTCGATCCCCACCCCCGACCGCTCCGCGATTTCATTGAGCGTGCTTGAAACGCCGCCCCGCGTCGGATCGCGCATACACCGAATGTCAGAACTTTTGTAAGAAGTCGCGCGCAGCATGTCGGCCACCAGCGTGTGCAAAGCCGCGCTGTCGCTCTCGATCTGTGTCTCGAATTCCAGCCCTTCGCGTTGTGCCAGAATCGCGATGCCATGGTCGCCGATCGAACCGCTCAGCAGCACCTTGTCGCCGGGACGGGCACGGTCGGCGGAAAGATCGACGCCTTCCGGCACCACTCCAATTCCTGTCGTGTTGATGAAGAGCCCGTCCCCTTTGCCCTTCTCGACGACCTTGGTATCGCCAGTAACAATGTGCACACCCGCGTCCGCCGCGGCCCGGCGCAGCGAATTGACCACGCGCCGCAGTTGGTCCATCGAGAAGCCTTCTTCGATGATGAAGGCGGCGCTCAAGAAAAGCGGCGTCGCGCCACCCATCGCCAAATCATTGACCGTCCCATGCACCGCGAGCGAGCCGATGTCGCCGCCCGGAAAGAACAATGGTTTTACCACGAAGGAATCCGTAGTCATCGCGAGACGCTGCCCGTTCACGTTGACGATGGCTTGATCATCCAGACGCGCCAGCACCGGATTCTCGAATGCAGGCAGGAAGATGTCGCGAATCAGTTCGGCGCTCAACTTGCCGCCACTGCCGTGCCCCAGCAGAATAGTGTCTCGAACCGGTAGCGGCGTCGGGCAACTGAGTTCGAATTTTATTTCGACCGGCGTTTTCGTAGACACGCTCTCTCCTGAAAGCTCGCAGTCTTCAGTTCCCCGCAACAACCGGCTTTGGCTGGGAGCTGAGACCTGGGAACTGAGAACTCTTTTCAACCGCGTGGCGTCGATAGTGGTAGTAGGCCGCGCATGCCCCTTCCGTTGAAACCATCGGCGCTCCCAATGGATTCTCCGGCGTACACCGCATGCCGAACGCCGCGCACTCGGTTGGTTTTTTCAACCCTTGCAAGACCTGGGCGCTGATGCACTCGGCGGGCTCGTCGACTGTCATCTCGCCCAAATCGAAGATCCGGTTCGCATCATAAGCGGCGTATTCCTCGCGCAAACGCAAACCACTCTGCGGGATCGGGCCGATGCCGCGCCACTTCTGATCCGCAATCTCAAAAACCTCGACCATGATGGCTTGCGCCGGAACGTTCCCGTTGTAGTTCACCGATCTTACATACTGATTTTCCAGCTTCGCCTCTCCCGCTTCGAGTTGCCGGACGAGCATGAGGACTGCTTCCAAAATATCGACTGGCTCGAATCCCCCAACCACAATCGGCACGCGAAAATCACTCACCAGCGACTCGTATTCCTTACACCCCATCACCGTGCAGACATGGCCCGGTGCAATGAAACCCTGCACGCGGTTCGTCTGCGAAACCATTAACGCGCGGATCGCAGGCGGTACCAGCACATGCGAAACCAGCAAAGAAAAATTGGTAAGACCCTCACGCTTGGCTTGCCACACGGCCATGGCATTCGCGGGAGCAGTTGTCTCAAACCCAATGGCCAGAAACACGATTTTGCGCTCAGGATTCGCGCGGGCGATCTTCACTGCCTCACTCGGAGAATAAGCGATACGAACATCAGCGCCCTGAGCCTTGGCTCGAAACAAATCGGAATGCGACCCCGGCACCCGCAGCATGTCTCCGTAGGAAACCAGGATGACATCCGGCCGCAACGCTAATGCGATCGCTTTGTCCACGGTTTCGAGCGGCGTCACGCACACCGGACATCCCGGGCCATGCACGATTTCAATGCCGCCCGGCAACAATTCATCAAGGCCGTAGCGCATGATGGTATGAGTTTGGCCGCCGCAAATCTCCATTAGTACCCAAGGCTGCGTTGTCGACTGGACGATCTCGTTCGCCAGAGCCCGGGCAATGCGATGGTCGCGATATTCGTCAAGATATTTCATACGCTGAAACGCGAACTGGATCCCACACGCATGACTCTACCAGAGCTAAATAGCCTATCGGTGATGAAGATCACACGTGGTTGTGACCCAGAACGACAGCAACCTGAGCATGGCCGAAACTAGACTGATCGATGCCTTCAGGCAGGATATTGGGAAGGGTACGGTTTTCGCGGTGCCGCGAGAGCTGACAAGCACACGGGCTTTATAGCCCCCGAGGGCACGGATAGGTTACGCTTCTGCGGGCGGAGGCAGTTCCGCTTCCAGCGCTCCCATCTCTTCCAGAATCTTGTACGTGCGCTCGGCCTCGGCAGCATCAATACGGCTGATGGCAAAGCCGACGTGGACCATCACATAGTCGCCCAGTCCAGCCTCAGGCACAAAGTTCAAGGATACCTGGCGCACGATCCCGCCGAACTGCACACGGGCAGAGCGCAACGGACCCGCCTCTTGGATTTCGAGCACCTTTCCCGGTATGGCCAGGCACACGGCAACTCACCTCGCTTTCAGTACAACACGGCATGTTACCCCTATCTGTGACGAACGACACACTTCGGTGTGACGTAGAGTGACCAGCCCATCCTGCAGAATCTTACCCTCCACCAAGTCGACCTCCCCAGCAAAACATAAGTAGCGAAACATGGACTAGGATATTCCCCATGAGCGTGCGCCGCATCGCCGAGCCCGTCTTTATAACCGACGCAGAAGAGCGCTTCGAAGGCTTCGAGAACCTGATGCCCTTCAAGGTGCACAATATTCTTCTGGTCTCGAGCCTCTACGATTCCTTCATCTTGCGCGAAGATGGCCGCCTCAACGAACTGCTCATCGACCAATCACTCGATCTCACCCCCGAACACGTTCCCGGAATCACACACGTTTCTTCCTGCGCCGAGGCTGCGGAACTGGCTCGCACGCAGCAATTCAATCTCATCGTAACCAATCTAACGGTCGGAGACATGAATGCAGCGCAGTTGGCGAGCGAGGTGAAGCAGGCTGGGCTGGATGTCCCCGTCGTGGTGCTCGGCTACGACTATCGCGAGATCAAGAATTTCGTCGAGCGCAACCCCATCACCGACATCGACCGCATTTTTCTTTGGCAGGGGAATGCCCGCATCCTGATCGCAATCGTCAAGTACATTGAGGATCAACGCAACGTGCTGCATGACACGCGATCGATGGGCGTCCCGGTACTCCTGGTGGTGGAGGACAACATCCGCTACTACTCCTCGTTTCTGCCCGTGATCTATACCGAACTGATCAAGCAATCGCGGCGCGTGATCCAGGAAGGCATTAACGTCGCGCACAAGCTCGTACGCATGCAGGCGCGCCCGCGGATTCTCCTCAGTTCGAATTTCGAAGATGCGGCCCGCTTGGTGCAGGAGTATCGAAACTATCTGTTCGGCGTAGTATCGGACGTCGAGTTCCCCTGGGAGGGCAAGCTCAGCCCTGAGGCGGGCTTTGAACTGGCGCGAATGGTAAAGAGCCTGGTGCCGGACGCACCCGTAGTGTTGCAAACCAGCCGCACCGAATTTCGTCCGCGTGCCCACGCCGCTGGCTATTCCTTCTTGCGCAAGCGTTCGCCAACACTGCTGAAAGACTTGCGCGAAATTTTGACCGAGCAATTCGGGTTTGGCGACTTCGTGTTTCGTCTACCGGATTCGAGCGAAGTGGGACGGGCGAAAGACATGAACGAACTGGAAGAGCAGTTGCAAACCGTTCCAGCGGAAAGCATCGTCTTTCACTCCCAGAGCAATCACTTCTCTCATTGGCTGATGGCACGAACCGAGTTTGCGCTGGCGGCCAAGCTTCGCCCGCGAAAAGTTTCAGATTTTGCCAGCCCCGAACATCTGCGTCGCGATCTCATCGAATCGATCAACGAGTATCGCCTCGAACAAAGCGAAGTGCTGATCGGCGACTTTCGTGCCGATACCTTCAAGCCGTCGGAATCAAGTTTTCTGCGGATCGGTTCCGGGTCCCTCGGGGGCAAAGCTCGCGGCCTCGCCTTTGTGCGTCATCTCTTGCGCAAAAGTCGCATCACGCGCCGGTTTCCCGGCGTTCGCATCTCGGTTCCTCCCGCAGTCGTTCTCGCCACGGATGTGTTCGATCAGTTCGTAACCGAGAACGACCTTCTCGACTTTGCTCTGCATTGCGAAGATGATGCTGAAATTCAGCACAAGTTCCTGGCGGCACCGCTTTCCCCCGCCCTCATAGAAAATCTGAAATCATTCCTCGCCGAGGTTCGGCATCCCCTGGCGGTGCGCTCTTCCAGCCTGCTCGAGGATTCGCAATACCAGCCCTTCACCGGCGTGTATGAAACTTTTATGCTGGGCAACCAACCGGCCGATCCGGATAGAACTCATCATGGAACCATCGACGGAACTATCGATGGAACCATCAACCACCGGCTCGAAGCACTCAGTGAGGCCATCCGGCGCGTCTACGCCTCGACCTTCAGCCGTCATGCGAAGGCTTACGTGCGGGCCACACCCTACCGCCTGGAAGAAGAAAAAATGGCGGTGATTCTCCAGCAGGTGGTGGGCACGCAACATGGCGAGCGTTTTTATCCCGATTTCTCCGGCGTCGTTCGCTCGCGCAATTACTATCCGGTCCCTCCCATGACTTTCGAGGATGGCATCGCAGCCGTCGCCCTGGGACTGGGCCGAGCCGTGGTGGATGGCGGCAAGTGTTTGACGTTCTGCCCGCGCTATCCTCACAACCTCGTGCAGTTTTCTTCGGTCGAAGACATACTGGGCAATTCGCAGTCGGAATTCTGGGCCGTCGAGTTGCACCGCGCCGCTGATGGCCGTCCCGGGCATTGGCACGAGAAACGCTTTGGATTGGATGCGGCCGAGAGCGACGGCACCCTGCAGCCGCTCGCCTCGACTTACTCTCGGGATAACCACGCCGTCTACGATGGCGTAAGCCGCCCGGGTTCGCGCATCGTGACCTTTGCTCCCATGCTGAAGCACGGCACTTTCCCGTTGGCCGAAATTCTTGATGTCCTCGTGCGCGCCGGTGAGGATGCGCTCGGCAATCCCGTCGAAATCGAATTTGCCGTGCGCCTGCCGCGGATGTCTGCCCCACCGGTTTCGAATTCCAATTCCAATTCATTGACGAGCCCAGAAACCTTGCCGGTAGCCGAGTTCGGCTTCCTGCAAATTCGACCACTGACGCTCTCCCGCAACACCGAAGACTTAGCTCTTGACGATGTCCGACCCGAGCAGTTGATTTGCCAGAGTAATAAGGTTCTAGGCAATGGCCGCATCGACGATCTTCACGATGTCATTGTGGTCGATTCACAGCGCTTCGAGCGCAGCCGCAGTCAGGAAGTGGCCACTGCAGTTGCCCGCTTCAATCGTCAACTCAATGAGGAGAACCGACCCTATCTTCTGATCGGAGTCGGGCGCTGGGGGTCGACCGAACCCTGGCTCGGCATTCCCGTCGAGTGGGACGAAATTTCCGGCGCGCGTGTCATTGTCGAGGCCGGATTCCGCGACTTCCGGGTCACGCCATCGCAGGGTAGCCATTTCTTCCAGAACCTCACCGCCTTCCAGATCGGCTATTTCACCGTGAACCCCGACGCTGGGGAAGGCTCCGTCGATTGGGAATGGTTGACCAAACAATCAGCTGCAGAAGAACAAGGCTGTGTCCGCCACTTGCAGTTTGAGGACCCCATTCGTGTCGTCATGAACAGCCGCACCAGTCAAGGCGTAATCTTCAAGCCCAAGGCGCAGCCAAACGAAATCGCAAGTTGGGAAGTGTAAGAGAAGCACACAGGAATGGACGCATTCGTACGTCCAGTTTGCGGTAAGCTCCGATCCCACTAACCTCGACTCTCCAGGATCACCACCAGCCGTCGTGGTCCATGCGCGCCCTGCACCAGGATTTTTTCGATATCAGCAGTGCGACTGGAACCGCTGATGACACAAGCGAACGAGTTGCGATCGAGAGTTCCCTCTTGCCGGACGCGTTTCAACGCAGTGGCCAGATCGGGAACCAGTTGCGCCGTGGTCGCATACACGATGTGACAGGGTGCCACCACCGAGGCGCCACGCCCCCCGCACGAAGCAGTCACCAGTATCGACCCGGTTTGCGCGATGAGAGCTTCTGCAAGCGTTATCGTCGCCTGTGAAGTTTCCGCAGGCGCGCCTTCACTCGACCAGCGAATTGCCCGACCGGGCGTGGCCAGTTCCATCAACCGGCGCAACGATGGATCATCTTGCACGAAAATTTCTCCTCCGGGTAGCGACTGGAGAACTTCCGAAAGCTTTCGAGCACTCTCGCCGCACTCGGCGGCCAGCGCGCATTCCATGAGGTTCGAAACGCATTCTTCCTGGAACCGCGGCAGAGGGTTGACCACCGGCTCAAAGATCACACGGTCGGATGCGATCGCAGACCGCTCGGGGACCACGGTGCGCAATCCCGCGCGAATCCGCTCCAGGATCCGCTCGCGGCTCGAACCACGAGTTTGCGCGTTCGTAGGTTGCGCCAATATTTTTTCTCCCGACTTGTTTCTCTTCTAAAGCGAACGTCTCCAAAGTGCGCGAAATGATTTGGACGGCAACGGCACCGGCGAGCGATATCGGTTCCACACCCGCATGGGATCAAGCCTCGATCCCGCAAGCCCTAGTCCGTAGAGGATTCGGAGGGCCTTGCGCATGATCCAGCCACCCGTCGCATAAATCCGAGGATGAAGCATCGCCCAGCGCCATACCCGAAACATGATCCGCTCCCTCGCCGATGTGGCTCGCGCCTCGGTCGCGTTGCGACGGTTTTGCAGAAGATGATGATGCAGATCGATCTTCACCGGACAAACGCTTGTGCACGCTCCGCACAGTGACGAAGCGTACGACAGGTGCTTGAACTCCTTGATGCCAATCAGATGTGGCGTAAGCACGCTTCCGATCGGCCCGGGATAGGTCGTGCCGTAGGTGTGACCTCCAACATGGCGGAAGACGGGGCAGATATTCAGGCACGCCCCACAACGAATACAGTGCAGAACCTCGCGTTGTTCGGCATCCGCCAGCAATTGGCTGCGTCCGTTGTCCACCAGCACCACGTGGAACTCTTCCGGCCCATCCACTTCCCCTGGCCGCCGTGGGCCACCGATCAACGTGCTGTAGGTCGTAATCCCTTGCCCAGTGCCGGAAGTAGCCAGCACCGGCCAAAGCACTGCCAGATCCTCGAGTCGCGGAATGACTTTCTCAATGCCTGTGACCACGACATGAATTCGCGGAACGCTTGTGCACAGCCGGCCATTGCCTTCGTTGGTGGAAATCGCAATTACCCCGGCATCCGCCACCAGAAAATTCGCGCCCGAGATACCCATTTCGGCGGCAAAAAATGCCTCCCTTAATTTCCGCCGCGCCACCGCCATCAAGTCCGCTGGATCGTCGCTGGAAATTGCCGGGTCCAATTTCTCCCGAAATAACTGAGCGATTTGGCCGCGGCTCAGATGCATCGCGGGAGTCACAATGTGATAAGGAGGTTCCTCGCGCAACTGCACAATGAATTCGCCCAAATCCGTTTCCCAGACCTTTATGCCGGCCTTCTCCAGGGTAGGGCTGAGGTAGATTTCCTCCGTTACCATCGATTTGGATTTCACCACGGTGCGTACCCCGCGTCGCGTGGCCAGGTTCTTTACATAGGTGCAGGTCTCTTCACTGTTGGCCGCCCAGAAAACATGCCCGCCGCGCGCCACCACTTTTTCTTCGAATTGCAGAAGGTAGCGGTCCAGATGATTGATCGCTTCCCGCTTGATCTCCTGACACTTCTGGCGAGCGGCTTCCCAGTCCTTGATGCGCGCGCGCCCCTTGCCATGTGCGGCATCGTAGCTGTCCATCCCGCGCCGGATGATTTCCCGGTGCATCAGGTCCGCCGATTTTACGGCTGCGTCCTGCAGGAAGCGTTGCGCCGCGGTTGTGCTCAAAATGTCTCCTAACCTGCTTTTTTCAATGGAGGATTCTCATGCGCGAGGATACTGGCAAGGTGAATCGTGCGAGTAGCGGCCTTCTGTTTGCCCAAAATGCCTTCGAGGTGCAGCAGACAACTGGGATCGATGGCGGTCACGAACTCGGCGCCCGTCGCGGCCACACTCTCAGCCTTCGAATTCCCCATGGCGGCGGAAATATCAGAAAACTTCGCGGCGAAAGTTCCTCCGAAACCACAGCATTCCTCGGAGCGTCCCATTTCAATCAGCGTCAGCCCGCTCACCTGACGCAAAAGTTGCACAGGTTCATCGTGAATGTGAAGTTCGCGGAGCCCATGGCAGGAAGCATGGTACGTAACCGAGTGCGGAAAGCTGGCGCCAACTTCGATGACACCGGCCACCTTCACCAGAAATTCTGAAAGCTCAAACGTGCGCCCAGCTAAGGCGAGCGCGTCCTCACGCAATGCACTCGCAGCCAGCAGGTCCTGGTAAAAGGTACGAATCATGGTCGTACAGGAACCCGACGGGCACACGATGACGTCAGCGTGTTTAAAGACGCGTACGAAATGTTCGGCACAAGGACGCGCTTCGTTCCAGTATCCGGTGTTGAAGGCTGGCTGACCGCAACAAGTCTGATCTTCGGGATAGTCAACTCCGTATCCGAGCCGGCGCAGCACTTTGACCGTGTCGACCGCCACTTGCGGCAGCAGTTGGTCCACGAAGCACGGGATGAACAGAGATACAGTGCGTTTCACAAGCCAACCTCTGGACGATGGCGCCGGTTGACGTGTCGCAGATTGAACACGCTACCTCAATCATCCGCTCTGCCGACTTTATTGTCTAACGCCACGTCTAACGCACCACCAGACGGGTGAATGGAAATACATAGGCCTGAAGCGTGACCATGATTCCAACCAACGCCGCCAGCGCAATGCTGTGGAAGAACACATAACGCAGGATGTCGCCTTCATGTCCGTACCATTCCGTCGCGGTGCTGGCTACGACAATGCTCTGGGCATCGATCATTTTGCCCATTACGCCACCACAACTGTTGGCTGCGGCCATCAAGGTCGAGGAGACTCCAACCTGTTCGGCGGAGATTCTCTGCAGACTTCCAAACAACACGTTTGACGAGGTATCCGAACCAGTCAACGCCACGCCCAGCCACCCCAGCAGCGTTCCGAAAAAGGGATAGAGCACGCCGGTCCTAGCGAAGGCTAAGCCCATGGTGGCGTCCAGCCCCGAATAACGCGTCAGGTAGCCAATGGATAGCATGGCCGCAATCGTAAGCAGCGAGAAGCGCACCCGCACCAGCGTTTTCCAATAGACGTGCGCCATCTTCCACGGCGTGAACCCCATGATCAGTCCCGAGATCACAGCTGCCACCAGAATGCCCGAGCCGGTAGCGGTTAACCAGTTCAGTGAGTAGATGGCGCCTTCCGCAGTCGGTTTGCGCACCACGGGCGGCACCCGCTGAACCATCTGGTGCAGTCCGACAACAGGAAACTTCGGTGCCGATAACTTGTCGAGCGTGGTCTTCACGGTCGGCAGTCCCCACAGGAAAACCAGGACGCTCAAAACCAACCACGGTACCCACGCCCTTGCCACCAGGCCGCGGCTGTGGCCATGGGTGCCCCGAGCCTCGCGGACACCTTCGTTCTCAAAGCCCCAGATGCGCTTCGGGTGCCACTTCAGCAAAAAGAGAATTAGAGCCGCCATCGAAATCACGGCGGCGACCACGTCGACCAGCCACGGTCCGTGAAAGTTCGACATCAAGAACTGCGGGATGGCGAAGAATACTCCGGCCACCAACACCGCTGGCCAGACTTCAATCATTCCCGCAAAACCGGCGAAGGCCCACACCAGCCAGAACGGTACCAGAACCGAAAAGAAAGGCAGGATGCGGCCCGCCTGCGCGCTCAGCTGCAGAAGATCCAAGCCGGTAACGCCCGCCAGCGCGATCAGAGGAGTTCCAATGGCGCCGTAGGCTACCGGCGCCGTGTTGGCGATTAGCGACAGGCCAGATGCCTCGAGTGGCCGGAATCCCAGCCCGATCAGCACCGCGGCAGTCACAGCCACCGGCGTACCAAAACCCGCCGCCCCTTCAAAGAACGCCCCAAAGCTGAAGGCGATCAGCAACAACTGCAAGCGGCGGTCTTGCGTAATGCCGGTCAGGCTCTCTTGCAGCACCTTGAACAGCCCCGCTTCGCAGGTGAGTTGATACATGAAGATGACATTGAGGATGATCCAGCCGATCGGCAGCAGCCCGTAGCCCGCGCCCAATACCGCCGTCTTGGCAGCCAGGCTCGCGGGCATTCCAAAAATCCAGATGGCGCAGATGATCGATGTGGCCAAGCCGAGCAGCGCCGAATAGTGCGCCTTCATGTGCAGTAGCGCCAGGCTCCCTAGCAGCACCACCACGGGAAGCGCGGCCAGCAACGCCGAAAGCCACCAGTGTCCTGTCGGGTCGTAGCGCTGCGGCCACGGATGGGCAAGAGGCGGAATCCGCAAAATCAGTACCGAGCCAACGATGGCTGCAATGAGGGTCAAAATCCACGCCACTGGGTTCGCCGATGGCGGCGAAGTTTTCGGGACCGAGGCAGATGTAGAGGGCAAGGTTTCCTCCTGAAGCCTGCGCTATTTCGGGAGGATTGTATTCCTGTACGCCCTCCGACGCTAGCTGTCTTTACATGTGGGAAAGAAATTGTCAACGACGGCACTTCGGACTGACCGCCCACGTGTCGAGATCACGAACTCTAACTTGCTCGCCGAATTGTCACAGCGATAAGTGATTTCCGTCACTGCGACGATATCCGCGCGCCACTACGCTAGCGGACTCCTATGGAACTTGAGTAGCCTTTCGACCGCCAATAAAGAAAATAGCTTGACATCGAACTCGCTACAGCGGTATCTAGAACCGTCAATTTTCACCATGTCTCGATAGGGCCTTCGTGTCTATATCGGGCCAACGACCAAAAACTCGGAGGATCGCAAAATGAAGAAAGGCGTATGGCGCTTAGTATTGCTGACTTCTGCGGTTGCGCTGGCCCTCTCGGCCTGGGCACAGCAACAGGAAAACCAAACAACCTATAACAGCCCTCTCGCGGTCTTGCTCGAATCCAAAGGGATTTTGTCTTCGAGCGAACTCGCAATGATTAAGCAGGCTACATCTCCCGCGGACGCCGATGCGCGCCTCGCTCAGTTGCTTGTCGAAAAGGGTCTGATCAGCCAGAAGGAGTACTCTGCCTCCATCGCGCCCCTGCCAGCGAGTATGTACTCGCCCGGACCTCACCTGATGAATGCGGCGCTGCAGGGATCCCAGATGCAATCTGCCTCGACTCCCATGGGAACTCCGCCGGTGGTGGCGGGTCCGGCTATCATATCGGCGGTTGCGCCCGTGCGCGTCCTGCCCATTGACATCCCCAAGCAGGGCGGACTCATTCCCGACATCCGCCTCGGCAGCGGAGCGAACCTGAAACTGTACGGCTTCTTCAAGGCCAGCGCCATCGAAGATACGGCGTCCAGCGGCGGTCCCACGTTCGGCGACCAGGACTGGCCACTTCCCATGCTGATTGGCGGCGATACCGGCCCCACCTCCGATCCTAGTTTCCATATCAAGGCGCGAAGCACCCGAGCCGGTGCCCAATTCGAATGGGTGCCAAAAAATTCGGACTTCACCATCACCGCCAGGGTGGAAGGGGACTTTGAGGGCGACTACACCGACGTCAGCAACCGGAACATCAGCAGCGTCCGCGCCAGCCAGTTTGACCTCCGCCTCGCTTACATGCGGCTGGATCGCAAACTGAACGGCATCCCCTGGTTCGCCGAATTCGGCCAGGATTGGAGTCTGATGTCTTCCTCGCTCCCCAGCATGTTTGAGACCACCGGTTTGGGCGTGGCCATGGGCAGCCTGTATGAGCGCATCCCTCAATTCAAGACCGGCATTCAACTTCGCACCGGAGACTTGAAGATTCAGCCGGAATTCGCCATTGTCCTGCCCGCCGCAGGTTCTGCCGCGCTTACTCCTGACCAGCGAGCACGCTTTGGCGACCGCGCAGGTTCTGACTCGAACGAGCCTGGCGTGGAAGCGAGAGTCGTTTTCCAGTTCCCGCTTTCTCATAACTGGAGAGGCGTGGCACCGGCACAGTTCATCGTGAGCGGCCACCATGCCCGGATGGATGAAATCATTCCGCACGCGGCGCAGGCTCCAACCACCGTGACTTGCACGGTTCTGCCCTGCACCATCCCAACCCCCTTTGCTAACGTAACCACGCCTAACATTGGATTCACCACTTCCACGACCATACTCAACGCTACCAATACAGGCGCTTGCACCGGGGCAGCTTGCACCCTCGAGCAATTGTTTCCTCGCGGCACCCAGGTCACTAACCCGCAAAACCTCTGGACCACCGAACTGCAAATACCCACTCCGTGGGTAACGTGGGTCACAAAGTTTTACAGAGGCGACGACCTGCGATTCTTCTTCGGTGGCCAGCTCAACGATGTCTGGTCGAACCTGGGCAATAGCGGCTTGTTCGAGGTAGGAAACGGTGTTTCCGAAAGCGGACGGGCCATCTTGTTCGGCTGCTCAGGAGGAACCACTACCGGCCAGCCCGCCGCAACCGTCGATTGCCAGGGCACGCCTGTCCAATCCGCATACCTGCAACCGGTCGGAGGTGTCGGTGGATTCACCGAGCTAAGCTTCCCGCTCTCGCGAATCTTCAATGCCGATCCCGAAGGTCATAATGCTGGATGGGTATTCCATGTGCAATACGGTACAGACCGCGCTAAGGCATCGGACGCTCGCAAGTCCAATGGCTTGGTTCGTACCGACCTCTACACGACTTCGCTCACCTACAAGATGAACTCGTGGGTCTCGTTCGTGAACGAGCTCAGTTACATCGATACGCGTGCAGCCACGGCGAATAGCAAACTCTTCGCGGGCCATCTCGTCAGCCAGGCACACGATTGGCGTCAGGAGTTCGGACCCATCTTCACCTTCTGAACTTTTTTCCCAACCGGAAGTTATCCCGCGGAGCCATCACTCGAAGGCTCCGCGGGATTTTTTTGATCCGCCGTGAACAGCAAAGCGCAGGAATGGCAAAGCGCGGGAGCACAAATCTCGGGTAGGGGCCCGGCTTCACAGCTTGCGGGAAAACTCTGATTTCTCAACGAACGGGAAGGGCACGAGTCCCACTCGTGCCACTAAGCCCCTGTAAATGCGCCCGCGCTTCAGCGCCTGACGATTCGCGCCCTTCCTCAGCAGCACCCCATCTTCACTTCGCCAGCATCGGTAAGCGGAGGACCGAAGGCCTCCTGCGGTGCAGGCACACCACTCAAAGTCCGGATCCAACGCCGCACCGCATCGATTACAACCAGAACTACGCCCGCGACAAAGATGCTCACGAGGATTGTATCCAGATAGCCGGTAAATTGCTGCCCCGGCTTGGCGGTCAACGGCCAGAAAATATCTTTGATCCCCAGCACTCCCGCCGTAACCGTCGTGACACCCACGAAGCACATCGGAAGTCCCGTAATCCACGCATATCTCTGCTTGCCCATGTTAATCAGGAAAGTAGTGGTCACCGCCAGCGCGATCGTCGCCAGCAACTGGTTCCCGATTCCAAACATGGGCCATATCGTGGATATATTTCCGGTGTAGATCAGGTATCCCCAGCCCAGAACCACCAATGAACTCGTGATCAGATTTCCTGGCAGCCAGGCATTGTTGCCGAAGGGCTTGTGCACTTTGCCCATCAGTTCCTGCAGCACATAGCGGGCTACGCGCGTTCCCGTGTCCACCGTGGTCAGGATAAAAAGCGCCTCAAACATAATGGCGTAGTGATACCAGTAGCCCATCAGCCGATCCATGCCCGGCAGACCGCGGAAAATTCCCGCCATGCCGATCGCCAGTGAAACCGCTCCTCCCGTGCGCCCCGCCAGTTTCTCGCCGACTTCGCGCGAGTACATGTCCAGATTGACCGTCGTCAGTCCCAGGTGGCTGAAGACCGCGGGCGTCGTGTTGATGGCAAAGTAGTCGCCCGGATACATTGAGCACGCCGCGATCAAAGCCAGCACACCCACGAGCGATTCCGCCACCATCGCCCCATAGCCGATAAAGCGAGCATCGCATTCCTTGTCCAGCATTTTCGGCGTGGTGCCCGAGGATACTAGCGCGTGAAAGCCTGAGATCGCACCGCAAGCGATGGTCACGAAGAGAAATGGGAACAGCTTGCCTTTGATGATCGGTCCTCCGCCATGAACGAATGTTGTGAAATTCGGAAATTGGATGTTCGGATGAACCACGAAAACGCCGATGACCAGCACGGCAATTGTGCCCAGCTTAACGTAAGTCGAGAGATAGTCACGCGGCTCCAGCACCAGCCAGACCGGGAGAACAGAAGCCACCAAGCCATAAATCGCCATGAGAATCGTGATCTGATGGGGTGTGAAAGTAAGCGCCGCTGCCGCTCCGCTCTGTGCCACCCAATGCCCGGCGATTAGGGCAGTGAGCAAAAGCACAACGCCAAAAATGCTGGGTCCTGTGACCGTAATTTTTCCGGCATGACTCTTGAACATCCACAATCCCATGATCACCGCAATCGGGATGGTCATCCCAATCGTGAAGACTCCCCACGGACTATTCGAAAGCGCATTGACCACCACAATCCCGAGACCGGCGAGGGTGACCAGAAGAATAAAGAGCACGGCGATCATGGCGACCAGTCCGGCAAAGGGGCTGATCTCGGTGCGAGCCACTTCTGCTAACGAACGTCCGCGGTGACGGACCGAAGCCACCAGCACCGTGAAATCCTGCACACACCCGGCCAGTACGGCACCGACCAGGATCCAGAGGAAGCCCGGCGCAAATCCGAACTGCGCCGCCAGAGTCGGCCCAACCAGCGGCCCTGCCCCCGCGATCGCTGCGAAGTGATGTCCAAAGAGTACCCACCGCGGCGAAGCGACATAGTTGTGCCCGTCCGCGTAAAGGTGCGCCGGGGTGGTTCGGCGATCATCGAGCGCCAAAGCCTTTGCTGCAATAAATGCACTGTAAAAGCGGTAGCCCAGGGCGTAAACGCACAAAGCTCCCAACAAAACCGGAAAAGTATTCATCACTCGCTCCCAGCGTCAGCAAGTAGTGGCCGATCAGCTAGCCCCAATCGAACGCATCCTACACCCACCGCGGAATCCAGCACAAACTACTTTTCTTGTGCGCAGGACGCGCTACAATGGCCGCCATATTCCGGCAAAGCCTCGCCCCGGCACTTCGCCTTTGTCGCGGCCGAAGCGAAAGGATCGAGTATGCACACGCGAGCAAAGCCAGTTGCGTCTCCGGAACAACCCCTCGTCCGCTTTGGCCTGGGGCTCGCCAACTGGAGCGAGCGTTGGTTTCCCGATCCGCTGATTTTTGCGCTGATTGGAATCGTCGTGGTCTTTGTAGTCGGCCTTTTGCTTCATCAACCTGCTTCGAAACTTGCCATCCAGGGTGGAAAGAGTTTCTGGACGCTGGTCCCATTCACCATGCAAATGGTGATGATCATCATCGGCGGATACGTCGTCGCCTCAACGCCGATTGTCTATCGCGCCATTCGCGCCTTGGCCGGGATTCCAAAGACGCCGCGTGGGGCCGTAGCCATGGTGGCGCTGTTCTCCATGCTGACGTCTTTGATCTCGTGGGGATTGAGCCTGATCTTCAGCGGCCTCTTCGTTCGCGAACTGGCGCATCGCGTCAAAGGATTGGACTATCGTGCTGCCGGCGCCGCTGCCTATCTCGGATTGGGGGCCGTTTGGGCGATGGGACTATCGTCTTCTGCCGCCATGCTGATGGCAACTAAGTCTGCGATGCCACCGACGTTGTTCAACATCAGCGGTTTGATCCCGCTTACGCAAACGCTCTTTTTGTGGGAAAGCTTCGCGACCACCGCAATTCTGATCGTGCTCTCGGTCTTGATCGCCTACCTGTCGACCCCGTCGCCAGAGAACGCGAGAACCGCCGAATCCTACGGCATACAGTACGAGCCGATTCGCTCTAGCCTGGAGCCCAAGAGCAAGCCCGGAGAATGGCTGGAATACAGCCCTCTGCTCACCATCCTGGTGGCAGCGCTATTGTGCTGGTATCTGGTCGATGTATTCCGTACCTCACCCCAGGGAGCCTTGGCGGCGCTCGACCTCAACACCTACAACCTGATGTTCATCACGGTAGGCCTTTTGTTGCATTGGCGTCCCAAGCGCTTCATGCGTGCGGTCACCGAGTGCGTTCCCGCCACCGGAGGCGTGCTCATCCAGTTCCCGTTTTACGCCGTGATCTTCGGAATGATTGTAGGGACCGGGATCGCAGACTCGCTGGCGAAACTTTTCGCCTCCATCAGCACCCATAATACCTATCCCTTGCTGGTGGCCATCTATTCGGCCGCGCTCGGAGTTTTCATTCCCTCGGGAGGCAGTAAGTGGGTGATCGAAGCCCCCTATGTCCTGCAGGCCGCGAATCTCCACCAGGTGCATCTGGGCTGGGTGGTGCAGATCTACAATGCGTCAGAAGCGCTGCCCAATCTCGTCAATCCCTTCTGGATGCTTCCGCTACTCGGGATATTGAAATTGAAGGCAAGAGATATTGTCGGATACGGCGTGTTGCAGTTGATCGTTCACATCCCGGTCGTCTTTTTCCTGTGCTGGTTGTTCGCCCGCTATATTCCGTACTTGCCGCCCATGAAATAACTGACATCGGATCCAGGTCTCGTATCAGGGCATTGCTTGAGCCAAGTCAGCCCCCCTCTTCCGGGGGCTGCGCGTCGTCACTGCGGCGCAGGACTCGGCGGGGTGTCCGTCGTCGCCGGCTTCGGCTTCGTCACTTTCTTTTTCACCGGAGGCTTCTTCGGAGGCTCGTTGTCATCCACCACGATCTTCTTCGGTGGCGGAGGTGGGGTCGCGGTCAGCGTCTTTACCTGCGCGCGTAAGTGCGTCAATTCCTCCTCTTTACTGGCAGCCAGTTTCTGCAATCGCTCGCCAAACGCACGCCGCGCGCTCTCCAGTCCGTTCATGTCATTGCTCAGGCTCTGAAACTCATCCTTGCTTCCGAATGCCCCCGCCGATTCCACTACCGAACCAAACACGTCGTAGAGCGCATCGAGGTTGCGATAGAGTTTGAAACTCACGCCCACATCCTCCGGCGCGTTGTTCATCTGCGCGATGATTTCCGGCAGCGCCGTCTGCAAATTGCGTTGGATCGACTGCACATTGGCCAGCGTCTGTTGCTTCGTCGAAGCGTCGGTCTTCCACTTCTCGATGCGCATTCTTCCCAGATCCGCATCCATGTTCTTCGCCGTCTGCTGCAAGGGCGTCAGGATGCCGTTCAGTTCGTTGACTGAAGCATAAGCGACCGGCGGCTGCGCCCCGCTCGTTCCGCTAGCCGGGTTTTGCGCGCCGCCCATTTGCGGAGCCCATAAGGCCATCAGCAAAACAACGCGACATAGCGGTCGCTTAACGAAAAAATTCTGTGAGTTCGACATGAGTCTCCAATTGCTCGGGTTTCGCCATCCATATCCTAGTTGAGGTCGAGTATCGCAGTCGAGTATGCCACCGGAGTACTGAATCGAGTTTGACGCCGTGACCAACCTAAGCGAGAATTGAAGTGCAGTACCTACGAGTTGGGCCTGTGGCGCAGCTGGGAGCGCGCTTCCATGGCATGGAAGAGGTCGTCGGTTCGATCCCGACCAGGTCCACCAAATCTCCCCACCAAGTGAACGGAACCCCCCGTCACACGGACTTCTGGTTGAGCCGAGCGGCAATCGTCTCCAGTAATTGAGCCCCCGCTTCACCAGCATGCTGAGTAGAGAACTCGCTGCTCAGTTCGATCAGCGGAAGCTTGGCGCATGCCTCGCGGAAAGCGGTCGGCGAGGTCGGCGAGGTTGCTATGTCGGCACCGACCAGAAGGAGATCAAACTGGCTGACGCGCATCAGTAATAACGCGTCGACGACGCGACTGCTGCTCTGGACGTCATATCCGGCGCGGCGAAGCAGTTCTCGTAAGTATGCGAGCACATCCCCATTGGAATTGAGGCAAAGAACACTGCGGCCGATAGGAACGGGAGTGTCCGCGCGCGCTCCGGGGCGGTAAAAGGCCGCGACCGCTTTTTCCTCGGATTCGTGCGAGTCGAACACCGTCGTCAGGCGCGACATCTCCAGAACCTTACGCACAAATTCTGGCACATTGCAGAGCTTCAAATCTCCATGCACCTGACGAGTGCTGGTCAGAGCGCGGACCATGGTGCCGAGACCGCTGCTGTCAATGAATCCAACCTCGCCCAGATGCAAAACAATTGATCGGCGGTCGCGCAACAACCACGTCACGTGCGCCCGCAGGGAGTCGCTCTCCTTACCAGCCACTATGCGTCCGTTGCAGTGCACGACCGTGACACGGCCAACCTCGCGAGTATCGAGTGACAGTAGCAATAGGCCTCCCATGCAACTGCGATCACGCCTGTCAAATTTTGAACATTATATGCCTGCGCACAAACTGATGATTGGAAACCGCCGCCGACATCCTTCCGCCAGCACCCCAATGAACAACAGCAAGATCATCGCCGCTTTGTGTATCTTCCTCTCTTGAAATGCTAGCCTGAAGCAGACGTGCGTGAACGCCTCCCGTATTTCGCTGCTCTCCTAGTGTTCGTGCCGCTGTCTCTGGGCGCACCTGTATCGGTGGTAAGTGGCGCCAACTCGACGGTCCGCGATTGGACCGTCGTCAGCCAACCCGCCCACCTCGTCAACGGAAGCCCGGTGCTCTTCCGCGTCACGGTGCCGAACCAGGTCCACGCTCTTTCGGGTTCTTGGCTGGGCCACGTAATCGGGTTCAGCTTCGATGCGGGCCACAAAGTCTGGTTTGCGCTCGCCGGTGTCAGTCTTGAGACGAAACCGGGAACGTATCCTCTCGAACTGCATGCCGAAACTGCCTTCGGGCAATCCGCCGGTCAGGGAATCTCATTCACAAAGAAGGTCCGCGTGGAGAGCCAGCGCTATCCTCGAGTGTTGCTCAAGGTCCCTGCGCGCTATACCGCGCCTAGCCCTGAAGATCAGCGCCAGATCGAGCAGGACAAGGAAATAAAGGCCGACGCGTTCAAAACCCTCCGTCCTGGCCGCGAATGGAACGGCGCTTTCGCGCCGCCCGTGAATGCCGAAATCTCCGACGTTTTCGGAGTCCAGCGCGTCTTCAATGGATCCGTCGAAAGCACCCATCAGGGACTGGATTTCCGCGTTCCCAGTGGAACCTCGGTAGCAGCCGTTAACCGCGGGCGCGTCGTCTTGGCGCAGCCTCTCTTCTTTGAGGGGAATTGCGTGGTCATCGACCACGGGCAGGGACTGCTCACGCTTTATCTTCACTTATCGAAATTTCTCGTTAAAGAAGGCGACGATGTCGAGAAAGGACAGCCGATTGGATTGAGCGGTGGTACCGGTCGTGCCACAGGTCCACACCTGCATCTGGCCGTGCGCTGGCAAGGCGTTTACCTGAATCCGCAAGTGCTGCTGAAACTAAACTTGCCGTGAACGCAGACGGTCTCCAAACTTTGCCGTCCCGCTCCCAGGGTGGATTAATCTGGAAGCCAAGAGCTAAGAGCCTAATACCCAGAGGCCAGCAGCGCGTCTTCCGCATCCAAGAGGCCATCGCGAAACGTCACGCTTCTTCCCGATATCGCGGGGATGCGTTCACCGGGAACAATAATCCCAACCAGATTCAGCGGATCGGCGGCGGCGATGACAACGCGCTCACCCTTTGCATTCTGGGACAGCTTGCGGTGAGCTCGCAAACTTTCAACGGCGACCGGAAGCGCGAACTGCTCGCCTAGAAATCCATCGACGAATCTGCCGCCACGCACCTCGCCGCGATCTTCCAGTCGGCGATAGCCGATCTGCAACTCTCGCCAGCGCGGCAGGTTGGTTTCGCGCACCAGCAGATCGCGGAAGACGACGCCGTAGCGGCGCAACAATATCCAGCAGCAGGACTCGACGCTGCGGTCGCGATCGGCGCCCTCAGTATGGAGCAGAGACCATCGTCCCGGTGCATGCCGTGGACGGCGCATTTTTCCGAGCGCGCTTCCCGTAGCATTTTTCGGCGTAACCAGCGCTCGAAGGTTTTCGAATCCGTCGGCGGTTACCAGGCCGGCGGCGACCAATTCCCATAATCCCGTTTCCACTTCTGCTTTGAGCCTGCCCGTGGCTCGTACCATGTCGGGAAAGAATAGTGCGCCACGCTGCTTCAAAAGTCCGAGCAAGGCTTGCGCCACTGGACTCAAGAATGAAGTAGAGGAATCGTCCGCTCCGGGATGGTGCGGTCGAAGCCAGTCGGCATCCTCGCGCACGAAGAATGCAATGGGCGCGACCCGGGTTGGGATCACGCGGCGCCGGTTCTCGCGGCCGCTCTCCTCACTTACGGTGGCGTCCAGAGTTGCGGGATGCGGCGACAGGCGTCCCCATCCGACCGCGCCAGCAAGGCACAGCTGATCAAGGTGCGCCGGATCATAGTCCGAAATCCTGCGGGCCAGCACAAACCGTTCCCACGCGCTCGCCGGTATTTCAAATCCCTGCAACTGCCGGATCACTTCGAGTGTGCCATGCTCGCCGCGCGTCTGCGTATCGGGAGCGACATGCTGCCAGCGCAAAAGCCAGCTCATGAACTGCGCTGCCGCAACCGGCTCGATCTGCTTGCGCAAGGTGGCGACGGTCAGGCGATGGATCCGAGCCAGCAAACGACGCTCGCACCACTCGATTTCGGGTTCTTCGTGGGGATGGCGAGCTTCGGCTGCCGGCGCGAGCGAAGTGCGCGCGATTCCTGAGAGTGAATCCGTGGGACGGAACTTGCCCCGCAGAATTGCGCCGCTAGCCTCGATGCGAAGCAGAGCCTTTTCGATTTCAGACGCGGGCAGCCCGAGTAATTCACCAATTTCTGACGCGGTGGTGGGACCGAGATGTGCGATCCATCCTTGCACCGTTGTGAGCAAGGCATCGTCAAAGCCAGTCGCTGGTGTGGGTGAGATGCCCTGTCCCACAACTACGGAACCGAGCCCTGTCACCGCACAATGCAGAGCTTGAAACCATTCGATCCGTTCGGCGGCCACCCAGTAGCCCTTGCCCGCTACTTCCGCCACAAAGGCTCGATTTTCCAGTTGCAGTCGATCGAAGAATGGCGTCCAGCCGACGGTAAGGCGCGACCCGTCTTTCTGAGAACCAAGACCTGAGAATCGAGAATTGGTTTCCACCGGCACGATAATCAGCGTATGCAACACATCATGCAGTTCATCCGCATCGCGCACATCGGGCCACGCTTCCTGCTGCACCTGCGCGATCGCGGCGGGATCAAGCGCTCCGACCTCTTCCAGCACCGACGCCGGCAACACTCTTCGCATTTCCACCGCCCGCGCCCGGCGCTCTTCGAGCGGCGCGTCATCGAGGTAGGCGTAGGGATTCGCATTCAGAATCTCGTGTGAGAATTGCGACGGCACCGGCGTGTCGACCGCGATACAGCGAATCCGTCCCTGCTCGATTCCGCGCAGCACCTCCGCTAGACCGTCGATATCCAGCGCTTCGGTGAGCACATCTTTCATGACCTCATGCACCAGAGGATGATCGGGAATCTTGATGTCGCCTTCGATGTTTTCCTGGCAGGCAGCGACGTCAGGAAAAACCGAGGCCAGTAAATCGTCGGACCGCATGCGCTGAATCTGCGGTGGCACTTTCTTTCCACCTTGAAAACGCAATAGAGCCAGGGCTCGCGTTGCATCCCACCGAAATCGCGTGCCAAAGATCGGAGAAGCGAGCGCCGCCTGTTCCAGGATCGGCGGCATGGTTTCGGAGTGCAGGAATTGAAAAACGTCGGCCAGCGGAAAGCTGTGTTGCTCCGCCAGCGCGATGTTCAATCCATTGTCGGTGGCCGCTGCCTGCAGTTCAAAATTGAAGCCGCGGCAAAAGCGCTTGCGTAACGCCAGTCCCCAGGCCTTGTTAATGCGGCCGCCAAAGGGCGCGTGGATAATCAACTGCATCCCGCCGCCCTCATCAAAGAATCTTTCGGCAATGATCGTCGCTTGCGTCGGAACATCTCCGAGCACCGCACGGCCTTCAAGCGTGTACTGAATTAATTGTTCAGCGCCCGAGAAATCCAGCCCACATTCCTCTCGCAGCCAATTCACGGTGTCCGCCACGATGGGCAGATTGCGCCATCCTTCTACCGGTGCCAGGCCTGGCAGCCGGTCACTGATATCTCTGCGCAATTGGCCCAGCTGCAAGGAAAGTTCCTCGGTGCGCGCGGGAGCTTCTCCGCGCCAGAACGGTACGCTCGGAGGCGCTCCATGGGCATCTTCAACTAACACGCGAGACGTCCTCGACTCCACGCGTCGAATACGCCACGAAGTATTGCCGAGGAGCATGATGTCTCCCGCCATGCTCTCGACCGCGAAATCTTCGTCGACGGTGCCAACGTTAGCGCCATCCGGTTCGGCAACCACCGCGAACAGCGCATTGTCAGGAATCGCGCCGCCGCTCGTAATCGCCGCCAGGCGCGCACCACGCCGCGCTCGCACCTTGCGGTTGATGTGGTCATGATGGAGATAAGCACCATAGCGGCCGCGCTGCGAAGCGATGCCCTCGGAAAGCATCCCCAACACTTCGTCAAACTGTTGGCGCGTGAGATTGCGATACGGATAAGCCCGCTTGACCAGCGCGAATAACTCGTCCTCGTCCCATCCGTCGTTTTCCCGCGTATCGTTTGTAGCGCCCGCATTCTCGCGGGCATCAACGACAGCGGCCGGGACGGCAGCGCTACTAGACGCTGCGCAGCAGGCGACGATCTGCTGCGCGAGAATATCGAGCGAAGCTTCGGGAAAAATCAGCCGGTCGAGTTCGCCGCTGCGAATTGCCCGCACCAGCACCGCACACTCCGCGAGATCGTCGCGTGTGGTGACAAAAAATCGTCCTTTAGGAACCGCGCCGCGCCAGTGACCCGACCGTCCCACACGCTGCAAGGCAACCGCTATCGAACGCGGCGAACTGATGTGGCACACCAGGTCCACCGTCCCAACGTCGATGCCTAGTTCGAGCGAGGCGGTCGCGACCAGCACTTTTACCTGGCCTTCTTTCAGCTTGCGCTCAGCTTCCAGGCGCAGCTTGCGCGACAGGCTCCCGTGGTGCGCGGCCACGTTTTCTTCACCCAGCCGCTCGCCCAGTTGATGGGCAATGCGTTCGGCCAGGCGACGCGTATTGACGAAGACCAGCGTCGAGCGGTGCGCATTGACCAGTTGCACGATGCGCTCATAAATCTCGTCCCACATTTCGTTCGAGGCGACGGGGCCGAGTTCGGACGATGGAACCTCCACTCCAAGATCGAGTTTGCGTTTGTGGCCGATGTTGACAATCACCGGATCAGGACGCGGATTTTGCGGGTCAAAGCTTCCCGCGAGAAAGTGCGCGACTTCTTCGATCGGCTTCTGCGTCGCGGAAAGACCGATGCGCACCGGCGGACGATGAGTCAACGCAGCCAGTCGCTCGAGTGAAAGCGACAGATGCACACCCCGCTTGTCATCGGCGACAGCGTGAATTTCATCGACAATCACCGTCTCGACATCGCGCAAGATAGCGCGGCTCTTCTCCGCCGTCAGCAGGATGTAGAGCGACTCCGGCGTCGTGACCAGAATGTGCGGCGGACGCTTCAACATCAGCCGCCGGTCTTTCATTAATGTGTCGCCCGTGCGCACCGCGGTGCGGATCTCTGGCATGAGCAGACCGCGCTCACCCGCCATCTGCAAAATTTCACCGAGGGGGATTTCCAGATTTTTCTGGATGTCGTTGCCCAGCGCTTTCAGCGGCGACACGTAGAGAACCTCGGTGCGATCGCGCAATTCGCCCGCCAGCGCCTTGCAGACCAGCCGGTCAATGCAGGCCAGGAAAGCGGCAAGCGTCTTTCCCGACCCAGTGGGAGCCGAGATCAGGGTGGTGTGGCCGGCGAGGATGTGCGGCCAGCCCTGCTCCTGCGGTTCGGTCGGCGTCGAGAAGCGCGCCGTGAACCATTCCTGAACCAAGGGATGAGCCCAGGCAAGCGAAGGAGAGACTGCGGACCGCATGGGAAAGATTGTAGCGAGAATTTTTAGTTTCGTAAAACGTTCGCCTGAATGGAGGCTCCTCAGACGCTGACACATTCCCGTTCCGAGATAGTAACTAGTTGGTACCTGGTATACCCCCCCTCCCCCATCGCTAATGGAATCATGGGGTTAGGAGGAAATTCCCGCTAGATCTTTGAGTTTAAACTAGTTATGGGTAAAGTATTTATTAGTCAATGACTTAGCTTCGCTTTTGGCTGCATCTAGTTTTCAAAGACCTTCCCGAAATGGGTTTGTGGCCGGTTCCTTAAGAGACGACAAGAGACGACACACATCTGGATTCATCGATCCGCCGATCATTATGGCGCGCGGTTGGGCCCGTGTCTGTGATGGGGCACACCGGCTGATTGTGACGAAAAAAAGTCCAAGAGCCGGGCGAGATTGCGGCCGATTTGAAAAACACTGCGAGCCGGCCGCCGACCTACGGCTGAATGCTAGAATCGCCGCGATGCGTAAATCCTCTGTCACGGCTCGCGCCCGCGAAATTAAGCTCATTCTTTTTGACGTTGACGGCGTTCTCACGGACGGCAAGATTTGGATCTTTCCCGCGCCCGCAGGCCCGCCCTCTGGAACCCAGCCCAGCATCCTGGAAAAGTCAGCGCAAGCCTTCCCTAGGCCCGAGGGGCAGGGCGGTTTTGGATTCCAGAGCGCGAGCCTGATCGAAGCGAAAGGATTCCATGCGCACGATGGCACGGCTATTTCGCTGGCTCGGCTGGCGGGAATCAAGGTTGGGATCATCACGAAACGCGTCTCTGAAACCGTGGCTCTGAGGGCGCGTGACCTCAAAATTGATCACGTTTACCAGGGAATTCAAGACAAGGCATCAGTGTTTGCGAAAATTCTGGAAAAAGACCGCATCACTGCCGCCGAAGCCGCTTTCGTTGGCGACGATGTGATCGATCTGCCAGCCATGCGTAAATGCGGGCTGGCCATCGCGGTGAAGAACGCGCGTCCGGAAGTTAAAGCCGAAGCGCACTGGATTACCGCGCACGCTGGAGGCGAGGGCGCTGCCCGCGATGCGGTCGAATACATCCTGAAGGCGCAGGGCAAATGGAAGCAGGTGGTGGAGGAATATATCTCTGAGAGAAGCTGAAAGCTGACCGCCAAGAGCCGAGGCTTTAAGATTCACCCACCGGTTGCTTGCTTGGGGCGTGCTCGGGTTAGCAACCGGTGGGTGTTTGTTCTCCCTACTCACCCTTTGTTTTCAGGAGCAGTAACGATGCAAACCCAGGTTCGCCGGGAAAGTTTCGGGCAGTTTCCCGGTTTTTCCCGGCTTTTATAACTCATTTGTTGCCAGCGAGTTATCTAGTCAGAAATGGCCAGCGTCTTGGCCGACATGAGTTCCGCAAAGCGTGGGTCCTTGCGGAGAGTGCTGAACTCGTTGTCTTTGTAGACATTCTTGATGTCTTTGTAGCCATCCTCCATCGCCTTCTTCAAATAGTGCAGGGAGCGGTCGGTCACGCCCGCTCTGGCATACATCTTGGCGAGAACGTAGTCGTAGTGCGCCCGGTCTTCGGGAGAGGGAAGCTTAGCCTGAACTCCGGCATGCGAGCTGCGATCGAAGATATCGGGATCAAGCTGCACTGCCTTCGAATAACACTGGATGGATTTTTCGAATTGTTTCTTGCCGAAATATGCGGTGGCCAGGTTGCTGTAGTAAGAGGCAGCATCATCCTTGAGTGCGATCGCTTTCTCGTAGTGCTTGATGGCTCCGTTGTAGTTATGGGTTGCGTAATACGTCACGCCCAGATTGTTGTAGGAGTCGGCATGGTCGCGATCCACCCGAATGGAATGTTCGAAACTCTTCTTGGCGTCTTTATAGCGCTGCACCATGAGTTGGCAGATCCCGATTTTGTTGAACAGCGACGCATTTGCCGGCGCGCCTTTCAAAGCCGCCTGGTAGTAGTCGATGGCGTCGATGAAGTTCTTCTCCGTGCGCAGTTCGTCGCCACGCTGTTCCAGTTCCTCGGAGGATGCTCCGGGAGCGGGCGGATCGACGCGGTGCAGTGGCGGAGGTCCAACCTCCAACTGCTCACTGTTCTGCGCTTGCGCTGGGAGTCCGAGAGATGCGATAACGAGCGATGGGATAACGAGAAACGTGCAGAAGAGAAGTACTAAGGACCCGGTGCGAATCCAGGAAAACATATACCACCCCCGGCCAAACCTACAAAACTTGGGAGTTTTATAGCGTTTCAGGCCGCTTTGTCACGCTGTCTGCATTTTTGGGGCCGCGCAACCCCCACGGTATCGCGCTGCCTCCCCACTATGGCGGCGGTGCGCCGCTGTCACTGCTCTTGGACGGTGCGGTCGCGGTTTTGTCATTCTTATTCGAGCTTCCGCTATCTCCCTTGAATACCCCGACTATCTTGCCGAAGAAGCCTTTCTTCTTCTGAGCCTCTTCTTGTGATTGGACACCGGCGGCCGCTTGCGGGTTCCCGTTCGGGTCAGGAGGCGGCAGCGGCTTTACCGAGTTTCCACCGAACAAACGGGAGAAGAACCCCTGCACGCCGCCTCCCGTCTGATCGCAGGTATCGCGGGGCTCGGTGCCGGCGACGAAAGCGATCGTGTAATCGTCGGGACAGGCAGGCGTAGCCAGACGGTTGGTGATTTTGTCGAGTTGTACATCGATCACACCTTCCGGCTGCGTGAAAGGCTTCACGTCCGAAAACTGGGGCTGCGTAATCGCCTTTTTCATGAATTCGGCCCAGATGGGTGCGGCGGTTTGCGCGCCGCTCAGCCGAATGTCGCTGTAATCGTCGTATCCTACCCAAACGATGCACAGCAGATTGCTGGTGTATCCGGCAAACCAGCCGTCGTGCGAAGTACCTGTTTTGCCTGCGGCGGGAGCGGTAAATCCGCGGGAGCGCACGCCGTAAGCGGTGCCGAAGTTCATCACGCCTTCGAGCATGTTGGTCATGATGAAGGCAATGCGCGGATCAAGCACCTGGGTCTTCTCGGTCGCCAGGTTGACAACGACGTCGCCCTTGACGTTCCTAACGGAATTTACGAAAAGCGGCGAGAGCCTCATACCGCCATTGGCAAAGGCGGTATATGCGGCCGCCATATCGACTGGAGTTGCGTCATAGGCGCCGAGTGCCATCGCCGGCGTGGGTTTCACGGAGGCGATTCCGGCGGACTTTGCCAGGTTCGCCACTTTGTCGTAGCCCACTTCTTCCGCCACCTTGACCGTCGCGTTGTTGAGCGAAAGCGCCAGAGCGTATCGCAGCGTGACGTCGCCGTGGTACTCCTCCTTGTAGTTGCGCGGCTCATAAATCTGGTCGCCGTAAGAGAACGTGGTGGGCTGGTCGGGAACGGTCGAGGCGGGAGTGATCACGGTGGTCGAGCCGTCGAGCGCAGTATTCATGGCCGCCGCATACACAAACGGTTTGAATATCGATCCCGTGGGACGCTTGGCGAGCGCATGGTTCAACTGGCTCGTTCCATAATTGCGTCCCCCAACCAGCGCCTTGATTTCCCCGGTATGAGGGTCCATGGCGATGAGCGCCACCTGCGCCTGCGGGCCGGGCGTGACCGTGGTCTCAAACTTGTTCTTTCCCACTTTTGTCTTGTGGGTTCGCATCTTCGTGACTTGATCGTCCACCAGCTTCATGCCGATTTCGACGGCTTGCGCCGCCGCCTGCTGCAGTCCGGGATCGAGCGTGGTGTAGATCCGGTACTCCTGTTCGTTCACCTCGTGCTCATTGAGTTTGCTGACTATGGTGTCGCGAACCATGTCCACGAAATACGGAGCATCGCTAGCCTCAACGTTAGGCGGAGCCAGTTTCAGCGGCGCCGCCTTGGCTTTATCGGCTTGCTCGCGGGTTACGGCGTTGGTTTCAACCATCGCTTCGATCACGGTATTGCGGCGCTCCAGGGCGCGCTCGGGATGGCGATAAGGGGACAGATAGCTGGGCGCCTGGATTAATCCGGCGAGCAGCGCAGCTTCCGGCAGGGTGATATCTTTCAGGTCCTTGTTGAAGTACGACCGTGAGCCTTCGGCGAGCCCCGAGATGGTGAACGAGCCACGCTGTCCCAGATCGACACGGTTGGCATAGAACTCGAAGATTTGCTGCTTGGAAAACTTCTGCTCCAACTCTCCCGCAATCAGCATCTCGATCAGCTTGCGCTTGAAGGTTTTCTCCGGAGTCAGAAAGAACGCCCGGGAAAGCTGCATGGTGATGGTTGAACCGCCCTGCTGATGCCGCTGATGGGTGAAATCGATCCACGCAGCCTCCGCCAGACGCAGAAAATTGATTCCACTGTGCTGGAAGAAGCGGCGGTCTTCGATTGACGTAACCGCGTCCACCATGACCTTGGGAATTTCGTCGTATTTCACCAGTTGACGCTTGGAGCGCTGCTCGGCATCGAAGAGCGAGGCCAGCATCTGGGGCTCGAGTTCATAAGCCGCGAGGTCTCCGGCAACGTGACTGTTGATGGAGGTAACGACCCCGCCAGAAACCGTGATGGTGGCTGCCTCGGGACTATGGTAAGACTCGGGTCCGGGCTGAACTTCAATCGAGCCGCCATGTAAATGGTAGCTGCCGAGCCGTGATTCCCCTGCCTTTTCCGTATAGCCGGCATGGCGCAAGTCGGCCGCGATTCCGGAGACGGTCTGCTTCGATCCTACCTTCACCACCTCCGGAGCAGCAAAAATCCTGGCCGAACTGGCAAACACAGGGCCGCGAAAGCGCTGCTCAATGATCCGATCGTACTTTACATACCAGTAGGCAAAAAATCCGACTACCAGGAGCGAGAGCGAAAGAAAACCAAGCAGCGCAATGCGCACGATGGGATCGTGGGCGAACAGGCCGCTCCTGCCCCGGCCTTTTCCTTGACCGCTGCGTCGAGCTGCCGGAATTTTCAACTTAATGGCCATCGGGAAGGATGTGCATCCTCACGAAGTGCAATTCGCAGTCCGAAACTGATTTTTGAGCTAGAGTCCCTTTCTGATTGATTCTAAATCACCAGGTCCGACCTACAACTACTTGGATGCGTGTCAAAGGATGGACGGGGTGTGGCCGACCCGACACTGCATTTATCGTCCGACTGGCCATGGCCTGACTGGGCGGGGGGCCGGCTGACGAATCAAACCGCCAGCCGCGCCGTTCTTGACGGCATCAGGAAACAGGGCATAGGATTCGCCCGAAGACTCCGCACGATGCAAGAATCTAAGATCATGCGCTGGGAGGCATCTTCCCGACGGCCGTTCCTGGTATCCCTGGCGATCCTTTTGGCCGTGGTCGCGATAACTTACGGTTCTCTCTGGATCTACGCGGCGCGTTCGGCCCCTCGGGTTGAGCTCGGCTTCAATCGGCTTCACAACTCGCCTTATGACGCGAAAACGCGCTGCCAGGCGGTTGCCGATGTAGTGGAGGGAAGCCCCGCGGACCGCGCCGGCCTGCGCGCCGGCGACCGAATCATCGGCGTGGATGGACGGCCGCTGGAGAGCGACATCGGTTCCGATGAAGCCTATCTCCGCGGCCGTCCCGGCGACCCAGTGGCGATCACCGTCGAGCGCGCTGGCGAGCCCCAGCCGCTCACCCTGCATGGTGTCTTTCGGGCCGTCGAACAATCTCGCACGCAGGAGGGCCTGGCCAGATCTTCCGCCGTGCAAGTCGTTGGCCTGTTCCCCATCCCCTTTCTTCTGGTAGGATTCGCCGTCCTGTTCTTGCGGCTGGAAGAGCCGAATGCATGGCTTCTCGCATTGCTCTTTTGCGCCTTCATCGGCGCCCCAAGTCTTTCCAACCCCTTCGCCATCCCTCTACCTCTCCGCGCTTTTGCGATCGCCTTTCGCGCGGTGGCTTCGGGAATGCTATGTCCGCTCTTCTATTTGTTTTTTGCGGTGTTCCCGCTGCGGTCGCCGCTCGATCGGCGTTTCCCGTGGTTGAAGTGGGTGGCGCTTTTGTTCGGAATCTGTATTGTGCTTCCCGGGTTGCGGACTGGCGATCCAGTTCTGCCACAAGTGGTTTCGCACCTGGTAGGCAGCCGCGCCGCTGATCTCCTAACCTCGGCGCTGAAATACGTTTTCCTTGCTTTGGGCATGATCTCTCTGGCGCAGAACTCATTCACGGCCGCCGCCCCAGCCGAGGCACGACGCAAATCACGAGTAATTCTGTGGGGAACCGCGGTCGGCGTGCTTCCTGTCGTGGTCGGACGCGCCGCCGTCGATTTCACCGGATATCAGCCTTCGTTCTGGCTCGATACCGGACTGGTGCTGGTAGTGTTTCTCTACCCTCTCTCGTTCGCTTACGCCGTGGTGAAGCATCGCGTGATGGAACTGCCGGTGCTGCTGCGGCGAAGTGCACGGTACGTTCTGGTGCAGAGGGGCTTTATCGTCTTGATGTTCGTCGTTGCGGCAGGAGCTATCGCGCTCTTTACCCATGTCTTCTCGCGATTTGTGCGCGCGAATACGAATGTCGGAGTGAGTTTGAGCGCAGTGTTTGGAATTTTCCTGGTTTGGACGTCGGCGCCTTTGGTCAAGCGCGGAACCGAACGAATTGACCGAGCTTTTTTCCGCGGCGCATATGACGCCCACTTGATCCTGCAGCGGCTGGCGGAAAAAATACGCACCGCGACGGACCGCCATCAGCTCGCGAAGTTGTTGGAGATTCAGATCGCGGGGGCGCTCCATCCGAAAGCGCTTGCCTGCTACCTCGAAGCGGGCGATGGGAACCTCGCTGCCGAACGCAGATTGGCGGCGGGCGAGGTCGATCCTATTTCATCCCCACTACCTCGGCCGAAGTTTCCCTTTCGCGATGGCGCAGTTATTGTGCCGCAAGACGTGGACACAATTCCAGTCTCGCTGCCGCTACTCCGGGAAATCGAGCTGCGCGGCAAAGCTTGGGACGTCCCGCCAGGCAACGCAGCCGCCGGCGATCAGGAATCCCTCGCGCCTGAATGCCTGGTACCAATTCTCGGCCGTGACAACAACCTCATCGGCCTGCTCGTTCTTGGACAGAGACTTTCCGAGGAACCTTATTCCGGTGAGGACAAGGATCTGCTCGATTCGGTAGCGGCCCAAGCGGGCATCGCCCTGGAAAACATCCGTCTTGCGGAAAAGATGGCGGAGCGAATGGAAGCAGATCGGCGCATCGCGCAGGAGATGGAATTTGCCCGGCAGGTGCAGGCCAGACTCTTTCCGCAAAAACTGCCGGCGATGAAGACCCTCGAATACACCGGTGCTTGCATCCAGGCTCGGAAGGTGGGCGGAGACTACTACGACTTTCTCGAGCTTCGGCCCGGCCGACTAGCTCTGGTCATGGCGGACATCGCGGGGAAAGGGATATCTGGCGCCCTGTTGATGGCCAATCTGCAAGCCAACTTACGGGGTCAATATGCGATCGCGGTTGACGACCTTCCGCGACTGCTCTCGTCGGTCAACCGCTTGTTCTACGAAAATACCGGCGATGCCAGCTACGCCACTTTATTCTTTGCGGATTACGACGACTCAAGCCGCAAACTCCGCTATGCCAATTGCGGACATCTTTCGCCACTCCTCCTGCGCGCCAGCGCAAATTCGCGGGAAGAGGTTTCGCAGGACAACGTCGTCGAAGCGCCGACCGTCGAATGGTTGCGCTCCACCTGCACCGTGATGGGATTGTTTGAAGCCTGGCAGTGCGAAACTGCCGAGGTCGAGCTTGCTCCAGGCGACACGCTGGTGCTCTACACCGATGGAGTCACCGAGGCCGCCAGCGCCGATGGCGAAGAATTTGGCGAGTCCCGCTTGCTCGACACGCTGAGAAGCCATTCCAGTCTTTCAGCGGAAGCTCTTCTTCAAGCGATTGTGGATGCGGTCCAGCGATTCAGCGGCATTCGCGAGCAACAGGATGACATCACACTGGTGATTGTTCGGTCGCTCGCATAACCGGCCCTCGATAATTGAATACAGGTTTGACCGTCTTGTCGAAGCTGTCGAACTCAACGGGAAGGAGAGTTTCGATGCATTACCTTTTGTTCTACGAGGTTGGTGAAGACTACGTTTCCACACGGGCCGCGTTTCGCGAAGCGCACCTCGAGAAGGCTTGGCAGGCCAGCGAGCGCGGGGAACTGGTGTTAGGCGGTGCACTGTCGAATCCGGTGGATGGTGCAGTATTGCTGTTCAAGGGCGACTCGCCCGAAGTCGCGGAGAACTTTGCCCGCGCCGATCCCTATGTGACGAGTGGTGCCGTGAAGCGATGGCATGTGAGGGAATGGAATACTGTTGCGGGAGAAGACTCCGCGAATCCGGTCAGGTCGAACACGACTGTTGCCAGCAAGACGACGCCTTCGAACCCAGCAGAGGGAAGCACTTCATCCCATGTTCAAAGAAAAAAGGACGAGGGTCTGATTCTGCGAATGTGGCGTGCGCGCGCGACGGTCGAGAAGTCAGGTGAATACGTTGAGCACGTAACCAGGAAGGTCTTCCCAATGCTCAACGCGATCGATGGCCATCGCGGAGAATATCTGCTGCGACGCGCAGTCGATGGCGCGATTGAATTCGTGGTGCTGACCTTGTGGGATTCAATGGATGCGGTCCGAAAATTTGCCGGAGTAAAACCGGAGAAGGCGGTAGTGGAACCGGAAGCGCGAGCGGTGCTAACTGAGTTAGATGAGTCAGTAACTCACTTCGAAGTAGTTTACAAAGAACTGAAAGCCGAGACCTAAGACCTAATACCTGCGCAGTTCAGTACACGCCCTTATTCTGCGTCGAAGGATGAAACTCAAGCGTCGTGGAGTAGCCGGGCAGATCAATTGGAACGCTATACTCGGCGTCAATCGCCAGTGTGCCCACGCCAAACCCACCTACCCGCGTAACATGGACCTGTTTTGGAGTCAGCGGAATGTCGTAACCGCGCGCCGCCTTGATGACCGAGGTGCGAATGTCTTCTTCCGAGCGGTTGGTATAAGTCGACTGCGTCGCTTCGGTCTTGATGGCGTCCTCGAATTCGTAATTCGAGAAGAACGGCGGAATCAGCTTTACGCACACTAGCACCACCGCTGCAATGAGGGCGAAGCCGAAGATCAGTTTCAGAGTTCCCATAGGCAACAATTACTCAATCGCTGATTGCGAAGTTCAACCGTGAGATTTCCGTCCTGCGCCGGCCCAATCGCCGGTTAGCGTGCGGCCGGGCGCAGATCCTGGAAATACTGCGTTATGGCAGAAATCTTAACGTCCTCGCGTGCCAGAGTCGAGCGCCGAACGACTTCCACAGTACCTTCGGTAACCTTCTTCCCCACATTGATACGAAAGGGGATACCGACCAGGTCGGCGTCTTTGAACTTCACTCCTGGCCGTTCGTCGCGATCATCGAGCAAAACGTCGTAGCCGGAGGCTTCGAGCTGGCGAGCGATGTCCTCGGAAGCGTTCCGAACCGCTTCGTCTTTGGAGTTGGTAGACACGACAACCACGTCGAAGGGTGCAATCGAAGGTGGCAACCAGAAACCGTTTTCGTCATTACTTTGTTCGACGGCCGCTGTCAGGATGCGCTCGATGCCGATCCCGTAGCTGCCCATAATCGGCGCGACTTCCTTGCCGTTGTGGTCGAGCACACGGGCACCCATCGATTCCGAATACTTGTAGCCGAGTTTGAAGATGTGTCCGATCTCGACCGCGGTATCGATGCGGAGGGGAGAGCCGTCGCCGCAGTTCGGGCAATCTTCGCCGGCGGCCACGCTGCGCAGATCAACGTAAGCCGTTGGATGAAAGGTCTTTCCCGGCGTCAGGTTCTTGACGTGATACTCCTCTTTGTTTGCGCCCCCAATCAGATTGGTACGGCCTTTGAGCGCCTCGTCTACCAGCAGGATCGGCTTGCCTGGGTCATCCATATTCTTCGCCCAGTCGATGCCGAGCGGACCAAGGTATCCAGCGGGCGAGTGGAACAGCGCGCGAATTTCCTCCTCTTGCATGGGACGCGTCTCTTTGCCGCCGACCGCCGTCGACAGTTTCGCTTCGTTCATCTGGTGATCGCCGCGCATCAGCAGCACAACGGCTCGCGATACAGGGCCGGGCTCCCACTTGACGGGAATGCGAGTTTTCCCCTTTTCGGGCTCCACTGCGGTAATCATCATCGCCAGCGTTTTAATCGTGTGCGCCTGCGGCACGCCCAGAAAGCGCGCCACGTCTTCGATCGTCTTCTGTCCTGGAGTGTGCACTTCAAGCGGCAGAGCGTTACCGGACGAAGCATCGCCTTCGGCTTTCAGATCTTCGACCGGAGCAAGCTTCGACGTTGCCTTCTCCATATTCGCCGCGTAGTTGCACTTCTCGCAGCTCACGACCAGATCTTCGCCAGCGGGAGTGCGCACCATGAACTCCTGCGACTTCGATCCGCCCATCGCTCCCGAGTGCGCGTCGATCACCATGTACTTCAATCCGCAGCGATCGAAGATGCGGCAGTAGGTGTCGTGATGCTTCTGATATGAAACGTCGAGTCCAGCGGCATCGATGTCAAACGAGTAGGCGTCTTTCATGATGAACTGGCGAACCCGGAGCAGTCCTGACTTGGGACGAGGCTCGTCGCGAAACTTGGTCTGAATCTGATACCAGATCTGCGGCAGTTGCTTGTAGCTGCGCAGTTCCTTGCGCGCGATGTCGGTCATAACCTCTTCGTGCGTCATGCCGAGACAAAGATCAGCGCCTTTGCGATCCTTGAGGCGAAACATATTTTCGCCCATCACCGTCCAGCGGCCGCTCTCTTCCCAGAGATCGCGTGGATTCAGCGCGGGGAGATAGAACTCCTGCCCGATCTTGTTCATCTCCTCGCGGACGATGCCCATGATCTTCTGAGTGGAGCGATTGCCGAGGAACAGAAACGAATAAATCCCGGCGCCGAGTTGACGGATGTATCCCGCGCGAACCAGCAGCTTGTGGCTGGCGACCTCGGCATCCGCCGGAGCCTCGCGAAGAGTAGGAATAAAGAGTTCGGACCAGCGGTGCATGGGTGTGTTTTCCAATCGTAGGAGTGCCTGGGAGCATCTCCGATTGTAAACGGGATGGGGTTGATTTCGCCCCTTTTGTTAGGATTTAGCAATAAGTCAATTGTCCTAGGTCCTTCGCTTTGCTCAGGATGACACCTTTGCTGGATCGCAGTGAGTGAGGACGACGAAGAAAGACGCGTTATCTCCGCACTAAAGCAACTCCCAGAGAACGGAGCACGTATGCGCCGGTTATCCACTAGGCGAGAGCTGCTCTATATAGGGCGACGAGTTTTCCCCAGGCGCGTTCGGCTTCGGCTTGGTTGTAGATCGGAGCGCCGTCGCGCATGGGCATATCCGGGATGCACCATCCATGCAGCGCTGGGTACACTTCGATTTCCGTTCGAACTTTGGCGGCGGCAAAGGCTTCCCTGAGTTTGTCTTTGGCATCCGGCTGCTTCGCGTCGTCATTTGATGCGATCCCGAAATACATGCGCGCCTTGATCTTCGGCGCGAGCAGATGCGGGCTATCGGGTTTGTCGGTGACCAGACCTCCACCGTGGAACGACGCGCCGGCGCCGATGCGATCGGGCACGGTGGCGGCGGTCCTCACGACCAAGGCTCCGCCCATGCAGTAACCCTGGGTTCCTATCTTTCTTGCCTTATTCACCTCTTTTTGCGCGTCGAGGAAAGCAATGCACGCGGTGGCATCCTTCTCGGCGTTGCCGGGCGCGTTGACCGAGGCCATCAGCGGACGAAGCTTTGCCATATCGTCGGGATTCTGGAAATTGAATTTCGACGCATCCGTGAAAGGGGCTTTGGAGACGCGATAGAACGGGTTGGGCACCAGAACACAATATCCCTCAGCGGCGATATTCCTGCCAATGGTGCGCATCGAGGGGCGCAAGCCGAATGCATCGGGCCAGATCAGGACTCCAGGATAGGAGCCGGATTTCGATTGCGACGTCGGATTCGACTTTGGATGAATATATGCGGCGTCGCACGTTCCGTCGGGCGTCTTGATCTCGACGTCGGTTTCGACCATTTCAATGCCAACATCCGCTGCGGCAGTCGATGATACGGTGGCGGCGATGCCGGCACCCAGCAAGAGGGCTGCAAAATCGCGGCGTGTGATCTCTGTGAGTTGCGAATCGATTGGGGGCTGATTTTTCTGATCGTCTGTATATGTCATAGGTCATCGCTTCCCGTCCGAGAGTTTATCGCATTCGCCAGCGTGTGATAAAGGCGCAACGACGGGGGCCAATTCTTCAGACGATAGGACGATAGATGAGGCCTTGTCGACAGGCGGCGTATCTTCGCCCGCAAAAATATCTTGAATGCCTCTGGATGTGGTGCCCAACGATTACGAGGAGAACGCGGGCGGCGGGCTTTGCCCGCCTGGACAGCCGGGGGCGGCTGTCCCTACGCGAGCATTGCAGGGCCTACGTTGCCAGGCGCTGCAGAATGTCTTTGCCCAGTTTTTGCGCTTCGCCGAAAAATTTCTGGTATTCGAGGAAGATGCGATTGAGCTCCAGCGACTGATCGGCGTTGAGCTTGTGACGAAGCATCATGTCGCGCACGTGGACGGGATTCGGCAGAGTCGCGTCTTCGGTCAGCTCTTCAAGGGCGGTTGCGGGATTGTAGTGGTACATGCAGGTAATTCTAGCGCCAGGCGGGAAATTTCTCAGGCACGGGTTCGATCCATGTAGTAGTTACGTGTCTACTTCACATGTCTTCTTAACATGTCCGGCGTGCGAAGAATGATTTCCTGGTCATTGGTCATTGGTCAGAGGCCAGCCTTGGCGGTGGAGGCGCGCAAAAGAAGAGCGAGATCCTTCTGGTGCTGGGCCTGTCGCAGCACAGTTTCTATGGCGACCGTGAGACGATTCGAGTTCTTGTCGAGATCGAGAGCGGACTTATGGAAGTAGGCGGCGGCACCCTCGTGCAGGAGCTTCTCCTCGTTTTTCTGTGACAAGCTGGTGAGCACGATTACGGGAATATCCATGGTGGCGGAAGTTGCTTTCAGTGTCTTCAAAACTTCAAGACCGCTGATTTTCGGCAGCATCATGTCGAGCAGGATGATGTCGGGCAGTTGGTCGATAGCGAGGCGCAAGCCTTCCTCGCCGTCGGCGGCGGTACAAACCTCGAAACCGGCTTTGCACAAAATGCGTTCCGTGGCCATCCGGAGAAACTTGCTGTCGTCGACCAGCAGCACCTTGGCAATGGATACGGACAAGCGAAACCCCCTGGTGTGGTCATCGGCTGGGCGTCGGGAAACATGACGTGGGAGCGTTCGGAGTCGACGCTCAAAGGGGGTGGGATACGAAACAAAAGGGCGGCTTGCGCCGCCCTACTGGAAAGTCAAGAGCAGCGGGCGGGGGGCGCCCGCTCCACACTAGGCCTGCTCCACACTAGGCTAGGTTCCTTCGTTCCAGCTGGCCAGGTATTCTTCCTGCTCTGAGGTCAGGCGATCGATCTTGATGCCGAGCGATTCCAACTTCAGCTTGGCCACGCGTTTGTCGAGGTCCACGGGAACGGTGTAAACCTTTTTTTCGAGCGAGGCGTAGTTCTTGACCATGTACTCGCAGGAAAGTGCCTGGTCGGCAAAACTCATATCCATCACCGAGGCAGGATGACCTTCGGCGGCGGCAAGGTTGATGAGGCGGCCTTCGCCGAGCAGGTTGATGCGGCGGCCGTCTTTCATGGTGTATTCGTCAACGAAGTTGCGGGTGGTGCGTTTCGAGGACGACAGTTTTTCGAGCGACGGGATATCGATTTCGACGTTGAAGTGTCCCGAGTTCGAAATGATGGCTCCATCTTTCATGGCTTCGAAGTGCTGCTTGGCGAGGACGTTCTTGTTACCGGTGACGGTGCAGAAGACGTCGCCGATCTTGGCGGCCTCTTCCATGCTCATCACGCGGAACCCATCCATGACGGCTTCGAGCGCTTTTGTCGGATCGACTTCGGTGACGATGACTTCGGCGCCCGCGCCGCGAGCACGCGAGGCGAGACCGCGTCCGCACCAGCCGTAGCCGGCGACGACGAACTTCGAACCCGCGAGCAGGAAATTGGTGGCGCGGATGATGCCGTCGATAGTCGATTGTCCAGTGCCGTAACGATTGTCGAAGAGATGCTTGGTATCGGCGTCATTGACGGCGACGATGGGATAGCGCAGGACGCCTTCCTTAGCCATGGCGCGCAGACGGATCACGCCAGTGGTCGTCTCTTCGGTGCCGCCAATTACATTCGCCAATTCGGCGGTACGCTTGGTGTGGAGCACCGATACGAGATCGGCGCCATCGTCCATGGTGATGTGCGGCCGGTGATCGACGGCAGCCATGATGTGCGAGTAGTAGGAATCGTTGTCCTCGCCTTTGATGGCGAAGACGGGAATGTTGTAGTCGCGAACCAGACTGGCGGCGACGTCATCCTGCGTGGACAACGGGTTTGAAGCGCACAGAGCCGCGTCTGCTCCGCCGTCGCGCAGCGCGATCATTAAATTCGCGGTTTCGGCCGTCACGTGCAGGCACGCGGAAACGCGAATGCCTTTGAGCGGCTGGTTCTTGATGAATTCCTTGCGGATGATCTGGAGCACCTTCATCGACTGGTTGGCCCACTCGATGCGTTTCTTGCCCAGATCGGCCAGTTCAAATCCTTTAACGTCGCTGTTGATTGATGTCGTAGCCATTGTTCTCCCTATCCCCGGATGATGACGCTATGACAGCTATTAGCCGTTAGCTCTTGGCCGTTAGCTAAGGGCCAAGAGCTAAGAGCGGATGCTTTGTTTCTAAGAACTATTTCCTGGCGCCGACTGGCTCATTTTTTTTCAAGCCGGCGTCAGAGGCTAACTTTGCAGCTTTGTCGGTGGCTTCCCAGGTGAAATCGGCATCATTGCGGCCGAAGTGTCCGTAGGCTGCCGTCTTACGATAAATGGGACGGCGCAGGTTGAGAGTTTCGATGATCTCGCGCGGTTTGAGCTTGAAGTTGGCGCGCACCAGATCTGGAATCAGCTTGGCATCGATCTTCTCGGTTCCGAAAGTATCCACAAGGACGCTGACCGGTTCGGCAACACCGATGGCATACGCCAGTTGTACTTCGCAGCGATCGGCCAAGCCCGCGGCCACGATATTCTTCGCGATGTATCGGGCCATGTAGGCGGCCGAACGATCGACTTTGGTCGGATCTTTGCCGCTGAATGCGCCGCCGCCGTGACGTCCCATGCCGCCGTACGTGTCCACGATAATCTTGCGGCCAGTCAGGCCGGAGTCGCCCATGGGCCCGCCGATGACGAAGCGTCCGGTGGGATTGATGTGGTACTTGGTGTCTTCGTCAAGGAGGTGAGCAGGAATTACGGTTTGAATCACGTGCTTCAAAATATCGGCGCGCAGTTCGTCGTTGCCGATGCTTTCAGAATGTTGGGTGGAGACGACGACGGCATCGACGCGCTTCACTTTTCCCGGGGCGGAATACTCCACTGTGACTTGGGATTTTCCATCGGGGCGAAGGTAAGGGCAGGTGCCGTTCTTGCGAACCTCGGAAAGCTTCTGGCAAAGCTTGTGGGCGAGTGAAATCGGGAGGGGCATCAGTTCGGGAGTCTCATTGCAGGCGAAGCCGAACATCATGCCCTGGTCGCCGGCGCCACCGGTGTCCACACCCATGGCGATATCGCCGGATTGCTTGTTGATACTGGAAATTACGGCGCAGGTATTGGAGTCGAAGCCGTAGACGGCGTTGTCGTAGCCGATCGACTGCACGACTCCGCGGACGAGATTTTGAAAATCAACATAAGCCTTGGTAGTGATCTCGCCGGCGATGACGACCAGGCCGGTGCAAGTCAGGGTTTCGCAGGCGACGCGACTGGTTGGGTCTTCACGCAGGCAGGCGTCGAGAATGGCATCGGAAATCTGGTCGGCGATCTTGTCCGGATGTCCCTCGGTTACAGACTCCGAGGTAAACAGAAAACGATTCGTGGTAGGCAATCTGGTATCTCCTCAAGGTGGCGTTGAGCCTGGCTTTTGAGCCTATTAGCGAGCCTTTACGTCCGATTAGGGGGCTACGGAGCCACGGCTCTTACCCAAGGACTCATAAAAGATCGGGGGTTGGCTTACTCTTCCATCAAAACGGTATCAGAGATTGGCCGTTGAACGCAACGAAATTGGCAGGTGACGGGGGGAGCATACATTGAGCGGGAGCGCGGCGCCATTGAACGGCGGAAGGCGGGCGCTAAATGGAAGAAAATAAAGACGAAAACTTAGGGTTCGGAAGGAGATGGGGCGGGGGCATTGGGGATCAAACCGGCAGGGCCGAAAGTAACGATTTTGACCTCGCCATAATCACCTCCGGTGTCGAGCTTCTTGCCGTTGAATCGAAAGTCGACGCCACCTGCATTTCCAGCCTTGACGATGACCTGTTTGCGGCCTCGGATCGTCTGCTCGGTGCCGGCAGCCATAAGTTCGGAACCACCCGCCTTGCCGTCGGCGGTAACCGAGACCCAGGATTCTTCGCGGGCCTGGATGACGATCGTGAACTCGCCCGGAACCGTGGCGGGGGCGGCGGCGGGAACGCTCTGCTGAGTTTTGGAAGTGACCGAGTTCGGAGCGGCCGCGGGAGCGCTCGGGGAGGCAGAGGCAGAGGCAGATTCGCGCGCAGGGGCCGGTACCGCCGAAGGAGTCGTGACCGAACCGCTGACGCCAGGTGCTTTTTCTGCTCCGCCGTCGACGGCTGCGGGCAACGGCGCGGTAGCCGCGATGGGAGCGGGTCGGACTACCTTCCGGTCGCGCTCGCGCTGGAGATGGCTCCACAGGGAGAGTGCCAGCGCGACAACTAGTAAGACTGCCGCGAACAGGCCCCAGGGAAGCTGGCGGGTTGGAGTGTCGGAAATGGCGTCGAGGCGACGGATGTTCTGTTCACTTTCGCGTGCTGCGTCCTCGTGCCCGGGGGGTTCAGTTCTAGGGGGAATGGCATCGCCGGAGGCTTGGAGGTACTCCGCGATCGATTGATCCTCGTCGAGGCCGACGAAGCGAGAATAAGCGCGGACAAAACCCTTATTGAAGATGCCTCCCGGCAGTTGGTTGAACTTATCCTCTTCCAGCGCCTGCAGCATGCGGGTTCCGATCTTCGTGGATTCGGAGATTTGTTCCAGGGTGATCTTGCGCTTTTCGCGCTCTTGCTTCAGTTTTGCGCCGAAGGAAGGCAAAATGGGGTCCCGCTTTCGTTAGATGGCGAACGAAATTCTACTCTGTTGAGAAAGAAGATCATAGGGAGAAGATCACAGGGAATTGGTAATGGGTAATTTGTAATTTGCAATTTGAATCCGCGGCCGCGTTATGCCCTTGCCATTCCAAATCGCTTACGGAGCGTTCAATCCCAGACCTGCCGCGCGGCATTCGTGGCGAGGTGCGGGTTAACACGTATAGTGTTGACTGTCGTCTTGGTCGCGGGTTGGCGTGACTGGTACGGGTTACCTCGGTTCGTTGCCGTAGAGACGCGACCAAACCTATAATTTTGTATCCACCTACCCTGAACGAGGAGAGCATGTCGGAGGCAGCGGGCACATCCCCAATTCGCCTGTCATCGGAGCTCACCATCTTTCACGATGTAGCCAAGGCGCTGACATCGTCGCTCAATCTTGATTCGATTCTGCAGACCATCATGGAAAAGATGGCGGAATATTTCCGTCCGGACACTTGGTCACTGCTGATGGTGGATGAAGAAAAGGATGAACTTTATTTCGCCATTGCGGTGGGGGCGGCGGCCGAGGTTCTTTCGAAGGTGCGTCTGAAAGTGGGGGAGGGAATTGCGGGTTGGGTGGCGCGGCATGGGCAGGCGCTGATCGTGCCCGATGTGCAGAGTGATCCGCGGTTCTCATCGCGGCTGGATGAGATGACGCGGTTGCAGACGCGCTCGGTGATCTGCGTGCCGCTGCGCTCGAAACACCGCGTGCTGGGCGTGATCCAACTGGTCAACGCCAATGTGGAGATGAGCGAACAGGAGATGTTCTTTCTGCAGGCCCTTTGCGACTACGCTGCGATTTCGATCGAGAACGCGCGGTCAGTGGAGAAGATTCAGGAACTGACCATCACCGATGATTGCACCGGCCTGTTCAATGCGCGGCATCTGCATAAGACGCTCGAAACCGAGGTTTATCGTTCGGCGCGTTTTGGTTATCAGTTCAGCGTGATCTTCATCGATCTCGACCATTTCAAGCAGGTCAACGACACCCATGGCCACCTAGTGGGTAGCCGGTTGCTCGCCGAAGTCGGCTACCGGATCAAAGCGCAGTTGCGGCTGATTGATTTCGCGTTCCGTTACGGTGGTGATGAATTCGTTATTCTGCTGCCGCAAACCAGCAAGGACCAAGCGGTGGTGGTTGCGAAACGTTTACAGGATTCCCTGCGCTCGGGGACGTTCTGCACCGAGCAGGGATTGAACCTGAACGTCCGCGCCAGCATGGGGCTGGCGACTTTTCCGAATGACGCGCAGACGCCGCACGACATCATCCGCCAGGCGGACGAGATGATGTACGTGGTGAAGAACACGACCCGGGATAATATTGGCGTCGCATCGCGCGGGGTGATGGAACCGTAGGTTTGCGTAGGGACAGCCGCCTCGGCTGTCCGGCAGAACGAAGCGTCCTACACTTTTTGAATGGCCGTCGAGTCCATCTCAATCAACATTAAAGAGCGCCATTAACGATGGCCGAACTGTGTCGGCGACGCGGTGACAGCCATCACCGCAGATATGTGAGGATTACTGCGCAGGGACAGCCGACCCGGTTTTCGATGCGAGCGTCATTAGAGAGCATCGCGCGGCTTCGCCCCGCTTGGACAGCCGGGGGCGGCTGTCCCTACGTTAGCGTTTTTGCAACTCTCCGGGCTGATCCGTCTTCGGCTTCGTATCTGCTGGGTCCGGTTTCCAGGTAAATGCGTTAGCCGGAGCGGACGGATTCACACCGAAATCCCACACATAAATGTTCATTCCTTCTTTTCCCATCATTTCGGCGACGGCGTACTCGCCTACTGCAAGCGATTCGGTCGGAGTAATCTTGACCCAGCCTACGGTCATGGCGGTGACGGTGGCGGCGACAAAGCGTTCGTCCGTTTTCATCTTTCCGGTGACCGCAATCTTGACCGCTCCCGCCACGCGTTTGCCGCCTTTGACCTCAACCCGAATGATCTTGAAGCGGTCGCTATTGCTGGGCGAAGGCTCTCCGGTTGCGGGCGTCGCGGTCGCAATTGCGGCCTGATTACTATTGTTATTCGAATCGATGTTGACGTAGAGGGTGGGCACGGACGTGTGCGATTGAATTTTGGAATGTGGTCCGGGCAGTTCGATCGTCTGCTTGGCGCCGGCCAGCGGATTGATCACGGCGCGCAGGATGTTCGACTTGGTGTTCTTATCGAGGTCGCCGCCCGACTGTTGCAGTTCGGTCAATTGCGGCTGATTCTCGTACGTGTCGAGCAGGAAGATACCGCCTTCATCCGGCAGGCGCAGGCCCGGCGCAACCTGCGGGGAACGTGCTTGCTCGGCCTTCCGTTCGGCCTCCAGTTCCTGGTCGAGTTGAACCGCTTCGGGAGCGGCTTTTCCTTCCTGGCGGCCTTTCTCGAACTTGTCGGTGGCGTCCCAGTCGATGAGTACTTTCGGGATCTCCTCCCATTCACCGCGCTCGGCGCTGAAATAGCGGACGCGGTCGCCGTGAATTTCATACTTGGTGACGGATTGATAAGTGCCGTCTTTCAGGATGAGGCGGCGGCCTTGGTCCTGGGCGAGGGAGGGAAACTCGGAGAGCGAAAAGAAAGTCAGTATGAGAAGCCCTGCCGTGAAAAGTCCCGTACTGGTGGTAAATAATTTCATGCCGCGAAACATTATCAGTCTTTTCTGGTGCTTCTGGAAGGTTAGATGCGGGACGGCCGTCTCATTCCTGTCGCGTCCGTGGAAAATCCCATACCGGTGATAGTTGTGGAATCCCACCCTTCAAAATCGAAGGGTGGGGCACCCTCGCCTCATCCGCTTCCGGCGAAGACTCAAACTGAGAGTTGACAGCTGACAGCTGTTTTTTCGACATTCCCTTCCCGAAAAACTTCTGCCATAATTGATCGTGCACCCCAGCCCGCACAAATTTCCAACCAAAATTAAAGCGAGGAAGCGATGTCGGCCAAGTACATTTTTGTAACCGGCGGTGTGGTGTCGTCATTGGGCAAGGGATTAGCGGCGGCTTCCATTGGATGCCTGCTCGAAAGCCGCGGCCTCAAAGTCAACCTGATGAAGTTCGATCCTTACCTGAACGTTGATCCGGGGACGATGTCGCCGTTTCAGCATGGCGAAGTTTTCGTAACCGACGACGGGGCAGAAACCGATCTTGATCTCGGACACTACGAACGTTTCACGCACGCCAAACTTTCTCGCGATAACAACTGGACCACAGGGCGCCTCTACGAGCAAATCATCGCTAAAGAGCGGCGCGGCGATTACCTGGGCAAGACGGTGCAGGTGATTCCGCACGTGACCAACGAAATCAAGGCGGCGGCGAAGAAGGTTGCGCAGGACGTCGACGTGGCGCTGATCGAAATCGGCGGTACGGTGGGCGACATCGAGTCGCTGCCATTTATCGAAGCGATCCGCCAGATGCGGCAGGAATTGGGCCGCGATAACACGTTGTTCGTACACGTGACCCTGGTGCCATTTATCGCTGCGGCGCAGGAGTTGAAGACCAAGCCCACGCAGCACTCCGTCAAAGAATTGCTTAGCGTCGGAATTCAGCCGGACATTTTGTTGTGCCGCACTGACCGCTTCCTTTCGAAGGAGATCAAGTCGAAGATTGCGCTGTTCTGCAACGTTGAAGAAGAAGCGGTGATCACGGCGAAGGACGTTGCGTCGATCTATGAAGTACCGGTTTGTTTCGCGAATGAAGAAGTGGATACGCTTGTGCTCCGGCGGCTGAAACTGGAAGCGAAGGACCGCGATCTATCGAAGTGGAACGACCTGGTGCACCGCGTTTATAACCCGAAGGATGTGGTCAGAATCGGCATCGTCGGAAAATATGTTGAATATGAAGACAGCTACAAGTCGCTGAAAGAAGCGCTGGTGCACGGCGCGCTGGCGCATAACTTGAAGCTTGAGGTGAATTGGATTGAAGCCGAAGGGCTGGAGAGCACCGAGAAAACCGACAAGAGTTCGGATAAGAGTTATGAGGCGCAGTTAGACGAATATGACGGATTGCTGGTGCCCGGAGGATTTGGGAAGCGCGGCATCGAAGGCATGCTGCGGGCGATCCAGTACGCGCGCGAGAAGCACGTGCCTTACTTCGGAATCTGCCTGGGGATGCAGACGGCTTGCATTGAATATGCGCGCAACGTATGCGGACTGGCGGATGCGAATTCCAGCGAGTTCGATCCGGCGACTCCGCATCGGGTGATCTACAAACTGCGCGAGTTGCGCGGCGTGGAAGAACTGGGCGGCACAATGCGGCTGGGGGCGTGGCCGTGCAAGATCGAGCCGGGAACGCTGGCCTACAAAGTGTATGGCCAGGCCGAGATCAGCGAGCGGCACCGGCATCGTTATGAGTTCAATCGCGAATATGAGGAGCCGATGGTGGCGGCGGGTCTGCGTATTTCGGGCTCAACGCCCGACGGCACGTACGTGGAGATGGTGGAGATTCCCGGGCATCCGTTTTTTATCGGATGCCAGTTCCATCCGGAATTCAAGTCGAAGCCGCTGGAACCGCATCCGCTGTTTAAGGCCTTCATCGGCGCTGCCTACGAACACGGCCGGAAGAGGAAAGAGCAGAAGGATAGCGCGGAAGTAGAGATGTTTTTGCGGCCGGAAAAAGTGGGGAGAAGATAGATCGGGCGATCTGACCATTGGGCCATCGGGTGATCGAAAAGCGGAGGACTTTAGATGACCCGATGACCCGATCACCCGATGACCCGATGACTCTATCTTTCCAAATCGATAACGTTCGCGTCGGGGCCGGCGATCTGTTTCTGATTGCCGGGCCGTGTGTGATTGAGAGCGAAGATCACGCCCTGCGCATGGCGGAGATCATCAAGGGCGTGGCCCGCTCGTTGAATTTCCCATTCATCTTCAAGGCGTCGTATGACAAAGCCAATCGTACTTCGATTCGCAGTTATCGCGGGCCGGGGCTGAAAGAGGGACTGCGCATTCTGCGAAAAATCAAAGATGACGTGCATATTCCGGTGCTGACCGACGTGCATCAGGTGGCGGACGTCCCCGAAGTGGCTGAAGTGGTGGATGTGCTGCAGATCCCAGCGTTTCTCTGCCGGCAGACGGATCTGATCGTTGCGGCCGCTCTTAGCGGGCGTCCAGTGAACATCAAGAAAGGTCAGTTCGTCTCGCCCTGGGACATGAAGCACGCGATTGCCAAGTGCCGCGACGCCGGGAATAGCCAGGTTTTCGTGACCGAGCGGGGGTCGAGTTTCGGCTATAACAATCTTGTGGTGGATATGCGTTCGCTGGCGATCATGCGCAAGTTCGCGCCGGTGGTATTTGACGCGACGCATTCGGTGCAACTGCCATCGGCATCCCACGGCGATGAAGATGAGCCGGCGGCAAGCGGTGGGCAGCCGGAGTTCATCCCGGTGTTGTCGCGAGCGGCGGTCGCTGCGGGTGTCGATGGTGTGTTCATGGAAGTCCACGACAATCCGAAAGAAGCGAAAAGCGACGGAGCGAACGCGCTCGATACGCGAAACCTGCGTGGCGTGCTCAAAGAATTACAGGCGGTAAAGAAGGCGCTGGATGGGGCGCACGCGACTCCATAGGCGACTCCTACGAAACAGCCCCATGCTCCAACCTCGAATATCTCCAGTTCTTTTTTGACGATTTAGAAGTATTCTGCTGTACACATATATCAGTCAACCTGTTTCAGTCCCGAAGGGACGACCTAGCTTAGCCCAGCGCTTCAGCGCTGGGCAGACTGGGGGTACTGACCAAGTCCTGGAGGGACGGCCCACCTTTTATCCCAGAACGTGCGCCGCGTCGTAATTGATCCCATACCGTCTCAGCAACTCAAGAAATTCCTCTTCATAATCGCGTTTCTTGTGGTGCGCTGGTTGATTTTTGATGTATTCGACCACTGTGTCCGTTTGCGATGCGCTCACGCTGAATGCGCCATAGCCTTCCTGCCAAGCGAATCCGGCGCCTGCCGCACCAGTGTCGTTGAGCCATTTGGACGAACAACCCTTCAGAGTTTGAACCGCCTTCGAGAGCGGCATTGGGGCTGGTAGCAAGACTAAAGCATGGCAATGATCTTCAGCGCCTCCGACCTTGATCGCTTCGAATTTATGATTGTGGGCGATGCCGGCCATGTAGGCCCAGAGCTTAGGTTGAATTTCTTCTCGCAGGCGTTTCTGGCGTTCTTTAGTGCTGAAGATCACGTGCATGCGGTTGCTCGTATAGGTGTGTGACATGGGGCGTCCCTCCGGGACTTGATCTCAAACTTGTGCTTACCCCCAGCGCTGAAGCGCTGGGCTAAAACTGGCTCGCCCTTCCGGGGCTGGGGTGTCGTCAATTCCCATTTCCTTTTGAAGCACCGCAATTGTGTGGATTACCAGCCTCTTGGCGAAAGTACTACTCTAATGGGGTCAAAGCGACGGAAGCGGTGATTACCATCACCTCATTCTTGTTCATTTCTGAATCTGCTACCATTTCACCTCACCTATGCATTGGTGGGCTTCGATTGTCGGCATTGTTCTGATTCTCGTCATCCTGATGGATGCGTTTGAGACCGTGGTTTTGCCGCGACGCATCAAGCGGCATTTTCGCATCACGGGTTGGTTCTACCGGAATACCTGGGGTTTCTGGACGCGGGTGGGGCGGCATATCAAGTCTCCGAACCGGCGCGAGGGATTCCTGGCTTATTTCGGGCCGCTGTCGCTGATCCCGCTGATGGGTTTCTGGGCGGCCGGACTGATTTTTGGCTTCGCTTGTGTGCAATACGGGCTCGGCGAACATCTGACGCTGGCCGGTGAAAAAATCACCTTCGGGAAAGTCGTTTATCTAAGCGGCGAAACTTTTTTTACCCTGGGCTATGGAGACATCACTCCGAACAATGCAGCCGCCCGCGCACTGGCGGTGATGGAAGCGGGCATGGGCTTCGCGTTTCTTGGTGTCGTGATCGGATATCTGCCGGTTATCTACAATTCGTTTGCCGCGCGCGAAATTGAAATCTCGCTGCTCGATGCGCGCGCGGGATCGCCGCCGAGCGCGAACGAGTTTCTGGGCCGGTTAGGTTGCTGTCCCGATCAAACTGTGCTCGACAACATTTTTCGCGACTGGGAACGCTGGTGCGCCGAAGTTTTGTCGAGTAACATCTCCTATCCTGTGCTGCTGTACTTCCGGTCGCAACATCCGAATCAGTCGTGGCTGGGCGCGCTGACGGTTATGCTCGACGTCACGACGCTGGTCATGACGGGGGTAGACGGCATTCACCCGGACCAGGCGAAGCTTACGTTTGCCATGGCGCGCCACGCCGCCGTTGATCTGGCGCAGGTGGTGAATTCGCAATATAGTCCGCAGGATCTTGACCGGCTGACGGCGGCGGATCGAAGCCGTCTGAATACGGAACTGGCGCGGCGCGGCGTGATGTTGAATAACAAGGCCGAAGCTCTGGAGCGATTCGCGGAGCTTCGCGCGGTCTATGAGCCGTATCTTGATGCGCTCAGTCGACGACTGCTGATGACGGTGCCACCGTGGATCCACGACACTCGGATGAAAGATAACTGGCAGGGCGGCCCGTGGGATCGAGCAATTCAGGCGCGGGCGCTCGAACATCCAGGGCACGGGAAGGACGATCATTTCTGAGCTGCATAGGCAGGTTCCTGACTTCAGCCAGTGCTTATCGTTCTTCGTTCCATCGTTCGTTCTATCGTTCGAGCTATCGTTCGAGAATTTCCTTGTAGGCGTTCAAAACTACCTTCCTTGGTTGGTTCGGTAGCATAATATCGACGTTGCGGGTGCTGCTGCCGACGACTCCGACCTGGCCGATCCGGATCATGCCAGCGCCGAAATCAGCGAATACGGGAACGAGCATGACGAAGTGCTCGTCCACCTCGCTCTGCGTAATGGCCATATGCAGTTTCACTTTGCCGCCGACCGCCGGAGAGATCTGGTACTCGAAGTGGTATCGGGGGACCTGGGTACCGTAGACCCACTCGTCAAAGAACCAGTCCAGTCGTCCGTTTCGGTTCAAGTCCATCAGTTTGCTCATGTGTTTCTCGGCGATGGCCTTGAAGGATTCGGTGGTGGCCGCGCGCTCGCGGTGGCTCTCCACAAAGTCGTGCATCATGGCGATAAAAGCCTTGTCCTGATCATCGGGGCTGTACATGATCGAGCGCAGCATTTGCAAAACGTAGGCGCCCTTGGGGTAAGTTACATTCTGATAGGCGTTTGCGGTTCGAGGAGACATCAGGCGCAGCCCCATCCAGAGGGGGCCGGCGTCGTTGGGAGCGATGCCATAATTATTTTTCTCCAGAATCCTCAGGCGCAGGCGGTCCCAGAATTCGATGTAGTCTTTCCGCCAGTCCTTTCCCATGGCCTGTTGCAGAAAAAGGCCGGCGGAAAATTCGGCAAATCCTTCGGAAAGCCACTGGTCGTGGTAGGAAGCCCAGCCCACGGCATGCCCCCACCATTGGTGGGCGACCTCGTGAGGGGTCACCTCCTGTACGAAGCCAGCGAATTTGCTGTCAATGTGCCCGAACAGCATCCACCTTTGCGTCGAATCCATGTAGGCGGAAATCGGAAGGTAGACCAGATTCGGCCAGGATTGCCCGAAGGCGAAATTGGGCTGTTCGGTGATGTAAATGTCATCGTAAGGGCTTCGGCCGAAGAAATACGTGCACACCTGTAACTGAGCCCTGGTCTGTTCCAGGGCATATTTCGTCATGCTGCCAGGGGCCATCGACTGCAGAGCTCTGTAACCATGCAGGTTGTCTGGTAACTCGGTCAGGTAATAGCCCGAAATTTTGTAGCCGGTCTTCTCGTCGGGGAGTTCGATCTTCTTATAATCGCCATAGTTGAATCCAGCGACCGCGACCGGGATGGGAGTGGTCCAGTGGGAGACGGCGAAATCCTGTTCCGTCGATTCTGACTGTAATTTGCCCACGCTGACGACTTTGTATCGGTGAGGGACTTTAAACGTGAGGTCGTACAGGGCGCGTTCGCCGAAACCATTGAGATTCGGGTACCACGAACTTCTGGCACTGACGTAGAAACTTCCGTCGCCGGCCTGCGCAAGAACTTTGTCGCCGGCATACTCGACGGTAATCGAATGTTCTTTGCCGGCTTCGGGAGCGGTGGGAAGAATCGCGTAAAACGAACCGTCCTCCTTGCGGTTCTCCTGTACCCAATAGAGCTCCCGTCCTTGATCGTCGGAAACCCGGGTGACCCGTAGATTGGGCAACAATCCAAACTTGAGAACTCTCTCGCCGGGGACGAGTGGCTCGAAAGTGATGGTCGCGATACTAAATAAGTGTTGGTTTTTGGCGATCACGGTTTCGATCTTGTAACGGTGTGTGGCGAAGAGGCGGCGATCTTCGCTGGAGCTCGCAGTGCGGTTGAGATATTCCGGTTTCAAGTGAGCCAGATACCAGACTCCGTCATCCATGCCTTCGGGGTCGTAGTTGATGAGCGCGACCTCTTCAGGGGAGTCGAGCTGGGGCAGAGCCCCTACCCGGGCCCTGACAAAGAAACGGAAATCTTTGTGCCTGGTGCCGCGGAGATAGGCGTTAAAGAACTGCGGGTGTGACGGATTGTAGAAGGCGGCCATGAGGTCGGCATCGACGTTGTCCATGGTTTCGCCCTCTAAGAGATATTGTGTAAAACCGAGAGGGCGCTCGCGGCGCTGCCGCATTTTTTCCTTCCAGTGGTAGAAGGCAGTGGCCGCCTCCGGAGGAGTCGATCCCATTTGTCCGCCGACGCCGGAAAAAAACTTCGGCCAGGCGTCTTTGGTGAACCGGAAAATCACCTCGGTAAAATTTTCGTTGACCTCCGCTGCGCCGCCCGTGCGCCGGGTAATTTCACGCGTATCCAGGGGAGTTACGGGTTTGAGAGTGAAATGTCCTTCGCCAATGAAGATCGCGCCGGTTATGACTCCATCCACCGGACCTATGGCTGTAAGTGTCCCTCTCTGAAATTGGAAGGTTGCGACATCCCAGGGCAAAGTGTAGTTATCGAGACGAAACGTTTGCCCTAACCCAATGCTGCGTAGCTGCCGGTAGAGCGGGTCGGAGTTGGCAAAGGCCACGCTTTTCGCGGGAACGGAGATACTCACCTGCTCCTGGGCAATGGCGAGCGTAAGCTGCAGTTGGACGGCGCCCCGCAAATCCACAGTCTTGACTAGGGGTTCGAAGCCCTCGCTTGTCACCTTCACCGAATACGTCCCGGGCTTGAGATCTGGAGAAGTAAATTTGCCGAGACCATCCGATGAAAGCATGACGGGCTGCGCTAGATCTCCGCCGGTGATTTCAATTTGCGCGGCAGCGATCACAGCGCCCGAGGGATCGAGGATGGTTCCGGAAATCGTCTCCGCGCGTAATCCGGTGGGCACTAACAGCCAGAGCAGAAAAAAAGTGATTTTTAGTAAGAAAGGGTAATGGCCGACTAATAGCTGGAGAAAGTCTCGCGGCGCGGGCTGGTTAGTTACTTCCATGGCGCGGATTGTTGCAGAACTTTCATGGTTAAACAAGACAAAAGGGCGCGCCTACTACGGCAGGGCGACGCAATGCTCCACCCGTTCTGCTAACATTCCTCCTTCATGAAACATGTCGGCGAAAATGTGGTGCGCATCGAGGCTGAAGCTTTGCGGGCGCTGGCGGACCGGCTCGCAGGTCCGATGGCTGCGGACTTCGACCGGGCGCTGGAACTGATGTTTGAATGCCGGGGCCGGGTGGTTGTGACCGGCATGGGGAAGAGCGGGCTGATCGCTCGCAAGATCGCAGCCACGTTGAGTTCGACGGGATCGCCTGCGCTCTACCTGCATCCGGTGGAGGCGCTGCATGGCGATCTGGGAATGATCGTGCGCGGCGATGTGGTGCTGGCGCTTTCGGCGAGCGGCGAGACGGAAGAGATTCTGCAGCTGGTGGCCACGATCAAACGGCTGCAGGTTCCGCTCATTTCCATGACGTGTGATGAATCCGGATCAAAAGCGGCGGACAAGAGTGTCCGCCCTACACGGACTTCAACTTTGGCATCTGCATCCGACGTCGTTTTGGACTGCTCGATTTCTCAGGAAGCTTGTTCACTGGGGCTTGCTCCTACGGCTTCCACCACAACCATGCTGGCGCTGGGGGATGCGCTGGCGGTGGCGCTTTCGGAAAAACGCGGGTTCAAGGAGGAAGATTTCGCGAATTTGCACCCTGGGGGAAAGCTGGGGAAAAGGCTGGCGCGGGTGGAGTCGTTGATGCACTCGGGAGACGCGATTCCGACGGTGACGGCGCAGACGAAGATGCCGGATGTGATTTACGAAATGTCGCGCAAGAAGCTGGGGATCACGGCCGTAGTCGAGGGCGACCGTCTGCTCGGTGTAATCAGCGATGGCGATCTGCGACGGTTGCTCGAGCAGCGGGGCAAAGATGTGCTCGATCTGACGGCGGGGGATTGCATGACACGAACTCCGAAGACGATCGGCGCCGAGGAGTTTGCGGCCACCGCGTTGGCCCGCATGGAGGAGATGAAGATTACTTCGCTGGTGGTCGTGGATGGGGCTGGGGGCAGCGTGCCGGGAAACTCTCCACGCTTGCGCGGAATCGTGCATCTGCATGATTTGTGGGGCACCGAGATGGTCTAGTAGGCGGCTTCGCTCACCGGGGCTGGTTGCGCTTGGCTTGGAGAGCTGAGGCGTCTGTTCCTATGCGATCTTTACGCTGGCAACTTTACGCTGACAACGTTAGTGGCAGAAGCGCTGCAGTTTCGGCGGAGGCGGGGTAGGGAACTCGTCAAATTCGCCTTCCCATCCAGAGCACCCGCGCGCGGTGACGGCGCGAATCACGACCTGCTCCAGATCGCGGGCCTTCATTTTCGCGGTCGCAATCTGATCCAGGCTGATGTAGCCGCTGCTGTTGAGTTCGCCAAGATCCGCGCCCGCGGCTGCGTAACCGGCGTCGAGGGCAATGCTGTACCAGATATAGGCAGTGAAGCGGTCCTGCGGAACGCCGCGGCCATCCTTGAGCGCTTTGGCATAGAAGTATTGCGCTTGAGGAAGTCCGAGGTCGGCAGCAATTTTATAGAGCTTTGGAGCCTTTGCGTCCTCTCGTTCCGCCATCAGACGGCCGAGGTAGTAGGCGCCATAAGCGTTGTTCTGGTCGGCGGACACCTTGAGCCATTTCTGGGCCGCATCGAGATCGCGCGGCACGCCAATCCCAAGCAGGTAGTGCCGTCCAACGAGCCAGCCGGCAAGCGGGTCACCTTGTTGCGCCGCCTTGCGAAGCAGATCGATGGCCTGGCTGGGGTTGGCGGCGACCACGTTTCCAGTCTCGTAATAGTAGGCGAGTGCGATCTGGGCGGGCCCATAGCCGAGGTCGGCGGAGCGGCGAAAGTAGTCGACTCCGAGTACATCATTTTGCGATGGACCAACGCCAGTGATGGCGTCGACTCCACGGTCGTAAAGAGCCTCTGGCGAGTTGCTCTGGGCCAAGGCGAGCGTACTCAAGAGCACGAGAATCGAAGACAAGACGGTTCGACGCATGGTGGAATTCCTATACGCAATGCTGGAACAAGTATAGGAAACGTCCGTCCCGGTGTAGAGTTACGAAAGTTCGACGGACGGCGTGCCATCGGGGTATCCGCGGCAATGACCGGAGTCGGTCAAAGTCGTTGCGGTCTTAAGCGTAGCGCTGCCGCATAAAATCGCCGATCGCGGAATAAGCCGCGGTCAGGGTCTTTTCATCGGGCAGAAAAACGATGCGGAAGTGTTTCGTCCCGGGCCGCTGTCCGAAGCCGGAGCCGTGCACAACGGTTACGTGTTTCTGGCGAATCAGTTCGGTGACGAAGACGTCGTCGCCTTCGGGAATGTCGATGCTGGGATAGGCGTAGAAAGCACCGCGCGGGGCGACGCAACTTACTCTCCTGGTTTCGGCACACCATTTCATGGTCAGATCGCGGCGGCTGCGCAACTTCCGTTTCACTTCGATGAGATGATCCTGCGGGCCTTCGAGCGCGGGCTTGATCGCGTATTGCTCGGGGTGGTTAGCGCAGAGGCGCGAACGCAATAGCTTGTTTACGCCTTCGAGATAAGGTGTGATGACGGAGGCTTCGCCGCTGGCAATGCCCCATCCGATGCGCCAGCCGGGGGCAAGGTAATTCTTGGACAGCCCTCCGAAAGTGATGACCGGCACGTCGGGAGCGACGGCGGCCATGGCAACGTGGGGATCGTCGTCGATGATGAGCTTGTCGTAAATTTCATCGGCAAAGATGATCAGGTTGTGGCGGCGGGCCAGTTCGGCGATCCCCTCGAGCATTTTTCTTGTGCAGACCGAACCGGTCGGGTTGTTGGGATTGATGAGCACGATCCCGCGGGTTCGCGGCGTGATTTTTTTTCTGATGTTCTCGAGATCGGGCTGCCAGCCATCTTCTTCGCTCAGGTAATAGGTATTGAGTCCAACCTCGAGTTTGGCCAGAACGGCGGAATAGAGCGGGTAGTCGGGGCAGGGAGTGAGTAGATTGTCGCCGGGATTGAGCAGCGCGGTCAGACAGATATCGACCGTCTCGCTGACGCCTGAGGTGACGAAAACATCCTGAATGTTGGTGATGCCTTTGCGCGCCGCCTCGCCGCGAATGGCATCAAGAGCCTGCGGGATGCCGGAAGATCCCGAATATCCATTTTTGCCGTTGCGCATCGCTTGATAGACGGCTTCGATCATGTGCGCGGGCGTCTGGAAGTCGAAGTTGAGCGGGTCGCCGATGTTGAGCGGGAGAATCTTGTGTCCCTGGCAGGCGACCTCGTCGGCGATGCAGGCTAGGTCTCGGATGGCGTAGCGGACGTTTTCGAGACGAGCGGCGGGGGTGATTTCGCGGGCTTGAGTTATGGGCATGTACGACCTCGAACGAAAATCAATCTACCGCCGAGACGCCGAGGGCGCGGAGAGCTGCAGATCTCTCGCTGCACTCGGGATGACAAATTCAAAAAGGAGTGACAAAACTCAAAAAATCCCGGCGCACTTTGCGTCTCGGCGGTAGATTGCCTTACTCGGGCCGATCGATCTGCGCCTTCTGCAGTTTGTCGGAGTAATCAACGTAAACGGACTTCCACTCGGTGTAAAAATCGATCGCGCCAATGCCCCCTTCGCGATGTCCGTTCCCGGTGGCCTTGGTGCCGCCGAAGGGCAGGTGGACTTCCGCGCCGATGGTGGGAGCGTTGATGTAGGTTATGCCCGCCTCCAGATCGCGGACTGCCGCGAACGCCTTGTTCACATCCTTGGTGTAGAGCGACGACGATAGACCGTACTCGATGCCGTTGGCAATTTCGATGGCATCATCGAGGTCATCGCAGGCGATGATCGAGACCACGGGGCCGAAGATTTCCTCCTGGGCGATGCGCATCTTGAGATCGACATCAATAAACACGGTGGGCTCGATGAACCAGCCGTGCTGGTAGTCGCCTTTGTCGAGACGGTTGCCACCGGTCACCAGCTTGGCGCCTTCGTCCTTCCCGATCTCGATGTAGTTCAGATCGGTCTTGAGCTGATTCTCATTCACGGCCGGACCCATCTCGACGGTCTCGTTAAGACCGTTGCCGACTCTGATCTGTTTGGCGCGGGCCACGAAGCGATCGACAAATTCTCGATGAACGCCTTTCTGCACAATGATGCGGCTGGTTGCGGTGCAGCGCTGGCCGGTGGTGCCGAAAGCGCCCCAGAGTCCGCCTTCGATGGCGAGTTCGAGGTTCGCGTCATCCAGCACAATCATCGGATTCTTGCCGCCAAGTTCGAGCGAGCAATGCTTGAAGGTCTTCGCCGCCGTGGCGCCCACGATTCGGCCTACCGCCGAAGAGCCGGTAAGGGAGATAGCACGGACTGCCGGATGCTCCGTCAGCGGCGTACCTACCTCCGTACCGAATCCGGTCACGACGTTGATCACGCCTTTCGGTATGCCGGCATCGGTAAGCGCCTGCACCAGGTTGAAGGTCGAGAGCGGCGTGTCCTGTGCGGGCTTGATGACGCAGGTATTGCCGCAGACTACGGCGGGAAGCAGTTTCCATGAAGAGATTGCCATGGGGAAGTTCCACGGCGTGATCATGCCGCAGACGCCAATCGGCTGGCGGACGGCCATGGCAAATTTGTTGGGGAGTTCTGACGGCACGGTGGGGCCGAACAGGCGGCGGCCTTCGCCGGCGTTGTAATAGGCGGCGTCGATGGCTTCCTGCACATCGCCGCGAGTTTCGTTCAGCACCTTGCCCATTTCGCGGGTCATGTCGCGGGCATGGTCTTCTTTGCGTTCGATGAGGAGCTCGGCGGCGCGAAAGACCATTTCGGCGCGGCGTGGCGCTGGCACCAGACGCCATTTGGCAAAGGCCTTCTTGGCGGCATCCACGGCGGCGTCTACATCGTCCTTGTTTGAACGCTGAAAGATGGCGACGACTTCGCGGGTGTCGGCGGGATTGCGGTCTTCGAAAGCTTGTCCGCTGGCGGATTCGACCCATTCGCCGTCAATAAAATTCTTGAAAACCTTGGTTTTAGTAGTGCCGCCATCGATCACCGGCTTGGTCAGAATCTCGGTCGCCATAATGCCTCCTGGGAACATTGCTGAATATTCATGCTAACGCCCGGAGTGAAGACGGGCAAGCCGAACGGGGCCACTGGGAACTGCTAAGCCGGCCTTCCCCCTCGAGGAGTGGGTGCCCTCCCTTAGGTTGTGTATAAAGCACTGGAACCGGCAGGTCACTTTCGTAACCCTTTGCCCCCCTGACCGAAGATCAATACCTATCCGACCAGAGATATGATGGTCACAGAGTGAGAGATACGCCGTATTCTCAGATTTTTGCAATGAGGTTCGCGGGGACTCGTGTCGAATAAACTTAAGCCGGGAGTCTATGTCGCCTGGAAAACGGTGACGTATCGCAGCGTGATCATGGCGATACTCGGCGGGTTGCTGATTTTCTTCGCGATCCTGCACGAGGCGTTTCCGAAATTCACTGACTCGACGGTGAAGGCAGCCGCAAATCTTTCCGAGGGCTTAATCGATAAAGTTGCGGGATTGGCGCCTCCACTGAAGGGGCCGTCGACCGCGGTTTCGCAGCAGGCGCACTTCACCGTGCTTGATGGCACGATTCGCGTACGAAAGGGCAATGGCAACAGTTGGATCAACGCCGACTACAATGTGCCGCTCGAAAAAGGTGACGTGGTGCAGACGGGCGCGGAAGGCATGGCGAAGATTGTTTTCAACGATGGCACCAACTACACCGTGAAACAGGATTCGCTGATCGTGATCGAAGAGAACTCGGCGAACGATCAGCAGCAAACCAACGTATCGGTAGCGGTCACCACCGGCACGGTGGATCTGACGACAGCGACGTATGTGCAGGGGTCGAAATCGCAGGTGATTGTGGCCGGAGCGAAGGCTTCGCTGGCTCCGGATTCGTCGGCCATGGTGCACAACGATCCCAAGGATGATCGACACGAGATTTTGGTGAAGAAGGGCAGCAGCGAAATCGAGCGCAATGGTGAAGTGGTTCGCCTGTCGAACTGGGAGAAGGTGAGTTTCCAGAGCGCGTCGAAAAGCATGGAACGGGCCAAGGAAATCGGTCCGCCCGCGCCGATTACGCCGGGCAATATGATGCCGGTCTTCGTCAACGATGGGGAGAAAGCGAAAGAAGTGGAGTTTGCGTGGACGCCGATGGCGAACGCCGCCGGATACCGGTTACGGATTTCGCATAACCCGTATTTTTCGTCATTGTTGCTCGACCGAAAAGTGGAGACGGCGAGCGTAGCGGTGACCGGCCTTCCGGTAGGCGCGTACTATTGGTCGATTCAGTCTTATGATGCGGCGGGCAAGGAATCGGTGGAAAGCGAAAAGAACCGCTTTACCATCATTGTCAAGACGAAGGAAAAGATAGAGCTGTCGCTGGATATCGATCCGCTGATCCAGCACGGGCATGTAATTGAGGTTACTGGCAAGACCGAGGCGGGAGCCCGCGTCATGGTGAACGGCAGGGAAGTGCCGCTCGTTAGCGACGATGGCACGTTCCACTATTTCACGCCACCCTTACCCAACGGAGAAAACGTGGTGACGGTCACGGCGCAGAATGCAAAAGGCGGCGTGAATACGCATCAGGAAAAAGTGGTGATTCAGTAAAAAGTCAGTAAAAGGAACGATGTTCGGAAAGCGGTTTGAACAGCCGGGTGCCAAGATGACAACCAGTTCCGCTGGACATCGAAGTAGAATAGAAGAAAACGTACAATAGAGAGATACCAGCAGAGAGTACCAGCAGAAAGATACCAGCGGAACGCGACTGGTTGCGGGAGCCAATGAAAGCCCGGGTTCCAGCGGCGAGGTCGAATTCCCGGGAGAGAGAAGTATTGCTATGTCGAACAACGGATTTCACAACGGGTCGTCGCGTTCGCACAATCTGCGTTCGCTGTTCAGCATGTTTTCGAGCGACCTCGCCATCGATCTCGGGACGGCCAACACGCTGGTGTATGCGCGGGGCAAGGGCATCGTGGTCAATGAGCCCTCCATCGTCGCGTTGAATAAGAACACCAACGAAGTGGAGGCAGTGGGCAAGGAAGCCAAAGAGATGCTGGGTCGCACCCCCGGCAACATCGTGGCCATTAAGCCGATGAAGGATGGCGTGATTGCCGACTTCAAGGTCACCGAGAAAATGCTGAATTACTTTATTCAGAAGGCGCACAACCGCAAGATGCTGGTGCATCCGCGGATCGTCATTGGCGTGCCTTCGGAAATCACACAAGTGGAAAAGCGCGCGGTCATGGATTCCGCTTATCGCGCCAAGGCGAGTGAAGTTCACCTCGTCGAGCAAGCCATGGTCGCGGCCATCGGCGCGGGCCTGCCCATCACTGAACCCAGCGGCAACATGGTGGTTGACATTGGCGGCGGGACTACCGACATCGCAGTAATTTCTCTTAGCGGCATCGTTTATTCGCGTTCCGTGCGCATGGCCGGCAATCAGATGGATGAGGCCATCATGAACTACCTCAAGCGAAAATATAACCTGCTGGTGGGCGAGCGCACTGCCGAGCAGATCAAAATGGAAATTGGCTCCGCGTATCCGCTGGACAAACCGTTGACCATGGAAATCAAAGGCCGCAACCTGATTGAAGGCGTGCCCAAGACCATCACCGTGGACGACAGCGAAATTCGTGAATCGCTGAGTGAATGCGTTTCGACCATCATGAATGCCATCCGCGTCGCGCTCGAGCGCACACCGCCCGAACTTTCCGCCGATATCAGCGACCGCGGTATCGTGCTCACCGGCGGCGGCGCGCTCATCAAAAATCTGGACAAGCGTATCCGTGAAGAAACCGGCCTGCCCGTTTCGATCGCCGACGATCCGCTGTGCAGCGTGGTGCTCGGCACCGGCAAGATGCTCTCCGACTTCAAACTGCTGCGCAAGATTTCGATCGAGTAGAGCAGCGAGACCCGAGAGCAGAGCGCCAAGCAGGTCCTTCGCTTCGCTCAGGATGACAAATCCGAGGAATGACGAGCGCACGAGATAACAGTCTCAGCGATGGCGGGTTAACTGAGAACTGACAACTGAGAACTGAGAACTGGTGTTATGGACGTCCTCGGACGCTACCGCAATCTGATCGTGCTGGTCGGTGTGTTGTTCGCCCAGGTACTGGGCTTGGCCGTGCAGGTCCGGCGGACGACTGACAATGAACCGACGCGCTTGATCCGTATCTGGGCGGTGGGAGCGGTGACTCCCCTGGAAAAAGTGCTGGTGTGGACCCAAAGCTCCATTGGCAACATCTGGCACAACTACTTCTACTTGCGTGGTGTGCGCGCTGAGAACCGCAGCCTTAAGGCGCAGATCGAGCGCATGAGCCTGGAGCAGGTGCGAATGAGCCAGGACGCCGATCAGGCGAGGCGCTTGCAGGCGCTCCTTGCTTTTAAAGAGCAATTTATTTCCCAGACCATGGCGGCGCAGGTCATTGGATCGAGCGGCAGCGAGTTATCGCGCTCGGTCTATATCGACAAGGGCGAACACGACGGCATCAAGCCCGACATGGCGGTCATCACCGCGGACGGAGTTGTAGGCAAGGTGCTGCGCGTGTATCGCTCCACTTCTTTGGTGCTTTTGATTGACGACCAGACCAGCGGAGTGGGCTCGATCCTCGACAAGACGCGGCTGCAGGGCATACTGCGCGGCACGCCGTCGGGTGAAGTGGTGCTTGAAAAAGTGATGAGCGACGAAAATGTGCCGCCGGGAGAATTGGTGCTCACGAGCGGTGGAGACGGTATTTTTCCCAAGGGCCTGGTGGTAGGCCGGGTAACAAAAGTTTCGCCCGGCAGCGAGCTCTTTCTGAATATTCGGGTGCGTCCCGCGGCCGATCTCAGCCGACTGGAAGAAGTACTCGTGGTCACGAAAATTGACGAGAGGCAGGCGCAGCCCGAACAGACGGGGGTGTCTCGAGCCGTCGATATTCTGGCCGAGCGCTTGCCAACCGTTCCTTCCAAACCGGAAACGGTTCTGAAGAGCGCCGTGCCTGGGACCGTCGCGCCGGGAACCGTCGCGTCGGGAACCGCCCCAGCAAAGCCTGCCGCGCCCGGGACAGCCGAACCTAAGCCCGTGCCACCCAAGACCGCGCCAAAGACCGCGCCACCCAAGCCCGTGCAACCCTCGACCGTGTCGCCGACGACCGGCGCGCCAGCGAATGCAGGCTCCAATGGCAGTCCCAATCCTAAAGCCACGCCTCCACAGGTCTCTGCCAGCGACGGGACGACGCCGGTTCGAAAAGCCACGAGCACTACCTCTGCTGTCTCGGCGGGAGTTGCCACACCCAAGGCGTCCGGTGCTGAGCAGGCGAAGGATTCCACGCTGAAAGTTTCGAAGCCGGTAAAGCCTGGAATCGAGCCCAAGCCGCAACCCGCCGTCGAGGACACCCCTCACTAACGTGGCGATCACTTACACATCGGGAGAGCAGGTTGAGGTTTACCGTTTCAGTATTCCTGCGACGGTTCTGATTCCTCTGGCCGCGGTTTTTCTGCAGGCATGGCTGCCGCTGCGCGTTCCTTTTTTTACTATTTTCGATCTTCCCCTGCTGGTTGTGATCGGTTTTGCGACGGCGCGTCGTAGTCCGCTCGCGGGCCTGGTTACGGGCGGATTAATCGGCATCCTGCAAGACGCGCTGACCCATCAGCCGATCGGGCTCTATGGAATTTCACTGACGGTGGTGGGATTCGGCGCATCCTCGCTCGGCATCAAGCTGGACGTGGAAAATGCCGGCGCGCGTTTTCTGCTGACGATTTTCTTTTACGGAGTGCACGAGGTCGTCTACTTCATGATCGCCCGCGGCCTGATCGGGTTGCGCATGGCGTGGAACTGGCCGCACGAACTTCTCTCGGGGCTGGCCAATGCCGTGCTGGGCATACTGGTCTTCATGCTTCTCGACCGGGTCAAGCAAAGAACATAATCCGCCGAAAAACACTTTGGTAGCGAACGGGGTTTGTCCCTCTCCTGCGTGCTGCGGGGCAGAATGTCTAGCGGGGCTGAGACGCGGCAAGCCGTGTCTCTAACGAAGTGCATTCACGATCGTATAGGCGAACGCTGCCGCTGCCAGCGTGGAGCAGAGATTTACCGCCTGATTGCTGATCCAGCCTCGCCGTTGCAGCGTCGCCCCAAGCAGGCTGTCGAAGAGCATTCCGGCGAATCCGGCCGCTACTGGAATCCATAACTCGCCGGGAAGGATCATCCCACCTGCCGTGGCGATCCCGGCAATCACCAAACCTGCTGCCAGGCCAGCGATGCTTCCGGGAATCGTGATGCCGCCATCGGTGCCTGCCGGGACGCGTTCCCATGTTGTGATCAATCGCGAGTCTGCGCGACGGTATTGGCCGATTTCGCTGGCCACGGTGTCGGTTGCCGCTTCGGTGAGGGCCGCCATGGCTGCGATCAGCCAAACCCGATTTCCCGTGCCGCCGAAGACCACAGCGCCAATCGCCGCTACTGCCAGATTGGCCAGAACCTGCCACGCGTTCCGGCCCTCCCGGTGCTCCGCGATCCCGAGCGCCAGCTTACGGTGGTATCCCAGTCGCGTGGATACCCAGGTCATCAGAAACAGGGTGGCGAGGGTGGCAAAAGCCATGGGGCCGGCGCCGGCAAAAAGCAGGAAACAGGCGAGCCCACCCGCCAACGCTCCAGTTCCGTTGACTCCGCGCAGGATGCGAGCCAAAGCTGCGAAGCCGAGTGTCACGACTGCGGCGATGGCCAGTCGCTCCAGCGAGGACGCCCACGCATGGGTGTGAAAAGAAGTAAGCATTTGCGATTGCAGCTTGCGGCTTTCGAGTATCGACAGCTATCAGTAGAATCTCGGTCGCAGAAGACTGACAACTGCTAACTGACGATCGATACTCACAACGGACGGCTGGTTTGCCGGACCGCCGTCGATAACACTATATTCTGTGCCGCTCCCAGATCTACCGCGCCATGTAGTGCTTGGCCTTTGGATTCGCCCGGTAATCTGGCACTCCAACTATGCCTCATTTACGCTACACTTCTGTACGCTCGGCGGGGTTTGGGCATCTGAAGTCATGGCCCGGATCAGTGGCTGGAGTCGAGTCGCGCAACATTGTCGCGCAACAACTGCTGTGTGCAATCCGAGACGGGCGGAGGGGTCGTATCCACGTCGTCTCTACGTGTCTAACAATAATAAATGAGGTGAAAATCAATGGCGGCCTCAGTCTGGTCTGGTTATCTCACGTTCGGATTAATCTCGATGCCGGTGCGTCTGTTCTCGGGCGCCCGCTCCAGCGGAATTTCGTTTAACCAACTTCATCGCACCGACCATCATCGGGTAAAGCAGCAGTTGATTTGTCCGGTGGACAACCAGGTCCTGGAGCGCAGCGATATCGTTAAGGGCTATGAGTATCGCAAGGATGAATACGTCATCATCGATCCCGAAGAGATCAAGAAGATCGAGCCCAAGACGGCGAAGACGATGGAGATACTGGAGTTCGTGAAGTCGAGCGAAGTGGATCCCGTGTATTTTGAGTCGTCGTATTACATGGTCCCGGAGGAGGCGGGCCGCCGTCCCTATGCGCTGCTGACCAAGGCGCTGGAGGAGAGTGAGTACGTCGCCATCGCCAAACTCACGATGCACAACCGCGAATACACCGTTTTTCTGCGGCCGCATAAGGGCGGAATGATGCTGCACACCATGTATTACGCCGAAGAAGTCCGCGAGGTCGAATCGTTCGGTGCTCCTGACGTCGAGATCAAAGAAGCTGAAATCAAGGTTGCTCATCAACTGATTGAAGCGCTGGCGGACGAGTGGGATCCGGAGAAATATCACGACACGTTTCAGGACAATCTGAAAAAACTGATTGAGACCAAGCTTGAGGGTGGCGAGGTAAAAGCAGTTGAACAACCGAAGAAGCTGGCCCCGGTCGTGGATCTGATGGCTGCGTTGAAAGAAAGCCTGGCCCAGACGAAGAAGCCATCGGCGTCAGAAAAAGTTGCACAGATGCCGGAGGCCGACAAAGAACAAAAGAAACGCCGCGGACGCGCCTGATCCTCGGTTTCAAGGTTTCAGAGTTTCAGGGTTTCTAGGTGAAAACCTGGCGTCGCGATTTTCAATCTCGGCTCTTTGAGCTCTGAACCTTTAAACTTTGAAACTCTGAAACCTTTAAACTTTGAAACTCTGAAACCTGTTTCTCCACTCGATTGTTTCTCCGCTCGATTTCCCCTCCCGGCCCAGTTCCCGATACAATATCGCTTTCCGCGCAGGACTACTTTTTCTACGGAGTTGGAATGAAGAGGTTTCTCTGGCTTGGGTTCGTGGTGTGCCTTTATCTGATCTGCACCGGGTGCGGCGAGACTTTCCGGCCGATTATTATCCCGAATCCTCCAACGTTTCCCAACCCCGCAGCGGCTCACACCGTGGTGTCGATCAACAATAACGCCCCGCCCTCGGGTCAACTGGAAAACACGGTTGGCACCTCGATGGTGATTGATGTCTCCGGTGACACGGACGTGAGCATCGTCAACGTGGGTCTTGCTCCGGTCCATGCCGTGCAACAAAGCGCCAGCGTGATCCTGGTGGCAAATCATTCTGTCCCCGGTGCGCTATCCGATTCGCTTACCAAACTGAGCTTCAACGGCACGACGATCACCAGCACCGCCACCATCAGTCTGCCGGCGAATTCGGCACCGAACTTTGTGGCCACAACCGAAGTGAGCCAAGCCTACGTTTCGCTGCCCAACCTGGCTTCGATCGGCGTGGTAAACACGAACAGCAACGCCTTGGCGTACATCGTTCCGGTGGGGAACAACCCGGATGCCATCGCGGAGACTCCGAATGGCCAGAAGCTCTACGTGGCCAATCAGGCCGATGGCACGATCAGCGGTTTCAACACCGTGGATCGCTCTCCGAGGACAGTAACCGGTTCGTTCAACGGGCCGCTGTGGCTGAATGCGCGCTCCGACAGCCAGCGTCTGTATGTGCTCAACGGCAACGGCCAGGTGAGCACCATCGATACGACATCCACGGCCGGTCCGGATACCGTGATTGATGCCAGCATCAGCGTGCCGGGCGCGGCTTATATGGTCTACGACGGGAACAAGAACCGGCTGTATATCCCGGGCGGCAACCAGCTAACGATACTGGACGTCTCGCAGTCCGTTCCCGCGGTTCTTGGCGGGGGCCCGATCACGATCGCTGCCATCAGCCAGACTTTGCGCGGCGCCACGGACCCATGCGCGAGTACTACCGCACAGTCGCCCCTGACGGCCGTTGCGGTTGCAGCTTTGCCGGATGGCAGTCGAGCTTATGTTGGAGCTTACTACGACGACTCGAACAATAACGTCTGCCCGCAGGTGACGGTAATTGATGCGGTGAGCAATACCTTCAAGAGTTCGACTGCGGTTCCGGGATTTCCGGACGCGACCATCCCGACTTTAGGAGGCCTGCCGAATCCTTACTACGTTCCGGTTTGCGCCACCGCACGCTTTCGCTTCGGAATGGCTGCCGGCGGCGACAGTTCCCGCGCCTACCTGTCCGCTTGCGATAACGGCCTGGTGAACATTATCGATACATCCACTGACAGCTACATCCTGAATCTGGCGGAGCCAGTCGGCGTTCGACCTCCAATCCCGCCCAACCCGCAGAACCCGCCGCAGAATCCAGTTTTTCTGATGGCCGGCCCTTAATGGGCGGCAGGTAGCAATTAGCGCTTAGAATTCGGCGCGACATCTGACGTTTCGCTTGGGAAAAGTGGTGAAAGAATGACTGAGTGCCGGTTGCTAAGGGTTGAGTGCGGATCGCGTAGCTATCCAGCGACCGCCGCTCGTTCCGATGATCGGCGCCGATTGTAGCGCAGCGCCATGTTCATGAAGACGTTTCCGCTGGAAGTGTTGAAGCCCATGACCAGGGCTTCGGTGTCTTCGCTGCTTCGGCTCCCCTGCTCGGAAGTGTGCAGAGTGGGTGGAAGAACATGAAAGTGGAATCCCTGGTCGTTCAGCGTGGTGACGGCGTTGCCGATGATCTGGTTGGCTAACTCACAGACTGCCTCGCGCACCAGAGCTTCATCGGTTTCCGATACTTCGACGCCGGCGAGACGGCTGGCGAGCTGCACCGCCGCTCCCCGGTCGACATCAAAGATGATGCGCCCTTCGATTTCGCCAGTGAGACAGACCTCGGCAGCGGTGCCCTTCCGCCGGTACGCCTCTTCTTCCATCGTCAGATTCTCGATGGCAATGGGCGATTCCAGCGCCTGCGCCAAGACGGCGTCGGCCGAGTTAATGAAGGGCTGAATCAAGTCCATCCGCATTGAACTAGGCTCCGGCTCCAGCGCTGCGGGCGGTGGTTCCATCGTCACGCATTACGTACTTGATGACTTCGTAGAGAACTTCCGGCTTCACCGGTTTCTGCACGAAGTGGCGGGCGCCTCGTTGCAAAGCGGCGACAATGTTCTCCTGATAGCCGACCGATGACACCATTACGATGCGGGCGCCGGGATGGTCGCGCACGATCTTCTCCGCCGCCTCGATGCCTTCCATCTGCGGCATGGTGATATCCATTAGAACGATGTCGGGCGTCAGCCGTTCATACTCGCTGATCGCGGAAACCCCATCGCCCGCCTCGCCGATTACCTGGCCCCCGAAGGTTTCCACCATCCGGGCCAGATTCTTGCGGGCGAACACGGAGTCATCCACTATCAGATAGCGCACCGGTTGTCCGTCTTCGCTCCGTGTTACGGGCGCAAATTTTTCCATGGTACTCCTCCCCCAACTATCACTTAATCACGAACCACATACTTTCGATAGATGACTCTAGTTACTTCCGGCACTGGTCGACCGCTTGCCTTCGGTATGGTCCCCTCGGACACGTTCAGGCGAGCATTGGGCCTGCAAAATATAAGGTAGATCCTGGAGGTCGGCGATGCGCATCGCGAAGCCGCGTTCGATGGCCGCTTTAGGCATGCCATACACCACGCATGTTTGCTCGCTCTGCGCCACCGTATATCCTCCTGCTGCCCGGATCTCGCCCAAGCCGGCCGCCCCGTCTTCTCCCATACCTGTCATCAATACGCCCATGGCCTGCGAACCGAATTCCTCGGCAACGCTGTGAAATAGCACATCCACCGAAGGCCGGTGTCCGTTTACCGGAGCATCCTCGCCCAGCAAGGCAACGTTGCCGAGTGGCAGTTTCTTCACTTTCATGTGCCGGTTGCCCGGAGAAATCAAAGCCCGCCCGGCCACCAGCAAATCGCCAGATTGCGCTTCCTTCACCCGAATCGGGCAAGACTCGTCGAGCCTTTTAGCAAACAGTTCCGTGAAGCCGTCGGGCATGTGCTGCACCGCCAGAATGCTGCCTGAGAAATCCACCGGTAGACTCGAAAACAGGTATTGCAGGGCGTTCGGACCGCCGGTAGAAACGCCGATGGCGACGATATGCGTCGGGGCGATCGGCTGCAGTTTGCTCGGCTGCTCACCGTAGGTATCGCGCGGCAGAAACTGGGGATGCATGCCCGCGCTCTGCGCCGCGGCCTGGATCTTTTTGATGAGCTCGGCGGCAATTTCCGGCATGCGCGCCGAAACATCCTTGGGCTTGGCCACAAAATCAAAGGCGCCAAGCGCCAGCGCTTTGAGCGTGATGGAGGCGCCGGCAGTGCTGTGCGAACTGACGACGATGACCGGCAACTTCCAGCGCCGCATGATCTCTTTCAGGGTATCAATCCCGTTCAGGCCGGGCATTTCAAGATCGAGGGTGAGCACTTGCGGCGAGAGGTCCTCGATTTTCTTCAACGCAAAATGGCCGTCCATCGCCGTGCCCACCACCTCGATCGAGTTGTCCTGTTCGAGGATCTTCGGAATCAGCTTGCGCATCAGAGCCGAGTCATCCACTACCAGAACACGCACTGGCTTTTTCACGACTGACCCCCTGCACTGGCGCGTCCGGATGCCGCACCCGTTTGTACTTTGCTCGTCACCATTGCCTGGGCAGCCGCTGCCACACTCGCGGGCAGCGCACTTGATAGAAGCCCCGCCATTCGAGGGCCGGTTACATCGGCTCGCCCGCGAGTGAAACGATCCATCAGCGCAATCATGTTCAGGATCAGGACCACCCTCCCGTCGCCAAGAATCGAAGCTCCACTCACCAGGTCGGTGGTAATCGATTGATCATCGAGCGCCTTGATCACCAATTCGTCCTCGCCCGTCAGTTCGTCGACGACCAGGCCGAACTTGCGGTCACCGCTGTGAATCACCAGCACAAAAACTTTACGGTGCGCAGTTTCCGGCCCGCTCGGAGGTTTTGCGCCGAGGCGCAGCAGGGGCAATACGTCGTTGCGCAGTTGCAGCACGTCGTAGTGCTCTACCTGATGAATATCTTCCTCGACCGCCCGCGCAATCTCCGCCACCGCATTGAGCGGCAGGGCATAAAGCCGCTGCTCCACGCGGAACATCAATGCTCTGATGATCGCGAGCGTCAAGGGCAGCCGCAGACGGAAAGTTGTGCCCCGTCCCGGCGTCGTTTCGATCTGGATCGTTCCCTTGAGACGTCCAAGCACGCTCTGCACTACATCCAACCCCACGCCGCGGCCGGAAAGCTCCGTGATCTCTTCCGCCGTCGAGAATCCCGGCTGCAGGATCAAGTCGAGAGTATCGCTTTCTGTCAGACGGGCTGCCTGCTCGGCCTTCAGTAATCCTTGCGACAGAGCGCGCTGCCGGACTTTTTCCACGTTAATCCCGGCGCCGTCGTCGGAAACCTCAATGACCACCTGGTTCCCCTGGTGATAGGCGCTCAGCCGCAATGTTCCCTGCGGCTGCTTGCCGGCGCGAACCCGCTCCTCGGCGGTTTCGAGGCCGTGACCAATCGCATTCCGCACCAGGTGGGTCAGCGGTTCGGCAATGGCATCGAGAATACTTTTGTCGAGATCGGTTTGGCCGCCCCGAACCACAAGTTCCACTTCTTTTCCACACTGCAGCCCGACGTCCCGCACAATGCGTGGGAAGCGCCGGAACAACTGATCAACCGGAACCATGCGAATCTTCATGACCGAATGCTGCAAATCGTTCAGAACCCGGCCTTGGAACGCCATGGCGTCGGAGAACTTTCCACGCAGGGTATCTTTCGGGAAGCGTTGTCCGAATTCCAGCACTGCCTGCTGCAGCATCGATTTCGCCAGAATCAGTTCGCCGACCAGATTGAGGACGCTATCGATTCTTTCCGCATCCACGCGCAAGACGTTGTCGGGACCGCTGGGAGAGATCGGCGCTGCCGTTTCCGCGATTGACGGCGTTTCAATCTCAGCAGGAGTGTCAGCAATTCCCGCAGTCCCTGCGCCGGACGCGGACGGCGCGGCCAGGTTCGCGCTTTCGGAATCCGTGCTGGCAGTCGGTGCTAAAGGCTGCATTGCCGATGAGACGCGCAACGGAGTAACTCGGACGTTGAGCGCAATGGTTGGAATGCTGCACTTCGTGCGGATCTGTTCCGCCGGCTTTTCCGATGCCAGCGCGGCTTCAATACATGTAATGGGCTCGTGACTTCCCTCGACCGGATAGAGGGCCAGCACTTCACCCAGTTCGGCCATAGCCAACTGGATCATCTGACGTCCGGCGATGGGCATGCCGCACTGGGGATCGACCTCGACGATCACGTGATAAACGCGCTTGCCTTCGGCTGCTGCCCGGCTGATCGCCAGTTGGTCATATTCCGACCAGCGATTTTTTTTCGCGGCAGCTTTCTTTCTTTTCGCCTTGATATTGCTCGCGCCCGCCTGTCCCGGGTGTGCCAGACGGGCAATGTCCGCGCGCAAAGACTGGATGCTCGGAAGCTTTGTCCCATTTCGATACGCCTCGAGCAGGGCGGAAAAAACATCGGCGGCGCGCAATGCGATCTGTGGAACCAAAGCCGCAGCGGACGTGTTCCCGAGGGTCAACACATCCTCAAATTCATGGGACAGTTCGCTGAGTTCGCGGAAGCCGCAGGCGGCTGAATCCCCCTTCAGCGTATGCACGGTTCGCCGCAGGCTGCGCGCAGTTTCCGCATCGCCCGGCGACTTTTCCAGTTGCATCGCTTCGTCGTTCAGCTTCTGGACGAGTTCGCCGGCGCTTTCGAAAAACAGCTGACGGAGTTCGCTCATTCGATCGTCATTCGCCCGGTCGTTGTTCGTCCGATCGTTGCTCGTCCGGTCATTGCTCTTGCGATCATCGGTCCGATCCTGGGGAGGAATCGTCACTCTTTCACCTCGATGCGCTGGTACGCGGTGCCGCTGTTGCGATGCACCATCTGAAATTTGTCCGTGAGCCCCAGCAGGCTTTCGGCGTGGCCGACAAACAGGTAACCCTCGGGATTCAGGCACCGGTAGAACTTCTCGACCAACCGCTTCTGTTCCGCTTCGTCGAAGTACATCATCACGTTGCGGCAAAAAATGATGTCGTTGCGCTGTGGCAGGTATTCCGTCTTCAGATTGTGAAAGTCGAAGTGGACCAGTTCTTTCACGTTTTTCTTCACCGCGTAGCGGTCGCCGGTTTTGTTGAAATAGCGCAAGCGGTAGCCGTAGTCGACCGAGGACATCTGGCGCTCGCTGTAAGAGCCTTCCTGCGCGGTGCGTAGCACCGAATAGTTGATGTCGCTGGCCAGAATCTCCACCCGCCACGGCGTCGGCACCAAAGGCTTGGGGAGCGGCGATTCGAAGGGTAGCGGATTTCGCAGATAATGATAGGAAAGCGCGTCCGCCACCTGCATTGCCAGGGTGTACGGTTCCTGACCGGTGGAGCAACCGGCGCTCCAGATTCTTACGCTGTAGTTGCGGCGCTCCTGCTTGCGCCGCAGCAGTTCGTCCATCACGTTATTCTGAAACAGATCCAGTTGCGCCTTGTTGCGGAAAAAGCTGGTCTCGTTAACCGTAAGATTTTCGAGGAGGCATGAGAGTTCCTGTTTTCCCTGCTGGCTGATGAGCAGGCGATAGTAGCTGTAAAAGGAATCGAGCTGGCACTCCTTCAGACGGCGCTGCAAACGGTCTTGCAGAAAAGGAGTACGCCGATCGTCGAAGTGCATGCCGCACTCCTGGTAGACAAGCGTCTGCAGGAGCTTTAATTCCGCTTCCGTGAGTGCGGGTGTCTCGCTTGTGTTCATGCGGGCCTAGTTTCTTTCCAGCTACTTCCCGGCGGCGGCCGTCTTTCTTTCAGTGACTGTCCTTTCAGTGACTGTCTCTGCTCTCGCCGCCTTCTTTGTCTCCGGCGTGACACTCGCGCCCGGCACCGGCTTTTCCGCCGAGGCGGGGTTTTGCGGGTCACGCGCCGCCAATACCTTGCTGATATCCAGCAAAATGATCAGCCGCCCCTGGTACTTGCCGAGGCCCGTCACGCAATCCAATCCGCCCTCCTGCATCATGGCGGGCGCGGCCTCGATTTCGCTCTCCGGAATCTTCAGGACCTCCGATGCCGAATCGACAATCATGCCGACCAGCCGTCCGCGATGTTCGACGACCAGAATCCGGCTGCGCCGGTCAAGGGCTACCGAGGGCTGCCCGAATCGCTTGCGTAGGTCAACCACCGAGACAATTTTTCCGCGCAAGTTGATCACGCCTTCCAGATAATCGGGCGCGTCCGGCACGGCGGTGATCTCCGGCACGCGGACGATCTCATGGAGCGAGGTGATCGGCACGCCGTAGGTCTCACGGCCCACACGGAAGCCCACAACATGTGTTTCCCGGCTCATGGTTCCATTTCCCTCAATGCGATCCGGCTACTGCGCTCCGCTGCGTCTTCCCCTGGGATGCAGGGTTGTCCGCCCGGTCGTGCGCTTTGTCGTGCGACTTGTGGTTCGATCTTTCGTCCGTCTTGTCATTCGAGCGCAGCGAGAAGCGGTCCATCGAATCGAGCAGGCCGCGCGACATTTTTGACATCTGCTCGGACGATGCGGCCAGTTCCGTGGAACCCGACGTCGATGCCTGCACCAGTTCGCGCATCCGTTCCATGGCCAGCACCACCGCCTGCGCCCCCGAAGCCTGTTCTTCGACCGCCGAGTTGATCTCGTGCGTGATTTCGTTCAAGCGCGTTGTAGCGCGCGCGATCTGCGACGAACCGTGCGACTGTTCGTTGGTGGCCGCCCCGATTTCCTGCGCGAATTTGTAGACCTCGGTGACCACGTTTGAAATCTTGCGCAGGGCGGCGTTCAGTTCCTGACCGAGGTTCAGCCCCTCGTTCACGATGGTCGTGCTCTTCTCCATGTTATCGACCGCTTTGCGCGCTTCCTTCTGAATGCTCTCGATGAGCTCGGAAATCTCCTTGGTAGACTGCGCTGATTTCTCCGCCAGCTTTCGGACTTCGTCCGCCACCACCGCAAATCCGAGTCCGTGCTCACCGGCTCGCGCCGCTTCGATGGCGGCGTTCAATGCGAGCAGATTGGTCTGCTCTGCCAGATCGTCGATCACTTCTACGATTTTGCCAATGTTGTCTGCCCGCGTGCCCAGCGCGTCAATAATCTCGCCCGAAGCGTGGATGGTCGTATTGATCCGGTTCAGGCCATCGGTCGCCTTTTCCATGGTTCCGATGCCGCTGTGCACTTCCTCCCGCGAACGGTTGGAAATATCGAGCAGAACCTTCGCCGTATCCGCGACCCGCTGAATCGAGGTCACCATCTCATCGATGGACGCCGAAGTTTCGCTGACGCTGGAGGCTTGTGTTTGCGTGCTCTTCACCATGTTTTGCACGTTCACGCTCATTTCGTGCATCGTGCTGGTGACTTCATCGATGGCTGAGGAGGTCTGCAGGCTGTTCCGGGCCGATTCGTCGGAGGAACTCGCCACCTGGGTGGAAGCGCTCGCCACCTGCGAGGCAGCATCGCGCACGTTGCGCACGAGCCCGCGCAAACCATCCACCATGCTGGTGAAGGCATTGGCCAGCGTGTCATTGGCTGAACGGGGACGCACTTCGACCGCCAGGTTGCCGCCGGCGATGGCTTCGGAAACCGCGGCCATTTCCTTTAGATAATTCACCATGGACTCGAAAGTCCTGGCCAGTTGCCCGATCTCATCCTTCCCGTGAATGTCAATGTTGTGTTCGAGATCACCGGATTGTCCGATCTGGTCGGCCACGTGGATCAGTCGATTCAGCGGGCCGGTGATGCCGGTGGCGGTGCGGTAGGCAATGATCATGCCGAGGCCAAGCGCGGCCAGGGAACTGAGTACCGCCGCGAGAATCGTGAAGGTCGCTGCCACTTCATCCGAGTGGCGACGCTCCTCCAGCAGTTTACGGTTCTCGCGGTCGACATCATCAAGCACGTCGCTGGAGCGTGAAACCCAGGCGTTCGGGTCCTTTTGCAGGTAGAAGATCTGCAGTTCGGCCACCGTCGCATTCCCGCTGTCGACGGCCCGGCGCTTGTCCACAAGGGGGTTGGCGAATTCGGTGCTCCAAGACTGCTCGAGCCCCTGCACTTTTTCCAGATTGCCGCGCTGCTGCGTGGAATTCACCAGATCCTGGGCGTGGTGCAGGGCCTCACTCAACTGGTGTTCCCCGTCATTCATTTTCTCCACGTCCCGGGAATCGCCGCTGAGCAGGTAGTTCTGCAGGTGCAGACGGTTCTGCATCATCTGGAAGCGCACGGTCGAAGTCGCCTCCGTCATGTCGATCGAACGCTGCGCCGCCGCCTTGGTCTCATGCTCGCGTTGCACCGCGAGCAGGTTGATCGCCAGCAGCACGAGAACCGTCGCCAGAATGATGCCGAAACTTACGTAGAGTTTTTTCTCGATGTTCATGCTTCAACCTTCCTCAGCCAGTGTCTCGGCATAACGCCGCCCGCTCACTGGCTCGGATCAAAACGGAATTCCACAATCCCCGTTGATTCCTGCGGACCCGCCTCGAAACGCCATTTCTTGACCGCATCCAGAGCAGCGTTGGCCAACACCGGATGTCCTCCAACCGTTTTGGCGTCTTTGACCGACCCGTTCGGCGCGACTGTGATCAGGAGCTTCACCACGCCGGCGACGTTCATGCGCCTCGCCAGTTCCGGATAGGTTGGCACCACTTTGTTCTTCACCTTCCGATTGAGTTCTTCTTGCCCCCACGCTTGGGGATCGCTGGTCGCGGCCCATCCGAAAAACAACAACAGACCCACCGCGAACAGACGATTCAGGGCTCTGAGAGACACGCTACCTCCCCGGTCGCTGTATGATTGCCGTCCTTATATTCATTCAAGGACCGGGTCAGCTCCTACCGAAAGTTCTTTCTCTGCATTACTTTCGTGATCGTTCGCAAGGTGATGAATCGTCGGGTGATCGGGTGATCGCGTGATCAGAGGTTTGAAGTTTTTGGGTCACGCGATGGCCAGATCATCCCCAGGTCATCCGATGACCCAATTTCAGAATGAGACGCCTATGTCACTTTGGTGACATTTCACAAGTCGGCACTGCCACCGCATATTCCCTTGACTCAATTTGAGAATCGAGTGTAGGTTTTATATGTAATTCAAGTGTTTTCAACCGTTTAGCTAAAACGATTGGTGCGCACTGACAGCTCACACCGGAAACCCGGGTCCCGGCGACGCGTCTCAGTCTGACGAGGCTTTCCAGAAGCTTCTGCTGGAGCTTTCGCGCGCCGCTTTTCACAACACCGATCCCGGGCAGCTCATCCGTTCCTTCTGCACCCTGACTCGCGCCTACTTCCATGCCAGCGGCGCCTACTTCTGGAGCCTTTCGCCCGAAGGTGAACTTGTCGGAGCCGAGGCCGACTGCGCCGATGCCCAAGCCTTTCGAGGCATCCGCCGCCGCGCGGGGGATCCGTCCATTGCCATGGACGCGCTCCACAAGCGTCGACCTTTTTTCGTGAATCAACTCGATGCCGTGCGGTATCCGTGGTTAGCCGAGAGCCGCGCGCACTCCGCCCTGGCCGCCCCGCTGCTGGTTTCAGGACAGGTCCTCGGCGTCATCACCTTCCTGCGGAATGCTCCCCACGTCGGGTTCGATGACGATGCGGTCGCCAAAGTCACCATCCTGGCGGCCCAACTGGGTACCGCTCTTGAAGCGTTCCGCTTGAATCAACTGTCCCGCGAAGAACACCGTCGTGCCAGTATTCTGGTCGAGGTTGCCACCGCCCTGCACGGCCTCCCCGACACCGCTGCCGTGATGGAGAGCATTGCCGACCGCCTACGAGTGCTGTTGCATTCACCGGTCGTGCTCGTTTTCGTCCAACAGGAGAAAATCCTCCAGTTGCAGGCGGTGTCGACGGAGGCGCCCAGACTCGCCTTGGCCATCCGTCAGCGCTTCCAGCAGAACGACATGCGCTCCTCGCTCGAGATCGCGAGTCGCGCGGTGGCCGCCGGCGAGCGCATTACTGTGAGCATCGATGGCGCCTCTCATTTTGGAGATGACTCACCGCCCGGGGTGCTCATCGCGGCACCCTTCCGCACCTCGCGCTCACACGGAGCCATTCTGGTTTACCCGCGCGCCGTCCACCCGTTTACCCAGGAAGACAAGACTTTAGTATCCGCGTTGGCCGGCTTCGGCGCAGTGGCCATCGCCAACGCCGAGTTGTACGGGATGGCACGGGCCCAGGCCCGCGAACTCCACGAAATCCTCGAAATTTCCTTCGAACTGGGGTCGGCCGGAAAGCTCGACGAGTTCATGCAGACGTCGGTGGTTCGCGCTGCCAGCTTTCTTGGTTTCCAGCGCTGCTTCATTGGGCTGCTCGAAGAATCTACCTTCCACATTCGCTGGGGGGTGGAGAAGGGCATAGCCCGCCCCGTCGATATCCCGCTCGAGGAGGGCGTTGCCGTCAGCGCCCTGAAGAAGAAGAACGTCTTCGTCGCCGAAGATGCTGCCAAGACTCCCGGCGCGAATCTCGATTTCGTGAAGGCGTTCCAAATCCGCCAGCTCCTCGCCGTTCCCTTGCTCGGTTCGAATGGCGATGTGCTCGGAATGTTTGGCGTGCTCGACCGCATCGAGCCAGGAACCATCAACGACGAGGATGTCCGCCGTGCCCGCGCTCTGGCCGCCCAGGTTGCCATCGCTCTTGAGTTGACGCACAACCTGCATCAGTCCGAGGAGCACCGCCGCCGTGCCGAGGCGCTGGTCACCATTGCACTCGAACTGAACACGGTGCTGCATCTCCCCGAGTTCATGCGCAACTTCGCCCGCCGCGCGGCCATCCTGCTCGGAAGCCGATCGGTTGCACTCAGTCTCTTCCAGACCTCAGATCCGGAGACGGTGCTGGTGCGTGGCGACTCGGAATCTCCCATCGAGATTGGAGTTGAGGTCAGCGACAAGCCGCTGCTGCAACGCTTCAGTCAAGCGATGAGTACAGCCCTGCCGAAATATCCCACTGACGTCGCCTTCGCCAGCGCCAGCGACATTCTGGGTAGCGCGCTCGCCTCCAGTCTGGGATGGACCGACTGTACTCTGGTCCGCCTGGCCGGCTCTTCGGGCGAACTGGTAGGAGTGCTTTGTCTCGCCGACCGCGGCGCCCCGCCCTCCCTCGAAGATCACCAGTTGTTGCGCGCCATCGCCGGACACGCCAGCATCGCGCTCGAGAATGCCTGCCTGTTCACGCGCATGCAGCAGGCCAACCGGCACTGGCTCGAAGTCTTCGATGCCATCAGCGATTTCATCGTGGTGCATGACGAGCAGCACAACATTCTCCGCGTCAATCGCTCGCTGGCTGATTTCATCGGCATCGCTCCCGATCAGTTAATCGGCATCAACATGCGCGCCTTGGAGGCGCTGTCCACTGCCGCTTCGCCCCACTCCTGTCCCTTCTGCCGCAGCGGCGATGGGCTCGACGAGTACCGGCATCCCATTCTCGAACGCACGTACCTGATTTCGACCTCGCGCATTCATGCCGCCAGCAGTGCCCAGTGGCAGACCGTGCACGTGCTCAAAGACATCACCGACCGCCGCGAAGCTGAGCGCCGATATCGCGAACTGTTCGATAACATTCAGGAAGGGATCTACGTTTCCACGCCTCAAGGGCGTTTCGTCGAAGTCAACGATGCCTTGGTTCGCATCCTCGGTTACAGCAGCCGCGACGAAGTCCTGCAACTCGACATTCCCACCCAGGTTTATTTTTCTCTGGAGCGGCGTCAGGAACTTGCGGAACAGCTCAGCCGCACCGGGGAGTTGCATAATCACGAAGAAGTTTTGCGGCGCAAGGATGGGTCGCCGGTGCACGTATTCATGAACTGTTATGCGATGCGCGATGCGGCCGGCAACATCCTGCAGCACCGGGGCTTGATGCTCGATGTCAGCAGCCTTCGCCAATCGCAGACCGAACTCCAGAAAGAGCGCGATTTTTCCAGCAAAATCCTCAACCATACTCAGAGCCTGATTCTGGTTACCGACACGGACGGCATCGTCAGTTATGCCAACCGGCGCTGGAGTGGCTTGGGCTTTCAGCAGAGCCAGATACTCGCTCATCCCTTGCCCGACCTTTGCGCCCCTCCACGGCGCGGTGCGCTCCGGGAAGCGTTGGCCGCCGTGGCGCGGGGCCAGCAAGTGGATAACTTCGATCTTTCCCTGCTTCGCGGCGATGGGGTTAGCGCCCAGTTTTCCGCCAATCTCAGCCCGATCAGCGGCGAAGATGGCCGCGTGAGCAGCATCGTCGTCGTGATGACCGACGTGACCGACTCGGCCATGCTGCGTTCGAAGTTGGTGCATGCCGAAAAAATGGCGGCGGTCGGACAACTGGTCTCCGGCGTCGCCCACGAAGTCAACAACCCCCTCACCGCCATCCTCGGATTCACCGATCTCTTGATGGAGAATCCCGAGCTCCCGGAAAGCGCGCGCCGCGACCTGCGAGTGATTCTGCAGGAGGCGCAGCGCACCAAGCAGATTGTGCAGAACCTGCTCAGCTTTGCGCGCCAGATGCCGCCACAGCGCCAGCCGGTGCAGCTGAACTCGATCGTGCAACGCACGGTGCACTTGCGCTCTTACGATTTCATGAGTCACGGCATTCAGGTGATCGAGCGTATGGAGGAGTCGCTGCCCCAGGTGATCGGAGATTCTCACCAGCTACAGCAGGTATTTCTCAACATTCTGAACAATGCTTATGACGCAGTCCGCGAAACCGCTCGGCCCGCTCGTATTGAGATTGCGAGCGCCAGCGCCGGTGCGTTCGTTGAAGTTTCTTTTCGCGATAACGGCCCGGGTATCGCCGACGCGGAGCGTATCTTTGATCCCTTCTTCACCACCAAAGATGTCGGCAAGGGAACCGGTCTGGGCCTGAGTATCTGCTATGGCATTGTCCGCGAACATGGCGGAGAAATTGTGTGTCACAACAATCCGGACTCTGAAGGAGCGACTTTCATTGTTCGCCTGCCGGTGGCGACCGAGGCGGCATCCTTTGGAGCGGTTGCGGGAGTGCATCCAAAATGACCCAAACAGGAACCAAAATCGCGTGTGCGCGCGTGCTTTTGATTGAAGATGAACCAGCCGTCATGGCTCTGGTGCGCGCCGTTCTCGAGGGCCACGGCTACACCGTTGTGCCCACTGAATCTGGCGCGGAGGCTCTCCGGCTGCTGGCCGACGGCGACTTTCATGGAGTGGTTTCCGACATGCGTACTCCGGGAGGCGTCGACGGCGCGCAGGTCTATGCCTGGATCGCCACCTATCGCCCCGAACTCGCCTCACGCCTGGTCTTTATTACCGGCGACATCGCGAACGAGGAAACCGCTGCCACGCTGCGCCGTACCGGAGCTCCTTGCGTGGAAAAGCCCTTTCGTGTGCACGACTTCATTACCGTGGTGGAGAACACTATGGGCAAGGCCGCTTCATGACTCAGAATTTGACCACGCAGACTTCGACGAAGGACGACTTGACGAAAAACGATTTTCGCATCCGATTGTTGATCGTGGATGACGAGCAGACCATTCGCCGCCTCTGCAGCACCGTCGGCGAGTCGCTCGGCTTCCTCTGTCTCGAAGCGGAGAGCGGCGACGCTGCTCTTACAATTCTCGAGGAACAGCCCGTCCACATGGTGCTCACCGACATGGTCATGCCCCGCATGACGGGCATCGAATTTCTGGAGCAGGTCAAGCGCGCCAACCCGCGCATCGAAGTGGCCGTGATGACCGGTCACGGATCCGTCGAAACCGCGGTGCAGGCGATGAAACTCGGCGCCTACGATTACATTGCCAAGCCCTTTAATCCGCTCGATGAATTGCGACTCTTCCTCCGCCGCATGGCTGACAAGGTGCGTCTGGTCGAAGAGAATCTCTATCTCCGCGAACGTTCTGAAACGGAAACGTCGCTCCATGGCATCATCGGCAACTCCCCCGGTATTCAGAACGTCCTGCGCCTGATTTCGCGCCTCAAAGACACGCGCACCCCGGTGCTGATCTCCGGGGAAAGCGGAACCGGCAAAGAGTTGGTCGCCCGCGCGCTGCACTTTCGCGGCACCATGGCCAGCCGTCCCTTCGTTGCCGTTGACTGTGGATCGCTCGTCCCTACCCTCATCGAAAGCGAACTGTTCGGCTATGAAAAAGGAGCCTTCACCGGCGCACTTCGTTCTAAGCAGGGCCTGCTGCAATCGGCCGATACCGGAACCATTTTTTTCGACGAGGTTGGCGAACTTCCGCTCGAGATGCAGGCCAAGCTCCTGCGCTTTCTCCAGGAAAAAGAGGTTCGCCCGGTGGGCAGCAATCAAAAAGTCAAAGTGGATGTGCGCATCATGGCCGCCACCAACCGCGATCTCGACTCCGAGTACAAGAGAGGAACCTTCCGCAAGGATCTTTATTTCCGTCTGAACGTCGTCACCATCTCTCTGCCGCCGCTGCGCGAACGCCGTTCCGATATTCCCATTCTGGCGGCGTTTTTCCTCGAACGCCTTGCCCCCGGACGCAGCGTTAGCGTCTCCGGCAACGCCATGAAGGCGCTGCTCGCCTACGACTGGCCGGGAAATGTCCGCGAACTGGAAAATTGTCTGGAGCGCGCGGTCGCTCTCGGCGCTCAGAGCATCATCGAAGTCAGTGATCTCCCGTCCGGTATCAACCGTTCGGAGCCCCGCGCCGAAGCGCTCGATTTGCGGGAATCTTCGGACACTGACCTCGAAGACATCGAGCGCGCCACCATCGAACGCGTCTTCTCTCAGGTCAATGGAGACAAGGCGCTAGCCGGCAAAATGTTAGGCATAAGCCGAGCCACTCTCTATCGCAAACTGAAACGCTACAACATAGGGGCCAGGGAAGAGCCCCCGCAATCGACCACGCTGCAATAACCGCAATCCGCGGATGCTCGAACTGAGACGGTGGTTTCATTCTGAGACACACTTCCACCGTGATCCAGGAAATTGAGCAATCCCACCCTCGCGCGACGCGGTTAACTCCCTGTCCGTCTTCGACTTGTTCTTAGGTGCATGCCCTTCAAGTTTTTGGCGCTGCCCGTGCACTACAGAATGGCGATAAAGCAGGGATGAGTCTCCTCGCAGTACTTCCAAACCGGGAAGAGAGGAGGCTCGGCTGCTCCAGCTCCCCAGGGATTGAGGTTTCAGTGCCCAACCAGGCAACCGCTCGCGCGCTCGAATCAGAATTCGTAAGCCGCTTGGCCAAGTTTTTTCCGGACGCCACGCCAGTGCGCATCCCAATCAAACTCAGCCGCACCCATAGCTCCGGCAATGGCAATGGAAATGGGAATAGCAACGCCAACGCCAACGGAAATGGCCGCGCCGTTCACGAAAACGAGAACACTTTTTCCCAGGATACGATCATTGAATTCGGCACGCCGAATGAAGTTCTTTTTGTGGTGAACGAACCCTTGGAATTTGCTGATCGCGTTCTGGTCGAGAGCAATGACGGCTCGCTGCGCGCCGAGGCTTCCGTATGCGCGGTTCAGTATCATGCGGAGCGAACCGTGGTGGCCGTGCGATTCCTGCAACATGTTCCCAATTGGATTGTGAAATCATGACTGAATCTACCCCAGCTCAGCCTTCCTTCGAAGAACAGGGAGTCACGCTCGGCGCCCTGCAACCGGTTTACTCAGCCCTGGTGCGTGAATTTGTGATTGAAATTCCCGCCTGCCCAATCGACGAGGGTTTTTCGATCTCACCCGATTCGGTCAAGGAGGCTGCCGCGTGGTTTCAGCAGGTGGATGCGCAGATCCAGGTGCACCAGTTACGCCAGTTTCTGCAAACCACGCCGCTGGCCAGTGAAGCCGTGCTGCGCCAGCTTCTCGCGCATCACATGCAGAAGGCGGCCAAGTCTCCGAGCGATCGCGACAAAACCGATTTTCTTCTGGTCCAGTATTTTTCGCTGTGCGCGCCCTCGGGAATGGAAGACGCCGACGTGGATCTCGATTACGTCGCGCAGGTGCTTGAGCCGGTGCTTGGACCGCTGCAACCGAAGCTTCCGGCATGGATGAGTTCGCTCGAGACCATCATGCAGTCGGCGGCGAACTGCCGCCGCCTCAGTGAACTGCTGCACAGTGGAGTTCTCGAACAGGGACGCAAGCTCAAGACGCAGAATGCGGCCCGCTATTTCGAGCCCGCGGCCATGGTGGCTTTCGCGCGTTTCAGCTTCATGATACGGCGGATATTTTTCCGCTTGATGCACGACGATCTCAACGCCATCCAAGACGGCCTGCGCGAACTCGATCGCCAGGGCGTTGCCACCGTGGATTGCCGCCGCGCCCAGTTTTCGGCCGAGGAGCCGATTTCACGCCTGCGCATGATCTGCCAGTCCTGGAAGGTAATGTTTCATGCTGAATACTCTTCGGGCCAGCCTTTGCGCATGCTGGTCGATCTGCGGGCGGCCGTAGACGACGCGCTCCAGAATGGAGCGGGGAAACCTCCGCTGGCGCGGGCCGCCGCCGCGACTAGAAAATCTGACGGCGGAAAGCAAAAGTAGTTGCCGAGTTCCGGAGCCAGGCTTGCGGAAGAATAGGCAACTCTCGGAACGGGAGTGAGCGGGGTTCGCTCCGTCTCACCGCTGCTGAAATAGGGATGCAATCGGCGTCGCCGAACAACGCAAACGCACAACGCTACGAACAACGCTACGACCAACGCAAACGAACAACGCAATTTGCCAAGTCAAAGCGCCAGAAAGCACGATGACCGCATGAATCGCCCTACCGTCCTCATCCTCACCAGCGATCCCGCTTTCTCGCAGGAGATCACTGCGAATTGGCCGAGGGACGCTCGTCGTGACGGTCGGGAACTCGGTCCGGAGTTCACCGTGCTCGATCCCGGCTTCCGTTGCGACCTTGAGGGGAGCCAGTACGACCTCGCGATCGCCGACGTCACTTATATCGATGGCCTGAAGAGCCAATCTAAGTCGAAGCAACCGAAGCCGCAACACCCTAGGTCGAAGCGAGCTAAGCCGAAGCAACCCGAGAATGAACAGCGCAACGGCGTGGATAGAAATCTGGCTGAGAATCTAAATCTGGCTAAGAATCAAGAGAGAAATCCGGTTCGAGATCTTGATCTGCAGCCATCGCTCGAAGCTACGGGTAAGCCTGCCATCCTGGTTCACTCCAATCCCGCGAGCGATTTCTACAGTATCCATGGCGCCGTTCTCGAGTTACGACGCGAACCCGGACTCTGGCCAACGCTGGTAGGACTGATCGGCCGCGAAATTCTGCGCCGCCGCCACGCCGAGGCTCGCGTCTTGGAAGCCGAGAAAAACTCCTCCGCTTCTCAAGCCGAAGCTACTCTCGGACGCTACATGGTGGAGATGCGGACTAACGTCAATAACGCTCTCACCACCGTGCTCGGCAACGCGGAACTTCTTGTGCACGAACCCGGACTGCCAGCCCACGTCTCCTCGCAAGCCGATGCCATTCGCAACATGGCGCTGCGTCTGCACGAAGTCTTCCAGCGCTTTGCGTCGCTGGAAAAAGAACTAACTTTCGCCGCTCGCGAGTCAGGTGGGAAAGCCACCAGCGCCAAAGCTGGCAGCTACTAGCCACCTTCACAAAATTGCCAAACTAATTTTTGAGAAGATGAGAAGAGACGAGGCTTGCCTCGTCTCTGAGGAGTGCGCCCGCCCAGGTGGAACTAGGGCGGGAGTGTTCGTCGGACGCTGCCGCAAGCTCAGGCGTTATAAGCCCGCTCGTTCTGACGCGCTACGTGCCACAGTGCCAGCTCGACGCGGTTCCACAATCCCAGCTTGTCGTAGATCAAGCGCAGATAATTTTTCACCACGTGCTCGGTGGTTCCCAGCGAATCGGCAATCTCTCGATTCTTGCAGCCCTCGGCTACGCGTTGAATGATGAATTGTTCGCGTTCGCTGGGCCCGCCGTGACTTGCTGTTTCTCCAACCATAATTGCCTCCGATAAAATAAAGTTGCGAGCTTAACCCGCTTGATCCCGCCCTTGATTCCAAAACGCAGAAACAGGCGGTTGAAATACGCTTTGACGGTGCGCTCGGCCATATTCAGATCGCGAGCGATTTCTGCATTGTCACATCCCTGGAGCAGCAGATTGATGATCTCTTGCTCCCGGTGCCCCACTGTGTTGAATTTTTCTTCCATATTCACTGCACCTGAAGGATGTACTCCGGTACCGGCAAGTGGCGCTGAAACCGTGCCCTTCAGTACATCTGGATTTCGGGTCGTTGCGTCTCAATTTGCAAATGCGCGGCCAAAGCGAGCACTTTAGAGTTAACTAATTGTGAAAATTGCTTTTCATGCCTCTTTTTCAGCGAAAATCTAGTTACTACAGTAATGACTGTAGGGCCCAAAGCCGTGAGCAGCCGCCGTTTCAGCGTGGTCTAGGGTGAATCACTTAGTACAAAGTTCCCAGTATCGACCTTCCAAAGAGCATATTTACACAGAAGTGCATTGCTGACAGCCTCATCGCATCCCTGAATATCCTCGCCCTAAAGCCATCCCATATCCATCCCATATCCCTCCCATATAATGAGTTGTGGACTTCAAACTGGTAAGCACCTACAAGCCCCAAGGCGATCAGGGGCAGGCGATCGCGGCCCTGACCCGTGGCGTGTTTGATCGCGAGCAACATCAGGTGCTGCTCGGCGTTACCGGATCGGGCAAAACCTTTACCGCCGCCAAAGTGATTGAGGCCGCCAATCGCCCTGCCCTGGTCATGGCCCACAACAAAACCCTGGCGGCTCAGCTTTACCACGAATTCAAGAGCTTCTTCCCGCACAATGCGGTCGAGTACTTCGTCTCCTACTACGATTTTTATCAGCCGGAGGCTTACGTTCCGGCGGCCGATCTCTATATCGAGAAGGAATCGACCATCAACGACGAACTGGACAAACTGCGGCTCTCGGCAACGCGATCGCTCTTTGAGCGGCGCGACGTTTTGATTGTGGCCTCGGTGAGTTGCATCTACGGACTGGGATCGCCCGAGGCTTACTACGGGATGATGCTGTTTCTGGAAAAGGGACAGAAGATCAAGCGCTCGGACATCACCCGCAAGCTGGTCGACATCCTGTACGAGCGCACCGAAGGTGATTTCCGCCGCGGTACCTTTCGCGTGCGCGGCGACGTCATCGAAATTTATCCCACCTATGATGACAACGCCTATCGGGTCGAAATGTTTGGCGACGAGGTTGAGTCGCTTTCGCAGATCGACCCCCTGTTTGGGACGGTGAAGCAGCGCTACATGCGGCTGCCGATTTATCCGAAGACGCACTACGTGATGAAAGAGGAGACACGGGCTTCGGCGGTCGCATCGATCAAAGCAGAATTGGCGTGGTGGGAAGCGGAACTTGAAAAACAGGGACGGATCGTCGAATCGCAGCGCATCCATCAGCGCGTGATGTACGACCTCGAGATGATCAAGGCCATGGGCTACTGCCATGGCATTGAAAATTACTCACGCCATTTCACGGGGCGCCTTCCGGGCGAGCCGCCGCCGACGCTGCTCGATTACTTCCCGCGCGACTTTCTGATGTTCATCGACGAGTCGCACCAGACCGTGCCGCAACTCCACGGCATGTATCACGGCGACCGCTCGCGCAAGCAAACGCTGGTCGAATACGGATTTCGCATGCCTTCGGCACTCGACAATCGTCCGCTGACTTTCGAGGAGTTCGAGCATCGCACGAACCAACTCATCTACGTTTCCGCTACGCCGGGTCCCTATGAACTTACTAAGTCGGCGGGCGTCGTGGTCGAGCAGATCATCCGCCCTACTGGATTGATCGATCCGCCGGTCGAGATTCGTCCGGTCAAGGGACAGATCGACGATCTGCTGCACATGATTCGCGACCGCGTAGCGCGCAACGAGCGTGTGCTGGTCACCACTTTGACCAAGCGCATGTCCGAAGACCTGGCTGAGTATTACAGCGAAGTAGGGGTGAAGTGCCGCTACATGCACTCCGAGATTGAAACGCTGGAGCGGGTGAAGATTCTGCGGGACCTGCGCAAAGGCGAGTTCGATGTATTGATCGGCATCAATCTTCTGCGCGAAGGCCTCGACCTGCCGGAAGTCTCGCTGGTGGCGATTCTCGACGCCGACAAAGAAGGCTTCCTGCGCTCCGCTGGATCGTTGATCCAGACCATAGGACGCTGTGCCCGCAACCTGAATGGGCGGGCGATTCTCTATGCCGATCGTATGACCGACTCCATGAAAAAGGCGCTCGACGAAACCAATCGCCGTCGCGCCATCCAGCAAGCCTATAACGAAGAGAACGGGATCACGCCCGAATCCATCATTCGTCCGCTCGACATGACGCTGGTCGCGATTGTCGGCGCCGATTACACCGATCTGACCGGTCCCGAAGCCAATGGCATTCCCGACTTCAAGTCGCAGGATGATCTGGAGGCTTACATCGTTAAATTAGAGAGTGATATGCGAGAAGCGGCCAAGTGCTTTGAATTTGAAAAGGCGGCCAAACTGCGCGATACGATCAAAGAACTCAGGACGAAGGAATTTCTGTTCGCGTAACGAAACGCTCCGGCTAAGAACCTCAAAGTCCGCGCGCGTCAGCGCTTTTACTTCTTCGCCAGCGAGCGGACGTAATTGACCATATTCCAAATATCGTCGTCCTTGGCACGATCACCTTCGGGAGGCATCTCGCCTTTGCCGTTGCGAATCACGTAGAAGAGTTCGCCGTCGGTGCGACTTTTCAATGCGTCTGGCTTGGTGAAGTCGGTGACATTTTTCATGTCCGACGCCATGTCGCCCTTGCCATCGCCATTCGCGCCATGGCACATCGCGCAGTCGTAGCCGTATAGTTTCTTGCCCTTGGCGAGCGACTCTGCAGTGGGCTTCACGGGATTTACTTTAGCTGCCGCTTCAGGAGGAATCTTGTACTCGGGACCGGTCGCCTTTGCCGGCGGTTGCTGCGCCCACAAGGCGAACACAAAAAAGAGCACTACGATAAGAACGAACAGAACTTTTTGCAGTAAGGCGTTTCTCTTCGACATTTCGTTTTTCAACGCGCACCTCCCGTCAGGGAGAACTGCTAGGGAGAACTGCTTAAAATACTCCTCGCGATGGCAACGTGCACGAAAAAGTTTCAACGACGGGCGTCGTCCGGAGCACCTGGTTCGGAGAAACTCGTCCGGCTACGGTCGAGTTTCCCTCATGCGCGCTCTCGCGTGCGCATCGTCGCCGCCAACGCCACCACGGTTGCTCGTTGCCTGGCTAGTCCGAAACCTGGACGCGCCGATCTCCGGCGCCGCGCGCAGCGCCCGCACCAGCACGGGCCGTCGCAATACGGTTTCGAGAAGATGGCGCGCCGCGGCGACGTTCTCCGCCGAACGATCCAGTGCCGCGTATCCCGCCACTCGCACCAACACGAAATGGTCAAGCGAACGGACCTCGAGCCGCGGCGACGTTTCATTTTCTTCGCGGCTTCCGCTATGTGACGGGTGCAAATCCAACGCGTTTGCCAGTCGCAGAATAGCGGCCAACTCCATGGCAATCGGACGATCGGTCAAAGGCAGCGACTGCATCGTTTTTCCCCGAGGATGGGGCAGCGCTCCGCGATGATATCGCGCGACCACAGCCGCCAGTTCGAGCTCTCGCGCACTCCAACCCAGCGGCCGAGCCAGACCGCGTATCATGCGATACGAAACTTTCTGATGATTTTCCGCGCCCCTGGCTTTGCCGACATCATGCATCTGGGCGGCCGCCTGCAGCATTGCTCGCGAGTCATATTGCCAGTCAGATTCCTCATCACCCCTCGTCTGCTCCGAATTCGGCGATGCCGCATGCGTTGCCAACAGCCCCGCCGCCCGCAATCCGTCATAGAGCTGCAGGCCCAGCTGCGCGACACGTTGAGCATGCGAAAAATCTGGATCCAGATATCCGGCCCACACTCGAAGCCGGCTCATCGCGGCCGCCCGCAGCTGCGGACCCGCCGGCAACTCCGCCCGCCACACCTGCCATAACGACTGGCGGCCGACCATCTTCTCGCGATAGCGCGTCAGCCGTTTGTTGCGTTCGTGCGTCAACGTCTCACGCCAGCGTTTGCGACTCTCCATGTCAGGGAAGGCACTGACGTTCTGATCGACGTTCTGACCGACATTCGGATCGACATTCTGCGCCGTGGCCCAGAGCACATCCAGGTCGTGGACCTCGCCCAACAAATCCTGCAACTCTTTCAGATCGTCGCCCCATTTTGCGTGCTGGCGCGGCAGGAAATTTTCCACCGTGTAACGGAAGCGCTTGATGCCGATGCGCAGTTGGTGGTAGCTCACCTGCGATCGCGACCGCATGGCGTGTTTGTGCAGATCGTAAGCGGCCGTCCACTTTTCAAGCGCCAGGTGCAGATAGACGACGCTTCCCGGACGCACTCGCGCCGCGCGTTGCGGCAGGCTTCGACTCCACTGGCGCCACTGCTTGTGGTCAAACTGGTTGAGATCCTTGAGCGCATGCTGCTTGCATTCGTTCTCTCTCGCGTGCACGTGATCGAGCAGTCTCATCGCTACGGGATCGGCGGGATCGCCTAATTTCTCGATCCACTCCTCCATTACCTGCATGTCGCGCAACTCGCCGAGAGCCTGGAAAACTTTCTTCCCCGCCTTCTTCATGTCTTTCCACGAAGCATCGGGATCGATGGCTCGCAATCCATCCGCGAGCGAACGGCAGCGGCGGAGCGCAACTCGAAGATCGTGGACGGCCTCGGCGTCGAAACCTTCCGTGGCGCGGTCACACTCGACGAGCACGCGATTCATCCAGGCACGCAGGCCGAGCTTCGGCTTCGCGGCCGGAGGCTTCAGAGTTCGAGCCGGACTTCGACCCGGCCTTCGATCCGGACTTCGATCCGGACTTTGATCCGGACTTCGATCCGGCCTTCGACCAGGGTTCGGAATGAGAACCGGACTCGGGCCGGGCTTTAGAACTGGAATGGCTCCCACCATGGCTCCTTGAATGATTGACGACAGCTATTATCGACGGGAACCATTGTCTCCTCTTTGGGCGGAATCTTCTAGGAGCAGCTTTCAGCTGTCAGTTCTCGGCCAACGCACGTCCGTTCTTCGGCCATCATTATCCATGTTGTCATCGTTATCCATCTTGTCATCCTGGGCCGAATTGAAAACCCAATTTGAGGTATACCCCCTCCCTTGGCCGTAATGGAATCATGGGGTTAGGGGTAAATTCCGGTGCTGTCGTAATACTGCGTTGTTGGCCCTATTGCAAATGTCTGCGAAGTTCGTCTGATGCTTGCTTACATGTACCGTCACTGTATGCCGGACCGGTCTTAGAATCAAATTCCGCGAGCATTTCCTTGGCCTTTGCCTTATCTCCAAGTCCCACGTAGGCCAAACCACAGAAGATGCGGGGTGTTAGCCATTCTGGCATCGAGTGGACGTCAGCGAGACACGTCTTGAGCAAATTCGAAAACTGTTCAGCATTGTAGAGGCTGACTAGCTCTTTCAAATTACTGGCATCCCCGCCTGTCGTTATCATCATGCTGCTACTTGCCGAAGGGCCAATTATCTTCCAATCTCCCTCGCAGTAATAAGTTTTGACTGGAAGGTTTGGGTTTATCGCGTTCAGAATTTCATCTAGCTTCGCCATGACCGCATCGGTATCAAGATGGTTTTTGAGGATTTTGTGAAGGACCGCCGGAATGTTCTCAATTATTTTCTGCTGTGCTGGCGTGAGGCTGGAGCAGTCCACCTTAACGTCACCGGCCAACGCTATGATGTTGCTGCATGAAGAGTTTTTCGCATCTTGGGTGACGCTCGATGCTGTTTGGCAAAAAGATTGACTACCGAGCACAATGACAATGGCGCTAAGGCTGTTTAGGAGCCTCTTGGTGAACATCGGGATTCTCCTTCGCCGGAGAGCAGCTCACTGTGGTGTCTTTACCAGCGTTTATGTTTGAACATGTGCTGTCGCTTGCGCTTTGATTGATTGCGGGCGGAGTCGGCGAAGGGGGGGCGCCGACCATCGGATGCGTTTGCTTGTATACAGTGGCGCCAAGAAATAGGGCAGTCCCAATCAAGGCACAACCTAATCCAATTCTCTGAAGACCGTCGAAATTCATATTATTACTGATGACCATTCCGTAGAAAGCCGCAGCACAAACAACCAATAGAAACCGTTCAATAAAGACCGGCACAATGAACTCACCCCAGACCTTTTCGAGTGTGCGACTCACTGAAACCTCCCGGTGCTACACTAATGCGGAAGGCTGCAACCAGATTCTTGAAGTGTTCCCGCACTCCCAGAATTGAAAACGGTTGGAAATGTTCTCAGCTGTCGCTGCTGGGAATACTACGCTAGAAGCTCGCCCAAACTCCACACATGATCTGTAATCCCCGCTTGCATGGCAGGCGTTTTCTTTAGTGCCGGATTGACCCGGCAGAAATTATAAAAAGCGATGTAGAGCGTCACTGCCGCTTGCATATTTGCCAGCACATTGGTGTCAGCGCTGGTCAACCGTCTGAAGCGGCGAAGGTGCATTCTGACGCTCAGGTTCCTGCGTTCAACGTGTGACGTAGAAATCCGGCTCCAGTCAGGCCGACCGATTTTGACGTGTGGGACTGCACCGATAGCCGGTACTCAGTGGGGGCGCGGGCCGGTGGCCGGCGATTCTAGACTGACGTGACAGAGTAGTTGGTTTGCGGGGGCGCGCGCCAGTATCGAGGCGAGTGGGTGGTGGCTCAGTTTGAACGACGCATTCCCTCAGCGGCTGAAGCCAGGATGAAACCGAGTTTACGGTGCGGCTGAAGCCGCACCCTTTCAAGACAAATTAAACCCAAACTCTAGGTACGGGGAGAACTCCCTGACGCGGCCTTGCCTCGGAAGAGGGTGCAGGGGTCCCTTCGGCTTCGCTCAGGGCAGGCTCTTCGACTGCGCATGGACTTCACTTCGTGAAGTCCATGCTGCGCTCAGGATGACAATTTCGAAAGGATGCTGATGGCTGAGAGCCGGTAGCTGAGAGCTGACAGCTGACAGCTGCTTTACGTGCTGAGTACCTTTTCGCGCTCTTCGGCATCCAGACGCTCTTCGCGCGGGGTGGCGGGGAGAGCGAAGGCCAGCACTTCGTCTACCGTCTTGACGTAATGAGTGGTCAATCCCAGCAGTTGCTCGGGCGTCAGGTCTTCTTCTACGTTGGTTTTGTTTTCAGCGGGCAAAATTACGTCGTGCACGCCGGCGCGTTTTGCGGCCAGGACTTTTTCTTTGATCCCGCCTACTGGAAGCACGTTTCCGCTGAGCGTGATTTCTCCGGTCATGGCGGTTAGCGGACGAACCTGTTTGCCGGTCAGCAAACTTACGAGCGCGGTCACGATGGTTACGCCAGCTGACGGGCCATCTTTTGGGATCGCTCCCGCGGGCACGTGAATGTGGATGTCGTGGGTGGCGAAGAATTCTTCGTCAATGCCCAGGTCTTTCGCGTTCGAACGCACCCAGCTCAGGCCGGCTTGCATGGACTCGCGCATCACATCCTGAATCTGGCCGGTGATGGTGAGGCCACCTTTACCTTTCATCTGGTTGGCCTCGACGAAGAGCACGTCGCCGCCGGCTGGAGTCCAGGCTAATCCAACTACGACGCCGGGGCGCTTGGTGCGCTCCGCAATTTCGCCTTCGCTGCGGACTTTGATGCCACCCAGGAATTCCTGAATGATCTCTTTGGTGACGATCAGCTTGTCGCTCTTACCTTCAGCGATGCGGCGCGCCTGCTTGCGGCAGATGGTGCCGAGAGTGCGTTCGAGATTTCTGACTCCCGCCTCGCGGGTGTAGTGGCGGATCACGTAGCCGACCGCTTCCTCGGGGAATTCGATCTGCTCTCTGGTGATTCCGTTTTCTTCGATCTGGCGCGGAATCAGGTACTGGAAGGCGATATGGATCTTCTCTTCTTCGGTGTAGCCCTGCAGTTCGATAATTTCCATGCGGTCGCGCAGGGGCTCGGCGATGGGGTCGAGCATGTTGGCGGTCGTGATGAACAAAACTTTTGAAAGATCGAAAGTCACGTCCAGATAGTTGTCGCGAAAGCTCGCGTTCTGCTCGGGATCGAGCGCTTCGAGGAGCGCCGATGCGGGATCGCCCCGGAAGTCGCGTCCTACTTTGTCGATTTCGTCGAGCATGAAGACGGGATCTTTCGTTTCGGCGCGGCGGATGCCCTGAATGATCTGACCGGGCAGAGCTCCGATATAGGTGCGGCGATGACCGCGGATTTCCGCTTCGTCGTGCACTCCGCCCAATGACAGACGAGTGAATTTTCGACCCAGCGCACGGGCGATGGATTTTCCGAGCGAAGTCTTGCCCACTCCTGGGGGGCCTACGAAACAAAGGATCGGTCCCTTCATGCTCGGCTTCAGCCGGCGAACGGAAAGATAGTCGAGAATGCGGTCTTTCACCTTCTGCAGGTCGTAGTGATCGGCGTCGAGAATCTCTTTTGCCTTGGGGATTTCAATTTCTCCACCCGAAGTTTTGGCCCAGGGGAGGACCGCAAGCCACTCGATGTAATTGCGAGTGACCGAATAATCGGCGGCCATCGGCGACATGCGCGCCAGGCGGCCCAATTCCTTCAGTGCTTCCTTCTTTACGTCGTCAGGCATGCCTGCGGATTCGATTTTCTGCTTCAATTCTTCCGTGTCGCGCTGGCCTTCGTCCTGCTCGCCGAGCTCCTTTTGGATGGCCTTGAGTTGCTCGCGCAGGTAATATTCGCGCTGCGTCTGCTGCACGCGATCCTGCACCTCGGACTGGATCTTGTTGCGCAGTTGCTGCACTTCGAGTTCTTTGGCGAGATGCTGATTGATTTTCTCGAGACGAATGCGGACGTCGGTCGTTTCCAGCGTCTCCTGCTTATCGGAGGTGGAAAGCGACGGCAGGGACGAGGCGATGAAGTCGACGAGGCGCCCGGGTTCTTCAATGTTCATAGCGACGGTCGAGAGCTCGTCCGAGAGCGTGGGCGAACCGGCAACGATCTGCTGGAACAGCGTGAGGACGTTGCGCTGCAGGGCTTCGATTTCGGAATCCTTGGGCGGAATAATTTCGGGGATGGTGGTGACCCGGGCGCGCATGAAGGGCGTGAGTTGGGCGAAGTCGGCAAGTCGCACCCGCTCCAAACCTTCGGCAAAGACAAAGAGGCTCTGGTTGGGCATCTTGACGACTTTGTGCACGACGGCAAGGGTTCCGATGGAATAAAGATCCGTCGGCTGCGGCGAATCGACGCGCGCTTCACGCTGGGCGACGACCACGATAGTCTTGTCTTCCCCAAGCGAGTTGATTAACTGGACAGAGCTTTCGCGGCCCACGGTAAGAGGCAGCACAGCGTGCGGGAATAGAACCGTGTCGCGGACCGGCAGAATTGGCAGCGAGCGCTCGGTCGTCTCGTAGGCAGGGTGCTCGGCAGAATTAGTAATAAGATCGCTCATTTTAGCTGCTCATTTTTCCTTGAGTGAGTTCCACTCAACCTTTGGATGAACTCAGACGCCAAAAAGATGCAAGTCTGACGCTAGGTTGTGGATTCTAGACCTTTTTTTGCCTTTTGCAACACCTAGAAGGGGGCAGGGCCCACCACGGTCACCGAAAGTTGGAAACGAGCTCCACCCCGCAGCGCATCCAGAGTGCGCACGCCGTGAAACCGGCTACTTTTCAGGTTTCCGCTAAAACACGTGTCCGGCGGAATCGCCCTTGAAGACGAGCTCATGCAGAACACGCTCGTTCGAAGCATTCAAGGTGTAACTCTTCTCATCGCGGGTCGCCTTGGCGCCGAGCGGAACGAGGGTGCACTTCGCTCGTACCTCGACCGGTTTCTTGCTGTCGAGTTGACGGAAAATCATGATGTGATCGGAACCTTCCATCACGTGACTGATCTGATAAGTGCCTTTTGGCAGCAGCGTGCCTGCGACCAGAACCTTCTCGGAGAAATCTACTTTGTAGCTGTCTTTAATACCCATCGGGTTGTCGGCGACGGAAACCGCGCCCAGTACGAAGAGACACAGCAGGATAAGACTCCCGGCAATGATATGACGCATATAAACCCTCCTCAAAATTGACTGCGAAGTTTACTCGGGCCAGAACGGCCCAGTGTCAGGTTAGACCGAGGGCGGGGCTTTGGCTGTGCACTGCCTCACATCAGGTTGTGACATTAGATCATTGTGACGACAGATCGTCGTGACGAAAGATCGTCCTGACAATCGATCACGGTCTGGGGACGGGAGTTCGCGGCCGAGTCAGACACGAAGAATCATTACTTCGGTGGCTTTGATGAGAGCGGCAGCCGTTTGTCCAGGCTTCAGTTGCATTTCGCGCGCCGAATTGGCGGTGATGATCGAGGTGATCTGCTGGCCGCCGATGGAGATCTTTATTTCTGCCATCAGTCCGCTGATGCGCACCGAATCGATGCGTCCTACGAGCTGATTGCGTCCGCTGACCTGGCGGATCACCACTTCCCGTTCTTTTTCAGTTTTGTCGCGAGTTCGGAAGAGGAGCCTGTCCACTTCACTTTGCGGGATGCGGTGATGTCCTCCGGCGGTCTGGAGGCTGCGAATTTTCTTCTTGTAGATCCACTGCTTGATGGTCGGAAAGCTGACGCCGAGTTGCAGGGCGGCGTCGCGAAGCTGGAGCAGGTCTTCGGAATCAGCCTTCGCAGTTGTCTTCGGATTGGCACTGCGCCCGGAGCTGGCCTTCGTTCCCATTGGTACGGAATCGTACAGATTGCGAGGAGAGCGGTCAATCGTCGTTGGCGGTTCGGGGTCGATCATTTCCATGCCCGTCATTTCACACCGGACATTTCATGTCGGTCATTTCATGTTGGTATCACCTTGCCCGCGACTCGCCACAGTACGTGCCGGCTGATTGCATCGTTGTGCTCGTTGTCGTACATAAATGGATATTTATTGACCATCTATTCGTATTGTCTATATACTACGCGATCTTGCATCGATCTATCTTGCATCGATCTATCTCGAATCGATCCATCGCGTCAGGAGGCTTAATGCGTTTCGCTGCTCTGGCATTCGCCGTTTTCGTTTGCTGTCTCTCTTCCTCGTTGTGCGCCGCCGAAGCGAGCCTCTCCGGCACAGTGACGGACCAAACCGGCGCGGCCCTTCGCGATGTCGCGGTGACCATCAAGAACCTCGATACCGGTGCAACGTGGACGATCGCAACCGACGGCGCGGGACACTATCAGGCGTCCGGCCTGCCTCCGGGGCGCTTCGAGATTCGAGCGGCAAAACCAGGGTTCGGCGATGAAACGCGCACCGGAATCACTTTGGCGGTTGGCCAGGGCGCCACCGTCGACATGACGATCGACATCAAGATGCAGCGCAACACCCCCGACGCCTGCGCCAGCGGCCGCGAGTTCGCCACCACCGATTGCACGCTGACCTGGCACGGCATCACAGTCTACGGTGCGTATGACGTCGGCGTCGGCTGGGTCAGCCACGGCTTACCGGAAAACGGCCATAACTATGAAGGCGAATCCCTGGTCAACCGAAACGGTTATCAACATCGATTCCTCGTCGCACCGAACAACCTGCAGCAGACGGGACTGGGCATCCGGGGGAAGGTGCAGTTTCTCGATGGCTGGTACGTTGTGTTCAACGCTTCGACTGGCATCAATCCGCAGTCTGGCCTGCTCGCCAATGCGTCGGCCACACAGACCGCTAACAACGGCCTTCCCAGGATCAGCTATTCGTACGCCATCGACGGCGCACGCGCGGGTCAACCTTTCAATGACGAATACTATGGCGGGATATCGTCCACGCATTTCGGCACGCTGACCTTCGGACGTCAGCGCTCGCTCGGCACCGATGCCATGCTCCAGTACGATCCGGCCGGCGGCGCCTATGCCTTTTCCTACATCGGGTATAACGGCACGATGGCTGGCGGCGGCGACACTGAAGACAGCCGTTGGGACGACGCGGTGAAGTATCGCCTCACCTATGGCCCGGTTCATTTTGGCGCGATGTATAAATTCGCCGATGGTTCTGCCGGTTGCTACTCCGCCTCCGCAACCTGGACTGCTGCCAACTGTACGCCGGAAGAGGCGCATAACAATGCCTATGGATTCAACCTTGGCGGAGACTACCGCAAGCTCTCAGCCGACTTCGTCTTCCAACATTACAACCAGGCGATCAGCGTATTGAGCCCCTTGCTGGGGCCTCAGAGTCCGGCGGCGCCCTATCAGTCGACCACCAACAGCATCAATACCAACCCGATCAACGGAGGGGCCGGACTGGGGCCCAATCTGATCGACCCGAACGACACCGTGTACGGCATCGTGACCGACAACAACGCAATCATGGTTGCGGCCAAATATAAGTGGGATCCGTTCAAGTTCTTTGCTGGCTACGAATACATCTGGCAGAATAACCCGTCAAACCCGTTAGGCGTGGGCGCCTCGGACCAGGGCGGTTACAACATGAGCGGGGTCGAAGACAACAATCTTGATTCTGAAAAGTTAGTGAATATCTGGTGGACGGGCGTGAAGTACACCTACCGCAGCAAAACCGACTTCACTTTCTCCTGGTATCAACAGCGGCAGAATGACTTCCGGGTTCCGCCCGCCTGCACGCCCCAAAGTTTCCGCGCCTCGTGCGCGGGTACCCTCAACGAGGTGTCGCTCTATACGGATCATCACTTCACCAAGCGTTTCGACGGTTATGCCGGACTAGCGTATTCCTACGTGACCGGCGGCCTGGCCATCGCCATTCCTCATGGCCCCGGCGTCCGCTATTTCCACAACAGCAACTTTGCTCCGACAATCGGTGGCCGTTTCTCCTTCTGACCCTAAAAAAAGATTTGTCATCCTGAGCGAAGCGAAGGACCTCATGTTCAAAAGCGCGAGCTACGCAGACAACCATCGACGACCCTAGCCGTGGACGTAGTTGAGCGCCCGTCCCAACCCTGTCATCCTGAGCGGAGCGCTGTGAGCGAAGCGAAGAAGCGCGGAGTCGAAGAGCCTGCCCTGAGCGAAGTCGAAGGGACCCCTACGTTCTTCTCCCATCCAACGCCGCCGCAGGGAATTTTCTAACGAACTCGATTTCCGCTGACAGCTCATTCCGCGGAGGGTGCCCCATTCTTGCGCGTTTTGTGCGCAAGGGTGGGAACCACAAACCTTGATCGCCGCGGACGTGGCTAAGCGTTCTCCCCAACCCTGTCATCCTGAGCGGAGCGCTGTGAGCGAAGCGAAGCCCCCCGTCCTAAATCCTTGTCATCCTGAGCGAAGCGAAGGACCTCATGTTCAAAAGCGCTAGCCGCGCGGACAAGCCGAAGGGACCCCTGCCTTGATCTCCCACGCAGCGCCGCCGCAGGGAACTCGCTAATGAACTCGATCTTCGCTGACAGCTCATTCCGCGGAGGGTGCCCCATTTTTGCGCGTTTTGTGCGCAAGGGTGGGGACCACGAACCTTGATCGAAATCAGAATCCCAAGATGGCGGCAGCGCCTGGGGAAACGTGTGGCCCAGCTTAGTTCCGCATGAATGTATCCGCTGCCCTGCGGTTTTCTCTTGGGTGTGATTCAACTAGTTATTGGGAATGTTCAGTCTGTCGCCAGGTTCCAGAATGATTGATTTACGAATACGGGAACTCGACGAGGGCGCGGAGCCACTCTCGAACCCAATCGCCGTTATTGGCTCTCTCTTCCATGTAGATTGGCGGCTTTGATTTCTCGATAACTGCCCAGTTTTCGTCAGCTTGTTTTACAAGGCCCTCTGGCGAAGCGCCGCCTGTCTCGATGCGATGTTCGACATCGGCGAACCAGTACAGGAACTGGCGCCATCCGAGCGCGACCGACGCTTTATTTGCGGGGATTGCTGCGAGTATCTGGTCGCAAAACGGGTTGGACTTCGATGCCGGACTGATGAGGCCACGAGCCTGTACGCGCAGCAGGTCGGATTGTCGCAGAAAGGCGAGCAGCGATTCCTCAAACCAATAGCCGAGTTGGCCACCGCCGCCGCTCGAATCCTCAAGCAAGCGCGACAGTGTGAACCTTCGCAGGTTGAAATACTTTCCGGTCACGCAGTTGGTCGCGCCGGCAGCTTTCCACAGGATCATGTCCGACGACGAGAACGCAACCGTGACACTTTGACCTCCCTGCGCCAGCACGGAAATCAGGCGCATCGCCCCCTTCAACTCCTCCGGGTCTCCGAGTTCTCGACGTGGCTCAACGTTACTGATGAATGCCAGCACGCAATCTTCTATGGGAGATTGCGAGATGATTGAGGCAATGGTCATCACTCGATCAGGCGCAGTCAGTTCCGGCAGATTCGCGACGACGGTCTGGAAAGGTCGAATCTTTGTGCCCTTGAGTACGTCCTGGAGTTGGCTTCCATGCTCAACGATCTGAGAGTAGAAATCATCTGAGAAGATTTTCGGTACTATGGCGGGCGAGCACACGGCATCCACGCCGGTCTCCACCGCCGCCTTTGCAACTCCATTCACGAGAGGCGACCACCACGACGCAGAGCTCAGGTCCGCAGTATCCACGTCCTTCGGGTAGTAGCTCCATTTCGGAAGCTGACCCTTGTCGCTCTGCGGGTGATAAAGGTAGGGGTCTAGAAGCGTGAACCTCCCAGCTTTCTTCAGCTCCGAGACCTGCTGCTCGGTCTCGCTAGGCGTGTAGTTGAGGGGGGCTGAGGATAGCTCCCGCAAAGCGGTCCAGTTCCGGCTGCGAAAGCAAATTCTCAGAATCATGGCCGATTTGGTGGAATACGGGCATCTATTTGACGTCCCGCTGTGCTTGCCAGCTTTCAAGCAGTGTTTGCGGAGTGCGAATCCGATTCACTGGCCAGCTCGCGACCATCTTCTGCAGCACGGGCAAATTTGAGGCCGCAACGTCAGAGGAAAACTTCGCCGTTGGGCCGCTGCGGGCCGCAACGCGTCCAACGATGCGACCTGGGTCATCACCTGGTTCCTCATATGGATGCGTACCAAAGTGGGCCAACGACAGCACGACTCCCAGTGCGAACTGGTCGGCACGCCAATCTATCAAATTCTTGTCATTGTTGAGTTGCTCAGGCGGCGCGAAGAATGGTGTGCCCGGCCCCATGCCCAAGTACGTCTTGGTAAGTGAGGTCTTTGCCAGATCGCGAACGATTCCGAAATCGACGACCACCGGCTCTCCACACACGAGCGACCGACTCCAGATTCAATTTCGACATAACGTGTGGAGTTACTGCCCAAGTGCGAGGGAAACAGCATCATACGCCAACCAGGGCTCAATTGGCTCGTTATGAGATGACGCTTGGAGAACAACAAGGGCCGACTCGTCCACGTAGCAGAGGCCGACGCCCCTCTTCTCGAATTCACCAACGAATTGGACAGCGGCTAGGGCCGTTTTCTTCGGAAGGACCACGTAGGACGAATGAGCAAAACAGGTGTTGCGGTAGGCCTGATGGAGTGCGGTCTTCCAATCCGTCAGCTTGGCTTCGAACGCGAAAAGGGTCGCGTCCTGATCCACGGCAACCACGTCCGTGCGGCCGCGCGAGTAGAAGAACTCTGGAGTGACGTGAACCGGACCGCAAAAAGTGGCCTGGCTATGAAGCAGCGAGAGCAAGCGATCCACGAGCATTTTTTCGTTCGCGAAAGTCATCTGAGGAGGTCAACTCGTTCTTTTTTTCACTCTATCCCGCAGGTCTGTGCGCAAGCAAGTCAAAGAGGCGATTGCCTTTCTCGTCTTCCACGAGGAAGGTCTCCTTGAAGGAACCCTCTGCAATTCCGTCGTGAAAGTGATGGCCGCAATGAGCGTATATTTCTGGCCGCCATGGTCAAACTCAGCCAGTGCGATCAGCGCTCCAATGTTCGGATGTGAGCAGCGGCGCATGGCATCAACTTCGCGATCACTGCGCTCCGGAGATGAACCGGGTTTTAGCACCTTGAGAGCGAGACCCATTACCCGGGGGGGAGGGGGGGCACCCGATACTAACCAGTAAACATCGAGGAAATTTCCAGGTTCGCCCAGACTGGCAACGGAGATTTATTTTTGATTGCACCGAGAACCGTACCAGTTCGGGAAAAGGACAAGGCAGTCCGTTTGCTACGCGGGTTTTGACCGGAAAAGTTTTCGCGGACAAGCAGGTTTTCGCAGACAAGAGTGTCCGCGCTACACGAGCTTCGTTCCAAATCCAGCGTCCCCTGGAGCCAGATGCGTTACGCTGCCGGATAAATTCCCAGCACCTTCACCAGATCGGAAATCTCGCTTAGATGGTGCAGGGCATTGCGTGAATCTTCGTCGTCGCCGCGCAGCAGATCGACAAAGAATACGTATTCCCAGGGACGTCCGCGCATGGGACGCGACTCGATCTTGCTCAAACTGATATCGCGCAGCGCGAACACGCTCAGCGCCTTGAAGAGCGCTCCGGGAATGTTCTTCACGCTGAAGGCTAGCGACGTTTTATCTGCGTTGGTCTTATTCTTGCGTTGCGCCGCTTGCCGCTTGCCGCGCTTCGTTTTTTCTCGCCCGGTCTTTTCGGGCTTGATGTTTCCTCGTTGGATCAGGAAGAAGCGCGTGAAGTTTTTCTTGTCATCCTCGATTCCGGCTTTGAGGATTTTTCCCTGGTAAACGTCGGCGGCGCGACGGCTGGCAATCGCGGCCGCATCGCGCAGGCCTTCGGACACAACATGCTTCACGCTTCCCGCCGTGTCGTAGAAGGGAACCGGCTCAAGCTTCGGATTCCTGGCAAACTGGTCGCGGCATTGGTCGAGAGCCACAGGGTGCGAGAGGACGCGGCGTACGTCATTTATTTTCGTTGTCGGGAGCGCGATCAGGTTGTGCACAATGCGCAGGCGAAACTCGCGGACGATGTGCACGTCGCGGCTGAGCAGCAGATCGAAATGCTCAGCGACGGAACCGGCCAGCGAGTTCTCGATGGGGATGACCGCGCCATCGACGCTCGCCCGCAGCACGCGGTCGAAGACCTCGAGGGAACGCGCGCAGGGAACGATCTTTGCGTGCGGCAACATGGTTTCGGCCGCCTCGTGGCTGAAGGAACCGAGTTCTCCTTGAATGGCAATCTTCATCTAGATCCTTCTTGTTTAGCTGCGGCCGAACTCGCCCTCGTCGTTAGAATTAGAACTGGTGACGCTTGCGGAGACGCGGCAAACCCTGTTTCTACCCGGAGATCGGTTGTGACCTCGCCCTGGAAATCGGCTGCGAGCGCGCCAATTCCTTGGTCATGACCAGAGCGTCCAGTTGGCCTGAATAGTACCCAGCGACCGTCTTCTCCACGAAGTATCCTTCCTTCTTATAGAAGTGGATTGCAGCGGCATTATTGACCGGGGTTTCGAGAGCCACGGCGACAGCGCCCGCACGGCGCAACTGTTCTTCCGCGGCCTGCAGCAGCGCGGAGCCGACGCCGCTGCGGCGCGCATCTTGGACCACGTCGATGGTGATGACGTGACCTGTCTTGCGTCGGCTTTCGGCCACGACGAAACCGATGATCCCCGTCTCGGTCTCGGCGACCAAAGTAAACGAGCCTGGGCGCCGCAGATAGAATGCGAGCTCCGGACGCGAATAGGCCAATTGCGGATCAAAGCAAGCCTGGTCGATGCGCCACAGCGTGTCAAAGTCGGATTGCTCAAATTGCCGGATTCGGAACGACACGCTGCCATTGTAATCGGGCCGGGGAAACGGCGGCGGTACACGCCGGGGGAACGGCGGCGCCGGATATGAATTTTTCGGTCATCGGCGATCACCCTTACGTGTACTACGTGCGGTTTGCTAACGATGGATCGAGCCGTGTCTTGTTCCGGCAGGGGATTACATTGACGTTGGATCAATGACGTTGGATCAATGACGCCGGATCAATGACGCCGAACCACTGACGCCGAATTCGTGACGTGAGTGGCGCGGAATGGGGAGCGCAGAGCGCGTTCTAAGCGGACTTCCGAACGCGAGTTTTTTTCGTGTCCTTCGGCTTGCGCAATTGCATCTATTAGAAGTACGATTTCTCCCCAGAGAGGCAGCCGTGGGGCGTTTCATTCTCATTGATGTGGTCGCAGCGCTCGCGCTGTCGTTCCTGTGGTACGGCTGGTTTGTGCGCTATAACCGGCGACGTGCGGGCAACGTGCTGCGCTGGGTGCAGGCGGCATGTCTGGGCAAAGGTCGCGTAGAGGACTTGCGCTGGCAGGCCAGCAGTTCGCGGCTGAAAGCAACTCTTCATCTGTCCTCGCGCTGGTTTGATGACGCGCGCCTCACCATTCGATTGTTGCCGCGTCCGCTGCCGGTGCAGTGGGTGTTGAGCCGCTGGCGGCAGCAGCAGGAAACGCTCACGTTCGAAGCCAACATGGGATTTCCGCCGGGCTTTCATCTGGACGTGATTCGCCATCGCTGGTCGGGGCAGACAGGGGCGAAGAACCTGGGATCGAAGGGATCTCGCGACTGGACGATCAGTCGTCCGGGGCCGGTGATTCTTACTACGAAGGAAGACTGGCCGGTGGAATTGAGTCCGGTGGTAAATGCGCTGGCCTCCTGGCGCGATAAAGATTTTGTTGGGGTGCGGTTCAACTCCACTTCGCCGCATTTTACGGCCACGGTGGCGCTGGAACATCTTTCTGATCAAAAATCCGCCTCGGCGTTGCTTGGACTCTTTCGCGAATTGGCGGCTAGTTCTTCTGCCAAGCAGCATTAGCTTGCCCTCAAGCGCTAAAGCGCAAAAATAATTTCAGCGATTACGGCACGCCTGAAGCCGTGCCCTTCCCGTTCGTTCCTTCCGTTCGCATCATCCTCGATTAGCGACAACCCTTCCGGTGAGGCTCGAATCAGATAGGTGACACGGAGGACGCATGGACCAGCATCAGATGGTGGAGCTCGTGGCGGTGCTCGCGGCAGTTGTAGTGATTGCCGTTATCAGTTTCCTGATTGCGCGTAAGCGGCGCAGTCAACGGCTGCGGGAGCGTTTTGGTCCCGAATATGATCGGGTTTTAAAGAAGGAAGGCGAGGTGGCGCGGGCAGAAAACGTTCTGACGATTCGCGCCCAGCGGCGGGAGAAGTTCGAAATTCATCCGCTCTCGGTGGCGATGCGCACGGATTTCATGGACCGCTGGACGACGGTGCAGACTCAGTTTGTGGATGATCCGAGAGGTTCGGTTGCACGGGCGGATGAACTGGTGAGTGAAGTGATGCGGGCTCGCGGGTACCCGATGGCCAACTTCGAGCAGCGTGCCGCCGACATTTCTGTCGATTATCCGGTCGTGGTTGAGAACTATCGCGCCGCCCATGAGATTGCGCTTCGCCACAGCCGTGGACAGGCGAGTACGGAAGATCTGCGCAAGGCGATGGTCCACTACCGGTCTTTGTTCAGTGAATTGCTCGAGAATGGTGTGCCAGCAAGATTGCAAGAAACTCTATCAGTACGAAAGGAGGCACGCGGATGAGTGTGCCAATGAGAAGTGACGAATTTGATGAAGAAGAATTGACCACGGCCGATCTGGCCCAAAGCAAGCGGCCCGTCGGATCCGAAGGCGGGATCGAAGATCGGACGGGGCCGGTTCTGGCTGAGCCGGTTCGGTTCGATCGCAATGAAGCGGAACGCAGGAGCCGGGACACGCTGGTGGAAGGGGAAGCATTTATCCGGAATGATGCGTCGGTCAGGAATGATGCGTCGAACGGGAATGCACTGGATAACGATGCCGCCGAGAGCACGCCACTGTTTCGCGAGGGTGAACTGGAAGGACTGCGCAGCCGCTGGAATAGCGTTCAAGCGGCATTTGTCGATGAGCCTCGTCAGGCGGTTGAACAGGCGGATGGACTGGTCGCTTCGGCGATGAAGCGGCTGGCTGAAGTTTTTGCCGAGGAACGATCCCAGTTGGAGCAGCAGTGGGATCGCGGTGATAACGTCTCGACCGAGGACCTCCGCATTGCGCTGCAGCGCTATCGGTCATTTTTTCATCGGTTGCTATCGGTCTAAGTTTAGCGCTGGATGCAAATGGGTTGCGACCGAAGCTGGTCACACCCATTTGCTTTCGCAATTCTGCCGCCACCAGATAACAATGGCGTTCTTGTTTTTCGTGCGATTCGGTGTCACTGCGCGGAGAATTGCCGGTTGAAGACTACTGTTACTCGTTCCCCTGAAGTTTGTTCTCGAGAAGTTCTCTCCCCTGCGAGGCTTTCTGCCGGAGTTGTTGATTGTGAGCGTCCAGCGCTTTAATTAATTGCTCGATGAGGGTGCATAGCCGACGCGGATCGGTCTCCTGCGCGACCCGGGCACAGAGTGCTTGCCAGTCTTGTCCATTTCCTTTTCCGTTTTTTTCGTCAAGGTCCATGGCAGTTAAAGAAGGCAAACCTATTGCCAAAGGATGAGGCAGAGGATGTGCAAGAATCGCTTCGTAAATGATTTATGTCTCGTTGTTTAGCGGCACACCTGAGAGCGCCACGGGGGCAGCCTGTACGAAGATATTGCACGAAATTCAGCGGCTTCGAGCAACAACGAACATCTTGGAGTTATCGGGAACCCGAGGCAACCTCTTGGCGGTGAATGGCTACGTCGCGCGTACCCGGCAAACCTTATTGAGGTGAGAAGCATTGAGATGAGAAGCGGGAAAATCGCAGCGGGAAACCGTCTATGATTGGCATAGCTGGCAGTTCCCGTTGACGATTGATTCCCGCGACCGCAATGCGTATCGGATCCGTGATCTCGCTTCTATTATTGTTGGGTGGCTCGGTTTCTACGCGGGCGCTTGCGCAAGGTGCCGCTGGTACGGGATCGCGGAATTCGCATCCGGTAATCACCAACCTCTCTGTCGCCGACCAGGCTGACAGCGTTGCGGTGGAAGTCACGTTCACCAAAGTGGTGCACGCGGAGGTACGTTTCGCTGAGCATCCCGACCGGCTGATATTCGATTTTGCCGATTGCGAACTGGCTCATCCCGGGCAGCGGCTGGCGGTGAATCGCGGACCGATCGTTGCGGTGAGGGCATCGGAATTCAGCGCGGCACCGCTCATCTCGAGAGTGGTCATCGATCTAAAGTCGTCTCCGGCCGAGTCAAAGCAGGATCACGAGGAGACGTATGTTGGAAACAAACTCATCATAAGACTGAAAATTAAAACTAAGCTGGCCGTGGGTATGCCCGGCACGAGCAATGAGGCTCGGCATATTGCACCTGCAGCTGAAGCGGCACCGACACGGCCCGAGAGCGCGCCTTCGACACCAATTCCAATAGAGAAAACCGGCGCGACCCGGTCTGATGCGGAAGGGACTCCAGTAATTGATCAGCTCCACGCTTATGCGCTTCTCGATAAGGCTCGGGGCTTGACTGTCTCCGATCTGGATGGGTTAGAGGCCAAGGCGAAAGCTGGCGATCCTGAATCTGAGACCACGCTGGCACTCGCCTACCATGCCGGCACCTTGCTCAAACAGGACGACAGGGAAGGGCTGCGCCTGTTGCAGCGAGCCGCCAGTCGTGGGTTTGTGGCGGCTGAGGAGGCGATGGGAATTTTTTGTCAGTCGGGATTCGGAATGCCGCCCGACAAAGTGCAGGCTGTGACGTGGTACACGAAAGCGGCGCAACACGGATCGAAGGACGCAGCGACTAACCTCGCGCTGATGTACTCCACCGGCGATGGCGTCACGAAAGACGCAGTTAGAGCTGCAACCTGGTTCCATCGCGCGGCCGAAGCGGGCGACGCAACCGCACAGTTGAATCTCGCTGCCTTGTACCACCGTGGTGAAGGACTGGCGCAGGATGATCGGGAAGCGACCGTCTGGCTGACGAAGGCAGCTGAGCAAGGATCGCTTCCGGCGATGCTGGAACTGGCACGGTGGGATTTGCAGGCGGGGCATGACGCCAACGTTGAGGATGCGATCGTCTGGTTAAAGAAGGCCGGCGATATGGGTGATGCGACCGCGCAGGTCGAGTTGGGCGATATCTTCGTCGACAAGAAGCTCGGTCGAGTTGACTACTCGCAAGCCGTCCTCTGGTACAGAAAGGCAGCCGAACAGGGACAGCGCGAAGCCGAATTTGGATTAGGAGCGCGATATTTTCTTGGACAGGGCGTTCCGCAGGATCTGCAAGAAGCGCGAGTCTGGCTGACTCCAGCGGCCGAACGCGGACATCCTTATGCTCAATTTCTTCTGGCGAAGTTGTACGAGGCGGGAGGTGGCGGGCCGGTCGATGTTGCGGCCGCCGCGAGATACTACGAGCCGTCCGCAGATTTTGGCATTGCCGAGGCGCAGTATCGGCTGGGACTGTTGCTGGCTGCGGATCACGGGAATGGAGCGAATCTTCGATCCGCCTACAAATGGTTGGTTCTGGCCGAGGATGGAGTGAAGGAGAGCGGGGAAACGGCTGAAGAAATTCGGAAACTGCTTACTCCCGCGCAAATCGCCGAGGTCGAACATGAGATTGACGAATGGCGCATGGCCCATCGTTCACGCCCGGCAAGCCGCTAATGGCGACGCATCGCCAACGTTAGTCCGTACATCTGTTTGTGTGGAACGATTACCAAAAGTTTGATCCGCTTGTTATATTCTCTATGCCGAATTCAGGAGACACTCCCCCATGCGTAAGCTTCGTGTCGTTCTCATTTTCCTGGCGATTGCGTCTGTTGTCACGCTGAGCTTTGCCCAGAGAGGCTTGTCCATTCATCAACCGACCTTGACTCCGCAAAATAGTGGCACGTCAGAACTGCTGATTTCGGTTAGTCCGGTGAATTCAAAGGTGGTTTGGGCGGCCGGAGCTCATGGAACGTTTCTGCTCACTACGGATGGGGGAAAGAGCTGGAAGTCGGGCATTGTGAAGGGCGCGGAGTGGCTACAATTCCGTGGAGTTCGGGGCGTGAATGAGAACGTTGCGTACCTGCTGTCGATTGGAAATGATCCTTCAAACTTTCGCATTTACAAGACCGAAGACGGTGGCTCGACGTGGACGATGCAGTTCAAGAACGAGCTGGTCGGAGCATTTTACGATTGCTTCGCCTTCTGGACGCCGAAGCGGGGAATTGCGCACAGCGATTCGGTGAATGGAGTGTTCCCCGATCTTCGTACTACCGATGGAACGACGTGGCAGAGTATTTCGGGCAACATGCCACCCGCATTGCCGGGAGAATTTTCGTTCTCTTCAAGCGACACATGCGTCGCCACGCAAGGTGAAAACAACGCGTGGATTGCAACGGGCGGTGCGACGATTGCGCGGATTCTGGCCACCACCGACGGAGGCAACACGTGGAATACCTACAATACTCCGCTTTACAGCTCGTCGAGCGCAGGTGCTTTTACGGTGGACTTCCGCGATGCTTCGAATGGCATTGTCGGTGGTGGCGATCTCAATCCGAGCGATCCCGACAATGCGCGAACCGCATCTTCTGGCGATGGCGGTCATACCTGGACATTTACGAATGTGCCTCCGGTGACCGGAGCCATTTTCGGACTCAGCTATGTGCGAGAGCTCGGCTCCTCTTGCAGTAAGACGTGCCAGGAGACTCTCCACTATGTGGTGGTCACGGCGAATACGGGAGGAGCGGCTTGGACTCCTGATGAGGGAACGACATGGTACGTGTTGCCGGGGGTGACTGGATGCTGGGCAGTGGCGTTTGCGAGTCCAGACGCGGGATGGCTGGTGGGTGCGGGGGGACAGATTGTGAAGATTGGGTTTTAAGGGGCAAGCTGAATCTGTGGCATTTCGCGGCGGGGGAACATCCCTACTCGGGTTCGGCCACGAAGCGATAGCCGACGCCGCGCACGGTTTGCAGATGTTTGGGACGCGATGGATCTTCTTCGATGTAGCGGCGCAGCCTGACCACGAAATTGTCGATGGCGCGGGTGTCGGTATCCTCGTGCAATCCCCAGACATCTTCCAAGATCGACTTTCGCGAGACCACGCGACCTTCGCTTTCCACCAGATAGCGTAAAAGGTCCGCTTCCATCACCGTGAGGTGGATGGTATTTCCCAGGGTGCGCAGTTCGAGCTCTCCGAAGTCAATGGTTTTGCCGCCGAAGGTGAATGTATCTGGGGCCGTTTTGGGCTTGCTTGATGGCGAGGGTGGCAGCAGTTTTTCACCGTCATCGGAATGGGCATTGTTGTTGCGAGGGCCAAGGGCCGCCTCGTCGTCATATTTCAACCAGACACTGCGCCGCAGCAGGCTTTCGAGGCGCGCGATCAGGATTGCCAGTTCAAAGGGTTTGGGCAGGTAGTCATCGGCGCCCGAGGCGAATCCCTGGAGTACATCTTCGGGGCGGCCGCGTGCGGTGAGCATCAGGATCGGGACGTAGTTTTTTTTCTCGCGCAGCAAGGCGGCGACATCGAAGCCGCTCTTGCCGGGAAGCATCACGTCGAGAACCAGGGCATCGAAGCGTTCTCTTTTTTCAAGGAGTCTCTGGAGAGCGGTCTCGCCGTCGGGGGCAACTTCCACGGCGTGTCCTTCGGCTTGCAGGTTGAAGCGCAAGCCGTCGGCGAGGTGGGCTTCGTCTTCAACGACCAGTACTCGGCTCATGCTATGGTCGCCTTCCGGGGCAATTCCTCGGCCGGCAATACTTTGCCGGGCAATTCGAGGGTCACGGTTGTTCCTTTACCTGCGCCTTCGCTTTGTGCGAACACCCGGCCGCCGTGTTTGCGCGCGATCGAGCGCACGATGAATAATCCGAGGCCGGTGCCTTTTACCTGCGAGAGCGAGCGCTGTGTCACGCGGTAGAAGCGCTTGAAGATGCGTTTCAACTCCTGCGGCGGAATGCCCACGCCGCGATCGCGCACCCGGAGCAGCACGCTTTCATCGGTAGAAGCTTCCAGTTCCACCTCAATGTGCACGCCATCGGGCGAATACTTCACGGCGTTATCCAGCAGGTTGGAAACCGCGGTACGCAATTCCTCGGGATCGCCCAGCACTTGCACTCGGTTTCCGTTTTGCAGGGCCGAAGACTCATGGTAGTCGAGATCGGCGGGCTGCAGATGATGGCGGGTCCGAGCCAAGTCTATGCATTCGCGTACCAGCTTGTCGAATTCAAGTGGCGCTTGCTGGGAGCGGCTTTTCTTTTGCGCCGCCTCGCCTGCTTTTAACACTTGTTCGACGGTGTGGATCAGGCGTTCGGTATCGACGAGCATCAACTCGTAGAACTGGCGGCGTTGGGCTTCGTCGACCTCGCGCCGCTGCAGGGTCTGGAGATAGAGGCGGATGGAGGCAATCGGAGTTTTTAATTCGTGGGTAACAGCGTTGATGAAGCTGTCATGCTGCTCATTGCGGCGAATTTCGCGGACGAGAAAGATTGTATTGAGGACGAGACCGGCAACGATGGCGCCGAAGAAAATGATGCCGAGAAAAACTTTGATACCTTCGCGCCAGTTGAGGATGATCCAACCGCTGCCGACTGCGAAGGCCACCGCCGCCAGGAGAACGCCCAGGGTGAGGAAAAAATAAATTGCCTTTTGGCGGCTGATGATGCGCACAGGGAGATTTTAGCGGGAAATGCGTCTAACCGCAGAGAACGCAGAGTTCGCAGAGGAATGCTGGCAAAGGAAAAACCGGGGTAGTTTCCCCCGGCCACTCTGCGGTCTTCGCGTCCTCTGCGGTTAAAGGTGTTTCTCTAGTCGTTGCCGGCGGCGGCTGCCATTACTGCGGCAGCTTTCACGTCCCTTAGCAGGGGCGGCTTGGGGGGAAGATGATCCAGTTCTACCTTGTAGACGTGGCGTGCCAATCCAAACTTTTTCAGGGCCCAGATGCCATACCAGTTCATGTCGATTTCATACCACCGCAAGCCGTGGCGCGCCGATACCGGATGCGCATGGTGATTGTTATGCCAGCCTTCTCCGAAGGTAAGGACGGCCACCACGAAATTGTTGGTGGAGAGATCTTTCGTCGCAAAGCGGCGTGATCCCCAGAGGTGGGTGACCGAGTTCACCATCCAAGTGGCATGCAGTCCGACGACTACACGGGCGAATACTCCCCAGAGCAGCCAGGGCAAACCGCCAATCGCATAAAGAATGACGCCGACGATGATGTTGCCGGTGTAGTGATACTTGGTCAACCAGACGTGAACTTTATCTTTGGTCAAGTCGGGGACGTAACGTGCGAGGGTGGTGGTGTCGTGATGCATCGACTTGCCGCTCAGGATCCATCCCATGTGCGACCACCACTTGCCATCGATGGGAGAGTGCGGATCGCCGTCTTCGTCGGAAAATTGATGATGAATGCGATGAGTTGCGACCCAGAAAATCGGACCGCCTTCGAGCGCCAGCGTAGCGCACCAGGTCAGGAAGTACTCCACCCACTTCGGCGTCTTGTATCCGCGATGCGTCAGCAAGCGGTGATAGCTCATCCCAATGCCGAGGCTGCCTGAAACCCACCACAAGAAGATGGCGACAAAAAACGCCGGCCAGGTGAAGAAAAATAATGCCGCGATCGCGCCGATGTGAAACAAGCCCATGGCAATTCCCGTAACCCAGTTGAAACCATCCTGGCTGGCGCGGGCTCTGCGATTGACGCCGTCTCCGGCTTCTCTCATGGCCTGGCTGCTCGCTTCGCTGATTGTCTCGCGCATCGTCTCGCTCATTCGTTTCTCTTTTCTCCGTATACTTATTGGATGGATGTCCGGATAGGACAATACCAAGATTGCGCGCACTTCTTTGTAATACTTCTGTAATCGTCGCTGAGTAAAGGGGTTACGAGCGTAACGTGACTGTCGACCGGTTCACGGCGGAGAGGAATTGTTGCTACGAGTCGCAGAGCGGGCAACACTGGAGGAAGCTCTCGGAAGCTACTCTGCCACTTCTCAGAACGACATTCGACCTCCAAACTTTCTTTGTCCGTTTTGCAGATATACGTTATGCGACTATGACCCACTCAAAATTAGTTTTGCTGGCGGTACGTTGGCTGCGGCGGTATCGCTGTGGAGTGGTGCTCAGCGAGCAGGCCTGCATTAGTGGCGAGATGCCCGACGCCATTGGCTGGAAGAAGGCGTGCCACTCGGTATTGGTCGAGAGCAAGGTGTCGCGGGCGGATTTTCTGGCGGATCGCAACAAGCCTTTCCGGGAGAAGCCGGGGACTGGCGTCGGGTGTGAACGGTATTACCTTGCGCCCCGGGGACTGATACGGATGGAGGAACTCCCTGCGGGCTGGGGGTTGCTGGAAGTGAGCGGGAATGAGATCGAGCGCGTGAAAGTGTCCGCCAAGAATCTGCGTTCCGCGAGCGGCTTTGAGAACGAGATGAATCTGCTGCTGGCGAGTTTGCGGCGGGTGGAAATTCGCATTGAACCGGTGAGCATCACGGATTTCCTCAAGTGGAAAAATCGTATGGCGGAATACAACCGGGGGAGGCTGCCGGAAGGCCTGGTGGCTGCGGAACAAGAGGCCAACGGATTTCTGTCGGAGACGGCTGGCGATTGAGAAGAGCGTGATGTGTGATGAGCCACCAAGCGGCTGAAAGGCGCGTTTGATGATGGGGTTTGCGGCGCGACTGAGATCTGCGGCATCCTGAAAAAAACCGGGCGGTTGGGCCCGGTTTCGGAGACGCCGGTCGCAATGCGGTTACATTGCAACCGGTCGTGGCTGGCTCTGAGATTTTCACACGGGCGTGGTTCACGTCCGTACGTGCATTTCGCGCCAGCGAAACGGTTCAGAGGAGCGAGGACAGCGTCAGCGGAAGTGCAACTAGGGGGCCAGAGTCAGATTCATACTATGGATGCGACAATTTTTGCAACTTAAAGACAATAAAACTATTTAATCCCCGAATGGCGGAGTGTGGGCTGGCCGTTACCGAGACGCGTGCTGAGGAAGGCTTCAAAGTGTTGCACAGTTCCGCGTGGTACAACGCAGTTCTACGTATGGTGAGGCGAGCGTCTGAGCTATAATCGACCCGCTAAGACTTTGGACCAAAACAGTGGCAGTGTTACAATTTTGAGAAGAAGTAATGAAATTGTGGCAGAACAGCCAGTTCCAGTCGCTGGTTCGAGCCTTCTTTCCTTCAGGATGAGTGTCTAATGGCGACTGGGAATCCGGGACCTGTAAACAAGCAAATCACTCCCGACAAACAAACCAAAAAAACCTACAGCAAACCCGCGTTCCGGTTCGAGACTGTGTTTGAGACACAGGCACTGAGTTGCGGGAAAATTCATTCCACGCAGGGGACTTGTCACTCTAGCCGCAAGACTTCCTAGTGTTGTGTCCCCCGAAATACATTGACCAAATCTGGCGCGTCGTTCGGGGATGAAGCCGCTTCCCTCGGGGGCTAAAGCTCGCATTTCTTCGCTCGGATTACGGCGCGACCGAAACTCGTGCCTTCCCTAATACCTTCCGAACCGAGTTTTTCCGTAACCTCTAATCGTCTAATCGTCGTCGCCGTCGTCGTCGGGGGCGACCGGCGCACCTTTCTGGGCTTGTGCTCCGAGGAAGAAGCTGGCTGGCTCGAGCGCCGGAACGGGAGTGTAGGGGCGGTAAGCTCCCGTGAAGAAGTAGCTGAGATCGGTACTGGAGCGGGCGTCAGCCACGCCCATGGTGCCTTGTGGAATGCCGTAGACTCCTTCGATCATACGCAGGATGCTGCCGAAGTCGTGGACCTTGTTGTTGATGTAGCCGGTGGGGGTGTAGGCGGAAACTACGACCAGCGGCACACGGAATCCATATTGGTAGTCGCCCTGGCAGTTACTTGACGTGCAGGGAAGGGCGGAGGCCATGGGCGGCGTTTGATTGTCAGACCAGCCTCCCCAGTCGTCCCAGGTAAGAACGATGGCCGTGTTTTGCCAGAAGGTCTGACCCACATCCGTGCCCGCGGTGCAGGTGGGATTCTGTCCAATAGCATTAATGATGGCTGCTATCCAGGAGGGGCCGTAGTTGTTGGTGGAGCCGGCATGGTCGGACCAGGTTCCATTGGGAATTACCCAACTTACACCTGGAAGGTTGCAGTTGGTGATGTCGTTCAGGACGTCGGCACCTTTGAGTTTGAGGTCGACTTTGGCGGCCCATTCGCTGCCGGAGCACTTCAAAGTCGAATTCGTTTTGCTTTTGAATTTGGGCACGCAGATGTTTTGGATAGAATCGGGCGCGGTCCAGATGGAGCCGGCGGAGGGGGCGTAATACTTCCAGCTGATGCTCTGGGCGTCCAACACCGCTCCCATATTCGTTTTGGTGTCGCAGAAGCTGCCGACCGGATTCGTGGGGAAGACGAGGGCGGTATTGGTTAGCTTGCACTCTTGTACGGAATCTCCGTTAAAGGCCTTGCCGCCGGTGCAGAGCGTGCCAGCGGGAAGAAGCGGGGAAAGCAAAGAGGTGGTTGCGGCGGCCGAGGCGAGGCAACCGACGGCCGCTCCTTTGGTGAAATTTTCCGAGATGAAAGTGGAGTTCGCATCCTCGGTTGCGGAGCGGGCTGAGGTCCCGCTGAAAATGAACTGATGGGCGGGATAGCTGGGCCCCTGGTTGGTCTGATACATGAAGTTTCCCCAGCCGTATTGCTCGGCGTAGGTCAGGTACGGGTCGAGGAGGTGGCCGGAGGATCCATCATAGTTAGTGACGGCTGGGTTCTCGACATAAGCGTAGGAATCGTTGACTGGCTTGATCTGCCAGGCGCCATCGTTACGGCAAGCATATCCATTGGCGGGATCGGGGTCGCACATATTCTCAAAGGCGGAATGGGCGTGGCTGGGATCGGTGCTGCCCATCATGGGAATGCCGGTCAGTGTAACTGGAAGAGGCGTACCCGATTGGTCGGAGAGGCCGCAGGGCGAGATGTCGTAACAGCTGTTGGTTACGGGGCTGGGCGTGCATGCGGCTAAGCCGGTGGCTCCGGCGGGAATGGGGCAGAGCGGAGTCATGAAGTGAAAGAGATTGTCGGGGGTGCGGTTCTCCTGAAAGATCACGACCACGTGGGTGATCTGGGAGGGGAATCCGGCGGGTCTGAGCGGCGCGCGCTGGGATTGAAGGATGGCGGGGGAGAGCAGGGTCGCAAACAGAATCGGCAGCGATAGAGATTTTGCGGTGAGCTTCATAGTGATTCTCCTTAAGTGGACCTACCCGGTGACATTCTTGGTGCGGCGCGCAACCCGGTATCGGCGGGTTATGCGCGATTTCTCAGGTAAGGGTGAGACGGAGTGAGCGAGTAACCGGCTGACCAGCCCTCCGGCCTGCAAAGCAGCATGGTGCAAGTTTTATCCAAGGGCGTGGATCCGTCAACTGAAATTCGACAAAATCACTAAGCAAAATCAAGCACAACTGCAATCTTTTTCAGCCGGAGACCTCCGACGGGCGCGAGATCTGCATCATAGGACGACGACGGGACGACGGCAGACGACGGCAGTTGAACGAATAGAGGAATCCCGTGCGAGGGGCAGAAAAACGGAGGGTTTACCGTACACTGGCAATGGGTATTCCTGGGGCAAAGATGCGGTCCGGCGCCAAACGAGTTGTTGTAATTCTGCAACTGCTTGTTCTGCTGAGCCTGCTGAGTCTACTGTGGGGATGTGGGCGGCCTCCGGAGGACAAGGCGTCGAGCTCAGGGGAGTTACAAACGCTGCCCTTTGATCGCCAGCCGCGTTCGGGCGGAATTTCGCCGAGCCAGTCCTTGATTCCATCGGCGACGAAATTGCCAGAGGGAACGTTGATTTCGATTCGGCTGCAGAGCGCACTTTCGAGTGCATCGGCGCACGCGGGAGACAGCTTTTACGGCATTGTCGACGAACCCATTATGCTGGATGGGCAGACTCGGGTGGCGAGCGGCACGCCCGCCGCGGGACGCGTGCTCGAGGCCAAAGCGGGTGCGAGTTCTCGTGCCAGTTCGCAGGAAAGCTCGGGCGGCAGTTTGCTGGAGCCGGGCTACCTGCGCGTCGTGCTTGTGAGTTTGAACGTAAAGGGGAAGCCGGTGATGATCGAGACCTCCAGCATCTTCGCCAAAGGCGGACTGCGCGAAGAGCGAAATCCGGTGACTGGCAAGGCTTCTGCTGCGACGGCGGCAGGTCGAAGTCCGGAGAGAGAGAAAGACATCGTGTTCGGGGTTAATCGCCGCCTCAATTTCCGTCTTGCGCAGACAGTTGACTTGCAGCCCTAGCGATCGCTTCGACACCCTCCATCTGAGTTTTCTTCTCGTGTGCAATAAATTTTTGGTAGAGAGGCGGCAAGCCGTGTCTCTACTTGGGATTTGTTGGACTGCGTTGGGTGGGATGGAAGTAATGCGTTCTGATTATTCGTGGGTTCTGCCGTGTGAGGGATCGCTGGAACTTGCTACATCGAGGTCTACGGGGAGTTTCTGGGCGGGTGAATTTTGCGAATCAACTGCGCTCGGCGGGTAGCAATTTCCATCTTTATTATAGTTAGCAGAGTTGTAGGTAGCCGAGCAGCCTTTGGCGAAGTCGGGGCGTTTTGGGGATTGAGAGAATTGCCAGACGTCGGCAAAGGGGATGCCGCTTCGGTCTGGCGCGAGATCCTTTCGGGAGACGGTGCATCCTGGGGAGGGTGGGCAGGAGTCGTTGACCACCCAATACTTTATTTTTCGTTCGCCTGCATTTTCGCGGATATCGTTGGCGGTCACGATGGAGACGCCGGCGGGTTCTTTGGCGGCGATGCCGGAACAATAGACTCCGGCGAGAAAGTGCGAGGAATTTACTCCATCGATCCAGGCGTGAAGATAGGCTCGCTGTTCTGGAAGCAGGCGGCCTCCTTGCTCCTGATCAAGGAAGATGATGGTCTGCGATGGAAATCCTTCTGCACGCGCGGCTCGGACGGCTGCGGCGGCATCAGAGTCGCCCACTTTTGCGGCGTCGCCGGCGGCTTTGATTTCCGCATAGGTGCGGCCGTTGAACACAACCAGGAAGCCGAAACCCGCGGTCTGGAGAGTCGTTCGCTTTCCCCCCCAGGAATTGGTTTTGGCTCCGGGCGGATGATTCAACCAATAGCCGGTGTAGGAGAAAGTCTGGCGGAGCGCCTTCAAATTCGCGTCGCCGGGATAATCGTTGCGATCGAAGCCGACGTATCCCGGACGCGCTGGCTCAGGTGCGGTAGAGTTTGACGGCGGTGGCGAAGCGAATAATGAAGAAGATGCCGCGGCCACCATGATCACGGTGAGGAGCAAACGTCTCATGCCGGGATGTTACTCCGCTGCGGCGGACGGTGGGGGTGTGGGGACGGGACTTTGTCCCGCGGGCACACAGCCACTATTTCAATTACCTCGCCAAACTGATGAAGACGAATCCACCGGCAGCCGAAGATGCGCCCATGGCGGCCAAGATGGCCAAGATCGGTCTGGTTCCGGGACAGGATTTTGACCCGAGTAAGCTAGGTGCGTTCGACAAAGAGGCCATCAAGGCGGTGCCGAAACTGGCGCAAGTGAAGATCATGGAGTACTTCAAACAGGCTGCCGTTCCGGTCAACGGTTGGACATACCTGACGAAAGATATCGGAACCTACGGCACCGACTATATCCAGCGAGCCCTCGTTACGGCGATTGGCCTCGGAGCCAATCGTCCGCAGGATGCCATCTATCCCACATCGCAGAAAGATGCATCCGGTAGCGAATACGATGGGGCTTCGAAGAAGTATGTCATGCACGTCAGCAAGGGCGATTTCCCTCCAGTCGACGGCTTCTGGTCGCTGACCATGTACGACAAGGATTACTTCTTTGTTCCCAACGCGCTCAACCGCTACACGCTCAGTTCGCGAAATAAATTTGTAACAAACGCGGATGGGTCGGTTGATCTGTATTTGCAGGCAGACTCTCCGGGTAAGGCCAAGGAGGCGAACAGGCTTCCCGCTCCGAAGGCGAAATTCATCCCGATGCTTCGGCTGTACTGGCCGAAGGAGACGCCACCTTCCATCATTGACGGCACTTGGAAGCCGCCAGCGATAACGGCGGCGGATTGATCTTCAATTCGGGGTCCGAAACTCAGAGCCGCTCTTCGCAGCGGCTTTGTTTTCGACGCACAAGTGTCGTTAGCAGGCGATTTCACTCAGAACCCCTGTTGTGTTCGTTTCATTCTTTAGTTTGATTCGGTCAGGCAGTTATTGTTTCGTCTTCGTCTTGTTTGCGATCTGGTTTCACGGGGGCGGCTGGGAGTTGCAAGCGGAAGGTTGTGCCGGCTCCAACAATGGAATCGAAGTCGACCGAGCCGTAGTGCCACTGCATGATCTGGTAGGTTTGAGCCAGGCCGATTCCGCTTCCGCCCTGGTCGCCCTTGGTGGTGAAGTAGAGCTCGAAAATTTTCTCCTGCGCTTCGGGGGGAATGCCGCAGCCCTGGTCGCGTACTTCGGCGATCATCATTTCTTCCTCGCGCCGCGCCGTCAAGGTGAGTGTTCCTCCGGCGGTCATGGACTGGACGCCGTTGAGCACGAGGTTCAGAATCGCCTGCTTCATCAGATCGGAATCGACGCGTACCATGAGCGCGTGATCGTCGACTGGCATGTCTTCCCCGGGTACGGCGGCAGCAACGGGAGCGCGGTTTGGCAATTCCAGCACCATTTGCACACCGTGACGCGAAGCCTGAGGCGCGGCCAGCACGGACACGCTCTCGAGAAGCTTGCGCAGGTCGACATCTTCGAGGCGCAAGTCGCGGGGACGGGTGAAGTCCACCAGAATTTGCACGACACGGTCGAGACGATGGATTTCGTTGCCGATGACGTCCATGTGGCGGCGAGTTTCGGGATCATCCTGAAGCAGTTTGTTTTGCAGCAACTGGAGGTGGAGCACGATGGCGTTGATGGGATTCTTGACTTCGTGGGCTACGCCACGGGTCAGACGACCGCTGGCAGAAAGGCGTCGCGAAATTTCGATCTCGTTCTCGATGCTGCGCACGGATTCGGCATCGCGCATGGTGAGCAGGGCTCCGATGGGCGTGCCTTTTTCCTGAATGAAATCGAGCGACACCTGCACGCGGCCATCGACGGCGTCAAATTCATACTGCACGAGCGGGCGCTGTTTTTGAAATGCGGGGAGGACGACGGCTCCGAGGACGGTGCCATCGGAAAAAATTTCTTCGGCGGTGCGTCCGAGGATTTCGCGCCGCGGGCGTCCGAGAAACTTTTCCGCCGAGGCACTGACCAGCACGACGCGGGAATCGCGGGTGAAGAGCATGAGGCCGTCCTGCAGTTTGGTCATGACCTGCTCGACGTTATCTTTCAAGGCGGAAAAAATCTGGTTGGTATCGCGAATCTGGCGGCCGAGGTGAGCGATCTTGAGCGAGACGAGGCCAACTTCATCTTCGGATCCTGACTCCTCAGCCGGCAAGAGATCGCCAGCGCTGGCACTGTCGAGGTTGCGGCTGATGGCTTTTAAGGGGCCGAGGGCAAGGTTCGAAACCACGGCCGCCAGGACCAGGGAACAAAAAATCGCGACCACGGAAAAGAAAGCTGCCTGCTGCAGTTGGGGGGTGAGTTCATTGCGCAGAAAGACGGTGGAGACGCCGACGCGAACGCTGCCGAAAACGTGGCCATCGAGTTCCAGTCCGATGCTGACGTCATAGACGGTGCCGGGGCCATAGAGCAGGCGCAGTTGGCGGCGGAAGTTGGCGTCGCGCAGCACGCTCAAGGGAGGACGCGCTGGCAGCGGCTTGCCATTCAGCGCCGGGTTGGTATCGAGGATCGCGATTCCGTTCGGATCGATGATGGAGGCATCGTAGATGATGCGAGAATTCCCCCACACCGATTCCAGCATGTCGTTGAGGTTGGGATCGGTCTGCAGATAATTAGTGATGGCGGCACGCATGGCCTTGGGATTTTCGGTGTTCACTCGCGTGCTGGTGAGATCGGGGACGGCTTTGGAGGCGGCGTACTCCAGTTGACTGGTGAGTTGGGAGGCAGTTTCATCGGCCCAGAGTAAGCGCTGGCGCAAGAGTTGCGACAGGTAAATCCAGGAAAAGCCAACCACCAGCGCGGTGAACAGCGTGGTGATGGCGAGCACGATGATGAATTTGCGAGTCATCAAAAACAGTTCTCAGTTCTCAGATCCCGGTTCTCAGTCGAGCGTCATAGGATGTTTCTGAGAACTGGGGAACTGAGAACTGAGAACTTTTTCTCACTCTTCGGCCGCCATCACGGCATCGGGAGGGCGGCCATATTCCTTGAGCTTGTTATGCAGTGTCTTGAGGCTGATGCCGAGAATCTCCGCGGCTCGCGTTTTGTTATTTCCGGTGGCCTGCAGAGTTTTCAGGATGAGCAGTTTTTCTGCTTCTTCAACGGTGGTGCCGATCCCCAGATGTACGGCATCGGGATCGTTCACAACCGGCCGCACACTTTGTCCAAAGGCCGGAGGCAGGTGCTTGGTTTCAATGAGTCCGCCTTCACAGACGATGACAGCGCGTTCCAAAGTGTTGCGCAACTCTCGCACATTGCCGGGCCAGGAGTAGGTTTGAAACATATTGAGCACGGCCTCGCTCACATCGGCTACTTTGCGACCGTGCTTTTCGTTCATGTCCGCGAGCAGGCTTTTCACCAAATCGCGGATATCCTCTTTATGCTCGCGCAGCGCGGGCATATGAATATTGAAAACGTTGAGCCGGTAATAGAGATCCTCGCGCAACTCTCCGTTGGCCACGGCATCGTCGGGAACCTTATTGGTAGCGGCGAGGACGCGCACGTCGACTGAAGTTTCGACTTTGCTGCCGAGTCGCCGCAGTTTGTGGTCTTCGAGCACACGCAAGAGCTTGGCCTGAGTGCCAACTGGCATTTCGCCAATCTCGTCGAGCAGCAGGGTGCCGCCTTCGGCCAGTTCGAAGCAGCCGGTACGGCGTTCGAGCGCGCCGGTGAACGCTCCCTTTTCGTGGCCAAAAATTTCGCTCTCGATCAGTGTCTCTGGAATGGCGGCGCAGTTGATGGGGACGAAAGGCTTGTTTCGTCGTGGACTAAGATCGTGAATGGTGCGGGCGACTAACTCTTTGCCGGTTCCGCTGGAGCCGGTAATGAGGACCGATGCGGTGCTGGGAGCGACCTGCTCGATGAGGCGGAAAATACCCTGCATTTGGGTGGAGGCGCCGACTAAACGGCCGAGCGCACCTTTGTCGCGCAAACTGCGGCGCAGAGATTCGTTCTCGGTGCGCGTGTTCAGAATTTCGCCGATGTTGGTGAGGATGGAGCGCAGGCGACGGAAGTCGATGGGTTTCTCGATGTAGTCCTGCACGCCGAGGCGGCCAGCGTGAAAAGCGGTGTCGGTAGCCTTCTGGGCGGTCACCATCACAACCGCGATGGACTGTGCCATGTCGGCGAGGCGCTCCACGAGTTCCATGCCGCCCATGCGGGGCATCTTTACGTCGGTGATGACGATGGAGGGAGCGAAGCCGGAAATCTTTTCCAGAGCTTCCACGCCGTCGGATGCGGTGTCGGTGCGATAGCCCCATCCCGAAACCAGTTCTGCCAGCCCGGTTCGTTCGTTCTCTTCGTCTTCTACAATCAGCACGCGTTCTTGTGTCATATTTTTGTTCTGTTCTGGCCCAATCAGCATTATTCAGGGAAGCGCCCGGCCCCGCAACCCGAGTCCGAGGCCGGAATATCAATTTGAGACTTTTGTGGTGTCAGCGGAGGGCCGCGCCCGGCGCCCGGTGGACCGTCATAAAATGTGCACCTGTCAATACTTACACTTTTGCAAAAAAGCCCGCTTGCTGTAGAATTCGATGTTCCAAAGTTACAGCGTATCTGTGCATGCTGTATGTCTTCATAGATTTTCAGTTGGATAACTCGATCTGCAGTGGATTCGATTCGGAGGAACTCAATGTCACTTGGTCACGAAACCTACCGGAGAGGCGCGGGTGTCGCGCTCGTCCTGGCCCTCGTTCTGATTGCGTTGCCGTGTTTGTTGAACGCACAAACTGCGCCCCCAGCGCCAACCACAAAGCCCTCGTCGTCGGATACGACGCCGAAGGCGGAGTTCTTCATCGGCTATCAGTGGTGGAATCCGGGTGGTAACGTGCCCGACCAGAATACCCCGCCGAATGCTGTCTCGGCGTCATCGTTTTCGTCGGGCTTCGGCACCAGTCTGGCTTGGAACTTTACCAAGTATCTGGCGATCGAGGGCAATTACGGTGGCGATTGGCAAAATGGGAGGGAGAATAACGTCGGCACGATTGGTCCGAAGTTGACCTATCGCGGCGACGGCGTGAACTTTTTCGTGCACACGATGGTTGGATTTAATCGCTTCGGGGGGCGAAGTATCGGCCCCGTCAACGGCTTCGCCGCGGTTCTTGGCGGCGGCATGGATCTGAAAGTCTGGAAGATGCTTTCGATTCGTCTGTTTGAAGCCGACTACCAGTTGCAGCGCATGAACTTCTCCCAGTATGTGCCGCCCGATAACTCTGGATTGCGGCGTCAGACCTGGAACGGCGAGCGGCTGTCGACCGGTCTGGTGTTGAACCTGGGCGGAGCGCCGCCGATTCCGGTGGCCGCGGCCTGCTCGGTGCAGCCGACGGATGTCATGGTTGGCGAGCCGGTCCATGCGACGGTGGTTGCCAGCAACTTTGATCCCAAGCATCCGCTCACTTATGTCTGGGCGATTAGCGGGGGCAAGATCGAGGGCAAGGATACGGGCGCCTCAGTCGACACGAATGGCATGAGCGGCGGCAGCTACACGATCACCGCAACGGTGACCGATGCCAAGGCCAAGAAGAACAACATGGCCAGTTGCACGGCCAGCTTCAACGTGAAGGAACCGCCGAAGAACCCGCCGCAGATGTCTTGCTCGGCGAGCCCCACGATGGTTCAGACCGGTGGCACGTCGACCATCAGCTGCAGCTGCACCAGTCCGGACAACGTTCCGGTAACGGTGGGTGGATGGACCGCGAGTGGTGGCAGCATATCGGGCAGCGGAAACACCGCAACCCTCAACACGACGGGCGCCTCGTCGGGTCCCATAACCATTGGCGCTACTTGTACCGACTCGCGCGGCTTAACGGCTTCGTCGTCGTCCACGGTGACGGTTGAAAATCCGCCGCCGCCGCCGCCGCAAGCCACCAAGGTGAACGAGTGCCAATACCCGAACCTCAAGAAGCCATGGCGGGTGGATAACACCTGCAAGGCTGAACTGGACGATGTTGCCCTTAAGTTGCAGCAGGATCCGGACGCCAAGCTGGTCGTCGTTGGCAACGCTGATCCGAAGGAAAAGCGTAAGAACCTGGCGGCTGAGCGGGCGCTCAACGTGAAGGCGTACATCTCGGGAGGCGAGGCGAAACAGAACATCGACGCCAGCCGCATCGAGGCTCGCACCGGCAACGCCGGGACGATGACGTCGGAACAGTGGATTGTTCCGGCGGGCGCGACCTTCCCAGAAGCCGGCAGCACGACGCCGGTGGATGAGATGAAGGTGAAGGCGGTACCGGATCATCCGAAGCCGGTGGCCAAGAAGGCGAAAAAGGCCCAATAACAGGAGCAGGGAAACACGAAAGGCCGGTGGGGTCAATCCTCACCGGCCTTTCGATTGCTTGTTCTTCGGTAACCTTGTCCCATCCGTGCTAGCCTGTCTAAAGTTAAGCGCAGGCGAATATCGTTCGCAGGGGTCAATCTACGCGCATGAATTTCACAGGGCAACGGAACGTTCTCCGCACGAGTTTATGGCTTCTCGCCGTAAGTATTGCTGTCACACTTATGACCACTGCCCTCATGGCCTCCGGGCCCTGGCAGGTAGTTGGTCCCGACGGAGGTGATGCGCGCAGCCTGGCGTATGATGCGCACAACCCCGATCACATTCTGCTCGGAACCAGCACCGGTCAGATGTTCACCTCGATCGATGCCGGACGAACCTGGTCACGCCTCGCGCGCCTCGGCGGAGACGAATACGTGCTCGACCACATCGTCCTCGATCCTCAGGATTCCAACCGCATCTATGTCTCGGCCTGGAGTCTGGCCAGCCAGCAGATCGGCGAGATCTTCCGTTCCAAAGATGGTGGCCGCAACTGGGAAACTTTGCCGGCGATGCATGGCAAATCGATCCGGGCGCTAGCCATGTACAAAGCTGATTCGCGAGTCCTGGTCGCGGGCGCTCTGGATGGCGTCTATCGCACCAACGATGGCGGCAATAACTGGGAGCGTCTCACGCCCGCGAACTCCGCTGAAGTCAAAAATATCGAATCGATTGCGGTCGATCCCAAGGATGCGAACACGGTGTATGCCGGAACCTGGCACCTGGCCTGGAAGACGTCCGATGGCGGCGCCAACTGGCAGCATATTAATAAGGGCATGATCGATGATTCCGACGTGTTCTCGGTAATCGTCGACCATGACAATCCATCGATCGTGTTCGCCAGCGCGTGCTCGGGAATCTACAAGAGCGAAACGGCGGGCAATCTGTTTGACAAGATTAAGGGCATCCCGTTTTCCGCTCGCCGCACCCGCGTGCTGAAACAGGATCCTACGCACGAAAACATTGTTTACGCGGGAACCACCGAGGGCCTCTGGAAGACAGTCGATCTCGGCAAGGTGTGGAAGCAGGTTAGCAGTCCTGATGTGGTGGTCAATGACGTGATGGTCGATCCCCGCGATTCCAATCGCGTTCTGCTGGCTACGGACCGCAGCGGCGTGATGGCTTCGAACGATGGCGCGGCTACCTGGAGCACCTCCAATAAAGGCTACGCACACCGTTACGTCTCGGCGTTGCTGGCGGACAATAAAGATCCCAACACGCTCTATGTTGGCGTGGTGAACGATCGCGAGTACGGCGGTGTCTTCTACTCCAACGATGCGGGGCAACACTGGCTCCAGAAGGCGGCCGGTCTGGGCGGGAAAGACGTATTCGCGCTGAAGCAGGCTCCGAGCGGCGAATTGGTGGCCGGAACGAACCATGGCGTGTATTCGCTGCAGCGCGATGCCAGCGCATGGCATTCGATGAACGTGGTGGTGATCGAGCATACGACGAAGTTCGTGCCGAAAGGTTCGAAGAAAGCGGTCACCAAGACAGCCATCGAGAAGACGGAACTGGTATCGCGGGTGAATGATCTGGAGCTCGCTTCGAAACGCTGGCTGGCGGCAACGACCAGCGGAATCTACGAAAGCGCCGACCAGGGCAAAACCTGGAAGGGCGGGGCGGTCCTGGGTCAAATCGATTTCGTTTCCATACGGGCGAAAGATTACACGGTGGTCGCGGCAACGCGTTCCAACGTGCTGGTCTCGATCGATAGCGGAAAAATCTGGAAACACGCTGGCCTGCCCTCGTTTATCGTAGGCATTCGCAGTGTAGCGCTCGCTTCCGATAACCAGATGATGGTTGCTTCCCGGGAGGGCGGTTACCGCAGCGGAGACGGCGGCGCGACCTGGGAGCATGTGGTGAACGGCCTGCCGGGCAAGGACATCACTTCCGTCAGCTTCGATTCCTCGCACCATCGCCTGCTGGCTACGAGCGATGCAACTGGAGTGATCTTCGAAAGCCGCGACGGTGGACGTTCGTGGCAGCGCGGTCCGGACAGCGGATACCCGCTGCGCCGGGTCAGCGTGATTGGCGGACGTTTTGTGGGTGCGACGCCGTTTGATGGCGTGATCCTGCAACCCGAAAACGAATCCATCAGCGCGGGCGCCGAGGCGGGCAGCACCGAGTAAGACTCACTCTCAACCTGAAGCACGAACCGGGAAAGCGGAAACGCTTTCCCGGTTTTTTTGGTGGAGCGAGTACGCTGCGTACGAAACATGCCGTCTGACCGAAAAACGTGCCCTCCGCAACCGGACGTGTACGTTCGTGCCGCTTGTCAGGCCACTGGTAGCGCATGATAATCGTAGGGCTCGCACCGAGCGTTCGGGGACGAGCATTCGGGAGACCGTCCAATGAAAAGCGTCGCATTCGCGTTCAGCCTACTCACAATCTTGTTACTCAATGTTGCATCCGCCACGAAGCCCAAGACGTCCGACGAAGCAGGTGTTCGCGCCACGGTCGCCGACTACATCGAGGGATATTACACAGGCGATGCCGCCCGGATGGAAAAATCGCTGCATCCTCACTACCTGAAGCACACGATCAGCGGGTCGGACGGCCAACTTAGAATGACGGAGAAGACTGGTTTGCAGATGGTGCAGGATGTGCGCTCAAAAGAGCCAAAGCGTTCACCGGGAAAAAAGGAACAGATCACGGTGCTCGACATCGATGGTGACATTGCTTCGGCAAAGCTGGTGACTGCAGATTGGGTGGATTACATTACGCTCTCGAAGTGGAACGGGGAGTGGAAGATCGTGTCGGTTCTGCTGCGGGAAAACGAATAAGACGCGCATCGCCGGGCGACCTGGTTACCTGTCGCGGTGAGTTCGTTAGCGGTACGCGGAATCCCTCAGGGGCTAAAGCCCTTATTTTCTGGTGCTGTTTGCGGCGCGGCCGAAGCCGCGCCCTTTCAAAGCATTTCTGTTTATGCCGCGAATTTACGGGACGCGACACTAGTAATGATTGTTCTGCGACAGGCCCACTGGTCGAGGGCGCACAGCGATTACGGCCCTACCTTGATCGGGGCGGCGACACTTCCCATGCGATTTCCGAGGGAGTCCCGGACGACAAAGCGGACGACGTAGTCTCCGGGTGGAAGTTGGAGTGCGTTGCGGTAGGTCATACCGTGGTGCTGGATCTGTTCCAGGCCGTCGGGTTTGAGGTGGGTGTCGATGCGCTGAGACACTTGGGTGACCACGACTCCATTTAGATTCTTGGCTACGGCGGCGATATCGACCACGATGTGATTCTGATCGGATTCGTCGACAGAAGCGAAACTGGGTGGCATCACCAGGTCGAATTCCACTCTGGTCTTGCCTGGAGATTTGCCGGCGCTTCTGCCCGACCAAGTGATCGAAACCGGCACGCCAACGAAATCGAGGGGAGACGCGAGAGCTAACTGCTCGTCTTGCCGAGCGGACGTCGTGGAGGTGTCGCGCGCCAGAAAAAAGCCGTTTCGGTAGCGTGTATGGGCGCCTTTTCTACTGACGGTCAGCGAGATCTGATGCCATCCCGGCTTGGCGCCTTGACTGATGTAATAGCCGAGCATGTAGTAACCGCTGTCATCCTGAGTGGCTTGACGAAAGCTTTCGACCAGGTTGCCGCCTCCTAGAAAGGCTTTGCCCCCGGTGTTTTCCGCAAATAGTTGGAGCGCGCTGTCGGTGTCCTGCCTCTTCCATTGTTCTTGCGCGTCGGTATCAAACTGGGCGTCTCCAATATCGGAGGGTCGAACGCCTCCAGAGGTCATGGATATGCCGGAAGCAGCCGATCGCAGATCGACGGAGTAGATGGCAATCTGGGCATCGTTCATGATTTTCCAGAGATTGTCGTAGGCCGCTTGAATTTCACCCCGCTGGTGAACTGGGCACGCGGGATCGCACATCAGCGTGGGGGGAGGACTCAAGGAGAAGGGAAAGCCTGAACTGGCCCAGATCAGAGACTTACGTCCGGGCAAGCCGCGAAATGCCTTGGCGAGCTGCTGCAAGGCCTGCACGGTGATGAAGGCGGCGTCCTTGGCCTCGGTCGATGCCATTACCGCCTCGGATTGCAATTGATCCCTGATCATCTTAGTAAGCGCTGCTGCCAAGGCATCGCCGGGTGGCGGGTGCCCGGGGTCGACTACCGATTCGTGGATCAGTGGCGCGGCGCTGGACTGGGCTTGGCGCAGGGCGGCGGCGAGAAGCTTCGGATCGTCGGCGAAATCGTGAAGCAAAGTGAGGCCGCCGCGGGTGAGCGCGAGCAGACACATAGGCTCACCGGATTCGGCGGCTTCCGAGAGAAACTTAAGCAACTCCTTCCTGGCGTTGGCCTGGTCGGAAAATGGAGTATTCAGAAAGTCAAAAACGATGATGTTGAGACGCTGATAACCGCTGTTGCCGGGCTCGAAGTTGCTGAAGGTTCCATTCTCTCCTGCGGAACGGAGCAACCGGGTTGAATTGGTCTTCACTTCCTCAAGAAACGCGATCGGATGAGGCTTGCCGTCCTGTTTGAGAGCAAAGTCTTCTTTCGTGAGACCCGGTATGTGGACTCCCGATTTGTCGTTAACGACGGCAGGGATCAAGACCAATTCAGTGGAGGAAGTGAAGGTAGGCACATTGGTTTGCTGAGCTTTGGTTTGCCGAGCTTGGGCTTGCTGGACGTTGGTTTGCTGAGCCTGGGTTTGCTGAGCCTGCGCCCGGAGAGGGAAGGTGAGGAGAAGGGTGAGACTCGCCATGGCGAAACAAGTTTGCAAGCGAACCATGCGTCTCCTCGGATTTCAGAAGTCCGGACACAGTATAGCGCTCAGTTCGAGCGACGCCGGGTTGCCGCGTCCGTTGCGTGCGTTACCTCGCGCCGTTCACGTGGCGTGGTTCACCTTGCGTTCTGTAGAACGATACGAAACAATTCGCTTTGGTACCGTTATGCGACTTGCCTGCGGACTTGCGATCGCGCTTGGATTAACTTTTGCGGCTTGGGGAGCAGCCTCTCGTCAACAAGATGGCGCAGGTTCCGGGAAATCTTCTGGTCAGGCTCCGGCTCCGACCGTTCCTGCACAAGCTCCTGCAAAGACTGTGCCAGATGCACCGGCGAATCCGCAACCTCCGTCCGCCGAGGAGAAAGCGCCGGAGAGCGCCGCGAAAAAAAATACGGAGGCTAATTCCAAGAATACCGGCTCAACGAACGGAACCGCGAAGCGCCGCAAGCGGGCCGCGACTGCGTCCGTGGCAGCGCCCGACGGTGCTCCGCGTAAGATTGTGGTCCGGGAGGGCGGCGCGAGCGAACCGACGGCGCAGATTATTCCCGGCATGACTCCTGCGGAAGCGGCACGCCAGCGCCAGAACACCGAGCAATGGCTGGGCTCGGCCGACAGGGAACTGAAGCAACTGGAGGGCCGCAAACTCGATGTACAAGGGCAGGAGACGGTGGGACAGATCCGGAACTACATCGCTGGCGCACGTTCGGCGCTGGAGGAAGGCGATGTGCGGAGAGCGAGCACGCTGGCCGAGAAGGCACATTTGCTGGCGGACGATTTGGTGAAGCAATAGAAAAGGTGCCAGGCGAATCTGTGAGGCAAGGATAGTTTACATGAGAAGAGATCAAAAGATCAAAAGCAAGAAGCGTCGACCAGCGATCGTTCAAAGGTTGCGGGAGAAGATGGAAGCCGCGAGAAAATTCCCTGATTTCGCGGCCCGGTTGCGAAAGATCTACGGCGACAAGATCCTGGCCGTGAGTGGCGCCGAACTGATATCTAAGGATCGGGACCGGTATTGAACGAACTTATTTCGGCTCAGGAGTGGTGTGGCCCTAAAGGGGCGAGTAATCTTGAAAAATTGCGGTAGCGCCAAAGCGATACCTTGATACAAATCCTGAAAACAAGACGCAGTTCCCCAGGCAGCGGAGTGCCTGGCCCTCGCCCAGCGCTCCGAATCGTCTCTAACTTCGGCCTTCGCGTTTTTGCGCTACGACCAGGCCGCGCGGAGTCGGCAACAGCACAACCGAGATCAGGCCGTCTTGTTCGAGTTTAAGAGCGGCTTCGCGGACGATCTTTAAATGCGAACTGGCGTCGTGCATCAGGATCAGGCCATAGGGGCTGATCTGCGGCAGAAAACGGAGAATTTCCTGCTCGCGGATGGGCATGTCGCTGTCACTGAAGAAAAGGTCGATGGTGCCATCGATTTTCATATCGAGGCTTGATTGATTGCGAAGTTCGATCCAGTCGGCGAGTCCAGAGGCTTGAATTCGCGCCTTGGCGTTCTCGTAGATTGCATAATCGAATTCGCAGGTAATGACGCGTCCGCGTCCGTTGGCTTTCAATCCCTCGGCGATCCAGAGCGTGCTGATGCCGCTGAAGGTTCCGGTTTCGACCACGAGTTGGGGCTTGATGGTGGTGACGAGGGTGCGCAGAAATTCGAGCACCTCGGCTTCGGCGGTCATGGAATCGAACATGCGCCAACGGTCGGGATGTGGGCATTCGGGCGTGGGGCGATGATATTCGGGCTGCAGTTGATCGCCGGTGCGCTCGATCTGGCGCAGGATACGGCGCTCCTGCTTCTCTTTCTTGAAAAGGCGCTTGAAAAGGCGGCGAGGGTTTAGGGACATGGCGTAGAGAAAGTTTACCGGATGAGAGTTCTCAGTTCCCAGTTGGTTTGAACTGAGAAGTCATCTCATAAATGGGCCGCCGGAGTGGGGCGCTGTTCCCTCAGGGGCTAAAGGCCCTTGTCCTCGGTGGCTCTTTGCGGAACTCAAGCCGTGCCCTTTCAAAACCGATTTATGAGATGGCTTCTGAGAACTGGTTTCTACTCACTGGTGAAGTAATCCACGCTCACCGGGTTCTCAAACAAGGAGTAATCGCGGGTGACGACGGTGATGCCGCTATCGGTGACGAAATAGCGCTCGCGATCGGCCTCGGCATCGTAGCCAATGGTTGTTCCTTCGGGGATGTGGACGTCGCGATCAATGATGGCTTTGCGAACGCGGCAACTACGACCCACGTTCACGTGCGAAAACAGAATGCTACTCTCGATTTCAGAGTAGGAATTGACGCGCACATCGGGAGAGAGCACGGAATTTTCGACGGATCCACCGGAAATGATGCAGCCGGAAGAGACCAGCGAATCGAGGGCATGACCCATGCGTCCTGGTTCGCCAAAGACGAATTTCGCCGGCGGATATTGCCGCTGATGGGTGCGGATGGGCCACTGTTCATCGTAAAGATTGAAGACAGGGGAGACTGAAACCAGATCCATGTTGGCTTCGTAATAGGCTTCAAGCGTGCCCACGTCGCGCCAGTAGAGGGCTTCCTTCTTGTTCTCGTCGACAAAATTGAAGGCGTAGACGCGGTAATCGCCGAGCATTTTGGGCAGAATATTCTTGCCGAAATCGTGACTGGAATCGGGATCCTCGGCGTCTTTAAGGAGAACGGGGATGAGCACGTCGGTGTTGAAAATATAGATGCCCATCGATGCCGATATTTTCGTTGGATCGTAGGGCGAGCGCAGTTCGGTGGTCCTTGGCTTTTCGAGGAAGCCGATGATGCGATTGTCGCAGTCGATGTCGACCACGCCGAAGTGGCGGCATTCGGAGGGGTCCATCACGAGGGTGGCGACGGTGACGTCGGCGGCGGCATCCTGGTGCTGTTTGAGCATGCGCTCATAGTTCATTTTGTAGATGTGGTCGCCGGAGAGGATGATGACGTACTTGGGCTGCTCGGAGCCGATGGAATAGATGTTCTGATAGACGGCGTCGGCCGTCCCCATATACCAGTTTTCGCTGACCCGCTTCATCGGAGGCAGGATCTCGATGAACTCGCCAATCTCACGTCCGAAGATGTTCCAGCCTTCGCGGATCTGGCGATTCAGGGAGAGCGCCTTGTACTGGGTAAGGATAAAGACGCGACGGAGTCCGGAGTTGACACAGTTGGAAAGCGTGATGTCGATGATGCGGTAGATGCCGCCGAAGGTTACGGCTGGTTTGGCGCGGTCGCGGGTGAGTGGATAGAGGCGCTCGCCGGCGCCACCGGCGAGTAGGATTCCGAGCGTATCTTTCATTGGCACACTGTCCTCGGCACACTATAAAGATGCAGCGCGCAGGGTGGACGCTGCTTTGGGCCAACGCGAAATACTAGCACAGGGAGTGTGTTCTGATCGGTGTCGTGGGACACAGGAGTCGGTACAGGAAAGGCGGCGGTCGCACCATAGGGAATCCGGAATTGTGGTGGCCGCCGGCAGACGGCCGAGCCACGCTCGGCTGGACGGACGAATGCGTCCGTCCCTACGTTCGGTTGGACCTACGCGAGCCTAGCAGTGGACGACCTTGTCGCTCTTGATGCCGCGGGTGGCATTCCGCGAATCCACCACCAATCGGGCTTCGTTGACGATCTTCTTGTAGTCGTAGTCGGAGTGATCGGTGACGATCGAGCACGCAGTCGTATTGGCCGAGATTGTCGAGCGGGGTACATTTCATCTGCAAGTCGTACTTGCGGCCGCGGCCGACGAAAGGGAAGTAGGGATCGTTATAGCTGACCAGCGCGCCCTCTTTTTGCAGCAGTTCGATGATGGTGAGGGCGGGCGACTCGCGTAGATCGTCGATGTCTTTCTTGTAGGCAACTCCCAGAACCAGAACTTTCGAACCGTTGATGGATTTTTTCTGACGATTGAGCGCGGAGATAGTGGAGGCAATTACGTTGTAGGGCATCGCCACGTTGATTTCGCCGGCCAGTTCGATGAAGCGGGTGCGGAAGTCGAACTCCTTGGCCTTCCAGGAAAGATAGAAAGGATCAACTGGAATGCAGTGTCCGCCAAGGCCTGGCCCTGGATAAAACGGATGGAAGCCAAACGGCTTGGTGGCGGCGGCGTCGATGATCTCCCAGATGTCGAGGTCCATGCGCAGGCAGAGCATTTTGAGTTCGTTGACCAGCGCGATGTTGACGCAGCGGTAGATATTTTCCAACAACTTGGTCATCTCCGCGGCGGCAGGCGAGGAGACGGGAACGGTGCGCCGGAAAATGGAACCGTAGAGCGCGGCAGCGATTTCGCTGGCTTGGGGATCGAGTCCTCCGATCACCTTGGGAATGTCGTGACGAGCCACCTGCGTGTTGCCGGGATCCTCGCGCTCGGGCGAGAACGCCACCCAGATATTGTTATCGCCGGCGGCGCCTTTGCGCGATGCTTTCAGTCCGGCTTTGTTTTCGTTTTCGAGAATCGGAATCAGGACTTCTTCGGTCGTGCCGGGGTAAGTGGTGCTCTCAAGGATGACGATCTGGCCGGCGCGAAGATGGGGCGCCACGGCGTGAGCGGTGTTGGTGATGTAGCTGAGGTCGGGCTCGTGATACTCGTTCAGCGGCGTAGGGACGCAGATAATGATTGCGTCCATGGCGGTGATTTGCGAATAGTCGGCGGTAGCTTTGAAGCCGCTCGATTTCGCGGCCGCGATTTCCTCGGGCGTGATGCGGAAAATATAGGTACCGCCGCTGGCGAGGATATCGATTTTTCGCTGATCGATATCGAAGCCAGTCACGGGAAATTTCTGTTCGCTGTAAAGCAGGGCCAGTGGAAGGCCGACGTAGCCGAGTCCGATGATGCCGACTTGAGCCCGGCGCGCGTCGATGCGGCTTTTCAAATCGGTGAACAGAGAAGGAGCAGTGATCTGAGTCGTCATAAGAGCAGTGATAATTCTAGCATCGGGGACGATGTTCGAAGCCGCGATGCGGAGTGGTTCGTATGATTTTCGCGCGATTTTCGGGGAAATTTTTCGGTGGGATTGCGATCTTGGTTACTGCGGTAATCGAGTTCAGCGGCGTTTCGGTTTCCTTAGTAACATTCGAATGAGATGCGATTCTTCCGATTACCCATTCTGTCGTTTCTAGCCGTTCTGATTATTGTTCTGGTCGCCGCCAGCCAGGCGGCGCACTTCTTAGTGCTGGATGAACCGCAGCCGTCGGATGCCATCGTGGTGCTAGCCGGGGAAACCAATCTTCGTCCTGCGCACGGCCTGGAACTGCTGCGCGAGGGAGTTGCTCCACGCGCGTTTCTGGACGTTGAGGCGCAGGAGATGGTCTACGATCAGCGTCTGACCGATATCGCGCAGAAATACGTGAATGGGTTTGGAGAATCCAGCCGCGTTTCGGTGTGCCCGATCGTCAGTCTCTCGACGTTTGCCGAGGTCGATGACGTGAGCCGATGTTTGAGGTCGATGGACGCACATCGGGTGCTGATCGTGACCTCCGACTTTCATACGCGGCGCGCCTCGATGATTTTTCGCCATCGCCTGACGCAATATCAGATCAGCGTGGCGGCGGCGCGGAATCCGAGGGTGTTTGGCGAGGCCTGGTGGACGACTCGCGAGTGGGCGAAGAACACCTTCGATGAGTGGTCGAAGATTCTGTGGTTTGAAGTGGCAGACCGATGGCGATGAAGCAGTTCTTCTCGTTGTCAGTTCTCAGTTCTCAGTTATACCGAATCCCAAAATCGCGAGATCATTCTTCTGATTCAGGTTTAACTGACGACTGAGAACTGACAACTGATAACTGATAACTGGTTCCAACGGCTGGCAACTTCCGTGGTTCTGGGTTAATTTGAAAGTTATTCATATCGAGGAGGCATCATGGCACAAGTCACGATTACGGTGCGACCGAACGGTCCTTTGCGCATCGACGATCCTAATGGTCTGGTCGAGATGGTCGACCTCGATGGCAAGAAATACGATCTGACGGGTAAGACGGCGTTTTCCCTTTGCCGGTGCGGTGCTTCCTCCAACCGTCCTTTCTGCGACGGCAGTCATAAAGTCGCCTGTGCGGCGCCGATTGCGGCCATCAAGACCGAATAGTTACAGGTCTCAGGTGGCAGGTCTCGGTTCTCAGGAAAATCAAATTCCAAGGCCCAAGACCACATGCCACAAGAAACCTGGGATCTGAGACCTGACACTTGACACCGGCACGGGGACCTGATGTGCTACGACTTCCGATTCCGATTGGCCTTCCCATAACTGCTAGACTTGTGACAGAGCCATCATGCTACGCCTCTGCTATTTCGGAGCCCTGCTGGGCATCGCGGTGTCGCTGTGTGCCCCGGCTATTTCGCAGACGGGTGCGACGAACGGCGCTCGCGTCCAGCACGTGCTGGTGCGGGGGAGTGGAGCCGCGATGGAGGTGGAAATTCAGACTTCCGGGGCTCCGGTTGCGCCGGATACGCAGGCCATTACAGGTCCCGACCGCATTGTCGTGGATTTTCCCGGAGCGCTTCCTGCCGCCGAATTGCGCGCCCTGCAAGTGAATCGCGGTGCGCTGAAGCGGGTTCGAGCGGGATTATTTTTCAGCAATCCTCCGATTACTCGCGTTGTGCTGGATCTTTCCGAGCCCCAGTCCTATCAGATATCGACCGGTCAGAACGCGGTGGTTGTAAAGCTGGGTCAGATGAAACCGGGTCAAGTGAATGCAAGCCAGGTGAATTCGAGCCAGGTGGTTGCCAGCGGAGCCGGGACGCCTGAGGTTGCGACGCGGCCTGCCGCCAGGCTTCGCAGAATGCCGCTCGTGCTTCGTCAGAATACGTCGGCGCCGTCGAACGTCAAGCTGGCGTCGGCAACGATGGATGCGGCAGTTCCTCAGGCCGTCCCGCAGGCGGTATCGCAGATGGTTTCACAGGCGGCGGGCGGATCGCTTCCTGTGGTTGCGAATGCGGTTCCACCGGCGCCGCGAGTGACGGTTTCATATGACGGAGGGATGCTGCGCATCCGCGCCGAGAGGGCTACGCTGGCTGAAGTGTTGTTTGAAGTGCAGCGCCAGACGCAGGCTGAGATCGCCATTCCGGCGGGCGCCGAGCAGGAAGACGTAGTCGCGGATCTCGGGCCGGCTTCAGCACAGGATGTGCTAGCGGCGCTGCTGAATGGTTCCCGCTACAACTTTATTTTTGTCGGAAATGCACTCATCCTGGAACGCGTCATCCTGACGCGTCGCGACTAATTTCTCGGCACCGGGCAACCCACCGCATCAACCCACATCAAGTGCATGGTTCGAGTTCCTACGCAAACTGCTATGGCGAGATCAGGCGCACGGCCACGGGAGAGGCGCCGTTGCCGAGAATGGGAGCGCCACCAACATTGGTACCGCAACCTGCCATGTTGACGATGGTGGTATTGATATTGCCGCTGAGCAATCCGGTGTCTGGCGCGGCGGTTCCATCGGGCTGCAAGAAGAATTGCACGTAGCCCATGAGGTCAGTGGGCTCCCCGGCGCCACGCCGGTGGTGCTGTTAAATACAGGCACCGTGACCAGCGAATCACTGACCATTACGTTGCTCAGGGCGGGGAATGCAGGATTGGCGACGACCACTGGATTGTCAGATGCCGACGAGAAACTGGAATGGCGCGGTCGGCGGAGCGGTGGAAGTGAGTTGGTCATCCCTGGTTGTTTGTTGCGTGCGCCAGACAATTCACGGCGTCCGCCGTGTCCCCATTTCGGGTCGCGCCGTAGGCTGTTATGTCGACGTTGGCAGTCGCGACTGCTTGGCATGAGATTGGTAACTGCACGCAACCCGCAATACTTAACTGATAGTCGTAGTCGCCGGGACCAGGCTACAGGAGGGTAACGCTGTGGCAGGGGCAGGGAAAGAAGATTGATCGCCAGGATAGTAATTCCAACGCCACTGGAGGGGAGTGCGCCCGACAAGCAGTTGCCGGCCGGTCCGCATGCGGAAGTCATCGGGATGCCGCTCGACCATCCCAGACAGGTTTGAGTTGGTGATGGAGCCATCGGTGCCGAAAATGGTCGACGCTGGATTTGTGGGGTCGATGTTCGGCAGCAGCCACGGCTTTACGCAAATGGGTTCGACGGGTGGTGCGCTGGTGCCGGACGAAAGTACTGCGCCCGAAGGATTGTAGGCTTCGGCGGTCGCCGAGGCGGCCACAGTGATCTGCGTGCTTCCCCAGATGCGGGCGAAGAAGGTTGGCAGATCGGTTCTTTGCGTCCGTACGGTGACTTTGGGATTGGTGGTGGTTCCGACGGAAAAACTGACCGTCGACCTCGCCGTTGGTGGCGACCAGGTATCTTCCTCCGACGAGGCTATTTTGCGCGACCTGGATGGCGACCGCACTGGCGAGGGTCTCTGCCGCCGCCGTCAAGCCGGGCGCATTCGAAGTCATTCCTGAGTTGGCGAGCATGCGTGCGGCTGCTAGGGCCGCGCCATCGGCTGCCAGTTGCGCCTCGCTGCGCGCGGTGTAGATCGTGACGGCGTCGATCGACAGCGCGGCCATTCCTCCTACGACAAAGAGCATGAACACAGCGACGAGCATGATCACGATTCCTTCCTCGTGATTACGCCGCAGCTTAGGCCGCAACCTAGGCCGCAAATTAGGCCGCAAATTCGTTCGCAAATTCGATCGATGGGGTGGCAAGCATCCTCACATCTGGTTATGGACTGTTGCGGTTTCAGTGAGCTGAGTTATCGCCGCATAAGCTGCGCCTGGTATTAACAATTGAACCACGCTATTGAATCGCCAATTATAGGGAAACGTAATCGTAACGCTGCTGGCGACGGCTACCGGCGGGCCCGAGGCGCAGGGCGGCACGGCGGTGCAGGTCGGCGCAGCGGCACATACGCATCCGCGGTTGATGGTAATGATGAGGTTGTTAATGCCAGTCGCGGAAGAACAGCCTGAAATCGTATAAGTCCACGAAAGGCCGCCGTTTGGTTGGGAGGGCGCAGGAGGCGGCATCACGCAAGATCCCGTGTTCGCGTTGGGCAGCGCTCCACTGCCGGCGAGGGAATTGAAAATTGCGGTTACCACCGCTTTCAGAGAATCGGGGTTAGTGGGAACGGAAGCGGTGCCTCCGGTGACGTCGGTCATCGGCTGCGCGCCGGCAAGGATGGCCCCTTCCTGCGCGGCCTGCTCGATTTTCTGTTTCTGGTTGAAAGCGCCGCTGAAATCGTAGATGCCGACGACGAATACCACGAGCAGCGGCAAGGTGATGGAAAATTCCAGCAGAGCCGAGCCGCGCTCCTCCGCCAGCAGAGGGAGCACGCTGGATGCGATCGTTCTCACGCATTTCGCGGGGCAAAAGATGTCGCGACGATGCAAAATCCGTGAGACGGGCATCTAGTTCTCCGTCCGGGTCTGAGCCTGCGCCGACAAAATAATCCTCTGCATGTTGAGCGAAGTGCCTGGAAAGTTGAAGGTGAAGGGATATTGAAAAGCGACTACGGTTCCACATTGCAACGGCGGAGTGGTTGTGGAATTCAGCAGCGCCTGCCGGCAGATCGTAATGTTGTGGGTGCTGGTGGTGCAGGTCGCCGGCGTCGCAGTGTTTTGGCAGGAAAGGGGCGACGGACCGCTGGCAATAATTTGCGTCAGATCGAGATTGGACGCCTGCATTACGGCGGTGGTAGCGGTGTCTACCGCGTTGTCAGTGGGAGAGGTGTTACCCGGCGAGCAGGTGGCGCAGGTGGCGCGGGCGGCGGTGACGGCTCCCTGCTGGGCGGCTTGCTGGATGGTGGAATAAATGTTGAAGGCGCGTCCAAACCAGACGATGCCTAAGAGGAGCATGAATACGAGTGGGAGCACGAGCGCGGCTTCGGCGATCTCTGCGCCGTCGGCGCTTTTGAGGTGGCGCGCGAATGATTTGATCTTCAGCAACAAGCAGGTCCTTCGCTCCGCTCAGGATGACAAGCTCAATCAATGGGAATGACAAATTCTAAATAAAGAGGGTGACAAACTAAAAATCCAAAGGTGCAAAATCCAAAATCGAAAAATCCAAACTGCAAGTGAGCAATTGCAAATTACAAATTACAAATCCAACAATTACAAATCCTGCCTCACACCTTCCCCAGCGCTCGGCCTACTCCATAGAACAGGACGGCCAGCGCCATGGCGACGCCGAAGGGAATTTTAGTGGACTGCGGACTGTCGAGCGATACCTCGGCTCCCGGCATACGCAGGCTGAACAATGCTGCCAGTAAATCCGCGATGTTCAGGAGCGTCTGTTTTAGCCGTCCTTTCCACAAGACCACTGCGAGCGCCATCACTCCCGCAACCAGAATCGACCCCAAAAGCACGGCCAGCAGTTGGCTGGGACCTAGGCAGGCTCCTAAAGCGCCGGCCAGCTTCCAGTCTCCAGCACCCAGGCTGCGAACGAGGACGAAGGGCAGCAGCAGTCCCAAGCCCAACAGCGTTCCAAGCAATGCTGCTTTCACTCCCAGCCAGCCGTAGATCATCGTGTTGATCGCGAGTCCAGCCGTCAGGCCCGAAACGGTAAGCCAGTTCGGAATCCGCCGGGAGCGCCAATCCATGATGCCCGCGCCGATGGCCAGCAATACGGCTGGAATCCACGGGCCGATTTGTAGCCCGGGTGCGGACTGAATCCATCGCCCGGACTGAAGCATGATTGCCGCCAGCAGACAGGCGCCTCCGCGCGTTTCTCTTTCTGTACTTTAGGGCTTTCTGGCGAGACACTCAAGGGGGAAGTTGGTGGGGAAAGTTCTCAGTTCCCGGTTCTCAGTTCCCAGTTCTAAGAAAAGGCTGGGCGGGGGACGCCCGGCGCTCCATCAGCGGACGCCTCTGAAGGCGGGGTCGCTCTTCAGATGTTTGGGAAAGTCTTTTTCGTACGACGCCAACGTGGGGCAGATCAGGTGATGGGCCTCGGTGAAGCCGAATTTCTGCATTTCGCGCATTGCCTCGTCCGCCGTCCACCCTTGTTCGGCGATGCGATAGGCGGCAATCATCATTCCAGTACGGTCGTCGCCGAGACGACAGTGCACAAATATCTTTCTTCCTGGATTCTCCCGGACGAGTTTCAAGAAGCGCGCGAAGGCCTCGTCGTGGGGGAAGGGGCAGTGCCAGGGAATCGCAACGTAGTGCATGCCGAGACTGCGCACCAGTTTTCCTTCGCTCTTGGACCGATCGCCGCGGGTATCCACGACAATGTTGATGCCATCTTTCGCCAGCGCCTGGAAACCCTTACGGGTGGGCTGCGCGCCGCGAAAAAGATCGGGCGTGACTTCACCGAAATTGCCGACGCCCATCATTTTCCGACTATGGCCTAGCTGGTGGCCGGAAGGGGACGAGGTCGCGGCCGGGGAGCCCTCGCCCGAACCCAACGCGAGGGTCACTAAGAGAGGGACGACGAGCGCGGTGAGGCGGCGAAAGGTCAGGGTCATAGGCAACAAGCCAAAATTAGATGCAAACCGAGAGTGACGCGGGAAGCTTTAGTGGGAAAAATCGGCGGAAATATCAGAAAACAAAAAAGCAAAAGGCCCGGCGGTCCGGGCCCTAAGCTTGGAACAGGAGATAAATTCGCTAGCGGGAAACCGCTGGCGCAGCGTTACGTTCCGCGACGACTTTCTTGGCGTTGTCGGAGAGAGCGCGTGCTTGCGGCATCAGTTCCAGGGCTTTGATGACGTCGGGATCGGTCTCCGCCCGTACCTGCAAGCCTTCTTCCTGGCCGAAGGCATCGACGAAGATTTCGCTCTTGATGTTGGAGCGCAGCCAGTCGTTGTTCTCAATCATCTCGCCTTCGGTAAAAGGAAGTTTTTCCTCGTCAAGAAATTTGCGGAAATCCTGCAACAGTGCATCGTCCACTTCGAATTTCTGCGTGATCTTGTGAGCGAGAGCGTAGCGCTTTGCGAAATTAAATATCGCGTAGTGCTGCAGCAACTCGTCCTGGAACTTGTTGGACTTGTAGGGCGGAAGTTTCACGTCGGGAGTGATGCCGCCGCCACCGTAGACGGTGCGTCCGCCATCGGTGAGCTTAACTTCGTGGTTGGTGTTATTCTCCTCGCTCTCGCGGTTGTAGTAGTAGTCGTAAAGAGAGAGATTGGAATAATCACGCTGAATCAGGCGTCCGCTGGGAGTGTAGTACTTGGCGGTGGTCAAGGCCAGGCCAGTATTTTCGGCCAGCGGATAGACGGTCTGGACGAGGCCTTTGCCGAACGTGATCTCGCCTACGATCAGGCCGCGGTCATGATCTTGAATGGCTCCAGCCACAATTTCGGCGGCGGACGCGGTACCGCGATTGACCAGGACTACCAGCGGATAATCTTTTCCTCCGTTGCCATGAGCGGCTACGTAACGCTTTTCCGGGGATGAGCGGCCGTGATGCGAGACGATCAACTGTCCCTTCTTGAGGAATTTATCGGCAACGCCTACGCCTTCGCTGAGCAGGCCTCCGGGATTCTGGCGGAGATCGAGGATGAGGCCTTTCAGATCGCCCATCTGATCGAGGGCTTCGGCGACTTCATGCTCGGTGGTTTCCTGGAATCCGGAAACGTGCATGTAACCGATGCCAGGTTTGATCATGAAATGCAGGTCGACGCTGTAGCGCGGAATCTCATCGCGCACGACGGCGAATTCGATGGGATGGTCGGAACCTTCGCGCAACATGGTGATGCGGACGGTAGTGCCCTTCGGTCCCTTAAGCAGGTCGGCCACATCGGAGGTGCTCATGTTGTCGGTAGGCTTGCCGTCGATCGCGGCAATAATGTCGCCCGGCCGGATGCCCGCGCGATAGGCCGGAGTGCCGGTGAAGGGAGCGATGACAATGACTTTATTATTGCGCGGGCCGACTGTCATGCCGACGCCGTAGTACTTGCCACGCTGCTCCTCTCGCAGGGCGGAGTAGGACTTCGGGTCGAAGAAATTCGAGTGCGGATCGAGCTGGTGCAGCATGCTCGGGATGGCGCCGTTATAAATGGCCTTATCGGGATTCACCGGGTCGGCGTAGTTCTCCTCGACCTTTTCGTAGACCTCGGTGAACTGCTTCAAGCTGTCCCGAACGTCGGAATCGGTGCTGGGCGTGGATGCGGGGCTAATTCGCTGCGCAAACAGCATGCCGAGCAGACCGAAGAGAGCGAGAATGAAGACAATCAGGAAGAGAGAACGAGAGTTGGAACGACGCGAACTACCAGCCATGTGACGAAATCCTTGGGCAGGGACGTGGAGGGACCCAGCCACCCCATTTTAGCGCAGTATACCATGCCGATGCGCCTGTTTATTTGGATGCAAATGGCGGCCGGGAGTTACATTCGGGGGACCGTTTTTGAGGGGACGGCTTTTGGGGGGATAGCGGGGTTTTTGTAGGCATCTTCGGGTGAATTGAAGGAAATCCCAAGATTTACGCGGCTGTGGAATCCCACCCCTTCGACTTCGTTCAGGGCAGGCCCTGACGTCGAAAGACAGGATGTTAGAGTGGGCACCCTCTGCGACATTGGCACCGGTCCGCATCCGGGATGACGCGGACTCCATCTAAATCTGTTTGAAACATTTTCTGAGACATTTACTTTTGAGACATTAACTAAGGAGCCGGTATGCCTTTGGTTCGGATCGATCTGCAGCAGGGAACCTCTCCTGCTTATCGAAAGGCCATTGCGGACGGAGTTCATACGGCGATGATTGAAGCCATTGCAATTCCGCCCGACGACCGTTTTCAGGTGATCACTGAACACGGTGTGGAGAGTCTCATTTACGACCCCCAGTACCTCGGGATTCACCGTTCGGACAAAGCCGTATTCATTCAGATCACGTTGAGCACCGGGCGTAAACCTGGGCAAAAACGCGCGCTGTATAAGCGCATTGCGGAGTTGCTGGCTAAATCACCGGGCATTCGATCGGAAGATATCGTTATTAGCCTGGTCGAGGTTGCGTGGGAGAACTGGTCGTTCGGGCTGGGCGAAGCGCAGTACATGAAAGACTGAAATCTTCTTCGCCCCGATAAAGGTGAGCGTCCCGGACTCGCAAGAGTCACGGGATGCTCGTTAGACGGTGGACCCCTACGCAGAGAATCTTAGACAGTAGACAATCGGATAATATCTTTCCACCTTAGTGATGATCGTTATCCCAATTGTGTTCAGTCTCCCATCGATTCTCTTTCGCGTTCCACCACTGATGGTACTCATTCCAACACCGCTCCCGTTCGGCATTCAAATCCCGCCGCCGGTCCTCCGCTTCGCGGCTGCGCTCACCCCGATCACGGATGGCTTTGTCCAGTCTTGCCTCTGCCTTCGCGACGGCATGCTGACACTTCTCCCTTTCATCCGCGTGCAGGCGGGGAGTTGCCACAAACAACAAAAGCGCCACCGCCGTAACTCCTGCCACTACCGCATTCTTAAATCGTTGAATCAAAGACGTTCTCCTCTCTATTTTCAATTTCAATCGCCGTCCTGGAACTTCGCAAATTTTATGAAAGCCAGCTTACATTTTTCGATACTGTGAATCCCGTAGTTATCATTCATAATTGCGGGCCAAGTCTGCTCGCACCTCGTCGTAAGCTTTCGTCATCTGAGATGTTGGAGGCGATTGGAGGGAGAAGACGATGGCAGCCATTTCTCTGAAGGTAAATGGTCACCTGCATACGGTGGATGTCGATCCCGAGACACCGCTGCTGTATGTGCTCAGCGACGATTTGCAATTGCGTGGACCGAAGTTCGGCTGCGGTCTCGCGCAGTGCGGAGCCTGCACGGTCATGATTAAGGGACGGGCGGTGCGGTCCTGCGTGATGCCCGTCAGCGCCGTGAAAAGGCAGGAGGTCACGACGCTGGAAGGATTGGGTACTCCTGAAAAACCGCATCCGATTCAACAGGCATTTCTCGATGAAGGGGCGGCTCAATGCGGGTTCTGCCTCAGCGGCGTAGTCCTTACGGCCAAGGCATTGCTGGATGAAAATCCGAAAGCCTCCGGCGATCAGATGCGCGAGGCCCTCTCGAATGTGCTATGCCGGTGTTTTACCCATACCCGGATGATGCGCGCCATCAAGCGCTACCAGCGGAGCCGCGCATGAAAAGAGAAATCTCCCGTCGCGACTTTGTTAAGGCTTCTGGAGCGCTGGTCGTGTGCTTCAGCGCTGCATCGTTCATCGAGCCATTCGCCTTGGCGCAGGGGCCCTTCGATACGCATCTGTCGCACGTCGATCCGGAGAAACTCGACTCCTGGCTCGCGGTCGCGTCCGACGGCACGGTGACCGCCTACACCGGAAAGTGCGACTTCGGGCAAGGCATGTTTACGGTGCAGACACAGTTGGTCGCGGAAGAACTGTGCGTGCCTATTGCCAAGGTAAAACTGATTCAGTGCGATACATCTGTGACACCAGATCAGGGAACCACGTCCGGCAGTCAGTCCACACCGACGAATTTCAATACGCGGAATCTGGCGCAGGCTGCGGCAACTGCACGCGAGGCTCTGGTCGCTATGGCAGCGCAGAAATTGGGCGCGCCCGCAGATCAACTCGCGCTCGAGAACGGCGTCGTCAGCGCAAGCAGCGGACGCCGGGTTAGCTATGGCGAGTTGATTGGCGGCAAGCATTTCGATTTGACTGTTAGTGCTATCGCGAAACGCAGATCGCCGAACGAATGGAAGGTCTTGGGCAAACCCGTTCCGTCGATGGATCAAATTGCGCTCATAACCGGCACCTTCGAATTTGTTCACAACGTTCAGGTGCCGGGAATGGTTCATGGTCGAGTGCTGCGTCCGCCGGATACGGCAGGGACGGTTGCGAACGTGGACGAGAAATCGGTGGAGCACATTCCCGGGCTGATTAAAGTCGTCGTGCGAAAAGACTTCGTCGGTGTAGTCGCGGAGAAGCAGTGGCAGGCAGCGCAAGCGGCCAAGGCTCTGAAGGTCGAATGGAAGCCGGGGCCCGGCTTGCCGGCGCAAAAGGACTTCTATAACTCGATGCGAAAACAGCCTTCCCGCGACCTGATGCTGGTCAATTCCAATGACGTGGACAGCAAACTGAAGTCGGCCGCCCACGTTCTGAAAGCTACGTACTCTCATCCCTATCAGGCGCACGGTTCCATCGGTTCTTCATGTGCCGTCGCCGATGTGCAAGCGGATCATGCGACGGTTTGGTCGGCAACCCAGTCGGTGTACCCAACGCAGCATGGCGTTTCAGCGCTCACAAGCTTGCCGCTTGACAGCGTTCGCGTGATTTTTGTTCGCGGCTCGGGTTGTTACGGACTCAACGCCGCCGACACGGTCTCCTACGATGCGGCGCTGCTGTCGCAGGCTGTCCAGCGGCCGGTTCGCGTGCAACTCACGCGACAGGAAGAATTCGTTTCCGAAAACTATGGCTCGGCGTGCGTGATCGAGCAACAGGTTGGGCTCGATGCGAACGGCGCCATCGAAGTTTGGGACTGCGAGACATGGACGGCATCGTTTGGCGGGAGACCGGGATATGACAAACCTGGAAATGTAATCACCGGTATGCTGGCCGGCTTTGATCCGGAAACGATTACTCGGCGGACGGCGGTCGAGCCAACCGGGGAACTGCGCAACGGCAACAACGCGGTTCCATCGTACGTGGTCGGATGCGTCGGCGGGAAATGCGGCGGAGCAGGTTCGATCCGCAGTGAACGAGTGTTGACGCATGCGGTGAAATCTCCATTCTTTACCGGGCCCCTGCGCTCGCCGGTGCGCCTGCAAAACACCTTCGCGCACGAATGTTTTATGGATGAGATCTGTGCCTATGTCAAGGCCGACCCAGTTGCCTACCGGCTAGAGCACCTGCGGGAGACGCGGATCATCGACGCGGTGAAAGCTGCGGCCAAGGCGGCGAGATGGGATGCGCGTCCTTCACCCAAGCGCGGCGTTGCCCGCACCGGCACCGTCATCGTCACTGGTCGCGGCATCTCCTGCGTCGCGTACGAGGGCGACAACGGGTACGCTGCGCTGGTCGCCGAAGTGGAAGTGGACCCGGCAAGCGGGCAAGTGCAGGCCACGCGTTTTGTTGTCGCCCACGACTGCGGACCGGTCTCCAATCCTGAGGGCTTGCGCAATCAGATCGAGGGCGGAGTATTGCAGGGAATGAGCCGCGCGCTCGGCGAGGAAATTACCTGGGACGATCGTAAAGTGACTTCGACCGACTGGCGAACCTACCACACGCTTTCGCTGGGGATCCAGGTGCCAGCCATCGACATCGTTCTGATGGACCGCCCCGCAGCGCCGGCGACGGGCGCGGGAGAGACGGCGATCACTCTCGTAGCGGCAGCGATCGGCAACGCGATTTTCGATGCGACCGGCGCCCGAATTCGGGAGGTGCCCTTCACTACCGAGCGCGTCAAAGCGGCACTCTTTTCGCTCTTTCGGCGAGCATGAGAAGTCAGTGATGGTGGTCGGGATTGTTCAGGCGGCGTGCTCGCGCCAGTCAGCGATCTCTTTCAGACCTTCTCCGCGGGCGTGCTCGAAAAGTCTGACTTTATGGCGGGTATGTTCGAATTCGTGGATGTCAGCCCAGACTTCCGCTTGCCCCGAGCGCTCGTGGGTCGCGGTCTCGCCGCAACTGGCACAGCGGGTGTGAAAGGTGACTCCGCGTCTGCCAAAAGCCTGCACATCTTGTAATTCGATGAACACGCAGCGCACTTCCTCAATCTCTTCGTCCGGACCCAGAATGTGCTCGTAGCGCAACAGGTATCCAAAACCGAGTTTGCGCGCTTCCGTCTCCGCTTCCTCTCGGGTATGGAACGGCCCATATTCGGCTCGAAGTTGCTCGGTCGAGTCGCAGGCCATCCAGAATATGTCCTTGTAAGCCATATCTACCCCGCTTCTGGTTCTGAAACGATGACGATGAGTGAACGATTGAGCGCAGAACTCGAACGAACTCGAAACGAACGGAACCGTGAGTAACCGAGCAATTCGATTACCGGGATTACGAAGGTGGGATTAGCGGCGTTAGCGTCCGCTCACGGGGATTGCCCACACTCTATTGTTCTGACAACACGTCATTTAGACCGCACTACCCGGCCGAGTCGGCCATTGATCGGAGAGCTCGTGTTGGCAGCCCACTGTGAAAAACATTGTCACCCAAAAGAATGAAAAAGTAATATCTCCTCTTGGCTCGCCGGATGCGGTGAGTAACTTTCTGGGAGCAGAGGCCACTCGCCGTAGGCTCTGCTCACCAATGTTGACGACCCAGGTTCTGAAGATCCACGCGCATTCGCCCTCAGCCTCGAGAAACAACGTTCACACGCTAGAGGATATCGATCATCGATCGAACGGCGCGTCTGCGCGCGGCGTTAACCTGCGAGCTCGTTCCCCCCGATTACAGCCCTCCGCCCACGGCTGGCCGTCCGGTTTTCTTCCCGAGAGTCGGTTGCTCCTCGCTCACGCCCACACTCCATCCGGCGGTGCCTGGCAGCAGCCCATTTCCGAGTTGTAGATGCCAGTTTGCTCCACCGTGGCTGGCGACGTACAGCGCGAGTTCCAGCCGTGTCCACACTCCCAGTTTGTCGAAGGCGGTGCGCAGGTAGTTCTTCACTACCTGCTCGCTGGTGATCAGCACTCGGGCAATATCTTTGTTGGTAAGACCCTGCCATACCAGGGTTGCGACTTGAACTTCCTTAGCGGTTAGCCGATCACGGGGTTGCATGGTTGCACCTGCTCCTTGATGAACATGGCGGTCGCGAGTTTCACGCGTTTCCTGCCTTCTTTGATCCCGGCGCGTAGGAATAGCGTGCGGAGATGCTGTTTTACGGTTCTTGGGCTGATGTTCAAATGGCTCGCGATTTCCTTATTGCTTCATCCCTGCACGAGCAGATGCAGCACTTGCTGATCGCGCGGGGTAATCTTGATCTCATTGAGGTTAATCATCGGTTTTTCGCCTGCTCCTTCAGTTCAGTCTTGGGGTCGCGTCCCGCCTTAAACATAAGCAAGCGATTCGCCAAATGTTCGCTTCCAAACAACACCCTTTAGAAACATTCGGTTGCGCTCCTTCTTCCATTTCCGTTCGCCTTTTGTTGGACCGTTCTCATGAAGCGCGCCCGCATTGGGCTTCACAAATGGGAATCCCTTCCAAAAAGCACCCTCGTTTTCTTCGTTTCGCGTCGTCCATTCATGCTCTACAATGGTGCCAGTCTGGATTATCTTTTCTCCCCCCGCTATCATGCCCTCGACGCGGCCCAATTTGACCCGGCCTCACCCGATGCTGGACGAGCAATCTTTTCAGGGCCTGCTGTCTGCTGCCTACACCATTCAGGAACATAACGAGCGCGTAAGAAAGGCTCGAGAAACGGCGGCGCCGGCCGAGTCCCGCATCGAACCACAAACGATTGGCGAAGGGCAAGCGCTCAAAGTTCCCCCAGGACTCAGCGTTTGTCAGCATTGTCGTGCTTTGAAGCCCGCCGAGGAGTCAACCTGCCCGAACTGCGACCTTGACGAGTTTCGACCGGGGGAACGCCTGCAGCGTAATTGGGCCTCGATGTGGCTCAAGAGCCAGCAGCAGGGCTTGTGGTCCGAGAATCCGCCGGGGAATGACGACTCGCAGCCGAGTCGCGCGAGCAAACGTAACGCCGGGCAGCCTTCTGCGACCGAGCGACTGGCTCCGCCGGCGGTCGATTCCGCCAGCAACGGCCTTCTCGCGTGGCGGGCGACGAAAGACAAGTCATTCGACCCATCGGTTTTCGACAACCCAAATGTCGGCGAGCCCACGGTCGACGATCTCGCTCTCGATGCACTCGAGGCAGACAGCAAATGGGGCGAAACATCCGGCGAAAGATCCGCGGGTGAAACATTCGCAGACGAAACATCTGCAGAACTGGAGCTGCAAGAATCAGCGGCGGACGACTTGACGCCAGAGGATTCGGACGGAACCGTTCGAAACGTCGAGACACTCCAGTTATCCGAAGGCGACGATTCCTTTGCGACTGAGGCGGAAGCCGTCACCAGTTCATGGCCGCACTTCGCCAGCCTGCGTAAGGAGATGAGTTCGCATCGCGCTGACATTTATCTGGGAGCGGCCGTCGTGGTGGCGCTGCTGGCGCTGCTGTGGCCGGCGGCTGGTTCGCCACAACGCCCGGCGCTCCGGCCCTGGCAAAGGGCGCTCGTCACCTTAGGAATCGCCGAAGCTCCCGCGCCCGTCGTTCATCTTCAGGGAGACCCGGGCATCCAGGTGTGGGTCGATCCCCACACGGCTCTCTATTACTGTCCGGGCGAAGAGCAGTTTGGAAAAACGGCTGACGGCCGCGTCAGCACCCAGCGCGATGCACAAATGGACCGCTTCGAACCGGCTGGTCGCAGCGTCTGCGAGTAGAGTGACTGGTCATCTGGTGATCGGGTTATCGGTTCATTGAGAGTCAAGGCCGGTGTACCCTGACGGGCGCGTGGCGGTTCCGGCTGTCAAGCTATTCTGGATTTCCACCGCATCGTTGTGAAGGGTTCATTCCGGAGGTACAATCGTGCTCCGACGTTGTTTATCTTAACGATCGTGGTTTCGATCATCGATGCTCAGGCTATCCATGCTTAAACGAGTCATGCTTAAACAATTCATGTTTAGACGATCAACATATTCACGGGTTGCTCTCATTGCGCTCGCCGGATTCCTCATTCTTACTCTGCTATCGAATGGAGTCATCCGGACATTTGCCCGGAGCGGTAAGCCGCAGCATCCGAGCGAAAAGGCCGGAGCAGCGCCTGATGTCGCTCGCGGAAAGTATCTGGTTGAAGATGTGGCCGTCTGTGGGCAGTGCCACACCCCGCGCGACAGCAGCGGAAATCTCGACCGCACTCGATGGCTCCAGGGTGGACCCGTTCCTTATATGCCGGCGAGGCCCGATTCAGACTGGCCGATCAACGCGCCGCGGATCGGCGGCACTCCCCCCGCCGATGACACCGACATGGTCAAGCTCCTGACCACTGGCATCTGGACGAACGGCAATCGTCTTCGCCTTCCGATGCCGCAGTTTCGCCTGGATCGCAGCGATGCGGAAGCGGTAGTTGCGTATTTGAAGACCGTAACTCCGCAGCCGTAGCTCTGGTTCGTACGGCCGGGTACGGCCGCATCAGCCAGCGAGTGATGACGCCCCCCCCTCCATTAATCTTCGTGCGGGCGCATGCGGCCATTGCGAACGTAACGGTCGTGCCAGCTCAGACTCTCATGCAGAAGGTGAGGAGTATGTTTGCCGAAAGAGAGTCGTTCGGCACGTTCGAGGTAATCGCTGAGCAGAGCACGATAGTCCGGGTGCGCGCACTTTTCGATGATCACCTTTGCTCTTTGCCGCGGCGACAGGCCCCGCAGATCGGCGAGTCCCTGTTCCGTCACCACCACGTCGACATCGTGTTCGGTGTGGTCCACGTGTGACACCATGGGCACGATCGTGGTGATGGCGCCTTTCTGTGCGGTAGACGGAGCCATGAAAATCGCCAGGTATCCATTGCGGGCAAAGTCGCCCGAGCCTCCAATGCCGTTCTGAATTCGCGAACCCATAACGTGGGTCGAATTCACGTTGCCGTAGATGTCGGCTTCTAGCATTCCATTCATACCGATCACACCCAGGCGGCGGATAATTTCCGGATGGTTCGAGATTTCCTGCGGCCGAAGCACAATGCGTTCGCGATAGTTTCCCATCTCGGCATTGACTTTCTCGAGCATATCGGGACTGAGCGAGAACGCCGTGGCCGAGGCACAAGTGAGCTTGCCGCTGCGGAGCAGTTCGATCATGCCGTCCTGAATCACTTCGGTGTAGGAGGTCAGATTTTCAAACCTTGCTTCGAGCAGGCCGAACAACACCGCATTGGCGATGTTTCCCACGCCTGATTGAAGCGGCAGCAGCGAGGCGGGTATGCGTCCTTTCTGCACCTCCCACCCGAGGAACTCGAGAATATGTCCCGCAATCAGCCGGGAGCTCACGTCGGGCGCCTTGAATGGGCTGTTGCGATCCGGAGAATCAGTCAGCACGATGGCGGCAACTTTCTCCATTGGAATTTGGAGATAAGGAGAGCCAATCCTTTGTCCCGGATGCACCAGCGGAATCGGCTGGCGGTTGGGCGGAGGTTGCAATCCGTAATAGATGTCGTGCATGCCTTCGAGTTCAGCGGGCTGACGCGCGTTCACCTCGACAATCACCTTTTCCGCCTGCTCGATCCAGGTGCGATTGTTTCCGACCGAGGAACTGGGAACGAGCCGACCGTCTTCAAGAATGGCGGTGACCTCGATCAGCGCCCAATCCATCTTGCCGAGAAATCCGTATTCCACATACTGCGCCACGTGGCCGAGATGAATGTCCATATACTCCATCTCTCCGGCATTGATTCGTTTGCGCGTCTCCGGATCGGACTGATACGGAAGCCGCAGGTTGATGCCACCGGCCATCGCCAGCGCGCCGTCTAACTCCGGCCCGGTGGAAGCACCGGTGAAGATGCTGACTTGAGCTTTCTGGCCGCGCAGATTTGCATCCGAAATGCGGCGCGCCAATGCCAGCGGGACAGCTTTCGGATACCCGGCGCCGGTGAATCCACTCATCCCGATGCGAGTGCCAAAGTTGATCAGCGCTGCCGCGTCGTCGGCGCTCATGATGCGGCCAATCAAGCTGGAATTCAAAACTCGAGAAGTGGAAGAAATGGAGGTTGCCATAAAGATGATTTCCTTTTTGGACTTAGAGAACTTCAGATTGTACGCCTGGGTTGGCGGTCGCGCTGTGACACAGATGCGCATCGTTTAGAAGCGCAACGTCAGGCCTGTCGAGGATGGATGTGTCACATTCTACGAATAAGTGGGTGCATGCCCGCGGGGTGCGGACACTCCTGTCCGCGGCGGTTGCTCTTTCCTAACGTCTGCCAGACTCTCCCTTTTCCCAGTAACTGTCTTCGCTGCTCGCCTTTCGCGGACAAGAGTGTCCGCGCCACAACCAGCGGTGAGTCAGCCGCCTATTTAGCCGCCGATTTCACTTCCACGCCCGCCCACTTTTCCAGCAAAGTAAGGGTTGCGGCGTAGTCCAGGTCCTGCTGGCCTTCCTCGGCTGCAACGTCGTACACCTCTTCCACGGCTTCGAGGCCGGGCAGGCGCACTCGAGCTTCTTTCGCTGCATCGAGCGCCAGGTGAATATCTTTCAGCATCAGACGGAGCGGAAAATTCGGTGAGAAGTCGCGCTTCAGAATAAACGGAGCTTTATATTCCACCACCCCCGAGCGCACCATGGAGGCCTGGATCAGCGGCAGCAGCTTATCCACGCTCACTCCGAGCTTCGCGGCCAAAGTGAGCGCTTCGGCGAAGCCTTCATAAATGAGCGCAATCTGAAGGTTCATCGCCAGCTTCGTGGCCTGTCCCTTGCTCGTCTCGCCCATGTGGAAGACCTGCTTCCCCATCGCCTGAAAAAGCGGCTGCAGGCGCGCCAGCACCGCGTCATCGCCGCCGACCATAAAAATCAGGCTGCCCGCTTCGGCGGCGATCTTCGAGCCGGTCATGGGAGCGTCCACGTAATCGACGCCACGCGCCTTCACGCGTTCGGCAAAGCGCTGCGTCGCGGAATATGAAATTGTGCTCGAGTCGGCAATGATCATGCCCGCCGTCAGAACCTGCTCCACACCGTTGGCGCCAAACAACACGCTCTCGACCGCGTTCGTGTCGGAGAGGCACATCCAGACCGCTTCGACGCCGGTTGCCGCATCCGCCGGAGAAGCCGCGCTGCGAGCGCCTTCGACGTCTTTACCGGCACTGCGATTCCAGACCGCCACCTCGTGTCCGGCTTTGACCAGATTCGCGGCCATCGACCGTCCCATAATTCCCAAGCCAAGAAAAGCAACGCGCATCACCGTGTTTCCTCCACTCTCAATTCTCTAATCTCAGTTCTCTAAGCTTTGGATTATAAATATGATTAGCAAAGCAGCGGTCAGGAAAACACAATTCTTTTATACTCGGAAAACCGCCGCCCAAAGCCCTGCGACCGTGCGTGGATACTCCCTCGAGCATCTAATTTGACTGGAGACTTGAGGCAACAAAGCCCATAATGAAGAGATGAGGAAACGTGGTTGAAAGAATGTTGAAGTCTTCCTTAAAGAACCCCGCTCTCCGCAAGCGAGCCAGCCAGTTCACGCGCCTGGTAAGGCATTCGGCGATCACACCGCGTACCGGCGAGATCCACAAACCGAAGCTGGTTTCGAAGGGTCAGTTCGGCCTCACCTTCATCGGGCACTCCAGTTTTTTTCTGCAGATTGGCGGGCTGAATGTCGTCATCGATCCTAATTTCGCGCGCTGGCTCTTCGTACTTAAACGTCTGCGTCAACCGGGATTGAACCTGCGCGACCTGCCCCCCATGGACCTCGTGCTCGTGACCCATGCGCACTTCGATCATCTGCATCGCCAGTCGTTGCGCACCATTGCGCGCCAAACCCGCCGCCAGAGTGGAACCGCGCCCACGCTCGTCGTCCCTCACCACCTGTTCGACCTGGTCTCAGACCTCGGCTTTGAGCAAATTGTTGAGCTGGAGTGGTGGAACACTTATCGCCACGGCACCCTTGACATCACCCACGTCCCCTCGCGTCACTGGGGAGCGCGCATCCTCAAAGATTCGCATCGCGGCTACGGCGGCTACGTGCTGCGCAGCGGCAAACACTCTGTCTATCACGCTGGAGATACCGCTTATTTCGCCGGCTTCCGCGAGATCGGACGCCGCCTGGCACCGGAAATTGCTCTGCTTCCGATCGGCGCTTACAATCCGCCGCAATTTCGCAACGTGCACACCAGTCCCGCCGACGCCACCCGCGCCTTCCTTGATCTCAATGCCCGCTGGATGGTCCCCATGCATTACGGCACCTTCCGCCTGTCGCACGAGCCGATCGAGGAGCCCCTCCAGTTGCTGGAACAAGAAGCTCGCGCTGCGGGCGTGAAAGACAAAGTAGTGGTTCTGGAAGAAGGCGTAACCCGATTCTTCTGAAGCGCGCGAAATTCCAACCGCGGTTGGCCTGTTTTTGGCGTTCTGTGTCGAAAGTGATTTCAGGCAGTGGGTGGCGTGGAATTTCGTTTGACGTTTTCCGAATCCAACCCGACGAGGGAGTATCCTTCCGTCATGGATAAAAAGGAAATCAACTCGCCGAAGTTGACGGAGCATTTTCTGTTCTGGGTTTGTGGCCTGGCGGGACTACTACTGGCCGTCCTCTTCGCTCATTACGTCTACCACGTCTTCTGAGCCCGCATTTCTGCAGGTTGAGAATGTAAAGGACCCGGATCCGTGGGCGAAAAACAAACGCGCTCCCCAGAAATAAGAAATAAGAAATATCTGTGGAGCGCGCGGCGGATCCTTCAATGACTGAAGGCCTACTTCAGGGTCTTGACGTACGCTGCAACGGCTTTGGCATCATCGGCGGAAAGTCCACCAATCGCCTTCTTGTGCGGAGCCTTCTTGGCGTCATCGCCAGTGGTCAACAGAGCGGTAATCTGGTCCGCGGTGAGTGCGGTACCCGCCAGTTTTGGCCCAACCTTGCCCTGACCATCAGGACCGTGACACATGGCGCATTTGGTTTTGTATGTGGCAGCTCCATCTTGCGCGAACGCGGGCAGAGCCAACGACAGGGATAATGCGATAACAAGAAACAGGATGAGCGATTTTATTTTCACAGCGCCTCCTCAAAAGAATCGAGATAGTTTGTACGGCACAGTACGGAGGCGATTGTAACCCCGCGCAGGTTGAAGTGTCGAACCGGTAGTGCACACTGCAGAGTGTTTATTCTGAGGAGGCGGCTGGTAGTCGCAACGGAAACCAGCGGCGCAAAGGCATTTACGTTCGTCATCAACACTCGACTTACGGAACTCCCACTGCGACGGGCGGGGACCTTAGCCGGACGCGCGCGCGGCTCTGGTCTTGGCTGGCGTTGGGGTCGCACCGTTTTCGTCGGCATTGATCTTGAATTGCTCGACCAGGAGTCGGAGTTGCGCCGACGTCTCCACCAGTTGCTGCGATGCCTTCTGTGTGTCGATGGCTCCGCGCGACGTACCCTGCGCCGCCTCCGCTACACCGGCGATGTTGCCGGTGATCTCGCCACTGCCATGTGCGGCTTCGCTTACATTCCGCGCCATCTCATTGGTGGTCGCGTCCTGCTCTTCAACCGCCGTGGCAATCGTGCTTGAGATGTCGTTAATCTGGTGGATCACCCCGGAGATCGATGCGATCGCGTCCACCGCCGCTTTCGTATCGGCCTGAATCGCTTCCACTTTGTGGCTGATGTCTTCCGTGGCCTTGGAAGTTTGCTTGGCCAGTTCCTTGACTTCGTTGGCCACGACGGCAAAGCCTTTACCGGCTTCACCGGCGCGGGCCGCTTCGATGGTGGCATTCAGCGCCAGCAAGTTGGTCTGCTGCGCAATCGAAGTAATGACCTTGACCACCTGCCCGATCTCCGTCGAGGAATCGCCGAGTTTAGATACGGTAGCGGTAGTGGCTTCGGCGACTCTGACGGCGGAAGTCGCCACCCTCGCGGCTTCCGTAGCATTCTTGGCAATTTCCTTGATGCTGACGCCCATCTCTTCCGCGCCCGAGGCGACAGTCTGGAGGTTCTGGCTGACAGCCTGGGCCGACTTTGAAACTACGTCGGCTTGGGCGGAGGTTTCCTCAGAATTGGCGGTAATCTGCTCACTCGTGGCGTTCAGTTCCGCGCTCGCGCTGGCAACGTGCATCGCGTTTTCCGTAATCGCAAGGATCATTCGTTTCAAGCTGCCACTCATCTTATTGATCGCAACCGTCAAGTCGCCGAGTTCATCCTGACTGCTGACCTTCAGATCGTCGCCAGTCAAATCGCCGGCCGCGATCGCCTCGGCCTGCTCCAGAACTGACCGCGTCGCGCCCGAGATGTTGCGGCTCAGGAAAATGGCGACAAAGGTTCCAATGCCGAGCGCCGCAAAGGTGGTTATGGACATGGTGATGGTCATCGACCGGCTCTCTGCTTTCATCTCCTCCGTTTCGCGCGCCAGTAATACGCCATGGGAATTCGCCAGATCGCCGAGGGATTTCTTGATCAATTCATTGATCGTGGTGCTCTTATCCGCAAAGTCGTTTCCCGCCAGAGCGACGGCGTCACGTTCGCCCCCCGCAGCACGCTTTATCGCCGCTTCCTGCGCTTCCCGGAGGTCAATAAGCTGCCTCTTCACTTCCGAGTAACGGTCACGGTTGGCTTGCAAACTCCATTGCGGAGCCAACGCGTCCAAAGCGGCTGTATCTTTTTCTGCGATGTCATTCCACGCTCCATCGAACAACTTTTTCGCAGCTTCTCTTCTGGTCGAATCCGTTCCCGCGAGAATTGCCTGACGACCCTTGCTTTGCGTCTGATTTAGGTCTCTCTGCAGGTCTTTGCAGGCCGCGACACTGGGAATACGTACGTTGAATGCGTGGTCCTGGCTCTCTCGGATGGCACTCGCCTTCACGTAGGTCAGTACCGAGCTAAGAACCATGAGCGCAAGGACGCCTCCAAAACTCATTCCCAGCTTTTTCCCCAATGTAAGTTTCATTCCATTTTCCCTCGACCCTCTGCCGGACGGAGAACCATACTGCAGTTACGCCATCAAAGCTCTCATCGGCCAAGCAGTCGCAGACTTTATCGGGGCGGATCTCCAATCTGAAAGTAGTCTCCTTTCCGAGAAGGCCGATCATGGCAAGATTCGTTGACTTGAGTCTTTTACCCACGTAAGATTTGCCCCTGATGCTCGGACAAACCATTTCTCACTACCGCATCGTGGAGAAACTTGGTGGCGGCGGGATGGGGGTGGTCTACAAGGCCGAGGACCTCACTCTCCACCGCTTTGTTGCACTGAAGTTTCTGCCCGACGATGTGGTCAAAGACCCGCAAGCGCTGGCGCGCTTCCAGCGGGAGGCGCAAGCGGCATCCGCCCTCAATCATCCCAATATCTGCACTATTCACGAGATCGGGCAGCAGGATGGCCACCCCTTCCTGGTTATGGAGTTTCTCGACGGCGTTACGTTGAAGCATCGCATCGCAGGCCGTCCACTGGAGACCGATGTGTTACTCGGTCTGGCAATTGACATTGCTGACGCGCTCGACGCCGCGCATGCGGAAGGCATCATCCACCGCGACATCAAACCCGCGAACCTATTCATCACCAAGCGCGGTCACGCCAAAGTTCTCGACTTCGGTTTGGCGAAGGTAGCGCCGGGAGGTAGCAGGGGCTTAGACGCGGCGGGGCAAAATTTGGAAACGGTGGGTGAGGAACATCTGACCAGCCCCGGTTCCACTTTGGGCACGGTCGCATACATGTCGCCGGAACAGGTGCGGGCGAAGGAATTGGATGCACGCAGCGATCTGTTTTCGTTCGGTGCCGTGCTTTATGAGATGGCCACTGGCACGCTGCCGTTCCGCGGAGAAAGTTCGGGAGTGATCTCGCACGAAATTCTGGATCGGGATCCGGTCCCGGCAGTGCGGTTGAACCCTGAGCTCCCGGCAAAGCTCGAGGACATCATTAATAAGGCGCTGGAAAAAGATCGCGAACTGCGCTACCAGCACGCCGCCGACATGCGGGCCGACTTGAAGCGGCTGAAACGAGAAACAGATTCGCGCCCCAGCGGACGCGCGAGTTCGGCATCCACGCCGGCCGCGTCAGAGAGCGGATCCAAGGTTGCGCAATCAGACGCAGCGCCATCCGTCACGGGGCAATCCGTCACCGTGCAATCGACGACCGGGCAAATGCCCTCATCCAAATCGGGTTCGTCGCCGGCACAGGTTGCGTCTTCCTCATCTTCTCCTTCTGCTGCTGCAGCGATCGGCACCGACCACGTAGGAACGGACGCATTCGTCCGTCGCAGTCGGGGGAAGCTCGGTGGAACCATCGCGGTTGCGATCCTGCTGATTGTTCTCGTCGCGGGCGGCTTCTACTATCGCTCGCGCCATCAGCCCGCCACTCACGCACTCACCGTGAAAGATAGTGTCGTGCTCGCCGATTTTTCCAACACCACGGGCGATGCTGTATTCGACGACACGCTGAAGGCGGCGCTCAATGTTTCCCTGCGGCAATCACCTTTTCTCAATGTGCTTTCCGATGGCGAGGTGGCGAAGACCCTGCAACAAATGACCCGCCCCGCCAACACTAAACTTACGCCTGAGGTTGCCCGCGAAGTCTGCCAGCGCTCGGGCAGCAAGGCGTACCTGGCCGGATCGGTTGGCAATCTGGGAAACGAGTACGTGCTTGGACTCAAGGCGGTGAACTGCCAAAGCGGAGACACGCTGGCGCAAGAGCAGGTCACGGCTCCGACGAAAGAGAAGGTGCTGGACGCGCTCGGAGATGCGGCGTCGAAGCTGCGCGGCGAACTGGGCGAATCGCTGGCCACGGTGCAGAAATTCGATGTAGCCCTCGATCAAGCCACTACTTCTTCACTCGAAGCTTTAAAAGCGTTCAGCCTGGCAAGAAAATCGCTGCGCGAGAAAGGTCCCGCCGCGGCTCTGCCTTACGACCAGCGTGCCATTGAGCTTGATCCCAATTTTGCTATGGGATACATGGAGGTGGGTTTTGATTACTTCGGTCTCAGCGAGCCCGCCCGGGGTAGCGAGTACTTCGCCAAGGCATTTCAGTTGCGCGACCATGCCAGCGAGCGCGAAAGGCTGGCGATCACAGCCAATTACTATCAGAATGTAACCGGGGAATTGGATAAAGCAATCCAGACCTATCAGGAGGAGATTGCGAGCTACCCGCGAGAAGTGCAGATATACGGCAATTTGGGCTTCCTGTACACCGATCTGGCGCAGTATGAAAAGGCGGTAGAGGTATTACGACAAGGAGTGAGTCTGGCCCCGGAGCAGCCAGGTTTAAGCGACACTCTAGCGGGCGCTTACCTGGCCGTGCAACACACCGATGACGCGCGTCAGATCATCCACGACGCGCAGGTACGAAACAAAGAGGATGAATCCGTTTTTCACACGACCGAGTACGCGATCGCTTTTCTCAGCGGTGATGCGGCGGCGATGGCGGAGCAGCAAAAGTGGTTTGTGGGGCGTCCTGAAGAGAACTTTGGACTGGCGCTCGCCTCTGACACCGAAGCCTATGGGGGGCGGCTTGCCAAGGCGCGGGAACTGACCAAACGCGCGGTGGAGTCCGCGGTACGAGCCGATAACAAGGAAGGCGGGGCAATCTGGGAGGCGTTTGGCGCGCAGCGCGAAGCCGCGTTCGGCAATGCGGCGAAGGCTCGCGAAAGGGCGACGGATGCGCTGAAGCTGGCTTCCGCAAGTCATAGCGTCCAGAGCGAAGCCGCGATTGCGTTGGCGATGGCCGGCGATACGTCACGAGCGGAGTCGCTGGCGCAAGACATGGGCAAGCGCTTTCCGCTGGATACGCAGATGCAGTCGCTATGGCTGCCTGCGATTCAGGCGCAATTGGCGCTGAATCGAAAGAACTCGGCAGACGCCTTGAGTGCTCTGCAAGTTTCGCTACCCATTGAGTTGGGCAACATTCCGTTCGGCAACAATATTTCCTGTCTCTATCAGATCTACATTCGCGGACAGGCATACCTGGCGTCAGGGCAAGGCAGTGCTGCCGCCGCCGAGTTTCAGAAGATTCTCGATCACGGTGGCATCGTATGGAATTGCTGGACCGGACCGCTGGCGCATCTGGGAGTGGCTCGGGCGAACGCACTGCAGGCGAAAACAGATCTAGGCCAAGGGCAAGGAGCGGATGCCGATGCGGCTCGCGTCCGCGCACTTGCGGCTTACAAAGATTTCCTCACGCTGTGGAAAGACGCTGACTCTGATATTCCCATCCTGAAAGAAGCCAAGGCAGAGTACGCGAAGCTGCAGTAGGGAATGTAGAGCCGGGGACCAGCCCCGCTTGGACGGAGCGGAGCCCCGTCACCACACAAGCGCCGCCTACAGAAAGGATCAGGCAGAGTGGCCCGCAGCCACTCGCGCGCTTACGACCGGAACCATCCACACGGCGTATCCGCGCGGATTGCGGATGTTCTCAATCATCTGATCGAAATACGACACAGCGGCCTCGCGGGTGATTGGCGTCAGTTCTCCGATGGGCTCGGCATAACCGTCGCGCCACGCTGCGAGGATGGCGGCGAGGGTTTCGCGTGGCACGCGCACGGTGTCCACGACTATATAATCCACCGTGATCTGCTCCACTTTCATGGCGGCGAGAATGCCAAAAATGTTGCGTCCAATGAACAAGTCGGTCCCGGTCGCGGTTCCAAAACTGGCCGGACCCACATGCCAAAAATCGCGCGGGTCAAGCGCGCCACGCTGAAAGTGGAGCATGCCGTAATCCTCGGGAATGAGGTGCAAGTAACCTCCCGGCCGGGTTACGCGCGCGAGTTCGGCGAGCACGCGATCCGCGTGCGGAATGGAATGAAGAACGTGGCGGCATACGGTAAGGTCGAAACTATGATCGGGGAGTTGGAGCTCGAAGATGCTCTGGTGTTCGAAGGCCAGTCGGGGCGCGAATTGTGAGTAGCGGGATCGCGCGAGCTCCAAATGATGGTCAATGATGTCGACGCCGAGCACGCTGGCTCCCGGGAAAAGTTCGGCTAGCCGCGACGACCCTTCTCCGGTGCCGCAGCCCGCATCGAGTATGCGAGCCTCAGCGGGGAGCGCATAGCGCTTAATTAACGGGATCTCCTGGGGCCAAATCGCGCGAGCCTGCGCACCCAAGCCGCGCACCATCGACTCGTCAGCCATTTGCTTGGCTTGGGGATTGAGGTCAGTCACTACGTTCCTCGCAAGCTGTTCTGGCGAAGTGATTCTCGCATACACCCCGGCTCATTGATCATTGCTCATCGATCCGGGCACGCGAGAATCGGGGCACGCCAGCGGAGTTACGCTGCGTGGGGCGGACGAATGCGTCCGCCCCTACGTATTTCGTGAACTACTTGTTGCTCGCCGCTGCTTTTAGCTTTTCAATCTGCTGCAGGTGCGCGGTGCCGTGTCCGCCCATTCGCTCGACCAGGTCTTCAACGGTCATCTCTCGTTGCATTTCCGGATGAAAGGCGGACTTCGCAAGGTCGGCCGGCTGAAGACTTCGCAGCAAACGCAGGTTATGGTGACGTCCCAAGCCGTAGAACGCGACGAGTTCGATGGCCGGCGAATTCAGGTAGTTCAGATTGCGAGTCCATGCGTCCTGATCGATCGGCGCGATGACGGGCTTGGTATCCGCCAGCATCTGTCGCAACCGGTATCCATAGATGATTTCGGCGTCGGCCAGGTGACCGAGGATTTCGAGCACACACCATTGTTCAGGCGAAGGCTTATAGCGCAGAACTTTTTCTGACAGACCAGAGACCGCGGCCGCAATCTCTTTCGGGCTCGTCTCTGCGGCGTCGAGGTGTTTCTTAAACTCTGCTTCCGTCATACGCGAACTTCACCGAGTCAGTTTTGCGGCGGCAGCTTCGTCCAGCATCCACAACAGCTTGCCGTCGGATGGCTGCACCGTTTGTGAGGGGAGTGGCGGATTGCTTTTGCCTTCGAGAACCTGATGCAGCATTTCGGCTTTGTCGGGGCCACTAGCCAGGAACAGCACTTCGGCGGCGCGGTTCAAGACCGGAAAGGTGAAAGTGATGCGGTGGGTGTTGAACTTCGCGACCCAATTCGCCACCACCAAGCGCGACGGTTCGTCGAGTGCCGGGGAATCGGGGAAGAGGGACGCGGTGTGACCATCGGGACCGACGCCAAGAAGAATCAGGTCAAAGCGGGGGAATTCGTTTGGCTTCAGCTCAAAGAAGCGGCGGATCTGAGCTTCGTAGTCCGCGGCAGCAGCGGTTGCATCGGGATTCTCAGAGTGGACGCGAAAGACGTTCTCGGCGGGGATGGCAATTTTGGTAAGCAACGATTCATTCACCATCCGATAGTTGCTTTCAGGATCGGTGGGCGGGACGTGGCGCTCGTCGCCGAAGAACAGAAAAACCCGATTCCAGATGAAGTCGGCGTAATTCGTAGCCAGCAGAGAGTAGAGAGCCTTGGGAGTCGAGCCTCCCGAAAGCGCGACCGCGAACCGGCCCTGGGCGCCGATTGCAGTTCGAGCGACGCGGACGAATTCCTCGGCGGCAGCGTGGAAAAGATCGGCCGCGGTGGGGAGAACTTCGATGGATCGCGTCGACGCCATAGAATTTGTAATTTGCGATTGGTAATTTGTAATTTAGCAATCCGCTTCTGTGACTTCGCTTTGCGTTTACATTACCTGTTACAAATCACCAATTACAAATCCGCTTCACTTTTCGAAATTTCTCCAACGGCGCCCATCGCGTTCCATCAACTCATCGGACTCTTTCGGGCCCCAGGTTCCGGCAGGATAGTTGGGGAAATTGCGGGGCGGAAGCGCCTTCCACACATCGAGCACGGGATTGACGATGCTCCAGCCGGCTTCGACCATATCGGCCCGCTGAAAGAGTGTGGCGTCGCCAATCATGCAGTCATGCAGCAGGCGTTCGTAGCCGGTCGAAGAGCTGACTCCGAAATAATCGGAATATTCGAAATCCATATTCACTTCGCCGAGTTGCATGGCCGGTCCGGGTGTTTTGGCGGCAAAGCGGAGTGAAATGCCCTCTTCCGGCTGAATGTGCAGCACGAGTTGATTGGGCATCATGTTTTCAACCTGTGTTTCGCGGAACAACATGAAGGGCGCGCGCCGAAACTGAATCACGACATGGGTATTGCGCCCGGGCAGTCGCTTGCCGGTGCGGAGGTAGAAGGGAACGCCGGCCCAGCGCCAGTTGTCGATCAGGAGGCGCATGGCGACGAAGGTTTCAGTACGCGAGTCGGGAGGCACACCTTCTTCCGAGCGATAGGCTGGCACACGTTCGCCGTCCATGATGCCTTCTCCGTATTGGCCGCGGACAGTCTTGCTGAGCACATCCTCGTCACTATAGGGCTGGATGGCATGCAGAATTTTGGCTTGCTCGTCGCGCACGGCGTTGGCCTCGAATGAAATCGGCGGCTCCATGGCGGTCAGCGTGATCAGTTGCATGATGTGATTGGGCACCATGTCGCGGAGGGCGCCGGCTCCATCGTAATAGCCTCCGCGGCTCTCGACGCCGACGGTTTCGGCGACTGAAATCTGCACGTGGTCGATGTAGCGACGATTCCAGATGGGTTCGAAAATTCCGTTGGCAAAACGCAGCGCCAAAATGTTCTGAACGGTTTCTTTTCCGAGGTAATGATCGATGCGGTAGATCTGGTGTTCGGAAGCAACTTTCAACAACTGCTGATTCAGAGCCTTGGCGGAATCGAGGTCGTGGCCAAACGGCTTTTCGATGATCACTCGTCGCCAATGGTCGTTCTCCTGAGTCATCAGGTTGACTTTGGCGAGCCGCTCGACGATGTCGCCAAAGTAATTTGGCGAGGTAGCGAGGTAGAAGAAATAATTGCCGTGCGAGTTATGCTCGTGGTCAACCTTGGCCAGAGTTTCTTTCAGCTTGTCGTAAGTCGCGGGATCGTCGAAATCTCCATTTACATAACTGATGCGGCGAACAAACCATTCCCACAGGTCGGCGTCGACGGTGCCGGTGGCAAACTGTTTGAAGTCTTCGGTAACTTTTTTCCGCGCATCATCATCGGTCATGGGATTGCGTCCCACGCCGATGACGGCGAACTCGCGGGAGAGCAATTGCTGGCTGGCGAGATTGTAGAGAGCGGGAATCAGCTTTCGGCGTGTTAAGTCGCCCGTAAAGCCGAAGATCACCATGACACAGGGATCGGCGGTGCGCCCCACCCTCGGTTTAACCGGCACAACTTCTGTCTGAGCCATGAGCCCCCTTGATTGAACCACTGAATCATTTCGTCATTGAATCATTAAAGTTAAGTCCAATGATTCAATACCACAATGATTCAATGACTCAATGATTTTTCGGTTCCACGTGCCCACCGAACTTCTGTCGCATAGCGGAGAGCATCTTTTCGGCGAAAGTGTGATCCTGGCGCGAACGGAACCGCGTGTACAGGGCCGCCGTCAGCACTTCGGCCGGTACGGCCTCTTCGATAGCTGCCTGAATCGTCCAGCGGCCTTCGCCGGAATCCTGCACGTAGCCGCTGTACTCTGCCAGCGTCGGATTTTCGAGCAACGCCATCGCTGTCAGATCGAGCAACCATGAACTTACCACGCTGCCGCGCCGCCAGACCTCGGCGATATCGGGCAGGTTGAGATCGTAGCGGATATCTTCCGGAAGATCTTTGCTGGTGGCGTTCTTGAAAATGTCGAAGCCCTCGGCATAGGACTGCATCATGCCGTACTCGATACCGTTGTGCACCATCTTCACAAAGTGTCCGGCGCCGGAGGGACCGCAGTGGATGTATCCGTCTTCGGAAGTACCCGCGGCGGCGCCTGACAATTGTTCTCGACCCGGAGTGCGTGGAATGTCGCCGAGGCCAGGGGCCAGTGTCTTGAAGATCGGGTCGAGGCGCTGGACAGCCTCCTTCGGGCCGCCAATCATCATGCAGTAGCCACGCTCCAGTCCCCAGACGCCACCGCTGGTGCCGACATCGATGTAGTGCACGCCTTTCGCGGCGCAGATTTTGGAGCGGCGAACGTCATCCTTGAAAAACGAATTACCACCATCGATGATGGTGTCGCCGGCTTGCATACTTCCGAGCAGAGCCTCGACGGTTTTTTCCGTGGGATCGCCGGAGGGAACCATGATCCACGCGGCGCGCGGTGTGCTCAGTTTAGTGACTAAATCTCCCAGCGAAGATGAGGCGGTGGCGCCTTCTCCGGCCAGACCCTTGACGGCGTCGGGGCTGAGATCAGAGACGACAAGTTTGTGGCCGCCGCGCATGAGGCGGCGGGTCATGTTGGCGCCCATGCGCCCCAGTCCTACCATTCCGAGTTGCATGAGTGGTCCCCCAGTTCACTGAGATTGCTCTTCAACCTGCTTCGCAAGAACTTACGCCAACACCTGGCGAACCAGTTCCGACAATTTGGTGAGTCCTGCTTTCACATCGCTGCCGAGGTGTACGCGCAGCGCCCGGCGCTTGCGGTCGGCCAGAACCTGGAAGTCTCCTCGAGCCTGAGCTGCTTTCACGATTCCGAAAGTGTATTTCTGCCCGGGAACCGGTAAGTCATGGGCGTCGTCACACGTGATTTGCAGGAAGACACCGGTGTTGGGGCCGCCCTTGTAGGCTTGTCCAGTGGAGTGCAAGAAACGCGGTCCGAAGCCGAGACAGGTCGCGACGCGCTTGCGATCGCGGACGGCCATGCGCAGAGTTTCGAGCAGCGCTTCGTGCTCCGCATTCATTTCGACATACGCCAGCAGGGCGAAATAGTCCCCGGCTCCGAGACGTGCGAGATGCGCGCGCAGATAGTTCTTGAGCGAATGGTCGGAGGCGGTTGCTTTTGCCAGGTCGGCAGCGTTCTTGTCGTCGGTGAAGAGTTTGAAGCCGGCTTCTTCAAGGATCGGCTTTTCAGGAGGAAGCGCGCCCTTGCTTTCGTACTCGGAGGTGAGTTGCTTGGTGACGATTTTGCTCGCTTCGACGTCGGGCTGATTGAAGGCGTTGATCCCGATGATCGAGCCCGCGACGGCCGTGGCAATTTCCCAGCGGAAGAATTCCTGCCCGAGGGTATAAGTGTCGGAGAGGGTAATACGCACCACCGGTTGGCCGGCTTTTTCGAGCGCCGAGACCTTGGCCTCCTGCGCCGCGTCGGCCGCGCCTTCCAGACGAAGGTAGGCAAAGATTCGGTCGCTGCCGTAGACTTCCGGCGCACCCAGCGCTTCGCGGTCGACGGGGATGATGCCCTTGCCGACTTTGCCGGTGGATTCGGCAATCAATTGTTCAAGCCAAGCGCCGACATCGGCGATTCCGGGCGAGGTGATAAGCGTAATTTTGTCGCGGCCGAGTTTTGCGGCTGAGCCCATGATGAGGCCGAGCATCACTCCCGGATTCCGTTCCACGGCAACGGATGGCTTGCAGGTTTCGACCATCTCTTTCGTCCGCTGGAGAAATCGGTCGATATCGAGGCCCATGGCGGCGGCGGGCACCATGCCGAAGTTTGAAAGCGCGGAGTAGCGTCCGCCGATCGAGGGCAGGCCATAGAAAATGTGGCGGAAGTGGTCGCGTTCGGCGACCAGTTGCATCTTCGATCCCGGATCGGTGATGGCAATGAAGTGGCTGCCCGCTTTGTCGGCTCCGACAGTTTGGCGCACGCGCTCGAAGAAATATTGCTTATAGATGTTCGGTTCGAGCGTGCTGCCAGATTTACTGGAAACGATGAAAAGTGTTTTCGCGAGATCAACCTTTTTTTCGACGCTGCGGATTTGCGCCGGGTCGGTCGAATCGAGTATGTGCAGGCGAGGGAAGCCGGGGGTTTGCGGATACGTCAGCGAGAGCACTTCCGGACAAAGGCTCGATCCCCCCATGCCCAGCAATAGGATGTCGGAGAACCCGGCGCTCTTGATCTCGTTGGCGAACTCCTTCAGTTGGGCGATAGCGGCTAGTTGCGCGTCGGTGATGTCGAGCCATCCCAGCCAGCAGGCCTCGTCGTCATTGGTCCAAAGCGAAGCGTCACGCCGCCAGAGGCGCCTTACTTTGCCGGACGCACGCCAGTCGTCAAGGTTTTTTTTTAAGGCAGCATCCAGATCGGCGGGAAGAGACGCGCTATGAGAATTGATATGGGAGGGGCTGGAGCCCTTGGTGTTCTTTTCGACCTCCGCGAGAAGAGCATCGAAGGCGTCGGCAAATAGTTTCACGCCGTCGGCAGTCAGCTTGTCGGTCACTTCTTTCATCACGATGCCGACCGCAGCCAGGTCCGCCATGGTTTTCCGGGCAGCGTCGACGTTTTCAGTCAGACTGAGGCGCGGTTTGCCGTGATCGCGGAAGGCATCGAGAGTTGCCGGAGGAATAGTGTTGACGGTGTCCGGTCCGATCAACTCCTCAACATAGAGCACGTCACGATAATTTTTGTTCTTGGTGCTGGTGCTGGCCCAGAGCACGCGCTGCGTCTGCGCGCCCTTTGCTGCCAGCGCCTTCCAGCGGGGAGCCGAAAAAATGCGCTGATAGGCCTCATAGGTCAGCTTGCCATTGGCGATGGCGACTTTTCCGAGAATCCCCTCCAACTTCGCTTTGCGAGCGGGGTCCGTTTCCTTCTTCAGTTGGTCTTCGACGAGCGAGTCGACGAGCGAATCGATGCGGCTGATGAAAAAACTGGCCACGCTGGCAACCTTGCTCACATCGCCGCCGGCCGCGGCGAATTTCTCCGCACCATCAATGAATGCCGCGGCAACTTCCTCGTATACCGGCTGCGCGAAAAGAAGGGTTACGTTGACGTTGATGCCTTCGCTGATCAGCTGGCGAATGGCCGGAATGCCTTCGGTTGTGCCCGGCACCTTGATCATTACGTTCTCGCGGGCCACGCTCTTCCAGAGGCGCCGCGCCTCGTCGAGTGTGCCGTTCGTGTCGTGCGCGAGGTAGGGAGAAACTTCGAGGCTCACGTAGCCGTCGCGTTTCCTGGTGCTTTTATATACAGGGGCCAGAATGTCGGCGGCGTCCTGAATGTCACGGATGGCGAGCAGTTCGTAGCGTCCCTTGGCATCGAGATCGGTGCGTCCGGCGAGCGAGTCGAGGAAATCCTGGTATTGTCCACCGGCAATCGCCTTCTCGAAAATCGATGGATTGGAGGTCATGCCGCGGAGCCCGTCTTCGGTGATGAGGCGTTGCAGTTCGCCAGTTTTCATCAGATCGCGGCGAATGTAGTCGAGCCAGACGGACTGGCCAAAATTATGAAGCTGAACGAGAGGATTGGTGGCCTTTGCGGTTTCGAGAGTGTCGACTGGATTCATAACCATCTCCTGAATTCTGTAGAGACGAAGCTTACCGCGTTTTCATCGTGCAATCGTTGTCGCGACCGGTACCGTGTCCAGAGAGACGGGGCAAGCCCCTCCTCTTCCCGCGTTTTATTTTCCGAGCTGTTCGTGGGCCGCCTTAATTATGGCTTCGGAAGTGAAGCCGAATTTCTTTTGCAAATCTTTTAGGGGCGCCGATGCTCCGAAGGTGTGCATGCCCAGGATGCGCCCTTTGGGGCCGGTATATTGCGCCCATCCCATGGTCGACGCCATTTCAACGGCTACACGCGCGGTTATCTCGGGCGGAAGAATCTGGTCGCGATAACTCTGATCCTGATGCTCAAACAGATCCCACGACGGCATGCTGACGACGCGGGCGCGGATGCCTTCCGCTTTGAGTTTTTCGTAAGCATCGATGCAGAGGTAGACCTCGCTGCCGGTGGCCATCAAAATGACCTCGGGCCTGCCGCCTTCACTGTCAGCGAGGATATAAGCGCCGCGCGCCACACCCGCAGCCGAGGCATATTTCGTGCGATCGAAGGTCGGCAGCGCCTGGCGCGTCAGGGCCAGTGCCACTGGCTCCTTCCTTAACGACATAATAATTTTCCACGCCTCGACGACCTCATTGGCGTCGGCGGGGCGCAGGGTGATGAGCCCGGGAACCGCGCGCAGCGTTACCAGTTGCTCGATGGGCTGATGAGTGGGGCCATCTTCGCCCACGCCGATGGAATCGTGAGTGAAGATCCAAATTGACGGCACCTCCATGATGGACGAGAGGCGAATCGGCATCTTCATGTAGTCGCTGAAGATGAGGAAGGTCGAACCGTAGGCGCGGAGCTTCGAAAGCACCATGCCGTTGACGATCGCGCCCATGGCGTGCTCGCGAATGCCAAAGTGGAAGTTGCGCGCGTTGTAATGATTGGCTTCAAAATCGCCGGCGCCATCGAAAGTAAGGCGCGTTTTTGTGGAGGGATATAAGTCGGCCGAGCCGCCCATCAACCAGGGATGGTTCCTGGCGATGGCGTTCAAAACCTTGGCGGAGGAATCGCGTGTTGCCAGTCCCTTGGCGTCCGCGGCAAATGTGGGGAGTTCCTTGTCCCAGGCTTCCGATGGCTGGTACTTGGTCATGCGTTCGAATTGGGCCGCCAGATCGGGATACTGCGAAGTGTATTGCGCAAACAACGCTTTCCACTGTGCATTTAATTGGCGTCCGCGCTTGCCGATTCCATCGCGGAAATTTTCGCGCACGCCATCGGGCACGAGGAACTTGGCGTCTTCCGGCCAGCCGTAGAACCGCTTGGTGAGTTTGACTTCTTCTTCGCCGAGCGCTTCGCCGTGCGCTTCTCTGGAGTCCTGGCGGTGGGGCGATCCGTAACCGATGTGGCTGTTCACGATAATGAGTTTGGGACGGTCTTTTACTTCGAGGGCTTCGGTGTAGGCCCTCGACAGAGAGGCCAGGTCGTTGGCGTCGGCGACGTGTTGCACATCCCAGCCGTATGCCTCAAAGCGTGTGGCCACATTTTCGTCAAAGGCGAGATCGGTATTACCTTCGATGGTGATGTGGTTGCTGTCGTAGATCCAGCACAGATTCGAAAGCTTGAGATGGCCGGCGATGGATGCGGCTTCGGAGGAAATTCCTTCCATCATGTCGCCGTCGCCGCAAAATACCCAGATGTTGTAGTCAAACAGATCGAATCCAGGGCGATTGAAGTACGCCGCCAGCCAGCGTTCGGCGATGGCCATTCCCACGCTGTTGGCAACGCCCTGGCCGAGAGGGCCGGTGGTGGTTTCGACCCCGGTGGTCAAACCGTATTCGGGATGGCCCGGCGTTTTACTGCCCAGTTGGCGGAAATTCTTGATCTCGTCGAGCGAAACGGCTGGGGTCGAAAGAATCTTTCCATCGGGCGTTACCTCGCGGACGTTCGCCAGATAGAGCAGCGAATAGAGCAGCATGGACGCGTGTCCGTTGGAGAGAACGAAGCGGTCGCGATTCGGCCAGATCGGGTCTTCGGGATCGTAACGCAGAAACTGCTGCCACAGACAGTAGGCGACGGGAGCCAACGCCATCGGCGCGCCGGGGTGGCCGGAGTTCGCTTTCTGGACCGCGTCCATTGAAAGGGTGCGAATCGTGTTGATACACAACTGGTCAAGTTGGGTTCCGGAGGTGGCGATCGACTGGTCACTGACAGCCATCAGTCTTCTCCTTGAAATTCGAGTTGCGTTGCCCCAATCAGGAAATTAGATGAAATTGGCGCCCAAATAGATACAACCGCGCCAAACGTTTCAAGTTTACATCGCGATCACCGGCAAAGGGACGCACGACAGGATACAGCCAACGATTTTACACCGAGAAGAATCGGGGCGGGGGTTAGTCGAGGGGACGGCGGATGCTAGGTATGAAAAGTCCTATCCTGAGTAACCCTGTGTTGCAAAGTGGACGCCAGTTGGTCGACATCGCTGGCGGAAAGATTCATCACCTCAGACTCCAGGATGGGAATGCGGTTGGTTCCAACGGCGTCGCGCCGGACCTGGATCATCAAAGCCTGAAGGATTTGGGGATCGTATTTTTGCGGGCTCATGCGGATCAACTCTTGCAGCGCGACTCCGACCGAAAGGCGTTCGCGATAAGGACGTTCGCTGGTCATCGCATCAAAGGTCTCGGCCAATGCCACGATGCGTACCGCTTGCGGGATTTCGTCTCCATGCAAGCCGTCGGGATATCCCGAGCCGTCGGCGCGTTCATGGTGCCAGCGCACGATCTCCGGAATTTGGGGCCAGGGAAACTGCACTTGACTGACGATCTGGTGCCCAACGACGGTGTGATCCCGCATCTCGCGGGATTCTTCCGCGTCGAGCCGCGAGGTTTTTCCGAGCAACCGCTTATCGACGGCAACCATGCCGATATCGTGCAGATAAGCGGCCGACCGCAGGGATGAGACGCTGGCCTGGTCCATGCCGAGCGCCTCGCCGATGGCCTGGGAGTAGCGGCCGACGCGCAGTGAGTGTCCGTGAATGTTGATGTGTTTAACGTCGATGGCGGTGGCGAAAGCTTCGAGTGCGTTGTCGTAGAACCCGTGCAACGAGGCCAGAAGCCGCAGGTTTTCAGAGACTCGCTGGGCCAGCGTCTGGCCGAGGGTGTAGTTCTGAATGGCCAGGGCCACATAGTGGCTCAGCATTTTGAAAGCGTCGAGGTCATCTTCATCGTATGTAGCGTCGCCGGGACGCCGTCCCAGGGCGATTACGCCTACAAGTTTCCCCCGGACCTTCAGCGGGCAGATGCATTTGAACAGTTCGGGGGCGACGTTTCCGTTGGAACTCAAGAACACATCGTAGGTCGAGCTGTTGAGGAGCACCGGACCAGCGGCTGCGGTGAGGGTTTGAACGTGGCGTGGCAGCAGGGGAACGACCGAGGGCTCGGGCAGCAGTGCGAATCCCTGAGCGTCGACTGAGGTGAGAAAGGAAGGGCGTTCGCTGAATGAAAATAAAACAGCCTCGCGGGCGCCCGCGGCTTCCATGACGGCAGCCAGCATGGCGCGCGCGGTTTGGCGGAAGTCGCGGTCCGCAGTAAGTTCGGGCCCCAAATCCGCCAGCGCTTCAACGGTTCGAAACAGTTTTTTTAGATCGGTTCCCTGCAATGCCTTTTGCGGAGGAGAATGCGAGAAACCAGAGCCCCATCAGCGTAGCATCGCCCCGGCAACCCGATTATTGGTTAGTTTGGTGCAAGGGGAAGGCATCGACGGGCCGGATTTTCGGGTCTTTTTCGGGTCTTTGTCGGGTCTTCGGATCCACATTTCGTGCCTGAAATTTCGATTGCTGGAAGAGCTGAACATCGGCTTGCCCAAGCGCGTTATCACTTATCTTGACAGGGGCGCGCGGTTGGCTCATACTTCGCCAAATCGCGCTAGCCGCTTGCGTTCCGCCGGATTTGTCCGGCAATTTACCAGCCGAGAGAAATCTGTGGTCGTACCTCAGTCCAAGCCGTCTCGCTTCAGGAAAACACTCAGCCATTCTGAGCGTAATTCTACGTTAGAAGACTCCTCTGACCACCCCGGCGACCCGTCCGACAAAGATGCTGGAAATTGTGACGAGAATACCGCGCTGTCGTCTCTGAGGGAGTCAATCGCGAGCGGCGACCACCGTCTGGACCCGTTGCTCGGGATGATTGCCGATGCGGCCTGCCAACTGACGGGCTCCTCAGGGGCCGCGCTGGCGATGTGGAAGGACGGGTTCATGGTATGCCGCGCCCGCAGTGGCCGGACCGCTCCCGCCCTCGGCGCGCGTCTCAGCGCGAACACGGGAATCTCGGGAGAATGTTTGCGCACTGGCGAGATTCAGCATTGCAGGGATACGGAGAACGATCTTCTGGTGGACATGGAAGTCTGCCGCACTCTCGGTTTGCGCTCAATCGCCGTCTTGCCGATACAGGGCTGGCGCGGACTCAACGGAATTCTCGAGGTGTTTTCCACCGAGCCTGCGGCCTTTACCGGAGCCCATATCGCTCTGCTTCAGCAACTCGCAGCCCTGGCGGAACGAGCCCGCGCAACTCAGCCGCAGGATGCATCGGCGGTCGTGCCGAAGCCTCGGTCGGCAGTAGCCAGGACACCTCCCGCAGGCTTGCTGCCGGCGTCAGATCGTGTCGGGGATGTGGCTTTCGCTGTGATCGGCTCGGGACGTCGCTCGCGTGCGTTCGTTCTAGGTGCGATCGGCGTGGTGGCAATCTCGCTACTGGCCCTGGTGATCTGGCTGGGCTGGCGGGGCGCGGATGAAGCCGACGCAAAATCGCGAGTGACGTCACCGTCGGCGGCCATTGTCATCACGGCGATGGCGTCGGCTTCGGCACCGCGATCTTCTGATCTGAGATCGTCCGATCAGAATCGAATTTCCGATCAGAATCGTCCGATCAGAAATCTTCCGACCAGCATCTCGCCGACCAGCATTCTCCGGCCCAGCCCTTGCCGGATGGCGATCCGGTCTGGAAAAGGAATCCTGGCGGCGAAGCTTTGTTTTCGTCCGGCGCGAAACCTTCCGCCGGATCTCCCATAAAGTTCGCCGCAAAAGTGGATGGGATCCGAGAGAAGAAGGTGCCGGCGGATCGCGCACCATTGCTCGCGGATTTAGCAAGCAAGGTTGCCAGCAATCCAGCCATCCCACATACGGAGCCCGACCCGCAAACGGAATTGCGGAGCGAATCTTCTCAGGCTACTTCGCATCCGGGTGGAGCGAGTTCGGACGAATCTGCCTCGAACGAGGCGCAGTCGATTCTCGCGAACTCGACCAACTCCGCATCGCTTAACACAGTGCTTTCGGCAAAAGCGTCGTTGCCTCGTCTTACGGCGCCTGTATCGGTTGGAGTCTCTGGCGGGCAACTCGTGCACCGGGTGGCGCCGGTTTATCCCGTCCTTGCCCGCGAATTGCACCAGCAGGGTACGGTCACTTTGTCAGCCGTAGTCCTGGAGGACGGAACGCTGCGCGAGATCAAAGTTGTAGAAGGCCCGCGCGTATTTGCCCCAGCCGCCGTGGAGGCGGTGAAACACTGGCGATATAAGCCGTTTATGCTCGATGGGAAACGGATCAGGAACGAGGTCAGAATTAACGTCGACTTCAAATTTCCCGAAGACTATTGAGACATTGCATCATTTAGTCATTGAATCATTTAGTCATTGACATTTGAATCATTTAGTCATTGACTCATTGAAGAGCGGGCTTCGCAGAAGAACAAATGATTTCAATGATTTCAATGCCTCAATGACTCAATGATCTAACGCCTCTAAACTCCCACCGGAAATGGCTTGGTGTGAGTTTCCGAACCGACCGAGAGTCCGGCGAACCGTCCCTGCAGCAGTGACATCAGCCCTGTGACCCAGTAACCGACCACAAATAACAGCAGGAACGGAATGGTGAAGTAATTCTCGTTGTCGATGGCGTAATAGACGGCGAAGGCGAAGTAAGTTCCGATCAGGAGTTCGATCCACGGAACCCAGCCCAAGCGCTTGCGATATTTGGCGGCGAAAATTTTGTCCTTCTTCGATTCGACCCGGTACTTGGGAGTGCGCGCGAAAGCGGTCTGCTTACCCACCAGCGCTTCGAGCACGGCAATCGTATTGGTGATGGTCAGTCCGATTCCGAGCGACATCAACAGCGGCAGGTAGAGCAGCGATTTTGGCCAGCGCTTGGGAAACAGCTCCTTCTGCGACACCAGATAGAAACTGGAAATCGAGAAGGTCGACGCCATGAACAGGGGCAGGTCGATGTAGAGCATCTGGAACCATCCCTGATAAAAACGAATGATCATGGCGGGCATCAGCAAAACCGAGAGCACGATCATCAAGGGATAGCTGATGTTGGCGGTCAAGTGATACCAGGCCTCGATTTTCTGGTGCCGCGATACGTCGCTTTTTAGCACCTGAGGAAGTATTTTCTTGGAGACCTGGATCAATCCCTTGGCCCAGCGGGCCTGCTGGGTCTTGAATGCGGTCATTTCCACAGGCAACTCGGCGGGGCATTCGACATCCTGCAGATAAATGAACTTCCATCCTTTGAGTTGGGCGCGATAGGAAAGATCGGTGTCTTCGGTGAGGGTGTCGTGCTCCCAGCCGCCGGCTTCGTCAATGGCGCATCGCCGCCACATACCGGCGGTTCCGTTGAAGTTGAAAAAGACGCCGCTGCGCGATCGTCCGGAGTGTTCCAGCACGAAATGGCCGTCGAGCAGAATCGCTTCCACCTGGGTCAGCAGAGAAAAATTGCGGTTGATGTGGGTCCAGCGCGTCTGCACCATGCCGACTTTGGGATCGGTGAAGTGATGAATGCACTTCAGCAAAAAGTCGGGCGGTGGAACGAAGTCAGCGTCGAAGATGGCAACGAATTCGCCCTTCGCTGTCTTCAAGCCTTCGGCCAGCGCGCCCGCCTTGAAACCCTCGCGATTGTCGCGATGCAGATACTTGACGGGATGTCCCAGGGCGGCGTAGCGCTCGACCAGAAGGCGGGCCACCTCCACGGTTTCGTCGGTGGAATCATCGAGCAACTGGATGTCGAGCTTGTCTTTGGGATAGTCGAGCCGGCAGACGGCGTCGAGCAGTCGATCCACCACGTATTGTTCGTTGTAGATGGGTAATTGCACGGTGACGCGCGGCAGGTCTTCGGAATTAAAATGCGCCGCCGGCTCGGTCGTCTTGTTCTTTTTGTGCTTGTAATAAAGATAGACCATCCAGTAGCGATGCCCGCCATACGCCGCCAAAATAACGAGCACGATGAAGTAGGGAATCAGCAGCGCCAGATCAAACGCATTGACCTGATAAAGCCCCTGAAAGGTTTTGTCCAGAAAATGCTGACGAAGGTATGGCCCCAAGCCCTTGGAGGCAAAGATGAGCGCCATTGACAGCAGGGAAGTGAACGTTAAATGCATGAAGTCAGCGGGAACAATTCAGAAGCAGAATCGAAGACAGTCAGCCAGAATTGTACCTGAGAGTCGTGAATCATTGAGACATTTAGACATTGAATCATTGAGACATTGAATCATTTAGTCATTGAATCATTGAGACATCTCCGCTCTTTCTCAGCGCCATTCTTCGCTCAACACGATGAGCCTCAATTCGACTCTCTGATCCGAACCCTCCTCCACTTTTACCGCCGTGCCGGTTGCTTCCTGGGATTTCAGAAAGTCGGCGTCGCGCCACACGCCATCTTCAAGATCTTGCCAGGCATAGAGCGTGTAGCCTCCTGGAGCAAGGCCGCGAATCGTAAAGCGTCCACCTTGATCGGTTGATCCGACGCCGAAGCGATCGGGAAGCTTGCGATATTTCTCTTCGGGAACGGCTACGACGGTGGCGTTGGCCACGGGGTGGTCATTATTCAGAGAGTCAGTATTCAGAGAATCAGCATCCCCATCTCTTTTCTTTTCCGTGACGTTACCTTCGACAATGCCACCCTTGGTGCTCACGACCAGGTCAAGCGTTGCCGGGCCGCTGGCCGTGAATCCGGTTGCTATGTCTCGTCCGCCCAGGGTAACCGATTTCAGGTAGAAGCCCTGCGCCTCGCCACCAACGACCTGCACGACATAGTTGCCGGGGTTCACGTCTTTCCAGGTAAAGTTGCCGAGTCGATCGATTGGCGCATTCGTTCCAAAGAAATCCTGCGAAATGAAAAAGCCCGCATCCTCCGGTAATTCTGCCTGGCGCAGATTGACCGCGTAACGAGTGAGGTCGCCGGGCGCGCCGCCCTCAATGCGGAAATGACCGGAGAGTGGGAAAGAAGGCTGAGGCACTAACTTCGCGCCATCAACGTCCCCGGCCACGACGGTGACATCCTGATGCGCACTGAGCGACACCGCTTCGGTGTGAGCCATCAGCTTCAACACATAGGATCCAGGAGCGACGCCGCGGATTTCGAACTGGCCGTCTGGCCCGATTTCACCCGCGTTGGCACGGATCGAATCGCCTGCTTTGGAGAACAGCTCCACGGAAGGCTTTAGGCCGGAGGGTACGCCGGCCACAATTCCACGAATGCGATACGTACGCGCCGGCACGAGCGTGAGGTTGACGGGCATCTCGTCGCCGGCCTTAAGTGTGACGGTGGACGCCTGCATGGCATCGTTGGTGCCCGGATAATAAGTGGTGAGATAACGGGTATCGGGCTGGCTGCCGTTATTATCGTTTTTATTATCTTTGTTATCCGGCGGCGATTTCTCCCGCGGCCGCTCGTAGTCGCGGAAATCCGGCGGCGGCATAGCGACAATCCAATATTGACCGGGAAATAGACCAGAAAGCCGGTATTCGCCCAGATCATTCGTGGTGCCGGAGGCGACGCTTTCCCGCGTGCCTTTCCCGGCTATTTTCTTTTGGGCAAAAACCCCGACACTGGACATCGGGTCGCCATCTTCGTCCGTGATGCGGCCGTTGATTACCGCTGTGGGCAACATTCGAAACAGCAGATCTTCCAGCGATTGCCCGGCTTGCAACGTGAAAACGTTGGTTTCGGACTTAAGCCCGCGTTCGTTGACACCGACAAAACCGGTTCTCTCGACGAAGATCCGGTAACGTCCGGGGACGACGTTTTCGACGCGGAAATGGCCATCAGCATCGGTCGAAGCGGTGTAGTTTCCGCCCTGTTTCTGGTCTTCCGCGATCACCTGCACCAGCACCTTTTTTAGCGGCTCGCTGCCCGGTTCCTTCACCACCGCACCGGCGATGGAGGCTATCTTCGGCGCCGTCGCGGATCCCTGCGCAATCGCCAGCACGGCGTTGAAGGCGAAGATGGCGAGGAGTAGTAAGCGCGTCATCAGGGATTGAATCATTGAGTCATGATTCAATGGGCTCCGCTCAGTTCAGAAAATATTGGCGATACAGCGTATCCCGTTGCGCTGGACGGAAGCCCGCATCGCGTATGATGCGCCGCAACTCTTCTTCGGTTGTGCAGTTGGTCACGCCCGCGGCGCGGACGACGTTCTCCTCCAGCATCACTGACCCCACATCATTGCCGCCGAAGCGCAAGCCCATCTGGCAGACTTTTAATCCCTGCGTCACCCAACTGGACTGAACATTCAGAAAATTCGAAAGATAGAGCCGCGAGATGGCCAGCACCTTCAGATACTCAACCGCCGTCGCTTCATCCCAGTGGCGTCCGCCGAGAGCAGTGTGCTGGGGCTGGAAACTCCACGGGATGAACGCGGTAAAGCCGCCTGTCTCCTGCTGCAAATCGTAGAGACATTGAAAGTGGTTGATGCGATGTTCGATGGACTCGCCGACGCCAAACATCATGGTGGCGGTGGTGCGCATGCCAAGCTGGTGCGCGGTGCGATGCACCAGCAGCCAATCCGCGGTCAGGCATTTCAGGCGCGCAATTTTGTAACGGACTTCATCGTCAAGAATCTCGGCGCCGCCCCCGGGGATCGAATCCAGGCCGGAGTCGCGGAGTCGGGCAATGGTATCGCGGACGCTTAAATTGCTGTACTCGGCAATGGCCAAAATTTCCGAAGCGGAGTAGCAGTGCAGATGCACTTTTGGAAAGCGCTGCTTGATGCCGCTGAGCATCTTTTCGTGCCAGTCGATCTTGAGATCAGGATGCAGGCCTCCCTGCATCAGAACGCCGGTGCCGCCGAGTTCCACGGTCTCGCGAATCTTTTCGTAGATGGTGTCGAAATCGAGGATGTAACCTTCTTTGGCGGCCGGCCCCTTCAGCGGACGATAAAACGCGCAGAAGGTGCAATATTCGGTGCAGAAATTGGTGTAGTTAATGTTGCGGTCGATGATGTAAGTCACCGTGCCTTCGGGATGCAACTTGCGGCGAAGCGCGTCCGCCTCCATGCCAATCCCGATCAGATCATCGGACCGAAACATCTCTAAGGCTTGCTGTTTAGTCAGGGACATCCTTTTCACTCCACGGTAATGGCTATTTTGGCTGGTCATATTTTAGCCGGTCAGAGGCGGTAGCGGCGAGTTGGCGAGTGATTCTCGATCCTCAGGCCGTCCGCTGACGAGGCTGCGCCTTCGGGCGTGCGACCTTAGGCGCCCGGTTTTTCTGTCTCCGCTTGTATTCGAACAGTCCGTAAAGCGCGCCGACGACCGAGAACGCGATCAGCGCGATGAGCACCGGCCAGTAGTACTGGGAGAAAAACTTCACGATACTGCGACCGTAGTTGTACCCGAGATACGCCAGGATCGTGTACCGAATGCCGCGTCCCACGGCGAGCGCGGTCAGAAATTTCCTGGTGGGATACTGCAAGGCGCCAGCTGCCAGAAGCATGGGCACGATCGGAAACGGCGGCGGCAGGATGGCGGGAATGGCCACCGCCGCAAATCCGAAGCGTTCAAAAATCGAGTACACCTTTTTGACTTTCTTCGCCGAAAACCTTTTTTCCAGCGTCTCCTTGCCACCCTTGCGTGCCATCCGGTAGGTAAGAAAGCCGCCCAGAACGGATCCCGCTGTGGCCATGATCGCGTAGTAGATCCACGGCTCGCGACGGTGGGCGGAAAGCAGGATGGTGACGACGTCCGTGCTCCCCGGGAGCGGGATGACCGAGTTGTCGACCAGTCCGAGCAAAATCAGGCTGGGGCCGCCAAGGTGGATCAGCCATCGCATAGTGCTCTTCGTTGAGGCGAGCAGGATGATGGCAAGCAGGGGCATGGTCCTTATTAGAGCAGGTTTACTGCTCGGACGTTGCAATGTTAAGAAGCCGCCAATCGAGTCGAGGCCGGGTAATCAGCGCCATGCCCGGGGTCCCAAGTTAAGCGCGTAAGGAATTAAGCGCGTGAATGATTAGGCAATTAACGATTAAGCAATTAGCGCGTCGGGACATCAGACAAAATGGAGTTCGGGTGCCTGCGGAAGCGCTCCAACCTCGGTGCCCAGACGGTAGTAAAGAGCAAGCCCGTCGAGGCATGGCGGATCGAGATAATAATGGATGTTTTGCGTCAGGTAGACACGAATGATTTCGACGGTGAGGCCGAGGCGCGGCGCCCACTCCTGCGCAATGGTTTCAAGATTTTTCGGCGACAACCCGTGATCCCGCGACTGCTTGAAAACCTCGGCAATCGCCGTGCCATCGCGTCCGGCAATCGCCTGTTTGCGGATGGCCCAGAAGGCAAAGACAAATGACTTTCCCGTGCGGGCCACCCACTCCTCGGCCAGATCGAGGGTGAAATAGCGCGTCCGGTCGACTTGAAGAGCGGGGTCTCCGATGAGCAAGGCCGCGTCGCAGGCGTCGAGCATGGCATCGAGGTTGGGAGCCATCGGCGTGTAACGGCGCGCTCCGCCGAGCCACCTGGCAAACAGAATCTTAGCGAGTGCCACCGATGTCATTGAGGAAGTATCGAGCGCAACCGTGCGCACCTGCGCTGCCCATTGCTCGACCGAAACCGGGCCGGTTAGTTTGCTCACCAGAAGAATCGACCGCACCGCGCGCCGCGCTGCAATCGCTACGTCGGGGAGGATGACGAGATCCGAAACCGTGGTGTAGGCCGCTGCCGGAATGATTCCAATATCGGCCGTGCCCGCACGCAAGGCGTCGGCGCAGGCCGAGGGGATGGTGTAGGAAATATCAAAATCGACGTCGGCGCCTGCCTCGGCATGCTCAAAATCCCACATAAGAGGCGCCGTGTTCAGGTAGGAAATGGCCGAGATCTTTAACCGGCTCATCACTTTACGAATTATACCGAAAGTGATGTGCGCGCCATCCTTGACAGGGTTTGAATAGCGGCTAATGCTGAATTGCGCAGGAAAAGCTGCGAGCTACGAGCTAGGAAATGAAGGGCAACCTGTTCGCTCGAAGCTCGTGGCTCGAAGCTCGCAGCGCAGTGGTTTCGAGTCGCTCAATATGCCCAATGTCGCAGTTGCTGTCTCCAACCCCGCTTCTAACCAGGCCACCTACTGGCTGGCTCTGGCGCTGACCCAGGGGTTGGGAGCTTCGCGCATCAAGAAACTGATCGACCACTTCGGGACCGCGGAGCGGGTTTTCCAGGCCAGCCTCACCGAACTCGAGGCATTGGGAATGCGCGCAGTCTCCGCGCAATCGATTGCCACCGGAAAGTCGTTCGAACTCGCGCAACAGGAATGCGCCAAGGCGGTGGAGGCGAGAGCACGAATTTTTTCGCTCAGCGATCCTGAATATCCAGCACGGCTCAAGGAAATTTACGATCCGCCCGTAGTTTTATTTGTGAAAGGCAGCATCGAGGTGCTGGCTGAGCCCGGCATTGCGATGGTGGGAACGCGTCATCCCACGCCCTACGGCAGCGGTATGGCGGAACGCCTCTCCACCGACCTGGCGGCGCGCGGTCTGGTGATCATCAGCGGATTAGCGCGGGGCATTGATACGGCGTCTCATCGCGGTGCCATCGCTGCCAAGGGAAAGACGATCGCGGTGCTCGGCACCGGAATCGACATCATGTATCCCAAGGAAAATACCCGGCTCACGGAACAGATCGTCGCTCTCGGGGGCGCATTGATCACCGAATTCCCGGTTGGAACCTCTCCCGCGCCGCAAAATTTTCCCATTCGCAATCGGATCATCAGCGGGATGTCGGCGGGAGTGCTGGTTGTGGAGGCGGCGGAATACAGTGGCACGCGCATCACCTCGCGTCTCGCACTCGAACAGAATCGCGATGTATACGCCGTCCCAGGCAACGTGACCAACAAGAATGCCTGGGGTCCGAATACGCTCATCAAGCAGGGCGCAAAACTGGTCGCCACATGGGAGGATGTGTGGGAAGAACTGCCGGCGGATGTGCAAGCCAGACTCCATGCCCAGCAGCAGAATGAATCTCCGGAGGCGGAAACCGCATCTCTATTCCCGGACGAGGCGATCTCTCCGCACGAAAAGAAGATCCTCAAGTTGCTGAAGGCCGATGAATCCACGCACATCGATGAACTGGTCGAATTGCTGGAAGATGAGGTGTCAGCCTCCGAGATTTTCGCGGCACTGTTTGAACTGGAGCTGAATGGGAAGATACGGCAGTTGCCGGGGAAGAATTTTGTAAAAAGCTTTTGAGTGCGCCGCGAGCTACGAGCAAGCTCGAAACCAAATCTTGGAATGAGTGAGTTCCGGAACTCGAACGGAGGTCTTCGCATGAAAGACTTTAAAGATCCTCGTGTATGGTCCAAAGCCCACTCCATGAACAAAGAATTTCCGAGAGAAGAGTTGTTCGGGATAACATCCCAAATGCGCCGGGCAGCGTCCTCCATAGGAGCGAACATAGCAGAGGGCGCCGGACGCCGATCAGACGGTGAGCTGACCCGGTTTTTGCACATTGCGCGGGGTTCTGCTGCGGAACTCGAATATCAGCTGCTACTGGCTCGCGATCTAGATCTTCTGTCTAGTGCGAGGTTTGATTTATTGAACGCACAGGTGGACGAAATACAACGGATGTTGACGTCTCTGATCCAGCAAGTTCAGCCCGTTCAGCGTGCTAAAAGAGCTGCTGCTCGATAACATGCGATAGTGATCGTGGTGCACACACAAGTCGACCGGGTCTTGCTTGCTTGCGGCTCGAAGCTCGCAGCTCGTAGCCGACGGTTTCGCGAAATTTGCCAAGTCATGTTAGTTTCGAGTCAAATAAGCTGTCATTTGAGGAACCATTGTCTAAAGGTCTAGTCATTGTCGAATCGCCCGCGAAGGCGAAAACTATCCAGAAGTATCTGGGCAAGGGATTCACGGTCGATGCTTCTTACGGCCACGTGAAAGACCTGCCTAAAAGCAGCCTCGGTGTCGATCTCGATAACGATTTCGAAACCGAGTATGTCGTCATCCCCGGGAAAGAGAAAGTTCTCGCCAAGCTCAAGAAGCTGGCGCTCTCGGCCGACCACATTTATCTTGCGCCTGATCCGGATCGCGAAGGTGAAGCCATCGCGGCTCATCTTGCCGATGAGCTTGGCGAAGATTCCAGCAAGAAAAAGAAGGGCAAGAAGGCGAAGCCGAAGACTGACGACATCGGCGATGGTGCGCGCATCCGCCGCGTGACCTTTAACGAAATAACACAGCGCGCCGTCAAAGCGGCGTTCGAACATCCGCGCGACATCGATCGCAACCTGGTTGACGCGCAGCAGACTCGCCGTGTACTCGATCGCCTCGTCGGCTATCAGGTTTCTCCACTTTTGTGGGACAAAGTCCGCCGCGGCCTTTCCGCCGGACGGGTGCAGACGGTCGCGTTGCGGCTGATCGTGGATCGCGAACGTGAAATTAAGGCGTTCGAGAAAAAAGAATATTGGACGATTGACGCCAATCTCGCCGCCGCAAAACCTCCGGCATTCGACGCCCGCTTCCTCGGAAAGGGCGAAGAGAAAATCGAAATTCCCAACGGCGAGGAAGCGGAAAAGATCCGGCTGGCTCTCGAAAAGGCGGATTGGGCCGTTCGTTCAGCGGAGAAGAAAGAACGCCGGCGCAACGCTACTCCTCCATTTACGACCAGCAAGTTGCAGCAGGATTCCTCCCGCAAGCTGCGTTTCAGCGTGAAGCGCACCATGATGATCGCCCAGCGTCTCTATGAAGGCATCGAACTCGGCGATGAGGGCCTGGTCGGCCTGATCACCTACATGCGAACCGATTCGACGCGAGTCGCGCCCGAGGCGATCACCGAAGTGCGGGAATACATCTCCGAGCAATACGGCGCCCCGTACCTGCCTGATTCTCCCAACACATATAAGGAGAAAAAAGAGGCGCAAGCCGCGCACGAGGCTATTCGACCGACCTCGGCGTCGCGTCATCCTGATCAGGTAAAACAATATCTGCAGGAAGATGAATTCAAGGTTTACAAGCTGATCTGGCAGCGCTTCGTCGCCTCGCAGATGAATCCCGCGGTCTTCGATCAGACTTCGGTCGACATCGACGCCAAATCAGGCAGCGACGTGTTCTGGTTCCGCGTTACCGGTTCGGTGATGAAGTTCGACGGCTTCCTCAAGGTGTATGAAGAGTCCAAAGATAGCAAGGACGAGGAAGATGAGGAACTGAAGCACAAGCTTCCGCCGCTCGAAGCCGGGCAGAAGCTGACGTTGAAGTCGCTGCTCCCGGAGCAGCATTTCACCGAGCCGCCTCCGCGTTTCAATGAAGCATCACTGGTGAAAGAACTCGAAGAACGCGGCATCGGCCGGCCTTCCACCTACGCGACGATTCTGAGCACTATCCAGGAGCGGCAGTACGCGCAGAAAGTTGGCGGCAAGTTCGTGCCCACTGAGATTGGCCTGGTGGTTACCGATCTGCTGGTCGAAAACTTCAAGGATATTTTCGACTTTCAGTACACCGCGCGCCTGGAAGAAGAACTCGATGAGATCGAAGAAGGCAAGCAGACGGGCAACGACGCCCTCACCGAGTTTTATAAGAAGTTCGCCAAGGATCTCCGTTACGCCGAGAAACACATGGAAAACATCAAGCGTATGGAGAAACCCACGGACGAAAAGTGCGAATTATGCGGAGCGCCCCTAGTCATCAAGTGGGGCAAGCATGGGTCGTTTTACGCTTGCAGCACCTACGACAAGGAAAATCCTGACAGCTGCAAGTTCACCAAAGAAAATCCCATCAATCTGCCCGATCTCGACTCGGCCGATATTCAGGAGACGGCGCAGGAGGAATACTGCGAAAACTGCGGCCGCGTGATGGTCCTGAAGCGCGGACGCTTCGGGCAGTTCATGGCCTGCACCGGATATCCCGACTGCAAAACGACGCGGCGGCTTGATCAAGGCAAGAAAGTGCCTGACATTCCGCTCGATGAAAAGTGTCCGCAGTGCGGTCGCAACATGATTCTGCGTCACGGCCGCTACGGCGAATTCACCTCGTGCAGCGGATATCCCGAGTGCAAATATGTGAAGCAGAACTTTATCGGCGTGAAGTGCCCGGAATGCAAAGAGGGAGAACTCGTCGAAAAACGGGCGCGCAAGGGCAACACTTTTTATGGCTGCGGAAATTATCCGAAATGCAAATTTACTTCGGCGGCGAAACCCATTCCAGAAAAGTGTCCCAGTTGCGGCCACGAGTACATGGTGGAACGAATCCGCAAAGACGGAACGGTAATCGCGTGTCCAAACAAAGAGTGTGATTACGAGCGGGCTTTAGAAGGCGGCGCCGCAGGCACCGCGACTGCCTGACAAGGGTAAGGAGTTCAGGGCGAGTTTTCTGTTGTCATCCTGAGCGAAGCGGACAGCAGATCCTTCGCTGCGCTCAGAAGGACGAGCGATAAGTGAAGCAATAAAGCAGGTCCTTCGCTTCGCTCAGCATGACAAGCGATTGGTGAAGGAATAAAGTGAAAGCCACTAAAGAGGAAAAATATGGCAAAGAAAGCGATGGCGGACGACGCCCACTTAATTCTGAAACTCTATGATCTGCGCCGCGAAGCGGAGATGCGCAAAGCAAGACACTGGCTAACGGTGGAATTCTGGCCGCAGAACGCGGACGAGTTCATCAAAGTTGCGAATTCATTTCCTAGTCAGGAAAACGCTTGGCTTCGCCAGGTGGGCGGATATTGGGATATGGCGGCGGCCTTCGTTCTGCACGGCGCGCTCAATGAAGAACTCTTTCTGCAGCCAGGGTGCAGCGGTGAAATGTTTTTCATTTTCGCCAAGATATATCCGTTTCTGAAAGAATTTCGGGAAAAGACGAACAATCCCGATGCCTTCGCCAACATCGAGAAGGTTGCCACCGGTTCAAAACTGGCCCGCAAACGCCTGGAGCGCGTCTCGAAAAACATTGAGAATCGGCGCAAAGCCTTGGCCAAGCCAGCGAAAAAAGCTTGACCCCGACGGCAGTTCGCTGACCGCGATCGCCGACGATGCCGCTGACCGCCAATCCCGACCCTATAGGCGCCAGCGCTTCCTTCATTCTGTGACGTTCGGCACATTTTTGTCCCCGCCCATCTGCTATCCTTAGTCGTTGTGCGGATGCTCTGGTGGTTCCTCATACTGGGAGTCAGTACTGCGGTGGTAGTGTCGGTTGCCCTTACTATTTACATGCGGGTCCGGCGTCAAATGAACCGCGCGGCGGCCCACAAAGCGGAAGTCGATCACCTCGACCACTCGTCGCCAGAGGCCTGATCTGCCATGAAGGGCTAGAGCTGGGTCCATATTATTGATCCGCGGGTTTTAAAGAAGCGAACTGGAAAGGGATGCCATGTCGAGAGTAATCACCCAGGTTTTGGGCCAACAGAATCGGCCCATCGCTCGGCCGACAGATCGCGGCAGGGAATGGGGTAAGCAGGTGGCGATCGTGGTTTCCGCCAGCCTTTTCGTCGCCTTGTGTGCGCGGGTCACCGTGCCCTTGCCGTTCACGCCGGTTCCGCTGACCCTGCAAAATTTCGGAGTGCTCACCGTGGGCTTGCTTCTCGGTTCTCGTCGTGGAGCCGCGGCGCTCGCGCTCTACCTCATGGAAGGAGCAATGGGTTTGCCCGTATTCAGCCCTGCAATTCTGGGCAGCGGAATCACCCACATACTCGGACCGACCGGCGGATTTCTGATCGCCTACCCGCTGGTAGCTTTCGTCGCGGGCTGGATCTATGAGCACGGCCCAAAGAAAAGTTCACGCCGTTTCGCATGGGCCGCATTGTCGTCGGTGGCAGCGGAGGTCGTACTCTTCGCCGGCGGACTCAGTTGGCTTGCCGTGCTCACGCACTCCGTTTCTTTGGCGATCCGCTTTGGGTTGTACTGGTTCGTTTTTGCGGAAGTCATCAAGGTGCTGATGGCTGCGGGTGTAGCCGCGCGCTGGCACAGGCGGGATGCCAAGCAAGCATAAGCACGCAAGCATAAGATTGAACCTCGCGCCTTCGCAGAAGGACGAACTCGACTTCGTATATGAGCAAGGGTGTCGTCGTATCGAGGCATCGCTTTGGCGATCCGCGATTTACCCAACGAGGCTTTTTAGAGGTTGGACAAGTCTTCATAACGCCGAAGTTTTATAGAACAGGATTAAAAAATACGATGAGTACAGTATCGGCTCCAGTTCGCGAAATTACCGTGGCGCACAGCCCGGACTCCGACGATGCATTCATGTTTTACGGCTTGGCCACGAATAAAGTTCGGGTGCCGGGACTGAAATTCAGCCATACCCTCTGTGACATCGAGACTCTCAACCGGCAGGCGCAGGAGGGCAACGGCGTCTACGACGTGACCGCAATTTCGTTCCACGCTTTTCCCTACATTCAAGAGAAATACGCGTTGATGTCCTGCGGCGGCAGCGTAGGTGATGGCTACGGGCCCATGGTCGTCTCCACCCGGCCCTTCACGCAGGATGAGATCAAGACCAGGAAAATCGCGGTTCCGGGCAAACTCACCACCGCGTACCTGGCGCTGGAACTGTTCGCGCCTGGCATCGATGTGGAAGTTGTTCCCTTCGATCAGATTATCCCGCAGATTTTAGAAGGCAAGCACGAGGCCGGCCTCATCATTCACGAAGGTCAGCTTACCTACGACAAATCTGGATTGCACCGCGTAGTCGATCTCGGCCGCTGGTGGCAGAAAGTCACCGGACTCCCACTGCCTCTGGGAGGCAACGCCATCCGTCGCTCGCTCGGCGCCGAGACGATGGCAAGCGTCACGCAAGCGCTCCGCGAAAGTATCCAGTACGCCATCGATCATCGCGAAGAAGCTCTTGCGTACGCCATGCAGTTTGCCCGCGATCTCGATACCCAGTTAGCCGATAAATTCGTAGGCATGTACGTCAACGAGCGCACCCTCGACTACGGAGACGACGGCCGCGAAGCCGTCCGCCGCCTGCTCGATATGGGGCACAAGGCGGGGATCATTCCGCAGACGCCGCGCGTGGAGTGGGTTTAAGAAGGCTGCGAGTTGCTAACTGTGAACCGGGAGGAACTCCCTGTCTGAGGTTTCAAGAACACTCTTGTTTCAAGAAAACTCTTAAGGAATTGTCATCCCGAGCAAAGCGAGGGATCTGGAGTTTGCTTGCTCGTCGCTCGAAACTGGTAGCTCGTAGCGCTCTTACCGCACCCTCTCCGGAAACGAATACACCGGGTCAATATCCACGGGAATATCAGATGCCGCCTGCAATGATGCCTTTAACTCCGCCGGCATCGTGTCGTACTTCTTGAACCAATTTTCCGCACGCGCACGATCTCCCGTGGCTTCGATCTCCAGCAGTTCCTTGGCCAGATCGCCCATGGCTCCGGGCATCTTCTCGTAGTTAATCGCGTACTTGCGGTTGGTGTTGCGAACAATCGCGCCGCGCTCCGACAAATAGTTGAATTCCATCATCTCGGCTTGGCCGTGTGCTTCCGCGGTTCCAAAGCGAACTGTGCGAAAAATTCCGCCCACGTACGACGCGTAGTATTCCTCCAGCTTTTCTTTCGGAAGCGCACCACGGTCCACCAGCCATTTCAAGGCGAACATTCCCGTGACATCGGCCTTCGCTTCTTCCAGTCCGCTGAACTGGTGGCCGATGGCTTCCCGGATATCGACCTTACCAAATGATGTTCGCGCGAACGCAGGACCGAGCCCGTGACAGATCTCATGCATGATTGTGCTCTGCAGATAACCTTCGCCGGAAACTTTTGCCGCCTGCTCGGGCACCATTAGTCTGGCGGCAACGGGCAAGATAATGTATTTCACTCGCGCGTCCATGAAATTCTTGAAGAAGAGTTTCTTACTCCCCTTCTGTTCATGCACTCGTGGATCATTCGGCAAGTTGTCAGCCACCGCCTGGTAGCCGTGCGTCAGGTCTCCGGCGCGAAACGGCGTGTCCATCACTTCCATCGGCGTCTGCAGTCCGTGCTTCGACGGACGGTCTTCGGCCGCGAGCGGAAGGGCATCCTGAATCTGCGGCACGTATTGCTGAAAAAGTTCCAGTTTCTTACTCTCGCGCTCGTTGCGCACCATAACGGCTGCGCCGTACGAACCTTTCACACCCAGCAATCCGTCCATATAAGTTTCATAGGGCGCAAAAATGATATCGAATTTCGGGTTCTTCAACTCTAACCAAGCCAGGTCGCTGGAGAGGTAATCGTCGCTGAGAAGCGCATCGGCGCGCAGTCGAAGAAATTTCGCAAAAGCAGGATCATCACTGAGTCGTGCCGCTGCCCGAAGAGCTTCGTCGGCCGGTTCCAGAAATGCGCGAAACGCGATGTGATACGGGACGGCCTCCATTTTTCCCTGGCGCCAGCGCACGATCGAGAACTGGTTGTAGATGGCCGCTTTCTGCTCGGGATGCTGCGTGACATACTCTTCCACCTGCTCGCGCGTCAGGTTCGCGGGATAAAATCCGCGCCCCGGCGGCATCGGTTCCGTCCCGACAAACGGCTGATTCTGGTCGAGCAGATCGAAACGCGAAGCGTTGATCCACAAATAGCGTCGCAGTTCCACATCACGCCGGTTTCGGCTCGTGGCCAGCGATTGGTACAGTGTCAAGCCATCCGGATCACTCTGCCGCCAATAGATACTTTCCAGGTAGCCACACGCTTCCACCAATTTGCGGACAAGTTGCTGTTCGCGGTTGCTCAGACCTGCTGTCTGAAAAGGCATAGGGACGCGTTGAAATCTGGCTAAGCGCTGCGGCAGGTCCGGGACTACCTTCAAATCAGCCGGCGCGCCACTTTTTGCCGCTGAACCCGTCATGGTACGACTCTTTCTTGTCTGCGCCGACCCGAGATTCGATAACAGAAAAAGCAAAAATACAATCAGTCCGATGCGCATGGGCATGGTCATGCCTGCCAAAATCGATTTAGTTGAACTGTTTTTCATGATTATAAGAGTCTATCAAAACCATAATCCACTCGAAGCCGTTATCATAAAAAAATGCCCGCAGAGACTGGCGCCCAGACCCTGTTGATCGATGCCGATGATACGCTCTGGGAAAATAATATCTATTTCGAACGAGCGATTGCTAAATTCATTTCATTCCTCAACCATCGCGATTACTCTCCCGAGATGGTTCGCGGGGTGCTGAACGACGTGGAACGGGATTCCATCGTCAAGCACGGCTACGGGTTGCATAGCTTCGCGCATTCGCTGGTTGAAACCTTCGAGAAACTTTCGGTTGAGCCGGTCACGCCCGAGTTGCACGAACGCATCCGCAGTTTCGCCCACCAGATTGCCGATCATCCCATCGAAGTTCTGCCCGAAGTGCCTCAGACCCTGCAATATCTGGGCGAGCGTCATCACCTCATCATGATGACCAAGGGAAACCCGGCTGAGCAATCCGGCAAAGTCGAGCGCTCAGGATTGAAAGAGTATTTTTCCGCGATTGAGATCGTAGCCGAGAAAGACGCATCGACTTACCGCTCCGCAATCGCCAAGTATGCGCTTGCGGCCGACGCTACCTGGATGGTCGGGAACAGCCCTAAGTCCGACATTAACCCCGCACTTGCTGCCGGGCTGCATGCCGTCTTCATCCCTCACGACAATACCTGGATTCTCGAACATGAGGAGGTTGCGGTCGCCCCTCCATCGCAATGTCTGTTGGTAGTAAATCGTTTCGGCGACCTCCGAAAACACTTCTAGCCGGCTTGGACGGCGAGTAACGTAGTCGCCTATAGTGATCATCCCGATAGTCAAAAAGTGCCCCCATATCTCCAAAATGCGGGAAATATGAGGGCAATTGATTGTGGCCTATACTCTTCTTACTGAACCGTAACACTGACCGCGACGGAAGGAATGCCGTTGGCTATGACAACCAACGAACTCGCGCCCGTTTCCATCGACGCGGGTACATCGAAGTTTGTCGAAACCGTTGCCGAGCCCGTCGCCACGCCCATCGTGCTATGGTCATGAGTTCTGGCGAAAAATACGTGATGGGTGCTGTTGTTCGTGATTTGCACGAGAGGATAGTTGGTTGCCGTCTGCAGCTCGTCTCCAAATGCCGCGGCTTGAGACAAGCCATTAAACTGTGTACCAGAGATCGGGTAAGTCGACCCGCGTTTTACGGTCGACGGATAACTCGAAATCGTCGGCTGCCATGAGGTCTGGTAGGTTCCCTTGGAGGTGTAAACCTCAGTCGTACCGCCTCCTATCAGCACTTGGCCATTCGGTAATATCATCAGGCTTCCGGGAGTAAATGGGCCTGGAGTAAGATTCGTCCCGTCGAAGAGGTAAGACTCGCCAGAGTCACCTTCTACCATAACTTCGCCATTCGTAAGAAGAACAGCAAATGAATCACCGGCATTGTCGCCGTTGGGAAACACCGGTCCAACCGACCACACGCCGGTGAGGCTATCGTAGATTGCCGTATTTCCTCGGCCGCCGCCGGCCGTATACGACCCAGTGGCGAACACCGTGCCATCCGGACGAAGAATCGCGGGGCCGATTTCCCCAGGCGGGTAGTAACAGAGTTTTCCGCCGGGACCGTAGGCGATGCAGCCGTCGGGCGACGGTGAATGCAAATCGACGATCGTGCTTCCGGCGGTGACCCACTCTTTTGCGGACGGGCTATAGATCTCGGAGTTGGGAGCTTTCTTGACGTCCATCGTGAGGACCGAACCGTCCGCGAGGAGCGTCCAGCCTTCCTCGGCATTGAAATCCTTCTTACCCGTCGAAGGCACCGAAGACCACTTCATGGTCTCGGGATCAAGCTCGCGCATTTGTTTCGTCAGTTTATTTCCGACCAAATAGTGGCCGTTCGGCAAAACAACCGACGGCGAATCGCCGATGTACTCCCAGGTCTTCGGCGGTGTCACCGATGTCCAGGTATTCGCTACGGGATCGTAAATCGCGCCCAGGTTGGTGAGCGCAAAATTGCCGAAATTGTATTCCCCGCCCTCGATAATCAGGCGTCCATCGGCCAATACCGCGGAAGCCTCGGCGTAAGGGTCGTAGCCTGAGGGAAGAGACGCGAGTTGCGTCCAGGTGCCATTGACGTAGCTGCCGGTAATGTCGGGCGTGAGCTTCCACCAATCGTTTCCGTTGTTCCCTTGCACCATAACCGTGCCGTCAGTTAACTGGAAGGAGAGACCGACACCGTCCGGCGGTTGGTGCTTGAGTGGCGTAAGCGTCTGTGCCAGCGCGGCGCCGGACATGACGAACAGAACGAGAGCCAGGGTGAGACTAAACTTCTTCGACAAGATGCACGACCTTTCTTGAAAGCTGCGATTCGCAGCGAGGACAGGACTTTTCCACAGAGTTACACCACTTTTCATTTGGAACGCTCCCCGGGGGCGGTAGGCGCAGGCGCACCATATTAGCAAAAGAGGAGGAGATTGGGTAGCGATGAAAGTGGGATCGGCGGCCGCTTCTGAGCCTTGCAGAACCCGATTTGCGAGGCTGCGTTCGCCCTTAATAGACACAAGCCGGGAGCCCGGAATTTCTTCCGGTCCCGGCCTGCGCTTCTTTCAACTTGTGAGTCGACTCAGTGGGTAGGAGTCGAGGTCGCGTCAGCGGTCGTTGCGGTGGTCGCCGGCGCTGCAGCTGTGTTAGCCGCAGGTGCGCTGGCAGCGCTGTACCGCGAAAGCCGCGGGTAGAACGGTGTCACCTCGAAGGGCATCTTGTCGCGTGCTGAAGTGATGGCAACCGGTTGCGCCTTCACGATCTCCACTTTGTCATCCCACGGGTTCAACTTGACGCGTCCGCCCAAAGGCAGGGCGGCGATCTGGTCGAGCTTATTCCAATCAAGGGTCGGAGCCGCGGTTTCCAGTGCCGCCATCCGCACCACCGTTCCGTTCTCCGTGATGTTATTGCCCAGGTGCGCCTGCAGTAGAGCGCTCAATTGCGGAGAGCGCTGCTGCAAAGCCTTGAGGAAGAGCCCGGCCGTATCGAGTTTCTGTGCATACGGCGAAGCCTTCAGCATCTCGACGGCTTTCTTGTCGGCTGCGGTCTCTTCTTCAGGGATGTGTTTGAAGCCGAGGTTCTGGTAAGTACCTTCGTCAGAAAACAGCATGCGGTCATTGAACGCATACTGGCTGCCGAGGTTGTGTCCGAGAACAATGTGCGCCAGTTCGTGCGAGAGCACCATGGCCAGGCTGCCCTCGTCGGGCAGGACATCAATCAGCCCACGGCTCACCACAATCGTATTCCCAACGCTGAAGGTTTCCAGCGGAGAGGTGGTCAGCACGCGAGTCCGTACCGGCCGCGGCAGTTCGATATTGTTGGTGATCTCTATGTTGTCGACCACGGTCTGCAGAATCTTGTCCACATCGCCGGCGGGAGCGAGGAGCCCGGCGCGTTCCAACCGTTCGACGACGTTGTCTTCCGCTTGCTGTTGCCATTCACGCTCGGCTGCCAGCGGTGTCGCGTCCTGCGCGGTGGGCGTATCGTCTTTGACGCTATCGACGCGGATGTTGGTGAGTTCGTCGTTCGCCGTGCCGGTCTTCAGGTTGTATCCCCACATGCGAGTTTGCGCCTTGAATGCGATCTTGTTGACGTGTCCCGCCGTGAAATCGCCTTCCTCGCTGTAGATATAAGCCGGGATCCAATAGCCGGGAATCAGGTTCAAGCGCCAGCTGTCCATGTGGAAGTAGAAATTGTTTCGCGAAGCGCGCGCGTATGTGCCATTCAGGCGCACGATGTTGAAGTCCTGATCCTCAACCCAGATACGGCCGAGAAAACGTCCGCGACCAGCATCTTTCTTTGGCGTCAGATCGAACACCAGACAGCGCACATCGCCCAGAAACTCGCGGCGCGCATAGTGGAAGTCGTAGTGCTGGCGATCGAAATCATTGCGATCGGCATAGATCATCCACGAAAAGCCCAGCGGCTGATACTGGAACTTGAACTTCTTCGTGAACTCGCCGAGCAGGTGCTTCTCCATGCCTTCTTCGCCCTTGTCTTTGCTGCCCTTGCCATCCAGGTAGTCGCTGCGGTCGATCGACTGGCTGAGATCCATGCGTCCCAGGAAGTAATGATCATCCTGCGGAACCGGCCCCAGTTGCGGATCCTGCTGCAGGTTCTGCAGATAGGTTTCCACAATCGGAGTGCGTGGCGACAGGAACTTGATCAGATCTTTTTCGCGCATAATCACGCGGTCGACAACCTGATCCATCGTGGTCGGCGGTGCCAGATTCGTCTGCGCCTGACCTGACTGTGCCGGGCCGGGCTGAGAAGAGGCAGGCTGCGTCGCCGCAACCGGCTGTTGGTTCTGCGGCGCGGACGCCGGCTGCTGGGCCACTGCCACCATCGATACCGCTAGCAGAGCCACGACCATCCCATTCCTGCTGCTGATAAAGCTGCTCATAAACTCCCGCATAACCGTTATCTCCAAAGTTTCAGTACGCCAGTTGAAATACCACGTGCACAATTGCTGTCGAATCCATCGTCTGCCCATTTCGTGAAGCCGGCTTGAATCGCATCTTGTTGGCCGCAGCGATGGCGGCTTCGTCGAGTCCATGTCCCAGCCCGCGGACGATGCGGTTGACATGCAGTTGGCCATTCGCCGCGAACTGCACTTCGAGCAGGACTTCACCTTCCAGTTTCAGATTTCTCGCCTCTTCCGTATAAACCGGATTTGGCTTGAACGTGATTTCCACCCCGGTGGTCGCTGGACCGCTATCCACACGCTGCACATGGGGCGTGTTCTGCGCAATTTCCTGCGAGCCAAAGCCCGAGGTCTGCACATTGCCGCGGCCACTCCCGCGTCCGTCTCCTCGTCCCGGAGTTGCCACTCCACTACCAAAATCGGCACTAGCCACCGTTCCTTTAATCCCTTTCGCGCCACCCGACCCGTTGCCTTGTCCGGGTCCTACTGGCATGTCGAACGAACCCGCCGTGGATGCGATGAGCCGGCCGTTCGGTTTGCTGTTCGCGCTCGGCTTCAGACCATTCGGATCGCCGAATCCGCCCGTCTGCACCTTATCGATCGGAGCATTCACGGTTGGCGCCACCGAACTGCCCGCGAACTCGCCGGTATGAATGAGCACCGGACGCGCGCCAGTTGTTTTTGCCAGCACCGCGGGCGTGAAGTTATTCATCGTCACCTTCGGTGGCTCCACTTCCTGGGGCTGCGGCTTGGGGGCGCGAATCTCATGCGGCACGATCAATTTCGGCGCCTTGAACACCGGGTCCGGCGGCAGCAACTTGGCATGCACCGGCAGCGGCTTCGGCTTGGGCAGTGGTTCGGGCTTCAGCGAGGGCCGCGGTATCAGCTCCGTGACGTGATAGTTCATGTTCGGGAGCAGCGTGTCGGAGGTCATGATTCCGACCACGATCAGGAGCAGAATCAGGCCCGTGAGAATTCCGTAGCTCGTGGCAAAGGTTCGCCAGTCCCACTTCTTCTCTGGCAACAAGCCGAGTTGAAAACCGCGCTGGTACGTAGGCATCCATGACTCCAAAGGGGGCCCAGGCTGGGGGGAGCGCTTGGGTGTTGGAGTCTTCACATTATGGGAGATCGGGCAGGGGGTAAACGTGTCGCTTGCGCGTGTCCTTTGGTAACCAACTTTGGTCTAGGAACTGATGGTAGTAGACTTGATTTCGGCCACGGCCCGCTTGCGGGCAAAAAAGTAGAACACCGGAACACCCGCTAAAATCACCAGGCATCCCGCCGCCGAACTCTTGAGATTGCTGGTGAAAGTGCGCCGGAGAACCTCGGCGGACGCCAGAACAAATACTGCTGGAACCAGTGGATATCCCCAGACCCGATACGGCCGCTCGGCGTCAGGTTCCCGTCGACGGTACACGAACACGGTGCTGGCCGCGATCATGTAGAAAAGCCACTCCGCGAAAATCGCCAGGGTAAAGAATTGCCGGAAGCTGCCTCCCAACAGCAGCAGCACGATCGCCAGCCCGCATTGCACGATAATCGCCACCGACGGTGTGTGAAAGCGAGGATGAATGGCGGCCATCGCTTTGAAAAAATAGCCATCACGCGCCATCGCAAAGGGAACGCGGGCCCCGCTCATGGTTGAGCCATTCAAGGTGACCAGCATGGAAATGGCCATGCCCGCCGAGACCAGTCCCGCGCCAATAGGCCCCAGGACCAGCGCCACCGCGTCCGATGCAGGACGCTCGGAGGCCGCGATCGCGGCTGCTGGCAGCACATACTGCACAGCCGCGTTCACCAGAACGTAGAGCGCGCCCACCGTGGCCACGCCCCAAATCAGAGCCAGCGGGATGTTACGCTGCGGATTCCGAATCTCTCCCGCGACCATGTTGAGGTCGTTCCAGCCGTCATAAGCCCAGAGTGCGGCCACGAGGGCCGCGAAAAACCCAGCCATGCCGCCTTTTGCCCCCGTGAACTCGGTGGCAAAGTTCGCCCAGGTGCCTCCGCCATAAGAGAAGCCTACGGCCACAATTCCAAGGATGATCGCAACCTTCAGCAGTGTGAACAGAAACTGGAATTCTCCCGCCCGTCGGACTCCAATGTAGTTAAGCCACGAGATCAGCACGGTGGCTGCGATCGCCACCAGTTGCCCGTAAGTCACGGCGAATGGATGCGAAATATAGGGATGAGCGAAAAAAGCAAACACCCGAAATGTTTCCAGAATCCGCACCAGGCCAGTCGTGATGGTCGCAATCGAAGCCGGTTTGGAGATCAGAAACGTTGTCCAGGAGTAGAGGAATCCCGCAAGCGGTCCATAGGCGTCGCGAACGTATACATACTCGCCGCCGGCCTGCGGCTTCATCGCGCCGAGTTCGGCATAAGTAAGCGCGCCGAAAAAAGAGAGCAGCCCACCAACCATCCAGGCGAGATAGACAAGTCGCGTCGACCCCACTGCCTGCATCATCTCGGAGGGAACCAGAAAAATTCCGCTCCCGATGATCGTTCCCACCACCACAGCGCCAGCGTGCGACAGGCTTAGGTCGCGCGCTAGCTCGGGGCGGAGGGGGCTGTTCTTTGCGGGATTGTCCATGCGTCTCTCGGCGTCCTCAGCGATCTTTGATTCTTATCTTTTATCTCGTATCTTTTCTTGACTTCTTTGATCATTGAGTCATTGATCTTTGATCTTTAGTCTTTGCGGTTCAAGCTTCCGATGAAGCGCTCCACAAACCGCTTGCCGCATAGCCCACGGCAAATGTCACGCATGTCCCGATGGAGACCCACCAGGTAAACGCAACGTGCGACCACCCCCACAGGTACAACTCCGCGCCCAATCCGCAAATCATGCCGGCGATGGCACCGTTTTGATTCGCGCGCTTGGTGAGCACTCCCAGCAGAAACACTCCGAGCAACGCACCATACGCAATCGATGCGATTTGCAACCCGACTTCTACCACGCGCCCTGCGCGATGCAAAGCGAGCAATGCCAGGGCGAACAGTACGAACGCCCATCCGACGGTCACGAGTCGCGCCAGCCGCAATCGCGCGGATTCGCTCACTTCCGAATTCGACTCCGAGCCTAATTCCGAGCTTATTTCTGAACTTGATTCCGAGATTATTTCTGAACGACGGCCGGGCCGGAATCGAAGATAGAAATCCATTACCGAACTTGACGACAGTGAATTCAGCGCGGCGCTCAGGTTCGACATCGCCGCGGCCAGAATTGCAGCAATCAGCAATCCGGCGATCCCATGCGGCATTCGGGTAACGATGAATGTGGGATAGATCCGGTCCGCGCGTCCAAACGGCGCGACCGGAAGGCGATAGTAGGCAAACAGCATTACGCCCACAAAAAGAAATAATGCAAACTGAAAAAAGACGGCGATTCCGCTGGACAGCAATGCCAGCACTGACTGGCGCTGATTTCGCGCCGCCAGCAACCTCTGCACAATCAGTTGATCGGTGCCATGGCTGGCGGTGGTAAAAAACGCGCCGCCAATGATGCCGGCCCACAGCGTGTAAGGCGTCGAAAGATTCAAATGCGGCCAGTGGGACGGAACCGCCGCATTGAAAAGCGAAAGGTCGAATACCTGAAACTTGTGGAAGTTCCCCGCGATCGATTCGACCGCTCCCCATCCACCCGGCACCAGGTGCAGAATCGTCACCAGGCCCACCAGCGTTCCGCCGACATAGATAAAGGTCTGCACCACATCGGTCCAGATCACGGCCGCCAATCCGCCTTCAAACGTATAAATCAACGTCAGCAGCGTGATGATCGCGATCGAGACGACTTCGCCCGTGCCCAGGGCAATCGAGACTACAATCGACACGGCATATACGCGGACACCCTCGGCCGCCGCGCGCGTCAACAGAAACAAGCCCGCGGTTATCGTGCGCAGCTTCGAACCAAACCGGCGCTCTATCAGCTGATATGCCGTATACAACTCGCCGCGGAAATATTGCGGCAACAGTACGAAACTGATCACGACGCGCCCGGTCACATATCCCATCACCCACTGCAGAAAAGTGAGATTCGAATCGTAGGCGAGTCCGGGAATGCTGATAATGGTGAGCGTGCTCGTCTCCGCCGCCACAATCGACAGCGAAATCGCCCACCACGGAATGTTGCGGTCGGCGAGAAAGTAATCGCGCATCGTCCGCTGCCGCTTGCGAAAGCGCAATCCGAACAGCGTGATCCCTGCCAGGTACAACGCAATAATCAGCAGGTCGATCCGATTCAATCCCAAGAGATTCCTTTAGGCGTTAGGTTCGTATCAGGGTATCGCTTTCGCGATACCCTTTGCGGCCCGATATCAGAACCCCCCCTTTTGGGGCCGGGCATCGAAATCGGATTCCTTTTTGCACCCATAACAGCCAGCAAGTGTTCGCTGCATTGTACAAGCATGTTCAGCGCTCCAGACTCGCCGCCGAACCTGTGTTAGAACTAGCGCGATGACCTACTATCTCGGAATCGATGGCGGCGGCACCAAAACCCGATGCCTTCTCGGAGACGAAACGACCGTGCTCGCCAGGGCGATGACCGGCGGAAGCAATCTGGTTCGTCTCGGAGAAGCGGCCGCCCGAGAAGCTCTGCATAGCGCCATCCGCCAGGTTTGCACCGCTGCCAGGATTTCTCCCGATCAGATTCATGCGATCTGCATCGGCGCTGCCGGTGCTGCCCGCCCCGAGATTGACGCGAAGATCCGCACCATCGTCGCCTCCCTATTTCCCGTCACACTTCCGTCACACATTGAAGTCGTAGGGGACACGGTTATCGCTCTGGAAGCTGCTTTCGGAGCAGGTCCCGGCGTGATTGCGATCGCCGGAACCGGCTCCATCGTTTACGGTCGCAACGCTGCCGGCCACACGTCACGCGCCGGCGGTTGGGGATTCGCCATCTCCGACGAAGGCTCCGGCCAATGGATCGGCCGTCGCGCTGTCGCCGCAATTGTCAGCGCCCGCGATGAGGGTCTCGAAACCGTGCTCACCGCCATGGTCCTGCAAGCCTGGAAAATTAATACTCTCGACGAACTTGTGCAGCAGGCGAACTCGACTCCACCACCCGAATTTCCGCGTCTCTTTCCCGTCGTCCTTCGCGCTGCAGACGAGGGAGATGCCATCGCTCGCGAACTGCTGCTCGACGCCGGAGCAAAGCTGGCGAACCTCGCGCGCATCGTGCTCCGCCGTCTAGGATCCCAAGCAACAGCGTCGCCTGCAGAAGGTTTCGCAGCGACAGCCGTAGCGACGATGGACGTAGGAATGACGGGCAGTGTCTTTCGTCAGTCTTCCGTCGTGCGCCAGATTTTCTACAATACGCTGCAGAAGAGCTTTCCCGGCATCGACGTGCGCCAGGATCTGGCCGATCCCGTGGATGGTGCACTGGCCCGAGCCCGGCGCATGTGAGAGCAGCGTTCTGTGCCACGCAGGCTGGTGCGCGACGCAATTCATAATTCATAATGTCCGAAAATAAAAAGTCAGAAAACAGGATTCTCGCGAAGCCCAAGGAAGAAGAAGAGGGCGCGCCGTCCTTCACCGCAGCCGCGGCGCAGGTCGCGCCCGAAACTCAAGTCCAGTCCGCATCCGCCGATCTCCTGCTCACCGCCGCCGACCCTGCCCTTAGTGAGGATTTGGCTCTAGCCCTCCTCAAGCGCGCCGACCTGCACACGGACTCTCTCGAACAACTCGCGAAGAACGCGAATGCACTCAAGAGCCGCAAAGTGAAAATCGCGCTGGCCAGCCATCCGAACACGCCCCGCCACATATCTGTGCCGCTGGCGCGCCAGCTCTATACTTTCGAGTTGGTAAAAGTTGCACTCTCGCCCAGCGTCCCCGCCGACGTAAAGGTTGCGGTGGACGATGTCCTTATTTCGCGATTGAAAATGGTCACCGCCGGAGAACGTTTGACGCTGGCGCGTCGCGCTTCCGGCCGAGTAGCAGCGGCGCTGCTGGCGGATTTAGAAAACGACGGCGCCAAAATCACCGATGTCAAAACCGTCGACGCCAAAGCTGTCGACGCTAAAGCTGTCGATGCCAAAGCTATCGATCCGAAGACTGCCGTCCGCGAGACCCGGGTCATGCAGATCGCGCTCGACAACCCGCGACTGACCGAATCTCTCGTGATCAATTTCGTACTTCGCCCCACTGCCGGTGCAGCCCTGGTACACGCAGTCGCGCGGCATGAGAAGTGGTCTCGTCGCAAAGAGATCCGTGCCGCCCTTCTACGAACCGAGCATCTCTCGCTGGCACGAGCGCTGGAATTCAGCCGTGAGATTCCAGCCAGGCTGCTGCAAGAACTCGTCGCCAGTTCGCGCCTCCCGGAGAAAATCAAGGAACAACTGCTGCGCGAAAAACTTGCGTAGCGCAGTCGCCTGTCTATTCACCAGCTCGGCCAACCCTAACTCTGCCGCACTTGAACGCAGCGAAATCACGGAACCCAATCGGCAATAAACACGTTCGTCTCCCGCTGTGCTTTCCCGTTGCGGTGCGAAATCCATACCAGCTGCTTTCCGTCCGGACTGAACATTGGAAAACCGTCAAACCCGTCGTAATAAGTGATCCGCTCCAGCGCGGTTCCGTCCACGTTAATGGTGTAGAGCTCGAAATTCCCCATCCCGCCGGTCGAACCCACGTTCGTGGCAAAAATGATCCGCTTTCCATCGGGAAAAAACGATGGCGCAAAACTGGCCGCATTCAAATTCGTGAGCTGCCGCTTCCCACTTCCATCCGCCTTCATAATCCAGATCTCAAGCGTCGTCGGGCGAATCAGGTTTTGCCGCAGCAGTTCTTTATATTCTGCAATCTCCTGCTCCGTCTTCGGATGGTAAGCACGATAAACAATCCATTTTCTGTCCTTTGAAAAAAACGGGCCGCCGTCGTATCCGAGCTCGTGCGTAAGCTGCTTTACATGACTTCCGTTGGCGTCCATTGTGTAGATGTCGAGGTCGCCATTGCGCAGGGAAGTGAAAACAATCTTCTTGCCATCCTCTGAAATCGTCGCCTCCGCGTCGTACCCCGGAGTCGTCGTGAGCCGCTTCAAATCCGATCCATCGAGCGTCGCGGTGAAGATATCGAAGCTCGGATACACCGCCCACACATAGCCCTTCGAATAGTCGGGACGCGGCGGGCACGCCGCATCCGCCAGATGGGTGGAGGAATACAGGATCTTGTCGTTATGCGGAAAAATGTAGCTGCACGTCGTGCGCCCCTTGCCGGTTGAGACCATTTTCTGATCCGTCCCGTCCACGTTCATGGTGAATATCTGATCGCACTGCAAGTCGTCACGCGTCGATTGAAAAATCAGCCGCTTGCCGTCCGCCGAAAAATAAGCCTCGGCATTCGATCCGCCAAAAGTAAGTTGACGCACATTCCGCAGATGTTTTTCTTCGGGCATAGCCAACGGGGATGAAGCCGGCTCGGGCGCCGCCACCTGAGCAAGGGCCATCCGCGCCGCGATGAGCCCGGCAAGCATTAACCAGTTCAAAAACAGTCGTAGAGTTGTCATCGGAGAAAAAGTGTAGCAGGGTTCGTGTGGCGCGGGCACAGTTGTCCGCGTGCCGGCAGCGCGTCAATCCGCCTACGCAAAACCCTCGGCGTGGTAACTTAATCGCCGGACGATTGATCGTTGGACGTTCGATCGCCGGACGATCGGACGCCGGACGACGATCGGACCACCCTACGAACGCCGCCACTGCGGCTTGAGAATTTCGAATGAACCGAATCACCATAGCACTTCTGCTTTCGCTTTTTTTTACCGCACCAGCCTTTGGCGGAACCGACAAATCTGCGCAAGGTCCCGAGCTTCTCGTTCAACTCGAAGCCGATTTTGCCGCGGATGTGGCCAAGCACGGGCACGACGCCTTCCTGACTTACTTCGCGGAAGACGGCGTCGAAGTCGTGGACGGCGGGGGATTCAGTACCAAAGACGACATGCGGAAGGAACCGCCATGGCCCGAAGGCACAACCCTCACCTGGACGCCTGCCAAAGCCGAAATGGCTGCCTCGGGCGATCTTGGGTATACCTACGGCAACTACGTTTACACGGCGAAAAATAAAGAGGGCAAGCTTGTTGTGAATTACGGCAAGTACACCTCGATCTGGAAAAAGCAGAAAGACGGCCAATGGAAAGTAGTAGTAGACATGGGAAACTCGAGCCCCGGCCCCAAAAGCGCATCCCAGTAGAGACGCGGCAAGACGTTTCTCTACTAGAAAGTGCTGGTGCTTCAGGCCGCAACGCTCTTGGAGCGAATCGTCGCCATCAACTCCACCGCAGTAGAGACGTCAATCCCGTAACGTTCCCCGCCGCGCACAATCGGACCGCCGATGGCATCCAATTCGAGCTGTCGCCCCGCCACAACATCTTTCTGCATTGAACTGCGCATCCCAGGCGGCGAACTTTCGTAAACCTTGTAAATCTGCGCCGCATCCACCTCCGCGCCGCTGGCCTTCGCGACGGCGCAGGCCTCGGCGAGCGCAGAACCCAGTTTCGCTTTCCACAGCGGGTCGGCCAGAACCTCGCCAAGGTTCTTACTGGATGCGGATGTCACCAGCGCCAGGGGGCCGAGGAAGCAGAGCTTGCTCCACAGCAGAGTCTGTTCATTCGCAATGAATTGGCAGGTGAATCCGAGATTACCCAGCCGTTTAACGATGTCTGCTAACAGCGACTCTCCGCTGGTGGCGAGGTTGAAGCGAACAAAGGGGGAGCGTTGGATGAATCGTCCCGGCGCCACTCTCTCCGCTTCCACCGCGATGGTTCCCGGCACGACGCGGTCATGCCCGAATCGCGCGCGCAGCACCGCGATGTGATCCACGCCGTTGAGCAACGGAATTACGCAGCCCGGCGCCGCCCGCACCGTGTCCAATACAGATTGCAGTTGATAAGTCTTGGTCGCGATCCACAGCACATCAACCGGCTCCGTTAGCATAGATACAGCTTTCGCAGGCGCCGTTAAGGTGCCTGATGGCCGCTCCAGCTCCAGGTTCGCGGGATAACTCGCCAGCTTTTCCGCGCGAACCACGACGACCACATCCTCACCCAGCGATGACAGCGCGGTGCCGATCAAGCCGCCGATTGCTCCCGCTCCCAAAATTGCGTGTTTCATACGAGCGCTCCCCGAAAAACTATACGATATCGTAATCTTGGATGCGCCGTCTTGGATGCGCCGCCTCGTCCCTTCGACCCACCTCGACCCGCCTTTACGCTGCGCCGTCGAATCTGTCACACTGACGATTGACGTCTGACCACTGACTGGTATCCGCCGACTACGAATTCCGATGGGCAAAATCCACGTCCTTCCCGAAAGAGTTGCCAACCAGATCGCCGCGGGCGAAGTGGTGGAGCGTCCCGCGTCGGTGGTGAAGGAGTTGCTGGAGAACGCACTGGACGCCGGTTCCACACGCATTCGCATTCAGGTTGAAGCTGGCGGGAAGAAGCTGATCCAGATCACCGACAACGGATGCGGAATGGTCCGTGACGATGCCATGCTGGCCTTCGAGCGCCATGCCACCTCCAAAATCAAGGACACCGACGATCTGCTGAGCATTTCGACTCTGGGATTTCGCGGCGAGGCGCTGCCCTCCATCGCGTCCGTTGCCCGGTTGCATCTGGAAACCCGCGCCGAGGAAGAAGCCGCCGGAACCGTTCTCGAAATTAATGGCGGCAAGATCATTCGCGTGGAAGAGGCAGGGTTGCCGCTGGGCACGTCGATTACGATTCGCGATCTTTTCTTCAACACTCCCGCGCGCAAGAAGTTTCTGCGCTCAGAATCGACTGAGTTGTCGCACATCGCTTCGCTGGTAACGCATTACGCTCTTGCCCATCCGGAAAAGCATTTCGAACTGCACTCGGCGACGAATGCATTGCTGGTGGCGCCGCCCGTCGCTGGCCATCGCGAGCGCGTCTATCAGGTATTCGGGCGCGAGACCCTGGACCAGTTGATTCCATTAGCGGCAGTGCAACCGCTGGAGCGCGTCGGCCTGCCGCAGCCACCACCGTGGCAAAGCGGGGTCGAATCTGCTGTTCGCGGGACTGTTCCCGATTCCGCTGCCGAGAGCGACAGTGTGCGGACAGGAGTGTCCGCGCCGCGCGATTCCGGACAATCTTTCGGTGACGTCCGACTGCACGGTTTTGTTTCTAAGCCGGAAATTCAGAAGCTCAATCGCAATTCGATTTTTATCTTCGTGAATGGACGCCTGATCCGCGACCGCCTCATTCAGCACGCCATCACCGATGCCTATCGCAACATTCTGCCGCCGACAGTGTTTCCCGTAGTGCTCCTTTTTATCGAGATGCCGACGGCGGAAGTGGATGTGAATGTGCATCCGTCAAAAACAGAAGTGCGTTTCCGCCAGCAAACCGTGATTCACGATTTTGTGCGGGAGTCGGTGCGGGCAGCGCTGATGAAGGCGCGTCCGGTGCCGCAGTTCCTGACGGAAATTGGCGCCCAGCCGTCGGCGACTCCCGGTCTCAGCAGCCCCGGCTTTGCGAATCGTCGATTCAGCGACGGCTCGCGCGCCACCGGCAATTTGCAGCGCGCCCCATGGCGTGACTTATACGAGCCAGCGACGGCGGGCGGATTCGCGCTGCAGGCAGCCGCGGCTCCCGCGGTGACGGCGCGTCTCGAATTTGAAGGCGGAATTGCCGTCGAAGCCAATGCGGCGGTATCGCTCGAACGCGCGGCCGGGGCAACTTTTAATTCTCAAGGCAACGTTGAACCGGCGGTCGGTCAGCCAATTCCGGATCACGGTTGTGCGCCGCCAATTCTGCAAGAGCCGCTGCCGGCGCCCACTCTGGAGTCGCTGCGCACGCTGCGCCCTCTCGGCCAGATTCGCAATTCATTCATTCTTGCCGTCAATGAAGACGGACTCTGGATCATCGATCAGCATGTGGCGCACGAGCGTGTACTCTTCGAGCGAATCCTGCGGCAACGCACCGCCCAGCAGGTGGAGAGCCAGCGCTTGCTCATGCCGCTGATCATCGAATTGACTCCCGCGCAGCAAGCGATCTTCAGCGACATTGCTGAAGAACTTGCGCACAATGGTTTTGAGGCCGAGCCCTTCGGCACTCGCAGCGTTGCGGTCAGAATCGCGCCCGCAGGAGTCGACGCTTCGCAGATCGAGCACATGCTGAGCGAAATCTTCGAACAGCTCACGCGCGAAGAGCAGGCCATTAATCTCGAAGCGGTGAGGACGCGCATAGCGGCCTCCATTGCCTGCCACGCTGCCATCAAGGTCAACATGCCACTGGAGCAAAATAAAATGGAGTGGCTGTTGGCGGAGCTCGCGAAAACCGAGAATCCCATGGCGTGCCCCCACGGCCGTCCGGTAGTGCTCCGCTATTCCATGCAGGATATTCAAAAAGCATTCAAGAGAATTTAGCTGCGCGCCTCGAGCGCGGGCGACGCGCAATCCGACGAGCAATCCAATGACGGATGTGGAAGGGTGCTCGCGGCTCGAAGTTCGTGGCTCGCAGCCCAACGCACGAGGCGAACGCGAATCTCCGATCTCTGTGTTCTAATCAGAAGTCATGACCGACGCCGAACTCCTGCACGCGCGCGCGCAAAAGTGGCACCTCGACGGTCAGCCCGTGCGCACTCTCGACGAGGCGCGTACCCTCCTCGAGTCGGTCGGATTTTGTCTGATGTATCCAACGCGGCCGGCGATTCTGGTGCCGACTTTCATAGGAGCTTGGGTGGGAACCGATGACAAGCTGCCGATGCGCCAGCATGCCTATAACGATCCGCGGGCGAAAGAAGCGACCGAGCTCATGGTCCGCGTGCTGCGCGACAAAGCGGCTTTTGAGGCTCCGCTGAATGACGAGAATAATGCGTTCCTGCTGGCGGCTTCCGTGTTTCCTTATTTTTATTCGCTCGTCGGCGAGCGCAATCCGAAACAACCGCCCGTGACCGGTCCGCGATCTCCCTATTCGCCGCTTGCTTGTGACGCGTTCGAAATCATTCGGAAGCGTGGACCCATTTCAAAATCGAAACTAGGCGAAATGCTGGGCGGTTCAGTCTCAAACGCCGGTCTTGATCGAGCGCTGAGCGAACTGTGGGCTAAACTGCGCATCACCCGCGTCGATTACTCGGTGGCGGAAGGTTCGGTGTGGGACGAACTGTCGCGCTGGGCGCCGGAAGTCGTGCGCGAAGGCGTGGGTATTTCGGTGCCCGAAGCGCTCTCAGCGCTGGTTTCAAAGTATTTGGACTGCGCAATAGCAATGGACGAAGGCGAAGTCGAAAACTTCCTCGCAAACTTTGTTCCGCGCACACGGGTGAAAGAAGCAATTCATGCCTTGCTGTCGGCGCGCGAATTGAGCTTCGTGCATGTCGGGAGCAAGTCGCTGATCCAGGTGACACCGCCGAAGCAAGTCTACGTTCCCAAGCCGCGCCCGGAGCGCGTCAGCTGAAAGGTAGTCCGCGGCCACCAAAGCCCACAGCCCGGTAGTTTTCCACTCGTCGGCCATGTAGAATCGCAATTCGCTACCAGATTCGCCACCACATTCGCCACCAATGACCGCTCCCTCTGAACGCAAACTCATCATCGCCATCGACGGCCCGGCCGGAGCGGGCAAGAGCACCATCGCATCTCGCCTGGCGCGCAAACTCGGCTATGTGAACCTCGAGAGTGGAGCCATGTACCGCGCGCTGGCGCTGCGCGCGATTGAGTGGGACGCGTCTTTCGATGACGAAGCTGCGCTGCTGAAGTTGGCGGAGGATTCGCGTATTACTCTTGATCGTTCCATTGGCGGCAATCGAGTCTTGCTCAATGGAAAAGACGTGTCGGCGCGCATTCGCGAGCGCGATGTGACCGAGGCGGCGTCGCGCGTTTCCGTGCATCCTAAGGTGCGGGAGTGGATGGTGGCGCGGCAGCGCGAAATGGGCCTCGGCGGCGGCGTTGTGATGGAAGGGCGCGACATCGGCACCAAGGTTTTTCCCGATGCCGACTTAAAGATCTTTCTCGATGCCGACCCCGTGATTCGCGAGCAGCGTCGTCTGGATCAGCAGCGGGTCAAAGGTCCGTCAGCCGAAACCATGGCCGCGGAACTTCGCGAGCGCGACCAGCGCGATCGTACCCGCGCGGTTTCTCCGCTGGTAGCCGCCGGAGATGCCGTGGTCCTCGACTCGACCCACATGAGCGAAGACGAGGTGCTCCAGCGAATCGGCGAGTTGGTGGAGCAGCGACTGAAGGCAGCGGGCTAATCTTGAGACAAGGGCCGGTTCGGTTTGCTGAGAAGGCGACCGGCACGATCACGGTTAATCGCCGATCGCCCCCAGCGTTCGTTCAGAGATCCTCTCTTCAGTAGATCGTCTTCAGTAGATCCGCCCATCGGGACGGATCACTTCGCCATCTTGAGCGACATGACGTGCACTTCATCCTTGTCCGGATAAACGTGTGCCGTCAGCACGACGTGGTGTCCTTCGTGTCCCTTGACCGCATCCGGATTGGTGATCGTCCAACTCTTGCTGTCTTTATCGCTGACGAACATCTTGCCATCGTCGCTGATCTTGCCCTTTACCTGGATTGCCTTCGACGAATCGGCACTCATGGTGTCATTTTTCATCGTGTCCTGAGCCGATGCCACATTCACGGTCAGCAAGGCCAGTACAAAGCAAAGCGCTACCAGTGCTTTCATGTTCTCCTCCGTAAACTGAAAGATTGAAATACTCGACGGAGCGAATGGTAAGACCCTTTGCCTGCCCTTACACTCGGGGTTTTACTGTATTCGGCAATCGAGAGTCCGACCCCTGGTCACGACGTTGTTGGAGAGAACGCGGGAGCATACCTGACAGAACATGGAGGCACGTAGACACCGCTCCAGGGATAGACACGAGTGCTAGCTCTTTTTGGTCACCACGGCAATCCCCAACTCCCGCAGCTGCCCCTCGGCCACCGGCGTCGGCGCCTCCATCATCAGGTCCTTGGCGGCGGCGGTTTTGGGGAAGGGAATGACCTCGCGCAGGCTATCCGCTCCGGCCAGAATCATCACGATGCGGTCGAGGCCGAGCGCGATCCCACCGTGCGGCGGCGTGCCGTATTCCAGCGCTTCCAGGAAAAAGCCAAAACGCGAGCGCGCTTCTTCTTCCGTCATGCCGAGTGCGTGAAAGATCCGGCTCTGAACGTCTTGGCGGTGAATACGAATCGAGCCCGATCCTAATTCCGTCCCGTTCAGCACCACGTCATAGGCAAGGGCGCGCACCATTGCCGGATCGCTTTCCAGTTTGTCCATGTCTTCATCGTGCGGCGAAGTAAACGGGTGATGTGCTGCCATCCAGCGCTTTTCGCCCTCGTCATACTCGAACATGGGAAAGTTCGTCACCCACAGAAACCGGAAATCTTTTTCGGGATCGCCGCTCTTCTTGAAAAGACCATGACGGTCGGAATATTTCTGCGCCAGAGCGACGCGCAGCAGTCCAGCTGAAGCGTAGATCGCCATCTCCGCAGGCGTCACCTTGCGCCTACTCGCGGGATGCACGTCTTCCTTGGCGCCCGATTGCGCCGACCCCACCACCAGCACCAGCAGGTCGTCCGCCGCGAGCGCGCCGGTTTTGTCGCGCACCTTTTCTCGCACTTTGGCTCCCGCTTCCGGGAACTTGGTTTCGATGCGCTTGAAGTCTTCGAACACCCGCGCTCCGCCCTTGGAGACAAACAGCGGCTTGATGTCGTCGCGTTCCTTGCGCGAAAGCTCGCCCACATGCGGCATCCGGATGGCAATCACCGGCAGCTCCTTATTAATTGCGAGCGCCTCGAGATCGGCGGCCGTAAAGCAATCGCCCACCTCGGTAAAGGCGGGCAGGCGCAGGTCGGGCTTGTCGATGCCGTATTGCCGGATGGCATCGTCGAAATCCATTCTTCGAAAAGGCGACTTGATCTCGTGCCCCGCCGCTTTGAAGGCCGCGGTTAGAAAGCCCTCTACCACTTCCCAAACCCGCTCGGGCTGTGGATACGACATTTCGAGATCGATCTGTGTGAACTCCGGCTGCCGGTCGGCACGCAAATCTTCATCGCGAAAGCAGCGCACAATCTGGAAATACTTGTCGAAACCCGAAATCATCAGGATCTGCTTGAATAGCTGCGGCGATTGGGGTAGCGCGTAGAACGATCCCGGCTGGACGCGGCTGGGCACGAGGTAGTCGCGTGCTCCCTCTGGCGTCGAGCGCGTCATGAACGGCGTTTCGATTTCAAAGAAGCCCTGTCCGGCGAGATTGTCGCGAATGGCGAGCGCGACCTTGTGCCGCAATTCGATGTTGAACTGCATGGCGTCGCGACGCAGGTCGATATAGCGATACTTCAGGCGCATCTCTTCGTTCGCCAGCACCGTGTCAGAGGGCAAAAATGGCAACGGCTTCGAGACATTCAGAATACGCAGCTCTTCCACCACCAGTTCTACTTCACCAGTGGGAATATTGGGATTGATGGTGTCGTCATCCCGGCGCTTGATCGTGCCAATCGCCGCAATCACGAATTCATTGCGCAGCTCTTCCGCTTTCTTGTGCACCGCGGCATTCAGTTCGTGATTGAATACAACCTGGGTTATGCCGGAGCGGTCGCGGAGATCGACGAAGATGATTTGGCCAAGATCGCGACGCCGGTTGACCCATCCCATGAGCACAACTTTCTTGCCTGCGTCGGAGAGCCGCAGCTCTCCGCACATATGAGTTCGTTTGAGGTCGCCTAAAAAATCGAGCACTTTTTCGCCTTTGTCTTATTGAAATGATTCTGCTGAAATCGCCGGAGTTAGATGAATTGATAATTATAAATGGCGGGAGGCAGGAGTCAGTGTCGGGGTCGAAAGTCAGGAGTCAGCAACACATCCAGCGGCTGACTCCCTACCCTTGGTTTCAGCTTATTTCTGCTTGGTGCACTTGCCGTCCAAAAACAGGGTCCACTTGGAGCCATCGGGTGAAAACTCGAACTTATACGAGTACGAAGTCGGCGACAGGATCTTCTCGCTAAAGCGGCCTTTTCCGGATGGCATCTTCATGTCTCCAATCCATGTCCATGCGTCACCGTCCGCCGTTCCCTGGGACACTACCGCCTCGCCCTGACTGTTGAATTCGTTATAGGTATATTTTTTGTCAGCCGTATCGTAACCGAGAAAGGCGATCGCGGTTCCGTCACCCATGGCGCTCTTATAGGCCGAATGCATCACGACAAAGAAACCGCCGTCCATCCACTTAACCTCGGCCGTCGAACTCTCCTTGCTGGCCGGCCCCATGGGGCCAGGTTGGGTTTGATCCTCACAGGCCCAGTTGCCGGTAAAGTAATCAAGCTTTTTGAGTTCCGGGCCGGGCTTTGGCATTTGCATTTGTGCCGAAGCCAAGGCGGCGAGCAGCAGAGTGGCGATGAAAAGGGCCCATGTTCGAGTCATCGTAAGCTCCTCCTGAGAGTTATCATCGCGTGAAAGAGTAAATCACGCCCGGTTGCCGATGGTAGAGACACGGAGGGCACAAGTCAACGGCATCACTAGTCGCAAGGTAAGAGCGGCCAGCGTTCCCGCACTCCTCCTCCGCGCCTCTTCAAAAACTAGGCTGAAGGCTAGGCTCAAAGACTAGCCGAGATTTTCCGCCAGCAACTGCCGCATCACGCTGGTGATCGTCGTGCACATTTCCAGAAATCGTTCCGGAGTGATGCCCAGGTCGAGCAGTCGCTGCGATGGCTCTATTACCACCTTATTCGAATCGACCAGCTTGAGATGGGGCGCCACCGCTGCCTGACATATATCCAGGAATTGTTCCGGCGTAATGCCGAGCTCTTCTGCCCGGAATGCGGCGTTCAAGATCGCGGTATAGAAAAATGCATGGTCTTCTTTGTGCATGTTTGACGTCGAAGCAGATGCTGCCGTCGCGGGGTGCTGGAGAACTGCGGACTCATTAGCCATAAATTCTCCCTCCATTACGAATTATCGGTCGCGCTGGAAGCGAGCGCAGTGACAGTTATCACGACGCAGGGTGCGGTTGCGCGCTCGCGGCCTGCTGCACACTGGTTGGAGATAGCCCTTAGTGCAGATCGTTAGTCGAGGGTATTGATCGAGATCGTTAATCGAGATCGTTAATCCACATCGTTGGCGCTCCAGAGGTTAGGAGTGATCTGGCGGAATTTCAGCTGCCAGCGACCGCCGGTTCTTGCCCAAGTATCGGCCATATGGCGATAGCGAGGTTGTTCTCCCGGAACAATGAGATCGTAGGCGACGACGGCAGAGTCAGGGCTCAGTTTGACGACATGGAAATCATAGGCGCGCGTTTCCCTGGGCGTGCCATTTTCGGCGGATGTGACGACTTCACTTCTGTCGTAGGAATCGCCGTTGGGTCCGATGCCCATGAAATCTTCCGCAACCGCGCGGTCGACAGCAGTGGAATTCCTGCTTTCGACATCCTGCAAGAACTTCTTTTGCTGATCGATAAGATGCTGGTCGAACGCGGTGCGCGGCTCGGAAGAAACACTTTGGGAAAACGCCATCGACAAGCTCATAAAAACTATGGCAAAAAATGGAACAACGCATCGCATAAACGCCTCCATAACGATGTCAGAGCACAGCCTACTTCGCCAAAATCCGTTGCGCCAGTTCTGCCCGCGGAACCGTCACCTGTTCGCCGGTGGCCAGATTCTTGAGCGCGAAAGCGTTGGCTGACACCTCGTTCTCCCCGACGATGAGGATGTAACGCGCTCCCGCCTTATCCGCCGTTTCGAAAGACTTCTTCAGGCGAAATGACTCGTCGCCCAGCTCAACAACTAGTTCAACAACGAGCTCAACTCCACGATCGGCAACCTGACCGCGCCGGCGCAGTTCGCGCGCCAGACGCGCCGCTTCACGATTCATCCCGGCGCCTAGCGGAGCGATGTAAACGTCAGGCTTGCGCACCACCGACTCTGCCGACACTCCCAGCGAAAGCACGAGTCGATCCTCTCCAATCGCAAAACCGATCCCCGGAGCCGCCGGCCCGCCGAGTGCTTCCGACAGACCGTCATATCGTCCGCCACCAAGAATGGCATTCTGCGCTCCCAGCCCGCCATGAGTGAATTCGAACGCGGTGCGGGTGTAGTAATCGAGACCTCGCACCAGGCGCGGGTTCTCGACATAGGGAATCGGGATGGCATTCAAGATCGCTTTGACCTGCTCGTAGTGAGTGCGGCAACCTTCGTCCAGAAACTGGTTGATCGTAGGCAGCGTTTCTATGATGGGCTGATCTTCGGGCACTTTGCAATCGAAGACGCGGAGAGGGTTGGTCACGGCGCGGCGCTGGCAATCGATGCACATCTTTTCTACCACCGGTCCGAGCGCCTGGCGGAGGGCTTCGTTGAACTTCGCGCGATCCGCGGGGCAACCCACGGAGTTCAGTTCGAGCGTCCAATGGGTAACGCCGACGCGGTCGAGCAGCGCGGCGAGCAATTCGAGAATCTCCGCGTCTCTCGCGGGAGACTCGCTGCCGGCGGCGGCAGGGCCGATGACCTCGGCTCCGATTTGATAGAACTGGCGGTAGCGTCCTTTTTGGGGACGCTCGCGCCGGAATTGCGGTCCTATATAGAAGAGTTTGTTGAGTCCGCGATCCCAAAGCTTGTGCTCGATGTAGGCGCGCACCACGCCCGCGGTATTTTCGGGGCGGAGGGTCAGGGACTGTCCTCGGTCGCTTTCGGCGCGGCCGCGATCTTCCCAGGTAAACATCTCCTTCGAAACAATGTCGGTCTCTTCGCCCACGCCTCGGGCAAAAAGTTCGGTCGACTCGAAAATGGGAGTGCGGATTTCATGAAAGTTATAGGCGCGGAACACGTCGCGCACCGCAGCTTCGACAAAGTTCCAGAGCGCTGTGTCGGGGGGAAGAAGGTCGCGGGTTCCTCGGGGAGACTTGATCATTGGCGGCTGTTCACCGTTTCGTCGCTAATGTAACGTCAGTAGTGTAACGTCGAACCAACCGATTCCGCTCAATTGGACGAAAATGTTCCCCGCGAGGGATACTAATCGCCGGACTGAGTTGCCCATGCGCCGCATACACTTGATCGAGCTCCATGACCAACCGTGGTGTCCATCGACGATTCGTGATGGAGTTACGGATGCGCTTCAGTTTGGCTTCCACCTCTTTCGAGTGTACGGGCCGATCGTCCCGCTGCTGCAACGCCTCATTGACTCGACAGGAACCTGCTCGATCGTTGATATGTGTTCGGGCGGAGGCGGGCCATGGCTGGATCTTTCTAAAAGGCTCGAATCGCACAAGGTTCCGCGAAACACTCCACCACTGCAGATTTGTCTCACTGATAAATACCCGAACCTCGCCGCGTTCCAGAAAATCGAGGCGGCTTCCGCCGGCCGCATCAGCCTCTCTCCGCAATCGGTGGACGCGACCAACGTTCCTCGTGAATTGAAAGGGCTGCGAACGATGTTCACATCGTTCCATCATTTTTCGCCGGAAATGGCGCGCGCCATCCTGCAAAATGCCGTGGATTCCGGCGAAGGTATCGCCATATTCGAAGCACCCAGGCGGGCTCCGTTCACCATCGGGCTCGTGTTTCCCTGGATTCTCATACTCTCCATCCTGACGCTTTGGATTCGTCCCTTTCGCTGGTCAAGGTTGTTATGGACGTACCTGATTCCCGTCACTCCTCTGGTCCTGGTATTCGACGGAGTCGTATCTTGTCTGCGGACGTATGGGCCATCCGAACTCCGTGAACTCGTCGAGCAACTGACCGCAAGCGACTATCAATATCAGTGGGACATCGGCGAAGACTCAACCGGAACCACGCCCATTACTTACCTGATTGGATATCCGCAAACATGCGGTGTAGCCGAGGCCGCGCCGGTTGCAATCTAGTTCGTGTCAGTCTAGTTCGAGGCCAGCACATCCCTGGCAATGCGGGAGTCTGGAGAAATGGCAAGACGCCCTAGTCTTCGTCTTCACACGCAATCTCTGGTGCCCGGCTTCTCGCCGTCGAGCGGCGGCTGGATGAGATGCCTCACCCATGAACGAGGCCGGGCTGCCAATTTGCGGTATTCAGTTTTGTTTCCTCCAGCGAGATAATGGCCAGCGAGAGCCCTGCTGTCTGTGAGATTTGATACGGTTCAAAGTGATGTCGCCGAAACGTCAACATGTCTCCACCGGGCTCGCTCGAAACGGAATGCTCTCAAACAGAAATACGCTCCAGCAGGTTGCGGGAAAAGTTGCGGGGAAAATCATCGAGGCTGGCAGAAGCTCACCCAGGGCGCTAAAGCGCGGACGCATTTTCGCGACTTAACGCGACGCAGACGTAAATATACTTCGTGTCGGCGCCAAGTTGTCCAGCCGTACAGGGTGCCGACGAACTAGGTCGGTCGGTCGCTCGCATGTTTACCTATGTGGTATTGACGCGTGTTTACTACCACCCCCCCACCCCTCTCCGATTTCGAATCATGCAGTTGGACGGTGTCATCGCGCCAGATCTAGGGATTTAAAGGACTTATATGCAAAATATTCCGGAATAATGACTTAGCTCGATTTCTCAGTGGATTCTCTTAAAATCCGTAGCGTTCTGAGCTTGGCGGATGGCGGTTCTTGCCTCAAAAATGTTTATCAAAGAGCAACTACAGACTCAAGCCAGCGCCTAGGCGCCTCTTGGATTCGCACACAAGCGGTTCGGCACACAGGTGATGATTATCGCGGCAGGGTGGGTCGGATGTCTGTGATGGGGCTTACATGTGTTTTGTGATGAATAAGTCCGGAGATGGGTTGCGGGATTGGGGACCAGGGCTGTGCTGCGAGCAGAAAATTTCGCGCAGTGAGGGGACGCGGAATCCCACTCATCGTAAAGAACGCAATGAGTGGGGCACCCGGCTTTTGCGCAAGGAAACCCGCACCCCGAGAAACAGCGTCAAGCAGACTTCTTTTGTGGCAAGCTGAACGGAATTACTTTCCCGTATTCTTCTGGTGGTATCCACTTCGGTGCCTTTTTTTTGAAGCTGCCAGGTACGAAGAACTCAATGATCTTCGCCATAAATCACCCCACTTATAAGAACAAGACTGAGGCGAAAAAGTTCTGATCTTGACAAATCTCTACGGAAGCCTGCAGGCGGGTTCAGGTGAAGATATGGGCACCCGGCGAGTTGCCTGATCCAAGCGCTGCCCGTTATCCTTCAGGCCATGCCCAGCACTCTAGTGGAATGCGTGCCTAATTTTTCTGAAGGCCGGGATCCGGCAAAAGTCGACGCCATCATTGAAGCGATGAAAATTCCCGGAGTCTATCTGCTCGACCGCGAGATGGATTCCGACCACAACCGCTGCGTAATTACGCTGGTCGGCGAACGCGAAGCCATTCAGGAAGCTGCCATTAGGGCAGTCGGGAAGGCTTCCGAGTTAATCGATCTCACCCAGCATCAAGGCGCCCACCCGCGCATGGGAGCGGCCGATGTGGTGCCCTTTATCCCGATCGACGGCGTCACGATTGAAGATTGCGTAGCCATGGCGCGTCACGTAGGGGCCGAGATCGCGAAGCGTTTTAAAATTCCGGTCTATCTGTACGAAGCGGCCGCAACCTCTCCCGAACGCCAGAACCTGGAGAACATTCGCCGCGGCCAGTTTGAGGGCATTCGCGCCGACATCGCGACCAATCCGGCGCGTAAGCCCGACTTCGGCGAATGTGCCGTGCATCCCACTGCCGGCGCAACCGTGGTAGGAGCGCGCAAGTTTTTGGTCGCCTACAACGTATTCCTGAATACGTCCGACGTCGACATCGCCAAAAAAATCGCGAAGGCTGTGCGCTTCTCCAGTGGCGGTCTGCGCTTCGTCAAAGGCGCGGGATTCCTGGTGCGAGGCCTGGCCCAGGTTTCGATGAACCTGACCGACTTCGAACAAACGCCCATCCACCGGGTTTTCGAATACGTGAAGCGCGAGGCGCAGCGCTACGGAGTCGTGCCCGTCTCCAGCGAGATCGTTGGCCTGATTCCGAAGAAAGCTCTGGAGCAGGCGGCGGAATGGTTTCTGCAAGTAGAAAATTTCGATTCCTCGTTGATCCTGGAAAATCGTCTGATGGCAGTGATGGGCGGCAAAACGGCGGTTGGAGGACTGCGCGCCGGAATCGAGCCTTTCATCGAACAACTAGCCGCTCCCACCGCGACTCCCGGAGGAGGCAGCGCGGCCGCCGCCAGCGGAGCCATGGCCGCCGGACTCGCCAGCATGGTAGCGTCCATGTCACGCGGCAAGAAAGCCTATCTGCAATATGAAACTCAACTCAGCGAAGCGATCGCCAGGCTAGCTCAACTTCGCGAAGAACTGAAGTCCGCCATCGACGCCGACGCCGAGTCGTACAACGTCGTCATGAAGGCCTATAAGTCGGCCAAAGAATCCGACCGCAGCGAAAACGACGGCGACGTTGTGATCAACTCTGCTCTAAAACAGGCGACCCGCGTCCCTCTAGGCGTCGCCGAAAGAGTAGTTGAGGTGGCGAAGATCGCAAACCAGCTGAAACCAATCACGAACCCGAATATGAAGTCCGATCTGGCGACGGCGATCGCACTGGCCAAAGCCGCTCTTGAAGGCGCGCTCGCGAACGTCGAGATCAATCTCGACTTACTGAAGGACGACAGCTTTGTGGCCGAGACGCAGAAGAGAGCACTAAGTCTAAAAGTTTAGGGTGATCGGGCGTGTTCTGCGAAGAAGGCCGTCCCCTGAAAAGCCTTGCCCAACGAGGCAAAGAAGAAAGCATCGCGGCCAGGAACGATTGACGAGCGAAATCCGGGCGAGTATGATCCCGCTGGCTGGCGGTTCCCCCACCGTCGATGACCAGATGGGGCGACTCGATCAGAATCGATCCCGCAGTTTCGTCCCAAGGCCAACGGAAAGTAAAGCGCCGTACCGTGACCGAGGAATTCAACGAAAATAAAATCCAAGCCCCAGTCCACCAGGAGATCGAAAATGTTTCGAGTGCGATTCATCGCCATTATGGCGACAACTGCCGCCGTACTCTTCAGCGCCTCCGCGTTCGCAGCCACCAAATACGCGGTGGGGACCTGCCAGCCGCGTCTGACTTCCTATTCGACGATCTCGCAGGCAGTCAGCAGCGTGCCTTCTGGTTCCACCGTCGAGGTGTGCCCGGGCAATTACCCGGAACAGGTTCTAATCACGCAGCCTTTGACCTTGCAGGGGGTTTCATTTCAAGGAAGCGATGCGGCGGTAGTCACGGTTCCTTCGGGCGGCCTGGGGCAAAACGTAAACTCGCCTTCCTGTAGGGCTTTCGGGAAACTGTATTACCAGGTTCTGGTGCAGACGACCGGTCCAGTCGACATCCGCAATTTGGTCGTCGATGGAACTGGAGGGAGCGGAGCAATTTGCGTGGCGGGCATTTACTACCAAGATTCTTCCGGCACGGTCAGCGAAGTCAGTGCTCGAAACCAGCCCAACATCGGGCTCGGGATCCTCGCCGAGACGATTCTAGGCGCCGCTCAAGAGATAACGGTTGAGAACAGTGTGGTTCGCGGATTTGGCTTTAAAGGGATAGTCGCTAACTCTACTGGAGGACCGCTGACCGCAAACATTAAGGCGAACACGATTGACGTCGTTGGCGACGAAACTTCGGGCATTTTTGTTTCCGGCCTGGCGGGCGGCACGATCCAGTCGAATGTAATCAGTACCAGTGCGAACAACGGCGGTAACGTGGCGGGAATTTTCCTGTATCACTCGACCGTCGAGGCAACGGCGAACACGATCATTGCCGGTCCCTCCAACGAAAACAACGACTACGCTTTTCTTATTGAAGCGGGCTCGGTTACAGTCACAAAGAATCGGATTGACGCCGGTGGCCAGCTGGGGTTGAATTTGCAGAATACAGGCACGGCCTCTGTGGTGGAACAGAACACAATCGTGAACTCATCGACTGCGATTGCTGGTTGTGCGGACACGTTGGGCTACACGGTTAGCGGCAACACCATCATTGATGCGGCGGTTGGAGTACAACTGGCTTCTGGCAACACCTCCGGCCCGAACAAGTTCTACGCGACCGCCATGACCGTCCCACCGTGCAACTGATGGGGGCTTTTGTGGGGTGGTAGAACGGAACCTGGTGATTTCCCAGCCCCGACAGAGGCAGTACAGGAAAGCGCGGGGCCTTTAGGACCAGATGGAGTGGGTAAAAGCGTGTCCCCCGGGGAAACATTTACAATCGCTCGCTCCGAGCCGTCCGTTTTCCACGCAAATTCCCGCCATCCGACCGTTCAAAGACCATGGTGGACGCAGGCACCTTAGTGATGACCCTGCCGCGCGAATTAGGGACTAAAATAGGATCAGAGCAGGGTCGGCGAAGACGTCGCACGTGCTTATCTAAACTTGGCAGACTCCCACTCTGAGCATGGTTTTGAGGATACCGTTTCAAGAACTGCATTTTGAGGAAATCGAACTCTATGAAGAATTTGTGTTTTGCGTGCTTGATTTTGTGCGCCACTGTCGGGAATGCGATGCCGATCGCGTCGTCGGCGCGTGCCATGGTGCCTTCTGAAGTGCAGCAGATGATTGGCGTGGATTACCGCGCTATCAAGGATTCTCCTACCGCGATGGCGCTCAAACAGCAAGTGCTCCCCGACAACCTGAAAGATCTCGAGACGGCGTTGAGGGGCATCGGCATTCACATCGACACCGATCTCGACCAGCTGACCTTCGCTTCTTTCCGCACCGATAAGAAGGGAATTCAGACCATTGGCGTGGCTTCCGGATCATTCTCCGCCAAGGTCGTTCTAAAGAAGATGAAGCTCAAGAAAATTTCCGCTACCAAGTACGGCACGACGCTGGTTTATCCGATGGATAATGGTTTCGTCATGACCTTCCTCGACGACAACACGCTGGCCTTCGGTCCCGAGGAATCGTTGCACAGCGCGCTCGATACCCGAGATGGCAAGCGCCCGTCGCTGGATTCGAATCCCACGATGACCGATGAGATGTCGGCCGTCGATAGCGCGGCGGTGTGGAGCATCCTTGATCAGAAGGGAACACAGGCCATGATGTTCTCTGCGCTGGGCGATGCGGCGAAGGTTGCGGACTACGAATCTCTGAAGAAGCGTATCCTCGCGTCGCGTTACACCATGAGCTTCGCCAGCGGAGTCAATCTCGATTTGAGTGTGCTGACCGCGGATTCGATGACGGCGGCAACCCTATCCACGATCGTCAAGGCCGGCATGCTTTACAAGAAGCTGAATGCCAGCCCGGTGGAGAAGACTGCCATTGACGCAACCACCGTCGATTCCGACAGCTCGAATGTACAACTCCACTTCAAGACCGATGACCAGAAGTTTCAGTCTTTGATGCATTCGCCGCTGTTCGCGGCCGTTTCGCACTAACCGTTCGCGCAATCAAAACGAGAAAACGTCCCGAGGGTAGTTCTTCGGGACGTTTTCTTTTGCCGCCGACTTTGCCGCGATGAACTTTCGTGGCACTTTCACCGGCACTTTCCTTAGCACTCGCCTCGCGCCGGGAATCGATTCGCGCCGGAGTAGTTTAAGATGCCTAGCATGTTGAACGGGTATCTTGCTCGCAAATTTGCTTTGCCACTCCGTCTGTTCGTGCTGACTTTTTGTTGCCTGCTGACCCGATCGCTGCCCGCGCAAGATTTGGCTAAGTCCGATTCTCTCGAAACGCTAGCCCACGATTTCTGGCAATGGCGGGCACGTTATCAGCCGTTTTCACAGGACGATATCCCCCGCATCGAACGACCGCTGGAACGCGTGACGGGTCCGCGCGATTGGTCCGCGGGCTCGATTGCGAGGCAAAGAGCGACGCTGGGAGATTTCGAAAAGCAATGGAAGCAAATCGATCCAGCGAGTTGGAGCATTGCTCGGCAAGTCGACTACCAGTTGATGGGTTCGGCGCTGGCTCGCGTGCGCTGGGAGCTGGAGGTTAATCCGCGGTGGCAGCGCGACCCTTCGTTCTATCTTGACCAGACGATGACTGCACTGTTGGAGGCGCTGGTCCAGCCCCCGCCTTTTGATGGATCGCGCAGTCGCGAGATTGTCGACCGCATGCAAGACATACCCCGAATTATCGAGGAGGGAGAAGCGAACCTCCATCCCGTTCGCCCCTTCGCCGAACTGGCGATCGGAAATCTGCAACAGATTCGGCCCAAACTGGAGCAAGTGGAACGCGAGGTTGCGCCGATGCTTCACGAGGACGCATCGGCGAATGGCGCAGGTGCCAACGGAGCAATTGCCAATGAAAGTTTGACCGCGAAACTTAGAAGCGCGACCGAGAAGGCGATCGTGGCGCTCGAATCCTACCGGACGTGGCTGCAATCGCAGCTCAGTTCCATGCCCGACAACGCGGCCGTGGGACGCGAGAATTACGAATTCTTTTTGCACCACGTAGCTTTTCTTCCTTACACCCCGGAGCAGCTTTTGCCCATGAGCCACCAGGAATGGGATCGGGCGGTCGCTTTCGAACAATATGAAAAACAAAGGAACCGCGGCTTGCCTGAACTCAAGCTCGCCACCGATCTGCCGCAGGAGATCGAAAGCGTTAAGCAGGATGAACTGGCCATCCGCAAATATCTTGAAGACAGAGGCATTCTCACGGTGCCCTCCGATATTCGGCACTACACGTTTCGGCCGATGCCGGGTTATCTCGACGCTCTCGGCGATTTCGGAGAACAGGATGACTTCACCGGCCCGTCGCGACTGGACGACGATGGTGTGCGTTGGGCCAGCCCGCCCTCGCGTCAACTCGGATATTTCTGGCTGGCGACGGCCAAAGATCCGCGGCCGGAGATAACTCACGAAGGTGTGCCCGGACATTACTTTCAGATGTGTTTGTCCTGGAGACATCCTGATGCGATACGCCGCCACTATTACGATTCGGGAGCCAATGAGGGCATCGGTTTTTATGCCGAGGAAATGATGCTGCAGGCGGGGCTCTATGACGACAGTCCGCGCACTCGCGAGATCGTGTACAACTTCATGCGATTGCGTGCGCTGCGCGTTGAAGTGGATGTAAAGCTTGCCTTGGGATCGTTCACCATCCCGCAAGCCGCCGACTACCTCGCCGAGCGCGTGCCGATGGACAGGAAATCAGCCGAGGCCGAGGCGGCGCTCTTCGCCACCGATCCGGGGCAGGCGATCAGTTATCAGATCGGAAAGATTCAGATTCTGCGTTTTCTGGCCGATGCCAAACTAGCGCAGGGCGAGAAATTCAGCCTGCGCGCGTTTGACGATTTCCTGTGGCAGAACGGCAATGTGCCGATCGCATTGCAGCGCTGGGAATATTTAGGGGACGACCATGATTTCCGCAGCGTTCTTCAGCAACTGCATCAGTAGCAGCACGGATGCAAGTACAAGTAGCGGAACGCGGAACGGGCGCTGTATCTTGACAACCAACTAGGTGCCCTGTACAAACACGAGTGCGTCCAGGGCTATTCATGACCGGTGAGGTGACAGGGCGGGCGATCGTTGTTCGACATCGAGCCGTTCGACATCGAGCCGTTCGACTTCGATCCGTTCCACATGGAGCCCTCCGGTTGCGGCGTGCAACGAGGAACGGTTAGCCGCATGCGCCCCCATCCTCACTGGATCGACTATTCCATCATCGGCGTTTACTTCACCTTTGTTCTGGGCATCGGCTTCGTACTGAAGAAGTATATGAAGACCAGCACCGACTTTTTTCTGTCGGGGCGGTCGATTCCCGCATGGATCACAGGATTAGCTTTTCTCTCCGCCAACCTCGGGGCCCAGGAAGTGATTGGCATGGGAGCAAGCGGAGCCAAGTACGGGATTATGACCTCCCATTTTTACTGGGTGGGCGCCATTCCGGCCATGATCTTTGTCGGTCTGTTTATGATGCCGTTCTACTACGGCTCCCGAGCGCGGTCGGTCCCCGAATATCTCAAGCTGCGATTTGACGAAAAGACACGCGGGCTGAATGCCATTTCGTTTGCGGTGATGACGGTGTTTTCATCCGGCGTGTCGATGTACGCGATGGGCAAGCTGCTGCAGTTGCTGCTGGGGTGGAATTTCAACGCCGCCATTCTGGTGTCGGCGCTGATCGTGTTGGCCTACACCTTCCTCGGCGGCCTCACTTCCGCGATCTATAACGAGGTCTTGCAATTCTTTCTCATCGTCATCGGTTTTATCCCCCTGACCTTTCTGGGATTGAAGGATGTCGGGGGATGGGACGGGCTGAAAGCTCGCATCGGCAATGATGCCATGGTCCATTCCTGGAAATATCTCGGCAGCCCGAATGCCAACCCCATGGGCGTGGAATGGTTTGGCATGGTCATGGGATTAGGATTCGTATTATCGTTTGGCTACTGGTGCACGGATTTCCTGGTGGTGCAGCGCGCCATGGCGGCCGACTCGATGACTTCCGCGCGCCGTACTCCGTTGATTGCCGCGTTTCCGAAAATGCTGTTTCCCTTCCTTGTCATTTTGCCGGGAATGATTGCCGGGGTGGTTGCCGCTACGACTACGACAATGAGAGGCGACCGGATCACTGCTCCGATGCAGGCGGAATCGGCAATGGTCTTGCAGTCGGAGTCGAGCGGCGGCGTTACCCTGCAAGGCGGAAAAGGCATTATTCCCGCGAAGCTTGATGAGCGTGGCCAGCCTGTGGTCAAGGATGGCAAGACGGTGCTCGATTACGATCTCGCGACTCCCATGATGCTGGTTCGCTATTTTCCATCCGGATTGCTAGGGCTCGGATTGTGCGCGCTGATGGCCTCGTTCATGTCCGGAATGGCGGGCAATACCACAGCCTTCAATTCGGTTTGGACCTACGATATCTACCAGAGCTACATCAACAAGGGCGCGACCGACCAGCACTACCTGTGGATGGGGCGGGCGTCTACCGTTTTTGGCCTCGCCATCGCCGTGGCTGCCGCCTACATCGCGCGGCAGTTCAACAACATCATGGACGTGCTGCAACTGGTTTTTGCCTTCGTCAACGCCCCCTTGTTTGCGACCTTTCTGCTGGGCATGTTCTGGAAGCGGGCAACGGCCAACGGGGCATTTTGCGGACTTCTCAGTGGCACCGCCGCGGCCGCGCTTCATCATGGCATGACTCTTCCCGCGGACTCCGTAGCCGGGGTCAAGGGTGGTTTTCTAGGCGTCGTATTCCATCATTATCCCAGTGAGATGGCGCAGAATTTCTGGACGGCGATCTTTGCCTGGACGACTTGTTTCACGGTGACCATCATCGTTTCGCTGCTGACCAAGCCGCGTCCCGATGCGGAGCTCAAGGGATTGGTTTATTCGCTGACCGACCGGCCGGAGGATGTGGGTCTCCGTTGGTTTCAGAAGCCGTCGGTTCTGGCGGTCATAGTGCTGGTGGTCTTACTGTTGCTCAACTGGATTTTCTGGTAGCCAAGAGATTTTGTAATTTTGCAATCGGGTAATTTTGCAATCTAAGACCTATCGGCTCGTAGATTTTGAAATTTACAAAATTAATCGATTACCAAATTACAATTATCACAAAAGCTAGGAGCACAAGAGGAATCAGCATGGGATTCGACATCCGATTGCCGATCGGCCTGATGTTCACTGTGTTCGGTGTGCTGGTTGGCGGATACGGAGTGGCGACGCAAGGCAGCGAGATGTACAACGTTCACTCGCTGGGCATCAATGTCAACTTCTGGTGGGGAATCGCCATGCTGATCTTCGGTGTCGGGATGCTGCTGCTGGCGCGGCGCGGAGTGGCGTTGCCTGCTTCGCCCAAGTCAGGTTCGCCCAAGTCAGGTTCGCCAAAGGTCGAGTCTTCCCAGCGCCCCACTCGAAATGAGCCAATCGGATGAGGGTTCTCGTCACCGGAGGAGCAGGTTACATCGGCAGCACGGTTGCCGAGGAACTATTGCAGGCAGGCCACAAGGTTGTTGTCTTCGACAACCTGAGCCGCGGCCATCGTCAGGCGGTTCCGAAAAATGCGGAACTTGTCGTAGGAGAGTTGGCGGATCACGCCGCGGTTGAGCATCTGTTTCAGTCGCATGGGTTCGACGCGGTCATGCATTTTGCGGCGCTGATCGAAGCGGGCGAGTCGATGAAGGCTCCCGAAACTTTCTTTCGCAACAACACCGCAAATGCTCTGACCCTGCTCGAAGTGATGCTCGCTGCCGGAGTCAAGCGCTTCGTTTTCTCGTCGACGGCGGCGCTCTATGGCAATCCTAAGCGCACTCCAATTGAAGAGGACGATCTCCTCGATCCCACCAACGCTTACGGCGAATCGAAGTTGCTGGTGGAGCGAATGCTGGGCTGGTTTCATCAGATTCACGGCCTGCGCTATGCCAGCCTGCGTTATTTCAATGCTGCCGGCGCGTCCCGTCCCGATAAAGGCGAGGCGCACCAGCCGGAGTCGCATCTCATCCCACGGATTCTCGCAGTCGCTCTCGGCCGCGCTCCGCAGGTAAACATTTTCGGCACCGACTACCCCACGCCCGACGGCACCTGCGTCCGCGACTACATCCACGTCAGCGATCTGGCGGAAGCGCACCTGCTGGCACTGCATGCGCTCGAAACGGCGCCCGACCATTCCGCGTCGCTGATCTACAACCTGGGCAACGGAGAAGGCTTCAGTGTGCGGCAGGTGGTAGAAGTGGCGCGACAGGTCACCGGAGACGCGATTCCAGTGATCGAATCGCCGCGCCGGGCAGGTGATCCGGCGGTATTGATTGCCAGTTCGGAAAAAATCCGGCGCGAGCTGGGCTGGCAGCCGAGATTCCCGGATTTGAAGGCGATCGTCGATAGCGCGTGGCAGTGGCATCGTAACCATCCAAATGGATACTCAGGATGATTGAGCAGGCGACGAACGTTCCGACTTATGTTCGTCCGCAAACTCTGCCAGGCTACACATTCACGACGCGGATGCCGCGGGCTGTCGGAGCTTTGCGTAATTACGCTTGACGTAACGCATAATTATAATTACGCTGAATCGTGATCGTCAGCTACCGAGACAAGCGCAGCCGGGATTTCGCCGCGGGCAAACGAGTAAAAGCGTTTGCCGGAATCGAGCGTTCCGCACGTCTGAAGCTGGACCGACTAGAAGCGGCCGCCGTTCTTAAAGATCTCGCCGTATTACCCGGCAACCGGTTTGAAGCGCTAAGAGGGGACAGAAAGGGTCAATTCAGCATCCGCATCAATGACCGATGGCGGATTTGCTTTGAATGGCCCGAAGAGATGCACGGCCCGTCGAAGGTGGAGATTGTCGATTATCACTAGGAGAAACATTATGGCACTTACCGCTATTCACCCTGGCCAACATCTGGCCGAAGAACTGAGGGAGTTGGGTTTGAGCGCCGCGGAACTTGCCCGGCAGCTAGATGTTCCGACCAACCGCATTACCGAGATCCTGAACGGAAGGCGCGCGATCACTGGTGACACAGCTTTGCGCCTTGCCCACTTTTTTGGGACAACGGCTGAATTCTGGCTTAACCTGCAGAGTCTCTTTGAATTGCGCCGCGCGCAAAAGAAGGTTGGGAAATCGATCAGGGAACTGCCAACCCTGAGACACCTTGAACAAGCACGCGCATAATGCACGCTGAAATGGGGCGCGATCAAATATCTGGCTACAACCGTTTCCTCCTGCTGGTCGCGGGACTGGGCGGATTGTTGTATGGCGTCGACGTCGGCATCATAGCCGGGGCTCTGCCTTATCTGGAAGCGACCTCTGGCCTGAATGCGGGCCAGCTCTCCATCATTGTCGCGGCCGTGCTCCTCGGCAGCGTAATTTCCACGCTTTTCGCTGGTGCCCTCGCCGATTGGATCGGACGCAAGCCGCTGATGATTCTCAGTGGACTGCTCTTCGTCTGCAGTATTCCGATCATCGCGCTCTCGCATAGTTATCAGTCCCTGGTTTTTGGACGCCTGCTGCAGGGCATCAGCGCCGGCCTGATCGGAGTGGTCGTGCCCCTTTACCTGGCGGAATGCCTGGCCGCCTCGACCCGCGGTAAAGGGACAGGAATTTTTCAATGGCTGCTCACACTGGGGATCGTCACCGCTGCCGTGGTCGGCATGTATTTCAGTTTTCGCGTTGAAGAGGTAGCGCGGCTGGGCGACCCGGCGCGACTCTTCGGCTTCAAAGACACGGCGTGGCGCAGCATTTTCTGGGTGTCGCTGCCGCCCGGCATCTTGTTCGTGATGGGCGGCCTGATGGTGTCGGAGTCTCCGCGCTGGCTCTATCGTCGCGGAAAAACGGATGCAGCTTACTCCGCTCTTCTCCGTTCGCGCACCGAAGCGCAGGCCAAAATCGAACTGGCGGAGATGCAACAGACGGCTGCCGCCGAGAAAGCGAAAAGCTCAACCGGAATGCAAGTCGCAGGAGCAAAGGTGAAGGAATCGCTCCTGCGCCGCAAATATGTGATTCCTTTTGTGCTGGCCTGCGTAATTCTCGCGTGCAACCAGGCAACGGGCGTCAATTCCATCATTGGATACAACACCAACATCTTGCTGCAGGCCGGCCTCTCCGATGTCCAGGCGCATTGGGGCTACGTTCTTTTCACAGTCGTGAATTTTCTGATGACCATGGGCGGCGTGATGCTGGTCGACCGCAAAGGACGCAAGTTCCTGCTGTCGGTAGGCAGTGCTGGAATCATCGTGTCGCTCCTGTCGACGGGCACGCTTTTCCATCAGACGGAAAAGTTGCGCGTCGATGCGCGGGAGGCGGTTCAAGCCAGGGTCGAAGTCGATGCCGATGCCGGCCAGAAGCTGACCTTGCGTTACGACCAGAACGCCGCACGCGCGCTCCTTGCGTCGAACGGCACCGCTGGAGGCGCGATCGGCAACCGCCCTACGTCGCTGGTGATCATTTATTCCTATGGCGATTTCCGCGCCGCAACTAAGGTTGCGCGTTCCGACGACGAGGCCGCGCAGCCGATTGAGATCACACGCGAAAGCTGCGTTCCCGCGAATAGAGTAGTCGCATTTTTCTCCAATCCGTTCAGCGATCTCGAGGCCGCGCGCCGGGCTCCGCTAAAAATTGACGCTGCGCTGATCACTCCTGTGCCGAGCACTCAGAATGGCTGGTGGGTGGCCATCAGCCTTTTTGTCTTCATGGCGTTTTTCGCGATCGGTCCGGGAGTGTGTGTTTGGCTGGCGCTTTCGGAGTTGATGCCGACTCGGATTCGCTCCAACGGCATGAGTATTGCCCTGTTAATCAACCAGGCAGTTTCGACGACCATCGCCGCCATTTTCCTGCCGACCGTCGGCAAACATGGATATGCGACCATGTTTTTTGCCTTTGCCGGGTGCACGGTGATCTACCTGATCACGGCAGCGTTCTTCTTGCCGGAAACGAAAGGAAAGACGCTGGAGGAGATCGAAGCGCATTTTGAGGGACAGGTGCCTTAGCCGCAAGAATGGAGGCACTCTCTTCCGCAGTCGTCCGAATCGGGAAAAGCAGGCTCGTTTTGGTCCGTCGAGTGGTGGAGTTTGCCGGCAGCCTCGGCCGCCAGCCTTTCAGCTTCTCTTTCCTTTCTCCCGGTCTCCCTCCAATGCTTGGAAAACACTGGAATTACAGGCAGGTGTGATCTGGATCACAGAAGAGGACCCGCAAAAGGCTCAATATTGCGGGTTGGCACATTGCTGTTGCAATGTTCAACAATAAAATTGAATGGAGAGTAAAGATGAAGAGAATGGGCCTTCCAGTGTTTACTTTCGCAACAGCATTGGCTGTTGTTCTCAGCATTCCCGTTTCGGCGCATGCGCAAGATGCGGCCGCGCTCTATAAATCAAAATGTGCCATGTGCCATGGCGCCGACGGCGCGAAAGTGGCGGGTCACGATCTCTCGGGCGCCGCAGTGCAGAAAGAATCGGATGCGGATCTTACGGCGGTCATCACCGACGGCAAGCCCCCCAAAATGCCAAAGTACGGGGATAAGTTGAAGCCGGAAGAGATTAAGGGCCTGGTGGCTTATATCCGCACGTTGAAGAAATAGGCTCGTTTCCTCCGTTATAAGAGCGAACAGCGGGAAAGTTGTCGAGCATGGCGGTCGATCCGGCGCCAACGCATAGCGTGTCTCTATGCACCGGACACAGAAGAGAAGGGAGAGTCGCGTTTTCAAATGACTCTGCGAGAAAGTATCCGAGACTGGGCGCAACCCATCTATTTTCTGGGGCAGAATCCCGTTACGCTTACGGGCGCCGTGATCACGACGAGCACGGCGCTCACTATCATTGCTTTTTGGTTCTATGACATTTTCCTCCCCGGCCCTCCCCATCCTTATATAGGCCTTCTCATCTACCTGATCCTGCCGGGCGTTTTTATTCTCGGCCTGCTGCTGATTCCAGTTGGCATCTGGTTCCGGCGACGCAGTTTGCGCGGAACGGGAGCCCTGCCCGCGGTTTTCCCTGCCGTCGATCTTAGCCTGCCCGTGGTGCGTCGCACTTTGGAATATGTAGCCGTGGCCACCGTTCTCAATCTTCTGATCGTGGGGACGGCTTCGTACCGCGGTGTGGAGTACATGGACTCGACCAATTTCTGCGGCAAGACGTGCCATACCGTGATGGATCCCGAGTACACCGCCTACCAGAATTCTCCGCACTCACGGGTGGCGTGCGTCGAGTGTCACATCGGACCGGGCGCGGGGTGGTTCGTAAAGTCAAAGCTTTCTGGCTTGCGGCAGGTGGTTGCCGTCACTCTCCACACCTACTCTCGGCCGATTCCATCGCCGGTAAAGTATCTCCGCCCGGCACGCGAAACCTGCGAGCAGTGTCACTGGCCGCAGCGTTTCACGGGAGATAAATTCGTCGTAAACACCAGCTATAAGGACGACGAAAAGAATACTCCGCAGACTGACGTGTTGCTGCTGAAGGTCGGTGGACGCAACTGGCAAGGGTCGGTCGGCATTCACGGGCATCACCTGGCCGACAACGCGCGCATCCGTTACATTTCCACGGATGCCGAGCGTCAGATCATTCCGGCCGTGTATTACACCGACGAAAACGGAAAGACGACTGAGTTTATTTCGACAGATACGAAACCTACCAAAGATCAATTGGATAAGGGCGAGCATCGGGTGATGGATTGCGTCGATTGCCATAACCGTCCCACGCACGCCTTCGACCTGCCCGAAAACGCGGTGGACAAACAGATGGCGAACGGGCGCATCAGTCCGGAACTGCCTTATATCCGCAAGAAAGCCGTCGAGGTTCTGAAGGTGAATTACAGCGCGCGCGACGTGGCGCAGCAGACGATCAAAGAGGAACTCAATAAGTTCTACCGGACGAATTATCCGGACATCTATCAAACGCGGCGCACGCTGGTGGAGCAGGCGGGGCAGGAAGTTGCGAATATCTATCTGCGCAACGTGTTCCCCGATATGCGCGTCACGTGGGGCGTCCACCCGAATAATCTTGGCCACAACGATTCGCCAGGCTGCTTCCGCTGCCATGACGGCAGCCACACCAGCGCCGATGGCCAGACGATCACTAATGATTGCAGTGCTTGCCACAACCTGCTGGCGGTAGGGGAGCAGAATCCGAAAGTGCTTACGGATCTAGGGATGAAGTAAGAGTGCGAATGAGAGTTTGATATGGCTGAGGCAAAAATTGCGAGAAGAAAGTGGCGCCTGGGAGTAGCTGTTGCAATGATCCTGGCCGCAATTTTCTTTCTTCGATTTGCGGAACGCCCGGTACGCGCGGCAGACAAGAAAGCGGAGCAGCCCGGCACCGAATGTCTCGCCTGCCATGGCGACAAAACCATGAACACGACGCGAGCCGGCAAAACGGTTTCGCTCTACGTGGACGGAAAGAAATTCGCGACTTCGGTGCACGCTGGTTTTGGATGCACCGGTTGTCACGCCGATCTGGAAGGGAAGGATTTTCCGCATGAAAAGCCGGCCCACGTAAATTGCGGGACATGCCACTCGGGCGAGCAGGACCTTTACACCAAATCGCTGCATGGCAAGGCGGTGGCTCGCGGTGACCCGCTGGCGCCGCGCTGCGTGAATTGTCATGGGAACCACGATATCTATCCGGTGAAAGACCAGCGCTCCGCGGTGGCGCCGCTGAAAGTGCCTTTCGTTTGCGGCCAGTGCCATCAGGAAGGAACACCGGTTTCGCTCAATCGTAAGATTGCCCAGGACAATATTCTGGGGAACTACTCCGAGAGCATTCATGGCGAAGCGTTGCTGAAAAAGGGATTGGCCGTCGCCCCCACTTGTGCCACTTGCCACACGGCGCACTCGATCCTGCCGCATACCGATCCCGCTTCCTCGATCAATCGCAAGAATATTGCCGGTACCTGCACCAAGTGCCACTCGCAGATCGAAACCGTGCACCGCAAGATTATTCGCGGAGAGCTCTGGGAAAAGCAGGCCAATGTCTTGCCGTCCTGCCCCGACTGCCATCAGCCGCATAAGATCAGGAACGTCTTTTACGACATGGGCATGGCCAACGCGGATTGCATGCGTTGCCACGGGAACCAGAAACTGAGTCGTGGACGCGACGGGAAATCGATGTTCGTGAACGCGGACGAGGTTAGCCATTCACGCCACAGCAAAATTGCCTGCAGCCAGTGCCATTCGGAGGTAAACGCCTCGCGCGTGCGGCCTTGCGAAACCATCACTCGCGGCGTGGACTGCACTTCTTGCCACGATGAAATTGGCAAGCTCTACGCCACCAGTATTCACGGACAACTCACCGGCAAGAGTGATCCGAACGCCCCGTCTTGTAAGGAGTGCCACGGCACGCATGGGATCCTTGGCAAACAGGATCCGCAGTCGTCGACGTTTGCCGTCAATGTGCCCGGGCTTTGCGCAAGGTGTCATCGCGAAGGCCAGAAGGCTGCTGTGCGCTACACCGGGCGGCAACACGAAATCATCACCAACTACACGGAGAGCATCCACGGAACGCTATTGAAGAATGGCCTGACGGTGACGGCAACCTGCACCAGTTGCCACACGGCGCACCACATCCTTCCCCGCACCGATCCGGCATCGAGCGTCAATGCCGCCAACGTGCCGGGCACCTGTGGAAGCTGTCACCACGGTATTGAGGAGCAGTTCGAGAACAGCATCCACTCCAAGAAAGTGAATGGAACCTCGAAGGAACTCCCAGTTTGCAACGATTGCCACACCGCTCATTCCATCCATCGCACGGACGAGAGCAGTTTCCGCCTGGACGTGATGGGGAAGTGCGGACGCTGCCATAAAGACATCGCCGAGACTTATTTCGATACTTATCACGGGAAGGTCTCAAAGCTGGGATACACGAAGGCGGCCAAGTGTTATGACTGCCACGGGGCGCACGACGTGCTCAAGGTGGCGGATCCGCGGTCGCACCTTAGCCGCGCGAACGTGGCAGCCACTTGCCAGAAGTGCCATGCGGGAGCGACCCGGCGCTTCGCGGGTTATCTTACGCATGCCACGCACCACGATCCAAAAAAGTATCCGTTTGTCTTCTATACCTTCTGGGGCATGACCGGGCTGCTGTTGGGGACATTCGTGGTGGGCGGCATCCATACGCTGCTCTGGCTGCCCCGAGCTTTCCAGATGCGCCGGGAGCTGCGCGACGCGGAAGCCAAAGCCGCTGCGGAGCTTGGAATCGACAAGCATGGAGTCGACAAGGAGGAACCCCATGCCTAGGGGCGAGGTTTTGGAACACCCGTCAGCTACAACTCCACCGCTGCCAGGCGAGGCCGCGGAACGCCAGTTCGTGCGCTTCACCCGGCTGCAGCGCGTGCTCCACATCTGCATGATCATGAGCTTCATCACCTTGGCGATGACGGGCTTGACCCTGAAATTCTCCTATACGAAATGGGCTGCCATCCTGTCGCACCTGTTCGGGGGATTCGAAACCGCGGGGTATATTCACCGGAGTGCCGCCGTCGTGATGTTTTCAGTTTTTATCACGCATTTGACGGATCTCTACCGGATGAAGAAAAAAGAGTACGGTACCTGGCGCGCCCTGGTGCTCGGGCCGGGCAGCATGGTCCCCAACCGAAGGGATTTGACCGAACTGATCGGCACGCTAAAGTGGTTTGTTGGCATGGGCCCGCGTCCCGCCTACGGTCGCTGGACCTACTGGGAGAAGTTCGATTATTTTGCCGTGTTCTGGGGCATCGCCATCATCGGATCGACCGGCCTCACGCTGTGGTTTCCGGTGTTCTTCACACGTTTTATCCCGGGATCGTTCCTCAACGTTGCCACCATCGTTCATAGCGACGAAGCGCTTCTCGCCACCGGCTTCATCTTTACTGTTCATTTTTTTAATACCCACCTGCGGCCGGAAAAGTTCCCCATGGATATCACGGTGTTCACCGGGCGCATGCCGCTGGAGGAATTAAAAAGAGACAAGCCCAGAGAATACGAAGCGCTGGTTGCCGCCGGGAAACTCGAGGCGCAGATGGAGGTTGCCTATCCACCGATCGTGACGCGCACGATTCGAGCCTTCGCCTGGGTAGCGCTGGCGCTGGGATTCAGCATTGTGCTCTGGATTATCTATGCCGTGTTGTTTGCATATCGGTAGAGTTTATTGCGGTTGAATCAAGACTAACGATTCATACATAAGGATTTATAAATGCTCGCGATTCGAATTGTGTTATTTTCCCTGGCTTTGTCCGGGGCTTCAACCTTCGTGTCTGCCGCGTTCGCCGCGGACAAAGATACGAATAAAGACCAGCAGTGTCTCGCGTGCCATGGCGAAGCCGGGATGAAGTCTGGAGCCGGGAAGAGCATTTCGATCAATCCTGCCAGGCATGCCGCCAGCGCCCACGGAGTTCTCAGCTGTAAAGACTGCCACACCGACATCAAAGATTTCCCACATCCCAGCAAAGTTCTGAAAGTCCAATGTTCAACCTGCCATGCGGACGAGGCTAAGGCCTTCCCCGCCAGCGCCCACTCTGCCCTCGGAGATTCGGCGTGCGCTTCTTGTCACGGCAGTGTGCATGAGCTCTCGACCGCTGAAAAGCTGATGCCTGGAAAGTGCGAAGAGTGCCATGCGGAGGAAGTAACCAGCCTCGCCTCCAGCATTCACGGGCAGGCTGCGAAGAGCGGTGATCCCGATGCGCCTAAGTGCGTCTCCTGTCACGGTTCCATCCACGCGGTAAAAGGTTCCGGCGAGCCGGATTCGACCATTGCGCGTAAGAATATGGCGGACACCTGCGCCAAGTGCCATAGCGATGCGGGATTTCTGTCGCGGCACAAAATTCCCGTCGCGCATCCGGTCGATTCCTACAAGCAGAGTGTGCACGCCCGCGCCGTCGCGCTCGGTAAAGATGCGGCAACCTGCTCCAGTTGCCACGGCAGCCATGACATCTATCCGGCCACGGATACTCGATCCAAAGTCAATCACTGGAAGGTGCCGTCGACCTGCGCGCAGTGTCACAAGGAAATTGCCCGTGAGTTCAACGAAAGCGTTCACGGCGAAGCGGTCAAGGACGGCGTGCGCGATGCTCCAGTCTGCATCGACTGCCACGGCGAGCACCTGATCATGGACCCGAAGAGCGCGGGCTCGCCCTTGAACGCAGAGAATGTTTCATTGCAGACATGCGGCCGTTGCCATGGCGATGCGCGCCTGGCGCTGCGCTATGATTTGCCCGCTGATCGCCTGCCATCCTACGCCGACAGCTATCACGGACTGGCGCTCAGGGAGGGCAAGGTGACCGCGGCCAACTGCGCTTCGTGTCACGGAGTGCATTCCATTCTTCGTTCGAGCGACCCGCGCTCTACCGTCAATGCTGCCAACTTGTCGAAAACCTGCGGACAATGTCACAAAGGCGTAGCCGAATCCAAGTTCGCGATTGGCCCGATTCACGTGCAGACCTCGACGGGCGCGGCGCATCCCGTCGTGAAATGGATCCGTTGGACGTATTGGGGTCTGATCCCGATGACACTCGGCTTCATGATCCTGCACAACCTGATCGACTTTCTGGCGAAGCTCATTCGCAAGCGGCCGCATCCCATCAGCGGAGCGAAAGTCACGCGCATGAATCGTAACTTCCGCATCGCCCACTGGGGCATCATCTTGAGCTTCCCAACGCTTGTCATCACCGGATTCGCTTTGAAGTTTCCGGATGCCTGGTGGTCGCGTCCGTTATTGCTGTGGGAGGGTCACGTGGGATTCCGGGGCGGGCTGCATCGAGTCGCCGCGATCATACTCGTAGCCGCAACACTCTATCACGTGATTCACCTCGCGATGGTGAAGCGCGATCGCATGTTCCTGTGGGCGATGATTCCGACCGTCAAGGACGCGACCGATATCGTGAAGGTGTTCTCCTACAATCTCGGCCTGACGAAAGTTGAACCGAAGTTCGCGAAATTCAATTACGCCGAGAAACTGGAATACCTCGCTTTCATGTGGGGGACGCTGGTCATGGCCGTCTCCGGCTTCTTACTGTGGTTCAACAATTTCACGCTGCACTATTTCCCCAAGTGGGTATCGGATGCAGCGACTGCCGTCCATTATTACGAGGCGATTCTCGCGACCTTCGCCATCCTGATCTGGCACTCGTACATGGTGATGTTCGACCCGCTCGTCTATCCGCTGGATACGGCCTTCATCGACGGCAAAGTTCCCGCCGATCATTACCGCCATGCCCGGCCAGAATATTACCGCGCCCTGGAACGTGCACACCTGATCGAAGAGCCCAGCGATCCGTCCGATTACCGGCCAGAAGAAGAGCATGGAGCGGGCGGCAGTTCGCGCGACAAGCCACCCGGGAAGAGCTAGCACGCACGGGTCGCCGGATCTGACCGAAAACGCCTGAAGCCCGAGCACAGCGAAGTGAGGCCCCTGCCCGAAGTTGCTGCTCCGTTGAAGACTGGAGCTCCGGAAATCGAGAAATAATCGCGCAGTGTCGATTTAGTCAGATGGCACGGCAATTGGGAGAGACATAATCGGCAGCACTCATTGACTGTGCTGGGGGTTTTGGGCGCAAAGGGCTGATTTCAACAATCCCCGCATCCCCCGTGCGACTCTTCGAAATTCGCAAGATTGCAATTATTGTGTTCCAATTCCGAGTCGTAGCTGGCACGTCGTACAGTTTGATAAAGAACCCGCCGTCATTCTTCCTCAGTGCAACGGTCGGTCCCGCTCCGCCAGAAAACGATCCTGGCATTGTTTAGCCTCGGCGAGCACGGCAGGATATTGCGGCGACTTGCGAAATTCTTTCATCATCGGATCGACCTGCAAATAATCGTAAACACAGAACCCGCCCTCAATCGCCGACTTCACCAGCCGCGCCGTAAAGTCATTCCCCAGGCAAGCGCTGAACAGACCCGCCTGAGTGTATTTTGGTTCCGGGTCCTGGAAATTGGATACCATGTTTGCAGCCTCCTCCAGAAGTTGGTCGGATCCCGGAGGCCGCGGCGTGGTGTAACAGGCCTCCAAAGCGCGCGGATGGAAAAACGAGCTGTCGGGCATCTGGTGCAGCTTCTGTAGCGCCTCGTTCGTCTTTCCCTGGCGCAGCAGCATGCCAACTCCTACATTATTCGTCCACTCCGATCCCGCATCCGCAATCAAAAACTCTCTCGCATGGTCGAACTGGTTGGTCAGGTAGAACACGCTCGCGCAGGAACGGAACTGGTAGTTTCCCGGATCCAGCCGGATCGCGGCGTCGCACTCCTCGGCCGCCTCTTTGCTCAAGCTGGCATACCGCAGCACGTACGACAAGGTAAAGTGCGCGAAGCCGCTCTGCGGCCGCTTCTCCACCATCTGCTTCGCCTCCTGATACGCCTGCACAAGCTTGCCTGCATCGGTGTCGAGGCTTACGATCTGCTGCGCGGCGTCCTCCAGGTTCGGATCCAAAACCAGGGCGCGGCGCAGCGCCGGCAAAGTGCGCGTCATAACTCCGGTTGCTCCGATTCCATATTCTTCTTCGTAGTAGTAGCGTTTCCCGAGCGCCGACCAAGCCGGCGCGAATGTCGAGTCGAGTCCGACGGACCGTTCGAGCATCCGGACCGCCTCACGATTCTGATCGCCATCGTGCGCCAGTGCGACGCTGCGTAGGTACAGGTCATAGGCCTCTTCGTTGGTTGGACGCGTACCGTTCCCGATCTCAGCGCTTGCCGCGCCCAGCGCCGGAATCAGGCCTTGCCGAACCCGCGACGTAACCTGCTCCCGCATCGCCACCAGATCCTCAGCAGGAACGTTCATCGTCTCCTGCCAAAGCACACGATCGTCGCCGACATCTATGGCCGCCATCGTCAACTGCAGCTCTGCGCGAACTTTCTGGTAGTGTCCCATCACGATCCGGCCGACGTGCATCTCTTTCCCAGCCTGCTGCACGTCCACATCCGCGGCCGCATATTTTACGGTCGTCGCGAAGGGACGAATCGATAATGTGCGCACCGAACTCAACGTGGTCGAGACCTCATCGGGCAAGGCCATGCGCAAAAAATCTTCTTCCTTGTCCGCGCCGAGATTCTGAAAAGGCAGGACGGCGATGCTCACTGGCGCAGCAGCAGCCCTCTGCGCCCCCGGTCGCCGAGTCTCGCGCAATCGCCATGCCAGCAATCCAAGCAGCACGAGTAGCGCGATTGCGCCCAGCCCCCAAATCGATCGCCCGCGGGCCCCCGGTTCCGGTGCGGCCGCCGCCATGCTTCTTGACGATCCAGTTCCCGTGTCCCGCCGCGCCCGCGCCAGGTCGGCTCGCATTTCGGAAGCGTGCTGGTAGCGAACTTCGCGATCCTTTTCCAGCGCCTTCTCGATCACTCTTTCAAGTTCCGGCGGGATCTGCGGATTCAACCGCGCCGCCAACACCGGAGCACCATGCAGCACCGCGTCAAAAATTGCGCCCGACGTATCTCCTTTGAAAGGCAGTGCGCCCGTTGCCATTTCGTAGAGCAGAATGCCGAACGAAAACAAATCCGTGCGAGCGTCCAGCGGTTTGCCCAGCACCTGCTCAGGCGACATGTAGGACACCGTGCCCAACGTTGCTCCCGGGCTGGTCAGATGGTCGTGTTCCGATTCCGTGTGCGCGGCCGCGATCTGGGTCGCCGAAGAGATCCGGTCATCGATTTTTGCGAGGCCAAAATCCAGAATCTTCGCGTGCCCGCGCTTGGTGACGAAAATATTTGCCGGCTTGATGTCGCGATGAATAATACCCGCCATGTGCGCCGCGTCCAGAGCATCCGCAATTTCGCCGGCCAGCGTGAGTAATTTTTCGGTCTCCATCGCGCGGCCCGCGATGGCGTACTTGAGCGTCGTCCCTTCTAGGTACTCCATAGCAATAAAACGAATGCCATCGTGTTCACCGATCTCATGAATGGTGCAGATGTTGGGATGGTTAAGCGCCGAGGCAGCCCGCGCTTCCCGCCGGAATCGTTCAAGCGCGGCCGCATCCTGCGACACACTGTCGGGCAGAAATTTCAGGGCGACAAATCGGCCGAGAGACAGGTCTTCAGCTTTGTAAACCACGCCCATGCCGCCGCCGCCCAGCTTCTCGACGATGCGGTAATGCGAAATAGTCTGGCCGATCATGTGCCAAACATGCTATGGCGGGTGCGTAGGCAAGTCAATGAAAGCCGTGGAGTTGGCGCGATCTCGATAGATTGCTGTTGTAACATCCCGATAACGCTCAAAATCCCTTTGGAATGGCGAAGAGACGGCAAGGCTTGTGCCGACGTCAGTGGGCATACTCTCAGTGTTTCGTGTTTATTACCTTCGTACATTGCTGCCTCCACCTTTGCTGCGCCAAACTAATCTAAGCACGGGCAAGGCAATGGCAACTTCGTGTCTGCCTTGAACTCGGCCAGACATGGACGAACTTGGGAGTCCTTTCGGAGGATCGCGACTATGAAGAAATGTGCGAGCACGGTGGGGTTCATTCTCTCACTGCTGTTTGCCGTATCAGCCTGGTCTCAAGACGACAACGTAGTCCAGTTGCTTGGCTCAGCGCAGGATGATTCGTCTCAGTCCGCCCCCTACGACGAAGTAGCCACTCCCGGCCAAATTCACGGCTTTATACCAGATACCTGGACCGCCGGCATGATCACTCTCGCCGACCTGCAGACTCAGGAGGGCCAAGACTGGCTCAATGGATTGACGGCCGCACAGTCGGCCCAGGCCCAGACGCAATATGTCTGCCAGAATCCCGGCCCCACAACGACTTCTTCCAGTACGGGAGACTTCTACTTCTACGATCTCCCAGCGGGCTCTTATGCGATTGGGGCCTGCATGCAAACGCCCGACGGCCACTGGCGCTCCGGCGCTCAAGTCCTCTCGCTCGACGCGGGTCAGGATGAGCTTGTCGCACTCGGATCTTCAGGCCGCCCGCTCATGCGCGCCGGTGAACCTTTCGTCCCCGTCTACTACCTCGGCCTCGGGGAGCCGATGTGGTTCGGCCCAGAATGGGCCTGGGGATGGCATCCCTCCCTGGCCTGGCGGGCTTCTTTTTACTATCACGCGCCTTTATATCGCTCATCCCCCATCTGGATCCGCCCGCTTCACGTCGCCGTAGACATCCGCCTCGTTGTCCCTCCATATAAGGAGGTCATCGCCGGCAACTATCACTATGTAGCTTTCCGCCATGGCACCTATGTCCGCGAGTCGCCGCATCCCGGATACGTCGCTCCTCCGAAGCATGTCTTCCATCCTGTCACGCCCGACATGGAAGTACGCCGTATGCACGAAGCCGCGCAAAATCGCCCCCCAGTTGCCATCAACGTTCCGGCAAGCCCAGTTCCACATCCGCAACCAACAGCGGCGGCAAATCCTTCTAAATTCCAGAACCAACATCCTATGCCCGCTGTCGCGAACACTTCGCAGCGCGGAACCGCATACCACCCGGCAGCAGTCAACAGCTCCCAATCCCACACGCAGACGAAGCCACAGTTTTCCGGACAGCAGTCGCAGACCGGGTCTCGCCCTCCCTCTCGCCAATCAGAACCCGCACCCCATCCGGACGCTCACGCTTCCCCGTCAACTCAGCCAAAACCAGCAGCGCCAGCCAGAAAGAAATAGATATTTCGTAGCAAATGCGGAGTGGCAGAAGACAGGGACCATTTTGAGTGGACAACGCGGTCTTTCCAGTCAGCAACCGCCAGAATCCCAAGCCGAGCGAGTTCAGCGTAATCGGGCCGAATTTGTGGAAGCCTAAGAGCACGACTGGCGTGGCATCCCGACTACACCGGCAACCGCACGATTTGACGCAAAAAATCCATGCCTGTGGCCCAAACCCTTCCGAAGGGTCACCGATGGTCACTAGTTGATCGCCGAATCGGCTTATACAATGGGCGTTCATCAACATTTCCTTCGAGGGATTCGCTATGGGCTGTGTCTTCCGCTTTGCGCATCGAGTCGTTCCCCGCGTCGGAGGTTTACGCTGGTTAGCTATCTCAGTCCTCGGATTGCTGACCTTGTCTCCAGGTTTAGTCGGGCAGACTTCTCGCGACTCGGAGGCCGGCGTATCTTTGCCGACCGACTGGAGTCATCACCAACTTGTCTTCTCCAGACCCGCGACTGTGGAACAGTTCATGCGCGTGCAGCAGGACCCTCGATATTGGCAACAACTCGTTCGCCAGTCGCGGGCGCTGGCGGAGGCGCAACTTGATGGTGGCCCTAGTCCCGACTTGCAGCCTCGGCCAACGCTCCCCTCCCCACCCGTGCGTCGCAAACTCAAGCGGGACTGGTCGGTGAACATGGGCAGCGGCGCGACGGTAGGCGCTGGCCAGTATCCGGCGAAATTCTCGTTCAATCCGACCGCCGCTCCTAGCTGCAGCAACGATTTTGTGGTCTTCAATACCAGCATGGCTGGCTCCGGCACGCAGGCCAGCATTATCGCCTATAGCAACCTGTATGTCGGATGCACAGTCCCGGTCCCGGCCGTCAACTGGGCGTATAACACGGGTGGCAGCATCAGCACTTCGGTCGCATTGTCCCTCGACGGTACGCAAGTGGCCTTCGTGCAAACTCCCGCTGCTGGCAGCGTGCAGCTGGTCTTGCTGAAATGGAAAGCTTCGAGCACAGAAAGTGCCTCGGCACCGCTGACACTTTCAAGCACCGCCGCGGGCAGCTATCGTGCGTGCGCTGCGCCTTGCATGACGACGCTTACTTTCGTAAATGGTCCATCGGAAAGCGGAACTCTTACGGACGCCAATTCCTCACCCTACTATGATTTTTCCGCGGGCGCTGACGCTGACACTCTTTATGTAGGCGACGACCAAGGTTACCTTCATCAGTTCACCGGCGTTTTCTCCGGAACCCCTGCGGAAACCAACACCGCCACCGCCAGTGCCGGCTGGCCATCAAGGGCGGCAACAGCACCGTTGAGCAGTCCGGTTTTTGACCCTGGGAGCGGGAACGTCTTCGTCGCGGCTTCGTGGAAGCAAAGCGTCAACAGCGGCGGCCGCCTTCATGCCATCTGCGTGACCGCCATCTGTGGCGCGGCATCGACGACGGCGGGGACGCCGAACGTATCTTCAAAAATTCTTGGTCCGGCAAACGCCGGTACAGCCAACACCTGTCATACAGAAAGTTCGGGAAATGCCGCGAATTCCACCATGCGCGTGGATACTCCGCTGGTCGATTCCGGTGCGCAAATGGTGTACGTATTTATGGGGAACGATGGCACGGGCAGCAGCGCTGTTTACCAGTTCTCGACGTCGCAATCGTCCATTTCTGGAAGCTGTGGGACAGAGACGACGATTGGTACCGTCGCGGCTGCCAATCCTGACTTTGCAGTACTCGCTGGGGCCTTCGACAATCTTTATTTCTCCTCTAGTGGCACCAGCCCGACCGGCAACCTGTATGTCTGCGGAAACACAGTGGGCGTGCCCACGCTCTATCAAATTGGAATTACCTCAAATGTAATGGCTGCGAGCGGTACCAGCGTGCTGGCCGTTGCTACCGCGAACACCTCATGCTCTCCTGTGACGGAAGTGTTTAGCAGCGCCAAGGACTGGGTCTTCCTCAGTGTGCAATCCTTGGGTTCCACGGGTGCTGCAGTGAAGTGTCCGAGCAACACCGGATGCCTGATGTCCTTCTCTGTGCCCACAACCGTTGGCGGATCGCTCCCGACAACCACCACGGCCGCGATCGCCGAGGCTGGGGGTACGAGCGGGCTGGTGATTGACGACACCGTAACATCAAGCTCGCTGACAGCAGCTCAGGTCTACTTTTCGCCGCTCAGCAATCAGTTATGTACAACGTCGGCCACCACGGGCGGATGCGCGGTGCAGGCGTCCCAGTCGGCACTGCATTAGCGGGGAAGACAAGAAGGCCAAAGGCAGCAGCCGCAAAGAGCCAAAGGGCAGTGGACACAACAAGCTCAAAGGCAGCGGACAGGAGTGTCCGCTCTACGAAAAGAAACGGGGCCAGCGGAGGATGACTGGCCCCGACGAGTGGCTCGTCTTACTTCTCACTACTTATTTCCCACTACTTGCTTCTCACTACTCACTTCGTAAAAACTCTAGGCGGTGATGAGCTCTTCCAGAGCCAGGCGATTCGGAATTACGAGCGTCGAGCCGCTTTGCTGGATGATGCGCTGTTTCTTGAAACCGGCGAACAGACGGCTGACCGTCTCGCGCGAGGAGCCGATCATCTGCCCGATCTCTTCGTGCGTCAAAGCCAGCTTCATCTGACTCGGATTTTTGGATTTGATGTTCTGGTCGAGCCATCCCACCATCAGACGGGCAAGCTTTTCGCTCGCCGAGTCGGAAAGGATGAGGTCACGAATTTCACGGCAAGTGGAGGCGTAATCGGCGCTGATGTGCTGCGTCACCCACAGGGCAAGTTCTCCGTGCAGGCGCATGAGGCGCAGCAAATCAGACTGGCGCAGGAAGGTGATCTCGGAGGGCTCCTGCGTCTCGGCCGTCGCCTCATAGGTGCGGCCGGAAACCACCGCCGCAACTCCCAATGGGCAACCGACGTCGGTGATGCGCAGAATCAAAGTTCGGCCGTCGCTGCCGCACACGGAGAGTTTCACATGGCCTCGGCGCACAATGAACACGCCGCGCGGAGATTGTCCCTCGGCAAACAAAACCGCTCCCGTGGGATAGCTGGTGGTGATCGCCTCTTGTTCCAGGGCCTCGGCGACGGCCAGGGGAAGATCGCAGAAAGTTTTGTCTACCGCTGGTACAAATTTCTGGGCATGGGTCACGGCTTGTGTTGCCATATGGTGCCTCCGCGTACACACGTACTTTGGCAAGTCCCTCGCCATTCTCAGTACGGGGCCCAAAATTTAGAGGAATTGTCTAAGTGGAACGAAATAATAGCATTGTTTCGGTACGGTAGCGAACATTATATTTTCGTCCGAACGAGAAACCGGCCGGAAGTGGGTGCTTTCCCACAGCGATGTGTGATCTCCATCACCAAACCGTTGGTTAGATGACCCAAGTCATGGTTCATCCGACCCAAAACCTACCGGATTTGGCTGAGCGTGTTTGGCTGAGCAGCTTTCGCCGATCGTTGTGGCTTGCCGGTTCAACCCAAGGTTTGGTGGATGGTGTTTAACAATGCAGCTCTGGAAAATGGCTTTTCGAGCAGGGTAATGCCGCGTTTCAATACTTCGCGCTCCGCGATCAGTTCGCCCGTATACCCGGACATGAATACGGCTTTCAGATCGGGGTGGGAGGCATGCAGGCGTTCCACCAATTCAGGGCCGCTCATACGGCGCATGACTACGTCGGTCAACACGAGGTCAATCGGACCCTTATGAGATTCCACCACATCGAGAGCGGACTTGCCGTCATCCGCTTCGAGCACGGTGTAGCCATGTTGCTGGAGAAGTTGCCGGGTCAGGCTGCGCATAGTTTCGTCGTCTTCGACGAGCAGGATCGTGGTTCCGTGGCGCTTCGGACTGACCGTTTCCACTTCAGCCTTGGATCCGAGCCCGATTTTGTGATCGGCGCTGGGCAGGTAGATCTTGAATGTGGTTCCGTGCCCGGGCTCACTGTAGACCATGATGTGTCCGGCGCTTTGCTTGACGATGCCGTATACCGTGGCCAGACCCAAGCCGGTTCCTTTTCCAACCTCTTTAGTGGTAAAGAACGGTTCGAAGATGCGCGACACGGTGGCTTCGTCCATGCCGGTGCCGGTATCACTGACGGCGAGAAGGATGTATTTTCCGGCGGCCATGTTCTGATGCTGCTCGGCGAATTCCTCGTCAAAGTTTTCGGTACGGGTCTCGAGAATAAATTTGCCGCCGCGAGGCATGGCATCGCGTGCGTTCACCGCCAGGTTGACCACGATCTGATCAAGCTGGCCTGGGTCGGCCTCGACTACAGCCGCGGGCGATTTGGCCACGATGAGAATCTCGACGTCGTCTCCCATCAGCGGACGCAGGAGTTTGCCCACGTCCCGCAAGCGCTCGTTGACATCGAGGAGGCGTGGTTGAATGGCAGAGGAGCGGCTGAAGGTGAGAAGTTGGCGAGTCAAAGCGGAGCCGCGTTCCGTCGCCTTCTTAATGTTCTCGATGTATTGTGCCGGCTCGGCGTTCTCGATGCGATCGCGGAGGAATTCGGCGCAGGCGCTGATGATTCCCAGGATGTTATTGAAATCGTGCGCCACACCACCCGCCAGGCGGCCAATCGCCTCCATCTTTTGTGATTGATGGAGCTGTCCCTCCGCCTTCTTTTGAGCGGTGATGTCGCGCGCAATTGCGGAGGCTCCGATGATTTCGCCCTGGGCACTCTGCAAGGGAGAGACAGAAATTGAAACGTTGAGGATTCGGCCATCTTTGGCTACGCGCATCGATTCAAAGTGGTCGACGGTTTCGCCCCGCGCAATTTTGCGGAGAATCTCGGGGATCTCATCGGTACGATCACTCGGAGCCAGAATGGAGATGTGCTTCCCGATGATCTCGTCTGGCGTGTATCCATAAATCCGTTCGGCGCCTTTATTCCAGCTGGTGATCATACCGTTCAGGTCTTTGCCATAAATCGCATCCTCGGAGGTATCGATGATCGAAGCCATGCGTGTCCGGTATTCTCCGAGTTGCTCGGTGGTTCGGCGATGCAGTTCTTCGTTGGCACGGCGCAGTTCTTCGGCGATGCGCTTGCGGTCGCTGATGTCGCGAATCGCGCTCAAGACGAACAGTCCTTTGTCGGTGTGGAGGGGACTGAGGCTGATTTCTACCGGGAATTCTGAGCCATTGCGGCGTCTTCCGTAGAGATCGAGATCCGCTCCCATGCGGCGTGTCTTCGGCGTTTCTGCAAAGCTAGCGCGATGCTGATGGTGTTGGGCATGAGACGCTTCGGGGACGAGTATTTCGACCTTCTGGCCGATCAATTCGAGGCGGGTATAGCCAAAGAGCGATTGCGTTTGTGAATTGATCTGGACGATGGTTCCCTCGCGATCGACGGCGACGATGGCATCCGGCAGCGTCTCCAGCAGGTCGCTGGAAAGGAGAACATCCGCCAGAGTATTGGCGGAGATCGAGGGCTGCTCGTGATCAGAGGAAGGACGCGACATAACACCCGTTCGCTTATTGTACGCCAAGGGACAAATCTGCCATTTATGGGGCAATGATCGACGACTTTTGCCTCGGCAACGGCAGTGGCCGACTAGCGACGCCGCCACGCGCTGTCCATTACACTCAGCATGGCGAGGAGAGCATGCCAGGCGCAACCATGCCAGCCGCAGTCGCGAAGCAATCATTCGATTCGGTGTTGGCACCCGTGCGCGCGGTGTTTCGGGGGGTGGTGGTGACGGTTGTTCCGGCGGCGAAACAACTGAACGAATCCGGCTGGGGGGCGTTGGAAGGACTGGTGGAAGATGCGCTCCAGATGCGAACGCCAGCGCTGCGGCAGCAGCTTCAACTCTTCTTGCGTGCGATCGAGTGGTTGCCGGTCGTGCGCTTTGGCCGCACTTTTTCCAGGTTGCGTGAGGAGCAGCGTAGCCGCGTTTTGCGACACTTGCAGGATCATCCTGTGGAACGCATCCGTTGCGGGTTCTGGGGACTGCGCACCCTCGCATTTCTTGGTTATTACGGACGTCCGGAAGCCGCGCGCGCCATTGGCTACGGTCCCGATGCTCGTGGCTGGGAGGCGCTGCCACGAAGATGACCCGCCGCAGCTATGACGTCGTTATCATCGGCTCCGGCGCCGGTGGAGGTACGGTCGCCCAGCAACTGTCGCCGTTGTGTCGCAACGGCGTGCGCATCGCAGTGCTTGAGAAAGGCCCGAAGCTCCGCGACGAGGAATTTACCGGCGGCGAAGTGGAGATGGCGACGGCGCTCTATGAGGATGGCGGCGGGTTTCTGACGGCGGAACAAACGATGACGCTGGCGTTTGGGAGCGCCTACGGCGGATCGACAGTGGTGTACACCGGCACGTCGCTGCTTCCACCGGAACGAGCCCTTGATCGGTGGAACGTCCCTGGGCTGAAGTTTGCGGATGTCGAACAGCGCGCCAGAAAGTATATGGTGGAAAATAACGTCCATCTGCTGGACGAATCCCTTCTCAACCAGAACAACCGTCTGTTCGTCGAGGGATGCCGGAGCCTTGGTTATGCAGTTCAGCAATTTCCTGTCAACCTGAAAGGATGCAAAGGATCGAGCCTGTGTAATCTGGGATGTCCCAACCAGGCGAAACAAGGCACGAACCGGGTGCAGTTACCGCGCGCGGAAAAAAACGGAGTCGAAGTGGTGACGCGGTGCGAGGTGCGGCGAATCGAAGGGCAGCAGAGCGAAAGCAAGAAATTATTTGTAAAGGTAAGCGAGAAGGTGGCGGGCAGCAAGGGCGAACCTTCAAACTGGGGAGCCGGCGACTACGAGATCGACGCTAAAGTGGTAGTGGTTTGTGCGGGCGCAGTGAATTCTCCCGCGCTGTTGCTGCGGTCTGGATTTGGCCGGAGCCTGCCGCGACTGGGACGCGGGTTCACCTGCCATCCCGCATTCATCATGGTCGCCGAACATAGCCAGCCCATCACAAATGCGGTTGGACATCCGAAGAGTTTCTACCTTGACCAGTTCGCCGAGAACGACCACTTTTTGCTCGAGACCTGCATGTACTTCCCCTTCGTCACCGCTAAAGCGATGGTTGGGTTTGGCGAAGAACACAGTCGTTTCATGCGCGCCTTTTCGCGGCTGCAAATGATTCTTGTGCTGGCATGTGACGAAGTGAATGACCACAATCGCGTGACCGTAGATAGCGAGGGGCGGCCCATGGTTCATTACCGCTTCACCCCGGAGGTGATTCACGGCCTGGTACGGGGTGCGATTACGGCGGCGAAGATTTCGTTTGCGGCGGGAGCGGTGCGAGCGCACGTGCCGGTTGCACACTCTCCAACCATCGAACGCACGGACCGGGAACACCTCGACCAGATTGCGGAGAGTCCGGATTTTAAACTCGGCAAGCTTTCGATCTCAGCCGCACACTTGCAGGGAGGTTGCGCCATGGGCAACGGTCCCGAGGATTCCGTGACCGATTCGTGGGGCCGAGTGCATGGAGTTCCCGGGCTCTATGTAGCGGACGCGAGCCTGTTCCCGAATTCTCTGGAAATCAATCCTTACTTGACCATCATGGCCTTGGCGGATCGCGTGGCCGAGACCATCGGCGGGGATCTGAAAGCAGATGCATGATGATGAAGCTGAAGGCGGCTCGGAGAAAAACGGCGGTGAGCAAATTGGCGCCGAAGAAAACTATGAGCAAAACGCTATGAGCAAAACGCTATGAGCAGGATCCTATGAGCAAGATGACGGGCGGTGACATCGTGGTGCGCGCGCTGGAAGACGAGGGTATTGGCTTCACTTTCGGTATTCCGGGCACCCACAACATCGAACTCTACGATTCGCTGCGCCGTTCAAGGGTACGCCCCGTCCTGGTCACCGACGAACAGAGCGCCTCGTTCATGGCCGATGGAGTGGCGCGCGCATCCGGTCAACTTGCCGCGGTAAACCTCGTTCCGGGAGCCGGACTGACGCACGCCCTCTCGGGCATTGCCGAAGCTTATCTCGACGGCATCCCCATGCTGGTGCTGGCTTGCGGAATTCGGCGCGACACAGGAAAAGCGTTCCAACTCCACGATGTCGATCAACTAGCGATCGCGCGACCCGTGACCAAGGCTCAGTTGCGCGCGGAGAGTGGATCGGAAATCTACTCGACCATCCGCCGCGCTTGCCAGATTGCTCGCAGCGCTCCCGCCGGGCCCGCGCTGGTTGAGATTCCCGCAGAACACTATTTTTTTCGTCATGAGACTGATCGCCATGATGACGATCGCCATGATGACGATCGTCGTGATGATGATCGCCATGATGACGATCGGCGTGCGGCTGATGTGCGTGAGACCGACCTGTGTGAGATTGATCTGCGCGTTGTTGATCTGCGCGTTGATGATCCGCACTCGCCCGATTCGCAGTCGGCACCGTTGCCTCCAGCGCCTCAGGTTGAGCAGTTCGAGCAGGCCCGCCAGTGGATCGAAGCCAGCCGCCGGCCGCTGCTCTACGTCGGACTCGGAGCTCTCCAGGCGAGTGCCGACCTCGTGGCGCTGGCCGAACGACTCAATGCTCCGGTAGCCACTACCATTTCGGGCAAGGGAGTTTTAGACGAGACGCATCCTCTTTGGTTGTGGTGTGGTTTTGGTGCGGCCGCGCCTTCGTTCGTGCGGAAGATTGCAGCCTCTTGCGATCTTACTTTGGCAATTGGTTGCCGCTTCTCCGAGGTGGGCACGGGAAGCTATGGCATGACGCCACCCGGAAAATTGATTCACGTGGATATTGATCCTTCAGTATTAGGAAAGAATTATCCCGCGGATTTGCCCATAGTTTCGGATGCTGCAAACTTTGTCACGTCGCTCCTTCCCCATCTGACGCCGCGCCCGGTGGATGCATCGTTGCGAAGCGACATCCGTTCCGGCCACAATGAAGTCAAGCGGGGATGGAAGACACCGGATCATTCCGACAGACTGCATTCCGAAGGAGTGTATCCGTCGCATCTTTTGGAAACCGTTCAACAGTTGGCAGGGAGCGACGCGATCTACACCACCGATAGCGGCAACGGAACCTTCCTGGCCATGGAGTGCTTGCGGCTGCCACATCCGCGTTCGTTTCTGGCGCCGGTTGACTATTCCTGTATGGGTTACGCAGTGCCTGCCGCTTTGGGGGCTGCACTCGCTTGTCCTGATCGGCAGGTGATTTCGCTGGCAGGCGATGGCGCATTTCTGATGACCGGGTTGGAACTCCTCACGGCGCGACAGCTGAACCTGCCGGTAATGGTGTTGGTGTTGCGGGATCGCGAATTGGCGCAGATTGCGCAATTTCAGCAAGTGGCGCTGGGACAGAAAACATGTACTGAACTTCCCGACTATGACCTGGCTGCGATCTGTAAAGGTGTGGGCGTGGAGTACCTCGAAATGCGTCGTAACGCCGATGTGGAGGCGATTCTCAGACAGGCGCTCACGGTAACTGGCACGGGCCGTCCGGTCGTGGTCGAAGTCGCGATTGACTATTCCGAAAAGACTTACTTCACTCGCGGCGTCGTGCGCACAAATCTGGGCCGGTTGCCATGGCCTGACCGTATACGCTTCGTATTGCGGGCTCTAGGACGAAAGCTCAAGTAGCGCTGCCGTCCCGGTGGCTGAAGTGGAGACGGGCCGAGCAACCGGCGAGGACCGGCGCTGCAGTTCGTCTCGGCTGGAGAACAACCCCTCGCCCCCGGCACAGGAGGATCTGCCTGGGGGCGAGGGTTTCCCCTTTTACGGCAAGTAGTAGCGGAATGACGTCATGAACATGTTTTCGATTCCGTGTGGCGAGACGAAGGGACCAGCGGTCGTGCCGGTGACGGAGCCAGCCCACGCGTTCCGGACAAGGTAGGAATACTGCGGGCCAACCTGCAGTCTTCCCTTGTTGCCGTGATACATCTTCAGCCAGAACCCGAACGTGCCTTCGATGGTGCTCTGGGTTTGGCCGCTGCAGCTGAGTGCCCCGAACGCATAGCCGCCTGCTCCGGGAGCGGTTTCGCTGTAGCAATTTGCGTCCTTAAAGAACGGCGATCCGTAGCCCACCGGGTTGCCGGAGACGGGATCGTATTGCCAGCGCCTTTTCACGTACTCCTCGCCGCCGTTGAGGTACACGTCAAGCTTGGGCGAGTGATATTCCAGCGTGAGCAGACCCTGATAGCTGCGGAGCGGTGCCAGCGTGCCATTGGGGTTGATGGTCGCATCCGGCAGAGTAGAGGTGCCGTACCGGCCAACACCATTCCCGTAGAGAGCGTGAACACCGAAGTCGAAATGCTGGGCGATGGTGACGCGGGCGTTGCCTCCGATGCCGCCGCCATTCTTCGAAGCATTGTAAGCTCCGAAAGCCGTGTTAGTGACGCCGGTGCACAGGGGGTTGGTGCCCGGTTCCACGCAAGGATAAACGCGGTCGCGGTAACGGCTCAAGATGCCGAAGACCTCATAGTGGCCGAAGCCCGGTTCGTAGGCCGCCTTGAGGATGACGTCTGGCATGGCGTTGAACGAATAGTTGCCATTGAAAGCGTTATACAGTCCGCCGCTATTGCCGAGGCTACCAAAGGCGAAGTTGTTGGCGTTGCCGCTAGCCGCGAAAAGAGTCTGCGGATTCTCTATCGATGCCGCTAGCCAGAACTTATTGTCAAAGTTCTTGGACACGCGGAAACCGTATTGCCGCTCCCAACTAAAGCCGACGGTATACGCCGGGTCTATGGTCAACGGAGTAGCTTCGGTTCGATTGTCGACGCCCTTCTTGGTTTCGGTCGCCAGGCTCCACATCTGACCGGCGGTGAAAGTCCAGCCGTTGTCCAAAGCAGCCTGAGCCCAGACTTGCCGTTGCCGCAAGGTATAGCTGTTGCTTTCGTTGTTATTGGAAGTGGTGCCCGACGAAAGGAAGTCAGCTTCGTAATACCCGGAGAGTTTGGCGTCGCTGATCTTGCCCTCGGCCAGCAGCGAGATGCGCGACTGACGGCCGGTACCATAAAACTCGGAGAGCGCGTTTTGACCGGCGCCGGGCATATTCACACTGTTGAAAGGAGTGTTGATGTCCGCTCCCAGCGCGCGATTGCGATACACAGATTCAGCCGCCAGGAATCCGCCGGGAGTGAGCGTGACACCCTTGAAGTGGATGGTGAGCGGGCTCTCGAGCGCATCCTTTATGTTCTTCTGTGTTTCCTGCAGAGTCATAGCGACGTTGGTGGAGTTTGACCTCAAGTCGTTCACGTCACTCTTGAGCGCCATCATGCTTTGCTGGTCTGCGCTCGCCTGAGCCGAGGCGCTATCGGCCTTGGACTGGGCTTGCGCGGCCACAGCCTGGCTCTGATCGAGGCGTTGTTCCAATACCTGAATTTTTTGATCGCGGGTCTGGACCAGATCGCTCAACTGCCGGATCTGCTGCTGTTGAGCATCGATGGCCTGCTTCATTTCGCTGAGCTGCTCGGAAACAGTCGGCCCCTTCTTGGCAACCGGCCTGGTTTTCTTTGTCGCGGTGGACGTGCCTTGCTGCGCCTGCGCCGCAATCCCACTCCCAGCGAGCGCGATCGACAGCATCATCGCCATGATTCGTTTCATCGTTCCATCTCCTAAGAATCAACGTTCCAGATTGGACAGCAAACATTGCACAGCAAACATGGGACAGCGAACTATGACCAACGGCGCTGTTCAGCTCGCAGTCATTTTTTCGTGAACCAACAGCCTAGTCCGTCGTTTGTTAATAATTGGTGACAGTTTGTTGAATATTCTGTGAATCGACCCCCGATAGGGCAGACAGGTGGAATTGAATCAGCAAGGGTGACCAAGAGTCGGTAAAGTGTTGCCTCCCCGGCGGGGAATGCAGGCGTCGGATGGTATCTTTATGAGGGTAGCGATGAGGGTAGCGTCGCCTGAAATCACTTCATGGAAGTTCTCAAGCGACTTTTTGAGCGGCATTTCAACTCGCCCGTCGAGCGACTGCAGCCTCTGCAGGGCGAACTTGGCGGTTCCGGCCGCAAGATCATCCGGCTTTCCAGCGAAAAGAACACTGCGATTGGGATCCTATATAACGTTCGCGAAGAGAATGTGGCCTTCATCGAATTTTCACGGCACTTTCGCCGTCACGGCCTGCCGGTGCCTGAAATTTATGCCGAAGATTTGAGCCAAGGCGCGTATCTTGAAGAAGACCTGGGCGGCACCACGCTTTTTGAGTTTCTCTCCGGCCATCGCGAGGGTGCGACCATCGCTCCCGAAGCGGTCGCTGCTTATCGAAAAGTAGTCGCCGAGTTGCCGCGCTTTCAAGTCGAAGCGGGACGCGACTTGAATTACAAAGTGTGCTATCCCCGAGCGAGCTTCGATCGGCAGTCAATTGCGTGGGATCTGAATTATTTCAAATATTACTTTCTGCGGCTTGCCGGCATCCCCTTCAACGAGCAGGCCCTGGAAGACGACTTCAGCCGTCTAACGAAATTCCTCTTGAGCGCCAATCGCGATTATTTTCTCTACCGTGATTTTCAATCTCGTAACGTTATGCTGCAAAATGGCGAGCCGTTCTTTCTGGATTATCAGGGTGGCCGCAAAGGTGCGCTGCAATACGATATTGCGTCTCTTTTGTATGACGCCAAGGCCGACCTGCCGCCGGATTTGCGCCAGCAATTGCTCGATCATTACCTCGACCGGCTGGCGGGTTTTCTTGAACTCGACCGCCCTGAGTTCATGCGCTTTTATTATTCCTACGTATACGTCCGCATCATGCAGGCTCTGGGAGCATATGGATTTCGGGGCTTCTACGAGCGCAAACCGCATTTCCTGCAAAGTGTTCCGTATGCGCTGAAGAACTTGCGCTGGCTGCTGCACAATGTGGAGTTACCGATCGCCCTCCCGACGCTGACGGAAGCCTTCAAGAGCATGGTCGCCTCGGACAAATTGCAAGGCTTGACCTCGACCGCGCAACCGGAAAAGTTGACGGTGCGGGTTTTCAGTTTTTCCTTTCACCGCGGCCTGCCGCAAGATGAAACCGGGAATGGCGGCGGATTCATTTTCGATGGCCGCAGCCTTCCGAATCCTGGACGTGAAGAGCGTTTCAAGAGCCTTACCGGAAAAGACGCCGCGGTTATCGAGTATCTGAATCAGCAGGAAACTGTGCATCATTTTCTGGCGAACGCACTCGCATTAGTCGATGCGAGCGTAGACACGTACCAGCGCCGCGGCTTCAAGCATCTGATGGTATCGTTCGGTTGCACTGGCGGGCAGCATCGCTCAGTCTACCTGGCGGAGGAGTTGGCCAAACATTTGCGCGGCAAAAAGGCCGTGGAAGTTGTGGTGCATCATCGCGAGCAGGAGCAACTGAATCCATGAAGGCGATGATTCTGGCGGCTGGCCTGGGCACACGTTTGCGGCCGCTAACGGACGAGCGACCCAAAGCGCTGGTCGAAATCGATGGGCGCACGCTCCTCGAGATCACGCTCTCTCGCCTGCGCAGTTTTGGAGTCAGTGAGGTGATTGTCAATGTGCATCACTTTGCCGACATGATTGTGGAGTACCTGCGAAAGAATGGCAACTTCGGCATGACCATCGAAGTTTCGCGTGAGGACGAGTTGCTCGACACCGGCGGCGGTTTGAAAAAGGCTGCCTGGTTCTTCAAAACTTCGGGTGGAAATTCCGAGCAAGAAGCGCCCTTCATTCTGCATAATGTCGACGTCCTCAGCACGATCGATCTCGAATGTATGCGGCGGCTTCACCAGCAAACGCAAGCCTTGGCCACGCTGGCCGTACAGGACCGCGAGACCTCCCGCTATCTTCTTTTTGACGAGCGACAAGAACTCTGCGGGCGGCGGGCAGGGCATAATCATCATCAATCGCCTGAATTGGTGCGCCCTGCCGACGGAGTGCAGGCGTATGCGTTTTCTGGGATTCACGTGATCTCGCCTCGGCTTCTTTCGCTTATGACGGAAGGCGGCGCCTTCTCGATTATTACTTCGTATTTACGTCTGGCGGCGCAGGGAGAAAAAATCTGCGCCTTCCGAGCAGACGAATATTATTGGCGCGACCTCGGCAAACCGGAAAACGTTCTGCAAGCCGCCGATGATGTAAAACAGAAACGGATCACGCCGTAGGTTAGCGATGCCGCCAATTGTCAACGCGCGGGAAATCACCAAAGCCTTCGGAGCCAATCCGCTCTTTCAGAATGTTTCGTTTACCATTTCTGACGGAGATCGCATCGGCCTGATTGGTCCGAACGGATCCGGTAAGTCCACACTTCTACGAATTCTGGCTGGCGACATTGCTCCTGACAGCGGAGAAGTGTCGTTTCGCAAACGCACGCGGCTGGCTTGTGTCGAGCAAGACTCGCGTTTCAAACCTGGGGCCACGGTACGTTCCGTGGTTGAAGGCGCTCTTGATCTTTGTGGCGTCTCTGGAACCGAGCGCGGGGCACGGTTTGCGGAGACGCTGGGCCGCGCCGGATTTGAAGATGTCGATGCTCGAGCGGCCGAATTATCCGGCGGCTGGCAGAAGCGGCTCGCAATTGTAGAAGCCCTGGTGCAGCATCCCGACATCCTTCTGCTCGACGAGCCCACGAATCATCTCGATCTGCTCGGGATCATTTGGCTGGAAGATCTTCTCCAGCAGGCGGCATTCGCAAGTGTGATCGTGAGCCATGACCGTTATTTTCTGGAGAATGTCACCACCGACATGGTCGAGCTTAATCGAATTTATCCCGATGGTTCGCTTCGAGTCCATGGCAACTACAGCACGTTTCTGGAGAAGAAAGAGGAGTTCCTGCATGCGCAGTCGAAGCGTCAGGAAGCGCTCGAGAATCTGGTTCATGGAGAGATCGAGTGGCTTCGCCGCGGCGCGAAGGCTCGGACGCGCAAGTCCAAAGCGCGCATCAGCAAAGCTGGTGAACTTATGGGCGAGCTCGCGGATCTGAATATGCGCACCCGCAGCGCCACGGCGCAGATTGATTTTTCAGCGACGGATCGCAAGACCAAGCGCTTGATCGAACTGCAGAATGTCGCCTGTGCCATGGGAAACCGGACACTGTTTGAAGGGCTGAATTTTATTCTCACGGCCGGAATGCGCGTCGGCCTGGTAGGTCCGAATGGTAGCGGCAAAACGACGCTGCTCCGTTTGTTGCAGGGTGATCTGGCACCGAGTGATGGAGAGATTCGCCGGGCTGATTGGCTGCGCATCGTGTACTTCGATCAGACCCGCACGCTTGATCCTGACGTGACCCTGCGACGGGCGCTCGCGCCGGATGGAGACTCTGTCGTATATCGGGATCGCGTAATCCATGTGGCAGGGTGGGCGGCGAGATTCTTGTTTACCGGCGAGCAACTCAGTCAGCCGGTCGGACGGCTTTCCGGTGGCGAACGGGCGCGTGTGCTGATTGCGCAACTGATGTTACAACCGGCAGACATTCTTCTGCTCGATGAGCCGACTAACGACCTCGACATTCCGACGCTCGAAATCCTGGAAGAGAGCTTGATCGATTTTCCCGGCTCGCTCGTCCTGGTCACGCACGACCGCTACATGCTCGATCGCGTTTCCAGCATCGTGCTCGGACTAAACGGAAAAGGCGGTGCCGAAACTTTCGCCGACTATGGACAGTGGGAAGCATGGCAGGCGCAGCGCGGCAAGTCAGAGACGGCAGCAACCGTGGTTTCGCAAACGTCGGGTATTCCTGCTGCACCTGCGCCGGCAAAGAAGAAACTCTCCTATCTCGAGGCTCGGGAATATGCCACGATCGAAGAGCGAGTGGAAGAAGCGGAGCAGTTAGTGCGAGCGAAACGCGCGGAGTTAGAAGATCCGGCGAACGCGACAGATGCTCCACGCCTGGTAAGCGCGCGGGCCGCGCTGGATACGGCTCAAGAGGCGCTCGATACGCTCTACGGGCGCTGGGCTGAGTTGGAAAAGAAGAGCGGCTGAAGTTCTTTTGGCCTTATGCCAGTCACGACGCCCCGCCGTAGAACATTCACTTTTCTTTGGGCTTCCAGTCGGAAAAATAAGAGCCATCGAGTAAGTACATCACGAGCTCCCGGCTGTTCCGCGACAATGCTGTCTGGTTCGGGGTGAGAGTCTGCTGAAAGGTATTTTGCAAAAAATAATACTGATGGCCCCCTTCAAGGTCCATCTCAAAACCGTTGGCATTCTCCGCCTGCGAAACGAGGCGGTACTTTCCGGGATCAAGATAGGCGAGGCTGTAAGTCCCCATCCGGTTTACGGCGATGACCTGATCGTTGGCGTGAAGCTTGAACTGGATTCCGCTGCCGGCGTAGCGCGCGGCCAGCGCGGGACAGACGACGACCACGGTGGCCTTGTCCGGCCTCAGTTCAGGGAGCGGATGGTATTGTTTGTCGACCTTAACGGCTTGTTTGGACCTCAGGGCTTTGAGATCTTCAGTCTTGATCGCGGCTCCCTTTTCCGGAAAATCTGTCACGCTCACTCGCGAGCCGAATACGCTGTTAGCTTTGTCAATGACTTGTGCTGAAGAAGCCTTGGGCAGGTCGATAAGTACCGCTCGGTTATGGCTCGGGCCTTTGCACTCCAGATAAAGCCAGTAATCGTTCACGTGGACGCGCGCAATTGCACTGCTCACGACGAGCCCACCGAGGCTAAGCGCGGCAACGCTGGCCTCCGCGGCCGTTGAAGCGGCACCGCCACGCATATGCGTAGTAACCTCGAAGATCGCCTCTAGGACGTCATCATATCCAACTTCGATGTTATCGCCGGCATGGTCTTCGAAACTAAGCTTACGTGCGGAGTCGTCGAAGGCGAGCGTACCGATCTTATCGACCAGGACTCGGTTCTTGGTGCTTTGATAGCGGCGGATCTTGACTTTCTCGAAGACTGTCTTTTGCGCGAACAGGCCGGATACTGAGAAACACAGAAGACAAATCAGGGTGATAACAAGTCTCATGCGAATTTCCCACGATGTTCTGTCACACAAACATCGAAAGCGGCACCATTGTAAGATGAGCTCGCCTGTTCGCAAAGCTTGAAATTTATGAGATAGAGGTCAGTCTTTATGCCTTCACAAAATCAATAAATCCGTGCTGGACGTCAGTTCGCGTTAACTTAGCGCGAAGTTTGTCGCCGATGTGTAACCCCTGCGCTCCCTGAGCCAGTAATCCTTCGATATGGGGCTGCAAGACGCGAACGAATGTACCTTTCGGAGTAACTCCGGTGACGATGGCGTCAAAGGTTTCTCCCAGTCGATGGCTCATCGCCACGGCCGATAAGCGTTTCGACATTTCGCGCTCTACCTTGCGCTCTGCATCGCCTTTCTGAGTGCAGTTCGCCGCGATACTGGCAAGGTCTTCGTCGGAGTAAGGGCCGGGCCGTCCATCGAGCAAGGCCTTGATCAGCCTTTGGGTGACGATATCGGCAAAGCGGCGATTGGGCGCGGTCGAGTGGGTGTAATCCTGTACGGCAAGACCAAAGTGCCCCTGCTCGGGATCGCCCGGACGCTCCAGCACATATTCGCCTGGCCCAATGAGCTTGATGACCGCCAGCGACAGATCGGCGAAGTGATCCAGATCCGCCGCTTTGCGCTTCAGGAGAAAATCGTTAAGCGCCTTGGAATCGGCCTGCGCCGGTAATGTGACGCCCTGCGCCGCCGCTAGTCGCACGATGCCGTCCCAGTGCTCGGGAGTTTTGACGATGCGTCGCAGAGAAGAAACCTTTTCGAGCAGCCGCGCGATCACGCCATTGGCGGCGATCATGAAGTCTTCGATCAACTCGGTGGCACGATTCTTTTCCTCCGCTACAACATCCACCACCTGCTGGTTGAGCAACACTGGATTCACTTCGGCCGTATCAATATTCAGCGCGCCGTTTTCGTAGCGAAGTTTCCTGAGCATTTGGGCGACTTCGTCCTGCAGCTTGAGCTGCGCTTGCAGATCGGAAGACGCAGCCACTTTGGCCGGAGCGACGCCCGTACCGTCGAGCCATGCTCCAACCGCGCCGTAAGTGAGCTGTGCCTTATTGCGAACGATGGCTCGATACACGTTGCTGGAGGTAATCGAGCCGCTGCTATTCACCACGAATTCCGTGACTACGGCGGGCCTGTCCACGTCCGGGAGCAGGGAAGACGCGCCGGTCGAGAGCTCATTCGGCAGCATGGGAAAAATGCAGACGCCGGTATAAACGCTGGTCGTCTCGCGAGCCGCGTGTTGATCGATGGGGGAGTCTTTTCCTACAAAGGAGTCCACGTCAGCAATGCCGATCATTACCTTGACGTCGCCATTGGGTAAACGCTCGGCGACCTCGATCTGGTCGAGGTCCTTCGAGGTGTCGTTATCGATGGAAGACCAAAGCAGCGTTCGCAGATCGCGTACCTTGTCGGAAGGCGTTAGTTGCGGTGGATGAGCGGCAATATCGGCGAGCTGCTTGCTGGTTTCGGGCGAAAAGTCCGGCTGGAAACCGCGCGCCAGCATGACCTGTCGTGCGATGGCCTGAAGATTGATGGAAGGAGGCTTAGGATCGTTCATTGTGCTCCGACATTGTGCTACGACATTGTGCTCCGCAATTCAGGAATAATAGTTGGGAAAGGCTAACATGATTCGCAGCAGGGCAGCGGCTTGCGGGCTCGTGATATCCTAGTACCAGCAGCTGCGTCTTCCTCCGATACGATTAGGACCGATTCCCGCAGTTCCCTGAATATCATGATTTCAGTCAGCAATGTGTCGATGCGCTACGGCGCCAAAGTTCTGTTTGATGAAGTTTCCACTGGGTTTACTCCGGGGAAACGCTACGGCCTGACCGGCCCTAACGGCGCGGGTAAATCTACGTTCATGAAGCTTTTGACCGGCGAACTCGAGCCGCAGAAGGGAACCGTGGTTCGCCCGCGGAAGCTTGGCGTCCTGAGTCAGAATCAATTTGCCTTCGATAAGTATCGCGTCATCGACGCCGTCATCATGGGCAACCGGCGATTGTGGGCCGCTCTCGAAGAGCGCGAGATCATCTATGCCAAACATGAGATGACCGACGCTGACGGCATGAGACTCGGCGAACTCGAGGGCATCGTGGGCGAGGAAGACGGCTACACGGCCGAAACGGATGCGGCGATTCTGCTGCAGGGCCTCGACATTCCCGACGAAATGCACGAGCGAAAAATGTCAGAGTTGCCCGGTGGACAGAAGATGCGCGTGCTTCTGGCGCAGGCGCTTTTCGGGCATCCACAGGCGCTGCTGCTCGACGAGCCCACCAACCATCTCGATCTCGATTCGATCCACTGGCTGAAGAATTTTCTGAATCAATACGAAGGTGTGTTGATCGTGATTTCGCACGATCGCCATTTTCTCAACGGTGTGTGCACGCATATTGCCGACATTGATTACGAGACCATCATTACTTATACCGGCACTTATGACGACATGGTCGTGGCGAAGACGCAGGTGCGTTCGCAAATTGAAGGTCAGAACGCTCAGCGAGAAAAGAAAATCGCCCAGTTGAACGAATTCATCGCGCGCTTCGCTGCCGGAACCCGCTCCAGCCAGGTGCAGTCGCGGCGCAAGGAAGTCGAACGCCTGCAGGTTACGGAGCTCGCCAAGTCAAACATTCAGCGGCCGTACCTGAAATTCGAGCAGAAGCGCCCTTCGGGCAAGCATATTCTTGAAATCGAAGGTGTCAGCAAATCCTACGGAGATAGCAAGGTAATTTCCGGATTCACGGCAAGCGTGCTTCGCGGAGAAAAAATCGCGCTGATGGGCCGCAACGGTTCGGGCAAGACCACATTGGTGAATGCGCTGCTTGCGAACTCACCGACGGTTTCGGAATCGGAACTCCGCAAAACCAGCGGCTACGAGGGACCCTTTGTGGATGGCGGAAAAGTGATATGGGGTCACGAAGCTGCTGTCGGATATTTTGCCCAGGATCACAAAGCGCTGATCGAGCCCGGTATTAAGGTGTTGGAGTGGCTTCATCAGTGGGATCCGTCGGCCTCAACGGAAGAAATCCGCGGCATTCTCGGCCAGATGCTGTTCCCGCGCGATGATGCGGAAAAACGCACGGATGTGCTTTCCGGTGGAGAGGCGGCGCGTCTGCTCTTCTGCAAACTAATGCTGCAAAAACCAAACGTGCTCGTGCTCGACGAGCCTACCAACCATCTCGATCTCGAATCGATCAACGCGCTCAACATTTCTCTGCAGCGTTATCAGGGAACAGTGCTGCTGGTTACACACGATGAAGATCTGATCGATGAGGTGGCGACCCGGATCTGGCATTTCGAAGGTACTCATGAAATCACAGATTTCAAGGGCGCTTATGGCGAGTATGAGGCGGTTCTGGCCTGAAGATCGGGTTACCCCTGAAACAGAAATAATATTGTCGTTCTTAGGTTAGGCATCTGCTGGCAACGTCCATGGTCCTATTCGCTCTTTGTTGCTGCCTCCTTATGCACGACGGATATACCGAGCGCTTTCTTACGCTTCTCTTTTGTGCTCGTCCGTTTGTGGGATTTCGAAATCCCTCCCACGATGTCAGCGACAGAGGTGCTCTCCAGTATTCTGGCGGCAGCGTCGCGCACCTCCAGGAACACGCTGTAGAGCGCGCGATGATCGGGATCGGTTGTGATCAGGCTGCGGAGTTGATCCGCATCGCCGAAGGGTGCGAGTGGTCCATCCACCAGCCGAATAATTTCGCTGAGCTTGATATCTTCGGGTGGACGCCGCAGCCGATACCCACCTTTTGCGCCACGAACGCTTTCTACGATGCGCGCGTTTTTCATTTCCAGCAAAATCAATTCGAGGAATTTTTCCGGTAAGTCGCTATCGATGGCGATGTCCCGAATCTTGACCGTCTCGGTTCCGTAGCGGCGGCCAAGGGTCATGATCGCTTGCAGCGCATAAAGCCCCTTCTGCGAGATCTTCAATCTCGGTTCCTCCTGCAGTTGTTTGTTATATTCGGTGGCTGTCGGCTTTTGCAGGGCCCGCGTCCAGCCACGGTTACTGAGCGTACTCTAGTGCGACTAACTCAGCTTTGCAACGCCTTTCCGACTCATTACAGGTGCCTTATTTCCACCGGACCACCTGGGCGGCGGCGCAGGCGTCGAGGTAGTCACTTACAAGGTTGACTGGCAAGGGCCCGTATTCGGCCGATACGGCGTCGCGTATCTCGCCCACAGTACGCTGGCCGTTCACGAAGTTGAAGATCTCGTAGGCATAAAGCTCAGACTGATCACGCACGTTCAACAGTTGGGTAGCGTCGCTGTTAATCAGCTTGATTTTCCCATAGCGCTCTTTGCCCAGGCGCGCCAGCAGAACGTTGTCGTTCTGATACGTCAACGGACCAAACTCCCCGACTCGTAGGGGCACGCGTTTTGCATTTGGGTCGCCGAGCCATGGAGGGGTGGGCGCTGTTCCTCGCGCTCCTCGCAGTTTCGCTTGCGCGTCGATCCAATGCTGAAAGGCTGCTGCTTGATCGGTAATAGCCTTTGCCGCGTCCGAATCCGCATCCGCGGGTCCACCGGTAAATGCGACCAGGGAGTGTAGCGTGGCGCGTTCTCTTTGCAACGTCTGATTCATCAGGTTGCGCCCTTCGTACCAGGCGACGCCCGCATCCAGTTGAGGGTCATCCACCAACTGTTGCGCTGCTCCGAAGCTCTGCGCGAGACGAACTTCGGCTTGGGCCGTGAGAAACGGCAGTAACGTGGGAAGTTGCTGCGCGGTGAGGCTGGCGTAGACGTATCCCGAGGCGGCTCCCAGCAACGCCACGCGCCGCAATTTGGTCGCATCGATTTGTTCGAGGCTGTCATGGTCGGTATGGATGTAAATGTCGGGCCAGTCGCGCAGATAGAGTGAGGGGACAGCGATGGTGGAAGAGTCGTAATCATCGTGATCGCTGCCGCTCGAATAGGGCGTCACATCGGCGAACAGCTCATTGCGCGCGCCTTGTCCGCCAGCGCGGGTTTCGACAATGCCGGCATCGGCAGGCAACTCGCCCGCCGCGTATCCGCTGGCAGCGGTGCGAATCGTGTCGAGAAACATGGCGCCCACATCGGTGACAAAACTTGGCAGCGACCACGGAGTAGCGGTGACGTGAAATACGGACTTATTCTTGAAGGGATCGCCGCCCACCATATCCATGTGAATGTTGGCGCGCAAGCGCTGCTTGATCTCGGGATGGGTGGCGAGAAATGCCATGGTGCCTTCGACCTCCGGTCCCCAGACAAAGCGCAGAGTGCGCACCGGCCGCGGCAGTTGGCCGGAATCAATTAATTGCGCCAGAATACGCGCTGATTCGAGAATTGTGACGCATCCACTGCCGTTATCGTTGGCGCCGGGACGCTCGTGATCGAGATGACAGCTGTAGACGACTTCTCCCGCGGCTGGATCGGTGCCGGGAATGGTCGCGGTTACAACCGTCCAGTGGCCAGGACCGACGGTGGCTTTCACGTGGGCATTCAGAATTATGTGTTCGCCATTTCGCAAGCGGGAGCGCAACGCCTCGGCCGTCTGGCGAGAGACCATGAAGGCGAAGCCGGAAGGTTGACGCGCATCCAGATGACCCCAGCGAACCACGGTCGTGTCCAATCCCGACCATGCCGTGGTCTGGTTGGGCATGTCACTGACGATGCCCGCCGCACCATGCTGTGCGATTGCTAATTCTTGCACTCGCGCCAGAACGCCGTCGGCCAGTACGATCTTGCCGCGCACGTCCTTGCCGTTGTAATCGGCCTCGGCGGCCCCGTTGCCGACGTCGACCAGTTCCGTTTCCACGTCGCCGCTATGGCTGTAATCCGCGAGGTGGATGGGATCGGTCTTCCAATCTCCGAGAAGTAAATGCTGCGGATGCACCTCCCACAAGCGAGCCTCTTCGACGGTCCAAGCCAGGTACGAGCGCATCAGTCCATAATTCTTAGTGCCGTCAATCGGAAACTGCTCGCTGTGGGCATCGGTGAGTTTGTATTCGCGCGCGCGCTGCAAAACGAATTGCGCCGCCTGGTCGAATTCTGGAGTTGCCGGCACGCGATGCAAACCCGTCAGGTAGCGGAGGTTCTCGTAAGGGGCGGAGCCGTTCGACTCGTTGCGCAGCGCCAACCACTGAGCGGTGCTGAGAAAAGGCTGTTGGCCAAAAGCGGAGAGTGTAGCAAGAAAAACCAAGTGGCAGATGAGGCGAAAGATGCGCATAAGACAACGAGGATAGCACCAGGCGAGTTCCGCAAGTATGCAGCACAAAAGAGTAGGGCTAATGGGAGATGGCCGCTACCGCGTCGTGGCCACCTTCGTGGCAGGCTCTACAACGCCATCGTGTGCGTCACCTTCCAGACAGACGCGATGCCATAACTCAAGGTTGAGCAATCGCCAGATGCGATCGTAATTGTCGCGGTGCTGCGCCCGATGCTCGTCAAACAATTTCTCAATCGCTTCACGCCGGAAGTATCCACGATTCAGGCTGCGTGGTTCGAGCAGCATCTCGCGGATGCTTTCCAGTCGCGGTCCTGCCAGCCATCCGGTCCACGGTGTCGGAAATCCCAGCTTGGTGCGGTACAGAATTGAGTGCGGCAACAGATCTTCCACCGCCTTTTTCAGAATCCGCTTGCCGGCGAGACCCTGGATTTGGACTTCAAGCGGAATTCGCGTAGCAAATTCAACCAGTACGTGATCGAGAAATGGCACCCGGCTTTCGATGGATGCGGCCATGCTCATGTTGTCCTGCTTCATGAGCAGTTCGACGAGGTAAGTCTTGATGTCGGTGTAGAGCAACCGTTGCAGCATTTCGCCGGATGAGCGATCCCAGTAGTCGAGGACATTCCTATACGCGGTGCTGGGCGCGACGTCGCGCGCGAATTCGCTGGTCAGCAATTCGTTCTGCTCAGCCGCGCTGAAGGCAGAAAAGAAGTTATCGAAGTAGAAAGATGCCCAGGAATTTCCATCCTTGGCCAGAAAGGTATGTTCCAGTTTGCGGCGAAGCTTTGCGCCAAGAAGTGATGAAGTCGCCACCGTTTTTCGCAACCCCTGCCGCAAAATGCCGGGAACCATGCTGCGGTACACGCGGTCCATGGCGGCGTTTTTCACCGTGAAGGCATAGCGGGTGTAGCCCGCCAGGGTTTCGTCCGCGCCTTCTCCGGTGAGCACGACCGTGACTCGCTCGCGCGCAAGGCGAGCAACAAAATAAAGCGAGACGCTCGACGGCCACGTGATTGGCTCATCTTCATGCCAGATCAAATGTGGCAGGGCCGAGAAGAAGTCCTGCTCGCTGACGAGGACTTCATGATGCCGCGAATGAATGTGCTCCGACACCGCACGCGCATACGGAAGTTCGCTGTAAGACTGCTCACTGTAGCCCACGGAAAAAGTGTTAACCGGCTCACGCCGCAACTTCGTCATCAGCGCCGCCACCGCGCTCGAATCTACGCCGCCGCTCAAGAACACGCCCAGCGGCACATCGCTCATCAGGTGGCTCTGGACCGCGCCTTCGAGCAATTCGCGATAGCTCTGGACGTAGCAACTCTCGTCATCATTATTGTTATTCGCCCTGCCAGATTCGTGCGGCTTCGCTGTGTCCAGATCCCAATATTGCCGGATTTCCGCTTTACCTTGGGGGCCAATCGTCATTGTGTGTCCGGGCAGCAATTTAACAATCCCGTTGTAAAATGTCTCCTGGCCTGACGAATATCCAAAGGCCAGATACTCCGGAAGCGCCGCCCGATTAAACTCCGGACGAATCCCACCATGGGCCAGGACCGCTTTGATTTCCGATCCGAACAGCAATCGCTCCGGGGTTAATTTGTAGTACAGCGGCTTGATGCCGAGCCGATCGCGCGCGATAAAAAGTGTTTTCGTATTGCGATTCCAGATGGCGAAGGCGAACATCCCCCGCAGGTACCGCACACAATCGGCGCCATATTCCTCGAAGAGATGGAGGACGGTTTCAGTATCGCTGCGCGTGCTATAGCGATGGCCTCGGGCGATGAGTTGCTCGCGCAGTTCAAGATGGTTATAGATTTCGCCGTTGAACACGATCCATAGGGTGCCATCTTCGTTCGAAATCGGTTGATGCCCGCCGGCTACATCGACAATGCTGAGGCGCCGCATGCCGATTCCGACGGCGCCGTCCGTATAAAAACCTTCGTCGTCCGGGCCGCGATGGGTGATGAGGCGGCACATTTCGCGCAGCGCGGCCACGTTCGCCCGCACTTGAGGTCCGAATTCAAGAATCCCAGCGATCCCGCACATTCAATGTTTCTCCGCGTAGGGCGACGAACCGTGTTTTGGCGAACCTTGGTTTGGCGAACCTTGTTTCGAACCCTGGTTCGAACCCGCCTGGCTTGAAGACCTGTCACTCAAGTCTCGTGCAGAAGAACGCGAGCCACCGGTGAGATCCTCGAACAAAGCCGTAACTGAAAACCCGCCTGGCACCGAGTTTATTACCTCGTCCTGCTTACGCCACTCGAAGAAGCCAGACGTCGTCGCCGTCGCCGGCTTCAGTAGCGGCTGTTCCTGCCACGCGACTCTTGTCCCTCCGATCACGATCAGGTGCACAAGTTTGTCATTTTCGATGCGGCAATAGAGAACGCGAGCGTCCGAGGACCAGGGACCGAAGCTCCACGCCTCGCCGCCCAAGGCAAAAAAGAATCCATGGCCTTCGTCATGGTCATGATGACGATGATCGAGTTCATAAGTTTGCACCGCGGCCTGCGCTATGCTGGCCAGTTTGGGCGCGTTTTCCTGCCGGATTGTGCCATAGTGCGGCAGCAGGACGGTCGCCGTTTCTGCGGGCAGCAACGCGCGTCCGTGGCATCGCACTAACGGCGCAGACTGGAACGCGCCATAGGCGGGAGAAAGCAGAGTTCTTGTAATCTCCGTTGCAAGTGGCCAAGTCGTTTCTTCCGGCACGAGGAGGCTCAATCGCAAATCGCTGGACCCATCATCAGCCTTTGCAATTTCGATTCTTTCGCCGACGGTTCGGACTTCGAGATCGGGTGCAAAGTGCCACCGTATATCGAGCTCATGTTCCGCTCGCCCGTGTGCGATATCACGCACAAACCACAGGCCGCCCGCAATGTTCAGCAAGTGCCGCCGATGTACAACCGGATCCGGCAGCCGCGTATATCCATTATGACTGCCGGCAAAGTAAGTGAAAGTATTTCCAACGATCCAGTTTTCCGCTTGCGTGGTTGGAATGTTCGTCCATGAAAAAGGTCCATCGGCAACGGCCTGGTCCTCGCCATCCACGCGCATCGTGTTGTGAGAGCCCGTGCCGCGAAAGACGTTGCGATCGGCCGGATCCTTCGAAATGTAGACGCCGCTCCCGGCATCCACCAGCCAACGCCGTCCATTCATGGTAAGCCGCAGGCTGAGCGCGTCGGCGTGTCCATGCCCTGAATGATCTACTCCCTGCGGTCCGGCATCCGCCACCATCGCCTGCGGGAAAGGCTGCGAATCGGCCAGCACATACAGGCCGCCGTCAGGGAACGCATTGGACTGGGTATTAGAACTGGTGTTCGCGTGCGCCGGTTCCTCGGCGGCTGGCTCTCCAACAGTTGACTCGCCGAGAACTCGCTTCCCGAACAGCCAGATCGCTTCCTCCGTTAAACGCGCCGCGGCAAATTTCGCGGAGTCCGTACCGTTGCTGTAGATCGCCGCGCGCAGGACCAGCGGATCCGTCATATGCTCCGTCCGATTGCGCCGGGGATTCCACAGCCGTCCTCCGTCATCATCGCCAAAGCCTTCCGCCGGTCCCGCCTGCGCCAATGCCGCAACCACCTCCAGCATGCGTTGCAATACTGCGTCATATTCAGGCGGAATGTTCATTCCATTCCGAGCTGCGAGCAATCGCGCGTACAGGAAAAAGTCGAGCGCGTAAACGTGGTAATACAACGATTGCTCGAAGTAAACGCCATCGGGACGCACCTGCCGCTCCGCTTCATACTGTACGATCCGCCATCCCGATTCTTTCCAGTGCGCAGCCCTGGGCATTTGCGGATACAAGGTGCCGAGAAAGAACAGGGCGGCCGCTTCCCCCAGCAAGTGGGTGTTGGGAGAAAAATAAGTAGATAGATAACGCTCAATGTAACGACCGTGAAACGCCAGCGCCGGAACCAGTTCCGAGCGAAACCGTGCATACTCGGGTGTGCCCGCAAGTAGCTGATCAACCCAGACCCACGACAAACTGCGGAAGGCAACTTCCAGCGTGCTTGCCCAGTTGATCCCCAACGGATACGGATTCGCGTCGATCCAGCTGCGCCATAGCGCGATCAATTCGCGAACATACTTATCATCGTTATTGTTATTGTCGTTATTGCTGGCGCTGTTGCTCAGCAACTGGGCCTTGGCGAGCGTCACCAGATGCTGGTGCCGGTTCAGTTCCCATGTGACTTTGTGGTCTCCCACGGCAGCGAACTCAAGAAACGGAATCTTGAACCACGGATCGAGCGGTGCGCGCTTGCCGTGCACCGGATCAAGATGCCAATCGATCTCGCGCCCGTAATCGAGATTTTCATAACCCAGCAGCCGAAAACGGTGGGCGCATATCTCATCGGCTTCGCGCAGAATTTCGGCCGCCTCGCCGGGCAGATGTTTGCGCAACAACTCAGCGCGCTCGAAGCACTCCGAACGCTCGCCACGCTCCGAACTTGCACCGCAGGAAAAATCACTGGCAGAAAAAAAGAATTGTCCCGGTTGCGTCGCAGAATCCGGACTGAGACGCAGCGTCCCATTGCGCCAGCCCATGCGATGCTTAAGCAGGTCGCTCTGCTTGTGGAATTCCTGCCCCGCGCGCACTCGCACCTCTTCCCAGTCCATCCGGGTTATGCGCGCCCACTTGCTTTGCCGTCCAGAAGCCACAGATGCCCTTATCTTACATGCCGAAAAGGCGCACCGGACTCTGCCGTTACTCTTGTTACCCTCTCCCGTTGCTCCGTGTGACGGGAGCCTATAACTGCGTTACGATTGAGGTGGTGGAGGTTCAGCGCATCGCAGTTGCCACCAAGGTTGCCCCACGAACGGGATTACAACGGCCTTGAAGGATATTCCGTAACATATTGAAATTCCTGACAGATAGTCAATTACCGGGAGAACTCGTTTGGGCTTGTCAGTCAGTATTTTTGGATTGGGATATGTGGGATCGGTGTCGGCGGCCTGCTTCGCCTCCATGGGCCACAAGGTCATTGGGGTGGACGTGAGCCGCGCCAAGGTCGAGACGATGGGCTCTGGCCGCACTCCGATCATCGAAGCCAGTATGAGCGAAATGGTCGCCGAGGCGCATCGCGCCGGGTTGTTGCACGCGACCACCGACTCTACCGAGGCCGTGCTGAATTCCGAAGTCTCGTTCGTTTGCGTCGGAACGCCCAGTCTGAAAAATGGCAAGCTCGATCTCAGCCACATCGAGCAGGTTGCACGGGAAATCGGCGCGGCCATTCGCAAGAAAAATTCGCCGCACGTTTTTGTCCTGCGCAGCACGGTGCTGGCGGGAACCACGGAGACAGTTGTGCTCCCCATCCTGGAAAAGGAAAGCGGCAAGAAGTGTGACCAGGATTTCACGGTTTGCTATAACCCGGAATTCATGCGCGAAGGCAGCGCCGTCGCCGACTTCTTAAGTCCGCCCTACACGATTCTCGGAGCGAGAGACACCAACCATCTCGCGCCGCTGCGCGAACTTTACAGAAACACTCCCGGCACACTTTACGAGACGACCATTCCGGTCGCGGAAATGGTCAAGTATTTTTCCAACTGCTATCACGCGGTGAAAGTCGGCTTCGCTAACGAAATGGGAACCATGTGCAAGCATCTGGGCGTCGACGCGCAGGAAGTGACCAAAATCTTCACCTCCGATACGAAGTTGAATATTTCACCGGCGTATCTGTCTCCAGGCTTCGCCTTTGGAGGCTCGTGTCTGCCGAAGGATCTGCGCGCCATCACTTACAAGGCCAAAGAACTCGATCTCAAGCTTCCTCTGCTCGAATCGCTCATGCCAAGTAATGCCGAGCATGTCGATCGTGCGGTGGAAATGGTGCTGAGCACGGGCAAGAAGAAAATTGCGCAGCTTGGACTGAGCTTCAAGGCAGGCACCGACGATCTGCGGGAGAGTCCGCAGGTGCAGTTAATCAAGCGGTTGCTGGGCGAAGGTCTTGAAGTCAAGGTCTGGGATGAGGACGTATCTCTCGGCCGGTTGGCTGGATCCAATCGGCAGTACATCGAAGAAGTGATTCCGCATATTGGATCGGTGCTTTCGGCGGATCTCGAAAGCGTGCTCCGCACCGCCGAAGTCGTGATTCTGGGCAACAAGTCGGCGAGCAAGGATCAACTGGCCAAATATCTTCGACCCGAACAGATCGTGATTGACCTCATCCACTTAGATAAGACACGGCGTCCCGAAGGCGCGTTGAACTACGAAGGAATTTGCTGGTAGGAATTTACTGGCAAGGCTTCTAGCGCGGGGCTGACTGCAACTTCTCGACCAGGGCTGCAACCGCTCCGACATTTTTCATGGCTTCGATATCTTCGGGCTCGAATCGCACACCGAACTTTTCTTCGACCGCAAGAACCAGATTCAGATGCTGCATCGAATCCCAATTCTCGATCGTTTCCGGTGACGATTCTGCAGTGACTTGATCGACTGGGACTCCGAAAATATCGCTGGCGATATGGCGCACCTGCTCCAACTTGCTGGCGGTCAATTCCGTTTCTCCGATTTCATTTCTTCGACTCCGTCGCCACCTTCAGCTTAACCCAATCGGGGCAGCGTAGGGCGGGCGCCGAACTCTCAAGATCAAGTGTCCACAGCGAGCCCTCGCAACTGGTTGCTTGCCACTGGAAGCCATGTTGCTCATAAAAATCGCGCGCCGGAGCATTTTTCTTCGTCGGCCGAAACCAGCCCTCCAGCCGCTTGCACCCGCGCTGGGCAGCGCTCTCCGCGAGACGAGCAAGGAGCGCGGTCTCAATTGTCCTTCCGATGACACGGCAGCTCAGCAGGAAAGTATCCACCTCGCACTGCTCGCCTTTGTCGTGCGCGAATGCAACTCCGACCACTCCATGATCGCCGAAACGGTCGCGCACGCTTATCGAAAATAGGTGCCAATCCGGCTGATTCGCCATCTCCGCAATCTGAGGCTCGGTGTAGCGCCGCGTGGTCAGGTTGAACTGGTTGGTTTTCTGGGTCAGTTGCGCGACCCGCGACAGTGTCAGTTCCGACACTGGTTCCAGTTCGGCTTCCTGCTCAAGAAAGCGGAAGAAATCTTCCCTGGATTGAAAGTTCAGCTCGGCGCCGGTCCGCTGCTTCTGAGCGGCATATAGTTCGGTGCGCTTCTTGTCTTCGGACGAAAGAGCCAGGCGCTCCAATGCCGCGCAGTTCCTGACGGCGCCCGCATATTCCAGCGGATTCTTCGGCAGGTCGATAACGGTAACTTCCGGAAGGGCAGCGCGAACCTGCTCGCGCTCAAAGGGATTGTCGTCGATGAAGGCGAGCGCGTCGATGCCGACGTTCAGTTCCTGGGCGATCTCGCGGAGGTTTTGCGCCTTGTCAGTCCAGTTAATTCGCAACGCCGCGAAATCTTTCGCGCGCACCAGCATTCCAGGATGCTTCTCCAGCGCTTCCATGGCATCGTCGAGATTGTTCTTGCTGCACAAGGCAAGCAAAATTCCTTTGCGTGAAAGATCGAGCAGGGCACGTTGCACGGCCTGATATGCCGCACCCGGATATTCCGGACCCACCTTGATTCCCGCCATGCCGTCTTCGCCAATCACTCCCCCCCACAATGTGTTGTCGAGGTCGGAGACTAGAACTTTTGCGACGCGACCGCTGAGCGGAACGATAAAGCGAGCCCACTCGCACGCCATCGGAAGCAGGTAGCTCGCGGCGATGGGAAGGCGCGCCGTCAGCCATTTGCGCTCATCGTGCCAATGTTCGCTGCCATGGCGTGCCACTAACGTGTCGTAATCGAGGATGTAGACTCCGTGGAATTCTCCGGCGATCCGCCTCAGTTCACGATTGACTTCCCGGATCAGCCCAGACTGTCCTGTCTCGGATTGGCTGTCGAGAACTCCCAGGCTTGGGAATGTCGGACGCTCGAGCGCATGAACGATAAGCGAAGCCTGGCTGTGCTTTCGAAACGCAGCGATCCACTGTTCATAATTGTGAACTGTATTGTGAACTACACTGCGAACGCGTGCGTCCACCGGTTGTCCCGCGTCCTGCGTCAGGTCGGCGAAGTCACGCCACAGTTCTGGAGCCGCCTGGTCGGTGCGCACCGCCAACACGACCGCATCGGGCGCGAAGCGGTAAAGCGAACTCTGGCTGTCGAGGATGTCTTGCACGTAGGTATTGAAATCGCCGACATGGACTTCGAGATCAATGCCATACGCGAAGACTTCCGCCCGCAGCAGCGGAACCATGGGTTCGATCGTGAACGAACGTAGAAATGCCAGCTTGAACTTGGTGAGGCCGAGTTTATCGTGCAGTTCGTCCCGCCCTTTGGCGCGTAACTCGTCGAGCCGCGAGGTCACGAAGCTCGCCGTGGCCGATGAGGGATCGCGCCGCCAAAGCTCGGCCAAGCGCCGCGCGGCAGGATCGAACGCGTTTTGCGCGATCAGTCCGTCGATTTCTGCGCGTAGGTTTGACGGGTCGCGACCGGCATACATCGAACTGTAGAGCGAATCGGACATCGAACTGTGGGTATTTGTATCCTTGATTCTTATCCGCCTGCTTACCAACCATGTTTCATGGCGCGGGCAAACTCCGCCACCGGCAGAGTATTCAGCACATCTTCTTTAGTAAGCCATGCTCGCCGTGCCTGAGTGATTCCGTAACGAATTTTCTCCAGGTGCGAAGTGTGATGAGAATCGGTATTGATCACGATCTTGACACCGTGCTGTTTGGCCAGCCGCAGATGAACGTCGCTGAGATCGAGGCGGTCGGGATAGGAGTTCAACTCCATCGCGACTTTATGTTGGGCCGCCGCTTTGAGAATCGCGTCGAGATCGAAGTGGTAGGCGTCGCGGCGCAGCAGCAGGCGCCCGGTGGGATGTCCGATCAACGACGTATTAGGATTCTCAATGGCCTTCAACAGCCGGTCGGTCATCGCGGCGCGATCCTGGTTGAACTGCGAATGTACGCTGGCGATCACGATGTCCATTTGTTCGAGCACGGCGTCGGAAAGATCCAGCGAGCCATCGCCGAGAATATCAACTTCGATCCCCGCGAAAATGCGGACGCCTCCCATCTCTTTTTCAACCGTGCGGATTCTGTGAATGTGGTCGAGTGCGCGCTTGTCGGTGAGTCCGTTCGCGAACGCGAGATTTTTCGAGTGATCGGTGATGGCCATGTACGCATAGCCGCGTCCGCGCGCCGCTGCAGCCATCTCTTCGATGGTATTGCGTCCGTCAGTTTCGACGGTGTGCATATGCACGTCGCCGCGAATGTCGGTTAGTTCGATCAGCGCCGGCAGCGTGTGGCTCGCGGCGGCTTCAATCTCTCCGCAATTCTCGCGGAGTTCGGGAGGAATGTAGTCGAGCTTCAGCTTGGAGTAGATCTCTTGTTCCGTTTTACGCGCGACCGGCTTATTGTCTTCGAGATTAGCCAGGCTATATTCGTTGAGCGTGAAGCCCATCTTCAGGGCGCGCTGCCGCAGGGCGACGTTGTGCGCCTTCGATCCGGTGAAGTATTGCATCGCCGCGCCAAAAGATTCCGGCGGCAGCAATCGCACGTCTACCTGCATGCCATTGCGCTGGCGAAAGCTGACTTTGTTTTCTCCCTGAGCGATAACGTCCATCAAGCCGGGAAAAAGAAGCAAATGTTCGATCAGCTTCTGCCGCGACTCGTCATCAATGCAGCCCTTGCCGGTGACGAGGATATCAAGGTCGCCAACGGTTTCGCGGCCACGGCGTAATGAGCCGGCCGTCGTAATCTTTTCGATGCCCAAATCGCCTGAAGGAGCCGACAACAGATGCTCCATCAGTTTTTCCGCCAGCACTTCGGCGGTGTCAAGCAGAAATCGTCCGGCAATGCGGCGATAATCTTCGATCGCCTTGAGCAACTTCACCTCGTGCTTCTCACCCATGCGCGGCAGGGTGCGGATCTTGCCTTCACGCGCCAGTTTCTCCACACCCTCCAGGTCGCTGACCTGGTAGGCGCTCCAGATCAAGGCGATGGTCTTTGGCCCGAGTCCCTGAATCTTGAGCAGCTCAAGCATTGACGGCCGATATTTCTTCAGCAATTCGGTGTGCGCTTCGATGCGGCCATCTTTGAAAAGCGTCTGCAGATTTGTCAGCATCCCTTTGCCAATCCCCTGAACCGCGAGCAACTTTTTCGGCTCCTGGATCAGGTCCGCCACTTGTTGCGGTAGAGCTTCAATCGCCTCGGCCGCATTGCGATAGGAGCGCACCCGAAACGAGTCCTGCCCATCGATCTCCAGCAGATCGGCAGTTTCGTAGAGAAGTCCGGCGATGGCCTTGTTGTCCATTCAAAGTTCTTCCGCTGGTAGTGACGGGGCTTGCCCGTCTTCTTCAGACCAGTTCGATGCGAAGGTCGCGCCCAATGGCCCGCGCCGCCCGGCACAATGTCTGCAGCGTTACCGAGCCGTTACCGGGATCAAGGAGCCGGTCCAGCGCGGCACGGCTGGTGTTCATGCGACGCGCCATCTCCACCTTGTTGATCTTCGCTCTCCTCATCGCTTTCTGCACCTGCCAGGCAAGTGACTCTTTCAGCGCGGCGGCGCGGGCTTCCTCTAGAATGCCTTCCTCTCTCAGGAACTCATTTAGCGATGAACCAATGCGAGAATTCTTCTTTTTCATTGTGTCACATCCTTCATCCGACGCTTCGCCAGGGAAATGTCTTCAGGTGGCGTCTTACGCGTCTTCTTAATAAAGCCATGAAGCACCACGAGAGTGCCCTGGTGGAAGCACAGAATCAATCGTGCGATTCTTTGGCTCGGCAGCTTTGAGCGAACTTCCCACAGACCGTCCTTCAGGCTTCGCACCAGAGGCATCCCGATGGGCCAGCCGAATTGCACCCGCATCAAGTCGACCCCGATTGCGCGACGTTCTCCTCTGTCGAGGAGCCTCAGCCATTCGAGCACTGGTTCGTTGCCCACATCAGTCCTATAAAAGCGAACAGGTATTTCGGGCGCATGCTCTTTGGCCATCGAGCCTCACTCTCCCGAGTATGTATCAGAAATGGTACGTTGTCTAGACCCAGACGACCGCGACCGTGTGAGTTACGGCAAAAGAAGAGTTTGCCGTCGCCATGGCTGTCGAACAAGAAATCGCGCCTCAACCAATTTCTTCTAGAGGACAGAGCTAGCCCGGGTGCATCGACACACAGGTTCCGCAGGAGCATTTCTACGAAGAGGTCTCTATACAAGCGACTTGCGCTCAGGAGACCTTGGTTACATTGGCTGCCTGCGGCCCTTTCTGTCCCTGGACGATCTCAAACTCCACCTTGTCGCCCTCCTGCAGGCTTTTGTAGCCTTCGGTGGTGATGGAGCTGTAGTGAATGAATACATCCGGTCCATCGTCGCGGCCGAGAAAGCCGTAGCCCTTGGCGTTATTGAACCACTTGACGGTGCCTTTCAAACGTTCCACGTGCGCCCCTCTTTCTTGCGGATTCGCCGAAAAAGGCGCCATTCGGAGGCCCCGCAAAAAAATGTGTAGGAATTGTGCTGCTCACCGGGGGTGCTGTCAAGGCTAGGAGTCACATTGCGATGGTTGGGAGCACCGGTCCACTGGCCGGGGGAGGGTCGGCCGGGCTTTCATCGATCGGCCTCGCGCGCTTCTACCTTGCCGATCGCGGCATCTGAGCCAGCCACAGGATGCCGCAAATCGTCTTGGCATCGCGGAGGCACCCCAGGAGCGCCATCCGTTTTGCTTCCGATAGGGTGAAAAATTTGATTGCAATCTTCTCATCCGCCTCCGGTTGGGCTTGGCCTGCCCGCAGATCGCGGGCAAGGTAGATGGTCATGGTTTCATCCAGAAAACCTGGGCTAACGTAAAAATGCAGGATTCTCTTCCACTGGCGGGCGGTGTAGCCGGTTTCTTCGAGCAACTCGCGCTTGGCAGCGGTGAGCCCGGTTTCGCCGTAGTCGATACGACCGGCGGGCAGTTCCCACATCATCGATTGCGCGGCATGGCGATACTGGCGTTCGAGCAGAATGCGCGGCTCGGCTTTGCGAGTTGTCCGCCCCAGATTCGCGTCATCCACCGCCAACACAACGACGGAGCCGGAATGCCGTATGACATCGCGGCGGGCGCGAATGCCTCCAGGCTCCTCCACTTCATCGGTGGTAACGCTGAATACCGGGCCCTGATAACTGATGCGGGAAGAGAGCACCCGAGCTCGCGCCGATCGCTTAGGTGCCGATTTCGCTCCTGCTGATTTCGCCATGACAACCATAATAAGGTATGCTGCGCCGGTGAGCCGCAAGCCGCCAACCAGGAAGCCAACCGTCGCTATTGTCGGGGCGGGGAGCCTCGCAACTTTTCTGGCGCTGGCTCTGCGCGATGCCGGTTTCACGATCACGGAGATCGTGGTGCGAGATTCGCCGGGCTCGCGACGGAGAGCGCGCGCGCTCGCGATCAAAGTCGGTGCGCAAGCCGTCACCGCACATTCCGCTGTTCTCCATGCCGATGTGCTGTGGTTCTGCGTGCCCGACAGGGCGATTCTGGGTGCAGCTTCGGAGATCGCGCTTCGTCTCGCTACGCGCGGGGCGGCCGAGAATGGGACAAACAAAGAGAAGGGCAAATTTCAGAACCGATCTCGCAACCAGATACGCTTCGCATTCCACTCCAGCGGGGCGCTCTCCAGCCGTGAACTTGATCCTTTGCGTACGGCGGGCATCGCAGTCGCATCCGTGCATCCGCTGATGACATTCGTCGTGGGAGCGCATCCCGAGTTGACGGACGTGCCATTTGCTATCGAAGGGGACGACACGGCCAAGCGCATGGGGCGCCGGATCGTCCGCGCACTGGGCGGTGAGAGTTTTTCCCTATCCACGACGCGCAAAGCGGCGTACCACGCCTGGGCCACTCTTACATCGCCGCTGCTGCTGGCTTTTCTGGTTACACTCGAAGAAGTTGCCCGCACCGCCGGACTTACCCGCGAAGATGCGCGCCGCAAGAGCCTGCCTATCATCCGGCAGACCTTGGCAAACTACTCGCGCCTTGGTCCGGCGCGATCTTTCAGTGGGCCGCTGATTCGCGGAGACGTGGCGACGGTGGCGAAGCACTTGGCCGTGCTGAAGAAAAATCCTGGATCACACGTGGTCTATGTGGCCCTGGCGAACGCCGCGCTGCGCGGGCTCCCAGTGAAGAATCAGAAAGCACTGCAGCTCCTCTTGGACAATTCAGGGTAGCGCCTGCGGTCAGTTTTTCCGCAATCTTTTCTCGCCAATCCGTTCTCGCCAATCTTTTTCCGCTAATCGGGGGCAGGCAATAAAATTCTTCAACTCTAATGCTGATTGCGGCGGCGGCTAAACAGATGTCCCAGCTTCTCCTGCTTCGTCTTCAAATATTCTTGCGTATGTTCGGTGGGGGCAACTTCACACGGGACGCGCTCGGTCACCTGAATCCCGGCGCGTTCGAGGGCAGCGACTTTATCGGGATTGTTCGAGAGCAGTCGTACTCGCTGAATGTCCAGCGCTTTAAGGATTTCGACGGGCATCAGAAACTCGCGCTGATCGGCTTTAAAACCAAGGCGCTCGTTCGCCTCCACCGTGTCCAGTCCGCTGTCCTGGAGGGCATACGCTTGCAGCTTCGCCATTAACCCGATGCCGCGTCCCTCCTGTTGTTCATAGATCAGGACGCCTGCCCCAGCTTCGGCGATCATGGAGAGCGCCATCTCCAGTTGCTGTCGGCAATCGCAGCGCAGCGAACCAAAGACGTCGCCGGTCAAACATTGCGAGTGGATGCGTACCAGTGGCGACCCGGAGTGTACCTCGCCCATCACGAGCGCCACCGCTTCTTCCGTCTTGGCGCCATCGCCCGACGCGGAGGCGCGGGTCACGAATCCATGGATCAGAAAATGTCCCCAGCGGGTAGGAAAGTCCGCGGACGCTACTTGTTTTACCTTTAAGGAACTCACCTTTAAATTATAGTCTTCGAGTTTCCCCTGCTCGCTGTCGAGAGGCGTCAAAAGGCTCCGCGGGGCGACGGCATGAGAGCTCGGTCGCCGCGATTGACACTTTCGCAACCTCTCCGGTGGATAGGCGAAATCAGGCAGCGGCTGCTAAAATCAAAAGGAAAACCACTCCGCCGTACGGGGCTATAGCTCAGCTGGGAGAGCGCATCGTTCGCAACGATGAGGTCGTCGGTTCGATCCCGACTAGCTCCACCATATTTTCAATCACTTAGATCAACCCCAAACCAGAATCTGTTCCATTCTGTTCCAATAACGCTTGCCGGGAAAGCTGCCTCACTCAGTTTTTCCTAGGGAAGCACGCTCACGATTGCCAAACCAAAAGGGCCATCGATATGGCTGAGAATTCTCTGCCGGGGAACAAGTCTGCGAATCAAGGATTCGGCCTTACGGCGTGGATAGGGATACTATTCGGAATCCTGATAGGTATTGCTAAAGCATTTATTTGGTCGAGAGGTGCTTTCGGTTCAGAGGTATTCGGTTACGCCGTCGCAGCTGTCCTCGTTCCGGGAGCAATCGCGTACGCAATAGCAGGCCGCGAAAAAGTGCGCAACGGAAACCGGTTTGCTCTGTGGTTTCTTTTACTAAGCGTGTTCTTCCTACTGCTTGAAATATCTCAGGCAAAACACTAACGCCTCAGCGTAGTTGACGTTAATCCCGATTTCACTCACCCTATGAGAGGGGATGTCAAGAAAAAAATACTTCCCCCTCCCCTCCGGGGCCAGGTGGATGTGGTGACTTACATCCAGCCCCACCTCATTCTTATCCTTAGAGGGGTTGTTGATTTGTCCGCTTTGGTTCGCCGCGCATTTCAGCGGCGATGCCAACCCCAGTTGCTTGTCCCAACTTAACGGTTTCATAAAACAGTGGTACTCGACGCCATTCGGTTACGAAGCTACGCAAGCTAAGCGTTGGCTAAGATGCCAACCACGATCCTATGTGAGACTCGAGGCCTATAGCTTTTTTGGGTTATCCGAGGGGGCATAGGATTGACCCGGAGACTCGGTGCCAAACGTCAGCACACGGAGCGCCTAATGAGTGAATAGATACTCTCCCTCGAACCCGAGCATCGCAAGAACCGATTGGCCACCACCGAGGCACGAAAACCTTGGGAGATTAACCTGGGTTCTGTTCGATACTCAAGCTGCTTGCGTTTTCAGTTGTTCTGCGTCGAAACGTTCCTCCTTTTTCCAAAGTGTCAAAGTAATGGCCGCGATCTTCCGTGCCAGCGTCAGACGAGCCATCTCCGGCTTCATCCCCGTGGCCAGCAAAGCCGCGTAGAAATCATGGAATGGTCCTGTACTACAGCTGGCCCGGGTGGCCGCACCCTTGAAGATCTCTTTCATGGCATGATTGTGATTTCGATTCAGACCGCGGAGCTGCTGGGGTTTCTTGGAGCGTTGCAATTGTCCGCCAACAAAGCGGTATTGCGCACTGTCGTGCGTCTCAACACCCAAGCCACTATAGGTCCATAGTTGCCGCTTGCTGCGGAACCGGTACGGGGTTTGCATCAGTGCGATTAATAAGCCGGCTCGAATCGGACCGATGCAGGGAATCTGGCGCAGCAGTTTCGCCGCTTTCTGTTTCCGGCTCTCCGCCAAAAACTCCCCTCGCACCTCTCGTCGCAAGGCCTGCAATCCATCCCGCTGCTGATAGAGTAGCTCCGCGCGCCGACGCACTCCGGCTTGTGGGAGCTTGTTTAACCATTCCTCCCGATCGCGCGGAGCATAGACCTGGGTGCCGCCACAGGGAATGCCCCAACCGCGATAGACGGCCTTCAACCGATTCATGACTCGCGTCAAATCTTTGCTGATGGTCTGATAACTGCGCGCTAACTCGCGCAGCGTTCGTAGTCCATGTTCTCCGTGGTAGACCGGCCGCAACATTCCGGTGCGCAGCAAATCGGCCAGCTTGCGTGCATCCACCTTGTCGCTCTTGCTCCCCTCCTTTAATAAGGCATTCCGCCGCGGATTGCAGACCACAACTTGCTGTACCTGCGGTTGCAGCAAATCGTACAGCCATGCCGCCCAGGTGCCTTCTTCCCAGGTCACATGCAACTCGCCCCGTAGACCGTGGATAAACTGCAGAATGCTGCTGGCTTTGGTTTCGACGATGGTTTCCATGATCAGCTTCCCGCTGCCATCGAGGACGGCGATCACCATCGCTTCCTTGTGCACGTCCATTCCGATATATTTGACCTCGTGACTCATTTGAGTTGCCTCCTTGGGGGAAAGGTCATTCGTGCCAACGCTTACTTTCCCCCCAAGGTAAAGTGCCATTCTTCAGCCATTTTGCCTAGACCCGGCTGCCGTTCTTTCGCCGCACACACCGCTTTCCTAGCGCCGCCGCAGCGGAGCGAAGCCCCTGCACAGCGGAGCGGAGCGGAGGCGGCGCCACATCCAGCTTCAACCTTTTGAAGTGGGGCGCTCTCTCATAATGCATTGACCCTGAAAATGGCGAACAGACGGCGCAAGCTTGTGCTAACGCCTGATTTCGTCAGCGAAGATCGGTCCCATACCGCTTCGAGGTGGAGCGCAGGACATACAAAGCTTTGCCCGCAACACTCTGCTCGCTTACCGAGCCGAAGTCCGGCAGTCGGCTATCTCTGCTTACATCTCGGTTATCACCGACCACGAACAGTTCTCCCTGAGGGATTTGCGTGGGGCCAAACTCCTGCAACTCTGGGGGCGGGTTGCCGATATGCTGAACGTATGGCTCTTGGAGTTGGTGCGCGTTTACAAAAAGCACACCGTCCTTGCTCTCTATTGTGTCGCCGCCTATGGCCACCACTCTTTTAATGAAGAACAAACCGTCTTTGTGAAAAATCACGATGTCGTGAGGTTTTGGCTTACCGTCTCTGTACTTTCGCAGATCAATCAGTATCCGATCTGCGTTCAGCACAGTCGGTTGCATTCCGGTGGAGGGCACGTCGAAGATTTGAAAACCCGCTACGCGCAGCAGCAAGTTGCTATGCACGAATGAAATCATCAGCGCAAGCGGTATGAGGAAAAGAAGCCACCAGCGAGGACCACGCATAGAGTCGGCGCTCGACACACGTAATGCACCCCACGTAGCAACCACGCAGACCAATATCGCGGCAACCATCAGAAGTTGCAACCCAACGAAAGACTTCGGGAGACGCAGAGGCCAAAAGCAGAGAGCTAGCACGCCGAAAAACGCGAGAAAGATGATCCCACCTCGCTTATCGCCTAAGAGCCAATGTCCTGTTCCGGGCAGGATCGGGGATAGGACAGCAGCCAAAATGCGCCGCTTCCGTCCAATGGCAGGCTGACCCTCAATGCGCTCGGGTAATGCAGCAGTGGCGCTGGAATCGTCTGCCATAGGCCGATATCGTACGACGAACACCGTCAGTTTACATGCTGTCGAGGCTTGATTGGCGGTCGCGGTAGGGACGGCCATCGCTGATCGCCCCCCGCGCGGATCCGCACGAGCGCTCCTTAGCGCATGCGGCTCTTATCGCAGATGGATAACGGCCAAGCGTGGAGCTTGTCCGCACACTCGCCCACCTGTGGGACACGTACACACCCGCTCTGTGTCGGGAACGTCATTTTGAAGCGTCGGCGATGCGAGGTCGATTCGATTGCTCCCACTCCGCAACTTTCCTGAGGATTGGTTAAGGATTGTCTTCGAACTCAACCATAAACGGCAGAGTAGTCCGGATTCGCGCGTTTACAAGGTGATTTGAGTCACAGACAGGGCTCAGGCGCCCGCATACGCTTCCATCGCACCCGAGGTGCCCCATGAGCCTATTGAGAATTTTACCGGCCGAAGATCGCAGCCGTCCCCTCACCCGCGAAGAGCTTGCCTCAATCTTCGAGCGCACATTCGAGATTGTCTCCGAAGAGGTGCAAGAGCACCCGGAGGGCCAGGACTTCATTGAGCGTTTGTGCGCACGTCTTCCGCCCGAGTGCCTCGAACTACTGCTAGAAGATGGTGCGCTAGAGCTGGATGACGCCAGGGTGCCGACGAGCTGAAGGACGTGGGCAACACAAAAAGCACGTCGTACAATTCAGCATGGCCGGTTACCAGTGTCAAGATTGCGGTGAACCAGCAGAGCCGGGGCACAACTGCTGCGGGAAGGTTTTTGTATCCTCGCCCGTTCAGGGCTCTATCGAGGCGACGGGCAATCGGCTGGAGACTCTCGAAAGAAAAGGGTTCCACAAGGAGTCCAACATAGACGGACCGTTTTACCGGCACCCGATGTATGGACTCGTTGCAATTTATCTAGGCGGAATATTCAAGACCGCCTATGCCCAAACGAATTTGAATCTTGATTCCTACCTAGAGTCGCTGCCTGATTCCAGCTATACCGACATCGGACGTATTCCCTTTGAAGCGAGGTGCGATGCTTGCAAGGGAGTTGGCCCTCTGATTCCCACTGAGTATTTTCCGTTTCGTCACAGACCCGATTGCCCCCAGGCAAAAGACTAGTCTTAGCCAACTTCGCGTCCGCGTGCAGGGCAAGGCCCACAACGCCCGCATGAATCGCAGCCAAGACGAAGGCAACGGCACATGGCGAACCCGCGTTTGGTCTGCGCGGGTGCGGTCAATAGGCTGGAAAAAACGGGAACGGTGTATCAAGGTCAGAAAACGACACCGGAGCAACGTTTTCTGGGCCGTCGCGTTCCAGTTCGCGAAAAACTGACTATGGCACCGGGACGATCCTAAGACGGGTTGGACCGCTGCCGCTGATCACCTCGCCGCTGTTTCTACGTTGCGTTTATCGACGCAGACATGATGTTTACGCGTACTGACTGGGTACAGGAGACGCTTCACCAACTACAACACTTCGACGTGGTGCAAATGTTCTCCACTTACAGCGACTTAGGGCCAAAACACAAGGCGGCTGCGTACCCGTCGTTCACGTCCTCAGTAACCAATGATCGAAACAGGAATTGGCTTGAGTCTCCGGAATCACTCTACGTCATCACCGCGCTCTGGACAGCTACCGCCGTTGACAGTCGCCGCCGTTTCGCCCGGCGGTCGCTTTCGAGTATGCTCTCAGCAGACGCCCCGATGACGTTGTAAATAAACCTCTGTGAACTTACACCGCAGGCGCGTGCTGCGGCCTCAATGGTCCGCTTATCGCGGGTGGAGAACTCTAAGAGCAGAGTGTGAACAACGGGTGGGTACTTTTTCTTAATAGCCACATGTGCCTCCGCTGACCATTACATCATAAGCGCCGCGCGGGAAAGCCACCCTGCTGGCTTTAGGCCCCCCTGGAAATACGCGAGTGCCGGCAGCACTCTACGTCATTACCGCGCGCGACCTGAAATATGATGTTCACAAGAACGAAGGGAGCGGGCGTCTTCGTCACAGCAACGGCGAAGAGTGTTTGGAAGAAAATCCCAGTTTTTCGCGTAGGTCGCGGTGGACGCATGTATATCCAGCAGTGCGAGCGGCGCAGTATGTGCTATTTGCCTACTGCTCCAGAAGCACAATTTGCTTCTGTACAGTCCGCTCTTCCCATTCCGCTTGTCGACAATGAGCGACTCGAACTCGACTATCGCCTTGCGCAAACTGTGATCTGCTCCAAACGCCTCGCTGACCATAGTCCCCGCCTTCTTGTTTTCCGCAGCGATATCGCGCAACCCTGCAAGGATGAGCCGTCGACCAATTCCATTGACTCGGCCTCAGTGTATGCCGCTCGATGTTGCTGGCGAGGAGAACGTAGTTGGTGGGGCTGTGTTCAATGCCGTCAATCAGCGTGGTGAGCGCCGCCGGAACAGAGATTAGATCCTCTCCACTTAAACATTTCGAAACCCTCCCGGCTTCCTGCATCGTCTTGTTAGCGGCCTCTTCTGCTTCCTTCATCTCGCGTGCCGCAACCAGGATGCTCCGCAGTTGGACTTTGAGAGTTTCCGGATCGCTCTGCTGGCCCTTTCTAATACTCCCCACATTCGACTCCTCTTGCCATAGCGTTTGCCGACCCGCCAGTTGGTCGAACTTGGAGAATGTCAAGTCCCGTAATCTCGCTGCGACCGATACGTACTCGCCAAACAGACTGTGCGCTTCGGTACTGTGCCGTAAGAGAAGGGCGCACATTGGTCCCCACCCAGTTCCAATTGGTCGATTAGATCCGCAGCAATGAAGCTCACGCGCCACATCTTGGACGCAAGTACGTGGCTGGAACCACAGTACCGTGGTTCAAAAGATGGCGGGAGATCGCCGTCTCCAGGTCTGACGCGTCAACCCGAGCCTTGTGCCACCCGCAGTACTTCGCGCCGTCAGTCTGGAGTTCGTCGGCGCGTTGAGCCGCTTTCTTCACGTCGAAAGCGGCCTCGACGATGTCCTCAGGATTTACTTCAGGCTGATGAAATTGCGCAACCATCGCGGGTCGGGCCTGACGAGCCTTAGATTCCAGGTCCTCCAACGACCCGAGTTGAGCGTCGACTTCAATTTCCGCTGCTGGGGGCGTCGATTTTCCGCCCGACGCGGAACCCCCGGGGAGTGGCTGGCTGTTGGAAGACGATTGTTCTTCGGCCACCTCATCAAGCAGATCTCTTTTAGATGTCGAGTTAGATGGGGGCGGCGGTCTGCTAGAAGATGGTTCTTCGGCTCCGACCACCTCGTCAAACACATCACTAGGCGTCGAACTAGCTCGGAGCTGCAGATGGGGAGTTACCTGCGTCGCTGGCAGTGGAGCATCCTGGTCGTTCTCAATGGCCCGAAGGGTGGACGTAAGAATCTTGCCCCTACATCGGCAGTCCGCAGGCGGGAGCCAAGGTTGCAGCGATTCTCTCGATCGTGGAAACCTGCCGTAGGCTGAAAGTCCCGGTGCGCGATGGGTTTCTTGCGTTCTCCCCGGGCTTGCCGATCTGCCGATCCAGCGTCTCCCTGACCTTACTCCCGCTGCGTGGGTCGCCCGGCATCCGTAGACTCAAGCAAGCCAACAATCAGGCGTCGCTAGCTTTGGGTTGCATTCTGATCCGTTGGAAGTTTCTGGCCTGCTAAGACGGCGACACCTTCCTCTGAATCGCAGTGGCGAGAACTGTGAGTTTGCTGCCGAACAGTGGTTATTGCACGGTTCGTATGCTCGGTCGCACGCGAGAAATTATGTCATTTTGATGTGGCAATTTCATTGACAAGGGTCAGGACGCGTCGCCGGTGCCAACGCCGTGTTGATCGAGCCATCGCCGGAGACGGCCGACCACCAGTACGGCGGAGAGTTCAGCGGTTGCTGCTCAGCCTCTTCCGTGTCCCACGCCCAAAGCAGCCACCCCTTGAACGAGTACGTGCAGGATTGGATTTGCCAATTCTGCAAGGCTGCTGCGGCATCCGAGATGAGCGGGTAGTCGCTCTCGTTAGCCACGACCTCTCCCATCAGTATGGGCTTCTGCTGCTGGTATCCGACGAAACCAATATCCTGAGCAACTTGACCCAGACTCGGGCTTGGAGGGCCGGCATGAAGGTCCACAAAGTCGGCCGTCGAGTTGGCGATGGCTGGATATACCTGAGTGGAATTGGCGTTCCCCTGTCCCGTGTCGAAAAAGCCCACGTCCACGAGGGCGGTGGGATCGAGCGCCTGGATCGCGGCCCGCAAGTGATCGGTGAAATAGATGAGCCCGTTGTCCATCATTTGCTGGCGCGACGTGGCGCTGCCCATGTCGTAAGTGTGTCCGTCAGCCGTGGTGACAGTTCCGCTGGTCCAGCTTAGCGGCGGCTGATCCAGGTCATAGGTGTATTCATTGCTCAATTCGTAGCCGAGGATCGCGTCGGTGCGGGCGTTCTGGTCGCTGAGCGACTGCACAAAGTCGTGCCAGAACCGGGCGGTAGCACTGACGTAGCCGGGGCACAGATAGACCCCATTGTTAAACGCAAACGCATCGCAATTGCCAGGATCGTATCCGCCCTGACTTGGCAGCCAACCCGTCCCCGGAGTCATGACGTAAATGCCGTGATTGGCCGCCCGCCCCAGAAAGTCCGCGAGATTTGCCATGTAAGCCTGGGAAAGACCGCCGCCCGACGGATTGCCAATGGTATTGGGACAGCACCCGTTCAGAAATACACGAACGGTGTTGTAGCCGTTACTTTGCATGGTCGTGAGAGCGGTTTCAGCATGGTTGGGATCATAGAGGCCAACATTGAACGTTGAGTGCGTGTAGGTGGGAGTCCCGTCAATGCTCGTCTGTTGTGCCAGCCGGACATAGTTGTTGCCTCGTGGTGTGAATGTTGCTCCCGTCATGCGATCGTAAAACTCGGCCAAGCCCGAGCTTCCGGTGCGGACGGCAATCGCATGCGGAGCTAAAGGGTTGCCGCCGCCATTGCCGTTGCTCGAACTGCTACCGCCGCATCCACACAGCGTAGCGGCCAGCAGCAATAAGACGAAGGTGCAAGAAGGCACCCGAGACGATGATGGAAACATAACCCACCTCCCACAATTAGTGCGTTCTGCTCATCCTCATTCCCAAACGCCGAAGGTGCTCGCGTGCGTTTTCTCGAAGAACAACCTTCGGTCTTTCACCGCCGCTCGCGCTCTGAGCCATATCCTGACAATCCCGATCACCCGCATGCCTCTCGTCACATGGAATCGCCAAGAAAGCCGGGCTTTCGCCGGTGTTGGGATCAAAGGCGGTGCCGGCGATTTCCCCCCGGTCATTGATGCCGCCGCCTAAGGTCAGATAGAGCGAAGAGCCAGGCGCGACAAGTGTGTTCAAGTCAGTCATCACACCCTCTTCCCAAAGGAAAGCGCGGCAATTGAAATTTATGTCGCACGAAAATCCAACCACTTGGCCTTTCTCATTGACGTCGAAGGCTGTGCTCGAAAAATCTCCCGGAAGCGTGCCGAGGTCGATCATCGTGCCGTTCTCCCACCAGAAAGCGTGCGTGGTTGTGTCGCCAGGCAAGTCCGACAGGCCAACGATCTGTCCCCGGTTATTGATGCCAGTGCCGCTGTTGTTCATCGCCCCGCCAAAGCCTCCAAGGTAGGTCACTGTGCCCTTTTCCCAAAGCACGGCGTGGACGCCCGGAGCGAAAGACGTGGGTACGCTGCAACTGCCGGACAAGCCGACCACCTGGCCTTTATCGTTGATCGCAAGCGCAGCTCCGCTCGAGTCGCCGGGCAGCAGTGGAAGTGTCTCGACCTGGCCTGGCTTCGGTCCCCAGATGACCGCCTCAAAATCGAGGACTTGTGGAGGAATGCAGCTAGGGTCTTGAGTGGCGGTCTCCGCTAACCCGACCGCTTGGCCGCGGTTGTTGACTCCAAAGGCCTCGCCGTTATTGCCGCCGAGCGTGGGAAGAGCCGTCATCACGCCGTTCTTCCATAGGAAACCGAGTTCCAGGTTTTGCCACCCCTGGCAATTCTGGGCGGTACAGAAGAAGCCTGCTCCCCAATATTCGCCCAACGGATCTATCTCGTTAATCTGGGCCGTGCCCGCGACCAGGCCCTTGTCGTCCTTAACGGGCTCGCCTACGGAGCTGTTGGGCCCGCCGAGTGTGCCTAGATCTGTCATCACGCCGTCGCGCCAGAGGAAGGCGTGCTCGTTCTGGTCGCCCGCCAGGTTGGCATCCCCGGTTACCCAACCTTTGTTATTGGGTCCTCCGAAGCCGTTGCTGGCCGAACCGCCGAGAGTACCAAGACTGATTACGGCGTATTGGAGATGCTTCGTGCCGGGTTCCTGTTGATTTTGCGCGGCGAGCTCTGAGGCAGCCGCAAGTGCCGCTAACAGAATCAACGCCGTAGCTCTAGTAAGTGTCCTGAATTTCATGTTGCCTCCAATTCGAAACCTGCGGTCTTGCGGTAACGAACCCACAGACAGCGCGCCATCTACTGCCTCTTGAGGTCCATGTTCAGGGTGTCGGGCGCGGTTATGTCAGTTAACAGGACTTCTGACCCGCCACCGACAATCGCACCGACAAAGTTGTCGCCGCCACCGCCGGGAGTCGAGATGAACGAAACGGTGCAGTCGGAGTTCACGGTATACGTGCCGGTGGCAGGGCTATTCAGAATGAGGGTATATTGGTGGCCGGGCAGAGAGCCATTTTCCGAGCCAGAGATGGCACCAGCAAAATTTCCCGCTCCATCGAAGGTGAGTAACCCCGCGCCATAGAAAGCAGCCGACGTGCGGCCAGATGTGCCATTGTAATCCTGAAGCTGAAATCCGCTGAAGGTGAGGCCGTAATTTCCCGACAGCGTTTCGGTGCTGCATCCTCTCTCCGCGTGGACGACTGGCAAAGCCGTGAAGCGATGTTTCGCGGTTGGAGCCAACATGGCTCCGGCTGCCAACACTGCAATGACCGATAACGAGGTGATCATTCGTTTCATCATGAGTTCTCTCCTAAATTCTTGTTGTGCCTGGTTGAAATCGGACTGCCGAACGGTTCTACGAGCCATGTTTTTACGCACTCTTTCGCGAAAAGTCGTGAGGAAGAGGTGAGATTAAAGGGGGGATTTGGTGATGACGGGGGCGGACTTTCCGTGGTACTTGAGGTAACTGTTCTATAATTCTGCTACTTAGACTCTGCGGAGCCTGCCATGAATGGCCGGATTCAAGTGGGGCCTTGGCTGGTTGAGCCTAGCCTGAACATCGTCTCGCGCAACGGCGCCGCTGTTCATCTGGAGCCGAAAGTGATGGAGGTGCTGTTGTGCCTCGCCACGCACGCCGGCGAAGTCCTTCCCAAGGAAGAACTGCTCAAGGCCGTTTGGCCGGACACGTTTGTAACGGAAGACGCGTTAAAGCGCTGCATTTCCGAGTTGCGGCGCGTCTTCGAGGACGATGCCCGCGAACCGCGCGTCATTGAGACGATTTCCAAACGCGGCTATCGACTCGTGGCGCCAGTGGCACCGGCAAGCGGAGCCAGACACTCCTCAACCCTAGTCACCCCGGACCCGGTTATTACCAGGGCAGCTTGGACCGGTGCTCGCCGAGTATGGAGATGGGCGGCAGCGGTTGGCGGGGCGGTGCTGATATCGGTCTTGCTGCTCTCTCTCAGGGGCCGGCGGGCAGATACGGGCGCTGTTCCCCCCATCCATTCCCTGGCAGTCTTGCCTCTGCAGAACCTTTCCGCTGATCCCGCGCAGGAATACTTCTCGGACGGAATGACGGATGCGCTCATCACGGAGCTGGCGCAGATCGATTCCGTAAAGGTCATCTCCCGCACGTCCACGATCCACTACAAGGGAACCAAGAAAACACTGCCGGAAATCGCGCGGGAGCTGAAGGTGGATGGCGTGATTGAAGGGACCGTACAGCGATCCGGGGAACGAGTGCGAATCACCACCCAGCTGATCCAGGGCGCTACGGATAAACACGTTTGGGCGGCATCCTACGAAGGCGATTTGCGGGACGTCTTGAGGCTGGAGAGCGAAGTGGCGCGCGCGATTGCTGGGGCAATCCGGCTCCAACTCACTCCGGCTCAGAAGTCGCGACTGGCGGGTGCTCCCCCGATTGACCGAGAGGCTTACGACCTCTACTTGAAGGGCCGCTACTTTTGGAACAAGAGAAACCCCAGCGATTTGAAGAAAGCGGTCGACTATTTTCAACAGGCGGCTGAAAAGGAGCCCAGCTATGCCGCGGCGCAAACGGGGCTCGCGGATGCATACGCCTTGCTGGGCGCGGCGGGATTTGACGTGATGCCGGCAGCGGAAGCCATGGAGAAGTCTCGCGCAGCCGCGACAAAAGCTTTGGGCATTGACGACAAGCTCGCGGAAGCGCACACGTCGCTGGCCTTTGTCGTATTCAGCTACGATTTGGACTTGACGACCGCGGAGAAGGAGTTCCAGCGCGCGATTTCCCTCAACCCGAACTATCCAACCGCTCATCAGTGGTATTCCGAGCTGTTGGATGATTTGGGTCGAAACCAGGAGGGTCTTGACCAAGCCCAGGCCGCACTTGCACTGGATCCACTTTCGGTGAATGCCATTCAAGGCATGGAGCGGGTGCACTACTTCGCGCGGCGTTTTGACGAGGCGATTGAAACATCCAGGAAGGCCCTGGACTTGGACCCGAGTTTTGCTATTGCTCATCTCCGGCTCGGGCGGGCATACGCGGCCAAGGGGATGTATGGTACCGCCATCGGGGAATTTCAAGAGTTTGCGAGGTTGTCGGGAGACGAACCCCTGGCACTCGCCTCGATTGGGAACGCGCGTGCGCAAAGCGGCGACCGGCAAGGAGCCATGCGCTCTCTCGACGAACTCAAGAAACTCGCCAAGCGCAGACCGGTTTCTTCGATGTGCTTTGCGCTGGTGTACGCAGGGCTCGGTAACAACGATCAGGCACTGGCGGCGCTCGAAAGAGCCCACCGGGAGCGATCGGATTTTCTACTGGTCTTGAAGGTCGATCCCCTGTTTGACGGCCTTCGTTCGGATCCGCGCTTTGAGGATCTGCTGCGCCGCATTGGTCTTTCGGCGAATACCTAGAGTGCTTGCCTCGGTAGATATCGACGCCGGTGCCGACTATGACTGAAAAGTCCAAGAGCTTTCTTTCTGTTCTGCTGATGACCTTGGTCCTCACCCCGTGTGGCTGGTCCCAGGTTTCCTCGCGCTTGCTCGTGCTGAACAAGACGGAGAACACGCTTGCAATCGTGGATCCGCAGAGTCTCAAGGTAATCGGGCGCATTCCAACGGGGGAAGGTCCGCACGAAGTGACGGCCTCCGACGACGGGAAGTATGCCTTCGTTGCGAACTATGGTGATCGCGAGCCCGGGTCGACGCTCTCGGTCATCGATCTGATCGGCCAACGCGAACTGCGTCGTGTGAGCCTGGGACCGCTTCGGCGACCACACGGCATCGTGTTCGCGAACGGGGAAGTCTATTTCACCGCGGAAGTCAACAAAGTCATCGGCCGTTATTCGCCTACTGAGGACACGGTTGACTGGCTGCTCGGTACAGGACAGGACGACACTCACATGCTGGTGATCAGCAAGAGCCAGGAGATCTTCACGGCGAACATCGGGTCGGACAGCGTGAGCGCGATTCGCCAGTCTGCGAATCAGCGTGATTGGACAGAGGTTGTGATCCCTGTGGGCAAGGGTCCCGAAGGCATCGACATATCACCGGCCGGGACGGAGGTCTGGACGGCTCAATCAAAAGACGGGAATGTTTCGATCATCAGTGTTGCAGCTCACAAGGTAGTTCAGACTATCAGTCTGAATACGAAGCGGTCGAACCGGCTGAAATTCAGCCCGGACGGCAGACTCGTTCTCGTTTCTGATCTCGAGGCGGGTGAGCTCGTTGCGTTGGACGTTCATTTGCGCAAGGAAATCAAGCGCATCAAGCTGGGCCGTATGCCGGAAGGAATCTTGATGGCGCCGGACGGATCGAAGGCCTACGTTGCAGTCTGGGGCGATGACGAGGTGGCGGTCGTTGACTTGAGTGCACTGGCGGTGATCGATCACATTCGAACGGGCCTCGGTCCGGACGGGATGGCCTGGGCAATGAAGAAATAGATTGCTTTCACAATTTGCTCTACGGGTGCTTCCAGGCGGCTAGTCTTCGACGCCGGTGCCGACTTGCCTGCCATGTCCAAGATTGTTCTCTCTGTTCTGCTGATGATCTTGGTCCTCACCCCGTGTGGCTGGTCCCAGGTTTCCTCGCGCTTGCTCGTGGTGAACAAGAGGAAGAACACGCTTGCGATCGTGGATCCGCAGGGTCTCAAGGTAATCGGGCGCGAGGCGCGAACGGTGATGCCAAGCGAACGGTGCGCCTACGTCGCGTTTATCGACGCGGACATGATGTTCACGCGTACTGACTGGGTACAGGAGACGCTTCACCAACTACAACACTTCGACGTGGTAATGCACGTCGCTCCGGATTATCCGACCGGTCGAGTCGTAGGCCTTCACAAAGAGTTTTACCTCGCGGCCCGTGTAGGGCACGTTTTCATGGACCGTCGTTGTGGTCGTTGTCTGAGCATCCCCTGTAGCCGTGAAGTTCCAACGGTCGCCATCTTGATCCGTGGCTGAACCGTCTGCACTAAACACTGTCGAGCTGCTGCTCGTATACGTGCGAGTCGTCGGCATTAGACCGGTGTAGTAGCGTTCTGAAGTTGAGAAAACCATCAGATAGTTCCGGGTTGCGGGATTGGGTTTGGAGGACAGACACACCCCAGGATAGTTTTCTGCGTTCTTCCTCCACCAATGTGTTACAAAATCGGGGAACAACGACTGCCTTCCTTCGGACGTAACGATTGCGGAAGATACACTCCTCGTGCAAGGGCCGGCGTAAGGCGCCTTCTTGGCCCATGCAAGTGAATGGATGAGAAACAGAGCGGCGGCCAGCGAGACAGAGACTTTCTGCATGGATCATCTCCTTGGATTTCGGTGTGCACTCCAATCGGAATGGCCGCGCCAACGATAACCTAACTACACTGAGAACCGTTAGGATGCTTATCACCGGGACACGTGACATTCTGACGCGACGCGCGTTGTCGCAAGGAACCGCTCAGGGTGTGAGATAGGACTTGATGTTAGGTTAGTGTCGCCGACGCCATGGTTGTCAAGCCCTATAGAGTGGGGACTGCATACGGGAGCCCCGCACGCCGTGGATGGCGTGTGATTCTCGGGAGGGCGTAGGACCCGCGTCAGTCCGAAACTGCCAAATGGGAGATAGCTAGTCCTCCGCCTCTCTCCGCGCCCATAGCCGATAGGGGCGGTTTACGACGTGCCCAAAAACAAATCATTTTGGGCAAGGTGAACTGCCCCAATCCGCTCCCCTAAACTCAAGCAGTTGCAGGCAGGGTGAGGCATAGGTTTTTGGGCAGCCGAGCAAACGCACGCTGCGCCGTCCCTCGGCTTATGCCTGTCTCCGCTTCAATCTGCGCCCAGGACCGCCCCAGTTCACGGAGAGAGGCTATTCTCGGAGCGTTCACGGTCGCCCGCGGCCGACCAAGGCGCTTGCCCTTGGCCCGAGCATTCCGCAGTCCCGCCTTAACCCGTTCTTGGATCAATGTCCGCTCGAACTCGGCCATTGCGGAAATGACGTGGAACATCAACCGGCCGCTGGGCGTCGAGAGGTCGAGATTGTCGCGTAGACTGACGAATGCAACGCCCAGACTTTCCAACTCTGCGATGCTGTTGACCAGGTGCTTGAGCGACCGTCCAAACCGATCCAGTTTCCAGACAAGAACAGCGTCAATCTTCCGCCGGCCAGCGTCAGCCATAAGCTGATTGATGGCGGGCCTGGAGTCCTTCGAGCCGGACACGCGGTCAACATATTCCTGTGTGGCTTGCCAGCCCCGGCGTGAGCAGAACTCTCGAAGCTCACGCAACTGCATCTCTGGATCTTGATGTCCGTTCGAGATTGAGACGCGGGCATAGAGTCCCACGCGGTATTCGGTGGAAGTGTTCATGCGGTACCTTCTTCCTGGCTTCTGCGGAGGATGTCTTCTGCCTCCATGTCGATCATTTCCTGCGGTATTTGCTCCAAGACTGCGGCCACGAGCCGCTCCACTCTCAGATTGATCATTGCGCCTGCGAGTTGCCCAACAACAGAGCGGGTCTTTGTGGCGATCCTGCAGGCTGGCGGATGAAGTTGTCGAACTGCCCAGCCACACAGATATATCGCTCTTCCTCACCCTGCGCCAGAGCGTAAAGTGCCTGGGCGAGCGCGCTGACCGCCGCCCTGCGGTACTCGATCGAGGTGCTCATGCGGCACCCCATTTAGGACGCTGGGCATGGCGCGTATTTGCGCCAACGGAGAACATCAAAACCTTAGCCATGCGAGGTGGGTCATAGACAAGTCTTCCACTGGTATCGAGTCTGATGCTTCCATCGTGGCCTTTTAGCTCTGGGTGTTCAATCTCTTCTTTACAGGCAGTGCAGACCCGTTTTCCGTTGACGGTCCACAGACATTCGTCACACCCCTCAAGGTCGCACATAGAGCAATTGACCGGCTTCGCGCGCGAGTCGCAGTATTGGCACCCATCGTCGCAGAATCTCCAACTTGTGTCGATTGCTACGATGTTAGTTGGTGTCCGTTGGGGGTTGCTGACGCTGGTCTGGGCAAGTCCGCAAGTTTGGTTGCTAGTGAACTGAATAGTAGACTTTTGCTGAGCCATTTGTTGCCTCCTTCTGTAGGCGACTGTGGTTAGCGCCGTGCCGGTGGTGGCAACATCGACACGGCGCGTTGTTGTTGTTTTAGCCCTTGCGCCGCCGTCTGTTCTTACTCCCAACTGGCCTCCCACCGAGCTTCCCGTTCTCCCGAGATGCCTGAATTTTGCGGTCGCTGGTGGCGGACCCGCGGCAAGCCGGGCAGAACGTCATTGTTACTTCTGACCATTGGAATCTTGTGGGTCGGGCATTTCTTCGTTTTCATGCGAGTAATCCTAACACGTGTTGGGATTGTGTCAAGGACTTACTGTCACCGCTTCGCAGTGATGATCTGTCACAGATGAAATCCGGAGCAAGCCTGAGTCGCATTCGTACCACAGGCACCTGGATCAGTTTTCCACTTCTTCGGATCGCCTACGTCGCCTACGGTTACTATTGCATTTTTGTCGTTGAATGTTGTAAATTAAGGATTGTACTAGGAAACTTGCTGTAATAGGCTGTAGTGCGTGCCAGGGTTCCCTCACTCCAGCTTCGCTATTAAAAAGCGCGTTCGCTCGGGATCGACAAAGCCGAGACCTAAACCCTACTCTTCGCAATAACTCTCTCTAACATGGACAGTCGATGCTACCGCGCAGATAGCTCGGCCTAGTAGGTGTGTCCCTGCTCCAAGAGAGTCGACTAATAAACTTCAACCTGTACCGCTGAACGAGTCGGTAACACCCGACGTTAGGACGGAATTCCGCCCTGGCGCGGATTCACGTGCACGGAGGTCAATGGAAATGGAAAAGCTTTGGACGGCAGCCCAGACGGCGGATTACTTGCATGTCAGCAAGTACACGATCTACAAATGGCTCGCGCAAGGAAAGTTGCAGCGCTCGAAAGCTGGGGGACGGACTCTAATCCGCGAAGCCGAAATCATGAATCTGATCGAGGACGGAGCCCCGCCACGGAAGCTCCGTCGCTCAACCGATGCCGCGGCGGCCGAAACGAGCAACGCGAAGGCATAGCGAAATCCATCCGGGAGCGAGTTATGGCAAGCGCTGAGAATCGTTACCGCAAAATTGAGGTACGCATGTGGAGGGATCGGAAATTCCGTGAGCTTTCTCCCCTACTGCCATCGGGTCAAGCCCTTTGGGTGTATCTCCTGACTGGTCCACACACAGGCATTATTCCAGGTGTCTTCACAGCAAGACGCAGCGGGCTGGCGGAAGAATTGGCATGGACGCTCGAGGCTTTCGACGCTGCTTTCGGCGAGATTACTTCGCGGCAGATGGCGGAGGCCGACTGGAAGGAAGGCGTGGTCTGGATCCCGAACGCCATCAAGTGCAACCCGCCGCAATCTCCAAACGTGATCATAGGGTGGCACAAGGAATGGCAGTTCATACCTGACTGCGATCTCAAAACCAGAGTTCTAGCGGCTATGCGATCAGTGGTCCAGGAGATGGGACGGTCTTTCGTAAAGGAGTTCAATGTCTCATTCGCAGAGTCTTCGTCGAAGTCTTCGCTAAAGCCTCTCGTTAAGCCTTCGGCAAAGGCTGTGTCGAATCAGGAGCAGGAGCAGGAGCAGTTAACAGGAACAGAAACAAAAGAAAACCCTTTGTCTGAACAAAGTTCAGACGAGGAAACGTTGGTTCCCCGAAGGGGCAAACAACCATCCCAAGAAGCTGATCGACTGGCTGCACTACTGAAATCGGAGATTCTTCTCAACAAACCAGATTATCGGATTACCCAAGCGAACCTTCGAGCGTGGGCGCGTACGGCGGACCTCATGATCCGCGTGGACAAGCGTAGTGAGAGTCAGATCGCAGAGTTGATTTACTGGGTGCAGCGCGACGAATTTTGGATGACGAATGTCCTCAGTATGGACAAGTTGCGCGATAAGTTCGATCAGCTCTCTTAAAGCAAAGGCCGCAAGCCAGAGGCACACAGCACAGGCCCCAGAGGTTGCCGGGACATCATGTTTCTGCGAGTGAACAGATCAAGCGCGACCGGCGGGCAGCCGACGGCGGTGGCCCAATGAACGACGTCATGGATCACAACGTCGAGAAACCCATCCCTGTCAGCGTCGAGGCCGAGCGCAGCGTCCTGGCTGGGAATCCTGCTCGATGCGAATGCAGGACGAGGAAGCAGCCGTGGCTCGACGGCCTTGATTTCGCCATTGGTTCCCATCAGCGGATCTTTTCGGCGGATGATCGAGTTGGCCGAGTCATCCCGCCCCATAGACGAGATCACACTGGTCGAGGAATTGGAGCGACACAAAGAAGAGTGGAGACCGTCGGCGACGTGAGCTATGTCGCCAGTTGGTGGACGGCCTTCCCGACCGCCCCAGCATTAAGCACTACGTCGACATCGTGCGCGAGAAAGCCACGCTGCGAAAGTTGGTTCATACCTGCAACGCGAGTATCGGCGCCATCTCTGGCGGTGCATCTTCGCAAGAGTGTATTGGCGACCTAGCGAAAGTCTGCTTCAGATCCAGACCGGTTCAGAGCATGCCCCCGCAGAGCGTGTACTCAAATTCTCAGATGCAGTTTTCAACGAGTGGGAGCGGATTGCAAATAATCCCGATGACGTAGTTGGCCTAACGACGGGAATTGATTCCGTGGATCTCGTCACCACCGGAATACGGCCTGGTGAGACTTGGGCAGTCGGAGGACGGACCGGAGACGGCAAAACCTCTCTCGCCTCGCAGATCGCGGCGGCAAACTGTCGAAGGGGTATTGCTGTTGGCTACTTCTCGATCGAGATGAGCAAAGGCGAGCTGTTGCAGCGTCTCTGGTCGCACGAGGGGAAGGTCCCATTCCAGCACATACGCAATCCTCGCTGTGCTAGCGCCGACGTGCGATCTCAGGTGCGGCGTGCCATGGCGACTGTGGGCTCGTGGCCACTCTTTGTTGCGGAGGACGGCTCGCTGTCGCTCCAGAAACTAGTAGCCGGGGCGCGGTTGCTTATCCGCCAAAGAAGCTCGGCCTTATCGTCGTCGACTACGTGCAACTTATTTCCGCAAACGCGCCGAACGAGCGCGAGAGGATAACCAAGATCTCCGGCCAAATTCGCGCGCTGGCAAAAGACTCTGGCGTCCCGGTCCTGGCGGTTAGCCAGCTGAGCCGGCCGAAAGATCGGAACCAGAATGAGCGCCCCAACAAGTTCTCGATGAAGGAAAGCGGGTCGCTGGAGAACGACGCGAACACGATCTTGTTGATTCACCGTCCCATGGACGATTTTGGACGGCCATCCGGAGATGACGAGATCGTAATTGCAAAACAACGACATGGCCCGGTGAGCAACGAACTGGTGAGATTCGATTCGAGCACAATGACGTTTTTCGAGCGCGCTGTTCAATGGAGGAAGCCAAGTCACGGGCCGAGTGGAGCGACAAGTGAAAGCATGTAAGGACTCTAAATGGCTGGGCGGCATAGCGATAAAGACGCCAGACAGCGGTGCCGCGAGACCCTCAGCGCAGATAGTCGCGTTACTGCGGGAGTTTGCCCGCAGAACAGCCCAAGATCACCGCGATAATCCCGAGGTAGCCCGTCCCCAGTTACACGTGATCAACGCTCTCGCCCGTGAAGTGCTGGCCAAAAGGTGGACTCGCGCAGGTAGACGGCGGGAAGAAATCGGCTTACGACATCAAGCCGAACCAGTCGGACGGGTCGGGATGAAATCGAGGCAGCAGACACAGCGTCACCGGGCAGTAGCCCCAGCCTGACGGCTCGGCGGATCATCCCGAACACGATCGCCAAGGACAGCCTTCTTCGCTATGAGCGAAGGGGGCATTTTTGTGCGCAGTAGGGGTTCCGATTCGAAGTAACACACGACTGGACCGAGGTTCACGCCATGGAAACATTCTGCATTCTTTGCAGAGAGCCAATCCCTGAAGATCGCCAGCGTCGTGGAGCGGTGACCTGCTCGACGGACGACGACGGGAATATCGGCGCCAGAGGCGCGCTGAGCGTTCGCTTAGGTTTTGTAGGCTCTGCGGCAGGGCGGCCAAGAGAAGAAGCTGGAACAGCCTGTGCTCCATGAGCACAACGAGATTTTGGAGTCTGTCTGACCGCCACAACACATCACCAGCAAAGATAGCCTTCCTCGGTTCAAGAGCGAGGGGGGCAATGTTTTGAACAGAGCATGAATTCCGCGCAATAAACGAAAGGTAGGCATGGAAATGAACTCCAGCACGAACATCACACCGTCCAGAGAATGGATCAGCCTCAAAGACTCGCAACCCTACGCCCACCTCGTAGAGAAAATTCTCCTGGAGTGGATCTCGGCGTCCTGCCGAGCCCATGCTGGTCACACGAGTGAGAAAAAGAACACTGATTTCGCAAAGAACGTTTGATCGATGGCTGGCGACCCGTAGAGCTCATGGTGTTGCCGCGACCTAGGTGAAGCCATGCCTTGGTTGTCCAGTAATAACTTCGCGTCGCTTGCCGATGCTTGGGACAGTTGTGAACGGGGAGGATGGATGCTCTGGCTGCTGGAACGTGCCGACCCTCTAACCGAAAAGCAGTGGGCAGAACTAGATCGAGCACTGAAGCCATTTTGGGTGAAGCGTTTCAAGGCTCAGTCGCCCGCTGAGACCGAGCAAGCGATCGCGGAGTTCGAGCGGGGACAGGCCGACGCGCTTCGACAGATTGTCGGCAACCCGTGGAAGACATGCGCGCCAAACCACCATGGACAAGTTTTGTGCGAGTTCATGAGCGCAGCGGCAAAGTGTGGCAGAACTCTCGCTATTTTGTGGAGGCGACCGAGATTCCAGTTGAGACACTCGACGTGCCCGTTATTCACCTGCAGATCGAGGCAAACGATCATCGCCCCATACACAACTGGCGGGATTTCCAACGGATCAAGGATGAAATCCTCGGAGAGGAAGAGGAGGCACTGGAAATTTATCCTGCGAAGTCCCAGCTCGTCGACGACCGCAACGCCTACCACCTGTGGTCCATTCCTGGGAGCAACAATTTTCTTACCCGTTTGCTGGGTTGGGGGCCCGGAGGACCAGAGGATGATGCCGGAGGAGCGGAGGAGGGGTGCGAAACGGGGGGTCAGCGGTGAGTCTTCAGGACCGACGGACAAGACGGAGAACGGCGACTTACCCGGCACCCAGAGATCTGCGCATTCATGCTACGTACTACAACGCGATAAACAGCGGGACCGAAAGACAATCGCACGCTAGGTGAGCAGTTGCACGGCTGTTTTCAGACTGCGGCCCGTTCGACTGGCGCGATTCTACATCGCGCGCGAAGGTAGGAACCGTGTAGCAGTCCTAGCCTAACGGCACCGAATACCGGAACACCATCACCAAGACAGCCTCCTTTGCTCTCGAGAGCGGGAGGCATTTTTTCGCGTAGAAGTTGACCTCCACACGCCACCGAGAACCCAACCTGAATTCCACAGCACCGCGGAGTACACTTTCGGGCGAGGCAGTTTTCCCGCCGACAAGCCACGGAGATTTCGAAGCCATGGCCAAACGGCGCTTTCAAGATCCCCACCCAAACGGGAAGGGAAATTCTGGTACTTACTGCACTGGCAGGATTCTTTTAGTGAAGGCGTCCGGACCAGGAAACGTCAACGAGTGAAACTAGCTCCGGCCACAATGCCGGAACGGGAAGTAAAGAAAATCGCCGCTGAAATTCTCAGGCCTATGAACCAGGGCCTGATAAGCGTTGGGTCAGCGGTCACTTTTAGTGAATACGTGGACACCGAGTACATGCCGAGCACACTGCCGCAACTGTCGAGCAGTACGCAAGATTGCTACCGGGGGGTGATCGGGAAACATCTGATCCCAGCCTTCGGTGCTCTTTATTTGCGAGACTTAACGCCTCGATCTTTGCAGCGGTATTTCTCAACCTTGGCGATTCCGTACCCTTCCGCCGTGAAGGCGCGGGATGCATTGTCGAGCGTCCTGCGCTCGGATGTGCCTGATTTTCTCGTCAAAAACCCCTTGGACGGGTTACGACTGCCCAAGGACAAACGGGGACGGCGCCGCAAACCAACCATCACACCTGAGCAGTTCAACGCGCTGGTGCAACTCGTCGCCGAGCCATACGCGAGCATGCTGTACGTCGCCGTGTGGACCGGCCTTCGCGTTTCAGAATTGATCGGCCTTCGCTGGAGATGCATTAACCGCGATTCCATCTCCGTCGAAGAACGGTACTGCCGCGGCGATTGGTCACAGCCTAAGTCAGAGGCCAGCGCGGCGACGATCGGAGTTTCACCGCAAGTAATCGCTTGCATCCAGCGCCTTAAGACTCTCAGCGTGAAGATCGCGAATGGGGGGCAGGGCGCGATGCGGGAATACAAACTGGTCAAATCGGCCAAGCCGGACGATCTGGTATTTCAGAGCGTGCGAGCTGGTAAACCGATGAACGATCAGAACGTGCTCAAGCGCCACATTCAACCGGCGGCCCGGGCGCTCGGACTGCCCTTCGTTAACTGGCGGTGCCTGCGGACGTCGCATGCGACCTGGCTGGTGCAAGCGGGAGCCGACCCGAAATCGGTGCAAGGACAGATGCGCCACTCGCGCATCTCGACCACGATGGACATTTACGCGCAGATCTGTATCATCGGCGCAGCGGCAAGCGATCGAGAAGCTTTCGGAGTTTGCCCGGCCGCAACCCTGTTCCATTACTGTTCCAATAAACGGGGCTTTTCAGTGCTGAAAAAAGAGTCAAGTCGAATCGAATCAGTTAAATCACTACCGGGGACGCCATCGTTCGCAACGATGAGGTCGTCGGTTCGATCCCGACTAGCTCCACCAATCTTCTCAATGGGTTGGCGACAATTTCAGCCATTTCTGTGAGCTTAAAAAACGCGTCTTATTGGACCGTAATGGACCGTGAATCTTTGGCGAACTCCGAAAGCTGTTCTAGCGCTCGGCGTTGCGCCAGCGGAACGATCTGAGCGTATATCTCCATAGTGGTCGAAATGCGGGAGTGCCGCATCTGACCTTGCACCGATTTCGGATCGGCTCCCGCTTGAACCAACCATGTCGCATGAGAAGTACGCAGGCATCGCCAGTTCACATGTAGCCCGAGCGCTTGCGCTGCCGGTTTGACGTGGCGGCGCAAAACGTTTTGGTCATTCATCGGCTTCCCTCGCTGGACACTCTGAAAAACCAGATCGTCCGGCTCTGCCGATCTAACTAGTTTGTGTTTTCGGATCGCACGTCCTGCCCGAACTTCCACGGTGATGGATTTCAGACCATTGATGCGTGCAATCACTTGTGGGGCAACGCCAATTGTTGCTGCTGAGCCGCTGGTTTTGGGAGTCGACCAGTCACCACGGCAGAATCTTTCCTCGACCGTGATGCTGTCGGCATGAATGCAGCGCCACTTCAGCCCGATTAACTCGGAGACACGCAACCCGGTCCACACGCTTACAAAAAGCATGGAAGCGTAGGGTTCGGGGACGAGTGCGACCATTGGGCGAACTGTTCGGGCGTGATGGTCGCTTTTGGCTGGCGAGGACGCTTATCCAACGGCAAGCGCAACCCGTCCAGCGGGCTTTTGATTAGGTAGTCCGCATCTACCGCAGAACGGAGGATGGAGGACATCGTGTCCCTGATTTTCGAGATTGTTGGGTAAGGCGTCGTGCCTGCCATGCCGGAGAAATATTGTTGTACCGTGAGCCGGGTAAGGTCGCGGAGAGATACCCGCGCGAAATTCCGGCTTGAGGTACTTCAAGATCACACCGGTATAGCAATCTTGCGTGCTCCTCGAAAGCAGTGGCAGATACGTTTTGTCGTAAATGTTGGTCACGAAGTCACCGAAGTTCATCGCCGAGCCGGTTAGCACCAAACCCTGATTTACGGGATGGAGCTTTTGTTCGGCGATCTTCTGTACTTCCCGCACGGGCATGTCTGCCGGTGCTAGTTTCAAGCGTTGACGTTTTCGGCTGCCGGTTAGGTTGGTATCCCAAACGCGCAACCACCAGTATTGACCCTCCTTAAATGGTTTCGGACTCTGAAAGCGCCGACGAGCCATAATCTCTCCATGGCTCGCTCGGGTAGTTGCCTCGGGCCGAAGTGTACACCCGTTTTCCTCGGGCACAGACACCGGGTTGTGGATAACCGATGACATTCGCGGTTCACAGCTCCAGGAGTTCACTACGCTCAACAGAATCCCCGTGCTTCAGGAGCACAAGGGCTACAGCCTTCGGCTTGCGAGCTTTCCGTCCACATAGTCGGCAATTCACTAGCGCTCGCTCTGATCGGCGCTGGCGTCGATACTCTTGCTGGTGATCCTTCGAACACGTGCACGCGCCACGGCGCTGCCGTTTCTCAGGGATTGGTTCGCGACAAAGAATGCAAAAGGTGGTCATCAAATTCAACTTTCAAAGGCAGCGCCGCGCTATTGGGAGCCACGTCGCCGAAAAAACAAATTAAGCGGTCTCGGTCGGGAGGGGATTGCCCGTGCGGAATCGGCCCCGCATTTCCGTTTGCCACTCTCGATAGAGAACGTTGACTTGTTCCCTATCCAAGCCCAGCTTTTCGAGTTTGGCCAAAGTGACGGCGGTGGCACGTTCCGCCCTGTCCTGCGAAATATCTGTGACAACCGGTCCCGCCTTGCTATACATCATTAGCGTGATAAACAGTGCGTCGATTTCTGGTGTGCGTGCTATTTTTTTCATTAGCCTTTTTCTCCTGTAGGTTGACTTTCGGTTGCAGTTGACGGCGAGACGGTCTCGCCGGTGGTAAAAGCTGTGCTCTTTTTCTTTCGGGTTCTGTGCGCTTTCGCCAGGACGGTTTCGGTGGTGGTACCGGTCGCAGCGACCGCCGGCGACATAGCCACGGGCTTCCTAGCGCGCGGTTTTCCGCTTGGAACCCGTGTTTTCCGAACTAGCCAGGGATTCGCGAATTTTTCGCAACTGCAAAATTCTTTGCCGTCCGACGTGTGCGAGCAGCTGGTGCTGGTGCATTGACACAAAGGATCGGTTAGAGAAAAGTGCTTGCATCCGTACCAGGTACCATCCGCTTTTTGTAAACTCCGAATGGCCATCTCGCCGGGTTTCAGTCGGTTCACCTTGCCCGGCTTGGACGCAGTACAGTGATCCCGTTTCCAATGACCGCACGCGGGATTCCCGCAACGGTCATAAGGCCCAACGCGAGGCTTCGTGAATTTAGGCGGGTCGGTCTCAGCGACTCGGAAATATTGACAGTCGCAAGGCGCGGAGATCCCGTCTTTGCGCGAGTACACGGAGCAGTGCGACAAAATGCAGTAATAGCTGAAATCGTGGTCAGCAACATGGGGCTCGGGCGCGGTGTGGTGATCCCCTCTCGGATGCCCGCACAAACAGGCAATAGTGGAACTGACCTTGCTTTTCGGCAATTCCCCGGTATCGTCGTTATCACGATCATCTTCGATCTGGATCTTCGATTATTGGTGCAACCGGCTTCGGCGGTCGGAAGGTTCGATTGTCAGTCCAATCCTGATCCATGCGCTGTTCGCGGGTTCTCGGCACGTACACGTATCCTGGCGCGGGTGCTGGTGGTGGCGGTGCCACTTTGGCCGCAACTCGGGCAGCGGCAGCGGCCAATTTTTCTGGGGAGATCAGAAGATTAGCTGGGTACGGCTTGGCGCGTTCAAGTAATAAAGCGATAAGCGCATCGCGATGTTCCAACACAGCGGCGTAAAACTCGGGTAGAACATGCACTGCGCGTAAGCGCCCGTCAGCAATTTCCAGGTGACCGCCGGAACTTTCGATTAGCAGCAACAACTCAGCCGCGCGGTTCACTGGATAAACTCCACGTCGTTGGGATTGGCGGTTTCGCCGTCCCGCAGTTGTTCATAGGTTTTCAAGCTGATCCCGAAATAGCCGCGTATTTGACTCGTGCGATACCGGACGATGCCATCGCGAGCTTCCAGATTCTGACCGAAATTTTTTTGGCTGCCGACATACTCCCCGGCTTTTTCTGCCCAATCCCGCCAGCTGGTGAACAAGGCGTTGCTGGTCGCTTTTTCTTTAGTTCCCAAGATGGCACGTTCATCAAGCCAGCGGGCGAGCGCATCCTCGCCGCCAAAATAATCACCAGTTGCTTGGCGTACCATGCCCGGCGTATTCAGTCCCTCGCGCTGCCACTGCAGGCAACCCTCGATAGCCCATGCCAGAACACCGGGCCATTCGGGCTTGAGTTTTTCGCACAGATTTGGGTCACGTTCAGCCGCGGGGATGGTCACGGTGAACGGCACCAGGTTAAAGCGCCGTCGAATGGCCTCATTCACGCTACGCAAGCCAGGACGATGGTTTCCGACCAGAATCAATTTGAACTGGGGCAAAAATTCAAAAAAATTCTGACGCATAAGCCGTGCGGTGATACGCTCACCGCCCGTAAGTTGTTTGAGTTTCTCCGTATCCCAGCGTGCGCCACTTTCGATTTCCTGCGCGGTCACCAGGCGCTTTCCCACCAGAGCAGCCACGTCACAAGGGTGCCGTTCGTTAGTGCCGCGAGAGGCCAAGAACAAATCGGTGGGAGCAATGCCCGTGTATGGCTGCAAGATGCCGGTGATGGTGTTTAGGAAAACGCCTTTCCCGTTGGCTCCGAGACCATAGAAAAAGAAAAGCGCTTGCTCTCGGATGGAACCCGTCAGGCAATAGCCGGTCACACGTTGCAGGAAGGTTTGCAATCCCACGTTTCCAGCGGTCACGCGATCAAGAAACCTCAGCCAAAGAGGGCAATCGCCGCCGGGGCTGACCGGCAGAATTTTGGTGATGTAGTCACGCCGACGATGGGGTTGCAGCAAGCCGTCCGCAAATCGACCGTCCCGCCGGGCGTATTCAGTAGCCACGAATCAGCGTCCCATTCATTCACCGGAACGATGTGGCGGTGATCCAGTCGGGCTAGACGTTCTACGTTAAAGATGGTGGAGGCTGACGCCAGCCGTCTGGCTTTGTCGGGTTCGGCAGCTGCGGCCTTGGCCGCGGCACGGCAGGTTTCCCGTGATTTTGCGAAAGCCAGTAGCTTCTTATCCTCTTGCCAAACGTTTTGATCGAAGTAAAACCAGTGACCCAGATCAGCGGTGTAGCGCAGATCTGAGCCAAGATTGGCGGTGAAATCGAGTGCCGTGGCATCATCGCTAAACGCAGGCGCCTCTGGTTTGGGTTCAAAGCGCTGGCGCAAATCGTGCCAATTCCATTTACAGCTTTCGTGGTGGCATCCTGCCGACACGGCACCGCTGGCGAATCGTTCCACGTGCGCCGTGCCCTTGTGCTCAGGATTGAAAGGGCAAGCGGTGAGTTCGTAAATGGTGCCGTCCTGCCATGGGCCAGAAGATCGAATCTCGATCTCGTGCTCGGCAAAAAATGCTGGCAGATCAAAAACTTTTCCTATTGGTTCGGGAATTTGACGGACGCGGGGGGATGGTTTCAAGAACTTGGGCAACTACAATTTCTAGCTGTTCTCGCGTGACTGCTTTCATTTCCGCCGGCACGTCCAGCAACCGGGCGAATCGGTGTGGTCGTTCGGCAGTTGAATCCCCTTTACAAGCTAGCGTCCCGTAGACTTTCCAGATCCGCGCGGCGTTCGAAACTCCTGGTGTCTACGGTCACCACTGAATCACTAAACTTTTGGGCGACGGCCTTGAGAACATGTTCGATCAGCACTTGGCTCTCTTTGTTATTGGGCAAGTCAACCCGGTATAACAAGTGACCACCGTTGCCCCAATCCCCTAGAACCGGATCAGGCAAGCCTTGCCCGGTCAGGTAGGTCCGGCATTCCCGTGTCCGTGCTAGTGCGGCGTCGTGCTCAGCATCGGTGGATGAGATTCCCGCCGGTCTGACGGGATCAAAGTCCAAGGGCAACCACCAGCGGGACAAAATGTCAGCGTCGGTGGTCGTGTCGTTCGCATAGTCGTCGGTGTGGTTCACGCGCCTGGCCAGCAAATCAGGGCGGACCGGATTCAGGGTGACGTAGACGCCCGGCACAGTGCCGCTGAGTGCGGTCGCCCGCGAGGCCAGAGCGCCAGCGTCATCGTAGTAACCGGAAATCGTGCCCTTTCTTGTTCTCGGACACCGCAGAACTCCGCGACGGTGCCGGTCGCGATTAAGAGAACCAACGTGCGCAGAACCTCCGCCACGTCGGCCCTGATGGTGGCGAGCGTCATTCCGACTCCCAACCTGCCCACGGATCTTCTGGGGTCTCTAAGTGCTGGCGTTCCCAGCGTTCCATGGGTTTGCAGTGGTGATCGTGCAGCAAGTTGGCTAAGAAAGCGCCGCCGGGTTCGGTGACTACCTCGGCAAAGACCCAGCGGCCGCTGAAAAAACGGACAGTGCAGATCAATTGGCCGCACCAAGAACAACTTGAGGGTTTCACGACGGGCACGCAGAAGGTTGTGCCCCCACTATCGATGAGCTTTTCCAAACTCTCGGATTCTGGGCCTAAAAAGATCTCGCTTGAATGGTCGATTGAATTTGTGCGATAGTCCATCATGTCAGTAGAATCTCAAACCCAGAGCCGGTGACCCGACAGGTGGTCGGCTCTGGGGCCTTTCTAAACTTTTCAAATCTCCACAATCTCCTGAAATTTCCAGCGTGCCACGCCCGCCAACACCATGAGACTGCGATAAGGGATCAGACGTTTCCCGCCCAGGTACTTCACCGGCAACTCGCCAGTGGCCATCAATCGTTCGATGGTGTCGTTATTGACGGAGAGTAATCGCGCCTACTTTTCCTCCGTGACCAGTACCGGCGGAACTTCGTTTTGTGGATGGACGCGCATCGGAACCTATCTTCGGCCCACTACCTTGGGCTGTGGTCAAAGATAGGGCTTTGGCTGTCACGTGACATCACGTATAATTAAGAATTGGCGGGGTCTATCAATAGCCGCGGCGCGTGCGGCTGAGATTACGGAAATAGGCCGAGCGCACGTTCTCATAGTCGAACAGGGTTCCATCCTCGTGGCAGTAGCGCGGAACCTCGGCTTTGATGAGCGTGGAATCCTCGATGTTCCTTTTTTTTTTCCCTGCTTTGGCCGCTTTTTCGATGTCTTTGTAGTGTTCAGCCACAATGTGTTTGGCTAGCTGGACCCCGTTTCCTGGAAAGGGGATTTTAATCGGCGGGCAGCACCGCCGGCTCTTTTGCAGCGACAAGCTGTGCCGCCAGGAAGGCTTTCTGCGTACCGCGAATTTCTTCGAGGATTTCATCCTGTGGGGTTCGTTCTTTGAGTTGCGGCTCAGGGCGAACGAGATTCGCGCTGGCATCACCGATCACGATCTTGGGAGCGTCCAGCCATGAGGCTTGCTGGGCAAATTCGCCGGGCGGGCCCGGTTGCACGGTTGTCCGTTTTCGCGTCATGGCGTCATATGCGTCACTGAGCCCAGTAAACGCTTATTTTCGCTTGAACTGCAAGGGAGAAATTAACCTGTAGTTCCCATTTTGGGAACGCGTCACTGCGTCACCGAACGCAAGTCGTTGAAAAAATCATAACTTAGCAAAAAGCCCATGACGGCATGACGTGTTTCTCCTATTATCCACGCTTAACGCGCGCGCGCGCTAAGTATACGATTACGGTAGATACCGTCAATATTGTGTCATTTCACGTCATTTCGGGAACCCACAAAAAAGCTTGAAAGTATGCGTGCCAAAACCGACTTGTCGTGTCACATGCGTCACGGATTTTGTCGCTGATTTCAATTTTGAGTTAGTCTGCATATCTAATTCTGAATAACCTGTCACTCCATGTCACCCCGCGTCAGGTGTCCCCTGCCGCTGTGGTCCGCGGTGACCGTCGGCGCGTATGTACGAAAAGAGTTTGGTCTCCCGCGCCACGAGTCCAGTATAAGAAGTTGGAAACCCACGAAAATAAGTTGCAACTCACTTTGAACTCTGATACTTTCATGCTCCGCATCGACGACAGTCGTTGTAACGACTAGTGTTGAGAGAAAGGATTTGTGATGTTCGCTGCCAGTCAACCACCATTAGAAACTCCAGTCCGCCAGGTTGTGGAGACCGCGCTGAGAGCTAGATCCGCGATTCTTGGTGATCCCCTGCTTGATTTGCGAACTGTTCGGGCGGCGCTGGGAAACTGCTCCTATAGCTACTTGCGAGGGCTGATTCTGAGCGGTGAGTTGCCCACTTTTCGCATTGGGAAACGTGGTCACCACAAGGTAAGACAATCGGAACTTCTAAAGCTGTTGGCAAAAGGAGACAACCATGGGCAGGGCTAGGCATTGTGCGATTTGCACCACGATCCAGCGATCACCAGCCAAGTGAACGCGCAGATCGAAGCCGGTTGTAAGCAGAAATTGATTCACGAGCAGAACCCACAATTCTCGGTTTCTCAAATTTCGCGCCACTCACGCCACCTGGCCCCGGCTACAGCCGATCTCACCGACGCTCCGGCTAGCCGAGGTCACGCATTATGGCTTCGACGTGCGGAAGAAACCTTTTTGCGTGCATCAGCGGACGGTGACACAAAAAGTGCGGGGCAAGCGATCTCGGTAGCCGTCCGGGCGTTGACGGCCATGCACAAAAAGCAGGCGGAAGAGGCCGAGGCCGAGAAGGCCGACGTGGATGACCGCTATTCCATCGGAGCAATCGACCAATCGCTCCGCGAGTTCATGGCGCAGCGGGATAGTGAGCGTGGCGGTGTCGCCGTGAAAAGTGCTTGCTTACTGGAGGAGGTCCCCGAGTTTTCTACGCTCGTTTTTGCCGTCTGGCAAGATCGCTCGATCATCCCCGCGCTGCTCGCAACCATTCCAACTTATGTTTCACCAAGGGAGACACAGAATGCCAACGCCGACTGAGCGGTATGCTGCACTCGTCACTGTTGTGAAACAACTACGGTCCGAGCTGGACGAAAAACTTGCAACGCAGACGCGTGTGAACAAAGAAATCATTCACCAGAGCCGCGAGCTGAATCTGAAGTTGTATGAGTTAGGGCAACTTGCGAAGCATTGTCCGACGGAAACAAACAACTACACCACCAGGAGTAACTATGAACTCACTCATGCATGAAGCCCGCGTCATTGCGGGCATGGATGAACTGGACGAGCAGTTCCCAGCCGTTCCCGCCTTGCCAATGGACGATCCGCTCTACTCGTACGGTCTCGACAAAGCGCGAGATAACAACCGACTCCCCGCGCGGATTCTGGATGATTCTTTCATCAAGGCGGTTTCAGGCGCGGATGACGTTGTTGATGATTGCGGTTTTCCGGTTTTGATGCAAAAGTCCGCCCCGACTTTGACCTTGGCCCAGCGGGCCGCACAGGCCATCAGTAAGAGCGTGAATGCGGTTTTCCCAAAAGTTGAATTCATCAACAGCAACGCCGTCTCGCGAAAAAAGCGGATCGCTGAGATTCTTGACCAGGCGAAGCAATCACTGATCGCCAAGGGCTATCGCCCCGATGGTTGCGATGGCTGGAAAGCCTTGGCCCAGCATGCCAATGAATATGTGATTTCAGTTCTGATGGAGGCGTGATCGGTAATGATGAAATTCATTCCCATCAAGGCCGTCGCCGAACGGCTCAGCCTGACTTACGGGCAGATTGAGTGCGATCCAATTTTGAAAGTGGTCAGGAGAGACAAACGTGATTACGTTTTGAGTGCTTCGATCACTTGTTACAAAAAAGACGAGATGCGAAAAAAACGATTAGCCGTGCGCCTGTCGAAGGTTCATGGCAGTGGCGCCGTCTCCATACCGGTTCGGGCTCGTGGATCAAATCGAGTAATCAAGGAAAGGAAAATCGCATGACTTGGCCAACAGGTAACGGCGTCAACATCAACAATTGGGGACCGTGGGAACCGCCACCGACGGTCGGCCCACCACCAGCAGCGGCCAACGTTCACAGTCCGTGCCTTCGCCAGCGACCTTCAACGCAGCAGACGGGGAAACGAGCACAGAATATTTTGTCTCGAACCTGGTTACCGCGGCCCACGATGGTGTTAGCTTCAACACGACCGCGCCGATCCCACCGTTGAATGCTGCGGAGACCACACCTAGCCCGCCGTCGGGCTCAAGTTACGAGCAACAAGGGCCGACGGCAATCTCCAACGTAGCTTCGATTCAGATTGCTGGCTTAGCTCAAAGCGCAATTCAGGTCTTTAACTTTGGTTCGACGGGAAACGTTTAAAAAGTTCAGTAACACGGGACGCCGAACATCGGGATCTCCTAGACTAAGCGGGGGCTGGCCCGATAAGTAGGCTTTATTCACTGGCGTTCCCAGCCCCCGCACAATTCCCCATGAAAAAGCACCCAACGGTCGCGCTGGAAAATCTGCGATTGACGCGTCGTTTCTTTCCCTGGCGCTGTCGGCAATCAATTCCCTTGCGCAATAGCCGCGCGCTTGCGCCTGCGCCAGAGCGTTTGCCTGCTCGCAACACCCTCTGCGACTTCGGGGCGTCCCAGCCGCTTCCCTTTCGCGCGGGCGTTGCGCAGACCGGCTCTGACGCGCTCTTGAATCAGCGAGCGCTCGAACTCAGCCATCGCACCGATGATCTGAAACATGAGCCGCCCGCTGGCCGTGGTCAAATCAAGATTGTCCTTCAGACTGACGAACTGCACACCGAGCGACTCAAATTCAGCGAGCGCAGTTACCAGATGCTTGAGCGAGCGCGCGAACCGATCTAGTTTCCAGACTACGATCACGTCAAACTTTCTCTGGCGCGCATCGGCCAGAAGCCGGTTCAGTTCCGGGCGGGATTCTTTCGACCCGGTACAGTGGTCAACGTACTCCCCGACCAGCGACCACGCTCGCGATTCTGCGAAGGGTCGCATGTCGTTCAACTGCACTTCGGGATTTTGCTGGCCGTTGTTTGTGCTTACCCGAACGTAGAACGCGCAACGAAGTTGTTTCATAAACCCCCCTGTTTTTCCTCGAAAATGGGAGTGCAAGCAAACGACTTGCGAGCACCGTTTGAGTGTAACACAAACAAATGTTATTGCAACATGATTCGTAGGGAGTCTTGTGGAGAATGTGCACCCTCACGGCTGAACGGTGAGTGCTACAGGCCGCTTGAACCCAGCTTCCCCCGCCTTCCCCGGTATCTGCGCGCAGCTTATCCCGAAGGCCATTCTCAAGTTGAGACTGGCGTGCGTGACCTCTGACCGGGATTGAGGGTCTATCGGTCTACGGGCCGAGATCAGACTAGCACCTTTCTGCAACAAGTCAAGCTATCTTATACAAAACAATCGGATATATTAGCGAAGGAAATGTCATTACCTCCCCGACATGGGACTAGGTTTTTGAAACCTGAACCTGTTGCAAATGGGGTCAAAGCTGGCAATTCCGGGGATTCAGGTGTAATGTCGCTCGATTGTGAACGCCCAGACCGGAAACGAGGCCGAGGCCGCCGTTATTCAGACAGCGTGGGAGATGGTTCTCCCGATTCCTGAAATTATCAAACATGGTAGGGAGAAAGGGTTCAAGCTCTCTCATTCAGGCCGCGAACTTTCGTTGACTTTGGTCGCAGTTGAACTGGCGCGAGAGAACGCAAATTGTCAAATCGTTGTCGAGCAAAATTCCGATTTGCTGGGGTATGTAAATACGATGGTCTGCGGGACCGTTGCAAAAGCCGCGACTCAAGTTAAACTCCCTGAGCCTCCCATTCTGATCTTTCTGTTCGACTGCTCAGGAGTTAGAGTTTTGCGTTTCGAGTTGGACAAAACGCCCGCCGGGAAAAACCGCTTATGGTTATTTGAGGATTCGGTTTGGAAAGAAGTGTGGGTTCAACCCTGATTCGGCACTCGCCCGCTGGCCCCAGAAACGTGGCCAGATTGACCCGGAGGTTTATTGTGTCACTGACAACTGTGCAAGAGCGGATGAGTGGTTCTTCAGGGATGGTGGGTACGCCAAACCAACAGTAGCCAGTCGAAGAGATATTTCAGGACAACTCCCAGTACCACTAGAAACACTTGATTGCCGTGTTCCTCAAGCCACTTTCTTACGCCTCCCGCGTGCGAATATCGCAACACGACGACTGATCCGCTAAAGCCAAAGATATAGATTCCCATGAATACGAAGATCGCAAGCTGCTCCCCCCAGTTGATTATTCCGTGGCCAGGACTTGATGGAACCAGTAAGTAGAGTAAGACGTACACCGAAACGAGCAAGCCCAAGACCCACATTGGCACAAGACTAAGAAGCTCGAAGATTCCATTGAGCAGTTGTTTCCAGCGAATTGCGTTTCCATCAAAGATCGCTCTTATCTTCGCTTGGTTGACCCAGTAGTCGTTCCCCCGGCACCCAAGGTTCAGGAAGGTATGAGAAGGACCGATTCGAATAGAGGAAGATCGATGACCTCTGCGTACCTCGATTTCAAGATTCCTGGCCGTCCGTGTCAATTTTTCCAATTCCGCAAGATCGTCACATTCCCAATCTCGAACTCGATACTTCAAGAAATCTTTCGCAGGTTCACCTGAGATGGATTCGCCATCTGAGACGGATTCCTTGAGCAGTTCAGTGATCGCACCCACGTCATCTAGATAGAGTTTGGCTGGTGGCAATTCCTCTGATCTCGGGAGCGGGAGTTTGCGCTTTATAGTCACTTGTTGTGTTTGCGGCGCAATTATACCTTCGATGAACGTAGAAATGGTGATTTGACTCATATGCTAACCTCGATTTGTTTGGGGCGAGAACCAAACTGTCAGAAGTAAACCCGGCAAAGAGGAATCGGCGGGAGACGCGAGCGACCCATGCCAAGCGATCCAACCAAGGAGAACGGGCCTGACAGTCCTAACCGGGACGCCGGGCCCGTTGCTTTTCGACATTCGCCCGCTGGCACGTAGGAACGTGGCCAGATGGCGCGCGTAGGTTTCCCTGCACTCTGGCTGACGGAACGGTGATGTAAAGCGCAAGCGGTCATAACAAGAGAGCCATGAGCAGCCTTATCGCCGCTAGTGCTGCCAGCGCCATGTGAACGAAGACACCCGCTAACGCGTGGGGCAAATCGCGTCTTACGAGTTCTTCGTGTCCTTCAACTTGTCGCTCATCTGACGCCGCGCTCTGCCTAATCAGCTTTGACAAGTCTAAGAAAAACTTGGCAGAGATCACGCCCTCTCCAAACAGATGCGCTCTAATCATGCCGTAAGCCATCACCAGTAGACTCACGATTACAGTGGTGTCCTTGTTCCCATAGTCATGGAACAGAACGAGCAGCGCGACAGCTAGTCCAATGAGGTACTGAATAGCTGATACGAAAATCGCGTACTTTCCGCCGTTGGAGGGTCTGCCCCCACTGGAATCCGCCTCCAGTTCAGATTCTTCATAAAAACGCCGTGTATCGCTGGTTACACTGGACGAAGAGATCAGGGTCTGAGGTTGACCGCACGCCAAACAGGAAAGTGCTTGGTCCGGATTCTCAGCGCCGCAGTGGTTACAGAACATCAGCGCCTCCACAATTCGTGGAAAGCGTAGAGCGACACCAAGGCATTGTCAATCAGTGCAGCTTCGTTCCCCTTGCTTTGGAATTCGCAGAGCATGCCTGCTGATGATAGGCTCGCCAAGGGAAATCATGAGACTCATGGTTCGCCTATTCAGACCGACGCGCTTGTGGTGAAAGTAACGCCGCACTTCGGGCAACGGATTTGAGTCGCACTGATTCTGAGCAGTTCTGCCGGTGGAATCTGATATCCGCACTGCGGGCATGGCGTAGCGAGTGACGCCAGAACTTTTTCCAAGTTGATCTTTTTACGGGCGGGCATTCGGGGATTCTATCGCGGAGCAGTTCGGAACGGGGTCGGTGAGTGTAATCGGGATTTCTTTTTTTTTCTTTTTTTCAAAACACTTTCATTATCATTTCTCTAAATTAATATTATTAATTATATCTTATTTCTCTCTAACAATTATTTTATATATCTCAAATAAATCATATTATACTTTTGTATTTAGTATAAATATAATATTATAATTTTGTGGAATATTTGGTACATAAATATTATTATATATCTATCACTGATATTGATTCATTTATACATTAATTGTAGAACGTTGGCGCGCTCGTTATTACACAAATATATGGTGGATAATTATAGTTGCGTGATCGTGGTGGTGCAAGCGACGCGCGCGGATGAGTAGGGAATAGTAGTCGCACAAGACATAATATAGCGTTTCAATCAATAGCAAAGACGAGCGCTCGTATCGTGGCGTTGATAACACGTACGCAATAGGGAGTTTATGCAATAGTTAGCGAAGCGAGAGATTAATATTTATATACGAACGGGATAGTATACACAGAAAGAAGAATATATTATACACTCGAACGTTTTACATAAATTACGAGAGCAAAAGATATCGATGTATGCAAAGCAGAAATTAAATACGCGTCGCAAAAGCGAAACGCAAATATAATATATCAGAAACGCAAACGCTGTGGTGCGTGCTCGCAGAAAGCGCAATGCAATGGTGGAGCATTAGATATATTAAATAACATAGATGAGATAACGAGCGCGCTCGCGAGTTAGTGAAACAACGAGTTCGCGAAGAAGCGGAAAAAGAAGTGGAAGCAATGTTCGCGAAATCAAGAATCAGATCGATTGCGTCGCTTGCGTACGCAGATTAAAATTTGTTCGTGAGCAGTTATTATGCGCGTGCAAAATATCAAGCGATGGTTCGATTATCAGAAAGAGATGGCTCAGCAAAATTAGTTAAGAAAATATCCAGTATAAAAAATAATTTTTTATTTCGCCAACTGACGTTTGAGATTGAAGCCGCTTGGTGGTAGGTTCATCGCAAATGCGCACATTTCCAAAAGCCCTAGCGGTGTTCCGCGAGATTGTCAGTGAGCGTGGCCAGAAACTGCGGCAGCTTAAGTTCGAAGAGCTTCGGCAGCTCATTAAACCGCTGCCGGACTGCCCAATCGAGCGCCTGACAGTTGATTCTCGTCCGGCGACGATTGGAATAGTCGTGGAGCCCAAAGCGGAGGGTGCCCTCCGAGTTGTCGTGCAAGGATTCATGAACGCCCGACATGTGCCGCTGGTGAAGCATGTCGCGTTGGATGGCTTCTACAAACACTCTGACGAGACAGTTACCCCGATGCCCGCCGTCGAGTTCTATGAGTTCGACTAGCGGCCCGTATGTCCGGTTCCCTCGTCTCATTTGTGAATTGCTGTTAACAGGCGTTTACACTTATTGAGAATATCAGGCGAGTGTTTCCGCATCGGTAAATTGTGAGGCAACTCCCGGCGAACCTGTCTGAATTGGACCGTTTTGGACCGTAATCGGCTGCCAAGTGCACGCCAAATTGAGGTTTTTTGGCTGAGCGCACCGTTCGCAACGATGAGGTCGTCGGTTCGATCCCGACTAGCTCCACCATATTTTCAATCACTTAGATCAACCCCAAACCAGAATCTGTTCCATTCTGTTCCAATAACGCTTGCCGGGAAAGCTGCCTCACTCAGTTTTTTCTAGGGAAGCACGCTCACGATTGCCGTCAAGAAAAGGGCCGCACGGGATGCGGCCCTTTTGTTTTCTGTGGCGTGTTGCGTGGCCTCGATTCGCGTGAAATTCTCAATGAGTTCTATAAAAAGGGATGTCAAGAAAAAAGTTCTTCCTCTTCATTCTTCGGCCTTTTTGGCCACACGACCGGACAAGACAGTTTCGATAATTTCAAATTTCTCCAGCTCCGATTGAAGGCGGAACAAGTCTTCCCGAATCCGTTCCACTTCATCGATTAGCTCTCCGATTGGTTTGGGCGGGTTATGAGCGTGCGTCATGATCCGACAGCTTATTATTTGGGCGGGCCGCTGTCTGTCCGCTAGCGGGCAGGTTCTTGCGCAGGTGAATAGGCTGGGCCGCAAAGGTGATACCGCGTTCCAGCAGGAATCCGCGAATCTCGTTGATCAGCGCCGTGCGCCGTCGCACGAGCCGATCCCGAACCCGGTGCATCGCTTGCCAGTCAAGTTGCTCCTGCGTCTTGAGCTGCGCAAAGCGCATGTTCTGTTTGGTCACGGCTTCGGCGATGGCTTCCGCATCGAGGAAGTCGTTCTTGTTCGACTTGCGGTACGGCTTCACAAACTGCGCCGGGATCAGTCGCACCTGGTGCCCTTGTTCTCGCAGTGCGCTTCCCACAAAGTGTGCTCCTGCGCAAGCCTCGAGACCAATGAGCGCCGCCGGCAGGTTTGCAGTATAGGCCAGCAAGTGCGCCCGTGTGAACTTCTTGCGCACCAGAATCTTATTGCGTTCTCCCAATGCAACCAGGTGAAAGGTGGTCTTGCCCAAATCGATGCCGATCGATGCGATGTGCATGGCGATGATCCTCCTCTTTGGAACTGCCGAGCCGTAATCCTACCCGGCGGCGGACCATCTCATTAATCCCGATAGCGCTCATTGAGGGGTTTTGAGCGTTAACGCCTGGTTTCGCCAAGTAGCTATTCCCTAGAGCCGAACCGTGTCACAATGGCTTCCGATTTCAGCAACTTCCCGAGCTTGAAAAGGTAGACCTCGATGAAAAGAGCCTTCAGTTCAGTGGCGATTGCGGTATTCCTCTTCGTGCTTGCCCCGATTCCCGCTTCTTCCCAACCCGATGTGGAAACCAGAGCCGCAGAAATAAGCAAGGCTCTTGTTAATGGACATGTCGTTTGGCGAACAAAACTATCGAGTACGGGAGCGTCCATTCAAGCGAAGGAAGTAGAAAGAAAAGAGTCGCTCGTCAAGTACTACCTAACAGTCTCGGGGTTGCCCACCGACGAACTGTACATCATGATGAGTTGGCCTGTTGGACAACAGAAACCAACCACCATCATGGATGGTATCAGCATCGGGAAGGATGGCACTTTGATCTGTGCAGGTAGGAAGCCAGAGCAGTGCGGCGACGCTTCGAAGAAGGACGACCCTGTTGACTTCGTGTTTGAACCTGCGAAAGGCGAACCGTACCGGCTTGCATTGGTGTCTGGGGAATACCGTGCGGCTATCGTGATTGTGCCCGACCCCATCGTCGCGAAGGACAAGGATTGCACTCTCAGCGTGGAGCGTCTGCTTCCGCATTTTGAACTGGCTTGGTTCTCTGGGAGTGGTTTTCCTCCCAATAGCGAAGCCTCATTTGAAGGCGAGTCTTACGGGGAAAAGCATCCAATAAAGGCAAAATCCGATACCGCCGGTAATCTCCAGTTTGCCATCATGCCGGCGGTGACTGGCCACCAAAAGGGCACCACGATTGTGAAGGGTATCGGTATGAAGTGCTCCCCTTCGCTCAAGTTCGAGTGGGGGCAATAAGGTCAGAGCGCGTCATGCAGTTGTTGAAATATCTCAATTACGCTCACTGACCTCGGACCGGGGTTCTGGGTGTTAACGCCTGGGTACGTCAACAACGTCAGGAGCAACTACCAGACGTGAAGAAAGTTTTTAGGAGCCTTGAAGATAGCCCTCTCCCCTTGGTGTTGTCTTTGTTGCAGCGGAATTCGAAGGTGATTGTCTCCAAGCGAAATCGTGATGGTCTCGTCCTTCGAAACATCCACTCCCGAGACCACTTGAGCGATTAGGTCGCAGAGACGATCTCTGTAGCCCTGCATTCCAAACTTCAGAACACTCCCGGCACTAGAGATGATCTCGGGCCAAACCAAGCTCGTTAGGGCCCCTTTTTGGTCAAATCCCAGAATTAGGTAGTCAAGGACGAAGTCTACAGAGGTCAGTCGAGCACCGATAATTCGGTCTAATACCGCTTCGCCCTGTTCGATCCTCGCGTTCTTCTTCTCCATTTTGCTTACGTTACCGCTTTCCGATACCAAAGCGAAATGTCAGTTGTCGCAACATCCCCTTTACAGTGCGCCGGGATAGTGCAGTGAAGCTAGTTGATGATCTAGCAGGTGAGAGTCCTGCCAGTGCAGATTACCCAGTTGGCACTGTAGTGATATCCGGCGACGGCGCGGGCGACCAAACCGTCGGAAGCCCGGATGTAAACGTCCTCGTTGGCCGGACGCAAGTCTGGTCAGCTCCGACAGGAGGGCTAGCAAAACAACAGGTCGTAGCAAAAGCGAACCGTAGTCAAGCCTCGAAAACGCACCCTCACCAGGATCGGAGTGTGAGGATAAAGGGAACGCCGAAACTTTTTTATCCCAGGTTGAAGGCCAGAGTTTTCGGGGAAGCACTGGGTAAGAGCAACCGAAGAGTTCCCCGTGGTCTCAGAGGACGACATGTTGCGAAAGAGCATCAATGAAAGCTCAGAACCAGTCGTGGGTTGCCTAGGCCTATGCGAATAGGCACAGCGAAGGCATCTCGTATAAGTCGCTAGGCGGCGAAGTCGAGATGTGCCCGCGAGTGGGGCGGATGGGGCCGACTAAGGGATGATGGATCGGGACAGCATAACCCGGACCGGAGCGAGGGCCCCTGGGGTAGAGCGGTGGGGTCCGCTCGCACGGAGGTGCCTTACCCGCGCATCGTCCCTGACTCAGAGCAGGGAATACACGGTGAAAGCAGTGGGCACGAAGGGCAAAGGCAAACCCGGCTTTCTGGGGAAGGCCTTGTCTGATATTCCGGCCTTGAAGCCGTACCGGGGAAAACCCGCCGTACGGAATTTTAGGGGAGGCGATGGAAACGTCGGCATCATACGAAGCCCGGTCCGCGCCATTGCCTTACCCGACAACCGGCATGAAGTAGAGGATGAAAGAGCCTTACGAGAAAGGAGTAGCGATCCACTCGGCCTCGAGTCTTGCGCTGCTACCGTGAGGGACACAGCGAAGCGTAGACAGAGGATAGGCGGGGTGGGTATTCAGCTCCGAAAAGATGCAATCCGGACGCCGACGTCCTTGTAATGCGCGGAAGGCAATATGAACCGGCGCGATAGCGCGAGCTCTGGATCAGTCCGGCGTAGTCGAAGACCCCAGACACGCCTAGAAGCTTCATGCACGAGAACCGGGAGACCTCGCAGACGCCTGCGGCAAAAGTGCGTCGCAGGACGGCGGGAGAAGGCGAAGCCCAGGATTCCGGGAACCTCAAGCACTGGTACACGCCTACCGTGGCCAATCTTCACAAAGAGATAACCAGGGAACAGGGGAAGATCGACCCGCGCCCGGCAACCGTTTTTCCACTTATGGACTTGGCAGTATAAAGGTAAAAAGGATTCTACTTCCCGGTAGCAGAGGTGTTCGTACACGCGTTTCTCATGTCGCGGGCTGGTACGGACAGCGTGCCAGTGCAGGGAAGACGGCAGAAGTGCGATTGCTCCAGTTGGGTCACCGGCGAAAGTTGCAATGGGTGATCGCGAATGGATAGCTGAGTTTTTTTCCAAGGCTTCGCCCCTCTCGCTTCGATCAGCGTCTCGGCCGCATCGCCAATTCCTACTCATGGCAACGTAGAACCGTTGGCAAGTACTTACACGCTTTCACCGTTGCATGTCGCGTACCATGCCACGGATACTTCGGTCCGAAGCTGACGCCGAAGGGGTACGCCTCTCCTGAAATCAAATACCCACCCTAACCTCGTCCCTTACCTTTGTCCGTTTCACCCCCGCCCATGAGCGTTTCGGGCGTGTATGCTCTTGAAAACGCGGTCGAGGAGGACGTAAATTAGCCACCGTTCATAAGAATGTTCAAACCTTGCGCTAAGCTTTTGTCCAAGTATTTTCCGGAGCCGGGAGATCTCCCTGCTTGAATCCATGCAGACCACCGCTGCACTGCACGCTCCAAATCGGAACAAGTTCGCCCTGTCTGGGACAAGTCGAATCAAATCGGTAGACTTACAGTTTGCCGCGCCGCCCAGAACCGTGAACCGATCCTACATTCCGCGACTCGTTTTGCTGGGGCTCTTATTTCTGCCGGCGCTTCCTATGCTCGCCCAGCAGATCGCGCTACGGGGCCGTGTCACCGATCCTCAGGGCAATGCTCTGCCCAGTGCGTCGATTCAAGGTGTCTTGCATCCCTCCGAAGGCGCACAGATTCGAAGAACCGCGACCTCCGGCGCCGACGGACGTTTTGAAATCAAGATTGATTCCGCAGGCACTTTCGACATTGCGGTCAACGCTGACGGTTTTCGCCCAGTCACCCGTTCGATCGCCCTCCATTCCGGGGTCAATCCTGAAATCGAAATCGCCATGAGTCAACTCTCCACCCGGGCCGAAAGTGTAAGCGTGACTGCGGACGTCAACGATCTTGACGTGCTTTCGCCCGATCCCGCGGAGAAGGTCTTTGTCACGCAGGATCTTCTGGACGCTAACCCCGGTCGCCCGGGCGCGCCCGTCTCGATTCCGGGATACCCCATTGAAACCGCCTCCAGTGGCATCAAGGCGCCGCAGTACTTTGCACCGGGAGTTGCGGGAGATCACGGCGAACCCATTGCCCAGTACATCGCAGTTGGCAGCTACCTCGTTCCAAACAACCTCTCGGCGAACGCCCATGGCAACGGTTACGCCGATCCCAACATTTTCATTCCCCAGATTCTGGAAAGCGTGCAGGTCGATGGCGGAGCCTTCAACGTGCGGGAAGGCAATCACTCCGTCAATCTGGCGGCGACTTACAGCCTCCGCTCGCACCTTGATCCTTTTGTCACCGTCACGGCCGACTATCGCGACCTAGACGTAGTGGCAGGATGGAGTCCGTCGTCCACCTCTTTCCTGGCGTTTGAAGGCTCCTATGGGAATGGATTTCTGGATCACCTGGAGCATCGGCAACAATACAAATTCAATGGCGAGCGGATATTTCACACCGGCGATCATCAGCTCACATTGTTTGGTATCGGATATTACGGTTTTTCCTACGTTCCGGGACTAGCCCCGATCTTCGCGGAGAACCAGTATGACAACCTGTTCCCGAATTACGGCGACACCATCGATCCCCGACAAAAAGATCAGACCCATACCGCCCTCGTCGCCTTGAATGATGTCTGGCAACTTAGCGGAAACCAGCAACTCCAACTCTCCGGCTTTTTTCGCACCTACAATCTTTCCCTGTATTCAGATTTCGGACAGGGTTTGATTCGCCAGAGTGAATTTCGCACCGTAGCCGGCGGCAGCGTAAATTACCAGAACCCGATCACCGAGTATTTTTCGCTGCTCGCCGGCTTTGACTATGAACGCGAAGCGCCCCGCCGCGATGATCTCGACCAGTATGGTTTCTATAATCCGACCGAGCCCGGCTACTACGGTCCGTTCATTCCGATCGCCGGAAATAACATTACCCTCGGATCGTTCACGCCCTATCTCGCCGCCAAGGGCGCGCTGAGCCGCTATTTCCATTACTATCTCGGCTGGCGTCGCGACGAAATCAATTTCGATAATCAGGATCTCGTCATCACTCCTACGAACCCCAACAACTCATTTCAGAACTGGGTAGGCGTTAACTCGCCGAAGGCTACCGTTTCTTTCCTGCCCCAGGAGTCATGGCATCTTCCGCTAGTCTCTCTCAGCTTTGGCGAAGCTTTTTTTACGGAAGATCCCAGGATTGGCTTGGGACAGGGAACCGGCGCTTCGTCCACTGCAAGCAGTCTCGTAGCCAAATCGCATTCATACCAACTGGTTGCCAGCAAAACCATCCGCCATACAGATTTCAAGCTTACCCTCGGACACGTGACCAGCAGTGCGGAGCTGGCGAAAATCGATCCCGATACCGGACTGCAGTTGAACCAGGGACCCAGCCGTCTGCAATTCATGACGGTCACCGTCCGCCGCAACTTCAGCCAGGGTTCGCTGCTCGCAACTTTTTCCGAAGCAGATGCGCACGACTTCGGTTATCCGGCCGTCGGCAACTCGCCGGCCGTGCCACCGCAACCCACTCCGGAAGCGCCCCGCACGCTCTTCGATCTGTTGGGAGCGATTCAGAAGCTTCCGTTTCGGCTGCAGATGCGAGGTGAATTTGAATACGTTGGCACCAAACCCTTAGGCCTCGGATGTCTGCCGAACGTGAACGTCGAATGCACCGGAACTCCTGTGAAGGAGTTTCGCGGGGCTGCCATTCGCCCGTTCATGAATGGACGCTTAACCGCGGGAGTGAATTTTCTTATTGCCAGCGGCTATACCGGTCAGACCACGGAGAACTTTTGCCAGCAGACCGACCCTCCCGAGCCCTGCGATCCCTCTCCCATCCAGGAGGTCGTCGGAGTCCGCATACCCTCCTATGCCAGCGCGACGCTCACCTACCGCTTTGGACGCTAGCGCAATTTTTCAATTAGCTGGAGGGGGCCGGGTCCGAGGAAGGGGTGCAAAAGCGGCTACCCCCACGGAAGTGGGCTGGCGACCATGCGGCGCGAAGAGTAGTTTCTAGTAGGGAAGTCTAGTAGGGAAGTAAAGAGACTCAGAGTATCGTTTTGAACTGAAATCGATTTCATAACTCTGCTAGAGTGAGCTGTCTTTCACGCTAACTCCTTGCATCCGAACCGATTCCCAGTCGCGGTTTTGGATGCCGGAGTGCTCCATAAAGTTGGCTCTCCCTCTGTGGCCCACGGGCCCAACTGTCAGGTAGGAGTGCTGTTTTGAACGACCCGGTTTTGAACGGCGCGGCGATCGGAAAACGTCCGCGGCGAAGACGCACCTGGTATCGCCGTCGTCTGCGGAAGCGGCGCATCGTGGTGACTTTGGTCTTCGGGACACTGCTCGCGGCGGCGTGCTGGCAGAATGTGGCGAGCTATTTCTCTTCTCCCTCTAGGCATGGTTTTCAGCCTTCGTCCGCTTCTTTTTGGGTTCGGGGAAATGGCCACAGAAATCCTGGATTGCTGGGTGTGGCTGCCATCAAGCCCGTGAAATTTCTTGCTCGAATTCCAGGTGTCTATCCTTACTCGGTGATCCCCGGAGGCGTAAAAGACTCCAGCGATCTGCGCTACGCGGCATTGCGCGACTATGTAGTGCGCCGCCATTATGCCGGCTTCGACTTCAACAATGCCCGCCTGATACGCTCCCGCGAAGCCCGCGAAGTTTATCTTTCGTATCGCATTCGTGACGCTGTCTTCTGGACGCGTAGAAAAATCCGTCTCCAGGCCGGTGAACTGTTGTTAACCGATGGCAAGATCACGGCCCGTGCCCGTTGTGGCAATCAGATTTCCGATGTGGCCAAGCCCGAGGTTTCGGAGGAAGAGCCTGCCGAAGATGTGCTCGACCAACCCGTGGCGATTGCAGCAGCGCCGGCCTTCCCCGGTCGGCCTTTGCCCGCCCCGGCCGACCTGCCCACTGGAGTCCCGATTGCGCCGCCGCTTTTTGCCGGTGGTTTTACCTTCCCGTACGTCCCATTTGGTGCGCCGAACGTTTCCGGAACTTGCCCCGCGGGACAAACCGACGGTCCTAGCCGGAATTGCCCCAAGCACAAGCATCCGGTTGTTCCGGAACCATCAACATGGTTGTTGCTCGCCTCCGGCATGGCCTTGATCCTCTGGCGCTATCGAAGAACCGCGGCTGGGAACTGCGGCTAAAAGATCTGGAACCGCGTAGCTAACAGGTACTTCTGCATTTTCCCACCCCCGAAAATTGCAGAATGTAGGCGGGCTTGAGAAGTAGCATTCTGCTGTGCAAAGGATTGCGCTAAGTCATTGTCGAAGATCAGGTTTCAAGCTTGCATTTCCCTAATACACCCGTCATCATTACCGACGGCATAAAGCCGAACGCATATCAGGAGTCAGCAAATGAAACGTTTCGTGGCGATCTCCATGCTTGCCGGAAGTGCTCTCTTTCTCGGTCTGTCCTCTTCTCCCGTCGTCGCTCAACGAACCGAGTCTGTCTTCAACGGACACAAGATCATCATCCCGGATTCGAGCATTCCGCGCCCCGGCCGTCATCATACAAACTACTTCTTTGTCGATTCCGACCGGCCCCAGGCCGGTGGCCCTCCATCGGGAGTGGAAACTCCCGGTTCGCTGGCCTGCGTATACCAGCTGGTCTCCGGACCCGCGGGGTGCCCGGTTGCGACCAGCACGACTCTGCCGAATGGCGGCTGGGGAGCGATTGCCATTGTGGACGCCGGCGATTACCCAACCGCGGCCGCAGACCTGGCAGCCTTCGACAGTTACTACGGCATAGCCCCCGCCGACCTCACCGTTACCTGGCCCGGCGGCAAGGCGAAGAAGCCTCCCGTCTACTCGGATTGGGAAGTCGAGGAAGCACTGGACATCGAATGGGCTCACGCCATGGCGCCTCAGGCCAAGCTCTACCTGGTCGAATCCGTGCAGGTGAATACCGACCCGACCTGGGCAGCGGTCAAGCTAGCGGCGAAGTTGGTCGCCGCGGCCGGAGGCGGAGTGGTCAGCATGAGCTGGGGCGATCCGGAAGTTAAGAATGAAAAAAGCTGGGACAAATACTTCACCACGCCGGGAGTTGTCTATTTTGCCGCCTCCGGCGATTCAGGAATTGGCGTCAGCATCTATCCGGGCGCGTCGCCCAACGTTGTCTCGGTCGGGGGCACGTCCTTCAACCGCAACAGAGCCGGTCTTTTTGTTGAAGAGGTTTATGGAGGCGGTGGGGGCAACATCAGTCCGTACGAGCCGATTCCGAGCTATCAGAGCGGCATTGCCAGCATCGTCGGCACTCATCGCGGATATCCCGACGTCGCGTCGGATTTCTGCTGTGCGCCCATTTATCTCAAGGGCGCCTGGTATTCGGTTGGAGGCACGAGTTGGGCCTCCCCCACGTTTGCAGGCATTGTCAATGCCGCCGGTAATAAACAGCAATCGACCGTGGACGAACTCACTTGGATCTATGGCGAATTAGCCAATCCCGGCGAATACTCCGCCGATTTCAATGACATCACCCAGGGTGCTTCCCAGTGCATGGTGGGATGGGATCTGTGCGCGGGTGTCGGCTCGGCGCGCACCTATGCGGGCAAGTAACTCGCAATCGGACCCCCGGGTAGGTTCTAACTCAGCTAGTCCTCTTCGGTTAGAAGGTTCCACTGTCGATTCCGGATCGTCAGTGGCGGCCTTCGCCGGAACCTCGTCGGAACGGTCCGACGCTTCATCGCGCGCCCCACTAGTGTCTAACTGGAAACGTGGGTCCGCGAAATTCCGTGCTCGCAGCTATCGTGTGTTCTAGCATAGTTAGTGGACAACTATTGCCCGCGCGACGGGCGCCGCTTTCTAAATCGACGCTTTAAGGCCGAACATATTGCCAACTAAACCTATGGGCCCGTCGAAAAAAACAGAGCATGCAATCCGGCGCAGCACGCGCCTGCCGCTGGAAGTGCCTGTGCTGGTGACCAGCCTCGATCTTTCCGTTCCTTTTGCCGAGCAGTGCAATACCACATTGGTGAATGCGCATGGATGTGGCCTCATCACCGACCGCGTCCTCCAGCAGGGTCTTCACGTGCGCATGGAAATTGTCTCGGCAAAACGGCACACCAAGGCGCGGGTCGCGGAGGTCGTATCGCTCGGCGGCGATCCCGAAACCTGGCTGGTTGGACTGGAACTCGACGTTCCCGGCAACTTCTGGGGAATCGACTATGCGCCTTCCGATTGGAAAATTGAGGAGGGCGAGTCGCCCGCGGTAGAGCAGGGCGTGAAACCAAAAGAAGCCGCAGCCTCGAAAGGTGCGAATCTTCGCCGCTGGCGCCTGGCCGACATCAGCGCTGGCGCCTGTTACCTCGAAACCGCTGCCCCTTTTCCCGCCGGCAGCAATGTCCTGCTGAGCTTTCGGGGATGGGACACGGAGTATCTGCTGGAGGGTACGGTGCGGGTCGCGCATCCAGAAACCGGAATGGGCGTCGAGTTCACAGGAGAACCGGCGGAAGTCCGGCGAGCCCGTGTCGAGGAGCTAATTGGTCGCCTGAAGATCCGTGGCGAGGTCCCGAAACTTTTCGTCGGACGAAGGGAAGATCGAAAAGAGGAGCACACAAAAGACGGGAAAAAAGTTGGAAAAGACGATCGCACGGCGAAGAATCCCGCGGCCGATGCGGTGGAGAGTGATGAATTTCCCGACCCGCTCCTGCAGTTGATTCGTGAAGGTGCATCGTTGTCGGCAGAGCAATTTCTGAATGATCTGCGCGCTCAGCGACTGGGCAAGCGCCGCGACCCGCGCATTGACCTTGCGTTGCCGGTCTTGCTCACCGGTACTGACATTGGCGGTCGTCCTCTCGATCAGCGGGTTGTGACCGTCAATATCAGTCGGCGCGGGGCGCAATTGGATGGCGTCCACGGAATGCTGAACCTCGGCGACAAAGTTTTCCTCGAACGCCTGCACAACCGGGAAGAATTTCGCGTGGCGTGGGTCGGAGAAGATGGTACTCCAGCGGCCGGTCAGATCGGAGTGGCGGCACTCGATCCCAATACTTCGTTTTGGAGTGAAGTGCTCGAAAAGATGGTGCAGTCCAGACTCGAAAGATAAACTCCAGACCATCCGCTGGCGGGAGCGGGCGCGACGGCACGGTAAGTGAAGAGTAAGTGATAAGAGTGATACACTGCGTCGCCAGAGGGCCTTGTGTCAGAAAAATTCGCGTCGTCGGAAGTAAAGTCCGAACTGAAGTCGGAAGTAAAGTCAGAAGTGAACTCAGAAGCAAAATCAGAAGTAAACAGGGAACGGGACCGAGCACTCGGGATGGGCGCGAAGATTACGCGCCGCGATTTTCTGAACGGAATCGCACTGACGGCCGGAGCGGCTGTCGTTCATAGTACTGTTCATGGCAGAGTTCAAAGCATCGTCCCGCCCGAGATGTGGGCTGCGGCCGCCCCCGATCTCGAAATGCAGGACGTCCCCGGTTACTATCCTCCCGCCAAAACCGGCCTGCGCGGAGATCATCCCGGTTCCTTCGAAACGATGCATAGGGTCCGTGACGGAGCTTTTTGGGATGACGCTCCGAAACCAGTGGACACAGGTGAAACCTACGATCTCGTGATTGTGGGCGGAGGCATCAGCGGCCTCGCCGCGGCCCACTATTTCCGTCGGGCTGCGGGCGACAAGGCGCGCATCCTGATTCTCGAAAATCACGACGACTTCGGCGGACATGCCAAGCGCAACGAATTCCGCGCGCCCGGCCGCACGTTACTTGGATTCGGAGGCACGTATTCGATCGAGAGTCCAGCACCGTACAGCGTAGTCGCGAAGGCTCTGATCGAAGAACTCGGCATCGATGTGCCGTCCTATCCGAAATACGTCAGCAAAGATCTCTACCGCTCCCTTGGTCTTAGGCCCCGTATCTTTTTTGATAAGGAAACGTTTGGCGCCGACAAGTTGGCTGCCAACGCGGTGCATGCCGGAGGAGATGAGAGCGGCATCAACGACGAACCCCGCGAGGCCGAATTGCTGGCCTTCCTGAAAGAAGCTCCGCTGTCGGAAAAAGCGAAACAGGATTTTCAGCGTCTCCTGGGAGAAAAGAAAGACTATCTGCCCGGCCTGAGTTCCGACGAAAAGAAGGCGCGCTTGGCCCGTATCAGCTACGCGAAATATCTGACCGAGATCGCGGTCGTAAGCGACGAGATCGTAAAATTACTTCAGGCTTTTCCGCACCCGCTGTTCGGTGTGGGCATTGACGCCGTCGCCGCGCAAGACGCCTGGGGCCTGGGACTGCCAGGGTTCAGCGGCCTCAATCTCGACCCCTCCCCCGGCAAAGGCATGAATCGCGACGCCATGCCTAATGCCGAGGCTGAAAAATACTTTTTTCACTTTCCTGACGGCAATGCCACCATCACGCGGCTGCTGGTACGCAAGCTGATTCCGGCAGCGATCCCCGGAAACTCTGCCACCGACGTGGTTTTGGCCAAGGCCGATTACTCGCGGCTCGACCAGCCGGATTCCTCCACGCGCATACGGCTGAACAGCACCGTGGTCAAGGTGAATCATCGCGGCGATCCGGCCTCTGCGAAAGAAGTGGAGGTGAGTTACTTTACGGAAAAGAAGCTGAAGACGGTGCGCGCCGCCCACTGCATTCTGGCATGCTGGCATGTGGTGATTCCCTACATTGCGCAGGAACTACCCGACGCGCAGAAGGAGGCGCTGGCTTCAGCGCAGAAAGTTCCGTTGCTCTATAACAACGTGCTGGTGCGCAACTGGAGCGCCTTCGAGAAGCTGGGCGCGAGTGCAATTTACTGTCCCGCCATGTACCACAGCAGCGTGAACCTGGATATTCCCGTCAGCATTGGCGGCTACGAATGCACGAAAAAGCCGGACGAGCCAATCGTGGTGCACATGATGAAGGCGGCCTGTAAGCCAGGGCGTCCAGCGCGCGAGCAGCATAAGCTGGGACGCATCCAGCTCTATACGACGACCTTCGAAAGCTACGAACGCAACATCCGCGAACAACTGCTGCGCATGCTCGGGCCGGGGGGATTCGACCCAGCGCGCGACATCCTGGAAATCACAGTTAACCGCTGGCCGCACGGCTACGCCTATGAATATAATTCGCTGTTTGACCAGTTCTGGCTCGAAGGCGGTGAGACTCCGTGTCAGGTAGCCCGCAAACCCTTCGGGCGTCTGACAATCGCGAACTCGGACGCCGACGCGTACGCCTATACCGATTGCGCCATCGATCAGGCCTATCGGGCGGTGCAGGAATTGAAGAAGAGTTAGTGTGGCGCGGGCGCCCTCGCCCGCGTCGCCCACGCGAACGCCACGCACCTTAATAGCGAAGGGCGGTTTCGCGGTCAAGAGTAGTACTTTGCCAAAGAAATCAGCCGCTCGCGGCACGCGGGCAAGGGTGCCCGCGCCACGCGAACTGAGGAGGCTTTCCAATGGCTAAGCGTGCTAAGTCGCAGCCCAAAGCGGATCGTCCGTTTGCCCCTGGCTACGGCATCGTCGGAGTTAAAGAAGGCAAAGGCCTGCTCTCGTGGACTTGGGTTGCTAGAAGAATGAATTCTTGCCGAACCTTCTGGTTGGTCACGATTCACTCGAGTCTCTCGTCGGGACTGGCACGTCCGCATGCGATGCCGGTGTGGGGAGTGTGGCTCGACGATGCTTTCTTTTTCTCGACCGGACGCAAATCCCGGAAAGGTCAGAACCTCGCTGCCAATCCCGCGTGCACGGTCGCAAACGACGACGGCGCAGAAGCGGTGATCATTGAGGGACAGGCGAGTCCACTCGAGGATGCGTCGCAATTGGAGCGCGTCGCGGCAGCCTACAAGAGGAAATACAAGATGGACCCGCGCACCATGGGAGAGCCGATTTTCATCGTGCGTCCGAAGACAGTATTTGGATTGATCGAGAAGACATTTCCAAAGTCCGCAACGCGATGGAAATTATAGAATCTGTAATTTGCGATTTCTGATTTGCGATTTAGATTTGCAATTGTGAGAGCCAATTCTCGCCGTCATTACCGATTACAAATCACCAATCACAAATTCAGCCGTATCTTTCGCGCCGACAAATGCGCGCCCGTCAGCAGCAGCATCCCCGACAGAAACGACCAGAACATCAGGCTGACCGAGATGGCGAACGGTCCATATACTTCCGCGAAATTCAGCCGCGGCAGGGCGAAGATATACACGTACTTCAGCGCCTCGGAGAGCAATCCCATAATCACCGCCGCCGGCAGAACTCCGCGAGCCGGAACTTTGCCGTTCGGCAACAGCCAGTAGACGAGAAAAAAGATCGCGATGCTGGCCAGAATCGAAAAGACCTTCATAGTCACAAACCCAACCAGTTGCACATACCAGGCGCCGTAGCCGTGCAGGGCGCTGGTCAGGATGGCAACGTTTCCGGCGGTCAGTCCGACCGAGAGCAGGGCGAGCGATCCGCAGGCGAAGACCAGGCCGAGCGAGATCAGTTGATTGCCAAAATAGGACCGGTTGTTGCGAAATCCCCAGACGCGGTTCAGCGCCACCTCCAGCGGCAAAAAAATTCCCGTGGAAGTAATCAGCAACATGGCCAGCGAAAGCACCTGCGCGCGATGATGTGCCGTGACTAGCGCATTCAGGTTCCGAATCACAAATTCCTGGCCCGTCGGAATATAGTCGCGCAAAAGATTCTCAACGACGCTGTACATCACGCGCGAACGAAACACGTAGCGGATCAGCGTCATCAACAACAGCAGGAATGGGAAGAAGGACAGAATAGAATTGGCGGCAACCGAGAAGGCGAAGGTGTGCACTTCGGTCCGCATCATATATCGCGCGGTCGATCGCAAAATACCTTCGACGGGAGCAGCCCGATACTCGGCTGCGCCATTCTTCTTCTCCAAAAGCTCGATAGGAGTGAGCGAAGACACGGGTGTTTCTCAATATTATCAAACACTTACGGCTTTCTGCCGGATTTCTGTTACCGTTCGCGCACTTGCGTTTCAGCGTTCCATCGCCGGTACGAAAGTTGGCATGAAAGTGGCATGACGACGGTATGAACGTTGGCATAAGCCGTTGGCATGAGCGCGGGTCATGCCATTTTCTTTTCATTCAACAACTTCGCTCTTGCCAACTGGAATCTTCCTGCTATTATCTGGTGCTTCGCCAGCCACACCGGTTGGTGATTGAGCAGGATTGACGTTTCTGTGTTAGCAGTGCGATATCGCGCCCTCGTTTTCGCGGCTCCACAGTATTTCGTCGCGGGCAACCGTCCGACGGAATTCAGGGGAGCCGTTTCTGTTGGTGCGGTGCCGCGTGCCTCGCGGTGACGCCAGTTAAAAAATTCTTTCTTCGCTTTGAGGGGGTGTCCTGTCGCGGGTGGCTGCATTGCAGACCATCGGCCCGGGCTAACAAACAAGCGACGAGAGAATAATTCTTAGCGATGAGGCGAAAGGAGTTTCTTTGTGAGAGAGAAGGGTACTGTGAAGTGGTTCAACGGGGCGAAGGGCTACGGATTCATCCAACGCTCCACCGGCGAGGATGTTTTCGTGCATTTCTCGGCCATCCAGGAGAACGGTTACCGCTCGCTGAATGAAGGCGAGACCGTCGAGTTCGACTTGCTCAAAGGCCCGAAAGGCTTCCAGGCAGGCAACGTCGTGCGCGCCGCATAAAAAGTTCTCCAACCAGTTCGCAAACCCTCTCGCAGCAGTCGAGAGGGTTTTTTATTTTGGTAGTGTCGTACCACAACAGAAATGTCCCCGTCTTACTCCCGAAGGGTGCCCCGTCCTTGTGTCTGCGTTCTTTGCAGACACAGGGCGGGGGCCTTGACTTTCTGTGTCCGCTGGAATTTGCTCGCGGTTCTTGCGCGATTGTCAAAGTCAAAGTCCCGGCTCTGTCGCAAGAAACGCGACAAGGACGGGGCACCGCGCGCGCAACCTGAGATTTATTTTTCCACCGTTTTAATATCCAGACTTCGCCACAGGTACCAGCAAGCGATCGAACGATAAGGAGCCCAAGGCTTCGCGATCTTTTCCATCACAGCGGGCTTCGGCCACTTACGTTTCTTATAGTGTTTCTTGATGGCAGCCTGCACACCGTAATCGCCGACGGGCAAAATATCCGGACGGCGCAAGGTGAACATCAGGAACATGTGCGCCGTCCAGACGCCGATACCTTTAACTTGGGTGAGATGCGCGATTACTTCTTCTTCCGACATGTCAGCCATGCGCTCGAACTCCAGCAGGCCGGCGGCGGTCTTCTCGGCAAGATCGCGCAGATAGGCGGTCTTCTGGCGAGACAGTCCGACGCCGCGCATCTGCGCGTTGGTCAGTTTTAGAATGCCCTGCGGAGTGAGCGGATCTCCGGCGAGGGCGGTGAACCGATCGAAGATGGTTGCGGCCGCCTTACCATTCAGTTGCTGATACAAGATCGATTCCGCCAAGGCATGAAACGTCGGTTCGCCAAACTGCATGCAGCACGGGCCGACCGACTCGATAATCGCCGCCAGGATAGGATCGGATTTCTTCAAGTGCCGGGTGGCGGATCGGTGGTTCGCCTTGAGCATTCTTGTTTTGCGCATGGCTGATCGGTTCCTCGACGGACAGGAAGTAATTTTAACACAGAGGCGAACAAATAGCGAATTACAAAGGATCGGGTCATCGGGCGATCGGAAGTTCAACGGCGTTTGACCTTGAATACCCGATGGTCAGATGACGCGATCACCCGATCTTTTACGACGGAAAATGAAAATGGACGTCGTGCCTGGAGGCGACGGGCGTGCCGTCTAGGGTAGCGGGCTGGTAGTGCCAGCGCCGAAGTGTGGCCTCGATTTTTTCATCGATTCCGTGACCGATCGCCTGCACAATCCTGGTCTCGACGACGTTGCCTTGGGAGTCGATTGTCACTTCGATGACGACGTCGCCCACTAGATCACGAGGAAGTTCGGTGCGGTCGACTGGCGGATCTGGATACACGGTAGGATAAGCAACGTGGACTTCATGGCCGGTGATCGGTCCGTCAATCATCGTGCCCAGCGGAGACCCAGCGCGGGAGTTGCGCTCGCCAGCTTCCGCGTCGGCAATGACCTGCTCGGGTGCTGGCTCCGGCTTTGGAGGATGGGACTGCGCGCGTGGCTGCGGCTTGGTTATTTGCTGCGGGAACTGCAACTTGGAGGCTTTTGGCGGCGCGATATCTTCCGCCGGTGGTGAGTAAATCAGACGGTAAGTGTGGGCGCTGTCGCCATAGGCGAGCCACGCCGGGCTCAGGTTGATCACCTGGGGATTATGAAACACAATCACGGCCAACAAGGCCAGATGTGCGGCCACCGACAAGGCTACCGCACGGTGGCGACGGAACCTCGAATTCGTTGGCTTTGGCTGAAGACCGGCAAACACAGCACTTACTAGTTTACTCGATTGAGGTGCGCGAGGAAAAAGATTATTGGTTGGTCCTGGTCCTACGCCCCCGCCTGCTGCTCGGCGATGTCACCGATTACCGGCAACTTGAACATCTGTCCCTGATAAGCCTTGAGCGCCAGAACCAGCAAGATCACAAATAAGACGAGACTGACGAGCGGCCAAAGAAAAAGCGTTGCCCATCCCAGGAACGGAATGTGCCCGATGATTGCCAGGCCGATGTCGATCACGATCCAAGCCACGCAAAAGAAAATCGATTGAAAGGCGTGAAAGCGAATAAATTTCTTCCGGTTGAACGGTTCGATTACTAGGAACACGATTGCCGGAATGATGGTCACATAGGCCAGCGCGCCCGCCACGTTGTCGGCAAGTCCTGCACCGGCGGGTGCGACAATGCTCGTGTTGGGCGCGGCGCCGCTGGCGCACTTGGGACAGGTCGCTCCTTCTGCGATTGGGGCTCCACAAGTTGGACAAAAAGCCACGAGGCCTCCTTTGAGTTGACAGGCAAGGTATCAGAAGGTTTGCCGGCGCGCAACCGGCGACGGGAGAAGCAGTTTGTGAGATCGTCCCCTGGAGTTCTTCTTTACGGCAATTGTGTCCGACTGCGCCGGGCGTCGTTCCCCCTCGGTAGCAGCGTCCACCCGAAAGCAATCGGATACTTCGCCGCGCTCAACGCCACCTAACGGAGAGCAAGAAACGTGGCGCCGGGCAAACTCTAATTCATCATCCGTCTCGCGATCAGGAGCATTCTGGGGCGGCGTCGCGCCCCTCAATCGATTCCAAAACCGCGACAATCGCCTTTCGCGCGTCTGTTCCATCGACAAAACCACACGCCAGGATCGCGCTGGAGACGAGTTGAATGAGTTCGGGTTGCGGCAATTCTTCCAGTCCCGCCACGGCTTCATCGATCTCGTGCAGGACGAGCAGCAACCGGGCCATTCTCGGGTCCGCAATCTGAACTTTCGAATCGGGGCGGGTCTTGTGGCATTCACGGGTCCGTAAAAGGTGCGTGGTCAAAGGGTCCAGAGACCGTTCTCGCTTGTCCATTGGTGCCTTCTTTTTTGCGCGGCGCAGGAGCGCAGCGGTGACAATGTCTGTCGACGTTGGATTTGTCGCCTGGACGGCAAAGTCCCGACCATGAATTAGAGGCTTCATCGTCGGATTTACCCGATTGATCTATCTAGTTCGCGATTCGCGAGACGACGCACTCGTCATGCCTTGAACGTCACGCAATCCGGACAAATGCCATGGGCCAGGCGAAGTTGTCAGAATGGAGTCCGGATTTCAGATCAGAAATGTGCAGAGGAGATCCTGGAGAGAACGCTGACCACCCGGAACGGATGTGTCTGACTTCCGTTGATGGGCTTGAGCGCCAACGCTGCGTAAAGCATTGCAAACTTGTCTCGGTAGAATCACCGTGGCGACCGCGGGACGAACAAATCGAATCCCAGCGACCACCGGAGGCGCTTGATTTACGGGAGTATCGACTTCGTTGTAGGAAGTCTCGGGAAGATCCGTTTGCGGGATGGCAGAAACGCATACCACGGCACCTAACAGGAGCAGAACGAACATCCGGACTCCTCGCCTCACCGTGCCTCCCCTCAGGATGGAACAATAGCTGCGGAGAAAACAGTTGTCAAAGGATTATTCTCACGAATTGTGGGGCACGAAGAGAAGCGGAGGCGGCCCTTCCGTTTGAGTCTTTGCCCGATGGACGCGTACCCACTATCATTCCAGCTACGGTCGTAAAGCCGTTGGAGAGTGGAATTGGCTGCATTATTTTCGTTTATGAAAGGCAGTAATGATCACCATTGTTTCGGGACTTCCGCGTTCAGGCACTTCGCTGATGATGCAGATGCTGGAGGCGGGCGGATTGCCGGTTCTCTCGGACGGCGAACGCAAAGCCGACACCGACAACCCCAAGGGCTACCTCGAGTGGGAGCGCATCAAACAACTTCCTAAAAATCCTGAATTGATTGCGGAGGCCGAAGGCAAGGTGGTGAAGATCATTTCGCAGTTGATTCTTTCGCTTCCGGCAGGCCACGACTACCGCATTGTCTTTATGCAACGTCCTCTTCCCGAGGTACTCAAGTCGCAGGACGAAATGCTCCGACGCCGCGGCAACGCGGACTCGATTGGCGACAACTCCGCTATCGAGGAGCACTTTCAACGCCATCTGCTCGAAGTGAATCGATGGCTCGCGAGTCAGGCCAACATCCGAGTATCGCGGGTGCATTATCATCGCGTGCTTCGGGAGCCCGAGGCGGTTGCCGAAGAAGTAGCTGCGTTCCTGGAAGCGCCGCTCGATATCGCGGCCATGGTCCGCCAAGTGGATGGGAACCTGTATCGCAATCGCATGAAGTAGGTCACATAGAAGAAGCAATCGGCCGCTCGAAAAAACGTCCAGAGGGTCAGAAAACTCCTTGGGCTCGCACTTTGCGACTTGCGCAATTGTTTCTGTGAGCAGACTTGGAAGTTCCGTGCAGTTCAACTGGATTCGGACTCTAGGTCACGACCAGTCGGGGTCGCGCCGACGGAAGAGCGAATCCAATCTTGCTCTGGCGAGTGGGCGGCGGCTCCATCAGTTTCTTGATCAACCTAACGATTTCCTGAATAGAGCCATCATGCTGTGCCAGATGTTCCTCTACTTCTTCAATCTTGCTGACGAGTTCCTTGTTCGCGGCCAGTGTCGCCCGTAAGCGGACAAAGGCGCGCACCACAAAAACGCTCATGTGTACTGCCTGTTCGGAGTTGAGCACCGTCGCTGCCATGATCGCACCATGCTCGGTGAAGACATAGGGAAGTGAGCGTCGGCCGCCACGACCTTTCTTTGCGGTTGCAAATTGCAACCGCAAAGCGGCGAAGTCGCGCGCTTTGAGCTGGAACATGAAATCGGCGGGGAACCGGCTACGGTTGCGGTTCACTTGCTGGTTTAGGCGCTTTACCGTAACCCCGTAGATCTCGGCCAAAGCCGTATCGACGATGACTCGTTGCTGTCTCAGAATCGTGATTCGAGGCTCAATGGGGAGCACGGCTGCTTTTCGTCGGTTTGCCAAGGGACGCGTTATCGCCACGGACTTTCCTGATCGCGGTTGCATTCCGGAATCTTAGCGGTCGCGACCAGGTATGGCTTGTGACGGATGAACGGCGCGAATGTGATGAAAGCGATCCGCAGTTTCTGCGCCCACATTAGTTCCCGGACGCGAACCCGAAGAATTTACCGGACCCCGGTCGTGCACGACTGACTGACCAGATCGCGCATTGCTCGTGCAAGATCTCTGGAAACAAGCGCCGGACAGCGCATTTGCAACTTGAGGTTGCAAATTGCAACCTCAAGTTTGACCCCTGGAGCCGCGGAGAACTGGAAAATGAGATCGGAAGCACCGTTTATCGCAGCCTCACCTGACCGCAAAATCAAGTGATGCTCACTTCAGTATAGGTTCCATACACCTGCCGCAGAGCTTCGCAGATTTCGCCCACGGTGGCGTAGGCGCGAACCGCGTCGACAATGTAGGGCATAGTATTGACATCCGAGATATTGCCGTTGCTGCCCGCTGTCGGAGTTTTGGCGGCGGCATGTTTCAGGGCATCGAGGCGGCGCTCGACTTCCTCATTCGAGCGACGGGCGCGCAAGGTTTTGAGCTTCTTCTCCTGCGCGCGGGCCACTGATTCATCAATGTAGAGAATGTGAGGCGATTCTTCTTCGATGACGAAATCATTCACCCCGACCGTGATCTTCTCATTCGCTTCAACGGCGCGCTGGTATTGATAACTGGCTTCTGCAATTTCTTTCTGCGGATATCCGCGCTCGATGGCTTTGACCATGCCGCCCATCCGGTCAAGTTTGTCGAAGTAATCAAAAGCACCTTTTTCCATATCGAGAGTTTGCTTTTCGACGAAGTAGCTTCCACCAAGTGGATCGACAGTTTGGGCAGCTCCCGATTCGAACGCGATGATCTGCTGCGTGCGCAGAGCGATACGCGCAGCTTCCGCCGTCGGCAACGCGAGGGCTTCGTCGTAGGCGTCAGTGTGCAATGACTGCGTGCCGCCGAGCACCGCGGCCAGCGCCTGCAGAGCGACCCGCGCGATGTTGTTCATCGGTTGCTGGGCCGGCAATGACACACCGGCAGTCTGCGTATGGAAGCGCATCAACCGGGTGCGGTCGTTCTTCGCACCGAAGCGATCTTTCATCAGGCGATACCAGATCTTGCGGGCGGCTCGATACTTGGCAATCTCTTCGAAGAAATCATTGTGGGCGTTGAAGAAGAAACTCAGCCGTGGTCCGAAGTCGTCCACGTCAAGGCCCCGGCGGCGCGCCCACTCGACATATTCGACGCCGTCGTAAATCGTGAACGCTAATTCTTGCAGCGCAGTCGATCCCGCTTCGCGAATGTGGTAGCCGGAAATGGAGATGGTATTGAAGCGCGGCGTAAACTTCGATCCGAATTCGAAAGTGTCAATCACCAGGCGCATCGACGGCGCGGGGGGATAGATGTATTCCTTCTGCGCGATGTATTCCTTGAGGATGTCGTTCTGGATGGTGCCGGAAATTTTCTTCCAGTCCGCGCCCTGTTTTTCCGCCACCACCAGATACATGGCCCAGAGCACGCTGGCGGGCGAATTGATGGTCATCGACGTGGTGACATTTTCGAGGCTAATGCCGTCGAAGAGGATCTCCATGTCTTCGAGCGAATCGATGGCCACGCCGCACTTGCCGACTTCCCCTTCGCTGGCCGCGTGGTCGGAGTCGTAGCCCATCAATGTCGGTAGATCGAAGGCGACCGACAATCCGCCGCCGCCATGTTCGAGCAGATATTTGTAGCGTTGGTTGGTTTCTTCGGGCGAAGCGAAGCCCGAAAACATGCGCATCGTCCAGAGTTTGCCGCGGTAGCCGGTGGAGTGGATGCCGCGCGCGTAGGGCGATTGGCCGGGATAGCCGAGGTATTGGTCGTAGTTCCAGTCGGCGGGGAGATCGGCCTGCGTGTAGAGGCGGCGGATCGACGCGTTCGAGATGGTGCTGAAGCGGGCGTGGCCATGTTCGTCAAGGTTGGTGCCTGTGGGCGCGCCGATCGGCTTTTCAGGCGATTTCTCGAGCGTGGGCGCGAGCGTCTTCTCCGCCCACTCCTTCTCCGACGGCGCAGGATGCCGCCCTTCAAAAACATCGGAAATCGGGCTTTCCGCTACAGTCTTGGACTCATCGATTCTCGGTTTGTTCTCGGCCATTCCGACTCCCCACCAATAACTCCGATGATAGAGGAGCAATCATCGGTCTGCAAAACGGCGCGACCGACCGAGCGGTTGGCAGGGATCACAAAGATCACCCGTAAAGGGCGATGGGCTTGACGGTGGTTTTCGCGGGCACCTATGCTGAGTCTTCTTCTTTCGCGGAGGGATTCTGAAAGCGTTTCGGCGGTTGTTGCAGCGTACTCCTGCGTATGGGTTGTATAAGTCGTTAGGGCACTATCCCGATTATTGGTATTGGATATTGCGCGGCCGGCCGTTGCGCTCTCCTCATCTGTTGAAGCAGAGGGTGGTGCGCGAGTATGGCGAGAGATTTGGGCTGAAGACGCTGGTCGAGACGGGAACCTATTACGGCGAGATGGTCGCAGCGATGAAAGGCTGTTTCGCGAAGATTTACTCGATCGAGTACGTTCCGGAACTGGCGAAACGTGCCACGCGCAAATTCGTCCGCGACCAGCACATTCGAATTTTCTGTGGAGATAGCCACGCAGTGATGCCCGAGGTACTGACATTACTAAATGGCCCGGCACTCTTCTGGCTCGATGCGGGCTACTACGGCTGGGTTGGCAAGCAGGGCGACCAACAGCGCTTGTCGGCGGAACTGGAGTTGATATTAAGCCATCCCTACCCGCACATCATTCTGCTCGACGACGCGCGCGGACTAACCGGCCGGGACGGGATTCCTTCGGTCTCCGATGTTAGATCTTACGTCGAGTCAAAATTTCCGCAGCGGTTGGTGGCGGTGGAGTACGACATCATGCGCATCACGCTCCGACGTTAGCCGCTCCTCTAATTGTAGAGACGGGGCTTGCCCCGTCTCCTCCTGCACTCTGATCCTGACTCGTTTCCGGAGAGGACACGCTGATTTCTCAACATGGCCCCCACTCGTGTGGCGCGGGCGCCCCCGCCCGCGTAAAAGCACGTCACATCACTCAATTATTTCTCTTGCCCCAGTTCCCACGCCTTCACGTATTTCCACGAGACATAGACTGCATGGTAGACGTGCAGTAGCAGGCCTTCGCGGCCGTCGAGAAATCCGAGGCGAAAAAAATAGTTGTACACAAAGGTTGCCCACGGACGGACGACAATGTTGAAGAGGCTGAAGCTGCGATGGCTCTTGGCGACGAGCATCTCCGCGCCGAGGGAGGAATAGCGATTCATGTGGTCGATGTAGTCGGCGAGGGTGGGGTAGGCGTGATGGAGAAGGGGATAGTATAGCGTTCCTAAGCGTCCAGTTACCTGAAACGTTTCGTGTACCGCCCGGTTTTCCACTCGACCCATGCCGCGGCGAAACATTCGCAGCTTGGGATCGGGCCAGAAGCCTCCATGTCGCAAGGCGCGGCCAAGGAATTGGTTCTGGCGCTTAAGCCAGTAGCCATTTTCCGATCCAAATCCGTCTTCGGCGGGCCCGTGGCAGATTTCCTCAACTTCTTTTGTCAACCCGTCGGAGAGTTCTTCGTCCGCATCCAAACTCAAAATCCAATCTCCCGTCGCCTTTTCGATCGCCGAGTTCTTCTGCGCGGCGTAGCCCTTCCACTCCTCGACGAACACTTTCGCGCCGAAGGATTTTGCGATCTCGACGGTGCGGTCAGTTGAGCCGGAGTCGACGATGATGACCTCGCCTCTGCAGTCGGCGACCAGCGGCTGCACGCTGGCCAGCGTGCGCCCGATGTTGGTTTCTTCGTTGTGGGTGATGATGACTACGGAGAGGATCACGCGGGGCTCCTGCCGCTGCCGGCGAAAAGCCCGCCGAGCTTGGCTCGGCTTGGACGGGCGAGGACGCTCGTCCCTACGCGGGCATCGTTGTTCCCACTATCCTTGCCAATGTCGGAGATCGTCACGGAGAGAGGATACGCGACCTGCGACGGCGTTCAAAAGGAAAACGCCCACAAAAAGGAAACGCCGGGCGGGGGCCTCCCGGCGCTCCATCAGAGAATTTCTTGCTGCGGTTGCGGCGCTACTGCTGCGGTTGGACCGGACGGTTCACCGGCGCCAATTGGTCGGCTGGCCGTGGTGCAACATGCGGAATGTTCGGCATTTGCGTAACCTGGCCTCGCTCGGCCTCGGCGATCTGGATATTAGCGTGATCGAGCAGCAGGCCGATGGCCCGATCCAGTTCGACCTCCGCCTTTTCGTACAGTGCCTTGGCGGAGACGAGCGTGACTTCTGCCTGGGTCATGGCCGCCTGGTTCTGCAACACCAGAGTTGAGGTAGACGCGCCGAGCGCGTATTTTTTCTGCTCCGCGTCCAGAGACTGGCGCGCCAGATCGACAGCGGCTTGGGCGGAAGCAACGCTGGCGCGATTCTGCTGTACGCCAAACTGCGCATTGCGCACCTCGATGCGGATCTGGTTTTCGATCTGCAGGATGCGCAACTGGGCTTGCCGGTATTCGAATTCGGAACGGACTTGAATGGCTTGCGCCGCACGGTTGCGGAGTGGGATGTTGATCGAGATGCCCGCGCCCTTGTCGGCAGCCGTGGAATTGACAAGCTGGTTCAACGTGGCGCTGTAAGAAACATTGGGAGCGCTTGTAAAGCCTGGAGGGCAATTTGGGTTTGACGGCTGAAGTACGCAGAGATAGGCGGGATTCTGTGACCCGCCCAAACCGTTGCCGCTGTAGTAAGCAAACAAGTCGACGCTAGGCAACAGCGCACTGCGGACCGCTTTGTTGCTGATCTCGGTATTGGTAAGGTTGATTCTTGCTTCCGACAATTCCGGACGATGGGCTAGCGCATCGTTGACCAGGTCCTGGGTGGGGGCGACACCTTCCTGCGCAGGCAATTCCATAGTCGAAGTAGGAATAACTTCGGCGTCGGCCAGCACCGGGTCGACCAGCGTGCGGCTGAGCGCATTTTTCATCAGGAGTTGCTCCAATTGGAGATTGGTCAGCGCTAGAGTCAGCGTCTGCTGATTGGATGCGACGGTGCTCTGCGCCCGGACAACCTCGATGGGCGCGAGAGTTCCGATTTCCACCTGCTTCCGGTTGTCAGAAAGGGTCCTCTGAGCAAAGGCCAATTGCTCCTGCTGAACCCGGACGTTCTCGTAGGCGTATACCAGATCCCAGTACATATTTTCGATCTGGTCGACGGTGGAAGTGATTTGCAACCGGAAAGCCACATCTGAGATTTCACGATTGTTCTTCGCAATTTGAATGAAGCGAGTGTTCGGCGCGAATCCGAAGCCCTGCAATAGGTGCTGAGTCACTTGAGCGCGGAAGCTACTATCCAACTCCGGACTCAACGCCGTAAAGATTCCTCCGCTAGTAAAACGGGTGTTGTTAAAGCCCACGCTTAGGCTTGTGCCCGACTGGAATCCCTGCGTGTAGGAGAAATTTGCCGTGGCTGTATTTTGTTCAGCAGGCGCGCAAAAAGGGCTGTTGCACAGACTGTTATTGAAACGATCAAGCTGCAGCGTCCCCGTAATGATCGGGTCGAAACTCGTGATTTGTGGCCCGCTGCCAAAGGTTGATCCCACCAGGCCGGCGGAGCCAGCGCCGGCACCGCCCGCCGCCACCGAGGTTCCTCCCTGGCCTGAGCCAACTTGCGTGCCCAGACCGCCTACGCCACCGCCCGGTGTGTTCTGCACCACACCATTATTGACACCGAGAATGGTGTTGGCGCCCGATTTGGCGCGCCAGACGTCGGTATCGGCTATGTTCAGGTTGTAACGGGCGATCGCAATATCGAGGTTATTTTCGAGCGCCAGCGCCACCGCATCGTTCATTGAGATATAAAGTTTGCCGTCGTGCATGAGTTGATCGATGCGCGGCGTATTAGCGAGGTTTGGAGCTTCCACGTGCCGGGGAGTGTACGGAGCAATTACGTTAGGAAAGGGCGACTTGGGTTTGGCATACTGCTGGACATCAAAAGGCTGCGACTTTGACGATACAGCCTGCGAGGCCTGCATCTGCGCCGATGGTGCGCTGGGCGCGGACGACGCATCTTGCGCCCAGCCCGCAGGGACCATGGCGGTAATAAGGATAAGGGCGGCAACCCGCTGAAACGCAGTCAATATTGCAGTCGACAGTGAAGAACGTTGCATTCGCATCTTCTCCATGAATCACCTTGAAGTCCGCTTTGAGAGGAACGGACGTAGTGGTGCGCACTTTTGTTAGCCATCTGCTAGTACGCAGAACGACGGGCAAGAGTTCCGTGCAATCCTGCAGATCTCTTCATTTGTTGTCGGGAAAAGACAATCTTTTCCAGTGTAAGTAATGATTGTAAGTAAATTGATTGCAAGTGAAATAGTATATCTGACGCGGCACCGCGTTCTTGTGACGGCGGTGGTAAAGCCTCGAAAACAGACAACGGATGCTGCCATCGCGGCCAGATTCGATAAGCAACGTGCGTAATCTCAGACTGACCCTCTCTTATGATGGCTCCGATTTCGCTGGGTGGCAGGTGCAGCCCGGCCGGACCACGGTGCAAGGCGCGCTCGCCTCAGCCATTGGACGATTGAGCGGAGAAAATGTACTGCCCCAGGGTTCCGGCCGCACCGACGCAGGCGTGCACGCGCTGGCGCAGGTTGCGAGTTTTGCAACCGCATCCGCGATTCCCGCCCAGAACTGGATGCGGGCCCTGAACGACATTTTGCCGCCTTCGATTCGAGTGCTGGAGGTGGCCGAGGTTGCGCCGGAATTCCATGCGCGTAAGTCGGCGCGCGCGAAGACATATCGCTATCGCATACACCGCGCAGAGATATGCCCGCCATTTCTGGCGCGGTATGTGTGGCACTATCCGTATCCGCTGGAGGAATCGTTGATGATTGCGGCCGCCCGCGTGGTCGTAGGCGAGCACGATTTCACGTCGTTTGCAGCCGTCGATCCGGAGCGGGTGGAGCGAATGGCGGCTGCGGAAAATGTTCACACGACAAACGTCCGGACGATCTTCTCTTCGAACTGGATACGGGAGCGAGAAGAATTGATCTATACGGTTCAGGGCAACGGATTTCTTCACCATATGGTGCGGAATTTGGTGGCTACGTTCCTGCTGATCGGGAAGGGAACTATCACCCTGGAAGATTTTCGCCGCATTCTCGAAACGCAAAACCGTACCGCGGCTGGCCCGACTGCGCCCGCCAACGGGCTGTACCTGGTGGAGGTCGAGTACTGAGGTGGAGTACCAGTGTGGCGCGGGCGCCTCGCCCGCGGGCGTGCCCAATTCCCGACCTTTGCACGGGCGGGAGTGTCTGCGCGACACGAAACATCCGGCATTTCCCAGGCAGATGAACCCTCTGGCGCGCCCGTTCCATCCCGCGTACACTTCTTCGCAGATGGCCACCAATGTTGAATTCGCCGTCTCCCGCATCGCGTCCGTGAACCCGGCAACCGGGGGGGTTTTGGGCGAACTGGATGGCGCCGGCCCGACTGAAGTTCGCGCTGCGGTGGCGCGTGCACGCGCCGCGCAGCCGGAGTGGAATGCGTGGGGAATCCGCGATCGGTTGCGCGTCGTCAGCCGCTTTCAACAGATTCTTCTTACGCGCAAGATCGACATCGCTCGCCTCATCACGCTGGAAGCGGGTAAGCCCCAGGTGGAGGCTCTGCTCACCGAGGTTCTGGTCGTGCTCGACGCGGCCCGATTCCTCATCGAGAATGCATTCCCAATCCTGCGCGAACAAAAGCTGGCGCACGGGAATCTGGCGATGAAAACCAAGTCGGGGCGCATTCTGCACGAGCCTTATGGTGTAGTGGCAATCATTTCGCCGTGGAATTATCCCTTCTCCATTCCGGCGACTGAAGTGCTGGCCGCGCTGGTTGCGGGAAACACCGTGGTGCTCAAGCCCTCTGAGTTGACGCCGCTGATTGCGCTCGAACTGCAGGTGTTGCTGCGCGAGGCTGGAGTCCCCGATGACGTTTTTCAGGTGCTGCCCGGCGAAGGCGCCACGGGAGCGGCGCTGGTTGGGAGTCAAATTGACAAGCTGGTCTTCACCGGAAGCGTTGCGACGGGCCGTCGAATCGCGCAGATTGCGGCCGAGCGCCTGCTTCCGGTGGTGCTGGAGCTCGGCGGCAAAGACCCGATGCTGGTGCTCGAAGACGCGGATATCGATGTCGCGTCGAGCGGCGCGGTTTGGGGTGCTTTCGTGAACGCGGGGCAGACCTGCCTGTCGGTCGAACGCTGTTATGTGCATCGGAGTTTGTACCCCGCTTTCGTGGAAGCATGCAGCGAGAAGGCGCGCAAATTGCGCGTCGGCAATGGCGTGGAAGAAGCGACTGAGATTGGTCCCATGATCCACGAGCGGCAAGTGCGGGTCGTCGAATCGCAGATTGAGGATGCGAAGCAGCGCGGCGCCCGTGTTCTCGCGGGAGGCACGCGCCTGCGCGAACTTGGTCCAACATTTTTTGCGCCCACGGTGTTGGCGGACGTCGATCAGAGCATGCGCGTGATGCAGGAAGAGACCTTCGGTCCCGTGCTGCCGATTGCACCTTTCCGCGACGATGCCGAGGCCGTGCGCCTGGCCAACGATTCCGACTACGGACTGGCGGCCAGCGTTTGGACGCGTGATCGCGCCCGCAGCGAGCGATTGGCGCGCCACATCAATGTGGGCACGGTGATGGTGAACGATGCGGTGTCGTGTTTCAGTATCAGCGAAGCTCCGCATGGAGGCGTAAAAGCGAGTGGAATTGGCCGCACCCACGGTCGCTGGGGACTGGAAGAAATGGTACGCGTGAAGTATGTCGATAGCGATCTGGTTCCGCGCATGAAGAAGATCTGGTGGTTCGGCTATGGCGGCGGGTTTGCGCGCGAAATGGAAAGCTTTCTCGACCTGCTATATAGCTGTCCACTGCGCGAGAAACTCAAAGCCGGCGTGCGTTCTGCCGGAGCGTTGTGGCGGAGAAAACTGTAGCCTCGATCGTTGTCGTCGCATTGACTCTGTTGCCATCGGCGTCCTTAGCAGTGGTTGTCATCCCGAGTGAGGCGAGGGACCTGCGGTTCGCCGCAAGATGCAGATCGCTTGCTTTGCTTGGGATGACGATCCCAAGCACACAAGTCTCACACCCTCACGTCCGCCAGACCAATTCCTAACCCCTGAATTTCGGAATCCAGCGCGGCACCGACGCGCGATAGTGGTCGTATTCTTCGCCGAATTGTTTTCGCAGGGTCGGCTCCTCATAAGAGATGACAAACAAGTGGGCAACCAGCAACATGCCAACCATGTAGATGGCGATGTGGCGGGAATGGAACAACCATCCTTGTCCTCCGATGACGAGCGCGACTCCGATATACATGGGGTTGCGCACGACACGATGCAGACCCTGGACGACGAGAATTTTGGTGGGTGCAATCGGCGCGGGCGTCCCGCCGCCAATCACCGCGAAGCCCCAGAAAGCGGTATGGAGATAGATCGCAATTCCGATGACGATTACGCCAAGCGCAGCCCATTCTTCAGGGCCCGTCACCGGCGCCGCATTCTGCCGCAACCGCCAAGGAACATAGCCGGCGACCGTTCCCGGAACGAATACGGTGAAAACCAGCGTCTTGGCAACGGCGGAGACAGAGGCGGGCACAATCACTATCTTTCTCTGTTGCGCTCGTCGGGTCAACTTCATCGTTCGAGCTGATGCGGAGGCGTAACGCGAACAGCCCGACCTGATTTCGCGCGCGATCATTGTCGCAAGCCGTTCGCGTCCTCCTAATCTGTTTTAATTAGAGACACTTCTTCCCGCCGAACGCTAATATGGCGCAACCAGTGGGGCGCGGGTTTTATGTGATCCCGCAGTAATCTGTCACTTCATCCTCAGACTTTCTATGAATCGCGCTTTGCGACTATTGATCATTTTCCTGGTTGTGTCCGCGGTTTACCTTTACGCGTTCCCCCAGGCAAATGTTATCTATGCCGCAGTCGTGTTGTTGCATGCCCTGGCCGGCGCTGTGGCCGCCTTCTTAATCCTGCTGTGGCTTCTCCGCTGTTGGCGTCAAGGGGAAGCCCTCATCCGCATCGCGATGGTTTTCCTCTTCATCGGTGCGATCCCGGGACTCGCGCTGATCTACACCGGAGCGTTGCGGGCGGAGTGGACACTTGTCTACATCCATCTCGCTTTGAGTTTTCTCGGCGCCGGAATGCTCGTTGCGGCGCGCATGGGAAATCGCGGATGGCTCTCCGGTCATGTTGTAGTTCGCGTCGTCGTAATGCTCGCTGGGCTGGCTGTGCTCGCGCCTGTTGCGCGCTACCTCCGCGAAACGCGCTGGAGCCACCATGCTCGTATTGAAAATCCGATGCTGCCTCCGCTCAATATGAACGGCGAAGGCGACGGCCCGAGCGGTCCATTTTTCCCCAGCTCCGCTCAGGTTTATGGCGGCGAAAAAATTCCCAGTCAGTTTTTCATGGAATCCGATTCCTGCAAGCGCTGCCATGAAGATATCTACAACCAATGGAACAGCTCGGCCCATCATTTTTCATCGTTCAACAATCAGTGGTATCGCAAGTCGATCGAGTACATGCAGGATACGATCGGCACCAGGCCTTCGAGATGGTGCGGTGGATGCCATGATCCGGCCGTGCTCTACGCCGGCAAGATGGATACACCGATTAAACAGATCGTGCACACTCCTGAAGCGCAGGCGGGACTTGGCTGCATGATGTGCCACTCCATCGCCGACGTAAAAAGCACGATGGGGCAGGGAGATTTCTATCTCGAATATCCCAGGTTGCACGAGCTCGCGGCCAGCAAGAATCCGCTGGTTCGCGCCTTGCACGATTTCATGATCAAGCTCAATCCGGAGCCGCACCGCCGCGTTTTCCTCAAGCCTTTCATGAAACAGCAGACGGCGGAGTTCTGCTCCTCTTGCCACAAGGTGCATCTCGACGTGCCGGTCAATCACTACCGCTGGATTCGCGGCTTCAATGAATATGACAACTGGCAGGCCAGCGGCGTCTCTGGCGAGGGAGCTCGCTCGTTCTATTACCCGCCGAAGCCGCAGCAGTGCGCCGATTGCCACATGCCGCTCGAACCTTCCAATGACATGGGAAATGTTGGCGGCAAGGTTCACTCGCACCGTTTCCCCGCGGCGAATACGGCTCTGCCCACTGCGAATGAAGACGCCGCGCAGTTGAAAGCCACCGAGGATTTTCTGACCAGCGGAGCTCTTACGGTAGACATTTTTGCGATTACACCTGCAACGATGGCACTGAAAGCGGGAGCGATCGCGCAACATGAGCTCGCCACTACCTTCGCCGTGGGCGAAGAAGCGGAAGCAAAAGTCACGGCGGGCGCCAGTTCCAGTTCGAGTTCCGATGTCGAGGCCGCTTCTGTTACCGCCCCTCTTAATCGCGTGCCCGCTGCCGTGCGTCGCGGAGACACCGTTCGCGTTGATGTCGTGGTGCGCACCAAACGCGTCGGCCATTTCTTTCCCGGAGGGACGGTCGACGCCTACGACACCTGGCTCGAACTGAAAGGCGTCGACGACAAAGGCCAGACAATTTTCTGGAGCGGCATGGTCGAGGACAACGGCAAGGGGCCGGTGGAAAAAGGCGCGCACTTCTATCGCTCGCTGCAGGTGGATGCGCACGGCAATCCGATTAACAAGCGCAACGCCTGGGCAACACGCGCCGTGGTGTATGTGCGTCTCATCCCGCCCGGCGCTGCTGACACCGTGCACTTTCGCATGAAGGTTCCGGAGAAGACCGGCAGCAAAATCACTCTGACCGCGCGGCTCTGCTATCGCAAGTTCTCGTGGTTTAACACCCAATTCGCCTTTGCCGGCGAGCGGGAAAGCGAGCGCGACGAGAATCGAACCCCCAGCGTCGTATCTGCTTCTGTGACTCCCGACTACGACGATACAAAGATGGCCTTCTCGGCTTCGCTGCACGGCGTATCAGCGAAGTCGGAGAAAATTCCAGATCTCCCGATCATCGCGGTTGCCGAGAACGAAGTAGCCGTCGATGTTTTACCCGCGAACGCTCCCGCGCCCAAGCCCAAAATCCGACTGGAGAAAGAAGACTGGCAGCGCTGGAATGATTACGGCATCGGCCTGTTGCTGCAAGGCGATCTGAAGGCGGCGCAGGCGGCGTTTGAGAAAGTCACCGAGATCGATCCGCAAAATCCCGACGGTTGGGTCAACATCGGGCGCGCCGCTTTGCAAGAGGGCGACGTTGTTCGCGCTCGCACTGTGCTTGAGAAAGCGCTGGCGATCGATCCGAAGCTGGCTCGCACCAATTTCTTTTATGGATCGCTGATGAAGACGGCGGGAGACTACGAGCAGGCGGCCGCGCATTTCCGAATCGTCCTCGCCCAATATCCTCGCGATCGCGTCGTACTCAACAATCTTGGCCGCGTTCTTTTCCTTCAGCGTAAGTACTCCGATGCGGTAAAGACTTTGCAGCAAGTGCTGGCCGTCGATCCCGAGGATTTGCAGGCGCATTACAATCTCATGCTCTGCTACAACGGCCTCGGGGACAAAAAAATGTCGAAAGAGCATGAGGCGCGCTACCTGCGCTTCAAAGCCGACGAAGCGTCGCAGGCCATCACCGGTCCTTACCGCCAACTCAATCCCGAAGACAATAATGAACGCCAGAGCATTCACGAGCACACGTCGGTCCCGCTGCCGATTTTGAACAACGCGCCAGCCAAGCGTCTAACCGCGAGCGTCGGCGTGACTCATGGAGCCGCAAAGTAATGCGCTCCCCCAAGAAAAAATCCACCACGGAGACACTGAGGCACGGAGAAATGCTCGAAAAAAAAGACCTGGTTTTTCTCCGTGTCTCTGTGCCTCCGTGGTGGGTGTTGCCTTGGCTGCTGATCACGGCCAGCGTCTTCGCACCAGCGCAGACCGTTACCTTCCGCGACATCACAGCCCAGGCGGGCATCCACTTCGCGCACAACAACGGAGCCTTCGGAAAAAAATGGCTGCCGGAAACCATGGGCCCGGGTTGCGCCTTCATCGACTACGACAACGATGGCTGGCCCGACGTTCTGCTTGTCAATGGTCAGGACTGGCCCGGTCACACCAAAAATGGCGTGACCACCTTGAAGCTCTACCACAACAACCATGACGGTACTTTCACGGATGTGACTCGCAAGTCTGGCCTCGGCATTTCAATGTTTGGGATGGGCGTTGCCGTCGGCGACTACGACAACGACGGGTTCGACGACATCTTTATTACGGCGGTTGGGCAGAGCCATCTCTTCCACAACAACGGCAACGGCACTTTCACCGATGTCACCAAGGCCGCGGGATTGTGGGGCCCGAACGAGTTCTCGACCGGCGCGGCCTGGGTCGATTACGATCGCGACGGCAAACTTGATCTCGTGGTCGCGAACTATGTGCAGTGGTCGGAGCAGACCGATCTCTACTGCACGCTTGACGGATCGCACAAATCCTACTGCACGCCCGAATCGTATAAAGGAACATCGGCGCGTCTCTGGCATAACCTCGGCAATGGCAAGTTTGAAGACGCCACGCAAAGAGCTGGCCTTTACGATCCAACGTCGAAGGGCCTCGGCATCGCCATTCTCGATACCAACAACGATGGATGGCCTGACATCCTGATTGCCAATGACACGCAGCCCAACAAGCTCTACCTGAATAAAAAGAACGGCACCTTCGAAGAGCGCGCGGTTTCGGCTGGCATAGCGTTCAGCGAAGATGGCATCGCCCGCGCCGGAATGGGTGTCGATGTGGTCGATTATGATCGCTCCGGCAACGCCAGCCTGATCATTACAAATTTTTCAAATCAGATGCTCTCGCTCTATCACAACGAGGGTAACGGACTGTTCGTTGATGAAGCTCCGCGCTCGGAGGTCGGCCGCGCGACGCTTCTGACGCTCGGTTTCGGCTGCTTCTTCTTCGACTACGACAATGATGGCTGGCAGGATATCTTCGTCGCCGATGGACACATCGAAGACCAGATCGAGACGGTGCAGAAGCGCGTCAGTTATGCTGAGCCTCCGCACTTATTCCGCAATCTTGGTTCCGGTAAAGCGGGCAACGGTAAGTTCGAGGAAGTCACGAACAAAGTCGGGAGCGGGTTCGTCGCTCCGAAAGTCGCGCGGGGCGCGGCTTATGCCGACATCGACAACGACGGCGCGCTCGACTTGCTGGTCATGACTAACGGAGGTCCTCCGCATCTTTACCTGAATCAGGGCGGCACCAATCACAGCCTGCGTATCAAACTCGTGGGCACAAAGTCCAATCGCGACGGCATCGGTGCAGTCGTTCGCGTTAGCGCCGGTGGCGACAAGCAGTGGCTTACTTTGAAGAGCGGCTCCAGCTATCTTTCTTCCAGCGAACTGGTGCTGACGTTCGGCCTGGGAGCAAAGACGAAAGCCGATTCGATCGAAATCGACTGGCCGAGCGGGCAGGTCGACAAGCTCTCTAACGTCGCTACGGGGCAGACGATTACGGTTCAGGAAGGTAAGGGGCAGATCGCCTCGCGGGCTTACGGCAAGAAGTGATTGAGACTCTGGCGTCGTTTTCCGTTTTGTATATTCTTGTCGTGACTCCCGCGATGTGCTTCTGTCATCGCTCCAGTTATATACTCCTTGTCATCCCGAGCATAGCGAGGGATCTGCAGTTCGCCTGCGCCAGATGCTCGAGGGCTGAGTTCACACTATGCTCACTAAGATCGCTTCTCAATCCGACCTTCCCGGCCCCAACGAAGCGAAAGAATTTCCCTGTGGCGACAAAACGATTTGCGTGGCCAACGTGAATGGCGAAATCAGCGCCATGGATAACATCTGCCTCCATCGCGGTGGTCCGCTAGGGCAGGGCGTGATTTCGGGAGGAAAGGTGGTTTGCCCGTGGCACGGATGGGAGTGGGATCCGAAGACGGGTGAGGCCGGCCCGCCGGGGGCTAAGATTGCGATGTATCCGGTGAAGATTGAGGGCGAAGATGTTCTGATTGACGTTTAGTTAGGTCACGTAGCCCCGGACGCATTCGTCCGGACTGGCCGGCGGACCCGGCCGGAAGTGTTGCCAGTATGCGTCCGCCCCTACGCGAGCTTTTAGCCCAGCAGTTTTACAAACTGTTCCGGCTGCCCTTCAAATCCCGGAAACACCGTCCTCAAATCCTTGTTCCCCAGATAGCGCGACACAACTTCGCCGAGCACCAGCCGGAAGTCCGTGGTCAGCGCCAGGTCGCGGCCTTCGTATAACTGCGACTGGTCCAGTCCCGGCCAGCGGCCGTAGACTTTGCCGCCCTTTACCGGGCCTCCTAAAACGAACATCACGTTGGCGTGGCCGTGGTCGGTGCCTCGGTTGCCGTTTTCTCGGGCGGTCCGGCCGAACTCCGACATGGTGACTACTACCGTCTCTTCTCCTAAGTCGCCTAAGTCGGTCCAGAAGGCGGCTATCGATTGCGAAAAATCGCCCAGGACATTTGCGATCTGACCCTGGGTGCTGCCTTCGTTGACGTGATGATCCCAGCCTCCGATGTCGGCGAAGGCTACTTGCACTCCCAGGTTCGCTTTGATCAGCTGAGCGAGTTGCTTCAGGCTGTCGCCAAACCGTCCCTTGGGATAATTTGCCTTCGCTGCGGGCGAATAATGTGCGGGATCGGCTGTCTTCAGCATCTTGACCGCGTCGAACGTCTCCTGGCCGGTGCCGTGTAATACGGTGTCCACGGAGTGGTCGTACATGGATTCGAAGGTGTTCGACATGGGAACAGCGTTGGGATTTTTTCCTCCGACGGAAAAATCATTGACATTGTTAACCGCTACCGCGGGCTCTTTGCCAGAGAGGATACGCGGCAGCGATGGGCCCAGCGCGATCGCGCGGAAGGCCGACTTGTCTCTCTCAGAACCGCCCGGCAACTCGCGGAGGGCGCGGTTCAGCCAGCCGTCGTCAGTGACCTTTATGCCAGGCGTGCCGGATTCCATAAAATCCTGAGCGTCGAAATGCGAGCGCGTGGGGTCGGGCGATCCGGCGGCGTGCACGATGGCCAGATGCTTCTGCTTCCAGAGCGGCTCGAAGGATGCCATGGCCGGATGCAAGCCGAAAAAACCGTCCAAATCGATCACGGATTTCTTGGGAATGTTGATGGTCGGGCGCATCGCGTAGTAGCCGGCTTCGCCGTGCGGAACAACTATGTTCAGGCCGTCCGCCGCTCCGCGCTGGAAGATCACGACCATGCGCTTGTTGCCGAGCCCGGGATCAGCGGCTCCGAAGGCTGCGCGCGCCAGAAAGCTCGGGAGCGCGGTGGTGCCGACGACTGCCAGCGTACCGTTGCGTAGGAAAATGCGTCGAGTAATTTGCATAGAACCTGCCTTCAGCTGTGCTGATCGGGTCATCCGGTGATGGGTGATCGGGCGATCGAAGGTCAAAGGCTCTTGAACTTAGATGACCCGATCACCCGATGTCCCGATCCCTGCTATCTTCTCTGAAACTCTGGCGACCCTAAAATCAATCCCGTAATTGCGGCTACGTTCGGCGGACGCTTGGGATCATCCAGGCGCCGCTGACTGACCGTTGGATCTTCCAGTTGCTTGCTGATGGTATCGTGCGTTTGTTTCGAAATATCGCCAGACAGCAGCGAATTTTCCAGGGTTGCCAGTGTCTGCTGCGGATCGGGCATCGGCTCTGCTCCGCCAACCGCAACTAAGTTTATGGCATCAACTTTGACTCCCCTTATCTTTCCCGCGGCCAGTCCCAGCGCGAAGTTCATGCGTCCCAGCAGCGCCGAGGAGTTCACCCAAACATCGGCTCTCATCGAGTAACCGGTGGGCGGCATCATGCCATAAGGCATCATGCCCATGTTGTTGAGCCTGCCGACCAGGGCGCGCGCGTCGTCAACCTCTGCTCCGCTGGCGCGTACTGCGGAGACCACGAACTCCAGCGGCGTTTTCACTTTTGCGCGATAGGTGTCGGGCGACCAGAACTCCGGAGACTTGAACATGGTCCGCAGCACCTCGCGAATGTCACCATCCTTTTTCAAGAAGGTTTGGGTCATGCGATCGACAAGCGTTGCGGGAGGATCGTCACTGACAAAGCGCATCGCCAGTTTCTGCGAAATGAAGTGCGCTGTTTTTGGATCGTGTGCCAGCAGGTGCAGAACTTCCAGCCCTTCTTTCTCGCCGTTTTGCTTGATGCGATGTCCCAGGACCAGCTTGTCTCCAGGCTCGTGCATGCGCTGCTCAAAACGGAAGTCGCCGCCCTTCTTAGGAGGCTCGAGCGTCCAGCCGGTAAAAACCTTAGCCACTTCGGTGACATCTTTCTGCGAGTAGCCGCCGTTTACACTCAAGGTGTGCAACTCCATGAGTTCGCGGCCGTAGTTTTCGTTCAGGCCGCTGGCTCGCTTGGGCTTGCGAGGACCATCGCCGCGGCCGTGCTCCGCGATGCCGAGCGCGATTTCCGAATCCGGGCCGACGCTCAGCCAGTTATCGAGGTAAAACATCATGGCCGGACTTTTTGCGGTTGCCACCAGCAGATCTTCGAATTTTCCGAGGACGTGGGGGCGGATCGCGTCGCGCTCGTAGCTGCTCAGCAGGTAACGGTCGGCGCCTTTGTTGATGAAGATGTTGAAGTGATTGATCCAGAAATCGGTCATCACTTCGTCGAGTTGCCTTTCACTATAGATCGCGCGCAGCAGCTTGGCTTGCATCAATTCGTTGACCACGACCTGCTCGGGATTGTTGAGCGCCATTACCGTTTCTTTTTGCTTGGCGCTCATGCCGTCGAGCAGAGCATCGGCCTTGGGGCCCTTGGTGGTGGCGGCGAGCGCTCGCCGCTCTTCAGAAGACATCTGCAGAATTTGTTTCATGCGCTCGTCGGCGGGCAGGTCGAGAAGTTCCTGCGTCTTCCGATTTGCCTGGCGGCGGGCTTCGCGGCGTCGCATCTGGTCGGCGTCGGCGGCTTGAGCGCTGTCGGTGGAGACGGGGCAAGCCCCGTCGCTACACGGAAGTTGGTTGGCCACTGCTTCATCTTTTTTATCTTGATCGGGATCTTTATTTTGATCTTGATTCTTATTTTGGTGTTCCTGCTTATCTTCGTAGCGCTGCAGTTGCGCTTCATACACGGCGCGCCTGGTGGGATCGCGCGGCAGCGAGGCCTTGCCCTCGGCAATCTGCTTGATCAACTGATTGGGTGGAAAATTCTCGACGATCTCGCTGGTGCCCATTCGCAGGGTACGGAAGGGGGCCAGCCGGGCGTCAATCGCCGAATCGTCGATTTTGTCGGGATGGAGTTGGAGTTCGATCCATTTGTCCACGCCCATCTCGGTGACCCGCTGCACGTCGCCCGGGCGCGGACCAAATGCCAGCCGGTTGAGGGCGTGGACAGCGCATTTTTGCGCGTCCATCTGCACTGCCGCGGCGTGCTTATCTTTTTTTCGGGCAAGGCAGACCTGGGCGGTAAGGCCAGCGGCTACAAGCAGGGTAGCTGTCACCAGCAAACGGCGTCCGCGGAAGGGCGTTCTCATGCTGATTGGCCTCATAAGAATGAACCCCGGCTGCTGGAAAAGTTGCTGAAAGCGGCGCGTGGCCAGCCCCTGAAAGGGCACCGGATGTATCAATCTTACGGCATCGGGCACTACGAGCCCTCGGCCCGTCCGGAGGGGTCAGAGCCCTATCCCACCCTACGATCCCGCTAGGACCTTAGTTTAGCTACGTAGGCTTTTCCGCTCTGCGATTTACGAGCGGTGCTTTCGACGAACTTTAGAAATTCTCGCAGGTGTTCTTTTTCCGACAGTTCTGCCTCTGAGAATTTCACTCGCACGCCGAACGACGGCGCGCTGCGCGTGGCGACGCCGCTGAGGATAACTCCCTTGACCCAAAGCTTGCCGCTGGCCACCCACAAGCCGATTTCGAGTGCTTTGCCGGAGGGAACTGGGCTGGCGGTCTCGACCAGGCATCCGCCCCGGCTCACATTTACTAAATTGCCCCAGACCGGCTTACCCGTCCCTTCCACGTGAATTTCGACCGCTACATAGCACTTGATTCGCTGAAAACGGCGGCGATCCGATTGCATTTCAAGATCGACAAAGTCCGGTTCGAAGGGAGGCGTTTCCTCCACGGGTTCGGGAGGATGAAATTCGACTTGGGGCTCGGCTGGCGCTACGGCTACGTTCGCGGGAATGTCACAGTTCTTTTCGCGAGCTTTCTCGATCTTGTTCTCACGTTGTTTGACGGCTGCATCCTTGATTTCGCGCATGGCCCGCAACAATGCCGCTTCACGCTGGTCGTGAGGCACTTCGCGATAGGTCTGGAGCAGGACGCCGAGGTGGCTGACGAGATCGGGATCAGTAAGCAGGCGCGTCCAGTCCGATCCTTTGGGCGTCAGTTTCGTGTTTTCGCTCATACGTACGTCTTCCTGGGCAGACTTCAGTCGCCGGGAAGGGAAGGACTCGATTGCTAGATTGAACTTCAGTTTGGGGTTACACAAGATGACCAAAGTCATCTCCGTCGGTGCATGGGGGCATTTGGCGCAGGCCAGACGCAGGCAGGGCCCGTCTCTATCCCAGAGTCTGGGTCGATTCGAAGCTGCGTCGGATCAACAATTTGCATCTCATCTTCGGCAAAAAGAGTCCAAAAGACTTATGATTTTTGTCTGGTAAGGAGAACAACTGAGGTTCCATGGCTTTCGCGAACCGTTCTACCGCCCGATTGCGGCATTTTCGCGCCCCCATTTTGCAGAGTTTCCTATGGATTGTGGTCATTATTATTTTCCTTCCGGCGATGCTTTCCGGGCCGCTTTTCGCCCAGAGCTCGAGTTCCGGTTCGAGTTCGACCGGCGGAGCCCCGTCTCAAATTTCGTCGATTCCAACTTCGCAGGTTCAGACCTCGGCCCAGAATTCGGTGTTTGGCAGTGTGCCGGACGCAAAACTCACCCCCGGAGTGTTGCCGCTAACCTTCAGTGACGCCATCGAGCGGGCTCTGCGACAGAATCTGGCCGGTCTTTTGTCGCAATACAACACCATTGAGGCTCGGGGCCAGAAATGGGAGCAGCTCAGCGAGTTGCTTCCGCACGTCAACGGAGATGTGACCGAGGTCAGGCAGAAAGTGAGCCTGCAAGCTCTGGGCTTTACCGGCGCCCTGTTTCCGGGCGCTCACGTCCCTCCCGTCATCGGACCGTTTTCCTACTTTGACGTGCGGGCGTCGGCAACCCAAACCGTCTTTGATTGGAAGTCGATTCAGAAATACCGTTCGTCGGTGATCGGCGAAAGCGTAGCCAAGTTCAATCTGAAAGACGCACGCGATCTGGTCGTGCTTGCGACCGGCAACGCATACCTGCAGTCGATTGCCGGGGCGGCCCGCGTGGAGACGGCGCAGGCGCAGGTGGAAACAGCGAAGGCGCTTTACGAAAAGGCGGTGGCGCAACAGCAGGCGGGCGTCTCTCCGGCGATTGATACGTTGCGGGCGCAGGTCGAATATCAGACTCGGCAACAGCAGCTGATTGCGGCCACCAGTGATTTCGCCAAGCAGAAAATTTCGCTGGCGCGCGTGATTGGACTGGCTCCCGGCCAGGAATTCGAATTGGCCGAGAGAGCGCCTTACCAGGCATTTCCCATCCCCGATCTGGAGTCAAGTTTGCAGCGGGCTTATTCTCTGCGCTCCGACTACAAAGCGGCGCGAGACCGTCTGGCCGCGGCGCAACTGGAACGAAGCGCGGCCTTCGCCGGGTATTTCCCGACCGTCGATGTCGCGGCAAATTTCGGAGAAATCGGCTCGGTTCCGGGCGATGTGCTACCTACCTATCTGGTATCCGGCACATTGAATATTCCGATCTTTCAGGGCGGGAAGGTTCATTCCGATGTGCTGAAAGCGGAGGCCAGCCTGCGCCAGGCGCAAGCGCAGATGGCGGACGTGCGCGGTCTGATCGATCAGGATATCCGCAATGCTCTGCTCGATCTGAAGTCGTCCGCCGATCAGGTCGAGGTCGCTCAGAGCTCGGTGAATCTGGCCGAGCAGGCTCTTACGCAATCGCAGGATCGTTTTTCCGCTGGCGTCACCGATAACCTCGAAGTGGTGCAGGCGCAGGAAGCAGTGGCGAGCGCGCACGAGAGTTTAATTTCGAGTCTCTATTTGCACAACCTGGCCAAGGTTTCATTTGCCCGGGCGCTGGGGCGAGCCGAAGAGGGTGTTCGCGAATATTTGTCATCGCATAAGGGACCCTGAGTAGCGAGCCCTCAACGGAAAGCGATTCATGAGATAACTCTTGCATGGGAAGCAATCCAAGGACGTCACCATGGAGTCAAGAAGCAGGGAGCCAAGCAGCAGCGTTGTAACCGAGCCGAAACCGCAGGCGGAGTCGCGTGCGGGGCAGTCACAACCGCCGCAGTCTCAATCGTCGCCGGGTCAGCCACCGCAGAATCCGCCGCCGCGAGGTCAGCCACCGGCCGACAGCGAAGCGCGCTATCAGCGGCGAGCTGCATTTTTGAGTAGTCCGCGCGCGAAATGGTGGTTGATTTTCGCCGGCCTCGTGCTCGTGGTCGCGATCTTCTTTCTGTGGCGATATCTCGGAAGCTATGAATCCACCGACGACGCGCAGGTTGACGGGCACATCAACTCGATCAGTTCGCGCGTCAGCGGACATGTGATCAAGCTCAACGTGCAAGACAATCAGTACGTGGAAAAGGGCACGGTACTGGTGGAAATCGATCCTGCCGACTATGAGGTCGCGGTGGCGCAGGCGCGCGCGGAATACGCCGACGCCCAGGCGCAGGCTGCGGCGGCGGGCATCAATGTTCCCATCACCAGCGTGAGCACAACCAGCCAGGTAAGCGGCACCAGCGCCGGGGTTTCGGGTGCGAAGGCGGGAATCGCGGCGGCGCGTCAGCAACTTGACGCCGCGAAAGCGCAGATTGCGGAAGCGGATGCGAACAACACCAAAGCGCAGAATGATCTGGTGCGCTACAAACTGCTGATCGACAAACAGGAGATTTCCCAGCAACAGTACGATCAGGCGGTGGCGAGCGCCTCGTCCGCGGCGGCAACTTTGCGAGCGGCGCGCGCCAATGCCGACGCTTACGCGGCGCAGATCGAACAGGCACAGAGCAAACTCGAACAAGCGAATGCCGATTTTCGCACCGCCAATACGGCGCCGCAGACGATGCGAGCGATCCGCGCCCGGGCCGAGTCGGCGCAAGCCTTCGCCAATCAAAAAAAGGCTGCCTTGGACCAGGCGGAGCTGAATCTGCAGTACACCAAGGTGATCGCGCCGGTCAGCGGCGCAGTCAGCAATCGCACCGTCGAGATCGGCCTCAATGTGCAGCCCGGTCAGGAGATGATGAAGCTCATCCCGCTGGATGAAGCGGACATCTGGGTGACGGCAAACTTCAAGGAGACGCAGCTTGCCCACATGAAAGCGGGGCAGTCGGCGGAGATGGCGGTCGATGCCACAGGAAAGACCTATAAAGGACATGTCGATTCCATCGCCGGCGCCAGTGGAGAGCGCTTCAGCCTGCTACCCCCCGAAAACGCCACCGGCAACTATGTGAAAGTGGTCCAGCGCATACCGGTAAAGATCGTGTTCGACCAGGGAGAGATCAAGAGGCATGAACTGCGCCCGGGAATGTCGGTAGTGCCGAAGGTGTGGATTAAGTAGCTGCGAGCTGCGGGCTCCGAGCCGCGAGTTTTATGGACTCGGTTCCGGTCGCTCGCAGCCCGTAGCTCGAGGCTCGAAGCAAGGGTTGACCAAAAATAATGGGCGCAGCAACGACCACCATGAATGAGGCCGCCGAATGGCGCCCGGCGATTAATCCCTGGATTATTGCTCTGACGGTGACGCTGGCCACGTTCATGGAGGTGCTCGATACGAGCATCGCCAACGTGGCTCTGCCCCATATTGCCGGCAGCCTCTCCGCGGGCACGGACGAGAGCACGTGGGTGCTGACGTCGTATCTCGTCTCGAACGCCATCGTCCTACCGCTGAGCGGCTGGCTTTCTTCGATCATCGGCCGCAAGCATTTTTACATGGGCTGCGTGGCCCTGTTCACCCTCAGTTCGTTTCTTTGTGGGCTGGCCCCTAATCTCGGCATGCTGATCTTCTTCCGAGTGCTGCAGGGAGTGGGAGGGGGCGGCTTGCAGCCGAGCGAGCAAGCCATTCTCGCCGATACCTTTCCTCCCGCCAAGCGCGGCATGGCATTCGCCGTGTACGGCATCGCGGTCGTGATGGCGCCGGCGATTGGTCCGACGCTCGGTGGCTGGATCACCGACAATTTTACCTGGCGCTGGATTTTCTTTATCAACATTCCGGTAGGGATACTTTCATTGTTGCTCACCTCGCGGCTCATTCAGGATCCCCCCTATTTCAAGCGTCGCAAGTTGAGCGAAACTCATATTGATTACACCGGCCTCGGCTTCGTGGCGCTCGGCCTGGGAGCGCTGCAAGTGGTCCTTGACAAAGGGCAGCGCGACGATTGGTTCGAATCGAATTTCATCCTCGCGCTGAGCGTCATCGCCGCTGCTTCGCTGATCTTCGTCATCTTCTGGGAATGGCACCACAAAGACCCGATTATCGACCTGCATTTATTTCGCCAGCATACGTTTGCCACCGCCAACTTTCTGATGTTCATGCTGGGCTTCGCCCTGCTCGGCAGCACTTTGCTGTTGCCGCTATTCATGCAGACGCTGCTTGGCTATACTGCCGAACGCTCCGGGCTGGCGCTGATGCCCGGCGGTTTCGCGATTATGCTGGCCATGCCCATCGTGGGGCTTCTGCTATCGCGCTATAGCCCGCGCTATCTGATGCTGTTCGGATTATCGATGCTCTCGTTTTCGCTGTTTCATATGACCACGTTCGACCTGAGCGTAGATTTCCACACCGTGACTATGGCACGCGTCTACCAGGCAATCGGACTCGCTTTTCTGTTCGTACCCATCAATACCGCGGCCTATGCTTTTCTGCCCCGTGACAAGAACAATGCCGCCTCAGGCCTGATGAATCTGGCCAGGAACATCGGCGGCAGCGTTGGGATTTCCTTTGTCACCACCGGCCTGGCTCGGCGCGCCCAGTTTCATCAGACGCGGCTGTCAGAAAATTTCAGCGCTGCCAACCCGCAGTTTCAGGCAACGCTCCGCGGGCTGACGAATACCTTTGCCGGCTCGGGTCCCGGTGCGGGAGGCGGTTCGGCGCAGCAGCACGCCTTGGCAATGATCCAGGGAAATGTGATCCGGCAATCGACCATGATGGCCTACATCGATAATTTCTGGGTGCTCGGGATAGTGATCTTTTGTTTGATCCCGTTTGTCTTTCTCATTAAGAAGGCAAAATCGGGCGGCGGCATGGTGGTTCACTGAAAGCTGCAAGCTGCTACCTGCGAACTGGAGCTACAAGCTCCGAGCTAAGCCCGACGAAAAAACAAGCGCTGAGCTCTCAGGCACCCGATGTAGAATGACGGAGGTTCGACATGGTTCGCATCATTACCCTGGAACGCGAGTTTGGCAGCGGCGGCGGAGGCATCGCCTGCGAACTGGCTCGCCGCCTCGGCTGGAAGTTGTGGGACCAGCAGCTGACGAGCGAAATCGCCCGGCGCGCGCAGGTGGACGAATCGGCGGTGTGTCTGTGCGATGAGCGGGTCGACAGCCGTCTCTACCGTCTGGCGAAGGCTTTCTGGCGCGGCAGTTACGAGCGCGGCATGCCCATGGGAAACTCCCGCGCCTTTGATACCGATCACATGATGGCCATGATGGAGGAGATCATGGGTTCGATTGCGGAGGAAGGCAATGCCGTGATTGTCGGGCGCGGCGGCCCATTTTTCCTGCGCGATCGCGAGGATACTTTCCGCGTTTTTACCTACGCTCCGCGCGAGGAAAAGGTTCGCCGTCTGCTGGCGATGGGCAAGAGTAGAGAAGACGTCGAAGACCTGGTCGAGAACGTAGACAAGGAGCGCATGGCCTACGTAAAGCACTACTTTAACGCCGACTGGCCAACCCGCAGCCTCTATCACATGATGATCAATACCGCGGCCGGAGACGAGAATGTGATTGCCGCGATCCTGCACGGCATCAAGATGCACGAAGTCAGCGCGGCGGAAACTGCGGAGACTACGCGCGGCGTGCGCTGATGCTTGCGTGGTGAGGGGCCTCAGGGCCGTCCCGACGAGGCAAAGCCGCGCAGACCTTTCCACCCAAACCTCGCCAATCGGCTAATTGGGTTTCTTCTTTCCTAAAAGACCGCCTAACCCGCTCACTGGAGTCTTGCCCACATTGGCCAAGCCTTTTATTTTGTCCGTCGCCATTCCCTTCATATCCGGCATGAAGGTTGGATTCGACGTGGTGCCGCCAATCGTGATCGGGATGCCACCCGATCCGGCGCCCACGACCTTGGTGACACCGGCTCCCACTCCGGCCAGGTTCGCAATCACTTTGAAGTCGAGGGCCTTGTCGGCACTGATGGTCCCGGCGCCGGTAACGGTTCCGAGCGACGGGATCACCACGTTCAGCTTATCGAGCCGCGTTCCCTCCGGCGAGTTGCGCACGTCGGAGCTGAGGTTCTCGATCTTGGTGTCGCTCCCGGTACCCGGCTGTTTGCCGGTGACAGCGCTCAACGCGGAGAGCTTGGATCCCAGATTGAAGCCGGCGAGCTCTGCATTGTTCATCTTTACCCAGCCGGTCGAAACTAGCTTGTTGAGCGGACCGTTGGATTCGATCGCGAGAGAAAGCGTTCCGCCCTTGAGCTTCGAGCCCGTGGGAAGAACGACGCCGAGCGCGGGAAGCATGGCTTCAAGGTCGTCGACCGGCATGCCTTGCCCGGTAAGCTTCATCTGGACCGACGTCGTGTCGCTGCGCATGTTGTAAGTGCCGCTCATCTGGGCGAGCGCCTTGCCGATGGTTACGTTGCCCTGCACCAGCTTTCCAGTCTCATTTTTCAGGTCGTGCTCGACGGTGAAGACCACTTGGACGGGAACTGTCGCCGGAGATCCTTTGGGAACCAGCTTCAACGACGTCGCCTTCAAGGTTCCGCTGGCCTTTGCGATGTTGCCGTCGGAAGTTAAGGTGCCGTCGAAATCAGCCGAGCCGGTGAGGCCCAATTCGGGGTCAACCACCGCGGACTGCGCGAGGTCGACTTTCTTGAGGGTCACTTTCGCGTCCACCGGCGTCAGTGATGCATCCGTCGGATTGATGGGACCGGCGCTACCGTCGAGTTTCAAACTGCCACCACCGGGAAGTTCGACCGAGACAGTGATGGGGAACTTGCTGGTGAAGGAAAAATTGCGCATCGCAACGTTAACCTTGTCGTAAACAATCGGCTTGCGCTTTCCGGTCATGGAGCCGACGGTGATGGTTCCGTCCTTCAGGTCGAGCTCGTCTACGCTCACTTTGGGATTTGTCGAGCCGCTGCTGGAGGATTTCGGTTGCGCGGGCTGCTTTCCGGCCTGGTTTCCAAGAGACGAGAAATTCCAGACGCCGTCGCGGTCGCGCAACAGAGTAATTTCCGGATGATCGATGGTCAGGTTGGTCACGTTGAGTTGCTTGCTGAAAATCAGGGGCAGCAGCTCGACGCCAACCTTCAGCGTTTTCGCCTGGATAAATGGGGCGCTGCTGAATTTGGGATCGTCGGCAATGGAGAGCTGGTCGGCTTCGACACTGCCGGAGAAGATGCTGAGACCAAGGTTGCCGACCTTCACCGGCCGTCCCAGAGCGGCTCCCAGATTGGATTCGATCTGAGGACGGAAGTTGTTGACGTCCACGAGAAACGGGATGGCGATGATCAGAACGATCAAAACAGCGACCACAATGGCGGAGATCTTTACGGCGGGTTTCACGGCGATACCTCCTATGGCGGGTGGGGAGCGAGGTGGACCGGAACGAGGATAGTTTATCAAAACTAGTCCTAATCGGTCGTTGGTCGCGGGTTGTTGGTAGTGGGTCGGTTTTGAATTTGCTTTGAAAGGGCACGGCTTTAGCCGTGCCGTAACTCTGAAAAACTCTGGATTCCTGCACGACCGGGAAGGGCACGAGTTCCACTCGTGCCGCAACTGCTGCAGATCAATGGCGGCTTCCAGCCGCTGGGGAACTGCTGCGCTGAGAAAGCACTTTTCAGGACTCCAGCCGCTGGGGGAATATGCCTTCGAACCGACCCACTACCGCGCGTTGGCCGTTTGGCATATTCAGCGGCGGGCGAACGACCACCAACGACTCGCGACCTATGACTTGAAATGACTTGAATTAGTACTCACTGCCCGAGTGCTCCGCCGTTATAAGATAGGCGAAATACGATAGGCGCACAGAATGGAGTCGATTTCCGAAGTGCCAGCTTCTGATTTGTATCCCCCGGTGCAGGACGAAGTCGCTCGGCTGGCTGGCTCGCCCCCGGTGCGCGCCGCCTTCGACCGGTTTCGCTCCCAGGAATCGCAGTTTGCACTGTGGCAGATGGAAGCCACCCGATTGGCTGCGCCTCCATTTGGCGAGGCGGTGCGCGGCGCTTGGCTGGCCGACCGCTTTCGCGAACTCGGGCTCACCGAGGTGCAAGTGGATGAGGTCGGCAACGTGTTCGGCGTGCGTCCCGGCTATGGCAGCCGATACGTTGCGCTCAGCGCGCATATTGATACCGTGTTTCCAGCCGCGACTCCGCTGAACATCCGGCAACAGGGCAGCCGGCTGTATGGGCCGGGAGTTTCGGACAACGGCGCGGGCATCGCTGCCATGCTGGCCTTGGCCAGTGTGCTTGGGAGTGCGCGCATTGCGCACGGGATGCCCTTCTTATTTATCGGCAACGTGGGAGAAGAAGGCGAAGGCGATCTGCGCGGAATGCGCCACGTTTTCGCGACGCCGCGCTGGCGCGATGCGATTGCCTACAGCGTGATTGTCGATGGTGCCGGAGCGGACACGGTGGTGGCGGAAGCCCTGGGCAGCCGCCGCTTTGAAGTGATCGTACGCGGGCCGGGTGGCCATTCCTGGAGCGACTTCGGTGCTCCCAATCCCATCATTGCCCTTGCCCGCACCGTCGAGGCCTTCAGCCAGACGTCGGTGCCGGCTACGCCGAAGACAACATTTAATGTCGGCGTGATTCGGGGCGGGACTTCAGTGAATTCGATTCCGGAATCGGCGAGCATGCGCGTCGACCTGCGCTCGACGTCCATGGCCGAAATTGATCGGCTGGAACGAGCCTTGCGGTTGGCGCTCGACCAGGTAGTCGCCGTCGAAAATCGGACCGCTGCCCAACATGCGAGCCGTAAGACGCAACTGGTGCAGAGCGAAGTGGTCGAGATCGGAAACCGGCCTGCCGGCGAACTGGCGCGGGATGCGCGGCTTCTGAAAGTGATTCGCGCGGTCGATACTCAGTTGGGCAACACGGCGCAGGTGCAGCGGGCATCGACCGACGCTAACATCCCTTTATCGCTGGGGCGCGAAGCGATTGCCATTGGCGGCGGCGGCTCCGGCGGGGGGGCGCACACGTTGCAAGAATGGTTCGACTGCAATGGACGCGACCTCGGCCTGAGGCGCATTCTGCTTACAATGCTCACATTGTCTGGAGTTGGAGAATGATGACGCGAATCGCTCTGATTGTGCTGCTGGTCGTGGCTTCTGGCGTGTCGGCGCAGAGCGTCCCCGGAGCCGAGAACGCGCCGAAACCGAAAGCGGAGCAGATTTTTACCCACGGCAACATCTACACCGGCATGGTCGATACCACGGCTTCCTTGGGCGCGGGCAAGCGCGCGGAGGCGCTGGCCGTGGTGGGCGATCACATCCTGGCGGTCGGCACGCGCGACGAGATCATGAAGTTGAAAGGGCCCGAGACAACGGTTGTCGATCTCGGTGGTCACTTCGTGATGCCCGGATTCAATGACGCTCACATGCACATGGCCAGCGCCGGCCTCGAAATGATGAACGTGAACCTGGTCGGTGCGAAATCGCTGGACGAGTTTCGCGAGCGCCTGCGCGTGAAGTGCGCCGCCGCCGAGCCCGGGGCATGGGTGATCGGTGAAGGCTGGGATGAGACCCTCTGGCCGGTGAAGGTTGTGCCCACGCGCTGGGATCTGGACGAGGTGAGCGGCAAGCATCCGGTCTACCTGGCCCGTGTCGACGGACACATTGGCGTGGCGAATACTCAGGCCTTGCAACTGGCCAGCGTCACAGTGGCGAGTCGCGATCCAGAAGGTGGAAAGATCGATCGGGATGACTCGGGCACGCCCAACGGCATCCTGCGGGAGAAGGCGCAAGACCTGGTGAGATCGGTCATCCCCAGGCCCACCCCCGAAAAGCGGCGGCAAGCCATAGAACTGGCGCTCGCGGATCTGGCGAGTCACGGCGTCACCTCTGCTCAGGACTATTCGCAGTGGGACGATTTTCAGATTTTCGAGACGCTGGAAAAAGAGGGAAAACTCACGGCGCGGATTTCCGAGTGGCTGCCGTTTGACGATTCGATGGAAGAGTTGAACCGCAAGCGCGACTCCCATCCGGCGTCCGACAACATGTTGCACACCGGCATGCTGAAAGGCTTCATGGACGGGTCGCTCGGCTCGAAGACGGCCGCTCTGCTTCAGCCCTACAATGACGATCCAACGAACAGCGGCCTGCCGCAATATGAAGTGTCCAAGCTGAATGCGATGACCAAAGAGCGGGTCCTGGCGGGATATCAGGTCGGCTTCCACGCCATCGGCGACAAAGGAGTGCAGATGGCCCTCGACGCCTTTGCCGAGGCCGAGAAAGCAGCGAAAGAAGCAAAGGTGAAGGCGGTGGATGGCGGCTCCAATTACCGGCTTCGCATTGAGCACGCGCAAGTCACCACGCCGCAAGAGATTTTGCGTTTCAAGGAACTCAAGGTGATTGCGTCGATGCAGCCGAGCCATCTGCTCACCGACATGAACTGGGCCGAGTCGCGTCTGGGGGCGAAGCGCGCCGAACATTCCTATGCCTGGGCCGAGTTTCTTCGGAACGGAGTGACGCTCGCCTTTGGCACGGATTATCCGGTGGAACCGGTGACGCCGTTTCGCGGGATTTATGCCGCGCTGACCCGCATGAGCGAAGACGGTAAGAAGAGTTACTATCCAGCGCAGAAACTGAATATCGAGCAGACAATTGCCGCCTACACGACAGGATCAGCGTTTGCCGAGTTCGCCGAGAAGCAAAAAGGCAAGCTGGCGCCGGGAATGCTGGCTGATTTCGTGGTGCTCGATCAGGATATTACTGCCGCTTTGCCGCCGAAAATTCTGGAGACGAAAGTTCTGCGCACGGTGGTTGGCGGCAAGACGGTGTACGAAGCCAAGTAGTATCGGGTCGTCGGGTGATCGGGCCATCGGGTGATCTGGAAACCTGAGGGCTTCAGATGACCCGATGACCAGACGGCCCGATCATCCGATCCCCATGACTTTGAAAGAACGCGAGCGCGCGTTTCTGATCGGCGCCCCACTCGCCGTCGTTCCCGCCCTGGTTTTTCTTCCTGCCGTCGTGTTCCTGATCGTCTTTCCCCGCGTGGCGCATGGGCGGGCGATTGGGTTCTTCGTGGTTCCCGCTTGTGCGCTGGTGAGTTGTTTCGGGTTATGGAAGCTGGCCATAGGCGCGGTGCAGAAGCCCTGGGGAATTTTCAATGTCCTGAGTTTTGGGACGCTGCTGGTGCTGCTGGTCATCGCCGCCTATACAGGATTATTTCTGGCGCTGATGACGCTGAAATTGTAGAGAGCGAGCGGCGGTCGGTGCCGTATTCTCGCGCTTTTTCCTCTCACTTCAGAGGACGCGGCAATCGGACGAGCAAATCCGCGTCTCTATCACCCGATTATGCCGGGTAACGATCTTGTCGAGTAACGTTAGCCGTGTTTTCCGCGTCTAATGAACAGAACTTGATAGTGGGTCAGTTTTGCATTTTGCTTTGATTTTGGCTTTGCTTTGATTTGCATTTGCCTTGATTTGAATTTGCTTTGATTTGCATTTGCCTTGATTTGCCTTTGCTTTGCATTTGCCTTTGCTTTGCATTTGCCTTGATTTGCTTTGCTTTGAATTTGTGTTGCTTTGCTTTGAGTTTGTTTTGCTTTGCTTTGCATTTGCTTTGCTTTGCTTTGGAATTTGTTTTGAAAGGGCACGGCTTCAGCCGTGCCGTAACTCCCCAAATCGATAGCGGCTTTTAGCCGCTGGGGGAATATCTCTTTCAAACCGACCCCTGCCAAGAGTTGAACTGGGGAACGCTCCCCGCCCCTTGGCGAAGGTATAATCAGAAGTTAGTCTCAGGAGGAAGCAATGGATTCGCGCGAAGGCGCATTTTGGGTGCGCCTCAAAGCCAACCGGTGGGCTTACACGTTTACGATTCTGGCGACGCTGGCGGTTGGAATTCTAATTGGCACCGTGGTCTCCTATGGAGTGAAAGGCAAGGAGGGTCAGAAGTCCTCAGACGCGACCCCGCTGACGATCCCTGCTCCGCAACAGCTCTCAAACACTTTTTCCCAGATTTCCAAACAGCTGGAACCGAGCGTCGTGAACATTAATACCGAGTCCACGATCAAGAACCCGCACCGTCGGCGCTCCATCCATCCCGATCCTGATCAGGATCAGGGCCAGGGCAATGGCGAAGACGATTCCCCCTTTCAGGATTTCTTTGACAAGTTTTTCGGCGGCCAGAATGGAGCGGACACAGGCACCATCCGCCAGCATTCCTTGGGCTCCGGCGTAATTGTGGATGCCAAAGGCTACATCGTTACCAACCGGCACGTGGTTGAAAAGGCGGATCGCATTCGCGTGAAGTTGCAGGATGAAAATCCAACTTCACCGGGCCACGATGCCAAAGTGATCGGCACCGACACCGAGACCGACTTGGCCGTCATCAAGATTGATCTCGATCATCCGCTGCCGGCCGCGAAACTGGGCAACTCCGACGGCATGGAAGTAGGCGACTGGGTGCTCGCCATCGGCAGTCCTTTCGGATTGCAGGAAACGGTGACGGCTGGCATCGTCTCGGCCAAAGGACGCAACATCGTCCCCAACCGCCAGTTTCAGTCGTTCATTCAAACCGACGCTGCGATCAATCCGGGCAATTCCGGTGGTCCGCTGGTGAATATGGCGGGCGAGGTTATCGGCATTAACACGGCCATCCTTACGGAGACGAGTTCGTATGCCGGCGTAGGATTCGCCATGCCTTCGAACACGGTCGCTCAGGTCTACAACCAGTTGATCGGGCCCGAGCATCGGGTCGCCCGCGGGTCGATCGGCATCGAGTTCTCAGGCCAGCCAAATCCGGCCATTGCGCGCATTTACGGATCCGGCGTGACGGTCTCGAACGTCGTGTCAGGCAGTCCAGCGGATGAAGCGGGCCTGAAGATCGGCGACACGATTACCTCCGTCGATGGCAAGGAAGTGAAGAGCGGCGACGATCTGGTGGCCGACATCGCTTCGCGAAAGCCCGGCTCGAAGGCGAAGGTCACTTTTGTGCGCAACGGCAAGAAGCAAGAGGCGACGGTGACCATTGCTGATCGTTCGAAACTGTTTGCTGCGCGTTTGGGCGAAGAAGACGAGAACCAGGGCGAGGAAGCGCCGAAACCGAGCAAGCTGGGAGTGACGGTTCGCAGCATTACTCCCGACCTCGCCGATCGCCTGGGAATTGCGGCGGGCAAGGGCATGGTGGTGCAGGATGTGAAACAGGGATCATTCGCCGAAGATCTCGGTCTGAACCGTGGCGACGTGATTCTGGAGGTCAACAAGCAACCCGTCAACAGTGCCGAGGACTTCAGCAAGATCGAAGCTTCGCTCAAAAGCGGGCAGGATGTCGTGTTCCTGGTGCGTCCGCGCGGCGCCAGGGCACAGGACGGAACGATCTTCCTGGCAGGTACACTTCCGTAACCGCTGTATAATCCGGCGAGACTGGCGCTCCATCCCGTTTTTAGGGACGATAAGAGTGGGCCAATCTCGCTGGTTTTTTATTGGAAGAAATTCAGGAGTTGCAGACGCTGCAAGCTGCGTCTCGACTCGGGTGTTGTTGCCAAATCTTAAACATGCTGCGGTCTGATCAAATTCGGTGTTGGCTACGACTCGGGCTGTGCCTACTTTCCAGCCTGGTCTGTTGCGGATTTGCGGCCGCACAGACGGAGACATCGGATTCGCCCAAGAAGCCGGCACAGAGCTCCACGACAGCTTCGCCGGCCAAGAATTCCAGCGCGCAGGCGACCAGCAAGCCCGCGTCGTCGTCGAACGCGTCGTCTAATAATGGATCGTCGAAGGCCACGACTCACGCCTCATCTCACACTTCGTCAAACGCGGCGACTCATAACTCTCACGCGACCTCGGCCCAGAAGAGTTCGGCACAGAAGAGCAAGAGTTCGCATGGCAAGAAGGGATCGAAGCAGGTTGCCAGGAAGCACGGGCAACAGGCCATCGATTCGGATCGTGCGCGGCAAATTCAGACGGCGCTCATCCGCGAGCACTACATGGAGGGCGAGCCCACCGGCACGTGGGATGCGACCACGCAGGCCGCCATGCAGCGCTATCAGGCGGATCAGGGGTGGCAGTCGAAAACTACTCCCGATTCGCGGGCGCTGATCAAACTCGGACTAGGCCCCAGCCACGATCACCTGCTCAATCCGGAAAATGCGATGACGACCGCGCCCGCGGCCGCCGATCCGAAAGCGGCGACGAAACCTGCGCCCGCACAGAGCAATCCTCAACAGTAGTTCTGCCTGCTAATAGTTCTGCCTGCTACAATCGCGCGATGGTGCGACCTATGCCAACCGCGTCCGCTGTCATTACTAACGTCGATTCGGAAGTGCCTCGATCTGTATTGGACGTCATCGCGATCCTAACCTTTATTTTTATCCTTGCGCTCCCATTAGCTCACGCGCAGAAAGAAGCGGCGCCCGACGTTCCGAATGCGATTCAGGCGCATCCCGGGGAAGAAGTTGTCCTGCTGGCCCACGCCTCGGGATCGCAGATCTATACCTGCCAGGCGGGCGCGGACGGTAAGTTTGCCTGGACCCTCAAAGCTCCTGATGCCGAGCTGAAAGATGGCAAGGGCAAGGTCATCGGCAGCCATTTTGCCGGCCCGTCGTGGAAGCTGAGCGACAGTAGCGAGGTCACGGGCAAGGCCGCAGCGCACGTCGACTCCCCGGACTCCGACTCCATTCCGTGGTTACTGGTCAATGTGGTCAGTCATTCTGGAACGGGACTGCTGACGAACGTGACCAGCATCCAGCGCGTGCATACTCACGGGGGCAAGGCGCCGGCCGGGGGATGCGACGAGGCGCATCGTGGCGCTGAAACGAAAATCAGTTACACGGCTGACTATTATTTTTACGCGCCGGCTAAATCTAAATGATGAGCTGTGCCTCGTCGCATCTTTGCTGTCGATGACCCGATGGCCAGATAATCCCTTAATCGTGCACCGGCCGTGGGCAATAAGGAACCGGCATTCCTCTGACGATCGCGCCGGGGTTGCCCTCGACCAGGGCTTCGGCATATTCGGCGCCCACGATCTTTTCGGCTATGGCGCGGGCGGCAGAAAGATTCGGGATGCGACGCTTCGTATCGTGAGCATCCGAGGCAAGGATGTGGGCAGCCGAGCGTTCGAGCAACCAGCGAGCGACGATTTCAGGCCGTTCTCCCCACAGCCCGGTTAAGGCCGAGGCCGTCAGTTGAATCAGCACGCCTTGTTCCGCCCACTCCGCAATGCGCTGCGGCGTCTGCTGCAGGATCGGGTTGCGTTCAGGATGGGTGAGGATCGGCGTAAGTCCGCGATCTCCCAGCCGGGTGAAGCACTGGGAAAGCTGCGCCGGGACGCTGTAGTTGCTGAGCTCGATCAGCAGGTAGTTGGTTTCGCCGATGGTGTAAGTGTGCGGCTGTTCGAGCGCAAGTTCCAGATTATCGAACGAAAGATGAAAGTCACAGCCCAGAGTCAATTGCAGCGATATTGCCGGGGCAATTTTTTGCTGGAGCTGGCCGAGCAACTCCGAAAGGTAGGGGCGATCGTAGGTGTAGCGATCGTTAGCGTGCGGCGTGGCCACGGAATGAGTAATACCGTCGGCCGCTGCCATGCGGCACATTTCGACGGCTGCATCCCAGGACTTGGGCCCGTCGTCGACTTCGGGCAGAAGATGGCAGTGGATATCAATCACGACGTAATCGATTAGAACACATCTCCGTAGGGGCGGCGACGCATCGAACCTGTCTGGCAGTTGGTCATCGGGTCATCTGGCCATCGGCTGATCGGACAATCGGGAAGAATAAGGGTTCTTGATTTTCGATCACCCGATGACCCGATCACCCGATCATCCGATGACGCGCTGCTTGCGTTCTTCGCACCTTCTCATGCACGATAGTGAACACGACATTTTTCACTCTTATCCTGGTTATTGAGGAGCAGGTTTGCAAATGAGCTTTTTACGTGCGGCGCGCGCCGCCCTGGCAGGTCAAAGTCAAAGTGGTCTTCGCCGGATTTCCGCGGCCGTTGTGGGTATCCTTATTCTGGCTGGACTTTCCCTTTCCTGCAGCAGCAATCAAAATCACGGGCCCAACCATTTTGCCTACGTGACTGTAACCGCCCAGGGTGCCGTACTTCTGCTGCAGATTAACGGCGGCAATGGAGCCGTCACGGTCGGCGGAACAACGCCGCCGCAGCAGTCCACATCGCCCATCGGCCTGGCCTTGACTCCGTCGAAACAGTTTCTCTACACGGCCAATTCCCGCGCCGATACCATCTCCACCTACAACGTCCAAAACAATGGAACTTTAAGTCTCAGCGGCCCTCCCATGCAGGCGGGCAACGGGCCGGATGCGGCGGTGGTCGACCCTACCGGCCAATACTTGTTGGTGACGAATAATTTTTCCAACAACATCTCCGTTTTTTCCATTAATAGCAGTACCGGTGTTTTGTCCCCAGTCGGATCGCCCGTCTTCGCCAATGCAAATCCAACCAATATTGTTTTCACCCATTCCGGGCTGTTCGTTTACGCGACCAACCCTGGCGACGGAGTGGTCACCGGCTTCTCTTTCGACCCGACGGATGGCACGCTCACTCAGCTGCCTTCGTCCCCGGCTATTTCGGGAATGGGAGCAGCGGCGCTGGTTGTGGATGCGAGCGACCAGTACCTCTACGTGGCGAACTCTTCGGCCAGCAATCCCTTCCCGTACACCTCCACCATCGGTAACATCTCCGGATTCACCATCGACTCGCACGGCGCTTTGACACCACTACTCGGTTCGCCGTTTACCGTCACCAACGGCAACAACCCCACCGCCGTCGCAATTGATCCCACGGGCCGTTTCCTCTATGCGTTCAGTTCGGGCTCGACCAACTCCGTCTGGTGTTTCTCGATCACGCCGACCAATGGAGAGTTGGTGCTGGCGGCGAACTCTCCGTTCAGTGTGGCGTCGGGCGGCCAGTTTGCTCTTTTCGATCCAACCGGCAACTTTCTCTATATCGGAACCCAGAGTGGACACGGTCTTCTTGCCTATACCTACAATTCATCGACCGGCGCTCTCGTAGCCGTGACGGGATCACCTTTTTCGACCGGAGCGGCACCCGCGAACATGGTGATTTCTCAGTAGCAACGGCCTTCGTCAATCTGGATTTCAAGCTTTGTATTGTGTGATTTAGGTTCCAACACTTCGTCTGGCACCTTCGTGGAATAACTTTGGCACCCGCGTGCCATTTTCAGTTTTGCGGCTTCGTCTTACATTCCCATTGAGCAGTTCTGGGGGAGGGCTGCCCGGGCGTCTTGGATTCGCAAGAATCCAGACGCCCGTTTAATTTTGCACAGAATGTGTGGCGCGGGCGTGTGTGGCGCGGGCGCCCTCGCCCGCGAAAAGCGTGCGGCGGATACAGTCCATAGGAACCAAGTTGGACGCCTGACAAAAGGCAAAGGCGATAGCTGAAAAGCCAAAAGCTGAAAAGCCCACCGCCTTAATTCGTAGAGATGGTGAAGTTCACCGTGATTTTTGCCTGCGTTTCCACCGGCTGCCCATTTTGCAGATAGGGTTTGAAGTGCCATTGCTTCACCGCTTCGCGCGCGGCGGTAGCCAGAATCGTAGGACCACTGAGAATCTGCAACTCCTGAATGCTGCCGTCTCGTGAGATCAGCGCCTGCAAGCTGACCGCACCCTGCACCTTCATCTGCCGCGCCAGTAAAGGATAATCCGGAGGCACGGAAACGCTCACACTCTGCGCGGTTTGCGGCGAGAGTTGCACGCGATCATTGCCGCTGCCGCTGCCACTGACCGTCCTCGAAATGGACGCGGCGCCTGCCGCATTTGACGCCGTAGTCGTGGGGCTGGAGGAACTCGCGCCAGACGAACTGCCCGAGTCAACATCCAAATGGATCGCGTTGCTTTTCGCGGGCACATTCATGTGCCGGTTTCCGGCTACGACTTCCACCTGCAGCGGCGGCAGCGTTGTGCGCACGCTGGTTGCGGAAAGGGGAACTTCAGGGGCTGCGGCCGCGGGCGCCGGGGACTTGACGGCCGGCTTACGTTCCCGCGCCGGCGCTGCCGGTGTGCGGCTAGCGGCCGAAGCCATCGTCCTGCTCTTGCTCCGAAACACGGCTTCCGGTGTTTCACCGTCCGGCGGAAACCAGAAATCCCAATCCTTCACCACCACTGCTACCAGCGCCACCACCAGGATTCCGAGCGCCATCAGCATGCGTTTCCGCTGCATCGCTACATCCGGCAACACCGTCTGCAACGGGAGCGGAGTGGACCGCTCGAGATGGCTTTCGGTATGGGTTTCGTCGTGAAACATGGGAACGGGAGACACCCGGCGCCGGGGGACGCTGAGCTAGTATGCCCTGAACTTTGACGCCTGCCAAGTAATTCCGCTGTACGGTAGCGGCGCAGTTTGAAGTGGCTTTGAAAGGGCTCGGCTTTAGCCGTGCCGTAAGGTTCGCACTTTCATCGCGGCTTTAGCCCCTGAGGGACGGCAATTTTCAAACTGCATCACTACCCGTTGTACCCGGCAAGTCTCCTCGGCAAGTCTGGCACCGCACACAGAGCCGCCGCGAGCCGCGTCTCTGCCGGAGATTCAGTTATGCTCCCGACACCGTCGACACCTGAAAGTCGAGCTTATCGAGTATGCCGGTCGCGGCGTCGAGAATCTCCCGATCGACCTTGCGATTGGTGGCGATGGCTTCGGCCAGCGGGATCGAAATAATTTTATTTCCGCGGAGCGCCGCCATTTGTCCGAATTCGCCACGGTGCACCATGTCAATCGCGCCCAGCCCGTAGCGCGTCGCGAGCACGCGGTCGTAAGCGGTGGGAGATCCGCCGCGTTGAATGTGCCCAAGCACTACCGAGCGCGACTCAAAGCCCGTGCGCTTTTCGATTTCGCTGGCCAGCGTGGAGCCGATTCCGCCCAGCCGAAGATGCCCGAAATCATCCCGGCCCCCTTGCTGGCCGGCCGCTCCACAATGTTTCTCGTTACCGTCGGCAAATTTCGCGCCTTCGGCAGCCACCACGATGCTGAAATATCTGCCGCGAGAGTGGCGCTGCCGAATCAGTTCCGCTACCTGGTCAATATCGAACGGAACCTCGGGCACGAGGATAACGTCGGCGCCGCCCGCAATGCCGCTATAGGTCGCGATCCAGCCCGCTTCGCGTCCCATGACTTCGACCACAATCACGCGGTTGTGCGCCTCGGCTGTCGTATGGACGCGGTCGATGGCTTCGGTAGCGATATTCACAGCCGTATCGAAGCCGAAGGTGAAATCGGTGCCGGCCAAGTCGTTATCGATCGTTTTGGGAACGCCAACCACCTTGACTCCCATGGCAAAAAGCTTTTGCGCCACCGACAGTGTGTCGTCGCCGCCAATCGCGATCAGGGCCTCACACCCATGCTTCTTGAGATTTTCGACGCAGTGCTGCAGGCCATCGGGATACTTCGCCGGGTTGGTCCGCGAAGTCCGCAGAATTGTGCCTCCCCGCGGCAGGATTCCGCCCACCGAAGAGAGATCGAGTTCCATGGTCTTGTCTTCCAGCAAACCGCGCCAGCCCTCCACAAATCCAACGAATCCATCTTCATAGTGAAAGCTGCCCTTGCGCACCACAGCTCGAATAACCGCATTCAATCCAGGACAATCGCCCCCGCCCGTCAGCACTCCAATTTTCATGACCTACTCCTCGTATGATTCTCCGGTACTGATTTTCCGCTACGCTATGAATTGTGACCGGAAGGGGATACCCTCCGCCCCTTGGTTGTAGGTTTGAATGAACCCAGTTCTAATTAGGTTATCACGCTGCTTTAGAGCACGCGCAGGCCAACCTTGCCGACGCGTGCACCGTTGGTCGCATCAGTCTGGCCGAACTGAATCTAGACCGAAGTGGCCAGGAGTCACTCGATCATTGACTCATTGAATCATTGACTCACTGAATCATTGAAAACTTTTAGGAGTTGAGCAGTTCAATGCTCTAATGTGTCTTAATGATTCAATGCCTCAATGAGTCAATGATTCAATGACCCAATAGCCCCCATGCCAAAACTCTTCCACGTCATTCTCTGGATTGCCGTCAGCCTCCTCGGAGCGCTGGCGCTGGCCACCATCGCCCTCCACCGCGGCGAACAGATCAATGCCCTGTGGCTGGTGGTTGCCGCAGTTTGTACCTACGCGGTCGGTTATCGTTTCTATAGCAGTTTTATTTCCGCCAAGGTGCTGGCGCTCGATCCGCTGCGTGCCACTCCGGCGGAGCGCCTCGACAACGGCCGCGACTTCATTCCCACCAACAAGTGCGTCGTCTTCGGACACCACTTCGCGGCCATCGCCGGCCCCGGACCGCTGGTCGGCCCCGTGCTCGCAGCCCAGTTCGGATACCTTCCTGGCACGCTCTGGATCATCTCCGGTGCCGTGCTCGGCGGCTGCGTGCAGGATTTCGTCATCCTGCTCTTCTCCGTGCGCCGCGATGGCAAGTCGCTCACCGAGATGGCGAAATCTGAAATCGGCCGCATCGGCGGCATCGTGGCTTACGTCGCCGTGCTCAGCATCATCGTCATTCTTCTCGGCGCCACGGCGCTCATCGTCGTCAACGCGCTGAAGTCGAGTCCATGGGGAACCTTCACCATCGCCATGACCATGCCCATCGCCGTGTTGATGGGTGTCTATCTGCGGCGCATCCGTCCCGGCAAAGTTTTGGAAACTTCCGTCTTGGGATTTGTGCTGGTGCTCGCCGCCATCGTTGGTGGTCAGTGGGTCTCCGAGACGCCTTCCTGGGCAACGATCTTCACCCTGACCGCTCCCACGCTCGCCGTTCTCATCATCCTCTACGGATTCGCCGCATCATCGCTGCCCGTCTGGCTGCTGCTGGCGCCGCGCGATTACCTGAGCACCTTCGTGAAGCTCGGCACCATTTCTCTCCTGGCGGTCGGAATCGTCGCCCTGCGTCCGTCGCTGCACATGCCGCCCCTTACGCGCTTTGCCGACGGCACCGGCCCCGTCTTTGCCGGAACCATCTTTCCTTTCGCCTTTATCACCATCGCCTGCGGTGCGATTAGCGGGTTCCATAGCCTGATCTCCAGTGGCACCACCCCGAAGCTCATCCGTCACGAAACGGAGACGCGCTTCGTGGGCTACGGTGGAATGATGGCCGAATCGATGGTTGCCATCATGGCCATGATTGCGGCATCGGTCCTGCAGCCCGGAGTCTATTTCGCCATTAACAGCCCCGCAGGCATCGTAGGCCAGGCGCCTGCAGCGGCCGTGACCGCCATCAGCGCCTGGGGCTTCCCCGTCACCGCCGCCCAGATGGCCATGCTGGCGCACGCTGTCGGCGAGCAGACGCTATTCAATCGCACCGGAGGCGCGCCCGCATTCGCGGTCGGGATGGCGCAGATTTTTTCCAACACGCTCGGTGGACAGGCCGTGATGGCGCTCTGGTATCACTTCGCCATCATGTTTGAAGCGCTCTTCATACTCACCATCATCGACGCCGGCACCCGCGTCGGACGCTTCATGTTGCAGGACGCGCTCGGCCACATCTGGAAGCCGCTCGGCCGTACCAGTTGGTATCCATCGATTCTTTTTACCAGCGCCGTGATCGTGGCTGCCTGGGGAAATTTCCTGTGGCAGGGCGTCAAGGATCCGCTGGGAGGAATTAATTCGCTTTGGCCGCTCTTCGGCATCTGCAACCAGTTGCTGGCGACGGTCGCGCTCTGCGTCGCCACCACCATCATCGTCAAGATGGCGCGGATTCGTTATGTATTTGTGACCCTGATCCCCCTGTGCTGGCTCGTGGCCGTGACCTTCACCGCGTCGTGGCATAAAATTCTCGATCCCAATCCCCGCGTCGGCTTCCTTAGCCACGCTCGTCAACTAGCGGCCGCCGGAGCCAATCCGCGCCTGATCTTCAACGACCGCCTCGACGCCGCCGTCACCGGTGTGCTGGTAGTGATGGTGGCCATGATCTTGATCGAATCGACTTTGGAATGCATGCGAGTAGTTTCTGGAAGCAAATCGGCGCTCACCAAGGAAGCCCCCTTCGTGATGACCAGGCTGGCAACCGGGGAGCAATCATGAATCAAGGATCGTGTGGCGCGGGCGCCCCCGCCCGCGAAATGTCAGAAGCAAAAACGTCCAAAGCGCGCGTCCATGAAATTGTGGCGTCAATTGCCCGCCCCTTTGCGGTTCTCCGTGCAGCATTGCAAGAAATTTTCGATGAATCCGCGTACCAGCGTTTTCTGGCGCGTTACCATCTGGCATCGTCGGTTCATGCCTACGCGATGTTTCGACAAGAAAACGAGCAAGCCAAATCGCGAAGGCCAAGATGTTGTTAAGCGCCCAGAAGCAGGTCCTTCGCTGCGCTCAGGATGACAAAATCTGAATGATGATGATGAACGATGAATGTGGAAGCAGCGAACTGATAACTGACAACTGATAACTGACAACTGCTCTAGCTGCTACACTTCCCCCATGCGCGTTCTCGGCATCGACTGCGGCACCGAATACACCGGTTACGGCGTCGTCGACCTGATCTCCGATGGCCGCAATAACGATCGCCTGCTGTGTATCGTCTGCGGAGCCATCAAAGTTTCTCCGCGCGATCCGATGCCCACTCGCCTCTCGCGCATTTCCATCGGCCTGCAGGAACTCATCTCGCAGCACCGCCCCGACCGCGTCGCCATCGAAGATGTTTTCTACGCTTCGAATGTGAAGTCCGCCCTGAAACTCGGCCAGGTGCGCGGAGTTGCCATGCTGGCCGCCGCCTCTGCCGGCCTCGAAGTCGCCGAATATTCGCCTTTGTCGATCAAGTCGGCAGTCGTCGGATACGGCCGCGCCGAAAAACATCAGGTCCAGCAAATGGTGAGCCGCCTGCTGAATCTCGATCAGATTCCCGAGCCCGCCGACGCCGCCGATGCCTTAGCCATCGCCATCTGCCATCTGCACACCGCCGCAACCCACGAACGACAGAACGCACGACAAAACGCCCGACAGAACGCTGTCCGCTGAGCTTTGCTCCGACCGGTACGGATCCGCTGACTGTGACTCCGCGCCCGGATTTCGCGGTTCGTATCCTCCGGTCAAGTTACCACCGTCGTAGTCCTGAATCCGCCCGCGCACCGTATCACTCGTTAGTGCACCGGGGGCTGACTTCCGGCGACTCACACGGTAATCTCAATTGACAATTTAACGACCCCGCGAATTAACGACCTCGCGAATTTCGCAGGATCAATGCGGGGCGAAACACCACAACCGAGGATCTAACTCTAATGAACCTTCCCCGTTCAATTCCGTCCGTCCGTTCCATTTCTGTCGTTCTAGTAATCGTTACCCTTTTCTTGCCCGCCGCGTTGCTCCACGCCTCCGAAACGGCATCGTGCACTTTCAACACGTTTTCCGCCCCCTCGGGATATTCCTTGAATCAGGTGGGCGGAGTCAGCGACGACGGCACGGTGGTCGGCCAGTTGGTCGACAACAAGACGTTCGAATCCGTGGGCTTCATGTACTCCGCCAGCGGAGTTTTTACCGAGTACGCAGTCCCGAAATCCGCGTCGACCTGGCTCTACGGGCGCAATGGCAGCGGCGCCAATGCCGGTACCTATCAGGACACCGCTTACCCGCAACATATGCATGGATTCCTGCTGCAGAGTGGCCAATTATCCGCCATCAACTATCCCAAGGCCCCCAACACCTGGCTCTTCGACGCGAACCAGATCGGGGGCGTAGTCGGCAGTTACACCGTCAATCCATCCCTCATGAAGGGATTCATGTTGATGAACAGCAAATACACCTCGCTCGCCTATCCCAAAGCGCAGGCGACTTATCCTTTCGCGGTGAATGACAACGGGGCGATTGTGGGATCGGCTCCCATTGGTTTGGTCAGCAACGGATTTCTCTGGCAAAACGGGAAGTTCACCACCATTAACTATCCCAACTCCAGGTATGGAACCGCCCTGCAAGGCATAAACAACTCGGGAGTGATCGTCGGCAATCATTTGTCGTCCGATCGTTATTTCGGCTTCGTCTACGAGAACGGAGCGTTCAAGAACATCGTCTATTCCGGCGCGAACTACACCGTGACCGGCGGCATCAACAACAACGGATTGATCTCAGGCCAGATCTTTTATAAGGGCGGCAAGACGCTGGGCTACACCGCGGTCTGTAAGTAGGAGTTTCAGGGATCGGGTGATCGGGCCATCGGGTGATCGAGCGATTAAAGTGCAAGACCGGTGCCTTTGACCTGCGATGACCCGATGGCCCGATCGCCCGATTCACTTGACACTCGTTGCCGCCATCCCCAATTATTAAGCGGCCCATGGCGCGCTCATTTCAGATTGTCTTTCTGCTGGCTTTTTCTGCGATCTTCTTTTTGACGACCTTCTTTTCGACGATCTTCGTGTCGACGACCTTCGTTTTTTCGATCCTCTTCCCGACGCTCGCCGAAGCGCAAACCGACCCGCCAGCCGTGGTCACCTTCACGCTTGATTTCCCGACTTCCACGCCAGAGCACTACTCGCTTCGGATTCCATCCCGCGGCTCGGCCCACTACGAGTCAAGCGGGCGTGTGTCGGAAGATTCCGACGAGACCGACAACTTCGATCTCGACTTCGCCCTGGGTGCGGAAACACGGCAGAAAATCTTCGCCCTGGCAGCCAAGGCCGGCTATTTCCAGAAGGACATCGCCTCTCCGCACAAGGGCGTTGCCTTCACCGGAAAGAAGACCCTCAGCTACAAAGACGAGAGGCGCAGCGGTGAGTGCACCTACAACTACTCCACCATCCCCGCCGTGCAGGACCTGACCAGCCTGCTGCAAAGCCTCTCCATCACGCTCGAATTCGGACATCGGCTCCAGTACGATCTCCATTACCAGAAGCTTGCGCTCGACGAAGAGCTGAAGCGCATGGAGGAAATGGCGCATCACGATGAACTGACGGAGGTCACGGCCATCCAGCCGATTCTCGACCAGATCATCGCCGACCCGTCTGTGATGAACGTAACCCGCGCCCGGGCCCAACGTTTGCTGGAGCATGCGGGCGCGCGCTGATGGTGCATGCATCCGAATATCTCTACTCGGGAACCTTGCCCTCACGGCATAACTCGAATTGTTTCGAAAGATACGGACTTCGCGGCTTGCGGGAAACCCTGATTTCTTAACGAACGGGAAGGGCACGAGTTCCACTCGTGCCATCAGCCGTTGAAAATGTGTCCGCGCTTTAGCGCCTGGGGGATTCTGTTCTCTCCCATAAGTCCGTGTATTTCCGGGACACAACACTACTCCACAACCATCCCCGCGTATCCCACCACCGCGTCGTAATCGCCGGAGACCTCGCCCGACGTCGCGTACTTGATCAGCGTGGCCGCCGTCGCTCCGAGAAGCTTGGCTGCCGTCAGCATGACGATCGTCGGACCGAATCCGCACATGGAGATGTCTTCACGCATCACGACCTCCCAGAGTCCGCGCGCATCCATGGCCAGCACCCGTTCGATGGCTTTCCGGTCTTTGACGCGCGTCACCGCGTCGGACTCGTAGTGGTTCATGTCGCTGGAGGCGATGATCAGAACTTTTCGCTCGGGATCGTCTTCCAGATCTTCTTCCCGGTCTTCTCCCTGGTCTTCTTCCTGACGGCCGGCAATCACATCCGCCAGCGCTTCGCCCAATCCCCGGAGCACATCAAAGTTGCTGGTGCCGACCGCGATCGAAACGATCTGCAATTTCGGCTGTAGCGCCTGCAGGAAAGGAAGTTGGACCTCGATCGCGTGCTCGCCGCGGTGAGCGGCGCTATCTTCTTCGAGCGCCGGGAACCGCCGCATCAACTGCCCAGCCATTTCCGTATCAGGCGCGACTTCACCGAGCGGTGTCTGCCAGGTTGTCGAAGCCATCACCGCCAGCGGACGTCCCTTGCCCGTGTGATTGGGGCAGAGAATCACGCAGTGCTCGGGGATCTCCAGGCGTGAATACACCGCCCCCGCGACCGGGCCCGAGTAAATATATCCCGCGTGCGGAGCGACGCATCCGATGGCAGCGATCCGCTTAGTCGCGCCCGGAGTCTCAACCGAAGCAGTGTATTGCCGAACGTCGCGTAATAATTCGTCAGCGCGGCCGGGATAAAATCTGCCGGCGACAGCGGGAGTTCGTACAGCGGAAGTCATCAGAAGCTCGTGTGGCGCGGACATTCTTGTCCGCGAAATGTCAGCTCGCGAAAACACCGCAAGCGGGATTATGTACTGCCATCGCTCAGCGCGCGAAACAACGCCGCAGTTCGCTCAATCGGTAGCGCCTCCGCCCGAATGGCGGGCTTCACGCCACTCTTCGCCAGAGCGGCCCGCAACACGTCCTCATCGTACCGCGTCTTCAGATTATTCCAGAGCGTTTTGCGCTTCTGCCCAAAGCAAACTTTTAGGAAAGCGATGAACTCGGCCTCCGGAACCCGCAGCGATTCCAGGCGCGGCTTGATAGTAATGCGAACCACGCTGGAATGCACCTTGGGCGGTGGAGAAAACGCTCCGGGCGGCAGCGTGAAAAGCTGCTCGATCCGCCCGTACAGCTGTGCGGTCGCGGATAGCAAGCCATAGTCGCGGCTTCCCGCCGAAGCTGCCAGCCGGTCGGCAACTTCCTTCTGCACCATGATCACAATCGTCGAAAAATAACGGTGATATTCGAACAGCCGCAGCAGGATATCGGAGGTGATGTAGTACGGCAGGTTTCCCACGACGCGGGCCGGTTCGGGCGCGAAGCTAAGACCTGTGCGCAGGCTGCCCGGTTTCGGTCCGAAGACAGTATCAAGTTCGATCTTCAGGATATCGCCCTCAATGATCTCGACATTCGGCTGCATGGAAAATTGCATGCGCAGTTGCGCCGAAAGGACGCGGTCTAATTCCACGGCGATCAGCCGCCGAGCTTTGCGAGCCAATAACTCGGTGAGCGCCCCGCGACCCGGACCGATCTCGAGCACCGTGGCCTCGGCCACATCCCCCAGCGCCTCGACGATGCGCAGAACCGCGGCTTCGCCGGCCAGGAAATGCTGTCCCATCTTTGGCTTATGCGGACTGCTATGAATGGTCGCGCCCTTTGGCACGTTGACCCTCTTTCTTTCCGGCTTTAAACTGAAATGAATTTGTAGTTGGTGATTTGCGATTTGCAATTGAGAAGCAACGATGCAACGGTTTTCAATTACAAATTACAAATCGCAAATTACAAATGGCCGGCCGCTTCTCTACCGCAATCATCATCATAACGTGAGCGAGGCTTCTCCGGTTCCCGCTCAGGAGGTTCTTCCGCCATGCATATCGCATTTGCAGCATCCGAGTGCGTTCCCTTTTCAAAAACTGGCGGACTGGCAGACGTGGTCGGGGCCTTGCCCCGCGCCCTGGCCGCCTTGGGGCATCAGGTGAGCGTGTATCTTCCGCGTTATCGTCAGACCAAGCTCACCGATCCACAGACCGTCGTTCGCAGCATCACCATCCCGTTCGATGACAAGTATCGCTTCTGCTCGGTCGTCACCGCCGGTTCCAGCGGCGGGGTTAAGTTTTATTTTGTGGAGTATCCTCCCTACTTCGATCGCGAAGCGCTCTATGGCAGTCCGGCGGGCGACTATCCGGATAATGCCGAACGCTTCGCGCTGTTTTCGCGCGCCGTGATTGAAGCTTCGAAAGTGCTCGGTGTGCCGCAGGTGTTCCACTGCCACGACTGGCAGTCGGCGCTGGTGCCGGTGATGCTCCGCACCCTCTATGCCGAGGATCCCGCGTTTCGCGACGTCGCCACCGTGTTTACCATCCACAATATGGGATACCAGGGTTTGTTCCCGCCCGATACGCTGCCGCTGCTCATGCTGCCCTGGGAACTGCTCACCATCTCCAAGATGGAATTTTTCGGCCAGGTGAATTTCCTGAAAGGCGCGCTCGTGCTCTCCGATTACGTCACCACGGTCAGCAAAAAATACAGCCAGGAGATTCAGACCACCGAATACGGATTCGGCCTGGAGGGCGTGCTGCGCCATCGCGCCGCGACCGTGAGCGGCATCCTCAACGGAGTGGACTACGAGGAATGGAGCCCGCAGACCGATAAATTTATCACCGCCAAATATTCGCCGCAGGACCTGACCGGCAAGCTGAAATGTAAACAGGATTTGCTGCAGGCCTTCGGAGTTCCTAACGTAGACGCCAAGGTGCCCGTGATCGGCATTGTTTCGCGATTCGCCGCGCAGAAGGGCTTCGACCTGATCGCGCAGATTATGGATCGGCTGGCCCGCGAAGAGATGATCATGATCGTACTCGGCTCCGGCGACCGGACCTACGAAGAGATGTTTCAGCGGCTCAACAAGCAGTTCCCGAACAAGATTGCCATCAGGGTTGCCTATGACAATGCCATTGCTCATAAAATTGAAGCGGGAGCCGACATGTTCCTGATGCCCTCCCGTTACGAGCCTTGCGGCTTGAACCAGATCTATAGCCTGAAGTACGGCACGGTTCCCATCGTGCGCGCCACCGGCGGTCTGGATGACACGATTGAGCCTTGGGATGCTCGAACCGGCAAGGGAACGGGCTTCAAGTTCTCCGACTACACCGGCGAGGCTCTGCTCGCAACCGTCAAGCAGGCTCTGCTCGCGTATCGCGATCCGTCGTCATGGCAGACGCTGATGCGCAACGGGATGGGCCGAGATTTCTCCTGGGGCGCCTCCGCCCGCGACTACGGCAAGGTCTACGAACGGGCGCGGCAGGCGCGGGCCAGCGCAGACGCAGTCGCCGCGGCTGCCGACTTGAAGAAAGAACCGGTGCTCGGGTAATTCCTCCGCCCCGCTTATCGGGTTGCGATTCAAGCGCCGAACAAGGCTGCGATATTCCGGCTGCCACGCAGCACGCGAAGAATCACTACATCCTCGCCGTCAATACGATAGAAGATGACGTACTCGCCGACGGGAAACGATCGCAGGCCGGGACGCAAGTCCTCGTCGCGGGGCCGCCCCAGGTTGGGATAGCTGGCGAGAAGAAGGAATCGATCCGCGATGGTGCCGATGAGACGGTCGGCAACTTCCATACTGCCGCTTTGGGAAGCAACGTAATACCAAATATCGTCGAGGTCAGAATCGGCCAGCGGCGACCGGCGATGGCTCATCGGCGAGGGGGCTGTTGTCCCGGTCGATGTTCGGACTGCTGTTCGGCGGCAATACGTGCGCGTCCACGTTGCGTCACCTGTTGAGCCAGTTCGCGCACCGACTCCGGCGTGATCGCGCGACCTTCACCACAAGCAAGAGACGCTTCCGCCTCATCGATAGCGACCAGAATTTCCGCGCGCCCACGTTCGCGCTCCTCCCACAGAGAAAGAGCTTCCTTCACTGCGTCTTCCTCGCGCCGAAGCCGTCCGCTCTCAATCGCTTGCCGGATAAAGGCTCTCTGGTCGGGGGTGAGGTGCACTTCCATATGCGTTAGCGTAGGAGCGGCGCGCGCAGGTGTCAAGCGCGGTTTTCACACCTTTCGAGCTATAATTCGCACTCCCCATGAGTCTCTCCCCCGGCACCGCGCTTGGTCCCTACCAGATTCTTGCGTTTCTTGGCGCAGGCGGAATGGGCGAAGTGTACCGTGCTCGCGACTCGCGCCTGGAGCGCACCGTCGCCATCAAAATCCTGCGCGTCTCCGAAAGTGAGAAGTCGCAGGCCCTCGGAAAATTGCGCTTCGAACGCGAAGCCAAGGCCATCTCTTCCCTGAATCATCCCAACATCTGTCACCTCTATGATGTCGGAGAGCAGGATGGGGTCAGCTACCTGGTGATGGAATATCTGGAGGGCCAGACGCTCGCCGACCGGCTGCTCAGTGGTCCCTTACCCCTCGATCAGGTTCTCGAATATGGAGCTGATATTTGTGAGGCTCTCGAAGAGGCCCACCGCCGGGGAGTGGTTCATCGAGATTTGAAGCCGGGCAACATCATGCTCACCAAGACGGGCATGACGAAGACCGGCGTGAAGAAGACGGGCGTGAAATTGATGGACTTCGGTCTGGCCAAGTCCGAAGCGCCGCTCAGTTCCGGCTTGACCAAGACCCTGAGCACGCCGCAACCGCCTCTCACCGGCGAGGGAATTGTGATGGGGACCATCCCCTACATGTCTCCGGAGCAACTGGAAGGCAAGGAAGTTGACCGGCGGAGCGACATCTTTTCCCTCGGTGCTGTCCTCTATGAAATGGTCACTGGCAAACGCGCCTTCGATGGCAAGCGCCAGCTCAGCGTGGCCTCGGCCATCCTCGAGCGGGATCCTGCGCCGATCCGGTCGGTCAAACCGCTGGCTCCGCCCGTACTGGAACACGCCATTGCCACTTGCCTCGCAAAAGACCCGGAAGCACGCTGGCAGACAGCTCGTGATTTGGCCCTGGAGTTGAAGTGGATTGCGGATGGCGATCCGGTCGCGGGCGAGTCGGCCGAAGGAGCATCGCAGCACAAGCTCCGCGAGAAGTTGGCTTGGGCAGTGGCCGCCATAGTTACGCTCCTGTGCGTAGCGCTGGCGGTTGGCTTCTTGTCGCGCCGGCCCGTACCGGTGCAGTTGTTGCGTTCGTCGCTGTTGCCACCGCCCGGATCGTCCTTCTTGCCCTATAGCTTCGCCATCGCGCCAGATGGCAGACGCTTGGCCTTCGCTGCCCTCGGCCCCGACGGCAAGACGTCTCTGTGGGTGCGCGGGCTTTCCTCTCCCAATGCACAGCAACTCACCGGCACCGATGGAGTGACCTACCCGTTCTGGTCGCCTGACAGCCTTCACATCGGCTTCTTCGCACAAGGCCGGCTCAAGACCGTCGATCTGCTGAACTCCGCTGTACAAAACATCTGTGATGCCGCACCGGGGTTCGGCGGTACCTGGAACCAGGACGGCGTCATCGTGATCGCGCCCGGCGTTACCGGTCCCCTTTATCGAGTCCCGGCCGCCGGAGGCACCCCGCAGGTGCTCACCCAGGGTGCCCAGGGTAGCAGTGAGACCCATCATTGGCCTTTCTTTCTGCCCGATGGCAAGCATTTTCTCTATTTCGTGAATTGGAGCGGTCCGGCCAACGCCCGCCACGATGGCCTTTACGTCGCTTCGCTCGACAGCGATGCTCCCAAACTCATCTCGTCCGAAATTACAGGCAACGTTTTTTTTGCCTCAGGCAGCCTGCTTTACGTTCGCGATCGGACGATCATGGCGCAACCCTTCGATCCCAAGCGACTGGAAACAACCGGTCCGGCAATTCCCCTGACGCAACCGGAAGTTGATAAGTTTTTCGATTTTTGGCAGTCCGGATTTTCCGTGTCCCGCGACGGAAAACTGGTTTTTCAATCCGCCGCCGATGCTCCCTCGCGCCTCGTCTGGTACGACTCCGCGGGAAAGGAACTGGGCGAGTTTCCTGAGACCGGGTATGAGGGTCCTCAGTTCTCTCCTGACGGACGCTTCCTCGCGGCCTACACCGACGATGAACACAATGGCAAACACTTTATCCGCGTCTACGATCTCGAACGGGGAATCGGCACTCGCATCACGGATGGCGGGAATGAGAGTACACCGGTGTGGTCGCGCGATGGAAAATCCATCGCCTATCGCGATGCTTCGCAGAACATCGAAGAGGTTCCGGTGGATGGCTCAGCGCCGTCGCAAGTGGTGGTGAAGGGGACAGACGTAATTCCCTGCGATTGGTCGGTGGATGGCAATTTGATTTACATGAGTGTCGGCGCGGGAGGCCCATTTCCCAGCCTGGAGGTTTATTCTCCGGCGCATGGGAAATCGAAGCAATTCGCCAGATCGGGTGCGGAGCCTCAGTTCTCCCCGGATGGCAAGTGGGTCGCCTACATCGGACTGCCGACGCGGCAGATTTTCGTGCAGCCGTTTCCCGGCCCCGGCCCACATATCCAGATATCAGGATTCGGATCGGAACCACGCTGGAGTCACGACGGCAAGAAAATCTTCTTTCTTCAGCCGGATCGCAAGGTGATGGTGGTTGACTTCGACCCCGTCCAGAAGTCAGCCAGTGCGCCTCGCGTTTTTACCCAGACGCGCATCGTAGCTACGTCATTCGGCTGGTTTCAGTACGCCGTCGCGCCCGACGGCCGCTTGCTGGTGAACTCCCTGCCGGCGAACAATTCGTCCCCCCTAACTTTGGTGGCAGGCTGGGAGACGCTCCTCAGCCAGAAATAAGTTCGCAACTCAAAATTAGTTTGTCATTATTAATTTGTCATCATGAATTGGTTTGTCATCGTAAATTAGTTTGTCATCCTGAGCGCAGCGGCTGCTTCGCGAAGCGAAGCAGCTGCGAAGTCGAAGGACCCCTGCAACTCCAACTCCTCCCGCGAAGTGCCGAGGCGTTCGCCCCAAGACGCGCCTAGAGTGACGCTTTTATCCGCCTTCTTTGCGAATGTGTGAGTGTGGAGACCATCTCAAACTTCACATCGCCTCGGAACCACAAACCACTCTTTCATCACAAACGCGCAGTGAGCCCCATCACAGACTCTCAACCGATCGCGTGCGACACTGGAGGCCGACCTGTGTCAAGGCCGAGGTGTGCCCGGCGCCGGTGTGCTCGTTAACATAAGCTGTCCCGGGACATTTATCGCGCTCTTTGAAAACACAATTCAGCGAAAAAGCGGTGTCACACCGCCGTCAAAACCGCCCTGCGCGAGTGAAAAAATGTGAGCTAAGTCATTGATTAATAAATACTTTACCAATAACTCCTTTAAACTCAAAGATCTAGCGGCAATTTCCTCCTAACCCCATGATTCCAATCAGCCCAGGGGGAGGGGGGGGTATACCCCAAATTGGCAATCTTTGCCAACTGTCAAATTGCCCGCAACCCGATGGCAGGCTAGAGCCGAGCGGTCTCGCGTTACACTTCTGCCAGGCCTTTTTCACTCCAATGAGCACCGCTCCGCGCACCATCTTCCACGTCGATATGGACGCCTTCTTCGTGTCGGTCGAAGAATTATTTGATCCGTCGCTGAAAGGGAAGCCGGTCGTCGTCGGCGGGCAGCGCGATGAGCGCGGAGTCGTCTCTGCCGCATCATACGCGGCGCGAAAGTTTGGCGTGCACTCGGCCATGCCGCTTCGGACGGCGGCAAAACTCTGTCCGCAGGCTATTTTTGTGAATGGCCATCCCGAGCGCTATCGCGAATATTCCGCCAAGGTGCACGAGGTCCTTGGACACTTTTCTCCGTTGGTCGAGATGGCTTCGGTGGACGAGGCGTACATCGACATGACGGGCACCGAGCGCCTGCATGGCAGGCCCTTGCGCTCGGCGCACCGGCTGCATGATGCCATGAAGTCGGCGACCCAATTGAATTGTTCGATTGGGATCGGCACATCGCGGCTGATCGCGAAAGTTTCCTCCGCCAAGGCCAAACCGAATGGAGTGCTCTGGGTGTTGCCCGGCCAGGAGGCAAAGTTTCTGGCGCCGCTTGATGTTAGAGACATCCCCGGCGTCGGCAAGGTGATGGAGCAGAAACTGCACGCGCTCGGCATTCAGAAAGTCGGCGACCTGGCACGCCTCGACGATCGCGATCTGGAGCAGCGCTTCGGAAAATGGGGGCTCGCGCTGGCCGGGAAATCGCGGGGCGAGGATGCGGGCGGATGGTTCGACAATGAGGTCGGAGAAAATGTCGATCCGAAATCGATCAGCCACGAGCACACGTTCGACGAGGACACGCCTGACGCCGAGAGGTTGCAATCTACTCTGATGCGGCTCAGCGAAATGGTGGGGCGGCGGCTGCGCGAGGGCGGATATTTTGCCCGCACTCTCCAGTTGAAATTGCGCTACAAGGATTTCACCACCATCACGCGAGCGCATTCGCTCGACGAGCCGACGCAGATGGACAACCAGATTTTCGAGCAGGCGCGACATTTATTTTTCTCGAACTGGAAGGCGGGCGCGCCGGTTCGGTTGCTCGGCGTGCAAGCGTCCAATTTCGAAGCTGGTTCCGGGCAGCTGGATTTGCTGGAGCCTTCCCGGGATCAGCGCTGGCAGAAGGCGCTAGCGGCGGCGGATCACATGCGCGACAAGTTTGGCGAATCGGCAATCGGACTAGCCCGAGGCATGAATGGCGGCTTCCGCGAACGCGTACACGAAAATCCCGCCGCCCTGCCCGGCCAAGGTGGGCTGGAGAAGCGCGACGAAAAAAAGAACGACCAAAAGAAACCGCGAACCTGACTCGATTGCTCGCGGCGACAATTCGTGCCTCGACAAACTTGTGTGGCGTCCCATAAATTGCCATAAATTGTTTTGAAAGGGTGCGGCTTCAGCCGCACCGCAATCCGAGCAAGAAACACGGGCTTTAGCCCCTGAGGGTGACGGCTTAGTCCGCGAAACGCGCGCTAGACTTAGTCCGTGTATTTCTGGGACATAACACCAATTACGAAATATATTCGCGAATGTATTCGTCGCGCGAGATGGCAAGCTGATGAGCATCACCATCGAAGATGACTTTGGCATCGCGCAGAATGAGAAAGCTCATGGCCACTTCGCAATACTGGCCTTTGGGCAAGGCCACCATCTGGTTGGTCGCTTTATCGAACTGATGTGTCGCCATCGTGAAAGCGTCCTGCAGTCGATGGGTCACGAGCAGAGCGCTGGTCTTGTAGACGTCGCGTTGTTTCATGATCAGTTCGATGATCGTGTTCGAGGTCACCGGATCGAGACCTCCGGTGGGCGAATCGTAGAGGATCACCTCGGGTTCGGTGATGATGGCGCGAGCGATGGCGACTCGCCGTCTCATTCCACCAGAAAGTTCAGACGGATACATGTCGTAGGTTCGTTCGAGTTCCACAAAGCGCAACACCTCGCGCACCCGGCGTTCGATTTCTTCCGCCGGAATACCCTCTTCCATCAGTCGGAAAGCAACGTTTTCGTAAACTTTGAGGGAGTCGAAGAGTGCGCTTTCCTGGAACACGATGCCGACGCGACGCCGCAGTTCGAACAATTCCTGTTCCGACATGGCGGTCACTTCTTCTCCCAGCACGAAGATGCGACCGCTATCGGGACGCAGCAAGCCGATGGCGAGCTTGAGCAAAGTGCTCTTGCCCGATCCAGCAACCCCGAACACGGCCTTCGTCTCGCCATGCAACAGGTGGAACGAAATTCCATCGAGCACGACCTTCTCATCGAATGCGATAGAGACATTGTCAAACTCGATGGCGTAACCGGAGGGAGTTTCGACCGGAGCCGTCGGATTTTCGCTCGGCAAGGTGGGAACCGCCATAGCTTATCGGTAACCCCAAAGTGCGAAGATCAATTTGGTGACGAAGAAATCCACGACCAGAATCAGTACCGAAGCTGCGACCACGGCCTGCGTGGTCGAACGCCCGACTCCCTGCGTTCCACCGCGGGTCGACATCCCGTAATAGCAGCCTACGGTGGAGATGAGGAAGCCGAACAGCACCGGTTTGATGAGTCCGGTAAAGACGTCGCGGAAGACGAGGATTTGCCAGACCGACGTCCAATACTGCTGCGTATCGAGTCCGAACAAAAGATGCGCGACCCCGTAACCGCCAATCAACCCGAGCAGGTCGGCAATGATGGTCAGGAAGAACAACATGAATACGGTCGCGCCGACACGCGGAGTAACCAGTTTCTTCGTAGGGTCGGTGCCCAGAGCGCGCATGGCATCGATCTGCTCGGTGACGATCATCGAGCCCAGTTCGCTGGCCATGCCAGAGGCATTGCGTCCGGCGACCATCAGTCCGGTGATGAGCGGACCGAGTTCCGTGACCATGCCGAGCGAGACCAGTTGGCCGATGAGCGTGACTCCACCGAATCGTTGCAAGGTGCTGGCGGAGTTGAGCGCCAGCAGCGCGCCGACCGAGAGTCCGGTGAGAATCACAATCGGCAGGGAACCGACGCCAATCAGGTCCGCCTGCTGCAACATGTCGCCCATGTAGAGAGGACGGCGGAAGAAATTCGCCATCGATTGACCCGACAGCAGGGTGTATTCCTGAACCGCCAGAGCCACGTCTTTGGCGACTTGAATGGGTGAAATCAGTTCGAGTTCGAAGGCCATGTCGTGGTCGAAGAATTTCTGCCCGGGGAACTTCCGCTCAAGGAACTATAGCAGAGCCGCAATGGAACATTGTAAGCACCTGGTACGGTCGGTATTGTTTTTGCTAAGGCAAACTGGCGTGAACGCCCAAGCCCTCGGCGACCTTGCGCAGGCGCTTGTCTTTGGTCCACAGAAGCGTGGGCGGATCGAGAAAGACAGAGGCAATCAGATGTGCGTCGGTCAGACCGATTCCCTCGCTATACAGATGCCGAGCCTCAATCGTCAGCCGCACCTCGTTGATCCGCGCCACTCGCACCTGCGGCAGAAGATCCAGAAGCGCCAGCGTCCGGGTGCGGTCGCGCAGCGATCCAAGGGCGAGTTCCGCGATGACGAATGGATGGATCGCAATCTGCCCCTGACTAAGGTGTCGACGCATTTCTGCGTTTCGCGAGCGGAAATGGTCAATCCAAATCGAAGTATCCGCGAGAATCAAGGCTGCCGTTCCCGGCGGCGAGGAATATTCTTGAATTTAGGCATCGTGCCTCCCAGGGAGGCTAAGCGGCGAGCGCTCTCCCGCTCAATGAGGGCTTTCAGTGCTTCGCGAATCAATGCTGTCTTCTCCGCCACCCCGGTGAATTCCTGGGCAGTGCGGACGAGATCGTCATCCAGCGCAATGGTTGTTCTCATAGAGAATCCAGGCACTGATTATAGCATCAGCCGATGCCTATATTTGTGCTTTCCTTTGGGCCTTTAGATGACCCGATCACCCGATGGGAGATGACCTGATGTTGCTTTCACTCCCGGTTGTTTTTCTTCTTGATCTCGATCGCCAGACGCTTGATTTTCTGATTCAACGTGGAGAGCGGGACGTGGAATCGTTCGGCAGCTTCGGTCTGATTCCAACCGCATTTCTCCAGCATGTCGATGATGATCCGGCGTTCGCAGTCTTCCATGATGCTGAAAAGCGTCGCGCCGGCGCTCGCGTCCAACGCGGGTATCAGGTTGCCTCGGCCGACAATGTGGTCGGGCAGTAGATCGACTCCGATGTCGCTGGCGGAAGATAAGACGACGGCGCGTTCGATCGTGTTCTCCAGTTCGCGGACGTTGCCCGGCCACGAATAACTTACCAGTGGCCGCAGCGCCTCGGTGGTGATGCGGCGGTTCGGCCGCTCATTTTCCTCGGAATACTTCTGGAGGAAATGTTGCACCAGCAGGGGAATATCCTCGCGGCGCTGCCGCAGCGGCGGCAGATCGATGCTGATTACGTTCAGACGGTAGAACAAATCTTCGCGGAACTTGCCGTCACGCACCATCTGGCGGAGATCGACATTGGTCGCGGCGATGATGCGCACGTCCACTTGAATTTCCTGCACGCCGCCGAGGTGCATGAACTTGCGGTCTTGCAGCACACGCAGAATCTTGCTTTGCGTGTCCATTCCCATGGTGCCGATCTCGTCGAGAAAAAGCGTGCCCCGATCGGCAACTTCGAACAGCCCTTTCTTCGATGCAACCGCGCTGGTAAAGGCGCCTTTGACGTGGCCAAAGAGGGTCGATTCCAGCAGATCGGGCGGAGTGGAGCCGGAGTTGACAGGCACGAACGGGCGGTCGCGCCGCGTGGAATTCAGATGAATTGCCTTGGCAATCAGTTCCTTGCCCGTTCCGCTTTCGCCTTGCAGCAACAAGGTCGAACGGCTGGGCGCAACCTGCGCGACCAGATCGAAAATCTTCAGCATGGGCTCACTCTTGCCCACGATGTTCTCAAAGTTGTAGCGCTGCTTGAGAGCGCGCTTCAGTTGGATGTTTTCTTCTTCTGCTTTCTGGCGAGCAACGGCGGCACGTACGTCGGCGAGCAGTTTCTCGTTGTCCCACGGTTTCTGTATGAAGTTGGTGGCGCCGGATTGCATGGCGCGAACCGCATTTTCCACCGTGCCATAGGCTGTGATCATGATGACGGCTTGCTCGGGATGCAGCAGCCGGATCTCGGAAAGCACGTCCATCCCGTTCTTATCAGGCAAAGCCAGGTCGAGCAGGACGACGTCGAACGAGCGCTCTCCAATCTGCGCCAGGCCGTCGTTACCGGTGCCCGCGACGACGACGGTGTAGCCTTCGAGCTGAAGCAGCGTCTCCAGCGATTCCCGGATCTCCGCTTCATCGTCGATGATGAGAATTCTGCCCGCGCTTGGCGAGGAGCCTTCCGGCGCGCTTCGGCGCGAGACCGTCGCTGCTTCCGATACTGCAACTTCAGACATGGACTGCCTTCCTGGTCGGTGTCGATATCAATGGAAAATCCAGGGTGAAGGTTGTGCCTTCGCCCGGGCGGCTCTCCACGCGGATATTGCCGGCGTGTTCCTGGATGATGCCGTAGGTAACGGACAGCCCGAGACCTGTACCGCGATTCTGGCCCTCGGCGGGCGACGTCTTAGTCGTGAAAAATGGGTCGTAAATGCGCTGAATGTGTTCCTGCGCAATGCCCGAGCCGGTATCCGAGACACGTACGCTGACAAACTCGCCATTCAGCGTCGCCACATTCAGCACTCCGCCGCCAGCCATCGCATCCTTGGCATTCAAAAATAGATTCAGAAACACCTGCTGCAAGCGCCCGGCGTTGCCCTGAATCAGCGGAAGATTTTCGTTTAGCTCTGATTGCACTTGAATGCGCGCCACCTTGAACTGGTGTTCGAGCAATGCCAGCGTGTCCGCGATCACCTTGTTGAGACTGACCTCCGTCAATTCCGTGCCCGTGGTGCGAGAGAAGTTCAGCAGATTATTGACAATCTCAGAAGCGCGGAAGGTTTGCTTGGTGATCTTGTCGAGCACACTCGCTTTTTGCGGATCGGATTGCAACTGCTTGGCCAGCATCTGCGTGTAAGAGGAGATCACCGCCAGTGGCGTGTTCACTTCGTGCGCCACGCCCGCGGCCAGCAGGCCGATCGAAGAAAGTTTGTCGGCTTGGGTCAGCTGCACTTCAAGCTCGATGCGCTCCGTGATGTCGTCGACGATTACGAGGCGGCCGACGACATTGAACTTGCGAGTCACCAGCGGCGCCATCGCAACGTTTACGATGCGCGATTCGTTCGTGGGAGTTACCAGCCGGAATTTGTAGAGATTGTGAATACCCGGATTCTGCCGCACGCGATAGAACTCCTCGACAAATGCGGCGGGAAACACTTCGCTCAGCGAGCGTCCCACCACTTGCCAGCGCGGTTGGGCATACATAACTTCCATCTGCGAGTTCCAGCTCTCGATGCGGTCTTGCAGATCGACAGCCATTACGCCGACGTTGATCGACTCTACGATGTTCTCGTTGAAATCCTTGAGTCGCTCGTATTCACTGACCTTTTGCTCGAGCGAGGAGTACAACCGGCCGTTTTGGATGGCAATGCCAATATATCCCGCGAGCGCCTGAAGCAACTCGACATCTTCGCTGGAGAGAAAATCACCTTGCATGGTCTTGCCGAGCCCGAGGAAGGCGATGGTTTTCTGCCGCGCATGGCAGGGAATGTAGTAGTTCAGGTCCAGGCGGGCAATGGCTTCTTGCGCAGCGGCATTCTCCCTCGGCAACTGGTGCGTATTTTCGAAGAAGATGTGTCCGGCTGCGTCCTCGGCTCGCGGTTTCGCCAGGTATGACAAGTCGAGACCAGTGACGTGGGCAATCCCAAACGACTTGGACAGTTCGAAACGCGAGGAGTCGCTGTTGCCGAGGAAGATTGCGATACGATCCACGAGCAGGGTGCGGGCGAGCCGATCGACGAGTGCGGAGAGCATTTTGTCGAGGTCGGTCTCCGAACCCAGCTCGCGTCCAAACTCGATTAGCGTACGCCGGTAGTCGTACCCGGTACGGTAGAAGAAGCGGTCCAGCTTTTCCTGAATCCATTTCCGTACAGGATCAAAGAGCAAAGCGGTGACGACTACAGCAACGATCAAACCATAAGGTCCGGAACTTGGCACGCGCGTATGCACCAGTTCTGCGATCGCGGCCACCACTCCGAAGTAAGCTCCCACAATGGCCGCCGCCGCCAGGGTGTAGGCCATGCCGCGCTTGAAGATAAGGTCCACGTCCATCAACCGGTAGCGGAAGATGGCGTAGCCAAAAGTTAGCGGCAGCATTCCCAGCGAAAGCACCGACACCTTCATGAGGGGCGAAGGCATCACTCCCAGCAGATACGGCAGAACGTAAAAAAGTGTGAATGGAGTTATGGCGAGAATCGTGCCGCGCATAATCCACTTAAGTTGCTGTCGCAGAATCGGAGTGGTGGCGTGGCTGTAGTTATCCCAAAGGACCGCCGCCGCCAGGAATAAGAAAATTGTCTGATATGCCAGGTCCACCCTGTTCAAATTGAACACCAGGGTGGCGCTGGCTTTCAGGTACTCCAAGGCCAGGATTTGGATTCCGAGCAACACCGCGCCCGGCGCGTAAAGCATCGGAATCACGCCCCGATGTTTGTTGACGAACTCCCGCCGTTCCGGGAACGTCAGCACAAAGTGCAGAAACAATGCCGGCTGCAGCAGCCAGGCGACTTCGTTAACCCAAAGGACGGTCCAATCAAAGGCGTTGAATTTGCCGGTATAGTGCAGCGAGTAGAAGACGAACGAGACCAAGCAGAAACTATAGAAATGCGTCGAACCGACGGCCGTCCAGCGCCGCATCAATACATAAAGGCCAATGCTCAGGTAGATGAGCGCGATCAGCCGCAGCCAATCGTTCATAGAGCGCTCGGCGGGAACCAGCACGACTTCGACATCCAGCGGAACCGAGCCGCGGATCAGGGAGTAAGTCGCCTTGGACCACACCCCGGAATAGTAGAGTTGCCGCGTGACTGCGCCCGAGGTATCGACGGCGCGGCTGTTGATGCTGACCACTTCGTCGCCGCGGCGGATTCCGGCCCGTTCCGCGGGACCATTCGGCTCCAGGCGATCCGCCACCACGTGGCCGTTACGTTCCATCCACCACGCGCCATCGTCGGGAATGGCAGACTGATGCTCGATTTTGTAATTGAAACCAGCGAACAGTACCGCAGCCACTGTTAGGAGGGTCAGCAGTATAGCGGTAAACCGAGCCTCAAATTCGCGGTTCATGGGCTGGGACAGCTGCGCGCCGTGGCCAGACACTCGACGCCGTTGAGGCATCAGCAACTTCACTGCCACCCTCCGAATTTGCCCCCTGCCGCTAAGTTGCTGCCATAGAGCGAGTTCCACAATTATAGAGAGGATTCGGAATGCTGGCTATGGATTATGGAAGGTACGTTCTACTTTTCGGGATTCCATACCCCGGTAAGGGGTGTAATTTGAGCTGTTTGGCCGAGCTAAGCGGGTGAGGTAGGGAAGAGGGTTTGGGAGCTGGTAAGCATGAGGGAGCGAGCGGGTTTTGTGACTGGCCTGTTTCTGAAGTGAAGTAGGGGTGACGTGCCCAAACCCTGCTTTGGTGTTTGAGGGGCTCGAGAACCTTCCCCGTTTCCCGAGCCCCCCACTTACTGGGTCCACCTGACTCGCCTAGGAGAGGTGAACAAATCCCGCAAGTGAGTGTGATATTGCGCCCGATTCCCGGAAACGTCCATGGAGACAATCTGAAGCGGTCTGAAGTGATCTGAAGAATTCACGGTCCGGCGCTTGACAGGGATCGTCCCGCGGCACAGAATTTCTGACATTCACCCGGACCCGTAGCGACCTCTCTCGTCTGCACCAGGAGTTGTGCATTGCCAGATCAACCAGATAAGCCAGATAAAAAAGTCCGCTTCGATGACTTCGAGGTCGATTACGGTCGCTTTCAGCTCTGCCGATGTGGAAGCCCGGTTCGCCTCGAGGGCTTGCCGCTGCAATTGCTCATGTTCCTCGTCGAAAAACGGGGCCAACTGGTAACCCGCGAGCAGATCTCCGGCGAGTTATGGAGCAAAGATGTGTTCGTGGACGTCGAGCAAGGAATCAATACTGCGATTCGGAAGATTCGCCGTGCCTTGGGGGACGACGCCGACGAACCCCATTACCTGCAGACGGTGGTTGGAAGAGGCTATCGTTTTGTAGCGCCGAACGCCCAAGAAGTCCCGAGCGATCAGGCTCCGGCCGAAGGATTCGCGGTCTCCGCCGAGGAATTGGGACGCGCCATCATGACTGCAGCCGGCCTCGACCCAGAAAATCCGCGAGCCGATCCGAAGACGCGCGGCGACGTGTGAAGCACATTGTTGGAGCATGATCTAGGGTAGAGACGGGGTTTGCCCGTCTCCACACTCTGCGGGATTTACAATTGCATCCATGCCCCGCCTCGATCAAATTGCCGATCTAGAAAAGCGTTTTCTTCTCCCCACCTATCACCGCTATCCCGTGGGCTTCGAGCGTGGCAAGGGGGTTTTCCTCTACGACTTCGAGGGCAAGAAATATCTCGATTTTGTGGCGGGGCTGGGCGTCAATGCGTTGGGCCACGCTCATCCTCGCATCGTGAAGGCGATCCGCGAACAGGCTGCACGCGTTATTCACCTTTCGAATCTCTATTACAACGAATATCAGGGACAACTCGCGGAACGTCTCTGCCAGCTCTCGGGTTTGGATCGCGCCTTCTTTTCCAACAGCGGCACCGAAGCGATGGAAGGCGCGATCAAACTGGCGCGGCTGGCGGGACACAAGGCCGGAGGCGATGCCAAGTCGCAACTCGTGGCGCTGCATGGTTCGTATCACGGCCGAACGTTTGGCGCGATGTCCCTTACTGGGCAGGACAAGTACCGCAAAGGTTTTGAGCCTCTTCTTGAAAACGTGACCTTCGTGGAGCAGAACAACATCGAAGCGCTACACGCCGCGGTCAACGCTAATACCTGCGCCCTCGTGCTGGAGCCGATTTTTGGCGAAGGTGGCATCCTGCAGTGTTCCGAAGAATTCCTATTGGCGTGCCGAACCCTCGCCGACCACTACCAGGCCGCGCTTATCTTCGACGAGATACAGTGCGGCCTGGGGCGGACCGGCAAAATCTTCGCCTTCCAGAGTTTCGGCGTAGTGCCCGACATTGTCACCATCGCCAAGCCGATCGCCGCGGGGATACCGCTCGGCGCGTTCCTGTCGAAAGAACATTTCGCCTCCGCGATTTCACCCGGACAGCATGGCACGACTTTTGGCGGAGGGCCGCTGGCGTGTCGCGTCGGCCTCGAATACCTGGCGATTGTCGAAGAGGAGCGCCTGCTCGAAAATGTTGCCAAAGTTGGCGGCTACCTGCATCAGCAACTGCAGGAATTGGTTGACAAGTACGCCGCCGCCCGCGAAGCTCGCGGCCGCGGATTCATTCAGGGCCTGGTGCTCGACATTCCCGCGCGTCCATTGGTCGAGCAGGGGCTGGCCGAGGGAGTGCTCTTCAATGCGACGCAGGATACTGTGTTGCGCTTCCTGCCGCCGTTTCTGCTCGAAGAAAAACACGTGGATAAAGGTATCCGGGTCCTGAAGAAGCTGTTGGGCAGGAGGCGGAAGAAAGCTCAAAACGCGCTTCCGGAACCTGCCACAACGGTGTAAGCGCGGTATTTGGGACTGGACCGGAAGCACGCGAAGACGCGGCAAGCCGCGTCTCTACTACGAGTTTGCTGATCTCAACAAGTCTCAACAAGGAAAGAAGGGGGAGCCAGGAGTCAACTCCCCCGAAAGCAATAGAGGCGATATCAATCAGTAAGAACCGGTTTGTGAGGAATTCGTTGCCTGCCGAAACTCAATATCCCGAAGAAAAATTCATTTCCGGTTCTGCGGGTATCGACACCCGGGCCCCCCGTCCAGATGCCGCGTCAATTGGCCCTGCATCGTCGCCGCAAATTGAGGAGCACTGGCTCGATCTCCCGGACGGACGCATGCGCTATTTGAAAGCGGGGTCGGGACAGACGCTGATTCTGGTGCATGGCCTGATGGGGTATTCCTTCTCGTGGAGATTCACCATCCCCGCGCTGACGCCCTATGCAACCGTCTACGCCATCGACAATCTGGGCGCCGGGTTTTCGACTGCTGCCCAGGGCATGGATTGCACCGTACGTGCCACCGCCGAGCGCGTGTTGCAGTTCGCGGATGCGCTCGGCATTCGAGATTTCGATTTGCTGGGAACTTCGCACGGCGGAGGCGTGGCCATCATGGTCGCAGCGATTTGCGCCGAGGAGCGCCCAGGCAGGCCCGGCGAAAATAACAAAACGCGCTTGCGGCGATTGGTGCTGGTGGCGCCAGTCAATCCCTGGTCTCCGCATGGCAAGCGGCTGGCCCCCTTTCTCGGCAGCGCAGGAGGTTCCTTGCTCTTCCGCAACACGATCGAACGCTGGCGCTCTCTCGACTCTCTATGGCTCCGCCGTCTGTTCGGCGACGGAGCAAAGATTCCACCCGATTCGCTGCAAGGCTACCGCTTGCCCGTAATCAAGAATCACGCTTTGCGTCATGCCGGGCTCATCGTGAAGAATTGGACTGCAGACCTTGGGAAACTGGAAGCCGCGCTTCCCAATATCGGCGATTACCCCACTCTCCTCATGTGGGGAACCGAAGACCGAGCCGTTGATTTTCGATCGGCCGAACGGCTGCGCCGGAATTTTCGGCACGCGCATCTGGTGGCCTTCGAGGGTGTCGGCCACCTGCCGTATGAGGAGGCGTCTGAGGAGTTCAACCGCGCGCTCATCGATTTTCTGACGAGTTGTCAGTTCTCAGTTCCCAGTTCGCAGGAAAACGGGGTTACGGAGACCTGAGAACTGGAATCTGAGAACTACTCTCTTCAATCATGCACACGGCGCACTGGTTGCGTGCACTCATCGCCGACTACGGCTACTGGGCCGTCGCCTTTGCCTTGCTCTGCGAGAGCGCCGGCCTTCCACTTCCCGGAGAGATCACGCTCCTGCTGGCCAGTTTTCTGGCCTACTCCGAACACCAACTGAGTCTCGTATGGATCGTCGTAGTGGCCACCTGTGCCGGAACGCTCGGTGGCAGTATCGGCTATGCGATCGGACACTATGGCGGACGTCCCCTGCTCGATCGCTACCAGGGCATCCTGCGGATTCCTCCCGCCATGCTGCAACGCGCTGAGGAAATATTCGCCCGCCATGGAGCAGCCGCCATTTTCTTTTCCCGCTTCATCTTCGGCATGCGCACGTTCGCCGGGCCGCTGGCCGGCGTTCTGCGGATGCGCTGGCGAAGTTTTGCTCTCTTCAACTTTCTCGGTGCGGCCGTCTGGAGCACTGTGATCGCCAGCGCCGGATATCTTTTCGGTCACCACTGGCACAACTTGCTGCGGGCGATGCAGCGCGTCAATATTGCGGTTCTGATCGTCGCGGCGAGCATGATCCTGTACCTGTGGTGGAGACATCGCCGCCAGCAGTCGACGGAAACTGAAACTGACGGAAACTGAAACCGTGGCTCTCATCGGCTGGGGTGCGCCAAGTACCTTTCGTCACTTCCCGTCACCCCTCCGTCGTCATATGCTGGTGGAAGCACCGAGCACGACCCATGTATTCGCTAATTGCAGCGAAGAAAGTTGGGAATAATGAAAAGTTGGGCAATAATGAAAACGAGAATCTCGCTGTTACTTGCAGTAGTGATTTCTGCCCTCCTGACCACCACCTCTGCGTCAGCCGCCGATAAGTATGTTTCTCCCGACTTTGGATTTGCCGCGGCTTATCCCGGAAGCGTGGTGCGCTCGCAGGTTTCATCCGACGTGGCCACCTTTATCGCCAGCGCTCCCGGCGATGCCTGGGTAGCGCAAGTGAAGGTGACCCAAAATGTCGTGATGCCGCAGGACATCACCAAAGATTTCATGGACGCGAAGCTCGCGGAAGTCCTCAAGGCGAACGGCATGACCCAGACCGGCGCCAGCTCGTACGGCAGACTCCATGGCAATCGGGTGGTTCTGGCAAGGGCAACCTTCTACATTAATAATGCGGACACAAACTATGTCACCTATCCCGTCGTCGCCGATATGAAACTCATCTTCGTCACGGGTCAGAGCCTCGTCACAGGCCAGAATCGCCTCTATTTTGTTGCTGGCTGGGCGATTCAGGGCAAGGATCGTACTGGCATCCAGCCCTTTCTTGATTCGTTCGAATTGAGATAACAAGAAGAGCGTCCGACCTCCGATCACATCTTTGACAGAAAATATCTTCCGTCACTTCCCATCGCCTCGTCAGCGTCATATTCTGGCAGAAGCCAGGCTTGGCATGGAGAGCACTCGCATTCCCGAACGAACCGCAATTCGCTCCCAATCGTCGGCTCCGTCGCGCGTTCCGTGGTTGGGACTGTCCCAGGTCTGGGTGCGATTCCTGCTGGCTATCGCTGGACTGACATTAGCTTTTGCTACGGCGCTGTTTTCTACCGTTGCCCGTGAGTCGGGCAGCGTTTGGGGAACCGTCATCCTGGCATCGGCGGCGTTATTGCTAGCCACTTTCGTGGGCCTTACCACGGTGCCCTACCTGGCGCGGCGGGTTGTCGCCAGTCGTGTCCGCGAAGCCATGGACTTCGACGTCACGCGCGCGGGCATGATCTACATTCTGATCAGCGTCGTGATCGGGATCGCTGCCATCAACACTGGGAACAACCTGCTCTACGTTGTGGTCGCCGCGCTGCTCTCGGCCATTCTGGTTTCGGGTGTCGCCTCAGCACTGGTGCTTCGCAGCCTCGAGCTCGATGTTCACTTGCCCGAGCACGTTTTTGCCGGGCGTCCAATGCTGGCCCGCCTCTTGTTGCGCAATGCCAGTTCGTGGCTGCCATCGTTTTCTGTGCGCGTGGTTCCAGCTAAACGCAAGAAAGCCAATAAAACCAGTTGGCAATGGGAGGCCTCCACCTTCGGATGGCCCCGCAACCGCGCGCCCCAGAAACAGTGGTTCCACCTGCCTGACCGGCGCTTGCGACGGGTGCGCGAGCAGGAGGAAAAGCCGATCTTGCGCGAGTCTGTTTATTTTCCTTTTCTCGCTTGCGGCCAGGAGCTTCGAGCCGACCTGGAATTGACCTTCCCAACCCGTGGGTGCTACGCGGAAAAAAATTTTGGCTTGGCGACGCGTTTTCCCTTCGCCTTCCTGATGAAGACACGGCGGATTAACCTGGCTCGTGAATTGATCGTCTATCCCGAAGTCGAGTCCACGGAACAGTTCCGCGAAGTTCTTCCCATGGTGACGGGCGAGTTTGAGACCTTTGTCCGAGGACGCGGCAACGATCTTTACCTCATTCGCGAATACATGCCGGATGACTCTGCCCGCCACGTGGACTGGAAGGCGACGGCCCGCACCGGCGCGCTCAAAGTGCGCGAGTTCAGCCGTGAAGATGAACGCAAGCTTCGCATCGTATTCGATAATCCTGCGCCGGGGGTTCTGGCGCCAGCAACGTACGAGCGAGCGGTGCGCCTGGCAGCCTCGCTGGGATGGCACTTCCATCACGAGGATGTGGAAGTCTCATTCGTCGCGCCCGGATTGGAGCCTACTCAAGATGTCTTTGCTTTCCTGCACTACCTGGCGCTGGTCGAACCCCAGGAAGCGACTCCAGTTTTCAGTCGTCTTCGCGCCAGTGAGGACTACAACCTGATTGTGACCGCTCGCGAGGCGGCCGGAATTCCCGCCGGTTTGGCCGGCAGATCTTACGTCATTTCGCTAGGCGCGTTGCTGAAAGGGTAGTCTACTTTTGTAGGGACGAGGCTTGCCGCGCGTCTGCACACTGCATTTTTTGCACACTGCATTTTTTGCTTCCCCGCTGGCGATTTTCGACATATACTCCGCCGGGGTCGAGATAATAAGCCTTGCGTCCTTCGTTTAGACAATTTGGTCCTGTTTCCCAGGCTTGTCGCTTTTCGGCACAGGTCCACAGGAGGTGCAAATGTTCATCTGTGATCTGATCAAAAATCAGGTCGTGATCTCCGCCCAAGCGAACCAGACCGTACTCGAGGTTGCGCGTCTGATGGTGGAGCACAATATCGGAGCGGTACCGGTTCTGCGAGACGGCCAACTGGAGGGCATTTTCTCCGAGCGCGATTTGATGATCCGCGTGGTGGTCGCAGGCAAGGATCCCGCCCGCACTCCGGTTGTCCAGGTCATGACCGAAGATCCCCTGACCGTCGCGCCCAACGACACCGTGGAAACTTGCATGACCCTGATGAAACGACATGCTTTTCGGCATCTGCCCGTCTGCGCGGGACGGGAATTGAAGGGCGTCATTTCGTTGCGCGACATCCTTCTCCGCAATCTTGACGAGAAAGACGATGAAGTGCGCATGATGCGCGCCTACCTGCACTCCACGCCGGATGCAGGATAGCTTTGTCCTCCCCGACCCGGTGGCTGGCTGAACACGCAGCCGAAAAACTCTGGTTTCGCGCCAGATTACTTCAAGGGATAGCTCTCTTGCCCGCTTAGTGCCGCAGTTTGCACTGTTTTCGTGGCGATCATCATTTAACTGGACATACGACCGGACATACGAGGCGTTTTGGAGGCCCGTGGTCAAAATTGCCTTTTTCAGCGGTGAGCGGGCATTCGCTTTGCGGGAGGGTAATGGTTACTAAGGTTACCTAAGTAGGTTGACCCCGAAGGGCAACCTGCCTGAGGATGTGGGGTAGGGGTGGAGGCGGCGATTTCTGCGGTTGGTCGCGTTCTCCCCAGTCGTCTATGAATTGGCACGGCCATTCCGTCGTCTTTTATTTGTGGTGCGCACAACCGATCCTGCAATCGGTGGTGGCGGTAATCTTATGTCGACGTAAACTGCACAAACAGTTTCCTGTATTTTTCGCATTTCTTCTGGTGCAGGTGGCGAATTTTGCGATTACTCTTCCGCTGTATCTGGCTGGAAATCGGAAAGTGTATTTCGTCCTTTTCTGGCTGGGCGAAGCGGTCAACGCGTTTCTCGGCTTCAAGGTTATCCATGAAGTGTTCATCGATGTGTTCCGCCCCTACCACACGCTGAAGGACCTCGGCACCCTGTTATTCAAGTGGGCGGGCGTGGTCCTGCTGCTGGTTTCGGTGGTGGTCGCCTTTTCAAATTCCTTCGATCAGAGCCTGTTGATTCACGCCGTGACCACCCTGGAGCGTTCGGTTCGCATCGTGCAGATTGGCCTGATTCTCTTCCTGCTTCTGTTCTCGCGCTTTCTCGGAGTCTCCCGCAAGCAGGCCAGTTTTGGCATCTCTCTCGGCTTTGGCTTGTTCGCTGGTGTCGATCTGATGATGTATGCGTTGCATTCGGGAGGACTCGTTGGGCAGAGTGTGCTCAATCTGGCCAACATGATCGCGATTGTGGTTGCCATTTTTATTTGGCTCGGCTACTCGCTTTCGCGCCAACCGATGCGCCAGACCGCCAACCACCTGCAGACGCAACGCTGGGAGCAAGGCTTGTCTGATCTTCAGCACCCTTTGCCCTCAGATTCACTGATCCCAATGTTCGAAGGGATGGTGGAGCGCGCATTTTCGCGAAGCTCGAATTTGGAACTCGAAAATCATATCGCTCTTTCCCGCTCCGATAGCCTGCCCCGCGTCAATTCAGCGGCGGCCGGTTCTAAGAGCCGATCGTAAACGTCTCCCCGAAATCGTCAGATTGTAAAACCTTGTCAAGAGGATTTTTGCGCCCTCTATACCCCCTCCACGGCACCCCCTCTACTGCCCCGATTACACTTAAACCGTTACTTTAGGAAAATCGATTAAAACCTTTTTGTAGTGCTCGCCGAACCGTCACTCCAAATTTCGGCATGCCGCTTCGTCGCTGCCGCGCCCTTCTGCGTCTCTTGTAACGTCCTAGTAATCACAAAGTTGCAAAGGTGTGTATAATCCCCCACGTCGGACGCTAGTTACTTTAGTCACTAGCGTTCGGCAGACCCTAAGGAGAAAGACCATTATGAAACGTTCGCTCAGGGCGCTACTGCTCTTGGTAGGTTTGGTAGGCACATTAGCGTACGGCTCAATCCCGAGAGTACCACCTCAATCGGGACCAGCACCGCTGTGTGACCCCTGGAAAAACCCCAATTGTTCTTGGTAATGCGATGACGCAGGTTTTTGCGTCACATCAGCAATTTTTCGGGCTGGCCTTCATGGCCGGCCTCTTTTTTTTACTTCCCATCGCTTCTTCCCGCAGTCGCCGATTCCGCGGTCGTGTTTCTTGGTGACGATTTTTCTCCGGACGGTTTCAGATCTTTCCCCTCAGACTCCCCTTCATTGTTGAGATATTGCACGATGATGGAAACGCGCCGGTTTGAGGGATCGAAGGGATCGTTGAGGTTGCGCAAGTGCTGGTCGGAAAATCCGCGGACTTGCGAAACCTGGTCGCCCCGCAATCCGGACTGCTGCATGAGTCGCCGCGCGGCGTTCGCTCGATCGGCCGAAAGTTCCCAGTTGCTGTAACTGGTCTTGCCGGCAAAGGGCTTGGCGTCGGTGTGTCCCTCCACCGAAATATGGTTGGGAATTTTCCCCAATTCCGCCGCCAGCAGCGCCAGCAACTCCCGCCCACTGGTGTTGAGAATGCCACTCCCGCTGTCGAAAAATGTTCCGCCCTCCGATTCCAGCAGCTCGATGCGCAGTCCTTCCGAGGTCACAGTCATCTCGATATTGTTCTTCAACTTGTCGAGGTCATTGATGCTCAAAATGCTCTTTTGCAACTGGTCTTTGAGTTCTGCCATGTTTTGCTTGGACAGTTTGAAATCCTCGCCTGCTCCGGCCATGCTGCTTCCCGCCTCGTTCAATCCGTTCAGACTGCTTCCGGTCTTCTTCCCAATTCCGCTGGGATCTTTGAAATAACCGCTGACCGCCACCTGAATCGGCTTGCTGCTGTTCATCAACCACAACACGATAAACAGTGCCATCATGGCGGTGACGAAGTCGGCGTAGGCGACCTTCCAGGCGCCGCCATGATGACCGCCATGACCGACTTTTTTCTTGATGATGATGATGGGTGGCGTCGGCATAAGCCTGTTTATCCGGCCCCCCCCGCCGCCGCTGTTGCTGCCGCGTCAGCAGGGGCCTCTGTCGCTTCACTTGCCGCACCCCCGGGGGCGGCTGCCCCTTCGGTTTTCGCGCCCCGGCAAGCCTCTTCGACCGCCTGAAACGTGGGACGCACGTGCCCCGGCACGGTTCGCCGTCCAATCTCAACCGCCATGATCGGAGCGACCCCCTTCAGAAACGCAATCATGGTTACCCGCAATACGAGCAGGAACGCATGTTCTTCGTCCGCCATCTTGCCCATGCGCGATGCCAACGGCCCCACCAGTCCGTAGCACAGCAGGATCCCCAGAAAAGTTCCCACCAGCGCGGCTGCTACTTTTTTCCCAATCTCCTCCGGAGGCCCACCCATCGCGCTCATCGTGATCACCACCCCGAGCACGGCGGCCACGATGCCCAACCCGGGCAGCGAATCGGCCATTGTGCTCAGGGATGACACTGGCTCATTGGCTTCGTGATGATGGACGTCCATGTCCGCTTCGAGCATCTGATCTAGATCGAACACTTCCACTCCGCCGCTGACCGCCATTCGCATGGTGTCGCAAACGAAGGCCACGGCATGGTGATTCTTCACGAAATCTCCGTACTTAGAGAAAAGAGCGCTCTTGTCCGGCCCCTCGATATCGTTCTCCAGTGCCACTGGCCCTTCTTTGCGAGCTTTTTGCAGCAGTTCATACATCATCTTCAAGGAATCGATGTAGCGCTGCGTGGTGTATTTCGAGGATCCGAATACCCCGATGACGCCGCTGATCATCTGCTTCAGCGTGTGAACGGGATTCGAAACGAGCACCGTGCCGATTGCTGCCCCGCCAATAATGATCAACTCCGCTGGCTGTAGCAGCACTTTGATGTTGCCATGCTCCATCAGGTAGCCAGCTAAAATGCAGCCGAAAACAACCACAATCCCAATGATCGAAAACATCGAGAATCATCCTCGCGAGCGTGAGCTATTGGCGGCGCTCGCCGCTGCCGTTTTGGCTATCCCACTGGAGTGCGCGAGCTTCATCTCCCGCAGTAGCGTTGCCAGATCCTTATCTTTATCCTTGCCCGCGATGGCCAGCGTATAAGCCACTTCGGACTCAACCAGAAACCGGTCGCCCCACCACAAAACCTCGAATGGCGCAGCAGACTCCATAAAGTCTCCGCCGTCGTTGCCACCGTCACAGGGCTCGCCGACGGCAGCACCGCCAGGAATTCGTTCTCGCCCCAGCAGCCAAGAAAGTTTTGCGTGTCCAGACTGTGTCGTAGGGTCCGCGCCGCGGTGCGCAAAAAGGGCGCGACGGACTGCGGACCATGCTTCGCACGAAACTCGTCCAGCCCCAGAACCCGAATCCGCAGCAGGCCGAATCCGATACCCGATTCTTCCATGCCTGCCATGCATTCGTTGAGCAGAGCTTGTGTCAGCCGCCGCGATGGAATTCGCGTGGTCGCGTCCAGACATCCATACATTGCCGGTCCGGATGACTCCTCGCGGTAGGCAAACAGTTCTTCGAAGAGGACAGTCGCGCCCTCAATCGCGCCCGCATGCTCCGCGATCGGCAGAGTGCGGATATCCACCGGCACACGGTGCCCACTCTTGTGAAGAAAAAATGCCGTGCACTGCTGGGGTCGCCGCTCGGTGAGGGTCACCGTCAGCGGACGCCTTTGGCCCGTAAAGCTGTTGCCCTGCCGGTCGCACGCCTGCACCACGTCTTCCAGGACGTGTCCCACCACTTCGTGCGCCAGATATCCGCTGATGTGTTCCGCCCCATGGTTCCAAAAGCGGATCCGCCTCTCCGGGTCCACAATGTAAATCCCTACCGGCAGGTCCTCCACCAAATGTCGAAACAACTTCGGGTTATCGAAAAGGTCATAAGACATGGTTGGACCCGCCGCCTCTTATTTTCATCGGCTGTCACGGCTGAGAACTTCAGGAATGGCGACCCCTGGGCGCGGCTAACCAAGTGGATGCACCCACACAATAAAGTCGAAGGCGCTATGCGAAGCTGACATAAAATCCTCCCCATTCTGGCTGTAGTCGCACAACCATTGTCACGCTGGCCTCATCTTGTAAGAGGAATTTGAAGGTGGGAATCACTTTCAGGAGAATGTCGTGACAAAATGCTGGATCGCAATGTGTTTTTCCGCCTTCATCGTGAGCGCGGCACTGGCTCAGCAAGTGAATGCTGGAGCCATTCTGGCTCAACCCATCGACGTACGTCCGGGTCTGGGAACTGTGAAAGTCCTCCAAGCCAAGCTGAATGGAGTGCCTTCGGCGAATAATGTCGCCGACGTTCACGAAAATGTCACGGCCGCGGATTCTAATGGGGGTGGGATTAAGAATGAAATCACCCAGGCTTCTGTCAATCCAGGGTCGATCAATACCACCGTGCCGGCAGTGCTGACGGTGCGAACCGCGGCGCTGTTAGAACTCCACGAGATGCGCCAGAACGCTGTGAACCTTTGCCTTCAGTTGCCGGCAAGGTATCGCACGCGTTTGCCCGAATGCGCAGAGATCTTTAAGCACGAGATTCGGCTCGAAGCTCTTGCGAAAGAGAACAAGTAGCCGAGGACAACGGTTGGAGTGAGGGCGCTAGCCGGACCGGCAAGTCAAAGCGAAGTCGCCCCTCGCCGCTCAATTTAATTTCATCAGGATGACCTTTTTCGCTCGCCCTTCCCGCTCCTACATGTAGAGCGGGATTTAGTTGCTATAAAGTTCCGCGAAACACGGCAGCGGAAGGTTTGGGGAAGCTTTCCGCTGCCGATTACTTCAGGAGATTTCCGCGCAAGTTTTCTTCTCGCATTCGATTCTTTTGCGAGAGACGGTCCTCACGCTGCCGGACGCCACTTTCCCAGCGTACGCGCCAACTCCTCCGCGGCGAAAATCGGCGGTTGGCAAGCAAATCCTGCGCACACTACCGCAAACGACCGTTGGTCGCGTAGCGCCGGAAGATGCGGAATCGTTTCCGCCAAGGCCGGAGGCAGATTCTGCGCGACCGCCTTATCGGCATCCAGCCGCAAAACCGCGATACTCAGGGCCAGCGGCCGCACCGCCGCACGATAGAGCTCCGTCGCTGCTTCGTCCCGTCCGAAAACCAACACTTGGGTGTGCGGTTGCAAGAAGCGGGCCACAGCCAGTCCATACGTTGCAGCAAAAATGCCGTGCTGTCCCGCAGTCCCGGCATAGACCTCGAGCGTCTGCTCGGCACGATCGCGATAGGACGCGTCATGATCCGATACCTTGCCAGCCGGCATATCGCCATGCGACGTGTCGCCCGCGTAGCCATGCAGACGCAACAACGCAATAGCCGCCGCTGAATTTCCCGCCGGAGTGGGTGAGTCCTGGAACGGCTTCCGCCGCGTCCCCAAAATTCCAAGAGCCGTTTTTCCTTCCGGGTCCGTGCGCGCATCGAAGAATCCGCCGTCCACGGCATCATAGAATCCCGCCACCATCGCATCCGCAATCGACTGCGCAAAACGGAAGTAGCTCCGGTCCGCCGTCGCCTCATAAGCATCAAGGCATGCAATCACCGCGAAGGCATAGTCGTCCAGCACGCCAGGAACGGCCGAGTTTTCACTTTCCGCCGCTGGCGGATCGGAATAGGCAATCACATGCTTCATGCCAGAGTTCGCGTTCCATCCTCCGGAAAGCAGCCGGTCTAACGAGCGCAATGCAAAGTGGCGCGCCTCCGCCAGATCGAGCACCTTGGCCGCTTCGAGATAGGCCGAAACGCACATGGCGTTCCATCCCGCATAAATCGTTTTATCGATATAAGGCGTTGGACGCGGCAATCGCGCCGCATACATCTTTTTCTGAGCCGCAGCCAGTAGCGTTCGCACCTGCTCTTCCGGAATATTCAGCCGCTGCGCGATTAGATCCAGCCGGCTTGCAACGTAAAGCACATTCTTCGCCGGATCGTGATGCATGTCACCGACTTGCTGAATGTCGTAATAGAGTTCCGCCACGGATGCCTCATCCGGGGCGAGCACCGCCTTCACCTCGTCCAACGTCCAGGTGAAATAATCTCCATCATCGTCCATTGAGTAGTCGGCATCCTGCGAAGCGTAAAATCCGCCGTGGGCGCGGTCGCTGAGCCATTCGTCCATCCAGCGAATAATGTCGCGCGCTACCCCGGCAAAAAATTCATCCCCGGTAGCCTGATAAGCGTGCACGTAATTTTTCAGCAACTCGGAATTGTCGTAGCACATCTTCTCGAAGTGCGGTACGATCCAGCGCTCGTCGACTGAGTAGCGATGGAAGCCGCCCGCCAGTTGGTCGTACACGCCGCCGCGCGCCATCTTTTCGAGCGTGTGGACAAAAATCGTGCGCAACTCCTCGTCCGGCGCGCCCGATAGAACCGTTCGCACATACTGATCCATCACAAGGTCGAGGGCTGCCGGATGCGGAAATTTGGGAGCGCTGCCAAATCCGCCGTTGACCTCATCAAACATCTTGCGTGCCGACTCCACAATCGCATCCGTCACGCGAGCGGATACCTTCCCGCCACCCCCGGAAAACGATTCCGTCCGCGCAATTGCGCTCTCGACCATCTGCGCCTGCTCTAGCACGTCGCTATGCTTCTCGCGATAAGCCCCAGCAATCGATAGCAGCACGCGCTTGAAACTGGGCCGTCCGTAAGCGTCCGCGGGAGGGAAGTACGTTCCTCCATAAAACGGCTTACCGTCGGGAGTCAGAAAAGCGGTGAGCGGCCATCCGCCCTGCCCCGTAAGCGAGGCCACCGCCAGCTGGTACCGGCTATCAATATCGGGACGCTCGTCGCGATCCACCTTCACCGCGATGTAATGCTCATTCACGATCGCCGCAATTTCTGGATCGTCGTAAGACTCGCGATCCATCACATGACACCAGTGACACCAGACCGCTCCAATATCCAGGAGCACAGGCTTGTCCGCCGCGCGAGCTGCGGCAAAAGCCTCCTCGCCGAATTCATGCCACTGGATCGGCTGATGCATGGCGGATCGGAGATATGAAGAAGAAGCGCGAGCCAGGGAGTTGTGGGAAGCCTGAGTCATCAGGAAAGTCTATCGCGAGACCGGGTAAGAATGGGCGTTACTGGCCGAAATAGTGGGCTAGGAAGTTTGATCAGATTCGCGAACCAAGAGCTCAGGCCCCGCGCTGCAAAAGCTCTACACGGCGATCACACTCTGCAACGCCCGCATCGACCCTGACCGCTGCGTAAAGCTCCCGAGCTTCTTCCCAGAGCGCCCTCGCCGTGTCTGCCTCGCCAATGTCGCTCTTCAGAATCGCGAGGCCGCGAATCGGATTCGCCAAATCCAGCGGGGCCGTCCCAGCCTCGCTGCGATAGAGATTTAGAGATTCGCGATAATGCTGCTCGGCCAATTTGTGCCGTCCTGCTTCCCGCTGAATGTCCGCCAAATGTCGCACCGTGTGCGCGATTGGAAGCGGATGACCCCCGGCTCGGTAAAGCGCCACAGCCTCCTCATAATGCCGCAGGGCATCGTCGACGCGGCGCTGGTCCCGCTCAATCTGCCCCAAAGCGGCGAGCGCCCGCGCCAACTCAGCTCGATCACCGCAACCGCGATACAGCGCGACCACCTCAACCAGATCGCGCTCAGCATCCGCGAGCCGATGGTCTCGTCTCGCCTGCAAAGCCTGCTGAAAAAGTTTGTCGGATGCGTCTGACATACAAGTAATCACGCCATGTTAGCGCTTAATTTCTTGGCCATCGAACAATAAATTTCCACCGCTTCCACCAGTTGCGCCTTCTCCACAAACTCGCCCTCGGTGTGCGCTACATGAATTGAACCCGGCCCCAGCAACAGCGGTTCACCCCAGTTCGGCAATGACGGGATATCGGTGGTGAAAGCCGCGACCATGGTCGGCAACCCGTCGAGCGTGCGAAGCCGCAGAAACGGTGTCTCGCGGGTGAAGCGAACTTCGGCGAGATCTCCTACCGTCTCCGTAATTTCGCGGCGCAGCGCGTCCGCCGGCCCCACCAGGCGATAGAAAAGGTCGGCCTTGGCAAAATCGGGAATCACGTTCGGAGCCCGCCCGCCCTGAATCGACCCGACATTTTTCGTGCAAGCGCCGACCTCAGGGTCTGACGGGAGTTTCATTGCGTGCAGACGATGCAGTGCTTCCACCAGTTTGTCGATCGCCGACTCACCCAGTTCCGGATACGCTGAGTGCGCCATCTTTCCACGGGCTACGAGTTCAACGTGCAGCGCACCCTTACTGGCCAACGCCAGTTTGTTCTCCGTCGGTTCGCCATTAATCATGAAGCGCGCGCCGATCGGTTGTTGATTGGCCAACTTGGCACCGATCGAGTCCCGTTCCTCGCCCACCAGAAACAGCAGTCCGACGAAAACGCCTGCCCCACGCAGCTTCTCCGCCGCCAGAATCTCAGCCGCGATAATCCCCTTGGCATCGCATGCTCCGCGGCCATAGATGCGGTCTTCGTTTTCGGACGAAGCGATGAACGGCGGCACCGTATCCATGTGTGTGGAAAAAACGATGTCCGGATGTTCATGCCCCGGCCATGTAGCGAGCACATTCGCGCGCGCGTCCACGACCGGCATTTTCCGAGCTTCCCAATCGCGCCGCTGCAGTTCATCGCGAAGAAAATCTCCCACCGCACTCTCATTGGGAGTAATGGATTCGATATCAATCAGCTGGCGGGTAAGGGCAAACAGGTCCATGCACAAAAAGCGTACCAGATTGTCGATAGAGCGACAGAGCGATAGAGCATGGAGAAAGAGTGTGAAGCGCCGGGCGTCCCTTCGGCAAGCTCAGGGCAGGCTCTCGCCCGGCCGCCGTCATGCTGGACCGGCGAGACGCCCGTCGCTCCGCTGCCCGCTGTTGTACTCTGGTGCAAGTGCCTTCCGAAACCTCCAGCATCCGCTCGCTCTTTCTTACCGGACCCACCGGACGCCTGGAAGCTCTGCTCAACGCCGGATCGTCCAACGCGACGCACTCTGCCATAGTCTGCCATCCGCATCCGCTTTATGGAGGAACGCTGCACAATAAAGTCGTCTTCCATGCCATGAAGGCGCTCAACAGCTTTGGATTCCCCGTACTCCGCTTCAACTTCCGTGGCACCGGACTGAGCGAAGGCGAGCACGCCCATGGCCGAGGCGAAGTCGAAGACGTGCGTGCTGCCCTCGACTGGTTAGAACAGGAATTCACCCTTCCCGTAATCTTCGCCGGCTTTTCCTTCGGAGCCGCCGTTGGACTACGAACTGCCTATGACGATGATCGAGTAAGCGCTCTTATCGCGTTAGGCTTACCTGCAGTGGCTGTCGAAGATCGCGTCTACGATTTCGAATTCCTGCGAACATGCACCAAGCCGAAACTTTTCGTCAGCGGCTCGCGCGATCAATTCGCTCCCGCTGGAAAACTCGAAGCGCTGGTTAATACTTTCGCCGGTCCGAAGAAACTGATTCGTATCGAAGCGGGAGATCACTTCTTCGAAGGCAGACTCAAGGAAATGCGGGAAGCGATTGAACTGTGGGTCAGAGAAACAATGCTGAAAGAGACAATAAAGTTGTAATCGATTTTCCATAATTCCATGTCCGACCTCACTCCTGAGCGCGACCAGCAATTCCGGCACATGCGCGAAGTCGCGCGCGAGATATTCACCTCCGCGCTTAAGAACGCATCCATTGAAAGCGCCTTCGCCCGAAACGTGCACTGCGAGCGGCGCGTCTTGCGCATCGGTGACGATCTCCACGATCTCGATTCTTATCAGCGCGTCTTCGTGGTGTCTATCGGAAAGGCCGCTCACACCATGGCGGCCGCGCTTGAAGCCCGACTCGGCAGCACTCTCGAGGGCATAGTCGCCTCGTCCGTCGAACCCGAGAATCAAATCCGCGGATTGCGCTATTTTCGCGGAGGACATCCCACTCCGACCGCCGAATCCATTCAGGCCGCCGCCGCTATTCTCAAATCGCTCACGGCTCTAAATTCCGCGGCGCTGGTTGTTTTCATGATTTCCGGCGGCGGATCCTCCATCGTCGAAAAGCCGGTCGCTCTTATGCCGGTCGCTCATATGAAAGACGCGCTGAGTGACGATGAAATTTCTCTCCCCGATCTGATCGCTACCTACAAGACGCTCGTCCATTGCGGCGCGCCCATCGCCGAGATCAACGCGGTCCGCAAGCATCTTTCCGCCGTCAAGGGTGGACGCCTGGCCCAGGCCGCGTATCCCGCGCAGCAGGTTTCGATCCTTATCTCCGATGTCCCGGACGCCACGCCCGACGCGCTCGCCTCCGGCCCGACCATGCCCGATTCCACTTCCATCGAGGATTGCGAACGCATCGCCGCTAAATACAACCTCGTCGATCAGTTTCCGAAATCTGTTGCCGATCTCTTTCGCCAGCGCGCGCTCGCTGAGACGCCAAAATCCGACGACCCTGCCTTCATCCGCGCTCGGTGGTGGACCGTGCTCTCAAATAAAGTTGCCATCGATGAGGCCGCCGCCGCCGTACGCGCCGGTTTCGCCGTCGAAGTCGATAACTCCTGCGACGATTGGCCCTACGACCAGGCGGCCACCTACTTGCTCAACCGCCTGCGGGACCTTCGCAGCCAAGTGTCGCGCGTCTGCCTGATCTCAGGCGGCGAGGTAACTGTCACCGTGCGCCATGGCGGCACCGGCGGGCGCAACCAGCAGTTCGCTCTCGCCTGCGCCGAACAAATATCGGGAGACGACATTACCGTGCTCAGCGCCGGCACCGATGGCATTGACGGCAACAGTCCCGCCGCTGGAGCCGTGGTTGACGGCAGCACCTTGCATAGGGCCGGAGTTCGTACGGGAGTTCGTATGAGCGATCGAGCGGGAAACCCCGCTGGTGGCGCCGATGTCGTACGTCACGCGCTCTCCACCTTCGATGCGTATCCTCTTTTCGACGCGCTCGGCGACGCGGTCGTCACCGGACCCACGGGAAATAACCTTCGCGACCTGCGCATTCTATTGGCCTACTAGCGGCAGCTGCTCACATCTCCATCCTTTTGTACATGTACGCCAGCGTGCATAAGTCTGTTCATTCGAGCGGCTGCGTACGCTACAACTTCAAGAGGTTTTCTAACCACCCGATAGGTCATGTTCTTTTGCGATTGTAAAGTCTTGAAAATCTCTCCCTCCTCGGCATCATCATTCTCTTGACACGCATCCAACTTTTTAAAACCAATAACGGAGGTTTCGATTGACACGGATAGTACATATTGCCATTTTGTGTTCGTTTGCCTGCGCTGCGGTGGCGTCGTTTTCAAATTTCGCACGGGCGCAGAAAGTTGATTTGGGTTTCGGTGTCAGCACCCTGGAAGCGCCAGCCGCGAATTCGACCGGACCCTCGCTGACCGGCGGTGCCTACCCTGGTTTTAGCGGTGACGTTCTCTTCTGGCACAATGTCGGAATCGGGGGCGAAATTTATTGGAAGGCAAGCCAGAGCATCTATAACAGCATCTACGGCCCCATTCCCTATCGTCCAATGTTCCTGGATTTCGACGGTGTGTACGCGCCTAAACTTGCGCGCCATACCTATCTGGAACTCTCCGCCGGTATCGGTGCAATCGACACTCGCCAGTACTGCAACGGGTGCGGCAACGGGTACAACACAAACTACACCAGCGATAAGCACTTTATGGGAGACTTCGGCGCCGGACTCAAGCTCTATCCCAAGGGTGGATTTTTCATTCGTCCTGAGGCGAGAGTCTATCTCGTCACCAACAACCAGCTTTTCAGTTCGTCCTACGCTACCCGCATCGGCGCGTCGATCGGCTACACCTTCGGCGGGCACTAGACGTCGAACTAGTCTTGTCATCCTGAGCGCAGCGAAGGACCTGCTGTTTGCGGCAAAGTCAGATCCTTCGTCGCTTCGAGCCCTTTTGCTTCGCTCCCGAGATGTCTCGCTCTGTAAATCTATTGTCCGCTCCCACTTCGCCAGTGGCCTGTTTTACCCATCCCGCATTATGATAGGACTATGAATTTTGGCGTCTCGGGCGAGATGATCTTCCTGTTTCTTCTGGTGCTGATCCTTTTCGGCCCGAAGAAAATGCCGGAGATCGGCCGCCAGGTCGCGCGCATCCTCGGCGAGTTCCGCCGCGCCTCCAACGAATTCCGCTCCCAGATCGAGTCTGAGGTTAATTCCCTCGATATGGGTGGAAAAGGCACTAGCAATCCGCGGCAGCAGATTTTGCCGTCTTTGCAAGCCCCTTTAGGATCGCTGGCAAGCCGCATCTTTAATCCTCCGTCTCCTGAAAAACTCGAGGCGGTGCAAGAAGCGAATGCGGAAGCGGCCGCGGTCAAAGCCGCGGCTGCAGAGTCCGTCGCCGTCAGAGCCGCTGCCGAAGATGCTGCTGTGGAGACGCGCCTTGCTCCGCCTTCCGCGTCGAAAGTAGCGCCCGATGCCTGAAGCGGCTGCCTCCTCATCCCTCAACGGGTCCGTTAAGGATACCGATAAGGATCAAATGCCCGCGATGGGATTCCTCGATCACCTCGAGGAACTCCGCAAGCGCATTGTTTATTCCGCCATCGCCATCGTTATCGGCTTCTTCGCCTGCTGGCGATATGCCGAACGTATCTATGGAGTCATGCAGCGTCCTATCATGGACGCGCTTGCCCGCAACGGTCTCTCGGCCAAACTCGTTTACGTGAATCCGACCGAGCCCTTCAATCTTTATTTGAAGGTCGGGATGATGGCCGGATTGTTCGTCGCCTCGCCTTTCGTGCTCTATCAACTCTGGTGCTTCATTTCGCCCGGCCTGTACCGCAACGAGAAGCGCTACGTGTTTCCCTTCATGCTCTCGACCATCGGCCTGTTCATCGCCGGTGGATACTTTGGCTACAAGGTAGTACTGCCGCAGGCGCTGGTTTTCCTCATCGGCTATGGCAAAGACTTTCAGCCGATGATCACGCTCAGCGAGTACAGTTCGCTGTTCCTGACGCTCATTGTCGGCATGGGCGTAATCTTCGAAATGCCCATCCTGGTATTTTTTCTGGCCCTGATGGGAATCGTCAGCGCTGGTTGGATGTGGCACAACATCCGCTATTCCGTTCTGGGTATCTTCGTCGTCGCCGCGATCGTCTCGCCCACTCCCGACATTCTGAATATGTGCATCTTCGCCGCGCCCATGGTGGGCCTGTACGTCCTGAGCACGGGAATCGCATGGCTCGTGCATCCCGCCCAGCGTAAGAAACGCGCGGAGAAGAAAAAGTCTTAACCACCGGGAGCACAGAAATCACAGGAAAGTCATGAGAAGACCCGCAGCAGAATTCGAAGTCTGTAAAGCCTTGCCCCGTGTTCCTCCGTGTTCCCTGTGGTTCAAGGGTTTCCTCTATCTCCTGGGAATGCTGACGCTCGTTTCCTGCTCACGGGGAACGGATGCGCAGGTGAAGGGCATGGTTCAGATATCATCACAAATCAAAACCGCGCCCTCGCCGCCTGGAGCCGTTGCTTCCGACAACGCTCCACTCCCGCACATCAATGCCAAGCGGGCTTTCGAATACACGCGGGAGGTTACCGCCTTCGGCCCGCGCTACATGGGCAACGAGAACCACAAAAAGTTGGAACGCTACATCCTGGATCATCTGAAAGACGACCATCTCAAAGATGATCAAGTCGAAGCCGACGACTTTACTGCCGACACCGTCGAAGGGAAGTTTCCCGTCCGCAACATCATCGCCAAATTTCCCGGCACAAAAGACGGCACCATCGTCATCATGGGCCACTACGATACCAACTATCCGCTGCGCAATATCGGATACGTAGGCGCGAACGATGGCGGGTCTTCCACGGCCATCCTGCTCGAATTCGCTAATCAGTTGCGCGTCGCACCCGGCAAAAAGCGGGATGGCTACAGTGTCTGGCTGGTCTGGACCGATGGTGAAGAAGCGGTGAAGACGTGGTCCGACACGGACAGTCTTTACGGCACGCGCCATCTCGCCGAAAAATGGGAGAAAGATGGCACCCTGAAAAAAATCAAAGCATTGATGGTCATGGATATGATCGGCGACGCCGACCTGAACATCGATCGCAACACCAACGGCACTCCATGGCTGCTCGATCTGATCTACGCTGCCGCCGAGCGTCTCGGTTACCAGTCCCATTTCTACGACCGTCAGGGCCCGATCGAGGACGATCATCTGCCCTTCTTCAAACGCGGCGTCCCGAGCGCCGACGTGATCGACCTCGACTACGGATACAACAACGTCTTCCATCACACCGCGCAAGACACCATGGACAAACTCAGTCCCAAGAGCCTGCAGATCGTGGGCGACACGATCATGGAAACGATTCACATGCTCGACCAGCGCTAAGCAACCGAATCACCATCGACCATAGAAAAGAAAAAAGTATCATCCTCAGACCGACCGCAATCCAATTTCTGAGAATTGGAGATCCCACTTGTTCGAACGAATTCTTACGGCAATTGTTCTTTTCGCGTCCCTCAGTCTGGCGAGCGCGCAGGCGCCGAGCGCTCCCGGCAAGCCGCTTCCGCCCGGACCGATGCAGGCCAAAGTCAAAGCGGGCTGCACGCAGTGTCACAACACCAGCCGTATTACCGAGCAACATCTCACCCGCCCGCAGTGGTCTGATGAACTGGATAAGATGGAAGGCCTCGGCGCCGTTATCCCTGACGCTGATCGCGACTCCATCCTGAATTATCTGGCCAAGAACTTTGGTCCCGAAAAAGGCGCTAAGTCCGCCGTGAAGAAGTCTGGAAGCGCAACTAACTAGCTTGTGTAGTGCGAACATTCTTGTCCGCGAAAATCCGCGAATGCAAAACCATACCAGTGTAAGCAAAGCGCTGCCGACCCAACGCCCGAAGTGGCCATTACGACAGCGCTGCCTTTTACCTGCGTCCTGAACAAGCTCAAACTAGCATCAGCATGAGCGGAGTACCTTAAGACTTCAAGTGATTGTTTAGGTACCGGAAGTCTCGCCTGTTTCTTTTCTCAATGGTCTTCGGTCTTCGCGGCGCTTGCGTCTTCTGGGGTCGAATGTTTTTCCGGGCGCAGCAAGGGAAACAGAATCACATCGCGGATGGTATGCGAGTCGGTGATCAGCATCGCCAGGCGATCGACGCCCAAGCCAACGCCTCCTGCTGGAGGCATGCCATAACTCAGAGCATTAATATAATTTTCGTCCATCTGGTGGGCTTCTTCGTCGCCACGCTCCCGTTCTTTTAACTGCGACTCGAATCTCTGGCGCTGGTCTTCCGGATCGTTCAGTTCGCTGAAGCCGTTGGCGATTTCCATCTTCCCGGCAAAGATTTCAAAGCGCTCAGTCCAATCGGGCTCATCCGGCTTTTGCTTGGACAGCGGCGAAATCGCAGTCGGAAATTCATAGATGATCGTCGGCTGCATTAAGTGTTCTTCGGCCACGGCCTCGAACAGAGCGGCGATTGTCTTGCCGACCGGTTCCTCGGCATCATAAGCAATGTTGATGCCTGCTGCTCGTACACGATTGACCAACTCGCGCACGGCATCGTGCGAGGCGAAATCGTTGCGCGACGGCGCGGCTCCAGCCTTCTCGGGCCAGAACTTTGAAATCGCCTCGCGCATGGTCATGCGCCGCCAGTTGGCGTGCGACCAGTCAATCTCGTGCTCGCCCCACTTCGTCTTCATTCCTCCGGTTACATCTTTCACCGCCTGTTCAATGGAGCCCTGCGTGGTATCGAGAATGCCCAAGTAATCGGTGTAAGCCTGGTAAGCCTCGAGCATCGTAAATTCAGGATTCCATCTCCAACCGAGGCCCTCGTTGCGGAAGTTGCGATTGATCTCATAGACGCGATCGAATCCGCCCACCGTCAGCCGCTTCAGATAGAGTTCGGGAGCGATGCGCAGAAACAGATCCATATCGAGCGTGTTGTGGTGCGTCTTGAAGGGACGCGCAACCGCTCCGCCCGCAATCGGATGCATCATCGGCGTCTCGACTTCCATGAATCCCTGGGCGTCGAAATACCGGCGCAGCGATTGCACCAGTTTGCTGCGCTTCAGAAATACTTCGCGCACTTCGGGATTCATCACCAGATCGAGATAGCGCTGGCGGTAGCGCAACTCAACGTCGGTAAGTCCGTGAAATTTTTCCGGCAACGGCAGCAGGTCTTTCGACAGGAAAGTTATTTCCTCGGCATGAATGCTGAGTTCTCCGGTGCGCGTGCGAAACAGATATCCGCGAACTCCGATGTGATCGCCCAGGTCAAGCAGCTTCCAAAGTTCGAAGCCGGCATCGCCGATGGCGTCTTTCTTGACGTAAATCTGCAGCCGCTGGCCATCCTGTTGAAGGTGCGCGAAGCCGGCCTTGCCCATCAGCCGGATCGCCATGATGCGTCCTGCAACCCGCACGGTGACGCGCGGAGATTCCAGTTCCTCGGTTGTCTGCCCGCCATACTCGGCGAGAATCTGCGGCACGGTGTGGCTGAAGTTATATTTCCGCGGATACGCGGGATGCCCGAGAGCCTCAATTTTTTTCAGCTTCTCGCGCCGGATTTCATAAATATTTTCGTCGAGTGACAATGAGTGTCCTTGCCCAGTAAAGAGTTAGAGACTGGAAGCAAGCGATTATAAATAATCCACGCGCGCCGCTATCGCTGTCGCTGTCGCTATCGCTTGCCTGTTAACTCTTCAGGTATTAACCCAATGTGGATATACCCCCCTCCCCCTGGTGGTAATGGAATCATGGGGTTAGGGGGAAATTCCCGCTAGATCTTTGAGTTCAAAGTAGTTACGGGTAAAGTATTTATTCATCATAGACTTACAACGAAAAGTCGCTTCCCATAAGCGGTTCGCGTCTTCGCTGGGCTCGGGATTACGCCCGCTAAACGCCTCAAATTCGTGTTGTCAAAGAGCGAAAAAAGAACGAAATATGAGCGCCGAAACATGAGCGCTGAAAAATGGCTCTTGGGGCGACTTTGAGGGCGTCCTGGGAAACTGGCACACCTCTCCCCCGTCCCATCGAGGACTCATCGTCGCACCGCGCGAGGTGGAATGTCTGTGATGGGGCGCACTGGCTGATTGTGATGAATAGGGTGCTAAGCTGACCTGCAATTTATGACAATTATTTTTTTAACGAGTTATTTACCCGATCACGACTGCGGACTAGACTTCTTAGTTACTTTGAGGGAAAGCATCTTATGCAGTTACTCGGGTCGCCGCGACGGTTTGTCGGAATCTTATGTTTTCTAACGATTGGTTTTTCTATATTTCTTCGAGCGGCCGATGTTAACCCCGCGGAGGTGGTTGGCAAGCATCTTGGGGCAATTGGCTCGGAGCAGGCGCGCAAAAACGTGCAGTCGAGAGCGGTGCAGGGTCGAGCAACCTACCGGATTTTGGTGGGTGGGTCGGGGGCAATCGACGGCAAGTATGTATTTGCATCGGAGGGGCTAAAGTCCGACTTTCTGTTTAAGGTTAATGCGGGCCAATACTTCGGCGAACAGTTTATCTACGATGGCAACAAGACCAGCGTCGCCGGCACCTATGCTGACAAGACTCGTTCTGAGTTCGGAAATTTCATACTCGTCGAGGACACGGTTCTGCGCGAGAACCTGCTAGGCGGAGTGTGGTCCACGGCGTGGCCGCTTCTGGATGTCGAAGGCCGCAAGGCCAAGCTTCATGCGGAGGGAACGAAAAAGGTGGATGGCAAGGAACTCGTCGTCCTCCGCTACCAGCCCAAGAGAAGTACAGACTTAGACATCTCTCTATATTTTGATCCTCAGACCTATCAGCATGTTATGACGGTCTATAAGACGGAACCCTCTACCAGCCTCGCTGCTGGGGAGACGGCACAAGCTGGCAAATCGTCCAGACGCTACCGGATTGAAGAGCGGTTTTCAGATTTTCAGATTACCGACGGTCTCGTCCTGCCAACGCACTATGATATTCGCTACACGCTCGAAACTGAGAGTGGGTTTACGAAGTCGATCGAGTGGGAGGTTAAGGCGGTCAGCATTGTGAACAATATGTCGATCGACTCGCGCAGTTTTCAAGTCAAATAATGTCCAAAATCCATGATGACAGCGCGTTCTTCCTCCGACGTTTAATCCAAGCCGACCGTAGAATTTCACATTTAGCACGGCGATTCTCTATCCCTCACTGACACCATTTCCGAGTGCGAAAATCCCCACTGAATTGGGGCAGCGGGAAGTGTGCCGATCTCCCAAGGCGGCCGGGGTGGAGAGAATTCCCCGACGCGTTCTTGCGGCAGTTGAACATGCAGGGGTCCTTCGACTCCGCTGGGACTTCACTTCGTGAAGTTCCGGCTCCGCTCAGGATGACAATTCGTATTGATGACAATTCATGCGGGACGACAATTCATCAGGATGACAATTTATATTGATGACAACTCATGTTGGTGTTGAAAAATCACCCCACTCATTGCTAATACGAGAGTCAAAACCCCCACCCTGCGCAAAGGACGCGCAAGGATGGGGCACCCTCCAGAGTTGTCGAGGCACCCTGCTCGTTACTTTGCTGGTTCTCGCTGACATCTCATACTCGACTCATGGCTTCGGATGGCAACGCGCGGACGCTCGGTTCGTTTCTTGACTATCTGCGGGTGGAGCGTGGGTCGGCGAAGTTGACGATTGCGGCTTACTCCAGCGACCTGGCTCAGTTCTCGGAGTTTCTGGAGAGGCGCGGCGTGGTTCTTGCTGCGGCACGGCGCGATGATGTTCGCGAATATATCCAGGAATTATTTTCAAATCAGCTGGATGGGCGCTCCGTAGGACGGAAGCTTTCCGCCATACGGCATCTTTACCGGCATTTGCTGCTGGACGGAAAGATCGACAAGGATCCAACCTTGAACATTGACTTGCCCAAGCAGTGGAAGGTGCTGCCAAAGGCGCTGAGCCGGGGTGAGATTGCGAGCATGCTGGGCGAAACGACGGTGGGCGAAACCGTGCTGGGCGAAACGAAGCTGGGCGAAACGAAGCTTGGCGAAACCATGCTTGGCAAAACGCCAGTTGGCGAAACGAAGTTTGACGAGGCGAGACCTGGCGAAACGCCGTCCGCGGAGTTGAGGCGAGGGAACGAGATGACGCGTGCCCAGGCGCTTCGGATGCGTGATCGCGCCATGCTGGAACTGCTCTATGCGGGCGGCGTGCGCGTTTCTGAGGTGGTCGACGCGCGTCTGGAAGATCTGAAGCTCGAAATGGGATACATCATGGTGCGCGGCAAGGGCGACAAGGAGCGCATGGTGCCGTTGGGAGTGCCGGCGCAGCACGCGCTCCAGCGTTATTTGAAAAACGGCAGGGAAGCGCTTACGGGGACGAAGAAGAGAAGTTCGCCGCTCCTGTTTCTGGGCACGGGAGGACGCCACCTGAGCCGGCAGCGGGTGTGGCAGCTGGTCGGCAAGGCGAGTCTGCCTTCGGGACGTCATGCCAGTCCGCACATGTTGCGGCATTCTTGCGCGACGCACATGGTGGAGAACGGGGCCGATCTGCGAACGGTGCAGACCATCCTCGGGCACGCCGACATTTCTACGACGCAGATTTATACGCACGTGGCGCTGGATCGGCTGAAGAGCGTGCATGCGAAGCATCATCCGCGGGGGAAAGCGAGGGGCGATTTGTAATTGGTGATTTGTAATTTGTAATTGGAAACCATGCCCTCAGTCTTGGCTTTGAAATAGGTTTTCAATTACAAATTACCAATCACAATTTACCAATTCCATGAAGCAGCCTCGCACCATCGTTGAACTTGCCACCGACGATTTCCTGCGGCATTTGCGGGAGCGCAATGCTTCGGGGCATACCATCAAGGCTTACACCGGAGATCTCGACAACTTCGCGGCTTATATGGGCGCGCGTGATTGGAAGACGATTGACCACATTGCGATTCGCGGCTTCCTCTCGCAGTTGTATGACAAGGGATTGAGCAAGACTTCGGTGGCGCGGGCGCTGGCCGCGGTGCGGTCGCTGTATCGCTGGTTGGGGCAGGAGGGCGTGGTCGAACAGAATCCGGCAAAGCTGGTTTCGACGCCACGGCTGGCAAAGAAGCTGCCGCGGGTTCCGACGATTGAGGAGATGAATTACGTGCTCGACGGAAAAATGCCGGAAGTGGCGTCGTTTCCAGAGCGCGATCGCCTGATGTTTGAACTGCTCTACGGCTGCGGGATTCGCAACTCGGAACTGGTGGGCATCAATCTCGATGACGTCAGCCTGAGCAACGAGGCGATTCTGATTCGCGGCAAAGGGAAGAAGGAACGCTACGTTCCGTTTGGAGGGTCGGCGCTCGGGGCATTGGCCGTGTACGTGCCGCGGCGGCAACAACTGCTGGCCACGCTGCAGAATCGACGTAAGAACAGTATTTCCGCCCAGAGCGTTTCTGTGAAAGGAACGTCGGCGCTGCTGATCAACCAGCGTGGCGGACGGCTTACGACGCGCAGCGTGGGGCGCATCGTCAAGCGCATTGCGGTTGCCAAAGGACTCTCACCGGAAGTTCATCCGCATACTCTGCGTCATGCATTTGGCACGCACATGCTGGAAGAGGGAGCAGACCTGCGCGCGATCCAGGAACTGTTGGGACATGAGCGGCTGGCGACGACGCAGCGCTACACGCAACTTTCGGTGAAACAGGTGATGAACGTTTACGATCAGACTCATCCGCGGGCGAAGTGAGGCTACTGCAGGTTCAGAGTTATTTCGCCATGTTTGGTGCAGTTGATGCGTAGAAGATTTTCCTGACCACCGATAAACTCGCCCGCCACGCTGGAGGACTGATCGTAATTCGGGGAAGTGTTGGGCGCTCCGTTCGTTGATCCGTTGGGCGATCCGTTCGGCAATCCCGACCCACTCTGCGCGCCCTCCGTCACTTGCACACGGAGGACGTGTTTTCCTGGTGGTACTTGCAGGGCGTGGATTTCATGGCCCTGGACATGGTGAAAGACGCCGAGACGTTTCTTGTCCGTCCCTTCTAAGCGGTGGGTATAAGTCAGGTGCTCATCCACCCAGATCGACAAAGTGGCCTCCGCGAACTGGTGGTCGACCTCAATCTCCAACGTCGCCGAAGAAGTGGCGAGAGAAATGGGAGACGCGCCCGGCGCAGCTGCTGAAACCAGCCGGGATGAAGATGAAGACGAAGTTGTGCGGGTTGCTTTCGTCAGCGTGGGATAGATTTGGCCTGCCGAAACGGGCTTCGATGTTTTTTCCTTTTTCACCGGGTGGGGCGCAGTTGGTTCCGGGGCAACCGAAGCGAGTGCGGGGTCGGCTGGGGCGGATGGCGTTGGTGCTGTGGCGATTGAATCGGCCGAGCTTACGGAGGGCGTCGTCGGCGTGGTGTCTATTTTGACGGGCGAAGCCTGGCTCGCGTTAGGCACTGGCCCGCCAGTTCGCGGTCGAAATCCCCGGGGGCCAAACACGATTACGCAGAGAGCGAGAACGAAGACGCCGGCCAGTGGAAGGAGCACGGCATGAGACTTCGTCCGGATCTTCTCGATCAGCTTCTCCACAGCCTCTTCCGGCGAGGGCAAGGCGACGCGGTTTTGGGGACGCGGTTTCGCGGGCGGCACTGCCCGGACGAGCGTTGAAGGCCGTGCTTCTTTCTTCGGCATCTGGCCCGCGCTCGCTTTGGCGGACGAACTGGCGGACGAACTGGGCAGCATCGTCTTGCTCCATGGTTCTCGTCCTTGTTGCAGGTGTTGGATGTCAAGCACCATTTCCATGCCGCGTTGATAGCGCTCGGCGGGATCTTTTGCCATGGCTCGGGAGATGATGTAGTCGAGTCCCGGCGGCAACTCGGCATTGAGAAGGGTTGCGGGCACCGGGTCGCGGTGGACTACCTTGAACGAGACCGTGATGGCGCTGTTGCCTTGAAACGGGCGATGACCGGTCACGAGGGTGTACAGGATCACACCCAGAGAAAACAAGTCTGAGCGTCCATCCACGGCTTCGCCATTTAATTGTTCGGGCGACATGTACGCGGGAGTGCCGATCGCGAGTCCGGCCAGAGTCTGGTTGGAGAGATTCAGTTTCGCGACTCCGAAGTCGGCGATTTTGGCGTGCCCGTCTTCGGTCATCAAAATATTTGCAGGCTTCAGATCGCGGTGAACCACGCCTTGTCCGTGGGCGCAATCGAGAGCTTCCGCCAACTCGAGTGCCAGTTGCAAGGCCCTGGCCACCGGCAGCTTATGATCCTCGCGAAGGAGCAACCGGTCGAGGGACTGGCCGCCCACATATTCCATCACGATGTAAGGGTGGTGCGTGTCGGGCTCTTCGCCCACGTCGAAGATGGTAACGATGCCGGGATGCGAGAGCCGGCCCGCCGCTTCCGCCTCGCGGACGAAACGCTCGCGAAATTCGAGTTCTTCTTCGGGAGGCTGGCCAACCAGCGAAATGGTTTTTATGGCGACGGCGCGGTTGATTTTGGGATCGCGCGCCTTGTAGACGACACCCATGGCGCCCCGTCCCAATTCGGCCAGAATCTCGTAGCGGCCAAAGCGTTCGCTTTTGCGATCATCCATAGGCGTCAATCGCGTTTCAGAACTTCGGGGTTTTACCGCTTCATTCGCGCCCGATCAACTGGATGCAGATTGCGTCTTGCTCGCTGACGCAGAGGTTACAAGCACGCCGATTACATTCTCATTCAGCACATCGAGGATTTTCTTTGCTTGCCCGGGTGTGGTTCCATTCAGCAGTTCGAAGCTGACGTGAACACCGCGGAAGGCGGAAACGGTGTCATGGTGGGGGTGAAGTTCGATTACGATGGACCCGTTCTGCCGGGCAACCGCGAAACCAACCCCTGCCTTTTCGATCACTGGTCTTTCGCTTGCCGTCCCTTCACCCTTAATAAGCGCCATGCGTTTGCACCTGAGGACATAGCCTTCCTCCTCCACCTCTCTACATGCCGCGAGAGACAAGGGATTTGGCGCGTCAGTCACGATTGTGGACTGGCATGACCATAGCTCCAAGTTACGGACGTTTGTTCGACACAATACGTTCATCGGGATCGAACAGAAGGACAATTACCGCGGTAACTTTGCCTGGGGCACTGCCTTGCTTGAACATGGCAGGTGGGTGTTTTCTGCCCGTGTCGACGGAATTTGAATCGGGGCAATTTTTAATGTCGATGAATAAGGTCGCCAAAGAAAGCATTCTGCTGCTCTCGCTGTTCCTGATTGCGGCGATGGTGCAGTTCTTTGCGCAGTCGCTGCCCATGGCGCTGTGCTTTTACTTTTTACCGACTCTATATTCGGCCTACTATTTTGGACGCCGTCATGCGACTCTCACCGCTTTTGCTTGCGTATTCCTGGTGGTTCTGCTTGATTTCCTGAACAACCTGATGCCTGCCCATCGCGTATTGACGTTGCCGGGCGAGCGGCTGTTCAACTTTGCCATCTGGGCGGGAATTTTGACGGTTGTCGGCTACGTGATGGGGACGCTATACGAGCGCAAGGAGGGGATGACCTCGGACATTCGGGAAAGCTTCAGCGGTCTGCTGCTGGTTCTGCAACATCTCATGGCCAGCGAGAAGTTTGGCAGCACTGAAAACCAGCGCGTGGTGCAGGCCTCAACCCGGATGGCGGAAGCGATGGGCCTGGGCTCGGATCGCGTCGAATTGCTGCGGTCGGCGGTGCAGTTGCGCGATCTGGCCAAGTTAGGCATCAGCAATGACATTCTCTACAAGGCGGCAGATATCAGTCGCGAGGAAGTGGTGGCTAGCTTCCGCAAGCCGCGCAAGGCCGACGCCCGCGCCCAGGCTGCCGGGAATTCGCTGCGACGCGTAATTCCGATCATCATCGCACAGCAGATTGTGCAGGAGCAGGGAGCACGTTCGGTCAACGTTCCCATCGAAGCGCACATTCTGGCGGTAGCGGATGCTTATCAGAAATTAATCAGTGGAATTGGGGGCAAGGCAATGTCTCCGGACCAGGCCGAGCAACAGATTGTGGAGGGAGCGGGGAAGCAGTTCCACAGCGGCGTGGTCGACGCTTTCGCAAAAGCCATGGGCATGCAAGCCCGGGGTGCGGGAGCGTAGAAAGCGCAGCGCTGCACGATCGAATTGAACGATTGAGTTGCACGACTAAGCGGAACGATTAAAACGTGGCCGCCAGCGACGATCTCTTGGCGGCAGACGACAGCCCGGATTCTTTTTCGTTTAAATCTTTTTCTTTCTCTTCTTTCTCTTCTTTGCCCTGTACTTTTCCGTCTCTTACTTTCCCGCGCAATTCGTGCCACATCTCCACCACTCTGGATTTCAATTCTGCGGTCAGGCGTTCGTAAGCGGCTTCGCTTGCTTCCTGTAGAGGAGGAGGTGAAATGGGGGGCCCGAATACAATCTGCAGATCGGTGAACCGGGGAAATTTCTTATGGCGTGGCCACGCCTCGTAGAAGCCTTCGATCGCCACCGGGACAATCGGAGCTTGCGTGTGGATCGAGAGGATGGCGGCGCCCTTGCGAAACACTCTAGGCGTGCCGTTATCGGTGCGCTCGCCTTCGGGATACAGAATCAGGATGCGTTTCTGCCGGAGGCCAAAAGCTCCGGCGCGCATCGCGGGCACCAGGTTGGCATCCGGATCGAGGACGACGACGCGCAACCATCGCGCCAGGCGGCGCATGAATCCTTTACCGAAAATGTCGCTGGTACCGAGGGCGAAGCAGTAGTGAAACAGCGACCAAGGCAATGCTCCGGTCATCACCAGTGGATCAATGTAGCTCTGATGATTCGGACAGATCAGGTAAGGGCCTTTTTCCGGCAGATTTTCGAGGCCGCGGACTTTCAGGTGAAAGCGATCAAGTGCGAAAAGATAAATTAGCTGGCCCAGCAGGAAGAAAACGATTTCGGCAAGCAGGTTGTGCCCGGCAAGCGCCAGGACCTCGGGATCGGTAACGGGTTCGTTCAGGATGGTCGACCAGGGAGGAGTCACCGCTCTGGCACGGCCCTCGCCGCGGTTAGCTCCGGCAAGAACGGCATCGACCAGATCGCGCACGGAATAGATTTCCGCAAGCTGCGCCTCGGGTACTTCGCTGTTCATCTGCTGCTCGAGTTCGGTGAGCAATTCGATGCGCTGCATGGAATCGAGTCCCAAATCAAGCTCAAGATTGTGGGCGGGGCGAATGGTGATGGATCCGTTCCGGTCGCCGTTCTGCGACGGGGGGCGCGACCGATCTTGAACGATAGCGAGGGCGCGCTTCACATCCTCGCGGTCCAGCCACGATTGCTCATCTACGGTCAGTGCGGTCAGCGGCTTGTCGGTTCCAATCTCCGAATCGCCACCGTGTTCTTTCAATTCTCGAACTTTCTTTTCAATCTGGAAGCGCTTGAGCTTGCGGGTCGTGGTACGGGGCAGGTCCTGCTGCCAGATGTCATAGCCTCCCAGACGTTTGGTGGATGCAATCTTGTGGGAGAGCGCCTCAATGTCGATGCGGATCGCCTCTTTGGTGTTGACGATCTTGCGTTCGCGCAACTCTTCAAAGTTGGGCACGATGACGGCATGAAGACGCTCCGAGGTTGGATCTCCGGGACGCGTCTCCAGCGCCATCACGCAAATCTCTTTCACCGACGGAGCGTGCTGGTAGTGGGCCTCGACTTCTTCGGGATAGACATTTTTGCCATTGGAGAGAACGATGACTTCCTTGCGCCGTCCGGTGATGAAGAGGTTGCCTCGGGAATCGAAGTAGCCGAGATCGCCGGTGTAAAGCCAGCCGTCGCGCAGCACTTCGGCGGTGGCCTCGGGACGGTTCCAGTATCCCTTCATCACGATCGCGCCGCGGATGGCAATTTCACCGGAGGGCTGGGTACCCGGTTCGATTCGCTCCAGGTCGCTGGTTTTCTCTTCTACAATTTTGGCTTCGACTCCGGGAAAAGGGCGACCGACCGACCCGAATACGATGTGGCCCGGGGGATTGAGGAAGGCGCCGCCGGTGGTTTCGGTGAGTCCATAGGCATTCAGAACGTCGATGCCGAAGGAATAAAAGTCACGGGCAATGGCGGGATCGAATCGTCCGCCTCCGGTTACCAGATAACGCATGCGACTGCCGAAGGTGGCATGAATCTTGCCAAAGAAAACTTTGCCGGCATTGATTCCAACCCGGCGCAGCCCGCGATTGAGCGCCATCAGAGTGCGCACGATGCGAAGAGTGGCCGGGCCGCGCTTGTTCAACTCTTTGAAAATCTTTTCGTGAATCAGGTAGAAAAACTGGGGCACAACGCAGAAGGCGCTGATGCCGCGTTCCTGCAGGGCACGCAGCAATTCGGTGGTGTTGAGGGTTTCGAGGTAGACGACGCGCGCGCCATTGAATAGAGGCAGGAAAAGATTGGCCATCTGCGCCAGGACATGAAACATCGGAAGAATGCCAAGGAGCGCATCTTCCGGACCAATCTTAACTACGGCGAGCACCGAATTCGCTTCACCAACGAGGTTGGCGTGGGTGAGCATGACACCCTTCGGATCGGCCGTCGTGCCCGAGGTGTAGAGCAGCGCCGCCAGGTCGCTCTCCGCCGGGACGATGGGCTGAAAGCCCGCGGGGCCTGCGGCAAAGATGGAGTCGAGATCGGCGGCGAGGTCCTCTGGACGGATCTCACTGATCGCAGAGGACGCGGTGAGTGGGGCACCCGAACTGCTGGAATTCTGCTCCGCTGCGGCGGAAGTCATCACCAGAGGTACGGGGAGTCCCTCGACGGCTTCCTTCGCGACCAGCAGATGTTTCACATCGCAGAACAGCAGGGAAGCGCCGCTATCGATCAATAACTTCCTTACCTGCTCGGCATGGAAAGCAGTGTCGAGCGGAACCGCCGTTCGGCCGGCGGCGATGATTCCTAAGTACGCCGCGACCCACCGGGGATGGTTCGCTGCCAGAATGGCCACGCGCGCGTCGCGTGGAACCCGCGTGCAGAGCCAGTTGGCGACGCTCTCTGACATACGTGTGAGTTCGGCGAAGGTGACGCGTTCGACTGTCTTCTCGCGCTGAATCTCGAGGGCAATGTTGTTGGGGAACTTCTGGGCCGATTCCTGAAATCGCTGATAGAAAGTGGGCATGTCCGAGGAAATCTTACAGGGAAGGGCGAGCCAAGCCAATTCGGCGAGGTGCGTAGGGGGTTTGGCTCGGACGGGCGAGCCGCCTAAGAGGAAACTCGTCTCTCACAGAAGGCGGGGGATCAAGCTTTTGATACCCGGGTATGTTACCCGGGTATGTCCGAAATACCTATACCGGCGTTCTTGCTTCTAACGCCGGTGTTTCTAGGGCCGATGCTCAGGTATACGCAACCGAAATAGTCTGCTTCCGTCTCGAATATGACGCACCCGCGGGCGTCGAAGTAGGCTCCGGGGAATTGGTCCAGGTTCCAATACCAGTTTCCATTGTTGTGGTAGTAGGCGCTACGCACGCCAAGTTGGTAAAACCTAGCGAGAGACTTGCCTGTCTTTTACATACGAGGTTCTCTCCTAAGCTGTTTTTGGTCGTACATATCCAATGTCGCGCCGAGCAATGGCCTGTGGAAATCCCGGTTTTTCAATCGTATTCCGTGTCTTTTACACTGGGATCGTGTACACTATTCCCGTGAAGCAGAATATCACTTTCAATGCGGACAAGTCCGATATCGAGCTTGCCCGAGAGGAAGCGCAAAGTCAGAACACTACTCTGCATGAGCTCTTTCGCGACTGGCTGCAGGGGCTTGCCGGCCGGAAGCGGCGGGCGCAAGAATATCGTGCCCTGATGAATGAACTGCGCCACGTGAATGCAGGCCGAAAGTTCACACGCGAAGAGATGAATGAGCGGCGCTAAGCATTTTCTCGACACGAACATTTTTGTTTACACGTTTGACCCGCAAGCTCCCCAAAAGGCCACGCGAGCCGAGAGTCTTGTCGCCGAGGCCCTCGCGTCGGGGAAGGGCATGATCAGCTACCAGGTCGCTCAGGAGTTCGTTGCGGCAGCGCGGAAGCCGTTTCAGAATCCGATGAGTTTTCACGAGATCGAGAGATACTGGCACACCACCCTGCGACCGTTGATGATGGTACATTCCTCTCCGGGGCTCTTCACTCGTGCGTTGGATTTGGCCCGACGCGACCAGCTCTCCTGGTACGACTCGCTCATCGTCGCGGCGGCCATCCAAGGCGATTGCGAGGTTCTCTACAGCGAAGACATGCAGCATGGGCGCCGTTTTGGCGATCTGGTAATTCAGAATCCGTTTCTCTAACGGGTTTCCCCTAGAATTCACTGAAGCATCGCGAGTCCCAATCCACAGGTCTTTCGCTTCGCTCAAGATGACAATTCTGGGTGCGGGTCATGAACTCGCGGCACGATATTCGCGTTGTCCGTCCTTCGCCATTGCTCCCGCATCTAATGTGCTAGGCTTTTAGTGATACTAGAGACGTGTGTCCTCTGAAGGGTTTCCGTTTTGATCAATACTCTGCTGGGTAAGGTTTTCGGGACTAAGAACGAGCGCGAAGTGAAGCGCTTGCAGCCTCGCGTCGATGCGATCAACGCGCTGGAGCCGGAGATGCAGAAGCTCTCCGACGACGAACTTCGCGCCAGGACGGCGGAGTTTCGCGCCCGTATTCAGGAGCGGTTGAGCTCGATTGCGGATGAACCCGACGCCGATCCCGACCGGCAGAAGGAAATCGAAGCGGAGCGCAGCACCGTGCTGAAGGCGGTTCTCGACGAACTGCTGGAGGAGGCGTTTGCCGTGGTCCGCGAAGGTGGACGTCGCGTGCTCAATATGCGGCACTTCGATGTGCAGTTGATCGGCGGCATGGTTCTGCACCAGGGCACGATCGCCGAAATGAAGACCGGTGAGGGCAAAACGCTGGTCGCGACCCTCCCCGTATATCTGAACGCGCTCAGTGGACGCGGCGTGCATGTGGTCACGGTCAATGATTACCTGGCCAAGCGCGACTCGGAATGGATGGGCAAACTCTACAGCTTTCTCGGTCTGACGGTGGGTGTGATTGTCCACGATCTTGATGACGAGCAGCGCCGCGCTGCGTACGCCGCCGACGTGACGTATGGGACGAACAACGAATTCGGTTTTGACTATCTACGCGACAACATGAAGTTTGATCTGCGGGATTGCGTGCAGCGGGTGCACAACTTCGCGATCGTCGACGAAGTGGATTCCATCCTGATTGATGAGGCGCGAACCCCACTGATTATTTCGGGCGCCAGCGAGGAATCGACCGACAAGTATTACAAGGTGAATCGCATCATCCCCAAGCTGGAAAAGGGCGAGGAAATCGATACGCAGCCGGGCGAACCGAAGATCATGACCGGGGATTACGTGGTGGACGAGAAGCACCGCAATGTCACGGTGAGCGACGACGGCTGGGTCAAAGTGGAGAAGCTGCTGGGCATTGGCAATATCGCCGACCCCGAAAACTGGGCGCTCAAGCATCACGTGGAGACTGCCGTCAAGGCGCACGCGTTGTACAAGCGGGATGTCGAATACGTGGTGAAAGATGGCGAAGTAATTATCGTCGACGAATTTACCGGGCGCCTGATGCCAGGGCGGCGCTGGTCGGACGGACTGCACCAGTCGATTGAGGCCAAGGAGAATGTGAAGATCGAGCGCGAGAATCAGACGCTCGCCACCATTACGTTCCAGAATTATTTCCGCATGTACAAGAAGCTGGCGGGGATGACGGGTACGGCGGAGACGGAAGCTCCGGAATTCGACAAGATTTACCGGCTGGAAGTGATCGTCATTCCGACCAACCGCACCCTGCTGCGTAAAGAGAATCCGGACATCGTCTATCGCACGGAGAAAGAAAAGTATTTCGCTGCGGCGGATGAAATCCAGAGGTTGCATGAGAGTGGGCAACCGGTGCTGGTGGGTACGACTTCGATTGAGAAATCCGAGCGCCTTTCTGATCTGCTGAACAGGAAAGGATTGAAAGATCACGTTGTATTGAACGCGAAGTTTCACGAGCGTGAAGCGGAGATCGTGGCGCAAGCGGGACGCAAGGGCAAGGTCACCATTGCCACGAACATGGCGGGGCGCGGCACCGACATTCTGCTCGGCGGTAATCCTGAATTCATGGCCAAGCAGGAATGCGTGAAGAAGGGAATCGCGCAGCCGATCCGGGCGGCGCAGGGCAAGATCGAAGCCGATGTGGACGATCCCAACCGCACAGTGTGGTATTACGCGGGCAATGAATACGCGGTTCCAACCGATCAGTGGAATGAGATTTTTGCGCGCTACAAGGCCGATACGGACAAAGAACATCGCGAGGTAATCGAGGCGGGCGGGTTGCACATCTTCGGCACCGAACGTCATGAGGCGCGTCGTATCGACAATCAGCTTCGCGGGCGCGCGGGGCGGCAGGGCGATCCCGGCTCGTCTCGCTTCTATCTTTCGCTGGAAGACGATCTGATGCGGATCTTCGCCAAGGAGTGGGTCTCAAACCTGCTGCAACGTCTGGGCATGGAGGAAGGCGTCCCCATCGAATCGCGGATGATTACGCGTCGCATCGAAGCGGCGCAGAAAGCGGTTGAAGGCCAGAACTTCGAAGCGCGCAAACACCTGCTTGAGTATGACGACGTCATGAACAAGCAGCGCGAGGCGGTGTACGGACTGCGCCGCCGTCTGCTGGAAGGGCTCGACCAGAAAGATCTGATCATCGAAGACTACGTCTCTGGGATTCTGGGCGATCTGCTGGAGCGGCATTGTGCGTCCAAAGAGCACGTCGACAACTGGGACTTGAAAGCTCTGAAAGACGCGATCTTCGCGCGCTTTGGCGTCGACATCTACGCCGAGGGTCTCAAGCCCGAGGAGATGAACCGGCAGGAACTGGGCGATGCGATCTTCGACAAGCTCAAAGAGCGGTATGACGCGAAAGAGAAACTGATTGGCGCCGAAGCGATGCGCTACCACGAGCGCATGATCATGCTCAGCGTAATCGACGCGCAGTGGAAGGACCATTTGCTGTCGATGGATCACCTGAAAGAGGGCATTGGACTGCGCGGTTACGGGCAGCATGATCCGCTGGTGGAGTACAAGCGTGAATCGTTCGACATGTTCGAAGAGATGATGCAGCGCTTCCAGGAGGAAACGGTTCGCTACCTGTATCTGATGCAGATCATGGAGCGTCCTCCGGATGCGGCGAGAGCGGGCGCCGGCCAAGGCGGTCCAAGTTCGAATGGCGGCGACGGCCAAGGGCCTGAGGCTGGGGTGCCTTCGGTAATCAGCGGCGGTCGAGGCGGAAATGGACGGCCTCCGCGCCAGGTGGCGACCTCCGTGGATGAAATTGAAGAGGCCTTCCAGCGCAGGAAAAAGAAGGAACTTGAACAGGCGCGCATGGCCGGGGCCGGCGATATGCAAGTGCAGCAGGTGGTGCGCTCGGGAGATAAAGTCGGGCGCAACGATCCTTGTCCGTGCGGCAGCGGTAAGAAGTATAAAAAGTGTTGTGGGGCGAATTCGTAAGAATTCACCGCCGAGACGCGGAGAGCGCCGAGAAATGCTTGACTAATCCTCTTGAGGCCACAGCGACTCGCTTTCTAGTTTTCGCGGCGCACTCGGCGTCTCGGCGGTGAAACGGATCTTAGTTTCTTGCCCAGTGCGCGAAATGTCATCTCTGTCGCCGGGCTGTGCGTCCGCCGCTTCCACTCGAAGAACATCGGTGCATAGGTCTGCGTGATGTAATCGCTGGGGCTGATTCCGAGGGCGCGTGCGGTGCGATCGATCCAACGTGGTGTGCCTTCGATCTCGCCGAAATTTCCTAGTGGCGTCTCGTCGAGCACCACGTGGCCCTTGCCATCGCTCCACTCGGCGCGATATTTTTCATAGCGAAAGGTGGGCTTGAAACCAAGCGCGCGCAAAATTGCATCCATCTGCTTACCGTTCTCCACCTGAGTTTCCAACTCAACTCGCACTTTATGGCGGCCCTCCTTGCTTTTCGCTTTGTGCGTCAGCGTCCACTTTTCGCCGTACTGGCGCAGGCGCAGCATCTGGTTCCGCAGGCGAAGTTTCTGGCCGGGCAAGTCGTAGAGGGAATTCATTTCGTGGGTGGAACGGGTAAGCTCTTTGAATCCCGCTTGCTTGAGTGCGCGGGCCAGCGTGGGCAGATCGTCGATTCGAAATTTGATTTCGACTTCGTTCGGCATAATGAAATCTTAACCGCAGGACGCCGAGGGCGCCGAGAAAAACCGGATTAACGGAATGATTTGATGCGAGCTGCAGATCCCTCGCTCCGCTCGGGATGACAACGGTGAGGTGAATTTAGCTCGGAGGGCCTTGCTCAAGTGTTCTCAGCGCACTCTGCGTCTTGGCGGTGATTAAGACTTGGGCTCGACTTCGGACTCGGACTCTTGCCCTCTTCTTTGGAACCATCTCATGTGCGGCAGGGCGCGCTCCACTTTTCGCCGTTTTGCGATCAGCTCCGCGGTAATCGACACGGCTATTTCTTCGGGCGTCAGGGCACCAATATCAAGCCCAATCGGGGCGTGGACGCGATCGAACAAGTGAGCAGGCAGACCTTCCTGCTGCAGCTCTTTGAAAATGGTAATGGTCTTCCGCTTCGATCCAATCATCCCGACGTAGTGCGCCGGAGTCTGCACGGCCCAGCGAAGAATTCGCATATCATCGCGATGTCCGCGGGTGACGATCACGATGTAGGATGACTCGCTCGGCGAGAGTTGCGCTGCGGCCTTGTCGAAATCCTCGGCAATCACCCGCTGCGCGGCGGGGAATCGTTCGCGGTTCGCATACGCCTCGCGGTCATCGACCACAGTAACGTCGAATCCGGCGATACGTGCGACCTGGTAGAGGCTGGCGGCGACATGGCCGGCGCCGAAGATGTAAAGATCCGCCGGAGGTAAAATGGGTTCGACAAAAATCTCAAGCGTTCCGCCGCAGACGAGGCCAGCGTCGTTCTTCGGATCCTGATTGAGATCAAACGTCAGGGTACGCGGCTTTTCCGATTCCATGACGTCACGCGCTGCCTGCCAAACTTCGGCCTCGACGCAGCCTCCACCGATGGTGCCAACAATCGAGCCGTCGTCACGCACCAGCATTTTCGCGGTCTTGAACGAAGGAATCGAACCGCGCACGTTAACGATGGTCGCTACCGCGCCGCGGCGTCCCTCTTTGCGCAGGCGGACGATCTCTTCGTAGAGGTCCATTGTCTGATTATGGTTCTGCGAGCCGGGAAGGTCAATTGCCGCAGTCGGCGGCAAAATGCCGAGCTACGCTCGACTGGACAGCCGGGGTGCGGCTGTTCCCGCGCAGACGCAAAGTGTTTGTGCTAGCTTGTAAGTTTCAAATGCGGTCGTGCACCTTCAGGAGTGGCTATGAAAGCGGTTCGCATTCATCAGTTCGGCGGTCCGGAAGTTCTTACCTACGAAGATGTACCCGATCCTAAACCGCGCAAAGATCAAGTCCTCGTGCGCGTCCGCGCGTGCGCTCTGAATCATCTTGACATCTGGGTGCGTAAAGGACTGCCTGGGGTTAATCTGCCGCACATTCTCGGCACCGACACCGCCGGCGAGATTGTCGAAGTCGGCGAGTACATCAGCGACTTCAAGCCTGGACAGCGCGTTCTGCTGGCGCCCATGCACTTTTGCAATCGCTGTGCAAAGTGTGTTGCCGGATTGCAGAACCAGTGCCGCCAGTTCACCGTGCTCGGCAACGGAGTCGATGGCGGCAATTGCGAACTGATTGCCGTGCCGGCCGTGAATGTCATCCCCATACCCGACGGGCTCGATTTCAATGAGGCTGCCAGCGTGCCTCTGGTTTTCGTGACCGCGTGGCACATGCTCGTCGGGCGCGCCGCGATTCGTCCGGGACAAACGGTTCTGGTGCTGGGCGCGAACTCCGGAGTGGGGATTGCGGCCATCCAGATCGCAAAAATGTTTCACGCGCGCGTGATCGCGACGGCGGGTGACGAGCGCAAGATGGAGCGGGCTCGCGAACTCGGCGCCGATTTCGTGATCAACCATTACCAGCAGAAGATTTCGCAGGAAGTTCGAAAGATCACGAACTTCGAGGGCGTCGACATCGTGGTCGAGCACGTGGGACTGGCGACCTGGGATGAGAGTGTGCGGTCGTTGAAGGCGGGAGGCATGCTGGTGACCTGCGGCGCGACGACGGGGCCAAAAGTCGAACTCGATTTGCGATTTTTGTTCTCGCGGCAGTTGGCATTTCTGGGTTCCTATATGGGAACGATGAGCGAACTGCATGAAGTGCTCGGGCACGTGTTTGCCGGACGTCTCAAGCCGGTGATCGACCACATTTTTCCGCTGCGTGAAATCCGCACCGCGCATGAGTACATGGAAAAGAGCCAGATGTTCGGCAAGATCGTGCTGAACCCGTAAGGCTATTACCGCCGAGACGCGGAGTGCGCCGAGAAAAACCGGAGCGAGAGGTGCGAAATCCGACATCCGAGCGTTATCACCAAGCGTATAACAAAGATTGATAATCTTTGATATCGGCGCTAGAATTGATAGAAGAGTGAAAAATCGAGGGGTGTGGCATGAACGTTTCTCTTACCGACGAGCTTGAGAAATACGTGAGCGCCAAAGTGGAATCGGGGCGCTACAACTCCGCAAGTGAAGTAGTCAGGGAGGCGCTCCGGTTGCTTGAAGAGCGGGACCATGCGCGGTCGGTTCAGCTTGCCGGGTTCAACCACGAGCTTGGACGTCGTCTGGATGCGCTTGACCGGGGCCAATATGTTTCTCCGGCGGATGCTCGTGCGCGCCTCAAGCGCAAATCCGAGCAGCGCCGGAAGGCCTAGGACGACTCTTGACGCATTATGTTCTGAGCGCAGATGCCGACCGCGACCTCGATGAAATCTGGGACTATATCGCCGAAGATAGTATTGATGCTGCCGACCAGTGGATAGGCAGGCTATTCGATGCCTTCGCCGCCATTGCCAACACACCTGGCATCGGCCATAAGCGGGAGGACCTGACCGCTCACCCAGTTTTGTTCTGGCCGGTGGGTGCATATCTTGTCATCTATCGCGCCGCATCTGGAACGGTTGAGGTTGTGGCGGTGACGCAGGGTGGACGCGATATTCCTGCCTTCCTGCACCGTCGGCTTTCCCGGTGATTCATTTGCAGGAAATCCGCACCGCGCATGAGTACATGGAAAAGAGCCAGATGTTCGGCAAGATTGTGCTGAACCCGTAAGAGGTTTTCACCGTGTCGCCGTGGTGTTTACCGGGAGTACAATCAGCGCCGCGTGTTCTTCAAAATCGTAGGCCGCATTTTGGATGTTGAAACGATCGCCTCTGGTAGAGCCATTCGCGAGCGTGGACGGTTACGGAAGCTCTATGGCGGACAACGTTGGAGAAAGCTGAAAGGAATCGCGGTAGTGGATTTGGGGGATGGTACGATGTGTCGTGCCGAAGTGCACTGGTACGAGGCACACGGCGTTGGCGCAAGAGAGCATAAGATCAAGCGCATTTTGGAAATCCAATGAAGCGGTCTGAGCCAAAATTTGTTGTGTGTGTGAAGAACGAGGGTTATGAGGCCTCGCTTGAATTGCGGAAGCTCTACCAGGTGCTTCCCGATCAAGCTGCCGCAAAGCTCCATCAGATTCGCGTGATCGATGAGTCCGCTGAGGATTATCTTTATCCAGAAAATTACTTCGTCGTCGTGCAAGTCCCTCAGTCGGCGGAAAAAGCACTTCTGCGCGCAGGCGCCGTCATCGGCTAGCAACATTTCTTTCAGGTGTCTAGGTTTTTCTCCACGCACCCCAGCGCCCGCTGCGGTTAAAATATAGTCATGGCGCAAGAGCTCAGTTTCGGCCCCTACGTTGATGTCGAAAACGGCAAGAAGGTAGTGAAGGAACTTGTCTACGGAGATGGTGTGCCCGCGGGCATCGTCATGACGACGCTCGATTCGACCGTCAACTGGATGCGAAAAAATTCCATCTGGCCCATGACGTTTGGCCTCGCCTGCTGCGCCATTGAAATGATGTCGATGGGCGCCTCGCGCTTCGATATCGCGCGCTTCGGCGCGGAAGTATTTCGGCCGTCACCACGCCAATCGGATCTAATGATTATTGCGGGCCGCGTCTCCAATAAAATGGCTCCCGTCATTCGCCAGCTTTGGGAGCAGATGCCGGAACCGAAGTGGGTGATTTCGATGGGAGCTTGCGCGACTTCTGGCGGCGTCTTTAATAATTACGCGTTGGTGCAGAGCGTGAATCAGGTGATTCCCGTGGACATCTATGTCCCGGGCTGCCCACCGCGTCCGGAGCAGCTGATTTATGCGATTACGCTGCTGCAACAGAAAATCATGATCGAGCGGGGAACGGTGAAGAAAGCACTGAACCTGGTTCCGAGCGAGTAAGAAAATCGGGTCATCGGGTGATCGGGCCATCTGGTCATCGAAGATCGAAAGCCTTTGACTTTCAATGACCCGATCACCCGATGGCCAGATCACCCGGTCTTCTTTTCACTGTTTCATTCTGGTTGCCATCTGCCGTTCTGGTGGCGTCATCTGGCTCCAAACCGCGTTCAAATCTTTTTCGAGGATCTGATTATTAGGGTCCAGCCGTAGCGCCAGGGCAAACCATACATACGATGTCGGAAGATCGCGCGGCACGCAGTGGCCGGTGGCGTACATGGTGCCGAACGCGCTGCGTGCCTTGGCGCTCGATTTCGCCGAGGCGTCCTTCAGATACTTCACGGCCTCGTCACAGTTTTCGCGCACACCTCGTCCGTAGAGATACGCCTCGCCCTGGCGAAAGGCCGCGTCCCCGGAGTCAGTCGCGGCTCCAGGTAGCTGCGAAGACTTGGCGGAGGTCGCGCGGGAGTCGCGCTTATCCGTAATCTTCTTCGCTTCGTCTGTGTCTTTGTTTTGCAACTCACGGTTTTGCGCCTCACGGCGCGCTGCCTTCGGAATCACCGGCGTCGCTTTCGTCGCTGGCTTGGTCTCCGCCGCCTTTGGGGCGGTATCTTTTGTAGTTGTGTCTGGGATCGGAGTCGCATTCTCCGACGGTCCTTCGGGAACGGCTGCGGATGGCGCCGCTTGCGAGGAGGCGGCATTGGGCGTTGTGGGCTTGTCTTTTGGAGTATTGCTCTCGGAAGTGCTCGGAGGATTGCCGGGAGTGTCGCCCGTTATTCTCGCGGCGTCGGTAGTGGAACCGGCTGGAGTCTCCGGCTTGCGAGTTGTGACCGCGCCGAGGTTGCTGTAGGTCCACCAACCGGCCACGGCCAAAGCAGCAAGCAGGACAAGCAGAAGGAATGTCCGCCCCACTCCAGACTTTTGTGGCTCCGGCTCGAAAAAAGAATCCAGGCCAGAGAAGGATTCTCGCAGCGCGTCTACGCTGGGCTGAATCGGGCTGGACTGAATCGGGGCAGATTCACTCGGGCCGGGCTGATTCAGGCCGAGCATGGAGAGACCGCTGATGGGCGGCACGGGTCGACTCCCGGGGCGGGCGGTGTTCTCGACGCCTCTGGAGGCTGCTTTTTCGACACTGACCGTTCGCAGGGAGTCTTGCGCGTTCGTGATCCTTGGTGGTGGCGGTGGCGTCACTGGACTAGGTGCCGGTACGGTCGCGCCCGCCGGCCGGCGCGCTTCAAGGGGCGTGCCGCACATACCGCAATAGCGGAAATTGTCCGAATTGTTTTCACCGCACTTCGGGCAGATCACGATGGTTCTCCAAATATCTTGCATACAGTTTAACGCTTGCCCTCATCCTTTGCGGCACGGCTGAAATAGTGCCTTGCCCAAAACCGGTGTATGAGAGGGCTTCTCATTCTCATGTCATCCGTCTCATGTCATCCGTCTCATGCCATCCGCCGGTTCATATTAGAATGCCAGCTTCCGGTTATCGCTCATGCCGAAAGCCTCCACCAGGTCGGCGTTGGTTGCGAAGCGGTTCGACGCCACGCTTGAGCGCATGCCTTCCCGCCTGAACTGGACCGTCATCCACCTACCGTTCGATGCAGCCAGGGTCTGGGGGTTGCGTGGCCAGATCAAAGTAAAGGGCAATGTGAATGGATTTGCATTCCGTACGTCGCTGTTTCCGACCGGTCGGGGTGGGCACATCCTGCTCGTGAACAAACGCATGCAGAAGGGAGCGCGAGCCGTTGCCGGCAGCGTCGCCCACTTTCAGCTTGAACTCGACAATGAAGAGCGGATCGTGGTGATCCCTGGCGAACTCAAGCATATTCTTGGCGAGGATCGATCGCTTCGGCGCTGGTATGACAAGTTGACTCCTTCCGCTCGCAACGATATCGCGAAGTGGATTACCGACGTTAAGAGTGGCGACGCCCGGGTGCGCCGCGCCGAACAGATTGCGGAACGCCTGCTCGCTGTCATGGATGCGGAACGGGAGCTGCCACCCGTGCTGCAACTTGCTTTCGCGCGCCATCCACGCGCCCGCGAGGGTTGGGACGCGATGTCGCTCGCTCGCCGTCGAGGGCATCTGTTTGGCATCTTCTATTACCGAACTCCGGACGGGCGCGCGCGCCGCATCGACAAAATGTTGGATGACGCTCTAGCGGTTGCCGAGAAACTAAGTAACAGGAAAAAGTAAGGAGGTGGTGAGCATCATCGCCGGGTATTGGGTTGGTCTGCCGCGTCTCCACATGCAGCACCACTGCCGTTATCAGGGTCGGTAGGGTACGACATTTGCGATTGGGTATCCGCTTAGTTGGCGGTTGGAGACGGCGAGATTTTCCGGTGTGTATAGCGGTGTGCCGTCGGGTGCTTTCCCATCGAGTCGCAACTGCACAGTGTTCGACATCACGGCATTCGGTGGAACGGTTCGATGATTTGGAATTCCCCACGGAATCAACTTCCATTCGTCGTGAGCGAGTCCGATCGCATTGGCTGCCTCGGGAGACAGATATTGCGTCTCGGCTGCGGGGCTGAACTTCAAGCCACATTCTTTGGCTTTGTGCATCATCCAGCTGAGGGTGATGTCGGATAACTGAAACTCCGCGTATCCGCCCCCGACATCGGAATGCACTCCGGGAAACCACACTTGCTGCACCACGTTGTCGTTCACCCGCATCGAGCCGTCTGGATTCGTCCACAGAGTAGGCTGAAACTGGGCGCGCCGCTCATCGATCGATACCGCATGAAACGCCTTTTGAATGTTGGGATGCAACGTAGTGTCGAGAAATCCATACTTGGTCTGATCGAATATGCTGAAGATCAGGCCGGGAATTCCCATCGATCCCACCGTATCCCAGACTCCAATCATGCTGAGGTTGACGGGCGCCAGAGCGTAGTGTTGATCGAGGTCGGCTTTCAGTTGATTTTTCTTATTCGGATCACGTTCCCGGTACGCATCAAAAATTAATTTCACCGTCATGTTGTCGAGACTCTTGGTGGGAACGCCAAAGCGGACGATCATGCCTCCGAGACTGCGCGCGGTATAGGCGCCGCGGCTGAATCCAAAGAGATAAATTTGGTCTCCAGGATCGTAAACATAGGAGAGGAACTCATAGCCGTCCTGCACTTTCTGGAAGAGTCCCTCGCCCATGGCGCCGCCGAAGAGGTGATCGATGGGAGTGCCATCGGTGCCGACTCCGCTATCGTAATAGCGGAGCTGCGAGGCATCGTCTAAGAGAGCGCAATAGAGCTTGCGCACATTGGTGTCATTGACCTCGGCTCCCACGCCATGGGGTGTATTCCAGGTTCCGTCGGCGCAGACAATGATCTTTTTGCTCATGAGTCCTCCGCTGCGGTGAATTGAGAAAGCCCAAGCTGGGAGGGGAAGGCGATCATACTATTCGATCCTCTGGGAGTTATAAAGCGCGATCTTCTACTTTGAAGGTGAGAGATTCGGGTCCACTAGTACCTGCTTTATCAATCAGGTTTCTCGCTTGATGACGAACGTAACGGCGTTTTTCGCCTGATTCTGCTATACTGCTGTTAACGCTATTGCTACGGTTTGCTCGTTAAGCGGGGATCCTGTTGGATCCGCATCACCTCCGCATTTCCTGCCCGCCTGGTTCCAGCGCCAATTTCAATGCGAGCGGCATTGCGAACTCAAAAAAGTTCTCAGTTCCCGGTTCTCAGTTCCCAATGGAACCCGGAAGATAGCTTAGTTTTGTCTGAGAACCGAGAACTGGGAACTGCATTAGGCCCCTCCAGAAAAGAAAACAATCGAATGACAACATTTACGGAACTGCCCTTGTCTGCTGCCTTGCAGCAGAAACTGGCGGCAGCTCAATTTATCACCCTCACACCCATCCAGGCCCGCGCCATTTCTCCTGCCCTTGAAGGCAAGGACGTGATTGGCACGGCCCAGACCGGCACCGGCAAGACGCTGGCGTTTCTGATTCCGATCATCGAGATGCTGCGCTCGGAATCGTCGAATAACGGACCGACCAAGAGCGTAAAAGCGCTGGTCCTGTTGCCCACCCGTGAACTCGCCATGCAGGTTCACGAGCAGTACGAACAATTGCGGGACAAGAATATGCCGAAGGCGGCGCTGGTAATCGGCGGCGTCGCGGAAAAGGCGCAGATCAACAGTCTGCGCGCCGGATGCGAATTTGTGATTGCGACTCCGGGACGCTTGCAGGACTTTATTACGCGCAAGTTTGCCGACCTGCGCCACGTGAAAATACTGGTGCTTGACGAAGCCGACCGCATGCTGGATATGGGTTTTCTTCCCGCCATCCGGCGCATCCTGCAGATTCTGCCGCAACGCCGGCAGACGCTGTGCTACTCGGCCACCATGGAGCAGTCGGTGGCCTCGCTGGTCAACGACTACACGCGCGAGCCGGTGCGCATCGCTTTAGGCTCAGTGTTGAAGCCCGCGGAAAGCGTGTCGCTTGAAGCTTACGAGGTGCGTCCGTCTGAGAAGCTCGACGCGCTGCGGCAGTTGCTCTATGGGGAGAAGGGGCAGACCCTGATCTTCACGCGCACCAAACGCGGCGCGCAACGGCTGGCCCAGGAACTGGGTCGCGATGGCTTCTCCTCCGCCGTGATTCACGGCGATCGCACGCAGTCCCAGCGTAACGGCGCTTTGAGCGGATTTCAGGAAGGGCGGTACCAGGTTCTGGTCGCGACCGACATCGCATCGCGTGGTTTGCACTGTGACGATGTGGCCCACGTGATCAACTACGATCTGCCGAAGATGGCGGAAGATTTCATCCACCGCGTCGGCCGCACCGGACGAGCCGGCTCTCAGGGACGGGCCTCCACACTGTTCACCGCTGCGGAGAATCTCGCGCTGCGCGATATCGAACGCACGTTGAGACTGCGCATCGAACGAAAGCAGGTCAATGCGCCGGCTGACGAACGGCCGAGGCGGATGGTTGCGAATACGCTGGCATCGCGAACCCTGACCAGATTGCCGGGAGAAGTGTTCGTTTAATGCGTTGCATGAATGATTGAGGGGAGCGCCGGGCATTTTGCCCGGCTCGATCCTTTTCGACTACGCTCAGGCGACTACGCTCGGGGCAGGCGCGCGAGGCGCCCGTTCCTCTACCGAATAGGCGTTTAACGATCGACGGCTTTGGCGCCGTGTGAAACGGGTAGTTCGACGGAACTGGGTTCGTCTTCCTCATCCTCGGCGCCGATGCGGAACAGCGCGGCTTGGGCTTCGGCGAGTTCGCGCATCTCCCGCATTTCCTGCGCCTCGTCGACCACTCCACCTTCGGGCTTTTCTTCCTTCCGCTGGGTCTTGCGCTCGTTCTTATCCCGCTGTTTCTGTTGGCGCGCCTGTTCTTTCTGACGTTTAGTAAAAGTTGATCGGCCTCGTGGCATGCAAATACCTCCAGATTTCCTATATTTATTATGGCCGGCTACGTGCAGTTCTGTAGGGTTGGCCCAGGTTTTGTCCCGGGAATAAACCAGAAGATGGCTGCATCCGTCGTTTATTTCGGGTCTTGATCTTAGTATAACCTCGAACCCAGTTTTGGCGAAGAGCAACGGGCAGCACTTCCGGATGCTCGCGATGACGAAACGACGACGAATGACGACCGAAGACGACCGAAATTGATTCCAATTCTTTGCCATGGGCGTCGACCATGGGCGTCAACCCGCCCCTGGTTGGCGTTTGGCCGCATTCCATTACTTCTTGGGACTTGAAACGCTCGGCGGGAAGGAGGCAACGAGATATTTGCCTTGATCGCTGTCGATCGGATCCAGCTGTAACAGCTCGACGCTTCGCGACATGACGAGTTGTGTCCGGTAGTAATAGACCTTGTCCGCCTCGGCGGTGAAGTGTGCGAGTTCCACGCGCGGCGCGACCAGCGAGGACTGCAAAGTGACGCACACATGATGCTCTCCTGGCTCGACGGAGAGGGCGAAATAGGAATTGCCGTGGTTCGCGCCCACCCACGCTCCGTCCATCGCCATCTTCACCGTTGGATATCCCAAGCTGGCGCTGGTACCGGCATCGTGAATGAAGTAAACCCGCGCCTTCCCCGGCTCGGGCTGCGCCAGCGCGTGTTGGGAGTGATCCAGTTTCACCTTGAAGCTGACACTCTCGGGACCGCAGGCCGCGGGAGAGGCGGCGGGCGGCGCTTGGGCGAATGCGGATGCTGCAAAAAGCATAACTACAACCAAGACGACGAATTTCATGGCTTCCCTCCGTTCAGAGGTTTCGCTGGTTACAACTGACTATAGGCTTTTTGAGGATGTCGCAAACGGCGATTACATGCCATGACAATCGGCAGGATCCGAGGCAACGAGTGTTATCGCGATATTACCCAATTGACGCAAGGGCGCGGAAACACCAGACCCTAGCCAACGCGCGTTTTATTGATGGCTGGTGGTGTAGACGCGTGGGAGGGGGTCGTCGCGGCAGGCCAGTCCTAATTCTTCGATCCGTTGACTCGCATCTTGTGCCCTCCTAAGATGACAGTGAGGGCGAGCTCCGATCCATGATCGGCCGTACCATCTCGCATTACCGCATCGTCGAAAAGCTCGGCAGCGGGGGGATGGGTGTCGTTTACAAAGCCCAGGACAGCCGGCTCGACCGTTTTGTAGCTCTCAAGTTCCTGCCCGCAGACTTGGCCACAGATCCACAAGCTCTGGAGCGATTTCGCCGTGAAGCCAAGGCGGCTTCTGCATTAAATCATCCCAATATTTGTACGATTTACGACATTGGTGAGCACGAGGGCCAATCATTCATCGTGATGGAGTTGCTCGAGGGGATGTTACTCCGCGACTGTATTGCCAGGCATCCCCTGGAGACTGCCATCACTCTTTCACTGGCCGTTGAGATCGCCGACGCCTTGGAGGCGGTACACGCAGTAGGGATCGTCCATCGCGATATTAAACCCTCCAATCTCTTCGTGACGCGGCGCGGGCATGTCAAGATACTCGACTTCGGCCTGGCAAAAAAGACGACGCCGGTTGACCTGCAAGGGGCCGACATGGCTCTCGAAGCCAGCACCAAAACAGCCGAAGATCTCACCGACACAGGCACCACCCCGGGTACCATCGCCTTCATGTCTCCAGAACAGGTGCACGGCGAGGAATTGGATTCTCGCACTGACTTGTTCTCCTTTGGAGTGGTCATCTACGAAATGGCGACAGGCCGTTTACCATTTGAACGAAAGACCGTGGGCGCGACTTTTGCCGCCATACTGCATGAATCGCCGCAACCCGCGAAAGGCTTGAACTCCCGAGTGCCTGCAAGACTCGACGAGATCGTTTCCAAGGCGTTGCAAAAAGATCGGAACTTACGCTATCAGCACGCATCGGAGATCCGCAATGACCTGCAAAAGTTGAGAGGAGGCGCCAAAGGGCCCGAGACGCCATCCGCAGATTTCAAGAGCATCGCGACACCGCCCCCCGAAATGGCTGTGTCCGGAAAGAATCGATGGAAGATCGCGCTCCCTATTGGCGTCAGCCTCCTCGTCCTCATCGTTTTGCTGGGAGCGATCATCTTTGGTCTGTCACACCGACGTACGTCTCAAGCATCCAAGCTCAACGAAAAGGACGCAGTCGTACTCGCCGACTTCGCGAACTCCACGGGCGACCCGGTTTTCGATAACACTTTGAAGCAGGCACTTTCCGTCTCTCTCCGTCAATCGCCATTTCTTAATATCCTTTCGGACAGCAGAGTCGCCGCGACCCTGACCATGATGACTCGTCTGCCAAACACGCAAATCACGAATGACGTGGCGCGCGAGGTCTGCCAACGTACTAACGGCAAGGCCTACATCGCGGGTTCTATCTCGGCAATTGGTAAAGAGTATGTCTTGGGGTTGCGGGCGGCGTCTTGCGTAACCGGTGATGTGCTGGCAGAGGAACAAGCAACGGCTGATCGCAAAGAGGAGGTGCTCGGAGCGTTAGGGAAGGCCGCCGCGAAGTTGCGCGAAAAACTTGGCGAGTCGCTGGCCTCGGTCACAAAATACAACCAGTCCCTGAAAGAGGCGACAACCTCATCTCTGGAGGCTCTGCAGCAGTACAGCGAGGATCGGAGAGTACAACTGGAACAGGGGGACGCCGCGGCGATTCCCTATGCGAAAAGGGCGATCGAACTGGACCCGGACTTTGCAATCGCCTATGCTTCCTTGGGCGCCAGCTACAGCAACCTGAACCAGGCGAGCCTGGCAAGGGATAATTTTCGAAAGGCCTACGAATTACGCGACCGCGTGACCCAGCCGGAACGCTTCTTCATTGAGGCTTTCTATTACGGTTACGTAACCGGCGAAATCGATAAGGCTGTTCAGACCTATACGGAATGGGCGCGCACCTATTCTGGAAATTACGTTCCCCATGGTGACCTGGGAGACACTTACAACTTGCTCGGACAATACGGGAAGGCAGCGGAAGAAACCAACGCAAGCCTCCGCATTGAACCCGACGACGCGATTGCCTATGGGAATCTTGCCGACGATTACCTTGCTTTAGATCGAACCCAAGACGCTAGAGCTGCCCTGGACGAGGCCAGTAGGCGCAACTTGGATACTCCGGACCTTCACTTGTATCGATATCACTTAGCATTTCTGGAAAATAACCTGCCCGCCATGCAAGAGCAGTCATCGTGGGCCAGGGGAAAACCCGGAGCTGAGGATGAGCAGCTATCCGATGAGTCTGACACGGAAGCCTACTATGGGCGGCTGCGGGAGGCGCGCGAACTTTCGCGACAGGCGGTGGAATCGGCTAAGCGAAACGGAAGCACTGACACAGCGGCACTTTGGCAGGTCAACGAGGCCTTGCGAGAAGCCGAGTTCGGCAACACCGTCCTCGCTCGCAAGGCTGTTGCCGAGGCGATGGCTTTGAGCTCGAAGCCTGATATTGAACTGTTATCGGCACTCGCCCTCGCACGTAGCGGTGACACAGTACAGTCCTCGACTCTTGCCGACAAAGTCGCTGCGGAATTCGAACGCGATACCATGATTCAATCTTACTGGCTGCCAACGATCCGCGCCGCCATCGCGATCAATCGCGGCGACGCGCCAAAGGCGGTCGAACTGCTGAGTGTGGCTTCCGACTACGAACTTGGGGAACCCGTACAATGGCCGTCCCACGGAACCCTGTACCCGGTGTATGTCCGCGGCGAAGCGTATCTCCGCACGGGCGACGGTGCGCAGGCCGCAACTGCATTCCAAAAGTTGCTTGACCATCGCGGTATCGTGGCGAACTTTCCGCTGGGTGCACTCGCCCGGCTGCAATTAGGTCGCGCCTACAGGCTGGCTGGCGATCCCGGCAAAGCCCGCGAAGCATACGCTGCTTTCCTTGTATCTTGGCTGAACGCTGATCCTGATATCCCGATCCTGAAGCAGGCGCAAACGGAATACTCAAAGCTGCAGTAGCCGGAGAAAGCCCTTCCCGGTCGCGCTGGCTGTTTAATGATAACTGTTGAAAACAGGCGTGCGTGTTAAAAGTCACGTCGATTCGCGGGATGAGATTTCGGCAGAACTGTTCGCTGGCCCGTCTGTCGTAACCGAGGGCCAAAAACGATCGCTCGGAAGCGGGCGTAGGAATATCGCCAACCGCAGCGGGACTCTGGTGCATGCGGAGCCTGCTCTCGTGGTCTCCAATCTCGATTCTATAATCGGGCCTCCGACAATTCGGTTAGAATTGTCGCCTATGCGACGAGCCGCCGCCACGCTCTTGTTGCTTTGCGCCGCATGCGCGGGCCAGGTGCCCACGCCGGTCCCGGACCGCGAAGTGCCGCAGCGCAAGGAGATCCTGCGCAACCATCGCGTGACGGTGAGTCTGTTGGAACTGGCGCCGGGCGAGTCGACACCGATGCACCAGCAAGACCACGACATGCTCGTGGTGTTCGTGAATGGCGGCCGCGCGCGTGAGACAGTGCTCGGGCACAAGCCGGAAGAGGACAAGATGGCGGTTGGCGAGGCGCGGTTTCGCAGCGCGGGCTACGCGGACGCCATCAAGAACGAAGGCGCGGGCCCGCTCCGAGTCGTGATGGTCGAGTTCGCCGATCCGCAGGGCAAGATGGAACGGGTCGGAACCGCCTTTCACTATTGCAATCCCGGCAGCACGGCGGAGTGCGTCGATGAGAAGAGCCTCTTCTGCACGGTGCGAGTCTGTGTGGCGGACGTGACAATCGCGCCCGGCGCGGTCACCACCAAGCACAGTCACGCCACCGACCACATGCTGGTCGCGGTGTCGGACTACGAGCTGACCGACGAGGTGGAAGGCAAAGGCACTGTCGTCCGCTCGCAAAAAAGCGGCGAGGTTGAGTACATGCCAGCCGGCATCACACACCGCCAGACCAATACCGGCCCCGCACCCGCACGCTTCACCGTCATCCTGTGGCGCTGAAGGGTGGGCGTGACGGCGCGCGAGGGCGTGCTAACCGGTTCGCCGGTAGGAGCTCAACGGCCCCACTCGAGCGGGGCACGGAAAGAGGAGGAGTTACTCTTTGTTGCGTGCTTCGCTGGAAAAAGAGTGCGGTGACATGAGGTTGGACTAGAAAGGGAGGTCCGCATGGTGTACTCCGACACAGCATTCCGTGGGTCGTCCGCTGTCCTCATTCTGATCGCCTTCCTCGCGTGGTCAAGCGCACTTTCCCACGCCCAGGGAACCGGTCAAGAAGCTATCTCAACCACGCGTGAAGCAGGTCTCGCCGCCTGGCAGCAGGTTTATTCCGTGCTGACAACTCCTCGCTGCATCAATTGCCACACCGCCACGAACTATCCGGAGCAAAGCGACGACCGGCACCGTCATTTGTTCAATGTCGTCCGGGGGCCAGGAGGCAAGGGCGTGCCAGGCCTGAACTGCGCTACCTGTCATCAGTCCGCCAACGCGGATAGCACCGGCGTTCCCGGGGCTTACAATTGGCATCTGGCGCCACTTTCCATGAAGTGGCAGGACATCAACGACAACATCCTGTCGAGCACAGCGGTTTGCCGGTCTCTTACCGAGCGCTCCAAGAATGGCAGCCAGGACGGCCCCGGCATCTTGCGGCACCATGAGCAGGAGCCTTTGGTGCTCTGGGCGTTTCAACCGGGACGCCGCCGCGACGGCACTCCCCGATCCCTGCCGCCACTGACCCACGAACAATTTGTTGCCGTCACCCGAACGTGGGTCGATGCTGGAATGCCTTGCCCACAGAATCCTTGACTTCGGAGGCTCTTATGCAAAGTTACAAACTGACGGTAAACGGTCAAACGAGAGAAGTCACCGCTGACCCGGGTACCCCGCTACTTTGGGTACTGCGTGAAGACCTGAAGATGACCGGCACAAAATACGGTTGCGGCATCTCGGCATGCGGTGCGTGCACCGTGCACCTGGCGGGAGTCGCGACTCGCTCGTGCGTGGTTCCGGTTTCGCTGGTCGGCGACCGGCCAATCGTGACCATCGAGGGCATCGAAGAAGATCACGTGGGCCGCGCCGTTCAAGACGCCTGGGTGGCAGAGGACGTCGTGCAGTGCGGCTACTGCCAAAGCGGTCAGATCATGAGCGCTGTGGCGTTGCTCAAGAGCCGCCGGAAACCCACTGACGAGGACATCGAGGAATCGATGGGCGGAAACATTTGCCGGTGCGGCACCTATGTTCGCATCCGCAAAGCGATCAAGACTGCTTCCCAGCAGCTGGCATAAAGGAGAACACCATGTCCGCGACCACCATGTTGAGTTCTGAATCAGGTCTCAGCCGCCGAAGTTTCCTGCGCGTCTCGGCGACCGCCGCCAGCGGGTTGATCGTCGCTCTCTATTTCGATTTCCCAGTACATGCTCAGGCTCCGCAAGCGAAGACGTATCCTCCGGATGCCTTCGTACACATTCAGCGAGACGGCAAAATTGTGATTCAGGTGAATCGCCTCGAGTTCGGCCAGGGAGTTCAAACCTCACTACCGATGCTGTTGGCCGATGAGATGGACGCCGACTGGGCGCATGTAGTAGCCGAACTCGCCCCGGCGGCCGATGTCTATAAGGATCCGGTGTTTGGGATCCAGATGGTTGGCGGCTCGGGGTCGATCGCGCATTCTTTTCAGCAATACCGCGAATTGGGAGCAAAAACCCGCGCCATGCTAGTTGCGGCTGCCGCGAAGCAATGGCAGGTATCGGCGCCGCAATGTCGAACGGCGGCCAGTGTTGTGTATGGCACCGGAGGCCGGTCCGCTACCTATGGCGAACTTGCTGATGCCGCAGCCCATGTGCCAGTGCCGCAGAATGTGCCACTCAAAAAAGCATCCGAATTCAAGTTGATTGGCAAAAGTATGCGACGGCTCGACAGCCGTCCGAAGTGCGATGGCTCCATGAAGTTTGGCCTCGACCTTGATTTGCCCGGAATGAAGGTTGCGGTTGTGGCGCACTCCCCTATCTTCGGCGGGACACCCAAATCAATCGATGACAAGGCGGCGCGGGGCTTTCCCGGTGTGATGGATGTGTTCGAAATCCCTACCTTCAGCCGGGGAACCGCAGTAGTCGTTGTAGCGGACAAGTTCTGGACCGCGAAACAGGCGCGCGAACACCTTGCCATCGATTGGGATTTCTCTCGAATCGAGCCGGCCGACACGGAGCAACTGCGGGCAAAGTATAAAGAGCTAGCTGCCACCCCGGGCAAGGTTGCGATAGCTCGCGGCGACCTCAGCGTGCTGGATGGCGTCAGCGCCGCCAACCGGTTTGAGGCGGAATACGAATTTCCCTACCTCGCGCACACTCCGATGGAGCCATTGAACACTACCATCCGGTTTGATGGTGATCGCGCTGAGGTTTGGGCCGGTTCTCAATTTCAAACCGTCGATCAAATGGCTATCGCCGAAGTCCTCAGCCTGAAGCCGGAACAGGTTACCTTTCACACTGAGATGGCCGGCGGCGGATTCGGGAGAAGAGCGACTCCTGATTCTCATGTTCAGCGCGAGGCGGCTAACATTGCCAAACGTTGCAAAGGCATTCCCGTAAAACTCATCTGGACCCGCGAAGATGACGTGCAGGGCGGCTACTATCGCCCAATGTTCGCGCACCGGGTGGAGATCGGGGTCGGCGCGGACGGCATGCCGTTGGCATGGAAACATGTGGTCGTCGGACAATCGATCGTGGCGGGCACGCCGTTCGCTTCCTTGCTCATTAAGAATGGAGTCGATGAAACCGCAGTCGAGGGCGCCGTCGACAATCCTTATGAAATCCCGAACTTCACGGTCACAGCGCATCACCCCACGCCCAACGTGCCGGTACTGTGGTGGCGCTCCGTCGGGCACACCCACACTGCCTTTGTGATGGAAACGCTGGTCGATGAGCTCGCGAGTCGTGCGCAAGCAGACCCAATCGCCTATCGCCGGAAGCTGCTGAAACCAGATGAAACGAGACTTCGCGGGGCGCTCGATCTGATGGACCAGAAAAGCGCTTCGTGGCGGAATCACCTGCCGGAATGCCACGCCGCCGGCGTTGCATGTCATGAGTCGTTCGGGACAAATGTGGCGTGTGCCGTGGATGTCTCAATTGAGAACAAGCGGCCCAAGATCCATCGTGTAACGGTGGCGGTCGACTGCGGTACGGCCGTGAATCCGTTGACGATCGAGAGCCAGTTTCAGGCTGGTGTGAGCTTTGGCGCCTCGCAGTTGATGGCGAAAGGGGCGATAACTTTCAAGAGTGGCTATGCGGAGCAGAACAACTTTGACGGCTTCACCCCACCGTACATAATCGACGCCGCAGTTGCCGTCGACGTTCACATCGTTCCGAGCACGGAAAAGCCCTCGGGATGCGGCGAACCATCGGTTCCAGTCATTTCTCCCGCCGTGGTGAATGCATTGTTTCGCTTGACTGGGAGGCGGTACCGTACCCTGCCATTGCTGAGCATCTAACATGAGCAGACTGCTTCGTACCCGAGAGTCCGAAGGGCCTTCACGGGAAAGCCTTCCTGCTCTTCCTTCAGCTCTTGGAGACTCACCACGTCCGGTTCAGCCTTCGCTAACCAAGCCAGGAGGTTGTCGAGCCGCTTATTGATGTCGTTAATGTTGAAGGTGGCGACTTTCAGCGGGTCCCTTTACCCAACTTTCGAAGTGCCCGCTCTCAACGGGCTTTACGTTCTCGAAACCAGCTTCCTTGAACTGCCACGCGATGCGCTGCCCCTGACTGCCCGATACTATGGTGACTTCGGCGGAACGGCTAGGAGCTTTCAGTATCAGCTCACACGCACGCTCATCGACGGGCAATAGACTGTAGCCGCACAGCACCAGCCTGTCAGCACGTTTCAACGCCTGAGCAGCTTGCGACCAAAGAAAGTCGAAGAACTCCTTGTGCTCTGGCCCAAATGAAGTGCTGTAATGAAACACCTTCGTTCGACCAGGCAAGATGATACTGGGAAAACCACCACCACCGGGAAACGTTCCCTTCATGTCTTCATACCCAAGGAACTTGAGAAAATCGGTCGCGATGCAGGGGCACGTTCCGAGAGAACTGAACCCGCTGATCGCGAATGAACCGGACGTCGCACCGTTGAAAATCGAGACAAGCCAGTTCATGCTGCCGTGAAGTTTCACTACCCGCACGGGGGATGCCATCTCAATGTCTCCAATCTGAAAGCCGTAGCCCTGCGAGACATCCCACTTGCCGACGCGCTTCAGTTCGCGTTCAAGTGAGTCGTCATAGTTGAATGTGATGATGACATCGCCAGGTTGAACGATGTTCTTGGCAAACCGTTCGTATGCAGGAGCAGGGTTGACATGTGTCTCGACGAACCATTGCGGCAGAACTTCAGCGAGCTTACTGCGCTGGTGAGCAGCAATCGTGCGTCGCTCGCGATCCGCGAGTTCTTTCGCACCTTCAAGTGACGTGATGATGTCGTCGAGACCCGTTATCACGTCTTCGATGTTGGGTGACTCGCCGAAACTTTCCTCGATGGCTTCGGCCGTGTCGCGATACCGGTCTCGCGTTGACATCCACGCGAGCATCTCTGCTCCCATCGTGGATGCAAGCGGGTAGCCGACATGTTTCGATGCGCCAGCGCCCAACACGTAGACAGTCTTCATCCAGTGACTCTAGAGTTTCGCAAAACGCGCAATGTCTGAAATGTCGCCGACTTCTAGCTGAAGATGATTTAGATTCTTTGCTTCGCGGTCAGGAATCCATGCAAACCTAACTTCTTTCTGATACCAGAATCGAAAATCCTTTGAGCAAAACAGATCAAGGTCACCCTTCGGTGGTCGAAATGGGTCGATGTATTCAACGCTTCGGAAGATGCCGTGCCACCACGATGGAAGAGGCCTCTTCGCCGCTGCGAACATGCGCTTGGCGAACTCCCTATAGTCAGTAACCACGATGCAAGAATCGGCATCAAAATCGTCAAACAGTCGCAAGTCTAATTGCCCGGTCAGGCAACTGACATAGTAGTCAGTCTTGAGTTGGGACGTGACTTTGATGTTTCCTAGCGACTCTCCATCACCTTTGAACTTTCCGGTTTTGCCATCCCAGAACTTCATCTTGGATTTTGGCAGGTAGACGTTCATCTCTAGTTCTTTGTCGCGTTGAGCAGCATTTAGAGACGGATCGGCATAGCTCGAAGCGGGAGAGATACGCCAGCGCCCCTGCTCGAAAGCAGGCTGAAGATATCTCGCTTTACCAAGTTTCACGACGTACCGCTGGTTCCCTAGACCCGGCCCAATCTGCCGCAACAGACTCTTTGCCCTTGGGTCGGTTGGGAAGGTGGGCTTCGGTACAGTCGCATTCTTCAAGAAGCCGTCTTTAAAACCAGAACCACGCAGCACCAGTTCTTCCAAGACGTGTGTGAATAACTCAATCCAAAATGCTCCACCTTCAGTGGGTGAAATCATCCCGATCTTGCCGTCATATGTCAGTTCGGTGATGTTGCTGATGATGTCACGTGCGCGGTTCATCAGGTCTTCTTCAGCCGCGTGCTCAAGATAACGATTCCTCCGATACGAGATACGCCAGAACTCCTGCCTTCGCATCGGGAAAACCAGACCGGGAAAGGGAACGACTAGACGGCGATCGGGGATCAAGATCATTGTGCCGAGTTTCTCATCTTTTCGAGGCGAACACAAGGCGAAGCTGCTAGGACTCGGCAATCGTATTCAGACGGGACGTACCTAGTTGCCGGGTGCCCCACTCATTCGCGCCCTTTGCGAATGAGTGGGCGCATTGTCACAAACTGACGGGCCGCAGGGTCACAGTCAAGTTCAAACTCTCGTGTTTATTCTGGGGGATGACTAACGGCCTGCGTCGCTATTATGGCGCCAAGCACCTACACTTCATCACCTGCAGTTGCTACCGTCGTCAGGCCTTCCTGAATACCGGAAAGCGTCGTGATCTGTTCCTCAAAATCCTTGAAGAGGCGACTCAAATATCGTTTCGTAGTTCACGGATATGTTCTCATGCCCGAGCACTTTCATCTCCTCATCACTGAGCCCGAAAAGGGCGATCCTTCGGTGGTGATGAAAGTGGTCAAGCAGCGTTTTGCGCGGCGCTTCAACCGGACGCGGCGGAAGGCCGTAGTGGCGCAGATGGCGCTCTGGGATTCGGACTCGGACCGGGTCTGGCAGAAGCGCTTCTACGATTTCAACGCGTGGAGCGAGCTTAAACATGTCGAGAAGCTGCGCTACATGCACCGTAATCCGGTGAAGCGTGGATTGGTGGAACGTCCAGAGCAGTGGAAATGGAGCAGCTTTCGCGCGTACCTTTACCGTGAGACTGGAGCGGTGCGGGTGAATTGTCAGGAGTGGGTGCTGGAAGTCAAACGCCGTCCGGTGGAGAAGTTTGATGGCGGGAGTCGCACGCCGCGCCCACTCATTTGCAAAAAACGCGAATGAATGGGGCACCCGGCGGTTATTTCTGCTTCATTTCTCGTGGAATTCCGCCCACGCCCCGGTTTTTTCGTAATACAGCCGCAGATTGCACTGTTTCGGCGCTATGTGGGCAAGCGCGACCTGAACCTGCGCTACCGGAACGTCGTTTTCCCCGATTTCCATCGGAGCCCGCACCAGATCTTGTCTTTCGTCGTATTGACCCGCAGCCGTGGTGCTCTTGTTTAGTACCAAAATCCAGGTCCGCTTTTCTGGGATGACGTAGAGACTGTATGCTCCTGCTGGAATCATCGAGGCGCCAATGGTAAGCTCAGCCTCCGTAAATAGAAACATGGGCGAACCACCTGGCTCCCAAAGTCTCCCGTCGTGAAACTCCTGTCCGCGCTTCGCGGTTGCGTTGCTGTACTCAACTTTCATCTGTTTGCCATCGTCAAACGTGCAGACTACTTCGGCAAGTTTACCGAGGGAGGCCGCCTGCTGGCTGACACCTCGGAGCGTCAATTGGCCGACTAGCAAAATGCAGATAGCGAGCGTGCGCATCATTGTCTCCCTTGCCCGGGTGGTGCTGGGCCATGCCCCATGTTTATAACTCCATCGCGTCATTGTGGCAAATCTTGCAGATCGCATTGGCGCATCTTCAACGGCAACGCTCTCTCGATTCATCGTCCATTAGGCGATAGATTCCCCGCGCGGTGGGTTTCGTTGTATCGTTCAGCGATATCGCTGCTTCCCCTCCTACAAAGTTGTGACCGAATCTGGTTTGGTGGGAAGACGCTACCCCTTGATTGATTTCGCAAGACGATGCTGGCTAATGGTTTGTAGATTTGTTTGAAGAGTCGCGGAATTCAGCCAACCTTTTGGACGGTCAATTCGATCCAACTATTTGGCAGTAATCGGCTCTTTACCACAAGCTTGTGAGCGCCGCGAGCGAAAGACACATCGCGCTCAACTCGGTACGGAGTGGTACGAAGCGTTGCTGTACTGGAAGCTCTCCTCTCAACCAGCAGCGGTCTCGAACATAAATGGATGGATGCGGTCACAGGTTGTGCCCCGCCTACGAATAAATCCCAGGCGCCTCGTGTCCAAGCTTCTGCACGTACTCAACGTATGACCCAGGATAAACAGTGGGATGGCGGTCCGTGCCGCTCTCACCACCCAATTCCAGCACACGTGAGCCGAGACCGCGGAGGAACATGCGGTCATGCGATACGAAGATCATAGTGCCTTCAAAATCTTTCAGGGCGTCCACCAGAATCTCCTTGGTCGCAAGATCCAGGTGATTCGTCGGTTCGTCGAGCACCAGAAAGTTCGGCGGGTTGTGGAGCATGCGCGCTATGGCCAGCCGCGATTTTTCTCCGCCGGAGAGGGCGCGGATCTTCTTGTCCGTGTCTTCGCCTGAGAACTGGAATGCTCCCGCCAGGTTCCGCAACGCCCCGATACCGTCCTGGGGGAAATCTTGTTGTAACTGCTCGATCACGGTGAGATCGGAATTGAGCACATCGAGCGACTGTTGCGCGAAGTAGCCCATATACAGGCTGGCGCCGAGCCGCACGCTTCCGGCATCGGGAGCACTGGCCCCGGCAATCATCTTGAGCAGCGTAGTCTTGCCCGCGCCGTTTTTCCCCATGACGGCCCAGCGTTCTCCGCGGCGGATGGTGAGATTGAATCCTTCATAAATCACACGCGGGCCGTAACTCTTGTGCAGATTCTCCAGGACGGCCACCTGTTCGCCGGATCGTGGAGGGACACGAAAGTCAAATTTCACGACCTGCCGTTTTTTGGGTAGTTCGATCTTTTCGATCTTGTCGAGCGCTTTGATGCGGCTCTGCACCTGAGCCGCTTTGGCGGCGTGCGTCCGGAAACGATCAATGAAACGCTGTTCTTTGGCAAGCATGGACTGCTGCCGGGCGAACGCTGCCTGCTGATTGCTCTCTCGCACCGCCCGTTCGCGCTCGTAGAAATCGTAGTCACCCGAGTAGGTGATGATTTCGCCGCCATCAATCTCCGCAATCTTTGAGACCAGACGATTCATGAACTCGCGGTCGTGCGAAGTCATTAGCAGCGCGCCAGGAAATGATTTGAGGAACTGCTCGAGCCAGATGATGGATTCGATGTCGAGATGGTTCGTCGGTTCGTCCATCAGCAATACATCCGGCATCCCGAGCAGGACGCGCGCCAGCGCAACCCGCATTTTCCATCCGCCGGAGAGAGCGCCCACGTCGCCGTCAATCTGATCGTCTTTGAACCCCAATCCGTGGAGCACCTCACGAGCCTGCGATTCGAGCGCGTAACCGCCTAAATGCTCGTACTCCTCCTGAACGTGACCGAAGCGATCAAGGATGCGGTCCATGTCATCAGCCTTATCAGGATCGGACATCTCGTGCTGCAAAGCTTCGAGCTCGTGGTGCAGATCGCCGACGCGTCCGCTGCCTGCGATGGCTTCATCCAGCACCGAACGGCCTTGCATTTCCTCGACGTCCTGGCGAAAGTAGCCGATCGTCATCTTCTTGGGAACTGAGACCGAGCCATCGTCGGGAGTTTCCTCGCCGACCACCATCCGGAAGAGCGTCGTCTTGCCCGCCCCGTTCGGACCGACCAGTCCAACTTTTTCGCCGGGATTCAACTGAAACGAAGCATCCACGAAGAGCAACTGCTTGCCATACTGCTTATTGATGTTTGAGAAAGAGATCATTTTGAGAGGTCATTTAAACGAGCAACTCGCGGCACGGTGACTCTTCCAGTGTAGCGTGGCCGGGCTGCGCATTTTCTTGCGATTTGCTTGTCAGGCGTAAAATAGTCTTCATGAGTCCAGACGTTTCCGAACTCTTAAAAAAGGCCTTGGCTCTCCCGCCGGAAGCCCGTGCTGCTTTGGCTGGATCGCTATTGGCAAGCCTCGACGATGAACCTGCCGACGAAGGTGTCGAAGCCGCCTGGAATGAAGAAATCAAACGCAGGATCGAGGAAATCGACTCCGGCAAAGTCCAGATGATTCCGTACGAAGAAGTGCGCCGCCGCTTGGCGGCCCTGTTGTCAGATGCCAGCAAGTAAGCCGTACCGCTTCCATCCGCAAGCATGGCAAGAAGTCGAGGCTGCAGAATCCTGGTACCGGCAACGCAATCCCGAAGCGAGCGTGAGATTTCTCTCCGCGATTTACGACGCGCTTGAACGTTTAGCCCGCTGGCCACAGCGCTGGCCAACCTATGGGTATGGAACCCGGCGATTCGTTCTTTACCGCTTTCCGTTTTCCATCATTTACAGGGATGAAGAAGCTTCAGTAAGCGTCGTGGCTATAGCCCATCACAAACGCAGGCCTGGATTTTGGAAAGATCGCCTGTAACAATTTTAGAAAAAATGGGAGGGCGTTCCGTCTGGTCCCTCGTTTTACAAAATTCACGCTTGACATTGACAGATAATCCACTACCATATGGTTGTGGATAAATTAGGTACAACGTTTGCCGCTTTGTCTGATCCAACCCGGCGGGCATTGATCGAACGACTCTCCCATGGGCCCGCCTCTGTGCATGGATTGACGGAGCCGTTTGCACTCTCGCAGCAGATGATTTCAAAACATATTGCCTACCTGGTGCGGGCGCGGATGGTGATCAAGACGAAGCGTGGGCGAGAGAGTGTGTGCACGCTTAGGCCAGCGGCGATCAAGACGGTCAGCGATTGGGCGATTAGCTATCGCCGGTTCTGGGAGGAGAGTTTCGACAAGCTGGAGGTGGTTGTGAACGAAATGAAAAGAGCGGAGGTCAGAAATGACAAATAACACGGTTAACGAAATTGAGCGGATGGTTATCACAAGAGTTTTTGATGCCCCACGCGAGTTGGTTTGGAGGGCGTGGACAGATCCGAAATACGTGATGCAGTGGTGGGGACCGAAGGGTTTTACTGCGCCCGTTTGTCAGATGGATTTTCGCGTTGGGGGAAAATCTCTCCTATGCATGAAGACGCCCGATGGGCAGGAGTTCTGGAATGCGGTTGAATACCACGAGATTGTTCCCCAAGAAAAGATCGTTTCCTCCATCTACTTTTCGGACTCGAAGGGAAACAAGGTTGAGCCCGCGGAATATGGAATAGAACATGAGGCCATAGACGGTGCGTACGACGTGACCATCTTCGAGGATCTCGGAAACGGCCAGACGAAACTCACCTTCATTGGAAATGAACCCATGGAGAGCGCGAAAAATAGCGGTCAAATAGAGGGCTGGAACCAGATACTCGATAAAGTTGCCGCAGTTGTTACGAAGCTAGTGCAGGCGAAATAAGAAGTTGGAGTTTTGATGATCGTCAGGGCTTAAAAAGACCGGGGACCCGTCCCCGGTTTTCCTTGCTGCCTGCGATCAGCCCGTCCAGAAACTGGGGGGGAGTGCGCACAACACCTCGTTGACAGCTTAAACTCGCGCTCCTAGACTGGCAGGTATGGAAGTGAATTTCACCCCCGAGCAAGAAGCGCAGTTATCCCAAATCGCCAGTCATGCCGGTACGGATACTGAGCGACTGGTGAAGGATGCCGCCTTGCGTCTACTTGAGCAGGACGCCCGCTTTCGCGCCGCGGTGCGCGAGGGCATCGCGCAGGCCGACCGGGGCGAGTTTATCGAAGAGGAAGAGATGGAAGCGCGCATCGAGCGGATGCTTAACTCCTGATGCGCATTCGCTGGACTCCCACAGCCTCGGCGGATTTGCAAAACATCTTCGACTACCTCAAAGAACACGAACTTCATTTAGCCCGGCCCACTGTCATTGAAATCCGTAAATCTGCCCACTCGTTAAAAAAGTTTCCGCTGCGTGGGCGCAACGGACGCGAGGAAGGCACCCGCGAATTATTGCAGCGGCGCTTGCCGCATATCATCGCTTACCGCGTCAAGGATGATGCCGTTGAAATTCTGCACATCTGGCACCCAGGCAGGACAGGTAGCCCGGGGAATTTGCTGCGTTGGCGGGTGGCCCGGCTTTTGACTTGCCGGAGACCGTCACTGATGGGGGGTGCCCCGTCCTTGCGTTTGTTGCAAGGGCGGGCAGCGATGCTGTCGACACAACTTTTCCCTTGCGCACAAATCCCGGCGCACGCGTTCGTGGTTCCCGCTCTTCGCACAGACGCGAAGGACGGGGCACCCACTGTGTTGTTGATGACAACGAAATCAAAAGCCTGGGCCACCCGCCATCGTCCGCTGGCTCTGCCCCGAGATAGGCGGCGTTCTGCTCGCCTGACAGGAAGGGAGTTTGTTGTGGGCGCGCACCGCGATCCGCCTGAACCCACTTCCCGCTCGAGCCGTCGATGGTGCGAGCCCATATGCCCACCCTTTTATTGCCGAGCGCCGAGTTAGGCAGTTCCAGCACGATGCTGCACACATCCGCCTCGGCGAAGTAATCGTCACCGGTGAATTGCAGGTTGTTCAGGGCGCCATTTACATCGAAGAAAAAGGGATCGCTGCGCCAGCCGACGAAGAAGCGATAGTCGCCCGCGTCTGCCACGTGTTCCTCCGCCTCCGTCGAGACCGGCACTGCGTCGACAATAATCTGCCCCTCGTCGTCGATCCCAGCGGCCTGCGCGCCTTCAACCCGGCGAAGCGTCGCGGTCTGCGACCCGTCTTTGGCGGACGTGACGCGCACCCGGTATGCAATATCGGCGACGTTATCGCCGTTCGTGTCAATCCTAAGTTCATAGATCGCATCGGGCGACAAGGCGACGTCGGTGGTGGGCCCCGGCGGGTTGGCGCCCGTGGATGGATGCACATTCATAATGAGGATCGACTTGCTGGCATCCCCAGGCTTCGGGAAAGCATAGAGATCGGTGAAATCCAAGCGGGCATCCCCGTGGGGGAACCCAAAGTCGGGGCCGGAATAATGATGGGACATAGCGTCCTTGTTTTGGCTGAGATTGAAATTGAAACCAGAATTTCTGATTTGGGACTTCTGGCGAGTGATTAGCGCTTCTCCAGATGGCCTTTGGATGAATTGCCCGGTACGCCAGGTTCTAAAAATGTGGGGGGAAAACCGGGGACGGGGAAAACCGGGGACAGACGGGACGTTCACCAATTTCCATTCGCCTAAAAACTGGGAACGTTCCGTCCGTCCGCGAACTTCTGCTGATTTGCATCCCGCCCTGAACCTACTGCTGCAATGAGAATCCAAACGGCAACGCTGCCTCAAGACTGATCTGTTCGCCGGTGATGGGGTGGTGGAATTTTAGAAAGCGGGCGTGCAGGAAATATCCTCCATCGCCCGGGAGGCCGGGGAGATTTTCAAGAGGCTGGCCGGATAAACCGTACAGCGGATCGCCCACCAGCGGATGGCCGATGGATGCCAGATGGATTCTGATCTGGTGAGGGCGTCCCGAATTTAGGCTTACCTCAAATGTTGTGGTGCCTGATGTGCTGCTTGACGCTGTGCTGCTTGGCTCCCGTGAGATCACCTTCGCCAATGACTTCGCCGGCTTGCCACTCGGGTTGGCGGCCCACACCAAGCCGATGCGCGGGTGCGGCACAAGTCCGATGGGAGTGAGGATTTCGTAGGCGTCGTGCTGGGCAGTGTTTTGAGCCAGCGCCCAATAGATTTTTTCAATTCTGGGTGTGTTCCAGTCTGCGCTTAGTTTAGAGGCGGCCTGCGCTGTTTTGACGAAGAGAACGATGCCGGTTGTGGCTCGTCCCAATCGGTGGACAGGGTTTGCGTTCGGGGTTTGCTTTTGCACCAGCCGCAGAAGGGTGTTTTCCATAAAGCCGCCGCCAGGGAGGGTTGGCAGTCCGCCAGGTTTGTTGACGGCCAACAGATGCGGGTCATCAAACAGTACTTCGAAGTGCTGAGGAGCGTCCGGTTCGATCCAGGGTGGACGGTTCCATACCAGAGTTTGGCCTGAAATAAGCGATTCGCCTCCGGTCGCGATGACGCCGTTGATGGTGACTTCGCGGTCGTTCAGTTTTTGTTGCCATACTTGTGAGGATGAGTGTGGGTAAAGGCTTGCCAGATGTGAAAGCAGGGTTCGCCCATGATCTTTGCTGCTGATGATTGTGGTATAGGCATAGCCCCGGTTGAGCATGTGGTTTGAGTGTAAGCTATGGCATCTGCGGCAAGAGTTGCTGCGTTGCGAGCGTGCCTCTCTCAAAGTGATACAATACTTACAACAGTTACAGCGGAGGGTCGATGAAGCAATCGCGTACGATGGTGCTCAGTATGCGCCTGCCAATGGAGAGCGGGAAACGTCTGAAGCGCATCGCGCAGCGGCACGGCTGGACGCCGAGCGATGCCAGCGCGCGGCTGGTGGAAGAGGGTTTAAGGCGGTCGGAATTTGCCTTCCTGGATTTTCGCGATTCCCCGGCCGGCAGGCAAGCCTATATCCAGGGCAGTACGCTGGCGGTATGGGAGGTCATGTTGCTTCTTCGCAGTTACAAGGGAAATGTCAAGGACGTGGCCAAGCATCTGAAATGGCCTGAAGCGAAGGTTCGAGCTGCCCTTAACTATTCGGAGGCGTTCCCCGGAGAGGTGAACGACGCGATCGCAGAGAACGATTCAATTGATTTCGACAGCCTGAAGCGCATGCTTCCCCAAGCGGTCGATTTTGCCTCCAGGCAGACCAAGCGCGGCTGACATGCTCAGGCTTCTTCTAGATGAGCACATCTCCCCAGACGTAACGAATGGCGTTCAACGCCGGAATCGTTCGTCACTTATCCACCCCATAGTTATCCACTCCATGGTGCAGTGGGAGGGCGGAAACTTCCTTGGGAAGGAAGATTCCGTTTGCCTGTTGGAAGCAGCGAAGCAAGGCTTGACCCTGGTTACTTATGATCGCAGGACGATTCCTCCATTGTTGAAGCTCTGGGCAGAGGAAGAGCGATCCCATGGCGGTGTGATATTTGTCGATGAAAAGACAATCTCGCCGGCGGACATTGGAGGGCTGGTCCGTGCTTTAATTTCGCTCGCGGACGAGGCCGGGGGAATGGACTGGACCAACCAAGTGTACTTTTTGCGCAGCGGACGCTGACGCACTGAATTCGCCCAGGAAAGACTACGAGATGCGAAAAGGGTTTACAAGACAACCAAAACCTGACGCCCCCGCGACGCCAGTCAAGAACTACATCACGCGGAGCGGCCTCGATCGCCTCAAAGATGAGCACCGGTTTCTGCTCACGAGAGAACGTCCAGCCGTGGTGGAAGTGGTCGCGTGGGCTGCCAGCAACGGCGATCGCAGTGAAAACGCCGACTATCAGTACGGCAAGCGGCGGCTGCGGCAGATCGATGGGCGGATTCGCTTTCTCACGAAACGAATCGAAGCCGCGGAAGTGGTGGACCCGGAAGCTCCGAGAGCGGGGCAGGCAGGGACGGAGTTGAGGGCATTCTTCGGAGCGACCATACGCTATGCCAATGCCGCGGGAGTGGAGCGAGCGGTGAGCATCGTGGGCACCGACGAGGTCGATCTCAACCGCAACCACATCAGTTGGGTGTCACCGCTGGGGCGCGCGTTGATGAAGTCGGCGGCGGGTGACAGCGTAGTGCTTCAATTGCCGGGCGGCACAGAAAACCTGACCCTGCTGGAGGTGCGTTACGAGCCCATTGCAGTGGAACCGTTCCGTGAACCACCTGGATCCGAGGCCTCGGCAAAGGGAGTTCCTCGCCGACGCTAAATCCATCTGACGAAAAATAAACGAAACGGCACAGGTGGTGAAAGAGCGACGACCGTAGATAGCGCGCTATCGGCTTTTGGTAAGCCACAGGAGATGAGTTGAGTCCTCGCCTTTCTAGTGATTAAGGGAGCCAACTGCCGGGTTGTCGGCCAACCTTACCTTGGGATTCCTTCCCGCAGGCCCGTTACTCGCTAGGAACTGGGGCACGCTAGGAATTCGCCGGACTAGTCGCACAGAATCACAATTGAGCATCGACGACCCGCAGCGGCAGCCGGTATGGATACCGAGGACCGTAACTAGATGGCCGAAGCTAGCGATTGTCTGAACGCGCACGAAAACGAAGCTCCCAACCCAGCAATGCGCCCAGCGCGGCGCTGAGCGGAACCACGGCAGTATGCCAGATGAGGATGTGCGCGGCCTGAAAGTTCGGACAATGCAGTTCGAGCACGCTCACACCGGCGAGGCCACCCAGCATGCCCGCGACCAGTCCCGCCGAGGCGGGGTTGACCGCAAATCCGCGGCGCAGCATCAGCCAACTCAGCAATCCGGCCGGGATTGCATGGAGAAGACCGGTGAGCAGACAAACGATGCCGGCGGAAAAGAAATGGTCGGTGTGGTAGTCGCGGAATAAGTCCGCGAATACGGCTAGCAATACAACGCTGCTAAGCGCCAGCAGCGCCCCAGGAGAGACGCGAATTCGGCTCGCCGGAATCATCTGATGGACGAAGCCGACGGCTGCCAAACAGCCGAGCAGGCCGAGTGCGGGAAAGACGAGCCAGCGCTCCAGAAGATTCATCTTTGCAACGCCAAAGAAGCCGGCGCGCGCGGCGCCGGCCAGGGAAACACTCGCGCAGACAAGAACGAGGCCCACGGCCATCCGCCAAACGGGCGGCAGCGGACGCACGGGCCGCAATGTCGGCTTGATCGACTCACCGATGCGCTCGAGCAGCAGCGGATCGAGATCCTGCGGAGCCTGCGCGGCTTTTTTCAGGACGTCGTCAATCTTTTCGTCTTTCACGCATGTCCTCCGATCCGCGATTTTTTCGAACCAGCGGCGCCAATTGTTTCCCGTAGTTTCTTATAGGCGCGGTGCACTTTTTGCTTCACCGATCCCACGCTCGATGACGTGGCGCGCGCGACTTCCTCAAGTGACATGCCTTCGACCTTCAACATAGCGATAACCTCGCGCTGGGCCTCAGAGAGCGGCGCCAACAATGCCTCCACTTCGCCGGCCTGGTGCTGAGCCGACGAGAAGCCTTTCGACATTTCCTCTAATTCTCTTTCACCGGCTGCGGCGCGGATCGATTTTCGATAGTGGTCGACGCGAATGTGCCGGGCAATCGCATAGAACCACGGCAGCGCCGGTTCGCCTGGGCGATAAGTGTGACGCACCTTGTGAATCCGCAGCCAGGTTTCCTGCAGCAGGTCATCGGCATCGGCGCGGCTGTTCGATGTTGCAAGAAAAAACCGGTGCAGGGGAGAACTGATGCGATCGATAAGAGCCGTCGCCGCGGCGAAGTCGCCCTCCTGATAGCGGACCATCAACATCTCGAGATTTTCGCCGGTGTGCATGCGATGGAATATTTAACTAGGAATCTTCACCGACGTCAGCGCCTTCGCGCAAATCCGCCACCACATTAGCCGCACTCGCCCACCGGCCCCGCTCGCAGCCCTCAAATAACAAGATTCGACGGAGTGCGCCGAAAAGTTACGGCGGATACAAAAGAATTCAGCAACATTTTATTTTCAGCGATTGCGCCTCGACACCGTAACTTTCCGCGAGCTCGAAGCGAATCTATCAGTGAACGCGCCCTCTGCCGGGAACTGCTCGCTCGCGGCGCGGAACAACTTTATCCCAGACTCTCAGGAGATCACGATGAATAAACTCTATCTAACGAAGCTTCGTTTGTGGCGCGCAGGTTTTGTGCCCGCCGCGCTGATTCTCACCAGTGCCATTGTGGTTCAAGGCCAGCATGTACGCAGTCCCCTGGTAATCACAAGCACGAATAATGCCAGCGGAAACGCTATTGTCGTCTTTAAGCTAAGCACAGAAGGCACTCCCTCGCTCCAGTTGGAGCAGACGCTGCCGACCGGAGGAAACGGTGGCGCCAGCACCAATGCAGGGATCGTGCAGTTCCAACGGGAACTTGGTGCGGTTGCAAACTACGGATCTAATACCGTAAGTCAGTTGGTCCGCTCGGGCGACGCCATCGCAATCAGTTCGACAATCCCGCTGGCGACTGGATGCACAAAGCCCGACTCTGTCGCATTGACCAGAAACCATCTGTTTGTGGTGGGCGCGAACTGCGCTGAGAACCACGCTTGGCCCTCCGGATCCGTGGATGCTCCAGTCGTGAGCCTTTCCGATCCCTCGGCGGCGCAGATCGCGGTTGGCCAAAGCTGGGCGGCCGTCACGTTAAGTTCGGGATCTCTTTTGCAACTTCCGCTCACGCAGCATGGCGTGTTGAATGGCACGAGCAATCCAATCCCACTGCCCAGCAATGCAGACATGGTTCCCCTTGGCGAAGCGTTCTGGGGTAACGTGCTGGGCTTCACTCCGGCCCACAGTCCCGACAGCTTTGCCATCGTTGACGTGAACGGAAATGTGAATCCGGTGGTTGGCCCGACACCGCCATATCCCACAAACGCGCCGTGCTGGGTAGCCAAGGGTGCGGGCAATATTTGGTACACGGGGAACACGCCGGACCAGTCGATCAGCATTTTTTTCAGCGACAGCCAGGGTGGAGTATTCTACAAATCGTTGCCGCTGCTAGGATCGCCAACTGACATCACGGTCTCCCCCGATGGCAATTGGCTCGCAGTAATCTATAGCGCTGGCGGCAATGCGTCTGTTGCGGTCTTTTCGATCGATAGTTACGGCGACTTGACCCAGGTGGCCACGTCAAGCGCGGCGGGAATTACAGCGTTTAGCGGTGTAGCGTTCAGCGAGTAACGCTTCGTCGAGTAATAGGAGCCGCGTTGCACTGCCCGCCGGATGGCAATGTTACTTCCGCCGGGCGGTGCTGCGGTTGAGAGCGAAGGCCATTACCGCCTTGACCTCGCGTATGGCGCATCGCAGGCTCTCACCCAAAATCTGGAATCCTGTGTACAGCAATTCGGAAACTAACCAGTGACGGTTTCGAGGATATGACATCCTTGAAGAGAACTTCGGGACAACGTCGTCGGAATCTGCGTGAAAACATAGCTTCCGGTCCGCCCGTCAGCTAACGATCATCAACACCGCCAAGTCATTATCTGCCGGTCGGCAGCGGAAGCCACCAGGGTCAGCACCCTCTTTAAAAGTAAGGTGGTATCGATTTTGAGAAATAATCGAATTAGTGGGAACTGGAAGCAGGAGGCGACTCAGGTTTTCCGGGTACGGGAAATCAGTTCGCGGGTGCAGCGTCGGGAAGCGAGCCTGAATTCTTCTCCGGCCAGGGAGGGAGGAGCTTCACCAGCACCCACAAAATAATCAATGGCAGAATACTCAACGCCACGGCCACGAGCAATCCTTCGCGCGTGATCAGGCCCATCTTGTACGTTGTATATCCCAGAAAACTCTTCGAAAACAGCTGGCCTCCGATCACGACGTTCCAGCGCATGGCAAAGATTCCGACCATGGTCAGGCATCCAGCCAGGGTGTAAATGCGCTTGCGTGCCATTTCGCCGAGCTTTAACACCTGGGTCAACGCAAGAAGCGCGATGGGAGTGACAGTGCCAAGAAAGATCTGGACCACGATATGCGACACGTACAGTTTGGTGTGGACCATGAAATCCAAGCTGCGGAAGGATTCGTCAGACTCGTAGATGCGGTGAACCAGGTCGAGCATCTCCAGGCCGAAATCGATAATGAACGTATAAAAGAGGTAGCTCGCCACTGTATCCACGCAGCGCATATCGATTGTCTCGCCGCGCGACCACCTTATCAGCATGTACACCAGCATCACGGCTGCGATCCCCGACACCATGGCGGAGAAGATAAACACCACCGGCATGAGCGGCGACGACCACCACGGGTTCGCCTTCACCGAGCCAAAGATGAAGCCGACGTACCCGTGCAGCAGGAATGCGGAAGGGATGCCGATGAGGGTAATCAGCCAACCCAGCCGGTCGTCAATCTCCAGTGCGCGCTTGCTGATGTTGTTCGACCCGAGGGTCATCAGTCGATACAGGAGGCGCTTCCATCCAGAGGTAGATTGGGACAGCAGCACGATGTCGCGCCGGTAGTCGAGCCAGATTTCGACCAGCAGCACGGCCATCAAATACCACAAATAGACGAAGCCGAACATGGCCATCGCGGAAGTCTTGTGCGGCGTCAGGTACATCTCGTACGAGCGTTCGGGGTGTCCCAAGTGCAGTTGCAACGGCAGTGGCGCAACTAGCAGGAAGGCCAGGGCGGTCAGCAACGCCAGCCGGTAGGTTGGTTTTACCGCCTGCACCTGAAAAACACGCTCGAGCGAAGCCAGAATGAATGCCCCGGCCACCAACCCCGTAAGAAATGGGTACAGCACGATGAGCACGCTCCACTGAAGTTCCACTTCGTTCGGATACATGAAGCCTTCGACGCCAGGCATAATGGTCAACCGTCTCCTTATCGCACCGAGCCATCCAGGTCGTTGTAAAACACCTTGGCGTGCGTCGCCATGTGTGGCTTCAGGACCTGAACGTTGTGGGTCTTCAGGAATTCGTGAATCGGGTCGTTAGGATTCTTTAAGTCCGCCAACTGGCGAGCGCCGGTCGGGCATGCTTCGCAACAAGCGGTGGTCAGGCCTTTTGTAATCCGGTGATAGCAAAGAGTGCACTTCTCGGCGGTCAGGGTCTTCGGATGGATGAAGCGGCACCCGTAGGGGCAGGCCTGAACGCAGTAGCGGCAGCCGAGACAATACGTCTTGTCCACCAGCACCACGCCCTCCGGGCTTATGAAGGTTGCGCCGACCGGACAAACCTGGGTGCAAGGTGAATCCGCGCAGTGGTTGCACAACTTGGGCACGAAGAAGTTCTTTCCTCCCTCTTCTTTACTTGGAGGAAATCCCTTCTTGCCGCCGTCGGGCGAGTCCACATTGGGATTTTCAATGTCGTAGTCGGTCACGTGGTAGCGTTCCACCCAGGTGCGGAAGTATCCGTCCGGCACGTCGTTTTCGATTTGGCACGCCCGAACACAGTTCCCACATCCGATGCACTTGGGCAGATCGATCAGCATGCCCCACCAATGCTCGGACATCTTGTAATTTGGGGAGGCGTCTGGGGTTCCGGCAAGGACGTGTTTCCATGCGATCGCTGCCGCCGGCAACAGAAGCATCATGTGGCGCCGGGTAATGTTCATTGCGTTCCTCCGTCGGTGATCGCCGGGCTGTGCGGCTGGTGGCAGCTATCGCAGGGTAGCCCATTGGAATGGTCGGCGGAAACGACTTGCGGGAATGCTTTCGGTTTGGCGATGTTGGCCTCGTGACAGCGGACGCACAGCACAGCCGTGTCGAGTTTGGCGGGCTGCACCGAGCCCGGATCGTCGACGTGTTTCGCGAGTGGCCCGTGGCACGCCTCGCAGTTGACGTGCACATGCTTGCCGCTCTTCTTCTTTTCCAGGACCTCGGCATGGCAGTCTTCGCAGGCCCGATGGCCGGCAAAGTTCACCGGGCGAGCGGCGATCTCGGCGATGGCGTTTCCGCGGTAGTGTCCGTATTGTCCGAAACTCTTCGGCACAAGAGACGCACGCACTCCCAAAAACACCAAGCCACCAACGACGAAAACAACGGCCAATCGAAAGAGGTGCCCGGCGTCTTTGAAGGCATTCATAAAATGTGTCTACTAAGTACCGCATGTCGTCGCTGGACGATGTGCGCCGAATCACACGATAGGTGTCTTTAGATCACGGGTATGAGTGACCTCACGGAGCAACTGGGTCAGGCACTGATACTGCGAGATCGGGTTGCCCGAATTGCGGCGAAAGAGCCGTATATGCTGGCAGGGAACGGGGAGAAGAAATCTTTGTTGCCGTGCCTCGAGAGGATCGACCGCTTGCGAAAACGACGTGTCGAGAAGGCGAACCGGAGCCCGCCTTCGGGACTTTTCTCGTTGCTGGATAAGCGACAGCTTTTGCGCGTTTTCGTTCCTCCGCCTCAACGACTCAGAAGGGCGGGTGGAAGCGAGGGGAGTCGAAGTTCAGTCCTGGCGCACCATTTATTACCGAAGCGTTGCCCTGACGAAGGGCTGGAGCCGCGCCGCAGGTGCCCGCCGCCAGAGGTACTACCCCATACAAGACATCATAGACGTCGTTATAGGCGCTGTTGGATCCTATGGTGTTGGCTCCGATCAGGGCGGGGTTTACCAAAGCGGTCATGCAAGCTTCGTTCACCGTATTGCTGGTGAAATTGTTGGAATAGCCACTCGTGCCCGGGTTACAGGAATTGTCGATGTTAACGGCTGCCTGGGAGGTGCTGTTGATGGTGTTGCTTTGCACGAGATTGTAGTACCGCAAACGTAGATCGCATCGAAGATGTGGGTCTGGGAAATCGTGTTCTTGGTGATGGTGTTGGCGTTTCCGTTGCCGCCGGTACAGCCGCTATTTCCAAAGACCCAAATGCCGACCTGCGTATCGGCGATGAACGAACCACATTCCGACTCCAAATAAAAGCTGCGCCACCGCAAAGATTGCCAGATACCAGAGCGTGAGCCGGAGGCCGATGGAAAGTCTCTTCATGATGGCCACTCCGGGCTGATTGCATACCCGACACCTCGCGCGGTGTGGACCCGAAATTGACCGAAAACTTGTGTTCGTGCGTCAAACCCAGAGGAGTACAATCGCAGTATTATGACCAGCCAAAGCATTGAATCTCCGTCAATGGAAATGTGCGCTAACGTCAGACGTTTGGGCTACGCTGCGTCGTCACGAGTTCGGCTTTACGGGGAAGATTTTGAAGTGTTGTCAGATCCGTTCCCCAAGGATGGCGGAATTTCCGTTCATGTCAAATCGATGAAGGACTCAAAGATTTCCGTGCTGCGGCTTCCCGCAACCGTTCTGCAGGGTGTAAGAAAACGCCAAATCTTGAACGCTGCTTAGGCCAGATCAATCCTAGTCGCGAGCGTTCCCAAAAAGCACTTGCATCGTCGAGTCACTGGGAGCAGGTATTGGCATGGGTCTGGTCCATGAGTTTTCCGTCTACGTCCACGGGCACACCTGAAGTGCGCTAACAGAGGTGGCATAACCGGGCGATAGGGCTTACTGAGCGGGTTCTGACTGCAACGGGATTCTACGTCAACCATCCGATTGAGGAGCTTCCGACTTTCGTTGACTTGCCTGTGCTCCGGCCATAGCATGTTTCGCACATGATCGGTCAGACCATCTCGCATTACCGCATTGTCGAGAGGCTGGGCGGTGGCGGCATGGGAATTGTCTACAAGGCCGAGGATCTCAGGCTTAGCCGCTTTGTGGCTCTCAAGTTCCTGCCCGTCGACGTAGCCAACGATCCGCAGGCCCTGAGCCGGTTCCAGCGTGAAGCCAAGGCCGCTTCTGCGCTGAACCATCCCAACATCTGTACGATCCATGAAATTGACGACCAGCATGGCGATGCGTTCATCGCCATGGAATTTCTGGACGGGATGACGTTGAAGCACCGTGTTGCTGGTCGACCGCTGGATACCGAGTTGATTCTGTCGCTGGCCATTGAGATTGCGGACGGGCTGGATGCAGCCCATGCGGAGGGCATCGTCCATCGTGACATTAAGCCAGCGAACATTTTTATTACTAAGCGTGGCCACGCCAAGATTCTTGATTTTGGACTTGCGAAAGTCGTGCCCACCACCAGTTCTTCGAGCCAGGTCGCTTCGGCAAACACGGCGAGCGGCACGACTGATGCACAACATCTCACCAGCCCCGGGGCGGCACTCGGAACGATCGCGTATATGTCGCCGGAGCAGGCGCGCGCCAGAGAACTTGATGCCCGTAGCGATCTATTCTCTTTCGGAGCCGTGCTCTACGAGATGGCGACCGGGATGCTGCCGTTCCGCGGTGAGAGTTCAGCGGTCATCTTTAAAGCGATTCTTGACTCGTCGCCCACGTCGGCGGTGCGGCTAAACCCCGACGTGCCCGCGGAACTGGAGCGCATCATTAGCAAGGCTCTGGAGAAAGACCGCGATTTACGCTACCAGCACGCTTCGGAGATGCGAGCCGACCTGCAGCGGCTGAAACGCAACACCGAGTCGGTAAGTGCGCTCGGCATCCACGTGAGCGACGTGGGAAGAAGTAGCGGCAGACGTGGCTTGTGGATAGGAGTGGTTGTGCTCTTCGCGGTTCTGGCGGTGGGTGGGTACTCGTACTTCCACTACTACCATCGAGCGTCCTCTATGTTGACCGAAAAGGACGCCATCGTCATCGCCGACTTCGATAATAAAACGGGCGACCCCGTCCTTGATGACACGCTGAAACAGGCGCTGGCTGTCGATCTCGACCAGTCACCATATTTGAACGTCGTTTCCAATCAGAAGCTGAGCGAGACGCTGAAGATGATGGGGCGGGATCCTGCAGAGAGGCTGACCCCCGAGGTTGCACGCGACCTCTGCCAGCGGGTGAGCGGCAACGCGATGTTGCAGGGGTCGATTTCCAACCTCGGCAATCAGTATGTTGTGGTGCTCAAAGCCACCAATTGCGCGACCGGAGACTCGCTGGCATCCGAACAAGCCCGGGCTGAGAGCAAGGAGAAGATTCTGTCGGTTTTGGACAGGGCGGCCGCCAGTCTGCGGGGCAAGCTGGGAGAGTCCCTGGGTTCAGTCGAGAAGTACGCGACGCCGGTCGAGCTGGCGACCACTCCTTCGTTGGCAGCCTTACAGGCCTATAGCGGGGGCCTCAAGGCCTGGGAAGAAAAAGGCAACGAGGCTGCTATTCCCTTCCACAAGCGCGCCATCGAACTGGATCCCACTTTCGCCATGGCGTACGCGCACCTCGGACAGGCCTACGCCAACCTGGGCACGGAGGATCTGGCCACCGAGAACATGAAGAAAGCCTTCGCGTTGCGCGACCGCGTGAGCGAACGAGAAAGGTTATACATCGACTCGCGGTACTACGACATCGTGACTGGAGAGGTGGACAAGGTAGCCCGGGTTCTAGAACAGTGGAGACAACTCTATCCGCGGGACGCTGGTCCGGCGCGAACTCTGGGCCTGTATTACAGATACATGGGACGATACGAAGACGCTTACCGGGAAGCTCGGGATGCGGCGCAGCTAGATCCGGCCTCACCTGTGGCACGAAATGATTTGGTGTTCGCGGCCCTCACCGAGAATCGCCTCGATGAGGCCCAAACCATCTTGCAAGGGATACAGGCTGTCAATCATCGCTCCAGTTACGACTCGATGACGAACGTTTATTTGTTGGCGTTTCTTCGCCGAGATTTCGCGAGCATGCGGAAGCAACTGGACTTGATAGAAAGCAAAGAGGGGGAGGGGGAGGACTTTCTACTGGCGCTCGCGTCGAACACCGAGGCGTATTACGGACGTCTCCAGAATTCCCGGCAGCTTATGCGCCGCGCATCGGATCGGTCCAAGAGCGACAAGGAAGCGGGCTCAGGGGCTGCAGCGGACTTCGAACTTCAGAGCGCACTTCATGAAGTGGAGTTCGGGTACCCCGAGCAGGCACGCCAGAAAGCGGTCGCCGCACTCAACGAGGGCCGAGACCAGGAGACGCAAACCATGGCCGCTCTCACGTTCGCGCTGGCAGGAGACAGCAGTCGTGCCGAGACGCTCGCCGGCGCGTTGGAGAAGCGCGCCCCGCTCGACACTTTGCTCAATGCGTACTGGCTGCCGACAATACGGGCGGCGGTTCAGTTGGGCCGCAATAATCCGGCGAAGGCGGTCGAAGCATTGGAAACTGCGTCGCGTTATGAGCTGGGCGATGTGATTGACTTCTACACGGCGCCGTTGTTTCCCGTTTATCTGCGCGGGCAGGCGTACCTGGCCATGCATCAAGGGTCCGAAGCCGTCGCCGAGTTCCAGAAGTACATTGATCATCCCGGAGTCGTGCAGAATTATCCGCTGGGTGCACTGGCACGGATGGGACTTGCCCGCGCCTATGCGATGCAAGGCGATGTCGCGAAAGCCCGCATCGCATATCAGGAGTTTTTCATTTTGTGGAAAGACGCCGACCCCGACATCCCCATCCTGAAACACGCTAAAGCGGAATACGCGAAGGTGGAGTAGTGCCCAGGTCTTCAATTTCCATGCCTCAGCAAGAGGAGGCTCGAGTCGGTCGAGAGCGCGAGTAAGGCTCCGGTCGAATGAGCTTAGAACGAGTTGACTTGGGGAAAATGAAACTTCAGCTTATTGCAATTAAAGAGAATCAGGATCGCGCCCAGTGTCGAGCAAACGAGGCCCGCTGGATGGCGCCGATCGTTCGTCGAATTCCTGAATTCGTAAGAATGGAAAAAGCCGCCCGGCAGGGCAAGCCAAGCGGCAGACCACGGGGAGTTCCCAAGGGGAGGAACTTCGATGCTACCTGCTACGAGTCTGAATGGTTTTACTCTGCGATAGCGTACCCACCGTTTAGGACACTCTGTCACAGCCGGTGGTGCGGTCCGTCACTTGCGAAAACTAACTGGAGATGTAATCTGAAGGGTCGATCAGAATTTAGTATGCCACTCGCAAAGCAATGGCTGTCGGTGTACTGTCCGAAGTGCAATGCTAATCCGGGCGAAAGCTGTATGCTGGTCGGAAAGAAACATCCTTATCGGGGCAGCAGTTCACAGATCTGCCACGGTGAGCGAGTGGCCCTATTTAAGCTGGCGAAGATCAGGTCGGCTTCGAGCTACAGGACTCTTAACTTGCAAACCGGGTAGCTGGAATAATGAGAGATCTTCGACAGCTCTCGCATGTGTAAACCATCTCCCGCAACGGTTCAGTAAGTACAAAAGTCTCCCGCACGGAATGTGGCACCAGTGGCTCACCACAGTCATCGCAGAAATATTCGCCGTCGCGTATGCTGAACCACTTTACAGTCGGGGATTGCATAGTAAGGGCCTATTCTGGTTTAAGCACGACTGATATTGGTTCTCGGTTCGGCCCGACGCCGGGCGAATTCGCGTCCTCGGGGCCCCGCCCCTGCCCTTCCCCAGACAGGGAAACGGTGCAGAGAGTCGAACCGAGAACAGCTCATTCTAGAATTCAGGGGCTTGTTTTAGCAGTGACGAATCTCACGTGTTTGGGTGACAGTCAGTTTCGTTGGTCCGCCCGATGTCTGAGCAGTTTGTTTGCCATCATGCGGAAGGTGTGAGCGCTACGATTGATGTAAACAGTTCCCGCCCTAGCCTGCGGTGGCCTAGATGGTCGAATTTTTCACTAGCCGACCCTTGTATACGAGGTTGACGGGCATAGCTGTAGGGCGGGCGGGGAAACCCGGACACTCCGCGGGATGTCGAGGAGCTAGCAGGGCACACAGTCGCGGTGCTAGGCGGGATACGAACCGACAATGTAGCTCTCCAGTTCGTGAATGGCTTCCTCCTGTTCCGAGATGATCCATTTCACAACATCGCCTAGCGAGACCACTCCCACGACAGCGTCGTTTTCGATGACAGGAAGATGGCGAAAGCGATGTTCGGTCATGATGGCCATGCATTCGTCTACGGGCCTCCGCGGGTTGACGGAAACGATGGCGATGGTCATGATTTCGCGAACCAAAATGTCCTTCGACACATGTCCTTTGAGGACCACTTTGCGGGCATAATCGCGCTCCGAGATTAGCCCGAGGAGTTGATTGTCGGACATCACCAACAAAGCGCCGACCCCGTATTCAGCCATTTTCTTAATGGCTTCGTACACAGTTTGATCAGGAGGTATGGAAAGAATTCGATTCTCGCGCTTGCTTTGCAAGACCTCGGCAATCGTGCGGGTTAGTTTCATAGAACCTCCTTACGAGACATAATTGATCCGCTGATGTTAGTATTTTGTCCACAACGGGGCGGTGACCGGGCGCACACAACGCTGTGAGCCTTTGTTGGGTCATCGTCAAATCCTGCGCGCTCTGCGTGCTTTGGTTCAAAAAGAGTGATATAGCCCTTCAGCGCGAAGGGTTGGGATGATCCGCGCTTCAAACCCACCGGACGGTTATGTTTTCTGTCACACCCCCAAGTGACATATCTCACTGCGTTTGTCGCCGGTTAAGTTCAGCCTTTGAAGGTAATACCCTTCCGTGCGGCTGGGTCTGAGGGCCCTCCTCCCGTGCGCGACATTAAGTTCGGACCCCCGCTCGCTATCTGCGAGCCGTTCTCTCACACATCTCGGTCGGAGGTTTTGTATGTTGCATCTCGATACCGGCAACACGGGTTTCATGATTCTATGCACCAGCTTGGTCATGCTGATGACTCCGGGCCTTGCGTTCTTCTATGGCGGCTTGGTCGGCCGCAAGAACGTTCTGGCTATCATGATTCAAAGCTTCGTATCCATGGGCTGGACCACGGTCATCTGGTACATCTACGGCTACTCTCTGTGCTTTAGCGGCGACTGGCACGGAGTGATCGGCAATCTCCACTATGCGTTCCTGCGGGGCATCAATCTCGGGACGCCTTCCCCCAACGACACCATCCCGGCATTTGTCTTTGTCGCCTATCAAATGATGTTTGCCATCATTACTCCCGCGCTGATTTCCGGCGCGTTCACCAACCGCGTCACGTTCAAGGCCTACATGCTATTCCTCACCGGCTGGTTGACCTTCGTCTACTTCCCCTTTGTCCACATGGTGTGGGGCGGAGGATTCCTGCAACAGTGGGGTGTGAAGGACTTCGCCGGCGGCATTGTAGTCCACAACATTGCCGGCATTGCGGCTTTGGCTTCGGTGATCTACGTGGGCAAACGCCGCGTGCAAGATCGCGGCCCGCACAGCATTCCACTGGTCGCCCTGGGTACCGGCCTGCTCTGGTTTGGCTGGTATGGATTCAACGCCGGCAGCGAAATGCGCGTTGATTCTGTCACCGCGACAGCTTTCCTCAACACCGACGTCGCCGCGTCTTTCGCCGCCATTGCCTGGCTCGCGGTCGCGTGGCTTAACGAGAAGAAGCCAAAGTTCCTCGGCTTGCTCACCGGCGCTGTCGCCGGGCTGGCCACCGTCACTCCTGCTGCCGGATTCGTTTCTCCGACAACCGCCGTCATCATCGGCATCGTTTCCGGAGTGGTCTGCTACTATGCCGTTGAACTGAAGAACAAAATGCAATGGGATGACGCGCTCGACGTTTGGGGAGTTCACGGCGTCGGTGGCTTTCTCGGCATTGTCATGCTGGGCATTTTCGCCAACAAGCAATTCAATCCGGAAGGCGCCAATGGATTGCTCTACGGCGATCCGGTCTTCCTGCTCAAGCAAGTCACGGCCGTGACCTTCTCGTCAGTCTGGGCGTTCGCATTCACCTATGGCATGCTGCGCATCATTGATGCCTTCACGCCGGTGAAGGTAACCGACATATCGGAGGAGATTGGCCTCGACGAGTCGCTCCACGGCGAACACGCCTACGAGCAACTGACCGACGAGGACGTGGTGCATAAGCTGGTCCAGTCGGTTCACCAGTAACGACAGAGGCGTTTACACGTTTTTGAGGAACTTTTGAGCGCATTCGCGATTTTTCGCCAACGAATCAATGAATGAGGTTTGCGGGTCTCGCGCCCGCCGTCGTTCGTCGACGGATGGCACACGTCCTCAGGCGGCACTGAAACTCACGAAGACGGGCAAGATAATCAAGAGGTCCGCGCCCGCGTGAAACAAGACCGATCCCCACAGGCTGGCGGTTTTCTGCATAAGCCACCCCCAAGCGATCGAGAACCCGAAGAGCACGAGCAGAAACTTCCATAGGTCATTCGGCGCGTAAGTGATTTGCATGTGTGCCATTGTAAAGACGAGGGCAGTCGAAAGAATGGACAACCATTTTCCGATCACTGGCTCGTATCGTCCGAGAAACAATCCGCGGAACAGGAGTTCCTCCATGAAGGCCCCCGAGACCGAAAAAAGCAGTACCCATGGGGCCCATGAGATGAGTCTGGCCGTGCTGAGCGCCCTAACCGCCGGTTGGAGCAGCGTTACAATTAGACATGCGGCAGCGGCCATCAAGCCTGCGCTGATGCCGAGTAACAGGCGACCTTTCCGGATGTAGAACGATGCGAGATTTTCCCCGCAGAGCTTGGCCACGGTGAGAATCCCGATCACGATCAGCGATGACTGCAAGAACCTCGCTACAGCGACTCCTATCGGCGCGAGGACGCAGTGCACCATTGCTACAGGGGGATTGGGATGCCTCCGAGTTGGATAGCAGTACTTTCAGCATCTGGATGACGTCCTCAAGAGAGTTGGCGTGTGTCACGTCCGGAAATCGCACCTTATGCTTTTCGCAGCGGTCTCATTTTCTCAATCACTTTCGTGATTTTCTCAAACGCCCAGTCAATCTCCTGTCGGTTGATGACGAGCGGCGGCGCGATGCGAATCACTCGGTCATGCGTCTCTTTGCATAATATCTTTTCATTCATGAGAGCTTCACAGTAAGGGCGCGCGGGTACATGGAGCTCGATGGCAATCCACAGGCCTTTTCCGCGCACCTCTTTCAAATTGGGACCGCGCAGCGTCTGGAGTAGGGTCAGAAAGTAAGTGCCTAACTCCGCGGAACGCTCGACCATGTGCTCTTCGATCAGAACGCGCAGCGCAGTTCGGGCGATGGCGCAGCCCATGGGATTTCCGCCGAAGGTGCTGCCATGGTCCCCGGGCTTGTACACGCCCAGAATCTCTCGCGACGCTAGGATTGCCGAGACTGGATAGAAGCCTCCGGCAAGTGCTTTGCCGACGATCAATACATCGGGCGTTATGCCTTCGTGCATGTAGGCGAAAAGTTTGCCGGTGCGTCCCAGGCCAGATTGAATCTCGTCGGTCATTAGGAGCACGCGATTGTCGTGGCAGGCTTCGGCTGCTTCCCTTAGAAACCCCGCGGGTGGAATGACGATTCCGGCTTCGCCTTGAATTGGTTCGACGAGAAAAGCGCACGTATTGGGCGTAATCGCTTCCCGGAGGGCGCGCGCGTCCCCGAAGGGGATGACTTTGAACCCTGGAGTGAATGGGCCGAAGCCCTCGCGGTATTGTTTGTCGCTCGAAAAGCCGACGATGGTAACGGTGCGTCCATGAAAATTGTTGGTGCAGACGATGATCTCGGCTTTGTCCTCCGGTATTCCCTTGATCATGTAGCCCCATTTGCGCGCCGTCTTGATGGCCGTTTCGACGGCCTCGGCGCCGGAGTTCATGGGGAGCACCATATCGAAGCCAGTCAGATCGTGGAGTTCCTTGCAAAGCAGCGGGAGTTGGTCGTTGCGGAAGGCACGTGAAGTGAGCGTGACTTTCCTGGCCTGCTCGTTGAGAGTTTGCAGAATCTTGGGGTGACAGTGTCCCTGATTCACAGCGGAATATGCAGCCAGGCAATCGAGGTAACGTTTTCCCTCGACGTCATACAGCCACACGCCTTCCGCGCGCTCGATGACCACATCGAGCGGGTTGTAGTTATGAGTCCCATATTGATTTTCGAGATCTACGTAGTAATCGGTGCGCGTGGATTTATCGATGAGTTCGGTTGTCATAAACTTCCTTCGTTTCCGAGTTTGAGTTAATACCGGCTACTTCCCGGTGCTGGCTCCTTGTCTAACAGCATGGTTAACAATGCCATCCGCACATAGAGGCCATTCATAGCCTGGCGGAAATACATAGCCCTCGGATCGGCATCAACTGACTTATCTAACTCGACCGTCCGTGGCAACGGATGAAGAATGAGCGCGTCCGCCTTCATACACTGCACGACTTTCGAATCGATGGCATAACGCCTGAGACCGTCGTTTTCGCGGTTCGCTCGGCCCTCCGCATCTCGCACCCGTTCAGGTCGTATTCGGGTTTGATAGACCACATCCACTTCGCCAATCACGCGGTCGATGTCCGACTCCAGTTCGTAGTGGACGCCGTGCGCATCGAGATACTGCAGGATATCCACCTTCATCTGGAGTTGCGGCGGGCTGACGAAGAACAGCTTTATCCGTTCAAACTTGGCCAACAGATAGGCCAGCGATCGTGCTGTCCGTCCTTTATCTAACTCGCCAATGATGGCCACGCTTAGGCCATCGAGGGGGCGCTGTCTGTAAATTGTGTATAGATCAAGCAAGGCTTGGGTCGGATGCTGTCCGCCATTGCCATCTCCGGCATTGATGATCGGCACCGAGGAGACTTCGGCTGCACGGCGCGCGCCGTCTTCGCCGGAGTGCCGGATGACAATCACATCCGAATAGCCGCTGACGATGCGAATGGAGTCTTCCACTTGCTCCCCTTCAATCTCAGAAGAGAATGCGCCGGCATGCTCGGTGGACATGATCCTCCCGCCAAGACGATGCATGGCGGCTTCAAATGAGAGCCGCGTGCGGGTCGAGGGAGCATAAAAAAGCGTAGTCATGATGCGATTCTGGTAGTCCAGCGTGCCTCCGCGGGCCACCACGCGCTCCATACCTTGCGAGCGCTCAAATAACTCCATGAGCAGCGGAACCGTGAATTGCTGCGACTCGATTACATGTTTCAACGGCATTCCAGCTATGGGTGGCGAGTTCGATCCTAATTCCGACCGTAATTCCGAACTGAGTTCTGAACGGAGAGCGTGGCTTGGCGTCGTGGGTCTAAAAGGAATAATAGTCGGCGGCGGCATTTTAGGGTCCTCCCACGGGGAGTTCGAGAGCTCTCTTCGGGACAACAGCCTCATCGAAGTGAGGGCGGCGCTCGATTGTTGCGCTGTTGTAGTGCGGGAATATGTGTGTGCCTGCTGACCCGGCTACCGCCTGGCACAGATTTTCACAAGAAGTAATGATGGCTTCCGTTCCACCCTGGCGCAGAAAGCGCAACACGGATTCAATCTTCGGTCCCATGTTCCCAGGTGGGAAATGGCCCGCCCGAGCGTACTTTTCCAATTCGTCGGCACCAACTCTGCGCAGCGGACTCTGGTGTGGCTTCTTGTAATTCAGATATACATAGTCGGTGTCAGTGGCTATGACAAAGAGATCAGCGGCGAGTCGTGAGGCCAGCCACGCGGATATGCGATCTTTGTCGATTACACCCTCGACACCTTGTAGACGCCCGTTTCTCCAGAGGACAGGAACTCCTCCACCTCCGCAGGCAATGACCAGCACACCGCTTTCAATCAGATTTCGAATCACGTCGAGCTCAACTATGCCGACCGGGTCAGGCGAGGGAACCACACGACGATAACCGCGGGCCGCATCCTCCACAATCTCCCATCCCAGAAGCCGTTGACGTTCTTCAGCGTCAGCGCGCGAATAAAAAGGTCCGATTGGTTTGCTGCAACACTTCAAGGACGGATCGTCGGAAGGGATTAGACACTGAGTGAGAATGGTCGCAACTGACACATGTAGATCTGCTTTCTGGAACTCAGTCTCTAGCGCTTGCTGGAGAAGATATCCGATCTCACCCTGAGTTGACGCGCCACAAACATCCAGCGGAAGGCCTGGAACCTGACTCGATGCCCGTTCTGAGCGTAAAAGCGCCGCTCCGACTTGCGGGCCATTTCCGTGGGTGAGCACAATCCGGTAGCCGTCGCCGATCAGGCCAACGATCTGGGCAGCGGTGCGCTGCGCGTTTGCCCGCTGCTCGGGGATAGTTCCGGCTTCTCCCGCGCGAATGAGAGAATTGCCGCCGATGGCCAGGAGCATGATCTTCATAAGCAGTAATCCGCTACAAGAGCAGAGGACCTGTGGCTTTGCCTGGCAGCCAAGTACATAGGTCCTTCGCTTTGCTCAGGGTGGTAGCCGTTATTAAGTGCATTAAGTGCCTATATGTGTGCCAACTCCTGTAACTCGACCAGGCCTGGCAATTTGATGAACTCACCTTTCATCAATTCCAGCATGATCGCCTTTTGCGCGTGCAGCCGGTTTTCCGCCTGCTGAAAGACCAGCGACTGCGGCGAGTCGATAACATCGTCCGTGACTTCATCGCCTCGGTGCGCAGGCAGGCAATGCAAAAAAATGGCATCTCGTTTGGCGCGGTGGAACAGAGTACGGTCGACCTGGTAGGGGAGAAAGATATGTCTGCGGTTCTCCGCTTCCAATTCTTTTCCCATGCTGGCCCAGATATCGGTGTAGATCACATCGGCGCCTGAAGCGGCATCGTCCGGATCGTTGGTTACGGTTGTGGTGCCCCCTGTCTGGTCGCCCCGCTCGCGCGCCCATGCTACCGACTCCGCATCAACTTCATAACCAGGGGGCGTGGCCAGCCAGACATGCGCGCCAAGTTGGGCTCCGGCAAACATCAGGGAACGTGCGACGTTGTTGCCATCGCCTAGGAATACGATTTTCAATCCCTCCAGATGGCCTTCCGCCTCCCAAATGGTGAGGTAGTCTGCCATCGCCTGACAGGGATGACTGTAATCGGTGAGCCCATTGATAACAGGAATGGACGCGCACCGTGCCATCTGCTCCACCACTTCATGAGAGTAGGTGCGGATCATGATGCCCTGCACCATGCGTTCGAGGTTCTTCGCCACATCGTAGACCGATTCGCGCTTGCCAAGATTGATCTCCGTTGGCGAGAGATAAAGAGAAAAGCCGCCAAGTTGCTGGATGCCCACATCAAAAGTTACTCGAGTACGTAACGAAGGCTTTTCGAAGATCATGGCCAGGGTCTGGCGCCGGAGTGCTCCGCTATAGGCGCTTGGGTGGGCCTTCACTTGGCGGCCGAGAGTGAGCAGGTACTCGATGTCAGACGGTGAAAAATCTCGAATCGAGAGAAAATCTTTGTCATTGACATTGACATTGTCATTGCCATAGCTGTTCATTTTTCGCTCCTGCTCAGACTCTTGGCAGCGCCGGCTCGTGCTTGTGCGCGAACTCGGCCAGCAATTCGCCGAGACCGGGTTTGGTGAGATCTTCGACTTCATAGCTCACGCGTAGAGTGGGCCGTTCGAGTTTGATGACCCGCGCGAGGTTGATGGGAGTGGCGATCAAGACGAGATCGCATGGGGTGCGACGGATCGTTTCTTCCAGTTCGTGGCGTTGCATAGCGCTGTAACCCATGGCGGGCAACAGGTTCGTCAGGTGCGGATAACGCTCGTAGATACCGCGGATGGAGCCCACGGCATAAGGACGCGGGTCCACCAATTCTGCCGCTCCACATTGCCGCGCCGCGACCACGCCGGCGCCATAGGGCATCTCGCCGTGAGTGAGCGTGGGACCGTCCTCCACTACCAACACGCGTTGTCCCTTTACCAAACTCGGCTCGGGAACTGAGACTCGGCACGCCATTTCAAGAACGACTGCCTTAGGATTATGGAGCTTTATGTTTCGGCGAACGGTCTCAATGTCACGCTGCTCGGCGGTGTCTACCTTATTGATCACGATTACATCCGCGCGTCGTAGATTGACTTCACCGGGGAAGTATGTCAGTTCATGCCCCGGACGGTGCGGGTCAACGACCACGATCTCCAGGTCGGAAACATAGAAGGGAGTGTCGTTGTTGCCGCCATCCCATAGGATGACGTCCGCTTCTTTCTCCGCCTGGCGGAGAATCTTTTCGTAATCGACGCCTGCATACACTACGGTGCCTTGGTTGATGTGCGGTTCATACTCTTCACGTTCTTCGATAGTGCATTGTTGTAAGTCGAGATCTTCCAAGGTGGCGAAGCGCTGGACAGCTTGCGCCGCAAGATCTCCGTAAGGCATAGGATGACGAATGACAACTGGCCTGTAACCCTGCCGGTGTAATTCTCCAGCGACCAGTCGTGAGATGGGACTTTTGCCGCATCCGGTTCGCACAGCGCACACCGAAACGACGGGCACCGAAGAATCGAGTTGAGTGTGTTCGGTTCCCAAGAGCCAGAAATCGGCATCGGCAGCCACCGCGCGCGAGCCGAGATGCATGAGGTTCTGGTGAGAAATGTCACTGTAGGAAAACACTACTGCGTCGATCTGGTATTCCGTGATCAGGTTTTCCAGATCTTTTTCTTCGAAGATCGGGATGCCTTCCGGATACAAGCTTCCGGCAAGTTGCGGCGGATAACAGCGGCCGGCTATGTCGGGAATTTGAGTGGCGGTGAATGCTACGACGTCATAATCGGGGTTGTTGCGAAACAGAACGTTGAAATTATGGAAATCCCTGCCTGCCGCGCCAAGAATCAAAACTCTCTTCATAGAGTGGCCTCCATCGAAGATTGTTTACTTTGTATCTTCTCTCTTTGCGGCTGGGGACGCAGTACCGTTTGTCACAACCATGGGTGACTCGTTGGCGGAATGGTTGCCGGTGCAGGGTAGAAGGCTTACCCCGGCTGAGCCAATGAGATAGCGAGGCGATTTCATCCACACATGTGATTTATGTCACCGCAATCTGTGTCCGTCGGGGTAGCAAAGGCCCAGGCGATTCGGTACAGTCATATCGGCAAAGGTCTGATTTCCTTCAAAAGGATCGCCAATGCAAACATCCTCGCAAGGCCTCCTCCCGTCCGACGATCAAGTGTTCATCGACAAGGTGATCCAAAGCCGTTCGGGGCACCCCGGTGCGCTGCTAGGAATTCTTGAAGCGGCGCAGGAAAGAAACCGGCATAAGTATCTACCTCTGGATACGCTGAACTACATTGCCTCTAAGACCGAGACGCCGCTTTCGCGGATCTACAGCGTGGCCACTTTCTACGCATTGTTCAATCTCCAACCGCAAGGCGACAACACGATTTGCATCTGCCGTGGAACGGCTTGTCACACACGCGGGTCTCGCAACCTGCTACAAAGTGCGCGCTTCGAACTTGGCTTGGGTAAAGATGATGAGAGCGAAACCAGCGGGAACGATGCTGACAAAACTCTGCAGACAACGCCCGACAACAAATTTACGGTGCGTACAGTCGCGTGCTTTGGGCAGTGCGCGATGGCGCCGGTGGTCGAGGTCAATCAGCGTATCTGCGGCCACGTGACCGAGCGCACTCTGCAGCGGGAGATCCAAACCATTCGAGCGGGGGAGTGAGCGATGCCTCGAATTCAAGACATTGGGGCGTTCAATGCAGTGCGCGAAGACGGACTGGCCAAGTTGTCTCCGGCGGTTCCGCGCATCGCGATTGGGATGGGAACATGCGGCCGCGGGAACGGGGCGGAAGGGCTCTATCATGCGTTTGCCGAGGCCATCGACCGCAGCGGCGCAAATATCATGCTGACTCCAGTGGGCTGCTTTGGAGCCTGTTTCCAGGAGCCGCTGGTGAGTGTGCGCTTGCCGGGAAAACCTTTGGTCATGCTCCGGCGGGTACAGGCCAACGATGCGGCGCGAATTCTGCACGATGTGACGACCGGCAACATCAGTCCCGACCTGATCTATTGCAAGATCGAAGAGTGGGACCACATTACCGGAAACATTCGCTACGGGCAGGGATATCCGGAGGTTCCGTCGTGGAATGAGGCGACGTTCTTCAAGGGGCAAAAGAAGATCGTGCTGCGAAATTGCGGGATCATCAATCCGGATGACATCGAAGAATCGATTGCAATTGGCGGATACCAGGCTTTATACAAGGTCCTGATTGATGGACGTCCCGAAAATGTGATCGAGCAAATCAAGGCTTCAAAACTTCGTGGCCGCGGCGGAGCGGGCTACCTCACGGGAAATAAGTGGGAGTTCCTGGCCAAGGCGAAGGAGGAACCGAAGTACATCATCTGCAATGCCGACGAAGGCGATCCCGGCGCGTACATGAACCGCAACGAGATTGAAAGCGATCCCCATTCTCTTCTTGAGGGGATGATCATCGGCGGATACGTGATGGGAGCGACCGAAGGGATCATTTATGTGCGCGCGGAATATCCCCTCGCGGTGCACCGTCTCAATCACGCCATCGAGCAGGCGAAAGAGTACGGACTGTTGGGAGAGAATATCCTCGGCCGCGGATTTAAGTTTGAAATCGAACTGGTGGAAGGTGCGGGAGCGTTTGTGTGTGGAGAGGAGACCGCGCTGATCGCCTCTTTGGAAGGCGAGGCCGGGAGACCAAGGCCTAGACCGCCCTTTCCCGCGCAAAAAGGATTATGGGGGAAACCGACCAACATCAACAACGTAGAGACCTGGTACAACATCGCGCCTATTGTGATGCGGGGCCCGGCCTGGTTCACGGAGATTGGCAGTGCGAAGAGTTCGGGGACGAAAGTGTTTTCGCTGGTCGGCAAAATCAAGAACACAGGCCTGGTGGAAATGCCGCTCGGCACGCCGCTGAAGACATTTATTTATGACATCGGAGAAGGGTGTGGCGGAGGCCGTCAGGTCAAGGCAGTGCAGACCGGCGGTCCGTCGGGTGGGTGCATTCCGCACGAGATGTTTGACACTCTCGTCGACTACGAGAATCTGGCCCAGCTCGGGTCGATCATGGGATCCGGTGGCATGGTGGTGATGGATGAAGACAACTGTATGGTGGATGTGGCGCGGTATTTCATCGAGTTCACCCATTCGGAGTCGTGCGGCAAATGCATTCCCTGCCGGGTAGGCCTCAATAAGTGCCTGCGTATTCTCAACCGCATCACCGAAGGCGCGGGGACTACGCACCACCTTGAACTGCTGGACGAACTGGGTCGTTACATTCGCGACTGTTCGCTATGCGGACTGGGGCAGACTGCGCCGAATCCAGTTCTGACCACTCTCCGGCATTTCCGAAACGAATTCGAAGACCACATCCTAGCGCGGCGGTGTGCCGCGGGGGTTTGCGAAGAACTGGCCTTGTCACCGTGTGAGAACAGCTGCCCGCTGCACATGAATGTTCCGCGATTCCTGCAGCTTTACAAGGAGGGGCGGCTTGAGGAAGCGTTTCTGTCGATAATTCTGGATAACCCACTTCCGTCGTCGACGGGAAGGGTGTGTCAGCATCCATGTGACAGCCGCTGCCGGCGCCAGACTGTTGATCAGCCGGTGAACATGAGAGAAGTGCATCGGTTCATTGCGGATGCAATTTTCGGGTCGGACAAGTTCGAGGCCATCGCACGGTCCATTGTGGCGCGTAAATTCGGCCCAACCGGGCGGAAGGTTGCGATTGTGGGAGCGGGTCCAGCGGGACTTACCGCAGCATTTTATCTCGCTCTGCTGGGACACGACATCAACATATTTGAGAGCAAATCGGAAGCAGGCGGCATGCTGCGCTTCGCTCTGCCGCCGTATCGTTTGCCGAAGAGTGCGCTGCGTCGAGAGATCGAACTGATTGAGCGTTTAGGGGTGAAGTTCACGTTTAATACCCGCGTCGGTGTCGATCTGCCTCTGAACGAGCTCGATGAAAGATTCGACGCCGCCTTCATTTCGATTGGGACATGGAAAGAGTCATGGGTCTACCAGCCCGGCACGGAATTAAAAGGAGTGTATCCGGCATTGAACTTCCTCGCAGCGGTGGCCGCTGATGAGGAAGTGGTCATCGGCAGCAGGGTGGCGATTATCGGTGGCGGGAATGCGGCCATAGATTCAGCACGCACCGCGTTGCGCCGGGGCGCTCAGGTCACAGTTTTCTACCGCCGCGAGCGCAAAGACATGCCGGCCATCGAAGAAGAGACCGAAGCAGCGAGGGAGGAGGGTGCCAAGTTTGAGTTCCTGGCGGCTCCGCACCGGATCATCGGTGACGCGAAAGGAAACGTCAAAGCCATCGAGATCGTGAAGACGCGGTTGGGCGAGTACGATACATCCGGACGCAGGAAACCTATCTCCACTGATGAGATCAAACGGGTCGACTGCGATTCCGTAATTTTCGCGGTGGGCGAGACCGTGGATCTGGATTTCGCCCGCGCTTCCGGTCTGAGTCTGAAAGAGGATGGGACGATCGCAGTAAACCGCTTGACCCTGGAAACCAGCCGGCTGCGGTTTTACGCTGGTGGCGATGTGGTCACGAGCGCGTCGAACGTGTCGAACGCGATGGCGCTGGGTAAACAGGCGGCTCGTCATTTGGACTCGCAACTGATGGAGGTCGAACGCTGGAACACGCTCTTCCCTCAGTTTGAGTATGCGCAGCTGCCTCCGGAGGAGCCCAGCCCGAATCACCGCCACGCTGGACACCCGCTGGCGCCTCTAGTCCGGGTTCACACGCAAGACGAAGTGGTCACCGGACTGACCCACGAAGAGTCTTTGGATGAAGCCTGCCGATGTCTGCGTTGCGACGTAACAACCGTGAACGCAGGCTAGCGAAGGAGGAGACTTGCCAGCGAAGAAATTATCGATCCGCATCGACGGGCAACTGATCAGCGCCGAGGAAGGCCAGACGATTCTCCAGGTAGCCAAGGCGACGGGCAAGTATATTCCTACTCTCTGCGACCTGAATGGTCTTACCCCGGTAGGCGCGTGTCGGATATGTCTCGTCGAGGTTTCCGGAAGTGATCGTCTGTTTCCGGCATGCACAACACCCATCAAGGACGGCATGTCGGTTACTACGAACTCCCCAAAGCTTGCGCGCTATCGACGAATTTCGCTGGAATTGCTTTTGGTGGAGCGAAACCACGTTTGCGCCGTATGTGTCTCCAATGGACATTGTGAACTGCAGTCGATGGCCAGCGTGATGGGCATCGACACGGTGGGCTTTGCCTACAACTATCCCAATCTGCCGGTGGACATGTCACATCCACGGTTCCTGCTGGATCACAACCGGTGCATTCTCTGCACTCGGTGCGTCCGCGTATGCGCGGAACTCGAAGGCGCCCGGGTGTGGGAACTGACATCTCGTGGCATCCACGCCAGGATTGTCAGCGACATGAACGAAAAGTGGGGACAAGCTCGCAGCTGCACGAGTTGCGGAAAATGCGTGCAGGCTTGCCCCACCGGCGCGCTGGCGGAAAAAGGCTGGGCGGTCGGTGAGATGGTGAAACAGATCGACAGCGTTGTGTCGCTCGTGCACAAAAGAGGTATCCACGTATGAAGAAGGTGAAAGTGGCGACAGTCTGGCTCGACGGCTGTTCGGGTTGCCACATGTCGCTGCTCGATATGGATGCAGCCATCATTCCACTGAGCCGGAAAATCGACCTGGTATATGGCCCGCTGGTTGACGCACAAGAGTTCCCCGAGGATGTGGACGTCACTTTGGTTGAAGGAGCCGTGAGTTCACAAGATGACCTCAACAAAGTGCAGAAGATCAGGCAAAGGACGCGCCTGCTGATCTCGCTCGGCGATTGCGCGGTCACGGGCAATGTGTCCGCCATGAGAAATTCCATCCCGGTAAACAAACTGCTGCAGCGGATCTATGTGGACGGAGCGCAAGAGGGAAAGGTGGTCCCGACGGATGGCGTGCCACCGTTATTGAAGCAGGCACGGCCGTTGCGGGAGTTTGTGAAAGTCGATATAAGCCTGCCCGGATGCCCGCCGCCCGCAAAGACCATCGCAGCCGTGATATCCGATCTGGTGGACGGGAAAAAACGCGAGGCCGCAGCCGCGGTGAAATTTGGGTGAAATGCGGATGAGTTGCGAATGAGGAGTATCGGATGAAACGCATCACCATCGATCCCGTGACCCGTATCGAAGGACACGCGAAGATCATTATTCAGCTGGACGACAGTGGGAAGGTCGCCGGCACGGAGTTCCACGTGACCCAGGTGCGCGGCTTCGAGAAGTTCACCGAGGAACGCCCGTTCTATGAGATGCCAGGGATCACTTCGCGCATATGTGGGATCTGCCCGATCAGCCATCTGCTCGCGTCGTCCAAAGCTTGCGATGCGATCATGGCGGTGCGCATTCCGGGGACGGCAAAGAAGCTGCGCGAACTGGTGCACTGCGCGCAAATTGTACAGTCTCATGCCCTGAGTTTCTTCTACTTATCATCACCAGATTTACTCCTGGGAATGGATTCTGATACGGCCAGCCGGAACCTGCTCGGTGTGATTGCGGCTCATCCGGAGATGGCGCGCGATGGCATCGAGTTGCGCAAGTTCGGATTGCAGATCGTTGAAGGAGTGGCCCAGGAAAGAGTGCACCCTTCGTGGATCGTGCCGGGAGGTGTGGCTAGTCCACTAACGGGTCCAGTGCGTGACCACATTCTTAATGAGTTGCCTTCAGCCAAAGCGATCGCCGACCGTACCCTCCGCTTCTTCAAGAATGCGCTGAAAAACGACAACTATAAAGATGAGATCGAATCGTTCGGTTCCGCGCCTACTATGCACGCAGGACTTGTTGACCGAAAAGGAAACATGCAGTTTTACGACGGCGGCCTGCGCTTCCGCGGTCGCAACGGAGAAATCGTCGAGGATCAAATCGCAGCGGAGGAGTATCTGGAATGGATCGGCGAAGCCAGTCTCCGCGACTCTTACTTGAAGGCTCCCTACTTCAAGCCGCAAGGATTTCCCGAAGGCGCGTATCGCGTGGGCCCGCTAGCCAGAATTAATGTGGCCGACCAATGCGGTACGCCCCAGGCGGATATTGAATTTGCGGAATTCCACCAGCGTTTCGGGTCACCCGCGCACAGCTCTTTCTTATACCACTATGCGCGACTGATCGAGATCGTTCACGCACTGGAGAAGATCGAGCTGCTACTGCTGGACCCGCAGATTCTCGACAAGCACGTTCGAGCAACGGGAGGCGTGAATTCTCTTGAGGGCGTAGGCGTGATCGAGGCGCCGCGAGGCACATTGATTCACCACTACAAGGTGAATGAAGAAGGCGCCATCACGTGGGCAAATCTGATCGTTGCGACCGGGCATAATAATCTTGCGATTGGCCGCAGTGTTCAACAGGTCAGTGAACGCTTCATCGACGGCAATAAGCTGCAGGAAGGCATGCTCAACCGGGTCTCGGCAGTTGTCAGGGCATACGATCCCTGCTTGAGTTGCTCCACGCACGCTCTTGGAGAAATCGCGCTGCGCATCCAATTAATCGACGCCAACGGTAGGTTGCGCGATGAAGTTGCCACTGACTGAGAACAGTCGCGCGCCTAACGAGACCGGTCAAACTTCTCCGCCACACCCATAGATATTAGCCCCGCATCATTGCAGGCAGCCGATCGCGCCAAATTGGAAAAATCGAAGCAGTTGCCGCAGCGCACTTGGATTGTATTGTAAGGCCACCGAAGCTTCAAAGGTTCAGGCCGTCCTCTTCTTGTCCTCCATTTCTGCGGATGCTCCTTCCTGGATCAATTCTGCGCCGGACAGATCCGTATTGAGAGATAGTCCGTTGAGGTCTCCACTATTCGCGATGCGGTGCAGCGCTCCCGCAATACGCTCCAGGGCCTCAGTCCTGATGCGTTGCTGCTTATCCACATCGGCGATATGCGAAACCATGGTTATCTGCGTGATTGCATTCCGAATGTGATGGTTCAGGAATCTGAATTCCTGCGCTTGTCGAATCAACCTTTTGCGACGTTGCTCAAGAACAATCAGAACCAAAACGCTGACTATCATCACTTGACCAATGCCCCCGGCAGCGGCTGCCATGTGCCATGAAACCTGCAGATATCGCGACAAGGCAAACAGTGCGATCCCCACTGAGGCAACTACAACGCCAACCACCGTCGCCACAGTCAGAGAATTCGACAACGAGGAATGAGAAAACCGAAACCGCGATGGGTCGTGGGTGCTTGCACGTTCATCCTTCATGACGAACCTCCCGCCACGGAACGTACTATGGCTTTATGCTAGCACCTCGAATTCAATTCGTCCGATCGTTCGCGCTATTGTTTGACAGCACCCGGTCCCACCGACGCAAAGCAGAGCATGGTTCACCGGCGACCCGCATTCTGCGTTTCCTTTTGTCACCCCGGATCGTGATGCTTGTCCTTGAATTGGCAGCCGCCGGAAGCGTCCACTAACGCTGACACTCACGTGGCGGTTTTCCGCCGAAAGAGATATCTCGTCCCGGAGGTATTCCGCGCGAGTCCCATCCGAAACTTCGTACGATCGTGAGTTTCGGTTTCCCTGAGACTCGTTCCCACCCTGTCCGCGCATGGTGCGAACTTCAAACCGCCGTTTACCAAGGGCATGAACGCCAGTTAGCGGAGGCAGCGCACGGTACCTGGTAAAACTAGAAAGGCAGAACCGGGGCAAAAAGCCGGTGCATGAACAGGACCAGGTGCCGACCACCGATCCCGACGCAACTTACGCGACCAAGGGTAGAACGCCGGCGCGGCGCACTTAGTACGACGACTATCTGATCACAATCACAATTGCATGATCGTGTCGAATTGGGACAACCAACTGGTGTTGGCATTGTCACTAAAACGCGCGTCGGGCCAGGCAACTAAACCAATCACGCCTAAGAATGAGGTGGGCCGGCTGTAAGTCGCCACGTCCGCGTCTTTTCGACGAGCAGGGAGAAATGTTTTTCTCTGACATGTCAATTGACAGTCTTGCTTGCGCTGCGGCTCTTGGCCATTACCACACATCAATCGGTGACAATTCTCACTGACAAGGCGCGCTCATTCGTGTCAAATCAGTGTGCCTCCCCGAAGAGCAGTTCCCGCCCGCTGAGACGCACACTCCCTGAGGCGAATGGCCCGGTTTTCGGGAAAGGCATTTCTGTCAGACAGAAGAGAGGAGCATTTCACCGTGAGGCGATTCGCAATAGTGGCTCTGCTGTTGCTGATGGTTGCCCGGCCCTTGTACGGCAAGACGCACAGCGACATGTATTCGGTACCATGCAACGAGTTGTGGTCCGCGGTGAAGGACGCCATCCGCAACTCAGGGAAGTACGGAATCTTGGCCATCGACAATGCCGAGTTGACCGCGTCGTTCGTCATCGGTGGGACGCTCGGCGGGAAGCGTATCAACTCCGTCGTCTTGAACGGAAAGGGGAACACCTGCGAGATGCAGACCCAGACCGCGTTCAGCGGGCTTGCCCACAACGACGCGGGCGACTTCAAAAAGCGCGTTGATGAGTCCTTAGCGAATCAGCAAGCGTCGCAACCGGCGAAACTGGAGGGCAACAGGCCGGATGAGAACACAGATCGCACTGCTCAGTCGGTTCCTGCAACTGAGCCGCCCAAGGCGGTGCCTGCGAGCGCTTCCGAAGGACCAGCCACGGTAGCGATAACATGTATTCCTGACGGTGCAGAAATCTTTGTGGACGGTACGTTCGTTGGGAGCACACCCGCAAACTTGAAACTATCCCCAGGGAAGCACACGATTCGCATAACTCAGTTCGATTATATGGATTGGTCGAGAGAGATCGGAGTGCAAAGTGGTTCTGAAACTCGCGTCGTTGCAACATTGGTGAAAAAGTAGCGAGGCACCTGAGGTCACTCAGCCCCCGTCCTAGCCTGCACCCCGTCGGATGATGAGCATAATCGCGTCCGGAGTTATGCTGCGGCTGCCCTTGTCTTGCCTCCCACCTCCGACTCTGCTCTTAGCCAATCATCCAAATCGTGACCGTCTTCTCTTCCGCGCTGTTCATACAGTTGATAAGCTCGTTCGCGAATCTGTTCCTCGAACGGGTCCCGGAATTCGCCCGCTTGTGGGCTTGTGAGTGGGATGAGTATGAGAGTTTTTTTCATGGGATATACCTCCTTAGTGCCGCGGGCAGGGACACAGTGTCCTGGGGCAAGGAGTGGTCGCTACTAGTCATAATCCGCGCCTCCAAGAAGAAAGTCAGTGATGTCCATCACCAAGCACTGCCCAGATCCGGCCAAAGTTCTCGACCGAGTACGCGGCGCAGTTTCGAGCTGCACAGGCATGGACGGGGGAAATCCTCGCCGTTCCGGTTCCTGCGGAAAAGACCTGGCAACAGAAGGCAAAAGAGTGACCGTACTACCTTGTAGGGATTGCCGGGCTCAGCCGGGGTGGGGGGTTAAGGTTTCCACGCTCTCACGGATTCAGCCGGAGAAGAATGGTGAATAAAACATTTCCAATAAAATTGATGTCTATTCGGGAGGCGCTTCTTTATTTCTGCGCTCCTTGTACCACAGGATCTCAGGGTAAAAAAAGTGCTATTTTGTACGGTATTTGGCTAGTAAATATCCGAACTTCAGGCGGTGTGGCTTGGAGTGGCCTGCCAGCTTCCGTACACAACCCGACTGACGAAACGATAACTTCAGTGTCGCTCGTGACTCGCCCGCAATCAACGCCCAGTCCATGTGAATTTGGCATTGTTCCAAGTCGCCCTCCTCGCTAGCTTGCCCCATTCATATTAACTATGATTAACTATGAAAGATAATCACCGGTTAATCAGCCTCGAATTTAGCGTCGGCATGTTTGTGGCCCGCGAGGGAAACAAAATGAGTCTAGAGATATGATGCACCTCCATCGGCTGGCGCTCATTCTGGCGGTCGCGGCGTCCCTGTCTCCTTCTCGAGCGCTGGCCCAAGGCGAAACCACCAGCGCCATCGTTGGCGAAGTTAGGGACGCATCAAGCGCGGTTGTGGCGGGTGCCACAATGACGATCACAAATCGCGAGACAGGTCTGAAACGTAGCGCGAAGACAGATGACGCGGGCCGGTTCAACTTTCCGCAGTTAAAGCCGGGCACCTATTCGGTCAGAGTGGAAGCGCAGGGCTTCGAGCCGCAGCAAAATGACAATGTTATTTCAGGCCTGGGCCAGAAGCAAACGGTGGATTTCGCGCTCAGAGTAGCCCGATCAAATGAGACAGTTGAGGTAAATAGCGAGGCTCCACTCATCAACCCAGAGAACGCGAACACCTCCACAACTCTGAATGCTTCGGCGCTAGAAGACCTTCCGAATCCGGGCGGTGACCTAACCTACCCGCTGCAGTTTTCGCCCGGAGCACTCATCAACACGGCCGGCAGCGGCAACGATTTCGTTGGCGGCACAAACGGGTATGGCAACGTGGAATTCAATGGGCTGCCCGCCCTCTCCAATGGCTACATCGTCGACGGGCTGGAAACGAACGACCCGCTCACGAATCTTAATAGCGGCCTCTCAACCAACCTTGTCCTGGGATTGAATTCGATCTCAGAAGTGACTGTCAACACTCTTTCTTATTCCGTGGATCAGGGTCGGTATGGAGCAGCCCAGGTCAACTACGTCACCAAGTCCGGCACGAATCAGTTTCACGGAAATCTCTATGAACTGTGGAATGGGTCGCTGCTGAATGCAGCGGACTACTTTACCAACGCGACGCCGGGAAACCACAAACCGGGAGCGACCGTAAACCATTTTGGAGGCAGTGTCGGTGGGCCGATTGCACACGACAAACTGTTCTTCTTCTTTGATAGTGAATGGGTGCGGATAGCACTGCCCATCGTCACGCCTACGATCGTTCCCAGTCCGGCGTTCCAAGCATACGTCTTGCAGCAACTTTCCGGGGGCCAAACAACCGGCTGCGGGTCCAGCGATCCGAATGAGAATTGTTTGTTCTATCAACAGATGTTCAACCTCTACGGAAATACCAGCGGCACACCCACGGCGGTACTTGGCTGCCCGCTAGGCGTCGCCGCGGATGGTTGCGCCAACCGGCAAAGCATCTCGCACTCCAGCGACGACCACGAACAGGTCCAGACCGTCCGTCTCGACTACAACGTCAACCAGAAAGATACGGCGTGGTTTCGTTTTCAGTCGGACACCGGGCTGCAAGCCGCGTACACGGATCCCATCAACCCGGTGTTCAATGCGCTTTCGCCGCAACCTCTTTATTCGTTCGCCGCAGGACACACGCACGTTTTCTCGCAGAACCTGGTGAACTACTTCAACCCGGCGTTCTCGTGGTATGAAAGCTTGTTTGGGCCAAGCAACCTTCAGAAGACCCTTTCGGCTTTCCCGATCGTATTGCAGGGTAGCGGGGCGAACGCCTTCACGCCCGTTGGAGGGCTTGACAACACTTGGGTACAAGGCAGGCGCGCCTCCCGGTTCTTCATCAATGACAACCTCGCCTGGAGCCGCGGCGCTCACGAACTACGGTTCGGAACCAATATCCGCGTCTTCCGCCTGAATGACTACGACTTCGGGGAAGGCACCGTTCCTACCGTGACCTACGCGAACTTGCAGCAATTTATCGATGGGGTAGCAAACACCGCGTCCGCGACGTTCCCTTCGCACTTAAACGAGCCCTTCAACTTTCTCAATCTCGACGTCTATGCGCAAGACACCTGGAAAGTGACTCCTACTCTGACATGGACGTTCGGTGTGCGCGACACCTTCAACTCCAATCCCCTCAATCCTCATTATCAGGTCGGCCGTCTTCGTGGCTCATTCAGTTCCATTCCCCATGACAATCAGCCGTTGAACACCGTTATTCAAACGCATCTCGGCAATCTGTTCTCGTCCACGCCGGTCGCTATTTTGCAGCCGAGAACGGCGATTGCGTGGCAGTTCGAGCCGAAATCAGTGCTCCGCACCGGCTTTGGAATTTTCAGCGACATCTTGCCGGGCACGGTGGCCGACTTGATCGGCACGAATCCTCCCTACGACAAGACGTTTCAGGGGGGAGTGCTCGGAAGCGTGGGTGGCACAGCCATCGCGCCGGGAGCGCCCAACAGCGCAGTCGGCGCAATCGTTGCCGCGAATCAGACTTTTACTTCGGGATTTCCCCGGGGCCAGTCTTTTCTTCCGCCACCTGCAATTACAGCCATCCCCGATGGCAAGCTGCGCGCGCCGTACTTCATGGAGTGGAGCCTGGGAATCGAACATCAATTCGGAACGACGGCTAGCGTGCACGCACAATATGTCGGGACACGCGCGGTGAACCAGCCCTACTCAACACAAGTCAACGGTTACCAAACCGTGTGTCAGGGCTGTTTTGCACCATTCCCCTATCTGCAGCCTACCGATGCACGATTCGCCGCGGTGACGCAGTTATCTATGGGAGCGAACAGCCACTATAACGGTCTTCAACTGACTGCGACGAAGCGACTCGGCCATGGCTTGCAAGGACAGGTCAACTACACCTGGAGTCATTGCATGGATACGGTTTCGAACGGGGGCTTCCTTCCGTTCTCTGCGGGAGGGATCCTTTCGCCTCTGCCGGGAGATCTGGCCCGCGATTATGGTCCTTGCGACTACGACATCCGGCATAATCTCAGCGCGCAATATGTGTATCAGTTGCCGATTAGAGTGCCCAGTCGTTCTCTCGGCTACGTGCTCAACGGCTGGCAGATCTCTGGAACAGCGTTTTGGCACAGCGGAGTTCCGTTCTCAGTGCTGAGCACGCCCTATTCAGCTGCCAATCCAAGCACTGGGCAGCAAGAGGGAATTGTGCAGGGCAGTGGGCCGCAATTCGCCAGTGTCGTTCCGGGCGTCCCACTCTATGCGCATCATCCCGTCCCCGCCGTGACGCAACCGGGCACGATTCAGTGGTTGAATCCCGATGCTTTTGTATCAGCGGTTGATCCGACTACAGGGCAGTGCTATGGCGGCGACAGCCCGCAAACTTGCCAATTCGGAAACCTCGGCCGCAATTCACTGCGCGGTCCAGATTTCCTCTGGAGTGACTTCTACCTGACAAAATGGTTCCCTTTGACCGAGCATGTGAAGCTGCGGTTTGAGGGTCAATTCTTCAATGTCTTCAACCACCCGAACTTTGGGCTGCCAAGCATGGTGCTGGCAGGCATTCCAGGAAATCCTTCCACGCAGACGGGCTTCGGAGCGCTTACCTACACAACTTCTCCGCCGACCGGCTTGCTGGGCGTCGGTTTGGGTGGCGATAGCAGCCCACGGATGATAGCGTTTCAAGCGCGGCTCGAGTTCTGAGCGTTCTCAAATGTAGGAGCACACGCAGGTGACCCCGGGCCGAGTTTGATCGGGCTGGGGATGGCTTACCGGGCCGGGGATGGCGATGTAACAGTGCGTCGGAACGCCGCGATCGTTTCGAGATGCATTGATAATAAAAGACTTATTGGCTTCGTTTTGCAATTTCGTGTTCTGCCAGAAGCTCCCATAAATACAAGTAATAGAATAGACATGATAGCCTATAGGCTCTCATACCACTTTGCCCAAGGCTGCTAAGAAAGAAGGAACGCGGCACTCGCAGCAGCAATTTGGGCCTCAGTTTCCTGCCCCCGCTTTTCCTCCAACAATTGAGAACCACGCAGTTCAGCGACCGAGCGAAACCGCAACGGGTTGCAGCCGACATGCAAACGCTTTAATCGTTGTAACCAAGCGGTTTCGGAGTATAATTCCGCGCCTCCCGTGTCACGGGAGTTAGAACGCGTCTTATCGGGCATCTTCAAGTTACTTCACTTACGAGGAGAACAATATGTCGCGTCTTAGGACTTCGCTTCTTTCTGCCGCAGTATTGCTGCTCGGCACGCATCTCGCGCTGGCGAGCAACGTCGCGGTAGGTACCTGCAAACCTAGTCTTCCAAGCTATCCGTCGATCTCCGCTGCCGTCGCGGGCGCGCCGACAGGATCAACCGTAGAAATATGTCCGGCCGCATATTACGAGCAGGTGTTTATCAACCAGTCGTTGAATCTGGAAGGGGTCTCCAGCGGCAACTCCACCGACGTGGTGATCTACCCGCCCGCGACGGGCCTGACGACTGTTACCGAGCCTGAGGGTTATGTGCTAGCACCGGGGATCGTTGTGAACGCTGGCCCGGTGAATATCAGCAACGTTACCGTTGATGCCACAGGCAACTTGGTGTCCCCCGGGAGCGCAAATTGCGTCGGAATTTATTACAACGACGGCGTTTCGGGCACGATCAACGAGGTCACAGCTCGACTTCAGAACGGCTGTGGCGGCTACGACAGTGGCGTATGGGCTGACACTACCGCAAGCTCCACGCTTACCGTTGAAAACAGCAGCTTCCACAACATCGGCGATTCCTCGGTGCTTATAATCGGTGGTATCAATCTCACTTTGAAGGGGAACACGATGGAGGCCTCCGCTTACAACGCGCAAGCCTTTGTGACGAATCTAACTATGACCGGGAACTTCCTCGAAGGTACCGGCTGCTGCTGGGGTTTGACCACGTTTTATACTGCAGGCACAGTTTCATCCAACACCATCGACAACACCGGATACGGTGTGTACGAGCAGGGCGGGAGTACTCTGGATTTCACGAGGAACAGCATCTCCAACTCCCAAGTGGGAATCTACCTTAATGGCGGCGGCGATACCTTCAAGTCCAACACAATCTCCAGATCGAGTACCGCCATTGAGTTCAATTGCAATGGGCCGACGGTGAACTCGAACACCGTCAATGACGCCACGACTGGATTTGACTTAGTTCCGGCCGGTTTCAGCGGCGTCAACAAGTTCAATAACGTAAGCACAATCAGGACCGACGGTTGTACGGAAGGCGCGACCAAGCACGGCCCGGGTTCGCCAGGGAAGCCGATGCCCGCGCCATCGCGCTGACAGGTAGGACTTCAACCGAGCCAACAAGCGGGCTGATTCGTTCTTTGCGAGTCAGCCCCTTTTCTTTCTCCAAGAGTCGTGAAGGTCGTCACTTTCCTTCTTTCCACAAGCATCAATAGGATGTACGATAACCGCGCTTCCTCAATTGTCCCAATTCCAAGGAGTTCGGACTCGATATCATCTGCGGAACATAGTCAATTGAGCCAAAGCAGGCAGAGAGCTAGCAATGGAGACCACTAGGGGGACATTATGCGCCCTGGTTGAGGGCACTTGGCATAACGTCGCACTCATTGATTTCAACAAGATCAGGCCGATCCATGTGGCCGGAATGACATCGGACAGTGGTCAACACAGATGCCAATTCCAGAGCTTCAGGCAAATCGCTTCGCGAGATACTCATGCCGGAGGCAATTCAGGATGGTGCCGATAAAGCTTGGTCGGCGACGTCTGGGTCCCCGGAGTAGAAGGGCCGCCTCATTCAAGCGGCCCAAGTTACATTCTCCTGCTGCTGTTGTTGTCAATTACGGCTTGATTGATAAAAAGATCCCGGCCAATTCATTGAGCCCGTTGCCGTTGCCCACGGTGACGAACAACTCGTTGGTTGCTCCACTGGATGAGTTCCCGCCACCGAAAGCGATTCCCCAGAGGTTGTTGAGGACGACCTGCTTACCTTTCTGATCCTTGATCGTGCCTACAAACTTGCCGTACTAGGGTCGAACGCGTTGATAGTTCCGAACTCCGAGTTGTTTGAAATCAGCAGAGTATTGCTGAGCGGCCCAAAGTTGCTGGGCGCCAAAGCGATTCCCCAGGCTTGGTTCAGTGGTAGTCCTTTGATCAGTGTCTTCACCTTGACACCATTCTCCGTAAAGACGTCGACATAACCGCCGGAGCCGTAGTTCGGTTTAGCGTAGGCGACATAAACCATGCCATTGATGTCCTGAATGCCAAACGGTGAGAAGTTGGACGGGATCGACGGATCGCCGAACGACTTAACCAACGTAAAGGTGCCGTCGTACATATCGATTACATTGTTGGCGTTGTCGAGTGCGTAAAGGAAATTCCCCGAGGGATAATTGGTGATAGCCAAGCATTTCGTATCCTTACTTTTACGGAACCGCCGGGAACCAGGGTCGCTATCTTTGTGACCGACGAAAACTGCGCGTATTCTTGCCTTGCCCTGTCTTCACCGGCAATGATGAGGTCTTCAATGCGGTAACTGGCTACGATCTCCCGACCGGCTGGGCAGTCCCAACGGTTCCGCTCTAATCGACGCCTTGGCCGGGCCGCCGTCGGGCGGTCCCGTGCTCAGAAATTTCAATGATGACTACTGCGCTTCGGGCATTTTCAGAGGTCCCAACGCGTCCATCGCAGGCGATGTCTGGTACTTACCTCGATAACAGGGAAACTCAATGGGAGTGTCACGAAAGGATTTGAGGATCTGACCGAGCCGGAGGGTGCCAGACCGTCGCACCCCTCGAACGCGATTGAGATCGACGGTGAAAGGAATCTGCTCGCCCACTTCGCCGGACTGATGGACGATTTCACCTTCGGGCCCAACGATTATGGATCGTCCATTGCCGAGGTGACCCGCGTTGTTTACATCCACGAAGTAGCACTGGTTCGTTATGGCACTTGCCTGGGCGATGATCAGTTCCTGGGCTCGATCAACGGTTCCGGTCATGGTCGGATGAATGATGACCTCAGCACCGTTCCAAACCAGTGCGCGAGTCGTCTCTGGAACCCACCCGTCATAGCAGATTGAAAGTCCAAAACGGCCAACAACCGGAACGTCGAATACGACGAACTCCGTTCCAGATTTCACTCCTTTTTCATAGGGTAGGAAAGGATACATTTTGCGATACCGCGCGACGACCTCGCCCTCGGGGTTAATGACCGGAGCGGTGTTGAATATATCCTGTCCAATCCGTTCATAGATGGAGCCCGGAATCAGCCATATCTTGTTTTTCTTGGCAAGGGCTTGGTACCGGCTTTCGGTTGGTCCTGGCATCGTTTCCGCGAAGCTCAAACCAGGTCCAAATGAGCACAGCTCGGGAAACACGACCATTTGTACCCACGGAAATCTCGCGAGAACCCGTGCGGTTTCTTTTTCGAGACGATCGCGATTGTCCCCATTAGGCAAGTCGACCTGTAACCCTGCAATCGAGAACAAAGACATATTCGACTCCAAACGTGATAATGACTCGATTCTTCCAATTAAACAACCGAAAGCGGTCGTACGCATCGGCTTGAACCCGAAGGCTCAGTGCGGATTACGGAAGGTCTTGAGCCTTCCGGCTGCCAGACAACGCGTTGAAGGCAGCGCGGTCTAGCACCCATGCTGGAATCGCCGACGCAAAGGTCGCGAGAATCAATAGCCCGAGAGCGGTCACGATCAATGCCGAATAATTACGCGCTCCTACAATGAACGAAAACAGCATCGGGCCCGACGCTAAACCCATCTTGGAAGCAAAACCGGCCCATACCGCAGTCTGCCCAGTCTGATCGAACCTGGCGCACATGCCGAGCAGGTGCGCAATCACGAAGTTCCATGTGATCCCAGTTCCGATATTCGCCGCGATCCAAATCCACTTCACATCGCTGTAATTGAAAATATATGTGCCGACCAGCGCCAACAGCATGCCGCCGAGGATCGGTTTGAAAATACCAAAGCGGGTGGAGACCACGATGACCAATACCGCACCGAGCGTGGCGATCCAGTTCGCGACGCCCAGCGTCTCGCTCACAAATGCGATCTCTAGTCCGTGATACTTCCCGAGCCCGATGATGAAGGCGAATAACCCCATGTTGGCGGCTTGAAAGAAAAATACAGAGAACAGTGCCAACAAAAGTGGCCTCAATTGCAGTCGATCAGGCGCTGCGCCGGGAACGCGTGGCAAAGGGAATTTGACCGGATAATCTGGCAGGAACTGCACCATCACTAATGTTGCCAAGCTAAACAAGATCAAAGCCGCAAACAAAACATTCGTACCAAACCTCGGCACCAGCAATGGCAAACTCATGACACCCAGGCCGCCGGCGAAAACCTGCACTAGAAGCAATACTCCAAAAGTACGGTCGGGGGACTCGGTGCGAGCGAATATCGAATAGCTCATTCCGACCAGCATTCCACCGATAAAACCGTGTAGGAATCGGGCACCCATGAGTGCGGACGGATTCTTGATGAGCATGGAAAAAAGGTCCATGCTAATCAAACCCAAAAGAAGCACGTGGGCAGCCGACCTCCAGGGGAGGCGTCGCACGAGAAAGACGATCAGGAATGCGCCGCATGCTGCGCCGTAAACATTGCATGAACCGACCAATCCAGCCTGCTTGTTGCTGAAGCCGAGTCCTACCTTCAGCCCGTCAATCAGAGCCGGCATGATGTTGACATAGAAAAATCCCGCGGTGGCAAGAAATGCCAGCAAGAATCGAGCCATCATGCTGTCCGGAGAAACTTTCGGCAAGCGGTTGAAAAGTTCCGTAATCATTGTCTCCTGTCGCAGTCTAGCGACCCGGAGTATAGCAGTTACTCTTGATGATGCGGATTGGTGCACATCTGTGTTTCTTTTTGGATTCTGTAGCAGCGCTTAATATTGTGGGCAGGCGATTACGATGTATTGATCGAAAAGGAGGCTTCCGGTGAAACCTCAGGTTTTTCTTTGCTTTCTGCTTTTATGTCCGCTGCTGACCGCGTGGTTTGCACTAGAGTCGTGGGCCACAACCCGGGTACCGGGCGACCCTTTGGGCGGGAACGGCAAAGTGAATCGATCGGTTATTACGTACGAAGAACTGTTCTCGAACGTTGCTCCCTCCGCACCGGTCGACGACAGTGCAGGTTTTGCCTTGCCAGCCAATGCTGCTCCACCCTCCCAGCTGTTCGAAGGCACACTCACGCTTTCTGACACTGAGAGTGGCGGGGGCGCTGAGATTCTGAGGGACGACTTCGCGGACGACAACGCGAGCAATTTGGCGTGGCGACATCTGCCGAGGTTCAGTTTTCAGTTCGTGCAGAATGGGAGCTACCTTATCCCAACTCGGCAAGATCTTGTCATCACGGGGAATGCAGCATGGAATTACATCGTCGGGCCCGGGCGGGTGTGGCGGGAAAGCGGCGACAGGGGCTACATGCGCGCCTCGCTCCCATTCGCCTTGATCGAGAGAAACCAGAACTGCGTGCACAACGGGGAGATGACGTTTGTGTTCAACCGCTCAAAGCGGCCTAATATTTCGAGGGTTCGTTACCAGGTCACGCAGGAAACCTGCTTGTATTTCAAGCTCAACATGTGGGGACAACTCGCGGCCATCTATGCACCGGGCAGACTAGCAGACAAAGAAGCGATCGAGAACGTGGAAGCTGCTGAAGTGGCACATCGAATTCCCACCAAGCCTTTCGGCGCTCTGGCGACAGATTTTCCTAATTCAGGGATCGATATCACCAACTTCACGCGTGGCTTCAAGTCGCCTGCGGACATTACCACCTATGGACTGCTGATCAACGGGGTGAACTACGTCAGCGGTTGCCAGACGCGTTACGGCTCCTACGCTTTTTGTGACAACATGCGATTGCCTTCCTACTCGACAGCCAAGTCGTCATTTGCAGGAGTGGCCATGATGTGGCTGGGACAACAGTACGGAAGCACGGTTTATGGCCAGCTGATTCGGAACTATGTCCCGCAGTACGTGGACGGCGGCGACTGGACGAATGTGACCTTCGACAATGCTTCCGACATGGCTACCGGAAACTACATCAGCGCTGGCAATCAAGCAGATGAAGACAGTCCCCAGGAGCTTGCGTTTCTTATCGCTGAACCCTATAGCGAGAGGATCGCGGACGCATTCAAACCGTTCCCGCACAAGGCGGCGCCGGGGACCACCTGGGTATACCAAAGCCATGCGACGTTCATCCTGACACAGGCCATGAACAGCTACTTGCAGCAAAAGCAGGGCGGCGGGGCGGACATCTTCGATTCGATCCGTGACGCCGTTCTTAAACCGCTGAACATGAGCCAAGGGAGCTTATCCATGCTGCGCACGGACAATAGTGCGTCCGGAAAACCCTTTGGGAGTCACGGGCTCTTTTTCATTCAGGACGACATCGTCAAGATCGGCCGCTTTCTCAACAACAGCGGCGGCGTGATCGGCAAAATCCAGGTGCTCGATCCAAATCGGTTGCAGGAGTCTCTGTTTCGCACGGCCAATGCGGCGACTCTGGGTGTGCCCGTACCCGATACGGGGACGCCCGCTGTTCCGAACACATTCCGCTATCACAATCAGTTCTGGGCAAAACACATGACGACTGCCGAATTTCCACAGTACCGCTGTAACTTCTGGGTTTCTTTCATGAGCGGCTACGGCGGGAACTCGATATTGCTACTGCCAAATGGAACTACCTATTACATATTCAGCGACGGCAATGAATTCATCTGGTACACCGCGGTGAATGAGATCAACAAGATCGCACCGCTCTGTCACTGAACGGGCCTGTCAGAAAGCCGGTCGTAGACGCTCTGGCCGCCCACGAACGTCTGCAAGACTCTTACATCTTTGAGTTCATCTGCGGGCACATTGAGCACGTCGCGATCGATGACAATGAAGTCAGCAAGCTTTCCAGGTTCGAGTGCCCCTTTGCGGTCCTCTTCAAAGCCAGCGTAGGCCCCATTACGCGTGTACAGCGTCAGTGCCTGTTCGATGGGAATGCGTTCTTCTGGAGCCAGAATTTGGCCACTCTTCAGGTCTCTGCGAACAACTGCAGCCCAGATGCCCCACCAGGGGTTGATTGGAGTCACCGAAACATCGGAACCGGCGGCCTCGATAATTCCGTTCTCTATGTAGGATTTCGCCGGATAGGACCACCGCACACGCTCCGGACCGTACTTCTGGAACCAGCTTCCGATCCAGTACACGAAAGGCGGGTTGCCGTCGACCACAACATTTAGGTCGTGCATTCGCTTCTGTACTGCCGGAGTAGAAATTCCGGCATGAACGATGCGAAACCGTGGATCTTTTAGCGCTAGCTGCTTGATGACCGCCGCGTACGAGTCCAGGACTTCGTCGATCGCGCGATCTCCAATCGCGTGGGTCTCCAACTGCCAGCCTGCCCCGGCAGCAAGCAAGTGGGCCTTCTGCATTTCTGTTGGTGTCCAGCGGAGCACGCCGAGATTGTCTGGTTCGCCGATCACTCCCGGAGGATAAATGGCGATAGTACGTGCACCCATGCCGCCGTCGGCAAACATTTTCGCCGCGCCAAATTTCAGCACGTCGTCACCGAACCCAGTGTGCACACCCATCGCGGCCAGTTTCTCAGCGTCCGCAATGCTGCCAATCCTGGGTGACATTTGCACCCGAATCTTCAACCATCCTCGGCGATGGGCATCCTGGTATCCGCGCATCTCTTCTGGTGATATGTAGATGTCGTGGATCGTGGTAAGACCAACCTCGGCTGCTTTCTCGGAAACGACCCGGGCGGCGCGCACGTCGATATCCGGTGGATCCCCGGGGAGAACGCCAGAGATGAGACCCATCGCCGTGTCTTTGAGAATTCCAGTGGGCTCTCCGGACGCATCGTGTTCAATCACTCCGCCTTGCGGATCTTGGGTAGCTTCCGTGATGTTGGCAAGTTTGAGCGCGGCGCTGTTAGCCACGCCCATGTGACCGCTTACATGTTTTAGATAAACGGGATGGCCCGCTGAGGTGCTGTCCAGATCTTGCCGAGTGATGTAGCGGTGCTCGGCAAGCTTGGAATCATCCCAGCCCGAACCGACGATCCACTGTCCTTGGGGAAGTGTCGCGGCGCGATTTCCTATGGCTTGTGTGATATCCGAGATGGCATGGACAGTGGGGTATCCGGCGTCAATTTCGTCACGCAAAAGGGTCTTCACCCATTCAATCGCATGAGTGTGAACGTCAATCAGGCCAGGCAGAACCGTTTGCCCGTGCAGGTCCAACATCTGGGTACGGGAACTGCCGCAACCGGCGAGCGCATCGTCCACACCGAGGGCGAGGATTCTGCCGTCACGCACTGCCAGGCTGCTTACAATCCGCTTCGCGCTATCCATGGTAATGATGTGGCCATTGCGAAGGAGCAGGTCAGCATCCTTGCATGTCTGGGCGAGGACGGGAGTAAAGCAAACGGTTGCGACTAGTGTGAGCAATCCTGCAACGTTGTGTTGGCGTTTCATTGGACTCCTTCGTGCGCCGGGCTGCTTGGCTCAGAAAGATGCCGGTGTGTTTACCCACAACAGGGAGGTCTCTCTCTTACTGAGGTTTTGCCAGCGGTGCGCCTGTGTGCTTTCAAAGTACAGGCTGTCGCCGGAATCGAGGACATAACGTTCAACCTCATCCAACCACACCTCGAGCTTTCCCTGAAGTACAAAGATGAACTCTTCGCCTTCATGACTGTACGTGCCCCCGCTGCCAGAGCCCGGAGCGAGGCGAAACAGGTGAGGCTCCATCATCTTGCTGCCGGATGCCAGCAGGTCCATTTCAACGCCTGCATTCGGTTTTAACACCTTGCGATCACGCGAGCGCACCAGGCGACGAGAACTGTCTTCATTCGCAAAGAACGAAAGAACATTCGTCTTGTAAAGCTTGGCGAGTTTCTGAAGGGTGGCAATCGACGCACTCGAATAACCGCGCTCGAGAGAACTAAGAAAGCTAACCGATACGCCGGTCTGACTGGCAACTTCTGCCAAGGTCAAGCCCAGTTCATGGCGCAGCCGCGCCAGCCTGTGCGCGATGCCCGAGCGCTTGGCTTTTTGCGCAGATAACGGCTCCGGTGCATCTGCTCGAACCTCGTTGCACAACATGGCAGCAATTCCAGCAGGGTTGACCCCCTTCACGGTACGCAGATACTGGATTTTGCGCACCTTGCTGAGAGCCTCGCGGGAATACAGCCGGTAACGGGCGCGGGTGCGAGTGGGGACCACCAATCCCATTCGCTCCCAGTTGCGAAGCGAAGAGGCACTCATTCCCAGCATTCGCGCCGCTTCGCCGATCCGGAAATAAACCTTAGTTGTCTTCAAAGTCTTTGGTCCGATGCCGGCGTATTTTGCTCGACAGGGAACGAATCGTCAAGCAAGAGCTGCAGAAAACCTTACAAGAAAAGGGGTCTCTGGGAAACGTGTTTATTAGCAGTCAATCTAAACGCGCAGAAGCATGCCAGGAAATTTCTTTACAAACTTTGCAGAAATTTTGGTAAAGTGTGCGCGAATGCACTTTCGACAACGGAGAAGCAATGTAGAGTCGCACTAAAAATCTGTGCCCATCAGTGGCTGGAGCTCCACCCCCGGAGGGTCCTATGAGGCATTTAAGCAAGATGGCGAAGTGGTCGGCATTCCTTCTGATTTTCTTCTCGGTCTCAACCACCCTGTACGCGCAATTGAACCAAGGCACCATTGCTGGCGCCGTGACTGATGCCAGCGGCGCGGCCGTCGCGAATGCCAGCGTCAAAGTCACCAATCTTCAGACCGGCTCGGTTGTCGAGACCAAGACTGACAACATCGGCTACTACCGAGTCGTGAATGTTCAGATCGGGGCCTACCAAATTCGGGTCGAGGCCCGGGGATTCAAGACTGCTGTTCTCGAGAACGTTCCGGTCAACGTCAACACGACGACGGTCGCTGATGCCAAATTGCCAGTTGGCGGAGCCCAGGAAACAGTCGAGGTCTCGGGCGGGGCTGCTCTGATTCAGACCGAAGAGGCGCGACTCTCAAACACGATCACGCAACAAGCGGTCGACAACTTGCCGCTGAACGGCAGGCAGATCTATCAATTAGTGTCGCTCGAACCCGGCGTAACCCAGTCCAATGCTCCTGTCATCTCCAACGTACCTTCGCCCACCTCGTCGGTAACCTTCGATTTCGGATATACCGCCAATGGCTCCACCCCTCGCGGCAACAACTTCATCCTAGATGGCAATTCGAACAATAACGAATGGTTGGGCGGTACTCCGCTCATCTACCCGTCGCTGGAAGCAATTCAGGAAGTGCAGGTTCAGACGCTGAACTTCTCAGCCCAATACGGTCGTAATAACGGCACAATCGTCGATATCGTCACCAAGTCCGGTACCAACCAGCTCCACGGGTCGGTGTTCTATAGCGGAAGAAATACGGTTTTCGATGCCCGGGACTACTTTGACCAGGCCGAGAAGACTCCGGTCCATCTGAATCAGTTCGGTGGTTCGCTGGGCGGTCCGATCTTCAAGGACAAGACGTTCTTCTTTATGAACTACGAAGGATCGCGCCTCTCGGAGGGCCAACCGGAGACGTTCGTCAGTGAAACGCCCGCGTTCCGGCAAGCCGTGATTGCCGGTCCTCCTACCCTAGCGGCGATGTTCTACCAGGATTTTCCCGGTCCGCCCTGCCTGCAGAGCATCAGCGCCGACTACTGCTACGCCAGTGCGTCTCAGGTCGAGCCCAACCAGAATGACCAATACCTTGTCCGGGTGGATCAGCATCTGGGCTCCCATGACCAGTTCTACGGACGCTGGGTGAATACGCTGGCGTCCGGGGATGTTGCCGCTCAGGAATTGCAGGGCGCGGGTACTCGGGGTTTTAGGGCGCCTTTCAACGGTTTCTTTGCCGACCTCAGCTTGGGAGAAACCCACATATTCTCCCCGAATACTCTGAATGATCTTCGCGTCGCCTACTCGCGGAATAACAGCCACGTCGCGTTCCAACTGCCCCCGAACACGTTGACCGGGGCCGCGCTGCAAAACGCCGCTGCCGCTCCCGATGCATTTGGAGATCTGGTCTTTGACGACGGCGTAGTCCCCATGGGCGGTGAAGTTTACATTCCTCGCAAGTTCGTCTTTAACGCCTATTCGCTCACCGATACCCTCACTCACATCATGGGGCGGCATGCTTTGAAGTTTGGTTTTGAGTTTCGACACGTCCAGGAAAACAGCAACTATCAACTTACGTCGAAGCCCTACTTCGAATTCTCCAGCATCTATGCATTTGCTGTGGATGCACCATATCTGGAGGCGGCCCTCGTCAACCGCTACAACTGCACAGGTTCGCCCATTCCAGGCTGTGGCCAATTCACGGAAACGCCCAGACATTTCCGCTGGAACCGCTTTGCCGGGTTCGCCCAGGATGACTGGAAAGTCAGTCCCAGGTTAACTGTGAATCTCGGGTTGCGCTACGACGTCTTCGAGTCGCCCACTGAGAAGAACGGTATCCTTGCGAACATCACGCTGGGGCCTGGCAGTAACATCTTTCAGCAACTTGCCAGCCCCAGCACGATCATCGGCCGCGTGTCGAAGCTCTGGAACACGGACTTGAAAAACTTTGCGCCCCGAATCGGAGTCTCATGGGATCCGACAGGGAAGGGCGACATGGTAATCCGGAGTGGATTCAGCATCGCTTACAACGAACCGTATTCCAATCTCTACACTAATGCGTCCCGACTGGATCCTCCTGACGCCATTACGACCTACGTGGATCCAAGCGCATTCGTAGGGCCTCCGGGCTCGATTCTCTACGGAACGAGTTATTTTCCATTTGTGCCGAGTCCCGCGTTCGCTGGCCCGAACACTCCAAACGGGGCGATTGGACCTGCAGCGAATAACGTCTCCATCACTCCCAGTGGCGTATATCCGAACCTCTACACGAACTATTCGTTGCAATGGTTCTTCGGAATCCAGCGGCAGATCATGCACGACTACGCCTTGACGGTCAACTACGTTGGGACCAGCAGCGTAGGAGGCTACACGCGCGAGGACTACAACCGCTTTGACGGAGATATCTGCAACCAGACCTATTGCAACTACTATGCGTCGCAGATCACACCGGGCTGGGGCGAGCTCACCTACATCAGCAACGAGAGCCACGCAACCTACAACGGTCTGAACGCCCAGTTCAAACGGAACTATAGTCACGGGCTAATGTTCGCGGCCAACTACACATGGGGCAAAGTCCTCGATAACGTCACAGAGGGCGGGTTGGGTGATTACTTTAATACCAACGGATATGGCGGGCTCTACAGCGGGGTGCAAGATATACAAAACCCGAAGGGCGACCGCGGGCCTTCAGAGTTCGACGTCAATCAGCGCTTTGCCTTCAGCGCGGTGTGGCAATTGCCCTCTCCGAAGTCCAGCGCCGCCCTCAAGAATGTTCTGGGTGGCTGGAAGTTGAATTCGGTCATCAGCCTGCAATCCGGACGTCCTTTTGATGTTTATTGCGGCCTGGCCTGGTACAGCGGTTGCGACTTCAACATGGATGGCTTGGCTTACGACCGTCCAAACCGGCCGGCTAGAATCAACACAAAGGGGTTCAGCAACCAACAGCTCGTGCATGGACTTTTTGGTGACCCAAGTTTCACTTACTCTCCGTCAGGCGACAGCAGAACGTCTCAGGCGAGCCAGGTTTTCTGTCCCAATGGCCTCAACTCCATTCTCGACTTCGGGCCGGTCAATTCGGGACCCGGCTCGCAGTGTATCCCCGTGGGCGAGAACGGTAACCTTTCGCGCAACGCTTTCCGCGGACCTGCATACAAAAGTGTAGACCTTTCGCTGTTCAAGAACATCAAGATGGGTGATCGGATCAATTTCCAGTTCCAGGCCGACGCGTTCAACCTCTTTAACCGCGTCAATCTGTACAATCCGATTGGCGACATGGGAAACCCACAGTTCGGCAGGTCCATTACGGCGTTTCCGGCGCGACAGATCCAACTGGGGGCCAAGATATTCTTCTAGCTTCGCCCGGCCAGACTGCTCTGAGCCTCATTCCGATCGGAGGCGTCTCAGACCTTCGGCACGGCCATGACCAGGTGGGGCTGGTAGGAGTACAAGTGTGATGAACCATGATGAATTTTCCGGTGCCCCGCCTTGCAGAACTCCTGCGCGCGGCGAGGGTTTTATCGCTCGATTCATCATTCACGGTCCCCCAAGCTACGCTTTGCAATTGCACATCGAAGACGAGTCGCGAGCCACGAGCAGTTGAAAGGCTGCCAGGCCATCCTTGCCTTAAGACGCGGCGACATTTCTACAATCGGTTCCGCTGTTTCGGTCTGGGTTCACACTTTTTTTCCTTATTCGAGCGATGCGAGTCAAGCCCCCAGTCAAGCGTGCACGGCTGCCAGCAGAAAAATGCCGAGCGCGACATAGAGGCTAAGCATCATATCGAAGGTATACATCGACTGATTCTGGTGCCATAAAGATTCCGTCACGGGGTAAACGCCAGCCGAAAAAACCAATCCAACCAACACGAGTACAACCTTCAGCACCCGTTCTCGACGCCCTGTGCCCTCCCTCCGAAATCACGCAGTGTGAAAAAGATATTTTTGGGCCGCGTTGCTCGTCGGGGAGCAAAGCCGACGAAGCCAAAATATCGCATCACAATGAAACACTGCGCCGTTTTTGCGTGATTGAACGCTAACATGGGTGGTGAGCCGCGCAGAGCAGCGAGCGGTGCCCCGACGCTTCGACCGCCACGGTTCAATTCATGCGGTGATATTGACTGCCGAGGTGCGAATGAAGGATGCGCTTGCCAGTCATTTTCTCGCAGAGCCGGCTAGCCGAGCCGGCCAGCCGAGTTGCCACCAAGGCACCTTCGAGCTTTGGTGTGCAGGTAGCGATGTGGATCGAGAACGGTAGGTCTATTCAATGAGGAGTAAAGAATGAAACAGCGCTTTGATTTTACTGTTGTTGCCGCAGAGGGCTATAAAGCAATGCTTGGTGTTCACAGCTACGTCCAGAAGAGTGGCATCGATCTAGGCCTGCTGGAACTGGTAAAGATTCGGGTATCACAGATCAATGGCTGTGCCTTTTGCTTGGCAATGCATATACCTTTAGCTCGCAAGAATGGCGTTAGCGATG
>CAVZPJ010000006.1:0-617672 GCA_963777035.1 uncultured Acidobacteriaceae bacterium | reverse complement strand
TGGGAGGCCGACTATCGTCATGCGAACGTGCCGTACTGGAGCGGTAAGGGGGGAGTTACGCCGCCCGGTCCGACCGGAGTGCCTTATACCAACAATGGATCGCCCGAGTACTACGCCTGCACGAATGGAAATACGTCGGGGCTGCCATGGGCGGCCAACGGAATTGAGATTTTCCGGCCGCGGAATTAGCTTGCGGTGGCCCAGTGGGGCAGCACCAGCGCCATATGGTTTCCCGATTTGCGCCGCGATGAGATGTTGCTCGATTTCGACATCATGGTGAAGTTCTAACTCGAGCCGCACAATTGGGTTGAGGATTGCTTGGGCGCTCTTACGCGAGCACGCAATCTGGTGAGAGGAACCATGTTCAGGGCCTGGCCGATTATTGTCGTCACAATCGCGGCGATGTTCTTAGCGGTAGCCCTGGTGAAGAACGCGGCTGCGGCTCAACCTGGGGAAAGCAGCAGGTGTAACTGCGGCAACGCCGGCGGATAAACACAGAGGCGATGATCCGCTTTCTTTATGACTTCTTTACGAACTTCTTACTCCGTCTTTATGGTGCGCCGAATTTAATCGAGATTACTCGGAAGTCATCTTCGATAGCACTTTGATCACACTGCAGCGATTTGTTTCGCTAGGTTGTTGTGTGCGTTCGCCGAGGGAGGAAATTGAGGATGCAAGACGTGATCTTTGTTGCCGTGACCATTGCGTTTTTTCTGCTATCGCTCGGTTACGTGAATTTCTGCAATCGCATTCGCTGAAGATGAGTCGTCTGAGGTTGTTGGTCTTTGGTCTGAGGTCCGAGGTCAATCGTATGAATGCTGAATCGATCATCATGCTGCTGATCAGCGCCGGTTTGATGGTCTATCTGTTGTATGCCTTGCTGAGGCCGGAGAACTTTTGAAATGACAACCAACGGCTGGATCCAGATCTTCGTGTTTCTGGCTCTGATTCTGGCGATTACCAAGCCACTCGGCGTCTACATGACAAGAGTGTTCAGCGGCGAGCGCACGTTTCTAGATTTCGTGCTGCGGCCGATGGAACGCCTGCTCTATCGCGTGACCGGCGTGGACGAAAAACACGAGATGCGCTGGACCGAATACGCTTACGCCATGTTGTTGTTCAGCGGCGCCACGATGCTGCTGTTGTATGGGATTAGAGGGTGCAGCAGTGGCTACCGCTGAACCCCCAGAAGTTCGGTGCCGTCGCCCAGGCACTGGCTTTTAACACGGCGGCGTCTTTCACAACTAACACCAACTGGCAGAATTATTCAGGCGAGTCAACCATGAGCTATCTCACGCAGATGGTTGGACTGGCCTACCATAACTTTGCATCGGCAGCAGTAGGAATCGCGCTGGCAATTGCATTTGTTCGCGGCATCGCGCGCAAGGAAAAAGAGACCATCGGAAACTTCTGGGTCGACATGACCCGCTCCATCCTGTGGGTGTTGCTGCCTGCCTGCATCGTCTATGCCCTGCTGCTGGTTTCGCAGGGCGTTGTGCAGAACTTCAGGCCCTATGACACTGCAAAACTGATCGAATCGCAACAAGTGCAGAAGACTGGGCCAGACGGTAAGCCGATGGTGGGATCGGATGGCAAGGCGGTCATGGATACGGTGACCGACCAAACCATCGCGCAAGGACCGGTTGCCTCTCAAGAAGCGATCAAGATGCTGGGCACGAACGGGGGCGGGTTTTTCAATGCCAACAGCTCACATCCTTTTGAGAATCCCACACCACTTAGTAACTTGCTGCAGATGTTTTCTATCTTCGCGATTCCGGCGGGCCTTACTTACACGCTGGGCCGAATGACGGGATCGCAGCGTCACGGCTGGGCGGTATGGGCGGCGATGGCTCTTTTGTTCCTATGCGGTGTTTCTGTGGCCTACTGGGCCGAGGCGCGGGGTAATCCTCTGCTCCACGTAGTGGACCAGCGCGCGACTGCGCTGCAGTCGGGCGGCAACATGGAAGGCAAGGAAGTCCGCTTCGGCATTGCCGATTCCGCGTTGTTCGCTACCGTCACCACCGATGCGAGTTGCGGCGCCATTAACGGCGTGCATGATTCGTTTACTCCGCTAGGCGGCATGGTACCACTCGTCAACATCATGCTCAGTGAGACAGTTTTTGGCGGAGTGGGCGCGGGCTTGTACGGCATCCTGATCTACGTGGTGCTGTCGGTGTTTATTGCTGGACTTATGGTGGGGCGCACGCCGAGTATCTGGGCAAAAAGATTGAGGCCTACGACGTCAAGATGGCCATGCTGGTCACTCTGGTTTTCCCGCTGATTATCCTGGTGCTCACGGGCATTTCAACGGTCAAGGGATTTGGCACCTCCAGCATCACCAATCCCGGGCCCCACGGCTTGACGCAGATCCTTTACGCGTTCACGTCCATGGCGGGAAACAATGGTTCGGCATTTGCTGGTTTGAACGGCAACACGCTCTGGTACAACACGGCGGGCGCGATGACCATGCTGATAGGCCGCTTCTTTATGATCATACCGATGCTGGCGATTGCCGGAAACTTGGCGAAGAAAAAAGCGGTGCCGGCTTCGGCGGGTACATTCCCGGTAACTACGCCGCTGTTTTCGCTTCTGCTGGTGTCGGTGATTGTGATCGTAGGAGCGCTGACATTTTTCCCGGCTCTCAGTCTAGGGCCCGTACTTGAGCACTTGATGATGATGGCAGGAAAAACCTTCTGAGGCAGATTTCTTGACGCAGAGCGTCTGAAGAAAAGCATGGCAGAGAAAAAGAACAAGAGTTTGTGGGACGCAAAAATCATCCGGCGAGCGCTGGTGGATGCCGTGGTCAAGCTCGATCCTCGCACCATGATGAAGAATCCGGTCATGTTCGTGGTGGAGGTAGGGAGCGTGGTCACGACCCTACTGCTATTCCGCGGGAAGCAGAGCTTCGCCTTCAATCTGCAGATTACGTTGTGGCTGTGGTTCACAGTGTTATTCGCGAATTTTGCAGAGGCCATGGCTGAGGGCCGGGGCAAAGCGCAGGCCGACACGCTGCGTAAGGCGCGGTCAGAAACCGTAGCCCGGCGCCTGCTGGCAAACGGTTCGACGGAGACGGTGCCGAGTTCGAAGCTGCGTTCGGGCGATGTGGTGATGGTAAGTGCGAGCGAACTCATCCCGGGCGACGGCGAGGTGATCGAGGGCGTTGCCTCGGTAGACGAGTCTGCGATTACAGGAGAGTCGGCACCGGTGATCCGCGAAGCGGGAGGTGACAGATCGGCGGTGACGGGCGGTACGCGCGTGCTTTCGGATGTAATCAGAGTCCGCATTACGTCGAACCCGGGAGAAACCTTCCTCGACAGAATGATTGCTTTGGTTGAGGGCGCCGAGCGGCAGAAAACTCCGAATGAGATCGCGCTCAACATCCTGCTGGCAGGTTTGACCATCATTTTTCTGCTGGCGGTGGTTACGCTACAGCCATTCGCAATTTACTCGGGTTCACCCCAAACGGTGTTTGTACTGGTCTCGCTGCTGGTATGTCTGATCCCGACGACCATTGGCGGCCTGCTCTCCGCGATTGGCATCGCGGGCATGGACCGACTGGTGCAGCACAATGTGCTCGCGATGTCTGGGCGCGCAGTGGAAGCGGCGGGCGACGTGAACACGTTGTTGCTCGACAAGACGGGAACGATCACGCTCGGCAATCGCCAGGCAGCGGAGTTCATTGCTGCTCCCGGAATTACCTCGGCGGAAATGGCGGATGCGGCGCAACTTTCATCGCTCGCCGACGAAACTCCGGAAGGCAGATCGATCGTTGTGCTGGCAAAAGAGAAGTACGGTTTGCGTGGCCGTGAACTGGCCTCGCACGAAGCCGTGTTCGTTCCTTTCACGGCGCAGACCCGGATGTCGGGCGTAAATCTAGACGGGCGCGAGATTCGCAAGGGCGCGGTCGATGCCATTATCAAATACTTGCATGAGTTCGGCACCTCGCTGCCGCGCGAGATACAGGCGAGCGTGGAGCAAATTGCGCGCTCCGGAGGAACGCCCCTGGTGGTGGCGGAGAATCAGCGGGCGCTAGGAGTGATCTATCTGAAAGACATTGTAAAAGGTGGAATGCGCGAGCGATTTAATCAACTGCGGGCGATGGGGATCAAGACGGTGATGATCACCGGCGACAATCCGCTGACGGCAGCCGCGATCGCACGCGAGGCTGGCGTGGATGATTTTCTGGCGGAGGCAACTCCGAAAGACAAGATGGACTTGATTCGACGGGAGCAGGGCGACGGCAAACTGGTGGCGATGACGGGCGACGGCACGAACGATGCTCCGGCACTGGCACAGGCGGATGTGGGCGTGGCTATGAATACGGGCACGCAGGCGGCGAAAGAGGCCGGCAACATGGTGGACCTGGATTCGAATCCCACCAAGCTCATCGAAGTGGTGGCCATTGGCAAGCAGTTGCTGATGACGCGGGGGGCGCTGACCACGTTTTCGATCGCGAACGATGTTGCCAAGTATTTCGCGATCATCCCGGCCATGTTTGCCGGAACTTTTCCGGTGCTGAATGCGCTGAATATTATGCAATTGCAGACGCCGCAGTCGGCGGTACTCTCGGCGGTGATTTTTAACGCGCTGATTATTGTTGCCCTGATTCCGCTGGCGCTGCGAGGGGTGGCATATCAGGCGATGAGCGCCGAATCGCTGCTCCGGAGGAATCTCCTGGTTTATGGATTTGGCGGTCTGGTGGTTCCGTTCATTGGCATCAAGCTGATCGACATATTCATCACCAGCGTCAGACTGATTTAGGAGATTTGCAATTTGTGGTTTGCAATTTGCGATTTAACAAGGGCTGACTCACAGAGAAACGCAATGAAGAAAAATCTCATCACCGCTGTATTGATGACCATCGCGACCACGGTCCTGCTGGGAATTGTGTATCCCTTGCTGGTGACGGGAGTCGCTCAGCTAGTCTTCCCCAAGCAGGCGAACGGGCAGTTAATTGAGCGTGACGGATTGGTGGTGGGTTCGCGTCTGATCGGGCAACCCTTTTCAGGACCGGGCTATTTTCATTCGCGGCCATCGGCTGCAGGCACGGCGGGCTACGATGCCAGCGCCTCCAGTGGCTCGAATCTGGGGCCGACCAATACGCAGTTGATCGCTCGGGTCGCGGGAGACGTCGCGAAGCTGCAAGCCGAAAATCCGGGTACTCCGATTCCCGTCGACTTGGTGACTACATCGGGTTCAGGATTGGACCCGGATATTTCACCGGCGGCAGCGCAATTTCAGATTCGGCGGGTGGCGGCGGAGCGCAAGATTCCGGAGGCGGAAGTCGCTCGACTGGTTGATGCGAATACAGAGAACCGGCAATGGGGGCTTCTGGGCGAGCCGCGCGTTCACGTACTCGAACTGAATATTGCACTCGATGCGCGGTACGGAAGACTGCACTAGAGAACGTGCACTTCGGCGCCGCGGGACCTCAGATTCCGCCAGTCAAGAGCCTCGCAAATCCCAAGCGCGATGCAGCCGTAAAATCCCACCGAAGCATTGAGAGATTGGTGCGAAAGGGGGGACTCGAACCCCCACGGGTTGCCCCGCCAGATCCTAAGTCTGGTGCGTCTGCCAATTCCGCCACTTTCGCATATCCATTTCCATTCAAGTCTAGATGCTGTGCGGGGCCAGTTGCAACGTCGAGTTCCAAAGGGGAGTTTCAAACAGTTGTAACTGGAATTTCTTTTCTTGCCACCAATTCAGCGGTCGCCTTCTCCGCTACCGTTTCGCGGTAATGCAAGATGCGCAAGCTGCCCGCGAGTTGCACGAGTTCGCGGGGCTGAAGCAGGTGCTCCAGGTTTTTCGGACCCCCGGCCAGCTTCGCCTGCTCCGAGGTATATGTTTTGTAAATAAGCAGGCCGCCGGGGAGCAGAACTTTTACGATCTCCGAAAAGATCCTTCGCTCCAGGTAGCAGAACACCATTACGACTTCGAAGCCTGAGGCGACGTCGATTTGCGCAGCCTTGAAGTGAGTGAGATCATCTACTACAAAGTGAATGTGGGACGCGAACGGCCCGGCATTCTGCCGTGCCTGTTCGACTCCGGTCTCGGAGATATCGATGAGGGTGACATCCCAGCCTTGCTTGGCCATCCAGATGGCGTGCCGTCCGGCTCCTCCGGCGAGATCAAGCGCGCAGCCTCCGTTCGGAAACAGGGGACGAATGTATTCGGTGAAGGCGTGGTGCAGGAAGGGATCTGGGTCGATCTTTGGGCTCGAATTCGTAGACCGCGAACCCGGCGACTGCGAACCCGGGGTGCGGGAACGGGAGGCGGCTCGATACTTTTCGTTCCAGCGCTCGCGGTCGTTATCGGAATTAGAATCGTTATCAGAAATCGAAGACGACATGCGCAGTGATTCTAATCCGAGTCTGGGCGGTGAGTTAAGGTCGTGGCCGGTATGACGCCGTTTTCGACTCGCCAGTCGCGTTATAACGGCGCTTCGCTTCCTCCCCGCACGGGCGGAGGAGATGACGGCGGCGGGCGCGATGACGGGATGCCTGACTTCGTTCCTAATTTCATTCCAAACTATGGCGAGCGCTTGCGGCGGGCACGGATGGGGCTAGCCGTCGCCATGACGCCGATCATCATGCTCTTCGTTTCTTTCACGGCGGTGTATCTGGTTCGCCGCGGGTTCGTCAGCGTTGACATGAGCGAAACTGGGTACGTCCGAAATTGGGTTCCGGTACAGTTGCCATGGGCGGTCTTATTGGTCAACACGGCCGTCCTTATTCTCAGCAGCTTCACCATTGACCTGGCGCGGCGCGATATTACGCGCGAGGCGGCGCTGGCTCCGGTGCAATCGATTCCCGGCATCACTTTGGGAGACGAAAGACACTTCCCCTGGCTGGGGTTGACTACCGTGCTCGGCCTGGCTTTTCTGGCCGGGCAGCTTTTCGTTTGGAGCAAACTTTCCGCCGGAGGCTTTCATCTTGCAGGCGGCACCAGCAGTTCATTCGTGTACATACTTACTGCTATGCACGGAATGCATCTGGCGGGCGGCGTTCTGGCGCTCATCTTCGCCGCTGTCGCGGCAATGCTGCATCGTCCAGTCGAGAGTCGGCGCATCATTGTCGACATTACGTCGTGGTACTGGCATTGCATGACGGGGCTTTGGATTTACATTGTTGTGCTTTTCTCGTTTGCGGCGCAGTGAGCCGGTTCCGGGCTGAACTTCTTTGCTTTATTACTCCGGGCGCATTCGGTGGAGCGCCCTCACGCTCGGCGGCTTCTTGCTGGGGGGGTCCTTCGACTCCGCAGAACTTCACTGCGTGAGTCCCTGCTCCGCTCAGGATGACAGGTTGGATGGGACTGAGAGGTCCTAACGGAGAAGAAAGGCTATGTGTTTTTCAGCGACGGCAAACTTTGTGGGCAGCGGAGTTCTGGGCGCAGTCGGTGTCGTCACTTTGACGAAAGTGAGGCACAGGCGCGAACTGCTTTTCGCGTCGCTGCCGATATTGTTTGCGATCCACCAGTTCATCGAAGGTTTCGTCTGGCTGGGATTGGATGGGATTTTGTCGCCGGCAGTGGCGCACGATATGGGCGCGGCCTTCATGCTTTACGCGCAGGGGCTGCTGCCTTTTCTGCTGCCGCTGAGCGTGCTGCTGTTCGAACCGGACCGGAAGAGCCGGAAGCGGATGCTGCCTTTCCTCGTGCTGGGTGGAGGAACTACGCTCTATATATTGTGGGCATTGACGGCGTTTCCGTTGCAGCTGTACGTCAAGGGAAACAGCATCGTGTACATCAATCAGGCGACCAACAATCTGGCGGTCGCGGTGCTGTATGTGATTGCCACGTGCGGGTCACTGTTTTTCTCGAAGCTCAAGATGATGGTGGTGTTCGGCGCGGCCAACCTGGCAATTCTTCTCATCGTGATGGAGTTTAAGCGGTATGCGTTCACCTCGCTGTGGTGCGCGTATGCGGCGGTGGTGAGTGTGATCATCCTTGGTTATTTCTGGTCAAGCAGCGAGGAACGGCCGTTTCGCTACGCCTAGCGGCTGCCGAACGCAGGGGTCGCTTCGGCTCCGCGGGCTCTTCGACTCGGAACGGACTCACTTCGTGAAGTCCTCGCTGCGCTCGGGGTGACAAAAGGGCAAGAGCACGGGCAAAAGCAAAAGCTAAGGCAAAAGCAAAAACAAATGCAAATGCAAATACAAGGGCAGCGGACAAGAGTGTCCGCTCTACACGGTTATAATGGAGAGATTCGGTCGCTGGATTTGATCCATTCTGTAGTCCCAGGGGAAAATGTCGACAGATAGCATTGTGGTTCGCGGGGCCCGGGTTCACAACCTCAAGAACATTGATTTTGAGATTGAGCACAACACTCTGACCGTGGTGACAGGGGTTTCGGGGTCGGGGAAGTCGTCGCTTGCCTTCGACACGATTTATGCCGAGGGGCAGCGTCGATATGTGGAGTCTCTGTCCGCTTACGCCCGCCAGTTTCTGGAGCGGATTGAGAAGCCTGACGTCGATGTGATTGATGGGATCGCGCCCGCGGTTGCCATCAAGCAGAAGAACTCGACTCGCAATCCCCGGTCTACCGTCGCAACGGCTACCGAGATATTTGATTACCTGCGGTTGCTGTTTGCGCGCGTCGGACGCACGTACTGCCTGCTCTGCGGGCAGGAAGTGAAAAGGGACACGGTGGATGAAGTGGCCGACCGGGTGCTTGCTCTGGGCGAGGGTACGCGACTGAATGTGTTCTTTCCGATTCAGACGAATGTGGCGGCGACGGAGGAGAAGCCCAAGAAATCTCGCGCAAAGAAGAAGGTAGATGAGTCCCGCCTGCCGTCGGAGGCGATTAAGGCGCGGCTTTTTGATTTGCGGAAGCGCGGCTTCAATCGGCTGTATCAGAATGGGCAGGTATTTGAGTTCTCGACTCCGGAATCGCTGCTTGATGTCAACTTTTCTGAACCTGTCTTTGGACTTGTGGATCGCCTGGTGGTCGCGGCCGATCAGCGCTCGCGCATTGTGGATGCGGTCGAGATCGGTTATCGCGAAGCGGGAGAGGTGATTTTCGAAACTGCGGTTCGCGAGGGCGAAGGCCAATCCGGTCAATCGCAGCGATTGCGTTTTTCACATCGCTTCGAATGCAAGGCGGATGGCAGCCGCTACGAAGAGCCCGAGCCCCGGCTATTTTCATTTAACAATCCTTATGGCGCGTGCCCGAGATGCCAGGGCTTCGGCAACACCATCGACTTCGATCTTGACCTGGTCATTCCCGACAAGGGCAGGACTTTGAACGAAGGCGCGATCGAGCCATGGACCAAGCCGAAGTACAGGCCGCTCTTTACTGAACTGAAGCGCTTCGCGCGCCAGGCTGACATTCCGCTGGACGTGCCCTGGTATGACCTCGATGCCGAGCAGCAAAAACTCATCGTCGAGGGCGGGCGCGGATTTGCCGGTGTCCGTGGTTTCTTTCAGCATCTTGAGCGGAAGAAGTACAAGTTGCATGTGCGCGTTTTTCTCAGCCGTTATCGCGGATATTCGCTGTGCTCGGCTTGCGGCGGCGCGCGACTGCGGGTGGAGGCGCGGCAGGTGAAGATCGATGGCAAGAACATCTGCCAAGTGTGCAGCATGACGGTGGAAGAGGCTGCGCGGTTCTTCGATGAGCTGAAGCTTTCGACGGAGCAGGCGGCGATTGCCGACAAATTGTTAATTGAACTTCGTGAGCGGCTGCGGTTTCTTAACGAGGTCGGGCTCGAGTATCTGACGCTTGACCGTCTCGCGTCCACACTATCGGGCGGAGAAGCGCAGCGGATTCAGCTGGCGACTTCTCTTGGATCTCGGCTGGTGGGGACGCTCTATGTACTCGACGAGCCCTCGATCGGGCTGCACAGCCGCGATACGCACCGGCTTATCAAGATTTTGCACGACCTGCGCGATCTGGGAAATACGATTCTGGTGGTGGAGCACGATCCCGATATTATGCGGGCGGCCGATCACATTCTCGACCTCGGCCCGGGGGCGGGAGAAAACGGGGGAAAAGTTGTCGGCGCCGGTACCTACAACGAGATCATCCGGATGCCGCATTCGCTTACCGGCCGGTACCTGGCCGATGAACTCCACATTCAGATTCCAACGAAACGGCGGCAGCCGGGATCGCATAAACTTCGTATCACCGGCGCCCGCGCGCACAATCTCAAGCATATCGATCTGGAAATTCCGCTGAGCATGCTGGTGGCGATTACGGGTGTGTCTGGTTCGGGGAAGTCGTCGTTGCTGCATGACGTTCTGTATCAGGCGCTGGCGACGGCGAAGCGGCAGACGAACGGCACTGCTTCGGGCGCGGTTTTATGGGACAGCATTGAGGGCGATGAATTTCTGGACGAAGTTGTTCTGGTCGATCAATCGCCGATTGGACGCACTCCGCGGTCGAATCCGGTCACGTATATCAAGGCATTTGATATTATCCGCGAGCTCTTTGCCTCGTTGCCGGAAGCGCAGAAGCGAGGCTTCCCTGCGGGACATTTTTCTTTTAATGTGCCTGGCGGCCGCTGCGAAAACTGCCAGGGGGATGGCACAGTCACGGTCGAAATGCAGTTTCTGGCCGACGTGGAGCTGATCTGCGATGAATGCAAGGGCACGCGCTACAAGCCGCAGGTGCTTGAAATCCACTATAAGGGCAAGAACATTCACGAAGTTTTGAACCTGACGATTCGTGAGGCATTGAAATTTTTTGCCGAAGTTCCGCGGCTTACGGACAAATTGCGCGTGCTGGACGAAGTCGGCCTCGGCTATCTGCGCCTGGGACAGTCGGCCACCACGCTCTCTGGAGGCGAGGCGCAGCGGATGAAGCTGGCGGCGCACCTTCAGCCGGGAACTCGGCCGGTGAGCCGCCATGCCGAGGGCGGGGACGCGCCTAAACGGAAACGCCGGATGCTTTACATTTTCGATGAGCCTACGACGGGGCTGCATTTTGACGATGTCAGCAAGCTGCTTTCGGCTTTCCGCCGTCTAATCGATGCAGGCGGGTCGATCGTGGTGATTGAGCACAACCTCGAAGTGATCAAGACGGCGGACTGGGTGATTGATCTTGGTCCGGAGGGCGGCGATCGGGGTGGAAATCTTGTGGGGTCGGGGCCTCCGGAAGCGATTGCGGGGCTGAAGAACTCTTACACGGGACACTACCTGAAGCAGGTTTTGAACGGGAACGGCTCGCGCAATGGTGACCGGTAGAATAGAGCTGGTCGTATGAAAATCGGGGAGGAAAAGCCCTCAGCGGATCAGAGTGTGCGTACGAACTGGTGGCTCACTGAAGGGCCTCAGCGAGCGCTCCTGCCGATTGCCGTTGCCATTTTCTTCGGGCTGGTCATGGTGCTTCTTGTCACCGCTTGTGGCACTGCCTTTGCACAAACCCACGCCACGGTCCGCCATTATAAAGAACGCATCGATGACACGCCGCCGGAAATTGCCCAGGCGGAGGATGCCATCCAGAAAAGCGATTTCACTACGGCGGAAACGCTGCTGAAAAAGGCGCTCGATAAGGATCCTAAGAATTTTCAAGCGTGGTTTGATCTCGGATTTGTTCTCAATCACCTGGGTCGCGTGGAAGACTCAATCCACGCTTATCGGCAGTCGGTAGCGGCCAAGCCCGATGTCTTCGAGACGAACCTCAATCTGGGATTGATGCTTGCGCGTTCGAACAATCCCGAGGGTGAGCGTTTCTTGCGCGCTGCGACCATGCTCACGCCCACGAGTCATTCTGCCGGGGAGCAGTCTTCCGGCAAGCATTCCGCGGACGACTACTCTCCAAACGATCATTCCGCCGAGGATAACGTGGAGGAAGGTCAAGCCCGCGCCTGGCTGGCGCTGGCGCATTTACTGGAAACTACCAAGCCGGAGGAGGCGTTCCTGGCCTACCGAAAAGCCTCGGAACTGACGCCGAAGGATCCTGAGCCTCATGTTTCTGCCGGCTTGCTGCACGAGCGGCGAAAAGAGTTTGCGGACGCTGAAGCGGAATACAAACTGGCGCTGGCAGAAGATACGAGCAAGGTGGATGCGCAAAAAAATGATCCACAAACCATCGAAGCTGCGATCGGACTCACCAATATTTATATGAAGGCGGGACGGCTTGCCGACGCCGAACCGCTGTTGCGACGCCTGTCGATGGAGCGTCCTAATGACGCTGGCATCCATCTGCAACTCGGGCGCGTACTCGAGGCGGAGGACAAGAAAGACGATGCGGTTGCGGAACTCCAGAGGGCGCTGAAGCTGGCACCGGCCGATGTGGAGGCGCAGCGCGAAATTGCCGACCTTTATGCGAGTGCCGGAAAAAATGAGCTCGCAGAAGCCGCCTACCGGCCCCTGGTAGCGGCCCAACCGAAGAACGCGGAGTTACACCGCGCACTCGGGAAGGCGCTGCTGCTCGAGAAGAAATTCCCGGAGGCTCAAGAGGAGCTTCTGACAGCGGTGCGGCTGAAGCGCGACTGGCCAGACGTTTACGTGGATCTGGCGTTCGCGGCCAACGAGAACAAGAATTATGAACTCATCGTCAGAGCCTTGAACGGACGTGCTTTGCTAAACGCGGACATGCCGGCTATCTGTTATTTTCTTCGGGCGTCCGCTTATGACCACCTGCGTGACTACAAACAGGCGGCGGTCGATTATCATCAATTTCTGGGTGTGGCTAAGGGAAAGTATCCTGATCAGGAGTGGCAGGCTACGCACCGCCTGATCGCCATTGAACCCAAGAAGCGTTGATTGCCATGCGCCGCGCTGCCTTTTACTTGCTCGTCGTTCCTCTTGCCCTGGCTCTCGCCTCCTCTTATGGCGCGGCGAAGGAGGAAAGCGTCGACGAGATGAAGGCCCACTTCGAAAGTGCGCGGCTGGAAGACCGGGCTGAACTCGGCATCCGCATCGCGCAGCATCAGCTTCACAGTGCTGACGAGCTATACAACGCAGGCAAGGTTGAACCGGCTCGAGCCGCCGTCGAAGAGATTGCGATCTATTCCGAAAGAGCCCGTGACGCCGCGATCCAGACCAAGAAGCGCCTCAAGAACGTGGAGATCGACGTGCGAAAAATGGCCGACAAACTTCGGGACATCAAGCGCAGTCTTGCCTTTGAAGACCAGCCTCCGGTCGATCAGGCGATACGCCGGCTGGAAGAGGTGCGCACAACGCTACTCCAGGAGATGTTCGCCAAAGATGAAAAAAAGGGGAAGAAATAACGACGAGGTAGAGATAGGAATAAAGACGAGCACGCGCTCGCATGGACGCGGTTGCGGGGCGTGTCGCGTCTCATACGGATTGGTGTTCGCGGGTGTGCTCCCGCTCATGCTCATGCTCATTCTCATTGCGGCGACTGGGTCTTCGCTGTGGGCGCAGCACCGCCGGGATCCGCTGAATCCGGTGGAGATCGACCAGCTCCGGGACGCCATGCTCGATCCCGACCAGCGCTTAAAGCTTTACGTGCAGTTTTCCCGGGATCGCATGACAAAACTTGAACAAATGAGGAGCAATCCCAAGACGACCGATCGCGCCCTCCAGACTCACGACATGCTGGAGGATTTTCTCGCTGTGTATGACGAACTTAATGACAACATCGACATGTACGTAGGCCGAAAGGATGACATTCGCAAGCCGCTGAAGCTGGTGATCGAGGCCGACACGGAGTTTCAGTCCAAACTGCGCGCTCTTAAAGACTCCGCGAACGGCAATGCCGCGGAGGCCCGTGCGTATGAATTTTTATTGACCGATGCGCTCGATACAGTCGACTCCAGCGCCGAGGACCACCGCAAGACAGTGGCCGAGGTCGAGGAGTATGTGAAGAAGAAAAAAAAGCAGAAGTAGTGGGATATTGCCCGGGGCACGGAATCCTTACCACGGGGTAAACAGAGGTACACGGGGCAAACTAAATTTATCCTCGCGCTCCGTGTGATTAGCTTTTGCTTTTCCACGATTTCAGCAATACATGGCGTGCTAATCTTGGGTTCAACGTGTCTCCAAAGCTCGCCGAAATTTTTCACGAAGCTTATCGCGAACTGCGTCCGCACACGGCCGCGCCACCGATGCACGTTCGTTTTTATTCTTTCGTGTCCATCAACAACACCATACGGTTGCGCCAGGGGGAGCTCCACATCCGCCTGTCTGATCTGCTGGAAGGCGCACCCGACGCCGTGTTGCATGCCATCGCGCATATTCTGCTGGCCAAGCTTTATCGCCAGCCGGTGGATCGAAGTCAGAGCGGGCGCTATCGCCGTTATGTCGCGAGCCATGAGGTGGTTGCCAAGGCACGGCTGGTTCGCCAAATGCGCGGACGGAAGCACATCCGCTCCGCCCGCGGGCATCACTATCATCTGGAGGAAATTTTTGACGACCTCAACCGGCGTTTCTTTTACGGGCTGATGGGACGTCCGCAACTTACCTGGAGCCGCGAGCACGCCCGCCGAAGTCTGGGGCACTACGATCCGGCGCATAATGCGATCGTCATCAGCCGCATTTTTGACCATCCACGCGTGCCGCGCTATGCGGTCGAATACATTTTGTTTCATGAGATGCTGCATTTGAAACATCCGGTGAAGCTGCGGGGGAGCAGGAGATGCGTGCATTCGCGGGAATTTCTGGCGGAAGAGAAAGACTTTCCGGAACTGGAGAAGGCTCGCAAGTTTCTGCGCATGGTGTGAGTTCTCAGTTCTCAGAAAGAGCAAAACCGACCGAACGTGGTGTGACAAGTGTCACTGCGGGAAATGCTCGCGCATCCGAAAGTAATTCCCGAGAATGACATAGCTGATGCTTACCGAGACTTGATCGCTTGCCGGAAAGCAACCAATCCAGCGCCGGAGATTTATCGAGCCACTCAGACGTTTCGGGAATCGACGTCGGTTTCTGAGAGCTGAGAACCGGGAGCTGAGAGCTTTATCCCCATTGAATGCCGAATTTCCCCGTGTGATGTAAATCACAGCAATCCGTGACTGACTGCGTTGACCCGGCAGCACCGGAAACCGTATCCTATTGATATTGAAATTGAATTTCATTTTCAATTAGGAACGGTGCTTTTCCATGTTGCAGGCATTCATCATAACGCTCCGCGAAGGCGTCGAGGCCGCGCTCATCGTCGGTATTACCCTGGCCTATCTGGCCAAGATCGGCCGCAATGACTTGCGCAAGGCAGTATACGCCGCGCTCGCTGCAGCTTTTGTCGGATCAATCGGCGGGGCGGTCGTGCTCTCACGCTTCAAGCTGAACGAAGACATTTTTGAAGGCTGGGTCATGCTGGTCGCCGCCGTCTTCGTCGTCACCATGATCATCTTCATGATGAAGACGGGGCGCAAGCTCAAGGGGCAGATCGAAACCAAGATTGGATTGTTCGCACGGGGCGATGCCTGGATCGGGCTTTTTGCTTTCGTTTTCCTAATGGTGCTGCGTGAGGGCGCGGAAACGGTTCTGATGCTGTCAGCGGTGACCCTGAATTCGAGCGAACTGATGAGCTTCATCGGGACGCTCTCAGGCGTGGTCGTTGCCGTCCTGTTCGGCGTGATGTTCGTCAAGGGCAGCGTCAAGATCAATCTGCAGAAATTCTTCAAGGTCACGACCGCGATTCTTTTTTTGGTGGCGGGGCAGCTGGTGATCTCCGGCTTGCACGAACTCTCGGAAAACGGAGTGCTTCCCTCCTCTCGCCAGGAGATGGCCATCATCGGCCCCATTGTTCGCAACGACTTTTTCTTCTTTGTTACGATTCTCGCCCTGGCCGCGCTGATGGTGCTGTTTGAGATGAAGAGCCGGCAGCCGATCGAACTGCCCGCCGCTGGAGCGGCCCGCCGAAAAGCACTATGGACGGCCCGGCGCGAGCGCCTCTGGATGGCCTCGGTCTACATTTTTTCGTTTGCCTTCATCGTGATGATCACGGCCAGCTTTATTTATGAGAAGAGCGCCAGCGCGCTCTCTCCCTCGGCCGAGGTTACGTTCGTCGAGGGCAAAGTTTCCATTCCGCTGAAGCAGATTTATGATGGCGAATTGCACCGCTTCGAGGCTAAAGAAGGCGGCGTTGAAGTGCGTTTCTGGCTCTATCAGAAGCCGGACGGAAAAATCGCCACGCTGTTCGATGCTTGCGAAATCTGCGGAGCGGTCGGCTTTTACAAGGGGGCGCAGGGAGTCATCTGCAAGAACTGCGCGGCTCCGATTAACCCGCAGTCGGTGGGCATGCCGGGCGGGTGCAATCCGATTCCGCTAAAGGCGCAGGTCACCGACGATGCGATCATCGTGTCCGAGGCCGACGTCGCGGCGGGCAGACATTACTTCGAGCAGAAATAATAAAAATGTTTCCTCGCCTCGTTTATGAATCGTTCCGGCACCAGACGCGACGTAAGTTGCTTGCGGGCATCGCCATCACACTGGGCGTGGCGGTTGCCACCGCGATGATTGCCGTGGCCACCGACATTGGCGACAAAATCAATCGCGAACTGCGCAGCTACGGCGCAAATCTCGTGGTGTCTCCGCAGGAAGACACGCTCGACGTGGAAGTCGGCGGCGTCAACCTGAAGCCTCCGAGTGACGGCGCGTTCCTCAACGAAGCCGACCTCCCGAAAATTCGCGGCACATTCTGGCACCACAATATCGTGGGTTTTTCGCCCATGCTGCCGGTGGTCGTAAAAATCGGCGGCGACGGGAAAGACGTTACGTTGCTGGGAACGTACTTCAACAAGCCACTGCGCTTCGGCAAAGACGACTTCAGTACTGGGGTGCGGATCACTCATCCGTGGTGGAAAGTTTCGTGCGGCGATGGCAAGGCGTCTCCGAACTGCACATGGCCGGCGGATGATTCTCGCAATGTGCTGCTGGGGGAGCGACTGGCGGCGAAGCTGGGCAAGCAAGCGGGCGAGACGATCGACGTCGATGGCCGACAACTCACGATTTCAGGCATCCTATCGACCGCCGGGGCAGAGGACGGACAGATCGCTGCGCCGCTCGCGCTGGCGCAGGAGATTCTTGGCAAACCGGGCGCTGTGCGGCGCGTCTACGTCAGCGCGATGACCAAGCCTCCGGACGCGCTATCGGTCCGCGATCCGAAGACGATGACTCCCGAGGTTTACGATCGCTGGTATTGCTCGCCGTATGTGGAGTCGATTGCGTATCAGTTGCAGGAAGTGATTCCGCATTCGCACGCGGAGCAGATTCGCCAGGTCGCGCAAAATGAAGGCAACGTGCTGTCGCGCATCAAGGGGCTGATGCTGCTGATCACGTTTGCCGCGCTTTTGGCATCGGCGCTCGCAGTTTCCGCAGCGATGGCGACTGCCATTTACGAGCGCCGGGTCGAGGTGGGGCTGATGAAGGCGCTGGGGGCGGGCAATCTTGCGGTCTCAGCGATTTTCTTTGCCGAGGCGCTGTTGCTTGCACTCGTCGGCGGCGTCGCCGGATTCACAGCGGGAGCGCTGCTGGCGCGCCAGATCGGACGTTCGATCTTCAGTTCGCAAATTTCCATTGAGCCGGTGCTCTTCCCTATTATCCTTGCGATTGCCGTATTCGTGACGTTCGCCGGAAGCGCTGCTGCAATTCGACGCGCGGTGCAGTTCGATCCCGTGTTTGCGTTGCGAGGTGAAGGATAGCGATGACGACGAGCACGATCAGCCCGCTCCTTTCCCCTAAGCAAGTTGCCGACCGCCGTGCTCTGGCGCCGCATACTTCGATGTTTGCGCGCATGCTTCTTCGTGCCGCGGTTCTTCGTCGCCGGCGTGCCGCATCTGCATTGCTGGCCATGATGGTTGCGGCGGCTGTGGCTACGGCGATGATGAACCTCTACGTAGATGTGCAAGCCAAACTTCGCACGGAGTTCCGAAATTATGGGGCCAATGTGGTCATCGTCGGAAAAGATGCTCAACCGCTGCCGGCGGACGCCATGACTAAAGTTGAATCGGTTCTAGGAGCAAAGACACTGGCGGTTCCTTTCTCTTATGCTGTCGCCCGCACCAGGGACGGGCAGTCCGTGGTCGTCGTCGGCACCGACTTCACTCGCGCGCGGCAGTTGAATCATTGGTGGAAGGTGAGCCATTGGCCCGATGCGCAGAACGAAGCGCTTGTCGGAATGCGTGCCGCCACGGTCGTCAGTCCTAGCCCTAAAGGTGGTCCCAGTCGCCAACCCTTTGAACTCACTTTTGAGGGCAAAGCGATTCAACTCACGCCTGCTGGAATGCTGCAAACTGGCGCGGGGGAAGACAGCCGCATTTATCTCGATCAAACTGAATTCCAGAACTGGACGGGCGTTGCGCCCTCGACCATCGAAGTTGCCGCCAATGGAACGGCGGGTGAAGTTGATGGGGCGATTCGGCAACTGGCGCAGATTCTGCCTTCGGCTGAAGTTCGGCCCGTGCGCCAGATCATGGAGGGCGAAGCGAACGTGCTGAACAAGACGCGGGCTACACTTTACGCTTCCGCGACCTTGGTTGTTCTTACTTCCGCGCTCTGCGTTCTGGCAACGCTCATGGGATGGGTCTTCGATCGCCGTCGCGATTTTGCCATTATGAAAGCGCTCGGCGCTTCTGAATGTCTGGTCAATGGATTCTTTGCGGCCGAAGCTGCCGCGCTGGGTGTGATTGGAGCGATATTCGGATTTTTCATCGGGATCGGAGTCGCCGTGTGGATTGGACGGGTCAACTTCCACGCGCCGGTCGTGGCGCGCTTCAGTGTTTTTCCGTACGTGCTCGCCGGAAGTGTTGCGGTTGCGCTGATCTCGGCGATTCTGCCGATTGTGCTGCTGCGCCGCGTGCAACCGGCTATTATTTTGCGGGGAGAGTAGGGGAACGAGTTAGCGTGGCCGGGGCGGGACGCCCCGCGCTACAGCGGCAAGAGTGGAAAAGTTAGAAGGAAACGAACAGCGATGATTCGACTCAAGAACGTCACCAAAAGTTATCCCGCCAAGGCCGAAGAAAATAATGGCGGTCTGATTAAGGCGCTCGACGACATTTCTCTTTCGATTGCGTCCGGGGAGTGGGTCGCGATGATGGGACCTTCCGGTTCCGGCAAGAGCACCATGGTGAATCTCATCGGATGCCTGGATCGGCCCACGAGCGGCGAAATCTGGCTTGACGGACAAAACGTCGCCAGCATGAGCGCCTCGGAACTCAATCACGTTCGCGCGGAGACGATCGGATTTGTGTTCCAGCAATTCCACATGATTCCGTATCTCTCGGCGGTTGAGAATGTGATGCTGGCGCAATATTTTCACAGCATGACCGACGAAAAAGAAGCTCTGGAGGCGCTGGATCGTGTCGGACTTAGAGACCGCGCGGGGCACCTGCCATCGCAACTCTCCGGAGGCGAGCAACAGCGCGTTTGCATTGCGCGAGCTCTGATCAACGATCCGAAAATCGTGTTGGCGGATGAGCCGACCGGAAATCTCGATGCCTTGAACGAAGAGATCGTGTTGCGCCTGCTGCGCGAACTTCACCAACAGGGACGGACGATTGTCATGGTGACGCATGATCCCGTGGTGGCGCGACTGGCCGACCGCCGCATTGAATTGCATCATGGAAAAATCGCCGCCCAGGAAGTTTTTGCCATGGCCGACGACGAGCAGTTCGACGAGGTGCTGGAAGAATTATTTGCGTTAGAAGAACATGGGCAACTCGCCGAGATTGGCCGGATGGAAGTGCATGGCGCCTTGCCGGTTTCGATTGCAGTGGAAAAAATGGCGGCGATGGGGCTGGTAAGCACGCGGCCGCATCCGCCTGAAACCCACGATCACAAGCCTTTCATCAATCCCTGCCATGACGCGCTGAAGCCGGCGGGCTTTTCGACCGGCGATGGGCAGGCAATCGTTGAACTGACGGCACGTGGACACCAGCGCGCTGCGGATATCATTCGTCGGCACCGTCTGGCCGAGCGCCTGTTCACCGATTCGCTTGCCATGGACAGCGAAACTGAAATCGAGCAGCAGGCTTGCAAATTCGAGCACATACTGTCGCCCGAAGCCACCGACAAAATCTGCACCTTTCTCAATCACCCGCTGACCTGCCCTCATGGCGCGGCGATTCCGCCGGGACCGTGTTGCGGCCGGCGGGCGGAGCCGAGGCAGACTGTGGACGCGCTGTCTCAGCGGCAATAGCTTTGGTCGCGAGTCAGGTGGAAAGGCATATTCCCCAGCGGCTAAAGCCGCTATTGATTTTGCGACTTACGGCACGGCTGAAGCCGTGCCCTTTCAAAGCAAATTCGATTCAAAGCAAATTCAATGGGCTACTTTTTCCCGAAGAACTTGCCAAATCCTAAGCGCACTTGCACCGTATTCACTCCTGGATTCGGAACGGTCAATCCGGCATTCGAAATATGCAGATATCGGACGTCCAATGACCACGCGTGGTCACCGAAAAAATACATTCCCAAGGCTGCGCCGGATGTGAAATTTACCGCTGAAGTCCCGGTGGGCACCTGGTGGGTGGTGAAGAGAGTGCCTCCATTTAATTCGACAAAAGGAGCGACACGCCCGCGGGTGGCGAAAATCCATTTGAACCCTACCGGATTCACTCCTGCGCCATAGGCGGTGTTGGCGGGCTGAAACACGACAAAGGCAGGCACGGCGTCCAGCGCAAGTTCGAATCGTCCATTGAGAAATCCGGGGCCATGGGGAGCGGTCAGGACCCAGCCGTAGCGGACTCCGAGATTCCACACACCCGTATCGGTTCTTCCGCCCGGAACCGAGTGGCCCCCGCCGGTCCAAACCTGAAGCTCGTGACCGCCCTCCTCGGGACGATCCTGGGCCACAGATGGAGAAACCGAGAGAGAGAGAGTCAGCAATAGAAAGAGGCCAGATACGCAAAAGGATCGAGTCATAGAGGTGGCTCAATAGTGAAAAGGAACGATACCCGAACCGCGGCTGGGATACAAATCGCCGGCCCAGCAGGTGGTGCGTGATCTGGCATGTTGCCGCCGAAATAGCGACGGCGTCCTTCGTCCTCGGCTCGGCGGCGCTACAATTGCCCCGCGCGAGCACGCGGCTTACAGTCCGAGGCCGCCATCTACTGCCATGATCTGGCCGGTAATAAATTGGGGGGCGGTGGCAAAGAACATTACGGCGGCAGTGATGTCGGCTGCAGTGCCATCGCGGCGCATCGGCGTCTGCTTAGCCATCTTTTTCATAAACGCTGCTGCGGATTTTTCTCCCAAATCAATCATGCCCGGAGCCACCGCATTCACTGAGATCTGCGGAGCCAGCGCTTTCGCCATCACTTTTGTCAACATGTGCACCGCCGCCTTCGAGGAGCAATAGTGGGCATGGGTTGCCCACGGGCGCAAACCGCCCAGCGAACCCATATTAATGATGCGACCCCTGCGTTTTCTCAGGTGGGGAAGCGCCTCACGCGACACCAGGAACGGTCCGCGCGTGTTTGAGGCAAACATGGCGTCCCATTGCGCGACGGTAATTTTCTCAAAATCGACGGTGGCGTAATTGGCGGCGTTATTCACCAGTACATCAATCCCGTCGAGTTCCCGCGACACTTCCCTGACCATTTCGCGGACGCTCTGCTCGTCGGTGATATCGCAACGCACGGCGAGCGCCTGGGCACCGAGTTGCGCCAGCTCTGCTACCACGGTTCGCGCTTCGCGTGCCGACTCTCGATACGTAATGGCTACGTCCGCACCGTTTTCGGCCGCAGCCAGAGCGATGGCCCGCCCTAGTCGTTTCGCGGCGCCCGTGACCAGCAGGGTCTTGCCGGCGAGCGCCTGCGCTTTGATCATCCCTAGTTTTGTCATCACGAAATTCTACGCCATGGGCGGCGCCGTCTTGGAAATAGTGCACCAAAACTGCTACACTCCCTCGCATGACGGAGCCTCGGGAAGTCATCGTCTATTCCCGCAAGGGATGTCATCTCTGCGAAATCGTCAAAGAGAGTCTGGTCAAGCTGCACAAACGCGGCGGTTTCACGTGGCGTGAAATCGACGTTGACTCCAGTGCCGAAATCCGGCGTCTTTACAATGATGAGGTTCCCGTCGTCTTCATCAACGGCCGCAAAGCTTTCAAGTACCGAATGGATGAACAAGAATTCCTGCGTAAACTTAGCGCGTGACTTTGGTGCGCTGCGCCGTTTTCTTCGCGCAGTACCGTTGCGCTTCTGACTTTTAACTTCCGTAATCTGCCACTACAATCACTCCCGATGCTTCGCACCGAGCTTTACGCCGATCCCAAGGGCCGTTTCGTTCACGATATTGTTCTTCAGAGTTGCCAACAGAATCGCGACAAGACAGCGCTGGTTGATACTTCCTGCAATCGCCGTTTCACTTTTGGAGAATATGGGAGCCTGGTCGAATCGCTAGCCGGCGGGCTCATCTCCGCTGGGCTTGCACCCGGAGAAGTGGTTGCGATCTTTCTTCCTAACTCCTGGGAATTCGGCATCACCTATCATGCGGCGACCCTGGCGGGAGGCATCCCCACCCTGCTCAATCCTTCTTACCGCGAGCGGGAGATTCGCTATCAACTGGAAAACTCGGGCGCCGTTTTCCTGATCACGGACGCTCCGCTGCTGGAAAACGTGAATCTTACGGGGCTCCGCGGTTTACGTCGCGTCTACACTACCCGGCACGAGCGTACGGGCTGCGAAGGCTTCGCGAGTCTATTAAAACCTACATCCGCGAGATTTCCCGAGGCGGTTCAGAGTTCGCAGGAAACCATCGCCGCCCTTCCTTACTCGAGCGGCACCACAGGATTGCCGAAGGGCGTCATGCTTTCGCATTACAACCTGGTGGCGAATGTCTATCAGATGCTTGGTCCGAACGCCGCCCTTCTCGCGCCCGATGACACGATGCTCTGTTTCCTCCCTCTCTACCACATCTACGGGCTGACGGTGGCCCTGACTCTTTCTTTGGCACTCGGCTCTACTCTTGTTCTGATGCCACGCTTCGACACTCCGAAGCTCTGCGGTCTACTGGTTCAGGAAAGCGTCACCATGATGCCGGTGGTACCGCCCGCCATTAATGCGATGTGCCAGGCGGTGGAAGCCGGGATCTTTCCAGAAGAGCACGCGGTGCGTTGGATTAAGTGCGGCGCGGCGCCGCTCGCTCCCGAACTTGCGCGGCGCATGACGAACCTCACTGGCATCAGCGTGGTGCAGGGTTATGGCATGACGGAAGCCTCGCCGGTGACGCACGTGGGCTACATAGCGCCACCCGAAATGAGCCGCCCCGCATCGATCGGACAGCCGCTGGCGTTTACGGAGTGTCGTGTTGTGGACGTGACCGGAAAGGATGCGAGCGGAAGCGAAGTGGCAATCGGCGAACCGGGCGAACTGGCGATGCGCGGACCGCAGATCATGCTGGGATACTGGAAGGAGCCGCAAGCCACGGCCGCTGTTCTTCGCGATGGCTGGTATTTTTCGGGTGACATCGTGCGCTGCGATGCGGACGGTTTTTACTACGTCCTCGATCGCAGCAAGGAGATGATCAAGTACAAGGGATTTCCGGTGGCTCCCGCCGAGGTCGAAGCGCTTCTACTGGAGCATGGGGCGGTCCGGGATTGCGGCGTCGTCGCCAAACCCGATCTAGCGTGTGGAGAAATTCCGTGTGCCTTTGTGGTCCTTCGGGAAGGGTTTACGCCGTCGGATGTGTTGGAAAAGGAACTGTGCGATTTCGTTGCCGAGCGACTGGCGCATCATAAGCAGCCTCGTGAGATTCGTTTTGTGGACGTCGTTCCGCGGACACCTTCGGGCAAGATACTGCGGCGTGAATTGCGCAAGGTCTTTTGATCGGCGCTCCGACGGAGAGCCGACTCACACATCACCGGATTTGAGCGTAATCTGGGAACGGAACTGGGGTTTTTGTCATATCCAATGATAGAGGATGGACCATGAAAACTCTGAGGGTCTCTTTGATCGCTTCTTTGATCGGAACTGCGGTTGGGTTGGGGGCGTGGATGTTTGGTCTCGGGCAAACCATATGGCCCGCTCATCCTCAAATGGCCAGTTTTCTGCTGACCCTAGTTACGACTATCGTGATTCAGGTTACGTGGCCTCGGCTGACCGAAACGAATTCACGGTAATCGGTATCACCAAGGTTAGAAGTCAGAACGGTCACTATCGCCATCAATTGTTTGAGCCAGCGCGAGTTCCATCGCGAGCAGTTTGGGTCGAAATGACAAATCATCTATTTGGAATCGCGGTCAGTGGTGTGGAGTTGGAACCAAGAGGTTGCTCCCCCGAACGGACCGTGGCCGTCAGAATCAGGAATGGGAGGCAAGTAACCGCCCTGCAAATCTGAAGTCTCTGGCATCCAATGCGGGTTGTATTCAACGCGCTGCCCTACGTCACACCAGCGGCACGCGAAGTGTCCCGCCTCCGTTTGCCATGATGTTCTCATTGCAGCTACCCCCGACGTCCCGCCAAAACCCAATTGTTCATTATTATCATTTTATCGTTGCTCACCTTGCGGAATTGACCGAGAGACTCCGAACCTGTCAGCGTGAGTGTTAACCGCACGTTAAAAATTGCCTCGCGTCCTCGAATTTTCATCGAGATTGTGCCAGACTTCGGCGCGAATGAAGGTTGATCCGAAATTCGGGATCCTAAAGCGCATGGGCGAGACGCCCTCAATGGCAACCTGCGTACGTTGCCACATTAAATTCTTCACTCCACTTGAACTCCTCAAAGACCCTCTAAAGGCCGTGGAAAACCTGCATGATCAATTCAGCCGGCATAAGTGTGTACCGGACAAGCAGCACAAATAACATTCTCCCCCGGGCCGCGATGCCGCCAACTGCAGCCCGGAAATTATTTCGAACAAACGCAGATAACGTAAACGGCAGTGCCGACCACCGAAAGAACCAGAAAAAGACCAAATATCGCGAATACGGGCGGATGTGCTAATCGGGAATGGCTTGACTCTTCCACTTTGTCTTTGTCCTTGTCGTGCGAGTAAAGGCCGCCCAGCAGGCGAAACCAAGCGGCCACTCGGAGGCATCAGTGACACTAGCCAAGGATTGTTACGAAGCGATTAAGGCGAAGTTAAAAGATTTCCAAACTCTCCCCGTCACCTCGCGCAGCGAAAATGTGCGTAATTTTTCATGAACCGATAATCCATCCGTAACATTCCTGGTTTATTCATTCGATGTTCCCACCCCGCGCTTTTTTGCGCAGCTGAGCCGTCGTTAGCTTTCAAACAGCTTTCCAAGCCGAAACGATCCAGGAGGATCACCTTATGAAAATTAAGAATCTCCTTCGCGGAGTGGGCCTCATGGCCATTCTCGCGGTGACAAGCTATGGGTTTGCCCAAATACTTCCGACAGGTGCAACCATCACACCCACCGCAGCTCCCGGGTCGGTGTTTGTGCCTTTGACAACTTCTCTGCCGGACTTTCCGACCTATACACCGGATGGCGCCGAGACCACGGCCATTAGCCCGGACGGCAAAACGATGCTGATCCTGACCAGCGGCTACAACCTGATGGTAGACGCAAGCGGCAGTTATACCGGGACGGACTCCGGTGAGTTTGTTTTCGTTTATGACATATCGACGCCTGGCACACCGGTGCAAACGCAAGTAGTATTCCTGTCAGACTTCGACACAACCTTCGACGGGATCATCTGGGCTCCGAATGGCTCTGCGTTCTACGTAGGTGGCGGAGCCAACGACAACGTGCACACCTTCACCCTGCAAGGCGGGGGGTGGGCGGAATCTGGCACACCGATCAACCTCAATCACTATTGCGATTTGATGTGCGAAGAGACCGAAACCGGTCCGACTGCAGCAATCCTCGGCATCACCGCCGATGGCAATACGCTCTTTGTGGCGAACCACGAAACTGATTCCATCACTTCGGTTGACCTGGTTCACGGGGTGGTTCTTCAGGAATACGATCTGCGTCCGGGGATCATCAATCCCGCGCAAACTGGCGTCCCGGGTGGAGAGTTCCCATATGGAATCGCAGTCATGGGCAACAACACCGTGTATGTCTCCAGCGTTCGCGACCGCGAGATCGACGTGCTCAATCTGACCGAGGGCATTCTGACGCTAACCAGCCGGATTCCGGTGGCCGGCAATCCGGAGAGGATGGTTCTCAATGCCAACCAAACCAGGCTGTACGTGGTGGCGGCCAATTCCGACGAGTTGATCGTCATTAACACAGGGTCGAACCAGATGCTGAGCGAGGTCAATGCCAGCGCGCCGGTGGGCATTCTCGGTAACGGAAAAATCGTCCCCAAGGGCAGCAACCCGAACAGTGTTGCCCTTTCGCCCGACGGGAATACGGCCTACGTCACCAACGGCGGCACCAACGCGGTAGCGGTCATTAGCCTTACCGGAAAAACGCCGGTGGTTCTCGGGCTAATTCCAACTGGCTGGTATCCCAATTCTCTTAGCGTGAGTCCGGATGGTTCGACGCTCTACGTGGTGAATGGCAAGAGCGTGGAAACTCCGAATCCGCTGAACTGTCGCTATATCAATGATAATCCCGGAGGCGGCTACGGCTCGGGATGTCAAACCCTGGCTGCACAGGATGGTTCAGGCAACCAGTATGCGTGGCAGAATGAGTACTCCGGCTTCCTGACGCTGCCGGTGCCGAATTCGGGTCAACTGTCGGTGTTGACGGGACAGGTGGCGCAGAACAATGGATTTAACTTCCAGCTGAGCGCGAACGACATTGCGACCATGACGTTCCTGCAACAGCACATTCAACACGTGATCTACATCGTCAAAGAGAATCGCACCTTTGATCAGATCCTCGGAGACCTGACCAACGGAGCCAACGCGGACCCGGCGTACACGCAGTTCCCAGCCGCTGTCACACCCAACTTCCATGCGCTGGCCACGAGCTTTGTAACCTTCGACAACTTCGACGACAGCTCGATGGTCAGCATGGATGGCTGGCAATGGTCGACGGCGGCGCGCGCTCTCGATATGAACGAGAAGTGCGTCAAAGTCAACTACGGAAAGGGTGGATGCCAGTACGACAGCGAAGGCACGGCGCGCAACATTAACGTTGCGATAACGGGAGTCGCCGCTCGCCAGGCGGAGCAACCGCTCTATCCGCCCGATCCCAACCTGCTACCCGGAAACGCCAATGAAGTCGAAGCGGATAGTCCCAGTGGCGAAGAAGGCGCGGGCTATATCTGGGATGCCGCGCTCAAGGCCCATCTCACCGTTCGCAATTATGGGTTCTACACCGACCTGGGTGCTTTGGAGGTACGCGAAGCCCTTGGCGAAATCAGTCCCACTCTCGCCTATCCTTGCGCCACGAAGCCTCCAACCCAGGTTGAGTGGCCGGCGAAGAAGGAACTACTCAGCCGTAGCGATCTCTGCTTCTGGCCTTTCGATCAGAGCTACCCCGATTTTTTCCGCTACGCGGAGTGGGCGCGGGAGTTCGACAAGCAGGTCAAAAACAACAAATTCCCCAACCTGGTTTTGCTGCGCTACGATCATGACCACTTCGGCAACTTCGGCACCGCTAGTTTTGGTGTGAACACGCCGGACTTGCAGATGGCCGATGACGACTACGCGGTAGGACTGACAGTGGATAAGATCGCCCACAGTCCCTACGCCAACAACACGCTCATCTTCGTGATCGAAGACGATCCCCAGGATGGCGCGGACCACGTCAGCGGCGACCGCAGCCTTGCGTTCATCGTTGGACCGTATGTGAAACAGGGTGCGGTCGTCTCCAACCCCTACTCGACCGTCAGCATGCTCCGGACGATCGAGGGAGTGCTCGGGCTGTCGCAACTGAGCGTGCACGACGCCGGTGTGCCGCCCATGACGAACGCGTTCAACACTGCGCAAGCGAGCTGGACCTATTCCGCTAATCCGGCTCAGATCCTCTACACTACGCAACTTCCGATTCTGAACAAATACGTCCAGAACCGTGAAGCTCTTCCGCAGCCCACGCACGACGCAGCCTGGTGGGACGCACAAACCAAAGGGATGGACTTCAGCCAGGCAGATCGCATCCCTACCGAGCAATTCAACCGTATCCTCTGGAAAGGCATGTTAGGCGACAAGCCCTATCCCGCGTTGAAGACTGCGACTAGGCCGCAGCCCGAGACGAAGGAAACCACCAAAGCCGGTTCTGAATAGCTCCAGGGCCGGTCAAACACAGCATTCCCGGCTGTTCGCTTAGTAGCGGCGGCGACAGCCGGGGGTGACTTAGGTTGTCTTGAGATTTTTCACACCGGTTTTTCACTCCGGGAAGCTAATTTCGACTCGAAGCCAGAGGCAGGGCGGGAGCAAGCTACGATCTGCCGCCATTTTCTGTTTCGGGGAAGTCGCTTGGGGATGCGCTGTTCTTGAGCTTGTGGAAACGACGGAAGCTCGCATAGCCCTTCTTACCCATATAACGCTCGAGCACCGCGGCGTCGGTCTGGCGCAGATCGACGATCACCAAGCCATCGACCACGTCGGAAAATTTTCGGTCAAGATTGAAGCCGACCATCCTGCCTCCAACCTTCGCGTACTGTTTGAGCAAGATGGGCAAACCCTTGCCATCTTCTTCAACGTCCGAGATCGGTTCCGCAAGTTCGTCGAGATCGCGCAATAGACTGCAGAGGGCGTCGCAATCCCAGCGGCGGAGCCTGGGGGCGCGGAAGGGCGTGCGTGCCTGGACGAGATCCGCAAACTCGCGACCGTCTTCGCGCTGTTCAAAATAGCGGACAATCATCTCTCGCGACAAGCTGTTGTACTCGTTGCTGATGCTGACCGCTCCGAACAGCACAGGGGCCGCTGGATGCGCCGCCACGAAACGCGCGATGCCCTTCCACAGCAGAAGCAGTGGCGCGTACTGACGCTGATATTCGGGACGCACAAACGAGCGGCCGAGTTCCAGGGCCGAACCAATCTTTAAAAAGAGCTGCTCGTTATATCTGAATACCGTGTTCGTGTAGAGGCCTTTGATGCCATGGGCACGAATGATCGCATCGGTCTCACCCGCTCGATATGCTCCGGCCAATTCCTGTTTCTGTTTGTTCCACAACAGAAGGTGCCAATAATACACATCGAAGCGATCGAGGTCGGCGCTTCGTCCGGTGCCTTCGCCGGCGGCGCGAAAGGTGATTTCGCGAAGACGTCCGAGCTCATCGAGCGCGTGGGGCAACTCGGGAGCCCGTGCCGCGTAGACAGCGAATTCCGCGTTTTCGACTAGCAGGCGCTCGGCAGGCAGCGCCGCGATATCGTGGATGACGAATCGCGAGGGGACCTCCTCGGCAATCTGCTCCTGCGGCTTACGTGGAAGCGCGGCCCGCATTCTGCCAGGGAGTGAGACTGGCTTCTTGCCGCGATAGGACAGCAGGTAAGTTCGCAGGCGGAGATACTCGGTCGCTTCCTGGTCATTCTCGAGGCTGGCGATCAACTCCGCTGGAATCGCGCTGCCGATCCGAACCTGTACCTCTTTGCCCCGCTGCTGCAGAAACTCCTGCAGGAGGAAAAGTGTGCGGAGCCTCGGATTGATTAGACCGAGCAAGTGGAAGGTCACGCTGTTGCAGCCGCAGAAATAGACCGGGAGCGCGCGGGCTGCCGTCCTGCGCATCAGCCGAGCGGCCACGGTGTTCCACGCGGGGTCGGCGACCTGCGCCTCGCGCACATTCCACTGTGAGACTTCCCCGGCGGGAAACACGGCCAACGCACCACCCTGGAGCAACCAGTCCATCGCTTGCTTCAGAGGTTTCACATTCTTGTCTACTGATTTAGACGACGAACACGAGGCGTGGAAGGGGTCCACAAAAATGCACTGCTCGTTCAGTTCGGGGACGCCCTCCAGAAGCGAGTTCGTCAGTATCTTGACGTCGGGCCGCACCCGCGACAGAAGGACAGCCAGGGCCGCGCCATCGAGCACACCGAACGGGTGATTGGCGACCGCCACCAGTGGGCCCTTGATGGGAATGCGCTCTAAATCGGCGGCCTGGACTTCGAGCTTTATCTTCATCTCCGCCAGTAGAGCTTCCAACCAGAGACCCGGAGGCGCCGCGCGCACGCACCGGTACAATTCGCGAGCCTGTTTGATAGGAACAAATTTTTCAGCAACTCCCGGGAGCCCCGGCAGAACAGGAGGCGCGCTCAGTACTTCTCGGTTATCCCACACGATCGGAAACTTAGGCATGGCTGATTCTTGCCTTGCTTTGTTTGCGCGTTTATGAAGAGACAATTAAGGATTGGTAAATAGGAATTTCTTTAGTAACCCCCCACCCGTTAGCTGTTCGATCAGGTCCGCTCGCGCCCAAAGAAGAATGCCGGCTGCGGACTTGACGGGGTGGACCGCCTTCACCACACGTCGCGATGATGGCGGAAGGGGCGGTGTAAAATATTTTCACCGCCATGACCCTCACCCGCTTTGTGGCTAAGTCGGCTTTTCGCAACAAGCGGCGCAGTCTGCTGACGGTTGCCAGCATCGCGTTTTCTCTGCTCCTGCTCTGCATCATGCTTTGCGTGTGGCGGAGCTTCTACATCGACAAGGGAGCTCCAGATTCTGCGCTTCGCATCATGACGCGGCACAAGGTTTCGCTGGCCAATTTTCTTCCTATTTATTATCGCGACAAGATTCGCGCCATTCCCGGGGTGGTGCACGTCGTCCCTATGACCTGGTTTGGAGGCAAGTATAAGGACGACAAGCCGGAAAACTATTTCGCTCAATTCGCCACCGATCCTGACGAATACTTTGAGGTCGCGGCCGACAAAGTCATGCCCGCCGACGAGCTAGCCGCCTGGAAGCGCGATCGTGCTGGCTGTGTCGTCGACGACAATCTCGCGAAAAAACATAACTGGAAGATCGGCGATCACATCATCCTGCAGGGAAGTATCTTTCCGACCAATCTTGATCTGACTTTGCGTGGTATCTACAGCATCGATCCGCCGCAAAGTAACCTGTACTTTCACGCCAAATATCTGGAAGAATCCGTTGACTGGTTCAAAGACACGGCAGGCTTTTATTTCACGCGCGTCGACACGGCGGAAGACATGCCGCGAACCGCGCGCACGATCGACGAGATGTTCCACGGAAGCCCGGTTCCGACCAAGAGCGAGAGCGAAGAGGCGTTCAAAGCCGATTTCATTTCCATGCTGGGTAGCGTGAAGACATTCATCCTGAGCATCTGCGGGGCGGTGCTTTTCACCACGCTGCTGGTCTGCGCCAACACCATGGCGATGTCGATTCGCGAACGCACCCGCGAGGTCGCCGTGCTCCGCACGCTGGGCTTCACCCGCGGAAGCATCCTGAAACTGCTGTTGAGTGAATCAATCGCCATTGCCCTGATCGGGGGCTCCCTCGGCGTCTTGCTAGCCAGCGTGGCCATTCTCTTCATGGCGCGTCCGGGCGTGGGATTACCGGTTTCGATGCACATGACCACTTCCACAGCGGCGGTGGCCATGATCGTCGCAGGCCTGGTAGGAGTAGTCAGCGGCGTCATTCCCTCGTACCGCGCGTCGCACCTCAACATTGTCGACGCCATGCGCTACATCGGGTGAGATCATTTTGTCATTGAGTGATTGAGGTATTGAGTCATTAACGTGCAATCGGCCAATGATCCAGTCGCTCATCGCTTCATCGTTCATCGCTGCATGGTTTCGGTGTTAAACTCACTTCGCATGCGGACGGACCTGCTGCCCCTTTGCGATCAGCATTACCGCACCATGGAGCCGGTACTGGCTCCTTACAACGCTGACTATTCCATCGAATTCTTTCGCTGCACCGACAAGTTCTGCCACCGCTGTTTTGGCGAGCGCATCGGCTACACCACGCCCAAGCGTGGAGACGCTCCCGTGATCTTGCCCGACCAACCTAGCTGCGATCGCCACGGGCGTCCAATGTTCATCATCAGCCTCGACCGGCAGCGCAATCACGTAACCTTCGCGTGCTCGGAGGCGGAATGCACGGAGCGGGTGGTCCGGACGTAACCCGTGAATGGGATCATTTCGTTTGTGGGCAGAAGCAGGATGGCGTCGGCCTGACGCGACTCTCACTCTCCCACGAGCCACGCGTACTGAGCCGCCGTCAGCGGTACTACACTGAGTCGTCCCTGCTTCACCAGCGGAGAGTCCGCAAATGATGGCCGCGCTTTGATTTCGGCCAGTGTCTTGGGCTTGGCGATTGGCTTCGCTACTTTGATCTTGACTTGTGGAGTTTTGGGATCGCTCGCATCCACCGAAACAACCGAGGCCGTTCCGACCGCACTTTTCTCGTCGCCGGTGTGGTAAATCACCAGTCGCTCTTCGGGCTTCATCTCGCGCAGGTGTTTCACGGCGGCGGGATTGGTGACGCCGTCCCAAATCGTAGTCTTTTCGCGCTCCAGATTCGCAAAGGAATATACGGTCGGCTCAGTTTTCAGAAGGTAGTCCATGGGCAGGTATTGTAAACAGAAACCAGGCTTTCTGCCGATGGATTCGAGGTTTTTACGGATCGCTGAAAATCTCCGTGAATTGCTGCCCAGTCTCAAAAGGGGCTGAATGGAACGCACTTACGACTCTGCTGCAGCAGCTCTGGATACGAAATCTTAAAATATTTTTCTCGCTGATTCGTCTACAACAGTAGATGGACGAAGCGCTGAGAATACAGTCGATGATGGCGGAGCGAGATCAGCAGATTTCGGAGACGATCGATCGCGAGAAAGCCAGGCTCCGCAACTTCATCCGGAGACGTGTGGCCGACCCGAGGGACGCAGAAGACATTCTGCAAGAGGTCTTCTACGAGTTCGTGGAGACGTACCGCCTGATGAAGCCCATCGAGCAGGCGGGGGCATGGCTGTTTCGCGTGTCGCGTAATCGAATCATCGACCTGTTCCGCAAGAAGAAGCCCGAGGCGTCAACGAATGATCCGGCGGTCGGGGAGGATGGCGAGCTTCGCACGCTGGAAGACTTGCTGCCTTCGCCAGAGGCAGGGCCGGAGGCGGCTTACGCCCGCGCTGTGTTGCTAGAGGAGTTGGAGGATGCGATCGAGGAACTCCCGGAAGAGCAGCGCGAGGTATTTGTGGCCCATGAGATTGAGGGTCGCAGCTTCAAGGAACTGGCAGCGGAAACCGGCCTGAGCGTGAATACGCTGCTTTCACGCAAGCACTACGCGGTGCTTCATCTGCGGGAGCGGTTGCGGGAAGTTTACGAGGAATTCACGAACGCATGAGGAGAAAAGAAATGATCAAGAATCGAGCGGCAAGAGTGGCGACGATGGTTGTTCTGGCCACCCTGGTGATGGTGTTGCTGGGCGTGGTGGTGATGAGTCTGTGGAATTGGCTGATGCCGGCGCTTTTCGGACTGCGCACAATCGGTTATTGGCAAGCGATCGGCATCCTGATTTTGAGCAAGTTGCTCTTCGGAGGACTACGGGGCGGGCGTGGGGGACGTATGCGGTGGCGCAATCGCATGCGGGAGCGAATGGAGGGGATGACCCCGGAGGAGCGCGAAAAATTCCGCGAGGGTATGCGAGGGCGTTGCGGTTCGTTTGGCGGAACTGCCCCGGAGACGAAGGCCTGACTCGGGAAGCAGAGGTGCTCGTGGAGTCAACCGGGGCTTAAGTTTTCTGGTTGATGTTCGTTTTTTATTCGCCTATAATGTTTGCCTGTCATGACTGACTACTGGGGCAGGAGTTTCCCGCTGGGAACGGGAAATTCCAGGAGGTCGAAACCATGCTGACCGTAACATTGGACGATTCAGGGAAGAATAATGAGGTGGTTCTGCGGTGTCGGGGCAGGCTCGTGCGTGGCGATGAGACGGGCATTCTATGTGGGGCAATTGGGCACGCTGGGCAAAACGTGATCCTGGATCTGGCGGGGGTCGACGCGATTGATGCCGCTGGCATCGGCGCGCTGGTTTCGTTGCAGGCAGCCGGCATTTACCTGACGCTGCGGAATCCAACCGAACCGGTGCGCGAAGTGTTGCGGATCACAAAGTTGGAATCCGTCTTTGAAATTGAGATCGAGAACGCGAACGAGATCCAGAACCGCGAAGGGATCGAGAACCGCGAATCGCGGAGTGGGGAAGAAGAAATGGCGGCGATCGCGGCGAAGGTGTAGCCTGGGCGACATCTTGTTACTGCGGAGACTTCCCTTCTGCGCCGGTTTCACCAACAATAGAAGCTTCTTGTGACGGAAGCCTCGATCAAGCCGGGCGGCATTACCATGGCCAAGGCCATCGAGCGCTACTTTAATGTGGCGCTGTATCTGCTCGTGCTGACTGCCTTCGGCGCGGTCGCGTCGACCGGGGGGCTGGATTTGCCGACGGTGGTTCTGGTCGGCATGGCGCTGGTTTTCCGTGGATACCTGCTGCTGACGGGCCGCGAGTTCACCATCCCGGAACGCTGGACGACTTACCTGACGCTGATCTACGTCTTCGTCTACCTTGCCGACTACTTTTTTGTGTCGCGCAGTTTTCTGGGATCGACCATTCACCTCGTACTCTTTGGCATGGTCGTGCGGCTCTTCTCGCTGCAACGGACGCGCGACCACTACATGCTGGCGGCGCTATCGTTTGGGATGGTGCTGGCGGCGGCCGTGCTTACGGTTGGCAGTGTTTTCCTGTTTACCTTTGCGGGCTTTCTGCTCGTAGCGGTCATCACATTTGTGTTGATGGAGATGCGGCACTCCGTCGCCTCCGAGCCAACGCATGCGCTGGATCCTCCGGGCCTTGCTTCTTCCCGCACGTCTGCTGGGGCTGCTTCCAGGAGTGTGTCTCCTGGCATTTCTCCTACCCAGCGCATGGCTTACGGATTACTAGCGATCGCTCCCGCGCTGATGCTGATGATCCTGGCGGGAAGTTTCGCGATCTTCTTTCTTCTTCCCCGGGTTTCGTCACGCTACCTCAGCGCCTACACTCCGACGAGCGATGTTTCGACTGGCTTTACGGATCGCGTGCAACTGGGGCGCATCGGCCAGATTCAGCAGTCCAGTGCGGTGGTGATGCATATCGAGATCGAGGACGATCTACAAGGCGCTTACGACATAAAGTGGCGTGGAATTGCGCTGAGCTCGTTCGACGGCAGAGTCTGGACAAATTCCTATGAGCAAACCATGTTGCGGCCCTCCGGGGATGGAAGTTATCGCCTGGCGCCGTTGCAATTGGGTCCGCGTGGAACCGCGGCGGCGGCGGGACGATCCATTCATTATCACGTGCTGATGGAACCACTGGGCACCAATGTTTATTTTCTGGCGGAGCGGCCGCAGAGTCTCAAGGGGAATTCCCGGCAGGTGAGTATGGATGCCGGTGGCTCTTTATACAACCTGGATTCTGATCATCCGATTAATCGTTATGAAGGTGAGTCGCGAATGCCGACGATCGACGGCGACGAGATTCGCCTGGCAGCGAACAGCGTACCCGAAGCCCTGGACGCGTACCTGAAACTGCCACCACTCGACATCCGCATTGCAAAACTGGCGGAGGAGATCACCGCGACGGCGCCGAGTAACTATGACAAAGCAATCGCGCTGGAGCGGTATCTATCCACCCACTTCGGATACACGCTGGAAATGTCACGCAATCTGCCGGCGGATCCACTGGCTAATTTTCTATTCGAGCGGAAGAAGGGTCACTGCGAGTATTTTGCCAGCTCGATGGCGGTGATGCTGCGCTCGTTGCATATTCCGTCGCGCATCGTGACCGGGTTCCGCGGCGGTGAATTCAATGATCTCACGGGCCAGTATGTGGTGCGGGCCAGCGACGCGCATTCCTGGGTTGAAGCCTACTTTTCCGGATTCGGTTGGATCAGTTTTGATCCGACTCCGGCGGGAAGCGTGCCCACGCGGACGGGATGGTCGCGGATGCAGTTATATGTTGATGCGGCCGCATCGTTCTGGCGCGAATGGATTATCAACTACGACGCCAGCCACCAGCGCACGTTGGGGAAGGATGCGGCCAATAACAGCCGGCGCTTTTTTGACGAGGCCAGGAAATGGATGGCGATGCAACATCGCGCGATGCTGCGGTCGGCAAGGCGCGCGCACCGGCGGTTCACCAAATTTCCGATGCGCTGGCTGGGGGGAGTGATTGGATTAGGGGCAGTCCTGCTGACGCTGGTGAACCTGCGAGGGCTGGTCAGCGGGCTGCGTGCTCGAAGCTTGCGCGCACATCCGGAGCGTGCCCCGCGGGAATCCGCCGCACTTTGGTATGACCGGATGGTGAGCCGCATGGCGCGGCTGGGCTGGAGGAAGTCTCCTGCACAAACGCCGCTCGATTTCGTGGCGGCCATTCAGGAAGCGGGACTGCAGAAGAAGGTGGCGCGATTCACGCGGGCGTACGAAGGCGCGCGCTTTGGACAGTCAGTAGATGATGCTCAAGCGCTGCCTGAACTGTTCAAGGACATCAGGGACGCCGAACGAGCAGATTCCAGAGAAACAGTGAGCCAATCGGCCACGGGGTAGAGGCAGAATCAGAGGCTGGCGCCACCACGGCAGGTGCCGAGCTGCGCCCGGCTTGGATAGCCGGGGCGGCCGTCCCTACGCAGGTTCGGGACAGGGCCCGAGCCCCGTCACCACACGAGCCGCTACAGCTAGAAGCGGTGCAGGACGCCGGCACCCACGTAGTAGTTGTGCTGACGGCTATTACTCGTGTCCACGGTATAGTCCGGTAGACCGGAGTAGAAATCACGCGCCTCAAAACGCGCGCCCCAAGTGTGCCAGAACCATACATCGAGGCCAGCACCGAACTGCACGACGCCGGTATTGGTACCGGTTTGGCCAGGGTTCGGTCCATAGAAGATACGATTCGAAGAGGCCCAAAAGCGGCCATACCCGCCGCCGACGCTAACCCACGGCGTGACAGAGTCACCGGAAAAAATGTTCAGCCGTACCGACGGAGTTACAAAGAGCGCACCAATATCTCTGGGAATCTGGTTCTGATCGGTGTGGATGTACATTTTAGGAAAGACCTCGACGGGCACTTCCGCATACAGGCCAAAGATCTTATGGGTCTTCAGAAGTCGAGCGTAATTCAACTCAAAGCTGGCCGGGTTTCCGAAGTGGATGTGAGGATCGAAGTCGCCGACGTACGGATCATTCACAATCGTGGTGGTACTGACAAAAGTACGGCCCGCCGTGGCGGCAAGCTCATTTATTTGTGCCCCAGCGTTCGAAATCAAGGTCGCGACCATAACCAGCACCACTAGAACTGCGAGACGTTTAGCCGACATCTCTCTCCTCCGGAGTGTTGAGGGATGTAGTTTCGTTTCAATAAGATTAGCACGTGCGTCGGGATTGGGACCAAAACATCAAGGTACCGTCCGTGGTGCTTCGGCCTAAGCTGCGAACATGGGTAAATTGGATGCTAGAATTGTTTACACTGGTTCCTGCTGACTAGGATTATCAACCGTCATCACTAATTGTCCAGTGCCCATGGAGAAAATTGCATCCACAATATCGGGGCCGACTGCCCCGGCTAAGGTAGGTTTTGTGAGCCTTGGCTGCCCAAAGAACCTCGTAGATAGCGAGGTAATGATGGGCATGCTGGCCGAGGCCGGCGCCGAACTTACTCCTAACGCCGAGGACGCCGACGTCATCGTGGTCAATACCTGCTCGTTCATCGGAAATGCACAGCAGGAATCCATCGATACGATTCTCGAGATGGCCCGTCACAAGACAAAGACGGGAGGCAAGGCAACGAAATTGGTGGTTGCCGGGTGTCTGGTTGAACGTTTTCGCGACGAGATCCGAAAGAATATTCCGGAAGTGGACGCGGTGGTGGGGACAGGTGAACTGGAGAAAATTCTGGCGGCCACCGGGGTGGCGGAAAGCCGGGTGCCGAGTCCGTTCAACATTTTAGGTTCGAGCGCGTCGAAGATCGTGACTTCGCGGCCGGAGGGCGATCATCGCCGTGGACAAGGGCGCTTCGCTCGCGATACATGGGACGGCGCCGTCGCCGATCTGCCGAACTACCTTTACGATGAGCACACGCCGCGGGTGCTGACCACGCCCGGATATTCGGCTTATATAAAGATTGCGGAAGGATGCGATCATCCCTGCAGCTTCTGCATTATTCCGCAGCTTCGGGGACAATTCCGTTCGCGGCGGTTCGAATCGGTGATTGCGGAGGCGGAGCGACTGGCGCGTTCGGGCGTGCGCGAAATCACGCTCATCGGGCAGGACACAACCTGTTACGGCGAGGATCTAGGGCTGAAAGATGGCTTGGCCCTGCTGCTCGAAAAGCTCGCGGGCATTGAAGGGCTGCAATGGATCCGCTTCCTCTACGCATATCCCAATAAGATCACCGGCCGATTGCTGGCAACGATCGCCACCCACGACAATATCTGCTCGTACATTGATGTCCCGCTGCAACACGCCGCGGCCACGGTTTTAAAGCGCATGAAGCGTGGGGGAGGCTCCGATCTTTTCCTGCGCTCGATCGAGAAAATGCGGCACGTGATGCCTGGCGTAACTTTGCGGACTTCGTTTATTGTGGGATTTCCGGGCGAAACGGAGAAGGAATTTGAGGAACTTTGCAGCTTCGTCAAACAGGCAGGCTTCGACTGGATGGGTGCCTTCGGTTACTCGGACGAGGAAGGCGCAGGCGCTTTCGATCACGACAGGAAGCTATCCGAGCGTGAGATTGAGAGCCGCCGCAAGACGCTGATGTCGATGCAGAAGAAGATCAGCCGGGCGAAGAAGAAATCGCTGATTGGACGCGAATTCGATCTGCTTCTGGAAGGCACGTCGACGGAATCTGACTTGCTGCTCGAGGGCCGCACCGCGATGCAGGCGCCGGAGATTGATGGGAAAGTTTTCGTGAATGACTATCCTGAGGGAAACGATCCGAAAGAAGGCGAGTTTTACCGCTGTCGCATTACGGCGGCGCACGATTACGATCTGGTGGCTGAAATTGTTTGAGAATAATGTTGTCCCCACTCCGACGCGATCAGGTGCGGACGCGCCATTACAAATCGGTCGACTTTAGATTATGCCGCGCAAGCGTTCCATCAAACTTCGGTGTCCAATCTGCAAAAAGCCGACTAAGGCGAACGATGCGGACTTCCCTTTTTGCAGCGATCGCTGCCGCCTGATTGATCTTGGCAAGTGGGCGAGTGGCGGCTATGTGATTTCGTCACCGGTGACGGATGCCGAGGAAGCGGTCGCAGAGTACCGAGATGATATTGAAGACAACTCGTGATCGCCGCTCCTAAAATCGCTGATGGTCTGGCGCCTGAATTGTTGTGTGGGTGGGACGCCGGCGATACATGATGTGGAGAGTGATGAGTCCTACTGAGACCGGCGCATCGCCCGAGCGGCGCAATGTTTCGTTTGGAAGCACGCTGGTCGCGACTTTCTTCGGCGTGGGATACGTCAAACCGGGTCCCGGCACCTGGGGATCGGTGGCCACCGTTCTCTTGTGGGCATGGGCACTTTCATGGATGCCGCCGGGGAGCCGGACCTGGGCGACGGTGATCGCCGCTGCTGCAGTGACGCTGGTCGGAATTCCCGCCGCCACGCGGACGGCGCGCGACTATGCGTCTAAAGATCCGCAATTTGTCGTGATTGATGAGGTGGCGGGACAACTGGTGGCGCTCATCGGCGTGCCGCTAGCTTGGAAAAGCTTTCTCGCGGGCCTTATACTCTTTCGTGTCTTCGATATCTGGAAGCCGTTTCCAATTCGGCGACTGGAGGGACTCTCCGAGGGCACCGGCATTGTAGTGGATGACGTGGGAGCGGGAGTTTATGCGCTCGCGGTCATGCATCTCTTGTTGCACTTTGGTCTTCTAATGAAGTAGGGCTGATTGATGTAACTATCGGCTGAAGGAGTCGGTTCCCGCCGGAATAAACTCATGAGCATTTCCGATCGTCTGCTGGGAAAGAAAAACGTCAACGGAAAGCCGCACATCGAGGCGGTGTCGCCGGGTTTCGCTTTGCCCGGAGGCGAGGTTCGAATCGTGGGAAAGAGCCTGCGCCCGCATGAGTTGCGCCGCCCGAGCGTGCGTTTCGGCGAGATTGAAGGGGCGGTGCTGATCAGTTCCGACGATTTTGTGGTGGCACGCGTGCCCGAGGGGGCGGCGTCGGGGCCGGTGGTGGTGAGCGCGAATGGACACGTCAGCAATCCGCATTCGATTAAGGTCGCGGTCCCGGTAGCCGGCGACTTGCATCCGGTTACGAATCCGGCGCTCGACCGCGAAGGCAACATCTATGTCACGTTCTCGGCACCGCGCGGACAAAAAGTTCCGGTGTCGATTTTCAAGATTGACACGGATTACATGATGAAGCCGTTTCTCAGCGACATGATGAATGCCACCGCGATTGCGTTCGACCGCGAGGGACAGATGTATGTTTCTTCGCGACACGATGAAGCGGTGTATAAGGTGGCTCCCAATGGCACCATGTCTACGTATGCGGAAGGCATGGGGGTGGCGACCGGGATCGCCTTCGATCGCGAGGAAAATCTCTACGTAGGCGACCGCAGCGGAACCATTTTCAAGATCGCGCGCGACCGGCAGATTTTTGTGTTTGCGACGCTGGAGCCGAGCGTTTCGGCTTATCACATTGCCTTCGGCCCGCACGGCGACATGTTCGTAACCGGCCCCAGCACTTCCAGCTTCGACTCGGTTTACAAGGTTGACCCGCATGGAACCGTATCGGTGTTTTATCGCGGTCTGGGGCGACCGCAAGGCCTCGCCCTTGACGTGGAAGGCAACGTCTATGTTGCCGCATCACTCGCTGGCAAACGCGGGCTGGTGAAGATTACTCCCCAAGGCAAGGCCAGCCTGGAAGTGTCGGGCCAAGGCTTAGTTGGACTGGCGTTCGCTCCGGGCAAATCGGCGATCCTCGCCACCAATGGCGCGGTCCATCATATTTCGTGGAATATTCAGGGACGGCCGCTGCCATCGGCGGACTAGTTACAATCATGAAGTCTAACTGCTGCGGCGAAAACCAGCCGCGCGAATATCAGGGTAAGGCAATCTCATTTCCTCACGCTTTTCCTGTTCCCGTATCCAGTCGTTCAGTCCATCCTGATCAGGCACAGACAAAGGGTAGAACTCAAAGCCAGACCTGGCATCACTACTATGCCGCACCGTCGCCAGCATCTCGATCGGCGCATCGCGCAAGGGCAACTCAATCACGACCGTTTCGCCGACCCGAGGCGCACCGCAAACCAAAGCAGACATGCCGCGGAGACTGATATTGAGGCACATCGCACGAGTGACGACGGGTCCGAAGCGCAAGAAGCGCTGCAGCGTGACTGGAGTGGTGTAGACGTAGCGCGGTTCGCGCCGGTGGATGGTATAGAGGCGGACTTGGCGTATCGCTTCCGCGGTCTCCAAATGCATTTAGCCTTCCTTTTCCGACGAGCGTGGTTCTGACGAGCCCTGGCCAAGACTACGAGGGCAAGGTTCCACCACATCCCCATCCCGCCTGCAGGCAGGCGCGAATCACTCCCAGCAGTTCTTCGTTGTCGGCCGGTTTCTGGAAGAAGGCCATGGCGCCGGATTCCAAAGTACGTTTTTCATTGGCTTCAGGATCGCGCGCCGTAAGGACAATGACCGGGATGTCGGCAAGGTCCGGATACTGCCGCAAACTCTTCAGCACCGCAAAACCGTCGCCCGCCGGCAGGCCGAGGTCGAGGATGATCAACTGAGGACGTTCCTTCAGAGCCATGGCGATGGCGGAATAACCGTCACAAACTTTCAGGGTATCGAAATTATTTGCGCGCAAACGTAAACTCAAAGCCTGCCTTAGATCCGGATCGTCATCCACAACCATGATTTTTGCTCGATTCCGAGGCTGCCCAGCGTCATAACTTTCAGTTTGCATGTTCGTAATTCTCCTTTTCCATTTCGATGAGATGGGGTCTGCTCGAAGGCCCTTGCCGGATCATCTCGGCCACAGAATCGGCGACGCCCCAGACTTGTTGTTCGAGGGTCCTGGGGTCGGCGGCGGGCGCGCCTGGAATCATCTCAGCCGTGACCCGCAAAGTGCCGCTCGCCTTCAACCTGGGTACAGCGCCGACCTGGTCGCGGATCCGATCCATCATGATGTTGACCTTCATCATGTCGGTAGAGGCGACGACAAAAAATGTCTCGCCAGCGCCACGGGCTGCCATGGGCGGAAGAACCAGATCCTTATCCACATAGATACACAGGCGCAGGCGCTCCAGACATTGCTGGCAGGCTTCTTTCCAGCTTCCGCGCAATGCCGTGTTCCGCGGCGTGAGTTCCATCCGCAGCAGCACGAGGTCCGGGCGTAAATGTCCGCGATGGGTGATGACAGGGAGCAGGAGCTTGGCCAGAGAATAGAGAGGCAAGGTGAACGAGAATGTGCTGCCGCATCCGGGCTGGCTTGCGACCCACATCCTCCCGCCGTGAAGAGTGACAATTTCTTTGGCGATGTAGAGACCCAGACCGAGGCCCGTCTTATTCCCATCCACGGCGTGAGGGTCCTGGTAGAGTCGCTCGAAAACCTGAGAGACGTTCTCCGGAGGAATGCCGCGGCCGCTATCACTTACCGAGAGATAGACACCGCTCGGATCGGTCTCGACCAGTGCAGCTCTCACGGTCACTGATCCTCCAGCGGGGGTGAACTTGATTCCGTTGTCGATCAGGTTGACGAGGACTTCGAGAGCGCGGTCGGGATCGGCATAGACCAGAGGAATCGCCTGCTCCAGCACGGCATCAAGGCCTATGTGTTTTTTATCGGCCGTGGGCCTCAACATCGCGACCGCTTGCTGAACCAGTTCACCAATATCGATACAACGTGGTTCGATGCGCAGCTTGCCGCTATCGGCGCGAGTCGCTTCCAACAGATCGCGAATCATGGCGTGCAACTGATTCGCACTTTTCAGTACGGACTTCAGATGGTCGGTTTGATCGGGAGCGAGCGGCCCCGCGAGTCCATCCAAGAGAAGGGTTACGTATTGGTAAATGCAAGTCAGAGGAGTACGCAATTCATGCGACACGTGCGAGAGAAACTGATCCTTGAATTCGAGTTGCTGTTTGCGGGTGGCCTCCAGAGCGCGCATCAACTCCTTGCGTTCGACGGCGTAGCGAATGGATCGTTCGAGATGTTTGCAGGTGACATCGCTCTTGAACAGGTAATCCTGAACTCCTTGCCGAACAGCTTTGATGGCCAGGTCGTCGTCGTCGAGACCCGACAGGATGACGACCGGCACGTTGGGGGCTTTTTGCGTGATCTTACGAATGCTCTCGGCGCCGTGGCTGTCGGCAAGGTTCGGGTCGAGGAGCACGAGAGAGGGAGTTTCCACATCGAGACAGGCGAGAGCGTCAGAGAGGCGAGTGACGCAATTGACATGAAATTTGCGGGTACTTTCCAGGAGGCGCAAGCGCACGAGGTCGGCGTCTCCGGGCTTGTCGGCTACCAGCAGAATGTAAGCAGAGTCTTGTTCCTTCATTTCTGGCTTTCCTCTCGAGCAGTTGTTCATTTTCATTCTGATCACGAACGGCAGGTCATAGCTTCGCCACTATGCGGCGGCGGTTGAGGCGCTTCGAATGTGTTCCGCAGGTAGCGTCGGACCGCAGACTTGTGACGTAATGCACGTCCAGATGTGATCTCGTCATACAGGGAGCTATCGGCTGGGCTTGGGGGGACCTTAGACCCGAAAGACGATACCCTTCGCGCGAAAGGACGAAGGGGATCTTCTGTCCGGCCATGACCGGATAGACGCATCGGAAGAGTGAAGGAAGGTCCTTAGGAACGAAGTTGGGGCTGGCGCAGTAAAAGGAGGGTGGAAAATCACCAGGACGTGCTGCCCTACTTTTTGTAAATCGTGGGGTACGGACCCTTTTCGAGCGTCTCGCGATCCCAGATCATGCCCTCGCGGGAGTAGCTCGCGAGTTCGAAATCCTGGGTGAGTTCGAGGGCGTCGGTAGGGCACGCATCTTCGCACAAACCGCAGAACATGCAGCGGCTGAGGTCATAGGTGAAGTTCACCAGCTCTTTGCGGCGCGTCTTTTCGTTGCGCTCGCTGGTCACTACGATGAGGTTTTCCGGACAAGCAAGCGCGCACAGATCGCAGGAGATGCAAAGAGATTCGTCGGTATCCGGGTTCACGTTGAGCCGGGGGGCGCCGCGGTATCGCTCGGCGACTTGCGGCCGCTCCAGCGGATACTGCTCGGTATAGATTTCTTTCGGATCCTGATAACGAAAGGTCACGCCCAGTCCCTGGATCAAGTCCCACAGGAACACCTTCCGCAATATCTGCGTGATTCCCATAACCTGCCTAGGATAACACTGCGAGAAAACGGACGGGCAATGGGAATATTTCGGGATGAGAGGCGTGCGCGTTATCCTCTGAAAAAAGGAGAGACGCGGCCAGCCGCGTCTCAACCGGAAGCAGATTGTCTACAGATTGACTAGGGATTGACGACTTCGGTCAGCGCGGTGGAACTGACGGCAAGATAGTTCGTGTCGCCCACGTAGCTAGCCTGGACGGGATCCTTGCCAACCGGAAGGGCTGAGGTTGTGTACTGCGCCACTCCGGCTTGGAGAGTTCCGGATCCGATGACGCTGCCATTTGCCGAAAACTGTACGGTCTCGCCATCCGGCGGTGCTCCCGCGAGCGACGTGACAGTGACGGTAAATGTGACCGGCTGTCCGGCGACTGCCGGGTTGAGCGACGACGTCAGCTTGGCCGTCATCTTGGGAATCAAGAGATAGCTGCTCACATTGGTGGAGATCGCGACCACTCCGGCATCATTGACCTGCACGGAATAAGTTTGCTGATTCTTGGCGGCCAGTTTTGCAAGGACGTTGAGGTCCTGCATGCCCGCGCCGGGAATCCAGAGAAAGCCGTGCAGATATCCGTTCTGAGAGGTCGTAAGGGAGGTTCCGACGACCCATCCCTGGCGGTTTATGCTGAGAGCAGAACTTTCTTCGCCGCCGAGAGTGCCCAGGTCCTGGAATCCGCCATCCTCGGTCCAGGAGAAAGCGTGGCGATAGCCATTGGAAACGGGGGCTTGTCCCACAATCGTCCCGGCATCGTTGACCGCAAATGCGAGCGTGCCCGGAGCGCCCAGATTCTGAAGACCAGCGGCTTGGGTCCAGATGAAGCCCAGGGGCTTGAGGCTGCCATTGGGGAAGTAATAACCAACCACCTCGTTCGCGGAATTGATTGCCTCGGCCGTGGCGCCGCCGACGCCGGTGAGATCTGGAGTAAGATCCTGCATGCCGCCGGCCAGAGTCGAGAGAAATGCATGCTGGGCATAGCTGGCGGTGTAGGAAAATCCGACAAACGCGCCGGAATCGTTGAGTCCGGTCGCCGCGCTCAGACCGCCTCCAAGGGAACCTGCCCACTGCGGGGGGTCCGTGGGCTGCCAGACGAAAGCCTGAAGAGGACTCGAATTACCAGCAACGCCGGCGCCGACAACCTCGCCGGAGTTGTTGATGGCAGTTGCGATATTGTTATTTCCGGAGAAAGCGATGCTCTGGCCTCCACCGATGCGACCCCAAACTGAAATCCGCGAAGAACCGCCGCTTCCCCCGTTCACCACCACCTGGCTGCTGTTGTTGATCGCAATCAGAGAATCGGGAACCGATCCGGGTACGTTGACGACATTAAACACGGCTTGCGAGAATGCGAAACCTGAGAACAGCAGAGCAAACGCGGCGACGGCCGCAGCTCGGTTGATATTTTTCACGGTGTTGGTCCTCCTCATTCGAGGGTGCTATCGAAGGGCTCCGGGGATGGACGCTTACCATCCGTGAAGGAGCAAGCCTCGTGCCATTTGCAACTTGCGGCATTCATTCAATAAATTGGCGCAAATATAAGATAAACAAAGAGATGCACATCTCAGAAAGTGGTCCCGCCTGGCGCTCGAATGTGCAATACAATGTGCAATACAATGCAAACGTGTAATAAGAAAGGAAACTTCCCTTCCCGTTGACCATTGAACGGCTATCCGATGAGCATTCTTCCGACGAGCTCTGGATGGAAGAGGCCCTGCGCTGTGCGCAACGCGCGCTGGCTGAGGGAGAGGTACCGGTGGGAGCGGTCGTGGTGCGCTCCGGGCAAGTGGTGGGGCGGGGATGGAATCGCAATCTGGCCGACCACGACGCAACTGCCCATGCTGAGATTGTGGCATTGCGCGAGGCGGGTCGACAGCTGGGTAACCACCGACTGGGCGACTGCGAACTGTTTGCTACAATTGAGCCGTGCGCCATGTGTGCGGGAGCGGCCGTTCATGCTCGGGTCCGCTGCCTGGTATACGGTGCCGACGACCCGAAGGCAGGCGCTGTCCATTCGATTCTGCGGGTCGTAAATCACCCCGGTCTGAACCATCAGATGGAGGTTCGGGGTGGCGTACTAGCGGGACGCTCGTCAGAGATGGTGCAGGAATTTTTCAGGCGTCGTCGTTAGAGCTGCTTGCGGTTTGCTGTTTTTGCACTCGCGCAGGCTCTTTCGTAGTTTAGGTTTCAAGTGAGGACACGGCCTCAGCGCTGAGGGCAAGAGGCCGCTTCTGCTGACGAATGAATGCTTCTCCGGAGAGGTGCGTGAGCGGTTGAAACGATCCGCCTCGAAAGCGGACATACCTTAACGGGTATCGTGGGTTCAAATCCCACCCTCTCCGCCACTATAAAACCATAAACTGCGGGTTTTTTTTCTGCCGTTTGCGGTGGTCACGAAAATGAACGAGGTGGTGGGGCGGGTTCAGGTTGGTGGGGACTTTGCGTTTGAGGCGTGAACAAAAAACCCTCTCCCCGGTCATCGGGGAGAGGGCAGTTGCAGTCGGAGCCTGTTTTAGCTCCTAGTCGTCGTCATCAACTTTCGTGGGTGCCGGTCTGTTGAATTCGCTGGGGGGCCGAACCGTGCTCTCCCCGGGATAGGGCCTCGTAAACCCGGTGGCCATGTACCAGTTCAGATGGTTGACGGTGTCCGGGTCTTCGGAGTCGGGTTTGTTCAGCTTGCCAGCGAAGATCTGCGTCTTTTTCTGAAGCCAAGCCTCCCTCAGGGCCCTGACCTTAGGGTTGTCCTTGGGATTCACTTCGTTTTGTCCAACGCCCTGGGTCAGCGGGACCTGGTTCGCCACGTGCGTCCACGGCTCGAAGTTCCCCGCGGGCGGCGTGCCCTTGACGAAATCCGTCCCCATGGGCGATGCCACGAGGTCGTACTGGTTCATGGGCGTCAGACCGAGGATTTGCTCGATCGTCCGAGTCATGTTGACCTGCGAGTAGTAGGTGTTGTCGGTGGGTCCGTTCTGCACGGCGTATGGGCTGACGATATAGCCTGGACTGCGGTGACCGTCAACGTGGTCGACGCCGTTCTGCGCGTCGTCCTCCTCGATGAAGATCGCCGACGTGGACCACACGCTGCTGTGGCTGATGTAGTCGATGATGCGCCCAACGGCCAGGTCGTTATCGGCCTGTTCGGCGTCCGAGGTGGGAGGGCCGCCGGTGTGGTCGCACATGATCCACAACTGTTCCATCGCAGGAACCGTACCGTTCGCGACGTCCTTGTTGAAGTCCTGCACCCACAGATCGACACGGAACTGATCGGGGATGCCCAGATCGAACTGCGGGAAGTTCTTAATGAGGTGGTTATACACGGCCGGGATAGAAGATTCTGCCTGGACCGTGTTCTGATAATAGAGCGTCGTCTCGCCCGGGGTTCCAGGAGGCCCGCAATCGGGCCCTCCCTCGAAGCATTGCGAGTCGGCGTAAAACTGGCTCCAGCTCGGCTCGTCGGTTGACCCGTTCGGCTGTAGGAACGTGTCGTTCTCAACGTATTCGCCGTAGAGTTTCACCGACAGACCGGCGGCGGCTGCTTCCGAGAAGACGAAGCCTTTGTTCTGGTAGGCGAGGGCATCGCCAGCGTTCCCGCCGGGATAGCTGCGAACCCAGTCGGGCGACTGGATGTCATCGGCGTAGGGCGCCATGGCCTCCTGGATCCATTGGTGACCGTCCGCCGACTGGCGGCTCGGGTTGTAGAAATTGTCAAGGAGCGGGAAGCGCGTCACGAGCGCGTGCGCGTTCGGCGTGTCCAGGTAAGTCGGGGGGCTGAAGCCGAACACTGCCAGGTTTGCGTCGCCATTGCCAGCGGCCACGTCGCCCAGAATCTGATCATAGGTGCGGTTTTCACGGATGATCACGAACACGTGCTTGATGAGCGACGGATCGCCGATCTTGGCCGGGAGTGCGACCGGCTTCGTCTTCGGGTTGCCACCGCTGGCTGACGCGATATTTTTCGCCAGATCCCAGTGGTTGTTGTAGATAACCTGCTGCGTCATCGCCTGCAAGGTTCCGCTAAGCGGCACCGGTACGATGCTGACGGTGCCATTGTCCTGGTGAGTGTTATAGCCGCAGACGCCATGGTCGCACTCGTACGAAAGACGCGCGCCGATGCCCTTGTCATTAGCAACGAGAAGGGTGTTATTGGCCGCGTCGAGCACGACTGAGCTCGGTGCGTAGGCTACCGGGATCATGCCCAAAACGGGATTGGCCGCTCCGGGGGTGAGGTCGACTACCCCGATCGCATTGGCATTGTAAAGCGCGACGTAGGCAATACCTGTCTTTGAATTTACGGCGATCGAGGTTGGCGCCGCGCCGTAGGCCGGACCTTGGCCGGGCACTCCGATCGGCAGCGCAAGATCGATGGTCCGCGTTACCACGTTCGTGTTCGTGTTGATCACCGAGATCGTGTCACTGTAAGTGTTTGCGACCAACAGGTTTGCTCCGTAGAGTGCCATCCCGGTTGGGTGCAGGCCGGTCGAGATGTTGGCGGTGACCGTCATCGTGGCCAGATCGACCACAGAGACGGTACCGGTGATGGCGGCGCCAACCACCGGGTCAGCGACGATTTCAGTGCCGGCGGAGTTGATCTGGAAGTCCGCTTCCGTGGCGGCGCGGCCTCCCTCGTTGCTGACGTAAGCGGTAGTGCCGGCGCCATTGATCACGATGCTGTGGGGCGCGTTGCCAACGCGGATCTGCGTGCCTTGCTCCTTCGTGCTCAGGTTGATCTGAGTGAGCGTATCGTTCTGGTTGAGCAGGGCGTAAGCGCTCTGGCCGTCCTTGGAGAGCGCGACCCCGCCGGGATAAGAAGTGTACGAACTATAGAACGAGCCGCAGGGGTTGCCATAAGAGGCCGGAGGGCTGTTCGGGAAGCAGGTGATGAAGGAATTGTTCGGCGGAACGCTGATCTGGGCGTCGTCTTCCAGCAATCCCTGTGGAGTGACCTTGGTGACGGTGACGTTGCTACTGTCCTGGCTGAACACCAGGTACTTGCCGTCCGCCGAATAGGCTATGCCGCTATAGCTGCCGCTCGAATCCGATCCGAAGGCGGCGTAATTCTGCAGGACATTGCCGGTGTTGGTGTCGAATATCTCGACGGCCTGTGTTGCACCCAGGGTGAGGACGGCAGCGGTGTGACTTTTGGCATTGGGATTCAGCGCGATGGCCTTGGCGCGGACCCGGATGCCAAGGTCGACTTGGGTGCCGGCTGGCGTGATGACCGCGCCATCGCTGACGACCCACGAGCCATTCTTCTGGGGTCCGACGAGGTAGGTCGGGTACTCCTTGGACTGAGCAGCGGCGAGCGTCGTCAAGCTCAGCCCAGCCGCGAGCATGGTGGTGACTGGACGCAGACGGTTGATCCGAGATTTATTTCGAGATTTTCGTTGAGGGTTATTTCGAGACGCCTTTCGAGACATACCTTCTCCTCCTTCGAATCTTTTCATCAGCAACAGGGATCGGCCCTGCGACATCGCGATGGAAATAGAACCAGGGCCCCTAACTTTAGTGATCAGCAACCTTGACAGGGGACTGTGACGCTTTTATTAAGATCAGGTGAAATTTCTGTAACATGGCTGAACTTTTTCTGGCGGATTTGAATCGCGCAGCTCGGCCTGGAGTGGGGTCAGTTGCGGAGGTTGTTTTCGTATCTTTCCGGTGAGGTGGGCCGCTTGAGCCCGATCACGATCGGGGGGTACGCGCGTCCAGTTCCGACGCGTCGTCGACGAGCGCGCGCAGCGGCCCCAGCCATGGTTCGTAGCGTCGCCAGCGCGCGACGGAGGTGCGATAGATCGGCTGCCGGGCTTGCCACTTGCTGGGGGTGTTTACAGCGCGCGGATTCGCTTCGGGGCGGAGGCAGGCATCGTGCCACGCCAGGCCGCTGGCCGCGATGATGCGTCGGATGACGGGTTCGGGCGCTCGCGTCAGCTCCTCGTAATCGACCTCGATGAAGCGATCCGCCGGCAGCACGCTCCGCCAATGGTCGATGAGCCGCTGATAGTCGCGGAAATAAGCGACCAGTTCGACGCCTCCGGTTGGAAACGCCAGGCCGGGACGGAAATGAGTTTGATGGATCGACAGGGCCGTGTCGATTGCAGTGCGGCGGCAATGGATGATGAGTGCGCGCGGGAATGCCATGTGGATCAGCCCGGCCCAGAGGAAGTTGAACGGCATCTTATCGGTCACTCGCGCCGCCTTGGGGGCGATCGCGCGCAGCACAGCAAGATAGTCTGCCTCTGCCTTGGCCAAGAACTCCGAGAGGACGAAATCCGTGGCCATGAAGTGCGTGGTAACGGCCGGCGTCTCGTTCCCGGTCGCAGCGCCCGAAGGGACATCGGAGCGGTGCCACTCCGCCCCGCGCTGGTTCCAGAAATGCAGCTCGGCGCCCGCCCCGACCTCGGGGTGCATGGAGATGATCTGCTCGACGAGAGTTGTGCCCGACCGTGGCATGCCGAGGATCAGCACCGGTGTCGCATCCGGGCTGCCGAGCTCTGGCGCGTCGGCGATACATTCGGGTGTGCAGCGGGCAATCAGGCGGTCGATCTCGATGGAGAACGCGGCCGAGTCGAAATTCACAGTGCCCCGGCGCACCGCGTCTGCGGTGTCGAAATGCTGCATGGCCAAGGCGTAGTCGCCAAGATCCTCCGCCGCCTTGCCGATGGCGAGGTGAACCCGGAGGCGTTGCACTACGTCCAGTCCCGGCGTGGCCAGGGCGGCTTGCATCGCAGGAAGCAGACCGTGGTCATTTTTATTTTTATTGTTATTGCTCGTGATCGGGCGGCACCGGACCAGTTCGTAGTAGCTTCCGGCCAGCAGCGGCGCGATCGCGATCGCGCGTTCGAAGCATGCACGGGCCTCGTCGAAACGGCCGAACTCAGTGAGGAGATTGCCCAGCAAATCGTATGCCATGGCATTCGCCGGATCGGCCACCAGCGTCTCTTGCAACACCTGTTCAGCTTCCTGATTACGATCCTCGGTCAGCAGCGCCCGCGCGTTGCCGAGGCGGCTGAAGCTGTTTCTGTCTCCGGTTGATGCCGCGCGCCGGAAACAGCCGATCGCCTGTTCGCGATAGCCCAGTGTGTGGAACAGGGCGCCGGCGCGGAACCACGCCTCGGTCAAGGATGGGAACAGCTTCGTGGCACGATCGTATGCAGCGATTGCCTCGCCGATGTTGCCCAGTTTCTCCAACGCGATTCCCAGTCGGAAATACGTGTCGGCATAGCGCGGGTCACTGGCGACGGCCCGTTGTAACGCCGCGATGGCCTCAGGTACGCGGCCGACCTCGAGGCAGGCGAGGCCGAGGTCGTGCTGGATGATCGCGTTGGACGGCTGCAGCATTGCTGCATCGCGCAAGGGCGCGATCGCATCGGCGGGTCGCCCGGCCCTGAGAGCCTCACTGGCCAACGCAAGCAAAGGCGCCACCTGCTGCGACGCGGCTGGATTTGGAGACTGGGACATGGGCGCGAACCTGGCATCGAAGCTGTGGCGCGGCCATCGGAATCGCCAGCGCCAATTGTCAACCGATCATGATCTGTCAGACATGATCTGTCAAAAATGATCAGCCAACCAGGAGAATTTTGCCATACTCCGTTCCGCACGCGAATTGAACGAGCGGCCGTCAGCGGCCATTCAGGCTGATATCCAATTTCGAAAACTCCAGGTTTCTTTTAGCGCTCTTCTTTTAGCTTGCTATCGCCTCTTCCTCGCGCCTTCGGGCAGCGGCCGCTTGAGGGTCGGTTATGATATCGACCCACTTCGCGTGCGGCGAGGCTTCAGCGTCGTAGTTGTCGTGCCAGTTCCACCACTTGTACGGAGGAGTCTGGGGATAACCTTCCGGCGAATCCTCCCAAGTCTCCTGGCGGCCCAGGGGCGTGATGTCGAGGTAGCTCCAGGTGGTCCCCATCGCTTCGTCGCCGCGGTTGTTGATGAAGTAGGTGCGGAACACGCGGTCGCCATCGCGGAAGAACACGTTGTGGCCATGCCATTGGTCGACGCCGAAGTCGGCGTCGAAGCTGTCAGTCATGGTGTACCAGGGCATCTCCCAGCCCATTCGGGCCTTCAGGCGCGCAATGTCCGCTTGCGGCGCGCGTGAGGCGTAGGCGAGGGTGGTGTCGCGAGCGTTCAGATGGGCCAGGCGCGTGACCTGATCTGCGCCCAGCGAGCAGCCGCGGCAGGCATGCTCAGGCCAGCCGAAGACTCCTGGTTCGAAGAAGGCGCGATAGAGGATCAACTGCCTGCGGCCCTCGAACAGGTCAAGCAGGCTTACCCTACCCTTGGGGCCCTCGAACTCGTACTTCTTCTCGATCAGCATCCACGGCATTCGTCGACGCTCGGCAGCCAGCGCATCACGGGAGCGAGTCAAGGCCTTCTCTTTCACGAGGAGTTGCTGCCGCGCAGCCTCCCACTCCTGCTGCGACAAGACGGGAGGTGTCTTCATCCCAATATTATGTTGCCTCTCATCTCTATCTGTCTCTTTGCTTGTTGCCATATTATTTCTCCTTTGTTTTCTGAAATTGACCGAGACCACTCGCTTTGAACAATTTTCTGAACCTGCCGATGCACACCGCCAGAACTCCTCCCGAGGATGTGGCGGCGGCGACCATCAGTGCTGTGTTTTCGATGCATGCTGGGCACATGTGTTCCTCCTCTGAATCTCATTTTTTTTGCGTTTCTGTGTTCCGCACCTGTGAACTTACATACAAACTGGAGCTCCATTGGGTCGTTTCGATGTGATTTGGTGTTTGATGTCCATGCGCTATATTTAGCGCGGAACGTCGAAGGGGTGGGAGTGACAAGTGTGTCGGGATTCGGATGGATTCTCTGATTACAGCTGCAGCTCGCGCACTCGCGGCCGGCGATCCCCTCGGAGCGTTGAAGCGGGTCGCGCTGCGCGATGATGCGCCCGCACTGGCGCTTCGCGGCATGGCGATGGCGCAGCTCGGCGATTTCGCGCGAGCGAAGGAACTGCTGAGACGTGGTGCACGCGCCTTCGGCCCCAAAGAAGTCGTGGCCCGCGCGAGGTGCATAGTCGCCGAGGCTGAAATCGCCCTCGCCTCACGCGATCTGGGCTGGCCCGCGAAACTGCTTGACGCCGCGCGGTCGACCCTCGAAGCGCACGGCGACCGGTTGAACGCCGGATTCGCGCGCTATCTTGAAGTCCGGCGCCTCCTTCTGATCGGACATCTCGACGAGGCGGAGAGTCTGCTCGATGACCTCGATCCGAATCCTTTCCCGCCGGCGTCTCGGGCTTTCCACGAGCTGGTGGTTGCGGGAATCGCAGTGCGACGGTTGCGGACAAAAGAAGCTCGGGCCGCGCTGAGTCGGGCCGCACGGGCAGCGCACCAAGCTGGTATCCCGGCACTGATCGCGGAGGTTGAAAGCGCAGCCCACATTCTGGATACTCCGGCAGCGCGGCTGATTGCGCGCGGCGACGAACGACTGCTGCTGCTCGAAGAGGTCGAAGCGCTGCTGGCGTCCAAAGCCCTCGTCGTGGATGCATGCCGCAACCTCGTCCGTCACGCCGGCACCCTCGTTTCACTCGCGAGACGTCCGGTATTGTTCGCCCTCGCACGCGCATTAGGTGAAGGGTGGCCAGGTGACGTGGCAAGAGATGTGCTCCTGGCGCGGGCATTCGGGGCAAGGTTCGTCGATGAATCGCATCGCGCGCGTTTGCGGGTCGAGATCGGGCGGCTGCGCAGGATGGTCCGGAGGCTAGTCGAAATCCGCGCGACGAAGCGGGGCTTTGCACTCGTTCCACAGCGTGGGCAGGAAGTCGTCGTGCTCGCCAGGCCCGTCGAAGAGGAACATGCTGATGTACTGGCGTTCCTCACGGACGGTGAGTCTTGGTCGAGTTCGGCTCTCGCGCTTGCGCTCGGAAACAGCCAGCGCTCGGTGCAGCGAGCACTCGACTCGCTTGCGGCAGAAGGCAAGGTGCAGTGGTTTGGCCGGGCACGCTCTCGTCGCTGGATCACGCCGCCTGTACCGGGATTCACGACGATCTTGTTACTCCCAGCTCCGCTGCCGGGTGAGTAGGATGGGTGCATGAATCGATCAAAGGCGGAAATCATTCGTGAGTATGGCCCGTTTCCAGGTACCGACAGAGTCCACGGAGTTACCTATGACGGGCAGCAGGTCTGGTTTGCATCTGGCGACAAGCTGAACGCCTTTGATCCGTCGAGTGGGAAGATGGAGCGATCGATCGACGTCGCAGCACACGCGGGCACAGCTTTTGACGGCCAGTACTTATTTCAGATCGCCGAGGATCGTATCCAGAAGATCGATCCAAAGACTGGACGTGTGCTCGCGAACATTCCCGCACCTGGTGGTGGAGCTGACTCGGGGCTGGCGTGGGCCGAAGGGACGCTTTGGGTTGGTCAATATCGGAACCGGAAGATCCATCAAATCGATCCCGAGACGGGCGCGATTCTTCGCACCATCGAGTCTAACCGGTTCGTCACAGGGGTGAGCTGGGTTGATGGAGAGTTGTGGCACGCCACCTGGGAAGGTGAGGAAAGCGATTTGAGGCGCGTCGACCCTGAAACGGGAGACGTTTTTGAGAGTCTCGAAATGCCCAGCGGGGTTCACGTTTCAGGGCTGGAGTCCGACGGCGGCGATCAGTTTTTTTGCGGCGGAGGAAAGACGGGAAAGGTGAGGGCAGTCAGGCGGCCGCGGCGAGGTACGGCCATTGGCTCAGGTCTCCCGGCGCGCACAAAAAGCAAGTAGTCGAAGCGATCGGAACACAAGACTACAAGTTCGCGCCGAAGGCAAGCAGTCGGCCGTCCTGATCCTTCACCACAAACTCACGCGAGTGCCATGGCATGTTGGCAAGTCCTCGGGTGAATTCCACACCTCGAGCTGCATACTCAGCGTAAAGCGCGTCCGCATCTTCGACGAGGACGTACGCGTCGAGCAGTTCGTCCGAATACTTGTTGGGATTGGCGGTGGGAGGTTCGGCACAGCGGAAGTGAATCGCCTGCTGGTCGCGCGCGACGATAGCGTAAACCGGCGGGTCTTGCCACGTGCCCAAACACTTGAAGCCCAGCTTAGTCTCGTAATAGGCAACGGTTCCGGGAATATCCAGGGTGAAGAACTGAGGCGCGATCCGGCGAATCATGGGGGAAGTCTATAGAAAAGCTGGTGGCACCGACCGCGGATCACCGGCTGTTTTCTCCACTGGCTCATTTTCAAACACCGCAACGTTTAGAGTCAAGAGGTGTTAGCAATGGTGGCGAGATTTTTCTTTAGGCGTTTACGCATTTGTGACGTGCCATTAATAATGCCCGAATATTATCCTGGGTCTTGATGAATGATGCACATGGATGCGATGCGCGAGGGACAATCGAGATGAAGCTGGCGGAAAGCCGTCTCGCTTTACTTATTAGGGACACGACTCGACCAAGGGCGCGAGCGCTTCACGGGGTCCCTCGGATCGCAGTCTGCAGCCTGGCGATTATGTTGGCGGGCTGCATGCTGCTGACGGCGCAGAACACGGTGTTGACGGGTTCGCTCAGCGGGCGGGTCACCGATCAGAGCGGCGCGGTGATTTCGGCGGTTTCCCTGGTTGTGCGGAACCTCGAGACGGGCGTTGAGCAATCGGCCGAAACCAACCGTGCCGGACTTTTCCGCTTTCCCGCAGTTATGCCGGGAAACTATTCGCTCACCGCAAGTGGGAAAGGCTTCCGCGATGTCCAGGCCTTGGTCCAAGTGCGGGTGGGAAACACGACGCTGCAGGACGTAAAGCTCTTGGTTGGGGCGAGCAGCGATACAGTGAAGGTGCTGGGGACGACACCGCTTCTGCGGCCGCAGGAAGCATCCTCCAGCACGGTGATCGAGCGGTCGTTGCTCGAGGATCTTCCGCTGAACGGGCGCAAATATACCGACTTCATGATGTTGACGCCGAATAGCAGCTACGACGGCGATACCGGTCTCGTGAGCATTGCCGGGCAGCAGGGTGGCGAAGACTCGGGATATGCCAACGGCAATGGCTCCAACGCCTTCACGGTTGACGGATCCAACGCGACGAGCAACTACTTTGATGACATTATCGGCCGTTACCGCATTCCGTATCTGTACGGCGAAGATTCGATCGAAGAGTTCCAGGTCTCGGCAAGCCCGTACTCGGCGATTTATGGAGGTGGAGCGGGCTTTGTGAACGCGGTGACGCGGTCGGGCGGCAACGCGTTCCACGGCAGCGCGTTCTATTACAACCGCAACTCGGCGACAGGGGCCAATGACGCGCTTGACAAAGCCAGTGGATTCCCTAAACCGCTGGATGCCTTGCAGCAATTCGGCGCCGGCTTGGGTGGTCCGATCGTACGCAACCGCTTATGGTTCTTCGTGGATTATGAGCAGCAACTGCGGAACAATCCGATCTCCGTCATTAACTCGGCGCTTGCCACAACGCCCGACAACTTAGCTTCGTTCCTGAATGATAATTTTGGTATTCCCGCGGGAACGGTGCTGCCGGTTCCGAATGGACCGTTGCCTGTGCCGGGCAGCGACACCGCTCCTGATCCGACGAATCCCGTGTACTTGCAGCAAGTGGCGAACACGGTGAATGCACTTAATTCGAACCTGGGCACGGCGCCCCGAAAGCGCAACGATCTGGTGGTGACGCCGCGGTTGGACTATCAGGCCAGTTCCCGCGATGGCTTGTTTCTGAGCATCAATGTGAACCACTTCAACTCGCCTGGAGGGGTTATCACCGATCCCACAGTGGGCAACTATGGGACGCAAACGCTGGCCAACGCCGATGTACGTACATTCCAGGCCAACCTGGGATGGACGCACACTTTCTCTTCGAACCTGCTCAACGAATTTCATGCTTCCACTTCACAAGACAACCAGATCTCCACGCCGACGGGTTTAGCTCCAAACACACCCACTTTAATTCTGGATAGTCCGGCAGCTTTCGTCTTCGGCAATGCTCCTTTTTCGGTGGGCCGGGTCTTTGAAAGACAGTACTCCGTGGCCGATCGGGTCGATTACGTGATTGGCAAGCATACGTTGCAATTTGGTATCGAGATGAACCGCGCCTGGGACGCCGACAACAACGATGGCGGCGCCGACCCGAACGAGGCGGTTGACTTCGGGTCGTTCCTCGGCAGCTATGAATTCTCGAATCTGGAGGCTCTTGCGCTCGGGGAATACAACATCTTCAGTCAGACTTCAGGAAACCCGACATTTTCTTTTGCCGTGCCTTACTACGGCTTCTACGTGCAGGATACCTTCCGGGTTTTGCCGAAGTTGACACTGGAAATGGGCCTGCGCGAGGACTTCCAGGTTTATCCGCAGCCGGCGCAGAATCCAGCCTTTCCGCTAACCGGGCAATATCCCAACCAGTTTCAACGACTGGCGCCGCGCTTCGGATTTGCCTGGGCACCCGATTCGAAGACGGTGATACGCGGCGGATTCGGGGACTTTTATACCAACATGAACGGACTGAATTACCGCAACGCTGTGGTATCGAATGGTCTGGCGTCGCAGCAGTCTTCGGCGAGCGTAAGCTATGCTGCAGGGCCGCCCAACCAACAGATACCCACGTTCCCCAGTATTCTTCCGGCTAATTCTCCACTGTTTGCGGCGTCGCAGGATATTTCCCTGGTCTCTCCCCAGTTCAGGGTGCCTTATATTTTGCAAGCGAGTTTGCAGATTCAGCGCGAGATTTTCGAGAACACAACTCTAAGCATCGGCACGATGTGGAACCATGGAGTGCATCTGCTTTCCGGCAGCGCCTATGACGCGAATCTGAATCCTCTAAGCGGCACCACGACGTACGTGGTCTGTCCCCCGAACGCGACGACAGCTCCCTGCAACGGACGGACGATCGTTCTGCCGAATATGGATAACGGCCTGCTGACGGAAGGCCGCATCAACCCCAACCTGGGCGAGATCAACGAACTGATCAGTCCCGGGCAGAATCATTACAACTCTCTCTTCGTGCAGTTACAGCGCCGCATGTCGCGCGGCCTTTCGATGCAATTTTCTTACACCTTTGCCAAGAGCATGATGCTTGACGGGATGGACTTCAACAATCAGTTTGACTTCAGCAATACACATGCGCCTTCGTTGCTCGACCAGCGGCACAGCATTAGTCTTGCCGCCGTCTATCGGCCCGGGCTGCAGAATCTTGTCGGTTCCGACACGGGCCGGAAGATGCTTTCCGGGTGGACGCTGAGCACAGTGATGGCGTTCTCTTCCGGTCGTCCTTATGCGGCTTTGCTCGGTCCCGCGTGCAGCAGTCCGACTCTGTCATTCAACAGTTGTGGAAATCCGCAACCCCCGCCGGGGCAACCGCCGCTCCCGCTGGGCAATGACAATCTGAACGACACCGCGTTCAACCAGGACACGGCGAACACAGCGGGTGGCATTAATGGTGCTGGCCCGACGCCAGGGATCGGTTTGAATTCCTTCTACGGGCCGTGGCTGGAGAGGATCGACGTCGGACTGTCGCGCAGTTTCGAGATCAGCGAAGGCAAAGAACTGGAACTTCAGGCGCAGGCTTTCAATTTGTTCAATCACGCCAATTACTACGTGCAAAACGGCAACGGGATCAATCAACTGCAATACAACCCCATCGGAACCAACTGCGGTGACGGTCTGTCTCCGAACCAGACTTGCTACCTGGTGCCCAATTCGGGCCCGGGCAATTTCAGCACTTTGCAAGAAATCAATCCCGACGGACTGCCGCGCGTGTTGCAGTTTTCAGTGAGATTCACGTTCTAGGCTAGCCCGATCAAAAAGATTCGGGAATTCTGCGAATGGGTTACGCGAACCCATGATGAATGATGAGAGGCTGCCGAGTCGCCATCTGCGCGGTGTAAGCGTATAGTTTTTCGAGAAGAGTGGTTTTGACCCGTCTCGAATGGTCGGCTTCCGAACCCAAATTGTACGAGAATGTCTGCTTTCGGTGATCGCGTGATCGAACGGACACGGGCGCTTCGGCACCCGTTGTGCGTTGGATTCGATCCATACCTCGACCGCATCCCTTCCCTATTTCGTCGCGGATCCATGCAGCCTCACGACCCGGAGACGGCGCAGGCGATCGAAGAGTTCTGCTGCCGCGTCATCGATCTGATTGCCGCAGATGTCGCCGTCGTCAAGCCCCAGGCGTCGCTGTTTGAACGTCTCGGATGGCGAGGGTGGCGTGCGCTGGAACGAGTGACCCGATACGCGCGGGCGGCGGGCTTACTGGTTTTGCTGGACGCGAAGCGTGGCGACATCGCGGAAACAGCGACCGCCTACGCGCAAGCCTATCTGTCGTCCGATAGTTCGGGGGATAGTTCGGAGGGTAATTCGGAAAATGGCTCGGGGGATGGCTCGTGCAGCGTTGACGCGATGACGGTAAATCCATATCTGGGGCCAGAGAGTCTCGCACCCTTCATGATCGAAGCGGAGAAGGCGGAACGTGGAGTCGTCGTGCTGGTCCGAAACAGTAATCCCGATTCCTCGATCTATCAGTCCCTGGACACGGCAGCGGGACCGCTTTTCCTCGTGATTGCGGCATCATTGGCGAAGTGGCAGGATCGCCTGGCAGGCAAGACAACCGGGTGGTCTTCCCTGGGAGTGACCGTCGCCGCCACTCACTCCGACGACAGCGAGCGGATCCGAATGACTTTACCGCACGCACTGTTTTTGGTGCTGGGTTACGGCGCCCAGGGTGCGTCCGCGCGCGAAGCGGTGCGCGGCTTTCGTCGAGGTCCGGCTGGATTAGAGGGGGGTATCGTTAGTTCCTCGCGGCCGATTCTGTTTCCGACCACGTTCTCCCATACGGGCGCCAGCAGTTGGGAGCGAGAGGTGCGCAGCGCACTTGCCCGAAGCACGGACGAACTGGGCGCAGCCGTCGCTTAGGGTTGCGTCGGTGGTTGTCGAATGTTCGTGGAATGTTCGTGAAACCTGGCGCGCAGCGCTGGACGTCAGCTTGGTGGAGGGCCGCGCCGAAGAAGGGGCCGCGTGGCGAAGATGTGGTATTTGCAGACTTTCTCGCCCACCTGAAGCCGGATGGTGGTGTGATCCTTGTCGATCTGCGCCGGGTACATCTCCCCGGGGTCAGCATCGGGACACCAATCCCGCGAGATGTAGATCACGCGCTCGATCCGTATCTCCGTGACCACCTCACCGACGTGCTCACCGCGAGCCACATCGACATGAGCGAGCAAAGGATAAACGGCCGCAGCCAGCAGCAAAGCTCCAAGCGACATGGTTGGGGAACCTCCCGCGCACATCTTCGCTTAAATCGACCCCGACGTCAGTACGTTAGGCGAGGATGCCTCTCTCTCCACCAGCTATTCCATTTCAAACGCAAGCCACTGCAATCCCCCGTTGCGCTCGATCTGCAAAACCACGGGATCGTGCGGCTTAACCTGCCCCAGAGCTGCGCGCAGCGAACTTAGAGAATCGACCGGCGTCTGGTTCAAGCTGTGGATGACATCTCCAGTCTGCAAACCCGTCGTGGAACTCAAGAAATCGGCGACGCGCGCGACCACGACCACGCCAGCGGGGTTACGCAAATCACCCAACACGGAACGCAACTCGTCGTTCAAGTTGAGGGCCAGTATGCCCAGCCGCGAAATCAGGTTCTCGCGGGTGTTGGCCAGATCAGGCAGAGCATCCATGGGGTCTTTCATTTCAAGCGCCGCGATGTAAAGTGTTTTTCGTTCGGTTCCCCGCAGAACTTCAAGCTTGAGCGATTCATCCAGACGATGCAGGTAGAGAGCAGAGGTGAAAGCGGGCAGCGTGCCAATCGGACGGCCATCGGCGCGTACCACAATATCGCCGATCTTCAAGCCGCCAGCCTCGGCCGGGCCGCCAGGAATCACGTCATCGATCACCACTCCCCAATTTTGCGCGAGTCCCAATCCTCTGGCCAGATTTTCGGTGATCGTCTGCGCACCCGCTTTCACTTCGATGCGATGAACGTGGCCATACTTGCGCAAGCTGCTATACACAAAACTCACGATTCGCGCCGGGATGGCAAACCCTAATCCCTCGCTTCCGCCCGCCGCGGAAAGAATAAAAGTGTTAATTCCGACCACGTAGCCGTCACTATCCACCAAAGGGCCACCGCTATTGCCCGGGTTGATGGGAGCGTCGGTTTGAATGTAGGCCAGGGGACGATTCGGATCAGCTTGCCTGGCAACCGAACTCACCACGCCCATGGTCACGGAGTTCTCCAGTCCTTCGGGACTTCCCATGGCGAATACCAGTTCTCCCTGATGCACGGGCCGGTGACTGCCCAGCGAAAGTGTAGGCAGACCCGTCTGCTCGATCTTGAGCAGGGCGAGGTCAGTGTCTTTGTGGAGCCCGACGAGGCGCGCCTCAACAATCCGTTGCTTCCCGATCGGCGAAATCTGGTCGGGATAGGACACCGAAGGCATCGCCAGTGCGACGTGAATACGCTGCGCGCCCTCCACCACGTGGGCATTGGTCATGATGTACCCATCCGGGTCCACGATCACTCCGGACCCGATGGCATGCTCGCGGGTGATGAGCGCCGTTTGGCCGCGGCTGCTTTCTTCGACAGCCCCTAAGCCGGTGACCAGGATCTGAACCACCGCGGGGGAGATCCGCGCCGTAAGCTGCTCGAGCGCGGAATTAAGTTGCTGCAGCACCGCTGGAGGTTCTGCCGGCCGGGTTCCCATCGCCTTCGCTTTGTCTGTTTTCTCGGCTCGATCAACGTCAGGCTTTGCCGCCTCACTAGTAGCCGGGAGCGGACTTGGCGGAGCCATTTGCTGGCCGAGGCTCGGTGCCATAAGCCACAGCGAGCAAAAGCAAGCAGTCAGAATTAAAAACAAGTGGCGAAATTGACTTCTAAAACCGCGCGCGGGGAAGCGCATCGCAACACACTCCTTCGGAGACGTCTCTAACAAGTACGAACCGGATCCATGATTATGCCGGAATCGGATAAAACGGAGCGTCTTGTTAGATTCGGAATGGTCGAGCAAGGTTCACGCCTACGGGCGCGCGAGGAAATTCCTGCCGGTCATCGAGTACCAGGACAGACCAGAACAGGTATTGGATCTTTTCGATCACGAAACAGCAGCAACGGCAACAGCTAAATGGAAGTTCTTGATCCGCTTTCTTTTAGTGTGGACTGGATATCTACTCTGGTTGGAATACCTCCTCCGTTTGCTTTTCCTGCAATGAACTTGAGGTTTTTGCCTGCATGTACCAGGAGGCGACCAAGAACGTCAACAGCAGCATAAGTCCAATGCCACCACGGATCGCATAGTTGGGCTTTGGCCCCGGCTTAGCCTCTCGCTCCGGGATGCGGGCCGGAGCAAGGGCTGCCGCGGCACCTCCGCCAACCGAGACTGTGCCCTGCCCTTGCCCACAGCGCGGGCAGTAACGCGAGGGATCGGCTAAATCAGAACCACATTTGGCACAGGACATTAGGTCCTCCTTCCAGCCATTCTCATGACGGCACGAGTTCAAAGCAACGTTACCGGCGTCACACACTCGATCGAGTGCACCTTCACGCGAATGGTTTCGGATGGCTCGGTCGATCATTCGGTCGATGACTTGATCGATGGGACTTGATTCAGTTGTGGCTTTCACTCACCCGCGATTCTGCTATTTCGCGGTTCAGAAATGGCTAGATGCTTTCTCTGCAATTACCTACGTAATTACCGACGTAATGTACGCCTGTGTTAGTGATTACTAATCATCGCGAATTGAAGCCGTGGTGGGAATTGATCCGATTTGGCATTCCTGCAGCGGCTACCCATGACCTCGGCAGTACCGTTCGAGGAGAACAATGTCGAAGAAAATTCTCGTAGTTGATGATTCGAAAACAGCGCTAATGATGGAGCGCGAGATTCTGGAAAAGCACACGTCCTACCAGTGTGTGACCGCATGCGATGGCCGCGAAGCCGTCCAGAAGGCGCAACAAGAATGCCCGGACCTGGTTTTGATGGATGTGGTGATGCCTAACATGAACGGATTTGAGGCTTGCGTGGCGATGCGGCAACACCCGATTACGCGCGAGATCCCCATAGTTCTGGTGACGACTCGCGGCGAAGAATCTTACATGGAGGCCGGGTTCCAGAGCGGATGCAATGACTACGTCACGAAGCCGGTCGACGGGACCGAGTTAGTAGCACTCTTACAGAGTTATCTGGGCGAATAGCGCAATCGAATCGCGCGATCAAGAACGACAATTCGGGCTCGATTTTTGCGATTGGTCGAGACGCCGCCAGTTTGAAGCTTTCAGGGTTGAGAGGCTTTCAAGGTTCGGAAAATAGCACAAGGATCACTATGAACGATAACCAGGGCGGCGCAAGCGGGCCGAAGCTTACTGGATCCGATGCGATGAATGATCTGCGGTTGGGAGCGGCGCGAAAGAGGCTGGCGGAGAGCCGGAACCAGGAAGAGGCTATCGATAGCCTGCGGGAGATTGCGGCCACCTTTCTCGGGTCTGAAGAGATCGGACTGTTCAGAGTCGATCGCGAAGCTTCAACTTTCCCGGTGCTTGGATGCTTCGGAATCGATCTGGACAAGTACGACCTGATGCGGGCATTGGGCGATGCTGGTCTCCGGCGTGTGATGTCCGGTGAGTGTCATGTAGAAATCCCTTCTCGGGAGCGCTCTGGCGCAAAAGCTAAGGTCCAAGCGTTTATTCCAATCCGTCTCGCCAACCATACGATCGCGATACTTGCGATATTGCGTTTGCTTCCGCAGAAGGTCGCCTTCGACCGATCTGACCTGGAACTCTTCAAACTTCTTTCCGACGAAGCCGCGAAGCCCTTGTTTGGCCCGGGCGCTTATTCGAAACCAGCGAACGGAGGACGACCGGGCGATGAACCGGAAAAAAGTGAACCAGAATTGAATGACCCAGGTATGCGAGCATGAGCGAGACCACCCCCAAATTTAATCCAGCCGTACTGCCGTCGGAGTTCATGAAGCGTTTTGAGCGGGAAGCCGCGGACTCGAGCGAACGGCGACACTTTCTGTATCCGGGGCAGGTGTTCGTGACCCGCGAGCCCATCGTGATTTCGACCATTCTCGGATCGTGCGCAGCAGTTTGCCTTTGGGACGTGCACAAAAAAGCGGGAGGAATGAACCACTACCTGCTGCCCGAGGGGCCCAATGAAGGGCCGAACCGCCTGCGCTACGGCAACATATCCAATCCTGAACTGCTGCGGAGCGTTCTCGCGCTCGGATGCGAAATGCGACATCTGCGGGCCAAAATCTTCGGCGGTTCCAGCGCTTTCAGTGCCGACCCATCCCAATCGGTGGGCTCAAGGAATGTAGAGCTCGCCGAAAACTTTCTGAACGAAGCAGGAATTCCCGTAGTGGAGAGAGATATCTCGGGAAAGCGCGGCCGCAGGTTGGTCTTTCAGATCGTCGATGGGGTGACGATGATCAGGAATTTTGACCAGGTGTAATGAAAGACGTGTGTGAAAGACGCTGAGTAAGCGAACGAGCAAGGAACGAGGAGCACCGATGGGCCCAGACGACAAGGAGAGGAACAGTGGATATGTCGGACTTTGACCGCGAAGCAATCCTCGCGTCCTTCCTCGCCGAGTCGGAAGAGGGCCTGGACGTGATGGAGCAGGCGTTGATTCAGATGGAATCGAACCCATCGGACACCGAGCTCCTGCCTAGTATTTTCCGTGTCGCCCACACCATCAAGGGAAACGCAACCTCGTTGGCACTCAGTGAACTAGCGGGGTTTGCCCATGTGGTGGAAGACCTGTTGGACGTCTTTCGCGAGCAACAGGCTGTGCCCAGCGCCGACGTAATTTCACTTCTGCTGAAGGCTGTGGATGAACTTCGAAGCATGGTCGCAGGCGCGGCCACTGGGCCCCGGGAACTTACACCCGGACAACAAGGTCTGAGGAAGGAAATCGCGCGCGAAGTAGAAAAGCGGTCGCAAAGAGTGATCACCGCCAGCGGGCCAGCGTCGGAATCGAATGCAGGGGCAAAGGTCGACGCGCTGCCCGCGGCGAATCATCGCACTTTACGTGCGGATGTCGACAAACTCGACCACATGCTGAATCTGACGGGAGAACTTGTCATCGCGCAAGGCCGCCTGCGCCGGATGATCGAGAAACTTGGCACCGAGCAAGGACGCGCCATTCTGGAGATGCATCGCGAGGCCGAGCGCCTCTATATGGATCTGCAAAGCGAAGTGATGAGTATCCGCATGGTCCCAGTCGGCCCGCTGTTTCGGCAGTTTGTTCGTTCGGTGAGGGACCTGGCCAGGAGCCATGGAAAACTGGCTCGTCTGGAAGTGGTAGGAGGAGACGTCGAGGTCGACACGACCGTGCTCGAACTCTTGAAAGATCCGCTGCTGCACCTGGTCCGGAATGCGGTCGATCACGGCCTGGAGAAGCCGGCTCTACGGCAAAGCCAGGGCAAGAATGCTTGCGGGCTGATCCGGTTGACGGCGGCTCACAGCGGCGGAAATATCATCGTGAAACTGCAGGACGATGGAGCCGGATTCGACCGCGGACGCGTCCTCGATAAAGCGAAACGCCTTGGACTCTTGTCTGGCCTCATGTCTGACAAGGGCGAGATTCGCGACCAGGACATTTATGATCTCGTGTTCCAAGCCGGATTTTCTACGGCTGAATCCGTTACCGATCTTTCTGGCCGCGGAGTTGGCTTGGATGTCGTGCGCCGGAATATCGACACATTGCGCGGCACGGTGGAGATCTCGAGCACAGCCGGCAAAGGCAGCACGATCACGATTCGCCTGCCGTTAACCCTCGCCATCATTGAAGGCTTCTCGGTCAGAGTGGGCACAGAAACTTTCGTGGTCCCTCTGGAACATGTAACCGAGTGTACGGAATTGCCGGAGGGACAGCGCAACTCAGAAGCCAGCGGAATTCTTAGCCTGCGCGGAACCGCTCTTCCCTACATTCGATTGCGGCGGGCGTTTGGCTTGTCGGGTGAGGCTCCGAAGAGAGAGAACATTGTTGTGGTCAAGATGAATGAGTTTCACGCTGGAATCGCAGTCGACGAGTTACTGGGTGGCATGCAAACGGTAGTGAAGCCGCTGGGCCGGGCGTTTCGAGGCGTCAAGGGAATCGCCGGTTCTACGGTTCTTGGGGACGGACGGGTCGGCCTGATCATCGATGTTCCGAGTCTTCTGCGCGGAGTCATGCAGTCGACACTGCAGGCACAGGCTTAGCTACAGGAGCCATGGATACGGCAGTCATCTACGGCAGTCATTGATACGGCAGTCATTTACAGCAGTCATTCGAGAGAGGTGAAGGACAATGAAAAACTGGCAAGATCGGAAAATAGGCACGCGCCTGGGCGTTGTATTCGGGGCCATGCTGCTGGGCATGATTGCGGTCGGGGGATTTGGGCTGACCTGGCTCGGTCGCATGAATTCGAACATGTCGGCCTCGATGCAGAAACGCTACAACACGGTCGAGTCGACGCACCAGACGATTGAAAACTCGATCACCAATGCGCGAATTACTCTGCAATTGTTCGAGACGACTGACCTCGAGCAAGAGAAAAGGCTGAACCAGCAAAACGAAGCCATCAGTCACGACATTAGTGCCCAGATTGCGGAAATCGAAAAAAATCTCAGCTCTTCCCGAGAGCATGAACAGTTTGAGGTTGTCACGCAAGACCGGCAGGCCTACATTTCTGCCCGGCAAAAAGCGAAGGCATTGTTGGCGGACAAGAAGCGCGACCAGGCGATGGCAGCGTTGAGCGCAGAAGTGATCCCAGCACTCGACAAGTACCGCGCTTCGTGGCAGAAGTTCATTGACCTTCAGACCGCGGCCGTGCAGCAGAGTATAAAAGAGAGCCAGGAAGCGTATGCCATGGGACGCAAGATTGCATTGTTTATCCTGGCCTGCGCAATGGTTATCACCACGTTCGTGGCCATCAGCGTAACCAAGAGCATTACCCTCCCGATCCAGCAAGCGGTCACCCATGCCGAGCGTATCGCCGGCGGCGATTTGACGAGAGAGATACTGATCACCGATCGTTCCGAAACTGGTCAATTGCTGCAGGCCATGCAGGAAATGAGCAGCAAACTCTCGGGCATCATCCGCGACGTTCGGGAAGGTTCGGCAGCGGTCGCTTCCGCGGCCCAGCAGGTCTCCGCTTCATCGCAGAGTCTTTCGCAGGGAACGAGCGAACAGGCGGCTTCGGTGGAAGAGATGAGCGCCAGCCTGGAACAGATGAACGCATCCATCACCCAGAACGCTGACAACAGCCGGCAAGTGGAGCAGGCGGCTGCCAAGGGGGCCTCGGCGGCAGAGGAGAGCGGCGATGCTGTCAAAGAAACGGTTGACGCCATGAAGCAAATTGCGGCGAAGACCTCGGTGATCGAAGAGATCGCCTATCAGACCAACCTTCTTGCGCTCAACGCCGCCATCGAAGCGGCGCGCGCTGGAGACCAGGGCCGGGGCTTTGCGGTCGTCGCGGTCGAGGTTCGAAAGCTAGCCGAGCGCAGCCAATTAGCGGCGCAGGAAATCGGCGGCCTGGCCGGGAAGAGCGTGAGCGTAGCCGAACGCTCGGGGCTATTGCTATCCGACTTGGTGCCGTCCATCAAGAAGACCGCCGAACTCGTACAAGATGTGGCGGCGGCATCCACCGAGCAGTCTGGCGGAGTTACCCAGATCAACAAGGCGATGTCGCAGGTGGATACGGTCACGCAGCGCAACGCATCGTCGGCGGAAGAACTCTCAAGTACGGCCGAGGAATTGGCGGCGCAGTCCGAGCAACTGCAGCAGTTGATGACTTTCTTCCGCGTCGCAGGGGAACAGCCCGGCCATCGCGGCGATAACGGCAAACAGCGCGCGGCCTCTACGCCGAGGCGAACGTTGAGCAACGATTACGCGCAACTTACGCAGGTTCAGCCGGTGCATGGCAAATTGGCGGAGGAAGCTAACTTTTCTTCGTTCTAAGGTGGACGCTCGGCGGGCCCAAGGGGCCGACAGCGGCTCGACTGTGCGAAGAACACGACGCATCCCCGGGGGGTGCCAACGGAGAAATGCGAGGAGTGAGACGAAATGAGTGCAAGTAGCGGAGCGTCGAAAGCGTCTAGCCAAGGGTCGAGCCACGGGAAGAATCAACTCCCGCTGAGCACCGTGCAGTACCTCACCTTTATGACCGCGCGCGAGGAATATGCCATCGGCATTGTAAAGGTGAGTGAGATTGTCGAGTACGAGGATGTCACCACCGTACCCAACACTCCAATCTGGATTCGCGGCGTGACGAATTTGCGAGGCAAGGTTGTCCCGGTGGTCGATCTGGCAGTGAAGTTTGGATTGCCGGCCAGCGGCATTTCCAAGTTCTCTTGCATCATTATCACGGAAGTGATGTTTCAAGGGGAGAAGCTGACCATGGGGGTTCTGGCCGACTCGGTGAGCCAGGTTATTGAGCTTTCCGCGGACGAGATCGAAGAAGCGCCTCCGTTCGGAACTCGCGTCAAGACCGAATACCTGCTCGGAATGGGAGCACTGGGCAAGAAATTTTGTCTGATTCTTGACATCGACAAAGTCCTTTCCGCCGACGAATTTCTCGCCGTGACCGAGTCGGTTGCGGATCCGGCGAATGTGGACGACGCGGCCAGAGATGCAGCGAACGCTGGACGATCGAGCACTCATGCCTCGAAACAAGATTTATCAAAGCAATATTTATCGAAGAAAGAAAAACACTTCGAGGCCGGAGCCTAGCCGTGTCCGCTGGAACGGCCGCAGGCAAGGATTCCGGCAAGCCACGCCCAGTTGATGCCGACGCCTACGCAGGCTTTGAGCAGCTACCCCAGCTTTCGGTTAGTCCTGCGCTGTTCCAGAAATTCCAGAAACTGATCTACGCCGAAACCGGAATCTGGCTCGGCAGTTCCAAAACGGCCTTGCTGTGTGGACGGCTCTATCGTCGACTGCGGGCGCTCGACATCACTTCACTGAAAGACTACTACGAACGCGTAGCCGCGCCGGAGCAGCACGAGGAACGCGCCCGGATGATCGATGCCATCACTACCAATGAAACGCGTTTCTTCCGCGAGCCCAGGCAGTTCGATTTCATGGTGCAGAGAGTACTCCCCCGCTGGCAACTGGACGCGGAACACGGGTTACGCCAAAAAAAAGTGCGGATCTGGAGCGCCGGATGTTCCTCCGGAGAAGAGGCGTACACCATCAGCATGTTGCTCGCCAAGCACCTTCCCGTCCAGAACGGTTGGGACGTGCGAATCCTAGCCACTGACATCTCGAACCGCGTGCTGGAAAAGGCGGGTAAGGGGATCTATCCCATCGCCAGGTCGGCGGAGGTGCCCCACGATTTGCTGCACCGTTTTATGCTGCGCGGCATCGCGGAGCGGCAAGGCGAGATGAAAGTGAACGTCGAAATCCAGCAGATGATCGACTTTCGAAGGTTGAACCTGAACCAGGAGTCCGATCTCATGGAAGGTCCATTCGACGCCATTTTTTGTCGAAATGTCCTTATCTACTTTGACCTGACTTCAAAGCGCAGAGTCATCACGAACCTGGTTCGTAATCTCAACGCAAACGGTCTGCTGTTCGTGGGCCACGCGGAAAATTTGAGCAGCGTCTCGTGCGAGCTGAAGAGTCTTGAGTCGACCATCTACGCAAAGATAAACGTTGAAGACAGATAACGATAAACATTGAAGACGAATGAAGATCTTCAGGCAGCGTGGTTCCCGCATCGCAAAGGATCCAAGAAGGGGTGAAGAACGTGCCGGCTAAAAACCGAGACGGCCTGCAAGTGCTGGTGGTGGATGACTCCGCGATGGTGCGCCAGGTTATGCAGTCCATCCTGGGCACCGACCGCAGGATCGAGGTCAAGGCCGCGGCGGATCCGTTGATTGCATGGGCAAAGATGCAAAAAGAACCTCCCGATGTGGTGATTACGGATCTGGAGATGCCGCGGATGGACGGCCTGACTTTCATCCGGAAAATCATGTTGGAAATGCCGACGCCAGTCGTGGTTTGCTCCGGCCTGGCGGCTCGCGGCACCGAACTGGCACTTCGAGCGCTCGAAGAAGGAGCGGTCGAGGTCATCACCAAACCCAAAGTTGGCGTGCGTGATTTCCTGCACGAATCCGCCGTCACGCTTCTCGATGCGGTGTGGAGCGCGTCTCAAGCGCAGATCCGGCCGAGACCGCTGGCGGCCATTCCCCGGCTGACGGCCGACGCTGTCTTGCCGCGCAAAGGCAAGCCTCCGGTTGCCGGGGTTCCGAACGGAGTCATTGCTGTAGGCGCCTCGACCGGTGGAACCGAGGCCTTACGCGTCTTCCTGGCAGGCCTGCCCATCGACTGCCCTCCGGTCGTAATTGTGCAGCACATGCCTGAAGTCTTCACGCGGGCATTCGCCGAACGGCTGAACAAAGAGTGCCGAATAGAAGTGGGAGAGGCACGGGACGGCGACCGACTGCAAACTGGCCGGGCGCTGATTGCTCCGGGCAATCGGCACATGCTCGTCAATCGCAGCGGCGAAGAACTTGTGGTTCAGATCGTCGATGGACCACTGGTCTCGCGCCACCGTCCGAGTGTTGACGTACTGTTCCGCTCGGTGGCCATTTCAATCGGCCCCAAGGCGGTGGGTGTGATCATGACGGGTATGGGAGACGACGGCGCCCAGGGCCTGTGCGAGATGAAAGAAGCGGGCGCAACGACGATCGCTCAGGACGAGGCCAGCTGCACTGTTTTTGGAATGCCCAAGGAGGCGATTTCACGCGGTGCGGTGAGCGTAGTCGTGCCTTTGGAGCAGATCGCCAGCGCAGCTCTGAACGGACTGAGCAGGCATGCAACATCCAGGTAAAAGCGGGTGGTATGAAACCAAGCCCAGCGGCCAAAGCTAAGAAGCAAGCAAGCCAGTCAAGAGGAACGATCAGCCAAAGAAGATCGGCACAGCAATTGCAGAATCACTGGCGAGCGAGGCGGTGGCTTACTGGTGCCACCCCAGATGTTCCTCACGCCCGTGGAAAATTTCATGAAGCAAACGGATCATGCGCCCCTTGAAGGTCATGGGCTGCGTCGTGCTCGTTTCTTTAGTCTCAGTTTTCGTATCCTTTTGAGGTTCACGTGCGGTAACGGTACCAGTAGCCATAGATGTCGCCCTTTCCAAGAAACGTTTTCACAGTGGCGGCTTGAACACGCGACAAACTTAGCGCCAATCGTCTGTCGGGTGGGGAGTGTAATAAAAACCAATCGAACTCTCATCCTAAAATGGATCCGGGACGGAGAGGAGATCACCAACGACATAGCCCCGCAGGTTATGTTTTATGGTGTATCCGACTGATTAGAGGGCTTTTCCAGGATCTTCGGATGAGATCGAACCTTCGATCACAAGAGCCCTCCACGGCCACCCGCGCCTATAATCTTCCGTAGCCACTCTGGGACGTTGTTTCGCGCCGATGCCTGGTTCGCTAGCCGCAGCGTAGCCTCTTCGAGGCTGGTGCCAATCCCGAATGAAAAATCCGTTTCCTCGATGCTCTGGATGCGACCTTCGGCGTAGACCTGAAAGGGCTGCCTGAAAAGCTGCCTCGCGCCGGAAAGTTTGACGTTCAAGTCCTCTTGGGACTCTCCCTTGCATAGAAATTCATCCCCGCGCTGGTGGTATGCATCCAGCCCGACGCCGATGAGTATCTTGGCAAGTCTGCGCAAGAGCGCATCCCCGGCGATAGGACCGAAGGAATCCTGAAAGACCTGCATGAGGTCAACCTCCACGATGGCCACAAACGGACTGGCTTCCGCTTCGTCAAAGGCCTGACGGTTCGGCAATCCAGTCAGCGCGGAGACAAGGACGACCGGCTTCACAGGTTCCACGATCTGGGTCGCTGGCTGGACGTGTCGATGAATCGAAATCGCGGCTTCCGCAGCTTCGGGGCTGGGAGAGATTCCGCTCTCCACCATGAAGGCCGCGAGGACAGCGGGCGAGCGGGAGATGCCGTGCTTGCAGTGGATCAATATCCGCTGGCCTTTGTCCGTCTGCTCCCGCAGCCAGAGCAAGGCTTCCTTTACATGCCTGGAAGAGATGGTTCCTCGGTCTGGGGCCGGAATCCATTTATACGCCTTGCCCGGATGCTCCGCCGACTGATCTCTCCCCGGCGGATCGTAAGCGTCGGGACCGCGAACGTTGAGGATCGCCGTGATCTTCTCTGGATTGTGGTGGATGAGTTGGTCCGCGTCCTGCTGACTGCCCAGCCACAGATTGTTGACGATGCGGTGCATCATGACAGCCTAAGGTCACCCAGATCCTGATCCCCCGAAGGTGGGGTGCGTATAGCAGCGGACTCATGCTATTCTTCCGCACCGTAACTGGTAGTTCTGCCAGTTTAGTTATCTGGCTGAACCGCTAGGATAACTTAACGGTCAACGTCTGACCGGACGCGGTTGGTAGGGATCGTGTGCCAGCTCTCCAAAGCACGCGGTCTGCGGTCTGCGTTCTCCGTTCTATAGCACGCGGTCGCGGCGCTGGGCGCTTGAATTCGGCTTGGCTAACCGGGGAGTGGATGAGGTACCTGAGGGCTCACTAGTGGAAGACCATTTTCAGCGGAGCGAAATGAGCTTTCATTTGAGAGTTGTGATGTCAAGTCATCCGCGATTTTTGTCTGTCATTCGCGCCGCCGTCGGTCAATTGGGCATGGTCTTCGGTTTGACGGAGGAATCCTCTCATGAAATCACTTTGGCGGTTGACGAGGCCTTGGCCAACATCATTCGACACGCCTACAAGGATGTTTATGACCAGGAGATCGAATTGAACTGCCACGTCAGAGCCGATCACCTGGAATTCATTCTGGTCGACAGGGGCGAACCGGTGGACCCAGCCAGAATCTGCGGTCAACCGTTGGATGAGGTTTCGCTGAGCGGACGGGGAACACACTTGATCAGAGCGATCATGGACGAGATGCATTACGAGCGAATCCCGCAAGGCAATCAACTGACACTCATCAAACGGCTGCCCGCCGCGAAGAAGATGAGAGCCGAGGGAAAATGATCATCACCCGGCACACGAGCAATACCGAAATTGAAACGGAGCGCCGACGGTTAGCGACCCGTTAGATCAAAGTAAACGCGGTTCCTGGAGGATAGAAGTGGATAGACACATGGAGTCTTCGACCCGTAATGTAAACGGGATCACGATCGTAGATGTCGTCGGTCAGATTGACCTGGGCAACTCGCCCACCCTGCGCAAGACACTGATGGACTCCTTGAAAGCGACCGACCGCGTGGCGGTAAACATGATCGCAGTCAAGTACATTGACAGTTCGGGGATCGCCTCACTGCTGGAAGTGCTCCGAGAAGCGCGGCAAACCAAGAAGAGATTTGTGCTGTTTGGTTTAACTGGAGCCGTCAGTCAAGTGTTACAGCTCACACGCTTGACCGGAGTTTTTGAAATACGCGAAACCGAGGAGCAGGCGCTCGAAGCTTGAATTTTGCAATCTTGAATCTCGCGATCGATGACCAGCGTTCCTTGATAGCTGTCCACTCGAAGTGAAGGCAGGAATTTCTTCGAAGGGAAAATTCTGGCGTGAAGGTATCGGAAAAAATCGGGGCGGTACCGGCCGCAATCGGCATGTGGACGCTCAACGGAATCACGTATGTTGGCGGACTCGCGGTGCTCGCGGGCCAGTCGGCGTATTTCACATTCGTCGGCCCCTTCCGCGGCCAGCGGGTGCGTCCACATCGAGCTTTTCATCAAGCCATGGCGGTCGGCGTCGAGGCCATACCCATCGTCTCTCTGATCACGTTTTTTGTAGGATTGATCATGGCCCTGCAGAGCGCATACGAACTGCGCAAGCTGGGAGCGATGCAGTTCCTGGCCAGCGCCGTAGCGCTCTCGATCCTCCGGGAACTGGGACCGCTGCTTACGGCAGTCATGGTCATCGGTCGTTCAGGGTCCGCCTTCGCCGCGGAAATTGGCACGAAGAAGGTGACCGAGGAAGTGGATGCACTAAAAACCATGGCTTTCGATCCCGTGGCCTTTCTGGTTGCACCCAAGTTTTTGGCCATGCTGCTGATGATGCCATGCCTCACCATCTGGGCTGACTTCATGGGGGTCATTGGAGGATGCGTTTTCGGAGTAACCGCCGCCAATTTTACGGTCAGTTCGTATTTCCAGGCGACGCGAGACGCCATCGTGTCGCGCGACATATATACCGGCCTTATTAAAAGTGTGCTGTTCGGCCTCGTCATCACGGCAGTCGGCTGCAAGGAGGGCTTCGCCACCGGGGCCGGGGCGGAAGAAGTTGGACGGTCGACTACAGCGGCGGTCGTCACCTCGATTGCGCTGGTGATCGTTGTCGATCTGATATTTACGGCCTTGTTCTACGTGATCAACCCGAGTTAGCCAATGCGAGTTCGCGAATGAATGTGCAGAAAATGCCCGAATGTCATCGAGCGGGGAATACGAAGCTCACGCAGATGCTGATCCCGCTCGGGAAACAGGCGGCCCCGGAGGCCAGGGACCATGACTGACTCCGGTGCAGCCACTCCCGCCATTTCGGTCGTCGATCTTCGTGTGAGCTATGGAGAGCGCGAGATTCTACACGGCATCAGCTTTGACGTTCGCCGCGGCGAAACCATGGTCATCCTGGGGGGATCGGGCTCGGGAAAAAGCACCCTCTTGAAAACGCTGGTCGGTTTGGAGAGACCCACGCAGGGTGAGGTGTGGATCAATGGCGTGAACACGGCGCGGATTTCTGAGCGCGAAATGGATACGATTCGAAAAAAGATTGGCATGTCATTTCAAGGCTCCGCCCTGTTTGGCTCTATGACGGTTGGCGAAAACGTTGCCCTGCCGTTGCGCGAGCATACCGATCTGGAAGATTCCACGATCGAGGTCATGGTGCGGATCAAGCTTGGACAAGTCGGTTTGGGGAATTTCCAAGACTACATGCCGTCTGAACTCAGCGGAGGAATGAAAAAGCGTGCCGCCGTGGCGCGTGCCCTGGCCATGGACCCCGAGATTCTGTTTTTTGATGAGCCGTCGGCGGGGCTAGACCCGATCATCGCCGCGGGACTCGACGAACTGATCCTGAACCTGAAGAAGGCCTACTCCATCACCATCGTGGTTGTGACGCACGAACTGGCCAGCGCTTTTCTGATCGCGGATCGTATGATCCTGATCGACCGCGGCAACATCGTGGCGCTGGGAACTAAAGAAGAGTTGCGAGCCAGTACGCATCCGCGTGTGCGGCAGTTTCTTGACCGGGTTCCGGAGCCTGAAGTTAGCGAGGAACTGGATTATTTGCAGATGCTTACTGGAGATCGGAAGTTGAAAACATGAAGCCATTGCAATTGAAGAGGACGTTATGAATAGCAGGAGCGAGCAGACCCTGGTAGGACTTTTTGTGCTGATTGCCGCAGCATTGCTGATTGGGACGGTCCTGGCAGTGGCCGGCGCATTCAGTGGAGGCGAGATTGCGCACCATTCGTACTTCAAGTCCGCCGGCGGTTTGAATGCCGGCGCCACCGTCCGCTACGGAGGTATGAAAGCCGGCCGCGTGGAAAAAGTGCGCGTGGATCCTCAGGACTCGACCCGCATGGAGATCGATTTCAGCGTTGGGCGCGGCATTCCCATAAAGACGGACAGCATCGCGAAGATTACCAGTCTTGGGGCTCTCGACGAGAACTACGTGGAAATCGGGACCGGAACGAAAGACGCGGCGCTTGCTCCGCCGGGCAGCGAGGTAAAGAGCGTAGAGACGGTCGGGATTGGCGCCATTGCAGACATGATCGGCAACCTCGAACCGGTTGCACAACAGGTTCTGCAGAATTTGAATCAACGCCTGACGGAAATACAAGTGACGGTGGCGCGGGTCAATGACCTGCTGAACGATAAGAACCGCTCCAACGTCTCCGCAGGACTAGACAACTTGAACGGGATGCTGGCGGAAGACCGTCCCAAGGTTTCGGCCAGTTTGACGAACGTACAGGCAGCGAGCGCCAAGATCGGCCCCTTGCTCGACAATCTCCAGAAAACCACAAATCAAGCGAACCTTGTGCTCTCGCATATCGATCCACTCGTGGTGGAGAATCGCGAGGATATCCGAACCGTGGTGATCGAACTGAAGCGAACGCTGCTCACAGCGTCGTCTCTGATGGAGCAGCTTAAGAATACAGCGGATTACAACGCCGACAACATTGACCAGATATTAGTGAACCTTCGGATCACGACTGAAAACGCAAAGCAACTGACGGACACTTTGAAATCCAGGCCTTCCACGCTGATTCGTGGAAGTTCCGGGCCGGATCGCCAGCCTGGCAGCAAAGAGTAGGGCCAAAGGTAAGGCGTGGCAAGATCGTTTAGAGGCCGAGGAGTGGCGAAATTTTCCAGTCCTTAGTCTTAAGTCTTAGGCCTTGGGGCCTTAGGTCTATGAGAAGAGATTTGAAGAGGTGATTATGCGTCGACCGAAAAATATTTTTCTGATCTCATTGTTTGCCCTGGTGCTAACCGGGTGCGGCACTGGACGTCCTATCAAGTACTACGAGGTCCAGGTCCCGGTGGCTCCTACGCCCGCGACGAGCACCTACCCGGTGGCGCTATTGGTTGCCAGTATCGGCGGACCAGAGATGTATAAAGATACGCCGATTGCCTACCGCGTCGGCGCCAATGAGATCGGCGTCTACCATTACAGCCGGTGGTCGCAGCCGCCCGTCGAAATGCTAAAGAACAAGTTGATTTACATCCTGCGCGCCTCGGGGCATTATGAGTCGGTGAGTGGATTGGGAAGCGTACCCGACGGAAAATACGTGGTCCGCGGCCGACTCTACAATTTCGAGGAAGTGGACGGGGATGGTATCGCGGGACTTGTCTCCATGGAGTTTGAACTCTATGAGCGAAGATCGGGCAAAGTCCTCTGGACCCATTTCTATTCCCAAAAGGAGGCGGTGCACGGCAAATCGATTTCAGCGGTAGTGACGGCGCTGGATTCTAACCTCGACCGCGGATTGACCGAGGTTTCCGCGGGGCTCAGCCAGTATTTTTCCGCCAACCTCCCCAAGCAAGCGGCACAACGATGAGCGTGCAAGTGATGAATACCGAAGCAGCAAGTGTCGAAACAAAGAATGCCGAGGCGAAAACGGTACTCCTCGTGGACGATGCTCCCGCGAACATCCAGATCGTAAACTCAATTCTCAAGGGCACCTACAAGATTCAGATCGCCACCAGTGGCGAAAAGGCTTTGAAGATCGCCAATCAAAGTCCTCCGCCGGATTTGATTTTGCTCGATGTCATGATGCCAGAGATGGACGGGTACGAAGTTTGCTCCCGCCTTAAGTCGGCCGCCAATACGCGCGATATCCCGGTGATTTTTCTGACAGGTCAAACGGAAACGGATGATGAAACCAGGGGTTTCGAGGTGGGAGCCGTCGACTACATCCATAAGCCGTTCTCGCCGGCCGTCGTGAAGGCCAGGGTGCACACGCATCTCGTGCTCCGCGGCATACGCGAACAACTGGCTAGCCAACTGCTTATCATCAAGCAGGAAATGGAGACGGCGCGACAGATCCAATTATCCATCTTGCCGCGCGAGATCCCATCCATTCCGGGACTGGACATGGCTGCGCGATATATCCCGATGACGTCAGTGGCCGGCGACTTTTACGACTTCATCCAGGTCGACGAAAAACGCATCGGCGTTTTAGTGGCCGACGTATCCGGCCATGGCATGCCCGCGGCGCTGATCTCTTCGATGCTCAAGATTGCACTGGCATCGCAAACCGCGTGGGCCTCAGACCCGGCGCGCGTATTGAACGGCCTGAATCAGGCTCTGTGTGGAAAGTTCAAGGGGCACTTCGTCACCGCAGCGTACGCGTTCGCAGACACGGGCAAAAAAACTCTCTGCTACGCGGGTGCGGGACATCCGCCCCTCATCCTCTGGGACAATTCGGCAGGCGAGACTCGCGAGTTAGTGGAAAACGGATTGTTCCTCGGCCTTTTCCCGGACGCTGCCTACACTTCTGTCGAGATACCTTTCCGGGAGGGCGACTGGAGCGTGCTCTACACCGATGGCATTCCGGAGACGACGAACCTGGCAGAGGAACAATTCGGGGGAGATCGCTTCCGGCTGTCGCTTCAGAGCCACCACGATGGGTCAGCGGGCCAGTTCGTTGACGGAGTTCTCGAGGAATTATCGCGCTGGTCAGACAGCGCATCCGGCCGCGAACCCGAGGATGACATCACGCTCCTGGCGATTCACTTCAACTCGCCTTGCTCGACTTAGTGCAGCACTGTTCGTTGATGCCCTCGAGTTTCACCAATGCTGCCTCAAAATCGAAGTCGCTGATGGCCGCGCCCAGCCCATCCAGTTGCGCCTGGTCGACAACTCCGCCAACTACGACCCGCAGATTGCGAAATGCCTCTTCCGAATCGCCATCACTGGCATCGAGCAAAGACTTCAGCCGGGCGATTGCGGCGGAAGCTGCTTCTGCGTCGAAATGCGAGGCCGTCACTTCCTTCGGCTTCGCAGGTTCCGATTCGTGCAGTGCCTGCTCGATGGCATGAACCTGAGCGGCCAACGCCGTTCGAAAAGTATCGAGCGCTGCGACAGAACCCTGCCCTTCTCGAATGGTTTTTTCCAGAATCTGGGCTGCCGACTGCACCTCGGCGATGGCAAGATTGCCGGCCACACCCTTCACCGTATGCGCAATCCGTTCCGCCAGTTTTAGATCTTTCGCTTCGAGTGCGGCCGAAATCTGCGTGGCCGCATCGCCTTGCTTCGCGGCAAACTGTCCCAGCAAATCACGGTATAGCCTTCGATTACCCGCGACGCGATTCAGGCCTTCGGCTAAATTGATCCCGGCGATCTCCGGCAGAATGACTTCATCTGTCGTTTTCGCCGGTGCTGGCGGACTCTGAAACTCGACTGCCTGCCGGGGCCGCGGCTTTGCCCATCGCAGCAAGGTCGCAAACAGCGTGTCGGGATCAATCGGCTTCGACACATGGTCATTCATGCCCGCGTCCAAACAGCGCTGGCGCTCTTCCACCAAAGCGTGCGCGGTCATCGCAATAATCGGGAACTTCTGCAAGCGCGGATCACGCCGCAGCAGCTTGGTTGCGGTAAACCCGTCCATCTCGGGCATCTGCAAGTCCATGAACACCACATCGAACGCCGGAGCCTGATCACCCGTGGTCAGGATTTTCACCGCTTCCGCACCATTATTGGCCACAGTAACGATCGCGCCGGCGCTCTCCAACAATTCGGTCGCGACCTGCTGGTTCATCTCGTTGTCTTCGGCTAGTAAGACACGGATTCCGGTGGCATCGTAGACGGGGACATCGTCTTTCCTGGCACGCGAACGGTGCTCCTCAAGTCCGGCCACACCGAACAAGTCCACCAGCGTGTCATAGAGCAGCGACGAATTGACCGGCTTGAGAAGGTAGCTGTCGATACCAATCTCCTCCGCCTGCGTCCTGATATCCTCCCGGCCAAACGCCGTCACCATCACGATCTTGGGAATGTGCTGGAGACGATGACCGCCGCTCTTGATGATGCGACTCGCTTCCAAGCCGTCCATTCCCGGCATGTGCCAGTCCATCAACACCAGTCGATAGGGGTCCTCGGAATCTGCGCTGGCTATTTCGCGGACTGCGTCCTCTCCGGAGGAAACCGACTCGGCTCGGAGGGCAAATACGCGAAGCGCATCGGTGAGAATCTCGCGTGCCTGCGCATTGTCATCGACCACCAGCGCCCGGATTCCCGCGAGATCGGGAATGAAGCGTTTCCGTTTCTCCTCTGACCCAACGCCAAACCAGGCCGTGAAATGGAAGGTGCTGCCGACGCCCGGTTCACTCTCGACCCAGATGGTGCCCTCCATCATTTCAACCAAGCGCTTCGAGATGGAGAGTCCAAGCCCGGTGCCTCCATACTTTCGCGTCGTGGAAGTGTCGGCCTGCGCGAAGGCCTGGAATAGCTTCGCGCTCTGCTCCGGCGTCATGCCGATGCCACTGTCACGGATTGAAAACCTCACTTTGACGCGATCCCCCAGTTGCTCCTCGAGCGCAACCGTCACCAGCACCTCGCCACGTTCCGTGAATTTGACCGCGTTGTTCACCAGGTTGATCAGGATTTGTCCCAGACGCAGCGGGTCGCCGATCAGATTGGGCGGGATGTCATGTTGCGCTGCGATCAGAAACTCCAGATTTTTATCCTGAGCTTTCTGACTCACGATCGACGACAAATTATCAAGCACTTCCTCAAGCTGGAAGCCCGTTTTCTCCATATCGAGCTTCCCTGCTTCGATCTTCGAGAAGTCAAGAATGTCGTTGATGATCCCGAGTAATGCGTGCGCGGCGGACTTCACCTTGGTCAGGTAATCCGCCTGTTTTTTGGACAGATCGGTCTTCAAGGCCAGATGCGTCATGCCGATGATGGCGTTCATCGGCGTGCGGATTTCATGGCTCATGTTGGCCAGGAAATCAGATTTGGCTTTGGTGGCGGATTCGGCGGCTTCCTTGGCCACTTCCAGGTCCGCGGCCTGCACCTGGGTCTGCGCCAGCAGTTTCCTGGTTTCCAGGGTACCCACAAGAATCTTGGTGTTGAGGGCGATGGTCGGGAGCAGCGCGTCCAGGAGCGCCTGCTGACGTTCCGTGACTGGAGCCGAAGGTGCCAGTTCGACGACGGCGAGCACGACATCCTGATTAATAAGAGGAATGAAAAGAACGCAAGCGGGAGTCACGGTTGCTACACCTGCGGACACTTGAAGGGGCTTCCCGGCAGTGGAGGCAATCTCAAGGCTACGGCGTTCGAGTGCAGCTTGGCCCACCAGGCCATTTCCTAGCGCAAACTCTCTCGGTTCGATGGAAACATCCGTGGCAAACGTTCCGACGCGCGTGAAACGCGTGTGGCCATCGTCGGCCAGGTAGAACGCGCCGTACAGAAGATCCAACGTTCCCGAGATCTGTGACAGAAGGGTGCAGGAGAATGCCGCAAAATCCTCGACCGACTGTAATCGCTCAACCGTAGCGCCAACCTCGCCTTTGACCCACGCCAGCGTCTCCCGCTCACGGGCGGCAACTTGAAGGGTCTGCAGCGCACGACTCATGTCACCAATCTCATTGCGGCGGTTGAGATTCGCGATGGGTTGGTCCAGTCGTCCTTCGGCCACGTCCAGAATACGGCCCCGAAACGACGATACAACCTTGACGACTTCGAAGTGGACAATGGAGAGCGCAATGAGGAAAGACACGAGCAGGCCGATGGCAACGACGATCCAGGTAATCAGAATCGTGCGACGGGTGCGGACAGTAAGTTCGTCGGATTTCTGGTTAACGCTGGCGTGCAATTCATCGGCCAACGAGACCAATATCTGGCGTTCTCGCAGCAATTCCGGGTCGAGCCCCTCGCGCATCATCTTCATTGCCTTGTCATTGCTGTTGATCAATGTCACGGCTCGAATTGGGCGCGAGGCAGATACCGTTTCGTCGAATAAAGCTATGACCGCCTTGACTGAAGAAGCCAGACGCGGACTCTCGCGCATCGTCTCATCCATGGCTGAATGAAATTCCGCGGCAGTACTGTCGATATCCGCGTCGATCACGCGCATTCGGTCGACATCAAGCTCCGCGATCTGCTTATAAAGGAGGAGCCCAAATCTGTTATTCAGCGCCCGTGCGACCGTCAGGTTCTGGAGCGCTTTGACATCCTGATTAATCAGGTCACTGTACTCGGCGTCGATTTTCTTCATCTGCATCGACGAATACGACACCGCCACAATAACCATGACTGCCAGCGGGAACAGAGCCAGGAGTACCTTGGTCCGGATTTTGAAATTTGCTAAGAGGCCCATATCAACCGTGAGCGTTCCCTGCCCTCCGGGTGCCAGAAGCTGACGGAAGGATCAGGGTGGCGTTTCGTTTGGAGTATAAGGCACACTCGTACGCCGCGTCAGCCCTCAGTCTATAAGGACCACAATGCAGCCAATAACTGGCAAAAGTGCCAGTGCGAGAGCCAGTCGAAGTCGCGTCCGAGAGGGGCTAGAATATCTTTTAGAGTAGGAAGATCATTATCAATATTATTCATGCGTAACCAGATTGCCATTACAGTGCTTTTGGGGATGTGCGCGATCGGCGCCGCACAGGATGAGGCTGAACCATACCACATCCAGACCGACGTCTTGGGCGAAACCATCGACGCCTACCGGCTGAATCATCAGGAGGAGGCGCAGGATTGCATTGTCAATCCGGCGGCAGATCGGTTCGCTGACAACTCGACTCCGGGGTTGAAGGCCTGCACAACTCTTGCCGTGAAACAGCCGATCAGCTATGGCGCCGTGAAGGCGGAAAGCCGATTGGTTCGATTTGACGATGATCGATTGTACGAAGTTGTGTACGTATTCAAGTCTGCTCCCGTGTCGAAGGAAGTTTATGGGCTTTACTACGACCCACTGCGAGTGGCACTCACTGATGAATTCGGCAAGCCAACAGAGGTACATGATTCAGACATTGCGAGCCGAACCGGAGAACACTTGCAAAATCAGACCGCGCAATGGAAGAACGGCGTTTCGACGATCTCTCTGAAGAAGTTTGAAGGCGATCTCCACACGACCGTCATTACCTTCTCATTGGATAGCCTGGAGGAAGACGCGCGCCACCAAATACTCGTGACCAGGCAGCACAGGTCCGAGCAGTAGGGTAGCGGCATTCTCAATAAGCGGGAATACTGCCTCGTCCAGAACAGGGGTGCCCACCCGCAACGGGGCGTGCAATTTGTCTGAAGCAGCTCCCAATCGCGTTATAGCTGTTGCTGAAACGTTTGTATCGCGAGATTAGCAGGACGGCGTGTCGTCAGACTAAACAGCGTCCTGTCCCAGAGACTCTTTTACTTTTGCGCGTACACAGGTTTGCAGAACGATTCTGCATGGGCCAAGCTGCGGGGCACGCCCGAGTTTGCAGAGCTGGTTTCCGCCGCGAAGCAGTGCCGAGACCAGTTTCTTTCCGAGAGGTCGCAGACTGCACGCTGAGTTTGCCCGGAGCGGACCCGGACTAACTTTTGTCGGCCTGGGGTTCGAGTTCCTGACGCAGGCGTTGTCCCAGAGTGTTGGCGACCGAACTCAAGTCTCGGGCGAGCGCCAGCCGCCACTTTTCCGTGGATTGCTCGGCGAGTTCCTCGAATTGCTGCGCGATTGACTGCACGGATTCCTCGCCTTGAGCCTTGAGAGAACCAGAGAATGAGCTTTCAAGCCGGTTCTGAATCGTTCTCAGATGGCCGCATATTTCGCTGAGCCGGCTTTCGACTTCATTAGAACCCCGCACTTGCAGGTCTTTGAGATTGAGAGCGACAGCGTTCTCGAATTGAGTTCGAGCGTCGGAGACGATTTCTCCGGCAACACTCTCGAGATGCGCGTCAAGATCTGTCTCCAACCGGCGGACGGACTCGTTCAAGGTTGTAATCCTGCGGCCAAGATCAGACACCTCGGACTGAAGTTGGGACGCGCGCGCCGAGGCTGCACCCTGGATCTGCTCGATTTCCGTGCGGTGAGCAATATGTGAATTCACAAGTTGCTCCTGCAACGAACTCAGCAGCTTTTCGCCTTGTACGTCGAGATGCGCTCCCGACTCCAATGCCTGGCGCTGCAGCTTTTCGACTCCGGCCCGCAGATACTGCTGCACCGTGGCAGCGAGTTCCTTAGACAGCACTGTTGCACGTTGTTCCACGGCGTGGAGTTCGCCAGCAAGACGGTGGCGAAATTCGGTCACGGCCGCGCTGATCCTTTGCTCGATGGCCGTTTTCGCCGATCCGAAAATCTCGGCGGACTGTTCCCTCGCTTGCTCCAGAACCCGCGTCCCAAGCTCTCGCCGCAGGCGATCCCACAGCTTCTCCTCCAACTCCGGAGGAATATATCCGAGCGACACCTCGAAACGGTTGCGCTTGGCATTCCCGGCCAGCTTCTCCCGGAGTTCGGTCACTTCCGCCTGCATCGGCCGAACCAGAGTGGCCAGGACGCCACGCAAACGATCCTCCGAGAGTTGCTCCTCGATCTTGGCCAGAACTTCTCTCGATGCCCGGGAGGGAGTTTGCGGCTGGTGCACACTCACGGATTTTGCCGACAGTTTTTGCGGAGATTGCGGCACAGCCGGCGCGGGCATATCGAGCACTCGCCAATCGTCGGGAGCGGATTCCAATTCCCAAAAGTTCTCTGGCCGGTCGAGTTGTGCACCCAGTCGGAAGCCCTTGGCGTCGGGTCCCATCGGCTGGCAGAAAACTACATAGGCGGTGGCCTGCCGGCCCCGCCGGCTTTGCAGACGCAGCGCACTTCCGGTGTCGAGTTTCAAAGGAAAGTGGAGTGCACAACCATGCGCGCTGACCACCAGCGTCTCGCAGACCTCCGAGAACTGGGCACTTGGCTCTATGCTGGTGACGCGGATAGGAACTTTGACCGGCACTCTCGAACTGCGTCGTACAGTGTGTGCGCTGGAAGCGGGCATAGTGATCCTCTGCTGGATAGCGAGGCTGGCACTGGCAAACCGTTTTAAGCCTCCTGAGTAAGGTACCGCGACATGGGTGGCGGGGCTCCTGTCGGGAGTTCGCTTCCAAAGTGTTCGAGCGTACACACGCCACACTGGCCACTTATCAGAACCTTGATGTACTTTGGGACCAAGTTCTACCAATACTGGGGTTAGGAAACGATTGCCGCAGTCAGCCGCACAATATGTCTACTTCGTCGTGCCACTTAGAAGTCCCGGAGTGTCATTGCACAACGACCTTGCCCGTCATCTTCGGGTGGATCGAGCAGTAGTAGGAATAGGTCCCTGCCTTGGTAAACGTGTAAGAGAAGTTTTCGTCCGTATCCATCACCCTGGACTTGAAGACGCCGTCCGTACTCACTGCGGTATGGGGAATGTCATCTTTGTTTGTCCACGTAACTGTGGCTCCGGCGGGCACCGTGATCGTCTGCGGTCCGAAAACGAAGTTATCGATTTTCACTGCCGCATTAGCTGGGGAGGGCTGATCGTTCGCGGTTACGCTCGGCGGTCGCACTAAGAACATCAGAGCCGCGACGAGTACGGGCGTCGCCAAACTCGCAAACCAAACACTTTTCGTTGTCATAATTTTTGTTTCCTCTCTAGATTTGCTTACTTGCTTGATCTTCAATTGTTTTGGACCGATCGTTCGAGTTTTCTCGAAGGGGTGCATTAACTACCGCCCAAGAGGCTGTTATTCCCTGGGGTCGAGAAGACTTCAGCCTCGAGTGGCGAATCGACGACGGAGAGGCTGCGACCGCTGACTCGATAGTTCACATCCGTGATACCCAACACTCTCTGCAGTTGCTCGGCTGGCACTTTCATCGGCCCCGCCGAGGGAGCTGTACCCGGCGCAGGCTGAGGAAATGCGGTCGACATTGCGGTGTGGAACGAAACCTTGCCTTCAACCTTCTGCATGATCTGGTGAATATGTCCGTTTAACACCGTCACCGACCCGAAACGTTTGACGTAGGACAGCGCTTGTTCACTGTCGTCGGTTCCCCACCCCCAATCGGGATAGATGGTCCACAGCGGAATGTGCGCAAAAAGCACAATCGGGGTGCTGGCGGAGTGGCCCTTAAGATCGTCCTCAAGCCACTCCAACTGTTCGTGACCGAGCGACCCCATACCTCCAGCTTTCAAATTGGCGACATTGACGAGACCGACGAAATGCACACCCTTGTGATCGAAGCTGTACCACCCATTGCCCTTCGTGCCTTTTCCGTAGCGCTGGAGATATTGCTCGCCGTTGTCGGTCAGCATGTCGTGCTCACCTGGCACGAAGTAGATCTGCTTTGCAGACGCTCCTTTTAATACCTGGTCAAGCGTGTCGAACTCGCTTGGCTTCGAGAGCTGACTCAGATCACCGGTATGAATGATGAAGTCCGGCTTGTGGGGCATGGCGTTGATCTTGTCAATCGCTGTCTGCAGAGTAGCGGCGACGTCCGGGTTGGCTGGCTTGTTAAAGCCGATGTGACTGTCGCTGATCTGCACAAAGGTGAAGTCCGCACCTTTGCCCGCATCTTTGCCGTAGCCCTTGGCGAATGCGCGAGATACCGGGATGCCACCGCTCAGCGTCCAGACCAGCCCCGTGCCCGCCCACGCCATGCACTTCAGGAACCCGCGGCGATCGACGCCGTCGTCGTTGAGGTCTTGTAACTGCTGATCGATAAAATCTTGCTCTTGGTTTGGCATGTGCCCTCCTTAATTTGTGGCGTTCTGAGCTGATAACTGGCGTGAGTTGTTTTTATTCCACCGATGGCCGCACCCCAGCTTCGACTCGAAGTCGTCTAGCCCGGTCCATTCACGCCACTGAGAAATCCCCCCAGATGCCCCGTCAGCCCCACCACCAAAACTGCGAGCGCTTCGATCGGTAGACGGTACTTCGGCAATGACAGGGACCTTTCCGAGGGACGCCGCGTTCGCCAGTGGATCCACAACACCAGCCAGATCATCACACTTGATACGCATCCTAAGATCAGGTGCGCCAGCAGAATCCCTTTCAGCTTTTTCCCATCAAGTGCCCACTGCCACGCCGCCAGTCCAGACGCCATCACCGGCACCGTCGAAATCGCGGCGAGCAGCAAATTAAAATACGCCGCGCCGGCCAACGACTCCTGCTTCCTCCATTGCGCAAGGTAATCGAACGCCACCGCCGCGAGAAACAACGCAATCGGGAAATGAATCAGCACCACATGCTGCGCGTGCTTGGCCAGAAGAGCTGTCTTGAGATCGAATGGATTTACCATCGCTATGCCCCTTGTAAGATGGAATAAATTGCAGGCGGAAAAGAACTCGCTCGGCGAAGTTAACTCCGCCGCAACCCGCGAACCTTAGTTGTTGTGGATAACTGCCAGCTCTCGGGTTTATTCCGCAGAAGATTTCTCGGAGATACGACGGTCTCGCGAAATAATCTTAGAGTCGCGTCGTGGACTTGACGGCCGCGATCGATGGACGGCATCCCATCAGCGTACTTTTATGGGGCCGTTAGGAAACGAGGTGGAAATCCCGGAATCGAAAACGTGGGGCGCCCATGGACTTCATTATTGTTGGAGTTGTTCCGCCCTTTGTCCCCGCCGTTGTTTCGAACTTTGCGCCGAACTTTGTCCCAGCCGTTGTTTCAGACATCATCCCTCCACAATCGTCGTTGCATTGGACTCCCGGGAGCAGAGGTTTGCACCAGTTCACGTGGCCGCATGTTAGGCTTTTGCGAGGCCTTCCTGGGAGAACGTAGATTTGATTCGCCGGGTTTTTAAAGCATTTCAATATCGCGATTTTCGCCTGATGTGGATTGGCGCCTGCACTTCCAGTATCGGCACCTGGATGCAGATCGTGGCGCAAAGCTGGCTGATCTACCGGCTCAGCCACTCCAAGTTTTTGCTCGGGTTAGATCAGTTTCTTGGCGGCCTTCCCATCTTTCTGTTCTCCCTGATCGGCGGCGTGTTGGCCGACCGCGTGGAGCGCAGGAAAATTTTGCTGGGCTCGCAGTATGTGCAGATGGCCAGCGCCGGACTGCTCACCATCCTGGTAGCGACGGGGTGGGTTCAGGTCTGGCATATCCTCTGTCTGTCGTTTGTCTCGGGCTTCGCGCAGGCCTTTGGCGGCCCAGCCTACCAGGCATTGATTCCCACGTTGGTCGAGAAGGACGACATGCCGAACGCCATCGCCTTGAATTCGATCCAGTTCAATGTGGCAGTGGCGGTCGGCCCGGCATTGGCCGGTCAGGCATTGGCGAAATTGGGAGAAACATGGTGTTTTGGCTTGAATACTCTGTCATTCCTGGCACCTATCATCTCGCTATCGATTATCCGCACTCGGTTCCTTCCGCTCAAGACCACAGAGTCGATACTCACCAGCCTTAAACAGGGCATTCGATTCGCCCGCCAGCAAAGCTCAATGGAGGCACTGATTGTGCTGGCGTTCTGTATGACCTTCCTGAGCATGCCATTGCGCACGTACTTTCCCGTGTTCGTGAAGGATATTTTCCATCGCGGTCCGGAGACTTACGGAAACCTACTGGCCCTGATGGGAGTCGGATCGATTTGCGGCTCGCTCGGGATTGCCAGCGCCGGCAATATTAAGAGGAAGGGGTTAGTGGCATTGGGCGCGCTGATATGCCTGGGCGCTGGGATTTCCGTCTTTGCCCTTTCCAAGTCACTGCCGGTGAGCGAAGCCGTGCTCGTGCTGGTGGGCGCTTCGATGATGGCGGTCTTTGCGACGGTGAATTCGCTGGTGCAGTTGATTACAACGAATGAAATGCGCGGCCGCGTGATGAGCGTCTATAATTTCGCCTTCCGCGGCGGCATGCCGATGGGAAATCTGCTGTCGGGATGGCTGGTCCCAGTATTTTCGGTGTCCCTGGTGCTGGGTGTGAATGGATTCGTGCTGATTGCGCTGGCCCTGTATTTCCTGCTGATCCAGCGGCGAGTGGCCGCGCTGTGACAACATGACCAAGCATTTTTTTTTCCCGGCATCATGTCTTTCCTTGGCAACACGTCCTTCCTGGCCGACACCTGGCAAGGCGCAGACGCTGTGCACAACGGTCATGCGTGTTGCTATGATTGCCGCCGCCTTGACCCTGGGAATATGGCCGGGAAATCCAGTGTTCGCGCAGGCTCAGAACTCCGCTCCCGCCAGGAGATTCCGACCTGCCGCAACCCTTCCCCTGACCAGTTTCTATGACACGCCACGTCCGCTGCGTCCGGGTAGGCCGGGAGAGCTGATTCGCTCGGAATCGATCGACCAATACAATCTTCCCTATCAGTTGACGGCGCTGCGGATTCTTTATCATTCTCGAACCGCGAACGGAGAAGATGTAGCGGTCTCGGGTGTAGTGCTGGTTCCGGATGGCAAGCCTCCGGCAAGCGGATGGCCCGTGATTGCCTGGGCGCACGAATATAGAGGCGCGGCGCGGCAATGCGCTCCCTCATTATTGAAGAATCTCGCCGCCGGCCCGATCCTTGCGATGTATGCCAATCTCGGGTACGCCGTGGTCGCGACGGACTATGCCGGGTTGGGAGCGGATTCAGGCAGGCCGGTTCTGGACATGCAATCCAACGCGCTTGACGTCATCTATTCAGTACTGGCCGCGCGCGCAGCGGTAACCCAAATCGGACCTAAATGGATCGCCGTGGGCGCTTTTCAGGGAGGTTTAGCCGCCGTAGCAGTGGCGGAAAGTGATGCAGTGGACACTAACTACTTGGGCGGCGTCGCCACTTCGGGCGTGGCGGATGCGCAGCAACTCTACGAGCGCCTCGCTCTGAGTTCGCCTGCGTCCAATCGCATGATGCTGGTCATGGCCTCCGCCGTAAAAGCGCTTTATCCAGAGTTTCAGGTGCGCGACATTTTGAAAGACTCGGCCCTTCCCGCTTACCAGCGTGTTGAACAGACCTGCGGCGGAGAAACGGAGCCCGAGTTCACGAAGGAAATGCTTAAACCGGGTTGGGAGGACAATCGATTTGTAAAGGAATTTTTTAGCCGGAACAGTCCCGGTCAGAGGCGGGCTCACGGTCCGCTGCTTGTGATCAGTGGGGAAACGGATCCGACCCTGCCGGTGGATATGACGGAGAAAACCGTAGCCCGCATGTGCAAGCAAAGCAGCCGCGTTCTTTTCTTGAAGTATCCGAATCTTGATGCCAGCGGCGTGATGGGAGCATCGATCGCGGACCAGCTCAGTTGGATCAAGGCCCGGTTCGCAGGCTCGGTTGCACCTGGCAATTGTCGCTGAGTGACTTTTGCGATACCCGCCACTCGCTACCAAGCGCTGTCAGTGTCAGTGTCAGGAGCGTCCGCTCCCTGCCTGAACTGATTACGTTTGCGGTACATAATGTAGATCATGCAAACCGACATGAACGTGGGCGGGATGATAAGCACCAGAATCCCGCTGCGCAAGGCCTCAATCATGCGAGCGCCAGCCGAGGCCGCCTGGGTGTAGCAGAGAGCACAACTCTGGGAGAATGCCGGAAGTGGAGCGGCGACCATAAGCAGTGCTACCAGTGCGATGCCGATCAGGAAGGATGGTCTTTGGACCCTCATGCTCGCCTTTCCTAGTTAAACGCCGAAAACGGCGCGTGGCCGACCAGCATCCGGTAGCTGTCAGTCCACCCATATTGCATCCCCAGCAGGACGGAAATCGTAAAGATGAGGACGAACCACAGAAAGGCCCGCTTCTCCGACCACAGATGCATGAAAAATAACATTGCCATCCCCGCCTCGACGCACGCGACGATTAGCATGCGCCAGAACATCTGGGTAGCGTCAATATTCTGGTAGGCAATGACGAACTGCAAGCCAGCCAAAGCTAACAGGCACACATAGACGATCAGGTCTTTCCCGATGCTACTGCTCTTGTTTACGGCCGCGGTCGCCATAGTATTTTGCTCCGTGTTCCTTTTCAGCTTTTCGATCTAATGGGAGAGATTCAAAAGGTAGACCAATGGCACCACAAACATCCAGACCAGGTCCACAAAATGCCAGTAAAGGCCGAGCACTTCGATGTCATCGGAGTTGTAGCGGCCGCCTTTGTAGCGCACGCCCACAACCAATAGGGCGATGACGCCAGACGTGACGTGCGTAAGGTGCAAGCCGGTGATGCTGAAAAAGGACGCACCAAACAATCCCGTGCCCCAGGGATTCTTAAACATAGTCATGCCTTCATCGATCAGGCCGAACCATTCACGAATATGCAGCAAGGCGAAAACGATACCCAGAACCGCGGTAATCATGGTCCAACGGAAGGCCGCAGCTTTATCTCCTTCCTTCGCCGACTGCAGACCGAGCAGCATGGTCAAACTGCTGCTCAGGAGAATGAAGGTCATGAGCGCGACGTTGGTAATGCTATGGAAGGGTCTCGGCCAGTTCGCGGTCCCATTGCGCAGGAATCCGTAGGCCACCAGGCATGCGGCGAAGGTCATGGTGTCCGCGATAATGAACAGCCACATGGCAAACTTTTTTGTTGGAATCGAAAATGGTGGATCCGACGCCATGACCGTCGAATGTCCTTGCATGGTCAAATCCGCTTGGCTCACGGTGCCTCCCGATTGAGTCGATTAAAGTTTCATCCTCAGCAGCAACAGCAGGTACAACCAAAGAATGCCCATGAAGTGCCAGTAGCGCGCAGTGGCCACCAACTGGTTCCGGCGCAGGACTGACTTGCTCAGCTTGCGCATCACGTAAATCAAACCGCCCAGGCCACCGAGCACGTGAATTGCATGGACGGCCGTCAGCAAATAGAAAAAGGAACTGCTGGGATTCGTAGCCAGGTAGAGCCCCTGCGCCCTCAACTGCAACCAGGCCGCGTATTGTCCCGCGACAAACAGCAATCCGAGAAACAAAGTGATGTACAGCCAGCGCGCGGGATGCTCACTCTGACTTTTCAAGCCACCCATGTAAGTCGCGACACGGCGCCGCGCAACTTCGAGGGTGACGCTGCTGGCGATCAGCAAAAGCGAGTTGAAGTAAAGGATCGACGGAAACGTGAAGCTCTGCCAGTCGAACGATGATCCTTTACGAACCACCAGAGCGCTGGTGAACGCGGCAAACATCATGGTGACGGCGAATATAACCACCCAGATGGCGGTTGAGGATGGTGGCGGAGAATAGTCCAACGTCAGGCGCGGGTTGCCCTCCGCCGGAACCAGGTTCCTCCAGCCGCCGTTGCCCGTGTGGCCGTGATCCGGCAAATGACGCGGTTCGATCTGCGGCGGTTCATGGACCGTGGTTGCCATGACAACTCAATTCCTTCTGCGAAGCCGTGCCCCGCGCTGCTCTACTTCTCTTCGTGTTCCGTCGCCACTTGCTCGGGCGATGTTTGCATGACGTAGTCACCCACTGAACTCTTTACGCCATATTGGAAAGGATCGTGATAAACGACGGGATGCTTACCGCCAAAATTGTCGAAAGGCGGAGGAGTCGCGGTGCTCCACTCCAGCGACGTGCCTTCCCATGGGTTGTCGTTGGGCGCTGGTTGGCCCCAGAACCGGGTATGAATCAGGTTGTAGAGAAAAACCAGCTGCGCTGCGCCGGTAACGAGGGCAGCGACCGTAATGAAACGGTGCACCGGAATCAGGGGTTGAAGGTAGTCATCGACAAAGATCGAATAGCGGCGCACATTCCCCGCCATGCCCAGGTAGTGGAACGGCATAAAGATGCAATAGGCGCCGACGAAGCTGAACCAGAAGTGAATCTTGCCCAGATTCTCGTTCATCATTTTTCCGAACATCTTGGGAGCCCAGAAGTAAGTTCCGCCGAAGATGCCGAACATGGCCGCGACGCCCATCACCAGGTGGAAGTGACCGACCACGAAGTAAGTGGCATGGAGCATGATATCGATCGATGGTTGAGCGAGGAAGAATCCGCTGACGCCCCCGCTCACGAACATCGAGATGAAGCCCAGGCCGAACAGCGACGCCGAATTGATACGCAGCTTCGAGCCATACAGACTGAAAGTCCAGATCAGCACGATGATGGTGGACGGAATGGTGATCACCAGGGTGGGAAAAGAAAAGGCCAGCGAGGAATACGGATTCATCCCGCTGACAAACATGTGATGCCCATAAACCATGTAGCTGAGGATGGCGAGCGCCGCCATCGAGTAAATCAGCACTCTCTGGCTCAACATGGGCCGGCGCATGTTAGTGATCAAGATATGGGAAACGATACCCATACCGGGCACGATCGCGATGTAGACCTCGGGATGTCCGAAGAACCAGAACAGGTGCTGCCAGAGAAGGGTCGATCCTCCAGAGTGCGGTATCAATTGATCGCTGACGACCAGACCCGAAGGCACAAAAAAGCTGGTGCCAGCCACGTGATCCAGAATCGCCAGGATACATGCCGGCATTAGCACCGCGAATGCCGTCAGGCCCATGCACGAAGTAATGAACCAAGCCCACGCGCTCAGTGGCAGACGCATCAGACTCATTCCCTTGACGCGCAAATCGAGCGTGGTGGTAATAAAATTCAACGCGCCTAACAACTGTCCAACACAAAACAGTCCAATGGAAGTCATCCAAAGGACGACTCCCGTGCCTTGGCCAGGGCCTGCAACCGCGCCCACCGCATTGAGCGGCGCGTACTGAGTCCAGCCTCCCAAAGTCGGTCCATCGCTCACGAAGAACGATGACATCAGCACCAGAAAGCCCGTAAATGTGACCCAGAACGACATCATGTTGAAGCGCGGGAAAGGCATATCCTCGGCTCCGACCTGGATGGGCAGAAAGAAATTACCAAAAGCCGCAAAGGGCGCCGTGGTAAGCACGAAAAAGACCATGATGGTGCCGTGCATGGTCATCAACTGCAGGTAGTATTCTGGAGTCATGACGCCGCCAGGCGCACCGTTCTTGGAGAGCAACTGCAGGCCGGGAATCGGGGCATTGGTCCAAGCCAGGTGGATGCGCATCATCCAGGAAAGCGCCATTCCGACATACGCGGCGACCAGAGCCATTCCGTAATACTGCTTGCCGATCACTTTATGGTCGAGACTGAAGACGTGCTTCCGAATGAAACTCGTCGGAGCGTGGTGCGCCGCATGCGCTGCTACGTCGTGCATATCCTCACCTCAATAGAAATGTGCCGATCCATTTCCGTCCAGATACGGACGGTCTGAGCTACTGCATCGCCGCTTCTTTCTTCAGCCAGTCATCGAAGTCTGATTGCGACATTACGTCGAGGTAAGCCTTCATGTTGTAATGTCCCAAACCACAGAGTTGGGTACAAACAATCTCGTACCTGCCAACCTTGGTCGCGGTAAAGTGCAGAGAAACATCCAATCCGGGAACAAAATCCTGCTGCACCCTTAACTCCCGCACATAAAAAGAATGCCCAAGATCCTTCGAATGCATGAGTAGATGGACTTCCTTGTTGATCGGAATCGCCATCTCGGCGGTCACGATATCGTCTTTGGCATCCTGATCATGATCCAGGTCGAGACCAAAGAAATTCTGCGTGCTCTCGTTAATGAGTTCGGGATGGAGGACGCCGAACTTTCCATCCGGGCCGGGGTAGCGGAAGTAGAAAGCGAATTGTCCCGCTTGAACCTGGATGGGCATGGCATTCGCCGACGGCGCGTCGAGATAAACGTTGGCCCACGCCTTGACTCCGAAGATTCCGAGGGCCATGACTTCCAAACCCACAACCAGAAAAGCGGCAATCACCAGGCCCTTGGCGCCGCCCGGAAAATTCGTAATTTTGGCGTCGGGAGCACGGTTGGAGAACTTCCAGATAAAGAACGCCAAAACAAATTGCGCGGCCAGAAAGGAGATTCCAGCTTCCGCCATGGTTTCCGACATCTGCTCATCGATCAGAGCGCCATGAGTCGAGATATCCTCGGGCGCATCCCATGTATGTCGCAGAATGGGAATCGCGGAAAGGATCGCGATGACGACGATTGTGATCGCAAAGAATTTTGCCATGATGTCCCCGCCTTAACCGGCTCCAGCCCGGCTTGATGAGTCCGTTTTGGAATGACGGCCCGCCCCCCATCGAGACGAACCGTAAACGCCCCGACCGGCCAGCCTCGGCGAGTCAGGAGCGTGACTCACTGTCACTTTGTCGCTGTTACTTTGTCACTTTGGCTTAAACGTAAAGTCAGCGGTCGCTGGCTTGCCCGCCGCCACTGTCACCTTCTGGGTCTGGGCAGGTAAACTTTCCTGCCACGCAGTCACGGTGTAATTCCCAGGCGGCACATTCTCGATCGTGTAGGCGCCATTCTCGTCAGTGGTTGCGTATGGACCTTTCACCACCGCGAACCAGCCGCTCATCCAGGGATGAATATTGCATTTGACGTGGATCATCTCCGGCGCTTTCCAACTCTTAACTACGGGCTGAGCCCCTGGGGGTTGCGACTGGTTCCAGGGAATATTTCCGGTGAGAGGATTCGGTTCCGGGTGGATATTGTGGGCCGTCTGATCGCTGGTCTCCACTTTAAATTCCTGGTTGATGTCCATCGCCAGCACGTGCGGAACGTACATACAGTTCTTCTGATCAAATACCGGAACTTGAGTAGGCTTCATGTTGGCCTCAGTTGGACTCAAGCCTTCCGAAATATAAAGAACAACGTTGGCCAAACCGCCACTCTTACCGACGACGATCAACTGCATTTGTGCTGGGTCACTCGCATGTGCCTTGGCGCAAAACGGGTCTTTGGACATGTCGATACCGCGCATATGCGGGGCCGGGCCGTCGAATTTGACAGTACCGCTAATTTTTCCTTCGCCGGCGGCGCTTGCCTTGTGGCTAGTCACGAGAGTTCCAACACTGACCAACACTGCCGTGGCTAAAGTCGCTGCCAACAAACGGCTGTACGGACGCTTCATTGCTTTTCTCCTAGGTTCCGAAGGTTTCCCTTCTCGATCACTGTGCTGGTGCGTTTGGGTTAACCGGCTTCAACCCCAGTTGGTTGGCAATCTGCCTCTCCTTGGCATTGAAGGCGTTACGCGGCTGCAGGGAGCGCAGATAAAAAACCAAGTCCCACGCCTCGTCCGGTTTAATGTTGTCGGCAAATGACGGCATCGGTGTTCCGTCCAATCCGGTCATGAATATCCTGTAGATATCCGTGTCGGTGCTTCCGCAGAGCGGTCGCGAGCCATCGGTGAAATTGAAGGGTGAAATAGGTCGTCCAAGGTCATCGGTAAGAGTCGCGGCGGAAGGGCCATTGGCCATGCCCTGAACGCCATGGCACTTCCAGCATTCCATCTTCCGGAAGACCTCCTGCCCCGCCTTGACCCTGTCGGCGGTGACTTCCGGTTCCGGCGGGATCTGGATGGGCGTTCCCGGTTTCTCATTTTGCCAGCGGGGAGAAAAGTGTTTGATCCAGGCTACCAAGTCAGTCCGCTCCTGCCGGGTCAATGGGTTCCAGGAAGGCATGTTGGAGCGATCCAACCCTCGGCCGATGGTGTCATACAAATCCTGATCCGTGGGCAACGTGCCGGTGGGAGTGGAACGGCATTTGAAAATCCCGAGTTCGAAGTCACGCGGCTTCGGGTTGATCCATGGCGCGTTTTCCCCGTTGCCATCCCCGAGAGGACCGTGGCAGCCAACACAGTAACGCCGATACGGAGCCGCGGCCGCGTGGGCGTCACCCGTCAGGTTGCCGACGTGGCTAGACGACGCCGGTGAATTTAGCCAGTCCTGCTGCTGGTACGTGGTCAGTTGCGCAAAGGACGCGGTAGACAAACAGAGAGCGACAACCACGCTCAACCATAACGACCACTTGAGTAAGTTCGTTTGCATTGTCATCCCTCTCTTTAGAAGTCGAAGTCAAGTCCGAACAGCAATTCGCTGGTGTTGATGTTGGTGGGATTGCCGGCCGAGTTTAGGGGTCCCGTACCGTTCTGGTGGAATATGTTGAATTCGCCGTGATAGGCAAAGCCGGCCCGACTGGTCATGAACGGGTTGTAGCGATAGCCGACGACGTAGTTGCTGATGTTCCCCAAGTTACCCGGGGTTCCTGGAGTTCCTTGTTGCGACATTCGTTCCGCCTCATATCGACCGAGGAAGATGAGCTGAGGACTGTACACGTAGCGCGCTTCGACGGTGTAGCCGTTCCAGGTCGGCGAACGTGACCCCGGCGGAAGAATCGTCCCCGGGGTGTTGTTTGGAGGGCAGCCGCTCGAAGTCGTGCAGGTTGCACCTCCATTGCCATCCGGGGCGATTGCGCTGCCATAGCCCTGACCGAACCATGCGTTGTCTTCGCCGTGCTGGGTCACGAAGTTCACGTCAAAGTGAGGACCGAAATAGAATTGTCCGGTGAAGCCGACGCGACTGAATCCCTTGTTGCCGATACCGGAACCAGGGATCGGCACACCGGCATTGGTCAGGTAGTATGTGGCCGCCTCTCCAACAAAAGCGTACATGCCGAAACGACTCACCCCCAGCTTGCCAAAATCAACGCCCTGGTCGAAGGTGAAAAACCCGCTGTAGGAGTTGGCTCCCGTAATCAGGCCCACGTTCCCATCATTTGAACTGAGCAAGGCGGCGGTAACTCGCGTCCGATCATCGGCCGAGTGTCCCGCATACTCCAGACCAAGCTGGTTGTCCCCCATTTGCCCGAAAACGTTCCCGTCATTCACCGGAACAAAGTGATACGTCTGATAAACTCCGCCATTCCCGGTCAGTGTCAGGATGCGCTTTTCAGAAAGAAGGTTGTTGAGTTCGAACTTGCCCATCTTGATGTTGAGCCAGGGACTGTTCCCGATGTTGTCTAAACGCGCCATGGCAGTCTCAAAATGAAACGCCCCGGTTGAGTCCGACGACGGGAGCACATAGAACGAAAAGTTCTTCTCCAAAGTTCCACCGGTATGGAAGTCGAGCCCGCTCAAGTCAAAGCCCGACTGAGAGATGCGATAGGCCGTCGACCCCGTAATTCCGATACCGCCGCCTTCGGTTGGGCCATAGGTGTCCACTTGGTTAAGGCTGCTGACCCGGTGCCAGATCGGCGTGATGCGGAAGGTTACTGGCCAGTAGCCAGGATTCTGCCAGATCGGAGCGTCCCGATCGTTCATCAACTGGTAGCCATTGTCTCGGAACTTCAGTCCGAAGTTGTTTAAGGCGGGCCACGATTCGTGGCAGGCCGAGCAACGCAACCCGTATTTCCGGGCGAAGGCGGGTAACGCGCTCGCCGGCCGGGTGCTCAGGATCAGAAAGATTAACGCGAAAGCAACGGCGAGGACGGAACTTACCCGCTGCGGCTTCTGACAGAGATGAGACTGCGCCCACATACGCATGCTGCACTCCTCAGACGAAGGTCACGAATTTGTCAAAACAGAAACTCCCACAAAAGACGCAAACGCCGCACGCAGTCAGCGATTGAGGCCATAGAGAACCGGGCCTGGCCCCTCCTGCGCTCGATCAAACTGCAAAACGAATTTGCGGTTAAGTGGTCCAACCACCCCACAGCCGTCGGATACTACTACCCTGAGAAACGAAGTGCAAGGGGGTTGTGAAAATTTTTTTATAATTCTTTAAACTGCTCCTCTCTTGGTGCGGTGCAGTACCATCGCACTGCGAAGTGATCTGAGTTGACAGCAATGAACCGAGCGTAAGAGACTCGTGCAACAGGAACACCGGAGCCCGTAGTAATGTGGGACAAGATTTCTCGGGGTAAAGAAGTGAGTCGTTGGCTGGAGTTTGATGTACCCGCATGTTATTTGCGGTTCGCCGCAGCATTTCTTCTACTCACCGTCGCCGCCATTCCATCACACGGCCGCGAAAAAGATGTGCTCGCGTATGGCGAGGGCTTGATTGTCAACATTCCGCTCCCAGAGCCCGAAGTGGCCCAAGTTGTGGAAGAGGTGTCGCAGAATACGATTATCCGGGGAACCAAGGAATACAACAAAGACGAGTTCGTCATGGGAGCGGTAGGGGCTACTTCGACACCGGTTTTTCCGCAATGGGTGGAGGGCGGCAAGGTTTTCTACAAAGTGAAGGTGCACGCGCTCGATCCTCGAAACTTCAAGGACAGCGGCGATCTTGGCACTTTGGCCGTACGCTACATCGTGCAGGTACAGGGCTACGAAAATACCGTGCTCCGCATCGACGCAGTGTTTGTGGAAGATAATCGGCACACCGTCCATAAGTCTAGCGGTTCGGTGGAAAGCAGCGAGTACAAGGACATCCAGGAACATCTGGACGCGATCCAATTGATGAAAAAAGAAAACGCCGAGGCTTTGGAAGCGAAAAAGGAACACTTGGCAAAGGAAAACTTCGGCCTCGGCAGTGACACAATTGTCCTGAGCACTCCGCCGCCGGAGACGTCGACTGAAAATACGTCGGGCGAGAACGGGAGACGCGGGGCGACGAACAGTCAGTACGCGACATCTGATCAGCCCGCTGAAACGCTGGAGCAGCATGTCGCAGAATTGCGCCGCCAGGTGGAGCGCATCGTCAAGAAGCCTGGGGCTCCTCTCAAGTCCGCTCCGTTCCACACTGCGAGCACCCTGAAATCTTTGGAGCCCGGCGCCGAAGTTCTGATTCAGATCTCAACTCCATACTGGTACGGAGTAGAAACCCGCGAAGGACAGCATGGATGGATTGAACGCGAGCAGTTGGAGCAGGTGCCATGATTTATAAAATGGGCTCCGACAGATTTTTTCGCAGTGCGCCGGCATTTGCGTTTCTTTTGGTGATGATTTTCGTATCCGGGATACGGATTGCAAGCGCGCAAGCCAGTACGCAAGCAGGTCCATACGAGCGCGCCTACCCTCAATCGAAAAGCGCGGTGGAAAAGACGCTGAAGGAGTTGCAATCGTCCATGCGGGGAAAGTTGCCGGTGCTGGAGGGGTTCGCATTGCCGGGCGATCATCCCTTGGACCGTTACCAGCGGGCTTACTACGAAGCTTCCGTGCAGGTCAGCTCGAATGCGGCGGGCGGATCCGTGGTACGAGTGACGACGAAGGTGACGGCATGGTATCCGGATCCAACTCCGTCTCGTTCCGGCTACCAACTGCTGACTTCGAACGGCCGGCTGGAATCGGATTTGTTGGACCAGTTAACGGATCTACTTGCGAGCACCGGCGGCGCAACGAATTTGACAGCCAGTTCCGGTGGGAAAAAAGCAGCGACAGACCGGGGCTCACCCGATTCTGCGATTTCGGCGCCTATGCCCCAGTTGCCCGAAACCGGCCGCACGTTCCCGTCATCCGTGCAACAGGGTCTGTCAAGCCGTCCGGTTGAAGGGACGAAAAACTCGCAGAGTAAGTCGGCCACTCCCGCTGCGAATCAAACTACGGCCAGCCTGCAGGCAGAGGCGGAGAGCCTGGAGGAAGTACTCAAGAACCAGGCGCATCCGAAGAATCTGGTGGCGATAAAGAAAACCGGAACGCCGGTAGTCTCCTCTCCCAGTCTGAATGGCCAGACGTTGTTTTTGGCGAGCGCGCACGACGAATTTGAGATGTTGGATTTCAACGCCGACTGGGTCCACGTGCGAATTTCGGGGCTGTCCCGAGGGTGGATCTGGCGGACGAGCCTGGAGATGCCCCAGGGCATTTCGGACGTCCCCTTGCAAGGGGCGAAGGCCGCTCCGGTGGCGGCCGATCTGTTTCAGGTGTCGCGTGAAGAAACGGCGACTTTCCCCGGAGACTGGGATGCACTGCGCGGCAAGAACGTAAGAATCATCTCGGTGCAAAAGATCCAGGAAGACGAGAAAAATAGTGGCGCGCAAGCGAAGCTGGAATACGTCAAGTCTTTGCTCGACAAGAACTATGCAGAACTGGCAGCAAAATCGCAGGAACTCGCCGGAGTCGTAATGATCTTCGATTCCGTCGACGGTGGCATGATCGCGATCACGCTGCCCACGGTTCAGCAATGGAAGGCGGGCAAGTTGAACGACGCGGCCCTCTGGCATCGCTGCTATTTTGATCCGCCAGAGACATTCAGTGTTACCAGTGCTGCCGCGGGACGCTAGAATCATGTGTCAGGTCTCGGCAGTCACGAGGGCGAGTGCCACTGTTGCTTCACCTGACACCCTGAGACCGAAGACGCAAGACGTTTCTGGTTTGGGCTTGACATTGAGACGAGGGCGCGGTACGAATGCTATCTTTTGGGCTTGATTGGTTCCGTGGGGATTTGCTCGATAACTGCCGGTTTGATCTGAACCGCCGAATGGAGGCGGAAGGGGTGAGTGTGGGGGCCATGTTACAAACTTTTGCTGCTCTGCTGCGCGACTACGCTGAACTGACCAAGGCGCGCATCACAACTCTTATCGTGCTTACGGCCTGGTGCGGCTACTTCTTTGGCGCGCACCGGATGGGCGTTTCGTCGTGGTCGATAGGCCTGTTCCACGCGCTTCTGGGCGTGGCGCTGGTTTCGAGCGGAACGGCAGCATTGAACGAAGTGCTCGAATCGAGCGTGGATGCGCGGATGCGACGCACGGCGGGGCGTCCGTTGCCTTCCGGACGCATGAGCGTCACGCACGCAGCTACGGTTGGATTAATTCTAACTCTCGGCGGTTCAGCTTATCTCGCGATTTATGCCAACTTACTAACTGGGTTGTTAGTATTCCTGACCTCCGTCGTGTATCTGGCAGCTTACACTCCTCTGAAAAAAGTATCTCCCATATGCACGTTTGTGGGCGCGTTTCCTGGAGCGATGCCGGTGGTGCTGGGTTGGACGGCTGCCCGGGGAAAATTGGAAGTCGAAGCGCTGATTCTTTTTGCCATCATGTTCGTCTGGCAATTCCCGCATTTTCTTTCCATCGCATGGCTCTATCGCGAGGATTACGCGCAAGGTGATATTCGCATGTTGCCGGTAGTGGATTCCGATGGAAAGTCGACCGTATGGCGGATTCTGGCCTATTCCGCCGTGCTGATTCCGGTGAGCACCATGCCGGTTGCATTGGGAATGGCGGGACGCGTGTATCTGGTCGGAGCCATCCTGATGGGCGCGGCGCTATTCCGTGTCTCGATGGGAATGGCCTATCCGCAATTGCCTGCCACCGCAGCGGCCTCCAAGCCGTCGGCTCGACGCTTACTGCGAGCAACCATCTTCTATTTGCCCGCGCTGTTCGCGCTGATGATGGTTAACTCTGGAAGTTAGTCCTCCTCTCGTAAGACCTAACCTGCATGAGCCGGCGGGAGCGTCCGTTGGTTAGCGGTCTGCTCGGTCTTCTATTCCAAATCTCCATTCCAATCTGCGAGCGAGCGCCTCTTGCGATAACCGACTGGGGATAGCCCCAACCCTTGCAAATTTCGCGGCGGAGTGAGAGAACTCTGGATATGAGTTTCGACGCCCTGCGCTCGCCGGTGCAATTTCTAGAGCACATCGGCATCTCTGCCGACCACGACTGGCTTCGAGCCTACGACACGTGGTTCGCAAGCGAAGGGCAAGCGATTTCAGACGCGGTGGACCGCGCCGGAACACCATGGTTACGCATGTTCGATCGCCTGGGCGCACCCGTCGATGAAATCCTTTATCCACCTGAATACTGGCGCATGCTGAAGCATGGATACCGAGCCGGCGTACTATGGCGCGTCTTTGAACAGAACTCTCTGCTGCCCGCTTACCTTCTTCTTTACGCTACAGGTTTCCATGATCCGGGCCTGGCGTGTCCCTACACGGTTTCTCTCTCCACAGCGTGTCCGCTTTCCAAGTATGGGGACACGAATCTAAAGGCAAGGTTTTTGCCGAAGATGTTACAGCGCGACGACGGCGTCTGGCAGGGCGCAACCTGGATGACTGAGATTAAAGGTGGCTCCGATCTGGGTGCAGCCGTGCAGACTGTAGCGCAACCGGATGGGACTAAGTGGCGGCTAACCGGTGACAAATACTTTGCAAGTAATGCTGGAGCTGAATTGGCTGTGGTCGCGGCGCGCCAGGAGGGTGCGCCTCAGAATGTGCGCGGGCTCAGTCTGTACTTAGTACCGCGTCGCGGCGAAGACGGAAAACTGAATTATCGGATACGCCGCCTCAAGGACAAGATCGCCACACGCTCCGTGCCCACGGGTGAAATCGAACTCCGCCACAGCGAGGGATGGCTGCTGGGGCAAGCGGAGCACGGGATTTACTTGATTCTCGAAGTTCTGAACCTCTCGCGCGTGGCCAACTGCATGGGCAGCGTGGCACTTGCGCAACGCGCCATCGCTGATGCCTATTCTTTCGCGCAGGGCCGCCATGCCTTCGGTAAACCGATCATCGAACATCCGTTACTGCAGCGGCAGTTCCATGATCGTCTGCGGGAACTACGCGCCGCTTCACGGTTGGCCTGGGAAGCGGTGAGTCTGCTCGACCAGGTGTGGCAGGAGAAACCGCCCTACTCAGAGCGGTATCATCTCTTCCGCTTGGTCGCTCACCTCGCCAAATACTGGACCGCAGAGTTCGCGGTGCAAACCGCCAAATGGGCGATGGAAGTGTACGGCGGTGTGGGAACGTTGCAGGAATATCGTGTGGAGCGTTGGCTGCGCGAGGCCATGATCCTTGCCATTTGGGAAGGAACATCGCATCGCCAAATGCTGGACGGGTTGGAAGTCATGCAACGCAAAGGTGCGCACCGATTGCTGTTCCAGCACCTCGCAGGAAAAGCACCGGAGGCGCAAATGCGCGAGATGGCAGCGCGAGTGGAGCGCCAGTTCGCATTGCCCGAGATAGAAAAGGAAGCAACCGTAGAGAAGCTTTTCTCCGATCTCGCCTCGTTTACCGCGGATGCCCTCGATTCTACGGCGCGGATTTCGCCGCCTTCCCGGGATTGACGTCGTACTCCGGATGGGGAATGCCCTTGATCCATTCATCGAACCAGCCCACGATGTGATCGAGACGTTCGATGCGATGCCACGGCTCTCCGGAGCGCGAAAGCTCATGAGTCTCACGCGGGAACATGACCATAGCGGTCGGGCGTTTTAAATACTTAAGCCCGCGGAACAGTTGCTCACCCCCTGAATCGGGCGGCGTCCGGGAATCGGATTCGCCCAACACGAACATGACAGGTGTGTGGATGTTCTTCACGAAGGTAATCGCGGAGCGATCGGTGTAGTCCTGCGGATCATCGAATGGCGGCGCTTTGAACCAGTGCGGTTGGAATAGCGTAAAGTCGGCGGTGTACCACCATGAGGCCCAGTTGGAAATATCGCGTTGCGATACAGCGGCCGCGAATCGATCGGTATGGGTGATGGTCCAATCGGTAAGCACGCCCCCGCCGCTGCCACCGGTCACGCCAAGTTTCTTTGGATCGATGTAGCCACGCTTCAGCATCTCGTCCACGCCAATCATCAGGTCGCGATAATCGTCGCCCGGGTAGTGATACTGAATGATGTTGGCAAAATCCTGGCCGTAGCTGGTCGAACCCCGGGGATTGACGTAGAGGACAACGTATCCCTTGGCCGCCATCCATTGAAATTCATGGTCAAACACCCAGCCGTACGCCGCATGCGGCCCACCGTGAATATTCAGAATGAGCGGGTATTTATTCTTCGGGTCAAAGTCAGGCGGCTTCTGAATCCATCCCTGAATGTTCCTGCCGTCGAAGCTCGTGTAATTAATCTCCTCCGGCGCGGTGAGGTTGAGTTGCGACCAGAGCTTGCGATTGAAGTCGGTAATTCGAGTCTGCGTTCCGTTGCCAGCGACCGTAAACAGATCGCCAATCATCACCGGCGTAGAGATGAGGGCAACGATGGTTTGCGTGTTCGGCGTCATCGAAAAACCAAGCACAGCCTGATCGCCATGCGTGATTTCGGTTACCGAGCCGGATTGCGTATCGACCCGGACGATAGGCGTGCGTCCTTGCTTCTCAACCGTGTCGAACAGCCAGCGTCCGTCAGGCGACCAGTGGAGTAAGCGCCCTCCGCCGCCGCGCGGAGCGGCATTGTCACCGAAAACCGAGCTGCCCATGTCGAAGTCATAATCGGCAGTTAAGTTTTTCGGTTGCGCGTTGGGGGCCACATCCATGATCCAGAGGTCTGGCTGCGTATAGGAGCGCACCGGCTGCGTAGCCGAGCCGTGGAAGGCAAACTTGTGCCCATCCGGGCTGAGCACGAGACCGCCGATGCCCATGGGGACGGTGGCAAGTTTTTCGGGATTTCCACCGGCCGCGGCAACCGAGTAAATATCCGTTGTCGGCAGTTCGTAATATGGCTCGTCGACACGCTCGGTGAGGAAATAGATGCGCGAATTGTCGGGATTCCAGACAATGTTCTCCTCGTCATAATCGCCACTGGTGAGTTGCCGGGGTTGCGTCAGTTCGTCGGAGACGCGAGGCACGTCGAGCACCCAGATGTGATCGTGGAGCTTAGGATCGAGAAATCCCTCATCATTGCTGCGATAGACGGCGCGGCTGATGATGTGAACGTCGGATTCGTGCTCACCCTCGGGCTCTGTCGCCTTGGTCGGCGGCGCGCTCTTGGCGGAGTCTGATTCTTTTTCTTTCTCTTTTTCTGTGCCGTCGCCACTTTTCGCGGATGCTTTCTTGCGTCGAGCCTTCTCCATATCTTCGAGAGTAGTAGAGCTTGTAAATGCGATGCGCGTGCTGTCCGGCGACCAGACCGGGGTGGACGCGCCCTTAGGCAGGTCGGTAATGATCCACGCGTCCCCACCCGCGAGCGACAGGATTGCGATTTGCGGCGGCTTGGGCTTTCCGGTTTCGTCTTTGTCGCCACCCCGGATAAATGCCAGGCGCTTGCCATCCGGCGACCACCGCGGCTGCGCGTCATGTCTGCCGTTCGTCATCCGCACGGGGGGTTCACTGCCAGAGGTGGCGACGGTCCAGATCGACGTTTCATATCCCGTACGCTTCTCATCCACATTGACGCGGGTGAAGGCGACCCGCGATCCGTCGCGCGAGAGTTGCGGGTTGGTAACCCAAATGAAATCGAAAAGGTCCTTCTCCGTAATGGCACGCTTCTGGGAGGTTGCCGATGGCGTGGAGTTTTGTGCTATCACGGACGCTGCCATCGCCAAGCTGACGATCGCAATATTAATTATCACGGTTCTAGTGGTCACAACCACGAAGCGAAATTTCATGCGTCTCCTCGGACCGCAGTGAGCGGCAAGTCAGTCATTGTGGACTCGCTCAGGCTGGTGGTCAAACAGCTAGATTTTCGATGACTCGATAACCCCAATGATCAGATGACCCGATCCCCATGGTTATAATCAGCCGAGGTTTCGAGCTCGCCCTATGAACCGCTCCATCCAACTCGCCCTGATCTTACTTCTCGCTACCGCTGCCTGTTGTCAGAACCCCTCCGTGCTCGCCGCACAAAAATGGCGTCAGCAGCATGAGCGGGAAATTATGGACGAATTCATTACTCTGCTCTCGATTCCAGACATCGCCAGCGACCGTACTAACATCCAGAAAAATGCGGAAACGATCGCGCAGATGATGAAGAAGCGAGGCATTTCGCCACGCCTTGTTTCCGTGTCCGGCAGCAACCCGGTAGTGTTCGGCGAAATTCTGACGCCCGGCGCAAAACGCACCATTGTTTTGTATGCCCATTATGACGGCCAGCCCCTCGATCCCAAGGAATGGGCGACTCCGCCATTTACGCCGACGCTGCGGGATGGGCAAATTGAAAAGGGCGGGCAGATCATCCCGCTCCCACCGCCTGGCACGCCGTTCAATCAGGAATGGAGACTCTATGCGCGGGGATCAGGAGATGATAAAGCTCCGATCATCGCAATGATGAGCGCACTCGACGCGATTCGAGCGGCAGGACTCAAGATGAAATCGAACATCAAATTTGCTTTCGAGGGCGAGGAAGAAGCCGGCTCAGTCAATCTCGGCAAAATTCTATCCGCAAATAAGGAATTGTTTTCCGGCGATGTCTGGCTGATATGCGACGGACCGGTCAGCCAGACGCGGCGCCAGTCGATCGTTTTCGGCGCCCGCGGTATCGAAGACGTGGACATAACGGTTTACGGACCTCGCGTGGAGCTGCATAGTGGGCATTATGGCAATTGGGCTCCAAACCCGGCCATGATGTTGGCGAAATTGCTTGCGTCCCTGAAAGACGATCAAGGTCATGTGCTGGTCGATCATTTCTATGACGGAATCGAGCCGCTGAGCGAAACTGAAAAACTCGCGATTGCTGAATCTCCAAAGGTTGATCCGCAACTCATGGATGAATTCTGGCTCGGCTCAACCGAGGACCCCCCAAGAACACTCGCGGAAGCAATCACGGTGCCGTCGCTGAATGTTCGCGGCATGGCCAGCGCGCGGGTTGGCGCCCAGGCATCGAACGTGATTCCGTCCTCGGCCACGGCAAGTATCGATATGCGACTCGTAAAGGGAATGGATCATCAGCAGACGGCGGAGCGGTTGATCGAGCACATACGTAAGCAGGGGTTCTTTGTGGTCGACCATGAACCCAGCGGCGAAGAGCGCCGCGCGCATCCGAAAGTCGCATGGGTGGCGGTGAAGCCGGGTGGTTACAACTCAGTGCGAACCTCGATGGATCTGCCGATTTCGCAAGAGGTAATTCAAACGGTCGAGAGCGTCCGCGGTCCCGCAGTGAAACTGCCGAATATGGGCGGGAGCGTCCCGCTCGAGATGATTGAGCAATCGCTCGGCACGCACACCATCATCATTCCGATCGCCAATCACGACGACAATCAGCACAGCTTCAACGAGAACATCCGCATACAGAATCTCTGGGACGGAATTGACCTGATGGCTGCGTTGCTCACCATGTGATCATCGGCCCTACATTATGGCCAGACCACATTGACCAGACCGCAACTAGCGACCTAGTATTGCTGCTCGTTAAAGACCAACTACGATTTGAGGGGATTCCATGCGTCACCGCTCGACCGCTACGATGTTCCGCGCCTCGATCTGCCTGATCTGTTTGCTGCCTTTCTGTGTTATCGCTACAGCCACCTACGGTCAGGGCCTCCGCAGCGCCGATCTCTACCGGTTGCGCTCCGTCGGCAGCGTAGCGCTCTCGCCTGACGGCCGTTATGTCGCGTATACCATCACGATGCGTGATCAGCCGGGAAGACCTTATGGCCAACTCTGGGTGATGGATCTCGCTACCGGGAAGAGTATTCGCCTCGGCGGCGAGAAGCCTGCCAGCAGTCCGCTTTGGTCGGGCGACAGCAACTGGCTCGCGTTTCGAGGGATGGACGGCGACAAACACGGCTTATTCATTGCCCAACCGGATGGCAGCCGCACTACCTTTCTGACGGCCCTCTCGGGCAGTAATTCCCCGCTGCCTGAAACGGGCAAGGAGGTCGCGTGGTCACCAGATGGAAAGCAGATCGCTTTCATCTCATCGACCGCGGGTGAAGGTGCGGCCGAAGCGAAAGGCGACCCCATGGTCATCACGCGCTATCTCTACAAGCCGGATGCGGGCGAAGGGTTCACCCGCTTTAACGACAATCAGAGACTGCACATTTTTGTCGTGGATATCGCTTCCAAGCAAGTGCACCAACTTACCCAAGGCAATTTCGACGAGCATTCCATCGATTGGTCACCCGACGGCAAACAACTCGTCTTCGCTTCCAACCATGAGCCGAATCAGGATGAATTCTTCAACTACGATCTGTTCACGCTGCAACTCGCCGACAACAGCGTCCATCGCTTAACTGCGACCGAATATTGCGAATACGGTCCGCGGTGGTCGCCGGACGGCAAGACGATCGTTTATCTCGGCACACGGCGCGGCCTCACCGATCGTGAGACCACGATGGAAGATACACACGTCTGGCTGATGAACGCCGACGGCAGCAATCGCCGCGAAATCGGCAATGGCAATGTCATTGACGATCGCCAAGGCATGCCGCAGTGGGCTCCCGACGGCAGCGCCGTTTATTTCACCGTGCAGCAACGAGGGAGCTATCATCTTGTGCGCCTGCCCGTTTCGGGCGGTCAACCAGAGGCAATCGTCAACGACGCAGGTGGGGTTGGCGGTTGGTCCGTGGGCAAAAATGGTGCGGTCGCTTACTCTTTCACCACGCCGCGTGACGCCTCTCAGCTCTACTACAAATCGGGCGTCGGCCCCGCCCGCAAGCTCACCGACCTCAATCATGACCTGCTCGCGGGTAAGCCGATTGCCGAGGTCGAATCCTTCACTTTTGCCAGCAACGACAACCGATTCGACGTGGAAGCATTCCTTACCAAGCCCATTGGCCTGACGGCAACGTCGAAGCATCCGCTGATTGTGTTGATTCATGGTGGGCCGCACGGACAAAATGGCCCCGGCTTCAACTTCAAGCAGCAGGTCTACGCCGCGCACGGTTACGGCGTGCTCAATGTGAACTACCGCGGCTCGACCGGTTATGGGCAGAAGTTTGCCGACGCCGTCTTCGGCGACCAGGATGGCAATGAGGCTCAGGACGTTCTCTACGGTGTCAGTGCAGCCGTGCGGCGCTACCTGTGGATTGATCGAGAACGACTCGGAATCGAGGGAGTGAGCTACGGCGGCCAACTCACCGATTGGCTCATCACGCAGACCAACGAATTCAAGGCCGCGATTCCCACCGCCGGGATCGCCAATCTCATCAGCTATAACTACATGACTTATTACAACCAGTACGAGGAGATGGAGTTTGGCCAATTCCTACACCAGGGAAATCTGATGGATGTCGCATGGGAACGTTCGGCGCTGAAGCACATCGCCGCCGCACATACGCCGACGCTTATCATCCACGGCGAGAATGATAACGACGTTCCGATTGCGGAAGCGGAGCAGCTTTTCGTTGCGCTGAAAGACGTAGGCGTCGAGACGGTTTTTCTCCGCTATCCGCGTGAAGGGCACGGTCTCTCCGAGGTCAAACATCAGATCGACGCTATCGACCGGTCGATCGCGTGGTACGAAAAGCATTTTCCAAAATCAGGCGCGGAAGGCGAGACCAACGTCCAGCCGTAGCGCCGGTCAAATACCGCCGACAGCGAATAAGTGCGAGCGAGACCTCCCCAACCTTCGTAGTCAAGAATCCAATCTCGTCAAGAATCCGAGAGATCAGAACTTTTTTCGAAGAAATTCAAAAAACACATATCCGATGAGAGCGGCAACCATCGCGATTGCAAAATTGGACATCGTGCAAACATCCCTAAGGGCCCAGGCAAAACCCTTCTTTTGTCCGATTCCAGAGCGTTCATATTCCCCCATCAAAAGATTGGCATAGAAGAGGAAGAGGATCGAACCGACCTCAATCACGGCTCTCCAGACACTTTTCTTCATAGCGAGTATTGATTCCCTAGCGGCTCATATTGAGCGGGCACAAATGTTCCTCGGTAGTGATCTTCTGGAGATTGTTCGCATTCTCCCGTAATATCTAAAATACCAGTTTGGACAGAAACGAGGACTATGAGCACTCTAGAAACGGACAAAGCCCAGCCACCTGCCGCAGTTCACTTCCCCGCCCTCGATCCGCCTCGCCGTTATCTATTCGGGCCGGGCCCCACCATGGTTGACCCACGCGTCTATAAGGCGCTCTCGAAGCCGATTGTCGGGCACCTCGATCCTTACTTTATCCAAGTGATGCAAGATGTCCAGCAACTGCTCAAGACCGCATACGGAACCAGCGACGGCGCGACACTTGTGATTTCTGGCACGGGCAGCGCTGGGATGGAAGCTGCCATCTCTAATTTTGTGGAGCCCGGAGCCAAGGTCGCTATTTTCGCGAATGGATACTTCTCCGATCGGCTGACGGAGATGGCAAAACGCCACGACGCAAACATCGTACGCTTTGAAAAGGCCTGGGGCGAGACCTACTCTGACGATGAAGCGCGAGAGTTCATCCGTCGCGAAAAACCGAAGATCGTCGCTTATGTTCATGCGGAAACATCGACTGGAGCATTGCAACCGGGCAAAGCCATCTGTGCCGCGGCTCATGAGGCTGGCGCTCTCGTGATTGCGGATTGCGTCACCTCACTCGGCGGACTGCCGGTTGAATTCGACAAGACAGGCATCGACGTAGCTTACAGTTGCACACAAAAAGGGCTGAGTTGCCCGCCGGGATTATCGCCAATGGCCTTGTCACCACGGGCCTTGGAATGGTTGCGGGCGCGCACGTCTCCGGTACGCAGCTGGTATTTTGACCTCAAGCTGATTCATGACTACTCCACCGTATCGCACCGCTATCACCATACCGCGCCAATTTCCATGTTCTACGCGTTGCGCGAGGCGTTGCTGGTCATCGCCGAAGAAGGAATCGAAAACCGCTGGGAGCGGCATCGCCGTTGCCACAAGTCCTTCGTCCAGAGCATCGAGGCGATGGGCCTAAGCATGCACGTTCCCGCAGAGCATCGCATACCTACTTTGAACACTGTGTGCGTTCCGAAAGGAGTTGACGAGGCGAAAGTGCGTAAGCGCCTTTTGGACGGCCCCGGTATTGAGATCGCGGGAGGCTTCGGTCCGCTCGCCGGCAAAGTTTTCCGGATTGGAATCATGGGACCGTTGGCCACCGAAGATAACGTGCAGTTTTTCCTGCAAGAATTTAAAAAGGCATTAGACTGATCGGATCATCGGTTGATCGGGTCATCGGGCCATTTGAGTTTCAAAGGCCTTTGACTTTAGATGATCCGATGCTCCGATCACCGGATAACCCGATGCCGCTGCAACCGCGTATCCTCGACCAGTTCCGCGCGATCGTAGGCAAGGGTTTGATCACTGAAGCCTCGCAACTGCACACCTATGAATGCGACGGCCTGACGAATTTCCGCGTTCTGCCTCAGGCCGTTCTGCTTCCGACTTCAACCGCTGAAGTTCAGGCGATTGTGCGCATCTGTCACCACGAGAAGATTCCCTTTGTCGCTCGCGGCTCGGGGACGGGATTGAGCGGCGGAGCGCTGCCGGTAGAAAATGGCGTGGTCATCAGCTTAGCCCGCATGAACCGCATCCTCGAAATCGATCTGCCGAACGCGCGAGTGATCGTGGACCCGGGCGTCATCAACGCCGACGTCACCCAGCGTGTTGCTCCCCATGGTTATTTCTACGCCCCCGATCCTTCGTCGCAGTCGGTGTGCAGCATCGGCGGAAACGTGGCGGAGAACTCGGGCGGCGCGCACTGTCTGAAATACGGATTCACTACGACCCACGTGCTGGCTCTCGAGGTAGTCCTTCCCGATGGATCCATCGTCCATCTCGGCAGCCGGGCGGTTGACCGCCCGGGATACGATCTGCCGGGAATATTTGTGGGATCGGAAGGAACTCTCGGAATCGCGACGAAGATCGTATTGCGCATCGTGAAGAAGCCCGCAGTCATTCAAACTCTGCTGGCCGCTTTCAATACCACCGAGGAAGCAGGTGCAGCGGTCAGCGGAATTATTGGCGCCGGAATGCTTCCCGCGGCCATAGAGATGATGGACAACCTTGCCATTCAGGCTGCCGAGGCCTCGGTGCATGCCGGGTATCCCAACTGCGGTGGACTGCTGCTGGTTGAACTCGACGGCCCGGCCGCCGAAGTCGAGCATTTGATTGACGAGGTGAGCCAGATCTGCACGCAATGTGGAGCCTGGGAGATTCGCGTGGCCCAGTCTGAAGCCGAGCGCGCCGTCGTCTGGAAGGGCCGCAAAGCTGCCTTCGCCGCCATGGGGCGCATCTCGCCGAATTACATCGTGCAGGATGGCGTTATTCCTCGCACAGCGCTGCCCAAAGTTCTCAGCGAAATCGAGCGCATGAGCACCGCGGAAGGATTACGTGTGGCCAACGTCTTTCATGCCGGCGATGGCAATCTGCATCCCCTCGTGCTCTACGACGGACGCATCCCCGGTCAAGAAGAACGCGCCATGGAACTCTCGATCAATATTTTGCGGCTCTGCGTGCAGTGCGGCGGCTCGATCACCGGAGAGCACGGCGTCGGCGAAGAAAAAAAGATGATGATGGGGGAGATGTTTGCCGAGCCCGACCTGGAAACGATGCAACTCGTGCGCTGCGCTTTCGATCCCGGACACCTTTCGAATCCAGGCAAGGTGTTTCCGCGCACTCGCCTGTGTGCGGAGAGAACGGGACCGTACACGCCGCATCCTCTGGAAGTCGCTGGCACAGCGCAATTCTTCTGAGCCCTATGGGAACGTATTCATCATCCGGAGCGTCGATTACCGGAACGGCAAGCGCCGATCTCGAAGCCACATGGAATGACCTGCGAACCCTTGTCGGCAGTGACTACTTACGCGCCTCCGCATTGGACGACGCGATCGACGGCATCCTTCCGCTCATGATCGTCGAGCCGGGTAGTCCTGAGGAAGTCGCTGGCACCCTGAAAATCGCAAGGGATGCGGGTTTGTGGGTGATCCCCCGGGGCGGCGCATCCAAGATGGATTGGGGCAATCCTCCCAGGGGCACCGAGTTGCGCAGCGGCGGCTTGATTCTTTCCACACGCCGCTTGCACCGAGTCGTGGAACATGCCTGGGGCGATATGACCGCGACCGTCGAAGCCGGTTGCTCCTTCCAACACTTCCGGCAAACCCTTGCGGAGCATGGTCAGCGACTTGCCCTCGATCCTCTGTGGCCGGATCAAGCGACCATCGGAGGGATTCTCGCTACCAACGATAGCGGTCCTCTGCGCGTTCGTTTCGGAAGCTTGCGCGACTTAATTATTGGCATCACGCTGGCTCTGCCGGATGGCACGCTCGCGAAAAGCGGCGGCAAGGTTGTAAAGAACGTCGCTGGATATGATCTACCTAAGTTGGCTACAGGCTCGTTAGGGACTCTTGGCATTATCACGCAGGCAATTTTCCGCCTTCATCCCGTGCCGCGAGAAAGCCGCACTTTAAGTTTCTCCAATGCGGATACCGCAACCATGAATGCTCTCGTGCTGGCGATTCAGGACTGCAATATGGTTCCGACCGGCGTGCAAATTCGAGCGGAGAGTTCATCGTGGCCCGAACTCGATTTGCGTTTCGAAGGCACGACCGCAGGCTGTGAAGCTCAGATTGAGCAAACGCTGCGCATGACCTCCGGAGCGCGCCGCATTGAATCTCGGGCAGACGTGTGGAACACTAACTCAACGTTGTGGAGCGGTACCGAACCTTTCGTCGTGTGCAAGTTCAGTCTATTGCCGTCCGATCTGGAAACCTTTTTAGATCTATTGAGCAAAACATCGCAGCGACTGCACTTGTCCTGGCGACTCGTTGTTCAGGCGGTGGGCGTTGGGCATCTCCGGTTGGAGGGGAACAATACCGATCCTCTTCTTTTTCTCTCTGCGATCCTCTCTGCGATCGAAGACCTGCGGCGAGGCTTGGAGGCTCGTGGCGGTTCGCTCGTGATCCTGCGCTGCCCTCTTGAAATCAAAACAAAAATGGATGTATGGGGAAGCGCGGGCGATGCGCTTGCACTTATGAGAAGCGTGAAGACGCAATTCGATCCCACGGGGGTTCTTAACCCCGGCCGGTTCATTGGGGGAATCTAATGGCGGACCGCGCAAGCACGCCTGCGAGCTCCAGCTTTGGCTCGTTCGACGCGCACCATCCCCCGTCGACCGACTTGGTCAACGAGTGCGTGCATTGCGGGTTCTGCCTCACCACCTGCCCCACCTATGCACTTTGGGGCGAGGAGATGGATTCGCCGCGCGGCCGAATCTATCTGATGAAACTCGGACTGGAGGGCAAGGTTGGCCTCGATTCCACATTCGTTGGCCACATGGACAACTGCCTGGGCTGCATGGCCTGCATGTCGGCGTGCCCGTCGGGAGTGAAGTACGACAAGCTCATCGAAGCGACGCGCGCCCAAATCCAGCGCAATTTCCCGCGGCCGGCGCCCGACGGATTGCTGCGACGCATGATCTTTGACATTTTCCCCAGGCCCGACCGGTTGCGCCTGCTGCTCGGCCCGCTGCGACTGTACCAGCGTTCGGGATTACAGTCACTGGTGCGCCGCAGTGGGCTGCTGAAACTGCTGCCGGCAAGCGTCGGCGCTATTGAGAACCTCGCACCGACTGTTCCGTTGAAAAGAGAGGCGAATGGCAATCCGCTTCCCGAACGCATTGCAGCACAAGGCGAACAGAGGCTGCGCGTGGGTTTGCTGCTCGGATGCGTCCAAAGCGTCTTCTTTTCGGAAGTAAACGCCGCTACCGCCCGCGTGCTGGCCGCCGAAGGTTGCGAGGTGATTATTCCCGCCGATCAGGGCTGCTGCGGTGCGCTGATGATTCATGCTGGAGAAGAGAATGCGGCGCTCGAGTATGCGCGGCGCATCGTTGACGCATTCGAACGTGCGCACGTGGATACCGTGGTGATCAATGCTGCCGGCTGCGGATCGAGCATGAAAGAATATAGCTATCTGCTGCGCGACGATCCCAAATATAGCCAGCGAGCCAAAGCATTCTCGGCCAAGTGTCGCGACATTTCTGAAGTGCTGGCACAACTGGAGCCGCGCGCTCCAAGACATCCCCTCCGGCTGAAAGTGACGTACCACGACGCGTGCCACTTGCAACACGCCCAAGGAGTACGGGCACAGCCCAGAGCCGTGCTCGCAAAAATTCCCGATTTGCAGATCCTTGAAACCGCTGAAGCTGCTCTGTGTTGCGGCTCGGCTGGAATCTATAACCTGGTTCGACCTGGGCCGGCGAAGGAACTTGGCGATCGCAAGGTCCGCAACGTCTTGGCGACTGCACCGGATATTGTTGCCTCCGGAAATCCCGGCTGCCTGCTACAGTTGCGCAGCGGAATTCGGCTGGCTGGCAGCCATGTGCCAGTGCTTCACTTCGTGGAACTGGTAGATGCTTCGATTCGAGGAATGCCAGCAGAATCTCTGCTCGATCGCTAGCCAGCGCCGCGTCGCGAACCTAACCCGCTCCAGTTCGCGACTGCGACGATTCCGATACGAGCAATGCAAATTATGCGTTGGACTCCTTCCATCCAGGCCGTTATTTTGGAATCGTCGATGGCTTGTTCCGACTCTCTTCAGAGTCAACGAGAGGAGGCTCGCATGAAATCCCAACCACGTTCCTTTCCGCGCCCGGCTCTGGTGAAACGCGTGAGCCTGAAGGTCACCAAGAAACGGCCGTCGGATGCTGTCGACCCGGCTAAGCTCTTGCACTTTGCCCAGCAATTGTATGCGCACGCCCTTACCTTGCAAGAAGTGATTCGAAACGAAGGGGAAGTAACCTACGAAGTTTTGCGACCGAGATACGACCGGCAGGCGGCCCAGCAATTCGAGGTTTTCTATCACAGGGTTGAGCGTGGCCAGCCGTCACGGTTTTACAAACATGGCGCGGGGTCCTGAGCATTCTCTCAACCGTGAATCTTCCCGGAATACAGCGCCATTCCCACCACGGCGTCAATCCCAAGCGCGTCCAGACCATCGATTTCGTGCTGTTCGGTGATGCCGCCGGCAACCACCAGATGTCGCTCGGTGGCACGCCGGATGGCGAGAACGGTTTCCATCGGAATTCCTGCCATTAAGCCCTCCGTGTCGATATGCGTATAGAGGAATGATTCACAGAATGGTTCCAGTTCACGAATCATGTCAAAGGCGGTGACAGTCGTCTCTGTGCGCCAGCCATCAATTGCAATTCGGCCTCCACGAGAATCGAGAGCAAACATCAGAGCTGCCTTCGGAATCGCGTCCGCCAATTTTCGCGCGTGGTCCTGATTAATTCGCCCTTCGGATAGCAACGCCGACCCGATGATAACCTTGCGCGCGCCGAGGTTCAGAAGCTCTTGCGCGGTTTCGAGGTTCCGAATACCCCCTCCAACCTGGCAGCTCAGTTGGCCGACAATCTGCTTTACCAATGGCCGGTTATTTCCAATACCGCGCGCCGCATCGAGGTCGATGAGTTGGACGATCGGATACTTCGAAAAGCGCTTGATCCAATATTCGAAGTCGTCAAACTCCAGTTTCTTCTTATCCCCCTGGACCAACTGCACGATCTTGCCACCCATAAGGTCGATCGATGGAATCAGCATGGCCATCTCACCGGGACGTGGGCAGTATGCAATTCTCCTTTCAATTGCGCGATATTCTCCAGGCCGAAATGGAAGATGGAAGCGGCCAGAGCAGCGTCTGCACGCCCGTCGCAAAACACGTCAATGAAGTGCTGCGGCAAACCGGCGCCCCCCGAGGCAATCACGGGAATTGAAACTGCTCCGGCCACCATTCGGGTCAACTCACAATCAAACCCAGCTTTCGTTCCGTCGCGGTCCATCGATGTGAGCATGATTTCCCCAGCGCCGCACGCGGCGGCCTCGCGTGCCCACGCAATCGCATCGCGGCCAGTGGGAGTGCGTCCCCCGGCCACGAACACCTCGAAACTACTGTCTTTTCTGTTTACGCGCCGGGCATCAATCGCCACCACCACCGCCTGCGAGCCAAATCGGGCAGCGATTTTGCCAATCAGCGTTGGATCCTTCACCGCCGCCGAGTTGATAGCAATCTTGTCGGCGCCGGCGTCAAACACTGCTTCGGCGTCGGCAAGTTTGCGGATTCCTCCGCCCACGGTAAACGGAATAAACAACGAGCCTGCGGTGCGGGAGACGATATCGAGCATGGTGTTGCGCTTATCGCTGGTGGCTGTGATATCAAGCAGAACAATCTCGTCCGCGCCATCGCGGGCATGGGCCGCGGCACATTCCGCGGGGTCTCCCGCATCGCGAAGATTGACAAACTGCACGCCTTTGACGACGCGGCCGTTGTCCACATCGAGACAGGCGATGATGCGCTTAGTCAGCACTTATCCAACCTCACCAATCAACCTCACAAATCACGCTCATAACGTTGACCAATCGGCGTCATTACTGGACTTCACAGAAATTCTTCAAAATGAGCAGTCCTACATTCCACGATTTTTCCGGATGAAACTGTACTCCGAAAATATTGTCTTGTTCGACTACGGCGGAAAATTGCGTTCCGTATTCGGTCTCCGCCGCGGTAGAGGCCACCACCGGGGCTTGAAAAGAATGGGTGTAGTAAACAAAGGATTCGGGCGCGACGTCACGCAATAAGCGCGAACCCTCACGTAGCGCAAGTGAGTTCCATCCCACGTGCGGCGATTTCACAGACGATGGAAACGGCCGGCATCGGCCAGGGAAAATTCCCGCACCCGCGAAATCGGGCGCTTCATCGCTACCCTCGAATAGCCACTGCATTCCCAGGCATATTCCCAGGAACGGCTTGCCCGCCCGCGCCGCTTGGAGCACGGCGTCACGCAAGCCCGAGTTGTCGAGGGCGCCCAGCGCGGAGAAGTGCCCGACGCCCGGCAGCACGATCTTCTCGGCAGCGGCAACAACTTCGGGCTTCGTAGTTACTACGACTTCAGCACCGAGATGATCGAAGGCCTTCTTCACCGAATTCAAGTTGCCCGCGCCGTAATCCACGATCGTGATCGTCTTTGAACCGATCATAGGAGCCCTTTGGTGCTCGGCAACATGCGTCCCAAGCGCCGGTCGCACGAGCAGGCCACGCGCAAAGCTCTGGCAAAAGCTTTGAATAGCGCTTCGATCTTGTGATGACTGGACCTGCCGTACATCACCCGCGCATGAACATTGGCCCGGGCGCCACGGGCAAAGCCTTCAAAGAAATCAGTCACCAGTTCCGTTTGCAGATCGCCGACCCGCGTTGCTCGCACTTTGGTCTGAACCACTGCCACTGCGCGGCCGCCAAAATCCACGGCGGCCAAGCCGAGAGTCTCGTCCATTGTCATCAGAAAGTAGCCGGCTCGCAGGATTCCGCGCCGGTCGCCTAATGCGCGATCGAAAGCCTCTCCCAGACTGATTCCAACATCCTCCACCGTGTGGTGCTGATCGACATCCAGATCGCCGCGAGCAGAAAGTTTCAGATCGAATCCGCCATGACGCGCGAACAACTCGAGCATGTGATCAAGAAATCGGATTCCGGTCGCGACTTCATACTTCCCGCGCCCCTCGACGGTGAGGGCAACTTGAATGTCTGTCTCTGCCGTTTTGCGATGGAGTTTGGCCTTCCTCATGCTCGCACCCGCTCTGGCAAAGTCGCTGGCACGGCAGTTCGCAACTCCAGCTTCTCAACCACTTCGCGTAGTGCACCGATAAGAGTCTCTGTGTGTTTGTCTGATCCGACGGTCAGGCGGACGCAGCCGTCGCAACCGGGGTCTGAGCTGCGGTCACGCACCAGAATTCCGCGATCGCGCAGCGCATGGACAAACTCCGCATGGGCTGGGCCAACGCGGACGAGCACAAAATTGGCGTGGCTCGGCCAGAAATGCAAACCAAGATCCGATAGTTCGCCCTGCAATCTGTCGCGATTGCTTCGCACTTGCGCGACGTAACGGCCAACATACTCCTGATCTTGCAGGGCCTCCGGTAGAACCGCGAGGGCTGCGGCGTTCACGCTATAGGGCGAGGCCACGCGACGGACCATCCCTATCTGCCGAGCGTCTCCAGCGAGGATGCCGATTCGCAAGCCGGCGAGGCCATAGGCTTTTGAAAAAGTTCGCGCCACGAAGAGATTCTCGATTTGTGGCTTGCTACCAATCCGCAGTCGGTCGATCACCGTTTCCCCGTGAAATTCGAAATACGCCTCGTCGATAAGCACTGCGGCTTGCGGCGCAGCTTGCGCAATTTGAATCAGAACATTGCCCGCGACGACGGCACCCGTCGGATTGTTAGGATTCGCCACTGCGATCAACCGAGTGTGGGGAGTGAGCTTCGCGAGTAGTTCTTTTTCCGGAAAAGTGAAGTTGTCACCAGAACGCACTTCAATCACTTGCGCGCCTTCGGCCAGAGCGAAGATCGCATACATAGCAAATGTGGGCACCACGATGAGCGCTTCGTCTCCCGCATCAAGGTATGTGGAACAAAGCAAGTGAATCGCTTCGTCAACTCCGTTCGTGAGCAGAACCTGTGGCAGATCAAGTCCGAGAAAGCTCGCCACTTCTCTTTCCAGGGGCTCGCGTTCGGGATAACGAGCCAGCAAGTCGGCGTCAAGCGAGCGCAAACGCGCCAACACGCGCGGTGAACATCCGACTGTGCTCTCGTTGAAATCAAGACGCAGTCCCGTTCTTCCCGCTAAAGGCGGCCGATAAGCGTCAAGATTTCTCACTGCCGCTCGCGCCTCAAGCATGGGAGGACCTCGCACGGAACGCCTCCGCATGTCCCTGCAAGCCTTCGGCCATGGCTAGCGTAATACCCGCCGGGGCGATGCGCTGAAGCCCTGCACGCGATACCTGCTGGCAGCCGATGATGCGGACGAAATCCAGCACGCTGAGGCCGCCACGCACCCGCGCCATTGCAGCCGTTGGCAGCACATGGTTCGGTCCCGAGACATAGTCGCCCGCAGCCTGCGACGTGAACTCGTCGAGGAAAACAGCGCCCGCATGCTCCACCATCGGCGCCAGCGCCGCCGGAATGGTGAGGTGCTCGGGTGCAATGCGATTCGCCACTTCGACCGCCTGTTCCAGCGAACCGACCAGAAGAATGGCGCCTCGGCGAGAGAGCGATTGAGCGGCGATCGAGTTGCCGCGCGTGCGCTTCTGCATTTCGTGCTGAACTGTTTGCGCCAGAGCGCGCGACGTTGTAATGAAAATGCACAGCGCGTCGGGATCATGTTCCGCCTGGGCTACGAGGTCAGATGCGATGCAAGCCGGATCGCCGTCCGCGCTGATGATGACGGCTTCGGTAGGTCCAGCGAGAAATTCGATGGCGCAATCGAACGCCACCAGTTTCTTGGCCGCGGTCACGTACCGGTTGCCCGGGCCGACGATCTTATCCGCGCGCGGAATTTCTTTCGTTCCGTAAGCAAGGGCTGCGATGGCCTGCGCTCCACCTACTCGATAGAATTCGCGCACCCCGAGGAACGCAGCCGCCGCTAACGTCGCCAGTGCCGGACGCGGAGAAGCGACGCGTATCTGCCTGACGCCGGCAACCTGCGCCGGAATCACCGTCATCAGCACCGTCGAAGGCAAAGGATAGCGCCCCCCCGGAACGTAGCAACCCACCGATTCTAAAGGTCGTACCAACTGACCGACGCTGACGCCAGGCTCAATTTCGCGCCGCCACTCATGGAGTGGGGTCGCTTGCCACTCCGCGTATCGCCGAATGTTGCCTGCCGCCTGCTCGATTGCGGCCCGCAGTTCGGAGTCGATCTGCTCCCACGCATGGTTGAGTTCGTCCTCGGAAACCCGCAATGGCTCGTCCTTGCCGAGTCCATCCCAGCGTGCGGCGTAGCGGCGTACCGCACGATCGCCGTTTTGGCGAACGTCAACCACAATCCTGCGGACTGCCGCTTCGACTTCGGCCAGATCGGTTGTACCGCGCCGGGCAAGCACGGTCACCAGACGAATTTGTTCAGCACCTTCGAGAATTCGCATCGCGGATTTCTGGCTGCGCTTGGCCTCCTTCTCAGCGCTCTTCACACCTCTCTTAGCCACAGCGCTCTTAACGACAGCGCTCTTAGCGCCCGTCTCTTTGTTTCGCAGGATAACCCGCATCACATAACCACCTTGTTCAGCGGATATTCGACGATACCCTGAGCATTGGCTTGCTTCAGCTTTGGAATCAGCGACCACGCGGCTTGCTCCTCAATCACCGTGTTCACCGCGACCCACTCGCCATCGGCCAGGGGCGCCACCGTCGGGTTTTGCAGTGCGGGCAGAAGACCAAGAACCGCGGATAAGTCCGACTTGCGCACGTTGAGCATCAGACCTACGCGTCCCAGCGCTGCGATCGCTCCACTCAGCATGACAGCCAGATTTTCAATTTTTTGCCGCCGCTCCGGATCGCCCCAAGCGGCTCGGTTCGCGACCAGTTGCGTGTTCGACTCGAGCACGGTCTCAAGAATTCGCAAATGATTCGCGCGCAGCGAACTACCCGTCTCCGTCACCTCGACAATCGCATCCGCCAATAACGGAGGCTTGACCTCGGTCGCGCCCCAGGAGAACTCGACGCGCACCTCAACCTTCCGATTTGAGAAATAATTGCGCGTGAAACTCACCAGTTCAGTCGCGATAATCCGGCCGTCAAGATCTTCGAGTTTCTTGAAGCTCGAATTCTCAGGGACCGCCAGCACCCATTTCACCTTACCCATGCTTTGCTTGGCATAGATCAGATCGCAAACCTTGACCACATCAAGGCCGCTTTCGAGCACCCAATCCAAGCCCGTCAATCCGGCGTCGAGGGCGCCATGCTCGACGTAACGGGCCATCTCCTGGGCACGAATCAGCATGCAGTCAACTTCGGGATCGTCGGTGGCAGCAAAATAAGAACGAGCGTTGGTGTACACGCGCAGCCCTGCGCGGGTAAACAGGCTCAACGTAGCTTCCTGCAAACTTCCTTTCGGGATGCCCAATCGCAGTTTCATCGCGCCGCCTTCATCGGATCCGGCTTCGCTGCTTCAAACTTCTCACGCTCAAACTTATCGGATCTGTAGGGGACAGCCCCAACCGCGGCGGTTTCGAGTTGTAGTTGCTCGGTAAAGCAGGAGCGCGTCCCGTTGTGGCAGACCTGGCCCTCGCCCAGCACGCGTACGAGGAGCAACACTGTATCCCGATCGCAGTCAGTCCAGGCGGCAGCCACTTGTAGACGGTTGCCGGAGGTCTCACCTTTGGTCCACAGTTTTTGCCGAGTGCGGCTGTAGAATGTCACGAATCCAGTGCGCAGTGTCGCGGTTAGCGCCTCCTTATTCATGAATCCCACCATCAGCAGTTCCCTGTTGCCCGCATCCTGGATGATCGCAGGCACCAGGCCTTCCATTTTGTCGAAATCGAGTTCCATCGCATGTCTCCTAATTGTTATCAGGTTTGCAGAACCATAAAACAAAATGCAAAAAGCCCGCTGGGCGAGTTCCGCGCCAGCGGGCTTGGATTTCCTATAAGTGCTTGGTTATCCGAGTTCCCCCGCTGACACACTCGTCGTATGGTGGTGATCGTGACGATGACGATGGGACAGCGGAGTCATTTCAAGTTGATACTAGGGCAGCAAATATGCCATTGTCAATCTGTTTCGGTAGTTTACCGCGAAGCAAGTTCTTCCCTGCCTTGTCCTGTTCCAGTCTCTTGGAATGTCTCTTCGCGCAATACCTCTCTGGTATTCTCTTGGTTTAACTTTTAGCGTTCAACTTTTGGCGCAACGACTGATTCCCGACAAATGACTACTCCATTTTCCGACCGCGAAACCGGCCAGGCGGGTCGAATCTCTCCCCGGCACGTATTCGAGGCGACAATTCGAATTCGTCTCGAGCGGGATGGCAGGAAGCTTAGCCTGCCCGGCTGGGCGCGTAATCTCAGTGAAACTGGCCTCGGAGGTTTCGTTGCTGAACCTCTCACGCTGGGCGAGATCGTCGTCCTCGAAATTCCGCTGGCGGAGTCTACTCATGAGGCGATCCCCGCGAAAGTTGTCCGTGTCCTGGGGACGGAGTTTGGTTTCCAGTTCACCGCGCTGAGCCCCGAACAGCGCCGGCAGATTCGGGCAAAGCTGGAACAAGGACCGGCAATTTCCTATCACGACGGCCGGCCATGAGTCGAAGCACCCCCCCGACTACAGTACAGAATAGGTGCAGTCCTGGCAGAGGCGTGCTAGCGAATCAGGCATCCCAAGTTGGCCGTATACCGCCGTGCCTCGACTTGTTATCCTGATAAGAGACAAAGGCAACAGAATCGTGCTACCGGATGCCGCCAAACCGCCGTCCAGAACCGGGTTTGCGAAGAATCGAGAACAGAAGGTTGAGAGCTGACAGTTAAAGGCCGTGCAACTGCGTCACGAATCATCACTTCATGCAAATGGTTTTCAACGTCTTCGGGCAGATATTCAGCACCCTCTGGGCGCATAAACTCCGTTCGTTCCTCACCATGTTCGGGATTGCCTGGGGCGTCGGTTCCCTGCTTCTACTGGTCGGTCTGGGCGAGGGCTTTCGAACCGGCAACAAGCGCAATCTGTACGAGTTCGGCGAAAACATCATGTTTGTTTACCCGGGGCGCGCGCCCGCCGTTGCGGGGAGCATGAACTCTGCCCGCCAGTACCGGCTCACCTACCAGGATTACCTCGATATTCGTCGAGAGTCTCCGCACATCAAAGCCATCACACCGGTTCTCGTCACCGACGACGTGCATGCCGTCAGCGAGTTCGCCAGTGCCAGCGGCCAACTTACCGGCGCCGAACCACAGTACAACGGAATCCGTTTCCTCCCGCTGAAACAGGGACGCTGGCTCAATGACCTCGACGAAGTTCAGAAACGTAATGTGGTCGTCCTCGGCGACGAGATGACTCACAATCTTTTTCCGGGACGTCCTGCCGTCGGCTCGTTCATTCTGCTCAACGACTATCGTTTCGAAGTGATCGGCACTCTGAATCGCGTCGGCCGGGGGGACGAGAATTCAACAAATACCCGCTGTTACATTCCCTTCCAGGTCATGCGCAGTGATTTTCCGCTCAAGGGCGAGGAGTCGTACGACGCGATTTCATTCATCAACCTCCAGCCACGCACAGCCGACGAGCACTTGATTGCGTTGGATGAGGCGCATCGCGTGATCGCCCGCAATCACCACTTCGATTATCACGATGACGACGCCTACGAAGGCTGGGATACTGTGCAGCAAGCGCAAATGATGGGCACCATATTCGATGCCATGAATAAGTTTCTGGGGACCGTGGGCCTGGTGACGCTCGCGCTCGGCGCCATCGGAGTCATCAACATTATGCTCATCGCCGTCACCGAACGCACTCGCGAAATCGGATTGCGAAAAGCCTTAGGCGCCACCAATCGCAGCATCATGCTGCAATTTTTCGCCGAAGGCATCTTACTCACTCTGGTCAGCGGGCTCATCGGTATGTTGCTGTCAGGCGGCTTCATGGCCGTGCTCGGTAAATACAATGGTCCAGGAGGTTTCGACCCACCGCGACTGGTTCCGAAAACCGCGATCCTGGCGATTGCCAGTCTTACGCTCGCGGGCGTGGCCGCCGGACTCTACCCGGCGCGTAAAGCGGCTCGACTGGAGCCAGTCGAAGCGTTGCGCCAAGAATAGAAAATCTGTAATTTCTAATATCCAATTGGAAATTTGTATTGGAGATGAAATTCAAGTTACAAATCGCAAATTAGAAGTAGCTCTATGATTCGCGACCTGCTCCAGGAGTCCTACAATGCGATGCGCCACAACCGGCGGCGCACGGCGCTCACCATGCTCGGCATGGCCTGGGGCATCGCCACGGTCGTGATGCTTCTGGCATACGGAGACGGCTTCGGCCGCGCGGTCGAGAACATTTTTGCAAACTTCGGAACCAAACTAATGATTGTGGTTCCGGGCCGCTCTACCATGCAAGCTGGCGGTCAGAAAGCTGGAGTACAACTCCGCTTCACACTGGACGATGTTGATCTGCTCACCTCAAATATTCCACAGATCACCCGCATCACCCCCAGTTCCGGCAAGCAAGCGACCGTGCAATATGACACGCGCTCGTACATGATGAGTGTCAACGGAGAATATCCCAACACTTTCGGCGTACGCGCACTACACCTCGCGGAAGGGCGCTTCTACAATCCCGAAGATGAGATTCAACGAGCGCGCGTCGCCGTCATCGGATCCGAAACCAGAGAGAAACTTTTCTCTGGACGCAATCCCGTCGGCGAGCACATCCGCATTGATGGCATCAGCTATGAAGTGATTGGCGTGCTCGCGCCCAAGATGCAGAGCGGAGACGACAACATCAATCGAGTCGTCTACATCCCGTTCACCGCCGCGAGCGACTTCAAGGACACTCACTACCTCGACGCGATCTTCTTCAATTACGAAACCAACGATTATGAACGGATCGAGCAATCGGTGCGCTATATCATGGCCGCACAGCACAAGTTCAATCCCGCGGACCGGCGCGCTCTCATGGTTTTCAATCTTATGGTGCAGGTCCACCAGTTTGAGATGATTGCGATCGGCCTTAAGGTTCTCCTCGGCTTCATCGGCACCCTGACGCTCGGCATCGGCGGCGTGGGATTGATGAACATCATGTTGGTTTCGGTCACGCAGCGCACTCGAGAAATCGGCGTCGAGAAAGCGCTGGGTGCGCGCCGTCGCTATATCTTCTTCCAATTCCTGGCCGAGGCTCTTACGATTACTTTCATTGGCGGAATCTTCGGCATCGTCCTGGCGTACGTCGTCGCCTTTTCCGCTGGCAGGCTTACGCTTTATAGCGCAATGGCCAAACATGCCGAGGCCGGCGACATTCGCCTCATGATTAACCCCCTCACCCTGATCGTCGCCGTCGTCATTTTGACCGCGGTCGGGCTCATCAGCGGAATGGTCCCTGCGATTCGCGCCTCCCGTCTCGATCCCATCGAAGCCCTCCGCTACGAATAGATGCCAAGCGCATGGGCTGGTTCCACGCCTACAGGCTCGGTACCTACATCGGCGTCATGTATCTGGGAAGTCGAGAGATGTGGGAGTTCAGTGGAGGGACGGGCGTCTCGCCCGTCCGGCCGGGCGAACGCCCGGCGCTCCACGGTTAGAAGTGCTTCACCTATTTCTTAAAATCTTATTTCTTATCCTCAGGTTTCTGGGTCTTGTCGTCCTTCTTCTCATCCTTGGTCTTATCGACGATTGAGATCAGTTCGACATCAAAGATCAGCGTCTCATTCGGTTCAATGCCGCCGCGCGGCTCTCCCCGTTCGCCGTAGGCCAGGCTTGATGGAATAAAGAGTTGCCACTTCGATCCCACGGGCATGAGTTGCAGTGCTTCCGTCCACCCTTTGATCACTTGACCGACGCCAAACGTAGCGGGCTGGCCGCGTTTATAGGAGCTGTCAAATATCGTGCCATTGACGAAACTGCCCTGGTAGTTGCAAACCACCGAGTCGGTCGCGGTGGGTTTCGGTCCCGTGCCGGCGGTTAGAATCTTGTACTGCAAACCGCTGGGCAACGTGACAACACCTTCTTTGCTCTTGTTGGCGGCGAGAAAGGCTTCGCCCTCTTTATTGTTCTTGGCCGCCGCTTCTTGCATTTTTTCCTGCATCTGCTTGCGAACCTGAGTCTGAACCTCGTTGACTACGGCCTGCGCTTCTTCTTCCGTGAGACGCGTTTTGCCGCCTGTCGTTTCGTCCTTATATCCCTGAGAGATAAGAGCTGGGTCCGCTTCTACTCCCTGTTTTTTTAGATTGGCCCCGAGGCCCATTCCCAGCGCGTAGCTGAATTTCTCTTTTTGGGTTGTGAGCGGAGCAGGCGTCGCGCTTTTCGCCGTCGTTGCCGTCTTCTTCACCGGAGCCTTCGGAGTTGTGGCTGCAGGAGCCGCTTGTGTCGTGGCCGCGGGAGTGCCTGCTGCTGGAGTCTGCTGGGCGTAGCCATCTCCGGCCAGCATCATCGCTGCGGCCAATAGTAGAGCTGTTATAAGAGATCTTTGCATTTATCTATTGTCCCATTGCATTGCGTTCTGCGCCAGAGCCGGGTCATTGCGACGTTCAAGCTACGACCTACGAACTACGAACCCCGACCCGCGACTTTCAAACAAACCTCTCGATCGCAGTGGCCAGTTCGTAACTCTTACAGTATTTTCGCTATAATCCTCGGCATGAAAACCACGCGCTTACTCCCTCTCGCTCTGCTCGTGATTGCGCTCGCATCCGCCACTTCAGCCAAGACCGTGGTTCAGCTCAAGGACGCTCAAGGAAAGGTTGTGGGCACCGCTGCGATTCAGGAATCCGCTCCGGGAATAAAAATGGAGGTCAATCTCAAGAACCTGCCTCCCGGCGAACATGCCATCCACTTCCATCAGAACGCGAAGTGCGACGCCCCCGACTTCAAATCCGCAGGAGGCCATTTCAATCCCGACAGCAAGAAGCATGGATTGGAGAATCCGGAAGGCCACCACGCCGGAGACGGTCCAAACTTTACCGTAGCCGCCGATGGCAAAGCGCATTTCGAGCGCGAGAACAAAGATGTCAACCTCGGCAGCGACAGCCATTCGCTCTTCAGTAACGGAGGCACCGCGCTTGTCATCCACGCCAAAGCCGACGATCAGAAAACCGATCCTGCCGGCAACGCAGGCGACCGCATCGCCTGCGGCGTGATTACGAAGTAGTGCGAGGGCGTACATTCCACCCCGTCGGAAACGGTTTTAACGAATTGGCGGAATGCGGACCCTGGGCCCCTACTTCACCGCCGGCACGTAAAGCACCGGAACGTTCTCCTTGATTACCATTTCGTTCAACGCCACCAGGTCTTTCGCCATCAACTCGCGATACTGCGCGAGCAGCGGTTGCGCCTGCTTTTCCAGTTCCTCATAGACCTCATACTGTTGTTTCGTGGGCGCGGCATCGGCGGAGTCGACGCTGAACAGCAGCGAGTGCAGCCGCTCATCGATCAACACTGGATAGTTCAAGTTTGACTCCGAACTCTTGGAATTCACCTGGAGCAACTGCGACTCCAGTTCGAGGCTCTTCTTGTCGAAATCCTTGCTGGCCGAAACCATCGATGCGTAGCGCGCATCATCGCCCAAACGTCGAGTGAGCCCGCGAGTCTCGACGCGCACTTCTCGGATCGTGGCAACCGCCTCGTGAATCTCCGACACCTGCGCCACGATCTTTCGGCCCAACTCAACTTGCTTCTGCACGTCTTCGATCGACGTCTTCACCCTCGCATCCATTTTCAACTCGAGCGGCGCAGTATACGATTTCCCGTCCGCCGTCAGTCGCACCTGATAGGAGCCAGGAGGCACCATGGGGCCACGATTGCGGAATTCCGCACTCGGTTCTCCGGCTAAGGGAGTCGGGCCCTGCAGACGCAAATCCCAGGCAAAGCGATTTATGCCAACCTCGGTCGGAATCTTTTCCTCGGGAGGCGTCTGGTCTGGCCACTCGGGCGGCGTTTCCGCTTCTTTCTTTTCTTCGTTCGAGTAACGTCGCACCATTTTGCCCGACGCATCCAGAAATTCCAGTGCCACAACGCCCTTCGGCGCGGCGGGCAGGTAGTAATAAATAATCGCACCCGTTGGCGGATTCTCGCCCACCGGTTGCCGCCGCTCGAAGAAATCGGGCCAGCGCAAGCGATAGGTCAAGCGCGGCTTATAGAGCACCGCCGAGGTTGTCGCTTGCGTACCCACTGCGCGCAGAGGCGTGAGGTCGTCGAGAATCCAGAAAGCGCGTCCATGGGTCGCCACCACCAGATCGTCATTTTTTACGATCAGGTCGTGAATCGGAGTGTTCGGCAAATTCAACTGCAGCGATTGCCAGTTCGCTCCGCCATCGAACGAAACGTAAACTCCAAGTCTCTGTGCCCGCGTACAGCAGGTTCTTCTGCGCCGGATCTTCGCGCACCGCGTGCGTGTAAGCGCCATCTGGAATGCCATTCGTGATCTTCGTCCACGTCTTGCCGAAATCCGTGGTCTTGAAAATATATGGCTTGAAATCGTCGAGCTTATGCGTGTCAACCGCCGCATATGCCGTGCCGGCATCGTGCGGCGATGCCTCAATCAGGCTCACCAGACTCCACTCCGGAATTCCTTTAGGCGTCACGTTCGCCCAGTTCTTGCCGCCATCGCGCGTAATGTGAATCAAGCCGTCATCGGTTCCCGCCCACAGCAGATCTTTCTGCACCGGCGATTCCGCGATGGTAAACACCGTGTCGTAATATTCGACCGAAGTGTTGTCCTTGGTCAGCGGACCGCCCGACGAAACCTGCTTGCTCTTATCGTTGCGCGTCAGATCGGGACTGATCGCCGTCCACTCTTGCCTTCGTCGGTAGTCTTGAAGACGCGCTCGGCAGTCGTGTAAATCACATTCGGATCATGCGGCGAGATCTCGATAGGCTGCGTCCATCCCAGGCGATATTTCATATCGGCAACGCCGTGGCCCTGCGGCATCTTCCGGCCAGACCGTAATGTCCTGCTCCTGGTTGCTGCGGCGATCGAGACGAGTGACCGCGCCGCCGCCCGAACCCGCATAAATAATGTTCGAGTCCCGCGGATCGGGCGCAATGTAACCGCTCTCGCCGCCGCCCGCGTCGAACCAGTGCTGGCGACCGATGTAGCCGTCGTCGGTGCGGCTGGCGATGCCAATGGTCGAGTTGTCCTGCTGCGCGCCGTAAACTTTGTAGAGAAAATCGTTGTCTGCCGCGACGTGGTAGAACTGCGCCGTCGGCTGGTTGTATTGCGTTGACCAGTTCTTGCCGCCATCGACCGAGATGGTCGCGCCGCCGTCGTTCGAGTTGATCATGCGATTCGGATTCTGCGGATCGATCCAGAAGCCGTGATGATCGCCGTGCGGCGCCGGGAGAAGATTCAGCGTCTTGCCGCCATCCGTCGACCGGAACAATCCCGTATTGAGCATGTAGACCGTATCCACGCTCTTCGGGTCGGCAAAAATGTGCGTGAAATACCAGGCACGCTGCGTGAGGCGCTGATCGTCGTTGACGCGAGACCAGGTTTCGCCGCCGTCATCGGAGCGATACAGCCCGCTCTCTTTGGACTCGATGAGCGCATACACGCGATTCGAATCCGCGCCCGAAACGCTCACTCCAATCCGCCCCAGAATGCCCTCCGGCAGGCCTTTGCCTTCGAGATGCTTCCAGGAATTTCCGCCATCGATCGAACGGTACAATCCGCTGCCCGGCCCGCCGCTTTCTAGTCCCCAGGGAGACCGTTGGATCTGATATAGCGCGGCGAACATTACGTTGGAATTGTGCGGATCGACCGCGAGATCGATCCCTCCCGACTTGTCGTCCTTGTAAAGAACTTTGTCCCAGGTCTTGCCGCCGTCGGTCGTGCGGAAAATGCCGCGCTCCGTATTCGGCCCGTAGGCGTGACCGAGCGCCGCGATCAGCACATGGTCGGGGTTGCGCGGATCGATCCAAACCCGCGCGATATGCTGCGTATCTTTCAATCCGATGTGCTGCCACGTCTTGCCGCCGTCGGTCGTCTTGTAGACTCCATCGCCATAGGAAATATTGCCGCGCAAACAGGATTCGCCCGTCCCCACATAAATCACGCTGGGATTCGATTCGGACACGGCAATCGCGCCAATCGACGAAATCACGCTCTTGTCGGAAATCGGCTGCCAGCTACACGCCGCCATCGGTCGTGCGCCACACGCCTCCGGCAACGCCGCCGAAGTAATAAGTGAAGGGACTGCCCGGAACTCCAGTCACAGCCAGCACGCGGCCGCCGCGATACGGTCCGATGTCGCGCCACTTCATTCCCTTGAACTGCGCCTCGTTATAAGGCTGAGCCACCGCCGAAATTCCAAACAGCACGATCAGAACACACCACCCCACCAACTCGCGAACCTTCATGCGAACCCCCAGGAGATTTGAACAGAAGACCGATAATAATAACCTATCGTTTGTCGCGCCACCTTACACGCGAGTAGAGACGGGGCTTGCTCCGTCCATGTCCACATCACCACAGCTTTGTTTACATTATCGTGGCGAAGCCATCGCGCCCCGACCGGAATAAAGAAATTCCAGCGCCTCAGGAAAACGCCATGCCCAAGCCGCTTCGTTATGCGTCGCACCTTCCTCGATACGAACCTGAAGCCGCTGTTCGTCCAAGGCCAGTCGAGCGCACAATCGATTCCAGTTCGCGGACAGTCGCTGACTATCTTTGCATCCTTCCTCGGATCCCCTGTCTCCCGCGTCCCCATTCGCGAGGTACATGCGCGCTGGCCAGTCGCGGAATCTCCGGCTCTGGTCCAGAATTTTCCGCTTCGCCACAAACAGTGACGGGCTCTCAATCAGCAATCGCCCAAATACTCCCTGGCGCCGCCAACTGCGTGTACAAGGTGATCAGGCCTCCCAGAGACGAGCCGCCCAATCCCGTATTCTCCGGCCCCTTCGATATCGAATAACGATCTTCGATCAGCGGCATCACCTCACGCCGCAGAAAATCCGGATAGCGATTTCCCTCTCGCGCCAGGAACTTTGGGATCTTTCGACGGGTAAGGGATGTACTCGTTCCGCCCGGCTTTTCGTGTTGTCGATGCCCACGATGATGAGCGGGGGAATTCTTTGTTCAGCGATCAAGCGCGTTGCCGTCTCGCCCACCTGCCAATGGACTCCCGCAAAAGCAGTTGCCGGGTCGAACAGATTCTGTCCATCGTTCAAATAAAGGACCGGATAGCGCGTTTCGCCCCAGCCGTCGTAATCCGGAGGCAGCCAAACCCGCAGCAGTCGTGTGTTCCCAAAGATGAGGCTGCGCAGTTCATGCAACCACAGCTGACCGAAAGGTACCGGCACGGCAACCGGCGCAGACGGTTTGATCTTCAGTTTTGGTTTTAGTTTTCGAGTTGGAAACCGTGGCATGAAGAGAATCGATTGTGCATCAGGATATGCTTTACCGATACCGCAAGTTTGTCTGGGTACCGGGTACTAGGTACTGGCATCTTTGCCTCCAGATCACCGCGGCCAAAATTGTCGTTGTCGCAATCAGCGCCAGCGAACTCAGGCACAGGATGCACTACACTCCCAACACATGCGCTTCGATGTAGGTCAAATACAAGGCAAATCGCCAACCCCACGGCGGCGCCACCGAAGAGCATTGCAGGAGTTTCTGGCCGCGCCCGATACACCGTGGCCAGTCCCGCCAGAGCCGCGTATCCGAGCATTCCAACCAGCGCGACTGGCACTCCCAAGATCGACGAATATTCGCTGCGGTTCACGATATCGCAGTTGAATGTTTCCCCAATATCGCAGAAGGCCGTCTTTGAGGTCGCGTAATGATGCTGCAATGATTCCGACGATACCACGATTCCGCATATCGCCAGAATCGCGATCAGGTTCATCAAACGCTTCGCCAAAACCGTCATGGAAGCGAGCAACCTGTGCGGTCGCTCAGTTCTTCAAGGCTGAAAATCCGCTCCACCCGTTCGCCCGTTGGCGGAAACTGCCACGTGGGATAGTGCTTGATGTTTGCGTCCTTGCAAACCTGTGACACTCCGTGCAAGTCGCCTTTAATACCACACTCCACATACGGTGCGTATTCAAACGACGCGGCAAACTTTTCCTTTTGCTCCCCGCAATGTGGACACCAATACGCCCCGTACATCTTTACGCCCCGGTCGGATAAACAATGCGCGAACGCATCGTATTTGTGCTGATTGCGGTTGCCCAGATACCAGGCCACCCCGAACGCAGCCACGACCAGTAAAGCATAGATCGCGATGCGTCCCCAATCCCGGTTCGAAGTCTTAATTCCCAGCCGTTCCTTTTGCCGTTCTCTGCGCTCTTGCGACATGCAGTTTTTATATCACGCTTCCGAGGAGACGAGTTTCGCTTCGCCTCCTCTGGCTGCAGAATTAAACTACCACCCGAAGCGCCGAAGGCAGCACTTCTATCGTCTGGCATTCCAGCGTCAGCACCTCGCCGTCCACCATCACATCCACCGGCCCGTCAAGTTGAAACTCGACGCGCCGCACCGCCCGCCGCTCCGCCAGCGGATGGCGTGTGTGGGTGCCATCGTAAAGCGTCGCTAAATTCCGGATCAACCCCAGCCTCCCAATCGGCCCCCAGCGAACATACTCAATCAACCCGTCATCCGTGACCGCATGGGGCGCGATCATCATAGTTCCACCGGTAAATTTGCTGTTGTTGAATGTCAGAAACAAGCAGCGCCGCCGGTCAAACTCTTGCCGATCGTCGAAACTTACCGGAAAAGGACGCCGATTAAGCCGCGCCAGACAAAGAAAAATGGAAAGTAAATATCCGAACTGTCCCAGGCGCTGGAAGCGCCGATGACGAAGCGCCGCAACATCCGCCGCAAACCCCACACTCAACAGGTTTGTGTAGTAAAGCACTCCGTCCCGATGAGTGAGTCGCAACACATCACACGGCCGCGATCTTCGCGCCAGTAGCGCCTGTATCGAGTGCTCTAAACCGTCTGAGGTTGAAGTTCCCTGCACGAAATCGCGCAAAAACGAATTGCCCGTGCCAAGCGGAAGAAATCCGAGCGTTGGAATCTGCTCCCCTTCCGAACCTTCCGGGGACCGGCGATCCGAGACCTGAGAGCTCTGGTCGGAAAGCGTGCTCTGCGGAAACAATCCATTGACGATCTCGTAGGAAGTCCCGTCTCCACCAACGGCAAGAAACCTGCGATAGCCGCGTCCATAAGCCTCACGCGCAATCCGTGTCGCCTCGCCAGCAGCGTGAGTCTCCGCCGTCTCCAGCGCAATCCCCGCGCTTCGAAGGCGATCGAGAACCGCTCCCACGCGTTCGCCGCACCGTCCACCGCCCGCCGCCGGATTGATGATGGCAAGAAAAGTATTGTTCACAAGTCAGGTCTCAAGTCACTGGCGCCGGGTTCAGTCGCGAGGCATATTGTCCCGAGCAAGCAGCCTAAGCGCGGATCAAGAGGTTAACCGGCTCCATCCAGGTCTCGGTGTCTACGCCGACTTCCTTGTTTAAATCTCTACGATGGATTGTCGCGACGCGCCCGCTCCAATTTCCGTTGCCAATTCTCCGCGCTTGATCTTCAGCGACGCCGTTCGCGGAAAATCTCGCTTCCACAAGAGATACCCGCCCACTCGCTTGAAGTCGGCCAGACGCCGATTCCGGGTTATCATCTCGTCGCGCAAGCGATCATCGAACTGCTGGTTCTGCTCCAGTCGCAACACCAGCACCAGCATTTCGCCGCCCAGCACCTTTTGTGGCCACAAATAATTCGCCGCAAAAATGCAGAATTCCTTGACCGGCAGTCCGTCAAACACCGCCTCAATATCCTCAGGGTAAATATTCTTTCCACCCTGGGTGACGATCATATTTTTCTTACGCCCAAAAAGTTGCAGATGCCCACGGCCGTCAACATCAAAGCGTCCCAAATCGCCCGTCAGCAGCCAGCCCTCGACGATCGTCTGCGCCGATAATTCCGGATCATCCAGATAATGCGACATGACCGCGCGGCTCCGGACGGCTACCTCCCCAATCCCGTCGCCGTCTGGATTCAAAATTCGAACTTCACTTCCCGGCAGCGGCTTCCCTACCGTATCCGCGCGAAACGGCTTGAGATCATTAAGGGTTACTGCGGTGCAGGCTTCCGTGAGACCGTACCCGCAGGTCACGGGAATTCCTAAATCGTAGAAAAACTGTAGGGTCGAGGGATCCGTAAATGCTCCCCCCACAATCAGAGCTTTCAGTTCTCCGCCAAATGCCTTGTGAACTTGGGGCAGCAGACGCCGGCTGAGCTCCACTTGAGGACGACCGCGAGTCAACACTCTATTCAGCCCCACCAGCCGATCGAGCATCCAGCGCTTCCGAGGTTTCAATTCATCAAATTTCGCGCGTAGTCCGCGTTCCAGATTCTTCAGCACCATCGGCACCAGACTCACATAAGTGATGCGATAGCGTACAAATGCATCGCGCACAAACTCCGGACGCAGCGTCCGCAAATGCACGACACAAGCGCCACAAACGAACGGCCCAATAAATCCCACCATGAAATCAATCGCGTGATTCGTGGGCAGGATGCTCAAATAGCGCACGCCTGGCCAAAATGGATACCAGGCCGTCAACGAAGCGCATTGCTCCAGATAACTGTCGTGCGTAAGCACGCATCCCTTAGGACGTCCCCCCGTCCCTGATGAGTACACGATGCATGCCGTGTCTTCGCGCCGTCGCGTCACAAAGTGCGGCTCACCTTTTCGTTTGAACTCTTCCCACCGATAGGCGCCGCGCAAGTCCGTGGCCGCCGGCGCTTCCGTCACTAGCACAATCTCTACGGGAAGGCTGGCAAATTCCGGTAACTGCGTAATCGCACGCCACAAATGGTATTCAACCACCAGGAACCGTGCCTCGGAGTGCACCAACAGTTGCAGTTGCTCAGCCGCGGTCAATTTGTAATCCAGCGGAACCAGCACGCCGCCGCAGAAGAAAATCGAGTGCGCGGAAATCAGCCACTTCGACTGATTCGTCATGATGATCGCCGCCCGGTCTCCGGCTTTGAAATCGGCGTCTTCAAGCGCGCGACTGAGTGGACGCGCCATTTCCTTGAAATCGGAATACGTAAGCCGCATTTTTTCGCGATCGCGATCGGCTTCAATCAGGCAGGTTTCGTTCGGCCAGCGATCCAGCGCATCCTTGAGCGCTGCACCCAGACTGGCATATTGTCGAAGATCAAGCATTCAAATTGTTATCTCACCACGGAGACACGGAGACACGGAGAAAAGCAAGAGCTTATCAGAACACAACCTCATTGCTGCGTCATTGCCGGGAGAGGAGCCAGCCGAAATAAAACGTCCTCTTTGTCTCCGTGATGAAAAAGATCTCACAGTCGGGCCTGAATCCGATTCGCCAGCGTGCGAAAATCCGAAACGCCCTGCAATTCGTAATCGGGCAATTCGATGCGGAAGTGATGCTCCAGTCGCGTCAGCAAATCGAGCGCCTGCAGGCTGTCAATCCCGAGCGTCTTGAAAAAGTCATCGTCCGGCGTAAGCTTTTCCCTCGGCACTTTGAAGTGGGAAGCTGCCAGATTCAGGATTTCGTCAAGAGTGTGATCGATCGTAGGCGCTGGCATAAGAATGCGTCCTTCAAATTCCAAAATTGCAAGTCCCATTTCAGATTACGGCAAGTACGGCTGCACGCCTTCATTCTCCACAAACTTCCGCAGCCCTTCTTCGACCGCAGGCCGCGAATAAAGGTCGCAGAAGATATCAATCTCCCGCCGCAACTCTTCATACGGAATCGGCTTCACAAATTCCTTTGCCGCTGCTGCCGTCCGCCGGTCGAATTTCCCTACTTGGCTGGCGGTAGCGCGAGCTACTCGCAACGCCTCGCCTTCAGCGGCAATCTGGCTGACCAATCCGATCTGCTGCGCCTTCATCACATTAAAGCTGCGCCCGGTAAGCAGCAGGTCGCGCACTACCGCATTGCCTAAATCCCGCTTCAGACGGGGGATTCCACCGAAGCCTGGGATCAGGCCCAGTCGCAACTCTGGAAAGCAGAATCGCGCCATGCGATCCGCAATCATAATGTCGCAAACCAGCGCCAGTTCGAATCCGCCGCCGAATGTCACCCCGTGCACCGCCGCGATCGTCGTCAGTGGCGCCGCATCGAGCGTGTTCATCACGGCGTGGATGCGTTCCAAAAACTCTCTCACCCCGCGAAGGGCGGCATCCTTTTCCATCTCCTGCGCGCGCTGAAACAACTCGCGCAAATCCGCTCCCGCCGAAAAACCGGCCTTCAATGTCGAGTGCACAATCAACGCCGACGCTTCCTTCGCCATTTCGGGCAAAGCCTCGGCAAAGTTTTCCAACTCCTCCAGCGTGAGCGAACCAATCTCATTGCAAGGGTCGCGATGCAGGGCAAGTTCAACCGCGCCGTTCACGATCTGCCACGAAAGGGTTTGCCCTTTAAATTCGTTCATGCCGTTGTCAGCGCCTGGTTTTTCGAGGCATCGTACATGGCGTCAATTTCCTGACGAAACCGCTCCGAAATCAAATCGCGCTTAAGCTTGCCATTCGCTGTCAGCAGCCCGCTTTCGATTGTGAATGCATCCTCGATCAAATGGAAAGCCCGCACCTGCTTGTAATGCGGAAGGTCTGGATTCACACGGTCTAACGCCGCCTGCGCTTTTGCACCGCCCACCTGGCCCGTGACCAGCGCCGCCAGATATCCCCGCCCATTGCCCACGAGCACCACCTGAATGGCATCCGGCAATTCGTGCATAATCGCATCTTCGATGGGTTCGGGCGCAACGTTATGACCTGACCCGAGGACGATCAGGTTCTTGATGCGACCGACAATTTTCCAGTTTCCATTTGCGTCCACTTCACCCTGATCGCCGGTGTGAAACCAGCCATCTCGCAATACCTTCGCCGTCTCTTCCGGGCGATTCCAATATCCCGGAAAAATATTCGGCCCGCGCACCACGATCTCCGCGTTCTCCGCAAGCTTCATCTCCACACCCGAAATCGCTGGACCCGCGCGACCCGCGATCACCGGCATATCGGGATCATCCATGGTGCAGATCGCCGTTGTCTCGGTGAGTCCGTACACCTGCAAAACGGGAATGCCGAGCATCATAAAGAAAAGTTGCGTCTCCACACTCAGAGGCGCTGAACCACAGATCAACGCACGCAGCTTGCCGCCAATCATTTTTTTGCGAATCGTCGGAAACACCAGCCGTTTCGCCAGCCCCAGCCAAATCGCGTCTCCGGCGCGCCCTTTGTTCTCTTGCCGGCGCACCCAACCACCCTTGGCCCGGGTGTAAACCTTTAAAGGGAATCCACCCGTCTTCCAAAGCTGTTCGTCGACCGCTTTCCGCATGCGTTCGAGAAGCGCCGGAACATTCAGGAAATAATCTGGCGCCGCTAACCGCATCTCGCCGGCAATCTTTCCCAGATCCGTGTTCAGTGTCAGCTTACTTCCGCGCATCAGGCAGGTCAGCATCATGATCCACGAGCCCGCAAAACAGAGCGGCAGATAATGAAATACGGCATCCTGCTCTTGCCGCTTGTTATACAGACGACCCCGCATCAACTGATCCAGTCGCGCCGAAGTGCAGCCCAGCATGAAACCGACATTGCCTGCACTCAACATCACCCCTTTGGCCTCGCCGGAGGTTCCCGAGGTATAGATGATGCTGGCTACATTTTCTTCCGTCACCGCCAGCGCGGGATTGTCCATCGATTCACGCCCGGCCGTAAAAACATTTTCCAAAAGGAAATGTGGCGGGGCGTCGGGCCACGCCTCTGCGACCGCGTCGGCCAGCGACTTATCGCCGCAGGCAATTACCGAGGGCCAGCAGTCCTTCATCATCGCCACCAGCTCTGAGGGCGCCTGCCGCACATACAGCGGCACCACCGTCAAACCCTCCGCCATGATGGCCAGATCCATCGCCACCCATTGGATCGAGTTATGCGCCAGCAGCGCACAGCGGTCGCCCTTCTTAAGCCGCAACCGGCGCAGATAAGAACGCGCCACCAGGACCTGAGCCAATAGTTGCCGCCCAAGTATTAAAACCGGCTCTCCATTACGCATTTCCTGAAGCACAACGGAGTCACCGCGGCGCTCCAGGCTAGCAAAGACTTTTTCAAGAAAGGTCATCGGCTCAAGCGATTTCGGCACCTACCCGTACGCCGCCACGAGCTCTTTCAGTCCATTGCTCATCGGTGGCAAGTAATCCTCCCAACTCCACTCTCCTCGCCGGGTGGGGAATTCCGGATACCGGCGCTGTACTTCTTCTTCGAAATACACTCCCATCCGCGCCATCAACTTCAGGTTCCTGACCGTGGTCCGCGCAATCCCATCGGCAATCCTATCCCCGTCGCGATCCAGAATTTCGATCGCCGCGAGAGTTCGAGCCTCCAGGTCAAGATCGTCCACATTCATCAGCAACTCCTGATGGTTGCGTTCATTCATCAGATTGCGTATGCGCTCATCCATCGTGATCCCGGCTGATGGCACCAGCGCCGGCATCGAGGTCACAATCCCGTGATAGCGCGAAGATACCATCATGCGACAAGCCCGCAGAATGCTGACCAGTTGGTACATGTTGTAATCGTCCGAGGTCATGATCGGAACCCCGCCCAGCTTCTCCGAGATTCGCCGGCACGGTCGGGCGTCCATGCGCTCGGTCGCGGCCATGATCACAAAAACATTCTTCTTCTGACGGAAAGCGGCCAACGCCTTCGCAATCGAACTCAAATAATGTTCGTAGGCGCGGTCAGACTCAGGACCTGCCTTATGGAAATAAGGTCCGCGGTAGTGGCTCTCTTTGTACGCTCCCATCAAACTGTGCAGCCCGGCCTTTGCCACAGAGGCCTTGACCGGCCACTCAAACGGATTGATCGGGCACACTACCAGTACCGGCGTCTTTCCATCCCAACCAACATCGCGCAGCGCCTTTTGCCCATACCCGGCGCCCAGCGGCTCAAACGTCCAGGCCGTGTCGGTGCCCAGTTCCGTCGGTACACCCAGCTCACGCAGGATTTTTCGTGACTCGTTATTGCGCGTGATTACCAGCGAATTCCTGCAATAGCGTCCACACATTTTCGCGACCAGGGGATCCATGTGTCCCGCCTCGGCGCCGTAGCCAATCGACAACTTGTTCTCCGCCGCCGCAATACCCAGCGATCCGATCATCATTGTCGCCAGCGCATTGGCAAATTTCGATTTGAACATCGATCCTTCGCAGGCCACCACGCCGTGATGCTTCGGAACTTCGCTGGCCAGGAAGGGCGGGAAAATGTCGGGCAGGCGCACCTGCGACGTCCCTTCGAAATATCCGCGTGACCGGTCAAAATTGAACGTCATCATGCTGAGGTCAACGTTCTCTGGCCCCAGAATTCGCCGGATCTGCCGCAGCATCTCCTCGACTCTCACATCCGACCCCGTATTGCGCGTCCCGTTGTAGCCGGCAAACAGCAGCTTCAGTTTTTCGCCCGGCTGCCATGGCTCCCGCTTGCCCATCATCCACTGCATCTTCTTACCTTCAATGATGGTCGAGACCCATGCTTCGAGAAAGAAGTCCATCATGCGGCGGACCCTCCCGCCCGGGTGCTCTCCGGCCAGGCTTCATAGGGATACTCAAAATTGTGTTCGCGGCTGAAGCGAAGCAGCGGAAAGCTGTACTGCGAAAACGGCACCGGCTTCCGTCCCATTTCGGTCGTGACCCGCGTATTGTCGAACACGGTATTCCAGGTCAAATACGGCAGAAAGACCTTCATCAGCGCCGCGCCGTTCCCCACGGGTCCTTTGCGATTGGCCAGGATATCGACAACTGTGCCGAACGGCTTTTCCAGCATCGGCAAGAACACAGGTCCGCGCTTGTTCTGCTCGGCTGCCAGCGCCCGGGTCAATTCCCGAAACGTCTGCGAAGAGTTACCCGATGAAAGATGATACGTATCGTGCGCGGGATTGGCTTTCATGTGCAGAGTCGAAATCGCATCCGCCACGAAATCTACGTTCACAATATCAATCTTGTCCTGCGGACGAAATGGCAACACCGGCAAGCCCGCCAGGAACACGAACGATCGCACCATATCAAACTGGGTGGTCTGCGGATACCGGCTATCTCCCAATACAATGCTCGGGCGGAAAATCGTCAGCGGCACATCCGGCAGCAACTCGCGCACCATGTGTTCACAGAATTTCTTGGTCCGCGCGTACGGATCGTAATCCGATCGCCCCCACTCAATCGATCGGTCTTCCAAAACCACTTCATTGCTGCGTTTACCCGCCACTGCCACCGTGCTGACATTCGAAAATCGACGCAATCCGTGATAGTACTGCGATTGTCGGGCCAGTTGTACCACTTCGAGCGTTCCGCGCAGATTCACGTTCAAGCAGCTTTTTTCCGACTTCCGATTCAGTGACGCTGCGCAGTGAATCACGGAATCGGTGGTGTGCACGAGGCGGTCGTAATCGTCGGGAGCAAGCCCAAACCGTGTCGCCGTGAGATCGCCGCGAAAAATCCGAATCTTGGACTGCAGGTATTCGTAGAACCTGGGAAATGGCAGATGCAGCTGCAACGCCTGCCAGAGCCGCAGTTCCGCATCCCGGGGATCGCGCCCACGCACCAGCAGATTCAGGGTCGCGTCATGCTGCTCCAGCAGATTCGCGGCGACGTGCGCGCCGATGTATCCGGTCCCACCGGTCAGGAATATCGCCACGTTGCTCCGTTCGTCCCGGTCTTCACCGCATTGCCATTTTCGGAAGGTGTCGCGGAAGCTGTCAGCGGGCCAGTCGTTGGGGCTGTCGCTGCCAAAGTCGGGGGCGGCGAAGGCATCTGTAAAACTCGTGGCGCGCGCGCTTCCAGCGGACGCCCCTCAATCAGAGGATACGTCCAACGCCGCAGCGCCGGTATATGGATGTCGATCCAATACTCCCACCAGTCCAGCCCCGCCGTGTCATATCCGAAGACTTCTTTTTCTTCCGGAGTCAACGCCTGCGACAACTTCTCTACATTATCCGCGACAAAGTCATGCTCGTTATGCAGGATGAACGGCTCGAACAAGCCCACCAGTTTTTCCACGCGCTCCAGATTGCGCTCGGTTTTCGCCAGCGGCTTGGTCATCGCCGAGGGCAGCGGGGACATCACCCGCTGGATCGACTTGATAATCATCTTCTGGGCGGGCGCCGACATCCGGTTGTAACGTTCCTTCGAAACCGGAATCGCATCCATCCGCAGCCTGAGCCAGTATTCCAGACCTTCCTGTGCCCGGTAATGTCGGCGATGGCCCAGCGAAGTTAACTCGATCGACCGTCCCATGTCGCAAGGATTCGTCACCGAAGTCGCCAGTTGATAGAGCGGATCGTGCCGCCGTTCCACCAGCGCCGCACCAATCAGCGTCATGCCGGCGCAGACGGCATCCACCGGAATAATATCCAGGCGCTTGCGTTCATTCGAAGGCAGTTGCCGGAACGTTGTCCCCAGCAGATAGGACAGCGAAGCCGAAGTGTTGATGCCCTCATTCCATCCACGAAATGGCTTGGCTACCGAGGTCTCGACAATTGCTGGACGCACAATCGCGATTGGCAGTCCACTACCGTATTTCGCAATCAGAGACTCCGCCAGGCTCTTCGTGAAAGTGTAGGTATTCGGCCAACCCAACTCCTGCGCGCGCCGCGTACCTTCTTCGGTAAGATAATTTTTCAGCCAGCGAACTCTGTTCTTGCGGATCTGATTCTCCAGCGCCTGCCCGCCCAGCCCTTTCGCCGCGTGCTCTCTCGCCAGCGCCTGGTTCCTTAACTCTTCGGTGACCTCCGGCCCTTCCGCGCGCTCTTCCGCCGACTCCACCAGTTCATGCAGACGATGCCATTCTTTTTCCGCGTCAAAATCTTTCCGGTGCGATGGCGTGTAGTTCAAACGCACGCGCTCACTAACCCGGCCATCGCGCTGACCCGCTACGTAGCAAGTCGAGAGATGCAGCAACGCGGCATGATCCGACCCGCGTATGAATTCGATCAGGTGATAGGTCGAATCCACGTTCACTGCCAAAGCGTCCCGCAGATCGGGATTGAAATCCGTAAGCCCTGAACTGTTAATGATGAGGTCCAGATCTGCACGCAATCGCGTCGCGGTCTCTGGATCCAGACCAACGTTCGGTTGCGAAACATCGCCTTCCACCACTTCAATTTTTTCCGCCAGCAAAGCGCCCAACCGGTCGCCGTATTTTTCAAACACTGGATCAAAAACCGGCGAGTCCTCAATCATCTTCTCGAAGCGCTTCTGCGCCGGACTGGACTTTTGCCGGCGGATCAGCAGATAGAGTTTCCCGATTTCCGGCAAGTCCATCACCGTGTTTGCCAGCCACACTTTGCCGATAAATCCGGTAACGCCGATCAGCATCACCCGCTTCCCGCCCAGCGCCTGGCGGACCGAAAACTGTGGCGCATACCGCTTCTCGTCGAAATAAACAATCGGGCGAACCCGCGGCGCTTCCACTCGCACGGCGGGGACGATGGCCGATGCCAGCGCCTTCGGACCGCGCAACCCCAATGCTCGCACCCATCGTGCCGGACTCTGCTGTCCGTCCGGGCCCGCTTCACGAATCCGGGCAAACAATCCTCGGGGCCGGATCACCGGACTCAACAACCGGCCTGTCGCTACACCGTCACGAAAATCGAGACGGTTCGCAATAATCCATCGGACTCCCAAATGCCGCGCCAGCGGTCGCATAACATGCTCCAACCCCTGGCTCACCAGCACCAGTTCCGCACCGGTCGCCTGCAACGCCTTCAGGCGCCGCACTCCTTCTTCTTTGAGCAGCGGCTTCAGGTTGTATTCGAATTCTTCTTCACCCAGCAAATCGAGCCGGTCCCGAGTAATCCCTCGCAGCACGGCGTGCACAATCCGAGTCGCGGCCACCCGGTTTACGGCATACAAAAATGGCCGCAGCAACGCCATCACCAGTACCAAGCTTCGACGCGCCGCTCGCGCGATAAATGTCTGGCTGTTCCAGGTAAAAAAGGCAATCGGACGAACCGTGGTCAACTCCAGCAGGCTTCCCTCCACGCGCCAGTAAACTGGAGATGAAGGACGCGACCGTTGAGGGTGCATGGAACTATTCCCGGGCATACTCGGAGCAACGCGCGCGCGCGCCGGGCCGCCTAAGGTTGCTCCCATGGCATCCGCCGACGTCCGCGCCCCTTCGATATGGCTCACAGGTTCCATACCTCAATTTCCCGACCACGCCACAGCCTGACAAAACAAGCGTGCCGGAATCATCCATTTTAACCTTTGTTTTCACCAAGTACGAAGAATAACGAAAAGCCCATGTGGCGCGGACCCGCCCTGAGCCAACTCGAAGGGTGTCCGCCCGCGAACCGCCGCTGGAGCCCAACTCAGCCATTTCATCCACCTACAAAACCGACAACGGCCGCTCCCACAATCAGCCACGCCGAGTTCAGCCGAAACCGGAGCAACGCGACCAAGCTTACGGCGAATATGACCAGTGTGGTGCGGTCCACAATCGACGCTTTCCCCAACTGCCATGTCACAACGGCCATCAAGGCCAGCGATCCCGCGACTACGCCATCGAGGGCGGACGCTGCAACCGCCGACCTTCGCAGCCGGGGGATCAGCGGCCCGCTCACCGCTACCAGCACGAATCCCGGCACGAAAATTCCAACCGTAGCCACCACCGCACCCATCCAGCCCGCCACCACGTACCCGATAAAAGTCGCGGTCGTGAATACAGGACCGGGCGTAAACTGCCCCACCGCGACCGCGTCGATCAACTGCTTCTCGGTCAGTAAATGCAACCGCTCTACAAACTCGGTCTGGAGAAATGCCAGCAAGACATATCCACTGCCGAACACGACCGATCCAATTTTCAGAAAGGACAAGAACAGACGGAGCAGTCCGGACGGAAAAGCCGCGCCCACAGCCATCGCAGCCATCGCCCAACCCAAAGCTTTCGGAAGCCCAACTAACTTCGAAAGTCCAAATCCCATGCCCACCAGGCGGTTCTTCATCGAAAAAGCCGCTGCCGACAGTGTCCCCGCGATAACCAGCACCAGCGCCGGATTAACTCCCAGGAAACTCAGCCCCGCCGCCAGCGCAGCAATCACCGCGAGCAGCGCCGTCGGCAGCCCCGTCCGCGCCAGCTTGCCGAGAGCCTGAATCACGATGGCGACGACCGCCGGCTTGATCGCCGACAGTACGCCCGCAGCCTTCGGCAGCGAACCGAAGCGCACATAGGCCCAGGCAATTACAGACACCATGACCGCCGCCGGTATGATGAAGCAACATCCCGCCACGATCAATCCCCGCCATCCGCGCTTCATCTGACCTACAAAAATCGCGACTTCGGTTGAACTCGGTCCCGGAATCAAATTTGCGGTCGCCAGCCGGTCCAGAAATTCGGCGTGGGTGATCCACCGCCGCCGACGGACAAATTCCTCTTCCATCATCGCCAGATGCGCCGCCGGCCCGCCAAACGCAATCGTGCCGAGCTTCAGAAATACCATGGCAATCTCCCCCAGCGAGACCTGCCGGATTTCCGGTTTTTCATCCATAGCTCAAGTGTGGCGCAAGCTTCTGTGTGGCGCGGACCCGCCCTGAGCGAAGTCGAAGGGGCCCCCGCCCTAACTGTGAGCCCGGAGCGGAAAATCTGAGGTTACCGCAAATCCGCCGCGGCAAGAATTGGTAGGATGATTCACTGCGGAATGGCAAACCGCGCAGGCGAGCGACAGGGACCAAGCGAAAGGGACCGAGCGCCAGAACAATGACCAGGAGCAGGCGATGAATCTACTGACGCTGTTCGGACTATTCGCGGTGACCGCAATGCTGGTCACCTATGCGCTCGAGAGCCGCAGCCCCTGGTACATCCTGGCATTTGCCGCTTCCTGCGCGCTAGGCTCCGCCTATGGATTTCTCCAAGGCGCATGGCCCTTTGGAGTCGTAGAGGCCATCTGGTCGGTGGTTGCCGTCCGCCGCTGGTATCGCGCCAGAGTTCACTTCACGCAGTAGGCAATCACAGTCTGGCAACGTGTACCACGCGCTTTCTCCGCTTCACCCAAAATAGCACCCTCCAAGTCCTCCGGATCCGCCACCATTTCGCAAGCGGCGATTTGCTCATCCGTTGCACCGTGAAAACACAACTCGCATACTCCCAGCCCGTCTTCCGATCTTACCGGCGGACCAAAAGTGCGGCACGTCATTGGCCGCGCATCATACAGGTCGCACAATCCAGTCTCTGGATCGAGCACCGGACACCGCTCATCATTCGCAAATTCCGCAAAGCGCCGCTCCGCTTCTGAGTTGGGTTCAAACACTTCAGCATCCAATTCGCCCGTTCTTGCGTTGCCGGGAAACTCCGCAGCCAGCCGCTGAATCGACTCGCGCGCCCGCGAGCGAATCCGCGCGGCTCGTTGCGGGTCCGCCTTTTCAAGGTCGGAGAGCCCGTGCTGCAAACGGATCGCATCCAGTTGATTGATGGCAAACACGCCGACGCAGCACTGGGTGCATCCCGGACGGCACACCAGCCATTCTCCGCTGCGCTGCACAGCCTGAGCGAGAGCAGCGTCGACAATCTGAAGCAACGGGCCATCGCCCTTTGGCATTCGTCGTGAAGCCACCCTGAAGGATAACGCACGGGACGCGCGAGCAAAGACCGTCAGGGGTCTGTAGCGCCGGCGTCTCGCCGGGCTATGACTGAAAAGACAGTCGCCCCTGTGACAGGGTCGAATTTGCCTTTTTGCCCATCATCCAACTATTATGTGTACGCTAGCGTACAGTATTTACCCGATACCCTCACATCGCTGGCGCGCCTAAATTAAAACTGCCTTCCGTGCGTAGTCGACCGTCGGTCCTCACCCTCTGACGCGGCCAGCCACCTGCCCAAGGCACGGGAGCTGCATGCCGAAGCAAATCCTTATCGTGGATGACAATCCCATTATTCGCCGACTCGTGCGCCGGTGCGTCGAATCGGAAATGGGCTGGCACGTTTGTGGCGAGGCGGAGAATGGGGCGATGGCCCTGGGCATGGTCACAGATCTAAATCCTGACCTGGTCATTCTCGACTTCGTCATGCCTGTCATGGACGGCCTGGAAGCCGCACGCCGCATCACCAGCATGGCCCCGAACACACCTGTCGTGATGTTCACGATGCAATACTCTCAGCAACTGTTATCAGAGGCCCGCGCGGCCGGTGTAAGAGATGTCGTCTCGAAATCCGATGCCGGGACGGCTCATCTCGTCAATTCCATGCGAAGTTTGTTGAACCAGCCTTCAGCCAGAATGGCATAGTTAAACGGCCGGAACCCAATTGCGGCGCTCCACGAACGTCGGAGGCTCGTACGTGCGGCCCTTCGCGAGCCGGCGCTCCTCGCGGCGCGTGGACCACCACAAGATTGGGCCGAGGGATGAGGCGGTAAGACGCGCGACGACCGGGAATTCCTTTTGGACTTCGCGACGCAGCTTGTGAATCCGGTCACTCACATTGCGATTGACTTTCCTGAACTCCCGCTCCATTACCCAGAGCGCCGCACTATAAGCGCTGCTAAGCTTTTTCACTTCCCGCGCAAAGCGCTCCCGAACGCGAGGATCGGGGTAATCCTTATAGCGCTGCCAGCCCCGCAGCATGGTCTGGCACATGCGATAGAGACTGGGTCCATTATTCTCAAAATCGCGCCAGAACGCCCAATCCAGGAAGCGCTTGGAATCGTCACGCGAAATTGCGGCGTGCTTAAAGTTGAACTTAAACTGCCCATGCACATCCGCGAAATCTATGTCTTTTAACAGACGTCCCTGCTCCGCCATTTCCTGATAGAGCGGCGTGCCCGGAACCGGCGTGTACAACATGAACTGGTGAAAGTCGGTCTGGTAGGCTACCGCCGACTCGATTTCATCGATGATATTTTCCGGCGTGTGGTGCTCGAGTCCGATAATGGTCGAGCCCTGCACCCGTATCCCATGTTCGCGAAGCTCGCGCGTTAGGTCCGTAACGTCTTTTCCCTGCAGTTTACTGTAGTTCGATCGTGGAGATTCCAACCCCATCCATACCCATGAGACGCCCAGTTCGACCAGTTCCACCATGGTGTATTTTCGAATTGCGTTGGCGGAAGCGAAGATCGAAAGCTCCCAACTTTTGCCCGCCGCCTTCATGCGTTCCAGCAATTGGAGAGCCCGGGTGCGATGCAGCAGGAAGTTTTCGTCCATCACAAAAAACGAATGGACTTCGAGTTCTTTCTCAATCTTGCACATCACCTCAAACAATTCGTCCCCAGTCTCGTAAAAGTTGACAAACTTCCCCTTGCCGCCAAAAAACGCGGACGTGGTGCAGAAGTTGCACCCCATGGGGCAGCCTACCGACGGGATAATCGTCGCCGCCGTGGCACCTTTCCGATTCGGCAGGCGCACTCCCATAATGCGGGTCTCGAGACCGGAAACAATGTTGGGATGGCGAATCGGCGCCTTCTCATCTTCTCCCAGGTATCGCCGCATCCATGAAATCCCCTCGCCGCGCACGATATGGTCGGCATCGATCATCGTCTCCACGTCGGGAATCGCAGCCACGTGTCCACCCACCACGATCACCGAATCGGGCGACAACTCGCGCACCATGCGGCACATCTCCCGCACCTTGCCCACATTGACGATGATCCCGGAGATCCCAACGATGTCGTACTTATTTGCGGTCAATTCCTTGGCGAAAGCTTCGCGCGTCGGAAAATCCAGCACGCTGCACGGCGCTGAAATATTTTCCTGAATCATCATGATGCCCCACGAGCGATGGAACATGCGAAGCGAAAAGCTCCCTTGCGCCCGCGTCACCTGATTGTGATAGAGCTCCATTGGATTGATGGACCGGCTGCCGAATTCATCATCCTGCGCATAAGGACCGAAGACCGAACTAAGTAGAATGCGCGCATCACTTCCCTTGTGCGGCTGAGTTTCTATGGCGTGTTCAAAGGCTTTATTTTCATGAGTTTGTTATTGAAGAATAGTGCTCAGGGGAGTGACGCGCCGTGATCCCGGTTACATTACAAAACTATTACGATTACTAACGACACACCGGGGGTAAGCGTGGTCGCGCGTCAGTTCTGGAGGAGGCCCCGCCCCAACGCCGCTTGGGACGGGTGTTTTTCCTCGTTGCCACATTCCGGCGAACCGCAATCCACCAAAACAAAAGGCCGCTCTTTCGGAGCGGCCTCTAAAAACAGCTTCCGAGAACTGAGAACTAGTCTCCCGCTACCGGTTCGCCGACCTCTTCATTCTTTTTCGGCGCAGGAGCGATCCCCGCCGGCTGGGCGATGGCCCCAGCAATTGCGTTCAGTGGAATAAATCCACCTTCATTCGACGTCGCCGGCTTCTCTTTCAGAACTACCTCCCGATAGAGCTGTGCCATGCGCGCATCGTAGGCCGCGTCGTTCTTGACCTTATTCGTCTCGGCTTTGCTGTCGCGAGCCCGCTTCTTTTCTTCGCGCGCTGTCTTGGCAATGCCTAACTTATCAAGATCGTGCTGCACTTCGTTGGTCACGATTTCGTCGCGCAGGAAGAGGGCGTGCGCTTCGTCTTGCATCTTCACTTTCTTGCCGCCCGCGAAAATCTCGTGCCGTCCATGCTCTTCGTACCACTTGGTCAGCGTCGAAGTCATGTGCATCTTCTCGATGATGTTCCTCCAGCCGACGCCCGTGTTGTAGGCGCAGAAGCTGATCTCGCCTTCCTGCGTCGCATACGGAATGATGCACTGCTCCGTCCGCCGGAAGTCGTAATTAAACAGATCCTGGAACCACATTCCCGCGATGAACAGAAAGTTCCACCGGTCCTGCCGCCGCTTCATCACGTCGTCAATCGTGCGGTCCGGACCGACCTTCCCATAATTCTTACCCGTGGCATTGAAGTTCTTGTCGAACTTCTTCAGCAGGTCCGTCATCTTGAAGTGCGTCGGCGACTGGAACGGATCGTAGTTCTTCATCAAACAGAGCGCCATGCCAAACACAGTCCAGAATTTCGACCGCGCCGCATCGTTGACCTTGGCGATATCCTTAGCCAGTTGATCGCCCTTAAGGAATGCCGTAACCGGAACGGCCTCCTTCGTCTCCTTATCGATCATCATCGCCATCCCCGTCCCGCAGTTCGGATGGCAACCGCAAGACAGTTGGCCCCAATCGTTGTTTTGATCCCCAGCGTGCATTACATCGGCCCAGTCGCTGAAGGTGCCCATGAAACTGATGGGAAACCAGTCACGCGTGGGCTCGCCGAAACCGGTCTGATTCTTTACGTCGTGCGCCAGATGTGCCAGCGTGTAACGCTGCGCCTGCCGTCGTTCGTCCGTGATCGCTTCATCACGGCCGGTAAACGAAACGGGCTGGAAGCTGAGGAAGCCGATCTTCTTCGGATTGTCGAGCGCGAACTGAATGATTCTTCCCACCTGCTCGTTGTTGATGCCGTTGATGATGGTGATCACCGGCACGATTTCGCAGCCGGCGCGATGCAGGTTGTCGATCGCCTTCAGCTTTACGTCGAACAGGTTGCCGACCGCGCGATGGTCATTGGCGGCGTTGCCGATTCCGTCGAATTGCAGATAGGCGTAACGCATTCCGGCTTCAACCGCTTGCTCGCAGAATTCAAAACTCTTGGCAAACTCGATGCCGTTGGTCGCAGCCTGCACGCTGTTGTATCCAACCTTGCGGGCGTAACGAACCGCATCCAGGAAGTAAGGCGACAAAGTGGGCTCGCCACCCGAGAACTGCACTGACATCTGCCGCTTCGGCTTCACCGTAATCGCGTTGTCGAGCACTGTCTTGATCTCTTCCCACGTCAGTTCGTGGACATACCCAACCTGGTTCGCATCCATAAAGCACGGATCGCACATCATGTTGCAGCGGTTGGTGAGATCGACCGTCAGCACCGCGCCGCGTCCATACTTCACCGTGGACGAACCGTGATGATGCAAATGCTCGTCCTTGTGCGCGCGAATATCGCGGCCCGGGAAAACTTCTTCCAGATGCTTCGTAAATTCGGTGTCAATCGACATCAGGTCTTCGAAGTGCCCGTGCTTGGGACAGTCCTTGACCATCCAAATCTTGCCGTCGCGTTCCACGATCTGCGCTTTGATCTCGCCGACTTTTTCGTTCATCAGCACGTCGACCGGCAGGTGGCCGTCGAGAATCTGCTGCCGGATTTCCGGCACGCACTTGGGGCAAAGCGAATCTGTGGAGCGCGGCCAACCGAGCGGCGGCTTCGACTTTTCCCACGATTTGAGCAGGGGCTTTTCCGACCACTTCGGGACCGGCGACTGATTGGGAGCGATGCGGTTGAGGCGTTCAAATACCGACCATACGCCGGTAGCGGCTACGGTTACGGCCTTCTCAACATATTTAATCGGCTTGTGCATTCTGCTCTCGCTTTCCTCCACTCGGGAGTTAGAACTTTCCCCGCGGTCCCCGCAAAACGGGAGCCTGCGTATTCAAGACTTCATCCACCGCGAAACCTACCTGCGAAATCCAGAAGCTTCAATGCGTGGAATGGGTCAGACTGATGCTATTGAATTCGTGACATTTAGGCACGCGGAAGGCAATGAAGGGTGGAAAAACGGGGTTAAGCGGGGAAATCGCGCATTTTATGGAGCTATCTTATTGAAAAGGCAGGGAGACCGCCTTGAACCCATCTCCCGCCTCGCCGTATTCCAATCGACCGCGATCCGAGATGCCTTTACCAAACCCGGCAGGCGTTCTCGGACACCATGGGTTGCCCCGCCTTGCAGCTAAAGGCCTGCTGAAAGGCCGCTGAGTTCTGCACCGCCCCATTCACCCGCCAGCGTCCCGGAGAATGCGGATCGGTGAGCACCCGCTTCCGAGCCTCCTGATCGGTCACGTTCTGGCACCAGATCTGACCGTACGAAAGGAAGTAGCGCTGCGCCGGAGTATATCCGTCGATCGGCTTCACCGGCGTATCCCCAATAATCGCCATCAACGCCATGTAGGCCAGCTTGAGCCCTCCGTTGTCAGCGGTGTTTTCGCCCAGGGTCAGTTTGCCGTTGAGTTTGACCTCACCCTTGTCGTCCTTCACCGAGACAAAGCTCGAATATTCGTTGGCGGTGCAATCGGCGCGCTGCTCAAATTCCTTGGCGTCCTCTGCCGTCCACCAATCGTGGAGGTTGCCTTCAGCATCGTACTTGCGACCCTGGTCGTCGAAACCGTGCGTAAGTTCGTGTCCGATCACCACCCCGATGCCGCCATAGTTCACCGCATCATCCATCAGCTTGCCGTAAAAGGGAGGCTGCAGAATGCCCGCCGGAAAATTGATATCGTTCATCGGAGGCCGATAGTAGGCGTTGACCGTCGGCGGAGTCATCCCCCAATCCTTACGGTCCGTGGGTTGATCGATCTTCTTATATTGGCGATGCACCTCGAAGGCGCCGGCCCGCGCCACATTGCCTGCGTAATCGTCAGACTTGATCACCACGCTGCTGTAGTCCCGCCAGGTGTCGGGATAGCCGATGTTGTTGACGATGGCATCGAGCTTCTCATAGCGCCTTTTTCTTGGTTGCGTCCGACATCCACGTCAATTGGTCGACGCCCTGACGCATCGCGCTCTCGATGCCCCGCACCATCTTCAGAGTTCGCTCCTTGCCCTCGGCGCCGAAGGTGCGGTCGACATAAAGCTTGCCCAGTGCCATGCCGAGGCTGGCGTCGGTCGACCTCACGCAGCGCTTCCACCGTGGCTCCATCTCTTTTTGCCCCGACATGTACTTGCCGTTGAAATTAAAATCCTCTTCCACAAAAGCTTTTGTCAGACCGGGAGCGTAAGTGTTGATCGTCTTCCAGCGCAGGTACACCTTCCAGTCGTCGAGCGGAACCCTATTGAGCTGTTCGTTCACCGATTTGAAGAAATCCGGATTGCCTACATTCAGGGAAGTGAACTTGGGCGCGCCATTCTCCGCGAAGTAAAGAGTCAGATCGAAATTCGGTGCCGCCGCCGCAATTTCCGCGACCGTCTTCTTATGGTCGCGCGTCTTAGGATCGCGTCGAGCGGTGCGGTCCATCGACGCCTGCGCCAGACCGGTCTCTACGGTCAACACAGACTTGGCCTCGGCCGCCGCCACTTCCGGCTTGTCCCCGGCTAGTTCGAACATCTTCTGCACATGCTCGACATACTTCCGCCGCGTCTCGGTCGATTTCGGATCGTCCTTTATGTAGTAGTCGCGGTCGGGCATCGTAATCCCGCCCTGATCGAGAAAAGCAATGGTTTCGGTCGAATCGTGCATGTCGGGCTGTGGATAGAAAGCGAACAGAGCCGGCGTCGCATTGCGGTGCATGGTGGCAACCTGCCGAATAAGGTCCTCCTTCGTCTTGACACCGTTAATGCGCTCCAGTTCCGGCGCCACCGGAGCCGTTCCTTTTTTCTCAATCGCACTCTCGTCCATGCACGAGGCGTAGTAAGTACCCACCATGGTTTCCGCCGCCGTGTGTTTGCCCGGAGCCTGCGCCTCGGTCAATATGTCGCGCAAGATATAAAGATTGCGCTCGGCCAGTTCGTCGAAGCGCCCCCACCGCGCCTTGTCCGGGGGAACCGGGTTGTTCTTCATCCAGGTTCCACAGGCATATTGATAGAAATCCACGCAAGGATCGGCGGATTTATCGATGGCGTTCACGTCGAAGGCAGGAATCTCTCGCGGAGCTGAAGAAGCTGGAGTGGTCTGGGCCGAACAGAGTACTGCGGCCAGCAGCAAGGAAGAAATACATAAAATCCGAGTTCGCATCTTTACCTCGATTCGCCCAGTGCCGCCTGCGACATGTGTTAACGCTAACATCGGCGCTAGCATCGCTCTACTAATGGCGACAAACGATGGCGTCGATCTGCCTCAGTCACGAAATATCAAGAAATGAACTTACGTCGAGGTTGGAAGGCTTGTCAAACCACCACCAGCGAAATATCGCCGCTGGAAGTAGAGCGCCACATTGACCAGCATGATCATGACCGGCACTTCGACCAGGGGGCCGATGACGGCGGCGAATGCGGCTCCCGAGTTAATGCCGAAAACCGAAACCGCGACGGCAATCGCGAGTTCAAAGTTATTTGAAGCGGCGGTGAACGACAGTGTAGCCGTCTTCGAGTAGTCAGCGCCGAGTTTCTTTCCCATGTAAAACGAGACCAGGAACATCACCACAAAGTAGATCAACAGCGGCACCGCGATCCGCAACACATCGAACGGTAAGCGGACGATGTAGGCACCCTTGAGCGAAAACATCACCACAATCGTGAACAGCAAAGCGATCAGCGTGAGCGGACCTACTCGGGGAACGAAGTTATGGTCATACCATTCGCGCCCCTTCATTCGCACCAGGAGGGTGCGAGTGATGAACCCGGCAAGGAAAGGAATGCCCAGGTAGATGAAGACACTCTTTGCGATTTCCGCGATCGAGACGTGGACGATAGCGCCGTGCAGACCTAGTTTCGACGGTAGAACCGTAATGAAAAGCCATGCATACGGCGAGTAAAAGAACACCTGAAATAGAGAATTAAAGGCAACCAGGCCCGCGGCATATTCGGTGTCGCCGCTCGCTAGTTCGTTCCAGACAATGACCATCGCGATACAGCGTGCCAGCCCGATCATGATGAGCCCGGCCATATATTCCGGATAGCCGCGCAAAAACAGGACGGCTAGAACAAACATCAGGATCGGGCCAACCACCCAGTTCTGGACGAGTGACAGCCCGAGCACGCGAAAGTTGCGGAACACCTCGTGCAGTTCCTCGTACCGCACTTTGGTGAAGGGCGGATACATCATCACGATGAGTCCGATTGCAATCGGAATCGACGTTGTACCGATGCTGAAGCGATTCAGGAACAGCACGATTCCGGGCACTTGCCATCCCATGCAGACCCCGACGACCATGGCGGCGAAGATCCACGCGGTGAGATAGCGGTCCAGAAAACTGAGCCGGCGGGACGCTTTCGTGGTTGCGATCGGTGCTGTCATGGGCGCGTCATTGCCTTCTCATTGTTTGCCAATGCGCTCCACTTCTTTTTTCAGCGCCAGGCGATCCAAGGCCGCCAGAGGAAGAGAGAGAAAGAGACTGATTCGACGGTCAAGAATAAAAAACGCCTCCCGAAAGGCGCGTTCGATTTCCGCGGAGTCTCCGTGAACCGCGGCCGGATCGGGAACTCCCCAGTGCGCGGTCACAGGCTGTCCCGGCCACAGAGGGCAGGTCTCCTTGGCAGCGTTGTCGCAAACCGTGAAAACAAACTGCATCTCTGGTGCGCCGGGACGCGAGAATTCTTCCCAGCTTTTGCTGCGCAAGCCGGCTGTCGGGACGCGAGCCATTTCAAGCTGTTTCAGGGCTTCGGGACGAACCGTCCCGGAGGGATGGCTTCCAGCGCTGTAGGCGGTGAAGGCTGGCTTTCCTCTGTGGTTGAGGATCGCTTCCGCCATGATGGAACGCGCCGAGTTTCCCGTACACAGGAACAGAACGTTGTAGTGAGCTTGCATTTCCGATCTCCGATTCGTCTTCAGCGTGACCAAACGTCAGTGGCAGCACGTCGGACCGCAGCACGCCTTCTGCGCTGGTTTAATTGCCCTCACAAAGGCGCTCATGAACTTTTCATCGACCTGAGCGGCGATGGCGTCGGCATCAATGCCAGAGGTGGAAAGAAACTCGCGGGCGTCCGCGACGCGATAGATTCGCGTCGGCTGAATCTCAACTTGCTCAAAGCCGGCGGCGGAAAGTTTACTGCGATACTCGTTTTCGTCTAAAGCGCCGGCGATGCAGCCGACCCATGCGAGCACGCTCCGACGCACTTCCGCCGCGATTTCGCCACGCGTGACCACGTCGGAAACGGCCAGGCGACCGCCCGGCTTCAGCACGCGAAATGCCTCGCGCAACACGCGGTCCTTGTCAGCCGAGAGATTGATTACGCAGTTGGAAATGATGACGTCGACCGTATTGTCGGGCAGCGGAATGTTTTCCATCTCGCCTTTCAGAAACTCGACATTTTCTGCGCCGGCCTGACGCTTGTTCTCATTTGCCAGAGCCAGCATTTCGTCGGTCATATCGAGCCCATATACTTTGCCGCTGGGGCCGACGCGCCGGCCGGAGAGCAGGACATCAATACCGCCTCCCGAACCGAGATCAAGCACGGTTTCGCCATGATTTAACTGGGCAAGCGCCGTCGGATTACCGCATCCGAGCGAAGCCATCAGGGCCTGTTCCGGAATCTGCTGGGCCTGCGTCGCGTCGTACAGATTCGAGGTGATCGGATCGCAGGAAAGCCCACTGGCCGGCGCAGCACCGCAGCAACTGCTGCTGCCCGTTCGGTTCGTGATCCGCAACGCGGCTTGTCCGTATTTCTCTTTTACGACGTCTTTAATATCAATATCAATATCGGTATCCGGCATAGAGATTCTCCTATCGGCACAGTTGAATCAGATCCTGCGGCTTGAGCGCCTTGTTGCGGGTACAACACTCGGCATAAAGAAATTGCAGTATTTCGCGGAGCGCCTCCGTGTTTGCCGTATAACGCAGAAACGTTCCCTGGCGCTCGACGCACACCAGATCTTCATTCTTGAGCTTGTCGAGATGGTGAGAAAGGGTCGAGCTTGGAATCTCGATATCGTCCTGAATCTCGCTGACAACAAGCCCCTCGGGATGCGCGGAAAGCAGCAACTGCATGATGCGCAGCCGCGCCTCGGTCCCCATTGCGGAAAACATGTCCGCATACCGCGTGACGCGTTCACTGTTCGTGCGGAGCTTGCTGATCGCGGTAACCATATTTCGATAATACTAGAAACATCGACCCATCGGCAATAGCAGCCATTTATATTAAAATCCCCCTACGCAGCCAGCCTGCCGGCCCCGGTTCGCATCACACTACGCCATGTCCGCACCTACCATCGTCGAAGTTGAGAATCGCAAACTGAAACTCACCAATCTGGACAAGGTTCTCTACCCCGCCACTGGCTTCACCAAAGGCCAGGTCGTGGATTACTACGCTCGCATTGCACCCGTCCTCGTTCCGCACCTCGCGGGACGGCCGCTCACCATGAAGCGCTATCCCGGAGGCGTGAATGACGAATTTTTCTTCGAAAAGAACGCGCCCAAGCATCGGCCCGACTGGGTGAAAACCACGCCCGTGTGGAGCGATGGCAACCGTCGCACCATGGATTACCTCTTGGCCAACGATTTGCCCACGCTCGTGTGGATCGCGAACCTGGCCTCGATTGAGTTGCATCCGTCGCTCTCTCTGGGCACTGATCTCGAAACCCCAACCTCAATCGTCTTCGATCTCGATCCCGGCCCCCCTGCCAACATCGTGCAGTGCTGCCAGGTTGGACTTTGGGTGCGTGGCATATTCGAACATTTTGGCCTGCAAGCGTTCGCGAAGACCTCGGGCTCCAAGGGCCTGCAGATTTACGCACCACTCAACACCAGGACTAACTACGAGCAGACGAAGTCTTTTGCCCACGCGATCGCCCGCTTACTCGAGCAGGAACATCCCGACCTGGTCGTTTCCGATATGAAGAAGGCGGTTCGCACCAACAAAATCTTCGTGGACTGGAGCCAGAACGACCAGCACAAAACCACGATCTCGGTATATTCCCTGCGCGCGCGGGAGCATCCCACGGTGTCAACTCCCGTTACCTGGGACGAAGTCGAACAGGCGCTGAATAAAAAAAATGCTGCGCAGTTGGTCTTTGAAGCGCCAGATGTGCTGGCGCGGGTGGAGAAGTTGGGCGACCTTTTCGAACCTGTCCTGAAACTGAAGCAGAAACTGCCGCAGTTGGCCGGACTGGCTGCCGCAGCCGAAAACGAAGCGGACAAAGGCGTGAGTCGCACGGCGGCCGCCGAAGGTCAGACGCTCCCCAAGAACGAAAAGAAGCGGGCCGCGAAGACGACCAAACCGAAGCAAGTCGTGGCCAAGCGGCGCAAGTTATAATCGCGGCTCATATGGCACAGCTCTACGTGGGCACTTCCGGATGGGCGTATCCGACATGGAAGCCCGCTTTCTATCCGGAAAAACTCGCGCAGAAACAATTCCTCAACTTCTACGCCTCCCAGTTGAATGCCGTGGAAGTCAACTACACCTTTCGCCAACTGGTGAAAGAGACGACCGTTCAGAATTGGATCGCGGAAACTCCCGAGCATTTTCTTTTCACGATCAAAGCGCACCAGGTCCTCACGCACATCAAGCGCCTGAAAAGCGCGGAGGAATTTCTGCAACGCTTTCTCGGCACGCTCGAGGCCTTGGAACGCGCCGGTCGCCTCGGTCCGTTGCTTTTTCAGCTTCCGCCAAATTTCAAGGCAGATCACGCCGTGCTTGCCGAGTTTTTGAAAACCTTGCCCCGAACCGTGCGCGCGGCCTTTGAGTTCCGCCATGAATCATGGCTGGCCGAGCCCACATGGGAAACGCTTCGTGAGCGCAACATCGCTCTCTGTGTCGCGGAAACAGAAGAACGCGATACTCCCGACGTCGTCACCGCTAACTACGCTTACTATCGCTACCGCAAGCCGACCTACACCGCCGATGAGCGCCAGAAGATGGTCGCGCGTATACGCGAACATCTCGCCGCCGGTCGCGACGTCTTCGCTTACTTCAAGCATGAAGAAACGCCAGAAGGCGTGCTGTATGCGCTCGATGTTCTGCGCGCGCTTGACGCATCCAATAGATAGGGTGCGTGCAAAATGATCTGCAACGCGAAAACGATTGCGCTGGGTGTTGCGCTGCTACCGGTTGTTGCCTTGAGTGCGCCGCTCCGCCAGTCGGTGCCCGGTCAAGCTGCGCATGATCAAGCTGTGCCGGGTCAAAGCAGGCCCGCGTCGCCTCCTTCCGCAGCCGGACTCGAGTTTCCTGTGCTCATGCGGCAAAACGTGGTTGCGGGCAAGACTGCCGCCGGAACCAAGATCCAAGCCACGCTTGCAGTCGCCACCCTGGTGCGGGGAGTAGTGGTTCCGCAAGGAGCAATATTCACCGGGGAAGTGACTGAATCGGTCGCGAAGTCTGCCACCGATCCGTCCCAACTCGCCCTTCGCATGGACTCCGCGGAGTGGAAAGATAAAACGCAGTCGCGATCCGCGCCTGTCGTGCTCGCGCTCGCGCCCAAGGTTTACTTGACTGCCTGGTATTACCCCGTGATCCTCCGGGCCCACCAGGACATGTCGTCCGGCCTGCCCGACCTCATCTCCACTCCGGGAGTCGGAAACACGGGAAGCGTTCGCTCGAGCCCGAGGAACCCGCCATCACCATCACCGCAATTTCCACCCACTGACGAGAACTCAGACAAAGACAAAGTTCCCACCCCAACGTCAGACATTTCGAAATATCGCATCCAGATGAAGGATGTGGAGTCCACCCATTCCAGCGAAGGAGCCATCACGCTGATCTCCAAGCATTCCAATATCAAGCTCGACAGGACGACCACCTATGTCCTCGCTGCCGGTGATCTGCTGCCGGTCAGTCACTGACATTGCTCCGAAGTGAGATCTTCCTGATGGTGAACGCTTTCTTGAACCATACGATACAACTTTTTGAAAGCTTCCGGGTTCAATAGTATGTAGGGGTGTGATTGTGTGTCTGGAGGAGACCTTGAAAGCATCGCGCTTGTTTCTTAAAGCAGTGAGTTCGGGATGGACGGCAAGAGCCGTTCTTTTGTTCCTGGTAGTTGCCGCGGCCGCATGGGCCGCCGCTCAGAATGGCGCCATGAGCCCTTATCAGGGCGAACAGGACGGCATCAGTGCCGGCGGTAACTGGATGGCGTTCTCCTCGGTCGACAAGATGACCGGGGCGAAAAAGGTTCGCTTCGAACTCCAGTCGAACAACTATTTCAAGGAAGATCCCAACTACAAGCCGAGAGTGAATCTGTTTTGCAGCGACGGTAAGTTCAAGCTGGGAGACTTCAATCCCGGTGTCAGACTGCCCCCGCCAAACCGGCCCGGCTTCTGGGGACAGCCGCAGTTGGAAGTGCAGGTGCGAGTCGACGATGCGCATTACTTCAAGGGTTGGAACTGGATGCGCGGCCATTTCCTCTCCATGGATAAAGGTACGGTTCGCGGCCTCATCGGAGCACAGATTTTCAATATAGCGTTACCGACCCGGAGCGGCCGGCAGATCGCCGAGTTTTCTCCCACTGGGTTGGACCTCGCGCGCGTCAAACAAGCTTGCGATTTAACCCCGAAGAAACCCAGCAAAGACTAGGACTGGTACCGCGTTTCACGGACTTGCGCAAAGCCTAAGGAGTCGCCGCGAATGAGAAAGTCATCTGCAATTGTGATGGCGCTCGCGTTCTTTGCGATGGCGATGGCCAAGCCTATAAAGGCGCAGGAGCAACCTTCGAAATTTGAGGTTTATGGCGGGTATTACTACGCGCGCTTCAATGTAAACGCCAGCAACGCCGGCGGCACACCCTCGGAAACATTCAACGGAAACGGCGGGGGTGGTCAGTTCGAATACAACGCTAACCATTGGCTCGGTGTGGTGGGAGATCTGGCCGGCTATGGGGCGACCAGCACCAGCAACGGCGCGTTAGTCGGAGGAGCGTTTACTTATCTCTTTGGGCCCAGGGTGAATTTCAGAATCGGCGGTGCCTCGGGGAAATTTACGCCATTCGTTCAGGCTCTCTTCGGAGGCATCTACACAACCGACGGGATTGGCCAGTCAGGGTCCGAAAACAACTTTGCGATGACCGCTGGAGGCGGTATTGATTTCAGAGTGTCCAGCCACGTTTCCATTCGTCCTGTCGAGGCCGAGTACTTCATGACAAAAATCCCCGACGGTCTTAACAACCGACAGAACAATTTGCGCATCGGCGCCGGCATCGTCGTCCGCCTGGGCCGAGAGTAGTTCAGAAAACGAGCGGTGCCAAAGAATTAGGCCGCGCGCTCGGCGATCCGCTAATTCAGAGCGGCACTCTTCCCAAGGGTACGATGAACTGGATGCCCTCAACGCGCTTGCTTTGTAGCCGTTCATCGTTGGTGACAAAAAGATCCACGTTCGCGCTGGCGGCGCAGGCCAACTGAATGGCATCCGGCGCCTTGAGCGATCGCTCCGAGCGCAGGGCAGCGTATAACTTGGCCGCTTTCGCATCGAAGGCGATCATCGTCGCCGTGGTTGAAATTGCGCGCTCATACCTTCGGCAGAGTTCCGAGTCGTGCCGCTCGATTGGTTTGACCAAAATCTCCCCTAAGGTGAGCGTGGATGTCAGTAGTTGATCGCCTCGGTCCAGCATCTTGGAACGAAGCCGCACGACCGCCTTCGAGAGCGGGCCGTAGTCCTCGAAGAGATAAATGAAGAGGTTGGTGTCCCAAAAAACGCGGCTCATTCCCACCCTTCACGCAGTCGTCGCACATAATGGTCCGCGTGCTCGTCAGCCCAAAGATTCTTTCCCGAACCACGAAGAGCCAGTAAAGGATCGTTTTCCACCGCTCGCTCAGCAGCTTTTGCGCACCAACCCTGATACCACGAGAGAGCTCCTCGGAACCAGTTTTCGGGCAGGTCCTGCGGCTTTGGCGAAATCTTCCCTCCTTCGCGCCGCGGGTGATAGGCGTCGCCCGGGCGAAAGAGGCGGCGGCGGCCCGGCGACGTTTCAACGAGCATTCTGTAACGTCCCGGGTTTGGAGGCCGATTGGCAACGCAATGCTGCACCACATGCACATAGAAGCCCGGTCGAAGCGGGCCCATGATCCTGAGCTCTTTCGCAGATCGGGCGAACTCTACAATTTCTTCGATCAGAAAATCGGGACGCTCGGGGTGCCGCTGGTGAAGCATGAGCGTCGCCACCCAAACTTCGTCGGCCAATTTAATAGCGGGGCTGGTAACCGTCGCGGTTGTCATAAAGAAAGAACCAGCGATACATTATTACTTGTTATAATGTAATTGTCAATGCTAATTGTTCTTACACTACTTTTTCGGATTCAGGCGCCCTTGTTGATCCAGACAGATGGTCACGCTCCGCGGTTGCGGATTTCAGGAAAGACTCCGACATCTGCACCCGCCAAACATCTCCCGAATCCAATGATGATATCGTTTAGTTTCGCATCCGGAGGCGCATGAAGATTGGCATAACCTGTTATCCGACCTACGGTGGCAGCGGAGTCGTCGCCACTGAACTGGGGCTCGAACTGGCGCGCCGGGGCCACGAGATACATTTCATTTCCTACTCCCAGCCCATTCGTCTGACCGGGCCGGAGCCCAACATTCATTATCACGAGGTCGAGGTCACACGCTATCCGCTGTTTGAATATCCTCCCTACGATCTGGCGCTGGCGACCCGCATGGCCGAAGTTTCGCAACTCTACGAGCTCGACCTGCTGCACGTGCATTACGCGATCCCGCACTCGGTGAGCGCCATGCTGGCCAAGCAGATGCTGGCGGCAACTCCTCCGCGCAAGAATCTGCCGTTTGTTACGACCTTGCATGGCACCGACATAACGCTGGTCGGACTCGACCGCTCGTATCTGCCGATTACGCGTTTTTCCATCGAGCAAAGTGACGGCGTAACCGCCATCTCGCAATATTTGCGCAATCGCACGATCAATATTTTCGACATCAAGAAGAATATTGAAGTCATCCCGAACTTCGTGAACTGCGACGACTATCTGCGCAAGCCGGAGTGGCTGAAACAACGCGGCGAATATGTCTCCAACGACGAACGCCTGCTGGTACACCTTTCCAACTTCCGCCCCGTAAAACGCGTCCTCGATGTCATCGAAATTTTCGACCGCGTGCGCAAGAAGATTCCCTCCAAACTCCTCCTGATTGGCGACGGCCCTGATCGTTCCCGGGCAGAATGGCTGGCAGTACAAAAAGGCATTCATGAACACGTGCTGTTTCTTGGAAAGCAGGATCAGGTTCGCGAAAAACTGGCCATCTCTGACGTGATGTTGATGCCCAGCGAACTCGAATCCTTCGGACTCGCAGCCCTCGAAGGGATGGCCTGTGAAGTCGTCCCGATTGCCACGCGGACAGGCGGCGTGCCGGAAGTGATCGAGCACGGCGTAAGCGGATTCTTAGCCGATGTGGGGGATGTGGATACCATGGCGCGCTACGCCATCGATCTGCTGAGCGATGAATCCGCTCTCCGTGCCATGGGAAAACGCGCCCGCGCCGCCGCCCAGGCAAAATTCTGTTCCAGCAGGATTATTCCGCTTTACGAAGACTTTTACCGAAAGGTGTTGGAGCAATCGTCGAAGTTGTCATGAGCTCTTCTGGATTCGGCAGAATAGGCAAGCGCAACCGGATCAGCGTCCCTCCGGCTTCGCGGCTTTCGATCATCATCTTTGCGGCATCGCCGTAAAGCACCTTCAGACGCTCGGCAACGTTAGCCATGCCAATGCCGCCATTCCCAAAACCATCGGGTGGTTCGAGCAATCGCGCCGCTCCCATGCCGACTCCGTCATCTTCGACCTCGATCACCAGCCGCGACTTGATCACCCGGCTGCGCAGCGTGATGCTGCCCCCTTCCACCTGAGGAGCGAGTCCGTGCTTGATGCAGTTTTCGACCAGCGGCTGCAGCAGCATGCTCGGAACCATCGCTTCCAGAGATGCGGGATCGAGATCCTTCACCACCTTGAGCTTATCCCTCCCAAAGCGGACGACCTCGATATCCAGATAATTGTCGATGAACTCTACCTCCTCGCGCAGCGCCACAAACGAATCCGTACTGTGCAGCAGGCGACGAAGAATGGTAGCGAGCTTCAGGATCATCTCCCGAGCCGTATCGGGATCGAAGCGCACCAGCGACGAAATAGAATTAAGAGTGTTAAACAGAAAGTGAGGATTGATCTGATTCTGCAGGGCCGTCATGCGCGCCTGCAATAGCAGCCGTTCCTGCTCTTCGAGCTTGATCTGAATGCGAACACTATTAAAAATCTTGAGTTCCGTGCCCACCACCAGAATCGCGGTCAGGTAAATCGCGCACTCCACCAGATACGCGTTCAGAACTCCGCCTTCGCCCCTCATCCACAAGCCGGGGCTTTCCAGACTGAAGATGGAGTTCGGCCAGAAGCGCCAGACTTCCGTCTGCAAAAAGCGCAAGCCAACAATCGTAGCGAAAAACGCGATCTGCCAATCGAAGACGCGCGGTCGTGGCAGGTTGCGGCGAATCATGCGATAGAGAGTGAGATCGATAAACGGCGAGAACGACCAGATATCTTCTTGCTCGGGCGCAAACCGGCGCAACCATCCCGCAATGATTCCGGCAAACACATTCAGCGGCATGGCCGCCCACTCGCCATGCAATGCCGCGGGCACTGACATCAGAGCCCCGCCGACCCCACCCGAGAGGCGGCCGCCGATCACGCCAAGGAGCACGGCGGTTTCGAGCGACAGGTCGCCGGAGAGAAAGCTCTTGACGTTGAAGCGTATCCAGACGCCGATCGCGATCGGAATCGCCATCCACAGCGCCAGATAAATCTTTTGCCGGGTGGAGCGCTGCTCGCCGAAAATCAGGCTCTTGAATTCCTTAGAGCGGACGAGCGCGCTCGACAAAGCTGCGGCCACGCCCAGCTTGAGCAGTAGATATACGAGGATCAGCCGCGGTTCCAGCAACGAGTGTCATCCTCAGCGGAGCCCCAACTTCACGAAGGGAAGTTTCGGCGGAGTCGAAGGACCCCTACCTTCTCAAACTACCCACTGCGCCCGCTTCAGCTTCCGATTGTACCCGCTGCCTCTTGCAAAAGCTGCGCAACATTGCCGCCCGCCGGAACCCCGCCCTGCGCGAAATCGCGGCTTCCACCGCCCCGCCCTCCAACCGGCGACAAAACCTGCTTGAGTAAGGCGCCCATGTCCGCTGAGCCACCCGGAGTCTGAGCAAAAACCAGGCCCGCAGGATTCATTGCGCTCGCCGCCAAGGCGACCGCCGGCGTACCTGCTCGCGTTATTTTTTGCGCGAATAACTTGGCGAAATTTATGTCGCGATCAGAAAACGCTTTTACCACAATCTTCCGCCCGTTCGTCTCTGGCTGATTTCGCAGATCAGCCAAGGCCATGGACTCGGCCAGTTCGTCGAGCGCGTCCTCTTTTTGTTTTCGCAACAACTTGCTCTCTTCGAGACTCTTGCGGATTTGCTCCGGCACATCCCAAAGCTGCGCCGAGAAAAGTGCCGCCGCCTCACTAAGCGCACCGTAATCCCGACGCTCCACGCGAACGGCGCGCGCGCCACAGATAAACTCCACCCGGGTTCCCTGCCGAACTTTTTCACTTTTTCGAAGAATGATCGACCCGATCTGACCACTCGCCCCGACGTGGGTTCCACCACACGCCGACAAATCAAAATCCGCGATCTCGATGAGACGCAACTCGTCGCGCTCCGCAGGAGGCAGCTTGCGCAGACCAAGCTTCTCCGCTTCCGCCCGCGAAACATAGCGCACCCGCACTGGACGATTCTCGAAAACAATCTCGTTCGCTCGCCTTTCGGCACCCACAATCTGTTGGGAACTCACCGACGCGGTCGCCAGATCAATCGAACAATAATCTTCCCCCATATGAAATGAAACGGTCGGCATCTGATAAAGCTCGAGGAAAGCCGCCGACAGAACATGCTGTCCCGTATGTTGCTGCATGTGGTCGCGCCGGCGTTCGACGTCAATGGCGCCATGTACCGCAGCGCCTGCCTCGGGCAGTTTCACCGGCGCTTCGAGGTAATGGACGATCCTGCCATCTTCGCGATCCGCAACTTCTGCGACGCGCAGACGAGCGCTGTTTTCAGTAGGCCCGCCCAGCGTGAGCCATCCCGTGTCGTGGACTTGCCCGCCACTGGTAGGATAGAACGCCGTTTCGCGCAGGATGATGGCCGGACGTGACGCTTCAGAAGATTCGACCGTCTCGACAACCGAATCGAATTCGTGTGCTTCAGAACTGTCGTAGTAAAGACGTTTGGTCATGATGAATGCGGAGGACAAACAAAAAGCCAGGCACCGGCGCTCCACTGCACACGAAAGAGCCCGTTACCGTTGCTTCCTTCCGGACCTGGCGGGGTTGGCGGGAAAACGTCGCGCGGAACCGATGCCTGACTCTACATATTAGCAAGAGATCGTCGAATGCAGGAACAGTCGCAACTTATCGTCGTAGAGGCGCGACTTGGTAGAGACGGGCTTGCCGCATCTCGGCATCGCAGCTGCCCTATTAAACAAATTTGTCATCCTGTAAACAAATTTGTCATGCTGAGCGGAGCGAAGGACCTGCTTCTAGACCGCGCTACTGCTGCCCGTTCTGGCCAGATCCCCGCGATCCCTGCTCTTTTCGATTATCATCAACCCAAGCTATGCCCGAGTCCGAATGCGCCGCCTACAAGAAGCTGAAAGAACGTGAGGACCGCGCCCACGCGGCATGGACGTCGTTCTTATACCGCAATGAACACAAGCCCAAATTGTCAGAGAAAGCAAAGCGGAAGCATCAGAAAGAAGAAATGGAAGCCTATCAGCAAGCTCACAAAGCTCGCCTGGCTCACCTGAAGACTTGTCCAATCTGTAAAGAGATTAGCGCCTAAAAGGTTTGCTCAAGAATTTAATTTTTCTCTTGGGTGGCGCAGCGGTTCACCAGCGGTGGCTCTTGATTTTGGGTGGCGCAGCGGTTTACCGCTGCGATAACTGATCTTTTCTTCACGGGGCTTTAGCCCCTGAGGTCAACCTGCCGAAGAAATTCTGCGCACTACCATCGACTCTAGCGAACCACCAGCACTTCCCGAATCGCATCGCGCGCCAGAAAAAACTTGATCGACGCAAAATCACGGAAAAGGTTCTCAATGTGCCGGTTGTTGAACACGCGTTGCAGCCGCGGCGATTGCTTCTCTGACGCGGGACGACCGGGCGGCGCGAACTTCACCTCTTGCATCTCCAGCATATCGCTCTCGGTCACGTGATAGCGATAGCAGATCGAATCCGGACCCGCATCGCGGGTGTGAAAGAAAGCCAGCAGAAATCCCCCCGGCTTCATCACCGACCACAAACGATCGATCGTCGGCTTCACCAGGCTCTCTTCCATGTAATCCGGAAGATTCCAGCACAGCACGACATCGAAATGCGCGTTGGGATAGACCAGGTTTTCATCCAGGAATTTCTTGCTGTCGAGAACCGAGTTACCCGTGGCGTCCTGGACGCGCAGCGCCGGATCGAGCGATGACCGCAACAGATCCTCGCTATAACTTTTGTGTCCCTTGCCGGTGAAAAAACGGATGTTGTTGGCCGAGGTCGCGCCCATATCGAGCACGCACAGACTCTCCTGCGAATTCAGCAGCCGCGAAATCTCCCCCATGCCGCTTGACCGGCGGCTCAACTTCTGCGGGATTGCCGGGCTTGCAGCCGGGTTCGAAGAACTCCGAAAGAATTTCATTACGTTGCTGGAAACCATAAAAGTGAAACAATCCGCGCAGGCGGAAAGCCTCGCGCTTCCAGATCCAGCCTTCCAGCCACCCGCCGGAACATTTGCTGGTAGCTCGCGGCTGGCAGCCGATTACGAGGAGGCCGGCGCCGCCGCTTTGCCCGCCTCTTTCTGAACCTCAACCTTCCCTTTCAGGAACGCGCCCTCTTCAATGGCAATGCGCTGCGTGGTCACGTCCCCGGTCACCACCGCCGATTTTCGCAACTCGACGCGCTCCGAGGCGTTCACCGTTCCCTCCAGCTTACCCTGAATTACTACCGCTTTCGCGCTGACGTCGGCCTTGAGGTTTCCGTTCGGCCCCACCGTCAGGCTGTGGTTGCGCAGTTCGATTTTGCCTTCCACGTTGCCATCCACGTACAAGTCTTCCGATCCCGAAAGCTCTCCTTTGATCACGACCGACTTGCCGATTTTGGCGCCCTCTCCGGTTTGCGGAGCATCCATGCTTTGGCCTCTATCTTTCCTCGCGCTCGACACGCCGCGAATGCACCGATTGTAAATCATTGCCCCGATTACGGCTTGTCTCCCGACTCGAAATCATTCCCCTTCAGATAGTTACCAAGGGGATGGGCCGGACCGCCCCTTTCCGCCGAATGTCGGTTTGCTACCATCGTCTTTTCAGGGACAACATCGCTCAATACCACCATGTCCATCGTCACCTACATCGGGAGCACTTTCATCGCGGGCAGGTTTACCCCCATCTGCCTGTCGATTCTCCTGTTAGCCGCGGCAATCTTTGCCGCGCAGCCCGCCACCGTTTCCTCGTATCACGATCCCACGGACTTGGTGCGCAAAGCTGTGCAGAACGAAATTAAGGCGGTCCATGATGACACCGTCCACTTCCTGTTTCGCAGCATCAAGACCACGCCCAAAGGATCAACCACCAGAATCTATGTCGAAGCAAAGGATGTTACCGCCGGCCTGGTAGTGGCCTACAACGGTAAGACTCTGATGCCCGGACAGCGCCGCGATGAAGAGGCGCGCGTCGAACGGTTCATCAACCATCCCGAAGAACTGCAAAAAAAGCGTGAGCAGGAGCGCGAGAATACGGAACACACGATGCGCATCGTGCGCGCTCTGCCCGATGCCTTCGTCTTTGAGTACGCCGGAGAAGAGCCGGGCTCGGAGGGCATTGGCCGCACAGGCGCGACCCTCGTGAAATTAAAGTTTCAGCCCAATCCAAACTACGCACCGCCGTCGCGCGTGGAAGAGGTCTTGACCGGCATGCAGGGCTATGTGCTGGTCGACGCCGTTCATTACCGTATTGCCAGCATTGACGGCACGCTCTTCAAAACAGTCGGCTTCGGCTGGGGAATTCTCGGACATCTCGATCGCGGCGGCCGCTTCATGGTCCAGCAGCAGGAGGTGGGCGACAATCTCTGGGAAATTTCAAGCATGACGCTGAAGTTCACCGGGAAAATCCTCCTGATGAAGAACCTCTCTGTCGTATCCACCGAAGTCTTCAGCGGCTTCAAGCGTGTTCCCGCGGACCTCACCTTTCCTCAAGCGCTGGAACTGCTGAAGAAAGAGGCCAACTGACGGTGCTCCATCCTTGCACATCCTTTGTGCAAGGGGTGGGATTCGCGGGATTCCACGACGGCATATCCCGGCTTCGGACTGGCTCAGATGGCTTCGTACCCGAGCGTGTCAGTTGAATCGAACAATTAGCGCATACCATCTAAACCACGTTGCTCAAGCAGTTGCACGCCGACGCCTATGAATCTTCTTTACCAATATTCCAAGCAGTACTGGAAGCTTTTTGTTGCCGCTCTTTTCCTGGCGGCTACCAACCAGGTTTTTTCGCTTCTTGACCCGTTGATTTTTCGCCATGTAATCGACAGCTACGCCACCAAATACCACCAGTACACGCAAACGCAATTTATCCGCGGGGCGGGGCTTTTAGTGCTGGCTGCGGTAGGAGTGGCGTTCGTTTCGCGCGTCGCCAAGAATTTCCAGGATTATTTCGTCAACGTAATCGTGCAGCGACTGGGCGCGAAAATGTACTCCGACGGCATCCGGCACTCCCTCGATTTGCCCTACCAGGTTTTCGAGGATCAGCGCAGCGGTGAGACGCTGGGCAAATTGCAAAAAGTTCGCAGCGATGTGGAACGTTTTATTACCGCTGCCATCAATGTCCTTTTCATTTCGACCGTGGGCATCGTCTTTGTGATGATCTACGCCTTCCGCGTGCACTGGTCGATTGCTCCCGCGTTCCTGCTCACGGTTCCGGTGCTCGGAATTATCAGCTCGGTGCTGAGCAAGCGCATCAAGAAGATGCAAAAGACCATCGTCGCCGAAACCACCGCCCTGGCTGGTTCGACAACCGAGTCGCTGCGCAATATCGAATTGGTAAAGAGCCTCGGACTGGCACAACAGGAGGTAGGCCGGCTCAACGGTATCACCGACAAGATTCTCAAACTCGAACTTAAAAAGGTTAAATACCTGCGCAGCCTGAGTTTCATTCAGGGGACGGCAGTCAACGCGCTCCGCAGCAGCATTTTATTCTTAATGCTCTATCTGATTTTTCGGCAGGAGATCACCATCGGCCAATTTTTCTCCCTGTGGATTTATTCGTTTTTCATCTTTGGCCCTTTGCAGGAATTGGGCAACGTGATCAATGTTTACCGGGAAACTGAAGTCTCCCTGCAGAATTTCCAGAATATTCTCAACGCTCCCCGAGATCCGAAGCCGGCCCATCCGGAGCCGGTGGACGAGCTCATGACGCTACAGTTCGAGAAGGTCAGTTTCCAGCATCAGAGCTCCTCGGTCCTGGCCCTGGACGAGATCGGATTCAGCGCCGCTCGCGGAGACACGCTGGCGTTTGTTGGACCGTCGGGGGCTGGAAAGTCAACGCTCGTCAAGCTTCTCGTGGGCTTGTACGCTCCGAAATCGGGCGAAATTCTTTACAACGGAATCCCTTCGCATCGTGTGGATCTTGATCTGCTCCGGGAAAAAATCGGATTCGTGACCCAGGACACGCAACTGTTTTCCGGCTCGATTCGCGACAACCTGCTTTTCGTCAATCCGAATGCGACCGACGAGGAGTGCCTGGAGGTGCTGCATCAGGCCGCTGCCGATAGCCTGCTTTCGCGCGCCGATCGCGGATTAGACACCCTGATCGGCGAAGGCGGCGTCAAGGTTTCTGGAGGCGAAAAGCAGCGCCTTTCGATCGCTCGCGCGCTGTTGCGGCATCCCCAATTACTTGTGTTCGACGAGGCCACCTCGTCGCTCGATTCTCTAACCGAAGAAGAGATCAGCCGGACAATCCGCGAGGTGGCCAGCAATCAGGAGGCGATCACCATTCTGATTGCGCACCGGCTCTCCACAGTAATGCACGCGGATCGCATCTACGTGCTGGAGCGTGGACGCGTAGTCGAATTTGGACGCCACGCGGAACTGCTCGACCAAAAAGGTCTGTACTACGCGATGTGGCGGCAGCAGGTCGGCGAGCGCGAGGCAGTTGCACAATCGAAGTAATGATGCCCAAGCCAGGGTTGGCCCGCTAGCCTCAAACGCTCGAAGTTAACCAGCAGAAGTTAGCCAGCAGAATTTAACCAGCGGAAGTTAACCAGCAGACGTTAACCAGCAAGAGACTCGATTTCGTCCACTGCTTCCGGCCGTAGCGCCAAGTCCCGGCCGTCCAGATCCGCCCTCATATGCTCGGCATCGCTGGTGCCAGTGAGCGGCAGAATTCCTATGGCACGGGCAAAACTGAACACAACCTGGGCCGGCGTAGCATTGGCGTTGGCAGCCATACTGGCAATAACAGGATCCCGCAACACCCCCTTATTTGCCGTAAGCAGTGAAAATCCCTGATAGATGATGTTGCGGTCGCGGCAGAACTGCCGCACCTCGCGGTCCCAGCCGAGGCGCGCATAGCAACGGTTCTGCACGAATGCAGGAAGTTCGGCGTGGACCGAAGCAAGCTGCTGCAACTGGCCCAGAGAAATATTGCTGACTCCGAGCAGACGGGTGCGGCCGGCATCCCGCTCTCTGCGCATCGCTTCCCAAACTTGAGCATCATCATCTGTCCAGTCGTGGTTAGAGGCCGGCCCGTGCAGCAGATAACTATCGACATAGTCGGTTGCCAAGTGTTCGAGCGAACTGGCCATAGACTGCGCCACCTGAACGGATAGCGCAGCCGTGGGATCATAGGGCAACCGGTGGTCCTGACCGCGTTCATAGGTAAACTTCGTTTGTAGAAACAGGTCATCGCGGGAAACTGATCCCGTGCGATAGGCGGCGGCTAATCCCTCGCCGACTCCTTCTTCAAAATAATGACGCCGCTGATTCGCCGTATCGATGCCGCGAAAACCCTCGCGGACCGCGAGTTCGACGAGTGCTGCGGTGCGATCTTCCTTCCATGCCGTGCCGTAAAGAAAATCCGGGACCGCTGAAGGTGAGCGAGGTGGCATCGAGTTATTCTGACCCGAGGAACGATGCTCGAGCAAGATTCTGTAAGCGCGCAAGTCTACCGAATGTCTTGCCGCAGATTGGCGGCGTCACGCGATCACGGGAATGTTGCTGAGCCCCTTCGTCCCAAACACCCGCCGATAGCGTTCGATCTCGGAGGGCGTGCCCAGCGCCTTGGCATAGTTGTCGGAAAGCTTCACGGCGGGCTTGCCTTCCACCGTCGACACCTTGCAGATCAGGCTGATCGGATCGAACTCCGTGCCACCAGTCGGATCGCAGCCGCGAAAATCGTTGGTCAGAAAAGTTCCCCAACCGGCGCTGAAGCGAATGCGGCGACCAGGGATCCACTTCATAGGATCGTTGAAGTCGACGGCGCTGCGGAACTCATTCGTCGCTACGCCGCTCGCCAGCTTTCCCCCAAAGTAAGCATGGAGTCCGAGAATGTCCTCGACATCGAGCGCGTCGGAAGCAATGATGCGCTTCTCCCGCGGGTCGCGCCCGCGCTTCTTTAGCCAGTCGATATATTCGTCGCCGGCCACATACGGATTCTTGCTGTCGATGCGCTGGCCTGTCCAATCCGCAGCCCAATCAGGAGCATTTTCCAGGAATTGCGTGGTCCCAAACGTATCCGGCAACATGATGCGCAGAGCGCCGTCGTAGGTCGCCTGCCACAACTCCAGCACGTGATACTGCGAAGCCCTGAGAGCATCGTCATCATTCGGAGCGAGAGCGGCGAGGACCATCGGGATCTCGTGCGCATTGGTTCCAATCGCTTCCAGATCGTGCTTATGCGCCAGGAAAGCGTTTGACGTTCCGGTAAAGGCGCTGCCGAGATTTGCCGCCATCGCGTTGACGACGTATTCCTGCCAAAGAAAGCTGTGGCGGCGGCGGGTTCCGAAGTCGGCCACGGCCAGTCCGGGAACCCCGCGCAGACTCTCGATCTTGCTCCAGAGCTTTGTCTTCGCCCGTGCATACAGGATGTCGAGACCGAACTCGCGCAGCTTTTTCAAACCCGCCCGCGTCTTGAGTTCGTCAAGGATGGAGAGCGCGTAAAGCTCCCACATCGTGGTTTCGGTCCAAAGGCCGTCGAACGTCAGGATGAACTGCCCGTCCTCGACCGATAATTCATAGTCTGACAGTCGGAAATCACGTTCCAGCCATTCCAGGAAGGCCGGTTCAAAGATGCCGCGACGCCCATAGAAAGTGTTACCCGCCAGCCACACCAGTTCTGACCTGCGAAATTGGAGTTGTCGAACATGCTCCATCTGGTGGACGAGTTCTTCGCGCGGAAACATATCGGCCAGACGGACCGAAGCGGAGCGGTTGTACAGAGAGAACGACACATGGGTCTTCGGATAATGCTTCCAGATGAACTGCAACATCAGCAATTTGTAAAAATCGGTGTCAAGTAAAGATCGCGTGACCGGGTCGAGTGACCAGTTGTGGTTGTGCGCCCGCTCGGCAAAGTTCACGATCATAGCTAGAGTAACTATCCTCTGTGACACTCCGTAGAAAAGCAAGGAATCAGGTAAGTTAGGTCGCTGGTGAACTAGTGAGGTGCCCCCGCTCGTCGTACTGGCTGACTTCGAGAGGGAAAACACGGTACTATTCAAGTTCTCATGAGACTGCCCCGGCCCCTCACACCTGGCTTACTTCAAAACCGTTCACCGTTATTTCTGGCCACCGGGGCGATCCGCGACTGGACGGATTTCGGCCGCGCATTCCATGCACTCGCAGTCGGAACTCTGCCCGCAATGTTCCTTCTGCGTTCGACCCGCGAGGAGGTTTACAACATCCTCTGGGCGCTCGTGTTCGGCTTTGCCACGCTGAATATCCTGAGCCTCGGCGCGCGCCGGTTCGAACAGGAAAAAAGCGGCCTGACCTTTGGCGAGATTCTGGCCATCCTCGTGGTGCTGGTGTCGATCGTCCTGCTGGGTTGGGAGATGCTGTATCTGTTTCACGTTTTGCCGATTCGACTCACCCCGCACTGACATGGATTGCAGTGCCTGGATTGCTGTATGAAGATTGCGGTATGATCGCCGTGTGCCGAAACGCGGATCCAAATCCAATGCTCGCGAGTCCAGCTTCGACGTGACCTGCCCCTGCTGCGGCGCGGTCATGAAAATCGATGCCTCCACCCGCGGCATCATCGCGCACACCGCGCCCGTCAAGCCGAAAACCTTCAACGACATGGAAGAAGCCGCTCGCGCCATGAAAGAGCAGGACAGCCGCCGCGATTCCATCTTCCGCCAGTCCATGGAAGCCCAAAAACATGTCGCCGAACTGCTGGAAAAAAAATTCCAGGAGGCAGTCAAGAAAGCCAAAGAAACGCCGGATACAGGACGCCCGATCCGGGATTTCGATTTGGACTGATGCTTCGTATTGCCCACCGCCGAGACGCCGAGAAAAGCACGAGCTTATCCGGCCGTGGTGGCATAGCGTTCACCGGTCGGGCGTACCGCTTTTGGGTGGCGCAGCGGTTTACCGCTGCGATAACTGACGTATTTCAGTATCGGCTTTAAGCCGCTGAGGTTCCCCGTCTCCACAGTCTCTAATGACTCGACCTCTTCTTCTCGGACATCGCGGGGCGCGAGCCTCCCGCCACATTCCCGAAAATACTCTGGAATCGTTCGAAATCTGCTTGCAGCACGGCTGCGACGGGTTCGAGCTTGATGTTCGCCTTTCAGCCGACGGACAAGCTCTGATCTGCCACGACGCGACCGCCGGCGGAATGAAGATCGAGAAGACGGCAGCAAGAAACCTGCCGCTGCCGACGCTCGACGATGTTCTGCGGCAGTTTGCCAACCGCGCGTTTCTAGATATCGAGTTGAAGGTTGCGGGGCTGGAATCGCAAACGCTGGCGGAGTTGCATAAGCATCCGCCGCAAAAGGGATACGTGGTTTCATCGTTTCTTCCCGAGGTTCTCGAGACCATCTACCACCTCGATCCATCGATTCCGCTAGGGTTTCTTAGCGAGACCCAAAACCAATTTCGAGGCTGGCGCGAATCGTCCGCGGAATGGGTAATTCCGCGTTTCGATTTGGCCGATGAAAACTCGATCAAACACATCCACGCCGCAGGCAAGAAACTCATGGTCTGGACAGTGAATCGCGTCGAGCAGATGCATGAGTTCGCATCGTGGAACGTGGACGCGATTATCTCGGATGATACAAAACTGCTAGTCCAGTCGCTGCTCACGTAGGGACGGACGCATTCGTCCGTCCCAGGCGCAAAGCTCGGCAGCGCACTTTGCTCACAACTCCCATTTGCCCAGGAATTACCGCTCATTTACATTGAACAGAATGTCAACTACGGGCGAACGATTCGAGCGAGCGGTTCAAATCATGGCGCGGCTGCGGGCTCCCGGTGGATGCCCATGGGATCGCGAGCAGACCTTCGACACCATCAAGCCCTACACCCTGGAGGAGGCTTATGAGGTCCTCGAAGCCATCGACAATCGGGATTGGCCCGAGCTGACCGGCGAATTGGGCGATCTGCTGTTGCAGGTACTCTTCTATTCCGAGATGGCGCGCGAGGCGGGCCACTTCTCCGTGGACGATGTGCTCGACCGCCTTTCCGACAAGTTGGTGAACCGGCATCCCCACGTGTTTGGTGACCTGAAGGCCGATACTCCCGCCGAAGTCCTGCGCAACTGGGAAGCGCTGAAGGCGCAGGAGAAAGAGAAAGAGAAGAAGAAAGGTCTCGGGACGGCGGCCGACAATTCTCATCAGGACGACTCGAAAAGTGTGCTCGCGGGTGTGTCCTCGAAAATACCGGCGTTGATGGAGGCATACAAACTCAGCTCGCGTGCTGCACGGGTCGGATTTGACTGGTCAGACATGGAAGGGCTCTTTGCCAAGCTCTCGGAAGAGACATTGGAGTTGCGCGAGGAATTGAAAGCGTTGCCGCCATCGTTTCAAGGCCCCTCCGCGGGTACGGGGATTGCCGGCTCGGGAAAGCCGCGGCTGGCACCCGAATCACAGTCCCGCGTGGAAGGTGAAATTGGAGATCTGTTCTTCGTGCTGGTGAACATTGCGCGCTATCTGTCGCTCGACCCGGAATCAGCACTGCGAAAGACGAATCGTAAATTCAAACGACGCTTTCAATGGATGGAGGAGCGTTTGCGCGCCAATGGGAGATCACCCGACCAGGCCTCGATGGATGAACTCGAAACACTATGGCAACAGGCGAAGCAGCAAGAAAGTCGCGCGTGACCAGCGACTTCTCCACTAGGGCATCCGATATCGTCGCCGTCGCGAGCGTTTGCATTCGCAAATGCCAAACCCTCCATGAGATGCAGGCCTGCTTCGCGCTACAGAAGGAGGTGTGGAGTTTTTCCGATGCCGACCTGATTCCGGTGCGACTGTTCGTGGTGGCCTCGAAGATTGGCGGACAGGTGATTGGCGCATTCGTTGAAGAGGGCAACGCAATTGGCGGCGCGCAGGAACTGATCGGGTTCGCGCTGGCGATACCGGGATTCCGCAACCGCCACTGCTACCTGCATTCGCAGATGTTGGCCGTTCGTCAGCAATACCGCAATGGCGGATTGGGACGCCGGATGAAACTTTATCAGCGTGACGACGCACTCGCCCGAGGCTTTGAGTTGATGGAGTGGACCTTCGATCCCCTCGAAATCAAGAACGCGTATCTGAACATCGAGAAGCTTGGCGCAATCGCACGCCGCTACAACGCGAATCAGTATGGCGTCACGTCGTCGCCGTTGCAGGGCGGTTTACCGAGCGACCGATTGGTGGCGGAGTGGTGGATGAAGTCGAAACGGGTTGCAGCCGCGCTGGCCGACACTCTTCGTCCCGAGTTCGCATGTCGAGCGTCCATCGACGTCCCCGCGGAAATCTACGCCTGGAAGGGCGATGCGGCAACGCGTCTGCGAGCCCTGGCAGTTCAGGAAAAGAACCGCGAACGCTTCAAGAGCTCATTCGCCGAAGGATTGAGTGTGCTCGGCTACGAACGCGATCAGCACGGCAATGGCCGGTTCTTGCTAGGCACATGGGACGAAGACTGGCAGTATTGACAGCCGGTCCGCAGGCGCCCCAACGTTATGCTGTTCCGACGTTACCGGGTAAGTCTTTTGCCTTCGGCTGGGACGGCCCTGCTGACCCCTGACTTCACTATGAAAATTGACTCAATCACCCTCCGCGAAATTCACATGCCGCTCGTACATTTTTTCGAAACGAGCTTTGGCCGCGTTTACAGCCGCCGCATCCTGCTGGTGAGTGTCGAATCCGATGGTGTGCGCGGATGGGGCGAGTGTGTTGCCGGAGAAGATCCGTATTACAGTCCGGAATGGACCGAGACCGCGTGGCCCACCATCAAGAATTATCTGGCGCCGCTGCTGCTCCAAGGCGAGTTGGATGCCGGCCGGGATTGTGCCGCTCGCTTTGCCCGAGTGCGTGGACACCGCATGTCCAAAGCCGCCCTCGAGAATGCGGTGTGGGACGCCGAGGCCCGCCAGAAACAACTGCCACTCTGGAAATTGCTCGGAGGCACCCGGCGCGAGATTGTGTGTGGCGTGTCGATCGGCATTCAGGACTCTCCCGAGCAGCTTCTACAAAAGATCGAAACCGAGTTGGCGGCGGGATACCAGCGAATCAAAATCAAAGTGAAGCCAGGATGGGACCTGAATGTACTGGAAAAGATCCGTGCGCGATGGGCGGATATCGTTCTCAGCGTAGACGCGAATTCCGCCTACACGCTTGACCAGGTTGAGCACCTCCGTAAATTCGACGCCTTCAACCTCCTCATGATCGAGCAACCCCTGTGGAACGACGAGATCTATCTTCATGCGCGGCTGCAGAAAGCTCTTCGAACCGCAATCTGCCTCGACGAATCAATTCTGAATGCGCGTGACGCCGACTTTGCGCTGGAGATTGGCGCCGCCCGCATCCTCAATATCAAGGTCGGCCGCGTTGGCGGCTTCAGCGAAGCAAAGAAAATTCACGATGTCGCCGCGCGGCACGGCGTACCCGTGTGGTGCGGCGGGATGCTCGAATCCGGCATAGGGCGGGCGCACAACATCGCCCTGTCAACCCTCGAAAATTTTCGTTTGCCCGGAGACGTATCGGCTTCGAAGCGTTACTGGAAAGAAGACATCATCGAGCCAGAAGTAAAGGTCGCCGCCAACGGAACGATTGCGATTCATGACGCCCCCGGAACGGGCTACGAGGTGCGAGAAGATTTGGTGCGGAAGTTTACCGTGCGCGAAGAAACGTTTCGCAGCGGAAAAACCTAGACAAGTTCTTGCCGTCCCGTGCGCTCCGTGGTGAATGCGTTTCCAGCGGATGTTCCACTCGCGGCCTCAGGCGCTTCCCGTGTTCGCCAGCGCTTCCACCGCTTCCCACGTGGTTCCAAACGTCACGAAGAATTCGTTCACCTTGGTAATTTCCATAATCTTGAGCACTCGCGGCTTGATCGCCGTCAGCACCAGGCATCGCCCCGTCTTTTGATGCGATACATAAGTTGCCACCAGCGCACCCAATCCAACGGAATCAATGTAGGGAACATCCGAGAAATCCAGAATCACCGTCTCCGCGTTCTCGTGCCGAACGGCACGCTCGAATTGCGGAGCGGTTTCGATCGTGATTGGCCCCCGCAGCAGCAGAATGCGCTGATCCTCTGCCACTCCTTCATAGCGCTCGACGGTAAGTTCCTGCAATCCCATGGCAGGCCAAATTGTAGGACACTGGGCCGTCCCTGTCACCTGTCACAAATACCCACTCGATCCCCTGGATGGCGCGTTCAGTGCGGCTTCTTGTCGTCTCCATAGACCGTGTACTGGTCGCCCGGATGCTTCAGTTTCACCGTGATCTGCATCTCCGCCTGGGTGATTTCGTAATCTTCTCCGAAGGTCTGGAAATGCGGAGCCAACACCTGCACCCGCAGCGGACCATACGGAATGCCATCGACGTTTGCCTTTCCCTCGAGGTCCGTTTTCAATTCCATCTCTCCCTGCTCCTGCTTGCCCTTGCGCTTTACGGGATGCAGTATGACCTGCGCATTTTTCACCGGCTTGCCATCAGAGTCGCGGACGACAACAAATTTCAGATTCGACATCGGGCCTTCATCCTGCGCCCATGCCAACCCGGCCAGGCCGCTGCACAGAATCGCAACTGCCATCCCCACCAAAACATTTCTTCTCATAAGAATCTCGCTCCGTGAAATCGTCTTACGGCCACCCCGGGCTTCGACAGTTAAGAGCCATGGCCCCATGCGAATCACCACCGCTTCACTGCTGCGGTTTCGGCGGGTTCTTGGCGTCATCTTTCTGCGGGTCCACCGTTTTTCCACTCGACGAATACTGCCCCGCCGGACGCTTCAGCTTTACCGTAATCTGCAGCTCGGGCTTGTTGATCTCATAATCTTCCCCAAATGTCTGGAAACCCGGAGCCAGCACCTGCACGCGCAGCGCGCCATACGGAATCCCGTCAATATTCGTTCGCCCATTATTGTCCGTCTTCAACTCCATGCCGCCCTTCGACTGGATTCCCTTCTTGTTGACCGGGTGCAGCACTACCGCCGCGTTCCTCACTGGCTTGCCGTTGTAATCTTTCACCACCAGAAACTGCAGATCTGACATGGGGCCCTCATAGTCATCCTGCGCCCACGTCAAACTGATCATGCCCAATCCCAGCAGGATGATTACAATCCCCACCATCGAACGACTCTTACTCATGGCACCCATTCTAATGTGTTACCTCTGACCCTTGTTCGCGCACACTCGCGCGCACACTCGCGCGCACACCCGAGCACATCCACTCGCTTACTTCATCCCCCGAACCACGTACACCTGCGAAAGACTCTGGGTGTAGAGATAGACATAGGCGCCTCCGTCACCCTCGCGATAAGACCCATCTATACTTATGGCTCCCGCCGCCAAACTTTCCCCGACCGTCTTCCACAACTCCATTTTCCCTGTATTTCTGTTCACCCGATAGACGTTCGCGGTTTTCTCGCGCCGTCGCGGGGAGGAGGCGTACACGGACTCACCATCCGGTGACCAGCCACTGATGCGATAGCTGCCTTCCAGACCCGGGATCGGACGCGAACCACTCCCATCCAGTTGCCAAATCTCCCATTTCCCGTCAGGTCCCTGCACCGCCATGCTCCGACCATCCGGAGAAGGCACCACTCCAGATACACCCTCCGGAGTGATTGCTTTCGAACTGCCACTCTCGACGTCAATCACATAGTCGCGCACGCCATGTCCGGGCTCGATTCCGCTCGCCAGCAATTGCGTGCTTCCAGCCAGCCAGCGCACGGCCTGGTAACTCACCTTGTCGTGGGTTAACTGCCGGGCCGCACCCGCTCCAGTCGGCACCAGCTTCAGCGGACCACCTTTCGCCGGCTGGGTGATCGCCCACTTCGCGTCCGGCGAGATCGCGTACCCGACCCCCTCCCCAATACGTACCGGAGGCGATCCGTCAGTATCGCGCAGAAAGACGGTGTAGTTCGGTCCCCCACCGTCGGCTTCCTCGTCAAACAAAACCTTTTTGCCGTTGGGAGTCAGATCGCTCAGAATCGACCACCCGAACCACCCCAATTCACGCTCCTCCTTTCCGTCCGGAGGCACTCCACGGATTCCGATGCGCCGCTGGTGGGCTACCATGAGCGCCATTCCGTTTCGCAAGTCTTGCAGCCACATTCCTCCCGGAACGTTGGTAATCGTTCGCAGCTTGCCCGATAGCGTCACTGCCCGCGGGTTCGCGGCGCTGCCATTGCTCGACGCCGTAAACCAGATCTCATCTCCTCCCGCCGACCAAACGACCCCTTGCAGCACGAACCAACCCGAAGAAAGGATCTTCTCTTCGCCCTTGCCATCCGAAGCAATCACCGCGAGCGAACCCTCATCATCCCCGATCGCGTTTTGATGATCCACAAAAGCAACCCATTTCCCATCTGGCGATATCTTCGGATGGCTGATCCAGTTAATGCCGTCGAACAACGCCTTGCCAATCGGATACTCCAGGCGCCAGTGACCGTTCCCCGGCACAAAACGGACGACGGCCATGTTCTCCCCGTCCGGCGCCCAGTCCACATCCTGCACACTGTCCAGCACCTCCCGAGGTGCGCCCCCACTCATCGGAACGCGCGCCAACGTTCCTGCCGCTGCGTAGCCGCCAAGTTCGACCGTATTGAGCCGAACCGCGAGTTCTCCATTCTTCGAGATCGCCAGCAGGTCCGCGTTTTTCAGACCGAGTTCGCGTGCTCCATGATCATCCGTGCGCCCGATATATAGCTGGTTTTCGCCCCCGTCCCAGGAAGCGCTGTACACAATACTTCCGTCCGGCGTGAAGCGCGCATTGCCGATCGAACCGCTGCGAAATGTGATCGGCTGATACTCTGCGAGTTGCGTCCGTGCGCTGCTGCGCCCCCACCACCACCCCAGCCCGATCATCAACCCCGAGAGCAACAACGCGCCCGCCAGTTCCCTCAATTTCGACCGCGTGCGAATTTTTTCTGGCGCTGCAGCAGTGGAGACCGCAGGCTCCGCAATCCCAACCTGCCCCGCTGCCTGCGCCTTATGTACCGAGCTGACTGCCGAACTCTCCGTCAGCGCTTCAAGATTGAATGCCAGATCTCCCGCCGACTGGAAGCGCTGCGCCGGATTTTTCTCCAGACAATGCCGGACGATTCGTTCCAACGCCGGGGGCACATTGCGCGCCACTTCCGAAAGCTCGGCCGGTTCCTCTTTTAGAATCGCGCTCATCGTATCCGCCGGAGACTCTCCGCGAAACGCGCGCTGCCCCGACAGCATCTCGTACAGAATCGCCCCAAACGCAAAAATGTCGGAGCGATGGTCCGCCACCTTTCCCCGCACCTGCTCCGGCGACATATACCCCGCCGTACCCATCACCTGGCCCGGCTCGGTGTTCACCTGCACCGTCGGCGCTTCTTCGCCCCCGTCCGTCTCCGGACGCATGAGTTTCGCCAGACCGAAGTCGAGAATCTTCACCCGCTCGTCAAGGGTCACGAACAGATTTTCCGGCTTCAGGTCGCGGTGCACGATTCCCTTCCCGTGCGCCGCTGCCAATCCCCGCGCCACCTGCAGCGCGTAGTCAATCGCCTTCCGGCTGGATAGCGGCCCGCTTCGAATTCGCTCGCGCAGCGTTTGCCCTTCCAGCAATTCGGAAACGATGTAAGGCGATCCGCCCTCCTCGCCAATATCAAAGATCGAAAGTATGTTGGGATGATTCAGAGCCGCCGCCGAACGCGCTTCCTGAATGAAACGCTGCAGCCGCTCCACGTCCGCCGAGTAAGATTTGGGCAGAACTTTGATGGCGACGATGCGATCCAAGCGCGCATCGCGAGCCCTGTAAACTTCGCCCATCCCTCCCGACCCCAGCAGCGATTGAATGTCGTAGGGACCTAGCTTTGTGCCGGAAGTGAGTGCCATCTGAAGCCGAGGATTATATCGGACTTAGCGTGGATCGGGTGATCGCCCGATGGGTTTACGCCCCCACCATGTGCCTCAGCGCCGGCCGGTTATAGATAATCAGCATCGACCCCTTCAATTCGGCCAGTGCGTTTCTCCGGAACTCCGACAGGAGGCGGGTGATGGTCTCGCGACTCGTGCCGACCAGTTGCGAGATTTCTTCATGGGTCAGCGCCATCCGAACGCGCACTTTTCCATGGCTGATGCGACCATCGGCGGAGGTATCAAGCAGAAATCTCGCGAATCTCTCTGACACCGAGTGTGACAATCCGATCGTGCGCACCACGCCATAAGAGTCCGAACAGTCCCGGGCCAGATGCTGAACCGCGCGGAGAGAGGCATCCGGATGCACTTTGAGGAAGCGCAACATATCGTCGCGCCCCACAAAATCCAGCTGGCTGGGCTGCATGGTTTCAACCGTCAACTCATAGGGTCCGCCAGTAATCACCGCATGCAATCCCAGCACTTCGCCCGCTTCGGCGATCCGCACGATTAGCGTTTTGCCGTCGCGCGAAGTAGTCGAAAGCTTGGCGCGCCCCTGGCACAGAATGAAAATCTGGCTCGGACTCTGCCCTTCCACCAGAACCACCGCATGTTCAGGAAAGACGGCAGCATGCTTGATCCGGTTGAAATCCGCAAGCGTGGCCGGCGGAAGGTCGCAGAAAAAGCTGCGATCCCGCAGATGGCAATTAAGACAGCTTTCGACGCAGCGCAAGCCGGACACCGTCATAGTCTCCCCCTTGTCACCGCGCCGGGCGCCCCAACCTGACGAGGCTCTGTTGCCACATTCAGGGTGGAACCACCGCCGACGGAAGCGTTGGCCAACAACATTGAAGACAAGAAGTGATATTTGGATCTTGTGGCTGGCCAGACTGCTGCTCGTGGAAGGTGACCACAGAGCAATTGCACTCGAAGTACCACTTTGGAACATCCCATTTTGGTTCCGAATTCGAGTGCCTGTGGCGTAATCCCTCTGCGCACGAGCCCCAACAAGCCGCTAGGCTGGCATTAACGCCTTACGTTTGGCGAACACACAAACAAAACCCATAGTTTGTCGTCCCTGAGCCGAGTCGGAATTTTGCGAGTTTCGTCTGGAGTCGAAGAGCCTGCCCTGAGCGGAGTCGACTGGACGCCTACCCGAAAAGAGCCTCACAACACGGCAAAGTACCGCTCGATGCAAGGAACCGCTTTGGGGGTGGCGAGAGCCGCCCACCGCTGCGATCACAGCCACCATTTTCAGTTTAGGTTTCAAGCTGTTTAGCGATGCCGCTAGTTTCCAACCATCCAGCGACACCACCATGTGTTCTTATTGCATTCATTACACAGTATTTAACTTAATATCCGAAGTACGCTTGACAACTAACCACTCACATTCCTATAATTAGCACTCGTGGCGTTCAAGTGCTAACAGACCTCAGTTCCTAGGCCACCCTCAAAATTCGAATTCACCGTATTCAGAAAACCACTCTTGAAAGGAGTACGCAACTATGGCAACCAAATTCACCCCGCTGCATGACCGCATCCTGGTCCGTCGGGTAGAAGAAGCCGATACCACCCGCGGCGGGATCATCATCCCCGATTCCGCGAAAGACAAGCCGCAGGAGGGAGAAGTCATCTCCGTCGGTAAAGGCAAGATCAGCGAAGAAGGCAAGGTTCGTCCCCTCGATGTAAAAGACGGCGACCGCATCCTCTTCGGCAAGTATTCCGGCACCGAAATCAAGATCGATGGCGAAGACTTCATCATCATGCGCGAAGAGGAAGTTCTAGGCATCCTGACCGGAGCCACCTCTCCGGCCAAGAAAGAAACCGCCGGATCGCGCAAGTAGCCTTTTCGGGTTGCTTGCTCGAAGCGCGAAGCTCGCAGCCAACCAAATTCCGCAGGCGCAGCCTGCACTAAAAATTAAATTTAGGAGCAAACAGATATGGCAAAGCAAATTATTCACGGAGAAGAGTCGCGACAGGCAATTCTTCGCGGCGTCAACATACTGGCGGACGCTGTGAAGGTTACTCTCGGCCCCAAGGGCCGCAACGTGGTTATTGAAAAGAAATTCGGCGCGCCGACCATCACCAAAGACGGCGTCACCGTAGCCAAAGAAATCGAACTCCCCAACGGCATCGAGAACATGGGCGCGCAGATGGTCCGCGAAGTTGCTTCGAAGACCTCGGACGTAGCTGGCGACGGCACCACGACGGCTACCGTTCTCGCCCAGGCAATTTTCCGCGAGGGCGTGAAGACGGTTGCTGCTGGCGCCAATCCTATGGCGATCAAGCGCGGCATCGAGAAAGCGGTTCTGGCCATCACCGGCCGTCTCGACAAGGAAGGCAATCGCGAGAAGGGCGAACTGGACAAGTTCTCCAAACCCGTCACCGGCGACATGATTGCCCAGGTCGGCACCATCTCGGCGAATAACGACGAGACCATCGGCAAGATCATTGCCGAAGCGATGAAGAAAGTCGGCAAGGACGGCGTCATCACCGTCGAAGAGTCGAAGACGCTCGAAACTCAGCTCGATGTCGTCGAAGGCATGCAGTTCGATCGCGGCTATCTCTCTCCGTACTTCGTTACCGATCCCGAGCGCATGGAGTCCGTTCAAGAGAACGCCTACATCCTGATCCACGAAAAGAAAATCAGCTCGATGAAAGATCTGCTCCCGTTGCTTGAGCAGATCGCGAAGGGCGGCAAGCCGCTCCTGATCATCGCTGAGGACGTGGAAGGCGAAGCGCTCGCCACCCTCGTCGTCAACAAACTGCGTGGCACGCTGCAAGTCTCGGCCGTCAAGGCTCCTGGCTTCGGCGATCGTCGCAAGGCCATGTTGCAGGACATCGCAACCCTGACCGGCGGCAAGGCCATCACCGAAGACCTCGGCATCAAGCTGGAGAACGTGCAGCTTGCCGATCTGGGCCAGGCCAAGAAAATCACCATCGACAAGGACAACACCACCATCGTCGAAGGCAAAGGCAAGCCGGGTGATGTCCAGGGCCGCGTAAAAGAAATTCGCAGCCAGATCGAAAAGACCACCAGCGACTACGACCGCGAGAAACTGCAGGAGCGGTTGGCCAAGCTGGTCGGTGGCGTAGCCGTAATCAAAGTCGGCGCCGCGACCGAAACCGAAATGAAGGAAACCAAAGCCCGTGTCGAAGACGCAATGCATGCCACCCGTGCAGCGGTCGAGGAAGGTATTGTCCCCGGCGGCGGCGTGGCTCTTGCGCGTTGCGTTGCAGCACTCGACAAACTGAAGCTGGAAGGTGACGAGCAGATCGGTGTCAACATCGTGAAGCGCGCCATCACCGAGCCCTTGCGCCAGATCGCCGAGAATGCCGGCGAAGAAGGTGCCATCGTGATCGGTAAGATCCACGACTCCAAAGACAATAACTACGGCTACAACGCCCTGACCGGCGAGTACGAAGATCTGGTCAAGGCCGGCGTGTTAGATCCGACAAAGGTAGTGCGCACCGCACTCACCAATGCCGGTTCGATCGCCGCCCTGATGCTCACGACCGAAGCCCTGGTGGCGGACATCCCGGAGGAGAAGAAGAACGCTCCAATGGGCGGCGGCCACGGCGGTGGCGGCGGCATGGAAGGCATGTACTAAGGGCATGTACTAAGAAGGTGTAGCGCGGGCGCCCTCGCCCGCGCAGCTGTCAGCTCTCAGTTATCAGCTGTCAGTTTAGAACAGAACCGTAGGGTGCCCCATCCTAGCGCGCTCTTTGCGCTAGGGTGGGGATTTTTCTTTGCACGGTGGCCCACGCTCGCGCCCGTTCTTTGGACGCTAACCCGGGAGAACTTTTGGGTGGCGCAGCGCTTCAGCGCTGCGATTCAGGCCGCCGAATCCGACGGCTTTAGCCGCTGAGAGAGCCCTTCCCCGATCTGTCTCAAGACTTGTAATTGTTGCCTTGCAATTTAATCCCTGTCAAAATGCCTACCGATGCAGATCACGTACGAACTCACGAAGCAGGACTTCATCGAAGCATATTCGGTTCACCGCAATCGCAGCGCTATAAGGATGTGGACGCGCCGAATCTTCCTCTGGGCCACTTTCCTGCTCGCGGCATTGATACTCTTTGGTTTCCTGGTCAAACCCAGTGTTCGGATGGCAAAAGACCTCATGCCATTCTTTGCACTGGTCATCATGTGGACTTTCGGAGACTGCTAGACCAAAATATCCACGCGCAGTGACGACACCAACAGAACCCGAGAGGCCCTGTGCCGCCACATTCTTCGCGCGTCCTTGTTGCTCGCTAGACTGCTGAAGCTTTTGGGTGGCGCAGCGCTTTCAGCGCTGCGATTCAGGCCGCCGAATCCGACGGCTTTAGCCGCTGCGGTGCGGCATCCAGCGCCATTCCGGCGCTGGCCGAACTATATGGATATAGCTCGGGAATCTCAGCCAGCCTTTTCTTCACAGGATTCAAATGTATGTACTGCCGGAAGGCGCAGTATTCCTGCCAGTCCCGCACGCGACGGTCATGATAACTCTTTTCCCATATTTCGCCCGCAAATCCTAACTCCCTCTTGGCGCGGAATGAGAAGCCGCCCTTGATTAGTTGCAACGCTCTCTCCAGCGTCAGAGTTGGTGTGAGCAGCAGATGGAAATGGTCGGGCATGAGCACAAACTCATGGAGAAGATATTTGTGTTGTGATCTGTAAGTAAGAAGAAGCTGGACAAACAGAATGGCCATCCTGTCCGATTGAAACAAACTTTGCTTCTGAAAGGTCACAGCGGTAATAAAGTAGCTGCTGAATCCAGTGTTGCCTCTTTGTGGTGCGGCCATTCTGACCTCAGCGGCTGAAGCCGCCTGCTGAGAGCGACCTTACCGCAGCGCTGAAGCGCTGCGCCACCCAAATGCTCATGCGTCGAAAGAAATTACTGGTCACCGTACCGGAATGGGAATATCGGCTCAGACAATGCATCCACCCGTGCAGCGCGACCACAAACATCCGGGCGTCATGAAGGACGATGGCGCACACTTCCGGTGTGCTCGCATCTCCTCCATCCACGACCCGTGCGAGGAAGGACGTAGGTAGGAACCCTCATTTTCGGTGGCGCAACCCCAATCCATCAAGGTCGGCGCGCGGGTCCCGCGAGGTACGGGCGAGGTAATACCACGAAAAATCGATACTCAGTATCCGTAAACCAGTTCCGATACAATAGCGGCTCTTATCGAGGCTATGGGGAGGATACATGGCGCGTGGAGGGATTTTTTCTGGGATGAATCGCGATTGGCTTCTGGATTCGGCGCGAACCACTTTCGCCACTGTCGCCTCCATGTTTCTGGCTCGACTGCTGAAACTGCCCGAATATTACTGGGCGCCAATCTCGACCATCGTTATCATTCAATCCACGATTCCTCCGAAGACGCTGGGTTGGCAGCGCTTTGTGGGGACGGCGCTCGGGGCAGTGCTGGGAGCCACTCTGGCTACGTTCTTCCACTCCAGCGCGCTGGTTTATGGCTTGGGGATTTTCGTATGCGGAATACTGGCATGGTCATTACATATCGGCGGCGCGTATCGGTTCGCCGCAATCACGTTGACCATTGTTTTACTGATTAATCCGGGCCGTCCTCCCTGGATCGTCGCGTGGCATCGCTTCCTGGAAGTGTCGCTGGGGATTGCGGTGGCGCTGGTGGTGGCCATGGTCTGGCCGCAGGCGAAGAAATCAGGCTGAGCGTCGAGTAGGTGGGAATCACTGGGAAGATGATTGGATAGATACCCCTCCACCTTCGTGGGATTTCAAGAAGCCGCTTGGCGAGGTAGACTTTGTGCTCAATAGGTGCAAAAACTTTCTCATACCCAGTTAAGATCGCGGTCGAGAGGCCTTGTGATACAGAAAAAGCTCTTGTAAAGTAGGGCTTGCGACCACTTCCCCGGCGCTCCTTCGGCGCAATAACTGCTGTTTCTTAAACGGCCCAGTGTCTAATTCCTGATGGAGTAACCATGGTAACGATTTATTCTGTTCCCTCCGCGAGGACGGAAAAGAACTCAATCTCGCTGTGCTTTCTGCTCATGATTGCGTTCGTGTTGTGTGCCTTGTTAGTTTCCGCTTCTTTCGCACAGATCGCGATTCCAACGAGCCGCTCGGACAACCAGCGAACGGGCTCGAATGTGAACGAAACCATTCTCACACCCAGCAACGTTAATAAGAACCAATTCGGCTTCCTATTCAACTACGCAATTGACTATCAGGCTCTGGCGCAACCCCTCTACATGCCAAACGTGACCATCAACGGGCAATCGCACAATGTGGTTTATGTCGCGACCATGGCCGATTCGGTCTATGCCTTTGATGCGGATAGCAATACTGGATTAAACGCATCTTCGCTGTGGTCGGTAAATTTCACGGATCCAGCGAATGGAATCACCACCGCCAGCGGTTCCTACCTGCCGTGCTCGGGCGGCAAAACCACGGGCTTCACGCAGGAAGGAATTGCCGGGACACCGACGATCGACACCACAACCGGCACCATGTACCTGGTCGCGAAAACGTTGGAAAACGGTACCGTCATTCACCGCCTGCATGCGCTCGACATCACCAACGGCCAGGAGAAGTTCGGTGGCCCGATTCAAATTGCCGCTTCCAGCACCGCAACCGGCTCGGTCAATACCGGGAAAATCACCACCTTCAATAGCCTGCATCAGTTGAACCGGCCCGGTTTGCTGCTCTCGAACGGTGTGGTCTACATCGGCTTTGGCTCCAACTCCTGTAATGATGGGAATTCAGGCTGGGTACTCGCTTACGATGAAACTAGTTTGCAGCAGCTGGGATCGTTCAATACTTCCCCGGACCTCGGGTTGACTTCGATCTGGCAGTCGGGTAACGGTCTGGCCGCGGATGAGTTTGGCAATATCTTCGTCGCGACTGCAGAGAGCAGCAATTACAACGTGCCCATGGGTGGCCAGAGTTACTGTCACACTGTGCTGGAGCTTACGCCTAATCCGGCTCTGCAGAACTCATTGGTACTTACGGGATATTTCACCCCCGATGATGTTGCCTATCTCAACGCCCACGATCTGGATCTAAGTTCGGGTGGTCCCATGGTTCTGCCCGATCAGGAAGGTGCTCCGGCTCCTCACCTGGTGGTAGCAGCCGGCAAGCAAGGCAACATCTACGTTCTCAATCGCGACGACATGGGGATGTACAACAGCAATGATGGCCAATTGTCGCCATCGCCCGGCGGCACCGGCGGGCAAGAGTTGGACGCTGCCGTCGGCCACATGTTCAGTTCCCCCGCCTACTGGAACGGAATGGTCTATTACGCCGGCAACGCCGATGAAGTGAAGGCTTTCGCTCTCACTGGCACCTATCCACCGCTTTCTCCTACGCCCGTCGTCGCCTCGCACCAGGTGTTGCCGGGCAGTCACTCACCCTCGATTTCGTCCAATGGAAATAACAATGGCGTTCTCTGGGTAATGAGCGGCGGTAGTCTCTATGCCTTCAACGCGACCACCCTGGTCGAGCTTTACAGCACCAACATGAACAAAACGCGAGACGCGCTTCCACCAGTCGCGCATTTTGCTACCCAGACCATAGACAACGGAAAGGTTTACGTTGCCACGCAGACCACACTGCAGGTGTACGGCCTCTTGCAGTCTCTGAACCTGGTCAGCGGAGGCAATCAGAGCGCTCCCATCCTTACAACTCTCCCAGCACCGATCCAGGTACAGGTTGCCGACCCATACAGCGGAGTCGGGATTTCCGGTGTGACCGTGACCTTCGGCGACGGCAATAAGGGCGGCACGCTCAATCCAGTCAGCGCCGTCTCCGATAGCAACGGGAACGTGTCGACCACCTACACCTTTCCGAAGACCGCGGGCACTTATACGCTCACCGCGAGTTCGGCGAACGCTGCGGCGCTATCCATCCCAGAAACGGCTCTTCCCGGGCCCGCGATCAAGCTCATCGCTCATTCTGGAAATAAGCAGACAGGGCAAGCGGGATCAATCCTACCCACTCAGCTGAACGCCGAGGTCGAGGACGCTTATGGTAACGGCGTGCCGGGCGCTACGGTAACGTTCGTTGATCAGAGTGGCGGCGGTACTCTCATTCCACCAAGCGTCGCAACCAACAGCAAGGGATTTGCGTTGGTCAGCTACCAGATCCCGAACGCGGACGGCACCTTCAAGATCGTGGCCAGCACAACCGGGCTGAAGACAGCAACATTCAACGAATATGCCACGGGCGATATTCCGGGGAACCTGCTTGTCGTTTCTGGAGATAACCAGACCGCGCCAGTGAATACAACGTTGCCCCAGCCTCTGGTCGTACAGGTCGTCGATCAGGGAGGGAGCCCGATTCCGGGAGTCTCGGTCCTATTCTCGGCACCGTCCGGAATCTTCGCTGGCAGCCCCGCCACGACGAACTCGAATGGACAGGCCAGCGTCACTTACACGACAGGAAGTTCACCCGGGACGGTCACCGTTACAGCTGCCGTGAACGGCGTGAACACGACGCTTACAGTGTTTGCTACACAGTAGGAAAAACCAAGCGTTGGTTCGGATCATTGCTTCGGATCATTGCTTGGATCATTCATTCGGATCATTCGTTCGAAGCATCCGTTCGCGTTTTGGTTCGAAGCATTATCATTGCTTCGAACATTATCGTTCGAAATCACGGGGGCGAGGAAATCTCGAGTGAGAGTGTTGTGGGTCAAGGCAGGAAAGCTCCTCCCTGTCGATACCGGCGGCAAAATTCGCTCCTACAACATCCTGCGACGGCTGGCGCAAGAGAAAGACTGTCAGCTGACGCTGCTTTCTTATTACGGCGGCCGCCGCGATTCTGAATACGAGGCGGCGCTTCTCCAACAATTTCCCCACGCGCAAGTCGTCTCCACTGCCGCCCCTGATTCCGACGGATTTCGCGGCCTGCTGGACTACCTTTACCGCTTGCCGCAACTTGCACCTTATTCGGTTTCGAAATTCACCCATCCGGCGGTCCGCAAGCTCATCCGAACCCACCTTACGAGTGGAAATTTCGACGTCGCGGTTTGCGATTTCCTGGCTCCGTCGCTGAATTTTCCGGAGAAGCTTCCGATCCCCTGCTTGCTCTTTCAGCACAATGTGGAGACCGCACTATGGCGGCGCATGGCGACGACCGAATCGCATCCGCTCAGGAAGCTGGTCTATACGCTCGAATCCGCGCGCATGTCGCGCTACGAACGGCGAACCCTGACGCGCTTTCATCACATCATCGCAGTTTCGGAAAACGACCGGCAACAGATGTTGCAGATGGATCCAGCGTCCGAGATCACCGTAAATCCAACTGGCGTCGACATAAAGCAGTTTCAGGTTGCTCCACCATCGTCGGCCGCGCCTCCGCGAATCGTGTTCACGGGTTCGATGGATTGGGAGCCGAACATCGATGCCATGGAATATTTCTGTGCCCAGATCTGGCCTCGTATTCTGGCGGAGTTTCCCGAGGCAATTTTCCAGATTGTCGGGCGCACTCCATTCGCTCGAGTGCAACGCCTGGCTTCGAAGTCAGTTCAGGTAACGGGAACCGTGCCGTCGGTTACGGATTATCTTCGGGATGCAACCGTGGTGGTTGTGCCATTGCGCATCGGCGGCGGAACCCGTCTCAAGATTTACGAAGCGATGGCGATGGGTAAGGCGCTGGTCTCGACCTCCATCGGGGCCGAGGGACTCACCTTTCAGAATGGACGCGATCTCCTCCTCGCCGATGATGCTTCCTCGTTTGCCGGCGCCATTCTTCTGCTGCTTCGCGATGACCAAATGCGGCTGAGATTCGAACAGGCTGCGGTGCAACTCGCCGCACAGTTTGACTGGTCGGTGGTTGCAGGCCAGTTTGCCGACGTGCTGCGCAAGATGGCGGCCAACGCTCCTGCCCAGGCGCGGGCAAACAAGCCGGAGGCAGTCAACCGCTAGAGCCTAACGTTTTGTCATGCCTGACGATCAGGGCCGAGCTTCGTAAACAATGTTGAAAGGCGTTTGCGTTGCCCGACGGAAACGAGTGAAGCCAGCCGCGCTTACTACTTCTCGGATGCGGGCCTCTCCGGATTGCGCGCCCAGGCACAGTCCCACTTCCTGGGATCGTGAACAGGGCGTGCACAGCAAGGTCGAAAACGAGTAGTAGACGCGCCCCACCGGAGTGAGATTGTCCTTCAACTGATCGTTTGCAAATGGTTCAACGATCATCCATGTTCCGTCACTTCGCAGAGAGCTTCGAACATGAGCCGCGGCTCCAACTGGATCGCCCATGTCGTGCAAGCAGTCGAAAACCGCGACGAAGTCGTAATCCTTTCCCGGATACTCCTTGGCTTTAGCGACCTCGAAGGTGACACGGTCCGCAATTCCTTCACGCTTGGCTGTGTCTCGCGCCCCCTCAATCGATTTATCGTGGTAGTCGAATCCAAAGAAATGAGACTTCGGAAATGACTTCGCCATCAACAGCGTGGATGCGCCTTTCCCGCAACCTACGTCGGCCACTCGCGCGCCGGCTTCGAGCTTCTGCCTCACATCATGGAGTGCGGGAATCCAGGAACTCACCAGATTCGCAGCGTAGCCCGGCCGGAAAAACTTTTCGCACCCGTGAAACACTCCGTCATCGTGCTCGTGCCAGCCCATCCCCGCTCCATTGCGAAACGAATCCGCGATTCGCGGAACCGCTGCCAGCGACCCCAGAGCTAACTGGAAAGCGCCGGGCAGATAGGCCGGACTGTCTTCTTGCGCCAGGGTAAAGGCCTGTTCTTCGGTAAGACTGAATTTGTTTGTTTTCTCGTCGTAAGTGACATAGCCACCCGCCGCCTGCGACGAAAGCCATTCGCGAACGTAGCGTTCGTCCGTTGCGGTTGCGGCCGAAAGTTCGGCGGAACTCATCGGACGCACCGCCAGAGCTTTGTATAGACCGAGTCTCTCTCCAATCACGACCATCCCAGCATGTACTGCGGCACCAAGATCGCCGACGAACTGTCCGATAAAAGCATTGAGCTTGTCCATGTCGATCGCCATTGTGCCCTCCTCTTGCCAAGCGCCCTGTATTCTAGCCCAACTTTCGCGGACTGATCATGAAAAGTGCTGCTAATTGACCCATCCCCGGCCAGAGAGTAAGTTGACAACCTGCTTTACCCGCGAGAGCATGAAAACTCACCCCGGTGTTGCAGCATTAAACACCTTGAAGTTGAAGCCTGAATTTCAGGGCTGCGAATCGCTGTGAATCGATGACGACGAACCTTCTCGGATACGGAATTGGCGTGCTCGTGGTGTGGCTGGTGGCGATGCGGCTCCGTTCCGTTACCGCCCGGCAATCGCTCTATCTCGTTGCCAGCTATCTTTTCTACATCAGTTGGGGATCCTGGCTGATCGTCGTGCTGCTCTTCAGCTCACTGGTGAACTACGCCCTGGGCCAGTGGCTGAAAAGGCGCATTAGCGAAGGGCGGCTGTGGACCGGAATCATCTTCAACCTGGCGCTGCTTAGTGTTTTCAAGTACCTGCCCCTGCTGGGCGCGGTCGCGCCATCCGGCTCACCGCTGACGCTGCTGAAACGAATTCTTTTCCCCATCGGAATTTCGTTCTGGACGTTCGAGGCTCTCAGTTATCTATTGGAGCTCTATCGCGAGGAAGATCTAAATCCTACACTGCTCGAATTTTGCCTTTACATGGCGTTTTGGCCGACCGTGATCATGGGGCCGATCTGCCGGATGTCGAGCATGTTGCCGCAATTTCGCCAGGATTGGTCGGTCACCGACGATGACTTGAAAACTGGAGTGCGCCGCGTTTCGATTGGCATCTTCATGGTGGTGATCTCAGAGGTCATGAGCGGCGGCCTCTACGCCGGGGCCGGCGTCGATGCGATTTTCGATCACGCACCTTTCACGGGCGCGGGACGATTGGGCGGACTCGATGTCTGGTGCATGATTATCGCCTATGCCTTTCAGCTTTACTTCAGCTTCTGCGGATACTCCCACGTCGTGATTGGCGCCGCCCGCCTGTTCGGAATCCAGTTGCAGGAAAACTTTAACCGTCCCTACCTGTCGACGACGCCGTCCGTTTTCTGGACGCGGTGGCACATGTCGCTGTCATTCTGGATTCGCGACTTTCTCTTTCTCCCCCTGGCGACCATGCGACGCGAAGTGTGGTGGCGCAACCTGTCCCTGGTCATCGCCATGTTCGCGTTCGGAGTGTGGCATATGGGAGTCCACGAGGGAAGCTTGCTGATGATGATGTGGGGAACCTACCACGGCATTTTGCTGGTTGTGCACCGGCAATGGCAGGAATTCCGCAAGCGCGTGGGCTTCGAATGGTCGGGGGCGCTGCCCTCGTTCATCTCGTGGGTGCCTGACGTTTTCAGCGGTATGCGTCGGTTATATTTTCTTTCGTGCGAATAGCTTTCAGCAGGCAGCCGCCATGTTAAAAGCGATGGCTTCCTTACCCACCTACCGCCACCTCACGCTGGACCACAGCTTCTACGTGATGACTTTGCTGGCAGCGGGTGGATATTTCGCGGTAATCGGCCTGGGCACCTTGCTCGATCGTCTCGGCGAAATTGGCGCGGGTCCTCTCAAAACTCCACTCGGCGCTCTGGCGCGCGAACGCTGGGTGTGGATTACTCCGGCCGTCGTTGTCCTGGCAATTTACTTGAGCGTGATCTTCCATCCGGGACAAGCTGAAACCGGACCGGTGATGTATGCGCTCTTCTAATTCGCCGCAGCTCACGTAGGGACGGACGCATTCGTCCGTCCCTGCCGAGCGCAGCTTGGATTGCCCGTTATAGAACTCTCGAATTACCTCGGTGATTACTGGCACGTTTCAAGAAGCAAAAGCGCTGTGCTAGCATTCAGTGAGGTTTGGAGCGGATAAGTGAGGTTCAGCCGTTTGTGCCATTAGCGAAAAGTGATCCGATCGTGGAGAGTCCCCAAACGCCCACGACGCAGTACAAATCCCTTCTCAAATATTTTGCCGTCCGCCTTTGCGTCACCGTGACTTTGGGCGTGATTTTATTGGGCGCGGTCGAATTTTATTCCTATCGCCGATATCTTCCCGCGGCACGCGATGTCATGGAACCTGCTGTCAAGCTCGACTTGGCCGAGGGTGGAACCCCCGCGGATCGCGAGTATTGGAAGGAATTCGAGCAAGCGAACAAAGTCACCTATCATCAGTACGTGCTCTGGCGCCGGGCCCCCTATGAGGGCGAGGTGATTGCCATCGATCAGGACGGCGTGCGTCGCACCATGCACACGCAATGCGATAAAGACGATAAGACTTTCACCATCTGGACGTTTGGCGATTCGGTAATGTGGGGGTCGGGCGCGCCCGATGAAGAGACGATTCCATCATTCCTGGCCCGCGACTACGAAAAGACGGGCAAGCCAGTCTGCATTGTGAACTATGGCGAAAAGGGCTGGGCCAACACGCAGGAGATGATTGGGCTGATTGAGCAACTCAAACACGCCGCCCGCAAACCGGATATTGTGCTTTTTTACGACGGCGGCACCGAGGCCTTTGCCGCGTATCAGAGCGGACGGGCCGATGTGCACAGCAACTACAACTCCTTCAAGAATTTCCTGGACAATTGGGGCGTTTCCCAGAAAGCAGGATTTTCCTACTTGCGTCAAACCAATACGTACCGCTTTCTGGAAAAAATTGCGCTTCGAGCCCCCTTCCACAATAAGAATAAGAAGGATGTGGCACCCAAGGCGGGTCCGGAAGTCGAAACGCTCTCCGCGGCAGTGGTTGAAAATTACGTGCAGAACATGGAGATCGTAAGCTCGCTGGCGAAGCACTATGGCTTCCGTGCAATTTTCGCGTGGTATCCCAACCTGGCGGTCGGCCACAAGCAATTGACGCCCTACGAGCAACAGGTTTTGGACATGGAGTATCGGAAATTCCCCGGCTTGGGATCGATGTATCAGGCCACGTACGAAAGGGGCCGCGAAATAAAAAGCCCTGATTTTTATTACCTCGGCGATCTTTTGGATGACCAGAAGAATTCGCTATATGTCGGCATCTCGCACTTGAAGCCGGAGGGAAATGCGATCGTTGCTGACCGGCTCTTCGACATTTTGCAACATCCCGCATCCTACTGATTCGCGATGCGAGAATTCGCTTAAGTATTTACGCACCCAGGTGACTGATGGCGCCGCCCCAACAAGCGAGAAGTTTGATTAGCGGATTTATCCGGTCACTCCTGGCCAATCCCGGTCGACCGGCGCTCGAACTCGGCGATCTCTCGCTCAGTTACGAGCAACTTTGGAATTATGCCGGGCGCATCGCGGCTTGCCTGCAGGGCACTCTCGATCCCTCTGAGAAAGCAGTTGCGGTGCTGGCGAATCGAAGCGTGGCGGCGTACGGCGGAATTTTGGGCGTGCTCGGAAGCGGCAGAGGCTACGTTCCACTCAATCCCAAGTTCCCGCTGGAGCGGACGCTCGTAATGCTTAAGGCGTCGGGCTGTAGAACGTTAGTCGTGGGCCGGGAGTGCGCCGCCACGCTGGAATCCTTACGTCCACGCCTCAACGAATTTTCGGACAAACCGCTGACCCTGATCGTTCCCGATTCCGGTTGGGAACCTCAGCTTCCCGCACCCCACCGTGTCATCTCCTCGCCACAGTTGGCGAAGATCGCCGACCCGCGCGATCCTATCGTCGATGGCAGCGACACTGCTTATCTGTTGTTCACCTCCGGCAGCACCGGAGTGCCAAAAGGCGTAGCCGTCAGCCAATCGAATGCCGTGGCCTACATGGACTATGCCGCGAAGCGCTTTGGCATGCATGGCGCAGATCGTTGTTCGCAAAACTTCGATCTGACTTTCGATCTCAGCGTGCATGATCTGTTTACCTGCTGGGATGCGGGCGCAACGCTTTGTCCTTTTGCCGAACAGACACTTACTCCGGCGACCCTGATCGAGGAGAAGGAGCTGACGTGCTGGTTCTCGGTGCCGTCGGTAGCCATGTTCGCGTCGAAACTCGGCCTGTTGGACCCGGGAGCGTTTCCCAGTTTGCGCTGGAGCCTGTTTTGTGGGGAGGCGCTTTCCGCGAGCCTGGCTGCGGCGTGGCAAGCGGCAGCGAACCATTCCATCGTAGAGAATCTGTACGGGCCGACCGAGGCCACGATCGCCATCACTTATTACCGGTGGAATCCCGAAACTTCTCCGGCGGAGTGCGTGCGCGGGTTGGTCCCCATTGGCTGGCCGTTTGAGGGGCAACAGGTATGCGCGGTGAATGAAGATCTGACGCCGGTACCGATTGGCGAAAGCGGCGAGCTCTGCCTCGGCGGATCGCAGGTAACCCGCGGATACTTGAACGATCCTGAAAAGACGGCTCGCAGTTTCGTTAACCTCAAGCACTCCGGCGACGAGGTGTGGTATCGCACCGGCGACCTCGTCCGCCAAGATGAACGGGGTTGCCTCTTCTATCTCGGCCGCCGCGATTTTCAGGTCAAGATCAACGGCTATCGGGTGGAGTTGCAGGAGATTGATTTGGTATTGCGCGAAGCTGCGCGCACCGAATTGGCAGTCGCCATCCCGTGGCCGCTGTCGGATGGCTCTGCCTCCGGCATTGTGGGGGTCGTGTCCGGATCGGATCCGGCCCGCGACGAAAAGATTATTGCCGCCTGTGAAAGCCGCCTACCACGCTACATGGTGCCCAATCGCATCTACCATTTTCCGCAGATTCCGTTGAATGTGAATGGAAAGATCGATCGGGCGAAGATTACCGAGATGCTGGGCAGTTGGGGACGATGAGGGACGATGAACCCCGGCAAGGCAGCTGTGCGCTTGCAACCTACGCTCTGAAAGCCGGGGGTCCGAGGGTTGCTGTCGCCACTGCAATCTAGTTCTTGACCGGCTTGCCGAACCTCTCGGCGGTGGCGAACATCAGGCGCACCGTGTCCATGTCTTTCGCTTGCACCTTGCTCGCGGGAACTTTGCGGCCAGCGATTCTTTGCAGTTCCATGAAGATGTCAATCAGGGCGAAAGAATCGATCAGCCCAGAGGAGACCAGCGGAGTGTCCTCGGTGATCGTAGTCTTGCCTTTGATCACCTTGTCGGCGATATAGCCGGTCAATTCCTTCATCTTCATCATTTCGCCGCTGTCCGCTACCTGCTCAACTCCCATGATTCGCTTTCCCTGTGGCCCCGTTTGCCTGCGATACCAGTGTGTACCGATCCCAGCCTATTCTGGTTTCCATCGATCCTATCTGGCAGATTGTTTGGGATGAGCCGCAAAAAACTGCCAGCGCGCGGTATTGTTCTGCTGCTGGAAGTTGTGTGCTATGCCCGGTTCCCAAATGAATTGAACTTCAACATTTTGCCCTCCCGGAGAGGAGCACCCGGTGGCGATGTTACCCGTCATGCTGGTCGAGCCCGGAGTAGGGGCATCGTTCGCGTAGTTGGGAGCACCATTCATGCACAGAGGCTGCGTCGTCTGCAGCGAGGTGCAGCTATTCTGTTGCTGCCAGTAGTTGAAAGTGTCATCCACGGTGTCCAGCGAGAAGGTGACACCTGAATACTTGGTGGTCCCATAGCTGCAGGGCCACAGATTTTCATCCAGCGTGCCCGCCCACTCCTGAACCGAAACAGGCGCAACCGCATTGCCTGGCACCTGCACCGGTGGAGGAGGCGCCTGCTGACCTTCGAGTTGTCCCGAAGTAGGAGCAATCGCCGCCACCAGATCGGAGATTTCGACCCCAACCCGCTCGGCCATCTGCGCCCCCGAGGAGAATCCAGCAACGTACACCATATTGGGGTTCACGTCGTACTGTGCGGTCAGGTTGACGATCAGTTGCCGCAAGAACCCTGAATCATCAGGAGCCGGCGCTGGAAACGCAGCATCCATGAAATACGCGTTCCAGTTCCACTGATGGGTATTGGCGTCGTAGGTAGAAGCTGGTTTCACCAGGATAAAGCCGTATTTATCCGCCACCGTATTCCAGCCCCAGTTCAGCGTGATGACCTCCGTGGGGTCAAAGGTGGTAGTCGTCCTGGTTCCGTGCAGCATGAAAACGATTGGCGGGTTCGTCGGGAGAGTCGCGGGCAGATAAACCTCGTAATAGCGCGTGATGCCATCCCAAGTCATGGTGGAATCAATGTACGATGAGTTATTCACCGTTTGGTGCAGCGCGACTGAAGTGCTGGTGGCGAATGAACTGCTCCCATCATAAACCGCTGTAATCGAATTGGTGCCTGTGGCTAACTTCGCAGTTGCGTAGGTTGCCACACCGCCCGAAAGCGCCACGTTCCCAAGTTTCGTATCCCCATTGTTAAACGTCACGTTCCCCGTGACCGTGCCGCCGAACTGTGGTGCGACGCTCGCCGTAAAGCTCACGGATTGCCCCGTTGCCGACGGATTCTGCGAAGAAGCTAATGTAGTCGCAGTCTCGGCTTTGTTTACAACCTGGTACACCACGTTCGATGTGCTGCCCGCAAAGCTTGAGTCGCCAGAGTAAACTGCCTTCACATTGTCCGGGCTGCCAGATTTCAGAGTCGAGATCGAAAAAGTGGCGGAGCCACCACTCAACGCTTGCGTCCCCAGCAACGTCGGTCCCTGCATGAATGAAATGGTTTCTCCATCCGGGGGCGCGCCTACCGCGGAACTAACCACTGCGGTAAAAGTGACTGCCTCCCCATAAGACGAAGGATTCAGCGAAGAAGAGAGCGTAGTCGTGGTCACCGTCCCCTTGCCTGCGCACCAACTGAACGCACTCCCAAGCAAAAGGACGATTAGGACTTTAGCGGCTTTCATGCAGGATTCTGCCCTCGTTTTTTGTCTAGTCGACGCTAACCCGGTTGACCCGGTCTCGTAGGGAAGGGGACCAAATAATTTCCTTAAGAATACCGTGCCCCGGCCGAATGTCAAGACCACGGAATTCCGACTGAAGGCCCTTCCCGGAGCCGCCATGCCGTGTGAAGTATCGCTTGTAACATACTGTTAATAATGTAGTTATTACTCCGTTGTTCCAGAGCTAAGAATCTCCCGCTGAGTTGCAAACCGCCTCTACAATTCCCCCGATTGGCACGTTGGATGCCAGTCAATTGCTGCATTTGGCTTACCACCATTTCCGATCCCAGCGGCGCCCACAGAGTTCTATAAACCCCTGAGATGACTGGGGTTCCGTGAATCTTCCGGCAAGGAGTTCCGCCCAGTCCGTGGCGTGAAGGGCGAGAAGTGAAAGGATTTTCATCCGGTTGCGCGACACCGGGGCGAACCGGCGCCGCAGCGAGGAGCTTAGGAGCTTAGGTAAACCCATTGCCACTGCTTTGCATCGAACTTCACACCCCTCGCGTAGAATCGTGGGCACGACTTGGCAACGCCCGTCGTCTCCAATCGTAGAAGATCCATCAGTCGAGCCGTGCGAAAGTCTGAGACCAGCATGAGCTGCATTTCCGGACAAATCTCCGGACGAATTTCCGGACAAAGACGAAGAAGAGCTCGCATGTTCCGCCTGAAACGTGCGCTGCTGATGGCTCTTGTCGTCGACTGGGCAGCGATCCTCGCTAGCTGCGGTGGAGTATCCAGCAACGCTCAATCTGCATCTTTCACGATCTCAGCCTTGCCCAGCAGCGTGACCGTCGTTCTGGGCACCTCGAATAAGAGCACCATTACCGTCAATCCGCGGAATGGATTTAATAGCAGCGTCACACTTTCTGCGACCGGCTTGCCCAGTGGAGTGACAGCCTCTTTCAATCCGAGTTCCACCACCACGAGCAGCACGTTGACCCTGACCGCCAGCGCCACCGCCGCTTTGGGAACCACCACAATGACGATCTCAGGTATGTCGGGTTCGTTGACCAATAGCACGCCGATCAGTCTCAGCATACTCAAGATGGGGCAGATCAACCACGTGGTGATTATTTTCCAGGAGAACCGCACTCCCGATAACCTGTTTCACGATCAAAATCTGATCAACGCCGGAGCCGATATCGCCAGCACCGGGAAGACGTCAACCGGAGCCACGGTCACGCTGACGCCGGTTCCCTTGGTGACCACCTACGATCTGGGCCACAGCCATACCGCATTCCTCAGCACCTGCCAGTGGAACGGAACGCAGTGCGCCATGAATGGTGCGGATCTGGAGCCGTGTTCAGGTCAAGGCTGCCCCGCTCAGAATGCTGCATACCAGTATGTGCAGGCGTCCGATGTGCAGCCGTATTTCGATTTGGCCGAGGCGTACACCTTCGGCGACCGGATGTTCCAAACCAACGAGGGGCCGAGTTTCCCGGCGCACCAGTACATTCTTTCCGGGACGTCCGCCGTCTGCGTGCCGGGAGGAAACTGCCCGAGTGGAATGACGAGCACGTTCTATGTTGCGGACAATCCTTCCGACAACGAGCGCGCCGATGGCGCCTACGGGGCCGGATGTCTCGCCCCTCCGGACTCGCTGGTCAACATCATTGACACCAGCCAACCTTTTCCCAATAAGGCCCTGTCCCACATCACCGGCCCGGAGTGCTTTGAACATCCGACGCTGACCGACGTGTTAGACGCCAACGGCCTCCAATGGAAGTATTACGCGGCGCTACCCGGCGACATCTGGACTGCACCCAACGTCATTGAACATATGTGCCAACCCTCAGGTCCGGCCAACGACAACAACTGTAGCGGACCGGACTGGACCGCGCCCGACCCTAAAGTCGTGATTGAAGGATCAGGGTCTCAGGTGACACAAGATATCCAGAATGGACAGCTTGCCGCTGTGACCTGGGTAATTCCCACGGGCGCGAATTCCGATCACGCAGCGGGCAACGATGGCGGAGGACCATCCTGGGTGGCATCCATCGTGAACACCATCGGCGCAAGTCAATTCTGGTCCGATACCGCGATCATCATCACCTGGGACGATTGGGGAGGATGGTACGACCACGTAGCGCCGCAGATTCGCAATACAAACTCGTATGAATACGGGTTCCGCGTGCCGCTGATCGTCGTCTCGCCTTACGCCAAACAGAAATACGTCTCGCACCAGGTCAACGACTTCGGAAGCATTCTTAAGTTCATCGAGGAAGTATTTTCGCTGCCGGAAATCGACCCGTCGGTGGGCTATGCGGATTCGTATGCCGTCGGCGATTTGTCCGATTGCTTCGATTTCAGCCAGTCTCCACAACCCTTCACGCAGATCAAGGCGCCGCTGAAGACAGAATATTTTCAGAACAGTAAAGCGCCGGCCACTCCGCCAGACAATGACTAAACTGCGAGCTTACTAGAACGCATTTGACAGCGCCGTCATCTTGCCGGCGGTCCCGGTCACGGTGCCAGCTATATGTCCTGCTGGTAGGCTTCCGCGGGGGGCGAAACCACCACGCTTCCCGGAGATCTGCCATGCAAGGATGATTCTTCCACGCGAAGCGCGGTGTTTTTCCAAGCGAGCCAAAGCAGGCCTGATCCATAGACAGCCAAGCCGATAAGGAGTTGCAGCCCTAACCCCGGGTACCGATGCGGGACGAACCAAAAGCGGTGCATCAACAAGAGAACAGCAGTCAGTGGCAGGCACAGCAGGAAAGGCAACGTGTAAGATTCGCGGACATAGGTCCAGAGGCGGATATCGAGCTTCTTGCACAAATGACGCGGCATGAAAAACAACACGCTACAGGTTAGCGGAATCGCCGTTCCGAGTGCGTCTCCGATGATTCCGTAGGGACGAACGAGAATGATGCTGAGGATTAAGTTGGAGATGCCTTCGATCATCGTAACGATCGCCCACGTCCCGTGTTTTGACATGCCGAACAGGATTCGGCCAGATGCTCCCTGCGCCCACCACAATGTGCTGCAGAGAATCATGATGACCAGCACGGGGTAGCTGGTGGCGACATATTTCTTTCCCACCCAAACCTCGATCACCGATTTGCCAAGAATCACCAGGATGACGCAGACGGGAAAAATCGTGAAGGCGCAGACCCGGTTCCCGACGAGAAATATCTTGCGCAGACGGGTCATATCACTGCGGGCATCGGATTGACTGGCCATGGGAACGAAAATCTGCGACAGCGACGTGACCACCTGGCCGGCATAATCGACGATGCGCCCGCCAATATTGAAATAGGTAACCGCCGCCGCCGACATCATGGCTCCGATCACAAGTTCGTCGGTCTTGAACTTGAGCCGGCCCGCGACCATGATCATGAAGGTGACGCCACTATAGTTTCTGATCTGGCGAAAGGTGGCGCGATTCACATACCTGGCTCCGAACGGCACCGGGCATAGGCGCAGAGCAAGGATGCCATTCATGATCGACGCCAGCAGTGGCAAGGTGATGGTGATGATGGCGACGGTGAGCAATCCGTAGCCGTGGGTGAGAGCCAGCACAATCAGCGTGGCGCGAAGCAGCGTGGAGACCACGTTCGTCCAACTGAGGACGTAAAACTTCTGCAGGCCTTCGAGAAACCCGCCGAAAATGCCGGCCGGAAATCCGATCGCTACCGACGCGCCCACCATCAGCAGCAGTCGTCGAGCCGTGGGCAGGAACTCGAGTGGAATATGTGGAAAAATCCGATCGATGTGATAGGCCACCAGAACCGTTACCACCATGCTGACCACGCCAATGCAACTGTAAGTAAAAAGACTGGTATTGATCAGCTTGGCTAGTTCTTCACGATCTCCGGTGGCCGTAAATTTCGAAACATAACGGACGATCGAGGAGCGGATGCCGAGGTCGAACATCCCGTAATATCCGGTGATCGAAAAGATCAGAACCCAGAGTCCGAATGCCGTGTCTCCGAGCCGGTGCAGGATGAATGGAGAGAGAAGAAGACCGACGATTACATTGATTCCCAGAGAGAACCAATTCGAGCTGACGTTCTTGATGATCTGCCGTTTTTCGATTTTAAGCATTTACTCCGAACTCGCTGGTGGAGAACCGGGCGTCTCCGCCCGGCCAGATGGCTAAAGTGGCTGACCCGTTCTTACCCACGCCGGTACCGTCTTGCTGTCCAATTCAGGACTCTGCAGTGGATAGCCGAGAAAATTCAACAGCGGCGACCAGGCAACTTCGATCTCCTCGACCGAACGCGAAGGCAGAGTCTCCTTCCATCCACCCGACTTGGCCGCGCGCACAAAGGGGATCTCCTGGCGGGTATTCTTGGTTCCAGTCCACTGGTCAGCTTGCTGTTTTTCAAGCTTCCGCATGCGATCCGCTGAACTGCGATCGACGGCAGCCTGAAGACGTTCGCGCCCGGCCTGAATGCCCAGAAATTCGGCGATCTTTCCAGTTTCGCCCAACGGATCGGAAAGCAGATCCTCGTAGCGAACCAGCAGAAATGCCGGGTTGCCGTGACGGGCGCCGATCCAACTCGCCGCATGCTCCCACCATGAACCGTATGACGATGTCTCACCCGCGATGAAGCGCTTCACGAATTGTTCGAGCGTAACGTCGGGCTCGATGTAACGTTTCTTTAAATCGAAGTGGTATTCGGAAACGGCGACGTCGCGCGGATCGCGGACCAGGTAAATGACTTTCCGAAAGCGCACATCAAACGTCTCGTGGCTCTTCAAAATACGCGGCCGAGGCAATTTCCGCAAGAACCGTTTGGATAAAACCCCGGGCGCCGGGAGCAGATGATTAATATTGGCGAAGCCCACGGTTTCATTCGGGTAGATCAAATTCGCCAGCAGAAAACGCACCCAGGTGTTGCCCGACTTGGGATACGACACGAGGAAGGTATCGTCGGGAAAAACCGTGTAGTGCTTCCCGGCCTTATCGAGTCCGAGGACATACTTTACCGCGTATTTGAACTGGCCAAGCATTGTGGAATTGGCAACGGGTGATTTGTAATTGGTAATTTGAAGACCAAGGTCGCCGGGTTTCAGATTACCAATTACAAATTACCAAATTACAAATTTCTCGCGAGAATTCCCAGCGCCTCCGAATCTCGCTCCGGAGTTGGCGAACTCGATGGCAAACTCAATTCATATCCCAGATGCCGCATCAGCGGTCCCCAGGCTTCTTCGATTCTAGCGACCATGGGCGCGGGCAAGTCCGACCGCCATCCCCCCGAACCGGCGGCACGGACAAACGAAAGATCTTTGCGCGATCCTTTCATCAGTTCGTTCTTGTCCGGCTGCTTTTTTTCGAGTTGCCGCATGCGATCGGCCGAACTGCGCTCGACAGCCTGCGCTATTTGCCCGGGAGTGGCGGAGAATTTCAGAAAAGCCACGACCTTGGCCAGTTCACGGGCGGTATCCGCAACCAGATCTTCGTAGCGCAGCAGAAGAAAGCGCGCGCTTCCCTCGCTCGTGTACAGCCATGTGCTGATGTTTTGTCCCCACGAGCCGTGCGGGCAAGTTTCTCCGGCAAGGAAGCGGGTAACGAATTTCTCAATCGGCGAATCGTCTTCGATCTTGCGTATCTTGCGATGATAGTGGTATTGCGAGACGACGACGTCGCGCGGATCGCGAACGATGTAGACAACGCGCGGGTAGCGCGGATCGAAGCACTCATGGCTCTTGATAATCCGCGGCCGCGGCATCCGGTCAAAATCCCTCTTACTCGTGCCGGTCGGATCGGGAATCAAGCGATTGATGTTCGCCCAACTCGCGGGCTCGTCCGGAAATCTGAGGTTGGCCAGAAGAAAGCGCGTCCAGGTATTGCCGGATTTCGGAAATGAAACCAGGAAAATGTCATCGGGCAAAATCACCAGGCTCCGCCCCGGCCGATGCAGGCCCAGACCTCGCTGTACTCCGGCCATCAGATGCTTGATCATTTTTAACACCAGATTTGTAATTGGTAATTTGAAATTGGCAATTGGAAAGGCGAAGCTACAACGCTCTCAATTACAAATTACAAATCACCAATTACAAATTACAACTAATCGCCAATTACAAATTTTCCGCCCCAGCATGCACCATTCCGCCGTGCACCACGCTAGACGCGGCCAATTCATACCCGATCTCTCGCATCAGTCCGCCCCACGCCGATTCAATTTCCACCAGGCTGGCGTCGGGCAATTCCGCTTTCCAGCCGCCCGCTTTGGCGGAGCGGACAAAAGGTTTGTCTTGCCGCGTCTCTCTCGTGGAGGACCACAAATGTCCCTGCTTCTTCTCCAGTTCGCGCATGCGATCGGCGGAACTTTGCTTAATGGCAAACGTGAGTCGTTCTGCATCCGGGGGAATCCCCATAAACCGCGCGATCCTCCCCATCTCCTCCATCGCCTGGGTTTGCAGCGCTTCGTATTTCACCAGCAGAAATCGGGGATCGCCGCGGCGCGTATAGAGCCAGGTGGCGACATTTTCGCCCCAGGTTCCGTAGGGATGATTGAGTTCGCCGCGCACAAAACGCGAAACAAACTCGCGCAACGGAAAATCGTCGGCGATCGCTCGCCGCTTGATATCGAAGTGATATTCGGAGAGCACGACGTCGCGCGGATCGCGAACCACGTAGATCACCTTCGGATAACGGGGATCGAAGTATTGGTGGCTCTTGAGGACGCGCGGCCGGGCGGTGCGTTCCAGATCACGCTTCGACATTCCCTCCACGTCAGGCAGCAGGTCGTTGATGTTTGAAAAATCGGGATTCTTTTCCGGATAGACCAGGTTGGCAATCAGAAACCGTGTCCAGGTGTTACCCGACTTGGGATACGAAACAAGAAATATGTCGTCGGGAAAAACGCGCACGCGACGCCCGGGAGGGTACAAGCCAAGAAATTGCTTTCCGCCAGCGATCAGACGTTTAATCATGCTGCGCACCGCTCACGCCGACGCTCCATTCCGAATTCGTTGCCAGAAAGACATGAGTTTCGCGGTCGCGCCCGGAGCGATGCTCAAGCCGAGCACGGCCATGCTCAACGACGGCTTGTGCCAGTATTTGTTCGCTTCTGCAATCAACTGGTGGGCTTTTTCAAACTGGCGCTCGTCAATCTTGCATTTCCCCTCTTCCAGCAGATACCGGGCTCTGATCTCGGTAGCCCGTTTCTCGACCACATCCCGATCGGCATCTTTCAGGGGCAACGTTCGCTTGAACTTCTCCAGAATCGTCCAATAGCCCTCTGCCATTTTAGCCTTGGACTGGCTGAGGGAACCGGGGCGGCCGATAAAAAAACGGGCTCCCAGTTTGCGGCTGTACGCGATTTTGGCACCGTGGAAGCAGGCGCGAACCCACATGTCGTAATCGTCGCAGCGCAGCAGTTTTTCGTCGAACAGTCCCGCGTTCACCAGCGCCTGTTTGCGCGCCACCACGGTGGAAATCGAAACCTGGCACCGTTCCATGATCAGGGCTTCAAAAGTCGCGTCTCCGTAGGATGGGCACCTCGTCATGAATTCCATTTCCTGCCCCGGGGTTCCAACCATCAGGCCGTTCGAGTAAACCAGGCCGAGCGTTGGATCTTCCGCAAATAACTGCATTTGTGAAGCGAGGTGATCGGGCATCCAGGTGTCATCGCTGTCGAGGAAAGCGACGAACTCGCCGCGCGCCTGTCGAATGGCGTTATTTCGGGCACCGGCAGCCCGCTTGTTTTCCTGCTTGATGTACACGATCCGGTCCATGTACGGCTGCAGCGCCTTTTCAAGGTCAGCCGTGTCCGGAGAGCCATCGTTGACCACCATCGGCTCGTAATCCGTATAGGTCTGCGCGAAAACAGAATCCAGGCAGGCCGCAATCAGGTCGGCCGTCTTGTAGCTGGGAATAATCACACTGACCTTCGGCGCCGGTTTGGAGGGGTTTGCCTGCATAACGTTATTGCTCGCGAACTGGAATGGAAAAGACGCAGTTCTCCGTCACCAGATTCCTCGTTTCCAGCTTACACCGTCAAGTTACCGCGGATTCGAAGTTGTCCCCGGCAATCCTCAACTCGTTCTCACAAAAACGCACGCTCCAGCCGCCACAGCCACTCGTCAAAATCTTTTGCACCCGGAGTGCGCTTCAGGCTCAGCGGCTCGTCTCCCGCCCGCACCTGACCGGGCGTAGTCAACATTGCGGACTTGAATCCCGCCTCGCGGGTCATCTGCAAGGTTTGCTGATTCCATTGCGGGTTGAGCGCCGGGTGCGGATAAGAGAAATGCTGAATAGGCTCTGCCAGTTTCTCTTCCAGCCGCTCCTTACAACCCCGAATCTCCGACCGCGCTTCGTCCTCGGGAACATGGGCGAGGTTGGGATGCGATAGCGTGTGCCCTCCGACAATATGGCCCGCCTTCTTCAAGGCGCGGACTTGCTCCCAGTTCATCATCAATCGGATGCTTAACGGTTCGACGCGAAGCGAATCCTCAGTCTGTCGGATGAACTGTTCTTGCGCGACGCCAGTTCGCGCCGCGCCCCAGTCCCAAGCCACATTTAGCGCCGCATTCTTCTCGTCGGCGCGGCTGAGATCGAAACTTCGACCGTTCCCCGGGTGACGCCATGTCGGCGCGGTCGTCGTGGTGAAGGCAAAATTAAGCCGGATATACCACGGAGCCGTTCCCGTCTCCACCGCGTTCACCAAGATGTAAAAAGTCACAGGAATGCTGTATCGACTCAAAATTGGCAGGGCCACCTCGTAGTTATCGGCAAAGCCGTCATCGAAGGTCACCGCCACCGACCGCGCGGGAAGCCGCCGGCCAGTCGCGGCAAACTCGATAACCTGTTCGATACTGACGGGATTGAAGCGGAGCCCCAGGGTGCTCATTTGCGCTTCGAAACTAGCCCGGGGGTTGGAGATGCGAATGGTCTTCGCCGTGTCGTCGGGATTTTCGACGATCGAGTGGTACATCAGAACTACGGCACAAGGCTTGGCAAAGCGAGCCGCAGCCCTCAGGACCCCGCCGTGCACCGCTACTTTCTTCACCCACAGCTTGGGTCTGAATCGAAGCAAACCGGCTCCCGCGCTGCACCTTCCGGTGACCAGCGTGCTGTTGCTAAGGTGAAATAATATCGTATGATGACAGCCGCTGACCAGCAATTGATCGGGACAGCTTATGCCATGCTACTGCCAGCAGGAGGGCAAGAATGACCTCGAAAGAACAGGTCAACGAAGTCAAAGTCAACGAAGTCAAGGAACAGGTCGATGAGCTATTTGAGAAAACTGTAGACGACTGGGCTCGCTTTTACGCCGATCCGAATCCTCCGAACTTTACCGCCCAAAACTTGGTCTCCCGGCGCCAGTTTGCGCTGGAAATGATCGAAGCGCGGGTTCCGAAAAGCTCGAAGATTCTGGATATCGGCTGCGGCACCGGCCACTTGGCAGGAGAACTGATGCGGCGCGGCTACCAGGCCTGGGGCGTGGACTTCTCCGAAGGGATGGTGCGCTACGCGGCCGAACACTATGGCGCAGACCGCTTTCAGGTGGGGGATATCGAGCGGATTCAGTTTCCGGATAACACCTTCGACGGGATCGTGTGCCTCGGTGTAATGGAATATCTAAGCAGTGACGAACCGGGCCTGCGCGAGATGTGGCGCGTGCTGAAGCCGGGCGCGGTCGCAGTGATCACGACGCCCAGCAGCATCTGTCCATTTTTTTACTTCGACCGCGCCATGGTAAACGCCAGAAGAGTGGCTCGGCCGCTGGTGCGACTGGTCCGAAAGCCGCTGACGGATCTGCGGGACTTGCCCGCTGTAACCCATCGCCGATACCGGCGAGGTAGCTGGGTGAAGCAGATGAGGTCCGTCGGACTGCAAACCGAAGACTGGGTCTGCCACGCCTGGGGATTTTACAGTCTGGAGAGATTCTTTCCCCAAGGCGGGTTCTGCCGCTTCAGCGACCGATTCGGACGCAATTCTCTGATCAACTGGATGGCATCGGACCAACTGGCGTGCGTGAGGGCAATCAAATAGGAGACTCCGCCCCGTCCCGCGACGGATGACAACCGCCTCACGAACTATGTCAGGAACTATGAAAGACCAGTTCCTTCTCCCCGGAGACGATGTGGTTGACCGCTTCCACTCCCATCATCACGGAATGGTCCATGTTTCCGATTTCGTAGCGCCAGGCACCGAAACGGCCTCGGGAATAAATTCCCTTGCCTAACAATGCGGGCTGCAGGATGTCGAGCGCCTGGTCGCGGCCCAGGGTCGGGATCGGATAGGAGTAGCCCACGATCCGATGATAGCGGGAGACGACGCGCTCCCGGTCCGACTCCTCAAGCATTTTGGCGCGGATGAGCCCCGCAGTCACCTGATCCAGAACTTTTTCCGGATCCGGCGTCTCTCCCACATGAAACGACATTTCACACATCAGTGAACTGTACTTCTCGGTGTCTCCATTCGGGACATTGAATGGTGAATAGTGTGAGAAATAGGTGGCGCGATAGCAGGGCATCTCCGAATCTGTGAAGTAGATCCAGCAACGTCCGGTTTCGATTTTCTTCTTTAAACCCAGGCCAACGACCAGCAGATTGTTGTGCTCGAGATTTTGGGCCGCATCCTGAAGCCGGTTGTCGATCGGCTTGATCATGTGCGCGACCAGATCGAGCGGCGCGGTCGAGATCAGTAGATCGTAATGGTCGCCGGTGCCGTCGGAGAAAGAGACACGGCGTTGGGCAACATCGACTTCCGCCAGTTTTTTCCCGGTTTTTATTTTCTCCGTGAAGTAGCCGGCCATGCGCCGGTAGATCTCGCCGGTTCCACCGTGCAGCGGGAACTTGAATTTATTATTCGGCCCCCATCCCACGTCGTCACGCTCGTAAAGAACATTTTCCAGGAGTCTCTTGAAATCGACGACCGCGACGCGCTCCGCGATCCAGTGTTTGGACATCTGTTCGAGCGGCGTCGTCCAGACTTTAGAGTTGTAGGGAAACATGAAAGCTTCCGCGATGCCCTCTCCGAATGTGGCCAGAATCCAGTCGCGAAAGTTTGCCGCTTCGCGGCCGCGTCCATTGGCTGCGGCTTTGGCGGCTCCCAGAAGGCAACTGACCTGAATTTCTTTCGGCAGGTAGCGCAGGTTGCTCTGGAAAGGATACGGCACCCAGGAATCGTCGCCCTGCACAATCCAACTCTCGCGAATCCGTTCGTGAAACTCTTTGCCCAGAACCTTATCGATGAGCTTGTCGAAATAGGGATAGTGCGAAAAAATGACGTGCCCGCCCTCATCCCAGACAAATCCATGTTCATCAATGTGCGAGGTAGCGTGCCCTCCGACGTCTCCCGATTTCTCGTAGAGTACCCAGTTGTCGTATCCCAGTTCGTGGAGACGGTAGGCCGCACCGAGTCCGGTCGGTCCCGCTCCGATAATGACAATTCTCTTGCTCGCCATAAATTTAATTGTGGGATTCGCTATGGTTGGGACCGGCAGGATTCGACCAATTGCAGATGATTTGCGGCGACTCCACAGGGACCAACATCTCCAAGTCGGACATCGACAGTGTGCTAAATTTCTGAAAACAACCTTAGGGAGTGAGTGAATTGTAGCATGCGTTTTTCGCCATTCTCAGGTTCCAGAAGTAACCAAGCGGCACCAGTTGAGCGCCTTCGTATTTTCCTTTTTCATGACATTTGCTGCACCGGCCCTTGTGCTTTCGTCTGATTTCGTTCCCTCTCCACGGGTGGAATGTCGCAATTCGTTTCACTTTGATTAGCAGGACTGGACAAGCCTCCACGTCATAAATTTTGATCGCGCCATGTTTTCAATAGCTTACAATCAAACCCGGGGCGTCATACGGAAGCGGAATTGCTTGTTCATAGAAGCAACCTGATTTCTCATACTTGGTATACAACTATTGAATCTGCCTATCGGACCGATCCCCCTCGCCACCCAGCGGGTCCAGGGTAAGGAAGGTAGCTCTGGATGAAGCTCAACGACATTGGAACCAACCATAAATTAGAAGTAAACCTTGAAGTGAACCTTGAAGGAAATACCGGGAGGATTAAGGACTTGACGACTTCGACCAGTCATCTGATTGCCCCACACGGGGGAGAACTTATTCAGCTGCAAGTGCCGGCCGCGCGCGCCGCCGAGATCAAAGCGCAATCGAAGGATTGGCCCTCATGGGATCTGACCGCCAGACAGCTTTGCGATCTGGAACTGCTGATGAGCGGAGGCTTCTCGCCCCTGCGCGGGTTCATGAACCGCGCCGATTACGAAGGCGTATGCCATAACATGCGCCTGGCCGATGGCACCTTGTGGCCCATGCCGATTACGCTCGATGTGAGCGAAGAATTCGCCAGAAAACTGACGCCGGGATCGAGCAAGATCGCTCTGCGCGATGCCGAAGGCGTCATGCTCGCCGTGCTCCACGTTGAAGATGTCTGGCAGCCCGATCGCAAGGCCGAGGCTCAGTCCGTGTTTGGTTCGACCAGCGCCGCGCATCCCGGCGCCGACTACGCCATCAATAAATCGAACCCGTGGTACGTAGGTGGAAAGATCGAAGAACTGCAGCCCCACGCGCATTATGATTTCCGCGCGTTGCGCCTTACGCCTGCCGAGTTGCGCGCCGAATTCAGCCGCCTGGGCTGGACCACCGTTGTGGCCTTCCAGACTCGCAATCCCATGCATCGCGCTCACGTCGAACTGACCATGCGCGCCGCCAAACAAGTCGAGGCCAACCTGCTGATTCACCCTTCCGTCGGCATGACCAAGCCGGGAGACGTGGATTATTTCGTCCGCACTCGGTGTTACGAATTGCTGCTCGCCAAGTATCCGCATGGAACCGTTAAGCTGGCGATGTTGCCATTGGCCATGCGCATGGGTGGACCACGCGAAGCGATCTGGCACGGATTGATTCGCAAGAATCATGGCTGCACCCACTTCATTGTGGGCCGCGACCATGCCGGTCCGGGAAAAGATACCGACGGCAAGAACTTCTACGGCCCTTACGACGCCCAGGAATTGTTCACTAAGCACGAAAAGGAAATGGGCGTCAAAATGGTTCCCTTCCAGATGATGGTCTATCTCCAGAACGAGGACCGCTACGTCCCCGCCGATGAGGTGCCGCAGGGTGCCAAGGTGCTCGACATTTCCGGCACCGAACTGCGCCAGCGCCTCAACGAAGGACGCGATATTCCGGCATGGTTTACGTATCCGGAAGTAGTGAAGGAATTGCGCCGCAGCTATCCGCCGCGCGACAAGCAGGGCGTCACCATTTTCTTCACCGGCCTTTCGGGATCGGGTAAGTCGACGATTGCCAACGCGCTCATCACGAAATTCCTCGAAATGGGAGGCCGTCCGGTCACGCTGCTGGATGGCGATCACGTGCGCAAGAATCTGTCGTCGGAACTCGGATTCTCCAAGGAGCATCGCGACATCAACATTCGACGCATTGGTTACGTCGCCTCCGAAATCACCAAGAACGGCGGCATCGCCATCTGCGCTCCGATTGCGCCTTATGCGGCGACGCGTCAGGCAGTGCGCCAGATGATTGAACCGTTTGGCGGCTTCATACTGGTGCACGCCGCCACTTCCATTGATGTCTGCGAACAGCGCGATCGCAAGGGCCTCTACGCCAAGGCTCGCGCCGGTATTGTCAAGGAATTCACCGGCATCTCGGACCCTTACGAGGCGCCCACCGACGCCGAAGTGGTAATTGACACGGCGAAACTAAGCCCCGAGGAAGCGGCGCAGACCATCATTCTGCACCTTGAGCGCGAGGGCTTTGTCGGGGCCAACGGCAACGGATAAAAGCACTTCCGGTTCGGTCCCCGGTTCTCAGCGTTTTGACTCAGTTTGTTTTGCTGAGAGCCGGGAGCTTTACGAGGCAGTTCGTGACGTCAAGAAAGTCTATTATTACCATGGACTTTGTGCGATAATGTCCCCTCGAAATCGGCTCGCAGTGCCGGTTCCGTGGTTTTCTCGGTTCCTTAATCTGGTTCTGCTTTACTGGGAACTACAACTGATTCGAAATACGGCATGGAACCTTTGCTGCTAAAAATACTGATCGGCTTCACCGTTGGAACGCTGATCGGAATGACCGGACTGGGGGGCGGCGTGCTGCTGCTGCCCCTGCTCATCTTTGGATTGCACGTCCCTCCGATCATTGCCGTCGGCAGCGACGCCATGTGTAACTTCTTCACCAAGATTCCCGCCACCATCATCCACTTGATCAAAGGCACGGTGCGGAGAAAAGTCGTGCTCGCCATGGCGGTCGGCAGCATTCCCGGCTCCTTTCTCGGCGTAAAACTTCTCGTGCACCTGCGCGAACTCCACGGCGCGGGAGTCAATGACTTCATCAAGTCGGCAGTAGGACTCTTGCTGGTCCTGATTCCGGCGCTGCTCCTATTCCAAAGGAGAATTGAAGACCGCCTGGTCGGGCGCGCCCCCACCATGAAGTCGTTCGCCTTCATGAGTGTCATCGGATTAGTTGGCGGATTTCTGGTGGGCATTACTTCGGTGGGGTCGGGCAGCATAATCATGATGCTGCTTCTATTGTTTTATTCGTTTCCTCCCAAGATCATGGTCGGCACCGACATCGCACACGCCGTGATCTTAACCGGCGTCACCGGCTTGCTCCATTTACTGGCACACAACGTCGACGGACACCTGGTTGCGGCCATCTTGGTCGGCTCCATTCCCGGCGGCATCCTCGGCTCGTACCTGGCCACCCGCGTTCCCGTACTTTGGCTGCGCAGAATTCTGTGCACGGTCTTGCTGATGACGGGAGCAAGAATGCTGTGGGCGTAGAAGGGCAGTTCCCGGTTCTCAGTTCCCGGTTCTCAGTTCTCAGAGACCTCGTATTAGAAGCTGAGAACTGAGAACCGGGAACTGAGAACTTCTTACGGAGACAAATTGACCTCATATTCATCCCAAGAAACTCTGGAACGCATTCACGCCGCCCTCGAGGCGGCTCGTGAAGTCCTGACCCGCTTCACTCCCGGCGCCATCGAGGCCGAATACAAAGTCGGACACGATCCCGTCACGGAAGCCGACCGTGCCGTGGACGCGGTGTTAAAGAAGAACCTGCTCCGGCCCGGGGAAGGCTGGCTCTCGGAAGAAACGGTGGACGACTTCACGCGCCTCGACAAGCAACGCGTGTGGGTAGTGGATCCCCTCGACGGCACCCGTGAATTCGTGCAAGGCATTCCGGAGTTCTGCGTCTCCATCGCCATGGTGGAAAACCATGTTCCTGTCGCGGGCGGAATCTGCAACCCTGCCACCAACGAACTGATCCTCGGATCGCGCGACACCGGGGTCACCTACAATGGCAAGCCCGCGCAACCGAGCCAGCGTAAGGATCTCCACGGGGCACTCGTGCTCGCCAGTCGCAGTGAAGTCAAGCGCGGCGAGTGGAAACAATTCGAGTCTGCCGAATTCAAGATTCGCCCGATGGGTTCGGTCGCCTACAAACTGGGTCTGGTTTCCGCCGGTCTCGCCGACCTCACGTTCACACTCATCCCCAAGAATGAATGGGACGTCGCCGCCGGGGCCGCGCTGGTCGAAAGCGCTGGAGGCTGGACTCTCAAACTCGACAACTCTCCACTGCGCTGCAATCAGAAAAATCCTCTGATCTCCGGCCTGCTCGCGGGAGGTCCGTTCCTGCGCGATCCGCTGCTCGCCTTGCTCGATCGGCACCCGCGCGAGCATTCTCCAACCATCGCCGCCGACCAACATTCCTGAGAACTCGTGTTTCGCAATCCCCTGAATACAGCAGGGGAACCCCGCTGGTAACTCCACCATTGGTTATCTTAGTTTCCGCTTTTTCGCAGCCCATTTCCCCGTCCATCTCCGCCCAAACCGCCTGCCCCGCGCCCGTTCTCATCTACCGTGTGAACGGCGCGGCAAGAACACCGGTGGACACTTGCGTCGCGCGAATCTGGCCAATGCCTCGCGCCCGTGTACTAACGCGTACGAAATGCACTTTGGGTATCTGGGAACCAGTGCATCATCTCGGTAGATTCAGCCTGAGGACAATCGACTAGTCCCCCAATTTCTTACAGTCGAGGTCGCGATGTTTCACTCAGTAGCGCTACTCCAATCCGAAGATTCTGGTTTCGCTGATCATTCCAGATTTTCCATTGCAAGCGCAAAGCGTTTGAGTGTCGTAGTGCTCGTGTTGACGATGGCGCTGATATGCGCTTCTTGCGGCACCGTGGCGCAAGCCGCTGGCGCCGGAACTCAAGCTCACGATCTGGCCCTGTTCGGGAATTTGCCCGTCGGTGCAATTCATCAGTCTTACAATGCTGTGCTCGCCGTCAGTGGCGGAAACTCTCCGTACTCTTTTACGGTCAAAACCGGCACCCTGCCCCCGGGCATCAGTTTGAATGCTGCCACCGGGAGTTTGTCGGGCACGCCCACCGCGAGTGGAAACTTTTCGTTTGAAGTGCTTGCCACCGACCTTCCGCACCCTGATCAGGGCAGCCACGCATTCTTCATCGTCGTCAATGGCACGACCGGTGGCCGCGCGGGTGGTCACGGTGGTGTCACCATCGGTGTCTCGCCCGCCAGCGTGACTCTCTCGTCGAATCAGACACAGCAGTTCACCGCCAACGTTACGGGAACATCCAATACCGCCGTAGCCTGGTCGGCCACCGGTGGGACCGTGGACAGTAACGGCCTTTACACGGCTCCGACCGTCACCACGCAGACGAACCTGGTCGTCACGGCTACAAGTAGTGCTGACCCTTCGGCGTCAGCGAGCGCCGCGGTCACCGTTGACCCGGCAAACCGCCAGGCACTGCAAATCACCACCGGAGGTCTTCCCCAAGGCCAGCAAGGAAGCCCCTATAGCGATACGTTCGCCGCGGTCGGTGGAACCGCGCCTTACAGTTGGAGTATTTCCGCGGGCACGCCCCCCGCAGGAATCGCGATGAATGCGAACGGAACTTTTTCGGGCATGCCTACCACCACTGGCACCTTCAACTTTACCGTTACGGTCACGGATGCCTCGGGAAAAACAGCCAGCGCCAATTTCAGCGTCACGGTGACCGGCGGCAGCGGCTACGATGGTCCGGCGCAATTGCCGATCGCGACCGTTTCCAGTTCCATGGCAGACACGCCCGCCCCGGGATCGGTCATCTCGGTGAAAGCCGGCAGCGATCTGCAATCCGCATTGAACAGCGCCCAATGCGGCAACACCATCGAATTGCAAGCCGGCGCTACTTTTACCGGAGCCTTTCAATTTCCCGCCCTGAATTGCGATAACAATCACTGGATCATTGTTCGCACCAGTTCACCGGACAGTGCCCTGCCCGCTGAGGGCCAGCGCCTCACGCCTTGCTATGCCGGAGTCGCTTCCCTGCCCGGACGTCCCCAGTACCCTTGCAACAATCCGCAGAATGTCTTGGCGAAGCTGGTTGTTCCTTCGAAAATTGAGGCCGGTCCAATCGTCTTCCAGTCGGGAGCAAATCACTACCGGCTGGTGGGACTGGAACTGACGCGGCTCACCGGAACCGGTGGTGCGCCCGACCTGATATCGCTCGACCTCAAGGGCACAGCGAGTTACATTGTGCTCGATCGCAGTTGGCTGCACGGCACCACCCAGGACGAAACGCGGGATGGTTTTAACCTCTCCGGATCGAGTAACGTCGCCGTCGTCGATTCTTACTTCAGCGACTTCCATTGCATCGCCAGCACCGGCACCTGTACCGATTCGCACGCGGTGAGTGGTGGCACCGGGGATAACCAGGATGGTCCGTACAAGATTGTGGACAACTTCCTGGAAGCGGCGGGCGAAGCCGTCATGTTCGGCGGCGGCGGCGCGACTTTAACTCCGACCGACATCAGCATCCAATACAACCACTTCTTCAAGCCCATGCAGTGGATGCGAGGAAACAATCCCTTCGTGGGCGGTGCCGATGGCCGTCCCTTCGTCGTCAAGAATCATCTCGAACTCAAGAATGCGGTTCGCGTTCTGGTCGAAGCCAATCTCATGGAAAACTCCTGGGGAGGTTTCACCCAGACCGGCTTCGGCATTCTCTTGACTCCGAAGAACCAGCACACCATCAAACATGGCAACGTTTGTCCGATTTGTGAGGTCACAGACGTGACCGTCCGCTATACCCATATCGCCCATGGCGGAGGCGGCATGCAACTGGCAACCTCCACTTCCGGCGATGGCGAGGGCGGAGGCGACGCCAAGGCAGGCACCCGCTGGAGCATTCACGACGTTGTCATGGACGACATCAGCGTGAACTACGATGGCCCGGGCACTCTGTTTGAAGTCATGAACGGCTGGTCGTCGAACCCGCTGAACACAGTTACCATCAACCACATCACCGCTTTCGCTGATCCGAAGGGCGGCATCATGTTCCTCGGGAACAAGCTCACGAATCCGACTATGTACGCATTTGTGTTTACCAACAGCATCGTTGCTACCGGCGGGATCCCGGTATGGAACTCGGGCGGTGGAGACGCAAGTTGCGCCGTCAAGGACGTACCGGTGACTAGCTTCAACAGTTGTTTCAGCACCTACACGTTTAACACCAACGCTCTGGTCGCGGTTCCTTCTCACTTTCCGCCGTCATCCTGGCCGAAGGGCAACAGTTTCGCGCAATCCGTCACTGACGTTGAATTCGTTAACTACGGCGCCGGCAACTATCAGTTGCAGACGGGTAGCCCCTATACGAACATGGGCACCGACGGCAAGAATCTTGGCGCGGATATAGTCGGGCTCAACGAAGCGCTGGCAAACGTGGAATAAACGCTCTGGCTTAGCATTCTCCCTCGCACCATCAAGGTCCGCGGTTCGCCGCGGACCTCTCTTTTGGTGTGCCGAGCATGTTCGACAGCTTGAGGGTGAAAGTCCCTTTGACAACCTGATGGAGGTGAAGTCATAGCGAAGCGCAAGGGTGAAATAACACCCGCCGTGAGGCGGGGCCTGAAAGAAGCGTGGAGCAAAGACGCGAGCCGATGAACAAGAACCGGATATGAGGCCTACGGTGGCGGGCGAGCGAGCCAATGATTGCGAAGCCCATATCCATCAAGCGCACGGGTGGTAGATCCGGCGGTTGCGTGTCGAAGGCGGTCGAACTTACCTCGGGAGGTCTGCGGCACGTCACGAAATCGTGACTGAGGGTGAAAGCGATTCATCCCGATCGTGTCGCAGAAGTCAGCAAAGGGCGTAGTAGGTCATGCAGTCGGCGAAGCTATTGAGGCACTCCAAAGCCGAAAGGCGGAGCAAACAAGATAGGCCAAGCGGGGAACGATGATCGAAGGCCCGAACGGTACTCCGCAAGGGGAATAAAGGAAAGGGCAAGTAAGCGGCGCGACTCATGAGCGGACAGCGGCGGAAAAACCGACCCGAACAAGGGGTGCTGGCCTTTCCGGTGGAAAGTAGGAGTGATGCTCCGAAGCCCGCCGCGAAAGGGACCGAAACGCTGGTGGCGAAGCGCAAGTCTGAAAGCCTGGCCGGAACCGAACGACTGATGGAAGAAGTCTGCGAGCTGGAAAACTGCAAGCAGGCATTACAACGAGTCAAGGCGAATAAAGGGAGTCCGGGAGTAGACGGGATGACCGTCGACGAATTACCGGCCTACCTGAAGCAGCATGGGCTGGAAATCGGGGAACAGCTACGAAGCGGAACTTATCAACCGCAGCCGGTAAGAGGGGTGGAAATCCCGAAGCCGGATGGCAGTGGAATGCGCAAGCTAGGCATTCCTTGCGTGCTGGATCGCTTTATTCAGCAGGCGGTGCTGCAGGTTCTGCAGAAGCGCTGGGACCCGACGTTCTCCGAACATAGCCACGGTTTCCGACCGGGGCGCAGTGCGAAGCAAGCGGTGCACAAGGCGCAGCAGTATATCGCCGAAGGGTACCGCTGGGTGGTGGATCTCGACTTGGAGAAATTTTTCGATCGAGTAAACCACGACCGCCTGATGGCGGCGGTGGCCGAGCGCGTGGCCGACAAGCGAATGCTCAAATTGATTCGAGCGTTTCTGGAGGCCGGAGTGATGGAGGATGGGTTGGTGAGTGCGGTGGATGAGGGAACGCCTCAAGGCGGTCCGCTTTCACCACTACTTTCCAACCTGGTGCTGGACGAACTGGACCGGGAGTTAGAGCGGCGCGGTCACTGCTTCGTCCGCTATGCCGACGACTGTAACATCTACGTCAGCAGCGAACGAGCGGGACAACGAGTGATGGAGAGCGTTACTCGCTTCATCACGCACCGTCTCAAGCTCAAGGTCAACCAGGCGAAGAGCGCCGTCGCTCGACCGGGGCAAAGGAAGTTTCTCGGATTCAGCTTCACGGGGGAACGAGAACCGAGGCGGCGCATCGCCCCCAAGGCTATCGCTCGCTTCAAGGAGCGGATTCGGGAGCAGACGCGGAGAACCCGCGGCATCAGCTTGCGGCCGATGGTCAAGGAACTGGCGACCTATCTCCGTGGCTGGCTCGGGTACTTCGGCGACTGTCAAACGCCCTCGGTGCTGGAACGTCTTGAGACGTGGTTACGCCGCCGACTTCGGTCGGTGGTGTGGAAGCAATGGAAGCGTGGACGGACAAGGTTCCGCGAGCTGCGCAAACGGGGCGTCAGTAAGGACCTCGCGGCGAAAACGGCCGGGAACCCTCACGGTCCGTGGCGGCTCGCGCACTCGCCCGCCCTGACCATCGCTCTGCCGAATGCTTACTTTGCCCAGCTCGGGCTTCCGCCCCTGGTCGTACGGTCCTCGCTTAATCCGCCGAACCGCCGTATGCGGACCCGCATGTACGGTGGTGTGGGAGGGGAGGACGGGTGACCGTTCCCCCTATCCCGATCTCGCTATTTTTGTGGTTGGATCATTCGCCCCGCGGCGATGCCTCGAATAGAGAGTCTGGGAAGACGTCTGGTTCGTTTCCCGGTATCGCTGTACAGCTTTCAGCGGCCTCTATCCGAGGGGCGGACCGTCGCCCAGCCTGTCTAGTTCGATGCGCGACGGAATCGCGCGGCCGTGACGCAAAGCTTGATAGACCCAGGCAAACAGCGCCGAATTAATCATGCAGAAGTAGTACGGCAGCCGGAGAACTTTCGGCTTAAGGCCAACCACAGCCCCCAGCACGGCGAGTCCGTAAAAAAGCGCTTGACCCAGCAGCAACCAGTTATAGGGGAATTGGCCACGCAGCATCACATTCGCTACCAGCGCTATGACCATGAATGCGGGTACCAGCAGTCGACCCGTCTTATGCGAGAGCAGACAGAACAGGACGAACGGCCGTGGAGGCCAGAGCAAACCCTTGATCTCCCGCAGTTGCTCGATGTTTCCCGCCGTGATTCGTACCCTTCGTGAGAATCCTTCCATCTCATGGGCTTCTTCATAAGCCACGGCAGCCGGCTCATACGCCACCCGGTGCCCCCGCTCGAGGATGCGCATGGGGATCGTGAAGTCGTCGTTGATGGTGCTCTCGGACGGAAATGGATATAGCGTGCGGCGGATGGCATAAAGAGATCCATGCGCGCCCGTAAAGGCGCCCAGCTTAGCCTCTTGCACCTTGAGGAATGTCTCGTATTTCCAGTAGAGATCCTCTTGCGAGCCGAGCTGCGCTTGATCCTTCTTCAGCAGGCGGTAGACGCCACTCGCCGCGCCGACGTGCGGATCGTTAAAGTTCTGCACCAGGATGCGAACCGACTCCGGAGCCAGCATGCTCGAGGCGTCCGAAAAGGCCACGATGTCTCCGCGCAATTCTGGCACAGCATCATTGAGAACCGCCATCTTGCCGCGATTTTGCTCGTAGTTGAGCAGGCGAACGCGCCCGGCGCCATCGGCTGGGCTACCGGTTTTGCTTTCCGAAAACGCGCGGACGATCTCGGCCGTCGCATCCTTCGATCCGTCCGAGGCAATCACGACTTCCAGTTTGCCGCCCGGATAATCGAGCGCGAGGCTATTGCGGATTTTGTCCCCGATAACAGCGGCTTCGTTGTAGGCGGCCACCAGCAGCGAGACCGAGGGCTCTATCGGTTCCTGACGCGGCGCCACCGGAAACACTGCCTGCACCGCCCACAGCAGGAGGGGGTAACCGATGTAAACGTAGACAGCAACTCCGGCCGAGATCCAGAACAGGAGCCTCGCCATCGCCTTAGATTGCCGCTACCGATGACCTGACGCAGTGCAATTGCCCGAGAATCTCATGCGTATCCATGTGGAAGCCCGCGCGCTGCAAATATTCCTCTACCTTCGGCCGCGTGAAGAAATACACGGGGCAGCCATCCGCTTTCAGCCGAACTTTGCGAATTCCGGCACGCAGGGTTCCAGCCCGAGGCCACGCCGAAAGGAACGTCGTCTTTGTAAGCCCGCGGATGACCTTCAATCTCGGCAACGGATCGGCGACGTAGTCCCAGAATCCGATCGCGATCACCAGATCAAACTGCTCATTCGTCTTCCAATCGAGCACATCGCTCAGAATGTACTTGCATCGATCGGAGACCCCTTCCTTTTCGGCAAGCTGTGCCCCCAGTTTCAGCATGTCGGGCGCAAAGTCGACACCTGTAACCTGGGCGCCTCGTTTGGCCAGGCTGGTGACAAAGCGTCCAGACCCGCATCCGATGTCGCAGATCTTCATCCCGCGCAAGTCCGGGGATGGGCCCGCCTGACGCATTACCCATTCGAATCGCTGGTAAATGTCGCGGCGCAGCCAGCGATCGAGGCCCCGGGCAATGGGATTCTTCTTGCCCGTGTAAATCGCATCAAAGTCACTCGCGATGTCGTTCCAGTATTTCGCAATCTGCTGGGTTTCGTCAGTTGTTGTGCTGGTTCCATTCATAGAAATCAAAATCCTTGGCCGTATCGGCGAGTCCGCTTTCGCGGAAGCTGGTGTAATTTCCTGTTTGCAGCACGCTCTCAAAACGGTCAAGCGTCTGCCCTAGATTGGTGTAGTGACGGAGACGGGTACTCATCCGCGCCGGTAAGCGCGGCTGTTCGGGATCTACTTCCCAGGGATGGATGTAGATTACAATCGGCAAACCCTCTTTTTGCACGCGTTTCAATCCCAGTCGCGTGTACAACCGCGGCAGCAGCCGAAGGTAGCCGCCACCTCCCACCGGCAGATTATGTCCAGCCAGGCGAAATGTGGTGATGGGAAACTCAGTCATAGGTCCTGACCGCGTCTGAAAACGAAACGGCGAACGCGGAGCACCGGGCATTCCATAGCGATCATGATGAATCGGAAAAATACTGGAGTCGTAAGTGAACCCCAGCTCAGCCAAAACCTCGAGGGCCCACACCGAGCGATCAATCACAGAGTATGTTGGCGCGCGATATCCCGTCACCGCCTGGCCCGCGATCTGTTCAATGATATTTTTGGCCCGCCGTGTATCTTCCCTGAATTCCGCTGGATCGAGCTTATAGATCAAGCGATGCCAGTAGGAATGGCAGGCTAATTCGTGGCCGCCCGATGCGATCTCGCGCACCAGCGCCGGAAAGCGTTCGGCGACCCATCCCAGAACGAAGAAAGTGCCGTGTATATTGAGCCCGGCCAGTAATTCCAGAAGGCGCCGGGTGTTCGGCTCGACGCGGCTGGCGTAGCTATCCCAGCGGGCGCGATCGACGATATCGGAAAAAGCCTCGGCGTGGAAATAATCTTCCACGTCCACCGACACCACATTTCTAGGTATTTTCTCTGACATTCCCCGATGGATCGCCCGCGAAGGATTCTTGCTTAGTATCGCCCAGCCAGCGGCCATTTTAAACGTATTTCTTGCTTCCAGCCGTGTTCAACCGGATTACAAAAGTAAGGTGATCGAGAGTCCGAACAAAGAGGTACAATGCCTCCCTACCAGGCGTCTATGCCCGAGAATGGCACCTATGAAATCGAGAAATCTTTCGAAAGGGTACGCTACGCGCTCCGGGCATTGCATCGAGAGATATTCTCGTTTCGCTTCGATTATCCGCTAGATATTGTTCCCGAAGCTGGTCCCAAAGCATCGCTTCACTACTACATCTATAGCGAGAAGCTTTCCTGGAGCGTCATGAGCATGGACGCAACCGGCGTCCCGCGGGCGCGTACCCGGCTCACCGGTGTGATCTATAAACCCGCCTACATAGCCTGGTGGGGACTGGTCAACCTCGGCCATTTTTTGCGTCATCATGACGATGCCAGCCTGACGGCTTTTCTGAAGCAGGTAGATTGGCTGGAAGCGCATGCCTTTGTCCGCGGCGACGGCTGTGTCGTCTGGGCCAACAATTTCGATTGTCTGCAGGGCCAGACTTTCCTGAAAGCTCCCTGGATATCTGCCTATGACCAAGGCATGGTAATCAGCGCGCTGGTGCGCGGTTATCGCTTGACCAGGCGCCCTCGACTTCTCGAACTGCTGCAGGGCGCAGGTCGAATTTTCGAAATCGATGTCCGCGATGGAGGGGTGCGCGAACCGCTGACCGCGGGCGCACTTTACAGTGAACTCCCGGGCGACTCCATCCCGGGGATCCTTGACGGATTCATGACTTCCCTGCTCGGTTTGTACGACTTATTTGTGGAGACGGGCGACCCCGCGGTCGGCAGGTTATTCGCCGACGGAATCGAAGGGCTGAAAACCATGCTCCCCACCTGGGACTATCGCCGGCGATGGAGTTGGTACGCGTCCCGCCAATATTTGTGCCCTCCCGCCTATCACTGGATCAACCGCGTGTTGCTTGAAGTTTTAGGACGGCTGTCGGGCGAGCCTCTGTTGGAAGAGTATGCCGAAGGCTGGAACCCGGAGCATTTATCCGCGTTCGGACGGGCCGAGATCTTCATTCGTTTCCTGATTACCAAGAACGCTTGCCGGATGCGCAACCGAACGTGGCGCATGAGCCGTGACAAAGTGCGTGCCCTGGCCGCTCAGCAGCCCGAACCCCAGCCGCAAATTGGCGATTAGACAAGAAGGATCAGGCGAACAAGGTTTTGCAACCACCGTGTTACCATTTGGCCAACACAATCGGCGAAAGTCGCCATCGCTTAAACCCACAGGGGCGTGTGGTTAGGAGAAACGAACGTCGTGTCCTCACTTTCTGGTCGTCCTAGCTGGGCGCATTCGCACAGGTTTGATTCCCCGGTTTTTCCTTCCTTCATCTTTTATTCGCGCGTCTTTCGTTCACCCGCATTTCGCTCGCTCGTCGCCCTGGTCGCGGTTCTTGCCTTGACCGGCCCAGTGTCGGCCGGCACTGAAAGCGCTCCTCCTCTAACCGAAAACGCCTATTGTGGGAAGGGCGACGTCCCCAAGTTCGGGGTAAACGATGGGCCAGCACAACTTCCTACCTCCTGCTACTACACAGCGTTGGATGGAACTCCGTCTCCCGGAAAAGAGATTCGCATCGCTGCGAATTCCGACCTGCGTGCAGCGGTGGATTCCGCGAAGTGTGGAGATACCCTTCTGCTTACCGCCGGCGCCTCATTCGAGATCAGAGATTTGCCCGGAAAGAAATGCGACGACCAGCACTACATCACCATTCGCACCGACACGCCCGATGCGAAACTGCCTCCGGAAGGTACCCGCGTCTCACCAGCCTGGGCCGGTGTTGCCAGTCTGCCCGGCAGGCCCGTCTTCGCCCAACCCGCCGGTGGACCAGCGAAGCTGATGGCGACCCTGGTGGTCAAAGCGCCCTCTGGAGCCCAGATTGGAGATCATTATCGCTTCATTGGCATAGAGTGGGTCTCTCAGCCCGACGCGCATATTGCCCGCCTGGTGAGCACCGAGGGCTCGGATCACCTCATTTTCGATCGCAACTGGTTACACGCCTCCGAAGGCGCGGAAATGAACAAAGGGATTGGGATGATTCATGGCGCCCGATTCATCGCCGTAATCAACTCCTATCTCAGCGGATTTATTTGCATTGCCCGCACCGGCAGTTGCACCGATTCGTCCGCCTTGGGCGGTGGAAATGGCGACCTCCCCGTCAGCACGCTGAAGATATACAACAACTTTGTTGAGGCCTCGGGAGAAAACATTCTGTTCGGTGGCGCCAAGTCCACAGTCAATCCCACCGACATCGAAATTCGCCGCAATCATCTGTTCAAACCCTTGCTCTGGAAAGAAGGCGAACCGGGATACGCTCCGCTCGGCGCCGGCAACCCTCCCATCGTCAAAAACCACTTCGAGTTGAAAAGCGGCATTCGCGTGCTCTTCGAGGCGAATCTCATGGAGAACTGCTGGGGCGGGTTCACCCAGACCGGGTTTTCCATCATGCTGACGCCGAAAAATCAAAGTGGCAACTTGTGTCCGAAGTGTGCGGTTACAGACGTCACGCTGCGTTACAACCGCATACGGAACGTCGGCGGCGTGATCGGTATCGCCAACGCGTACTCGGCAAACGAGGGCGCAGCGGCGGACGGAGGCCGCTACAGCATTCACGATTTGCTGGTCGATGGAGTTCACGACCGGGACTGGAGGGGACATGGCGAGTTCGCGGTCGTGAGCTCTAACGCTGAGTTACTGCATGACGTTGCCATCGATCACGTGACCGCGTTTGTGTCTGGCCCCATTTTTTACGTGGGAAACAAGACAGGACAGAAGATCCCCAATTTCAGCGTTACCAACAGCCTGTTGATGCCAGGAGGGAGACAGCCCGAGTTTTCCTCCGTTGGGGGCGGCCCCGCCAATTGCGCGCACGGGGCGCAGCGATTAGGTGCCGAGGGAGTGCTGGCAGCCTGTTTCGTCAACTATAGGTTCGAAAAGAACATCATCATTGGTGAAAAAGGTGGATGGCCGAAGGGCACCATCGTAGTTTCCTCGCCCCAAGCGGCGGGTGTGCGCGATTACCAGAATGGAGTGAGCAAGGACGCACGGCTTTGCCATGCCAACGCCCCCGGCTGCAGCAAAACTTCCCCCGGAGCCTCTGCTGGCACCGATGGCAAGGATATTGGGGCAGATGTAGACGCCATCGATGCTGCGCTAGCTGGCGTGGAATAGCATTGTGTCGAGTGATTAGGTGACTTTCGTAATCCGGTGATCTTCATCGGCCGGTAACTTCCCCTTCTGGTGGGGTGATAAACTTCTGTTTGTTGGCCATCAATGCAGGCGATTGAGAATCCAGGGAAGCGCAAGATTAGTCCTGTCTTTGTGATGGGCTGTCATCGTTCAGGAACAAATCTCCTCTATGACATGCTGTTGTCTGCGGGCGGGTTTGCAAATTACCGCGGCTCCCTGCCGGTCTATGAGACCTTGATTCCGCGGTTTGGCTCACTTGACCATCGCGGCAATCGCAAAAAATTGCTGGAAACCTGGTTGCGCAGCAAAGGCTTTCGGCGCACCGGGCTCGATGCAAATCAGTTGTCGCTGCGCATTCTGAACGAATGCCGCGACGGTGGAGATTTCATCCGGGTGGTCATGGACGCGGTCGCCCACAGCCAGGGAGTCCCACGTTGGGCCGCCTACGATCCCGACAACGTTCTGCACGTCGACCAACTGAAGGCGAGCATTCCCAACGCGCTATTTCTGCATATCATCCGCGACGGCCGCGACATCGCTCTATCGCTTAAGAAAATGGGCGGCTTCAGCCCTCTGCCCTGGGACCGCAGCGCAACCAGCAGCCTGGTAGCGACCGCCTTATATTGGGAGTGGATGGTCCGCAGTGGGCGCGACCAAGGCAGCCGCTTTCCCGCCGACTACCTCGAAATCCATTACGAGGACCTGATCAACCAACCCCGGGAAATACTACAGAAACTGAGCGGCTTTCTCGATCACGATCTCGACTACGATCGCATCCAAAGGGTTGGTCTCGGACGGCTCTCGGAGTCCAACTCTTCCTTCCGCGAAGAAATTGGAGAGGAACAGATCAATCCCTCGGGGCGCTGGAGAGAACGGCTTTCGCCAACCGATGTCGCCGCGATCGAAGCCGCCGTGGGAAAATGTCTCGAGCAGACCGGCTACGCTTTGTCGCTTCCGGAAGCCGAGCGAACGCCGGGAATGCGCCAGTGGGGCAACCGAGCGCTGTATCGGACATATCTCAACACGAAGATGTGGGTGAAGATGAATACTCCCGCCGGGCGCATGGCCAATCTGTCCGTCCTCGAACTGGAGGATGGACCGGACGCGATCGTGGAATCCGTTCGCGGGTGAGCATCGTGAATCGGCACCTTGCATCCGGCAGGTTGAATTCGCGCTATGAACGAAACACCCGCACTACTCGATAAACAACCGGCAGGTCCTGCTCCAGCAGCGCGAGCGCGCTCCAAGGCCCCGGTGTTCGTGCTCGGCTGCGGTCGCTCCGGAACCAAGATGCTCTATCACACCCTCCTTTCGGCCGGAGGGTTCGCCATCTATCATGCCGAAAGCAACGCCTTCAACCTCATCGGACTTCGCTTCGGAAATCTGGCAAAGCTCGAAAACCGCCGAGCCCTGCTCGATCACTGGCTGAAAAGCAAGCTGTTCTATCGCTCGGGCCTGACCCGCGAAGAGATTGAACCAAGGATTCTGAACGATTGCCGCAACGCGGCTGATTTCCTGCGCATCCTGATGGAAACCATCGCCCAGAAGCAGGGCGTCGATCGCTGGGCCGAGTGCACGCCTCTGCACCTTCTCTATCTTCCGCTCATCAAGAAGCTTTTCCCCGACGCGCTGATCGTTCACATCATCCGCGACGGCCGCGACGTCACCGCTTCTCTCCATCGCATCGGCTGGATCAAACCGCTACCGTGGGACAAGAAACGCGGTTTGCTGGTACCCGCCATCTTCTGGCGTTGGATCGTCAGCAAGGGCCGCAACTATGGACGTAGCATGGCCGGAGACTACATCGAAGTTCATTTCGAGGATGTAGTGCAAAAGCCCCGCGAAACGCTGGCTCGCCTGGCCGTATTCATGGATCACGATCTCAATTACGACCGCATCCAGCAAAATGCCGTGGGCACTCTGCTCGATCCCAACTCTTCGTTCCGAGGTGACGGACGGGAAAAGGAATCGAATCCGATCGAACGCTGGAAAGCCCTGATGTCGAAGACTGAAATCGCGCAGGTGGAAAGTCTGATCGGCGGCTTGCTGCGCGAAACCGGCTACGCACTGGTAGGTACGCCGGATGAACTTCAGAGCCAACGCACCTTGCCGGTAAGCCTGATGAGTTTCTTGTATCCGATTTATTTCGATGTGAAACTTTGGTTGAAGACTTATACTCCGCTCGCCCGGTTCGGAGAACTCAATCGAATGGGAATCTCCGATCCTCCTGACACTAGCGCACCCCAAATCTGAATTGTCACAAGTTGGATGTCATCCTGAGCGTCAGCGAAGGACCTATGTATTTTTCGCCGCGGAGGAATTGCCTATCAGGATGACAATCCTCCGAATGGGAATCTCGGATCCTCCTGACAACAACGCGGCATCCTTGTAGGTTACAAGAAGGCAGCTTTCAAGATCAACATTCCGCCGGCGAACGGACATGGCCTCAGCGGCTTCGAGTTTATCACTTACTTCACAGTCTGCACCAAAGCGGCCGAGCTACCCAAAAAATTGCCGTTGCCCGGAGTGTACGTCGCCGTAATCGTATCCTGACCTGCGGGAAGTGATGAAACTGTTATGCTGCCCACACTATCCTTCAGCGTCACCGTTCCCAATGTATTCGCTCCCGAGCTGAACGTGACGGAACCATAAACGATCTTCACTATCTCCCATGGCGTCTTGACAACAGCTTTTAATGTGACCGGCTTACCCTGAACGGATGGGTTCTTCGAAGATTGGATGGTAGTCGTCGTTGTCGTTGGATCAACGTACTGCGTCATCCCGCCCTGAGAAGGATAATTATACGGATCGCCTTCATATTCCGCTCCTACCCCAAAGCTTCCAACATTCTCTACGTGATTGTAAACACGGACTGGACCCTCCCTTCTCCCAAGGCCGGGAAGAAAAAGCCAATACCGCCCGGTTGGAGGGAACGGGCCGTCTGAAGTCGCGGTAGCCGTGAATGTAATCGCTTGCCCATACACGGAAGGATTGGGACTCGATGTCATCGACGTGGTTGTATCGTATTTGAACACCAACACATCAACGCTGCCTGCACTGGTGTAGAAAGTCTGCTCGCCCACGTATTGAGCTACGATTTTTTCCGTTGGTTGGGTAATTACATCCAATGTGGTGTTGAGAATCGCAACTCCTCCCTGCAGCGTCCCATAACCCAATTCGCGCTCGTGAACTGTAAAAGATACCTGCTCGCCATCAGGAATTACTCCACCGCCCAAAGATACAACCGTCGCCGTGAAGGTGATAGGTGATCCCGCTAAAATCTTTTTCGCGGAAGCGGTTACCGTGGTCTTGGTGTAGGCATTGTTGGAGCCTGTGCCCGTGAGCGAGACTGTTTGCGTCGTGCCGTTGGATCCGTTATCCGTGAAAGTCAGCGAACCAGTTTCCGTTTCAAGAGCATTCGGTGTGAACGTCACATAAACATTGCAGTGTGTCCCCGGCTTGACCCCATTGCCACAGGTGTTTTTGGGGAGCGCGAAATTTCCACTGATCGCAATGCTCGAAACCGTTAGTTCTGAATTTCCGATGTTCTTGAGAGTTATCCGTTGCTGGGGGCTCGTTTGGCCGACCAATACCTGCCCGAAATTAACGCTGGTCGGAACCACCACCGCAATGGGACCGTTCTGTCCCAGGGCATATCCACCAAGTAACAACACGGCATTCAGCATAACCACTGTTCGTAAAGAAATTCGACGGCCAGATGCGTTCATGGGCTACACCTCGAAAGATAGTGATATAGCGAACGATCCCGGAGAAGAAGGTGAGGATTATACCCCATTTTCCTGGAAATCTGATCTTCTTATAATTGGCAAACGGTGTGTACGCGAATTGGGGCACACATATGTTGAATTCGCTTAGTAGAACTGGAATTGCTGGAGTTACTCGATATTAGGAAGTCAATCCGGGAGCCAGACCCTGGTACACTCTCAGCCACTGCCCGCGCACGGCCTCCCATGTGTACTTACTCGACTCCACGTAGGCATTCTGCGCCAACCGCGCAGCCAGCACTGGTTCCGACAACAGGCGGATCACATTAGCGGCGAGCGCTTTTTCGTCTCCTACCGGAGAAAGAAGACCAGTGCGTTCGTGCTCCACGAGATATGGAATCGACTCCGGCGACGTGGTCACGACCGGCGTCCCGGCAGCGAAAGCTTCGATGATAGAGACCGGCATATTATCCAGCCATGAAGCATTGATGAAAATGTCCGCCTCGTCGTAACACTTCCCTATGTCCGCGCGTGAGGCAACGCCCGTGAAATTCACGTCCAAAAGTTTCAACTCCTCGACCAATTTTCGGACATCAGCCTCCAGCGGACCACCGCCGACCAGGTCGAGCCGGGCTTCGGGATACGCTTTCTTCACTTCCGCAAAAGCCCGCACCACCACATCGACGCTGTAATAGGTCGAGAACCCGCGCGTGCATACGAGATGGGGACGAAGAGGATTGCGCTCCCGGTAGTGAAACTGCGTAAGGTCCACGACATTCGGCACCACCGTCGCCTTCAGTCCGAACTCGCGGAAGACATCTACCAGATAACCCGAGGGCGCGACAACTTCATCGACTCGCGACAGAACAAACAAACCTGACCGGAAACGCCGAAGATGATCACGCGCTTCCCCGCTCCGATAGTTGATGAGCGCCTTCTTGCCGCGAAGCCGCGCAAAAAGCCACGCCGGTGCAGGGGCAAGCAAGAACGACCAGTACGACGCAGCAAAGATATGAGCAATATCAACGTCTCGAAGTCCACGCCAAAGGTAAAAAAAGTAGATCGGCTCGCGCAGCATCGTCCGCAGACCAGGAATGCCTTCGGCCCAGGCAAGCATTCGAGGCAGCGGCGGGTCGACGGCGATGAAGCTCATTTCGATATCCGGGTCGTCACGCCAAATCCGCAACAGCAACTCGGCTTGCACCGCCTGTCCGCCAACATAGCGCAGGCTCGGCGCTATGATTGCCACCTTCAGCCGCTGTCGCTGTGCGGAGATTTCGTGCGCGCTCACGCTCAAGCTCCCGACGTCTTTCTCGGACTAGAACCGGGGCGTTTTTTTTGCAGCAGACTCTCATAGAGTTCCAGATAGCGATTGCGCACCCGATCGAGGCCGAAGTTCTGCTCCGCGAAGCTCCTTGCATTCCGGCCCATTTGCTGGCGCAACGAGTCTGCGGACGTCGAGCCCGCCAGAATCCGCAGGACTGCATCGGCAAAACCGGCTTCATTTCCGGCCGCGACCAGCGCTCCGCGTTGCTCATTCACCAACTCACCGTTACCTCCCACGTCGTAGGCCACGACAGGCAAATTCCCTGCCATCGCTTCCAGAATCACGTTCGACAAGCCCTCCGAGTCCGAAGTAAGCACAGCCACATCCATAGAGGCCAGCACGGCAGAAATGTCGCGTCGATCTCCAAGGAAAGAAACGTGGGATCCGAGGCCCAGCGTTTGCGCTTCCTGTTCAATCTCGGCGCGCAGTGGACCATCTCCCGCCAGCAGAAATTCAACATCCGGCAACTGGTGATGGATGCGAACCGCGATTCTCAGAAATCCGGAGTGATTCTTGTACCGCGCATTCATGCGAGCGACCATGCCCACACGCAGCACCCCGGGGCGTCGCGGCACGGCCGCCGGAGCGGCAACGAACGCCTCGGGGAGAAGCACATTGCCGATCACCACCAGTTTGTCGCGCGAGACTCCGGCGGCGGCGAGTCGATCCGCTCCCGCTTGCGAATTGCACACCACAGCGTCGCACCATCGGAAAGCTGCGGCCTGGGCCCGAAATTGCGCGGGCGTCATCAAGTCTCCCAGTTGCCGATGGCTGCCGATCACCACCGGCACGTGAGCCCAGCGGGCGGCGGGAATCAAAGTCAGATTCGTGTAAAAGTCGAAAGCGTGCGCAATTTGCACATGGCGCTGCCGCAGATGCCGGCTCAGCCGCCACCGAACTCGCAGCGATTTCCACCCGTACAGACTGCCCCCCAAATGAAATTCGGGTACGTCCGCGAACGCTTCTGCCAACGGACCATGACGCCAGATGCAACCGGTGTGAAGCTGAAATTTCTCGGAGCCGAGATTCTGCGCCAGCGCTGCAAACTGGCGCTCGGAGCCTCCCGTCTCGAAGGTGTTGGTCATTAGAAACAGGCCGCTTCGCGAGGGCTTGGGAGGGGTCGACTGCGGCGTGTCCACGGCGCGCGATTCCAGCAAGCTATTCTCCGGCTGGAGCGGTGGCCATGCTACCAGAAGCGACGGTACCAGGAGCGACGGCGCTTGAAACCACTGCCTCGCTTCGCGAATCCGCCACGATGGGAAGCGAGAACAGTCCCGCCGGCTTGATAAATTTCTCCAGGAAATTTCTGTGCCAGAGCTCGAACATGAGCAAGCGCCAGATGCGTCCCGTAAGTATCCGACCACCGTAGAGGTGATCGTTCATCAGCGTGCGGATGCCGGCCGCTTCGAAATAGCCGCGCTGCAAGGTGCGCGGTTCGAGCAGAACCATGAGCACGTCTTTCAATTCGTTGCGCATCCAGTGCACCAGCGGCAACGCGAACCCCTGCTTCGGGCGATTCAGCGCCTCCCTCGGCACGCCGACCCGCTCCGCCAGTTTTCGCAGGATATATTTCTGCGTGTTACCACGCAGTTTCCACTCCGGCGGCAGCCCCGTGACCCACTCCACGAACTCGTGATCCAGGATCGGCACCCGAACTTCCAGGGAGTTCAACATGCTCATCCGGTCAACCTTGGTGAGAATATCGGCGACCATGTAGGTCTTGGTATCAACGTAGAGAATCTCGCTTACCGGATCATGGGCAGGAGCTTTGGCAAAGTATCGTAATAAGACATTTTGTGGATCGTCGCTGCGCCGCAGCACCTGCCGAAAATCATCGGAAAGCAGCGGAGCGTCCCGTTCGAAAGCGGGCACAAACGACAGTCCATCCACGTAGCGTTCCCGCCATGGCAAGGCAATGTTGTAGGCCAACTTGCGGCCCTTCATCGCGCGCGGCAGGAAGCGGAATAGCTGATCCCGGTAGATGCGCCGCGCCCAGTCCGGAATATATTCAAAAACGCGGCGGTTGGAGTGGATACGATAGCGATCGTATCCGGCAAAGATTTCATCGCCGCCGTCCCCGGAAAGCGCCACCGTCACATGCTTCCGCGCCATCTGCGAAACATAGTAGGTCGGCAACATCGAGGAGTCGCCAAAAGGCTCTTCCAGCGAACTCGTGAGATGCTCCACCGTCTCGACCACGTCCGGCTCGAGAATCATCTCATGATGATCGGTGCCGAACTTCTTCGCCACCATGCGCGCGTAGTGTGCTTCGTTGAAATCGTCTTTTGTGAAACCGATGGCGAACGTTTTCACCGGTCCGGAACTGGCGCGCGCCATCAGCGCCACGATCGTGGAAGAGTCGGTGCCGCCGCTCAGAAACGCTCCCAGCGGCACATCAGAGATCAAACGAATCCGCGTCGCCTCCAGCAGGCGATGCTCCAGTTCCTCCAAACATTCTTCTTCGCTCTTGGGAGAATGCGTGCTGTACTCGGGCAGGTCCCAATACTGGCGAATTTGAATCTTGCCATTCTCGAATTCCAGCAGATGTCCCGGCGCCAGCTTTTGGATTCCGGTAAAAGCCGTGATCGGATCCGGAACGTAGCCGTAATAAAGATATTCGAGAAGTCCCTGCGCATTCACCTCGGCGAGTTCGGGAGCAACCGCGAGAATCGATTTAATCTCAGAAGCAAAGTAAAGCTTGTCTTTCACCAGCGCGTAGTGCAGCGGTTTTTTGCCAAACCGGTCGCGCGCCAGGATGAGCTTGCGTTTCGTCTTGTCGTAAATTGCCAGACCGAACATGCCGCGCAGTTTTTTTACGCAGTCCGCGCCCATTTCTTCGTAAAGATGAATAATGACTTCGGTATCGGTCTTGGTGTAGAAGCGATGGCCGCGCTTCTCCAGTTCCGGGCGCAGCTCGGGGAAGTTATAGACCTCACCGTTGTAGACAATCCACGCGCTGCGGTCCTCATTGAATACGGGCTGGTGTCCGCCAGAAAGATCGATGATGCTGAGACGCCGCATTCCGAGGCCCGCGCCGTCGGCCACGTAAAGGCCCTCATCGTCCGGACCGCGGTGGACAATCTGGTCGCACATGTGGCGCACCAGAGCTTCTGTAATGTTGCTCTCTCGAGTTGCGCTTACCACCCCAGCAATTCCACACATGAGCTTTTAGCGTGCTCTTTCCGGTTTCCGCCCTCGCACCGCAATGGAAGTCTCGCCGATGCGCATGTCTTCCATACCCATGTCGGCATACCATTTGAACACCTGTTCGTAGGTGTGCTTGGACTGATACCTCGGAGAATACCAATCAAAAGTATCCAGCATGCGCGCTTCCGGATTTTTCTGGCGATTCACCGGAAACACATGATGCACCATGCCCGCCGCACCGCGCCCCATGATCGGCACATGTTTCAATCCCTGCTGCAAGTTGTAAAAGAACGGCACCGCGACTTTCAAAATGCCGTGGAGCGTCTCTGGCTTCATCTTATGGGTATAGCGGCGCCAGAAATCGCTGAAGCGGTACCACTTGTTGTATCCGCTGTAAAGCCAGACCACGAGCAGCCCACCCGGCTTCAGATACTTGTCCAGCGCTTTTACCGCGGCTTCGCAATCCGGAGTGTGATGCAGCACGCCAATGCTGTAGATAACGTCGAAGCTTTCCGGAGCGAAAGGCAATGCAAATACGTCGGCCTGGAACGCGACGAAATCTCGGTCGGCGAGATTTTTGGCGGCAACTTCGGCGGCAGCGCTTAAATCCACGCCCACCACGCGTGCACCCCAGCGGGTAGCGACTTCGGCGAAGCGCCCCATCCCGCATCCGACGTCAAGCACCAACTTCCCTTTAAGATCTTCGGGACGCAGCGCCGTCTTCATCAGGAAGTTTTGTTCCGATTCCCGAACCTCATCGTGATCGAGCTGCGTCTTCTGATAGCGGTGCCATTGAAAACCGAAGCTCGCCGCGTAATGTTGGGCATCCACAAAGCGCGCAATGCCGTGCGCGTTAGGATAAACCCGCTTGCAGGCTGGGCAGAGGAAGCCCGCGGTCTCATCGCTCTCCAGTTTCGAGCCACAACTGAGACACCTCAAAATATCCTGCAAGTCGGCGGCTAGAGACTGCGCCGGTGGTTCGGTAATCGGCATAAACCTCCAGGAAATGATGCGGTGGCCGGCCTAAGCCGGGTATTCGCTCCCTCTTTCTTCAATCCTCTGCCTTCAATCCTGCGTGGCCACAAATCGTGCGACCATGCGCCGCAAACTCGCGGCAGAACCGTGATTTCAAGTATATCCCGCTCCCTAAAAACGCCGCTATTTGCAAGCAATAAAAGGAAATCGGTGGTAATCAGGGGCGGTAATGATCAATTGTGCCGGGCGCATACGGTTGTTACAATTTCCTCCATGAAACTGTCGGTTGTCATGCCCGTCTATAACGAGCGCGCGACCCTGCGCACCATGGTCGAGAGAGTTCTGGGCGTGCCGATCGAGGTTGAGCTCATTTGCGTGGACGACGGGTCGACCGACGGGTCGCGCGAAATCATGGCCGAACTCGAGAACAAATATGCCCAGGTTCGTGTCTTCCTCCAGCCGCACAACATGGGCAAGGGAGCGGCCTTGCGCCGCGGCATTCAGGAAGCGACCGGCGATTATGTCATCATCCAGGATGCTGACCTGGAGTACGATCCCGCGGAATATCCCCACCTTCTCGAGCCTCTGCTTGCCGGCAAAGCCGACGTGGTCTACGGTTCGCGCTTCATCGGGGGAAATACCCGCCGCGTTCTGTATTTCTGGCACTCGGTCGGCAACTGGCTGCTCACCCTGGTCTCCAATTGCTTCACCAACATCAACCTCTCTGACATGGAGACCTGCTACAAGGTATTTCGGCGCGAGGTGATTCAGGCCATCCCCATTGAGGAGAACCGCTTTGGATTCGAGCCCGAGATCACGGTGAAAGTGGCACGCCGGCATTTAAGGATCTACGAGGTCGGGATCAGTTATTCAGGCCGCACCTACGAAGAAGGCAAAAAAATCGGCTGGAAAGACGGCGTCCGCGCCTTCTACTGTCTGTTTAAGTATTCCCTGAAAGAACCAAGCGTCAAGGCCGCTGCGGTCAAAGCGACGCCGGTCCCCGAACGATCCACCATCTCCGAGTAGTTCCCGACCCCTACCGTGGTTCTAGCTGTGCGGACTCATGCTCGTGCCGGAAGAGAATCAGTCTTCTGCCGAACGGCCGGTAGATTCTTCAATAGCTTAAAGCGATAGTCGCGGTACTCGCGAGGATCACCCTCCTTGCCGTCGCAAGCTGCCAGGATGATGTTCGCCATTTCCCGGGCAGTCACAAAATGCAGGGTCTCTTTTCTCTCCTCGGCACCGCCCACCAGTTGCTCCAGAAATTTACGGAATTGATCGCCGATCACCGCGTCCTTCTGAGTGGGATCCATGCTGTGACAGTGTAGTTTGATAAACAGCCAATCCGGACGCCCGGCCACGTGAATTCGGGCCTTCTTCCATAGTGTCAGCCGGTCCAGATTCATCGGATTCGGTTTCGTGATATCGCCCCGTTCAAACACTGGCCGAAAAGCGCGCCGGCTACGAGCCAGGTCCACCAGCAGGGGCCCTTGCACAATCAGCGGAAAAATGCCGGGCACGCGACCTGCAGCCAGATCGTTTCCCTCTCGATGGGGCGCGGCTTCTGTCAGCGGCAGACCACATTCATACAGTGAGTTGATCTTGGCCGTCTGCGCTGGATGATAGGCCCCGGTCGGCAGCGTGAAATCCGCATAGCATCCGGTTTCGGCGAGCACCTTCATCTCCGAGTCCACGCCACAAAAGCGTCCCCCGGCCGAGTTGGCAAGCGCGAAATTCCCGTGGACGAAACAGTAGCGCGGCTGGTCCGACCCTTCTTCTACAGCCAGGCAGCGATGATGAAACGCCAGCTGATCGCGGAAATTGCTCAGAAGCCGCCATGTATTCTCGGCCGTATCCGGCTCTAACATTCCATGATGCAGGTGAATTTCAATCTCGCCCCAGCCGGAGTGGCAATGCTCGGCGATCATCTCAACCAGGCCACAGTCGTACTGCTCCGCCGGATAAAAGTAGGTGTGGACAAACGGACGGCCGTCATGGTCCCGCCAGCCTTCTACGGCTCGCGGATAATCGCGCGCCCACCTCTCCAGTCGCTGTTCCTGCTCGGAGCGCGGCACGCGCTTGTAACCGCTGTCCAGGTCGATGGCCGGCTCAAAGTGGTCTGCTACAGCGATCATCAGGTGGACCGGTTCGCGGACCGGCGCGCTCAGCGCTTGCCGGGTTCCGCCGGGCAACACTTTCCTGCCGTAGACAATTTTTTTTCTGAGATTCATCGTCGTTCATCGGTCCCGGTGCCAACTGGCCCAGGCGCCGGCTGGAGCTATTTTCCATCGTGGCTCTGCGGTTGCGCCGGCGGATCGGTCAGCTCAAATTGACTGAAGGGCACCACAATGTCATGGCTCAGCGTCATCATCCGAATCTTCAGAAGCTTGTCGGTTGGCGGCGCCCACTGCTCGTTTTCATATAGCAGAAGATTGTCCGCGGGCTGGCTCATCGAGTAAATGGGATACCGCCCGAGCAACTTGAATTGCTTGGACTGCAACAGGTCACGAAGCGTCTGTTGCACCTCGAAATTCTGGTGCATATGTTCGGACACGACGACAAAGCGAACTCCGTCCCGGCGCAACAGATCCTCGATGCCACTCTCGTCATGAATCAATTCCTCCGAGCCCCAACGCTTGTCGATCCGGTAAGAGTAGAGCGCCTTCCGTAGTACAAGAAAGTGGCGATTCGGATCGTTGGCCCTCACGAAAAAAATGAAGTTGCCCGGCAAATCCCCGTCATAGAGAATGATGCCGCCCGGCGCGATTTGCGTGACCGCCTTTGCCGCCGCCGAATACCCGGTAACATAGTGGCGCTGATACGACCACGCGGGAACCAGGAAACTCCCCACCAGCACAACCCCCAACGCACCTGCCACATATCGCAGTGGTGGCCGCGAAAACATTCGCGTCAACATCCCCGCCGCAAAATAGGTGAATGGCGGAAGCCAGTAGACAGTGTGGCGTGCGTCCTTGAGGCCAATCAGAGTAAAGATCACGTAGCAGGATCCAATCCAGGTCAGCATCAGAACCGTGTTCGCCTTGCGATCCCATCGCGGACTGGTCGCAAGTCCCAGCAGAGAAAGCAGCAGCAAAGTCCACCCCAGCTGTCCCGGCAGGCACTTCCAGTAGAAAACGATCTTGGCCGCGCCGGATACGTGGCTGTCGGTAAGGTTCATGACCGTGGATTGCCAGTGCACCCAGTAAACGAGAAAGTAGTAGGGGCCGGCAATCAGCACAACCGCCGCGACACTCCATAAAACCGCCGGTTTTACCAGCAGGCGCCAGCGTCCTAAAGCGAGAGCGGAAGCCAGGCAAAAAAGAGGCAGATAGATACTATTCTGCTTGGTCAGCAAAGCCGCACTGGCAAATCCCACGAACCAGAATAAAGTCGAGTTCTTCTCGTAAAGCAGATACTTCGTCCAGCAGGCGGAAGCAGCGATGCACAATGCCAAACAAGGCACCTCGAGCATCACCGTCTTCTCGAAGAGCAAGAGCGCGGGCAGCAAAGCCAGCAAAGCGGTAGAGAGCGCCGCGGTCCACTCGTCCTGCAACTCCTTGACCAGGTCAAACCACGCCACCAGACCAATCAGCGCAAAGACGAGAACCGCGAGGCGGGCGGCGATCACGTTCGGCCCCAGCAACAGAAAAAATAGGCCTTCTACCCCATAGAACATCGGCGGCCAGTGAATCACGCCAACCGCAGGGTACTGGGCGTAGAACTGGTAGGTGTACTGAATGGGGTTCGCGGGATGATCGTGCACGATACCGGCGACGTACAGTCCGGTTACCGCGTGCTCGGTTTCGTCAACGTTGTAACTGAACTCGCCAACTCGAATGCCGCGGACGATTACCGCCGTCGCGATCACCAGCACGCAAAACAGCGGAGCGATGGACCGCCGGCTCCACCGTGTGGTCACCGGCTGCGGCGCCTCCATCGCGGGTTCTTTATTTCTATCGATGATCAGAACATTAGACATGGATGCGGCGCCCCCGCAGATCACCGGCGGCCGGGCAAAGAAAGCCTCCCGACCAATCGCATTCGAATTGCCGTGCGCAAAGCAAAATGGCCTCCAAATCACCGGACCGGAGTGACAGCGCCTGTTTTTCCGTAATCGGCATAAACCTCTAGAAAATGTCGCGGCTTTTTCGGGCCTGAGGGCTCGGGATTGGGTTCCATCTCTCGCTCCTTCAGGGTCTGCAACAGCGTCGAAGTGAATGCCACGGCAAAATACGGGAAGAACTGATATGCCTCGGGCGCGAAACAGGCGCCCACCACGAAACCAATGAGCGAACTGTGGAGCGCTCCCACAAATAAAACGGTGTGCTCGTCGAGATTCGTGGCCTTCCGCATGATCTTCAGGTTATTAAAACCCGCGCGTATGAACATGAGGTAAACGATCAGGCACGGGATGCCACCCTCTACGGCAACCTGCAGGTAGGTCATGTGCACTTCGTGCCAATCCAACGAGTAGGAGACGAAATTGTTGGCGCCGAGGCCGAACAGAGGATAATTCTCGATGCCGTCCAGCGCCCGCTCCATAAGGTACATGCGGGCCTGGTACGATCCGTAGGCCGACTCGTCCCCCGTCTCGCTATTGCCGTTCAACGCTTCGATGCGGTCACCCAGTTTTCCGCCCGCCACTCCCAACAGCAGAACACCGGCCAGCAAGACGCCAATGATCAGTCCAGGACGTTTGCCTTTGACGCCAAAATGCCAGAGCGTCACCGTGCCTGAAATAAGCAGGTTCAGGAAGCCCGCTCGCGAAGCGGTTAGAAACAGCGCCGCCATCATGACGAACATCCCCAGCGCCCACAACGATTTTTTCAGCGCGCCCTTGCTGGTAACCATGAAGGCGAGGGCAAAGGGCAGGGTCAGCACAATCGCGAACGCCAGATCATTCGGATTGGAATACACGCCGCCAATCACGCCCTCCAAGCGCGGCCGGCTGTGCCCCTTGATGATGGAAACCGCGCATATCACCGCGACCGAAACAGCTTGAATCTGAATGATGTGCCGCAAACGCTTGAAATCGGTGATCAGCAGGAAGGTCAGCATCCAGGCAATCCACACCTTGGAAAAATCGATGGTGTGATTGATGGCGCCGCCTTTCCAGATCGGGGAAAGAAGGCCGGCCACAAAAAAAAGCCCAATCAGCAACAAGAGCAGCTTTCCTTCTTTGGGCACGTCCTTGAATGTTCTCTTGGTTTTACCCCAGGCTCGGAACAGACCCCACATGGCCAGGATGGCGGTAATCTTGGCGCAAGGTATCAGATTGAGCCCGGGAATATAGTCTTCCGGGCGAGCGCAGTAAACGATGAAAAATGCGCTGAGCCAGAAAAAAGCGAACTTTGTAGGGTCGGCGAGCGGGACCGCTCTTCGCCGGCCCAGGATCTCCGCCGGAGTTATCGTGCTGCTGCCCACAAGGCCCTCTTTCTGTAATTCCTAGCGACGCCCCAAACTGTCGCTGAACCCCACGTCCCTAACCGCTCTGCCCCAAAATCGCACTGCCCCAACAACTCTGAGGATGGATCAGCGGTTTCGACACGCCGCCGCCATGCAGATTTTCATCTTCATTTTCATTGCGCGCCCCGCAGCAACAGGACCGTCTTAATCGTCTGAAACATGATCAGCAGATCCAGACCAATGGAAGCATTCTTGATGTAGTACAGGTCGTACTGCAGTTTTTCGCGCGCATCTTCGATCGTGCTCCCGTACTTGTACTTGATCTGCGCCCATCCCGTGATTCCCGGCCGCACCATGTGGCGCACGCCGTAATACGGAATCTCTTTCGAGAGCAATTCGATGAATTCCGGACGCTCAGGACGCGGGCCCACAAATGCCATATCCCCTTTGAGCACGCACCATAATTGCGGTATCTCATCGAGACGCGCCGTGCGCAGGAACCTGCCAACACGCGTCACTCGCGGATCATCGTTGTCCGCCCACTGCGGACCGTTGGCAGCTTCCGCATCCTGCCGCATGGTGCGGAACTTCACCACCTTGAACAGACGTCCCCTCTTGCCCACGCGTGTCTGGGTATAGAACACGGGCCCCTCGGAATCGAGCTTCACCGCAAGTATGATCAGGGGAAGCAAAGGCAGCGTGAGCAGGAGACCAACCAGCGAGATAAAGACGGAAAGCCCTCGCCGCACCACGATGAAAACGGTGCTGCGGCGAAAACCTTCGTTAAACACCAGCCAACTCGGATAGAGGTTTTCGATCTCGATTTTGCCCGAGATCTTTTCCAGCCACGATGTTGCTTCTTCGATCTTGACCCCGTCCATTCGTAGTTTGAGCAATTCTTCCATAGGAGTCGTGCCGCGACGATCCGACACGGCCACGATGACCCGATGCACCTTCTGCTTCTTGACGACCTCCATCAGATGCGCCCCGACCGATTCGCGGGTGACCGGACCTTCAATTTTTCCTGTCCAACTGGCAATTTCCACGCCTGCCTCGGGATTCTGGCGCAGGCCCTGCACCAGGCGCTGCGCGCGCTCTCCCGTGCCCACAACATAAACCCGTTCCACCAGAAAGGGTATCTGGACCAACCAGCTGAATCCGAGCCGCCATCCGAAAAGAGCGAGTGTCAGTATAAATAGGCCGAGTGCCGTGGAACCCCCGCCCAAAAGGTACTCAGGACGGACATAGCTGATGCCCGCCATCACAAAGGCCAGCAGGCCCGGCACCATGAGCAGCCGGAAATAGAGTTCCCCCTTGGTATTCAGCCGGGCGGTATCGTAAAGATCGAACCAATGCGAACACACCAACACCACCCCTGTGAATATGAAGATCTTGTAGAAGCCGTGATCGTAGAAAAGCTCAATATAGGTGTCTTCCCGTAGCGTGACCCAGGCTGCCACCAGGAACGAGGTCCAGACAATCAGGGCCTCTCCCAGCAGCAGGATCAGGGTTCGAATCGGGTAATAAACTTGAAAGAGCCGAATCAATTCGACGACCTCGGTTCCACTTAGACGGGGTTGCTCACAGCCTCGCCGTAGTAGTACTTGGAATGCTTGCTATCTTTCGTGGCTCCGTTCAACACGACGCCGAGCAGTAATTTGTCCGGGAATTCTTCGCGGGCACGCCGCGCCAAATCAGAAGGCGTCTCATTCGAACGCACCACCATGAGAACGCCGTCGCAGGAACCCGCAATCAGCGTGGCATCCGATACCGGGATCACGGGCGACGAGTCGAGAATGATCCAATCGAACAAAGGTTCGACCCGTTGCAGGAACAGCTTCAGACGCCCATTGGCCAGCAGTTCGGGAGCGCTCGAAACGGTTCGGCCCGCCGGCATGAAGAACAGGTTTTCCATGGGCCCGCGTTGCAGGGCGGCGAACTCATCGCACTCGCCCAACAGATATTCCGCCAATCCCGGCGTCTGGGCTGCTCCCAGGTGCCGGTGCATTCCCGGGTTCCGCAGATCGCCATCGATCACCAGGGCCCGGCGGCCGTGCTGCCGCACCATGACTTGCGCCAGATTCGCGGCCACGAAAGACTTCCCTTCTTTCGGAAGCGCGCTCGTAACCATCAGGCGTTTCAACTGCATCTTCTCGCGGATCTGGTAAAGACGGTTGCGCAGGGTGCGAAACTCTTCCGCGCCCTCGCGACTGTCGTCGTCCCCGAAGAACAGCATCGTACGCGGATCCGGATTCCATTCGCTCCGCGGACAGCGAGCCAGCAGCGCTTCATAGTTGAACCCCGACGCCATCGATGGCATCCCGCTGCCGACCGATGTATGCAGCGTAGGCTGCAGCGGCTGGAATGAGGGCATCTCTTCGCGCAACGGCTCATTTTGCAATTGCGCTTGAGACTGTTCAAAGCTGGGCTCGACGTGCGTCCCCGTGGAAGTTGCTCTTTCTTGCTCGGCACGCTTTAAAGCATCATGGATACGGCTCATAGTTTCCTTTCCTTGGGGAGATCCTGTTGTTCAGACTGACGCAGCCGGTCGGCCAGCGTTGCCAGGGTGCGCAAGGCTTCGACCAGATCGAACTTTTCCGAGGGTGGAACCGGCGCAGTCATCGCCGCGGCGGCGTTGCCGTCGCTCAGATCGAAATCGCGGGCGACCGAATCGACCACCTCGGCCCCCACCGTCTTCTTCTGATCAACGAACGCGCTCACCAGACAGTGCTCACAGAGCAGGTTGACGATGCGCGGAATCCCCAGCGAATACCGGAACAGCGCCATCGTCGCTTCAGGATCGAAAATCTGTTCGCCGTTCGACCCCGCGATGCGCAGCCGCTGTGTGATGTAGGACCTGGTTTCCTCAAGATTAAGAGGATGAGTTTTCGCCCGCAGCGTCAGCCGCTGACGCAATTGCCGTAACTGCGGCTGCTTCAAGCGCTGTTCAAGTTCCGGTTGCCCGACGAGTACGATCTGCAGCAGCTTCTCGGTGAAGGTCTCCAGATTGGTAAGCATCCGAATCTCTTCCAGCACTTCATCAGAGAGATTCTGTGCTTCGTCGACGACCAGCACCGCCGTCTCCCCCGCACGATAGCGATCGAGCAGCCAGTTATAGAGACGCTGCAATATCTGGCTCTTCGATTGGCCATCGCAAGGAATACCGAAATCCGCCATCATGAAATCGAGGAACTGCGGCACATCCATGCGCGAGTTGAAAATGAAGGCCGTCGCCACCTGCTGCAGGCGCAGCCATTCCATCAACTTATTGATCAGCGTCGTTTTGCCCGTTCCCACTTCGCCCGTCAGCAACACGAAGCCTTTGCGGCTCTGTATGCCATAGGTAAGGCAGGCCAACGCCTCTTCCGTATGCCGCGTCAGAAACAGATAGCGCGGGTCCGGATTAACGTTAAACGGGTTGGCACGAAGTCCAAAAAATTCTTTGTACATAAGCTTCCACTAGACCTTTACGTGATCGTGATCTTTCGGCGGAGCATCGCTTCCGCCCCAGAACCGGCGGCGGCCCTTACCATTGCCATTGCCAGCCGCGTTGTCTTCCTCATCCCCGCCCAGCCAGGGCACGGAAATCAGAAGCGGCAGATCCATAACCGCGGCAGCATCTCTCTCGGTGCGGATCGACTTGTCACTAAACTCGAGAACGAAGGCGATCAGAACACCGAGCGCCAGTCCGGCGCCCAGCCCCGCAGCGGCCAGCAGCGGCCGATTCGGGAACGCGGGAGCCCAGCGATCGGGCAAATTGGCGGTCGCTGCAATGTGCATCTGCTCGCCCTCCTGCTGGCTCTCCATGCTGGTGCCCAATGCGGCAGAACTTCTCTTTGCCAGCAGATCCTTGTAGAAAGCCTGCGCCGTGTCATTGTCGCGAGTCAGCACCTTGTATTGCTCCTCGATGTTCGGACTCATGGAGGTGCGGCCCTGGTACACGCCAATCGCGCTTTGCAGCTTCTTCTGGTCAAGCGTGGCCTGCTCAATCACACCCTGGTATTGGTGGATCTGCAGCCGTAGCTGGCGAATCTCCGGCGGTTCTGAGCTGGAGACGGCCTTCTCGTTGTCGGTACTGCTGGCGGATGCGGTCTCGCTGTTGATCTGCTTCAGCTTCTTCTCCACCTCGGCAATGTCAGCCTTGGTCTTGATCACGTCCGGATAGTCGTCCGTGTAGCGCGCCTGCAGTTGCAGCAATTGCCCCTGCAACAGCGTCAATTGCTGTTGCAGCGTCTGCGGATTGGAACTTGACAGCGAAGTTTTCCACGCCGCCAGTTGTTGAGCCAGCATGCTTTCCGTGTAGGCCTTATCCTGCTGTGCGCGGTTCAAAGTCTGGGTCGAGGCATCAAGCTGCGAGTTCAACGACATCAGCATGCGCGTATTGTTGTCGACATCGGTCGGCAACTGACCCATATATTGCTGCTTGAAAGCGGCCAGCTTGGCGTCCTGTTCGTCCACCGTTCGTTTGGCATCTTCCAGTTGGCGGCTCAGAAAATCGGTCGTGCTCTGCGCCACCTCGGAACGGGATTTTAAGTTCTGATCGACCATCAGCCCGGTCATGGCGTCGCAGACTTTTTGCGCCCGGACCGGATCGCTGTCCGTGTAAACCACATTGAAGCCGGGCAGCGGCTCGTTGCTCGCGTTAGGCTTCTTGCTCTTGGCGCCGGGAGAACCGGCCGCCGCACTGCTCATCGTGGTAACTACGGGCTCGACTTGCAGATTCTGCTGGATCTGGTTGACCAGCTTGCCTTCCTCCTCCGGTTTCACAATTCCCAGGCTGTGTACCACCGGGCGCAGAATGCTGGGGCTCAGAACCTGCTGGCTGAGCGTGTTGACGCGCTGGGCGAAATCGGCAGTGATGACCGGCGTGACGTAGTTGTCGGGCACCTTCTGGCCTTCCACCAGAACCGTGGAAGTCGAGGAATACTTCGGCGTCAGCGCATACGACACCAGGAAGCCCGCCAGCGGAGCCACCAGCGCCGGTATCAGAATCACTTTCAGCCGCCGCCGCAGCATTGCCAGATAATCATCCATCGTCAGTTCGCGATTTTCACTCATAGCTGTTCACCAATCCGGCCGCTTCCGGCGGCCAAGAAATTATTCAATACGCGTCGGTCGCGGGTGCCATTCCACCCCAATACTTCCGACTTGCCGCTGATTCGTCCTGCCGGAGCCCGCACCAGGCACCGTAATCGAACTACTGAAGGCCTCGTCCCCGAAGCGATATGCGACCAGAAACTCATACGTGCGTCCGATGTGTTTGCGGAGGATGGCGGCCAGAGACCCATTGTTATAGCTGCCCGCAGCGATGCCCAAACTCGGGCTGAGTTGACCCTGGATTTTCGTGTTATGGGAGAAGCCCAGATCGCCATAGAACTCGCAGGTGCGTCCCAGGGGACGCGTATACCCCAGCCGCGCCGCCTGTACATCGGCCCCAAAATACAAACCCGAACCCGCCGACGTGAATTTTTCGTACGACGCAACCAGCGACGCGCGGCCCATCTTGTAACGCAGCTGCACCCGCGCGCTCAGCGACCACGACGATTGGTAGCCGCCTTGTTCGAGCTCGATGTGCTGCGGACCCGCTCCCACCAGCAGACTCAGCCTGCCCGTGATGGTATGGCTCCAGCGCACATTCACGACGTTGATATAAATCTGTCCGCCGGTAGCTTGCGGAAATTGAAACAATTGAAAAGCGTAGACCAACCCAAGCTGATCGTGACGGTTGAGCAGATGGCTGTACCCGCCTTCAATGGTCAACTGGTCGCTATTGATCAGGAAATCCGTGGGGTCGTAGAAATGAGCGTTGCTGAACCCGGCCGCCACGGTGATGGCGGCCACCGGACTGACCGCTTGCACGGCGTCGAGAATTGCCGTGTTCGAGAGCCGAGGCGTGTTTCCAACCGAGGGTCCGCCTAAACCGCTACCGAAAAAGTGGGTACCGGGCAAACCGCCCCCTTGCATTCCTGTCCCCGCCCCGTTGGCCAGACCGAACCCCGGCGCGCCGCCAAAGGTGCCAATCTCAAAGGAGCCGTCCGGTAGATAACTGAAGGCATCGCGCAGCGTCGCCTGGCCGGTTCGCCAGCGCGTCACCGCTTCCAGTCCGGCGGCTTGCAATTGCCTCACGTCATAGGGGCTGCTGAAGAACTCTCCACCCCCGAGATATTCGACAAAAAGATCGCTCTTAGGCCAGAATTGCTGGAGATCGAAAGCTCCCAGAAGGCTGGTGATCGATCCTAAATCGCTTCCGCCGAGCTGGTTTTGCGCGTTCGTGCTCGCCGATTCGGCTACTTGCAAAGCGGGCGAGATGAAGCTCCGGCTCGCGCTGCGTAGATCAAGCCGGGGCTCGTCCAATCCCGTGACCGGCGGGTTTTCCGGACTCAGCACCGGCGCGTTCTGGCCGAAGGCCGGTGCCGGCGCCGTATCCGGCGCAGGCGCGGGCGGTTGCGCACTGTTCTGGGCGAATGAGTAGATGCTCATCCCCAGAATCATCAGCCCCCACCGGATTGTTCGTATCTTCGCCATGCTTTTCATTCGCCCACGCCCAGGTGAGACCGCATCCCCTTACGGGACGACAATCGTGTCTCCCGGCTGCAATACATAATTCTGTGAGACATCGCCTTTGATCAGCTTGCGATAGTTCACGGGTAGCTTCTGCTGTTTGCCGTTTTCCGTGCGCAGAACATAAATGCCCTTGGTCTTGGCAAACTGATTCAATCCGGCGCTCGACAATGCCTGCAGAACGGTCATGTTGGGTAACATCGTCGTCGCTCCAGCACGCGTCACCTCGCCTACCAGATAAATCCGCTTGCTGTTGATCGATGTCACCACCACCGTGACTCGCGGGTCGGCAACGTATTTTCTCAGCTTCTCCGTCAGCGAGTCGGCCAACTGCTGTGGCGTCAGCCCTGCAGCCTGCACATCGTTGAGCAACGGTAGGGAAATCTTGCCATCGGGACGAACCGGCAAAGTAGCGGTCAGGTCGGTCTCCTTCCACACCGCAATGTGGAGAACATCCTCGGGGCCAATGATGTACGAAGGCCCGGACACGCTGTTGCTCACATTCGCGTTATTGGCAGGAGCGGCCTTGTCCGCCGCCGGACTGGCCGGGGCAGAGCTTTCGGCGGGCTGCGCGGGCGCATCCTGCGCCCACGCCATACTGCTGATCAGGATGAGCGCCGCTACTGCCGCTTTCCATGTCGATTTCATGTCCATTCCTCTCCCACAGTCAGGTTTCAAGACTTCAATGTTTCAATGCATCAATATCGAATCATTGCAATTTCGTCGTATCGGTTGCTACGTTCTTCGAAGCCTTGAAACTCTGCCACTCTCGTATCATGCTCCGTACTCTTCGTAGCCAATCTGCTTTAGCTTGTAGAGCAACGCTTTGTAGCTGATCTGCAATTCCTGTGCGGCCCGCCGCCGGTTCCAGCGCGTGCGCGTCAGAACCTGAAGGATGAGTTCCTTCTCGGCTTCCCGCGAGGCCGCTCGCGCCGCGTCTTTCAGGGAAATCTTTTCTCCGTTTCCCGCGCGGTCCACCCGCCGCAAGAGAGAACGTAATCCCCCCATGGCCAGTGCTTCATCCCCAAGCGCGACGATGGCTCGAGCTGCGTCTTTCAGCTCGCGAATGTTTCCCGGCCAGCTGTGTTCCAGAAAGAAGCCTTGAGTTTCGGGGCTGAGCGCCGGCACCGCGCGGCAAAAATCATGGGCAGCGGCCGACAGAAACCAGTCCCGCAGAATGGGAATATCTTCTTTCCGCTGACGCAAAGGCGGCAGCCGCAGACAAACTCCGCTGATTCCATAATAGAGGTCTTCGCGGAATTTGCCCGCCTTGACCTCCGGCTCCAGGTCGCGCGAGGTTCCGCAAATAAAGCGTGGCAAACGGTCCTGGGCGTCGCCATGGCTATGGCCCTGTAATCCGATCTCGCGAATCAGTTCCTTCTGAGCCGCCGGCGTAAGGTCGCCCACTTCGTGAACATAAACCGTTCCGCCTTGCGCTGCACTCTCGGCCAGCGTTTCCTCGCTCGCCTCAGCCCCCTGAAAAATCCGAAATGCCTCCTCCGCTCGGCTGGAAAGGAAATGAATGCGAGCCGCCGCCGCCTTTTTGCCGGAACCGTGCTCGGCCACGACCAGTACCGGAACATCGTTCTGCGATAGCTCGCGGATTACAGCCTCAACCGTCCGCATGCCGGCGCTGACGCTTTCCAGCCAGACACGAGCCTCCCCGTTCGTCGGCGTTGCTGTACCCGCATTTATTAGGAATTTGCTGCTGTCCAGATCCATTCGATTTTATGTTCTACTTCGCTTCGCTTCTTTTACGATTTCGCGGCCAAGACGGCTGGGGGAACACGTCTCCGATAAGACTCTTGCACAAGTCTAGAGCAAACCTGCTGCCAATCAAGCGAAAATTCCGCTACCGCTCTCCAACAATATCTACCGATGTTTCAATGGCTTACAGTTGATACTTTGACGGCGGCGCGGTTCCCACGTTATCACGTTGCGGATAAATGGGAAAATAATTGCCCACATCTTCCGTAATCTCTGGGGATTACTTTCCACTTACCTCCGGGGCATAAGGCCCCCCATGTCTCTGGAAGCACTCAGCAAACCAATGCTTGCGCCAAGGGACGAATGGCTCGGACGACGTCCCGGCATGTAGGAAATGGTTTTCCTCTTGTTGCAGCACCGTCGCTCTCGCTTTCGCCCCCGCGTCCTCCCGCCAACCCGACTCCAAGTAAGCTTTGGTCGTACTCACCAGTAACCGGGCGCCGCTTCGAACCGCCTGTCCCAAGTGCCGGATTTCCTTGGCTGCGAGTTGGTTTTCGAATATTCTCAAATAACGTGCGCCCCTTCGGCCCATGTGCTGCGTCTTATGCTCTAAGTTTTATGCTCTGCGTCTCATGTTCTGCGTCTTAATATGATGAGTAACTCAGCCGAAGTAGCTCCGCTCCTCGCCACGCGGGAGAGCCATTCGTCGTCTATGTCTACTTTGCCCCGCTGGCAAAGTGTGACGCTCCTACTGCTGATCGGCTGGCTGTACACTCCAATTCTCGTTCGCCTTGTCCTGCAGTGGGTTGGACCTCACAGCGATCCAAATTTCCAGCACGGCATCTTCGTCCCCCTCTTTGCGCTGTATATTCTTTGGCTCGACCGCCGACGCTTGAAAGCAAAAGCAATTGACCGCGAACCCTCATGGGCCGGACTCCCGCTGATCGCGTTGAGCCTTTGCATTCTGGCTCTCGGACGCTTGGGCGCGGAATTGTTTTTCTCCCGAGTCTCATTTCTGATTCTGCTCGCGGGACTCATCATTCTCTTTCTGGGATGGCCGTTCTTTCGCGCCGTCCTCTTCCCATGGGCTTTTCTGATTCTGATGATTCCACTCCCCAACCTGATCCTGCAGCAGGTCACATTCCCCCTGCAATTACTGGCCTCCAGGCTCGCGACAGAATTGCTGCAAGTGTTCGGGGTGCCCGTACTGCGCCAGGGAAACCTGATCGTGCTTGCGGCCATGCCGCTCGACGTAGCCGAAGCGTGTAGCGGGATCCGCTCCTTGCTGACCCTGGTCACGCTCGCCATCATTTACGGCTATCTGATGGAGACGCGCAAATGGGTGCGCGTTGTGCTGGCCATCTCCGCCGTGCCGATCGCGGTGGCCGCCAACAGTGTTCGCGTTTTTGGAACCGGACTGATAGTCCAGTACTGGGACGCCGATAAAGCCGAGGGGTTTCTCCATACGTTTCAAGGGTTGCTCATCTATGTTGTCGCGCTGATCATGCTCTTCGCGGTGCACCGTGCGATCTGCCTCATCTGGCAAGGCAGTCCGGGCGTTCCGGACCGCCTTGCCAGTAACACGCCAAATAACTCCCCAAGAGATATCAAGCCTCGCTATCCGCGGAGTTTCTCCGTTTCCAGCAGTAATATCAGTATTATCAAGGACGGCTCGCTTCGCTTCGCCATTGTGGCTGTGCTCTTGTTAGGAACGGCAGTAACGCTGCAGGTTCATTCGCACAGCGAGGTCTTCCCACCGCGAGCGCCCCTCAGTTCCCTGCCCCAGCACATTGATGGTTGGACGGGAACCGACGAGGCTCTCGATCAGCAAACGCTCGACATCCTTGGGCCGGGTGAGTTTCTGCTGCGCCAGTATCAATACTCAATCCCGTCAACGACCCCGTCGCAGTCCCGGTCAGAACCCCAGTCGGAATCCCAGTCAGAGTCATGGATCAATCTCTGGATTGCATACTTTCCGACACAACGGACAGGCGATACCATCCATTCGCCCAACCACTGCCTGCCCGGCGCGGGATGGATTCCCACCGTACGCGAACGAGTTGAGATTGCTCGTCCCGACGGCTCTCGCTTCCCCGCCAACCGCTACGTGATCTCAAAGTCGGGAGAGCGCCAACTGGTTCTATATTGGTTTCAAGCTCATGGCCGTGAAGTGGCCAGCGAATATTGGGCAAAGTACTATCTCGTCGCCGATTCCATCCGCATGAACCGCAGCGACGGCGCGCTGGTCCGGCTGATGACCCCGATGCTCAACCGAGAATCTCGCGATGCCGCCCAGACCCGCATGATGAGACTGGGCTCGCAATTCCTTCCGCTGCTCGATAATTACATTCCACGCTGATCACGCGTGGATGCGAATCTCTTCGGAATTTTGCTTCCTCGCCTGCGCGAATGCCTGCGGCAGAAAACGCACCAGGTCCGTCGCCACCAGAGAATTCTCTCCGATGGATTCGCAGGCCAGGTCCCCGGCCAGTCCATGAAGGTAAACCGCCAGAGCGGTCGCCTCCAGCGCCTGCTGCGGATGTTGTGCGTCCTGAGAGTGTTGCGCTTCCCGCGCGCGTTGTGCGATCAGGCCGGCAATTATTCCCGTCAGAACGTCTCCCGTGCCTCCGGTAGCCATCCCCGGATTGCCCGTCGGATTTACCCAGACCGTGCCATCGGGCGCCGCGATGAGCGTGCGGTGACCCTTGAGCACGACAATCAGCTCATGCTCGCGGGCAAAGTTCCGCGCCACCTCCAGCCGGTTCGCTTGAATTTCCGGAATGGTCAAGCCGGTCAAGTGCGACATCTCTCCCGGATGCGGAGTGATGACCAGCGATCGCCCGCGGCCGTTGAGCTTTTCAGCCGCACCGTCGAAGGCGTTAAGCGCGTCCGCGTCCACCACCATGTTGATAATCTTCGCCGGGTCGCTGCGCTCAACAATTGCGCGCACAAATTCCGCCGTCTCGGGATGGCGTGAGATGCCCGGGCCGATGGCGAGCGTCTTGCCATCGAGCAACTCATCGAGCCCCGATCGCAGCGCGCGCAAAGAGATCGTGCCACCTTTGGTTTCCGCCAGCGGCTCGGTCATCAGTTCGGGATGAAAGCTGGCAACCGTGGCCAGCACGGATTTCGCCGTCGCCACCGTCGCCAGACCCGCCCCCGCCCGGAGCGCGGAAAATCCGGCCATCGCCGCCGCGCCTGCTTTGCCCAGCGATCCCCCGATAACGACCACATGTCCGTAGCTGCCCTTGTTGGACTCAAGCGCCCGGGGCGCCAGTAGTCGAGCGAAATCGAGCGGAGTGCTCAGGTGCAGTCCGAGTTGCGAGACGATAGCTTCCGCTGGGGAGCCGATGGGTGCGATGACGATTGATCCCGCGGTTAACGCCGCGAAAACGTGAGCCGGACGCGGCGCCGTAAAAGTCACAACCGCATTCGCCCGCGCCCGCTCAGCTTCGAAATTGCCGGAATTTTTCGCGCTCGCGGGCTGCATGGCATCGGCATCCGCGCCCGAAGGAATGTCGACAGCAACAATCGGAGCCGAAGCCCGATTCATCTTTCCGATCGCCGCCGCATAGAGCGGGCTGACCGGAGGTCGAAACCCTGTACCCAGAATTGCATCCACGATCACATCCGCAGCGAAAATCTCCGCCGCTTCCGGCGAATCGAGACCGCCCGCATCGCGCACCATCAGCGGCGCACCATTCACGGCATGAAGGGATGTCAACATCCGCTGAAACATGACCGCCGCATCGCCCCGCAACTCTGCAGGATCGGCGAGCAGCAGAACTCGCACTGCCCGGCCCGCCTCGACAAGTTTGCGGGCCACAACGAATCCATCACCCCCGTTGTTGCCTTTGCCGCACAGAATGCCAATCCGCTCCGCTTCCGGATAATCGGCCAGAATGAAACCTGCGACGGCTCCGCCAGCATTCTCCATCAAGGTGATGGAAGGAACCCCGAAACGCTCTGATGTTGCCCGATCGATCTCGCGCATTTCCGTCGCGCTCACGATTTTCATAGACGCATTTCCAAGCTGCGCACAAATTGTTCTTCGCAAAATCCGAGTATAAGCCCGGCACGCTGCCAGAACGGCTTGTGCGACGCACGCTCCGGTTGCTACCATGCTCCACCATGCCCACCCTGATTCCTCATCCCACCCGCATCCAATCCGCCGGAACGAAGCCTAAGGTCATTGAGGAATACGTCGGCCGCGTGAATACCTCTACCCCTGACATCAGCGTAGCTCACATGCACAGTCCCGAAGGTTGGGAGGAACCGGGACAGACTCCGGAATTTGACGAGTACACCGTGGTTTTGCGGGGCACGCTGCGGGTTCAACATAAAGCCGGCCTGGATCAGAATCAGGATCAGAATAAAGATAAATTCGCCGAACTCGATGTGGCAGCCGGGCAAGCCGTAATCGCGCACCGCGGCGAATGGATCCGCTACTCGACTCCCTTCCCGGGCGGAGCCGAATATATCGCTCTTTGCCTGCCCGCGTTCTCGCCCGACACCGTGCATCGCGACCCCTAGGGCGTTCTACACCCAGGGCGTTCTACAGCCTGCAGAGAGCCGATCCTACGCCCGATTTGGGGTGGCCGCCCTGGCACCAAGGTGCATCCCACCCATGAATTATGTTGTGACTGGCAGCCAACCTAGATACAGTAATAGCTCGGCAGAGTGAAATTCATGTTCGCGCCTCACGCCAACCTTAGCGACGAAGTGAATCGGAACATCGTTCAGTCCGAAATCGAGGGTGGCGTTTTCCTGGAAGGCTTGCCCCCTGACACCGTGCTTCAGATTCGGACCCAGCATCACTTCTACACAGCGCTCCTTCTGGGTGAGGGTGCTGCGCTGATCTCAGGGCATCCGGAATTCTGTCCCGAACCGGTGCAGGTGACCATTGCAGGTTCGACGTGGGGCGGCTCCATGATGAAGATGCGCTTCATCGGCCGCGGCATGCACCTTGAATTTCATCACCCCGCCTACAGCACTCCGATTATCACCTCTGCGATTCAGGAGATTTGCGAGCGGGCCTCCGTCACCGATCCGGGCGCCGGTGTTGTCTCCGGCCGGGCCGCGTTCCCGTCCACCTAAACCTGAATCGCATCCGGAAGAGATTTTGATGAGATTGGCGAGCGTGATGAAGCCCGGACTGGCATCCGGGCTGTTCTATTTATTGCGAGCGCATGCTCGCTGCATCCCTCGAGCTACGCCGATTTCTTTGCTGACAGGCGAAACACGATCAACTTCCCGAGTTGTGACTGCGGAATCGTCGTCACTTTTTTGGAGAAGTTCGTCGGTTTGTGGAAACGTATAATCCGTGCCATAAGCCACTCCTATCTTTGATGTTTCTGACTGAAGTTTCTGACTCAGGTAGTCTGACTTGACGCCCTGCAAATTGGCCTTTCATCGTTCTTCGCGTGATCGGGGGACCAAGAAACTACCACTCCCACTCCCACCCACACCGGCAGCGAACTGAATCGCGCAATCGGAGCTTGATCATTAGCGACTTACATACCGCGCACGATCTCATCCACATGGCTTCTTCTCCGAATACTGCAACGTTCCGCTTATCAAATAAGCAAGTCAGTGGCCAAAGCATGTGCGCTAATTTCGTGAACGCCAAAGGTGATTCCATACCGCGAAACCTCGACTGGGCAGGCTAAGACAGGCCGCAAAGCTAGCCGAATATCGCGCTTCCGCCAAAAAACGGCACCGGCGGTGCGTGATCTTCCGCTGGCCGAGGTGCGTGAATTTGCTTATTTATTTAAGGAAGGAATGCCGTGGATCACAAATCTGAATGCATCACGCGGAATTGTCCAATTGGAGTCGAGCAAGCCTATGACCTGAAACCTGTCACCCGAGGCCTGGTTTTCTACTGGTGTGCGCCCTTTTGCTTCAGACGGCCCTTGTAGGGATTCGACCCTGCACTCTGATTGGTTAGTCCTGAACTCTTGCTGCTGCCCGACGTGTTGAAATTGATTGGCGGATTGGGTTTATCCTTTACCGGCTTCAGGGCTGGCCCGGTCTTGGTTTTCCCGGATCCAGGCGCCGTGGATGCCTTGGCGGTTTGATGCTCCACACTTTGCAAACTCTTCGCGTTCTCGGACGACGCCGTTGCGCCAGTCGCACCCTTGCCTATCGGCGCGCTCTGTTTCGGAGGCTTTTCCTTGGTCGGCTTAACCTTGAACGTGTTGCTTTGCTGCGCCCAGCCGCTCACGCCAAGTCCCAAAACTACAACCACAATCGCCGGTAAGAATCTCGTTCTCATTGAATCCCCTGCTCCCCATCTTAAACTGCCAAACATCGATCCACTGCCTGCCTGTTCTCCGTTTAGATGCAAGCCTCCTGCCATCCAGTGCTTTATCTCTTGTATTTTAAGCGCGCCGCTCCTCTAAAACACTCGCCAGAACCGAAACAAACATAAGGGGTTATTGAGAACAATGGATTTACCCCGCAAATCCTGACCGACGGAGTTGCACCCCGGAAATGTGCAATTCATTGCACCTTTGCCATAGCTTGGGATAAGTTTATCCAGCCAGCGTGGCCGCAATTCGCTCCCCAGCGTGACCGTCCCATAGCGGCGGCACGGTTCCCTTCTTCGCCTTACCCGCCAGAATTCGCGAGAGTTCGCGCCGCAATTTATCACGATCCCGTCCCACCAGAATGTTCGTTCCCAGAGAAATCGTAATCGGGCGCTCGGTATTCTCGCGCAGCGTCAGGCAAGGCACGCCCAGGTATGTCGTCTCTTCCTGAACGCCGCCGGAGTCTGTGATCACCACCGTCGCGTGCGACTGCAGACCCAGAAACTCGAGATACGAAAGCGGATCGACAATCTGCAACGGCCCGGTACGCAGGCCGAGGTCAGCCATCCGTTTTCGCGTGCGCGGGTGCGCCGGAAATATGACGGAAATATCCTGACTGACCTCCAGCAAAGATTCCAGAATGCGCTTCAGGCCTGCGCCATCGTCGACATTCGCCGGCCGATGCAAGGTGACCAGCGCATAGCGCTCGGGATAACCAGTTCGGTTCATACGCTCGGCCGCGGGCAGCAGCTTCACCAGGGAATCGATCATCACGTTGCCAACGCGAAAGATTTTTTCCGCTGCAATCCCTTCGCGTCGCAGGTTGATATCTCCATCTTCGGATGGCGTAAACAGCCAATCGGCAAGCTGATCGGTAACCAGTCGGTTGATTTCCTCTGGCATCGTGCGGTCGAAGGAACGCAGCCCCGCTTCGACGTGGCCGACACGCACTCCAAGCTTGGCGCAGACCAGAGCGCTGGCAACCGTTGAGTTGACGTCGCCATAGACCAGCACCACGTCAGGCCGGTCCTCCAACAACACCGGCTCGAAACGAGTCATGATTTCGGCGGTCTGCCGTGCGTGCGAAGCCGATCCCACCGCCAGATTCACATCCGGAGCCGGAATGCCCAACTGTTCAAAAAACACGTCCGACATATTGGTGTCGTAGTGCTGCCCAGTGTGAATCAGGGTCTGGACCACGTGCTTGCGGCTCTTAAGCGCGTTCATCACAGGCGCGACCTTCATGAAATTTGGCCGAGCGCCCACAATATGAAATACCTTCAAGCCGTCTCCTATCAGAACAATCTGGTTCCAATTTATCCGAGATCCGATGGTTTGACGACAATCGCAAAAAACGCAGAAATAAAGATGTGGGGCGATTTCGAAACGAGATCAGTTCCGGTGAGGGGTGTTTCGGTCTCTCAAGAGTGCAAGCGTCGTCACTCTTTCGCGAGTTACCGTTAGTCCAATCGATCCGATGTAGCTGACTGACAGCTGAAAGCTGCCCTACCCCAGCGTAATCTCAAGGCAAGTATCCGTATTGCGCCAAAGAAAAGGAACTCGCGCCAACCAGTATTTTCGCCCGATCGCCTCGCGGACGCGCCCAAACTCTGCTGGCGGCAGGATGCGAGCGGTCGCCGCAAATTCGGGACCCGTAATTTTCCCACGCATCGTACATGGCGCGATCTTGACCTTCGAGTTATTGCGGATCCGCTTGTACTTTCCGGTCTTGCTGCTGGTCATGCAGTAAAGTTTGTTATCGTCTTCGGCAAACCAGATAGGCGTGTACACAGGTACGCCCGTCTTGCGGAAGGTCGCAAGGTTAATATAATTCTGGCCACGGATCTCTGCCGGAATTGCGCCGGCGGCGGAGGAAGCGGCGGGCCGTTGTACAGCGGGCCGTGGTACAGAAGATGCCGCCGAAGCTTCTTGTCCCGCGCTTGGCCGGCCCAGAATCGCTGGCTCTGGCCTCGCCTTGCCGTACATCTCCCGACGCGCCTGCTCACAGGCCTCGACCGGGTCGCGTCCGGTGACTTGTTTGTACCAGGCGGGATGGAAGGTCCACGCCCAGGCTTCGGTCACCGCACCGCGAACCATGGCCTCGAAAGTGCCGGGCTCTCCGAAGGTGCTTTGGTAGATGTGGATGAAAATGCCGCCGAGCATGATCAGGGCGGAAATGTCATGAAGAACGTAGCTGACGGCTACGGCGATTCCGCCGAAGATGGGTGCGCCTGCCCAGAGGATGGTGCCGGTAATGACGTAGACGATGCAGCCGAATACGATCTCCCAGAACATCACCTTCTGTCCGGCGTTGAAGAAGCCGGTTTCGGGCGGATCTATTTTTTCTTCGCCGCTGGCGATTGCTTTTATGTTGCGCATCCAGCGCGTGTCGCCTGGTGCCCAGAGCATGGGCTGGAACCAGTTGAGCACTTGCAGGGAAAAGAAGAAGACGAAGCCTACTCCGAAGTAGGGGTGCATGATGCGGCTGAGTTGTCCGCCGCCGAAGACGGGCGTGAACCAGCGGAAGAGCCAGGGAAGATAGATGCCGAAGCCGGAGAAGAGCGCGAGGAAGAAAAAGAGGGCTATTGTCCAGTGGAGGATGCGATCGTAGACGGGATGGCGGAGTAGCTCTCCACGATAGACGGTGGTTCGGCCGGCATGCTCCAAGGTCTCTCGGGCTTTATCGTCGAAGTCTTCGATGGCTCGGCTAGACATTAGTCATGACCTCCGGCGTTAGAGCCATCTTTCTGCGGTGGCTCAGGTTGCGGGACGCGCGGGCCATTGATCACGTGATGCGCGAGAACACCGAGCAGGCCGAAAAGGGCGAAGGTGCCTAGAACGGGCTTGAACAGCCACTTCCACCACGTATAGCTCCACGGAATTTGCGGATCCTTGGGCAGGTTGCCGTAGCGCTCGGGATCGGTCGCGTCGTGCAAGACATAAATCACATGCGTTCCACCGACGGATTGTGGATCATAGACGCCTGCGTTCTGCCATCCGAAATTGTCGCGCAATTGCTTCGCCCGCTCCTCCGCAATGAACTTCATATCCTCTTTGCTGCCAAATTTCAGGCAGCCCGTCGGACACGCCTTGATGCACGCCGGTTCCAGACCTTCGCCCACTCGATCCGAGCAAAGCGTGCACTTGTAGACCCGTTTGCTCTGGGGATCGAAGCGCGGAATATTAAACGGGCAACCGGAAACACAAAACTCGCAGCCAATACAATTTTCCTGGTTGAAGTCGACGATGCCATTGGCATATTTCACGATGGCGCCATCGGCCGGGCAAGCATGCAAACAGCCTGGATCGGCGCAATGCATGCACTGATCCTTGCGCATCAGCCACTGGATCGTGCCGTCGGGATTCTGGTGCTCGTTGAACTTGATGAGGTTCCAGAAGTGGTAGCTGGTCTCCGGCATCGTCTGGTAAGTATTGTCGAAGGTGGTCGGAGTGAACGGCATGTCATTCCACTCAACACACGCGACTTCGCACGCTTTGCAGCCGATGCAGGTGGTCGTGTCGACCAGTTTGCAGACTTCCAGATCGCGCTGCATACCGAAGCCGGGCGAGGGATTGGTGTGGCCCGAGATCATTACGGCTTGTAGTGTCTTGCGGTCTGCCATATGAAACCCTGGTTCTCAGTTCTCAGTTCTCAGTTAACCAGCAACTTCTTGACTGAGAACTGAGAACCGGGAACTGCTGTCATACTTTCTCGATCTTCACCAAAAAGCCCTTAAACTCCGGCGTAAACGCGTTCGGATCGATCACGGTCGGCGTCAGCTGATTCGCCAGCGTCTTCGCCGTTTTGCCTTCGTCTTCTGCAATGCCGCGGAATCCCCAGTGAATCGGGATGCCGATCTGGAACGTCTCCTTGCCATCGATCTTCATGGGCTTGATGCGGCGCGTGACCATCGCCTTCGCGATGTAGGTCGCGCGAATGCTTGAAACTTTTATTTTTTCCCCGCCATGAATGCCCATGCGATCCGCGAGTTCCGCCGGGACTTCGACGAACGGCTCGGGCACGAGCTGGACGTTCATGGGATTATTTTTTGTCCAGTAGTGATAGTGCTCGGTTAAGCGATAGGTGGTGCAGATGACGTTATAGTCGCCGCCGACGGGCGCGTACTTATCCATGTCGGTCTTATATTTCTTCACGACAGGATTGTTGGACTGCTTGGGATGCAAGAGATTCGCCAGCGGGCTTTCGATGGGCTCGTAGAATTCGGGGAACGGACCGTCGGCCATGCCACCGAGCGGGACAAACAAACGCCCGATGCCGTCCGGGTTCATGATGAACGGACCCATGTGATCTTTGGGTGCTGAGTCGGGCTTGAAATCGGGAACATCGACGCCGACCCAGCTTTGTTTGGCTTCGTCCCACCAAACCTGACGACGCGACGGATCCCAGGGCTTGCCCTCGAGATCGCAAGATGCGCGGTTATAGAGGACGCGGCGATTCGCCGGCCACGACCATCCCCAATTGGGATAAATGCCGAGGCCGGAGGGATCCTCGGTGCCGCGGCGCTGCATCATGGCGCCGGCTTCGGTCCAGGAGCCGGAATACAGCCAATTTCCGCACATCGTCGTGCCATCGTCCTTGAGCCAGGCAAAGCCCGGAACTTGCTGTCCCGCTTTGATAGTGATGTTTGTCTTCGGATCGGTGATGTCGGCGAGTGCTTTGCCATTGAGTTCTTTCGCGACTTCAGCGAGCGACGGATTGTACGGCGTGGTGTAGGCGAACGACGCGTTCAGTACGGGATCGGGGAACTTGCCGCCCTCTTTCTTGTAGAGGTCGCGGACTTTCAGAAAGATGGTGGCGAGGATTTCCTGATCGAGCCTGCATTGCCCCGGCGGCGGTACGGCTACGTTCTTCCATTGCAGCCAGCGGGCGGAGTTCACGAAGGTGCCGTCTTTTTCCGCGAAGCCTGCACCGGGCAACCGGTACACAGTGGTGTTGATCTTCTTCTGGTCGTCCGCGGTGATACCGGGAGCTCGCCAGAATTCGCTCGTTTCGTCGGGATAAATCTCGCAAACCACCAGCCAATCGGCTTTTTTGAGAGCGTCGATATTTTTGTTGGAGTCGGGGCCGATCATGACTCCATTCATGCCGAAGGCGAAGAGACCTTTGACCTTACCCTCGTACATATCGTTCCAGATATTCACCCACGAATAGTTGCGGTCGATCTTGGGCAGATAGTGGAAGGCAAAGTCGTTTTCTTTGGTGGCTGCCGGTCCGTAAAACGCCTTCAGGAGAGAGACGGTAAATTTTGAAGTGTTTGACCAGTAATTGAATGACTCCCACGGGTCTGGCTTGGATACAGTTGGGGTTGTGCGCTTCACAAAGGTAGCCAAGTCGACATCGGCGGGGTTCGGCATCTTCAAATAGCCGGGGAGGATGTCAAAGATGCCCGCCATATCGGTGGCGCCCTGAATGTTGGAGTGGCCGCGGAGTGCATTGACTCCGCCGCCGGCGCGGCCTACGTTGCCCATCAACAACTGGAGCATGGCAGCCGTACGGATGATCTGCGTGCCGAAGCTATGCTGCGTCCATCCCACCGCGTAGATGATGGTGGCGACTTTTTTCATGTCGCCATCTTTGCGAACGGAGGTGAACAACTCGGCGGCTTTTAGGAACTGGTCCTGCGGAATGCCCGTAATGCGCTCCACCATCTCCGGCGTGTAGCGCTCGTACTGCTTTTTCAGCAATTGGAAGACGCAGCGCGGATGCTGCAGCGTGAGATCGAACGCGACTTTGCCCGGAAGCGATGGAGCGGCGCCCGCACCTCCGGCGGGTCCGGTTGGACCGCCTGCTTGATGCCCCTGTCCACCACCAGTGTCGCTGGTTTTTTGCGCGGCGGCAGCGGGGTGGATATTTTGCGCGGCCGGAGTTGGGACTACAGGCTTGCCCGCAAGGTCCCCGCCTTCCTCATAATTCCAGGTGAATTTGTCATAGACTTTTTTCTCGGCATCAAATCCGGAGAAAAGACCGTCTTCAGGGAGATTAAATCCGTCTTTGATAATGAAGGCGGCGTTGGTGTAGTTGACGAGATAGTCTTTCGCGATGCGGTTGTTCTCGATGGCGTAGTTGATGACTCCGCCGAGGAAGGCAATGTCCGCCCCAGCGCGAATTTGTACATACAGGTCCGCATTCGCGGCCGTGCGTGTCAGGCGAGGATCCACAACAATCGTCTTGGCGTTGCGGTGAATCTTCGCTTCAATCGCCCACTTGAAGCCGCAGGGATGATTCTCGGCGGGATTGCCGCCCATGATCAACATCATGTCGGTGTTCTTGATGTCGATCCAACCATTGGTCATTGCGCCGCGTCCGAAGGTGGGCCCCAAACTGGAGACCGTTGGGCCGTGTCAAACGCGGGCCTGGTTTTCCAGGTAGCAGACCCCCAGGCTGCGCATACTTTTTACCGCGAGATAATTAAATTCGTTGGTGTCGGTGCAGCCGCCGGTGAAAGCAATGCCTTCGCAGCGATTGACCGTGTGGCCGTTGGCATCGGTCTCGATGAAAGTGTCGTCGCGCGTTTTCTTGACCCTCTGCGCGATCTCCGAATAGGCTTGGTCCCACGAAATATCTTCCCAGTCCGTCGCTCCCGGACGCCGCACCTGCGGCTTGAGCAGGCGCCGGTCATTCAGAATGTCCTGCTCGAGCGATGATCCCTTGGGGCAGAGCGTCCCGCGATTAATCGGATGGTCGGGATCGCCCTCGACATGCACCACCTGCGGGATCGCGTTCTTGGCCTTGTCACCGAGCGTGTAAATAATCACGCCGCAGCTGACGGCACAATAAGGACAGGTGCTGCGCGTTTCGCTGGCTCGCGAAATCTTGAGGGCGTCGGTCTGCGCGTAAACCGGAGTCAGATCAAAGCCGAGGGCTGAGAAGGCGGCCCCGCCGAGCACGGTACCCTTGAGAAAGGTCCTGCGAGACAACTCCATCTTGTAGCCCCCGATACTGCGCTTTCCAGAAAGTTTACGGAGGTGAACTTTTGCAGACGCCCACGACCGCGTCCAAGTTGTCCAGCTTATCGCGAAAGACTATAACTCCGGTCTGGCAGAATCGTCAATCGGGAAAAACCTTCAATGTCGGGAAAAACCTTCATGCCACCGCACGCACAAAATCGTGACCACAAGGTAATGCCCTGGCCAAACAGTTCCGCTAGGTAAAGATGCCTCGTGTACGGCGTCTAGGTGGGCTGGGGGGACTACCAGTCGATTCGCTCGATTCCGCCAACCAGATCGAAATGGCGATCCCGGCTTATGAGAGAAAAAGAATGCTGCCGGCAAAGCGCAGCAATCCAAACATGGTTGGAAGGAATTGGAGTTCCCGCTCGCTTGAGTTCTGATCGAAGAGCCGCGTAAAAGATGGCCGTCTCTTCATTCACATCGAGAACCTGAAAATTACGAATCGATTCGGTCAGCCATTTTTCATAGCGCTGCCGGTCGCGCGATTGCTGAATTCCATAGCGGTATTCGCCCAACACAATTACCGGAACCGCGACCTCACTCGCTCGCTGCAGGATCGGTTCCAGTCCCAGGTCGCCATCCGCAAAGGCTGACAGTCCATTCGTGTCCAGGATCACAGCTTGACCTCAGTCCCGATCCTCCGTTTCGATCTGGCCGAACTCCTCTTCAATGATCCGATTGATTTTTTCGGTTTCCTGGTGCAGGTGGCGCAGTTTGCCAAATGTCTTCATCCACGGTTTTTTGTCGCTTGCCCGCTGGGCGCGCAACTTATCCGCCAACGCCTCCGAGACCAGCGCCCGAAAAGGGATCCCTCGTTCCGCCGCCACCGTTTTGGCGCGACGAAAAATCGCATCAGGAATCTCCAGCGTTGTCTTCTTCATGAAATCATCCTCCCATATTTATGGGAACGAGTCAACCGGATCCGCCAACCCCCAAATCTTCGAAAAAAGTGTGGCGCGGGCGCCCCCGCCCGCGTGCGTGCAGCGAAGCGACAGCCGGCGAGGTATGTCCCTCCACATCTTCCAAGCGGTATTGCGCGTGAGCCCATGGAGACAGATAATGCGGCATGCCTCAGAGCGAATGGCAACGCCGGATTGCGCGCGCGGAGGAACTTGGCGCCCAGTACAGCTTCGCCGCCGAGATCCTGCGCTTTTATGTGACCATTGCGCGCTTTCAGGATGACTTTTATCGCCAACTCGATCACTCCAACCGGAGAAACATTGGCGCTGCCGCGGCCGATATTTTTGCCCACGGACTTCCCGCCGAATTCAATAGCCCGTTCCGGACATTTCTCTCCGTCGTCGAACAAGCAGGACCCGCCGTCCTGCAAGACGCTGCCCGCCAAGTGCGCGAGCGGGGCCAAGCCCTCCAATCACAACTGCTGGCGACTTTTTGGCAGCCCGCCGGACGAGAAGCGCTTCCGCCTGGGCCGAGCGACTTTTTTGCCCGCGCCTTTCTTCAGCCGTATGCCGTCGCCGCCCGCACTCTGCTCCCACAGCACACCGTCCGCCCGGCGCCCTATCTCTGTCCGTTTTGCCAACGCAAGCCTGGACTGGGCGTTCTGCGTCCCCTCGGAGACGGCGGCCAGCGCTCCCTCATCTGTTCATTTTGTCTCGCGGAATGGGGGTTTCGGCGCATTCTTTGCCCCGGCTGCGGAGAGGAGGACTACGCTAAACTCCCCGTCTACACCGCCGCCGAACTCGATCATGTCCGTGTGGAAGCCTGTGACAGTTGCCGCACCTACATCAAGACAGTGGACATGACGAAAGCCGGATTGGCCGAGCCAGTCGTCGATGAGATGGCAGCCATCCCGCTCGACCTGTGGGCCGAGAAACAGGGATACACCAAGCTGCAAACCAATCTGCTGCAGCTTTAACCGGCAGAACAAGCTAACCAGACATTAGCCCCTCACCACACCTTCCTTTCCCGTCACCATGAGGAAAGTCTTGCGGGACTTCTCGCTTATGACTATAATGACCATATTGACTATAAAGAGTTTTGAGGATTCATTATGAGTTCGCAAAATTGGACCGTCGCGGAAGCCAAGGCAAAATTCAGCGCAATGATCGAGCGGGCAATGTCCGAGGGACCCCAGACCATTACTCGCCATGGCCGCACCGCCGCCATCGTGGTTGGAGCCGAGGAATGGCAACGAAAGACAACCCGCGTTGGCAACCTCGCAGAATTCTTTGCCCAATCCCCCCTCCGAGGATCGGGTCTGAAACTCCGCCGCTCAAAACAGCGCCCCAGAAAGATCGATCTGTGAACCACTAAGCGGTTGAGTTGGTCATCATTGAGTGGTACCTATGAGCTTTCTTCTGGATACCAATGCCGTCTCGGAATGGGTGAAACCGCGACCCAATCGCGGTCTCGTCGATTGGACGGAATCGGTCGATGAGGATCGGATCTTCATTAGCGTCGTTTCGCTCGCCGAACTCCACTACGGGGTGGAACGCTTGGCTCGGGGAAGGCATCGAAGTCGACTTGAACAGTGGCTGCGACATGAATTACCTCTGCGATTTGAGAAACGAATCCTGCCCGTCGATACCGACGTAACGGTGGCTTGGGGTAGAACCGTATCGCGCAACGAAGCGGCGGGGCGGCCCATCGCTGTGATTGACGCGTTCCTGGCGGCGACCGCAGAAACCCATCATCTGACGCTGGTCACGCGCAACGTTTCAGACTTTCCACTGCTGAAAGCAGTTCTCAATCCGTGGACCTAGAAAGCGGCGCCGAAGCTACGGCTCGATGCGCTCGATCGAGTCGTCGATCGCGCGCCGGGTCAGTGTGAACTGCACCATCCACTGGCTGCCGATCGGATGGCCGTTCTCCCGCGCCGGTTCGAACTTCCATCCCCGAGCCGCTTCGACTGCACGCTCCGCAAAATATTTGCTCGGCCCCGGCGATTTCAGGCGCGCCTCGGTGACGCGGCCCGTTTCATCCACGTTCACCTTCACTCGTATGTGGATCTTCCCCGTGATGGAATGCAAAGCTCCCGGCGGAATCTTCGGCACGACGCGCAAAACCACCCGGCCTTTGGAGTCGCCTTGGCCGGGCCCAGGCGCTGCAGTTTTTTGAGAAGGCGTACCCTGTGCTCCGCCAGATGCCGGCGGCTCCGCAGCAGAAGTCGGCTTCGGACTCGCTGCCTCAGTAGGGCTCGGCGGAGCAACGACCGGCGGAGCGACGACCGGCGCCGTCACACTCTGATCCTGTTCGTTTTTCGACTGAGGTGCCGTGGTAGCCTGAGGCTTTGGACGCGCAACCAGAAATACCACCAGCAACGCAACTGCAGCGATCCCGATGGCATACGGCCACTTGGCAGAATGCTCGCCTTCCCCCACAACTGACGCGCTTGATATTGAACCCGACGCCGCCATCGCCTCAGATCGCGGACGCTCCAAGCACTCAGCAATCTGCGTAACTGTCCAACGCCGTGCCGGATCAACTCGCAGGCAGTTCTCGATCATTTCCTGGAACGGCTGCGGAATTCCGCCGGGCACCGCCGGGGGTTTGCCCTGCTCCGTATCAAAATGCGGCAGCCGCTGCGTCAGCACCTCGACCAAAGTCATTCCCAACTGCCAAACATTGACCGCCGGGGTCGCGAGCCCCGCACCCACCTCTGGAGGATCGTAGCCGCTCGCCACTTTCTCGCCGCGATTCCCCTCGCCCGCCTCGATCAGAGCGTCACTCGACAGCTTCACCTCATCGCCAACCGCCAGAATATTCGAAGGCTGAACGCGCTCATGCACGAAATTCTTCCCGTGCGCGTATTGCAAAGCGAGCAGAACCGGCGCCAGCATTCCCCGCGTTTCCTCAGCCGTCAACGCCCGCTCCGGAAGAATCTGCGAGAGATTCTCCTCCGCATATTCCATCACCACATAAAGCAGTGACCTGCCCTCGAGTTCACACCGTCCCGCTTGGAAAATACGAATCAGATTCGGATGCTTGAGTTCACGCGCCGCCTGCCATCGCCGCAGTTGCCGCTCCGCATCCACCGGGTCGGCCACGATTAACTTGATGGCCGCCCTTTCGGAAGCACCCCCGTCCTTTGCCGTCCCATCGCCCTGCGCGCTGGTAAGGAAAACTGCACTGTGGCCTGAACTACCGAGGTAGCTTCCCAAGGGAAATCTCCCATCGACAGTGCGCCCCTCCCATTCCTTCCAGATCTCGCTCATAATTTGAACTCAAAAATCAGTATTGTATGCGACCCGGTTCGCCACGCACTACGAACAGCCGACGCAGAAGTTCATAGGAGATATCGTCGCGAACCCATCGCGCTCCCGACCTCTCTCCGCCGCAAAAATCACCGCCGCAAGAATCAATGGCAGCACTTTACACCCACCGCGAGGTTCCGTGTCCTGATTCGGGAAAATTTGGGCCGCACCAATGGGCGCCCGACGTTTACGCTGCCTCCTCCTGCCTGTTACCATCGAAGGTTGTTTTGGGCTCGCCCACATATTCTTAGGCCCGTAAAATTTCTTTTGGAGGCAACATGCCCGTAAAAGTTGGCATTAATGGCTTTGGACGCATTGGCCGCAACGTTCTTCGCACCGCACTCGCCGATAAAAACCTCGACTTCGTAGCCGTCAACGATCTTACCGATCCCAAGACTCTAGCCCACCTGCTCAAATATGATTCCATCCTAGGCAACTTGCCCAACACCATCATCGCTGGGCCCGACAGCATTTCCATCGACGGCAAAGTAATCAAAGTCTTCAAAGAAAAAGATCCCGCCGCTCTGCCCTGGGATTCCGTAGGCGCTCAAGTAGTCATCGAATCCACCGGCCGTTTCACCGACGCCAACGACGCCAAAAAACATCTTCGCGGCACCGTGAAAAAAGTCATCATCTCCGCCCCCGCAAAAAACGAAGACCTCACCGTAGTTCTGGGCGTCAACGAAGAAAAATACGATCCCGCCAAGCACCACGTCGTCTCCAACGCCTCCTGCACCACCAACTGCCTGGCGCCGGTCGCCAAAGTTATCAACGACAATTTCAAGATCATTAGCGGCACCATGACCACCATCCACTCTTACACCAACGATCAGGTCATCCTCGACTTCCCGCACAAAGATTTGCGCCGAGCCCGCGCCGCCGCCATCAACATGATTCCGACCACTACCGGTGCCGCCAAAGCTCTCAAGCTCGTCCTCCCCGAACTCGGGGGAAAACTCGACGGCTTTTCCATGCGCGTCCCCACTCCCAACGTCTCCGTCGTCGACCTCGTAGTCTGGGTAGAAAAAAAGACAACCAAAGAAGAGGTCAATGCCGCCCTGAAAAAAGCCTCCGAATCCGGCCCCCTTAAAGGCTATCTAGGCTTCGAAGAGAACGAACTGGTCTCCTCCGATTTCAAAGGTGACTCCCGTTCCTCCATAGTCGACGCCCCCATGACCCTGGTGGTAGGCGGCAACTGCGTGAAAGTCATCTCGTGGTACGACAACGAGTGGGGATACTCCTGCCGAGTCCGCGATCTGATCAACCTGATGTCATCAAAAGGCCTGTAGATTTGCGCGTGTGGTGCTTGTGTGGAGCGGACGCCCTCGTCCGCTAAGCGGAGCGAAGCTCCGCAAGGTTTTGAACCAAAGACGGACAAAAAAAGACGGACGAAAAGAGACGGACGAAGAAAGACGGGACGAAGAAAGACGGACGAAGAAAGAAGAAAGACGAACGACCATCGACGGAGCCGCCATGCCGAAGCTTTCCATCCGCGATCTTCCGCTCAACGATCACCGCATCTTCATGCGCGTCGACTTCAACGTGCCGCTCGACAACGGCCGCGTCATGGATGACACCCGCATCCGCGAAACTCTGCCCAGCATCGAATACGCTCTCCGCCACGGAGCCCGCCTCATCCTCGCCTCCCACCTCGGCCGTCCCAAGGGCAAGCTCAATCCAAAACTGAGCCTCAAGCCCGTTGCCGAGCGCCTTCGCATGTTGCTCGACAAGGAACTGTCGCGCGGCGAAAACGTCGGCTTCTGCCCCGAATGTGTGGGAGAAGAAGCCGAAGAGATGGCGCTCAAACTCGAGAAGGGTCAGGCGCTGCTGCTCGAAAACCTGCGCTTCCACGAAGAAGAAGAAAAGAATGATGTGACGTTTTCTAAGCAACTGGCAAAGCTAGCCGAATTCTACGTGAATGACGCCTTCGGCACTGCCCATCGCGCCCACGCCTCCACCGTCGGTATCACGAAATTTGTGCAGAAATCCGCCGCCGGCTTGCTCATGGAGAAGGAGCTGCAATACCTCGGCCGCGTCCTCGAAGATCCCGAGCACCCCTTCGTCGCCATCCTCGGCGGCGCCAAGGTTAGCGACAAAATAGGAGTCATCCAGAACCTGCTGAGCAAGGTCGACGCCCTCATCATCGGCGGCGGCATGGCCTATACCTTCCTCAAGGCGCAAGGCGAATCGGTCGGCAAGAGTCTGGTCGAAGAAGATAAGCTTGAACTCGCCCGCAACCTTCTTCAGCAGGCAAAAACGCATAAGCTGAAGTTCCTGTTGCCGACCGATCACGTCATCGCCGATCGCGTAGAAGCCAGTGCCACGACCAAAATCGTGCGCCGCGGTGAGCCCATTCCCGCCAACATGATGGCACTCGATATCGGACCCGAAACGATTGAGACCTTTTCTGAGGAAGTAGCCCGCGCCCGCACCATCGTCTGGAATGGTCCGATGGGAGTTTTCGAATTGCCCCCCTTTGCCAAAGGCACCTTCAAGATTGCCCAGGCGGTGGCAGAAAATCCTGGGGCCATATCCATTGTCGGTGGCGGCGATTCCGTTGCCGCCATCAAAGCTGCCGGCATGGCCGACAAGATTACCCATATTTCAACCGGCGGCGGCGCCTCGCTGGAATTTCTCGAAGGCAAGAAACTGCCCGGAGTAGAAGCGCTGACCGATAAGAAATAGTCGAAAATTGGTAGCGCCGGCGTCACGCGGGCTGTCATGGCGGGGCGTCTCGGCCACTTGCCACATCGCAACTGGTCGGCTGTTAAACGCTATGCCTGACTACGCCGCCAAACTGACATTCGCGAACGGCAAGACTCTCCAACTCGGCGGTCCCGCCGACATCACGAAAGAAACGACCGAAGCCATCGTCAACGCCGCCAACTCCTCCCTCCTCGGCGGCGGAGGCGTCGACGGAGCCATCCATCGCGCCGGCGGCCCTTCGATCCTGCAGGAGTGCAAGCGCATCGTAGCCAAAATCGGTACCCTCCCTGCCGGCAAAGCCGTCATCACCACCGCCGGACGCTTGCCCGCCAAATACGTAGTTCACACCGTCGGCCCCGTGTATCGCGGAGGCCAGCATGAGGCCGAAACGCTCGCCAGTTGCTATCGTGAGTCCATCGGCATCGCCGACGATCATGGAATCCAGTCCTTGGCCTTCCCTTCCATCTCGACCGGAGCTTTCGGCTATCCAGTTCACGAAGCCGCTGCCATCGCCCTTCGCGCCGCAGTCGAAGCTCTGCCGGCCTGCGCCCACCTGGAACATGTCCGTTTCGTCCTCTTCGACGCCGCTACCTGCAAAGCCTACGTCGAGGCCGCGGAAAACATTTCCCGCGAATCACAACCAATTTCCGTTATCTTCACCAAAGGTCATTCATGAGAAAAAAACTGATTGCCGCCAACTGGAAAATGTACAAAACCCCCGATCAGACCCGGGAGTTCTTCCGCGATTTCCTTCCTCTAATCCAGGGACAAGACCGCGAAGACATCGTCGTCTGTCCCACCTACCTCTGCATCGACGCCGCCATCACCGCTGCCCGAGGCTCGCACGTCGCCATCGGCGCGCAGGATCTCTATTGGGAAAAGGAAGGCGCTTTCACCGGTGAGATTAACGCTGCCATGCTGGTCGCCGTCGGCGTCACCCACGTCATCATCGGACACTCTGAGCGCCGCCAGTACTTTGGCGAGACCGATGACACCGTCAACCTGAAACTCAAATCCGCCCTCGAAGCCGGACTCGTTCCCATCGTCTGCGTCGGAGAGGTCCTCGAAGAACGTGAGGCGAACCTCACCGACGACGTCCTGCGCCGCCAGTGTCTTCGCGCTTTCAACAAAGTCTCGGCCAAAAAGGCAGCCAATCTCGTCGTCGCCTACGAGCCCGTCTGGGCCATCGGCACGGGAAAGACCGCGACTCCGCAAATGGCTGCCGACGCCCACGCCATCATTCGCGCCGAAGCCGCCGACTCTTTCGGTCAGGAATTCGCCGACAAACTCCGCATACTCTACGGCGGCTCCGTCAAACCAGAGAATGCCCACGCCCTCATGTCAGAAGAGGAAATCGATGGCGCTCTGGTAGGAGGAGCATCGCTAGACCCAAAATCATTCGCCGCCATTGTCAAGTATTAGGCCCGTGCGGGGATGCGTGCGGGGACGCGAGCCTGCCCGGAGCGAAGCCGCAGGGTTTTTTCCAAGCCGAGCGCAGCTCGACAACTACCCATGCTTACGACATTCGTGGTTTCGCTGGCAGCTGGTCCGAGCAACAAGTTAGAATGCTCAAGCCATGACATCTGCGCCACTCACACACCACACAGCCATCGGCTTACTCGCCTTCCTCCTTCTCGCACTCTTCGCTTTCGCCGCCGATAACCCTTCGGCGATAAAGGGCGGCAACGGAATCACCCTGCCCCCTCCGCCCCCAACCGAAGCCAAACCCGTAACCGAGACGATTCACGGAACCACCATCACCGATCCCTATCGCTGGCTCGAAGACGCGAAGAGTCCCGAGACTCGCGCCTGGATCGGCCAGCAGATGAAGTACACCGAGCAGTACCTTTCGCAAGTGAAAATCCGCCCGCAGATTGTCCAGGAACTTTCCCGGCTCGAACGCGTCGAAAGCTACACCATCCCCATGGAACGTGGCGGAAGTTACTTTTTCAAGAAGCGGCTCGCGGATGAGAATCAGGGATCGATCTACGTCCGCCGTGGATTGCACGGTCAAGACGAGCGGCTGGTCGACGCCACGAAACTGAGCGCCGATCAGAACACCTCTGTCCAGATCAACGACATCTCCAAGGATGGCACGCTGCTGGTTTACGGAATCCGCTCGGGCGGCGCCGATGAAGAATCGGTCCACATTCTTCAGCTCGATAAAAATAATTACGCCCAGAATCACGAACTCGCTGACTCCTTGCCTTCCGCGCGTTATTCCGGCATTCAACTCAGCCCCGACAAACAAGGCCTGTTCTACGCCCGCTTCGATCCCACCGGAACCCTCGTCTTCTACCACAAGCTAGGTTCGTCAAAACTAGATTCGTCAAAAGACGGATCGTCAAAAGTTGGATCGCCGGCCGCCAGCGATGAATTGATATTCGGTAAGAGCTTCGAAGGCGAGACCTTCGGACCCATGCAACTCATCGGCGCTGGCATCACCGAGAATGAGCGCTACCTCATGATTACCGTCGTGCATGGCGTTCCACCCAAGCGCGTCGATGTTTACATGAAGGATCTCCGCCAACCCAACTCCCCGATTCGCCCGATTATCCACGGCATCGATCACCGTTTTACTCCGGTGAACTACGGCGACGATCTCTACGTGCTGACCGACGACCAGGCGCCGAATTATCGCGTAATCAAGCTGCCCATCGCGAATCCGCAACCGGAGCACTGGACGAGCATCGTGCCCGAAGGCCCCGACGTCATCTCCGGTTTCACGATTGTGGGAGGAAAACTCTTCGTCACCGGACTGCATGACGTGGTAACCGAAACCCGCGTCTTCACGCTCGATGGCAAGCCGGCCGGAAACATTGCCTATCCGACTCTCGGCGCCGCCACCGAACTTTACGGCCGCGAAGATTCCCACGAAGGCTTCTACAGCTTCGAGTCATTCGTCATCCCGCCCACCATCTATCGCTACGACCTCGGCACCGGCAAAACGGAAATCTTCGCCAAGCCCACCGTGCCCTTCGCTTCCGATCAGTACGAAGTGAAACAGGTTTTCTATAAATCGAAGGACGGCACCAGCGTTCCCATGTTTATCTCGTCCAAGAAAGGCGCAAAGCGCGACGGCAATACGCCGACTTTGATGTTCGCCTATGGCGGATTCCTCGTCGACCTGACTCCCGCCTGGAACCCCGAATATGCCTGGTGGATGGAGCAGGGCGGCTTCTACGCGCAACCCAATCTGCGCGGCGGCGGCGAATACGGCGAGAAGTGGCACCAGGCCGGAATGTTCGAACACAAGCAGAACGTCTTCGACGACTTCTTCGCCGCGGCGCAATACTTGGTTGACGAGAAATACACGTCGCGCCCGCGCCTGGCCATTCGCGGACGCTCCAATGGCGGCCTCTTAATGGGTGTGGCCATGACCCAACATCCGGAGATGTTCGGCGCCATCTGGTGCGGCTATCCCTTGCTCGACATGATCCGCTTCCAGAATTTCCTGGTCGGCAAGTGGTGGACCGCGGAATACGGGTCTTCCGATAATGCCGAGCAGTTCCCTTACCTGCTGAAGTATTCGCCCTATCACAATGTGAAACCGGACATGAAATTTCCCGCCATCATGTTCAACACCGGCGATAGCGATACCCGAGTCGACCCCTTGCACGCCCGCAAGATGACCGCGCTTCTTCAAACCAATCAGCTCCAATCCAATAACACCAGCCACCGGCCGATCCTCCTGCACTACCAGACCATCAGCGGCCATAGTGCAGGCGTTTCCATCACCCAGGCCATCGATGACACTGCTGACGAGCTAGCGTTCCTATGGAATGAAGTGAGCGCCCCGCCAGAGCCCTAAAACGCCGCTGAAAAACTGCCCGGTGCCCCATCCTTAAACCCTCCGGTTTTTCGACGTTAGAGCCTGCCCTGAGCGAGGCAGAAAGGATGAAATTCCACGCCTGCCGCGCGCTAATTGGCTTGTTTTCAGCCTCCGCGGGCAACCGCTGTACCCAGCACGGCCCCCGGAAGGACATGACCTGAAGTTCGTCCAAACTCTAGCCCCTGTGCGCGAATCCGGCTTATGTTTTACATCCGCGCAACCGAACGAACGGCGGTAGAATCTGATTAAGTAGGAGCATGGCGCCTTGACCACAAGGCTCCTCGCTCAAGGTGTTCCGTCACCGGTCAGATGGAGGTACAGATTATGCGCCGATTCAGTCCTAATTCCCTTTTCGCTTTCGTTGCGTTCATCGGTCTAGCTTTAGCCCCAGTTTCCGCCTTCGCTCAGCACGGTGGTGGCGGCGGAGGCGGTCATAGCAGCGGTGGCGGCGGTGGCTACCACGGCGGCGGGGGCGGATCGTATGGTGGCGGTGGCTACCACGGATCGTATGGTGGCGGAGGCTACCATGGCGGTGGAACATACGGTGGTGGAGCGTACGGTGGCGGAGGATTTGAACGCGGCGGCTCCGGGCCCGGGGCGCGATCGTACGGCGGACCGTCGTACGGCGGACGATCCTATGGCGGCGGAAGTTATGGCCGCGGCTCCAGCGGCGCAGCCGGCCGCAGTTCAAGCGCATCCAGATCGCAGTCCGCGGATGCTCGCTCGTCGAATATTCGTCCCGCAATCAATGACGGCCAGTGGCATTCCTTCGGCAACTCCGCATCGACCGCGCGAACCGGTGCAGGCGCGACGAACTCGACCCTGACCGCTCATAACGGAGGCATCTCCGACTCCAATTGGCATTCATTTACCGGAACCAGAGGCACGACCGGCTTCTACGGTGGCGGCTACCACGGCGGATGGTACGGTGGCGGTTGGGGCAGAGGTTGGGGCTGGGGTGGAGGCTGTTGCTGGGCCGGTGGTTGGGGCTGGGGTGGTTGGGGTTGGGGCTGGGGCTTTGGTTTCGGATATCCCTACTGGGGCACCTATTGGGGACCCGGCTGGGGCTTTGCCTGGAGTCCCTGGTGGTACAGCCCGTATTGGTACGGAGCGTACCCGGCAGATGGCTACTATTCGAATAACTGGTCTGACGGTCCGCCGTACCGGCCGGATTCGTCCAACATCGATCCTTCGTACAACAACGACTCGCCAACCAGCTACCTGAACCGGCCGAGCCCGGATGATAACGCGAACTACAACCCGAATTACAACGACGGCAACGTCGATCTGAAGACTGGTTCGAATCCGGACAGCGGCAGTTCCGTGCAGACGCCGCAGCCCGAAGCAGCGCCGAAGCCTCCGGCACAAACAACGCAGCCGAGCTTGGTCTCGCAGCAGTAGTGCAAAGTCTCGTGTAGGGCGGACACTCCTGTCCGCCCGCCGTTGATCTTGCTGCTGTAGGGATCGTTGTTCTAGAACTCGAACCGCGGCGCGCGATTCAAGTGCACGGAAGCGTCGTTTCCGTGCGCGGCAATTACCCTGTGTTCCCCTGCGTCCCCTGTAGCGATTTCGCGTGCCTCCCCAGTCGCCGCCTGGTTAACTCATGCTTTTTCTCTTGACCAGACAAGTCGCGATTACCATATAGTGAACGAGAGGCCTCCAATGAAATTTGGCGTCATCATCTTTCCCGGATCAAACTGCGATCACGATGCATTCTGGACCGCTGAGCATGTGGCCAAGCAGAATGCGACCTTCCTCTGGCATGACTCGCACGACCTTCAGAATTGCGACGTCATCATTGTTCCGGGAGGCTTTGCCTACGGCGACTATCTGCGCACCGGTGCCATCGCCAGGTTCTCGCCAGTTATGGAATCGGTCCGCAAGTTCGCCGACGCCGGCGGACTGGTGCTCGGCATCTGTAACGGTTTCCAGATTCTGTGCGAGGCAGGATTGTTGCCCGGCGCGCTGATGCGCAACGTCGGCTTGAAATATGTCTGCAAGCCGGTGCAGGTGCGAGTCGACAACCATGAGACGCCGTTCACCAACACCTGCCACCAAGGCGAAGTACTGACCATCCCCATCGGCCACATGGAAGGCAATTATTTTTGCGATGAGGCAACTCTGGCCGAACTGAAGCGCGACAACCGCATCGTCTTCCGCTATTCCAACCCGCAAGGTGAAATCACGCCAGAAGCAAATCCTAACGGATCGCTGGAAAACATCGCCGGCATCTGCAGCCCCGGACGCAACGTGCTGGGCATGATGCCTCATCCCGAGCGCGCCTCCGAACCTGAACTGGGCGGCACCGATGGATTCAAGATTTTCGAATCGCTGGTGGGAGCAATGGCAATGAAGTAAGTCGTAGCCCAGACATCGTGCAGACCTTGCTTCTGATCACCGCCTCTTCACCCGAAATCCAGAGGGTAAGGCGTTCCCGTGTCCTCAACTTTCAGCAGATCACCATGCCCTATCTGGCCGCCTTCGTTCCATCGCATTGGACTGTGTCCCACGTCGATGAGGCCGTGAGCCCGGTCGATTTCGGCGTGCATCCCGATCTGGTCGCGATTACCTTTCATACCCCGAGTGCGCCTCACGTCTATGCCATGGCAGACCGGTTCCGGCAGCAGGGAGTTCCAGTGGTTTTGGGCGGTCCCCATGTCACTCTGATGCCCGATGAAGCGCAGGCGCACGCGGATGTAATCTTCATCGGCGAAGCTGAATCCCACTGGCCCCAATTCTTGCGCGACTTTGAAGCCGGGCGCCATGGTCACCGATACTGTGCCACCATCGCCCCGACCCTGGAACATGCGCCGATGTCTCGCAAGGACCTGTTTCACCGCCGCGACCATACCGGTGGAGTTCTTTTTGCCACGCGCGGCTGCCCGTACCATTGCGATTTTTGTACGCTTGTCGTCATGTATCACAGTCAAGTGCGCCAGCGCCCCGTGGATGCGGTCGCAAGAGAGTATGGCTCCTTTCGCGGCAAGGTAATCATCCTGTGGGATGACAACATCGCGAGTGACTTGAAATATGCCAAGACTCTGTTCCGGGCGCTCGCTCCCCATCGCAAGTGGTGGAGCAGCCAAGCCAGCATTCATGCCGCGCAGGACGATGAGTTCCTTGCGTTGGCTGCGAAAAGCGGCTGCAAACAACTATTCGTCGGGCTCGAGTCCATCTCGCAAGGCAGCCTGAATGACGTTCAGAAGCGCTTCAATCGCGTGTCCGACTATGCCGACGCGATTGCAAAAATCCATTCCCACGGTATCGCGGTGCAGGCGGGTATTGTCTTCGGCTTCGATCACGACGAGCGCGCAATCTTCAGCGAAACGCTGGATTTCCTCGAGGCAGCGGGAGTACAGAATGCGACCTTCAACGTTCTGACTCCCTTTCCAGGAACGCGCTTGTTCCAGCGTCTGGAAGCAGAAGGCCGTATTCTGACGCGCGACTGGAGCAAATATAACGGTCGCGCAGACGTGGTTTTCCAGCCCAGACAGATGAGCCCAGCCGAGCTCTTGGCCGGGTATCAGTATGCCAACAATCGCTTCTATTCCTGGCGAAGCATACGCCGACGTTTATCGCGATCGCCAGTCGGGCTGTCATGGGCTTTGCCCTTGAACCTGGCCTATGCACTCGCTTCTTCGCGAGCTCCCCGAAACTGAGATCGGCCTCAGTACGCCCAGCGTAGCAAAGTCGCTCCTGTAGTAAAGCCCGCGCCCACCGCGGCTAACAGCACCAGGCTTCCCTTCTTGAGCTTGCCTTCTTCACGCGCGCTTTCCATCGCCAGCGGAATCGTTGCTCCCGTCGTATTGCCATAGCGATCGATGTTGATCACGATACTTTCGGGACGCAGTTTCAGCCGGTCAGCCGTGGCGTTAATGATCCGCAGATTCGCCTGATGCGGAATGAAGAGGTCGATGTCGCTTCCCGTCAGCCCGTTGCGTTTCAGGATTTCGTCGCAAACCTCCGCCATTTTTCGCACCGCAAACTTGAAAACCGCTTGCCCGTCCTGATGGACGTAATGCATCTTCTTGTCCACCGTTTCATGCGAAGAAGGATTCAAGCTGCCGCCTCCTGGCATGTACAACGAGACGCCACCGGCGCCGTCCACTTCGTGCAGAAAGTCGATCAGTCCAACCGAATCGTCGTCGGATTTCTCGTCCACCGCTTCCACAATCACAGCCCCTGCGCCATCGCCGAAGATGACACACGTCGCGCGGTCGGTATAGTCGATGATCGAGGACATGACATCCGCGCCAATGACCATGACTTTCTTGTGCGCTCCGCTCATCACGAATTGCGCCCCCACCTGCAGCGCATAAACGAACTGCGAACAGCCCGCCGAAAGATCGAAGCCCCAAACCTTGTGCGCGCCCAGTTTGTGTTGCACCAGGCAGGCGGTGGCCGGAAACAACATGTCCGGCGTCACCGTGGCCACGATGATCGCGTCAAGATCGCTTGCCGGAATTCCTCGTTCACATAAAGCTTTCTTGGCGGCTTCATACGCCAGATCGCTGGTTGCAACTCCCTTGTCCACGATGTGGCGCTCGCGAATACCGACGCGGCTCATGATCCATTCATCGTTAGTCTCCACCATTTTTGCGAGATCGGCGTTGGTGAGAAGGCGAGGTGGAACGTAAGTGCCGAGAGCGCTGATCTTAACGCGCTGAAGCTGGCTCAATGAGGTCTCCTGGAATACATATTGAGTTATGAGGTGCGATAGAAAGTGAATCAGTTATTGTGAACGATGAGGACCGGAACAGCAAGGCGTCACGAGGCAGGGTAACGGGTCAGTTTGAATTTGCTTTGAAAGGGCACGGCTTTAGCCGTGCCGTAACGCGCAAAATCAATGGCCGCTTTTAGCCGCTGGGCGAAGATGTCTCCCATACTGACCCACTACCCGAAACAGGTCCAAGGTCTCAGGAACATCAAAAGCCGATATGAACTTGCTCTTGTTTTTCCTGAAACCTGACACCTGAGACCTGTCCTATTTCAGTCGCGCTGCCAGTTCGCCCAGCACCGGCAACTCAAAGCGCTCACCCTCCCACGCTTTCACCGACAGAACAACCCACAGAAACAGCATCGCCAGCGAAGCCAGAATTCCAAACAGTAGAAACACCATGGCTGCGGCGACGTTCGAGAGGACGAGCGCCATGCTGGTCAAAATGAAAAATATCCCCCAGAGCAAAACGCTCTGCCAGGCATGAAAGCGGACGAAGCCGTGACTGCGAAATGCCGGGAGCAACAGGATCACTCCCCCCGCGACGAAAGTGAGATATGCGGCCGCTGCCACCGCCCTTTCCTCGGCAGGAAGCGGCCTCGTCGAGCGTCCGCATCCCGGGCAGTACGCCGCATTCGCGGGCATCACCGCTACGCAATGCGGACACGTTGCCGAAGGTTGCGCCGCTTTCGTGGGTCCGGTCGCCGGATTCAGTTCGGAACTCTGCTCACGACGCTGCTCCGAACTCTGCCCGGAACTTTGCTCCGAACTATTCGCGGGGCCTTGCTCTGCGCTAGACAAGTCGGCGACCATCCCTCTTCTTTCGGCACGCTTCGCAAACACCGTAAATCTGGAAAGTGTGGCGCGTGGTGACGTAATGGTGCTTGCGTCCAATCTCCTGCTCGATCTCTCCCACTTTCTCCGAGAAAAATTCCACCGAGGCGCCGCATTCTGTGCAGACCATGTGGTGATGACTGCGCCGATTATATTGATGTTCGTAGCGCGCAATGCCATCGTGGAATGCAACCTCGCTAGCCAGTCCGCAGCCCGCAAGGAGCTTCAGCGTTCGGTAGACGGTGGTAAAGCCGATGCCCGGATCGCTCTTCTTGACCAATCGATGGAGTTCGTCAGTGGAGAGATGTTCCCGCGTTTCCAGAAACGTCCGCAGAATGGCGTTGCGCTGTTCCGTCTGCTTCAGCCCGACACGCTTCAGATGGCGAAGGAAAATATCCTCGGCCTCGCGAATGTTCTCCGGCGAGATGGACGGCTGATCGTCGATTCGTTTCTGCAGCATGTTGGAGGGCGGACACTTAGGATAATAATGCACGCCCAAGGATTCCAACATGATACCGGGCAGAATGCGCGTTGCGCCAACCGGCCTCCCAGCCCCACGACCGATTTTGTTCCCATTTCCTCCTCTGTCGGCTAACTGGTACCTTCACCCCCTTCCCCGGTCGGACGCCTGTAATGGCCATCACACTTGGAATGTGATAAAAAACTCAGCCACCACCAAACGTTTATTTGCATTTGACAAAAGATAAAACCAGGCATATCGTAGGCGAACAATTGGCGAAACACCGCCGCTGCCTATGGCCTCGCTCCCTCTCCTCCCCGACTTCGAGTCGCAACACCAGCTCATTGGCATCGCGCGCCTCGCCGCCGAAGGCGAGTCCCTGCGCGAGGGCCACAACGTCGAATACTTCACGCTCGGCACCCGATCTCTACTCAGCCGCGTAGTAAGCGGACGCAATCTGCCGTTCACCTGGGCGATCAATCCATATCGTGGCTGTGAGTTTGCCTGTAAGTACTGCTATGCGCGCTATACCCACGAATTCATGGAACTACGCGATGGCGTAGACTTCGAGCGCAAAATTTTCATCAAGCAATATGCCTCGGAGTTGCTTCGGTCGGAATTGAAAAAAGTAAAGCGCGGCGAGGAAATTGCCATCGGGACAGCCACCGACCCCTATCAGCCGGCGGAACGGCGTTTCGAGGTAACTCGCGCCATTCTTGAAGAGCTGGCAAAACACTCGGGCCTGAAGATCGGAATCGTGACCAAATCGACCCTGGTAACTCGCGACGCCGAAATTCTGCGTCGGATCGCCGAGCACAACCGGATTTTTGTGAATGTGACCGTCACCACCGTGGATATCGAACTGGCGCGAAAGCTTGAGCCGCGAGCGCCGCGCCCGGATCTGAGGCTGGAAGCAGTTCGCCAGCTGAATCTTGCGGGAGTCGATGCCGGGGTAATCTGTGCTCCGGTACTGCCGGAAATCACGGACCGGCCGCGTGATGTTGAGGCGCTGGTGCAAGCTGCCGCGGAAGCCGGAGCGAAGTATATTTTCGCGAATCCGCTGTTTCTTAAGCCGTGTTCGGCAGCGATCTTCATGCCCTTTCTCGAGCAACACTTCCCTGCTCTTGTGGAAATCTACCGCAAGCGTTATGAGGATCGCGCGTTTCTACCGAAAGGATACGGAGAGCGGTTGTCGCAGTTGATGGCGGCATTGCGGCGAAAACACGGCATCGACAACCAGCACGCACGCGACAGTCAGAGAACACATTCAGCCGCCGCACAAATGGAGTTGTTTTGAAGCGACCGTGCGTCTCCAAAGAAACGCAGCGCCATCTATAATGATGGCTCTCCCATGGCTCCTCCTGATCATACGGTTCCCCGATCCGGCCTAAAAAACAACGCCCGAAACTTCTGGTTTCGCTTGAGCGAAGGACTGGCGCTGAACGAACTCTGGTCGCAGTTTGAAAAAGATGCGCGCTCGAGTTACCGCCTGTATTCCGCGGGCCTCGACAACCTGCAAGAGGAACCGTCGAGAATCCGCCGAACCTGGCGCACGGCGAAGGCCGTGTTCTGGGCAATCCTTGAGAAGCTGACGCCAGCGCGCCGCGTGCTCGTAGTGCTCGGGCTGATTCTGCTGTTTCTTCCTTCCTTTGGCGGTTCTTACACCAAAGGCAACAATCGTGTCGAGATCCAGGAGTTTGACTTGCACGTTTGGGGAGGACTGCTGCTCTTGTTAGTGCTCCTGCTCGAGCTGGCGGATCGCGTGGTGATGAAGCGCGACCTGGAAATCGCGAAAGACATTCAGGCATGGATGCTGCCGGGCGCGCCGCTGCAGCTTCCGGGATATCAAATTGCCCATGCCACGCGTCCCGCAAATACCGTCGCTGGTGATTACTACGATGTAATTCTGCGGCCCGGGCGGGACCCCGGTGGAGGCCAGAACGAGGGCCGCATACTGTTTGTGGTAGCCGACGTGGCCGGGAAGAGTATTCCAGCGGCGATGGTGATGGCCACCTTCCAGGCGAGTCTGCGAACCTTGTCGACGAGTGGCGCAACGCTCGAGGAAATGGTGGACGGAGTCAATCACTATTCCTGCTCGAACAGCGCCGGAGGAGTGCGTTTCACCACCGCGTTCTTCTGCGAGTTGGATCCGTCGACTGGAGCTATCGCTTATGTCAACGCCGGGCATAACGTTCCCATTCTGCGAAAAAAATCCGGTGTTGTGGAACGGCTGGATGTGGGAGGAGTGCCGATCGGGATTTTCGAGAAGTCGCCTTACCAGGTGGGGACGGCGCAACTCGACAACGGCGATTGGCTGGTGATTTTTACCGACGGGATCGTCGAAGCCGAGAATTCCAAGTATGTCGAATACGGCGAACCGGAATTGATACGGCTCGTGGATCGCGAGTCGGGTTCCTCTCCTGCAGAAATGCTGCGCAGCCTGTTTGCGGACTTGGATCGGTTCGTCGGCAACACTCCGCAGCATGACGACATGACCTGCTTGTTATTGAAGCGGGGCTGAATCGAAAAGAATTAACGAGAATTGGCCAGGCCACAATCGCCGACCTCAGCGTCGAGCCCGCCCGGTTTGACCTTCTTCAGTTTGTCTCGGCGCACTCGGCGTCTCGGCGGTAGAAATTCCCGGGGCTGCAACCAACTGTAAGCGAGCTCGCCCGAGTTCGCTCGACGCCACCGCCCGAATTTGAGGATCGGTCGAACCGCGCAGCACCGAATCGCATTCCTCGGCTGCCTCCCGCGGATGTCCAACTCCCAGTTCGTAGGCAGCGAGCGCCAACACTTGCTCAGGCGGATATTTATGGAGTGCATTCGCGGCCCGGAATTCTACGACCGCCTCATCCGATCGTCCCTGTTTGGCGAGGGCGAGCGCGAGATTGTCATGCGCCATGTAATTGCGCTCGGTCACGCTCAGGGTGTAGCGCCACAGCGTTTCGTCGTCGCTCCAGTATCCGAGTTGGCGATAGGTGAGGCATCCCAGAATGAATACTGCGAGAACAGCGGCAACACCAAGCCACGCACCGCGGATGCGATCCTGCGAAGCGGCACCCTGCACCCGCCACGCATTCAAACCGAAAACGGCCGCGACGAACAAACCTATGTAGGGGATGTAGGCAAAGCGATCGGCCATCGCCTGTTCGCCAACCGTGACTAGTCCGATCATTGGCACCAGAGTTCCCAGAAACCACAACCAGCCCACCAGCAAAAAGCGCTGGTCGCGCCGGTGCCACACTAGCGCGGACAAGAGAAGCAGCAGCGCCTCCGCCGCCATCACCTCGGTACCAGGCAGCGAATTCCCCGGATGGGGATACATGGGTGCAAGGCGGACTGGCCAAACCATTTTCCCCAGATAACGAACATAGGACACGAAGGCATTCTCGAAGCGCGCCGACAAAGAAACTTCAGCGGCCGTCCGCACCGCGGCTCCAGCGCGCTGCGCGATTACCGTGACAACCGAATCCGCCGCGGCCAGAATAAAGAGCGGCAGCTTTTCCCAAACCAGAAACCCGAACGACCGTGGCACCAGCGCCACCGGGGAACCTGCGACCGCCGCTGCCTCGTCGTGCCTCACGGTACCCATTCGCTGCAATGGCCAGTAATCCCAAAGCAGAAGCACAAAGGGCAGAGTGACGATCTGCGGTTTCGCCATCAAGCCCAGCGCAAACAAAACGGTTACCCACCAATACAGATATCGTCGACCGGTCCGCGCGTACCGGTCGTAAGCGTGAAGGGCAAGCAGGAAGAACAGCATGCTGAGAACATTCTTGCGCTCTGCTACCCACGCCACCGATTCGACATTGACTGGATGCAGGGCGAACAACGCGCTCACAGCCAGACTGGGCCAGGTGAACCCAGTTGCCCGCCACAATAACAAGAACAGGAGCACGGCATTCGCGGCATGCAGCAAGAGATTGACGTAGTGGTGACCCACGGGATTGAGATGAAAAATCTGGCAGTCCAGGGCATGCGACATCCAAGTCAGCGGGTGCCAGTATCCGGCGCGAAAGGTGGTGAACGACCATTTCACCGTGTCCCAGGTGAGGCCGCTCTGAACCTGAAAATTCTTCAGAATATATACGGAGTCATCAAAATCGGTGAACTGGTTGCGAGCAATGGGATTGTAAAAAGCCAGCGTGGCCGCCACCAGCAGCAGGCAGAAGATGATGACACGCTTTTCGCCGGACACCGACATGACAATTGCTGGAGGCGACTCGTCGGCAGAGGCTTGGCAAAGCGCTCCCGACCTCTCACCCATGACGATTTTAGCGATGTGGGATTGACTACAGCAGGTTTAGGTTGCCCGTCACCACTCCGAAGTAACAACTCCTGAATCAGAGTTATCCCGGCATCAGCTCGCGGTACATCTGGTGGAAAGCGTGGACGCCCTTCTCCTGCTTCACGCTGTAGCGGCCGCTGTAGTAACTCCGGGAGTGGAGATTCTTCTGCACAATCTCGCAGATACTGATGTCTTCAACCTGAATCTCGTCGCTGAAAGCGAGAGCTTTGCGGGCGGATTCACTTCCCAGATCGTTCTCGGCTACATACCACTCAAAGATTGCCAGCGTGCGCTCGGGCGCGAGCGGCAGGATGATATTCAGTGAAATATTGTCGGGATAGCAGTTGAGCATCCAGTTGGGAAAGATCCAGAAATAATCGGCGGTGGCATCTCCGCCAGATTGTTCATAACGCCGGGGTGCGTCGTCTCCCTGCTGGTCGCCGCGGATGGGGCTCCATTGGCGGACATACTGAGCATAAGGCTCGACCGTATACGCGCTGTAGCTGATCTCCCGATTGAGCGCCGGGTGCACGCTCGGCAAGTGGTAACCCTCGAGATAGTTATCGATGTAGGTCTTCCAGTTGCAGTTCATCTCATAAGTGCGGCGTTCGAAAAACTTCATGCGGTTGAAATCAAACTTGGCGGTCTGGAGGGGCAATTCGCCAAGACACTCGTGGAGCGGGCGCGCCTCGGGATCAAGATTGACGAAGATCAGGTTAAACCATTCTTCAAGGCGAACCGGAACCAGGCCGAATTCCTTGGCATCGAACGCTTCAACACCATCAAACTCCGGGGTAACCAGCAGGATGCCGTCGAGGCGGTAGGTCCAGCCATGGTAGCCGCAGCGGAAGAGCTTGCGATTGCCACAGCCAGAGGCCGGATTGCCGGCGCGATGGCGGCAGACGTTATAAAAGCCGCGAAGAATGCCATCCTCGCCGCGCACGATGAGCAGTGGCTCTCCGACAAACTCGAAAGTAAAGTAGTCGCCGGGTTTCGCGGCTTGATGAACGTGTCCTACAACCTGCCAGGTGGAACCAAAGATTTTGGCTTTTTCGTCGGCAAAGGTTTCCGGGCTGAAATAGAGAGGCGCGGGCAGGGTGGAAGCGCGAGCAATATCGCGATCGGCGTTCAGTTGAAGATTCGGCATTTGACGCTCCAGCGAGCCCCATTCTACAGTTCGCGGTTCTCAGTTCCCAGTTCTGAGTTCTTGATGATCAGTTCTTGCCGTGCCGAATGTTTGTCTGAAGACTGGGAATGAAGAACTGGAAACGAGAACTGGGAACGAGAACCGCGAACTTCTTTCTCGAGCATTCTCGTCGATCGCAATTACCTTAGTGCCCATCGCGCGACCACCAGCCTTCATGCCTGACTTCGGAGACTGCTAACCTTCAGAAGCATAGCTTTCGCTCACGAAGCCCCGCGTGGCTGGCTAAGGCCTGGCTAAGGCATGACTAGCTAAAATTGAAGCAAACGGCCGAATTCGTATGGCTAATTCGATGAACCTTGGAAGGGCACGTTGAACCGCGCCAGCCTGATTAGAACGGTACTTACGATGGCCCTCCTCGCCATCGTACTTGTACTTTCATGGAACGCGGATTTTTATGCCTCTTCCATGATCGATGCCTTCATGGCCCTGGCTTTGGGAAGCGCGCTGATCACCTTGCTGGTCGTGCAGCCCTCCTGGATAAACCTGGCCAGCGTGTTCCTGAGCAGCATCGTTCTGGCTGCGCTCGATTACCGTGTCCTGCGGTTCCAGCCCAGGTTCATGGCCGCATTTTCATTTATAGGATTAAGCAGCCTGGCGGTTCTCGGGGTGCGGGCGATATGGGCGCGCCAACGTGAGCGCACACTTCTTCTCTATGCATTTCTTCCCGCGGTCCTGTTCGCCGCTTCGGAATACATGGCTTCAACTTTGCTGGATTTCACGGAAGCGCTCCACCCCAAGACGTTTGATCTCTATCTGTATTCCTTTGATTGCAGTCTGCGGGTGCAATTCAGTTTTCTGGTCGGGCAGATATTCGCCCGCCACCTGTGGTTCCGGTTCGTCGCTTTATTGTTCTACATCGCCCTGCCGTTGCCGCTGGCTTTGGTCTATGCCGCCCAGCTCCGGCAAAAGAGTAAAAATGCTTTTCCTGTCATGCTGGCGTTTCTGGTGACCGGACCGCTAGGAGTGCTGTTCTACAACCTGGTTCCAGCCACTGGACCCATCCATATCTTTGGCCAGAATTTCCCCTGGCATCCCTTGTCAACCTCGCAGGCAATGCAACTGGTATTGCAAACGGTACCGGTTAAAGGCGCGCGCAATGCCATCCCATCTTTACACATGGCATGGGTGCTGCTGGTTTGGTGGAATTCCAAAGGCCTCTCGCGTTCGATTCGCGCCATCGCCCTGGCTTTTGTGGTTTTTACCGCTCTCGCGACCGTTGGAATCGGCGAGCACTATTTCGTGGATCTGGTTGTCGCTTTTCCCTTTGCGCTCATGGTGCAGGCTTTATGTTTGTATCCGTTATCTTTCCAATCCACTTCCCACTCCACTTCGCGACGAGCCGCATTTTTGTTTGGCGCCTTTGCCAGCCTCGCCTGGATGGCCCTGGTCAGCTTTGCCATTCCGATTTTTTGGATTTCACCGCTTATTCCGTGGGCTATGGTGATCGCGACAATTTCTGTTTCCAGTTGGCTGACCCGCCGCTTGCAGAATGCAGAATTCTCGAATGAGCAAATCGCCTGTGAGATCACAGACGAAACCCATCCCATGCTGACCGTTAGATAGCCCGATTCGGCTTGGGGGCCATCGCCTCCTCTGGTCACGTCGTATTTCTCGCAGGCATGCTTCCTCATCGAACGGACCTCCGCGAATGCTCGGTTCGCGGACGGTACACTCCCTGCCGCTACTTACGTTTCCGCCCGATCGGAAGGCGAAATGCGGCAGACGCAAGAAACGCGGAAAGGAACGTTCCCAAAATGGCAGTCGGGGCATCTGGCGGGCGGTTTGAAGGCGACGGTGGAATCAGGAGAGATTGGCAAAAATTGTCAATTCCGATCTCTGAAAATGTCATACTGGGTACATCGAAGGGTAACCGGGATGGTGCCTATCGCGTATCTGGCCGCTGAAAATGCTCGGTTTATGCCCGGAAGGACATCTGACTTCCGTCACTTGGGGCTCTGGCCCCTGGAGTGCGATAGTACAGGCGAGTTGGTCATCCAACCAAATCAGTCAAACGGAGACGAGGAAAATCAATGCGGAAACAAAAGGGCTTCTCACTAATCGAATTGCTGATCGTAGTGGCGATCATCCTGATCATCGCCGCGATCGCTATCCCGAACCTGTTGCGTGCGCGCATTGCGGCGAATGAATCTTCCGCAGTGGCATCGCTTCGAACCATCAACACAGCTCAGATTTCGTTCAACTCGGCCTACCCGACGGTAGGTTTTGCTGGCACGCTGGTGAATCTCTCGCCGAACGGCGGCACCTGCGCTCCGCCTTCCTCGACTCAAGCTTGCTTGATCGATAGCACCCTGGCGAGCGGCACCAAGAGCGGCTATACCTTCGTTCTGGCGGGCGTGACCGGCAGCCCCGCTGGCACCTACTCCATCAACGCTAACCCGCTAGTTGCGAACCAGACGGGCGTGCGCTTCTTCTGCTCGGTTGCGGATGCTGTAATCCGCGTCGGCACTGCGACTACATGCGCCGGCACCGAGAACCCGCTTCAGTAGGTTTGAATTTGGCAAAGTACCTGGGGGAGGGTACAAGCCGGAGAAAAGCAGAGGAGAAATCCTCTGCTTTTTTTATTTTTGGAGCTTTCTGACGTCCCGCTTCGCAGATCGCCTTCAAGTGACACAATTTGGCGGAACCATCCACGGCTAATCTGTCAATATTTGTCAACCCACTCAGAAGGCAACACCAGGAGCTTCTCCACGCCAGCCCCGGAAACCGCTTTCTTGCAAAAACAACGGAGTTAAAACAACCGGCACCCACCCTGGGTTGCCGGAGGACATGGCCAATCAAGTGCAATTTAGATGAATGCAATCCAGAGATGGTGGTTGTGACTATCGACCCGGAACCGGGAGGGAGTTTTTCAAGTAATGAAGAAAGCCAAGGGATTTTCGCTGATCGAGTTGTTGATTGTGGTAGCAATTATTTTAATTATCGCGGCCATCGCGATTCCGAACCTGCTGCGCGCACGCATCGCAGCAAACGAGTCATCGGCAGTAGCATCTTTGAGGACTTTGAATACCGCCCAGATATCGTACGACTCCTCTTACCCCACCGTGGGCTTTTCTACCACGCTCGTTTCGCTCAGCGGAACCAGTTGCGCACCCCCGGGAAGTACTGCGGCCTGCTACATCGACTCCACGCTGGCATCCGGCACCAAGAGCGGCTATACGTTTCAGTTGGTGGGCACGACCGGAACCCCAAATGCAACCTACCAGTTCATCGCTTCGCCATTAAATCCTAACCAGACCGGTGTCCGCTATTTCTGTTCGTTCGCCGACGCCGTGATTCGATTCAGCGCCACCTCGCTGGCCAGTTGCACCAACAGCGTGTCACCGCTGCAATAAGTTTGAATTTGGCGTGTACCTGGGGGAGGGTACAAGCCGGAAAGAAGCAGAGGAGAAATCCTCTGCTTTTTTTGTTGACGCTTTTCTTGTTGTGCAGAACAAGCTGTGCAGCGCGAGCCTGCGGCATATCGAGGGGTGTCTTATTCCAAGGCGCATTTTTCCGATGGACTTCCGACTCTCGTGACCTGTTCTATCGCCCGCAGCGACCGATAGATCACCTGTTAGCGTTCGCACGCTACCTGAGTAACGGGTTGCCCAGAGTTTTGTTTTGGCTAAGTGCCCGGGGGAGGGCACAAGCTGAAACAGAGGCAGAGGAGAAATCCTCTGCTTTTTCTTATGCGGGATCGGTGTATCGGGCCTGGATCGACGGCGCTGCTTGGGAACCGATGATAGATGATAGATGACCCAAGATGACACAAAATGTCACTTTCCGCCTCACCGACCCCGACGACCGTGTCCACCGGGGAATACCCACGGAGAATCGCATTGTATTTCCAAGACTTACGGTGCTGCCGTTGCAAACCCGGATGCGGCAAGCAAAGTGCAATAGATGTAGTGGATTGGTTCGATACGCTAATTCCGGATGAGGAAGATGCAATGCGAAGAAGCAAAGGATTTTCACTTGTCGAGCTGTTGATCGTGGTGGCCATCATTCTGCTCATTGCGGCCATTGCGGTGCCCAGTTTTCTGCGCTCGCGCATTGTCGCCAACGAGTCGGCCGCAGCGGCGTCCATCCGAACCTTGAACACCGCGCAGATTGCATACAATTCAGCATATCCAACCGTGGGTTACGCCAGCACGCTGACCGTCCTTGGTGGCACCAGTTGCTCGCCTCCGAGTTCGACAAGTGCCTGCCTGATCGATACAGTGCTCGCCGGAGGACAACGGAGTGGATACAATTTCACGCTGACCAACGTCACCGGTACGCCGGCCGGAACCTACAACGCGATCGCAGCACCCATAGTGTGGAACTATTCGGGCATGCGCTATTTCTGTTCCTACGCGGATGCGGTGATTCGCTTCAGCACGTCTGTCATCACCACTTGCGATAATACGGTCGCCCCGCAACAGTAGCCGCGCCCATACCCAACTCGGCGCTTTACCTTCGTAACCTCCTCGACCGCCCGGCCTCCGCAACGCACGCCCGCATTGCTTATAATTCTCTCAGCAGGCTGGACATCAAATCCAGGTAAAGGGCTGGGTAATCCGCACATCGAAATGGCTGCCATTGAAATTCTCGATTTGGAAAAAAGCTATTTAGTCGGATTCTGGCGCAAGCGCCCGAAGGTTGCCCTCCGCCCCCTTCGCCTCACCGTCGAAGGGGGAGAAGTGTTCGGTTTCCTTGGCCCGAACGGAGCCGGCAAAACCACGACTCTCAAACTCCTGATGGGACTCGTGTTTCCAACCGCGGGAAGCGCCCGGATTCTGGGAATGGCCATAGACGATCCGCGGGTGAAAGCCCAGATCGGATTTCTGCCCGAGCAACCGTACTTCTACGATCATTTAAGTGCGCGCGAACTGCTCAACTACTATGGGCAACTTTCCGGTATGCCCGCGAAGGGGCGCTCGGCGCGGGTCGAGCGGATGCTGGCGCAGGTGGGATTGAGCGACGCGGCAGGACTGCAGTTGCGGAAGTTCTCCAAAGGCATGCTCCAGCGGGTCGGGCTGGCGCAGGCAATTCTGCATGATCCGAAGCTGGTGTTTCTGGATGAGCCTATGTCAGGACTGGACCCCATGGGGCGCCGCGAGGTTCGTGACATGATTCAGCAGTTGCGGTCGGAAGGCAAGACAGTTTTCTTTTCGACCCACATTCTCTCCGATGCCGAGGCGCTCTGCGACCGCGTGGGAGTCATCCATCAGGGAGAGTTGCGGGGCGTAGGGGCCATCACGGAATTGACGTCCGGGACGCAAGGCAAAATTGAGATCATTTTTTACGCCCAGGGACATAGCATCCCCGCGGCATTGACCAGCCTCGGCGCCGAAGCCAAAGTCAGCGGCGACATGGTGAACGCCGTATTGCCGGAAGCGCAGCAGGATGCCGCTCTCGAAGTTCTGCGGCGCGAGCGTCTCAAACTGATTTCGCTGACCCCGGTGCGCCGTTCGCTGGAGGAGTATTACATCCAGAAACTGCGGCCTTCGGATGGTCGACCGGAGGATCGACCAGAGGGCCGACCAGAAGGTCGATCAGACGATCGATCAGAACATCGACCAGAAGGAAGCCCGAAACCAGAAAACCGTCGAGGGGTGGGGGTATGAACTCACGGATCGGCTATATTGCCTTCAACACTTTTCGTGAGGCCGTGCGCGATCGCGTGCTCTACAACCTGATCGCGTTTGCCCTGCTGCTTTCCGGGGCAGCGATTCTGGTAGGGGAGATTTCCATCGATATTGAGCGCCTGGTCGTGGTCAACCTGGGGCTGACCGCGGTGTCGCTTTTCGGGGTTGTAATCGCTATTTTTATCGGGATCGGCCTAGTGTCAAAAGAGATCGATAAAAAGACGCTCTACACCGTGCTTTCGCGGCCCGTCCGCCGCTGGGAATTCGTGGTGGGCAAATTTTTTGGACTTACCGGAACGCTGGTCGTGAACACGTTCTTCATGGCGCTGGGCGTGTTCCTGGCGTTGGCCTATGTGGCGCACAAATTCGAGACCATGGACTGGTGGGTGTTGGTAGCGCTCTACTTCATCGTGTTGCAGTTTTTTATCGTGTGCGCGCTGGGACTGTTTTTTTCTTCCTTTTCGACGCCGCTGATGTCGGCCGTGTTTACTTTCGCCCTGTTCGTGATCGGAAGCCTCGCGGAAGATCTGCGGGGCTTTGCCAGAATCACCCATGGGACCGGGGGATGGCTGGCAACCGCCATCGCCTACCTGGTGCCGAATTTTTCCGCCTTGAATGTAATCAACCAGGTGGCACACGGAAACCCGGTAGCTGGACGCCTCATCCTCTATAACACCGTATACGCGCTGCTGTATTCGGCGATGGCCATCTCGGGAGCGGTGTTGATCTTCCAGCACAGAAACCTGAAGTGAGTATGAGTATGAGTATGAGTATGAGTATGATGCGACCCGACGCACAAACCTGGTGGCGACTGCGGTGTTATTTCTTTCCATGGCTGGAGCCATGGTGACACTCCGTGCCATCGATCACCAGCGGAAGAACGCCGTGGCCCAGGAAACGCTTTATATAAGTTCTTCCACCGTGCTCCGGCGAATGAGCCTTGGCTACACCGGTCTCTTGGCCGATATTTACTGGACGCGCGCTGTGCAATATTTCGGAGAACAGCATCACGCCGATTCGGGCGATTTCCGTCTCTTAGCGCCGCTTCTCGAAGTCACGACGGAACTGGATCCAAAGCTCCTGCCAGCCTATCAGTTTGGAGCGAACTTCCTGGCTCCCAAGCCGCCCTACGGCGCCGGCTTGCCGGGAGCCGCGCTGTCGCTGATGAAATACGGAATCGAACACAATCCCGACCAGTGGCGGCTCTATTACAACCTGGGATTTCTCTACTACACCGAGTTCAAGGATTACGCCAGAGCCGCGGATGCCTTCCAGCGAGGAGCGGCGCTTCCCCTGACCAACGAATTCATGCCCGTCCTGGCGGCGCGAATGGCGCAGCATGCCGGCGAATTCGACACCGCACGCATGTTGTGGACGACCACCTACCAGAGCACGAAAGAAGCACGGATTCGACAAAACGCGGTCGAACATCTGCTCGCTCTGCAGGTGGATGAAGAGGTAACGCAGTTAGAGCATGTGGTTGCCAGGTATCGCGAACTCAAGGACAAATTGCCTGCCAGCATGGGCGATTTGGAGCGCGCCGGCTTGATTCGCGGGACGCCTACCGATCCCAAGGGACATTCCTACAAACTGATGTCGGATGGGCGAGTCGAAGTGCAAAACCCTCAAGAGATTTACTTCATTACCAAGGGATTGCCCCCCGGTGCATTGCCGCCGCAACCTCCGCGAGAGCCACCTGCCAAAAAGTAGCAACTCTTGGCTCAACTCTTGGCTCAACTCTTGGCTCAGCTCCCTCTTGGCTCAGCCCTCAGCTCTTGGCTCTCAGCTAAATGCCAAAGCCTAAGAGCTAACGGCGCTTTAGCATTTGTTAGCATCGTGGCGTGCCCTCAAGTTTTTCTCAACAATTCTGGAGCGCGTTCCGACGCCGGTGGCAGGAGCAATCACGCGCCAACGGCGCCGCCAGAGCGGCTTCCCTGCTGGCCGTCAATCTGTGGGGCTTTGTGCGCGATTCGACTCCCGAGCGGCGGCGGCAGCGCTATGGCGACATGGAATACGACTGGGAGCATCGCGTCAACACTACTAGCGGAACTGTGGGCTGGCGCGCGCGTCTCCTCGGACAGTTTCATTCTCCCTATCAGCCAACCGAACCGTCGCTGTTTCAGGAGATGATGTCGAGCCTCCCCATCGCGTTCGATCAATTCACCTTTGTCGATCTTGGATCAGGCAAGGGACGAACTCTGCTGATGGCTTCGGAATACCCGTTTCGAAAAATCGTCGGTGTGGAGTTGATTGCAGAGTTGCATCGCGCCGCAGAACAGAACATTCTCGAATATCGGAGCCCGACGCAGCGCTGCCGCCACATCGAATCGCTGCTCGGGGACGCAAGTGAGTTCGAATTCCCGGAGGAAGAACTGCTCCTCTATCTTTTCAACCCGCTGCCCGAGCGCGCCTTGTTGGAAGTTATCGAGCGGCTGAAAAAATCGCTGGAACAAACTCCGCGCCCGGTGTGGGTTGTTTATCACAATCCTCTGCTCGGGCCAGTGCTCGACATCTCGGGCTTCTTGGAAAAAACAGGCGGAACGGCGCAGTATTCGGTGTACCGGGCGACAGCGCGTCTCTAGTACCGTCGCCATGGCACAGGCTCGTATTCAAACTTGACCAACGCATCGCGGTAGTCGAGCTTGATCTTCAGCAGGTTGAGCATCGCGAACCCAAGTGTCCCGGAGACCTCGGTACCCACGTCGCGACTCATGTTAGAAAGATCAAAGGCCACCATGTCCCGATTCGTCTGGCGCAAGCCACCGAAATTGAGCACGATCGTACCTGTCTCATAAACCTGTTTGACGACGCCGCTCAGGCCTCGAATCATTGTGTCCGAATCGCCATGCACCTTTGTGACTTCACGGGCGGCATCCGGAGTAATCATGTTGTTCCAGGCACCGGAGTCAATCAGGAACAGCTTGCCAGGGACATCGTTAATCCCTGTGGTCACGAGCAACATGTGGCCAAAGCGATAAACGCGATCATACGAGTTCATTTCCGGAGCGATGAAGCGGTCAAAGTATTTGGGGGCAGAAGTCGACGGTGCACCAGCGGTGCCGCTAGCAGGGGGCTTAGCTTCGGCGTCAGAAGCCTCCTCGTCGTCGTCGGTGGCGAGCGAGGGTTTAAACTGCGTTTCGCCCGGCCGCGCCGGCAGTTGGCTCAATTTCATTTTGCGATTGGGAAAATCGATTTCGATCAGGAATGCTTGGAAGACGTCGGCTCCTATCAGACCCTCCTCGTCCACCACGGAGCGCTTTTCGAACACTTGCAGCGGACAGTTGCGAAACTCCAAACTGCCGATACGGATGGAATCGGCATAGGCTGCATAGCTTTGAACCTCGCCCTTATCTCCGATACCACCGATATGCAGGTTCGCCAATCGTTGTACTCCCGCGCGTTCCGCCAGTTTGCGATTGATCGTGATGCCACCCGCACCGGTGTCCAACAGAAGCTTGGACTTCTGACCATTGATCGTGACCGGCAGACCAAGACCGCGCAGGTGTTGCGGGTCTTGTAGTAGCGGTAACAGATCGGTTTCTGTGGCGGTGGCATCCGAGACTAAGCGGCACCCGCCGTGCGGTGCACTCTGCCGTGCCTTGAGGAGTTCGAGCTCCTCGCCCAAGTGGCGCCGGGTATCCGCGTCGTCGCCTGTCGGCTGCGCCAGATAGGATTCCAGAAATTTGATGCGCTCGGCACGTGAAAGCGTGGCCGTCCATGCCTTCTGAATATCCTGATCGGTCGAATCTAAATCGTGGGCGCGCAAAATGAACCGCCGCTCCTTGACATACATCGCTATCGCAGAATAGATCTGGGCCAGATCGACGTAAGCCCGCGCAGGGGCTTTTCCCCGGTTAATGAGCTGCACGAGGATCTCTTCCGACTCGTGAATTTTTCCCTGTCGAAATAACAGCTCACCCTGCGCCACCTTTAGGCCGGGATCGGTGGGCTGAGCATGCAACCCCTTTTCCAGAGCCTGGGCAGCATCGCGAACTCTGTCTTGCTTCAAATAGCAGCGAACGATTCCGGTATACGCTGCCATCGATTGCGGCTCGGACTTCAGCGTCTCGTTGTACTTGGCAATAGCCTGGTCGAACGATCCTCGGCGAAAATAATCCTCCGCTTCCTTGAAGGCCACTGCCGGTTCATTCTTCGAACTCGTATTGTGTTCATCGGCTTCTGGTCTACTCTCTTGCGCAGCAACAGCTAGGACACAGGCGGAGAGACCGATCGACAACAACATTTGGCGAATTCCCGCCTGGAGCATCATAGAACTGGAGAGTCTGCCACGCTCGCAAGTCATACTCAAGTGCTAACTGCGGATAAACATCCATGTCTGATTCACAGCACACGAAGAGCCTCCGAAGTAGAATGGGGAAGGGGAAAACCAACTTTGTACCCGCGCTTCTTTTCCTGTTGGCTGTCTCGGATGTTGTTCGGCCTGTCGTTTTGGCTGTCGTTTTTTCTGACGTCGATTTTTCTGACATCGACGATTGGCGCCCAGCCGGTGCAAGCCCAGGACATCCATCAACTCGCCCAGGCCGTCGACGCCCATTACAACCACTTGCACAGTCTGCAATCGGACTTTACTGAGATTTATCGGGGCGATGCGCCGGAGCGGGTCGAGTCGGGCACCCTGTGGTTGAAAAAGCCGCGCAAGATGCGGTGGGAATACCGTTCTCCGAATGAAAAGCTGTTTGTCAGCGACGGCGAAACTGTGTGGTTTTACCAGCCCGCCGAGCGGCAACTCAGAAAAACGGAGTTTCGAAAGCTCGATGACCTGCGGTCTCCAATCGCGTTCTTGCTCGGTAAGACTAAGCTGGAGAATGAATTACGGGAACTTTCCAAAGTTGTGGATCAAGCACCGCTGCAGCCCGCAAACACCTTGCTGCGTGGGGTTCCGAAAAGCGCCGTTGCGCAGAGCGCGGGGGGCCAAGTGAGCCAGGTGAGCGAAGTGCAGTTGGAGATCACTCCCTCCGATGAGATTGTCCGCATCGTTTTAATGGAGGCGGACGGCGCGACTACGGAATTTCGCTTTGCCGGCTGGAAAGAGAATTTGAAGTTGAGCGACACCCTCTTTCAGTTCACCGCTCCGCCGGGAGTAGAGACGGTGGAAGCTCAGTAGTCGCGCTGGCATACGGCTGGTTGCTTTAAGTACTACGTGGTTACTTAAGTACTTAGATCGGCGGGTTGCGATAAGGGCTTCGGCAACAGAATGTTACACTTAGAGTAACCGCTCCAATGGCACAATTCCTCGTCAAAGTCGCCGACGAACAGGGGCATCTGCGGCAGCAGGTGGAGCACGGATATTCGGAAGCCGAGGTCCACGACCGCTTTACGCAGCAGGGATACCTGGTCTATTGGGTCAAGCCCCGCACCCTCCTCAGTGCCGGGGGAAGCCAGTTCGGGCGCCGCGGCAAGCTGCGGCAGTCCATATTTCTGATTTTCAACCAGCAGTTCCTGACGTTGATCAAGGCGGGTCTGCCCATCCTGACCGCGCTCGATCTCCTGATTAAGCGGCAGCGAGACAAAAATCTTCTGCAACTGCTGGAGAACGTCCGCGAGCGCGTCAAGGGAGGCGAGTTGCTGTCCGACGCATTCGCCGCGCAGCAGGTGTTTCCCAAGATGTACACGACCACGCTGCTGGCGGGCGAAAAGAGCGGCAACATGGAAGAGGTGCTGGGCCGCTACATTACCTATCAGCGGATGGTGCAGACTTTCCGCAAGAAACTTCTGGTGTCCTTGGTGTATCCGGCACTGCTGGTTTCGGTCGTGACGGTGATGCTGGTTTTTTTGATTACCTACGTAGTGCCGAAGTTTGCCGACCTGTTCAACAACCTGGGAGCGCAGCTGCCGGCCATTACGGTGTTCATGCTGTCGGTGGGCTTGAACGCGCAGAAATACGGATGGATCGTGGCGCTGGTATTGGTTGCGGCGGGAGTGCTCCTGTTTCGCTGGAAGCAGAGCGATCGGGGAGCCGAACGGATTGACCGCTTTCTGCTGTCACTGCCTCTGATCGGCGAAATCCGGCTGAAGTATCAGGTGGCAAATTTTTCGCGCATCCTGGCCACTCTACTCCAGGGCGGTCTGCCGCTGGTGCCGGCCATGGAGACGGCCGCCGAATCTTTGAGCAGCCGGCAGATGTTGAACGGCGTGACGGCCGCCGCCGAGCGAGTAAAAGAAGGCCAGAGCCTGGCCCACGCTCTCGAAACCCAGAAGCTGTTTCCCGATCTCGCGGTGGAAATGCTGGAGGTCGGAGAATCGACCGGAGCGTTGCCGGCCATGCTCAGTTCAGTCGCCGAATTTTATGAAGAAGATGTGCAGACGGCTCTGAGCGCGGCCATGGCGCTGATTGAGCCCATGATCCTGATCGTTATGGCGGTGTTTGTTGGCGGGATATTGATCTCGCTCTACATGCCGATCTTTACCTTGGGAGCGAACGTACATTAAGCCGCATTAGCAGGCAGAAAGAGTTTAGAAGAGGCTGTAAACTGGAATAGCAATGGCGGATAAGAAAACAGTACTGGTAAGCGGAGGGAACGGCGGGAAGCTGGCGCCTGAGCCAGCACCGGTTCTCGACGAACTGGAACGCGCGCGGGATATCGCGCGGCGCTATCGCTGCGAGTTCATCGATCTCAGCGATTTCCAGTTACACCATGATCTATTCGAGAAGATTCCGGTGCACCTGATGTTCCGCTATAAGTTCGTGCCGCTGGATGAAACAGCGGACGGGCGATTGGCAATCGCCATTGCCGATCCCAGCCAGTTGATGATGATCGACGAGATCAGCCTCCTGCTCGGCAAGCGGATCGTCACCAAAGTTTCGACGCTGAAGCAGATCTCCGACATCCTGCAAAAAACCGAACAGTCCAAGCGCGTGCTGGAAGACGCGAGCGAGGGATTCACGCTCGACGTGATCCGCGAGGACGAAGCCGGGAACGACGAGACCATCTCCATCGACAAGTTGACGGCGACCGCGGGCCAGGACATGAGCCCCATCATCCGCCTGGTCGACACCACGATTTTCACCGCGCTGCAGCGGCGGGCAAGCGATATCCATATTGAGACCCGCGACGACTCGGTGGTCATCAAGTTCCGTATCGACGGCGTGCTGACCAACGCCATGCCGCCGATCGGCAAGGAGCATCACTCGACCATCATTTCGCGTATCAAGGTCATGAGCGAACTCGATATTTCCGAGCGTCGCGTACCCCAGGACGGCCGCTTCCGCGTGAAATACAGTGGCCGCGCCATCGACTTCCGCGTGTCGATCATGCCGTCAATCCATGGCGAAGACGCCGTGCTCCGCGTACTCGACAAAGAGTCGATGAGCGAGAAGTTCAAGAAACTCACCCTTGACGTCGTCGGATTCGATGCCAGCGACCTGCGCCGTTTTCGTGGCTACATCAAAGAGCCCTACGGCATGGTGCTGGTTACGGGCCCTACGGGCAGCGGCAAAACGACGACTCTCTACGCCGCCGTTAACGAGATCAAGACTGACGAAGACAAGATCATCACCATTGAAGATCCGGTCGAGTATCAACTGCGCGGCATCACGCAGATTCCGGTCAACGAAAAAAAGGGGCTGACCTTCGCCCGCGGTCTGCGATCCATTTTGCGTCATGACCCGGACAAGATCATGGTCGGCGAAATTCGCGACAACGAAACGGCACAGATCGCCATCCAATCGGCACTCACCGGCCACCTGGTGTTCACGACTGTCCACGCCAACAATGTGGTCGACGTGCTCGGTCGTTTCCTCAACATGGGCGTCGAGCCTTATAACTTCGTGTCGGCGCTGAACTGCATTCTGGCGCAGCGACTGGTGCGCGTCATTTGCGATTCCTGCCGAACGGCAGTGCATTATCCGAATGACGTGCTGGAAGCCAGTGGACTCGACCCGGCGCAGTGGTCACAGGTTCCTTTATACGAAGGTCAGGGCTGTATTGAGTGCGCGGGCACGGGGTTCAAGGGCCGGACTGCCATTCATGAACTTCTGGATTTGACCGATCGCATCCGCGAGATGATTCTGGAGCGGAAACCAACCTCGGAGATCAGGAAGGCCGCCCGGGAAGATGGCATGCGCTTTCTGCGCGAATCCGCGCTCGACAAGGTGCGCGGAGGATTCACTACTCTGAGAGAGATCAACAAGGTCACGTTTATTGAGACCATGCGCTGAACTGGGGAGACAGACACACAGTGGAGTGGATAAATGGGCGTCTCGCCCGTTCTGCAGGTTAGGTGGCCAGAGGTCAGGTGGCCAGAGATTAGGTGGCCAGGCAGGTACGTCCAGACTCCGCCGGTGGGTGGCGCCGGTTACCCTCTACGGGCCGGCAGTCCAGTCGGGGCATCCCCAGAGGTAACTACTCTCTACACGAAAGTACGGGGTATCATCGAAGGAACCGGAACACATAAATAGCCATGACTTCCACCTCCAAACATGTTCGTCGACCGATGCTCGCCTGTGAAATCGCGGCTGACCGCGTTTTGGCAGGCCGCGGGGCCGACGCTGGACGGATGGTGGAAATGGCATCGGCGCGCGAATTGGCTCCGGGCACGGTCGTTCCTGATTTGATGGAACCGAATCTGCGCGACGGTACCGCCGTCCGCCAGGCGATTGAAAGCGCGCTTGGCAGCATCGGCGGCCGGTCACACGACGTGATTGCGATTCTGCCGGACAGTTCGGTGCGCGTGGTCCTGCTCGATTTTGAAACGCTTCCTTCGAAGCGGGATGAGGCCGAGGCGGTGGTCCGCTTCCGGCTCAAGAAGTCGCTGCCGTTTGATCCCGCCGATGCCCGTATCTCGTATCACGCCCATGCAACGAAGAAGGGCGTGCAGGCGGTGGCAGCCGTTGTGCTCAACAAGGTGCTCGAGGAGTATGAGTCTGCATTTCGCGATGCCGGCTACACCCCGGGAATGGTCATGCCATCCATGCTGGCGGCGCTGGGAGCGGCGGATGCGGAACGGCCAACCCTCGTGGTCAAGGTAGATGCGCATACCATCAGCATTGCGATTCTTGATCAGGACCAGTTGCTGTTGGCGCGGACGCTCGAGAACGTGCGCGGCGTAACCATCACCGGCGAGCAACTGGCGGAAGAAATCTATCCCTCGGTCGTGTTTTTTCAGGACACCTACAACCTGAACCTGGAGCGGGTGTACGTGGCAGGTCTGGCAGAAGCGGGCGGAGCCGCTCCGGCGCTGAAAAACCAGTCGGGCGCCGTCGTTGAGGAACTGGTCGTGCCATCGCAGATCGGGTCAACCACGGGAACGGTTCCGCGCTGGCGCATGGCAGGAGTGGTGGGAGCTTTAATTTCGTAAAGGGCTTTTAGCTTTTGGCTGTTAGCTAAGAGCCAAAAGCTAAGAGCCAAAGGCTAAGAGCCAAGAGCTAAAAGCTAATATGCGTCTCGACATCAATCTCGCAACCCGGCCTTACGAAGATGCCCGTGAATTCTGGGCGCGATGGGGATTGGGTGTGGGGCTGCTGGCCATGTTGACACTCTTTCTGCTGGGCTTGGCGGTCAGCGACTGGAGGAAGGCGGGAAGGGATCGCCACGACATCGCGCAACTGCAAAGACAGATCGCGGAGCGCGACGCCGAACGGGCCCAGGCGCAGGCTTTTCTTGACCTGGCGGTCAATCGCAGCACTCGTGATCAGTCGCAGTTCCTGAACGGATTGATTCAGCGCAAGTCTTTCTCGTGGACGCGGGTGTTCGAGGATCTGGAGCAGGTGATGCCGCCGAACCTGCACGTGGTTTCGCTACGGCCGGAATTGAATGAGCAGAATCAGATGCAACTGGAGATGAAAGTGGCGTGCGACACACGCGCGGCGGCCGTGGAACTGGTCCATCGCATGGAGGGCTCGAAACATTTCCAGGGGGCGCAGCTGGTGCAGGAGAATGTGGGCTCGGATAACGGATCGAGCGTGGCCGCTTCGGTGCTTTCGATTTATGTTCCTGACTCAACCGACAAAGGTGGAAAGTAATGCCCGACCTGGGAAGCTCTCGGCGCAAGTTGAAAATCGCGATTGGGGCCATGCTGGCCGCTGATTTAGTAGCCGTGGCAGTCCTGTTCTCTCCGCTGGTGGGCTCGGCGGATTCCCGGCAGTTGCAATTAAATCAACTGCGAGTCGAGTTGCAGAAAAAGAATCGTGAGGTCGCGCCTCTGCGCGGCATGGACAAGAAGATCGTGCTCGCCAAGAGTCAGATCGGTACGTTTTATAAAGACCGCTTTGCCGCAAAAGACTCCGACCTGACCAATGAACTCGGAAAATTGGCAGCGCAGAATGGGATCCGGATCCAACAGGCGCACTACAAGGAAGAAGAACCGGAAACCTCCGGCATAGTTCCGGTTGAAATCAACGGAAGTTTTTCCGGAGATTACCTGCAACTTGTGCGCTTCATCAACACGCTGGAACGGTCAAAGATGTTTTTTGAGGTCGATGGCGTGGACCTGGCCGGCGAGGGTGCGGGGCCCGTAAAGCTAGGAATCACGATCCATAGTTATCTGCGGTCGGGCGCCTAGCGAAGCTCGAAAACGCGCGAAGCCGGAAAACAAGTGGAACTGGGAATCGAGTGAAACTGGGAATCGAAAATCGGAAGCAAGTGATCGCGCTCGCCGTGCTGGGCGTGATTGCCGTGGGAATGCTGGGCTACGAATTCTGGCCTGCGTCAACATCGGTGTCCACGACTGCGGCACCGGCGGCGGCCACGGCGTCCAAGCCAGCCACCCGCCGCACCGCTTCCGGGAAAATGGTGCCGGTCGTTGAACCGCGTCTCGATCCCACCCTCGACCTGAAGTTGCTGAGCCAAAGTGAGGAAATCAAGTACGCGGGCAACGGAAGAAATATTTTTGTTGCGGGATCGGTGGCGAGTATCGAGAAGCCCAAGCGACCGGGCGTTACAGACGTGGAAGCGGGGATTCGACAACCCCCTCCAATTCCGCCTCCTCCTCCGATCAACCTCAAGTTTTTTGGCTTTGAAAATCGGCCCGGAGGAACGAAGCGTGTGTTCCTGTCACAGGGTGAAGACATCTTTATCGCCGCCGAGGGCGACATCGTCGACCGGCGCTATCGCGTGTTGCACATTTCGCCGACTGCGGTCGACGTTGAGGATGTGCTCAACAACAACCGGCAGAGCCTTCCGTTGACGCAGGGATCTCCCGGATAAGATTTGTAATTGGCCATTGGCGATTTGTAATTTTTGAAGGCGAGTCAACGATGATGCGGCGGCGTGGTTTGAAATCACAAACTACAAATTACAAATCACAAATCCATCAGCGCGGTTACATGATGATCACGCTGATGCTCACCTTGGCATTGATCATGCTCGCCTTGCTAGCCGTACTCCCCGACATTCGCCAGCAGGTCCGCCGCGATCGTGAAGAGGAGTTAAGGCACCGCGGCAATTCCTACTTGCGCGCCATCCAGCATTTCTACAAGAAGTTTGGCCGCTATCCGGCACGCGTCGAAGAACTGGAAAATACAAACAACCTTCGTTTCCTGCGTAAGCGCTATACCGATCCCATCAATGTTGATCCGGTCACAGGCAAGGAAAAGAACTTCAAATTTCTGACTCAGCAGGACATCACCTTAAACAGTGGGCCGGTCCTGGGCCCTACCGCTGGGCAAATGGGTTCCGGGACGCAAAGCATTTTCGGCGGTGCTCAGAACGCACCGCAAACGCCGTTCAGTAGTCCGCAAGGCGCGTTTGGCAGCCAGGGAGCACAACCGGGTGGGCAGCAACCAACAGCTTCGGGCGCCCAGACTCCGGGGAGTGGTGATGCTGGCAGTTCTGCGCCTGGAAATTCGTCTTCGGGAAATTCGAACGCCTCGGACAACTCCAATTCAGCGGGATCATCGACGTCTAATTCCAATTCCGGCTCTGGACTCAATGGGCCGACCTTCGGCGGCGGTCCGATACTTGGAGTCGCTAGCACCAGCAAAGCAAAAAGCATTCGCGTGTTCTTCAAGAAAGACCATTACAACGACTGGCTGTTCATTTACCTGCCCATGGCCGACCGCGGAGGCCTGCTGAACGGGCCGATAGATCCCGGCGCGCAAACCGCTGGCCTTACTCCAGGCCTTCCTCCCGGTCTTCCCGGACAGATGCCTGGTGGCGCACCCGGGCAAGGTGGATTCGGAACAGGATTCGGCCAGGGATTATCACCGAACGGCGGCCCAACTCAAGGCCCTCAGACGCCAACCCCGCCGCAGACGCCTCAACAATAGGACGTCCGTGTAGAGCGGACACTCCTGTCCGCTGCCTTTGATTTGTTTTCTTAACACAATAGGCGAACCAGACCCGAAAGATCATCCCGACCCATCAAAAACAACAGCAAGAACAACTGCGGCAAACAAGAGTGCCCGCCCTGCAAGAAAGAAGGCCCACGAAAAAAGCCCTGCTTCTTGAGCAGGGCTTTTTTCTGAAATCTGAAACGCCAGACGTTGAGCTTAGACGTTGAACGATGACCCGCAGCCGCAAGTGCTCTTCACGTTCGGGTTCTCGAACTTGAAGCCCGCGCCTTCCAGGGTCTCGATGTAGTCGACATGCGCTCCGCCCAGATACATCAGGGAGGTGGCATCGACGTAAACTTTCAAACCATCAAACTCGAAAACCTTATCCATCATGCCAGCGCCGTTCTCAAAGGCCATGGAGTATTGAAAGCCGGAGCAACCGCCGCCGACTACGGACAACCGCAAGCCCGCCGGAACCGGAGTTTGGGTCGCCATGATCTCTTTGACCTTGGCGATCGCGCTGGAAGTCAGCACAGGGGCTGCGGTTTTGGGTTGAGTCTCGGGTACGGTGGAAGTCGCCATCTGTTTAATCTCCTTGTAATTTCCAATTATAACAAAGGACGCAACCCTCCCGGCAAGGCTTTTCGCGAGCGGTGCTCTTCCTGTTATACCTGCTGTTATACCTGCTGCTTAGATGCCTCAAACCGACAAGAAGTCGCTACCCCACTTGCCAACGGGTCTATAATCATGCGCAGTAGGGGGCCAACTCCGAAGGCCTGCCCTTAAAATGGCGGGTTCTGGGACAATTGGCTCGATTTCAGCTCCGAGGTGCGTATGTCTCCTTTGTATGGGCTGCTTGTCGCGTGGGGTATTCTGACCGGGATCCTGATCATCCTTTTGATCTATCGCAGCACTCTCACCATGCACGAGGACGATTCGATCTTCCTCCATGAAACCGAATCCCAGATGCATAAGGATCAAGTGGAAGTTCTCAACAAAATGAGAAAACTCACTCCGATCGTCAAGGTGCTCGGCGCCTTGTCTGGAGTCATGATCCTCGTCATTGCGGGATTGTTCATCTATCAGGGTTTGAACAACGCCACGACGCTGCAATAACCGGCAGGCTCGCGGAATGGACTCGATCGTTGCTCATTCCTCCCCGCTTCGGGACGAACTTACTCGAGCGGAGGAGGAATGCTGCTGTCCACGCGCGAGCCTCTCTGCCCAGACGCAGACTCCACAGAGTCCTTGGATCGGAATTCCTCAATCTCGGAATCTGAACCGAGAGTGTTGGACCGAAGTGTTGGACCAAAGTGTTGGCCCAAAGTGTTTGGACCAAAGATGACGGCGCAATATCCGATTGCGATTGTCGGAGGCGGCCCCGCCGGCTCTCTCGCCGCGTCGCAGCTCGGAATGTCAGGCCGCGATGTCCTTCTGTTTGACGAGAAGCTCGCTTGGGAAAAGCCTTGCGGCGGCGGCCTCACCCACAAGGCATTGCAGCAATATCCGTTTCTCGCGGAAGCCACCGACACTGAAGACACTGAAAAAGATAAAGGCGATCCCGTCGAACATAATCTGGTGGATGATTGCGAATTGATTAGCCCGTCGGGCCAGCGAGTACGTTTCCACCTGCAATATCCGGTTGCGATCTTCTCCCGCCTCGCACTCAACGGATTATTGCTCGATCGAGCGCGGAGGGCAGGCGACGGCAGGCCTCGGGTTGAAATCCACAACGAGCGCGTCACGCGAATCACGCGAACCGGCGGCCACTGGCAGTTACTCACGCCTCAGCATGAATACCGGGCGTCTTACGTGATCCTGGCAGCGGGCGCGCGCAATTCGTTCCGCGCGCAATTCCTCGCCCCGATTGCTCCCCAGGATCTGATGGTTACCGCAGGTTACTTTATCCCTATCCCTATCCCCATCGATCGCGACGGCTCTCGCGACCATCCGTCTTCCTGCGGCCGGGATTCCTGCATGCGGTCTCCTGGAAATCGATCTCTGATGCAGATTCAATTCTTGCAGGGAATCACCGGCTATATCTGGGTTTTCCCTCGCCGGGATCATGTTTCGGCGGGAATTGCGGGCAGGATGGGTGAAACCTCGACCAGTAAATTGCGGGGCGTACTGGAAAAGTGGCTTGACGAAAACGGCTTCTGCTTGGATGGTGCGCGTTTTTACTCGCACATTCTTCCCTCCTTTCGCACCCAGACCTTCGAAACGCTTCAAGTCTCTGGTGAAGGTTGGGCCATGATTGGCGACAGCGCCGGCCTGGTTGATCCAATTACAGGAGAGGGACTTTACTATGCGCTCCGATCGGCGGAGTTATGCGCCAGCGCATTGCTGGCGGGAAAACCAGACAGCTATCAGGATGCCCTGGAAGCCGAGGTTCTTCCAGAGTTGAAGACGGCAGCGCGCGTATCGCAGCGTTTCTACAACGGACAGATTTTCGGCGGCAGCGTTCTCGATCAGATGGTGTCTCTCACCGCAAAAAGCGCGAGCTTCCGTGAGCTCATGAGCGATCTTTTTGCCGGGATACAGGGCTATCGCGACCTGCGCGCGCGGCTCTACCGCATTCTTCCCGTAGTGCTCGGCGAAGTGATCGGCGAGGGCATGGCGGGAACGCTGGGCTGGCCGTTCAGGAGCGGCTCCGGATTAGCCGCCGACCCATTAGCCGAGTCGTAGCGCGGTGTTCTTCCATGTTAGAAACGCGGCTCGCCGCGGCTCCCACCACCGCGGTCTGACGGAATCAACGATGGTGGCAGACGCAGCAAGACGCGTCTTTAATCTTCAATCCGGGCTCTTCAGACGAATCTGGGTTCTTTAGGCGGCCTTCGCCTTCATCCCCTTGATGTCGCCGAGCAGCACCTGCTCGTGACCTTCCGGATTCACCTTTTCGTAGACTTTGCGAATTATGCCCTTCGGGTCCACCACAAAAGTGGTGCGCTCCCAGAACTTCATCCCTTTCCATTCCGCCTGACCGAGGCCGAGCGCCTTCATCAGCTTCGATTCGGTGTCGGAAAGCAATTCGATGGTGAAGGCGAATTTATGTGAGAAATTCCGGTGCGACGTGACGTCATCGGCGCTGACGCCAACGACTTTGATTCCGGCAGCGTCGAAATCAGCCTTGGTGGCCGTAAACGATTTGCCCTGGATGGTGCAGCCCGGCGTGTCGTCTTTCGGATAGAAGTAAACCACCAGCCATTGTCCGGCGAAATCAGAGAGCTTCGTGATCTTCCCGTCCTGATTGGGAAGAGAGAAATCGGGAAAAGGATTGCCAGCAGAAAGCATGGGAGAGAGTTCCTTTCTAATTTTGTGCCTGCAGTTTATTTCCCTTAGCCGTTAGCTCTTAGCTCAGCCTGGCCAAAGCCGGCTTTTCGCTAAGAGCCAACCGCCAAGAGTTGTCCGTTAGGCTGCTTGCATTACTTTCTTCATCCGCTCTTTCATTTCCGTTTCAGAAACATCTTCCACGTGCGTAGCGATGCCCCAGAGATGACCGAATGGGTCTTGAATGAAACCCGAGCGATCTCCGTAAAACTGGTTCGCAACCGGCTTCAGGACTTTCCCTCCCTGCGCGACCGCCTTTTGGACGACCTTATCGCAATCCGGAAGATACACATACAGGCTCACCGGAGATCCACCGATGCTATCGGCGCTGCGGTTGCCCATCTGAGGATTTTCATCCGCCAGCATGAAGCGCGAGTCGCCAATCTGCAATTCAGCATGGCCGACCGTACCGTTTGGACCATCCATGCGCACCAGCACGGTGGCTCCGAAAACATTCTTGTAATAGTCGATCGCCTTCGCGGCACCCTTCACCACGAGGTATGGAGTAATAGTGTTGTATCCCTTGGGAATGTAATTGACTTTGCTCATGATTATTCTCCTCTGGTATTCCGCTCATTTTCCGCTCATCCTCCGCTAAAGAGGATAAGGTTGAGGGTTGAGGTTTAAGCGCGCACGCAGGTCCCCACGGACCAGCGTCACTTCTCTAATGAGAACACACGTTACCGTGAAAGCTCAAGCGGACGATGTACGATATGAGCGTCGCATTTGGCCTGCACCATGCCCGAACTGCCCGACATTGTCGTCTACCTCGATGCGCTGGAGAAACGCATCCTGGGCAAGTGCCTGGAGCGCGTGCGAATCGTCAGCCCGTTTCTGTTGCGTACGGCAAACCCTCCATTGGAGAGCGCCGAGGGCAAGACCGTAGTCCAGTTGAGACGACTGGGAAAGAGAATTTGCATCGGTCTCGAAAATGATTTGTGGCTGGTGTTGCACCTGATGATTGCCGGCCGGCTGCACTGGCGCAAACGCGGTACCAGGCTTTCGCCGCCACGCGGTCTGGCGGCCTTCGATTTCCCCAACGGAACTCTCCTCTGGACTGAAGCAGGATCGCAGAAGCGCGCATCGCTTCATGTGGTGGCGGGAACGGAAGGGCTCTCCGCCTTCGACCCTGGCGGGTTGGAGGTTCTGGAATCAAGCCTGGACCGCTTCGCGGCGGTGCTCACCTCCTCAAACCACACCCTGAAACGCGCGCTCACCGATCCGCGATTGTTCAGCGGCATCGGAAATGCATACTCCGATGAGATCCTCTTCGAAGCACATCTTTCGCCGCTCGCCTTGACGCAAAAACTCAAGACGGAAGAGATCGAGCGGCTGTATCAGGCCGTGCGCCGCAGCCTCACGCAGTGGACGGAGCGCTTGCGGCGTGAGGCGGGTGATGAGTTTCCAGAAAAAGTCACCGCGTTTCGACCAGGGATGGCGGTGCATGGGCGATACAAAGAGGCTTGTCCGCGCTGCGGGGCGAAGATCCAGCGCATACGTTATGCGGCCAACGAAACGAACTACTGCCCCATCTGTCAGACCGGGGGAAAGTTGCTCGCCGATCGCGCTCTGTCACGACTGCTGCGAGAGGATTGGCCCAGAACTCCCGAAGATTTGGAATCGCTTACTCGAGAGCGACGATAGTTGTCGCGCAACAATGATCGCGAAAACTATGATCGCGCAACTATGATCGCGCAACAATCATCGCGAAATATTGATCAGCACAACATCGGTCGGCGCAACATCGTCCGTAAGCAACCCTCAATCCACGAATTCCTGCTGCATCATAATCCCTTGGCCCTCTTCAAAATCCGCGTCCATCGGTCCGCATAGCAACCAAAACAAGCCGCACCAGCATCGGAGATAGGCGCCATTTGCGTGTGACGCGACCGCACGAGAGCGAGCAGCGCTCCGAACGATCGCCGCAGATTCGTCTTGACCTTGAACCTTGGAGGAAATGAACATGACTTCTGTCCGCTCAGCCCGACTATTAGGCCGCTTGTTATTGGCACTCGCGATACTCGCCGCACCGGCCCGGTCGTTCGCGCAAGGCATCGGCATCGCGGTTACGATTGCACCCCCCGGGCTGCCGGTCTACACACAGCCCCTCTGCCCCGGCGAAGGCTTTCTCTGGACGCCCGGCTATTGGGGCTGGGATGCGGACGACGATGACTATTACTGGGTACCGGGAACGTGGGTTCTCGCGCCTGAACCTGGTTTCCTGTGGACTCCCGGATATTGGGGCTGGGGCGACGGCGGATATCTCTGGCATGACGGCTACTGGGGAGAAAATGTCGGATTCTACGGCGGCATCGACTATGGATTCGGATACGGCGGCTCGGGCTTTCAGGGCGGGTATTGGCAAGGTGGAAACTTCTTCTACAACACCTCGGTCATGAACGTGAACCGGACCGTCGTCCATAACGTCTACACCAAGACGGTGGTCAACAACATGAGCGCGAACCGCGTCAGCTATAACGGCGGCCGCGGCGGAACCAGTGCGCGTCCGACGGCCCAACAAGAACAGTACGCCAGAGAGCGCCACATTGCCGCAACATCCGAGCAAACCAGTCACCAGCGTGCGGCTGCCAGCAACCGCAGTCTGCGAGCCTCGGTCAATCACGGTAAGCCACCGGTAGCGGCAACCGCTCGACCAGGGAACTTCACAACCGGCGTGGTCGCGGCTCGCGCTGGCGGAAAGGTGAGCGCACGTCCCGCGCCGACCCGTGCAACCGCGGCCCATGAAAATGCGGCCAAACCCGGAGCGGCCTCCCGACCCGCAACAACCGAACATGCGAATGCGCGACCTGCGGAATCCAAACCTTCCGCAACGCGTCACGAAAATACGGCCAAGCCGGAGTCCAGAGCAGAATCGAAACCGGCCAAGCCTGCACCAGCCGAGCACGCGAACGCACGACCGGAATCCAAGCCCGCTCCTGCACGTCATGAAACGACGGCCAAACCGGAGTCCAAGGCAGAATCGAAACCGGCCAAGCCTGCACCGGCCGAACACGCGACTGCTCGCCCGGAGTCCAAGCCCGCTCCTGCGCGTCATGAAACGACGGCCAAACCTGAGTCCAAGGCAGAATCGAAACCAGCCAAGCCTGCACCGGCCGAACACGCGACTGCTCGCCCGGAGTCGAAGCCCACTCCTGCGCGTCATGAGACGATGGCCAAGCCCGAGCCGAAGCCTGAGTCCAAGCCGGCCAAGCCTGCGCCGACGGAACATGCAAGCGCACGACCGGAACCCCGGCCTGCTCCCGCCCAGCATGAGAGCGCTCCACGCGCAGAGAGTAAACCAGCAGCGCCAGCTCACGAGGCTCCGGCACGTGCCGAAAGCGCCCCGAAACCTGCACCTCATGCTGAGAGCAAGCCAGCACCGGAGCCGAAAGAGAAGAAGCCGCCGCGCTAGCTATCTTGATACGAAACGGGGCACCCCATCCTTGAGCGTTCATGCGCAAGGATGGGATTTTCCAATTAGCGACGGCTACTCGATCCCCAACTCCTTCGCCAACGCCTTCCACTTTCCATCGACGAGCGCGCGCGTCTTCGCGTCCATCACGATCTCATCTGGCCACGGACGCCCAAATCCCTCGGTTGCCCACTTGCGCGTTGCGTCGACGCCCATTTTTGACCCGTAGTTGGCAAGACGGGCCGCGTGGTCGAGCGAATCCACCGGGCCCATCGTGAACTGGATGTCGCGTTCAGGATCGATATTGTTGAGCACCTTCAACGTCACGTCGGCTATATCCTGCACGTCCACGTCTTCATCGACCACCAGGATGCACTTGGTGAACATGGCTTGGCCGAGCGACCAGATGGCATTCATTACTTTGCGTGCCTGTCCCGGATAGGACTTGCGGATGGAGACAATCATCAAGTTGTGGAAGACGCCTTCGATCGGCAAATTAATGTCTACCAGCTCCGGGATCGTGAGCTTCATCAACGGCAGAAAAATACGTTCGACCGCCTTGCCCATCCAGGCATCTTCTTGTGGCGGCTTGCCAACCACCGTCGTCGCGTAGATCGGATCCTTTCTGTGCGTCACGCAGGTGACGTGAAACACGGGATACTCATCTTCCAGCGAGTAGAAGCCAGTGTGATCGCCGAAAGGGCCTTCGGTGCGGAGTTCATCAAGGTTTACATACCCCTCGAGAATAATTTCGGCGTTACCTGGCACCTCGAGGTCGACGGTTTCGCACTTCACCAGCTCGACTGGCTTCTGGCGCAGAAATCCGGCAATGATGAATTCCTCGACGTCAGGCGGCGCCGGAACTATGGCCGAGAATGTCAGCGCCGGGTCAGTGCCTATGGCTACCGCTACTTCCATTTTGCCGGATGGACGGTCGCCGGCGGCTGGCATGGCGCCTCCCGATGACCTCGCCATGATGTCCACCGCTGCGCGCTTGGCGGCGCCCGTGTTTCCGTCGTTCTGAACACTTTGGCGCATGCGGTCGCGGTAATGTTCGGCAGCGACTTTTTGTCTTTGCCAGTGCATCCCCGTGGTGCGCTCATCGTAGACTTGCATGCGATACATGCCGACGTTGCGCTTCCCGGTTTTCGGATCGCGCGTGATCACGCAGGGCAAGGTGATAAACCGCCCTCCATCTTTGGGCCAGCATTGCAGAATAGGAAAATCCAGCAACGAGAAATTATCGCGCTTGATTACCTCTTTGCACGCGCCCGTGGCGACGGTCCTGGGAAAGAACTTGCCCATCTCGGCCAGCATCGGAAGCATCTTTACTTTGTCCAGAAAGCCTTGCGGAGACTTCACGTCCATGAAGGCGCGGATGCGCTCGGCCACTTCGTCAAGCGCGTCAACTTCAAGGGCCAGTCGCATGCGGCGGGCGGAACCGAACTGGTTAATAAGAAGTTGCGAGCCCGCGTAACCTTTCAGGTTTTCGAAGAGCAGAGCCTTACCGCCGACTGTTCCCTGCCGGTCTTTATTCTTCGAAACCCGATCGGCGATTTCCGCGATCTCCAGAATCGGGTCCGCTTCGGTGCGGACACGCCTCAGTTCGCCGGCGCGGTCGAGCGCTTTGATCCAGTCCCGCAGATCGTCGTAGGCCAAAATTCCTCCCGTCATGACAAACGCCAGACGATTATATGATGGCTCGCTCGCCGAGGTTCGACACACCCTTCCACATTTCGCGCTCTACGAATAGGATATGGAAATCAATTTCACAGTCTCTTCAGATCACCGAAGATCACTCAGCCATTTGCGAGGGATAAATGATCCGCTTCAAGGTCAATGGGAAAGACAAGACGTTTGATGGCGACCCCGACATGCCCCTACTTTGGTATTTGCGCGACGTGGCGCAACTCACGGGGACGAAGTTCGGCTGTGGCATGGCATTGTGCGGAGCCTGTACGGTGCACCAGAACGGCGCGGCGATTCGCTCCTGTACCACACCCATGAAAGAGGTGAGCGGCTCCGAGATCATCACGATCGAAGGCATCGCGCCAACGCATCCCGTGCAACAGGCGTGGATGGAGATCCGTGTGCCCCAGTGCGGCTACTGCCAGACAGGGCAGATTATGCAGGCCATCGCGCTGCTCAAGGAAAACAAAAATCCCAGTGACCAGGATATCGACATCGCGATGTCGGGCAATCTATGCCGCTGCGGCACCTATCAGAGGATTCGGGCGGCCATTCATCAGGCCGCGAAACAGCAGTCTACAAAGGAGACGGCATGAAGAACATGAAAAACGTCAGCCGTCAGCACGTCGAGAATTTCAGCCCGAATTTCAGTCAGAATTTCAGCCGGAATTTCACCCGAAGAGGATTTCTGCAAGGCGCACTAGCCAGCGGTGTCTTTGTGCTCGGCGCGCGCTTTGTTCCCGTGGCCTTCGGAGCCACTGGGGGAGACGCGGCGAGCGCGGCCTTCGAACCTAGCCTGTGGATGTCGATCGCCGCGGACGGTACGGTTACCATCGTCGCTCATCGCTCAGAAATGGGATGCGGGAGTCGTACGGCATTGCCGCTCGTCGTAGCCGATGAACTCGATGCCGATTGGTCGAAGGTGAAAATTGATCAGGCGATCGGCGATCCAAAATATGGCGACCAGGATACGGACGGCTCGCACTCGGTCCGCAGTAACTTCGACCTGATGCGCCAGGTGGGCGCGACAGGGCGCGTAATGCTCATCAGCGTCGCCGCTACGCGTTGGGGCGTGCCTCAGAAAGAATGCACGACCGAGCCTCACTATGTCGTGCATCGCGCCAGCGGCCGCAAACTTGGCTATGGCGAACTTGCTGCCGACGCGGCCAAACTCCCGGTTCCCAAGAAAGAGGATATTCCGCTGCCGCTGAAGAAGCGCTCGGAGTGGCGCTACATCGGCAAAGAGAGCAATTCTCTTTTCGACGTTCCAGAGATCGTCACCGGCCAGGCCATTTTTGGCATGGACGCGACCATGCCCGGAATGGTGTACGCGTCGGTTGAGCATCCGCCGGTCCTGGGACAAAAGATCGCTTCATACGACGACAAGGCGGCGCTCAAAGTATCCGGCGTTCAGAAAACACTGACCATCGAACCCTTCAAACCACCGCACCAGTTCCAACCGCTGGGCGGCGTCGCTGTAATTGCCGATAACACGTGGGCTGCATTTCAGGGACGCAAGGCGCTGAAGATCGAATGGGGAAGCAGTCCGAACTCGGTCTACAACTCCGGACCGTATCGCAAGACGCTTGAAGCCACATCGCGACAGCCGGGTAAAGTCGTGCGCAATGTCGGCGATGTGGATGCCGTATTCGCCAAAGCTGGCGAGGCCGGAACCAAAGCCGGAATTAAGATCATTGAGGCCGAGTACTACACTCCGCATCTCGCGCACGTTTCCATGGAACCGCCAGTCGCGGTCGCCGAGTATCGCGACGGAAAAGTACTGGCCTGGGCTCCGACGCAGAATCCGCAAGCCGTGCAGGAGACGATTGCGGGCGTGCTCGGTATCAAGAAAGAAGACGTAATTTGCCATGTCACGCTGCTCGGTGGCGGCTTCGGACGTAAGTCGAAACCCGACCAGGTCGCGGAAGCCGCTGTCCTTTCCAAACAACTAGGCAAGCCGGTGAAGGTCGTCTGGAGCCGTGAAGACGACGTTCATTTCGATTTTTTTCACTCCGTTGCTGCGATGTATATGAAAGCCGCCGTGGGGCCCGACGGCAAGCCGACCGCTTGGCTGCAGCGTACTGTGTATCCGCCAATCGCTTCGACATTTGACCCATCGGCTACGTATGCCCTCGATGAGATGGGATTAGGATGGAACAATCTTCCCTTCGACATTCCCAATCATCGCGCCGAGAATGGCCCCGCTGATTACCACGTGCGCATTGGATGGCTGCGGAGCGTGGCGAACATCTATCATGCGTTCGCGATTCACTCCTTCGCCGATGAACTGGCAAAATCCGCGAATAAAGATTCGGTCGACTATCTGCTCGATCTGATTGGGCCACCGCGTATCGTCAATCTCGACCTTAAAGGGGACGAAGCCGAAGACGCCAGGAATTATCCGCTCGACACGGCGCGCTTGCGAAGAGTGGTCGAGATCGCGGCCGAGAAATCAGGCTGGGGCAAGCGAGCGACGAACCTGGGCAAGGGCCGTGGTATGGGTATCGCTGCTCATCGCAGTTTCCTGACCTATGTTGCCACTGTGGTTGAAATTGAAATCGACAATCGCGGACAAGTCCACATTCCAGGAGTGTGGACTGCAGTCGATGCAGGGACGATCGTCAGTCCTGACAATATCCGTAATCAATTCGAAGGAGCGGCAGTGTTTGGGACAAGCCTCGCGTTGTGGGGCGAGATTACGGCAACCAATGGCGCGATCGACCAGAGCAATTTCAACAATTATCAGATCACTCGCATGAATCGCGCGCCGCGAAAGGTCGACGTGCATATTGTGGAGAGCGATGCGCCGCCGGCCGGCGTTGGCGAACCCGGCGTGCCTCCTTTTGCGCCCGCGCTGTACAACGCGGTGTTTGCAGCCACGGGCAAGCGGGTGCGGGAACTGCCCTTGTCGAAGACGAAACTGGTGTAGCCGGAACTGGCAACCCGGTGAAGGTGGGAACCCGAATGTTCAACTCTCACGTCAGACAATTGCTGGCACTGTTTTTCCTGCTCGCGGGAACGATCGCAACTGCCCAGGAGATCACCGTAGCCGCGGCCGCGGACATGAGCGCCGCCCTCCCGCAACTAGTCGAAGCCTACACAAAAAAGACGGGGCAAACCGTGAAGCTCTCGTTTGGGGCCTCCGGCAATCTGACAAACCAAATTCGCAACGGCGCACCCTTCGATGTCTTCTTCTCCGCCGACGAAGAATATCCTCGACAGTTGATCGCGGAAGGGCTGGCATCGAAAGATACTCTTTATCGCTATGCCGTGGGACGCCTCGTACTGTGGGTGCCAGGGAATTCCACGCTCGACATATCGAAGCTGGGCATGAACGCGTTGCTCGATCCTTCAGTCAAGAAGATTTCGATTGCGAACCCGGCAACCGCTCCGTATGGCCGAGCAGCCGAGGCGGCGTTGCGTCATTTCGGAATTTACGATCAGGTTTCCGGCCGACTCGTCGTCGGAGAAAACGTCTCGCAGGCAGCGCAGTTCGTCGAATCGGGCAACGCGCAGGCAGGACTGATCGCACTCTCCCATGCGCTCGCACCGGCGATGAAAGACAAGGGCCGCTACTGGACGGTTCCGCTCGATGCCTATCCCACACTGAACCAGGCGGCTGTCGTGCTTTCGCGATCGAAGCAGCCGGACGCAGCCCGCAGGTTTCTCGACTTTTTGCGCGGCCCCGAGGCCACTGCCCTGCTCACAAGTTTCGGCTTCAGCTTGCCCGCGGAGATGCATTAAATGAACTGGGAGGCGTTCTGGTTGACAGTGCGTCTGGCAGCCATCGTCTCCACGCTGCTGATCGCCATTGGAATTCCGATCGCCTACTGGCTCACCTACTCCCGCTGGCGCTGGAAATTTCTGATCGAAGCAACGGTGGCGCTGCCCATCGTCCTGCCCCCGACGGTGCTTGGTTTTTACGTTCTGGTGGCACTTGGTTCGCGCAGTCCGTTCGGCCGCTGGTGGGAATCGCTTACTGGCCATACCCTGGCATTTACTTTTGCGGGATTGGTGATCGGGTCATTGTTATACAGCCTGCCCTTCGCCGTGCAGCCGTTTGCCGCATCATTCGGAGCTGTCGACCATAAACTTCTTCAGGCCTCAGCATCGCTCGGACATTCTCCCGTCCAGACTTTTCGCCGTATCGTGCTTCCTCTTTCAAAAGCGGGGCTGGTCACCGGCTTTGCGCTCAGTTTCGCGCACACGCTCGGCGAGTTTGGAGTCGTGCTCATGGTCGGAGGGAACATTCCCGGCGTAACCCGCACCATCTCGATTGATATTTACGATCAGGTGCAGGCGGCAAATTATTCAAGCGCCAATCAGACGGCTCTAGTGCTGCTGATCATCTCTTTCATTGTATTGTCGGTTGTATATGGCGTGAATCGGCGCGTGTGGATGGTGGGTCCATGGCGGTGAAGATTCCCCGCGCATCGCAAATCCTAAAAGCTTCAGGCCCGCCCGTCTCGGCTGATCTCGAAGTTCGACTCCGCAAACGCTTTCCGAACCCTCAGGGCAGTTTCAATTTGAATGTGCACTTCCGTGCCCTCGCCGGCTTTACGATTCTTTTCGGCGCATCGGGTGCGGGTAAAACGACGCTCCTCGATTGCATTGCCGGGCTCACCGATCCGGACCAGGGGCGCGTTGCGGTTGGCGGCGAGGACCTCTACGACTCTGAGAAGAAGATCAATGTCGCCGCGTGGAATCGGCGTATCGGATACGTGCACCAGGAACTCGCGCTCTTTCCTCACCTGACGGCGGAAGAAAACGTCGCTTACGGACTCCGAATGCTCACTGCTGACGAGCGCCAAACACGCAGCCGCGAAATGCTCGAGGCGTTTCGCATCGACCATCTGCGAGGCCGGAAGCCGGCCGAAATCTCGGGCGGCGAGCGGCAACGCGTCGCCCTGGCACGCGCTCTGGTAACCGAACCGCGCGCCCTGTTGCTGGATGAGCCTCTGGCTGCCCTCGACCGTCCAACAAAATCATCTCTGGTCGGGGATCTCCGGCAGTGGAACCAGCAACACCGCGTCCCAATTCTTTTCGTCACTCACAATGGCGAGGAGGTATTTGCTCTCGGCGACGAGGTCGTCATGCTCGACGCCGGAAAGATCGTAGCGCAAGGGCAGCCGCATGAAGTGATGCGCGCTCCGCGGCTGGAGACGGTCGCCCACCTTTCCGGATTTGAAAATATCCTCGACGTTACCGTGGTTGCGTTGCACGAATCTCGCGGCAGCATGACGTGCCGCCTGGGGACCAGCGCAGTGGAGTTGGAAACGCCACTGGTTCGCGCCGAGGTAGGCTCGCGCTTGCGCGTGGGCGTTCGTGCCGGCGATTTGCTGCTGGCAACGGCTGAGCCACACGGGCTGAGCGCTCGTAACATTTTGCCCGGAACAATTCGTCGGCTGGTACAGAGAGATGTCATCGTTTCGGCAATGGTGGATTGCGGCGGCACGGAGTTCGAAGTGCATATCACTCTGGCGGCTCGCGACGCTCTTCAGTTGTCCGTCGGCAAGGGTATCTGGTTGGTGGTTAAGACGCATTCCTGTCATTTGATGGGGATGTAATTCGCATAAGCGTTCACCGCTCCACGGCGATTACGGCGATCCATTGGCCGGCCGCTTCTTTGTGGTAGGTAATCGTTCCGCCTAAACGTTGCGCAATTTCCTCGGGCAGCAGGTCGCGATGGTAGCCGAAGAATTTTTCCTTGATGCGCTGCCATGCATCCCAATTTTCAAGCAAAGGATGCGGAGGCTCGTACTTTGTGGAGAAGACCAGCGCCACGTCAAATTGGCCGCGAGCACGGGTCGCTTTATCAATCTGCGCGGCAGAGAAGTCTTCGATGCGCACGACGCGGAAAAGCTGATTCGCGCTGTCGCTGGCGTTGGCGCTGTCATTGACATCGGCTCTGACATACCCGAGCCATGGTCGTGTGAGTTCGTCCGAGGCCGGCCACGCCGTTAGAATGCGCGCGCCCGGGTATCGCATCGCCAGGAAGCGACTGGCTTCCGCGTGCAGTACGATGTAGTCGCGATAGGCCAGATTGTCTTCGAGAGAAAATCCGTACGGCGGATTGCTGAAGAGTCCGGCAACAAATGCAATCGCCACCGCCGCCACAATTAATTTCCAGTAGCGAATCCGCCTCCAGAGTGTGGAGACGAGTGCCAGAATAATCAGTGGGACGACCGGCAACATGTAGCGCGCCAGCACCGCGCCTCCAACGACCGACATGAACGCGAGGTACGCGAGCACGACACAAAGGAATGCGGCTTGCACCCAGAACGGAATGCGCGGACGCGCGACCCCGCTCTCCTTCTGCGGCGGAAGCAGCATCGCCAGCAACCCGGCCAAAGTCAGCAGGTAAAGACCGAAGTACCCACAAAGTTGCCAGAGCCTCATGGCGAGAGCAAGCGGGATGCGCAGTGGATTGAAAGTAGCGGCAACGTTGTAGCGATAGAATTCAGGGTTGCCCAGCAGGAAGCCGGTCTTTGAATAATGGTAGGCATACCAAACCACCAGCGGCACCATCGGAAACAGCAGATACAACGCACGGGTGCGACGTCCTATCGGCGGAAGAATTTCTTCCCGACAAATTTCGCCCGACATTTTCTTCGCAGTGTCGTTCGAAGTCTCGTTCGAACTCTCTCGCAACCTCGCGCGCATGAAGCGGCTAAGCAGTTCCCACCCAAACAAGGCCACGGGAGCCAGGATCGCCGTCTCTTTGACCAGAACGGCCAGCGAGAACCAGAGAACTTGCGCCCACGGCCGGTCTTGCAGATATGCGGACAGCGCCCAAAAAGTAAATCCGGCGGCGGCCAAGTCGACTTGCGCCAGGGAACTTTGCGTGAAGTAGACGGGATACAGTGCCACCAGGGCCGTGGTTGCGCACGCCACGGTTACATTGGCAGCCACGCGTGACAGCCGAAACAGTCCCAGCAGCGAGAATGCGCTTAGGGCCAGCATTGCCGTGCGCGTGACTAGCGGGGAGTATCCGGCGACGTGCCAGGCGAGCGCCAACCAGGCCATCACCAGCGGGGGATGCGCGTTCGATAATGTGGACCGCGGAATGAGCGTTCCGGTCAGAAACAAATCGCGCGCCGCCGGCACGTAATATCCGGCTTCATCCCAAAAATACGGCAGGCGGAGAAGCGGCGCGTGCAGCAGCATCAATCCCGCGAAGAATAGGGCAAACAGCAGAAACTGCTGTGGCCATGCATTCCATGGACTGGGCGCGACGCCTTGAACCCCTGTTTCCGGATGGGACTGCGCCGCCGGTCGCGCCACCATCATTGAACGGAACATCAGTGAATGGGTCCGGTCGGGGCGCGCGGATCAAGCTTGATCTCTCCGAACGCGGACTCGTAGTTCGACACATTCTGCTGCAAGAGAGCCATCAGTGCCTTGGCCTGTTGCGGGCTGAGATAAATCCCCTGAAAGTTCCTCAGTTCGACCTGGCTCTCGGAGCTTTGCTGCATGGTTCCGAAAACGAGGAAAAAATCCCATACGTTCACGCGAATCTGCACGCTGTTGGCATAGGCCTCGCGGTAATCCTCAGTTTGCACGAACTTCACATTCGGTTGGTTCGGTGTATTCATATTCAAAAGTGTAACGCGGTTGCAGAGGTCAGGGCAAAACGAGTGGCACAAAACATGTTCAGGGCACAACCTCGACGACTGCGCAGCTTGCGTCTGGCGAAGGGTGCGGAGCGGAACGCACGAGGCTCACTCCTCGGCTTGCTGAGCGGCTTCCAGGAAAGCCTCAAGCGCCTTCCGATCCTCGTCGAGCATCCTCACGAACTTTATCCCATTGCCCACCTGCGGATCGCAGGTAACGACACTGGCGGCGACTAAGATGGTGGTTTCGATAGAAAGCTGCAAATCCAGATTGGTCCCAATCGCGAACGGGAAGAGTGTCTCGATGTAGCAGCCACCCCCGCTCAAATCGGAAGTGGCGCCACGAATCGGAGTGGCGTCCGCCTCGGTCTGTATCTCGACCGGCACTCTCACTTTTACGCGTTCGTGTTGGCGACGATTATTCGAATCGTTTTCGCTCATGGTTGGGCGTCTTCACTGCGCAGTGAAATCCAAACACGGCATCTTTCTCATTTTACGCAAACGCGAAGACATCATACGCGAAGCCGCAATAACTGGAGTTCTTCCTGTGGCTGTGTTGGCAGCAGTTACTGAAATTTAGTCTTTGCATACCAGGTCTCCATCGCTGAGACAATACGGAGTGACTCCCAGCCCTTGCAAAATCGCCGTTTTCACTCATCCTATGAGAGGGGATGTCAAGAAAAAAATACTTCCCCCTCCCCTCCGGGGCCAGGTGGATGTGGTGACTTACATCCAGCCCCACCTCATTCTTATCCTTAGAGGGGTTGTTGGTTTGTCCGCTTTGGTTCGCCGCGCATTTCAGCGGCGATGCCAACCCCAGTTGCTTGTCCCAACTTAACGGTTTCATAAAACAGTGGTACTCGACGCCATTCGGTTACGAAGCTACGCAAGCTAAGCGTTGGCTAAGATGCCAACCACGATCCTATGTGAGACTCGAGGCCTATAGCTTTTTTGGGTTATCCGAGGGGGCATAGGATTGACCCGGAGACTCGGTGCCAAACGTCAGCACACGGAGCGCCTAATGAGTGAATAGATACTCTCCCTCGAACCCGAGCATCGCAAGAACCGATTGGCCACCACCGAGGCACGAAAACCTTGGGAGATTAACCTGGGTTCTGTTCGATACTCAAGCTGCTTGCGTTTTCAGTTGTTCTGCGTCGAAACGTTCCTCCTTTTTCCAAAGTGTCAAAGTAATGGCCGCGATCTTCCGTGCCAGCGTCAGACGAGCCATCTCCGGCTTCATCCCCGTGGCCAGCAAAGCCGCGTAGAAATCATGGAATGGTCCTGTACTACAGCTGGCCCGGGTGGCCGCACCCTTGAAGATCTCTTTCATGGCATGATTGTGATTTCGATTCAGACCGCGGAGCTGCTGGGGTTTCTTGGAGCGTTGCAATTGTCCGCCAACAAAGCGGTATTGCGCACTGTCGTGCGTCTCAACACCCAAGCCACTATAGGTCCATAGTTGCCGCTTGCTGCGGAACCGGTACGGGGTTTGCATCAGTGCGATTAATAAGCCGGCTCGAATCGGACCGATGCAGGGAATCTGGCGCAGCAGTTTCGCCGCTTTCTGTTTCCGGCTCTCCGCCAAAAACTCCCCTCGCACCTCTCGTCGCAAGGCCTGCAATCCATCCCGCTGTTGATAGAGTAGCTCCGCGCGCCGACGCACTCCGGCTTGTGGGAGCTTGTTTAACCATTCCTCCCGATCGCGCGGAGCATAGACCTGGGTGCCGCCACAGGGAATGCCCCAACCGCGATAGACGGCCTTCAACCGATTCATGACTCGCGTCAAATCTTTGCTGATGGTCTGATAACTGCGCGCTAACTCGCGCAGCGTTCGTAGTCCATGTTCTCCGTGGTAGACCGGCCGCAACATTCCGGTGCGCAGCAAATCGGCCAGCTTGCGTGCATCCACCTTGTCGCTCTTGCTCCCCTCCTTTAATAAGGCATTCCGCCGCGGATTGCAGACCACAACTTGCTGTACCTGCGGTTGCAGCAAATCGTACAGCCATGCCGCCCAGGTGCCTTCTTCCCAGGTCACATGCAACTCGCCCCGTAGACCGTGGATAAACTGCAGAATGCTGCTGGCTTTGGTTTCGACGATGGTTTCCATGATCAGCTTCCCGCTGCCATCGAGGACGGCGATCACCATCGCTTCCTTGTGCACGTCCATTCCGATATATTTGACCTCGTGACTCATTTGAGTTGCCTCCTTGGGGGAAAGGTCATTCGTGCCAACGCTTACTTTCCCCCCAAGGTAAAGTGCCATTCTTCAGCCATTTTGCCTAGACCCGGCTGCCGTTCTTTCGCCGCACACACCGCTTTCCTAGCGCCGCCGCAGCGGAGCGAAGCCCCTGCACAGCGGAGCGGAGCGGAGGCGGCGCCACATCCAGCTTCAACCTTTTGAAGTGGGGCGCTCTCTCATAATGCATCGACAAGTCAATGAAATCGCCATTTCAGTGCGCCGGGATGAACCGGCATGAAGCAGAGGATGAAAGAGCCTTACGAGTAAAGACTAGCGATCTGCTCGGCCCCGAGTCTTGCGCTGATACCGCGAGGGACTCAGTGAAGCGTAGACAGGGGCTAGGCGAGGTGGGTATCCAGCTCCGAAAAGATGCAATCCGGACGCCGCCGTCTTTGAAATGCGCGGTAGGCAACATGAGCAGAGCGCTAGCGCGAGTTCCTGTTCAGTCCGGCGTAGTCGAAGACCCCAGACACGCTTAGAAGCTTCATGCACGAGAACCGGGAGACCTCGGAGACACCTGCTGCCAAACCAGGCAGCAGGGCGGTGGGCGAAGGCGATAGCCGCACGGCCCGCATGTACGTCCCCGAGGAGTCACACGACGGTATAGTACCGATGAATCATTCGAACAAAGACAGAAGACCGTTGGCGGAGAATGAGGAGGGAAGGCCGTCGATCAAGGAGAACGCAGGTCAACCTCACACGTACCCGACTCAGAGCGGGAAGGGCGTGCCCCAGGGATTGGCAGGCGTGCGGAAAGCAGCACGGGAAAATAAGGAGATGAAGTTCACCGCTCTGCTTCACCATCTGACCGTCGATCTGCTACGGGAAAGCTTTTACTCTCTGAAGAGGAAGGCCGCACCCGGAGTGGACGGCGTCACCTGGCAGGAGTATGAAGACGGACTAGAGGATCGGCTAATCGATCTTCATGGCCGGGTTCATCGCGGAGCCTATCGAGCGATGCCCTCGAGAAGAGTGTACATAAAGAAAGAAGATGGACGGCAACGTCCACTCGCGGTCCCGGCACTCGAAGACAAACTTGTCCAACAGGCCGTGGTCACCATCCTCAATCAGATCTATGAGGAAGACTTTCTCGGCTTTTCCTATGGGTTTCGTCCGGGGCGCAGCCAGCATCAAGCGCTGGATGCGTTGTCGTACGCGCTCCTGAAGAAGAAGGTGAACTACGTTCTGGACGCCGACATCCGAGGATTTTTCGATAACCTCGACAAGAGTTGGCTGGTCCAGTTCGTGGAGCATCGCGTCGCTGACCCCCGCATCCTGCGGTTGATCCAGAAATGGCTCAACGCTGGGGTGATGGAGGAAGGCGAATGGTCGAACACGAAGACAGGTAGTCCGCAAGGTTCGGTGATTTCACCGCTTCTCGCGAATATCTACCTGCACTACGCGTTCGATCTCTGGGTGAACGTGTGGCGCAAGAAATGGGCGCACGGCGAGGTGGTGGTCATCCGCTATGCGGATGATGTCATCTCGGGATTCCAGCATCGAGCGGACGCAGATCGTTTCTTGGAGAACTTACGAGAGCGGCTGGGAAAGTTTGGGCTGGAATTACACCCAGATAAGACGCGCCGGATCGAGTTCGGCAGATTTGCCGAAGAGAACCGGAAACGCAGAGGAGAAGGGAAACCCGACACGTTCGATTTCCTAGGCTTCAAGCACATTAGCGGGAAGAATAGTCTGGGGCGCTTCACCGTGCGACGTAAAACGATCCGCAAGCGCATGCGGGCCAAACTGCGGCAGCTTAAGCAGGAGATCCAGCGGCGCATGCATGATCCCATCGCTCAAACGGGAAGATGGCTCCAATCGGTCGTGCAGGGTTACTTCAACTACTACGCGGTACCAGGAAACCTCGACAGCCTCGCAGTGTTCCGAGAACGACTGCTGGGACTGTGGTGGCGCAGACTGCGTCGCCGCAGCCAAAGGGATCGCTTCTCTTGGAACCGTACGCTTGCACTGGGCCGCCGATGGCTACCTGAACCCCGACCGCTCCATCCTTATCCCGCGGTTCGCTTTGCCGCCAGTCATCCGAGATAAGAACCGGATGCGCTAACGAGCGCCCGTCCGGGTCCGTCCGGGGGGTACCACGCACAGTGGTATCCCTACCGGGATCCAGGAATCCTGCATCAACCATTGCATCCCGTTGGATTTCGTCTCCACATCGGCCTAAGATGCCTTTAGTCAAGGCTGCTGACCGCAATGTCTGAATCTCGCACTCGACGTTTAGTCTTTGTGATCTTTGCCGCAGCAATGCTCTTCGCCGTTATCCGGGAAGCGAATGCGCCTGTGGCTTGCCCGCGCCTGCCTGTACACATCCGAACCTCCCGATAGGGGTCAATGAGTGCTAACGCTGGTTTCGACAGCTGTCATCAGGCGGCGTATGATCCTGTCGCAGCGCCCTTATCTCGCCTGACTCCGCCGTCCGCGAGAGGGCTGAGGTGGGCGAACAATGATCTTCTTTTTACCCCCGGTCGCGAGCGTCATTTTTTTCCTCTTTCTTTGGAGGGAAGACACGTTGCCCCAGCCTTATCTGGTTGGAGGATGCGTCCTGGTTGGCTTGGCAGGACAGCTCCTCGCGCCGATCTACTCGCTGACCTGGTTCGACGCAGCCCTCTCGAGCGTCAGCGTCGCGATCTACCTGGCGATCCGTCTGAAGCTGAGCCTATAGCAGGCGGCGCTTGCAATAGGTGTTGAAGTATCGCATAGCAACCATCGATGCGGATTTGCCAATTCTCGATGAGTGGAATCGCCTTGGTTACATCAACTACCGGAAAATCCCGCGTAACGAAAAAGTCTCTGGCGATGGTAGAGCCTCGCAACCTGACCTTTCGCTGGCCTTAGAACGGCAATGGGGGTTCTCCTACTCCTTTAACGAGAATCAGAATCCTTAATCCACTTTGCCGAATAGATCTGCACCATGCTCGTGTCGCTCATCATGACGAGGCGGCCATCCGACGCGAGACTGGGAAAACCCTCCGATTCATCGGTGCCTACCGACAAGCCATCGAATTTGGCCACCTGTGTCCACGTTCCATCGGGAATCTTTAGACGATAGACTCCGGGTTCTCTTTCCAACATCGCCATGTAGACGGACTTGCTGTCGTTCGACCAAATCCAATATCCCCACGGAGCCTCGAATCTCTTTAGGTCCTTCCAAGTACCAGACTGCGCCGAGTAGAGCATCATGCGCGATGGATTCTGAGCGATTGCAACCAAGTATTTTCCATCAGGCGACCACGAAGGCACGAAAAAACCCTCCGACCCATGCATGATCGATATTTTCCGCGTGCTGAGGTCGAGAACCTTGATTCCCAAGATGTGGCCTGGCAGAGGAAAATCATTGAAGGCAATCGATCTACCGTCTGGCCACCAGCTTGGCGCAACTTCGTTTTTCGCGTCCGGGATTAGTTTTTCCAGGCTGCCGCCATCCACGGAAACAAGGTAAAGCTGGTGCCAGTCTGAAAAGACAATCTGTTTACTGTCCGGCGACCACTGCGGCATCGAGGAGAAGATATCCGTCAGTTGCAGTTTCTCGCTTCCATCCAATTTGCTTCGCCAAAGATGATGCCGGGGATAGTCGACGTACACCATCCACTTCTTGTCGGGCGAGATGACAAAAGCCGAGGCCGGCAAACCATCCAGATACGGCACGAAAAATTTAATTGTCGGCTCGTAGACACGCATCGCGCCCTGCGCGATACGACCGATAATAAACATGTTTGAGCTGTCGTGGCCGGGTGTGGCCCACGAAACATCGAGCTGGCCCCCGGTAAGCCGCACAGCACGTGGGTTCTTCGAGAACTCGAACCATCTCGGCGGAATGAGCTCGTAAAGATTCCTGGTCCCTTCGCGGCTCGACAGGAAAACGAAGTGTTTCCCATCCGGGGTCCATTGTCCGTCCTCTTGATCAGCATCCTCTGGCCAATCGAGCATGAGCCGATGCGGGTTGCTGCCGTCGGCGTTTAATTCCCAAATCTTGGGTGTATCAGCCGACGTACCTCCGACATTTACGTTTTCCCCAAGAACCGTGACCCGAATGTGACGCGAGTCGGGGGAAAAATACGCTGCGTCAAGGCGTTTCGGTGCATCCCATATCTTCTTTAGGTTTGAGCCGTCTCGCTCACTGACAGAAACAGATTTCAAATCGACATAAACAATGGAACGACCATCAGGAGACCAATGTGCGCCGCGAGCAATTTGACTCCGCACCATCCTCGGATAGCCACCGAGAACTGGCACGGACCAAATCGAGCCTCTCCCAGACTCGTCATTCGGGTCGACCTTTAACGCAAGCATCTCGGAGGCATCGGGAGAAATGTCCAGAATGTTCATTCCCGCGAGCGAGGCTCGCAGTGGAGCCGTCGGACCGCCCTTGATTGACATTTCCACCGGATGGCCCTGGCTCTGGAAATAAAGTCGCGACCCGTCCGTGACAATGGGACCATCTTTAAGTTCGGGAGAAAAAGTTATTTGCTCCGAATTGAGGGGCCCGGAAACGGGTGCGGGAGCATTCACCAAGAACAGGAGAAAAAGAGCTAGGAGTGCGGCGCCCGCAACCGTTGCAATCCAAATTCTTCTGGCGCGCAGCTTAACCAAATCGGAACCGGACGTTCTCGTCACGTTCGTCTGCGAGGATTCTCGCTTGAGCCGCCGGAGGTCGATCATTAAGTCGTTGGCGGACTGGTATCTGTCGCCCCGATCTTTTTCGAGCGCCTTGCCAATGATGCGTTGCAGTTCGTCGGGAATCCCGGGATTCAGGGCCCACGCCGGTTTGGGCCCACCCCGCAATATCTCAGCGATTACAGAGGCCGAAGACTCGCCGCTGAACGCACGTCGACCCGTCGCCATCTCGTACAAGACCGCGCCGAACGAGAAAATATCGCTACGCGCATCGACGTCCTTGTCCTGCACTTGTTCGGGGGACATGTAAGCAATGGTCCCAACAATCTGTCCTCGCATGGTGAGTGAGCCTGAGAGAGTAGCCGTATCGTCCGTTCTCAGATTGTCAAGGCGAAAACGTTTTGCCAAACCAAAATCCAAGACCTTCGCATTGCCGCGGCTAGTTACAAAGATGTTCGGTGGCTTAAGGTCGCGGTGCACTATTCCTTTCTCGTGTGCCGCTTCGAGAGCATCCGCTATCTGCAAGGCCAGATTGAGAAATGTTTCCAGCGGCAACGGTCTTCCGCCAATCCTTGTTTGCAGTGTCTGTCCTTCCAAACACTCCATAGCGATGAAAGATTGGCCGTCCTGCTCCCCAATGTCATGGATAGTGCATATATTAGGATGGTTCAAAGCGGAAGCTGCCTGCGCCTCTCTCCGGAAACGGGCGATGGTTTGTGGATCGCGCGCAACATCTGCGGGCAGGAACTTCAAGGCCACCAAGCGGTGCAACCGCGTGTCCTCGGCTTTGTAGACCACACCCATTCCGCCGTCCCCCAGCTTCTCAAGCACGCGGTAAAAGGATATGGTTTGACCAATCATTCGAGGCGAATCTTACGTTGAGGAAAGGGGCAAGTCAATGAAAGCGATGGGGTTGATCGGGCCTCGAAAAAGTTGCTGTCGTAACATCCGAATTACGCTCATCGAGACGCCACAGCTACGAGCTGGAATGCTTTCGTTTGCGTCCCCGCCGCACCAGCCAGTTCACAATTAAGAACAAGACGATGAACGGCGATAGCCAGAAGAGAATGGCAGCGATGATGGTGTCCCATCCGCCATGTAGCAGCACAGCGAGCATTGGCCCATTTTACCGAACCGAGCCAACGTGAGCGGCTAACTGTTGAAAATGTATGGTCCGCCGCCGGACTGCAAGAGGGTTGAAGTTGGGCGAAAAGACAGTCTGCGTAAATGTATCCGGCCTCTAAGTGGAGAATGTTCTCCGGGCACTCGATGATGATACGCACGCGCCGGTCCTTACAAATCCCTCGGTCACTAGGGACGCATTTTCAACATCAGGTTTTCCGGCACGCCATTGGCTGTTCTTGTCGTCTTCTTCTCTCCTCAGCAGACCTTGGTAGAACTCTGTCTAACATCCGTCGTCGTGGCGGTGGAAAAGTGGAAAGCGTTTTTTGCTTTCCAAGCGCAGCGTCTTTTCCACGGCCATCAAGCGGCCGCTAGTTGCTGCAGCGGCTGATGTCGATAATCTTTTCCGCTGGACAGCACGGCCCAGGCGATGCGCGCCAGTTTATTAGCAATTGCCACTACGACTTTGTTGTGTGGAGCACGCTGCGCCAGCCGCCGCACCCACTGCCCGAATCCTCCGGTGTCGTACTTCACGCGAAACAATACCGCGCGAGCACCGTGGATCAACATGCGACGCAGATAGACATTGCCGCGCTTGCTGATGCCGTACAGCTTTTGCTTGCCCCCGGTGGAGTACTGTCGGGGCACCACGCCCACCCAGGCCGCGAAGTCGCGTCCGCGACGAAAGGCAGAGCCGTTGCCGATGGCGGCGACGGTGGCGGTGGAGACGAGCGGGCCGAAGCCGGGGATCTGCCGGAGTTGCCGGCAGCGTGCATCTTCATTACTGATGCGTTCAATCTCGTCGGTGATTGCCTCGATCTCGGTCTCTGTCTGCTTCCACTCTTGCCACATGCGATCCAACAGCCAGCGTAGACGCGGGCTCAGATTCTGTTCGGCATCTTCGATCACAACGGGCAGGTTCTTGCGCAGGTGAATAGGCTGGGCCGCAAAGGTGATACCGCGTTCCAGCAGGAATCCGCGAATCTCGTTGATCAGCGCCGTGCGCCGTCGCACGAGCCGATCCCGCACCCGGTGCATCGCTTGCCAGTCAAGTTGCTCCTGCGTCTTGAGCTGCGCAAAAGCGCATGTTCTGTTTGGTCACGGCTTCGGCGATGGCTTCCGCATCGAGGAAGTCGTTCTTGTTCGACTTGCGGTACGGTTTCACGAACTGCGCCGGGATCAGTCGCACCTGGTGACCTTGTTCTCGCAGTGCGCTTCCCACAAAGTGTGCTCCTGCGCAAGCCTCGAGACCAATGAGCGCCGCCGGCAGGTTTGCAGTATAGGCCAGCAAGTGCGCCCGTGTGAACTTCTTGCGCACCAGAATCTTATTGCGTTCTCCCAATGCAACCAGGTGAAAGGTGGTCTTGCCCAAATCGATGCCGATCGATGCGATGTGCATGGCGATGATCCTCCTCTTTGGAACTGCCGAGCCGTAATCCTACCCGGCGGCGGACCATCTCATTAATCCCCATTACACTCACGACGGGGGTTCCGAGCCTAAATGCCTGTTTGCGCCAGTCGTACAATTCCTGAAGTGAACGACGCCGATCAGCGCGCAGCCCGTCCTAACCTGACAGGTCTAATTCACTTGCCGTCCCCGTATTTCGCGACATTCGGTGGCTTCCTCATTTCTTTGCCGAAAGCCGGAATTGGACTTATCGGCAACCAGCATGGTTTTCTTTTTCGTCTCACGAATCGCGTTAGCGGCGAGCCCGTGTGGCTGGCGCTAATGGGAATCTGCGGCATGGCCCGCGCCGCGAGTCGAAGATGACGGGAGGAGCGCCTTCGATTCGTGTCCGGCACCGCCGGGCGGGCTCATGGGAATAACTGCCGACGATGCCCATTCGAGCCGCCCATCGCTATTTGCCACTTCCTTTACGATTTTCGTGAACAACTGATCTTTCATAGCGGTTCGTTTCGTGTAGTCGACCACGTAGCTGACGGTAAATTCCAGCGATCCGGCATTTACGACGAGTGCGACGGTAGGTTCCAACGAAGGATTTGCGCTCTGATAATTGTCACTCATCACTTTCCATGAACTCTGCGCCTCGACCAGGTACTCGCCAATCGCCTCGTTGGCTGCCCGCAAAAGCATCGCTTTGGCAAGCTGGCAATCGCTCGTGATTTTAAACAGCACGTGAATCTCGTCCCAAACAAACCGGAATCCTTGCGAGTAGTTAAAAACGGACCCGCGCAAGACCGTGCTGTTGGGGATGCGAGCGATGCGGCCGTTGTACAAGTCCCGGCTCACCCAGTTCCCCGTTTCCATCATGGTCGTGCGCAGCAGCCCGATGTCGATCACGTCCCCTTGAGTGTCGCCGATCTGCACTCTGTCTCCCACGGCATACAGCTTTGAAAAACCGATGGAGAAAGCGCCGGCAATGCTCGCCACCACGTCCTGCAGGGCGACTGCCACACCCGCGCCGGCGACGCCAATGGCAAAGCTGAGGCGACCCAGGCGATCTTCAAAGAGGATGGCGAGGAAAAGGAGAATCGAAAGGTACCCGGAAAAGACGAGGAACTTACGAACCTTATAGCGCGCATCGGCCCGTCCAAAGCGCCGGGGCAGCGTTTGTTCGAGCACGCGAAACGTGCCTTGAATAAAAACAATTCCGACAACTGCGGCAATGCACTTCCAGAGGAGCGAAAGCGAAACAGCGTGTTTGAAGAGATCATTCATCCAGCCACCATCGCGCCCAGCTTGCCGCAACCGGGCGAAGCAGGACTGCCCGACATCCTCTCTGCGATCATCGCTCACACCAGGCGCGAAGGTCACGCGAGCAGGTGTATGTCTCTGGGGTGAGTTGCAGTTGTCTGTCCCGCATTTCAAATTCAGTAGGCAGAGCGAGCGAGGGCGCAATGGGACGCCCCCAATTGGGGTTTCCGCGTTTGCGCTTCGCAGCGGGGGAGACAACCGGCATCGCCATACGCCCCGATCATAACTCCGCTGTGGGTGGCTGTGCGGCAGAACCTTGTGAAGTGTCGGGCGAACCGATTTGCCCCCAGCGTTGGTCGATGGAGCCATGCTGCATCTGATCAAGATGTGGTTAGAAGCTCCGGTGGAAGAAACCGACGAGCGCGGAAATAAACATCGGAGTACGCGAAATCGGGACGAAGGTCGGGGTACCCCACAAGGAGCTCCGATCAGCCCGCTGCTCAGTAATTTATACATGCGTCGGTTCGTGCTCGGGTGGAAGAAGCTAGGGCACGAGAAGCGTCTGCAAGCGTACATCATTAATTATGCCGATGATCTCGTGATCTGTTGTCGTGGCCGAGCCGATGAGGCACTGGTCGTGATGCGGAACATGATGTCGAAGCTGAAGTTGACGGTGAACGAGAGTAAGACGCGGGTCTGTCGACTGCCGGAAGAGAAGTTCGATTTTCTCGGGTATACGTTTGGTCGATGCTACTCGCCGAAGACGGGGCGGGCCTATTGGGCCACCACTCCATCCAAGGAGCGAGTGCAGCGTTTGTGTAAAGCGATCAGCGAGATGACCCGCCGGAGTCAAACCCAGCAGGATGCGGCAACGCTGGTAGCAGCGCTCAACCGGAAGATCAATGGTTGGGCGAACTACTTCTGTCTGGGGCCGGTCAGTAAAGCCTACCGAGCCGTGGAAGAACATACGCGCCGGCGGCTACGCCAGTGGCTGGGTGTCAAACACAAAGAGCAAGCAGGTGGGACCACGCGTTTTCCCCTGCTCGCTCTGCATCAGAAGTTTGGCTTGGTTCGACTTACCGCGCGAACCACCAGCTTTCCGTGGGCGACAACGTGAATCTTTTCTCCGAGAGCTGGATGCGCTAACTGCGCCTGTCCAGTTCGATAAGCGGGGGTGTGGAAACGTGGCATGGTGACGCTATTGAGGCACCGGCAAACGAAAGAGCCGGGCTCGGCTAGGTCGCACCTAAACCGTCGCGCCACCCCTCGACTTCACCTCACTGACTGGTTCTGAGTGAAATCGGCCTGATAACAGAAGTTACCGCGCAATCACTTCCGCGTGACGCAAAAGAACAGCCGCCCAGAAATCGGGCGGCTTATGGCTACGATTTTTCCTGCTTTTTCCCTCGGCCGACACGTCAGTATGTCTGAACCTTACCCATGCGTGGCGGCTTCACGGGCGCTGCCACTCCGTAGATCACGGTGATACCTGACCCACCGCCCCAAGTCGAAGTCGGGCGAAACGGATCCGGTGCCGCAGCTCCATTGAGATTGTTCCAGTTGTTCGCTGCCCAGACGTTGCCAGCCGGGTCGATGGAAACGTCGGTCTGCATCTGGATGCTGCCACCCATGAAAACGTGAATGATATCGCCAGTCTTAGTGCCCGCGGGATGTCCCTTGGTGCCGTCCCCGGCCATCAAAACAACGCTGCGGCCCCAGAAATTACCGATCCAGACGTCATCGTTGCCGTCGAGGTTCAGGCCCCACGGAACGCTGACCACCTTGCCACCATTGAAGCCCGTTGGGGCGGGTTGGCTGCCATCGGGGCGGATCATGTTTACCACGCCGGTGACCATCTTGGGATTAGTGGAGAGAACCGTCAGCATGTGGCCGGCGGCAATCTTGAACTGCTCCATGATGGACGCGCCATCGGGGATGACGGGCGGAGGGAAGTCGAGTGACATGTTGCTCGCGACCCAGACATTGTCCTTTGAATCGAGCGCCAGGGCGCGGACTCCGATGCCGACCCGGAAGGACTCCGCCTTGGCAGGATCGTTAGCGGGGAAACGGACGACCATGTCGGACTGCGAGTTACTGATCCACACGCGATTCTGATCGTCGATGACGATATCGAAGGGAGACTTCAGCCCCGCGGGTTTTACGATTTTCCCGTCTTTGATCCGTCCGCCTGGAAAATAAAGCAACTGATTGCCGGAACCATCGGCAATCCAGACGTCACCAGTTGCGGAGACACCGATGCCCATCAGGCCGAGGAATTTCTCCTTGAACGGGAAATCACTTTCGCTGGCGACCGGCTTGCCATTGAAGTCCATCACAAGAATCTTTCCGTTGAAGCTGGAGATCCATACCCGGTCTTTCGTCACGGCTGTGCCCCAGCCGACGCCGTCAATGCCCATGCCGGTGAATCCGGTGATGGGCGGAGAAAGTGCGACTCCATTCGGGGTAAGCTTAACCACCCCGCCACCGGTGCTTTTATTGACGCCCGACTGCGAGCCCGCCATCCAGTTCTGGCCGCTCCAGAGGTTGGCGTCCGAATCGAACATTAACCGGCCAGGTGAGTACACGCCGCCGCCCGCGAAGCAAAGCGCCAGGGCGAAGTCATCTGGAGCGTAGACGAGATACGGTACGAAGGGTGCACTGCGCCGCGCATCAGGTGCGGGCAGCGGGTAAGCCTCGTCGAACAACGCATACAGATCCTTCGGATCGGCCCAAGGCTCGCGGGCGATGCCCCCCATCGCTTCGAGAGTGTTTCTAGGAGTCGTTCCGCTGGTCGGAGTTGCGGCCTTGTAGAACCGCGCGCGCCAATCGTCATTGGCCACAGTGAACGACGCCGTAATCAGCGCGCCGAGCGTGTCCAGGGTCGCGAGTGTCGTGGTCTGAGTGCTATTGAGTGGATCCAGCAGCACCTTTCCCCAAGTGCCGGTGGTCGGATCTACCAGGTTCGGCGCGTTGCCAGCAGCAATCTTGAGTCCAAGCGGATTCCCGGAGATTGATTCTCCGTTGATGAATCGAGCGGCAGTGAAGGCGGAGGCAACCGTCGTCAGTTCGTTGACGACAACATTCGCCGGCGGCTCGCTCCCGAGCACAGACAAGAGGACAACTGCAGTGCTGTCGCCCTTGCCCTTGCTGGCCTTGGGCTCACCTCCCGACGCCACAAGATAGAGGACAGCGTCGCCGTGCGCCCCTTTGATCCGGACTTCAAACCGTCCATCATCGCTCGTCTTAACCTGAGCAATTTGCTTAGGGGCCGCGGCGCTGGCCTCCCACAGGGTCACCGTCGATTTCGCAATGGGAGCGCCACCGCCCAGTACTTGTCCTTTAATAGTGTCGGCGGCAAATGCCCCTCCAGCAAGGAACAGAGTGACCGCGGTAAGAGCGGCCAGTGTGAGCCTTCTTCCATACGTTCTTTGATTCATCGTCTTTTTTCTCCTGAGGGATTCAAACCCGTAAACAGCATCAATTTATGACCGCCGTGTCGCCCTGGCTACTGTCAGAAAGGATAGTCATGAGAAAGCCAACGGGGTCTGCAAACACGCGCTATGGCCCGGTTTGCGTCACCTGTGGCTACGGTCGCCTCCGTGGCAGAGCGGACAAGTCCTACAGCCCGGCAAGATATGCAACGAACAGGACAGCCAACGTTCCATCCATCACCGCTACGGCTGTCATCGCCACTGTACGCTTCACGGGTCCGAAGAAAATCAGCACAACGATCGCTAACTTCTCGATGATGGCGGCCGTCAAGATCGGGAGGCGGGAAGCTGGAACGTACCCGGCATACGCAGTTAGTGCGCAGACAACAAAGAGCAGCGCTCCCCAATGCCGGACGAAGAACATCGTCACGCCGTCGGTAACCTTCGCCGCAAATACTAATTGCAGAGTCATTCGAGGGAAAAAGAGCCCGGCAAGACCGCCAGCGGCCGTTCCTATCCCTGAAATTATGAGTATCCATCCGATGGACGATGCCAACATTCTGTCCTCCTCCTGAGCCCGCAATCAGGATAGTGAGCGAACGGAGAAACGGAACTGGCAAAACTGACAGCAAACTGATGGAGTCACAAAGGCTATCATCACCGAAAAAGAGGTGTCAGGTCCCGACTGGCGTAACATCCCGTTTTCACTTATCGACACTTGGCAGGGGTTCTGAGCGTTATCCTGTTCACAGAAATTGAGTACCGGCCACACCCCAATTTTGGATAATTGGGCGCTGCATCGAACCGGGAATATGCAGAAGAATCAATTGCCTGTAAAAAGGAGAACCCATGATACGACCCTTTAGTATTTGCTTGCTCGCATGCTGCGAGATCGTCTTGGCGGCGTCTCAGACTCCGCAGAAAACCTCGATGGAGGGCTCTCGTGCAAACCGATCGAAAGTCACGATTGAAGGCTTGGTGCGAGATATGGCATGCCCAATTCAGAACCTCGATGGCAACGCGACCAGCTTGAGTCTCAAGTGCGCACGGGCATGCGTGAGGGCCGGTTCCCCAATCGCCATTCTGACCAGAGATGGCGACCTCTATCAGCCTATCTCCGACAAAATGCCCGATTACAGTCAGATGAAAAAGCTGATGCCCTTCGTGGGCAAGTATGTGCGAGTCAACGGAATCGCGTTCGAGCGCAACGGGACGCACGCGATTGTCATCGCGGAGATTAGAGAGATGAAAGAGGTTCACGTAACGATTGATGAGGAATAGCTCCGGCAAAAATCTATGCCCTCAAATGCCTCAAATCGGGTTTTGAGCGCTATCGCCTGCTTTCGACAGTTGTTCGTGAAAGTTGGATCATGACAGTCTTGCGGCGTACTATTTCCAACATGTACTTTCCGTCAGGTACAGAGGTTGGCGCGAAAATCGGCTCTCTGGTTCTTAGCGTTGTTGTTGTCCTGTGCTCTAAAAGTACAAATGCTCAATCGGTAGACCCACTTCCCTTAGAAATTCATCGACCACCGGTGTCCATGTTGTTCCCGGTCCCCGTGAAGAGGCTGTGCGGACGGCTGAAAGCGGTACAAAAAGGTCTCATCGTAACGGCGCCCAAAACAAGGATCGAATTGTATGAAGCGCAATGGCGGAAACCGTGCTGCAAGGAATTAAATCTTGTCGGTAGTCGAGTGACTGCCACAAATGGCGATTTCGATTTTGAGGGAGTTCTCACTGGTGAATACTGGCTGGCCGTCAAATCGAACGGTAGGGAAAATGTGATCGGAATCGACTTGGCTCCCCGGCACGATTGGGAAGGCAGCTGCGAGGCTCAGGGCCTAGCCATTGAGGAGAATTTTCTAATCTGGTTCGCTGGAAGAGCGATTATGTAAGCAACAATGTTTGCGCCACGAGGGTAATCTTCCAAGATGGGTCCGTGCCTGTTGAAACATCGCCATAGCACTCATTGACCTTTGCCGGGGGGTTTTGAGTGCTATCGCCTGATTGCAGCAGTTGACTCGTCCACCACGAGGCAGTCGCGTCCTACAATTATTTCGGATGTGATTTCTCCATGTTGGAAATGCTGTACCAGACGATTTTCCAAGCTCCATCGTCTTGGCGCTTGAACTCTGCAATAAAGTTTGTCTTATGGGTCAGCAGCACGCCTGCGCGACTGTTGTCTTCGTTGTAGATGCCACGGTAAACGGCTAAGTCTCCGCTGCTCGCAACATCTACAGTCTCGTCGATGAGACTGACTTTCCAAAGAGGGTCATGGGCAAAGCCCGCCTTGAAGCCCTCTCTGTCGGCTTCGAGCCCAATGGTTGAAGGAGTGCCACATTCCATGGAGACGATATCCGGGGCGTCATAAGCGGTTGTCTTGAAAGCATCGTGGGCATTGAGTCCAGCCACCAGTTGGGCGACATCACCCTTGATCGTTCGGGCCACTGTCGCCGTATCAACTGTTGTCGCCGTTGCGGATAACGTAGTCGCAGCAGCAAAGAGAAGCAGAATTAGAATTGATTTCCAACTCGCCGAACGATTCATTGAATGCCTCCCGCTTTCCCGGCCCGTGCCGTTCCAACCGGCGTCGGCCTAGGGTAATCTAGACCTTCTCCCGGAGTCCACTAGGCGGCGTGTTTGGTGATAAATCGCGCTCAAACAGCTGACATTGCACTTTCGACCAAACTTTGGCGCGAGAGGCGGAGAGGAAAACAGTTCTCAAGGGGGCCACGCGAGTAGTAATATTCCGCCTACCAGTATTGCGGCCACGGATTGTCTGAATAGGATTTACGATGCGACTAACAGTGCTGATTTTGGTGTTTTCGTGTGCGCTCCAGGTTTCAGCTCAGCCGAAAGTCGAACATGAGGTTGACCCGATGTATCCACTAATTCCATGGCAAGCCCAGATTCAGGGAGACGTGACGGTCGAAGTGGAGCTCGACTTGCACGGAAATGTAATTTCGGCAACGGCGTCGGGTTCCCACCCTATGCTGCAACGCGCTGCAGAGCAGAACATTCGCCTCTGGACCTTTTCCGGTGTGAAGTCTGACGACCACACATTGACCATTACTTATGCCTACCGAATCTTAGAGCCAACAACGGATAAACAACTGGGCACCCGCCTTCCTGACAAGTTCGACTTACCAAACCGCGTTGAAATTTCTGTTTATCGAGTCAGAATCAACGTTTGAATTCATTAACTTGTGGGAACATGCTGACCCACTAACCGATAGTTGGCGTAACATCGCAATTACAGTGCGCCGGGATAAACCGGCTTGAAGCAGAGGATGAAAGTTCCTTACGAGAAAGGAGTAGCGAACCACTCGGCCTCGAGTCTTGCGCTGGGTATCGTGAGGGACACAGCGAAGCGTAGACAGAGGATAGGCGGGGTGGGTATTCAGCTCCGAAAAGATGCAATCCGGACGCCGACGTCCTTGTAATGCGCGGAAGGCAACATGAACAGGCGCGATAGCGCGAGCTCCTGCTCAGTCCGGCGTAGTCGAAGACCCCAGACACGCCTACAAACTTCAAGTATGAGAACCGGGAGACCTCGGAGACACCTACAGCTCAAACAGGTTGTAGGTCGGCGGGCGAAGGCCAGAGCCACAAGGCCCGCGTGTACGTCTACGAGGAGTCAGTTTGGCGCCAGGATCCAGCGTTCCTTCCCAATCTCCAACGATCGGCATAGCGTCGGCTGCGATCGCGGGAGCGGGCACGAGGCTTAACGCGAGCAACAATCCCAGCATCGGAGCCAGCATCGGCATCAACATCAGTATCAACGAGCAGTAAGCCAGTATTAGTCGCCGGGAAAATGCGGACCATAAAGCGCGAGGCTTTCTCATGATCGAATCCCCCTTCTTCTATTACCTATTACTTCTTCACATCTTTTTTCGGCGCGTCTTTCGGCTTTTCGCCAGGCGCTATCTGGACCTGAACCGCGTGAATGTTGTCGGACTTCGTAGTATCCACGGCAATCACCGGAAAACTGCCGTTCGCATCGCGCGCCTGGACGGTCCGCGTCGCCTGCGCTCCAGAGGCGGACGGATTTACGGTATCGATAGTGACAGTGGTTACCTGCAAGCCAGAGCTGGGGTCGCCGGCGTTCGACTGCTCCACTTGCTGCTGTGTAACTTGCTGCCCCGTAGAGCTGGTGCGCTGGTTGGTGGTAGCGCGTTGAAACAGGTGCAGCGCGCCGTCCCCGACAGCTCCGGGAACATTGATGGAATAAGTTTCCACCGTGTCGTGCTTTTCTTCAGGCGCAATCACGGTGGCGTTGCTTACCGTACGAGATACCACGCCCATGTTGCCTTCGGAGTCCGGCACGGAGACTTGCTGGCTGGTGAGGTTGTTATCGCCCGCTTGGGTCATGGTCGTGCGCTTGATTTCGCTCACTTGCCATTTTCCGGCGCCATCGGGAAGCAACGTGGTTTTTTCCGATTGAACCGTACCATTCGCGCCTTCTTCGCGGCGCTCTTTCACTTTTTCGGTCGGAGCCAGCCCACCGTTGACGCTGGGGAGCATCACCGTGGTTTGGGTTTCCTCCACATTCGGACTTATCTTTTTCGTCTCCTCAATCTGGCGCTGAGTCAGCCTCAGACTGCCATTGACATCTGGAGTCGAGGTAGTGCGAACGATGTTCGAGTCCCCAGCGGCCGTAGTGCGCTTCTCTTCTTCCACCACCCCGACCAGCGTGTTCACTCCATTTGCGTTTCGATCGAAGGTTCGGGTAATGGTTCGCACGGTGGAAGGGTCGACTTGCACTGTTTCTTTTTCGATCTCCTGATAAGGAACAAAGAGACCATCCGAGCCGCGGCGCTCGATGGATTGCTTGTCGAAGGTGCGATTGCCACTCTGAGCGTGGCTTTCAATGGTGCGCATCGGATCTTCATTCTGCCGTTGCGACTCGGTGGTGGCCGTCCAGGACCGGTTCGCGGCGTTGGATGGGGAATTATCGGATTGTGAATTCTGCGCCCACAGTGCGAGGCTGCAGCACAAAGACAAAAATAAAGATAAAAATAAAGATATGACGATCGCGACGCACATTCGACGCCGATCGTTCCCAGCGTTCCGGTTGAAAATAGTTATGGTCGGCACCAGCATATTTTCTACCCGCGGAGAATTCGGGTCCAGTTTAAATGGTCCAGTTAAATTACGATAAGCGTTTCAGACGAGGAGCGCCGTTGCCATCCGTAGGATACGGTATATCGCTCGCCCGGTGGCTGCCGGTACGGATGCGTTCCGACAATTGTCTACTTGCGCTGCTCCAGCTTAACGGATGCGGTTACTGGTTGGCCATCGCGCAGTACCTTGACCTCAACCACATCTCCTACTTTGCTGCGCCGCAGTGCATCCGTGAAGTCATAGAGGTTCTTGATGGGTTTGTCGCCGAATTGCACCAGGATGTCTCCCGCTTTCAGCCCGGCCTTGGCTGCGGGCGAGCCCGGTTTAACATCGGAAAATCTTACGCCGTTTTCCACCTGACCGAAATCGGGAATCGATCCGAAGTAGGGTCCGTAGCCGCCGCCTCCCGAGCCGCCGGGCGGCTTCTCCTCGGCCACGACAATAAAAATAGGACGATCATTCGCGTCGGCCAGAATTTCAGCCGTCGTGCCTACGACGTCGAGCAATCGGGTAGCAGCGGCGGGATCGATCTTCTCCCATGTGTCGGAGGGCTTGTGATAGTCCGAATGCAGGCCGGAAAAGAAGAACAGCACCGGAATTTTCTTGGCGACGAATGATGTGTGGTCGCTCGATGAATATCCGCCCGGCGAATATTCAATCTTGAATCCGGAATTGGCCTGCGCCTCTTCGACCGCTGCCTTCAGCGTCGAACCGGTGCCCACGCCTCCGATATAGACTTTTTGATCCTTGATGCGTCCGATCATATCCATGTTCAGCATGGCTACCGCCTTATCGAGCGGACGCGTCGGATCCTTCACCCATGCGGCGGAACCGAGCAGACCCAATTCTTCGCCAGAGAAATCAGCAAACAGAATTCCGCGACGCAACTGGCCTTGGTAGGGGGCCAGCAGACGCGCCAGTTCGAGCACTCCTGCGGTGCCCGAGGCGTTGTCATCCGCTCCCGGATGAATCTGCCCGATCTGCGAAGGCGCCAGAGAATCGAAATTACCGCGCCCGAGATGATCGTAGTGCGCGCCCACGATCACGTATTCATCGGTCTTACCGGGAAGATAGGCGAGCACATTGTTCACAGTGGCGCGCGTGGTTTGAATGCTGACGTTGATCTCCGCAGTGATCGGTATGCCTTGGTTTTCCGGCAGGGCAAACGACGCGGGCTTCGACGAATCGTCAATCTGCTTCTGCAATTCCCCCAGCGATTTGCCCGCGGGCTTCAGCCACGCATTCGCCACGTCATTCTTGACTTGGAGAAACATGATGCCTGCGTTTTCCGGACCGCTTACGCTGCCGAATCGAGTCAGCAGATCTTCTTCGCCATCTCCCAGTTTTCCATTTACTAATACCAGCGCCTTCGCGCCGTGATTGCGGGCATTGATGGCTTTTGTCACCAACTGGGAATGCTGCGTCATGCCGTGATTGCCGCCCTTCACGCCAAAGGACGGGGGCTCATAGCGCATAACAATAACAATCTTGTCTTTGACATCGAGTCCCGCATAGTCGTCGTAGTGAAACTCGTCGGCTGAAATGCCATAGCCGGCGAACACCATGGGCGCGCGCGCCGATCCTGAAGCGGAAAAACTGAATGGAACAAAATCCTGCTTGGCCTTCAACTCCCGCTTCTGGCCGCCAGTCAGCACCGCGAAATCGTTCTTCCCTTTTAGTTGGGCTCCCGTGATCACCGTGAAAGCCTGTAAGTAGGAGTGGGTGCCTGCGGGCTCAAGTCCCAGGCTTTTGTAGCGTTTCTCGATCAGATGCTGGGCACGGATCAAGCCTTTGGTTCCGGCACCACGTCCCTCCATCGCCGGAGTCGTCAGCGCCTTGATGTCATCAACGTAGCGATTCGGGTCGGCAGTGGAAACTGGCGGGGGCGCAGCCTGTAAGAGAACTGCGAGGGAAGCCAGCAGAAGAAAAAGAAGAAGAACTGAGAGACGGTGCGGGACGGCGCTTTTCATGCCTGGCCGACCGATCCTGCGCGCGGAAACGCATTTTGAGATTGACATGTTGGGTTTGGAAAAACGGCGCAAGTGCCTGATTCCGGTGCCCCTAGCTGTGTAGCTGGGAAGGTTACTGTTAGCACGAACCTTTTCCGCGCTACTGGAATCTAAGTATATACAGCTTATCCGGACCCTAGGGTGAAAGGATGAGCCGGTTTGTGCTTGGTTCTTTTGTGCTTGTTCTGTGGAGGCTCTATGTTTACGAAGCTGATGGACGCCATGTTTGGTTGCCGGCACGCTCGCTACAGTTTTCCGATTACCGTGCGAGCCGGATCACGGCGAAGCCCGGCGGCTCAGCGCACGGGTACCTACGTTGCTTGCCTGGATTGTGGTAAAGAGTTCCGTTACGACTGGCAGGAGATGAAGATCATTGGTTCGCAGGCAAGGGAAGCCGCTCACTCTTTGGTGAGCAAGGAAGCCGCGTAAGAGCTACGCTCGGGTCCGTGTGCCAGCACCTGCTTAAAGAACTCGCGGTACAGAAATATCTGTTGAGTCAGCGTCTGTTGTTGGACACGCCTTGCTGGTCTTTTCGCATCCTCGCTTTTTTCCACTTTTTGGCTCCTCCTGCTCCGAAGATTTAGCTAACCCTCGTCGCTCAGCCGAGCGCATAATTGTACCGATGCCGATCCGCAGAGCACGCTTCGGCACTCCTTCAGAAGCGTTCTTGCCTGTGGTTCGCACGGGAGGTGTCTGTGCCTCTTTCCATGCTTCGGGAATTTCTGGATCGTAACCGCATTCAATACCTGGTGATCTCGCATTCGGTGGCCTACACGGCACAGGGGATTGCCGCCCTTACTCACATACCGGGAAAAGAACTCGCGAAAACTGTCATGGTCATGGTCGATGGACGTCTCGCCATGGCCGTCGTGCCGGCATCTTTTCGCGTGGATTTATATCGTCTGAAAAAATACCTGGCAGCGGATTCGGTGGAGCTCGCCAGCGAATTCGAATTTCGCGGGCGTTTTCCAGACTGCGAAACCGGCTCCATGCCGCCGTTCGGTAATCTCTACGGAATGGATGTTTTCGTGGATCAGACTCTGGTCGAGGACGAGGAAATCGCCTTCAACGCGGGTTCGCATCGGGAATTGGTGCGGATGAAATTTGCCGATTTCCGCGATCTGGTGAAACCGGCAATATTATCGCTGGCGGCGGCCAAAGCCAGAACTCACGCTGCCTGAACGCTGCGGGAGTGATCTGAATTGCTTCTCTCCGGCGCTGAATTGCGGTCGGCAATCTCTCCTCCAGTGACGACCGCAGCGGCGCTCATCGGGAAAATACTGTGTCTCGTTGTTTTTTCATACAATCTTCACAAATTGCTGTGTTAGATTTGCCCTTCTCACATCTATTTGAATTTTTTGGAGGAAACTGAATTGGGCAAGGACATGGTCCCCAAGAAGATCTTCTTTACCAAGGGTGTAGGAAAACACCGCGAGCGCCTCACCTCATTCGAACTCGCCTTGCGCGACGCCGGTATCGCGGCGCAAAACCTGGTGCGGGTCTCGTCCATCTTTCCGCCCAACTGCAAACTGGTGCCGCGGTCGCAGGGACTCACATATCTGCATCCGGGAGAGGTCGTGTTCGCCGTAGTTGCTGAAAACTCGACGCACGAACCGCACCGGTTGCTTGCGTCGTCGATTGGCGTAGCCATCCCCGCCGACCGCAATACCTATGGATATCTCAGCGAGCATCACTCCTTCGGCGAAACCGAAGACTCCGCCGGCGACTATGCCGAAGAGCTCGCCGCCGAAATGCTCGCGACAACGCTGAACGTCGAATTCGACTCCGATCGGTCGTGGGATGAGAAAAAAGAGATCTACCGTATCTCGAACAAGATCGTCCGCACCGCCAATGTAACGCAATCGGCCGTAGGCGATAAACGCGGCCTGTGGACTACGGTAATCGCGTCGGCCGTACTGATCTTTGACTGATTCAATAAACCCAGATGCCCATGGCAAACCGGAGCATCAATAGCAAGACGCTGCCTACCACGAAGGCGATTCGCGCCCGGCCTCGTCCCAAGAAGGAGCAGATGACGCTAAGGAACACGAAGGTGTATCCCCAGTGCACCCACGGCCTTACGTACATTGACAGCCACTGGTGCCAGGGGTGCCGCATGAGCCATCTCATTTGGGACATCTCGAACAAAAAAACGGGTAGGGAAACTACTAGATAAACTGACCCAACGAGCGCTGTTAGTGCTCGCCACGTTGTCTTTGGCCCGCCGTCCTTCAGTAGCAGGAGCCAGCCCGCCAGAATGGCCAAAGCCGCTAGGATCAGTACCACCCGCTTCAGAATGTGTGATTGCGCAATCGTGTCTGGAAGAATCAAAACTGCCACCACTGCCGCGCAGCCCGCAAGGAATTTCGGGCGAACACCCAGCAGTAGCTTCCGTTCCTGAACTTGATCCATCGATTTCATTGCCTACTCGCAACTACCGTAGTCTCGCTCGGACCTGTTGCAAGTCGAAACGAGCCGCGTCTCTACTTCGCAATTTGAGCGATCATCTTTTTCGCCGCCGGCTTCTTCTTCAGTCTCTCCAGCACCGCAGCCACAATCAGCGGCAACCCCACGGTCGCATCCACAAACACTTCCCCAAACTTCCCGCCCTCCGCGGGAGGCACGAACTTCCCCCACGAAACCGCTTCGCTGTAGGGACTCCCCGAAAGGCCGCCCCAGAACACCGGCTCCGGACAGATGCGCAATCCATAGTGATAGCGCTTCAGGGGCAGGTCTTCCCCGCCCCGGCGGTGGCGCAATTCGATGAACGGTCCAAATTGCTGCGACCAGTTGCGCGGAACGCCTCCGCCGATAGTGAAAATTCCCAGCCGCTTCTGACTGAGCAGAGTCGCGGCAAAATGCTCCAGGTCTTCGAAAGGATCGAAGCGAAAACGCGGCTTGCCTTTCTTCTCCCGCTCGCGATTTGTCAAAGCGTAATCGAGCCCAAGTTCCGAATCCGAAAACGCGGGAACAAATACAGGAACATTTTTCTCATACGCGGATTTCAGAATGCCCCGTTCTTTGCCCCGCTTGGCAAGATGCGCTCCGATCGCCCGATTCAACTTGTACGAGCACATCACTTCGTCAGAGTCCCAGCCCCCAAAGACGGCATGCATCACGCGCTCCACGTCGTCCAGGTTCTGCTCGGGTTCGAGTGTGTCATAGACGCGGTTGTACCCCGCCTCGTAAAGTTCTTCGTCACTGAGTTCGGGATTGTGCCGGAAATGAGCGCGCCCGGTCGCTTCGACCAGCCCGTGCGCCATCAGCGCGCCGGTCGAAACAATGGCATTCACGATGCCGCGATCGATCAACTCGGCAATTACCAGACCCTGCTTGGCCACGGTCATCGCGCCCGCCAGCGTCATGACGACAAAACAATCTTTGTCGCGCGCCATCGCCTCCAGCACATCGGCGGCTTCGCCGAGTTGGCGGCCCGTGAACGCCGTCTTCGACATGGCGCGCACCAGGTCGTCAATGGATTGAATCTTTCCAAGATCGAGCGGCTCCAGCGGAATCAACCGGTCGGATACCGGGTCGTGCAGCTTGCGGTCGATGCCCGCGCCTTCTTCGTGAGCAACATCCTTACGAGCAGCGGCAGGAATGCCCTTCTTCCCAGCATTTTTGTGATTCAAGAAAAACCCCCAGAATTAAACCTGATTTTGGTCGAAGAATAAATTTACTAGAAGTCCAGAAAGGCCGCGAATCGCTTTTCAACTTGCCGCAACATTCATGCATCGTAGGCAAACACTTTGATATGCTAAAACGCGTATTGAACCATCCTTAGGTTGTCATCCTGAGCAAAGCGAAGGACCTCTTTCTTAGACCGCTGTACGGAGGAAAAGTGCGAGAGAAATTCACCGTCGCCCTGATCCAGATGTCATGCGGCCCAGAGCCTGCGGATAATCTGGCCAGGGCGCTTGATCGCGTTTCGGAGGCGGCACGAAAAGGCGCGGATGTCGTCTGCCTGCCCGAACTTTTCCAGACACAATATTTTTGCCAGCGCGAAGACGCAGCCCTCTTCGATCTCGCGGAGCCGATACCCGGACCAACTACTGAAAAGCTCGCCGCCTCCGCAAAACAAAACAAAGTAGTCCTGATCGCCTCGCTCTTCGAAAAGCGCGCCCCTGGCCTCTACCACAACACCGCCGCAATATTCAATTCGGACGGCCTTCTCGGCGGCATCTACCGCAAGATGCACATTCCCGACGATCCGCTCTACTACGAAAAATTCTATTTCACTCCCGGCGACCTGGGCTTCAAGGCCTTCGATACTTCGGCGGGACGACTCGGTACACTGGTTTGCTGGGATCAGTGGTATCCGGAAGGCGCGCGGCTTACGGCTTTGCAGGGAGCCAGCATTCTCTTTTATCCCACCGCCATCGGCTGGCATCCCGCCGAAAAAGCCGAGTTTGGCGAAGCGCAGTACGACGCCTGGCGCACCATTCAGCGGGCGCACGCCATTGCGAACGGCGTTTACGTGGGCGTAGTGAATCGCGTTGGCTTTGAGACCGGCGACATCCGCGGCAATTCTGCCCCCGGCAAAGGACTCGAATTCTGGGGAGGATCGTTTTTCTGCGATCCCTTCGGCCGCGTGCTCGCCGAAGCTTCTCCCGATAAGGAAGAGATTCTGCTGGGCGAAGTCGACCTGCATCACCTGGAAGACATTCGCCGTAACTGGCCCTTCCTCCGTGACCGCCGCATCGACAGCTACGCTCCCATCACCAGCCGCATGATTGACGGAAAATGAAAGCCTCTGACTTATTCATCCACAGCCCTCTCCGCATTGTCATCCTGAGCGGAGTAGGAACTTCACAGGGTGAAGTTTCTGCGGAGTCGAAGGACCCCTACTCCCACCCCCAAACCCAGCGCGAATCAATAAGCGGAGGGCCACGTTGACACCGCGATGCCTCACAAGTGCCCGACCTCCCGCCGCTCAGGGATACCGCATGCCCGCCGAGTGGGAACGGCACAGCTCGACCTGGCTGGCGTGGCCTCATTTCCGCGACGACTGGCCGGGCAAGTTCGAGCCAATTCCGTGGGTCTACGCCGAAATCGTGCGCAATCTGGCACGTCACGAGCGCGTCGATCTCATCGTCAACAGTGAACGCGTCGAGAACAGTGCCCGTACGGTCCTCGAGCAAGCGGGCGCCCTTTCCAAGAATGTCTGCTTCCATCGCTGGCGCACTGATCGCGTGTGGACGCGGGATTCCGGCTGCATCTTTCTCGTGCCGCCCGTCCAAGGAAACGATGCCTCACTCCTCGGCTTGCATTTCCAGTTCAACGCCTGGGCCAAGTATGACAATTACAAGTTCGACGCTCAACTCGGCGCGCACATGGGAAAGTCTGCCGGCGCTCAGATTGTGCGTCCCATGTCAGGAGACCGGCGCGTAGTTCTCGAGGGCGGATCGATCGACGTCAACGGTTGCGGCACTCTCATCACGACTGAAGAATGCCTGCTCTCTACTACGCAACAACGCAATCTATCCATGGATCGCGCCGCCTACAACCAGCTCTTCAGGGATTACTTCGGCGTCGAGTCTGTCATCTGGCTCGATAGCGGCATCGCGGGAGATGACACGCACGGCCACGTCGACGACATCACCCGCTTCGTCGCCACAAATACTGTCGTCACGATGGTCGAGCCGAACGAACTGAGCGAAAACTACGCCCCGCTGCATGCGAACCTCGGGCGCCTGAAAAACGCGCGCACCTCCGATGGAAAGAAACTTGACATCGTCGAGATTCCGATGCCGCGTCCCGTCATATTCGAAGGCTGCCAACTACCCGCCAGCTACGCCAACTTCTATATCGCAAACGGAGTTGTCTTGGTGCCTGTGTTCAATGATCCGAACGATCGCATCGCCCTCAATACTCTCGCGGGGCTCTTCCCGACACGTGAAATTGTACCGATCTATTCTGGCGATCTGATCTGGGGATTCGGGGCCCTGCACTGCATGACGCAGCAACAACCCGCACGCTAGGCCTCTTACTGTTTCGAAATATTATTGTCATCCCAAGCGAAGCGAAGATCGCTAGCTCGCCGTGAGCTGCAGATCCGTCGCTGCGCTCGGGATGACAAGTAATAAATGGATATGACAATTTTATGAAGGCCCATCATTTACACTCTTACCCGTGAACGCCGAGATCATCGCCGTCGGCTCCGAGTTGCTCACTCCCCATCGCCAGGACACCAACTCGCTCTATCTCACCGAGAAACTGAATGCCCTTGGCGTTGAAGTTCGCTTCAAGTCCATTGTGGGAGACGATGCCGAAGGATTAACCGCGGCTGCCAAACTCGCCATGCGGCGTTCGGACATCATCATCTTCACCGGCGGCCTTGGCCCCACGGAAGACGACCTGACCCGCGAGTCGTTAGCCGAAGCGCTGGGTTTGAAACTGCAACGCGATCCCGAGATTCTCGCCAAGCTCCAGGAAAGGTTCGCCAAGCGTGGTTACAAAATGTCGGCCAACAATGCCAAGCAGGCCGACATTCTCACCAGCGCGGTCGCATTACCGAATCCCCTTGGCACTGCGCCGGGGCAGTGGATCGCCGGAAAATATGATGGGCGGGAGCGGCTTCTGATGCTGCTTCCCGGGCCTCCTTACGAACTGAAAGCGTTATTCGAAACGGAATGCATCCCGCGTCTGCGAGCCCGGATTCCAGTTCAATTCATCGCCACGCGCACGCTCAAGATGGCGATGATGCCGGAATCACAAGTGGATGCGCGGGTCGCGCCCATTTACAAGACTTACACCGATGTCGAGACCACAATTCTGGCCGGAGCGGGCGAGATTCAACTTCATCTGCGCTGCCGGAAAGATTCGCAAGCCGATGCCGAAGCGCGGGTCGAGGAACTCGCCGAAACAATTGAGGACGAACTTGGCGACGCCATCTTTTCGCGCAAGGGTGAAACCATTGAGCAGATCGTCAGCTATCTGCTGCAGATGCGCGGCATGACGTTGGCAACCGCCGAATCCTGCACCGGCGGACTGCTGGCCGAACGTATCACTTCGCTGGGCGGCAGCTCGCGCTACTTCCTGGGCGGCGCAGTGGTGTATTCCAACGAATTAAAAACACAATTCGCCAATGTTCCGAAGGCACTCATCGATCAGCATGGAGCGGTGAGCCGCGAAGTGGCTGCCGCGATGGCCGAAGGCATTCGCAAGCGCTGCCTCGCGAGTTATGGAGTGGGAATCACCGGCGTGGCCGGCCCGGGTGGCGGGACCGAACAGAAGCCCGTGGGGCTGGTTTACGTCGCGCTCGCAGGAGAGGAAGGTACTCAGGTTGTCGAGCGAAATTTTCCCGGCGATCGCAAACGCATTCGGCAGTTCTCCACCCAGCAGGCACTGGAGATGATTCGCCGGGCGCTGCTGTAAGGCGCTTACATTGATATGTGAGACGTGGCCCCGCCTCGTCTGAACGAGCCGCAGTCGTCACTACACAAACATCGTCATGCGAATATTTATCGGCATCGATCTCGACCCTGAAGTTCGCGCACGCATCTCGCGTTTCATCGAAGGGGTCGAGAGTTTCGCACCCGACGCGCGCTGGGTTCGTCCGGAGTCGTTACATATTACGCTGAAGTTTATCGGCGAACAGCCGGCTGAACGGGTTGAGGCGATCACCAACCGTTTGCGGCGGGTTGAGAGTAGCGCGTTCGAAATTCGCACCGGCGGATATGGATTCTTTCCTACCGCCAGAGCTGCGCGCGTATTCTGGATCGGAATCGATGGTGGGGCGAAACTTGTCGAACTGGCCGAGCGCATCGATGCGGCAACGGCGGAACTTGGCATTCCCCGTGAAGACCGCGTGTTCAGTCCACATTTAACACTGGCGCGCGGCGGCGGGAGAAGATCGGGATCGCCGAAGCGGCAGAAGAACGACGCTGCCAACGCGACATTCGCGGTGCTCGAAAAACGACTCGCCGCCATGTCCGAACTGGATTTTGGCACCATGACCGCGAGCGAGTTTATTCTCTATCAGAGCCAACTTTCACCGGGAGGATCGCACTACACCAGGCTGCAACGGTTTCCGCTAACGGGCAGATAGACAGCGCCGGGCGAGAAGAAAGTAGCGCCGACGTCCCGCCGGCAGTTTGTATCGCGATATGAATTCCTATCTCATCACCGCCGCTATCAGCTATCTGCTGGGGTCGATCCCGTTTGGTTACCTGCTGGTGCGGATTTTCAAAGGCGAGGACGTACGCAGCAGCGGCAGCGGAAACATTGGCGCAACCAACGTCGCCCGCAAATCGCCGCTGCTTGGGGCTGCCACATTGTTGCTCGATGCTGCCAAGGGACTGGCTGCGGTGCTGGTCGCACGAGCGATCTTCAGCGGGCCGCATCAGCAACTCATCATGACCACGGCGGCGTTCTTTGCCGTACTCGGTCACCTGTTCCCTGTGTGGCTCAAATTCCGCGGCGGCAAGGGCGTCGCCACCAGCCTGGGAGCTTTCATACTGCTCACTCCCGAATCTATCTTGTGCATGATCATCCTGTTTTTACTGGTCGCCGTTGCCTTCCGCTACGTTTCGCTAGGATCCGTTGCCGTGGCCGCGGCGTTTCCGTTGCTGGCATGGGCTCTGCGCGAATACACGGACTCGCGGCAGCTCGTTCTGATCGGCGCGGTCTCCCTTCTAGTCATTTGGAGACACCGCCAAAATATCGGCCGCATTGCGGCCGGAACGGAATCCAAATTAGGAGTGCCTAAGTCGGGAACAACTAAACCGGGGAGTCTAGGAGCAAGCCGCCAATGACAACAACGACGAGCCGCGTTTCCGTCATCGGCGCAGGCGCATGGGGCACCGCATTGGCGATTGTCCTCGGGCGCAAGGGTGCGCTTGGATTCCCGCGCGAGGTTCGGCTCTGGGCCAACGAACCGGAAGTGTGCGAGAGTATCGCCCGCAGCCGCATTAACGAACGATTCCTGCCGAATTTCATTTTGCCAGAGTCGATTACAGCGACAAACGATTTGAACACTGCGCTTGACGGCGCGGAGATGATCGTCAGCGTGATGCCGTCGCAGCACTGTCGAGCCTTATTCGAGCGCATGGCGCCGTCGCTTCAGCCGCACTCGCTCTTTGTCAGCTGTACCAAGGGCCTCGAGGACCGCACTTTGATGCGCATGACGGAAGTGATTGGCGATGTGTTGCGAAACGGCAAGTTCACGCCGCGCTTGGCAGCGCTGAGCGGCCCCTCGTTTGCAAAAGAGGTGGCCCGCGGCGATCCGACCGCGGTCACGGTGGCCTCCGGCGATGCCGAAGTGACGCGCGCCGTGCAGCAAGCCTTTAACGATTCGCGCTTTCGCGTCTACACCAATGACGATGTGATTGGGGTGGAGTTAGGCGGCGCGCTCAAAAATATTATCGCGATTGCCGCTGGCGTCTGTGACGGCCTGGGCCTCGGCCATAATTCTGTTGCTGCGCTTATTACGCGCGGCCTCGCTGAAGTGGCGCGTCTGGTCGTGGCTTGCGGAGGCCGCCTCGATACCATGTCTGGACTTGCCGGACTGGGCGATCTGGTTCTCACCTGCACCGGTGACCTATCGCGGAACCGCAGCGTCGGAGTTGAACTGGGAAAGGGCCGAAAACTTCCCGACATCATCATAGGCATGCGCGGGGCGGTTGCTGAAGGAGTGTTCACAACCAAAGCTGCCGTCGGACTTGCGCGCAAGAAGAATGTCGAGATGCCGATTACCGAACAGATGTTCGCCATCCTTGAAAACGGGAAGTCGCCGCAGCAGGCGATCGAAGAACTGATGACGCGCGCCACTAAGAGTGAAGTGTAATTTGAAACTTCTTCAAAACTTGCCCATTATTTTCCTGGTCGTCTGCGTTGCATGCTCACGCACGCACTTGCAAAAAGCTCTGGACAGTGACCCGGTGGAACTGCACCTCCAGGTGACCACCCCGTTCCACTTTGTTGCCTACGGAGATTCGCGCTTCCATGATCCCAAAGATACCGACGCTGCGAATCCGATTGTGCGTCAGATGCTGGTGCAGGCGATTGCACAAACCAGTCCCGCTTTTATCTCGTTCGGAGGTGACATCGTCTATAACGGATACGACAAGAACGACTGGAAGGTATGGGACAACGAAACGGCGGTGTGGCGCGCGAACAAGATTCCAGTTTACCCGGCCATTGGCAATCACGAACTTCATGGCGATGAGAAGGTTGCCTTGGCTAATTATTTTGAGCGCTTCCCCGACTTGAAGCACAGCCGCTACTACTCTGTCCGCGCCGCCAACACGTTGCTACTCGTGCTCGACAGTTCGCTCAACGAAGTCTCCGGTCCACAGGGACGATGGCTGGAACAGCAGTTGGATCATCTTCCTGGCACTGTGGATTTCGTCTTCGTCGTTCTTCACCATCCTCCTTACACCAGTTCGTCGGAAACCATGTTTGGCGGCGCGGGACACTCGGCTCGTACCGAGGAACAGAAGCTGGCCAAGGTGCTGGAAGCGCGGCAGCAAAACCTTCGCGCCCGCATTATTGTTTTCTCAGGGCACGTGCATAACTACGAACGCCATGAGCATGCTGGCATCATCTATTTCGTAACTGGCGGCGGCGGAGCGCATGCCTACCCAATTCCACGCGCCAAGGATGACCCTTTCCAGAGCAACGAAGTCAATTATCACTATCTGGGGGTCGCCGTCGATCGCGGCAGTGTCAAGATAGTCATGCACCGTCTCGACGTGACGAATGGCAGAGCCGTCTGGACAGAACCTGACTCGGTTGAGGTCTTGATACCAGATGCCAAGGCTGCGGCAGAAGGCCATTAGACACATAGAACGGGGTTGGATTTCTCCTGCGCACTTCTGTGTCCCCATGGTGGACCATAGGGCGGTAACCACAGGGGACACAGAGGTACTCACACAGCAAAACCCGACAACTCTTCTTTCTATCCCACCGGTTACCTTGTCCCTAGCAGGCTGCTGAAAAATGGGCTCCGCGACTTAGATTCTCTCCAGTCTCAGCAATTGTGTGATTCGGGAGGTGGTTCTGGCTGCATCCGCTGGTGTCCCGCGCGGATGCATTTTCGGTCCAGCGAGCACACCTCGATCTCGGCTTAGGTTGCTTGCATCGCCAGACTCCTCATCCGGACTAAGTTGTAGGCCGCGGCCGCGAAGGTGAAGACCCATCCCACCTTCCAGACCCCACGATGTCGCACCTTCCGCAACAGTGCGATTGTCTTGAGCCATCCGAAACACTCTTCCACGCGCTTTCTTTTCCTCTGACTGATGGCATATCCAGGGTGCTGCGTCGTGCGGGCATCAATCGCGCTCCCACCGGGTCGCTCCAGGTTTTGGGCCACGTGCGGCGTGACCTTTAAGTTTCTACACTCGGCCACGAAATCCGCCGTGTCATATCCCTTGTCGCCGCCCACTGTGACTTGTTTCGTGCCTGGAATCTGTTCCAGCATCACCAGCGCGGCATCGCGCTCCGCCGTTCCGTTGGCCTCGAACACCTCGGTATTGACGATCAGGCCGTGGCGGTTCTCCACCAGCAGATTCCCGTTGTAACTCAGCTTCGCTTCTTTGCCCTTGCCTTTGCGGGCCATCTTCGCATCCGGGTCCGTCTTCGATTCATGTGTCTGGTTCGACCGCTTCTCCCCGTGGAAGTCCACTGTCGCATTGCCGGGATCGTCCGGCGGAACGTTGTTGTTCGCGTCTTTGCGCTGATAACTCTTCACACTCGCCCACGCTTCCAGCAGCGTTCCATCCACCGTGAAGTGTTCGTCCGAGAGCAGACTCCGATCCCGTGCCTGCTGCAGCACGGCTTGGAAGAAGGCTTCGGCAATGTCTCCATCGAGCAGGCGCTCGCGGTTCTTGGTGAACACCGTCACATCCCAGATGTCGTCATCCATGTTCAAACCCACGAACCAACGGAACAACAGGTTATAGTCGAGCTGTTCCATCAATCGTCGTTCGCTGCGCACCGAGTACAACGCTTGCAGCAGGAGCGCTCGCAACAACTTCTCCGGCGCAATCGACGGCCGCCCCGTTTTCGCGTACCGCTTGTGGAATCGCGGTTGCAGTTCTCTGAATGCCTCATCGGTCATGGCACGAAGAGGGCGCAAGGGGTGGTCGTGGGGTACTCGCTGCTCTGGGCTTACGTAGCTGAACACATCCAACTGCTGCTCGTCTTTTCCACGCATGCTTTCTTCTTATCAGGTTGTGCTGTGGAAACAAGAGAGTTTCGGGGTACTCCGTCCCCTTCAAAACGAGTTTTTCCGCAGCCTGCTAGGGCAATAGTCCCAACACGCCTACTCCATTCGTTGTTCCGACATACACTTTGCCGTTGGCAATTGTTGGCGTAATGAACTTATCCCCATTTCCAAAGTCGTCTCGTCCACCCGCTGCCTGGTTCGAGTTATATAACTCCACCGCAAGGTTTCTTGCATTGTAGGCGTGTAACACCGCCGGAGCCGTATTCTCTGTCGCCCACAAAATCATGTCTTTGGCGGTATTGCCGGAAATGCTCGGAGTAGTCCCCGGGTAACCGAACTGGTTGGGGGTCTTCGAAGCCGGCGTCGAATTCAGCAAACCACTGGCATTGAAAGAAAATGCCTTGATCGCATCTCCCACCGCGCCATAATAAACAGTGCTCCGGGCAAATGCCGGCGCCGAATATACCGACCCCGCTAGCACGCCCGTCAGTTCCTGATAGATCTGATCATTGTTGTTCGGATTGAACTTCCCCATGTTCATCCGATTTGCCAGATAGATATTGGCGTCCTTGCCCGCGCCCACCACCAGTTCGTGCAGCGCTCCGCTGGCGTCTTTGAAATTTGGTATCACCATGGCGCCGCCCGATCCTAGATCTTCATCGGCATTTGACTCGTTCACGGTGTTGTACATATTGAAATAGTCGGAAACGGCCAGTTGACCTTTCTTGGTCGAGAGCTTCATGATGGCATTTCCATAGTTGCCATTTGCGGGAAACCCGTTGGAGTTCAGCGTAGTGTCAAAGGTTCCATTGGCATCGTCAAAGTAGATGTTGTTATTGGAGTCTGCCGCCAAGCCCGCCCCGGCCGCCCAGATCGCACCTTCACTGCCATTCGGAGTTACATTGAGCACCGATTTTTGCGCCAACGTCGTCTCGTCGTAACTGATAATCCACCCCGTGTAGGGGCGGTCGTCACAATGAGAAGCCCACGACGTATACACAATGTGATTCAGCAGTAACAATCCAGCGCGCTCCTTATATTGTTTGGGATCGAAAATCACGTAACCATTCTCGCTATTATCACCCGTGCCGGGATACTGAGCCGCAACATCCACCGGGCCGCCAAATTCTTCTGCGCCCGTAGTAATGTCCAAAGCGTGCAGCCGTTGGTGATAGTTAGAACTTGAGTCCTTACTCATAGCAACCACATAAATAGTGCCATGCGGCCCGGCGCTGAGATCAATGACGGGAGTAGAAGTAACTCCTATCTCGGGCGTGACCTGTCCGCAACCACGGTTATCTGACGCGGTCTCCCCCGCCGCCAGCATAGTCACCTGCCAGAGAATCGATCCGTTATCCGCATCAAAGCCGTAAACCGTGTCATTCTCGCTCGCGACGAACAGCACGTTGTGCGCGCCATTTCCCGAAATACTTACGTTGGGAGCATATAAAGGCTGCGCGTCCACCAAGCCATCTGTCGGGATCACGAATAACTTGCCAAACGTGTTGGAGTTCACATTTTGGAGCGTGAGCGTCGTCTCCGTCGAATTGCGCCCTGTCCGCTGGTTGTCGTTGTGATACGTAAGGACGCCCTTAAACGACGTCGCGGCTCCGACCAGCATTGCGTGACGGAAAAGCAGAAGCGAAAAAAGCGAGAGCAGCAGAAGCACAGAGAAAAGCAAAACGAATCGTGCAGGGGGAGTTCGTCTCATGACACCACCTCGGGAAATTTAGATCCGGATTTCGAACCAGCTGTTGCCGGACTCAGAGACGAAGCAGAACCTGACAATTCTACCCGAACTAGGGCGCAGAGAGACAGCCTCAACAAGTTGCTCACTCAGTTGAGTTGGATGGCCCACCGAGGCAAATGCACGGAAAGCCGTGCAAGCTCTTCTTCTGAAGACTGATTTCTTAGCCCGGGCACCGCGCCCGCATGGCAGCGACGGATTTGACAACCATGGCCTGCAACACCTCTTGGTCGACATCGGTGAGTTTCTTGATGTATAGGCAACCCTTCCCGGTCGTGTGCTTGCCGAGTTTCGCCAGCAGCGCCTTCGAGTCGCTGGACGCGATCAGGTTATACAAAACGGTTGCGGCCTTACGAGGCGAAAAAGCGACCAGCGGCATATCCCCCTCCCGCCCACTATCGTACCTGTAATGGTAGCTGCCGAATCCAACGATGGATGGCCCCCACATCTTCGGCTTTTCCCCAATGGCGTTTTGCATCAACTTGACGAGTGCCTTGGCATCAGCGCACTTGGTCTGGTCCGTGAGGGCATTGATAAATGCCGCTACACTTAATCTCGTGGGCTTGGTTTTGTTGTCCGCCATTCCTCCCGCCTTTCGTCTCTTCCTGACGCTAGCGTGCGCATGCTCACGGACTGCTCTCTTCGTGTTCCTGCCGTAATCGTTTGAGATAGGAATCCATGGCGATGCTTCAGTACAATCATCGTTCGGCAGAATCACCGTTCACTACATCATCCGCGAACCAAAAACGTGATCCGGAAATCGTTGGCAACTGGATCCTGGAAGCTGAATACAATGATTAGAAAGATAAAAAACCCAGTCCTCAAAATGGCCGTTGCAATTCTAGCAGCCGGATTGCTGACCGCTTGCTCCTCGCACCCGACTCAACCAGCTCCGGCCGATAAGCCCCAACCCAAGCCCCCCGAGCAAATCACCGGCAGCAGTGCCTTCTACAAGTGCTACATTTCCGCGCGCGGATGGGCGCCCGATGCTCAGCCTTATCACGTCGAGTCACAACCTACGAACGACTCCAAGGGACGCGACGGCAACGCGGCAGAGTGGCGCGCCGGATTCGCCTCACCCTCAAAACGCACGACTCGGCCCTATACCTGGGCGCTCGGCGAGGTTTCTCACAGCGTCGAAGACAGCTACAGCCCAACAAATTCCAGTACCCAGATTTTCAACGTCCAGTTCCTGAAAGTGGATACCGACAAGGCGTTCGCCATCGCGCAGCAGCACGGCGGAGACAAGCTCCTCGAGAAAGAGCCCGACACGCCCGTCCTCTACGTGCTGGACTGGAACCGCCAAACGAACGAACTGTTGTGGCACGTGATCTATGGCCTGGACCGCAGCACCGCGAAGCTGCGAGTCGCCGTGAATGCAACGACCGGCGAGTTTTCGCGGGTGGAGAAGTAGGGAGCCGGGTGCCCCATCCTTGCCAGTTCTATGCGCAGAGCCTGCAGCCGAAGGGGTGGGATTCCACAGCTGCCGGGTGCCCCATTCCTGCGCGTTTCTTGCGCAGGAGTGGGATTCCACAAAAGTGTAAAGCGTGGGCCCGTCCTGCGCGGTGCGCGGCCAGAAACGAGCGCAGCCAGAAACCCCCGCCTCGAGCGCTACTGCGCTTTCCCCAGTTTTGCCAATGAAGCATGCGCTTCCTTGGCAGACGGACCTTCGGGCAGGATCTTCAGGTAGAACTCGAAGTATTTCCTGGCCTCGTCTTTATTTCCCATTTTTTCCTCGCATACGGCGAGACGGAAGCTTGCAACCGCATCGTTCTCTTTGTAATAGAGCGCATCTTTGTAGCGCTCCCGTGCGGCTTTGTAGTTCTTGCGCCTGAAATAAAAATCGCCAACGTCAACATCTTTTGCCGCCTTCACGGGATTCCAGGGATGGAATTCCTGAATGCCGGAGTTGTCCCCCGCGCCCGGAACAAGATCTTCGACCGCATCCGCGCTGCCAGGATGATTCTTCGCATCATCCTTCGGCGCACTAAGGTCAATCCTCGTAGCGCGACTCGAACTGGCGTCGGCGTCGCGATCGCGAGCCGCTGCTTTTTCCTCCGCCGTCTTCTCGGGCGCCGTCTTGTCCGGCGCCGTCTTGTCCGGCACAGTCTTGTCCGGAGCATCCTGCGCCCACGAAAAAGTCGTCGCCAGCGCTAACGCAACGATCAGAAGTCCGATTCGCACCGTTCTATTGTATCGCTTCAGAGTAGCGCCGAAAACACGGCAAGTAGCTGGGATAACCCGAGGCCGACGCCCGAGGCCCGGCCGGCAAAAAAAATCAGGCCGTCCACATACTTGGGACGGCCTGGTTCGGCAAAGTCCTCCGGGGAGGAGGAGAAAACTTTCATAGTAGCTACAGCGATGGCGGAGCCGCACTCGCCGAGGGACTCTGGTTCCCGTTACTCGGCACCTGCGCCGGAGTCGCGTCGCCACCCGTATTTGTCATCAGGCGAATATCGACACGCCGGTTCTTGGCTCGACCGTCGGCGGTTTTATTCGAATCCACCGGCTTCTCCTTACCCAACCCGATCTGATAAATCTTGTAAGCCGGAATGCCCTTCTCCGACGCCAGATACTGAATCACCGCATCCGCACGCCGCTGGCTGAGGTCGTAGTTGTATTCCGAGCTGCCGACTGAGTCCGTCGCGCCTTCCACCGTAATAATGTATCCCTTGGTCGTGGCCACGCTGGCCGCCAACTGGTCGATGGCTTCCCGCGCTTGCTTGGTGAGATTGTCTTTGTTGAATCCGAAATGCACCGCAGTCTCGACCACCGGACGATAGTTATCGAGGTTCACGACCGTGTTCGTCAGAGTGTCCACACGCTGGGTTGCGGTGTTCGCCGCCATTTGCGCCTTATCGGCATCGCTTCCTGCAGCCAGAGCCTTCTGGTCAGCCGCCGCAGCACGCGCTTGCACGTCCTGGATTCCGGCTTGCGCCCGCTGATCGACGTCCTTGATGGACTTGGAATTCTGCGCCGTCATGTCGTCGAGCTCATTCGTTTTGTTGATCAGCGGCGTGGTTTGTTCACGCACATAATTCTTGGTCGTACAGCCAATCGATGCGGCGAGTGTAACGGCCAGCATTAGGGTCAATTTCAAGCTGTTGCGATTCATAAGGGTTGAGGGCTCCTTGGCCAAATAGATGCTTATTTTTGAAATGCGTTTCAGATCCCGGCAATTCCTGTGAACTGGACCCGCCATTTAGCAAAGCACGGGCAATGCCATTTAGGCATTGTGATTAAATGCAATAACGCACTTTATATCAATCACTTGAAGGCAAGCTGCAAAAACACACACACCCCCTCCCCAAGCAATCGCGATATAAACCGTAGAAATTTTATACTGTTTGTTTGCTGGAGGGAATTATAGGCGTCGGTAACACATTGCAGTAGAACCCAGGCAGGTACGGATCAAAACGACGGCGAGAATCCTCGCCGTCACCAAATCCGCAGCGACTTCAATTCGCGACAACTTCGCTATTTACTTCGTAATCTTGTCCCAGGCTTTTTCGAATTGCGAAAACAGCGGCATCTCGCTCGTCTGCAACCCGCTCCGCGCCATCACGCGCCAGAGATAGACCTGCGAAGGCTCGCTGCCCGCTCCACTGGCGTGCGCGTCGTACACGGCCAGCACATCTTCTGATGGACGTGACTGCACCGCCAGGATCACGTCCGCTTCCTGCGGCCGATAAACGACGACGAGTTTTCCCCATTTCTGAATCGCAGTTTGGACCCGAGCAATCGCGGCCCGGTCCTCCGGCAACAACTCAGGATTAAATTGCCCCCCATCGTAGGAGGTCACATACACAAAACGGGCATTGGCAAGAGTGCGCGGCATAGGCTGCGGATTTGGCGGCACAGTAGCAAAGCTCAGAGTTGCCATCGCCAGAATTAGCCCTGCACTCAGAACGACACTTTTCTTCATATGGATATTCCTACAGGTTTCCCCTACTAAGACGGATGCACCCGACAGCGCAGGAGTTGCAAGCGGTTGGGCTTTCCTGACACTGCCGCCGGAGTCCTGCCAGTTGCCGCCTTGCCCTCACATCACCGGTGGAACCGTGATCCCCATGACCGCGAGAGCACGAATCAGCTCGCGCCGGACCACCGCCGCAGTCGTCAACAGGAATTTCTTCCGCCCCTCATCCGCTTCGCTGAGGATGGGAAAGCGGTGATAGAAGGTATTGAAAAGCTGCGCCAGTTGAAAGGCGTGCTTGGCCAGGTACGCCGGTTCCGTGGTCGCTATGCACTGGCTCACCACATAAGATGTCTTAGCCGCCGCCAGCCAAAGCTCCCAAATATCATTCCCGGAGTCCCCATCAAGATACCTGCTAAACTCCGTCGTACAGACGAGGCTAGTAGAGACGTGGTAAGTAGAGACGAGGCTTGCCTCGTCTCCGCCGGCGCCTGCATCGCTCCGAAAGCCCGACACGCGGCCCCCAGCATCCCGACAGAAAGTGTCCGGATCAAATCCACCCTTCCGGAAAATGTTCGAAGCGCGCACCACCGCGTACTGCGCATAAGGACCAGTGTCACCCTCGAAGCTGAGAGCCTCCTTGAAATCAAATGCGATCACCGAGGGCTTCGTGAACTTCAGCATAAAGTAGCGCAGCGCCCCAATCGCAATCTGGATAGCAATGCCGCCACGCTCCGCCGAGCTCAACTCGGGATGCCTTCCATCCACTTCTTTGCCAGCCGAGGTGATGAGCGCATCCAGAAGATCGTCGGCCTTAACGCCAAACCCTCTGCGCCCGGATACCTCGATCCAGGGCCGCGCCTTCTCTTCGTCGCTCAATGTGTACCCAAGTTCGGCGGCACAACGCGGCGTCAGCGCCACCATCTCATAGGAAAAATGCGTATATCGATCCGCAGCTTCGTCATGGCCCAATCCGCGCAACGCTTCGATCACCGTGTTCTGGGCTTCCGACTGGCGCGCATCGATGACGTTATAAATCTCCGCCACATCGCCAAAGTGCGGATGATCTTTCTCGCCCTCGGTCGTCGATATCCAGCAATCATGAGCATCGGGATAGCGAAAGAATTTTCGATACCCAAAATCACGCCCCAGCAGCCCGAACTTCCACATGTGATAAGCAATATCCTTGCCCACATACCCAACCGTCCCGTTGGAGCGGACAATCACTTTCTGATCTTCCTCCGTGATCTTGCCGTCCGATATCTCCTCTGTGTCCCCGGTCGTTAACGCTTTTGACGTTCCCGCCCGCCGCATCACCCAGCACCCTTTGTTCTTACCCGCTGTCTCATAAGTAAGCACCCCCGCTTCCTTCAGCTTGGTGAAGGCCGCATCCCAGAAGTGAAGGTGAAGAATTTCGCTCTCGCGCGGCAGGAAGTCATACTCGATGTCCAGCCGCTCCATCGTTTCCAGATGCCGCTTCAGGACGGCAAGCGAAATCAGGTCCGCAATCGCCGCCGTCTCGTTGTTCCCTTCCTCAATCGAGCGCAGGGCCGCCGCGCGCGCCGACAGGTTCGACTTGTCCTCCTCATACCAGTGCGAGACACGCGCATAGAGATCCCAACAGTAGTAGTCAAATCGGGGCGCAGCCGTCAGCGCTTCAATCTGTTCCCGCGACTTCTTCTCGATGTGCAGAAATCCCACCACCACATCGGCGACCTGCGCGCCGGTATTGTCGATGTAGTTCTGCACATCCACTTCCCTGTCCGCAAAGCGCAGCAGTCGGACGAACGTATCCCCAAGAATCGCATTGCGCAGATGCCCAATATGCGCCGCCTTGTTGGGATTGATGCTCGAGTGCTCGACCAGTACTTTTCCGGATGGAACATCTGTGCCAGGTTCTTCATCGGCTGCCACCGCCGCCGCCAACTCAGCGCGCTTCACCCGCACATTGATGTATCCGCCGCCTGCTACCTCGAACTTTTCAAAGCCGGGAATTGCTCCCATCCCGGCGACAATCTCTTCCGCGATCTTCCGCGGAGCTTTGCGCAGCTTCCGCGCAAGTTCGAAAGCGAGCGGCAGCGCGTACTCGCCAAATTCGATTTTTGGCGGTTGCTCGATGACAATATTCGCGCATTCCAGGTTGTAAGCGCGGCGCAAAAACTCCCGTAAGTGTTCGTCCAGCCGACGTTCCAGATATCGATACAAGATGCCCTCTAACTGATTGAAGGAAAAAGTGATTCTAACAAACTCTGGAGCAGTGGCGGGTTTGACGGAGGTAGGACCATTCCCTATGATGAAAGATGAAAAATGATGAAAATTCCACGGCACTGCGCTCTTCGCTCCTGCTTTTGGCGTTGCCTTTGGGCATTAGCAAAGAGCTAAGAGCTAATAGCCAACAGCGATTCTTATCATGCGCATCGCCTACCTTGACTGTTTTTCCGGCATCAGCGGCGACATGTTTCTCGGAGCCCTGGTCGATGCCGGAGTGTCTCCCCAGCTTCTGGAAGACACCGTTACCGCGCTAGGCATCGGTGCGCGGTTAGAAATCTCGCGAGTAGTGCGCGGTGGAATTGCGGCCACCAAAGTGGATGTGTTCGTCGCCGGCGAAAAAGACCTGCCCCGAGAAGTTTTCTGGGAGCATCACGATCACGAACACCGCCACGGTCGAGGCCTGAAGGAAATTCGCGAGATCATCGAAAAAGCCGCGATCACCCCCGGCGCCAAGGCAACCGCGACCCACATCTTCGAAGCTCTGGGCCAGGCCGAGGCCGAGATTCACGACACGTCCATCGAGCAGGTCCACTTTCACGAAGTAGGAGCCGTCGATGCCATGGTTGATATCGTCTGCGCCGCCGTGGGAGCCGAATCCCTTGGCATCGAAGAATGGGCTTGCTCGCCTCTGAACGTGGGCAGCGGAACCGTCAAGTGCGCCCATGGAATTCTTCCCGTACCAGCGCCCGCAACCCTGAAGTTGTTAAGTAATGCGCCAGTCTATTCCTCAGGGCCGCATGTCGAACTCGTCACGCCCACGGGCGCGGCGATCGTCAAGACGCTGTGCAATCGCTTTGTGTCGTTCCCCGCAATGACAATTCAGCAGTCAGGATATGGCGCCGGAAGCCGAGAATTCCCCGAGCATCCAAACCTGCTCCGCCTCACCATTGGAGAAGCCTCCGCGGTTGATTCGAAAACGGGGAGCCCTGCATCGAATGAGAGAATTACTGTCCTCGAAGCGAATCTCGATGACCTGACCCCGCAGGTACTCGCGTACGCCATGGAGCGCTTGCTGGCCGAGGGAGCCTTGGATGTTTTCAGTGTGCCCGTGCAGATGAAGAAGGGACGCCCCGGTGCCTTGCTCACGGTGTTGGCGAAAGTGGAAGACGCGAATCGCTTGACCAGATTGATCTTCGCCGAAACCACAACTCTCGGCGTGCGCCACCGCGACGAACAGCGACAGACGCTGACCCGGCGATGGGAAACCGTAGATACCGTCTGGGGTCCCGTACGCATCAAGATCGCGAACATGAATGGCAGCGTCTCGAACTACGCGCCCGAATATGAAGATTGCCGGACCCTGGCCGAGGGGCAGCACGTGCCGCTTCGAACCGTGATGCAGGAAGCCATCCAGCAGTATCTTCAACGCGACTCAAGAAAGAGTTAGGAGGAATGATGCCAGCGCTCACTTTATTGCGCAATCTCTTACAGGATGTCCCCACCCGCCTCGAGCGCCTTTCCACGGACAAGGGCAAGGACAAGGACAAGGGCGAGCACATGGTCGAAAACAAGTCGACGCCTTCAACCTGGTCTCCGAAGGAAGAACTGGGCCATCTCCTCGATTCCGCCGCGAACAATCATCAACGCGTCGTGCGGGCGCAATTAGAAGACAGCCCGTCCATGCCCGGTTACGATCAGAATCGCTGGGTCGCGGTGCATGCCTATGCGCGCCGCGACTGGAAAGAACTCATCGAATTGTGGCAGGTACTTAACCGGCAATTACTGACGGCGGCCGAAGCGGTTCCCGATTCCGCCTGGTCGCGAACCTTGACCGTTGCCGGTTCTGAACCATTGACGCTTCAGTTCGTGTTCGACGATTATGTCCAGCACATGTTGCACCACCTCCAACACATAGGAATTGAAGTGGACGACATCCGCTCCAAGGCAAGAGATGCAGCTTAATAATTTGCCGATGCTTAACCGTCCGCTGAAAAACTAATTTTCCAAGCAAGGGTAAGAATGACAAAGAAGTTCTACATCACGACCCCGATCTACTACGTCAATGCGCGTCCGCATATCGGACACGCCTACACCACCATTGCCTGCGACACCATCGCGCGCCGCCACCGCCTCCTCGGCGACGATACCTGGTTCCTGACTGGCACCGACGAACACGGTCAAAAGATCGAGCGTGCCGCGCTGGCTGCCGGCAAAACTCCACAGCAGTTCACCGATGAAATTTCCGCCGAATTCAGCGCGCTCTGGAAGCGCATGGGCCTGACCCCCGACGACTTCATCCGCACCACCTCCGAGCGGCACAAAATTGGAGTACAAGCCCTCTGGCGCAAAATCCGCGATAACGGATACATCTATAAAGGAATTTACACTGGCCAATATTGTGTTTCGTGCGAACTCTATGTCGACGGGATAGGGCCGGGCGATCCCTGTCCGGATTGTGGCCGCCCGACCGAGACTGTCCACGAAGAAAATTACTATTTCAAGCTCTCCGCGTTTCAGGATCAGTTGATTCGCCTCTACACCGAGCAACCGGATTTCATCCGTCCCGAAACCCGCCGCAATGAAGTGCTGGCGTTCGTGCGCGGCGGTCTGCGCGATCTCTCCATCAGCCGCTCGACATTTGCCTGGGGTATTCCCGTGCCCGACGATCCCAAGCACGTGGTCTACGTGTGGCTCGACGCGCTGGCCAATTACATTACCGCGCTCGGCTACGGCTCGAAAGACACCAGCAAGTTCGACAAATTCTGGCCCGCCGACGTACACATGATCGGCAAAGAGATTGTCCGCTTCCATTGCGTCTACTGGCCGGCATTTCTCCTCGCCGCCGGATTGCCTTTACCGAAAAGCATCACCGCACACGGATGGCTGCTCTTTGAAGAAAGTAAAATGTCGAAGTCCCGGGGAAATATCGTGCGCGCCGAATCCATCGTCGACGTCCTCGGAACCGACGCGCTGCGATACTTCCTGCTGCGTGAAGTCGTCTTCGGACACGATGGCTCGTTTAGTTTCGATGCGCTCGTCCAGCGCTACAATTCCGATCTCGCGAATGGGCTGGGCAACCTAGCCAGCCGTACTCTCACCATGATCACGCGCTATTTCAAGGGAGAGGTACCGTATCCTTCGCACACGGCCAACACCGCGGCGGACGCCGCGATCGCGGAGACGGCCAGGAAAACCATCGCCGATTTCGGCGCGCTCTTTGATCAATACCAGTTCTCGCGCGCTCTCGAAACCGCGTGGGCCCTCGTCAGCGCCGTCGACAAGTACATCGTCGAAAACGAACCTTGGTCTCTCGGCGAGAAAAAGGATGAAGAGAGCCGCTCGCGCCTCGCAACTGTGCTCTACACCAGCGCCGAAGCTCTCCGGATTGTAACCGCGCTGGCGCATCCCGTCGTGCCCGAAGCCACCGCGAAAATCTGGACTCAGTTGGGTCTCGGCGACATCACCAAATTCGATCTGAAGCAATTGCACTGGGGACAGTTGCATCTCGGCACCAAGCTCGGCGAAGTCCAAGCCGTCTTTCCCCGCGCCGACAAATCAGCCATCGAGAGGATGCAAAAGATGGAAGAACAAAGTGGCAGTGGAGCGACGGGCGGTGGAGCGACGGGCGTCTCGCCCGTCCAGTCGAGCGAAGCAAGGCAACCGGTTGCCGCTCCCGTCGCACCACCCAAGCCAGTTGCCCCGCCTCCCGATGGCAAAATCAGCATCGACGACTTCGCGAAAGTAGAATTGCGCGTCGCCCAGGTAAAGTCCGCCGAGCGAGTAAAAGGTGCCGACAAGCTGCTGCGCCTCGAGGTCGATCTGGGAACCGAAGTGCGCCAACTGGTCGCAGGAATCGCCGAGGCCTACGAACCCGAAACGCTGATTGGCCGCAAGGTCGTCATCGTGGCAAACCTCGCCCCTCGCAAACTGCGCGGGCTGGAATCAAACGGCATGATCGTCGCCGCCTCGCCCGAAGGCGGCAAGCCGGTCCTGGCCAGTTTTCTGGAGGATGTGCCCGTCGGCACAAGGTTGAAATAGATATCCCACTTCGACTTGCATCTCTGAGGCGGCTGGCGAAACAAGAGAATGACAATTGAGCAAGAGAACAATTTCAAAAAGGTTGGGCAGTTTTCTCCCGCGGACCTGAAGCAGTTTCAGGAGATTTTCGCAGCGGATTTGAAACAATATCGAGCAGCTGACCGGCGATATGCAACTCCTTTACTAGTCGTTTTCCTTCTTGGCGTCGCCGCGATTGTCTCTTCATACTTGCTTTCTTCGCAACCTCCGATTCACTGGCTGCTCGGCGTTGGAATTGTCCTGATCGCTGGCGTTCTCGTTTCAGTTGCGGTCGCTGCGTCGTCCCTCGAAAAGCAACTCAAATGTCCGGCCTGTCACGGTCTGTTTATTGATGACATTGGAAAATGCTGTCCCGAATGTGGTTCTGCTTCACTTGGACCGGGAGGTGCGTTCGGCGCAATGCATTGTAATGCTTGCGGAAAAAAGTTGATCAGCGGCAAGAATCGCAATTTTAAATACAAAGCCTGCACCCACTGCGGAGTTTTCCTTGAGGCAAAGGGTTTGTAAGACGCGTTCCATGACTCAACCGCATTCAAAGACTGAGATCTAACGGATGTACATCGACTCTCACGCCCATCTCGAAGGCAAACGCTACGATAGTGATCGCGACGACGTGCTGTCGCGCGCCAAGCAAAACGGCATCGACGCCTACCTCGCCATCGGCAACGGCGACGGACCCGATACTGCCGATTGCGGAATTAAGCTGGCTGAACAATACGCAGCGAAACCGCAGTATCCCCGTATCTGGGCCAGTGTCGGAATTCATCCCCATGAAGCCAGCCTCGCGACCGAAGCCGCAGACGCTCAAATGCTGGAATGGGCGCGCCATCCGAAGGTCATCGCTTGGGGAGAAATCGGCCTCGACTATTTTTATGACCACTCGCCTCGGGAAACGCAGAAATCGGTTTTCCTCAGGCAGATGGAACTCGCGCGTGCGGCAAAACTGCCCATCATCATTCATTGCCGCCCGTCCGATAACAGCGAGAACGCGTGGGACGATTGCCTGGCCATGATCGCCGAGCACTGGCAGTCGAGCGGCTTCGGCGGCATTCTGCACTGCTTCACCGGAAGCGTAGACCACGCTCGTCGCGCGATGGATATGGGATTCATGATTTCCTTTGCGGGCAACATCACCTTTCCTAAAGCGCAGTCCATCCGCGACGCGGCGCAAATCGTTCCGCTCGACCGCATGCTGATCGAAACCGACTCGCCCTACCTGGCGCCAATTCCGCATCGCGGCCAGCGCAATGAGCCAGCATTCGTCCAAGAAGTAGCCCGGCAGATCGGCCAACTGCGCGGATCGTCCGCGGAAGAGATCGGCTCGCAAACCGCTCAGAATTTTTACAGTTTCTTCCATCTCGCCCCGTGAACCTTTTGTCGATCTTGTCATCCCGAGCGAAGCGAGCGATCTGTAGTTCGCCGCAACATGCACAGTCTCGCTGGCCACCGCCCCCGCAGCCAACTCTTCGCAGACGCTGTTTCTTCTGTTACCCTCAGGAGTACATGCTTGGGGCGGCCGATGCGTGCGACTCTGATTCTTGAGCAGCCATCCCTCAGCATGACAATCTGGAGACCCAAGTCCGTCATTCTCCTGAACAACGACTTTGACGGTGACATTCCATGCCCGATAACAGCTTCGATATCGTCAGCAAAATTGATCTTGCGGAAGTTGCCAACGCCATCCAGCAAGCGATGAAGGAAGTGAGCACGCGCTTCGATTTGAAGGACTCCAAATCCCAGATCGCCATGGAAGGAACGGACGCGATCATGCTTCACTCCGCCGACGAATTCAAGATGAAGGCGGTGAACGACGTGTTCCAGCAAAAACTCGTCAAGCGCGGAGTGCCTTTGAAAGGCCTGACCTACGGCCCGTTGGAGCCGTCCGCCGGAAGCACCGTAAAACAGAAGATCACGCTGCAACAGGGCATCCCGATCGAAAAAGCACGAGAGATCGTGAAGCTGGTCAAGAATTCCAAGAAGAAGGCGCAAGCCTCCATCCAGGCAGATGTGGTGCGCATCAGCAGCAAGGATCGCGATACGCTGCAGGACATCATCGCCATGGTGAAGCAGCAGGATTTCGGCATCGATTTGCAGTTCACCAACTATCGGAGCAATTGAGGAATTGAGCACGACCACCTCCAGCACCGGGAAAGAAATCTTTGATCTTCTGCGTGACGACATTGTCGCGATCGAAGAACAATTCGGACACGACACTGTCTCGAACGTGGCCGCGATCACCGAGATTGGCGAATACCTGCGCGCCGGAGGCGGCAAGCGAATTCGTCCGGCGCTGTTGCTCCTTTCCGCCAAAATGCTCGGCTATAAAGGCGATGGCGCGGTAAAACTCGCGTCGGTCGTCGAAATCATCCACACCGCAACGCTCGTCCACGACGACATCATCGATGAAGCCCAGATCCGCCGCGGACGCCCTGCCGCCAACACGCAATGGGGCAACTCGATGTGCGTGCTGGCCGGCGATTGGCTTTACATGCAGGCTTTCAAGATCGCCGTGCAGGAACGCAATTTCTGCATCCTCGATGTGCTGGTCGAGCTGACGCAGCAACTGGTCGAGGGCGAACTCCTCCAGATGGAGAAACTCGGCAACCTCATCTCCTTGCAGGAGCATCTCGATCTTATCTATCGCAAGACGGCGTGCCTGTTCTCGGTGTGTATGCGCGTGGGGGGCATTCTCGGCGGCGCGACCGGCCCGCAGGAGGAACGGCTCGGCCAGTACGGACGCGACCTCGGCATCGCCTTCCAGATCGTCGACGATGTACTTGACCTGACGGCTTCCGAAAGCGTCCTCGGCAAGCCCGTTGCCAGCGACCTGCGTGAAGGCAAAGCCACGATGTCGGTCATTCATGCGCTGGAGCATTGCACTGCGGCCGAGCGCCGCCAGATCGAGACCATTCTGCACGAACGCGCCTTCAACGGCGTTACTCATGCTGACATCCTGACTATCCTGAACCGTTATGGTTCGCTTGAGTTCGCCTCCACCGAGGCGTCGCGTTATGCCGAATCCGCACGGAATGCCATCTACGTATTCCCCGACTCCGAGTTCAAGCGCGCCCTGCTCTGGGCACCAGAATTCGTGGTCGCAAGGGAAAAATAGTCTATGGTGAGGTGTCATCCTGAGCGCAGCGAAGAACCTATGCATTTTCCTTCACCGCAATCCCAAGCATCTCGAACCGCCCTTTCAGCAGAAGCGTGCCTGATCCGAGAAAAGCGCGCGCCGGAAATTCGCGCGAGAACAGCTTCACGTAAGCAGCGTTGAACTCTTGCCACAAAGACACATCGGGCGAGTAGACCTGCACCCATACCAAATCGTCCATGGTCATGCCGGCCTCGCGGAGAACGGCTTGAAATCCCTCGAATAAGAGATCGAGTTCGGCATCGACACTAGCCGGCGCCTCGCCCGTGGCTGCATCCAGGCCGATTCGCCCGGAAATATAGAGCGTATCGTCGATCAGAACGGCGTCGCTGAACGGCAAACCCGCGGGACGATTCGAAAGATTTATATAACGGCGGCTTTTGGCTGGCAAAGGCTCCTCCTGCATTCGTCTTTACTGTAGCAGCGCCTGCTCTCCCCAAATCACTGGTGTCCCAGGGATTGTTATACTGAACGCGGCCATCTCTGCATGAAAGACCTGTTCACATCGATTTCGCATCATGGCTACCTGTTTCTTGCACTCGTGTGCTTCGCGGAAGCGATCGGTCTTCCCGTGCCCGCGGCCCTCGCTCTGCTGACGGCGGGCGCAGTCGCTGCCTACGGAGACCTGCATCTCTACCTCGTGCTTGCGGTTGGCCTCGGAACCATGGTCACGGGCGATGTCATTCTCTACCTGCTCGGCCGAATCAGCGGATGGGCCTTGCTCGGCATTTTATGCCGCCTTTCGGCGAATCCGGAAACCTGCATTCTGCGCTCCGCCGAATATTTCTATCGTCGTGGCAAACAGACTCTGCTTTTTGCCAAGTTCATCCCGGGCATCAACACCATGTCTCCGCCGCTGGCCGGGAGCATGAAAATGCGCCTCGGCGATTTCCTGCAATATGACGCCGTCGGCGCTGCCCTCTACGTCGGCGCCTACTCCGCCGTGGGATATCTCTTCAGTGACGCGCTCCGCGCCATCACCCGCGGTCTGCGCTCCGCCGGCTTTGCCGCCGAAGTCGTTTCCGGCGTTGGAATCGCCTGCTATATCGGCTATCGCATCTGGGTCTATCGCAAGTACCGTCTGCTCGACGTCATTCCCCGCGTTCCGGCCGAGGAACTGGCCAAGAGATTAGCGTCCGATGCGGCGAGGAACATGCTTGTCGCCGACGTCCGGAGCCATGGCTACTACGATGCCGACTCCGAACGCATTGCCGGCTCCATTCGCATCGAACCCAACAACCTCGTCGAAGAGGTCAAGAACCTTCCCAAAGATCGCGAGATTTATCTCTACTGCACTTGACAGCGCGAAGCCACGAGCGCCCGGGTCGGGCGCCAACTGCAGGATATCGGATTCAAAGTGTTCGTCATCGCCGGTGGACTGCGTGCCTGGCGCAAAGCCGGACATCCGGTCGAACGCGTGCCCCACGACGACCTGGTCAAGCTGCCCACCTTCAGGTAAGAATTTATCTTTTCCCTCCATTTCTCGCATCGCGCTACAGGGGCGTCCTTGGCAGAGTTGCGCCAGTTTGCTATCGTGCCCTCATGGGACGAGCGCCGGCTTTTTGCGGAGTGATTCTGGCAGCGGGCGAGTCGTCGCGCATGGGCCGCGACAAGGCGCTGCTGCCTTGGCCTCCCGCGAACACCAGTTCGGCAACCGCTTCGGCTGGAATCGCTGCTGGAATGACTACCGACACGTTCCTCTCGGCTGCGATCCGTCTCTTCTCTCCCTTCGTGGATGAAGTCCTCGTCGTCGTGGGCAAGAATGAAGCCGAGTTGACTCCCATTGTGTATGCCAGCGGCGCGGCGCTGGTGGTGAATCCCGAACCCGAGCGCGGGCAATTCAGCTCCTTGCGAGTCGGCTTGCAGGAGGTTCTGAACCGCGGGCGCGATGCTGCCATCGTCACTCTGGTGGATCGTCCTCCAGCGCAGAGCGAAACGCTCCAGAAACTGGTGGACGCGTTCGAGCGAGCCACGGCGCGCCGGAAATGGGCTGTAATTCCTGAATATCAGGGCCAACATGGACATCCGATTCTCCTTGGTCGCGAGTTGATTGCCGAGTTGCTCAAGGCTCCCGAGAATTCGAATGCGCGCGAAGTGGAACATGCGCATGAGAGTGAGATGGAGTACGTTCCGGTCGACGACTTTCTGGTCAGCCTCAACGTGGACACTCCGGAACAGTATGCCGGTTTGAATCCGTCGTCATCATCGTCACTATCATCGTCATCGTCATCGTCGTCGTCACTCGCATCGTCATCGTCATCGCTTCTGCCGTCGAGTTAATTCCGCGAAAGCCCTTTATTCATGACTGCGCTTACATCCGTTCAAACCAACTTTGTCGAAAGTGTACTGAGCCTGAAACCTCGCATCGCAGCCTTTGACTGCGATGGAACGCTGTGGTCGGGCGATGCGGGCGAAGGATTCTTCTCCTGGGAACTGGAGCATAAGTTCGTGCCGGAAGCGGTCGCACGCTGGGCTCGCGCGCGCTACTCCGATTACAAAGCCGGGTTGGTCGCGGAAGAAGTGATGTGCGGAGAAATGGTGACCATGCATCGCGGGCTGCGCGAAGAGGTGGTGCAGCAGGCGTGCGACGAGTATTTCGACGCGGCCATCGCTCCCAACATTTTTCCCGAGATGCGGCAACTGGTACACCGTCTGCGCGAATCCGGATGCGATGTCTGGGCGGTTTCATCTTCCAATCAATGGATCATCCGTTCCGGTATGCGCAGTTTCGGCATTCCCCGCGAGCGCATTCTCGCCGCTGAAGTCGAAGTTGAAAACGGCATCATCAGCGATCGCCTCGTCCGCGTGCCGAGCGGTCCGGGCAAGTCCGAAGCGTTGCGTTCGGTTTTGAAAGGAACGCTCGATTGCGCATTCGGAAATGCGATCTGGGATCGCGAAATGCTCGCGATGTCCACCCACCCGTTCGCCATCAACCCGAATCCGAATCTGCAAGAGATCGCAATCGCCAAGGGCTGGACGGTCTATCAGCCGGCCCTTCGCCAAGTTGCGAACTCTACTTGAGGGCACGAGTAGAGTGGCTGCCGAAAAAGTAATTTCGGCGCAGTCGTCGAACCTCAGCGGCTAAAGCCGATGCTGAAAATGCTCCGGTTATCGCAGCGGTAAACCGCTGCGCCACCCAAAAGCAAGTGCAACACCCTCTAAACCGCTGCGCCACCTAAAAGCAAGTGCGACACCCTGTAAACCGCTGCGCCACCCAAAAGCAAGTGCGACACCCTGTAAACCGCTGCGCTACCCAAAAGCAAAGTGCGACACCCTGTAAACCGCTGCGCCACCCAAAAGCAAGTGCGACACCCTGTAAACCGCTGCGCCACCCAAAAGCAAGTGCGACACCCTGTAAACCGCTGCGCCACCCAAAAGCAAAGTGCGACACCCTGTAAACCGCTGCGCCACCCAAAAGCAAGTGCGACACCCTCTAAACCGCTGTGCCACCCAAAAGCAAGTGCGACACCCTGTAAACCGCTGCGCCACCCAAAAGCAAGTGCGACGGCGAATTTTTCGGAACCTGTAAACTCGTGCCCTTCCCTAACAGCACTCGGATCAGAAAACGCACTTGGACCGGAGTTATTCTGGCGCCTGCCGAGTCCAGTTGAACTCAGATCAGGTCAGGGTCGACTTCGAGACCCTTCTGTTTCTGAACCCGGATGTAGCGGTCTCTCTGGGATTCGTTGGGCAAGAGGCGTTCATTTTCGGGGGTTTCCGGCTTGGTGCGCCAGCTCTCGCTGCATCGCTTTCGCTGCGCGTCTTCGCCGCTGGCGCTGGGCGAATCGTCTTCGGACGAATCATTTTCGAGCGAGTCGGTTTCGGACGAGTTGTTTTCGGTTAGATCGTCGTATTCGCGTCCTTCGATTCTGGACCAGGCGGAGGCTCCGATGGGACGCCGGGCGACGGACTTGCGATCGATGACTACGCGGGTGGGCTCGGGCTCGAACGAAGTCATTCTGAGGTTGGCGGAGGCGGTTTGGAGGGCGTACAGGAGCAGGCCGGCGGTGCGGTGATCGATCTGCTTGGTGACGAGTTGACGCATGACTTCGGCGAGTCCGACTTGAATGGAATTCGCGTCCTCGAGGATGGGGAGGCCGGCGATCTCGTTCGCGCGGAGATTGGCGTGGAACTTCGCGCCGGAGTGCCAACGCATGTGGTAATAACAATGTTTTTCCCGGCGCAGGGCCGGAGAACCGCACTGCGTCCCGTTGACTTTGAGGTGATGACAGCGACGAATGGTTACAGGGTATGAGGGCATTTTGTGGCTCCTATTGGTGTATGAAGTGGATTAAGTTGTGCTCACTACTTCTTAACTTTTTCATGTAATAACTTCTTAGTATCCTTCTTAGCTTCTTATGTGATGACCAGCTTATTGCGGGTATACCCCCCTACCCCCGGCGCTATAAGAATCATGGGGTTAGGGGAAAATTCCTGCCAGATCTTTGACTTTAAATGACTTACGAGTAAAGTATTTGAGGATCAATGAGTTACGGTTGTCAAAGAACGTGCCGGGGGCAACTCTGAGGCGGCTCGGGTCCCGCATTGGGGAGACAGCCGGTCCTCTTAACTACTTCTCAATTACTTCCTGACTACTTCTCGATTCCTTTGTCTGCACCGCTTAGTCGGCGATTATTGTCATATCGCATGGGGTGGTGTCTATGATGGCGCTCACTGGGGATTTGTGATGTATCGGGGGGGCGTCCAGGGCCAAATCAATGGCTGGACGGACCGGAGGGTTAGAGTTCCACGTCAGGGGTTTTGGGTGGAGGGGTGTTTTGAGGTTTCAGGTATGGGATGGGTGGGTTTACTCGCCCCTAATTCTGGCCGGAATTGGAAGTGATTCGAGGGCGAATGGCCACCCGGGACATGAATCCGAATACAACTATCAACAATGTGAAGATGGTTCTATTGATAATTGCCAATCTTTGACCGGAAACAAGTCCCGGGCCACCTCCATGGAATGAGCTAACCTAGCGGGCGGTTGGGATATCGGAAACTGTCCATAGTTACAGTAACAGCGGGAGTCCGCAAACGTGTAGTTACATGTCGATAGAAACTTTCACGGATTAGCTTTTGGCGGAAGGTTCCGCATAGCGCGCCAGCACGATCGCCCGAATCAGTCCACCCATGGTAAATTCGCGAGCTTCAATCGAGACTGGCAATTGCAATTCGCGCAGGGTCGCCGAAGTCACCGGACCAATCGATGCGAACTGGACATCCCCCAGCGAATCGGCCGTGAACTCGCGCAGATCCGTGCGGGGACGCGGCTTCGCGCCGTTTGTGCGAGGCGGAGGTCCGCTCCCGCCCAACAGTTCCGCGAAATTCTTAGCGCTCGAGGAACTGGTAAACGTAACCATGTGCGGACGGCGATTTGCGCTCTTCATCAACCCACGCAGGCGCGCCCGCGACTTCTCGGGCACAACGGTCTCGTAAGCTTCAATCACATCCACCAGCGCTCCCGACCGGCGCAGTTCCTCAGGAATCACATCGCGTGCGACTTTCGCTCGGATCAACACGACGCGCTTGCCCTTGACCTTATCGCGCAGCCCTTTGACCACCGATTCGGCCACGTACTCCTCCGGAACCATTTTGACTTTCAGACCATGCTTCACGATTGCCTTCTTGGTTGCGGGTCCAATGGCGGCGATCTGGAGATGCTTGAGCTTGCGCCGGGTGATGCGAAGTTTCCGCACCCGCTCCCACATCGCTTCGACGCCGTTGGCGCTGGTCAGAATCAGCCAGTCATACGACTTGATATTCTTCAGCGCGTCGTCGAGCGGCGCATACGACTGCGGCTTCCGGATCTCAATGAAGGGGATTTCGATCACCGACGCGCCCAGGCTGCGCAGGCTGGCGGAAAGACTTCCCGCCTGGTGACGGGCGCGTCCGACAAGAATACGAGTTCCGGCGAGAGGACGGTTTTCGTTGGGTTTCATGGGTCAGGTGTCAGGTCTCAGGTGTCAGATCTCAGAGGCTGACCGAAAGGGTTTGCTGAGAGCTGAGACCTGACACCTGAGACCTGATTTCTACGGTTGTTGCGGCAGCGCAAAGCCTTCGCCGTAAACTTCTTCGAGAATAACATCGCCGCCGCGACCAAGAAGCGTCTCACCGACCTCTTCGCCCAGGCGCACTGGGTCATCGCCCTCGCGAGATTCGCGCAGAACCTTCGTTCCATCCGGATGCGCGACCAGCCCGTTCAGCCGAATGCGGCTTCCCTTTACTTCTGCAAAGGCTCCGATCGGAACCTGGCAACCACCGCCGAGTTTATTCAGCAGAGCGCGCTCGCATGTAGTGGTAGCGCGAGCGGCGGCGTCATCAAGAAATTTCAGCAACGCCCGGGTTGCCGTGTCGCCGTTCCGAATCTCGATTCCCAATGCACCCTGACCTGCGGCGGGAGTCATGACCTCCGCGGGTATGACTTGCCGCACCAGTTGCGTCTTGCCCAGACGGTTCAAACCGGCGGCAGCCAGAATAATTGCATCGTAGTCGCCGGCTTCCAGTTTGCGCAGGCGGGTATCGACATTGCCGCGCAGGGGATGAATCCTGAGATCGGGACGCAGCGCCATCAACTGGGCCTGACGGCGCAGGCTGCTGGTACCCACGTTCGCTCCCTGGGGCAGATCGTTGATATTGGCAAACTTCACCGAACAAAAAACGTCACGCGGATTTTCGCGCGTAGTAATGGCGGCGATTTCGAAATCGGCGGCCAGTTCGGTTGGCAGGTCCTTCAGGCTGTGCACAGCGAGGTCTATACGGTTTTCGACGAGCGCTTCTTCGATTTCTTTGGTGAACATGCCCTTGGTGCCGACTTTGGCGAGCGCCACGTCGGTAATCTTATCGCCGGTGGTCTTGATGATCTCGAGTTCCACGGTGTGACCCTGGGCGCGAAGCAGATCGGAGATATGATGCGCCTGCCAGAGAGCCAACTGCGATCCGCGAGAGCCGATGCGGAGGCGAGCCATTAATTTTGCCCTCCTTTGTCAGCGCTAGGGCCGCGACCGGACTTCGCGCCGGCCGCTTCCTTGGAATCGTCATGCAGATCGTCGTGCAAATTAAAGAGGCGACGCACCAGGTCGATGACCGTCGTCGATTCAGGATCGCGCGCAGCCGTTTTCAGGGTACTGATGGGAGTATGCATGATTTTGTTGACGATGCCGCGAGTCAGCGCTTCGACGGCCATTTCCTGATCGGTAGTCATGGAACCCAGCCGGCCGCGAACCCGGTCAATCTCCGCCTGGCGAATGGTTTCCAGGTGGTCCTGCAAGCTGACGATGGTCGGAACTACGTCCAGGGTTTGCAGCCGGGCATGGAATTTCAATACTTCGCCGGTGACAATCGCCTCTGCCTTTTCCGCTTCTTTCTTGCGATCGGAAACGTGCGAACTGACCGCTTGCTGCAGATCGTCGATGTCATAGACAAAAATGCCATCAATCTTATTCATCGCCGGATCGACGTCGCGCGGAACCGCAATGTCGATAAAGAACATGGGTTTATTCTTGCGCAGCGCCATCAGCTTTTCGCCGTGTTCGGGGCGGAAGATGAAGTTTGGCGAGCCCGTCCCGGTTATCACAATGTCGGCGCGGTCGCAGGTGTCATAAAGCCGGCTGAACTCGATCGCCTGTCCGTTGAATTTTTGCGCCAGGCGGATCGCCCGGTCATAGGTTCGATTGGCAACAAAAAGAGAGGCAGCGCCGTGCGCCAGCAAATGCCGGGCCGCCAACTCGCTCATCTTGCCCGCTCCTACCAGGTAAACGTTCTTGCCGTTCAGGCTGCCGAAGATCTTCTCCGCCAGTTCCACCGCAACCGAAGCAATCGACACCGACGAAGATCCTACTGCGGTTTCCGTGCGGACGCGCTTGGCCACGGCAAAAGCCCGCGTCAGCAACTGATCGAGCTGCGCGCGCACCGCTCCGACCGCGCGGGCGGTGGCGTAGGCTTCCTTGACCTGCCCGAGAATCTGGGGTTCGCCGACGACCATGGAGTCGAGACTCGACGCCACCCGAAAGATGTGGCGGATGGCATCGTCTTCACGAAATTCGTAGAGATGAGTTTCAAACGGGCTGAGATCAGTTTCGAAATATTCGCGCAAAAATTCGCGCAGGTCGCCAGTGCCATTCTTCATGTTGGCGATAAATTCCACCCGGTTGCAGGTCGAAACAATCATCCCCTCGGCAACCGAGGGATGCTCGGCCAGCCTCTTGCAAGCCTCGGGCAGGCGCGATTCGGGAATGGCCAGGCGCTCGCGCACCTCGACCGGCGCGGTTTTGTGATTGACGCCGATGAGCTGGAATCTCATGACGTGATGAACCTGTGCATTCCGCTGAAGTAATTGGAAATCCAGGCCACGATGGCCGCTACAAAGGCCACACTGGCAAGCAAGGCGGCGCGGCGTCCACGCCAGCCGGCACTCAAGCGCATGAACACCATCACCAGATAGACGGCCCACATCAGCATCGAGAGCAGAATCTTCGGATCGAAATAATCAACGCGTCCAAAGCTGCCTTCGGCCACCACAATCCCCGCGATCAAGCCCAAAGTCATAAAAGGAAATCCCAGCATCAGCGAGCGATATCCGATATCGTCGATCACTTGCAGAGCCGGCAGCCGCGAGAACATTCCACTCGCGCTCTTCGATTTCAACGCGCGTTCCTGCATCAGGTACAGAATGCTGGCTCCAAAGCTCAGGAACAGCGCCGCGTACCCGGTGAAGATCATCAGGATATGCACGGCCAGCCAGCCGTGCTTCACGGCCAGCGAGGTGAACACCAGCGGTTGCTGACCGGTGGCGGCCACGAACGTCAGCAGAAAAACCAGCGGGAAAACTACGATGCCCGGGGTGGTCGTCTTATACACCAGATAGGCCAGCATGAAGCCGACCATGATCAGGAAGGCCAGCAGCGATTCTGCATTGTGAACCGAGGCGGTGGCGAGTTGCCCCGACTGCTTGACCGCTTCGGTGAGCGAGACGAAGTGAAACACCATTCCGAGGTAGGAGGCGTGGAGCGCAACTTTGCTGAGTATCTCCGTGGTGCGAGTGAGCGCCACCAGCGCGTAGAGCAGTCCCGCAGCGTAAAAAACCAGGGCAACGCGCAGCCAGATCAGGGTCATCATTCTTTATTTTTATTTTCTTGTCTTATGCAGCTTCCACAGGCCGGTTCGTAATTCCCACTCCCCACCTGCGTGATTATAGTGTGCCGCGTGGGGCGGTGGGCGCGAAACGCACGCTGTCACAGGGCTATGTGATGAAGGTCACATGACATGAAGGAGGGTCAGGCGCGTTCCGGCGAACTATTTAGTGAGGACCTCAATACTCGCGCTGCGGTCTCACCTCGGCGGCTAAAGCCGGATTCAGAACAAAGTAGTGATCGCAGCGGTGAACCGCTGCGCCACCCAGAGGCAAGAGCAAAATTGAGTTCTGACGCGAGCTCCCCTGCGGCGCTTAAAAGCAATAGACCCGGGGCCATCGCACATTCGGTGGAACCGTTTAGCTCCACGTTCGTTGTTCGTTACGATAGCCCCATTCGCCCGGGGCGTTCCGGGGTTAAATCATCCACGTGCCGGGGTTCCACCGATTAGTGGGACCCGCAGTAGCGGAGTAAAACTATGCCGTTCTAGCTCCCGTGAACAGATGCAACACGAAGAAAATAACGGCGAAGAGCAGCAAAAGGTGAATCAGGCCGCTCGCTACGTGAAAAAACAGGAAGCCACCCACCCACATCAGCAGCAACAGGAATGCAATGATCATGAAGGGTCCGAATCTCATTATGCCTCCCAGGCGTTGGCTGCATCACGTCGCAGCATCCATGATGTTTATAGGGCAAACGCGTCGATGGGCCTATAGGCGGAACACTGTAAAACTCCCGCCACGACGAGGTAGGAGCTGGATAGGGCTTAGGGCTATGGGACGTAACGTTCCCCGTCGATTGCGGAGGCAGAAGCGGAGGCAGAGTACGACGAAATCCGGTTAATCCAGTCGGAATACTACACTCCCACGCTATTCAATTCCCAACGACGCCAGCGATTCTTCCAGAAACTGCAAGTCGATTCGCAGGTTCCGACCGTGCGCCTGCATGTCTTCTAGTTCGTCAAACCCGCGGAACAGCCGCATCTTGACGGCGGCATACTGCTCAGAATCGGAGAGCGTCCGCCCATGAGCTTCGCTCCATCCGGCCACAACCTGATGCGGCACGAAAACGCTTACCGCATAGATCAGCTTGCGGTCGGAGGTAACGTCGAAAATATATTCTTCAGCCTCGGGCTTCTGGCCATCCACCGTCGCGGCCGGACGTTTCCCGACAAAGTAGTACTGGTAAACGTACCCTTGCGCTCCGGTATAGGTCTTAAGGCGACGAATAGTCATGGGAATTGCTTCGAGCCATAAGCTTCGGGCTGCGAGCGAACAAAGGTCTGGATTGCTCGAAGCTCGCGGGTCGTAGCTCGTAGCTGCGGTTGCTACTAGATCTTCGCCTCTCGCAGCCGCTTCACCGCGGTCTCCGACGCCACCGGAGAATAATAAATCTCCTTGAACGTGTACGATTTCGCTTTGGCCTCGAGGATGGGCATGATCTCGATGTGCCAGTGGTAATCGTCATCGAGCGTCTTCCAGTATCCAAGCGTGGCCGAAGGATGCTGGCTGTTGGGCGACGTATGGAGCACGAGGTGGAAAGCCTCTGTAACGGTGCGGATGCGCTGTAGTGTGCGCCGCAGCAGCGCGGCAAGATCCGACACGCTGCCGACCCGCGATGATCCCGTCCGCTCAAAAGAAGATTCGTGGCTGCGGGGCATAATCCACGTCTCGTACGGAACACGCGGCGCATAAGGACAGAAAGCTACATAATCTCCGCGACCTTCGACGATGCGCAGGTTCTGCCGCTCCTCCTGCGCCAGAATGTCGCAGAACACACAGCGCTCTTTACTCTCGAAATAATCGCGCCCAGCGCGGAGTTCGTAGAGCACCCGGCGCGGTACAAACGTGGTGGCGGTGAGCTGCGACGTAGGATGTTCGAATTCCTGCCCCGCGCCGGAACCGTGATTCTTGAAGATGCTGATGTACTTGAGCCGGCGATCGTGTTTCAAATCCTGAATTCGCAGCGCCGCCAGCCGCAGGAACTGTTCGACTTCGGCATCGCTCGCATTCCACAGATGGCCGTCATGGCGCGGATTTTCCAGCAGGACTTCGTGAGCGCCCACCGGTCCCATGCGGTCGTAGAGGCCATCGCCGCGCCGCGCCGGTTCGCCTTCGATGCGGTAAAGCGCATGAGGATGGACGACGGAGCGCGCTGACCATGCGCTGCCATCCAGTCCCGGCAGATTGGCGATCACCTGAGCCGACTCCGCGGGCGCTCCGCAAAACTGGCAGGCTTCCGAGCGTGGCGGGGCCTCGACGACATCGTCCCCCGTAATCACCCACGAACGGGTGATGGGATCTTTGCGGAGTTCCATGGGGTAAGGAGAACAAAAGAATTTGTAATTTGCAATTGGTGATTTGAAATTAGGACCTTTTGCAGTGAGTTAATCCACCGCTTCATTACCGAATTGCAAATTACCAAATTACACATTACAAATTACCAATTACCAATTCCCCTATGTCTGAGCCCTCGACGCCGCTGATGCGGCAGTATTCCGCCATCAAGAAAGAGCATCCCAATGCTCTGCTGTTCTTCCGGCTGGGGGATTTCTACGAGCTTTTCTTCGACGATGCGATACTCGCAGCACGCGAGCTGCAAATCACGCTGACCTCCCGAAACAAAGAAAAGGGTGTGAACATCCCAATGTGTGGCGTGCCGTATCACGCTGCCGAGGGCTACATCTCCAAACTCATCCGGCGGGGGTTCAAGGTCGCCGTCTGCGAACAGGTAGAAGACCCGCGACTGGCGAAGACACTTGTACGCCGCGAGGTCACGCGCGTGGTCACGCCCGGAACGGCGGCAGATTCATCGCTAAGCCCGGAGGAAAACAACTTTCTAGCGGCGGTAGCGACCGTAGGAGATCGCGTAGGTTTCGCGGCACTCGATCTTTCCACCGGCGAGTTTCGCGCCACCGAGTTCGCCGGCAAGTCGGCCGGACACCGCGTTCAAGAAGAACTTGAACAATTGCGCCCAAAAGAAATGTTGTACGGCTCTTCTGCTCCCCTCTTCGAGAATAGAAATCGTGCAGTGTCGGGCGTCCCTTCGGCAAGCTCAGGGCAGGCCCCCGCCCCTGAACTCATAGGAATTGGGACCAGCGCGCCCGCCCGGTCAACCGGCGCGTGGGCTGAAACTCCGCTGGACGATTGGATTTTCTCTCCCGACCACGCGATTCCGCTCCTCGAAAATCACTTCGGCGTCCTGTCGCTCGAGGGCTTCGGCTTGGCCGGAAAACCGGCGGCGGCTTCGGCGGCCGGTGCGATCCTCTATTACATCCGCTCCACGCAGCGCGGCACACTCCACCACGTCGACCGCATCGGCTTCTACGAGCGCCAGAATTGCCTGGTGCTCGATGCGGTCACGGTGCGCAATCTGGAGTTGATCGAACCACTATTTGCAGGCACCGACGCGGGAGTCACTCTGTTCCGCTGCCTCGATGCCACGGTAACTCCCATGGGCAAGCGCTTGCTGCGTACATGGCTGCTGCGCCCGTCTCTGGATCAAGTTGAAATTGCAGGCCGTCTGGATGCCGTTGAGGCGCAGGTAAAAGACACGGTGCAACGCGAAGAATTGCGGCGCGCCCTCGACGGAATTCTGGACCTCGAACGTCTGCTGAGCCGCGTCACTTTAGAGACAGCGAATCCGCGAGACGTGCTCGCCCTGGCAGCTTCGCTCGGACGAATTCCCAGGGTGCGCGCGGTTCTGGCGGGCCTCTCTGATTCCCGGCTGCCGGTGTCGCGGCTGAGCACCCTGCATATTGCGATCGATGAACTCAGCGATCTGCGCGAAAAGATCGATCGCACTCTTATTCCCGAACCACCCCTAACGCTGAGCGATGGCGGTGCCATTGCCGCCGGAGTCGATAAAGATCTCGACGAACTGCGCGACCTGAGTCGCAACTCGAAGCAGTACCTGGCGCAGGTCGAGACGCGCGAGCGCGAACGGACCGGAATCGGATCGCTCAAAGTAAAATTCAATTCCATCTTTGGCTACTACATCGAGATATCGAAAGCGAACCTGCATCTCTCGCCCGCCGACTACGAACGCAAGCAGACGCTGGTGAATGCCGAGCGTTTCACGACTCCGGAACTGAAGGAGTATGAGTCGAAGATTCTCGACGCCCAGGAAAAGATTGTCGAAATCGAGCGTCGTCTTTTCGCCGAGTTGCGTTCCGCGATTGCTGCGGAAGCGAAGCGCATCCGGCAAACCGCACTGGCACTGGCGGAAGTGGATGTCGTCGCCTGCCTGGCCCACATAGCCGCCCTGAGAAATTACTGCCGGCCAACCTTCGATCAAGATACCGGCGACGATGGTGGAGCGCCGGGCGTCCCCACCCGGCCCCTGGACCTCGAAATTGTCGAGGGACGTCACCCGGTGATCGAGCTGCAGGAAATGTCGTCAGGGAGCGAGCGCTTTGTCCCCAACGATTTATTTCTGGATGCTTCCACGCACAACATAGTGGTTCTGACCGGCCCGAACATGGGCGGCAAGAGCACCTATCTGCGGCAGGCGGCGCTGATCGTGATCATGGCGCAGATGGGATCGTTTGTTCCCGCACGCAGCGCGCGACTGGGGGTCGTCGACCGTGTCTTCACCCGCATCGGAGCCAGCGACAATGTGGCCCGCGGGCGCTCAACATTCATGGTCGAGATGACGGAAACGGCCGCGATTCTGCACACGGCAACGGCGCGGTCATTGATCCTGCTGGACGAAGTCGGCCGCGGCACCTCGACCTATGACGGACTGGCGATCGCATGGGCCGCCGTAGAGTATCTGCACGCGCGGGTGCACGCCAAGACTCTTTTCGCGACACACTATTTCGAGCTAACCGAATTGGCGGAGCAACTAAGTGGAGTAAAGAACTATCACGTATCCGTCAAAGAGGCCGGCGGAAGCGTGGTGTTTTTGCGCCGAGTCGAACCAGGAGCTGCCGATCGCAGCTACGGAATCGAAGTCGCCAAGTTGGCAGGATTGCCGAACGAAGTCGTGGTGCGAGCGCGCGAGGTGCTGGCGGAGCATGAATCGTACGAACGGCGGCTTACGGGGCATCTGACGCCAGGGGCATCCGAAGCGCCGGATCGTCCGACGCAGCTAACCATCTTCACGCCGCTCTCGCAGCCAGTGCTGGAAAAGCTTCGCGAAGTAGATTTGAACCGGCTGACGCCGCTCGAAGCGCTAAACTTGCTGGCAGAGTTGAAGAAAGAAATCTAACCGCCGAGACGCCGAGTGCGCCCCTGTGTCCCAGGCAGGCGACTGGTTGACAGCACTCTCAAACCTTCCTAGACTGTGGCCATGGAAGTACGTCTTCAGCCCGAAAAGGAAGCCCAGCTTGCCCAAATCGCGACGCAGCGGGGGTTGAAAACCGATGAACTGGCCCAGCAGATCCTGAGCCGCTACCTGGAGGACGACAGCCACTTCATCGAGGCGGTGAACCTTGGGCTGGCGGCTGCGGATCGCGGGGAGTTTGTAGAGCATAGCGAAGTCTGGGCGAAGATCCAAAAGATTCTGCGGCCATAATGCGCCTGCGCTGGACAACTCCCGCCGCGCAGGATCTCTACAATATTGTTCTCCACATTCAGCAAGATAATCCTGACGCCGCCGCAAGAGTGGCGCAGATCCTCTACGATGGTTGCGGCAAGCTGGAAGGCTTTCCGCGTCGCGGCCGCAAGGGGCGGATTGAAGGCACACGGGAACTGATCTTCGCTGGCTTGCCATACATCGTTGTTTATCGTATTCAAGATCAAGATCTGGCGATTTTGCGCATCTATCACGGCGCGCAAGACTGGCCTTAATCTCAACGGCCCTGCCAGTGCTGGAAAAGCTTCGCGAGGTAGATTTGAACTGGCTAACGCCGCTAGAGGCGCTAAACTTGCTGGCGGAGTTGAAGAAAGAAATCTAACCGCCGAGACGCGGAGTGCGCCGAGCAAATCGGGCGGATTGCCAAACTAGCCTACCGTATATGCCATGTAATGAGGCACGAAGCTAAATGACCGATTGGAATCGATTCCGCGAGACACAAGCGCTTAGAGAGGCGGGGCATCCGGCGGAAGCGTTAGTGGAATTCAAAACCCTTCGTGAGAACGCTACGGATGCGGTGGATAGAAGTGCAATTCTCCAGCACGAGGCTCTTTGTTATTGCGATCTCGGCCAATTCGACAAGGCGGTCGAGGCAGCTTCCGAAGCGGTAAGGCTTTTGCCGGAAGAAAGTCCAGGTCGACCGTACGCGGAATTCTCGTTGGCGTGTGCTCATGGACACGAGGGTAAATCCGATCTGGCGGTGCAGGAACTCAGAGCATTTCTCAGTAAGCATGCGAGCTTCTTGAATGATAATGAGCAGATTGAACTCAGACATGACGCCCAGCTTCGGCTAATCCCAAACTTGATCTGTCTCGGACATTCCGTCGAGCCATTGTCTATCGCGAATGCTCTCAAAGCGGAAGACATTTCCCCAGAACAAAGAGCCGAGCTTTCGTATCAGGAGGCGCAGGCGCACAGACTCCTGGGACGACACGATAACGCTCTGACACTATACCAAGAGGCAATCAACGGGCCGTTGGCGCGCTCGCCGGTTGCGCGCGCTCATTATTACATTGGGGAGATTCTCTACGACCGAGGCGAGTTCTCGCGGGCGCTTGGTGAATTTAAGATTGCCGAAAATCTAGCTGATCCGGCTAGCCCGGATAAAGGCGACTTCGCAAAATGGGTCGAACATACTCTTCGCGCCGTGGCAAATTTGGAGACGGATGGGACGACTACCTAACAGCCCGCAAAGCGGCCAACTCCTGATCATCGGCTTCGACGGGACCGAGATGTCGCCGCGCCTCGCGTCTCTGCTCACGAAGATTCAGCCAGCCGGAGTCATTCTCTTCGCCCGCAATATCTCCGGAGCTGAGCAGACGCACACTCTCTTGCGCGAATGCCAGAAGCACGTGGCCACTCCGCTCTTCACTTGCGTGGACCTCGAAGGAGGCCCGGTCGATCGCTTCCGCGAGGTGCTCGGCACCACGCCATCCCCGGCGGAAGTTTTTGCCACCGGCAGTCGCGCGCTCTTTCGCAAGCATGGACGCATCATCGGCGAAAACTGCCGCGCCCTTGGCTTCAACGTGGATTTCGCTCCCGTGCTCGATCTGGCCTTCGAAGCTTCGCGAAAGGTGATGAGCTCACGTGCGGTTTCGGACGATCCGAAGCAAGTGGTTGCGTACGCGCGCGAATTTCTCCGCGGCTTGGCCGATGCCGGAGTGCTTGGCTGCGGCAAGCACTTCCCAGGATTGGGCGAGGCTACGCTCGACACGCATCGCGAACTCCCGTGCGTGGAAAAACCGCTGCGGAAATTGTGGGAGCAGGATCTGGTTCCCTACCGTTTGCTACGGCGCGAACTGCCGTTGGTCATGGTTTCGCACGCCGCCTTTCCTGGAGTGACTCCGGCGGTGACGGAAGACCACATGCCAGCGTCGCTCTCTAAGAAGTGGATCACAGACATTTTGCGCAAGAAGATTGGCTATCGCGGGTTGATTTGCTCCGACGATTTGGAGATGGGCGGCGTGCTGGCGGCGGCTCCGATTGAAGAGGCGGTTATTGGGCACATTCGTGCTGGGGGCGATCTTGGGCTGATCTGTCATCGGGAAGAATTCATTTTGCGGGCGCATGAGGCGCTGGTGCGCGAGGCGGAACGCGACCGGAAGTTTGCCCGCCGGGTGCAGGAATCGGCTGGGCGGGTGCTGGCATTCAAGTTGAAAAGAGCACGCGGGCCTGGGCGCCCGCGCCACACATCTCCCACGGCCGCGCGAGTCGAAAAACTGACGCGCCAACTCTGGGAGTTTGGAGAAGAGATTCGGCTGGCTACGCTTGCCCGCGAGGAAGGCGCATGATTATTGCCGGCGTGATGAGCGGCACCTCGGCCGATGGAATTAATGTCGCGATTGTGCGGCTGTCGGCACGCGGGCGAGGGCGCCCGCGCCACATGCTTCTTGGTCATGCGGAGTATCCGTTCCCTGCTCCGGTTCGTCGCACCATCCTCGCCATGATGAATGCCGAGTTAGCCCGTGTCGCAGATCTGGCGCGACTGAATTTTCTTCTGGGCGAACTCTACGCCGAGGCCGTGGCGAAAACAGCGCGCAAGCATCGCGTGAAAATCGATCTGGTTGGCTGCCATGGACAGACGCTCTATCACCAGGGAGTGGCGGAGCGATTTCTTGGGCGAAAGTTAACGGCCACATGGCAAACGGGCGAAGGCGCGGTGATCGCGGCGCGCCTGGGGGTACCGGTCGTCTCCGATTTTCGTCCGCCGGATCTAGCGGCCGGAGGAAAAGGAGCGCCGCTGGTGCCGTTCGTCGACTATCTTCTCTATCGTGATCAGCGCCTGAACCGCATCATCCAGAACATCGGCGGAATTGCGAATCTTACGGCAATTCCCGCGCTGGCATCGCTCCGCCAGGTGATTGCGTTCGACACGGGCCCCGGCAACATGGTGATCGATGCGGTGATGGATGAGCTTTTCGGCAAACGCTTCGATCGCGACGGCAGAGTCGCACTTTCAGGCCGTGTGCTCGGTGGCGTGCTCACACCGTTGTTGCGCGCACCATTTTTCCGGCAGAAGCCTCCGCGCACAGCCGGCCGCGAGGAATTTGGCCGCGAATATGTCAACCGATTTCTCCAGCTCGGCCATGGCGCGAGCAAGCCTGACATGGTGGCAACGGCGACGGCGCTGACGACCCAATCGATTGCAAACGCGATCCAGCGCTTCGTGTTGCCGCGATTCCGTTCACGGCAGCGCGGCAATCACCAAATGATCGTGTCGGGCGGAGGCACAAAGAATCTCACTCTGATGACGATGTTGCGCGAGAAACTCGCTCCACTTGGCGTAGAACTGCGCGTCTCGGATGAATACGGCATTCCGGCGGAGGCAAAAGAGGCGGTGGCTTTTGCCCTGCTCGCGTATGAGACGTGGCATCGGCGCCCGAGCAATGTTCCGTCGGCTACGGGGGCAACGCGGCCGGCGATCCTGGGAAAGATCTCGTATGCGTAAGGCGACATTGCAAGAAAGACCAGCGCAAGAAACACCAGCGCAAGAAAGAATTGTCATCGTGGGCGAAGCGAAGGAACTCCTTTGCGCTCGCTCCCGATACACCTCCATCAGCATCAGGATGACAATTCTGCTTTTAGTCACCGCCGGAGTGGTGCTGCCTCTCCTTTCCTGCTCCGAAGCTCCCGACCCCAACACGCTGGTGATGATTATTGAAAGCAGTCCAACGAATCTCGACCCCCGCGTGGGAATTGACGCACAATCGGAGCGCATCGACGAGCTCCTCTTCGACGCGCTGCTGACCCGTGACGATCATCTCAATGTTCAGCCGGGACTGGCCGAGCGCTGGGAGATTCCCGATCCCTTAACGTACGTTTTCTCCCTCCATCACGGCGTGACGTTTCATGATGGCCGGCCCCTTACCTCGCGCGATGTTAAGTGGACTCTCGACTCCCTGCTCGAAGGGAAGATTCGCAGCACGAAATCTGCGGCGTATCGATCCGTCGATCACGTCGACGCGCCCGACGACTTCACCGTGGTATTTCATCTCAAGGAGCCGAACTCGACCTTGCTGTGGAATCTGTCGGAGGGAGCGAGTGGGATCGTGCCCTACGGCTCGCTCGACGAGATGACGCGAACTCCAATCGGTTCCGGGCCGTTCGAGTTTGTGAGCGCCGAGCAAGACAAAGAGGTCGTGGTCAAGCGCAACGATCACTATTGGGGAGCGAAGCCTCGCCTGGCGAAGGTTCGTTTCACCGTCGTGCCTGACGCGACGACGCGCGCCCTCGAATTGCGCAAGGGCAGCGCCGATGCCGCCATCAATGCGCTGACTTCCGACACGATCGTGGCGCTCGAGCGCGAACCCAATTTGCAGGTGCAGCGCGCGCCGGGCACAGTGCTTTCCTATCTGGCCTTTAACTTGCGCGATCCCACCTTGCAGGATGTGCGCGTTCGCCAGGCGATTGCTTATGCCATCGACCGCCGTCCCCTTCTTGAATATATCTGGCGCGGTTTCGCGCAACCGGCTCGAAGTGTGCTCCCGCCGCAAAGCTGGGCCTATGACCCCGACGTGGCAACCTACCCGCACGACCCCGAGAAAGCCCGCCAGATGCTCGATGCCGCCGGCTACCACGCGCGCGACGGTATCCGCTTTCACCTGACCATGAAGACCTCCACCGAGGAATCCACGCGCCTACTGGCAGCCGTGCTGCAGCAGCAATTGCGCGACGTCGGTATCGCGCTCGACATTCGCACCTTCGAGTTCGCTACATTTTTCGCCGACGTCACCAGCGGCGCTTTCCAGCTCTATTCCTTGCGCTGGATTGGCGGCAACGAGGATCCGGACATTTTTGAATATTCCTTTCACTCCCATCGCTTCCCGCCGAAAGGCGCCAACCGCGGCTTCTATTCCAATCCCCGCATCGATAGCCTGATCGATCAGGCTCGCCACGAGACCGGTCAGAATGTACGGAAACAGCTCTACGACGAAGTTCAGCAAATCCTTGCGCAAGATGAGCCCTACATCAACCTGTGGTACTTCGACAATGTGCTGGTGCACACCCGCCGGGTACGGAACCTCACTCTCAATCCTTCAGGAAATTATGATTTTCTGAAGACCGCGGAAATGACTACCCCGTAGCCGGTACCTGGATTTCACCGTGATAACATCGACTCTCTGGGCGCAGCAGCAGGCGCGAGCCATGCATCGCCCGACCTGAGACTGACACCCAATACCTGAGACCTGACTTTTTGAAAATTCTTTTTATCGGTGACATTTTTGGACGCCCCGGCCGCACGATCGTTAAAGATCGCCTGCCGGAACTGCGCCGGCAGCACTCTGTAGATCTGGTAATCGCCAACTGCGAAAATGCCGCGGCCGGATTCGGAATCACGCCCGCCCTGGCGGACGAGCTTTTCGATCTCGGCATCGACGTGATGACCACCGGCAATCACGTCTGGGACAAACGCGAGATCATCGAATACTTCCAGATGGCGGATGGCAACCCGCATAGTCCCGCACGCCGCCTGTTGCGGCCCGCAAACTTTCCCCAGAATCTCCCGGGCTGGGGAGTTTACGAGGGTCAGAAAAATGGCGTCGCGTATGCCGTCATGAATCTGCAGGGTCGTGTGTTTATGGGATCAAGCGACGATCCCTTTCGCTTCGCCGACGGCCTTCTCGAAAAGACCAAATCGAAAATCGTGTTTGTCGATTTCCATGCCGAGGCCAGCTCTGAAAAAGTCGCCTTCGGCTGGTATCTGGACGGGCGCGTCACCGCCGTCGTCGGCACCCACACCCACATTCCCACCGCCGATGAGACCGTCCTCCCGAAGGGTACTGCCTACATCACCGACGTCGGCATGACCGGGCCCTACGACAGCGTCATTGGTGTGAAAAAAGAATTGGTGATCGAGCGCTTCCTCAGTGGGATGCCGGCGCGCTTTGAAGCAGCGAACGGCGACGTCCGCCTTTGCGCCGTAGTGGTCGAGTGCGATGACCAGACCGGCCGCGCGACAAAAATGCAGCGCCTGATGCTGCGCTGAATCGTTAAACAAATGAGGCCCAACCCGGCTGAACCCTCGTTACGACCGTAGTTCCCTTTCGAGTATTTGTCTTGCAAGACAGCCGCAGGCAGGCATTCTATAGTAGTTGACATGCGATGGCTGTCCGCAGGAATTGCCGTGTTACTGGCGGGAGTGTGTTTGGCTGCCGACACTCCCCCTGCCGATGCGCCACCGCGCTGCTCCGCTTCGGGAGGCGCGCCGCCTTGCCACGGTAATGCCAAGGATCTGAAGGCCGCCCGGCAGGCTTTCGCGCGCGGCCTCAAACTCGAGAAAGCGCCGGAGCAGAACTCACAAAATCTCATCCAGGCTTTTGACGAATTTAAGGAAGCTGCTCGCCTGGTTCCGCAAAACCTGGAGTATCTGACGGCGCGTGAGATGACGCGGCAACGTCTGGCCGGGATCCATCTGGAACGTGGAAACAACGAGTTGCTGGCGGGCCGGCAAGCGGAGGCGATGGCTGAGTTCCGAAGCGCGCTGGACCTCGATCCACAAAACGAATTTGCGCAGCAGCGCATCCGCGACGCTCTTGGACCCGCGCCCGTGCACACCGCGGCTCCGCCACAGATGGTCGCAAGCGCCGACAGTCTAGTCGCTAAACCGATCGACCTGCGCCACGATATCCACTATAGCGGCGATTCCCGAGGTCTGATCACGGCGGTCGCCGCGAGCTATGGCCTGACCGTGATCTTCGACGACAACTTCCCCAGCCGCCACGTGCGCTTTGATCTGCAGGATGCGGATTTTGGAACGGCCATTATGGCCGCTTCCGCGGTCACCAAGAGCTTCAGCGTGCCGCTGGAAGACACGGTCCTTTTTACTGCGGTTGACAGCCCTGAAAATCACCGCCTCTACGATCGCATGGGCCTGCGCTCGTTCTACATTCCAGGCAGCAATTCTCCTCAGGACTTGAACGAGTTGCTGAACACGATGCGGACACTGTTTGAGATGAAGTTTGCCAGCCTGAACGCTGGCTCCAGCACGATCACGCTGCGGGGGCCACAGGCGGCGCTCGCAGCCGCATCGCAGTTTCTTGGACAGTTGGATAGTCCTCGGCCGGAAGTGATGTTCGACCTGAAGGTCTTCCAGGTAAGCCACACTTACATGCGCAACATCGGGCTGCACGTTCCGGATAATTTCAACCTCTTCAATATTCCCGCGTCCGCGCTGGCCGCGCTCAGCGGACAGAATATCCAGAGCCTGATCAATCAGCTGATTGCGTCCGGAGGGATAAACCAGGCCGGCAATCAGACCCTTTCCGCTCTTTTAGCTCAATTGCAGAGCCAGCAGAATTCGATTTTCAGCCAGCCCCTCGCAACCTTCGGCGGCGGACTCACGTTCATGGGGCTCAGTCTCGATCAGTTGTCCGCCGTTCTCAGCATGAACGAAAGTTCGGTCCGGCAGCTCGATCATGTGCAGTTGCGCGCCTCGCAGCAAAAGGACGCGACTTTCAAGCTGGGACAACGTTATCCCATCCTCAACGCCAGCTTTTCGCCGATCTCTAACAGTCCGGCGATTGCACAGGTTTTGGGCAACCAGTCCTATACCGCGCCCTTTCCGTCGGTCAATTATGAAGACATCGGACTCACCCTCAAAGCGAAGCCCGTCGTCCACAACAATTCCGATGTGGCCCTCGAACTCGAAATCCAGTTCCGCACTCTAGGAACCGTGAGCACAAATGGCATTCCGGACATTCTGAATCGCGAGTACAAGGGAGGAATCCTGCTGAAAGCAGGGGAGCCGGCGGTGGTGGCAGGAATGATCACCAAATCCGATCAACGGATGCTGAATGGTCTGCCGTTTTTCTCTAATATCCCGGGATTTGGCGTGCTCACGTCGCAGACTTCAAAGCAAGAAGAGAACGATGAACTCCTGATCCTGCTGACACCCTACGTAGTGCAAAGCCCAGAGCGCACTGATACTCCGGAAATCTGGATCGGCAAATAGATCTCCTGGTTCCAGCTTTACGATGGTCAGATGACCCGATGGCCAGATCCGCTGATTTATTTCTGGCTGGCCGCGAAATCCGCAATCTTCTTCTGCGCCTCGACCGAGGCTCCACTGGCGTTACGTCCGTTGATGAACAAGGTCGGCGTGCCCGTCACGCCCACCGACTTGCCCAGTGCGATGGAGGCCTCGACTCGCGCTTTCGTATCCGGCTTGGTCGAACAGGCGGCGATCTCGTCCGCGTTCACGCCCGAGGCTGTCGCGATGGCTTTTAGCTTTTCATCGGCGTTCGCCGCGTTAATGTTGTCTTGCTCGTCGAAAGTCTTCGAGATAAATTTCCACAGCGCATCATTCGAAGCCTGCCCCACGCAGTCGACGTAGCCGGCGGCCTTTTCCGCCCAGTTGTGCGCAGGAAGCGGGAAATTCTGAAAAACAAAGTGGGCTTCCGGCTCGAGCGCGAGCAATTGTTCCACCAGCGGAGCCGCCTTGCGACAGTGCGGGCACTGCATATCGCTGAACTCGACGATCAGCACCGGCGCTTTGGCCGGTCCCTTGCCAGGTCCGTTTACGCCCTGCTCCAGTTTCACGCGGGCATCTTCAAAAGGCTTTGCACCAAACGGTAGAATGTCGCCCGCAATGGCATGTTTGCCGTCCGAGGCGACCAGCAACCGATTCGCGTTCGCGCCCTGCGCATTCGTAATCACAATCGAAACCTCCGCCAATCCCGGCACCTCGGAGGGCCGAATATCCGTCACCTTCCACGTGATCGTGGGATCGTATCCAAACATCTGGAATAAAAACGAGTTGACCGTATCTTCGCTGGGGAGGACCGTAGCGGGCGCAGTGGCGGCGGGTTTGGCCGCCGGTCGTGTCTGCAGCGTTGGCTTGGGTTGAGCGATGACGATGCCCGACAGCAGCATCGTAGCGAGCAGCATGCAACGTAGTTTTCTCATATTTTGAAATTGCACTCGATTGTTACAAATCCCTGCGAACTTGTCATTGCAGCTAGAGTTCGGACTCGGACGACTAGAGCTCCGACTTGGCGGCGATCGGGAATCTCCGTCCATAGCCAAATGCCTTGGCAGAGATTTTGATTCCGGGCGCGGCTTGCTGGCGCTTGTACTCGCTGCGTTCCACCATGCGGATGACGCGCCGCACCAACTCCAGATCGAAATTGTGAACCCGCGCAATCTGTTCCGCCGAGCACGCCTCCTCCACGTAGTCTTCGAGAATCACATCGAGCACGTCATAGGGTGGCAGCGAGTCTGAGTCCTTCTGGTCCGGCCGCAATTCGGCGGACGGCGGCTTCTGGATCGTCGCTTGCGGAATCACTTCGCGCCGTGTGTTCACGTAAGCGCTCAAGCGGTACACCAGCGTCTTCGGCACATCCGAGATCACCGCCAGTCCACCGACCATATCGCCGTAGAGAGTGCAGTATCCGACGGCCAATTCGCTCTTGTTGCCGGTCGAAAGCACCAGCGCGCCAAACTTGTTCGACATGGCCATGAGCAGCATGCCGCGGGCGCGAGATTGGATATTTTCCTCGGTAACATCTTGCGGCATCCCCGCAAACACCGGCGCGAGTATCCGGCGCGCCGCATCGTAGATATCGTTGATCGAGAGCAGTTCAAAGCGAATCTTGAGGTTATTCGCCAGTTGCCGCGCGTCGTCAATCGACCCTCGCGACGAGTAGGGGCCGGGCATGCCGACTCCGATCACATTCTCAGAGCCGAGCGCATCGGCCGCGATCGACGCGGTCAGCGCCGAGTCGATGCCTCCACTGAGCCCGATAATCGCCCGCTGGAAGCCGCACTTGTACACGTAGTCTCGCGTCCCCAGAACCAGCGCTTCGTAGGCGCTGGCTTCCTCACCCTCCACCTGCTCGTAGATGTCTCCGGTGAGTTCATGGCCGCCGAAAGAAGAGTCGAAATAGATCAGGTCTTCTGCAAACGACTTCGCTTGGGCAATCACCCGGCCGTCGGGCGCAATCACCAGGCTCGATCCGTCGAAGACCAGGCTGTCGTTCCCACCAACCTGATTGACCATCGCGACCGGAACCTTCTGATTCCGCGCGATGGAGGTGAGCATGTCTCGCCGAAGTTCGCGCTTTCCCAGCCAGAATGGCGATGCGGAAATGTTGAGCACGAAGTTTCCGCCGGCACGAACCAGTTCTTCGACGGGGTCGATGCCATACAGTTGCCGATTCCAGAAGCGCTTGTCGTTCCAGGCATCCTCACAGATGGTCAAAGCCATCTGCTTGCCGCAAAAGCTGAATAGTTGCTGCCTCTTGGCGGGAGCAAAGTTGCGCATCTCGTCGAAAACGTCATACGTGGGCAACAGCATCTTCGACTGGATGAACTCGATGCGCCCATCACGCAGCAGAGTGGCCGAGTTCATCGCCTTCTTGCCGGAGTCCGCCTCGGCCGCGGTTACGACCCCGCAGATCACATCAATGCCCTGGGTCTCGGCGGCAATTCTTTCCACGGTAGCGCGACCGCGCTCCACAAATCCGGGCCGATCGACCAGATCGCGCGGCGGATAACCAGAGACGCAGAGCTCCGGAAATAGAATCAGGCCAGCGCCCGCACTCCGCGCTCGCAGTGCAAACTGGATGATTTTGTCAGCGTTGCCAGAGAAGTCCCCCACCGTGGGGTTGATCTGGCCCAAAGCAATCTTCACATTAATAGTTTAGAAGGTCGAGGTAGAGAAGGTCGAGCGTAGACAGTTAGCGGAACAAAGCCGGGTACCAACTGCGGGAGCCTGCATGATCATCTCGTCGTCAGCGCGGGCAACAGACTCCCGTTAGGACTTGGCCCCGCGTCCGGCCCGGTCGGTTGCGGCGGGGCGATCGGCGGCGTGCTGGACGGATTGGCAGGAGTGGACTCCGGCATCTCTTCTCCCGGACGCCGCAACGTCGGCGCATTCGCGGGGCGGTTTTCCTGTTTCTTGGCAACCGTCGCCGTGCCCAGATCAACTTCTTTTTCCACGCGGACGACCTTCTCGCCGCCCACCTTCATGGTCTCGACCCGCACGACCTCTTCCCCGACAAAGCGCACAAAATCGACGTCCTGCGGTGGGGCGCCATAGATCCATTCCTCATACTCAACCTCGCCATCGTGTTCGCGCACTTTCCTCGGTGGACGTCCCATGGCATAGAGCACCATCTCATGATTCATTCCGACCAGTACGTGGTGATTCTTGATCGCATCTTTGATCTGCGGAGAAACAGTTTCCAGGTAGGCGTCGAGCGCCGATTTGGAATCGAAATCAAAAACCGGGCGCAGCAACTGCTTCAACTCCGGTCCAGTCAGCTCCGGCACATACTTGTCAAAATAGAGATCGACGAACGAGCCGCGAGGGTTGGCCGACGGATCGGAGGGCGCAACCGGCACCGACGAACTCGCACCCACAACCGTAATGTGCTGGTACCACTTCTGCTTTTTGATCGGACCGCCGTTGATCTCAAAATGAATGTAGTCGTCCTTGATAGCGATATTGCTGATGCGGGCCAGGTCGCCCGGCTTCGCCGCCGGCCCCCAGAGCGCAATCAAATGCTCGAGTTCGGGGCCGCTCGGGGATATGCTTCCATTCTTGAGTTTCAGCCCCGTCTGTCCCATGGGAAATTTCGCGCGGATATAGATCAGCTCTTCACTAAAGACGTGGACAATTTGTTCGCGCGTTTCCTTGGAAATTTTCGGCGGCGGAGTATTACTGCCGAGCGCAAACGAGGAGAAGACCAGAAGGACTACCAACAACCGAGAACCAGCGCACCCAACATGGAAGGACCGCATGCCACACCCCGGGCCGACGGAAGTATTATAAAACAGTTCCCAGTTCCCAGTTCTCAGGTCCGGTTCCGGTTCCAGGCTCTGCCAGCCATCTTAGAAAATCATTCTTGGGTCTCGCACGCCTTCGCACCTCCGGAAACTCGGGGTAGAGACGGAGCTATCCCGTGAACGAGCCGAAACCTGATGCCCCAGCCCCATCAAGAGATGCCCTCGAGTTATCCGCAAACTGGCTGCCCCGGTAACGGAGTCGGAGTACTTCCGTAATGGTGAGCTGTACTTTAAGCACCTGAGGTAACCACCGCCATCCAACTTAGAATAGATACAGAACGGACCAGCTCTTCCCCGGACTTGGGCCGCCAGGATTGCCTTTTGCCGTTGAAGCTTCCTATTCCCGCGCGCATTCCGCTGCTCTACGTCATCCTTGGCGTACTGCTGGCGATCAGCGTGCTGCCTATGTATTTTTACTCGGCGCAGATCGAGACCATGAACCGGGAGCGCCTAAAAACCAACGAGATGCTCCTGCAAAACACGGTTACACGTTCGCTGGCCGACGATATTTCCCAGCACCGTGAAGCGCTGCACATGATGCTCGCCAATCTGTCATCGTCCATCCAGGTGATGATGCTGGCCAATGCCAGCGGCAACGACCTGAGTGCGCAGAAGCTTCTGACGCCCGAACTCCGCGCCATGGTCGAGAATTTTGTTTCGTCGTCGAACGATATTGCCTACGCCACCCTGCTCAATGCCGACGCCAAGGGAGTTTCGGCCGGGCGCATTGAACCCGACGCCTTTCTGCAGCGAGAGCTCGAGCACGCCTTCCAGGCCGCCCGCGAGGGCCGCATCTACAGTGGGCAGCCGTTAACGGTCGGCAGCGGAAAATCGGCGCGAACCGTCATGCTCGTCAGTTCCCCGGTTATGTATGATGGCCGCTTTCTCGGCATGATCGGGTCAGTCGTCGATATGGATTACCTGATCCGCCGCCTGCAACAAGTCAGTCTGACCGGCTTGATGCCGTACGTCGTCGACAGCCAGGGACGCCTGGTGGCTGCCGCAACCGCGCAATATGCCACCGGACAGGACATGAGCCACTTCGAGATCGTACGCAGTTTTGTCGACGAAGGCTCGAAAGCCCAGTTGGCAGCGACCCGCGAGTTCACGGTAACGGACAACGGCAATAAGACCGAAATGCTCGGAACCTACAGTCCGGTGACCTCGCTCGACTGGGCGGTGGTAGTGCAGAAGCCGCGCGAAGACGCATATCGCGGAATCTATGAGATGCAGCGTACCGGCCGCTTGCTGGCGTGGCTGGCCGTGTTTGTCAGTGTCGGTCTCAGTATTCTTTCGGCGCGCCGCATCACCAGCCCCTTGCAAGTGCTGGCACAGTCCAGCCGGGCCATTGCGCGCGGTGATTTCTCGCAACGTGTGCACTTGAGGACCCGCACCGAGATTGGCGAACTGGCCGCAACCTTCAACACCATGTCTGAAGAATTGGAACAGTTCGTCGAAGACCTGAAGCGCGCCGCGGAAGAGAATAAGAATCTATTCATGGGATCGATCCAGATGCTGGCCGGCGCCGTTGACGAAAAGGATCCCTACACGCGCGGCCATTCCGACCGCGTCACAAAGTACTCGCTCATGATCGCGAAAGAAATGGGGCTGGACCCGGGCTTCCTCGAAATCCTGCGCATCTCGGCGCAGTTGCACGACGTCGGCAAGATCGGCATCGAAGATCGCATCCTGAAAAAACCGGGCGCTCTGACTCCGGAAGAATTCGAGATCATGAAGACGCACACCACAAAGGGCGCGAACATCCTTCGTCCGGTGCCGCAGTTACGCGAAATGTTGCCCGGTATCGAACTGCATCATGAGGCGCTCAACGGACGCGGATATCCTTACGGTCTGAAAGGCGACGATATCCCTCTGCTGGCACGCGTGATCGCCGTCGCCGACACCTTCGACGCTCTGACCACCAACCGTCCTTACCAGAAGGCGCACGATCCCGTGGAAGCTCTGCGCATTATTCAGAATCTATCGGGGCAGCGCCTGGACCCGAGAGCAGTCGCCGCGCTGCTGGCCGTGTTTCAGCGGGGAGAAATTCGCATTCAGAAAATCATCACGCAAGCCATCCCTCTGGAATTACCCACCCCCGCTCCCGTGCCGCTCCAACCCGTCGATCCCCTCACCATCGAAATCACCCGAACCTGACCGGCGCGCCGGTTCTTCAGTTGACGGTAAAGTGGACGACATTCGAATTCACCCCCATCGCGTATATTCCAGTGCCCGGATTCTTGACATACACCGAAACGGCGCCCGAAGTGGCGATGTCGGCTGCCGAAATACTTGCGGTGATCTGTTGTGCGTTCACGTAAGTTGTGGAAACGTTGGCTGAGTTCCAGTAGACCACCGAATTGCTGGCGAAGCCCGTTCCGTTGACCGTGAGCACAAAATCGCCGCTTCCCGCATTCGCGCTGTCCGGAGAAAGGCCGGAAATGTTCGGAGTGGTGGCAGGTTGCATGCCGTTGCCCGAGCCATACCCGCCGCAACCGAAACTGAAACTGACCATCATGAGCACCAAGACTGATAAAAGCCGCATGGTTATTGCCTCCAGGAGTTGGTTACACTGACTCGATAATGTTAGAAAACGGTGCGATGGAGGTTGTCATTGCTTTGTTAGTTTCCGGTAAAAGAATTGTCTTACGGGCGTAATTACCAATTACAAATTGCCGATTACCAATTCTTTACGTGCGATTCTCCTATAATCATTGCTGGATAATCAGTGCTGGATAATCATCGCTGGATACCTCATGATTCAAACCCTTTTTGGCAGTCTGGACGAAGAACAAAAACCAAGTTTCATCGAGCGCATGAAGCAGGCCGTCTCGCGCACCCGCGAGAACCTGGCCGAGCGCATCGAGGATGTCGTCTCCATTGGCAAGGAGATCGATCGATCGACCCTCGACGATCTCGAAGCCACCTTGATCGGCGCCGATCTCGGCACCACCACCACCCACGAAGTCCTGGAAAAGCTCCGCGACAAGGCCGATCGCAAGCAGATCAAGGATGTGAATGAACTCAAGCGCTTGCTGAAAGAGGAACTCCTGCAAATTTTGACGACGACCGGTTCGCACCCCGTCACCAAGGTGGACGGCACCCCGGAAGTAATCATCGTTGTGGGCGTGAACGGCACCGGCAAAACGACGACCATCGGAAAATTAGCGCAGGTGCTTCGTGCGCAAGGCAAGACCGTGCTGCTGTGCGCGGCGGACACGTTCCGCGCCGCGGCCATCGAGCAACTCGAAATCTGGGGTCAGCGCACCGGGACCGAAGTGATCAAGACGAAAGCCGGAGGCGATCCCTCCGCGGTATTGTTCGACGCATTGCAGTCGGCGACGTCGCGCAAAACCGATTACGTCATCGTCGATACCGCCGGACGCCTGCACACCAAGCAGAACCTGATGCTCGAACTGGAAAAAATGAAGCGCACCGCGCAACGGATCGTGCCCGGCGCTCCCCACGAAACCTTGCTGGTGATGGATGCCACCACCGGTCAAAATGGATTGCAACAGGCGCGCCAGTTCACGCAATCCTCCGGAGTCACTGGAATTGTACTGACCAAACTCGACGGTACCGCCAAAGGTGGCGTCGTAGTCGCAATTTCGAGGGAGTTGGGTCTGCCCGTGCGCTACGTAGGCGTCGGCGAGAAGATCGGAGATCTGCTGCCGTTTGATCCCAGGGAATTTGTAGAATCGCTGTTCTCCTGACGATTACGACGGAGGAACGCGTCCGATGAGCGTCTGGTGGCAACTGCTGATTGGGATTGTTGTGCTGTGGTTGGTTCTGCGCTTCGTGGGAAGGCTGTTCCGTTCACGAGAACCCTCCGAATCACTTGGCGATCCCAGGGTTGAAGATCCATTCGCCGGCGTACCATCGCCTAAGAAACGGGGTCCGGAGAATCGTTCTGGCGCCGTGGCATTGGCAGAGCCTGATGAAGAAGACGATAATCGGAGTTATCCGCCGCGCAAATTGTAGATCCGTTTCTACGTGCCTCTGCGCCTCCGTGGTGGATTTTTGTCTTTGGTGAAATAGACTATCTCATCGATTAGCGATCATCGATTAACGATCATCGAATGACGATCAACGAATGACGTCCGACGAACAGCAGATGCGCAGGGCGCTTGAACTGGCGCGGGCCGGCGTTGGCCTCGTTTCGCCCAATCCCGCCGTTGGCGCAGTCGTAGTGGATGCGTCGGGCCGCGAAGTCGGATCCGGCAACCATACCTATGACGGCGTGAAGCACGCTGAGATCCTAGCGTTCGAGCAAGCCGGCCCCGCAGCCCGCGGCGCGACTCTCTACCTGAATCTCGAGCCGTGCTCCCATCAGGGCCGCACCGCGCCCTGCGCCGACGCCGTGATCGCAGCCGGAATCAGTCGCGTGGTCTGCTCCATGGAGGACCCTAACCCGGCAGTATCCGGTCAAGGATTCGCCCGGCTCCGCGCCTCGGGAATCAAAGTAGAGATCGGCTTATTCGCGGCGGAAGCCAGGAAACTGAATGAAAGTTTTGCCAAGTATATCCGCCGCGCCAAGCCGCTGGTCACCCTCAAGTCCGCAATGACGCTCGATGGGAAAATAGCCGACGCCACGAAACCCGGCACGGAGCCCGGTTCTGCGACCCCAGCCTCCGAGGGTGCGCACAGCGGGTATCACTGGATCACCGGCGAAGTTGCGCGCGCGCATGTGCAGCAACTGCGCCATCAAAACGACGCCATCCTCGCCGGAGTAGGCACGGTGATGGCCGATGATCCTCTTCTAACTGACCGGAGTGGCCTGCCGCGCCGGCGCAAGTTGCTGCGCGTGATCCTCGATTCTTACCTGCGCATTCCGCCGGCATCGCGCGTGCTTCAGACCTCCGAAAACGATGTCTTGATCCTATGTTCAACCGCCGAAGAAGCACCGAGGCTGGCGCTCGAAGCGAAGGGGATTCGCGTACAACAAATCCCGGCAACCGCGGACGGCCGGCCCGACTTTGCCGCGATTATCAAGAGCCTGAGAGAGCTGGAGATCACCAGCCTCCTGATCGAAGGTGGAGCGCTGGTGAACGGCGCCGCCCTGGCTTCGGGCGAAGTGGACAAAGTGTTTCTCTACTACGCACCGAAGATTTTCGGACAGGGTGCAGTTCCCTTCATCGCCGACGAAACCTTGCGCGGAAGAGCGCAGTGCGTGCAGCGCTTCGAGTTACACCGTTTCGGCGAAGACTTCGCGGTAGAAGGTTATCTCCGCGACCCGTACTCGTGATCGACTAGCAGCTGGCATTAGCGTTGAAGGCCCCCCCTTTTAGGGCTGAAAGGCAGACATCTTATGTTCACCGGAATCATCGAAGAAGTAGGAAAAGTAGTAAAGATCGAGCAGCGCGGAGAAAATCGCCGTATCACCATCGAGGCGGCTAACACACCTAAAGAACTGGGAACCGGCCACAGCGTCGCAGTAAGCGGAGTCTGCCTGACGGCGCTCGACATCAAATCAAAATCATTCTGCGCCGATCTCGCGCCAGAAACCTGGGCGCGCACTTCATTTTCGCGCATGCATGTGGATGGCGGCGCCCTGGTCAACCTCGAATTGCCCATGAAGGCCGACGGCCGCTTCGGCGGCCACATCGTCCAGGGGCACGTCGATGGAGTAGGCAAATTGATCGAGTTGGAGCGCATCGTCGACTCCGACGGCCGCGACTCCGAGAACTGGTGGCTGCATATTGAACTCCCGTCAGAGGTCGAGAAATACACGGTGCACAAGGGATCGATCTCGATCGAGGGCATCAGCCTCACGGTCGCTAAGTTAGAAGGCAATCGGTGTACGATCGCCATCATTCCCCACACTGTCGAGATGACCAATTTAGGCTCTCTGAAGCCGGGAGACCCGGTGAATCTGGAAGCAGACCTCATCGCAAAGTACGTGGAAAAGATGATGAAAGGCGGGTCGGCGCAGAGTGCGATCACCGTGGAAGAATTGGTGCAACAGGGATTCTAGAACCAGTTCCCAAATATCTGAAGAAGGAACAAACGGCGCAAAGTTGTGCTAACGCCTTGCTTACCTCAACCATCGGCCTTTATACCCGGGAATTCGTAGTGCGGTTCGAGCGCACCTTCCTGAATCGGAGCACCTCCCGAACAATGCCGCACAGCGCAGCCACCACCAGCCCTGGTTTAACTGGGTCGATGAGGTTGTTATTCAGCAAGGAGCCGATCAGGGAAACAAGATGGGTCACCCAGAGCACCAGAAAACCCAACAGGCCAAGCACAGCGTCCTTCCAGATACCCCGTATCGGAAGTCTGAGGAGGAAGGACGCCAGCACTCCGGCGAGTGCACCTGAAGCCATCGCCAACAGCCCACAAACGAGCAAGAAGAAAATCATGAAGCCGGGAGGCACCGCCGTATACTAGCACTCTCAAACGAAGACTTGGTTCCTCCAAACGGGCCGTTGAGTCGTTGGTTAGCGGGATATCCCAACTTCACTCATCGAGGGGTTTGAGTGTTAACGCTGTTTTCGTCAACTAAGAAAACTACGGCCACAGGTGGGTTGATTTAGGATTGCACCACGATGAAATGGCGGAATTTCATAGGAGTTGGCTCAAAGACATTGCCGATATGGGCCGCGTTGTGTACCGGGCGTGCTTACGGGTCGGATCAAAAATACCCGGCACAAGCTAAGCACGCAATCCTTGCTATGGTGCGCGCGCAAAAATCGGACGCAGAAAACGCCATCTGTTCGCTGCTGCAATCGAAGGGATGGGGTGATCCAACAATCCAGAACCTGAAAAAGCTAGCCCAGCCTTTCCACAGCGATGACCCGATTATGCGTGAGTGCCACGAGCGTGCGGCTAAGAGCGGTGCTGGGATCGTGGTCTATTCGGATCCGATCCAAGACGCCTAGAGCCACGCTCAGTTGGCCTAACATCCCCATTTCACTTATCGACCTTGGCAAGCGTGTTTTGAGTTCTAACGCCTGATTTCAACAGTTGAGAATGCAGATCACTGGCAAGGGCTTACTCAAGATGGTATGTTCCCCACTCGAACGTGATCTTCGGATCGCAGTTTTTCGATTTCACCTCGATACTGGTCTTGCCAGATTTCTTGCCAGCTACATACGGCATCAACGCAGAGAAGTAGGAGCCATCCGTCTGAGCTGTGCCTTTGTCATGGTGTTTTTCGCCATAGCTTTCGCCGTCGACGGTCAGTTCCGCGTTCGGCTCAAAACCACTTCCTTGGATAAAGGTCAGTTCGCCGTTAGGACTGCCGATAATGGATTCCAACCGGCACCCTTTGTCAGATTTCGCATTGGGGAAAGGGACAACAGCTACAAATCCCTTCACATGCGCTTCGTCATCGGAAACCAACCCGAATCGTTTAGGCTCCCCCTTACCCGCGTAGGCGACTAAATTAATAGGGTCGTTGGGACCATCGCCCTTACATGTGCCTTCCCGCCCAGCGCAAACGGCCTCACCTTTACTGTTCAACGTCACCCCCTCCATGACCTTAGCCATGGTGCCGTCAAGCTGAACTTGGATCAATGTGAACGTGGTATCAGGAGATAGCCCGGTCCCATAGAGATTGTAGGTCACGAGTGTTCGATCCCCGGATCGCGAGCGATCTGTCTCTTTCAGAGAGAGTTCAACGCCCGGACTGTTCATGTCCTTGCCAAAGTGTTTTTGGAGCTTGGCAAGCAGTTCGACTTTTGATTTTTGGTCCGCAGTTAGGTCTTGAGCAGTATTGCGAGCTGATGACGACGGTGGTCCCGCAGCTTGGTCGGACTGTGCAACGGCAATAGCAACCAGAAGCAGAACAGGAAACACGTAGTATGTTCGGCGAGTCATGGTTTCGTCGGAAGCCTACTCCTTAGGATAGCTGTTGAAAATGTATGGTCCGCCGCCGGACTGCAAGAGGGTTGAAGTTGGGCGAAAAGACAGTCTGCGTAAATGTATCCGGCCTCTAAGTGGAGAATGTTCTCCGGGCACTCGATGATGATACGCACGCGCCGGTCCTTACAAATCCCTCGGTCACTAGGGACGCATTTGCAACATCAGGTTTTCCGGCACGCCATTGGCTGTTCTTGTCGTCTTCTTCTCTCCTCAGCAGACCTTGGTAGAACTCTGTCTAACATCCGTCGTCGTGGCGGTGGAAAAGTGGAAAGCGTTTTGTGCTTTCCAAGCGCAGCGTCTTTTCCACGGCCATCAAGCGGCCGCTAGTTGCGGCAGCGGCTGATGTCGATAATCTTTTCCGCTGGACAGCACGGCCCAGGCGATGCGCGCCAGTTTGTTGGCGATCGCCACTACGACTTTGTTGTGGGGAGCACGCTGCGCCAGCCGCCGCACCCACTGCCCGAATCCTCCGGTGTCGTACTTCACGCGAAACAATACCGCGCGAGCACCGTGGATCAACATGCGACGCAGATAGACATTGCCGCGCTTGCTGATGCCGTACAGCTTTTGCTTGCCCCCGGTGGAGTACTGTCGGGGCACCACGCCCACCCAGGCCGCGAAGTCGCGTCCGCGACGAAAGGCAGAGCCGTTGCCGATGGCGGCCACGGTGGCGGTGGAGACGAGCGGGCCGAAGCCGGGGATCTGCCGGAGTTGCCGGCAGCGTGCATCTTCATTACTGATGCGTTCAATCTCGTCGGTGATTGCCTCGATCTCGGTCTCTGTCTGCTTCCACTCTTGCCACATGCGATCCAACAGCCAGCGTAGACGCGGGCTCAGATTCTGTTCGGCATCTTCGATCACAACGGGCAGGTTCTTGCGCAGGTGAATAGGCTGGGCCGCAAAGGTGATACCGCGTTCCAGCAGGAATCCGCGAATCTCGTTGATCAGCGCCGTGCGCCGTCGCACGAGCCGATCCCGAACCCGGTGCATCGCTTGCCAGTCAAGTTGCTCCTGCGTCTTGAGCTGCGCAAAGCGCATGTTCTGTTTGGTCACGGCTTCGGCGATGGCTTCCGCATCGAGGAAGTCGTTCTTGTTCGACTTGCGGTAAGGCTTCACAAACTGCGCCGGGATCAGTCGCACCTGGTGACCTTGTTCTCGCAGTGCGCTTCCCACAAAGTGTGCTCCTGCGCAAGCCTCGAGACCAATGAGCGCCGCCGGCAGGTTTGCAGTATAGGCCAGCAAGTGCGCCCGTGTGAACTTCTTGCGCACCAGAATCTTATTGCGTTCTCCTAATGCAACCAGGTGAAAGGTGGTCTTGCCCAAATCGATGCCGATCGATGCGATGTGCATGGCGATGATCCTCCTCTTTGGAACTGCCGAGCCGTAATCCTACCCGGCGGCGGACCATCTCATTAATCCCCATTACACTCACCCCCCATCGGATACCAGGTTGTGCCCGATACGTGGAGCCTTGCCGGCCCTGTCCGAAAGGTCGAGTTCAACCTAAGACATCTTTACTGGGAACTGACAACCGGGAACCCGGAACTGCCTTATCACGCTTCCAGCTTCAACTCGTCCAATTCCAAAAATTCGCGAATGATGGGCTCTTTGGACTTCTCCATCTCCTGGTAAGGTCCAAAGAAAATCGCACGGCCTTCATGCAGAAAGACGACCCGGTCCGCCAGCTTCTTAGCCAGGCGCATGTCGTGCGTGACCACGACCGACGTCAGGTGCAATTGCAGCTTGAGGCGAGCGATGAGATCGCCCAGCAGATTGCCCATCAAGGGATCGACCATGGTGGTCGGCTCGTCGTAGAGCACGCATTCCGGTTGCGCGGCAAGCGCTCGCGCAATGGCGACGGAACGTTTCATGCCGGTCGAAAGGTCGGAGGGCAACTGGTCGCGCATCTCCTTGACTCCAACCATTTCGAGCAGGCCATCGACCACCTGCAGAATCTGCTCTTCCGAAAGCTCCCGCTTTTCGCGCAAGGGAAACGCCACATTCTCACCCACGCTCAAAGAATCGAAGAGCGCGCCGTTCTGAAACACCATCGTCACTTTCTTCCGAATCCCTTCGAGTTGGACTTCGTTGTAGTCGGTGATGTCCTGACACGCAACAATGACCCGGCCCGAATCCGGTTTCAGGAAGCCCATGATGTTGTGCAGCGCCACCGATTTTCCAACGCCGCTCCGCCCCAGAATGCACACCATCTCTCCCGCCAGCACCTCGAAGCTGACGTTCTGCAGGACGACCCTGTCTCCAAACGCCTTGCAGACATTCTCGAACTCGATGTACGGACCTGGTGTTCCCGCCGCTGCCATGGCTATCAGCATCGCATGAGACGCCGCGCGGCTCAAGCCCTGCCGAACTATGATGCCTGACTATGCTGCCGACCTAGAATGCCGATCTATGATGACGACTGTGACTATGATTGTGATTATGATGAGGCGTCCAAATCCCCCTCCGCCGCCATCCGGTCCTGCGGAGTGTTGACGTTGAAAAAGTTCCGCTCCGAAAAGCCCGCCGCTCCGAGTTCGCTCTCTTCGATCACCCGCGTAGACACGCCGGAAAACGCGGCGTCGATCTTGTACTTCCCTGCCCGCAGAGCCTGCTCGGCGGCGGCAGAAAAATCGCGTCGATAGATCGCGCACAGCGGCTGCAATCCGCGACTCGTGCGAGGCACTGTAACCATGGCATGGTTCTCTTCTTCTTCAGCCGCCGCGAACAGAAACGCGAGCAGTTCGCTGGAGACGAAGGGCATGTCCACCGCGAGCATCAGGTTCAACCGGGCAGAGGAATGCACGAGCGCGCTGTGAATTCCGGCAAGCGGACCGCATCCGGCGAAAAGGTCGGCCACCACCGAACTATTTTTCGTCGACTCGTATTTCGCAAACTTGACCGGGTCGCCGACAATCGTCACCCGGTCGCAGACTGCGGCCATCACGGCGAGCGCGCGATCCAGTAATGTTTGACCGTGAAAATCCAGAAACGCCTTATCTACATTCGAGCCCATGCGAGAACTCTTGCCTCCCGCCAGAGCGAAGCCCGCGCGCGACTGTGCGGCCAACGACATATGTGAAAGCATAAGTCCTAATGCGTGATACACGAAAGTAACCTACCCAGAACGGCGCAGCCGTCAGAAGATGGAGGTGTCCGATCTGTACGGGGGCCCGACTCGTCATCATGCCGCAAAAACTGATGGATGTTCTTATGCTGGGACGCTGTTCACACGAGTTTTCCTGGCCGCGACGTGCGACCAATGGAGAGTACTACCAAGTCTGCTTGCTCTGCGCGTCCGCTTACCAGTATGACTGGAAGACGATGCGACGGGGCAACAAAGTTGATGAACCGGTCGCCGATACCACGACTGTCCGCCGTCGCTCCGGTCAAAAGCAACCGACATGGATGCCTCGCGCACGACGCTTGCGATCCAGCCTCCCGGTTCGATATCGGGGAAAGAATCTGAGTACCTGGTACGAGGGCAAGATTCAGAACATCAGCCAGTCTGGCGTATGGTTCTACGGCCCGCAACAGCTGCCGGCAAACGCGCTGGTGGAAATGATCTTCGAGATGCCGGAAGATATCTCCGGACAAAAGAACAGCAACGTGCTGTGCCAGGGAAGACTGATTCGGGTGAGGGATGCGGGTGAAAACGCTGCCGACGCTTTCGGATTGGCGGCTTCCATCCTCGACTACAAATTTCTCCACAAAGACTGAAAGCTGCCAAGAACTAAAGCCCGGAAACTGAAAACCGAATAAGTGTAGAACCGGTTGCCCCGCGCCCCGTGTGCTGCTACAGTTTCCCCGGGACACGGAAGCGCCCTTGCCCGTCCGGTCTCACGCCGCCTAGTCCTTGCCGTATCCTGAACAATGTCGCTCATTGTGGCCAAGCTGAAGAGTTGGGTCGGACGGAGCCGGTATTCCGTGCTCGTGCCCTACGCCGGCGCAGCGATCGCCGTCTGGGTGGCGCTCAGCTTCTGGACATTCACCCCGGCGCTGCATCGCCATCTTTTTCTTCTGTTGCTCGCGGCGGTGCTCTTCACTGCGCGCTTCGCAGGCTTCGGCCCAGCACTATTCTGTTCGCTGCTTTCGACGGCGTGCCTGGATTTCTTCGCGCTTCCTCCTTACTTCAGCTTCGCCATGGCCGGCGGCACCGACCTGGAGCGATTAATCGCTTTCTTAGCCATTTCCGTATTCGCGGGCAGCATGGCCCGGCAGAAATCGTTGGCGGAGTTGCGCGCCGATCGCAGCACACGCGAGATGGCCGCGATTGTTGAATATTCTTCCGATGCAATTTACAGCTCTTCCCCCGACGGCACCATCACCAGTTGGAATCGCGCGGCCGAGCTTTTATACGGCTACACCGCGGAAGAGGCCGTCGGGTCGCCGGTAACGCTGCTGGCTCCCCCGGAACGCCTCGACGAAGTGGAAGGCAACCGCCGGATCCTCAATAGCGGGGGCGACGTGTCTTCCTATCGCACCGAGCGCATGCACAAGGACGGCACCCGCTGCCCCGTGCTGCTGTCGGTATCATCGTTGCGAAACGCCAGCGGCACACTCGTCGGAGCATCGGCCATTGCGCGCGATATCTCGGCCGAGAAGCAGTCCGAAGAAGCCATCCGCCGTAGCGAAAAACTCGCCACCGCCGGACGCCTTGCCGCCTCGATCGCGCACGAAATCAACAATCCCCTCGAAGCCGTGACGAACCTGCTTTATCTGGCGCGTCACGATTCCAGCCACGCCGTCGAGTATCTGACCCAGGCCGAGCAAGAGGTTGGGCGCGTCGCTCGCCTGGCACAACAGACTTTAGGGATTGTGCGCGATGCCAGTTCTCCCGCTCCCATGGATCCTGCCGTCATCATGGACGAGATTCTGCAACTCTATTCCCGCAAGCTTGAGGGCCGCAAAATTCGCGTGACCCGCCGTTATCGGGACTGCCGCCAGATCAGCGGGTATTCGGGAGAACTGCGGCAGTTACTGGCGAATCTGCTGGTGAACGCCGTGGATGCCATGGCCGAGGGCGGGTCGTTGCAAGTCCGCGTAGCCCCCGGCCGCAACTGGTCGAACGGCACCGAGGGCGTCCGCATCACCGTGGCTGATAACGGCAGCGGCATTCCCCGCGAGCACCTGCGCCAGATCTTCGAGCCTTTTTATACGACGAAAAAAGACACCGGGACCGGGCTGGGATTGTGGGTCTCGCGTGGCATCGTGCAGAAACACAACGGATCGATCCGGGTGCGCACCCGCACCGACAAAGATATAGAAGGAGTCGAAACCGGCCGAGCCACCGGAACCGTGTTCTCAATCTTCATCCCGCAAAGGCAGGAAATCAGTCGCGTGGCTTGAGCTTATTGCCTCTTTATTCCCAATCACTTAAATTCGTCAGAGGTACACTGACCTTCGTACTTAGAAGGGCCGCCCGCCACCGCTTATAATCATCCAAGTCCAAGCAGACTGGGCACTTAGCCCATGTGAATCCTGGTCAAGTGGAAATTACTCTTGCAGTTGCGATCTTCGCTCTGGGGCTGTGCTTTGGCAGCTTCCTGAACGTGTGTGTTTACAGGTTGCCGCTCGGCAAGTCGGTCGTAACCCCGCGCTCCGCCTGCCCGCACTGCGGAGACTTCATCCCGCTCTACCATAATGTGCCCGTGCTGAGCTGGCTGATTCTGCGGGGAAAGTGCCGCTCCTGCAAAGCACCCATCTCGCCACGATATCTGGTGATCGAACTCCTCACCGGCCTGCTCTTTCTCGGCTGTTATGCGCATTTTGGTCTGACCCTCGGGATGTTGAAGTGCACCGTGCTCGGCTACCTGCTGCTGGGCTTGATCTTCACCGATGCCGAAACCAAACTTCTTCCCGACGCCATGACTCTGCCCGGCTTGGCTTTGGGAATTGCTTTCAGTCTTGTGGTTCCGGTCAATGATTTGGCTTCGCGAATCATGCCCGGTCTGGTATCGCCCGCCATGAGAAGCGAGATTTCCTGGCGCTTGTGGTCGCTGTCAGACTCCTTGCTAGGAGCTGCGCTCGGTGCCTCGTTTCTCTATGGAGCCGCAGCCATCTACCTGCGCGCCCGTGGTGTCGAGGGCATGGGATTCGGCGACGTCAAGCTGATGGCGATGATCGGAGCGTTCCTCGGAATCAAGCTCACCGTCTTAACCATCTTTGCCGCTTCGTTGGCCGGTTCACTTTTTGGATTGAGCACCGTCCTCGCGGTTTGGATCAAGCGCCTTCGCCGGAATGAAGCGCGCGCCACCGCGTCCCACAGGTCCTCGCCGAATGCTTCCACGGCGGACAACTCCTCGGGGACCGCCTCGGGCACTTCCTCGGGCATGTCATTCGAGGAGGCGCGATCCGCAGCCCGCCGCCGCGCCTGGCGCTCCGCCCGACTTGCACTCCGCTATTACGAGATGCCGTTTGGTGTTTTTCTCGGCAGCATGGCGCTTTTATCGTTCTTCTTCGGAAACCAGCTTCTGCATTGGTATTGGAGCCCCTTATGAGAGTGCTGATGAATCCCGTCGCGCTCCGTATGGGTCTTCTTCTGTTCGCTGCCATCGTCGCTTTCGGATTGGGTTTGTTCATGATTCGCCGCCTGCGCAAGAATCTTGTGCCCGAATCCGAATCGCTGAACCACTCTCCGTTGGCGGCCGAGGGACTGCCCGTGCACGCCTACCATGCGGTGATCCAGCAACTGAAGCAGCAAAAGCATGAACTGGCCGCGCAGCAGTTGTCGGATCGCAGAAAAGCGAAAGCCTCAGACACGCTGAGCTCGACCATACTCGCCAATCTTTCCTGCGGCGTGCTGTTCTTGAATACCAGCGGCCTGGTGCGGCAGGCGAACGCGGCCGCGCGAACTCTATTGGGATTTGCCTCGCCCGTGGGATTGAATACCGGCGATCTCTTCCGCAACGCGACCGTGCGTCCGGAAAAAGACAACTTGGAAAAGGATGGCCGGAAAAAAGGCGGACCTCTTTCGGGATCGAGCGTCGAAGAAGCTCTGGCTCCCGCACTCGCCGGAAAGGCAGCCGTTCGCGGCCTGCTGCTGAATTACTTCACCCGCGAAGGAACAAGCCATGTACTCGAAGTGACGGCCTCTCCGGTGCTCGCCGACGACGCGAGTCTCATGGGCACGACGCTTCTACTCACCGACAAGACCGACCTCGAGCGCATCCGGCACGACCAGAAGATGCACCAGGAAATCTCGTCGGAACTGGCACTCGGGCTGCGCGCTTCCCTGGCTACGATCCTCGGATATGCGCGGCAACTCTCGAGCAGCGTGAACCCGGAAATGGCGCGGCAGTTGGCCGAAGGCATCGCCCACGAAACCACGCAATTGGACGAGACGATTGGCACTTTTCTGGTGGGCGCCAAGGCGGCAACCACCAGTTCCTAATCTTAACGACGGCAGGCCGCGAGCTGAATCGCGGGATTGCGAAAGGATGATCACATGAAGCGCACAACATGCATGGCCATTGGTACTCTGCTCCTCCTCGGAGTCAGCGGAGCCACCGCCCAATCCCTTGGAGATTACGCGCGCTCGGTTCGCAAGAACAAACCCGATACCGGTACGAGCACTCGCCACTATGACAATGACAATCTCCCGACCACCGAAACTCTGAGCGTGGTCGGACCGCCGCCCTCGGGCGATGCCAGCGCAGCCAGTGCAAGACCGGCCGCCGCCGCTTCCTCCGCAGCCGCCGTCGACCGAAAGAAGGTAGCAGAAGAGTGGAAGCAGAAGCTCGATCAGCAGAAACAGAAGATTGATGCCCTCAATCACGAGCTCGATCTCGATCAGCGCGAGCTCCACCTACGCGCCGTCCAGCTGAATGCCGATGCCAACGTCCGACTCCGCGACGCTGGACAGTGGGATAAGGAAAACTCGCAGTACAAAAACGATGTCGATGAAAAGAAAAAAGCGCTGGATGACGCTCGCCAGAAGCTAGATGAAATGCAGGACCAGGCGCATAAGGCCGGCGTCCCCGACACCGACAAAGACACCGATGCCAACGTCACCCCGAAAGACAAGCAGTGAAAACTTCGTGTGGTGACGGGACTCTGCCCCGTCCAACCGGGCGTAGGCCCCGTCACCGCACAAGACGCACCTGACGATTTCCCAATCCCCCGCATCTGGCGCGCATGATGCCACCCGGGGACCGCGTGTTGCATCGCGAAACCGCTGCAGCCATTTTGAACGGGTGCCTGAGGGACGTGTCGGCCCAACGCGCGGCTCCTCACCCCAACCGTGCATAGAGTTGAAAGGGCGCCCAGTAAAACGGATTGTGGAATTCCTTTCCGCGAAGCAACAAGAGTTTGGCGTTGCGCAGCGCGGCACCGGGGCTCGCCCCCTTGTTGAGTTCATCGTAGAACTTGTCCATGAGTTGCACTGTGGAAGCGTCTGACACGTCCCACAAGGCAGCGACTACGTTGTGGGAGCCCGCTCTGAGGAAAGCCCACGAGAGTCCGACCAAGCCCTCGCCCGAATACGAGCGCTCGCCGGCGCTATAACACGCCGAGATCGTGACCAGGTCGGCGCGCAATTTGTGGCGAATGATATCGCGAGCGTAGAGCTTGAATGAACTGTCGGTTGCGTTCTCTTTAGACAACACAATCGCCGAGTCGAGCGGACTCAACTGGCTGGCCGTTCCGTGCGCAACAAAATGGATATAGGAAAACTGCTCGGGAGCACTGGCCAGATATGCCGATGGCGTAGCATCTGCCCGAGCAAGGATTTTCGTGGCGGCCGAAAAATGGCTCTCCACGCTTTTCATTTGCGCGGCAGCTTGCGGCAGTTCGCGATACTCATCGTTCGGAGCGATGCTGTCACCGACAATCAGCAGCGTGCGATCGCGTTTTGGCTCGTCTTTTATTTCGTCTTTCAGTTTGCCGGGGCGACCCGCTGCCAGCACCCGCAACGAACTGGCATCCGCAATCGTCGCGTCTTCGATCCAGTAATGCAAGTTGGATTTGCGCGCATTCGGTTCAGACAGCTTTGGCTGTGGTCCGGAGACGAGAAGCGTTTCAAAATTGAGGTTGTTCAGGCTGCCGTCGGGGATCACGAAGACCTTAGCGTCCTTCTTCAACAACTCTTGTGCCGGCCCGATCAGCGTTTGATAAAGGGATTGCCCATCTTTGTCGGCCGATGCGAGAACGTCTTGCAGCTTCAGAGATTCTCTGTACCGGTGTACAGCGGCGTCGATTTCCTTGCTGGGAGGAAGTGTAAACAAGCTGATCTTCTGCGGCGTGATCGCCCACAAATAAGACTGCTTCTCTCCCAGCCAATAAAAAAGAAGTGTGCCGCCCGCGCGCCGCGCGATTTGCAGAGCGGCTAATGGCGGAGGCCCCACCGAACCTTCCTGCGGCAGCAATCCCAAGCCTTCGTTTAGAGTGCGAGCGCGACTGAAGTCGGCCCAGCGCAGCGCGTCGTCAGTTTTCTTGTTCGCCACAAGAAAGTGGACGTAGTCGTCGTAGACGCGCCGGGCGTTATTAGAAAACGGCAGCTTCGAATCCTCGCGCTTGAGCGACGAGCGCGAGGCTTCAATGGTTTTGAGCGCCGTCTGATACTCGCGGTCGGCTGCAGCGGAGCGGCCTTGAGTTTCGTAAAGTTGCGCGAGCGCATATTCGGCTCGAAACTTCAGCGAGGCATTTGTTTGCGGGTCGCTTTCGACTTCGCGGAAGATTCGCTCTGCTTCCGCCTCTTCGTGCGACTTGGCGGCGATCAGTCCCTTTACGAAGAGTGGGTAGAGCTCTTCGAGGCGGTTCTTGTCGGCAAGTGCGATTTCTCTGGCGCGGTCCGAGTAACTCTGCGCTGCGCCTAGGTCGCCGCTCTCGACCGACACAAGAGCGAGGGCTCGGGAGGTATCATAGATAGCTTCTGTGCCGCCTGTCTTGTTCGCAAGATCGAGGGCTTCCTGATATGAGTGCGTGGCACTGGCAAGATCTCCCCGGCTCGCGTAGACATAACCGGTGGCCGTGATCCATGTCAGACGATCGGTGTCGGCACCTGCTTGAGTGGCGAGCTTCTCGGCTTCCAAGGACCTCTCGAGCGACTTTTCTGGGTCACCCAGGTAGTAGTAGGCCCACCCAAGATTACCCAGCGCTTTTTCCGCGACAGTCCCCGCGCCCAAGACCAATGCTGTTCGGTACGCAGCATCGGTCCAGTCGATCGCCTCATCGAAGTGTTGCTCTCGGAGCGCTCCCAGTCCAAGATTAAGAAGAGTGGTTGCCTCCAGGAAGCGGTCCCCGTGGAGGCGAGCAAATTTCGCGGTCTGTTCAAAGAGGCACTTCGCTTTTGCAGGCTGCCCCTGCTGCAAGAAGAAGACGCCGCGTGCTCGGAGGACTACCCCGCAGATGACATCCTGCGACGCGTCGCATAAAGCCTCCGCTTTCCGAAGATTTAGGTCAGCCTCGTCAAATTCTCGCAGTCGAGCAAGCGCTACGCTCTTGAGGGCAAGGACCTCAATAATCGAGTCTCTGTCCTGTGGGAGCTCTGATCCAGCGCCCAAAAGATTTAACACCTGTCGATAATCATTACCACGCACCAAAACAATTTCTGCATCCAGGATTCGAAATTTTCTCGCCCACTCTGGGCTCGTAACCGAATACTGCCTGAGACCGCTTTCAGCCTCGGCCTGGGCGCGAACCAAATCGCCGCGCTGAAGCGCCTCCTGTGCAGCATGAAAAGAAGTCTGCGGATCCTCCAGAGAAGCCTGCGGATTCTCGCGGTGGCTACAGCCCAGTCCGCAGGCCAGTGTCAGTAGAAACCCGCCAACCGCTAGGGATAGCTTTGGCCGTTGCCAGAAACTCCGCCACCCTTCCCGGTCCCGCCCGTCCCGCAGCCCAGACGCATGTCGAACATGTTCAGCGTGAAGTAGTTGCTCTCGCTGGGTTGCGTTGGCGCCACGCCGCCTTTGCGGCTCGTGAAGTCGCTGTGGCCGCTCCTGACGCCGACTTCGATTTCGGCCAAGGCAACGGTCCCAAAGTCTTGAATGAAGATCAGATTCCCGAACGTCCTGACTCCGGGAATCTTGGCCGGCAACTTGATCTTCTTGACCAGTGAGCATCGCAGCTTAGGATAGCCGTTCGTGCCGCCCTCCGCACCTGCTCCGTTCCCGTCGTCTTTCCCGGCATCCTTGGCGCGCTTCCTGAGTTCGTCGATGTAAGTGATCTCGGCTCCGTATTTCTCTTCTAAGCTTTCGGGAACGTCGTCGCTGTCGAGAATGCCATCGAGCTGGCGTTGTACGCGATCAAGAAAGCTGCCGTCCTGCAGGTAAGAACGGTCGCCTTCCGGCTTCGAGCCACAGAACGCCAGGTCAAGTTCGACGTCGATTGGGAATCCGCCGATGCGCAGGTTTTCAAAGCGCGTGCCGAGGAAGTTGACTCGCGGAACGTGGGCTATCGGGTGCTCGAGGTCGGTGGTCATCGGATGCTCGGTGGTAAGCTGCGCCACCACGCGATCGGCGGTGATGACATCGACCACGTTGTATCCCTCGATCGCCGACGTCGCCAACGTTGCCCACCCGGCGTGATCGTTGCCGTAGATATCCTTCTTCTGCTGGACGTGGGTGCCGGCGACACGCGTGTGTCCGCGCTTGAAGGAAATCAGCCCTTCGATATTGGTCTCACCGACCGATTGGGTGATGAGGCTCTCGCGGCGGGTGTGCTCCAGAACAACGCGGCCGTACTCTTCGATCGACTGCTTGATCGGGTGCTCGATTTCGCCTTTGAGTATGTAGGCTTCGGCGTGATAGATGTGGTACTGCTCCTTCGCGGACCCCGACATCATAGGTAATTTCGGATTTGCGGCCATATTGTTAGCTCCTCTCCTGTGAGCTCATTTTTGAAGTTGCAATTCAAACGACGTTTCGCCTACGCCCTTGCTTTCCCCTGAAGCAGTAATTCCCCGCAGCTTTAATGTGTATCTCCCCGCAGCTCGATTCCCTCCCGGCACCCGCAGCGGCCATTGATCTTGCTCGGATGATGATGGCGTCGCGAACTCGAATGACCATTCCGGCTTTCCAGCGGGATCGTACAGTTCTGCAGCGTACTTAGAATAGGCGCCACCTCGAGGGATTCTTACCAGAAGAAGAAAGGCTTGCCCAGGCTGCGACGTAATCGTCGGCCCATCTGCCCCATAGGTATCGAAGTTTACGAGCGCCCAGGGCAGAATCTGTGGAGTGCTTAACTGGCGTGACAGCCGCGGATACGTCACCAGATTCTGATATCCAACGACCAGCAGCAACCCGGCCAACACCGGAACAACGAACCGAGGGCGCAGCCAGGCGAGCCATGCGGGGCGAGGCGGGCCCGCCTGAGACAACGGCACGGGATGGACCTCGGGGCCAGATATCGCGCCATCCCGAATTCTGTCGACCAGGAAAGCCGCAGCTTGAACGTCGGCCGCGCATTCCGTGCAGTTGAAATAATGTTCTTCAAATTCGTCTCGCGTCGCAGGATCGAGTTCGTCGAGCAGATATCTTTCCGTCATATTTTGAGCAGCCGCCGAGTCATGATCCATAAAAGGCCCCCTCGTATACTCCAATCGTGCGCCGGCGTGACTCGGCGCTTCACAGCCATCAGGCCCGGACAAGCCCCAGTGAATCATTCCCGTCCGCGTACAAGTGCTTAAATTTTTGCTTTGCCCGATGCAGTAAGAGGCGCAGGTTGTCGCGGGTTACTCCAAGCTCACGGCAAACTTCGTCTTTGTCTCGCTCTTCAAAAAATACGGCGCGCAGCACTCGCCGGTCGCGTTCGGGGAGTTGTTCGATTACGTTCTGAATCTTTTGCGCCACCTGCCCGTCGTCGATAATCTTGGACACATCAAACGGTGCGGCGGGAGGTTCCGGAGTGTCGCCGGAGTCCAGAGAAACGACGGGATCGGCGCGCCAGGACTCTTTCAAAATGTTATTGCACATCGAGTTGACATAGGAACCCAGACTCTTCGGTTCGCGAATTTTTCCCTCGTGCAGGGCCATATAAAATCGCGCAAAGGTCTCCTGCTGCACATCTTCGATGGCGTCCGGAGACTTCAGTCTAGACCGCAACTTCACCTTCATCATGGCGGTGAAGTACTTGCGAAAGTGCTCCTGGGTGGGGAAATCGCCCTCTCGCAGTCGACTTAGATAGTCGTCGTCAAAGGAGTGGAATTGCAAGAGTTGACCCCGGGAACGTGAAGGTGGGACACAGTTTAGCACTTCAGGTGGAGGTGTGAAGCTGCCCGTCGCAACCATGACGAAGGGCGCGGTTTTCGCCGCAGTGTGGCCGGTAAGTCGGCGTCCTGGCATTGAGTTGGGGCGAGTGGCAGGCACTGGGAAGTCTAAGAAAGCTCCTATTCGGTTGGCAGAGTAGTGGGAGTTGTTCCATCGGGGAAACGCAAGAACAAAGCACCGGAACCGCTTCCCCGTCGGCTCCGGCGCTCTAATTGGATCGCAGCCCGGAAGTTTGCCGGGCCAAGATCCTAAACTGTGGTGCAATCGCCTTACCGCACGATATTTCCCACTATTGGTTATAGTGTCGAAAACCGGCAGATCGTTTCACGCATTGTTAAATTTCAGCGAACCTGCGGTGACATCGCCTGCGCCCGCCCTCTGGTGGATTGCCGTGAAGGTCGCCTGCTGGCAGCCGCAATTTGTTTTTGGAGATATTTCGTTCGCTCGTTCACTTCACCGTTCTCTTAGCACTTCCTCGACGCGGCGGTCCGCGCATCATGTTCCGACCCCGATCGGCACCCACGAAACGTTTCTGCGTCTCACACCACTATCTGTACGAGGGCAGTTGCTCCGTTAAGACAGGTGCATCCCAGATCCACTCCAATTGGCGGGCCATCCGTCCGAATTCCATTCCAGGAGAGATCCAAATGAGCGACGAAACTTCACGTCAAACGTGCCCGTTTAAGAACACGGGCGCCTTCATGCCGCCCCGCTTCCAGCAGGGTCCGCTTACGACAGCGTTGCAGTTGGGCCCGCTCGCGTTCCTGGCGGGCAGCTGGAGGGGACACGGCTTCAACGCGATCTGGCGGCCCGATAACAACCAGCCGCCAGAGAACAGCGCCATCAAACGATTCCTGGAGCTCAATCTCACCCATGACGGCTTCGACTTTCAGATCATCCCCGGTGTGGTCCCGAACCGCGGCTTCGCCAACCAGCCTGACCTCGATCTCTATGGTTTGCATTACCTGCAGCGGGTCAGCGACGCCGATCCGGCTCCATCGCCGAAAGTGAAGCCGCCGGGATACTCGCAAACCGCTGGCCAGGCGCTACACATCGAGCCAGGATTGTTCATGAACGTGCCCGCGAGCCAGCAGCCCGAAACCGGGAATACGATCGTGAATGAACCCTCCATCGTGCGGATGGCTAGCATCCCGCACGGAGTCACGGTGCTGATGCAGGGACCGAACCCGGGTTCCAAGCCGACTCCAGGTAAACCGAAAATTCCGCACCTCACTCCATTCAGCACTCCGGGCAACGTGTACCCAGGTCTCTCTCCCATGCCGTTCCCCGGCCCTTACGTGGTTCCTCCTTCGGCTCCGCCCCCGCTCCCGGATTTGCTGCAACCCCCACCGGTTCCTCCCGGGCCCAACCCACCCGGCGTCGGGATCCAGCCGATAACCACGCTAACGGTCGGCGCAATTCCCCCCGGCGGACAGCATGTGGTTCCGGAGATCAACATCGGGCTGGACACTTTGGCTCCGGGGTCTCAGAGCACCGGACCCTATCCGGAGCATTTCCAGCACTTCATCAACGATCCGAACTCCGTCCTGCGGGATGAGATCGAACACCAGGACATCCTCGGCTTCATCGCCATCAATCTGACCACCGATCTCCTTTCGTTGACCGGCATCCCGACGCTTGGCGTTGGCAGCCTGTACGAGACCGTCAGCAACATCCCATTCCTCGGGGTCGCGACCCAAAATCCGCCCTTTCCTGTTCCTCCTCCACCTTTCGGACCGGCTAGTGTAGCTACCCAGCCGGACCCCATCCCTAACGCCTACGTCTACTCAGCCAGCGCAACTTTCTGGATTGAGTGGGTGCGTAACCATGGTGAGCCTCCGGTACATCTGCATCGTGGGCCGGGTAAACCAGCCGGGCCGATCCTGGAGCTCGAGCCGTTCTGGGAGCATTCGACCCACCTGCAACTTCAGTACTCGCAGCTCGTGATCCTGATTTTCAACAACATCCTGTGGCCACACGTGACCGTCGCAACGATGACGCTTAGCGCGGGATAAACTCCGCCGGGGCCGGCGGCGCGTTGGTGGCGACGCGACCGCCGGTACTCGATCGAGATCCGAGTCGGCCGCTTTTCGCTCACACGAACCTCAGCCGTTGCACTCCAATTGCATCTGCTGTTGGCCTGGGGCCTGTCCCTGCGGATTAGCAACTCCGCGATTTTTCGTCTCTGTTTAGGCTCTCTTGTAGTCTCGTCACGCAGCCCGCCTCTAGTGGGCGAAATCGAAATGATCTAAACCCGCCAAAGGTGATGTAGACTCCTTAAACTGTGTGCGATTCGGCTCGATGCATTTCTCCCGACCGGTCTTTAGGAGACTCCACTTTTTCCAACATGCGAGGATCGTGATCGAGTGGCAGCTATTTTCCTGCGATCGATTCGCTCCCTCGAAGCGGACAACTCGCGCCGTTCTTATGTGGGACTCGCTCTCGGGGGTTCGCGGCTGGCAGCTTGGATAGTTTGATTTTTCTGGCGCGCGTGTCCGTCTATGCGGTCGCAAATAAAGCGGAGTTGGAAGTAGACCGGGCGGCACATCCGGTTGAATCCATAGTCAGCGGCCGAGTGGTAGCGACCAATCTGGTGCTTGACCGGAAAGTGGAGGCCGGGAATGCGCTGGTAAAGATCAACGATTGTGGACTTCTGGCAGGGCTGTGGAGTGCCGTCGAACGCGTGGGGTCTTGAGTGCGAATAGGGATTGATTTGGGTGGAACCAAGATTGAAGTGATTGCCCTCGCCGATACCGGTACTGGCGCGGGCGACACGCTCCTGCGGAATCGCATACCGACGCCCGCCGGAGATTACGCTGGCATCTTGAACGCTGTTGCCGAACTCGTCGCGTTCACCGAAAGCGAGACCGGCCAAGCCGGCACGGTGGGCATCGCTACTCCTGGTGCGATTTCGCCCTCCACGAACCTCCTGAAGAACTCGAATAGCACCGTGCTAAACGGCAAACCCCTCGACTGCGACCTTGAGGCCCGATTGCGGCGGCGAATTCGCATGGAGAACGATGCGAATTGTCTCGCGCTTTCGGAGGCCGTCGATGGCGCCGCCGCCAACGCCCGTCTCGTTTTTGGCGTTATTCTGGGGACCGGCGTTGGGGGAGGCGTGGTGATAGACCGGCATGTCCACGACGGACGCAACAGAATCGCCGGTGAATGGGGACACAATCCGCTTCCCTGGGCCCGTGCGGACGAGCTACCCGGCCCTGGTTGTTATTGCGGGAAGCTAGGCTGTATCGAAACCTTCTTGTCGGGCGCTGGTCTGGCGCGCGAATACCGCGCACGCAGCGGCCAACAGAAAACGGCGATTGCGATTGCCGAAGCTGCTGCGGCTGGCGATCGGCTGGCCAATGAGTGCCTCGAACTCTATCAGGACCGGCTAGCGCGGAGTTTGGCTTCGATCATCAATGTGCTCGATCCTGACGTGATTGTGCTTGGGGGTGGACTCTCCAATTTAACGTGTCTGTACCAGGCTCTGCCCGCGCTTCTCAAGTCCTACACCTTTTCGGCTGATGCCGGCACACCCGTCGTGCGCGCCATGCACGGCGATTCCAGCGGCGTTCGCGGAGCGGCCTGGTTATGGCCGATCGACGGTCTTTGAATGTGCAGTCAGCGGGGATCGATCTCCGAGTTGACTGACACGTCCTCTCGCCCAACACGTCATAGTTAAGAACCCAGTTAAGAACTCACGTCCCTGATGTGAGTCGCGACGTACCATTGATTACCGAACGCATCCTTTACGGCGCCGCTGCGATCGCCATAGGGCTGATCGGCCGGTTCGGAGATTGAGGTCGCGCCAGCCGCCAGGGCACGCCGGTAAACCGCATCGCAATCCGGCACATAAAGGTAGAACATCGTGGGCATCGGCGGATATTGACCGTGCGACTCGCCCATCTCGACCACCGAGTTTCCCACACGAATCTCGGCATGGTGCACGACGCCGTCAGGCGATGCGTACTTCCCTATCTCCCGCGCGCCGAATGCTCGTTTAAGGAAGCTGATGACCGGCTCGGCCCGCAGCGGATGCATGTACACATTCACGTCGTTGAGACCCCGGGGAACGTAGCTCTCACCCTTATGGGTTGCAATGTACCAGTAGTTTCCTGACGAGTCCTTCACGCTGGCAGAGCGCTCACCATATTCCTGGTCCCGAGGCACGCCAATCGACAACCCTCCCGCATCCAGCGCCCTTTGATACACCGTATCGGCATCTTTTACGTAAATGTGGAGCGCGTGCGTATTGGGCGTCGCTCGGAATTCACGCCCGGGGATGCCACCGCCCATCATCAACATGGAATCGCCGATGCGAACCTCGGCGTGCAGTCCGCCCGCCGATCCTGTTCCGCGGGATATCTCTTCCGCGCCAAAGGCCCGCTTGGCAAACTCCACTAGTGCGGGTCCATCTTGCGCCACCAAGTAAGGAGTCACCGTGCGATAGCCCTTGGGAATCGGGTCGACGGCGGTCTTTGCGGTGGTTCGTGCCTGCATGGCCTCGAATCGGCGATGCATCTCTTCAACCGGCATCTCCTCTTTCACCGTGTAGACACGCCAGGAGTAGCCGAAGGGATCAACGAATCCACTGTCGCGACGGCCATAAAACTCGTCTCGCGGCGGCTTGATCATCGTAAGCCCCGCGGACACCGCGTGCTCGGCGAACGCATCCACGTCTTCGACCTCAAGAGCGATGCTGACCGGAGACTGTCCCAGCGTTTCTGCGCTGAACCGACCTCCCTCGGGCCACTGTTCCGCCAGCTTAATGGTTGAGTTCCCAATCATAAGCTCGGCATGAGCGATGCTCTCCTGGATCTGGAAACGCATGGTTTCTCTGGCTCCAAGAGCCTTCGTGTAGAACTCAATGGCTTTTGCCACGTCGTTGAAGGTTAGGATTGGTGCCGCTACAGCACGAACGGCAGTGACGGGTTCCGCTACGGTAGTCATCGATTTTCTCCTTCCCAATTCTGTTTTCAGACGCGCTTTGAAGTCCGGTCGCGGCAAACTGCATAACTCGGCGGCGATGCGTGCCAGTGCCGAGATCTCCGCATCCGCCGGCGGCAACTGCGCTCGAGGATTTTCCAGGATCCCTTGCACAACCGCATCGAGTTTTTCGACCAGACTGCCCTTAGCCATTCTTCCCACCAGTAGTCTTGCTTTCCTCTCTGTACTTTTCCTTCGTCTTCCTCTTTGCGATTCGCAGTTTGCCGGCTCCCGATTCGAGCCGCACTCTCAAGTTCTCCAGTCCCCGGAACTGCAACTGCTTCACCGCTCCTTCGCTCCTTCCTAATTGTTGTGCTGCTTCGCGTATGCTCTTCTCTTCCGCAAAACGCATCACCAACACATTTCTTTGATCTTCCGGAAGTTCATTCACCAGCCGGAACAGTCGGGCCAGGTCTTGCGCCTGCTCCATTCGCGGTTTCGCGCTGATTTCCGGCGGATCCTCAAAGCTCAACTCTCGTTCGCTGCGTTTCGCCTGGTCGGTGATCGCATTCGCGGCAATTCTGAGCAACCAGGCCGCGAATGGAACTCCGCGCCACTCGAAACGATGCAAATTGGCCAGTGCCTTCTGAAATACTTCCGACGTCAGATCTTCAGCCACATCGCGATTTTCAACCCGCCGCGCGATGAATGCATACACCAGTTCGAAGTGCAGTTCATAGAGATCGCCGAAGCGCGCCGGATCTTTTTGGGCAGCCTCCACCAGCAGACGGTCATCTGCCTGCGCCTCCGCCCCGCGCCCCGTCGATGCCGGTACCCTGACGCCCATTGTCCCTCTACTTTATAAACTGGCGGGTCAGGAAAAGGTTACGGGGAGGAAAAAAGATTGGCAGGACTCTGCACCCGGCGGGCACCCGACTTTGACCGTCGGGTGCCGCTTTCTTGCTCATTGCTAATTGCTAATCGCTCCTTCCGAAGAAAGCAAGTTCACACTCTCACCTGAGCAAATTCATCGCGGCTCAGCCGATTTCTCCGGGGGCAGGCGCGGTTCAACGCTTCTGGTACGGGTGGAAGATGTAGTCCTTGGCCTTCACGACGGTATGGCACGCGTTTCCGCAGTCTGCGAGGCTTTTGGGATCGGCCGTGAACTTATCCGTTGCGGCATCGTAGTTGAACACCGCGTATCCCCAACCGCCAGTTTTCGGGAATCTCTTGCTGTCTTTTTCCATGACGAAAGCCTGCTTGAAGACGTCGGGCACATCCACGGCGAATTGGGCCTCGGTGCTCTTCTTCGGCTTCCACTGGAGCTTCACGATCATGGAGCCCTCCGGGAAAGGCTGGCCGTTGCCGGGAACGCCGGCCTTGTACGCCTTGATCATCGCCGGATTAGCGACGATCACCTTGAGAACTTCGTCGGTGCGGGCGCAAGAGGCCACCGACCAGTCCTCGTATCCTCTGAAGTCGGAGAACGCGATTCCGCCGGGAGATATCAGCGAATACTTGTCATTATTATTGTTATTGTTTTTTTCCTGGCCTTGCGCGTAGAGGGCCGTGGCGACGAGAATGGCGAGCACTGCCATGGCCGTCGCAACGATAGTAAAGCCGGCGATACGGTCCACGGCGGTGCGTGTTTCTGTCTTCTTTTTCTTCTGTTCTCGTTGTTGCTGTTGTTCTTGCGCAACAGATTTCGTCACGAGTTCACACATGATGTGCTCTCCTTCAAAAACAAGTTTTATAAGCTTGGCTCAGCGTGCGTCACGAACGATTGCGATTAGGCCAGACGTGAGGGAGCAAAACAATTGGACTATGGTATCGACGACACCTTGGTATCGAGTGTGTGGGAGGAAGTTGCCTTCGCTTTGATCGATTTCGGTTTGAGACGAAACCTTAGCACCAAGCCACCTGGAAGCCGGCGTAACGCGTCTACACTCCTCAAAACCGCAGCCAGACGGGCGAACAGACAGCGCAAGCTTATGTTAACGCCTGGTTACAACAACTATCGGTGAAACAGTGAGCACGAAGGGGATTTTTTCCGCTACTGCAACTTCCCGAACTCCGCTTTGGCCTCTTTCAGTCTGGGGATGTCGGGGTCGGCGTCTTTCCAGAGCGTGAGGAAATCTTTGTAGGCCGCGAGCGCCCGGGCGCGGGCGGCATCGGCATCCGCTCCCTGCGCGGTTCTCGCTTGCAAGGCATTGGCGCGGGCCACGCCCAGATGCGCCAACGCTCCCGGCCAGCAGTTCACAACGATGCCGCTATGGTCGAGTATCTTTTGAAACTCCGCAGCAGCTGCGCTGCCCTGTCCCGAGGCAAGATATACCTCTCCACGGATATACGTCGGGTAGAGGCAGGAAGCACTGTTGGCGAACACAATGTTGCCGAACTCGATCGGTGAAGCAGCTTGCGGTACCTTCAGCGCGAGAGCGGGATTCTTCTTTTCCAGCGCCAGTTGCGCACGAATCGCAGGCAGCCAAAGCGTTTGCATCTGCGTGTCCAGCGGAAACCGTTTTTCTAAGTCCCGGGCCAACGATTCGGCCCGCGCCCTATCGCCCGCCATGGCAAATGCCAGCGCGGCTTCGATCTCGACCCCCTGACTTGCCGGAGCAAGCTTTAAAGCCTGTGCTGCCCCTTGCCGAGCGTCCGCGGGCTTGCCATAAGCCGCATGTTCAAGTGCAGCATTCGCCTGCCATATGGCCCCATTTTCCGTGTTGTCCGATCGTACGGCGGCGTCTACGGCCTGCTGAGTCAGTTCACGCGCTTTGGCAAGATGGCCATTATGCGCCTCAGTATCGGAGGCGAACGCCAGTCCCCAGCCTTCGAATTCGGGCTTGGCCGCAAACCACCTTTGCTGTTCCTCCATCGCTTTGAAGTCCGAACTGAGAAAGGCAAGAAAATAGAGAAGTTCGTGAATTGCGAAATCATCCAGCTCTCGCGCCTGCACATCGTGGAGGATCTGCCGTGCTTCGTCGAAGTGTTGCGAGGCAATGGCTTGGCCGGCGAGATTCCCGCGCCAAGTTACTTCCCACGGCGCAACGCGCAACGCTTCGCGTGTCGTCTCCAGGCCCTTCTCGTACTGCCCCAGTTTGCAGAACAAAAAGGCCAAATGGCCATACGCATCGTGTTCCCGTGGGTAGCTCTCAATCTCGGTCTGATACGTCTGGGCTGATTTTTCGAGTTCTCCGGTTACATCCATATAGTAGATGGCGGTGATCGCCAGCTTTTCCCGCTCACTAGCACCTTCCCGCGACTGGAATGCCCTGGTAAAGTACTCGCTGGCCCGCCCTAGCTGCGAGAGACTGGCATATTGGCTGCCCACTCTCATGTATCCCATGGCGAAATTCGGGTCGATCTCGACGGCACGCTGAAAGTAAGGCAGGGCTGCGGCAGGGCCTTTCTGGCTACGAGCCTTCATTCCAAGGCTGTACGCTTTCAGTGCTTCGAGCGAAGATGTAGTGGCCTGTTCGAGCGGAACATCGAATTTTTGCACTGAAGCCAGCGATTCGCCCAGTTCGCCGCGCAGCTTCGATGCTGCCTCGCCCAGCGCATCCAGCACTTTCTCCTTGGATGCCGCCGTCACTTGCTCCTGCGCGAGCGTGTCCCCGTTCCGACAATTCACCGCCTTCAACCCCAGCACATAGTTGCTGCCCAGACTGCCGATAGATCCGGCGATGTAAGCCTTGTTGCCCGCCCGCTGGCAAAGGTCATTGGCGACCTCCGGCGTGAGTTTTGTGTTCGCGGGAAGGGTCATCAGTTGCAACGTCTTCGCCGCCTCGCTGTCGGAGAGCACATTCAGAAAAGGCGATTGCCGCAAGGAAACATCGAGCGCCGTCTTCAGCGTGTCATCGAAAATTGCGTCTCCGGTGCTGTTCGAAAAATCGGCGAGAACGATGGTGTCCTTGTCGGTCAGTTTGGGCGGGCGGTGGAAATAGAAATAACCGCCGGCTGACAGCGCCAGCGCCGCTACCGCGACAACCGCTCGCCTTGGCAGCCGGCTTCGGAAGATTGGTGAACTTAGTGGTTCTTTCTCTTCATTAGTAGTAATGACACTGGTTTCGACCGTGTGCTTTTGAACAATGAGTCCGCTGGAGTTGCTCCGGCCAGCAGTTGCCACTTCTGGAAGAGTATTTCCGTCCTCTGAAACCACCACCGGTGAAGAAACGAGCCGCACTGGAGAAACAAACTGATACCCTCGCCCGGGCAGCGTGACGATATAGCTATTGTCGCCTGGCCTCTCCTCCAGTGCTCGCCGCAGCAAAGAGATGCTCTGCTCCAGGCTGTGCTCGTCCACGAACGTATCCGGCCAGACATTCTTTAACAGTTCGTCCCGGGTGAGAACCTTTCCTGGGTTCTGCACAAGGTATAGCAGAACGTCGAAAGCCCGGGAGTTGAGCTTGACGATCGCCTCTTCACGGCGCAGCGTGCGGGCCGGGGCGTCAATCTGAAACTTCCCGAATTGAAATATCCATCCCGGTCTCAGTGACATAGAGGACATTCGCAACTCTTGTGAGGATTTTTGAGAACGAATGACTGGCCCTTTTTCCATTACTGCCGCAAGATCGCGGCGGAACAACTAAAGCGAATGCAGCGACTTTATCAATGGTTTAGCGAGCGGGCAAGTTTCTTCCGTTATGCCGCGGTCGGTCACCGTGACAGAAGCACCGTCCGCACTGAGACGACGGTACGCCGGGAAGGGGTGACCCTGCTGGTAGGTGGCGCGCCGACTGGGGCCTTTGATGCCTGCCCGCTTTGCGGGAAGAAACTGGCCCCGGATCAGGCGTCTGCACTGAACACACAGACCATTGTCGCTCAATCAGAGGTCGGGTCAATAGACCGTGTTAACCATCGGCGCTAAAGTTTCCGAAAAATAGGAGAACTCACCGTGAAATCCAGAATCAGCATTCTAGTCGCGCTGGCGCTCTGGCTGTCGCTAAACGCCAACGCTCAACTCAATCGCATGGGTGGTCTCGCGCTCGAAGGTTCGGGTTCTCAATCGCGTGGCGGCGCATTCGCCAACGTGCAGAATCTGGGGCCGGAAGACCCTTCCAAGCTAATCACCGTTACCGTGTGGCTTAACCAGCACAACAAAGCCGCCCTCGATGAGTTGGTCCGCCAGATGTACGAGCCGGGTTCTCCCAACTATCATCACTTTCTCACCCACGAGCAATATCGCTCCCAGTTTGCCCCGAGCGCAGCAGAGGCAGCGCAGGTGCGGGATTACCTGACAGCGCACAGCTTCACCGTGACCTCGGTAGACAAATTTAGCCACTATCTAGTTGCACAGGGCCGTGTGCGAGACGCCCAGAACGCCTTTAACGTGAAACTGAACCGGGTCATCTTGAAGGGCCAAGTCCATCGCGTAACCAGCGGCGCCGCAGCTATCGGAGGCGGCGTTGGTAAGCTAGTTCACACGGTCCAGGGTCTGGATGATTTCGCCCCCAGGCCGACGCTGGCGCGAGCGGTCGATCCTAGCACGCGCAAGCCCGCTGCGCCAAAGACGTTTTCGATGGCCGATCCGAACGCTTCTGTGCAAAACAATTGTCTGACCGGCTCTCAGCAAGTGAGGTTTACCACTGTCGGCGGCGGACCCAGCGCGACCTATCGTGGTAATCGCTATGCTACCGATGGGACCAATACCTGCCCCGGTTATATCCCCGCCCAGTTGCAGGCCGCCTATGGGCTGACCTCCCTTTACGGCAAGGGTTGGGACGGTACCGGACAGACGATCATAATCGTTGACGCATGGGGTTCCGATACCATCCTGCAGGACGCCAACACATTCTCGTCCGCCTACGGTCTGCCACAACTAACCTCATCCAATTTCCAGATCTACTACCCAGAGGGCCACACCAGGTGCGGCAAGGAATGCGTCAACGGGCTATGGAATCTCGAAACCACCCTCGATGTCGAATGGGCACACTCAGTGGCTCCGGGTGCCAACATCGCGCTGGTGCTGGCGCCGGACAACAATTCGCTGGAGATTGCGAGCTTCTGGGCGATCGAAAATCCTGAGGGAATTACCACGCCCTATGCCAACGGCGATCTAGGATACGTGATCTCCAACAGTTGGGCTAGTTGGGAGATCCCCCTTTTGCTTTACGGCGGTCAAGCGCGGCTTGACACCGATTACGAAATGACCGAACTGGCTGCGGCTTTGGGAATCTCGGCCAACTACGCTTCCGGCGATAATGGGGATCTCGTGCAAACGATCTTTGACGATTATGGCATCGACGTTCCTCCGAGCGTGAGCTCGCCGGCTTCGACTCCTTATGCCACAGGGGTAGGAGGGACCAGTCTATTCCTCGATCGCAAAGGCCAGATCCAGTATCAGACCGGCTGGGGAAACAACATAACCCAGCTTACGGAAGCGTCCCCCAACCCTCCCTACGATCCGCCCGTCAATCTCGGGAACCTCTGGGGATCAGGAGGAGGGGCGAGCGCGGTCTGGCCTGAGCCGCCTTTCCAGAGCGGCCTCGGGAACACGTACCGCCAAGTCCCGGATATTTCCTATCTTGCCGACCCGTACACCGGCGTGAACATCATCATTACAGTCAACGGCACCCCCGCCGTCCAGGAAGTGGGCGGCACTAGTTTGGCTACGCCGATGTTCTCCGGCTTGTGGGCCATCGCCAATCAGGCGGTCGGGGCCAAGGCGCCGCTCGGCCAGGCTGCGCCGATGCTTTATTCGTTGTCGGCCGGCGCCATCGCCGATATCACGCCCGTCAGTAACGCGTCGGATGTGAAGGGAAAGATCACCGATCCTCCACAGCCCGTGCTAGTCGAAACTGCAGCCGGTCTGGCACAGCCGCTCGAGAACACAACGACTTTTCTTAGCGCGTTGTACTATGGCAGCTCGACGTACTATGGCAGCTCGACGATCTGGTATGTCCTGACTTTCGGAACCGATACATCACTCGTCACTGGTCCCGGGTGGGACAACGTGACAGGATTGGGCACGCCCAATAGCCTTGAATTCATTAAGGCTGTGGTAGCCGCCGCGCCTTAACGCCGCGTAGGCCGAAGGGCTGTTTTTGAAATTCAACAGCCGTAGAAGGCCTCGGCCGAGGAACGCCAGTAGTTGGTTCGCATCGAAAGCGCAGCAGTGGCGAGTCAGAGGCCTACGACTCTCCACTCTGCACAGCAAAGCCCTCATCTCTGAATCGGAGCATGAGCAAAAACAACAGTCCGCAAAGAACGGAGAGTTCCATGGAAACCAGAATCAGCATTCCGGGCGTGCCGGCGCTCCGTCAGCACCTCAACAGATTTGCAATTGCCACAATCTTAACCGGAGCGGCCTTGCTAGCCGTGGCATGGCCAGCCGAGGCCGAAATCGTCTACACTAAAGTCAACATCCTCATTAAATCTAACCGCAGTTACGTCCTCGATCTCAACCACGACGGAGTCATTGATTTCACCATCTCCACAACTTATGGTTATCAAAAGTGCCCTCCTGGTTCGAGGGCGGCATTTCAGGCGTCTGTTCTTGAGACACCGGCTTCCGGCAACGGTGTCGCGGGCTCGCCCCCCGCAAGGCTAACAGCGGGAGATCAGATAGGGTCGAGCCAGCAGTTCTACGCAGGCACCGGAGAGATGGCGGACCTAAGGGATTGTTACCCATTTTTCGTCCAAGCATTTGGCAATTGGGTTAACTCTGAATTCAGAGCTGAGGCGGGCTATCTCGGACTGATGTTCGAAATCGACGGGGAAACCCATTATGCCTGGGCGCATCTGAGTGTCGTTCTTGGCCCGAAATCGACGGAGGCCACGCTCACCGGCTACGCTTACGAAACCATCGCCAATATGCCGATCAACGCGGGCCAGACCTCAGGCGAAGACGGCTCCTCTGCACTAAGCCCAGGCCCACTTGATCGAGAGGATTTCGACCTCAGTGTTTCGGGCAGCAATCCCATGCAGGCCCTGTCGCTCGGGACGTGCGCTCTTGATGTTCAAGAGGTCCCGCTGTGGAGGCGGAAGGAACACCCAGAAGCCGCACCCGAAACAAATAGCGTCCAATCTGAACGGGAAATCGCACAGTTATCTAGTCAGAGGACTTTATGAAAAAGTCAGTTCGCCAGTGCCTAGACAGATTTGCAGTTTTTGCAGTCGCCACAATCTTTGCCGGAGTGGGCTTGTTAGCCTCGCCTAGGCCAACTGCCGCAGAAGTCGTTTACATGCCCACCAACATCACAATTGGACCTAACGCTAGTTACAATCTCGACGTTAACAACGATGGTGTCACGGATTTCACCATCACGACAAAGTATTCGGATTTCAAGTGCGGGATGGGGGAGAAAGGTGCTCACAGCTATCATTTAAGTGTTTTCGAGACACCAGCCTCCGGCAACGGTGCCGAGGGCAAGGGCAATCGCCCCGCTAACCTAATCAATGGAGACCAGATAGGACCCAGCCAAAAGTTTTCTAAAGTCAAGGGAATCATGGCGTACTGGGATGTGTATTGTCCTCCTCAAACTGGATCTTCTGGCGGAAGTTGGTTAAACAGTTCTGGCTATCTCGGATTGAGTTTCCAGATTGAAGGGCAAACATATTATGGGTGGGCGTATCTGACTGTTGGCGAGGATACCGCCACGCTGACGGGTTACGCTTACGAAAGCACGCCCGGTGTGCCAATCAACGCTGGCCAAACAGAATAAGCACGCCGCACCCGAAAACAGTTGGTCTCACTCGATGGTTCGGGCGTTTCCTGTTGGTCGCGGTAGGGACGACCATCGCTGATCGCCCCCCGCGCGGATCCGCACGAGCGCTCCTTAGCGCATGCGGCTCTTATCGCAGATGGATAACGGCCAAGCGTGGAGCTTGTCCGCACACTCGCCCACCTGTGGGACACGTACACACCCGCTCTGTGTCGGGAACGTGCCAGATGGAAAAGTGTTCTCCTTGATCAGCAGCCTTCCCTCCTCACTCTCCGCCGACGAGCCTTCCGTCTTTGTTCGAATGATTCATCGGTACTATGCCGCTGTCCGACTCCTCGCAGACGTGCACGCGGGCCGTACGGCCTGAGCCTTCTCCCGCCGTCCTCCGGCTGACGTTCGCCGCAGGCATCTCCGAGGTCTCCCGGTTCTCGTGCATGAAGTTTCTAGGCGTGCCGTGGGGTCTTCGACCACGCCGGACTGAACCGAAACTCGCGCTGTCGCTCCTGTCCATGTTGCCTTCCGCGCATGTTAACCGCGTCGGCGTCCGGATTGTATCTTTTCGCGGCTCAATGGCCACCCCGCCTATCCTCTATCTACGCTTCGCTGGGTCCCTCGCGGTAGCAGCGCAAGACTCGAGGCCAAGTGGTTCGCTACTCCTTTCTCGTGAGGCTCTTTCATCCTCTGCTTCATGCCGGTTGTCGGGTAAGGCAATGGCGCGGACCGGGCTTCGTATGATGCCGACGTTTCCATCGCCTCCCCTAAAATTCCGTACGGCGGGTTTTCCCCGGTACGGCTTCAAGGCCGGAATATCAGACAAGGCCTTCCCCAGAAAGCCGGGTTTGCCTTTGCCCTTCGTGCCCACTGCTTTCACCGTGTATTCCCTGCTCTGAGTCAGGGACGATGCGCGGGTAAGGCACCTCCGTGCGAGCGGACCCCACCGCTCTACCCCAGGGGCCCTCGCTCCGGTCCGGGTTATGCTGTCCCGATCCATCATCCCTTAGTCGGCCCCATCCGCCCCACTCGCGGGCACATCTCGACTTCGCCGCCTAGCGACTTATACGAGATGCCTTCGCTGTGCCTATTCGCATAGGCCTAGGCAACCCACGACTGGTTCTGAGCTTTCATTGATGCTCTTTCGCAACATGTCGTCCTCTGAGACCACGGGGAACTCTTCGGTTGCTCTTACCCAGTGCTTCCCCGAAAACTCTGGCCTTCAACCTGGGATAAAAAAGTTTCGGCGTTCCCTTTATCCTCACACTCCGATCCTGGTGAGGGTGCGTTTTCGAGGCTTGACTACGGTTCGCTTTTGCTACGACCTGTTGTTTTGCTAGCCCTCCTGTCGGAGCTGACCAGACTTGCGTCCGGCCAACGAGGACGTTTACATCCGGGCTTCCGACGGTTTGGTCGCCCGCGCCGTCGCCGGATATCACTACAGTGCCAACTGGGTAATCTGCACTGGCAGGACTCTCACCTGCTAGATCATCAACTAGCTTCACTGCACTATCCCGGCGCACTAACATCCCGATTACGGTGCGCCGTGAAAGGCGCTGGACCACAGCGGGATGAAAGACCCGCCCGGGAACTGGATCGCTCCACCCGGTAGCAATCGGAGCGGCGGTGAAGACAACAAAGCCGTCGGAGCCTCCGGTGTAGAGGGTCGCATAAGGCGACCTGGCGAGTCTGTAGGTTGTAACGTGAGTGAACGCTGAGCAGGCCTCGAAAAATTTAATGCAGGAGCCGACCCAACTGTAATCTGGGGAAGGCCGCGGTCGATGGAGCAGTACTGAGCGAATCGGTTCCATCGAACCTGCCGGGGTAGTGGCGACGGCATGCAGACCTAGTGGATCAGACGCAACACGGGAAACCCCAGCGGTGATCGCAGTTGGGATCAACTGGCAACTCGCGAGAGCCAGGCCGGGCCGTATGGGATGACGGAGAGGCCCGCAGTACCGGTGAAGCCGGGTAACGCCGGTGGAGGGAAGGGGCCTCAGTTGAAAGGAAACGCAAGAAGCGACGAAGACTGAGGGATTGACGATGAGTCCAGTAACCCCCGCAAGTGTTCAGAAGTCCTATTAAAGGGGATGTCAAGTGAAAAACACTTCTCCCCGCCGGAACGCCAGAAATATTTTTCGGCATCCAGCCCCCACCACACTGCTGACACCTCTTTTTTAGCAGCTGCTCGAACCTTTAGCCCGGTCGCGGAGCGGCCCGATAAGCCGCGGAGCGACGGGGCCTCGATGCTTCTTCCTCCCTGTGGTTTCATGTTCGCTGACATGACGGCGCCCTTCGGTTCTCTGAAACTCGCAAGCTAACCTGGTTGCAGAGTTGCCAACCATGGTCCTATCCGAGACTCGTGGCCTATAGCTTTCTTGGGTCATGCGAGGGTGCATACGGTTGTAGTGGAGACTGGGTGCCGAAGCACACAAATCGCCTAACTTCTGAATAGATACTGTCCCTCGATCCGAGCGTCTCAAGAAGAAACCGCCTAGCCACCGCCAAGAATGATCCCCAAGGGATGGAACGGACTCTCTGTCCGAGACGCTCAAGCTGCTTGTAGTTTCAGTTGTTTCGCGTCGAAATGTGCTCCTTTCTTCCAGAGGATGAGAGTGATCGCTGCAATCTTTCGCGCCAAGGTGAGGCGAGCCATCGCCGGCTTCATGCCTTTCGTGAGCAAGCCTTGGTAGAAATCGTGGAACGCTCCCTCTTGGCTGCTGGCCATCGTCGCCGCACTCTTGAAGATGGCTTTCATATCATGATTGTGATTTTGATTGAGTCCACGAAGTTGCTGGGGCTTCTTCGAGCGTTGCAGCTGTCCGCCCACGTAACGGTGTTGCGCACTGTCGCGCGTATCGATCGCCAGCCCGCTGTATGTCCACAGTTGTCGCTTGCTGCGGAACCGATGCGGGGTCTGGATCAGCGCGATCAGCAGAGCGGCTCGAATGGGGCCGATTGCAGGAATCTGGCGCAGTAATTTTGTCGCGCTCTGTTTCCGGCTCTCGGCCAACAGATCCCGCCGCACTGCTTGGCGCAAACCTCGCAGAGCATCCAGCTGTTGGTAGAAAAACTCAGCCCGCCGGCGTACCCCTGCTTCCCCAATCTTGTTCAACCACTCTTCGCGATGACGCGGCGCGTAGACTTGCTGGCCCCCATAGGCAATGCCCCAGCTGCGATACAGAGCCTTAACTCGATTCATCACCCGGGTGAGATCTTTGCTGATCGTCAGATAACTCCGGGCCAGTTCCTTCAAGGTGCGGAGGCCGTCCTCGCCATGGTAGACCGAACGCAGGTATCCGCCGCGCAGCAGATCGGCGAGCTTGCGCGCGTCAATCTTGTCGCTCTTGTTACCTTCCTTCATCAGCGCGTTTCTCCGTGGATCGCACACGACTAGCTCCGTGACGTGTGCCTTCAGTAGGTCATATAGCCAAGCTGCCCAGGTTCCTTCTTCAAAGGTCACATGCAAGTCACCGCGCAGTCCCTGGATAAACTGCAGGATGGTACTCGCCTTGGTTTCGATAATCGATTCCATCACCACTTTCCCATCGCCGTTCATCACCGCGACAGCAATCGCTTCTTTGTGAACGTCCATGCCGATATACTTAATGTTCATAGGGGTGCTCCTTTCGGTAGAGTTCTGCTTCACACTCAAAACCTACCTCAAAGGGGCGCCCTTTTATAATGCGTTGCAGACGGCGTTGCACGCGAAAGCGAAGGAATCGCCCAACTTTCGTTTCCATGCTCTATACGACAAGGTGTATCGGAAGGACGTACTGGCCTATGCCTATGACTGCTGCCAAGCCAATGGTGGAGCGGCCGGAGTGGATGGTCAGAGGTTCGAGGACATCGAGACGTACGGAGTCGAGCGATGGTTGGACGAACTGGCGCAAGAGCTGAAGAGTCGAACCTATCAACCACTGCCCGTACGGCGGGTGTACATACCGAAGCCGGACGGGAAGCAGCGGCCGTTAGGAGTGCCCGCCATCCGGGATCGGACAGCGGAAATGGCAGCAGTTTTGGTTCTCGAACCCATCTTCGAGGCCGATCTGCAGCCGGAACAGTACGCCTATCGGCGAGACCGCAGCGCGTTGGACGCGGTGAATCGAGTCCACAAGCTGATCTATGCCGGCCATCAAGAAATTGTTGACGCAGATCTCAGTAGCTATTTCGATAGTATTCCGCATTCCGAGCTTCTTCAGTCGGTAGCTCGACGGGTGGTCGATGGAGCCATGCTGCATCTGATCAAGATGTGGTTAGAAGCTCCGGTGGAAGAAACCGACGAGCGCGGAAATAAACATCGGAGTACGCGAAATCGGGACGAAGGTCGGGGTACCCCACAAGGAGCTCCGATCAGCCCGCTGCTCAGTAATTTATACATGCGTCGGTTCGTGCTCGGGTGGAAGAAGCTAGGGCACGAGAAGCGTCTGCAAGCGTACATCATTAATTATGCCGATGATCTCGTGATCTGTTGTCGTGGCCGAGCCGATGAGGCACTGGTCGTGATGCGGAACATGATGTCGAAGCTGAAGTTGACGGTGAACGAGAGTAAGACGCGGGTCTGTCGACTGCCGGAAGAGAAGTTCGATTTTCTCGGGTATACGTTTGGTCGATGCTACTCGCCGAAGACGGGGCGGGCCTATTGGGCCACCACTCCATCCAAGGAGCGAGTGCAGCGTTTGTGTAAAGCGATCAGCGAGATGACCCGCCGGAGTCAAACCCAGCAGGATGCGGCAACGCTGGTAGCAGCGCTCAACCGGAAGATCAATGGTTGGGCGAACTACTTCTGTCTGGGGCCGGTCAGTAAAGCCTACCGAGCCGTGGAAGAACATACGCGCCGGCGGCTACGCCAGTGGCTGGGTGTCAAACACAAAGAGCAAGCAGGTGGGACCACGCGTTTTCCCCTGCTCGCTCTGCATCAGAAGTTTGGCTTGGTTCGACTTACCGCGCGAACCACCAGCTTTCCGTGGGCGACAACGTGAATCTTTTCTCCGAGAGCTGGATGCGCTAACTGCGCCTGTCCAGTTCGATAAGCGGGGGTGTGGAAACGTGGCATGGTGACGCTATTGAGGCACCGGCAAACGAAAGAGCCGGGCTCGGCTAGGTCGCACCTAAACCGTCGCGCCACCCCTCGACTTCACCTCACTGACCCCGCCAGAACGGGGTTTTGAGTGTAAACGCCTGGTTACAACAATTGACTTCCGGTTTGCTTATGATCTAGGACCAAAGGCGCGGTCTCCCGCAGACCACTTGCCCCGATTAGGTCTTACGAAGTTTAGGTTTCATATTCGAGCCGTCCCTTTGCGGGATGAAGAATGTTCAGTCTATCTTGTCGTCGGCTGCTTTTGTTCCGCGGCGATGCGCTGACGTGTGGCGGCCAAGAGCGCGTCGAAGCGCGGGTCTCCACGCAGTGATAGGAAGCGATCATCCTTTTCCAGACGCTCAAACTCGTCCACGTCCGTAATTCCCTCTGCATAGGCCCGCAAGGGAACGAAGGCCTCATCCCGCTTACCTTCTAGAGCAAGGACGCGAGCCAGGTTCTGGGCTGCAGTTGCCGTGACCTCATGCGAGGGGCCGAGAACGCGGCGCAGGCCAGCGAGGGCCTGGCGCAGGACTTCTTCCGCTTCCGGGTAATTCTTTTCCTCGATCAAGAGAGAGCCCAAATTGCCCAGGGTGAGCAATGTGCTGGCATTATCAGGACCGAGGGTTTGCCGTTGCGCTTCGTACACTTCGCGGTATAACTTCTCGGCTTCGGTGAAACGCTTTTCCCTGTCCAGAACCATCGCCAGGGTATTCATCGCGACCAGCGTTCCGGGGTGCTGAGGTCCGAGCACTCGGCGGGCGGACTCAATCAACTCCTTATTTATTTCTTCTGCGTCGGCGTAGTGCGCCTCTTGCGTCAGAATGCCGCCAAGGTTGAACATGTCTCTCAACACTGAGGGGTGATCGGAGCCAAGCGCCTGCCGATCCATTTCGAGCGATGCTCGCGCTGCATTCTCCGCCTCGGGGTACTTGCCCTCATGAGTGAGCGTGTCGGCCAGAAGCGACAGCGCAGTTGCCGTCAACCTGTCTTGCGGCCATCTTCGTCTCAGCACTTCGAGCGCTTCCCGATTCAATTTTTCCGCTTCGTCATATCGCGATTCATACCCTAGAGTCCTAGCCAACTGCACCATGGAATCCACGGTGTCATGATGCTCGGGGCCGAGCACCTGGCGGCGAGTCTCCAGGGTCTCCCGGCACAACTTCTCCGCCTCCGGGTAGTGGCTCTGCGCCAGCACGGCGACCGCCAGGTCCTGCTGCGCTTGCAGCGTATCCGGGTTCCTGGGGCCGAGAGTGCGCTGCCGAATATCCAGAGACCTCCGGAGCAGAGGCTCGGCCTTTGAGTTGAGCCCCAGGCTGTAATACACAGTGCCCATGACGTTCATCATCTCGGCCTGCAGCTCCGGGTCGTTCGCCAGCCCCGTGTCGATGTCTTTCGCCGACTTATCCAGAATCTCGCGCGCCCGGATGTCATTGCCGCGCGCTTCGCTGGGGTTCGATACGTTGAACATTCCCTTCATGAATGCCGTGACTCGATCAGCGCGATCGCGCTCCCGCGTAATCTTCCGCAATTGGATCGTCTGCATCACCCCGAAGGCGATCAGCAGCAATGCCAGCACAGTTGCCGCCGCCACTCCGAATTTGTGGCGCTGAATGTATTTTTTGGCGCGGTAGCCGACGCTGGCGGGCCGCGCGGTTACGGGTTCGTTTCGCAAATAACGATCAATGTCGGCGGCCAGTTCCGAGGGCGTGCCATACCTGCGAGCGCGGTCTTTTTCCAAAGCTTTCAAGGCGATCCAATCCAGATCACCTCGCAGCAGGCCGGCGAGTTGTCGTGGATCCGTACTCCGGCGTTCTGCGACGGCGGTGGACGTCGCTTCTCCGCTGACCCTCGCGCTCGGACTCGGCGGATCGTCTTCGTGTAGCTGCCGCAGAACTTCATGAAACGGCTTAGTCTCCCATTGCTGGGGATCGAACGGCAACACACCCGCAAGAAGCTGGTAGAGCACGACGCCGAGCGAATAAACGTCGGTCCGGGTATCGACATCGCGCACGCTGGGATCGGCTTGTTCCGGGCTCGTGTATCCCGGCGAACCCACCAGCCCACCGGCACGCGTGACCAGCGTTTCATCCTGCGCTTGCTGCGAGATGGCCTTCGCAATTCCGAAGTCGATAATGCGCGGCATTGGCTTGCCATCGACCTCAACCACGAGGATGTTGGAGGGTTTGAGGTCGCGATGAATGATTGCTTTCTGATGCGCGTGCTGAACGCCTTCACAGACTTTTGTGAAAAGAGCTAAACGATCGCGCGGCGATTGGCGCTTTTGATCGCAGTATTGGGTGATGTGCAAGCCCGGCACATATTCCATAACGAGATACGGTTGGCCTTCGGCGGTGGAGCCAGCATCGAAAACCTTGGCAATTGCAGGATGATCCATGATTGCCAAGGTCTGCCGTTCCAGGTCGAAGCGCAGCAGGGACGAGCTATCGTAGCGGCCCGCTTTGAGGATCTTCAGCGCCACCTGCCGTTTGACGGGAGCAGATTGCTCCGCCAGCCACACCTGCCCCATCCCACCTTCTCCGAGTTTTCTGACCAGCCGATAGGGCCCGATCGAGCCCAAATCGGGTGCAGGTGCGCCCACGGGAGTAGCCGCCGAGTCGAGAGTGGCTTCGAGATCGGAATTGAGGCCCGAGTTGCGCGGAATTGATTCTGGTGCCGGCTCGCTCACGCTTTTCTCTCTGGAAAGAAGATGCAAATTGTCGGCAAGTTTAGCACCCTGATGGGAGCCGGGCCACTCGCTTCGCGCACAACTCGCAGGTTTGACCGCACTCGGCATTCAAACTTATGTCACCGTGCGATCACGCAAACAGGAGGAAATCCGAGCGCCCCCTGGGGGATAAATCGTCTCAATTGGCGATAATGTAATCCCAATTTCACTCATCTTCCCGGCTAAACACAGAAACAGACGCCGTCATGAGCTAAACTGATTCCCGTGAAAAAGTCACCGGTTGCTTCCACCAGGCGATACCATCACGTTGGAATTCCCACTACCGAGCGTCGAGAAGGTGAACGACTGATCAAGCACCATGCGACCTTCGTGTCTGGATATGAAACGAGCGCCTACGGGATCGAGTGGATGCGGTTCGAACCTGAAGCGCGGGTCCCTGACCTGGTGCGTACGGTTCCGCATGTTGCCTTCGAAGTGGACGATCTCTCCGCTGAAATCGCCGGAAAAGAGATACTGATTGCGCCCAACTCACCCTCACCGGGCGTGACCGTCGCTTTTATTGTCGAGAATGGAGCCCCAGTCGAGTTTCTCCAGTTTGAAAAGAAGTGAAGCTTGAGAATCCTCAATGGGGTCGTGGCGGATCGTTGTTTGAAAAATCCCAGTTTGACAAATCTCACCAGCATCAAGTCGTTGTGCCACCCCGATTCCTTTTCACCCCAAACCCCCGTGTGCCACACCAAGATTTTCTTCTGGATTGCGCCGAGTGCGGGAAGAACTTTCCTATGCTTTGATCGATTTTCATGACTATCTGTAAGTCGGTCGACTTCGCGATACAGTCGATACGAAAGTATGGCCGATACCATCGTCCAATTGCGCGGCCCATTTTGTTCTGGCTCAATGGCGACAGCTCAAATACGGAGGAAAGCTCCATGGCAACTGTGAACGCACCAGCCAAAGTCACACAGATAAACGCGGGCGCGAATCCCGCGCAGCTCCGCGTGGCCAAGCGATCGCCAGCTTATTGGCGTGTCACGATCGACAACCCGCCGATCAACGTGATGGGCCCCGAAATGGTCAAGCAGTGGCAGGGAGTCATCAACGCTCTTGAGGCCGACGAGCAGGTCAGGGTTGTGGTCTTCGACAGCGCGGTCGACGACTACTTTCTGAATCACTCCGATTTCACGGCCAAGATTGAAGACCTGACCTCACTGCCGGAGGGTCCCACTGGCTTGCCGCCTTGGCCGGACTTTCTCGTGCGTTTGACTCGCTTGCCAGTTGCCTCCATAGCCCTCATCCGTGGCCGCGCGACCGGTAACGGAAGCGAGATCACGCTGGCCTGCGACATGAGTTTTGCCAGCCGTGAGAAGGCCATCATCTCGCAATGGGAGGTGGGCGTGGGGATGGTCGCCGGCGGCGGCCCCATGGCTCGGCTTCCCCGACTCATCGGCCGAAATCGCGCCCTCGAAGTGCTCTTGAGCTCGGAAGACCTCAGAGCGGAGCAGGCTGAGGCCTATGGCTACATTAATCGCGCACTGCCCGACGCCGATCTGGACGCGTTCGTTGAGGCGCTCGCGACGCGGATCGCCAAGTTCGACAAATGGGCGATTGCCCAGACCAAGCGCCTCGTCAACACCAGCCTGCCGCCGGACGTCGAACTTGGCGCCGGGTGGGATGCGTGCATCGCTTCGCTCGGGCGACCCGCCGCCCAGGAGGGGATCAAACAGCTGATGGCGCGCGGCTTCCACAAGCCGGGAGATGCGGAAAATCGGCTCGGATACTACCTCGGACAAATCGCGCGCTAGGCCGGAGCTCAATCAGATTTCGAATGGAGGATTTCATGAAAGCAAACGCCAAGTGCGCCTTCTTGGCTGCGGTCTTGGCGCTGGCGGCCGGCATCCCTGGCATGCGAATTTCCGCTGCCGCCAATCCGCATGTCAAGTCCGGAGTCGACCGCCTGTATGTAATCGACTGCGGCGACGGCAGTGGCCCCGACGAATCACGTTGGACACCAGGAGCGAACATCGGAATCCCCGTCGGCTTTCCGGGACACTGTTACCTCATCCACCACACCCAAGGCTGGTTCCTGTGGGACACGGGCATTGATGATGCGGTCGCACAACTGCCGAATCATGAAGAGGTGTTTCACGAATGGGGGCCCGGCACCGGCCCGATCTGGCGCAAACCAATCACGCTCGCCGCTCAACTCGAAGAGATACAGGTTAAGCCCTCGGACATCAAGTTGATGGCCGTGTCACACAGTCACCCGGACCACGCGGGAAACATCGAAATGTTTCCCAACACGCTGTTGCTGGTGCAAAGAGTCGAGTACGAATGGGCTGGAAGCCGACAGGACACCGTCGCCTTTAACAAGAAGCATCCGGTAAAACTCATCGACGGCGACTACGATATCTTCGGCGATGGAAGCCTCGTGTTGCTTTCCACGCCCGGACACACGCCGGGCCACCAATCCTTGCTCGTGAGGCTCCCTAAAACTGGACCGGTGATTCTCAGCGGCGATGTCGTCCATTTCCAGACGAGCTTCGAACATCGCTATGTCCCTGACAATAATTGGAGCAAGCCGGCCTCGCTCCAGTCCATGGACAAGATCGCGGCAGTCATGGCGAAGGATCATGCGCAGCTCTGGATTAACCATGATCAGACCCAGAGCGACGCACAAAAGAAATTGCCGGCGTATTACGAGTAATGGCCCATTGCCGCTACACTCCGATCGCGCTAAAGCATCTACTTCCGGTCAAATTGAAGGGCTCAAGATGGGCGATCAACAAAAGAACGAGCAGCGTACTGGAGTGCGAGATTCAGGAGATTCTGGAGTGCGAGATTCTGGAGTGCGAGATCAGGAGATCCGTGCGGCACTGGATCAGCATTGGGCGGCGTCTGATGCCAACGATTTTGAAACCGAGCACCTCATCTATCACGAGGACGCGGTGCTGGAATACCCGCAGTCGGGCGAGCGAACGCGCGGTCGACACAACATACAGGGCCGACGCGCCAGTCAGCCGAACAAAAAGCGGTTTACTGTCCGGCGAATCATTGGCAGCGGAGATCTTTGGGTCACCGAACTGATCCTGACCTATGACGGCAAGCCGTCCTACACAGTAAGCATCATGGAGTTCACCGGCGATAAGGTTGCGCGGGAAACGCAGTACTTTGCGGATCCATTTCCGGCTCCCGCATTCCGCGCTCAATGGGTCGAGCGGATGGACACATAATATCGAGGCGCGAGAATTCGCTAACGACAGATCGAGGTACAAGAGATGGATTGGAAACGGTTGGTCCAGTTTGCGCTGCTGGGCAGCAGTGATTTGGAACAATATGCGATCCTGCTGGTACGGGTTTCGATCGGGCTATTCTTCGCCATCTCCGGCGGAAACAAATTGTTTGTCGCTGGCGGTACGAAACCTGTTTACGAGACGCTCGTTCAGGCCAAAGTCCCGTTTCCCCGCCAGACGGCTTATTTCGTGGCAGGGGTCGAGTTCGTTGGCGGATCCCTGGTGACGGTGGGGTTTGTTTCGAGCCCGGCCTGCGCGGCATTAATGATCGACATGATTGTCGCGACCGTGACCAGCGCGGTTTCCACCTTGCCCAAAGGACTCTCGCCGCTTAGCTGGCTCGACGATTTCCTCTACCTTCCGGAAGTCCTGTACGTGCTCTTCTTTATCTGGCTGATCTGCTCGGGCCCGGGAAAGTTCAGCGTCGATTACTGGCTTGCCGGGCAGTTACTGAGGTGATCGATCCGACGAGCAACGTGTCGCTAGAGTCAAGGAAGTTCTGATTAAGTCTCCACTGGCGGGACGGAAGACTTTCCGCCCTCAGCGGCTGAAGCCGCGTTGTGCAGGGGTTCTGACGGCATGGTTGAAGCCATGCCCTTTCGAAGCTCTCCCTGAGGCGACTTAATCAGAGTTTCCCTTAGGGCTTTTCAGGGCAGCGGTTGCCAGAGTTCAATCTTATTGCCGTCCAGGTCGTAGATCCAGGCAAAGCGACCGTAAGATTCATCCATTCGTTTGGGATCAATCTTGACTCCCTCTTGTTTTAGGCGGTCGAGCAAAGCATCCATATCGTCCACGATGTAGTTGATCATGAACGGTGCGGGGCTGGGATCGAAATACTTAGTGGAGTTGGAAAAAACGGTCCAAACTGTGACGTGTTCCTTTTGCGGGTCGTCGTGTTCGCGCCACGGAAGCATCGCGCCTTGGCCTTTGTCGGCGATTCCAAGATGCTTCGCATACCATTCGCGCGTCTGATCGCGATCAGCGGATTTAAAGAAGACACCGCCGATTCCAATAATGCGGCCGCGCGGCTCGGTTTTGGTTTCCCCCGTTTTGGCAGGCGGCTTCGATTTTTCAGGTTGCGGAGATTTCACTTCCTGTCCTCCTGTTGAGCGGGCCGCGATGAGCAACAGCGACCCGAGCGCAATTGTGCTCCACGGTATGCCTTGCATCGGCGGATTATACATAAGTTCAGCATGAGATTCCGGAGTTTTGGATCCTAGTCTTACTTGTGGTAAACTGTAAGCATGGTGCGACAGATAACTTCGGTAAGCACAAAAGGACAGTTCGTAATTCCTGCGGAGATGCGAACATCTCTGGGGATCAGACCCGGTACCCGAATCGCCGTCACGCAGGATGGATCGCGGATCGTACTGGAACCGGTGACGGAAGACTTGGTGGACAAGACGCGCGGAATTTTTTCCGGCAAGCCTTCCCTTTCCGCGGAACTTAAACGCCAGCGTCGGCGAAAAGATAAATGGTAACCTACGTCCTCGATTCGAGCGCGATTCTGCGCTACCTGGACGATGAAGCCGGCGCAGCGCGCGTGGCGGAGATTATCAAGTCTCATTTGGCAGGAGGGTGCGCCGCCGTCGTTTCAGCGCTGCATTGGGGGGAGGTGGCCGGCATCACGGGCAAGTTGCATGGCAGGCCGGCGATGGAACTGGTGCTCTCGCGCTTGAGCTCGTTTGGGCTTCCGATCATTGCCGCCGATGCCGATCGGGCGGTTCGGGCCTCATCGATCAAACTCAAAAGAGGGATTCCTTACGTGGACGCCTTCGGGATCGAACTCGCGTCCGACTCGCGAGATCACGTTTTCGTGACCGCGGACTTTGACTTCAAACCTGCGAGCCGCGACGTGACGATTGAGTTTCTGCCGGCGAAGTAGGGGGGAATACTTTCCGACCAACCCGCCGCTGCGAATGCGTACTGTCGAAAGCCGATTCATCTGAAGCTAAAAGACGACCGCGATGGCAAGATCTGTATCATTTGATTCTCGCCGGAACCTGATTAACTACTGCCGCGCCCGCCTTGCTCACGACTTCGTCCTGGGAATCCGTGCCTCCCGAACAACCGATGGCGCCGATAATATCGCCCTGGTCGATCAGTGGAATGCCGCCACGAGAGGCAATGATTCCATCGAACGCGAGCAGATAGTTGAGATGCATAAGGTTGACTCCGTCTTCGAAGACCTTGGTTGGGCGGCGGAAGGTTACGGCGGCGCGCGCCTTGTGTTGCGCGATCGGAATGGAGGCTAGCATGGCGCCGTCCATGCGTTCGAAAGCCACTAAGTTACCGCCGGAATCGGCTACCGCGATATTCATTTTCCAGTCCCGCTTCCTGGCCTCTTCCACCGCGGCCTGGATAACCGCCCGGGCTCGGTATAGCGATATGGGACGCCCATAGGGCACATCGAATGGTATTTTGGCTGGGATGGTATCGAGCGGATTCGACGTGGGCGGTGCTTCGGTGGCAGTCTCTGCTGTATCGCTTGACATAATTTTCCTCCGCAAAGGCTACAGAGTTAACTCTAAAGTTAACTTCAACGTTATCTTCAGAATTAAAATCAGAGATTAAGAATAAAAATCTAAATCCGCATCCCGTCCGGACCGAGAGTTAAGCCGAGCGTTAACCGTAGGTGAGGGTGGTGCTTTGTCCGACTTCGATGATGTAGCCGTCAGGATCGCGGATATAGCAGCGTATCTCCCCATACTTGGGAATGGGCGGCGTGATGAACTCGGCGCCTCGACTTTTCCATAATTCGTAGCACGCTTGAATATCCGCAACGCGGAAATTCATAAAGCTGTTGATGTGATTCGGATCGGGGACGCTGAGCGTTACCGTCGGCTTATCCGGAGTCGGCCCGCCGCCGACGTTCAGAATCATCCAGATATTCGCAAGCTGAAGGTACGGAGGCGCGTTGCCATCACCCATGCTCAGAATGCGAGCTCCGAAGACCTTTTCGTAGTAGTGAGCCGACCGGTTGACGTCGGCCACGGTGAGAAAATGCGCGACGCTGATCCCCTGCTTCGGGGGCATCTCGTAGCTGTTTTGGTCGATTTGTACGCTGCTCATTGACGTCTCCAATTCGGATGAATAGCGCTCATGCGCTGATTCCGGTTCTTTCGGATTCATACCCGATGATGATTAAGCCTGACGAGGAAAGGAAAAACAATTAGACCAAGGTATTGCGCGATGCTTTGGCATCGTTTGGAACAGTTGTCTATCGCTTCTAATGCGTTTTCGTCTACGGCCCAGCCGTCCTTTCAGATTCGATGTCGCATGACAGACCGATTGCCTTTGGATCGGGATGTATATCGAAAAACACCAGAATCTTTGCCCCATCGGGGGAGATCGCGACGGTGACTCTATAGAGATGGCCAACCTCCAATTCGGCTGCGCTAATCCCGCATTCCAGCTTGTAGTAGATGGGCGGTTCTGAGGTTTTTCCTTCCACCTTGTAGCCCTTACTCCTTTCATTCTCGAAGCGTTCTAGGCTGGCGATGGAGATCACGCGATCCGGTTTCAGTTGGTCGCCAAGAGCCGGATGCGACAAGACGAACAGAATCACTAGCAGCGATCCAGCCCGTGTTCTCATGGCGTGAATTGTAGCGCAGCTTGGCAATCCCCGCCCTTGACAGCTTGAGAAACAGCGTTACCCTAAGAGCAGAGGTAAATCCAAAATGATCGGGCTTGGCGTGAGAATCCTGAAGGGCAGCATTACACCACCGCTATCAGACAAGATGCTTCGTGAGTTCCATTCGCAATGGCAGCTTCAGCCGGGGTCGAATCGTGCCAAATTGAAGAACATGGACGGCGAGACGTTTGAGATCGAATCTGACAATTGGGGTAACGTGGCGCACGTCTTCGAGCTTACAGTCGGGAAAGCGGAGAATCTTGTGGAACCGGGACCTCATAAAGTCCCACGTCGAAAAGTGACATATACGTCCTAATCCAAGCGTGCTCAACATCCCTAGGCCGGGACGCTTTACCATTCTGCGTCGGAGAGTTTGGAGAAATCTCCGCGCGACCTTTGCTTATCTGCGTCACCCAATCGGGATGAAATGCGTAGACTGCGGATTCCTAGCCCTTGGTGAAAGTGAAGTCAGTTACGAAAGTCGCTTTTGCCTCCGTTGTGAAGAGAGCGCCGAACAGCCACCTCTTAACATGCTTCGTTGTACCAAGAGAATGTGGACGGTGGGTGGCTTTGACCATCATGAGCTGTTTGAAACGCTCAATGCAAAGCGTCGCCCCTGTGAGGGGCACTTCTTACGGGATATGCCGGGCCGCTCGCCAAGCGAACATCGGGAATGGGAGGATCACAAGCGGACCCGGCGCGAAAAAATCATTGATAGGCTCATCGGTGCTGCCTTGAGCGTGGCCGGCGGAGTGGGCGCTCTAATCGGTGCATGGCTGCTGAAGCATTACGCACCAAAGTAGCGCGATCCGTTAGCGAGAATTACCATGTACTAAGATCGGGGAACCAGGGACATACGGAACGTCCCCCAATTCCCGTTGGGAAAACGGAAAGCCTCCCGTCTGTCCGCACTTTCTTCTCCGTCTCTGCGCTCGATAGCGGCGTGGCTACTCCTCAAAGGCGTCCTTAAACCAATAGTGTCCAATGGCACACGCTTTTACTTGACCAATGGTGTCCAATGGAGTACACAAGAGGTGTGCAGACGGTTGTCGAAACGCCTACATACCTCGCGATTGCCAACAAGCTCTTTAGCGAGGAGGAGCGTGCGGACATCGTGGCACTGGTTGCGGCCGACCCGGAATGTGGGGACGTGATCCGTGGAACGGGCGGGTTTCGGAAGGTCCGAGTCGCACGCAAAGGGATGGGGAAAAGCAGCGGGGCACGGGTTGTGTATATCTGGCGCAACCAGAGATTTCCGGTTTTTCTTATTGCTGCTTTTCCGAAGAATGAAAAAGAAAATCTGTCGATGGCAGAGCGCAACGCACTAAGGAAACGGGCGGATAGTATTTTCGAGGGCATTTTATGAACCAGGGGAGACAGCATGAAAACGCAATTCGAGCAGATGATGGATGGCCTGAACGACGTTGACGCTTTCCTTGCCGGGGAGCAAGAAGGATTCAAGGCGCATGTGCCCCAGGAAGTTGACGTGAAAGCGATCCGAAATCGCCTTGGCATGACACAGGCCAGATTCTCTAACACGTTCGGATTCAGCCTGGACGCTATCAAGCACTGGGAGGGCGGGCGGAGGAGTCCAGAAGCTCCGGCTCGGACTTTGCTCACGGTCATCGACAAGAATCCCGCTGCCGTGCTCACGGCGCTGAATCCGGGCGCTGTGGGCTGTTCTAAAACCACCGCTGCCGGCCTCAGGGGCGATAAAAAGCGTAAGACATTTGGCGGCGTCAAACGGAAGATTGGCTCTGCCGCAGGCGGGAAGAGAATCGCGAGGTGAAAAGAACATCCCCACCCTAAATTTCGCAAAGGACGCGAAATTTAGGATGGGCCACCCGCCTTGGTTTTGGCTTGAGTCGGTTAGGTCGAGGCGTAAAATAGAGGAATGACGCAAGAGGTTACCGAGCTTCTGAAGAAAGCCCTGGCTCTCCCGCCCGAAGCCCGCGCGGCGCTCGCCGGGTCGCTGCTCGAAAGTCTTGATGAGACCGTGGATGCTACGGCGGAACAAGAATGGAGCCGCGAAATCGCTCGCCGCATCGAAGAACTCGATTCCGGCAAAGTGAAGCCTATTCCGTGGGAGGAAGCGCGCCGCCAAATCTCAGCTCTCCGCAATGGCCGCTAAGCCGCTGGACATCCACCCGGCCGCCCTTACAGAACTGAAGTCTGCCGTGAGTTGGTACGACGAGCGCAGTGCAAGCGCCGGTGATGGATTTGTCGCGGAGATAGATCGCGCGATTGAGCTCATCATCTCCTCCCCAGCGCGCTGGCCCCGTGGGGAGCATGGCACAGAAAATTTGTCCTCTCACGATTCACCTTCGCGGTCATCTATCACGAGAATCCGACTACGATCCAAATTCTAGCCTTCGCCCACGGTCACCGCCGTCCCAGATATTGGGGAGGGCGCCTTTAAACGGGAACTGGAGTCGTCCCGTCTCTTCCGGCTACAGTACGAACCGACTAGTTGATCGACTGGTTTGTTCTATGAGATAATGCTTGCATGAAAACCGTAGGTGCGTTCGACGCCAAAACTCACCTCAATGAGCTGCTCCAGAGAGCCTCGAAAGGCGAGACCATTCAGATCACGAGGCGCGGAATCCCCGTGGCCAAGCTTTCTCCACCCGACTCCGGCCAGAAAGAAGACGGTCACATTTTAGCCGCCTCCATCCGCCAGCTGCGGCGCGGGGCCACGCTGGGGAAACTTTCCATACGCGAGCTAATCGATGAAGGCCGCCGCTACTAAACGCTTCGTGCTCGACGCGTCAGTGGCTGTCGCCTGGTGCTTTGAGGACGAAGCAACCAAGTTCACCGAGAGCGTTCTCGACCTGCTGTCGTCCGGCGCCGAAGCCCTGGTTCCTGCCATTTGGCCGGTGGAAGTCGCCAACGCTTTGCTGATCGCCGAGCGCCGTAACCGCATTCTCCTGGCGCAGGTCACGGCCCTGCTTCAGAGAATCGCCGCTCTGCCCATCGAGGTCCTGCCCATCGATTCGGCCCGCGCCTTCGACCACATCCTGCCGGTTGCGCGTCAACAGTCTTTATCCGGATACGACGCGGCCTACCTGGACCTCGCCCTGCGGCAAGGCCTCCCGCTGGCCACGCTGGATGAGCAATTGCGCCGCGCGGCGAAAACCACGGGCGTCGTGCTGCTGTGGTAGTGAATGGCAGCCAAACGGCTACCACTACATACGCCCACCCAAAATGCGGTCGATCTGCCGAAGATGGTTCAGGTCGTGTGCCGCTTCCAGGCGGACGAACTCCTCGACCGTTTGCCGTCCGCGTACCTCGTGGACCCCGTAGCACTCCACCCACCGTGCGCGCGGGACCGACTCCAACAGTCGCAGGTTGCTCTGGCGCAGCGCCCGAAAGACCGCTGCCGAAAGGCTCGCATCTTGCTGCGCGTAACCGAGGCGCTCTGCCCATACGTCCTGATCCCACCACGTTAAGGCCACGCCCGGATTCGCCAGCATGTTTCGCAATCGCCACCCCATCGCCAGCTCCGCGTCCGCCAAGTGGGCTACGATCTCGGCGATGGACCACTTTTCAGGTGCAGGACCCCGGATCAACTCCTCGGGCGCGACATCGCGCAGTCGACGCTCGAGTTGCGATGGGGTGGCTTGTTGGACACCGATGGGCTCCTCATCGCCAAGATAGCTTAGGACTCGAGTTCGGTATGCTTCGAAGGTCTCTGCCATTGGTCCTCCCGAAACTGGGGGACAGAAGGGACGTTCACTAATTTCCCTTGCCGAAAAATGGAAAACGTCCCGTCTGTCCCCGGTTTCCCTCATCCCCGGTTTATCCGATCTGCAATACGATCTTGCCGGACTTGTGTGGTGCGCCCGCAAGCATGCGTTGCGCCTGGCGCGCCTCCGAAAGCGGCAGGATTGAGCCCACACGCGCTGTGATTCTTCCCGCGTCAAATAATGTTGTGAGTGTCTGCAGGCGCGTGGTGGTCACTTCAGCATAGAAGAAAATGGCCTCTGCTGGGAGCGGCTGCGTCGAGACCGAGGTGACGAGTTTGCCTCCGGGTTTCAACGCAGCGGCGCAGCGTTGAAGCGTACTGCCCCCGACCGTGTCGACGATAGCATCCACCTGTGGGAGGCTCTGCTCGAATGCGGGCTTGCTCGAGTCGATGATGGATTTCACGCCCACGCCCAATGATCGGAGCAGGTCCTCATCGTCGAGACGGACGATGGCAACGACGTGGATTCCGGCGTCTACGGCCATTTGTACGGCGTAGGCCCCGACGTTCCCCGCGGCTCCGACGACCATTACCGTTTGTCCCCGCATCACCTGTGCATACTGGAACAGCATTTGCCAGGCGGTTACGGCGATGACGGGAGCCGATGCTGCTTCTACGTGATTCAGCGATTGCGGTTTGCGGGCGACCATCCCGGACGTGGCCACCGCGAACTCGGCCTGGGCGCCACAGAACTGCGGATTGGTGACGCCATAGACTTCGTCGGCTGGCGCGAAGCCCGAAACGCCGGGGCCGACCTTGTCGACGACGCCGGAAAAGTCTGAACCGAGGGTGAGCGGAGGTTGCGGGCTAACCTTGCTCTTGCCCTCACGGATGATCGCGTCCCAGGGAGCGACGCCCGCGGCCATCACGCGCACCAGAACTTCGTTTGGGCCCGGCGACGGCATCGGCACATCCTCGACCACCACGACGTCGGGCGGCCCGAAACTATGAATCCTGGCTGCTTTCACGGCCAATTCCTCTCCCGCGTTGAAGACGCTCGCAAGCCGATTGATCCGAAGCTAAAAGACCACCGGACAGCAAGATCTGTACCACTTGATCCTCGCCGGGAGTTGATTAATTACCGCCGCCCCTGCCTTGCTCACGACTTCGTCCTGCGGGCAAGACTGGAAAACCAGGGACAGACGGGACGTTGACTAATTTCCATTGCCGAAAAATGGAAACGCCTCCCGCCTGTCCCCGGTTTCCCTCCGATTGTTATGCCGCTGAAACCGATTCCCTCCTTCGATCGAGTGCCGGTAGAAGAAGTTTGAGAAGCGCTTCATCAGAGAACGGGTTCTGACCTGAGATCAACTCGCGATCCTGAAGGACGTAGCTCGACCAGGGAGCGAGCACACTTACGTCACCGCCCGCCGTGCGCAAGGCGAAGTCGGGATAGAACAGCACCTTGCCGCCAATCTCAAGCGGTTCCCGCTGCTGCTCTTCCGCTGTCGAAAAGATGGTCATCTTATATCCGGCGTAGATCCAGCCTTTTGCCTTGGCGTGCGCTCCAGCGGCATCGCCCGCACTCAGCGCGGCGACCACCTCCCAAGAATTTGGGAGAGCCGAGAGAAGTGAAATCGGGCCATGGCAAAGCACTGCCGTAGGTTTGGACGTCTCATGAAAATGTCTCATCACGGTGCCAGCGTCAGGATCATCGAGCAGATCGATCATCGGGCCGTGACCGCCGGGGACGAAAACAGCGTCATATTGATCCAGGCCCGAGGCGATGACATCCGCGATGCGCATTGGATCTCTGAGCCCAGTCAGGCCGTCGCGGAAAAGCATATAGTCCTGAAGCTTGGCCTTGTCCCCGCCGAAGAAATCGGCGACCTCTGAATTCACATCCACTTGCGGCGTGTTGCCTTTGGGTGTGGCGAAGGTGATCTCGTAGCCCTCCTTCATCAGGGCGCGAACCGGAACCGTCAGTTCGTTGAGGTAGTAGCCAGCGCCCTTATAAACCTTGCCATCTTTCAAGGGGAAACCGCGACCGCTCGAGACCAGCACCAGGATTTTTCCTTTTGTTGCCATTTTGTTCTCCTTTTTGAAATCGAATCTTTTTCCGTGAAATATGGAACTAAAACTGGGGACGGATTTTCTGTCATTGCTTCAAGTAGCGAAGCGCAACCCATCCTGATTTAAAAACTTTTGACTCAACGAGTTTTAGTCGCAATCTCTCCCGAAGGCTGACACCCTCCAACAGCCGTCTCCCCTCGCCCACAATGATTGGCGCAACGACAAAACGATATTCGTCAACCAGACCAAGCTCAATAAGCTGTGAAGGAATATCTACGCCACCGACCAGAATATCTTTGCCTGGTTCTTGCTTCAATTTAAGTATTTCGTCGTGAAGGTTGGTACGAACAATTCTCGTATTTTCATCTTCAGCGCTGGCCAATGATCGTGAAAAAACAACCTTCTTCTTGGAGACAAAGGTTTGAGCAAATTCGATATCCGCTTTTGTCTCGGACTGGCTTTTTGCGATATCAGACCAATAAGGAACCATCAATTGATAGGTTTTACGCCCATAGACGAGCAGGTCAGCATCATCTCGCAAGAGGCGCGTAAAATACTCAAACGTATCCTCATCGGGTTTGAATTTGGTGTGGTCGCAGCAGCCATCCAGGGTAATGTTGATTGCGTAGATTAGATTTCTCATTTGATTGTTTGACCCGACAATAGAAAAATGCTCCGCTTTCGCGGAATCCGTATGTCCGACGCGGTTGATGTGGATTATGCCCCCGGGAATCCGAACATCAACCACGACTGATTGGCTACCCAATGCGGGTACAGCTCCGTCATCTGATCGAATAGTGCCTGGTCGGAGTTCGCGGTTTTCTGCAGCCGATCGAAGTCCTGCAAGTAACGCTTGGTCTCCTGGATCGTCGAGGGAGAGTCGGGCGCGCCAGTTTTCTTGTGACCGGCTACAACCATTGTCGGATTGAGCGCCGCTAAACGGTCGAGCGCCGCGATCCAATTCTTTCGGCTCTCCGGGGTGGTGTCGCCGACGTACATGCGGCATTGGTTGTACACAACGTCGCCAGCGACGACGAGGCCGATCGATGGAACATATAAGGACGTCGAATCGGGGCAATCGGTGCGGCCCTGCTCGATGATGCGCAATTCGTGGCCTTCGAGAGTGAACGTGGCCTGCTCATAAGGATCAGGTGGAACCAACTTCGTGGGCACTTGCCCAGGAAATAATTGGCGGGCGAATTGGCTCAGCGGAGGAACAAACGACGACTCCATGGCCTCCACTGTCGTGGGCGTTGCGATTGCCCGAGCGCCCGGGAAACGGTCGAGCAAGATGCTCAGTCCGTAGAAGTGGTCGAAATGGGCGTGAGTGATATAGATGGTCTCCAGGTTGCGGTTGTGCAGAGCGATCCAATCCGCGAGAGCCTCGGCCTCAGCCACCGTCGTCATTGCGTCGACCAGCACCGCGTCGTACTCGCCGAAGATTAAAGTCGACGTGGCCGGGTCAAAGCCGAAAGCTTCGCCGAAGGGCTTGGGCCGCTCGCCGACCATTGCCTTTCCCGGGGCGGTAAAGACGTTCACACTAAGTGTGGTCTTCAATCCATTTGTGCCGCCCATTTGGTGCTCCTTTCGATTGCTTCCGAAATGCAGATTGTCATTGAGCCTGCAGCATGGCGTTATAAAAGCAGAAGGGTGGGCTTGGTGCATAGGTCCTTCGCTTCGCTCAGGATGACAACTTAGGTTAATGCCACGAACTTACGGGACACCACACTAATTCAGGAGCGATTCCCAGTTGGCCGGCACCCGTCCGGCGGGTCCGGGTGCGGGCTGATTTTTGGGATGCGAATGCGGCGGAAGCAACTCCACACCCTTGACCGTGATCATGTCCTGCTTGTCGTAATCGTAGAACCAATTTTCACCCGGTTCGAAGCTGGCAATGATCGGATGCCCTGTTGCTGCCGCATGCTTGGATGCGTGCTGATTCGGAGAGCTGTCGCAGCATCCGATGTGGCCGCACTGCGCACAGCGACGGAGATGAAACCACCAATCTTTCGGTGACGCGAGGCATTCCACGCACCCGTCACCACTCGGCTTGGAAGCCGGGTTGATTCCACGCCGATCTTTCTTCATTTCCGAATTCCCTTTCGTGCCTTTTGTGCACAAGAAAAAACGTCAAGCCACCAGCAGAATCTTCCCACCACCCTTCTCTGCTGCTGCCTGAGCCTCGGCCGCCTCACTGAGCGGCAGTTTCTGGCTGATCGGGATTACCAGCTTGCCATCTCGCACCGCTTCGGCCATGAACTCGAGCGTTTTCCTGTCGAATTTCGAGAACACTGGCACCACCTTTACAGAAGGGTACTTCGCGGCGTTCTGTGGTGCCCCGAGAACCGAAGCAAACACTCCTCCCGGCTTGACCTTGGCGATCAGCGTTTGCGCGGTTCTTCCGTCGACCGTGTCCGCTACGGCATCGAGCATCGGAAGATTCGCAATCGCGGTGTCGTCGTCGGTTGCGACGACCTGATCTGCGCCGATGGTCTTCGCTTCCTTCATCTGACTCTTCAACACTCCGGCAATCACGGTTGCTCCCCGTTGCTTCGCAGTGAATACCGCCGAACGCCCGACGTTTCCTACAGCGCCTACGACGAGAACCGTCTGACCCGCTTTGATGCCCGTCGCTGAAAGGAGCTGATTGCCGGTCACCGTCACCAGAGGCAGCGCCGCCGCCTGGATCAGGTCGAGTCCCTTGGGAACTTTCGCCAAGACCGATGCCTTCACGACACAAAGTTCGGCGTAAGTATTGTCCGCCATGGCGAACACCTGGTCGCCGACGGAAAAGCCTTCGACCCCCGGCCCAATCTTGACCACAGTTCCCGCCATGTCGACTCCTATCAGTCCCGGAAACTTGATGGGATAAAAGTCTTTCGTCAACCCGGCACGCCGTTTGTAGTCGATCGGATTCACGCTCGTGGCGGCGACCCGCACCAGTACTTCGCCGGGACCCGGAACGGGGTCAGGGTATTCCTCGAACTTGAGAACTTCAGGACCGCCATATTGGTGGACAACAACTGCTTTCATATTTGATCTCCTCTGTGCGACGGGCAAACAGCCACTAACAAAACTTAGATGAGCGAAGCTGGAATTGGTCGCCGAGTCGATGAAACGACGCACCGGTTCTGGCACTCAATATTTCTTGCGCTCAACAGTGGCTTGTGTTCGATGAAGTTCGATATTTCGCCCACTTCAGCACGTCCCAGATCTCGCACTGCAAGTAGAAGCCTGACGAGATAGAAGGCGCTATCACTCCTTCGCTAACGGCATCGTGAACCAGTTCGTGCACCGCTTCGTAGCCTGGGATCTGCACTCGCTTGGCGAGTTCGATCAGTTCCTGCGCTGGAAGCTCACGTTCCGCAATCATCGAAAGCAGCAACATAAGGCCGTCGGGACCCGCGAACCGGTCAAGAGCTAATCCCTCTACGATGCCCCGGTTCCTTCTGAATTCGTTTCGCGGATTGTACTGACATCCGTATCGCTGCGGCCATCTTGGGCTCGTGTTTATACGGTGAACTAACCGCAAACCGCTTACTTTCGGTTTTCCCTTAGTGTCCTCTGCCGCAAGCCACTCCACCCAGCCTGCCTGCAGGTCTGACACAAGCTCGCCGCAGCTATCACATCGCCAACCGGATCGAATGAATTTTTCTCTGGGCATAACAATTCCCCAGTGGACTTTTAGCTCTGCGCTCGGCGTTCGCGCGTCACAACGCCTTTGGCGGCAGCCTCTTTTCTGTTTTTTTGAGGATGTACGCCCAAGTCGTGCCATGACGTTTCCGCGAGGTCGACGTTGTAGTAGTTTGCAGCTTTCTCGATGTTCGCGAACGCCAAAGCACGATCGGCGTCGGAGACATCGATAACCTGATCGAACCGTGCGACCGCGTTACGCACATGTTCTGCGTCAGTCAGTGGTTCTTTGCGCTGCTTCGGAAACGCGTAGACGGTGTCGGGTAAGTCGCTCTGCGTGGTGAGCCGTCCGTGTTTGTCGTGAGGTTTCCAGGTTGCTTCCGGCATGTCGTTGCCATCCTTTCTTTTCTTGAAATATTTGGCTAGAGGCATAAATCCGCAGCGAATACGCGGGAGCCTATCTTTCTTTGACTGTCTGCGCCAGTTCGCGAAAGTCCTTGGCTTGTTTGTGACTGGCCTTGGCTTGGAACTGCGCGAGCTCTCGAGATTTCTCATTGGGGAGGAGCGGCACCAGCGCGTCAAGTTCGGTTGCCGCCTCTTGGGCCTGATCAGCCCTTTTGAGCATCAAGTGTTCAAATTTCCGGACTGCCTCGCTGTGATCCATATTTCCCCTCGTTCATGAAAGTGCCGCGCGAAACGCCCCTCCAACCGAATCGCTGCGATTGAGTGATTACACCCGAGGTGCCCCGGGGAATCAATTGGACGATGGTATTGGCGATACCTAGGTATCAGCGGGCATGAGGTGTTGAATTAACATCGCGATTCAAAGTGCCGATCGCTCAGTTCACTCGGAGTGCGGTATTGAGTGCCTCAAGCAGGGCCGTGTCGCTGAATGGTTTGAACAGACACTCCACTGCACCGCGTTGGAGTAATCGCGGGCGAACAGCCCTATCTGTGCTCGCGGTGATGAAGATGATCGGAATCTCCTGCCCGCGAAGCTTCAATTCCCGCTGAAGCTCGGGTCCGCTCATCCCCGGCATGGCGATGTCGAGGATCAGGCACTTGGTTTGGGGGAGGCAACCGGACGCGAGAAACTCTTCCGGCGATGAGAATGCGCGGGCTGCAAAGCCGAACTCCTTTAGCAAGTCAGGGAGCGACTCGCGTACAGATTCGTCATCATCCACTACGGACACAAGCGAACGCGTGACTGTCATAGATTCTTCATGCCGCGCCTACAGCCTCAGGCTTCGGCAACGCTAAACCCGATGTGTTCGCGTTGGTCATGAAGTCGACGTGCCCGTCAGGAGTGCTGTCCATACCAATCCGGACAGCGCATTGACGACGAGACTGTTCTCCGTGGTGATCTCTTCTCGGCGGTTCTCCACGACATGAGGGTGCGCCACTCCGGGAGGCACTGTCTATTGCACCTTAGTATTGATTTAGTATTGGTTTGCCAATCAGAGGTAAGGAACACTCGCAGATCGGAACGCCACGCTGCAAAGCTGAAATCTTTTAGTAAGTCCGGCAACGGCTCGTGCACGGACACAGATTTCTCATGCCGCATCCGTTACGTCAGGCGTCTGGATGGAGCGATTACTTTCAGCGACCGTCGCGGCCTCAGACCCGCGAGGAATAGAGAATGAAAACGCAGCTCCCGGGCCATTATTCAGCGTTGCCCACAGACGACCATGGTGACTCTCGATAATAGAGCGGCTGACGGATAAGCCGATTCCCATACCGTCGTTCTTGGTGGTGTAGAACCCTTCGAAAAGTCTGTCTACTGCTTGAGGGTCGAAACCGGTTCCTGCATCCTGAATGGTGAGGCTCACGCGGTCGCCTTCGTCGAGTTCGGTTCTGATCAGCAACTGCCTCGGGCGATCGTCGACGCCGCTCATCGCGTCTGATCCATTCCGGATCAGGTTCAGGATCACTTGCTGCAACTGGACGCGATCTCCTGTAACCGGAGGAAGCTGGTCGGCAAGTTCCGGCCGCAGGATCACCCGGTTTCGCTGAAGTTCGCTCAATGACAGCGCAATCACCTCTCTCGTAGCTTCGTTCAGGTCGACCGACTCGATCGTGGGCTCCTTCTTGCCATAGAGTGCGCGCAATCGAGTGATCACCTCAGAGGCTCGGTTGCCATCGCGAATTGTGCGCCGGGCTGTCTCGCGAGCGCCATCCACGTTGGGAGGATCGGCGGCCAGCATCCGCAGACACGTGCTGGCGTTGGTGACAATGCCCGAGAGCGGCTGGTTGACCTCATGTGCGATCGACGCTGTCAATACTCCGAGGCTGGTAACCCTGGCCACGTGTGAGAGCTCCGATCGGGCCTTGCCGAGTGCCTCTTCGGAGAATCGGCGTTCGGTTACGTCCTGAACTGCGCCAATGTACTCCAGTTGGCTGTGGTCGTCCCGGATGTGAGCAGCGACGTGCACGTACTTCACCGCGCCGTCCGGCATCTTCAGGCGGAACTCGAGTTGCACATCGCTGCCGTCCCGGCGAGATCGCTCGATGTGTTCATGGAATACTGATAAATCTTCCGGGTGGATTCGAGTACCGATCAGTTCAAAGGTTACCTGCGCATCGCGGTCAATCCGGAAGATGCGATAAAGCTGCTCTGACCAGGTGATTTCGTCTGTCGCTACACGCCAGGAAAAACTGCCGATTCGACTCAGGTGCTGGGCTTCCGCGAGAAACGCCTCGCTGCGTCGTAGTTCCTGCTCCACCCGTTTGCGTTCCGTAATGTCGCGCAGATAGCCGGTGAAGGACGGCGGCTCTTCCAACGGAATGCGTGTGATTGCGAGTTCGACGGGGAATTCGCTTCCATCAGCACGTACTGCCGTCATCTCAATGCGTTTCTCAAGCACTCGCGCCTCGCCCGTGGCCAGGTAGCGGGCAAAGCCCTGCCGATGCTTCTCCCGGAGAGCCGGTGGGATGATGGTGTCCGCCAGATGCTTTCCCAGGACTTCGTCCCGACGGTAGCCGAAGGTGTGCTCCGCCGCCGGATTGAACTCAGTGATACAGCCCTCGTGATCGATCGTCACAATGCAATCGAGCGCCGAGTCGACGATCGCCGCCTTGCGAACCTCACTGCGCTTCAGTTCCCTCTCCTCTTGCCCGAGCCTCTCTTCTACCAGCCTGCGTTCAGCCAGTTCCTTTTTGAGCTCTTCGTTGGCGGCGGCAAGTTCGGCAGTCCGTTGCACAACCCGTTGATCAAGCTCGCTGGCGACCCGCTTCTGTTGGCTGAGCAGCCGCGCCCCTTGAAGCCCGATGGATGCCTGATTCGCCGCTACGGTCAGAAGAAGTGCCTCGGTCTGCCGCGGAAAATCCGGCCGCTCAGCCGCTGCCATGATCATGCCGAGTTCGCCTTGTAACCCGAGTGGCAAGGGAACGATCGAAACATCTCCTTCACCCATAAGGTTCCGAAGCAGTGGAGGCCATTTCCGTGAGTCGTCTTTCAAACACTGGCTGAGTGCTTCGCAGATGTCGTGGGCCGAAGGCATCGGGCCTCGCAGGTCGGCGACCTGGACGATCTCAACGGGCGCCTCGCCAGCTGGATCTGTCAGCGTCACAGAGACCAGGTCCAGGCGCAGCATGCGCATGAGCGCATCGAGCAAGGTATGGAGAACCTGGGATGGATCGCTTCCACTCCAGATGGCGGGAAGAGCTAGCAGGCTGACAAGATCGTTAATGCACCGTTGAAGGTGCTTGACTTCGCCAGAGGCAAGTTCGGCTTGGACTTCCATATATCAGGCAGCCGTGGAGGACGAGGTAGACCGCATGGCCCGGCGTTGGCGGATCTCGCGCAGGAACTCCTCGGGCGGAACGAAGAACGGATTCCGTTGCAGGAGGCCACCGATGATGATCATCGGATGCGTCCGCATGATGTCAATCACGGTGCCGCCTCCAAATTGGCCGGTAGTCGTCTTCTTCATGTTGTTCTCCTTCCTGGCGCCCGCGCCCCCCATAAGTTTCTAGCCCGGCTCATTCCGTTCATCTTGTCCGCCCGGTTTGCGGACCAGTTCGCCCACTACTGCGACAAAACACTTGAAGGACGGTGCCAGCGAAGTCCGCGTCTTCACGAAGAATTATGACGGTGAATATGACCTTACGCTGCCGTACTCGCTGCGGGTGCGAGGCGGAGTCTCGCGGCCATTTTCACCAAGCCGGCAAGAGAATCGGCCTTCATCTTCTGCATCACCTTACCTCGGTGCGCCTTCACCGTGATCTCGCTGATACCAAGCTCCCCACCGACTTGTTTATTCAACAGGCCGGAGACTACCAACACCATAACCTGACGTTCGCGTTGGGAAAGTGACGCGTAACGCTCCCGGAGCACCCGCATCTCGGCCTCGTGACCGAGCGCAGCGTGGCTGCGTTCGAGGGCCGCCCGAATCGCCCTCAATAAGACGTCATCATTGAATGGCTTCGTCAAGAATTCGACAGCCCCCGCCTTCATGGCTCGCACCGTCATGGGCACATCGCCGTAGCCCGTGATGAAGATGATCGGCATGTCGGTGCGTTCGATGGCGACGCGCTTCTGCAGATCGAGACCATTGAGGCCCGGAAGAGAAACGTCAAGTACCAGGCAGCTCGGAACAAGGGCACGTGGGCAGGCGAGGAATTCTTGCGCGGAAGCGAACGTCGCCGGCTGCCATCCTTCACAGCGGATCAACAATTCCAGCGACTCGCGCACGGAGACGTCATCGTCGACAACGAAGACGATTGGTTTGACTTGCGACATTTGCGGTCACCCCATTTCATGGCCAAGTACGAGCACCTAAACTCAGGCTTACTGTGCACACTTGGCTGATGACGCCCCACCGTTAAGGGAATTTTAGAACGACAATCCGATGGAAATCAACCAGAGCGGATCGAGTGAAGTGGCATTGAGCCCGTGACCGTAATGCCACATCCTTGGGCGTCTAGAGCTCTTCCGTGTTGCTGATTCCGTCGGCTTGTAGATTGATACCAAGGTATCGCCGATACCATCGTCCAATTGTTCTCCTCCGGCGCTTCTGTTCTGATCATTGATGGTCAACGTTAGGATTGTTCGCCGCAGTGTAGAGACACAGTGGAGGCGGATTCCATGAACTCCCAGGAACAGTTTTGCAATTCGACTTATGCTGACCAGATGCACATTGCGGAGCGTGAGTTATCTGCGTTCATTCGCGCCGTAACGCAACTGTTTGGTCCCGAGGAGGCCGAACTCTCGGCGGAGGAATGGCTCGACGAGTCGGAGTTAACGGATAGTCCACCTTGGTCGACGAGTCGAAATTGGCGGGCGGTCACGATCGCGGCCTCGGCAAGACTGGCAAATCGGCTAGCCGTCGCGCAGCATCGCGGATCAGATCGCCGCGCTGTGCAAGGATTCGCCGGGTCTTCGCGCGAGGGGTTCGCGGCACGGCGGACAGCATGAAGCCGCTTTGGGAGGGCCGGTAGCCCAGCTGTGTATTGGGTTTGAACCTTTAACACGAAAGGTTACTCATGTCGGCCAATAAAACAGCAATCATAACCGGTACATCGGGGGGTATTGGAGCGGGTTTAGTCGAGGGATTTCTGAGAGAAGGTTATAACGTCGTCGCGACGTCTCGTGACGCCACTCGAAAACTAACTGCCTCAGGCAGCCTGATTCTGCTCGATGGCGATATCGGCAAGCAGCAAACGGCTGCCGATGCTGTCGAGGCGGCAATCAACAACTTCGGAACCATCGATGTCTTAGTGAATAACGCTGGCATCTTCCTAACCAAGCCTTTCACTGACTTCACTACCGAGGACTTCGAGGCCCTCGTCTCTACTAATCTGCTCGGATTCTTCTACATCACTCAGCTTACTGTAAAAAAGATGCTGAAACAGAAATCGGGGTGCGTTGTGAGCATTACCGCAGCGCTTGCCGATCGGCCAATCGCTGGCGTGAATGGATCCGTTTCGATGATTACGAAGGGCGGCTTGAATTCAGCGACCCAGAATCTCGCAATCGAGTATGCAAATGACGGCATCCGCTTTAATGCCGTAGCCCCCGGCGAAGTGGATACACCGATGCACCGTAATGACCCCAACGACTCGACCGTGCGTTCGGCTAGGGAAAGGGCGACGGTAAAAGATATTGTCGATGCCGTGCTTTACCTGACCCAGGCAGGCCATGTGAGCGGAGAGATACTGCATGTGGATGGCGCCGCTCCGGCTCGTCGCTGGTAGAAAAAATAGGGTAATAATAAAAGGACTCTGACCCGACGCTGGACTTTGACCCGGACTTCGACGAGGTGCGAATGCCCCGATTGCTTTCAGTAAATGTCGGACTTCCGCGCGACGTTACATGGAACGGCAAAACTGTTCGAACCTCAGTCTGGAAATCTCCGGTGACGGGACGGCGAATAGTGCGCAAGCTCGACATCGAGGGTGATGCGCAAGCCGATCTCGCCGGTCACGGCGGCGAGCACCGCGCCGTATTTGTCTACCAGATGGATTCCTACCATTACTGGGAGCGCTTTCTGGGCCGCAGTGATTTTACTTTCGGCCAGTTTGGAGAAAATTTCACGGTCGAGGGTCTTCTTGATGACGAGGTCTGCATCGGCGATCGGTACCGCATTGGGGACGCTGAATTTGAGGTAACGCAGCCGCGCGTGACGTGCTACCGCGTCGGCATCCGCATGAATGAACCTCGGATGCCAGCGCTGCTTGTAGAACATCACAGACCAGGATTCTACTTTCGCGTGTTGCAGGAGGGAGAAGTTGGTGCAGGCGACGACATCGTAAAAATCGCCGACGCACATTGGACAGGAAGCATCGAGCGAATGAGCGTCGCCGAGGTTGACGCCCTTCTGTATTTGCCCGGACAAACCAGCGAGCAACTGCAGCGCGCGCTGCGGATTCCCGCACTCAGCAAGGGTTGGCAGAGTTCGTTCCAGGCAATGCTCCAGCAAGACTTGAGCTCCAAAACTGTCGCGGGGAATCCGGGGCTCGCGAATGAGGAACAAGCGCCAGCATGGCCCGGCTTTCGAAAGATGCGAGTTGCGACTATTAATAAGGAAAGCGATAGCGTAACTTCCTTCATTCTGTCGCCGATCGATGGACAGCCTCTTCCTCTCTTCCAGGCGGGGCAGTTTGTTGTCCTGCGGCTGCAAGTTGATCCGGATCCGGATCCGGGCAAACCGGCGATTCTTCGCAGCTATTCGCTGTCTGATCTGCCGGCAGTCGACCATTTCCGCATCAGCGTGAAGGCCGAATTGAATGGGATTGGAAGTTCATTTCTGTGCAACCGTGCGCGAGAAGGCGACGTATTGGATGTTAGTGCGCCGCGAGGAAACTTTACTCTGCAACCCAGCCAGAGTCCTGTGGTTCTGCTGAGCACTGGAGTCGGCGCAACGCCCGTGATGTCGATGTTGCACGCACTCGCCGCCGAAAAATCGCAACGAGAGGTCTGGTGGATCTATGGAGCGCGTAATGGCATCGAACATCCATTTGCAGAAGAATCGCGTTCATTACTGAAACAGCTGTCTCGCGGACGAGGATACATCGTGTACAGCAGACCCGCAGCAAGCGACCGAGTCGGGGCAGACTTCGATGCTCCCGGGCACATTGACACAGCCTTGCTGGAGAGAATCGGCGTGTCACAGGGTAGCGACTTCTATCTGTGTGGCCCGACGTCATTCTTGCAGAACATGCGCGATGGCCTCGGAAACTGGGGCGTGCTCGCCGAGAATGTGCATACAGAAATCTTCGGTGCCCTCGAAGCAATTACCCCTGGAATGGCGCAGGTTGTTCACACTCCTCACCTGCCACAAGGGCCGCCCGGATCTGGCCCTCCAGTTTCATTCGCGCGTAGCGGGATTACCGCCGCTTGGGATCCGAAATTCGCGAGCTTGCTCGAACTGGCGGAAGCGCGCGACGTTCCCGTCAGATGGTCGTGCCGGGTTGGGGTCTGTCATACCTGCATGACTGGTCTGATCGACGGATCGGTTACGTATAACCCTGAGCCGTTGGAGAGACCCGCTCCCGGCAACGTGCTCGTATGCTGCTCCCAGCCAAACGCGGGAGTCACTCTGGGTCTTTGAGAAAAGATCTTTAAAATGAAGATCTGTGAGTGAAACGGGAGGAGTCCAATCATGCGTTCTGATATTGTGCCCGGAGGCATTTTCCCTAACTACGAACTGCCCGATCACACGGGCACGCTGCGCAAACTCAGCGAACTGCAGGGCGACGATCCGCTGATCCTTACGCTCGCGCGCGGCCATTACTGCCCAAAGGAACATCAGCAGCATCTGGAACTGGCCGCGTTCTACCCGAAGATCGCCGTGGCGTATACCCAGATCGCTACGATCGCCACCGACGATCACCACACTCTGCAGGAATTCCGTGCGTCAGTCGGAGCCCAGTGGACCTTTCTTTCGGATCCCGTCCGAACGGTTCAGAAAGACCTCGACATCCAGGAGTACACCGACGCCGAGCATAATCCGATGATTCCTCACACTCTCGTGCTCAAGCCTTGCCTCGTGATTTATAGCATCTATAACGGTTACTGGTTCTGGGGCCGTCCATCGGTCATCGATCTTTGGCACGATCTGCGCGCCGTGACGAGTGAAATCCGCCCAGACTGGGATCTGGGCAAACCTGGGCTCCGCGAGGCGTGGAATGCGGGTGACTTCTCCCGTTTCCACGGGTGGAACAAGCGGGCCAGTGTGGAAGATGCCCCGACAGAAGAAGGTCTGCCACCCAGCAGATCTCCATTCAATAAATAAGGGGTCACACTTTTCGGCCCGAAGGGGGCGGAGAGGAGATGCCATGGAGGGAGCGTTCTGTGATGGACGAGCGAATGCTGAAGCGGAGAAGTTGGCGCGGTCTCTTATGCCCGGCGGCACGCAGCAGCACAAGATCAAGTAGTCACCTCACAATCCTGGAATCCATCGGATGGCATTCGTACGAAATATCTTCTGGAGGACTGGCTGGGGCAGGTTCAATCCATGCACCTGCTTGCCTTCCACCGAAAGAGTCTCGGCGGTTGCCAGGAACTTCCAATCACGCGCGTAGGTGGACCGCCAGTCTTTTAACACTTCTGGCAACGCGTCTGGCGACGCGTCTGGGAAGTGGGCGTCGGGCAGCAAATCGAGATCGGTGCCGTAGAGGACGCGGTCCTGGTACTTGATGAGAAATGCGCGCACTTTTTCCTGAGGCATCAGCATGAGGTATTCCATCCTCGCTGCGGTATCGATGGCGAAGTTCGGATACTTGTCCAAGTGCCGGGCGATGTTGTCGAGATCGCGCTCCATGCTGCCGAGATGAACTCCCACCATGCGAAGTTGGGGATTGTTCGCGAGCACGTGGTCACGCGCATCGAGAATCTTCTGCTTGGATGGAAAGCCGGGTTGGTTGGCAACGTACCATTGCGGGTTTTCCTGGTAATAGGACCATGATGGATCGGACGCATCGGGCGGTCCCCAGGCCACATCGGGTTCGGCCTGGTGAGTCATGAGTGTTTTGCCGTGGCTGGCGATGTCCTGGTAGATCGGCTCGAACTTCGGATCATCGGCCATGATGTACTGGCCCTTGCTGTCCTTGATTTCCATCCCGATGTTTTTCCAGATCTTGACCGCGACCGCGCCCTGTGCGAAGTCGCGGTCGATCTGCTTGATGGCATCGGCACTGAAGGTCGCGCTATCAAACCTATAGGGATCGAACGTCGTACAGAGGACGATGTGGCCACGGCTCGTCCGCACGAGGGCGAGCGCATCATCGATCTGCGGCTGCAACTGCTTGCGATAGGGGAGCGTGTCATCCATCACCAGGATATTCAGCAGCTTCACGTTCAACTCTTCGAGCATCTTCTGAAATGCGGGATCGGTCTTGAAGACATGAACGTGGACATCAATTGGATGGATGGCTGCGAATGCACGGAGAGCCTTTTCTTCATCGGCAGGTTTTGCGGGAGCAGACGCGGAAGGGGATGTTTGAGCCGGATTCAAGGGTGGACGGGCGAGGACGCCCGTCGCTCCACCGGACGGCAGGGCGATCGATAGACTTACTAGAACTTGAGCGATCGTCCGTGCCCAACTTTTCATCGTCATTGTCATCATTGTCGGAGACTCCTTCCATCCGCAGAAACGCTTTGATGCTGGAGCAACCACCAAGGGCACGAAGCTTCGCGAAGGACAAACCAATCTTGCGCTTGGCTTCGCACCGGTCAACTCGCGGGGCCGCTGCACGCTGCAATGTAGGGTTCGAGCACGCCACCGATCTTATCGAGAATGATGGGCAGGGGTGCATTCTTGAGCGTGCCCTCACGCACCTTGTCATATTGGGCAGGCAGGAAGTCGCTCAGCATGGTTTCTGGGATGTCGCAGGCGTTGAGGTTCGCAACCAGGCCATTGACTGCCTGCTGCACTGCAGGATCGGTCCAGTAGTAGCGGATGCGGTCGCTATAGCTGTGAACACGTAGACGGTGCTGTTCCTGCAAGGTTCCTCCATAGTGCTTCTGCGACTGGTCTGGTTGCTGAAGCATTACACGTTCGATGACTGCACGCAGTTTCGATTGCTGGGCGGGCGGGAGGCATTCCTCCTCAATCGTTGCGAGAGCAAAGAGCGCCTGGCGCATGGCGAAGGTGAGCGCGGGTCCAACCTTCAGGATGGCGAAGCCGTCGCGGACCAACTCCGCCAGCGCGTGCGGCCTCTGGTAATCGGTGGAGTGGGCTTCGAATACAAATCTCGGATGGTCGCGCAAGACTTCGCATAGAGATTCCGCGTGCGAAGGATCGTAGTCGGTTACGCTCTCGTGGCTGAACTCGACACCGGGCTGGACGACGAGCGCGATCACTCTGTCCCATGCGGCGTGAAGGCCGGCTGCGGCGAAGGCGTGACGATGCGTCAGGATCGCCTGCTCGGCACCTTCGCGGCTGGTGATGGCGATGGCTGTCTCTTTTTCAGCACCGCCGGGAGTGGGTACCTCCGTCCCGATCACATAGACGGGATGGTGTTCCTCGGAGGAGGATTCCGCGGTGCTGCAGAGAAGGGCGGCACGTTTTGCAATCGTCTCCTCCGGAAGAGGATTCGGATCACCGGCACACGACATGCTCGTGTCGAGATGGATTTTGTGAAAGCCCTCACGGACGAAAAGCCGGATCATATCCACGGCATGACTCATCGCCTCTTTGGCATCGTGTTCGCGCCATGGGTAAGGGCCGAGATGGTCGCCACCGAGGAGGATGCGGTCTCGCGGAAACCCGACTTGCGCGGCAATCTTCCACACGCGTTCGCGAAAGTCTGCGGGCGTCATACCTGAGTAACCGCCGAATTGATTGACCTGATTGCAGGTAGCTTCGATCAGCAGCGGGCCGTTGCCGATGGGCGCGTGGCGCATCGCGGCTTCAATCACCCAGGGATGCGCGGAACACACCGAGTAGATTCCACGGTGTTCGTGGCGACCGCGCGCTGCAGCAAGTTCCTGTAAGGGGACAGACATAGGCCCGGAAGAACCGGTCCGGAAGATCAGGTCCGGAAGATCGCCCATTATAGACTGTCACCCAGACGCGGAAGGCAAACACGACCAAGCCTTCCGGCCGAATGCCCACCGTTGTCGAGTGCGCTCCCTGGTGTTGAGCAGTTACGGGTTCCCCGCGGTCCGGGCTTGTGATACTGGCCTCGCCGGACTGCCCCGCGACTGCTCCCGTTGAGGCCCGGCTACGTCCCGCTGCCCGTCAGCGTGATTTTTTGAACGCTGGTGAGGGCCGAGTCTTTGATCGACAAAGTTCCCGTCCGTGTGCCCGTTGCAGTCGGCGTAAAGGTCACGTTGAGGGTGCAATTTTTGCCAACCGTAAGTTTGGCAGGGCAATCATTGGTTTCTGCGAAGTCTCCGCTGATGGTGATGCTGGTGACTTTCAGCGTCGTCGCTCCGGGATTATTCAGAGTCACCATTTGCGAGGCGCTGGTGGTTCCGACTTTTCGAGCTGCGAAGATGAGGCTGTTGGGTGTTAATCCGATGACCGGTTCGTTCAAGAGCACGGTTGCGGAACCTGTGTCACCTGCGGTTGTTCCGTTGGCCGTGGCCAGATCCAAGCCGCCGTCGCCATTGAAATCGGCGGCTACGATTCCAGATGGCAGTGCGCCGGATGTGAGCGTCACGCCGGCGCCGAAGGTTCCATCGCCGTTTCCGGGAAAAATGGTGATAAAGGCGAACGAACTGCCGGCACTCGCGGTGGAAACGGCTATATCGAGATGGCCGTCATTGTTGAAGTCGCCGACGACCACTCCGTTGGCGTTGTTCAACGTATCGTAAGGCACGGCCTTCTGAAATGTTCCGTCACCGTTTCCCAATAGAACCTCGATTCCGCCAAAGGCGCTGTTGGTTGCCACCGCCAGGTCGATGATGCCGTTGCCACGGAAGCTGCCGGCCGCGATTGACAGGGGGGCGCCTCCTCCCGCAGCGGCGTAGTCGACTTTTGGAAGGAACGTGCCCGAGCCGTCCGCCTTGTTGATCAGAATCGAGACGGTGCCGCCGAACTCGTCGGCAACCGCGAGATCGGGCCAGCCATCCCCATTGAAATCGGCGACCGTGACACCGTACGGGCCACTTCCAGTCGGATATGTGGAGAAGGTGGGAAAAGCACCCGTTCCATTGCCGAGCAGGACAGATACAGTGCTTTGTGTTCCGTTGGTGGCGACGATATCGAGGTTGCCATCCTTGTTGAAATCGCCCACCGCGATGCCATACCCGTAGCCATTGATGGGATATGTCGTATAACTGGGGAAGGTCCCCGTGCCCGAGTTGAGTAGGATGGAGATGCTGCCGTTGCCACCGAAATTCATCACGGCGATATCCGCTTTGTGATCGTTGTTGAAGTCGCCTGCCGCGACGGCATCCGGAGCGACTGGCAGCGCATAGTTTACGGCTGCATCGAATGTCCCATTGCCTTTGTTTTTCAGTATGGAAAGCTCATAAGGAACGTCGGCGTAGGTGATCGGAACAATCAGGTCCGGCTTGCCGTTTCCGGTGAGGTCTGCTGCCGCAAGTCCACTGTAGGCTCCGGTAACGGTTTCATTGCCTACCTTGTAATCGGTGCGGGCGGCGAACAGGTCTTTTCCGTTACTCAGCAGTACTGAGATGGTAGCCATCGTCACTCCGAAGGGGCTGCCGTTGTCCGCAGTTACTATGTCTAACTTGCCATCGCCGTTGAAGTCGGCGGCGGCTATGCCACTCGGACCATAGTTGGTGCCGAACACGACCGCGGCTTTTAGTGTTCCTGTGCCAGTGCCGGGTAAGACGGAAACCATGTCATAGGTTCCAGAGTTCGTGACCGCAACGTCGAGTTTTCCGTCGCCGTTGAAGTCGCCGAGCGCAACAATATCCACGCCCGCAGGAACGTTATATGCCTTCGCGGGCTTGAAGGTTCCGTCGCCGTTCGAGAGCAGGATCGCAACTTTGCCGTCAGCCTGGCAACCGGCAACAATATCGAGCCTGCCGTCATTACGCAGGTCTCCCGCGGCGAGGCTGATGCAACTCTCGGCGATCGCGGTGGAGTTGTCCATGTGAGGCTGAAAGGTTCCGTCGCCATTGCCGAGCAGGACAGAGATGGTTTCGCTGCTTGCGTTGGCTGTCGCCAGGTCCAGTTTGCCGTCGCCATTAAAGTCGGCCGCGATCACCATCAACGGGTCCGCTGCGGTGGCATAGGGGACCAGAGCCTTGAAGGTTCCGTCGCCGTTGCCGAGCATGACGTCAACGCCGCCGTCGTTGTCGGAGACGGCGACATCGAGTTTGCCATCGCCGTTGAAATCACCGACTGCAATGCTGCCGCCCTGCACGCCCGCGGTGGTCGGCTTGAATGGCTTGAAGGTACCGTCGCCGTTTCCTAAGAGCACGGCGACATGGGCATCATTAAAGCCGTAGACGACGACAATGTCGAGTTTGCCATCGTTGTTAAAATCGCCCACGGCAATACCGCTGGGCGCTGAACCCACGGGATAATCGACGTGAGGTGCGAAGGTTCCGTCTCCTTTTCCGAGCAATACAGAGACAGTGTTCGCGGTGTCGTTATTGCCAGTGACCACGTCCATGAGGCCGTTGCCTCTGAAGTCGCCGACGGCCACTACTGCCGGGCCTGTGCCGGTGACGAAATCGGCGCGGTTGAACATGAAGGTCTGCGCGGACGCCGGCGGAGTTGCGACGATGGCCAGCACAGCAAGGACAATCGTCGTCAGGACAATCATTGTCAGCGCTGCGTTTGCCCGAAGAACTCTGGTTGCGGATAAATGGTGTGCGAAGTTGGCCATGATCGTGCTCCTGGTTATTAGTCGATTTGTTATGAGTACCGGCCCGCTCCACGAGTTGATTACGGTCCGACCGTGGCCTCGTAGCCGTACACGGTGTCGGAGTTGTCGACATATTCGCCAATGATTACGCCGCTGTTGCTGATGCCAAAAGGTTGGGTTACGGCTGGCGGACCGAAAGGCACATCGGCGTTGGTGAATTGTCCGTTCTGGTAGACGAAGCTATGCTCCCAGGCGTACGACACCCCGTTGACAGTCGTTGGGTCGCCGTAAGCGCCGACGATCACGCCGCTGTCGTTGATGCCGCCGAGATAGTTCTGCGAGTAACCCCCGGGGTAATCGATGGTCGTGAAGGTGCCATTCTGAAGTAGGAATCCGTGACCGTTGCCGTCGCTGTCGTAGTACGTGCCGACGATCTCGCCATTTTTGTTAATTCCATATGCATCTGTGCCGATCGCGCCCGGCACGTCGATGCTCGTGAAGACGCCTTTGGAAAGGAGAAACCCGTGCCCGGTACCGCCGCTATATTGGTACCCGACGATGTCTCCCGGCTTATTGATTGCGTTCGCCGATGTGAGAGTTGCGCCCGGGTAATCGATGGTGGTGTAGGTCTTGCCCTCCAGTTTGAACCCCTGCTCGTCAGAAAAGGATGCCCCGTACTGGCCAACGATTGTGCCGGAGTCGTTCATCCCATTTGGTTCGGTATAGGCCGCACCTGGATAATCGATTTCCGTAAATTTCGTGCCCTTGAGGAGAAAACCGTGATTGGTCACCAAGTTACCGACCATGTTCGGTCCATATCCGCCGACGATCTCGCCTTTGACGTTCGCGGCAGAGCCGCCACTGTCCATCTGTCCGGGAAAGTCAATCATCCCGAAGGTGAAACTTATGTCAGGTGAGCCGGGGGACTGCGCCTGACGATTTGCCGGAGTCGTCGGCTGGGCTTTCATCGTGAGGGTCAGAGATCCGAAGCGTGAGTGCACGGGGCCACCTGGCGACGGCTGAACCTGAGCAAGCGCTGCTCCGCAAGCCAGAAAAAAGCCGAGAATCGTTACGAGCAGAGTTCTCAATGTGGATTTCATATGGTCCTCCCGAACCAGAATTTCTTCGATTACGCGCGAGTTTTCTCCCTGCCCCCGATGAACTTCAGAACGGAACGAAGATCATCTGGTACGGTCCCCAAACGTGGGTGCTGATGAAATTGGTGATTGCGCCTGTGGTCGGATTGATCTTGTAGACGATGTCCGAGGTGGTGTCGTAATCCTGGCAAGAGTAGTAAGTGCAGGAATACGGAGGTTGTCCGCCGTAACGGGCTGCCACGTTGTGCCACTCGGGCAGGTACAGGTTCCCGGTGCTGTCGACCGCCAGGAATCCCACTTCCGCGGGCTGGACCGTGCCGGTGGCAATCAGGTTTAAAGGTCCGGTGCGCGGGCTTGGCTCGGCCAGGACCTGGCCGTTGAACAGACTGCTCACGGTGAGGATGTTGGTCGGGCCGAACGCCAAGCCGAGAGGTTGAATTCCCTGGTTCAGGAATTCCGAGGAATAATCGTAGGCAAGAGCGCGAGTGCCAGGGTTGTAGCACTGCACACCCTGGGGTGCGTACCATGAGGCGATGCAGATGTTGTCCAAAGCATCCCACGCCATCTGACCGCCTTGCTCAATCGTGGTTATGATCGGCGGTCCGGCGGGCATTGGCGTTTCCTTCTTGAGTTCTTTGGCCGTGTACTCGAAAATCTCGACGACATAGCCGTCCTCGCCATAGTTGGTGGCCAGATAGAGGTTGCCGCTCGGATCGAACAGCAGAGCTTGCAGCGGGTTAGTACTAACCTGGGCCGACATGTTGAAACTGTTCCAGTAGCTGCCGTTCGGGCCGAACGAAGCACCGGACTTGGTATACCGCAGGATGGTGGACGTAAAGGTAGAGACGAAGACATCTCCTGTAATTGGACTTACTGCGAAGCCCACGGTGTAATAGGGACCGGTGGAGGCAAACGTCTTGATCCAATTGCCATTGCTGTCGAACTTCTCGATGGAATGGCTCTCGGCGCTTCCCACAAGCTCATTGGTTACTGCGTAAGCCGGCAGCGCGAGAAGCGTGATAGTCAGGAACAGGGTTGCGGTTAAAGTCTTGCCGAATGTCGATCCCGTGTTGTGGTTCGCCGTCTTCATTTGGTTCTCCTTATCGTTTAGCTCTGATGTGGCCCTGTTTCAGTTTCGGCGCGATCGGCCCACAGCTGATTGATCAGCCACCAGCTTTTCATTGGGAAGTACCGTCCACCGGTTGGTCTCCCGGCGCAATTGAACCTTGTTCGATCCGAACTCTTGCCTCCTCCGCTGCGAGTGGCTCGATCGTTATCGACGCGTGAGCTTGAACACCACGCCGCAGCCGATTCCGGTTTGGCATAACGGATCGGAGTCGGCGCCGCCGTATCCAGCAGTGCCATAAAGGTCGCCTGCCTTGCCCAGCATCAAGCCCGCAGATGGGTTCTCACCGTCCGCACCCCCCGTAAAGCTGTAGAGCACGGTTTCCACGCCGGTAGTGTCCACCTTGAAGACAACGCCGCAGAAAGAAGAGCAGGGGGGTGGGGCAAGGCCGCCGAAAAAAGTGGTGCCGTAGAGATTGCCCTTCCCGTCCCGGATCACGCCGGCTTCGGGGTATCCGCCATCCGTGCCACCGGTGAAGCTGTAGAGGACAGTCTCGTTGCCCGCGGGATCGACTTTGAACACGGTTCCCGAGCCGGAAGACCCTCCTGCCGAGGTGGTGCCGTAAAGATTGCCAGCCTCGTCGCGGATTAGCCCGGCGAAGGGGTTCGCTCCGTCTGCGCCGCCGGCAAAACTGTAGAGCACGGTCTCCGCGCCGGTCGGGTCCAGTTTGAACACCACTCCGCTGTTGGAAGGTCCGCCGCCATTAGTGGTGCCATAGAGGTTGCCCGCGTGACGGATCACACCTGCATAGGGAGTATTGCCGTCCACACAGTTCGCAGCGGAGCAGAAGCTATGGAGCACCGTCATCTGGCCGGTGTTGTCCAGTTTGAAGACTGTTCCGGCAGGGAGAATGCCACCGCCGCCGCTCGATGTTGTCCCGTAGAGGTTGCCCTTCGCGTCCCGAATCGGGCCTGCCAAAGGTATTCCTCCGTCGGTCCCTCCAGTGAAGGTGTAGAGCAGGGTCTGGCTTCCAGCCCCGTCCAGCGAGAAGACCACTCCGCACCCGGGAACACCGAAGCTGCTGCAGCCAGTGTCATTGCCGCCGCTGTTCGTGGTGCCATAGAGGTTGCCCTCCTTGTCCCCGATCAGGCCTGCGGGAACTGCCCCGTCCGCCCCGCCGGTAAACGTGTAGAGGACGGTATAAGTCGGCGGTTTCGTCGGTTCCCGTTCCTGGACAATCGGTCCCGATGTGGCGGGTCGGCTTTGCAGTGGGCTGGCCTTCCCGAGAGTTGCCCCGTGGCCGCCGGGGATCAGACTGCCCGTAGGCGCCAGTGAACAAACAGAGTACGAAAAGCACGAGGACGGCTAGCTGCGTCTTCAAGTTTTTCACGATGTCCTCCGACCTTCTTTGAGGATTGTTAGCTGGCATCAATCTCCCGGCTATCGGTATCGACGGCGACGGCTATTGGCCGTCAAAACAGACGTTGCCTGACAGGTAACCCTGGAATCCTTGCCCGTTGTCGACAATGGATCCCGAAATGAAGAAGGTGTTAGTTCCCGGATTCGCGAACACACCAGTTCCAGAACTGGGGCGTTCCATCTCGGTGAACGCCAAGTGGGCTGCGTCCAGAACGCCGAGATCATTCGTCACCAGTGTGCCGTCCCTCGCCACGATGGTGAGCTGTCCGGAGTAGGAAAGGTTCGCCGCTGGTTCGACCCCGGGCATGCCGGCCGACGGAGCCGCGTCCAGGGCGACGAAACTCGTGTTTCCATTGAGCAGGTCCGAACCGGTGATGGTGCCAACGGTGCAGAGCCCTATAGGACTTGTGCAGTTCTGGGTGGTGAACACGCTGTTAATCGTGCCCCATACGGGCAGGCAGCGGTTGTGAGCTGAGACCTTGAAGGTTGAGCCCTGCTGTTTCATGGGTAATACGACAGCGATCAGTCCAAAGCCCAGGATTACTAGCGAGACGAGCTTACTAATGTGTTTCATTTGTATTCCTCCTCTTTTTAAGTTTCTGAATCGAATCTTTCCCATCTCGACCCCGTGAACTATGAGGAAGTACCATCCGCCGGAGGGTCTTCCTGCGCGATCGAACCCTTCTGGAGACGAAGTCTGGCCTGTTCCGCATGTGCGGGGGCGAGCCTCTGTCCACAAAGTGGGCAGTTTTCGAAGGCCGCCGGCGCGCCGCCCACCAACAGGGTCATGCCTTGCCGCTCGACTGTCACCTCAGTCCGGACGGTGCGGCTGGTGCCGCGACCGGACGCGTCAGAACGGAAGAAGCTTGCCCGCTTGGACAGCCATTGGTAGAGTCGATTCACGCGGCCTCGTCGTACTGGCCGCGCATGTTGTGGCAGTCGCCCAATAAAGGCCAGTGACGCCTTCTGACAGGCTCTGACAAGTTCTGAATCGCCGCTAAGTCAATGAAATCAGAAGAGATTTTCCAATTCGGGGAGTTTCAGGTCGATGCCCTGGCTCGTACCCTGCGGCGCGAAGAAGAGATTGTCACACTGAACCGCAGAGCTTTTGACGTCCTTTTATATCTGGTGCAGAACCCGGGAAAGATTCTCACTCGAGACGAACTGTTAAAAAACGCCTGGCCGGACACCTTCGTGGACGAGAACAGCCTGGCGCAAAGCGTCTCCGCGCTGCGCCGCGCACTGGAGGAGAAGCCCGGCGACAACAACTACATCGTCACCCTGCCAGGGCGGGGCTATCAGTTTGTTTCGCCGGTCAAAGTTGTTGCGCCACAGAGTCTGACGGTCGTCTCCGACGGGTCGGCGGCGGCCAGCAATTCCTCCGGCAGCATACTTCTGCAGCGGCAAACCATTCGGACCAGCGTTATTACCGAAGAGAAGGAACCGCCACGTTTACGAGTTCCCCGAAATTGGGCGGTGGTGGGACTGTTTGTTTTAGGCGTGGCCGCGGCCGCGGTGGTCGGCTATGTGTCATGGCGCGCTTTTCGTCGCGCTGCCGAATCCCAACCGGGCCGGGTCATGCTGGCCGTCCTGCCTTTCGTGAACCTCACCGGCGACACCAGCCAGGAGTACGTCAGTGACGGCCTTACCGAAGAGATGATTGCCCAACTCGGCGAACTAAACCAACCCGGACTCGGAATTATCGCTCGCACTTCGGCGATGTCGTATAAGGGCACCACCAAGCCGGTAGTCGAGATCGGCAAAGAACTCGGCGTCGATTACGTTCTCGAGGGTAGCGTCCGGCGTTGGGGAGACCGGGTCCGCATCAGCGCGCAGCTCGTCAAGACGCGGGACCAGACCCATGTCTGGGCCGAGAACTATGAGAGCGACCGGCAGGACATCCTGAGGCTGCAGAGCGAAGTCGCGCAAGCCATCGTCGAACAAATCAACCTTGCTCTCACGCCGCAACAGAAGGCGCGCGCCCAGACCGCTCCGCGCGTCGACCCGCGAGTTTACGAACTCTACCTGCTGGGCCGATTCCAGTGGAACAAGCGGACCGAAGCGGGACTCAACCAAGCCATCGAATACTTCCAACAAGCCGTAAATTCCGATCCCAAGTATGCTCCGGCTTACGCGGGATTGGCCCAGACCTATGTGCTGCTTCCTTATTACAGCGGAACCTCGGCGAACGAGGCCTCCGCGAAAGCAAAGTCGGTGGCCGAGCAGGCTTTGCGGCTGGATGACACGCTGGTCGAGGCCCATGCCACTCTGGGCTTCGTCGAGGTCAGTCTCTTCCATTGGCCGGCCGCTGGGCTGGAATACCAGCGCGCTTTGCAGTTGAACCCCAACTACGCCACCGCCCGACAGTGGTATTCCTTTTATCTATGGCTGACCAAAGGGCATGACGAAGCTCTGGCAGAATTGGACCATGCCCGGCAATTGGATCCTCTATCCCTGATCATCAACACCGACCAGGGGAGACTTCTTTGTGCCGCCCATCAAACCGATCGTGCGATCGAGTTGCTGCAAAAAGCGATCAACCTGGATCCAAACTTCGCCGATGCTCACCGGGCTTTGGCGATGGCCTATATCCAGAAAGGTGAGTATTCTCAGGCCCTGGACGAGGCGCAACGGGGAGTTGCGCTCGATCCGAACGATTACGAGAAAGCTACGCTCGGCTATGTCTATGCCGTGACCGGCAGCCCGGAATCGGCTCGTGAATTGCTCGCCGAACTCACTAACCACGCCCGCGGACGGGTTTCTTCCGTCTATCTGTCGTTCATCTACGTTGGCCTCGGCGAAAAGGAACAAGCGTTGACCCTCCTGGAAGCAGCCTTTCGCGACCGTTCCAGTTTGGTGTCTCTCATGCCGTTCGAAGTGATCTTCGACCCCCTTCGCTCTGATCCTCGATTCATCGATCTCTCTCGCCGCTTATTGGAAACCAAAGTAGGGTGATATTGGCGCCATCATCACCAAGTCGCGGGAATTGGGCTATATGGGCACCGAAGTCGATGCGCGACTCGCTCTCGCCGAAATAGAAATGAACACGAGACAAACGACGACGGGACACACCCTCTTGGCTGCGATCGAGGCGGATGCCACCGCCAAAGGCTACAACCTCATCGTGAATTACAATACATCCTTTGACCCTTGAGTCGCAGTCTTAGACACAGGAGGATGATGCGGACGACGGAACCGGGCGCATTGCTCGTTAGGTTCGAGCCTGCCAGCGGGATCGGTTGCTGCGACAGTCAGCCGACTTTGATCTCAACTCTTATGCGCTCAAGGTACTATCGGATGTTCGCCGTGGCGGCGACGCTTTTCCTGCTGGCAGGGGTAGGCAGTGGTCAAACCATAACGCGGATCACTCTTGATCAGGCCATTGATCTGGCTCTCGCGCATAACCATTCTCTTAAAGCTACTCGAACTCTGATTCTTCAGAATCAAGCTCAGGAGATCACTGCGAACCTGCGCCCCAATCCGACTCTGGGAGTGGATTCGCAGTTCATTCCACTTTTCAGTCCGCAGGACTTTTCCGTGGACAACCTGAACGTAACCCAACAGTTCGATATTGGGATCAGTTACCTTTTCGAACGCGGGCGCAAGCGGCAGCGGCGTCTCCAGGCTGCACGTGATACCACCGCCGTTACGCGTGCCCAGGTGGCAGATGCCGAGCGCACACTGGCGTTCAATGTGGGCCAACAGTTCGTCAGCGTGTTGCTGGCGGAATCGACGCTCCAGTTTGCTCTCGACGATCTGAAAGGGTTTCAGCAGACGGTCGATATCAGCGAGGCGCAACTCAAAGCGGGATATATAGGCGAAGGCGATTATCTGAAGATCAAGCTGCAGCTTCTGCAGTTTCAGACGGACGTCTCGTCCGCCCGCCTGGCGAAAGTGCAGGCGCTGGTCAGCCTGCGTGAACTCCTCGGCTACAACGGGCTGCCCGCTGACTATGACGTGGTGGGCGAACTGGAGTTTCAGTCTCTTAAAGGGAACCTGGAAGACCTGCAGGCGCGGGCGCTGCGCGAGCGACCGGACTTTCGTGCCGCGGAGCTAGGGATCACTGCAGCCCAGAGCCAAATTCTACTGGCCAAAGCGAACGCAAAAGTTGACGTAAACGGCACGTATGATTTCACTCACGTTTCCGGGGAGAACACCGCTTCTCTCTTTGCAAATTTTGAATTGCCGATCTTCAACCGCAACCAAGGGGAGATCGCGCGTACCGGCTATGCGTTCACACAGGCGCAGGAGCAGCAGCAATCGGCGAGCGATACCGTGCTTTCCGATGTTGCCAACGCTTATGAGGCGGTCCGGAGCAACGAAGAGGTCGTGCAACTTTATACTTCCGGCTACCTCAAACAAGCGCAGGACTCGCGCGACATCAGTGAGTATGCTTACAAGCGGGGCGCGGCAAGTCTTTTGGATTATCTGGATGCTGAACGCAGTTACCGATCCGTGCAACTCGCCTATCGGCAGGCGTTGGCCTCTTATATGACCGCGCTGGAACAATTGAAGGAAGCGGAAGGAACGAGGAACTTGCCATGAGGAAACTTGCATGAATGTTCCCACAGATCGCGGTCGGTGGATGGCTGCACTGGGTGCCACTTTCGCGATCAGCCTGTTATTGCTGTTATTTGTCGGCTGCCAGGGATCCGGATCGAAAGCCGCTGGGGATGCGGCTGGCGCCAAGAGTTCAGACAACGCCGAACTTTTCACCATCCCTCCCGAGCAGATGGCGCATGTGCAGGTACTGACGGTTCAAACTGCGACGTTGCCTCGAACCCTGCGGCTGACGGGCGCTGTAGCTTACAACAGTTTTCGCACAACGCCGGTGATCACGCAGGTTAGCGGCCCGGTCGCCAAAGTTGTGGTCGTCCCCGGTCAGAAGGTGCATCAGAGTGAGCCGATGTTGTACGTGGCGAGTCCCGATTATTCGCAGCTCCGCACCAATTATCTGAAGGCCAAGTCGGCCTATGCGCTGGCGCAGATGGCTTATGACCGGGCCCGCGACTTGTATCAGCACAAAGCAATTGCGGAGCAAAACCTGGAGCAGGCGGAATCGGCCGAGGTGCAGGCGGGAGGCGACTTGGCGGCGGCACAGGCGGCCTTGAAAGTGATGGGAATCACGGATCCCGACGCGCTGGTGAAAGCGCCGCCTTCTTTTGAAGTTCCGGTGAGAGCGCCGATCAGCGGCGAGGTCGTCGAGCAGGACGTTTCCGCTGGACAACTGATTCAGCCAGGAACCACGCAATGTTTCATGATCTCGGACACGAGCAGCATGTGGGTTCTGGTTAATGTGTATCAGAAGGATTTGCCCTACGTGCATCTGGGAGATACGGTCACGGTTCAAACCGACACCTATCCAGACGTCTTCCATGGGCGCATTTCTTACGTTGCGGCTTCCCTAGATCCGAACACGCGTACGCTGCAGGCGCGCATCGAGACGGCCAATCCCGGCGAGAAACTGAAGAAAGATATGTTCGTGGTCGCGACCGTAAACGCCGGTACGATTCCAAATGCGATTGCACTGCCGGATGCGGCCGTGCTGCGCGATAGCGAGAATCAGCCCTTTGTTTATGCCGCAGCGTCTTCGAATCAGTTCGGGAGACGCACGGTTACGCTCGGAGAAAGTCTCAACGGACAGACGCAAATTACCAGTGGCCTGAAGTCGGGCGATCGAGTGATTGGAAATGGCAGCTTGTTCCTGCAGTTTGCGAACTCGCTCCAGCGCTGATAAAGGTCGCGCTGGCTGAACAAGGTACAACAATTCTGACAAGAGCAGGGATAGTGTCCACCACAACCGAATGATCCATCGAATCGTCCAAGCGGCACTGCGTCAGAGGTTTCTGGTGCTGATGCTGACGGCCTTTATCACCGTCGGCGGCGTCCTCTCCTTTCAGCGGATGCCGGTGGACGCTTATCCCGATCTGTCACCTCCGCAGGTCGAAATCATCACGCAATGGCCGGACCACGCGGCCGAAGAGGTGGAACGGCTGGTCACGCTTCCGCTTGAACTTGAGATGAACGGCGTTCCGCACATGGTGGTAATGCGTTCGATCTCCCTCTACGGTCTCTCCGATCTCATCCTGACTTTTGAGGAGAGCACTGACGATTATTTTGCGCGGCAAATCGTATTTGAAAGACTTGCTCAGGCAACGCTGCCGACTGGCGTAACTCCAAGCCTCGCTCCGCTTTTCAGCCCGAGCGGGCTGGTCTATCGCTACGTGCTCGAAAGTCCTGACCGTACGCCACAAGAGCTGAAGACGATTGAGGACTGGGTAGTCGAGCGGGCTTATCGCTCGGTGCATGGCGTGGCGGACGACTCGGGATTCGGTGGAACGGTGATGCAATACCAGGTGCTGCTCGACCCAGCTCGCATCTACGGATATCACCTGACCATCCCGCAAGTGGTAACGGCGCTCTCCGCCAACAACGCGAATGCGGGCGGCGGTTTCTATTCCCAGGGCGGACAGTTCTACTACGTCCGCGGCATCGGCCTGGTGCGTAACACCGATGACATTGGAAACATCGTGGTTGGCGCAAACAAGGGTGTTCCGATCCGGGTGCGAGATATAGGAGATGTAACGATCGGACACGCGCCACGACTGGGCGAATTCGGCTTCCAGAAGAATGACGATGCGGTTGAGGGCGTCATCCTTATGCTGCGTGGAGAACAGACGCAGAACGTCCTGAAAGGAGTGGAAGCAAAGACTGAGGAACTGAACCGCCAGATCCTGCCGCCGGACGTCAAGATTCATCCTTATTATGACCGCAGCGAACTGGTTGACCTGACGACCGACACAGTGGAAGCGAATCTGCTTCGCGGCATGGTGCTGGTTCTGGTTGTGTTGATTTTTTTTCTCGTCAGTTTCCGGGCCGCGATCATTGTTGCTCTCACCATTCCGCTGTCCCTTCTATTTGCTTTCATCGTGCTTCATGCCCACGACGTGGCCGCGAATTTGCTCTCCATCGGCGCGATTGATTTTGGAATCGTTATCGATGGGACCGTGGTCATGGTGGAGAATATCTACCGCGAGTTGGCCCTGCGGGAAGGGCAGCAATACCAGCTGAACGAGGTGATACTTGCGGCTGCGAAAGATGTGGATCGCCCGATTTTCTATTCCGTGGCCGTCATCCTCGCCGGCTATCTGCCGATCTACGCGCTCACCGGACCTTCGGGCAAACTGTTCCACCCCATGGCTGAGACCATGTCGTTTGCCCTGGTCGGGGCGCTCATCCTGACGCTCACGCTGGTGCCTGTACTCGCCTCCTACTGGTTCAAGAAAGGTGTACGCGAGAAGCCGAATCGCGCTTTTGAATGGATGAAGCGCAAGTACGCCGGACAACTGGACTGGTCGCTCAACCGTCCGAAGACAACCATGCTCATCGCCACCCTCATCTTCGGAGCGACGCTGCTGCTCGTGCCTTTCATCGGCGGAGAGTTTATGCCTCATCTCGACGAAGGTGCGCTCTGGGTCCGGGCCACGATGCCTTACACCATCTCTTTTGAGGAAGCCAGCAATATCGCTCCTCAGATCCGCGACATCCTGATGGCTTATCCGCAAGTGACGGTGGTGGGTTCAGAGTTGGGACGACCCGACGATGGCACGGATCCCACCGGCTTTTTTAACTGCGAGTTCTACGTGGGTCTGAAGCCATATAAAGACAAATCGTGGACTGGGGAGGTCGGCGATAAGAAACAGCTGATCGAATCGATCAATAAGAAACTCACCGCCTTTCCCGGAATCATTTTCAACTACACCCAGCCGGCGGAAGACGCGGTGGACGAAGCGCTCACCGGCCTCAAGAGTTCCTTAGCCGTGAAGATCTATGGTGAAGACCTGAACGTGCTTCAGGACAAAGCGATCCAGATCAAAAATGCACTGTCGAATGTGCCCGGGTTTACGGACCTTACCGTGGTGCGTGAACTGGGCCAGCCCAGCCTGCTGGTCGATGTCGATCGCGGCAAGATCGCGCGCTACGGGATTAATGTTGCCGATGTAGAAGCCGTGATTTCGGCCGCAGTCGGTGGGCAAGCGGTCACTCAGGTGATTCAAGGAGAAAAGCTGTTCGATCTGGTCGTGCGAATGCAGCCTCAATTCCGCAGCAGCGCACACGAGATTGGAAACTTACTGGTGGGCACGCCCGATGGGCAGCAGATCCCGCTCAGCCAGTTGGCCAATATTACGCAGGGGAACGGCGCATCCTTTATTTATCGCGAAAATAACTCGCGCTATATCGGAGTGCAGTACAGCATTGAAGGGCGCGATCTGGAGCGGGCGGTGCGAGACGGCCAGGCAGCGGTGAAGAAGGTTGTCAGCCTACCCCAGGGTTACACGATGTCGTGGGGCGGCGAATACAGCCAGTTTCTCGAGGCCAAATCGCAGATGTATTTTATTGCTCCGCTCGCGGTCGTGCTGATTTTCATGATCCTGTTCGCGCTCTACGGAAATTTCAAATTCCCGGTCACCATCGCCTTGGGAGTGATTATGACGGAACCGGTGGGAGCACTCATCGCGCTGAAACTCACTCACACACCGTTCAGCGTTTCCTCAGTGCTGGGTCTTTTGGCGTTGCTTGGAGTTTCCGTGGAGACCGCGGTCATCCTCGTCTCCTACATCAACAAGTTGCGACAAGAGGGGATGGGGATTCGCGCCGCCACGCGAGAAGCCTCGTTGCTTCGGCTCCGGCCGATCATGATGACAGCTCTTGTCGCCTGCCTGGGATTGTTGCCCGCGGCTCTATCTACTGGCATCGGATCCGATACGCAAAGGCCGTTTGCCATTGTCATTGTTGCCGGCCTCATTTCCCGCCTCTTCATAGGGTTCTTCGTCAATCCCGTGTTGTACGAGATGGTCGCCCGTGAGGGCGATGTGCTACAGGTCTAGAACGTAGCTTTCCGCACCTCACCTGCTAGCTACGCAGTCTCCTACGAACGCCGGACTAGGAAGCTCGTGTCGCCTCGGCATTTTCTGCCGGCTGGGGCTTGATATCTGACCTGAGAGGTACGCGAGCGTGGATCGTAGTACCGCACTTGGCTCGCGATTCGATTGAAAACACTCCCCTTAGGAGTTTCAGCCGCTCCTCCATGCTGATGAGGCCCAGCCCCGTGCCCTTCTTGGCTACTTCACGATCAAAGCCCACGCCAGAGTCCCTTACCGTGAGGTGAATCTCATCCGCGGTTCCCCACAATCGCACTTCGAAGCGCAGTACCCCACTGTGTCTTGCGGAATTGCGGAGGGCTTCTTGCAAAATACGGAAGAGGCAAAGAGCAACGTCGGGCGACAAAGGCATGGGCACATCGTGGGTTTGGAAGTCAATTTCCACTTTCTGTTGCTCGGCGAATTCTCTGCAGAAAGCTCTCGCGGTCACGGCTATACCTAGGTATTCGAGTTTTGACGAGTGCAGCTCGTGCGACAAGAATTGAACATCGGCCGATATCTGGGAGGTCTGCTTCCGTAGGTCGCCGATACGGTTACGGGCTTCCGCGGGCAGATCGGGAGAGTTTTCGTGGAGTTGTAACCCGTTCATCAATAGTGCGAGACGTTGACCGATGTCGTCGTGAAGCTCGCGTGCGATTCGAGTGCGTTCCCGCTCCTGCGCCTCAATCAATCTGCGGCCTACGCTTGCGAGTGCCTCCTCCGCCAGCTTGCGCTCGGTGATATCGGCCGCCATGCCTAGCATCCGCTCGGCATCGCCATTGGTTCCGTAATAGAATTTTCCTGCGGCTTTGACCCAGCGTTCGGTGCGGTCAAGTCTAACGACGCGGAACTCGGCGTCATACGGCGTTCGATTGTCCCTAGCGTGGGCGACCGCTTTCGCCACTAACTCTCGGTCGTCTGGGTGTACGTAACGATAAAAATCCTCGGGCCGCTGAGGAGACTTATGGGACGGAATCCCAAACATGGCCTGCAGGTCGCCGAACCAACGATTTCGCCCACGTTTGATGTCCCATTCCCATCCCACTGAATTGCCGGCTTCCACTGCCAATCGAAACCGGTCATTCGCTAAACCAAGGCGCGAAGCCAGCTCGCTGTTGGCCAGATACTCCTTCATATAGGCAGCACCGGCCAGACCCACGATTGCGGCGACCGCGACCAGCAGGCGGAACGCACGCATACCAGTCGGCTCACCTCTCTGGAACAGCTCCCACCCAATGGGGATAGAGATCATGACAACCGCAAGCATCGCCCATGCCGACGCCTTTGAACCTTGGCCGCTGTCGGATCGGGTTGCTCTTACTTCGGTTTCCGCGAACTGCCGTGCCCGTAGCGGTATCCACACAAACCAGCAAACAGAAGCGATTAAACCAAGACCATACAGCTTTCCGTTGACGTACCCTCCCGTGTCTATGGCAAGGTTGGCAGCTGCCGAACTCAATGCATATAGAGTGGAAGCGCCCAATACATGAAGATAGATTGACTTCCAGGGAGCCTGCGTCCGAATGGTCAAAATACCCACCGCGATAATGAGCGTCAAATTTTCTAAGAGATAAAGAACGTCAAAACGCAAGTCGTAACGCGAGAGCGCGTTCGAGAACAAATACTGATATGGAAAGACTGCGTAACCATAAAGAAAGCCCCAGAAGAACAGCAAGACAAGAGAGTTCAAGATGGTTCGATGCAGCTTGTGGTCGGACACGTTCCGGTGTGGAAGGGTTGCCACCGCAGCCATGAGCGGCACGATATGCAGAAACAGTAACGGGTCAGCAAGCGAATTGTCAGGCACCTCAACGTGCAAAGCAAGTTCGTAATACAAAAAAAGCGATTGGTCTACCGCCCAGAGCCCATAGGCAACTGCGAGGAGCACCCAGAATGCCCGACTTCCCAGCCTGTTCTCTGTTGCATTGCGGATGGCGAAGCTGGTCGCCAAAAGGAGCAGAAGGAAATAACTGATCCCGCTGTATGAAACGAGAGACGAACCCGGCTTCACGGCCAGCGACAGGACAGCTTTAATGACTACAATTCCGATCAGTACCGTCGACCATGTGGGCCAAGAAAGAAATCCTGACCCTATTTCCAGATTCGAAAATGATTGTTCTTTCATAGTTTCCGGAAGATCGGCCATTATAAACTCTTACAACATCGCTGCGGCCGAATTTGCCAGGCAGTTAGAGAAGCTGCGCGTGCTGGTTGAGTCCGAACTGAGAACAATGAAAAAGAGATGGATGCGGCGGGAGCTCGGACTCTGGACAGGGTTCCGGTTTTGGTTGGAGAAATGATTGGCCCCGGATTTGCGCGGATCAAAGTTAAGAAGCAAGTCTCTCCGGAAACATCGCCAAAGGTAGCCGCAGTATCAGTGTGGTCGCCTGTTGCAACAGTTGCCGTCCCGACGGACGATTCGCAGCCAAAGCCACGCTGGGCGATTCGTGGAACCACCGATCTTTGATTTCACCGATCACTCCGATTCGCGCAAACTAAAAGCAATTCTTGCCTATTCAGGGCATTGAAGAATTGAGCGGAAATCGTTTTCAGTGAACGGCGATGGGAGCGGTGTCATGAGGGAGCGCTTTGATCGCTGCCCGAGCTTCGTCCAGCGTGTTCAGGAAATATCGGTGCTTCGGACTGAGCGTCACCAATTGCTCTAGAATGCTCCGCGCCTGTTCAAGGTCTTTGCGCGCCAGCTCCGGTTCATGCATCTGGGCGTTAGTTCTTCCCAAATAAATGAGAGACGTGGCATGGTCAACCGCATTTGATTGGGAGTCGGGGTCGCGACTCGCCACGTCGTGGTACATCGAGTCCGCACGCCGCAAGAACGGAAGAGCCTCTTGCGGCGAGTGCATGAGATACAGAGCCAAGCCTGTCGTCAGATTAGTAGACGCGAAGTCCGCAGTTGCCTGCACGTTGTCCTTGTCGGATTTCATCATGTCTTCATCAATCGCCATTGCCCTGCGGCAGTAGCGTCGCACTTCTGAAAAGAGGCCGGCATAAGCCAGGCATTTACACAACTCCTCGGTATCACTTCCGATATATCGTTGCACATACGAGTTGTTTGGATCACCGGCAGCGAGCTGCTCGGCCACAGCAAGACCTTTTCGAGTTTCAGTCGCCGCCTCGGCATACTTCCGGTCAAACTTCAGAGCCGTGCCCAGCCAGCTATGCGCCCGCAATACACCGCGACGCGCCTGGAAGCTCTCTGGACTGGCGTCGAGCGCAGCCTGGCTCATCGCCAGCGCTCGTCGCATATAGTCAACCGCGGACTCATAATCACCAAGCCATATCTTCAAGTCTCCGACGCCGATCAGCGAGCTGCCAATGGCAGACCTTAGCTCCTCGGAATCATGTTTCGCCGCCAATCGTTCTTCGATTTCCAACCGTTGTTGTTGGAGGTCCAGCGCTCGATCAAGATCCCCACGTTCTTCGTAGACCCCGGCGACGTTCAACATGGACCCGAGCAAATCAAATTGCAGGCTCATATCCCCAGGGTTTGAGGACACCAGTCTCCGGCGAATCTCCAACGCCTTTTCGAAAAGTTCGTTCGCTTGCTGAAGTGATCCCGTCCCACCCGTATGAGGATGAAAAGCCTGGCTTTGGATCTGTCCCAGGCGCTCATAGGCGGCGGCCAAGTCACGTAAAGTGGCTGGGTCGTCATGTGCCTCCGCGGCAATTTGGTCAAGGTACTCCAGGGCGCGACGCACCACGAGTTCGCGCGCGGCCGTGGAACCGGGCAAATGCTCGATGGAATCATGGAACTCGAACAGCAATGAATTGGTGAGCGTGCGCAGTGATTCGAAACGCCGCTCGGCGCGGGTTTGCTGTATACGGGCGATGCGCGCCTCGCGCGCAATCGCCACCACACCTGCCAGGACTACCAGCGCGAAAACCGCAGTGACTGACAAAGAGAGTTTGTTGCGCTTGATGAACTTGCCCCCGCGATAGCTGAAGGTTCCGCGACGGGCTGACACTGGCAGAGCGAGAGCGTACGACCGCAGGTCTCCGGCAAAATCCTGTGCCGACGAATAGCGCCGCTGCGGTTCCTTGCGCAATGCCTTCAGCAGGATCTGATCCAGATCACCGGAAAGCGTCCGCCGCAACTTCTCGGGACTGGTGTTGCGGCGGCTGCTCACCCACTCCGGCGTAACCCTGACGGCCTCGCCGTTACGCCCTACAAGCTGCCCCGGTTGCCCCACGGCGGTGCTGGGCTTCACGGGCTCAACTTCGCAAATAGCGTGCGCCAGATCATAGGGGGAGTTGGTATCCAGGCGATAGGGTAAGTGTCCGGTCAACAACCGGTAGAGGACAACGCCCAGCGAGTAAACATCGGTCGTCGTGGTGATGGCTTCGCCGCGAAGCTGCTCAGGGCTGGCAAATTGCGGCGTCATCATGCGCATCGCGGTAACGGTGGGATCGGCTTCTGGAGAATAGCTTTCCGGGCTCAGAATGGTTGCGATGCCGAAGTCGAGCAATTTAGGCACACCATCGGATGTAACCAGTATGTTGCTGGGCTTAATGTCGCGGTGCACGACCAGCCGCTGGTGGGCGTACTGCACCGCCGAACAGACACTTTGGAAAAGATCGAGTCGAGCCAAGGTTCCCAGCGCGGCCTCATCGCAGTATTCATCGATGGGTTTGCCTTCGACGATCTCCATCACGAAGTAAGGAAGACCTTCGTCGGTCGTGCCGCCGTCGAGCAAGCGGGCTATATTCTCATGTTCAAAACCGGCCAAAATCTGGCGCTCTTTCCGAAAGCGGGCGTACACAAACTCCGTATCCAGGCCGGGCCGCACAAGCTTAATGGCGACCTGCTTATGGAACTGGTCGTCGGCGCGGACAGCGCGGTAAACATCCCCCATCCCGCCGACACCCAACTTTTCGACGATACGGTATTGCGCGATTCTGGTGCCGATCCTCTTGTCGCTCTGCCCACTGACGCCAGCGCAAAGGTCTTCGGCCACTGCCGCGGCCACAACCTCCAGGGCCGGCTTGTCGATGATTCTTCCGCCCATCTGTGCGTAAGCAATCAGCGATTCCACTTCGCGACGAAGAGTATCGTCCACGCATGAGGCCTCCAAAAAGGCTGCTCTCTGGTCTTCCTCTCGCTCCATGGCTGCGTGATAAAGCTGCTCCAGGCGGCGCCAGCGTTCAGGTTGCATGGCGTTGCTCCTCATCCATTTCGCGCAGCAGCCAGGCGCGGGCCATACTCCAGTCCCGCATGACGGTATCGGGTGAAATCTTCAACACTTCAGCGGTCTCTTTCACCGTAAGTCCGCCGAAGAAACGCAGTTCCACCACGCTGCTTTTTCTCGGGTCATCCTGGGCCAGCCTGGTCAATGCCTGTTCCAGGTCCATCAACTGCGCGGGCACGTCAGCGGAAACGATGAGCCCTTCTTCCAGCGTCAATTTGCGATCATTTCCGCCGCGTTTGAGGGAGTCGTGCGAACGGGCAAAGTCGATGAGGATGCGCCGCATGAGCCGGGCGCAAACGGCAAAAAAGTGAGCCCGATCCTGCCATTGCACGCTGTCGAATTCCACCAGTCGTAAGTAGACCTCATGGATCAACGCCGTGGCCTGGAGGGTGTGACCTGCATTTTCCCGGGACATTTGGCGTCGCGCCAGGCTGTGGAGTTCCTGATAGACGATGGGGGTAAGTTGTTCCAGCGCGGATTGATCCCCGTCTCCCCAGGCGCGAAGCAGTTCGGTGATGTTGGACGGCGGAGTTCGATCGGCGGCCATAGGACCCACAGTGGCGAGAGGGGGGCCCACCTAAGCTACGCCAGCCTACCACAGCTCCAGCCCCCGTCCAATGGCCTTTCTTTAGAGGCTTTTGCCTCCAGTGCCTGAAGTTCTTCGCGAATCCGTGCCAGTTTCTGGCCTTACTTTCCGCTATTCCAAATAGAGCTGGTTTTTGCTCGCAGGCAACGCGAAGTGCCGGAAGGAAACCGACGTGGCAACGAAACACCTGGCCGTCACGGGCGGCTTTTCGCGTGAACGCCCGGCAGTCGCGCTTATTCGGTGAAGAAAAAAAAAAGAGAAGACGGAGAACTCGCCATGAAATGCAAAGGGATGCCAATACAAGCACTGCGGTTAGTCAGCCTGCTCGCAATCCTGTTCAGCACAATCTTGCTGGGGCAATCTACCCCTGGAATCCGCCAGCCACTCGTCCCCAAAAGCCCGGCGGCGAGCGGATTGCCTGGCGTACTGAACCATCCTGCAGTCGTCGCGGGCATCCCGGACAATCAATTGGTTGCGAATTTTGGCAAATTGCCGCTGAGTTTTGAAGCTAACAGTGGCCAGGTGAACGGCGCTGTCAAGTTTCTAGCGCGTGGTCAGGGTTACACGCTGTTCTTGACCGGCGGCGAAGCGGTGCTCACAATGCGCAAGCCCCTCCCGGCAGACCAGAAGCCCGACGAAACGGTCAAGCAGGTAGGGCTCGATAAGTTGGAGCTGCTTCGTGGTGACGGCATGCCAATCCGTCACGATTCGAAAACGGCAGAGAGCACTCGAGACCATGATTCTGAAATCACGGCCGTGACGACTCTGCGCTTGCAGCTGGCCGACAGCAACTCCCATGCAGCCGTCGTGGGCTTTGACGAACTGCCGGGCAAGAGCAACTATTTTGTCGGCAACGATCCCCAGAAGTGGCGCACGAATGTTCCGACCTACGCCAAGGTGAAGTATGAAGGAATCTATTCTGGCATCGACCTGGTTTACTACGGCAACCAGAGCGGGCAATTGGAATATGACTTTGTGATAGCGCCTGGCGCGGATCCGAAGCAGATCAGACTGAGCTTCGCGGGAGCAGATCGTATGCGCGTCGACCCCGCGAGCGGTGACCTGCTGCTGAAAATAGGCGAAGACGAGATGCGATTACACAAGCCGGTCGTGTATCAGCCTGCTGGAGCGGCCGACGACCGCCAATCAGCGCCGGGAGAATCGAATACCAAACCAAGAGCCGCGAATCCTGAACTTCCTTCCGGCGCCTTCGTGTTGGAGAGCAACAACCAGCTTACCTTTCGTGTCGCTGGCTACGACCCCGGGCGGGCACTCGTGATTGACCCAGTGCTCACATACTCCACCTATTTGGGTGGGAGCAAGTTGAACGTCGGTAATGGCATCGCCATCGATGCTTCGGGCGAAGCCTACATAGCGGGCTACACTAGCTCGACCGACTTCCCCACCTTCGATCCGTTGCAGAGCTACGGCTCTGGTCCGTATAAGGCGTTTGTCACAAAATTCAATGCTGCCGGCTCGGCTCTGGTCTACTCCACTTATCTGGGCGGCAACAATCAAGACATCGCTTATGCCATCGCCGTCGATTCCTCCGGCAATGCCTATGTGACGGGCCAGACCACCTCGACCAATTTCCCCACCGTCAATCCGTTCCAGCGAAGCATCGGTGGTAGCAATGACGGGTTTGTGACGAAATTGAATCCTGCCGGCTCGGCTTTAGTGTACTCGACTTATCTGGGTGGCAGCGGCGTGGACTACGGCGATGCCATAGCCGTTGATTCGTCCGGCAGCGCCTACATTACGGGGTTGACCGCATCGAGTAACTTCCCCACTGAGAACCCTTTTCAAGCCAATCTCAGCGGCACCGGAGGGTACACAGACGCGTTTGTGACCAAGTTCAATGCCGCGGGCTCGGCCCTGGTTTACTCCACCTATCTTGGTGGCAGTGTTGCGGATCAAGGGCTAGGAATCACAGTTGATTCTTCCGACAACGCCTATGTGACGGGGTATACCAACTCGACCAACTTTCCAACCCTGAACCCGTTCCAGGCCACGAACAAAGCCCCAGATGGGACCGCATTTGTGACCAAGTTCGATGCTGCCGGATCGGCCCTGGTCTACTCCACCTACCTGGGCGGCAATGGTTATGACTATGGAGACCGGGGCTACGCCATCGCCGTTGATTCCTCAGGGGAGGCGTACGTGACCGGCGTGACCGGCTCGACCAACTTTCCCACCGTCAATCCATTTCAAGGAACCTTCGTTGCTGGCGAATATACGGCGTTTGTCACGAAGTTCAACAACACAGGCTCGGACCTGGTTTACTCCACCTACCTGGGCGGCAATTATGCTGACTGGGGTTACGGCATAGCCGTCGATTCGTCCGGCGAGGCCTACGTGACGGGGACGACTCAGTCGACGAACTTCCCCACTGTGAATCCGATACAGGCAAACATCGCCGGCTCGGAAGACATTTTTGTGACCGAGTTTAACGATGCCGGATCGGCCTTGATCTACTCCACTTATCTGGGGGGTAGTATTTCTCAGGGGGGGCTCGGCATCGCTATCGACTCCTCCGGCGACGCCTACATCACGGGTGGAACGTACTCGACCGACTTCCCCACAGTCAACCCGTTTCAAGCCACCTGCCACGGCTGCGCCGCAGGGTACGGGGACGCGTTTGCATTGAAAATTTCCTCGAGCGGCGGGGGCGCGGCGCTGACCCTTTCCCCGGCCACTCTGAAATTCGCTAATCAGGCAATCAACACCACGAGCGCCCCGAAAAAAGTGACACTGACCAGCACGGGCACGACGAACCTGAGCTTGTCCAGCATAGCGGTCACAGGAACCGACGCCAGAGACTTCGCGCAGACCAACAATTGTCCCGCGACCCTGGTGCCGGGAGCTAAGTGCACCGTCAGCCTGACGTACACTCCAAGCGCTTTAGGTGCCGAAACTGCCAGCCTCACCGTTACCGACAATGCATCGGGCAGCCCGCAAGATGTTTCCCTGTCGGGCACGGGTGAATCTCAAGTGAAATGGACGCCTGCGTCGCTAACCTTTACCAAGCAGGCAGTCGAGACCACCAGTACGGCCAAGACAGTAACTGTGACTAATGATTTGCCCACGGCGCTGAGCATCATCAGCATTACGCGCGCGGGAGCAGATCCAGGTGATTTTGCGCAGACGAACACCTGCGGCAGCAGCGTAGCGGCGAAGGGAAAATGCATCATCTCGGTGACGTTTACTCCGCAGGCGACAGGCACGCGCACGGCGACGCTGAACATAAACGACAGTGCCAACAACAGTCCGCAGACCGTTGCTCTGACGGGGACGGGTGAGGAGCAGGTGACGTGGACGCCCACCTCCCTAACCTTTGCCAGCCTAGCCGTAGGAACTACCAGCGCGGCGAAGAATATAACTCTGACTAACAATCTGCCGTCGGCACTGAGCGTGGGTGAGATCGTCTTTACAGGAACGGACACGCTCGACTTCGCGCAGACCAACACTTGCGGCAGCAGCGTAGCGGCGAAGGGGAAATGCACCATCTCGGTGACGTTTACTCCGCAGGCGACAGGCACGCGCACGGCGACGCTGAACATAAACGACGGCGCGAACAACAGTCCGCAGACGGTCTCCCTGACGGGCACAGGAAAGTAACGGCGCCCGGTATAGATATGGAGAAAATCAGCAAAAGGTTTTTCATGAAAATGAATGTCAACTCTTCCCTAATCCTAAATTAGGAAGAGTTGTATTACGCCTGGAGGACAGGAGTTGTGTGTTGCTTGGACACTCTGGAAGAAGGAGGAACGTTTCGACGCCGAACAACTGAAGCCGCTAGCAGCTTGAGCGTGGCACAGAACACAGGTGGTATCCCAGGTTTCACGCCTCGGTGGTGACCCATCGGTTCTGGCGATGCTCGGGTTCGAGGGAGAGTACCCATGCGCTCATTAGGCGTTCCAGGTGCTGGAATCAGCACCCAGTCTCCGGGTCAATCCTATGCCCCCTCGGATAACCCAAAATAGCCATAGGCCTCGAGCCTCAAATAGGATGATGGTTGGCACTTAAGCCAACGGTTGGCTTGCGCAGCTTCGCAACGAATGGTGTCGGGACCGCTGCATGAAACCACTCAAGGGAGATCAGCAACTGCGATCCGTATCCGTGTTGTGCCCTGTGTGCACTCCAGGAATCCAAAATCCTCCCGATGAAAAAGAAGGGGCCTGGATGCAAACACCGGTTCGAGGTTTCACGGAGAGGAGTGGAGAAGTGTTTTCGCTTGACATCCTCTCTCATGGGATGAGCGCTATCGTGTTAGCGGAAGTTGACCGAGAGCGCCCAACAACTAAGCCACGGCCGATATCGTCTTTGCCACTACTGCAACTTGGTGTACTCGGCATTCGATTCTTTCAGGATGGGGAGGTCCGGGTCAGCGTCTTTCCAGAAAGCGAGCAGATCCTGATATGCCGACTTGGCTTTTGCCGCGTCGCCTTGCATGGCATAGGCGCGGGCCATCCCCAAGCGGGCAAAAGTGAGGAGGAGATCCGTGGGTGCGAAATTGGAGAGCGTCAGAATTTTCTGAAATTCTCCGGCGGCGCTGGCTCCGTCTCCTGCCTTGAGGTAGGCTAGGCCACGGACATAAAGAGAAATCGTCGTGGCTTTGTCGTACTGCAAAGCCGGCTTCATGAGTTCGAGGGCTTTTTTGGCGTCGCCGGCGTTGAGCACGACGGTGGCTTGAATCACTGGCACGTAGACTGCCTGGATCACGGTGTCGTCAGGGCGATCGTGTGCCACCGACGAAGCTAATTCGAGCGCTTTTTTGTTTTCACCGGCAAGGGCGAGTGCTTCGGCGATATTACCTCGGATGTTGTAGCTGGGAGCGAGCGCGAGCGCGGCATTGCAGATTTCGATGGCCTGCTTTGTATCTCCGAACATGACGAGCGCAAATGCCTGAGAGGTGAGATACCCAGCTTCCGAATCCTTCAGTTGCAACCGCTGAGCGATCTGGCGTGCCTTCTCATAGAATTCGCGCGCTTTCAGAATCTGACCGTGAGAGGCAGCAATGTCTCCGTGTCGGCTATTGAGACTCATTTCCAGGTCGGGCTGGTCATGGAGAAAGGTTTCCTGCTTCTCCATCTCGGCGAGATTGCCCTGCGCATAGGCAATATTCGCCAGAGCATCATGCATCGAGACAAATCCCGAATTCCGTTGCAAACCCGCGAACAGTAACCCCTTCGCTTCCTCGGGGCGATTGAGCCCTAGATACCCCTGGACAGCATCGTTGTAACCGCGTGCCTCGTCCGGATCGATGCGGATCGCCTCTTGCCCGATCGCCACCGCTTTATCAAACTCCCCAAGCTGGAAGTACGTGACGCCCATGTTGATGTAGGGAGTAATATCCCGCGGGTAAGTTTGTTTGAAGAGTTCGTAGGCGGCTTGGCCTTTCTCCAGTTGTCCGTTGTCAGCGTAGTAGTGGGCGATGATGTAAAGGCGTTCCGGTTCGCTCGTCCGGTCCTTCAGCTCAAACGCCTTGTCGAGATACGGCTTCGACACATTCATCTGCCCGAAGTTGCTGTACACCACCGACAGCCGGGCGTAGGCCATTGCGAAGTTGGGATCCAGTTCGATGGCGCGTTTGTAGAAGGTTGCGGCATTCAGTTCGTCATTCACAGAATGCCTCTGGTCGCCGAGGCTGTAGCTCTTCAGGGCTTCGAGCGAGGAAGTAGTCGCCTCCTGGAGTGGCGTGGCGAACTTCTGGATCGAGGCCAGCGATTCACCTAGCTTCTGGCGCATTTGCCCGGCCGTCGAATCAAGAGCTTTCAATACGGAGTCTTTATTCTCGGCGCGGTCCTGCACTTCCGCCAAAGTGTCGTTGCTGGCAGCGTTCACCGCGGTCAGCGTAACCATGTATTGATTGCCGACGCGGGCAATCGAACCGGTGATCAGCGCCTTGACTCCGCTGCGCTGGCAGATTTCGCGCGCGATTTCCGGGGTCAGGCGTGTATCGGAGGGCTTGCCCATGAGGACCAACGTCTGCTGCACTTTCCCTTCGGACAAAACATTCAGATACGGCGACTGTTCCAGATCAACTGCCAGCGCCTTCCTCAATGTGCCGTCGAATACGTTGTCGCCTGTCGTGTTGACGAAGTCCGCAATCAGAATTGCATCTTTGGTGGTCAGCGCGCCGGCCTTGTTCGAGCGCAGATAGAGGGTGCCGCCGATCACTGCAGCGACAAGGATGGCCGCGACGGCCGCGATCTTTGCCCACGGTTTTTTTGCGCTCGTTGCGCTGGCTTCCGGCGCGGGCAATACGGTTCCGGAGGATGCTGCCGCGATCGTTCCGGCAGAAGGAGCAACCGTCACACCAGAAGAAGAGGGCGCGGAGGGTGCGGGACCGGACAACGGGCGCGGCCCCGAATCCTGCGCAACCGGCACGGTTCCCGAAGTGGCTGCTGCTGCGCGGCCCGTATCGGTATCGCGCTTTAGTCGCTGCAGATCTGCGCGCATGTCGGCCGCGTGCTGGTAGCGCAGGTTGCGATCCTTTTCGAGCGCCTTGCTGATAATCCGCTCCAGTTCCGCCGGCAAATCGGGATTCAAACGCACCGGCGCAGCTGGCGGCCGGTTCAAAATCGAATCAAAAGTCTCGGCGGTGCTCTCCCCGCGAAACGGCAAAGCGCCTGTCGCCATTTCATAAAGAACACAGCCAAACGAGAACAGATCGCTGCGTGCATCCAGTTCCTTGGCCCGTGCCTGCTCGGGAGACATGTAGGCGACCGTCCCCATGGCTGAGCCGGGACTGGTCAAGTTCGGATCGGCCCAGCCAGTCTTCGTCGCATCGCTGGGCGTCGCGCCCGGCCCCGTCATCTTTGCCAGGCCGAAATCGAGAATCTTGGCGTGGCCGCGCTTTGTGACGAAAATGTTCGCGGGCTTAATGTCGCGGTGGAGGATGCCCTGTGAGTGCGCCGCATCCAGCCCGTCGGCCACTTCAATGGCGAGCGACAGCAGAGCATCGCGTTCAAGCGGACGGCCCATGATCGAGTGCTTCAACGTGACGCCGTCCTGGAATTCCATGGCGATGAAAGCTTCGCCGTTCTGCTCATCAATTTCGTAGATCGTGCAAATGTTGGGATGGTTGAGCGCCGACGCCGCCTGCGCCTCCCGCTGAAAGCGGCTGAGCGCCTGCGTATCGCGGGCAACCTCAGCGGGCAAGAACTTGAGCGCGACGAAGCGGTGCAGCTTGAGATCCTCGGCCTTGTACACGACGCCCATGCCGCCGCCGCCAAGCTTCTCGACAATGCGATAGTGCGAAATGGTCTGGCCAATCATCAGGGGCAAATCTTACGTGGGTGAAACGGGCAAGTCAATGAAGGCCACGGAGTTGGCGGTACCCGGAAGGTCGTCCGGACTGTCGAACCCGACTATCCCAAAATCGTCAAAAACGCTCACATTGGCGGCTCGGTTCGCCTGAACGTCACCGTGCTCGCAAGTGGCGACGTGGCAAAAGTGGAGCCCCTGGGTGGCAATCCAGTTTTTGTGGAAAGCGCAACCAAGGCAGTTCTCAAATGGAAGTACGCTCGCGCCGCTTCGCAAACCAAAGAGGAAGTCCAAATCAATTTCAAACCGGACTAAAAGCGCACGCCCTGTGCCGGAATCATTATTGTAATATCCCCGTTTTCTCTTATAGACCCAGACTGGGGCCAAGCAGACCTTCTCGCCGAGGTATCACCGCCCGCTCTGGCTATCAGCCTTCGTCAGCGTGGTGATTTTAGGGATGAAAATTGAGTTCGATGAGTTCTTTGGTTTCCTGCGGGGCCGGTCCCCACTTCCATTTTTCTATGGCATCGACTGCCGCCTTTACGAGAACAGGACTGCCACCTACCACTTGAGCGGCTTTCATCTTACCGTTGGGCAAAACCGCGACTTCCAGCTTGACCGTTCCAGTGATTTGCATTTTTCTTGCTAATTCTGGGTAGGTTGGGACCACTTGGCTCACGATCTTGCGCTTGACCTGCGACTGCTCTTGGGCGCAACAAACCGAAGAGGAGAATAGGATCACTACCCCAATGAGAGCTATTAGGAGGGCGCTTAAAAAGGGTCGCATGGATAACTTTCTCACCTCCATCAGCTTATGCCAACGTCGGTTACCACGCGAAGATCACCCCAGTAACCATTAGTCGATTACACTGCATTCAAAAGATTTCAGTGGTCATGATTGGTGGGCTCAAAGTCTGCCACGGCGTGGCGCATGTTCAGGAGTAGAATACAGGCCGCTCGGAGCGGGCAACCAATGTGGTGGATAATTGGTGTGATCGTGATTGCCGTGGCGATCTACATTGCGACTAACTCTGGTAGTTCAGGTGATTCCGGCAGAGACGGAGACAGCGGTCACCACAAGAAATGATAGAGAACCTAGCTCGAAACCGACTCAGCGGGTAACACCTCGGCCAATGGGGCTTCCGAATCAAGGTAGCCGCTGCGGGCAGCGCGGGGATTGGGCCAAGGCCGGAAAAGTTAGGACTTGCGGACGCTCCAACGTCAGCGGCATCGTTGTGAACTGCGGGCCGGGAGCATTGGCGCATCTGGGTCGGGCTTGCGCGAATGTCTTGCAGTCAAGAACTTCGCAGGGGGCAGATGCCGACGCCGCCCGCGTCCGGGCGCTTGCCGCCTACAAGGATTTCCTCACACTCTGGAAGGACGCCGACCAGGATTCCCGATCCTGAAAGAAGCTAAGGCGGAGTATGCGAAGTTCCTATAGCTGGAAAGAGTCGAGCTTAGTCCCTTATTGCTTACATGTATTTGGTGGACACGCCCACTAACTCTGCCAGCCCCTGGGAGTGCCTTGGATGCGGGCGGTAGCCCTCGCGAATGCGACCAGCGCACTAACGCGACACTCCAATCCGCTTCGCGATGGCCGAGGCGGATGCTCTCGCAAGTGCCGGTTGAATTTTCTTGCCCTTTTGGCGAGGGCTTCTGACGTCTGTCCGGAGATGCGCCCTGCTAGCGCAACTTCCACGAGACGCCGAGTCGCAATCTGAAGATGGGACTTCTAGCAGCTTACCGAGTCGCATCGAAGCTTCTTGCCTCATCCACGGCAAACCCTTTCGGGTTTGGGAACCTTGACCGACGGAACGTGGCTGCCCTTTACTTCGCGCTTGTTCCGCTGAGCAAGGCGAGTGGTGATGAGTCGCCGGCCTTCGCATGGGAGATTGTGACGGTGCGCACAATGAAATGTGTTTTTGGTCACGGTCGCGAGCGTCAAATAATCCTAATGTCCAGCGCAAGTAACCGATTGCCCAAGCCGGAAACGGCCAGGAGGGAACATGAAGCGAGTCTCGATCGTGAAGAAATGGCAAAAGGTCGGCGCGGTCCTATTACTGGCATTCCCGTTTGCGATGGCGCATCCGGCCCAGGCGCAGGCGGGAAACCCTGCGAACGGTCAAAAAGTCTTCCAAGATAAATGCGCGAAGTGTCACGCTAAAGATGGCAGTGGCAGCACCAGCTATGGAAAAGCTCTCGGTGCAGCCGACCTCCGTTCGGCCGATGTTCAAAAGAAGACCGACGCTGATTTCTACACCCAAATTGATAAGGGCAAAAAGAGTATGCCCCCGTTCGGAGCAATTCTCGACAAGACTCAAATCAATGATGTGATTGCGTACGTTCGCCAATTTGGAAAGAAGTAGCTGGAAGTAAACCCATAGCCAGTAGAACGCGAGTAGCGTTAAGCCGCATATGAACACTTCGCGAAACCGACCGAAGAGCAGGGACGTTGTGGCTAGCGAAGGAGATGGTCAGCAATCTAAGACTCGTCGGCGCGTCGCGGTGTTCCTGGCAGTCACATCCGGCGCCGCCGCACTCTTTTGGTTGGGCATCCATGGGAGAAAGGCAGAAGCAGGGTCGCCCGCGCTTCCTGCTGCTGGAACAGTTATTTCCATGCCCGCAGACGTCTCCCCCGTATTCAAACCGGGTCGTGAGCCTGTCGTCGATGCGCTCAAGGAGTACTTCCAATGGCAATCCACTCCCGTACAGCCAATCGCTTTCACCCATCGGCGGCATCTTCAGAACGGAATGCAGTGTACGAGTTGCCACGCGGGGGCAACGGAAGGACCGGATGCTGGAATTCCCAGCGTCAGTTTCTGCATGGCGTGTCATCAAACGGTTGCCACCAACAATCCTGAGATCCAGAAGGTTACTTCTTACGCGGCAAAAGAACAGGACATTCCCTGGAGGCCGGTCTACTGGTTTTATGCGTCGGAACACGTTCGATTCTGGCATGCGCCACATATTCGCGCGGGAGTCGATTGCCAGGAGTGCCACGGGGATATGACGCAGCAGACCGTGGCGGTGCGGTCAAAAAAACTGAACATGAATTTCTGCATCAGTTGCCATCGCGCGAAGGGCGCCTCGACGGATTGCACGACCTGTCATTACTAGCAAGACGAACGCATCGGCTTGCGCCGCTTCATTGCGGTGGCTAGAGGAGCTTGTAGACAATGGAACGCCGGACATTTTTGAGTTTCTCAATCCTGAGCGGTGCGGCATTGGCACTGGAGGGGTGCGCCGATCGAGGAAGGCAATTAGTTCGCTTCATCCCCGAAGAAGACCTTGTACCCGGCGTCGCCGTCTGGAAGCCAAGCGTTTGTACGATGTGCTCTGCCGGTTGTGGAATCCAGGTGCGAGTGATGGAAGGCGAAGCCGAGGTTTTCCATAACGGGCAGTTCGGGATCGTCAAAATGGGGCTCGCCAAGAAACTGGCAGGTAATCCTGAACATCCCGTGAACCGTGGAAAGTTGTGCGCGCGGGGCGAGGCTGGACTGCAGGTCACTTATAACCCGGACCGTATCCAACATCCTCTCAAACGCGCTGGGCAACGTGGTTCGGGAAAATTCATGCAGGTGAGCTGGGACGAAGCGATCCAGGAACTATTAACGCATCTGCAACCGCTGGCCTCCCAATCTGAATCCAAATCGCTGGCGTTCTTGACGAGTCCGCAGCGCGGTCAGCGCCGAGTATTAATCGAGCGCTTTCTGTCCGGCTTCGCCACAGCAGAATGGGTACCGTTCGAACTTTTTGACGACGTGGTGTTGCGCCAAGCGAACCGGCTGAGCTTCGGTTACGGCCAATTGCCGACAATCGACCTGGCCCACTCGGGTTATGTCATCTCCTTTGGCGCTGATTTTCTGGGGACGTGGAATTCGCCCGTGGCACAGAGCGTGGGTTACGGGAAAATGCGTCAGAACCGTTCAGGCGTTCGCGGAAAATTTGTCCAGGTTGAATCCCGTGTATCGCAAACGGGAGCAAACGCGGATGAGTGGGTGGCCGCGCACCCAGGTACGGAAGGCCTACTGGCTCTCGGAATTGCCCACGTAATTTTGAAAGAGAAGCTTGGGCATACCGAAACAGGGGATGCCGTCGTAACGTGGATTGATGGCTGGCGCGAGGGCCTGCCAACATACTCACCGGAGGCAATCGCGTGGAAAACGGGAGTTCCGCCTGAAACGATCACAAGAATAGCGCACGAAATTGCCGCACGATCACCCGCAGTGGCAATAGTGGGCGGGGCACCGCTAGCCCAGACCAACGGATTGTTCACGGCTCTCGCGGTCAACGCACTGAATGCCCTTCTGGGCAGCATCGGGAAACCGGGAGGACTTCAGTTCACGCCGGAAGTGCCGTTGCCCTTGTCCATGGTAGCTAGGGAAACTTCTCGAGAGGGCGAGGCCAATTCGGTCCGCGCCCTTGCACAACAAATCCTTACGGGCCAGCCGCGGCCCGTAGAAGCGCTCCTCTTATATGAAGCGAATCCTGTTTTCGCTACTCCACCGGGATGGCGCGTAAAGGACGCCCTGGAAAAAGTCCCGTTCATCGCAAGTTTCGGTAGCTTTCTGGACGAGACGAGCAGTTTTGCAGACCTCATTCTTCCCGACCACTCGTTTCTCGAATCGTGGATCGAAGATGTTCCGGAGTCGGGAACAACGCAGTCCGTGGTGAACGTTGCGCCGCCCGCCATGCGACCGCTTCACGACACGCGGGCTCTTCCCGACGTGCTGCTTGACTTGGCGCATCGACTGGAAGGCCCGAGCCAGGTCTTGCCATGGAAGAGCTACGAAGAAATGCTGCAAGCGACACTCGCGCCTCTGGCGCATCAACCTGGCTCGATCAACGCGAAAGACGGTGACGAATTCTGGAACAAAATTCAGGAGCAGGGCGGTTGGTGGACCACTCAGGCGAGCGTTCCGCCGAGAGCAAAGCCTGCCACGGGTTCCTTCAAAGCGGTGAAATACCGGGATGCGGAATTCGCCGGATCGGCTGGGGAATATCCGTTCTATTTTCTGCCTTATGCTACACCGGAGTGTTATGACGGCCGGCACGCAAATCTGCCGTGGCTGCAGGAAATTCCAGAGGTCTTATCGACCGGAATGTGGGGGACGTGGGTGGAGATAAATCCACGCGCGGCCGCTAATCTGCAGATCGAACAAGGCGACCTAGTGGAGGTGGCGTCTCCGCACGGGAAAGTTCGCGTTCCGGCGCTGCTGTCGCCGGGGATCGCCGCAGACATGATTGCGATTCCGGTGGGACAAGGCCATGAGCACTATGGACGCTACGCCAGCGGTCGTGGCGCGAACCCGATCAAGATACTGGCACCACAGCTAGAACCCTCGACCGGGGCGTTGGCATGGGCCGGAACGCGGGTGAGTATCGCAAAAGTAGGGAGAGGCGAACTGATTCTACTTTCGGGCGGCCCCACTCAGTGGAGCCAGGAAAAAATAGCCCGGTAACGGCAGGATCTTTGCAAGCGGCAATTAGGAGGAAGGGATGGCGCACAGATGGGGAATGGTGATTGACCTCGATCGCTGTACCGGCTGCGAGGCCTGCGTTGCGGCGTGTCACGCCGAAAACAACATCGCCACGGTGAGCGCCGATCAAGCCGCCCGAGGCCGAACGATGCACTGGATTCATGTGGAGCGCTATTGGGAGGGCGAATTTCCTAATATTCGCGCACGGTTTCAACCAGTTCTCTGCCAACAGTGCGATGCAGCTCCCTGCGAACCCGTGTGTCCCACCTATGCCAGCTATCACAATCCGGAAGGTCTCAACGCGCAGGTGTACAACCGATGCATCGGCACTCGCTATTGTGCGAACGCCTGTCCATACTCAGCCCGCTACTTCAACTGGTTCAATCCAGCGTGGGATAAACCGCTGCAACTGCAGCTGAACCCAGACGTCTCGTTGCGCGAAGTCGGGGTGATGGAAAAATGTACATTCTGCAACCAGCGAATCCTCGCAGCGGAGATCAAAGCAAAGGCCGAAAACCGTGAGCTAAAGGACGGCGAGGTCAAACCAGCCTGCGTACAATCTTGCCCGCCGACGGCAATGATTTTTGGAGATCTGAACGATCCGAGCAGTGAAGTTTCGCGGATGTCACGTTCAGTGCGAGCCACGACACTGCTGGCGGAAGTTGGGACGCAACCGAAAGTTACCTATCTCGAAAGAGAGTCCTCGCATGGCAACGAATAAGGGCGAGCAGGCCAATGTCATTGATATGAAACCGGAGAAAATCCGGAGAGATCTGCTGTGGCCGGTGTTCCATACGTCGAAGCGTTACTACGTACTTGTGTTGGTCCTCGTGGCCATTGGGGTTCCCGGTATGTTTGTCTACGCCTACCAGATGTATGAGGGGATGGGCGTGGCAGGAATCACACGGCCGGTTTTTTGGGGCTTCTATATCACGAACTTCGTGTTCTGGATCGGAATCAGTCATGCGGGTACGCTGATCTCCGCGATTCTTCGCCTGTGCAATGCCGGGTGGCGTCGACCAGTGACACGATGCGCCGAAGCGATTACGGTTTTTGCCCTGGCCATCGGCGCTCAGTACCCGATTATTCATTTGGGCCGCGCCTGGCTGTTTTTCTGGTTGATTCCGTATCCCAGCGAACGCGGCATCTGGCCGAATTTCCGTTCTCCTCTGGTATGGGACTTTTTCGCCATCAGCACCTATATCACGGGCAGTCTAACGTTCCTTCTTCTTCCGATTATTCCGGATTGGGCCATGGTTCGGGATCGCGCGACTGGTTTGCGCAAACGCATTTACACCGTACTGGCTGTCGGCTGGCGCGGAACGCCACGGGAGTGGCATCGCCTGGAAGTAGCGATGCGCATCATGGCGGTCACCATCCTTCCAGTCGCCGTCTCCGTACACACGATTGTGTCGTGGGACTTCGCGATGGCACCGGTGCCGATGTGGCATTCAACTGTATTCGGGCCGTACTTCGTCGCGGGCGCCATTTTCAGTGGCATCGCCGCGCTCATTATTGTGATGGCGGTGGTGCGCAAGGCAATGCATCTGGAGGAATACCTCAAACCAATTCACTTCGATAACCTTGGCAAGCTGTTGCTGGTAATGAGCCTCCTGTGGCTCTACTTCATCTTCGCGGAACGCCTCACGGTGTGGTACGGCAACGAACCCGCAGAGATGGCTGCGTTCTGGTCCATCCAGCGTGGGAGGTTTGCCGTACTCTTCTGGACGATGGTCGGCTGCAATTTCCTGATTCCGTTCCCGATACTCGCGATCAAGAAACTGCGAACCATCGCCGGCACAGTGATAGCCTCTTCCACCATCGTGGTCGGAATGTGGCTGGAGCGGTTCCTGATTGTTGTTCCACCCTTGGAGCACAAGTATTTGCCTTATGACTGGGGAAGTTACAGCCCGACATGGGTAGAAATCACGATTACCGTCGGAACCTGCATGGGAATGATTCTCCTCTATGTTCTCTTCGCGAAATTTGTTCCCATCATTTCGATTTGGGAATTAAAAGGCGGCCAACACGCAAAGCCACTGGCGGAGCAAGTGAACACCGCAAGGCCTGCGGCCATACGTTTTGACAACTACATTGCCCTCGACCAATAGTTGAGAGTGGACGAATCTATGATTGCCATTTACGGACTCTTTCCTGACACAAACTCCGCGCGACGAGCGTTGACGGGCCTGCGAGCAGCGTCTTCGCATTTTCATCTCAACCCGAAAGCGATCGTCATCATCTCTTCCGAGCCGCTAGAGGAAGAGGGCTTCGGATGGGAAGAAGAGCGGACACTGATGCCGTGGCTCGCCCCTCTTGGCGCTCTTGTTGGAGGGGGAGTGGGCTATGCGCTTTCCGCCTTTACGCAACGCACCTATCCCCTGCCAACCGGAGGGATGCCGATTGTGGCCATGTGGCCCACCGGAATCATCATGTATGAATTGACGATGCTGGGAGCGATTCTAACTACGATTGTGGCATTCGTGATCACGGCCGGGCTGCCGAACTACAAAAAGCGCCTCTATGACCCGGAGGTGACGAACGGGAAGATTCTCGTGGGAGTCTCGGAGCTCGAGAGCGATTGTCGTGCTGAACTTGAACAACTGCTGTATAGGGATGGTGCTGAGCAAGTCAAAGAGTTCTCGAATGGCTAGGCGTTATCTCCGGTGACCGACCTGAGTTCAAGACTACGAATTCTTTGTGATCCAGACCGAACTGGCCTGTGCGTGTAATCACAGACAAGATCGTTTGAACCAGCTAGTGTTGAAATTGGATAGTTGCCACTGCACACTCTCTCAGGAATGCGGGGTGTGCTTCCAGCGCGAAGGTTTTCGCGCCGGAGAGGAGGTTCCCATGCCTCTCTATTTTCCGAAACAACATTCTTTTCTCCCAGGAGAGCTTCTCAGTCTGATCCTAACGCTGGTTTTGCTCGTCTTGGGCGGATTCTATGTAGCGTCGTACGGAGGCCACGTCGTCGAGCCGATTAACTCTGTAGCCTTCGGAAGTTGAATCCGAGGCTGACAGTCAGCGTGGCAGATGTTATCGGCTGCCAAGGCGTTGGAGCAAGGGAGAAGCCTTTGCTTTTTCTCCTCTCATTGATCGATACCTGTTTGTAAAAACCGGTCGCGTCGGAGTCGGTTCGATGCGAAGTAGTGGGGCGATATTATGGTCGCCAAATGTAGCAACCTCTCCTGTTCCGCGTCGTTTCTCCATTTGAAAGACGGTAGACTTTTTCGCCTGGAAAGCGACCCAGGATTCCATTCGCCCCGACCGGTGGAGTATTTCTGGCTTTGCCAACGCTGCGCCTCCAAGATGACGCTGCGCCTGACAGAAGATGGAAAAGTGACAACCGCCCCGCTACCGGTGTCGATGGGTGATGTTCCTGATGGTGTAGCGCTTATCTCGGCGGACCGAAAGAAGGGATTATTGCTTCGAAGCGTTAGGTCTCCTTTGTCAGAGCACCCCAGAGGTCATAACGTCGGAACCCGGCATTTACACTAAGAACCCCGATTGTTTGTGCAATAGAGCACTGCTGGGCTTAACTGGTGACGGGGGCGCAACCCTGAAACGTTCGCGAGATGTACTCTCTTCCCGAGTCGCGCAATCCCGTCCTCGTCAACGTAGGCGATCGGAGTTACCCGCGAAATGGCCCATCTGCCTCAGGAGATGGCACTCTAGGGCAATGTGCACATTACTGCGCACCGTCCAAGCAAGGACATGCGTTGCTTCAAGCTCTTGCGCCGCTGCTCCTGAGTCCTTCTTGATCCTGGCGAAGCGGCAAGTCCCCTCTGAACAAGGCCGGACTAGGATGCTACGACCTCAGGGGCGGGCATCTCAAATGGCAGCAGCACGGTGAACTTGCTTCCCTTCCCCACCACGCTGGTCACTTCGATGCGTCCATGATGTTCTTCCACGATACGGCGGGCCAGCGAAAGGCCGAGACCTGTGCCGTTGCCTTTCGTGGTGTAGAAGGGCCGGAAAATGTTCGTCAGATTCTGAGGCGGAATACCGCGACCGGTGTCGCTAACTACGACAGTGGCGCACTTATCCTGTGAGCCGATTTCGACCTGCACCGTGCCCTCACCCTCCAGCGCTTGCACTCCGTTCAGCAACAGGTTTAGAAGCACCTGGTGAATCTGATCGCTGTCGTGCTCGACTTCCGCTAGGTCGGGCGCCTTTTGCAGTTCGATCTTGATTGGTTTTGAAAGCACCTGCTGGCGAGCCAGCATCACCGCGTGTTCGACAGTTGTGTTGAGGTTGCTCAGACAGATCTGCGGTGGATGCGGGCGCGCTGTTTCGAGAAGATCGGTCAGGATGCGGTTGATCTGTGCGATTTCCAGGCGAACATCTTTGACTACCGCCACCGCCGGACTGGTCGAAGGCAGATCGCGGCCGATGATTTCGATAACGCCGGCGATTCCGGCCAGCGGGTTGCGAATCTCGTGGGCCAATCCCGTCGCCAACTCGCCCAGCGTGGCCAGGTGTTCGGCGCGAGACATTTGCGTCCGATGCAGAACCTCAATCTCCACCCGGCTCTCCCGCAGCTGCTGCAGCATGTAGTTGAAGTTGCGGCCAAGGTCTCCAATTTCGTCATTGCGCTTGGCGAAGCTGACAGCCACGTCCAGGTTGCCTTCCGTCACAAGCGCGATTTTCTCCTGCAATTCGACCATGGGTCGTTGAATGAAATAGGCCAGCGCTCCGATCGACACTCCACAGATGGCGATGGCTCCCGCTCCGGCGACGATCAGCACCGCGTGGCGTTCGGGATCTCGCAACGATACGGTGGCCAGCGTGAAGAGCACCAGCCCGGCCAGCAGCACGAAGGCTACCGGCAAGATCGCCTTGACCTGCCAATTGAAGCGAACGGAACTCATTCGGAAGCCCTCTGCCTGCGCTGAATCGTCGGACCTGGCGTTGTTACCGGTGCGCTCAGTACTCGTTCGCTCAATACTGGCGTCGTCAATAACAGTATCAATGAGCTCGCTCTTCCCTGCCCCACTCGAAGGAGAGCGAGCCGCGAGACTCCCGGCGATTGCAAATGGCGGTGGCTGAGTTGCGGGCGTAGCGGACCCCGGGCGGCTAAGCATACGCGTGCAGTCCGGGCAGCAAGTAAGTCACGCCGAAGAAGGTGAACATCACGACGGCAAAACCGAGGATGGCGAAGTACGCCGCGCGACGGCCGCGCCATCCCCGAGTAATTCGCATGTGCAGGTAGCCGGCATACACCAACCAGGTGATCGCGGCCCAGGTCTCTTTAGGATCCCAACTCCAATAAGAGCCCCAAGTCTGGTTCGCCCAGTACGCTCCCGAGGCGATCATTAAGGTAAGCAACGGGAAGGCGAGACAGATCGTTTTGTAGGTGATGCGGTCGAGGTTGTCCGCGCTGGGCAGCGAACGTTCCAGATCCGGACGCCGCCACAGCAGTAACAGATAAAGGAGGGAGATGAATATTCCACCCACCAGCCCGGAAAGAAGAAATGGGCTGGCTGCCAGGGTGGTCGGGAATAAGCCGTCCGCATCGAGCGATGGATAGCGGCCATCACGAGCACGGAGAACAAACATCACCAGCGTCATTACCTGGAGCAAAATACTGAGGAACACGGCGCGATTGGCGAGCGTCAGAAAACTGTCATCTTTTTTCCAGCGCGCCAGTCCGTAGAAAACCAGCGGCGACGCGACCACTAAGAGCGTCAGCGTCAACAGCCAGCCGAGGTCGGGGACTACCACAAACAATCTCACACCTTTCGAGATGAAAACTTCTGACTTCGACTCCGGATTCCAAGCCACCAGATTCAGTCCGCCCCACTTCTCGAAGCGCGTCAGAACGACGCTCAGGTAGACGGCGATCGTGCTGACGCTGGTCACGGCGAGGACGGTTTCGGTTTTCAGCTTGTCCTGGATCAGGAACATCATCGACAACGCAAAGCTGAGCGCGCAGGCGGCGTAGGCCAGCATGGCGAGCGTGACGTGGACGTGCAGCCAGGTCGATTGCAGCGCGGGAACGAGCGGATGAACGTCGGTTCGCAGCAACTGCATCAGCACCACGCCGACGATTGCGACCGGCATGGTGACGGTGCCAATGACTTTTACGTCATATTTCTTTTCGGCGATCAGCGTGAGGACCGCCAGCGTCCATACGAAGCTGAGCAGCATTTCGTAGACGCTCGAAAATGGCGCGTGTCCCGATTCGTACCAGCGATGGGCAATGGCCGCGGTATTCGCAACCAACCCGAGCGAGGTGGAGAATCGATGCGAACTTCAAGTACGACGGCGTCCCGGTGACTCCAAATCCGAGGTACAGCGCGCCGGCGCCCGAATAGAAGATCAGAGCGGCGAAGAGCAGGTTCGATTCGTTCAAGATGTTGCCGCTCTTGACCACGTTCAAAAATGCCATGAACAGCAGGAACGCGATTGCCAATCCGACGAGCACGATCAGGGTCGCGCCCGTTGCCGGCTGCTGCTGCTCTACTTTTGCGTGTGCCATGTACACCCTCCCATTCAATCCTGGCCATCTACACCCAGCGATGGTCAGTGCGGTTCATGATGCTCCGTCTCAGTCCGTGACCCGTTCCGTTAACGATCGGGTCGCTCTCTCGGCAACGCTCGAGATCTGCTCGGTGCGAGGGGTCATACGAACGACCTTCAATTCCTTTTCGACCGACTCGACGAGATCGTTGAAGCGTTCCTCGAATGCGTCTCGATTGCGATTGGCAGTTCCGCCGATCCAGAGTGAACACTTCCCTGTTTTCGGATCGCAGACCGGTACGGCCCAGAAGCGCATGTGGACTACGTAGAAGACGAATGCCAATCCAACGCGCGATCAGCACTACCCCTGACCAAACCGCCCATTGCCCTGGTTCGTGCGAAACCTGCAATCCGGTGAAGTGGCCCATCTTCAGATCGGTCGCCTGGAACAGGTAGGGCGATTTGGAGTTGTCTGCGACTTCGTCCATCTGCGGGATCCACACGTCGAAGTCTTTCCCGGCGGCTCTTCGAAGTCACCACCAAATGCGCGGCTGGATTTTCCAGATCGTTCGATTTTCGGTATACCTGCCCGTCACGGACCGCGTAGTCAGGGATGAATTCCGCGAAACGCACCGTCGTATCGGCGTCGAGTGGAACGGTGTCGTTCACCGCGAGCCCGATTTCCTTCTTCTCGCCAGAACCATTGCTCGGCGTCGCGATCAACATCAGCTTGTCCACTTTGCCGTTCGGACCATAGCTCGACTGGTAGAAACGGACCCCGCTATAGAGAAGCGGATCGTTCACAACGATTTCTTTCGTACTTACGTCCCGACCGTCGGCAACGACAGCGAGCTTCGACCACCACTTCTTCGGAGTACCGTCCTTGTAGTTTTCCTGGCCAGCGGCATCACAGCGAATGGCAAAGGGTAGCGTGCGCGTGCTGCCGTCCCGTATTTCGACCGCGTTGGAAGTTTGCCCCTCGTTCAGGCTGAGATAGCCGCGCCAACCCCAGATTCCATCCACGATCGTGCCGAAGAATATGAGCAGGAGGCTGGCATGGACGATATAAACGGCGAGCTCGGAGATGCGGTGCCGTTCGGCGAAAATTCCGAAGTGGTCTTCGCGAACTACGCGCTCGGGCTTGAATCCCATGTCATGCAGTGCACGCTCAGCGGCTACTAATCCTGATTCTTCGTCCGCGATCGGCACCGATTTCTGCGGCCGTGCGGCGCGTCGAAAACTCTCATCGGGATATTTGTAAGGACGCGAAAAATAGCGCCACGAATTGGGGAAGCGATCGATAGAAGCGGCTACGATGCAGAGACTGACCAAGGCCAACAGCCCGAGGAACCACCAGGCATGAAACACATTGGTCAATCCGAGGCCGTCCAAGATGCGGAGAACGTGGGGGGAATAGGCAGTCTGCATCTCGTCGGGCTCTGTGGCCGGACGTTGAAGCACGACGGTTCCAACCGCCGCGAGTATGACAACGAGTATTAAGAGAACCACGCCGGTCTGGATGGAAGCGACCGTGCGCCACAGTTTGTGGCCAATTTTCTGGAAGTCTTGTGCCATATTTTTCCCCAGTACGGGGTTACGAAAGCACGTTCCGCTCCACACAAGGTAACTTCCGTAAATAACAGATATGGCGAGACATATCGGACAAATCGGGGATCGACGTAACGTGGGTTTGGGCCAAATCGCGCATTCCAACCCAGTGCGGCGGGGATTTCACACATCACATCCGACTGGTGACGACTCTCACTCACCCGTGTGATGGAGGTCCGAAGCGGTTCTAAGGGCAACTCGAGCATTCCGCTTGGGGCATTTCACCGACGAGGCTGTGGCAGAAGGCCCATTCGGGTCCACATTTATTGCGCAGATGTTCCAGGACACACTCGCGTTATGTCCTCAACCTGCTGTTGTTCAATCACTTGCACTTGTGTTGCGTCTCGCAACAGTTCTATTGTGATACGGTACCCGTCGTGCACAGGCACCAGTCGGAGGCCGTGTGATAGTGCTCCCCCATAGCAATTCGTTCCATCATAAAGTCGCAAATCGCGTCGATCGCCATCTGGTCGCTCTTATTGTGATTTTGTTTATGCTGGTCGCGCTGATGATCGCGCGCGCGAACGGCGCCGTTCATCCCGTTCCTCTTAGAGAAGAATGTCGACGCGGCCAAGTGCCTCGAATGTCACGAGGATAAATCGAAAGGCAAATTCGTCCATTCCGCCATCGCGATGGGGTGCTTGAGCTGCCATGAAGTTCGGGTCAACAAGGATGTCACCCGCATTAAGCTGATCACTACCACTCCCTACGGGCTCTGTCTCACCTGCCATGCCGACAAAGATGCCGCCCAGCTCAAGGGCACCGTTCACCCTCCTGCGGTACGCGATTGCCTGAAATGTCATGATCCACATACGTCGGATAACAAGTACCAACTGCTGAAAGCGACCTCCGGCGACAAGAAAGACAATCTCTGTCTCACTTGCCATAACGAGGGCGTCGAATGTTCCGGAAAAAGGCAGCCGACACGCTGCACTCGACGCGGGCTGCGACACCTGCCACGTCACGCACAAGACCGGGTGCAGATCCGACGACCGAAAACCGCTATCACTTGACGAAGGCTGCTCCCGCGCTGTGCCTGGACTGCCACGATCCGAAAGATGCTGCCTTGCAGAAGGCGCACCAGAACCAGCCGTTTGGCACCGCGAACTGCCTGCAGTGCCATGATCCGCACCAGTCCGCGCAGCCGAAGCTGATGGCCAAGTTCACCCATCCGCCATTTGCGGACAAGAGTTGCGACACCTGCCATGCTGCGGCGAAAGATGGCAAAGTGGTTCTGACCCAAAAGAACGTCAAGGACCTTTGTGTTACCTGTCACTCCGACAAGGCTGAGCTGATCGAGAAGGCGAAGGTTCAGCACCCGGGCGCGGCCGGCGATTGCACCGACTGCCACAATCCGCATGCCAGCGCATATCCGAATTTGCCGAAGACGGATCCGGTGAACATTTGCCTCGGCTGCCATAGCGAGATCGCCGACCTGGCGAAGAAAGCAGTTCATCACCAGCCGGCATTCGTGCAAGGTTGCTTCGTCTGCCACGAAGGACACGGCGGCGACAACGAGCATCTGCTGCGCGCGAACACTCCGAACAAGCTGTGTCTGGAGTGCCATGGTCCGGATGCGAAGCCGAAGAAGCTGGAAAGCGAGCACCTGGTTACGATTTTCGACGGCAAGGTGAAGCTGCCGGAAAACTACTTCGCCAAGGTTCCCGTGCTCGCGCTGCAGTACAACCTGGGGCATCCGGTGGAGCGGCATCCAATTTCGGACATCATGGATCCGACGAACATCACCAAGGTCAAGACGCCCTTGAACTGCCTGACCTGTCATCAGCCACATGCTTCGGCGGGGCCCGATTTGCTGGCAAATGACCAGGCCAATAACACGCTGTTCTGCGCGACTTGCCACAAGTCCCTGCCAAAATAGGCAGGAATGGATTCAGTTATGAGAGACGACGCTAGTTCGAACAGAGAAGCAAAGAAGAGAGAAGCAAATATGAGCGCACAAATTCACAAATCGACGCAGCCGCGAAACGGCCGGCTGGCACTGGCAAATTTGATGGTTCTGGGGTTGCTTTGTTCTTCCTTCGCCTTCGGTACCGACAAGGACAAGAAGAAGAAGCCGATCCGCAGCCGCCAAAATCGTTGATGGACATGATCGACAAGTCGAAGGTCGTGTGGCCGCAGCCGCCGAACATCGCGCGCGTGAAGTATCTGGACTATTTCGCGGGCGAAAAGCTTCCTGACTTCGGCGCTCAGACGACAAAGGCCAAGAGCAGCTGGATGGACCGGCTGGCAGGCACCAGCGCGGACAAGGGCGACAATCCCGCTCAAGAACCATTTCTTCATGGGTGAGCCGCATGGGCTCGCGGTGGATTCCAAGGGCAAGCTCTACGTCGCGGACGGCAAGGTGGGCGCGATCTTCATCATCGACCCGGAAACAAAAGACACGGTGATGATCAAGAACGGCAAAGATGCCGGGTTTGCGCTGATCAATGGACTAGCGATTGACGACTCCGACCGGCTTTTCGTCTCCGACTCGCAGGCTCACCGGATTCTGGTTTTCGATAAGAACCACAAGGGCGAGGCCGCGATCACGCAGGGTCTGGTCACTCCGGCCGGGATGGCGATCGATAACGAGAATCGCTTCCTTTATGTGGCGGATATCGGTCTGGACCAGGTGCTGGTCTATGATGTCGACAATCTCACGCCGCTGCGCAGGATCGGAACTGCGGATACCAAGCACCAGTCGAACGCATTGGGAGACTTTGCCAAGCCGACCAGCGTGGCCGTCGATCAAGACGGAAACGTCTACGTTACCGACATGCTCAACTACCGGGTCGAGGTCTTCGATGCCGATGGCAAGTTCATACGCACGTTCGGAAAGCATGGCGATGGTCCTGGCTATTTCGCCATGCCCAAGGGAATTGCGGTGGATTGCGATGGACACATCTGGGTGACCGACTCGATGCAGAACCGCGTTCACCTGTTTACGCAGGAGGGCGACTTGCTGATGTATATGGGCAACAAGCAGGGCGAGCTGCCGGGCACGTTTTCCGGTTTGCAGTACATCATGATCGACAAGCAAAACCGTGTGTTCACCTCCGAGAGCTATCCTGGCCGCGTGCAGATGTTCCGCTATGTGACGCAGGAAGAGGCGCTAAAAGAGAAAGATCGGCGCGAGGCGCTGAAGGCGGCAGGCAAGAGCCCAACCGCCAAACCAGAGAAGGCGATTCCGCCAGCGTTTCCGACGCAAGAGAAACCGGCAGCAGACAGTCCTAAGGCTCCGTCCAAGTAGAGGCTTCGGGCTTACAGTTCTGAAAACTAGGTTTTGTACTGATTTGGGCGCGCAGGGCTTCGCTGCGAAAACTTGGTTGCTTTCAACGCTGGCTTTATAGCCGCTGAGGTCGAACGGTGTGCCCCGTCGAGTCTTTCGGCAAAACTGTTTCATTCACGCTACGATTCCGGCCACGTTTACCTCCCCGCTCATCCTCGAGGAAAAACTCGAATAGAGACTTAGCGCCACCCACGAACTATCGCCTGCCGACATGTCTGACTCCTTTCTCGCTCTTTTCTGGCTCTGGGCTGAATGGGGTTTTGCCTCTCCCTGGCTTCCAGTGGGGGAATTTCACCACCCTGAGTGTGGGAGAAGGCTCAACCTGGGGCGGTTTGGCGGTGATTAATTCTGCAACAGCTGTGGATCATGGTTGGATGTGCAATCGAATCAGATACTTAGATTTTACAATCAAGAACTTAGCGGGCTCGGCGATACGGTGACCATCGTGCATTTGTAGTGACCGAGGAACCGGACAGTCTAGGTCCAGTCCAAAGAGTTTTAATTTTATGGAGGCAATACAAATGAAGAAGCTATTCTTAGTACATTCTGCTGGTGGTTATGGCTTCGGCCATGGTGGTCGCCCAAGTAACACAGGGCGCACATCCCACCACATCCGGAGCTCCCGGCACCGTCGCACCCACGGTCGACGTCCTGGGTGCTCACCAGAACTACGGCCGCGGTTGCGCCGGCTGCCATGCTCCGCACAGCGGCGCTTGGGGCGCAGGCGGCAACGGAGTATCCGGCACAGTCACCGACACCTACACCGGCGTCAATGCCCTGTTTGCCCAGGATATGGGACCGCTCTGGGGCCAGACGTTTGATTTCAGCGACATTACCAACACCGGAAGCGCGCAACAGATATTTACTGGCAACCGCAGCAAACGGCAACCCCACAGCCATGACGGCGCAGCAATACGCCGATATGCGTGGCGTAGTGATGTGCCTGGCTTGCCATGACGGCGCAGTAGCGAAGGGCGCCATGATGGTCAAACCAGGCCTTTGAACAGCAGATCGGAGCCCTGCCGAGCACTTACGGCATCGCGAAGATCCCGACCTTGCTGGGCGCAGACGGCACGACCAACCTCGGCAGCTCGACTGACGGTGGAAACTACAACAACGATCACCCGATCGGCGAGAGCGCCACGATCAGCGCCGCGCTGGGCACCTATCTACAACAACGCGACCAACGGCCTGAATTACACCGTCGCCGCGGGCGCCATCACCGGAATCACCTACGCTGGACAGTATTCGCAGTTTGTAACTTCCTACGGCGCGCCTGCCCTGCTGAAGGGTGCGCACTCCTACGGAACCCCGGTCAACGCATCGAACGTTCCCTACGTAGTTTGCACGACCTGCCACGACCAGCACTCGATGAACGTGTATGCCGTGGTCGGCGCTGGGAACCCGATCGCCGGCAACGCGACCGGAACCTACGCGAAGTACTTCTTCATCAACGGCCCGTACAACCCGGACACACGTTAACGTTCCGTTGGGAACAGCCGCTTCCACGACCCAGTTCTGCCGCCAGTGCCACTTTGGCGAGTCGAACGAAGCCAATGGCGGCACACTGCCAACAGTGTTCTAACTTCACAGATCGAATCGGGGGAGGGTAATTTTCCCTCCCCTTTTTTATTTAGTTGTCATTGTCAGTTGTCAGTTCGCAGTTGAAGCAGATCAACCAATAACTCACGCCTCGAAGGCCTCCCCACCCAGAATTATTGAGATTGGTTACCTTGGGTTATTTCACCTGACGGATAGCGGGAGAAGGCCCATTCAGCCCACCTGCGGCGCCGAAGATTCTTCACCACCGTCCTCTCGCGGGCTGCAAACCATTCCAGCTAAATAACTTGCGTAGAGTACTGGAGATTTCAGCAGGGTCAGCAAAAGGGCAGACGCCGTGCACATGAACAGATGATTCTTTAGGTTTAACGAGGAGTTTCGATGAAATACCGATTTCAGATCGCAGGGCTGCTGGTCTTAGCCGCATTCCTGGCAGTTAGCGCCGGCGCGCAGATGGTGGCCTCTCATGCTCCAACTTCGGCGGCGCCAGCGACCGCATCATTTCCGGCGGCCGCCAAAGCGGTACAGTCCGGCGCTGACTCATCCGCGCTGCAAGTGACGGGCAAGGCAGTAGTGAAGGTGAATGGCGCGGAGCTGACGGATCGCGATCTGTTGCGCGAAATGTTCGCGCTCTTCCCTTACGCGAAACTGCATGGCGGGTTCCCGAAGAAAGAGGAAGCGGAAATCCGGCAGGGCGCGCTGCAGATGATCATCTTCGAGGAGCTGGTGTATCAAGAGGCGGTGCGGCGGAAGATGACGATTGCGCCCGCACGCATCACTCGCGAAGAGCACAACTTCAAAGGCCAGTTCCCCAGCGAGGCAGAATTCAATGCGTATCTGTCGACGGAACAGGGCGGGTCGGAGGCGAAGCTGCGGCAGATGATCAAGCGCTCGCTGCTGATCGAGGCCATGCTGAAGCAGGAAGTGGACAACAAAGCGGTGGTCACCCTGGCGGAGGCGCGCAGTTACTACGAAAAAAATCCCAAGGGGTTCGAGCACGGCGAGACTTTTACGCTGCAGACGATTTCGATCATTCCTCCGGACAAGGCGAGCGCGTCGGTATTAGAGGATTCGCGCAAGAAGGCCGAGGGCATTCTGCAGCAAGCGAAGGCGACCAAGAATTTCGAGCAGTTCGGGCTGCTGGCGGAGAAGGTATCGGAAGACGACTATCGCGTGGACATGGGCAACCGGAAGGTGGTGAAGGGCGAGAAGCTGCCGCCGGAAGTGGTGAAGGTGGCGCAGAAGATGAAGGTGGGCGAGGTGAGCGGGCTGATTCCGTTGGGGACGGCGTGGACGATTATTCGAGTGAATGCGCATACGCCTCCAGGGAAGGCAACGTTCGCCGAGGTGAAAGTGAAACTGATGGGCGATCTTCAGAAGCAGAAATACGAACAGCTGCGGGTAGGGCTGGACAAGAAGTTGCACCAGAACGCGCAGATTCAGGAGCTGTAAAGAGTGAGAGACGGGCTCTCGCTCGTCATAGCCGGCGGGACGCCGGCGCTCCGCGGATGCAGAAAAAGTGGGACGGGGTTGGGGCGATAGAGATGTAACGCGCGAGGGAGTTTTGAACAGTCACAAGTACAATGCGCGAGGGTTGGGTTTGGTGCTGGCATTTGGGGTGATGCTGGCAACGACGTTGACGCTCGCAACCCCGGGATGGGCACAGCTCGAAATTGGCAAGAACACGAGCATGAGCCTGAGCGGAGACCTGGGGTTCGGCTATAACGGGAGTTACGGCAACATTGACAGTTCAAGTCATGGCACCAGCCTGAACGGCGATGCCATCGCGCAGGGGTATTACTACAACCCCAAGTTCCTGAACTTCTTCGTCGATCCTATCTACAATCGCTCGCAGGCAAATTCGGGGCAGGGCTCGATTACCGACTCGAGCAGCGTGAACGCGGGAGTGAACCTGTTCAGCGGCAGCCACTTTCCGGGATCGGTCTCATTCAGCCAAGGGTTCAACAGCAGCGGGAACTATGGATTCGGCACGACACCGGGACTGACGACCACGGGCAACTCGCACGGCTTCGGCATCGCATGGGCGGAACTGATTCCCGGTGCGGTTCCTTTCAGCGTTCAGTACTCGCAGACGGCTTCGTCATCCTCGATTTTTGGCAGCGATCAGGAAGATCACACGAACACGAAAAATCTCAACATGTTCAGCAACTACAAGCTCGATGGCTGGTATCTGGGAGCGCGCTTCAACGATACCTGGACCAATGAGGAATTGCCGGCAGTTGTAACCGGCACTGATGAAGCCGTGACCGGGGACACGAATGCGAAGACATTCTCTTTAATCGCGAGCCACACGCTGCCGATGCGGGGCTCATTTGGAGCGAGCTACGGATGGTCCGATTTCAGCGGCGAGAGTAACGGGGCCAGCACCTCCGGTTCGAACCAGATGATTAGTGCCACCGCCGCGTTTTCGCCTACGCACAGGTTTACGACGTCGTTCCAGGCCAATTACGACAGCAATCTCTCGGGAGCGATCGAACAGCAACTCATCGGGGTGGGGGCGGTTGCTCCGCAGGTCAACCTGGGCCAGAGCAGTTACTCGATTTCCCTCAGCAACAACGACAATGTGGCGCTGACCAAGAGCTTGTCGGTCGGATTCAATGTGGGCCACATCCAGCAAGAGGTGTATGGCGAAAGCGTGGGAGCGACCCACTTCAGCGCGATCGTGAACTACCGCTTTCTGAAGCCGCTATGGGGCACGATCGTGGTCTACGCCGGCGTAAACGATCAGGCGACCGACGCGGGGAACCAGGGAGCGGGCCTGGTATCGGGAGTGAACTTCAACAAGCAATGGAGCAATTTCGAACTCAGCGGAAGCTTTGCTTATTCGCAAGATACGCAGACGGTGCTGGCCACGCAGGTGACTTCCAATTATTCCTACATGGCAAATGCGCAGCGCCGCCTTACCCGCCGGCTGCGGTGGATGGCCACATTCAACGGCTTCCACACCGGGCTGGGGGAGGCGGAGGGTTCGAGCGCCCATTCGGAATCCTACGGAACCCAACTCGTGTACAAGATGTATAACCTCGGAGCCACCTACGGTCATACATCGGGCACAGTGCTGCTGACGGCGAACGGACTGGTCACGCCGCCGGGTGGCATTCCGCCAGTTCTGACGGGCAATCAGTTTCTGCTGGACACCGGGTCATCGTATTCGTTCAGCTTTACGGCAAACCCGGTGCGCAGGCTGGTGATCAGCAGCAGTTACACCAAGACGATCAACGACGGCCTGTCGGCGGGGCTTAGCGACGAACAGCAATTCGAAGGTGTTTACGGCGTTTACCGAATACCAGTTTCGCAAGCTGATGTTCACGGCGGGCTATACTAATTTGAATCAGTTTGTCAGCGCCGCGGGGCTGCCGCAGGCGAACTATACGAATTTCTACGTTGGAATCCAACGATGGTTCAAGGTGTTCTAGGACGATGCACTGTGGGGAATTGGCGCCGACTCTGTTTGTGCATCGTGATGGCGGCCGGGCTGGGCGCGTCAGCGCACGCAGCGAAAATCAAAATTGAAAAGGATGAGTCGGCTCCGGGGCCGGAGCTGCTGCTGGAGGGCGGGCGGAAGCTGGCGTTTGTGCGGACATTCCAGACCGACCACGATGTGTCGCCGAAGCGGGGATTCTTCAGGAAGGTGCTCGACGTGGTGGCGGGAGCACCGGATCGGCACCAGACGATCCGGCCTTATGGGATCGCGATCGACTCGCGAGGACGGGCGATTGTGACGGACCCGGGGGCGATGGGCATCCACATTTTTGATTTTACGAATCATAAATATAAGTTCATCGCGCGCAATGACAAAGATGAGAACTCGATGAAGTCACCGCAGTGCGTCGCGGTGGATGCGGAAGACAACTTTTATGTGACGGACTCGGAGACGGGGAGGATTTTTGTTTTCGAGGCGGGAGGAAAGTTTAAGCGCATCATCGGCAATCTGAAGGGCGGAGAAGGTTATTTCAAGCGTCCGACGGGAATTGCGGTGGACTCGGCGGCGCAGCGGATTTATGTCACCGACACGCTGCGGAACAAGATTTACGTTCTGGACATGAACGGAAGCGTCATGCAGACGATCGGCAAGACCGGGACGGAGCACGGGGAGTTCAATTTTCCGACGGAGATCGTTCTGCACGGGCAGGATCTGGCGGTGGTGGACGCGATGAATTTCCGCGTGCAAGTGTTTGATCGCGGCGGAAACTTCAAGTACGCGGTGGGCAGTGTCGGAGACGGAGAGGATCTCGGGAGCTTCTTCCGGCCGAAGGGGATCGGGTTCGATAGCGAAGGGCACCTATACGTGGTGGATGCGGCCTGGAGCAGAGTGCAAGTGTTCGATCAGCTGGGAGATCTGCTTTATTACTTCGGGACAAGAGGAGAACAGCTAGGAGCGTTCAACTTGCCTTCGGGGATGTTTATCGACCGTAACGACAGCGTCTATATAGCGGATTCCTACAACAGCCGCGTGCAAGTGTTTCAGTACTACGGGAAAAAGGAGCAAGGCGGGGGCCAGTGAGAATGAAGTGGTGGCTAGTATGTGCGGCTCTGCTCGGCATGTCCGGTAGCCTGCAAGGGCAACTCAGCGGCGACGTGTTGGGATCGCATGATATGGGCCCCGGCGGACAGTCGCCACTGAAGCGGCACTCTGCCTCCTTGCCAGTATTGCCATGCGCCGCACTCCGGAATCGGCAAGGGACCGCTTTGGGCGCAGACGTATTCCACGCAGACTTACACGCGTATACCGCAGCACCACCGACGCGACGCAGACGATGGAGCAGCCACCTATCGGCGCGCCCAGCAGCCTATGCCTGAGTTGCCATGATGGAACGGTTGCTCCAGGTCAGACCGTGCCCTATGGCAAGATCCAGATGCAGGGCAAGATGAGCGCGAGTGACATTCTTGGGACCAGTCTGCAGAATTCGCATCCGTTCAGCTTCAATAAGCTAAAGGATCAGGCGGACCTGGTGGCGAGTTTGATATCGAAGGGGCAAACACAGGATCCGCTGCAAAAGGTGACGCTGATCAACGGGAACGTTGAATGCGAGAGCTGCCACAATCCGCATGTTCAAAATGGCGACGCGGTTTCCCTGAACTTCCTGGTGAGAAACAGTGCGGGAGGCGCGATGTGCCTTTCCTGCCACGGAACTTCTCCGCGCACGGTCAATAGCAAGCCGAACCCGCTGGTGCCGTGGCCGACCAGCGCACACGCCACTATTTCAAACGCGATTCTGCCGGCTGCCGAATGTCGGACCCTATGGCACCGTTGCGGCAGAACGCATGCACGAGTTGTCATGTGGAGCACAATGCAAATGGCCCAGCGCGACTGTTGCGCGGCACGACGCCACCGCTCGCTAATCTGGACCCTTACACCCAGAACTGCATAACCTGCCACAACGGCAACAGCAATATCACTCCAAGTGTGGCGAACGTTTACGCGGAATTCTCAAAGGTCTCCTATCATCCATTTCCCTCAGGGAATAATACACACGATACCGGCCGAGGCGACTCTCGTAAACAACAATCGCCATGCCACCTGTGCTGACTGCCACAACCCGCATGGGGCGCAACAAGTTACAACGTTCACGCCTCCGCCGCAACTTCGTCCGTCTCAGAATGCGGTGAATGGAATTTCTGCCAGCGATGGAATCACTCCTCTCTTGCCGGCTCAGAACCAATATGAGAACTGCCTTCGTTGCCACGGCACGTCGACGGGTAAGCCTGCTACATCGAAATTTGGGTATCTCCCGGTGCGGTACGTGTCGAACCCGGCGGATCCCGCTAATGTCCTTTCGCAGTTTGCCGTTACAGCGTCCTCAAGCCATCCGGTGACGCATACTAGTTCTTCGTCCTATCCCCAACCCAGTCTTCTCCCTTACATGTCGAAACTGGACGGAGTTAGTCAGGCGCGACAAATGGGCACACAGATCTTCTGTACGGATTGCCACAACAGCGACGACAACCGAGAGTTCGGTGGCGTGGGTCCCGACCGGTCCGCACGGATCCAAATGGACTCACCTTTTGGAGCGCCGTTATGAATTCAGCCAGGCACCGGGTCCCGGCCAGCGGATTACTAACCTATACGTAAACCCGGATCTCACCGTGAATGGGCCTTACGCGATGTGCGGCAAATGCCATGATCTCGCGGGCAATATCATCCGAAACACAAGTTGGTCTCAGCACTCCATCCACATCAATGCTGGTTTTACGTGCTCTACCTGTCACACGGCGCACGGAATCGCGGGCAGAAATGGAACCGTCAGCGGTGACCGGCTGGTCAACTTCGACTTGAATGTAGTTGCTCCTAATGGCGGGATGCCTATTTCTTACAACGGCAGCACTGGAACTTGCGCATTAGTCTGCCATGAAGTGGCCCACAATACGAATGGCACCGTCGGGCCCGCAATGATGCATGGCGGATTCAGCCCTAAGCGATGAGCGTTGTAGACCCTCAAGGACTAGCCACTGCTTTTCAGCGGCTGGCGTGCCTCTCCGGCTTTGGCGCCCTCTCGTTCACTTTGCGTAATATTGTCTCTACGCGCGAAAAGAACCGCGAACTCGCGCACGTGAAATCGCCGGCCTCGCGTGAAGACATGACATATTTCCGTCCAACCCTCGATCTTCGGCGTGCACGATCAGCACTTTACATTCTGGCACTTCTATACGCGTTTGCCGCAGGGCTTGCGCACGCTAGGGGATTTCGATCTCGGGTGGCAGCTAGCAACTGGACGTTGGATCGTACAACACGGGCGCATACCATTTACGGATGTTTTCTCTTATACCGCCGCTGGCACGGAGTGGATTTATCCGGTCCTATCACAAATTCTGCTCTATCTGTCATACGTAATTGGCGGGTATGGCCTCTTGTCATGGCTAGGAGCCGCAGCGTGTGTGGGCACAGTCGCACTTCTGCTGCGTCGTTCTTCCATGGTAGGTGTGATCCTAGCAATAGTGTCGGTTCCTCTCATCGCTGCCTGTACCCCACCCCGGGCTGAGATGTTTACCGCAGTGATGTTCGCAGCATACGTAAACCTTCTATGGCACTACCACCAATCAGGAGAGGGCCCATTATGGTTGCTTCCGGTCCTCATGTGCCTATGGGTGAACTTGCACTTAGGATTCATTGCCGGTCTAGCAATGTGCGGCGCATTCGTCCTGATGGAACTCGAAGATGCGATTGCGCCCTCCCGCAGAATCGGCGCCCTGCTTCGATTGAAAAAAGCAGCGCCCTGGCTGATAGCCACGCTAGCGGCAACCATCGTCAACCCATGGGGCTGGCGCATTTATGCAGCGATAGAACGGCAGAGCAGCATCGTTCAAACCCACAGTATGTGGATCTGGGAATGGCAAGGATTGCGACTCACCCCCGCCGCACTCGCAAAAGCGCTCGCATGGCGTGATCCGAACAGTGCCGTCCTTTGGTTGATATTCGCGGCATCCATAGCCGTACTGTGCGCATTAGCAAAGCGACAGTTCGTGCCAGCATTCCTTTTGGCGAGTTCGATCTATCTCGTGATCCATGCCATACGGATGGAGGCTTGCTTCGCATCAGTCACCGTTGTGGTTGGGGGAACGGTCTTGTCGCAAACTCTAAGTTCCGTTTACAAAAAAAGAACTGCGACACGGTTCGAAATGTCAGCAAGACGCAGAGCCTTCGCTGCAATCACGTTGGGAGCAGTCATCGCCTGCTTTGTCGGTGTCCGGAGTTTTGACCTCATTACCAATCGTTATTATGTCCGCGCTCCGATGGCGTTCTCAACTTTTGGAGCGGGGCAATCTCTGTGGCAACCGGAGCAGGCGGCGGCATTTGTATCCAAAGAACAACTTCCTCGCAATCTGTTCAATGACTTCAATTCGGGAGGTTTCGTGGTCTGGAGGCTATCACCCGAGTACCCGGACTACATTGATGGCCGTTCCGTGCCTTTCGGAAGCTCATTACTATTGCGCAACACGAGCTTATTGGAGGAATCACTGGATTCAGAGACATGGAGCAGTGAAGCCGACACAAAAGAGGAATTAATACTCTGCTTTTGTCCATGGATTTCGAGATGGGAACCGCTTTACGAAGCCTGGGCAGCTATTGCGATGCACAGCGGTGGCGCCCGGTTTTCCTCGATGCATTTGGAGCAGTTTTTCTGCGTGTGGTACCGGAAACAACCGATCGCGTTCATCGCCTCCAAATCGATTGCAGAACCGTGCAGTTCGCGGATCCGCCGGCCACCGCCTCAGCTCCCGACCAATTCAGGTATCTATTAAATACTGGAACTATTCTTGTCGTCCTGGATCGAAATGACGAAGCGATGGAACGCCTCGAGAAGGCGGAACGCATCTTTACTGAAAATGCATTTTTGCATTATGCAAAAGGTATCGCACTCGGCAATCTGGGGTTTACAAACGACTCCGAGCGAGAGCTCCTCACTTCGATAAAACTCGGCTCGACTGATGACGCACCCGCCGCGCTCGCCCGAATCTATGATCAACAGGGGCGCTATATCGAGGAGGCACAGGTTCTGAAAAGCGCGGCAGACCGAGCTACGACACCCCATTGGTTGTATCTGACGCTCGGAAATGTCGAACTGAAGCTTGGACATGCCGATCTCGCGCTCGCAGCGTTTCAGAATGCGGAGCGAGAAAGCCCGTTTCGCGGAGAAGCGTATTCACTAGGAGCGGAGTTCCGGTCACAGATTGAAGCGGGAAAACAGCGTGCCCTGAAGAGTCTGTCAGCTAAGTAATCTTCCTGTCACTACTCAAGTAAAACTTCAACCTTAGAATTGAGCATGCGGGCATCGTGTTCCGTGCCCCATGCGTCTGACACTGCTATTCTGCGCCGTTGCACCTACTGCACAGTCAAGTTCGCCGTCGTGATCGTTACTGGATTGGGCTGGCCGGCTGTTGTCCCCTGAATGTGGATCGTGTACGTGGTCGGTGAGAGCGACGTGCTACTCCCTCCTCCACAGGCGACCAGGGCCACCAGAAAAACGCAGAGCAACGTCAGCCAGAGCCATCGCTGGTTGCGTGATTTTTTGCCCAGCAGAAAAACTCCAGCCAACGGAATGAAAGCAAAACATAATCTGCGGCCCGAGCCACAGTTGGCTCGGCTTGTGCAATGACGCTGCCGGCGATGGCACCGTCACCACGAGAGTAAACGGAACCGCCGCGGTGGCGCTCGGCGTAATCGTCGTGATGGTGGTCCCATTCTGCGAAAAGACGCATGTTGCCCCGGATGGCAACGAGCTCTGCAAACAGGAAAGTGTGATTGGCTGGTTGGGAATTCCGGTCTTTGCGTTCAAGGAAAGCGAATACGTTGCCGTTCCGCCCGGGGAAACGGTTTGGGCTGCAGGCTGTGGTCCGGTGGGCGCCGCGACAATTGTTACTGACTCGGTGCCGATGGCGGTCGAGTCCGCCTGCGAAACCGCCTCGATGGTGATGGTTGCAGGCGATGGCACGTTGGCGGGTGCCGGTGTAGTTACCGGACGTATCGATGGTTCCAAATGTCGCGTCGCCGCCCTGTGCTCCCTCGACATACCATGTCACCGCCATGTTGGTCGTTCCGGTAACGGTTGCTATGAATGGTTGTACAGTGCCGGTATAAACATCGGTCACAGGTGGGTTGGTGCTCACGGTGACGGTCACAGTCCCGCTCGGACTAGCAATCGTTGCCTGAGCCGATCCTGAAGTGGTGTTATCGACTTGCGAAACCGCAGTAATGGTGACGGTGGCTGGAGAAGGAACTGCGGTCGGAGCTTGAAATAATCCGCTGGTCGAGATTGTTCCTACGGTTGAGTTGCCGCCAGCGACTCCGTTGACGAACCAGTTCACGCTGCGTATTGGGGTTTCCGGTCACGGTTGCCGTGTATTGCTGGAGCGCACTCACCACGACCGTTGCAGTGCTAGGCGCGACCGTTACCGTGATCGCAGCCGGAGCCAGTTCGCGGATTCGCGAGTTATCTGTATCGGCAATCAACAGCATGCCGGCCGAAGTGACGAACACACCCGAAGGGGAATTGAGTTCCGCGCTCGTCGCGGGTCCGCCGTCGCCGGAGAAGCCGGGTGTGGGAAATCCACCTGCTGTGGCAGGGATTCCGGCTATGGTTTGAATGAACCCTGTAGCCGCCACGACCTCGCGAATCGCGGCATTGTCTGCGTCGGCTATGAAAATGTCATTCGATTCGTCGATGAAAACACCGTAAGGACTATCGAGCAGAGCACTCGTAGCAGCGCCGCCGTCGCCGGAGAAACCGCCGGGTGCGCCGATGGTCCCGGCGACAGTTTGAATTATTCCGGTCGACACTGAGACCTCGCGGATGGCATTGTCGAACGTGTCCGCGATGAAGATGTTGTCGTGAGTGTCGACGGCCACACCGGCGGGAGAAGACAGATAGACAGTATTCACAGTGTTGGCAACACTACCGTCGCCGCATGATGAAGATGTCTGGTCAGCGTCGCAACCGAGTTGGGGGGTCCCGGCGACGGTTAAGATCGTGCCGGCTGGGACCGAGATTGGACCGAAGGTGAGCGCCGTAGTGCCGGTATTGACGACGCGGATCACATCGTTTGCATTGTCGGCGATGAAAATGTTTCCAGAGATGTCGACGGCGACCGCATAGGGGTCGTCGAGTTCAGCGCTGAGGGGCGCGACGTTGTCTATAAAGCCTGCCGTGCCATTGCCGACGACAGTTTGGATGTTTCCGGATGAAGCCACAACTTCGCGGATCACGTTGTTGGCAGAGTCGGCGATGAAGATGTCGCCCGCGGAATCTACGAAGACCCCCTGAGGGAAATTGAGCTCTGCGCTAGTGGCAAGTCCGGTGTCGCCGGAATAGCCAGGGATGCCGTTGCCAGCCACGGTTCCAATGTCGCCGGGTTGGATGACCGTAGTCGTACCGGGAATCGTATAGGGTGAGCTGCCGTTGTTGATAAAGCGAATGACGGAGTTGTAGGTGTCGGCGATGTAGAAGTTTCCTGAGCTATCGACAAAGACACCGCCGGGAGCATTCAGTTCTGCGTTGGTGGGTGAACCGCCGTCCCCGGAGTAAGCTTGAAATCCATTCCCGGCGAAGGCCTGAATATTGCCATTGGACGCCGTCACTTCGCGAACCACAAAATCATTTGTATCGGCGATGAAGATGTCTCCCGAACTGTCCAGGAGGACGCCACTCGGATTGTTGAGCGTGGCGCTGGTAGCAGCCGCTCCGTTGCCGCAGCCGTTGGTGAGATAGGTCTGGCAATCGGTGCCGAGCGTACCGGCGACAGTCGAAATGGTGCCCGCGGGAATAACTTCGCGAATGGCGAAATTAGCGTAATCGGCGACGAAGATGTTTTCCGAGCCATCCACTAAAACTCCGATTGGCAGGCACAGAAAGGCCGCGAGCGCAGGCCCGTTATCTCCGGTCAATTGGCATGCGGAGCCTTCCATGGAATCGTATTGAGAGCCGGCGATGGTCTCGATGAAGCCAGCCGGGATTGAAGTGCCAGCGATGGTGACGGGCTGAGCGCCTGGGTTGACCACGCGAATTACAGAGTTGAATGTATCGGCGATGATGATGTTGCCGGAACCATCGACAAAAACACTTCCGGGAAGGTCAAGCTCTGCACTGGTGGCGAGCACATTGTCTATGTAGCCTGGGGTGCCGGCAGTGCCGGCGACAGTTTGAATGTTGCCGGTGCTGGCCACTACTTCACGAATGATGGAATTGCCGAAATCAGCGATGAAGATATTGCTCGAGCCGTCCACAAATACGGAATAAGGCAAGCACAAGTAAGCGCTGGTGGCCGGAACGCCGTTGCCACTGGACAAGCACGCGCTGCCGCCGCTTGAGTCGTAGTTAACCCCGGCCACGGTCTGGATCTTACCGGTACCCGCTACCACTTCGCGAATCACGGAATTTTCCGTATCAGCGATGAAGATGTTTCCGGACCCGTCGACAAATACGCCCTCGGGCTGATTAAGAGCGGCGCTGGTGGCAGGACGGCCGTCTCCGGAATAGCCGACGGTGCCGTTCCCGGCCACAACTGTAACCGTCCCGGTGCTTGCGGATACCTCGAGTATTTGACTCGCATACGATTCCGCGATGTACATATTGCCGACGGAGTCGAAGGCCATGCTTTCGGGGTATCCGAAACTGGCTTGCAGTGCGGGCAGACCATTGGGGCCGCCGCCGGCGATTGAGTTGATCGTGTATTGACCAAAGGAGACGTGCGGAGCGCACAGCGCGATCGCGACAGCAATGCAAATGAAAGCGAGTTTTTTGGGGGAGGGCATGGGTCAGTTCGCCTTTCCGCCGGAAATCCGATCCAGCCGAACTAATTCTGTAGTTTTGCGACCGCCAGGCTCTTCAACTGCTACGAGCAAGTTGAGCCGTTTTGCACCGGTCCACGACCTGTATTCCGAGCGCGGCATGGTGACTTCTTGCGTAGTGCTCGCGGAAAAGCCGGGATGAACGAGGAGCGAGCAAGCCTGCGGTTTGCCGCCAGGACGATGACGCGAATCCCAAAAGGTTATCCGCTCGATGTGGAGATCGCGTTGTCCGCGGTTCGACAAGTGGAGTTGCAGCCGAACGTGCGTTTCGGAACCGAAGTCCGTTTTGCGGAGCACACGATAGGAACCTGAAAAATGAGAAACGTCGCTGGCATGCGCGAATCCGATCGTGAGAGCAAACAAACCAACAACAACGATTAGGTTGGAGATTCGAGAGATCCTGCAGTTCATTATGAGACCATCCTTCCCTGGGTGCTCTCCAGATGCTAAGACCCGATTACCTTGCGCGGCGTGCCGGGCCGGTTGGCGGGTTTTCTGATGCTCGATTGCTTCTGAGCATTTCTATGACTCGAAAGTCTTCCCTTACGCCCGGCCAGATTCGAAGGGGTAGCGCGATGCCATGTATCGTCACTAAGGTACTGATTGCGCTCAAGATGGGCAGCGCTAGTCGTCACAGAAGATTGTGACGGCGATCACAGGAAGGGGAGCTGCGCTGCACTCATTTCTGAGAGGTGCTCAACGGCTTGCACGGCTTTGATTCAATGTCTGCTGGCGTAGCCGCAACGCAGTGCTGTTAGTGGGGTCAATCTGCAACGCTGCGGTAAAGCTCTTCTCTGCGGTTTCGTAATCAGCGAGGTCCAGGAGTATTTCGCCTGAATTGGTCAAGCATGAGAGTGCCATGTCCTTGCTGTCGGTCAAACTCAGAGCGAACTGATACTGTTCAAGTGCGTCGCGGAGTTGATGGCGATTGAACAGGATCTCCGCCATGTTGTAACGACACTGCGCGTCACGCGGGAGTAGTATGCATGCTTCTCCGTAATGCTGATAGGCCTCGTTGTAGCGACCGGCGATCACCATCGCGTCCCCAAGAGCCGCTTCAATGTGAGCATCCGGGCGGCCTGCAAGGATTTCCGCGCGCGTGAACAGGTTCACGCCGTTCTGCCAGTACGTCAGATAGCGGTAGTCGCAGCCGCTAACGCCACTGTCAGGCACAGCGCAGCTAGCGCTGGTAGAACTCGAGGGATAGCGGCCCTATTGACTGCGTCGCTTAAGCCCCATACGACGATGAGAAACAAGCCGATGCACGGAAAGTAAGTGTAACGGTCGGCCATCGCTTGGCGTCCAACCTGAACAATTCCGATTACCGGTATTAGCGTTATGACAAAGAGGAACCATCCCATCACCAGGTAACGAGCGCGGTGAAGATACAACACCGCTATGGTGATGGATGACAGGATCACTGCCGCCGCGAAGACGTCGGACCAAGGCAAGGAGTGCTGCGGATGAGGGTAAAAGATGGCGAGTTTGGCGGGCCAAAACATCTTTCCGATGTATGCAACATAGGACACGAGAGCATTTCCCACGCGCAGCGAGAGCGGCAGCGATGAGGTATCCACGACGGAGCCACCAGAACGCTGTGCGATGATCGTGACGACGGAACTTGCCGCGCTCATCAACAACAGTGGCAACTTCTCCAGCGACAAGCGCGCCCACTTGCTTCTGAATGGAAGATCTTCATAACGTCGCAAGGGCCAATAGTCCAGCAGTAACAGAACCAAGGGGAGACTTACTGCCATGGGCTTGGACATCAGCGCCAACGAAAAGCTGACCAGAACGAGCAGGTATTTCTTCCAACCAGGCTGGCTGGCGTACAAGCCATACGCGGCAATCGTGAGTAGGGAAAAAAGCGCGCTGAGCAGACTCTTCCTCTCGGCCACCCAGGCGACTGTTTCTACATTCAGCGGGTGCACAGCGAAGAGTGCGGCAACGAAAAAACTCCGCCAAACCGCGCCGGTACCCCTTTGCAGCAGGAGGAACAACAGTAGAACATTGGCTGCGTGCAGCGCGACGTTGACCAGGTGCTGAGATCCGGAATTCAGGCCAAACAGTTGGCAGTCCGTCATGTGAGAGAGCCACGTGAGCGGATGCCAGTTCGCAGCGTAGAAAGTGGTAAAAGCCCAAACTACGTTGCCGAGCTTCAAGCCTGTGCTGACATGAACGTTCTTAGTGACGTACTGGGAGTCATCGAAGTCGAGGAATTCATGATGCCTGACGCCGCCGTACAACAGAACCGTAGCGAACACGAGCAGTGCGCCCAGCAGCATCGGCTTCTGATGCAGATTGTCCAGGAATTGTTCTAGGGAAGAATTCCTCACGGTGTGGGCCTTCATCATTCGGAAATTATTGCAATGGCTTGGCCGGCGTCCCCGGTTTCACCCCCGAATGCTTCTTGGCCTGTGCCATCAATTCCAGAACCTTGTCTTTTCCTTCATAGTTCGGATTTGTATCCAGCAACTTCTGCCACGCGGCGGTGGCTTTGTCGATATCCATCTTGCCTTGCCATTCGACGATACCGAGATTGAACAGGGCGTTGGCCTTGTTCGGTTCGTAAGAGAGCGACTTCTGGAATTCCGCGATGGCGGTATCGGCGTCGCCGGTATACCAATATGCTGTCGCCATGTCGGTACGAACGCCCGCATTGGCTGGCTCGACTTTCAGCGCTCGCTGGTAGTAATCGATAGCTGTGGGGTACTGCTGGGTGTCGTAATAGACATTCCCGATGTTCGCTAGAAGTCCTGCGTTGCTTGGGTCCGCCTTGAGCTTCTCGATCAATGGTGCGGCTTGCGTGTCGGCCATTTTCTGCATCTGAGCCGGAGTTGGCGGCTGCGTGGCCGGATTTCCCATGGCGGGAGCCGGCGCGGATGCGCTCGCGGTCTCAGCCCCAGGAGCTACTGGACTCTGAGATCCGCGGATGAACCAGCCGCCAGCGATTCCCACCAGAAGGCAGATGACCGCCAACACGTAGGCTTGCACGCTTGTCCATTGGTCGTTGGAACTAGAAGTAGAACTAGAAGTTGCTGGATTTGTTTCCGTCATTGTCGTCATCACTGCTCCTTCAGATTTTGTTTCATGTGTCGGCGGAAGCGGCACGACCGTTTTATGGCGTAAGCGCTAGCTCTTGCTCTTGCTCTGCATCTGGACGTCGGCAATCAGCTTTTGCACCCTGGCTTTGCGGTTCGCGTCCAATTGCGGATTCGAGCTTCAATAGCAACTGCCAAGCCGCGAGCGCTCCCTTGGTGTCTTTCTTTCCCTGCAACTTCATTATGCCGAGGTTAAACAGGGAGTTGGCATCCTTCGGATCGTAGTGCAGCGCCTGCTGCAGTTGACTGATCGCCCCGTCTACATCGCCTTGGTAGTAGAGGCACGAAGCAAGCTGGGTGCGAACGGGGACGTTCTTCGGATCAATTTGCGATGCCTTTTCGTAATAGACGGCCGCTTCCTTGAACTGGTGGGTAGATTGGTACAAGTCTCCGACCTTGACAAGCAGATCGGTGTTATTCGGATCGGCTTTCAGCTTTTCGAGCAGGGGCGCTGCCTTGGCATCGGCCATCTGTTTCATCTGTTCAAGGCTGGGCATCTGGCCTGCAGCTTGGAGATGGCTGGGGAGCGGCGGCCACGGGTTGCGGCGGCGCGGGCGATTGCGACCCGCGAAACAAGTATCCAATCGCCAACCCGACCACGAGGCTGATTACCGCCATCGCATAGACCTGTTTCATTTGCCAGGCCGATGCCACGGTTGGCTGCGCCTTGGTTTCGTTTTCCATCCTAGAATCTCCCATGGTCGGCATCGAATTTAAAGCTCGGTTCGCCCGACATCAAGGCCTTACGAACGATTCTCAGCGCCCGCTGCGAGAGCTTGATCGCTCCTTGCCTTTGCACACTTACCTTAAAGGCGGAGTACCCGACCGGCAGCATTCTGCGTCACTTGGGGATGTGATGGCGATCACATAAACAAGGGCTCTAGTCGATACAAGCTACTTTGCAGGCGGTATCATCACGCAAACCCCGATGGGCTATCGGTCTTATCGCTGATACTGGACATTAATTCAGGGCACGTTATTTTCGATGCGAGTTTCCTCCGAAAGATGCTATCGCCTTGCCAGATTGGTTTTGATTTTTCTGGTGTTGCTTAGCGCTTTGTGTGCTGGCCTGCACACCGTGGGCGACAGCGACATGGGCTGGCATCTGGCGACGGGCCGCTGGGTCGTAGAGCATCGGCAAATTCCCCGCACTGACGTGCTGTCGTTTACTTCTGCGGGCACACCATGGATGTACCCACCCTTCGCGGGTGTGCTGTTCTACCTGACGTACAACGCGTTTGGCTATGCTGGTTTGAGTTGGTTTTGCGCGCTGGCATGTCTGGCGGTCGTGGCTTACCTCGTTCGCCGGGGAGACATGGCGAGCGCCGTGTTGGCGATGCTTGCGGTTGGCTCCATCGCTACCAGAACCGCCGCTCGGGCGGACCTTTTCAGCACGGTTTTCTTTGCCCTCTTTCTGGGAGAACTCTGGGCTTACCACCGCGGAATGCGTTGCCGGCTTTGGCTGCTGCCGGTGATCATGCTGTTCTGGGTGAATCTCCACCCGGGCTTCATCGCTGGGACTCGCGGCCATTGGCGCCTACCTGCTGATTGAGCTCTCCGATTTGCTGTTTGCGGAGCGGCGGCAGGCGGTGCTTTTGCGGTTACGACGGGCATGGCCATGGCTCGCGGCTTGCGCCGTGGCGACTCTGGTAAATCCGTGGGGGGCAAGAATCTATGCCGCTTCGCTCAACATGGTGGGCGTCGGCGGTTCATCCCAGGGAAAGCTCAATGGCAATATCGCGATCGGTGAGTTCCTGGGTGTACCGATATCAACCCATTTGTTGTATCAGCTGATTGATGTGCGACACCCTCAGTTTGGCTTTACCTGGCTGCTTCTGCTGGCCGTGATTCTGGCCGGACTCTTTTTCTGGAAGCGGCAGGTCGGCGCCGGATTGGTTGTGCTCGTCGCCCTCTATGCCGCATTGAGTCATGCGCGCTACTCGGGGCTGTTCGCCATTTCCATCGTAACTTTGGGTGCGGGGTTGCTGGAGTCGCTCTTCGCCAACCGCCCCTCCACCTCTGCAAAAAAAGCCGCCGCACCCTTGCTTCGAGTTCCTACATCGGCTGCCGCCCTGTTGACGGCTGTCTTTTGCGCTGTCGCGTTATTACAGATTGCCGACTTTGTCTCCAACCGCACGTACATCGTGTTCAATCCGGACTTGAGATTTGGGGCTGGAGAAGCATCCTGGTTCCCTGCCCGCGCGGCGGCCTTCATCCGCGATCAGCAGCTTCCGGGAAATATTTTCGAAGACTACGAACTCGGCGGTTATGCAGCGTGGAGCCTGGGCCCGAAGTATCCCGACTTCATCGATGGACGCGGGAATAATCCCGATCTGGGGATTGAGCAGTTCAACCTATACAGCGAAGGTCCAGACTCCCAGGCGTGGCAGAAGGAGGCGGACCGCTGGAATCTGAATGTTCTGCTGGTTTCGACGGCCAACCTCCGCGGCTTGCGAAACATCGATCCCTACAAGTTTTGCCAGAGTACGACCTGGCGTCCTATTTACATGGATGATGTTTCATTGGTATTTCTGCGGAACACGCCAAGCAATTCCTCCTGGATCAATCGCCTGCAGATTGACTGCTCTGCACAGCCGCTCGTTCCTCCGGCTTCTGCTTCACGTTCAGCACTTCACGACTTCTACCTCAATTCCGGCGAGCTATTTTTCATACTGCATCGGGATCGCGACGCGGAGGATGTCTCTAAGCCACGCGGATGCGCTCTATCGCGACGATCCGAATGTTCATCTGCTGAAGGGCCTGCTTTTTGAGCGGCAGCAGCAATACGCGGAAGCCGAACAGGAATTCCGTGCATCACTAGCGATCAATGAAAATGGCGGGGTCTGGTATTCACTGGCATCCCTTTACGGGAGCCAAGGCCGGAACGCAGCTGCCCTGCAAGCACTGGAGCGCGCGGCAGGCCTGTCCCTTCAGCCTTTCAATATCTACATGACCATGGGAAAGCTTCAGATTGCTCTAAATCATCCGGAGGACGCGTTGGCGTCCTTTGAAAAGGCCGAGAAAAGCAGCCCGTATCGCAACGGTGCGGAATCGCTAGCGCCTGAAGTCTACGCTGAACTCGCGGAAGGACGCTCTGAGGCGCATCGGCTTCTCGCGCATTGGAATGAAGCGATTGCATTCCAACAGGAGGCAATACAGAGGACGCCGCAGGTTCAGAGACGCTGGGACAGGCTGGCTCGACTTTACGAGGCAACCGGACAAACAAAACTGGCCGCCGAAGTGCGACAGCAGATGTTGCAGCTGCAAGAACCTGAAAATCCGAATTCGACAGTAAACAAATGAAGACGCAGATTTGAGCGCAATTGGAGAACATGAATAATCCCCCAAAATCTGCTGACGGAACGCCAGATACAGAACACGGCGTCCCATTCATGGGCGTGCTGGTTATCTGTGTCGTTTATACCGTCAGCAACTCGAAAAGGATCGTACAGTTTTGGAAGGCGCCACTAAGCTCTACAGTGGGCAGTTCAATCGCAAACATCAACCATTCCAGACATGATCAACGCGGCCAGAAATCTATTTGAGAACGATAATGCTATGTTCACAGCAATTTTGGAGTGCGAATAAACGTCGAATGCGGAAATTGTTGATAGTTGCGGGTATATTGCTGGCCGCCTTCCTGGTTTATTTGCCCGAGCTTCGATATGCGCTGGTCTATGACGATTATCCTCAGCTCATAAGCAACCCGCGGCTCACGATGTGGAGCTACGTTCCAGGATATTTCACGACCCACCTCTGGGCTCACTCGTCGCGCATTGCTGCTATCTACTATCGCCCGCTGTTCCTTCTTTGGTTCAGAGTCGTGTACGCGCTGCTAGGTCCACCGGCTCCGATCTGGCATCTGCCTTCTGTGCTCGCGCACGTCATTGCAACCGGTTGCGTATTCGCTCTGCTTCGCCGGTTGACGGGCAACTTCCAGGGGGCGGCGCTGGGCACGCTGCTTTTTGCGATTGATCCCATCCACACAGAACCAGTGGCATGGGTCTCATCCTGTGGCGATCTCTTGCTTACAATTCTTGTGGTGCTTTGCGTGTACTTTTATGCAAAACGGCAAGGACCAGTAAGTTGGCTCGCGATGCTGTTCGCGCTTCTCGCCATGTTCACCAAAGAGATCGGGATCGTTGCGCCAGTTCTCCTGTTTGCCTACGAATGGACTTATTCCGGTTTTCAAAGTGCGGTTTCGAAGGCTCCGCCATACGCGCTCTCAGCTGTCCTCTACATGGCGTTTCGAATGAATGCGCTGGGGAGTGCTGTGACTGGAGCCCCTGCTGAAATGAGCTTTACCGCGATGGTGCTGAACTGGCCTCGCGTCTTGGCCGCATATGCGCGTCATCTCATTTGGCCCGTACACCTCAGTCTCTCCTATGACGTTTCCGGAGGAAGTTTCTTGTGGCCTCTGATGCTTACGCTAGCGGTGGTTGCAGGTTTGGTTTGGCTGCTTCGCGATAACGACGCAACGATTCGATTTGGAGCCGCGTGGGTCGCGATCACACTCGCTCCTGCCCTTGCGATTCGATATATAACCTGGGACGACTATGTCCATGATCGTTATCTGTATCTCCCGTCGGTGGGGCTAGCGCTGATTGCGGCAGTATGGCTAGGTCGCGTTCGATTTACAGTTCCTCGTGCAATAGCTGCCTGTGCGCTTGGCGTCGTCCTTTGCTGGGGAACACGCCTGAATCTGCGTGTCTGGCAAGACGGAGTCCCATTGTTTACGCGAGCTATGGAAACCGCTCCAAGAAACGTGATCGTCAAGAACAATCTTGCAGAGGCCTATTTGACGGCACAGCGTCCCGGCGAGGCTTTCCCCCTTTTACAGGAGTTGCTGAGAGATTATCCAGACTTCGATCTCGCAAATCGCAATATGGCACGTTACTACTGGGAAATCGGAGACGTAAAGAAAGCGAATCGGTATCGAGAGCTTTCAAGGCGGCCGGGGCAGCGCTGATTCCGGCCTTTCTGTTTCCCGACGTCCGAGTAATCTAACTTGATCTGACCGGAACCCAGCTCTCCACTTTCCTTGCCTGCTCACCCGCTGCACCCGCCTCGTGGTATTCGGCGTCCTGGTTGACCGCCCAGACGTCATACTTCCGCTCGCCCGCCAGAATGTTTCTTGGCGGTCAGCATCGCGGTCATCATGGCGTGGTCCTGATTGTTGTACTTATGCATGCCATTGCGGCCAACCAGGTGAAGCGTGGGATAGTTTTCGTCTAGGGCTTTCCGAATCGTGTTCACATGCTGCTGATAAGCGTCGTCATAAACCGGATACGCTTTGGGCTGCCGGATGACGCAGCCATCGACCACATCCGCGCTGGCGGCGAGATTTACTTTTTGAATTTCCCGCTTGGCCAGTTCGATCAGCTCACGGTCGCTCGTGGTCCACAGTCCATCACCCTCGAAGCAGAAGTATTCGAGACCATAGGAGCAATAGCCGGCATCGGGAACCATCTCCGGCGACCACGACTTGTAATTTTGCACGCGGCCAACCTGCACGCTGGGATCGTGGATGTAAATCCAGTTGTCGGAGAAACGGCCGCGGTCATGCACGATCAGTCCGACGGTCAGGAAATCGCGATAGCGCAAAGAGCGCGCAGCCTGGAGCGCGGCTTCGGGAAGCTGTGGTTCGATCTGTGCCACCAGTTCCCGAATGGGCATGGATGAAATGAGGTGTTCGGCGCGATATTCTTCCAAATCGCCGTTGGCATTGCGGGAAGTCACGATCCAGAGATTGCTGGTCGGAGTCGAAGCGGCAGCCAACTACTTTGCGGCCTAGCAGCACCTCGCCGCCCAGCTTGCGGACTTTCTCGGTGCACGCTTCCCACATCATTCCTGGTCCCAGTCGCGGATAGCGGAAGGTGTCGATCAGCGTCTTCACAATCTGCTTGCGGTCTTTGGGTTTCGTTGCTGAAAAGAGCGTGCTTGATGGCCGAACCGAGCGAAAGCCCCTTGATGCGCTGCGCCGCCCAATCGGCGGAAATCTCGTCGCAGCTCATCCCCCACACCTTTTCGGTGTAGGTCTTGAAAAAGATACGGAACAAGCGCTTGCCGAACTGGTTGGTGACCCAGTCTTCAAACGTTCTTGGGATCGCGAGTGGGGTTTAGGCGCGCGCCACATAAACGAGAGCATGCAGAGCGTCGACTCGATCAAGCCGAGCTTCGACAGCGCCTCGAACGGTTTCAAAGGATAGGTATAGAACTGGCCGCGGTAGTAAATGCGCGACGAGCGGGGACGATCGAGCATGTCCTCGCCAGCAATCTCGGTCCAAAAATCTTCCACCTCGCGTGACTTCGAGAAGAAGCGGTGCCCGCCGATATCGAAGCGGAAGCCTTTGTAGTTGACGGTGCGAGAGATTCCGCCGACATATTGCGGGTCGCTCTCGAGGACAACCACCGGGGCATGCTGCTTCGACAACTCGTAGGCGGCAGTCAGACCCGCCGGTCCGGCGCCGACAATCACCGCCTTGAAGATCGGTCGTTCCATAGTTTGTCGATTGGGGTTTATCCATTAGAGTCTATCAATTAGATTGTGGATCGCGAGTGGATCTGAATACTCGGACTCTGAGCTGCCAACACTTCACTTGGCCGACACATTTTGAAATCATTCTTGATGTGACTTTGTTTGGGATATCGATGGGGATTGCTCAGGCCCTGGCGTAGGGATCTTGCAGGGGACGCCCCGTCATGGAGCCCAGACCGGCGCTCCGGAATGACAACCGCGGCAGTAGTTGAGCGGAAAGGCGACCTTTCCATGGCAGGCGCCACAGCCTCGTCCTTCGATATTGGAAAACATCGAGAAGTGGATATTTCCTTTCTGGGCGCTCGGGAATATTTCGGGGTGGCACAGTTCACAGCCGTTCCAGATGGAATGCTTCTGATGCGAGAACTCAATCGGCTCGACCCATGGGTAAGCTGGTTGGACGGTGAAGTCTTTTCTGTTCTGCATCTGGGCTTTCTTGACTGATAGTCCCTCAACAAAATCGACGGGCCTGATGATCCCGGACTTTTCCGCTAGCTCCCAATTCACACCGTAGATACCCTTCGGGAATCTGGCGGTAAATTCGTGGTACTCATACTTTCTTACGCCACTCTTGCCCAGGGAATGGCACCGGTCGCACCTCGGTTCATTCTTGGCATCGGAGCAGGCGGCGAAGATGGTTTTTCCCTCGTAGACCCTTTTGCCATCATGGCATGCACCGCAATGGAAACCTTCGCGATTCGAGCTCGCGGTGATGCCGGTGGCGTTTGCCTCCATGGCAAAGCCGACATCGACATGGCAGACCCGGCAGGTGAACTTGGACCGGTGCAGCCAATGGTCAAATACGACGGCGCCGGGCCCAGCCCCGGAGTGATTGTCAAGAATTACCTTGCCGTATTCAGATGGTGGCGGTGCAGGTTGGGGCAAATAGATTTGGGCGGATGCGATATACTCTAGAAGTAAAACTACGCAGGCCAGCACGAGCAGGAGAAGCCCGCGCTCATTTCTTTTCTTTCCTTTTTGCATCGAGGACGTAGTCATAAAGACCTCGGCACTTTCGTAGTCGTTCCAGATAGACCTTTTTCCGCGATTCGTCGAGTTTTTCGATCTGCGGCTGCAGCGTGTCGCATCTCCGAATAAGATCCACGAGTTCCTCCTGCGAGAAAGTCATGGCATCCTCGGTCTTTGCGCAAACGTTGTCGAACTCCGTTCGCCACGCCTCTTGCGCCGCCTCCGGCTGCGAAGCGGATGCGGAGGGCCCGCCGACTGCGCGCACAACCCACAAGCCGGCGAGCCCCATGAACAGAAGGACGGTAATGATCGTTGCTCGGATCTTTGCCCGAAGCTGCGTTGCAACGTGCAGCCAGAACTCCGCCTTGACTTGCTTCGCCGTGAACACCATGGACCTCGCTCCTCAGGGTTGTACCGGTTTGGAATGGCAGCGCTGGCAATCCATCAAAGGAAATGCCACGGTCGTATGACACGCGCCGCACGACTTTCCCTGGGATATGTCCACCATCGTGTACTTCACAGTGCCTCTTTTCACACCCATGAAGATATCCGGGTGACACAGTTCGCATCCGTTCCAGACGGTGTGTTTTTTGTGCGAGAAGATGATGTCGGGCATTCCCTCAACCTTCGGGTTGAGCGCAAAGTCTTTCTGCACGGCTAGGGAATTCTTTTTCGTGGAGAGGCCTGGAAGCACACTGGTAGGGTTGATGAGTCCCAACTCTTCCGATTTTTCCCAATCCAATCCGTTTCCGAAGCGCTCCTTTGGTAAGCGGCTGACTGAATTGGAAGAAGTCGAAATCGGAGGCGACCTTCTGCCCATCGGAGTGGCAGCGCTCGCATCTCTTATCGTCTTCATAGTTCACTTTCCTGGAGCAGGCCGCGAAAACCGTCTTCCCGTCGACGACCATCTTGCCGTTGTGACAGGTGCCGCAGTAATAACCCCGTGCGTTGTCCGCCGCTTTGATGTCCGTGCCTCCGGCCTTCATCGCAAAACCAATGTCCACATGACAGACTCGGCAGGTAAACATGGAGCGGTGAATCCAATGTTCAAAAACGACTGGCGCAACATTTGCTTTGTCGGAGTAGTTGTCGATGACGACTCGACCGTATTCGTAAGGAAGTGGTCTTTTCTTCTTGGTGCCCGTTTGGGATAGGGCCAGACTGCACAAAAGACCGCAAAAAACGAGAATGAGAGCAATAAAGCTTTTCTTGTTCATCGAGATCCTCCTCTCGATTGAACTGCACTTCTTGCAATCAGCTCGTGCCGGCGCGCTCTACTGTTTCTCCTCCTCGAATGCGCCGTTGTCAGGAATGGCTCCTGGCGACGCACGACACTTATTCATCTTCACTTCTACTATTCAAGACCAATGTAATGCAGTGACTGTAGTCACCCTTCGCCGTGACCGCGACTGCCCCGAGCCGACGAAGCTAACCAGTCGACTGATCGGCAGTTGCGATTGGCACGTGCAAGAGCTTCTGTTTGACACGGAAACTCATTCACAATTGTGACAAAACTCACATTTCGCGGTGACGCCCGACAGTGCAGCCCCGCAAAAGTTCTGATGGAATCGATACAGGGCTAAAAATTGCATCCGAGGGAGAAGGTCATCCGGCGAACCGCCTCAGTCCTACTCGCGTGTTGCATCGCGCATACTTCCCCAGCAGTGGGTGCCTCTGGAATCGCAACCTCCTCCTCAACAACGCAAACCGATGTCCAGCAGCCTTCCCCGAGCCTGACTTTTGTACGTTCGTTCTCCTCGGCTGATGACGTCAGACGGTCACACCCTCGTCTCGGTCGAACGCTCGAGATCATGGCAGGGCATAAGGAGGGTGCAACTCCAGTTAGCACGTTGCAGTCCCCATCGGCTGTCACCACGGATTCAATCCACCATGTCTTTATTGCCGATCCCGGTGCGAATTCCGTACACGTATTCGATTTTACTCACTCAAAATACTCCGTTCTGGAAAAGGGTCGCGACCGCTTCGGCTCTCCGGTCTTCCTCGCAGTGGACGGGCACGACAATTTATATGTGGTCGACAAGAGTGCAGGAACAGTTGTTGTCTACGATTCAGCCGGGAAATTCCAGGGACACTTTTGGACACTGCGAGAAGGAGAATCGCACTTCGACAGTCCCGCTGGAATCGCGATCGATAAAGCTACCGGCCTTGTTTACGTCTGCGACAGGCAGCATCACATGATCGTTGTGATGGACGACCGAGGGCGGCCTATTAGCAAGATTGGAAAGGGTGGCGGTGGTGACAAGTCAGGCGAGTTCAGATTCCCAAGCCAGGTGGTCGTGGGCCGTGGTGAATTGTTCGTGCTCGACACAGGTAACACGCGCATTCAGGTCCTCGATACGGCTGGCAATTTCCTGCGGGCGATCAACCTGGCCTCCGCAGATAGCCGCACTGGCTTGGCAGTGGACGATCACGACAATATTTTCGTTAGCAATCCAGGCCTTAACCAGATTGATGTCTTCGGTCACGACGGGGAGCGGCTCTATACATTGGACCTATCGACAGTCAAAGGCGCGAACTTTGTCCAACCATCCGGCCTTTGGATTGATGCCGGCTATTGCCTTTACGTGGTGGATTCTCGGAGCAATCGTGTCGGTCTATTTCAAATCAGCGGACAAAATGCGCGGCGATGTCAATGACCTCTTGTACCGGCGCCCGAGACACTCTCCGTCGTGTTGCCTTTGATCGGGCTCGTCACCGGCAGTTGCAACAACATCCGTACTAACTGTGCCTGGCGCGAAGTCCCGGTTTTCCGGTAGATGCTGGCCAGTTGCGACTTCAATGTGTTACGGCTGACCCCAACCATTTCTGCGATCGCGGTGGGGTCATGGCCGTCCGCCAGAAGCATAGCCAAGCGGTATTCGGCTGGTGTGAGTTCGAACAGCGCCCGCACTGTGTCATACGAAGGCCGGATTTTTTGCGCGGGATCGCTTATAAACACGACGGCGTGGACTGGATGAGCATCGTCCACATTAGATCCGCGCACGGGAGACAACAACAACTGAAGCGGAGGACGACCCTCGCGCGAAACCGTCAAAGCCCCACCGGGTCCGAATCCCCCGCCCTCCGAGTTGGCTGCTGCTTCCGCGATGAGTTGCTGGAGACGGGTTGACTCGCCGGAGCGTTTGATTCGAAGTCCATCCCGCGTAACCTGGAGACTGTCATTTTCTGCGAGCAGTCGTTCTGCCGCGCGGTTCATCGTGACCACCCGTCCTTTTCGAGTCAGAAGAATTACACCGATTGTCAGTGAATCCAACGCCGACTGCAAGCTGGCCCTCTGCTTGCGAGATGCGATGAGGTGAGAGTGCAGCCGATGCGCTCGCCGGACATGCGGGCGCAAAAAGCGAACCAAATCTAAATCTTCTTCGAAGCGACCCTTCGCTCTCCGGCCGCCAAGAATGCTCGCATTTTCGTGGGGATCAGCAAATTCATTCTGGAGCAGGGCAGCGGCCTTTCCGCCCACTGCTCCAGCAGTCAGTCTTAGGAATTCTTCCCAGCGTGAGGGGTCTAGAGGCGCTTCGTAGAGTGCCTCCAGAACTTCCGATAATACTTCTTTGTCCGGCAACATACTCTGCCTGCTCGAATGAGGCGGGGAGGCGTAATAGCAGGGTTAACTCTCTCACCGTAGACCCATTTCAGATACTGCGCAACACTAATTTCACCCGTTCGGGTGATGACACCACAATCCGTAAATCTCCATAATCACCCACCGCTTCGGGAATCAAGAGCCCCCGCCGAATTCCCGAGGCTATGGGGTCGTGCCAAAGCTTAGTTCGTTGTTTGCTAGTTATAGGAGAAGACTCTGCTTACTAGGTTCGCTGTTTTCGGAACCGGTGATCGAAGATTCACTCAACTCATCTTGCTGTTGTTTTTTTCAACAGTCTTTCTATTTCTTTGACCGCGATATTCAGAACACAGCCGTGTAAACAGAAAACCTGCCGGTAGCTAGAACTACCGGCAGGAGATCAAGCCAACAACTTTCGGCAAGCCGATAGCTGCTAGTCCTCAGGCTCAATTATCGGATTGCTCGCCCCGAAAGGCAAATCCGATGAATTGGTTCCGACATAATGAGTTACACGCCGCTACATCGTCCTTGTTTCACTGCCGCTACAGCTTGCGGTTCTGGCGCATGCTGCTACCCCTATACATCGTATTGCTAGCGAGTATGTTGGGACAGGCCGGAGCGCAATCCGTGATGACGCATCATGTGCGCGAGGTTACTCGTAACGGGGAGGCACCGTTGGTCGGACAACTTCCTGCAACACAAATCATGCACCTTGTTCTTGTTCTGCCCCTGTCTCATCAGACGGAGTTGCAAAAGTTTCTCCGCGACCTCTACGATCCTTCCAGCCCGTCCTACCGGCACTTCCTTACGGTGGAAGAGTTCACTGCAACATTTGCTCCCAGCCAGGAGGATTACGATGCTGTGCTTCATTTCGCGAAAGCAAATAGTCTTGCCGTGGTTAACACTTCGCGCAATCGCATGAATGCGGATGTGGTCGGATCGGTGGCGAGCATTGAGAAAACTTTTCAACTGAAGATGGGTGTTTATCAACACCCGAAAGAAAACCGCACCTTCTTCGCTCCAGACCGGGAGCCCACCGTAGCCCTGCCGTTTCCGTTGTGGCACATTGCAGGTCTGGACAACTATTCGATCCCGCGCCCTCTCCTCCGGTATATGAACTCGGAGATGGAGCAAAACGCAACTACCGGGTCCGGGCCAAGCGCCTCTTTCCTCGGAAGTGACATGAGGGCGGCCTACTACGGCGGAACTCTTACCGGCAGCGGCCAGTCGCTCGGGTTGGTGGAGTATTACGGTACCGATTTGGACGACCTGAACACATATTATGCAAATGTCGGTGAGACGAATAACGTTCCAATCACGCTTTTGTCGACCGACGGAACCCCCACCAGTTGCCTCGCTTCCCAAGGCTGCGACGATACCGAACAAACCATAGACATGACTCAGGCTCTCGGCATGGCGCCGGGCCTGTCGAGCTTGGTGGTGTATGTCGGATCCAGCGATTCTGCCATCTTTAACGCCATGGCGACCGCCAGCCCGCTCAATGCGCAATTGAGTTCTTCGTGGACCTGGTATCCGGCCGATCTCAGCGCTGACGACCCGTACTTCCAGGAATTTGCGGCCCAAGGTCAGAACTTGTTTCAAGCTGCCGGCGACAGCGGATCATGGGTTGAGGGTTCCGAGATCTACCCGGCAGATGATGCATATGTGACGTCGGTGGGAGGAACGGATTTGTCGACTGCGAGCGCGGCTGGTCCATGGACCTCGGAGACGGTCTGGATCTATGGTGGAGGCGGCATTTCTCCAGACTACTTTCCGATTCCATCTTGGCAGACAAACGCAGCCGACGGCTGCTCGTCATGTTCCACGACCTATCGCAATGGTCCCGACGTTTCGGCCAACGCGGATTTCACCTTTTACGTTTGCGCCGACCAGAGCGCCTGCAGTGCGAACCTATATGGCGGCACCAGCTTTGCCGCGCCCATGTGGGCCGCCTACCTGGCTCTGGCCAATCAACAAGCAATCGCTAACGGCAATCCGCCGCTCGGTTTCATCAATCCAATCCTTTATATGATGGGTTTGAGCTCGAGTTATGACACCGTTTTCCACGACGTTACTAGCGGCAACAATGGCTACTCGGCCACCACTTGTTACGACTTGGCCAGTGGCTGGGGAAGTCCGAACGGATCAGGACTGATCAACGCACTGGCCGCGAATTGGTCGACTCCAGGTTTCTTCCTTGCCGCGTCGCCACCTTCCTCCCTGGTGGCGCAAGGCAGCTCAGGGACTTTCGCCATTACAAGCACCGCGACGGGTGGCTTTAGCTCGCCCGTTAACTTGTCTGCGTCAGGTCAACCCACCGGTGTGACTGTCAGCTTCAGCCCCGCTTCAATTAGCGCGGCAGGAACTTCGACTATGACAATGGCTGTAGGATCATCTACAGCCACCGGCAACTACGCCATCACGGTGACCGGAACCTCAGGCAGCACGACTGAAACGACCACGATCTTCCTTACCGTCACCGCCCCGCTTACGTCGATCACCGTCACTCCGGCGAGCGCGATTATTCAGCTCCCCGGCGGACTGCAGTTTGCTGCCACAGGCCATTATGCCGATGGCAGCACGCTGAGCCTGACCGTGGCTTGGGCATCTTCCAATCCGGCCACGGCTACGATCAACACGTCAGGTCTAGCAACCGCAGTGGCATATGGCAACACGAATATCACTGCCAGCTTTGGCGGCACTACCAGCAACCCAGCAGTGCTGACGGTCGCCCCTACGGCCACGTCGCCGAGCTTCTCGCCCAGCCCGGGGACCTACAACACGCCGCAGACCGTGACTCTGTCTGATTCCACGCCGGGCGTGACCATCTACTACACCACCAACGGCTCAACGCCGACCACTTCGTCTCCGGTGTACACCGGTCCGATCACGGTATCGTCAACCACCACAATCCTGGCAATTGCCGCTGGCAACGGGTATGTGGCAAGCACAGTCAGCGAGGGACTCTACCAGATCGCCGTGGCAACGCCAGTCTTCTCGCCAGGTCCGGGAACCTACAACACGCCGCAGACCGTGACTCTGTCTGATTCCACGCCGGGCGCGATCATCTACTACACCACCAATGGTTCAACGCCGACCACTTCGTCTCCCGTATATACCGGTCCGATCACGATATCCACGAACACCACACTTCAGGCGATTGCGACCGCCAATGGGTACACCGCAAGCTCGGATGCCCTGGGCATCTATCAGATCATGGCGCTCGCCCCCAGCTTCTCGCCCAGTCCGGGGACCTACAACACGCCGCAAACGGTAACCCTGTCCGATGCCACGCCGGGCGTGACCGTCTACTACACCACCAACGGTTCAACACCGACCACTTCGTCTCCCGTGTACACCAGTCCGATCACGATATCGTCGAACACCACACTCCAGGCGATCGCTGTCGGCAACGGGTATGGGACAAGCCCGGATGCCCTTGGAATCTATCAGATCGTGGCGCTCGCCCCCAGCTTCTCGCCCAGTCCGGGGACCTACAACACGCCGCAAACGGTAACCCTGTCCGATGCCACGCCGGGCGTGACCATCCACTACACCACTAACGGTTCGACACCGACCACTTCGTCTCCCGTGTACTCCGGTCCGATCACGATATCGTCGAACACCACACTGCAGGCGATCGCTGTCGGCAACGGGTATGGGACTGGCCCGGAGGCCCTTGGCATCTATCAGATCGTGGCGCTCGCCCCCAGCTTCTCGCCCACTCCGGGAAGCTACAACACTCCGCAAACGGTAACGCTGTCCGATGCCACGCCGGGTGCGACCATCTTCTACACCACCAATGGTTCGACGCCGACCACCTCGTCTCCCGTGTATGCCGGTCCGATAGCGGTATCATCGAGCACCACACTGCAGGCGATCGCTGTCGGCAACGGATATGGGGCGAGCCCGGATGCCCTTGGCATCTACCAGATCGTGGCTCTGGCTCCCAGCTTCTCGCCCACTCCGGGAAGCTACAACACTCCGCAAACGGTGACTCTGTCCGATGCCACGCCGGGTGCGACCATCTACTACACCACCAATGGTTCGACACCGACCACTTCTTCTCCCGTCTACTCCGGTCCGATCACGATATCGTCGAGCACCACACTGCAGGCGATCGCCGCCGGCAATGGCTACGCCCCGAGCTCAATCGGCGGTGGGGCCTACAAGATCGTCGCGGCGGTGCCTACGTTCTCGCCGAGTCCCGGGGCCTATAGCGGCACCGAATCTGTCACCATCTCCGATGGCACGCCAGGCGTGACCATCTACTACACCACCAATGGTTCGACACCAACCACGTCGTCTTCCGTGTACTCCGGTCCGATCTCGATATCGTCCACCACAACACTGCAGGCGATAGCTGTCGGCAACGGGTTTGGGGCAAGTCCGGACGTCATTGGCGTCTACCAAATCGTGGCGCTTGCGCCCACCTTCTCGCCCAGTCCGGGGGCCTACAACTCGCCGCAGACCGTAACGCTGTCCGACGGCACGCCGGGCGTGACCGTCTATTACACCACCAACGGTTCGACGGCGACCACTTCGTCCCCCGTGTATACCGGTCCAATCACGGTATCGTCGAATATCACACTCCACGCAATTGCCGCCGGCAACGGATATGCGGCAAGCCCACAAACAATTGGCAGCTATCAGATCGTGGCGCTTTCACCCAGCTTTTCTCCCAGTCCGGGGGCCTACAACTCGCCGCAGACCGTAACTCTGTCCGACGGCACGCCGGGTGTGACCATCTACTACACCACCAACGGTTCGACGGCAACCACTTGGTCTCCCGTGTATACCGGTCCGATCACCGTATCGTCGAACATCACACTCCATGCGATTGCCGCCGGCAATGGCTATGGGGCAAGCCCACAAACAATTGGCACTTACCAGATTGTTGGCGCTCTCACCCAGCTTCTCGCCCGGTCCGGGAACCTACAACACGCCGCAGACCGTAACGCTGTCCGATGCCACGCCCGGCGTGACCATCTACTACACCACTAACGGTTCGACGGCCACCACATCATCCCCCGTGTACAACGGTCCAATCCCGGTATCGTCGAATGTCACCCTCCACGCGATTGCCGCCGGCAACGGATATGGGGCGAGCCCGCAAATAATTGGCGGCTACCAAATCGTGGCCCTCTCACCCCAGCTTCTCGCCCAATCCGGGAACCTACAACACGCCGCAGACCGTAACGCTGTCCGATGCCACGCCCGGCGTGACCATCTACTACACCACCAACGGTTCAACACCGACCACTTCGTCTCCCGTCTACACGGGACCAATCACGATATCGACGAACACTACACTCCACGCGATGGCCGTCGGCAACGGATATGGGGCAAGCCCGCAAACAATCGGCAGCTATCAGATTGTGGCGCTCACACCAAGCTTCTCACTCAATTCCGGGACCTATAGCAGCGCACAATCTGTCACCATCTCCGACGCCACGCCGGGTGTGACTATCTACTACACAACCAACGGTTCGACGCCGACTACGTCGTCACCCGTGTACACCGGTCCAATCACCATATCGACGAACACTACACTTCAAGCCATCGCCGCAGGCAATGGTTATGGGGCAAGCTCAGAGGCCTTTGCTGTCTATGTGATTAACTGACCTGGCTCTTGACGTTAAGTGTCGCTTGTTGCTAGCGGTGATGCACTTTGGCGTGGCATGCCGCGCAGAGTGTGATCAAGTTTTCTTCCGAGTCTTCGCCGGAGTGGCTGCGGAACTCTATGTGGTGCACCTCAAGATTCGACATCGAGCCACAGGATTGACACCGCCAGCCGTCACGTCGCAGGATCTGCTGGCGCAGACTTTCGTACGGCAAGGGATCCAGTCGCAAGGGAGCGGCTTTAGGACGAATCATTGTCAGGATGCCTTCTCACGCAGGTTTTCGAGGAAAGCCTGCTGCTGTTCGCCGGGCAAGAACTTGTAGTAGCGGGAGATCGAATTGAGCAGGATCTCCGGGTTGCCGTTGTCCAGGTGGGCGCCGGCCAGGAAGTCGGCGCAGATCATCTCCAGACAGTAGCCGCGCGATTTGTCCGTGCCCAGCATCAGGGCTGCCGTCTCGATCGCCTGCTCGATCACCGGGATCTGGCTCTTGTAGACCTTGAAGTAGATCAGTTCCGACGGCTCCTCTTCCCTTCCCGTCAGCTCCTTCTCCACCTGCCCGCCTGAAGTCCTCCTTCGGCAGTTCGCGCGCTTTGTGCAACCAGGTTGCACAATCGAAGTGCTGACCGTCCCGGCGGGCGATCTTCGCCAGCTCCAGCCCCTTCGTCCATCCCACTTCCTTCAGATCCTTCCGCGCCTGCGGCGGCAGGTGCTCGTGGATCGACATCAGGTAGTATGCCTTCCGTCTCGATTCCGGAAACCGCCTCGCCAGGAACTCGTCAAACGACTTCAGGTTCTCCAGCCTCCAGTACTGTCCCGCCCGCACCTCGCACAGATACCTGCCAAGGTCGACAAAGCGGGTGTCGCGCTCAGCCTCTTTCTGCTTCTCCCACGCCAGGATCTCGTCGATCTTGGTCAGGACAAACAGTGCGCGCTTGCGATTGAGCTTCGGCGGCATCGGCGGATACCTAGTAAAGAAGTTCGTCAAACAGACCAAGATCGACTCCTGGCTTGCGCACGAGTGCAGCTTCGACCAAGTCGGGCTTATCGAGGCAAATCCCGATGAAGGGGCAGGTCGTGCACGGATTCTGGGGAAAGCGGATGCCGCTGTGTGGCAGGAACAGCCCAGACTCGATCCGTCGGACCGTGTCATCGACCAGACTTGCAAACTCCTGGCGTTGTTCCTCGGAAATCGTGGCCCGGAGGTACTGCACTTCAACCAGACGCTTGCGGACGAAAACAACCTGCGCGACTTCGTCGATCCCGGTCATCCAGGAATAGCAGACGAGTTGCGGATCCAGTGCGGAAATGCCAGCTGGCTCTTCCGGATATCGCGCAGAGGTGGTCTTCCATTCCAGAAGGCACGGTGTGCCGTCGAGTTCGCCAATTGCGTCAACATAGGAAACAAAATCGTTGCCCGAGCTGAGCGTCCGCTTGAACTGAATCTGCTGGGTGGAACGCGGCTGCCGAATTTGAACGCGGCCGTCCTGGGCGAAGCGCTCGAGCAACTGGATGCCTTGTTGCAGCATGCGGTCCCAGGTGTCGTTGCCGGAGTAGGTCAGGCCCATGTCCTTGCACACGCTCCACTGCTCGAACAGCACAGCCGCCGGGTCTTCACGGCGAAACAGGGCGGCAACGGCCTGTTCGAACGCTCGGCCAAAGAGCATGGCGGCGCGAGTGTCTTTCTCCTGCCATCCGTCGAGGTAGCGGTGCCGGTAACGGCGCGGACAGCTGAGGTACTGGCTGATCTGGGTGTAGGAGTAGGTCATCGGGATGCCTCCGCAGGGTTGGAGCGAGAAGCACTCGATACTGGAGCTGGTGGACAGTTCTTCCCACTGGCTGGCCGGAGCGAATCCGTCGAGGTTGATGAGCGAAATGCCGTTGATCACGGTGTGGCTGATCTTGACGACACCGCGGAGTCCGGGCAAAGCCTTCTCGTCGACCTGTTCGTGGGCCAGAAGTTCCGGGTCATAGAGAAAATCCCGCAGGAACCAGCCGAGCTTCCACATTGCCTTCTGGGTGCAGTAGAGACGACCGACGATGGGCTGACCGGCCAGAGTGCGGGGCTCGATGACGGAGAGTCGGAGGATATAGAACGGTTTGTGGGCATGCCAGCGGAACTGGGCGCCGTCGACGCGAACGAGGAAGATGCCGTCAGGAATCTCCGGACGAGAATCGCGGGCGGTTTCGGCGAGACCTGGGACTTGGCGTTTCATGCGACCACCTCCTGCGTCGGGCGCATGTAGCTGTTGAGTTGGCAGACGAGGGCATTGCGGTCCTTCTCGGCCCAGTCGGCCAGTTGCTGGACGAAGTTCTCGACCTGTTCCCTGCTGGCCTCGCGGAGCGTCTTTGTGCCGCAGAAGTCGACGGCGTAGGCCTTTACGAGTTCGGCATCGAGCTTGTGCTGGCGGATGATCTGGCAGAGACGGTCGCGAACCTTTGGGCCAGCACCGTTGCCGTTGCCATTCGCATTCTGTGGCGGGAGCTTCTCTGCATTGGTCGGAATGGTTCCGATTTCCTCGACCGAGCAGATGCCGATGCCGTAGGCCTTGCGGAGGGCGCGATTGACGGCTCGGGTCTCGGCCACGCGCATCTCGGCGCCGCGGACAAGCGAAGAGACATTGGACGGATCGGCATCGCCGTAACCAACGAAGCCCTTGCATTCTGACGATTTGTAAACCGTAGCCTTAAAAACGTACCGTAACGCTCGGGTTTCACAGAGTTCAGCAACAGTTGGATCCGAATCCACAACCTTTATTCCGTAGGGCAATTCGCAGCAGACCCAGTGGGTCACGTACCATCTTCCACGCTAAGTAGCAGGAGTCTCCCGAAACGATCGACAAACGGTGTCGCGTGAGAGCTCAACCAGGATCTGGAACAGCGGAGAAGCATGTTCACCCCAAACAGATCTGGCAGCTTGATGTCTTTTCGAAACCTCTTTGCAATGACCATCGTTCTCTCCTCAAATTTTATCTTACCGCTAAGCATATGCTTAGCGCTATGCATTGTCAAGACTAAACTTGATTTTCGTATGGAAGGCGGGATAAGGTTCAAGGCAAATGGCTAAAGAACGAGAAGAAAGATCCTCACGCGGTGCACCTTGGTCAGTTGGGAGGGAAAGCTGAAGTCGCAAGTTAAGCTCTGAGGAACACAGCGCGATGCAACGACAGGACATACACGTTAAAGCTTAGGAAGAAAAGTACAGAAAACAAGTGAGTAGTTGCGCGCTAATTCCTGCGAAAAAGCCAACCAGAAGAACCTGCAAGACAAAACCTGATCGTCCTGAAATTCCTTCCCAAGATTGCCGAAGACCGCCCGGGGCCAAATGGACGTTACCAAAAGACAGAAAACACGTCCCTGCGGGCTGATATTGTCTGGACTTCCAGAAAACTCCGGCTAAACTTCGAATTAGGTCTGAGATTCACAGTCGGATGTACATCATGTCAGGAAAACTCTCCAGCCTGAACAGACGATTAGCCAAGGTAGAGCGGCAACTGATTGACGAAGCGAGACGCGAAGGTATGGCGGAGTGTATCTGCAGAGCGATGACATTGGCCGATGCCGACAAACCAGAGGAATTCGAAGCGGAGATGAATGAGCCGTGTCCAGCCCACGGATTCCGTCGGCTGGGCATGCTACTCGAAGTACGGCAGATCGGCAGTAAGGTTGCCAAGATCGATCAACTGTTGGAGATTTACAAGGCACGTCAATCCCCAAGGAAGCTCCGTCTTTCGCGACTTCGCCAAGCCGGACTTGAGCTTAAGAATGCCTGCGAAAAACCTTGATCGGCGTTGTAAGGCGCGCACCAAGAATGGCAACCCCTGCCGAGCCGGCGCGACCGAAGTCGGCCTCTGTTTCTTTCACGCCAATCCCGACAAAGCCTCTGAGCTCGGCCGGATCGGCGGCAGAAGGCATCGCCCTGTTGACGGCGAAAACGCGGATCCGTTGCCCAAGTGGGAGACCGCAATTGCCGTGCGCGATGGTCTGACGCAGTTGATCGCGGATGCCTACGCCGACAAGATTTCCCCGCGGAAGGCGGCCGTCCTGACAGCCCTTTTGAATTTGCAACTGCGCGCGATCGAGACCTCGAACCTCGAGGCGCGGATCGCAAAGTTGGAAAAACTCACGGCAGCGGAGGACCCTGCTGCCGGCGAGCCGGGGCCACCACAAAATAAAACTGGAACGCGGCAACCTGCCCCATGCGATTAGGCCTGAGGACTTTGGGCTGCGCGAAGCACGACCCGGCGCCGAACAGCCGGGAGAAACACAGTGTTGAGATTGGAATCCCCAAGCCCAGGATCGGCCATACGGCTTAAGCCATCCAGCCATATGGCTTCCGACATGGCTTCATCCCCCAATAAAAGATGGCTTACCATGGCTTAAGCCATCCCCGTCCCGGCAAGCCATCCCCAGCCCGATCCAATTCCACGTCTCGATCGACTCGAGCACCTGCAGAGCCGCCGCAAAAACCGATCCTAGCGATGCACGCAACCAAGAGTAGCTTCTCCTCGCTCCCTGCCCCGATCGAGAAGCGCCACACATTGAAACAACGACTACGGGCCGCCATAGCGTGGCGCAAGAAGTTGGCGACATGCAACTGCAGCTCCTACACAATCGCCGATTCCGGCCGACCAGAAGAATTCGAAGCGGAAATGAATCTTTGCCCCGCACATCGCTTCCGCCAGCTCTAGGCACATCCAACGACAAGGTTCTTCCAAACGCCCAGAATCGCACGTGCTGCGCAGACTATAATTGCGCGCAGCATGGCCCTCACCTCTGGCACGAAACTCGGCCCCTATGAAATCCATTCGCCGTTAGGGTCTGGCGGGATGGGTGAGGTATATCGCGCTATCCAGAGCAGCCTCGGTCGTCAGGTAGCCATTAAAGTCCTGCCCGCAGAGAGAGTCGCCGACCCGGATCGCAAGCAGCGATTCGTGCAAGAAGCGAGGTCGGCTTCGTCGCTAAATCACCCCAACATCGTCACCATTTACGACATCGGGCAGGCCGACGGCGTTGACTTTATTTCGATGGAACTGGTCTCCGGTAAAGCACTCGACCGGCTGATTCCCCGAAACGGGATGCGGTTGAATGACGCCCTGAAGTACGCCGTCCAGATTGCCGATGCTTTGACACGGGCACACGCCGCCGGCATCGTCCACCGAGATCTCAAGCCCGGAAACATCATGGTGAACGAGGATGGGCTCGTGAAAGTTCTCGACTTCGGGCTGGCGAAGCTCACCGAACCTACTGCTGCGAGCAACGACGAGTCCACGCGTACCATGCGGCCCACGACAGAAGAGGGCAAGATCGTCGGAACGGTTGCGTACATGTCTCCCGAGCAGGCGGAGGGCAAGAAGGTCGATGCCCGTTCGGACATCTTCAGTTTCGGGTCGGTGTTGTACGAGATGGTGACGGGAGAAAAAGCGTTCCAAGGCGACACCAAAGCCTCGACGCTCGCCGCCATTCTGAAGGACAATCCCCGGCCACCAAGTCAGCTCGTGAATGGCCTTCCCAGAGAAGTTGAGAAGCTGATTTCGCGTTGCCTGCGAAAGGAGGTCAATCAACGCTCTCAGCACATGGACGACATCAAGATCGGCCTGCAGGAATTGAAAGAGGAGTCCGATTCCGGAGTGCTGGGAACCGCTGCCGCGCCGACACCGACGGCTCGTCGTCGGCTCGTATGGGCCCTCAGCGTACCTGTAGCACTGGTACTTGCAACAGTTGGAGTGTGGCTGATTCGATCGAAGAATGCCGCGCCGGAGCTACCGTTGGTCGCCGTTCCGCTGACCAGCTATGCAGGTAATGAGTCTTGGCCGACGCTTTCGCCGGATGGTACGCAGGTCGCGTTTTCCTGGGACGGGGAAAAGCAGGACAAGTCCGATATTTACGTCAAACAGATCGGTGTGGAGCCACCCTTTCGCTTGACCAGCGATGCAGCCATGGACTACAGCCCTGCCTGGTCGCCGGATGGAGGCTTCATCGCCTTCTTGCGGGAGTTGTCCCACGACAAGACCGATATTGTGATCGTGCCCCAGCGAGGAGGACCGGAGCGAATTTTGAGCGAGATCAAGGGATCAATGCGGGCTTTGACCTACGGCCCGTACTTGTCCTGGACTCCGGATTCGAAGTGGATTGTCTGCCCGACGCCCAGAAGCGGTGACCGCCTTTGGGCTTTGCATTTGTTCTCCACGGAAACGGGAGAGCAGACCGAGCTAACCAGCCCGCCAAGCAGTGAAGTCGGCGATGTTGCGCCGGCGGTCTCCCCAGACGGCCGGACCTTGATCTTCTCGCGACTTTCACCGGACCGCTTCAATGCGACTCTCTGGTTATTGCATCTTGGAGAAGGCTACAAACCGCTGGGCAAAGAGGAACAGATTCAGTCGCCCGGGATGACAAACATCGGCGCGGCTTGGTTGCCCAATGGCCGTGAGTTCGTATTTGGTTCAGCAACTGGAATCAACTACGGGCTCTGGCGGACTGCGGTTTCCAAGGGCGCTGTTCCCAGGAGGCTCGATCTTGGAAGCGCTGGCGCACAGCCGACGATTTCGCGGCTCGGAAACCGTCTGGCGTTTGCAGTCTCTACGTTTAATCTTCATATCTGGCGAATCGACTTGAAGGGTCCCGGTAAAGAACCAAGCCAGCCCATCCGTTTCATTTCCTCCACGCAGTACGAGTACTATCCCGCCTTTTCGCCAGACGGTCGCCGGATCGCCTTTATGTCGGAACGATCAGGAACGGATGAAATCTGGATCTGCGACAGCGACGGATCCAAGACCCTGCAGCTAACATCGTTTGGCGGGGCGGCGATCTACGGCCCGAGTTGGTCTCCGGACAGCCAGAGCATCGCTTTTACAGTTGCACAGAAAGGAATGAAAGAGGACGTCTATGTCGTCGGTGTGAACGGAGGCGCTCCCCGGCGCATGACGACAAATCCGGCGGAAGACAAGTGGCCGTATTGGTCGCATGATGGCAAGTGGATTTACTTCAGCTCCACCCGCAGCGGCCGGGAGGAAATCTGGAAGATGCCCGCCAGCGGTGGGGAGGCGGTTCAGATCACGCGAAATTCGGGCGACAGCCCGCAAGAGTCACTCGACGGCAAACTCCTCTATTACATGAAGGGATGGCCGGAGGCCGTTAGTGTCTGGAGAGCCCAGGCCGATGGCAGCCAGGAAACCAAGGTTCTCGACTCCGTGCATGGTGAAGGACAATGGGCGGTGGTGAAGGAGGGAATTTACTTCTTCAGAACTCCCGACAAAATGGGACACAGTGACATCTGCTTCTACGAATTCGCCACCGGACAAACCAGGAAGATATTGACCATTCAGCGTCCCGTAGATAACCATATCGCGGTTTCCCCCGACGGCCGGACAATTCTCTACCCGCAGTCTGACGAATCTGGCAGCGTCCTTATGCTGGTCGAGAATTTCCGGTAGGCCCGCCTCTCACCATTGCACCAGGATGACGGCAACCCTGAAGTTATCGTTTCGTCAGTCAGGTTCTAAGGTCGCTTTCTCAACCGTGAATCACTACACCTCAAAGAGATTCCGGTGCGTCGCGGACTGAGGGTGCCGCCGATAGTAGGCGCGAAGGGCGCGGGCGCGATTCTCGCAGATCGCGGAACAATACTTTCCTTTTTTCCGGTCCGTATAGAAAAGTTTTAAACATTTCTCGCACTGCGCTATGCGAACCCCGCAGCTTGCAATGTCCAAGAACAGCATCAAGTACATCGCCTCTAGAAGCGAGTAGCAGGGCCACACACCCGCGATCGTACTCCCGCTGTTCATAGCTCTCGTGAGCCGGGGCTTCGTAAATTTTAGGTTCGAGTTCACGGTGTTGAGAACAAACTCTCGCGCACGTTTTACATATAAACGCTCCGCTTTCGGTCTGCTGATACCCCCTTCCCTGACGTGTTCGCGAGAGCCCGGTGAATGTTTGCGAGCTGATCGGTAGGTGAACTCAAGGCGCTGCTGAGGCGGACTGCGCGCTCAAACCGAGTCTGAGCCCCCCAGAACTTCTTCAAAGAATAACGGTGAAACAAAGCCAGCGGTGTTGGTGGAGTAAGCGTCTGACCAACCTGACCAACACACCTGTTCGAGGACGAGCGACTATGTTGAAGCGGCCGGACGGGGGACAGAAGATTTCTGCACCCAAGCGACGTACACGCGCCGAAGGTCAGCTCTTGGTGGCGGAGTTTGCGAGCAGCGGTAGCCGCGGACCGAGTTTTGTCGGAGTCGGGATCTGAGCTCTGTAGAATAGGGTTAGGATCGTGGCTGGAAGTTGCAGCAGCGAAGGCCGATTGTGGCAACGGTCGGAGTGGCCGCCGTAACTGCTTGTTTGGACGAGGCCGTTCGGTTGAATCTTGGTTAGTGCGCCATTCGGTCTTCGACAACGGGGAGTCCGGGATCTTTGGAGGAAGGAACCCTGCATGTTGATTCAGGTCGGCTATGAATTAGTCTTTAACTGTCCACAAGCGACGCCGATGATCCTCATGGTCAACGTCCATTACTCCCGTTCCTCGGATATCGTCGTTCCCGATTGCCTTACCACCGATCCGGAAACGCTAATCACGGCGTATCGGGACGGCTTCGGAAACTGGTGCACGCGGATTGTGGCGCCGAGCGGGAGGATTCGCCTGACCAGCACCGGGGTAGTTCGAGACTCGGGAAAAACCGACATGGTGATGGCCTCCGCTCAACAACACTCTTTACAAGAATTGCCGGAGGATACTCTGGTCTTTTTGTTGGGCAGCCGGTATTGCGAGACCGATCTACTGTCATGGGCGGCATGGTCGCGATTCGGTCAGACCATGCCGGGATGGTCGCGTGTCCAGGCGATCTGCGATTTTGTCCACAACCATATCGCTTTCGATTATCAGAAAGCATCCTCCACCCGAACCGCTTGGGAAGCGTTCAACGAGGGTGTGGGCGTCTGTCGCGACTACACTCATCTGGCGATCGCGCTCTGCCGCTGCATGAATATTCCGGCGCGGTACTGCACCGGATACCTTGGCGACATGGGAACGTTGCCGCCGTACGGCGTGCCGGACTTTGCAGCCTGGTTTGAAGTCTATCTCGGTGGCACCTGGCATACCTTCGATGCTCGGAACAACGTGCCCAGGATTGGACGAGTGCTCATCGCCCGAGGCCGTGACGCGGCCGATGTGGCCATCGCGACTACGTTCGGCCAAAATACGCTGGAGAGCTTTAAAGTTTGGACGGATGAAATCGCGGAAAATCTGCAGCAACTCGGCTAGGGCATTTCTCGATGGTGTACAGCGCGTGCCCGCAGCGGCTAAAGCCAGCCGTGCCCTTCCCCTTCTTGCCTTCCTCCACAGCAAATCGAGATCTGTTCTAGGAATCGAGCGGCTCCATGTCAACGCCGACGTGGAGTTTGTGAGCTCCACCGCCTAGGATTAAGCCGCGCAGAGGACTCACATCGCCGTAGTCCCGGCCCCAGGCAAGCGTCACGTGGCCGTTCGAGGGTACAAGGTTGTTCGTGGGGTCCACGTCAAGCCAGCCGATTCCCGGACAATAGGCAGACACCCAGGCGTGGGATGCATCGGCACCCACCAGCCTCGGCTGCCCGGGAGGTGGATAGGTTCGAAGGTATCCGCTTACATAGCGCGCCGCGAGATTCAGGGATCGGAGGCAGGCGATTTGCAAGTGGGCGAAATCCTGGCACACGCCCCGCCGTTTCTTGAAGACCTCTTCGATTGGCGTCCGAACGCTGGTGGCTTTCGAATCGAAGCGAAAGTCCTTGTGGATGCGTGCGGTCAGATCCAGAAGCGCCTCCGACATTGGCCGCCTGGGCGTAAACGACTGGAGCGCATAGGAGGCAAACTCCGGCCGTACCCGGATGCGCGGCGACTCAAATCCAAACTGGTAGGCTTCGAGCCCCGCTGGGCTGTGATCGTTGGGACCCGATCGGGCCGCCTCTTCCCAAGGCAGCGGCAGTTGCGGCCATGGCGTCCCGTTCCCGTCCATGATCACTTCACTCCGCGCCTCTACCACCAATTCCCTGTGCGGCTCCTGAATGGTGAAAAAGCAGAGACGGTTCCCAAAAAAGTCGACACGCTCGGTGCGCGTCGCCGGGCGCGGCTGGATATGCAGATCGCTCCGGGACAACTGGTGGTGCGGCAAAGCGCGCGGCTTCAGGCACGCCACGTGGGTTCCAACCGAAACCGGATGCTTGTATTTGTACGTGGTCCGGTGAACGATTTTATAGATCATTGTCTTAAGAAGATCATTGTCCAATCGTGATCGGCAAAGTGCGGGCGTGGCTGAAGTACCGGCTCGATAAGTTATTCGACCACGAAGGCAGCAATCCTTCCAGCCCCTGGAGAAAACTCGCCAGCCGAGCAAGCCCATCGGAACCATGCTCCTCCGCGGCGCCCGGCAATGGGTACCTTAACTTGTGCAAATCGAAACTGCGTAACAATGTCAGTGCGGCCCGCATCGCCTGTAAGTCCACCGGGAGGTGCCGAGGAAGTTTTTGATAGAGATCGGCTAGGTGGCTCAGTTGAAAGTCCAAAGAGCGGGGATTGGTTTCATCTGCCATGAGCACATCGAGCACCGCTAAGGGCTGGAGGGTTGTGTAGTAGCGAGCGCGGTAGGTCATGGAGCTGTCCGCCACCTCGAGCAAGCATTCTAAAAGCGGCCACTCCTGCTCGGTGAGAGGCGTGGCGATCTCGCGCAGTTGGCGGTTCAGATAGATGGCACGCTCGAGACGCCGGCCAATGGTCATGAAGAACCAGCCCAATCCGCGGTTGATGTTTTCCCGCTCCATTCCGGAAAATGCAGAAAGTAGTTCCAAACAATCGGTCAGCATGGCCGGATACTCGAGAAAGGGCGTCGTCTGGCCGCTTTGAATGGAGTCGCGCAACTGAGCGATAAGGTAGATCATATCGGCCGACAAACGCTCGCGAATATTGCCGCCGATCCGGAAAACCTCCGCCAGCGTGCAAGCCAGACTGTCGGGGCGCTTGGCATCGGTCAACAGTGAGGTCATTTCCTGTTCCAGATCAACCGCGGTCGGCCGCCTGTGTTTAGGCTTGGGCAACTTGCTGTGCCGCGACTCCAGGCAGCGGTAGAGGCGGATGAGGCAGACAAGCTCCGCTTCCTCGGCGCGTCGTACGCGCGGGACCATGGCGCGCAGGATGCGAGCCATGTTTTCGGCGCGCTCGACATAACGGCCCAACCAGAAGCAATTGTCGGCGACACGGCTGGGCACAACCCGCGAGATCCGGTGCAACTCCACCGGCTCATTCGGCGGGCGCAACATACTGAACGTATCGACGGGGCTGTCCCACAGGACCCATGCGTCCTTGCTATGGCCGCCCCGCTGCATGGAGACGACCGATCCTTCCGCTTCGGCGACACGAACGAGCCCTCCCGGAATCGCAATCCATCCGCTGCCGGTATTGAGCACGTACGTGCGCAGCACTACGCTGCGCGAGTTGAGACATCCGTTATCCCACACCGGCGCCGTGGACAAAGCGACTTGTTCCTGCGCGACATACTCGTGCGGGCGAGATCGCAATTGCTCGGCAAACTTGCCCTTCTCGGTTGGCGAGATTTCGGCCCCGAACACCGGTTCCATATTGCGTGAGGGAAACGCCGGTTTCACCACCACCGAGTCGAGATGGTCAAGCACCCAATCGAGCGCGTACGTCTGCCCGCACCACCAGGTCGCGACCGACGGAAGTTTGAGCTTCTGGCCCAGCAATTGGGTGCAGAGGCCGGGTAGAAAGGGCATGATCGCGGCCGTCTCAATCAGACCGCTTCCCAGTGCGTTGGCCACCTTCACATTGCCAGCGACGATGGCGTCCACGAGGCCGGGCACGCCCAGCAGAGAATCGCCCCGCAATTCGAGAGGATCGCAAAAGCTATCGTCCACGCGGCGCAGGATGACATCGACCTTCTCCAGTCCGTCCACGGTCTTGAGATACACGCGACGTTTGCGCACGGTCAGGTCCGCTCCCTGAACTAGAGTGAACCCGAGATAGCGGGCGATATAGGAGTGTTCGAAGTAAGTCTCGTTGAGCGGTCCGGGGGTAAGCAATACGATTCGCGGATTGTCGCGTTGGGCGAGGTTGGTGAGCGCTTCGCGTTGCGCTCGAAAAAACGGGGCGAGGCGCAATACGTTCGAGGTACGAAAGAGATCGGGTAGAACGTCGGAGACGATAGTGCGATTCTCCAGCGCATAGCCGCTGCCCGAAGGCGCTTGCGTGCGATCGGCGAGCACCCACCACTGGCCGTCCGGCGAACGGGCAAGATCGACGGCGAGCATGTGCAGATAGCTGTGCGCGGGAACACGCACGCCCACGAGCGGCCGGAGAAATGCCGGGTTGGCGTAGAGAAGTGCGGCAGGAAAGTGGCCGTGCGCCACCAAGACCTGCGCCCCGTAGAGATCCTCGAGGAGCAGATTGAGCAACTGGGCCCGCTGAATGATGCCCGCTTTGATGTAGCGCCACTCGTCCGCCGGAATCAGTAGCGGAACGATATCGATTTGCCAGGCCCGACTTGCCCCGAGCGGATCGCCGTAAATGTTGTACGTGATCCCGTTCTCACGAATGCTGCGCTCAGCACGGGCCCAGAGTCGTCCCAGTTCCTCGGGGCCGATCGCCTGCAACGACTCCATCAGGTGTGCCCAGTGCGGGCGGGGAGTTACGCCATCGGCCGATGACTCGTCGTAGGCATCCCCGTAGCGGAGCGGCGGTTGATATAAATCCACAGTCATGAAACAAGCCCCGACTTCTTGATGATGGTCTTTTGTCCGGGCGGAAACCGCAGGTCCAGAGTCATGGGAAAAATCGGATTGGTCTCTTCCTCCGGCGCCGCCATCGGCCCGGGCGCAGGGTCGGATTCCTGGAAGCGCTGCCGCCGGCGCTCTGCGGCCTCGGTTGCGTTCGCTGGGCGGCCTGCATAGGGGCGACCGTCGGGCGATCCCACATGGTAGACGCATCGACCAATCGAACGCTCTTTCCAGCAATCAATGATGTCAAAGATCAGAGGCGCATGCACGGGAATTGTTGGATGTAACATTTCCGACAACTGCCGGGCGCGATAACGTACGCCGGCGACGCTCTCTTCCGGTTCACCAGAGGACACTTGGCCCGTAGGAAAGAGTGGCACCCTGCGCCCGTTGCACACAACTAGGTAGCGGGAATCCGTTGTGAACCCGGCCAGCCTCATCTGAATCCGCTCGAACGATGAGTCCACCGTGCGAGCGGTGCGGCCGGAAGTAGTCTCTTCCGCGAGCACGTTCCAAGGCTCGAGGGCCTGACGCAGCTCCAGTTCGACTCCCTCCGCAGCGATCGATCCGATCTTCGGGAAGCGAAACTCAAAGTGCGAAGCAAACCACTTCTCCTCGAACCTGTAGTCCGACTTGCGCAAGTAGCTGAGCACATCGGAAAAGTCGCGTCTGACAAAATGCGGCAGCATGAAACGGTCATGGAGCGCTGTGCCCCAACGGACCAGGCCGCCATCGAATGGCCGTTCCCAAAACCTGCATAGCAAGGCGCGGACGAGCAGCATCTCTATAAGACCCATTCTGACATGAGGAGCCATTTCAAAGGCACGCAATTCGAGCAAGCCAAGGCGCAACCCGAGACCCTCGGGCGGATACAGCTTGTCGACACAAAACTCGGCGCGATGCGAGTTTCCAGTGACGTCGACGAGCAGGTTGCGGAATAATCCATCCACGGTGCTCGGCGGGCAGTCGCTCGCAGGCAAATTACTAAAGGCGACCTCCAGCTCATACAAGGCCTCCATGCGCGCCTCGTCCACGCGCGGAGACTGGCTCGTCGGGCCGACAAACATGCCGGAAAACAGATACGAGAGCGACGGATGGTTCTGCCAGAATGCCAGCATGCTGCGCAGAAGATCCGGACGGCGCAGGAAAGGGCTGTCCAGCACGGTCGCTCCGCCGATCACGATATGGCTGCCGCCGCCGGTAGCGAGATGGCCGCCGTTATACAGGAATTTTTCAGCGGTCAAGCGATTGCGGCGCGCTTCCTCGAAGAGGCGTGTGTTGATCTGTTCGAGTTCGTCCCAATGGCTCGCGGGCGGCAGGTTTACTTCCAGAACACCGGGATCGGGAGTGATGCTGAACGATCGCAACCGCGGATCGGAAGGCGGAGGGTAGCCCTCCAGCCAAACCGGCTTGTGCAGATACTGGCACGTATCCTCGACGGCGGTGACCAAGTCGAGATAGTCCGCGAGATTGGATGCATACGGCAAGAACACGTGCAGCCGGCCTTCTCGAGCCTGCACGCAGAGCGCTGGCCGGATCAGCTCCGGCGCAGTTTCCGAGGTTGCCGAAGAAGCAGGCAGCGGATCTGCCACGGGATTTTCCTGGAAGAGATCCATCCGCCGGTTCGGGCGCGAGGGGAGCTTGACCCGGGCTTCGCATCGCGCAGCGAACGGCGCAGCCTCGTATTCGTATTCCAGCAAATCGGGCGCCACCCACGTCATCGACGCGGTCGGTATGCGGTAGCCGATGGGGGAATCGCCTGGCGACAGCGACAGACGTTCCGGGCGAGGGAACCACAACTGGCTCGACCAGCACAAGCGGCCCGCCGGTTGACGGCGGCGAATAGGCAAAATGTACCCGGCGGGCTCCGTCGACTCAGCCTCGCCGTTGTAGGCGGGCAGTATGTTTTCGAAGCTCACCTGAAGGCGACGCGTGAGCGCTTCCATGAACTTGAAAGCATCGGCCGCGCCGAAGCTGTAGTCCCGATCTTCGCTAGAGATCTCGCGAGCATTTTCTCGAGCGATGAGATCGATATTCTCCCAAACCGGAACACCGTCGACGCGCCAAGAGCAGTTCAGCGCCCAACGCGGCAGCGGCTCGCCTGGATACCATTTGCCTTGTCCGTAGTGAAGCAGCGCGCCGGGCGCCACTTTCTCGCGGAGGCATTGGATGAGAGCCAAGCCGCGGGTGCGCTTCATTGGTCCCAGCGCATCGATATTCCATTGCGGGCTCTCGGGCTCGTCCATGCCGACGAACGTCGGCTCGCCGCCCATGGTCAAGCGCACATCTTGTGCTTCCAGGTCCGCGTCGACGCGATGCGCCACCTGTTCGACCTGGAGCCAAGCCTCTTCGGTGAAGGGCTTGGACGGCCGTGGTTCGTCATTCAATCGGCGAACAGACATGGAGTAGCCGAAGTCCACATTGGCCCGCTCGACCGTGCCCTCGATGGGCGCGGCCTTGGAAGCGTTCGGGGTGCAGACGAGCGGGATGTGACCCTCGCCGGCGAACAGGCCCGAAGTCGGATCCAACCCAATCCAGCCCGCACCCGGCAAAAACAGTTCTGCCCAGGCATGGAAATCCGCCGAGTCGTTCTGCGGACCGCTCGGACCTTCCGTCGGACCTTCCTGCGAACTCTCGTCCGCCGCCAACTGAATCAGATACCCGGAGACGAAGCGCGCCGCGATTCCCGAATGTCGGAGAGTCTGTATCAGCAGCCAGGCAGAGTCGCGGCAGGAACCCGTGCGCTTTTCGAGGGTCTGCTCACATGTCTGAACGCCCGGATCGAGCCGCGTCACATATTCAATTTCCTTTCGTATCCTCCGATTCAAGTCAACCAAAAAGCCGATCGTTGCTTGCGTCTCGCGGGGCGGCTTCCCAAGAAAAGTCTGGAGCAGAGGCCCGGCTGGCTCGACCGAACGATAGGGTACGAGATCCTTAGCCAGCTCCGGAGCGTACTCGAAAGGGTAGTCTTCGACTCCTGGTTCCAGAAAGAAATCGAACGGATTGAACGGGGATAGCTCCGCGACCAGGTCCACCTCAACCACAAACTCGTTAGTCTTCTCCGGGAAAAGAACGCGCGCCAGATGGTTGTTGTGGAGATCCAACTGCCAGTTGAGAAGGTGCCCGGCGGGAGTGACGCTAAGCGAGTAGCTGAGGATCGGCGTTCGACAGTGCGGGGCGGGACGCAACCGTATAACCTGTGGACCGACTGAGACCGTCTTGTCGTAACGGTACCGTGTCCAGTGATTCAGAGCAACCTGTACGCTCATCCACCCTCATGCAGCCCACGCCTGGAGTTTCTGGTTCGTTCTCACTTCACTACTGCTGTTGCTGAGCATCGGCCAAGTGCGATTGCCGGGTCTCATCAAGAAATTGGGACCACTCTTCGTCCGCCGCAAACTCCTCGTCGGGAGGGAGCAGGGTTTGGGACGGCGTGACCCGAACTCGAACTTGGAGTTGCGTGTCAGCTTTGCCCTTCATCACGCCGATGGTGGGCGGAACGTTGGCATAATCGCGACCGATTGCGGTGCGAATGTGCCCCTCACCCACGAGCCCATTAAGCGTCGGATCGAAACCTACCCAGCCAACGCCGGGGAGAAGGGCTTCCACCCAGGCATGCGTAGCGCCGTCCGCCTTGGGATGCGCATTTTCGCTGCTGCGGTAAAGGTATCCACTGACATAGCGACACGGAATCTTGGCATTTCGAACGAGTGCGATCATGACATGAGCAAAATCCTGACATACGCCCTGTCTCAACCGAAGGGCATGCTCAATCGGCGAGCGTACCGCAGTGCTCTTCTTGAGGTAGTTAAAACTGCGATGCACACCGACGGCAGTATCCTGCAGAAATGCCAAAGGGCTTCGGCCATCCCGTTCCGTCGCGCCGATCTCCTTTGCCAACTCTTCGAGCTCCGGGGATGGGCGCGCAAAATGACTGGGCATCAGCATGTCCCAGTAATCTTTTTTCTCGACGAGCTGTTCCAGATCACTCCACCCTTCGTAGTCCATGGGCGCGGGAGCCGAGGGTTGAACGTCAATATTGACGAGAGCGTCCGCGATGATGGTGAGCTGGCCATGGCGCGAAGGCAGGTCGAAGTGGTGTACCAGATTGCCATAGGAATCGGTATAGCCAAAAATGCGTGCTCGCGGATTGACCGAGAGCTGAAAAGCAAAACAGCGCTGGTTCCCTTCGCTTCTGGGGTGCATGCGCACTTCCATCATGCTCTGCCAGACGGCTTGGCTGTAGCGATAGCACGTGAAATGGCGAATGGCGTAGAGCATTAGTTTTGGAAAGCACCCTCAATCGGATATTCGATATAGAGTTCGTGAACCGCCGCATGCAGTTCGCGACATTGCTCGACAATTGCCGCAAGATATTGGCGCAATTCGGCAATGATTTCGTCAACCTGTACGTAGGCGACCATCGATCGCAAACGCCCGATCAATCTTTCCACCTTTTCGGTCCTGCGGCTCAGAGAAAGATTGCTGATTGCAGTCAAAGCCTCGTGCATTCGGTCCAACGAATAACGGACCGAATAAGGGAACTCGGGCTTCAGCAGGAGGAAATTCGCTATCCGTTCCGGTTTGAGTTCGGCGGTGCATGCCTTGCAATATGCTTCAAACGCAGCGCAACTGCTTAACAGGCCCACCCAATCCAAATCATCGGCATGCTTGTCGATGACAAAATAAGCGTCCAGCAGGACGCAGAGATTGCAGGCCCTCTCTATATATTTGCCGAGCTGGATAAAATGCCAGGCCTCGTCGTGATTGATAGTGGCGGCGGTAATTCCATTAAACCTGTAGGAGCCTTCGCGAACTAAGTTCACCACTCGCATTGCATCTGCATCGTCATCGGGTTGCAGCTCAAAGCCAGTGACGTCGTGGAAAAGACGATTCAGATGCTCCCACATATCCGAGCTGATCTCCTCACGAACTTGCCGGGCATTTTCGCGGGCCCCGCTGATGCATTTCACAATCGAAAAATCCCCTTCCGGATCCGCTACCAACAAAAACAGAGCACGCTGCGGGTCGACGTTGCCGGCAGCCGCACCCGGGGCTAGCGAGGAGACGGCGCGAAACCACCGCTCTTCCGTGGAAAACTTTGCGGGATTCAGAATCAGGCTGTAAGTCGCCTTCAGCACACGCGAGGCATTGTCCGCCCTCTCGAAATAGCGGCTCATCCAGTAGAGACTGTCGGCGACGCGAGAAAGCATGGCGTTGTGTCACCCAATTCTTCAAAATCTCAATTCTGCAAGACCCACGTATCTTTCGAGCCCCCACCTTGAGACGAATTGACCACCAGGGAGCCCTTGCGCAGAGCCACTCGCGTAAGGCCACCGGGAACAATGGTAATTTTTTCGCCGTAAAGCACATAAGGTCGGAGATCGACGTGACGGGGCTCGAAGGCTCCGTCCACAAAGCAGGGCGCGCTCGAAAGATTGATGGTCGGTTGCGCAATGTAGTTCCGCGGCTGGGCGTTAATCCTTTCTCGAAATTCCGTGCGCTCTTGTTCCGTGCTGTGCGGACCGATCAACATGCCGTAACCACCCGACTCGCCCACAGCTTTTACCACGTATTCATCCAACCTCTGGCAGACGTGTTCCCGTTGCGCCGGATCGGACATCAACAGGGTTTCGACGCTTTCCAGAATCGGGTCCTGGTCGAGATAGTAGCGAATGATTTTGGGCACATAGGCATAGATAGCCTTGTCGTCGGCGACTCCCGTCCCCAGCGCATTTGCGAAGGCTATGTTTCCGGCGCGATAGGCATTGAACAGACCCACAGCACCTAGCGCGGAACCGCTTTCGAATACCAGGGGGTCGAGATAATCGTCGTCGATTCGCCGATAGATCACATCGACGCGTTGCAGGCCGAAGGTGGTTCGCATATAAACGACATTGTCGTGGACCACTAGATCTCGCCCCTCGACGAGTTCGATGCCCATCCGCCGTGCCAGGTAAGTATGTTCGAAGTAAGCCGAGTTGTAGGCTCCCGGAGTCAGCAAAACGACGGTTGGCTCGGGCCGGCCTTCGGGGGCCAGGAATCGCAGAGTCGAGAGCAGCTCCTGGCTGTACTGCTCAATCGGCCGCACCCGGCATTTTTGAAACAACCCAGGAAATATCTGCTTCATCACCCTGCGGCTGGTGAGCATGTAAGAAACCCCACTGGGGACGCGGAGATTGTCCTCCAAAACCACAAAGTTTCCCTCCGGGTTTCGTATCAAGTCCGTACCCACCACCGTGATGTAGACGTCGCGAGGTACTTTGATACCGCGCATTTCCCGGCGGTAATGTTTGCAGGTGTAAACAATGTTAGCGGGCACGACGCCGTCTTCAATGATTTTTCCCTCAAAATAGACATCTTTGAGGAACAGATTCAGCGCCGTGATCCGCTGCGTCAGTCCGCGCTCGATCTTTTCCCATTCCGCCGCTGTGATAATCCTGGGCAGCAAATCGTGAGGAAAAATCCGCTCCGTGCCTTTGTCACTTCCGTAGACGGTAAAAGTGATCCCCTGGTTGAAGAACGATTGGTCAGCCTCGTGTTTGCTCCGTCGCAACTCGCCCGGACCCAGGCTCAAAAGCAAGTTGTAAAGTTGACGATATTGTTTTCGCGGATGCTCCACGGCGCGGAACATCTCGTCGTAAGCGCCATTGAGTTCGTACCGGCGGAGGGTTTCTGCACCACCCCGATCGGACGCATCCAAGTCTGTAATCATGATGGCCGCGCTGGTTTCCCCTCCCAGAATAGCGCATCAGGCGGAGAATCGATGATCGGGAAAAGCGATTCGCGTCATTGAAGAAACCGCGTGGAGCGCTCTAGTGAGCCTAGACCCTGGATCCCGGGATTTCTCTGACAGCTCTACGCCGGGTTTTCGCTGGTTGCGTTGCTTCGAAAGCGCTATGCGCTATCAGCTTAAGGGGTCGCCATCGAGGCTATGCTCAATCGAGATCTTTGCCTTCAGGCGTTAGAAGGCCCTGGCCGTTCCTGAGTGAGGGTCTCGACCAAGAGGACAGCTTGAGTGATTTCGCGAATCGGACGGCGCAGGCGTCGGCTTTCATCGCGCATCCGTCGATACGCTTCACGCTCCGTCATTGCGAACCTCTGTTGCAAGAAACCTTTTGCGCGTTCCAGCAGTTTGCGATCTTCGAGCTGTTGTCGAATCTGGCTGGCTTCTTCCTGGAGCCGCACGCACGCATCCGACAAATGCGAGTGCGTCAAAGCGACGCCCATCTGTTCGCCCACGAAACTCAATAGCGAAATCTCGTCGGGTGTGTGCACGTGCGGGTCGCGATGATGAACATTGAGGACTCCGATCACTTCGCCACCAGAAACAAGAGGAACCGAGAGCAAGGCCTCGTAGGTGTCTTCTACCAATGCGGAAAACGTTTTGAAACGAGGGTCGGAAAATGCTTTGCTGGAGAGGGCGACGACCGACTTATGCTCGGCGACCCAGCCTGTCACTCCTTCGCCCATGCGGAGTCGCACCTGACCAATTTCCGTGTCGTGCGGCAACTGCGATGCACGCAATACGACTTCATGCGTGGCGTGGTCCGGAAGATAAACCAGACAGGCGTCACTCGCGGTCGTTTCAATGGTAATTGCGATCAACTCCCGCAGCATCTCGTCGATGCTCAGTCCGGAGCTGACAACTCGGCTCGTTCGGTGCAGGATCGTAAGTTGCCACGAATCTGCACGGTTCTCCCTTGATCGCTCCATACACTGCTACCATTTTCTCCCATCCCCACGACCCTAACTGGTCCCACACAATTTGCTAAGTTTAGTAAACAGCCTAGGGGAGAACGACAGCGAGCGTCCAATCAAAATTTTCTATCCTGGGCATTACATGAACGGCGCGCTGTCTTGGTTGGAGTGCTTGCTCAACGTCCCGCATGTGGGTCTGACCTATTTGTTCTGAAGGTCAGCAACATCGGAATAATGCGTTGGACTTCCAAACAAGTTCCCTCTACGCTGACGTGGTCTGCTAAAGATTGTCGCTGTTGTTCTATTCGGAGACCAAGACCGTCACAGCGATCGGGTTACAGACGCCCTCCAAGGGAAGCACTGAAAATGCTTCTTTCACCTGCTCCTTGATTCGAGCAAGCGTTCACCAATAAACAGAATCTTGTCGCACTCGCGGCACAGCACGCGAGCCTATTTGCATACGAGGCGCGGGCCGACCCGTGCTGGGTTGATTCCGACGATCCCCGCGGAGGAGCGGTGCGCTTCGGGCGTACCCACTTGTTCCGGGACACGAATTCATTAAGGAGAAGGATTTTATGAGGAAGGTAGCTATTTACGGTAAGGGTGGCATCGGCAAATCGACAACCACGCAGAACACAGTGGCGGCACTGGCAGAGATGGGGAAAAAGGTAATGGTGGTAGGCTGCGATCCCAAGGCGGATTCAACCCGCCTGTTGTTAGGCGGATTGGCGCAGCGGACGGTGCTCGACACGTTGCGCGATGAGGGCGAGGAAGTGGACCTGGAAGATATCCGCCGTGTCGGATTCGGCAATACCTATTGCACCGAGTCGGGCGGACCGGAACCGGGAGTGGGTTGCGCCGGCCGTGGCATCATCACGTCGATCAACCTGCTGGAGCAACTCGGAGCCTACAAGGAATCCATCGGCTTGGACTACGTTTTTTATGACGTGCTCGGCGATGTTGTGTGCGGCGGGTTTGCCATGCCGATCCGCGAAGGCAAGGCGCAGGAGATTTATATTGTGTGCTCCGGCGAGATGATGGCGATGTATGCCGCCAACAATATTTGCAAGGGAATCGTAAAGTTCGCCAATGCCGGAGGCGTGCGCTTGGGAGGCATCATCTGCAACAGCCGCAAAGTCGATAACGAACGGGAGATGATCGAAGAATTGGCGCGCCAACTCGGCACTCAAATGATTCACTTCGTGCCGCGCGATAACGATGTGCAGCGCGCGGAAATCAACCGCAAGACGGTCATCCAGTGGAGGCCGACGTGTCCGCAAGCGGACGAGTATCGTGACCTCGCCAGAGCGATGGATGAGAACAGGATGTTCATCATCCCGAAGCCGCTGGAGATGGGAGCGCTCGAGAAACTCCTCATGGATTTCGGATTGGCCGAAGAGTTGGCACAAGACGCCGATGTGCCAGCGACGGAAATTGATCTGGCCACGGCCACGCCAGCAAATTCGGTGGCCTGCGATTAGGACACCGTACGCGGCAATAGACCAGCGACATAGCCTGAGTTTTGGAAGGAGAGAGCATGGCGCACGACGCCCACGAAGTAAAGAAAGAAATGGTGGCGATCTATCCGAAGAAGCTGGGGAAAAAACGGGCCGAGCAGATCGTAGTTACGGAGCTTGGCCCGGATGGCGCAGTTCCTGAGATCAAAGCCAACGTTCGCACCAGCCCCGGGATCATCACGCAACGCGGATGCGCCTATGCCGGTTGCAAAGGCGTCGTGATCGGCCCCAGCCGCGACATTCTCAGCATCACCCATGGACCGATTGGCTGTTCGTTCTACAGTTGGTTGACGCGGCGGAATCAAACGCGTCCCCCAACCGATTCGGATCCTAACTTCATCAACTACTGTCTCTCCACGGACATGTCGGAACAAGAGATCGTCTTCGGTGGGGAGAAGAAACTGAAGGCAGCGATCAAGGAAGCCTACGATGCCTTCCATCCCAAGGCAATTGCCATCTTTTCGACGTGTCCGGTCGGACTGATCGGAGACGACGTGCACGCCGTCGCCCGGCAGATGAAGGAAGAACTAGGCATCAACGTTTTCGGATTCAGTTGCGAGGGCTATCGCGGCGTCAGCCAATCAGCCGGACATCATATCGCGAACAACCAGCTCTTCAGGCACGTGGTCGGCGTGAACGAATTGACTCACCAAGAGAAGTTCAAGATCAACCTGCTGGGCGAGTACAACATCGGAGGAGACTCCTTCGTGATTGAAGACCTGTTCCAACGGTGTGGCATTAAGCTGATCGCCACTTTCAGCGGCAACTCGGACTATGACAGCATGGCGAACTCGCACACGGCGGATCTGAACCTGGTGATGTGCCACCGTTCCATTAACTATGTGGCCGAAATGATGGAGAAAAAATTTGGCATTCCATGGCTCAAGATCAATTTTATCGGCGCCGCCGCCAGCGCGAAATCGCTGCGAAAAATTGCGGAGTACTTCGACGACGCGGAGTTGAAAGCCAGGGTGGAAACGGTGATCGCCGAGGAGATGCCGAAGGTCGACGTGGTGCTGCAGGATGTGAAGTCTCGCTGCCAGGGAAAGACGGCGATGCTCTTCGTCGGCGGCTCGCGCGCCCATCACTACCAGGTGCTGTTCAACGAGATGGGGATGGAAATCGTTGCCGCCGGTTACGAGTTTGGACATCGCGACGACTACGAGGGCCGGAAAGTGCTGCCCACAATCAAAGTCGACGCTGACAGCAAGAACATAGAAGAAATTGAGGTACGCCCGGACGGGACCCGCTATGTGCCGCGCCTGAGCCCGGAACGCAAAGCGCAACTTACCAATCCCGAACTCGAATTTCAGGATTACGTGGGCATGATGCCAGAGATGGAAGACGGGACGCTCGTGATCGACGACATCAGCCATCACGAGACCGAGCGCTTGATCGAGCTCTACAAGCCATCAATTTTCTGCGCCGGCATCAAGGAGAAATACGCGGTGCAGAAGATGGGAATCCCGTGCAAGCAGTTGCACAGCTACGATTACGGCGGACCCTATGCCGGTTTTGAAGGCGCAATCAACTTCTATCGGGAAATCGATCGCATGGTCAACATGAAGGTCTGGTCATTGCTGAAAGCTCCCTGGCAGACTTTCCAGCCGCAACCGGAACCTGCGCCGGTGGCAGCCGACTAGCAGTCGATAATGCCAAAATAACTTTCGTTCGAGAAGGGAGTTTTATGCTCTTACGACACACGGTCGCTGAGGTTGCCGAACGCACCGCTCTTACCATCAACCCGGCCAAGACCTGTCAGCCGATTGGAGCCATGTACGCTGCCCTCGGCGTCCATAGCTGCCTGCCGCACAGTCACGGTTCGCAGGGCTGCTGCTCCTATCACCGCAGCACCCTCACCCGTCACTATAAGGAACCGGTGATGGCGGCCACGAGTTCATTTACGGAAGGTGCGTCGGTTTTCGGCGGCCAGGCAAATCTGTTGCAAGCCTTCGAGACGATCTTTACCGTCTATAACCCGGACATCGTCGCGGTCCACACCACTTGCCTATCGGAGACGATCGGCGACGACATTTCTCAAATCATCAGCAAAGCGAAGGCCGACGGAAAAATTCCCGAAGGCAAACACGCCATTCATGCGAACACGCCCAGCTACGTGGGTTCGCACATCACCGGCTTCGCGAACATGGCCAAGTCACTGGTGACGAACTTTGCTGAAGGCACGGGAGCGGACAAAAAGCAGATCAATCTTCTTCCGGGCTGGGTGGAACCGCCTGATATGCGGGAACTGAAATGCCTGGCGCACCGGATGGGCGTCGATGTCGTCATGTTTCCGGACACCTCCGATGTTCTCGATGCGCCGCAGACGGGCAAGCACGAGCTCTATCCCAAAGGCGGGGCAACCATCGCTCAGATTCGCAGCGCAGGCGACAGCATAGGGACCATCGGGCTCGGACATTCCGCCTCGACGCGCGCCGCCAGCGCGCTGGAAGAGAAGTGCGAAGTGGCCAACGAGATGCTGGAGTTGCCGATCGGCCTCCAGGCAACGGATCGCTTCATCGAGGCGATGCGCATCATGGCCGGAGTGAAGGTCCCCGACGTCATCACCGACGAACGCGGACGACTGCTCGACATGATCGCCGACATGCACCAGTACGTCTACGGCAAGCGGGTGGCGCTTTTTGGTGATCCCGACCAACTCGTCTCGCTCTGCGATTTCCTGGTGTGCTTGGATATGAAACCGGTGTACATCGTTACCGGCACTCCCTCAACGCGGTTCGAAAAGCGCGTGCGAGCGGTGTTGGGCGACGCCGTTCCCGAAGTGAAGATTCGCAAAGGACCAGGGGCGGACATGTACCTGCTGCACCAGTGGATCAAACAGGAATCGGTCGATCTGCTGATCGGCAATACCTATGGGAAATACATCGCGCGCGATGAAAACATTTCCTTCGTGCGGCATGGTTTTCCGATTCTCGATCGCGTCGGGCACGCCTATTTCCCAACCGTCGGCTATCGAGGGGGGATGTATTTGCTCGAGAAGATTCTGAATGCCTTCATGGATCGCCAGGATCGCGAGGCGCTGGAAGAGAAATTCGAACTGGTGATGTAAGGACTTTCGACATGGATAGATGCATGAGACGAGGCCGGAGAGTCGGATGACGGACATACTACAAGAGCGCGAGCGGCAAGTGCATCGAAAGGGTGAACAGCCCTTTCAGATCGATTGCGAAAAACAGAGCGCGGCCGGCTCGGTCAGCCAGCGTGCCTGCGTCTTCTGTGGCTCGCGGGTTGTGCTCTATCCCATTGCCGACGCTCTGCACGTTGTCCACGGGCCCATCGGCTGCGCTTCGTACACCTGGGATATCCGCGGCGCCCGTTCTTCCGGGCCGCAGTTACATCGTCTGAGCTTTTCGACCGACCTGCAGGAAATGGACGTAATTCGCGGAGGCGAAAAGAAACTGTTCGCCGCGCTCTGCGAGTTAATCGATGCGCATCAGCCTAAAGCCGCGTTCGTTTATGCCACCTGCATCGCCGGCATTATCGGCGATGACGTAAACGCGGTCTGCAAACAGGCCAGCGAGGCGAAAGGCATTCCCGTGCTTCCGGTTCATTCCGAGGGGTTCAAAGGGACCAAGAAAGACGGCTATCGTGCCGCTTGCGAAGCCTTGTTTCAGTTGATTGGGACCGCTTCTACCGAAGGCATCGTCCCAACCAGCGTCAACATCATGGGTGACTTCAACCTGGCCGGCGAGATCTGGATGATTCGCGAATACTTCGAACGCATGGGCATCCAGGTGGTCGCCTGCATCACGGGCGATGGCCGCGTAGACGACATTCGCCGCGCGCATGGAGCCGCACTGAACCTGGTGCAATGTTCCGGCTCGATGATGTATCTGGCGAAGAGCATGAAAGAACGGTGGGGAACCCCGTTCTTGCGCGTCTCCTACTTTGGCATTGAAGACATGGCACAGGCGCTATACGACACTGCCCGCTTTTTCGACGACCCTGAAATCATGCGGCGCACCCAGGAACTGGTGCACGAGGAAATTGACAAGGTCATGCCGCAGATCAACGCTTATCGGCGCGACGTGCAAGGCAAGAAAGCCGGAATCTATGTTGGCGGGGCATTCAAAGCATTTTCCCTGGTGCGCGCCCTCCGGTTGCTCGACATGAAGACCGTGCTCGTCGGTTCGCAAACTGGCAGCCGCGAAGATTACGAACAACTGCGCGAATTGTGCGAAGAAGGCACGATCATCGTCGACGATTCGAATCCGCTGGAACTCGCGGGATTTCTCCAGGAGAAAGAAGTGGATTTGTTCATCGGCGGCGTGAAGGAGCGGCCCATCGCCTACAAACTCGGCGTGGGATTCTGCGACCACAATCACGAACGCAAGGAAGCTTTGGCGGGATTTGCGGGCATGGTCAATTTTGCGCGCGAGGTGCATTCCACGGTGATGAGCCCGGTCTGGCAATTCACGTCGCGCAGGCGGAGGGGCGTGGCAGTATGAGCGCGAATACGATCGCCGGCGTAAATGCTGTTACGAGCGCGGCTACGGATATGAACGCGGGCCTGAACATCATTCAGAAATCGGCCGCTCCGCCCAGCTATGTATCCACACGGAACGCATGCAAGATGTGCGCGCCGCTGGGCGCAAGCCTGGTGTTTCGCGGAATCGAAGGGGCGGTGCCATTCCTGCACGGCTCGCAGGGCTGCGCAACGTACATGCGCCGCTACATCATCAGCCATTTCCGAGAGCCCATGGATATTGCCGCCTCAGGCTTCAGCGAGTCCAGCGCGATCTTCGGTGGTGGAGACAATCTCCGCCGCGGTTTGCAGAACGTAACCGCGCAGTACAAGCCCATCATGATCGGCGTTGCGACTACTTGCCTTTGTGAAACCATCGGCGAAGACGTTGCCTCGATGATTCGCGAATATGTGTTACACGTGAGCCAGGACGCGGAAACCGGCGGCTTCGCGCCGCAACTGGTTCACGTTTCCACGCCCAGCTACAGCGGTACGCACGTAGATGGTTTTCATGCGGCCGTGCGCTCGGTGGTGGAAGCGCTCGCCACACCGGAACCCGCGCCGGCGCATCATGTCAACGTTTTCCCGGGAATGGTTTCGGCGGCGGATATTCGTTATCTCAAGGAGATTATCGAGGACTTCGAAATTTCATCAATTGTGTTGCCGGACTATTCGGAAACGCTCGACGGCCCCGCCCTCGACGCCTACGAAAAGATTCCAGCCGGCGGAACCCCGATTCATGGGATTCGCTCGGCAGCCGGAGCGCGCTCCTCGATCGAGTTCGGACGAACCCTCCGTCAGCGCGACACGGCGGCGGCATTTCTGGAGAGTACATTCGGCGTTCGCGCACATCGCCTAGGCCTGCCGATCGGCGTCAACGAAACCGACCGGTTCTTCTCGGCGCTGCAGGAGATCGCGGATCGGCCGATGCCCCGCAAGCATGAAATGGAACGAGGACGGCTCGTCGACGCCTACGTCGATGGCCACAAATACGTTTTTGGCAAGCGCGCCATCGTCTACGGCGAAGAGGACCTGGTCGTCGGTCTCGCCGCGCTCCTGGCTGAAATCGGAATCATCCCAGTTCTGTGCGCTTCAGGGGGAAAGAGCGGCGTGCTCACACAGGCCATCGCGGAAGTTGCTCCGAATTTGCCCGAGCCGCCCGAAATCTGCGATGGCGCCGATTTCATGTCCATCGCCGAGAAAGCGAAGCTACTTAAGCCCGATTTGCTGATCGGTAACAGCAAAGGCTACGGAATCGCGCGCGATCTTGGAATCCCGCTGGTGCGCGCGGGATTCCCCATTCACGACCGTATCGGAGGACAACGCATTCTGCATCTCGGTTATCGCGGAGCGCAACAGCTTTTTGATCGCATCGTCAACGCGTTGCTCGAATACAAGCAGCAAACGGCCGAAATTGGCTACAGCTATATGTGAGGAAGTCGGGATGGCGCTGGACTTAACGCAACACCCATGTTTCAACTCGGACGTACGTCATCGCACCGGCCGCATCCACCTGCCAGTCGCGCCCCGGTGCAACATCCAATGCAACTATTGCGACCGTAAGTTCGATTGCGCGAACGAGAGCCGTCCGGGCGTAACCAGCAGTGTGCTCTCGCCAACGCAGGCGATGGCCTATCTCGATCGCGCCCTCGAAAAAACGCCGTACCTCAAGGTAGTCGGTATCGCTGGCCCAGGCGACCCGTTTGCCAATCCGGAAGAGACGATGGAAACTCTGCGCCTGGTTCGCGAAAAGTATCCGGAGATGCTGCTGTGCGTGGCCACCAACGGTTTGAACGTCGAGCCCTATGTCGCGGAGCTAACGCAGTTGCAAGTAAGCCACGTCACTTTCACAGTAAACGCGGTCGATCCGGAGATTGGAGCGCAGATCTACGCCTGGGTGCGCGACGGGCGCGCCATCTATCGCAATGAGGCCGGCGCAAGTTTGTTGTGGGAGCGCCAAAAACAAGCGATCGCGGCGCTGAAGAACAATGGCGTCATTGTGAAGATAAACACGATTGTCGTGCCCGGAATCAACGACACGCACACCGAGGATGTGGCCATCGAGATGCGTGCACTCGGCGCCGATATCATGAATTGCATTCCGCTCTATCCGGTGAAGGACACGCCGTTTGAGGATCGCGAGCAACTAGGGGCGGAACCCATACGCAGGTTGAGGAAGACGGTGCAGGCATACCTGCCACAAATGAAGCACTGCACGCGTTGCCGGGCCGATGCGGTTGGATTGTTAGGAGAACCGCCGCGCGACGAACTGGTCACCCTCATGCGCGCCTGCGCGGACGGGACATTCGACAACGAACTTGCCAACCCAGATCGTCCCTATGTGGCGGTCGCGAGCATGGAGGGTTTCCTGGTCAATCAGCATCTGGGAGAAGCAACCCGACTCTGGGTCTTCGGTCCCGGCGATCCCAATCCGCGCCTTATCGACACTCGTGCCACTCCGGAACCTGGGGATGGCATGGGACGCTGGCGTGAACTGGCACAAACGATTCAGGATTGCCGCGCTGTGATCGTCAGTGGCATCGGCCGAAAGCCGCGCTGGGCGCTGGAAAAGGCGGGTTTGAAGGTCGTCGAAGCGTCCGGGCTGATCTCGCAGGCCGTTTCCACTCTGTATGAATCTGGCGACGTGCCGACCTCGATGCGAAAGCCGTTTCGCCCCTGCGGGAGCGGGTCGGAGTGCCACGGATCGGGTGCGGGTTGCTCATAAAAGCTATTCATAACATTGGAGGGTAGATCCATCATGGAAAAACCGCAGCATCACATTCTTGTGTGTGCAAGCTTTCGCGTGGCGGGTGAGGCCAAAGGCGCTTGCCATCGTAAGGAGGCCGTCTCGCTACTGCAATATCTCGAGACGGAAATCATCGATCGGAATCTGGATGCCAGGGTTTCGAGCACGGGGTGTCTGAAGCAATGCGAGCATGGTCCCGTGATGGTCATCTATCCCGAAGGCCATTGGTACGGCGAAGTCAACGAAGAGAAGATTGACGAAGTCCTCGACGCGATTGGAGAGGGTGGAGTCGCGGAGGGCGCGCTCGCCTAGGGCGGGTTTGGGAACATGCAGCTTCAAACATCGAGAGGAAGATGAAAGCCAGCAGCAAGGTTCCGTGGATCATCGACACTACACTACGCGATGGCGAACAGGCCGCCGGCGTTGTCTTTTCGCGGGACGAAAAACTTGCGATCGCGCGCGTTCTCTGCGAGTTTGGTATTCCTGAACTGGAATGCGGCATTCCAGCCATGGGAGAGAGCGAGCGAGAGGACATTCGTGCTTTGCTGGCGCTGGGCCTGCCCCTCCGCCTCACCGGTTGGTGCCGAGCGACGGCGCACGACATCGCCAGCGCTCAGGAATGCGGACTGCGTTCCGTACATATCGCATTTCCTGTCTCTCATACTCAGCTCTGGACTATCGGCAAGACGCGCGATTGGATCACGGAAGAGTTGCCGCACATGGCAGCTAAGGCGCGCGCCCGCTTCGATCACGTATCCGTCGGCGCCCAGGACGCCTCGCGCACCGAACTGAACTACCTGCGCGAGTTTGTCGGGCTGGCCTGCGGTAGTGGCGTCAACCGGGTGCGTTTAGCGGACACGGTGGGCAGATGGAATCCGATCGAGACCCATGAGGCGTTCCAACATCTTCGCGCAGTTGCTGGTCACACTTGCCTGGAGTTTCATGGCCATAATGATCTTGGAATGGCGACCGCGAACACGATCAGCGCTATCCAAGGTGGAGCGGATTGCGCGAGCGTGACCGTGAACGGATTGGGAGAGCGCGCTGGCAATGCCGCACTGGAAGAGGTAGCCATGGCCCTACGCCACTCTCTCAAGCTGAATCTGTCCATGAGAACAGAGCTTCTTGACGGCCTGTGCGCCCTGGTGGCGAAGGCCTCAGGCCGCAGCATCCAGAGCAACAAGCCCATCACCGGCCAAGCGGCCTTCCTTCACGAATCCGGGATCCATTGCAGCGGGCTGCTCAAGGACAGGAATGCTTATGAACTTTTCCCCGCAGGCGAAGTGGGACGGCCTCAGCCGGACTTTGTCATCGGCAAACATTCCGGTTCCGAAGCGGTTGTGAATGCCCTGGCGCGGCAAGGGATTCTCGTGAGCCGACAAGAAGCCGCAGAAATGTTGCCTGAAATCCGCCGTCGCTGCATAAGGGGGAAGTCGCCATTGCAGCTTGCGGACTTGGCGGACTTCTTCAGGTCGTCACGAAGCCAGGCATGATGTTGCAAGTGCGCGGTAGAATGAATTTTCGGACAGTTATTCCGACAACTCCCGCGAAAAGAGGACGAGCACGCTCGATGATAAATTCTGTAACCATTAACCACAAAGAACAGAAGGAGTACCCACGCCCGTGTCACATCGTCAAGTGTCCAAATCCCGGCCGTTATCAACTGTACGCGGCGATCGGCGCGGACGAACTCCCCGACTGGCAGGGTCAAGCGATTTGCTCGAAGCACCTGGTGGAAGAAGCTCGGCATCGTCCGGAGATTCTGATGTCGCTGATAGACGCTCTAATCGATGCCATGGAAGAGCACCAGGTCCTATAGGATAACTAGATGCCAATCTCAGCCAGAAACAAATTGCGTGGGAAAATTGAAGAAATTCAGCTCGGTGACATCATGGCTCATGTGGTGGTTCGAATCGGGGACAACGTCCCGGTATCCAAAAACAGGTCGATGTGTGGATTGAAGGATTGAAGAACAGAAGCAGAAACTGACCGGTAATAATCAAGAGTAGCCACTAGCTCGCTGTCACATCGGTTTCTTTTCCACATTCAGCACAGTCAACAATGTGGTCCGCGACCGCTTGACTACTATCGCCTCCAGCCCCGGCGAGTCTGTGCATTTCGTCAGTTTGCGAAGCGCTTCTATTTGTCTTGTCGTTCAAACACTTCCATGCTTTCCATATTCTTTTGTCAGAATCGAATAGAGACTGATGACTGGTGCAGGACATAAAAACCTCCAACACAGTCATGATAGGCGATCGCCAACGAAAAGACTGACCCAAAGTGACCAGTATTGTTGGAAAGCGGTCATCGTTTCCCCATGTCTATTTCGTTCAGGTCAAATTCCAGCGTAAAAACCTAGGAGCACAGCCATGGAATTCATCGCTTGGAAACTGATCGGTGGTAATAATCTAAGGATCACTGAATCTGAAAGTGAGCAATTTTGAACATTCAAACCATCATGGGAACAGTAATCTGTTATCTGCTTCGAGCGAAGCCGTTTTCCAAGAAGCAGAAGAGCATGGTTGGGCGGTCATGGGTTAGCGTCAGGGGACTGACATTTGACCCTCACGATCGCCCCTTTTCAACTCTCAGCGGACCCAAGGCCCTGCAGACTTCATTCGCGGGGCCTCGTTTCGTTGCACCAGCTTCCTGTCAGACCAAGGGCACGTATCGTTGTTCGCCACGGGTTAAACGGGGCGCTAGCGGACCGACGGCGGACCGCCCAAAATAATAACCTGTCGGACTATGGCGCACGCTCATAACCCGCCCAAACCAATCGGAGAGCTAATCGATGAAGTGGATCGGATTCGAGAAGACTTGTTACGCCTTCAATCGGAGTTGGAGAAATTTGAAATTGTCGAAACTGTCTTGTCCGGTGGGGTGGCAAAAAAGGTCAAAGAATGAAGGAGGTTTTTGTGCGCACTCGTTGAGAATTGGCCCGCAGTCAATCGGTAAGATGGGGATGTTAGGACAATAACGTTTCCGAGTCGCCAGATTGAGCCGAGTGTTCACTGGCGGACTTATTTCATGCCAAGATCGCCGTCGTACTGTCGAATAACTCCGTAGCACTCGCAGGCGGAGGCTTCAAGTTTCCTGCGGTTTACGATCTTCACTGCGCCACGGATATATTCGATGAGCTTCTTCTGCAAAACGCCGGCTGCCAGGCTGACAGTAGGTCTATCTGTGCCTAGCATGGTTGCGACTTCAGATGAGCTGACTTAGTTTCAGGGAACCTGAAAGAGGGGGAGGCCACCTCACTTGCAACCGTAGTCCTATGGAACACCATTGTCAAACTGGGATCAAGCCGCTGCCACAGAGGCGGCGGTAGGAAAGTGTAATAAGGCTGTACGAGTTGTTTGTTGGGGGCGAGGTTTTATGCCATGTTTTGAGCATCAGAAGTTGGAAAATGATGTAGCACAAGCGTTGGCCGCATTGAAAAGTCTAACTAGTTTGAAGAAGAGCAACCCAAATGCGGTGCGAGAAGAAGAGTTTGACAAGGTTGGCGGTCAGGTTGCCGATGCCAACTACAAACTGAGGACGCACGTTACAACCTGCCCTGAATGCAGGAAAGAAGATGATTCGACGGCTAGCTAACCCGTTCGATTTCTGCCGGGGTGATCTGGTGCCCACATCGTGTGCAGGGTGTAGACCGGGGATGCTTTAACTTTTTCAAGATTGATCCGGCGTGACACTCTGACAACCTCCAATACAAAGAACTCACGAAGACAGCATAGCTAGAAATTGGGACTGATCATTTGGTCCTTCGCAGTAACATGGAACGCTAATTCCCGAAACTGGCCTAGACTGTTTTGGGGAGGGCCTTCCCATGCTGCTCCAGGCATTAGCCACACGGGCACCTGCTGGCTGAATAGTTGCTCTAGAGGTGACGGGCCTGACCCGCCCCTTGCATGAAAACTCTTACGATGCCGGGTGGCGAAGCGAAAGGACAAGATTATAGGTGGATTGTGGGCTACCTTCCGTTACCCGGATTCCCGGATCATGGAAGGGTTGTCCGTCAGTGGGAGTCCTCACGACTCCGGGAAGTGCTCGCGGACCTCCTCTATTGCAGGGCTGCACCGCGCGGAAAATGAAAAATGGGCTGGCAGCGATGCGACACAGTCATTACCAGCCCGATTGTTTGCTTGATCTCGCGAAGACCGCGGCTATCCTACCCTGCCTGCGGCGGCTAGCGCGCAATCAATGCGGCTTTTCCGCGGGAGGATGGCCCTCCGGCTTCGGTGCAGTTTGGCGCGGCGCTTGGCGCTGTTCCATCTGCTTCTGCTGAGTGGCATGCTTTTGCTCGACCTGTTGCGTTTGCTGAGTGTGGCGCTGCTCCATCTGCTGTTTTTGCGGGTCGTTGTAGTTTTTCGCGGCGGCTTGCTGATGTTCTTTTTCCTGCTGCTGCTGGAGCTTCTGGTGATCCTGCGTTTGCTTGGCAGCTAGCTGGTCCTGTTGTTGTTGATATTTCTTGTCGGTTGCAGCGCTGCCGGTGTTTGGAGGTGTGAACTTGTGCGGCTGCAATTCGCCGGCGTGATTGTTGGTAGTGGGACGAGCTCCGGTAGTATTTTCGGGACTATTTTCCGTGCCGGGGCGAGCTTCATTTCCTGGACGCCCTTCATTGCCGCGTGCAGCATTGGCCGGAGGAGCCTTGTATTCGCCTCCTGCTTGTCTGGAGGCTACAACGCCAGTTTTGAAATCACCGGGTTTGGCAGTAGCGGCGATGGGAGGTTTGCCCTGGTTGGCGGAGGCACGCAGTTCGGGATTGTTGCGCGCTTGCTGAACGTGTTGCGTTTGCGCCGCTACAGGACCGACGTGGTGCTCGTTAGCGTAGGACTCTTGCTGCGGTGAAGGACGCGCTTCGACGCCACCCGTACCACCGTTGTAGCTGACGTGAGTTTCGGAGATATTCGTCACCGTAGTGTTGTAGGTGTTGTGAATGATGGTGGTGTTTACGTGATTCACGTAAGTGTTGTAGGAGAAGTGACCACCTTCCCAGCGGCCGCCTTCATAACCAACACCGCCGTAACCGAAGCCATAATTGATGCCGCCATAGAAGCCCACCTGTGGGCCCCAATATCCTTCATGGAATAGGAATGCGTTGCCGCCCCAGCCCCAATAACCCGGGGTCCAGAGGAAGCCAACCTGAGGCGCCTCTACCCATGTGCCGGGCACCCAGTAGTAACCATCGCCGTCGTCATAGGCCCAGTAGCCGGGCGTCCATAGGTAGCCGTCGGCCGGACAGATTGGCTGCTCGTAGACGGGAAGCGCCGGGGGACCGAAGTTGACGGAAATGCCGATACCGATTTGAGCAAATGCACCGTGGGACAAAATTAGCAAGACGAACGAAAACAGCAATGAGCGAATAGCAACCGTAGTACGCATAGTGCTTCCTTCTGCCTGCCCATCCTTTATTAGTGCCCGTCACGGCGAGAGGCTCACGGGCCCAGATTTGAGCAGCGTCGTGTCGGGGCAAGGATTCCACAGTTGCACTGGCCCAGTCTGTTCACTACTGCTCACTTTTCTATCTGTACCGGAAGCTAGTGCAATAAAATGAGGCCCCGCCAATGAAGTCTGCGGGGCCTCTTTTGGGTTCGTTGAGAGTTGAAAAGGGGCGATCGTGAGGGTCAAATGTCAGTCCCCTGACGCTAACCCATGACCGCCCAACCATGCTCTTCTGCTTCTTTTGGGACCGCCACTGAAGCAGACGTCAAATTCCCGTTTCCCAAGACGGTGGGTCTGTGTAAAGGGAACACTCAGATTTGTTGATTATTACCGCCGGAGATCAATTTCTGTTTCTGTTCCGCAATCCAACTTTCGATTAATTCTTTGATCGGGCCTTCGGTGCATTCGTCACGGGAGGTCTCCAACCTCTTGATCTCAGCCCGGATTTTAGCCACTTCTTCCCGTGACAACATAATTTACTCTCGATCATTGCGGACCAATTTCTTCTTCTGTTCTTCAATCCAAACATCGATCTGTTTCTGGATACCGGTATCCGTGCATTGTTCACGGGCTTTTTCCAGCCTCTCGATCTCCTCCCGGATTTTTGCCACCTCGGCCCGTGACAGCACAATCCTATTTTTGATTGCCCGGGGGGAATGTCAAGTGACAGCGGTCACAGTTTGAAGGTTGCGAGGGGAAAGCACACCACCGTGGCTGCCCTGTTAGTTTTGCCACTTATCCGGGTGGCACCGTGCGTAGTAGCGTAAGTGCCAGGTCGCCATGACTAAAACCTAGCTTCCGGTTCGAAAAAGTGTTTGAAACGCAGGCACTGAGCTGTGGAAAGATTCATTCTACCCAGGGCACTTGTCACTCCAGCCGCAAAACTTCCTAAGATCCGTAAAATAGCCCTTGTTGTCTGAGAACCCAAGGTTGTGCGAAACTGCTTGCCGTTATGGCAGAACGCAACTTCAAGATCCTCGCTTACATGGACAAAGTTCCCGCCATGGCCTGTTGTGAAAAATGTGAAATGAAGTTTTTTACTCTCCCGAGCCTCCGCCGGGATCACGTATTGGCAGAGCATTATCTACGAGACAAATTTGCTCAGCATCAGTGTTCTAATCCCACGCTGGTAAGGTTTCCCGCCAGCCGTCCGTAAAACCAAACTGGGCGTTTCCTCTTTCTTAGAATACGGTCCTGAAGGCTTTATAGGGCTGACGAGTGAACTAGGGCATCGGGAATGGTTAAGCATGTCTTGGCGATAACACGGTCAACGATTTCTTCAGCGCAATCGTGGTACAACGTGTGCAAGGTATCGCGCCAACCCACGAAATCGCCGCGGAAGAACTCGGTCTCCCGACCAGCAGGGTCTTTCTCGTACTCAGCATGGAAGCTCATTAGAAGAAGTTCCCCTTGCGCTACCAGTCGGTTGATAGTTTCTGCATTTTGCATCAGACGCATGGTTGTCATCCTTAGCGAACTGCATATCGGTCAGCATCATTGCGAGACTAAAAACGGGGCGACCTTCAGAGTGGACCTGCCCCATTATGACGGATTACCCTTACGCTGCTACGAGCGCGTTATGGTAGGTCGAGGTGACGGCTTCAAACGTCTGAACCTTCGGCGTGCCATCGATCATTTTTTCAAACTTCCGCAGCACTTCCGGGTACGTATTCGTGTTGTAAGCATCCGCATTGGCTTTGTTCTCCCACAGACTGATCGAAATCGCGTCCGTGCTGCCGGGATTCGACAGTGTGATTTCGTCCTTGAAGCCCTTCTGCTTACGCAGTAAAGGCAGAACGTCGTTCTCAAGGGTCCGGGTATAGTCAGAATGCGTGTTCGATTTCAGATGAAAAGTTACATTGCGTGCAAACATATCAACCTCCTAAAGGTTGGAGTTGGAGTCGCTAAGAGGAGAGAACTTCAGATGAACTGACTTAGTTTCAGGGAACCTGAAAGAGAGAAGAATGCTCACTCCACCAAACTGTTGCATTCAGGTGGCCCTGAGCATCAGCCGCGCAACTTGTTGTTTCTATACGTCACACAACAGATCCGACACCGGCGAGTCGGGGTTGCATCGTGTACTTTTGGCGGACAGCGAGCATAAATCCAATTTATAGTCACTTCTTTTTGTCGGTTGACTGTTCCCGGCGGTCGGCCGCCTCAGTTGGTCATACACCTTCCTTCGCATGTCCTTCGGAGGCGACGATAAACGTTGGATAGTTTGAATTCGGCGCTTCCGCCCTCAGGTCGGACTGTCCTCGAATCGCGGAGTCTTCGGGGTAGACATTGGCTGATCTTGTGCTAGAGTCTTGACCACGTCCAAGTCCGCTTCTGTGGGGTCCACAGGGGAGGAAAGATTGCCTCGAATCTTGCTGACAACGCGTTGCCGCGACTCAGGCCTCTACGATTATTTTCGCGAAAATGCACCGCGAAATTTTCGCTGGCGTTTCGGTATGCCGAGGACGATCTCGTTTGGCCTGCGATTCCTGCGCCAGAATCTTCAACACCTGAATATTCTGGAATATCCGACACGCGCCGAGTTTTCCGCTCAGCTTAAGAAGGGCTGGGACGCCGTGGGCTTTTCTTTTTACCTCGAAGAGACCAACGACATCCTGGCGATGGCTGCCGAAGCGCGACAGGCAGGCATCCCCGAACTGTGGGCAGGGAATTACGGCGCTCTGACTCCCTCCATCCAATCGCACTTCGATCATGTGTTCACCGGTTATAGTGAAGACGTGCTGGCTCAAAAGTTAGGCACGCGTCTTGACGAGATCCAGCATCCACCTCTCGTCACCCGCTTCCGCTTGCCTGGAGGGTGGTCGTTCCCGCTCGGTATTTTGTTTTCCTCGCGCGGGTGCAGTTTTCGCTGCACCTTTTGCCAGACTACTGCCTTTGCGCCGAAACCAAAGGAAATCCCTTTGGCGTCCTTGGATCGGGTACTGCGTTTCTATGTCCAACGCGGCATTCATTTTGTCCTGGTGCTCGACGAGAATTTCGGCAACCTCCCAGCGCATGCCGATGCTGTCATCGAGCTTTTGGCCCGCCACCGAGTCTGCTGGCTCGTCCAGTCGCGCGTCGACCTACTCCTTCGGAACTTCAATGACTGGCGCCGGTGCGGTATGGAAGGCGCGCTATTCGGCATCGAGAGTTTTCACCAGGACATCCTGACGCAGATGCACAAGAACGAGAAAGCACAAGCTGCGTTTGAACTAGCCGAGCGACTCGACCGCGCCGGCCTGTACGCCCAAGGCTATTACATCATCGGGCTACCGCCTGAGACGCCGGGATCGATTGCTGAAGATCTGAAAACATTGGCTTCTTTAAAACTCGACGTCACACAAATCACCATCGTCACACCGCATCCGCAGACAGAGATGTGGCATGAACTTGATTCGAGTTACGGCATTTTTGAAAAAGATTGGTCTAGGTTCGACACGAAGCATCTCGTCTGGAATCACCCACATTGCGCACCCGGCGTACTGGAGGGTCTACTCGAACAAGGCTTCCACGCCTGCTATGGAAACGACTGGCTTGTGCGGACCACGAAGAAGTTCCTCTCTGCTAGAAGAGCCCAAAAAGATATTTCCAGCGTCTTAATGGGCCCGGTACGCTCGCGCTGGGCCTCCTCGGCGCGCCTGCCCTATCTTGCTACAGTGTCCCCTAGAGACCCGCAGAGCCAAACTGCAGTCGCCTGAGGCATTCTCGGCGAGGATATTAGGACAAGTGATGTGATCGTTGTTGCGCTTGCCCTGGGAACGGCGGGCACCATTATTTGCGTTCTGCTTGTTGGAGTCGTATCACAATCAATACGGAATTCCTTACATCGCGATACTGCTGATATGCGCCGCGTATACGGTCGAGAACTTTGGCCGGATCTGGAAGGCGATGAAAAGCAACGACGCGTAAAGGGCAGGTGGCGCGCTCCGCATCGTCGGGTCAGCACCAAATCTTTTGAGCGAGACGAAATCGAGCGGCTAGCGATGCTTCTGAATTTTGAAATTGCGCCACTAAAATCAAGACCTCTGCCGCAAAACCTGCAAGACAAAACTTGATCGCCCTGCAATTCCCTTCCAAGATTGCCGACCATCCCGGCCAAATGGACATGAACTAAAGGACAGACTAAAGTTTGGGGACATGCCCCTTCGTAATCTGTCACGAGCTGGTATTGTCTCGACTTTCAGAAAACTCCGGCTAAACTGCGAATTGGTTCTGAGATTGCAAAAATCCCAGCTGGATGTACGTCATGACAGGAAGAATCACGGATTTAAAAAAACGACTGGACAGAGCGGAGCGAGAACTGGCCGACCGAGCGTGGCATGCGAACTTCAATGGCCTCTGCAATTGCAGAGAGGAGACCGATGCTAACCCTCTGCGCCCACAAGACTTCGAAGAAGAAATGAATACTCCATGTCCTGCCCATGGCTTCCGTCGACTCGGCAAAATCACGCATTTCACCTTTTTAAATGAGGATGGTACCGCAAAACCCCATCCCAAATTGGACCCACTGATTAAGAGCTACTACGCTCGTCTCGATCAGGCGAATCGCGAGGTTACCCATGCCCCCCACATCTGATGACCGCTGCCAGGCCCTGACGAAAAGCGGCAAGCGCTGCTAGGCCCGCGCCAGAAGTTAGAGCGGAACAAAAACGCGTACGCGACCTTATCCGACAGAGTCGTGACCTACTGAAGCAATTCTAACCAGTCAGTGCCTGTCTAGGACCACACCAGCACTCTCCTCTTGCACCGCCCAGACCTGGAGTCTCCAACAATGTCGAGGATGGCCCTCACCTCGGCAGGCGTTGGGGAGGGGGCATCTGTCCAAGAGAGAGAAATCACCGATTCGAGCCTTTACTGCGGCAGACCGACTTTACGCACCAGTTCAGCAAACCGCGGATCGGAACGCAGAGGGTCGAGTTGGAAGTAAGTGTTCAAACCGATTAGCGTCCAATCGTGTTCCTGATAAGCAGTGTTGAGCCAATGGAACGCCTGCTCTTTGTCTCCCAAGTCGGCATAGAAGCGGGCAATGAACACCGATGAGCAGTAGCCCGTCTTCCGTCGTGCTTGCATGTTTTCAATGCCTCTGGTGAGAGCGCCTTTCCAGCCCGCGGCACGAAATCCTCGTTCCATGGAGGCAGCAAATTCAGACATGTCCTGGTTGCCGGAGAACTGGCCATAGGCTTTCCACTCCTCAATGACCTGCGGGTACACGCGCTTTCCCCAATAGGCGTACGCCAAGCAATCGCGCGCGATCGCGAATGTCCGGTTCTCATTCGCCAGCTTGCTGCAAATCGCAATGGCTTCGTTATACTGCCGCGCCGAGACGCGGACACTTGCGACCACCCGGCTGATGACCGGAGACAGCGGATCGAGCTCGTGCGCGCGATTGACCTCCGCCAGGGCTTCCTGTTCCCTGCCCCCAATCATGCCAATATCGTCCGCGTACCACTGGCGCGCAGTGGCATCGTTGGGGTCGAGTTCGAAAGACTTTTTGAACTCAGCCTCTCCCCCCGCAAAATCCCAGTCGTATTGCATCTCATTGCCGCCCAGAACGGCATGAGGATGAGCCAGGGTCGGATCCAACTCCAGCGCCTTGCGGGCGGCACCGTTTGACTTTGGAAAGTCTTCGCTGGGATTGCCGCCAAAGTTTGGCAGTACCGAATAGACATCAGCCAGACCCGAATAAGCCGGGGCGTACCCGGGATCTTTCGCGATGGCTCGATTGAAATACGAGATTGCGTTCTCAAGCTCATTGCGGGTCCGGTTGTTCCAGGCGTAACGCCCCTTCAAATACAGCTCGTAGGCCTCTGGATTTTGCGTGCCTTGCCGGGTGACCCGCTGCTTTTCTGAGCTGCTGAGCTGGGAACGCAACTTCCCCGCGATGTCGCCTGCCATCTGCGTCTGTAACGAGACGATATCCGCGCTCTTACCACTGTAGTGGTGCTCCCAGATTTCGGTGTTGTCCCGAACATCGATGAGCTCGGCGCTGACTTCGATGCTGTCCCCCCGCGACGTCACTCGTCCGCTCACCAGCGCCGCCACACCCAGCTCATTACCGGCTTTTTGCGCGTCTACGTCCTTCCCTTTATAGCGGAAGACGGAGCTGCGCGACTTCACCTTGAGTTGGGGTACATGTGCGAGGTTGCCGGTTAACGATTCGGTGATGCCGTCGCTGAGATAGTCGGTATTGGCATCTCCGCCGCCATTGGTGAACGGGAGCACCGCGATGGAATCAGCGGCCGGATGGCGATAGAGCAGCGCCAGACTCAAGACTACCAAGGCTAAAGCGGCTGCCGCCACCAGGCCGGCGATCTTCCACTGCCACTTCCACCTCCAACGATTGGCGGAAATTGGGGCCGATGTGAGAGTGGCAAGTTCCTCATGTTCAGGCTCGGTATTGACCGCTGCTTCCGGCGGCAGTTCGATGTGCGTAGGCGCAATCCAGCGGTAGCCGCGACGGTCGACGGTAGCAACGAAGATTGGATTCTCGGCGGAATCTCCGAGCGCGTCGCGCAAGCGCTTGATGGCGCTGCGGATTCCGAGGTCGAAATCGACGAACACGTCATCCGGCCACAGCGTCTGGCGAAATTCCTCGTGCGTAATGACTTCGTTGGGACGGCTCAGCAAGAGCTTCAGGGCCCGAAACGGCAGGTCTTGGATTCTGACCTTGACTCCATTTCTGCGCAACTCGTCAGAACGCAGGTCCGCCTCGAATACTCCGAACAAAACGACCGTCTTGGGCGCGCGATTCAACGAGCCAGCAGGCATAAAATGGAGTCACTTCAGGGGAGACGCCGAGTCTACCATCGAAACAATGTGCGGCGGAAGCAATTTTGTCACACTTCGCCTGCGTTTCACGGGGTGTCTTGCAGCCCCGTTCCAGACAACAACTTCGTGCATTCTGCTACAAATAAACCCCTTAGCGCGTCACACTTACTGCACAAACGAATCACGCCCGAAGTCTTGACCCAGCCAGCGTTTTAAAGCACATTGGGCGCCGTGTTTGGGTCCCTCGGCACAGCCTCTAGAAAAACACGCCAAGGTCCCACAGAGGCGAGCAAGGTCCCGGAGACACCGGGAAAACTTGCAGTTCCAGGAGGATTATGAGTTCTGTTCGTCACGCACCGAAGTCATTTCGCATTGTCACGCCACTTGTTCTCGCCGCGCTCTTTCTGGCCGTCACAGGGATGGCGATCCCAGCCCAGGCCCAGACTCCGACGTTTGTGAACCCAACCGTATTTAATGGCGGTTCGGTTATTCCCAATTACAGCCCGATTCCCGTCCAAGCGGTTGCCCTCGGCGACTTCAACAATGACGGAGTGCCGGACCTGCTCACGCTGGACGACAACGGTAACACCGCGGGAGTGGGCATCATGCTGGGCAACGGCGATGGAACTTTCGGGCCAGTCACGTCCATTACAACTTTCTCCTGCACTTTAGAGGGTGGTATCGTTACTGGCGACTTCAATAACGACGGTCATTTGGATTTCGCTGTGGTGTCTGGTACGGCTGGTGGTGACTGCAACTTCAACCCGGGCACACTCTCGATTTTTCTTGGCAACGGCGCGGGCGGCTTCACTCTCAAAGCTTCGTATCCGGAGCTCGGTCCCCCTGCCAATAATGCGATTGCTGGTGCTTTGGTCGCCACCGATCTTCGCGGAAACGGACACCTCGACATCATCGCGCTGGATCCCTCAAAACAAGGAGTAGACGTATTTCTCGGGAACGGCGATGGAACGTTTGTGGGCCCGACGGCAGTGGTCGGAGTTCCCTATTCAGGTTACTCAGGCGCCATCACAGCCGGGGACGTCAATCATGACGGAAAGCCCGACCTGGTCGTCGCCTCCAACTCCAACCTCGACGGCATCTATGTGCTGCTCGGCAACGGTGACGGCACATTCCAAGCTCCGGTGTTTTATGTGCAAGGCTCGAACTCCGGTGCGCTGGCGGTAGCGATAGGGCAGCTGATCAAGGGTGACAACGGAGATGTGGTGATGGGAACTGGGAATGGAGCCTACGTCTACATCAACAACGGCGATGGCACCTTCAAGACTCCGGTTCTCTACGGCCCCTCGTGGATTGATGCCATCGTGATCACCGATATCAACGGCGATAAAAAGAACGACCTCGTCGTCAGTTCTTATTCTTCCTCGGCAGTATGGACAATGCTGGGCAATGGGAAGGGTGGATTCACAGCGGGAGAGTCATTCGCGACCGATGGGTACCCGAACAATTTGGTGGTCGCGGATTTTAACGGTGACAAGAAACTCGACTTTGCTACCTCCAACAGCGTCGGCGAGTGGGTAACGGTGGGCCTTGGAAATGGAGATGGCACATTCCGCAGCAGCCGAGGCTACGGCTATACGTGGGGCGGCACCGTCAGCGGCGTCGCTACGGCCGACCTGAATAACGACGGCAATTTGGACATCGTGGAAGCAGGCGGGGGCACAGGTGTAGGAATTACGGTGCTGCTCGGCAGCTCCCACGGCGTGCTAGGGAGTCCGATATCGACAGCAGTCGGCTGCGGGCAGGCCAATCGTGGTGGGGTCAGCTATATCGCCTTGGGCGACGTCAGCGGAGATGGCAAGGCCGATGTGGTTGCGAACATGACCAACAGCGGAGGCGGGTGTCCGAACAACGAAGTTGCCGTGCTAATCGGCAGCGGAAACGGAAAATTCAAAAAGCCAGTCTACTATTCGACTGGAGTAACCGTGCAGTCCTACGCCGTTACGCTGGCCGACTTCAACGGGGACGGCAAGCTTGATATCGTGGTTTCAAATGCAGACGGCAGCCTGAGCGTGCTCCTCAATAAAGGCAAAGGCATTTACGGCGCGGCCACCGTCATTCCCGCAGCCAGCGGCTCGGGCGCAGGAAACATGGTCGCCGGCGACTTCAACAAAGACGGCAAAATGGATATCGCCATCGCCGGAACGGAAATTTACCTGTTGCTGGGAAACGGAGACGGAACCTTTAAAGCTCCGATCAGCACGCCGTCGCCGATTAACCCGGTCGCCCTAACCAGCGGCGACTTCAACAAAGACGGCAAGCTGGATCTGGCGGTAACAAGTTGGAACACCGGTGGAGCCCTGACAATTTTCGCCGGGAACGGAGACGGCACGTTCACAGTGGGCACCACTTACGATTTCGGCCCGTGGGAGGCATGCTATCCGAGCGGCGGTGCCAATCCGTACTGGATCGGCGCTGCCGATCTCAACCAGGATGGCAAGTTGGATCTGGGGATCGCAGTCCAATACAACTATTGCGACACCGAATATAGCGGAGAAAATGCTTGGGGTGCGGCGGTGGTCTATACCGGCAACGGAGACGGCACCTTTGATTTGGACATCGGGCCGTGGATGGGTGGCGTGGATAACTCCGGCATTGCCTTGGGAGACTTCAACCACGATGGCATGATCGACATGGCAGTGGCAGGCAACGCCGGATGGACGAGTCAGAACTGGGTCAACATCATGCAGAACAATACCCAACCGGTGAGTATCTCGCCACTTGCGATAACCTTTAAGGCGCAGACGGCGGGTACCAAGAGCGCAACCCAAACTGTGGTGGTCACGAACGATGAAAAGACATCGCTGGCGATCACGAAAGTGGTACTTGGCGGAACCGACCCCGGCGATTTCATTTTGAAGGATGGATGCGGGAGCAGTTTGCTGGCCGGCGCCGACTGCATCTTGACCATCACCTTCGACCCTACAGCCACCGGCACGCGGACAGCGACTGTGTCCATTACCGATGGTGCAGGCACGCAAACTGTCTCGCTGACGGGTACGGGGAAGTAGCGAGATGGGGTCACAAGAATCGCTGATACGGGAAACGGATGGAGTACATGGGGGAGTACTCCATCATCGGTTCTCGCCTAGCAAAGAGATTCAGCAACGTGCGGATGTTGGGAGCTTGAGACCGGTGTGCAAAACCGTGCCGCAACCGGATTAGGTTGAAATAGGAACATCCACGATCAGCGGTCCATTTGACTTGTGCGGAAGAGGCACGGGAAGGCGGCCGGGTACCCCATCCTAACGCGTCTTTTCCGCCCGAATAGTCGCAATTCCGCGGTGCATGGGGTTCATCCTCGATTTTTTGATTGCGCGCGGGGCGCATCCGGGTTGGGCCTCCTGCGTGAGCCGGATGCATCGTTCCTAAAGGTGAGTCTCTCGACCGACTTCTTCGCTACGAGACGACCATCGAGCGAAGCACTACTGGGTCTCAGGACAAACTCGAGCGCCTGCAGAGCCGCCGCAAAAACCAATCCTCGCGAGGCACGCAACAAAGAGTAGCTTCTCCTCGTCACGTGCCGTTCGCCAGGCAGACCACGCGACTCTGGCGCCGTGACTAGGGTTCGACCTGGAACACCACGCCGGCGTTTGTTCGTCCCCCGACCGGGGTCGTCCCGTACAACATGCCGCCCGGGCCAAAGGTCACGCCCGCGTAGGGGTTGCCGCCATCAGCCCCGCCCGTGAAACTGTGTAACACAGTCTCATTGCCGGACGTATCGACTTTGAACACGACGCCCGCGTTCGATGCGCCACCGTTGAAAGTGGTCCCGTAGAGGTTGCCAGCCGAGTCGCGAGCCAACACTACCCAGTAGGGATAGGCACCATCGGCCCCGCCCGTGAAGGTATACAGCACCGTCTCGTTGCCGGACGTGTCGAGTTTGAACACAACGCCTGCGCCCGATGCGCCGCCACCATTGGTAGTACCGTAAAAGTTGCCTTTCGAATCGCGGACTAAACCGCCGACTGGATAGCCGCCATCGGCCCCGCCCGTGAAACTATACAGCACTGTTTCATTGCCGGACGTATCGACCTTGAACACGACACCCGCGCCGGATGCACCGCCGAGGACGGTAGTCCCGTAAAGGTTGCCCTTTGAGTCGCGGATCACGCCCGCGTCGGGTGTGCTTCCATCGGTCCCGCCCGTGAAGGTGTACAGCACCTTCAAACTACCGTACATATTGATCTTGAACACGACACCCGCGCCCGATGTGCCGCCCTCCTGGGTAGTCCCGTAGAGGTTGCCTTTCGAGTCGCGGATCACTCCTCCGTAAGGGTCGCCGCCATCGGCCCCACCCGTAAAGTTGTGTAGCACCGTCGAATTACCTGCTGGACCTACCTTATACACTACGCCATACCCGTAGCCCATGTCCGCTTGGCCGATGAAGGTAGTCCCGTAGAAATTGCCTTTCGAGTCCTGGATCAGATTTCCGGTTGGTTGGCCAAAACCACTGACTGTGAACGTGCGGAAGGTGTACAGCACGGCCTCATTGCCGTTCCCATCCAATTGGTACACCACGCCCTCGCCTGCTTTACCGCCGCGATCGGCGGTCCCGTAAAGATTGCCGTTGGATCCAAAGATCACACCCGCGTTGTAGGGGTACTGGCCATCCGTCGCACCCGCGAAGGCGTACAGAACTTTCGGGTTGCCGCTTGGATCCAACTTGTACACCGCGCCCTGACCGCCAGCACCATCGAACGCGGTAGTCCCGTAAAGATTGCCGACCGAATCGAGAATCACGCCTGCGAGGTAGGGCTGGTTTCCATAAGGCCCTCGCACGAAGGTGTGCAGTACCGTCTCGTTCCCGGAGGTATCGACCTTGAACACAACGCCCAAACCCGCCGTGCCACCGAAGGGAGTCGTCCCGTAGAGGATACCGGCCGCGTCGCGGACGACGCCCGCGTAGGGGGTACTGCCATCGTTCCCGCCCGTGAAGTTGTAGAGCACCGTCTCATTGCCGGACGTGTCGAGTTTGAAAACGACTCCCGCGCCCGATGTCCCGCCACCGCTCGTAGTCCCGTAGAGGTTGCCGACCGCGTCGCGGATCACTCCTGCGTCGGAGTAGCCTCCATCGGCCCCGCCTGTGAAGGGGTATAGCACCGTCTCTCGGCCGGACGTGTCGAGTTTGAAAACGACTCCCGCGCCCGATGTCCCGCCGTAGGTAGTGGTCCCATAAAGGTTGCTGGCCGAGTCGAAGATCACGCCATTTGGATAAGCCCCGTCGTTTCCGCCCGTGAAGGTGTACAGCACTGTCTCATGGCCGGAGATATCGACTTTGAACACCACGCCCACGCCGTCGCCGCCGCCCGAGGTAACCCCGTAGAGGTTGCCGGCCGAGTCGAGGATCACTGCATAGGGATAGCCGCCATCGGCCCCGCCCGTGAAGGTGTACAGCGGCGTCTCATTGCCGGACGTGTCAACTTTAAACACGACTCCCACGCCAAACGCGCCGCCGTTGGTAGTAGTCCCGTAGAGGTTGCCGGCTGAGTCGAGAATTACGCCATTTGGTGAACTCCCGTCGGCCCCGCCCGTGAAGCTGTACAGTACCGTCTCATGGCCGGACTTATCGACTTTGAACACGACTCCCGCGTTATTTGTGCCCCCCCCGCCTACGTCTGAGTAGGCGCCGTTGGTAGTCCCATAAAGGTTACCTGCTGAGTCGCGGACCACGCCGTTAGAAGGGTATGCCCCGTTCGGCGGACTTGCGAAATTGTGGAGCACGACTTCGGTGTCCGACACTATCGCCGCTTTACCCGTCGCTGGCTTTGGTTGCCGCGGAACCTTCGGATCAAGCAGGTAAGATTGCGACCCAATCCCATGATCCCAAAGCCCGAACTTTCCGAAAGTGCTGAAGTCGTCGCTCTTTGGTGACCAATTTGCAAACCCACCGTTGATGTGCGATCCGAAGTTACTGGCCGCAGTCGGCCCGCCGACTTGGCCATTAGAAGCGGCCGACAGCAGTCCGAGCACGATCACCGCCATGGTTATTGTCTGCTTGAGACAGCTGGCGCGAAGCTCAGAGGATTTCTCGGCACAACTGGCGACTTGGCGTCTCGTTCTTACTTTTCCCATAATTGACCTCCTAAGTGGGGCTGCACGAACTGCCCTTCACTTATTAACGCGACACTCGCCAGGAAACGGGGTCATAGGTCAAGGAGAAAATCCAATTCTCGCGAAATTACCGATGTGCCGCTGAAATCCGATCACGCGAAAGGAACTGGGATAGAATGGCAGGCCAGCTGGTGTTATAGGCGGGGCGCGATGGATCATCCGGATGTGGAGGATGTAACGATCCTTCTTGCGGAATTGAAGAATGGCAATAAGGAGGCGGCCTCCAAACTGATCCCCCTCGTGTATGACGAGCTACGGAGACTAGCAGGTAGCTACATGCGACACGAACGCAGCAACCATACGCTGCAAGCTACGGCGTTGGTCCACGAGGCGTATCTCAAGTTAGTAAAACAGCGCTCCATTGATTGGCAAAGTCAGGCTCATTTTTTCGGGGTTGCGGCTCAAGTCATGCGCAGAATCTTGCTCGATCATGCCCGCGGGCATTTGCGGGAGAAGCGTGGTCGTGGGGAACGAACAGTGCCGATTGAAGAAGCTCTGGTATTCGCTCCCGAACAGTCCTTGGAACTGGTTAAGCTGGACCAAGCATTGGAACGACTTACCAAGCTCGATCCGCGGCAGGGCAAGATCGTGGAACTGCGTTTTTTTGGTGGATTAACCGTGGAACAGACTGCCGAGCTGCTGGGGATCTCACCGAAGACGGTGAAGCGGGAATGGAGTATGGCCAAGGCCTGGCTCCACGGAGACCTGAAAGCAACCCATGGCGTCGTCACCCGAGAAGTGGCAAACCGTTAAGGCCTGGTTCGATGCAGCGCTGGAGTTGGACTCCAGTGCGCGGCCGGCATTTCTGCGGAACAATTGCACGGACGTCGAGGCTCGGGCCGAGGTCGAGCGCCTGCTCAACGAGCATGAGGAGGCGGGCCGGTTTCTCTCTAGCCCGGTGCTCGGTAGCATCCCACTTGAAGCTGATCCCCCGGCCTCGCCCCAGCGACTTTCCGAGGGCAAGTTGCTGGCGGGACGGTTCCGCATTGTCCGCTTCATCGCGGGTGGGGGAATGGGTGAGGTCTATGAGGCGGAAGATCAAGAACTGCGGGAGCGTGTAGCGCTCAAGACGATAAGGCCAGAAATCCTGGCCCAGCCAAACGCCCAGACCCGTTTCAAGCGTGAAGTACGCCTAGCTCGACAAGTCACCCATCCTAACGTATGCCGGATCTTCGATCTGTTCCGCCACAAAGGAGACGATCGCGAACACGGAGATGTGGTCTTCATCGGCATGGAATTGCTGCAGGGGAAAACCCTCGGTACGCGATTGGAAGAGGGTGGCCGGATGAGCGTAAAAGAGGCGTTGCCGCTGGTGCGACAGATGGCATCGGCTCTGGCAGCTGCACATGAAGCGGGCATCGTGCATCGAGACTTCAAACTGGGGAATGTGGTGCTGGTGGGTGCGCCGGAGCAGTGTCGCGCCGTGGTGACGGACTTCGGCCTCGCTTTGCGCTCGTTGACCGCCGACAAAGATGCCACTGCTTCCACCGTTGATGGTGCATGGGGAACTCCAGCCTACATGGCTCCCGAGCAGCTTGAGGGCCGACCGGCGACAACCGCGTCGGACATTTACGCGCTCGGCTTGGTGATCTACGAGATGGTCACTGGGGCTCGTCCGTTCGAGGGAGACACTCCGATTTCGGCTGCCCTGAAGCGGTTGTCAGAAACTCCGACTCCGCCGCGTAGGTTTCAACCGGAACTGAGCCCGGCATGGGAGTCAGTGATTCTGCGATGCTTAGAGCGTGACCCGGCGCGACGTTTCGCAAGTACTGCCGATATTGTAAAGGCGTTGGATGCCGATCGACCTCCGGCAGCGTTGTCGAAATTGGGTGTGTGGCCTAGGCCCCTTGTAGTGGCACTTGCTGCGAAGCAACGCTGGTGGGGAAGTGCAGCTGTCGTAATTGCCTTCTTGTTCGTGATCGGCGTCGCAGGCTTCGGAGTTTATTCTCTCGTCCATCACACACGAGCGCCTTTTCAGAATTTCACGATCGCGCAGGTAACCAACTTGGGAAAAGTTACAGCCGCGGCGATTTCGCCGGACGCCAAGTTCGTGCTCAGCGTGAACGACGACAATGGAACCCAGAGCCTGTGGCTACACAACGTGCCCACAGCCAGTGACACGCAAGCCATCCCGCCGTCGTCCAGCCGCTATGCTAGTCCGGGGTTTTCCCCTGACGGCGACTACATCTATTACCGTAAGGAGGGGGATTCCGGTTTCGACTTGTACCGCTCACCGGTCTTAGGAGGCAGTCCGCAGAAACTTGTCCACGACGTTGACACCGATATCACGTTTTCTCCCGACGGGCGCCGGATTGCGTATGTACGGTATAACAATCCGGAAAGGGGCAAGTACCGACTGCTTACGGCGACGCTGGACGGCACCGATGAGAAGGTCTTGGAGATCGGATCCGAAGAGGACCAAGTGCTCCATCCGGCATGGTCTCCCAGCGGTGGTCTAATCGCCTATAGAGTGCGCCAGCCTGGCAGCGCCCTCAGCGGCATAGGGATATTTGACGTTAAAAATGGCAAGTCCCACCACCTCGCCGTTTTTCAGGATAAGATTGCTACGGCGTTGACATGGTCTCCCGATGGGCGCGGGATTTTCTTCGATTACTACCCCACAGGTCCTGAGGTGGGCGGGCAGATCGGCTGGTTGTCCAGCACAGGTAAAGACTTCCACCCTATCACTCGTGACTCCAGCGACTATTTCACCCTATCTACCTCCGCCGATGGCAGAACGCTTGCGACCGTGCAGACGAAGACTGCGAGCAGTGTTTATCTTCTTCCCGGCACAGGAATCCGCTCGGCCCAAGCGGACTCGTTGCCCTTGCAGGTTAGGACTAAGGCGGCCATTGGGTTGACTTGGAGCTACGACGGGAAACTATTGGCTAGCGATGGGTCTCGGTTGTGGAGAATGGAACGCGACGGCAGAAACGCATCGGTGCTGGTCGCGGATCCCAAGGCGCTGGTTTTCTTTCCGTCAGCCTGCGGCAGTCAGTATCTTGTCTTCATGTGGTCATTCCATGAGGGTTCCCGTGCAGCCAACATTTGGCGCGCAAACGTTGACGGCTCAAACAGCATAAGGTTAACGACAGGAAAGCTTGACTACCATCCGGTTTGCTCGCCCGATCGGAAATGGGTGTATTACTTTGATGAGACTGGCGGACAAATCATGCGTGTGCTCTTGGATGGTTCAGGCAAGCCAGAAGGCGTTCCGGGGACCGGCAATTTCCGTGGGTCTGTTTCAGGCGAAGAGATGGATTTTTCTCCTGACGGAAAAGCATTCGCGTATTTGGTTTCGGTTACAAGTCCGGACACGCAGGCGGGTATGCCGAGGGTTGCGTTGTTGAGTCTCGAGTCGCCGAACTCGCTTCGGCTGCTCGAAGTCAATCCGCACGTGTCGGGCGGAGTGCAATTCACGCCAGACGGGAAGGCCTTAGCATACGGGATCCGGGAAAACGGAGTGGATAACCTGTGGGTCCAGCCACTCGATGGCTCCGCCCCTCGTCAGATTACAAACTTCAATTCTGAGCAAATCAAAATGTTCCACTGGTCGCCGGATGGAAGGAATCTAGCCCTTTCACGCGGACACTCGGAGTCAGATGTGGTTCTCTTGCACGACACGAATCCGTAAGACCCTTTATCTTACCTTTCCTGAAGCGAACTAGGGAGAAACGCGCAGAGCTGGAATAGCTGTAAGAATCCATTTCCCCTGGCTAGTTCCTCAGCCTCGTGCCCGGTCCCAAAATGTCATTTCTTTCTCTATACATTTCGGGTGTGCTCGCAATCCATATCGCGATACTGCTGATATGCGCCGCGTACACGGTCGAGAACTTTGGCCGGATCTGGAAGGCGAGGAAAAGCAATGACACGCGTAAAGGGCCGGTGGCCCACTCCGCGTGATGGTGACGTAACATCTCAACTTCACTCGTCATCCCAGTGAAATCGCTGACAGCGTCAGTTGACGGGTATTTGTCGGAATCACCGGTCTTGCAACACCTTCGAGGTGCTCTGGGACGGGCAGTGCTTTGGTGATGGACATCACTGACTTTTCTTCTTGGAAGCGCGGATGATCACTACGAGCGACCACTCCTGGCCCCAGGACACGTGTCCTGCCCACGGCACAAAGGAGGTATATCCGATATGAAAAAAACTCCCATACTCATTCCACTCACATGCCCACAGGCGGGCGAATTCCGTGACCCGATCGAGGAACAGATTCGCGAACGAGCTTATCAACTGTATGAGCAGCGCGGAAGAGAAGACGGTCACGATTTGGATGACTGGCTAAGAGCAGAGTCGGAGGTGGCAGGCAAGACAAAGGCAGTAGCAGCGTAACTCCAGACGCGATTACACTCATCATCCGACTGGGTGCAGACTAGCCTGGATTATTCACGAAATCCCTAGCCAAAAAAGAAAGGATGCTCTAAAAGGTTGATGAACACTGGGTTTCGAGGACCCAGCATTCCCTTTCGGAGCATCCATCGCTTGATACAAAGTGTTTTACCACAGCTGAGCTTCTCCTTCTACCGTCATCAATCCGTCCGCGCCGATTTCTCCGGGGGCCAGATCACCAGCGATGCCGGTCTGCTGCCCCTGCGTGCCTTCGATCAGCGCCAGCATCTGACCCGCGACTGGGCCGCGCCACTCAGCGAACCACGGCAACACGACCGCCTGCGCCATGATGCGCTGGCCCTGTTGCGGCAACGCATCTACCAGATCGTGGCCGGCTACGAGGACGCCAACGACGCCGATCGTTTGCGCCACGATCCGATGTTGCAGATCGTCGCCGATCAGAAACTCGGTGTCGCGCTCGGCTCCCAGCCCACGCTCAGCCGCTGGGAAAACGCGCCGTCCGCCCGCGACCTGGTGCACGCCAACGAACTGCTGTGCGAGCAGTTCATCCGTCTCTGTGGCAACCAGGTCCGTCAGCGCGGCGAGATCCTGCTCGATCTCGATTCCACCGACGATCCCACCCACGGCCAACAGCAACTCAGCTTCTTCAACGGCGCCTACGGCCAGCACATGTATCATCCCATGCTGGTCTTCGAGCGCCATACCGGTTGCTTGCTGTCCGCGCGCCTGCGGCCGGGAAACGCCTCCAGTCATGCCCGCATCGTGCCCATGCTGTTGCGCCTGGTGCCGCGTCTGCAGGCCGCTTTCCCTGGCGTGAAAATCAAAGTGCGTGGCGACGCCGGTTTCGCCCTGCCCTTGCTGTACCAGTTCTGCGAGTTCTTTGCCCTCGAGTATGCTCTTGGCATTCCCGCCAACTGCATTTTCAAGCGTCGTGCCGAACCGCGGCAGAAGCGGCTAAAACGGCGCTATCGCCGCACCCAACTTCCGCAGCGCAGCTTCTCCAGTTTCCCGCACCGCGCCCGCAGTTGGCCGCGCCGGCGCCGCATCTGCTACAAGCCCGAGCACAGCGCCGCCGGAACCAACCTGCGCTTCGTGATTACCAACTGCGCCGGACGCGCCTCCGAAGTCTTCGCTTTCTACAACGATCGCGGCGAGTGCGAGAACCGCATCGAGGAGTTCAAGAACGGCTTTCGCGCCGACCGCTTGAGCTGTCACCGCTTTCTGGCCAACGCCTTCCGCCTGCTCCTGCACGCCGCCGCCTACAACCTGGTCAACTTCTTTCGTCTGCAGTTGCCCCAGCCTTGGCGCTCCGCCCAGATCGAAACTCTCCGCGCCCAGCTCTTCAAAATCGGCGCTCGCGTCCGCCACACCGCCCGCTGCATCCGCTTCCATCTCGCCAGCGGCTGGCCCTTTCAGAACCTGTTCCGCTCCGCCACGCTCGCCGTCAACAGCAGTTGACCCCTTTCCTTACTTCCCAACTCAACGCCCAATCGCTGGTTCCTGCGGAGCCGTGTTTAAAATCCTCTCTCTCAGCTCGCGACCCCGAACCCTCCCTCACCCTGCTCATGACCTGGATGACTCTCCCCTCCATCAACGCCCGATCGCTCATCCTCGCAAACAAATCTCAGTTCTGGTGAATTAAGGAGGCTAGGGCGGGACTGGCCGTTTGATGAGTGTAATTGCCTTGATTTTGATTGCCTCAGTTACCCTTAGTTGTTGTGCGGCGACTACCTTCCACGTTCGACGGATCTCATCGTACGGGACCGGGTAAGTATCCGGCCAATCAAGCATCTCCTTCTTGAGTTCGCTGTCGAACGGCGGCACGTGTCCTCCCTTGAACAGGACCAGTGGTTTCTTCTGCTTGGGCGTGCCCAAAAAATCCAGCAGTGGCTACGCAGGCAAGACTAGGCCGTTTTCCTTTTGGCGGCGACTGTCGCGCTATGAAGCAAACCACACTACTACTTAGGCGCACCGTCTTCTGTAGGGCTGCGATAGCCTTTACGGTTGTGGATGTGCAGCCCTCTCTGGTTTTGCGCTTGAACTTCGATCGTGCGGTAATGCCCATCCGGCTCGAATGCCGCCGGCTTGTAAGACACTGCGTACTGGCTGCGCAGCTCTTCCTGAATCGCAGCGAACGCACTACCTACTTCGGTGATCTGGGAGGGCACGTACGATCTACCGCCGGTTGCTTCGGCAATGCGTTCCAAGTTTTGGTTGCCGTGTCGGCCGGAGCGGCTCGGGTTCGTGGCGATGGTATACACCGAGACCTCGGCCTGCTGCGCCATCTCGATGGCTTTTTCACGGGTTACCGAGCTCGCGTTGTCATTGCCATCGCTCAACAGGATGATGGCCCGCCGGACGGGGCCAGCCTGTGGTTGTTTCAGCAGTTTGTCCCGACAGGCATAGTAGAGAGCATCGTACATTGCCGTGAGGGTGCCCGGTCGCAGCGTATGAATGCCGCCCGAAAGCTTCTCCGTGTCGTCGGTGAAGTCTTGCGTGACCTTGGGAGTCAGGTCAAAGCCGATGACAAAGGCCTGATCGTACTTTCGCCGGATCGTCTGTCTCAGAAATTCGATAGCCGCTTGCTGCTCGAATTTGAAGCGGCTGCTCACCGATTCGCTGGCGTCGATCAACAGCCCGACTTGTAGGGGTAGATCGGTCTGGCTGCTGAAGCTGAGCATCTCTTCCGGCGGCTTGCGGTCGTCCAGAATTTTGAAATCGTTTTTCTTCAGGTCCTTAATATAGTGACCGTGCTTGTCCGTCACGGTGAAAACCAGGTGGACCTCGTTCACCGTCTTGTGCACGGTGAAAACCGGTTCATCCGGTTTTCCTGGCGGGCTAGAGCCAAGGTTCTTTGCAGCCGCAGTCTGCTCCTGCTCGGTTTGAGCCGACACCACCATGGTCGCTCCACTCTGGGCCGGCTTAGTGACCATGGCATAAGCGCTGGTCAACTCCAGAGCAAGACCAACTAGCAACGAGGTAATGGGGAGGAACTTCATGTTCTCGCGATTATAGTTGCCGGTCTTGAGGATTTGGACAGGCTGTTACCGGTGAATGCCATGATTGTATTGCGCAAGACTGAAGGCTGCTGTCGGGGTCGCTCCTTCCGATCTGAGCGGAGCAATTCTCCCCTGACAGCGGGGCGAAAGCCGACCAACGGCAGGCCGGCATCCTCGGACCGCGCTCAGCGTGCGAAAAGGAGCTGCCCGATCAGTCGCGGCTCACACCATACGCATCCAAAACGTCTCGCAACGCTACAACACCTTCCAACTTGTGCACATCGGCCCGGCAACGCCACGGCTTTCGTTGACTTGCGAGTTTCACAAACGTAAGATCTGCACGCATGATCGGCCAAACCATCTCGCACTACCGCATCGTCGAGAAGCTCGGCGGGGGCGGCATGGGTGTGGTCTACAAGGCCGAGGACACTGAACTCGGGCGCTTCGTGGCCCTGAAGTTCCTCCCTGATGATGTCGTCCGCGATCCGCAAGCCCTCGAACGTTTCCGTCGGGAAGCGCGCGCGGCTTCGGCGCTGAACCATCCCAACATCTGCACCATTCACGAGATCGGTAGGAACGGCGATCAGTCGTTCATCGTCATGGAGTTTCTCGATGGTGTGACGCTGAAGCATCGCATCGCGGGGCGTCCCATGGAAACTGAGTTGATCTTGTCGCTGGGCATCGAGATCGCCGACGCACTGGAATCAGCTCACGCCGCCGGTATCGTGCACCGCGACATCAAGGCTGCGAACATTTTTGTCACCAAACGCGGACACGCGAAGGTCCTCGACTTCGGGCTGGCTAAGCTTTCACTCAACGACGAAGGCGCGGACCAGAATGCCTCGACGAAGGAAGAATCTCTTACCAACCCGGGAACGGCCGTGGGGACGGTCGCCTACATGTCGCCGGAGCAAGTTCGCGGAAAGAAGTTAGATTCCCGCTCCGATCTGTTCTCCTTCGGTGTGGTGCTCTACGAGACAGCAACCGGAACGCTGCCCTTCCGGGGGGAAACCACAGGCGTGGTTTTTGACTCCATTCTGAACCGGGCTCCTGTGCCTCCCGTGCGGGTGAATGCGGGGCTACCGCTCGATCTGGAAAGAATCATCGGCAAGTGCTTGGAGAAAGACCCCAACCTTCGCTACCAGCACGCCTCTGAAATAGGAGCTGATCTTCGAAGGCTAAGACGCGACACGGATTCAACGACCGCCGTGTCCGGCCCCGCAAACCATGCCAGGAGACGCGGCATGGCAGTCATTTTTGCTGCTGTTGCTGTGTTGTTGTTGTCAGTCGCTGGTTACTTCTATCTCCATCGCGCGCCCAAACTGACGGACGATGACACCATTGTTCTGGCAGATTTTACCAATTCCACCGGCGACCCGGTGTTCGACGGCACGCTCCGGCAAGGACTCTCCGTACAGCTGGAGCAATCACCCTTCCTGAGCATCATCTCGGACCAGCAAATCCAGCAGACTCTGCAGATGATGACCCAGAAGCCAGACGCGAGGCTGACGCCGGAGATTGCGCGCGAACTCTGCCAGCGAACGGCAAGTGCAGCTGTGCTCGAGGGCTCGATCGCTCAAATTGGCTCGCCATACCTTCTGACCCTGAAGGCGGTCAACTGCTCAACCGGCGGAACGTTGGCGAGCACACAAGCAGAGGCGAGCGACAAGAATCACGTGCTCGATGCACTGGGGAAGACGGCATCGGAGATGCGGAACAAACTGGGCGAGTCCCTACATACGGTGCAAAAATTCGATACCCCTCTGGAAGAAGCGACTACCTCCTCGCTCGAAGCCCTGAAAGCTTACAGCGCCAGCCATCGGGCAACTTCCCCGCTTGCAATTTCTTTTCTTAAGCGCGCTGTCGAACTCGACCCAAACTTTGCGGTCCCCTACGCCTGGTTGGGCATCAGGTATACATCCATCGGAGAGCCTAGCGTCGCGGCGGACTACACCCGCAAGGCATACGAACTGCGCGAGCGCGCGAGTGAGCCAGAGAAGTTCTTCATATCAGCTATCTACTACAAAGAAGTCACAGGCAACCTCGAAAAAGCCGAACAAGCGTGCAAGCTCTGGATGCAGGCTTATCCCCGGGCCGAGATGCCGCATACTTACTTGTCAGGCGCAATCTACCCGCAGATGGGTCGGTATGATGCAGTGGTTTCAGAAGCCAGAGAGGCAATTGGTTTGAAACCGGACTTTTCTCCCCCCTACGCCTTCCTCATGGAAGGCTATATAGAGCTAAATCGCCTCGATGAAGCGAGGGCGACCTACAGGCAGGCTCTCGCACGCAAACTGTACCACCCTTACTTCCCCGAGGATCTCTACACGATTGCCTTCTTGGAAAACGACGCAGCGGGCATGAAACAGCAACTCACGTCGGCGGCTCAGGCCGAAGATGATAAGTTGCTGGCGAACGAGGCCGATACCGCTGCCTATTCCGGGCGGCTCAGGGAGGCGGAAGAGTTGACCAGTCGGGCGATGGAATCAGCCGAACAGGCTGGAGAAAAAGAAAAAGCCGCGAGCTTCTCCTCCACGTCTGGACTAAGGGAAGCCCTGCTTGGTAACGCCGAGGAAGCCCGACGGCGTGCCAGGCTCGCAATGGAACATTCCGATGGCATCGATGTGCAGTATGGCGCTGCGCTCGCTTTGGCGTATGCGGGTGACACTGGGCGGGCAAAGGATCTGACGGAGGGGTTGGACAAGCGGTTCCCCGAAGCCACCATCGTGCAGTTCAACTACCTGCCAACCCTCCGGGCGAGACTTGCGGTAAATCGAGGAGATGCTTCTGACGCCTTAGAGACTCTGAGAGCCGCCGTGCCGTATGAACTAGGGCGAACCACATTCAGCAACTACAGCTGGAACGGCTTGTATCCTGTTTATGTGCGGGGAGAGGCATACCTGGCCGCGCATCAGGGCCGCCAGGCCGCGGCAGAGTTTCAGAAAATCCTCGATCATCGTGGAATCGTCTGGAACGCACCGATCGGTGCTCTTGCCCACCTTCAACTGGGCAGAGCTTATGCAATGGCCGGCGACACGGACAAAGCCCGCGCGGCATATCTAGATTTCCTGACGCTCTGGAAAGATGCCGACCCTGACATTCCCATCCTGAAGCAAGCCAAAGCGGAGTACGCGAAGCTGCAGTAGAGGGAAACTGTGCGTCACGGATGCTGACAAATGCTGGAGAAGCACAAACCACCCGTGGCTGTCCGACGCACCTTAGGCTTTTCGCAAGCCGGCGACCCTAGCGGGGCACGCAACTGGTTGGTCGGCTCAGCAGGAAATCCTTGGAGGGAGATGCAAGCAGAGTGGCGAGCGGTGCATTGAATTCGAACATAGATAAACCTCTGCAGCAAAACCTGCAAGACAAAACCCGATCACTCTGAAATTCCTTCCCAAGGTTGCATGAAGTAAACGGACAAAACCAGTCACCAAAGACGTTTTGGTCTTCCTGAAACTCCGGCTAAACTGCGAATCGGGTCCGAGATTGGAAAAATCCCAGCTGGATGTACGTCATGACAGGAAGAATCACGAGTTTAAATCGACGATTGGACAGAGTCGAACGACGCCTTCATGCGGCTGATTCGCGCAATCCGATCGTCAAGTGAGACGAAGAAGGAACGAATCCAGTCCAAATTGAACCATTGACCACCTTGCCGCGGTTCGGATTCTCCCGCTAAATCTTTGCTGCTTCTTCATTTCGTCTCAAAATCGGTGGAGACGCTGAGTTTCTTCCAAATTCGTGCTTCCTCTAATCGCGCAAGATCATTCTTCTCCGCGGCGGCGTACGCATCGCTGCCGAGCAAGAGTCGCAACGGTCAACCAGATGCAGTCGAGACGGGTTATAAAAAGTACTCGTTTTATTTTCTTAGCTGAGCGGTGAAGTTAGTGACGATGGTGATTGGTTGGCTGACCTGCTGCGAAACCCGTTCCATCAAGAGTTTCTGACCGTCGGGAAAGACGCTGTAGAAGGGGGTGCTCAGGACCGTCCACTGGCTAACGAGCGTGTGGCCGGCTCCGAATTCGAGCGTGTTTCCCAGGTCCTTCACCGGAACGGCCACGATGGATTGTGCGCCATCCAAGTAGTAGAGTTCTTTGCCGTCTTTGCTCCACTGCGGTACCTGCCCGCCATTGGGTGACACCTGCCACTTGCCTTGGGCGGCGCCGTAGCCCACCACATAAACTTCCGACTGTCCAGAGAACATCGTATAGGCTAGCCATCGTCCGTTGGGGGATAGAGTGCCGCCGACCGCGTGTTCCACGACTAGACGAGGCTTTCGTTCCCCGTCCAGCGGAAGAGCCCAAATTGTCTGGTCTCCAGTTTGAAAGCCAACCGAATAGAACAGGGTTTTGCCATCGCGCGACCAGTCACTGGGGATCAGCGTGTTGCCAGCAGTGTCGGAAAACAGCATTTCTTCGGCTCCACTGCCATCCGCGGGCTTGCGATTGATGGTGCTGGTGCCCGCCCCCGTGGAGGTGTACGCGACCCACTTGCCATCAGGGGACCAGATTGGATAAGTGTTCGCGATCGGGCCGAAGGTGAGCCGGGTGCGGATGCCACGCGCAAGATCGAGTGTCCAAATGTCATTGATGCCGGAGTCGAGCATCAGAGCGACGCGGTCACCTTGAGGCGAAAGGCGGGCAAACTGCAGGTTTTGCAGATTCTCGACGGCAACACCCGTTTGTTTTCCAGTGCGGTCCATCCAGACCAGTTGCACGTTGCCCGAAGTGCCGTTGGCGAAGGTCAGCACACCGCCGTCCGTGGCCGAGGCGTCCATGTGCCAGGTCGTGACGTCATTCAGCACGCCCGAAGAAACGGCCTGCGCCTGGCCACTCAGCGTGCCGTTGGCGGGATCGAACGGCTGCGCCATCAACTGGTCACCGCGGCCCACCAGAAGGTAACCGGCGGCATAAATTGCGTTGGTCTGGGTATGAATGAGCAGACGATTCTCGCGGCCATCGAGCGACGCATAGTAGATGGCGTTGTTCGAGGATTTCGAGGGGTCGTGGTGCATAGCCAAGTAGAGAAAATGCTTGCCGTCGGGTAGAAAAAACGGCCAGCGGTGGGACGTGTGGAGGGCCGGATCCAATTTTGTGAGTGGGGTGGGAGTGCCGCCGCTGGCGCTGACCTGCATGAGCGCTGCGGTTGGGGCGGGAGAGAATACAATCACGCCGCCAGACCCCCACGCGCCGCCGCGTCCAAGCGTGACGTCACAAACGGCCTGCGACGCGCCGCCACCGATCTCGATCGTCTTTAACTTATTGCCGGCGAAGAACCCAATGGAGCGGCTATCGGGCGACCAGAACGGAAAAATGGCGTCGCCAGTGTCGGGGAGTGCCCGCGCATCATTGGAGTTCATGGGGCGGACCCAGACGGACGTCTTACCGTCAACGGTCGCGGTAAAGGCCAAGTAGGCGCCGTCGGGGGAAATCACCGGTGGACCGCCAGCGTCGTCGGTCAGACGGAAGCGCCCGCCCGGAGGAGGATTGAGGGCGGCACGAATGCTGGTCGCGGAAGGGGCAGGTCGATGGAGAAAGAACCCGGCGAGCGTTCCCAGAATCACTGCGGCCGCGACTGCGGCGAACCATGGAACGCGGCTTGGGGCTGGCGCGGGAGAGGATTGCTGACCTGCCGGAGCGGAATGGAGCGAGTCAACCCAGCGCAGGTCCATGGCGAGGTCGTGCGCGGATTGGAAGCGGTCGGCGGGATCTTTGGCGAGGCAGGCGCGCACCACGCGATCAAGCATCGGCGGCGCAAGCGGCTGCCTGGCGGTAATTGGCTCCGGATCTTTTTCCAGAATTGCCGTGAATACGCTGAGCTGCGACTTGCCTTCGAAAGCCCGACCTCCGGTGATCATCTCGTAGAGCACGCATCCGAAACTGAAAAGATCGCTGCGAGCGTCAGCTTCCGCTCCTTGCAGAAGCTCGGGAGCCATGTATTGAAACGTACCGACGATCGAACCCTTTTGCGTGAGCGGCGACGCCGCCGAGGTGAGCGAAGCCAGATTCATGGTTGGCGTGGAAGGAGTGAACGTGCCGACCGCTTGCGACGAAATCGACATCTCCGGCTTGGCCAGGCCAAAGTCCATCAGCTTTGCGCCAGACTTGGTCAGCATGATATTCGCCGGCTTCAGATCGCGATGGATGACGCCTTGCTGATGCGCCTGCTCGAGCGCTTGCGCGATCTCCGCGCCAATCTTCAAAACCTGATCCAGCGGCAACGCGCCTTTTACCAGGCGATCGGCCAGAGTCTGGCCTTCGAGATACTCCATCACCAGAAAGTCGGTGCCGTCCTGCGAGCCGATGTCGTACAGAGTGCAGATGTTTGAATGTTGCAGCGCCGAAATGGCCTTCGCCTCGCGCTCCATGCGCTGCTTCAATGCAGGGTCATCGGAAAGGTGCGCAGGCAGGACCTTGATGGCGACGGTTCGGTCAAGACGGGTGTCCTTGGCGCGGTACACCTCACCCATACCGCCGGCCCCGAGCGGAGATTGGATTTCGTAGGGGCCGAGTTTTGTTCCCGGAGTGAGCGCCATGCGTGCGCGTAATTATAGCCTGCGCCGAACGTTGAACGCCGAAGGCGGCGATTCCGGGTGTGTTGCCGGGTCACCTTACGTTGGGATTACTTCACGCTTGCCCGTTTCTGGTACCAATCCGCTCTCGTAGCGACCTACTTCCCGTTGCCTGCGATTCGGGCGCAACCTTTCACCGACCGGTACTACAATCGGTCAGAAACGCGGCACTGCTAATTTCAACGGGCAGCAGGAGATAATTCCGATGCAGCGTAGAGATTTTCTAAAAAATACTGTCGCTGTTGCCGTAGCTGCAAAACTTGGAATGGGTAAAGCGAAGGCGAAGGTTTCCGCCCACAACTGGGGAAACTACGACTTCGGCTCCGGTCCCCGGGTGGCCGATCGCCTCAATCAGGGTCCGTTTCCTCAATACCCGCCTGATGCCGTCATTCCCACTGACGATGTTGTGATGACCACGACTTCTTCGGAAGACGTCGTACCGAACTACGGCAAGGGACTGGTCACCTATATCACGGCAGACAGTGGCACGGAGGAAATCAAGTCAGACAATATTCCCCAGGCGATCGAAGACCTGGTTCGATTTCCCCTGGGCCAGCAGCTTTATATCCGTCCGACCTGGAGGGAAGTGCAGCCGCGGCCCGGACGCCTGGAGATGCCCGATTACCTGAAGCTCGTCTTTGAATTGGCGAAGAAGAACAACAAGCGGGTCGGATTGCGAGTTCAGATGTGCGCTCCAGACTATACACACGAACCGGCCCTCCCGGATTTTGTCCTCGACAAAGTGCCGAAAGTTGATCTGGTCCTGAGCGATCGGGAAAGCAGTGCTTCGGCGCAAAGATACTTGCAGAACCCGCATTCCCGTTATCAGCCCCGATTTGACCATCCTTTTTTTCAGCAGGCATTCAAAGAACTGGTTGGCCTATTGGCAGCGGAATTCGATGGCAATCCGCTCATCGAGTTTATCGATACCTTCATGTATGGCTTTTGGGGTGAAGGGCACACTTGGCCATTTGGCAACAATCCTTTCCCTGATTACCAGACAGCAGAGCGCACTTGGACCAAGATGCTCGACGTCCAGCTCGAGCACTTTTCGAGGACTCCTCTACTGACCAATACTCAACCGGACTATAGCCGGGTTGGTAATTCAGAACTGGTAGACCGCACCGTCCGCAGCAACAATTGGATTCGCAGCGATACCATCTTTATTGAGAACGAACAGATTGAAGCGCTCAGCAATCGCCCACCCTGGACCGCGGCATTGCTTGAGCAGGGGCTCCCGGGTAAACCTCCCGATCCAAGCCTCGCATATGAAGGGATATCCCCGGCAGAGAACATGATCGCTCATGTGATTGATGTCGGGGCGAATTATTGGTCGCTCTGGAACTTTCATCAGATCAGCGCAAAAAATCTGATGAACTACTACCAGGCTTATCCGGCAGCGTTCGACCAGATCAATCGCCGAATTGGCTATCGGGTGAGGCCGTCTTTCATCTGGAGCTATAAGGGGGATGGTTACCAGGGGCTAATTGTCGGCTTCGCAAATGACGGAATCGCGGGTGTGCCGGGCGTATTGAGGGTGACCCTAGAGAGCCAGGACGGAAAGATGCTCAAGAGCGGTTGTCTGGACGCCGGTTACCCGCTACCGGGCAAGATTCGGCAGGCACAGTTCGTCCTTCCAACCGTCACCAACTGGAAAGGGTTGAAACTTAGAGCCGAGATTGAGGTAAAGGGAATGCGCTATCCCGTGCGGTGGGCTTGTCACCAGAAACTGAACGATGAGGGCTCGCTCACACTGCGCCCAAACCTCCGTCAGCAGGTCTAGGCTGCAAGCATTTGTCAGGAGCAATCATGGGCCAAGATAGCTTTATTCCGGTTGCAACGAATGCCAGGTCACGAAACGACCTCCTCGAGCGCGGGTTTAGTCGTCAGCCGCTCAGAGTTGATGTAGACATAGCGCGCACGCTGGAAGCGTTATCCCATGCAGCCTGGTCCATTCCAAGGGACAAGTACTACGATGGGGGCGACAGGTATCGTTCCTTAAATCGTCTCCGGGCGGAGATTGTTGAGGGTGGTGTAAAGGTTTGGTTGAGCGAAGAGAGCACGCCGTATGTGCAGCTGAAAAAATACAACACTACCCTAGGCGACCAGCAGCGAGAGTACACTCCGCTGCCCCCGGCGATCGCTGGTTCCATAGGCGTTCGCAAGATGATTGCTCACCACCTTCACCACCTGCCGCTCTCGGCAGTGGGTACGAGGTATTTGGTCAACCTCCATCTAATAAGGTTCACGGCTACGCCGGGTCGGCCGTGCGACACGAGCCCACCGGGCTTACATAAGGACGGAGAAAAGTACATCGCCACGCATCTACTGGGCCGCTGCGGCGCTGACGGTGGCGAAGTCATCATATCCGACAATGACAAACACGAACTGGATCGGTTCACGATGCGCGAATCGGGTGAGTGTTACGTCTTCGACGATGATCGCATCTGGCATATGTTGACGCCAGTGACAGTACTGGAAGGCAATCAGTACGCCTACCGTGACACACTGGCATTCGATATGCTGCCAGAGGGCTGGGAACCGATGAAGTGATCCGGGAGAATTTCGGCTCCGCAGACAAGCCGCTTAACTTGGGATTCACGTCCTCCTCCCAACAGAACGGATGATGTTCCTTACGAGTCGGCTGGGGGAAGCGTGTGGCGTTGAAATACAGGGCCAATGGGGAGTTCCGCGAAGCCCGTTTTTGGATAGGTACACAGGCTCTGCTCTCCTCCGCTAGCCGTAGTTTGGCACACGTCCGAACTCTTCGACTGCCAGCCACATTGCGGTCGTCGATCGAGGAGAATTTTTCTCGGAATATTCGGCTAACCCAAAAGAAACGCCTGGCTGGCAGACCAAAAGCTTTAACGGGAGCGAAAATCGTGCTCCTCCGAATCCATGGATTCGCGGCCCGAAAAATGGTTGAACGCTGCTGCCATTGTCAGAGAGAAGTGCTACCTCAACAACTCTGTGGCGTGGGATACACTGTTATCCGCACCATGTCGACTACTTCGCGCCATTCGTTCTCTGCGGCAAGCGCCCCTGTGGCTGGACTCTGCCTGCTGCTCGCTTGCGGCTGCTCCAATTTCCGGGCGAACAGCGCGGCAGCCTCCCTTCCGAGCGCGGTGTCGGCACATGTGTACACGGTCACGGAGGAAACCACGCGGCGCCGGGTGCAGGCTGTGGGGTCTCTTTACCCGTTCGAAGAAAGTACTCTAAGTGCCCAGGTCGAGGGCCGTGTCTCGGAAATTCTAGCCGATGTGGGCGACACCGTCGCGGAAGGTCAGCCCCTGATTGTGCTCGACGAGCGGGAATTGCGATTTGAAGTGGAACGGCAACAAGGTTTGGTGCGACAGGTGCGCGCCCAGCTCGATCTTGGTCCGAACGACCCGCCACCCGAGGATTCGCACCAGTTGGCATCGGTGCGGAGAGCCGAGGCCGACCGCTTCGACGCCCAGCGGAAATACGAACGGGCTCAGGCATTGTTCAAAGACGACTTAATTTCGCAGCAGCAGTTCGATGAGGCAGCGAGCCGATATCAGAATACGCAAGCCAGCTACGAGCTTGCGTTGCAGGAGATCGAACGTCTCAAGGCATTGCTGATCTCTAGCGAAGCGAGCGAGCATCTGGCGGAAAAAAAACTGACGGACGCAGCCATACGAGCGCCTTACCCCGGTTCGGTGCAGTCGCGTACCGTTCATCCCGGTGAGTATTTGAGAGTGCAGAGTCCCGTCATGGTGCTGGTGCGGACGGACCGCCTGCGGGCGCGACTGGCGGTCCCGGAGAGATGGGCGGGATGGGTGAAGGATGGAGCCATGGTCGACGTGCACGTAGAGGCGCTTCCGGCAGATTTGTTTCAGGGCAGGATCACTCGCATCAACCCCGCAGTGTCGCAGGACTCGCGAACGTTTGAGGCCGAGGCAATCATCGAGAATCGCGAGGCGCGTCTCAAGCCCGGCTTTTTTGTGCAGGCATCGATTCCGAGCGACAAGGAAGAAAAAACCATCTCCGTTCCCGAAGCGGCGGTGAACTACCGCTATGGCGTGTACAAGGTTTTCCTGGTGAATGGGGATCGCGTCAACGAGCGTCAGATCAAGCCTGCAGGCCAAAGCGAAGATGACAAGGGACGGCGCTTCGAGGTTTCGGAAGGGCTCAAGGCTGGGGACCGCGTAGCGGCAGCTGCGTCCGGGGAGTTGCACGACGGAGATCGCATTCAGGAATCAGGCGGCACGGCCGAGTCTGGAGCGCGGTAGGGTGAAAGTCTCGTAATGAAGCTCGCCGAAATCTGTGTACGGCATCCCGTATTCACCGTCATGCTCATTGCATTTCTGGTGACCCTTGGTGTGTTTTCTTACCGCGGGCTGGCGGTGGATTTATTCCCCAAAGCGGATCCGGCGACTATTAACGTCGAGGTTGCGCTGCCGGGTGCCACTCCTGACGAGATGATCACGAGCGTGGTGCTGCCACTGGAGGACGCGATCTCCTCTGTGAGTGGCATTGATGAGATAAGCGTGTACGCCAGCGAAGGCAAGGCGGACATTACCTGCACATTCGTTTTGGAGCGGGAGATCGAAGGCGCCGCGCAGGATGTGCGCGAAAAGGTGGCAGCGGCTATCAACCGGCTGCCTCGGGAAACGCTACCTCCGGTCATTACCAAAGAAGACCCGCAATCGGACCCGATCATGACCATTCTGGTCAGCGGTCCAATGAGCCTGCGGGAACTGACCGAGATTGCAGACAAGCAAGTGCGACGGGCCATTCAGCGGGTGGATGGGGTAGGGAGCGTTGAACTGCATGGCGGGCAGGCGCGGCAGATTCGCGTACTGCTCGACGCGCAAAAGCTGGCTTCCCACAATTTCACCGTGCTCGATGTGCGTGAGGCTTTGCAGCGAGAGAACGTCGAGGCACCCGGCGGCCGGATGATCAACGGTCCGCAGGAACTCGGGCTGCGAACTCTAGGGCGTGTTTCCTCCGCCGATCAGTTTGGCGATGTGATGCTTGGAACCCGTGGGGGCGTTCCCATCCGCATGCGGGATGTAGCCCAGGTGGAAGACGGTGCGGCTGAACTGCGGACATGGTCCGCCCTGTTTCGGCAGGGAGGCCAGGGAAAAGACGTGGTCGCGATCGACGTCTTGCGCCAGTCGGGCGCTAATACCGTTAAGGTTGCCGACAACGTCCGCGCCATGATCGGCGAACTGAACTCCCAATTGCCGACAGGTGTGCAACTGCTGGTTGTGCACGACATCTCCGATTTCATCAAGGCGTCGGTACACTCGTTGATCGAGCACCTGATTCTCGGCAGCATTCTGGCCAGCGCAGTGGTTTGGATTTTCATTCGCAACTGGCGAGCCGTGCTGATTGCGGCAGTCGCGATCCCCGCCTCGATTATTTCCACTTTCACCCTGATGAAGGGGATGGATTTTTCGCTCAACAACATCACCTTGCTGGCGCTCACCCTGGCGGTGGGGATCGTGATTGACGATGCCATCATCGTGCTCGAGAACATCTTCCGCTTTATGGAGGAAAAGGGGCGCGACCGTTTCCACGCGGCGATCGAGGCGACGCAAGAAATCGGTTTGGCAGTGATGGCGACCACGCTTTCACTGATCATCATTTTTCTGCCTATCGCGTTCATGACCGGTTATGCCCGGAAATATGTGAACTCGTTTGGCTGGACGATGGCGATGGCCATACTGGTGTCGCTGCTGGTGGCGTTCACGCTGACGCCGATGATGAGTTCCCGACTGCTGAAACTGGGCGGGCGCGAGAAGGAAGCGCATGCTCATGGATTTCTCCATCGCGTGGAAACCTGGTACTTGCAGATGCTGCGATGGTCGCTGGCACACCGCGGCACGATCGCGGTGATTTGCGTTCTCACCTTTCTCTCGACCTTTGGGCTGTACCACATCGTCGGACGCGACTGGATTCCCACCGACGATCAATCGGAGCTGCAGAGTTCTTTTACGCTCCCGGAAGGCACCAGCCTGGCAAAGACAGTGCAGATCGCGACGGACATGGCGCACCGTGTCTCGGCCATGCCGGAGGTGGCCTTTGTGCAGACGTATACGCACGGACCGACCAACCATGCGCATTTGTTTATCGGACTCGTGCCGCGTGGGCAGCGCAAGTTCACACATCAGCAGATGGCGACCAAGGTGCGCGCCATTTTAGCGGAGTATCACAATGCCACCTACAACGTGCGCTTGCCTTCGGTGCTGGGCGGCGAAATCTATTTTCCGATCTCCGCCGTGATTCGCGGACCGGATCTAAATCAACTCGCGGAAATCAGCAAGAAGGTCGCGGACCGGATGCACCGGTATCCCGACCTGGTCGATATCAACCCCAGCCTGAACCTGAACACGCCGGAACTGCAGGTCAAGGTGGACCGGCAGCGCGCGGCCGATATCGGCGTGCGCATGACCGATATCAGCGATGCCGTGCGGTTGTTCTATTCGGGCGAAGACGAGATCACACGCTTCAAGGAAGGTTCGGAGCAGTATCCGGTGACGATGCAGTTGCTTCCCGAACAGCGTGACAATCCCGACGTGCTGAACCGCATGATGGTGCCCTCGAGCAAACTGGGGCAGGTACGCCTGGAGAGCGTGGCCACCATCGCTCGCGGCTTTGGACCGGCCACCCTGTGGCGGTATAACCGCGAGTTCGAGGTCAGTGTGTATGCCAATATCGCCTCCGGATACCCGCTTGATCTGGCTGCCGCGCACACTATCAGTTCGATCAAGGAAGTAGGACTGCCCGCAGGCTACTCCTATCTGTTCTCGGGTCAGGTAAAGGTTCTCGAAGAAACAACCTGGAACCTGCTGCTGGCAATGCTGCTCGCTTCGGTTTTCATGTACATGGTATTGGCAGCGCAGTTTGAGAGCTTTTCGTATCCGTTCATTATCATGCTCACACTGCCGCTCAGCGTTCCTTTTGCGCTGTTCTCACTTTGGATCACGGGACGTGCCTTGAGTCTGTGGAGTGCGCTGGGTATGTTTCTGCTGCTTGGCATTGTGAAAAAGAACGGAATCCTGCAGGTCGACTACACGAACCGCTTGGTAGCTTCTGGCATGCCAGTAGGCGAGGCCATCCTGGAAGCGAATCGGGTGCGCTTGCGCCCAATCCTGATGACTACCCTTTCCATTATCGCGGGGTTGATTCCGGTTGCGATTGGAATCGGGGCGGGTTCGGAACAGCGCGCGTCGATTGCAGTGACCATCATCGGCGGTCAGACTCTTTGCCTGCTCCTGACCTTGCTGGTGGTGCCTGTTGGCTACTCGTATCTGGCAGAGTTACAGGCGGCGCCGTGGCGCAAGCGAGCAGCCCGCGCCATCGAACCTACACCTGGCATCAGCACAACAGACGGCGACTGAATTGCCGGCGCAAGCGAGAAGATGCTATGACGGCTCCTCTGGCCGCAAAGCTGAGAACCCCGCTGTGGTCCGCCGACCTAATTCCGCTGTTCTGCCACTTCAGTGGAGCGTTTTGGATAGCGCACATACATTTCTGATTCGCCGATGTAGGCGTCTGGCTTCGTCACCTTCCCCGATGCCCGTTTCTGGATAGCTTCTGAGATGCCAACCACTCGGGACTTGACGCAACACTCGTAAACACCAGCGCGTTTTTCGTTACCTATGTGGTGAAACTTCCTACAAGCGGACTTCAGGCTAACTTCCGTTTGAAAGTCCGCAGTCGAGCATAACTAATGGGATGGCCCGCCGCCGCTACCTAGCCAGCAGCAGGTTGGGTATAAACAAAGAGGTGAACAAGGAGGCGTCCCCATGCAACTACACACGGTCGGCATTGATCTCGGCAAGACAGTTTTTCATCCGGTTGGGCTTAACGAAGGCGGCGATGGTCAGAAGTGACCATTATTAACTGTATGTTCTGACAGTTGCGCACTGACTCCTGTTGAGACACCCTTCACTACCCGCAACGTGGCAATCTAACGTGGCAATCTGATGATGAGGACGCCGTTTACGTGTGCTTGAACAGCCATGTAGCTCAAAACTTTTTGTTCGTAGGTCTGAATTGGAGGGTTTCACGTGAAACCAGTTAAAAGGGCATTTTGGATTACTGCTTCGCTAGCGTTGTTGCTTTCTTTTGCACGGGAGCGTGGAACAGCGCAATCTCCCGGCGAGTCCGTGATCTATCTCGACCAGGGATGGTCGCAGGCTGTTCGGGAGCAGTACTACCAGATTTCGCAAGGCTCAACGGTTATATCGTATGACATCTTCCTGAATCTCGGCTTCGACGACCGCGCCGAACTGCTCGCTGCCGCTCCCGATGTTTACTACGTGACCGACCATTATCTCAACTACACCTCCGTGCTGGTTCGCCTGTCCCGCGTCACGCCTGATGTCCTGCGGGACTTGCTTGGCATGGCTCACAAGTTTGTGAGCGCGAGGAGAGCAGGATGAAACAGATGATGAGGGTCAAGGTCCTGGCCATAGTGCTGCTGTGCGCCCGCCTGGCCTCCGCGGCTGAGAAGTCGAACCTCACATTCTCTGTGGCCTACGGCTCGCATCTCGTGGGCTTTCCGGATGCGCCTTCGGATCCACGATTTGAGTGAGCAAAATGTAATCGCACTCTTTGCTTTTCGCCTCAGCGCCATTTTCGGCAGTGGGATGGAGCTTGCGGTCCGCAGTTGTACTCGAATCCATGGTCAGCGCGCTGATTTTGTTGTCTTTCAGACCTTTCGACAGGCGCTCGGTCATGCTCAGCGGCAAAAACGCATCTGGGTGAGAGCGTTTTCGGGATTGCCCTTGGCCAGCGTGATCCATGCGGTGGCGGTCTGGCGTTAGCGCATCCGATTCTTCTCGCAAGTAAAGACGACGTGTAAACTTACTCCTGCAGCCTAACGTTCGTCTCAATGACGCTATCGGGTTTCGTCGTAAAATCAGCGTTTCGCAACAGGCGGCGCAGTCTGCTGACGGTTGCCAGCATTGCATTTACTTTGCTTGTGCTCTCCATCATGCTTTGCGTGTGGCGGAGCTTTTATTACGACCAGGGCCCCCCCGACTCCGCGCTCCGTATCATGACGCGGCACAAGGTCTCGCTCGCCAATTACCTTCCCATCTATTATCGAGACAAAATCCGCGCCGTTCCCGGGGTCGTACATGTTGTGCCGATGACTTGGTTCGGAGGCAAGTATAAGGACGACAGGCCCGAGAACTACTTCGGCCAGTTCGCTACCGATCCGGACGAATACTTCGACGTGTCCGCTGACAAGGTGATGCCTACCGACCAGCTTGCCGCCTGGAAGCGAGACCGCACCGGCTGCATCGCCGATGTTGAGCTTGCCAGGAAGCATCATTGGAAGATCGGCGATCACATTATTCTGCAAGGCACCATGTTCCCGACGAATCTTGACCTGACCTTGCGCGGCATCTACACGATTAATCCCCCGAACGGCAACCTTTACTTCCATACCAAATATCTGGAAGAATCGGTCGCTTGGTTTAAAGATACGGCAGGCTTCTACTTCATACGGGTCGATACGCCGGAACACATGCCGCTCGCCGCGCACGCCATCGACGAGATGTTCCATGGCAGTCCAATTCCCACGAAGAGCGAGAGCGAACAGGAGTTTAAACTTGATTTCATCGCTATTCTCGGAAATGTCAAGGCATTCATCTTAAGTATCTGCGGAGCCGTAGTCTTCACTTCTCTTCTGGTTTGCGCGAACACCATGGCGATGTCGATCCGCGAGCGTACCCGTGAAGTTGCCGTTCTCCGCACTCTCGGCTTCACACGTGGAAGCGTTCTTAAATTACTGCTAAGCGAATCGATCGCGATCGCGCTAATGGGCGGGTTGCTCGGCATTGCGCTTGCCACTGGGGCGATTCTGTTCATGGCGCAACCGGGAATTGGTTTGCCAGTTTCGATGCACATGACCATACCGACCGCGCTCGTCGTCATTGCGGTCGCGGCGGTTGTAGGCGTGGCTAGCGCGCTGATTCCGTCCTGGCGCGCGTCCAACCTTGGCATTGTCGATGCGCTGCGATACATCGGCTGATAAACCGTTCGATTTTTCTTCCCAACCCGGGCCCGAACGCAACCAATCATCTCAAAACAACGATGACCACAATTTGGAACTGCTTGCCGAACTGCTTGCCGATTGACAAGACAACAATCATCAAACATAATCTCCGCACCTTTCGGGCGCTGCACTTCCCTCGGTTGCCTGAGGTGTCCACAGCGGCTTGTACGCAATGATTAGGCCCCATCGGGAACTCTGGGTCGGATTTACGTGAAGGCGAAATCTTCCCTGAACTCGGAACGATGGGGCGTTTCGCTTGCGCTTTCTGCATTTCGATTGGTTGTCGCACCACGCAGTCCCGAACAAAAAGCAAAACGAAGACACCGTAAAGAGAATATGAAACGCCCGACCACTCCGTTGCGCATGGCTTCACTTCTGCGCCGGATCCCGTTTGCTTTTGAAAAGACAACGAGCAGGCGATATAGGGAGTTTTCCGTTCAGCGAAACTTGATCGGGTGCGAACTCAATATCCATTCCATCGAAACGGCCAAAGCCTTGTTCTTGAAGCACTTTCCTTTGCGCTACAAGCCATTGGTCTCTCTGTTGCGCACAACGTTGCGACACCGAGTGATGATTGTTGCTGACGGAGAGGATTGGCAGCGAACCCACGACGCCATCAACCCCGAGTTCCAAGCCGGACTTGTCACGAGCCAATATGCGCCGGTGATTAAAGCAGTGGCCGACGAAGCGTTCACCAAACTCGCGCGCCGCGCGGAAACCACGGCTATCGCAATTGAGGTCGAACCGTTAATGCGAGCCGTCACCTCGAGCATCCTCGGGCACGTGCTGTTTGGCCAAGCTCTTCCATTCGAAGAGGGGGAATACCTGGAAAAAACCTTGAGCATCGCGACGCGAGCGATCCAGAGTGGTATTCCGGCGCGGATCAACACAGCGATGGCGGCAGTGTTAAGGCTACTGAATCTCGCCGAGCACCAGCCGTTCGTTGTTCCCAAGGCGCAGCGCAGAGCCGTCGAGAATATCTTCGACTGGATCGGCCTTAAGATCGATGAAGCAGAGCGGGATACCCCCGTCCCGCCTTTGCTCGTAAGTCTGAAAACCCGATACGCCGGGCGACCGCCAGCACTACTCAAACGCTGTATAGCAGCCGAGTATGCGATGTTGTTCATCGCCGGCATCGAAACCACGGCGGCCGCGCTTACCTTCGCCATCGCAGAGATTGCAAACAACCCGGAGGTGCGCGAGCAAGCGACGCAGGAAGCGCGCCAAGAACCAACCGACGGGATTGGCAATCTAACCTTAGCCGCCCGCTATCCATACATGCATTGTGTTTTTCGAGAGACCTTGCGACGCCACACCATCGTCCCGACGATGCTGCGCGAAACAGAAATGGAATACGAAGTTTCTGGAGAGAAGCCGGGAAACGGATCGCGGGAAACCGTACGGATTCGAGAAGGATCCACTCTAAGATGCCTTCCGGTCCAGGGGCACATGCGCCCCAACCTATGGGAGAATCCCCGCGGCTTTGATCCCCTTCGTTTCGCTCGGGCACTCACCGCTCAACAAACCATCAACTACATTCCGTTCGGTTTTGGACCCCAAAAATGCCCGGGACATGCAATGGCCACCACCGAGGCTGTTTTGATCCTGTTGGCATTTTTCAAGCTATTTGATGTTGAGGTTAGTGAAGCCGCGCAAAGCATCTCTGTGGAAAGAAATGCCGTGTTCACCAACCGGCCGATGGGAGTCACAGCTCAACTCCGTGCAGCGCCGTATGAGCCTTGAGAATTGAGCAGGTCTTCGAATCATTCGCAAAACCAACCTGATGTCCCCTCTAGGCAGCAATGGCTCGCTTGCGTCGCACGTAAAGAAGCGCGTTTACGGTGGCGATGAGTTTTACCTGAGGGTCAGTGATCGCCACGGAAAACGCCGGTTCATGTTTCTGGCCACCTTCGGTTGCCGAGCGGATTTCCGCCAGGGTTTCGGCGGATATTTGAAACGACGCAAGAGCGATACTGCGCCCTGGGGCTACAAATTCAATTTTGGCGGATTTGACCCAGACCGTGTAATCCGGACCAAGATTGTGCTGCAACATCAAGACGAAGAATGGATCGGTCATCGCGAACAGACTGCCTCCGAACATGGTGCCGACCGCATTTCTGTTCCACCACCGAAGGCGCAATTCGACCTCGACGAAACGCCAATCCTCAGCGATGCTCTTGACCCGAATCCCGGAAAACAGCAACGGCGGCCACAGATTGATAAACCTTCGAATCATGTTGGGCGACATTTCGCCTCCGGAATCTCCCACGTCAACATCTTCGTGGCATGAGCAATACGTGTACGGCTGACCGCGATGACATCGAAATGGGATAGGCGGGACAAATATCAGGTTATGGGCAAGTTCCGCGGGATGTTCTGTGCGGCCAACATCCTGCCCGCCAACAAGATAAGACAGTTCCATAGGTGTTTCATGTTGAGACGATTATGCCTCAGACGAACACAATTTGTCGCAACATCCCGATTTCACTGTTGCAACTAGAGGTGGGGTTTGACCGACCAGATCGAACTCACGACACTCGAGTGCGTACAGTGTGGGCGCTCTTGGCATCCCTGTCGGCCGCAAGAGCCGAACAGGTGTTTGAATCCGAAGTGCCGTTCAATGTGCTGGAACGCAACCAAATACAGAGCATCCCCCGAGCGATCTTCTGCGTCGCGAATGAACACCAAAAGCGGACGTTTTAACTTGCTAACAACACTGGACACGGTCGAAATGGCGCAGTTGAAAAATCGACTACTTTAGGCGCTCTCCGCAGAGTCCAAAAATATTCTGAGTTTCGATGGTAGGTTTCGCCGCCGACTTGCGTTGTGTAAGTATCCCCCGGCAGAGCCGGGGGCTTTAGTCTGTGAGCCGCTCGAAGCGGCTAGGCGGGGTCGCTGACGCGGCCCCGAATTTCGGGGCCACCGGAAACGGTGGCCGTTAGCGCCACAGGTTGATTTGGTCCAATCGTTTGTCCTCTTGCTCCTGGTTCCGGATGTAGTCCCGAATCACGGTCTCATCTCGCCCCACCGTGGACACGTAGTACCCTCGAGCCCAAAAATGTTGTCCGACGAAATTCCGCTTCCGCTCCCCGTACACCCGGGCGAGGTGAATCGCGCTCTTCCCCTTGATAAATCCAATCACTTGCGACACCGCGTACTTCGGCGGAATGGCGATCATCATGTGCACGTGATCCGGCAGCAGATGCCCTTCTTCAATTCGACTCTCTTTCTGCGTGGCCAGTTTCCGGAATACCTCGCCCAAGTGCCGCCGCAGTTCCTGGTACAACGTCTTCCGGCGGCACTTGGGAATGAACACTACATGGTATTTGCACTCCCACTTCGTATGGCTTAGGCTTTCCATTTCGTCCATCGTGAAACTCCTTTTCGTGTGCTTGGCGGCTCACGTTTTGGAGTTTCCGCGATGGACTCCTGTATTTGTCAAACTTTTGCTGCCTCCCCGGCAGAGCCGGGGGGTCTCCCATCGGACTAGCAGCATGCGGTCGTAGCGCTGGTTGAGGAAAGACCTCCCAGCAAAGAAACTCAAGACGAGCGACCAGAAGAAGGAAAAGGTTACCGGAGCCCGACATTGTTATGGAATCAATTACGCATTTGACCCGCAAAACGGCGACGCGACAAACAGTTGGCCATCAAGGAATCTAAGACAACAGAAACGCACGCGCCGCCTGACAGCATGGCCTTAAAACATCCAGTGTCAGCCACGGCAGCCTTGCGCCAATTCCCAACCTATCGCTTGTCGGCTGCCACTTGCGGAGGCGTCCGCGAGCAAATCATTAGACGGTTCCAGGCGTTGATTTCCGACATGGAAACGAAAGATCGGCAATCTCTTTCATGAAGAACCGCTCGCACGCTTGCTCGTAGATATGATCTGGGACGTCCCCGCCGACCAGGTAGGTCATGCCCTCTGCCCAGGCCAAAGCGGCCCGTTCTTGATTGTTGAAGACTGGCGCTTCACGCCATGCAACCAGTAAGTTTAGCTGGT
>CAVZPJ010000005.1:0-18329 GCA_963777035.1 uncultured Acidobacteriaceae bacterium | reverse complement strand
CTCCGCCAGAAGTTCAGTTTTCTACACTTGAAAGTCTGGCCGAAACCGGTACGCGGTCTCGGCCAGTGCGAAACATTCCCGCTCGGAATTTGGATCAGCTTATTTGTTGTCTTCTCTTTTGTTGTCTTCTCTTGCCTCTGCGATATGGGCCTGGTGGCTCGCATCGGAGACAGCCTTCATGAACGCTTCGGCGCTGGCGGGAGTTGACGCGTGGCCGGAAAGAATGTTGCGGAAGCTCATATCCTTACCATAGATGGCGCGGGTGGAGTCATTGTCCTGTTCCACTACCGCACCTTCCAGGGTCAAGCCGGCGAACACGCCTTTCGAGCGCGAGTAAGTCAGGGCTTCGGTGTTCATCAATATGTCAGTTCCAGCGGAAGTGTGACGGCCTACCGGGCCGGCTGCCACGGACCCTTCTCCGGTGAGTTCGAACTTGCTGGAAAGCAGATGCTGTAGCCCGCGGTCGTTCATGACGAGTATGATCAAGTCGACGCCTTCGACTCCGATCTGCAATCCCCAGCTTCCGCCGCCAATCGAGACGAATGCGGGAGCGCTCCAGCCTTCGGGCGTGCGGCAGGATGCCACTCCACGGCCATGCTTGGCACCGAAGATAAAGCCACCTTTGATCAAGTCGGGCACGACGACGATGCACTTTGCACCGCTCAAGACTTCCTCGGGGATACCTTTGTCGGGCGTGGACATGATCGCCTGGATCACTTCCACGGATTTTTGCATGCGGTCGACGGTGTCTTCGCGGGTCGAGCCAGCCCATGCAAGAGTTCCAACCAAACCGACCAAACTCATCAACAAAAGTGACATCACCTTTTTCATAGTTTTTCCTTTTTGGATCTGCGGAACTAAGAGAAGAAAACTTCAGATGGGCTGACTTAGCTCAGAGAACCTGAAAGAGAGAGAAGTGTTACTCGTCTCAAGGGTCATGGTCGCACAGGGAGCAGAGGGATAACTGGTCTACATTGCTCACTTTCGCGTTCTGTGGAAGGGCAGGTTCCGCCGTTGCCGCGACGCGGGACTTCTTAAGCACAGTGAGCAATCTTGCACAGAATTGCGGATCCGGGCATGTCATCGTGAATTTCGGCCTCCGTGATAGCAGGAACGGGGCGCAGGGAAAGAAAGAACGACAATATCGGCCATGGAGTCGCTTTTTAGCCAGTTGCGGGATCGTTTTCGAAGACGGATCGCGGCTGTCACTGCGTCTTTCTCGAAGCTGTCGGCGAGACTTACGCCGCCGGTTCGCGGTTACGCGTCGCAGAGGATGTGCCCTTTCTGCGGGTTAATCACGCCGCGGTCGAAGTTATCTTGCCTGGAGTGCGGAAAGTCGCTGGCGCCAGCCACGACAAGATAATGGAAGAGTTTTCGCGTAAAGGCCGTTTTGAGGTCGTTTAAAAGGAGAACGATATGCTTTGGACAATTTTCGTTGTGCTTTTGATTCTGTGGCTTCTGGGTTTCAGCCTCCACATTGCGGGCGGTCTGATTCACTTGCTGCTGGTGGTTGCGTTGGTGGTGCTGGTCATTAACCTGGTGAGCGGCCGGCGGGTTGCGTAAGGCCGTTGTCAGGGAGTTTCGGGAATTCCGATCAAAAAACACTACCTGCACCTCTAGGAGTCCACCATGCGCCAGGAAGTTCAGGTCGGCACGATTCTGATGTCGGAATGTCCGCAGATGCTTGGGCTGGAAACGGAGCCTTACTGGGGACGGTGGAGCACGGTCACAGCGGCCGATGGCATGGCACTGGACGACAAGATTCGCGCCGCGGGATGGAATTTCTTTTTCATCGCGTCGCAAGTGAAGGTGATGTTTTTCGGCGCGCCGGGGGCAAGAAAGATCCAGGATGCATTGCAGAGGATTCTAGGCAAAGTAAGCCAGCAGCACTTCAATGGTCTCGAAGTGACTGGAATCGTTGCCAAGCGTTTTCTGGGAGTGCCCTATGCCGTCGTGTCAGCCCACTCGCGCCATGCTCAAGAGAGCTGCTATCTGGATGGCGACCCGACTCGCCAATCGTCCTAGCGAACTGTATCAGTTCAGAATCGTATCGTTCCATTCCGAATGCTTCGCCAGACTTCGGGACCGAGAGGTTTAACCTTCTCGTCCTTCACCAATTGGAGCGGGTTAGACTGACCACGATCCCTTCCTTCCCGTGCCTTACCCGGACGCCGCAGATGGGCCGGCGCTTGAGACCTCAGCTTTGACTCACGAACCTGGGCCGGCTTCACATTCAGTACAAAGTGAACTGTGGCCAACAGAAAGTGAGGCCCGTCGGATTTGACCACGAGCGCATCGACGGACCTTAACGCCGTGGAGGGTATTTCGACGTGATCGGCTAGCATCACGATCGGTATGTCCGGTCGCATTTGTTTGATTTCGTCGGCAATCGCTGTGCCATCCGGCAGATCTGGGTGGTACTCGAGTACAACCGCGTCGACGGGTTGCGAGATGAAAAGCCGGAGACCTTCAGAACCGTTGGTGGCGGTCGCCAGATCGTATCCGTTTTCGTGCAGCCAATTCAGCTGCGATGGGTCACGGTGGATACAGAGCAGGGTGCTGTTGGTTGTCATGTGGGCTATTTATATAAGGCAGCCTCTCGAACTTCTGTTCAAGATTGCTCAGTGCTGCAGGCTCCCCGACAGCTTGCAGTTATTGCCTCATGGTCGAGTGATCACCCCAGGTGAATCAGCGAGGGTTGTCCCTGTGCGTCGCCATTCCACTGGTCAATTTTGACCAGTCCTCGAGTGCTCTTTCGTTGAATACTTGAAGACGAACACATTTCAAGGTCGACGAACAAAACCCAGGCCCAATCCGGCTAGGCCGATCTGCAAGCCTGGCTCTTTCAATATCTGTTCTCTTTCAATAACTAAACTGAAGGGAAGCGAGGGGACTGATGTCACTACCGATCACCGTGTATCCGGATGGACGGCTGGAAGTCGTCCCCGCGCGCGCTTTAACACAGCTGGCTCCAACGGTTCGTCCCCGGTTGCAGCCGAAGCTGTCGCTGCCGAGTCGGATCGCGGTGATTGGGAATTATCTTCCGCGACAATGTGGAATTGCCACATTTACCACAGATCTGTGCGCGGCCATATCGAGCGAATACGGAACTGCGCGGTTGTTGGCACTGCCCGTCAATGACACCGAAGAAGGATATGACTATCCCCCACGTGTGCGATGGTCTCTCGCCCAGGACGACATCAAGTCGTATAAGGACGCGGCTGAATTTCTGAATTTCAACAATATCGATATGGTGTGTCTGCAGCATGAATATGGAATTTTCGGGGGTCCGGCCGGCAGCCACATTCTCCATCTCTTACGCGACCTGAAAATGCCGGTGGTAACCACGCTGCACACGGTTCTGCGCGAGCCCGATCCTAATCAACTGACGGTGATGGAAGAGATCGCAGAACTGTCGGATCGGCTCATCGTCATGAGTCAGCTCTCGTCGCAATTCTTGCAGGAAATCTTCAAGGTGCCGGGCTGCAAGATTGACATGGTGCCGCACGGCGTCCCAGATCTGCCGTTTCTCGATCCTAACTTCTACAAAGACCGCTTTGGGGTGGAGGGAAAAGCGGTGCTGCTAACGTTTGGCTTGCTCTCGCCCAACAAAGGAATCGAAAACGTCATTCAGGCACTGCCGCAGATTTTGGCCAAACACACGAACGTTATGTACATCGTTGCGGGCGCCACGCACCCTCATGTCCTCCGTCACGAGGGGGACAAGTATCGTGCCAGTTTGCAGGCATTGGCAAAAGAAGTGGGAGTGGAGTCGCAAGTACTCTTCTTCGACCGCTTCGTGAGTCCGGAGGAAATGGCCGCTTTCATTGGCGCCGCCGACATCTACATCACGCCTTATCGCTACGAGGCGCAGGTGGTTTCTGGAACGCTGGCGTATGCGTTAGGTGCGGGCAAGGCGATCATCTCGACACCGTACTGGCACGCGATCGAGTTGCTGGACGACCGGCGCGGTGCGCTGGTGCCCTTCCAGAACCCAGGGGCTATCGCGAACAAGACCATCGAATTATTGGACACTCCCGCAATCCGACATGCAATGCGTAAACGCGCCTATTTGTTCGCGCGCGACATGATCTGGAAAAGTGTTGCGCAGGGTTACATGGAAAGCTTCGCCCGAGTACGCAGCGATCGGATGGAAAATCCGCGAGTTCAATTCTCGGCCCGCGTTACTCCCAAAGTGCTCGGTCAATTGCCAGATTTGAAATTGGACCATCTGAACGCGCTGACTGACGACACGGGAATGCTGCAGCATGCGATCTTCACCATCCCCAACCGAGGCGAGGGCCACACCACCGACGACAATGCGCGTGCGCTTATTTTCGCGGTGCTGCTGGAGCAGATGACAAAAGATGAAAAGGAGAAGACAAGTTTCAGGGAGAAAACAAGTTTAGTGATTGCGGATTTTTCTGGCCGTTACATGGCATTCCTCGAACATGCGTTCAATCCAGCGAACGGCAGGTTCAGAAATTTTCTTGGTTACGATCGCCGTTGGAACGAACCCGCAGGCTCGGAAGACTGTCACGGGCGGGCATTGTGGAGCCTGGGAACAGTTCTGGGCCAATCCAAGAATCAAGGATTGAGAAGTGCTGCCGGACGTCTTTTCGAGTTTTCGCTCCCTGCGGCAGTGGAATCTTATAGTCCTCGCGCCTCGGCCTATACCCTTCTCGGGATTCAGGAATATCTCAATTCGTATCCTGGAGACCGCGATGCGCAAAAAATCAGAACGGTGCTGAGCCGGCGTCTGCTCGAAATGTACGAGTCCATCCGGAGACCGGATTGGAAGTGGTTCGAGAACGTAGTTGCTTACGGCAATGCGAGATTACCCCAGGCGCTGCTGGTGGTGGGTTCGGCTTGCTCGGATGATGGCATGGTCGCCGCCGGACTCGAGGCGCTGGACTGGCTGATGAAATCGCAGCATTGCGAAACCAACCACCACTTTGTGCCTGTCGGGTCACAAGGCTTTTATCACCAGGGCGGTGAAAAAGCGCGCTTCGATCAACAGCCGATTGAGGCTGCCGGCGCGATCTCCGCGTGTCTCGAAGCCTACCGCGTAACGCGCGACAACTGCTGGCGCGACGAAGCCTGGTCGGCCTTCAACTGGTTCCTCGGCGACAACGATCTGCAACTTCCTCTCTATGATTCGGTCACCGGCGGGTGCCGGGACGGCTTGCATCCCGAGCGCGCTAATCAGAACCAGGGAGCGGAGTCAACGTTGTCGTTTCTGATGGCGCTTCTTGAAATGCGTTCGCTGCAAGAATCTGAAAGGCAAGGAAACCCGTCATGACTGCTCCCGAAACAACCCTGATCGAAGTCGAAAGCAATCACTTCTCGCAACTGCTGACGCGTCACCCGGGCAACCCCATCCTGACGCGCAAGGATTGGCCGTATTCGATCAACAGCGTGTTCAATGCGGGCGCAACCTTGTTGCCGGATGGGACTACGCTACTACTCTGCCGGATCGAAGAACGGCGTGGCCTGTCGCATCTTTGTGCCGCGCGCTCTCGAAACGGTGTGGATGGGTGGCAGATTGACCGTGAACCGACATTGATGCCGGACCCAGAGAAGTATCCAGAGGAAATCTGGGGCATCGAGGATCCGCGCATCACATTTGTGCCGGAGTTACAGCAATATGTGGTGACGTACACGTCTTACTCGCGCGGCGGTCCCGGAGTATCTCTAGCTCTGACCAACGACTTCCGAACGTTTGAACGATACGGCGTGATCATGCCCCCGGACGACAAGGATTCGGCGCTCTTGCCGCGAAGAATCGACGGATGTTGGGCGCTGATTCACCGTCCGATGACGGCGCTGGGAGCGCACATGTGGATCTCCTACTCTCCCGACCTGCGTTACTGGGGCAGGCACAGACTGATGCTGGAAGCGCGTCGCGGCGCGTGGTGGGACGCAAACAAAATCGGTTTGTCGCCGCCGCCCATTGAGACTTCCAGAGGATGGCTCGTGTTCTATCACGGCGTACGCCACACGCCTTCCGGCTGCCTGTATCGATTGGGCCTGGCGCTCTTTGACATTGAGAATCCGGAAAAGTGTTTACTGCGTGGGGATTCGTGGATTTTTGGTCCGGAGACTGAATATGAACGCCACGGCGACGTTGACGATGTCGTGTTTCCGTGCGGATACACGATGAATGCCGATGGCGACACCATCAACATCTATTACGGAGCAGCCGATTGCGCGATCGCCCTGGCGCGAGCCAGCGTCCGCGCACTGCTAGCCTGGCTGGATGCCAATGGAAGTTGCGAACGCCGCCAGCGAGCGGGCGATTTGTGAAACCGCTCGGTTCGATTTTCGGGTTTGCGTTCGGGTGCCGTCACCGTCAACGCAGTACTGTATTCACGATCAAGAAGCGGACGTATTAAGTATGTTTGAAGTGTGGGCAGGAATTTGAGTATTCCTGGGCGCTGATGCACTCCATAGGACCAGGCGTTGCCGATAGTCCTCAAAAGCCGCTTCGGTCGAACGATGTCAGGTCGAACAATGTCAGGCCGAACAATGTCAGGCCGAATGAAACGTCGGCCAGTTGAGCGGCTCGCGGCCTCGCGGCCGTAGTCTTATAAGTGAGCAATCTTGCTCAGACGCGAAAGTCCACACCTGTCATTCTTTAATTCTCCTGAGTGTGTAGATGGAGCTGCGAATGCTGATTTGCAGCTTTGATTCCAGGTGGCTGCGGTTTCCGGGTCCGACCAACGCACAGCGCAGCGACCACATCCAGCCAATCGGCATTCTTCATCCGCGTGTACGCCTCGAAAGTTACGGCGTACGCGACTCGACTCTAAGAAGGCTTGTACGACGAAATCAGGGCAACGCCTCCCGACGGATGAGAGGCATAGCCCGAGAAACAAAGGAAGGTTAAAGATCATGCCTCTAATTCAACTGCTGGAAGTTCTGATCGTGGTAGGCGTCCTCCTGTGGCTGGTGAATCGCTTCATTCCCATGCAGGGAACCATCAAGTCAATTTTGAACGGCGTCGTCGTCATTGCCGTTGTTCTCTGGCTGCTAAATGTTTTTGGACTGTTTAATTCGCTGTCGCGTCTGCACGTTGGAACCTGATGGAAGGCTCAGAGATCAGCGAAGAAACAGAACAACCCAAGGTCAATGGGACAGACCGTCCCAAGGAGATATTGTGAAGGCTAAGTTTTTTCTAGTAGTCGGAATCGCCCTTAGTTTGAGTGCATTCGCTCAAACGAATCGCCAAAACTCCGTGGCTGTCGAGCCCCTAGGCCCAACGCCAACATTTCGAGTCATCGTAGTCAGCCGCAGCGTGCAGGCGGTCAATTACGAGCATCGTAGTGGAGCTTCCAAGCTCGACTTCGCGGGCACGGACTTGATGCCCTCAGCGAACGGCGAAGCCAAGGTGAATAGCAGGCGGGGATCCATTGAGATCGACGCAGAATTTGGCGACCTGCGCGTACCGACAACTTTCGGCAATGAGTACCTGACCTACGTCTTGTGGGCGATTTCACCCGAAGGCCGAGCTGTGAACTTGGGCGAAGTGCTAGTGGGTGAGAACCATCGCAGCAAACTGCGAGTGACGACTGACCTTCAGGCCTTCGCTCTGATCGTAACCGCGGAACCTTATTATGCGGTGCGGCAGCCGAGCAACGCGGTTGTGCTTGAGAATGTGGTTCGCGAGAGCACCAAGGGAACGACCGAGGCGGTCAATGCAAAGTACGAACTGATGGAGCGCGGCGGGTACATTCCGACCGGCTACAGGTTCGACCCGGTGGTTCTGAATGCGAGACTGCCTCTGGAGTTCTTCGAGGCGCGGAATGCACTGCGCATCGCGCAATCAGAGGGCGCCGAGCAGTATGCGAGCGACAGCTATCAACATGCGGTCCAGTTAATGAACAACGCGGACGAATATGCCACCAGTAAGCATGTTGACACCAAGCCGTTGATCGCGGTTTCGCGCGAGGCAGTACAAACCTCCGAAGATGCCCGTGAAATCGCGGTCAAGAAGCTCGACGAGATACGGCTGGCAAACGAACGTCAGGCATCGAGCGACGCACAGACAGAAGCGCAGGCTCAGACCGACAACGCGATTCGACAAAAAGATCAGGCGCAGTCTGACGCGGCGATCGCTCAGGCGGCCAAGGCTCAGGCAGAGTCGGATGCAGCGAAGGCGCGCGTCGAGACGGCAGATGCACGACTTGCGACCTTGCAGGCCAAGGCGGACATGGCGAATAGCCAGGCGTCATCCGCCGATGCAATCTCCGCGGCTCAAGCTGACGCGGCGCAGTCGCGGCTTGCCGCGCAGCAAGCACAGCAGACCGCGCAACAGGCCGAGACCGACAAAGCCGCAATGCGCACGAAGTTGTCAGAGCAGTTGAATTCCATTCTTCAGACTCGCGACAGCGCACGCGGGCTTATCGTCAGCATGTCCGATGTCTTGTTTGACACGGGAAAATACTCGTTGAAGCCGAGTGCACGCGAGAAGTTGGCGAAAGTCGCCGGCATTCTGCTTGCCTACCCTGGACTCGACATTCAAGTTGGCGGCTACACAGACAATGTGGGCAGCGACTCGATGAATCAGACGCTATCTGAGAATCGCGCCGGATCCGTACGCGATTACCTGGTGCAAGAAGGCGTTGCGACGAATTCGGTTTCAGCCATGGGCTTCGGCAACACTTCACCAGTAGCTTCAAACGACAACTCCAGCGGACGACAAGAGAACCGCAGGGTGGAGCTTCTCGTGTCCGGCGAAGCGATCGGCAGCCCGGTCAACGCCACAACAGGAAGCTTGCAGTAAGAGACAAGCGCAAACAACGCAACGAAGCAACAATGGAGGCAACACTTTATGAAACTAGTTGGAATGATCAGCACAGCAGCTCTGTCTTTGATTCTGGGAGTGGCAGCTCCGGTGTTCGCACAGGAGCAGCACGAGCAGGAGGACCAGAAATCCAAACCGGCCGCCCAGGAAGAAAAAAAGGCGCAGCCCGAGAAATCCGCAAAGCAACAGGAAAAGCCTGTTGCGCAGCCGGAGAAGAACGCAAAGCCGGCAGAACAGAACGCAAAGCAAGAAGAGAAAAACAACCAGCCGGCACAACAGAATGCAAAGCAGCAGGAAAAGAACAACCAACCAGCAGAAAAGAATGTACAGCAGCAGCAACATGCCAGTAATCAGGGCGCCGGCCGCATTCCGGAAGACCGTTATAAGGCCAATTTTGGACAACAACACAGGTTCCGTGTCACCCAGGCCGAATACGGCAATCACCGCTTCCAATACGGTGGCTATTGGTTTGGATTCGTTGATCCGTGGCCCAGCAACTGGCTATACACACAAGATGTTTATGTTGTCGAGATAAACGGCATGTATTACTTATGCAACGCGAGTTATCCCGGAGTTAATCTCGTGCTTAGTTTCACACTCTAGCGGGTTCGTCCGATGGTCGCCCTTCGGACGTATCAAGCTTGACTGTGATTGGTGCGGGTCCGTTTTTTAGGCTCGCGCCGCTTTCCTTGGGATGCCAGCGAGGGTCGACGCAAGCCAGCCGATGCAGCACCATTTAACCGCGCTATTCACAAATTGTGAGCCGTAGTGCACAGACTTGGCATTGCTTCCATGGAATGCTTGTATCGACGCAGTCACCGGTCAATCCGCATAGCCCGCCGCAGGAAAGGTTACAACCGGGCAACTGAAGGATGATCCGGCAAGGTGGTTCCAAATGCGCAAGATCTTTTTGTTTTCGCTAACACTTCTGATACTGGCCATTCCGGCCATCTCGATGGCGCAGTTCGGCGCATCGATCACGATTGCTCCTCCCGCGCTGGTAGCGTACTCCCAACCCATTTGTCCGCAGAGCGGCTATCTATGGACGCCAGGCTATTGGGCCTATGGTGAGGAAGGCTACTTCTGGGTGCCTGGCACATGGGTCGAGCCACCCATGGTCGGGCTGTTATGGACTCCTGGTTATTGGGGCTGGGGCAATAATGCCTACGCCTGGAATGGCGGTTACTGGGGACCCACGGTCGGGTTCTACGGCGGCGTCAACTATGGGTATGGCTATGGTGGCCAAGGCTATGAGGGCGGCTACTGGAGAAACAACGAGTTCAGCTACAACCGCAGCGTGAATAACGTGAATGTAACCGAGATTCATAACACTTACGAGAAGACCGTAATCAACGAACGAGCTGGAAACACTGTCAGCTACAACGGCGGCAGTGGCGGGATAACCGCTCGACCAACCGCGGCGGAAGAGACCGCGTCACATGAGCGTCATACCTCGGCAACATCCGCGCAAACCGGGCATCAACAGGCCGCCAGCAAGAACCACGAACTGTTGGAGTCCGTGAATCATGGCAAGCCGCCGATTGCCGCGACCTCCAAACCCGGAGAACTGACCGGCAAAGGCGTGATAGCGGCCAATGGTGCCGCAGCCGAAAATAAGGCCTCCGAGAATAAGGCCGCAGCCACAAGCTCGAATGAGAACAAGGCGGCGGAGAATAAGGCAGCGGCTACGCGATCGAACGAGAACAAGGCAGCAGAGAATAAGGCCGCAACCACGCGCTCGAATGAGAATATAGCGGCGGAGAATAAGGCCGCAGCTACGCGATCGAACGAGAACAAGGCAGCAGAGAATAAGGCCGCAACCACGCGCTCGAACGAGAATATAGCGGCGGAGAATAAGGCCGCAGCTACGCGCTCGAACGAGAACAAGGCGGCGGAGAATAAGGCAGCGGCCACGCGCTCAAACGAGAGTAAGCCATCCGCGAATAAATCGGTGGCTCACACGAATCAGAATCAGGCTGTGCACGTGCAGCCTGCGGTCCACCAACAGGCTGCACCTAAGCCCGAGTCTCGTCAGGAAAGCGCTCCTCATCCGACAGCTGCGGCTCACGCGCAGCCAGCCCCTCACCAACAGGCTGCACCACGTCCTGAAAGCGCTCCGGAGAAAAAAGCTCCTGGTGGCAAACAGGAGCCTCACCAATAAGTGGATCGACTGCGAGGCGGGCATTAGCCCCGCGCGGCAAAAGAAAGTAGATTATCCTCAGGGGTCACCGCAAAACCGGCCAACGGTGGTCACTTCAAAACCGGCCAACGGAAGTGGCCAGGGACTAGGTTGTTTTACTCCGACGCCTCCTGTGGAGGCAAGTCTGATTTCGTGCGCCAACTCCGTGGACCACATTTGAGTACATGGCCATGATGAAGGAGGCGATCGAGCATGGCGGTAACGGCAGCGCTATCGCCTAGCAGTTTGCCCCAGTCGTCTACTGGTCGATTCGACGTCAGCAAAGTGCTGGCGCGCTCATAGCGCCGCATTACGATTTCCAGCAAGTCCTCGGCGGCCGTCATCGGTAACTTCCGCATTCCCAGATCGTCGATGATCAAAAGCGGTACGGAAACGAACAGTTCCATGGTTTCTTTGCGGGTTCCATCGATGGTGGCTTCGGCCAAGTCATCGAGCAGTTTGTGGGTTTCGCGATAGAGGACGCGATAACCCTGCTGGATAGCGGCTTGTCCGATGGCCTGGGCAAGATGACTTTTGCCGGTGCCCGGCGGCCCTAGAAACAAACCGTCTTCATGGCGAGCGATGAAGACACCGGTAGCGAGATCGAACAGCAGACTGCGATTCATCTTGCGGTTGAAGTTGAAGTCGAAGTTATCGAGAGTTTTCTGAGGGTCTCGGAACTCGGCTTGTTTTTTTCTTCGCTCCAGCAGTCGATCGCCACGACGAGTGAGTTCGTCGGAGACGAGGCAGGAGAGGAAATCGATGGGGGGCATGGCTTCGGCCTGAGCTTGACGCAGGCGAGTTTCGAGCACGGCGGCGATACCTCCCAGGCGTAGTTGTCCTAACGCACGATTCAACTCAATGAGGTTCATCTTCTGGCTCCTTGGTTCTGAGGTTGATGAGATCGCGGTAGTGAACCAGTTCGCGAATGAGCGGGTCGACTTGCCGCAGGGTAAGTTGTGGGGCACGTTCGAGATAGCGACGAACGAAGCGGAGTTCGTGCACGCCCATTTCGAGAGCCGCCGCGCAGGCATCTTCGACCGCGGCGGTGCCGAACTTCTTGGCCAAGGAGAGGATGCCGAAGACGCGGCGAACCCCCGGTTCTCCGAGTTGGTTATAAATAAGGTTGCAGAGTGTGCCGATGTGAGTACCGGCTCGTCCGGCTCGCCACAGTAACTGGGAAACCTGAAGTGGCATGTGCTTGGGATGGTCTTCTTTTTTTATGCGATACCAGCCACGTTTTTGGCGTACATGCTCCCGCAGCAGCAGTCCGTTTTTGGGATCGAGGATGCGAACATAAAGCTCATCCCACTGCACATTCACTTCGCGTCCGATCCAACCCGGCGGTAGGCCGTAGTAGGCGGCATCGACTTCGACGCAACCGTCCAGATTCACGCCCCGCTTGCCATGCTGGTAGTAGCGAAAAGGTTCCAGGGGAAGCGGCAGCAAGAAAGGTTTTTCTTCGGCAAACATGGCGGCGACTTGTCGTTTCGTGGTGCCATGAATGCGGGTATCGGCACAGCTGGTCTCCCAACGATCCAGATAGGCTTGGGCCTCCTCCAGGCTCTCAAAGCGTTTTCCCTGGAGCGCTCGTTGGGCATGGCCGACGCCGGATTCAACTTTTCCTTTTCGATCGGGATCCTTGATCCGACAGGGCAGGGCGACCGCGCCATAGTGCGCCAGGACGTCGCGATAGAGAGGATTCAGAGTGGGATCGTAGATGTCAGGGACGAGCACGCCCTCGCGCAAGTTATCCAGGACGACGACGCGCGTAGCGCCACCCAGTCGGCGGAATGCTTTTTCATGTAACTCGGCCCAGATGCGCGAACTGGAACGGAACGTCAGAAAGCGTGCACCTTTGCGGCTACAGCCGAGCACCATCACGAACAGTCGGGTGCGTCGATATTTTCTAGTCTGCGGATCACGGACCATGGCGCCCGTGCCATAGTCCACTTGGGACTCTTCTCCTGGTCCCGTCAGAATCACCGCGCGTGGCTGCAGTGGCTGGTTCCCGCGCAACTTGCGCACGTAGCGCTTGACCGTCTGATAGCCCCCGTCGAACCCCTTCTCGGCGACCAGGTCTTGCCAGATGGCGGTGGCATCCCGACCGCGGCTCAGACCTAACTCGATGGCTTCACGAAACGGCTCGCAGGCACTGGCGGATGGAATCCGCTTCGGATTTGCTACTTCCAGGCCTGTCGACTCCACGCCAAACCCGGTGATCACCTCAGACTCGTTGGCCGGTTTTGAAGTTGCTTTTGCTTTTCCCTTCGTAGAAAGGTTTTCGGGGTTGGGGTTGGGGTTGAGGTTGATCGTGGGGGCCGGTTTTGCCGCGTCCGATCCGGTGGTCACCTCGTTCGCATTGGCCGGTTTTGCCAGCGGTCGCCGTCCCCATGCGCCCGGCGGCCGCACCCCGATCCCAGCCGCTTTCAGATAGGCTCCGGCGGTCTCGCGACGCACCCCGGTCTCTTGCTCGATGCGCCGCAGTGGCCATCCGAGTCGTCCCAGGGCAATCACTTGTTGTTTTTTCGCTTCGCTCAAGACGTTGCTCATATCGACGAAGGCTACATGCCTCTCGCCGAAATCAACGTCCCGGGCCTCATTCTCGTTGGCCGGTTTTCAGGTGACCCTCATTGGCCGGTTTTGGGTGACCCCTGGGGCCTGGATCACACGTCGAGGAGGTAGTCATGGACGTGCTGCATCCGAGATGTTGCGGTTTGGACGTACATAAGAGCTCGACTACTGCTTGCATTTTGTTGCGGGAAGCGGGACGTGTGCAGAAACACCAGCGTCGCTTTGGCGCGATGACCCAAGAACTGCAGGAGCTTGCCGAATGGCTACGGCAGTTCGGTGTGACTCAGGTAGCGATGGAATCCAGCGGCGTTTACTGGAAACCAGTTTGGAACATTCTGGAGGGACAGTTCACGGTAGTTTTGGCGAACGCGCAGCACATCAAGAATGTGCCGGGTCGCAAGACCGACCAGAAGGATGCGGAATGGATTGCGCAGTTGCTGCAGTATGGTCTTCTGCGGGCCAGCTATGTACCCTGCGAAATCATTCGCGATCTACGCGACCTGACCAGAATGCGGGCCAGTCTGTCCCAGGAAGCTTCGCGCATCAGTAGTCGAATTCAGAAGGTGCTGGAAGACGCAAACGTAAAACTGGCGAGCGTGGCGACCAACGTTCTCGGCAAGAGTGGACGGGCAATGCTGGAGGACATCATCACCGGGGAAGATAATCCCGAGCACCTCGCCTCCCTCGCTCTGGGTCACCTGCGCGTGAAGATTCCGCAATTACGACTGGCTCTAGAAGGAAAGATCCGTTCCCATCATCGCTTTCTGCTTCGGCGTTTACTGGATCAAATACAGTTTGTGGAACACGAAATTGCATTGCTCGACGAACGCCTCCAGGACATCGCCCGACAAAGACCGGACCTGGCGCAAGCGGTTGCTCGCTGGGACACAATACCGGGGATGGATCGAGTGGCTGCCTGGGCTCTTCTAGCCGAAATAGGTGACAACATGGCTCAGTTTCCAACAGCTGAGCATCTGGCCAGTTGGGCCGCGCTATGCCCCGGTAATCACGAAAGCGCCGGCAAGCGTTTGCGCGGTACAACTCGTCAAGGGAGCCCCTGGTTGGGCCGCATGGCTTGTCAGTGCGCCTGGGCTGCGGCGCGAACCAAGAACACTTACTTGTCCTCGCAGTTCAGACGATTAGCGGCAAGACGCGGTAAGAAAAGAGCCATCATCGCGGTGGCACACACCCTCATCGTCATTGCCTATCACTTGCAGAAGAAGCAGAGCAACTACGACGATCTCGGCGGAAACTACTTCGATCGCATTCACTCCGACGGTCTAAAGCGCTACTTGGTGAAGCGGCTCGAACAACTCGGTCACAAGGTAACTCTAGAGCCGATTGCAGCGGCTTAAACCTTCCCCAATGGTTTTCGAGGGAGAAGGCCGGTCTCCGACGGGATGCGGTACGCTCCCAAGTTATCGACGTGCTCGAAGCACAGATAAAAAGGAGACCGGCAATGAAGAAGATTAGCACTGTGGCAGCGAAGCAGAGCAGGAATATTTCGCAGCAGGAACTGACCATTGGATTGGATCTGGGAGATCGCAACAGTTGGTACTGCGTGGTGGATGAAGCTGGGCAGATACAACGGGAGCAGCGAGTCCATACGAGTGGGAAAGCATTGCAGGAAGTGTTCGGCACGATGCCGCGCAGTCGGATTGCGCTGGAAATCGGGACGCATTCACCCTGGATCAGTCGCTTGCTCCGGGAGTTAGGGCATGAAGTGATCGTGGCGAATGCGCGCAAGGTGCGGCTGATCGGGGAGAGCCGCAAGAAAGACGATCGGCTGGACGCGCAGACGCTGGCGCGGTTGGCCCGGATCGATCCGGCGTTGCTGTATCCGGTGAAGCACCGCAGCGCACAGGCGCAAGCGGATCTGACGCTGATTCGGGCGCGCGCTGGGCTGGTGCGAGCGCGCACCGGGCTGGTCAACACGGCTCGCGGGCTGGCGAAGTCTTACGGGGAGCGATTGCGGAGCTGCAACGTGCGCAACCTGAATCCGGAGAAAGCCGAAAGCTTGAGTCCAGAACTGCAAGCCGCACTGGAACCGCTATTGAACGCCATTGAGTCGCTGAGCGAGCGCATCGTGGAATACAACGAGCGCATCGAGAATCTGGCACAGCAGAGTTATCCGCAGGTGGCGCTGCTGAAACAGATCAAGGGAGTGGGCACGCTGATCGCGCTGACGTTCTTGCTGACCTTGGAAGATCCGCATCGCTTCCGCCAGAGCCGTGACGTGGGCTGCTATCTGGGGCTGCAGCCGGGACGCAGGAAATCGGGACAGATGCACATCAGCAAGGAAGGCGATCCCTATCTACGCACGCTACTGGTGCAGGGAGCACAACACATCTTGGGACCATTCGGCATCGACTGTGATCTGCGACGCTGGGGACTGAAACTGGCCGAGCGGGGTGGAAGAAACGGCAAGAAGCGAGCGATCGTCGCCACCGCAAGAAAGCTCGCGGTGCTGCTGCATCACCTGTGGGTGAGCGGAGAAGCGTACGAACCGTTGCACAACAGCCGCCGAACGACAGTGGCAGCAGCCGCATAGAACAAAAAGACAAAACAAAAAGTCAAAACCGTTCCAGGAAGAGAAAAGACAAAAGCCCAAAGCCGAGTTCCGGTGACTGCGTTAATCGCCTGGCCCAGGTTCGACTCTCCAAGAGCAGAGCCACAGGGCGCCAAACAGATGGCAGCACCGGCTGAACCGAGAACGCCCAACATGCACCGAGCGAAACGAATCGCTCCTCGAGAGTGCAGAACCCATCCTACTTTCCATGCGAAATTGACAAAACCTTGCCGTCGCTTTGCCGAAGTTTCAATTCGGCCACGCCACCAAGACATCTGCCAACCTCACAAGTACGCTGACCTTTGCTGTTTGGGCAGCACAGAGTTCCGTACACGCTCCAAATCCCGTCCTCAAGTGTTGCCGTTAATGGTCGTTCGTAGTCGATTTGCCGCTTCCCGTAAGCCTTAATCAGGGCGGGCTCCGCTATGCTCAAGGCGGTCGTCGCATCTGGGACTTGAACACTGGTTGCAGGCGGGGGGGGCTGCGCTGATAACGTGAATGCTATGGATATTAGCAGCGCGCAGATTGCCGTTCTCATCGCATTCAATTTACGCCTTCGGAATCGGTTGTCAATTGACGCAATCGGGCGATTTCGCTCATCCTATGAGAGGGGATGTCAAGAAAAAAATACTTCCCCCTCCCCTCCGGGGCCAGGTGGATGTGGTGACTTACATCCAGCCCCACCTCATTCTTATCCTTAGAGGGGTTGTTGGTTTGTCCGCTTTGGTTCGCCGCGCATTTCAGCGGCGATGCCAACCCCAGTTGCTTGTCCCAACTTAACGGTTTCATAAAACAGTGGTACTCGACGCCATTCGGTTACGAAGCTACGCAAGCTAAGCGTTGGCTAAGATGCCAACCACGATCCTATGTGAGACTCGAGGCCTATAGCTTTTTTGGGTTATCCGAGGGGGCATAGGATTGACCCGGAGACTCGGTGCCAAACGTCAGCACACGGAGCGCCTAATGAGTGAATAGATACTCTCCCTCGAACCCGAGCATCGCAAGAACCGATTGGCCACCACCGAGGCACGAAAACCTTGGGAGATTAACCTGGGTTCTGTTCGATACTCAAGCTGCTTGCGTTTTCAGTTGTTCTGCGTCGAAACGTTCCTCCTTTTTCCAAAGTGTCAAAGTAATGGCCGCGATCTTCCGTGCCAGCGTCAGACGAGCCATCTCCGGCTTCATCCCCGTGGCCAGCAGAGCCGCGTAAAAATCATGGAATGGTCCTGTACTACAGCTGGCCCGGGTGGCCGCACCCTTGAAGATCTCTTTCATGGCATGATTGTGATTTCGATTCAGACCGCGGAGCTGCTGGGGTTTCTTGGAGCGTTGCAATTGTCCGCCAACAAAGCGGTATTGCGCACTGTCGTGCGTCTCAACACCCAAGCCACTATAGGTCCATAGTTGCCGCTTGCTGCGGAACCGGTACGGGGTTTGCATCAGCGCGATTAATAAGCCGGCTCGAATCGGACCGATGCAGGGAATCTGGCGCAGCAGTTTCGCCGCTTTCTGTTTCCGGCTCTCCGCCAAAAACTCCCCTCGCACCTCTCGTCGCAAGGCCTGCAATCCATCCCGCTGTTGATAGAGTAGCTCCGCGCGCCGACGCACTCCGGCTTGTGGGAGCTTGTTTAACCATTCCTCCCGATCGCGCGGAGCATAGACCTGGGTGCCGGCACAGGGAATGCCCGGACCGCGATAGACGGCCTTCAACCGATTCATGACTCGCGTCAAATCTTTGCTGATGGTCTGATAACTGCGCGCTAACTCGCGCAGCGTCCGTAGTCCATGTTCTCCGTGGTAGACCGGCCGCAACATTCCGGTGCGCAGCAAATCGGCCAGCTTGCGTGCATCCACCTTGTCGCTCTTGCTCCCCTCCTTTAATAAGGCATTCCGCCGCGGATTGCAGACCACAACTTGCTGTACCTGCGGTTGCAGCAAATCGTACAGCCATGCCGCCCAGGTGCCTTCTTCCCAGGTCACATGCAACTCGCCCCGTAGACCGTGGATAAACTGCAGAATGCTGCTGGCTTTGGTTTCGACGATGGTTTCCATGATCAGCTTCCCGCTGCCATCGAGGACGGCGATCACCCTCGCTTCCTTGTGCACGTCCATTCCGATATATTTGACCTCGTGACTCATTCGAGTTGCCTCCTTGGGGGAAAGGTCATTCGTGCCAACGCTTACTTTCCCCCCAAGGTAAA
>CAVZPJ010000004.1:0-56696 GCA_963777035.1 uncultured Acidobacteriaceae bacterium | reverse complement strand
AACCACGACGGCGCGATCGCGAGCCAATTCTGCTGCAAGGTTGACGGGCTCACTGCTCGGAGTTTCCGCGGTAATCAGAACTGAGTCCACACCTATGCCGCCGGTTTTCTGAAAACAGAGATCGCGGAACTCGTGCGCACCGGTGCAGGCGGCCTCAGTTCCGCTTGCAATCGCCAGATCGACACGATGCCGTAAAAGATCCATGCCAAAGACGCGGCAACCGGCGGCCTTCAGCAACTGGACTGTGATTTGCCCGAGCAATCCGAGGCCGATCACGGCGACGGTCTCGCCCAATGCGACTTCAGCAGTTCGAATGCCGTGGAGGCAAATCGCGCCTACGGTTCCGAAGGCTGCTTCTTCGTAAGGAACTTCGTGGGGAACTCTGGAAAGAAATTGCAATGACTCTTCTGCGCTCGCGGGAATCTTCGCGACCAGCATTCGGGGTACGCAGGCAAGTTCAGCATGAACGGCACATCCAGCACCCGCACATGCTACGCGATCGCTTACGCTGATGTCGGTGATGCCATCGCCAACCGCAACCACCACTCCGGCGCTGCTGTAGCCGACCGATTGGGGTTGATCCAGTCGAGAGCGCACGGTTTGCAGCGTCGATGCCAAGCCATCCCTCCGCATCTTGGAGATAACGTCGCGGGCGAGGTCAGGACGAGCCTTCGCCTTCGCCAGCAGACTCTTGCTGGCAAATTCGGCGGACGCGCGTTCCGTGCCCGCGGAAACCAGCGAGGCTGCGACGCGGACGAGGACACAGCCGGGTAGCAACTGCGGCGCTGGAACTTCAGCGACCTTTAGTTCGCCGGTGCGTGCGTCTTGTAGCAGCTGTTTCATGCGGTCGTGGACAATGCGTTGGGCACCACTGACAGCTAAGATAGCGCCAATTGAGACGGTTGAGATGCGTCGATCTGGCGCTGGGCAAATGATTTTGCGCCACCGTCGAGAAAGAGTTGCATCCAAATTTCCAATGTGAGCAGCTGCCAGATTTGCATCGACCAGTCTTCCGCACCCCGCCTGTGCTCGTCAATGTAGCTACGAACCACCTCCGGCCGGAACAAACCTCGCCGCCGGACTTGAGATTCGGAGAGCAGATCGTCGACCATGGGGCGCAAATCGTGCGCCAGCCAATAGTCTACCGGCGCCGCGAAGCCTGCTTTCGGCTGCCGCAACACCTCTTCTGGCAGCATACTACGCATGGCCTCGCGGAAAATATGCTTGGTCACGGGACGCCATTTGCCTTTCAGCTTCAACTCGGGCGGCACATTCCACGCGACGAATTCGGCAAGTTCGCGATCCAGAAAGGGCACGCGCACCTCGACCGATGACGCCATGCTCATCTTGTCGTTGTAAGTCAGATTCAATGTGGTCATGAAAATCTTGGTATCAAGATAGAGCATCTGGTTAAGAAAATTCGCGTGCTGTACTTTGTCAAAAGCCGCCCGATGCCGGTCATCAGACCTGGGATTGCCATTTGCCGGCTGGGATTCGCGAACGTATAAATCTGTTTTCTGCTGAGCATCAAAATACGTGCAATTTCTGATGAAAGCTTGGGCGGGGCTGAGAGCGGCACTCCGCGCCATCTTCTTGGCTAGACGCACGGAGCCTTTCATGCGCGTTCCACGCAGTGACGGTAAGGCCAGCAGAGTGCGCTCGGCAGCCGACCGGGCAAAGGCGGGAGCGCGCCGATATTCTTCCGCCCACGCGTGCGCGGCGTGCTTGCGATATCCAGCAAAAATCTCATCTCCACCCACGCCCGATAAAAGGACCGTTGCCTGTTTTCGCGCCTCGCGGCAGACCAGATACGCGGTGATGATCGCGGGATCGGCGGTGGGTTCGTCCATATGCCAAGTCAAATTCGGCAAGAGATCGACGACATCGGGCTCAACCACGATTTCGTGGTGCTCGCATCCCAACTGGCGCGCGAGACGCTGAGGAACCGCGGGATCGTCAATCGTGGTTTCGCCCACGCGATATTTTTCGGGGAATGTAATCGTATAGGTGCGCACCGGCTGTTTCCGCGCCGCGGCCGCAACCATGGCAGTAACGATGCTGGACGAATCGAGTCCTGCACTCAGAAAGGCGCCAATCGGGACATCGCTCACCATCTGTTGGTCGACGGATGCGCAGAATCTTGCCTGGATCTCATCCGCAAGATCCTGCTCGGTTCGCTGGAAGAGATGATCGGAGGGAGGAAACGTCAGGTCCCAATATTGTTCGATGCGGAATTTGCCTTGTTCCCAGAGCGCGTAGTGTCCTGCGGGGAGCTTTCGAATTCCCTCAAACATGGTTAGTGGATCTGGCACCCAGAGGAATGTCAGGTATTGGTCGAGCGCCTCCATGCTGATGTTGGCTTCGATTCCCGGAACTTCGAGCAGCGCTTTAATCTCAGAGGCAAAGGCGAGTTTCCCGCCGCGCTCCGAATAATAAAGTGGCTTGATTCCGAAATGATCGCGAGCGAGAAATAACTTCGGCGAAGGGCCGCGCAAATCACAGATGGCGAGCGCGAACATGCCCTGCAAGCGATTCAGAAAGTCCTGGAGGCGGTCAGAGCCATATTCTTCGTAGAGATGAAGCACAACTTCGGTATCGGTGTGGGAATGAAAACGATACGCTTTAGTTTTGCGTTCGAGTTCACGGCGCAGATCAGCAAAGTTGTATATCTCGCCGTTATAGGTAATCCACACGGTGCCATCTTCGTTCGACATGGGCATGTGGCCGTCGGCGGTGAGGTCGAGAATGGCAAGACGGCGACTGCCCAGTGCGATGTATCCACCATCGGGGAAATGCCGCTCCCAGAGGCCAGAGTCGTCGGGCCCCCGATGCCTCTGCACGTTGGTCATGCGGGCAAGGGTCTCCCGGTCGCCGCAATTCACGAGGCCGCTGATGCCGCACACGGGCTCAGTTCCTCCCCGTCTTTAGTTGGGAGTTCGGTTCGGACTTCAGTTCGGACTTCGGTTCGGACTTGAGCTCGTAGATTTTGGCCTTGGTGTGAAACATCTGGACGCCTTGAAAGCTACAGTAGATCAGGCCAGGTACGCCATCGAGAAAACCCAGTCGAAGGACGTAACGGTAGAGGAAGAGCAGGACGGGAGAGCCAGGCAAACGATAGAGATTTCGCTTGAGCCACCGGCGGCGCTGGGCCTGAGTTCCGAGCAAATCTGCTCTCGTCTGTTCTGAATCGTCTTCGGGTTGCAAAAGCACACGCGCTTCCCAATTCGAGTATTCATTGTGCTTCAGGATATAACGCGACAAGGAATCGACGTTGTGATGGACCAGCGCGTTGCTCAACTTCGAGGTCTGCCCGTCGACGACTACATGTTCGTGAATTTCGATGTCAGCCATGGAGGGATTCTGGTCTTTTAATCGGCACTCGAAATGTCCGCATCCTTTGCGGAACAACGGCAGCTTCCAGAAACTGGCATCGCAATGTCGCAAGCTTCGCCCGAGAAAATACATTTGCAGGCGGATGGAATATCCGTTCATTTCGGTATTCTGAAGCGCGTGTCTGATTTCTTCCACCAGTTCTGGCGTCAGTACTTCATCGGCATCGAGCAGCAAAATCCAGTCATACGCCAACGGCAGCGTATTCATTGCCCATTGGCGCTTCTTTGGCCAGCCCCCGGCGTAGTGAAACTGGATCACCTTCGCGCCGTGCGTTTGAGCAATCGCGACTGTGTCGTCAGTACTCCCGGAATCGATGACATAGACTTCACCGGCGATGGCCAACGAATCGAGGCATCGCGGCAGGTTGCGAGCCTCATTGCGCACGGGAACGATCACGCTTACGGGGAGCAGGTTGACGGCGGCGCTCGCAGGTGAAGCATCGCACTCGGATTTTGTTTCAATCAAGTCCATGCCAGCGCGCAGGCAGATCGTCTCACCAGACATTCTCACTATGTTAGCTGAATCGAAGGCATTCTTGAACGTAAGATGATTCGTATTCGTCCGAGATGCTTTGCCTGACGGGCTTAAGCAGCGTTCTTGCGCGCTCACTTTCGACGCTCTTACTTTCGACGCTTAGAGGTTCTGCTCGCACCAGCGCTTCAGAACAAACAAAGACCATGGACGCGACCAGGAAGTTTCGCCCGCGAGAAAGCGGTTCCACACCCCCCTCACGGCACGGGCACTGATTGAAGTCCGATCCCAAGTACTCTTGAGCAACGCATCTTCCACGACGGGCCTCATCTCGCCGCGGAGCCATCGTTCAAAAGGAAGAGTAAAGCCGCGTTTGGGACGATGCACGATCTCGCGCGGCAACTCGACGCCAAGATTGGCTAGCAGCAGGCTTTTGGGCGAGTCGCCTTGCAATTTCCTGTTCCCCCGAATGCGGAAACAGGTTTCGACGAGAGCGCGATCGAGGAAGGGTACGCGCAGTTCGAGACCGTGGGCCATGCTCATGAAATCGGAATCGCGAAGCAGCGTGTTGCGCATGTACCAACGCGATTCCAGATAAGAAACGCGGTTGACGGGATCGAGAGAATCGCTCTCGGTGATCGATTCTTGCAGCACCCGGTCGAGCGACCGCTGCCACGTCTTGTAATCCGGCGTAGAGATTAGCCCCTCACGCTCACCGACACCAAACAGCGTACGCACCAGGAAATACGGGTGAAGGTTGCAATCATCGCCAGTGGCCAACTCGGCGAGTTTGCGGCCGCGATCGCTCTTACCCGCGAACAGCGCCATAGACGCCGCAAAGGACCGCTGCGCCAGTCTGGGCAGCCGTTCAAATCGTTTGCAGAAGGCCTCCATCTTCGGCACACGACGAAAATTCGAGTAGCCCGCGAACATTTCGTCGGCACCCAGACCAGTCAACGCGACCTTCACTCCCGCTGCTCGAGTTCTGGCGGATACGAGATACGTATTGATGCCATCGATGGTGGGCTGATCCATGGCGCACAGAGCTTCGGGTAGTGAAGCGAGGGTATCCTGCGACGACACTTGTATCTCGTGATGTTCGGTATCAAAGCGGCGGGCGACTTCCCGCGAATATCGCCCTTCGTCGAATTCCTCTTCGCGGAAGACAAGCGAAAATGTGTTGGCGCGGACACCGTTTTGACTCAGAACGGCGACCAAAGCGCTGGAATCGATTCCACCCGAAAGGAATACACCGACGGGCACGTCACTTACCAAGTGCGACAAAACGGCGTCACGCAAGATCGCAGGCAATTGATCGGCCGTCCCATTTCGTGATGTTTGCACCCCATTGATGGATGCAGAGGACGGAAGCGCATTCCAATATTCCCGGATGCTCACGGATCCGTTGACTACCGTGAGCACATGTCCGGGGGGAACCGACTTAACTCCTTCGACGATTGTCCAGGGCTCGTAGACCGAGCCGAACGCGAGGTAGCTCAAGACGCCTGTGGGATCGGTCTTTCGCGGCACAAGACCTGTGCCCAAGAGAGTTCGGACTTCCGAAGCAAAAATTAATGTCTGTTCTGACTGGTAGTAGTACAGGGGCTTAATTCCGATGGGATCGCGCGCCAGCAGCAACCGTTTTTGCGAGGCATCCCAAAGGGCAAAGGCGAACATGCCGCCGAGACGCGTCAGGCAAGCTTCGCCCCACACGCGATACGCGGCGAGGATCACCTCAGTATCGGAATGACTTTTGAATTTGGCGCCGAGGGCTTCGAGTTCGTTGCGCAGCGCGCGGAAGTTATAGATCTCTCCGTTGTAGACAATCCAATTGCCGGTGACGGAATCCTGCATGGGTTGGTGGCCGAGCGGTGAAAGGTCAAGAATTGCCAACCGCCGATGACCGAAGCCGATCTCTGTGCCGGACTGAATCTCTTCTAAGAGTAGCGTGCCAGAGTCGTCGGGTCCGCGGTGGGCAAGCGAACGAGTGGCTTGCTCCAAAACCGCGAGTGAAACCTGATTCTTACGCGCCAAGAAGCCAACGATGCCACACATCTGAAATGTCTGCTCGCTTTCTTACGGCCATTTCATCTTAGCGTGACGGCAGGGAAAGCCCGACTGGCGCATAGTTATGTGAGCCGCTTCCAGGTTTTGAAGACGCAGCTCTTAGTGAGTAAACGAAAGGGAAACCATAACGACTACTATGCTGATTGTTATTGGACCCCTTATTTAAACCCCTCGACATACAACGAATGGGGCAAATCCTTCGAGTCTGTCGGCTCATAGGGCGGAACTTCGTTTCCGTACAAGCGGCTTCGTCCTTCCGCCGATTCTTCGACCTCACGAAATCCGGATTGCCGAAGCATTTCGTCGAGATAGCTGAAATCAAAGGCGGTTCGATGCTGTCCGTCGCAGAATACAAAATTGGAAAATCGGCCGCCGAGGGAATCGAAGTGACGTGGGAAAGAATCGTAGAACCAATTGCTCTGCTGCTGGCTGTATGCGGAAATAGCGCTCCCGAGGTGAGGAACGATTAAGCGGATTCCCGCGCCGGGCTTCAGAACGCGAAAGCATTCTCGCATCAGCAACTGCAGCTCATCCGCGAAGAAGTGTTCGAACATGTGCGTGGAATAAATCGAATCCACCGTATTCGAAGGAAATGGCAGTCCGTTGCGCACGTCCAGCCAAAGGTCAATCTTGTTAAAGAGGTTGCCATCGATGTTCAGAAAGCCGGGCAGGTATTTCGGTCCACAACCAAGATGCAGATGACGTGAGCCGTTGGCTGGACCCGCCTTCATCACATATCGGCGCAGGAGGTAATTCGGGAGCGTGGCCTTGGCAATACCCCAGAACACAATGTCTTTGTAACGCTGGTGAAGCAACAGATTCCTCCGGTTACTGATCGTGGAACGGTCACGGGTATGACGATGACTATTATATAGAGCGCTGGTCGCGCTTATTTTTCGATGAAGGGGCCACGCCCCAACCCGCAAACCTTCATTCCTCTCCTGGCACTTCGGGTTCATTTCATACTCGTTTTTCCCTGCAATCGGTTTGCTGGCTCGCACGCCCCGCGCTCATTGTGAAGGCCAGCAGATTTTTTCCAATCAGTCACTATTCAAGAAGGACTGCTTAATCGATGTGAAGCGGCTGTATTCAACTCCTGAGCCGTCGTTGATGCGGCGTTTCTGAAATGGAGAAGCGGCTCCTGCGTCATGTGACAGTCGGGTTCCCCGGTTCGGACGACTTGTCCTCCTTTCCGCGCTCTTCCTCCAGCCGTCCTTCTTCGAGACGTGCGAGCCGCTGTTGCACGTCCGTGCTTTCGAATGATTTCAAGAGAAATCCGGACATGTAGGCAAGCGCGCTTGCGGTCCGCGGGTCCAGCCTTTTGGCTCGTACATCCACCATGGCCTGAGCGAGCACGTTCTTGACGTCTTCCGGCGTCGCCGGCAGAGGGATCGTCACTTCTTCGGTCTCCACATAATGGCGGTTTTGCAGACCACCCATTCGTCCGAGTTCGGACGCCCGCGCGGGGTCTCCATGGAGCGGGTAGAATTGAGATCCATAAGCCGCAGCTGCCCGACAAGGATTGCCGCGTTTCGTTGTCGCGCTACATTTTGTCGACATTTTCCTTCCTTTCGAATCGTCGCAGTGTCGTATAGGTGTGGAATCGAGCGGATTCCATCCTTTCACCCCGTTCCCATATGACACGGCGGATTTCGTGGCCGAGTGTAGAAACTTAAAGGTCACGCCGCACGTGGCCCAAAACCTGGAGCGACCCGGTGGGAGCGCGATTGATGCCCGCACGACGCAGCACCCTGGATATGCCATCAGTCAGAGGAAAAGAAAGCGCGTGGAAGAGTGTTTCGGATGGCTCAAGACAATCGCACTGTTGCGGAAGGTGCGACATCGTGGGGTCTGGAAGGTGGGATGGGTCTTCACCTTCGCGGCCGCGGCCTACAACTTAGTCCGGATGAGGAGTCTGGCGATGCAAGCAACCTAAGCCGAGATCGAGGTGTGCTCGCTGGACCGAAAATGCATCCGCGCGGGACACCAGCGGATGCAGCCCGAACCACCTCCCGAATCACACAATTGCTGAGACTGGAGAGAATCTAAGTCGCGGAGCCCATTTTTCAGCAGCCTGCTAGGGAGTGGTCACTCTTCGAGAAATAAGCGGGAAAAGCAGGGTCAGTTTGAGCCTGGCCAATTGTGTAGTGGATGATTGCGCGAATCGTTGCCGCTTTTGACTGTCGAGGCAATCCTATTGCCTTGCGGCCACCAGATAATTCGCCGCTAAAAAACTTCATGCTGTTTTGGGCCGGCAGATCCAGACCCTCACCCCGTCGCGCTCGTAAGCTTGCTCAATCTCCAACCATTGTGTGAAAGCCGATGGCTGGAACAAAGGCTCCCTGCTGCCGTCCATCACGATGACCCGCCCGTAACCGCGGAATAGGTAGTTGGCAGACGATGGCTCAGCTTCCAGCTGCGCCAGAGTCCCTCCCAGGCGTTCCCTCACCATTTCCTTCACTCCGGTGCGGTCGCTGCTAAGAGGTGACCAGAGGATTGGCATCTCGCCAAACAACGCGATAGGATTCATTCGCCATTCAGGAACGCCTGGTGCCGTCAGTGATAGAAGCGCCGCATGGCCGACGCCGATGGTTTCAAGGTAGACGGCCTGCCGGAAGTTTTGCTCACCGCGCATCGAATCCGGCGAGACATCTTGGGCATCCTGGGTGTACAACACCCTCGCTGGGCTCAGAAGCGGTATCCAACAGGAAATGTCATCGGAAAATTGAGCTGGCGCTAGCACCAGGTCGTTCGCCTTCAAATTCAGTCTCTCCACTTCTTTGATCGCAGAGGCCTGCAGAGTGTTCAGCGGCAAACTCACCCGGTAGCCCGCGTATGCTTCCCAAACTCCAATCCCCAGCAGAATGCTCGCCAGCGCGACACGCAGCAGGCGGCCGTTGAATCTCTCCACCCACTGCCAGACGATCACGAATATTGGCAGCCATGATGTCAGGGCAACCAAATAGTTGACATGAACCGTCATCATTACCGTAGGCGCGAGGAACACGCCCGAAAAAGCAAATAACACATTCGCGAAAGCCAATCCAGCAACCGTAGCTCTGGTTGCAAAAGAACACCGGGACACCAGGGCTACACATGCGGCCGCTGCCAGAAAAACAACATACGGCCGGAACGAAGCGCGAAGCATCTCGGGCCGGAACTGGAAAACAATTTGAAAGTTGCCTCGAGAAGCTCCCAGCCCCCTCAGTAGCGAATAGCCAGCATCGGCCACGCCGCAGATCACAATAAAGGCAAGCGCTGGACCCCACGATAAGCCCAGTTCCTTTCGTCCGACTTTAGCCATCAAGACTGCGAGCACAGTTCCTAGTACAAGGACTGGAAAATACGGAAACGTTAAGGCCGTGAAAAATTGCAGCAAAACCATTCCAGCCAGCGCCCATTTTGACCCAGTCCTCAGGGCGCAAGCTTGCACGCACAAATAGGCTAGCACCGCTGGCACAATGATCTGTGGAAACGCAAAACGCACGTACGGCAGCCACAGTTGATAAAAACCGGCCAGAGAAGGCAACTGTCGAACTTCAGCGATGTAGATTAGTGGCAACTGAAGTACGATCAGTCCAAAACCGCCGATAGAGATTAATCTTCGGTCGCCGTCCGGAAAAAAAGATCTGAGGCAAAATACCGCCGTCGCGAACGACAGCCCCGCCCAAAGTCCCGCCCATACCAGCATCGCCGTCGTCCACGAACGAAAAAAATAATGGATGACGCGGAAGAGCAGGAATGTGACCGGAAACCTCAGGTGTGCCACATCGGCTGTGGGAGTTGTTACTCCATACCAGGGGTTTACAACTTCGGTCGCTGAGCTGTGCTGAATCGCGCTCAGACTGATGTACAGCACCTGGTCCGAAGGATAGTCAACCACCGGCGGAAGCGAACTCCATCCGGTTTCTCTGAACGTCATCAGGTATGGCAGCTCATAGACAACCACGCTGCAGATGAGAAAGATCAGGAACAACTCTGTGCGTTTTGACATTACCCTCGCCCGGTGTATGAAAAGCCCGGCGTACGAAAAACATATCACAAGCCGCCGGTCGCGTTCATCCGAGCGCTGCGCATCGCGCCTGCAACTTGCACGCTTCTAACTCTTTCCCTCCAATCTCGCGAAGGTTTTATCATAGAAAAACCGTCGGCGCAGCCAATAGATCTCTCCTCCAAAATCCGTACCATCCCCACCTCCGCCGGGCGTCTACCTCTACAAGAACGCCGAGGGAGAGGTCATCTACGTCGGCAAAGCCAAGAACCTGCGCTCGCGCGTCTCCTCTTACTTCCACGAAGGTCGGTGGAAAGACGCCAAGACCGGCACGCTCATTCGCGAAGCCGTCGATGTCGATCGCATCGTCGTCGCCAACAACAAAGAGGCGCTCGCCCTCGAAAGTCACCTCATCAAGCAGAAGAAGCCGCGCTTCAAGGTCTACAAGAGCCAGATCCCGGTCATCGAGCAGGCGATCGAGACGGCAGCCCTGATGCTGGGCACGGACAAATCGCGCGGCTACTGCTTGGAAATGATCTGTGCCGACTTTCTTGCTGGGTTGGACAACGGCAACCCAGACATCCTGCTCAACTCGATCTCCCGCTATTACAAATTCTTGCCCGGAGAACAGCAACAGGCTTTCCTCGAAAACTTGCGTGAGAAGGCGTCCTGAAATGATTCATCCTAAAGCCGCTCCTTTGCGACTGGATCCCTCGTCGTACGAAACCCTGCGCCAGCAGATCCTGCGTCGCGATGGCTGGAGATGCCAATCCTGTGGCTCGATGTCGAGTCTTGAGGTGCACCACAGAGAGTTCCGCAGCCACTCGGGCGAAGACTCGGAAGAAAACTTGATCACGCTGTGCACGGCATGCCACGAACGAGTTCACCGATTGCCATAGCGACCCACTCAATCGCAACGGCCTATGGTGAGGCGGAAAGGTCGGTCACCCCTTGCCTAAGCCTGAGCGTTTTCGCCGCAGCATAAAACCCAGACAGCGTTTTCAAGGGGATTCCCATCTGGAGTAAAGGATCATCGTCATACAGGCGGGTCTTATGAGTCCTTCCGGGAACGTCAACTCTCGGTACTAGGTGATAACTTACAATGCGGTGTTTGCCAGGACTCACTTTGCAAAGTAATGTAATGTGGTCACGTTCGGCAGCATTCTGACGATGGACTACCCAAAGCCGTTGTTTTCCGGCGCGTTGGTAACTCGCGCAAAGTAAGACAGAGGCAATGAAGCTGTGATCTACTTCCAAGATTGAGCGATCTGATTTGGGCAGACTTGTGACTCTGACATGCTCTGGAAAAATCTCACCAAGTTGCTTCACCAATTTTCTCCGTAACCGCATCGAGGGTTCGGCAGGTTCCCCACGGTACAAATCGTAAGGCGGGAGCTGATACCCAACCGCCTCGTAAAGTTGTCTATAGTTTCCAAAATGCTTATGAAGAGTGGACGTAGCAGGCATACCACGGGTTCTTAGAATAAGGCTCTCACTCAGATATCCCTTGGACGCAAGCAGACGGCGCAGCTTTTTCAATATTTCCTCGTCCGACCACAGCGAATCTGATCTTCGTGGCATCGCGGCCTGAGTTCGGTCGAAGGTTTCGAGATCTATGATTGCCGCAAACGCAGCCGGTTTACTTATCCAGTGTTGAGGCTCCACCGCCAATCGCGTCTCACGTAGTCGCTGCGTACGACGATACCAAACGTTGCAACCGGCATATTTCGGGTTTGTAACAATATTGTAGATATCTCGGCTGTACCAAGCCTTTCCACTACTTTTGAATTTCCCGCTTCGATTCAATTCACGCGCGATGGCAGTGCAGCCCAGTCCGTCAAGAGCCATCGAGAACATTTCGCGCACGCGTTTCACTTCCAGCCGCGGTCCCAGAACCAGTATTACGCGATCCGTGGTGAGGCTCTTGTGTTCACCCCATTTCAAGACTTGTTTTCGCTTGCCTTCTGCGGAGACCATCAGCCTTCGATAGCCGTAACCGGCAGGGCCTCCTACCCAAAACCCAAGTTGCACTATTCGAGTCTTCCCTCGAAATACTTTTTCGCCAAGCTCCCGGCTGAACTCAGCCGCCATGCTGCGCTTTAAAGCCTTGAGAAGAGAACTCGATACTGTACTGTCATTTGTAAACGACTCGGCACAGTAGTGAAGCGGTATCCCAGACCTGGAGCACAGAAATTCGTAATACGCGGCTTCATCGCTATTTGGGAACCGACCCCACCGGCTAACATCGTAAACTAGAATTGCTTTGTATCCGCTATTGCCACCCACAACGTCCTTCAGCAATTCGCGAAGTGCTGGGCGGTTCCTAGCGATCACTCCGCTCTTCCCAGCGTCCGCATATGTCTTCACGATCAAAAAGCGGTGACGGTCGGCATAGTCTTGAATGGCAGCCTTCTGGTTGTCGATCGAGAACTGCTGGTCTTCGGTGGACATACGCACATACTGCGCGGCGCGCACTAAGAGCTCGGGTTCTGAAGAATGGTTTCGACACTTATCTCTAGTTTGCAAATTCATTTGGCCCTCGATCTGCGCGGAATCTTGCTTTGGGGAGAATGGAGGGCTAGTTTTTCGATGCCAGCAACTCGATCAATCCAAACAATTTTTGTTTACGCAACCTACACAACTCAAACCGACAAATTCATCGGGATAGAGTTTGCTCGCGGCCAAAGCTCAGCATGAGCGCCATTCTAGTCCAAAACAGACGATTATGTCTGACCTGCTAAGAGAGGGTCACATCAGCAGATGTCCAACCGCTAAGTACCTCTGGGTGCAACACGAAAGACTGCTGCGGTGACTGATCCAAACGAAATTTCTCTAGGCCGATCGAGAAAATCTAAATGTCTACCCGGATTAAAAGTTCGTTAACAGCTATACAAGCCCGGCGGGTCATGGTCACAGTCTATTTGCGGGTGGTGGGGGCGCTTGTGTACTGGCTATTAGATTGAGAGCGCTGCCACGACGTGATAGCGACGTACAGCCCAACATTCGCTTGCGCACCATTGAGAAGCGATAGGCGAAACCAGCTTTAATAATCCCCCGAAGGGACGACTCATTTTTGGCTGCGCTAAAGATCCACACATGCTGTTGTCGCTTCTGTTGATCTGCCGCCGCCAAGCGAATTGCCGTTGCATAGTTGCCATAGCCCCGTTGTGCCGCAGGGGTCCAGCAATCAAATATCATCACGGCGTTGGGGTCACTCGATTCAAGCGTGGAATTAATTTCTGACAAGTGGAACCCATCATAAGAGTCTACCCACAGAAAGTGCGAGGGCGGTGTTTCACTCTCGTGCAAATAATAACCATTTGAGCGACGCGTTTTTAGACGTTGGGCACAGCGCAGAAGATACCCTAATGTCTGATCGTCGTTCGCATTGTTCATGGAAGCCACAGCGATGTTTTCCCAGCCCAGCGGGCTCAGAGTCCTGCTTTCGTCTTCTGCGATCGTTATCTTGGGAGCTTCAAAAAAAGCAATCTCATCTTCAGAGACCACACTCCTTTTTGCCCTTGCGAGTGCACACTTTGCTGTGACAACCACGCCCGCTTTACTAAGCCGGCTATGGAGGCCGTTCACGAACCTTCTTCCGACTCGAATCTTCTTTTCGACAGCCGGAAACCTGCCAGCAGAAGCTACCAGCCAATGTCGGCCTGCATTTGCCGTACGCCGCGACAGGCTCCTCGATAGTTGCACGTAGCGGGTTGAAGAGACGCCATTGGAAAAGCGTTCTTTGTAAGCTTCGTCGCCAAGTCCAAGGTCCAGTCTTTTCACCAAGGGGTCAGCGCATGCTTCCTCGGTCAGCAACCGAAGAAGACACGAGCCCGGAGACGATTCCTCGTACTGAATGGAAAAGGTCGGCAAATACCAAAACCAGCTATCGGCAAACCGGAATCCATAGTTCCATGCAATGGGCTCGCCGTTGACTTCGAGTTGGCTTACCTTCAACCAACCCGCAGGAGCGAGGAGGCGCCCGAGTTCCGTCAGGAAAACGCGCCTTTGGTTCTGAATCAGAGGGCTGAGGCGATGGGTCGCCAGGAAACGTGAGATCTGGGCGGTAAAGATTGACTGCAAAGCAATCTCCGCTTGCTCCCCGTTTAAGTGGCTAACACGTATGGGACCAAGTTGGCCTAGCTTTCTTAGCGCCCGCTTCTCCCGTTCTTTTCGCGTGACGGTCTTGAGAAGGGATTGTCGTTGTTCCTTGTCGCCTAGAAAAATGATGCCGCAGTCGTTGGCAGCCCGCTGGTAAAGGTGGAAACGGTGAGATCCGGCAACGGCTTTGATTACGCGGAGGGTCTGTGATTCCGCCGGAACGTTGGCCAATATCAAATTCCGAATGCCCACATTTCCAATTTCCTGGAGCATAGCCGCCAGCGTGGCTTCTCTGGTTTCCGGTTCACTCACAATATCGCAGTAATCGGCGGTGCTGGCGGTGAGGAAGAATGTGGTATCAGGAGACGCTGGCATCGTTGCCATGGCGGCCACCCCCGCAAGCCGTCCGGACTCGTAAGCAAGAAGAATCAACGGGCGGGCGACATCCGAAAAGGCACGGTTCGCGGCGAGAGCCCACTGATAAGTAAAGAAGACCTCCGGGCGCTCCATCCGGAATGCCAATTTGTTCCAGTCAAGAATGATTTCCGGGTCTTCTGAAATCTTGTCCAGAACGGTTATTTTCACAGCGGCTCCATCAAACCAGTTAGCCTCGCACGGCAGATTGCAGGCGAGTGTGAAATCCGCTAAGGTGGGCCTCAAATTCCGCCAAGGACATGTCGGCGGTAACGTGAGTCCGAGCCAGCGCAAAGCACTGAGAAGGGTCCAAGCTGCCGCCCCGCACATTCACGAATGCGCATTCGAAACCGGCCTCGCGAGCGATTTTAACTTCTCGCTCCCCCATCGTTTCAGGGTTTCCGAAGGGATAGGCAAAAGCCCAAACTGTTTGCCCTAACACGCGTTCGAGCTCAGTCTTACTTTCCTGAACCTCGCGGTATGCCTCGTCTTCACTGCATTGGGCCAGAACAGGATGCGACATTGTGTGCGCTCCGATGCTCATCCCAGACCTCGCCAATTTTTGCAACTCGCGAACATTCATTCGCCTCCAACGCTCGGGAAGCATGGATGGAGCGACCTTGCATATGCTTCGAATCAATCCGATCTTTTCCATTCGGAGGCGTGTATTAAAGCGCGATGCATTCACGACACAGGTCCACCACTTGGACTGAAAACCCTGTCCGTGAAAATGCTCCCTATCCATTTCAAAGATCGCCTGCACGTCCTCGTCGCAGACTTCCTCAGCTCTTAGCAAATGATAAAGCTCTTCGTACCAAAGCATACCCGGTTGCTCGCTGCAGGACTCCCCAGTCACAAAAAATAGACACGAGACAGCTTCGCTCTGAAGAACGGGGAGCATGTCCGACAAGTTGTTCACAAGACCGTCGTCACAAGTTACCAGCACAGATCGCGGAGGAAGAGTTCCCTTCCTTTCCAGCCATCCACGAAAAGTTTCAGCCTCAATGACGTTGTAATTGTTTCTCAAGAACCGAAGCTGCTTTCGCAGAGCCGCTGATGACACAAGGTTGGCATCCAAGAACGGGTCGCGACAATAAGGACGAGGTGGAATCACGCCGTGATAATTCACTACCAAGCAGGCATGGCCAGGAACACACCGGTTCAGCACTCCAGTGTAATGCATCGCGGGATAGACGACTCTCCTCAAAAGCGGGCTGACGAACCTCATAACGCTATGAAAAACCTCCCAACATCGCGGACTATGTCTGTCATCTTACATGTTCAGACCGACTCTACGGTGTTTGTGGGGTTACACGCATTGAGAGGAAAATGCTACACCTGTACCACCGCGCTATCGGGATATTTCAACAGCAATGCTGGAGTACGCCGATCACGCCCATATTCACGAACGCACCAAACACGATGATTCGTGTGCCTGATTCACGAGATCGTCGCGTCCCTCTGTCAGCGGTGGCGCGAGGCGGTGTCCCCAGCGGATGAAAGGACGTTCGATAAAGCGATAGCTTAGCCACGCGCACAGAAAAATCACGGCCGTGCCAAGCGGAGAACCGAGAACAGTTGCTGCCACAGATATAGGCTGTAGGAGAGACGGCCAATCTACTTCATAGGGCCAGACTCGAGCCATGGTCAAGCAATACGGCAAGAATCGCGATCGCTCTCCAACCATCGAGTGTTGGCAAATACCCGACGGTCTCAGGCGTTTCGGTCAAGGCCCGCGCACTTAAATGTTTGATGACCCATTCTACCTTTTCGACAATTGCAAAATTGATGAGTCACACTGGGTCGGGGTTGGTTGGGCTGCTGTTTGCCGATAGTTGATGTAATCAGATGGGGTTATCACAACTTTGCGCCGTTTCTTCGCCCGACTCCCGCTCAGTCCGGCCCATCGCGGGTGAAGCACTTCCCCCTCAATCCGTATAGCCCCCGGTGTTTGTGAACGGGCTCGGAAGGCGCGCCATTTATGGGCTATCAGAACTGTAAGACGAAGCAGCCCTCGTCGACGTCAAATATCGGCCGCCGATTCAGCCAAGACAGTCTTCATCCCGAGGTGACACTACCGTCTAGATATCGGAGCCAATTTAAGTTCGGCCGCAGCAAGAAGCGGTGGCGACGGCCTAGTGCACAGCCAGAAATGAGTACGCGCCCGCTGGGGTGATTACTTCGGAACCACTCGGGTTACAGAAATGTAACACGATTGCATCATCATCAGCTGGATACGCGTTAAGAGAAAGATTTCCTAGTTTCCCAGGTGGAGTGATGCTAGAGATCTGATCCCGTTTAGTGAGGCCCTTTGCTTCGCCAACCACATCAACGCAGTTCTGTGGAGGCACATGGGTCCCGGGCATGTTATTAATCGTGTAAAGTTTCATCTGGGATAGGGGGAGCCGGCACCCAAAGTAAAAGTGTTCCCCTCGCTTATTCTTACTGGTACCGCGAATGTCTTTTGCTTCAAGGTCAGCCGCTCCAGCCAATTCGGATGGAAACCGTCCCCCGTCGCATGTATATAGTTTGTGATGGACACCGGAGCTCCGAAGGCAAGCTGCCCCGCACTCAATCCTACTCCGTCCCTCGACACATCCGTTCCGATCCACGTATCATTTTCGCTCGCTGTCGGGCGATATCCCATTGTTGACCGAGTCACGGCAGGCTGGGAATCAATCAAAGTAATGATGTGGTGTGGCGCAATACTACTAAATGGAGATGATGAGAAATTTAGGCGTCCTTTGGTTAGAGACATGCCACCACCGCTCGCAGGTCCGTCCGTGATCAATGTGGCTGTCTGATTCTTAACGCTGTTATTTGGCGTGGTCGTGCTCGCCAGGCACGCAGTATACCCTCCCGACGATGCTGTCCCATAAGCTGAGCACTGATTGGAAACCTGAATCGGATTTCCGCCCAGTCCCACTCCCACTACGTTCCCGTGTTCTACATCTACACTGACGCTCTTGTTGACTGACACAATCGAACCTGGCCAGAAGATCAGATTCCCGCTGTAATTACCTTGCAAAGGATGAGTGGTCGGATTGCTCGCGTAGGGAGAGGTGGAAGCCGCACCGGAGTCAGTGTAGGCGCAGACAAGACCACCAGAGCAAGCAGAAGATTGGGTCAATCCCTGGGCCACATAGCCGCACGTCCCTCCGGGGCCGCCAAGGCATCCCCCGACATGGGGATAGACCGCTCCGACTCCAACCGGGGTTATCATGCGAATCACGTCATAGGTGATATCGTCTGTCCCGTTCGCCACCCTTGGCCAACGAACGGGGATTGAATCGCTTCCCGTGGAGAACCAGTTGAGAACCTGCATCGGAGAGGTTTGCGTACCCGCAGTCGTGTCATTGGCCACGATGAAGTATGAATAAGGCTTAGATCCCGCCCCACCCGTTGCAAACGTTCCCTGAGTTTGACCACTCCCAGTGATCTCAAAATATGCAGCCCCAGTTGATTGTCCTGCGATCAAACCAGCGATGCCTAAGCCGGGAAAAGGAGAGGACGCTGGACTTCGCGGGTTGAGACTAGTATTGCTCTCGGAATAAATGTTCTTAATATATGCGCCTTGATAATTTCCGGTGGAATTGGCTGAGTACACCTGCCACGGACCAGAAGCTTGGATTATCGTGTTCTCAATATAGAGTCCATTTGAGTTGTAGTCGGTAACTCCATTTGAGCCGTTCGCAGTGATGCTGGAATCTCTGAGGCTGATGACACTGGCTAATTGTTGACCAGCGGGAATATTCGATGCCCCGAAAGAACAGACGAAGCATCCGACCCAATTCGCCGAGCGATTCAGGCTGATGCCGTTGTTGTTGAAATGATCGATGGTTGCGTTCTCGTCATCCCAGAGATCAAAGAAGTCGTTGAAGAGTCCTGTGCCGCCATTGTAGGAGCTGTCGACCTGGATGTCAGTGAAGTGGGTCTGTCCGCCATTATCGAGAATGGCTTCGTAGGCGAGCGCCACTACGCCGGGAGTAACCTGCGATGTAATCGAGCCTCTGTACTTCGTGTGCGCGTAAGTGAAAGTCGTGGCCGAGGGGACCGTGGAGACGATTGCATCTCCCCAGTAGCGCGCATCGTCGGTGAATTCGATTGTCACTAAATCTCTCGGGCGGAAACCGTGCGGAGAGCTTGTAATGATAGTCGCGACGCCGTCGGTTACGACTGTGTTCACGATTTGCAGGCCAGCGAAAGAGCGATTCGATGACACGCCGAGGGGTGCGCGGAAACTGAAGCCGCTGATGGCATTGGCGACGTAATCAGTGGACCGCACCAGATCCCCCACCTGTAAACATGGCCCTCGACCCAAGCAATTCAGCGATGAACCATAGCCGGCAAAAACTGACTGATTCGAATGGAAGAAAATAGTTCCGTAGACGTTGTAGGTGTTCAGCGGGTGATTAAACCCCGTCGTCGGGCCGCCGTTTGCGGGTACTGTTACGTTGCACTGCTGGTTGTGCCATGTGGTGATGCTGATTCCGCAGGCAGCATTGAGCGCTTCCTGAATTCCGGAAGAAGCTGAGCCGATGGTATATAGCGCAGAAGCACCGTGCGAGAAGACAGAAATGAATGTGATTGTTCCGCCCGTTGACGGATTGTAGGTTCCACCGGATACAGTTACGACCTCAGCGTTGGAGTCGTTGATGTAGACCTGGTAGAGTCCCGTCGTGACATCAATGCCGACAAAGTTTGCCGCCAGGGTAACAGTTTGCGTTGGGCAACCGATCCCAGTCGGGCATCCCGTAAGGTTTTGCAGTCCGCGGGCAATGGTCTGAGACCAATTCTGCGCGGTGGTGGCGTAAGTGATTCCAGGGGGCGCGTCGCCATCGCAAGGTCCCGCCATGGAGTTTCCATTCACGCAGGGGGATGCGGTCGCAGCTCCCGATCCTAAGTGGCTGTGGGTCACCGCTCTATTCGCTAAGTTCGCGTTTTGCAAACTGGAGGCGTAACCCCGGCCGCCAATCTCCAATGACAGGAAGAGAACTGCAAAGGCTACACGCCGCATCGCAACCCATCCTCTCGAAGTTCTGTTGTATCTTGCCCGTAAGTGCCGCGTATGGGAGTATTCGCTCTCCGTTCTCGCGGAGGATTCGTTCTCAGGTTTTGGCCGCTATTCTGGGGGCCTTGCGAAGTTCTCATGCTAATCGCGGCGTAGTATCCGGTACGCTCTGAAATTTAGACTCAGAATTTTGCGCTTCCTGGAGTGCTTCAGCGGAGCTTGGCATCATTCTTTCGCAAGATCAAAATGGTCCCTTCCCCCGGTGGCAGCCATCTTTGAAAATGATACCGTTTCATCTCCTTATAACCGGGGACTGGTCCGAATGCGATCATGAAATCGTCGTTTGTCACCCAACACCAGCTTTTCTCCGGACTGGGCCTATAATTTGGGTCGCAAAGATACCAAGCATTAAATTCGAATCCGCCATCGATATCGTCTGGTCGTACCCGTTCTTCTGACACTAGATTGTCCAGCGCCTCCCATCGCGCGGTTTGCAACCATCGTTCCCGATTGTACCCGGCGAAGAGGATCTTTTTCTTCGTCTCGAAGCACATGGTTCGGCATCCCTGCGCGAACGTTGCGTGTACATAACGGATCCGAGCTCTGTGCGCATGCCTCACTACAACTGGGTTGTCCTCACGGCCGAGGCTTTCAGGCGCTGGACACGGCTTCCAGTCCGTGATCTTCCGTCTTTCTTGAACTCTTATCAGGAGTACTATGTCATCGGCTCCTTGGATGGCGATCGTCAGTGGATTCTGCGGCGCATGTTGGAAGAGCACGCCGAAATCGCCCTTCAGGGCACATTCGGTGGTTACCCCGTCTATCTCGTGACGGTGCATCATTAGTGGAAAGAGCAATGCAACTGGCTCATTAGCAAGCAGTCTTTAACTTTTCGTATCACAGAATTGGGTTCTACCGATGTGAGGTGACTGGCTAATTGGCATCCCTCAAGCCTATATTTGCACGCAGAGGTTTTACCAAGGACGGGTACTTTATAGCAGTGACAAAGATCACGCCAGTGACGACAAAAGCCCAGATCAAGTACCGCGCTTCGGGCGATGGAAAAAGGACGAAGTGAATCACCACGGCGATCCAAACAGGAATCAACCATCCGCGATATGGAGAATCCCACTTCCATGCCGCGATGCTCAACAAAGCCCAAATGGCCACCTGGGGAATAATCGTCTCGGCGCTATGGGCAGCGACTTCAAGGTATTGGGCGACGCCGAAATGGGGGGTAATCTCCGCGGGCGATCTGCCTCCTATGAAACTGAATTGAAAAAGGACAGGCCAACTGTAGCTTCCGGAAAAGTGGTTGATCAGGACCACACTGGCTGCGGAAAGTGCGGAGATGACTCCAGCATCGACAATTGTGATTCTCTTCTGCCACAGCAGGTATCCGAGCGTTGTGATGAGCAGCAAAATGTTGTCGGTGCGAATCCAGATCGAGACCAGTAGAAGCAAAATACCGGCCAGAAACCTATTCCGGCTCGTGGCCCATAAGCCGGCGAGAACCACCACAGCCGAAAAGCCATCTGGTGTACCCATTCTGCCAAGGATCGCGATTGCCGACATGGCCAGTAGCAACGCAGAATAGCCGGGCGACCGTGTCCATCCGAGAACGATTAGACCAATGCCAAACAGAGACAGCGCAGAGATCAGATTAATGCGGCCCTGAATTGGGAGGCGCGTAAACGAGGTCGCTTCAATCGCCTTCACGTAGAGTGGCCTGATCGCATACAAAGGCTCAAGCTGCCCGAGATGGGTTGGGCTGTCGAGCACGCTGCTTTGCTCGGCTCGCGGGTTTGAATGCTTCACTACGGGATAGACCTTTTCGACGGTGTCATACTTCCCGCGAACCAGCGCTTCGTAGATATATCGATCAAAGTCATCAGGAATGGGGCGGCGAAAACAAGCCCACGAAAGGCCGGCAATGAATGCGAGGTAAAGGCAGCTTGTAAAAATGCGCCAGGTGCTCATGTCGGTGAGATGCCAGTCTGTAATTAAAGTCTGCAATGTGCCAAGGCGATGTTTGATGGTATCACCGTGTTATCGCGAGCCGGCTATCCGCATTTCAATTCCTGCTACTCGTACTAGTACTCGACGGGACAAAGCCAGGCTGGCCATTCAGTTCCCCCGCCACCAGATCCCGAATGCACAAGTTGCTGAGGTCTCGCAGATCGCACTGATAGATTTCAGCAAGCGGCAAATTCTGGGACCGGACAATGTACTTGCCCTGTTGCATTTCCTCACCACTCAACGCAGAAGCGGTGACGAGCGGGCTATCAGGCCGGGCGCGAATTCTGAACTGGCCGGAGGCGGGCTCGTAATTCGCATAGGCGAAGCATCGACCGACGCAAGCCTGATCCACGATACCACCGATTCTGGAACCCGGAGTCTTGTCCAATACAAGATGAGCCTGAAGGGGAGGTAGGATTCCAATACAAGATGAGCCTGAAGGGGATGGCATGCTGAGGATTGACCATTCATGTGCACGAAGCAGAGAAACTGAGCCTGGGGCAGATCCAGGCTTTCTTGGGCGCAAGCGAAACCATTCGATTCGAAGGCGAAACTCAAGCGCAGATTTATCACTGGATCGAACAAGTGCTAGGTCGGCAGGAATACCAGAAGCAGAGCCGCCCGGCGCGGGGTTTGTTACGCAGCTATGTGGCGAAGATGACGGGCCTGAGCCGGGCGCAGGTGACGCGGTTGATCGCTCGCTATCGGAAAACTGGATCGCTGCAGTCCGCGCCGTACCGGCGTCATCATTTTCCGCAGCGTTATACTCGCGCCGACATCGAACTGCTGGCCACGGTCGATGAGGCGCACGACAACTTAAGCGGGCCGGCCACGCGGCGCATCCTCGAGCGCGAGTACCGGCGGTATGGCAAGGATGAGTTCAAGCGCTTAGCCACGCTCTCGGTGTCGCACCTCTACAATCTGCGCCAACAGCCGCGCTATCGCGAAGGGCGTCTGCGCTACGTTAAGACGCGGCCCACCGCCGTCGCCATCGGAGAACGGCGTCGGCCCGATCCGCAGGGGCAGCCCGGGTATCTGCGCGTCGACACCGTCCATCAAGGCGATCCGCCAGGAAAGAAGGGTGTCTATCACATCGATGCCGTCGATGAGGTTACGCAATGGCAAATCGTTTCTGCCAGCGCACGCATTAGTGAGACTTGGCTGGAGCCGGTGTTGGAGGCCATGCTGCGACAGTTTCCCTTCCGTATTCTCGGCTTTCACTCCGATAACGGCAGCGAGTTCATCAATCGCGTGATCGCCGGTATGCTCCAGAAATTATTGATCGAACAAACCAAAAGTCGACCGCGGCAGAGCAATGACAACGGCTTGGTTGAAACCAAAAATGGCGCCGTGATCCGCAAGCACCTGGGCTACGGCTCGATCGATGCAGCCCACGCCGAGCGCCTGCAAGAGTTCTACAGCGCCCACTTCAATCCCTATCTCAACTATCATCGTCCGTGCGCACAGGCCGACATCGAAATCGACGAAAAGGGCCGCCAGCAGAGGATTTACCGCCGCTACCAGACACCGCTGGAGACGCTGCTGGCTCTCCCCCAGCCGCAACAATACCTGCGCCCGGGCCTCACTCTCGCGGTCTTGCAACGCATTGCCGCAACTCACAGCGACACTGAAGCCGCACAGCGTATGCAGCAAGCCAAACGCAAACTGTTCGAACGATTCCAACTGCCCGTGGCTGGGCCGTGGAAATGACGGAAGAGAATAATCCCCCAACCCCGGGGATTATTCTCTTCCTTGGAAAGCGCGAACAGCAAAGGCGCGCTTTCCACATTCCCACCGCCCCGGCTGCTAGATTAGTTAGTTCCGAATCCAAATCTGAAAGGAGCTTCCTCTACCACCACCCTCAGGCTCTTCTCCAGGCTCATTCTTCAATTGGAAAACACTCCCGGGGGCGTTGCGATGGTCTGGATCAGGCGGGTTACGTGCGGCAGCCGATTGACGAGGATCTCCGCTTGCTGCTCCAGTCTATCGATGCTGCCGGTGTCTTGATACATCCAGGCAAAACAACGAGCGCACAAATCACAGAAGCTAACGTATTCCATCTACGTGGCCCCACAAAGCCCAAGATGCAAAGGCCTAGAACTGCTGCCACTGAGGTGAAGCGGTAGGGGACATAGGTAAAACCTGTCGCGTACTTTGGAACGATGATGCCACCCCACAGCATCGCGGTGGCGAAGACCGCGATGATCCACAGTTCCGCAGGGAGACGTATCATGCGCCAGAAATCGGTGTTTCGTCGTTGTCGGATTGCCTCGGGTACGACAATCAAAATCGTCAGAAGCAGGGCAACAATGGCTAATACCCGATAACGATGGGTATACAAAACGAACTGATCAAATCCTAAGTAGTTATAAAACGTGCCACAACACAGGATCGTAAGTTCGGTATGTATGCGCGATGTAGAAATGTGTCCCCAGAATCGCCAGTAATGCCGCAGTCGGCAAAGCCGAGCGCCATCGGGTCATTCTCTGCCACAGTTTAATGTAGGCCAGTGTTCCTACTAGCCACATAAACCCCTTCAAGTGAGCAGACAGCACCAATCCAGAGAGCGCAAGAGCGAAGATCCAATCCAGAGCGCGGCCTCGCCAAGTAAGAGCAATCACCCAGAAAGAAAATCCGAGCGAGAGGTCGTAGTTCACGAAACCCATCTGGAAGGTCCAACCGTAGGCAACCATCGCGATGGCGGGGACTAGAAACCAGCGGGCACGTCGAGTCACAATGCTGATCAAGGCAAACGCGCCCCAGAAAAAAATGAGCACAGACATCGCCGCTACGACCTTTGCAGCGGCCACGAATCCGAGCGCCCGGCTCAGCCATGCCAAAGCGATGTCCCCCAGGACATTGTTCCACCGCGGAACGATGTATGGTCCTGGTGCTTTGCCGCGGCTAATTGTGCGAGCCAGGCATTGCAGATGTGGCTGCCAAGATCTCCGGCCTCGATTCTTCGATGCCCAACGCACGGCAGCGATACCAGGATTGAGATTCCGACCACCCACCAAAGCTTTCGAGCGGGGGACCTGAGGCGTTGCTCTGATGTGACCAAGTTATCAGCTTGCTCCAGCATTAAGCCTTAGTATGACGATCGACCATTGTATAGAGCGCCGAGAGAGGTATTTCAGATGAGGGCCTGTCAGGCGCTAGCGTGGCGATAAACCCTGACCAAATGTTGCGCTTGCTGCGATAGCGTCAGCTTTTCCAGGATCGTCTGCCGGGCAGCGGCGCCTATCCGCGCGCACATTTCCGGCGAGCCAAGTAAAGTTGTAAGTCCCTGCACCAACGGTTCGAGTCCATCCGCGGGGATGAGCCAGCCATTTTTCCCGTGCTCAATCACATCATCAATTCCTTGCCCGCAGCAGGCAATCACCGGCTTGCCGCAAGACATCGCCTCCAGGTATACGCAACCAAGACCCTCATTGGAGCTGGGCAGTACGAACAACGAGCAGTGTCGCATGGCGTCCGCTACTCCTGCCCGGCTCTGGCGGCCGACAAACTCAACTTGCTGACTAATGACCAATTCGCGCGCCAGATCTTCAAACCGGGTGCGGTCCGGCCCTTCGCCGATGATGCGGCAATGGAGATGGGGAAAGGAAGGTTTGAGTGTCGCGAGCGTCCGCAACACAAGTTCGTGACCTTTGCTGCGCTGCAAGTTGCCGACCATCAAGATCCGCGCATCGAACGGTCCAACGGCAGCCTCAATCTTGGCCGGGGCGGAGCCCCGGCACGCTAACGGATCTGGCGAAAACAGAGTTGGATTTACACCGTTGTGCACGATGGTGCTGCGGATTTGCATTTGCATTGGCATTCCGCTTTGCAGAACTTCCTGCACTTTGCCACTGATACAGACGACGGTATGCGCGGAGCGATAGACGTCCATCGAAACCCGGCGACGCCAAGCCGCCGGAATTCCGCCAAGGAAGCAGGTGTTAAAAACATCCAACCCATGGAGTGTAACCACGAAAGGAATGTTCAGACGCTTGGAAAGTAACGCTGACGCGTGACCGCAAGGAAGGGCCGCGTGAGCATGGATTACATCAATTGGCCTCGCTCGGTGCAGGTTTCGTACTCGTTGGAGCAGGCGGGTGTAGAGCAGTTTGCCCGCGGTTGCGAGCCCTAGATTTCCGGGAACCTGCGGATATCGCACCCATTCCGCCGTAGAGGTTGCGCTTGGCTCCTGCCGCGGATAGTACATCGGGGCTACTGCGATGACGGTGGAATCGACGCCGAACTGCTGAAGTTGTTCGATCGGTTCCGCGATAAAGCAACCATTCACTTCATTTTGATTCGAGGGAAAAAATGGAGTGATCGTCAATACATGCAGCCTTCCCGCTACCTTCCCCGATTGGGACATCAGTGCACCTGCCCAGGCTGTGCCAGTTCGGGCGGCAGCAGTTCAGTCCGCACCAGTTGTTGGGCCAGCACAATGAGGGAGTCAACGTGCGCGCTCCAACTAAAGTCACGAGCGCGGCGCAGGCCGTTGCACGACAGTTTCTCCGCAAGGTCCGAAGATTGCTCGATTTGCAATATACGATCTGCCAATGCCTCTGGAGAAAAACGGGGGAAATAAATTGCCGCGTCTCCGCAGATTTCGCGATGCACGGGCAGATCCGAGGCGACCACCGGCAAACCGCTCGACATTGCCTCGATCAGCGGGTGAGAGAAGGACTCTGCATAAGCTGGAGTCACGTAAATATCGCAGGCACGATAGAGGTGATGCAGCGAGCGATAGGGAACGGTTCCGAGTTCGACGATATCATGAGCTCCGCGAAGATCGTTGGCCAGTGACGCCGCAGACTCAGTTCGATATGTTCCTGGATTTTTACCGGAATGCAATCGGCAAGTAAGAAACAGTTTCACTCTCTTCGGTTGCAGGCGACTGCGGAGGATGGGCATCGCGCGGAATAGGGTTTCGAAATTCCGGTAATAATTGTAGTGGCTCACAAAGAGCAAGCGGAGAGCGCCTTGTGCTTGTTCGAGCTCAGTTTGAATGGTGGAGGATAGCGGCGTTACGTCGCGGGCAAAGGCGTCCGGATCAAATCCATGGTGCACCGATCGAACTTGACGGCCGCTCCACTGGCTTAGTTCCTGGGCAAAGGCTGCACTCGGGGCAACAGTGATTTCCGCGCGTTTGATCGATTGGCGCGCGAACCAACCCTTTATTGACGTGTCGGCCCAGATAGCGAAGTCTCGGCGGGCGCGAACATCACGTCGAAAGTCGACGGAGGTGTAGAGGGAATTGCGGGAGAGGAGGACCTGGGGAACCGGAGATTTCCAAAGCGCAAAGTTGCCCGCGGAAATCAAAACCTGTGCTCGACTATGACGGATCAGGTTGGGGAGCACCGTCTGCTCGTGGACAAAACGCCGGGTCGCACTCTGCGGGGCGCGGTCTTCGATGAGGGAGATTTTGGGCAGTTCGCCGAACTCCGCGCGCATCGCGGAATTCAGCAACACGGTAGTCTCGGCATCCACTCTCCGAGCGAGATGAGGAATGACATTGCGCAGATACGTAAGGCCTCCCCCGGCACTCGCGGCTAGGCCATTGATAAACAATCGGATCATTTTTGGGATCACCGGTTGGGCACGATCGCGTCAAGACCGGCGGGCGATGGATGGTAACTACTGCGAACAATGCCGGGTGCTGGAGCCGCAACCGCATCAGGGACAAAATCCGCCAGCAGAAAGGCACAAAACCAAAAATAGACGCAGACATAATAGCCCACGGCGAAAAGCCAATCTTCAAAGGCGGCGTGCACCAGTCCGGCCAGTACGACCATGGCCAGCGGAATCGAGTAATGGCGGGGTTCCAGGGTTCGATTCATCCACGCGCATACTTTCCAGAGGTTGGACACTGTCACGGCGAGGAGCCCCACAAAGGGCAACACGCCCAACAGGCCCACCCACTCTGCGATGGTCATATAGCTGCTGCCGTGCTCACGAGCCGTTTCGGCGCTGGAGGCTGCCTTCCCGAAATCCAGTCCGGGATCTTCGCCCGTCGCACTGGTGCCATATCCGGTTCCGAACAGAGGATGCTCCTTAATCGTGGCAATCGACTTTTCCCATGGAGATCGGCGGGAACCCAAGATCCCTTCTTCCTTGTGACCCTTATAGAGCATGACATCCTTCAGATTCCCTAGCTGTTGGTTCAGGGCTTGTGGAGCCAACACCCCTGTGATCCCAATCAATAGCAGAACGATCGCAACAACCTTTGCCAACAATTTGTATTGATGCAGGCAGAGACAGAGAACGAGAGTAACAACCACCATCGAAATCATCGAGGCACGTGCGACGCTGAAAAAAATAAGGTAGGCACAAAGAAGCAGCGCGACCAGCCTGCGAAGTTTCGCCGCAGGCTGATCGGCGACGAGCCACCCCCACAACAGGATCGGAAACACCGCGACACTCATGGCGCCACCGAGGGAGTTCGGATTGCCCCATAACTCTAATCCCATGCCGAAGTAACAGATCGCCGTCGAATAAACTACGATCTCGGCTCCCCAAAGCAGGCCATAAAAAAAACGGTCCTCGCGCTGGAAAGCGGCCAAGCGGCCACCGGAAGCGCAATACAGAAAAAGGAGCAACAGGCTCGAAGCCTTGAGTGAAGCCATTCGTATAAATGGCGAAACAGTGGCAGAAACAAATGCCGCGCAAACGCAAAAGAAAGCGATCAGATGTAAAGATCCGAAGCGGTGCCTCGGGAGCCTGGTCCAAACCAGGAAACCTACTGAGGCTCCTGCGAACAACACGACCCACCGTGCTATCGTCCAGGCACCTTGCATAGGTACATGGGTACCGGCCCAGATAAAGGCGATCATCAGCAAAGGGAGAAAACGCTCGTCATACTTCCAGAGGCAGGCAATGATCACCTCGAGTAGCACGATTCCGCCGAGGAAAGAAACGTTGCTGAAGTATCGCAAATACTGATAGCCGAAATAGAGTGCCAGGACCAACCCGAGCGCGGCGCCAGCCCACTGGAGCGGTCTTGAGGAATTCATTGCGGCTCCGTGGTGGACGAGATGGTGGCCACAGCCAGACCGTCGGCGCAAGCTTCCGGTGAGTAGTTTCGAATTCGTTCCAAACTGTGCGCGCTCATTTGCTGTTTAAGCTCAGGTTGCCGCCCGAGGGCGCCAATCGCAACGCTGAGCTTCTCCGGATCTCGGGCAGGCACGACATAGCCATTCCAACCGTCCTCAACCAGGTCGGCCGAGCAGCCAGCGACATTGGTTACGATGATCGGAAGACCGCACGCCATCGCTTCATTCACGACTAAACCCCAAGGGTCGCTGTGCGTCGGGAGAACGAGCGCCTCCGCCAGCGCATACAAACCGGCCAGATCTTCGCGCTGGGCAAATCCAGGGAAACAAATCGTTCCCGGGCTGATGGATTTGGCCTGTCGCAGCAGTTCTTCACGGCAAACACCGTCTCCTGCAAATACCAGCCCTAATTGGGATCGCACGGCGCTCTCTAGTTTGGCATAAGCGGCCAGGAGATCAAAAACCCCTTTTTCCGGAACCAGGCGGCCGACAAAAAGAATAAATCGCGAGGGTAGCTTCAGTTTGTCTCGAAATTCCAAAGCATGGGAGCGGGTGATCTTCGCTTGCGTCGCGTATAAACTGTTGTCTACCGCATTGGGCGCGGTCAGAATGCTAGCGACTGGGACGCCAAACGAATTGAGATATTCGAAGGAAGCCTTTCCCGGAACCACAAAGCGGTCAGACTGGCTAAGGAAATATGCCTTTAGCCGCTCCACCCACGGCCGCCCGAGGCGAGTATCGTAACGGTTGCTCTCCGACCACAAAACGAAATCAACCCGGTGACGGCGCGCCCACAAGAGTGCTTCCCATGAGGCAGCGTAAGCGTAGCCGCCACAGATGATCACCTGCGGACAGGCGCGATTCAGGGCAGACCACAATCCGCGATTCATCAGGAAGCTACTCTTGCCCATGCGCCATCGCCATGAGGGCAAAACCTGGTGTGAAAAAGAGATTTCGTTCTTGTAGACGCGCCACTGCCGCAATGTTTCATCTGTCTCTGCTAAAAAAATTACGTGCAGATCCACTTCCGCTCGACGTGCCAGAACGTTGAAAACCGGAATGCGGTACGGAGCAATGATCTCCGTGAGGACTACAGTCTTTCGGGTCATGAGGTAGCTCTGGCCACGCCCATGGCAGGCGCGCGCTCCAAAGGGAATGCGAACAAATCCTGCAAGGGTTCGACTCGTTTGCTGACGGCAACTGGACCGCTCGTCCCTAATTCAAAAACCTGGTATCCAACCTCAGCGAAGAATCTCAGGGTCTCTTCAAGATTCGTCCTTTGCAAATATTCAAACATCACCAGCGGTCTCTGCCTCGCGAGAAACTGCTGCATCCCACGAGGGACCGAATTTTCATGACCTTCGACGTCGATCTTGACCAGAGAAATCGGGAAGCGAGGATCACCATGCTGACGCAGAAATTCATCAAAAGTGACACATGAAACCATGCGAGTGGCGCTCGGGGCGCCTTGAGCTTTGGTGACAATGTGCGCTACCCCGTCGACTGCGCTGTGGCATTCGAAACCGATCTCACCGCTAGTATCGGAAAGGGCAAGCTCGTAAACCTTGAAACCAAGCTGATTCCGAGCAAGGTTATCCCGGGCACGCGCGGCGGCCACCGGATTTGGCTCAAAGAGAATCGCGTCTTCCATCCTGTCGGCCAGCGATTGGCTCACCGAGCCAACGTTGGCTCCGACATCGATTAGAGTCCCGCCCGACACGTGCTTCCTGAGGAAGAGTATGTTTCTGCTACTGGGTATGCGGGTGTAAAAAACACCGGAAGAAACCTGACAATCCGGATAGGCTCTAAACTGTTTGCCATTGAAAAGTGTAACGGTGATTGGTCGGCGAACGGTGCGCTTCCACAGTTGCCAACCGATAAATATCGACAGTCTTCGGACTCGTTGACCCCGGTTGGACTCCTCATTCCAGAGGTTGGAAATAGGGTAATCAAGCGTTGGGCAACCTTCAGCACAGATGTCTGGCTCCGTTTTGCTCGGCTCGGCAGGTGACCGCGGACCTGTCACAGCGCCTCAAAATCAGAAGTGAATGAACGTCGCTTGCCTTTATGCGATTTGCGATACTCGCTTCTCTCGGTTCTGGTTCCGTTCTACTACCGCCAACTCCAGAAGCTCTTGCCACTGGTTAGCAACCTGGTCCCAGTCGAACTTTCTTACGTGCTCGACGGCTGACGACGACATCCGAATTCTGAGTTCCGGCTCTTGAATCAAACGGTTCAGCGCCTCCCCCAACTGCTCGTTCGAAGACGCTAGCAGACCGGTGGTCCCATCGATGACATAATCGGGGCGATAGGAGGTTCGCGCCACGCAAGGCAGACCACACGCCGCTGCCTGCCCCAATACCTGCGGATGCCCTTCGAGTTCGCTGGGGAAGAAGAATATCCGGGCCCGGCGCATCTCATCGCCCAGTTGGGCAGCATTCAGATGCCCGAGAAAGACAACGTTACAGCAATTGAGTTCTTGTGCCAGGCGCTGGCACGGGCCTTGCTCTTCCCCCATTCCAGCCAGCCGGAATTCCCATCCCGAATGCCGCGCAGCCTCCCGAACCACGAGGTCAACCCGCTTATAATGACGAAATGAGCCCGCAAACAGGACGCGGGGCAGCGCGCTCTCGTATCTCGGTTCTCCGTGCGGATAGTAATAGCGACGATCAATGCCGTCGTAAACTGTTTGCACATTCCGGCCTCCCAGTCTCGCGACGATGTCCGACATATGTCGGCTGTTCCCTGCAACCACGTCGCACTCCCGTATGGCGCGCCGCACAAGCGTCCGGGAAGCGTCTGCCTCGAGTCCTCCGGAAACCACGTAGGTGACGAGCGCCGACTTCCAATGAAACTTCACGCGGGCTGAAAGAAAAGCGGCATCAAGTGGGCCTTCCCTCGGAAAGAAGTACACATCCGGAATATGGGTCAGCAGATACCATAGAATACGCGCGGTATTCCCGTGTTTATTCCATCGAAGGATTCTCGTGTTCGGGCGGGCAGCGATTCTGCGGTCCGCCTCGCCGATGCCGAACATCACCACGCGAAAACGTGAGGGATCCATTCGCGTCACGACTTCCTTGACCGTTAGGTTTTGGGCGTTGGTATTGTTCTCGTCAGCGAAAGAGGGCGTGAAGACCGTAATCATGCGGTTAGCAAAACTTTGCGGCAAACGGACCTCGTTCACTTCCATTCTAGCCCAATGTTTCGCACCGAAGATCGCGCAACTGAGCTCGTAGGCGCTTCACAGGGTCTCGTGCAGAAACGGTACTCTCCATGTGTTCACGGGCGGCCTGCAATAGTCTTCTTCGGACATCGACACCAAGTCCTTCTGCGCGAGGATGAATTTCCGCCGGGTCCGCTTCCAAGTCGTACACCTCCTCAGTCGCCCCTTGCTGAATCTTCATCACCATTTTGAAGCGGGCATCGCGAACTCCGAGCAGCCGCGGTGCACTCCGGCTCTCGGCCCGGAAGGGATTGGTACAGCCATACGCGCACTCGATAATCGCGGGATCGTCCCAGGCCGTCCCACCCTGAAGATTTGTCCGCAGGCTCCGCCCCTGGAACGCAGACGGGACCGGCAGTCCCATGAAATCAAGGAGAGTGGGAGCCAGGTGCAGATGGCTCATCGGGGAAGCTGGAACCTTCACCCCTCGGCCTTCGGAGCGTGGAACGCGGATCAAGAGCGGCACACGAACGATTTCATTACTCAGGTGCAGCGGCGCATGATATCGTCCGCCGTGTTCGAGAAACTCCTCGCCGTGGTCGGCCGTCACGGCAAACACACAATCGTCCCAACGACTTGTTCGCCGGAGACTGTCTACCAATCGGGCAATCTGGCGGTCCACCCAGTGGACACCCGCGTCGTACAACTGCACAATCTCATCCCGTTTTTCACGGAAATCGATCGGAGCCAGATCCGAACGGTTCCAGTAGGCATTCAGATAGCGGGCGTGGCCAGACGCGATGTCTCTTCCCGTTAGAGCGCGAAATGCCTCATCGCGCGGATAGTACGGCGAATGCGCATCCATGAGATGAAGCCAGAGAAACACTGGACGCTGACCGACCGATGCCAACCACTCTTGAGCCTGCTCCACGAGAATGTCTGCGGCGGGAAATCTTCTCAGAGTGTCAATACTTTCGGCTGCCGACGCAATCATGCAGTACTGAAAGTACAGTTCGTTGTAGAGTCTGCTGAATCCGAAGGTTCCCGCAATATTTTTTATCGCTCGATTCAGCTTCCCACGGGCCGAAGCAGGGCCGTTTTCCAGACTGGCGGTGTTGCGGCTTGATTGCACCTCGAAGTCGAGAAAGTCGCGGAAGACATCGAATCCCTGGTCGTAACCGAAGCGCTGCGAAATATATGGATTGCCTGCAGAAAATGCGCCGGTGGCACAACCAGATTCACGTAGCACAGTTGCCAGCGCGCTCTCGCCCGGGGCGAGCCCAATCACATCACGACCTAATGCCAAAGGCATACGCGAGGCAAAAATCGCTGGAAGCGAATAATAGGTAGGCGCGCCAGCGACTGTGGCCTGCGGAACCACGAAAGATTCAGACGCCAGCGAATCCAAGAAAGGAGTGGTGGGAAGCGAGTATCCGTACAATCCGCAGTGATCCGCGCGCAGGCAGTCTACCGTAATCAACACCAGCGATCGCACGTTTTGAGTCACGCTATCTCTTCACTCCCGCGGTAGTCACGCGCACCCTCACTCTCGCGGCTTCTCCGGCGTAAGAGCCTTCCGTGGCCAGAGAAAATAGATCCGCGTCATGCAAATAGAGCAGGTCCGGCCACTTGTTCTCAATCGCTGTCAGGAATTCATCCATGAGCCGCAGCGTTGGCGTCCGGAAGTCTTGTATCGTAGAGTGAAAATTAATCGAATGAACCGAGATCACCGCCGGAACACCGGCCGCGAAACATTCCCCCACGTGCGTCACCAGCTTTTTCAAATGGCACTGCTCGAGAGCAGGCTCCATTTCAACCGTACGAAAAGTAACCAACATTTCGCATTCATCCAGATATGGACCTCTTCGCTCGCCCGGACCGTTCTGCGTGACCCGCACTCCGTTTTCACGCCACGCCCTCCTCGAATCCACGTTGGCGCGATAGCCGGGCGCACAAGCACTTACGGGCATCACAGCAAACAACTTGCGAAAAATTTCTGTTGCACGTGCGATCGCCCCTGCCTGCTCCCCGGCTGACAGGAATCGTCGAGCGGGCCTCATTTCGGGGTCCCAGTACTCATACCCGACCCACGGCATTCGCCAATGAATGTACGGAGTCTGCGCGTGCCACAATTTCTTGAGTATTTCAGCCCGTTTCCCACCAGCTTCCAATTCTCGCGACACCGCACGTTCGCAAAAGTGAGTCAGCCCATGCAGAGCTGGAAAGAACAGCCGTTCGTCAATGCCCCGCTGATACCCCTCCAACAACCGAGGACGACGCCAGTTCCCCGGCAAACCTTCGCTCAGGGGCCGCAGAAGAATTTGTTTCTGACCAGGCTCGAAGCAGCGCTCAAAATCCACATTAGCCGTGACGAAATTCATCACCATCGATGGCCTGCGCCCAGCCGAATCCCGATGCTTTCTGAGAACTTCGGCTAGCGCGTCGAGATCTTCGCCTGTTTCCAGGCTGTAGAAATCGTACGGCCTCTCACCCAAATTGAATCCAGCTGCCCGGAGTTCTTCCCATCCCTCACGGTCCCGTACTCCGGCGCGGCCCCAATCGTCGCTCTGGAACAGGAGCAGTGGGCGATCAAACTGCAGACCAAAGTGCGGCGACGCCTTAGGGTGTCCGAACGCATTTCTCAGCCGTGTGATCATTTCACTACGACCCCGCACAGTCTTGTCATTTGCGAGCCCATACACTGTAATTCGCTGCGAAATCGAAGTTTTGTCCAGCAAATTTTTCCAGCACGCAACCCGCCACACTCAGGAAAGGAACAGCCGTCCACTGCCATAGGGGAGCCAGAATCCTGGGTCTGAAAAATGCTATTAGAAAAACATTGCATGTCCTGAAAAACCCCGTGAGGCTGCTTCCCTCGGGTGTGACCTCGACGGTTTCGAACTCGCGCAGCAGGTATCGTAAGCCCTCGGGTAAGAAACGCCAGCACTCCTTCTTATTGTCCTGTAAGAACACCGCTGGGGCACTCAAGAATAGAACTCCTCCTTGACGAAGCACTCGTTTGATTTCCGCAACCGCCAAGCCGGGGTCCGGGAGGTACTCAAATACCTGGGTACAGATTACGAAGTCGAATTGCTCGTCCCGAAAAGGCAACGCCTCTGCCGCGGCTTCAACATTGACGAGTGGAGTCACCTGGAGATCCACTGCTACGTAGCTTTTCGTCCTGCCTCCGAGCAATGGACGATAAGGCTGCAATCGTCCTCCGATATCGAGCACGCTCAGACCGAATCCTGGCAGACGGTCCAGTCCGGCTTCGAAAATGCGGCGGCCGCGGCCCAAGATTAGCCAGTTGGGATTCCTCAGCGACGGGAGCAATCGCTCCCGACTCTCCCGTTGAACGCGTTCCAAGGCAGATGGCAGAGGCATCGGAAGAAGTTACAGGTATCCCAGATCTCGCAAACGTTGTTCGAGCACCGCTCGTTCGGCTTGATCCAGCGCTTCAGCGTCGTTACGGACAAGCTCTCGAAGCACAAACTCCAGCAACGACTCCAAGCCCCCGAAGCGTGCGCCAAACTTCTGTTCCGCCGACGCGCAAAGTTCCTCCGGCAAGCTGATCTTTCTAGCGGTCATTGTGAGGTTGAGGCCGTCCTCCCCATGACCCCGAGAACACGTTTGCCAATTGCAGCGACAATCATCCTGTCGTCATCGTCTAATCCGACCAGCAGCGCGAATCCACAAAACGATGCGTAAGACACTAATAATGCAATCCCAATCGACAACCACTCTGGATGAAGATGCAGGTTAGGTGACCCGAACAAGAGCCGCATGCCGGCGGTTAAGACGAGGGTCACAAGGCAGGGTCCGAGCAAACGAAGATACGTACGATTGTAAGGCGATAACCGCAAGGTCGCTCGAACCTGGCGTAGACATAGAATATTGGTCAGGGCATTGGTCATCGCTGCCGCCAGCGCCACGCCAGCGATTCCAAACGGCCGCACCAACCCGATCGAAACGGCGATCATGAACACCGCCATGACGAGTTGCACACGAATCAGGCGGGCCTGGTTTCCTGACATAAGTAATAGATAGCCGACTGAACCGACTCCGGCATTTACCAACTGTCCCACGGTGCCCAGACTCAGCGCAAGCCAGCCTGGCTCAAATGCCACGCCAAACAAACGCATCAGTGGCTTCGAGAAAATAATCATGACAAAGGCGAGCGGCAAGGTCAGTCCGAGGATCCATTTCGTCAACGTCTGGAAAAGCCGACCCAGCAGCGCGTGTTCTCCGCGTGCATGCAAATCGGCAATCGTGGGTGAGAATATCTGGTTGGCCGACTGCAGCGCCACCGGTACGAAGACGACCAGAGTCGCCGCAACGGAATAGATTCCTACCTGCCGGGCGTCGAGAAACATTCCCAGCAGAATCTTGTCGGACTGACCTAGTACGAACTCCAGGAAGCTGACGCCGAACGCGGCAGCGGAAAACCGGAACACTTCGCGCTCCATGGGGATAGCTTCGTGGGGAGCCTGCTTTGCCGACTTGGGTGTCAACCACCACGCTGCCGCCAAAAGCAATAACAAGACAAGAAATGCACTCGCCACTTGCGCCAGCAAATAACCGCGAAGCCCGAAGCCCAGACTGATCAGGACAATCCCGAAGACAATATTCAGTGGACTGCCAATGAAGTTTGTAATAACCGTGCGTAGAGCGACGTCCTTATATCCAGCCAGAAGCTGGCCCAGGAAGTTCGAGAACGCGCCCAACACCAGCATTACAACGAACAGGTGAAGATAGGGCAGGAGGGCCGGCGCATGATAGAGGCTCCGCGCAAGCCAGGGTCCACTCGCCAGCATGATGACCGCCAACACAACATTCCCGATTCCAAGCAGCCCGAGCGCCCGACGAAGAAACCCATGCAGGCGCCCCCATTGTTTTGTCGCCGAATATGCGGCCACAAAGCGTACGGCAGCTTGCGGCAAACCGAACCCGTTAAAGAGCCCAAAGAACCCGACGATTGTCATCCCGAGCGCGTAGATCCCGAGAGCATCCGGGCCCAATACTCGCGCCAGATAAATTTTGAAGAGATATCCCGCGCCGGCGGTAAACAGAGTTCCCAGAAAGAAGACCGCCGAATGCCGCGAGATATGGCCCATCTCTTTGCGAAATTGTGCTTCAGAGTTGGTCGCGACTGGCAACTGCGGGACCTCGAGGGCTGTATCGGGAATGTTCAAAATATGCCTGTCGTTGCTGCTGACGGATCGTGGTCCCAATCGGATTCTGGCTGATGTTCAGATTATCTCAAACCGTTCGCGCGTGTTTGGCAAACCCCGCAGGCGCCCCTTGTTCGGCCGACTTCTTACGACAGCGCTTTCGCGAGATCTGTTTTCTTCCAGGCACTGATGAAGACGTCGAGCCCCCCTGATTTTGGTCAAGGAAATTTGGCGTCTTACCACACACGCTACTCGATCTGAGCGAACGACATCACGGATCCAAACGAGCAACGTTCGATGCGATATTCTCTCAACTTCAAGGATTCAAGAACAGCAATAGACTCCCCACTCCAATCTTTCAAGTTCAGTTCATCGAACGCGATAACAGCGCCCTTTGGCATTCGAGGAAGAAAATGCTTTAGGGCAGCGAGCGTCGGCTGGTAAATATCGAAATCCAGATACAAGAGACTGATAATGAGATGAGGATTCTTCCGCAAATAGTCAGGAATCGTCCTGGTCGCGTCGCCACGGACCAATTCCACTTTGGGGACGTGCCCGACGAAACGGTTCATATCGAACAGTTCGACACATTGCTCGAGATGATCGTAAGAATTTACCGCGAGGCCGCCGGACCGGGCCTGGTCCGACTCGCTCGACCGATCCTGTTTCGCCAGTTTCGGAAAGCCGCTGAAAGTATCGAAGCCCACCACTCGCCGCTGATGATTCGTGGGTTCGAAGATGGCACTGAACTGCGCCCAAGCCATCAACCCGCCACCACGCAGGACGCCACACTCGATGATCGAGCCCTGAATCTCCAGCACTCGTTTGAAGATTTCATAGCGGATCAGAAAATTCGTCAGATCCTGCCGGGGCGTGTAAAGACTGAAATTTTGCAATCGTTCCAGATTTGAAAATGGACTGTCCGCGATGCATTGTTCCATGCGCGCCGCATAACCTTGTTCTTTTTCAGATCGAGTCGTGCTGCGCGAGTGTTTGGATTTATTCTTTCCAGGCATCGAATCATTCCTTAGGTAGAGGCGTCTTAGTCGATTCGTTCCAACAGATGCTCTTCGAGCAGCTTGGTAATAATTGGTAAACAGTTTTCCGCGGGCACTCCGATCCGCTCGGCTAGCGAAACCAGATCCCGGTGTCCGTCGGCGAACGCTAAGATATTCATCATGGTTTGCACCTGCAGGCCGCTGCCGCGCTGGCTGAGAGTAGGATACAGGCCTCGCCTCCCCAGTTGGGGCTCACCTAAGCATGTGGTGCGGTAGGTATGGTTGGCCTCGATCAGCGAAATGCATCGCTGCAAAGCGGCGAAGGCCCCAGCTAATCCTTCTGGCGAAATCAAATTCAGATCATCTAGCGAAGTGTGGTACTCGGGATAGGTGCCGTACTTGGAACGCATCAAGGAAACAACCGGGAGGTCGACGCCTGGGCTGCAATACTGGCGTTCATCACTGCCGCGTTCTAGAAAATCATAGGTAACACAGCCGGGATAGTGATGCTTGATCACATGTTTTGTAATTGTGTCCGCCAGGGTATTTCCAGTGCGCGATTCGAGAAAAGAATAGGCGCGATCGTCCCCAGCGCAAGTGACGACAAACCCGGCGACGGTTCGGCGCTTCATCTCGTCCAGATGTTTGCTTAAGTAGGTGATCGCACCGATGGTCTCCGGTATAAACACAATCCTGTAGGCGTATCGTCGCTGCGACAAAGACGCCAGCCAGCTCACCAGCGCCGCGGTTACTACCGGACCTGAAAGTTCGTTATTCGCCATTGAGGGATGGCAGATGTAGGTCGACAAGAAGACCTCGGGTGATTCGTCGGGCCGAGGACCGGGCAGAATAATCTCGCCATAACTCAAGGACCCGGGTGTCAGCGTGCTATCAATCAGCACGCGATATTTGCCGGGGCGCAAGCTGTCGCGCACGTGCTGGCTCAGACAAAATCCCCAGCGTCGTTCGTAGTAGGAAGTGACATAGGGAATTGCTTCGGGCATCGCGGCCAGAGAGTGCAGATGTGATTGCAATTCTTCTAAAGTCATTTCCGCGGAGACCGGCTCGGAATAGCCGACCACGTGGAGATTATTCTGGCGGAAATCGACGACACGGGTGCCAGAGGCGTCGGCAATAAAAGCGTCTCGAATGTTCCATTCCTCCGGAACAACCCAGTCGAGCACTTTGGTGCCCGAGGGCACCTCGCAGACTTCGAGGCCCGGAAGCAGCTTCTGCAGATAGGCGAGCGTCTGCCGGACGCCGTCACCGGTAATGCTCCGGCAAATCGGAAACAGATCGCGAGCCCATCCATACATCTGATCGCCGATGCTGACACTGTTCATGGTTCCGACATAGCTCCTTCTGCGATGAGCGAAGCTGGGTCTTCATCCAACATTTTCCAGGCTGTGTCGAAAAGGTCGCCTGCGGTCATCGCGATGATGCGCGATCTTCCCACATCCGCGATCCGCAATTTTCCGTCTTGCGCAAGGCGCTTCTGCAATCGCCAGAGATCGGCATCCGACTTCCGTGTGAGATCTCGCACGTTGTATACAACTGAACGGTTGACGGCTTTGCCTTCTGGCGAAATTACCGTTCCCAAAAATGTCTTCGGGTAGCGATAATCGACACCGTGAGCGGTTTCGATGTAGTGCACGAACGTTCCGCCGCGGGTCATCGAGCAACCCAAGTCGACGATATGAGCGTTTAGCCGATGGAGAGCAGCGAACGCTGAATCGCGGCCAAAGCATTCTTTGACAGGGATAGCGCACAATTCCTCCGCCAGGGGTCCTCGGGCGGCAAAACTGAAAATAGGATCCGCAGTGCGCCGAACGCTTGGTCGCGTGCGGAATCTCTCGGTTACCATGCCCACCACGCTGGGAGTATTCGAAATGTCGAACGGCTCGCCTCTGGTGAAGCTGTAGCTAAACGCGGGCATCACTAATGTTCCGTCGGCGCCAATTGCGGCTTCGATGGCCTCGATCAAGAGATCCAGGCGCTGTTCTTTGCTAAAGCCGGCGTTGTTAAAGCCGGCCTTCTGCGGAGCCGCCGAGAATTGTGCTGCGACAATCGCATCCGGATGTACCAGGATGAGACTCCCAAGCTGGACGCCGAGCGACGTCAGAGCGTTGGTTACGGCAGACGGTACGATGGCGCTTTGAGCGACGCTGCGATTCACGGCGAGAGGGGCTGCTTCAGGTTTCCGCAATCGTTGTTTATCATAGCTTATCGTCCGTGTCCCATCGCCCGCAGCCAGCCGCGCTTCTCGCGCTCGGCCTCGGCTGCTAAGATTTTTTCTGTCGAGCAGTTCCGCTAATCTATCTATTCATGAAAATTCTGTTGGTGCATCCCGACGATTCGGTTGAAGCAGGGGCATGGGCCGGGACGCATTGGGATTTGGTGGTCGATCTGGGCTGGTCTGGGCGCAATGTTTACTCGCAGCAAACCGCGCGGATAGGATGCCGGGTGTTCAGTATTTACGACCTGGTGGAACACGAGCAGCACCTTCGCCGAATGCGCGAAATCCTCGCGGTGGGACTGGGAAAGCTTGTAGATTCCGAGTCGGTGGACTGGTGGGACGTTTTTTCGCCTCTGGCTTTCCCGCAACTCGAACAGTTAATGTTACTGTCGGCGCTGGCCGAGGAAATCCCTGAGCGCGCCGAAATTTTCGCCACCCGTCCTCACGATAGTTTGCCGGCGCTCTCGCTCCTATCGAATCGCCAGATCAAGAGCCTTTCGGCAGAACCCAGCCGGTTCGAAAGGCGTGTTCGCCGTTACTTGAAAGCCGCATTTGCGTTACGCCTCACGCAAGTCACCGAGATAGCGCTCGACAAGTGGGACACGGATTACCGGCTTCGCCGCCGTTTCGCGCGCCCACCCATGCCTTCTACGACCCCGGCCATCTTGCTTCCGTCCGCATATGTCAATGTGTCTCGCGCGCAAGTGGCATATGCGCGGATGCTGCCGCATCGCCGTTTTCTGACGGTGGTTACGCGCCGCAACGGCCGCCTGCAAGAACTCCCAAATAACGTTGAGGTTCGCTCGCTCGCCTCATATGCTCCGCGTGTCATGCCGGCTACTGAAGAAGAAAACCGCCGCCTACTGACGCGTTGGCACGAATTGCAGCGCAGCTTGTTTGCGACGAACCCTGTGCTGCGGTTGGCATATGAGCTCCGCCTATTTGGTGGTTTTGCGAATTTCCTGAAAAGCGGGTTGCGTATACGCGACGCCTGGCGCGAGGTTTTTGCCCAGGAGAGCATTACGAGCGTGCTCTCCGCCGACGAATCCAATTCCTACACAAGACTACCGATCCTGCTAGCCAGATCCAGAAAACTGCATACAGTGTTTTGCGACCACGGAGCCCTGAACATGACTTTCGGCTACCGTCTGCCAGCCTCCGACACCTATCTCCTGAGAAGCGACATGGTGCGGGATTACATCGTTCGATGGTGCGGCCTTCCGGCGGAGGAGACCGTAGTTGGCGGTCCTGCGAGGACGGATGATCCAGTGGCGCCTTCAAATCAAACGCAAAGAGACTGGATCGTATTTTATTCCGAGGCCTACGAACTGTCGTCTGGCCGCACTCAATCTTTCTATGCGGAGCTGCTGCGGGAGTTGTGCGGGCTCGCGCGCCGGACGAATCGCAAAGTCATTGTCAAACTGCATCCTTTTGAGAGTCGTCGAGTGAGAACAGCGATCGTCGACAGAGTGCTGCCCGCGGAGGAGCGGAGTCTGGTCGAGATGCGCCAAGGGCCGATGACGTCCGACCTTTTCGCGCGGGCGTGGTGCAGTCTTACGGTGGAATCGAGTGTCGCGGTGGAGAGCACACTCAACAGAGTGCCAAGCTTCTTATGCAGTTGGTTTGATGCTTCGTGGTATGACTATGGCAAGCAGTATGCCAAGTACTCTGCCGGCTATCCGCTCGATTCTCCGGAGCGGATTCGCGACATTCCACAGTTGCTAGAGCAGTTTCAGATCACCGAGGCCACCCGCCGAAGCCTTCATTGCGCAATCACCCCGGAGCGTCTGGAGTCTGTCTTGTCCGGGATCTGACCAGGTTGATGAATGGATGCGCGGCGCTCTCAGATTGAACGGCGGACGAGGTGTTCGTACATCTCGAGGAGGCGAGGGAAATTCTTGTCCCAGTCCGCCCTTTCTGCGACGATACGTTGGTTACGCTCCGAAATCGCCTCACGCTCTTGAGGCGTGAGGTTCGCGACTCGGAGCATCTTATCGGCCACCGCGTCCGCCGATCCGGCCGGAGCTAAGAAACCATTTTCTGGCTCCGCTACCCATTCCCGGTTCGAGGGAATGTCCGTTACTACCACCGGTAGTCCAGTGGCCATGGCCTCGAGTAAGGAAATGGAGGTTCCGTCCGACTTGGCGCAACTGACGTAGGCGTCGGCTGCGCGAAACCACATCGGCAATTCCTCGGCTGGCTGCGGGCCTACGGGTGACACAGGTTCACTCAATCGGTGAGTCTGAACGAAGTTGCGAAGACTTTGATCCTGGGAGCCGTTCCCGACGAGCAGCAAACGCAGCGAAGGATTTGCACTGTGGGCTCTGCGGAATCCGTTAAGAAGGACATCGGTTCCGTAGAGCGGGTCGTAGGAACGAGTATAGATAAAAGTCGTCGTTCCCGCCCTACGTGTGAACTTGTCAGCGGGGAGCGATGGCCCCTTTGGTGAAAACGCACGGTGCCTTATTCCCCATGGAAATTGCACGACCTGCGAATCGGAAAACACGCGGAACTGATTGGCTTTCTTGCGCACCGTGTTGCAATCGCAGAAAAAAGCGTCTGCTTTCTGTAGCGCAAATTGGGTTGCTTGTTTCCACTCGGAGTTACGCTCCGCATCGACTAGCAGGTCCGAACCCCATGACATCAGAAGCATGGGATGGAAATCGGCCAGCGCAGCCAGATATCCAGCGCTCTGAATTGGACCAGCATGAACGAGCGCGGGCTGTATTTCCTGGAGCACCGAGCGAAGCTGAGGCAGGAGCTGTCGGTATTGCTCGGGCGAAGCGCCGCGATCAATAGTCTTCGTAGGCAGTATCGTTGACACGATCGGCTGAACGCCATCGGAAAGCTCCGGCGCGCGGGTTGCGGTGAGATTCCAATACCGCACTTCGTACCCTGCGAAGACCAGTTTTTCCAGAAATCTTTGATTGTGGACGGAATTATTGTCGGTCAGGTAGAGAATTTTCACTCACAAACCTCGGCCAAGCTCGTCCACTTCAGGCCTTCTCCAGCTGGCAGATCGCGAGTCAGTTTCTTGCCCACCACCTGGGCCAAGTCGAAGGGAAATACCGCATCGCGAGGTGCGGGGCGAAGTGCCTCCAACATGTCTTCTCGCAAGACAGTCCCGGCAGCCAGATCCCTGACCGCTCGCAGAGATCGCCGCTGAACGACCACGGTATCGCGCTCGTTGTCGGAGACGAATTTTCTGGAAGAACCCAGCGCAAGCTCGAGTTCACGCGTGCGGTCGACCATCTCTCGCCATGACGATGGCGTCATCGAGAACGGATGGTCCGGGCCTTCCCTGCGATTGTCGTCGGTGAAGTGCTTTTCGATCACACGCGCACCGAGCGCCACGCTGCCGAGGACAGTCGCGTGTCCCGGGGTGTGATCAGATAGCCCCAGAATTAAACCGGGGAACATGACGCAATAGGTATCGAGCACGTGGAGATGAATGTGGCGGAAGTTTTCCAGGCTCGCCGTGTAGTTGGTATTACACTGCATAAGCACGAGTTGCGAATTGATTTGCAGAATCTCCTGCACCGCGCGCTGCACTTCCCCGATGTCCGAAGCACCAGTCGCAAGCAGAACCGGCTTGTTCTTGCTGGCTATCTTCCGCAGCATTTCCGGCCAAGTTATATCCCCAGAGCCGATCTTAAACAGATCGACGAAGGGATCCAACATATCCACCGCTTCCAGATCGTAGGGAGCAGAAAAATAATCGATTCCGCAGGCCGTGCATTCCTGTTTAAGCACTGGTGTCCACTCCCACGGTAGAGTCGCCTCCTGGTAGACCTGAAGCACGCTCTTTTTCCACTTCGATTGATGAGAAAGCTGGCCCCCCAGGCTATGGAAGCCAACCTCGCTGACGATTTTGCGGGCGCGGAAATTCTGAAACTTAGCCGCATTTGCCCCCGCCTCGGCACAGAGCCGGATCAGCAACTTCGCGCGCTCCAGTTCGCCGTCATGGTTAGCGGAAATGTCAGCGACGAAATACGTTGGGTGCTCTAAGCCCACCTGTTTGCTTCCCAGCTTCAAGGTCGCCATTGCCGGTATCATTCTCATTGTCATTCTCGTTGTCGCCCCGGTTCGCCCAGATAGCTCTTGAGCTGCTGAGGGTATCGACGGCTGCGTAGTTCCCAAAATTCACGTAGACCGGAATCAACGTCGGGCATCGAACGCCCCAACGCGACGCTGATTTTTTCGGCGCTGAGCGAAACATCCAAAGGGCGCGCTGCCCTCAGCTTCATAGCTTTGACTTCGCAAGGTGTAACGCGCGCGGGATCAAATCCAAAAGTAGTCGCCACTCTCCGCGCAAACTCAAATTTGCTGATTCGCTCCGACCCCACGACATGGTAGAGACCGGACAGCTCCGGTTGCAACATTGCGAACAAGATGGGAACCAGATCATTGACCAGGATGGGCGTGAAGAAAACATCGGTAAATCCTGGAACATCGCTCCCCTGCTCCAGCCGTCGAAGCACCCACTCCGCCAAGCTCTCTTTGTTCTGAGCATTCCAGCCGTAGATGCTTACGCGAACAACCGTGCCCGCGGGATGGCGTTGCAGTGTCTCGCGCTCGCCGGCCAACTTCGACTTCGCATAAACGTTCAGTGGAGCAGGCTCGTCGGTCTCAGCGTAACCACCTCGTTGGCCATCGAACACTGAATCCGTTGAAACGTACAGCAAACGCGCGTTCAATGTGGCGGCTGTCTCCGCCAAAACCGCGGACGCTTGAACATTGATCGCTTGTGCCTCATTCGGATTGTCTTCGCACCAATCCACATTGGTTGCGGCGGCACAGTGCACAATGGCGTCAGGGCGTAAATCAAAGAGAAGCTTGCGCGTGGCGGAATCGTCGGTCAAGTCAACTCTGGCCACCTGTATCGTCGAATCTCGAATCACATGCTGATGGCAAAGGCCTACTGTCTCCCAGCCGAGCTCGCTGGCCGAGCGCAATACACTCGCACCCAGCAGTCCGCTAGCTCCTGTGACGACAAGCATTTACCGTACCCGAAACACGGGTTGAATGATCTCGCCTTCGAGGTGCGCTTCCGGATGCGGGTCGCTCAGCCATTTCGCCATGGTCTTGCAAACTTCGGCGTAGATCTTGAGAGTTCCTTCAATCGCCAGGGGATCGTGCGCGGCGGTCATGTTGTGGGTAGCGAGCAGCAGCACTCCTCGCTTTACGCATTCCTGCGCAAACAGGCTTCTCACCAAAAAACTATCTTTGCCGTCAGTGTCGAGGAACTTAATCAACGACCAGAACGGATAGCCGGTGCACTGGATGCGATCCTGCAAACCGGCTAATTTCGCCAGCGCGTTCAGCCCCTCCTGCAGCAAGCGCCCGTTCACATTCATCCGAGCTAGCGCATCCGTTCCTTCGAGGATATCCAGTACCTTCATGGCAGCTGCCATCGACGCCACGTCACCGGCGAAGGTGAAGCTGAAGAAGATCTCCTCGAATACCTTCATGAAGTCCGCTCTTCCCACCACACAGGCAATCGGGAATCCGTTGCCCATCGCTTTGCCAAAACAAGCCAGGTCGGGAGTCACGTCAAATTTCTTCTGCGCGCCCCCCAGCCCAAAGTGAAATCCACTACAGATCTCATCGAAGATAAGCAGCGCTCCGTGTTCATGCGCCAGGTCTCTAACGCCTTCCAAAAAACCCGCGGCGGGAGGGGTGAAATTTGCGGGTTCCATGATGACGGCTGCGAACTCGCCTTTGTGTTCCTGTAAAAGTTTCTGTAGCGATCCCAGGTCGTTGTAGACGAAGGGATGCGTCAACGCCCGCACAGCTTTCGGAACGCCGGCATGTCGGGTGGTGCTGCCTATGAACCAATCCTGCCATCCGTGGTAGCCACAGCAGGCGATGCGTTCGCGCCCGGTGACTGCTCGGGCGGCGCGGACCGCTCCGGCTGTGGCATCCGAGCCGTTCTTGCCAAAGCGAACTTTCTCCGCGCACGGGATCAGCCGCGTCAGGCGCTCCGCCAGTTCTACTTCTAAGGGGTGCGGCAAAGAAAAACTATGCCCCTGTCCTAACTGCGCTGCCACCGCGGCGTTTACCTCTTCGTTCGCGTAACCGAGAATATTCGGCAGCAGTCCCTGGATGTAGTCGATATATTCATTTCCATCCACATCCCAAACCCGGCAACCTCTGCCTCTCGCCAGGAATACGGGCGCTATCCCGCGGACGTGCTGGTTGGCCCCTTTACTGAACGTCTGCGCACAACCCGGAATCACCTTTTCCGCGCGGGAGAGCCAGGCTTTCGATTTTTCAAGAGGTCGGCGCGGCGCGGCCGCCACCTGCGCATCGTCGAAGAGGCTCTTGTAATACCCAACATTGGAGACAATATCCGAATTCATCTTTTGCAACTCCGGATTTTTCTCGATCAACTGCAAGACATCTTTCATCCCAAAATTCTCCTTCGAGGGAAAAGCCTTGTACACCGCGCGAATGAACTCCAGGTCCGCCGCTTCGTCCACCGTCCAGCGGTAATGCTGGTCAACGGAGGTCCAATCGTTTTCGACGTTGGCGGTTCGAAATTTTTCCGAACGCAGATACGGAGTCACGTGCTCGCGCTCGGAAGCGCGAGTGGCTTCGTGCCACGCCCGTTCCAGCGCGAAAAAGGAACATATCTCCGTATCCAGCCCATCGGGATAAGTACGCACCATGGCATTGGAAGCGTAGTCGAGATCGCCGCGCTGAAACCGGCGCACTACACGATCGATCACTTCGGGATCAATCAAAGGACAATCGGCGGTGATGCGCACCACGTGCGCCGCCTTCTCCGCGCGCGCTGCGTGGTAGAAGCGATCGAGCACATCGTTCTCGCTCCCTCGATAACACGGGACGCCACTCTCCCGGCACATGTTCTGGATGGCTTCGTCGGCCGGGGCGATAGAAGTGGCCACCACCACCCGATCCACCAGCCGGGAACGTTTCACACGTTGAATCACGTGCCACAACATGGGCCGGCCTTCAATTTGCGCGAGGCTCTTGCCCGGCAAGCGGCTCGACCCCATTCGCGCCTGGATGATCGCAACCACTGGCCCCTCGCTCGTTTGGCTCGTCCAATCCAGCGTCTGCGGCCTCCCTTCTTCCGACGACCGCTTGGCGGCCTCGACGACCCGGATCACATCTCGTCCTTGCTCAAGATCGACCATGGGCCCCGTCCCGCTCCCGAGAGATTCCAGGAAGTGAACCATCTCTGCTACATACATATCGTTGACTTCAAATTTGTAGGGAATGCTTTTCCAACCGGGTTGCTCAGCGGAAAACCACCGCACTTCCTGGACGGTGAAATCCCAAAGCGCGGTCCCAGTCTCGCCCACAACTTTGCAGGTACGCGTGTATGCCCTCTGGACAAAATCCAGGTGCAGTTCCGCACGACGCTGCTCCGGGAAGGTGAGGTAGATCCACGCCGAATCTTCCACATCCACATCCAGGCTGCTGAGGTGCTCCGCCCGGCAAGTGATTTCCGTGGGACGACCCAGCAGCCAGCAAATGTAATCCAATTCGTGAGAACCGTCGAGAATAATACCCCCGCCCAATTCGTGGCGTGCGCTGTAGCTTTCGCGATAGTGCTGCCATGGACGCCAGTCGGGGAGATACTGACCCGCCTCCGCGCTGAGCCATAGCACTCGCCCGATCTTTCCGGAATCAATGAGGTCTTTCAATATCTGCAAGCCGGGCTGGAAACGCATGTTGTAGCCGACTTGCACGTTGCGGTCGCGGCGACGCGCTTCGGCGATCAGCGCCTGGATACCACTGGATTCATGGGAAAGTGGTTTCTCGATGAAAACATGGGCTCGAGCCTGCAGGGCGGCAAGCGCCTGTTCTACGTGGTACACCGGCGGAGTGCAGATCAGCGCCAAGTCCGGGTTAAACTTCTGGAGGGCCTCGCCAAAGTCGCAGAAAGTTTCTCCACCCAGTTCCTCACGGCACTGTTTCAGGGCTTCGAGGCTGGTGTCACAAAAGCCAAGCTGCCGCACCCCCAGAGCCTTGAGATTCTTTGCATGGCGGCGGCCGATCGAACCGCAACCGACCACCAGAGCCCGATATCCGACACAGTCGGCAAGTGTTGACATCACTTTATTTTGCCTGCCTGCTCTCGAGCCATGAAGAGCGCTCGTCTTTCGTTTAGACGTTTAGAAAATCAGTTTTCCGACGTTGGTCGTTGGCTAATCGATCATCACTTCGCGCTCGACGAGGCGATCGATCAGGCGATCGACCAGGGGTCGACGAATCGTGGCTATAATGGCCCATAATTTTCTGTACCGCGTGGATCACGTCGTTCACATCCTGCTCCGTCATCGAATGGAACATGGGCAGGCTGATCAGCCGCTCGTACGCGTCCTCGGCCACGGCATAGCTTGCTCGCGACGGAAAGCGCTCGCGGTAGTACGGATGCTGATGCACCGGAATGTAGTGAACGTTCACCCCGATATTTTCCGCCCGGAGCGCGCGGAAGATTTCTCCTCGCCCTGCCGTCAACATTTCCAGCTGCAAGCGGATTGGATATAAGTGCCAGGCCGAATTGACGCCGTTGCGCACGGCCGGTACCACAATTGCTGGTAAATCCCGGAATGCCGCCGTATATTGCGCGGCAATCTCCCGACGCCGCGCCAGGTTCGAGTCCAGCCTCTGTAACTGGGACAGTCCCAGCGCGCAAGCGATATCGGTCAACCTGTAATTAAAGCCGAGCTGCACCATCTCGTAAGACCATTGGCCTGATTCCTGACGGTCACGCGCGTCGCTGTCAATTCCGTGATTGCGAAAGCGCCGCAACGTTTCTGCCAGGTGCGCGTGGTTGGTCGCAACCATGCCGCCTTCGCCGGTGGTCAGGTGCTTCACCGGATGAAAACTGAAGGCCGTCATATCGGCGATGCTGCCGACGCGTTTCCCTCGGTATTCGGCGCCCATGGCGTGACACGCGTCTTCGATCAGGAGCGGCGGTTGACCTTGCTTACTCGCCAGGTCCCGCAGTTCATCGAGCGCGGCGGGATGCCCGGCATAATCGACGGCGACGATGGCTTTCGTTCTCGAAGTAAGTTTCCGGGCAACCTCCGCAGGATCGAGGTTCAGCGTGTCTGCCGAGATGTCGGCGAACACCGGGGTGGCTCCCTGGTACAAAATGCAGTTCGCAGTCGCGCAGAAAGTCATGGGGGTGGTGATGGCCTCGTCCCCGGGTGCCAATCCGGCGGCAAACGCGGCGCCGTGCAAGGCGGCCGTTCCCGAACTGAAGCTAACCGCATGGCGCGCGCCTACCCAGGCCGCAAACTGTTCTTCGAACTCTGCGATCTTCGGTCCCGTGGTCAGCCAGGCTGACTTCAGAACCTCAACCACGGCCTGGACATCTACTGCATCCAGACATTGCCTCCCGTAAGGCAACAGTGTTGCGCGCACGGGCTCGCCGCCGTGAAGGGCAAGAGTTTCCATAAATCCCAATCTGATCAAACCTTTGATGCGCGAATATACAGGAAGCAAAGTTAGACGGACGTCGGAACGGCCTCGGCGGCGCTGGTTTCAGGCGCGACCAGTGCTTCCAACTCATGCCGCGTCAGCCAGCGTTCGTTCGTGTCGCTCGAATAACGGAAGCCTTCTGCAAGTGGCTTGGCATTGACCCAGTTTTCCGATTTCCACCACGGGTGCGACGGCTGAATCACGTACATATCTTCGGTCTCCAGGGTCTGCCGAGATTCGTCTTCAGAGACGAGTACTTCGTGCAACTTCTCTCCCGGACGAATTCCGATGTATTCCACCTGGCATCCGGGAGCGATGGTCTCCGCCAAGTCCAGCAGTCGCATGCTGGGAATTTTGGGAACAAAAATCTCGCCGCCATGCATCTGCTCCAGGCAGCGGATCACAAACTTCACGCCCTGCTCCAGGGTCAGCCAGAATCGGGTCATGCGAGGATCGGTGATGGTGATCTTCCCCCGGCGACGCTGCTCGAGAAAAACCGGGATCACGCTTCCCCGGCTGCCCACGACGTTCCCATACCTGGCACAGCTAAAGCGCGTATTTTTCGCGCCCGCGTAGGCATTCGCCTGCACAAAGACTTTTTCCGCGCACAACTTGGTGGCACCGTAGAGATTGATCGGATTCACTGCCTTGTCGGTGCTAAGGGCCAGGATGCGGCGCACTCCCTGATCGATCGCCGCATCGATCACATTGCGGCCGCCCATAATATTGGTCTGAATCGCTTCGAACGGATTGTATTCGCATGCGGGAACCTGCTTCAGCGCGGCAGCATGCACCACCACGGTCACGCCGGAGAGCGCGCGTTTCAAACGATCCCCGTCCCGCACGTCTCCGATGAAATAACGCAAGCTGGGATGATCGAACCCCGCCGTTCGCATCTCGTGCTGCTTCAGTTCATCGCGGCTGAAAATCACCAGTCTCTGCGGCTGGTAGTCGCGCAGCATGACGTCCACAAATTTCTTTCCAAACGATCCCGTTCCGCCGGTTACGAGTATCGATTCCTGCGACCAATTCACCATGCCTTATATCACCCTGCCTTGTTCACCATACTTTGTTCACCGTAGTGGGTTCGTTCGAAGCCCACTTTTTCGCTTCCTCGAATAAGTTCTTGTGCTCGATAAGTATAGCTGAGGAAATAGGGCGAGCCGAGCAGCTCCGAATTGAAATTGATGGCTGGCCTCGCAGGCGTGCGGACATGGTACCCGCCGTAGAAACAGAAGGCGTCGAACAGATCGTCGAGTGCCGGAGTGTCGGCAGGGATTGCCGTTGGTCACCTTCGGGTTGGGGTAATTGTCGCGGCTGCGAGTTGTCAGCGAAGGCAGAACAGCAGGCATGTCGCCGTGTCGCCCCAGCCAAGCCGGCACCGAAAACAATAATCGGTGTTAGATAGTTTTTGACTGGTTCTCCCCCGCATGATGCTAAAATCAGGCGAATTCCTCGTAACAACTACCTTCTTGCGCAGCGGAAGTGTGGTTGAAGCGGAGACCCGTGGACTGGGCGTCGTCGCTGCCGCCTCCAGTCTGTGGCGGCCAAGGAGAAATGATGTCATTGGGACCCCTGGTTCCGCGAAATAATGTTGAGTCGCGCGAACTGCAACCTGCTGGATCGGCTGAATTTCTCCGGCCCATCCACTCCGCACTTTATAACGTGTTGCCGGCGCAGGAATCCACCCTCCGCGAATACATGCGCGTTCTTATCAAGCGCAAGTGGATGGTCATTTCGGTTGTGGTCGGGATCTTCATGGCGGTCGCGGTTGCCAGCCTGCGCCAGACGCCGGTGTACGAAGCCGTTGGCCGGATCGCTGTCAACAAGGCCGATTCCCACCTCGTTTCCTTCAAAGACTCGGCCCCGGATACCGATTATGTTTACGAGCAGAGCGATCTAGACACCGAGGTCCGCATCCTGCAAAGCGACCTGATGGCGCTACAGGTGATCCGGACCCTGAATCTGGATAAACGTCCCGAGTTCGGAGGTCATTCCGATCCCAAGCAAGCCAACCTGGAGGCCGACACGTTGCAGACCGATTCCAACCGCACCTCGGCTCTGCTTGGGGCCTTTCACGGGAATCTGCGGGTCACGCTGATTCCCAACACCCGGATCATGGAGATTCATTTCACCAGCACCGATCCTCAACTCGCGGCCAGCGCCGTTAATACGCTGGCCGCAACTTATGTCGAGCAGAACTTCAAGACCAAATTCGAATCCACCATGCAAGCTTCCGACTGGCTGTCGAAACAGCTGGTCGATTTGCAAATGAAGGTAGAAACTTCGCAGGAAAAACTCGTGCGCTACCAAAAAGAACACGAGATTCTGGGGACGGACGAAAAAACGAACATCATCACGGAGAAGCTCGACGACCTTAACAAAGAAATGACGGCGGCTGAATTCGACCGCATGCAGAAAGAGGCGATGTATCGCCAGTCGCAGTCCACTGACCCGGTAGTTGTGGCAGCCGCGATAATAGGGAGCGGCGCCGGCGCAGGTTCCCTTCTTCTGGACAAGTTGCGCGAACAGCAGGCCGCTCTCAGAATCCAGGTCGCGGATCTCAGCACCCAGTTGGGTCCCTCATATCCAAAAGTCCAACAGCTCAATAGCCAGCTGACGGAGATTGACCACCAACTAGAAGTGGAGACTGCTAAGGCAGTCGACCACCTTAGAGGGCAGTACCTAGCCGCGCTGCAACGCGAAGATATGTTGCGTGGTTCATTTGAAAAGCAAAAACAGGAAGCCAACAAACTCAACGAGAGCGCGATCGAGTACAGCATCCTGAAGCGCGACTTGGACAGCGACCGCACGCTATATGAAGGCTTACTGGAGAAATTGAAAGAGGCAGGCGTGACCGCCGGCTTGCGTTCCAATAATTTCCGCATCATTGACGCGGCCCGTGTTCCCACGGCCCCCAGCGAACCGAACATCCCGCGCAACCTGCTCTTCGCTGGGGTTCTCGGCATCATCTCGGGTGTGGGCCTGGCCTTTCTGCTGGAGAACATGGATAACACCGTCCGCACTCCCGAGCAGGCAACGGCGCTATCGCTTCTTCCCTCTCTGGGGATGATTCCGCTGGGCTCGAAGTCAGCGAGCCACGGGCCGGCCGGCAAGCGACTGGCTTTGACAGCCTCCAAAGAAGTGTTTGAGTTGGTAACCCAGGTGCGCCCGCAGTCCCAGATGGCGGAATCGTATCGCGCGCTACGGACTTCGCTCCTGCTCTCGAATCTCGGAGCGCCTCCTAAAGTCATCATGGTAACCAGCGCGCGTCCGCAAGAGGGCAAGACGACGACCAGCATCAACACCGCGATCGTGCTCGCCCAAAAGGGGGTCCGGGTTTTGCTGATCGATGCCGATTTGCGTCGCCCCAGTGTTCATAAGACTCTGGGCATGGGCCCGCGCAGCGGCCTCAGCAATGTGCTGACGGGAAGCGCCACGCTGCAGCAGACCATCACGGTCTCTCCCATCCTTCCCAATCTTTTCATCATGCCCGCGGGCACGCCGCCGCCGAATCCGGCAGAGTTGCTGGCGTCCTCGAACATGAGGGACTTGATCACCGAGTTACGCGAAGGGTACGACCACATAGTGATCGACACTCCGCCGACTCTTTCGGTCACCGACGCAGTCGTGTTATCGCCGCGCGCCGATGCCACCATCCTGGTGATTCGTTCCGGCCAGACCACGAAGCAAGCGCTGCGTCGAGCCCGCGATATCTTGATGCAGGTCAATGCTCATGTCGCCGGCGTCCTGTTGAATGCCGTCGATCTCACCTCGCCGGATTATTACTATTACTACGAATATCAGGGGAAATACGGTCAGTACTATCAGGAAGATCCTCCCGACGCCGGGAAGGATGCGGAGTCGAAGGCGGTTTGAAGCGCCGTCTTGCGCCGTGCTGGTGTGATTGCGATATGCTCTTCGAACCTCGAAATAACTCGAGGAACATAAAACGTCAGGTCGATTGTAGACCTGGCTGGTAACGTGATCATGGTTATCCCACTCTCAACCCGACACCGTTGGTGGTTCGCGGCTACTTCAATATTGCTTGTCTGTGTCTATCTTTTTTTGACCGGGAAAGAATTTATTGCCAGCGTATTTGCCTCCCATCCCGAGCGGCCGCAACTGGAGCGCGCGGTGTGGCTCTCCCCTGGAAATGCAGACTATCGCCACCGTCTGGGCCGCTACCTCCTATTTGTTGCCGGTGATCCTCAGTCGGCCATCAATAGTCTGCGGGCCGCGGTCGCGCTTAACTCTCACGATGCCCGCTATTGGTTCGATCTGGCGGCAGCCTATCAGGTGACCGGAAATCTCCCCGATCAGCGCACAGCACTGGAACGGGCTCTCCAAGCGGAGCCTACTGCGCCCGACGTGGCATGGGAAGCGGCTAACTTTTTTCTGGTCGACGGCGATATCGACCGTGCCCTGCGCGAATTTCGCGTCGTGATTGAAAACGATGTTGAACTTGTCGACGCCTCCCTGCGCGCCTGCTGGCACATTCGTCCCGACACGGAGGCGCTACTGCGCGACGCAGTGCCGCCTCGTCCCGATTCTCTGCTCGCCTTTCTCCACATGTTGATGAGTAAACAGGAAATCGATGGCTCCATCAAAACGTGGGAACGGCTCGCGAATCTGCACCAGAAATTCGGGACCCGTGATTTGTACGAATACGTGAATTATCTAATTGGAGTGCACCGTCCTGACGCCGCTATGTCTGCATGGGAGCAAACGGCTGAAGTTATGGGGCTTTCCGGTTACTTGCCGACCGAAGACAACCTAGTGGTGAACGGCGACTTCAGCCTCGACGTTTTAGACGCGGGCTTCGACTGGACTTACACCGGTCGAACGGGAGTCAAGCTTTTGCTCGATCCGAGCGCTTTTCACCAAGGACAACGGTCTCTTTTCATCACTTTCGAAGGTCCGGGCATTAGCGACGCGGGAATTGGACAACTGATTCCGGTGCATGGACCCGCGACATACGAATTCTCGGCTTACTATAAGTCGGCGGAATTTCAGGGTGCGGGTGGGCCGCGCATCGTGCTTCGTGATACCTACACGGGCACGCCGCTCTATGCCAGCGACGACCTCAACGATGCCGACTTCTGGAAAGAGGTTCATTCCAAAATTACGATCCCGAGTTCGACGACACTGCTGACGCTGGCCATCGAGCGCTTCCCTGCCGGGTCGCCGATACGGGGCAAATTGTGGCTAGACGACTTCGAACTTTCCCCTGAAGTTGCTTCCGATGATTCCGCGGGAGACTCTGCGGATCATGCCGATGCGAAATCCAGTTCGAAGGACAAGGAGAAACCGTGAGTTCCGCCTTGGCAGCCACGCAGCCTGAACCCGCGCCGGTCGCGAAAGTTTCGCAGCCGCGACTTACCAGCAACACGCTGCTCGCTGGCGCCTGCTCGGTCCTGCTGCTCGGTCCTCTCGCCTTTGGGGCGGTCGAAACATGGTCCATTTTTGCTCTGGAGGCTTGCGCCATGTTGCTGGTGGCGGTTTGGGCTTTCCGGCAATGGAAAAGCGGTGAACTCAACATCCTGCCTCACCCGCTCTATCGGCCGATGTCAGCCTTCTTCGCGCTGGTGCTGCTGCAGTGGTTGGTGGGAACGACAGCGTACCGTCAAGTGACATATTCCCGCCTGCTGCTGTATGCAGCCTACGGCATGCTGGTTTTCATCGTGACCCAGACTCTTCGTCGCTCCAACCAGTTTCAGATGATGGCGAAGGTAGTCACGACTTACGGTGCCGTGGTTGCTGCGTTTGCGGTGCTGCAGGGTTTGGCCCCCAATGGAAAACTCTATTGGATTTGGGCCTTGCAGCAGGGTGGCTCGATTTATGGTCCCTACGTCAATCGAAATCACTACGCCGGCCTGATGGAGATGCTCTTGCCCTTCCCGCTGGTGCTGGCGGCATCTCACTTCACCAGCGGAAACCGCAAGCTGGCGGTGGCAGGAGTCGCCGCGCTTATGGGCGGAAGTATTTTCCTTTCCGGTTCGCGCGGTGGCATGGCAGCGTTCGCGGCACAGATGCTGGTGCTCGGCGTACTTCTGGTTCGCAAGCGCGATGGAAGTTGGAAGCAGCCCATCATGTTGGGAGCGTTTCTCGCGACCATAGTTGTTTTTCTCGTCTGGATCGGTGGCAACGAACTCGGTCAACGATTGATGAGCATTCATACCGGTGCTCGTGAAGAGATCAATGGAGGGGTCCGGCTTAGTATTGATCGCGATTGCTTGCGCATGTTTGTTAAACGGCCGATTCTCGGATGGGGACTCGGCGCCTTTCCTATCGTCTACCCTGAGTTCCGAAGTTTCTACACCACGTTTTTCGTGAACCAGGCCCACGACGATTATCTGCAGTTGTTGGTCGAGACCGGCGTGGCCGGATTCGCCATCGCGGGCTGGTTCCTAGTGCTGGTCTTTCGTCGAGCCGCGGGCAAGCTTAACAATTGGACCGAGACGGCGAGTGGCGCGCTGACCGTGGCGGCTCTGCTCGGTTGTATCGGGATCCTGGTGCACAGCGTGCTCGATTTCAATCTGCAGATTCCTGCGAATGCGGCGCTGTTTTATGTGCTATGCGCGATCGCCGCCGCAGCCCCGCTGCAGGAGTCGCACCGTCGACGCGTGCTTCGGCGGCACAGCTTGATCATGCAACCGAATCCGGAAACGACTTCCACGCCGTAAGCGATGTTGTAAGCGATGACTGTCGCAACCGATGGCCGTCGGCTTTGCGGGCGGTGAAGCTGAGTCGCACAAATGTGCACAAGGTTGCACCCTCGAGTTCTTCAGCAACAATTCACCATTTTGCTTGTTGAGGTTCCGGAACCGGATGTATACTTTCGCATCAGTTCCTCACCGCCCCGGGTGAGGGTTCCCGGAGTTCAATCATGCATCTCGCAGATTTTGGTGTGGAGGTCTGCCGCGTTGCTGCCACCATTAATGATCTTCCAGGATGTACCTCAAAGGAGAAATCGTGATTCGAAAATTGCATGTGTCCTTGCTCGCTCTGGTCGCGCTCGTGTCGATCATGAGCATCGTTTGTTCTGCACAGTCACAGACTCTGATGACTCGGAATACTCGTGAGGCAGTTCTTAGCGGGGAGGCAAAACCTGTCGGACGGCTCCCTGCAAGCCAGTCGATGCGCTTCG
>CAVZPJ010000003.1:0-648519 GCA_963777035.1 uncultured Acidobacteriaceae bacterium | reverse complement strand
CTCTTGTGATAAAGTTCTGGGGTCGCACTACGTGTGGGGAACGAATCTGAAGGAGGTTGACATGCGGAAATTTCTTGGTTGTTACTTGCCAGCGCGCTGCTGGTATCGGTTGTATCGGTGTCGTTTGCCGGCGATACCCAGACGGTAAATGGCTGGATCAGCGATTCCAAGCGCGGTGCCAAGGGAGCGAACGCGAAAGCGGAGGAGTGCACGAAGAAGTGCATTGCGGCTGGGTGCCAGTCCGGTGGCGGGCTACGGACAAAGACCAGAAGGTGTTAATGGTCGATGATACCCCGATGTGCTTAAGGATCACCTGGGACATCATGTTGCCGTGACTGGACACATCGACGGGGACAAGATGCACGTGGATAGCGTGAAGATGCTGTAGGAGCTAAACATTTCAACAGATGAAACCCGGGCGGCCGCAATTTCTGCAGTGCAGATTGCGCGTTAGGCTTCCAATAAATATTTGGCCCGGGTAGACTCGGGACATCGAAGACGAGCATGGCTTCGGATTTGTATCCTTCGATTCCTCCTTCGATCCAGTCTTTCTAAGTCTCTCTGGTGAAAACGCACCGTGCAGGCAAATTTGGAGAATTCGTCGCCCTCCGATAGCGAAACAATTACACGAAACCGGCGTACTGTTACGGGCATACAAGGTTTGCTGCAGCGTCGCCACATACTCCAGACATGAGATAAGGGTTTGATTCGTTCCATCGAAAGGAAGTGTACATGGTTGATGGAGCACTCGAATACCAGTTCTATCAAAACACTCTGCGATCTTCACGTGCTTGTTCGGATCCCACTGATCCTTGAGAAGGACAGTCTTCAAAGATTTCCAAAGCCGGGAGCGGCCTCGAAATAGTGAGTGCCTCGACCGGCCACCTGAGACCCGCCCTTTGCAATAAGGCAGACATTTTCTTGTTCATTCTTGGCTGCCCAACGCACATCTAACGCACGACACCTTCGAGCGGCGAACTGGCGGTGGCATAGAGTTTCTTGGGCATTCGGCCTGCGAGGTATGCTTGTCGTCCGGCCAGCACGGCGTGTTTCATGGCTTCGGCCATCAGGACCGGTTCCTGGGCGCCGGCGATGCCGGTGTTCATCAGGACGGCGTCGTAGCCTAATTCCATGGCAATGGCCGCATCGGAGGCTGTGCCCACGCCCGCGTCTACAATCAGCGGAACTCCCGTGATCAGTTCGCGCAGAATTTTCAGGTTGGCGGTGTTCTGAATACCGAGGCCGCTGCCGATGGGAGCGCCCAGCGGCATAACAGCCGCGGCTCCCGCGTCTACCAGTCGTTTGGCGAAGACGATGTCGTCGGACGTGTAGGCCAGTACGGTGAATCCTTCTTTTGCGAGCACGGCTGTGGCCTCGAGCGTGGCTTGCACGTCTGGATAGAGGGTTGCCTGGTCGCCGATTACTTCGAGCTTGATCCAGTCGGAGAGGCCCACCTCACGCGCCAGACGGGCGGTGCGGATGGTGTCGTCGGCGGTATAGCAACCGGCGGTGTTCGGCAGAAGGAAGTATTTATTGGGATCGATGTAATCGAGGAGCGATTCCTTGCTGCGGTCGAGATTCACGCGGCGCACGGCCACGGTCACCATGTCGGCTCCGCTGGCTTCGAGGGCGCGGGCGGTTTCCTGAAAAGACTTGTATTTGCCGGTCCCCACGATCAAGCGGGAACGGAATTGCCTGCCAGCGATAAGGAAAGAGTCAGTCATGTTTTTATTGTACGGCTTTTTGTTGTACGGCGATCGCGAGATAGGAACCAGAGAGCGGAGCTATGGGAGCCTCGCTCGGTCCAGTTCGGTCGTCGAGTCCGTGGTGACGGGGCGGCGACGCTCGGCGCTCCACCGGACATCACTCAGGACATAACTCAGGACATCACTCCGGACATAACTGGGGCTACCCCGGAACCGTCTCCAGTTCCGCCTTTGCGTACATCTCTTCGATCAAGCTCTTGTACCGCTCTTCGATTCCACGGCGCCGCACTTTGAAGGTGTGGGTCATGGTTCCATCGGCCGCGGAGAATTCTTCGGCGACCACCAGCACGCGTTTCAGTTTTTCGAAGCGCGCCAGACCCTGATTGGTTTCGTCGACGATTCCTTCGTATAAGGCTTGTACTTTCGCGTGGGCGACGAGGGCTTCACGGGAATCGAATTCTACCTGATTGGCTCGCGCCCAATCTTCGAGAACGGGGAAGTGGGGCGCGATGAGCACTGCGGGAAACTTTCGCCGGTCTCCAATCACCACTGCGGTTCCGATCATGGGGTTGAGCTTGAGTGAATTCTCAATGGGTTGGGGCGCGATGAATTTTCCACCGGAAGTCTTGATGAGATCTTTCTTGCGATCGGTAATGGAAAGGTAGCCGTCGGCGTCGAGATGGCCGATGTCGCCGGTCTTGAACCAGCCATTCACAAACGCATTCTGGGTGTCTTCGGGACGATTCCAATATCCCTTGAACACGGAGGGCGCACGTACGAGCACCTCGCCATCATCGGCAATTCGCACCTCGACATTCGCGAGCGGTTTGCCGACCGTGCCCAGTTTGTGGGCTGCGGGCGTGTTCACCGCGATTACTGGAGAAGTCTCCGTGAGGCCGTAACCTTCGTGGATGGGAATACCGATGTCGGCATACCACTCCGCCAATTCGCGGCCGAGCGGTGCGCCCCCGGAAATAAACTCTTCCGCCTTGCCACCCATTCCGGCGCGCACTTTAGAAAAGACTAGATGGTTCGCGATTTTCCAGGAGAGAGATTCAGGTTCGGTGCCGGCAAGAGTCTGGGAGCGGTTAGCGCGTCCTACGGACAGCGTCCAACGATAGATGGCTTTCTGCGGAAAGCCCGTCGCCTTGAGGATGACCTGTTGCCGGATCTTCTCGTACACGCGAGGCACAGCAATAAAAATATTGGGCTGCACTTCGTTGAGCGCGCGGGCGAGATGCGCGATGTCAGGACAATAGGCGAGTACGACGCCGCGGTAGAGCAGCGCGAAATCGACGTGGCGAGCCGTCACGTGGGAGAGTGGAAGAAATGACAGGCTAACTTCCTCTTTTGTTCCGAAGCCGAAAGCGCCCATGGAATGCTCGATGTTCGACGCCATATTTCCGTGGGTAAGCATCGCTCCCTTCGGAGTGCCCGTGGTGCCGGAGGTGTAAATAATGGTGGCAAGATCGTCGGGCTGGATGGATGCTGAGCGGGCATCGAATCCGGGATCGGGACTGCTCGGTCCCTGCAGCATCAATGTCTGGATCTGGACGGCATGCGCGGTTTCGACCGCGTCCATCACGATGATTCGCTCGACCGGCGTGTGACGTTGGATGGTGAGTATCTTTTCCAGTTGGTGCTTGGAGGAGACGGCGATGACGCGCGCTCCGGAATCGTTGAGGATGTATGCGGTCTGCTCGGCGGTCTGCGTGGCATAAACGGGCACGGTGACCGCGCCCAGGGCAAGCGCCGCGAAGTCGGTGATCGTCCACTCGGGGCGATTTTCGCTGAGGATGGCGATGCGATCGCCTCGGCGAATTCCCCAGGATTCAAACGCGCGGGCGACGCCTACGACGCTGCGGTAAATTTCCGTCGAAGAGATCGGCACCCAACCCAGAACCTGCCTTTGCATCATGACGCGTTCGCGCCGGTTCTTGCGGACCACCTGCAAAATGTCGTTTAAAGTGCGAAGGCTCATCCGATCCGATCAACGTTCGACTGCCACGGTATACAGTGATTGTACGCAGTCCGGTGAGTCCGCAGAAGGGTTTTGAGGGTGGGATCACACAGGTGTGTGACGCTTTGACCGCGTGCCCGGACGCAGGATACGCTGAAGAAGTCTTTTTGGAGGTGCCGTGAAACGAAAAGGTGTTTCGATCATGTGGGCGACGGGCCTGCTGTTGGCGGCGCTGCTCTGTTCGCCCGGACGAGCGCAGGACAACAAGGCTCAGGCAAGCAAGCCCGCGCCGGCGCCGATGAACCTGAAGGTCGGGGACATGGCTCCCGATTTCAAACTGCAATACTTCGATGGCAAAGACCTGAAAGACGTTTCGCTGAGCCAGTATCGGGATAAGAGCAACGTCGTTGTGGCGTTTTACGTTTTTGCCTTCACCGGTGGTTGAACCGCGCAAATGAAGGCCTTCCAGCAGAATCTTAAACAGCTGGAAGCCGCCGACACCCAGGTTCTGGGTGTAAGCATGGACAGTCCCTTCGCCAATAAAGCCTTTGCCGACCAGATCGGGATCACCTTCCCATTGCTCAGTGACTGGGGCGGGGAAGTAACCCGCGAGTATGATGTTTACGTCGACAAATACAAAGCCGCTCGCCGGGTCAACTTCCTGATCGGGAAAGACGGCAAAATTCTGGAAGAGCAGGTGGATCGGGAAGCGATCGATCCGAAGAAAATTGTAGATGCGTGCGAACGTAAGAAGTTAAGTCGCTGAGGCGGGCAGGCGAGCAGAGGAGAGTCGCGAGTTTGCCAGTTGCAATTCGAAATCAGCAAGCGTTTCGGCGATGCAGCCCAAGTCGCGGAAAGATGGTTGAGGAGCGCGAATACTTGCTCCATGTTTGTTTGAGTTGTTTGCCGTTGCTGCACAATGCGCTACTGAACTGCGGGGAATGCTGGACACCGAAGCGCAGGGAGAGCCTTGAGCTCCGTGTTAAGGCGTGAAGGAGAGTCTGCGAGTTTGACGTCGCTTCGCCGCACTGTGTTATTCTTTTCATGCGGGGTGGAGCAGTCTGGTAGCTCGTTGGGCTCATAACCCAAAGGTCGGTGGTTCAAATCCACCCCCCGCAACCATTTACAAGCTTGTCGGTACCCATTGGCTCCCTTTGGCTGCCGCTTGAGGCACCTCCTCGCACACCACAAGTTTCCTTAGGTAATACGCTCCGAACTATCACACTGTTGGCGGCACGCTTGCCCTCCAACATGGCTTGCGTATAGACATTCAGCGTGCTCTGGATGGTCGAGTGCCGCAACAACTCTTGCTGCACTTTAATGTCTGTACTCACTCGACGTAACAGGCTCGAGTAGGAATGTCGAAACGTGTGCCAGCCGATCTTGCCCACGGCCGCCCGCACCGCTGCCGGTTTGATGCGCCGTTGCAGAATGCTCTCCTGCCACCGCGGCTTCCCCTTGCGGTTCGCAAATACCCAATCGTGAGGTTGCCGGTGCAAGCTGCGCTGCCAGTGTGCCCTGAGGACATCGGCCAGACTGGGATCAACGGGAAGAGGAAGCCGCGAAGCTTCCGTCTTGGTGTCGCCCACTCGGCCATGGACAACACTTCGCTTCACCAGCAGCGTGCCGTCCCCCCAGTTGAAATCGCCCCATTGCAAGCCGATGATCTCGCTGGCCCGAAGACCGAGACAGGCTGCTACCAGAACCATAGTTCGATAGGGCTCAGTAAGTTCTGCAAGGACCAATCGGATGTCATGCACGTTCAGCACTCGCGGAATCGATCGGCGCCCGCCACGCTGCCGCACCAGATCGATGGGGTTGGCGTCGGTGATCTCCCACCGCCGTCCATGCTGAAACACAAGGTGCAAGAGGCTCCGCAGGTTTACCTTCGACTTCGCCGCCAACGGCAGAGATCGAAGCCACTGCTCAACCTCGACCGGCTTGATTTCGTAGACGAGGTATCCACCCCAACGCGGTCGTATCCAGCGATGCAAGCTGGACAGATGCGCTTGCTGGGTTCCGTAGCGTAGCTGCGGCAGTTCTTTCTCGACGTAGTCATCCACAAGAGCATCGAGAGTCACCGGCGGGCCTAATCGGTTTTGAAGATTGAGCCGCAGTCGAAATCGTTCGAGAATCCGAAGCGCGTCCGTCGCCGTCGGATACTGGCTTAGCATACCGATGATCTTTGACCGGCGGTGCCGTTGCCCCTCTGGAGTAGTTTCGTAGTAGCGAAATTGCCACACATCTTCCGTCCGAATGCGCTTCCTTCTTGTCAAACTTCCGTATTGATACCTGTGCTGGGTGTTCATGTCCGCTCCTTGTGGGTTTGGCACGAGTCTATTTCAGCTTCAGCCAGGGGGTAGGGAAGAAGCCGGCTTCGTCCATCTCCGATGCCCGGACCAGTGCCGGCGATCTTTGGGTGCACTACCCAACGAGATTGCAGCGCTGTGTCAGTGCATCAAGAGCCTGTGATTCGATTTTCTCCTTTCCGGTATCCATTTATCGGCTTCCGAATTACAAGTATTGCCCAAAAGTCGAGTCTGCTGAGTTCCCAGAAGGGCGTTTGAACTAAGCCGCTAGCGCGGCGGACGCTACCGCGTGGTCGTCCCGGGCAGTGTTGTGCGTGTAAGTTTTGGGTCACAAGGAGATCACCGTGACCCATCTTCGGAAGCTGATGCTGGACGAGCTCCAGCGTCGCAACTACGCTCAGAACACTGTTCGTGCCTATATCCATGCGGTGGAGGACTTCGCGAGATACTTCCACCGTTCTCCCGATCGCCTCGGCCCAGAACATATTCGCGAGTACCAGGTTCACCTGTTTCGCGACTGCAAGCTCTCGCCAGGAACGATCGAAGGTCGTTCCGCTGCTCTGCGTTTTCTCTTCGTCAAGACACTCCGACGGCCATATCTTCCCGATCACATTCCGTTTCCCAAGCGTCAGAGGCGGCTGCCCACAGTACTGAGTCAGGAGGAAGTGGCGCAGCTCATTGCTTCCGCGCAGAACCTGATGCACCGCACCATGCTGATGATGCTGTATGCGACCGGCCTGCGACGCGCTGAACTATGCCACCTCAAAGTTTGCGATATCGACAGCCAACGCATGGTCATTCATGTTCGCCAGGGCAAGGGTGGCCGTGACCGCGACGTCCTGTTGACCCCGAAGCTGCTGGACACCCTGCGCGAGTATTGGCGCTGGATGAAGCCGAAGACATATCTGTTCCCCGGCACTGTCAACAACTGGCGCGCCGACGTGCCCATCACAGAGAAGATCGTCTGGAAGGCCGTGGCGGAGGCCGCGAAACATGCTGGGGTCAGCAAGCATGTGTCTCCGCACACGCTCAGGCACAGTTTCGCCACCCACATGCTGGAGGCCGGCGCCGATCTGCGCACCATCCAGGTCCTGCTGGGTCATGCCAAGCTCGCCGACACTACCGTCTACCTGCACTTGTCCCGGCGTCATCTGCAGGCGGTTCCCAGCCCGCTGGAAGCTATCGAGGTGTCTAGTCCCGACCAAGTGAAGCGTTCCAGGAGGCTGATCAAGCGATGAGTCGGCCCACCCTTGAGGTGGCCGATATCGTCCGAGCATCCGGCAACAGATTTTGGGAGCACTACGGATCACACCTTGCGTGGCAGCATCGCAAGGTGCTCGATGCCATCGTCCGCTGCCGCACTGCGGCCTTGGGCGCTCATCGTGATCAGTGCACGCGCTGCGGCTATCAGGCTATCTCTTACAACTCTTGCCGTAACCGGCACTGCCCCAGATGTCAGGGGAACGCCCGCTCCCGCTGGCTCGCCAAGCGCAGGGCTGAGCTGTTGCCCGTCTCTTACTTTCACATCGTCTTCACGTTGCCGCACGAACTCTCCGCTCTAGCGCTGCAGAACAAGCGGCTGCTTTACGATCTGCTGTTCCGAGCTAGTGCAGCGACGCTGCTCGAACTCGCCGGCGACCCGAAACATCTGGGTGCAGACATCGGGTTTCTTGGCGTGCTCCACACTTGGGGACAGAACCTTCACCATCATCCGCACATACACTACGTTGTTCCTGCTGGCGGTCTTGCACCCGATGGTTCCCGATGGATCTCTTCCTCGAGACGATTCTTCCTGCCTGTCGCCGCGCTGAGTCGCGTCTTCCGGGGCAAGTTCACAGCCGGACTGAAGCAACTCTTTCTTCAGGACAAGCTCCAGTTTCACGGCTCACTCCAGAGTCTTGCTGAGCCACGTCGCTTTCGCCAGTTTCTCCGACAGCTCTTCCACCAAGACTGGGTCGTCTATGCCAAGCCACCCTTCGGCGGTCCCGAGCATGTTCTGAACTATCTCGCTCGCTATACGCACCGCGTCGCCATCTCCAACCATCGACTGGTGGCGTTCCAGAATGATCGAGTCTCCTTTCGCTGGAAAGACTATGCGCACGGCGGCAAGCAGAAAATCATGACGGTCTCCGCCGATGAGTTCCTGCGCCGCTTCCTGGTCCACGTTCTGCCCAAGGGCTTGGTACGCATCCGCCACTTCGGCTTTTTCGCAAACCGCAGGCGTGGCAGTATGCTCGTACGCTGCCGTGCTGTTCTCGGTGCACACGACTGCGCAACTGACGCTGAGATCACCGCCCAGCTGCGCTGTCCGGTTTGCTGCGGTCCCATGCTCGTCGTCGAACGGATGACCAGTAGCCAGCTTCATTTCCGCTCAGGCCTGATCCTGCCTGATCCACAGAGGCGCAGCCTTGATTCCTCCTGAGATATCGATGACGCAACTTGCTTCGATCATCGTCGGTCGCAGGTGTGTTCAAACACGCCACGCTCTCGTGTGCTCAACCGGCGCTTTTGCCCACCGATACGAACTCTTTTTCTGCAATCTGAAACTCCACGGCCGCTTACAAGAACAAGTCCACGACTCTCTTCGTTCCGCGTTTTTGCTGCTAAGACGGTTAGTAACCTGCCCAGCCCAATCGAAATCCCATAGATCTCACCGCATCCGCCGCAAACGCTAGCGGCTCAGTTCAAACGACCCTATCGAAACTGCCCCGACCACACCAACCTGGGCATCCCGCATTTCTGCTTCGGGGCAGTCCCGATAGGGATCTATCGTTTATGGGGACCAATCCTGAAAACGAAGCACAACCAGTGGTCGATGAGTGCATTGTCCGCAAAATAAGTCATCTCAATGGGCCATCACGCAGCCCATTCATCGAATCGGCGCATGATCTCGATGAGCTTGCATAGCAACAGGATGAGAGAGCCCCACAATATGAAGAGGACGCCATAGAGTAGGGCACGCTTGCGCGAACAGGCTGACTCAAACACCCGCATCTTCACGATGGCGTATACGTTCGCTGAGACATAAGCGACAGCCACACAGCTTATTACCAAGTTATGCAAGTTTATATGCCTCCTGACGTCTGTATCTCACCGCAATATTCCTTGCGATACTTGCCGGTGAGCAATCCGCCTGCGAGCGGGTTGAATGGAATCGCTGTCAGATCCGATTCGTGTTTAACAATTCACGACGCGTAATACCCACGGGTGGCTCTCTCCTCTTGAGGCTAAATCGACATTCAAGTGGCGGATAAGTGAACCTTCGAGGATCTTGAACTTACTTGCGGCTTGCGGGAGGTACAATCCCGTTCATGCGCAGATACTCGACCATCTGCCCGTACTCATCGGAAGCATGCACCGCGATGTATGCGGCCTGTGTGCAGCGCGTAGACGGGATGATAGCTCCCCCCGGAGTTCGATCACTCACACTTTCAAAGGCGGTTGCGTTCGTGAGCATCCCAATCGCCTTGTGATCGAAAGCAAACGAGGCCTCAAGGGCAGCAACAATCTCATCTTTGCTCGACAACTTAGCAAGCGTGGTTGGATCGATATCGGGCTTTAGTCCGCTCAGGCGCGAACCCAAAAAGTAATTCGCCTGCGCGACGTGAATGACCAATGCCCCGAAAGTGCGGGCGCCCGCGTACTCAGTTTGCTGCCCAGGTGCAAAAATCGCCGCGCTTGGTGCAAATCCATACTTGTCGGCAGGGAATGCCTTCACCAGAGTTATCATCTGGCCCTCAGTGATATTCAGCAGAGAATTTAGCGCCTCGGCCGGAGCAACCAATGTCCCTGGACCAGCTTTCTCGACGCCCTGCTGCGCTTCCACTATCGGCGCCATCGCCGAGATGACAACTAAACTTACCACTACCAATATCTGCTTCATCGTTTTCATTGTTTCCTCCATGGGTTGCGCGACACCGAACCGCTTGGACTACTTGCTCTGTTTCTCACAAACGGACAATGTGACGCTGGCACGCCCGCTGTAATCGGCAGCCAGAATCACTTCGCCGCTCACTAATTACGACAAGTCAAGAAGAATCCCGAAAGACAGACGTCGCGCCGGACACTCAAAGCCACCACGCTGAAGGCCACGCCGCGCGTGTGGCTCAAGCTGTGCCCTCCCGTGGGAGTTCCGCGCCGGTCGTGAAGGTCGCGCCGAACACGATCTTTCCTCCAACTTACCCTCCCGGACGTTCCACACCTTAGAGTTGAGACCATCCTCCGTCTACCGGAAGCTCGGCGCCGGTCGTGAAGGTCGCATCGAACGCGAGGAAGAGGACGGCCTTGGCGATTTCCTCCGACATTCCCCAGCGCTTCATCGGAACCATACCGATCATCTTCTCCCTAATCTGGGCGGCCGCGTCTTTATCGGGAAACGCTTTACCAAGGATCGGCGTGTCGATGGGGCCGGGCGTCACCGCGTTGACGCGAATCTCGCGAGGAATCAACTCAGCGGCCAGCGTCCGAGCGAATGATCGCAGCGCAGCCTTGGCGGCTCCGTATGTGGCGTTGCCGGGCATTCCCTTGACGTTGGCGATCGAGGTCGTGAGGACGATAGAGCCTCCCCGGTTGATCAGCGGCGTGAGCTTTTGCATCACGAAAAGCGGCCCCTTGGCGTTCAGGTTGAACATCTCGTCGTAGACAGCCTCGGTCATGCTCTCAAGAGGCGCTCGGATGCTGAACCCGGCGTTGACGAAGAGCAGATCAAAAGTGTCGAACTCGGCCTTCACCCGAGTAGCGAGGGCGTCGATTTCCGTCAACGACCGCGCGTCGCTCGAAACCACGAGGGCGTCCTTTCCAAGCCCTTTCTGTGCCGATTCCAGGCCGGCCTTCGAGAGACCCGTCACCAGAACACGCGCACCCCCATCGAGAAGCATCTTCGCCGTCGCAAGTCCCATGCCGCTCGTGCCGCCGATGATCACCACTTTTTTACCTTCGTAACGTTCCATGTGCATTCTCCTCGCGAGGTTAGGGTTGCTTTGCTTATTTAGAACTGTTTGGTACGATAATAGACACGATGGCAGTGGTCAAGGACTTTGTGAACTATTTATTTCAAAATAGCGTAAGACCCCGTGGACGAGCACGCGCTTAAGGATGCTGGGGAAGAGAAATCGACGCCAGACACCTTGACGACGGCCTGCCACGCGGCTTCTTGTCTGGCGCGATCGTGGAGGTGGTGGTGGGTGACGCTGCGCCTCAATTGGGCCTGTGAACTTCCCTTGAGCCGAGGCGAAGAATTGCCCTGAGACGTCGGTTCCGAGCGCCTAATTTATGAAACGGTGAATTGCCTCGTTGGCGTTATCTTGAAATGAAGTATTTTTCAAATCAGTAAAAAAAGTGCTCTGGTCCACCATGTCCCCTGATAACTTACCCTCTTTACTGGCATAAAAAATGCCGCTTTTATACCGCTCATCCGAAATGGCATCTACAAAGCGTTTTGCACCTACGTCCAGCGTATGCACCATTCCGCCCATCAATGGGAACACAATAGGCATCATCACGTACTTCAACATAAACCGCATTGGCGGGGGAAGACTATCTGGCGCCTGAGTTCCTTTTGTATTTCCTGGGCTCACAACAACAAACTTGAACTTAGGATATTTTCTTGCCATTGATAACGTCCACATGGTTTCCGCATACTTGACATATGCGTATGCTTGCAATGCATTGAACTTCTTACCAAAATATGATCCATCAAGAACAGCAGCAAACTCATCTACAGAAGAAGTCCTCATTGAAACTCGGTTTTACTCCAAGCATCTTTACTCCTGGAACAGCTTCCGCACTGACTGATAGAACTGTTTTCCTTAACTTGTCCCGTTTGATCAATTCCTCCACTAGAATTACATTGCCTAAAATATTCGTAGCAGCTAATTGATTCATGCCGGAAGGTGTAGATTTCGCAGCCGTTTTCCCAACTACTCCACCTGCATTTAAAACGACCGCATCAATAGGTTCCTTTATTTCTTCTACTGCTTTTCTTACAGAATTTGCATCCGCAACATCCCCAATAATAATTTCAAAAATCTTTTTCCCCGTTTTCTCCTCAAGGTCTTTCTTTGCTGCCTGTGCTCTCGCTCGATTTCTGCAAAAAAGAATTACCTTTTTGGTTTCTTTTTTCAATGCTAACTGTCGGGCAGTCTCTTTCCCAAGCCCAGCATTTGCTCCGGTTATTAAAATACTTTCGTTCATTTTTTCTGCGTCTCCGTGGTAAAGGGTTAAGATCGAGTCGAGAGGCCCCGCGTGGGCAGAGCCAGCTTGCTATTATTGAACTAGTCAGTTATATAATGGTGAGGTGGTCATGGTCAAGGAGTTTGTAACTGAATGGTTCAGAATACCCCTAAGCCGCGTGGACGGCCTCGCAGCTTCGACGAGAAGGGGGCGCTGGAAAAGGCGACCCAGGTGTTCTGGTCGAAAGGCTACGACGGCGTCACGATTGACGATCTCGTCGCTGGGATGGGCGTGGGAAGGCCGAGCCTGTATGCCGTCTTTGGGGACAAGCGGGCGATATTCTTGCGCGTCCTTAGGGCGTACGCAGAACGGAAGGGCGCATCAGCCGCGAAGGCACTTCTCACGCCACAGAGTCTTCGCGACTCGATCGCGAACTTTTTGAGGTACGCCGTCGAAAGTGCGACCGAGAAAGGGTCCGCCCGGGGCTGCCTTATGATGTGCGTCGCGCCGCTTGTGAACGACGCTGAGGTTCAGCGGTTCCTGCAGAGCGCGGTCGCGGGCGGCGCAGCGCTGGTGGAGCGCCGTTTCCGGGACGGGATCAGCGCGGGAGACATCCCGCCTGACTTTCCGGTAGCCGTGCGCGCGATCCAAGTCACGGATTTTGCTCGTGGCCTGACCATGCGTGCCCTGATAGGCACGCCGCGCAAGACGCTCCTCAAAGAGGCTGAGGAAGCGGCCGACCTGGTGCTCCTGCGGCGCCTGAAGGCCATCGGCAAGCAGAAGCTAGATATTCGTCTCAGTCGTGCTTAAGCAATCGGTCGGAGAATAAATTCTCAGAATCCAGCGGGATTCTCGCTCATCAATTACAGGGCAACTAAACCATCGACTCCGGAGAAGAGTAATGCCTACCGAGGAAATACTTTCTCGCACTGCGCTCAATTCTTGGAAACTCGTTATCGATCGCTTCAGCCAAGCGATCACGCCGCTCAGCGACGAACAACTGGAGCGACAGGTCGCTGCAGGTCGGAATCGCGTACGATACCTCCTCGGGCACCTGACTGCGGTCCATGATCGTATGTTTCCGCTTCTAGGCCTCGGTGAACGTTTACATCCAGAGCTGGATGAAACCTATATCAAAAGTCCCGATAGAGCGCTCCCGGATCCTGTTTCCGTCACAGACCTCAAGAAGGCATGGGGCGAGGTCAACCACAAACTCACTTCGGCTTTCGAGGCTTTTACAACGAAAGAATGGCTGGAGAAGCATACTGCGGTCTCCGATGAAGACTTTGCGAAAGACCCGACGCGCAATCGGCTCGCTCTGGTGATGAACCGGACGAATCACGCGTCATTCCACATGGGACAGGCAATCCTCGCGAAATAACTAGCGGACAGGCCGACATGGGGGAAGCGCACTGCCCGCACACCGTGGGAAACTCCTATTGACCCACGCATTACGCGGCCCGATATCGTCCTTGAACACATTCTTCGAAACTCCTGCCGCTGCTGGCGAACCTGGAACACGATCCCGAACTGCCGCGCGTCATTCCCACATAGCGGCGCACATGAACGAAGAGCAGCTAATTAGCGCAGAATCGCGATAAACTTTGGTTAGGTACGGCCCAACGTACCACACCGCGACGATGCCGAAGACGACAACGCTTGTAAGAAGCTGCATCCAGAATATTTGAGGCGTGTCCATCCCGTGTTTCTTAACGTTAGGCTGTCGTGATGTCAGCGGCGCGCGGGCGAATGCTCGCGCCACTGTTTGTTCAGCCGTGCAGGTCGCGTAGACCTCAATCAAGTGCTGCTCTTGGCCCACTCCGGATAGTCGGTATAGCCGCGTTCGTCGCCGCCGTAAAAGCTCGCTGTATCCGGTACGTTCAACGGTCTGCGGCGACGTAGGCGCGTGGGCAGATCGGGGTTCGCGAGGAAGAGCCGGCCATAGGCGACGGCATCGGCAGATCCTTCCGAGACCGCGCGCTCGCCCCGCTCAGCATCGTATCCTCCGTTGGCGACATAGATCCCCTTCCATGCCGAGCGCAAGCGTCGACAAAAGTCCGCCTTCTGATCGACGGGGATGGGGTCTTCCACGACGTGCAGGTATCCGGGCCGATGCCCGTTGAGCACATCCACAACGTGCGCGAATGTTTCCTCTGGATTTGCATCGCCCATGTCGTTGAAGGTACCGAGGGGAGAAATACGTACCCCAACGTGACCCGGTTCCCAAACGTTCAAGACGGCATCGAGAACCTCGCCGAGAAAACGCACCCGGTTGGCTGCACTTCCGCCGTACGTGTCGGTGCGGACGTTCGATTTCGACCGTAGGAACTGGTCAATCAGGTAGCCGTTGGCAGCGTGGATCTCCACGCCATCGAAACCAGCGGCCTTGGCATTGGAAGCAGCGCGCCCATAGTCTTCGATTGTGCTCCGGATCTCCGTCAGGCTAAGCGCTCGGGGCTCCGAAACATCGACAAACCCCGTCTCAACGACCGTCTGAGACTGTGCCCTAATCGCGGAAGGCGCCACCGGGGATGCGTTTCCCGGCAAAAGGCTGCAATGGGAGATTCGGCCGACGTGCCAGAGCTGAAGAAAGATTCGCCCGCCAGCCCGGTGTACTGCATCGACGACCGGCTTCCAGCCGGCGGTCTGCTCCTCCGAATGAATCCCCGGAGTGTTGATATAGCCCTTTCCCATGGGTGAGATTTGCGTTGCCTCTGTGACAATCAGCCCGGCCGATGCACGCTGGCTGTAGTACGTGGATGCCCACTGGCCCGGCACCCCGTTTGGCGTAGCGCGATTTCGGGTCAATGGCGCCATGAAAACACGATTGCTCAGTTTCATGTCGTCGAGAACTATGGGGTCATAAATGCTCGTCATGCTGGGACTCCTGTATTTGGCGTACCTGGATTCACCTGGGTTCGAACTGTGTTATTCAGTCGGCATATCGCTAGCCTTCTCCCGCTCGCCGCTCCTTCCAAACAGCTAATGCAGTGAGCAACGCGAGGAGTAGAACGACCCCGGGAATCACAGGCGGCTTGATGCCGAGAGGAAGAACGCTGGCAGGCACTTGAGGCTGCAGGTGGACATAGATCGCTACACACATCTGACCAACGAGCATCAAACTCGCAAGCAGAAGGAGTTGATCTCTGGTTCTTGCTTTCAATGATCTTCGAAGCCATGGCAGTAAGAACAGGAACCCGACGACCATTTCCCCCAGCTTGGCCGCGAGAATCGACTCTTGGGGTAGATGACTCTCGTGAATCTGGATCTCAAACCATCCACGGAACGGCTCGAAGAATTTGAGGAATCCGAACATGAACATAAGGATTCCCAGGACTAGCGATAAGGCTTTGGTTTGGCGAAGGGCCATTGTCTCAACCCTCGGCTTGAAACGCACGATCCAATTCAGTCGGGGAAATGTGATCCAAATAGTTGCTCATCGTCTTGAGAGCCACGCCGATCAGAACCTCAAGTATTTGATCCTTGCGGTATCCTGCGGCCAGGAAGTTCTCGATCGTCTGCGCTTCCACATGTCCGCGTTTAGCAACAATCTCCCTCGTGAGCGCGACAAGCGCGTTCGACTTCGGGTCCGGCAGCGGCAGGTTGGACCTGACGGCGGAGACGACCCCGGCCGGTACATGCAGGAAGGCCTTCAGCACCGTGCTGTGAGCCGCGGTGCAATATTTGCAGCTGTTTTCAACGCTGGCGGCCAGTAGGACGATCTGTCGCTCCACCGCACTCAGGCTCCCCTTCTCAAATACACCTTCCAGTCCCAAATAGCCCTCAAGCAAAACGGGGGAGTTCGCGAACACTCCAAAGAGGTTTGGAATGAACTTGAACGACTTCTGGATTTTCTCTAGAAGTGGCCGAGACTCCTCCGGGGCGGTTTCCACGCTGACAGGACTGAAAAGGGTGGTTTGCGTATTCATAATCGTAGGTTTCCTTTTTGCGATACTAGAGAAAGACAGACTTGTCTGTCTTTTTCATTAAAGTTTACGCAGACATCTCTGTCTCTGTCAAAATTGAATTTGTGAAAGTGAGCCAGAAGACCGATCCGCGCACAAGGATACTGGAGGTTGCCGACCGCCTCTTCTACGCAGAGGGGGTCCGCGCGACCGGCACCGAGAAAATCATGTCTCTCGCCGAAGTCGCAAAGGCGACGTTTTATCGGCATTTCGAAAGCAAAGATGCCCTCGTGCTCGCGTACCTCGAAAACCGCGATCGGGCTCTTTGGAACTATCTCTCTCATCCCACTCCCGCAAAGGATCTGCGTGAGGCTCTGATCAAGTTCGAACAAATAGCGAACCGGCCCGACATAATCGGCTGCCCGTTTTTGCGCATCGCATCCGAATACCCGGATACCGCCCACCCATTCCATCGATTCGCGATCCAGCACCAAAACAAAATTGTTGACTATCTAATTGACCGGCTCGAGCCATTCGCAATCGATAAAAGGGCGGCAGGCATGGCGATACTGAGCGTCATTAATGGCGCACTCTCCACGCGAATGCTCTTTGGGACTTCGAAGAAGGCTCCGGTCCTCGCTCCCGCCGAGGCGGCACTCAAGAGCTTTCAGAGCGCGCGAACTGAACGCCGCAAATGATTGGCTGTCATTTGTGGAAGCGTCATCCCCTCACAGCGATTCAACTCCTGGGCCTGGGTAATGGCCGCCTACGCGAAGTTCAAAGCACTTCAGGGCCAATCCTCTAAGAAATCTGCTCTCAACATAGTCTGGGAATGTTGAACTACGGCGAGCCCCGCTCTGAAGGCTTCAAATAGATAGCGAGCACGCAAGCATTTGGAGATGACGATGTCACTCATCCTATGAAAGGGGATGTCAAGGAAAAAAGTATCTCCCCGCCCCTCTGAGAGATGCGGGCGTGGTGACTTACATCCAGCCCCAGCTTATCCCCCGCCTCATCCTTATCCATCGAGGGGTTGTCGGTTTGTCCGCTTTGGATCGCCGCGCATTTCAGCGGCGATGCCAACCCCAGTTGCTTGTCCCAACTTAACGGTTTCATAAAAACAGTGGTGCTCGACGCCATTCGGTTACGAAGCTACGCAAGCTAAACGTTGGCTAAAGTGCCAACCATGATCCTATGTGAGGCTCGAGGCCTATAGCTTTTTTCGGTTATCCGAGGGGGCATAGGATTGACCCGGAGACTCGGTGCTTGACCCGGAGACTCGGTGCTGGACTACAGCACACAGAGTGCCTGAATGAGTGAATGGATACTCTCCCTCGAACCGGAGCATCGCAAGAACCGATTGGCTACCACCGAGGCATGAAAACCTTGGGCGATCACCTGGGTTCTATTCGATGCTCAAGCTGCTTGCGTCTTCAGTTGTTCGACGTCGAAACGTTCCTCCTTTTTCCAAAGTGTTAACGTTATGGCCGCGATCTTGCGCGCCAGTGTCAGACGCGCCATCTCCGCCTTCATCCCCTTAGCCAGCAGACCCGTGTAGAAATCGTGGAACGGTCCCCTGCCACAGCTGGCCCGGGTGGCCGCACTCTTGAAGATCTCCTTCATTTCATGGTTGTGATTTCGATTCAGCCCACGAACCTGCTGGGGTTTCTTGGAGCGTTGCACTTGTCCGCTCACAAAGCGGTATTGCGCACTGTCGTGCGTCTCAATGCCCAGGCCGCTGTAGGTCCATAGTTGCCGCTTGCTGCGGAACCGGTGCGGGGTTTGCATCAGCCCGATCAAACGGGCGGCTCGAATCGGACCGATGCAGGGAATCTGGCGCAGCAGTTTCGCGGCCTTATGTTTCCGGCTCTCCGCCAAAAACTCGGGTCGCACCTCTCGCCGCAAGGCCTGCAATCCATCCAGTTGTTGATAGAGCAGTTCCGCCCGGCGGCGCACCCCGGCTTGTGGGAGCTTGCTCAACCATTCCTCTCGAGTGCGCGCAGCATAGACTTGGGTGCCGGCACAGGGAATGCCCCAACCGCGATACAGTGCCTTCAGGCGGTTCATCACTCGTATCAAATCTTTGCCGATGGTCTGATAACTGCGCCCCAACTCGCGAAGCGTCCGTAGTCCATGTTCTCCGTGGTAGACCGGTCGCAGCATCCCGGTGCGTAACAAGTCGGCCAGCTTGCCCGCATCCACCTTGTCGCTCTTGCTGCCCTCCTTTAATAAGGCATTGCGCCGCGGATTGCACACCACAATGTGCTGCACCTGCGGCTGCAGCAGATCGTACAGCCAGGCCGCCCAGGTGCCTTCTTCCCAGGTCACATGCAGCTCGCCCCGCAGACCGTGGAGAAACTCGAGAATGCTGCTGGCTTTGGTTTCGACGATGGTTTCCATCACCAGCTTCCCGCTCTCATTCTGCACAGCGATCACAATCGCTTCCTTGTGCACGTCCATTCCGATATATTTGACCTCGCGACTCATTTGAGTTGCCTCCTTGGGGGGAAAGATCACGTGCCAACGCTTGTCTTTCCCTCTAAGGTAAAGTGCCATTCTCCAGCCGACTTGCCTATGCTCTCCTGTGGTTCTTTCCCACTGGGTACACTACTGCAGTTACTCTCTAGCGCCGCCGTAGCGGAGCGAAGCCCTGCACAGCGCAGCGCAGCGGAGGCGGCGCCTCATCACAGCCGTGACCCTCTGAAGCGGGGCGCTCTTTCATAATGCATCGAGCCCGGATTGGCAATGATATGTCGGCTAGCGTTTACCAATAGCGAGGGCTGCCGATTGCGAATTCGGCGTCGCGGCGCAGCGGATGCGCCACTTGATCGTGGTCTTTCACGCTGGCCCGAGATCGGCTTCGGGGAGATCTCCGCGAAGCCCGTTTCTGAATAGCTTCCGTTTGGCCGACCATGTGGTAAGTTGCTTATTTCGGAATCACACGGTGTTTACCGATACTGATCTGAGACGATGATCTTGGGCTTTCCAGCTTTCGCTCTCGCCAAGACGCTACGACATTTTACGTAGTCGCCGGTTACAGTTTTCCCCGCACGCTACGGGTAGTATCTCCCGTTCACTTCGGTGCCCATGACGGCGAAATCGGCCTTGGAGGTCTCGATCGAGTCGGTTTTGAAGGTGAAATCGATCGATGGCACTCGAACTTCGGCTTCTAGTTGTGCCAAGGCTTTGAAGCCTTCGAATCGATACTGCCGCATTGGATCCTCGTACTTCACGGGTTCGTCACCTGCTCTAAAAACCAGTTTGAAGTCGAGAAATGCTGGAGTGCTTTCCGCATCTATCCCCGGCCAACGAGGTTGATCGATGATGGGCAGGTTGACCATCTGCATGGTCGCAACCTTGCCGTCCGTGCTGAAACTCAGTCCATCAGACGGGACTGGGGTTACCCAGTACAGCCCCTCTGGAGATATTGGGGAATGGAAATCATGGATTTGGTTTGCGGGGATCGCCGATCCCCTGAAGACGGTCAGTCATGTGTGAGCAAAGATTCCTTTCTGAGCCAGCCGTGCCGCCCAGTATTCCCCGGCCATGTAGCTGTAGTCGGTGGTAGGAGTGCCCCAAGCCAGCCGGTTGCCCTTATTATCCGTGCCCATCCCGTGGAACCCGCTGCAACGCGCCAACTTTCCTTTGAAGTGGTAGATGCTAGAAAGTTCTACATTCGGCCCGGCGGGCTGGTTGTGATTGCCGTTCTTGTCGAGCCAGGGGATCGGGTACGGACATGTCCCGCCGTTGGACGGTTCATGATTCTGTGGGATGCGAAGGGCGCAGTTCTGCCCCGCGGACTGCGCGTTCAGCAACGTCCCCGTCAACTTCATGCCGACTACGGAACTGACGCTGAGCCTTAACCAATGCCGTCGATTCACCTCGAAGGCGAGAACGCGATCACTTTTCATAGCATCTCCAATCCACTTTTTGAACTGAGCCCTACTTCGACTTCCGAACCCGCGATGTGCCCTCGCCGGACTATGCGAGAAGGTATACAACGATTTGTACCACTAGCTCTTATGGACGACCTCGAACGAATACCCATCCGGGTCGAAGACATCTGCGGCGTAGTACCCAGGGTAGTATTCCACTCGCGAGCGCGGTGAAATGTTATCCCTCGCGCCAGCGGCGATTGCCGCTTTGTAGAACTCATCGACTTTGGCATTGTTCTCAGCCATGAATCCCCAATGAATTGCCTTGGGATCTGGATCGCCTTGTTTGAGCCAGAAGCATGCTCTCTTGCCATCGCCAAATCCCCATAAATCGGGATGGCCATTTTCACCCTTGTAAGGGAGGAAGAACTTGATGTTCAGAGGCGCCAGGGATGCTTCATAGAACGCCAATGAGCGTTTGACATCGCTTACAGTCAAGATGATGTGGTCGATCATTTTGCTTCCTTCCCGGGATTTGCCGGATGCGTTGAAATCGGTCAACCCGGCATATTGTTATTCTTTCGAATAGGTCATTGAATCTCTGCTACGAACCGATCGCACAATCCTGTAAAGCAGCCACCCCGCGGGGCCGAACATAAACGTCAGCAGAAGACATGGAACCAACATGAGGTGAGGGATGCCGCGCTCACGCGAGTCTTCCAATTCCCATGAGCCGATGAGAAGGTCAAATGCCAGGTAATGAATCCACCCTGCCAGCAGCAGCCAGGGATTGGAGAACAGTAAACCGACACTTGCAAGAGTTGAGAAGCCGCCAGGAGAGCGCCAGAACAGGGAAATGGCGATCGCGGTGTAGAGAGTCGCGAAGAGCGATGGAACTAGCTTAGTCGTGACCAGACGGGTCACCCAGGGGCGCGCGGGCAGGACGGCGAGCATGATCCAGGACACTAATGCGCCGGAGTTAGCGATGGGGAAAATCTGTTGTGGAGACATATATGCACTTCAGACTGTCCCCGGGTTCGTTGCCGGGAAAACTGAATTAACGGACTTCCAGCCCCAGATCGCCGTGACCAGAGCCCATGCGCCGAATAGCCCGAATGTCAGCGCGTCCGGCCTTAGAATCGGCTGCCCCCGGAGCGCCTGCACGAGCAGGAGCACGACCAATGTGAAGTAGCTCCCTGCCGCAGTCAACGTCAGACGGACTCGTGTATCGCTGCTTAGCCGGCGGCGCCTCATCACGAAAGCAATCAGGGGAAGTACCTGCAGCGCATGCAGGCCGATGAAATGGGGGATCCGCAGGTCGCCGTGTTCCGTGCTCCATCCGGTCCCGGAAAGTCCGGGGCCGCCGTCAGGCGCACCCACGGTATGCGCCCCCATGATCGGCATTCCTTGTCCGGCATGCCTTGCCGCCAGTTGAGCAGCGGTCGGGTGCGTCATGAAACCCGCACTAAGAGCACCGATGATCGTGATGATCATCCCGAATCGAAGAGCCCATCCCATCGCAGGGTCTTCAAACCTCTGTCGCCAGAATGCTACCGCCACGGCGATGCTGATGAAAGTCTGCGCCACGATGGCCACGCCCATAACGACGAACAGAACACTATTGAGAGGCGTGCTGAAGTTGAAATGGCTGGTGGTGCCCCGGTACGCCTGGAAGGCGATGATCACGAACTCCAGCACCATCGCGATTGCCGTGGCCCAACCGACCACACGGCGCGTCCGCCGCCATCCGGGGATCAGCGTAAACGCCCAGGCAAGCGTGAACACATAAATCGCAATCGATACCGCGAACTTTGCTGGCTTGAGCCACGCGGGCGCGTCGGTGATGATTCGCGGATCGATGAGCAGGCCGACGATCGAGATTGCCAACGCAGGCAGCATCAGCAGACCGGTGAATGTTAACGGTGCGTTTGTTCTCCAAAATTGTTTCAGCATGGGTCCTTCTCTCGATGTAAACATGTCAATGTCAGGAATCATCTCTTTCATTTGTTAGATGACAGGGGCGGCGGCAAACATCGAGTCTGCCGCCGCCTCCGGCGCAGGCTGCTACTTCAAGGCCGCGCGAGCTCCGTCGCTTGCTTTCAGTGCAGTGCGAATTCCGTCACTTGCTTGGCTTAGCGCTGCCTTCACCTCAGGCGTTTCACGGATGGCGTTGAGGAGCACGAAGTCATGGATCATCCCGTCGTAGCGCGTCGCCGCGACTGCAACACCGGCATCCATGAGTTTGTGGGCATACGCTTCACCTTCGTCACGAAGAGGATCGTTCTCCGCAGTGATGACGAGTGCCGGCGGCAAGCCCTGGACTTCCTCGTTGCTGGCACGAAGCGGAGAAACGTAGGGGTTGTTGCGAGTCTTCTGGTCGGGCGCATAGAGATCCCAACCATATTTCATGAACGCGCGCGCCAAAAAACGGCCCGTCCCAAATTCATGGTATGACTCGGTATCGACGCTGGCGTCAGTCGCGGGAATGAAGAGCACCTGGTACGCGATTTTCGGTCCCTTGCGGGCTTTCGCCATGAGCGTTAAAGCCGCTGCCATGTTTCCGCCGACGGAATTGCCGGCGACTGCAATGCGAGTGCCATCGGCGCCAAACTCACCGGCATGGTCTGCCACCCACTTGAGTGCGGCATAGCTTTCCTCCAACTGCGTGGGGAACTTTGCCGCGGGCAGGGGTGTGTATTCGACGAAGACACCGATCTGGCCCGAGCCGACGACAAGGTCACGCAATAGACGCTGATGATTTTGGAAGTTGCCGACGATCCAAACGCCGCCGTGAATGAACAGCACGACGCCCGGATTCGCAGCTGTCTGCTCTGGCGTCATGATGTACAGCTTGACGGTACGCCCGTCCTGCGTGATCGTCTTTTCGACTGTGGTCACACCAGACATGTCGACTGGCGTCTTGCTCTGTAGAGCGGTGAGGATTTCCTGGGGTTTTGGCTGAGGCAGCTCCCAGAACGGGCTGCTGTCTTTGTTAAGTTCGGCGAGAAATGCCCGCACTTGCGGATCAATTCGACTGTCGGTCGCCGCATTCGGGACCTGCGCTGCTACTGCTTCTGTCATAACGATTCCTCCTAAGATTGATATGGCTAACCAACTGAAGCGTGTCATCTGTTGACTCCTCTCTGAATTCGTTTCGTTTTCGCGCTCTTGGAACATCCATTCCCGAATGAAGGCTGAACAGTTCACTACCTTCACCTTCTGGGCCTCACAGTCATTCAGAAACCGAATTGCATCCACATCCACGAGGTCCAGTTCGTCCAGGTCCAAACTCACCTGCGGGCCACCACGCTCGATCTCAGCACGCACATCGTTGATCTGCTCATGTCGAAGTTCACCAATAAGACGAAGTCGAGTTTCGCGTTTCATCCGAATGCGTTCCATCCTCAGCGTCATGTCAGGTCCGGCGTCCGCGAGTACGAGATGCAAAGATGAGACCAATCGAAGTTGCTAAGGAATCAAGCAGTTGAGCGTGCCGGGAATCCTGAATTTTCAGGATTTCCTGAGCGAGGAGGAAAAAGCAGGTTAGCTTTCCGTCAGTGTTCGGTCGGCGCAGGACAAAATCCCTGGTTGCGCGAATGATGGTTGGGTGCGACGTGGCGGACTTGGCGTTACAAGTACTTCAATCAGCTGCGGATTTGAAGCGGTATTTGTCGATTCCAAGGCGCTTGATCTTGGAATCCAGTGTCCGCGTGGGAACGCCCAGTTTGGCAGCCGCGCCTGCGGGGCCGGACACTCGTCCTCGACTTTCAGAGAGCGCCGCTTCAATTATGTTTCTTTCCTGCTGGAGCAATTCGCCGCTGAGAGCGGCTGTTGGACGAGGAACTTCCGAGGGTTCTCGGTTAAGCCACGTCTCATCAACAGCAAAGGTCTCTGACTCGCTCAGGATGACCGCGCGTTCAATTACGTTCTGCAGCTCACGGATGTTGCCTGGCCAGGCGTACTCCTGCAAGAGCTTCAGCGACCTTTTATCAATAGTTCCAAACTGCTTCCCAGCCTTCTTCCCAAACCGAGCAATGAAGTATTCGACCAGCAATGGAATATCGGCCGCTCGTTCCCGCAACGACGGCATCTCAATGGGCACTACATTCAGCCTGTACAACAGATCCTCACGGAACTTGCCCTCCCCCACGAGCTTGTGAAGATCGCGATGCGTCGCCGCGAGCACTCTCACATCCAATGGGATCGGTTTGTCGTTGCCGACGCGTTCGATCTCACGTTCTTGGAGTACTCTCAGGAGTGCAATCTGGACCTCCGGCGGCAAGTCGCCGACTTCGTCCAAGAAGATGGTTCCCCCATTCGCGGCTTCAAAACGGCCGATACGTCGCTGCGTGGCGCCAGTAAATGCGCCTTTTTCGTGTCCGAAGAGTTCAGAAGCAATCAGTGATGCCGGAATCGCGGCACAATTAACAGCAATAAATGCTCGCGGGGAGCGGCTCGATTGCTTGTGGATAGCTCGCGCAATCAATTCCTTTCCGGTCCCAGTCTCGCCAAGAATCAGAACAGTGGAGTCGGATGGCGCTACCTTCCGGAGTTGGTGAAGTACTTTACGGAGTGGCTCCGAGGATCCAACAATGTCCTCAAACATCGAGTCGCGTTCAATTTGTTCTCGTAGAGCCAGGTTCTCATTGCGCATTCTATCTTCCGCCCGGACGCGATCATCAATATCAGTTCCCGTTGCATACCAGCGAATCACCCGGCTCTGCTCGTCTAACAATGGATTGAATTGCGCGAGAAACCATCGGTACTGGCCATCTTTGCGCCTGATTCTCTCTTCGATTGCGAAGGGTTTGTTGCCAAGCATCGCCTTGCGCCGCTCCTCGCGCAGGCGAGCGATGTCCTCCGGATGAAAGCCCCGATTAGTCGCGTCCCCCTGCATTGCGTCTTCGATGGAGAAGCCTGTGTAGTCGAGAATAGCCCTATTCGCATAAAGCACCGTGCCGTCGGGTTTCATTACTCCGATCATCACTGGGATCAGATCTACGATCTCGCGTATGGCCAGGGACTCATAGGCCGTCACACGCATTATCGTTGCAGCAATCTGATTGGCGACCGAGTCCAAGAAACCGCGATAGGCATCATCCAGGCTCCATCGGGGACTGATGCCCGCAACGAGTAATCCTTCCGGCAATTGATGAGGGGTGGGAGTGATCGGCAATACCAACGCACATCGAGGCGAATCATTCCATGGGCCTCCCGGCAAAGGACCAAATTTCTTCTCCAAATGGTCAACCTGCTCCACTGTGCTCGTGCTCGCTACCCGGGCAAGTGGCAAGGCTGCGAATGCCTCCGGCTCAGTCAAGTCAACGGTCCGTGGACTCCCTGCTTCTCCTGGGTTCAAGCCAACATTAGCCGCCAGCCGAGCCGACTTGCGGTTTTTATCCACAAGGTAAAGCAATGCAAAAGGTAGGTCATGAGGGTTTTCGCCGAGCACATCGCCTGCAATTCGGCATGCTGCTTCAATCTCCGTAGCGTCACCAGTGCGGACCGCGAGGTCCCGCAGGGTCAGGATGCGTCGTTCGGCGATAACGCGATCTGTCGTGCTCTCGATTAGAGTGAAAGATCCACCGGTTTTGCCGGACTCCAGAACGATGGGGGTGAAGGATACCGTGAGGTATTTCTCTTCGAGATACCCGCTGCCACGGTGTACCGCATGGAGAAGGTCTTTCGACAGAGCGGCGTTGCCCGTACTAAAGACGCCCTCAAGCATCTTTTCAATTGTGGGACGTAGTTCCGGCCACGATTCAAATAGCGGCCGGCCTAGGGCTCTGGGGTGCTTGTCGCCGATCAGGGGAACGAACGCGTCGTTGTAGATGACGGTGAGATCCGGCCACCCCCAGTGGACAATGATCGGAGACCGAGACCTCACGCAGAGACTTACGGCCGACCGCAAAGACTGCGGCCAATCACATAGTGGCCCGAGCGGCGTGGCAGTCCAATCGTGGAGCCTTATTCTTTCGCCCAACTCACCGCCACCCGCCAAGAAATCATTCGCGGACTGGGCGGCTGGAACAGACCCGGAACTGTGGTCTGACGATGCCATGGGGAACGATTATAGTGCCATTTTTGGACACAAGCCCATGGTCAGCAGCAAGGACGGGCAATGCTCGCGACGAAGTAATTCAGTTCGTGGTGATGCCAGGGTTGAGCAACGGGAACGAATCCATCTTGGGCGCATCGTGATGGGTATCGATAAGTCGGTTTGTAGGGGGCGTTCTTCGCACCGCCCGCCGATTGTGGTTGGATCACGCTAGTGCTTTTTCGGACGCGACGCCGGGATGAGTGCTCAAGGCTGAAAGAAGGTGAGAGGCGTCGCGTTCGAAAAAGCCGTCAGAAGGAAGCCGCTGGCGCGGCGGACGCGGGCCATATGCAAATTGAATGGAGCGAGGGAGAGGTGTTGAAGTTGACGGAAGTGGGCACGGAAGTCGAAGCAGGGCCCGCGAGCGTGTGCAAACGGGAGTCCGTAGTTGAAGTTGGTGTGGGAAGAGGGCGCGAAGTAGGGATCGGGTCAGGAGCCGGGCGGACGGGGGCAGAGCGCGGTGAGCCGTGCAGAGTTTGCGAGTTGTGGGCGAGCCGTTTCATGCCGCAGTCGTGAGCAACCGTGGTGGAGAGCGGAGTTGGATTTGAGCCGCGGAAAGTCGTTCGATGACAGCCATCGGTCCGCCGCACTTGGGGCAACGCCAAAGAGGGTTCGATTCCTGGGTAGCGGAGGTTTCTGGTTCAGTCAGCGATGGAACTGTGGCCAGTGCCGCGAAACATAGCGGCAGTAGTGTGGAGCGTCGGCGATTGGCGAGGAAGCCGAAGTGGCGGATACGGACGAAACCCTTGGGGAGCAGGTGCAACAGGAAGCGTCGCAGGAACTCATCGAGCGCTAAGGTCATCAGTTTCTGCTCATTGTTGTGAGCGGAGTCGCGCCAACGAAAAGTGACTTGCCCGTTGGCAAACGAGACCAGTCGATGGTTGGAGATGGCCACGCGATGGGTGTAACGGCCGAGATACTGGAGCACGTAGTCGGGACCGCCGAAGGGTGGTTTGGAGTAGACGATCCAGTCTTTTCGGAACAGTGGTCGGAGCCAGGCAGCGAAGATCTTGGGTTGCGCGAGCAGAGCCAGATCGCCGGAGAGGTGTAACTGGTCACGTTGAAAAGCGGACTTGAGACCGGCGACGAACTTGCCGCGAAACACACGTCGGAGTACTTGAATGGGGAGAAAGAAGCGGGGACGGGATCGGATCCAGCGAGTGTGATCGAGAGAGAGCCCGCCGGCCGGGACGACACAGTGTACGTGGGGATGAAGCTGGAGCTTTTGGTTCCAGGTATGAAGCACGCTGAAGAAGCCGATCTCGGCGCCAAGATGTCTGGGGTTGCGAGCGACTTCCAGGAGTGTTTCTGCGCTGGCACGAAGCAACAAATCATAGATCACTTTTTTGTTTTGCAGAGCCAGCGCAGCCAGTTGCGGCGGCAGAGTAAACACGACATGGACGTAGGGTGAGGGGAGCAGTTCGCGGAGCCGGGCTTGGATCCAGCGTTCGCGAGCGCCCGTCTGACACTTCGGGCAATGCCGATTGCGGCAACTGTTGTACGAGATGGGGGCACGATGTCCGCAGCGGGTGCACTCATCGATGTGGCCGCCGAGTGCGGCGGTGCGACAGCGTGCGATGGCCAGCAGGACCTTGATATGGGTCCAGCGGATCCAGGCTTGGTTGCGCTCGATGAAAGCAGTTCCTGCACTGCGCACTAAATCGGCCACCTCTAAGAGTGGCCGACTCATCTATCCCTCCGGTTGTGATCTGCCTTTCAGCACCAGCGAGTCCAGCGGACTGGCGGTAGCGTGCAGGTGACGTTGCGAAAGGTGGAGATAGATGGCGGTCTCCTTCAGATCGTGATGGCCTAACAAGATCTGAATGGTGTGCAGGTCGGCGCCAGCTTCCAGCAGGTGCGTGGCGAAGCAGTGCCGGAGCACGTGGGGATACACCTTCTTCTTAATCCCGGCGCGGCGGGCGGCATGCTGGCAAGCGTGGCGCGGGGTCTTGGTATCCATGGGCTGATCGCCGCTGTGCCAGCGATTCCCTGGAAACAGCCAGACGCTGGATCTTTTGCGCAGCCGCCGCCAGTGCGCGCGCAGTTCTTCGAGCAGCACCGGGCTGAGCATCACGTCGCGATCTTGGCGACCTTTGCCGCCTTGGACGTGGAGAACCATGCGTTGGCTATCGACATCGCTGATCTTCAGGCGAGTCAACTCTGCGTTCCGAACACCAGTCGCGTAGAGAGTCATGAGCACGGTTCGATAGAAGGCAGTCGGAGCGGCGTCGATGAGTTGCGCTACCTCTTCCTGACTGAGAATGGTGGGCAGACGGTGGCGTTTCTTGGGATAGGGAGTGTCGGCAATGCTCCACGGTTTCTTCAGTGTCTGGATGTAGAAAAATCGCAGGGCGCACAGATGGTTGGTCACCGTACCGGGCGACAGCTTCTGCACGGTGAAGAGTTGGGCCTGGTACTCCCGAATGTGCTGCCGACCCAGGCGGTCGGGAGAACAGTGGAAGTGCTGCGCGAATCTTTCGACGAAGCGGATGTAGTGTTGTGTGGTAGCCTGCGAGTAATGACGACGCTGGAGTTCTTCCAGCATGATTCTGCGTAGATGGGTCACAGGGACCTCCTTGTGACCCACAATTTATCTGAGAGCAAAACCCACGAACCTCGGCCCTACCTACGCGGCAGCGTCCGCCGCGCCAGCGGCTTCGTTCTCACGGGCAAGCCGGAAGTTAAGCCCGAGAACAAACGTTCAACGACGCTGGCCAGAAGTCGGCTTCGAGGAATTCACTGATTGATCTCCCTGAAGTCCGTTTTTGGCCAACCTTCGGGCTATCCCTTCAATACCGCAGCCGCCATGCGCGCAATCAACAGAAATCCTTTGCCCTGGGCGTCTTTCTCCAGTGTTGTCAGCCGTGCGCGACCGGCGGCGATCTTGCCTGATTTGATTTCCAACTCAGCCAGCGCGAGCCGGGCGTCGTATTGAAAGTAGAGCAGGTTCGCTTTGGTTGCCTCGGCCAGCGCCTCTCTGAGAATTGTCCGGGCGTTCGCGAAATCTCCGGACGCCGTCGCGATTCGCGCTTCGGCGATCTTCACCGGAAGATGCGCCACATGATCGTCGGCCTTTACCAGTTTTTCCGCGCGCTGAATCTCCTCCTTCGCCTCGCCAAGCCTTCCCGACTGCAGCAGGCAGCGCGCGACCAGCGTGTGCGCAGCCGCTTCGTAGTCGACCTGGTTCTGCGTATGAAAACCAGCCGCCGCCTGGCGTGCCGCATCCAAGGCTACCTCTGGATGCCCGTCCACTAGCGTGAGTTGCGCCAGCGCCAGCGATTCCTGAGCGGCGGTTCCTTTTTCTCGTAGCTCTGTTCGTATGGCGAGTGCGTCTTCATGCGCTTTCCGCGCTGCCGGAATGTCGCCTTCATAGAGAAGAAGATCGCCCAGCGCCGAAAGTGTGTACGCCTCGGAATGCCGATTATGCAAGCTGCGTTTAATTTCCAACGCCTGTTGGAACATTTTCTTTGCTTCCGGCAGATCCCCTTCGTCCAGATACAACTCGCCGATATTGCCCATGGTCATGGCAATTTCGAATTGGCTGCCCGTCTCTCGGAAGACTGCGAGCGCTTCTTCGTATTTCGCTTTGGCTCCCGCTTGATCGCCCTTATCGGCCAACACATTCGCGATGCTGTTGAGCGTATTCGCCTGGTTATCTTTGTCCCCCACCTCACGCTGAATGCTGAGCGCCTCTTCGTACATCTTTTGTGCCCCTGCAAGATCGCCCTGATCGTAGAGTCCGATTGCAATATCGAGCAGACAGGTGGCCGTATTGCGTTGCGAGCCCACTTCGCGGAAGACTGCCAGCGCTTGCTCGTTCAGTTGCCGGGAGCCGCTCAAGTCTCCGTGTTGATAGAGGTTGGTCGCTAATCCCATCATGGCGCCAGCCGCGCCCAATCGATCTCCCGCCTCGGCGTAAGTTCGCAGTGCGTCCTGCAATGCGGCGTTCGACTTGTCCCGCTGATCCTGATAGCGAAAGGCAGCTCCTTCCTGATTCAGCGCCTGAGCCAGCACCAACCGCTGTCCGCTGGCTTGTGCCTTGGCCGCAGCACGCGTTGCTGCTTCGCCCGCCTCCTTGAATTTCGAGAGACTGAAATAAGCGCTGCTCTCGGCCAAGTCGAGTCGTGGGTCTTGCGACGCCGGAGCCGGCAACTGCCGCAGTTGTTGCAGCGTCCCCAAGGCGTCTTTGGATTTCCCCCCTGCGTTTTGCGCCAAGGCCAGCTGCAGGCCATACTCAAGATTGTCGGGAAAGAACTGCGTGAGCGTGCGATAAATGCCGATCGCCCTTTCCCAGTCATGGTTCGCTTCCAGATACCGTGCCTGGATTGCCAGCTTGTCCTCGCGGCCCAACCCGCCGGATAAATCAAACGCCGTCTTCGCTTCTGCCGCAGACTTGCCGTCATAACCCAGGTTCGTCCATGCCGTTGCCAGCGCCGAGTGCGCCAGAGCGAAGTCGGGCTCCAGCGCCAACGATTTTTGCAGCAGGTCGCGGGCTGCCAGAGTGTCGCGGGCATGGAGCTTTGCCAATCCCTGGGAATAGAGCCGAGCCGCTTCCGCGTTTGACGGTAACGAAGCTTTCACCGCCGCCGCATCCGTTGCCGAGATCGCTCCGGCGCCCAACCTTTGCCGCAGTTCCGCGCCTGCCCGGCTTACCAGATCGTCAATTTGATCTTCACGTCCTTTAGCCGAAACCGATGCCAGCGTTTCTCCCTCGACCGCATCCTGCAACCGCAGATCGAGCCGGATCTGATCTTTTCCCAGCGGAACGTACGACCCGACCACAACTTCATCGGCGTTCAGGTTTTCCCGGATCTTGGCCAGTGTTTCGCGGCCATAACTGTCCGCATCGGGCAAAGACAGATTGGCTTTCATTCGTGCCACGTTTTCGCCGGCCACGGTTCGCAATTGCTCGCCCGCGCCCAGTTCCGTGGTCAGCATTTCCGCAAGCGCAGTTGAGAGCCACGCCTTGTCCGCTTGCCCCGAAACATTTTTCAACCCCAAGACGGCCACCGATCGCCGCCCATGAACGACCGTTCCCGGCGACCCGGATACTCCAATCGTTGTGGATTTCTTATGCCCGAACAGGCGGCTGCGAAGGCCAGAAATATTCAGGCCGATCCCCAAGCTCGCGAGAACAGCGGCAACAGCGATAACCGCGATTGCGATCTGCGATTTCTTAGGCGGCCCAACCGGCAACAATCCTCTGAAATCGCCCGTGGTGGTGGAAAGCCCCTCCAGCGCCACCCGCAACTCGCGAGCCGATTGATACCGCTGCGATGGATCTTTCGCCAGCGATTTAGAAATGATGTTCTCCAGTCCCGCGGAAACATGTTTGTTCACCGACCGCGCCGACACCGGAGACTCATATAAAATCGCGCCCATCAGCTCCGCGCCCTGCGTCTGCGCAAAGGCCCGCCGCCCCGTCGCCATTTCGTGCAGAACAGCACCGGCGGCGTAAATGTCGCTGCGCGGATCGATGGGCAAGCCGCGCAACTGTTCCGGCGACATATAAGGGACGGTGCCTGAAACCGTACCTGTATCCACCGTGATGCTGCGCGTTACGTCGGCTCCGCTCGAGGTGGGTGTGTGTTTGGCCAGCCCGAAGTCGAGAATTTTCAGCCGGCCGTCTGGTGTTACAAACAGGTTTGCCGGTTTGAGATCGCGATGAATTACTCCCTGGTCGTGCGCCGCCGCCAAACCTTCGGCTAGTTGCGTTGCCAGGCGTACGATTTCCGGCTGCGGCATTGCTCCCGCATGCAGGCGATCGCTCAAGGGTCTCCCTGGAATCAACTCCATCGCCAGGAAGTCCACTCCCCCTTGCGAACTGAACTCGAAAACCGTCGCAATATTTGGATGACTCAGCTTGGCGAGCGCCAGAGCTTCTTTCCGGAATTGCTTTCGCGCAACATCATCTGCCAGCGTACCCGTCGGCAGCACTTTGAGCGCGACATCGCGATCCAATTGCTCATCGCGCGCGCGATACACCACGCCCATCCCACCCGCACCAATTTGTTCGACGATGCGATAGTGGCCGAGAACCTGGCCAATGAGCTTGGAAGGCGTCTCCATAAAGCTATGAAATGCTAGAACGTGTGGAGGCCAATGTCCATGTTGGAATGAGACCGGTCAGACACAATCGAAAATCCCAGAACATGGGAAGGCTGTGGGACGATCCAGGCCCGGCCAAGCAGCAGTCTGAAAGAGCAACTCCCCCTACTTCAAACCTTCCACCAGGTAGAGGTCGGAGAGTGTGCGATGGTATCCGTAAACGTAGGTTTTACCGTCCGGCGTAATCAGAATGGGACCAATCGTTTCAATTCCCGCAGGATCGACCGGCATCAGCTCTTTCCAAACCGTCTCCTGGCCGCTCGACAGATCAACGCGGTAAACCTTGGCTGGGAGTTCTCCTGGACGATAGGTGAAGAGCGCGTGTCCATCCTCGCTCCAAGCGAGCGGTTCTTCGCCCGCTGCAAATCCCGGAATTGCGCGCGCTTCTCCTTCGCCTACCGGATATAAATATCCTCGCTGATCCGGCCCGATACCGGCCACCGATTGGCCGTCGCCCGAAATGGCGAATGCCATTGCGGATACGCCCTCGGGTGAGATCGCCTTGGGATGGCCTTCCCGCACGTCTTGCACGTAAAGACGCACACCCTTACCAGGCTCGTTTCCAGAAAAAACAATTCGCTTCCCGTCCGGAAGCCAGCGAGCCCAGATATGGTTGATATTGTCGTGAGTGAGCGCCTGCGATTCGCCGGCTTTCGTCGGCAGCAGCGAAAATTGTGCGGGAGAACCTGGTGGCTGCGCCACTACCCATTTTTGGTCGGGAGAAAGCGCAATGGCCGTACCTTCTCCCAGTCGAACGCCCGGCGATCCATCCGTGCCACGAAGATAGACGGCATAAGTCCACTCGCCGGTTCCCCGGCTCAACACCGCGCCTTCGCCTTCTTCGTCAAACAATATGGTCTTGCCGTCGGATGAAATGTCAGCGGAGTAGGAATAATCGAGCCAGGAAAGATCGTGCTCCTTGGGCTGGTCACTGGAATTTCCGACCAACTCCCGTCGCCAACTGGCCCGCGTCAACAATACGCGGCCGTCTTTCCAGATGTCGAGCAAGGTCAGCGTTCCCGGCATTCGCGCCACCAGGCGCTCATTGCCTGAAAGCGAGACCGCATAGAGCGCTCGATCGATGCCGATGCGGGTGGCCGTAAACCAGATTTCGTCCCCGTTGCTTGACCACGCCATCCCTTGCAGGCTTAGCCAACTGCTGGAGAGAGTTTTCTTGTGTCCCGCCAGATCGACAACTGCCACCGAACCGCTGTCATCCCCCTGGATCGGATGGTCCAGAAAAGCGACCTGGTTGCCCTTCGCCGAGACTCGTGGATGGCTGATCCAGCCGCCAGTTTCGTACAGCACCTTTCCCATCGGATACTCGAGCCGGTTCCTACCGCCCAGGTCGCGCACCACCGCGAGGCTGTCCCCGTCCGGCCCCCAATCCGCCGCTTGCACATTTTCAAGGATCTCTCGCGGAGCTCCTCCTACCAGAGGCGCGCGCGCCAGCGTTCCCACATTCACCCAGGTTCCAACCGGATTGTTAGACAGCGCAACCGCCATCTCGCCCGTCGACGATACCGCCAGAAGCTGACTGCGACTGAGGCCGACTGAACGCGAGTCGGGCGCCTCCGGACGAGTCGTGAACACCTCAACGGGATTGCCCTGCCAGGCCGCGCTGTACAGAATCGTGTGTCCATCGGGTCCGAACCGAGCAGAACGTATCGAACCGCGCCGAAACGTGAGTTGCCGGTATTGCGGTGGAGGCGCGACCCGCTGCCACAGAAGCCGTCCCGCCACAGCGCCCAAAGCAAAGCCACCGAGAAAGCCTAAAGCGATCAGAACGGCGCGGCGTCCGACTGATTTCTGTTCCACCTTTGCGACCGGTTGAGCGCCGCTGGTACTGCCCGCGCTCGTCATCCCGAATGAAGATGAGCTGCGCTGCCGCACTCGCCTCAGATCCGTCCGTATCTCGGCCGCAGATTGATAACGGAGATCGAGATCTTTCTCCAGGCACTTTTCAATGATCTCGCCGAGCTTTAGCGGAATTTGAGGATTCAGTTGCGTCGGCGCCGCCGGAACGCGATTGAGTATGGCCTCAAAAACTACACCCGAAGTGTTCCCGACAAAAGGCTGGCGTCCTGTCGACATCTCATAGAGCACGACACCCAGTGAGAACAGATCAGTTCGTGGATCCAGTTCTTCTCCTCGAGCCTGCTCCGGCGACATGTAGGCAACCGTGCCCACGGCGGATCCTGGGCTGGTGAGTTGATCGTCAGGCGCCACAGTAATTGCATCTGACCCACCGGTGACCAGATGAGTTCCGCGCACTTTAGCAAGCCCAAAATCCAGTACTTTGGCCTGCCCTCGCTTGGTAACAAAGATATTTGCCGGCTTCACGTCGCGATGGACGATGCCTTTCGCGTGCGCTGCGTCCAGCGCGTCCGCAATCTGCGTCCCCAGATCCAGCACCTGGTCAGATTTCAGAGCGGTTCCCTCGATGCGGTGCTTCAGGGTTTCGCCCTCAAGCATTTCCATGGCGATGAAAGCTTTGCCTTCTTCTTCGCCAATGTCGTAAATCGTGCAGATGTTGGGATGATTTAAAGCAGACGCCGCTTGCGCCTCTCGCCGAAAACGACTCAAGGTCTGCGGATCGCGGGCTACTTCGGCGGGCAGAAACTTCAGCGCCACGAAACGATGGAGACGAGTGTCCTCGGCCTTATAGACCACGCCCATCCCGCCGCCACCAAGTTTTTCGATGATGCGATAGTGTGAGATGATCTGGCCGATCATGCGCGTGGCAAATCTTACGTGGGTGACACGAGCAAGTCAATGACACCGACCGGCGGGGCAGGGAACTCACCGGCGTGATTATCTTCACGGTTTGAAACATGGTTTGAAACGTTATGCACGTGATCATCTGGGAGTTCACCGTCCGAGAAGAACACATTCAGGAATTTATCCGCGCCTATAACTCCAATGGAGATTGGGCCCAACTCTTCAAGCGCGCGGACGGCTATCTCGGCACGGAACTGCTGCGCTCTTCCGCCGAACCCAACATCTTTCTGGCCACTGATTTTCTGGCCACTGATTTTCTGACCATCGATCGATGGGAAAGTGCCGATTGCTTCGACATTTTCCTGAAGCAATTTGCCGCGGAATATCAGACGCTGGATACGAAGCTTGAGGGCTACGCCCAGTCAGAAAAGAAAGTGGGAGTCTTCACGGCCGCCTGGTAGAGACGGGGCTTGCCCCGTCTCACGCCGTACCCTCGTCGGAGTACCCGCTCGCGCACCCCTGTGCTGTTTTGAACAGACACGCCTTACCCGCTCTGTCAATATCCCTGCAATCGCTGTTGGGGTTATCCGAGTCGAGCGTGCGTTTGGGGTCTTCTGTTGGTCATCGGTTGATCAAGGGACGGGCAGTTCGGCCTCCTTTATGACACCTATACAGCCTTCCCCTGTATGGCCGGGCTGCCCATTTTTGTGAGGTTCCAATGACTCGAATGTATCAGGGCTCCCGGCGGTTGCTCCTCTGCGTCGATGACAGCCCGGCCATCTTGGAATACATAAGACGGATATTCGAAAAATCGGGACACATCGTCGTAAACCACAGCTTCGGCGCGGCAAGGGTTGAGGCTCGCGACCCGGTTCAGCTTTGACGCGGTGCTCCTCGATTACCACATGCCCGAGATGAATGGTCACCAGCTCGCCTATGAAATAAGGCGCTTCCGGCCAAACACTCCCGTGATCATGCTCTCTGGCTCCGAGATTCCAGCCGAGACTCGGCAGTTGGTCGATGCTGTTGTGCCTAAAATCGAGGCCACGGGAAAATTGTTGACAACCGTCATCCGACTCTGTGAACGGTTATCGCCCTTTTAGAACAAGCATTCGCCCATACCTTGCCCGTGCTCTCCGTGGGGTGCCCCGTGTCCGATTATCGATCGCACCGCCCGCACAAAGAACGCTCGCCGCAACAACTTTGCCCGGCGTGGCATGAGCCCTTCGCTGCATTTCTGCTAGAATTTCATTGCAGTCGAGCTTCTGGAAAGGTCACCGCCGCGGCGCGTTCCGTTACCTCCGACCCACGGACAAGCCCACCGAGCAATCTCCTTTCGTTTCGTAGTAAATTAAACACCGATGCCTGCAGAGAAGATTATGATCGTCGACGACGAGCGCCTGGTGCGCTGGTCGTTGCGCCAGAAGTGCGAGGAGTGGGGCTACCACGTAATCGAGGCCGACGCTGGCGAACCTGGCCTGAAACTCGCCCAGCGCGAATCGCCCGATCTCGTGCTGCTGGATGTGCGCATGCCTGACCTCAGCGGCATCGAGGTGCTTGATCAACTCAAGAAAAATGGTGACACCCGCGCCGTTATCATGATCACCGCCGATCCCCAACTCGACGACGTCAAAGCCGCCATCAAGCTCGGAGCCTATGACTTCGTTGGCAAGCCCATCGATTTCGACGAGCTCCATGTCACCATCAAAAACGCGCTCGAGGCCACCCAGTTGCGCACCGAGGTTCAGACCTTGCGCAGTGAGGTGCGCCGCGCCTCCGGCTACGACAGCGTCGTGGGTGTCTCGCCCAAAATGACCGAGCTCATGAACTTCGTACGTAAGGTCGCCGCCAGCGAGGCCACTACCATCCTGATTCAAGGTGAAAGCGGAACCGGCAAAGACCTCATCGCCAAGGCCATTCACTACGAAAGCTCTCGCCAGACTCGCCCCTTCGTCGCCATCAACTGCTCCGCCATCCCCGAGACTTTGATGGAAGCCGAGCTTTTCGGCCACGAAAAGGGCGCCTTCACCGATGCCAAGCAGATGAAGAAAGGTCTCTTCGAAGCGGCCGACGGTGGCACGCTGTTTCTCGATGAAATCGGCGAACTCTCTCCCCTCTTGCAAGCGAAACTCTTGCGCGTGCTCGAAGATCAGGTCATCCGCCGCGTAGGCGGTATCCGCGACATGCAGGTGGATGTGCGTGTCATCGCAGCCTCCAACCGCGATCTCGAGAAGGCAGTGCGGGACGGTCAGTTTCGGCAGGATCTCTATTACCGCTTAGCCATTATCGCGATCTTCATTCCGCCTCTGCGCGAAAGAAAAGAAGACATCCTTCCTTTAGTCGACTTCTTCATCGAGCGCTACAACCGCCGCTTTAAAAAATCGATTCGCGGCGTCACCGACGAAACGCGCCGCCTTATTTTCAGTCACAATTGGCCTGGCAATGTTCGCGAGCTCAAGAACACCATCGAGCGCGGCATGATTCTCGAAGACGAGCCGCTTCTGCGCCCCGAATATCTGCCGTTCTCGGTTGGAGAATCGGGAGGCCGTACACTCTTCGAACGAACTTCGCCGGCCGACGGCGGACAAGTTCTGCCCAACGGCCGGATGCTTCCGCGTCTTTATATCCCCGAAGGCGGTACATCTCTTGAAGAAGTGGAGCATGCGATGGTCGAGCTGGCCATGCGCCAAGCCCATGGGAACCAGACCCACGCCGCCAAATTGCTCGACATCAGCCGCGACGCTCTCCGCTACAAACTAAAGAAATTCGGCCTGATCCGCGGCGACGACGAAGGCTCGCAGACCACCGTGGCTGAGGATCAACAATAAGCTCAACAATAAGCCGCGGGATTCCTCCTCAGCCCTGTCCGCGTCCCCCTGCACCGCGATGGGTGCCCCATCCTTGCGCGTTCTTTGCGCAAGGATGGCATCCGCTCGCTGTCCACGATTCTTGCCGCCCACTTCCCAGCTCCAAGCTTTCTAGGGCCTTTGACGTTGTTTTCATCACAAACGTCCTGCATTCCATCACGCCGCGAGCGATTTATCCATCAGCACCGGGCCTCCATGCTCGGCGATCGACGCGAAAACCCGCCGTCCTTGGAAGCAATGCGTCCCATAAGAGCGCCGCACGCGGGCGACGAATCCCAGTTTGCGGAAGATGTGCTGCGATACCTTGTTCGTCGCTTCGGTCACGGCCACTCGATAACCTCTGCGCGTCCCGTGTTCCAGGCAAGCCGCGACGAGTTGCTGCGCCACTCCCCGTCCGGCAACGCGATCGGAGACTCCGAGGAGATACAGGTGGAGCGACTCGCCGCGATGCACTGCCTGGCCGCTTCGGTATTCGGTATCAAGTTGGGCCAGGATATCGAAGATGGGATCGAACTTCTCACTCAGCCCATCCATTCCGTCCGGCGGCGGCGATGCGGAGTCTTCGGTCAGCAGCACTCCTATCAATTCACCCGTTTCGGCCAACCGCGCCACGATGGTCAGACCTTCAGCGTTCGCGTTAGAGCAGATCAGCCGCGCGAACGCCTCGAACTCAGAAACGGTCAAACCGGCTGCGATCGCGGGCGGATCGTAACGAGTGAACGCTTCTGCCAGAAGTTTCACCATTGCTTCCACGTCGGAGGGTAGACAGACGCCATATTCGATTTGCATGTCTTCGGGACTCATGCCGGGGTTAGCCTTGGCAGAGTCATTACGGCTCGACTTTGTAAAGAGCCGTCATTCCGGCCTGCATATGTTCATCAAAGTGACAGTGATACATCCAGATTCCCGGATCATCGGGAACCATGTCGACCGTCTCCATCTGGGCGGGTCCAACAAAAATGACGTCGGTTCGTCGCCCAGCCTGGAGCACGACATTGCCATGCCAATGCGGAGTGTGCAGGTTCAATCCTTCTCCAACCGTCACAACGTACCAGCGGACGCGTTCCCCCTTCTTCATCGTCATCAATGGCATATTGCCGTACATGAATCCATTGATCGAGGACCTGAAGTTGGCTGTCGCAAAACCTGAACCGAACAGATTGTAATTTCCCAAGTGATCCGTCGGAAGGATTTCCAATTTTTCGACACCTTTCGGATCGCTGGTGTAAGTCTCGATGTTGTGTTGCAGATACCAGCTGGTATTCTCATCGACAATCATGAACAGGCTGACGAATTCCCGGTCCACATCTTTCGGACGGCCGGTGGGGCCAGCCGTGCCTTTTCTGCTGATCAGGATTACACCAACCAGGCCGCTCTCCACATCCTTCGGTTCATCAGCGTGGGAATGATAGAGCCAGACGATTGAACTCGGATCATTCGGACCGGGGCCCGCGCGCTCGGGGACCTCCCAGGTGTAGATGTGAGTCTTGCCCGGAGGGACGCCCATTTTGTCGGCTCTCGTGTTGCCATCGTCGTAACCTGCACCCTCGGAATCCTTTGCGTAGAAAACTCCGTGAGGATGCATGCTGAAGGGGTGAGTGGCGTTGTTCTTGAACACGACACGGATGGTGTCTCCCACTTCTGCCCGCAGCACGGGGCCGAGCATCCCGAGATGCTCCCACTCAGGCGTCCGCGGTTTCAGCTTAGTAAAGGTCTCATCCGTGTATTCGCGGTAAAGAGCTTTGCGGTAGGTGCTGCCGATGCGATGCTTCCCGCGCTCCGTGAAGACTGTGGAGTACCCAGTAAACTCCACGCCCATCATCTTATCGATGCCAAATGGAATATAGTTCCAGTCCACTTCGTCGGCGGCGACGTAATAGGTCTGAATCGCCCCTGCGTTTGTACCCTGGGCGTGACTATGGAGTGGGAAGAAGAAAAAAGCTAGGACTACGAGCAGACAACCCTTGTGCATCAGCGCTCCGAAATTGAATGACGTTTTCAGAATGTGTGCCGGCAATTCCCAATGGATCCGCAGTCCGCGCATCATACACTTCTCCTGACCTCGCGACAATGAAACTTCCGGGTAACAGACGGGCACGATGCAAACAACATGTTACCTAGTCGAATTGCGTCTCAGGATCTGCCCGCGGCAAGAGTGGTTGGGGGTGGAGACAGATTGAAGAGCTTCTGTAAAGCGGTTGTCATCTGTTCCTGCTGCGCTTTCTCAGGAACATCTTTCAGTTCGCGGGCCAGGGAGCCTGCGATTCTTTGCGTCATTCGTGACATGACGGCATTCAACATTTCGTCCTGATCCTTGGAGAACGGTCCATTCTCTTCGCGAAAGGCGTTCAGTTCCTGGCGGCAAAACTCGTCCAGCCGCGAGCGCAGTGCGACCACGGTCGGCACCACACGCTCCGCCATCAGCTTGCGACGGAATCCTCGGGCTTCGTCTTGCAGAAGTTTGTGGGCTTCAATGGCGGCAGCCTCACGCTCCTCGAAATTAAGATTCGTCACATTTTCCAGGTCGTCGAGATCGCAGAGAAAAACATTCTTGATGTTGCGCACGGCGGGATCAACATCCCGCGGCATGGCCAGATCGACGATCACCAGAGGACGGTCTTTCTTGCGATCGCTATTATCATTGTCCCTGTCGCTATCCTTGCGTTCGCGAATCATGCCTTCCACTTCTTCGCGGCTGAGAATCGTGTGCGGGCAGGAAGTCGCGCTGATGATAATGTCGGCTTCCGCCATGTGCTTCCATCGTTCCTCAAACGGAATCGCAACTCCGCCGAGTTTCGCGGCCAGTTCACCGGCATTTCCGAAGGTGCGATTGATGACGCCTAACCGGATCGAGCAACCCTGGTTCCGCAAGCCAAGTGCCGAGAGTTCACTCATCTCGCCGGCTCCGATCAGGACCACATTCTTATTTTCCAGCGTGCCGAAAATCTGGCGGGCGAATTCCAGCGCTGTCGAAGGAATTGAAACCGGCGCCTTACCGATGTCCGTCTCGCGGCGCACGCGCTCAGAGGCGAGGAGAGCCTTCTGCACCACCGCATCAAGAAAGCGCCCGCTCGCCCGAACTTTTAGCGCCTGCTGCCACGCCTCCGTTACCTGTGGGACGATCTGCGGTGCGCCCACCACCACCGAATCCAGGGAGGATGCGACACGAAAGATATGCAGCAGCGCCGATTCGTCGAGCAAGCGATAGAAGTGTTTCCACTCACACAGCTTCAATTCATATTCGCCGGCGAGCAGACGCATTACCGAATTGGCTGCCAGAGTAACATCGTCGGTCCACAGCCAGAACTCGGTGCGGTTACAGGTGGAAAGTACGATGACTTCTTCGATGCCTTCTGCCCGGGACAACTGCACCAGGGCTTCGTACCGGCGGTTCTCATCGATCCAGAAACGCTCGCGAACCGCTACCGGAGCTGTACGGTAGTTCAGACCCACGACCATAAGAGTCGGTTCCAAAATTTCAGCTCCTGGCGGACATCTACACAACTACACCTTACGGTGAAGCACACGAAAGACCAAAGACCGTCTTACTAACGAAGAGGTAACATCCAGTTGTTTCAGTTACTTAGTAGGATAGGTCTCAGAAGCGAAGGGGTAGCGGTGGGGTTAGATAGGGGGATATCACCCAAGATGGCGCGTCTTGGCTACTAAAAATGACGCTGTTGAAAAATGAAACAGAAGTCCCCAGTACCTGTGGTGAGATATCGATGCGGTCGAGCAGCGTTGACTGATTGAGGATCAGCGAAGATTTAGCGTGCGACCTCCGCAGGCGCAATCTCAATCTCTTTTTTCACAGCTTGGGCCTTCGGTTGGTGGACGCAGAACGGCTCCTCGTCCAGGTAGTTACCGGTGGCAGCGTAAGCGCGAGCCCGGCAACCCATGCAAACATTCTTGAACTCGCAGCATCCACATTTTCCTTGCAGATTTTTCGTATCGCGCAGTTCATTGAATACGACTGAGTTCTCCCAGATATCGGTAAATCGCTGCTTTCGCAGATCGCCTGCCAACGCAGGCAGGTATCCGCAGGGATAAACCTCACCCTGATGAGAGATGAAACATACGGCGGTTCCGGCCAGGCATCCTTTGGTCATGGCGTTCATATCCGAAGGATGACTTCCCGGGTGCCCAACCGGCCGTCCGATTCCGTGCGGCTTCAGTTCGATTCCGGTGGATCCGGGCATCGCCATCTCGGTGGGTCCGATATTTGGTTTGACACCGGACGCCTGCTCCGTCATTTCGGCAATCGCTGGCGCAGCGTGAGCGGCTGCAGCGGCGGCCTCGGAGCGATGTTCGGCAGCGCGCCGTTGACGTACCACGCGGAAATAATGCGGCGCACATGTCGCCTTCATCTCGATTCCACCTTCGAGCGAGCGATCATAGAACCAGTTCAGCATGCGCTCGTACTCCTCCGGCGGCACCATCTGTTCGGTGGCGATATCGACTCCGCATCCGACGGGCACTAACAGGAAGGTGTGCAGTGCGTCAGCTCCGAGCGAGCGCGCCAGTTCGAGAACGGCGGGAAGCTGATGAGCATTGTGACGAGCAATAGTGGTGTTGATCTGCACCGACATGCCAAGATTTTTCAGATTGCGAAACCCGGCAATGGCAGCATCGAACGCTCCCGGAATGCCGCGGAACGTGTCGTGAGTCAGTGCGTCGGCGCCGTCGAGGCTGATGGCCACGCGCTGTACTCCGCTGTCGACGATCATGCGCGCGACATGCTTGGTCACGAGCGTTCCATTCGTCGCCAGCGCCACCCGCAGCCCTTTGTCGGTACCATAACGCGCCAGCTGAAAAATATCGGAACGGTAAAGCGGCTCGCCGCCGCTTAATACCAGGATCGGATTCGATACCGTCGCAATCTGATCGATGATGTCGCAGGCCACTTCGGTAGAGAGGTCGGAGGGAGCGCTCAGCTCCGTCGCCGTCGCCCGGCAATGGATGCAACGAAGATTGCAGCCTTTAGTCAGTTCCCAGAAAATCAGTCGCGGTTTGTTCTTGCTGATTGAATTGGAATGTCCGTTACCGCCATTACCATTAGAAGCCATATGATTTTTCACCCCTACTAGAACTTGGGATCGAACGCCCACCCACGAGGCAACGATAAAAGAGGAAGGGAACGTATGGCGGTGACACTCATCACCCGGAATTGTGATTTAGGTCACCAAGGCTAAATCTCGTAGAATCTGCGCTATAGCCACGAAACCGCGTCCGATTTGGAGAGATGGGCGTCTCGCCCGTCCGCCAGTGCAGTCCCGCGCCCCTGGAATAAGGCCGCCGCTAATTGTGGTTGGCGATCTCGCGCAGTGCCGACGTGTTACGAATCACCATGGTCGAGCCTTTGGATTGCAGGATCTGGCGCTTCTTCAATTCGGCAAACAGCCGTGTAACCGTCTCCCGCGAGGTTCCAATCATCTGCGCGATCTCCTCATGCGTGAGTCGAAGCTTCAGACGAGGCTCAGCCTTCGCGGCGTCTCCATTCTTGGAGCTCCATTCCAGCAGCAACTTCGCCAGCTTTTCAGCGGCGGAGTGAGACAGTCCGAGCGAGCCCGCTTCTTTGCAGGCATTGTGATACTTTTCGCTTAACTGCTCGGCCACTTTGAAGCACGCCTCGACATCGTTCATCAGGAAGCGCAGAAAATCATCGCGCTTGACGAAATTTACCTGGCAGGGATCGATCGTCTCCGCTGTGACTTCGTAGGGTTTGCCGGAAATGGTGGCGCTCAGGCCTAGCACCTCGCCGGGTTCGGCAAGCTTCACGATCACGGTACGGCCACTCGGGGAGTTAATCGAGAGTTTGGCACTGCCTTTACACAGCACGAAGATGCCGCGGGGCATTTGGCCTTCGACAAATAGCACGGCGCCCTGGGGATACGCGGTCGCGTACTTGATATTTTCAAAAGCTTGTAGCGCAGCCTCAGGCAGATCGCAGAAGATCCGGTCCGTCCGCAACTTGCAGGTAATGCAGCTTTCTACAATCTCCATACCGTATGGCGAGAGCATGAACGAGCCTCCTGAACGACATCGGTTCGGCTGGCTGCCGTGGAGCGCTGATTGCGCAGCCCACAACCGCGAGGCCGGACCTCTGCCGTAAGTGTCCGCCGGGATGAAACACTTCGCTGTGCTGCGAGATACAGGCTAGTGTGATCTTCCTCACATCCCTTTGGTAATGCCTTCCGTGGGTTGGAGATCGTTTGGGTTGAAGCACTGACGACCACGCCTTGGAGAAGACCCGACTCTAATCCTTAAGGCAGGCGCACTGAAGAAAGCTGAAGAAAGCGGGCACAAACTAGCGTCTGTGCCCGACCCCGTGAAGGCGATCCTAAATAAGCAGGCCAATATTCAGCGGACTTACTTCGCCTGCAGCGTCCCAATGTAAGTTGTGAGGTTTGACACCCGTTGCTGCACTTCGCCTTCATGGCCGCCGCTGAGATTCCAGAACAAGGATCCCCATACGGGCATGTCTTTGGAGCCGTGAGCCGGCAGAGTGGACTCTCCGCGGATCGTAGCGGTAACTTTCAGGGCCGGATATTTCCCGCCGTTACTCTTGGCCAGCAAGGTCAAGTCGGCAGGAGGAACTTTTAGCGCGCTCGCGGCGGGGCCATTGCCTTTGCCATCTGTCCCATGGCAAACCGCACAGTAAGCAACGTACATTTCTTTGCCCGAGACCGGCGAAGTGTTCTTCATGGGAACATGTTTGATGGTTTTATCCGGGGGGCTCTGGGCTTGGTCTTGCGCGGCAACTATTCCCACGCAAAGGACCACGGCGGTAAATATCAAAATCAATTTGTTGATCGACATCGCACTTTCTCCTTTTCCAACCAGGCGCGCTTCTCTGAAACCAAGCGCGCTCCGATACAAAAAACGTCGTTGCTACTTTACACTTGCCGTCCGCTATTGCGCCGAGATTTTCCAGTCCCGCCCAACGCGCACCAGCGCAAGCGTGGATTTTGTCGGGTTCCCGTGGTAGAAATCAGCCTCATACTTGGTGATCAGGGTCTGGCGTTCCCAGAGATTGAAGCTCTTTACCAGCGATCCCCCCGCGTCGAACACGTCGCCTAACTGATTGGGCACCCATTTCCAGGTGTAGTCGACGTTGGCACTGTTCGGTCCGGTCATTTCTATCCCGCCAACGCTCACCAGTTGCCGTTCGGCAAGGGCAGCGTGGTAGGAGACGGTGCCGTCCGTTTCCTTCTCTTTCTTGAATTCCGGCAACCGGGTCAGCAACTTCTCACCCGCAGGGGTGAGAGAGACCAATACTTTGCCCCCAGATTCTTTCGCCAATCTAACGATCCCTGCTTTTTCGAGTAATCGATAATTAGGGTCTCCCGGCTTTTCCTGGCCACTGGGTTTCACCAGACCGGTGCGGAAGTGAATGATCGCGGGACCGTGTCCCAGGACCGCCGCCGTCACGACAAGGGTCGCCTGCTCCGCGCTAAGAGGCGTTCGTGCCCTGACCTGGAGAACGATGTAGCCGGCTAAACCCATAATCGCCAGCAACAGACACATCATGAGCAGCAATGGCAAGATCGATGAGCGTCGTTCCATCTCAACTTCGGCTTCAAACATGGCAGCCCCCTTTTTGATTACCTGAAAATGAGCATTCGAAAATCTCAACCAAACTCTCCATTGTCAATCCGTCATATCGCCAATTGCTGTGATCCAGAGCACATCAGATTGTTCATTTCCTCAATAACCTACGGATCACGAAGAAGTCGAGTAGCCGGGCTTGCCCCGTATTGGACGTCCATGAACTATGCTCAAGCAAAAATGTCGCAGGGGTATGCCATTGCCCCAAAGCAAGAACAATGCCGCCTTGCCGGTGTGCGCCCGCTCACTTACATCGGTGATGTTTATCACATGGGGATGTACCCCTCTTCATGCATAATCACCTCCATAATTTGCGGTGATTTCCATCACCTGAGCATGGAGACTCCATGGCAAAAGGACGTGTTTCGATCGTCGTTGAGCGCTGTAAGGCTTGCGGTTTCTGTGTGGAGTTTTGTCCTTCCCACGTGCTGGCGCTCTCATCCGCTTTCAATTCCAAGGGCTACCATCCACCGCATGTAGTGCATCCGGAAAAATGCAGCGGCTGTGACTTGTGCGGAATGTATTGCCCCGACTTCGCGATTTGTGCCAGCAAGGTTGTCGACCCCGCCGCGGTTACTAAGACGAAGGTCGATGCGGCAAAATCGTCCGATCAAGCTAAGGAAGGTGGCAAATGAAGGCTGACCCTCGTGGTGTGCTCACTGGCATTCATTTTATGGATGGCGATCATGCCTGCTGCGAAGGCGCTCTCGCCGCCGGCAGCAGATGCGCGGCTGGATATCCGATCACTCCTTCCACCGAGGTGGTTGAACGCTTCGCCTCGCGAGTGCCGACCGTAGGCGGAGTGTTTATCCAGATGGAAGACGAGCTCGCCGCCTCGATCACTTTGCAGGGCATGGTGTGGGCAGGAGCGAAGGCTTTCACCGTCACATCGGGCCCTGGCTTTTCGCTGATGATGGAACACATCGGCTACGCGGCCATGACCGAGACTCCATGCGTCTTCGTCGACGTCCAGCGCGGAGGCCCCTCCACCGGCCTGCCTACGCTCCCCGCGCAAGCCGACATGATGCAGGCGCGCTGGGGTTCGCATGGCGACTACGAAATCATCGCGCTCTGCCCCAATTCTCCGCAGGAATGTTTCGACCTCACCATCAAAGCCTTTAATCTCGCCGAAGAATATCGCGTCCCCGTCATGTTCATGATGGATGAAGTCGTTGGCCACATGAGCGAGAAAGTCGTGATTCCTCCCGCGGACGAAATCGAGGTGGTGCCGCGCAAGCATACGCATAAATCGGTGGAAGACTATCTCCCTTATGGCACCAACGGCGACCTGGTTCCAGAAATGGCGCACGCGGGCGATGGCTACAACTTCCATGTCACCGGTTTGACCCACGACGAGCGTGGCTATCCCAACATGACCTTGCCGATACAGGACAAGCTGGTGCGCCGCCTGCAAAACAAAATTCGCAATAACGTCGACCGCATCACCATCACGGAAGAAGAAAATCTAGAGGGTGCCGATGTCGTGGTTGTCTCCTACGGCATCACGTCGCGAGTGGCGCAGCGCGCCATTGGAGTCGCGCGCGACCGCGGTCTCAAGGTCGGCAAGTTGCGCCTGATCACCGCCTGGCCGTTCCCCGAGAAAAAGATTCGTGATCTGGCAGCGAAAGTCAAAGCATTCGTTGTCCCTGAACTCAATCTCGGCCAGATGGTACGGGAGGTCGAGCGTGCCGCCGCAGGACAGGCGAAGACGTTTGCCGTATCCCACGCGGGCGGCGGAGTTCATCACCCGGAAGAAATTCTCAAAGTAATTGTGGAGGCCAGCCGATGACCGACAGCTTTAGCTTTAATAATGACCTGGTTAATTTGGACCTCGACTCGACTCTTGATCCGGTCGAGAATCCAGTCGAAAAGTTCCTGCGCAGCGATCGCGTGCCTCACATCTGGTGCCCCGGTTGCGGTATTGGCACCACCGTCAATTCTTTCGCACGCGCCCTCATTGACTCGAAGATCGATTTAGGATCGCTGGCGCTAGTCTCAGGCATCGGCTGCACTGGTCGCGTCGCTGGCTACGTCAAGCTCGATTCTTTCCACACCACGCACGGACGCGCGATTCCATTTGCCACCGGCCTGAAGCTCGCCAATCCCAAGCTGAACGTGGTTGTCTATTCTGGAGACGGCGACCTCTCGGCCATCGGCGGCAATCATTTGATCCATGCCGCACGCCGCAACATCGATCTGAAGGTCATCTGCGTGAACAATCTGATTTATGCCATGACCGGCGGCCAGACCGCGCCTACTACGCCCAATCAATCGACCACTTCGACCAATCCTTACGGAGTGTTCGAGGCATCGTTCAATCTGCCCCACCTGGTCGAAGCCGCGGGAGCGGTGTACGTTGCGCGTTGGACAACCTTCCACGTCCGGCAACTCTCACGCGCCATCAGCGAGGCGTTTAACAAGAAAGGGTTCTCGTTTATCGAGGTCATTTCGCCCTGCCCCACGCTCTATCAGCGGCGCAACAAGATGGGCGATGGTCTCGAAGCCATGAAGTATTACAAAGAGAAAAGCAAAGTCCGCAACGGCGCGCCCACCAGTGAAGTGGGCATGACCATGACCGGAGAAATCATCGTCGGCAAATTTGTCGACCGCGAACGTCCCGACTATCAAACCATGATGAAAGCACAGTTCCACGAATCGCTTGGCGAGAAATTTGTGGAGCAAACGGAGATGGTATGCAGCTAACGGAAATTCGTCTTGCAGGCTTCGGCGGCCAGGGAGTCATCCTCTCCGCCATCGTGCTCGGCAAAGCGGCCTCGATCTATCAGGGCGGATTTGCCACTATGACCCAGAACTTCGGCCCGGAAGCTCGCGGCGGCGCCTGCAGCGCGCAGCTCGTCATTTCCGATGCGCCGGTGTTGTATCCCTACGTCACCCAGCCAGACATCATGGTCATCCTGTCGCAGGAAGCCTATGTCCGCTTCGGCTCCGAAGTGAAAGACGGTGGCATCCTGATTGTTGAGCAGGATCTGGTGCGAGTCTCCGATATCAAGAAAGAGATCCAGGTCTACAGCATCCCGGCTACTCGCATCGCCGAAGAGCTCGGCAAGCGCATGGTGCTGAATTCGGTCATGGTCGGATTCTTTACTGCCGTTACTCACCTCCTCGAACCCGACGCCGTGCGCAAAGCAGTCGCGGATTCCGTTCCGCCAAACTTCCGCGAACTGAACTTGAAGGCTTTCGAAAAAGGCCTGGAGTATGGCATCACCGCACTAACCGCCACCGCAAACCCCGGCGACGAAAAATTGCAGATGCAATACGCCCCCGAGTAGACGCGGCGTTCACTTAAAAGCCATCAAGACCCGGCGCACTCCGGTCAGGATTGTGTATAGAATCCCACGCTTTCCACTTTTGTGGAATCCCACTCCTGCGCAAAGAACGCGCAGGAATGGGGCACCCGTCGATCGGGTCGGTGCGAAGAAGGCGAAAAGTGATAGTGTCAAGCTGCGGACTCCGACATCTCATCACAGCGGCGAGCCTTACATTTTCGCTCGTCGTAGAAGTGCAGGGAACCCATGGACCGATTCCTAGAAGCTGCGATGCAGGAAGCAAGAAAAGGACTGGCCGCCGGTGGCATTCCGATAGGCTCGGTTCTAGTGATTGACAATGAAATCGTCGGACGCGGCCACAATCGGCGGATACAGGACAAGAGTCCGGTGCTGCACGCCGAGATGGATTGCCTGAATAATGCCGGAAGGCTAAGCGCCTCCGAATATCGTCGCTCAGTTCTTTATTCCACCTTGTCGCCGTGCGATATGTGCAGCGGTGCCATCCTTCTATACAAAATTCCAAAAGTGATTGTGGGTGAGAACCGCACCTTCCGCGGTCCCGAGGAGTATCTGAAAAGCCGAGGCGTGAATCTTCAAATCGCAGACGACGCCGAGTGTGTTGAACTCATGCGCAATTTCATTCGCGACCATCCTAAGCTGTGGAACGAAGACATCGGTGAGTAGAGTTCAGAAGCGCCGTACAGACTGGACCAGCGCCGGCGATGTTGCCACGTTGCGGCAACCCGTGCACAGCGCGCCTTCTTTGAGATCAATCCATTCCACTGCGTGCGACGGTGCCATGGCGCAACTGTAGTCTTCGCAGTGCGTCAGGCTCAGCGTGTGGCCCAGTTCATGCACCGCTTCCTTGATCACGCGCTGGCGATACAGTTCGGGGTCGGCAGGAAGGCCATAAAATTCCTGGCGCAGACGGTGCGCGGAGACGACGGCGCAGGGGCCGCTCATTTGTGCCTCGCCGAAAACGAAGGTCAGAATCGGTATGTAGAGATCGACCGCGGCAACGCCGAGTACCCGCCAGGAATCTTCGGTAACAAAACTTTGCATGCGGTGCAGGATTTCTGAAGAATGATATTGCTGCCGTTCGCCGTGGTAGGCGAACTCAGGATCCAATCGAAGCGGAAGCACCGTACACGGGACGTGAAAGGTTTCTTCGACGGAGGGACGAATGTCCTGCAGCAGCCCGTCATCCACATTTCCGATCGGTAAGAGATGGAGGAGTTTCATGAAAGCAGTTTCCAGTTCCAGTTTCCAGTTCTCGGTTAAGTCAAAGACTGAGAACTGAGAACTGAGAACCAAGAACTCGACTTCAGCGCGTCTCAACCGGCGTGCGCGTCCAACCGTACTTTTTCAGTTTGTGATAGAGCGTCACTCGGTCGATGTCGAGTACGTCGGCGGCATGGCTCTGATTGCCTCCACATTCCTCCACCACGCGCAGGATGTGCGCCCGCTCCATGTCCTCCAGTTTCTTGCCCGAGCCGTTGGAGACAGCCGGGGTTTTGAAAATGAAGTCCCGTTCCTGCAGTTCCGGCTCCTGACCGACGACCATGGCGCGCTCCACCGCATTCTCCAGTTCACGTACGTTTCCGAGCCACGGCTGCTGCTGCAACTGATTCATGGCCGCCGGTGAAACTCGGGTGACGCGCTTGTTCATCGCCAGAGAGAATTTGCGAACGAAGTGATCGACCAGAACCGGAATGTCGTCCGGACGCTCACGCAAGGGCGGCAGCTCGATCCGGAAGACGTTGAGCCGGTAGAAGAGGTCGGGACGGAACTTACCCTCCTCGATCAGCTTCTCGAGATCCTTATTGGTGGCGGCGATGCAGCGGAAATCCACCTTGAACGTCTGGTTGCCGCCGACCCGTGTGATTTCTCGTTCCTGCAGCACGCGCAGCAGATCCGTCTGCGTCTTTAAGCTGATGTCGCCGATCTCATCGAGGAAAACCGTTCCCCCCTCGGCGATTTCGAACTTACCTTTCTTGCGGTACTGGGCGCCGGTGAATGCGCCCTTTTCGTGTCCGAAAAGTTCACTTTCAAGCAGTGTCTCGGTCAGCGCGCCGCAATGAATAGCGACCAGCGGATGAAATCTCCGCGGGCTGGCATGGTGGATGGCGCGCGCTACCAGTTCCTTGCCGGTGCCACTCTCGCCCGTGACTAGCACCGTGGCATCGGTCGGACCAACGGTCTCAACGGCGTCGAAGACCTTACGCATGGGGCCGCTCTGTCCCACCATGTCTTCTGGACGCGCCACTTCGGCAACAGTCTCACGCAAGAGCACATTTTCCTGAGACGTGCGTTTATGCGCTAGCGCATTTTTGATGAGGTGCGCGATTTCGTCGGGGTCAAGTGGTTTGGTCACGTAGTCATAGGCGCCATTCTTCAGGGCCGTCACGGCCGTCTCCACCGAGGCGTAGCCGGTCATCATGATGACAACGAGTTCGGGATCGATTTCGTGCATGCGCCGCTGTAATTCGATTCCATCCGTGCCGTGCATCTTGATATCAACCAGGGCGGCGTCCCAGCGATGTTCCGCCAGACGGGTAAGTGCATCGTTGGCATTCTCCGCCGTGCCCACTTCGTAGCCTTCCTCGCGAAACCATTTGTCCAGCGAGTCGCGCACGCTGAGTTCGTCGTCCACGACCAGCAGTCTTCCCTGTTTGCTCGCCTGTGTGCTCACTTCAATCACCTCACCTTCATCGCGGCATCTGCGTCGCCAATGCCGGCCAGAGCAGCGTCAACGGCTAGACATGGCAGGGACAGGGTAAAAGTCGTGCCCCGCCCCAATTCTGATTCGACTTCAATGCGCCCCTTATGGCGCTCCATGATGCCGCGAGCAATTGCCAGCCCCAGCCCGGTTCCGTGCCCATCTTCTTTCGTCGTCATAAAAGGTTCGAAAATATGCGGTAGCACATCGGGAGCGATGCCGGTTCCGTCGTCGCGCACCTTGATCTCGATTTCTGCTTTATCGTGCCCGTTATCGTGCGCCTCATCGTGAACGTGAAGCACTCGATCCTCAAGCCAAAGAGTGCCGCCGCGGGGCATGGCGTCGATTGCGTTCATGATCAGCGCGATAAAGACCTGTTCAATCTGCGCCGGATCGCAAGGCACAAAGGGCAAGCCCGCCGCGAGGTCTAGTTGCAATTCGATTCCGCCCAGGTCCAGTTGATGCCGTACCAGCAGCAGACAACGATCAATCACCGTGTTCACGTCGGTGGACTGCACATTCATGGGCGCAGTTCGCGAAAGCGACAGCAGATTCTTGATCAGATCGCCGCAGCGCCGGCTCTCCGTGGCCATCAACTCCAGACACTGCATGGCCTCTTCACGTTTTTCGTGTTCGGCTTGGCCATTTCCCACCCACTTTCGCAGCAGTTTCGCGTAAGTGAGAATTCCGGAGAGCGGATTGTTGACCTCGTGCGCGACAATGGCCGCCATCTTGCCGATCGAAGCCATTCTCTCCACATGCAGAACGTGCTCGTGCGCGCGTTTGAGCTCGGTCGTCTTCTCCTCGACGCGATCTTCGAGAGTCTTCGTCCACTCCACGATTTCTTCATTGGCGGCGCGCAACCGTACGCTCATGCTGTTGAAAGACCGAGCCAGATCGCCAACTTCGTCTTGCGATCCTACCTCGATCTGATAACCAAGCTCCCCATGGCGAAGATGCTTCGTCCCGTTCTGCAGCGACTGGATGGGGAGCGCAACGACTCGCCAGACGAATAGCCAGCTCAATATCACGACAATCAACAACGCCCCAGCCGTATAGCCCAGCATCCGAGCGCTGCTGACGGCGAGTTGCGCGTCCGCCTTCGCCAGCGAAAGATCGGTGTCGAGCACGCCTAGAACCTGCTGACTGGCAGGATGGGCATGGCATTCGGCGTTGGAACAGCTTGGCCGATTCTCGATGGGAGTGATGATTCCCAGCACCCGTCGCCCATTCGAGCCCCGATAGATACGAAACCGGTCGGGACGATTCAGACGCACCAGGGGCTGCGATTGCGTGTGGCAGCCGTAGCAGTCTTCGCCCTTCTTATCGACGACGTGGTTGACTTCCTTGGGATCGGTGGAGTAGCCGATCCGCCCTTCCTGGTCAAAGATGCGCACCTTGAGCATGCCGGGCGCATCCGCGATGGTTTGGATGGAGTCGTACAGCCCTACGCGATCGTTGTGCAGCATGTAGTACGCAGTGCTGCGGCTGATTACATCGCTCACCCGCTCGGCGCTCGTCAGGGTGGCGGCTTCCAGGTCCTGGCGGTGCAATCGGACATTCAAGTATCCGAGCAGGGCGAAGATCACGACCATGACCGCCAGCAGTGACCCGATTAATTTTGAGCTAATGCTGTGAGTCAACCGCTTCGATCGCCTCGATTGGAGATCGGCGCGAATTGGCTCAGTCTCCGGCATGGCCTAACACCGGTGTCGCTAACGCGCGCTCCGCTTCGACCTCGTTTCGAGGGAGACGCGGAGTCGCTGCATGCCCCTCTTCCTCGCCAAAGATCGGCAAGTACCTTACGGCCACTCCGAACAGAGCGAAGCCCATCGCGATGATCATCAAGGTGATGGAGAATTCCGTCCACTTCGGAACGTAGTGATGTCCGACGTAGGTCTCAAAGCCGATCAGCGCAATATTGAGACGGTTGGTGATGAATCCCAGCACACTAAGGATCGACGCCAGATACAACCACTGTGGCGACAGACGGCACTTTTTGAAGCTGAGTATGGTGATTGGAATTACGAAGGTCAGCGCCAGTTCGAGCCACAGGAAATATGCTTCGTAACTCGGCTTCACGATCTGACGCAGCAGGCCGCGATGGAAGTAATCTTCGAATCGCAGCAGGGCATTGACCCAGAGAGCAACCAGCAACGCGCCTCCCAGAGTGACCAGAACGGGGAGTTCAAGTTGACGGCCGAAAACCTTTGCGCTCTGCGTCGATTCGAAAATCGTCATTGCGAGACCGACTGCGATTGCCGATCCGAAGAAGAAGAAGGGCAGCGCCGGCGAGTACCAGAAAGGATGCAGTTTGCTCGGCATAATCAGATAGAGCGATCCGAGCGAGCTCTGGTGCAGGGTGGAGAGCAAGATCCCCAAAACAATCAGTATCGGGTAAATCTTCTTAATCCACTTGATGGGGGCCTGCCAGTGCAGCGCTTCGAATACGTTGGGAAGGAACTCGAAGAACAGCACCGTGGTATAGGTCATCACGCACATGCCCACCTCAAACATCACCGAGTGCGGATTCATGTAGATGAGCTGATGCCAGATGTACCAGGGACGCCCCAAGTCGAATAACAATCCCACGATGAAGAGCACGTAGCCGAGGAACGCGGTTAACACCGCGGGACGCACGACCGCGTGCAGGCGCTCGACGTTAAACAGGTAGACGGCACCAACCATGCAGAAGCCGCCCGCCGCCAGCATAACCCCGCAGAGACAGTCGAAGCCAATCCACAGTCCCCAGGGGAACTGGTCCGTCATGTTCGAAACGGCGCCTAGACCGTGGAAGTAGCGAATATAGGTGGAATACAGGCCAAGGGCCATGATGACGATGAATACAACTCTCCAAAAGGTCAGCTTGATCTTCATTTTCCACTCCCGTTCTGCTTCTTTTCTTCCGCTTCAGCTGCGGCTACTTCGTCGCGGCGATGCGATACCCAGTAAATGCCGCCCAACGCCAATGTCCACACCGGAATAAAGTCTGGAATTCTCTCCATCACGCGCCCGGTATATTCCGGCATCGGAGTGTCGCCAATCTTGGCCGGCGCAGGATAGCCGTACTGCTCTACATTTGCGCTGGAAAGAATAAAGACCGACGTTCCGCCAACTTCGTTCAGGCCGTAGATATAAGGATAGTAATTCGAGGGATTCTGGCGGAGACGGTCTTTCGCTTCACTAATAAGGTCGTCGCGCTCCCCAAACTTGGTAGCGCCGGTGGGGCAGATTTCGGCGCATGCCGTAGGCTTTCCGGCAGCGATGCGGTCCGGACACATAATGCACTTGCGGACGCGCGGGTTGAGCGATTGCCATTCGTACTTCGGTTGACGAAATACGCAGGCCACCATGCAATAACGGCAGCCAATACACTTCCAGACGTCATATACCACCGGACCGGCCGCAGTCTTATGAAAGGCGCCCACCGGACAAACCGAGGCGCACGCCGGCTTCTCGCAGTGCATGCAGAGCCGGCGCATGAATTTGTCGTCTTTCGTCAGAACCACCGTGTACTTGTGCGCCGACTGCTCCGACTCGGCAGCCACTGTATCGTCGTAGGGCAGCTTGTTCTGGGCCGCACAGGCACCTTCGCACTGTTTACAACCGATGCATATCGTTGCGTCATACAGCAGGGCCTTGCTCATGGGAGTTGCTCCTCATTGTTATGACTTATTGCTCCCAAGCAGGACTTCCGTTGCAGTGGAATGTAGGAAGTAAGAGTGCGCTTTACCGGAAGAAACTTGGGAACCTTATAAAAAAATGCTTGCGGTAGGACTGCGAAAAAAGAACCGGGTCCGGAGAGGTGTTCATCCAGACCCGCGGGGGCCGTTTCTTGCGGGAAAGTAAACCGGGAAGAAGATGCGCGGCTGGCTGCGGAGCTTTGGATTCGAATCCTCCGCTTCAAAGGCCGAATTGAGCCGAACATCTCCATACTTTCCCTTACGGCGTGTTCCGGCGCGGACCGTCAATTCGCGATCGCGGCGGCACGCCTATAGAAACAGCCAAATACAACTGCCAGTGCCAACGACTACTTCTGCAACGTGCGGAGGTAGGTAACGATGGCTTTCGAGTCATCAGCGGACAGACCCTTTACCGGGGCCGGGTGCTTCGCGGTTCCGGTAATCGCCGTCGCCAGGTCAGCATCCGATTTAGCTTTTTCTTCGGCCGAAATAAGGCTCGGAGCTTTCATTGCGGGCTTGCCAGCTGCGTCAGCGCCGTGGCAGGCTGCACATTTTGCCTTGTAGAGAGCGGCTCCGTCTTCAGCCCAGGATAGATTGGGGATCAAAATGAACATGGCTACCGCGATGATCATTACCAGCATTACCAGCTTCGTCGTCTTCATGATTTCGTTTCTTCTCCTTGTGAAGTTTTGCAACGTATTAAATTTGTATGTAGCAGAACTCAGCAGCTCCATCGCTGCCTATGGGGAGTTTCAACTTTGGGGGAAATTGAAGCAGTGACCCGTGTCACCCACTATGGTGATGTCCTTGGAATTGACGAGCTTATCGGGAACTAGCCTCAAAAGTCGGCGGTAACCCGTCGTAACTACCCTCAATATAAGGTCACCCGAATAGGTGACTGCGGTCACTGCGTTCTCACCAATCACATTAGAGAATGCCTTAGCAGCGAGGTGAAGCTATGCCGATCCTTATGATGGCTCTGCTCGCGTTGTTGGTATTTGGACTCATTGGAATTCTGCTGACAGCCGCGGTAGTCCTCGAACACCGTAAACGCACACATTCAGCTGAAAACGGCGGCGATCACCCTATTCCAGCCGTCGTCGGCCGCTCCCTTCCTCCACCACTTCGATAAAACGACGGGACGTGTACCGACGAACGTCGTGACCGCCAACCCATCTGCAAAGGAGCAATCGCATGACCACGCTTGTGCTCGATCAGAAATTTGACAAAAAAGCCGATTTGGCTGGACCGGGAATCGGTGACTACAAAGAACTGGAAAGGATCCTGCCTCAGGATTACCGTTCGCTGCTGACACCGAAAGAGACGCAGAAAGCCATCTTCCAGGTGAAACGCTATATCGCCGACAATCTGTGCCGCGAACTGAATCTGATGATGGTCGAAGTGCCGCTGATCGTGGATGTCGAAAGCGGCGTCAACGATATGCTTGATCGAGACGGCTCGCGCACGCCGGTTCAGTTCCATATCGCGAATGATCGCAACCTTCACCCCATCGACGCGCAGGTGGTGCAAGCGGCTACGAAATGGAAACGCATTGCCCTCAAGCAATTCGATTGCAAGGTTGGCGAAGGTATCTGTACTGACATGCGTGCCGTGCGTAAGGATTACTTCCTCGATCACGACCATTCGGCCTACGTCGATCAGTGGGACTGGGAGCGCGTCATCACTCCCGAGCAGCGTAATCTGGACTTCCTCAAACTGGTAGTCAGCCGAATCTGGAAGGTGATCGCGGGTGCCGAAAAGTTCGTGCAATCCCTGTTTCCGCAACTGAAAGACTCGCATACTCCGAATCTGCCCGAGGAGTTAACCTTCCTTCATGCCGAGGAACTTCTCGACATGTATCCCGACCTTCCGCGCAAGCAGCGCGAGACCGCGATCCTGCAAAAGTATCCTGCTGTCTTCATTCTTGGCATCGGCTGGCCGCTCAAAGATGGCTATCCGCACGAGATGCGCGCCGCCGATTACGATGACTGGGTCACCAACACCAGTACTCAGACGGGAAAAGACACGCACGGCCTCAACGGCGACATCCTGGTATGGAACCCGGTTACCAGGCGCCGCCATGAGCTGACATCGATGGGCATCCGAGTCACGGCCGACACGTTGAAGCAGCAGCTAACGATTTCCAGGCAACCGGACTTCATGCAACTCCCCTATCACCAGGCTATCCTGAACCACCAGATTCCACTCTCCATCGGCGGCGGAATCGGCCAGTCCCGCACGCTGATGCTGTTGCTCCGCAAAGCCCATCTCGGAGAAGTCAGCGTCACGGTGTGGCCAAAAGTGCTGAAGGAGATGTGCGCAGCGAAGAATATCTTCGTGCTGGAGTAAGGCGCACTCAAGAAAAGTTACTCGAGAAAATCTGGGAGTCGTCTGGTGACTACCCCCGTCATTACTCGCCCGGAAAGTTGTTTGCCCGCAAATTTCTCAGCACACTGATTTCGCCAGATTAGTAGGATACCCCGCGAACAGAGAACTCCAACTCCATTACATCTTCAGCGTTAACTTCGTTCGCAGAGTCGTGCCCGCAAGGTGGCTCTTCACCGCCGTTGCCAGCCGCCGTATGCCCTCGCGTATCTGCTCCGGAGCGGCATTTGAAAAGTTCAAACGCATGTGGCGGCTGCCTTCGTGCGAGTCGTTGGCATAGAAGGAATCGCCCGGCACGAAAGCGACATTCTGCTCCAGGGCCGACTTGAAAATTGCCTGCATGTCGAGTCCCGCCGGCACTGTCACCCAGAGGAATAATCCGCCCTGCGGATGGGTCCACGTAACGGCGGGCGGGAAGAACTCTTCGAGAGACTGCAACATTACGTCGCGGCGCTCGCGATAGATCTGACGAATCAGTTTGACATGTTGGTCGAGGAATCCATCGCGCGCCACTTCATAGGCCACGAACTGCGTGAAGGTCGACGTATGCAAATCGGCGCCCTGCTTCAGTTGCGCCAGCTTACTGATCACTTCCGGAGGCGCAACGATCCATCCCAGACGAAGCCCGGGAGCAAGCGTCTTCGAAAAGGTGCTCAGGTAAATGACGTTGCCGATCGAGTAGCCGTTGTCGCGGCGCAGATTCTCGTGATCGAGCACCACCAGTGATGGAAGATGCTCACCCTCATAGCGCAACTGGCCATAGGGGTCATCTTCGACGATCGGAACGCCGTACCTTTCCGCCAGCAGGACCAGTTCGTGGCGGCGCCCCTGCGATAATGTCGTTCCCGCGGGATTTTGAAAGTTGGGCAGCACATACATGAACTTCGGACCCGAACGCAAGGGCTCTTCCAACAGGCTGGTGCGCAGGCCGTTTTCGTCGCTTGGAACCGATTCATACTCCGCGCCATAAGCGTTGAAAGCCTGCAACGCACCGAGATAGGTCGGCGCTTCGACCAGCACGCGATCGCCGACATTAATAAAGAGCTTACCGATCAGGTCGAGCGCCTGCTGCGAACCGGATGTGATGAGGACGTTCTCTGGCTTCGCCTTGATTCCATAGCGCGCGATATTGCTGGCAATCAGCTCACGCAGAGGTTCGTAGCCTTCGGTTGCGCCGTACTGCAACGCCGCGGCCGCCTGCTCGGTGAGCACCTTGTGACACGCTTCCTGAAAGCGCTGGACGGGAAAAACATCCGGGGCGGGAAGTCCACCGCCGAATGAGATCATTCCGGGCTTCTGGGTAAACTTCAATAACTCGCGGATTTGCGAACTCGTGATGCCTTTGGCGCGCAACGCGTAACGGGCCGTCCATGCAGTCGACATAGGAAACTCTCTTCAGAACCATTATCGCGAATGAGTCGTACGGTGGAACGACGGGCGCCCGGCGCTCCACGAGTTCAATTTCTAGGCGAAGCCATCAGGCTGGCTGACCGCGCCAGTGTGTGCTTCTTCATCAATAAAAAGACGCCCGGCAGCGAGCGCTTTGCGATCAATTTCGAGGAGATCGAGTTTCTTTACCTTGTCTTCCAGTACGCTCAATGCGGTTCGGGGAGCCAGACATTCCGTCTCTTCCAGCAGCGCGCCCATCATTACTATGTTCGTAGCCTTGGTGGAACCGAGCTTGTCGGCGATTTCTGCCGCCGGAATTGCCACTACCTGCACCTCCGGAACCGTGAAATCAGCCGGCAGGCTGGCACCGTTGTAAAGAATGACTCCACCGCTCACCACCTCGTGGGCAAATTTCCGCAGCGAATACTCATTCATCGCGACGAGCACATCCGGATGCGAAACGAGCGGCGATCCGATGCGCTCTTTCGACAGGCAGACATGGCAATGCGCGCTGCCCGAGCGCATCTCCGGGCCATACGATGGCAGCCAGCTTACTTCCAGCCCCTCGCGCATGCCCATTTCGATCAGGAGTTGCCCGAGCAGCAGCACGCCCTGTCCTCCGAAGCCTGCGACTTTGATCTTCACGTCTTTGAAGTGATGGATGTTTTTCGTCTTCGGAGCATGCGGTTCCAAAAAATCGAGCACTGCCGCTTTTGCAGTCGCTTCCTTAATTCCCAGCACCTCGGCCACCGAACGTTGCGGCGGATTATTGCCCGCCGGAATTTCCGGCCGCCGGTCGCGGAAAACATTCAGCGGAAACTGCGGTGTCATCGTCTCCAGAATCCAGCGCTTCGCTTCGGATGGGTCTTTACCCCAAATCGTCGGACATGGCGACAGGATTTCGACAAACGAGAAGCCCGCTCCGTCCCGCTGAATTTCCAGCGCCTTACGAATCGCTCGCCGCGCTTTCATGATGTTCTTATTGTCCGAAAGCGCCACCCGCTCGATGTATGCAGGAGCCTCCAGCGTGGCCAGCAGTTCGGCCATGTGCAGCGGAAAGCCTTCATTCACGGCCCGTCGTCCCCACGGAGAAGTTGTGCTCTTCTGCCCGACCAGTGTCGTAGGCGCCATCTGTCCGCCCGTCATCCCGTAGATGCCGTTGTTCACAAAGAAGACAGTAATCTTCTCGCCGCGGTTGGCGGCATGCACGATCTCCGCCGTCCCAATGGCCGCCAGGTCTCCGTCGCCCTGATACGAAATCACCATCTTGTCGGGACACGACCGCTTGATACCTGTGGCCGAAGCAGGCGCGCGTCCGTGTGCGACCTGCACATTGCCCACATCAAAATAATAGTAAGCAAATACCGAACAACCCACCGGACTCACGAAGATGGTCTTGTCTTGCACTCCCAATTCCTGCAAGGCTTCCGCGATCAGCTTATGAACGACCCCATGGCCGCATCCCGGGCAATAATGCGTCTGATGCTTCAGTTCTGACTTGCGCTCGTAAAGGTCAAAGAACACCGGCGACTTGGAGTGAATGGGTTCGTATCCGTTGTCGTTGGGACTGGAATTAGAATCGGAGTTGGAATCGGATTTGGGATCGGGAATAACAATAGCGTGGACATCGCCTCTGGTTTCCAGCGCCGGCTCCAGCCTAACGTCTAACCTGGCTTCCAGCTTGCCTTCCGACTTCGCTGCCGAATTTATTTCCGGGTCCACCACGCTGATCACGCTTTCGTTTGCCATTTTCGTTGTCCTCTTACAACCAGATCGCCATGGAAACTGGTTTCAGACCGCCACGGCCATGCGTGACAATACTTGTTGTTGCAACTCTTGAATCGACGGGACGTTGCCGCCCACCCGACCGTAGAACTCTACCGGCACTTTGCCGTTCAGCGTCAGGCGTACGTCTTCCACCATCTGCCCGTTACTCAATTCGACGACCAGAACCTTTTGCACGTTTGCCGCAGCCTCAAGCAAGGCCTTTGCAGGATAGGGCCACAGCGAAATGGGCCGGAACAGTCCGGCTTTCACGCTTTCTTTGCGCAGCGCTTTTACCGTCGAAAGCAACACTCGTGACACGATGCCGTAACCCACGAGCAATATGTCGGCGTCGTCGGTGTGGCACAGCTCCGCGCGTTGCTCGGCGTCTTGCGCCCGGATGTATTTGGCTTCCATGCGGCGCTGGTGTTCTTCCAGTGCATCGGGTTCGAGATAGATCGAACTAATCAGATTGGCGCGCGTCTCAGGCGTTCCCTTTACCGCCCACGGTTTCTCGGGAAGTTGCATCTCACGATTCTCGTGGATGTCGAGATCCAGCGGCTCCATCATTTGTCCGACGAAGCCATCGGTCAGCACGACCGCGGGATTGCGGTACTTGTCGGCCAGATCGAAGGCCAGCATGGTGAGATCGGCCATCTCCTGCACCGATGCGGGAGCCAGCACGAGGTTGCGATAGTTGCCATGACCGCCGCCTTTGATCATGGCGAAATAATCGCTCTGCTCGGGAGCAATGTTGCCAAGCCCCGGTCCGCCACGCATCACGTCAACGATCACACACGGCAGTTCCGCTCCCGCCAGATACGACATGCCTTCCTGCATCAGGCTGACGCCTGGACCCGACGATCCCGTCATGACGCGGACGCCCGCCGCCGCCGCTCCATACACCATGTTGATGGCGGCAACTTCGCTCTCCGCTTGTATAAATGTCCCGCCGACCTGCGGGAAGTAGAGCGCGGCTGCCTCGGCGATTTCGCTGGCTGGAGTAATGGGATATCCGTAGTAGCCGCGGCATCCGGCGAGGATTGCGCCCTTGACGACCGCAACGTTGCCCTTACAGAGCTGCCGCATATTCGCCTCCCGGCCCCGACTCCTGTTTAGCGGCCAATGGCTTGGCTTTTGCCTTCGCGCGGTAGACCGTAATCGCGCCCGGCTCCGGGCAGCAATAGAAGCAGATTCCACAGCCGGTGCAGTCGTGGCCAGTGTAATGCGCCGGATGAGCCCCGTAAACGTTCAGTTCCGGCCCGAGTTCCAGGCACTTCGGCGGACACGCTTCCGCGCACAACCCACATCCTTTACATTCTTCGACATCGACCGTAACCTTACCGCGCGCCTGACCTGCCATGCTTCACCCCGTTCAACGCTTCATCGCAGCCCTACGGTGTCCAGGCGAAGTGGTGCGACCCGGCTTGACTCTAAACGGCCGTGCCGCGCAATCCGTCAGTTTTAATTAGAAGCTGTCTATCAGGATGTCGCGGTGACATTCGGCACCACGCCTTGTGAGGCTGGTCACACACCTGCTTTTGGGTGGCGCAGCGGTTTGCCGTGCCCAATCGGTTTTCAGACTTGCACGTGCTGCAGTCCTTTGACCGCTCGCATGTACTGCGCGCGTTCGAAGGCTCCGGGATCGGAGCACCGTTGTTGACTCATGCTGCCTTGCATCTGTTTTACCGATTCATATTCGTGCTCTTCCATCCAGCGCCGCACGCCAAGCTCTACATACCGGAGATGTTCGATTCCATGGCGCAATAGCGCGGAGCACATCATCGTCACATCGGCTCCGACCATAAGGAGTTTGATCACATCTTCCGCTTGATACACGCCGCTGGTTGCGGCGAGGCTGGCCCGGACGCGCCCATAAAGAATCCCGATCCAGGTCAGCGGCAGTCGCAGATCCTGCGGGCTGCTGAGCAGCACGTTAGGTTTAATCTCCAATTCTTCCAGGTCGATATCAGGCTGATAGAAACGGTTGAAGAGCACCAGGCCGTCCGTCCCCATTTGATCGATGCGCTTCGCCGCATTGGCCAGATTACTGAAAAATGGACTGAGCTTGGCGGTGACCGGAATACGAACCGCAAGTTTCACTTCGCGAAGAATGTCAAAGTAGGTTTTCTCCACCTCCGACCCCAGGATTTCGGTGTTGGTGGGAATGAAATAGAGATTGCACTCGATGGCGTCGGCCCCCGCCTGCTCAACCTGCTTGGCATACCTCGTCCAGCCGCCGAGGGTCGATCCGTTCAGGCTGGCGATGATCGGAACGTCCACCGCTTCTTTAGCTTTGCGAATGTGATTGAGATATTCCTCGGGTCCAGTCTCAAATTCGCTGGAGTGCGGAAAATACGTCAGTGACTCGGCAAAGCTCTCGGTGCCGGCGTTGAGATGGAGTTCGAGCTCCAGCGCTTCTTTATGCAATTGCTCTTCGAAGAGCGAGAAAAGCACAACCGCCGAGGCGCCGGCATCTTCCAGGCTGCGAATGCCGCTGATCGAGTGGGAAAGTGGGGATGCGGAGGCGACCAGCGGCGTGCGGAGCTCCATGCCAAGATATTTTGTGCTTAGGTCGATGGACATGACGTTTCCCCCTCGAGACGTGGTTCTTTTTTCAGCAATACGAGTATGAGTGTGACCTGCTATTTAGCATCCGTTTACTTAGTATCTGTGTGCGCCGCTATCCCAGCCACTGCGAGAGGCGGCTCGGGATGCTTTTCCGCCGGAGCCGCAGCCTGCTCTGGTTTACGCTGCGCCAGATATTCGTACATGCGATAGCGATTATCAGCATCTTGCTGTGCCTCGTCCCACAGCCTTTTGGCATCTTCGGGCTTGCTTTTCTGCAGCATCTTGAAACGCGTCTGTTGCAGCAAGTAATCTTTGACTTTGCGATTCGGAGTGCGGGAATCGAGGAGTAACGGATTCTCTCCCAGTGCAGTGCGCTCCGGATTATAGCGATAGAGCAGCCACTGCCCCGAATCGACCGCGACTTTCTGATCCGACATGGCCGTGGTCATGTCGATGCCGTGTGCGATGCAGTGCGAATAAGCAATGATGATGCTGGGGCCGTCGTACGCTTCCGCTTCCAGGAACGCCTTGAGCGTGTGTTCGTCTTTTGCGCCCATGGCCACGCTGGCCACATAAACATTGCCGTAACTCATGGCCATCAGCCCGAGATCTTTCTTCGGACCCGGTTTACCGCCCGCCGCAAACTTCGCCACGGCTCCGCGCGGAGTCGATTTTGAGGCTTGGCCGCCGGTGTTCGAATAGACTTCGGTGTCGAGCACTAGCACGTTCACATTGCGTCCGCTCGCCAGCACATGATCCAGGCCGCCATAGCCGATGTCGTAGGCCCAGCCATCGCCGCCAATAATCCAGACACTTTTCTTTACCAGCATATCGGCGAGGCCAAGCAGTTGCCTGGCATCCGCGGTGTTGAGCGCCTTTAACTTTTCCTTCAGCAACTCGACGCGCTGACGCTGCTCAAAAATGTCGGATTCATCTTTCTGTGGGTGGCTCAGTAAAGCTGTGACCAGTTCGTCTCCGATGGATCCCGCGAGACGAAGCAGCAACTCCCGCGCAAATTCCGTCTGCTTGTCGATCGACAGCCGGAATCCCAAGCCAAACTCGGCGTTGTCTTCAAACAGGGAGTTCGACCACGCGGGACCGCGGCCGTCAGAATTCTTAGCCCACGGCGTGGTCGGCAGGTTTCCGCCGTAGATCGAAGAGCAACCGGTGGCGTTCGCAATCACGGACCGGTCTCCAAAGAGCTGGGAGACGAGTTTGAGATAGGGCGTCTCGCCGCAACCGGAACAAGCTCCCGAGAATTCGAACAGAGGTTCTTGTATCTGCTGCTGGCGGATGCTGGTCGTCTTGATCAGCCGGCGATCAAGCTCTGGAATCTTGAGGAAGAAATCCCAATTCTCGCGCTCCGGCTCGCGCAGCGGGGGTTGCGCCACCATGTTGATCGCTTTCAGGCGCGTCTCGCTCTTGTTTTTTGCGGGACAGATATCGACGCAGATGCCGCAACCCGTGCAATCCTCGGGCGCAACCTGAATGGTGTAATCGAGGCCCTTCCATTCTTTATCGCGCGAAACGGTGGATTTGAAGGTAGCAGGCGCACCCTCTAATTCCTTGGCGTCGTATACCTTGATGCGCAGAACCGCGTGCGGACACACCATCGCGCACTTGCCGCACTGAATGCAGGTCTTTGTATCCCAGGCAGGAATCTCGAGCGCGATGTTGCGCTTCTCCCATTTTGCAGTGCCGGTGGGGAAGGTGCCATCGACCGGGAATGCGCTCACGGGAATCTCGTCGCCGTGGCCGGCATAGATCACGCCGAGCACATCGCGCTCGAACTTGGGAGCCCCGGAAGCGAACGCAGCCGGCATTTCAGCCTGGCTCGTGACTTTCTCCGGGACCGTAACTTCGAAAAGATGAGCAAGAGTTTCATCCACCGCGCGCAGGTTTTGCTGCACCACCTCATCACCTTTCCTGCCATAGGTGTGGCGGATGGACTCGCGAATGGCTTCAATGGCTTGTTCGCGGGGCAGAACTTTTGAGATAGCGAAGAAGCACGTCTGCAGAATGGTGTTCATGCGCGAGCCCATGCCCGTCTCGCGAGCCACCTGGTAAGCGTCAATGATGAAGAACCGCGCCTTCCTGGCGATCAACTGCGTCTGCACTTCGCGCGGCAGATGGTCCCAGACCTCGTCTTTATGAAAAGGACTATTGAGCAGAAAGACGCCGCCCTCGACCAGCGTGCTGAGCATGTCATAGCGCTCGAGGAAAATCCATTGATGACAGGCAACGAAGTTAGCTTTCGAAATCAGATAGCTGGAACGGATTGGCTGCGGCCCGAAGCGCAAATGTGAAACCGTCATCGCGCCCGATTTCTTGGAGTCGTAGACGAAGTATCCTTGCCCATAATTGGCAGTGTTTTCGCCGATAATCTTGATCGAGTTCTTGTTGGCCCCGACGGTGCCATCCGCGCCCAGGCCGTAGAACATGGCGCGCACCACATTATCGGGCTCAATGGAGAAATCGGAATCGTAATCGAGACTGGTGTGGCTGACATCGTCGTGAATGCCAACCGTGAAATGGTCTTTTGCTTGCGCCTTCCCGAGGTTGTCATAAACCGCTTTGACCATCGCCGGCGTAAATTCTTTAGAGGAGAGACCGTAACGTCCACCGATAATCTCGGGCGCGACCTTCAGCGTTCCATAACCCAGCTTGATTCCTTCCTGAATGCCACTGACCACGTCGAGATAGAGCGGCTCTCTGGCGGCGCCAGCTTCTTTCGTGCGATCGAGCACAGCAATCTTCTTGACCGTTGCCGGAAGTGCTTCGATGAAGCGCTGGACGGAGAACGGGCGGTACAAGCGGACTTTCAGCAGTCCAACTTTCTCGCCAGACTGATTCAGGTAGTCAGCGGTGTCGTGCGCCGTCTCGGCACCAGAGCCCATCATGACGATGACGCGCTCAGCGTCGGGCGCGCCCACGTAGTCGAAGAGGTGATACGAACGCCCGACGACCTGGGCGAATTTGTCCATGACCGCCTGCACCTTATCCGGGCAGACGTCGTAATAAAGATTGGCGGCTTCTCGCGCCTGAAAATAAACATCCGGATTCTGTGCGGTGCCACGCAACACGGGATGGTCGGGAGACAGCGCTCGCTGACGATGTTCGGCGACGCGATCCATGTTGATGAGCGCGTGCATGTCGTCTTCCGTGAGCATTTCGATCTTGTTGACTTCATGTGAGGTGCGGAAGCCGTCAAAGAAATGCAAAAAAGGGATGCGGGTTTCAAGCGTGGCCGCATGCGCAATCAGCGCCAGGTCCATCGCCTCCTGAACGGAGTTCGACGAGAGCATGGCAAAGCCTGTGGTGCGGCAGAACATCACATCCGAGTGATCGCCAAAAATCGAAAGCGCGTGGGCCGCGACGGTTCGGGCGCTGACGTGAAATGCCGTAGGCGTCAACTCGCCTGCAATCTTGTTCATGTTCGGAATCATCAACAGCAGTCCCTGCGACGCCGTGAAAGTGGTGGAAAGAGCTCCGGTCTGCAAAGCGCCATGAACCGCTCCCGCCGCCCCGCCTTCGCTTTGCATTTCGCAGACGTGAGGCACGGTGCCCCAGATATTCGGGACATTTTCCGACGACCATTGGTCCGCCCATTCGCCCATGTTCGACGAGGGCGTGATGGGGTAGATGGCGATGACTTCGTTGAGGCGGTAGGCGACATATGCCACCGCTTCGTTGCCGTCCATAGTCTTGAACTTGCGCTTCATGAAATACCCCTTCTCGTTATGCTGTAACCCCTGCTGTTCTAACGGTAAGCATGACGGAAGCCGGTGTAGGTTGTCGCGTACATTGCTCACACGGGCTTGTGATGCCCGTCACAGAGAGCCGAGGCAATGTAGAGCGGACAGGAGGGTTCTCCGTTCTAGGCCTTTGACTTTCAACCTCGCGGGATAGACAGCCCAACGTCTTACAAGTCGAGGACGGCTCGAAGCGAGGTCAAGTCCTCATCCGAGGAGAAGCGAAAGCCCAATCCCCGGAAGACCGCTTGCATCGCGATGTTGTCAGGCAACATCTCGGCCGATACCTGACCTACTTTTTCATCTCGGGCAACATCGACGACCCGGCGGATCAGTTCTTTTCCCAAGCCGACCTGCTGATACTGGTCCGTAACCAGCGCCGCGACCTCCGCTTCGTTCTTGGCGTGAAACTTGGTCATGCGGCCGACTCCTACGATCCGGCGCTCGCCCGTATCGGGATCGGTGCGTTCAGCGACCAGCACCATTTCGCGATCGTAATCTCCAAAACAGATGCGCAACAGCCGTTCATGCGCCACGCGCCTCCTCAGGCTGAGGGAAGAAAAGTAGCGCAAATAAACGCTGCGATCGGAAAGCGTCTCGTGAAACTTGACCATCAGCGTCTCGTCTTCGGCGCGGATGGGGCGGATCGTAACCTGATTTCCATCCTTCATCGTCCAGTTTGAAACATACTGTAAGGGATAAGGACGGATCGCGGGCTTGGGCAACTGGTCGAGGGTTACGGCGGGGTCATGCAGCACGATTCTGGCATCGAGTGCGATCAGCCGCTCGGGTGAAGCGAGCAGGGGATTGATATCAATTTCCTTAATCCACCGCTGTTCAAGCACGAACTGACTGAAGCGGACTAACAGGTTCTCCAGGGCCGCCATGTTAATCGGCTTGCGTCCTCGGACGCCCTGCAGCGCGGCGAAGATTTTTGTCTGCTCCATCATTCGTTGCGCCAGCGTTGTATTCAGCGGCGGAATCGCCAATGCGCGATCCCGATACACTTCGACCAGCAGCCCACCAGAGCCGAAGAGGACGACCGGCCCAAACTGTGGATCAACACTGCTCCCGACGATCAAATCGTAGCCATCGAACTTCACCATCGGCTGCACGGTTACGCCGGAGAACTGTTCCGAGTGAGCTTTCTCAGCCACCGAAGTCTGGATGGCGCGATAGGCGGCGCGAACCGCCGCTTCATCTCGCAAGTTCAGCTTGACGCCGCCTACATCGGTCTTGTGGGTGATGGTTGTGGAAAGAACTTTCAACACCACCGGGAAGCCGAGTTCCGAAGCAATCGCCGCCGCTTCGTCTTCGCTCGCCGCCGCGCGAGTCTCCACTGTAGGAATACCGTAAAGCGATAACAGGTGCTTCGATTCCAGTTCGTTGAGAAGAACCCGTCCTTGCCGGCGCGCATCCGCAATGAATTGCGCGGCCTTGATGCGGGATGCACTCTCCATCTCCGAGTGGTCAGACAACACTGGAGTTTCATAGAGCCCGCGCAGGTTATAGCTGTAACGCCACATGTAAGTGAAAGCCCGCGCCGCTGTGTCGGGATACGAGAACGTGGGAATTCCAGCCGCATTCAGGACCGCTTCTCCGGCAGCCACGCTCGTCCCACCCATCCAACTGGCGAGCACGGGTTTGACGGTCTTGGCATAAGTCTTCAAGGATTCCGCGACCTGCACTGGGTCGGCCATGGCCTGCGGCACCAGGATGACCAGTAGCCCATCACTGTTCGGGTCTTGCGCCGCAATCTCGAGGGCGCGAGCGTAGCGTGCGGAATCGGTGTCCGCCAGAACGTCAATGGGATTGCCATGACTCCAGTGAGCAGGAAGGAATTCATCCAGGCGCTGCACTGTCTCCGGAGAAAGCTCGGCCAGTTCTCCGCCATTGGCGACCAGCGCGTCCGTGGCCAGGACTCCCGGCCCGCCCGCATTGGTCAAAATAGTAAGCCGCGGACCTCGGGGACGAGGTTGGCGGCTGAGCACCTCCGCCATGTAAAAGAGATCGGCGATGTTGTGCACGCGCAAAACTCCCGAGCGGCGGAAGGCTGCGTCCAGCACCTCGTCGCTTCCCGTGAGAGCGCCAGTGTGCGAGGCGGCCGCACGCGAGGCGGCCTCCGAACGGCCAGCTTTGATCACAATAATCGGCTTTGTCAGCGCAACTTCGCGGGCCGCCGACAGGAACGATCGCGCGTCGCCGATCGATTCCATGTAGATCAGAATGCTCTTGGTGTGTGAGTCATCGCCAAAGTAATAGATCAAATCTCCCCACCCCACATCCAGCATGGAGCCGGTCGAAACGATCGCGCTGAAGCCAACCTGTTCGCGGGCGCTCCAGTCGAGGATCGCAACCAGAAGCGCTCCACTTTGACTCAGGAATGCGACGCTGCCGGCCTTGGGTGCTTCTTTGACGAAAGTGGCGTTTAACCCGAGGGCCGTGTTCATCAATCCCATGCAGTTGGGACCAATCAAGCGCATGGTTCCGCGGCACAACTGCTCCTGTATCTGCTGTTCGAGTCGAGCGCCCTCCGCGCCACGCTCCCTGAATCCAGCGGAAAGCACGATCGCGGATTTGGCACCCGCATCCACACACTCCCCAACCAGCGGCGGGACGGTCGCTGCCGGAGTGGCAATGATCGCCAAATCAATGGTCCCAGGGATGTCGCGAATACTCGCGTAGGTTTTGAGCCCCATCACCTCCGGATGCTTCGCATTGACGGCATACACTTTTCCCTGAAACTTGCCGCTTAGCAGATTCTCCAGAACGGAGCGGCCGACGGTGCCGGGACGACCGGTCGCGCCAATGACAGCCACCGACGCGGGAGTAAACATCGCGTCCAATCCATAGCTCTGGAGGGAGGGCTGTTGCTTTTCTTCAGGTGGCTGGCCAAGGAGATCAGCGCCGGACGAGCTCATACAAGATCCTCACGTTTGGATGGTAGTCCCGATTCTAGCGTGTCGAGAGCCGTGCCTCCAACGCTGCCGAGAACAACTGGCGCATTACAATCGCAATGTGTATTCTCCCAAACTTCTCGACCACTTTCAGAACCCACGCAACGCCGGAACCATTGCAGCTCCCGATCGCACCGCACGACTGGAAAACCCTGTCTGCGGAGACATCCTCGAATTTACCCTGAAGCTTGAGGGTAACCGCATCGCCGACATTCGCTTTCGCGCCAAAGGCTGCGTACCCTCCATGGCCTGCGGCTCGGCCATTACAGAATTGATCAAGGGCAAAAGTCTGGACGAAGCGCGACGGCTGAGCAGGGAAGAGTTGATTCAGGAAGTCAATGGTCTTCCCCTCACCTCCACGCATGCCAGCCATCTGGCCATGGACACGCTCGCCGCGCTCTTGCGGGGCCTCTGAGCGACGGCAAAGTTCTCAGCTCTCGCATCCCGCTTGTTATACTGACTCCCAAATTCCGGTTGGAAGTGTCCTTTGCGAATTCACTTTTGCGAATTTTGGCGTTCTCGCTCATGTGTGTCGCGGCAGTTCCCAGCCGCGCACAGGATAAAGTTAAAGTGACCATCCTCACGAGCGAAAGCGCCGGCAATAACCGCAGGCTCTGGGTTTAAGGGGCAAAGTGTGTGCGTTTCATACATCCGGTCAGACGGACAAATCCCTTCGGGAGGGAGCGCAATGGAGACGTCCTGCTCGCGGATTCGACGCGCCGCGAAGGTTACTCCGGCTTCGGGTTTGACACGCCCATTTGCGGATCGATCGCGTCAAGGTAGGCTTGCATGCGTTGCTTGGTCTCGGTGGGCATGCCGGTAAACTCGATTCCATTTCCGACACCGGGGTCACACGTTCGGATTACCGCCGTGATCTTGATGTGTTCCGCGTCGATCCAGAAATCCACTCGCAACACCGTACCCAGCGGCAACGGCATCATGCTCTCGATATAGCATCCATTACCGCTCACATCGGTGGCATTGATGCGGAGCGGAGTGTTCACCCGATCGTCGCGTATTTCGAGGGGAAGCGAAATTTTATGGCGATGCCAGCGCCGTCGGTTGGACTCGGAAATCGTCACCGTGGCGCCGTCGAGGGGCAGATAGTTTTTCCACGGGCACTCCTGATCGGCGATCAGCTTTATTCCGACCTGATTCTTCTTGACCGGGCCGGTGTTCAACACCCAGATCACCGTACAGCGCGTCTTTTTGTCTTCGCACTGCACCCCGATCATGTCTCCGACCTTCAGTTCGTTGTCGACACCAGAGATCAGAGCACCCTCTGAACTGATGTTCTGAGCGCGAGCATGCTGCGAAAAGGGGCGTCCCTCGGCGCTCATTCCCCAGATCCGCACCGGCAGATCCACGCTGAGGCGCGGTTCGGTTGGATGATCGGTCATGCCTTATCCTCTTGTCCTCTAGTCGTTCCTGCGTACTCGCTTTTGCGATGATACCGCCGTTCGGATGCACCGCGATATTACAAAGTGCGTCTGTGCAGTAACGGTCGGAGCACCACTTTCGGCACCTGCAACACCCTCGCTCAGGAGCGTTTTGCGGCAGCCGCTTCGATCGGCGTCTCGATGAAGTCTCGATAACTGATGACCTGGATCTTTTGCTCATCGAGGAAATGGCGCAGCTCCGGTGAGGTCAGCAGACGCCGTTCCTCGTCGCGAGACTCGAGCAGGCGCGTGCTGGCGGCGCGCAAGTCGGCGTCGTTGTATCCGGGATGGCAGACGAACTCCCACGTTCCCTCCGGCAGGCTGGCAAGCGTCTGCCGCAGCAGGGAACTGTAGCCGGACTTGTCGACCGTACTGTCCTTCGGGGTATCGAGCGCGCCGGTTTCTATGACGCCAATCACGCCGTCGGGCGTCAGCAGTCCAGCGCGCTTCGTACGGTCGCGGAATTGTCGCGAGAAAGTGTGCAGCATGCGCACTTGCCCATAGCGCTTCCAGAGATGCGGCTTGCCTTTGAACAAGCGCGCCGGCAGCGCTTTAACGGGGACGATCGGATTGCGGATCGCGCGCACACCGCAAATCCGCGCGGCCCGCAGCAGCGCCACCAGAATTTCGGGAAAGACGTGGGCATGTTTATGGGTATCGAGGTGCGTTACCTGGATGCCGGTGGCTTGAATTTTCCTGATTTGCGCGGTGACTTCGGCCACCAAGTGATCGCGATCGAAGCCTCCGAACATGGCGCGAGCGGCGAAGGCGGAGAGGCTGGAATAAAACTTTTCCGGATCGGCGGAGCGAATTGCCAGCAAGGTATCCAAAGCTCCGGGCGGCAATACAGGCGTTCCGTCAACCAAAACGACGTGGCATCCGACCGAGAGCTTCGGCGCCGAACGAGCCACGGTTACTGCGTCGTCGAAGGCGGGGCCGTTCGCCATCAACGTTGCCGACGACACGACACCACCGAGGTGAGTTTCGACGATGGCTCGATTCACTCCCACGGTCAGACCAAAATCATCGGCGTTGACGATTAACCTGCGCACTGGGAAAGTGTAGCAGCCGGGAGCGTCCGAAATCATCGGGCGATCGGGTGATCGGGTCATCGGGCGATCGAGAGTCAAAGGCGCTGAACTCGGCGAGGTGCATTTCGGAGAATCCAGCTTCGGAATTTGACCGGCGGGTGAGCGTCCAGTATCCTCAGCATAAGATTTACAGAAAGTCATCGCTCAGAGGCTTGGAAATCATCGGGCGATCGGGCGATTAAGAGTCAAGGCGCTGCGGAAGCGCGGCGCGCTTGCAATCCGCGCCTAGAGGGCGGTTAGCTCAGCTGGTTAGAGCGCCTGCCTTACAAGCAGGAGGTCGCAGGTTCGAGTCCTGCACTGCCCACCAAATTTTCAATAAGTCAGCGATTGAGTACTTTCTGGGTCAGCCCCATCCAGAATCGTCGTTGTAATGCGCACCCGCAATCCAAATCACAGAGCCGACTTACAGACCTGAAGTCTGGTAGCGCAAAACGGCCAAAGCCAGCCGGTATTCGTATCCAGCCTGCGCGCTTCCGATTTCGGCCTGGGTCTGCTGCAACTGCGCCTGGCTGAGTTCCACAATCGAGCTTAGGCCGAGCTTATATCGGGTTTGGGCGAGATCAAGCGCCAGGTTCGCCTGGGCCAGCAATTGCTCACTCACGGTCACGCGGTCGAATGCTGTGCTGGCCGCCAGCCAACTGGTGCGTACATCGCGCGAGATCCGATTGCGAAGATCGAGCAGGCGTTGCCGGGTGGCCTGGGCTCGTAAATCCGTTTCACGGGACTTTGCGGAATAAAGGAATCCATTGAAGACGGGAATCTCTACGTTCACTCCCGCGGCAGCGTACGGGCCATAGATAATATCGTTGCGGACCGGAGAATCCCCGACCACGGCGAGGGCGCTGATCGTGGGATAGAACTCGTCATGCGCTGCCCGGTGCAGCTTGTCGGCGGACTCGGATTGAAATTCCAGCGCAAGAATCTCGGGACGCTTGGCAAAAGCCTCGGCGAGCAAAGGGTCGATATCAGGCGGGGGCGGCGCCAGCGGTTCGGCGTCATTCAGCAAATCGAATGCCTCGAGGTCGGAGTATCCGAGAATTGCCGAAAGCGCCGCCGCCGAAGCCTTGTCATTGTTAAGCGCGTCCAAGTAGAGAAGCTTCGCTTGCGCTAGATTTACATTGGCAAAGCTCAAGTCCAAGTCCGATTTCAATTTGCTCTTGGTGAGAGCGGAGACCTGGTCGGATAACAACTGCCGCGAGGCTACGGTCTGTTCCGCCACGCGCAGCACGGCGTGCGTCTGCAGCGCGTTGTAAAAAGCCTGGTCCACGGCCAACAAAACGTCTTCTTTGGTAGCGACTGCGCTCTGTTCGTCGGCTCTTGCCTGCAGGCGAGCACCGGCAACCAGGTTCGTAGTGTGCCCAAAGTCGGTGATCAGTTGGGTAACCGCAGCGCCGCCGGCGGCTCGGGAGTAGACGGTTGGATTGTTCAACGCCCCAGCCGTGATGCGGCTATTGTTTCGGGCATCGACGCCGGTGAGGTTGGCATAGGCTTGTGGCCAAAGATTCGAGCGCACCTCCCGTGTTACCTGCTCCGACGCCAACGCACTGAGCCGCGCTACAGAAATCGCGGGATTGTTTTTCAGCGCAAGCGCCTCGGCGTCTTTCACGGTGAGGCGCACAGGGTTCGAGGACGACGGATTCTGCAAGATCGATACCGACTGCCCGAGGGATTGAGTTGCAGGGATTGAGAGCGCGAGAACGCCCAGTAAAAGCGCCAGTCTCCACGTCATGCCGGCTGTTCCTCCTCATTCTCATTTTTGTTATCGGACTCTTTCCCGTGAACCATCAGATAGACGGCAGGCACGAGGAAGACGGTGACGACCACCGAAACCGCAAGGCCGCCGATCACGGCGCGGGCCAGAGGAGCATATTGTTCGCTGCCCGTCTCCACGCCTAAGGCCATGGGAAGCATGCCCAACAAAGTTGCGAGCGAGGTCATGAGAATCGGGCGCAGCCTGATCTTGCACGCTCGCACCAGGGCCTCCTGCAATGTGAAATCCTCCTTGCGCAATTGGCGGGCGAACTCGACGATCAGGATGCTGTTGGAAACTACGATTCCCGTCATCATGATTACGCCCATCAGGGACATGATGTTGAAGGTGCTGTGCGTGAGAAAAAGAATCAGCACGACTCCCGCCAATCCTGGAGGGATGGCGACCAGGATGATCAGCGGGTCGATGAAAGAAGTGAACTGCGCCATCAGAATCAGGTAGACCAGCACGATGGCTAAAACCAGGCCGATGGAAAAGCGCTTGAACGATTCGTTCATGCCGACCACGGACCCGAGCACATTGACGCGTATATTTTCCGGCAAAGACGAGTGTGCGACGATGTCGTTGACTTCGCGATTGATTCGACCTAAAGCCTCGCCTGAAGGCATCACATAGATGTCGATGACGCGCTGCAGTTGATAATGGTCGACTTCTGTCGGAGTATTCATCGGCGTAATATCAGCCACCGATTGCAAGGGCGTGTAAGTCTTAATGCCGGGAGCGTGCAAAGGGATTTGTTTGAAATCCTCCATGCTCATGTTCTGGATCTGCTTGTCGAAGTACTGCACGGTAAGCATGTAGTTATTGCCAGTCTTGGGATCGATCCAGTAACTGGGCTCGATCATGCCGTTCGAGGTCAGGGCAGTGATCACGTTGTCCACCACCTGCTTCGGCGTGAGTCCGATTAAACTCGCTCGTTCGCGGTCGATATTAAGCTGCAGACCGGGATAAAGAAGATTTTGGGGAATCAGGATGCTGCTCACGCCTTTGCGGCTTCGGACCTGCTTGGCGATGTCCGAGGCCACTTTGTAAGCTCCCTTAAGATCGTTGCCTCGGACTTGAACATCGATGGGCGCGGGCAATCCCAGATTGATCACGGCGTCGACCAGTCCACCCGCCTGAAAATATGTATCGAGTTCGGGCAAGTCTTCGGATAATTTCTGGCGAACGCGCCGCATGTATTCATAGCTGCCGAACCTGTGGTCTTCTTTCAGACTGACCAGGACAAATGCAGTATCCATGGAGGAATTGCTGGTGTACATGGCGGAGAGGTCGGGAGTGATCCCGATATTGGAGACGATCATCCCCAGGTCGTGAGGGCCGATCACCTGGCGGATATCGTTCTCGACGCGCGCGATGTATTGATTGGTGACCTCAAGCCGGGAACCGCTGGGCGCCTTGACGTTGATGACGAACTGGCCGGGATCGGTACGGGGAAAATATGCTGTGCCCACGAATGGAAAAATCCCCGCCAGGACCAGGACGATGCCTGCGGCAATCCACGCCACGGTTCTTCCCGGCCGGACCAGCGCGCGAGTGACCCAACGTTCGTAGAGGTCCAGGAGTTTCTGGAAGCGAGCATTGAACTGGCCAAGAAACCGTTTGAAAAAGGATCGTGAAGCGGACTTGTTCTCTGACTCGCGCTCAATCTCTTCCTCCACATCCTGGAGGTGGATGAAGGTGGCGCAATAAAGCGGCACCACGGTCATGGCAAAAACGTACGAGGCAAAAATGGAAAGGACGACTCCCAGAGCGAGATCGATGAAAAGGTAGCGGCTGACGCCGTAGAACAACGTTACGGGGAAAAACACGATTGAAGTGGTCGATGTGGCTGCCAGAACCGCCAGCGAGACTTCCATCCCTCCCTTTTCCGCGGCGATTCTTGGGGTTTCGCCGATTTCCATGTAACGAAAAATGTTTTCGAGCACCACGACCGAGTCGTCAATCAAGCGAGAAAAAGCCAACGCCAAACCGCTCAGCAGCATGACATTGATCGACCCGCCCATGGCATTCATGAGCAATAGGCACACCAAAGCCGAAAGAGGAATGGACAGGAGCACGGCAAAAGTGGCTCGTGGGCTGCCCAGAAACACTAGAATCATGATTCCCGTCAGCAGCAGCCCAATTCCACCTTCCTTCATCACGTTCTTGATGGCGCTTTTTACAAAGATGGACTGATCAAAGACAACCGCCGTCTTCAGCGACTTCGGAATGTCTAATAGATCCTTGATCGCCGCCTTGATTCCGGCAACGATCGTGATGGTATTGCTGTCGCCGCCTTGCTTTAGCACAGGGATGTAGACGGATTGCTGCCCGTCGATACGGACGATGTTGGTTTGGATCGCTCCGGAATCTTTGGCTTCACCCACATCGGCGACCATCACGGACGCGTTGCCCACGGTCTTCAGCGGGATGCGGTTGATTTCGTCGACGTTGGGCAACTGCGCATTGGCGTAAATGTTGTAGTCCCGGGTGCCGATGCGAACGTCCCCAGCGGGAAGAATCAGGTTGGAATCATTGACCGCGTGAACCACGTCCATGAGGCTGAGCTGGTGCGCCTCGAGTTTCAGCGGATCTACGTAAACCATAATCTGGCGATAGCGTCCGCCAAACGGTTGAGGCACGGAAGCGCCGGATACGTTGGCGATCTGGTTACGAACCTGGAATTGCGCCAGGTCCTTGAGGCGTGTTTCATCCAGGCCCTCCCCTTTCAGGGTTACAAGACAAACCGGAAGGCTGGAGGCATCGAACTTGAGCACCACCGGCGGCAAAGTACCTGGAGGCAGACGCCGCAGATCGGCCATTGCGAGGTTTGCGATATTGCTTAAGGCGGCGTTAGCATCGCTGCCCGGCTTGAAGTAGATCTTGATCAAGCTCACGCCGGTCAGGGATCGGGACTCGATGTGATCGATGTTGCTGCCGAGGGTAAAAAAACGCTCGAATGTATCGGTAATGTCGGCTTCGACTTGTTCCGGGGGCATGCCCGCGTAGAAGGTCGCAACGACAACCACCGGGATTTTGATCTGGGGGAACAGATCCACGGGCATGCGAACCACGGTCGTCACACCAACCACAGCGATGACCAGGCAGATCATGATTATGAAGAACGGGTACTTCAAAGCGAATCGCGGCATTACTTGTGCGCTCCCGTTTGACCATCGCTCGCGCTGGATGCTTGCTCCAGCTTGGGCTTTACCACTTCGCCGATCGCGTAGCCGGACTGACCGGCGCTGATCACTCGATCCTTTTCCGAGAGACCGTGAACGATCTCCACAGTGGTGGAGGTTTGCTCTCCTAACTCAACATTCCGCTTCTGCACGCGATTCTGGTCGTCGAGGAGCAGCACGTAATGGTCATTTTCATTACCCTGGACCACGGCCTGGACGGGAAGCGTGAGCGCGTCCTTTTTTCCCTGAAGTGCAAGCTTCACCTCGGCGTACATGCCTGCGGTCAGAGTGTCTTGCGGGTTGTCCACGTCAATTTCGGTGTGCATGGTTCGCGTCTCATCATTGAGTGCGTCAGCGAAACGGGTGACGCGACCCTGGAAGTCGCGATTTAAATCGAGAACATGGACTTGCACTACGCTGCCCAGATGGATCATGGGCACTGCGGATTCGGGAACCGGAATCACCAACCTGAACAGAGACCACTCCGCCAGTTGCACCACAGGCTGCGATTGCGTCTCCGATGAGGTTCCGGCGGAGATCAAGGCGCCGGTGTCGACATACCGTTTGGTGACCACGCCCGCGAAAGGAGCCGTGATGTGCGAATAAGCCTGCAGGGCCGAAAGCCGATCAAGCGTGGCTTGCGCCATCCCCAGCTGGTTTTGCGATTCAGCTAGAGCTGCCCGAGCGCTATCGATCTGTGCCTCGGTCTCGTTATCTTTTGCCATCGAATCGTCCAGTTCCTGCTCGGCGACCAAACCTGGCCGCTCCTCTGACGCCTGTTTGAGCCGAGTATAGGCTGCGTGGTAAGCGCGGTGGGTCGACTCCGCCCGCACGATTTCGCTCTGAGCGCGGTGAATCGCATCTTGACTGCGACCGATGTCCGATTTCGCGCCCATGACCTGGGCATTCAGTTCGGGAACCTCTAAAACGGCCAGTTCCTGCCCCGCCTTAACCTTGTCTCCGACATCCACAAAAATACTGCGGATGTAGCCCGCCACCTTGGCGTGAACATCGACCTGCTGGAAGGGACGGAATTCACCGGTCAGAGTAATGACGTTTTCCAATGGAGCGCGTGCGGCCAATACTATGGGCGCGAGCCGTTGCGTTGGTTTGTCGTCCGCGTCGGCATTCGCCTCACCAGGCAAACGCTTCATCATCAGTGCGGCTGTAATCACCACGATTACGACTACAACCGCTCCGATCACTATGTATCTGCGATGCAGGGTCATTTCATGCTCCAAAACTGCACGCCGGCGAGTGGCAAGGATATCCTCACTCCCGCAAGAACGGGGAATCGGGAGCGGAGGATGAAACTCGCGCGCAGCAGCGGAGGCGAGCGAAAATCGTCCCATCCACCGCAGCCGACGCCAGGATGTCGAGCCATAGTACAGCTTCCACCAGACTCAGATCTTCAAAGGTAGGGTCGGGCTCCAGTTGTAGCAGGGCCATGTCACCCCTCGATGAAGAACGAGTTGCAGTTCAGTCGAAGTAGGATTTCCTAAGACAGAGGAACAAAGGTCAGCAAACGGGAGGCGGTCGATTATAGAGATTTTGTTCGAGAAGGAGGATGGGAAGCGGCGGACCGGTTGGCGCCACACGAGGATAGAACGCGGGAGCCTGCGACACCACCACCTTGGCCACTGGAGCGGCCCAACGAACCGAATCGCGATCCATGTGCTGCCGCATAGCGTGTGGTGAGTTGGACTGAACCGCTATCGAGCGGGAAGTTGTACCGCGGAAAGTTCGTGTCGCGAGAGTAAGTACGAGACAAACCATGACAACGCTGACGAACAGCAAGCGCCACCACGATACGGAACGAACCGCAATGTCTCTTCTTTTTTCCGCTTTCTCCACCAAAGCCTCAGACTGATTATACAGACCAACCTGATAGCAATGTTGCCGAACCTACCAAAATTCTCCCCGGCGATCTGGGGAGTTTCCTGTATTCCGGCGGATTCCACGCCGCAAAAAAATCCCCGCAATGGGGGGAGGGATCGTGTACAACACTGATCTGGTGCGGCAGATTTGCGCCGACATCGCTGCCGAAAAGGACTCCGAAAGGATGCAAGACCTCCTCTCCCTCTTGCACGCGGTCCTTAAGGACGATCAGGAAGAGATCCGAATCCGGATAGCCTTTCTCGCTAAAAAGTACGCGATCACTATTGGAGAAGCACCATGAAGAAGGCCACGAAGAAGCACTGGATGGAACTCTGTGAACTGGCCTCGAAAGAGCAGGATCCGGTGCGGCTGTCGGAATTGATCGAGGCGGTGAACAGCATGCTACTGGAGAAGGAAAATCACCTGAAAGCACCGAAAACGCCTCCGCCCAATCCTGGGTGAGCAGGTGGTTCTCAGTCCTTTTTAGTAGTTCTCACTTCTCAATTCTCCAGGTCTGGGTATTGAGGTTTACTGAGAACTGACAACTGAGAACTGAGAACTTTTCCTGGCGCGCGAAATCGGCGTAGTCTGTTCATTCGATGAGGACCAACTCCGCGACGCTCCTGAAAAGCAAATGGTGCATGGTGCTGGTCGGGCTTGCCATTCGGCTGGCAGTGGTCGGATTTCTCTATCCCGATCAGTTGGATCCCAGTCGCAATCACTGGCACTTCGCTTTTGAGAATGGCAAGATCGCTTACTCCATCGTGCAGGGTCACGGTTTTGGCAGCCCGCTTTTTGAATACACGGGACCGACGGCCTGGCTCACTCCCGTTTATCCCTATCTGATCGCGGGCGTTTTTGTAATCTTCGGGACCTACAGCAAAGCATCCGCGTTGGTGTTGCTCTCGTTGCAGGCATTGATCTCGGCCTTGACGTGTCTGCCGGTATTCTTCGCGGCGCGCAAGACCTTTGGTAAGCGGGTTGGCTTGTACTCGGGATGGGCATGGGCGCTGTTTCCGCTGGGAATCTATTGGCCGGCGGAGCGCATCTGGGCGACGTGGCTGGCGACGTTGCTGCTGACTCTTCTGTTCCTGATTACCCTCCATTTTGAACGCCCAACCGGGTTGGGTTCGTGGATCGGCTACGGCCTGCTCTGGGGATTCACCGCGCTCACCGATCCGATCGTGCTCACGGTTTTGCCGGTCATGCTGGGTTGGATTGCTTTTCGCTTACATCAGCAGAGAGAACGCTGGTTGTTGCCAGTTACGGTGGCCGCGCTCACCATCATGCTTTCTGTGAGCCCGTGGTTCATTCGCAACTATGAAGTATTCCACCGCTTCATTCCTTTTCGCGATGGATTCGGATTGGAGTTGCACCTGGGCAATAACGGCGACACCTCCTATTGGACGTCCGCTTCGCTGGGCTCAGCTTTGTCGGAGAAGATGGGACCCTGGCACAATGACGCGGAGTGGCAAAAGTTCAAGCGCATCGGCGAGATCGCCTACATGCAGGAGAGCAAGGAAAATGCGGTCGCTTACATCCGCGCTCATCCTCGCTGGTTCGCCGTGGTTACGGTGCGGCGCATCGTTTTTATCTGGACTCACTTTTGGAGTTTCAGCTCCTACTATCTCGCGCAGGAACCGGATGACCCTGTGAATGTCGCGTTCAGCACACTCTTCACGCTGCTGACGCTGGTTGGATTGCGGCGGGCATTTCGGGTCAGTGAAATCAGGCCGGTCGCGATTCTCTATGCCATGGTGCTCTTGTTTTTTCCCATGGTGTTCTACGTCACCCATGGAGAAGTGTATTACCGGCGGCAGATCGATCCGCTGATGGTGGTGCTGGCGGTGTATGGAGTGATGGGGTTTGTCCGCCCCACACAAGAAAAAGGGCGCGGAAGGTTTCCGCGCCCTGGGTAAGAACTCGTCTGAATCTAACAACGCCGCTACTGCACCGTCATCGTATAGGTTGTAATTTGTTGCGTTGTCGGTAGTGCCACTGGGTCAGTTACGGTCACCGTCACGTTGTACGTTCCGGGGATGGTGGCGGGTTTAATCGTCTCCTGCGTTGATCCAACCTTGGTGGGGTCGGCCATGGAGGTCGCCATGATGGTCACACTTGTCGGAAGACCCGGCGCCACGGTGGGAGAGGTATACATCGTCGGGTTGGTCGTAGTTGAACTGAAATATCCGCAAGGGCTCGTAATAGTAGTGTACGGGGTTGGGCACGCCGCCGGCGTCGAACCACTCAAGCTCCAGTTCACCATCGTGTTGGTGGTGTTGTTGAGCGTCGCGCTGACGTTCGAGGTTTGAGGCACCCATCCGGTGTTGTTGGGGTACAGCGTCGGGTTTGACGATAGGGTGGTGACGACGATGGGTGGCGTACTGCTGCCGCCTCCGCAGGCAATCAGAATCCCTAAGAGCATCAGCGCGACGAATAGACCGGCGGCGGCGGAATGCCGCGATACTTTGCGTCCCGCGAAGCCGACCATGACGATGCCTGCGAGAGGCAATGCCAATGGCAGCCAGGGAGAACGATTGTCCGCTCGGCGCCGTTGGCCTGCACCCTGGCCCGCACCTGGAGTGGCGGGGCCCGGGCCCGCGGTAGCGATTTGTAGTGTCACCTGGGTTAATCCAGTAGCGGCTGGAATTGTGGTGATCGGAATTCCATTGACCAAGAAGATGCAGCTGGTGGCTGTGAGTGTCGGGTCGGTGAGTTGAGGGAAGCTGCAGGTAAGAGTGACGGGCGCTCCGAAGTTGGTAGCTGGGGACGCCGGTGCAACCGAGAAGGCATAACCCGTTCCTTGTTGTCCTGCAACGACCGTCGAAGAGTTGCTGCCGGTGTTGGTCACCGTAAAGCTTGGCGCAGTGACATTCTCGGTGACGATCCCCGATGTGCTGCCAGAGTTGTTCGCGTCTCCGGCATAGACGGCAGTGAGCGAGTTGGCGCCGACCGCGAGTTGGGTGGGGCCTGTGATGAAAGTCGCCACCAGGGAACCGTTCAAAGTAGCCATGCCGAGAACTGCGCTGCCGTTGTAAAACGTCACGGTGCCTGTCGGCTTGATGGAGCCCGTCGTGGCCACGGTTGCCGTGAGGGTCACCAGAGCGCCGTAACCCACCGGGTTCGGGCTGGCAGTAAGGGTCGTGGTGGTAGTGATGGCAGTGATCACCTGGCTCACAGGTGCCGATGTGCTGCTGGCGTTGTTCGTGTCTCCGCCATAAATAGCAGTGATCGAATGAGTGCCAACGGCGAGGGTTTTGGTTGCGAAGGTTGCCACCTGAGAACCGTTCAGCGTACCCGTTCCGATTTGCATGGTGCCGTCATTAAAGGTCACAGTGCCCGTTGGCGGATTGCTGCCGGTCGTCGTAACAGTCGCGGTGAAAGTCACCGTGGCTCCTTGAATCGCCGGGGTCCCGCTGGTAGTCAGGGTGGTAGTAGTAGCAGCCGTCGCGGGATTGGCAAAGGCGGCAGCCAAGTTGTTGGCGTCGACGGAGCCGAGGCCGCTCACCAGGTTATAGCCGGTGGTTGGGTCAAAGTTCGAGGCATCAAAACCAAGAAACCCTGGATTTTGACCGGTAGACGGGCACTGTAGTGAGACCGGCCATCCGACGACGTCCGGTGAACCTTCCTGACAGAAGGCACCGTTGTTGCCGACTGTCAATGAGGGGCTGGCCGATATCGCGGAGTGGAAAGCGCCGTTCGCCGGGTTCGCAGCCAAGGTGTAGAGAGTCGGATTAATGTTGCCCAGTCCCGCTTTGGACGAGCCGTTGAGGGATTGATTCAGCAGCGTCACGATGCCGGCAAACATTGGGGATGCAACGGAAGTGCCTCCAAAGATCGAAGGGCTGACGACATATTGGTTATCCACCACCACTCCCGCTACCGCGCCTGCTATGCCGTTGGCGCAGGTGCTGGCCGTCTCAGTGTTGTACGGGGGGACCTGAGGGTTGGCCAGAATCTCCACGGGCGTGCAAATGATAAAGCCAGGCCAATACACGGAGGCGAGCAGCGCAACGTCGGGCACAAGGCGGACCCCCGTGTTGAGCTCAGTAGGAACTTGCAGATTTGCTTGCCAAGTGGGTTGGGGGAAGCCGCCGCTGGGTGGGTTGTCGCAGATATTACCGGTTTCGAACACGCAATTGCTCAAGCCGCCGCCGCCAGCAGCGATCCCAATGTAGTTTTCTTGAGCGGTGGACCAGTCGTTTAGGCCAGGATTGTTTTGGCAGACTGGGGCAGTTGGGGTCGCTGTGCAGTATGCGCTCCACTCCTGTGCATCGTTCCACCCCTGCTCGGGCACATATTGTTTCGCAGAACCGCCGGTCCCGTCGTTGCTGTCACCAAAATAGGTTCCCGTGTAATTGGTGTAGGGAATCATCGTGCCGCCAACGGCTGTGACCGAGGGACTGCTGGCCGGATAACTGACGGCATATCCGCCTACTGCGAAATTAGATTGATAGTCGCATCCCGCCGCCCCGCTGTCACCGGAAGAAGTCATGAAGGTGATGCCTTCCATGTTCCCCTTCGCCAGTTCTGCTTCGTCTGAGGTGACGCCTCCAGTCTGAGCTTCTCCCAACTCGCAACTTGGATTAATAGTGCTACCTAGCGAGTAGCTCATGGTCATAACAGGCGCCACGACATGGTCGATGGTGTAATACATGGAATCGTAGACACCACTGCCGTTAGGGGAGTTGACATAAATAATTTGTGCGTTGCGAGCTACCGCACCCGACCATTCGATATCGAGGTCAGCTTCGGGCAGGTCGCCGAGGGAGGGCGAGGGGTCCGGGTCGGTGCCCACTAGCACGTACTGAAAAGAGTTCGCGATGTTGCAGGCGGTGATGATGTTGTTGGCGTTGGTCGTACAGCCACTGATGGCCGTTGAAAGCCCAAAATAGTTGCGGAAGTCCAATAGGTCGGCGAGATACACATCGGTTTGACCGATCACCGCCAGGGTCTGTCCGGTACCGTCGATATTCGTGTCGTAGAGCGGGAGGATGTGATAGATGGTCGCAATGTCGCCGGGGGCGAGGTAAACATTACCGGTTGAGCTTGTGTAGTCGGGCTTGGCAAGGTTCGGTTTAGCATGGATTGATTGGGGTTTTGGGTGGAAATTGCTCAATCCGCGAATCCCGGTGACGATGCCGGAGAGTGCAAAAGGAATGGACGGCGCGGTGATGTTGGCGAAGTGTTTGTCTCCATCGATCTCGAAGCTATGAATTTCGGTCTGGAAGGTACGCTCGGCCTGAGCGGCGGTGCCGCTGAAGACGATCCAATTGCGACCGCGAGCGACTGTGACAATAGAGAAGCCTTGTGATTGGAGCCAGACGGTGAGCTTCTGAATATCGTTGGGGCTGAGTCCAAAGCGGTCGGCATATTGCTCGGGCGTGAGCCACTTATGATAGAGATCGGAGTGCGGATCCTGCTGCTCGGCAACCAGGCGTTTAATGGCCTGCTGCTGGGTCGCACTGGGCACGGTGAGCAGCGTCATGTAACTCAGATTCAATGACGGATCGACTCGGCCCTGATCGTAGCGGGACTGCGCCTGGAGAGGAATTCCGCCGGAAAGTTTGACCAGTGGTTGAGCGGCGACGGGAATAGTGATGCGATCAGGGGCGGCGGCGAAGCTGAGAGTCGATAGGATCAAAATACAAAGGAACAGAGTGGCAAATTTAGGCGTGAGAAGCGCAGACGAAGCCAGCAGGGCCGAACGCGAGGGTCGCATGGTCACTCCGGTTGAAAATAGGTTAGTCGGGGCTCGGAAGCATTATCCACGCTTCCTAGTTGTCAGATCAAGTTATTCCTTGCCGGGTTGTATGGTGCGGCAGGACAAATGGGTTTTGTGAGATGGGACAGGTGATGGGTGAGCATCTTGCGGCGGGAAAGCAGGTCCTTCGCTCCGCTCAGGATGACAATCAAAAACTGCAGATCCCTCACTTCGTTCGGGATGACAAACAAGAACTGCGGATGACAAATCAGCTTGTCGGGATGACTCAAGTTGTGGGAGCTCCAGTCAGGAGTCGGGCTAGACTTCGGCTAGTTCTTCTTCCAGTAACTGCTTGTTATAGAGGTCGGTGTAATAGCCGTTGCGGGTTATTAGTTCGTCGTGGGTGCCTAGTTCTACGATGCGTCCCTGGTGGAGGACGGCGATCTGGTCGGCGTTGCGGACGGTAGACACGCGGTGAGAGATGAAGATGGTGGTGCGTCCGCGCATGATTTCGCGGAGATGGTTGAGGATTTTATCTTCGGTGTGAGTGTCGACGCTGGAGAGGGCGTCGTCGAGGATTAAAATGCGCGGCGCGCGCAGGAGGGCGCGGGCGATGGCGGTGCGCTGCTTCTGGCCTCCGGAGAGCGTGATGCCACGCTCGCCTACGGTAGTGCTGTAGCCTTCGGGAAAGCTTTCGATATCCTGTGCGATGTTGGCGGCTTCGGCCGCGGCTCGGATCTGGTCGAGCGTCGGTTGGACGGAATATGGGTCGCCGGGATGCTGCGGGACGGGCGAGGACGCCCGTCGCTCCATTTCCGTCGATTCTTTTGATTCTCCCGGTTCTTCGGTGCTGATGCCGTAGGCAATGTTTTCGCGGATGGTGTCGCTGAAGAGAAAGGTCTCCTGGGGAACGAAGCCGATGTGGCGGCGCAGAGTGTCGAGAGGGAAGTGGCGGATGGGGCGTCCATCGATGAGGACGGAGCCGGGCTCGGCGTCGTAAATGCGTGGAATCAGATCGACCAGTGTTGTCTTGCCGGAGCCGGTGGGGCCGACGATGGCCAGGCTTGATCCGGCGGGGATGCGGAGATTTACATCTTTGAGAACCGAGTTTCCGTTGTAGGCGAAGTTGAGATTGCGGAATTCGATCTCTCCAATAACAGCATCGGGCCGTCGGGTCATCGGGTCATCGGGTGATCTAACGTCAAAAGCTTTTGACTCTCGATTTTCTGATGGCCCGATGACCCGATCACCCGACGACCCGATTGCCTCATTTGTAATTTCTGGCTGTTCAGAGAGTATTTCGTTGATACGAGTCATCGATGCGGTGCCGCGTTGAAAAATGTTGATTACCCATCCGAGCGCGATCACCGGCCACATCAATTGTGCCATGTAGGTGTTGAAGGCCACGAAGTCGCCGACATTCATCCGGCCCTGCAGAACCAACCGCCCGCCCAGCCAGAGCACGATCACTGAAGCGATGCCTAGCATGAGCTCCAGCGTCGGCCAGAGCATGCCCATCAGGCGAACCAGGCCCAGGCTGCGGCGAATGTATTCCTGGTTGGCGCCTTCGAAAGCAGAGATCTCGGCTTGCTCCTGCACATAGGCGCGAATCACGCGCGCGCCCGAAAAGTTTTCCTGGGCGCGGGCCGAGATGTCCGAGAACATGGCTTGAATGCGTTCGAAGCGTTCGTGAATCTGGCGGCCAAAATACTGAATCACGATGCTCGCTACCGGGAGCGGCAGAAAGGCGTACATCGTCAGCTTGGGGCTGATCCGGAACATATAACTCACGGCCAACCCGGTAAAAACAATCGTGTTGGCCGAGTACATAATGGCCGGGCCGAGCAGATTGCGCACCGCGTTCAGATCGTTGGTCGCGCGGGCCATGATGTCTCCAGTACGGTTGCGCTGGTAGTAGGAGTAGGAAAGGCGCTCCAGGTGCTGAAAAAGATCGTTGCGCAAGTCGAATTCGATGTCGCGCGAAATGCCAATCACGATCCAGCGCGTGAGGAACTGGAAGATGCCTTTGGCCACAAAAACACCGAGCACGGCTAAGGCGTACAGAAACAGTTTTTGCCGGGTGATTCCCGAGTGCAGGTCGTTGAAGGCGTGGCGAAGAATCTGCGGAAACTGAACCGCGATCCCGTTAGTGAACAGGACGCATAGAGCTCCCAAAGTGAGGCCCGCGCGGTAACGCTTCAGATAGGGAACGAGGGGGCGTAGATTCTTGGGCACCATGAACGCTGTGGCTACCAGTTCCTGTAGATGAGATTGTAGCAGCGGTGGGTGCGGATTTTCGCAGCCCGGGAGCGAGGACGATGAAGGCGGCGGTGAGCAGCAGTGCGGCCCAGACGGAGAGCATGCCGGCGGCGAACATCAATCCCGAGTAGAGGAGGTCGGCGCGTTCCATACGAATCTCCACTTCGACGCTTTTGTATCTATATGCACATGCACTTTCGCGGGCACATGCAGCGCGGTAAAAAAAAGCCGGGCGAGAGTGGAGGACCGGATTCTTTTCCTCGCCCGGAATGGAGAGAGACTTTCCCGCCGCGTCTTCCCACACGGCGGAGACGGGGCAAGCCCCGTCTCTACGCAAAAAAAATACTTCGCTGCAGTTAGTCGTCTGCAGTTAGGCACCTTCAGTTAGTCTTCGGGCGACGAGTGCTTGCCCATGTGCGCCTCGTGATTGGCCTCGATCTGAGCGAGCTTGGCTTTCTGATCGGGGGTCAATATCTGCATGATCTCCGACTTGATGCGCTCGTGTTCGACCGCAAGGTCGATCATGGTCTGCGAGTTTTGCGTGACTAGAGCGCGAGTTTTGTTTTCATCGAACGGGCCGGCGGCTTCGAGAGCCTTGAGGGCGGCGTGATTCTGGCGCATCTGCTGCATGAGAGGCTGAATGGTTGGCTTCTCTTTTTGCCAGATGGCCTTGACCTGGGCTTGTTGATCGCTGGTCAGGTCGAGCTGTTTGAGCATGCGGTGGAACCCGCCAGGGCCACCGTGCATACCCTGAGCGATCGCGGCGGCGGCTGCCAGCAGCACAGCGGCGGCGATGATGAGAATGCGATTACGAGTTGACTTCATTGGAACTCCTTTGGATCGTTCGGATCTTGTAGGGGTCCGGCTGACAGCCCGAACAGCTACGTAGATAAGAACACTGTTTTTTAGATAATGAGGTAAAGAGTCGGTCAATCGGGGTAAAGTTTTGTAAAGCGATCGGGTAATCGGGCCATCGGGTCATCGAAGATCGAAGGCCTTTTGACTTTAGATGACCCGATCACCCGATCACCCGATTTCTTACAAATCTTTACTACGTGAACGGCGGTGAGGTGGGATGATTAAACGAATGGATCACGTACTCGTGGTAGATGATGATGTCGAGCTGTGTGGTCTGGTGCAGGAGTACCTGACCGCGGAAGGGTTCAGCCTGAACGCTGTTCATGACGGCGAACAGGGACTGCAACAGGCGCTGACGAACGAGTACTCGCTGGTGGTGCTGGACGTGATGCTGCCGGGGATCAACGGCTTTGAAGTGTTGCGGCGAATTCGCAGCGTATCGAAGATTCCGGTTTTGTTGCTAACGGCGAGGGGTGAGGATGTCGACCGCATTGTGGGACTCGAGATCGGAGCGGACGATTATCTTCCAAAGCCGTTTAACCCGCGAGAACTGGTGGCGCGGATCCGGGCGATTCTGCGCCGCACCAAGCCGGCGCGGGCGGCGGATGCAGAGCCGGAAGTGCTTTCGGTGGGCGATGTGGAATTGGATCCAGCCACGCGCAGTGTGTCGCGCGCGGGGCACCCGGTCGATCTGACCTCGGTGGAATTCAATCTGCTGGAAGTCTTGTTGCGGGAGGCAGGGCGCGTGGTGACGCGGGAGCGGCTGGTGAATGCCGTGCTCAGCCGGAAATTCATGCCGTTTGATCGCAGCATTGATATGCATGTCAGCAAGGTCCGACGGAAGCTGGGTGACTCCGAAGAAGATGGGGATCATATCAAGACGATTCGCGGCGTGGGGTACATGTTTGCGCGTCCGGCGACGAAAGCGAAGAAATGACTATGGCTTCGAGCTTCGAGCTTCGAGCTGCGAGCGAGCTTTGGGTCCGAGGTTTGTGGCTCGCAGCGCGCAGCTCGAAGCCTAACTCACCAACTCGAACTATGGCGAGCGAATGAAAAGTCTCTTCCTCAAAATCTTCCTCTCATTCTGGGCGGCGCAGGCGCTATTTCTGGTGCTGGCGATTCTGGTTACGATTGCGTTACGTCCGACGCGACATGGCATCGAAGGTGAAGGGCCGCAGATTCTGGCGGAGATTGTGAACGCCTACTTGAGCGGCGGGGAGCCGGCCGCCCACAACTACGTGGAAGAACTCTGGCGCACGCAGCATGTCTGGGCATCCGTCTTCGATCCGTCCGGCCATGAGATCTCAGGACGCCGGCCTCGGATGGAAGATCTTGGTCCGGACGGGCCGCGGCGGGACAGTCCGTTGCGAGGCGGGCCGCCGCGGCACCGTGGCTGGATTGACAGCCTGCTGCCGGATCGCGTCATCCGGCAATCACTGACGCTCGACGGGAAGCGGTACACGCTGGTGCTGGTGCTGCCGCCAGGACCGAGAGTTTTTTTCGGTCCGCATGACATCCCGGGGTTGGGCATCGCGATTGCGGTGATTACGTCGGGACTGATGTGCTATCTGCTGGCTTGGTCGATCACGACTCCGGTAACGCGTTTGCGGCGGGCGGCGCAGAGCCTGGCAGTAGGCGATTTAAGCGCGCGGACGGGCGCTCCGATGAATGGGCGCCGCGATGAACTGAGCGAGTTGATGCGCGATTTCGACCGGATGGCGGAGCGGATCGAAGGCCTGGTGGACTCGCAATCACGGCTGTTGAAAGATGTTTCGCACGAATTGCGATCTCCCCTGGCGCGGCTCAGCGTCGCGCTGGGGCTGGCGCGGCAGCGAGCGACGGCCGAGGTCGCTCCGGAACTTGAAAGCGCGCTGAACCGAATCGAAGTGGAGGCCGACCGGCTGAATCAGCTGATCCAGCGCCTGCTGACGATATCCCGGTTAGAGTCGGGGACCGACGGGCTGCGGAAGACGAAACTGTCGTTGCGGGAAGTCATCGAGCAAGTGGCGCACGATGCGGAATACGAAACTCCTGGGCGAGGCTGTCGAGTAAGCGCGATGGGCGATGCCGGGGACGAAGATCAATTCATGGTTGAGGGCGATCCCGACCTGCTTCGGAGCGCGGTGGAGAATGTGGTGCGGAACGCAACGCGTTATACTGGCGACGGTACGACGGTGGAAGTGCGACTGGAACGGGAGCAGGCGACAAGTGGGGCCGAAGAAATTATCGTTCGCGTCCTCGATTCCGGGCCCGGCGTTCCGAACGAAGCGCTGAAAAAGATATTTGAGCCGTTTTATCGGCTGGACGATGCCCGCAACCAGCAGACGGGAGGCGCGGGTTTAGGCCTATCCATCGCGGACCGGGCGGTCAGGCTACATGGTGGGCAACTTCACGCATCCAACCGCAAAGAGGGTGGATTAGAGGTGGAAATCCGGATTCCGGCGGCTACCGGGTTTGCTCTTCCCGCCCATTCCTGATAAAAAAATTGATTCGGACATAAGCCTTAGTTTCCGTGACAGCTAGCGGAGTAGTGCCTGCCGACGGAAAAGCGGTTCACCACCCCATTGGGAGAATAGATGTCGAAGAAAATCACCGGAATCGTGGCGCTTGTGGGCATGTGCGCCCTGAGTTTATTTCTGCTCAATTGTGGCAGTTCTTCCTCCCGGCCCTCGGGACTTTTATATGTGCTGACGCAGGGGGTCAATGGTGGCCCGAACAATATCAGCTCCTTTTCGATGAACTTGAATAATGGCGCGCTGTCGCTGATCAACTTCAATGCGACCACGTGTGTCACGTCGGGCACGTGCGGATCTCCGTTGGATGTCGTGCTCGATCCTACCGGCGCGAACGCTTTCGTTCTGAATCAGGGAATTCCGTGCATTGTGCAGCTGGACGGGAAGTGCGTGCCTAGCAATAACGCTCCGATTGCGCCCTCGATTTACTCGTTCACGGCGAATTCGGATGGCAGTCTTTCGGCGGCAGGCGCTCCGGTAAATTGGACCTGTGTCATGCCGAATGGAACTGCTTGCACCTACTACCCCGATACTGCGACGGCAATGGTGATGGATGCCGGGGGACAGTTTTTGTTCGTGATCGATCAGGGAGTGTTTCCTCGGTTGACGACCTGCCCGGGTGTTGCTGGACCAGTTACGAATGGTCCGCAGGCGTCGGCTTATACGGGTTGTCCCTCGATCTCTGTGTTTGCCATAAAGGGAACCACGCTGACGTTGGTGAGTCAAAGTCTGACCTATCAAAGTCCACTCTTTCTAAGCAAGCTTCCGAGCGCGCTTTCGGTCATTACGTTCACGCCTCCAGGCGGATCTCTTCAGGAACTCCTTTTCGTAACCAACAATCAAGACATCTGCGTGGCACCGGGCTGCATCCCTCCGTCGCCGAACAATGACAACACCCTGAGCGTGTATGCGGTGAGTTCAACGGGCCAGCTCAGCGAGCAACCGAATTCGCCTTATTCTCTGGCCGCGCCCAATCCCATCTCGGTGATGGCGGTCAACACCAACCCGCCAGGGCAGAATGCCGGTGGCGTGTTCGTGTTTGTAGGCAATCAGGGCTCGCAGACCGGAGCGGTAAATCCGTTCCAATTGTGCACGGTGCAGAATGCGAACTGCACGCAGACCGAGGTGCAGCAAAACCTGGTGGTCCCGGTAACTTGCGCGCCGGCCAATTCGTGCGCCGTGGGCGCCGGTACTTATCCGGTGGGCATGGTGGTGGACCCGACAAACAACTTTCTATACGTCATCAGCGAGCTCTCGAGCACGGTTTATGCCTTCCGCATCAATACGCAGCAGGGCACGCTGGCCGGGCTAAGTCCGCCGAACCTGCAGACGGGAACGCAACCAGTGTCGATCGCTCTGCACCCGAGCGTAAACAATACGGGCCAGTTCCTCTACGTGTCGAACAGCAACTCGGATAACATTTCCGGCTATTCACTGGTGACGACGACGGGAACGATGAGTAGTCTGCAACCGACGATTACACCGGCGGCGCCAAGCGGGATTGCAGCACATTAGAACATCGGGTGATCGGGTCATCTGGCCATCGGGTCATCTAAAGTCAAAGGCCTTTGATCTTCGATCACCAGATGGCCCGATCACCCGATGACCCGATGCTACCTCAGGTGGGCATCCGAAGTATCAAGTAGCCTCCGATGAAGCCGAAGACCAGGTCGGGAGACCAGGCAGCGACGGCGGGCGGAAGCTGACTCAAATTGCCCATGGCTTCGAATAAACCTGAGATCGTCCAATAGAAAACGCCGATGCCGATCGCGGTCGCGACTCCTGCCAGGGTGGAGCGTTTTCCGGCGGAAAGTGCGAAGGGAATCGCGAGGATGGCCATCACCAGCGTGATCAGCGGGTAAGCAATCTTCTTCTGCAGTTGCACCCGCAGGCGCACCACGTCGAAGCCACTCTCCTCCAGATCGTGAATGTAGCGGCGGAGCTCGTCGTAGCTCATTTCCGATGATTGTTTGACTTCCTTCTTGAAGTAAGAGGGAGCTTCGGCCAGTTCGGGGTAGGTGGCGACATCGAACTTGCGATAGCTGTCGATGGCGGAGCCATTCAGGCTGCGCTCCCATCCTTGCTCGTAGACCCAGCGGCCCATGGCGCTTGACCAGTGCGCGCGGTCGGCGGTGATGCGATGCGTGATCTGGAAGGTATGGGGATCGAATTGGAAGACGGAGACTCCGGCGAAAACATCGCGGTCGGGATCGAAGAATTGATAGTAATAAATGTCGGAGTGCTGGCCAAAGATCCACTTGCGATCGGGGCGCAGGTAGGTTTGCGCGGGCTTGCCTTTGATGCGATTGCGGAGTGCGTCCTGCCGTTTGTTGGTATAGGGCAGGTAGAACTGGTCGGATAGAAAGAGCACGCCGGCGAGCAATGTGGAAGCAAGCAGGACGGGCACGATGACCCGATAAAGACTGATGCCGGTAGCCTTGATGGCGGTGATTTCATTGGTGCGTTGCAGCAGTCCGAAGGTGACCAGGACCGCCAACAGCATGCTGAGAGGCGCGATCGGGTAGTAGAGGAAGTAAGGCGTGACATTGAGCAGGTATTCGCCCACGATGACCGGAGAAACCTGATTGCGCAGGATATCGCTGAGCAACTCAAAGAGGGTGAAGACGAGAAGGAGGGTGACGAAGGCGCCGGCGATGAGAGCGAGGTAGAAGGAGAATCCCCGGAGCACGTACTCGTCGAGGATCGTTGGAAAATCAAGATTGAACAGGGTGCGGCGGCGCGGCCCGTGCGAGATGATCCTTTCACGGCGGAGCCGGGCCGATTCCTCGTCGTCGGATAAGGCATTGCCAGACAGACCGGGTGCGGACACTTCCGGTGCGACCTTGGAGCGCCTTAGCCACGAAAGCTTAAACCATGCAGGACTGACTCTTGAGGGTCCAAACCACGAGCGGATCGCGGTCAACTCGATGGGGCGGCGTTCCGATTGCCAGAGCAGAAAAACTCCTCCGACGAAGAACAGGAAGTCGGCGAGCCAAACGCCGGCGGCGGGCGAAACGCGACCCTGCCGGGCGAGCGACACTCCGATCAAAGAGAGCGAGTAGTAGAGAAAGACCAGCAGAATGGTCAGGACAAACCCACTGGACTTGCCACCTTTTTTGGAGGAGAGACCGAGTGGAATGCCAACCAGGGCAAGGACGATGCAAGCGGTAGGCAACGAGAGGCGGCGATGGTATTCAATGAGGTTCCAGCGGCGAGTTGCTGGGTCGGCGTTGGGCGCGCTGCGGAGAAGATCGGAGAATTTAACTTCACCGAGTGAGGTGGGTTCGTGCTCCTGATTTGCTTGCGAGGAGGGAACCTGGATGGGGAGGTCGGTGACCTCAAAGCTATCGATGGTGTACTGATCCGGATTTTTGGGATCGGTTTCATGCGTGGAGCCGTTGGTGAGGTGCAAGTCCAAGGTCTCGGCGCCCTGGCTAACCAGCAGGCCTTCGCGGGCGAGGATGATGCTGGGTGCGGAAGGATCGGTCAGGTCGGCGAGGAAAACGCCTTTCCAGAGAGCGCCGCCGGATATGGCCTTGGCATCCTGTACGTAGAGAACTTTTTTCGGGAAGCCTTCGTAAAACACGCGAGGCTGAACTTCGAACGATGCCTGGGACGACTTGAGCGTGTCCTGAAGCTGTCCCAGCGAGGCGAGGGATCGAGGCGCGAGATAGACACTGTTGCCGAGGGCGAGCAGCCAGGCCACGATCACGAAGAGAGAGATGACGCGTAGGAAGTACCACACGCCGAGGCCGCTGGCGCGCATCGCAGTGATTTCGCTATCGGCGGCGAGACGGCTGAGCCCGATGAGAATGCCGACCAGCACGCCCATCGGAATGGTGTAGGTGAGCGCGACGGGGATGGTGAGGAAAAAGATTTCGGCGATGCTCGGTAGTGGAGCGCTGTTCCGGACTACGAGTTCGAGGATGCGTCCCAGATCGCGGGTGAAAAGGACAAAAGTAAAAACGCCGGCGCCGATCAGCGCGTGGGAGACGACTTCTCCCAGAATGTAGCGGGTGAGGATGCGCATCCGCAAGGTTGGTTAACTCAATTGCGAGTCTAGCATGAGAGCCGGGTGGGGCGGGGGATGGTTGGATTAAGAAAAAGTTGTTCACCAGTATTGCGTTGGAGTCTGCTATACCCCGAATACGCCTTCTTCCTGGAGAGCTTTGCGGACCGCGATTACTTCTGGTTCGTTGATGAGCAACAGCGAGATCGTCACTCGGCCAATCTGGGTCAGAGCCTTCAATTCAGGCCCATCCCAGATAAAATGTTCCGTCCAAGCATCGCGCCGGGGATGAAATAGGCGAACGATTTCACCGCTATCGTGATCAACGCTGGCAAGATTCGGGCCCTTGAACCGGTTGCAATGGATGCAAGCAAGGGCGAGGTTATCAACCGTGGAGGTTCCGCCGTGTTGTCGCGCAATAATGTGGTCGATCTGGAATGGCGCCGGGTGAAGTGTCGAGGGCAAATGGCAATACTCGCAGCGTGCTCGCGATCGTTGCCAAACCTGGCGGATGAGTTCTGAGGTCAATTTTCCTGATTATTGAGCCGAACGCTGCAAGGCGCGGCGGCCCTTAGACTGCATCACAGCGAGAAGATTGCCGACGTGGATGTAACTGTCGAGTTCGGCTTGCTCCTCACTGTTCAGTTTGCCTTGACGAGCCAACTCCGACAACTCATTCATGCGAGCGGTGTCGCGATCGCCAAAGCGAATTGACAACAGGTATTCGGCCGCACCGCGCGGCAACTCCCCTTGCTCGATTTGGATAAGGCGAGCGAGGATCGCTGCCTCACTATTTTGGCTGCCGGCATGGGTGCTCATCTAGTTTCCCTGCTCAATTGTGCCACGGCCCAGATACGATGTCATCAGAGTGTTTCACACGTTGTTTTTTGGGCTTTGGTTGCAATTGTTCCCGTCATTCATAGAGAATGCCCATTCGCCCTGGCGGATGCGGAATCACGAATTTTTTGCTGGAGGAAAGAGGAAAGATGAATTTGCGTCGTGCGGTCAGGTTGGCAGTCTGGTGGATGATCCCGGTGCTGGGGTGGGCCGAGCAGCCGTCGGAAATGAAATCGGTAACCGATGGGTTGGCAGCTTCGATCTACAACGGGCCTTCGATGGCAACTTTAGGGGAACTGGCGGATGGCATCGGCGGGCGGCTGACCGGGTCTCCCGCGTATGTTCGCTCGACGGAATGGGCGGCAGCAAAGTTTCGGAGCTACGGAATCGAGAATGTACGGCTGGAACCGTTCACGATTCCGGCGGGTTGGCAACGCGGGACGGCTAGCGGCACGATGCTGAGTCCGTTGTCGCGTCCGTTGTACCTGGCATCGCTTGGATGGTCGCCGTCAACGCCTCCGGGAGGAGTGCAAGGCTCTGTGGTGGTGGTTGCCGACGTGGCAGCCGATACGTTGCGGTCGCGCGCCGCCGAACTGCGCGGCAAAATTGTTCTGCTGGATACGACCAAGATCTATGCCGAGGGACACGGGAAGGCCATGCCCAAGGTGCAGGCGGCATGGCTCGCATTTCAAAAGGCGGGCGTACTGGCCGTGCTCACCCAGGATAGAGAGAACAATAATGTCTTGAATGCGCACGGAGTGGGCTGGGGTGCGAAGCTGCTTCCGCTACCCGGGGCCGAACTTGGCATGGAAGATGCGAAGCTGATTCAACGCGAACTGGAACACGGACCGGTCACCATCCAGATGACGCTCGAGAACAAAACTTCGGGAGAGACGACCGTCAACAATGTTGTGGCCGAGATTCGAGGCAGCGAGCGTCCAGAGGAGTGGATATTGATCGGCGCGCATCTTGATTCGTGGGACTTCGGTACGGGGGCGCAAGACAATGGCACGGGCACGGTGAGCATCCTTGAAATCGGGCGCGCTCTGATGACGCTGGGGAAGGCGCCGCGGCGCAGCATCCGGCTGGCACTATGGGGCGGAGAAGAGCAGGGTCTGCTTGGATCGTATGCCTACACCCAGGCGCACAAGCACGAGTTGGACAAGTGCGTGGCCGTCCTGAATACCGACAATGGATCGGGGCATCCGAAGGGATGGAAGGTCGAAGGGCGCGAGGATCTGAAAAAGGCGATGCAACCGTGGAGCGACGGCCTCTTGAAAAATCTGAACGGCGGCGAGCTTTCGACGGAGACGACCTACGATACCGACCACGGTCCGTTCGTGCTGGAGGGAATTCCAGCGCTCGATTTGTGGGTCGATATGACGCACTACTTCGAGATCCATCACAAATCGAGCGACACGTTCGACAAAGTCGATTCGCTGGACTTCAAGGGCGGAGAAGCGATCGTGGCCGTAACCGCCTACGCAATTGCGCAGAGCGAGAGTCCGATTGCTCCCCACATCGATCACGCGGCGGTGGCAGAAATTTTGAGCAAAGCGAAATTGGAGGAGATGCTGGAGAACATCGGAGTGTGGAAACCGTAGGAGCAGTTTTCAGTTCTAAGTTGTCAGTTCTCAGTAGAGAACCTTTGCAGCGCGGCGCGTGCGTCGCTCCTACTTCGCAACTCACAGTCGGTTGGTGACTGCTTGCACCAGCAGGAGGGCTCCGATGCTAGCCAATCCTACGTAGAGATACTTGAAGAACGCCTCGCCGCGAAGGCGATGATTGATCACTCTGCCGAGGACGACGCCCAGCAGCGTGACTGGCAGTGAAAGCAGGTAATAGTGATTTACGGCGGGAGTCCAGAGTCCGGCCAGCCAGTAGCCCGCCATGCCAATGATGCTGGCGGGTAGAAAATACCCTTGCAGCGTGGCGCGGAAGTGTTGTGCTGACCACCTTCGCATGGCCCCGTAAATAACCAATGGCGGACCATTCATTCCGTAGGCTCCGCCGAGGATGCCGGCGAAGAAGCCACAGGCCATAAGCCATGCGCGATTGTCGCGGCTCAGTTCGAGCGGTGCGCGTCCGATTAAAGATCCGATTAACGAGTAGATCGCGAACAAGATGATAATCACGGCCAAGGCAGCCTTCACGATTCGTTGATGGCTACTTGTCAGAAGCAGGAGGCCCAACGGGATCCCGAAAAGGCTGGAGAGCACGAGCCAGCCTGCGCTACCGAGGTGGATCTTATTCCAGTCCTGGACGACGACGATGCCGGCGACGGTAATCGAGACCAGCACTGCGAGGGGGGCGGCGACGGTGAGGGGAATGAAGAAGGCGAGAAGCGGGACGGCGATCAACGCCTCCCCGAAGCCGAAGGCGGAGCGAATCAGGGTGGCGAAGAATATGATGCATGCAACGTAGAGGGTCGTCTGGTCGATTGTAATCTCCGGGCAGCGAGCTCTGAGGCTTCAAGCTCCGAACACCAGGCTCCGGGGGCCGGGCAAGGACGCCCAGCGCTCCATTCGCTACTATGCCTTTTTTAGAAACAGTGCTCCCAGCGGCGGCAGGGTTAATCTTAGCGAATAGGGGCGGCCGTGCGTTGTTTCGGGGAGGGCTTCGGTGCCCCCCATATTGCCAGTGCCGCTGCCGGCGTATTCGCGGGCATCGCTGTTGAGAAGTTCTTTCCAGTAGCCACCCGTCGGCACACCTACCATGTATCCCAGTCTGGGCACGGGGGTGAAGTTGCAGGCGATGAGGATCGGATTTTCGCCCTCCTTACCCTTGCGCAGCAGCGAGACGACACTCATCGGTGCATCATTGCAATCCACCCATTCAAAACCCTGGGGATCGTTATCGAACCAGTGCAGTGAATTTTCGTTGCGATAGAGCCGGTTCAATTGCTCGACCCAGTTCATGAGACCGCGATGCACCGGGTACTGCAGAACGTCCCAGTCGAGGCTGCGGTCGTGCGACCACTCGCTGACCTGTCCGAACTCGTCGCCCATGAAGAGAAGTTTCTTGCCGGGCTGCGCAAACATGTAAGCGAAGAGCAGCCGCAGGTTGGCGAATTTCTGCCATTCGTCACCGGGCATCTTGCCGATCAGCGAACCTTTTCCGTGCACCACTTCGTCGTGGCTCAGGGGCAGAACAAAATTCTCGTGAAATGAATAGAGCATGCGGAAGGTCAATTTGTTGTGGTGATACTGGCGATGAATCGGATCCTGGCTGAAGTATTGCAGCGTGTCATGCATCCATCCCATGTCCCATTTGAGACCGAAACCAAGACCGCCGAGATAAACGGGCCGCGAAACCATGGCGTACGAGGTCGATTCTTCGGCGTAGGTTTGAATGTCGGGGTGCTCTTTGTAGGCTTCGAGGTTGAATTGGCGCAGGAAGTCGATGGCTTCCAGGTTCTCGCGCCCGCCATATTTGTTGGGAATCCACTCGCCTTCCTTACGCGAGTAGTCGAGATAGAGCATGGAGGCGACCGCGTCCACGCGGAGGCCGTCGATGTGATATTTGTCGAGCCAGAACATGGCGCTCGACATCAGGAAACTGCGCACCTCGGTGCGGCCGTAATTGAAGATGAAGGTCTTCCAATCTGGATGGAAGCCCTGGCGCGCGTCGGAGTGCTCGAACAGGTGAGTGCCGTCGAAGAAGGCGAGGCCGTGCCCATCGGAAGGGAAGTGCGATGGCACCCAGTCTAAAATAACTGCGATGCCGTGCTGGTGCAGGTAGTCGACCAGATACATGAAATCCTGCGGCGTCCCGTAACGCGACGTGGGAGAGAAGTAGCCGGTCGTCTGATATCCCCAGGAGCCGTAGAACGGATGCTCCATGATAGGGAGCAGTTCGATGTGGGTGAACCCGAGCTTGTTGACATGATGCGCCAGGCGGGGCGCGATCTCGCGATAGGTGAGGGAACGATTGCCCTCCTCAGGGACGCGCATCCAGGAGCCGAGGTGAACCTCGTAGATCGAGATGGGCGCGTGTAATGAGTTGGCGTCGGCGCGTGTTTTGAGGAACGCGTCATCATTCCAGGTGTAGTCCAGATCCCAGACCACGGAAGCGGTTTTCGGCGCCTTCTCCGCGTACAGCCCGACTGGGTCGGTCTTTTCGATCTGGTAGGCGAGTTGCGTAGAGTGGATGTGGAATTTGTACAATGCGCCTTTGCCTACGCCGGGAATAAAGCCTTCCCAGATTCCCGACGATCCCCGGTGCTGGAGTGGATGGGATTGCGGGTTCCATCCATTGAAATCTCCGACCACGGATACCTCGCGGGCGTTGGGAGCCCAAACGCCGAAGACGGTGCCGGTGATGCCATTGGATTCAACGGCGTGCGCGCCCAGCTTCTCGTAAATGCGATAGTGGTTGCCTTCATTGAATAAGTAGAAATCCTCGGCGGTCAGCAGGGTAACGTCGTAGCGGACCGAGGATGCTTGAACAAGAGATGTCGGCGTCATGGCTTCGCTTTCGCTTCGTGTCTAGTGTATTCGAATTCCAATGGAGCGACGGGCCTCTCGCCCTCCCGGCAGGATGAGGGCCGCGCGAGGCGGCGCTCGACTAGCGCTTCTCTTTCCGCGCTTCGCGTTTCTGCCGTGCCCAGCCCTCTTTTACGCTTTGTCGGGCACGCCCGAGGGCCAGCGCATCCGCGGGAACGTCTTCTGTGATGCAACTTGCGGCCGCAACGTAGGCTCCGCGGCCGATTTTTATTGGAGCCACCAGGGTAGAGTCGCTGCCAATGAAGACTCCATCTTCGATGATCGTCTGGTGTTTGTTGACGCCGTCATAGTTGCAGGTGATGGTGCCCGCGCCGATGTTGACGCCTTCGCCGATTTCCGCATCGCCCAGATAGCTGAGGTGGTTGGCCTTCGAACCCTTGCCCAGCTTGATTTTTTTGGTCTCGACGAAGTTGCCGAGGTGTGCGCCTTCGCCGACGTCGCTACCGGGGCGCAGATGAGAGTAGGGCCCGATAACCGCTCCCGCAGCTACGCGCGAGTCTTCCATGATCGTTCCCGGTTTCACGGTGACGTGGTCGGCAACCGTCGAATTTCCGATGATGCTGTAGGAGCGAATGCGGCAATCCGCGCCGATCTTGGTCGAGCCCAGCAGTTGCACAAAGGGCTCGATGACGGTGTCGGCGCCAACTTCCACGTCGCTGTCAATCACGCAGGTGTGGGGATAGAAAATCGTGACGCCGGCATCGAGCAATTCGCGGCACTTGGCCAGGCGCAGGCGCGCATCCAGCATCATCATTTCCGCACGAGTGTTGGTGCCGAGCACTTCGCCCGCGTCCTCGGTCTTGATGGCGACTACTTTCTTTCGAGCCCGCTGAAAGATTGCGGCCATATCGGTGAGGTAGTATTCGCCGTGCGGATTCGCGGTGGAAAGACGGTCAATATTCTCGTAGAGAGCGGGCGCATCGAAGGCGTAGAAACCGGAGTTGATCTCACGGATTTTCTTCTGCTGCGGGGTCGCGGATTTTTCTTCGACGATCGCCTGCACTTCCGCTCGTCCCCCTTTGCGGATCACTCGACCGTACCCGTACGGATTGTCGAGGTCGGCGCTGAGCAAGGTCATGGTCGCTTTTTGAGCATTATGGAAGTCGCTGAGTCTCTTTATGGCTTCGGCGGTGATCAACGGAGCATCTCCCGACAGCACTACGACCTGGTCGTATCCCATGAGCGCTTTGCGGGCAACCATGAGGGCGTGTCCGGTGCCGCGTTGTTCGGCTTGCAGCACGAAGTTCACGCCGGTGGCGGCGACCGCTTCGCGCACGCGCTCCGCCTCATGGCCGATGATCACAAAGATGTCGGCCGCGGGAACGACTTTTTGCGCGGTCGCAATCACATGCGCGAGGATCGGCTTCCCTCCAATTTCGTGCAGAACCTTGGGATGCTTCGATTTGAGGCGCGTACCCTTGCCCGCCGCCATAACGGCGATGGCGATGCGCGGACGCTGCGGAGAAGGTTTGGACTTGGGATTGGAAGCTTTAGCCATGCTAAATCAATATATCGCGAACTCATGGAGGGCCGGGCGTCCTCGCTCGGCTACCCCAGACTTGGACGGGCGAGGCACCCGTCGCTCCACGATTCACCTCCGCATCGTCTGCCGGTCGGGGGCTTGCGCCATCAACGCCATCAGGTCGTGGGCTACGTGGTCGGTGGCATGGCGGGCCACCGCGCCTTCGTCCAGATAATCGCCCATGACCGGGCAGACGCCGAGAGCTTCGATGGCGTCGAGATCGACCACGATCTGGGACGCCCCCTCGAGCGCGTACTTGGCCTTCATCTCGGGCAACGCGGGCTTGCGATTGATGAGGGCATAGTCGAAGAGCTGGACATTTTTTTTGGTGTGGGCTTTTTTGGCGTGGGCGTTGAGCGCGCGGATGTGATCGGCGGCGGTTAATCCGAGACTTTCATTGGCCTGCGTCATCAGATTGCAAACAAACACTTTGACCGCATGTGAGTCTAGGATCGCCTCAGAGATTCCGCGCACCAGCAAGTTGGGAATGAGGCTGGTGAAAAGCGAACCGGGGCCGATGGTGATCAGGTCGGCGCTGGCGATGGCCTGCAGGGTCTGGGGGAGCGGCTCGACGTCGGGTGGCACCAGAACCAGCTCCCGAATCTTGCCCTTGCTGGCGGTGATTTTCGTCTCGCCGCGAACCCGCGCTCCGTCTTCGAATACCGCTTCCAGTTCCACGCTCGACATCGTGGCGGGATAGATATGGCCGCGCGTGAGCAGGATTTCCGAGGAGAGGCGCACCGCCTCGGCGAAGTCTCCCGTGATGGAGGTGAGCGCTGCCAGAAAAAGATTTCCGAAGCTGTGGCCTTCGAGGCCGGAGCCTTTTTCAAAACGGTGTTGAAACAATCTGGAGAGCAGGGCCTCATCTTCAGAGAGGGCGACGATGCAATTGCGCACATCGCCGGGCGGAAGCATATTGAATTCCTTGCGCAGACGTCCGCTTGATCCGCCATCGTCACTCACCGTGACCACGCCGCACAATTCCTGAATGGTGGGCTGACCGGCGGCGGCGAGCCCCGGTGAAATGACGTAGCGTTTCAATCCCTTCAGCAGCGTCGAGAGACCAGTGCCGCCGCCGATTGCGACCACGCGCAGTTCGGGACCAGTCTTGCCGGTGTCGGATGAGTTGGTGCGAGGCTGGCCGGGCATTGAATTATTTAGTTGATGAATGATTGAGCCATTCAAGTATTGAGTCATTGAATCATTGGGTTTCAATGACTCAATACCTCAATGATTCAGTGACTCAATCGCTCTCGGGCGGGCCGCTAATACGCGCTCGCTTCTTCTTCCGCGGGTTCCGCTTCGGCGCCCGGATCGGGATAGAGCAGTTCGGTGAAGCGAGGATCCTCCGCCAGATTCTGAAAGTCGGTGTCGTTCCGCGCTTGGAAGCGCAAGGCGGGTTTGGCCTGAATCGCGTCGCTGAGCGTTTTGAGTGATTCTTCGACGTGACCGGTGAGGCAATTTAATGCGGCCAGCCCGTAGAGAACGAACTCTGATTTCGGATTTTGCTTCAACAGTTTGTCGAGGTGTTCTCGCGCCGTCACGTAGTCACCGGTATTGATCAGCGACACGGCGTAGTCATAATGTTCTTCGCTGGTCTTGAACTGCAATGCGGGCTCTTCGAGATGCTTCTCGCAAGTGAGAATATGTACTTGAGCGCGGTCGACGAGGGATTTATTCGGTCCGCTCAGTACTTTCTGCAGGTGGCCCTTGGCCTTTTCAAATTTGTGCTCCTGCAATGCACGAAGGCCCGACTGGTAGCTCTGGACTGCTTGTGTGTGCCGTGGATCTTCCGCCGCTTGTTTCTTGGGAGTTATTTTCAATGGCATCAAACCGCCTCTAGTTCGGAATTTAGTTCCAGAATTGAAATCGAAAAGCTTCACCGCCGAGACGCAGAGCACGCCGGGAAAACTTTTGTCTGCAAAGAGCTCTTGCTCCGGGGTTTTCTGCTGTGAACTCTGTGTCCCTTGTGGTTCCAGGTTTTTTGCGCTTCCTCAATTAATGCTGGCGGCTGTCGCCAAATCGATCGACTTCCAGTCGCCCTGCATAATCCCGGCGCGAATCTGCCGCGCCGTTTTGCCCTGCTTGTACATGGTGTACGTGTAATAAAGCTCCTGGAGGCAGGTTCCGCACTCCGCCCCGTGGGTGCCAGAGAAGCAACTGTGCAGGCTGTTGTGTCCCATGCTGCGATCGCAGTGGCAGTAACACGGCTGCTGATAGAGAATCTTGGGAATCTTGGCTGCCAGTTCATAGGCATGCGTCTGATACGGAAACTGCGCGTTCGCTCCCCAAAGCTGATCCTTAGTCAGGATCGGCGGCAGCTTGGTGCCCGGGGCCGGAAGGCCAGCATTGTAGTGCGGAGTCTGATCGGCTTCGGATTCCAGCCACGGCGCGGACACCACCGTAACTGCCAAAAATAGCACTGTAGACGCAAGAATCCGTGCACGCATAGCTTTCAACCCCAAACCTTTATTTTACCTGAAGGCGCGGGATTGGCGAGTGACCGAACGAGTTCGGGTGGAACCGCATGGCGTATAAGATTTTTGGCACCGAGCGGAACGACGGATCTGAGTTCGCCGCGAGATGCAGATCCCCCGCTTCGCTCGAAATGACAATTCATCAAACTTATTCTTGGACTCCTAACCCTACCCCAGCTTCTCGAAGAACAAACAAATGGTTTCAATTCCGCGATGGAAGTTCGGAATATGAAACTTCTCATTCGGAGCGTGCAAGTTGTCGTCGGGAAGCCCGAAGCCCATCATCACGGATGGAATCTTCAGCACGTCCTGGAAATCGGTCACGATCGGAATCGAGCCGCCGGAACGAATGAAGACGGTCTCTTTCTTGAACGTGTCATGCAGCGCCTCGGTCGCCGCTTTGATGAAGCGGTTGTCGGTGCCGACCACGCAGGCCGGGCCCTTGCTCCAAACTTTGATCTTCGTTTCAATGCCCTTGGGCGTGAGTTTCTTCACGTACGCGGTGTAGCGCTTGAGGATGTCGTCGGGATCCTGGTTCGGCACCATGCGCATGGAAACCTTGGCCGACGCCTTTGCCGGAATCACCGTCTTCGCTCCCGGCGCCACAAATCCGCCGGGCATGCCGTGCACTTCAAGCGTGGGACGCGCCCACGTCCGGTAGAGCACTGAATATCCTGGCTCTCCGGTCAGCACCGTGGAGCCGACTTCAGTTTTGCGGTAATGCTCTTCGTTGAAGGGCAATCGTTTCCACGCTTTCAACTCGTCTTTGCTGGGCGCTTTGACATTCTTGTAAAAGCCCGGGATCAGCACTTTGCCCTTCGCATCTTTCAGTTTGCTGATGATTTCAATCAGCGCGAAGAACGGATTCGGCGCGGCGCCCCCGTACATGCCGGAGTGGAGATCGGTCTTTGCTCCGACCGCTTCAATCTCGGTGTAGACCAGGCCGCGCAAGCCGACGCATAGAGTGGGAAGGTCGGGGGCGAACAGTTCGGTATCGCAGACGAGAGCGAAGTCAGCTTTCAATTTCGTCTTCTGCTTGCGGACGTACGCGGCAATCGATTCGCCGCCCACTTCTTCTTCGCCTTCAAAAATAATCTTGACGTTGATGGGGAGCTTGCCGCCATGAGCCTGCATCAGCGATTCGAGCGCCTTCACCTCCATCCAAAGCTGGCCTTTGTCGTCGACTGCGCCACGCGCGTAAATGTTGTTGTTGCGTTCAGTCGGCTCGAACGGCGGTGTCTTCCATTCGTCCAGCGGATCGGGCGGCTGCACGTCATAGTGTGCGTACATCAACACGGTGGGCTTGCCCGCGGCGTGCAACCAGTCGGCGTAGAGAAGAGGATGACCCTTGGTGGGAATGATCTCGACATTGTCCATCCCGATGCGGCGCAGTTCGGCGGCGACAAATTCTGCCGCTTTCTGTACGTCGCTTTTATGTTCATCGAGGGTGCTGATGCTGGGGATGCGGAGAAGAGTCTTCAGCTCGTCAAGAAAACGCGGCTGATTATTGCGGGCAAAATCGACTGCCGGAGAAGCCATAGCGGATTGCCTTTCTGGCGCGCGGCGCGCGCATACTTCGTAAAGATGATTGCCGAAAACGTTTCAGTATATACCGGAAGCGAAGCGGAACTGAGTGTCCTCGCCATTCCCGCCCGCCGTTATAGAATAAATCGTGCCGATTGCGCGACTCAACCGAGACGCACTGCGAGATCTGGCGGGAAGCCGGCTTGAGGAATCCCGAGTACTTTTGGAAAACAAACTCTGGACCGGCTCGTATTACATGACTGGCCTCGCGGTTGAGTGCGCATTTGAAGTCCTGCTTGGCCAACGACGTGAAAGAGTACGATTTTCCCGATAAACAGTTTGTAAACTCGATGTATGTCCACGATTTGGAGAGCCTTTTTAAACTGAATGGGGCGCTCTGGGCAAGCTGCAGTCCGACATGAAAAGCGATGCGAAACTCAGCGGGAACTGGAATACGGTAAGAGACTGGAAAGATGCCAGGCGCTATGAGATCGTCGAAGAGTCTGAAGCTCGCTCCCTATACGAAGCGACTACAGAGGGCGGCTCAGGTATTATCGATTGGGTTCGGGGAACATGGTGATGGCATACGCTGAAGCTCTGAATGGGATGGACATAGATCTTGGAAAATCACTCTGGCTCGCATTGCGCGGAAATAAGAAGTTCCCAATCGATGGAGCACTTTGGCTCTCCCGGTCCGAATCGGACGTTTGGCACCTGCTAATTGCCACTCCGAAGGTGGACGAAATCGGACGGAAAAAGGCATATGAAGAACTCTCGAGGATCACCCGACAACTTCCAGTAGATTCTGGTCAATTCTCAAGAATCGAGCTGATCAGTCCGAAGCAACCTTTGTATCAAGCCCTGCGCTCTGTGTTTGGGAAGACCGCATCGGTAGAAGGGGCGCGTCTCGGCAACACGCAGATCGAGGGAATGTATATCAATGACGCATATCTCTATGAGATCCGTTGAGACGTCAATTCGTAAAACGATCGATCGAAAATTTCGATAAATCAATCCGAGGCTTTTGTCCCGTTATCAGCTGTCCCATGACCCTCGCCGTGACCGGCGCCAGCAGAATTCCGTCCCGAAAATGGCCGGTCGCTACAAAATATCCCGGCGTCGGCGTTGCTCCCAGAATCGGCAGGCCGTCGGGAGTTCCCGGACGCAGACCTGCCCATGCTTCCAGAATGCGGGCGTCGGCCAATCTCGGAACCAGATCGAGCGCGGACTGCCGCAATTTCTGGATGGTCTCGGGTACGACCTGCTTGTCGAATCCCGCTTCTTCAGCGGTGGCGCCGATCAGCATGCGGCCGTCGCTGCGCGGGATCAGGTAGACGTCTGGTTGGAAGGCTACGGTTCGGATCACATGCCGAACCAGTTCCTTTTCCGGCATCACGACGCACAGCATCTGGCCCTTGACGGGGCGCGTGGGTGCGATGAAAAAACCGCCCGACATCGGTTCGCCTTGGACGGGCGACGCGCTCGTCTCCACACAGCCGATCTGGGCCGCCCAGGCTCCGGCGCAATTCACAACTATGGCGGCGGCGAATTGCGTCTTGTTGGTGCGGATGCCGCACGCCTTGCCATTGGCGACTTCCACGGACAGAACGTGGTCGCCGGAGGAAAAATCGATGCCGCGATGGCGTGCGGTTGCGAGGGCGGCAGCGGTTAAATGGCGAGGGTCGACGCAGCGTTCTTCTATATACAGAGCGGATGCAGACAGTGCGGTGAGGGACGGCTCCGGATAATTTGAAGGCTGAAGCGCCGGCTCCAATTCCGACAGCGGTTGAGGCAGGGCATACTCTTGCGTAGAGCCGGCCGGGACGGCGCAAAGCCCCGTTACTGTACGAGTCAAGACAATCGTCCCCTGGGAACGTAAATCAATCTTAAGATCTGACTCATCCTCCAGTTCATGCACGAACTCGGGATACATGCGGGCGCTCGCAGTCGCCAGTTCCCGCAAGGCAGGGGGTGTTTCGGCGGGGAAGTCGACCAGCATGCCGCCCGCCGCCCAGGATGCCTCGCGCCCCGGCTCGCCTTTTTCCACCACCAGCACTCGCAGGCCTTGCTTGTTCAGCTCAATCGCGAGGGAAAGCCCGATGATTCCGGCGCCGATGATGATTGCGTCCCAGGCCTTCACGACTCTATTTTAACCGCGCAAGTTACCTTCGGGCTGGAACCTGAAACGCAATTGACAGCGACCCGCATCTCACAAACAATAGCGGGTACAGTCCACTTACAACTGGAGACAACTTCTATGTCAGAAGGTGAGCAAGCGACCGTCTACCATCCGGAGCCGCAGAGTAATGTCGGCAAATGGGTTCTGATTATTCTGGCCGTTGCCTTTGCCGGCGCATCGTCGTTCTTTATTTATGACCAGCATGGCAAGCTCGACAAGGTGACGCAAGATCAAGCTGCCAGCCAAAAGCAGATTGCGGATCTGACCAAGCGCATGCAGGCTGCCGAAGCGGATTCCGAGACTTTGGCGCAACAGCTCGGCATGACCAAGAAAGAGCTGGCAACGCGTGCTGCGGAGTTACAGCGCGAACAGCAGGTGGCGTCGGCGCGAATCGCGGCACAGGCGGCGCAGGAAAAACAAGATGTCAATGCCGTTGCCGGAGAGGTGGGCTCGGTGAAGAGCGACGTCGGTGGAGTAAAGACTGACGTGGCCGCCACCAAGGCATCGCTCGATGCGACCATCGCGAAACTTCAAGGCACCATCGGCGATCTCGGAGTGCAGAGCGGTTTGATCGCGAATACGCGCTCTGATCTTGAAGCTCTCAAGCATCGGGGCGACCGGCAGTACTATGAGTTCGCCTTGCTGAAAGGCGCCAAGCCGCAGGCGTTTTCAACCGTAGCCTTGCAGCTCAAGAAGACCGATCCCAAACACGGCAAGTACACGCTGAACGTTACTGCCGACGACAAGACCATCGAGAAAAAAGACAAGAACCAGAGCGAGCCGGTGCAGTTCTATACCGGACGCGAGCACATGCTGTATGAACTCGTGGTCTGGACGGTAGACAAGAACAAGATTACCGGCTACTTGAGCACTCCTAAGAATGCTCCGGTGCCGATTACCGCGTCGCCGGCGCAATAACGATAGGCAACGGTCGCCATGCTGCCCGCGCACGCGCACACGCTCGTTGAAATCGCACTCCGCACTGGAGTCATTTACCTGCTTGTGCTGATTGGTATTCGCATCAGCGGCAAGCGGGAAGTCGGGCAGATGACTCCGTTCGATCTGACGCTGCTCTTGCTGATTTCGAACTCCGTGCAAAATGCGATGACCGGTCCCGACACCTCACTGGCGGGAGGCGCGGTCGCAGCTACTACTTTACTCATCCTGAATTATCTGGTGGCCGACGTTTCGGGTGCGAATCGCCGCTTTCGAAAATACATTCAGGGACAGCCCAGTCTGCTGGTGCACGATGGCGAGGTTATCGAATCGCACATGGCGCGAGAACACGTCAGCATGGATGAACTGGAACGCGCGCTTCGCGAGCACGGCATTAGCACTTACAAGCAGGCGGCGCTCGCCGTGCTTGAGGTGGATGGTTCCATCAGCGTGCTCAAGTACGACGACATCGAACCGGCCGCCTCGACCCACCTGAACCGCCGCCGCTTTTTGAAGAAGCAGTAACCAGGCCGTGTGGCGCGGGCGCCCTCGCCCGCGGCGCTTGACTTTGATCCTGTCCTTCACTCACCCGATCACCCGATGCAGTTACGGATGCGTCATCTTCTCTGGCTTGACGAGTTGATCGAATTCTTCGCCCGTGAGATATCCCAGTTTTAACGCGGCCTCGCGCAGGCTGGAGTGCTCGACGTGCGCCGTATGCGCGATTTGCGCCGCCCTGTCGTACCCCACTTTCGGAGCCAGCGCCGTCACCAGCATCAGCGAATTCTTTACATACCAGTCCACCTTGGCGCGATCGACTTCTATGCCCTTGAGCATGTACTCCACATAGCCGTGGCAGGCGTCGGCGATGAGCGTGACCGAGTGCAGAAAGTTGTAGATGATCACCGGCTTATACACGTTAAGTTCAAAGTTGCCCTGCGATCCGGCGAACCCCACTGCGGCCGTCGCTCCGTGAACCTGCACGCAGACCATGGTCATCGCTTCGCATTGCGTGGGATTCACTTTGCCGGGCATGATCGACGATCCCGGTTCGTTTTCCGGAATGGAGATCTCGCCGAGGCCGCAGCGCGGACCGGACGCCAGCCAGCGAATGTCGTTCGAGATTTTCATGAGCGATGCGGCCAGCGTTTCCATCGCGCCCTGCGCGAAGACAATTTCATCGTGGGCTGACAACGCGGCGAACTTGTTGCCATGCGAACGGAAGGGAAGTCCCGTGAGCTCCGCGATCTTTTTTGCGGCGCGCTCGGCAAATTCCGGATGCGTATTCAGTCCTGTGCCCACTGCGGTTCCGCCAATCGCCAGGTCGTATAGCCCTTCGAGCGCCTGCTCCAGGCGGTGAATGTCGCGGTCGAGTAAACTTGCCCAGCCGCCGAATTCCTGTCCTACGGTCAACGGCACCGCGTCCTGCAAATGGGTGCGGCCAATTTTCACTACGCTTTCAAATTCTCTGGCTTTGTCTCGGATCGCATCGCGCACGCTCTTGATCGCCGGAATGAGCGCGTTCTTCACGCGATCCGCCGCCGCGATGTGCATCGCCGCCGGAAACGTGTCGTTCGAGGACTGCGACATGTTGACGTGATCGTTCGGATGGACGGGCTTCTTCGACCCCATTTGGCCGCCCGCAATTTCGATGGCGCGATTCGAGATGACCTCGTTCACGTTCATGTTGGTCTGCGTGCCGCTGCCGGTCTGCCAGATGCGCAGCGGAAACTGGTCATCCAGTTTGCCGGAGATTACTTCGTCGGCGGCTTCGACGATCAGCTTCGCGATGTCGGGCGGAAGTTTGCCCAGATCCTGATTCACCAGCGCGCAAGCCTTCTTCAGCGTGCCGAAGGCGTGAATCAACTCCGGAGGCATGGTGTCGCGTCCAATATTGAAATGCAGCAGCGAGCGCTCGGTCTGCGCTCCCCAGTAAACATTCGCCGGAACTTCGATTTTCCCCATGCTGTCGGATTCGGTGCGAGTCTTTATTGGAGTCGGGACTTCGGTAAGGGCGGACATAATGGAATCTCCCGTGATGAGGAACCGATTATTATACGGCGCGAACTTCGCACGGGGAGGAAAGCAGCTTTTCCGATTTCACGTTTTGTTCTTTGTTTATTAGGGTTTGAGGGTGATTTTTGTTGATTTTGCACCCCTCCCTGCCGTTTTTGGCAAAAGTTTTTTCAGGTATGGCGGGTGGTGAAGGTGCTCACTGGCTGGATGTTATGAAAAATCGGTGGTCGATAAGCGTCAAGCCCGCTCTTGCGGAACCGTATCCACTCGGATACAATCAAGACACTGGCGCGCGAACTCGAAGGGACGAGACGATGAAGAGAAAGAAAACAAGTTACAAACCATTCGACGCAGCGGCATATCTCGATAACGACGCGGTGATTGCCGAGTATCTTTCGGCGGCTGCCGAGAACCCAAACCCGGAGGTATTCGTCGCCGCGATCGCCAATGTGGCCAAAGCCCGAGGCATGGCGCAGATCGCCAAAGACGCGGGACTGGGCCGGGAGAGCCTGTACAAAACCCTGAGCGCAGGCGCACATCCGCGGTTTGAAACCATCAATTCCGTCCTGCACGCTCTGGGCGTGAAGTTCGCTGTTGTTGCCGAACGCGGGAGGTAGATCGGGATCCCAAGCGGTCGGCGGATATCGAATCCCACCCTTCAAAAACCGAAGGGCGGGGCACCCGGCTTGAGGGAAGTCCCGTCCGTTCCGACTGTGGTGGGCACTCGGACGTTGACTCACCTGTACAATTTCCGCATGAAACTTGGCCAGTACGGTGAGATTGCTATCGATATCGCGGTAGCTGTCGTTGCCTACTACTTTCTCCACTGGATCGGCTTCGCCCTCTGGGTGTTCTTCGTCCTCTGCAACTATGGTTACCAGATCGCGAATTGCCAAAAGACGATGATGAACACTTTGCTCTCACGGCTGCCAGACCGCTGTGCCATGTGCCATCGGGAGATCTTAGACGAAGGTGGAATTATTGACGATGACGGCGAGGGCGTCTACCACGAGAAATGCATGGACAAGCTGGAGACGATTCGAGCGAGTTCTCGGGAGACGACACACGAGTGATTCGCTCGGTCAAACCCCGTCACGTGGCCATCGCCCCCACATTCGCAAAAGGCGCGAACGTGTGGGCACGCGGCCGCTTGAATTATTCGGACCGCGGAGTAGGATTTGATATAGATGAACGCCGGTTCGCCCAGAGCCGTTAGTAGTGCCGTAACGAACACGGATTTCGTCATCGGCGAAGAAAGCTTCGATGAACTGGAATTCAAGCCAGCTCTACAGCGGTCGTTGCGCCACATCTTCAACAAGGTAAAGAAGCAGCCGGTCAAGCAGTTTGTTCTCGCCAGGAAGTTACGGGTCGCACATCTCTGCCGCGTTACGTTAATCGAAAAAGGCGACAGGTTTACGCCACGATTAGCATTCTCCATTCGGGATGAAACCGGACAAATACGGAGCAAGCGGGCCGCAGCGGGTGATGACACCTACGACCTGAAGGCGAGCGTCGACCTCGAAGATTGCCACGAAAACTTCTGGAAGCTCGTTTCTTTCTTGGGGTCGCTTAAAGAGGTGGACATACCCAAAGAGAGCTTCTCGCTAGTCTCCCATGATGAATCCGAGATTGTATCGGCGCTTCGTGAGAGAGACGCAGAGAGCCTTGTCAGCATTATCAGGCAGCTTGCCTCGGCGCCTGGTGTTTCACTGTCACACGAAGACGTGAATCAATTACTTAGGCGCAAAGAAAAACTGTCCGAGTTCGAGGACGGGTTGGAGAAACACCGCGACGAAGAAGCGTGGTGGCAAAAATTCTTCGAACAGAATAAATGGATTTTCGGTTACGGACTGAATTACCAGATTCTAAGACAAGAACAGTCCCAGCCGTACTATGGCGGCGCAGGAGTTGACGGCAGGGGAGGAAGAAAGGGTGATTATCTCCATTCGACGCAGGGCGATATTAACTTCACAGTATTGGTTGAGATCAAGACTCCAAACACTCGACTGCTACAGGGTGGTAAGCCGATGAGGAGTGGTGCCTGGAGCCTATCGAAGGCCTTGACGGACTCGATCTCTCAGGTCGAGGCAGACATTGACAAATGGGCCTCGTCTGGGTCTAGGGAGACCGACAATCAAGACAGTCTTGAGCGGCGGGGGGTTTTCACGGTGCAGCCAAAGGGGATCGTCGTTCTTGGTTCGCTCAGCGAAGTTAAGGACATCAGAGACAAGAGGGAGACATTTCAGCGCTTTCGGCAATCGATCCACGGAATCGACGTCATCACCTTCGACGAACTGCGCGAACGGGCTAAGTTCATCGTCAGAAATCGGGACTAAGACTGAGCGGGCAGGTGGGCCACCTTAAGAGGGAAGTATAAGAAGAGTTTCTAACCTTGACCGAAATAACTGGGGGTGCGCCACTTCTCGCGCTTTTCGAGAAGTGGCTTGCCGAACCGCAGCACTTTTCGACTCCGCCTAGCCTCTCCTTTCAAGTGCCGCGGGTTCACCGATGCGCCGACCGCGATGGCTGACTCTCCATCACCACACGCAGAATGCGATTGATGCGTGTCTGGTAGCCCTTGCCATGACGCTTGAGCCAATCGAGCACGTCCGCATCCAGACGAATGGTTAGCTGCTTTTTTTCCGGAGGCCAGGGCATGGTCGCCTTTTTTAAAAACGATTTGTCGAGCCGCGGAATATCCGAGTAGTCGATATCGGCGTCTTTCATGTGGTCAATTCGTGCCAAGTCGCTCTTTATAGATTTCTTGTTCACGTCGATTTCCTTTCCTCATGGAGATGATGCGCGTCCCGTCATCGCGGGGCGCGTGGGCTATGACGACCAGACGCCCGGACAATAGGCCCAAAGTGATGAGCCGTTCTTCACCGTAAGCAAAACGGTCGTCTTCGAAGGTCACGCACGGCCCGGCAAACACCTGCTCGGCATCCTCAAAGCTGAGGCCATGCTTGGCCAGGTTCTTCCGGTTCTTTTCGTCGTCCCATTCGTATTGCATTCCGTTAGAACGTCAATTGTATTGCTTGTTGTAGTTACAGGCAATCGCGTAAAAACCCTACTAGCCATCGGCCCGAGCACCCTCTGGAGTTTGGAAGAGCACACCGGATTTATGCTTCCACTTTTTTCGTCACAATCAGACTGTGACCACCCTCACAGACCCATCAACCACCTCGATGCAATAATCCCTCGCTGACAAAGATTGCATCGAAGATCGGCTCAAAGGATCGCCTCGGAGATCGGGACTCGTCCGTCGTGCGTTCGACTTAGCGCGCTCTTTGAAAACGATATCGAAAACGACCGACGATAACTAGAAGGTAACTAATTTCGATGAGATCGCGATCGCGTTCTGACAATCAGAATCTATAGATTGCCATAGATTCGGATGCCAGACAGGGCTAAGTCCTTATTCCGGAATATTTTGAAAATAAGTCCTTTTTCCCCAAAGATTTGGCGCCGTCACGCCTCCTAAACGCATGATTCCATAGCGGGTGGGGGAGGGGGGTGGTGGTGACCACGGGTTAATATCACAAGAGTAAACACGCTTGGCTATCTGGAGTTCACTCCCGGGCCCAGTCCGGCGCCGTAGTATTCCGAAACTGCGTGCTTCTCTTCTGGAGTCAGCTGTTTCGCGATGCTCCGCATTCTGACGTTGATGTCGTTGGCCCGCGTCCCGCTGGAGAAGTGATCGAGTTGCAGTTCCAGATAGTTGCCGTTCTGGGTGGCGAGTGGGGGAGCTCCTTTCACGTAGCTGACCGGCCCGTGGCACGACTGGCAGGGTGGCATGCCACGCTGGCCGTCTCCGAAAACGATTAAGCGGATCGCCATGGTGGCACTGGGCGGATCGTGCATGGCTTGGGGAAATGAGCGGTTGTCCTGCGGATCGCTCGCGGTCGGCAGCATTTCGTAATAGGCCGCTAGGTCGGCGGCGGCGCGTGCGGAAAATCCCTCGGAGATGGCTTGCATCACCGGTGAAGTACGCTTGCCGGATCGAAAATCCTGCATCTGTTTCCAGAACGACAAGCGGTCCACGCCCGCCAAGTTGGGGAAGCCGGGAACGGAGGTGAATCCCTCGTCGCCATGGCAATGATTACAGCGCCGGGCGAGGAGCAGTCCACGAAAGGCGTCGCCATGGGAAATGACGGTAAGGGTTTCTTCGGTCCAGGCGACGTCCGAAGGTATGCGAACTGGAGGTTCAGAATTCTCGGATTGCGCGGAAGAATCCCGGCGCGACAAGAGGAGAGTCAGTGCCAACAACAGCACCAGGGTTCCTAACCATCGGGACGCGATTCGCCAGCAACTTCGCCAGTGACTTCGCCAGTGACTTCGCCAATGACTAGCGTTACTCACAGGTCCGCCTTTCGCCGGGACGCAAGGAGGCAAATTGATCTCGCGGCACGACTTCGAGATGGCCTCTCATCGCATAGTGGCCGGCTCCGCAGAACTCGTGACAGGGAATCTTGAATTCGCCTGGCTTGGCGAAAGTGAAGGTTGCTTCGGTGACTGCTCCGGGCACAGCTTTGAGACCGTATTCCGTCCCAAGGAAGCTCAGCTTGTGGACGGCATCGGCGCTGGTGATTCGAAACGTGACGGGAACGCCGGCAGGGACGACGATGCACTGCGGCACGAAATTAAACTGCTGTGCGATCATGCGCACCGTGAGGGATCCGGCCGGACCATCTGCCGCGCCCAGATTGCTCTCCACGAATTCGCCGTGCAGGTGCAAGGTCGCAGGATCGGGCCCTTGGCCGCCGCCAAAAAAATGCCATACCGGCAAATCCACCATGTAGTAGCGCGTGGATAAGAGTGCCACGGCGAACAGCGCGATTGCTGCGGCAAAGCCGATCTTCTTCTTCATGGCAGTTGAAGCTACGACAATTTGAAAGTTTAGATGAAGCATGGGCCGGATTGGCTACATCGATTCTGCGGGGATTATGATGGTCGGAGGTTGGCGACTGCGGCGAGAGATTTCGTCTCCGCGCACACCGTTGGGTAAGGCAAACTTGTGGCGACAACGGTTATATCGGCTCCGCAGCGGGGAGCGCATCGTCCCAACGGTGGGAGGCAACATGGATCAAGCTTTCAATTCTTTCGGCGCCATGATTCGACGGCCGAGCGCCTTTCTTCCGCTGACAATGTCGATTACCGCGCTTTCAATGGTGCTTGGTTCCATGGTAAGAGACTGCCTTGTCCATGGGGCATGGGTTGTGGTCCGGGAGGCTGACGAGGGGGCGATTGCGCATCTCTGGCAGATCCTTATCGCTGGACAGGTGCCGATGCTGGCGTTCTTTGCGATCAAGTGGTTGCCACGGGCTCCAAAGCAGACGTTGTATGTACTGGCGCTGCAGGCTGGGGCGGTGCTGGCATCCATGGCCCCGGTGTTTTATTTCAACTTGTGAATGTTTGGGGCGGTTCGCGGGCTGCGAGTGGCGTTGAGGGTGGGGATTCCTGGATGGCGGAATCGCGAATCAGATTGACTTCACCGGTATCGCGAGCACGTCATCCACCAGCCCGACTTCTTTTTGCACGAACGGCTCAGCGTAGGTGATGCCCCCCATCATGCCGTAGAAGCGAGCCATGGATTCAATGCGCGTCCGAATCTCTTTTTGTGCGGGGAAGATGCCGCTGCCCGCGTCCTGATCGGTGAACTGAGATTTGTAAGCCATGAGCGCGGCAAAGCGAGTTTCGAACTGGTCGGTGATGTCGACGACAAACGTAGGGCGGACGTCGCGATAGAGGCTGGCATAAATAATTTTGAAAGGACGATGAGCAGAACTCTCCAGCGGCAACTTGGCGAGTCCGGAGATAAAGGCAGCTTCGTAGCCGAGGATGGAGGCGGTGTAGTGGTCGGGATGGCGTCCCTCCCAGTAGGGGAGAATGAGGACGCGGGGGCGTTGCTCGCGGAGTATTCGGGCGACCTTGAGGCGATTCTCCCAGGTATTTTCGACGCGGCCATCAGGAATATCGAGGGCTTCGCGCCAGGAAATCTTCAGGATGCGGGCGGCGTCCGCGGCTTCGCGAGCACGATCTTCCATCGTGCCGCGCGTGCCCATCTCTCCCTGGGTGAGGTCGAGGATGCCGGTGCGGTATCCTCGCTCGGCCATCTTGAGCAGAGTTCCGGCGCAGGTTTGTTCTACGTCGTCACGGTGTGCGGCCAGGGCGAGAATGTCTAAAGGCATTTTGTAATTTTGGAATCGGATAATTTTGTAATTTTAAAACCGGTACCGTTGGACTCCAAATAACCAAATTACCCGACTGCAAAATTACAAAATTGTCTTACGCCGCTTTTGTGGTGCGCCGGTTCGCCAGCACGAAAGCCACGCCGAACATGAATAGCGCAAACAACACCAACGTCAAAATCGATGCGGTCAAGGAGAATTCGAACGAGAATGAACTGGGCGCATCGGGATACATCAGGGTGCGCAAGGCCTCGACGCCGTAGGTCAAAGGGTTGGCATACATGAGCCAGCGAATCCATGCCGATGCCTTGGAGACGGGGAAGAGCGCTCCCGAAAGCAGCCACAGCGGGATCAGAAATAAATTGATGATGGCGTGAAAGGCTTGCGTTGAATCCATGGGCCAGGCGATGGCGAAGCCGAGCGCGGTCAGGGCAAACGCGACCAGGAGCACGGTAAGGACGATCAGGCCGAAGGAGGCGAGCGTCATATGGATGCCAACCAGCGGCGAGAAGACCAGAAAAATCAATCCTTGAGCGGCGGCGAGAGTAGTGCCGCCCAGAACTTTCCCTAGAACTATGGCTGCGCGGGGCACCGGTGCCACCAGCACAGAAAGCAGGAAACCTTCATTGCGATCTTCGATCACCGACATCATGGTGAAAATAGCGGTGAAGAGCACGATCATCACCAGGGTGCCGGGATAGAAATAATCCAGATAATGCTGCTGGCCGGCACCTTGCCCGGAATGAAATGAGGTTCCGAAGCCGGATCCGATGACGATCCAGAACAAAAGGGGAGAAAGAATGACTCCAACGACGCGCGCGCGTTGACGATAGAAACGCACGATTTCTCGCCACCAAAGCGTGAAAGCGGGCAGCAGAATTCCGGCGGAGGCGGGAGCGGTTGCAGTTGCGGGAAAGGTCGCGGATTGAGTGGACATTGACTCCAGTTTAGCAGGCGTGGAGGGCGCGGGTCGCGCTTCGCGGCCCTCGTTGCGCCTTTTTCAAGTCTCGGGAATACCGACTCACTTCGCCGTTGGCGTCGTCGAATACATACCGAAGATGCTCGAACTCCGCAGAATGTGACGGGCTTTCCCGGCTCTGATTAATGCCTGATATAGAGTTTCAGCGCTGGCCGGAAAATTTGGCGACGACTGCAGGCGCAGCGTTATATCGAGGGCGTAGACCGTGAAGACGTAGTGGTGGGCGTAAGGGCGATAGCCGGCGGGTGGGCAGGGGCCATCATATTCAGCGCCAACAAAAAAATCATTCACGATCTGAGAGCCATACGGGCTTCCGGCAATTCCCGCGTTTTCGGGGAGGCCGGTTGCCGTCGAAGGAATGTTGTACATCCCCCAGTGGGTGAAGGCTGCGGTGCTGTCATAGGTGGTGACGACGAAGCTAGCGGTGCCGGCGGGGGCGCCGGTCCACGATAGTTCAGGAGATTCGTTTCCTCCGGGGCTGCCATCGAGCGAGCAGGCATTGACGCCGTTCACGATGTTGTTGTTGATCATGCTGAGGGCAGGGTTGCGCCGTTGGTAAATGTAGTGCTGCTTAGCTGAAATGGTTGCTGCGAGTCAGCGCGCGCGGCGTGTTTGCCAGCGCCTTGCGCCGCGACGTGTACGGAAAGCGACAACACTAAAAGCATCAAACTGCCAAGTTGAATTTTCACGGATGTCTCCTCCCTGGCTTCCAAAGACGGCAGCATTTTACTCCGATTCTGGCGTCCAGAGCGACTCCAACGAGGTGGGTCGGTTTAGCGGGGCAACTGGCCGATCATTTTCCGGGCCTGCTCATGCTCCGGATGCTGTTTGAGAAGTTCGAGCAGCAGGGCGCGAGCCTTCTCCGGCGAGTCTTCCAGGATATAGACGCGAGCCAGATTGAGATAAGACTGATCGAAGGCGGGCGCCACGCGAATGCACTCCTCAAAAGTCGCGACCGCGTCATCGCGTCGATTGGTGCGCAGATACAGAATCCCCAGATTATTCAGTGCCTCGGGGTAGTCGGGCCGAAGCTGGAGTGCCTTCTGCAGAGAATCGAAGGCTCGGGCGGTGTCGTCATTCTGCGCAAACACCATTCCCAGGCCGTAGTTGGCTTCGGCATCGTTGGGGTTGACCGCCAGCGCGCGCTCGTAGGTCTTGCGAGCGTCATCCCAGCGCTTTTGCTGACGATATGCGCTGCCGAGATTATCAAGGGCAATCAGATGATCGGGACTGAGTTTGAGGGCCTGTTGAAAGTAGCCGACCGCATCGCCCATGTGCCCCTCGCGCGCGGCGATCAAGCCGAGGTTGTTCCAGGAATTTGCCAAGGTGCCGGGATAGCTCGCGCGAAGTGTTAAGCGCGCGGTCAAAGGAGTCTCGTGCTTCGGGCAACTTCTGCTGGTTCAGATAAACGCTGCCAACGCCGTAAAGAGCCTCGGCGCTGGAGGGATCGTCGCGCAAAGCGATCTGAAAGGAAGCTTCGGCCTGATCCATATAGCCGCGCTGAAAAAACACAGAACCGTAGGAAAGATAGTTGCGTCCGAATTCGATCGTGTCGGTCACGCCGGGAAATGGCAGCGCGCGGGCTAATCGTTCGGCAGCGGTTTCGGGGATGTGCTGGAAATCATGTGCAACGTGCGCGGCGTCCACCGGCCCCTGATACACCTTCACGATCTGTCCTTCAGCGTTGATCAGGAATGATGTGGGAAGCGCGAGATCACGATGGCGATCGAACAGGTAGCGATAAAGAATGTTGTAAATGGCGGCCACGTCCGGCGAACCGCGCAGGATGGCGAAGGAAAGTCCCTGCTGCCGCACGAACGCGGTGAGGCTGCTCGCGTCGGTCGAGTCGTCGAGATTCACAGAAAGGAGTTGAAGACCGCGAGACGCCCACTCGGCCTGGTGCTGATGGAAAGTAGTCCAATCCTGGCTGCAACGCTCTGCTGCGGCGGCCCAAAAATTCAGCAGCACTGGTCTTCCGCGGAGGGACGATAGAGGTCGTATTTGGCCGGCGAGATCGGGGAGAGAAAAATTGGGCGCATCAACCGGCGCCAGCAGCCAGGTCTCAGCCGTCGTGGGGAGGGGATCGACTTGCTGTGGTTTCGCGTTGGCTGCATTTGCCTCGGCCGAGTCGCCTGCGGTCGGGGTTTTTGAGACAAAGGGTTCCATGCGAAACGGTTCGGAACCTTCCTCCACAAAAACGCGGTGGTTGACGGGCAGATTGTGGAGTTCCTGCACGAGGCCGCTGGGCCATCGAATCGAGGCGCGCAGTGGGCCTTTGGTCGCTCCCAAGCCAAAGAAGATGTCTTTGCTGTGCTGGGAAAGAAAGCCTGATCCAGCTTGGAGAGATCGAGCTTGTAATGTCTGGGTCTGGTGGCCCAGGTCGGTTTCGACCGTCACTATGGCGCCAATCGCGTCACGATTGCTCTTGGTGCCGTGCAGATGAAAAGAGAGGGATGGAGGCAGGTTCTCCATGACGTTCTTCAGCAACCGCAATTGTGGACCGTTGCGATTCTTCAGAAATACTTCCTGACGGCCATCATGATCGAAATCCGCCAGGGCAAAGGCGCGGCCGTCTTCCAGGAAGTCCATTCCGATGACACCAGAAATGTGGGAGAAGGTTCCCTCGCCGTTGTTGGCGTAGAAGATATTTCGCTCGTAGCCGCTCCAGGTGCCATCCGAACGAATCAGTTCGTTAATGGCGCTCCAGCCTTCCTCGTAATCATGAGACGGCCGGGCCTCGTCGGGTGAATTGGCAACCACCTGCCGCCAGAAGAAGCTGTTTAGGTCCTCGCCGCGGGATGGGCCGCTCACCATGCCATTCGTGATGTAGAGGTCGGGGAAGCCGTCATGATCAAAGTCCCAGGCATCGCTCGACCACGCCCAGCGTCCGATGCCGACGCCGGCTGCGCGGGTCGTGTCTTCGAAGCGACCGCCATCATTTCGCAACGTATTTCGAAAAAGCGAATTGCCCATGGCATGTTTGTGATAGAGCGCGCGAATTTCGGAGGGAGCGTCTTTCTTGAAGATCTGCTGCATCGAAATGCGTTCGCCGGCCGTCGTCCACATGTCGGCCACGTAGAGGTCTTCCGCTCCGTCGTTGTCATAATCAAAGCAGCAGACGCTCATTCCCGCCCCGATATCTTCGACTCCGGCTGGCGGAGCGATGTCGGTAAAAGTTCCGTTGCCGTTGTTTCGGTAAAGATTCTTGCGCCCGAAATCATTTACCACGTAGAGATCGGGCCAGCCGTCGCGGTTGAAGTCGCTCCACGCGCAGCAAAAGCTGTAGCGCGTGTTGTTCCGATGGAGGCCGGTTTCGGCGGTCACGTCGCGAAAGGTGCCGTCGCGCTGGTTACGCATCATGAAATTAGGCGGGCCGTTCTCGGCGTCATAATAAGGAGTGGGATATTTGTATTGGTCGGTGCCCTGGTAATAGACGTAGAGGCAGAAGTAGATATCGAGCCAGCCATCGCGGTCGTAGTCGGCAACCGCCGCGCCGGTAAAGGTTCCCTGTGGCGTGCTGGCAAACTGAAATGCGTTTGGCTTCTGGTGAAACTTGCCGCCTCCTTCGTTGAGGAACAGCATTGGTCCGTTCGCGCGCACAACAATTAGATCCTGCCGGCCGTCGTTATCGACGTCGACAATCAATGCGCAGGCCGTGTTTTCAATGACGCCGACGCCGGCAGCTTCGGTGATGTCTTCGAAAGTTCCGTCGCGTCGATTTCGATAGAGCCGATTGGGAAGCCCTCCCGGCTGGCAAACGTAGAGATCGTCATACCCATCGCCATCGATGTCGCCGACCGAAACGCCATTGTGTCCGTAGATGTCAATGCCGCAGGCGCCATCCAGGACCGTGCGCCAGTAGTCGGTTCCGTGCAGAAGCTGCGCGGCGTAGGATGTGTCGCCACCGAGCGCTGCGGCGGTGATGTCGAGATAGCCGGGAGCGGTGCTGCGGCTCTGGGTCTCGTCCAGCGCCTGCCAATTGCGTATGCGGAACTCACCCGTCGCGGTGCTTTCCCACGTGAGGCGCCAATTGCCGACGCGTTGCTCGCGGTAGAAGTCGGGGCCGGTGGCTACCAATTCGTAGCGGATGCGAGTCTGCAATTGACCTGGAGATAGCTTGGCGGGTGGCATGGATCCGAGGTCAATACTCGTTACCTGAAATTCGGCGGTAAGAATCTTCGAAAACCCGCTCATGGCGGATCGCAGCTCTTTCAGAAATGCCTCTCGCCCGAGTGTGGATTCGGGCTGGTATGTATTCTGACGGACTTCGATTGACGGACCGGGGCGTACGAGACGTGAGTTCGCGGGAGTTAGCGACGATCCAGAGAAATCCGCCAGCAGCACTTTGTCAATCGCTTTCATATCTTGCGGGGACTGGAGCAAGGCTGCACTCCACTCGGCGAAGATGGCTGCGATCTGGTCGGCATATTTCTCTGTAACAAAATCATCGAAACCAGCCTGCGTTTTCAGAAGCAAGGCGTCGACGGGCCGGGGTATCCGATAGTGGGGATGGAGGTGGAATTCGTTGCTCGATAAGGATGCGTCTGAGTCGAAGGCGTAGCGCGAGAAAAAACCGGCTGGAATCAGAGCCGCCGAAGCACTCTGACAACATTGAACCAAGAATTCGCGCCGGCGAAGGTCGACGAGACTGCGGGCGGCCGGATATCGCATCTTCTCGGATGGAGTCAGAACGATGTCTCCCGGGTAGCCACGTGTGGCCTGAAATTAACACTCGCATTGAGGAGCGTCAAGATTTGGCGGAGTCAAGTGGCTTGAAAAAGCGCGATTTTGCAGCGTTATCGTGGTGATCACAGACGAGGCAAGCCTCGTCCCTACGATAACGCGGAGCTATTCCGATCAGCGACGATTCTTCGGGAACAAAATCTCTACTGCCGAAGGCGGGCAGGCGTTACAATGGCCCACTCTCGATATCCGCGAAATCGGCTTGAATATGGCAACGAAAAAGGTCTCAGCGGTCACGCGCGAACGCCTGCTGCGCGCGGCGAGGCACGTAATGAAGAATGCTTACGCGCCATTTTCCAGGTTTAGAGTGGGAGCGGCAATTCTCACCGCGAAGGGGCGCGTGTTCACAGGATGCAACGTGGAAAACTCTTCTTATGGCATGACCAACTGCGCGGAGCGGACCGCGATTTTTTCTGCCGTGGCTAAAGATGGCCCTGAGCTTGAGATTGTCGCGGTGGCTGTCGTCGCTGCGAGCGAAATTGAACATGGCGTTCCTTGTTCGCCCTGCGGCGCATGCCGCCAGGTGATTTATGAGTTCGGGCCGCAGGCCGTAATTTTCTACCGAGGCGGCGAGGGCCCGAAGCAAAGCCTGATTACCGAACTTCTGCCGGAGGGCTTTCGCCTCAAGTGAGCCAGCCGAGCGCTTCTAAATCGCAGTTTCGTGTAATTGATCTCATCCGAAAAAAGCGTGATGGCGGCGCATTATCTGCCGCTGAAATCGGGTATCTTGTCGACGGCTGCACCGACGGCAGCATTCCCGATTACCAGATGGCAGCGTGGCTAATGGCAGTCGTGCTGCGTGGAATGAGTCGCGAGGAAACTGCGGCGCTCACGGACGCCATGCTGCATTCCGGCGAAGTGCTTGACCTCGGCTTTCTTCCCGCAAAGAAAGTGGATAAGCATTCGACCGGTGGCGTGGGCGACAAAACGTCGCTGGTGCTTGCCCCGCTGGTGGCGGCTGGGGATCTTTTTGTACCGATGATCAGCGGCCGGGGCTTGGGGCACACGGGGGGCACGCTCGACAAACTGGAATCGATTCCCGGATTTCGCGTCGGGCTGTCGGTGCCTGAGTTTCATCGCGTCCTCAAGGCTTGCGGATGCTCGATGATCGGGCAGACGGAGAAGATTGCTCCCGCGGATCGCAAGCTGTACGCGCTGCGCGACGTGACGGGAACGGTTGAGAGTCCGTATCTGATTTGTGCGTCGATTATGAGCAAGAAACTGGCGGAAGGCACGGACGCGCTTGTGCTCGATGTAAAGACGGGCTCGGGAGCGTTTATGAAGGAAGAGGAAGACGCCGTTTTTCTTGCCGAGCTCATGGTCGAAACTGGCGAGCGCATGGGCAAGCAGATGGCGGCTCTCATCACCGACATGAACCAGCCGCTGGGCCGCATGGTGGGCAATGCGCTCGAAGTGCAGGAGTGCATTGAAGTGCTGCATGGCGGCGGGCCGGCAGACCTGCGGGAATTGTGTTTCGAACTAGGCGCGTGGATGTTTTTTCTTGGGGGCGTCTCGAAGACGGTTGCTCAGGGCAAGCGACTCTCCGAGGAGATCATTGCTTCGGGGAAGGCATTTGACAGATTTCGGCAGATGGTGGAGTTGCAGGGCGGAGACATCAGCGTGATCGACGATCCGACCCGCTTGCCGGGCACCGATCATCGCGTCGATGTGACCAGCCGTCAAGCGGGATACGTGGTGTCGATCGCGAGCGAACAAGTTGGCACAGCGTGCGTGGTTCTTGGCGGCGGACGCGAGCGCAAGGAAGATTCTGTCGATCCTGCGGTCGGCATTGTGGTGCATAAAAAGCTTGGCGACAAAGTTGCGGTGGGCGAGGCCCTGTGCACGATTCATTGCCACTCTGACGCGCAGGCGGCGCGCGCAAAGACGTTGCTGGAAGAGAGCTATGAGATCGCAAGCGTTCCACCTGAGCACCAGGTGCCTTTGGTTCATCGCGTGATCTACAAGGGCGAGCATTAGAGGAGAAATCGATAGGCATCTATTTATAAGCACTGATTTGTAAGCGTTGCTTGATTTCTAAGGGAAAAACTATGGGACGTTTTACTGGCATTCTCGGTTTGCTCACCATGTTGAGCCTTGCGTACGCGTTTTCCACAAACCGGCGCGCCATTCGCGTTAAGACGGTGGCCTGGGGGCTGGGGCTGCAGGTTGCCTTCGCGATTTTTGTTCTGAAGATTGAACTCGGGCGAACGCTTTTTCAAAAGGCTGGAGACGCGGTGAACCGGCTTCTCAGCTATGCTTTCGCCGGCTCGCAGTTTGTTTTTGGAGATCTCGGTAAGCAGGGCTCGCACCTCGGTTTTTATTTTGCATTCCAGGTCTTGCCGACGGTGATCTTCATCTGCGCGCTGTTCGCGGTGCTCTATTACCTTGGCGTCATGCAGGTGATCATCAAGGCGGCTGCGTGGCTGATGATCCGGCTGATGGGGGTGAGCGGCGCGGAGTCATTGAATGTGGCCGCCAGCATTTTCATGGGCCAGACCGAGGCACCGCAGACGATTCGGCCTTTCCTGCCCGACCTCACATATTCAGAATTGATGACGGTGATGACGAGCGGCATGGCGCACGTTTCCGGCAGCATCATGGCGGCCTACATCGCTTTTGGGATCGAGCCGAAGCATCTGTTGAGCGCGGTCATCATGACGGCTCCTGGGACGCTCCTGATGGCCAAGATGCTGGTACCCGAGACGGAGGTGCCAAAAACGGCGGGCCGCGTCGTGATGAGTGAAGAAGAAGTGGAGCTGGAAAAGAACCAGAATCTGCTGGGAGCCATTGCGCGTGGCACCACTGATGGTTTGCACATGGCGCTGAACATCGCCGCCATGCTGATTTCGTTTCTGGCGTTGGTGGCTTTGTTGGATGGAATCATGGGCGGAATTCACACGTACATCGCGTGGTTTCCGGCGAGCCTCGAGGCAATACTCGGCGCATTGTTTGCACCTATCGCGTGGGTGATTGGAGTTCCCTGGCATGACTGCCGTTTGATTGGCAATCTTCTGGGCGTACGCATGGTGCTGAATGAACTGGTGGCGTTTTCCATGCTTGGGCCACAAAAGGCCATCCTCGATCCGCGCTCATTTACGATTGCGACTTTCGCGCTGTGCGGCTTTGCTAACTTCAGTTCCATCGGAATTCAAATGGGCGGCATTGGCGCGCTGGCTCCCAATAAGCGCGGCGATCTGGCGCGGCTTGGAATTCGCGCGATGCTGGCGGGAACCATGGCGAACCTGATGTCGGCTTCGATTGCGGGAATGCTGTTGTGAGGGAGACGGGGTAGCTTAGAGCGGGGCGAGCCGCCCCTTGACGGGCGAGGACGCCCGTCGCTCCATTGTTCGGCTAACTTAGTTCCGATCTTTTTTTTGATTTAGCTCGGCTAGGATCGGGTCCGTTGTAACCAGCCTGGCTCCCAGACTCTGCAGGTCCGCCAGGGTTTTGCCCCCGACTTCCGGCGACAAGGTTTCGATGGCATCGCGGACTATCGCGACCCGCCGCTTTCGCTTCAGCAAGCCCTTGGCCGCAAGACTGACGCAGTATTCCGTGACCACTCCAAACACTACGAATTCCGCGTTGGTGCTCAGACGTTCCAGCAAGTCGTTGGCGTGATGAGTTTCGAAAATGTCGAGTGTCTGCTTTTCCAGAATGATCTGCTGGTACTTGGAAAGATCTTCGGGTAACTTCGTGTCGACAGCGTTTTCAACCCGAATGAACTTGTCCGCCAGCGCTTCCGGAACAAACTCCGCGCCTGGCGTGCCTTTGATGCAGTGCGGTGGAAACTGCTTGAACTCGGGATCGTTTGGCGGATGAAAACAGCCATGCGAAACCAGGAAGACTTCGCCGTGGCGCGCGGCATCCGTCAGTTTGCGGATATTGCCTAGAAGTTTCTCGGCTCCTGGAACGTAGAGCTTGCCACCGGGGAACATGAAGTCGGATTGCACATCTACTTCCCAGAAAATAAAGTCGCGAGATGGCATCTGTTTAGGATCCGACCGGCATCGATGATTCTTTAGAAATAAGACTTCTTTAGAAAATTGTCTCCTAAAATCTGTCGTGGCACCAGCACCCGTCCCTTACTCCTTCAACAATTTGTTTGCTCGCGCCTCCGGCGGTGTGCAATGCTGTTCAGCGCACTGCGATCAACACATTCCGGGAGAATGCTAATGCGAAACGCGCTTTGTCTGGTTCTGATTATCTTTTGTTCTTTGACCCTCTGTGCCGCGGACGATATCGCACCCCTCAATGTGAAAGAGGGGCTGTGGGAAGTTACCGTAACTCGCTCCATGACAGGCATGCCAGCCACGCCGACCATTCCTCCCGAGACTCTTGCGAAGATGTCACCGGAGCAGCGCGCGCGCGTGGAGGCGATGATGAAGGGTGGGGCGAGCACGGACGTCCGCAAAGAATGCGTCACGAAAGAGAAACTGGAGAAGCACACAGCTTTCAGCAATAACCGCGGAGACTGTACACGCACCGTGGTCAGTTCGACGGGCCGCAAGATGGAAGTGAAGTTTCATTGTGAAGAAAAACAATCGTCCTCGGACGGAACATTTGTGATGGAGGCGCTCGGCTCGGATAACGTCAAGGGGACGATGCACATGGTCATCAACAGGAGCGGCGGTCAGCCCATGACCATGGACTTCACGACCGCGTCCAAGTATCTCGGCCAGGACTGCGGAGACGTTAAGTAGAGCTTTGCAGTTTACGTGGCGGCCTCGTTTGTGAACGGCTCTGTTCGTCGCGATTGAGGGGTCGGCGCCACGCGAGATCTCGAACACGGGCAAGGGCAAGAACGGCAGGATCAAAAGCAAAGGCGAGGTCAAGAACAAAGCAGGATCAAAAGCAAGATCAAATGCCAAGGCAAGAGCGCCGGACAGAAGTGTCCGCCCCAATCGGGATAGGGGGAACGGTCACCCGTCCTCCCCTCCCACACCACCGTACATGCGGGTCCGCATACGGCGGTTCGGCGGATTAAGCGAGGACCGTACGACCAGGGGCGGAAGCCCGAGCTGGGCAAAGTAAGCATTCGGCAGAGCGATGGTCAGGGCGGGCGAGTGCGCGAGCCGCCACGGACCGTGAGGGCTCCCGGCCGTTTTCGCCGCGAGGTCCTTACTGACGCCCCGTTTGCGCAGCTCGCGGAACCTTGTCCGTCCACGCTTCCATTGCTTCCACACCACCGACCGAAGTCGGCGGCGTAACCACGTCTCAAGACGTTCCAGCACCGAGGGCGTTTGACAGTCGCCGAAGTACCCGAGCCAGCCACGGAGATAGGTCGCCAGTTCCTTGACCATCGGCCGCAAGCTGATGCCGCGGGTTCTCCGCGTCTGCTCCCGAATCCGCTCCTTGAAGCGAGCGATAGCCTTGGGGGCGATGCGCCGCCTCGGTTCTCGTTCCCCCGTGAAGCTGAATCCGAGAAACTTCCTTTGCCCCGGTCGAGCGACGGCGCTCTTCGCCTGGTTGACCTTGAGCTTGAGACGGTGCGTGATGAAGCGAGTAACGCTCTCCATCACTCGTTGTCCCGCTCGTTCGCTGCTGACGTAGATGTTACAGTCGTCGGCATAGCGGACGAAGCAGTGACCGCGCCGCTCTAACTCCCGGTCCAGTTCGTCCAGCACCAGGTTGGAAAGTAGTGGTGAAAGCGGACCGCCTTGAGGCGTTCCCTCATCCACCGCACTCACCAACCCATCCTCCATCACTCCGGCCTCCAGAAACGCTCGAATCAATTTGAGCATTCGCTTGTCGGCCACGCGCTCGGCCACCGCCGCCATCAGGCGGTCGTGGTTTACTCGATCGAAAAATTTCTCCAAGTCGAGATCCACCACCCAGCGGTACCCTTCGGCGATATACTGCTGCGCCTTGTGCACCGCTTGCTTCGCACTGCGCCCCGGTCGGAAACCGTGGCTATGTTCGGAGAACGTCGGGTCCCAGCGCTTCTGCAGAACCTGCAGCACCGCCTGCTGAATAAAGCGATCCAGCACGCAAGGAATGCCTAGCTTGCGCATTCCACTGCCATCCGGCTTCGGGATTTCCACCCGTCTTACCGGCTGCGGTTGATAAGTTCCGCTTCGTAGCTGTTCCCCGATTTCCAGCCCATGCTGCTTCAGGTAGGCCGGTAATTCGTCGACGGTCATCCCGTCTACTCCCGGACTCCCTTTATTCGCCTTGACTCGTTGTAATGCCTGCTTGCAGTTTTCCAGCTCGCAGACTTCTTCCATCAGTCGTTCGGTTCCGGCCAGGCTTTCAGACTTGCGCTTCGCCACCAGCGTTTCGGTCCCTTTCGCGGCGGGCTTCGGAGCATCACTCCTACTTTCCACCGGAAAGGCCAGCACCCCTTGTTCGGGTCGGTTTTTCCGCCGCTGTCCGCTCATGAGTCGCGCCGCTTACTTGCCCTTTCCTTTATTCCCCTTGCGGAGTACCGTTCGGGCCTTCGATCATCGTTCCCCGCTTGGCCTATCTTGTTTGCTCCGCCTTTCGGCTTTGGAGTGCCTCAATAGCTTCGCCGACTGCATGACCTACTACGCCCTTTGCTGACTTCTGCGACACGATCGGGATGAATCGCTTTCACCCTCAGTCACGATTTCGTGACGTGCCGCAGACCTCCCGAGGTAAGTTCGACCGCCTTCGACACGCAACCGCCGGATCTACCACCCGTGCGCTTGATGGATATGGGCTTCGCAATCATTGGCTCGCTCGCCCGCCACCGTAGGCCTCATATCCGGTTCTTGTTCATCGGCTCGCGTCTTTGCTCCACGCTTCTTTCAGGCCCCGCCTCACGGCGGGTGTTATTTCACCCTTGCGCTTCGCTATGACTTCACCTCCATCAGGTTGTCAAAGGGACTTTCACCCTCAAGCTGTCGAACATGCTCGGCACACCAAAAAAACGCGCAGCCATTTGGCTGCGCGCTGGGTGGATGCCTGAAGGATTAGTGGCCGGCGGACGTTGCCATGACCATGGTTTGAGGCTGGCTGGCTCGATCCACATACATCTTGTAGGACTGATATACGGCGAACGATACGGTCATCAGAATGGCCACGGTTGTGAGGCCGCTGACGGTGGTGAAGGCGGAGGCGATCGCGGTCAGTCCCGCACCGATAACGTAGTTCGGGAAAGACCAGAGAAAGACCTTGTGCCACAGGGCAAAAGGACTGCCACCTTCGGTGAATCCGATGATGCTTGCCACGGGCGCCGTGTTGGCCAGGAAATACGTACCGGCTGCCAGTACCAGAGACACCATGTGCGCCGCCGTATGAGCCGCGAAGAACTGGCTGTGATAGACCAGATAAGCGAGTCCGGTGGCGTTCATCAGTAAGCAAGTGTTGAATACAAACTGGACTGGTTTGGTTTTCTTCCCGCCGGAATAGGACTGCGCGATGGCCGCCGTAAACGCTACGAGCAGGCTGCCGAACAATCCCAGTTGCGTTACTCCCAGAAGAATCACAGGCAGATTTCCCGACATGGAGCTCGTCATTCCAGGCAACTTCACCTTGAAGCGCGAACTCACTGCGGCTGCGGCTGAGAGGAGCAGCAACTGTGGCCAGGCTTGCGTTTGCCATCTGACTGCGCCGAACGACAAGGCGCAGAGACTCGCAACGGCCGCCATTCCGATCATGACCTTCGCTTTGATGGGCAATGTATTTGTCATGGTAGTCTCCGAATATGGTTGCAGTCGGTTGTCTAGTTGTCCCCCGGGTCGCCGTCGCTGAGCGCTGCGATCGACGTTTCGACGGTAGACGTTGCACCCCAGACCACACTGTAGCCAGACACGGAGGTCGCTCCCCAGACCACGCTGGTCGCGCCCCATACCACGGATGTACTTGAAATGACGTTCGAGCCATAAACGACTGGATGTCCCCAGACCACCGACGTAGCGCCCCAAACGACGCTGCTGCCGGCGAAGACTGAGTCGGGGACAGTGTCAGCAATCGTGACGCTGCCGTTTGCGTTCATGACCGCGGTCGGCGAAAGTGCTACTCCGACCGCGAGGTTAGTGTCGCCAAGAGCGGCGTCGATATCCAGGTACCCCGCTCCATAGGTAAAGAGGTCATACTCGTTGTTGTAAGAGTTTCCGTAGATGTCCCACGACGACGAATATTGGCCGAAGCCCTTCCATGCCGTCTTCATCAAGCGCGCTTTCACCTGATCGGGAGTCAACGAAGGATTCTGTTGCAACATCAGCGCGACCGCACCGCTTACCACCGGGGTTGCCATGCTGGTGCCGCTCAACACGAAGTACTGTGAGTTTCCGTTCGTCGAGCTAACTTCATATTGCGGATAGGTAGTATCGAGGGTGCTGCCCGCTGCCCTTAAGGAGACCTGGCGGTTTCCCGGTGCAACCAGGTCGGGCTTCACGATGTGATCGATTGCGACCGGACCCTTGGAACTGTAGCTGGCGACCTTGTCATCCACGCGCGTCGCCGTACCCTCAGTCATGGTTGCTCCCACCGTGATCACGGCAGGATCGTTGGCGGGAACGCCGATGGTGCCGAAGCCCCCTGTTGGTTTGAAGCGCCCGTTGTTGCCCGCAGCAGTCACCACCACGATGCCAGCCTGCCAAGCGGCTTCCACTGCCTGGTCCACGGGATCGAGGGTGTAGCTCTCGAACACGGGGCGTCCCAACGACATGTTGATGATGCGGATGTTGTAGGTATTCTTTAACGTGATCGCTTGTTGAATGGCAGCGATTACCTGGCTGTCGGTGCCCGATCCGTTCTGATCGAGAACGCGCAGGTTGATGATGTTGACGCCGGGAGCCATGCCGGCATACGTCGCCGGGTAGCCATTGGCCGAGCCGGAACTGGAGCCGTTGCCACCGATCAAGCCGGCGACGTGAGTTCCGTGGCCGAACTTATCAGAGGTGGTCGTGTCACCAGCGACAAAGCTCTGGCTATACACCACGCGGCTGTTGCCGTTGCCATTGTTCAGATCCGGATGGGATGCGACGCCGCTGTCGATGATTGCGACACCAACGCCGGTTCCATCGAGCGCATACTGCGAGGCTGCGACGTCGGCCTCGATGGCGGTGACAAACTCCTCAGTCTGAGGATTCGAGGTCATGCCTAGCTGACGGTCGGGCGAGATGTAGACGACGTTGGCTTCTTTCTCCAGCGTGGTCAGCATGCTGGCGGGCACGGTCATCGTCACCGCCTTGATGGTTGGCAGCTTCCAGCGAAGGGTTGCACCGCTCGATTGTCTTCCCTTCAGGTAGCCGGAGGTCGGGAACGTCCGAAACTGCACGTTGACGGTCACCATTCCGTTCGCGCCGATTGCCGACTGGAGATCCGGCGAGAGTTTGCTGGCCGCGGGCTTGGCGCCGGCGTAGGAGGGTATCGCTGAGAGCAACAGCAATGCCACTCCAAGAACCCGGCCCCAGGCAGCGCTAAACGTCGGGGAATTGAGCGGACGGCCTTCTCGTCCGGTTGTGAGCTGCGATTTATCGATGCTCTTCATAAGTGTTTGCTTGCGGCACTTCTCGAGGAAATGGGATAAACCACACCCTCGTGCCTGAACTCTAAGAGGCAATCGGGCGACCAATCACAGAATGATTAAAGCTATTTATTACAGCGACTTGCACGTTCGCGTCGACGTTATTCGAGGGGACAACTTGGCCCAAGGACCCGGCTCGAAGCCATGGCTCAGAGGGTAACCGGTTGGAAACAAAGGCGGGGCTGGTCTGGACGGCCGTTTGGGGACAAAATGGCCCAAGAGCAGTTCTCGGTTCCCGGTTCTCAGTTCCCAGTTCTCAGTGGAGAGCGTGAGGGCTACTGGGAACTGAGAACAGGGAACCGAGAACTCTATCTATGGGCCGCGACCGGGGCCAGCACGGGCCGTAATGGGGCAGTCAATCCGCGCATTACACTTTCGAACTGTGAAAGATCCAGAGACTGAGGTCCGTCGGAGAGAGCCCGCTCCGGACACGGATGCACTTCTACGATGATGCCATCCGCTCCGACCGCAATGGCGGCGCGTGAGACCGCTCCGATGAGGCTTTGCTTGCCGGTGCCGTGCGAGGGATCGGCCATTACGGGCAGATGCGAAAGCTCTTTGGCGAGGGCGACCGCGGCCAGGTCGAAGGTGTTGCGCATACCGGTTTCAAAGGTCTTGATTCCTCGTTCACAGAGGACGACCTGATCGTTCCCGCCCGACAGCAGGTATTCCGCGGCCAGCAGCCACTCCTTGACGGAGGCCGAGGGTCCGCGCTTGAGCAGTATTGGTTTCCTGATGACCGCGAGCCGGCGCAATAGCGCGAAGTTCTGCATGTTGCGCGCGCCCACCTGGAGCATTTCGGCATGGTCGCAGATCAGATCCAGATCTTCGGTACTCATGACCTCGGTTACGACCGGCAAACCGGTGAGGTCGCGAGCCTCGCGCAAGATTTTCAAGGCTTCGATTCCCAGGCCCTGAAACTCGTATGGGGAGGTGCGAGGTTTGTAGGCTCCTCCCCGGAGCATGGTGGCGCCCGCGCGCTTCACTCCTTGCGCCGTCTCCAGCAATTGTTCACGGGATTCGACCGAGCAGGGACCGGCGATTACGACCACTTCGGGACCGCCGATCTTTACGCCCGACACGTCAACCACAGTGGGTTGCGGCCTTGTTTGCCGGCTGACGAGTTTAAAGGGCTGTGCGATCGCGACCACGTTGTCCACGCCGGGGGCGACCGAAAGCGCTTCGATCTCATGGCGACGCCCGCCGCTGCCGACGGCCGCAACGATGGTGCGCTCGGTGCCGCGCGTGACGTGGGGCTGAAATCCCGCCTCCCGGATACGCTGGATGATGTGTTCGATCTGTTGTTCAGTGGCGCTGTCGGACATGTTGACAATCATGGGGATGACCTTTCCTTGGACAACAAAGGACAACAAAACAAAAAGCCGCGATGCGCTCGCGGCTTTGGTGGAATCTTTGAGGTATCTTTATTGCCCTGGTAGTTCGCCTCGATTCTGCACCGCCGCCGCCGATGGATACCAAAAGCGGCTAAACAGTTCGCAGATGCTAAATCGTGTCATAAATATCTGGAGATCTTGTTAGACCCTATTGAGCTTGCACGTCTGACACTCTTCGCACTACTTATTGACCCATGGCACTGGCAACATTGGAAAATGCATTGTTGGCATTACTCCCGATTAACTTCACAGTGCCAATCACCAATACCAGGATCACAGCGAGCATGACAGCATATTCAGCGATATCCTGTCCCTGTTCGTCCGTCCAGATATTGCGGAAAAACTTACCCATACATCCTCCGGTTCCCGTAAACAACTTTCGGGGCAAAACTTTCGTACGTAATAATGACGACTTAAGAGGTGATTGTCAATCGCGATCAACGTAGTTTTTTCCACCGGTTATCAACTGCGCAGAGAAGACAAAAGCGGCGCCAGAAGCCTCAAGAGCCATGCTCTCGCTGAGCCATGCTCTCGCTGAGTCATGCTCTGGCTGACCTCTTGTGGCGCGCTGGAACTGGGATGGAGATTAAGGGCCGATGGCGAGAGACGCCGGTGGTGCTGCCGGTACCGCTGCATCGCCCGCCAGTTGGCGAGCGGAATTATCAGCATAATCGAGCACGCGTCCGGGCACGACTCCAAGAAAAAGAGTCGCTAGCACACAAATTGCGAGGGCGAGAGCTGCAGCGGCACTGAGAGGAGTAACAGGAACGTCGCCGCGGGGCTCACGCATGTACATCAACACGATAATCCGCAGGTAATAATAGGCGCCCAAGGCACTGTTTAGCACCAGAATGATAGACAGGAACACGAGATTCGATTTCAGGGCGGCGCTCAAGACATAGAACTTCGCGAAGAAACCACCCGTGATCGGAATGCCAATCAATGACATCAGGAAAAATGTGAAAGTTGCGGCGAGCACGGGAGACTTCTTGCCGAGGCCGGCGTAATCCTCGATGGTGACGTACCTTTCGCCAGCAGCGGCGAGATGGCTGACGATGGCAAACGCTCCTACATTCATGGCCGCGTAGGCGGCCGTGTAGAACATGGCGGCGGATGTGCCCAACTCTGGTTGGGCGGCGAAGGCGACCAGCAGATATCCGGCGTGAGCGATCGAAGAATAGGCGAGCAGACGCTTAACGTTGTCCTGCACCAAGGCGCAGATGTTACCCAGCGTCATGGTGAGTGCGGCGGAGACCCAGATCAGCCAGAAGCGCCCGGGGGCGTTGGCTTCAAACATGACGCGCAGCAAAACCGCGAAAGCCGCAGCCTTGGGGCCGGTCGACATCAGTCCAACAACCGGAGCGGGGGCGCCTTCGTAGACGTCGGGAGTCCAGACATGGAAGGGTGCGGAGGCGACTTTAAAGCCGAGGCCGACGAACATAAGCGCGGTGGCAACATAGGCCAGCATGGGTACCTGAGCGTTGCCAGAGTAGAGCGCCTGGTGGATGGCATCAATATTTGTGGAGCCGGTTGCACCAAACATCAGCGCGACGCCGTAGAGGAAAAATGCCGTGGCGAAGGATCCCAGCAGGAAGTATTTCAGCGACGATTCGCTGCTGGAGGCGTTGTGGCGGCGGAAGCCGGCCAGGATGTAGGTCGAGATGGAAGAAATTTCGAGAGCGATGAAAATGAGCACGAGTTCGATCGCGGAAGACATCAGACACATGCCGACCGTGCCGAAGAGGATAAGTCCGTAGTACTCCCCGGCGCGAATACGCTGGACGCGCAGGTATTCGAAGGAGCTGAGTATCGACACGGCCGCAATCGCGATGATGAGGAAATGGAAAAAGATGCTGAAGCCTTCCACTCGGATAACGTTCGAGAAAGCGACGCCTGGATACTGCGCCATCCAAGCCGTCGATGCCAGCGCGGTGAGGGCGCCGATGAGAGCGATGGTGCCGAGCGATTGGTGGCTGCTTTCCGGGTCGAGCAGCGGGTCCACGACCATGATCAACATGCCGAAAATGGAAAGCACCAACTCGGGCAGGATGCGTATGTAATCGGTGAAGGGCGGTGACTGGGAAATGGGCACCTGGGCGAGCAGCGCCGGCCACGAGTGCACGAACGCCGACAGGATTGCCGGTGTTATGAAGAGTGTCATTGGCCCACCATCCGGCTGGCCAGTTGTGTTACGGGGCTAAGCACCGCCTGCACCGCCGGATCTATGGCGCTCAGCCACACCATGGGCGCCACTCCCATCACCAGAGCGGCAACCGCGATCGGAGTGAGTGCCGATTTCTCACGCAGGGTGAGGTCGGGCAGCGCGTTGTTGACTTCATGCGTGACCGGTCCGAAGAAAACGCGCTGATACATCCAGAGCAGGTAGCAGGCGCTCCAGATGACGCCGGTCGCGGCCAGGATTCCGTAGATCGGGCGTGCCTGGAAGGCTCCGCTAAGGACCAGAAACTCGCCGATGAAGCCGTTCAGGAGCGGCAATCCGACGGAAGCGAGCACCGTGAACAGGAAAAAGGTGGCGTACTTGGGCATGGGCGTCGCTAATCCGCCAAACTCTGCAATTTCGTAAGTATGCCGGCGTTCGTAGAGGATTCCTGCCAGCATGAAGAGGCTGCCGGTGGCGACTCCGTGGGCCAGCATGACGAAGACCGCTCCGTTCAGGCCGGCAGTGGTGAAACTGAAGATTCCGAGGACAACGAATCCGAGGTGGCTGACCGAGGAGTAGGCGATCAGCTTTTTCATATTCGGCTGGACGAGCGAAACCAGTGCGCCGTAGATGATTCCGATCAGCGCCAGCACCATGATCCATGGTGCATTGCGGTGCGCCTGGTCAGGGAAGAGGCCGACATCAAAGCGCAGCAAGCCGTAGGTACCCATCTTGAGCAGCACCCCGGCGAGCAGAACGGATCCGGCGGTCGGCGCCTCTACGTGCGCGTCGGGCAGCCAGGTATGGAGAGGGAACAGCGGAACCTTGACGGCAAAGGCGATGAAGAATCCGAGGAACAGCCAAAGCGAAGCGGATTCAAAGCCGGGCACGTTGCCGCTGCGAATTGCATTCTGGATGACGACAAAATCGAAACTGCCGGTCTTGGCATAAAGCCAAAGAATCGCCGCCAGCATGAACATTGAGCCGATGAAGGTGAACAGGAAATACTTCACCGCGGCGTAGACTTTGCGTCCGTGGCCGTACATGCCGATGAGCAGCGCCATCGGGATGAGCGTGCCTTCCCAGAAGAAGTAGAACAGGAACAAGTCGAGCGAGGTGAAGACACCGATCAGACCCGTCTCCAGGAGGAGCAGCAGGATGAAGAATTCTTTCACGCGGAATTGAATCGAAGTCCACGAGATCAGCACACACAACGGCGTGAGGAACGTGGTCAGCACCACCAGCCAGACGGAAATTCCGTCAATGCCCATGTGGTAATGAATGTTGGGATTCGTGATCCAGATTTTGTCGATCTCGAATTTGAACAGGCTTTGATCGCGATGCAAGTGCACGGGCAAGTGCAGAGAGGCTACGAATGCGAGCAGAGAAATGACCAGGGCAAAAAGCTTGATATCGCGGTCGCGGCGCGGGATCAGAAGAATCAGCAGGCCTCCCCCGGCGGGAATAAATGTGACCAGCGACAGGATGAAGGGACCGAGACTGTCCATATCGATCGACGCCATACTCATCTCGTCACTCCCATCCAGACCATGTAGGCGATCACGGCTGCGCCACCGGCGGCTATCCATCCAGCGTAAGAACGCAGATTGCCGGACTGCATGTGGCGCAGGTCATCGGACACATGATGGGCTGCGTCGGCCGTGTTGTTTACGGTGGCGTCGATTACTCCCTGGTCGACGCCATGCCAGAGGATCGTGGTCGAGCCGTCGATCAGCGGCTTGACGAAGAGGTCAGCATAAAGCTCATCGACGTAATACTTGTGGACGACGGCCTCGTAGAGGCCTCCGAGGCTGGCGGCGATGCGAGCGGGCAGTTCCGGATGGCGGAAATAGAGGGTCCAGGCGAGTGCGAATCCGAGAACGGCGGCAGCGACCGAAATCAGCATAAGCAAGGTTTCAGTTGTGGTGCCGGCACCTTCGCCTGCGGTTTTGTGCGCAAGTTCAGCGGCGGCTCCCCCCTGGAAAACGGGCGCGAGAAAATGTTCGAAACGACCGCCGATCCCGATCCATCCCCCAATCAGCGACAGCAACGCCAGGATGAACAATGGGCCGAGCATCACCCACGGACTCTCGTGAGGATCGCCATGGTCGTGTGCATCGTCGGTGTGTTTGGCTTTTGCTTCGTTTTTGGCAGGCCTGGCGTGTGTGTCGGCGGACGGATGTTTCACGTCGGGGACGGCAGGGCCTCCGCGATAATCGCCGAAGAAGGTCATGAACCATAGCCGGAACATGTAGAACGAAGTGATAAACGCGGTGATGACGCCGATCAGCCAATACACCCAACTTCCGTGATCACTGGAATACGCTTTCCAGAGAATCTCGTCTTTCGAAAAAAATCCGGCAAACGGTGGGAAGCCAGCGATGGCAAATGTTGCGATCGTCATGGTCAAGAAGGTCCACGGCATGTAGACGCGCAGTCCGCCCATCTTGCGCATGTCCTGTTCGCCGCCGATGCCGTGAATCACCGAGCCGGCAGCGAGGAACAGCAGGCCCTTGAAGAAGGCGTGCGTCATCAGGTGGAAGATGCCGGCGGAGAACGCTCCCACGCCGCAGGCCATGAACATGTAGCCGAGCTGCGAAACGGTGGAGTAGGCCAGCACTTTCTTGATGTCGGTTTGGGCAATGCCGATGGTGGCGGCAAAGAGCGCGGTGAGGGTTCCGATGATCGCGACGACCGTCATTGCCATGGGCGCGCGCTCGAAGATCGCGGACGACCGCGCCACCATATACACGCCCGCCGTCACCATGGTTGCGGCATGGATCAATGCTGAGACGGGAGTAGGACCTTCCATGGCGTCGGGCAACCAGACGTAGAGAGGGATCTGCGCCGATTTGCCCGCCGCGCCGACCATCAAGAGCAAACCGATGGCAGTGAGCAATCCGGCTCCTGTGTTTTCGACGGCCAACGGCGTCACCGCATGAAAGACAGTTGTGAAGTCAAGCGATCCGAAATGCTTGATCATCAGGAAGAGGGCGATCAGGAACCCAAAGTCGCCGATGCGATTGACGATGAATGCTTTCTTGCCTGCGGCCGCGGCGGAATTTTTGGTGAACCAGAATCCGATCAACAGGTAGGACGCCAGGCCCACGCCCTCCCAACCGATGAACATGACCAGGTAGTTCTTCGCCAGCACCAGGGTGAGCATAAAGAACATGAACAGGTTCAGGTAGGCCATGAAGCGGTAGTAGCCGTCGTCGTCCCACATGTATCCGACGGAGTAGATGTGGATGAGGAAGCCGACACCGGTGACCACGAGCAGCATGACGAGCGAAAGCTGATCGAGGTAGAAACTGAAGTCGACTTGAAAAGTTCCGGAGCGGAGCCAGTGGGCGAAGTCGTAATAATAAGGAGCGGAGGAGGGAGAAAAGCCGGCAGCGAGAAAGAGCGCCATGGCAAAAGCGGCGCCGCAAAAGACGAGCGCGATGGTGGTGATAGCTACTTTCGACGAGCGCCGTCCCAAGAAGCCATTGATAGCCGCCCCGGCGAGAGGGAGGATCGGCACCAGCCAGAGATAAGGATTCGACGTCATAGCTTGAGCAGGTTCACCTGATCGACATTCAAAGTTTCACGGGTGCGATAGACGGCGATGATGATGGCCAGGCCCACGGCGGCTTCGGCGGCGGCCACCACCATTACGAAGAACACGAAGATTTGTCCGCTGAGCGCGTGCCATTGCGCGGCGAAGGCCACGAACGAAAGGTTCACGCCATTCAGCATCAACTCGATAGACATGAAAATGGTGATGATGTTGCGCTTGATGAGGAAACCGATCACTCCGCAAACAAAGAGGAATCCGCTCAAAACGAGATAGTAGGAAAGAGGGACCATCTTAATTACGCATCCTTTCTCGGGCCGCGGGCGACGGCTTCGGGCCGGCTGGCGAGCACGACGGCGCCCATGATGGCGATCAGGATCAGGACCGACGTGACCTCGAAGGGCAGCAGAAAATCATGAAAAAGCAGCCGGGCAATTGCGCGCGGGTCGCCCTGTAGCGCGCCGATAGGAACCGCCCGCGTATTAGAGCGAAAGAGTAGGGTCCAGCCGATGAGCAGAGAACCGATCAGCACTCCGGGAACGCCGAGCAGGAGCGCGACGCGGCTTCCTTTCGTGCGCTCTTCCTTGCCGGCATTCAGCAGCATGATGGTGATGACAAACAAGACCATGACGGCGCCGGCGTAGACGATCACTTGCACGGCGTTCAAGAATTCCGCACCCAATAAAAGATACTCAACGGCGAGCGCCGCCATTACCGCAATCAGCGACAACGCGCCGTTGATGGGATGGCTCTGCACCAGCAGGTTGACCGCGCCTGCCACGCAGATGGCTCCGAAAAATAGAAATAGAAATAGATGAAACATTTTGCCAGCTCTCGGTTCTCAGCTGTCAGCTCTCAGTAACCCGGATTTGAACGGGGAACTGAGAACTGAGAACCGGGAACCGCCTTTACGCTCTCCACGCCACGATCAGCGCTGTCACTACAATATTTGCAACCGCCAGGGGCAACATGATCTTCCACCCGAACGCCATGAGTTGGTCATAGCGAAAGCGGGGGACGGTCCACCGCACCCAGACGTACAGAAACATGAAAAAGAAAACTTTGAGGCAGAACCAGAACACCGGCAGCAACGCTTGCAGAATCGGCGGACCAAAGGCCGGGCCAAGCCAGCCTCCAAAAAACATCAGGGTCGCGAGGCAGGCCACGGTCACCATGTTGCAATATTCGGCGACAAAAAACATGGCGAACTTCATCGCGCTGTATTCGGTGTGATATCCGGCTACGAGTTCCGACTCCGCTTCCGGCAAATCGAAGGGAGCGCGGTTGGTCTCGGCATAGGCAGAAATCAAATAGATAAAAAATGCCAACGGCTGAACGAAGATGTTCCAGTGCAGATGGCGCTGCGCCTCCACAATTTCGCGCAGGCTGAGACTGCCAGTTACGATCAGGACTCCGACCAGCGAGAGCCCGAGCGAAACTTCATAGCTGATCATTTGAGCGCTGGCGCGCAGTCCGCCGAGGAGCGAATACTTGCTGTTTGAGGACCATCCGGCAAGCGCCACGCCGTAGACGCCCATCGAGGTGCTGCCGAGAACCACGAGCAGACCGATGTTCAAGTCGGTAACCTGGAGATACGTGCCCCACTGACCGATCCAGACCCAGTTGCCAAACGGGATCACGGCAATCGATGTCAAGGCGAAGGTTACGGCAATGATGGGCGCCGCGATGTAGAGCGGCTTGTAGACATTCGCCTCTGTCAAATCTTCTTTAAAGATAAATTTAACGCCATCGGCAAGTGGTTGCAGCAGGCCGAAAGGCCCGACTCGGGTGGGGCCCCAGCGATTCTGGATGTGCGCCGACACCTTGCGCTCGAGCCAGACGCTGTAGGCCGCCGCCGTCATCAAAGCAAAAATCAGGAAGGCAGACTTGATAAGCGAGATGATGATAAATGCCGTTATGCTCAACGAAGTGTCTTTCGTGTGTTCGTGTGGCGCGGGCACTCTTGCCCGCGGGCTTTGATCTTAATTTTGCTGGTCCGTGGTTGTCAGTCCGCCGCGACTTCTGCGTCCGCGGACTTATTTTCGTAAACTGAATTCAAAGTCTTGGAATACCTTCCCAGAGTACCTGAACTGAACAAATCGTCGTGGGCCGGAGCAATCAAATCCGGGGACTGAATCGCGCTCGGGCCGCTTTCGGCAATCTCGAGATGCTGATCGCCGCCCGCCAGCACATTGGCTCGCGAAACATCGTAGCCGGATACGACGCGCTGCACTTCATCAAAAATCGCAAGCGGATCGAAGGGAGTCATTTTCGGTTCCAGATTGTGCGCTTCGAGCCACACCGCATGGCGATCGGCCTCGCCCGATTGCGCGCCGCGAGTCTGGCCCATGTCGGAGTGCGTGCCGCCTCCAAAGGGCACGAGACCGTGAACGTCAAAGCCCATGGCATCGGCGATGCGAACGATCATTTCGAAGTCCGGCTTGGTGTCCGTCACTTCACCGGCCTTTTTGATGAGTTGCAGATCGCCACAGGTGTTGGTGAACGTGCCCGATTTCTCATACGCATTCGCGGCCGGCAAAACCACGTCCGCGATGATTGCGGTTTCGGTCAAGAACATCTCTTGCACGACCACAAAAGTTTTCGAGAGCACAAACGGATCGATGCCGAAACGGCCGACGGGATTGGAACCGACCACGTAAAGAGCTTTCAGGTTGCCGGCCTTTGCTGCTTCCACCATTTGCGGCAGGCTCAGGCCCGCTTCGGCTGGCAGATTGCCCCATTCCTGCTGGAACTTTTCCGTGCTTGCGATGGGTTCGTATCCGGGCAGAAGATCGGGATAGAGGCCCATTTCACTGGCTCCGCGGGAGTTCGCGTAATCGCCCAGGCAGATGACCCTGGCTCCGGTCAAGGTCTCAGCAAAGCTGACTAATTTCTCGATGTCATGGGCGCGCAGCTCGGAACCGAAGGCGATGACGATGTTCTGTTCGGCGCGAATTTTGTCACGCAGCGCGATCCATGCGTCACGGGTTGTGGCAGTCGTGTTTCCGGAATCGACAAGCACATCGAGCAGGGAATCATCGCCGGCGAGAAAGGCGACGGCTTTGGCCTCCGCGTCTGGCGGAATCATGGCGAAGGCCGTAGCTTGCCGGCGCAGTTTGATCGGTGCGGAATTGACGACATAGAGCTTGGCACGGCGCAAGCGCACGTTCGTCCGAATCTGCCATGCCAGCAGCGGGTGCTGATTCGTGGGATCGTTACCGATGAGCAAGATCGCGGGCGCATTCAATACGTCGCGCATGGAGGCGGTTTTCCCCGGCTTGCCGTGAAGCGCGGCCGCCAGGGCAGGATAGTCGGCGGTCCGGTGATGATCGACGTTGTTGGTCTTGAGCACGACACGAGCAAATTTTGAGAGCAGGTAATTTTCTTCATTCGTAGTGCGATTCGATCCGATTACGCCGATCGCTCCGCCACCATCTTGATCGCGAACTTCTCTAAATCGTCGGCCAATCAATTCAAACGCTTCTTCCCAAGTCACCGGCGTCAGTTTGCCATTCTTTCGAACCAGGGGCTGCGTGAGGCGTTCTTTACTATGCGCGAAGTCGAAAGCGTAGCGGCCTTTCACGCAGAGGAAGTCGCCGTTGATGCCGCTCTTGTCGCGGTTGTCGCCGCGGACGATCTCGGCGCCGGTATCGCAGCGGCGCACACCCAGCGTGGTCTTGCAACCGTCGCCGCAGTGGGTGCAGATCGTGCCGACGTGATTCATCTCCCAGGGCCGCGTCTTATAGCGGTAGGTACCGGAGGTGAGTGCGCCGACGGGACAGATATCGATGCACATACCGCACTCTTCGCAATCGAGATGGGCGTCTTGATCCGGAGCACTGATGTTTGGAGCAATGATCGAACTCACGCCGCGGTTCTGAATGCCGAGGGCCCAAACGTCCATGCCCTCGCCGCAGACGCGCACGCAGCGGTAGCACAGGATGCAGCGCGGGCGATCAAAATAAACCACGGGGGACCACTGCTGTTCTTCCTTGTGATTCTTCCGTTCGATGTACTTCGACTCGGAAGCGCCATAAGAGAACGTCATGTCCTGGAGTTCGCATTCGCCACCGGCGTCGCATACCGGGCAATCCAGGGGATGGTTTCCAAGCAACAATTCGACCATCGCCTTGCGCGCCTGGCGGACTTCATCGCTGTCGGTGGCGACAATCATGCCCTCAGTCACTGTCGTGGTGCAGGCAGTCTGGAGCTTAGGCATCTTCTCGACCTTCACCACGCACATGCGGCATGCGCCCTGCAGCGAGAGACCGGGATAGTAGCAAAACGAGGGCACCTCGATGCCCGCGCTTTTGCAGGCCTCAATCAGGAGGGAGCCCGCGGGAGCGGTGATCTTTTTTCCGTCGACAGTCAGATTTACGTCAGCCATGAATTTGTGATTGGTAATTTGTAATTGGCAATTTGAAAAACGAATGCAATTACAAATTACAAATCGCAAACCGCAAATTTCTTCTAGGCCATTACCGGCTCCGCTGCGTTCTCAAACGGGCACGGCTTGCCATCCAGGTGATCTTCGAATTCTTTTCTGAACTTCTTCACGAAAGCCATCGTGGGCATTGCGGCCGCGTCTCCCAGCGGGCAGAATGTTTTTCCCAGCATGTTCTCCGCGAGGTAATAAATGTTATCGATATCTTTCTTTATTCCCGCGCCGTCATGAAAACGGGTTAGCGTCTTCTTCAGCCAGTCGGTGCCTTCGCGACAGGGAATGCACCAGCCGCAGCTTTCATGCTGATAGAACTTGATGGTGCGGAGCGCGAACTTCACGATGCAGGTGGTGTCGTCGAGCACGACCACGCCGCCTGATCCCAGCATCGAGCCGGCTTTGCCCACCGAGTCGAAATCCATGGCGACATCAATTTCTTCGGGCAGCAATACGGGCGTCGACGATCCGCCGGGAACTACAGCCTTCAAGTCGCGACCGTTCGGGATTCCGCCGCCTACGCCGTAAATCATCTTCTTGAGGTTATAGCCCATCGGCAGTTCGTAGACGCCGGGTTTGTTGAGGTGTCCGGCAAGGCAGAAGAGTCGCGTGCCGCCATTTTTTGGCGATCCGAGTTGCGAATACCATTCCGCGCCGCCAAGAATGATCGGCGGAACGCTGGCCAGCGTTTCCGCATTATTAATCACGGTCGGCCCTCCCCACAGGCCAACCACAGCAGGGAAGGGCGGACGAATACGGGGAATGCCCCGCTTGCCTTCCAGCGATTCCATCAGCGCCGACTCTTCGCCCACTTCGTAGGCGCCCGCTCCACCATGCCAGAAAATGTCGAGATCGTATCCGCTGCCGAAAATGTTCTTGCCTAGAAAACCTTTAGCATAGGCATCCTTGAGAGCCTTCTGCATGATGACCGAGAGATAGCGATATTCGCCGCGGATGTAGATGTATCCGGTATGAGAACCCACGGCCAGCGAGGCAATCATGACGCCTTCAATCACGGAGTGCGGATCGTGCTCGAAAATCAGACGGTCTTTGCAGGTGCCGGGCTCGCTCTCATCGCCGTTGCAGAGTACATATTTCGGCTTAGCCGATTGCTTCGGGACAAACGACCACTTCATCCCGGTGCTGAAGCCGGCCCCGCCGCGCCCGCGCAGACCGGAGTTCTTTACCTCATTGATGATGGCGTCGGGTTGCATGGCGAGCGCCTTCTGCACGGCTTTGTAGCCGTCCAGTTGGAGATAGCGGTCGATATCGGTAGCGCCTTGACCAAAGCGCTTCGAGACTACCTTTACCTCGTCGGGATGAGAAACCAGAGTTGCCATAAACCAATTTGGTAGTTTTGTAATCTGGTAATTTGGTAAGTTCGAAACGCTAAAATCGAGGGGTTTTAAATTACACAATTACCCGATTACCAGATTACACAATCTCTACTGCGTTCCCTTCTTCTTATAATCGGCCAACAGTTCGTCCATTTTTGCGTTGGTCAGGTTTTCGTGAAAATCGTAATTGACCTGGATGGCCGGCGCCCAGCTGCATGCGCCGATGCATTCCACTTCTTCCAGCGAGAACAAGCCGTCCTGAGTCGTGCCCTTGTGGCCGATGCCTAGCTTTTTCTTGCAATGATCCAGCAGTTCTTCGCCGCCGCGGAGCATGCACGCAATGTTGGTGCAGACCTGCACGTTATACTTCCCGCGCGGCTTGGTGGTCAGCATCGAGTAGTAGCTGATCACGTTGCGGACTTCGAGTTCGGTTAGATCGAGCCGCCCGACCAGTTCCGCAATCACTTCGTCCGTCAAGCTCCCGACTTCATCCTGGGCGTAGAGCAGCGTGGGCACGAGCGCGGACCGCCGGGTAGGATAGTGCGCCAGCATCTCGGCAAACCGCGTCTCGAATTCTTCGGAAAACTTCATAAATTTGTAATGGGTAATTTGTAACTTGTAATTTTACAGTTCAAGTCCGCTTCCGGGTCGACTGTCGTGTGGCCGTAAAAATAGCTGTCAGCTCCTTTGACTCTTTCAACAGGTCCTTGAGCAACGCCATTCGGACTATGTCTGCTTCCGCCAACATTTCCAGCCAGAAGCCGCTTTCGTCCGCTTCTTCCGCTACTATGCCAATTCGCGCCGCAAACTCGGCCCGCGATCTCGCTCGGCAAGAGGCGCGGTAGTTCGCTGCTACTGAGGTTCCGCAACGCAAAAGCTGCTTGCCCATCACTTGTGCATCCGCCGAGCGCGGCAATGAGCGGTACAGTTTGACTACTCGCAACGCAAACGACTTAGTGCGAGCACGAAGCTCATCCGGCGTCATATGCGCACAAAATTACAAATTACAAATCACCCATTATAAATTTCCTACCGGTCGATGTCCCCCAACACCACATCGATGCTGCCGATGGCCGCCACCACGTCGGCAATCAGTTGGCCTTCGCACATTTTGCCCAGGGCTTGCAGATTCGCGAACGACGGTCCGCGCATGTGTACGCGATATGGTTTCGCGGTGCCGTCGCTGACTACGTAATATCCCATCTCGCCTCGGGGCGATTCGATCGCCTGATAAACCTCACCCGCCGGAACCGCGAAGCCCTCGGTAATGATCTTGAAATGATAGATGAGGGCTTCCATCTGAGTCTTCATCTTCTCGCGGTCGGGCAGGACGACTTTGGGTGCGTCCGCTTTTACGGGGCCCTCCGGCATTCCTGCCAGGGCCTGCTGCACGATTCCAATCGATTCGCGTAATTCCTGCACCCGACAAAGGTAGCGGGCGAACACGTCTCCTTCGGTGCGGACGGGCACGTTGAACTTGAAGTTTTCGTACCCGCTGTAGGGAGCGTCGCGGCGGAGATCGATGTCCACACCGCTTCCGCGCAAGGTTGGACCGCAGGCACCGAGGGCGATTGCATCTTCGGCGCTCAGGCGCGCGACACCTTTGGTGCGCATCATGAAAATCGGATTGCCTGTCAGCAAGCCTTCATATTCATCCACGTTTCCGGGGAAGCGGTCGGCGAATTTTTTGACCTTGTCGAAGAATCCGAGGGGCGGTTCGAGCGCCAGGCCGCCGATGCGAAAATACGAGGTCATCATGCGCTGCCCGCTGACCATCTCGAAGAAGCGCAGAATGTCTTCCCGTTCGCGGAAGCAATAGAGAAAGACGGTGAACGCGCCGATGTCCATGGCATGCGTGCCCAACCAGACCAGGTGGGAATTGATGCGGGTCAATTCATTCATCAGAACCCGCATCCACTGCGCTTTTGGAGGGATCTCGAGCCCCAGCAATTTTTCTACCGCCAGGCAGTAGGCGAGATTGTTGGTCATGGGACAGAGATAGTCGATGCGATCGGTCAGGGGGACGACTTGCTGGTAGAACTTGGCTTCGCAGGTCTTCTCGATGCCGGTGTGCAAATAGCCGATCTCGGGCCGGAGGCGCACGACCGTCTCGCCATCAATTTCGAGCACCAGGCGGAGCACGCCGTGGGTCGAGGGATGCTGCGGCCCCATGTTGAGGACGAGGGTTTGATCCTGACCGGGCGCAGCGACAGTAGCGGGAAATTGCGTCATGACTGGCGTCTACCGGTAACCTTCCACCGGGTAGTCCTTCCGCAGGGGATGGCCTTCCCAGTCATCGGGCATCATGATGCGTTGCAGGTTGGGATGCCCGGTGAAGCGGACTCCAAAAAGATCGAAGACTTCTCGCTCATAGTGGTTGGCGGAGGGCCAAACCGAGGTGACTGATTCGATCACCGGACTGGAACCATCGAGGCGGACTTTCAAACGCACCCGCTCCTTAGAGGAAATGGAAAGCAGATGGTAAACCACTTCAAAGCGGGGTTCTGACGGATACCAATCGACGCAGGTGAGGTCGGCAAGATAATTGAAGGGGCAGTTGGTGGAATCGCGCAAAATGGCGCAAACTTCGCGGATATTGTCTTTCTCGATCCAGATGGTGAGTTCTTCGCGATCGAATTTGACCGCCTCCACCAAAGGCCGTGAACTCATGCCTGCGCTGACGCCCACCAGATTGGCCAAGGCCGGATGCGACTTCAGTTGCTCGATGTCGGTGATGGGGGGAGCGAGCGGCATCAGAAATCGCCCTTCTTAACGGCCGTCAAGCCCCAGTCGAGCACACCTTTTTTCCATACATAGAACAGGCCGACGAGTACGATCGCGATATAGACCATCATCTCCCAGAAACCAAACATCTTGAGTTCGCGCAGGATGACGGCCCAGGGGTAAAGGAAAACGGCCTCGATGTCGAACAGGATAAAAAGCATGGCAACGAGGTAAAACTTGACGGAGAATCGTCCCTGAGCGTCGCCTATGGGTTTCACGCCGCACTCGTAGGGAGACATTTTTGCCAGTCCGGGCTTATGCTGGCCGATCAGCCAGGAAAGGACGACAATTGCTACGGCCAATGCCGTGACTATGCCGAAATGCATCAGCAGGGGCAGGTAGCGAGCGAAATAATTGTCCGGCATAGGAGGAGCTATATATAATTTGCGCCAAGCGCAACCGTAAACGTTCTAGATTAGTTTTGGCTGGAGGAAGTGTCAAGCAAAGGGCAGTTTTTGGTAGTGGCTACATTGAATTTGACGCGGCTGGCGAACGGCCCCTGAGCCTATGAACATCGGAGGGCGGAAAGAGCGGCGTGAAACATGAAGAACTACATGGCCATGGGACTAGGTGTTGGCATCGCCATGGGAGCTGGTCTCGGAGTGGCGTTACATAACATTGCTCTCGGAGTCGGGATCGGAGTATGCCTTGGGGTAGCCTTTGGCGTGGCCTTCGCCTCAGGCAAACGGGATCAAAATTCAAAGTAGCCCACTACCGCAGTTTTCGCAGTCATTTAATCCGAGCAACCTGTCTCGCTCTTGCACTTCTTCGACAGGGCCGGGGAAAGTCTGGAGCGCATGATTTTTGGTTTCAATACGGACATCCGGCACGAAGACACGATCTACCACGTGCAGAGCGAAGCGCGCGAGGGCGAGCAATTGCTCCAGACGCAGGTTTTCGTGAAGGGCCGCTGCATCGGGAAGCGCGCGGTGCCCTATAGCGCGGGCACGGGCAAAGTCGGCGGTCAGGAAGCCGGTTCACCGAACCCGAACTCCCAGAGCAGCGATCAAGACAAAGAAAAGCTGTTGCGTGAACTGCATCGTGAGGTGCTCGACGCCATTCGCGATGGCAAACTGGATTCCATCTTCGACCGACGCGATACGCCCGAAACGCTGGCAGCGGTAAAGGAGCTTGACCTCGAGTGGCTCAATGCCGGGTCGGTGCATGCCAGCGGCGCCTTGACGATGCATATCCGAGTCACGGATGGAGGCACCGAGGTTGCTGGCGCTCGACTTACACTGCGATTCGTCCGGCCGGGCGCAGAGCCCTATTACGCGCAGGTTCTCACCGACGCCCAGGGCAAGGCGGCGATGAGCGTTCAGGTCGAAGAATCGTCATTGGCGGATTCCTCCGTAGTGGTGCAGGCAAGCTTCGACGGACGAACTGCCACCAGGAAATTCCAGTTGCGCGCAGCTAGTTAATGCGCTGATCTCAATGCGCGGATCGTAGCCAGGGTAGAGACGCCTCGTCTTTGCTCGCGGCGGTATTGCTTGCGCACAGAGGAGACGCGGCAAGCGGCGCCTCCACCTGAGAGCGGTGGCGAAGGGTGCAGAGATCGTTCGCGGAAGATGGCACGACGAAAGATTCCACAACATTGGCGAAAGATGCAACAACATTAAGACTGCGACAATTGCTTCGATGAACCTTACGATCAATGGCGAGAATCAGGTGTTGACCGCCGAGACGCTCGGAGCGCTGGTCGAGGGGTTGGGCATGAAGCCGGACCGCGTCGCCATCGAACTGAACCGCGAAATCGTGCCGCGAGACCGATGGCTGGAGACTCCATTGCACGACGGAGACCGGCTGGAGATCGTCCACTTCGTCGGGGGCGGATCTTTTTCCGAACCGCCTGCCGGACAGATCCAACGCCGGTTTGGCAACCCATTTCGCGACCTGCTAACCTGATTTCGCGTGGCCCCGTCGTTCAACGGATAGGACTTCAGTTTCCTAAACTGACTATGCAGGTTCGATTCCTGCCGGGGCTACCACACGCGCCAGTATCCGCTGCCACAGTTTGACGACGCTTTGACGGTTGGTAATAGGACAGTGGTAACCATGTGCAGATTATTGCAAGGTGGCGCGAAAAAAAGGCCTTGAGCTACCCTTACAGCGGTGCATAATCATTGCCTTCAGCCGCCGTCCATTATAGAGTGTGAATAACTGCTGGCTGAACGAGTTCCGGCTTTGATCCGGTCTTTGCTCCTTCCCCCTTGCCAGCGGATTCCAGTTTTAGCAACCTGGGAACTTATATGTCCTGCGACACCTTGAGCGAGAATATTCGCACTACTCTGCCGCTGCCTTTCGCTTGCCACTCACCCTGCGATCCGCGGATTTTTCACGCGCATCATGACGCGCGCCGGTTGACGGCGTCCAGTTTTGGGGTTGTGATTTTGCTCTCTTTGTTCTGCATATCCACCGCTTTCGGTCAGACGCCGGTGTTGACTCATCACTACGACAATGCCCGCACAGGTCAAAACACAACCGAGCTGATTCTCTCCCCTGCCAACGTGAATCCGGTGCAATTCGGAAAGCTCTTCACGCAAAGTCTCGATGGAATGGCGCCAGCACAGCCGCTGTATGTTCCGGGCGTTTTCATTCCCGGATTGAACAGTGTCCACAACGTTGTGTATGTCGCCACGATGCATGACAGCGTTTACGCCTTCGATGCCGACAGCAATCAGGGCAGCAATGCATCACCGCTCTGGTATGTGAATTTTCTCAATCCGGCAAACGGCGTCACTACGCTTCCGGTCGCTGGCTATGCCTGCTCAGGAGTGACTGGATACACGGAGTTCGGTATCCAGGGCACTCCAGTAATCGACACGAGTCGCAACGCCATTTATGTGCTGGCGATGACATTGGAGAATGGCGCGTATGTCCACAAACTGCATGCCTTGGATCTGGGTACGGGAGCGGAGTTATTCGGCGGGCCAGTCACCGTCAGTGGCTCGGTTGTGATCGACAACCAGCTTTATTCTTTCATCGACAAATACCAGCAGCAGCGTCCCGGACTTCTGCTGCAGAACGGCAACGTATACATCGCCTTTGGCAGCCCCGGTTGCAACGTTAAGACCGAAAACGGCTGGATTATGGCTTATGACGGGGGGACGTTGCAGCAGGTTGGAGTGTTTGACGTCTCTCCGGGAGTGATGGCTTCGGCGATTTGGATGTCGGGCGCGGGACCGTCCGGAGACGGGGCGGGGAACGTCTACTTCAGTACGGGCGACGGTCTGTTCGACGCGGATGGCGGTGGAAGCCACTATGGCGACACCGTTCTGAAACTCAATCAAGGGGATGACGCCCTGAGTCTGGCTGACTACTTCACTCCATACAACCAGAAGTATCTGCAGGTTAACGACCTTGATGTTAGCTCTGGGGAGGTTCTTCTTCTGCCGGAGCAGCCGAGCGGCACGCTCGCACTCGCGGTAGATAAGAACGGCACCATGTATCTGCTGGATCCGGACAATCTGGGTGGGTATGACCCCATTGGCGACACTCAGATCACGCAGGAGATCGCAGCTCCGGTAGCGGGCGAGGTTCACGCCGGCCTGACTTACTGGGACAACACGGTGTACGTGGCGGCGGAAGATACCCCGATCATGGCGTATTCGTTTACGAATGGCCAACTTTCGCTGCAACCGGTTTCGCAGACTCCGCAGGCGACGGCGAATCCGACCGGGGGAATTGTTTCGTCGAACGGCGAGACGAATGGAATCTTCTGGTACGTCACGTTTCCAACCAGCAAACTCTTTGCTTTCGATGCGACGAATCTTGCGAACGAGTTCTACAACAGCGCAATGGCAGGCAAACGCGACACCTTCGGCCCCATGGTTCATTTTGGGATGCCGATCGTGGCCGATGGCAGGGTCTACATTGACGGTACAGCCCAGCTGACCGTCTTTGGTTTATTGCCTCTAATCACGCCCGCGGCGGGCAACAACCAGACTGGACTCGTGGGGACGACATTGCCGATCGCGCTGCAGGCGGCGCTTCAGGATACCTATTCCGGCCACCCGATTCAGACGGCCGGGGTCCCCGTGACGTTCACGGCCAGCGGCAAGGCCGGTTCGTTCTCCGACCCGGACGCAGTGACCAACAGTTCGGGTGTAGCCACTACGAATTACTCCTTGTCAACGAAACCGGGCACCTACACGATTACCGCCTCCAGTCCCGGATATGTCAGTGCGACTTTCACGGTAACGGCGACCTCGGACGGTCCTGCGAGTTTGTCGATCTCCTCGGGAAATATGCAAAAGGCGCCGGTGACATCGCAGTTGGCTCAGCCGATGAGCGTCAAGGTGAAAGACTCGAAGGGCAACGGAGTTGCCGGGATCGTGGTGAGCTTTTCCGATGGAGGAGCCGGCGGGACTCTATCTTCGCCGACCGCAACCACGAATTCAGCTGGCGTCGCGAGTGTCACCTACACCACCGGAACGAAAGCGGGAGCGATTGGAATAACCGCGTCGGTATCGGGTCTGACTCCGGTGGTTTTCAAGGAAACCGTACTGGCCGGGGCAGCTGCAGTTCTCAATATTTATTCGGGCAACAACCAGACCGTCAAACCGGGAGCTCCGACCGCGAAGGAGTTGGAGGTCTTGATCACGGATCGGTATGGCAATCCCGTGCCTACGATTTCGGTGAACTACAACGATGGTGGCGCCGGAGGCAGCTTTTCGCCGGATCCTGCGGTAACCAGCGCGAAGGGCATTGCAGGAACACGCTACACCGCGCCGCTGGCAGCCGGGACGGTGACAATCACGGCCTCCGCAGCTGGACTGAGTTCCGTTCAGTTTACGGTCAACGTTAACTGAAACGTTAACTGAAAACACAGGCTTCGTGAGCTCGGGTAGGTCGGGCGACGGTTCCCGTGAGTTACGTCCCACGGAAGTCACTTCGAATCGGCGTTCCGCTGCCGTATAATAAGAAGTACAGTGCTCAAATACTCAATCGTAGTACCGCTCCACAATGAGCAGGAGAATGTCACCGACCTCTACGCGCGGCTTAAGTCCGTGATGGAAGCGAGCGGCGAGACCTTCGAAATGGTGCTGGTCGATGACGGCTCCGTTGACGGGACGTTCGCCTTGCTGCGCGAGATTGCCGCCGTTGACAGCCGCGTGACCGTCGTCAAGCTGCGCCGCAATTTTGGACAGACTGCCGGCCTCGCTGCCGGATTCGACCACGCCCGTGGCGAATACATCATCGCCATGGATGGCGACTTGCAGCACGACCCCGCGGATATTCCCTTGTTCCTCGAAAAGATTGCCGAGGGTTATGACATTGTCAGCGGGTGGCGCAAGAATCGCGTTGATAATTTCTGGCTGCGCCGGATTCCGTCGCGCTGCGCCAACTGGATGATGGCCAAGTTGAGCGGCGTGGATATTCACGATTTTGGCACGACTTTCAAAGCGTATCGCCGCGAAATCCTGGGCCAGGTTCCGCTCTACGGAGAACTCCATCGTTTCATCCCGGCGCTGGCGTCCTGGTATGGCGCGTCGATCATCGAAGTTCCGATCAAGAATATCGTTCGGGAGCGCGGCGCTTCGCACTATGGAATCTCGCGCACTTTCCGGGTCTTCTTCGACCTCATCACCATTCGCTTCCTGCTTAAGTATCTTTCCCGGCCGTTGCATCTTTTTGGCACCTTGGGGATGGTCAGCATTCTCACGGGCTGCTCGGTTTCCGGCTGGCTGATCCTGGAGAAGATACTTCATCCCCGGACCGACATCATGTACGAGCACGGCCCGCTGATGATCTTCTCGGCCGTACTGCTGCTGGCCGGCCTGAACTTACTGGCCGTCGGCCTGCTGGGAGAGATGCAGGTGCGCCACTATCATGAGCCTGCCCAGCGAGCTCCGTACTCCGTCGATCGCCTTCTCCGGGCGCAGAGCGAAGAAAGCACGATCTCGGAATAGATCAAAAGGAAAAACCACGGACGACACCGGCTCCGCAAGGGAATTCTCATTGCCCAGGCGCTATAATTCTAGCCGCTACAATGCCAACCCTATGCCAACCACAACTCAACACGAATTGCGTCTAGCCAGCCGGATGTCGCGGCTTGGTACCGAAACCGCTTTTGAAGTTCTGAACCGCGCGCGTGCGCTCGAAAAACAAGGCAAGGAAATCATTCACCTGGAAATTGGCGAGCCCGATTTTGACACTCCGGCGAATGTGATCGCGGCCGGTGTGGACGCGCTTCATCGGGGATGGACGCATTACGGTCCCGCCGCGGGCCTGCCCGAACTGCGGCAGACCATTGCCGACTATGTCAGCCGCACTCGCGGAGTTCCGGTTTCGAGCGATGAAGTGGTTGTAGTGCCAGGCGGCAAGCCGATTATTTTCTTTACCATGCTGGCATTGATAGATGCTGGAGATGAAGTTATTTATCCCAACCCAGGGTTTCCCATCTACGAGTCGATGATCAATTATTCGATGGGCAAAGCGGTTCCGATTCCGTTGCGCGAAGAGCGCGACTTCTCGGTCGACGTCAAGGAACTCGCTTCTCTGATCACGGACCGCACCAGGCTGATCATCCTGAATTCGCCACACAACCCGACTGGCGGCGTGCTCACGAAGAAAGATGTTCTCCAAATTGCCGAAGCCATCGGCGATCGCAACATCATGGTTCTGTCGGACGAGATCTACAGTCGCCTGATTTTCGAGCGCGAGGATTTTTCGATCATGAGCGTCCCCGGCTTCAAAGAGCGCACCATTCTGCTCGACGGCTTCTCCAAAACCTATGCCATGACCGGATGGCGCATGGGCTATGGGGTGATGCGTCCTGACCTGGCGACGCAAATCGCGCGGCTCAATACGAACTCGATTTCCTGCACGGCCAGCTTCACGCAGATGGCGGGAATTGAAGCGCTGCGGGGAGATCAGTCCTCCGTCGATGAAATGAATGCCGAGTTCAAGCGCCGCCGCGATGTGTTCGTCGCAGGCCTGAACAAGATCAAGGGATTTTCCTGCCGCTTGCCCAAAGGCGCATTTTACGCCTTCCCGAACATTACGAAGACGGGCTGGCCGTCGAAGAAACTGGCGGACGCGTTGCTCGAACAGGCTGGCGTGGCGTGCCTCTCGGGGACAGCGTTTGGCGAGTACGGGGAAGGGTATCTGCGCTTCAGTGTTGCGAATTCGCTGGTGAACCTGAACAAAGCTTTGGCGAAGATTGAAGGCTGGGTGGGGAAGAACCTGCGCTGACGGAAGGCTGTGTGGAGCGGGGCCATACCCCGCTCGCCGCATCATCACACGAACTTTTCCGATCCTCCACACGAACCCTTCTGCTTTTCATCTTGCCTTGACAACACCCCGGTGCGACTTGGTGTAAACTCCTCCCGCTATGACAAACGTCGATAAGCAGCCCGCCGGCTCGTTTTGCTGGATCGAACTCCACGCCACTGACCAGAATGCCGCCAAGGATTTTTATAGCGCACTTTTCGGCTGGCAAGCCAATGACATGCCGATGGGGCCTGGCGATTTCTACACAATATTCCGGCTCCAGGGTCGCGATGCCGCCGCCGGCTGCACCCTGCGTCCGGAAGAGCGGTCGCAGGGAATTCCTCCGCACTGGCTGATTTACGTTGCGGTCGAGAACGCCGACGCAGCCGTCGGCAAAGCGCAGCAACTGGGCGGCAAGATTCTCGCGCCGGCCTTCGATGTTATGGATGCCGGGCGCATGGCCATCGTGCAGGATCCTACGGGCGCCACCTTTTGCCCATGGCAGGCTAACAAGAGTGCCGGAATCGGAATCGCACAGGTTGCGGGGACGCTTTGCTGGGCCGATCTGAGCACGCCCGATCCCAAGCGCGCCGGAGACTTTTACTCCGCGCTGTTCGGTTGGGAGTTGGTAGTGGACCCGAAAGCTGCGTCCGGCTATCTGCATATCAAGAACGGAGAGCACTTCATCGGTGGCATTCCGGGTGCATTGCACCGTCAACTCGGAGTGCCGGCGCATTGGCTAGCCTACTTCCAGGTCGATGACGTGGATGCTTCCGCGTCGAAGGCCAAAGAAATGGGCGCCAGTCTCTATCTGCCGCCGTTGACAATGGAAGGAGTGGGCCGCATGGCTGTGATCGCCGACCCGCAAGGGGCGGTGTTCGCCATTTTCAAATCAGCACGCTAGGGCGTCAACCTCGGATCGCGGCAATATTCAATACTGTCATCCTGAGCGCAGCGAAGGACCCCTATTCCCGGCACCTAGTTTGGAGGGGAGTAGGGGTCCTTCGCTGCGCTCAGGATGACAATTCGCTGAAAGGATGGAAATTTTTGTTGATTTCGTGGTAGGCATCACTCCCCGGTGTGATCCTGCTCACTGAAGCCTGCGACTGCGCCAGCTACGCTCATTCTGCAAGCCTATGCGCCGTTTCCCGCCTTGCCCAGATTGTCGAAAGCGCGGCGTAAGCGAAGGAGCCACTCCATGTCTATTCAAAATTCAGTTACCGGCGAAGTTCTGCGTTCTTACAATGTCGATGAATTGAAACAGCAGGCCAACCTGATGCGCGGCTACGATCTGGCGGCCTTGTGCGCGGCCGGTTCCGGACACGCCGGCGGCACGCTCTCCATTATGGATATCACCGCCGCGCTCTACCTTCGCGTGGCCAACCACGACCCCAAGAATCCCAACTGGCCTGACCGCGACCGGATCGTGTGGTCGACGGGGCACAAAGCGCCCAGTCTCTATCTAGGCCTGGCCTTCGCCGGGTTCTGTCCGAAGGAAGATGTCGCGCTTCTCCGAAAGCTCTACTCGCCGTTTCAAGGGCATCCCCATTGGCTCAAACTGCCGGGGGTTGAGGTGTCTACCGGGTCGCTCGGGCAGGGTCTGAGCATTGCCGTGGGCATCGCGCTCGCGGCGCGGCTGGACGAGAAAAATCATCACGTCTTCTGCATCATGGGCGATGGTGAGCAGCAGGAAGGCCAGATCTGGGAAGCGGCCATGGAGGCAGGCCATTTCAAACTCGACAACCTGATCGGTATCGTGGATCGTAACCGGCTGCAGATCGACGGCTGGGTAAAAGACGTGATGAATGTCGAGCCGCTCGAAGAAAAATATCGCAGCTTCGGGTGGGAAGTCGTGACCGTTAATGGCCACGATATGAAACAAGTAGTGGAGGCGCTGGAGAATGCCAAGGCAAAAACTGGATGCGGCAAGCCCACCGTCATCATCGCCGACACGGTAAAAGGCAAAGGCGTCAGCTTTATGGAAGACATTCCCGGATGGCACGGCAAGACTCCTAACATTGAAGAGTTAACGAAAGGCCTGAACGAACTCGGACTTGGCGGCCAGATTCCCGTCGAGGAGCTCTTCGAACATGCGCGGCAATATCAAGCCGAAGAAGTCGATCGTAAACTCGACGCCAAGATGCCAAAATTTCACCGCAACTACTGGTGGAATGCGGCCGAGAATAAGCAAATGAAGGTGCAGATGAAGCCCACGCGCCTCGGCTTCGGGCAATCGCTCGCCGCCAACGGCGACGATCCACGGGTAGTCTGCTTCGGGCTGGATATTTCAGGCTCGATCACCATCAGCGAGTTTTATGCCGGTAAGCCGGAACGCAAGCCGCGCTGGATCAGCATGGGCATCGCCGAGCAGTCAGCGACATCCGCCGCCGCCGGATTAGCGAAAGAAGGGAAGCTGCCAGTCTTCGGCACCTACGCTACGTTCGCTGCCGCCCGCAATCTCGATCAGATCCGCACCTCGATCTGCTATGGCAATTTCAACGTGCTGATCGCGGGAGCGCACGGCGGAGTCAGCGTCGGTCCCGATGGCGCTACGCATCAGGCGCTCGAAGACCTGTTTGCCATGTGCGGATTGCCCAACATGAACGTGGTTGTCCCCTGCGATATGGTCGAGACCCGCAAGGCCACCGACTACCTGCTGCTCAAGCATGTTGGCCCGAAATATATCCGCTTCGCGCGCGAAGCTACGCCCATCGTCACTGGCGAGAAAACGCCATTCGTTTTTGGCAAGGCCAACGTAATTCGCCTGCGTGGCGAGGCCGCCAATTTCATTGATGCCTTCGAGACCAGGCTGGAATCCGACTACCGCGATGAGTGCGAGGATCTGACCATCATTGCCTGCGGCCCTATGGTGCCCGAAGCCATGCGAGCGGCCTGGATACTGAAGCAGGATTTCGGCTATGAGATCCGCGTCCTCAATATGCATACGCTCAAGCCGCTCGACACGGGAGCGATCGTGCGTGCCGCCCGCGACACCAACGTTGTCTTGACCGCCGAAGAGCATCAGATCGGCGCGTTAGCCTGGCCCGTAGCGAGCGCCATCACGCAGTCGCCCGAGCTCTATGGTATCCCGGTGATTACCGGTGCCATTGGTGTGAAAGATCGCTTCGGAGACTCCGGGGCGCCATGGGAGCTGATCAAGGAATTCGAAGTTTCGGCGGAACACATCGCCGCCAAGGCGGTGGAGTTGTTGGGGGTAAAGCAATCGCGCGCGGGAGAGTCAACGGCCGAGGCTCATCTGGTGGGGACGAAGTAAGGTATCGACAATGGAGATACGCAGGGCTATACTGTGTCTCATGAAGACACAGATAGTCAAATGGGGCAATAGTCTGGCCGTGCGCATCCCCAAGCCGGTGCTTGAGGCAGCCCGGCTGAAGGAAGGCGATTCGCTCGAGGTTGAGGCCGCCGCCGAAGGCCACGTCGAACTGCGCCGGCCAACGAGGATTCCCACGCTGTCGCAACTCGTTTCCCAGATCACTCCCGAGAATCGCTATGCCGAGATCTCGAGCGGCAGAGAAGTCGGGAAGGAAGTTGTCGAATGGTGACAACCTATGTTCCGGAAGCCGGGGACATTGTGATGATGGACTTCGATCCGCAAGTTGGCCGCGAACAAGCCAAACGGCGTCCGGCTTTGGTGCTCACCGATCAGCGCTACAACCGCGCCAGCGGGTTGGCGGTCGTTTGCCCGTTGACGAGCAAGCGTAAGCCTTACCCATTTGCCCTGCCCATCACCGTGGATCAGGTCGAGGGGGCAGTGCTCGTCGACCAGTTGAAGAGCATGGATTGGATTGGTCGCAAGGCGAAATTTCACTCCCAGGCTGAGCCGGCGCTAGTCAACAAGGTGCGCCAGTATGTCGCAGTTCTGCTCGGGCTCCGCTGACAAGATAGAAGTTTCCGCGGAACGATTCAAAGGCCAAAAGTCGCTGAGCTTTCCGCTCGTTTGCCTGCCCGCAGCCAGGAATGATAAAAACCTTCCGAGGTTTCCCCTCGTGAAAAAGATCGTCATCGCCTCTTCCCTCGCGCTCTGCTCGCTGCTGGTTGTGTTTGTCGTGGCACGCGCTGCCGACCGATCGCGCCGCATCAATCTACCGACCAGTAAAAGTCTGACCCTCCCCGTTCCGGGCTATGTCGCTCGCACCAACAGTTTTCCCGCGACCATCGCGCTCAGTCCCGATGGCCGTTACGCGGCGCTGCTCAACCAGGGATATGGAACGGAGGAGAGCGGCGGGCGCCAGTCGATCGCCATTCTCGATCTCAGCAACAATCAGGTGCACGATTTTCCGGACGACCGGCTGAGCGATGAATATTCCACCCGGCAAAGTTATTTCATCGGCCTGGCATATTCGACGGACGGTAAGCATATTTACGCTTCCATGGGATCGATTACGGATCCTACTGGAGATAAGCCGAAGAGCACAGGCAACGGGATTGCCGTCTATAAGTTTGCGGACGGGCAGGTGACCCCCGAGCGATTTATCAAGATCGCACCGCAATCCATCGCCCCGGGTAAAGAGGTCGCGTTCGGATTGCGCAAGACTCCGGCCGGAACTGCATTGCCGTATCCTGCGGGCCTTGCCGTCTTGCCCGGTGGCAAGAACGAAATGGAGCGACGGGCGTCCTCGCCCGTCACGGCCACGGGCGATCGTTTGCTGATCGCCAACAATCTCTCCGACAATGTAGTGCTTCTCGATGTCGGCTCCGGAAAGATAGAAAAGTCGTTCGATCTAAGCCGCGGCCGCCACATTCCCGGCGCCTATCCGTATACGGTAGTTGCCAATAAAGCTGGCACTAAAGCTTGGGTCACCTTGTGGAATGCCGCTAGCGTTGCCCAGTTGAACCTGGCGACGGGGAAGATCGATGCTTGGTACGACGCGTTCAATCGAACAAATGAGATCGCTCCGAGTACTCACCCCACTGCCATGGCTCTTAATTCGGCGGAAGATACCCTGTACGTGACCCTCAGCAACACGGACTTCGACTCGGTCCTGGCTTTCGACCTTAGGCCTGGTGCAGTGGGATATCGCTTCCACGCCACCCTCAAGAGCTCTTTGGAAAGTGATCGTGGTTCAGTCCCACAGTCCGTTGCTCTCTCCCCTGACGGTAAGCTTTTGTTCGTGGCCTGCGCCTCACTCGACGCAGTCGCCGTTTTCGATACTCACGCCGCAGGCCCTGAAGTGGCTCCTCTCGGCTTCATTCCCACCGAGTGGTATCCCAGCGCCCTAGCCATCGTCGGCAACGACCTGCTCATTGCCACTGCTAAAGGCGAGGGCAGCGGCCCCAACAATATGCAGAACACGCTGAAGGGGGAGCGAAAGAGAAAAGAGCATCCCTATATTCCGACCCTGATCGGCGGCTCCATTCAGCGCATCAGCCTCGCCGACATCGACAAGAATCTAGCCGCCTATACACAGCAGGTTGAAGCGGACAATCTCGTTCGCTCGGATGGCGGCAAGCTGGAATTCGCAGGCGGAAAAAATCCTATCCGACACGTGATTTATGTGCTGAAAGAAAATCGTACCTATGATCAGATTTTCGGCGACCTTGGCGTCGGCGATGGCGACCCGTCGCTGACCATGTATGGCGCCGAGGTCACGCCCAATGAGCACAAACTGGCGCTGCAATTCGGAGTGCTCGACAACTTCTACGACAGCGGAGAAGTTTCCGGCGACGGCCACCTCTGGTCAACCGCCGCCACCACCTCCGACTATAACGAGAAAGCGTGGCCGATCGCTTATCGCGGCAAGGAACGGACTTACGATTTTGGCGGCAGTGTGGCGGACGAATTTCCGCTGGAGCAGGGAATCCCCGACGTCGACGATCCCGCTACCGGTTTCCTCTGGGACAACCTCGCGAAGAAGGGCCTGAGTTATCGCATCTACGGAGAATTCGTCGCTGCCGTGTGGTGCAAAAGCGAAAAAGCGAACTCGGCGGCAACCGGATTGCCATGGGCCACCACGGAGACTTGCCCAGTGGCCGAAATCGATAAGGGCGAACCGCTGCCGCCGAACGTCGGCAACCCTCCCGGCGGCCCGAGTCCGTGGCCATGGGCGATTCCGCAGGTAAAGCGCGTGCGTCCGTCGAAAGCCGCGCTACGCGATCACTATGACCCGCTCTTTCCTGATTTCCAAACTGATTATCCTGACCAGCTCCGTGCCGACGAGTTTTTGCGCGAGTTTGCCGAGTTTGTGAAAGGTCGGGGAAGCGCGCACGAACTTCCGCAGTTTACGCTGCTCTATCTGCCCGACGATCACACGGGAGGCACGCGTCCGGGCAAGCCTACGCCGCAGGCTTCGGTCGCCGACAACGATCTCGCAGTGGGGCGCGTGGTCGACGCCATATCCCACAGTCCGTACTGGGACGACACCGCCATCTTCATCATCGAGGACGACGCGCAGGACGGCGCTGATCATGTGGACGCGCATCGATCTACCGCTTTGGTCATCAGCAAATATGCCCCACGCACGCCACAGCCATTGGTCGAGCACAACTTCTATACGACCGTCAGCGTCATTCACACCATGGAGTCGCTGCTTGGACTTCCTCCGATGAACCTGTTCGACGCGCATGCGCCGCTTATGGCGCCGCTGTTTTCTGGCGCAGGGACGCAACCGCCGTATCAGGTTGACGACAAGAATCTGCGCAGCGGCCTGATTTATCGCGTAAACGCCAGGACGGCGCCGGGAGCGAAAGAATCGTCGCGGATGAATTTTTCTCGCCCCGATGCAGCCGATGCCAGGAAGCTGAATGCGATTCTGTGGCAGGATGCAAAGGGTAACCCGTCGGCGCCGACCACAGAGCGCAGACCCTGAATGAATCACGCAATAGCGGCGGCGCCACGTTCCAGCGGACGGACGAATGCGTCTGTCCCCACGGGAGCTAGTACGAAGGGAGACCCCCCGGCTTTGCCGGGGAGGCAGCAAAAGTTTGACAGATACAGGAGTCCATCGCAGAAACTCCAGAACGTGAGCCGCCAAGCACACGAAAAGGAGTTTCGCGATGGACGAAATGGAAAGCCTAAGCCATACGAAGTGGGAGTGCAAATACCATGTGGTGTTCATCCCCAAGTGCCGCAGAAAGACGCTATACGGGGAGCTGCGGCAGCACTTGGGCGAGGTATTCCGGAAACTGGCCACGCAGAAGGAAAGTCGAATTGAAGAAGGGCACCTGCTGCCCGATCACGTGCACATGATGATCGCCATTCCGCCGAAGTACGCGGTGTCGCAAGTGATTGGGTTTATCAAGGGGAAGAGTGCGATTCACCTGGCCCGGGTGTACGGGGAGCGGAAGAGGAACTTCGTCGGACAACATTTTTGGGCTCGGGGGTACTACGTGTCCACGGTGGGGCGAGATGAGACCGTGATTCGGGACTACATCCGGAACCAGGAGCAAGAGGACAAACGATTGGACCAAATCAACCTGTGGCGCTAACGGCCACCGTTTCCGGCGGCCCCAGAAATTCGGGGCCGCGTCAGCGACCCCGCCTAGCCGCTTCGAGCGGCTCACAGACTAAAGCCCCCGGCTCTGCCGGGGGATACTTACGCTACAATCTGCGAGTGGGGTCCCCGATTCAGTGCAGCAACCTGCGCAAGACGTACGACGGAAAAGTGGAAGCCGTCCGCGGCATCAGTCTGCGTATTGAAGCGGGCCAGTGCTTCGGGCTGCTTGGGCCGAATGGAGCAGGGAAGACCACGACCATCGAAATTTTGGAAGGTCTGCTCGCACCCACATCGGGCGAAGTCCGCATCTTTGGACACACGTGGAACGACAACCCGCGCCAGTTGCGGGAATGGATCGGCATCTCGCTCCAGGAAACCCGGCTGTCAGAAAAGCTGACCGTTCGCGAAACCATCGAGCTTTTTGCCAGCTTCTACAGCGAGCCGCGCGCCGCCAGCGAAGTTCTCGAAGACCTCGAACTCACTGAGAAATCGGACGCTTGGGTCGGCAAACTCTCAGGCGGCCAGAAGCAGCGGCTCGCAGTCGCCACCGCGCTCGTCGGTAATCCGCGCATCCTGTTTCTGGACGAGCCCACTACCGGACTCGATCCCCAAAGCCGGCGTCAGCTCTGGGAGATTATTCGCGCTTTCCAAAGAAAAGGTGGCACCGTCCTGCTCACCACGCATTATATGGACGAAGCCGAACGCCTCTGTGATCGGCTGGCGATTGTCGATCATGGAGTGATCATCGCCGAAGGCACGCCATCGGACTTGATTGATCGGGTCGGCGGGCAACACGTGGTCGAGTTCCAGATTAGTAACGATGCCAGTAAAGAAGCCGATAAGAGGCTCAGCATCAGCGCCAGCGGAAACGGCAAGGGCAATAAAAATAACAATGACAAGGGCAATAACAATGACAATGACAATGACCACGGTTCCGGCAACGAGAGCCTCGACCGCTGGCGCTCGCTGCCTAGCGTAGAGTCGGTTCGGCGTGAGGATTCGACCGTCTGTCTCAGCGTCCGCGAGCCGCATCTGACCATCCCCGCGCTGCTGGATGCGGTCAACAGCAACCGGGATCGACTTGAACACCTGAGCACGCGTCAGGCCAGTCTCGAGGACGTTTTTGTGCAACTCACCGGCCGCCACTTGCGAGAAGATTGAAAATGGCTATTGCCGAAACACGCACGCCCAAGCTCGACGCCGATAGGAATCAGCAGCCGCAGCCTGAGCGCGAAGCTCGCACGCGCCGCAACGGCCGTTGGTCGGGATACCGTCATCTGCTGTGGGCACGCATCCTCGAACTGAAACGCGAGCCTGAGGTGGTGTTCTGGGTCTTCGTCTTTCCGTTGCTGCTGGCGGCGGGTCTGGGCGTCGCGTTCCGCAACAAGCCGGCGGACACCACCTCGGTTGTAGTGATCGACGGTGCGGGCGCGCAGAAAACGCTGGCCATGCTGCAAGGCTGGCACGAAGGCCCGCAGTCCGAAAAAAACTCGGCCGACGCGCATTCTCGCATCCGGGCGGCTGTGCTCGACCGTGAGGCTGCGCTGAAGGCCTTCCACTTTGGCAAGTACGATCTCGCGATCGAGTCGAATCCTGATGGAAGCTATACGTATTACTACGATCCGGCGCGGCCAGAGAGCGTACTCTCCCGCGCTGAAATCGATGCCGCGCTGCAATCGGCCGCGGGACGCAAAGATGCGGTCGCAACTTCCTCTCAGTCTTCCAGCGAACCCGGCTCGCGCTACATCGACTTCCTGATTCCGGGACTGCTCGGCATGAATCTGATGAACTCCGGCATGTGGGGAGTGGGCTTCGCGATCGTGGAGATGCGCCAGCGCAAGCTGTTGAAGCGTTTCGTAGCCACGCCCATGCGGCGTAGCGATTTTCTTCTTGCCCTGACCAGCAGCCGACTCGTGTTGATGGTTATCGAAGTCGGACTGCTCTTAAGCTTCGGCGTGCTGGTGTTTCACATGCGTGTCCAAGGCTCCATCCTTTCGGTCATTCTGCTCGGATCGCTGGGAGCGATAGCCTTCGGTGGCGTCGGTCTCTTAACCGCATCTCGCGCGCAGAAAATCGAAAGCGTTTCCGGGCTCATCAATCTGGTGATGATGCCGATGTGGATCTTCTCCGGCGTCTTCTTTTCCTACGACAAATTTCCTGCACTGGCCCAGCCGTTTATCAAAGCGCTTCCGCTCACCGCACTTAACGACGCGCTACGAGCCACGATCACGGAAGGCGCGTCGCTCGGCTCGCAATCGGGACGACTGCTGGTGCTGGCAATTTGGGGCGGCGTGTCTTTTGTGCTTGCGCTGCGCTGGTTTCGGTGGACGTAGGGCAAGCTCTCGGGTCTCAGCTCTTAGCTCTTAGCTCTCAAACCAAATCGTTGGGGACGATTTAGAACCTGGCTCCTCCACGACTATCCTCACACAATGTGTCCCCGCACGAGCTACGCCTTCGCCTTCTTGTACTCGTCGAAGCCATCCAGGAAGCGGTCGATATCTTTCTTCGACAGGTAGTAAGGCGTCGATAGCCGCAGCTTGTTGGGTTCGGCTCCCCGGATGCGAATTTTCTTTTCCTTCCACATCCAGTTTTCGAGATCCATGCGGACAATGGGTGGCACATTTACGGTGGCGATGGCGCAACGCAGGGAGGGATCGGGAGATGTCCAGGACTGCGCGCCGCGTTTGATCATGGCCGCCAGAATGTAGTCGCAAAGTTGGCGCTGGCGGCGTTCGATTCGGTCCATGCCGATGTCGTTGGCCAGTTGAATGGATGCGCGCAATCCCCAGAGGGCGGGCACGTTCGAACTGCCAATGCGCTGGAAGCGTTCGGCGCGGAGCTGGACGTCGTCCCAGCCTTCGGTGGCGATGGTGTTCCAGAGACGGTCGATCATTTCGTCGCGCACGTAGAGGAATCCCGAGCCTTTGGGGGCCTGCAGCCACTTATGCGGGCTTGAAGAATACATGTCGCAGCCCAGATCGTGGAGGTTCAGGCGCATCATTCCGGGAACGTGGGCGCCATCGACCGCGGAGATGATTCCCTTACTGCGGGCCAGGGCGCAGAGTTGCTTGGCGGGCAGCACCACTCCGGAGAACGTGGTGATGTGGCTGAAGAAGAGAACCCGGGTGCGCGGGGTGATGACGGCGTTGACGAGATCCAAGACCTGCGGCGGATTGATGACGGGCCGGGGCAGCGTGAACTTCTTGACCACAATGCCGTAGCGCTTGGCGCGCAAGTTCCACGGATGCTCGCCTCCGGGATGCTCCTGGTCAGACATCAGCACTTCATCGCCGGGCTTGAGATCAATGCCGTTGGCAATGTAGCTATTGGCCTCGGTGGCGTTTCTGAGGAGGGCGATCTCGTCGCGGTTGCAACCGACAAAGGCGGCCAGGGGATCGCGGAACTCGTTCCAGGCGGCGTATCCCCAGATCGGATAGTCCTCGGGATCGGCTTCATTCAGTTTTTCACATTTTTCGTAGCCTTCGAAAACCGCGCGCAGCACGGGGGCGGGGCTCGATCCGACGGTGCCATTATTCAGGTAGATTTCATCGTCAGGAATGAGAAATTGTTTGCGCAGTTCGTGCCAGTAGGCGTCTTCGTTCTGGTCGAAAAGCGAACGGTCGGGCAGTTTCGCTGGCAGCGATTCGAGCTGGGCCCAGAGACTTCCGCGCCAGACATTTTCGGGCAAAGCCAGGCCGGCGCCGACGGCCACGGATGAAGCAAGAGATGACGACAGGAAGGTACGGCGGTTCAGCATGGTCCAAGTCCTCTTTTCGGGCAAATTATTGGCAAAATTGGGGTTTCAAAATCGCGCCATGGTACACCGGAGAGGGGGAAGATGAAAACGAGTTGTAGAGCGGACACTCCTGTCCGCTGGCTTTGACGTGGTTTTGGAGCTGGAAATTAGGGTCAAAATCAAGATCAACCCCTCAAAACCGAGGTCAACGGCAAGGTCAACGGCGGCGGACAGGAGTGTCCGCCCCACAGGTGAAAATAGCGGGTAACTTTCCGAGCCAAACAGGCGTCCTACTACTGAACGACGGTCGGTTCAGCCCGACTTGCAATCGGGAGTATAATGGCGGTAACCGAACGGGTTTCTGCGGGGTATGCCAATGTCGTTCCGTAAATCGTTGATTGCCGTAAGCGTACTCCTGCTGCTCGCGCTTCCAGCGCTGGCGCAGAACCAAACTTCCCAGCCTCCAAACCCGCAGACACAGACTCAGCCCACGCCTCCTGCGCAGCCGCAAACCACGCAACCAGCGGATGGCTCGACTCCGGCTTCCGCGACGGACGCTTCCGCGAACACGACTCCGACGGGAACGCCTCCCATCCAGGAACCTGACGACAGCAAGGTTAAGCACGACGGCGGAAAAGATGATGTGGATGCGATCGGCAATCGTAAGGTTGGCGGGCGCGGATTTGGCGACTGGTATTCGCTGGAAACTGAAATTCGCATGGGTAAGCAATATGCGATGCAGGTCGAGAGCACGGTGAAGATGGTGCAAGACCCGGTGGTGAACGAGTATGTGAACCGGATCGGCCAGAATCTGGTGCGTAATTCGGATGCGCAGGTTCCATTCACGATCAAGGTAATTGACTCGGATGAAGTGAACGCGTTCGCGCTGCCCGGTGGATTCTTCTATGTGAACTCCGGCCTGATTCTGGCGGCGGACGAAGAAGCGGAACTCGCGGGTGTTATGGCGCATGAGATTTCGCACGTGGCGGCGCGCCACGCGATGCGGCAGATGACGCGGGCGAATATTGCGCAGATTGCTACCATTCCTCTGATCTTCGTTGGAGGCGGCATCGGGTACGGCATTTACGAAGCAGCGGGTTTGGGCCTGCCGCTTACGTTCATGAAGTTCCAGCGCAATTTCGAAGCCGAAGCGGATTACCTGGGCCTGCAATATATGTATAAGACGGGATACGATCCGCAGGCGTTCATCAGTTTCTTCGAAAAAATTCAGGCGCGAGAAAAGAAGAAGCCGGGCACGATCTCGAAGGCCTTTGCTTCGCACCCGCAGACGCCTGATCGCATTGCGGCATCGCAAAAGGAGATCGCGACCATTCTACCGGCGAAGCCGCAGTACATTGTTACGACCTCGGAGTTCGACGATGTAAAATCGCGGCTGGCCAGTATTGAGAACCGGCACAAGGTGATTGAAGAGAAGGATGGGAGCCGTCCCAGCTTGCGCCGCACTTCAACCACCGACAAGACGGGTAGCGGCACGGATAGCAGCGGTAGCGACGACGATCGTCCGACACTGAAGCGACGGGACGATAGTCAGAGCCAGACCCAGCAGCAGTAACGGGAATTCCTGCAGGAGAAACCGGCGAATCGATCGCCGGTTTTTTTATTGTTGAGTCACAACATAAAAACTGTGAAGTCAGAACATAGAAACCTACACTGTCGTCCTGAGCGAAGCGGAGGACCTGTGTATTTGTCGCGGCGACTGTAGAGGTCTTTCGCTTCGCTCAAGATGACAATCGCAAGGGACTACGATCCCGCGGCTACTGACTTCACTGTGATGGTTGTTCCGTCGACTTCGCCGGTCACTTTGGCCTTCGCTCCTGCAAGGTCGTTCAGTTTATCGAGTGCGGCCTGATCCGAGGTCTCCAGGGTGTAGACTTTGTCTCCGACTACGAGGGCATATTTTGATCCGTGCTTGATGCACCCGCGGGTGCAATCGGCGGCCTTGCCGGGCATTTCATGTTTCGCGCCGCACATGGCGTCGCTCACTTCGCCGGTCAAAGTCTGACTCTTGCCAGCAGCCAGGGCTGGAACTGCCGCTACTCCCACCAACATCTGTATCCCAAGAACCGCAGTCGCAATTCGATTCACGCTCATTTTGCTAAAATTCATTTTGCTAACGATCATTCTGCTAACCATCATTGTGCTTTCTTCTCCTGTGAAACGGGGTGCGCATTCAAAACCGGATAGTGCATGATCCCACAACCAGCATGCCACTCTCATGATCTCACAATCGGGAAACTAGCTGCAGGATGCCTGAAAATGTGTGGCGGCGTGGGGGCCTCGCTCTGCGCGGGATGACGTCGAACCGCTACTGCTGCTTGAAATGGATTTCCACGTCGACGGTTTTGTCCTTGGCGTCAGGGGACGCGTGAGTGGTGACACCCCAATGCACGCCTCGCGGAAGAAGGTCGCGGGTACTTTCGAGAAATTTCTTGAGGTAGTCCGCATCGTAAGGTTGACCTTCGTGCAGAGTCCAAGCCGCCACCATCCGAGCCTTGGCTTGGGTGTCGAGTCCCAGAATCTCCAACTCGCCCATCTTGTAGAGATCGCCTTCGACGATGTTGAGTTCGTAGTGCACGGTGTTTTTGTCGTCGTCGAACTGGGCTTCGGCCTTGATCTGAACCATCATGTAACCGCGACTGTGGTAGAGTTTGGTCACGTTCTCGAGGTCGCGACCTAGGCGCAAGGCGTCGGCGGGTTGACCGGGCGGCAAATGGATCAAGGGCACGACCTCGGCGGTTGTAATGGCCACATTGCCCTTCCAGTCCACACTTGAGGTGGCATACACCTTGCCGGGTATCACTGGCACGATGGCATCGACCTGAAGTTCGGAGGATGCTGCTGTATCCGGCACTGGCGCCGGTCGGGCGCCTTCCGGCGATTGGTCTGGGGATACCACTCGCGCATCGGACGGTCCAAACGCAGCTTTCAAATATCCGCGCTGCAGGTACACGGGCATCAGGTCGAACTTGGCCGCCGCAGCGATGGCGGTGCGCCCGTACACCGCCCCGGTCAGGCGGTGCGCTGCGGTCGTGAGCAGAGTGGTCTGCTCGGGCGAAGCTCCCGGGAATTCTATACTGCGAATCCGGATGTCAACTTCCTCGACGTGGTAATTGATGGCATGCAGGGGGCCACCGTTTTCGTCTCCCACGCGCAGGAAATCAACCCGGCCGGGATAGTGTTTTTCGTTGAGAATCGCTTGCAAGGCTTCGGATACCCGGTCGGGAAGAGTGCCCGCCAGCGGCAGCAATTGCTTGAACAGGGGAACGCGGCTTTGCAGGACGGTGAGCAGTTCGCCGTCAGTAAACCAGACGAAGTTGTCGAAGGACGCGGGAACCAACTTGCTCTTGTCGGTATCGGCGAGTTGGAGATCAAGTTTTACGCCGGCGTTTGAAGCGGTAAACGAATAAGCGACTTCGCTGAACATCCCGGAATCGCCCAGACGCTGCGACGCTTCTTTGAAGTCGCCGTCGGCGGCATTCTGGCCCAGTTGAAGGCCGGCTGCCCCAAGAATCTCTTTGTCGGTGTAGCGCGTGGTTCCCGTGACTTTCAGTGCGACGAGCTTGTTGGCAGTCGCGGCTGCAGTTCTGCCGGTGGCTTGCCTTTGGGCGGGATTGGCCGAAACGAGCGGGGCTGAAATCAGCAGATAGCAAAAGAAAATGGAGCGCGAGAGGCTGTTGACCGCGATCGTGTTCATTTCGAGCGCTTCCCGGTGCCGGTGGTGGAAAAATTTCTTTCTCTTACTGCAATCTCCATGAAAGCTTTGGCGGCGCGGCTGAGAGACTTGTCTTTGCGGAACACGAGCGCAAGGTCACGTCGGATTTGCACGTCGGAGAGCGTGATCGCGACCAGAGCCTTGGCCCGAATATCTTCCTCGATATTGGAGCGTGCGATGAAGCCGACTCCGACATCGGCGGCCACAAAGCGCTTGAGCAGTTCGCTGGAATCAAGTTCCATGGCGAGTTTCGGTTTCAAGTGATGGTCGTAGAAGAGCGCATCGAGCGCGTCCCGGGTATGGCCGAGTTTGGGCATCACGAGGGGATAGGTCGCGACCTCGGCCACGGTGACGGTCTTTTTTGCTGCTAGCGAGTTTGCGGCGAGCGGATGACTTGGTGCGGTAATCACGACCAGTTCGTCGCGATGGATCATCTGCGCCTCAAGGCGATTGTCATTCACCGGCAGCGAAACCACGCCAAAGTCCACCGAGTTTTCGATAATCGATTCGAGAATCCGGGCGTAATCGGAGCGCTTGATGTTCACGGCAACATTCGGATAGTCGCGTTTGAATTGCGCGAACACCTCCGGCAGGATGTGCAGGCAGGTGCCTTCGTTGGCTCCGACGACAATTTCCCCGCGAGGGACGCGCTCGGTTTCGGCAATCTCATTGAGAATGGTCTTGCGGCGCTCCAGCGTTTCTTCGGCGTATTTGAAAAACAATTTGCCGGAGGCGGTGAGCGAAACGCGACCTCCCGAGCGGTCGAGGAGGCGAGCACCGACCTCTTCTTCGAGGGCGCGAATTTGAGAGGAGATCGCGGGCTGGGTGCGGAAACGCTTCTCCGCCGCGCGGGAGAAACTAGAGAGGCGCGCTACTTCCAGGAAGATTTCTAGCTGGTCAAAATCCATCGTGCTGAGCCTCAGACACTATAGCAGCCTGAGGCGATCACAGAAGCGAAATTGGAGACGTAGCGGAACCGATCATCGTTGTCATCCTGAGCGCAGCGAAGCATCTGCTTTTTCCCGATGTGCGAGACAGCAGGTCTTTCGCTTCGCTCAGGATGACAAGCATTTGAGAAGGCAATGTCAGCTTAAAGCAAGTTAGACGTTGATTACTGCGATAAGTTCTTTTACCGCTGCCGCGCTCTTATCCAGCGCCGCCTTCTCCTCTGGGGTAAGTTTGATTTCTATGATTTGCTCGATCCCCTTTGCGCCGAGTTTGACCGGGACACCAACAAAGAGTCCGTGAATGCCGTACTCACCATTCAAATAGGCGGCACACGGGAGAATCTTTTTCTTATCCTTGAGGATGGCTTCGACCATCTCGGTCGCGGCGGCAGACGGGGCGTAATAGGCCGATCCGGTTTTGAGGTGTTTGACGATTTCGGCGCCGCCGTCGCGGGTGCGCTGGACGATGCGTTCGAGAGTCGCTTTGTCCATCAACTCGGTGATCGGAATTCCGGCGACGGTGGAGTAGCGGGGAAGCGGGACCATGGTATCGCCGTGTCCGCCGAGGACGAAGGCGTTTACATTCTCAACGCTGACTTTGAGTTCCTGCGCGATAAAAGTACGGAAGCGGGCGGAGTCGAGCACTCCCGCCATGCCGATGACGCGCTCGCGGGGGAAGCCGCTGATCTTGTAAGCAGCTTGCGCCATGGCATCGAGCGGGTTCGAGACGATGATGAGGATGCAGTTCGGTGAGTGGTGCACGACTTTGCCGACTACGTCGCTCATAATTTTGTAGTTCGTGTTGAGGAGGTCGTCTCGGCTCATGCCGGGCTTGCGTGGAATTCCGGCGGTGATGACGACGATGTTGGAGTTGGCGGTGTCGGCGTAATCGTTGGTGCCGAGGACGGCGGAATCGCGTTTTTCGATCGGCATGGCCTCGAGCAGGTCGAGACCTTTGCCTTGCGGGATGCCTTCTACGATGTCGATGAGCACGACATCGGCTAGTTCTTTCGAGGCGATCCAATGAGCGGCGGTGGCGCCTACGTTTCCCGAACCTACGATGGTTACTTTATTGCGCATGAAGTTCCCTTTCTATGTAGTGGAGCGACGGGCGTCCTCGCCCGTCCAGACGGCGCATGGGGAGGGGCGAGGACGCCCGTCGCTCCACGAACTCAGTCGGCGGCCACCGCTACGGTCATATTTTCGATCATGCAGTTGGCGAACTCGCTGGTCTTTACTTTCGTGGCGCCTTCCATCAGGCGCTCGAAATCGTACGTGACTTTTTTCTGTTCGATGGTGCGTTCGAGACTCTGCTCGATCAAGTCGGCGGCTTCGGTCCATCCCATGAAGCGAAACATCATGACTCCCGACAGAATCACGGAGCCGGGATTGATGACGTCTTTGTCGGCGTACTTGGGGGCGGTGCCATGCGTGGCTTCGAAGATGGCATAGCCGTCGCCGACGTTGGCTCCGGGAGCGATGCCGAGGCCGCCAACCTGCGCGGCGCACGCATCCGAAATGTAGTCGCCGTTCAGATTGGGAGTGGCCAGAACGCTGTATTCATCGGCTCGGGTCACAATCTGCTGAAAAATGGAGTCGGCGATGCGATCGTTGATCATCAGCTTTTTCTTCCATGCACCTTTGCCGTGCGTGGCATAGATGGAGTCGAGACAATCTTTCACTTCTTTGTAGATGGTCTGGCGGAAATCTGCCTGGGCAAACTCGAGGCCGGGCTCGATCAGGTTGGCGTTCTCTTCGACGGTAATGTTGGGATTCCTGTCTTTGTTGTCGATGATCCAGCTCTCACGTTCGGTGACGACTTTGTCGCGGAATTCCTCGGTGGCGAGATCGTATCCCCACCTGCGGAAGGCGCCTTCGGTGAATTTCTGGATGTTGCCTTTGTGGACGAGGGTTACCGACTTATTTTTGTTTTCCAGCGCATGCTTGATTGCCATGCGCACCAGGCGCTTGGTTCCAGTTACGGAAATCGGCTTGATGCCGACGCCGGAATCGAGGCGGATTTGTTTCTTGCCACCCTTCAACATGTCCTTATTGAGGAATTCAATCAGGCGTTTCGCATCTGCCGTTCCTTCTTCCCATTCGATGCCCATGTAAACATCTTCCGTGTTTTCGCGGAAGATGACGATATTCATGCGCTCGGGATGCTTCACGGGCGAGGGCACTCCAGCGTAGTACTTTACCGGACGTATACAACCGTAGAGATCGAGGGTCTGGCGCAGGGCGACGTTGAGGGAGCGGATGCCGCCTCCGACGGGCGTGGTCAGCGGGCCCTTGATGGCTACGCGGAATTCGCGGATGGCGGCGACGGTGTCGTCCGGAAGCCAGTTCTGAAAACGAGCTTTGGCCTTTTCTCCGGCAAACACTTCATACCAGGCTACGGAACGCTTGCCCTGATACGCCTTTTCGACCGCGGCGTCGAAGACGCGGACAGAGGCTTTCCAAATGTCGCGGCCGGTACCGTCGCCTTCAATGAACGGGACGATGGGATGATCAGGAACACGATACTTGCCGTTGCTGTATTCGATCTTCTGTCCGTGAGAAGGGACGGGAACTCCATTGAACGATGCCATGTACTGACCTCCAGAAGGCTGGGAAGGAACCGGATCATTATAAAGAATCTCGAGGGATGGCACAGAAGGCTAGCCATCACGTGACGGTGTGACGGCAATCACAGGACGACCCAGCACGTCGTCATGCTGTCCGCCGTGTGGATTGTCGTCCGGACGCTGCGAGGAGACGGAGGAGACGAAGGAGAAAGGCCTATGTTGCTAGCCCTTTCTAGGCATGAGGTCCTTCGCTGCGCTCAGGATGACAGCTCTAGAGTCAGGATGACACGTCCGCAATTACGAGCGCTCGATTTTTACTGACTTCACTACTACGTCCTGATTGGGACGATCCTGGCGATTCTTGGCGACCTTCGAGATTTTTTCCGCGACATCGTAGCCCTCGACTACTTCGCCAAAAATTGTGTGTTTGCCGGTGAGCCAGTCGGTGTTGGCGACGGTGATGAAAAACTGCGATCCGTTCGTGTTCGGGCCGGAGTTAGCCATGGCCAGCATTCCCGCCTTTTCGAAACGATGGGGAGATCCCTTGGTCTCGTCCTCAAACTGGTAGCCGGGACCGCCAAAGCCGGTGCCCATCGGGTCGCCGCCCTGAATCATGAAGCCGGGGATCACGCGATGGAAAATGGTTCCGTTGAAAAGAGGGTCGCTCGTCTTTTTGCGGGTAGTGGGATGCGTCCACTCGCGCTTGCCTTCGCTGAGATCGATAAAATTGGCAACCGTCTTGGGGGCATCCTTTTCAAACAGACGGCAAACGATGGTGCCCTCGCTGGTTTCGAATACGGCATAGGTTCCGGGTGTGCGGGTCATAATCTCCTCAAAGATTCCTCAAGAGTTTTTCAAACGGCTTCAGTCGAACTTCTAAACCTTCGTGGTAGAGACGACGCTTGTCTCGTCTCCAATCCAGCCACTTTCGTATTTTATTGCGCGGTACTCTTAGCGGCCGTCGGCGGCTTTGCAGAGGGCGTCGCTTTGGCGGATGCACCGGCAACATGAACCTCGATGTGCGTAATCTTGACCGGACGCAGCGGAGTTTCCCCATCGGTCGCCATGCGTGCAATTTTCTTGACCAGTTCGACGGCCGCATCATCGCACTGTCCGAAGATGGTGTAACCGCCATTGAGGCTGGGGTAGGGAACCTCGGTGATGAAGAACTGCGAACCGTTGGTGTCGGGCCCGGCGTTGGCGTAGGCGAGGCGTCCGGGACGATCGAAGGTGACGCTCGGTGAAGTCTCATTCTTGAACTTGTAGCCAGGATCACCGGTGCCGTCGCCTTTGGGGTCTCCACCCTGAATCATGAAGGCTGGAATCACGCGGTGAAAGATGGTGCCGTCGTAGAGCGGGACGCCGTGCTTCTTGTCGTGGGAGACGGGACTGGTCCAGTCTTTAGTACCGTTCGCGAGGCGAATGAAATTATCGACTCCAATGGGAGCGATTTTCGGAAACAGGGTGCAATGGAGATCGCCGGCGGAGGTGTGAATGATCACCGTGGGGTCGGCGGCAGCGGCGTCGGCGGGCTTGTGGACGGGCGGCATGGTCGGCGATGGTGAGCCTGCCTGCGCAGCGCCGAGGAGGGAAGTGGAGACGATCAGGACAAGCGTATAGAGCAGAGTGCGCATGGATGCTCCTGTAAGGTATTTTGCAACTTTTCATTGTACGACAACGCAATGTACGACAGGCGGTCGCTGGCGGCGGTTGGCGGGGCGGGCGAGGCGACCGTCGCTACACCGACTCGCGCTCATCCAGAAGATATTTCATTGCGCAGTATGGCAGCCAGGGCTTGCTGCACGCACTGCTCAAGCGGTTGGTCAGTATCGACTGGCGTTTTGGGATAGGTGATCGGCTCGAAACGGGCCTTTACTTCCAGGTAGAGCGCGAAGGAGCGGTTATGCGCGGGGTGCGAGGGATCGGGTTCAAGATCCAAACGACGGCGAGCGGATTCATCGGAACAGGTACACTCGATGATCGTCCAGGGCTGGGTGAGCTCGCGGGCGAATTCTAGAACGCGCGCGATCTGGTCGCGGCGAGAAAAAGGACGGCCGTCTAGAAAAATGCTGCGCGCAGGATTTTTTCGCAGCAGGTACCGGGCGGAGTCGAGCATGACCTCCATCACGAAGTCATCTTGCTGCACGGAATATTCAATATCGCCGGGCGCGAACAGGGCGGCGCGAATTTCATCTTTGCTGAGGAGCGTGCCTTGAGTGTGATGAGCCAGTTCGCGAGCGAGCGTGGATTTTCCGGTTCCGGGGAGGCCGGCCATCAGAACAATCATTCTGCAGAAATTGTAGCGGATGCGGAATCTAAAACGGATTTCAGAGGAACAGTCGCCGCTCGCCTAGTTGGAGGCAGGCATCGCGGTGACGGCGGCAACGGAGTTGGCCGGTGCCACGACCGGCTCTTCCAATGGAGGGCGCGGGAAAATCGTCTGCGTCTCGCGCCAGTCGCTGTAGTGGTCGGAGACCATGATGTGGAAGCACCAGTGGCGCCTCTCCTCTTCGGGTTCGACCAGGCCGAGCGCGTTCAGATAGAACAGGTAGTGCTCGACGAAGCGCATCTCTTCTTTTGTCATGCCACGGCGTTGCAGGTCGACGGTGATGCCGGCGAGATGAGAAGAGGCGGTGTCGCCATCCGCGGGAGCGGCGTTCCGATTGTGGCGGCGAAGTTTCTTCTGCACCTTGACGGTGCGCACGGCGGAGTTTACCTGAATTTGTGCGTGAAACTCGCGGTAATAGACTTCAGAAAGATCCTGCACAAAATCGCGAGTCCAGGGCCGGCAATAGCGGCGCGAAGGATCAAGACTGGGCTCAATCTTCAGAGATTCGCTAGCCGTGATGGGCACCAGCTCACCCGAGGTCTTGAGCGCTTCGAGTTCGTCGTCGTCCTGAATGCGGGGAAGATCAAGGCGGTCGATTTCTTCATTTTGCCGAAGCAGGGAATCGTGCGACGGACGGAACAGAGGATTCCAAAGATAACCGCGCATGCCGCGAAAACGAAAGGCATGCAGGATCCGGTGGTGGCGGTGAGGATTGACGCTGTGCAGGGCAAACGCCGATTGCGGAGTCGCGAGCGCAAACAGGATCGCCAGCGCGAGCAGTGACATCGCTATCGCGATTGGCGATTTCGAGCTCTGCGGTCTTCCCGTTATGTATCGCTCAGTCGTGGTTCGCTCCGTCATGATCCCCGCGTCGTTTGATACCTTTTTTGCTGCTGTTGTAAGGCTTCCTGTGGGCCCATTTACCGACAGGATGGGCAATTGTAAACCACAGTTGAATAAATTTGCGAAGCAATTCGGGCTAAACCCAATTACTTAAGGGAGTTGCCGCCGGTTACTTGAGGGTAATCTGCCGGTTACCAGGCCCAAATTCGGGACAATACCCGTTTTGGGACTGGCAAAATGCGACTCCTAGCGGAATTTGGGATAGTGACGCGGATTGCGGCATCATGCGGGTCGTTGCCGGAATTCGCGGCGCGTGCCCAATTGCGGCGCCTATGGAAACCGCCCTAGCCGAGATGCTGCTCTTCTCTACTCAGATTCGGTTACTTTTGCAGCAGATCGCCCAGCGCTTGCTTCATCACCTGGCCGCCGACCTCGGCGATCGAAGTGGTCAGCGGAATTTCCTTTGGGCAAATCTCAACGCAGTTCTGCGCGTAGCCGCATTCCTGAATGCCGCCGTCACTCATCAACGCGGACAAGCGCTCGCGCTTCAGAGCGGCGCCGGTGGGATGGGTGTTGAACAGGCGCACTTGAGAAATCGTGGCCGCGCCGACGAAGCCCGTGTCTTCGTTAAACTGCGGACAGGCTTCCATGCAGCAGCAGCACGAGATGCAATTCGAGAGCGGATAGGCCTTTTCCTGATCCTCCATGGAGACGCGAGGGCCGGGACCGAGGTCGTAGGTGCCATCGATCGGCACCCAGGCCTTTACGGTTTTCAGATTCTCAAAGAGCACGCTGCGATCGACCGAGAGATCGCGCACGATGGGAAATTTCGAGAGCGGCTCAAGCTTGATCGGGTGATCGAGGTGGTCGAGCAGGGCAGAGCAAGCCATGCGGGCGCGTCCATTGATGAGCATGGCGCAGGAGCCGCAGATCTCCTCGAGACAATTCGAGTCGTAGGTGACGGGCGTGGTCTGTTTGCCGTCGCGAGTCACAGGATTGGCCGCGATCTCCATGAGAGCCGAAGTGACGTTCATGTTCGGCTTGTAAGGAATCTCAAACTCTTCCCACGACGCCTTGGCGTTAGGGGTGAGTTGGCGTTTTATCTTTAGGATTACGGACTTGTTGTTTGGCATTTAGCTTTTAGCCTTTTGCTCTTGGCTTGCGTACGGATTTCCCGAAACGAAACGTCATCGCAAGAAAAATAACCGGGAAGGGCACGAGTTCCCCTCGTGCCAATATAGGCTGAAAGAGAACTGCGGCTTCCAGCCGCTGAGGTTGCTCTTGAGGCCTTCTCGACTCTTTTCTCCTCCCGGAACTTATTTCCTAACTTTCTGTACCTGGCATCATCGACGACTGTTCGTGGTCGAAAACTATGCCCGATTATTACTCAAAACTCTGCATCACTACCGTCGCGAAGGCCGCTACGCGCTGCACGACTTTGTCCTCATGCCCGATCATGTCCATCTTTTGCTTACCCCTGCTCAAGACGTAACCATCGAGCGCGCCGTCCAGTTGATCAAAGGCGGATACTCGCATGAACTCGGCAGTCTTATCGGACGCGGCTCCGAGATATGGCAACGCGGATTCACCGATCATCGGATTCGCGATGCAAACGACTTCGCTAACCATCGGACTTACGTTCATCAGAATCCTGTGGTCGCCCGGCTAGCTCTTAACTCTTCCGAGTATCGGTATTGCTCCGCGTTTCCGAAATTCAACCTCGACCCGTGGCCCCCAGCGGCTGAAGCCGCAGTCCTGGGGGACGCCTTAATCGGCACGAGTGGAACTCGTGCCCTTCCCGGTACTATTTCGTCGAGGTACGTTCAACAACCTCGACATCCAAACGGCGAACTGAACTAGACCAGCGGCTATCCAAAATAGCCCGTAGTCGTGATGCCGAAGAAGCATCGCGACACCCATCAAGACCATTAATGCGCCGATTGCCGCAGCAAACATGGCGTATCCGCGGATTTGAACTGTCCACATCAGTATTTCCTCGGACGCGGAGGAATCAGACTCGCATCCACTGCCTCAAACTCAAATTTCGGCTCATCCAAATCCGGCGCGAACACCGCTTTCGTGGTCTTCATCCAATTCTTATCGTCGCGCTCCGGAAAGTCGGGTTTGTAGTGCGAGCCGCGTGATTCGTCGCGCATGGCCGCTCCCTGTGCTATTACTCGCGACAATTGCAGCATGTTGTAAAGTTGCCGCGCGAAGGCAATTGTTGTGTTGGCCCACTGCGAGCGATCGCTTAGATTGATTTTCTGGAAGCGATTGAGCAGGTCGACTATTTTGGCGTCGGCAGCCTCGCACTTTTTGCTGTAACGGATGACGGTGCAGTTTTCGGTCATCAGCGCGCCGAGTTCCCGCCACAGAAGAAATGGATTCTCGTTGCCGTCGGCTTTCATCAGCCGGCCATTGATCTCTTCCTGACGTTTACGCTCCGCTTCGAAATGACCGTTACTTGGCGCGCCCTGAAGGCTCTTGGCGTACTGCACTGCGTTCGGGCCGGATACGAAGCCTCCGAAGATGCACGACACCAGCGAGTTTGCACCCAAGCGATTGGCGCCGTGATACTGGTATTCGGCCTCGCCTGCGGCGTAGATTCCGGGAATATTCGTGGCTTGCTTGTAGTCGATCCAGAGCCCGCCCATGGTGTAGTGCATGCCGGGAAAAATCTTCATCGGCGTGTCGCGCGGATCGTCGCCGACAAACTTCTCGTAGATTTCGAGGATGCCTTCCAGCTTGCGGTCGAGAGTCTTGCGGTCGATGTGCGTCAGGTCGAGATAAACCATCGGCTTGCCGTCGATGCCGAGGTTGAGTTCGAACACCACTTTGAAAATGGCGCGTGTAGCCACGTCGCGCGGGACAAGATTGCCGTATTTTGGATACCACTCCTCGAGAAAATACCAGCGTTCTTTTTCTGGGATGGATTTGGGATCGCGCTTGTCTCCCGCAGTCTTGGGTACCCAGACGCGGCCACCTTCGCCACGCGCCGATTCCGACATGAGGCGCAGTTTGTCTTCGCCGGGGATGCAGGTGGGATGCACCTGAATGAATTCGCCGTTCGCGTAGAAAGCGCCCTGCTGATAGAGCGCGGACTGCGCCGATCCCGTACAGACGACGGAATTTGTCGATTTGCCGAAAATGGCGCCGCAGCCGCCGGTGGCGACGATGATGGCGTCGGCGGGGAAGGTGCGAACCTCCATTGTGCGCAAGTCCATCGCACAGATGCCGCGAGCAACGTGCTGTCCATCGAGCACGGCGGAGAGAAATTCCCAATGCTCGTACTTCTTCACCTTGCCTTCGGATTCGTAGCGGCGCACCTGCTCGTCGAGCGCGTACAGGAGTTGCTGTCCGGTGGTCGCTCCGGCAAAGGCGGTGCGGTTATAGAGCGTGCCTCCGAAGCGCCGAAAATCAAGGAGACCTTCGGGTGTGCGATTGAAGGGAACGCCCATGCGGTCGAGTAGATCGATGATGCCGGGAGCGGCCTCGCACATGGCCTTGACTGGCGGCTGGTTGGCAAGAAAATCTCCACCGTAGATGGTGTCGTCAAAGTGCTTGTAGGTGGAATCGCCCTCGCCCTTCAGGTTCTTGGCGGCGTTGATGCCTCCCTGGGCGCAGACCGAGTGGGAGCGCTTTACGGGGACGATCGAGAACAGGTCAACTTCTCCGCCCATCTCGGCGATCTTGATGACGGCGGCGAGGCCGGCGAGGCCGCCACCCACTACGATAATCTTCGGAGCTGCCATTATTTATGAATCCGATCTTCAGGACTTGGCCCGTCAGGGCTAAAGCCCGTGTGGTTGTTGATTCTTTACGGCACGACTAAAGCCGTGCCTTCCCGTTGTTGCCGAGCCCCAATCGATCAAGTCGCGCTACTTCATTACGATATTTTCCGATGCATTCGAATCCAAGGGCTGTGGGGGCGTCCGGAGAAAACCTGCCATGCTGGCCGCTCCTATCAACACCAGGCCGAGTGCGAGTGCCAGGCAAATGTAGCCGAAGCGGCGGCGCGCCATTTCGCCCGTAGTGATTCCCCACTTCGCCGCGAACAGCCACAGGCCATAACTAAAATGCCAGGAAGCGGAGATGATGCCGACCGCGTAGAAGGCAATCATCCATGGATTCTGAAATTCCGCCTGCACTTTGGCGAACGCCTGCATTGGATGTGTCGGCAGATGCACGCCGGTGAAGCGCAGGAAATACGTGTGCTGCACCATGTAGACGAGCGCGATGATGCCCGTCCAGCGCTGCGCGGTGTAGAGCCAGTTGCCCGTCCACGGATACTCACCGACGTTGGTGTCGCCTTGATACCAGATGTAGACGCCGTAGAGGCCGTGGTAGAGGATCGGAATCCAGATGAAGAACAACTCGAGAAAAAAGACACCGGGTAGACTGTTTAGAAACTCGACTTGCTTACCGTAGGCGATGGGGCCTTTGAAGGCTTCGGCGTTCGAGAGGAAGTGTTCGAGAAGGAAGGCTCCGATCGGAACGACGCCGCTGAGGGAATGGAGACGGCGCAGCAGGAACGACGTTCCGTGACCGGCGCGTAGTGGCGCAACACCTGATTTTATTCTGGGGGCAACGGGATTGGCAGTTGACGCCACGATGACTGCTCCTTACGCGTCCGATGTGCAAACTGGTTATTATCGTTTTGCGCGGGAATGGAAGTCAAGGAGAGGTCACCCATTAACCGCAGAGTACGCAGAGATCGCAGCAGAGAGGGCGGCTATTTCTGCGCGCGTAACTTTGCGGGTTGTGGTTTGACGAGCGTTTCTCTGCGAACTCTAGCCGTTAGAACTTTGGATTATCAGTTGTCCGATACCACTCGAGGAAGGCGCGAAAGGCGGCGCCACGATGGCTGTAGCGCGCTTTTTCTTCGGCGCTCAATTCGGCGAATGTCTTTTGAATTGCCGGGAAGAAGAAAAGCGGATCGTATCCGAATCCATTCTGGCCGCGCGGCGCGTCCAGAATAATACCCTCAGCGGTGCCGCGGCTGCTGTGGATCGTCTGGCCGTCGCGAGCGGCGGCGAGGACACATACGAAGCGGGCGGTGCGTTTGTTTCCCGGAATTCCCTTTAGTTGGCGGAGCACTTTTGTGTTGTTGGCCTCGTCGTCCGCGTTGCATTCTGCTTTGTGTGGCAGGTCATTTTGCGGATCGTCATTTTGCAGATCATCGTGCGGATCATCCCTTGCATAACGGGCGGAGCGGACTCCCGGAGCGCCGCCGAGTGCGTCAATCTCCAGGCCGGAATCGTCCGCTAAAACAAGTTCGCCGGGAACGGCGCGGCTGTAGGACTCCGCTTTCTTGCGCGCGTTCGCCTCGAAGGTTTCTCCATCCTCGACCACCTCGGGGAGAGAGGAGAAGTGCGGGATGGTGGCGATGGTGATGCCGACGGGAGCGGCGGCGCCGGCGAAATCGCGCAGTTTGCCGGGATTTGAAGTTGCTACCAGAATGCGGCGATGCATTTTGTTCTCTCCGGAGTCCTTGAGCCCGTCTTCCTCCACACCACTACAAACACCGCCAAGCTGATCAGGGAGACGGCGTCTCCCACCCAACGATCCATCGTCCGGCGAAAATAAATGCGTACATCATTGTCTCCGGCGGCAACCGGAACGATGATCAGGCCGGTGACACTGGTTTTGCTGGTTGTGGTGGGCTGGCCATTCACGATGACCTCCCACGCCGGGTAACTGAAAAGGCGTACGGTGAAGCTCTGCGGAGCGTCGGCGTGGACGATGAAGTGTTTTTCCGTCGCCTCCCAAGCCAGCATCCTGCTGGGCACGGCTGCTCCGCTGCTACCGCTGATGCGCGGCAGATTCTTGTCCAGTTCGTAGGGATCGGTTCCTGCCGGAACATATTCGTCTGTGCCCTCATAGCCGGTGCCATCAGCGATGGCATCTCGCATTTCGCGAATATCGGCCGAGGTCTCCCACCATGGAGGTTGAAAGCGATGGCCGGCGAGGATAAGTGCAGTTAGCAGAAGCGTGCTCGCCAGGAGACGCGACGTCCAACTCCAGCGCCTCGAAGGCATGGCGAGCAGCATTGCCAACGCGGCGTTCAGGCATAGCAACCACCGGAAGGGAAGTTGTACGTAGCGGAGTTCGGGCAAGTACTGCCAAAGCGGATTGCTCACTCTGAGCATGAGGAGCGCACCCATGGCGCCCCAGGCGGAGAAGAGCATCCACGGGGTGTCTGTCGTGCTGCGCGCTGCTGGACAGCCGGGGGCGGCTATCCCTACGTGCTTCTTTTTATGAGAGAACCAGATCGCCAACGCGAGAATGCAGATTTCGACGAGCGCGGCGGTCGAGACCAGAAGATTGAAGCGGTTGTGGTCTGGATCGGCGAGGGTGGTAAAGAGGAAATTGTCTTGCGGACGGACTCCCGGCGACAGCACCTGGCTGAGATCGATCCAGCTCCGTTCGCAGATAGCGGGGAAGAGATAGAAGGAAGCGAGGCCGGCTCCAAGGAGCACGGCAAAGGCGGTGCGGGCCAGGGCGCGCCAGATGTGTGGCCCGGGTCCAAGAGCGGATCTTGTCTGCGGCGATGGTTCGTGGGAAGACGATTCGTGGGACGATGATTTGTGGTTGCCCTGGCGCGCGGCAATCACGGCCAAGAGCAAAGCCACTCCCACGGTGGAGTAGTGGATCATCATGGCTGCGGGCACGTTGGTGAGCCATGCGGCCGCCAGCACCAGACTCAGCCACAGCATTGGACGAAGGCCGGAGTCGCGTTCCGGGAGAAAGATCCACAACAGGCAAAGCACCATCAGCGGCAACAGCGGAGCCGCCAGCAGTTCGGCGTATGCGCTCCGCCAGTACAGGATCATTAAGTGGTACGGATTTAGCGCATAGAAAGCGGCCGCAAAAAGTGCATCCGCGGGTCGGAGCCACACACGCGCGATCCGGTACATGGAGAATCCAGCCAGCACGAGCGCAATCCAGCAAAATGCGCCGGGCACCAGCTTCCACGGCAGAACGGCACCCAGCGCGGCGCCGAGCGTCCAGGACGCAGGCGGATAGAACAGGAAGCGCGCCTCGCCGTATCCCCAATGTGCGAGCGCGGCCCAGCGCGGATAGACAGTTCCATGCGTCCATTGGCCGAGGACCTCCATCCACGAATACATGTGGAACTCAAAATCATGGCCGGAGGGATTGCCCCAATAAAAAAACGGAGTGATAGCCAGCAGACATACACCAGCCAACAGCAATGCGCGCGCGATGGAATTGTTTTGCAATCGAGCCGGCCTTTCGGCTTTTGGGAGGGGCGTGGTCCACATCTCGCTGCTGCCAGTGAGATGATGCACGCCAGACGGGGCAAGCCCCGTCTCTACCGGACCGCAATAAAGCTCCCGACGGTCAGGCAAGCGCGTCCCTACCGGAAGGGCAATTCTATTGCATCAGAAAAATATGGGAGATTATTGAGTGACGTCCGCTGGAGTTCGCTGGCGATGCAGAGCGTCGAGAAACGCGTCCTGCTCCAGCGCAGTTCCGGTGCGCAGCAATTCGAGGAGGGGATCCTCGATGTCGGTTCCGGCGTTGCCGGTTTCGCTTAAGTCAGCGGCATCGGCGACGAGCGAGCGCGGAGAGATTTCCAGTTGCGGCGTGGCTCCTGGTTGGCTGGTGAGAAACTCGATGAAATCCTGGACACTCTTGCGCTGTTCTTCTGTGGTGGCAGGAAATTCAATGCCCATGCCCTGGCCGGGATGCATGACTCGAACCAAACCTTCCGTGTGAATTTCCATGGCGGGAGCGCGAAGGCACAAATCAACAGCTGACAACTGAGGAAACGGAGAGTCGGTCTGCACATAGCAGCCGCCTAGACTGAGGTCGGTCAGTTTACATTGGTTGACCGTGTCAGATTCCTCCGGCAATGCGTAGCCAGAGTGAGCGGCGAGCCACTCATCCATTTGCTCGCGCATCTGGGTCGACACGTTAAGAAAGCGGAGGCCAACTTGACCATTCGCGGTACTCCAGGCAGCTTCCGCCGCGCCTTCAATTTTCAGGACGCCATCGGGAAGTTCGAAACAGAAATAAACTTCGGTGGCGGACGGGATCGGCTTGGCCGCCAGCACATCCATGCCGCCGGTGCTGAGATCGAGCAGGATGCCTTCCGTGGGATCGCCATCGCCGAGGCGGATCGAAACGGGGGCCTGCACTGCAACCCGCGACGACTTCCGTCTTTCGCGCTTTAGCAGAGCCGTGGCCGCGCGCAAGGTGTTCTGCGCCTGTTCGCTGGTGACTGGCTTGACGAGGATGAAATGGGCGCCGGCGCCGAGGATGGAGCGGATCTGCGAGGCATCATGCAACAAAGCGATGGTGACGGGCGGATTTCGGTCGGGGCCAGCGAGACGACGGCAGGCCTCGAGCATCAAGGATGCTGCTTCGGGATCGTCGAAATCGACGATGGCCTGATCGAAGCGCTCCTCGCCCAGTCGGGTTACGGCGACATCGGCCAGGTTCGACCGTTCGACCGCAACGCCAAACTGCGCCAGTACCCGAATCAGCGTTTCCGCCGTCGAGTCATCCTTTGACATCAGCAGAGTCTGCAATACCATGGAAGACGAACTCCTCCCGCCGCGCTTCTGGCTTCTTGTTCTACCGGCAGCGTTCTAGGGCCAGCGCGGAGTCGCACTGCGCCCAGGCTTGGCTGCGGCTGGCGAGGCTTGAGCGCTGGCTTTGGCAGCCATTGCACTGGAGTTTTCGTCGTCCACTTCCGTCAGCACGGCGCTATCGTCCTCAGCGTCGGTTTCGGCGAGCAAGGGCGCGACTTCGCGCAGTTTTTCGGCCGCCTGTTGCAGCATTTCGATCTGCTTCCCCAGTTGCGTGTACTGCGCCTGCTTGCGGCGCAAAACCTCATGAATATCCTTCATCACATCCCCCTGCGCCTGACTGTAGGTTTGGAGGATGCCTAGGTCAACGGCAAAGCCATCTTGTCCCATTACCGCAGTAACGCGCGGCGGGAAGATGAGCCGAGTCAAAGCTGGGGTGACGGGCAGTTATCTTTGCAAATAACTTTGCCAATAACTTTTCTGCCGCAAAGCTAATCCTGGTTGAAAATTGGATCCGAAAATCAAAAGCCCCGCCTTTCGGCGGGGCCATGAGTTGAGCGTTCTGGGCGAACCTATAGATCTAAGCTATCCTCGTATCAGCTTGCGACGGAACATTCCTGCTACAGCAACAAGACCGGTTCCCAGGAGACCCAAAGTGCCGGGTTCCGGAGTGGTGATGCCTGTCGTGCCGATCCCGATGTGCCCGATGCCGTTGTTAAGTTGACCCCTGGTGAGGATGGCGATGTTCTGGCTCGTGTATCCGTTCACAACACGACCGTTCCACAGGGTGCCTGAAATCATGCCGCTGAGAGTATAGGTGGATTCGTTCTTACCGGCGCTATCCAGGGTCCAGGTAACCGGACCGGAGAAACTGCCGGTGAACAGTGAAATCGGATTCTTGCAAGATGGGCAGCCAGTTACCGTTTTTGCCCAGGCGCCGATGCCAAAGATGTCAAAAGTTCCGCCGCCCGAAAATGTGCCGCCGCCCGAGACCGATCCGCTAAGCAGGGTGCCCGTTGAGTAGTTGACAGTGCCAAGGTGCCCAGTAAAGCTGTTAAATTGAGTTAGTTGAGATCCCTTGGAGGTGATCGTGCTTGCGCCGATCATCCCTAATCCGCCGGTCCCGGCCATGTTCGATATTGCGATGGTGCCGCCTTGGTTCATCATGATGATGTCTGCGGTTGCGGCCATCGGTAAAGCCAATGCCAGTAAAGCCAGAACTACCACTCGCCTCATGTTAAGTCCCTCCCAAAATCCTTCTTTTTTCCATGTTCGCTTTGAACTCAAAGTCCAAAGTATAGGTCGCCTACAGATTGCAATGCACTTTACTTACCAAAGTTACTAATGCAATGTTACTATTTGTTTTCAATAGCTTGCAACAAATTCTTGTGTCTTTTGCAATTCCACGGTTGCAAACTGCTGCACACAAGCAACAATCACCTTCCCTGAAGACCGAGGAAATCAATGCCGCAGTCGGCTTGGCTGGCTGCGAAATGGAATCCCTTGTGGCTCGGAAGTCGGTGGGGGGCTCGCAACGAAAAAGATGGAGATTCCGCTCCCAGAGCGCTCGTGCAATCGATAGTAACCAATCGCAATGGTTACCGATCGTACCACGGAAGCAATTCTTTACAAGTGGCTCATTGGTGCCATGGATCGGCTCCAGGGTGGAATTCCTATCACGGACCACTGTGGATATCTTCGAAGTGAGCAGTTCTGGGGAGGGCTGTTCGGGCGTCCTGGAGTCTTTTGGATTCCAGGACGCTCTTTATTTGCGGAAAAGCTTTGCCAGCGTTGGGTTTCGAGCCTTCGCCGGTACGGCCGCAATCGCTTAATATCGCGATTGTCTAGTTGCTTCGATCGTGTTGCTTCGATCGTGCGCCAGTCGTGAAATCTCTTCGCTTTTGCCCGACGACAAGCTGCGGTAAGCAGCGTCCAGAACGAGTTGGTTCTGCCAACCCTCCCACCCAGGTACCGGAAACGCTTCCCGTCCTTCGACCGCTGTCGCGAAGCTGTCAACCTGCCGGGCGTAGGCAAGCCGGTTTGAAGCAGTCTCTTCGGTGTCCAGTTGTTCACCGTGCCACAGTTGCAATTTGACCGGACGTTCAACATTCAAAGCATCGTCGGCCCTAAGCACGCCAGCGTCTCCGACAATCTCCAATGGGGTTCGATACTGAGCGCGAGTTGAGACCAGCACCGTGGCCAGAGTGCCTCGCTGAAATTGCAGGCTGAGGATGGCGGCCGTCTCGACATCCCCTGACGGTTCCTCGAAATGGCCGATCGCGCTCACCAGGTGTGGCTCATCTTGCAGGATGTAGCGCAAGACATCGATGCAATGGACGCCCACGTCGGCGATGGGCCCACCCCCTGCGATCGCACGGTTGTAGAGCCAGGTGCGTGCATGGCCCAGTCCAGGATAGGAGAACTCGGCTCGCGCAAAGATGGGGCGACCGACGTCGCCCGCGGCGATGCGTTCGCGAAATCTTGCCGTACTTTCTTCGAAGCGAAAGACCTGCGCGACGCCGAGAAGAACTCCGGCGCGGCGTGCAGCTTCGACCATCTGGCGGCATTCTTCGGCGTTCATGCCCATCGGCTTTTCGCACAGCACGGGTTTGCCAGCGGCAACCGCGGTCAGGACATCCCGGAGGTGACAGACATTGGGAGTGGTAACCAGCACGGCGTCGACTGCGGGGCAGCGGCTCAGTTCTTCGGTAGAGACGAAGACGTGCGGGATGCCATATTCCGCGGCGGCGGCGCGTGCCTTGTCGGGATCACGCCGCGACAGCGCGACGACTTTGCAATTGTGGGCCAGCGCGAACCCCGGCATCAGCCGCCGGACGGCGTGCAATCCGAAACCTGCTATGCCAAAGCGAATCATGGAAGATTAAGCCTTAGGTTCCAGGTATGAGGTCTCAGGAAAATCTGGGCAGGTCATCCGCGCTGGCTTTTCCTGAGACGTGACACCTGAGACCTTACACCCGATCATTGGACTCCCGGACTGACAGCTCGCTTCGGTCTCGCCGCAGCTCGCCCAGCAGTTTGGGATCGATGTTGCCACCACTGATTACAGCTACGTTGATCTTTGAGTTGGGCAACTCGTCGGCATGGAAAAAAAACGCAGCCGGAGCGACAGCTCCGCTCGGTTCTGCCACGGTTTTTGCGTTTGCGCTCAGTGCGCGCATGGACTCGCGAATTTCGCCTTCGGTCACGCTGATGATTTCATCGGCATAAGCGCGGATATGTTCGAAATTGATGGCGCCGACACTTTGGGTGCGAAGGCCATCGGCCAGCGTCTGCGAAACCTGCTCGGCGGGAAAGGACACGATGTGTCCGGCGCGGAGGCTGGCTCGCGCATCGGCGGCGAGCTCGGGCTCGACTCCAATTACCTTGACCCTGGTTTGGCCGGGCTGTGGTGGACTGAGCTTGATGGCGGCAGCGACGCCGCTGATGAGTCCACCCCCGCCGACCGGGACGAGCACGGTTTCAACATTGGGCAGGTCCTCGAGGATTTCGAGTCCCACGGTCCCCTGGCCGGCAATGATCTTCTCGTCGTTATAAGGGGGCACGATGGCATAGCCATGCTCGGCCCCCAACTGTTCGGCGCACAGGCGGCGCTCTTCGCTGCTGGGACCGACGATGACGATCTCTGCTCCGAGCGCGGCCGTGGCTTCGAGCTTGTTCTTCGGAGCATTGCCGGGCATGACGATGATGGCCTTCACTCCAAGGGCCCGGGCCGCGTAGGCCACGCCCTGCGCGTGATTGCCGCTGGAGTAGGAGATCACTCCGCGGCGGCGCTCGTCGTTGCTGAGTGCTGCGACCTTGTTGTAAGCGCCGCGCAGTTTGAAGGCGCCGATGGGCTGCAGATTTTCGAGTTTGAGGAAGAGCTCGCGCTGATCTGAAGTGCCGGTCCATTCGAACAGGGGAGTGCGGACGGCGATGCCGTGGAGGAGGGTTTGGGCTTGCTGGATGTCCTTTAGGGTGACCATAGCGCCGTTCCTTCAGCGTGCCCGGTCCTCGCGTTTTTTGCAAGCTTGCGCAGCTGTGATCTATAAGTTACAATGAACGAGCGATGGAAATCCGCCGCTATCTCACCGCATCGGGCAGAGATGTCTTCGGCGAGTGGCTGTCAGAACTGAGAGATGTCCGAACCAGAGCAAAGATCGTGGCTCGGATCGATCGCCTCTCTGCTGGCAACTTCGGCGACTCCAAAGCGTTGCGTGGCGGTTTGTTCGAGCTGCGCCTCGATTGGGGCCCGGGATATCGAGTCTATTACGCGCAGGGTAGGCAAAGAATGTGTTTTGCTGCTCTGCGGCGGAGATAAACGCAAGCAGTCGTCCGACATCAAGCGGGCGCTCGCATATCTCGAAGATTACGGGGAGAGAACACGATGAAACGCAAGGCGAGCATATCTCACGACGAAGCCACAATTCGCGAACTGCGCGACAACCCCGAGTTTGCCGCTGAGTACCTCCGCGCTGCCTTGGAGGATGACGACGAGCCCAGCGTGCTTCTGATCGCACTGCGCCGCATTGCTGAGGCGCGAGGGGGCATTGCCAAGGTAGCCAAAGCCGCCGGTATTGAGCGCGAGAGCTTGTACCGCGCCTTGTCGGCTCGCGGGAACCCGCGGCTTTCCACGCTGGTTGCCGTTACTAAGGCGGTGGGGTTGAAGCTCACGGTCGAAGCGGCGCAATAAATAAAGGGGAAGGGCACACGTTTAGGAATAGCCCACATCTCGAAAACCGCGAGATGTGGGGCACCCGGCCGCGGAGTAGGGTTTGGGCTGCGCGAATGTCGTCGAGAGAGACCATAACGGAAGGGATTCAGTCGTTACGGTACAGTTTTCTCACCCCTCGGTGCTATAGTATCACTAGGTAACACCTTGGAGCACCAACCATGCCCACGCCCTCTACCACCAGCTTGAAACTCGATTACAAGACCAAACAGCGCATACAGCGCCTCGCCACGGCCCGTCGGAGGTCGTCGCACTGGGTCATGCGCGAAGCGATTGAGCAGTATGTGGAGCGCGAAGAGAAGAGCGAGGAATTTCGGCAGGCTGCGCTGGCCGCCTGGAACCATTACCAGACGACTGGCCTGCACGCGACCGCCGAGGAAGCCGACGCCTGGCTGGCCAAGCTCGAAGCGGGTAAGGACGCTGTGCCTCCAAAATGTCGCGTCTGAGGTGGTCCCAAGCAGCCCTGCTGGATGTGGCCCGTCTTCATGACTTTCTTGCCCCCAAAAGCCGTGAGGCAGCCAAGCGCGCCGTCAAGGCGATCCGGCAGGGCGTAAAAGCGCTCGGCAAGCATCCCGAGGTTGGCCGTCCTGTCGAAGAGTTGCCGCCGGAGTTCCGCGAGTGGGTGATTGACTTCGGACACGGGGCCTATGTCGCTCTATATCACTACGACGGGAAAAAGATCGTGATACTGGGAGTCCGCCACGGACGCGAAGCCGGATACTGATTGGAATCCTCGCCGCATCGGAACGCTTGCTTGAATTACAGGGAGAGATCACGATGAAACGCAAGGCGAGCACATCGCACGACGAAGCCACAATTCGCGAACTGCGCGACAACCTCGAGTTTGCTGCTGAGTACCTCCGCGCTGCTTTAGAGGATGACGACGAGCCGAGCGTGCTCCTGTTGCATTGCGCCGCATCGCGGAGGCGCGAGGCGGCATTGCCAAGGTGGCGGGTGTGGGTGGAAAGCTTTCGCAATCGCTCCCCAACGCCAGGAAAAACTACTCGGTTTGAACTTAGCGTAACCTGATCTGTTGGCAAACACATTAGGTTTGCCAGAATTCCTTGCGTCGGTCACAATGACGCGCGGCTCTCGAGCAGTCGCTTTACATCCCGTTTGCCATGCAGGACGGCGACGACCTCCAACAACTCCGCTCGCCGGTAGACGATCATGTATTGATAGACGCTGAAGAACAAAACATCTCGTGGGGTGAGGTCGGGACGCTTATGGCCTTTGCCGGGAACATCGGCCAGGGTCTCGAAGGCGTCCACCAATTCTCCCTGAATCCGATTGGCGATGGCGAGTCCCGCTTCGCCAAGCAGGTATCGCCAAATCTGCCGAAGATCGTCTTCGGCTTCTGGCGCGACCCGGTAGCGCTTCACGAATCGGAGCGATCCTTGAGCCACGCTGTTTTATCGGCAGCCAGACGCTTGCGCAGTTCGTCCCCCGGTATGCCTTCGCCCCGTTCGAGTTGGGCCAAGCCGCGTTCGATCTTGGCGTTGATCGCGTCTTTGTTTTCCCGAAGCCAGGCCTCGCGTTCGCGCTGTATTTCTAGGGCATCGAAAAGCACGTCTTCCACGCTCTCGAAGGCGCCGCTATGCAGTCGCTGCCGAATCAGGGCTTCGATTTCCGGACGGTTGATTTCAATGGTCATGGCCCGGCCCTCCAAAGCTATCCTCTTCCCACCCTAGCGCCAACACCGGACCTCGTCAACCGGAATAGCCGGGCTGGATCGATTGAACTCAGATCTCCAGTATCACCGGCATGATCAGTGGCCGCCGCTGCGTCTGCCGCGAGATATAGCGCTTCAGGTCGGTGCGGATTTTTTCTTTGATCACGCCGTAGTCGGCCTTCTCTTCGGCGCTGGAGGCATCGAGCGTCTCCATCACAATCTCGCGGGCGCGCTCGATTACCCCGTTTTCGCCGGGCGCGAAGCCGCGGGTCACGATTTCGGGGGACGTTTCGACGCGGCCGGTCAGCTTATTGATGGCGATCACCGGCATCACGAAACCGTCTTCGCTCAGGTGGCGGCGGTCTTTGATCACTAAATCTTCCACTACATCGGTCCGCGATCCAGAATCGATGCAAACGCGGCCCACATTGACGCGTCCCGCTTTGCGCGCTCCCAGTTCATCGATCTCCAGGACGTCCCCACTTTCGATCAACATGACGCTGCCGACCGAGCCATGCATCGAACCGGCCAACTCGGCATGCAATTTGAGTTGCCGGTATTCACCGTGGATCGGTACAAAATACTTCGGCCGCACCAGGTTGATGATGAGCTTCAATTCTTCCTGGCTGGCATGTCCGCTGACGTGAATGGGCGGGTAAGATCCATCGTCATAGATGACGAAGGCTTCGCGGCGGAACAGATGGTCCACCATGCGGTAAATGGCTTTTTCGTTGCCCGGAATAATGCGCGAGGAGAGGACGACGGTATCTCCTTTTTCGATTTTGGCGTGCTTGTGGTTATCCACTGCCGCGCGCGACAGCGCCGACATGGGTTCGCCCTGGGTGCCGCTGATCAGCACGCAAACTTTTTCCGGCGGAAAATTTCTCATTTCGCCGGGGTGGATCAGCATCCCCTCGGGAATCTGGACATACCCAAGGTCCTCGGCGATCTCAGAGGAATTGTTCATGGAGCGGCCAATGAAACAAATTTTGCGGCCGTGCTCGCGCGCCATGTCGACGGTCAGCTTGATGCGGTGAATCGAAGATGAGAAGCAGGAGACGAACAGACGCCGCTTGGTGCGGACGAATACCTCCTCAAACTTGCGGCGCACCGCGCGTTCGCTCGGCGTGTAGCCCTTGCGCTCGACGTTGGTGGAATCCTGCAACAGCAACAGCACACCCTCTTTGCCGTACTCCGCGAAACCGTGCAGATCGAAGAGCCGGTTGTCGGTCGGCGTGGGGTCGACCTTGAAGTCGCCGGTGTGCAGCACGACGCCGAGCGGCGTGTGGATGGCGAGCGCCACACAGTCAACCAGGCTGTGCGTCACCTGCAGTGGGTGAATGGTGAACGGTCCGACTTTGAAGCGTTCTCCGGGGCGGATTTCGCGCAGGTCGGCGGCGTCGAGGAGTTGGTGTTCGTCGAGTTTGTCTTCGACGTAGGCCAATGTAAATTCGGTGCCCCAGACGGGAACATTCAGTTCGCTGAGAATCCAGGGCAGAGCGCCGATGTGATCTTCGTGTCCGTGGGTAAGCACGATGCCGCGCACGTGCTTGCGATTTTCCAGCAGATAAGAAATGTCGGGGACAACGATGTCGACGCCCAGCAATTCGGCTTCGGGGAACATGAGTCCGGCATCGACCACGACGATGTCATCGCCGTAGCGGATGGCCATGCAGTTCATACCGAACTCGCCCATCCCGCCCAGCGGAACGATATGCAGTTTTCCGGTTGACATTAGTTGAATTGATGCTAGCACAGCGTGGGTTCCTATCGGCGCGCGAGCAACTAGGGCATCGGAGTAGAAACGCGGCCTGCCGCGACTCCCGCCTCGATCGTGCGAGACCGGGCCAGACGCATCTCGACTCCAATTCGATGACGATGTATGCGGGCTGCTAAACTCATAATCAGCGATGACGGACGAGAAGAAATCCTGGATGCGACGGCGGATTGAGGGTGCCATTCGCGGCGGCCTGACTCGCGCCTACGACACGATCAAGGTCGATCCGGGACGCTTCCTGATGCAATTACGCGTGGCGCACGGCCTGCCACTCGCCACCTTTCAGGGCGTTTACACCTTGCGGATGGAGCGCCTCGACGATGTGGCGGATTCGGTGATCCGTGGCGGCATGAAGCTGGCGGCGGCCGAAGGAGCCGGCTTTGGCCTGGGCGGACTCCTCACCATCGTGCCCGACCTGGGCATTCTGTCGGCCATTACCATGCGCATGATTCAAAAGCTCAGCCTGATCTATGGTTTCGAGTTGAACACTGACGACGAAATTGCCGAGCTCTGGATTGCCGCGGCCAGCGCCGCCGGAGTCGATATCAGCCGCGAATTGCTGGAGAAGGAAGTGGTCAACCGCTTCGTGCCGCGCGTGATCCAGCGCATTGCGGCAAAAGCGGGCGCCGAGGTTGCGGAAAAATGGGCGGGGCGGTTGGTTCCACTGACCAGTTCGGCGATCGGATGCGCGCTGAATTACTACTTCGTGCGAGCCTGGGGAGAGCGGGCGCAAGCGCATTTCCGGGGCAAGCATCTCGAAATGCGGCGCAGATTTGCGGCGGAACAGGCGCGGCTTTCGGGCGACGCGAGGGCGAAGCTGCCGTCTTGATCGGGTTTTACTCCCAACCCTGGCATTTGCTCATTCGTCCTGCGAGTAGTGGAACACGCTTTCGAGAGGTTTGCCGAACACGGCAGAGATGCGGAATGCGGCCTCCAGGGACGGCGAATATTTTCCCAGTTCGATGGCGTTGACGGTCTGGCGAGTGACGTGGATTTTTTCCGCCAACTCCTGTTGCGTCATCTCGCCGTTCTCGAAGCGCAGGCGTCTGATTTCGTTGCGAATCGCTCCCATGTCAGGCCCCACGCCGGTATTGGATAATCTGGCAGGCGGAGCGCAGAATCTCGGCTGTCACCAGAATGAAGAGCAGGGAATTCGTATTGAAGATGATCGGAGGATTGAACGCGCCGAAAAAGCAGGCGAGGGCGACGCTCGTGGCCAGTCCGGCATAGGCGACTCGCATGGCCCTGAGTTCGATCAGTTTGTCGCGTTCGTCGCGCGGCGCCTGCGCTTCTTTGGGGGTGAAGATGGCGACCACAATTGTGAGTACGACCTGCAGAATCACGAGCGCAATGACCGTCACCAGCAGGCTGCCGAGGTGGAAGCCGCCGGCGTGCGGCCCGGCGTGAATCACCGACCAGAAGTAAAAGCCATAAATGCCCGTCATCGATAACAACGATATCCAGGCGCTTTTTTCACGGAATGACATGGAAACCTCCTCGCTGTGTCTATTTTTCAAGACACACAGTATAGTATGTAATACAATATGTCAAGTATTATTTACATTTATGCAAAGGATTGATAACTCAGCCCTTGAGTCGGCTAGCGCAGCCACTCCTCTAACTCGATCGCCCTATCCGTCTTCTCGTCGCGATACTTCACGATCACGGGCGTGTACAGGGATAGGTTCCAGTCGTCCGATCTGCCTTTGCCTTTTCTCACAGCGCGGGCACCGGGGACGACGACAGCGTTCTCTGGGATTTCGAGTGGACAATCCGTCGATGCGCGGTAGATTTCGCCGCGCACGAGATCGTAGAGCGGGGTGGATCGGGTGAGAATCGTGCCCGCTCCCAAGACGGCGCGGGCGCGGACCAGCGTGCCTTCGTAGACTCCGCAATTGCCGCCGACGAGTACATCGTCTTCGATGACGACAGGAGCGGCATTGATGGGCTCGAGCACTCCTCCTACTTGCGCGGCGGCACTCAGGTGCACGCGTTTGCCGATCTGTGCGCAGGAGCCGACCAGAGCATGCGAATCGATCATCGAGCCTTCGTCCACGTAAGCACCGACGTTGATGAACATCGGCGGCATGCAGATGACCGACGGCGCAACGTAGGCGCCTTCGCGGATGGAGGATCCTCCGGGGACAAGGCGAACGCGATCAGCGAGCATCAGGCGACGGGCAGGGAAGGTGTCTTTGTCGACAAAGGAGAGCGTGTCTCCATCTGACATTTCTTTCAATTCGCCAAGACGGAAGCCGAGCAGGATGCCTTGCTTCACCCAGGCATTGACGACCCAACGGTCGTCGATTTTTTCCGCGGCGCGGATCTCGCCGCGAGTCAGTGCGGCGCGGAAGGCGAAAAAGGTGCTGCGGGCCTCGTGGGAGTTGGCGACGGCTTCGCCAGTTGATAGGCGTTCGATAGCTGACTTCAGAGCAGATTGGGAATCTGACATGGGGAAATGGATCGATATACGCTGCCGGCAAACAGCAGGTCCTTCGCTTCGCTCAGGATGACAAATTGTAATTTTGACGACAAACCTAGTTGACCAGCGCACTTCAAAGCTAATGGCTAAGAGCTAATTGCAAATTACTAAGTGCTAATTGCTAATTGCTAATTGCTGCCCCTAAGCCACGCACTTGCATTCGCTGCGGATCAGCACTCCGGGCATTTGATGCGTCGCCTCGCGCGCTTCGGTGATGTTCGTGTACGGGCCATGCCAGCGCGAATGATTGGGATCGTGCCCCGAGGGGCGTCCTTTGCCGAAACTGCACTGTCCGCAAGATGCGCGATGCAGCATGGCTTTGTGCGGACCGGCGGCCCAATTCTCGTAAATGTAAAATTCGCTGGCAGTTGCTGGCGGGGCGGCGGGGCGGGCGATCAATCCCGCCTCGGTCGCGATCTTCTGCAGCTTGGAGCGCGTATCGCGACGCATGGGAAGCAAGGGGAGGCGATAGACCTCTTCGATTTTTCCCATCATGGCGAGGACGGCTTTCACCGGCAGCGGGCTGGATTCGATAAAGTTGGCCAGCATCAATGGAAGATACTTACGGTGAAGGGTGCGCGCTTTGGTCCAGTCGTTGTTCAGGGCGGCGCGGGTCATCTCCGCCATCTCCCGCGGAATTTCATTGGACACGACCGAGATGACGCCCACTCCTCCGAGCGCCATGACGGGCAAAGTGACCGCGTCATCGCCAGAGAGGACGGCGAAATTCTCGGGCACCAGGTTCAGCACCTCGGCAATCTGGGTCATGTTTCCGCTGGCTTCCTTGACGCCCGCGATATTCGGAACCTCGCACAAGCGCGCCAAAGTTGCCGGCTCGAGATTGGCGGAGGTGCGGCCGGGCACGTTGTAAAGGATGAGCGGCTTGTCGACCGCTTCGGCGATGGCGCGGAAATGCCGGTATTGGCCCTCCTGCGTCGGCTTGTTGTAGTACGGCGAGGCCGTAAGGATGGCGTTGACACCTGGGCGCGCCGCCACTTCTCTCGCTTTGGCGACAGCTTCCTGGGTCGAGTTGGAGGTGGCGCCAGCGACGATCGGTACGCGTCCGGCGACGACCTCGATGGTGACGTCGATCACGCGCAGCCACTCGTCGTGGTTGAGCGTGGGAGTTTCTCCCGTGGTGCCGCAGGGAATCAGGAAATCAATGCCCGATTCGACCTGCCAGGCCACCAGATTGCGCAGCGCATTTTCGTCGACAGCGCCGTCCTGGGAGAACGGTGTGACGAGAGCGGTACCACAACCCCGTAATTGCATTGGTAAAGAATAACTCTTCTCGCGACCGCGTGCATTTGGTGAACCGTCGTAGCGCCGGCGTCCCGCCGGCTTTCGGACGTCTGCTTAGGTCAGTCGCTAGAGTTCGCGCCAGACGTTGCGGAATTCGTAGAAACCGGTTTTTCCTGCCAGCCATTCGGCGGCGCGGACTGCGCCTTCCGCATATCCCTGACGCGATTTGGCGTCGTGGCACAAATAGATGCGATCGCCAGCGGAATTGAAGACCAGTTCGTGCATCCCGACCACGTCCCCTTCGCGAAAGGAAACGATCTCAAGGTCTTCTTCCTTGCCCCCGACTTCCCGGACAATCTTCTGGATCGTGAGCGCGGTGCCCGAAGGAGCGTCTTTCTTAGAAGTATGATGACGCTCGAAGATCTGGCCCGAGTAATCGAATTTGAGGGCGCATCCGGCGGTCGCCGCAATCTCGAAAAAAAGGTTCACGCCGATGGAAAAATTCGATCCGTACAGGAACCCTGTGTTTGCCGACAGCACCAGTTCGCGAATGCGCGGCAACTGCTCATACCAGCCGGTGGAACCGACGATCATATTTTTCTTGGCGTGAATGCAGGCCTCGGCATTAGCGACAGCCGACGCGGGTGTGGTGAAGTCGATTACCACGTCGGTCTTGGACAGGGCATCCGGGGTTAGAGCGCATCCGCCGGCGTTATCGGCGGCGGAGAGAACTCGCACATGATGACGGCGCGAGAGCGCTACTTCCGCCACCATCGATCCCGTTTTGCCGCGGCCTAGGATTAGAAGATTCATGGAGAAACCTGTTCACCGCCGAGACGCTGAGAGCGCCGAGAAAATCTAAGGCCTGCAGATCCCTCCCTTCGGCTCCGCTCAGGTCGGGATGACAAAACCGCAAAAGATTTTCTCGGCGACCTCGGCGTCTCCGCGGTAGATATCTACGCGAACACTTCCGGATCAGCCTCCGCAAAGAATTCGCGGTGCAGGCGCCGCACCACTTCGGCCGCGTCGTCTTCCTCGATCACGAACGTCAGATTAATTTCGGAAGCGCCCTGCGAGATCATGCGAATCTTCACATTCTCAAGGATGCCGAAAACCTTGGCCGCGATTCCAGGAGTGTCACGCAAATTTTCACCTACCAGACAGACAATCGCCTTGCGCCCCTCATATTTCACGTCTGCAATCTTCGCCAGATCGGCGGCCAGGGCCGGGATGGCTTCATTCGTCTCGGCGGTTACCGAGACGCTGACCTCGGAGGTCGAAACCACATCCACGGCTACGTTATGCTGATCGAAGGCCTCAAAGATGGACTTCAGGTAGCCGTGTACCAGCAGACGTCGCGGGGAGGCAATCTCCACCAGCGTGATTTTTTTCTTGAGCGCGATGGCTTTGAAAATATTCGCGCAACGGGGAGCACGCGCCGTGACCTTCGTCCCTTCGCAGGTCGGATTCTGCGAATTGAGAACATAGACTGGAATATTTTGCTGGATCGCGGGCAGCACGGTGGCCGGATGCAGAACCTTGGCGCCGAAATAGGCCAGTTCGGCGGCTTCGTCAAAGCTGATGACCTTGATACGGCGGGCATCAGGGCAGAGTCGCGGGTCGGTGGTCATCATGCCATCGACGTCGGTCCAGATTTCGATGCGCTGGGCATTGAGGCCCGCGCCAAAAATTGCGGCGGAAAAATCTGAGCCTCCGCGACCGATGGTCGTGGTGATGCCAGCGCGATTCGAGCCAATGAATCCGCCCATCACGGGAACCTTGCCGGTGTCGAGCAGCGGCTTGACGCGTTTGCGCAGGCGCTCGTTCGTCTCGTCGAATTGAGGAACGGCGCGGGTATAGCTGCTGTCGGTGAGCAGGCAGTGACGCGCGTCCACGTGCGCACCCGGCAATCCACGGGCGACGAAGGCGGCGGCCACGATCTTGCTCGAAAGCACCTCGCCGAACGAAGCCACGTAGTCGTAGGTACGGGGAGTAATTTCTCCTACTGCGCCAATGCCTCTGAGTAGCTCGTCGAGGTCTTCGAAGTCCGCACCGAGGTCGCCGTGAAACTCGGTGAACAGGGCGGTGCCGAGGAGTTCTCCCGCCGTGTCGTAGTGTCGTTCGCGCAAGGCGCGCGCCATTTTGAGCGCGGTCTTGCGATCGCCTCCACCGGCCGCCTTGCCCATGGCGAGCAGGGAATCGGTGACTTTCGCCATGGCGCTGACGACCACCACGGGATGATCCACCAATCGTCCTTGAACGATTTGCGCCACGCGGTCGATGGCCTTGGCATCTTGCACCGAGGTTCCGCCGAATTTCATGACGATCATGGGCGGGGATGCTCCTTGGTGCTCTCAGAGCATTCACCACGGAGACACGGGGGTACGGAGAAAAGCAAGACCACGGGACTGCTTTCGGGATTGTTGTTGAACGACGGCAGACTGCACGGTCTCGGACTTGTAATTGGCTCGTCGCCAACGGCTGGACCCAGACCGACATGCTTCGGCTGTTCTCCGTGTCTCCGTGTCTCCGTGGTAGATGTTGCCATCACCCTAGATATCCCTTAGCTTTGAGCAGTTCGGCGTTCAGCAACGCGGCACCCGCGGCGCCACGAATGGTGTTGTGCGAAAGGACAGTGAACTTCCAATCGAGAACGTTGCACTTGCGCAAGCGTCCGACGGCTGTGGTCATGCCCGCGCCGAGGTCGACATCGAAGCGGGGTTGAGGGCGATCCGGCGCCGTCAGGTAGACGACCGGTTGATCGGGAGCGCTCGGCAGACGGAGTTGCTGGGGTTCGGAGCGGAAATTGTTCCACGCCGCGATGATTTCTTCAGGCGACACTTTCTTCCTGAACCGGACCGCGACCGACTCGGTGTGACCATCTTCGACCGCGACGCGGTTGCATTGCGCGCTCATGGCGAAGGGAGCCGGGTCAACCTTCGCCCCGTTCAATACGCCCAGCAGTTTCTGTGTTTCCTCCTCCATCTTTTCTTCTTCATTCTTGATGTAAGGAATCACATTGCCCAGAATGTCGAGCGAAGCTACACCCGGGTATCCGGCGCCGCTGACCGCTTGCATGGTAACCGCCATCACCGCCTCCAGCGTGAAGGCGCGATGCAAGGGAGCGAGTGCCAGGACCAGTCCAATCGCGGAGCAGTTGGGATTGGTAACAACATAGCCCCCGGAATCTGTGCGCCATGATTGCTTATCGATGAGGCGGATGTGGTCGGCGTTGACCTCCGGAATCACCAGCGGAACGTCGGCTTGCATGCGCAAGGCGCTCGAATTGGAAACGACCGCGCAGCCGGCGGCGGCGAATTGCGGCTCCAGTTCCTGGGCGATCGAAGCATCGAGAGCGGCGAAGATGATCTTTGGAGCGCCTTCTGGCTTGGCGGGTGCGACGGTCATCTCGCCTACGCGGACGGGGATCGCGGTTTTCAACCGCCAGCGGGCTGCTTCGGCATACGTGCGGCCTTCTGAGCGGTCCGACGCTGCCAGCCATGACACTTCAAACCAGGGGTGATGTTCGAGCATTTGGATAAATCTCTGCCCGACGATGCCGGTGGCACCGAGAATTCCTACGGAAAGTTTCGTCGACATGATGAAATCTAATCTTATACTAGCGAGTTTTCTCGCGGGAATGTTACGGCGGATGCGCCGCTCGATTCATGCGTGTGGCAAGCCTCTTGTATCGGAGGACCTCAGTTTCTACTCACGAGACGACGTATGCCCCTCGGTGCCTGTTCGACTTGTAAGGGCCTGGGGTACGCTTTAGCGACCAGTGAGGACCAGAGTGATCATCATCATCGATCACCAAGGAGTAGCGAATGTCAGAATTACGCCAGAATTTTGCCACCAAGGAATGGGTTGTAATCGCGACGGAGCGAGCGCGCCGTCCCGAAGAAATGGCGAGCCGTCGCGAGCGCAAGCCAGTGGCATCGTTTGTTACGAACTGTCCTTTTTGCCCGGGCAATGAAAAGCTGACGCCGCCGGAAGTTCTGCGCGTGCCGGCCTCGATGGAACTGCCTTGGCACGCCCGCGTGATACCCAATAAATTCGCGGCTCTTTCGCGCGACGCGCAGCCCACGCGGACCCTCCATCGTTCCCGCCGCTCGGTCAACGGCTTCGGGGTTCACGACGTAATCATCGAGACGCCTGACCACTCACAGCTTCTGGCGCTGATGCCCGATTCTTATGTCGCGGAAATTTTGCGTATTTATAAGACTCGCTACGATGAGCTGAGCCTGGACCCGCGCATTGCGTTGATTACTATTTTCAAGAATCACGGGCTCGATGCTGGCACCAGCCTGGAACATCCGCACTCGCAGATGATTGCGACTCCCGTGACTTCGCTGCAGGTGCGCGAGCGCTTTCAACATGCGCTGCGTTACTTCGATGACTTTGGTGCGTGCATGTTCTGTGAAATGCTGGAGGAAGAATTACAAGAGCAGACGCGCATCGTCACGGTTTCCGAGCATTTCGTCGCGCTCGAGCTGTATGCTTCGCCGGCTCCGTTCTGCACTCACATCTATCCCCGGCGGCACATGGCGAGTTTCGGCGATATAAGCGCCGCGGAGATGAACGACTTGGCGCGCATGTTGCGCTCGACTCTGGCCAAGCTCTATCACGGGCTGGCCGACCCGGATTTCAACTTCACGATTCGCAGTGCGCCCGCCGAGAGCGCCGGCGTGAAGTACTTTCACTGGTATCTCAGCGTAATCCCGCGGCTGACGAGGGTCGCCGGATTTGAGCTGGGCTCGGGAATGTTCATCAACACCGTCCTGCCGGAGGCTGCCGCCGAATTTCTACGTAAAGTTGATGTGGAAAGCGTGAAGAACACGACCGCGACGGGGCAGGCCTAGATCATACTCAATTCGATCAAACTCAGCTACAGACGCAGCTTGCCCGGTCTCGAGAAATATTTTTCTAGCTTCTGCCTTTCCCTAGCTCCGGCGAATATGAGTACTCATTGAGCGGTCCGAACTTGCGTTTTTCGGCGTAGATGCGCCAGCGACGCCACACAATGCGCAAGCTCGCCATCACTGGGATCGAAAGATAGACGCCGAGCACTCCCGCGATTTCGCCGCCCGCGAGAATGCCAAACAAGGCCGCCAGCGGATGCAATTCCACGCTGACTCCCATGATGCGGGGAGAGATTACGTAGTCCTGCACTAATCGCCAGGCCAGCAAGAACAACAACAAGAGGCCCCAGTGCGAGTATCCGGCCAGAATGGCGACCACCATCATGGCAGCGCCCGCGAGCAACGGTCCGGCCAAGGGGACGAACTCCAGAGCTCCGCCACCCGTGCCCAGGGTCAGCGCATAGGGCACGCGCATGGCACCGAGGATCGAGGTGTATGCCAGCAGCGACAACGCCGCCAGGGTCAACTGAGCCCGAATGAACTGGGCTAGCATCTGGTTCAGATCCTGGAATACATCCTGGAGAAACTCACGCTGCGTGCGCGATTGCACCATGCCGACTACTACCTCATGGAAGTTGCCGCCGTCGCGAAGAAAAAAGATAGCCAGGATGGGTACCAGAAACATCACCCATAACTCCTGCAGGGCTTCGGCCACGCGCACGCCGATGCGTTGCGCCAGAGCTGACAAATCGCCTCGGTGAGCCAGCAGGAACCCCTGAATACGTTTCTGGGTGGCATCGCTCCAGCCATGTTCCTTTTCGAGCTGGGCTGCGAGTTGGTCGATCTGGCCCGAGAGTTGGCCACTGCTGGCATTATCCACAAGCGTGGGCATCGACGCTGCCAGGCGAGCGCTTTGCCGGGCAATCCTCGGGCCCACAAGAAATCCCAGCACCGCCAGGGCGACCACAAGAAGAAGATAGATGATGCTGATCGCCCAGACGCGGCTGCGAACGAGCTTTTCCAATCTCGCAACCGCGGGATTAATAAGGTAGGCAAAGAAAATGGCGAACAAGAAGAGAATCAGGGTGCGCCGCGCCGCATAAAGAAAGCCGAGCCCCAAGGCGAACAGCAGGGTCGTCACCAGCACTCGCGAAGTGCGTGAATCAAGAATTGTCAAAGTGCAGCTCTCGGCTCTCAGCTCTCAGCCATCAGTTTTTCTCCGGGAAGGGCAAACTGAGACCGAAGACCTGACACCTGAGACCTGACCTCAATCGCGGTCCACGACTGTATTCTCTCCCACCACCGAGATTCGCAGCACTTTAAATTGATCGTTGAGCCAGAGTTGCCACGTCCCGGCATCATTTTTCAATTCCACTTTCAGCAAATCTTGCGGTCCATCTTTGAGGGTGATTTTTTCGCGGCCGATGAACTCCGCGGTGAGCACCGATTGCGCCTGTTGGTGTGGATTCAAGGTTGCGAACTGCGTGTGCTGTCGCGGCAGACACTGCAACTGTCCTTTGTCCTGTTTGCAGACCATGCCCAGAAACTTCCAGGCCAGCACTTCGCGATGGACAAAAAAATAGTCATCCAGGATGGTGGTCGATACCGGCAGCAGATAGGGCTGTTCGTGTTCTTTCTCGCCCGCTCCCGAAGTCCACTTCTGATTCAGAAAATCGTCGTTCGGGAGCACCGTGGATTGCGCCGACCCGGGGCTCAATTCTTTCCACTCGTAACGCCGAATGTCGCCCTTCGAGGTGAGTTGCATTTCAGAAGTCTGCACGTTGACGGTTGGAGCATTCTCGGTCTTGAATTCGGAGCGGATCACGCTGCCGTAGCCGGTCTGTTCGATCGAAAACGTCTCGGTTCCTACCCTGCGCCCCTTCTGGAATACGCCGAAGGAGCCGGCATCGATTTTGTTCGGATCGTTCTCCTTCTCCTTTCCTTTCGGCATAGGAGCAGCCGACACGGCGATGCAGCAGACGACGGCAGTCGTTAAAGCGAGCGGCAAGATGAGCAGTCGATAGCACAAAGACAAAGACGAAGACAGCTTCACGGTAAATCTCCTGTTCCAGAATCAGCGGGACGAACGCCGGATGACGTCGCGACCTCGTTTTTCCCGCAAACCTGCAAGGTACGCTCGATCTCCGCGCAAAGGGAGGTTTGGTCTTTGCCCGAGGTTACGACGGTCACGGTTGCCTGGCGGTAAAACGGTAAACGAGATTCGAGGAGGCGGGCAAACTCGGCGCGGTCGCTGCGCAACGGCCGTTTGGCTGCGTCCTTCATACTGCGCCGCCATAATTCGTCGATTGGCGTGTCCAGAAATATCGAAGGCCATGACCGCAGCAACTCACGGTTCTGCGCGTGCGCGAAGGTTCCGCCGCCCAACGCGATCACCGTGTCGCGCTCGAGCGAATCGGTCAGATCGCAAAGAGCGCTGGTTTCGGCCAGCCGAAACCCTTCCTCACCGCGCTGCCGAAAAATCTCGGAAATCGTTTGCCGCTCGCGCCATTCGATACGCTCATCCAGATCCACGAAATCCCAGTCCAGTCGCCGGGCGAGTTCCTGCCCCACGGTGCTCTTGCCGCAAGCCATGAATCCCACAAGAAACACCGCGCGCACTTCCATGACACCCCCAAGGCGCCCAGGGTGGGATGTCGTGAACCTACGCCATCCGGTTCCCATGGATGCGGTAAAGGGTCCAAGTTTCGAGGTCTCGCGGTGAATAAGAAGCGCAGATTTTCCTGAGACCTGACACCCCAGACCTGAGACCTGACTTATTCAGCGTTGCTTGAGGCGGATTTTACCACTGAAAGAGCGCAGCACGACTTCCGATGCTGCCTGGCCTGAGGTGCCTATAAAGGAACGTCCCACTTCTTCGTGAAACCGGGAATGCTTGGGTTGCAGAGGGAAGTCGTGCTGTACCCGCCCCAGCACTGAGTGCGCCCGGAAACTTGCGGAGACGTCCGCCGGCACCAGCGCTTCGATGTCGCCGGTATGGGTGGTGAATTTATAGTTGCCGTCGGAGCCGAAATCGCCGTCGTAAAAAATCCTCCCGCTGCTGGAGGTCGCCTGCACCAGCGGTCCAGTCACCGTCTTCAAATGGATTTCGCCGCTGATGGAATCGATCTCCACGTGTCCGTTGTGAACATTGATCAGCGTGACGGGTCCGCGCATGGTGCGGACGTGCACGTGACAATCGTCCACATTGCGAACGATCACGACCGCATCGGTGCCTTCCAGAGTTAAGTCTCCTTGCAAGCGCTCGGCGGTCAGCGAACCCCCCGAAGACCGGAGATTGATGGTAGCGTCAGGGGGAACCAGGACTTCGTAATCAACTTTGGAGGTTTGCGCGTCAGCGTCATGCAGCAGGTGGGAGGCGATTTCAATGCGGTTGCCCATTTGCTGCTGGTCAACTTCCACGTTGTCCGATTTGAGAGTGGCCGTCACCACCACCTGATTGTGGTTTCCCGGCCTGACGGAAATTGCGCCATCCTGGGTATCGACGGAAATATTGGCATGGGCACCCACCGTGTAACTGAATTCTTTTTTGGTCTCGGCGAGGAGCGCCGTCGACAAACAGGTTGCCAGAACCAGAGTTGCGACCGTAGTGTAGTCGATCCGCGCTTGGTGAACACCCGCCATAAAACGCCGCCCCTGCGGCCGGAAACGCCGGTCCGCCCCTTCCAACTATTGAATACGATCTAACGCGATTTGGTAAAGAAGGGCCTTCTGCTGATAGGCCTCCATCAGTTGCTGCCGGGCGTCCGCATCCCCCGGATTCTGCTGCAAGTAGGTCTGCACCTCCCGAATGTTGTTATTCACCGCTTGCAATTGACTCTCGTACGTAGCCCGCAGCGAGGGAGCACGCGTGGAAACGACAGACAGAAACTTCTGATCTTCCGCGCTCTGCTCCGGTTCGACTGTTGGTTTTGTAGCCGATGCTACCACGGTGGCGGGCACGGCGGCATTCGAAACCGCAGTTTGGGGTTGAGACTGAGCGGCCGGGGTGGATTCTGAAGGTGAGGTAGCCGCTGCGGTCTCAGCAGCAGAGTTTGCCCGATTCCCGGAAACCTGACTGCCAGAGGGAGCCTGGGCAACGGTTGCCGCTCCGGGAGACGCCGGGGCTTGCTTCGCTACGGGGGCGGCAGCTTTATGAGCGACAATGTAAGAACCGGCAACCAGCAACGAGGCCGCAACCGGTGCCAGCCACCACGCAGCCGAGGTCCAGCGCCGCACGGCTGGGGCCGGCATAAGGATAGGGCGTTTCGAAGGGGCAGGCTCCGGTTCGCGGATCAGCCCTTCAGCCCTCAGTTGAGCGGCAATTCCCAGCCAGACTCGCGGTGACGGCTCTTCGGTGGCCGTCAATTCCTGAGCCGCGCTCGCGATCAGCTTGAGGTCGGAAACCAGATCCGCGCAAGCTGGGCAGGACTGTAAATGACTTTCAACGGCAGGCTGAAACGCACTGTCCGGAGCGCCGTCGAGGACCTCCGGCAGAATTCGCTGCACATCAGAACACGTCATAAACAACTCTCTCCCCAATCAAAGACTTCCATTACCCTGTCTTGGCCTTTTCGGCTCTCATGAACTTCAGATATTCCCGCAGCTTCAATCGTGCCTTGTGAAGCTGCGACTTGCTGTTGCCAATCGAGCAACCCACAATCTGGGCAATCTCGTTATGCTCGAATCCTTCCACATCGTGCAGAACAAAAACTGTTCTGTAACCTGGAGGCAGTCGTTCAATGGCCCGCTGCAATTGCAGACGATCGATCGAGCCCGTCAGCTTCGCGTCCTGGGTACCAAATTCTTTTCTGGGAGCTTCGTCTTCCGCTTCCAGAGTCTCTTCGAGCGAAACCACCGGCAGGCCCTTCTTTCGCAGTTGCATCAGGACGACGTTGACTGTCATGCGATGCAACCAGGTGGAGAAGGCCGATTCGCCGCGAAACGTGCCAATCTTGCGAAAGAGCTGAAGAAATGCCTCCTGAGCCAGATCTTCGGCCTGCGCGGGATTGGAGACCATGCGCAAACATAGCGAGTACACGCGGCGTTTGTGCAGCTGATAGAGGACTTCGAATGCAGCTTCGTTGCCCTGCTTCGCCTGCTCAATCGCTTCTGCTTCGGTAACGCGTTGCTTCGGGTCGGTCAAGTCGCCTTATCCGGCCGCTACTCGTTCAGATGCGGCTTCAAACTCTTTGCGTTGTACAAATTTCCGAGGAAGTCGGAGTGGCGCTCTCGACCGTTCCTGATGGGTCAGAATACCAAAAACCGTAGCTTGCTGAATGGTCGATCCCACCGATTACTCGGCGGGGAGTTAAAGGTCACTTTCGTAACCACCGCCGTCCGCGCAGGACAAGAGTGTCCGCGCTACACAAGCAAATCCTACCCTACGCCTTGGCCGTAATCGTCTCCAACCCGTGGCCTTGCGGCCCGGTTTCGCGAATCCGCAACAGAATCGCGAAGGTCAGTCCCACAAATCCGAGAATGGAGAAGATCCACATTCCGAGCCCGTAGCCTCTGGGATTATCCAGCCCGGCATGGGAGTAGTCGTTGGCCTTGCCAATCAGCAGGTTCAGAATGAAGAAGCCAATTTGCTGGATCAGCGTCATCAAAGCGTAAGCCGTGCCCAGGCGGTTCTGCTCCACGATATAGGCCACCGACGGCCACATCACCGCCGGTATAAGGGAGAAAGCCACTCCCATCATGCACACAGGCACATAGAGCGAAATGTTCGTGTATCCCATCATCAAATAAACAGGCATGAGCAAGATGGAGCCGAACATCATCAGGAACGCACGCTTCCCGATTTTGTCGGCTAGTAGTCCGAAAAGAGGAGTCGCAATCATCGCCGACAGGGGAAGCAGGCTGTTGAAGAATCCGGCCTGCTCGTGCGCCAGCACCCGCATCGCTTCGGAAGCGTTGACTCCACCGTGGACTGCCAGAATCTTGTTGGTGAAGAGGTCGATGGCGAAGGTGCGGAAGGGAAAGATGGCCGAATAAAAAGTGAAGCAGAGTCCGACCACAAACCAGTACGAGGGGTTAAAGCGAAAAATCTGTCCGAACTCGAGCTTATCGATGGAACCGGCCTGCCCTAATTCGTAGTGCTTTTCCGCGTAGCTTTCAAGCAGCCAGTAGCCGACCGAGCAAGCCACCGCCAGAACTCCGGCGCCGACGGCGATGAATAGCGGTCCCTGCCAGCTCGGCTCGCCCGCCGGACCGTTGGGATAAAACGCCTTGTTAGCCCAGGTTGGCGAGTTGTCGGCCGCGACCGATGCCAGACGTGCAATGGTGAGGTTGATTCCGAAAGCGAAGCTCAGCTCTTTGCCCTTGAACCATTTTGCGAGGACGGTCGTCACTGCCACGATCATCGATTCAGCGCCGAGACCGAGGACGGTGCGTCCGGCGATCATGACGCCAGGCTGTCCACGGAAAGCGGTAAGCGCAGCGCCCAGCAGACAAAGCACGGCAAAGAAAGTGATTGCCTTCTTGGTGCCAATGCGATCAATAATGATGCCGCCAATCAGCAAGGTAGCTACGGCCGCCACGCTGTAGGACGAATTCAGCCAGCCAAATGCGGTTGCCGAAAAGCCCAGCTTGTCGATGAAGATGCGTTCCAGCGGGTTGATGCTGTCATAAATGTAGTAATTGCCGCCCATTGCCACGCTGACGAACAGCAACACAGTCCAGCGATAGAGACGAGACGGTTCGGGTCGTGCGATCTCAGGCATGAAGACACTCATCCTCGGCGCGCAGCGGCGCCTTTATAACAAATATCTAGAGAATCAATCGACGAAGATAACAGATTAGCGGAGAGAATGGACTTTCGATGGTGGAGGAGTTGGGGAGCAGTTACGACCGTCAGTTTTGTGTGGGCTAGCGTCGCGGAGTAGAATCCGATAGGAAGTCCAGGAAATAGCACGATGCTAAGCGCGCACCAGGCGATTGTGAAAGATTCGGAAGTCCTCGGCGGGACACCTGTCTTCCGGGGCACGCGTGTCCCATTTCAGGCGCTGCTCGACTATCTTGAGGGAGGACAAACTCTAGTCGAGTTTCTGGATGACTTTCCTACCGTTACCCGCGAAGCCGCCAGTTCTGCTCTTGAACAGGTGGAGTAAAGCCTCTTCAATGAGAAAAGGCCCTCGGCCTCCACGAGACGTGGCGAACGAGAGCCTTGACTGACAACTGACAACTGGTTCTAGATCTTTTCCGTCTTGCCGTCGTATTTCACGGTGCCATTTTTATCATTCTGCCGCTTCACGTCATCATTGTTATAGACGCGACCAGCCTTCGGGGAATTGGTGGCAGCGGACGCGGGCGACGGACCGGTGATGAAATTCCAATTCACGCGCGCTTCTTCGGACGAGCGTTGGCCGTGCTCTTCCCGGGCGCGCGCTTCGCCTTGGCGTCCTTCACGCGATGGCATCTCGCGGAAGTGTTCTTCGCGGAAACTCTCTTCGCGCATCTGCGCTTCGCGCATTCCATCATGCATCGCGGGGTGCGTAATACGACCTTCGCGTCCAATCAATTCGGGCGATAGATTCACTCCCTGGGAGATCAGCGGTGCGCCGCCGCCCTGGAGCCACACGGCCACGCTGGTGACCGAACTGGTCGAGCCCTGAATTTGCGAGAGGGTCGAGTTCGTCGCACCCGCGATCAGGCCCGTGGTGGCGTTCGTCGCTCCCACCGGATTTGGCGAAAACTGTTGCAGGGAAAACTCAGGCGTGGTCACTAGCGGGACCGAGGGCCCGCATCCGTAGTAGCAACCGCCGTAAGGGTAAGGAACTTGCCCAAAAGCCGCTACCGCCATCAAAACTACCGCACTCAAAACCAAATAGGGTCGCATACTGCCTCCACAGGGGACTCACACATCCTCCCTCCAAGTGCAGTTTGCTGGCCAGTTATCCAAGAAGGGAAGATAGGCAAGATATCCTGAGATTCGCGGCGCTGAACCGCTAAATAACGGAGATCCTACAAAAACAGAGCGCGAAGCTGGTGAAATCCGATGCGCACAACCTGCAATGGATTGGAGCAGGTTTGACCCTAGCTGCCAACGAATCTCGCATACAGACTACGAGCGATCGCCGTGTCGGTCGTTCCCTTAATGATCGCCCGGCCATCGGGAAACAGCGTCATCTCGTAAGGCTCGCGCCAGAATTTCAGCACAAACTCGTTGTGGCGCACGGTGCCATGCGGTTGCAGACGCGCGCTCAGTTCGGCAAAATCCACTGGCCGCTGGCGCTCGTGGATCTGCACCGAATTCCTGCCACACAACGTAATGTGGGGTCGACCTTCACCCGCCAGATGAACAAAGTCTCCCGAGCAAGTCCGGCAGCTTTCCCGGGGACGACCCGCAGCCAGTTCCGCCCGTTCGTTCGTCCACACATCCCAGGAAAGCAAGGTCCGGCGCATCTTCGCCCGCGCGCCTACCAGAAACTTCAATGCCTCGGCGGACGCAATCGACGACACCAGATTCACGGCAGAATTCAAAATGCCCACGGTCTCGCAGGTCTCGACGGTCCCCCGGGGAGATTCTGGAAAGATGCAGCCCAGGCATGCGGTTTCGCCCGGCAGAATGTTCATGGTCACGGCGTAGCTGCCAACCGCGGCCGCGTAAATCCAAGCGACGCCGTTTCTAACTGCGTAGTCATTGACCAGATAGCGAGTTTCGAAATTGTCGGTACCATCCAGAATCAGATCGCAGCCGCGAAGCAGGGAATCGACGTTCGCAGGCGTCAGGTCCGCGACGTGCGGCTCAACGTCGATCCGCGAATTGAAGCGCGCGATCTGACGCGCCGCCGCCATCGCCTTGGGCATGGATTCGCGCGCATCGTTCTCGTCAAACAGCGTTTGCCGCTGCAGGTTGCTGGCTTCGACATAATCGCGGTCGAGAATCCGCAGATTCCCGACGCCGGAGCGTGCCAGCAACGAGGCCAGTGCTGAACCGGTTGCGCCGGTCCCGACAATAACCACGCGCGACTTCGCCAGCTTTTCCTGACCCTCCGCGCCGATCTCTTTAAACAGAATCTGCCGCGAATATCGGTCGTCGGCTTCCAATGTTTCCAACGCGCTCACCTTTGCGATTACCTTTCGTGGGCCTTCCAGCCAGTATTATAGGGCGACGACCGTCAAACTTTATTCTGCGAGCAACGTGTGCCGTTTCGCGCTTCATCGAACCCGATAGATTGCATGGTTGCTCCGCCTGAATTGCGAAAAGGTTGCGTAGGGACGGTTGCCTCAGGAGCTCGTTCTGAGCGACGTCGAAGGGTCCAAGCCAAGCGCAGCGCGACTGCTTCCTGGAGCGAGAGCGGCTCGACGATTGTTTTCCAATTCGTGCTGGCATCCCTGCTGATCGTGGCTCACGGAATAAGCTGGGCGCAATCGGCGCGGGGCGCACAACCACCTCCGGAATCGCCACCTCCGGAATCGTCCACGCAGTCCGGTACAGAATTCGGAAACCAGTCCGGCGCAAACTTCGGAACCATCGCACCCTATCTGGGGTTAGCGATTGATCAGATCGAGTTTCCGGCCGTTCTGCCGGAAGAAGCATCGTCGCTCCTCGCGGCTATCCCCATCAAGGTCGGAGAGCCGCTGACCCGCGAAGCTTTGCATAACACCATGCAAGCACTTTTTGCCACCGGCCGCTTTGCCGATATCCAGGCCGAGGTCGATCGCACCCAGACCGCTGGTGTCCGGCTGCGTTTTCTGACGATCCCTAATTTTTTCGTGGGGATGATCACAATCGAGGGCGTCTCTACCAATCCATCCGCCAACCAGTTGGCTAGTGCCACGCGACTGCAACTCGGCGAACTCTACACCGCGGAGAAGATCAGTCGCGCTCTCACCGGCATCCAGCGAGTGATGGAAGAAAACGGATTCCATCAGTCGAAAGTGACGCCCACGGAACAGCGCGACGAGCAGCAACATCAGGTCAACCTGACGTTTCGTGTTTTGCTCGGGCCGCGTGCCGTCGTTGGAGAAATCAAACTCGACGGTGATGCCGGGTATTCCGTGGAACAGATTGAGGATATCGCCAAGCTGCATCCCGGAAATCCAGTCGCCTCCAGTCGCATTACTCGCGCCCTGCAGCGAATCCGCTCGCGCTATCAGAAGCAAAACCGCCTGCTCGCCCAGGTTCTAGTGGCCAGCCGTACCTATCAACCCAGCCGCAACGTTGTGGATTACGTGATTAAAGTGGATCGCGGTCCGGTGGTGGAGATTGCTGCCGAGGGTTTCAAGATCAGCCAGCGCGTGCTGCACCGCCTGGTGCCGATCTACGAGGAAGGCGCGGTGGATGACGATCTGCTCAACGAAGGCCGCCGCAACATCCAGAACCATCTGGAGACTCTCGGGTACTTCGAGGCCAGGGTAGGTGTGAGCCAGCACAACGCACAAGACGGCAAAAATGTGCAGGTGATTTATGCCATCAATTCCGGCGAGCGTCACAAACTGGTTGGGATTCACATCGCCGGCAATCATTTTTTCCCCGCCGAATTGATTCGCTCGCGCATGCAGGATCAAGCCGCCGGACGCCTGTTCAGCCATGGGCGCTACAACGAAGCGCTGCTCGAAGAGGATGTGGCACGGATCCAGAGTCTGTATCGGGCGAGTGGATTCCGGCAGGCGGAAGTCACCAGCAAACTGGTGGAAGGCTACCAGGGTAATCCATCGAACCTGGCCATCGATATATCCATCAAGGAGGGCCCGCAGACCCGTGTGGCATGGGTCCGCATCGAGGGCGATTACACGGTCCCGCAGGAACAGCTTCCGGAAATTTCCACCGCCGAAGGGCAGGGTTTTGATGAATCGAGCCTGGCGGATGACCGCGACACCATTCTCGAAAAGTATTTCGACAACGGCTTTCCCAATGCTACCGTCGATGTCAACTACGTTCCGGTTCCGATGGAGGACAACCTACCTCGTGTCGGCGTAACGTTTACGATTCATGAAGGTGAGCAGTTTTTTGTCAATCACCTTTTTCTCGATGGACTGCATCATACCCGCCTTGGTGTTGCGCGGCGCGCTATAACGGTGCAACCAGGCGCACCGCTGAGCCAGCAGGACATGTTGGAGAGTCAGCGCCGGCTTTACGATATTGGCCTTTTCAAGCAGGTCGACACCGCCATCCAGAACCCCGATGGCACCGAATCGCGCAAGAACGTCCTTGTCACCGTGAATGAAGCGGATCGCTACACCTTCGATTATGGGGTCGGTTTCGAATTCCAGACGGGACAGCCCTCTTTCGGTACCAACCAGCCACTGGGGCGAACCGGCGTCAGCCCCATGGTGTCTTTCGGAGTAAGCCGCATCAACGTGGACGGCCGCCACCAGACCCTTTCCATGAAGACGAACATCGGTCTCTTGCAACAGAAAGGGCTCATCAGTTACGACATTCCCAACCTGTTGAATCGGGAAAACTTCCGCTTCACGGCGACCGCGCTTTACGACGATACGGTAGACGTCTCCACCTTTACGTCGAAACGTATTGAAGGCACGGTGCAGATTTTGCAGGTGCTGAAAAAAGATTTGAACTCCGGTCGCGACCTCACTACCCTCGCCTACCGCTTCAGCTACCGTCGCGTTGAGGCCAGCAATATTGAGGTCACTAGCAATCTCATTCCACTACTCTCCCAGCCCACCCAGGTCGGGATGCCTAATTTCATCTTTATACGCAACCGGCGCGATAATGATCTGGAGAGCACGCGGGGCAGTTACATCACCGCAGAAGGGGGCGTTGCGACCAGTCATTTTGGCTCCGCGTCCAACTTCAGCCGGATACTGATCAAGAACTCCACATATCACACATTTTTTCGGAATCACAGCACGGGACAAGGATTTGTGTTTGCCCGCTCCACTACCGTCGGCATCGAAAATCCTTTCGGAAGCACGGTTCTCCTGGATCCGTCGCAATCCGTGCCTTCCGGCGCGACTCTGGTTCCGTTACCTGAACGTTTTTTTAGCGGCGGGGGCAACTCTCTTCGCGGATTCGGGTTAAATCAGGCGGGGCCGCGCGACCCCTTCACCGGATTTCCGGTAGGCGGGAGCGCAGCGTTCGTCAACAATTTGGAGATGCGTTTCCCGAACGTCAGGGTACCTATTCTCAATGACAACATCGGCTTTACTCTTTTTGAAGACATGGGCAATGTTTTTGCCAAACCGCAGGAGTTGCTGCCCAGCCTGGGGCGCTTCCACCAGCCCTACGAACGTAACTGTTTTTTTGAGGTCACCCACTTGAAGTGCGATTACAACTATGCGTCGCACGCGATTGGTCTGGGAGTACGTTACCAGACGCCTATCGGACCATTACGATTAGATTTCGGATACAATCTAAATCCGCCCTACTTTCCCAGCTATACCAACATAACGACCAATAAGGAAAACGGGCAGCAGGTGGGGCAGTTCGGGTATCAACGCGCCGGGCGGTTCAACTTTTCGTTTAGCGTAGGGCAATCATTCTGAGGCGGTCATTCTGAGGCGGATGAAACTCCTTCGCAAATTCGGGTTGGCGATGGCGATTTGCGTGTTGTTGGCGACCTCCGCCATAGCGGGTCCGATCGTCGATCGCGTGGTTGCCAACGTAAACGGCCACGTCCTTTTGCAGAGCGATTGGGAGGAGGAAGTGTCGTTCGAAGCCCTGTCGAATGGCCGCGATCCGGATTCGTTTACCTCGGACGAGCGCAACGCAGCCCTCCAGCGCTTGATTGACCAGGAACTGCTGCGCGAACAGGTGCGCCCCTCCCAACCGGCCCCTCCTGATCAGGTTGCCGCTCGCGTGAACGAGGTCCGAAAGCTCAATCCTGAATGCGCCACAGATCAGGGATGGCACGCCAAGCTGCAACGCTATGGACTGACCCAGGCCGCGCTCGAGAAACGCCTGAGTGACCAGATGCAGTTGATGAAGCTGGTCGAAGATCGCCTGCGTCCTTCGATCCAGATTGATGAGCACGCCGTGGAGAGCTATTACCACGATCAGTTGTTGCCGGAAATGAAGAAGGCAGGGAGCAGTGCCGCGCCGTTGACCGAGGTCTTTGGCCGAATTAAGGATTTGCTCGCCGAGAAAAAGATGAACGAACTGCTCACTGGCTGGCTGGCAAGTCTGCGCTCTGGAAGCCATATCAATCCCCCTGAATCCAGTGCCGGAGAGCAGAACCGTTGAGCCAGCACCCGCCCGAGGGATCGCCCGAACCAGCGCCCGAGCCGTTCCAGGAAACGTCTGAGTCGCCTCCGCAACGCCGTCGCATTCTGTTGAAGCTCTTTCTGTCATTCTGCGTTTTCAGCGTGGTTGCCTTCAGCCTGCTCTCCTGGTACGTCACTACCGATTCTTTTCAGCAGAAGGTTCGTCACCGTGTGATTGCATCGGCCGAGAAGCTCACTGGGGGACGCGTCGAACTTGGCGAACTTCACACCATCCCGTTTCGCCTGCGCGTCGATGCTCGCAACCTCACCATCCATGGCCGTGAAGCTTCGGATCAAATCCCATTCGCCCACGTCGACCGCGTGCAGGCGGAGATGAAAATCATTTCACTCTTCAGCACTACTGTCGGATTACATTCCCTGGAGCTCGATCATCCCGTCGTCCACATCATTGATTATCCCGATGGCACAACCAACGCTCCGGTGCCGCAGACTGCTCTTTCCTCTTCTTCCTCCGATTCTTCCGATCGCGGGCCGATCGAGCAACTGATCTCGCTTGCCGTTTCGCACATTGAGGTGCGGAGCGGTGAGTTCTTGTGGCAAGACAAGAAAGTGCCCTTCGATTTTGCCGCGCGTGACTTGACGCTGCTTTTGAACCGCTCGCTGCTGCGGCGGCAATACGAAGCGCACATCGTGGCCGGAAGTGTCGCCACCCGTTATCAGGATTACCCCTCGTTTGAGTGGCGGGCAGATGTGGCGCTCGTTCTGGCCCGCGGACGTGCCGACATCAGCAGTCTGACGGTGACTTCCGGAAAATCTGAATTTCACTTCGCCGGTCGTCTCCGCGATTTTCATAATCCCCAGGTAACGGGTGATTATCACGGCGTCGCCGACTTGGGCGAACTTGCGTCCCTGGCGCGGCAGGCACAAGTCCACAAAGGGACCGCGCAATTGGAAGGCAAAGGTTCCTGGAGCCCGCAGGCTTTCTCGACCCAGGGAACCGTGCAGGCGAAGGACCTCGATTGGTCGAACAATAAGTTGTCGATGCGAAATGGCCGGATCAACGCCGACTTCGCGGTCACGCCCGATCGCTTCCGCATCTCCTCGATTAAAGCGAATCTGTTGGGCGGTGACCTGAGCGGCGATGCCGATGTGACGAACTGGCAGAGCTCACTGCAAAGCTCCCTCGAACCGTCGCCCAACTCCAAACAGCGCCGCGTGGTGGGACGAGTTGCGGCCGGAAGTCTGCAGCGCGGTTCGCTGCACCTGCAACTGGCGGGCTTCCCCCTGCTCCCGGCTTTGCAATTCATGAGCTCGAAGAAGCTTCCACTCGATCAACTCGCTCTTGCCGGAAGTGCGAACGGAACCGTAGAAATGCTCTGGGTTGGCTCCATCCGCGATGCGGAGACTCGCCTGAAAATTGGCGTCGCGCCGCCGCTAAAACCGGTAGCTGGCGGAATTCCTGTGTCTGGACAGATTGATGGCGTCTATCGCGGCTCGCGTGACGAGTTGGAAATGTCGCAGCTTCACCTGACGACGCCATCCTCCGAAATTTCCGCCTCTGGCAATCTGGCGGCAACCTCGGCGCTGCGATTTTCATTCTCCAGCCACAACCTGAAGGAATGGACACCGCTGCTTCAAGCCGCTTATGGCTCTCCGAATTTGCCCTTTGCCATTCATGGATGGGCAAGCCTTGCGGGCAACGCCAGCGGCAAACTCTCGGCCTTCTCCGTCAACGGAAATCTCGAAGTCTACGACTTTGATACCACTTTGCCCGCCACCAAACGCGCTCCCTCGCAAGTGCTTCACTGGGATGCGCTCACCACCGCCGTCCAATACTCCAGCAATCATTTTTCCGCTCGCAATGGCTCGCTCATTCACGGACGCACCACGGCGCACTTCGAGACCAGTGCCGAACTTGAGCGTGGTGGATTGCACGAGAACAATCCTTTTACCTTGCACTTCGATCTGCGCAACCTGAACGTGCTCGAGTTCGCCCAACTCGCAGGAGTCGCTCAAACTCGTGCCGGCACTGTCGCCGGCAATTTGGATTTGTCCGCTACCCTTTCCGGCACGCTCGCGAATCCCCACGGCGATGGACACCTAGAACTCCACAACGGCGCGGCGTATGGCGTGGCCAGTCCATTATTGATGAGCGATCTTCGCCTCTCTGGTGGCGCACTGCAGTTCAACAATATCGAGGCCAGCGTCTATGGAGCCCTGCTCTCGGGCAGCGCCTCCATCGGCATCTTCGGTACGGAATGGTCGAAGAACGACATTCGCCTGAATCTTGCCGGACGTAACCTCGATCTCTCCCGCCTGCCGCACTTTCAGAGCAGTCTCTTCTCAGCCGACGGCGTCGCGGATTTCACGGTGCATGTCAGCGGAACGCCTGATCAACCCGAGCTCGAGGCACATCTTCACGTTAAGGATCTCGCCTTCGACAAGGAACGCTCCGGCGATTTTTTCCTCGACGCAATTACCCACGGAAAACAGCTCGAGCTCAAGGCACATTCGGATTTCGATAAGGCGGACTTGAACCTTGCCGGCAACGTCGATTTGGATAACGACCACGGCTTTCCTGCCGATCTCAATCTCGCCTTCCATAATCTCGACATCAACTCTCTGTTGCTCATTTACTGGCCGGGAAAAATAACGGGCAAATCTCCGCTGGAAGGGACACTGCACGTTCGCGGTCCATTGCGGAATCCTCGTGATTTGATTGCCTCCGCCGAACTCCAGTCCCTCAGCGTCGAGGTCGAACATGTGCAGATCCATAACGTCGGCCCCATTCGCTTCGAGGTGGCGAATCAAGCCCTGCTCGTCGAGAACCTCCACCTGGCGGGCAGTGGAACCGATTTCACCGCGCATGGCCGCGCCAATCTCACGGGCACTCAACAACTCGACCTTCGCCTGGAAGGCACGGTGAATATGACGCTCTTCGAGTCGCTCAATCCCAAGATCCTGGCGCATGGCACTTTGGGCGTAAGTCTCAACGCCGCCGGCACGCTATCGCAACCCCTGTTGCAGGGGCGTCTCGAGGTGAAGAACACCTACATCAGTCACAACGATTTTCCCAGCGGCCTCAGCGATCTGAATGGAGTGTTGCTGTTCGATCGCGACCGCTTCCAGATCGAGAGCCTGAGCGGCACGACCGGCGGCGGAACTGTCGCATTGACGGGCTCTGCAACCTACCAGGCTGGATTGTTTCTTCTCGATTTTGGAGCGACGGCGCAGGGAGTGCGTCTCCGTTATCCGCCGGGTGTGAGCTCCACCGCGAACGCCGATATGCGACTCACCGGCACTACGAATTCCGCGGTGCTCAGTGGTGATGTGGTGGTCACCAAGCTGGCCATCACTCCAGGATTTGATTTCGACGCGTATATCGAGAGGAGCAGGCAGACGATCGTTCTGGCACAAAGCAATAGTCTGCAGAGCCGTCTTAAGCTCGATGTTCACGTGGTCACCACTCCTGAACTGCAGATGCAAACCGCGATTGCGCGACTCTCTGGAAATGCTGACCTACGGGTTCGCGGCACTGCCGAGCGTCCGGCGGTTCTCGGCCGAGTCGAAGTTCTGGAAGGAGAAATTAATTTCAACGGGAACAAGTACAAACTCGAACGTGGCGATGTTACATTCGCCAATCCCGCCAAGACGCAGCCCGTCATCGATCTGCGCGCCACCACGCGAGTGCGCGACTATGACATCACCGTGCAGTTCCGCGGCGATGCCAGCGTTCCCAACGGATTAAAAATCAGTTGGCAATCCGAACCTCAGCTGCCCGAGGCCGACGTCATCGCGCTCCTGGCGCTCGGTCGAACGCAGGAGGAGTCGGCGGCCGCGGCCTCCACCGGATCCTCTTTCGGTTTTGGCGGAGACGCATCGAACCTGCTCATCAATCAGGCGCTCAACAACACCGTCAATAGCCGCCTGCAGCGCCTGTTTGGAGCCAGCCGAGTCAAGGTCGATCCCCAGGGACTGGCCAGCGAGACCAGCGTGGTTCGAGGGCCGCAGGTCACCGTCGAGCAACAAGTCGCAAGCAATATCACCCTCACCTACAGCACGAACGTTTCCGTATCCAACCAGCAGATCATCCAGGTGGAGTACAACATTACGCGAACGATTTCGATTGTCGCCCTGCGCGATCAAAACGGAGTCGTAAGTTTCGACTTCAAAATACGTCGCCGCAGAAAGTGACAACCGGCGGGTTACAAGCTTTCAAGGCCTCGTGTTTTTCAAGGTATTCTTCCTGAAATGCTGAAACCTTGAAACGTTTGCCTTGCATCCCCTTGACATAAACCTCCAAACCAGCAACCCTAGTTGTTTTTCACTTCACGCTCGAAGAAGCCGGGTAAGGGAAGCCAATTTTGCGAGTGCGGGTCTTTTATCACGACAAATGTTTTGACGGAGCTTGCTCCGCCGCGTTGTTCTCACGTTTCTACACCGAGCGAATCCGCGGCGCTGTGGACTTTGTTTACTCCGGTCTGCTGCATCGTGCGGGCTCCTTGTTCGACGAAAAGCAGTTCGATGGCGACGAAAATGCCATCGTCGATTTCAAGTATTCCAGTTCGCCCAAAATTACCTGGTGGTTCGATCACCATCAGAGCGCTTTTCTTTCTCCCGAAGACGCCGCCCACTTCGAGCGCGATCAGAGCAATCGCAAATTCTATGATCCCGATTTCAAGTCGTGCACAAGTTTTATCGCCATGATCGCAAAGGAACGCTTCGGCTTCGATCCCAGCCCGGTCGCGGAACTGATCCAATGGGCCGACATCGTCGACGGCGCCATGTACGAAGACGCCAAGTCGGCGGTGGAAATGAAAGCTCCGGCCATGAAGCTGACCATGGCCGTTGAAGCCTCCACCGACCGCGACTTCGTCAAGAAGATGATTCCCTTGCTGGCCTGCAATCCACTGGCGAAGATTCTGGAAGTACCGTTCGTAGCGGCGGTCTTGCCACCGCTGCTCGAGCGCCACGAGCGTTCAGTCGGAATTTTGCGCGACCGCACCGAAGAAAAGGACGGCACGATTTATTTCGACATCACCGACCTCGATCTCGAAGGCTACAACAAATTTATTCCTTACTACCTCCATCCCGATTCGATCTACAGCGTCGGGCTGAGCAAGAGTTCATTTCGGGTAAAGGTTTCGGTTGGATCGAACCCATGGTCGAAACGCGAACCGACCGTCAATCTCGCCAAGGTCTGCGAGCGCTATGGTGGAGGAGGCCACGCCCGCGTCGGCGCCATCTCCTTTGAGGTTACGCAGAGTGAAGCCGCCCACAAAGCGGCGCTGGAGATCGTAGAGGAATTGCGCGCCAGCGTGCGCGGGCAAAGTTGAGCAGGCGCTATGAACGCGAGCGCAGACGCTTCTTGTGGGAGTATCACTTTGGCAATATGCAAGCTCTTCAAGACCAGAGCTCCTTTAAGGGCCGCGCTTTAGAATGAATCTGCGAGCCATTGCTGGATCGGAAATCAACTTTTTACCCAATGCGCCACGGCATCCCACATCCCAGAATCGATGATCCCGGACATATTAAAGGCGTGCGTACCGTCGCCACCTGGGAGTTTGCCAAGGGAATGGTCGTCGCGCTGGCCGGCCTGGGCATCTTCTCCATGCGCCACAAAGATATCTGGGGAGTCGCCGAAAGCTTTCTGGAATTTGTTCACGCCAATCCCCATCACCACTTCGTGGGCGTCTTTGTCGACCTGGTGTACCGGATCAGCGACGTGCGCTTGTGGAAGATCGCCGCGGTGGCGTCGATCTATGTGATCCTTCGCTTCATCGAAGCCTATGGCCTGTGGTATCTCCGGCCGTGGGCGGAGTGGCTCGCCATCGCCTCCGGCTCCATCTACATCCCCTTTGAAGTCGCCGATGTCATGCGCAAACCAGACTGGATTCGCCTTCTGATCATCGGCATTAACCTGGCAATTGTCCTCTACATGGTCCTGCTGCGCCTGGAAGCCGCCAAGAAGCGCCACGCACAACGAGCGCATCCGTAACGAACGAGGATCTTATGAGGGTCGGGTGCCCCATTCTTGCGCGTTTTGTGCGCAAGAGTGGGATTCCACGGGAGCGGACCGCGCGGGGTCCCAGATGTTGTTGCCTCCCGTAACCGCAATACCGACCAGGCGCCAGAGTCTTTTCATCACAAACAAGCAGTGAGCGCCATCACAGACCTCACTCAGGCCTGGCGCGATACTGGTCCCTGACTTGGTGCAGGTCCGGGGTGTGCCCGATCGAAGTCGTGCCTGCCTCCGCTGATGACACCGGCGACAGCCCCACACGGGGACAGTAACTCTTTGATAATTTAATTTGGTTGCGACGCCAGGGGCCCCCCCCGCGCGTCTGCGACCCTGAGCCCACAATAGGCGCGTTTTCCGACGCTAAGTGATTGGTTCTGGAAGACTTTAGCCGCAACTCGTTTAAACTCAAAGATCTGGCGAGAGTTTCCTCCTAACCCCATGATTCTAAATAGACCAGGGGGAGGGGGGTATACCCCAATCGTATCGAACTGGTTACTGTCATGAGAGTAATCAGAAAAGAGTCAGCGCGACGAGGCAAAACTAGCTGCGGACGAGCATTGCGGTGATCCGCTGGACCAGTCCTCACTGAGAACTGGAACGGAGAACTCTACTCATTCAGGGAGCACCCGCAATCCGCCGGTGGAACGTGCGCCTTCAGAAAATCGGCGACACGCTTGTAGGCGTCGATCTGGTTTTCGACTTTCGAGAAGCCGTGGCCTTCGTTTTCGTAGACCTTATATTCAACCACGCCGCCGCGCTTCTTGACCGCATCCACCACTTGCTGCGATTCGCTCTTAGGACAGCGAGGATCGTTGCCGCCCGCCAGCAGATACAGCGGCGCTTTAATCTGGTCGACAAAGTTGATGGGCGAGCGATCTTCATAGCGCGCTTTGTTTTTTTCGAGATCGCCCATCGTCGCAAGGTCGGACTGCTGCAGCACCGGGTCTTCATTCTGAATCTCGGTGAACCAGTTCACGAACGGCACAATGGGGATGCCCGCCGCCCAGACCTCGGGAGCCTTGGTCACGCCCATCATCGTCAGGTATCCACCGTAGCTGCCACCCATCAGAATGAGTTTTTTCGGATCGACATAGCCCGTCTGTTTGATCCAGTCAGCGGCCGCGAGCACATCCTGCAAATCGCCGCCACCCATATCGAAAAGATTTGCCTCCTGGAATTCTTTTCCGTAACCAGTCGATCCGCGATAGTTGGGCGCGATCACGAGGTAGCCCTGATTGACCATGTACTGGACGAAGCGGGTAAAGCTGTTAAGCGTCTGCGAAGTCGGACCGCCATGCACGTAGACAATCGCCGGATGCTGACCGTTGCGCGGCAAATTGTAGGGCACGTAAACGAAAGCAGAGATGGTCCACTTGCCATCCTTGCTGGGATAGCGGACGAGATAGGGCTCGACCATGTGTTCAGGGCGCACTCCGCCCACCAGCGAGTGCGTAAGTTGGTGCGTGAGTTGATTCGCGGTGTTGAGGTCGTACACCCACAAGTCGCCGGGAGCGGTCGGGCCGGAGTGAGTGTAGAGCATCCGCGAACCATCGCGAGTAAAGGGAGACTCGCTGCCCGACGGCCAGTTCAGGCCTTTGGGGAGCGGCAGTGCGTGGACCTTGCCCGTGGCAATGGCATAGGCATAGATGTCGAGGTTGCCGTCGACATTCGCGGTATAGATCAGAAACTTGCCGTCGGGAGAGAAATTCTGGCCAGAAATTTCCCACTTGTCCCGGGTCACCCACTGGATTTTCTTCGTCGCGATGTCGAGCAGGCCAACGTTATAGTATCCGTTGGCGGCATTCGATGTAATCAGAACATGTTTTCCATCGGGCGAGATGTCGTTGGTTGCAAAGATTTGCTCGCCATCGTGAGGAGTGAGAAGCGTGCTTGGTTCTCCAGCAACCTCGACCAGAAATATATTCGAGTCTGTACCCTTCGATTGCTCCTGCGTGTAGACGATGAATTTGTCATCGGGCGACCAGATCGGCGCAACATTCATGAGGTCTTTAGCAGTTCCGGTCGTCAGGTGCTTCACACCGCGCAAGACCGTGTCGTAGACGTCAATCTCGAACACCGACGAGGTTTTCGGTTTGATCGTGTAGGCGAGGTAGCGTCCATCGTGCGACCATGTCGGACTCATCTCCGCGATCTCGCGTGTCTTGGTCAGGTTCACGACCTGCCCCGTTTTCGGCGACACCAGAAAAATGTCCCACTGCTCATCGCCCTCGTAATCGGAGACGTAGGCGATCCACTTGCCGTCGGGAGACCATGTCGGACTCGTCTGGCGCTCGTCGCTCACCGTGAGCTGCATTGGCCATCCTCCGTCGGATGGGACGAGCCAAAGATTATTGCGGCCACTCAGATTGCTGATAAACGCGACCGTCTTGCCATCGGGAGACCAAGTCGCTCCGCCCACCTGTCGCGTCATGTAAAGCTTCTCGATGGAAAGATTTTTTTCCACGCGCGCATCAGGCTTGGAGGTGATTTGCTTCGGGTCAGTAATGGCCTGAGGCGCGGGGAGGGTCTGTGCGGTTGCGAAGCTGGCTCCGAAGAGACTCATTAGCATTAGCGTCGTTATTGCTGTTGTTGCTATCGTTTTCAGTACAACCATAACCGGCGGTCTGAGAGTCCGCATAGTGTCTCGAGCTGAACGGCTGATCCCCATCGTCAAGCAGTTTGCCAGAAGATGCGGATTCGTGCCGGGAGTTCTGTCTAAACGCGACGCTAGTCTTCTCTCGACTCCGAGCTAAGCAATTGGAAAACAAGTTGGTTCATCAGAAATTCACTTTGCTGTAACCTTCCATTAACATTTTCTCCATAAAACAAAATTGCATATTTAAATTCAAAATGAAGAGGGGTCAACACGTGAAGCATCGCATCGCGCTGCTGTTAGCAGGTCTTGTACTGGCGCTGCCGCTTATGGGGCGGACACAACTGAACGGAGCAGGTGCCACCTTTCCCTATCCCATGTATTCAAAGTGGTTCAGCGAATATAACAAGCTGCACCCGGACGTGCAGATCAACTACCAGTCGATCGGCAGCGGCGGCGGCATCCGCCAGGTACTGGCGGGCACGGTTGATTTCGGTGCCAGTGACGGCCCGATGAGCGATGAACAACTGAAGGAGGCCAAAACGAAGATTCTGCACATTCCCACGGTGTTGGGTGCTGACGTTCCCGCATACAACGTCCCTGGGATCAGCGGAGAGGTCAAGTTCACTCCCGAAGCTCTGGCTGGCATCTTTCTCGGCAAAATTCAGAAGTGGAACGATCCAGCCCTTACTCAGGTCAATCCCGGCGTCAAGTTTCCCGACAAGGCGATCATTGTAGTTCACCGCTCGGATGGAAGCGGCACCACTTATATTTTCACTGACTATCTCTCCAAGGTCAGCAAAGAGTGGGAAGCGACGGTGGGGAAGGGAACCTCGGTGAAATGGCCGGTTGGTTTAGGCGGCAAGGGCAACGAAGGCGTTGCTGGACAAATCCGGCAACTGGAAGGCTCGATTGGGTACGTCGAACTGATCTATGCGGTCGAGAACAAAATTACCTACGGATCGGTCAAGAACGCCGCGGGCAATTTCGTCAAGGCTTCACTCGATGGAGTGACCGAGGCAGCGGCATCGGTAAAAACCATGCCCGCCGATTTTCGCGTTTCCATTACAAATGCGCCGGGTAAGGCGGCGTATCCCATCTCCAGCTTTACCTGGTTGCTGATTCCGGAGCAGGCGCAGGACCCGAAGAAAGGGAAGATCATTGCTGATTTCCTGAACTGGATGCTCACGGACGGCCAGAAGATGACGAGCCAACTCAGTTACGCGCCGCTGCCCGCGAACGTAGTGGACAAAGTCAAAGCGGCGGTGAAGCAGGTGCACTAGAGCTGAGGTGGTCGTGTGGTGACAGGGCTTTGCCCTGCCACCACACATGGCGATTGATCGTCTGGACGTTAAGGGTTGATCGTTTTATCGTTTATCGTTGATCGTTTTATCAAATGGTCCCGCGTCGATCGATGACGCGGGACCATTCTCGTTTTACGGCAGGTAGTAGCGGAACGAGGTGAACACCATGCCGTTCAGTCCGTTCGGCTGCCGGCCTTCTCCTGACCAGGTATTGCGCGTCACGTAGGAGTATTGGGTGCCGTACTGGAACCTGCCCCGGGGACCACTGTAGAAGCGATACCAGAAGCCGATGGTTCCCTCGATCAGAGCACGCGTGTCGCCCGTGCAACCGGGAAGGGCTCCCGGAGCGAACCCGCCGGAGCCCGGCGCAGCCTCGACATAGCAACCGTTATTGTTGAACCCGGGCGCGCCGTAGCCAACTTCTACCGGCTTGCTTGGATTCGTGTTGTCAATGCCCCACGACCGGCTGGCATATTCGACGCCACCATAGCTATAGACATCAAGCTTTTTGCCGTGCCACTCCAGAGTGCCTAGCCCGTGCAGGTTCTTGACCAGGTGAATGGTGCCGTCGGGATTAATTGAGGCATCCGGCAGACCTCCGGGGGCGTAGCGGCCAACACCGCTGCCGCCGAAACCTTTCAAGCCAAAAGTAAATTGCTTGGCAAAGGTCCAGCGCGCGCTGGCGCCGAAGCCCCCGCCTTCCTTCGAAGCGTTATAAGCGCCGATCGCGGATGCAGCCGTGCCGCACAGAGTAGGGTTGTTGGTGAATTCCACGCAGGGGAAGACGCGACCGGTGAAGCGGTCGACTAAGCCGTAGATCTCATAGTGGCCAAACCCGGGATCGAACGCCGCTTTGGCGATGAAATCAGGCGAAGGGTTGAAGGAGTAATTCGCAGTGGTGTTATAGCTGTTGCTTGCCCCAGCCTCACCGACCAGGAAATTGTTGGCGTTCTGGTGTGTGGTCAAAGTGGCCTGAGGATTCTCGATTGAGACCGCGACGGAAACGATGTGATTGACCTTCTTGGTGAGACGAATGCCATACTGGCGAGCGAAATCGAAGCCGACGTTATAGGACGGGTCGATGGTCTTCGGCCGAACGTCGTTCGTCTTGCCCATGTCGTCGTCGGGTGCGATTCCCTTGGCATCTTCGGTCACGAGACTCCAGGTCTGGCCGCCGAGGAAACTCCAGCCATTATCAAACTTGGCCTGCGCCCACGCCTGGCGGAGGCGGAAGGTGTAGCCGTCGGTCTGGGTTGAGGTGGAGGTGACGCCGGCGGAGAGGAAGTCGCCGGAGATGTAACTGGAAAAATCCACGTTCTTCAAGCGTCCGTCAACAAAGACGGTGGCCTTAGACTGCCGGCCGGAGCCGAAAAACTCCGACAACTGACTCTGGGAAGCGCCCGGCATGGTCAAGTTGTTAAACGGCGTAGGCAAATCTGCACCCAAGGCACGTGAGCGCCGCACGAATTCGGCAGCGGCGTATCCGCCCGGAGTAATGTTGATGCCTCGGAAACGAATCGTGATCGGGCTCTCCATCTGTGGGTTGATTACTTGAGTGGGCTCGCTGGGGGTCTGGGTTGGATCCTGCAGCGAGTACACAGCATTTCTCAATTGTGCTTTGTTCGCGGCCGTGGTGCTCACGGTCTTGAGATCGGCCAAATCACTTTTAAGTTCATCCACTGTCTTCTGTTCTTCGGTGGCCTGGACCTGAACGGCAGCGGCCTTGTTGGAAGCGGCGGCCGCAGCGGCCTGCGCCTGTTGCCAGTTCTGCTGTGCCTGCTGCAGTTGCAAAGTCAGTTGCTGGATTTGCTGCTGCTGGGCGGCCATGCCGTCTTTCAAGGCCTGAAGGTCGGCGGCAGTGATTGCCGGTTGCGATGGCGCCGCCGCTACCGGCTTCTGCGCCTTCTTTGCCGTCGGAGCCGGTGCGGGTGACTCCGAGGTTTGTGCCCACGCTGCGACTGAAAGTACAGCCAGCGTCAGAACCATGAAAAACAATTGCCTGGTAGATTTCATATCGTGCAAGCCCTCTCCTTTTGTGATTGAGTCGAACTCTGACTCAAGAAAACAGACCGATACAGCAGCTGTGGGGGATAGCAACCAAGAATGTTTCGGCACAGCGGGTCGTAGTCTGTGTCTGTCACTTGGCTGGCCATTATGCCATAAAGTCTATCGTTATAATCGACTTTATTAACATTAGAGACATAGCATCCTTGGCACCACTTCTTTCGCGCCAGTCAATGGTTCTTAACTCTTGTGTTTTGAATGTCATCCCTTGCGATGATGGACCGTCACCGCCGCTGGAGAATGTGCATAGACTTGCAGCTGGAAGGGATGAAGCGTTCTCACAATGGTGACGCGGTGACGGGTCTCCGCTACGTCAAGCAGAGGCAAAGCCCGCTATCGCACGATCTTGGCCATCCGATCTTAGCCACCCGGATGGCTGCGGGCCGAAGGCGGCAACGAGAGCAGCGGGTTGGTATACTATCTTTGTCGGTGTCGGTCGCCGCACCAGTTTCCTCCGGATCGCAGTAACCGTTCCAACTTAATACTATGGCTCGACAAGTTCCTACCAATCGCGTTCCGCTTCTGAACCGCGAAGCATCGTGGCTGAAATTTAACTGGCGCGTGCTCGAAGAAGCGGGAGACCTCCGCAATCCGCTCCTCGAACGCGTGAAGTTTCTGGCCATTTCCGCCAGCAACCTCGATGAATTCTTTGAGGTGCGGGTGGGCGGCCTGTTGCAACAACTCGAAGACGGCCACAACTCCACCACCGCCGACGGGCTCACCATGGTCGAGGAGCGGGAACTGATCAAAGACACAACCCGCGAGTTCGTCGAAGAGCAATACTCGTGCTGGAACGATCGCCTGCGGCCGGAGTTGGCGGAGCAGGGAATTCGCGTCCTCAGCATCGACCAACTGGACGAGACCGCACTGAAGTTCGTGCACGACTACTGCGAACGGGAACTTGATCCGCTACTGACGCCAGTCACGGTCGACCCGGCACATCCCTTTCCGCGAGTAATCAACAAGGCTCTGTGCGTGGCATTGTTATTGCGCCGTCGCCGGCGCTCTTCGCTTACCTACACGGGAGTCGTAACCGTTCCCCGGGCACTCCCGCGACTGGTACGTTTGCCCTCCGAAGGGACCATCGATTTCATTTTTCTTGCCGACCTGGTCGTCCACCACGCGGTGCGGATGTATCAGGGATACGACATTGTTTCTTCCGCAGCCTTTCGCGTCACCCGCAATAGCAACCTGTATTTGCAAGAGGAAGAATCGCGCAGTCTCCTGGAGTCGGTGCGCACCGAATTGCATAACCGGCGCAAAGGAGACGCGGTCCGGATGGAGATCGAGTCCGATGCCGATCCCGAGATCATCGAGCGCCTGGGCACGGTCTTCGAGTTAGACCGCTGGCAGATTTTCCCAGTCAATGGACCGGTTAATCTTTCCCGGTTGTTCAATATTTACGACGCGGCGGCGCGGCCAGATCTGAAGTATCACGGGTATGTGCCGCGAGAGTTGCGGCTGACCGCGAAATCCCATGACCTGTTCGAGGAGTTGCGGCGACACGACGTTCTTCTCCACCATCCCTTCGATTCCTACGATGCGGTCCTGTCTTTCATTCAGTCGGCTGCGGACGACGAGCGCGTTCTCTCCATCAAGCAGACGCTTTACCGGACGAGCGAACATTCCCTGATTGTTCCGTCGCTGATGGCGGCCGCAGCCCACAAGGAAGTCACCGCCGTAGTGGAACTGAAGGCGCGCTTTGATGAGGCTTCAAACATTCGCTGGGCGCGCGAAATGGAAGATGCCGGAGTGCAGGTCTTTCACGGATTGGTAGGTCTGAAGACGCACTGCAAGCTTGCTCTGCTGGTCAGGAGAGATCCTGATGGTGTGACCCGCCAGTATGCGCACCTGGGTACCGGCAACTACAACGCTACAACCGCTCGAATTTACACCGACCTCAGTCTGTTCACTTGCGATCCGGAGATTACCAGCGCGGTGCACGATGTATTCAGTTTCTTAACGGCCTACGCGGAGCACCCCGGCTATGGGCAACTGCTGGTGGCACCTCTGGATCTGGCGGAAAAGTGCATGAACCTGATTGAGCGGGAGGCCGAGCATGCCCGCATGGGCCGTCCGGCGCGGATTATCGCCAAGATGAACGCGCTTCTGGATGTGAACATTATTCAGGCGCTGTATCGCGCTTCACAGGCGGGGGTGGAGATTGAGTTGCTCGTGCGCGGCATGTGCGCACTGCGACCGGGAATTCACGGCTTGAGCGACCGCATCCGCGTGCGCAGCATCGTGGGCCGGTTCCTGGAGCACAGCCGTATTTTCTATTTCGAGAATGCCGGCGAAACTGAAGTCTACATCGGCAGCGCCGATTGGATGAATCGCAATCTGCATGAGCGGGTCGAGGTTCTGTTCCCGATCAAAAACCCGCTGCTGCGCGATCGTGTGGTGCATGAGATTCTGGCGGCATATCTTGCGGATAATGTGAAATCAAGATTTTTGCAAAAAGATGGCCGTTACCTGCGCCCGTGGCAATCGCCTCGCGGGCGCAGCAAGCGGCCGCCTCGGGGCTCTGCCGCATTCAGCTCACAGGATTTTCTCGTCGCGGTGGCGGAAGGTACCAAGACTCCTGAAGAGATTCCCGCTTCCATACCGCGGCGCTCCACTCGTCGAGCTTTGATCGGCCGTGTGCCGGCCGTTCGAAATGTCATAGCAAAGGACTAATTACTCCAAAATGTTTCTCTACTTTTTGCGCCACTCCAGCGCCGGCCAACCTTTGATGTCGGCAAAGAAAGATGAAAAGCGCGGCCTCGACAAAGACGGCATCGAGCAATGCGGCTACATCGGGCGCGCTCTGGCGGCACTCGGGGTGCAGGCGGAAATCATCGTCTCCAGCCCGTTAAAGCGATCCACGCAAACCGCGGCCCTGGTCGGCAACGAAATGGGGCACGAAGGCAAACTGGTGGTCGAAAATGCGCTGCGCCCGGAGGCCAACTTCGCGGAGTTCCAGAAGATGCTGGAAAAGTACTCGCGCCAGGACTCAATGCTGGTGGTGGGGCACAATCCCAACCTGAGCGAATTCCTCGGGCGCGTGATCTGCGACAGCGGATGCGAAGCCGTGATCGAGCTGAAAAAGGGAGCCGTAGCCAAGGTCGAAATGCGGCGCAATTCCGGCTCGCTGAGCTGGTGCGTTACACCTCGCATCCTGCGCACGCTTCACGCCGCGGCGACAGAAAGTTCGCGTCCGAAAACTTCCCGGAAGTAAGCGCGATCTTTCTCAATCGACCATACCTCGAGGTCCACGCTTGCTTTGCCTCGCGGAGTCAGTTTCATGGCAACTCTCCCGCTGCGCGCCGAAACTGTAACCTTCCCCACCGATTGACTTCTTCCCATATTCAGAGCTCGCGCGATGCGGAGGAGCACCGAGGCCTTCTCCACATTTTCCTGCTCCTCCGGACTCAAGGCTCCCATCGGGCCATCTCCCGGCGTGGGGCGGGACTTTCCCAGGTAGCGTGCAATTGAGCCGATGATTCGCCTTTGTTGCGGCGTATAACCTAGAATTTCAGAATTCGCGATGATGTAGTAAGTATGGCGATGGTGTCCGTTGCGGTTTACGTAGTCGCCCACTTCGTAGAGCATCGCTGCGGCCGAAAGCCATTCGCGATACTCCGGCGGAAGCTGATGCACCGATTTCAGCGCGGAGAAAAGCAGCAAAGCCGCGTCGCGCACGTGCAAGGCATGATGCAGGTCGACGCGGTAACGCTCGACGGCGCGCTTGATCGATTCCCAGCGTTCCGATTCAATCGCCCGCCCTGAGCGCGTGCTGCGATCGTAGTCGGCAGCCATTTGGGCGAGGATGCCGTCGCGTAGTCCCAGCGCCGAATAGCGAAAGCCGGGAAGGTGGCAGCGCTCCAGTAGTTCCGCATACGCCACCGCGCCTGCACAAATGATTTCAGCGCGGCGCGGACCGATTCCAGGAACCTTCTGCCGCTGTTCGAGCGACAGCTGCGTAATCTGTTTGACAATGCGGCGCATCAGCTCGCGCGTCGCATACGTCGCCGGCCGCCGCTTCCGGGAGCGATCGAGGTGGCTGGCGATACCCACCAATGCGGCAGCGGTGCCGGAGGTGGCGATCACGGCGCCCACCCGCGCTGCCTTGATCCGATTCTGAACACGGGTAATTTCGCGCGTCACAAACTCATGGAGTCGCTTCAGTTCGCTCTTGCGCGGCGGATCATGCTTCAGGAATTCGCTGGTCAGGCGCACGGCTCCAAGCGGCAAGCTCACCGTATCCCGAAGCTGGCCATCGCGGGAAAGGGTGAGCTCACAACTGCCGCCGCCGAGATCCACCAGCAGAACGCTACTGGCGGCCATGCGGCTAGAGGAAACGATGCCGAGGTGAATGAGGCGGGCCTCTTCCAGCCCGGAAATAATTTCAATGGTCCACCCTGTCGTCGACCGTATCCACTCCAGAAATATTCGCGAATTGCGGGCATCGCGCAACGCCGCCGTGGCTACCACCTTTACCGAATCCGCCCCGCATTCCTGGACCGCCCGATTGAAGCGCCGCAACACGCGCACCGTCTGCGACATCGATTCCGGCGAAAGCAGGCCTCCCGTAAAGACGCCTTCACCCAAACGGGTGACCTCGCGATCCTCGTGAATGTTCTTCAGCCGACCCGCTTGCAGGCGCGCAATTTTCAGGCGAACAGAGTTGGATCCGATGTCGATGGCGGCGAAAGTAGGCATAGAGGCGACGACGAAATGCGAACGATCAGTATTCTCACAAGCGGGAGGCGAAGCGCAAGGTCGATAACGGCAGTATCAGGACGCTACCACGCTTCAGCGAACAGTTTGACTTTGTGGAGAACCGGACGTCTCGCCCGGCACCCTCCCATGGGACGGGCGAGACGCCTGTCGCTCCACCGTCCGTTTTGCGCATATTTGGACACTAACTGAAGCGCTTTTTAACCGATTTGTAACAACCGTCTGCTAGCCTCAACGAGAATGTCTAATCAAGCCCTGCCCCGGCCGCGTTTCAACGCTCCCGAACCGGAGCATGGGCGACCTGAGCACGGATCGAAGGCTGCCCTGAAAGTCGAAGCCAGAACAACGCCGCTGTTGCAGGGGAAGGTCAGCGAAATCCCGGATGCTATTTTTGGCTGGGTGATGCGCCTTTGCGGATTGGCGGTGGTCGCGCTTCTCGCCTTGATCGTTTATCAACTGGTGGTGGGGTCGCAACTCTCCTGGCATGCCTTTGGCTGGAAGTTCTTTGGGCACTCGGACTGGAATCCGGTAGAAGACCAGTACGGCGCGCTGCCCTTCATTTACGGCACCATCGTATCTTCTCTGCTTTCGCTGGTGATCGCGGTGCCCTTGTCTCTGGGCGTGGCGGTTTTTATTACCGAGATGTGCCCGATCAGGTTGCGCGGAATTCTTTCCTTCACTACGGAACTTTTGGCTGCGATCCCCAGCGTGGTTTACGGACTCTGGGCAATCTTCATTCTGGTGCCGATTCTGCGCGCGGATGTGCAGCCGTTTCTGGGAAAGACGCTGGGCTGGACGGGCCTCTTCAGCGGACCGCCTTATGGCGTCGGGATGCTCGCCGCCGGAGTAATTCTGGCGATCATGATCATTCCCATCATTTCATCGATCACGCGCGAAGTGCTCACGGTTGTTCCTCAGCACCAGCGCGAGGCGGTACTGGCGCTGGGCGCGACGCGGTGGGAGATGATCCGAATGGGGGTGCTGCGTAATGCGCGGGCCGGAATCGTGGGCGCAATTATTCTGGGTCTGGGACGCGCTCTCGGCGAAACCATGGCGGTCACCATGGTGATCGGCAACCGTCCGGAAATTGCCAAGTCGCTATTTGCTCCCGGATACACGATGGCCAGTGTGCTGGCCAACGAATTCACGGAAGCGACGGGCGATCTCTATCTTTCGGCATTGATCGAGATCGGCCTGGCGCTGTTCTTCGTGACCATTATTGTCAATGCCCTGGCCCGGCTCATGGTATGGAGCGTTACTCGCGGCCAGCCGGCGAGAAGCATTGCATGAGAGAGATCGATTGCCTGACTTAAACTCAAACCCGGCCGTGGCTGGCATCCCGCTGATCACGATCCCGTCCATCAGCCTGCGGCGGCGTGTGATGGATCACGTGATGACCGGCGTCTCCGTGCTCACGGTTGTCCTCGTGCTCTTGCCTCTCTTTGCCATCTTTGCCTATTTGGTTTACAGGGGCATCGGTTCGATTAATCTCGCTTTCCTGACCCAGACTCCAAAGCCGGTGGGCGAACCGGGAGGCGGCATGGCGAACGCCATCGCCGGCTCGATGGTTATTCTTGCCATCGCCAGTCTACTCGGTGTACCGCTCGGAATCGGCGCGGGCATCTTTCTTTCCGAGTACGGGCGCAACCGCTACGGCGATATCGTGCGCTTTGTCTCGGACGTACTGAACGGTGTACCGTCGATTGTGATTGGCATCGTGGCTTATGGGCTGGTCGTGATGCGGCAGAAACACTTCTCGGCGCTGGCCGGTGGCGTTGCCCTTGCCATCATGATGATTCCGACGATCGCGCGAACCACCGAACAGATGTTGCTGCTGGTGCCACAAGCCATCCGCGAAGCCGCTTACGGGCTGGGCGTTTCGAGATGGCGCACCACGCTCTCGATCACGCTGCGGACGGCCACCTCCGGCGTTATCACCGGCGTCATGCTGGCCTTCGCGCGCGTGGCCGGAGAAACCGCACCGTTGCTGTTTACGGCATTCGGAAATAACTTCTGGAATTGGAAGATGGATCAGCCGACCGCAGCCTTGTCCCTGCAAATCTTCACTTACGCCATCTCGCCGTTCGACGAATGGCATCGGCAGGCATGGGCGGGCGCGCTGGTTTTGATTGTCCTGATCGTCAGTGCGGTTTCTGCTGTCCGCATTGCTGTAAGGCACGGGACTCTGTCGGGAGCCTAGCCAGTTATCGCGAAATGAGCACGCAAAATGAGCACGATGAAGCATGAACCGGGTCGGGAGCTGAACTAAGCCATGGGTGTCGGAATCACCGTCGAGCAACTGAATGCGTTTTACGGCAAGACTCAGGCTTTGTTCGACGTCAATATTAAGGTGGCCGCCAACCACGCGACGGCGCTGATTGGCCCATCGGGTTGTGGGAAATCCACGTTCATTCGATGTTTGAACCGCATGCATGAAACCATTCCAGAGGCGCGGGTCGAGGGTACCGTGCGCATCGGCGATCTCAGCGTTTATAACGGAACCTCGGCCACGCAACTGCGCCGGCGGGTGGGCATGGTGTTTCAGAAACCGAATCCGTTTCCGACCATGTCCATCTACGACAACGTGGCGGCCGGGCTCAAGCTGAATGGCTTTCGCAACCGGAAAAAGCTCGATGAGGTCGTCCACAAATCGCTCAACAGCTCGGCGTTATGGGACGAAGTAAAAGATCATCTCCATAAAAAATCCGGCGCCAGCCTTTCCGGCGGCCAGCAGCAGCGTCTTTGTATCGCCCGCGCGTTGGCGGTCCAGCCTGAAGTCCTGCTCATGGACGAGCCCTGTTCGGCGCTCGACCCCATCTCCACCGGCAAGATCGAAGAGCTGATTTTTCAACTAAAAGAGCAATACACGATCGTGATTGTGACGCATAATATGCAGCAGGCTGCGCGTGTGGCGGAGTTCACTGGCTTTTTCCTTTTGGGCAAAATGATTGAGTTTGATAAGACGGAAAAGATATTCACCAATCCCTCCGACAAACGGACGGAAGACTACGTCACCGGCAGATTCGGTTAAGATCCGGCAGATTCGGATTAAGGCGAGGAAGAGGCTCGGATAATGCGCACGCGTTTTCAGCAGCAGATGGAGGACCTCCGCGAAAGACTGCTCCGCATGGGCGGTCTCGCGGAACTGGCGGTGGATCGCGCCTGCCAGGCATATACCGAACGCGATCTCACCCGCTGCCAACTCGTCCTTGAAAACGAGAGCCTGATCAACGCTGCTGAGCGCGAGATCGACGAGATGGCGTTTGACGTTCTGGCCACGCAGCAGCCGGCGGCGGTGGATCTGCGCTTTATTCTCGCGGTCACGAAGATCAATGCCGACCTGGAACGCGTCGGCGATCAGGCGGTGAACATCGCCGAACGCGTTATGGATTTGATTGAGTTGCCGGCTGTCGAATTGCCGGTGGATATCGGTCGCATGGCCACGGCCGTCAGCGCCATGGTGCGTCGCGCGTTAGAGTCATTCGTCGAGGGCAAAGCTGAACTCGCCCAGGCCGTCCTCGAAATGGATCACGTGGTCGACCGGATGCGCGACGAGGCATTTATCGTGCTCGTGCGAAAGATGAACGAAGAGCCGCAAGTAACACAGCAGGCGCTAGATGCGCTTCTGGTGGCGCGCAATCTAGAACGCGTTGCCGACCACGCCACCAACATTTCCGAGGATGTCATCTTCTGGGTGTTGGGAGCCGATGTCCGTCATCACGCGCAAGCCGCGTCGGTCGCTCCACGGCCAGAAAGACGCGAGCAGTAGATCAATGGAGCGACGGGCGTCTCGCCCGTCCATCAGCGGTTCGACGGCCGGGCCGGGACGCCTGGGCGCTCCATCGGCAATCGCCAATTCGCGGTACACTGTTCGGACCCCATGACCCAGAAAACGACCCACAAGAACCGAGTTTTTGCCACCTGCGACATTGGAGAAGCCCTCAACCTTCTGCGCGACAAGGGATACGACCTCGAAGTCTATCCCCAGCCAGAAGCTCCGTCCAAAAGCCTGATCATAGAAAAAGTGAAGTCTGGCGTGGATGGCTTGATCACTACGCTGCGCGATCCCATCGACGCCGAGGTTTTCGCCGCCGGAGCGGGCACGCTCAAAGTGGTCGCGCAATACGCGGTAGGATTTGACAACATCAACCGCGCCGATGCCAACAAGTACAAAGTTCCGTTCACGAACACCGCCGACGTGCTGACCGAAGCGACTGCCGAGTTTGCTTTCTTTTTGATGGGGGCCCTGGCGCGCAAACTCTGGCCCGCCGAACATCTGACGCGCGAGAATGGCTGGGGCTACTGGCATCCCTATCTCCCATTTCTTGGCGACGAGGTCACTGGAAAAACGGTAGCCGTAATCGGCACCGGGCGCATCGGCCTGGCCTTCATCAAGAAGTGCGCCGGATTTGATATGAATATCCTGTGCTTCGATCCGGCCTACGAAAATCACGACTACATCAAGGCCATCCAGGAAGTAAAAGACCTGCGCTTTCAGCGCGGCATCAGCCGTGAGCGAGCCACCATTCGTTACACCACTTTGAACGAAGCGTTAAGCACCGCGGATTTCATCAGCCTGCATGTTCCGCTTTTGCGCGAGGGCGAGAGCACCACGCCAACCTATCACCTGATCAACGAGAAGACACTGCGCATGATGAAGCCAACCGCCATGGTTATCAACACCTCGCGCGGCCCGGTGGTGGACGAGATCGCCCTGGCGCGAGCGTTGCGCGAGAACTGGATTGCCGGTGCCGCGCTCGATGTCTACGAAAAAGAGCCGCTGCCAGAAGATTCGCCGCTGCGCGATCCCGCCATCGCCGACCGCTGCAGGCTACTGCCGCATTTCGCCAGCGCCGCGCGCATCACGCGCTTATCGTCCGACCCTGACAAAGGCATGGCCGGACGCTGTGTGCAGGGATTGATCGACGTGCTCGAAGGGAACTACGGCGGCGACATCACGAAGATGCCGTACGTGGTGAATAAAGAGGCATTCAAATAGGATCAGGTCGTGCGGGAGCGGGCGCCTCGCTCGATCAGGCGGAGCGAAGTTCCGCAGGTTTTCTCCTGCTGAAGTTAAAGAAGCCCCGTGTCAGCCAGGAACTTGTCGCCAACATTCTCACCTGCTACTCTCGCCATTCACCCGGTCATGACGATTATTAAATGGATTTTCGCCGCTCTCTCCTTTCTGCCGCTCGCTTGCCACGCCCAGGTTAACGACGCTGTCCGTGCGCTCAAAATTCTGCCGGAGCCGAAGGAAGTTCGCCTCGGCGAGGGCCGGATCGTGATCAAGCCGTCGACCACCATCCTCATCAGCAACAACGAAGACCGGACCGCGGCGGAAATGCTGCAGAAAGAGATTCGCGACCGCACCGGCATGAAGCTTGCCATCGAGGGCGCTAGCGCCGCTCCGAAGACGCCCGGCCACATCTCGCTTGCACGCCTGACCGACCGCGGCTTAAGGTCGTATCTCGAAGCGCAAGGAGTGAAAGTTGGTGGTCCCGGCACGGACGAACTCGGGAATCAAGGCTACGTGATTTGCGTGACTGACACCGGCGTGCTCGTCGCCGGACACACCGCGCAAGGGCTCTTCTACGGTGTGCAAACCCTGCGCCAGTTGCTTCGAGAAGAAGCGGGAGCGAGTGCAAACACCGCCGTCCTCGCTTCGCGGGCAAGAGTGCCCGCGCCACACGAACAACTTGTCATCCCTGCGCTTGTCATTCGCGACTGGCCGAGCATGGAATGGCGGGGCGTGTCGGATGACATCAGCCGCGGTCCCATTCCTACGCTCGAATATCTGAAGATGCAGGTTCGTACTCTGGCGGAGTACAAGATTAATCTCCTCGGGTTCAACATGGAGAATATTTTCGACTTCCAGAGTCAATCGTTGATTGCACCCAGAGAAGCGGCATGGACTCCCGCCGAGATCAAGGAACTGGTGAACTATGCCGAGAGGTACTACATCACAGTACTGCCGGAGCAGCAGGGGTTCGGCCATCTTCGCCAATTTTTAAAGTATGAAATGTATTCCGATCTCGCCGAGACGCCGCACGGTCGCGTGCTCACTCCCACCAATCCTAAAACTTACGATTTCATTCGCCAGGTCTATGGTGAAGTTGTTCCCTTGTTTCCCGGCCCGTTTTTCCACATCGGCGGTGATGAAACGGTCGAACTGGGCCTGGGCCAGACAAAAGCTCTCGCCGCCCAGCAGGGCCTCGGCCGCGTTTACCTCGAACACCTCCAAAAAGTCTTCGAGATCATGCAGCCCTATCACAAGGAACTCATGTTCTGGGGAGATATCGCCGTCAAGTATCCCGAACTGCTCGCCATCCTTCCGAAGAATATGATTGCTGTTCCCTGGGACTACGACCCCAAGCCCGGTTACGAAAACATCATTACGCCCTACACGGATGCCGGCTTGCGCGTAGTCGTTGCTCCTGGAGCCGGCAATTGGCGGGTGATCTGGCCCGATCTCGACAGCGCCTTCGTGAACATCCGAAACTTTGTTCGCGACGGCCAGAAGCATAAGGCCATCGGGACTCTCAACGGCACCTGGAATGACGATGGTGAATCGCTCGTGGACATGACCTGGCCCGCGTTGGTTTACGGCGCGGCCGCCAGTTGGCAATTGGGCGAATCCAACGTCGATGATTTCAAGAGCAGCTACGATTGGGCCTTCTACCGCAATAATGATGACAGAACGTTTGCCGAGGTGATCGAGAATCTCGATCGTCCCAACGCGCTTCTCGCGGGATTAAAACTGGACAATGCGAGCAACGAACTTTTCTGGTCCGATCCATTCACGGAAGCCGGTGCAACGATGGCTGCGAAAGCATTGCCCGCTATGCATGGTCTGCGGCTCGGCGCCGAACATGCTGCCGAATCGCTACTGCGCAATCGCGCCAAAGCCCATCTGCACTCTGAAACTCTCGACGACATGCTCTTTGCCGCCTGGCGTCTGGACACTCTGGGATTGAAAATCCAGTTCACGTCGGAAATCAGCCATTACTATTGGGACGCGTATCAGAACCAGACGGACGCGATTCGCGCACAAAATGATCTCGACGAAATCGTGGACATCAACGGCAGGTTACAGAGTCTGCGGGATGCGATTACCGAAACACGCCGAATGTACGCCGAAGCCTGGGCACGCGAGAACCATGCTTACTGGCTAGAGAACGTTCTGGTTCGCTATGACAATCTAGCGTTGGAGGTGCAAGCGAAGATCGTAGCTGTGCAGGCTGCGCAGCGCCAGTATTGGACGATCAAAACGCTGCCGCCCCCTGAGCAATTGGGATTTTTCATGAAGTAGGGATTAGTGTGCTTTGGATCGCGAGTTTGTTCCACGGCAGCCGTCACCGAAACTTATGTTCTCCCACCGCACAAACTGGCGGCTCAGCCCGAATGCTCTGACCCGTGCAATCGAAGAAACGCGCACTTCGGGGCAGCAGATTCTGGATCTCACGGTCTCGAACCCGACCGAAGCTGGCGTCCGTCCCGATCCTGAAATCGTGCTCGCCGCGCTGGCAAATCCGGAAGCGATGCATTACGACCCGCAACCGCGTGGTTTATTGGCGGCGCGCCAAGCGGTGTGCCGCTACTATCGAGAGTCGCACGAGGTTTTTGATCTCGATCCCGAACGCCTGATTCTGACGACCAGCACCAGCGAAGCCTACTCCTACGTCTTCCGTTTGCTGTGCAATCCTGGCGATGAGATCCTGGTACCGAAACCTAGCTATCCGCTGTTCGAATTTCTGGCTGATCTTGCCGACGTCAAACTGGTTCCGTATCCCCTGCTGTACGATCACGGATGGCAAATCGATTTCGATTCGCTCTACAAAGCGGCTAGCGCTCACGCGCGGGCAGCGATTCTTGTCCATCCCAACAACCCGACCGGCTCGTATGTCTCGGATGTGGAGACCTCGGCTCTGAATGTGTTCTGTCACGACTACGGGTTGGCGCTGATCGTCGATGAAGTGTTTCTCGACTACGCGCATGACGGCGCGCCGCGTCGCAGCTTCGTTACCAACGACGCGGCCCTCACCTTCACGCTCAGCGGAGTGTCCAAGATTTCGGCTCTCCCGCAAATGAAGCTGGCATGGGTAGCCGTTAGCGGCCCGAAGGAAACAGTTGCCGAAGCAGGCGCGCGCCTGGAAATCATCGCCGATACTTTTCTCTCCATGAACACGGCAGTCCAGCTGGCCGCGCCCGTGCTGCTCGACCAGCGCAAACAGATTCAGCCGATTCTTCTCGATCGTCTGCGCGTGAATCTTGCGGAGTTCGACCGCCAACTCGCCAGCGCACCTGCATGCGCACGATTGCTGGTCGAAGGAGGATGGTACGCCGTCCTTCGCGTACCCGTCCTTGGGACCGACGAGGATCTGGCCATCCGGTTATTGCGAGAGGCGCATGTGAGCGTTCATCCCGGCCACTTCTACGATTTTTCAGGTGAAGGACATCTTGTGCTGAGCCTTATCGCCGAACCCGCCAATTTTCGCGAAGGCGTCGCGCGAATATTGCAAAGGGTTGCAGGCTAAAGCGGCGGCCCGCGCCCGATCGGGGTGCATCTCGTGTTATCCTTCTCGCCGTTTCCCAGGAGTACGAAAAATTAGTTTGGAGAATACATGTCGATAAGCCGTCGTGGATTTCTAGGTTCCGCAATCGCTGCATCCGTTGCCACTGGGCTAAATCCGCAAAATCCTAATGCGCAAGAGAAGGCCAAAGAAGGTGCTCCGCCTCCCGCCAATCCGTTCGGCAGCGGCAAGCGCCCGATCATCGTCTGCGCCAACAATGGCCGCAATTATCTCGACGATGCTTTCGTTTTCCTTAAGGGCGGCGGCGACACGCTCGACGCCGCGATTCGCGTTGTAAAAGGCCCGGAGGATGATCCGAACGACGATTCCGTCGGACTCGGTGGTCTTCCGAATGAAGAGGGGGTGGTCGAACTCGATGCCTGCTGCATGCATGGACCCACGCGTCGCGCGGGATCCGTGGGTGGAGTCCGCAACATCAAGAATGTTTCACTGGTTTCCAAAGCCGTCATGGATCACACCGGGCACGTCATGCTGGTCGGCGAAGGTGCGGAACGATTCGCCGTAGCCGTGGGTTTTCCGCGCGAAAATCTATTGACTGAGCGCTCGCGCAAAATCTGGCTGCTATGGAAGGAGTATCACTCGACCGACGACTGGTGGGGACCGGGAATGACAGACCCGAACTGGAAGCCGCCTTTGCCGGAGACGTCGCCGCAATCGGAACTTTGGCAGGAACTCTGGAAAGAACGTATACGGCGCCTCGAAGAGCAAGCCGCACGGCTGGGCATCGAACCGGAATTTCGAGCGGCCGCCATCCGGCGCGTTTTGTCTCCACCCACGGGAACCATCCACTGCTCCGCGCTCAATGACAAGGGTGAAATTTCTGGAGTGACCACTACCAGCGGCCTGGCCTTCAAGCTTCCCGGCCGTTGCGGCGATTCGCCAATTATCGGCGCCGGTTGCTACACCGATCAGGACGTGGGCTCGGCGGGCGCAACCGGCAGCGGGGAAGAGAACATCAAGGTCGCGGGAGCGCACACCATCGTGGAGAACATGCGGCGCGGCATGTCGCCTCTTGAAGCGGGCATGGACGCGCTCAAGCGCATCGTCCGCAATTACAACGGCGACATGAGCAAGCTGAAGTTTGTCGACATGACGTATTACATTCTGCGCAAGGACGGCGCCTACGCCGGGGTGTCGCTGTGGGAAGGCTATACCGAGGAGCCCCATAAGATCGCTGTACATGACGGCACTCGTCGCTCCGAGGTCACCGTTTCGCTATTTAAAGGCGCCTCGCACGAGTTCCCACCGTTCCCAGTTCCGATGCCAGAGGAGCTAAAGAAGAAGGATTGATTGAGTCTACGCGAAAGAGGCAGCTCCGAGCCGCGAGCTTCGAGCCAACCGATCGCTCCGAGCTCGTGGCTCGGAGCTCGTAGCCCCTTCACCGCTTCCCACCGGGTGTACAATTGTTTTGATAGGGACCGCAGCTTCACGGGACTCTTTCCCCGCGTTCGAGGCTCGAAAATGAACGTTCACGTCAGTTACAAGGTCCACAAAACTCCCGATCTCGAAAAAGAAATCAGCCACCAGATTGAAAAAGTCCAGAAGCGTCTTCAGGTCTTCCGGCCTGACCTGGTCCATCTGAAAGCCATTATCGATGAGAATTCGGCGCGCGAGGGAACGCTGGTCTCTCTGAATCTGCGCCTGCCGTCGGGCCAACTGACCGCCCAGAAGAAAGCTCCCAGCGCAACCTCGGCCATCAAGGCTGCCTTCGACGAACTGATCCAGCAGATTGGCCGGCATAAGGAACTGCTCCGCTCCAGCCACAAATGGAGACGATGGCGCGGAGGGCCGCAAGAGTCTCCCGAGCCGGGCGTTCCTTTCGAGCAGACGTTGGCGGCAGATCTTCCGCCCACCATTTCCGCCGATGATATCGGCTCCTATGTGAATGCGAATCTCTCACGGCTGGAACGTTTCATCGACCGCGAACTCTACTTCCGCCGCACTGACGAGTCGATTCCGAATTCCGAAGACGGTCTCGCGACCACGGAAGTTGTGGACGAAGTCATCGCGCGGGCTCTTGGTGACCATGACCGTCCCGAGAAGTTGGCGCTCGAACCGTGGCTTTACCGGCTCGCCCTGCAAGCCATGAACGAGATGACAGCGCGTCTCGATGAACTGGAGGCTTCGGTTCATTTAGAAGAAAATAGCCGACGCCAGAACGTCGAAGCCTCCGACGAGGCTGGATTGCAGTTTCATCAGCCCGACGAGGGCTGGACGCGCGAAAGCGCTATTCCCGATCGGCGCGTGTCCACTCCGGAACAGGCTGCGTACTCCGACGAAATGGTTGCCCTGGTGCAGGCCGCACTCCGCGGCGCCGACCGCACCGACCGCGAAGCTTTCCTGCTCTATGGAATCGAGGGTTTTTCCCTCGGCGAGATTGCCGCCATCACCGGGCGGCATCCGGAGGCCGTGCGCGAATCCGTGCAACGGGCACGCGACTGCGTTCGCAGCGCACCTTCCATCGCCAGCGAGTTCCATCGGGAACTCCTGGTCAAAACTCGAACCTAAAACATCCTATCCAGTACCAGCATCTCAGTATCTTCAAGGAGCGTTGAGATGATGACCCGGGACGAAATCCGCGAGTTGGCTGCTTTTCAAGCAGACGAAAGCAAAGAGGCTTGTGCCCTCAGTTTTTACCTTCAGCCCGATCCTCCGCAGGATCGATCGCATCGCCGCGAGGCCATTGTCGCCAAAGACGTGGTGAAGCAGGCGCTGAAGAGTGCCGCGGCCATTGGCAAGAACGGATCCCTGCACGCCGACCTCGATCGCGTTCTCGATCTGGCCACGAACCTGCGTGGCAATGCCAGGGGAAGAGCAGTCTTTGCCTGCTCAGCGCAAAACTTCTGGAAGGAATTTGAACTGCCGCCGTTTCTCGGAACGACTCATATTTATCTCCAGTCGCGCTTTCAGTTGAAACCCCTGGCGGCTCTGCTGGGAGGGCAACCCGCGCTTTGCGTGGCCATGGTCGACCGCCAGCGCGCTCGTTTCTTCGACCTTCGTCTGGACGACTTGCGCGAACGCGGAGGTCTGGTTCACTTCCTCCCGCGCACGGCTGCGAGCTATGGCTACCACGGCTACGATGCCGGCCATGCCGAACGCCATGTGGCCGAGGAAGCGCTGCAACACTTCAAGGCGGTTGCCGAGCGACTCCGCACCGATTACGAAAAAGGCACATGGGAGCGGCTCATCGTGGGTTGCCACGATGTCAACTGGCCTGAGTTGGAGCCCCAGCTCCACCCCTACGTCAAGCAGCGTCTGATTGGCCGATTCTCAGCCGATGTGGCGAGCGTTTCGAATGAAGAGATTCGCGACCACGCCAATGCCATGCTGAATCGCTGGATCACGGAGCGCGCCAGAACGAAAGCCAGCGAGGCGATTGATCTCGCTAAATCCAACGGGCGCGGTGTCACCGGCCTGCGTCGCGTTCTGCAAGCGCTGGAAACCGGCGAAGTGCAGAGCATCCTGCTCGGTGAGAACTATTCTGCACGCGCCGTCGAGTGCCCGAACTGCGGCCATATCGACGCCCGGATCGTGACCTCGTGCGCTGCTTGTGGAAAGCCCACGCGCGAACTCGCGGACGTCTGCGACGCCATCATCCCCGTCTCTATCCGCCGAGACATTGAATTGTTTTATCTGAAGGACAGTGCCGAACTGGATCGCGCCGGCAACATCGCCGCACTACTGCGCTTTCGCTCCGATCAGACTACGGGACAGATCGCGGCCGCATCGTAAAGGGAGTGCCCGGCAGTTACTCGCAGACTTAGATCGTGGTTCAGTTTGAGGGACAGCTTCCCTCAGCGGCTAAAAGCCGCGATTGACTTTGCGGCAGTTCCGGCACGGCTGAAGCCGTGCCCTTTCGAAGCAAATTCGAACTGGCCCACTGCGCAGATTTAGATTGTGGTGGAATCAAGCGGCATGAGGGAAAATGAATCCATGATCCACAAGATCCTTCCTGTAGGCCCGCTGCAATGCAACTGCTCCATCATTGGCGATGAGACTACGCACGAAGCCATGGTCATCGATCCGGGCGACGACATTGAAGACGTTCTGGCCATCATCCGCCAACACCAGCTCGAGGTAAAGCAGATCGTCATCACCCACGCCCACATCGATCATGTCGGCGGTGCCATGAAGTTGCGAGCGCTGACGGGCGCGCCAATCCTGCTGAATCAGAATGATTACGCGCTGCTGAAGATGCTTGACGTGCAGGCTTCGTGGCTCGGCATGGCGACACCCGGAGAAGTTGCTATCGAAGCGAGTATTGCGGACGGCGAATCATTGCAAACCGGGAACCTGATCGCGAACGTGCTCCACACTCCCGGCCACACCGAGGGGAGTGTCTGCCTCTATTTTCCCGCGGAAAAACTATTGATCGCGGGCGATACTCTTTTCGCTCGCAGCATCGGACGCACCGATCTCCCGGGAGGATCGTTCGAAAAGATCATGCGCTCGCTGCGCGACCGCGTCCTCACCCTGCCGGACGACACGCTGGTCATTCCAGGCCATGGCCCGCGAACGACGATAGGGGAAGAGCGGGAAGAGAATCCCTTTCTGGTGGCCTGACTTTGCGATGACCAGACGGCGGAGCGGCGGACGCCTCGCCCGTCCACATTAGTATTAGTTTGGCGGGCCGGGCGAGAGCTCCGGTTCTCCAGCAAGTAAATTATTTCTGGTTCGGCGCCTGATTTTGTGGAACCGTTGGGGGTGCGGACGGTGCTGGTGTCGCCGGCTGCGACTTCGTCTGCGAAGGTTTCACTCCCGAAAGCACGGATGTGGGTCCGGTTTTCCGCGCCGCAAAAATTGAAAGCGTGATCGACGTGACCATGAAAATAATCGCGGACCAGGTCGTCGCCCGGGAAAGCATCGATGCGGCACCGCGCGGGCCAAATGCCGTCTGGCTGCCCTGACCTCCGAAAGCCGCAGCCAGGTCACCACTCTTCCCGCTCTGCAGCAGCACCACCGCAATCAGAAAAAAGCAAACCATGACGTGAACGATTGTGATCAAAATAGTCATTGCAAAAAAACTCCGTCCGGGCCACAGCCCGATTCAATTTCTAATCTACTTCTAATCTACTTCCGAATCTGGTGCCGATTTTCCGCAAGCTCCATGCAGGAATCAGGCCGCAGGAATCAAGGCATTGGTGCGGAAGGGGGGATTTGAACCCCCACGCCTTTCGGCGCCACCCCCTCAAGATGGTGTGTCTGCCAGTTCCACCACTTCCGCTTTGAATTCAATAGCCTGCAGACCTTTTGAGGGACACATCAGGGTCTGCACCGACACGCGGGAGCAAGCCTCCCGGCACGGTTCTCCCTAAGTCTTTATACACGGTCAAACGGGCCGGTTCAAGTTCGCGGAGGCTTGTGGCCCGGTTCATGGCTAGTGGCTCAAAGCTCGAAGCGACATTCGCCCTCGAATTTGCGCATCGCGGGTGATGCATTTATCGTGAGATGCGCTCATCGATCCGGAGTCGACTCGAAATCGAACCCTATCCCGCTATGAATGGCCGCATTTTTTTCTGGTCGCTCACATCCGCGCTCGCCGGCTTTCTTTTCGGATTCGACACGGTTGTGATCTCCGGCGCGGAGAAAACGATTCAATCGCTGTGGGGATTGAGCCCTGGACTCCACGGGATTGCCATGGCCTCGGCGCTGTACGGCACTGTCGTGGGTGCGCTCGTCGGCGGTTGGCCCACAGACCGATTCGGACGCAAAGCTACGCTGCTCTGGATTGGCGTTCTGTATTTTATCGGAGCGGCCGGCTCAGCATTGGCGCCCGATGTTCCGACTTTTATCGCTGCCCGCGTTATTGGCGGGTTAGGAATTGGTATTTCCACCGTAGCGGCTCCGCTCTACATCTCGGAAATCGCGCCGCCCAAGCATCGTGGGCAACTGGCGGGCATGTTTCAATTCAACATTGTGTTTGGCATCCTGATCGCCTTCGTCTCCAATGCGCTGCTGGCGGGTGTCGGCGAGAATGCTTGGCGCTGGATGCTGGGAGTGGCCGCTTTCCCCTCGCTTCTGTACACTCTGCTCTGCTTCGGAATCCCCGAAAGCCCGCGCTGGCTGCTGGGTAAGAAGGGCGATCGCAAAGCGGGTTTGAAAGTACTGCACCAGATCCAGCCCACAGCGCCCGACGCCCAGATCGAAAGCGACGCGGATGAGATTATCGCGGCCTCGTCCGAAAGGTTATCATCGGCTCATTTCTGGACGCGCCGCCTGCGCAAGCCGATTCTGCTTGCCATCTTCATCGCCTTCTTCAACCAGCTTTCCGGCATCAATGCGATTCTCTATTTCGCGCCGCGGATATTTGAACTGACCGGCCTGGGTGCGAAGGCCGCGCTGCTGCAATCGATCGGCATCGGCGTCACCAATCTGATCTTCACCTTCGTCGGCCTTTGGCTGATTGACCGGCTGGGCCGGCGAACGCTTCTGATTATCGGCTCATTCGGTTACATCGCTTCGCTCGGCTTGGTGGCGTGGGCCTTCTTTACCGAGCATTTTTCGGTTGTGCCGGTTTGTATTTTCGCCTTCATCGCAGCCCATGCGGTTGGTCAAGGCGCGGTCATCTGGGTTTTCATCTCCGAGATATTTCCCAATCGTCATCGCGCTGAAGGTCAGGCTCTCGGCAGCTTCACACACTGGATCTTCGCCGCTTTGCTGACGACTTTTTTCCCCAAGATGGTTTCCGTGTTTCCGCCGGGTTACGTTTTCTCATTCTTCGCCGGCATGATGGTTCTTCAGCTTGTCTGGGTGAAAACCATGGTCCCGGAAACCAAGGGCGTCCCGCTGGAACAAATCCAGAAGCAGCTGGGCATGCAGTAATGAGTAACGAGGAATGAGGAATGAGTAACGCGGGACGCTTCGGGCTGTGAGTTTCGGTCCATTTCAAGCTCGCCGTGGCGCACCGCCCTGTTGCCGTTCTGATTACCTCCAACCCCCGCACGGCGCGTATAATGACGGTATACTACGAAGTTTTTACTCTTCACTCGCAAGCGTTCCGGGCGTCGGGGTTTTGCCCGGTCAACAATTTGTACGATCAGACAAGAGAGGGCAGAGATGGCCACTATCGATGTCGTGCCCCAGGAATCATTCGGCCAACTGGGGCGCAGACGTGTCGTCAATGACATGAGCATTCAGGTCGCGACCGTGAATGGATCAGGGTCGCAGAGTTCCAACACCGTATTGTTGCGCAGCATTTTCCAGATGGGCGTGCCGATTTCGGGCAAGAATCTGTTTCCATCGAACATTGCAGGGCTGCCGACCTGGTACACGATCCGCGCCAATAAAGACGGTTACATCGCGCGCAAGAAAGAGATCGACCTGCTCATCGCGATGAATGCGGAGACGGCGCAGGACGACGTCAAGACGCTCGGGCCAAACGCGGCCGTGCTCTATGACGAGCCGCTCGGGCTCGATAAGGTACGCGCCGACTTGATTTATTACGCCGTTCCTTTCGACAAACTGGCGGCGACGGTTGGTGCTGACGCCAAGCTGCGCAAGCTGATCAAGAACATGATCTATGTCGGCGTGACGGCATACCTCCTGGAAATTGACTATGCCGAGGTGGAAAAAGCGATCCGTAAACAGTTCGCGACCAAAGTGAAGGCGGCGAACCTGAACCTGGCAGCGGCCAAGGCGGGTCATGATTATGCCGTGGCAAATTTGAAGAAGCGCGATCCGTTCTACATCGCCCGCATGGACAAGACCGCAGGCAAGATCATTGTCGACGGCAATTCCGCCGCCGCGATGGGATGCATGTTTGCCGGGTGCACGGTGGTGACCTGGTATCCGATCACCCCGTCGTCGTCGCTGGTCGAGACCATGATCGACTACATGAAGGAACACCGCATCGGGCCGGATGGCAAGGCTACATTTGCAATCGTGCAGGCCGAAGACGAACTAGCGGCGGTCGGGATGGTAATCGGAGCGGCGTGGGCGGGCGCGCGTTCCATGACTGCGACGGCCGGGCCGGGCATCTCGCTGATGGCAGAGTTCACGGGCCTTGCCTATTACACGGAGATTCCCGCCGTGATCTGGGATATTCAACGCGTGGGACCATCGACTGGATTGCCTACTCGTACTTCGCAGGGCGACGTCCTCTCGACGGCGTTCCTCAGCCACGGCGATACCAAGCACATCATGTTGTTTCCGAGTTCGGTCAGCGAGTGCTTCACCATGGCGCAGGACGCTTTCGACCTCGCTGAGCATTTCCAAACTCCCGTGTTCGTCATGTCGGACCTCGATCTGGGGATGAATAACTGGATGTCGGACCCATTCACTTATCCTGATAAACCGATCAATCGCGGCAAGGTTCTGACGAAGGAAGACATCGTGAAGGCGGGTGGGTTTGCCCGCTATAAAGATGTGGACGGCGACGGCATCGGCTATCGCACCCTGCCAGGCACGGATCATCCGGCAGCGGCTTATTTTGCCCGTGGCAGCGGCCACAATGAGAAGGCGCAGTACAGCGAGCGTCCCGACGATTTTGAACGCAACATGGAGCGCATCAACAAGAAGTTCGAGACGGCCCGGTCGTTTGTTCCGCGTCCGGAACTCGCGGGCAGTGGTAAATCGAAGGTCGGCATTCTGGCCTATGGCACCACACACTGGGCGATCATCGAGGCGCGCGATCAATTGTCGAAAGAGCATCGCCTGGAGACGGATTATTTGCGGGTTCTGTCGTATCCGTTCACGCGCGAGGTTCACGACTTTATTGAGCACCACGATCGCATTTATGTAGTGGAACAAAACCGCGACGGGCAGATGGCCAGCTTGTTGAAGCTTGATATCAAGCCGCAACTCACGCCGCGCTTGCGTTCGATCTGCCACATCCACGGATTGCCGATCGATGCGCGCTCCGTGACCGACGAACTGATGATGATGGAGGGCAAGTAATATGGGGACCACGACCAATACGCCTACACCCGCTCCGGTGCCAAAAATCAATCGCATAGGATTGCAGGTGGTCGACTATCGGGGCGGGAAGACGACGCTCTGCGCCGGTTGCGGACATAACGCGATTTCCGAGCGCATCATTGACGCGATGTATGAGATGGGCGTGTCCCCCGAACGCGTCGCGAAATTCAGCGGCATCGGGTGCTCGTCGAAGAGCCCGGCTTATTTCATGAACCGTTCGCACAGCTTTAACTCTGTCCACGGACGCATGCCTTCAGTAGCCACGGGAGCGATGCTGGCCAACAAAGATCTGATCGCGCTCGGAGTAACCGGCGATGGCGACACAGTTTCGATCGGCGCGGGACAGTTCGTCCACCTCATGCGGCGCAATTTGCCGATTATTTACATCATTGAAGACAACGGCTGTTACGGGCTAACAAAAGGACAGTTCTCGGCCACCGCCGATCTGGGATCGAAGCTGAAGAGCGGTGTGGTGAATGATCTTCCGCCGGTGGATACGTGCGCCATGGCGATTCAGTTGGGAGCGACGTTCGTGGGTCGGTCATTCTCGGGCGACAAGCGGCAGCTTCATACCATGCTCAAAGCCGCCATCGCTCACAAGGGGACGGTGATGCTCGATGTGGTTTCACCCTGCGTCACCTTCAATGACCATGAGGGCTCGACCAAGTCTTACAAATACATGCAGGCTCACGAAGAGCCGTTGCACGAAGTCAGCTTTGTACCCGCGTTCGAAGAGATCGACGTTGAATATGATTCCGGAACTACGATGGAAGTCACGATGCACGACGGATCGCACTTGCGCCTCCGGAAACTGGAGCAGGAGTACGATCCGACGGATAAGATTCAGGCGGTCCACCGGTTGATGGAATCGCATGAAAAAGGCGAAGTGCTGACGGGCGTGTTCTACATCAACGCCAATGCGCCGACTTTTATCGACATGTTGAACGTTACCGATCAGCCGCTGGCGACCTTGCCGGAATCGATGACGCGGCCAAGCAGGGAAGTGCTGGCTAAGTGCATGGAAGAATTGCAATAAAATAAAGAAGAATTGCAATACAAGAGACGAATCGGTTATGCGGCGCGAGAGCGCTAGAGAACGGGCACCCCTGCCTGCCGCGAAGGAATGTAGCACTCAACTCGGTTTCGTCCGTTATTTTTAGCTTCATAGAGCGCGGAATCTACTGTCTGCAGGATCTTATCCACGTCCGGGTCCGCTCCGGTTAAAGTGCTCACGCCGATGCTGACCGTAACCGGGATGATCCACTGGCCGATCACGAACTTGTCGGTCGCGACGCTAGAGCGTAGGCGCTCGGCGACGAGTGCAGCCTCCTGCAGTGCGCAATTTGGAACCAGTATCAGAAACTCCTCCCCTCCGAGCCGTCCCACCGAATCATAGGGCCGCAACGCGGAGCTGATTTTCACCGCGAATTGCTTAATTACCTCGTCGCCCACGGGGTGCCCATAGGTATCGTTGATGAGCTTGAAGTGGTCGATATCAGCGATCATCACGCCCATCTCCTGCCCCGTACGTCTGCAACGCGTGGCCTCTCGGTCTAGCAGCCCGATGATCGCTGCGCGGTTGTGGATGCCGCTCAGAAAATCATGGGTTGCCCGATACTCGTTTCCTTCAGGTCGCGCACCAGCCGGCGTTCCAAATCGAGCTGGGTCGCCAGCAGGCAATTCGCGTGCAACAAGTCGGTTGCACTTCTCGCTTCAGACTTGAAGATGGTGAACATGCTGATGAAAAGGCCGGTCAGCACCGTAAGGTAGCTTAGAATCTTCAGCGCGTGACCCACAAAATATTGGGCGTCAAAGGCGTGCTCATAGAAGGAGAAGTAACCTAATCGGCTGATTCCGTACAGAAGCAGAGAGATTACCAGCCAATGCTCAAAATCGTCTGACGTCCACCAGCCCTTTCGCAAATATCCGATCACCGCGAGCACGAAAAAAAATGATGGCACAAAATCGGCGGGGCGATGAATCAGGTGATCAGGATGGAATGAAGGAGGCACTTCCAGGAGTGCAAAGAAAAGAAATGTGACGACAAACCAGACACCGACCAGCACATAGACCAGGTTTTCGTTCAGGTCGATTTCGGTTGCACGCGACATTTCTTGTCGCCATGCGAGAAGACTCACGCACATGAGCACGGATATAAAAATCGGGGACATGATCCCGCTCCACGGCGGGAGGTCGGAAAGTGGGGCGGGAATATGGCCGTCCATGAGCGACGAGGTGAGGAGAGCGTGGCAGCCGTCGAGGATGGCGCCTCCCATGAAACCGGTGCCAAGAAACAAGAAAGTGCTGCTTTTTTTCGAGTAATAACGGACCAGGGCCATGGCGCCGGCGCTCAATCCGAGTAGGGTCGAGATGGTCTCAAACCAGGTGTGAAGGTCCGGACTGCCCCGCCAGACGGACTCGTGAAGAGGGAAGCCGCCCAGGAGCAAGAACAGGGTGAGTGCCAGGTAGATTCGGCTGCGCCTGCGGCGGCGTATTAGCGGCAGACATCCCATCGAATGCGCTATCGGCAAAAGAAGAGGTTAGCTTTACGCCTCCGCCGCGCTTAAGTGCTCCGAGTCAGGGCAGACAGCAAGCTGCGCTCGGCCGAGGGACGGACGAATGCGTCCGTCCCTACGCGAGCTTGGATGGCTGTCACCACACTTGCTAGCTGCCCATGGTCAGCACTACGCGGAATCTTGCTCGGCCGCTGATCATCTGTTCGTAGGCCTCGGCAGCTTTTTCCAGGGGATACTTCTCAATCATCGGGCGGACTCCAGAGAGTGCGCTGAACTGCATGGTGTCCTCGGAATCGGTGGCGATTCCCGAGGCCCATCCTTGAATGGTCTTGCTGCCCATGATCAATTGAATCGGCGTAACCGTGAGGGGTACGGCATCAGCGCCCACTACGAGAAGCATGCCGCTGCTGGAGAGTCCGTTCGTCAGCGCGGAAATGGATTTGGAATCGGGCGCGGTGGCGAGGATCACGCGGGCGCCGCCGAATTTCTGCAATTCCGCGGAAGGATCGCCGGCGCCAGTGTCCAGGTAATGAACCGCTCCTAGTTTTCGCGCCAGCGCTTCTTTATCTTTGCCTCGGCCGATGGCAAAAGTACGGAAGCCCATCTGCCGTGCATACTGAATTCCTAGATGGCCCAGTCCGCCGATGCCTTGCACGGCAACCAGATCGCCTGCGGTTGCTCCTGAATGTCGCAGGGCGTTGAAAACCGTGATGCCCGCGCACAGCAGCGGCGCGGCTTCGGCTGCCGGCAATTCGTCCGGGATCGCGGCCACCGCCTCAGCGGGCGCGACCATGTATTCCTGGTATCCGCCATCGAAACTGATGCCGGTGATCTTTTCGTTCCGGCAGTTGATGAAGTCGCCACGACGGCAGGCATTACAGGTAAAGTCATGGCCGCCGTGCCATCCTATGCCGACGCGTTGGCCAGGTTTCCAGTTCGACACCTCGGTACCCACCGCGTCGATACGGCCGGCGATTTCGTGCCCTGGGACGCGCGGGTACTGAATACCGGGCCAATGACCTTCCTTTACGAGTGCGTCACTATGGCAAATGCCGCAAGCTTCGACTTTAATTCGAACTTGGGCGCGGCCGGGTTCGGGAATATTTCGTTCGACGATTTCGAAATTACCGCCGGGCTTGCTGACCTGGACAGCCTTCATCTTCGATACGGACATAGTCTTCCCTCATGAGTGAATGATTGGCGAAAACGTGATGGACCACACACGCAAGAGAAATAGATGTGCGCGGGAATGGTAAGGACTCAACTTCAGCGAATCACCCTGATTGAGTTTGTCATCCCCTCACGATGCGAGGGATACGCAGTTTCCGCGTTTGCCAGCGCTCTTACCCAGCTTTCTTCTTCCCAAACTCGCCCTCGAAAGAGTGCTCGGGACTGTGGCCGGGCTCGGGAAAATCGCTGTCGGCCCCATCCTGCAAGGGATCAGGGTTGCGGTGGCCAAGCTGGTCTTTCATGGAGTTGTTGCCTTTTTGGGTACGTTCGTCGGGCTCCTGAGAACCCTTTCCGCGGTCGGCATCATTGCGAAGATGATCACTGGTACTTTTCGGCATGGCAGCCCTTTCGATGTGCGTGCGCCAATAAGTGACTAATAATGAATGCTTCAGTGTCAGGTTACCCTGAAAGGTGGTGGCGAGCAAACATCTGGTCCAAAAACGGTGTTATTTTCACCTGCAAGTTGTTGTGATAGTTACGATAGGTAAATTTCATACCTAATTAACCTGATCTTGAATCTAATATAGGATATGACCAGCAATTTTCGTAAGCATTATCTCTTTGCCAGTGACTTCGATCAAACGTTGACCTTCAACGATACGGGTTACGTATTGAGCGAGTTGCTGGGTATTCCCGTCAAGGAATTCGAGCGCAAAGCCAAGGGTATGGCGAAGTTGAACCTGGTTCAGCAAGGCGCCGAACTTTCTTATTTACTCTTGCATGATCCGGAATTCCATTCGCGCGTCCGGCGCGACGACTTGATCGAGGCCGGCAAGCGTATTCGCCTCAAACAAAACATCAAGCAGATTTACGAGATACTGGATCGGCGGATTGACGGATTCCATTTTGATTTTTACGTGCTCTCGGCGTCGCCGGTCGAGGTGATCCAGTCGGCGCTGGAGGGGATCGTGCCCGAGGACCACATCTTTGGCACGGAGTTCAAGTACACGGATTCCGGCGAGATTGAAAGTCTGGTCCGAGCCACGGCCGGTTACGGAAAAGTTACGCGGCTCGATCAGCTCGAAGCCCAGCTTGGAATTCCCGCCGATCATATTGTCTACGTCGGCGACGGCAGTTCTGACATTCACGTTATGCTGCACGTCAACCGGCGCGACGGTTTTACCATCGCCGTGTCGGAATCGAAACTGGTGGCGCAGATCGCCAAGCGGACCGTCCTCGGCGAGAACGCCTTGGCGACGCTGGTGCCGATTCTCGAGGATATTGCCGGTTGGCAGCGCTCGCAGATTCGACAACTGTTCGACTCCTACGGCTTCCTGATTCAGGGATGGGATCGAGTGCAGACCGATTGGGTCACGCTGCGGCCGAGCGGAGGAGCCTTGGAGAAGGCCGCGACTGCGGCCGACGTAGTTTAAGAATGTGGTTTAAGAATGCAGTTTTAAGAATGTGGTCTAAGATCGAGCCAGAATCGCAAGATTGATGCAACTAATTTTTTCGCGCCGGGTTCTTAAGGCGTAGGCGGTCGCGCGCCAATATTAGCGTGGGAGCCCGTCCATCCGGCCATTCCCAATACTGAGGCGTTCCATGAGATTGTCACCAGCCATTCTAGTAGTCGCGATTGCCGTTTCAACCGCCACCTTGAGCATCCCGTTGAGCATGGCGCAGCAGCATGATTGGACGCCAAGAGGAATTGAGGGCTTACGACAGGGCGCGTCTTCGAAGACCGAGTTTACTCTTGATCACTCCATGCTCGTGTTTGCCGCGAAGATGGATCCGAACAATGCGGATCTGCAGCGTGTGATCGCCGGCGTCAATGGAGTCTCGGTCCACAGCTACCACTACCCGCGGACCTGGACTTATGATCCGGCGGCTCTCAACTCGATAAAAGATGAGTACCAGGCGGCGGGCTGGAAACAGCTGATGAACAAACAGGAAAAGGACGGCGGCCCCGGCGTAACCAATGTCTGGATTCACCTGGAGAATAACGCGATCAGCAATATCGCAGTGCTCCAGGCCAAATCGGATGAGATCACCTTCGTCGTCGTTTCGGGATCGATCAGCCCGCTCGACCTCTCCCACCTGGGCGGCCATTTTGGTATTCCGAATATCGAAGGTGGAGTGATAGTGCCGAAGACCGACCAGCCAAAGACCGACCATCGACCGTAATATGGTTTTGGAATTTGTGGCGCGGACACTCCTGTCCGCGAAAAATGTGCCGCGACGATGACCGATGGGCGACCTATTGTTGCGGGCAAAACCAAATGCAAGGGCAGCGGACAGGAGTGTCCGCTCTACCGGGTTATCGACAATCTCTAGCGGCTCTTGGGCGCTGCTGGGCTCAGCTTCCTCAGCCTGTCGCGCGCCTGCGTAGCTTCATTGGTGCGAGGATAGCGCTGTATGACGCGCTTCAGTTCTTGTACTCCCTCGTCGGTTTTTCCCATTTCAATGAGCGCCATCCCTTTTTTCAGTTGCGCTCCCGCAGCTTTGTTTCCGCTGGGAAAGTTCTGTAAAACCAGATCGTAGTTGGCGATCGCTTTCTGGAACGCGCCGGCTTTGTACTGAATCTCGGCCAGATAAAAGTATGCGTTTCCAGCCAGGTCAGTGTCTGGATAAAACTTGATGTAATCGGCGAATTCCTGGGAGGCGAGGTCGTTGTTGCCGCCGTTGTAGTCGCGCAGGGCATTGTTGTAGAGCACGTCAGGCGCGGGCGCCTGTGCCATCGCCTGCTGTTGCTGCTGCGCTTGTGACTGCTGCGCGGCCATGGACTGCTGCGTCGACTGCATATCCTCGAATTGCTTGTTCAGCTTGGCAAGGCGGACCTTGAGTTCGTCCAGGGTGTCGTTCAGCGCCTGAATCTGCCCGGAGATCTGATCGACTTGCGCGGCGCGATCCTGCTGCTGTTTGTTGATCAACACTTGCAGACCGTTAATCGCGCTCGTCACTTTGTTGGCGGCGTCGGTGTTTTGCTCCAAAAGATTCTTCATGACGCCCATGCGCTCGTCAAACGACTGCTTCATCTGCGTCATCTGCTGCTGCAACTGCGCGACCTGGGTTTGCAGTTCGATGATGTCTTTGTTGACGCCATAGGCGGGCGCAAAAGAGAGAGCCAGGAAAAGTGCAAGACCGAGCGCAATGCGGTTGGATTTCATAGTTGTCCTGAAAATGTTGTCCTGAAATTAGCTACCTGAAAGTTGGATGCCAAAAAATGCTGAGTGGTGGAGAGCCCGACGTTCAACGCCGTCCCTCCACCACCTCAGCTTACTTTTCATATACAAAGTGTGCGCGGCGGTTTTGCTGCCAGCAACTTTCGTTGGACTCGCTGCAGAACGGCTTCTCTTTGCCGTAACTGAAGGTCTTGATACGATCGCCGCTCACTCCCGCCTGAATGAGGGCGTTCTTCACCGCGTCCGCGCGATTGCTGCCGAGGGCGAGGTTATATTCGGTCGACCCGCGCTCGTCGCAGTGTCCCTCAATCGTGAAGCGGATGTTGGGATGCTGTTGCAGGAACTGCGCATCGCCCTGCAACGAGCCTTGGTCGGCCGCGCGTACATCGTATTTGTCGTAATCAAAGAAAATATCCTTCACGTTTTGCGCGAACAGTTCCTGCTCCGTGAGATTCACAGCCGTGCTTGGCGGCGGAGCGGGCGCGGCGTTCACCGTCACACGAGCCGTAGCATCCTGTGTACCTCCAGCACCCTTGGCGACAAGATGATAGGTGGTGGAATCAGCCGGAGTGACTTGGCGCGAGCCGCTCGGGTCGACAGGACCGATACCGTCGATGCTGACGTTGGTCGCGTTCGTGGTCTGCCAGGTCAAAGTTGTCGATTGGCCCGGGTCAAGCGTATTCGGGTTCGCGGACAGCGAAGCTGTGGGAGCGGTTGGCGAGGGTGGCGGCGGTGGTGGCGGTGGGGCGACTTTCTTGGCGCACGCGCCCAGGAACAGGATCGCGCCCAGTGCAAAGATCAGCGTGCTGCATCTCGCGATGGTTGGCGTTTTCATTCTTATTGCGTGCTTCACGGATTCCTCTTTTCTGTGCGCCCGCATTGTGGCGTGCAATTTGCAGCTTCACGGCAGGGCGCACTCTGGGCCAGCCGTAAAAACCGTGCTCTTGATACCCTGTTCAAAATCAATCTGCTGCATCAGCGCCTGCGGGCGCTTCTCATCGTGTAACTCCTGCGGGCACGCCTGAATATGCCCGGATACGACTCTCTACCAACTAGACTACTTCCAACTCCAGTTGGGCTGCGTGTTCGCGCCGGTAAAGGTTAACTGCTTCACATTTGTGCCGTCGGCCAACATGCTCCATATCTGGTCGCTGCCCGAGCGGTGAGACTGAAACACAATGTGTCGGCCGTCCGGCGACCAGCAGGGAAAATCGTTACGGCCCGCGTCATGCGTGAGTTGTACCCACTGCTTGCTGGCGGCGTCCATCAAATAAATGTCGTTGGAACCCGGCTCCCCTGGCCCGTACTTGCGCATCCATGAGAAGGTTAGAAATTGTCCGTTCGGCGACCAATTGGGCGAAACTGCATAGCCTTGATCGGTGATGCGCTGCAGATTGGTGCCGTCGGATTCCATGGTATAGATCTGCGGCAGTCCGGTGCGTCCGCTGACGAAAGCGATCTGGCTGCCCGTCTTGCGATTCCATGTCGGCGAAACGTCGGGACCTTTGTCGTTAGTCAAGCGGCGCGAATTTCCGCCGGACGCGTCCACCACAAATATGTTGGGATAGCCGTTGCGCGACGACGAGAACGCGATCTTGCCGTCGGGCGACCACGACGGGGAAAGATTCATGCCGCCAAAACGCGCGAAGCTTACCATGCGGTTGAGATCAAACGAATACATCATAATTTCCCAACCACCTTTGTTGATCGAGCTGAAGGCCAGCCGCGAGCCGTCCGGCGAAATACGTGGCGACAAGGAAATGCTTCCCAGGTGCGTGATCTGCTGCTGGTTGGCGCCATCATAATCCATCATCCAGATTTCCTTGTGGCCAGAGCGCTCGCTGACAAAATAAATTTTGGTTTCGGCGATCCCGGCTATGCCCCCGCCCAGCCGGAAGATGATCTCGTCGGCGAAGCGATGCGCGATGACCCGCACCGCCTCCGGTGTGGCATTATCGGCGTACTGTTTCCCCAGCACTTGCGGTGACGCCTGATTCTTCACATCATAGAGCCAGCCCTGCACCGTGACTTTGCCGGCGGCCACGCCCAGGTTGCCGAATGCGAGCATGGAGGTGTTCGGCGGCGGAGAATTCCAGGCTGAGAAATCGACCTCGGAGGGTTGTCCCGGCTCCTTGAGCGGATAGAAGCTCTTGGAGACGAGATCGAAGATTCCAGCACTGTCGAGATCGTTCCACAGCACGTCGTTGAAGGTCTTCAGCAGGTCGGCGTTCTTGGCGTCGGGGGTCGATGGCTTGAAGTTGGATGCGGCGAGCCGCACCTTCTCGACCCCGAGGCCGGTGCCGGTGCGAATCCAATCCTGCGCGAAACCGGTGGCCGCCAACAGCAGCAGCGAGAGAATGATGATGAAAGGTTGACGACGTGTTGATCGAGCCGAAATACTCAATTTGTGCTCCCTATGCTCGTGGAGCGCCGGGCGTCCCCGCCCGGCTGGACGGGCGAGACGCCCGTCCCTCCACTATCACTTTTGCCCTACTCCCAGTTCTTTCCAAATCTACCTCTTGTAATCGAACCAAAACTCCACCGAAACTTTGCTTCCCGAATAATCGGACGGCAACGCGCCGAAGGTATCGATTCTTTCGAGAGCTCTCTTGGCCGAGAGGTCGAGCGATGGCACACCGCTGGACTGCTCGATCTGGATATTCGACGGATGTCCGTCGCGTGAAATATCAAACGTCAGAAAAACCCGATTCGCTTCCCCGATGCGTGGATCCACTTCATATTTCAGCCAGTTTTCCGTGACTTTGCGCTGCACGGCTTGCACGTACCAGGCGTAACGGCTGCCGAAATCGCCTCCGCTCCCGGTAAACCCAAATCCGCCCTTGGCGCCTCCGGCAGTCATGGTGTACGGCCCGCTAACCGGGCCGCCTTCGCCATACGGAATCTGATTCGACTCGGGCTGCTCCGGTTCGGGTTTACGCTGCGTCGCGGTTTTGACCGGAGCGGGCTTCACTTTTGCCTTCGTGTTTTTGTCGGGAATCGGAATCGCTTCTGGCTCTTTCTCCTGCACCGTGGGCTGCGATTTCGACAGACCCTTGGATTCCGTTGCCAGCACATTTGTTGTCTGCTCGGGGTTGGCAGGGAGGGGAACCGCGCTCACCAGCGTCGCTCCCATGGCATCGCCCGTGCCGCCGCTGCCCCAGGAATTGTTGCGGAATCCAGCAATAAACATCGTGTAGAGCACGACAAACGCCGCGAACGCCAGATGCAGGCCGACCGACCAGGCCAACGGCCGTCGCAACTGGCTGGATTCGGAATAGATATCGATGTCGTTATAGTGCATGTCGGTAGCAGTTACCCTTAGTGATGGCCGCCATGGCTATCCATCGGCTGCGTAACGATACTCACGTTGCTGATGCCGGCCTGCTTGATGGCGTCCATCACGGTGGCGAAGGCGCCAAACGGAACATCTTCATCGGAGCGCAAAAAAATCGACTGGTGCTGCGGATCCCGAATCTTCTGCTTCAGGCGCGCGCCGATCTGGTTAATATTGATGGGATCGTTGCCGAGAAAGACTCTTTGTGATTTGTCGATGCTGATCACGAGCCGCTCTTCTGTGATCTCCTTGACCGTGCGGGTGTGGGGCACGTTGACCTCGATGCCCGACTGCAGCACCGGCGCCGTCACCATGAAAATGATGAGCAGCACGAGCACGACATCCACCAGCGGAGTGACGTTGATGTCGGCGAGCGCCGTCTGGGTGCGTCCATTCGCAGAGGTGAAGGCCATCAGCGCCGCGCCTCGGTGACGGGGGGCGCCTGCTGGCGGTCTGGGGTCGGCGTTGGCGTTAACGTTAACGACTGGCGCTCCACCAGATTGAGCATCTCGAGCGCGAAGTCGTCATTGCGCGAGGCCATCTCGCGAATCGATCCAATAATAAGGTTATAGGCGATCACTGCCGGGATGGCCGCTGCCAGACCCGCTGCGGTAGTCACGAGAGCTTCAGAAATGCCGGGGGCCACCGCGCGCAGGGTTGCCGCTCCCGCCGTCCCCAGGCCGTGAAACGCGTCAATGATTCCCCAAACTGTTCCAAACAATCCTATGAACGGCGTGACCGCGCCTGTAATTGCCAGCCACGGAACATTGCGCTCGAGGCGGGTAATCTCCTCGGAAGACGTGATCTGCATGGCGCGTTGAATCGCCACCAGGTTGTGGATGCCGCCCGTCGTTCCCATCTGGCGCTTGAACTCAGTGACCGCGCCTTCAAAGACTCCGACCAGCGGGCTGGGTCGAAACTGCTCGACGACGGGAGCGATATCCTGCAACCGTTGTGCCCGGCGGAAAGCGCGCACGAAGCGGCCGCTCTGCGCACGCGCCCGGCTAATCAGTCTCCACTTGGAAAGTATGACCGCCCAAGAAAGCACGCTGAAGGCGATGAGCAGGAGCAGAACGGTTTTGGCGACCGGACCAGTCTGCAGGACGAGATCAACGATTTCGCCGCCAACAAACATCAGCAGGACGGAAGAAAAATGCATCGGTTTTGAAAAAACCCCTGATCTAATTATAGATCAGGGTGGCCGCGCCCTTTGCCCGGGTACCGCATCGGTCAACGCAAGGCTATTGGATCTTCAGTCGATGACTCAATCGCTCAATGCCTGAATGATTCAATCCCTTTGTTATGGAATCACCGCCTCGCCGATATTGGAATAGCCACTCTCCTCACCCTGGGCATTCACTTCCGTAGCCACGTAAAAATAGGTCATTCCATTTACCACTGTCGAGTCGCTGTAGTTGGGCGACGGATCCAGCGAGGTGTTGATTTTCTGGTAAGGACCTCCCGAGACTGTGCCGCGATAGACGTTGTATCCCACCGGATTTCCCTCTCCCGGATCCCAAGTGAGCGAGACGCTATGGGAGCCTTGCGCTTGTCCGGTGCCGGTCAATTGTTCCAGCGTCGGCGAGTCCACGGCATTACTGATGAACGCCGCTTGACCCGAGGCTGCGCCGGTGCCGCTTGGGGTGAACTGAATCGTGACTGGGAGGCTCTGTCCCGCCGGAATGGTTGCCGGCAGAGTCAGGCCAATGATGGCAAATACCGGGTTCGTCGACTGGTCTGACGAAATGGTGATCGCTGCGTTCGAGGCCGTCAAAGTAGCCTGCAGACTGGCATTCGAGCCTACCGTGACATTCCCAAAATTGAGAATGGCGGGGCTGACGCCGAGTTGTGGGCTATCGTTGTTCACGCCATGCCCCCCGATGTTCATTTGAAGAGGAGAATCGTTGGCATTGCTGATCAGCGTAACCGTGCCGTAGGTATAACCCACGGCCGCCGGGGTGAAAATAACTGGCAACTGCGTGCTCGCCCCAGGCTCTAAGGTCGCCGGTAAGGGGAATTGGCCCAGGGAGAACGCGCTGCCTTGGAAAGAAACGGAGCTGATTTTCAGAAGTTCGCTCCCGTTGTTCGAGAGCCGAAAGTTGAAGGTACTGGAATCGCCGACGTCGACTACACCAAAGCCATGCCGGCATGGATCGCAATGCAACCGCTGGGCCCGAACCGTTGTTGTCAACCCGCAGATCAGCAATGCGATTACAAACAGGGGGAAGCATCGCATGAATTCATCATCGGCAACGTTCGCGATCGGGGCAAGAATCGGAGGTGCATTCGTCACAATACTTAGTTCCGCGCGGGGACTGGTCGAGTGCCGCTTCGGGACTGGCCATTGTTCCGACTTGGAACTGGCCGTCTGTCCGCTTGGCAGTGACCCCTTGGAGTGGACATTGGTTTCGCGCAATCTGCCGGCGTGGTCTGTGCTATGCTGCGCGTAAATCGGTGCGCGCTCCTGACTCGCAGCTTTGCTCGTGACGGATTCGCGCTCCCCAGTCTCGTCGTCAAGTAAGATCGTCTTGAGTTGGATTGCAGGACTCTTGTGCTGGCCGAACTTCGACTTGAAAATTACGCGGTGATCGACAATGTCGTCATCGAATTCGCGGTGGGTCTGAATCTTCTAACCGGAGAGACCGGCGCCGGGAAGTCCATTCTGATTGACGCGCTTGGATTGCTCCTCGGCGATAAAGCGTCTTCGGATGTGATCCGAACCGGTGCGGAGCGGGCCGTGGTGGCTGCGGTCTTCGAGAGCCAAGAAAGCGAAGCGGCGGCGGCGCGCTCCATTGCGAAAATCCTCGAGACCAATGGATTGGACGCAGAGAATGACGCGCTGATATTGAGGCGAGAAATCGCTCCCGGCGGCAAGGGCCGCGTCTTCATCAACAATCAGCCCGCGACCGTGTCGGTGCTGAAACAACTTGCTCCCCACTTAGCCGTGATCCACGCGCAGAACGAATCGCTGGTAAACTTCGACGCCGCAGCCCGGCAGGAACTGCTCGACGCTTACGCCGGCGTCGATTTGAAAGATGTTTCCGCGGCATTCGCGCACTGGAAACAGATTCGTGCGCGTATCGCCGAACTCGAACAAGACGAACAGGATCGTGTGCGGCTGCTGGACCTGTGGAACTTCCAGTGCCGCGAAATCGATGAGGCGCGCCTGAAGACGGCCGACGTCCAGCACGACGGCAAGCCAGAACAAGAAGACGAGCGACTGGAAGCCGAGAAGCGCGTCCTCGCCAATGCCGAGAAAATTTACGGCGCAGCCATCAATGCTTTCGACCTGCTCTATGAGGGCAACGCCTCCACTTCATCCAGCCTGCGCGCCGCGCAGAAGCACATTGAAGAATTGGCCCGCTACGAACCGAAGTTTCAGGAGGCGCTCGGGGCGCTTGAGTCGGCGCGCATCAGTGTCGAAGATGTAGGAGCGACCCTGCGCGATTATGCCGGGGGTATCCAGGCTTCGCCCGAGCGTCTGGCCGAAATCGAAGAGCGACTCGCTCTGCTCGATCGCCTCAAACGCAAATACGGTCCGACGCTCGGGCAGGTGATCGCTTTCGGTGAAGAGATCCGGCGCAAACTCTCCGAGATGGAAAATAAAGATCAGGTATTGCTTGAACTCCGGGGAATGCTGGCGGTCGCTGCCGGCGAGTATCGGAAAGCCGCGCGCAGCGTCTCGCGCAAGCGTTTGGAGGCGGGACGAAATTTAGAAAAGTTGGTCGAGTCCGAGATCAACGACCTTGCCATGCGAGCCAGTTTTCGCATCGCGGTGGCAGAGAGCGAGGACGAAGCGCATTGGTCCGCATCCGGCATCAACCAGGTTGTCTATCTCATCTCGACGAATACGGGAGAGACCATGCGTCCGCTGGAGCAGATCGCCTCAGGCGGCGAACTGTCGCGCGTCATGCTGGCGCTGAAAGCAAGCGTCGAAGCGGGAGCGAATCCGCTGGGTAACCAATCAGTCAAGAAGAAATCGGCCGCCGCCCAGCGCACACTAGTCTTCGACGAAATCGATACCGGCATCGGCGGCCGCGCCGCCGAAGCGGTAGGCAAGAAATTAAAAGCCCTCTCCAGAGGCAACCAGGTGCTCTGCGTCACCCACCTGCCGCAGATCGCAACCTTCGCCGACCACCACTATCTGATCGAAAAGCGCGAAGCCGGAGGGCGGGCGAAGACCACCGTCCGGCAGATCACCGGCGAAGAGCGCACCGAAGAAGTGGCGCGCATGCTGTCGGGGGCAAAATTGACGGAGACTTCGCGGAAGCACGCGGAGCAGATGATCAAGGCGAACGGATAGCGCCTAGAGTACGAGCAGATCGGCACCGCGCGCCCATCGCTGCCATAAATAAACATGGAAGCGCTTTCCCGTTGACTTAGCTAACTAAAGTTAGCTAACATAAGTTTCATGGAAACCATCACCATCCACAAGGCCAAGACCGAGCTTTCGCGACTGATTGAGAGGGCTTGCCGGGGCGAAGAGATTATCATCGCCCGGGGAAAGAAGCCGGTAGTCCGCTTGGTCGCCATCGAAGACACGCGGGGTCAACGCAAGCCTGGCGCCTGGAAAGGAAAGATCGAGGTCGGTCCTGAATTCTTTCTGCCTCTGCCGCCGGAAGAAATGGAAGGCTGGGAGTAACCTCGATTGCACCTTCTCCTCGATACCCATGCGCTGATCTGGTGGATGACTGGGAACCCCTCGCTGCCGGAGTCGATCCGCCGCCTCGTGGTGGACAAGCGAAACACGGTAGTGGTCAGCGCTGCTTCGGCGTGGGAAGTGGCGACCAAGGTTCGTCTGGGGAGGCTCCCTGCCGCCTCCGACATCACTCGGAACTTCCAGGAATATCTGACGCAGTCGGGATTCGAGAGTCTTCCGGTTAGCACGGCGCATGGCATTCGAGCGGGCTTGCTTCCGGGCCGCAGCTAGATCCATTTGATCGGATGTTGATCGCTCAGGCACAGGCTGAGAACTTGACTATCGTGAGCAATGAGTTGTCTTTTGACGGTTATGGCATCCGCCGCGCTTGGTAGGCGATCCCATTCACCCGCCAGTTTTCCCCACCCGCTGCTAATCCCCACACTCTCAAAGGCTTACATTGACCCTAGGTGCATCTTTCGATACCCTTAGAGCATCTTTTACTACGAGAAAGTGTACCCTAGTGGGGTGGGGGCAGCGACTTGTCTGAAACCAGGAACTTGCCGGCGAAAAACACACCAACGAGAACTCTATTGCTTTTGAAGCCGCGCGGATTCTGCGCCGGGGTGGTGCGGGCGATCGACATTGTCCGAATCGCCCTCGAGGCCTTTGGGCGACCGATCTATGTGCGCAAAGAGATCGTCCACAATCGCTTCGTGGTGGAGGAGTTGCAACAGAAGGGCGCGATTTTTGTCGATAGCGTCGACGAAGTGCCCGAAGGCGAGCGCGTCATCTATAGTGCCCACGGCGTTTCTCCAGAAGTGCGACAAGCCAGCAAGTTGCGCAAGCTGCGTGTAATCGATGCGACGTGCCCACTGGTCACCAAGGTGCACGTGGAAGCGGTGAAGTTCGCGAAGGAAGGTTATTCGCTGATTCTTATCGGCCATCGCGATCACGACGAAGTGATTGGCACGCTCGGAGAGGCGCCCACCGTGACCCAGGTCGTCGGTTCACCCGCCGAAGTCGCATCGGTCACGTTGCCTGATCCCAATCGAGTTGCCTATTTGACCCAGACCACCCTTAGCCTAGATGAGACACGCGATATCATCGCCGCGCTCCGAAAGCGCTTCCCGAACATCAAAGGACCAGCTGCTCAGGATATCTGCTACGCCACGGAAAATCGGCAGGTGGCCGTGAAACACGTCGCCTCCGACGCCGATTTGCTGCTCGTGGTTGGCTCCGATAACAGCTCTAATTCCAAGCGCTTAGTCGAAGTTGCGCGCAGTTTGGGCACCGAGGCGCATCTAATCGATGATTATCGAAACATCAAGCCGCAATGGTTGAACAGTGTGAAGACGGTTGCACTGACCGCGGGAGCGTCAGCTCCTGAACATCTGGTGCAGGAAGTCGTCGCCTACCTGGCGGGGCAGGGTTTCGCCGACGTGCAGGAACTGGAAATCATGCCGGAAAATGTCCGCTTTGGATTGCCGCCGGAGATCGTGGAAACGATCGCAGCGGCACCGGCCGTAGGCGCACCGTCGTAGATGGGAAATCGTACTTGGGCATTAGTTCGAAGTTGGTTAGGAAATCAGTTCGAATTTGGGTTCGGAGTTGGAGCCATTGATGGAAGAGTCCTCCCCTTTCAGTCCGGCCACTGCGCCGCAAATGCGATTTGGAAAGATTGACGACCTCGGCAGCAGGGTTGCGGTGGCCGTCGATGCTGTCCGCAACTATCTTTTCTCCCAGCAGCACGAAGAAGGTTACTGGTGCGGAGAACTGGAAGCCGATACCACCCTAGAATCCGATTACATACTGCTTCATGCACTGCTCGGCACCGGCACCCAGGAACGCTTTGACAAGGCGGCCCGCCACATCCTGAACCATCAGAATGAGGATGGTGGCTGGAGCATATACGCCAGCGGACCTTCCAACGTCAGCGCTTCGGTCAAAGGCTATTTCGGGCTGAAACTGGCCGGATTTACCTCCGATCACCCCGCATTGGCACGCGCCCGCAAGAGGATTTTGGAAATGGGTGGCGTCACCGAAGTCAATACATTCACCAAGATCTATCTCTGCTTCTTCGGGCAATACGATTACGATGCCGTCCCCGCGATTCCGCCGGAAATCGTACTTTTTCCCAACTGGTTCTGGTTCAATATCTACGAAATTTCTTCGTGGTCGCGCGCCATCCTGGTGCCGCTTTCGATTTGCTACGCGAAGAAGCCGTTCAAAAAAATTCCTGACGAAATGGGCGTAGAAGAACTCTTCGTCGGCGGACGCGACAAGTCGCGCATGCATCTGCACTGGGCGAAGAAGCGCATTTCCTGGCGCAATTTATTCCTGGTGCTCGATCGACTCACCCACTGGGCGGAGCGTGTCCACATCCGTCCCCTGCGTTCGCTGGCTCTCCGCAAGGCGGAGAAGTGGATGCTCGAGCACTTCGAGATGAGCGACGGCCTGGGAGCCATCTATCCCTCGATGATGAATGCCATCATCGCGCTGCGCTGCCTCGGCTATTCAGTGGACGATCCGCAATTCATCCGCGCCCTCGATGAGTTCGAAAAGCTTGGCATCGAAGAGGGCGATACATTCCGCATGCAGCCCTGCATGTCTCCCGTGTGGGACACGGCATACGCGTTGTTTGCCCTGGGCGAAGCGGGAGTTCCGGCGAAAGATCCACGCCTGGTGCAGTGTGCCGATTGGATCCTGCAGAAGCAGGTGCGCAAGCCCGGAGACTGGAAGATCAAGAATCCGAAAGGCGAACCCGGCGGCTGGTACTTCGAGTTCAACAACGAGTTCTATCCCGACGTGGACGATACCGCCATGGTCTGCCTGGGGCTGAGCCGGGTCGAGCACCCCAACGGACGCTATCAGGCCGAGTCAGTACAGCGGGCGATTGATTGGATCTTGTCGATGCAATGCAAAAACGGAGGCTGGGCTTCATTCGACAAGGACAACGACCGCATGGTGTTCCAGTACGTGCCGTTCGCCGATCACAATGCCATGCTCGATCCCGCCACCGTCGACATCACGGGCCGTATTTTCGAATGCCTGGCGACTTATGGATACAACCAGAACCATCCCGCTGTGAAGCGGGGGCTACGATTTATTCGTAACGAGCAGGAGCCGGATGGAAGCTGGTTCGGGCGCTGGGGCGTGAATTACATTTACGGCACGATGCAGGTATTACGCGGCCTCGAAGCCATGGCCGTCGACCGTAACGATCCCATGGTCCAGCAGGCGGCGGAGTGGCTGCGCTCGGTGCAGAATGCGGATGGTGGTTGGGGCGAGACGGTCGGGTCCTATGACGATCCCAACCTGCGTGGTCAGGGAGACAGCACAGCTTCGCAGACCGCATGGGCGATCATGGGACTGCTGGCCGTCGGCGACACACGCAGTGAATGCGTCGCTCGCGGCATGGCCTATCTATTACGCACGCAAAATAAAGATGGTTCATGGGATGAGCCTTTCTTCACCGGCACCGGATTCCCGCGCGTCTTCTACCTGAAATATCACCTGTATCGCCAGTATTTTCCGCTGCTCGCGTTGACGACCTACTCCAAGGTGATGGCGGAGAAGAGTGCAATCTAGTTCTCAGTTCCCAGGTCTCAGAGAGAGTATTTGTTTCTCTGTGTTCTTGCTGAGAACTGGGAACCGAGAACTGAGAACTGGTTTTGAAAGCTTTCGTTACCGGCGCCACGGGATTTCTGGGTAGCCATGTTGCGCGCGTTCTGGCGGAACAGGGAGCCGAGTTGCGGCTGCTGGTACGTCCGACGAGCGATGTACGCAACATTCAGGATCTGAAGGCAGACCGAGTGCTTGGCGATTTGCGCGACGCTGCTTCGATCGAAAAAGCGCTCGCCGGTTGCGACGTTGTATTCCACGTGGCGGCCGACTATCGGCTCTGGGTGCGCGACCCCGCCGAGATGTATCGCTCGAATGTAGAGGGCACGCGGGCTGTGCTCGAAGCGGCTCGAAAGCAGGGTGCTCGGCGCGTGGTATATACCTCGAGCGTCGCAACTATTGGCTTCCATTCGGGTTCGAACCATGGCAGGGTTGCCGATGAAGAGAGCGAGGTTTCACTAGCGGGCATGATCGGCCCCTATAAGCGGTCCAAGTTCATGGCGGAGAAACTGGCGCTCGAGGCCGCTAAATCTGGAGTCGATGTGGTGATCGTGAATCCTTCAACTCCGATCGGCGAGCGCGATATCAAACCGACTCCGACCGGGCGTATTGTGGTGGATTTTTTGAAGAGAAAGTTTCCCGCCTACGTGGAGACCGGCTTGAACCTGGTGGACGCCACCGAATGCGCGCGCGGTCATGTCCAGGCGCTGGAGAAGGGAAGATCGGGTGAGCGCTACATTCTCGGTGGAGAGAATCTTACGCTGAAGCAGATTCTCGATCGGTTAGCCGCCATCACGGGTTTGAAATCGCCGACCGTGAAATTGCCCTACGCCTTCGCCTTAGCCGCAGGAGTTGTCGACGAAATGGTGATGGGTCGCCTCCTGGGCCGCGAGCCGCGCGCAACGATTGATGCCGTGCGTATGGGCCGCAAGATGATGTTTGTGAGTTCTGCGAAGGCGGAACGCGAACTAGGCTGGAGGACGGTCCCAGTCAATGGTGCTCTACAACGCTCGGTGAACTGGTTTCGAGAAAATGGATATGCCTAGCAATCGCCCTGGAATCGCCATCATTGCCGCGATGGAAAGAGAAGTGGCCCGGCTGATCCGAAGCTGGAACGTGAGAATGATTGAGCACGATGGCCGGCGATATCGGCTATTTGAAAATGGAAATGCGGCTCTGGTCTGCGCCGGCATAGGAGCCGGTCCAGCGCGCCGGGCAACAGAAGCGGTGATTAATGAACTTAACCCGCTGCGAGTTGTCTCAGTTGGCTTTGCCGGAGCGCTGGACGATTCGCTGCACGTCGGGGACGTTCTTCACCCGCGAACGGTGGTTAATGCTGCCGATGGTGTCCGAACCGACGTTGGTACTGGCAATGGGATCCTGGTGAGCTCGGCAACGGTAGCCGGCAAGGAACAGAAAGCGCGACTGGGCAGAGCCTACGGTGCGATCGCGGTGGATATGGAGGCCGCAGCCGTAGCTCAAGGAGCTGAGGCGCGAGGAGTCGAGTTCGCGGTTCTGAAAGCCATCTCCGACGATGTCGACTTTAGCTTGCCCTCGCTCGATCGCTTTGTAGCGCCCGACGGGAGATTTCGCTCCAGCGCGTTTGCCGGTCATGTGGCCTTGCGCCCCTGGCTGTGGGGAACAACGATTGCGCTCGCGCGACACAGCGCCAAAGCCAGCCGCGCACTTTGCGACGCGCTCGTGGGCTATCTGGGTCAGGAAGATCTCATTACCGAAAGTGGACTGATGTGCGCTGGCGCACATACTCAAAGTGGTAGTGAGCCTCATACTCGGACCACGGAAAAACGGTAGGGAACAATCAACTCTGTTATGGCAATTGCTCGAACCACGACGTTATCGGCTGCAGGGACGGTGGAAAGCGAGAGGTACGAGGTCCCTCTCAATCTCCCCTCGAAGATGCGGGCCGCCGTCTATCGCGGCGTGAATGACGTGCGCCTGGAAGAAGTGCCGGTGCCAGAAATCGAGCGTGGAGAGATTCTGGTTCGGGTCCACACCTGCGGCATTTGCGGGACCGACCTTAAGAAAATTGCGACCGGCTCACATTCCGCCCCGCGTATTTTTGGGCACGAGACTTCGGGCGTAATCGCGAAAGTCGGCGCCGGTGTGACCAGGTTCACCGTCGGCGAGCGGGTGGTCGTGTTTCACCATATCCCCTGCCGGGAATGTTATTACTGCCGCCACAAGACCTTCGCCCAGTGCTCCACCTACAAGAGAGTTGGCTGTACGGCCGGATTCGAGCCCTCCGGGGGAGGATTCGCCGAATATGTTCGAGTGATGGATTGGATCGTTGAAAAGGGTACGGTACGCATCCCGGACGGCATTAGTTTTGAGCAGGCCTGCTTTGTCGAGCCCGTGAATACGTGCATCAAAGGGATAGAGACCCTTCACCTTGAAGCCGGCGAAACCGTGCTGGTGATCGGTCAAGGGCCAATAGGTTTGATACTTGCGACTTTGGCGAAACGGGTAGGGGCACGGGTGATTACTTCCGATTTGTATCCGCCGAGGCTTACAATGGCTCATGGCTTCGGCCTCAACCTGACAATTGATGCCTCCCAGTCTGACGCCGGTGAAACCGTGCGCGGAATGACGGAGGGACGTGGGGCTGACGCGGTGATTTTGGCAGTCGGCGGCAGCGGTCTCATCCGTCCTGCCATGGATGCAGCACGTCCAGGAGGTCGTGTGTTGCTGTTCGCGCAGACGGTACGGGGAGAGGCGATGATTGATCCCGCGGCCGTGTGCGTGGACGAAAAAGCTTTGCTTGGCTCTTACAGTGCATCGGTGGAATTGCAGGAGGAGTCAGTGCGGTTCGTGATGAACCGCGAAATGGATCTGGAACGGCTTATCAGCCACCGTTTCCCGCTCGAAGGCGGTGTGGAAGCGCTGAAACTGGCAGCCCATCCTCGACCGGACTCGATGAAAATCGTCATCCAGCCCGGGAGCGCGTGGGAAGGACATCAATTGTGAATGGCAAGATGACAGCTGCCGTCCTCTACGGCAAAGAAGACATCAAGATCGAGAAAGTGCCAATTCCACGCGTGGGCGATGGCGAAGTTCTGGTCAAGGTCCACGTGGCGCTGACCTGTGGCACGGATCTAAAGGTCTATCAACGCGGCTATCACGCCCGCATGATCGTCCCGCCGGCGTTGTTCGGGCATGAACTGGCGGGGACGGTTGAGGAAGTCGGGCTGGGTGTGCGCGGCTTTAAGAAGGGCATGCGTGTGGTCGCGCTCAACTCCGCTCCCTGCGGCATGTGCTTCTATTGCTCCAAACACCAGCTGAACCTTTGCGAAGATTTGCTGTTCAACAATGGCGCCTACGCCGAGTACATCCGCATACCGCGGCGCATCGTGGAAACCAATATGCTCGTCGTGCCTTCGAATGTAACTTTTGAGGATGCCGCGATGACCGAACCCCTCGCCTGCGTGCTCCGCGGCCTGCATGAAACGGGAGTGGAGATCGGCGACACCGTAGCCGTGATTGGCGGCGGACCGATCGGCCTGATGTTTGTGCAGGTGGCCAAAGCCATCGGATGCAACGTGATCGCGGTCGTAAAGCGCGACTCGCAGGTCTCTCTGGCGCGCAAAAAAGGTGCGCATGAAGTGGTTCAGATTACCAAGGTGAAAGATCCGGTTGAGGCCGTGCGCGAGTTGAGTCCGGAGCGGCGTGGAGCCGATGTGGCAATCGAAGCCGTGGGCCGTCCCGAAGCCTGGGAGTGGGCTGTGCAGATGGTGCGCAAGGGCGGCACCGTGAATTTTTTCGGTGGGTGTGCCGCGGGAAGCAAAGTGCAATTAGACACGAACCGCTTGCACTATTCCGAAATCACCTTGAAGGCCACCTTCCATCACACCCCGGAAACGGTGCGCCGGGCATTCGGTCTGATTGCCGAAAAGAAGGTTTGCGGCAACGACTACATTACGGGCGAAGCGCCGCTTTCGCGTTTGCAGGATGTGCTGCGCCACATGCTCAATCGCAATGGGGACATCAAGACGGCGATCATCCCTGGTCACTAGCGTCGCGGCAGATTAGTTCGAGACATAAATCTAATTTAGGGTTGTCATCCTGAGCGACGCGAAGGATCTGCTTCTCTCCCGGTGCTAGAGAAAGCAGGTCCTTCGCGTCGCTCAGGATGACAATTTGAATTTATTGGCCATTGATTGACAACCGCTGCCAGCCATCCTCCGACTGCGCCGCTCTCCTCCGCTTGGAGTGCGCTGCCGCCGGAGTATGCCATCCCCGAGCACGCGCCTTCGGAGGCAGAAGCGCGCGAATATTGCCGGCGCCTGACCCGTTCGCATTACGAGAATTTTTCGGTTGCGTCGTGGTTTCTTCCCGATCGACTGCGCCAGCATTTCTTTAACGTCTATGCTTATTGCCGTATCTCGGACGATCTCGGCGACGAGGTGGGCAACACCGCCGCATCTCTGCAATTGCTCGATCAGTGGGAGACGGAGCTTGACGCCTGCTATGAGGGGCATCCGCGCCATCCCGTATTTGTCGCGCTCGCCGAGACCGTACGCAAGTTTGAAATTCCGAAACACGAGTTTGCGGATTTGCTTACCGCTTTCCGCCAGGATCAACATGTCGGCCGCTACGAAACTTTCAACCATCTGCTCGGCTATTGCCGATACTCGGCGAATCCGGTCGGCCACCTCGTGCTGTATCTCTGTGGATATCGCGATGCCGAGCGTCAGCAACTTTCCGATTACACCTGCACCGCCTTGCAACTCGCAAATTTCTGGCAAGATGTGAGCGCGGATTTTGCCAGGGGACGAATCTATCTTCCCCTCGAAGACCTGCGCCGTTTTGGCGTGAGCGAAGAAGTCATCGGCTCCGGCGAAAACACTGCCGCCTTTCGCGCGATGATGGAGTTTGAGGTCGACCGCGCCCGGGAATGGTTCGCGCAGGGCTTGCCGCTGATCGCCAAGGTCGAACCCGCCTTGGCCACCGATATCGAACTTTTTAGCCGCGGTGGGCAGGAGATTCTGAACGCCATCGAACGCCAGGGTTTTGCAGTGCTTGGCCGGCGTCCTGCAATTTCCAAGACCCGGAAGCTGTCGTTGGTCGCTCGGGCCGCGATGGCAAAGTTTCTCCGGAATCCGCTCGCGAGGCCGTTGGACAGAGCGAAGGGTAGGGCGATGGAGAAGGGAACATGAGCAGTGCCGTGGGAAATGCGCCCGTACAATTTGCCCCTACGGCTTCGCAGCTCGAGATGGCGTACTCCGTCTGCCGCAGCATTGCGCGCTCTGCCGCCAAGAACTTTTACTACGGGTTTGTGGTCCTTCCCCGGCGCAAACGCAACGCCCTGAGCGCTGTCTATGCGTTCATGCGGCGCTGCGACGACATTACCGATGACCATACTCTCGGCATTAACGACCGCCACAACAAGCTGGCCGAGTGGTTGGACAAAGTACATCGCGCACTGGCGGCACAGCCGACGGACGATCCCGTGCTTCTGGCGCTCACCGATGCCCAGCGTACCTATCAGATTCCGATTGGGCTACTCGATCAGTTAGCCTTCGGAACGGCGGCCGACCTCGACTACAGCACCGAATCGGCTGCCGACGCGCCGTTAGCCGTCCGCTACCAGACTTTCGAGGAGCTGCGCCAATACTGCTATGGAGTCGCCTCGGTTGTCGGTCTCGTCTGCATCAAGATTTTCGGATATCGCGATCCCGCCGCCGAGCCCCTTGCCGAACGCTGCGGTCTGGCCTTTCAGTTGACGAATATTGTTCGCGACGTCAAAGAAGATGTGGCCATGGGCCGGGTGTATTTCCCGCGGGAAGACTTGGCGCAGTTCGGCCTTTCCGCTGCCGATCTGGCCGCGTCAAGTGTTGATGCTGCGCGCATTCGTCCACTGCTCGCCCTCGAAGCCGATCGCGCTCGCGAGTGCTACCGCGCCGGAGAAGAATTGATACCGCTGGTGAATGAAGACAGTCAACCAGCCCTCTGGGTCCTGATTACGATCTATCGCCAATTGCTCGAGAAGATTGCAGCGAACGGGTACGACGTCTTCGGTGAGCGCGGCCGATTAACCGTCCGCGAGAAACTGGTTGTCCTCGGAAAAGGGATCGTGAAGCGTCTCGTGTGATGCCTGCCTCGCTCGATTCGAATCCGACCCACCGTGATACGACCCATCCCCCCACCGTCGCAATCGCCGGAGGCGGTTTGGCCGGTCTCGCCGCCGGATGCGCCCTGGCAGAGGCTGGCTTTCGTGTATCTCTTTTTGAGCGCCGTCCTTATCTTGGCGGACGGGCCTCGTCTTATCAGCATCCCGGCACCGGCGAGATTGTCGATAATTGCCAGCATGTGTTGCTTGGCTGCTGCACCAACCTGCTCGATTTCTATCGCCGCGCGGGAGTCCAGAACAAGATTCGCTGGTACGAGCAACTCACGTTCCTTGAACCTGGAGGACGCGCATCGGTAATTACCCCTTCCGCCCTCCCCGCTCCGCTCCACACTGCGCCGGCATTTCTGCGTGCGGACTGTTTGACTTTCCGCGACAAACTGGCCGTCAGCCGCGCCATGATGGCGCTCGCTCCGTCTGCGCCGAAAGATCGCGGCGAGTCTTTCCTCGACTGGCTCCAGCACCACGGACAAACCGCTCAAGCCATCGAGCGGTTTTGGAAGACAATTCTGGTCAGCGCCTTAAACGAAGATCTCGATCAGGTTTCCGTCCCTTACGCCGCCCAGGTCGTGCGCGAGTCCTTTCTTAAATCGGCTGCCGCTGGGCGCATGGGAATCCCCACCGTGCCCCTCACCGACCTCTACAGCACCGCCGGAGACTATATTTGCAGCCGTGGAGGTGAGATCGAGTTTCGCGCCGGAATCGAATCCTTTCGTGCGGAAACTTCTGAAGTGACGGTGACGGCAAACGGACAGGCACAGAAGTTTGACTATCTGATTCTGGCTGTTCCTTTTGATGTTCTGGGGCGATTGTTGCCCGATTCGCCATCCGCCGCGCCACTGGCCGCAGCACTTGGACAGTTTACGACCTCGCCAATCACCGGCATCCACCTCTGGTTTGATCGTCAAATCAGCGACCTCGATCATGCCGTTCTCCTTGACCGCACCATCCAGTGGATGTTCCATAAATCGCGGCTCATTGAAAATCGCAACCATGAAGGCCGGAATAACGGTGATCGGGATAAAGGTGATAAAGATGCTGGCACCGGCAGCTATGTCGAACTGGTGGTAAGTTGCTCTCGCAGTCTGGTGGAGAAATCGAAGACGGAGATCGTCGACATGGCGCTGCAGGAGGCGCAAGAATTTTTCCCCGCCGCGCGCGACGCGAAACTTCTGAAATCAACCGTGATAAAGGAAGTGCATGCGACCTATTCGCCGCGACCGGGAATCAATCAGTTCCGGCCCCAACCCGAGACCACATGGCCGCGAGTCTTTCTGGCGGGCGATTTCACCGCGACCGGTTGGCCGGCCACGATGGAGGGCGCCGTGCGCAGCGGCTACATGGCCGCGGAAGCACTGACGCGGAACGCAGGTGGCAAGAGCGCCAGCTTTCTCGTCCCCGATCTGCCCCCAGCCGGATTGATGAAACTTTTCCGCTAGCGTTGGCCGTGTCAACTCAGTTTGTGTCGCTCGACAAAATTCGCCTCGACTTCACTTACTTCGGTTCGCAATTCGGCATTACCTTAATGCCATTCTCAATCAATCTCGCGCGGCATACGATCTTATCAACATGTCTGAGCGCAATACCGCCGACGAAGATCGTGACGAAGATCGCCGCCGCAGTTCGCGGTTCAGTTGCGGTGGTGAGGCCAGGATCTGCCGCCTTCCATCGAATGGCATTTTCATCCCGGGAAAGATCCGCGACCTCAGCATGCACGGCTGCTGCATCGATACTCCTCCGGCCATCGCCATCGACTACGGTGTAAGGGCGGAAATTGTCGTGCGCGTGAATGCGGCTTCGTTCCGAGCCGTCTGTGAGGTTAGGACAATCAGAAGTTCCTCCGTGACTGGCATGGAGTTCGTTCACCTAAGTGCCGGGGGAAGAGATCTGCTCGCGGACCTGGTTACCGATTTGGAACGATTGCAGGCGATCACGAACCAGCTCAAACTTGCTCGGCGCGCCTCGGACGCGAGGTCGTTCCGAATGCAACTCGAGGCCCGAAAATATCAGGTAATGCTGCTAAGCGAGCGGCCTCCTTCTCTTGAGACAAGTCCTGAGAAGTTAAGCGCCGGAAATTCGAGAGGGAATTTAGAGAACAATCCAGGACACAATTCACAGTTGCCCGAGCAACCTGACTCCGAAGCGCAGAATCGCATCGTAACCGCGCCGCCCTTTGTGATCACCGTTGATCTTTTCGGTTGAGACCATCGGCTGAGACCGTTCAGATCGCCATCAACACCACGCCCGCCGCTACCAGTAACGCCGCAATCCAGCGTTGGCGCCCCACGCGTTCGTGCAGAAATATACGCGCGGCCACTGCGTTGGCTATAAAAGTCAGCGAGGCGGATGCGGGTACGACCAGACTAAGATTTCCCCACGAAAGACCGAATAGCAGGCTGTAAAACGCTACTCCCATCGCCAACATGCCGAGAGCAAACGTTGGGGTCCTAATCACGCGACCAAGTGCGGCCAGCGTTCCGCGCCGTTTCCAGAGTTCACCCACGTCGCCGACTCGCTTCATGGAGTACGAAAGCAGCAGGTCGCCGGTGGTCGATGCCAGAGTGATGAGACCGATCGCCGCCCAGGCATTGAGCTCCTTCAGCATTCGACCCCTTTCATGATTCAACCTCTCGGGAAGCAGGGTTTCCTAAAGCCGTATCGCTCCGAGAACCCGTCGAAGGGTCACGATGCCGAATGGTTGTAAGCGAGGGACCCGCCGCCACCAGGCCCACGCCGCCGGCGATCAGGGCGATTCCTAGCCAGCGCGTCGGCGAAATTACTTCGTGAAAACCGAAGTGAGCCACCAGCGCGACGAGCACATATCCCAGCGACGTGGCCGGAAGCACATATGTCAGGTCAGCCCATGAGAGCGCGGACATATAGCAGGAAAAGAAGGCCACCAAGAACAAGATTCCCGACGTGACCCAGGGGTTGAGAATGGCGAGTAGCAGGAAGGAAAGATTATGCAGCGAGATGTTGACGTTGCCGAGCTCTTTCATGCCACGCGCGAGCAGGGAATCACCCACCGTTGCGAATACGCTGATTCCCGCCAGGACGAGGTATTTTCGAAAAGTCATTGCCCTTTGAATCGTTGATGCATTGAGGTATTGAATCATGACCGCTCAAAGCTCCATAGCTTTCAAAATGATTCAATGATTCAATGTCTCAATGATTCAATGCTCCACTACACCTTGACTGGTTCCGGGGCAGCAGCTTTTTCCTTGCGGTTTTCCTTGACCCACTTGTGGCGTTGCGAACGCAGTTTCAGGAAGGTTCGCGCTTCCTTGTAGAGGCGCTTGCGTTCGGAGTTGTCGAATATCGCCTTCCTCAAAATGCGGTACGCAGCTTTGGGACGGAAATAATATTCATCGTAAAAATGATGCACTGCTTCCATCAGCTCAGCAGCGGGCAGACCGGGATACTCGATTTGCACCATCTGGTGACCGCCATCGTCCACCATTTTCGACTCGCCGGTGATAAAGCCGTTCTTGGTCGCGAATTCGTGCAGTTCCGTTCCAGGGTAAGCGTGCGCCACCGAAACCTGAATCGTCTCCACGTCGAGTTCCTTGGCGAACGCGATCGTGTTCTTAATCGTGTCGCGGCTTTCACCGGGCAGGCCGAGGATGAAATCTCCGTGTACCACCAGTCCAAGCTTGTGGCAATCCTTGGTGAATTGACGCGCTCGCTCAACCGTCGCACCTTTTTTGATGTTCTTCAGTATCTGCTGATCGCCCGATTCGTAGCCCACAATCAGGAGCCGGCAACCCGCCTCTTTCATGGCCTTGAGAGTTTCGAAATCCGTGGTCACTCGCGACGTGCATGACCAGGTCAGGCCTAGCGGTTTTAGTTTGGCGCACAACTCGATGGTGCGGGCCTTCTGCAGATTGAAGGTGTCGTCGTCGAAGAAAAATTCCTTTACGTAGGGCCAGTAGTCTTTCGCCTTGGCCATTTCGCGCGCCACGTCATCGGTGGAGCGTTTGCGCCACGGGTGTCCGCTCAGGGTCTGCGGCCACAGGCAGAAGGTGCACTGCGCCGGGCATCCGCGAGTGGTGTACAGTGCGACAAATGGGTTCAGCAGGAATGGCACATTGTAGCGCCGCACATCCAGGTCGCGCCGGTAAACATCGGTGACGTGCGGCAGGGAATCCAGATCCTGAATGGTCGGCCGGTCGGGATTATGTTGCACTCCGCCATTCTTGCGGTACGAAATGCCAAGAATGTCCTCTATCGGCTTGCCCTGGGCATATTCGACGATGGAGTAGTCGAATTCCTTGCGGCAGGCGATATCAATCACCTTCGCTTCCATCAAAGACTTTTCCGGCAGCACGCTGACATGGGGCCCGACAAAGGCAATCTTGATATGAGGATTGCTGTCTTTGATCGCTTCCGCAATGCGGACGTCTCCGGGAAATCCCGGTGTGCTCGTAAACAGCACAAGCAACTCGTAGTCCTTGCAGGTGCGGATTGTTTCTTCCGCCGTAATGTGGTGCGGTGGGGCATCGAGCAAGCGCGCGCCTTCCAGCATTCCGGTCGGATACGCAAGCCATACCGGATACCAGTACGATTCAATCTCGCGCGTTGCGGGCCAGCGCGAACCTGCGCCTCCATCGAAGTTTTCAAAAGAAGGCGGATTCAGAAACAGTGTTTTCAATGGCATAATGTGAGCCTCTATTTTAGCATCCTGAAGCGCATGTGCACCCCTATCGTGCTGCTGATTCAGGTACGTGCCTGGGCTACGTCTAAAGCGAGGAAACCCTTTATCCAAGTGTGCCTTAGGCGCCCTCAAACGGCAAAAGAACCTCGCCGAACGTCCCGCCTGACGCATTAAGGCGCGAGAATCGGCAGCGGCTGGCTACCGGGTTTGCGAGTAAAAATTGTCTAGTAAAGTTGGATGCCTTATTCTTGCGATGGGTTCGGGGCAACTGAGCCTGAAAGCGCCCATTTCTCCAAGTCTCCCGTAGCCCGCAGCAGGCTCAATCGAGCGCGCTGATATTCAAAATCCGCATCCTGAAAACGCAGATAGCGCTCGGCGGCCTGCACCCGTGCATCGACCAATTCGTGGAACGTGCCGGTGTTGGCGTCGACCCGCGTTTGAGCCGTTTCCAGACCCGATTGCGCCATTTGATATTCCAACTCCGCTACCTCCCGAGCCGCCTCGAGTTGCTCAGCGGCACGCTGGAGCTTAAGCGTCTCCTCTGCCACCTGATCTCTCGCCGCCTCCGCTTTCTTCTTCGCCTCAAGCGCTTCGGCGTTGGCTGCATCGGCTCGGGCGCGCTGGCTGGCGTTGAAGATCGGGACCTTAAAGCCGAAGCCGATGGTCGCGTTGTTCACCTGAAATGTGTGGGGAGGGAAGTAAACCGTGTAGTTATTAAACGTGGAAAATCGCGCGTACTGAGCGGAGAAATCAACCGAGGGAAGTAATGACCGACGCTCGCCCGCAGCCCGCATCGCCGACGCCATGGAGTGCTGTTCCGCAACCTTGACGGCTGGGCTGGCGGCAATCGCCTTCTGCGGAAGATCCTCCTCCAGAACGACCGGAGGCAGTCCCGGAATAGTTTCGGCCAAGATTTCTATCGACGAAGCCGGCAAACCCGTCAGCGTCGACAGATGACGCCGAAGCACATCGGCATTGCCACGCGCCTCGGCTCGATGAAGTCGCACGCGCGCCGCGGTGAGCTTGGCCTTGTTCAGGTCCACGTTGCTGTCCACGCCTTGCTGCACGCGCTCGCCAACCGCTTGTTCCATCTGCCGCGCCTGTTTTTCATCCTCCTGCAAGTGCGTCTGACGAGCCTCCCACTTCGCCAATTCGGCGTAGGTCAGAACAACATCCTGGATGACTGCGTTCCGCTGTTCCTTATCCTGAAATTCGGAAGCGCGCCAATCCGTTTTCGCAGCCCCCAGAAATTGCCGTTGCGCTGGGTTGAAGATTGAACTCTGAGCTACCACATCCACAATTGCCGGAGGCGAACCTCCGATCGAAAGCGGATATCCATAGGTGTAACCGAGGCCCGAACCGGCGACTACTTGCGGAATGAAATAATTGCGAAGCTCCCGATAAGACGCTAGTGTCCGCTGCACCTCAGCCCCGGCAATCGCTGAGCTCGTGCTATGCCCAAGCGCCAGGCGAACGGCGCGGTCAAGAGACAACGGCTCAGCCTGGCTGCCGGTCGTGATCAGTATTGCCGCAAAAAAAGGGAGTAGCCGTGTGAAGTGCAACCACCGTGGCAATCGGACTCTCATCTCGTCACCTTCATCTCGTCACCTTGATCTCGTCCCCCAAGCGCTGTCGTCGGACCGACAACTGACAACCGCACCTCGCCGCAACGCACAAATTGTAGTGCGCCAGGCTGCGGTAGGGCAGTAGCTTGAAAAGTTATTTGGGACGTCACTCGGAGCGGGGAGGAATCCTGCCATCCTCAGTGAGCAACTCGATTGAGCGCCTGCTGGGCAGTGTCGAAATTCCGCACCAAGGCCAGGGATGCGCGATACTCACGCGCTGCTCCATCCTTGTCACCTTGTTTTTCCAGCAACATGCCTAGCAGGTAGCGAGCCTTAAAGGCAGGAGCCGCTTCAACCGGACCCGAGGCCAGATAGCGCTGCAGCAATTCCACCGCCAACGGATAGTTGCGTCCAGCGCGATACAACAGTCCGGCCGCCTCCACCAGGACGTCGGGTTCGGGCATGGGCGCTTGGCCGAGCTTAACCAGAGCTTGCTCCATTTCGTCGATGCGTTTCTGGCGGCGGAGAAAAAGGGCTAGATTGAGCCAGGCCTCGGCGTCGCCATGGCTCAGGTCAATGTACTGGTGATATTCCTGTTCGGCGATGGCGTAGTCTTTTTTCTTTTCCGCGAGGCGAGCATAAATCCAGTGCTCGCGGGCAGGGTTCGCCGCGGCCACGGACTGGGCCTGCTCGCGCGCCTTGGCTTCGCCGCCCCCGAAAATAATAGGCGCTTCAATATAGAACTCCGCCAGGTCGAGCCGGGCATCGATATCTTTTGGATTCAGTTGCACCGCGCGCTCAAATTCTCCACGGACCTTCGGTGCCAGGCCCGTGGCGACCAGCATACTTGCCCGGTCCGCCTTTTCGCCGTACACGCGTCCCAGCCATAGATGAAAGCGACTGTTGCCCGGATCTAGCGCCGCCGCCCTTCGGCAGGAAGACTCGGCGCGGTCCCAATCTTCAAGCTCAAAATAAGCGCGACACAGCAGGTTCGCCGATTCCGCGTCTGTCGGAGCAGAGGAGAGACGGCCGTTCAATTCAGTGATCGCTTCATCGATGCGGCCCTCGGAAAGCATCAACTTCGCGGAGTCCACCACGCTGGCCGACAGAGTGCCAACGAGCATCAATAGAACGAAAACGCAACAAAATCTGGAAACGTGCCGGATCATCTGAAAATCAGTCCTTAAAATTTAAGTCTTAAAACTTAACCCTAAAAATTTGACCCTAAAATTTAACCGGCGTTCGGTCGCCAATGGGCTTACCGTTCAATGAATTGATCGCCACCACGTCTTTGGCGGAAAGGCCGCGTGTGATTTCCACCTGGGTAAGATTGGAAATCGAAGTCTCCACATCCCGCCGCTTAAGTTCGTGCCCGGAGACCAGCAGGACATAGGTCTTGTTGTCCTCCATTCGCACCGCTTCGCGCGGCGCCACCAACACGTTATCGTGTTCCGCGGCGACGATGGTCACCCCCACGTTTATGTTCGGCAAAAGTTTCAAATCCTTATTATCTACGATGCTGATTGTCTCCCCGACGTTACGGGAACCATGCAATTTCACCGTCGATGGAACGGTTGTCACCGTGGCTCGCCAAACCCGGCCGGGGACGGCATCCCAGGTAATCTCGATCGGATCACCGGGAGCCAGTCTGGCCACATCGGGTTCGTCCACAAACGCCCGAAGCAATACCTTTCGCAGATCCGCCACCTGCAGCAGAAGATCTCCCGAGGTAACGAAACCGCCTTGCTTTACCGGCAGCGAATACACAATGCCATCAAAGGGAGCGCGCACATTTGATTTCGACAGCAAGTCTTGCGCAGCATCGTAAGCCGCCTCGGCCTCAGCTTGGAGCGCTTCGACTCGCGCCAACTCCGGCTTCGAATAGCGCGTCGTCTGCTTCTGACGGAGATAGCCAAGTTGAGCATCGGCGGTGGCCAGAGCGTCTTCTGCCGCTCGCACCTCTCCCGCGGTAGCCGCTCCTTGCTGCTGAAGTTGTTTCAACGAATCCACGTTGCGCTGTCCTGAATCGCGGTCGGAACGAGCTTTCACAAGTTGCGCATCCAGGCTCAGCACTTCTTCCTGAATCCCGCCTCGTTCCGCGGCGTTCTGATCCGCCTGCGCTGCTCGAAGTTGGGTCTGCGCGCGTGCCGCCTGCGCGCGTGCCTCGGCGTCATCCAATACAACCAGAAGTTGGCCGCGCTTGACGGAGTCGCCTTCCTTCACGAAAACCCGCCGCACACTGGTAGACACCGGGGCGTGAGCCTCGAAATTGTCAACCGGCTCAATTTTTCCGTTGGTGGAAACCAGGCTCCGGATCGCGCCCTGCTCGATCACGGCGGTTCGCACCGGCACCGAGTCGTCGTGATGGGTGACGAACGCAGCCAGCACGCCCACTCCAACGAGGATCGCAAGCGCGGTTAACCACCAGCGTCCCGGCTGGGGTCTTGAACTGTTTCCATTCAATGGCATGCAGAGAAAACCACAAGCTTCAATGTATCATTTGCACGGAGCCGGAGCAGTCAAATGCACGTTCGGTCTTATCTGATTTGATGCGGCGCACAATCGGTTTGCTTCAGGTTCAACGCTGGAATCAATGAATGATGGAGCGACGGGCGTCCTCGCCCGTCCCGCCGAACTTGAATCGATGGGAACTTCAATCGATCTCTGCTCTCGCTACATTGGCTCTCGGTACAATAGACAGATGCAAAAATCGCCACGCTCTAAATCTGCGCGTCAAAAGTCTCCCCGCTACACCGCGGAGCACGCCGGCGCCGGACTCGATCACGACTTCCCCGAAATTGAAACATGGCCCAACCAGTTTCCCGGATACGAAATTATCGTGGATGATCCCGAATTCACCTCCGTCTGCCCCAAGACGGGCCTGCCGGACTTTGGCAACATCGTCATCCGCTATGAGCCGGACCGGCTCTGTCTGGAATTAAAATCGTTAAAAGAATATCTCCAGGCATATCGCAATCTCGGCATTTTTCAGGAAAACATTGTCAATCAGGTTCTGGAAGACGTTGTCCGTTGGGCGAAGCCGATGTGGGCCGAAGTGAAAGGCGAGTTCCGCCCGCGCGGCGGAATTTCGACAGTCGTGATCGCAAAATGGCCGCCCGCAAAATCGGGCAAACAATGATCCGTGCAATTGGACGTTCGTAACGTCAGAGATGAAGCGCCACAATTCAGCGAGAGGCCGCTGCCGCTCGTGGCTGGATGAGTTCGATTTCGCTCCCGTGCTCGCTCTTGACGCGACTTATTTCGTAGGCGGCCTGCAAGTTCAGCCAGAACTGTTCTGTTGTTCCGAAGAAACGAGACAAACGAACAGCGGTATCGGCGCTAATGCCGCGCCGTTCGAGAACAATGTCATTCACGCGAGGTGCAGGCACCCGCAACCGCTTGGCTAATTCGTACGCCGAGATGTCCATCGGTTTCAGAAACTCCTCGCGCAGAATCTCGCCGGGGTGAACTCTCCAGTCAGTGCTGCCGTTCCGGATCATGGCCATGTCTAATGATAGCTCTTCCTCGTCGTGCTATATTCGCTCGACCTGTGACCCCGGCGAAACTCTATCCTCGGACGGCACTCGCGCTGCTCACGGCGCTTAACCTCCTCAATTACATCGATCGCTCCGTGTTGTTCGCCGTTCAGGATCTGGTCAAAGCAGAGTTTCACCGCAGCGATGCCGCATTCGGCCTGCTCACCAGTGTTTTCTTTATTTTTTATATGTGCGCGGCGCCTTTCATGGGGCCGCTCTCTCTGCGCTTTTCCCGCAAACTGGTCATCGTCGCCGGGGCCATGGTTTGGAGCGGAGCGACCCTGCTCACCGCCGTTACCACCAGCTTTAATGGACTGCTGATTCGTCATACCCTGGTCGGCATTGGTGAAGCGAGCTTCGTCATTCTGTCACCCACCTTTGTCGCTGACATGTTTCCCGTCGAAAAACGGGGCCGCGTGATGGGTGTGTTCTACCTCGCCATCCCAGTCGGCACCGCGCTCGGATATCTGCTCGGCGGATTCATGGGTCCGAAATATGGCTGGCGCGCCCCATTTTATGTGGGAGCCGCGCCCGCAGTGCTGCTGGCACTGCTTCTTCTGTTGATCCCGGAGCCGCCGCTCGGGCAGTTCGATACTTCGGAAAGCAAGATGCCAGAGCGCGACACCGTAAAGAGTCTGATCCACAATCCCGCGTTCCTCACCGCAACCTTGGGCATGGCGATGATGACCTTCGCGCTCGGAGGCCTGCAGGTGTGGATGCCCACGTTTCTGCATCGCGCCCACGGTTACAGCCTGCTCGATGCCAATATCATCTTTGGCTTGAGCACCATCTCGAATGGCTTGGTTGCGTCGCTCGCGGGTGGATGGATCTCAGATCGGTTGCTCCGGCGAACCAAATCTGCCCACTACCTCGTGTCCGCCGTCAGTCTGGCGCTCGGTATTCCGGCGATGTGCGTTGCCTTATTTGCCAGCGGACGACCCATGATTGTCGGCATCTTTGTCGCCGAGTTTTTCCTGCTCCTGAACACGGGTCCGCTGAACGCCGCCGTCATCGATTCGGTGGGACCGCACGTGCGCGCCGCCGCCTTGTCCGCCAACATCTTCATCTTTCACCTGCTCGGCGACGTACCGTCCGCGGCACTCATCGGCTACATGTCTGACAAGTATTCGCTGCAGCTCGCGTTCTTGAGTCCGGTGATCGCAATCGCCCTGTCTTCTGCCATACTGTTCTACGGCATGAGATTTGCCCCACCGGTGCGGACGAGCAATGCTTCCGCGCCCTCGCAACTTCCCTCGGGAGCATAGTTCTAGCAGAATGCATTGGCATATAGTTTCCTGGGTCACAGGAAGTTGGATTGCGGGCGTCATCCTCGCATTGGCCTGGTTTTCGCGCGTCGTCGACGCCGCCCTGGGCATGCCGCAGATTGCCGATATCGCACAGCCACAGTGGGATCGCGCGACGGCGAGTGGCGCGCTCGATTCTGGTCTACCGAAGATCAGCATTATCGTCCCCGCCCGCAACGAGGCCGAACATATTCGCGAGACGCTCTTGCAGTTGCTGGCTCTCGACTATTCAAACTACGAGATCATCGCCGTCAATGATCGCTCGACCGACCGCACTGGCCGGATCATGGAGGAAGTGGCCGCCTCGGAAAGTTCGTGTGGCGCGGACACTCCTGCCCGCGTATCAGCACCCACCATGCTGCCGACGGGCGCAGATAGCACTGTCCGTCCTGCACAACTAAAGGTGATCCGGCTAAAGGTGATCCACGTTACGGATCTGCCACCGGGTTGGCTAGGCAAAACGCACGCCATGTGGACGGCCGGCCAGCAGGCGACTGGGGACTGGCTGCTCTTCACCGATGCCGATGTGCTTTTTAAGCCGGATGTTCTGCGCCGCGCCATGGCCTACGCCCGGGCCGAGCAAGCCGACCACGTCGTTCTTTTCCCGCGCATGATCATGAAGCGGCCGAGCGAAAAAATGATGATTGCTTTCTTCCAGGCGCTTTTCGTTTTCGGACACCGCCCCTGGAAGGTTGCCGATCCCAAGGCTCGAGACCACATGGGGGTTGGCGCCTTCAACATGGTCCGGCGTTCGGTCTATGACGCGGTCGGCACTTATCGCGCTTTACGTATGGAAGTGCTGGACGACATGAAGTTGGGCAAGGTCATCAAGAATGCCGGCTTCCGGCAGCGCAATGTTTTTGGCGAGGATTTGATTTCCCTCCACTGGGCAAAAGGCGCTTTTGGCATCGTCAACAATCTCACCAAGAATTTTTTTGCCGTTCTTTCCTTTCAGTGGTGGCGAGCCGCGGCTACGATAGTCGGGCTCGGTTTCTTAAATCTCGGCCCATTTCTTGGCGTCTGGCTCGCCCACGGATGGGCACGCGTTCCTTTTGCCATCGCGCTCGCTTCGCTGTTCTTGATCTATTGCGGAATGTCGCACCGGTCGGCGATTCCGCCCTATTATTGTTTCCTGCATCCCATCAGTACCAGCCTGTTTATGTACATTCTCTTGCGCTCCATGGTGCACACGCTCGCCAACGACGGCATCGTCTGGCGAGGCACAAAATATCCACTGGAAGAGTTGCGCAAAGGGATGGTGTAAATTACGGCTAACTGCAACCGCTGTCTGGCATGTTACTTTTCGTGCGGTGGAGGGACGGGCGTCTTGCCCGTCCAGCCGGGCGGGACGCCCGGCGCTCCACTTAAATACTTGTATTTCCGCTTGTCGTCGACTCTACTGTTACTCGTAAGTTATTCCAAAGCATAAGGTGTGCTATGTTTTCGCCCAAAAGAAATACCCCTTTGTGTTTGATCGTCATCGCAATCATTTTGTCCATTGTTTGTGGTGGGTGTGGCAGCAGCAGTAGCAGCAACAATATGTCCCCAACCCAGGCCGAAGCAGTCACTGCACAGGTCATGATGGCTGCCCTTCAAGCTCTTCAGAGCACGCCTTTTCCGGACGCCACAATTCCCGCCGTCACTGGGAAAAATGGTCATCCTGATTTCGCCACTGTATTGAAAAATATTCATCCGGACGCGACCACCGGATGCACCCCGACTCCGAATGGAGGCGAAACTTGCAATTGGCCGGTCTCTTATGACGGTGGATGTCCCGGCGGTGGAACGATATCCGTCGATGGAGATGTTGACGGCACGCTCGATAATACTTTCACCGGCTCTCTGGATGGCACTTTAACGATAATACCGTCGAGTTGTGCGGTACCCAACACTGGCTTGGTGATTAACGGCGACCCGAGTGTCGGGCTTACCGGCCAACTCGACCTCAGTGACGGCTCACCCACCAGCGTGGAATTTACACAAACCGGCGGCATCTCCTATGGGCCGAATCCATCCGGTAGCTGTCAGTTCAATATGACGCTCAGCGCCACCCTCTCAGGACAGGCGGTTACGAGTTGCAAGATCTCTGGCACCGCCTGCGGACAGTCACTCAGCGTAACTTGCCAGTAGATCCACTCCGGCTTATGCAGCTAGGGCTCTTCTGTATCCTCGATCGGAACTGGATCTCCCTCTTTGACGTGCTTCTTCTTGGGAGCTTTCGGACGCTTGAATTTCCCGGCACTCGCATGGCCCGGACGCTCGACGTCATAATCCGTAGGCACGGCGGGAAACAGTAAGAAGGCGCCCTGACCAAGTTGCTGCGAGCGCCGCAAGATAATCTCGGCGCGTCCGTCATAGTCCTGGATCGTCCCCTTAATTTCAACCTGCTGCCCTTCGAGCTGGCGAACGTCTCCCATTTTCTTAAGATCGGCCGGGAACACAACCACGGTGAAAGGGCACGGACTGTTTTTGTCTTTGTCCTTGTCTTTGTCCTTATCCTTGCAGAAATTCAGGATCTTAGTGCCGTTGCGGCCAGCTTCCACGTGCAGCACGGTTCCGCGGACACAGGCGCTGCTGCCCACGTGCTTACCCGCTTCAGCGAAGGCAACGCAGTCGTGCGCGGGAGTATCGCGCGCGAAACCGACGCAGCTCAGGATTAGGAGGTTTCCGAGAAAGAAAATCAGAGTAGGAACACGCATAACAAATTGAGGCGCGCAATCCAGTGCTCCTCAAATTTATTGTAGGCGTGGAAGAACGAAGCTCAGTATGGCAGTGCAAAAATTCCCGCTGTGCCTTCCCAGAAAGGGAACCCTGAGCGCCGGGGTGCCCCAGCGCTCCACAGTTCGCAGTGATACAAACTTACTTGGAAAAGGCCTTGACGCCCGCTGCTTCATCTTCTTTCACATCGAAGACGGTGTAGAGCTTCGTGATCTGCAGCAGGTCATGGACTTTCTTGGTGAGGTTGAGCAGTTTGAGTTCGCCGCCCTGGTTCTTAGCCGTGGTGAAGGCGCTGACCAGCTCTCCGATGCCCGAGCTGTCGATATAGTTCACATCGCCGAGGTTCAGCAGGATCTTCTTCTGTCCCTTGGAAAGTAAATCGCGCACGGTGTCACGCAGAACTACGCTGCCTTCGCCGAGTGTGATCCGGCCGCTGAGGTCGACAATCGTGACGCCATCCACCTGACGAGTACTGGACTTCATGCTCACTGGGGAGCCTCCTTGGAGTCCGCGGGGTTGCCGTGGACGTGCTTAATCATTATAAGTTCGGTGCCCGTTTGGGAGGGGTGGATTTCCACCACATCCATGAACGAGCGTATCAGGAAAATGCCTCGTCCCGATGTCTTCATCAGGTTGTCCGGCGCCAATGGATCCGGAATCCTGCTCGCGTCGAGCCCCTTCCCCTGATCGCGAATGACGATAACCAGATCGTTATCAGTCCGCTCAAACGCAAGGGTTACTTTCTTGCTCGGGTCGTAGGCATTACCATGTAAAACTGCGTTTACCGCGGCTTCTCGAACCGCCATGGAGATCTTCATGATCTCCTCGTCGTCAAAACCGGCCTCGGCCGCCATTCGGCTGGCCGTCTCTTCGGCATTGTTCACCGTCTCCAACGTCGAATCGAGCGTATAGGAGACTCGGTCTGCGGACATAAATATGGGCGGTTCCTGAGTCGGCCTTCGCCTCATTGCTACCCTGATTCCAGGCTCAAAGGACTGCCCAGAACGCGTTGCAGGGCGAATTGAGAGTTTGCCTGTAGGTCTCCCAAAAGTCAACGCGAAGTCTTGTCCAATACAAGATGAGCCTGAAGGGGAGGTAGGATTCCAATACAAGATGAGCCTGAAGGGGATGGCATGCTGAGGATTGACCATTCATGTGCACGAAGCAGAGAAACTGAGCCTGGGGCAGATCCAGGCTTTCTTGGGCGCAAGCGAAACCATTCGATTCGAAGGCGAAACTCAAGCGCAGATTTATCACTGGATCGAACAAGTGCTAGGTCGGCAGGAATACCAGAAGCAGAGCCGCCCGGCGCGGGGTTTGTTACGCAGCTATGTGGCGAAGATGACGGGCCTGAGCCGGGCGCAGGTGACGCGGTTGATCGCTCGCTATCGGAAAACTGGATCGCTGCAGTCCGCGCCGTACCGGCGTCATCATTTTCCGCAGCGTTATACTCGCGCCGACATCGAACTGCTGGCCACGGTCGATGAGGCGCACGACAACTTAAGCGGGCCGGCCACGCGGCGCATCCTCGAGCGCGAGTACCGGCGGTATGGCAAGGATGAGTTCAAGCGCTTAGCCACGCTCTCGGTGTCGCACCTCTACAATCTGCGCCAACAGCCGCGCTATCGCGAAGGGCGTCTGCGCTACGTTAAGACGCGGCCCACCGCCGTCGCCATCGGAGAACGGCGTCGGCCCGATCCGCAGGGGCAGCCCGGGTATCTGCGCGTCGACACCGTCCATCAAGGCGATCCGCCAGGAAAGAAGGGTGTCTATCACATCGATGCCGTCGATGAGGTTACGCAATGGCAAATCGTTTCTGCCAGCGCACGCATTAGTGAGACTTGGCTGGAGCCGGTGTTGGAGGCCATGCTGCGACAGTTTCCCTTCCGTATTCTCGGCTTTCACTCCGATAACGGCAGCGAGTTCATCAATCGCGTGATCGCCGGTATGCTCCAGAAATTATTGATCGAACAAACCAAAAGTCGACCGCGGCAGAGCAATGACAACGGCTTGGTTGAAACCAAAAATGGCGCCGTGATCCGCAAGCACCTGGGCTACGGCTCGATCGATGCAGCCCACGCCGAGCGCCTGCAAGAGTTCTACAGCGCCCACTTCAATCCCTATCTCAACTATCATCGTCCGTGCGCACAGGCCGACATCGAAATCGACGAAAAGGGCCGCCAGCAGAGGATTTACCGCCGCTACCAGACACCGCTGGAGACGCTGCTGGCTCTCCCCCAGCCGCAACAATACCTGCGCCCGGGCCTCACTCTCGCGGTCTTGCAACGCATTGCCGCAACTCACAGCGACACTGAAGCCGCACAGCGTATGCAGCAAGCCAAACGCAAACTGTTCGAACGATTCCAACTGCCCGTGGCTGGGCCGTGGAAATGACGGAAGAGAATAATCCCCCAACCCCGGGGATTATTCTCTTCCTTGGAAAGCGCGAACAGCAAAGGCGCGCTTTCCACATTCCCACCGCCCCGGCTGCTAGATTAGTTAGTTCCGAATCCAAATCTGAAAGGAGCTTCCTCTACCACCACCCTCAGGCTCTTCTCCAGGCTCATTCTTCAATTGGAAAACACTCGCGATACCCCATATCGTCATAGAACATTAGAAATCGCCCGCTCGCTATGCGCTCGCGCTGCCTACCGCAAAGAAGAATCGTCTCAGCTTGATCGCGTCCAGTTTGCCGTCGGTCCGCACGCCGGAACATACGTCGACAGCAAACGGTCCCACTGCTTCGATTGCCTGGCCTACATTCTCCGGCGTGAGCCCTCCCGCCAGAAAGATTGGGACGCTGATGCGTTCCCGGATCGCCCGGCTCAGCGCCCAATCGTGGGTTCGCCCGGTGCCGCCCAACTCCTTAACCGCCAGTTTCTGATTGCCGGAGTCAAGCAGAATGGCATCGACATGCGGCGCGATCCGCGCAGCCTCATCGACCGACTCGCGGCCAGTCACGTGGATAACCTGCACCACCGAAATTCCCGGCAAGGCATCCTTTAGCTCGCGATACGTGCCGACCGTGAGGTGATCGCAGATCTGGATTGTATTGGTGCGGCAGAAATGCTGCTGCTCAATGATGTCTGCAACCCCTTGCCGCGAAGTCAGCAGAAATGTCCCGATCGCCGGCGGGACGGTCGCGGTAATCTCGGCGATGCGCTCATCGCTGATGACGCCCGGTCCGCTCGGCATGTGTGAAACCAACCCAATCGCGGATGCCCCACACGCGATGGCCAAAGCCGCCTCGTCAACGCTGCTGATACAACAGATTTTTACTCGAGGAAAACTCATTGAGACCTTGAACCACTGAGATATTGAACCATTTAGTCATTGAATCATTGAAGCCCGAGATTCTTATCGAGCTCTTAAATGTCTCAATGACTCAATGTCTCAACGATTCAATGAATCTACTCTCCGTAGGGAACCCAGATGTTCTTGACCTGAGTTGCGTGCTCGAGGAACCAGCGTCCCTCGGCCAGTTTCGGATTGAACCAGTCGATGGCGCGCCCCTCATTGGTCCAAACCTGCTTCAGATTGCCCACCGACATCGCCTTGGCAGCCGCCGCGCTCTTTTCATCCGCAAAGCACCAGATGGCATCGACGTCGTCGTGTTCAGCGAGCGGCTTCAGCAGTTGCGACGTATATCCCGTCACGATGTTGAGTGCGCCGCCGGGAAGGTCGCTCGTGTCGAAGAGCTGGTAAAGATCTCCCGTGATCAGCGGATAGGATTCGGAGGGAATCGCGATCACGGAATTTCCCATGGCAAGCAGGGGCATCGCCAGCGACATGAAGCCGAGCAAAGGAGTTTCGCGCGGACATATCACGCCTACTGTCCCGATCGCCTCATTCATCGCCAGGGCGACATTCCGAAACGGAGGATTGTGCACCGCGCCATCAAACTTATCGGCCCACGCCGCATAGGAGAAAATGCGCTCGACGCTGAGATCCAATTCCGCGGCCGCTTGTTTTTCGCCGACGACGCCGGCGAGCCGATACGCAATTTCACCACGCCGCTGCGCAAGATTCTCCGCGCAGTAATAAAGAACCTGAGCGCGGTTGTGCGCGGTAGCCTTCGTCCACGCTGTGGCCTTGCGCGCTGCTTCAACTGCGTTGCGAATATCCTTGCGATTGCCGAGCGGCGCCTCACCGAGCAACCGTCCATCACTGGCGCGAACCTCCATGCTGTATCCCGAGTCAGGACGCGCCTGCTTCCCGCCGATGTAAAGCTTGACGGTGCGGTCGATAGCAGGAGTGCGATGCACGTCCGGCTGGTTGCTGCTCTCAAGGCTCTGGCCGTTCGTGTTTTCAGATTTAACTGAGAACTGAGAACTGACAACTGACAACTGCTCTTTAAGCATCGCCGCGTTCTTGAACCACGCCGGCTCCATATATTCCAGCAATCCTTCGCGTCCGCCCTCGCGTCCATAGCCACTCTCGCGGTAGCCGCCAAAGCCGCACGAAGCGTCAAACAAATTTGTGCAGTTTACCCAAACCAGTCCCGCTTTAATTTGCGCCGCAACGTGCAAAGCAACGTTAATGCTCTCGCTCCACACGCAAGCTGCCAGCCCGTAAGCGGTATTGTTCGCCAACTCTACCGCTTCGGCGGGTGTGCGGAACGTCATTGCCGCCAGCACCGGTCCGAAGATTTCCTGGTGCGCCACAATCGATGTCGGATGCACATTACTCAGTAGCGTCGGCGGATAATAGAACCCGCGCGCGGGCAATGTGACCTGCGGCTGCCAGCAAGTCGCCCCCTCCGCTACACCTTGATCAACCAGTTTGCGGATGCGGTCCAGTTGCACACCCGCCACGATCGCACCAATGTCGATCGCTTTGTCGAGCGGCGCGCCAATGCGCAATGTACTCATTCGCTCCTGAATCTTGGCGATGAGGACCTCGGCAATGCTCTCCTGCATCAGCAGTCGCGAGCCTGCGCAACATACTTGCCCTTGATTGAACCAGATTCCGTCAACCAGACCTTCGACCGTGCTGTCGAGATCAGCGTCTTCAAAAACAATGAAGGGAGATTTGCCGCCCAGTTCAAGAGAAAGCCGCTTGTGGCTCGTGGCCGTAGCCGCGCGAATTGCGCGTCCGACCTCGGTCGATCCCGTGAAGGCGACCTTGTCCACGTCCGGATGCTTGACCAGCGCCTCGCCAGTTGCGCCATCCCCAGTTACGATATTGACCACGCCCGCAGGCAAGCCAGATTCCTGACAAATTCCGGCAAAGACCAGCGCGGTCAGGGGCGTGAATTCCGCCGGCTTTAGAACCACTGTGTTTCCCGTCGCCAGCGCCGGAGCAATCTTCCATGCCAGCATCAGGAGGGGAAAGTTCCACGGAATGATCTGCCCAACAACTCCGCAAGGAAGGTACTCGGGAAATTCCTGTTCGAGAAGTTGCGCCCAGCCTGCATGGTAATAAAAATGCCGCGCGACCAACGGAATATCAATGTCGCGACTCTCGCGGATGGGCTTGCCGTTGTCCATCGTCTCAAGAACGGAGAGCAGCCGCGAGTGCTTTTGCACCAGCCGCGCAATCGCATACAAATAACGGGCGCGCGAATGCGGAGTCAGTGCCTGCCACTCCGGTGCCGCCGCCCGCGCCGCCCTAACCGCTGCGTCAACATCCGCCGCCGACCCCTGCGCCACCGCTGCCAGCTTTTCTCCGTTCGATGGGTCGATGGTGTCGAAATATTCTCCCGCCGCCGGCGCCTGCCATCCGCCGCCAATAAAATGCTGGAAGCGGCGGCCATGACGCTCCAGCCAGGCCAACGCTTCTTTGGAGTCTTCCGGAGCCGGCCCATATTCCATGCTCACAAATTTTTCGGCAATGCTCATTGGCGTTTGCTCGATACTTTCTTTGTACTCAATTGCAACGCGTTGGCGTCGTTTCCCGTTAAACCTCGCGACTCTCGAACAAAAGCATGTAGGGAGCCTCGGTAGTGAAGTTTTGCACGTCTGCCGCAGCGGCTTGTCCCTCCGCGCTCGCGAAGGCCTTTTGGATGGCCGCCATATCATCGAAGTGCAACGTCGCGACCAGATGAAAACCGGACGGCCCAAACGGTGACGCCACCAGCCCCTCGCTCACCTCGTACTTCCTGAGGCCAGGAATCTTCTTTGCGAGTGGCACGTGCGTGCCGAAGTAATGCTTACCAAAAGCGGCTGCATCCTTCGGAGTCTTGTAGATCACCACCATTCGAGCCATTGCATTTCCCCCTATGTCGAGGTTCCTTTCTATCAATTCCGTAGCAGTGGTTGCTGGTGGAGAGCCCGGCGTCGTCGCCCGGCCGAAATGTCAGATGCGGGGGGACGCCCGTCCCTCCTTGCTTAGACCTTATGCCAACGGATGCCGATAATCCGCGGAATAACGTCCAGTGGCATAATGCTCCAACTGCCGCTCGATGTCGCCCAGCAGGCCGCTGGCGCCCAGGCGAAACATTTCTGCCCGCAGCCACGATGCGCCCAACTCTTCCTTGATCATCGCCAGCCAGTCGATGGATTGTTTCGCCGTGCGGATTCCACCCGCCGGCTTAAATCCCACCGCCATTCCAGTTTGCTGCGCATATTCGCGGATGGCGCGCGTCATCACCAAGCCAACCGGTAAAGTCGCATTCGTGGGCTCCTTGCCCGTCGAAGTCTTGATGAAGTCGGCGCCCGCCATCATCGCCACCACGCTCGCGCGTGCCACATTGCGCAGCGTCAGCAGATCTCCAGTTCCAAGAATCACCTTCATGTGTCTCGACCCGCAGGCTTGTTTGAAAGCCGCCACTTCGTCGTAAAGCGCCTGCCAGCGTCCACCAAAAACATAAGCGCGAGTGATGACCACGTCGATCTCATCCGCGCCCGCCTCGACCGAGCGGCGAATCTCGTTGACGCGTTCCGCCAGTGGCGATAATCCGGCAGGGAAGCCGGTGGACACGGCCGCGACATGCACTCCGCTGCCTTCGAGCGCGTGCAGCGCCGTCTCCACAAACGTGTGGTAGACGCAGATGGCGGCAACCTTGATCCGCAACTCCTCAATGCCCAGCTTCTTTTCCAACTCCGGTTGGATGGGATGCCGCCCCTTCGCGCACAAACGTCGAACCCGCTCGTCGGTGTCATCCCCGGACAACGTCGTGAGATCCATGCAGCTGACGGCCCGCAAAAGCCACGCCGCCTGCCATTCTTTTTTCACCGTCCGCCGCGCCACCTGCGATTGCGCGCGCCGCTCGACCGCACTGGTATTGACCCGCACCTCCCGCACCCAATCCAGATTAAGAGGAATGCCGGTATTCCGCAGCAGCGGGCGTCCCGAGAGAATCGCAATCGCATCGCCGCCATGGTTGGAGACGGCGTGCCCAGCCCCGCGAAATTCTTTATGTTCAACCGCCATAAAAGCACCACTACTTTTCAGTAAAGCACCACTGCTCTTCAGTAGAAACGCGGCTTGCCCCGTCTCACTCTGCGGTAGGAGGAGAGGCAAGCAGCTTATCCGCTCATATCGGGCCTGGCCGCGACGTCATCCGCAATGCGCGAGCCGAGCCCGTCCTTTGCGGTGCAATTGTACGGCAGATGCGCCGAAAGATGAATTCCCGTTTCGCCTTGACACTTTAGCCTTTGCGCGGCTACGCTACGGCGCGATTCCAACATCCTGCATCCGCACCTCTGGAGAGTTCTTCTGACCCATCCCGGCCATTGTTTTCGAACCCGCAAGAACCTCGTCATCCTCATCGCCACTTTGTTCGCACTTTCGCTGGCCATCCCCGTATTCGGCGCACCGAAGAAAATTATCCTCGATACCGATCCAGGTTCGGACGACGCCATGGCCCTGATGCTGGCCCTGAACTCTCCGGAATTAGATGTCCGCGCCATCACCGTCGTACCTGGCAACGTGACCGCCAAGCAGGGACTGGAGAATGCGCTGCGCATGATTTCGTTGGCGAACCGTTGCGATATTCCTGTCGCCCATGGAGCCGAGCACCCGCTCTTCCAGAAACTGATTACGGCGGAGTTCTGGCACGGCAAGAACGGGCTCGCCAATATCGAATTGCCACCCAGCAAATGCAAGGTGGATTCCCGCTGGGGACCGGACTTGATCATTGAGCTCGTGCACGCCGCTCCGCACGAGATTACGCTGGTTCCGGTCGGCCCCCTCACCAATATTGCGCTCGCCGTGGAGAAAGATCCCTCCATCGTTCCGCTTGTAAAAGAGGTCATCCTGATGGGGGGCTCGATTACCGGCGGAAATTCAACCGCAGCGGCCGAAGCAAATATCTACAACGATCCAGAAGCCGCCCAAATCGTTTTTCAGGCAGGATGGCCGCTAACCATGGTAGGCCTCGATGTCGGCGACAAAACTCTGCTTTCGCCGAAATATCTTGAGCAACTCGGCCAGACGCACGGCCCCGTCAACGATTTCATCTACCAGGTGGCGCACTACCTGATTGATCTGTCGGCACAATTCGGCTTCAGCGGGACGCCGATGTATGATCCGCTCGCAGTTGGAGTCGCCATTGACGCCAGCCTCGTGAAAGCGCCGGCTATGCATGTGGATGTCGAAACTCGAGGCGAGTTCACGCGTGGCGAGACCGTCGCCAACCGCCGCAACATGGTTGAGCGCAATGTGCTCCACGGCGATCGCTACATCATTGAAGGACTCGACAAAGTCGAGCCCAATGCCAAGGTTTGTGTTGACGTCGATGCCGACCGCTTCCTGCAGCTATTTGTCTCCAGAATTCGGGGTAAGTAGAGAAAACTTTGGTAAGGGCACGAACTCGCTGCTTGTGTCGCAAGTTTGTAAAGCGCTACCGCAGCCCCTCAACATCAGACGTCCCTTAGAAGCCGCGCACCGCAAGGAGAATCGATGTTCACGCCCCACAGTCTGGGTATCGCACTGTTCATGATGATCACGAGCGCCATTTGCTGGGGCTCCTGGGCCAACACCTATAAAGGCGTGAAGAATTATCGCTTCGAATTGTTTTACTGGGACTACGCCATCGGCATCTTCCTGATATCGCTGATCCTGGCGTTCACCATGGGGAGCACGGGCAACGACGCCAACAGCTTTCTCAATAACGTCCATTCCTCGGACACGACCAACATCGTTTCGACCATGGTCGGAGGAGCCATCTTCAATTTGGCCAACCTGCTGCTCGTGGCTGCGATCGACATGGCTGGCCTCGCTATAGCTTTTCCCGTTTCCATCGGAATCGCGCTCGTCGTTGGCACCGTGCTCAGCTACGGCCTTCAACCCAAGGGCAACGTCATGTTTTTGGGCCTCGGCGTCGTCTGCGCCCTCATCGCCGTCATCCTCGACGGCAAAGCCTACGGCAGTCTCGCCATCGCCGGCCGCTCCGTCTCCAAGAACAGCATCGTTATCTGCGTCGTCTCCGGAATCCTCATGGGCCTCTGGAATCCGTTCGTCGCCTATGGCGCCACACGCGGCAACGCTCTCAGTCCTTACAGCTCCGTCGTCTTCCTGACCTTCGGCGCGCTGCTCTCATGTTTCATCTGGAACTTCTACTTCATGAAGAAGCCACTCGTCGGCGAGCCTGTAAGTTTCAGCGGATTCTTCTCCGGTCCCGCGTCCGGTCACGTCCTCGGCCTGCTTGGCGGCTGCATCTGGGGCGTCGGCACCGTCTTCAACGTCGTGGCTGGAAAAGCCACCGCCTTCGCAATTTCATACGCCATCGGCCAATCCGCGCCCATGGTCGCCGCTCTCTGGGGCGTTCTAGCCTGGAAGGAATTCGCCGGCGCCCCCAGTAAAGCCAGAATGTATCTGGCCCTGATGTTCGTCTTCTATTGCCTGGGAATCGTGCTCGTAGCCCGGGCCAACGGGTGAAGTCGCATCGAGACTATGGAAAATTGAATTCTCAAACTGTCGCTCGCATTCGTTACCTGCCACAAAACTCTTGACTTTGCATTTCTAATCTATTTATATGGCCCATCGTGAAAAAGAGAGACTCCCGGTTACCGTGGCAAGGCTTCAGCCACGAAGGAGTCGAATTCGAATCCCCGCTCTTCGATTTCGATGAAGATCAAAACGACGTAAGGCTGTAAGACAAAAAGACAAAAAAGAAGAGTGGACATCAAGGTAGGGACGAATGCTGAAAAGAAATACGCTGCTCGTAGCGGTTCTGTGTTCCGTGTTTTCCCTCTGCCCTCTTCTTTACAGCCAGGCTAACGGCACATTTTCCGGAACCGTTGCCGACAAGACCGGCTCCGTCATCTCCGGAGCGTCGGTAACCATCAGTTCGCAGGAAACCGGTCTCACTCGTGAAGCGAAGACCGATGGTTCCGGGCACTACCTCGTCCCGCTGCTGCCGGTAGCGCATTACACCATCCGCGTCGAGTCCCAGGGCTTCAAGACGACCGAGCAGAAAGACGTCCGTCTGCAAGTCGACGAACAGCGAGAGATCAACTTTACGCTGATCCCCGCCACCGTCTCCTCAACGGTTGAGGTCAATGCCGATGTGGTTGCCGTTGAAACTTCGAACCCAACCCTGGGGCAGGTGATCACCTCCGAGCAGGTTGCAGATCTTCCGTTGAACGGACGAAATTTTGTTCAGCTGGCAACTCTGACACCGGGCACAACTCAATCCACCAACCCCAACAGCTTCTTCACCCAGGCCGCCAGCAGCGAAGCCGCCACCCGCGGCGCCTTTTCGCTTTCGGTCGGCGGATCGCGCGAGCAGAGCACCGACTGGCTGCTCGATGGCAATGACAACAACCAGCTCGACGAAGGCGGCATCGCAATTTTCTCCGATATCGACGACATCCAGGAATTCAAGGTCCTGACCTACAACTACTCCGCCGAATATGGAGAGCGCGCCGGTCCCACCGTGTTGGTCACCACGAAGTCCGGGTCGAACCAGTTTCACGGCGGCGTGTACGAGTTCTTCCGCAACACCGATCTCGACGCGAAGACTCCATTCGTTGACACGCAGACGAAGTTCAATCTCAACCAGTTTGGCGGATCATTGGGTGGCCCTATCCAGAAGGACAAGACATTTTTCTTTCTCGACTATCAGGCAAAAATGCAGCGTAAGGGTGTGCCGTTTACGGGCTTCGTTCCAACCCCTGCCATGATCACGCCCGACGAGAACGGCAACTACGATCAGAGCACGAATCCTTTGGGCATAACGACGTTCGTAAACCCTTACACCCCGAAGGTTTTTGATCCACAAACCGGTGCCCTCATTGGCGTTCCCTTCCAATGTGTCACCGCCACCGGCCTTCCCGTGACGCCGGCCGCCGATGGCAGCCAGACTCCGGGGCCGGGTACCCAAGCGTGCCCAATCATTCCGGGAGGCCTGATCAATTCGATCGGGGCCAATGTGGCTCAGCTTTATCCTGCCCCCAATGTTTCAGGCAATGCTTCCTTTAACTACGCCAACCAACCGACGCGTAGACTCAACGAGGGAACATGGGACGTCCGGGTCGACCACAACTTTTCCAGCAAGGACTCGATGTTCGGGCGCTTCAGTTACGATCAGGCCACTAACTTTGTCCCCGGCGGCTCGCCGACCTGGTCGGAAGCCAACGCTTTTGGCAGCAATCAGGAAATTGACAACCACGGGCGCAACGCGGTGGTTAATGAAACCCACGTCTTCTCCCCCACCACCATTAACCAGGTCACCGCTGGCTATAACCGGATCTTCAATCACATCCTGTCCTTTGGCGAGTTTGGCGGTCAGCCTTGCAAAGCGGCAACTTTAGGTATTCTGGGCGCCGACCTGGGGAGCGCCTGCGATGGCATCACGGGCTACCCCGCGAGCCTGAACCAGTCACCGAAAGACTGCATCAGTTGTGGCCTGACTTCGTTCCAGATGAGCAGCTATTTCTCGATTGGCGATCGCGGATACTCTCCGTATCAGGGCGGGACCAACGTCTACTCGGTTGGCGACACCATCGACCTCATCCGCGGCAAACACGATATCCGGATTGGCGCCGTATTTCGCGCCGAGCAGATGAATATCAGAAACAACGCTTTTCAGGATGGGTACATCGTAAACTTTGGCACCCAGACCAACGACAATATCGCCGACCTGCTGCTTGGCAGTATGGGAGTTTTCGCGGCCCACGATCAAACCTTCTTGGGTGGCACGGTCGGCCGCCGCTTCAAACTGGTTCGTCCCTTTGTCCAGGATGACTGGCGCATAACCAGCAATCTGACCCTGAACATTGGCTTTGCCTGGGCTCTAGTGACGCCGGAAACCGAGGTCAAGAATCGGCAGGCGAACTTCAACATCCAGAACCTCAAGTGGTATGTTCCGTCCGGGAGCCCCACGTTGGCCGACTGCACCAGTTGCATCGCGACCGACGGACGCGTCGGCATACAATTCGACAAGAGCGCCTTGGAACCTCGCATCGGACTGGCTTGGAGGCCGTTCGGCGGCGATCTGACCGTGTTTCGAGCCGGTTACGCCATCTACCACGACTCCTCTTGGGACCAGGGCGGACAGGGTCTCTGGCAGAACCCGCCGTATTATGCGGAAGTCGATCCCTACCCGACGGGAGTCTGCACCCCGTTCGGCACGCCCGGCTGTGGCCTCTCGAACGGCTTCCTTCTTCCCGCAGGCACCCCTTCAACCATACCGGTGCCGGGAGGAGCAATTTATAACGCGCCCGTGAACCCAGAGAACTACACCGGATCGATTCAGTCCATGAACACCAATTTCAAACAGGGTTCGATCCAGCAGTTCAACCTCAACGTTGAGCGCCTGGTGCCCGGCAATGTGGTGCTTACGATGGGCTATGCCGGAACGCGCAGCCATCACATTCTCGTCAGCCAGTTGAACGAAAACATAACATCGCCAAGTGCGTGCGGAAACATCACGGGCTACACGCTGGGTTGCGGCATCACCAATTACCCCTATGCGTTCCCATTTCAGATCGTCAATACGAACAACAGCCAAGGTTCCGCGCAGTATGACTCCTTACAGGTAAAGGCCGAGACCAAGAGTATGCGCAATGGCCTGTACGCCCTGATTGGCTACACGTGGTCCCGCAATTTCGACACTGGTTTGACGGACGGACTCGGCACCAACCCTGGCGCTCTCTACTATCCGCTGCCCGGAACCAAGAGGTTGGATTGGGGTCTATCGCAGCTCAACCTCAATGACAGCTTTACCGCTAGCGTCATCTACGATCTACCGTTCGGCAAGGGCAAGCACTTCGGCGGTGGTTGGAACGGTATGACCAACGCCGCCCTCGGAAATTGGCAGGTGAATGTGATCGAACGGGCCACCTCTGGGTTCCCGCTCTTCGTGGTCGATAGTTCCGATTCGTCGGGTGTGTTCTTCAACTACAACGGGTTAACCGTTCAGCGCCCGAATGAGGTCGGGAACCCCAACCAACCAGGACCCGTCGCGGCGAATCCAGGATGCGTTGCTCCCTCGCGGATTCATACGCTTTCGAATTGGTTCAATCCCTGTGCCTTCATGACTGCGCCGACGGCGGTGATCAACCAAGGCACCTCCAACGCTTTCACGGTTGGTGAGCTCGGCTCCGCTGCCCGCGCGCCCGTTTACGGTCCTCGCTTCGTGAACACGGATTTGTCCATATTCAAGGATTTCTCTTTTTCTTTCCACGAGCAAATGAATCTGCAATTCCGCGCCGAGTTTTTCAACCTTCTCAACCATCCACAGTACTGGATGCCCGGTATCAGCAGCACTGGAGAGCAGGACATAAACACGCCCTCAAGTTTCGGGGTGATCAGCAACATCGTCAACAACCCGCGCCTCGTTCAGTTCGCCCTAAAACTCAGCTTCTAGGCCCTCAAACGAGCGCTGGGTGCCCCATCCTAACGTCATGTTTTCGACGTTAGGGTGAGATTCCACGGCTGCGCCGTGCTTGGGGTTTTGCGCGGCTTTTGGGTAGCGTGTCGGTCACCAGTGCCGCTCTTGCCTTTGGATGGCGCAGCGGATCACCCGCTGTGGCTTTTGCTTTTGGGTGGCGCAGCGGTTTACCGCTGCGATAACTGGCACATTTTCAGCATCGGCTTTAGCCGCTGCGGTCCGACGACGGCGCCGAATTATTCTTTTGGCGCGGAAGTTTCCCCGCGCATCGAAATCACAAACTCCTGAATCTCGCGCCGCTCCCGCGCGGCATCCGCCTTTGTTTTCCTGGACAATTCTTCATGAAGCTGAAGCTGCTCTTGAGCCTTCGCTTTGTCACCCGATCTCAGATAAGCCTGCGCCAACCGGTAATGTGATTCTTCGAGCGTCTTCCGATTCTCCGGACCAGCGTCCTTCATACCAGCGTTCACACCACCATCCGCGAGACTGACCGTAATCGCTTTCTCATATGCGGAAATTGCTCGCGCGAAATCCGATCGCTGCGAATCAATGACTCCCAATTGCAAATATGCCGCCCCCAGCTTCGGATCAAGTTGCACCGCCTTGAGCAGCAGCGCTTCCGCCCGCGCGAAATGCTCATCGTCGCGCGCTCCCACCTCGCCCGCATTCCCCGATTTCTTCTCTGACTCTTTGCCTGATTCCATTGCCGATTCCTTCGCTGATTCCTTGAAAAGACTGACCGCGTAATAGTAGTTCGCCAGCGCATTGTCCGGTTGCAGCCGCGCAAATCGCGCTAACCTCTCGACCGTCGCTTCTGACGGAATCGTCGCCGCGCTCAGCATTCTTCCCATGAACAGATACGGAGTCGCATCGCCGGGAGCAAGATCAGACGCGTTCACCAGATACTGTTCTGCCTCGTCGTACGAGCCGCGCGCGTACCATGTGACCGCAAGCGCAACCAGCATTCGCACCGACTTAGGAAAGCGGCGATTACCTTGCGTGAATACCTCCGTAGCAGGTTCGAGCGCGCGATGCGCGAGCAATTCCGTTCCCCAGTCGTACAGGTGCGGCTCTCTGGGATCAAGTTCCGCCGCACGCTGGTATTCGCGAACCGCTTCCAGTGGATCGCCCGCCTTTTCGGCGACCTCGCCCAAACGGTCATGAAGTTCCGCATCGTTAGGATTGCGCGCGAGCGCATCGCGTAAAGAACTCGCCGATTCGCCAGCCGCCGCGTGGGCAGTCGCTGGCTTATCAGTCGTTGCTATGTCAGTCGTTGCTTTATCAGACGCCGGTTTATCAGTCGTTGCTTTGTCAGTCAACGAAACCGTCGCCTTAGCCAGCGTTTCGCTGGTGCGAACCACGGCGTCGGTACCGTGTCCACCGGAATTCGTAGCTTCGGTTACGCCCGCCACAGTAAATTGAGGTTCGTCAAAAAACTCAGGCGCTTGCCCCGTCCGACTAGCAGCCTCTGAACGAGGGTTCTGCAAAGGGAAGAGAACAAGATCAATCGTCTTCATTTCTTTTCGGGCAAGAGCGACGCGAGCAACCATCGCTTTGCCATATCCGGTCGCCTCCGCGCGCAGCGTGTAAGCACCAGCCGGCAGCGACGCGAAGCGATAGCCTCCAGCCGCATCCGTATGCGTCGTCTCGCCCGCGACCGCTGGAGGCTGTACTTCTGTCGCAAGTTGTAAGACAACAGTCGCGTTCGTCACCGGACGACCGCTGGAATCGCGCACATATCCCTTTACAATCGCGCTCCCCGCTGGCTCTTGCGGATGGGCGCAGATCGCCGCAGCCATAAGGCAAACGACAATGTGGACGCCGGAAAATAACTTCGTGCTCACCGAACTCACTCCTATGACGAAAACTGTTTTGCCCACGACCACTGAGCAAAGCCCGGCGACTACCGACCGGCAACGAACAACGGTTCCAACCGCGTCATTCTATGCGCGACCCAACCTCGTCCGCAATTCATGTTTCTAGTTCGAAGAACTGGCAGAGCTCCGAAATACGCTCTACAATGGCACGCCTTCCAAAATCCAGAGGTGCACGAATGAAGCTGGCTGGGTTCCCGAGTTTTATCAGGCTCGCAACCGTAATTCTGGTTCTGATTCCAATTCCAACGCTATGCCTTGTATCCGAATGTCAAGACAAGCGCAAAGTCATCATCGATCAGGACGCAGCGGGACCCGCCGGCACCGATCAACAAGCGATCCTCCTGCTCATTCAATCTCAGCAAACCGAAGTCCTCGGCATCACGGTCGTGACCGGAGATGCCTGGCTCACCGAAGAGGTCGCGCACACCCTCCGTATGCTCGAACTCATCGGACGAACCGACATTCCCGTCGTTCCCGGAGCCGAATATCCGCTGGTTCGAACCCAACAAGAAACGGAGTGGTCGGAACAGCAGTACGGCTACTTCGCGTGGCTGGGGGCGTGGACTCCGAAGTATTATCACCCACCCCGCGAGTTAGGGCCGATGCCAGAAGGGAAGCCAACCACCAAGCCTGCCGACGAAGACGCTGCTCACTTTCTGATTCGCATGGTCCACAAGTATCCGCACGAGATCACGATCTATGAGGGTGGTCCCATGACGAATCTCGCGCTCGCCATCTCCATCGATCCCGAATTTCCGAGTCTGGCAAAAGAATTGGTGTTCATGGGCGCCAGTCTGAATCCGGAGACCACCAACCCTGAGTTCACTGACACGCCACGCCGCGAGTTCAACCTCTGGTTCGATCCCGAGGCGGCTCACATCGCCTTGCGGGCTCCATGGAAGAAGATTATCTGCACGCCGGTTGATATTTCTGTGAAGACAAGAATGACCAATGAGTTAGTCGACAGGGTCAAGGCGAGTAACTCACCGTCCGCGCAATACATCGGCAAGTATGAGCACTTGAGGGGGTCCTATAACTATCTGTGGGACGAACTCGCCGCTGTGGCCTGGCTTGATCCAACCCTGATTACAAAGAAAGAAAATCGTTACATGGATGTGAGCCTCAATCGCGGAGCAGGCTACGGCGATACCCTGACGTGGTCGGATAAAGACAAACCGCAACGCGAAGTGCAGCCGGTGGAAGTACAGGTCGATCTGGACACGACCAAGTTCTACAAGATGTTTGTGGATTTGCTGAGTGCATCGACGCCGCGGCCATCGACGCCCTAGCGGCCGAGTTATGCCCGGCTTCGATACCCGATAGCCTGCCCTGAGATTGCCAAAGGGGCGGCCGTCCGCACGCGCAGCTATCCCCACGCAAACGCTTAGTGCTTTTTCTTGCCCTTCTTCTTGCCGGCTTCAGGAGCCGACTCGACATCTTCGCTCCAGAAGCGATGCCCGGTGCGATGGATGAAAACGTCTTCCAGCGTAGGCTTGCTCACGCTTAGCGACTGAATTTCTCCAGGGAAGGCTTCGACCACGTCGGGGACGAACCGATGTCCATTTTCAATTTCAAGCCTGACATGCTTGTCCATCACCGTGGCATCGACATGAAATTTATCGCGGATGCGGCCGGCCAGTGACTGCGGATCGCGCGCTTCGAGCAGAATGACGTCGCCGCCGATCTGGCGCGTCAAGGCTTCCGGCGTGCCCAGCGCAACCAGGTTGCCTTCGTTCAAGATCGCCAGCCGGTCGCAGCGTTCCGCCTCTTCCATCAGGTGGGTGGTGACTATGACGGATACTCTCTCTTGATCGCGAAGGATCTGGAGATATTGCCAAAGGTCGCGCCGGGCGCCCGGATCGAGGCCCGTCGTGGGCTCGTCGAGCAGCAAAACCTCGGGATGGTGGAGCAGTCCTTTCGCGAGTTCGATGCGGCGCTGCATGCCTCCGGAAAAAGTTTCCACGCGATCGTCGCGGCGATCGAGCAAGCCGACCCGGGTCAAAATCTCGGTGATTCGCGTCTTCAGCTCAGGACCACGCAGCCCGTAGAGATGTCCCTGGTGCCAGAGGTTTTCGTAGGCCGTAAGTTTGGGATCGACACTCTGCGCCTGGAAGACCACGCCAATATGGCGGCGCAACGCTCCCGGCTCACGAACCGCGTCGAGGCCGGCAATCATGGCACTACCCGAAGTCGGAACCATCAGGGTCGAAAGAATTCGGAACAAAGTCGTTTTGCCGCTGCCGTTCGGGCCGAGCAGGCCGAAGAGTTCAGCCGGACGAACTTCGAAAGAGACGCCGTTGAGTGCGGTGCGATCCTGATAGCGATGCACAAGATCGCGCACGGCAATGATGGCGGCCTGGCCAACCGGCCGAGCGGCTTGAGCAGGAGGGGCGAAATCGATTGCGGTTGAGTTCGAGGTCACAAGATAATTCTACGCCGGGAACGGGAGGATTATCATCCGATGACCCGATCCCTAGGCGGCGACTGGGTCCTGGCCCAGGACGCGCTCTTCGAAAGCGGCCGGGACGTGGCGCCAGACTTGGATGGCGAGAACGACAGTTGTCGCAAGAAGCAGCGCTCCGACGGCGACATGGACGACCGTCGCGATCACCATGGGAAGTTCGGGCTGCGCGGCGTCTACTCCCCACATGACGCGCGTGATGAAGGCTAGAAAGCCAAGGCAAAGTTGCGCAACCATCAGGCCAAGCATGACGATTGCGGGTCGGCGGACGGCTTCCACGTGCGGGTAGGCCGAGATGGCTCGAACCGCAGTCCAGGAGAGAACGATGGCCACCAGCGCCGCGTTGATCACGTGCGGCCACCAACTCAAACCATGATGGCGAAACATCGCGCCAAGAATCAACTGCACATAAAGCACAAAAATCGAGAGCACCGTCAATGTGAAAAGAGCGGGGCGGCGCTGGTCGAGTTCAGTGCGCGGCTGCTCCTGAACCCAGCGTCGGCCTGTAAAAACGGCGATAGCGACGGCGATGCAGAAGAAGGTTTGCGCCACTGCGGCATGCGCGCTGGAAATAGGCGCGGGCAGAAAGAACAAAACAGTCAGTCCGCCAAGAATGCCTTGCGTGATCACCGTCGCCAGCGCCGCCAGCCCGAGAAGGCGCAGCCAGCGCCGCTTTTCAACTCGCCAGGTCCAGACCGCGAGGATGATGGTGAGGAGTCCGATGAATTCGGCAACCATGCGGTGGCCATGTTCATACTTCACTCCACCAACCATTTGCGGCATTTTGTAGAAGGAGCCAAAAGTGGTTGGCCAGTCGGGAACGGACAATCCGGCGTCATTGCTGGTGACGAGCGCGCCGGCGACGATGAGAACGAGGGTGGCGCAGGCGGTGAAGACGGCGAAGCGGTGCAGTCCGCGATGGTATGGAATTTCGATGCTCTTCAGCATAGACCCCAAGAGGGACGGGCAATACGGTGTTGACCCGTGCGCTTCCAGAAACGCACTAGTGTAACAGAGAGCGGGTTCGCAGGAGACCGAAAATACGGTTATTTTCCCAGTCGGAACGGGTTCACCACCTGAATCCCATCGATTTCGCGACCTTCTTGAAAATCTTCGGTCAACAGAACGCGGCAGCCGGATTGTTGCGCTGATCGCAGGATCAGTGCATCCCAAAAAGAAAAGCCGTGCAGCCGTTGGAGATCGATGGCGGCCAGGATATCGCCGACCTCAGGTGCGGCGACGTCAAACTCGGAGAGTATTTCGACTTTGCGACGCGCGATTAGAATGTCCACATGAAGCTTTCGCGTGACATTCACGAAATACTCCTGTAACACCTGCAGAGAAACCACACCCGTTCGATCTCGCCTGTGCTGTGCCACGAGGTCGCGCGAGCAGCGCTGTTTATCCGGTACAAATTCGTCGTCCGCGTAGAGCAGTACGTTGGTGTCAAAGAAGCTACGAACGCTCATGAGCTTCGTCGCGATTGAAACGGTGTCCATGGGAGTTGCCCGTGCCCGACAAGCGCTCAAACTCCGCGATGCTGCGCTCGGCGTCGTCGCTGCCAGCCAACTTTTGAAGGTACTCGCGGATCAACTGGTTAAGGCTCTTGCCGAGCGCCTCCGCTCGCTTTCGGGCGCGCTCGACGGTCTGCTCATCAATAGACAGAGTCACATTCATTGACACAGTATATGTGCACACATATTAAGTGTCAATCTAAATCCAGGAGGGCGCTACTCTTTGGCTGCCACACCCTGCTTTTCCATGGCCTGGATAATGGCGTCTGCAAATTCCGACGTGCCGGCGCTGCCGCCCACGTCGCGCGTCAGTTTGGTGCGGTCGCGGTAGACTTCGTCGATGGCGTTGCGAATCTTCAAAGCGGCGTCTGGTTCGCCGAGATGGCGCAGCATGAGCAGGGCAGAGCGCAATACGGCGGTGGGATTGGCAATATTCTTCCCGGCAATGTCGGGCGCCGAACCATGCACGGCTTCAAAAATGGCGCACTCATGTCCGAAGTTCGCGCCGGGAACCAGACCCAGCCCGCCAACCAGTCCCGCGCACAAATCCGAAATGATGTCGCCGTAGAAATTTTCCAGCAGCAGCATGTCGTACTGGTAGGGATTCATCACCAGTTGCATGCAGGTGTTGTCGACAATGTGCTCGCCGTAGGTGATCTCGGGATACTCCTTCGAAACATTGCGCGCGCACCGCAGAAATAATCCATCCGACAACTTCATGATATTGGCTTTGTGGATGCAATGAATCTTCTTGCGCTTGTTCTTGCGTGCATGCTCAAAGGCGAACCGCGAAACGCGGGTAGAAGCCTTTTCGGTGATGACCTTGATGCTCTCGACCACTCCGGGAATCACTTCGTGTTCGATGCCGGAGTAAAGTCCTTCCGTATTTTCTCGAACCACAATCAAATCGACTCCCGGATAGCGCGTGGGAATATGCGGCAGGTTGCGGATCGGCCGGAAGTTGGCAAAGAGCTCGAAGCGCTTGCGCAGTTCAACGTTAATGCTCGAGAAGCCGCCGCCGATCGGCGTAGTGACCGGACCCTTCAGACCCACCCGGGTGCGTTCAATCGATTCGCTGAGTTCTTTGGGAATGTATTCGTGGTACTTCTCAAACGCTTCCGCGCCCGCTGCGAAGCTTTCCCATTCGAATTTGACGCCAGTAGCCTCGAGCATGCGAACCGTGGCCTGGATGACTTCAGGGCCGATGCCGTCGCCGGGAATGAGAGTTACTTTGTGGGAAGGCATTGAGTCATTAAGCCAATCGAGTCATTGAATCATTGAGACATTGAATCATTTAACACCATGCTTCGACGTGCGCAAAGATGCCCCGAATATCTTTACTAGCTCATTGGCTTCTTTCAACAGATCTTGCGTTCTTTCCTGGCGAACTACTCCTGTCTCGCCCAAAAGCTCCAGCCATAAGACAGTTTCGTCTGCTTCTTCTACTACAACGCCCATTTTTGCAATGAACTCAGCCTGCGATCGAGCACGACATACGGCGCGATAATTCGCACCAACAGATGTACCGGAGCGCAGGAGTTGCTTTCCCAGAGTTTGGGCGTCGGGAGTGCGCGACAGGGAGCGGAAAGGGGGTGACGATACGAATCGCAAAACTCTTCGTGCGTTGCTTAAGCTCCGTCGCCTTGTCGAGAGAGTTCATGGGCTATTGAATCATTTATGCATTAAATCATTGAGGCAGTGAAGGCATCGAGCGGTTGACTTTCAATGAATCAATCACTCAATGATTTAATGACTCAATCAGTTTTTCCCGGACTTCCCCTTGGACTCGGGCGTGACCTTCAGCAGGTCCTTAAGCTCAGCCATAAACTCCTGGACGTCTTTGAAGTCGAGATAGACGGAGGCGAACCTTACATATGCGACTTTGTCATGACGGCGCAGACGGTTCATGATCAACTCGCCGATTTCGCTGGTCTTGCGCTCGCGCTCGGCCGACTCGATCACGAAAGTCTCCGCTTCATTCACGATCTGTTCGAGCCGACTGATGGGTACAGGACGTTTCTCGCAGGCGCGCATCAGGCCATTGAGTACTTTTTGGCGGTCAAAGCGTTCGCGGCGGCCGTCCTTTTTCACCACCATGTAAGGGATTTCGTCGATGCGCTCGTAGGTGGTAAAGCGCTTTTCGCACTTCAGGCATTCGCGCCGGCGGCGGATGGAATCGGCTTCCTTGCTCTCGCGCGAATCCACGACTTTGTCATTTTCAAACCCGCAAAAGGGGCATTTCATGCTTGATGCTCAGGATACCAGCAGATTGTAGCAGGCAGCTCTCAAGTGGCAGATCCTAAGGAAAACGTCAGGGTGGGGAAGTGTGTGTTTTCGTGACAGCCGAAACCTATGGCCACTGACCCAGGCTTACGTCGCTTCCTCAACCGCGCCAACCTGTTCCGCCTCTTCGCTTTCCTCCGAGAGCTTGCGCAGTGACAGCCGCTCGTGATGCGAGAGTATCAATCCCACTGGAACGACAGCCATAAACGTGACCAGCCACAGCATGATGCCGCAACTCACTGTGAGTTCCTTCGGGACGATACTGAAGACGTGATCGAGCGCGCTGATGGTCGCCAACTGCGAGCCGCCGCCAACTCCCGGCAGCTGTACCATCGACCCGATCATGCTCGCTCCCATCAGCAGGAGTACCTTGGTGGCACTCATATCATGCATCGGTGCGCCATAGGCATGCGTCACTTCCTTGTAAGCCAACGCCACCACCCACCACATCAAGACCGATACGGCCGACAGTTGGAGGAATGCGAACGGGCCATGAATCGTATCGAGGCCGAGGGTAAACTCTCGAATCTTTAGAGCGATGCGATGACCCAGATTCCCGGCCAGATGCGAGAATCGAGCCTCAACCCACTCCGCGATTCGATTTCCACGGTAGGAAATCAGCATTGCTCCCAAAAGCAATCCCACCACCAGCGCGATCAGGGCATATCCCGTGAGATGAATCCACTCTCTCACTTCGGCCGGGGCGGCAAGTGTGAAGGTTCGGAGTTTAGACGGCAGAAAAATTGCCGCCACCATCAGCACCGTGAAACCGCCGACGTCAAAAATTCGTTCCACCATCCACACCGCGATTTGCGACGCGACAGGGAGGTTCTGACGGCGCGCGATCAGGTAGGGTCGAATCATTTCGCCGGCGCGGCCAAGCAGGGCCAGTCCCGTGAATCCAATCACAGTCGGTGGGACCAGTCCCAGAATGGACGCATCTTTTCGCACCGGTCGCAGGAAGATCTTCCATCGAACTGCCCGCAGAAGATAGGCAAAATAGATATACGCGACCCCATGCGCAATGTGACGCCAATTCAGTCTGAATTGCAGGAGCCGATCCCAATCGAAATTCTGCCAGGTGCGGAACTGGAGATAAACCAGCACTGCCAGCACGACGAAGACAGCCGCGTACGCGACGTATTTTTTGTTGTTCATGCGATACGAACATTCAGGAACTTCAATTCGAAGAAAGGCACAGCTCTGATCAGCACAGCCCCAGTAGAAGGTAAATGAGGAATCATGCAGGGTCAACGAGGGACATTGAGTCATCGAAACATCGGATCATTGAGACATTCAGTCGTTGAGTTGCATTTAATGACTCAATGACTCAATGATTCAATGGCTTCGCTTGTTTCGCAGCTTTCTCCTGGGCGATCTTCTTGGTGTTGTATTCGTGGACGATGCGGGCTACGTAGGCCCGAGTCTCGCGAAATGGTGGAACTCCCTGATACTGCTCGACCCGCTCTGGACCCGCATTATAAGCCGCCAGCGCTTTGACCAGATCGAAATTGTAGCGTTCCAGCAGTTCGCGCAGATAACGGCTCCCCCCGGTCACGTTGGCCTGCGGATCGAAGGCATCGCTCACCCCTAGTTTGTTGGCGGTGCCGGGCATCAACTGCATCAGCCCGCGGGCACCTTTCGCAGAGACGGCGTGGGCGTTGAATCCACTTTCGGCGTGAATCACGCTCGTGACCAAGTCTGGATCGAGATGATAGGTTGCGCTGGCCATATTCACCACTGCGTTCAGAGCGGGGCGCGACACGGAGGCAGCTCCCGCCGACTCAAACGGCGTAGTCGTCATTGCTCCGCGCAAAGAAGCTTGCGCATCCGGAGATGACAATGACAATAATGAGGATGAGACCGACAGATCCTTTTCATAGCCGGTGATGTCTTCCGTCGGCACGTCGGTGAAGCTGGAGTCGTCGGCCGCAAAATACAGGCGGGTGGTGGTTCCCATCACCAGGTGATGCTCGTGGCGGATGCTGAAACCGTTGCGCAGAAGAGCCAACTCAGCGGCCGCTGCGGGACGAGCCAGCAGAACCAGAGCGACGGCCCAGAAGACGGTTGCTTTCCAGCCTGCGGAGTGTCCGCCGCCTGAGCGCGCGTCTACTCCGGAATTTGCCGGATCGCCAAACCGATGCCCTGGCACCAAGCCGATCGCCCGATTCGTCATACGAAACCAACTGCCCGACTGACACTGCGAACTCAACTGCCGGATTCTATTACAGGCTGACGCCGATTGCAGGTCGATGAATCTCGTCAACCACGACCGTTTCAATCTCTTTTCCATCCAGCACGTGCTCAACCGCTGCGGATACGCCACTTTCGGCGTTCGACCGGGTCAGCTTCCAGCCCCGGCCGCGCAACTCTTCCGATGCATTCCCCATGATAAACGGATGCCCGGCAAAGGCCAGCATTTCAATATCGTTGTAGTTATCACCAATGGCCATGACCTGCTCGCGCGTAATCTGGCGGTGCTTCGCCCAGCGGGCCAGCGCGTGCCCCTTGGAGCACCCGGCGTTCAGCACATCGACAATCGAAAGATCGCGGCCCGGGTACTCGGTGCGCAAAACGGTGATCGGCAGGCCGCAGCTTTCGAGGACTTGCAAGACCCGCTGCATGTCTGCAATCGGCCCGCAGAACATGGCCTGCACCGGGTCGGTCGTGAGCGCCTTCTCGATCGGCACCACGAACTGGATGTACTGCATATTTTTCTCCAGCCAGCGCTGGATGCTGGCTTCGAGCTTATCCAGACGCTCGATCACAATTGTGCCGGGCCCGTTGCTGTCGAAAGTCAGAACCGTCTGACCGCGAAATTCCTGCATCACGCCAACCAGTTCGCGACAGGTTACTTCGGGGAGCAGGTCGCGGTGGAAAGTCTCTCCGCCAAGGGAGCGGGTGATCGCGCCATTCGAACTGATCAGCCACAGATCAAATCCCAGCTGTTGAGCGATAGGCAGGGCAAAAGTATGACGACGCCCCGTGACCAGGATGACCTCGACGCCTTGGGCGTGCCCTCGTCGAAGCGTGGCAAGATCGGTGGCGGAAATCATGAATTCCGGGTTGAGCAGGGTGCCGTCAATATCGATGGCAATCAGGCGGAGAGAATCGGCAGGCACGGTCAATTCTAACATTGACGTGGACTGGTGGAGCGCCGCCGGTGCCGCTATGCGACAATCTTTGATCTTTGGTTCTTAAGTCGGTCTTTAGTCTTTTCGGCCACCCATTTTCCACGGAGACCTATGAAATTCAGATTCCTGCTAATTCTCGTGCTCTTGCGGTTCACCCTGCTCCCGGCATCTCTTTCTGCCCAATCAACCACGGAAACGGGCAAGCCGTTCGCCGTCGAGTATTACTACAAAACCAAGTGGGGACATGCCGACGAGTTCCTGCAACTGTTCAAGAAGAATCACTACCCGCTGCTGAAGAAGCAGGTGGAAATGGGCCGCATGATCAAGGTTTGGATGGACCAGCCTCGCTACCACACCTCCGAAGACGGGCGCTGGGACTATCGCGTGACCATCGTATTCAAGAACTCCTCCGCCGCGAATGAGCCGTTCGACGAAGATGCCCTGAAAAAGCAGCTTTGGCCCGATCAGGCCACCTAAGCGAGGGAAGAGCAGCGCCGGTTTGAAATTCTCGACGGACATTGGGATTTGCCCATCAAGAACGTGGAACTCGACGGGAAGTAGACAAGTAGCCGGGGGAGCTGATGTGAAAGGATTGTAAATCTTCCAAGAAAATCCTTTATGAGGATCATCGAAATTTGGAATTCGACATGGCTTATTGATGTCGATACTTTAGAGCGATGGACAACGTAATTTCGATTGAAGACTCGCCGGTTGATTTTCTGCATGAAATTGGAGGCCGCCTCGCCTCGGCCGGCGGATTCCATGAAGTATTGGACCGGGTGGTGCGGTTTGCCTCGGCGCTCGTGAAATGCGATTCCTGCCTGATCTATGTGCTGGAGGGCGAGGACCTCGTCCTGAGGGCTTCCATGAACGCTCATCCCAATGTGGTTGACCGGCTCAAACTGCGCGTGGGGCACGGCATTACCGGCTGGGTAGCCGAGCATCACGAACCGGTCGCGATTTCGGAGAAAGCGGCGCAGGATCCGCGATTCCAGTTCTTCCATGAATTGCCCGAGGATAGTTACCAGGCATTTCTCTCCGTCCCGCTCATGTGCCGCGGCCGGGTGGTAGGAGCGATCAATCTACAGCATCGCCGCCCTCACATTTACAAGCCGAAGGAGATCCGGCTGATTTCAGCGATTGGGTTTCTGGTCGGCGCGGAAATCGAGTTGGCACGCTTGGAGGAAGTAAACTCCAACCTCACCGACCAGTTACACACCCGAAAAGTGGTGGAACGCGCCAAGGGAATTCTGCAACGGGAACTCGGACTGAGCGAAGAACAAGCCTATCTCGGCCTGCAGCAACAGAGCCGGCAGAAACGTAGAGCAATGCGAGAAATTGCCGAGGCCATCATCCTGAGCGATGAAGTGAAAGAAAACACCCGCGGTCATGGCGCCGCCTGACCAGTCTTTCTCAGAGACTCTTACTTAGCGAGCCATTCTCAAATCAGTCCCCATGGACTCGACAGGAAAACAACCGGGAGCAGGGCTAGGATATCTGCTCCCGTAAGACACCTGCGACTGGGATGTGGCCCAACCGCAGTTCGAACTCTACCCCTCACGTTTCGTTCACTATGCCGGAATCAGACGGCAGCGTCCAACGAAAAAAATCGATCCTGCGAATCACCGGTATGATCGGTGGTGAGCCGTGGCTGCGGCGAATGCAAATACCGCCCACTGTTCCGTAGACACCATTGAAGTGCGTTTTCCGTAGCTTCAGGCACGCGCGTTTGCAAAAACCGCACCTCGTAAGCGAACATAATTGGTTTGCACACATCCCACGGTTCTTATGAAGGAAGCAGCCGACATTATGGCGAAGCTGAAGAAGTCTCCCACGAAAAAATTGCATCAAGCGACCGTCGAAGTTAGATCAGCGGCTAAGCACGAAGTTACATCTCGCCGCAGCGCCCAACACGATGGCGCGATCGAACCTGCCAAGGGCAAGCTGGGTGTGATGATTCCCGGCATGGGCGCGGTCGCTACGACCTTTGTGGCGGGCGTGGAAGCCGTGCGCAAGGGAATCGCGCATCCTATCGGCTCGCTCACCCAGATGGGTACCGTCCGTCTCGGGAAGCGCACCGATGGCCGTTCGCCAAAAATCAAGGAGTTCCTCCCGCTCGCCGGACTGAATGACCTGGTCTTCACCGGCTGGGATATTTTCGAAGACAACATGTTCGCCGCTGCCAGCAAGGCCGGCGTGCTGGAGCGCGACCTGCTTGCCAAAGTGAAAGGCCGCCTCAGCGCCATCACTCCCATGAAAGCCGTCTTCGATCACAACTACGTCAAGAAAATCGACGGGCCCAACGTAAAGAAAGGGAAGAACAAGCTGGACCTGGCCGAGCAACTGCGCCAGGATATTCGCGACTTCAAGAAGTCGAGTGGCGCCAGCCGCCTGATCACGATCTGGTGCGCGTCGACGGAGACCTTCATCGAGCAAAGCGCCGCGCATCAGAGCCTGAAAGCGCTCGAAAAAGGAATGAAAGAGAACGACGAAAACATCGCGCCCTCGATGGTCTACGCCTACGCTTCGCTGATGGAGGGTGTCCCCTTCGCCAACGGCGCGCCGAATCTCACGGTGGACATACCGGCGATGCACGAACTCTCGCACGAGCGCGAAGTTCCCATCTGCGGCAAGGATTTCAAGACCGGCCAGACCCTTATGAAGACCGTGCTGGCTCCCGCGTTCAAGGCCCGCCTGCTCGGACTGAGCGGATGGTACTCGACCAATATTCTCGGCAATCGCGACGGCGAAGTGTTAGACGATCCGGGGTCGTTCAAAACGAAAGAAGAGTCGAAGCTCGGCGCCCTCGAGCACATTCTGCAGCCCGCTTTGTATCCCGAACTCTACGGCAATATTTTCCACAAGGTTCGCATCAACTACTACCCGCCGCGCGGCGACAACAAAGAAGGATGGGACAACATCGACATCTTCGGATGGCTAGGCTATCCCATGCAGATCAAAGTCGACTTCCTCTGCCGCGACTCGATTCTCGCGGCGCCGATCGTGCTCGATCTCGTGCTCTTCCTCGATCTCGCCCAACGTACGCCGGAGCTTCGCCGCCTCGGAATTCAGGAATGGCTAAGCTTCTACTTCAAATCGCCGATGACGGCACCGGGCCTGTATCCGGAGCACGATCTGTTCATCCAGCTGATGAAGCTGAAGAACACGCTGCGGCACTTGAAAGGCGAAGAGCTGATCACGCATCTGGGGCTGGAGTATTACGACTAAGGTCAGGTGGTTATGTGGGGCGCGGGCGCCCTCGCCCGCGTCTCTTAATATCTCCGAGAAGTTTCACCAGACCGTCCGAACCAGCGGACTTCGCCGTATCCGCTCATCGCGCGTCACCAGCGGCAACCCCTCCGCCCGCGCCGTCGCTCCGATCAAGCGATCTGATGGGTCACTTGGGTAATCCTCAGGAAATTGCGAGGCCAGCGCCGCGATCTCTGGCGTAATCGGCAAAACCGCGACACCCTCGATCATTCTGCGTATCGTAGCTTCAATTGTGCCACCAGATTGAATCCTTCCCCGCGATAGCAGCCACGACAACTCCCAGAGGCTGATCGCAGAAATCGCCAGGCCTCCTCCCCGTCGAGCACGACGGATTTCAGACGCCGCTGCACGAGAAAGTCGATTACCATCCTCCGCCGCCCACGCCAGAACATGTGTATCCAGCAGGATCAATCTGATGACTCCCATCCCCCGATGGGTGATTCGATATCGCCGACGATCTTAATCACTCCATTCAGCCGGCCGATCCAATCGTCTTTCTTGCTGTCGACCGGCACCAGTTTCGCGACCGGCTTTCCCCGTTTCGTAATGATCAGCGGCTCCCGCGTAGATCGCACATCTTCCATCAACGCCAGACACCGCGCCTTGAATTCTCCCGCTGCGATTTTCTTCATGACCACATTGTAACATGCATGGTCATCTTCAGATGACCATGCTGCCAGTGCCTCTCAGCGGACGGGGCCGGACGCCCGTTTCTCCACAATCTACTCATCCATCTCGTACGCCATCTTCAACCAGCGCTTCACCTCGTCGTCAATATCCGCCTTGGACTTGATCTCAATCCTCCGAGTAATACGATCCTTCTTCTCGTATCCTCCGGTATCGATCAGCCGCTTCGGCGTTTTCATATTGCCCAGCGCGAATCCGAGATCAATCCGCGTATTCGTCGACGGCTTGATCTGCGCAAACACGTGGTTGCGATAGAAGGGAACCATCGTCCTGCACGGGCATGCTTTCACATCTTTACCCGAAGAGAATCCGACCTGCAGCAACTCTTCGTACAGCGGACGCAGCGCGGCGCGCGCGCCGGAGTATTGCTCCTCCACCCATTCGGCGGCGCTTTTCAGGTACGAGTCGGGCGAATCAAATGCCGCTGTGCCCTTGCCGTCGGCGCGCTCCGCGATCCAGGTAGCGTTGTTTCGGCCCAGTTTATGTTCCTTCTGAAGCCACTCGCGGCGCTCTTTCTCCGTCGCCGCCCCGGACTTCTTCATAAGAACGATCCATTCTTCGAGCGAGCGCCCGGTTTTCTGCGATAGTTCCGCGATCCCGTTCCGCACCATGGCTATGCTGGGATGAACCGAATAAGGAGCTTGTGTTTTAGCGGTGGGAGACACAGCGACCTCCTGAGTTTCGACAATTGGCACGACAATTCGCACGCTATCATACCCAATCTTGCGGCTCCCTCGCGATAGAATCTTTCGATGGATGAGAAGACACAGACTGCGAAGAAACACCACGCTGGACACGACACCCGCGACCTCAAGCTGCAGAAGAACTATTGCTTCGCCTGCGGCAAAGACAATCCCGACAGCATGCGCCTGCGCTTTACTTATGATGAAGAGCGCCACTGCTTCGTCTGCCGCTTCCGCCTGGGCAAGCGCTACACCGGTCCGCCCGGACACTGCCACGGCGGCATCATCGCCACCATCCTCGACGAGGCCATGGGGAAGGTGAATAAACTGCGCCAGGTAATCGCAGTGACCTCTGAGATGACAGTGAACTACGTGAAGCCAGTCCCGTTGCAACAGCCCCTGCGCGTCGAATCGCGCGAGCTGAGCGTGGACGGGCGCAAGCACATCAATATGGCCAAAATCCTGAATGAAAAAGGAGAAGTCCTGGCACGCAGCCAGGGCTTGTTCATAGCCATCGATCCGCACAAAATGTTCGCCAAGTTTGTGGACCGCTAACGCTCGTGTGGGGCGGACACTCTTGTCCGCCAAATGATGGATGCCATTCTGAATGGCATGTTTTCGCCTAGAATCAAGAAACAATGCTTCTAGCTGATAAACAGATCTGGTGGGAAGCTCCAAACTCGGTTCGTATTCCTACCGGAATTCTTGTCGCGCTCGCGTTAGGTCTCAGAATTTACGGTGTCTATCGAAGTTCCAGAAACACTCCCAAGCGGTCCCCCCATGTGCAGCGTATTGAGCGCATTGTCGCCATCAGCCTTTGGAGTTTCATCGCCGCAGGGGTTGCGCTGCTGCTTCTTGTCGAGCGCTAGCATTTCTGCGGCACTGCGTCTCCGCGATGTAAAATAAAGACACGACGGCGCTCTGCGCCCATCCTTCGCGATCGCGAAAAGGTATCCAACGGGTAATCACCTATGTCGCAGAATAACGGACACAACACTACCAGCCTTCGCCTCAAGACCGGCCTCGCCGAGATGCTCAAGGGCGGCGTGATCATGGACGTCACCACCGCCCGGCAAGCCGAGATCGCCCAACGCGCCGGCGCCGTCGCCGTGATGGCCCTCGAGCGAGTCCCCGCCCAAATCCGCGCCGAAGGCGGAGTCGCGCGCATGGCCTCGCCCAAAGTGATTCGCGAGATTATGGCGGTGGTCGATATTCCCGTCATGGCCAAGTGCCGCATCGGTCATTTCGCCGAGGCGCAAATCCTGCAAGAACTGGGCGTAGATTACATCGACGAGTCCGAAGTGCTAACTCCCGCCGATGAAGCCCACCACGTCGACAAGCACGCCTTTTCCGTCCCCTTTGTCTGCGGAGCCCGCAACCTGGGCGAAGCTCTACGCCGCATCGCCGAAGGCGCAGCCATGATTCGCACCAAGGGCGAGGCTGGCACCGGAGACGTAGTCCACGCCGTCCGCCACATTCGCCAGATCGTGATGGAGATGAAAATTCTCACCGTGCTAGGCGAAGAAGAACTCTATGCCAAAGCCAAAGAGCACGGCGCCCCCTACGAACTGATCAAAATGGTAGCCAAAGATGGCAAGCTGCCCGTGCCCAATTTTTCGGCAGGCGGAATCGCCACTCCAGCCGACGCTTCGCTGGTAATGCAACTGGGAGCCGAAGCCGTCTTCGTAGGCTCCGGAATCTTCATGAAGAACTCCACCGAATTCGCCGACCCCATTGAAGCCGAAAAGCGCGCGAAGGCGATTGTGCAGGCCGCGACCCACTATAAAGACCCTAAAGTATTACTTGAAGTCAGCGAGAATCTGACCGGAGCGATGAAGGGGCTGGCCGTGTCGGGGCTCGATGAATCGCAGATGCTGCAGACGCGGGGTTGGTAGCCCTGCTCGTGTAGGGCGGACACTCCTGTCCGCCGCTGTTGACGTTGGATTTGGGGTTGGCGCACCCTCAACCTTCAAGTAGTGACAGATCGGGAAGGCGCGGGTGGCCCAATCCGCACATCTACTTCTAGGATGCTCCGTCTTTGTCGCGTTTTCTGCGACGGGGCGGGGATTTTGACTTCCGCCGCCCCCAATTCTGCTCTCTCTCCCGCGCCGTCCACTGCGATTCAATTCCCACCTCTCCTTCGACGCTGGAAATATCGCGCCGAAAACTGTTCCAGGCCCAATTCTCCGGGCTCCGCACCAGACCGCGCTTCACCGGATCTCGGTGCATATAGCGCAACCCCCTCGATCGGCTTGGCCTCGCTGCGTTCCCGTCCTTGACATGCAATCGCCCCAGGAACATAATTGCGCGGATTTTGCCTCGTGAGTCCTCCCTCGGGGCAGCCGAAACCCGGCCATCATAGATCGAGTCAGATTCTGCAGTTCGCAGCGTGAATTAAAGGTTCAATCCTGGAAGCATTATGAAGTCACGCCGCTTCGCCGCTGTCATCTTTACCACGCTCTTGTCCATGGTTATTGCGCCACAATCGAATTCCGCCGCGCAGGGATCTCTGCAAGCTCAGGCGCCGCTTTTCCAGCACCCTGGGCAATACACAGCGGGCGGCACCGCCGCCGAGACCGTCGCGGTTGCGGACCTGAACGGCGATGGAATACCGGACGTAGTGGTGGCCAGTCAAAACGGGAGCGGCGATGGCGTGGTCGGCGTCCTGCTCGGAAAAGGCAATGGGCAATTCCAGCCGACGGTGACTTACGATTCCGGGGGAGATGAAGCCTGGGGGTTGGCCGTCGCCGACGTGAACGGCGACAGTAAGCTCGATATTATCGTTACGAATGTCAGGAGCAATTCCGTCGGGGTTCTTCTCGGGCATGGGGACGGAACTTTCTCCCCGGCGGTCACCTATCCCGGTGGGAGCAGTATCACGGTTTCCGTGGCGGATGTAAATGGAGACGGTAAACCTGATCTGATCACGGGTGCTTTGGATGTACTGTTGGGGAACGGCGACGGCACCTTCCAGGCTGCCAAAAATTATGGGCCGTTTGGAGCGTATGCGACGGTCGCCGATGTGAATGGGGATGGCAAACCGGACATCATTGCGCTCGGGGGATCGGGCAGCCTGGGTGTCCTGCTGGGCAATGGAGACGGCACCTTCCAGACTGTGGTGACCTACTCCACTGGCGGAGTCCAACCCACCTCGGTGGCCGTCGGCGACTTGAATGGCGATGGCAGGCCCGATCTCGCGGTCTCTAATTATTGCACGGTCCCGGTATGCAGCGGCGACGGCTCAGCCGCGGTCTTTCTCGGCAATGGCGATGGAACACTCTAAGCCGCACAAATCTATGACTCGGGCGCAAGATTAGCGCAGGCCGTAGCCATTGGAGACACTAATGGAGACGGCATACCCGACGTGGTCGTGGGGTATTATTGCGAACCCAATCAGCGGGGTGGCTGTACCACACACGGCGCAGTTGAGGTTTTGCTGGGCGAGGGGAACGGAACCCTCCGGCCTACGATGATCTTGCCTACGCCTCTGCCAGTGGCGTCGATCGCGATTGCCGATGTCAATGGTGGCCGGACAGACCTGATTTTGGCCAGCGATTCATACTCCGTTATGGCGCTGTATGGCGATCTTGTCCCGTCCACAACCACCCTGGCCTCCTCCCCGAATCCGTCTGTCGTCAACCAGACGGTGACCCTCACCGCCACCATCACTCCCTCGGTCGGCAAGGACCAAGGTGGAGAAACGGTCAACTTCTATGACGGCGCAACGCTCATCGGTAGCGGGACGACGTACCACGGAATCGCAACCCTCACAACAACGTTTTCTACCGCTGGCCGACGCAAGCTGAAAGCCCAATTCCCGAGAAACCGCGCTTTCACCAGGAGCATCGGCGAAATGAACCAGACAGTAGACGCAGCCGAGAACTAAGCTTCTCATCGCCTAAGCCGGGTGCCCCACGTTTCGCGGTTCTCGAAACGTGGGATTCCACGATTGCCGACATTTTGGGCTTTTGACTGGTACGTTGCGCGATCCGGCGAGGCTTTAGCCAAACGGTCGGAGAAGGCAGCCACGGCCGCCGTGTTGCGCGTAGTCGAACGCCCGGCTTCAGGCACACCATGTACATTTCAGTCGCCGGAACTTCGGGGAGTGAGACGAACAACAATCTCGGCTTTTCCCAAGCATCTGCTCTTCTACAAATTTGACGGAGAAGAAGTATTCGTTCTTCGTGTCGCTCACCGCGCACGAGACTTGGAACGTCTGTGGGCAGGCCGAGACCTGGCCGACGGGCAGCCGCCCACATCTGAGTGCGCGACATCATTTTGTCTGTCTTTGACGCTGACTTCGATTAACTGGAGGTGCGCCACTGCTCACGCTTTTTGAGAAAGCCTGCTCTGTCTTCCCGAAGCCCCGAGCGAAGCCGCGCGCATAGCCGAGAAGTGGCCACGGCACAATCCGCAGCTTCCGGTTCCACTCGTATGATCCCAGAAATTCAAAAGCCCCGCTAGTCAGGCGGGGCTCGGCAAAATTGCCAGTAGGTACGCTACCTTTCAACAACTCATTATAGCAGACCACGCAAGTCGAGAAGCCCGTGCGGAGGACGACGGACTCGAACCGTAATGGCTGACTTGGCCACTCGACCACTTGAAAGGTAGCGTCCAGTACCCACTGGCAACGTCCTCCAGACGCAACCTATCGCCCGTCCAGTATTTGTCTTGGTAAATGTGCGCGCAATCCCACGAAAGTAGCTACTCCAAAATGGGAACGAGCTTGTTACCTTCGGCGGACGTGAGAACCTACGCTCCAAGTTCTGTTGCTATGTCTGGATAGTAGCCCGCTGGTCGGCCGCGCTCGGAGTACCTCTGCGGGCTGGGCCTCATGTTTCGCGTTTGAAACAGGGTGCAGCCGACTGTTATAGGATCAACCTGAATGAAAATCGGAGTCCTAGCCCTGCAAGGTGATTTCGACGCCCATCGCCGCCGTCTGGAAGAGCTCGGCGCGGAAGTGGTCCTGGTGAAGAAGCCGGAGCAGTTGAACGATCTCGACGGCCTCGTAATCCCTGGAGGCGAGTCAGGGACATTCCTCACGTTGCTGGGGGAAGACGGATTCGCGAAGCTTAAGAATTTCGTGCGGATGAAACCCACCTTTGGCACTTGCGCGGGGTGCATCCTGCTCGCAACCGATGTGGAGAATCCGAAGCAGGCTGGCCTCGGCGCGCTCGACATCACAGTGCGCCGCAACGCCTATGGACGGCAGATTGACAGCTCGATCCGCGAAGGACGATTTCTTAGCGAACCCATTGAAATGGTCTTCATCCGCGCTCCCAAAATTGAACGCGTCGGAGAGGGCGTGGAAGTGATTGCCACCGAGGGCAATTCCAAAGACCCGGTGCTGGTGCGCAAGGGCAAGACGCTGGCCGCAACTTTCCATCCCGAATTAAGTGATGACCGCCGAATTCATCAATATTTTCTGGACTTGGTGGCAGACAGAAAACTTCCCCGCGATTGCCGGGAATAAGAAGGTTTGAGGGAGTTGAAAAGCGCCGTGGGGGCTCTCGGCAGGTGGAATTTAATTGCTGAGATGTCGCCGAATGAACGTGGCCAAGCCAACCAGTCCGCCTCCCAGTAACACGAGTAGGCCCGGTTCCGGAACGACGGAAGATTTTACGACCGCAGGTGCAGCGAAGGAATTTGCAGCCAGCATCAGGACAAGCATAACGGCAGAGCCCAAATTTCGCACGACGTGATGCTCCTTTCGGGTAACGCCCTAAGTAGACGCAAGCGCTTCTCCAACCGGGCGATTTTCACAATTAATTCAAAGAGCCGCTTTCTGAGGCAAATACGGGTCGGGGGGGCGGACTTCCCAGGGTTTTCCGGTAGTCTGCCGGTTTGGTATGTGCACAACTTTGCAGAAAAGTGCCCTTGAGCGGCCGCATCGGGCTCAGAGTGCGGGTTTTGACCCGATCCGGTATGCTGTCAAATCCTGATCTTCTAAGGTTGTGATTTTCTGATCTTTTGATCTTTTGATCTCTTGATCTTGCGTCAGCCACTGCATGGAACCAGCTCCTGAACTGGAAGTTAGTCCGGTATCGTTTGCATCGTACGTGCGCCTGTTGCGCGGCAACCGGAATTTTCGCTGCTTGTGGGGTGCGCAGGTCGTCAGCGAAATCGGAGATTGGTTTTACACCCTCGCGATCTACAACCTGTTGCTCCAACTCACCGGACGCGCCGGATCGGTGGCGCTGGTGCTGGTGCTGCAAGTTCTGCCGCTAACTTTTATCGGCCCGACAGCGGGAGTGGTCAATGATCGGCTGCGGCGGAAGCGCGTCATGATCGCCGCGGATATCGGACGCATGCTGATCGTACTCTGCATGCTACTGATTCGCTCGAAAGCGATGGTCTGGCTCGTCTATCCGCTGCTGATGGCGGAAACCCTGCTGGTCGCGTTCTTCGAGCCGGCGCGCAATGCCGTCATCCCCAACATCGTGGAGAGGGAAGATATCGTCGTCGCGAACACGCTTTCTTCGACCACGTGGAGCATGAATCTCATGATCGGCGCGACTCTCGGCGGCATCGTGGCGGCGCTGCTTGGCCGCGATGCCGTCTTTCTGCTGAACGCGCTGTCGTTTATGGTTTCTGCCGCGTTGATCTGGAGGATGCGCTTTGCTGAACCCCACGCCGAAGGCGCGCGCCCATTCCGGGCCCGGGAGTTGGTGGATTTTTCTCCCATCCTCGACGGGATCCGCTACGTGCGAGCGCATGCTCGTTTGCGCTCGACGATTTTTGTCAAATTTGGAAACCTCATCATCGGACCGGGCTGGGTGCTCTTCAGGGTGATGGGACAAAACGAATTTGCTGTCCGCTGGCACGGCATGGCTCCGGAACGCGGCGCTTTTCTCGGCATGAGTTTATTGCTAGGCGCTCGAGGAGTGGGCGCTCTGCTCGGACCCCTGCTGGCCGCGCCCTGGGCAGCGCGTTGGAAGCATCGCTTGGAAATCGCGATCTTCTGGGGCTACTTGGCCGCGGCCGCCGGGTACACGCTACTGGGTGTTTCGGGACATCTGTGGCAGGCGTGCCTGTGCGTGGCGCTGGCCCACTTTGGAAGCTCAATCGTGTGGGTGTTTTCGACAACGCTGTTGCAGATACAAAGCGACGACAAGTTTCGCGGACGCGTCTTCGCCGCTGACCTCTGCCTCTGCATGTTCACGATCGCTGCGGGAGCGTATCTCGCCGGGCGCTTTGTGGATTGGGGCTTCGCCGCCCGCAACGTGGCCAGCGTCTCCGGCATGTTAATGCTGATTCCGGCGGGGCTGTGGGGTCTGTCGCTGCGCAATCGGGCGATCGGGCGATCGGACCATCAGGTTATCTAAAACTCATAGGTCAGATGGCCCGATGACCCGATGGTGAGATGACCCGATTCACCGGAGTGTGTCGATCTTCGCGGCGAGAATGAAATCCGACTCGGTGAGCCCGTCCACGGCGTGTGTCCAGATCGTGATCTCGACTTTCCCCCATCCCAGCAAAATGTCGGGATGATGGCCCTGCTGCTCGGCGACTTCGCCAACTCGATTCACGAATGCCAGCGCGGCTCTAAAGTCGGGGAACTTGTACGTGCGCACGATGTGATGTTCATTAACTATTTTCCACTGCTCAGGCTCGGCCAACTGCTGATGAATTTCCGTGAGCTTGTTTCCCTTTAGCGGCGGCACACCGCCGCGGCAGGGGACGCAGGTTCGGTCGGCAAGGGAGGGGCTCTTCATGCAATCGAGTCGCTATTACGGTCTGCGCACCTAGAACGGAATGTCTTCGTCCGTGATCGGAGAGCTGCCGGCTGGCGCGTGCTCCGGTTCGGGAGCGCTCTGATCGAAGTTGTTGCCGCCCGCCGAGGACGATGACGACGATGCTCCGCGCGAACTGCCGGCATAATCTCCGCCGCCTTCGCCGCGCCCGCCGAGCAGAACCAGGTCGTTGGCTACGACCTCGGTCATGTACTTCTTCTGGCCAGACGTCTTATCGTCCCACGACCGTGTCTGGAGGCGGCCTTCGATGTAGACCTTGCCGCCCTTTTTCAGATATTCACCGGCAATCTCCGCCAGGCGCTGCCAGAGCACAACATTGTGCCACTCTGTGCGGTCCTGCCACTGGCCGTCTTTGCCCTTGAAACGCTCATTGGTGGCCAACGTGATCTTCGCTACTGGCGTGCCTTGCGGCGTGAACTTTACTTCGGGATCTTTTCCCAGATTTCCTATCAGGATGACTTTATTTACGCTCTTCATGATCGGGCTCCTCTAAGAAGCAAACTATAGCAGAATTGCCCGGTCCCCAGGCAGTGTCGGGCGCACATCAAATTTGTGATGAATCGGGCCGATGGCAGAGGAACCCGACGTAACCCCAGCGCTCCGGTAGAGACAGGCTGCCCACGTAGGAGACGGGACGAGCCCCGTCTCTACCGATCAGCCTTGTCGTTATCGATATCTATATCTATATCAATCCGAATCTATATCAATCCGAAATGTGAAACAGCATCACGTAGATGATGACGCCCGTCACCGAGACGTAAAGCCAGATGGGAAACGTCCAGCGGGCAATGGCACGATGCCGGTCAAATTGCGAGCGCAAGGCCCGCGTCAGCGTGATCAACACCATGGGCACGATAGCAATCGCGAGGATGGTGTGCGAAGTCAGAATGGTGAAGTAGAGAGCACGGATCCATCCCGTGCCGTGAAAATAGACGATGCCGCCATGATGCGGCCAGTGATAGTACAGGTACGACACGAGAAAGAGCGTAGAGGTCACAAAGGCCGTCAACATCGCCGCACGATGCGCCGCCACTTTGCCGCGAGCGATCAGGGCGCGTCCGGTGATGAGCAGCACCGCGCTGCATCCGTTGAGCGTGGCATTGATCTTCGGGAAAATTGAGTAGTCGGTCATAGTTAGCCGGCCGGGTTTCGTCGGCCGAATTGAGTCGCTCGGTGCACTTCACTTTTACGGGGAAACGGCTGATTTGGCAATATGCTGGATCGCGAGCGGGGTTCGTTCCAAAACCCTTTCGCGGTGGCAATCAGAATGCACTGCTACTCACAACACCGCGTTCTCGCCTCTCGAATTACTCTTACGATAGAATGACAGCACAATGTCTGAAGTTGGGGTACCGCTGCCGCCCGAGCCGGGACCTGCGCCAACACAAAACGCTTCTCGCCCACTGCCGGTGGTGGCCGTCTGGGTGCGCGATCTCCTCGTGTCGCTCGCCATCTCGGCGTTCATCATCGTCTTTCTCTACCAGCCGGTAAAGGTCGAAGGCACCAGCATGATGCCTGGACTTGAAGATCAGGAGCGCATTTTCGTTAACAAGTTCGTCTATCGCTGGGAGCCCATTCAGCGCGGGGACATCGTCGTCTTCCGCTACCCGCGCGACACCTCGAAGAGCTATATCAAGCGCGTCATTGGAGTAGCCGGCGATCACATCCGCATCGAAAACGGACAGGTATATGTCAACGGCGAGGCGCTCGACGAAGACTATGTTCCCAGCGATTACGCCGACGCTCGCAATTACAGCGAAATCGTGGTCCCGGCAAACAGCTTCTTCGTCCTCGGCGACCATCGCACCATGTCGAATGACAGCCGCGACTTCGGACCGGTGAACGAGCGCTTCATCTACGGTAAAGCCGTCTTCGGATATTGGCCGATGGAGAAGCTGGGAAGGCTGCGGTAACGAGTCCCTCAGGTCTCGGAAGGCTCTGCCATGCATTTGACAACTACTGGTTTCCCGTAGTATGATCAAACTCAAATTTGCATGGGACAATGCCAAGGCTCAAGCCAACTTGGGCAGCCATGGCGTTAGTTTCGATCTGGCGAAGAAGGTATTTAGTGACCCCTTTGCCATCGAGCGCCTCGACGATCGTGAGGACTACGGCGAAGAGCGTTTTGTCATTATCGGCAGGGCCGACGGAAACACATTGTTTGTGGCCTATACCGAACGTGACGAATGCATCCGCATTATTTCCGCTCGAAGGGCGACACAATATGAACAAGGCGACTACTTCCGGCAAAACGCTTAGACCCATGACGCCCCAGGCCGTAGAGGCGGCAGCCCGTGCCGACCGCAATGCGCAACCCCTAACTCCGGCCGATCTCAAGCGGATGAAGCGCACGCCGCAGGCAAAAGTCATTCGTCGCGCCTTGGCGTTGACGCAAGAGGAATTCTCTGTCCGCTACCACATACCTCTGGGCACGCTCCGGGACTGGGAGCAAGGCCGTGCAGAACCCGATCAACCCACCCAGGCTTACTTAAGAGTCATCGCGCGCGATCCCGAGCACGTCGAGCGCGTCCTGAAAATGACAGCCACGACTTCGGCCCCGTAAACGAGCGCTCCATCTGCGGCCAAGCTCTGTTTGGATATTGACCGGATGCCGAAGCTCGGACGGTTGCGGTAAAGCATAGTAACGGTTGCGGCACCTATATTTCAGCACGGCGCCGCAGCCAGACAACAGCACCCACCAATACAGCCCAGAGCACGCTGGTTGCGATCCATGCTTGCCTCCAATGCGTCAGCCCCGCTAAGTTGTCCTGGTACAGAATCACGTAGGCCATGCCGAGAACGAAGATCGTCGCGTAGAGAATCATCTTCCGCTGAATCCGGTTAGCGACTTACCACGCCGGAGGGCCTTCGCCTTTCCGTAGCAAATCCCCACGAAAAAAAGAGCAAGAATAATTGGAGCAATCGCATCGAACATCTTCGCTTGACCACCGCGTCGATGATACCTTGGCCGCCGCCGAAAGCTGTCGGTTTTTCTGCCGCAATCCACGGTCTCCTGCTAGAATCTATAAAATCCACTCCCAGGAGATCCAATGCAAGCGATCCTTGCACTCGAAGACGGCAGAGTCTTCCGAGGCAAAGGCTACGGTGCCAAAGGCGAGTGCTCGGGCGAAGTCGTTTTTAATACTTCCATCACCGGCTACCAGGAAATTTTCACCGACCCCTCCTACGCCGGACAAATTGTCGTCCTGACCAACCCTGAAATCGGCAACTACGGCACCAATCCTGAAGACAACGAGTCGCAGCGCCCCTACATCGAGGGCCTGATCGTGCGCGAGTTCTCGAAGGTCAGTTCCAACTGGCGCTCGCAGCAGGTCACTGATGAGTTCATGGAGCAGTTCAGAATTCCGGTGCTTGCCGAAATTGACACGCGGGCGCTGGTGCGCCATCTTCGCACCTTCGGCGTAATGCGCGGAGTGATCTCGACACTCGAAGAAGACAGCGAAAAACTCATAGCCAAGGCACGCGCCATCCCAAAAATGGATGGGCAGGATCTCGCCAAAGTTGTCTCCACCAACCACACCTATGTGTGGGAGACCGGTGAGCGCTCGCATTTGCCCGACGAAGTCGTAGGAGTAAAAGATGAGCCGGCGCGCTTCCATGTAGTCGCCTACGACTTCGGCATCAAGCAGAACATTTTGCGCAAGCTCCGCGGAGAAGGCTGCAAAGTGACGGTGGTTCCTGCACAAACGACGGCAGAAGACGTGCTGGCGTTGAAGCCCGACGGAGTGTTCCTCTCAAATGGCCCCGGCGATCCCGAGCCCTGCACTTATGCCGTCGACAATATCCGCCGCCTGATGGGACGCCAGCCCATCTTCGGAATCTGCCTGGGCCACCAGCTAACCGGCATAGCTCTAGGAGGGAAGACCTTCAAGCTGAAATTCGGCCACCACGGCGGCAATCATCCCGTAAAGCAGCTAACCACCGGCAAGATCGAAATCACCGCCCATAACCACAACTTCGCCGTAGATCCCGACTCGCTCCCGCAAAGCGAAGTCGAATTGACCCACATGGATCTGAACGATTCGACCCTCGAAGGCATGCGGCACCGAAATCTGCCCCTCTTCACTGTGCAGTACCACCCGGAAGCAGCGCCAGGGCCGCACGATTCGCACTATCTGTTTAAGGATTTTGTGAAGATGATGGAGGAGTGCAAGCGGTGAAAGCTTTGAAAGGGCACGCCTTCCAGGCGTGCCGTAACGGGCACTAATGATGACGCGGCTTTAGCCGCTGAGGGACTGCGAGCAGCACCATGAAGCCGCAACGAGAACACGCCTCCAACAACGCTCAGACCTACATGGTCACCTCGTCCACGTGGGAACGTCGCGCTCTCTTCCAAGCTGAGCCTTGGGCAAAACTTCTCATCGACACCCTCTATCACTACAGAGGCAGCTCCTATCTTCTGCATGAATTCGTCATTATGCCTGATCATTTTCAGGCTCTCATCAGTCCGGAGACGAGGCTCGAAAAGGCGGTTCAATTCATCAAAGGCGGGTTCTCGTATCGAGCAAAAAAGGAATTGGGCTCGAACATGGAGATTTGGCAAAAGGGATTTCAGGACCGTCGCATGCGCGATGCAAGCGATTATGCTGTGCACGTTTTATACATCCACAACAATCCTGTCAAAGAGCGCCTCTGCGAGCACTCCGTTGAATTTCCATATTCCTCCGCGCATGCTGGATTTGAACTGGACGCTGCCCCTCAGGGGCTAAAGCCCCAAATCTTGGGTGAGGCCGTTGCGGCACGCCTGGAAGGCGTGCCCTTTCAAAACATAGTCTCAAATCCAGTCAAGATAAATGGCGTGACCGGGGCAGAGCCCCTTCAAAGAAAAATCAAAGCCGCACCCGTTCAAACTGGAGCCGGAACGTTTACAACACAAAGCAAGGCCAAAACCGCATAATGCCAAAACGAACTGACATCTCGAAAATCCTGATCCTCGGCTCCGGCCCCATCGTCATTGGGCAGTCGGCGGAGTTTGATTATTCCGGCACGCAAGCCTGCAAGGCGCTCAAGTCAGAGGGCTTTGAAGTCGTGCTGGCGAACTCGAACCCGGCCACCATCATGACCGACCCCGAGTCGGCCGACCGCACTTACATCGAGCCACTAACCCGCGAATATCTCGAAGAAATAATTCGCGTCGAGCGCGAAATGTCCCCGTCAGCCGGTTTCGCCGTCCTGCCAACGGTTGGCGGACAGACCGCTCTCAATCTTGCCATCGAACTTTCCGATGGTGGCGTGCTTGAAAAGTACAACGTAATTCTGATTGGAGCGCAAATCAGCGCCATCAAGAAGGCCGAAGACCGTCTTTTTTTCAAAGACGCGATGCAGCGCATTGGCCTCGACGTGCCAAAATCGGCCCTCGTCAACAACCTGAAAGACGGCGTCGAGTTCGCTGGGAAAATCGGTTTCCCGGTCATTATTCGGCCTTCGTTCACGCTGGGCGGCACCGGCGGCGGTATTGCCTACAACCGCGAAGAGCTGATGGAAGTCCTCGCCCGCGGCCTCGATCTTTCGCCCGTCCATGAGTGCCTGATCGAAGAATCTGTCCTCGGATGGAAAGAGTACGAGCTTGAGGTGATGCGCGACACGAAAGATAACGTCATCATCATCTGCTCGATTGAAAACTTTGACCCCATGGGCGTGCATACCGGCGACTCCATCACCGTCGCTCCGGCGCAAACCCTCACCGACCGCGAATATCAGATGATGCGCGACGCGTCGATTGCCGTGATTCGCGAGATCGGCGTCGAGACCGGCGGATCGAATATTCAATTCGGCGTGAATCCTTCGACTGGGCGGATGGTCGTCATCGAAATGAATCCGCGCGTCTCACGATCGTCGGCGCTGGCATCGAAAGCGACCGGTTTCCCCATTGCGAAGATTGCCGCCAAGCTAGCTGTCGGCTATACGCTCGACGAGATACCGAACGACATCACACGCAAGACCCCTGCCTGCTTTGAGCCGACGCTCGACTACGTGGTCGTCAAGATTCCGAAGTGGCAGTTCGAAAAATTTCCCGGCGCTGACGAATCGCTGGGGCCGCAGATGAAATCCGTCGGCGAAGTAATGGCCATCGGACGCACCTTCAAGGAAGCCCTGCTGAAGGGTGTTCGCGCACTCGATACAGGTAAGCGTGTCGGTTCCGAGAAGATCGAGCCGAAGATTCTTACCCAGCGCCTGGTTACGCCGCATCCCGAGCGGCTCACCTATGTGCGCTACGCGCTGCGCCAGGGACACACCATCAAGCAGATTGCGAAGATGACGTCGATCGATCCCTGGTTCCTCTACCAGCTCAAAGAAATTAACGATATGCAGCTTGAGTTGGAGAAACATCCGATGGAATCGCTTCCGACCGAGGTGCTGCGTGAAGCTAAGCGCATGGGCCTCTCTGACGGACGGCTTGCCGGAACCTGGCGTCTCGATGGTAAGGGTGGCCAGGAAAAGGTGCGCCATTTCCGCAAGAAGCACGGCGTAAAGCCGGTTTACAAGCGGGTCGATACCTGCGCGGCTGAGTTCGAGAGCTACACTCCGTATCTTTATTCAACCTACGAAGACGAAGACGAAGCCGCGCCCACTGCGAAGAAAAAAGTCGTCATTCTTGGCTCCGGCCCCAACCGCATCGGGCAGGGAATTGAATTCGATTACTGCTGCTGCCATGCCAGCTACGCGCTGCGCGAGGACGGCTACGAAACCATCATGATCAACTGCAATCCCGAGACGGTCTCCACCGACTACGACACCAGCGACCGTCTCTACTTCGAGCCGCTTACGCTCGAAGACGTGTTCGCCGTCTGCGAGCACGAGGCGTCAACTGGCGCGCCGGTTGGAGTGATCGTTCAGTTCGGCGGGCAGACGCCCTTGAATCTTTCGCTGCCGCTCAAAGCTGCCGGCGTCAACATCATCGGCACCACGCCTGAATCGATCGATCTTGCCGAAGATCGGAAGCGCTTCGGAAAGCTGCTCGAAGAACTCGACATCCCGCAGGCTCCTGGAGCCATGGTGGCCTCGGTCGAAGAGGCAGTCGAAGCGGCGAACAAAATCGGATTCCCCGTGCTGGTGCGTCCTTCGTATGTTCTCGGCGGTCGCGCCATGGTCATCGCCTACGACGAAGACACGATTCAGCAGTACATGAAGCAGGCGGTCGAGTATTCACAAGACCGTCCGGTGCTCATCGACAAATTTCTGGAAGACGCGATTGAAGTTGACGTCGACGCGCTCTCCGATGGCGAAGACGTGGTGATCGGCGGCATCATGCAGCACATTGAGGAAGCGGGCATCCACTCCGGCGACTCTTCGTGCGTGCTGCCCGCGGTCGATATTCCCGAGTCGCTGCTGAAGCGCATGCGTGAATATACCTTCCGGCTGGCTCGCGCTCTCAAAGTAATTGGACTGATGAATGTGCAGTTTGCCATCCCGCGCAACGAGCTCAGTGCGGGTGGTGACGTAGCTTCGCCCCGTCCAGGCCCGTCGGAGACCCGCCTCCACGCCGCCAACGGAAATAGCAAGGTCTACGTGCTGGAAGTAAACCCGCGCGCATCGCGCACCGTGCCCTTCGTCTCCAAAGCTACCGGCGTGCCCATGGCTAAAATTGCTGCCCGCCTGATGACGGGACGCAAGTTGCGCGAGTTTCTGCCGGAATACGTTGAGCGCGGCGTTGATCTCGATACCGGCCGCTGTTTCTATGTGAAGTCGCCAGTGTTTCCGTGGTCGAAATTTCCCGGCGTCGACACCGTTCTCGGACCCGAAATGCGCTCCACCGGAGAAGTCATGGGTATCGCCGATAATTTTGGCGAGGCCTTTGCCAAAGCCCAAATTGCCGCCGGCCAAAAACTGCCGACGCAGGGCACGGTTTTTATCAGCGTCACCGACCACGACAAGCCGCACGTGGTCGAGGTTGCGCGCCGCTTTGTTGACATGGGATTTAAATTGGTAGCGACGCACGGCACAGCCGATATCCTCGAAGAAGCAGGGCTCGCCGTGGATCGCGTCTACAAAGTAAAAGAAGGACGCCCGAACGCGGTCGATCTCATCAAGGCCGATCGCATCCAGCTCATCGTCAACACGCCGCACGGTCCTGATCCGTACTTCGACGAAAAAGCGATCCGCCGCGCCGCAGTGACCGGCCACATCACCACCATCACCACGCTCTCCGCCGCCCGGGCTGCCGCCGAAGGCATCGCCGCCTTGCAGCGCGGAGAAGTGCGCGTGCAAGCTCTGCAGGCGTTGCATGCGGAGCGTATCGCCGCGAAGTAAATCCCACATGCCGTGCGAAGAGCTCTGACTGAAACAGATTCAAAGTGATTGATGAACCAACCGCTATGAGCAAAACGCCTTTTTTTATAATCCTCGCAGTTCTTGGTGTTCCCTTATTCATCGCTGCTCTCGTGCTCGGCCCGGAGGCCTTTGATCTGATTGTCCATCGGCGTCCTCCCGAGCGTTTTCTGATTCCCGCCGGCTACAATGGCTGGGCGCGCGTCGATTTTCGCAGGAAAGGCACGCCACCGCTTCCGAAGGAGGACGGCCGCTTGCTGCTCAAGTTGAATGAGCACGGGACGCTGCAAACTTCCTCCGACCCTCTCTCCGGCCATGGCAATGATGATTTTTTTTACTATGCCGGCGACCGGCGTACGCCGCTTTCGAATGCTGGCGTTTGCAAGGGCGGCATGATCTGGCAAGTGGAGACCATGGTTGACGAACCAACCTCCACACCGTTTGTTCGCTTCTACGTGGGAAGCGAGGATCGATATCGCCACGAAGTCGATCCCGACGGCAAGTCGCCTGCCTGCGAATGATTTGGCATCCACCGAACCGCCCTCGGGCTGGACAGCCAAGCAGGCTCCGGAACAACTCTGATCCGAGTGCTTTTAGAGAAGGGCACGAGTTTAGTGGTTGCGGAAAAACTCTGATTTCTCAACGAACGGGAAGGGCACGAGTTCCACTCGTGCCGTTAGCGGTTAAAAATTTGTCGGCGCTTTAGCGCCTGAGGCGTGCCTCTGGCGTTATTAGCTACTTTTTCGCAAACTTAGCTTGGAAGTTGCAGCCGTCCCTGCGAAAACCTGGGGCGCACATCAACCGCACCTCGCTGATGCTACGATCGAGTCGAGTTGCGTGGGAGAGACGGGATGATAACCATCGTTGTCTTTCATGTTCTGATGTTGCTGCTCGGGCTGAGCATCGTGACTGGGGTTGTGCCCCCAAAACTTGTCGGTACGATGCTCGGCTACGTGCACAACACGATCGGAATCACCACGCCTCCTGCGGAAAAAGTGAAAATGTTTGCCCTGATCTGGATCGGGTCGACGGTTGTCATCGTAGACGGTTGCATCTCTCTCCTGCTCTTCATTACTTCAATGTCACACCCGGGATGACAAAGTTGCCTGCCTGAGTCGATAATTTAAGGGCAACAGTAATCGCGCGAGTTCCCAATAAGATTTTGGCGGACAAATAAGACTAGCGGACAAACGATTGGAGCTCATAAATGCTTGTATCTGGAATCTTTCCCCCCATCACCACCCCTTTCTATCCGGATGGCGAGGTCTACTATAAAAAACTTGAAGCGAACGTGGAGCGCTATTCGCGCACTCCGGTCGCCGGCATTGTCGTTCAAGGCTCGACTGGCGAGGCTATTTTACTTTCGGATCAGGAGCGCCGCGACGTGCTCAAGACGGCGATCGCCGCCGCCGCTCCCAACAAAATCATGGTTGCAGGCACGGGCATTGAGTCGGCCCACGAAACGCTGCGGCTCACGGAATACGCGGCTACGCTAGGCTACGATGCTGCCATGGTGCGGACTCCGCACTACTACAAAAAGCAGATGGCACCGGCGAATCTTCTCGCTTTCTATCGCACGGTCGCCGATCGCTCGGCGCTCCCCATCATCATTTATAACTTCCCTCAAGCCACGGGATACGACATCCCCGCCGAAGTTGTGATTGAACTTGCCAACCATCCCAACCTCCTCGCCATCAAGGAATCGAGCGGCAACCTCGACAAAGTGAAACAGATGGTCGCGGGCACGCGGCACGTCAAAAGGCAGGTCACAGTAACGGAAACGTTTGAGGCCGTGACTCCACGCATGCTCAAGGCCGCCGTCGCCGAGAGCGAAAAGCAGAGCAGGGAACTGGTCAGCGTAGCCTCGCTGGCGGGCACCGCCGAAGCGATGGAGCGACGGGCGTCCCCGCCCGTCCACGAAGGCGATAGCAGCGCCACCAAGCCTTCATCTTCCGCAGTCACCGTCGTCGGCAAATTAAAAACGCGTCAGAAAGAAGTCGGCTTCCAGGTCATGGTCGGAGCCGCTCATCAGCTCGAACCGTCGCTCGGACTGGGCGCAGTAGGCGCCATTCTGGCTTTTGCCTGTCCCGCACCCATGGCGTGCTACGAGATTTTCGCCGCCCTCAAAGACGGAGACGCCGCGCTAGCCCGAGAGAAACAAGAGCGCGTCAAACTCGCCGTCCAGCGCGTAGTTGGCGACCTCGGCGTCCCGGGCGTGAAGTACGCCATGGACATCAACGGCTACTATGGAGGGCCGTCGCGCCTGCCATTTTTACCGCTCTCCGGCGAGCAGAAAGCCGAGATCGAGAAGTTGATGGCTGGCATCAGGAGCTGATGGTCTCGTGGTAGAGAACGACAGATAAAACTTTGACGCGAGCTAGTAGCAGGCCTGCGCAGCGCTCAGGATGACAACCGTTATTAGAGGTCACACGCTCTTGTGATCGAGGTCACATTCTTCTATACTTAGAACGAACGTTCGAATAAATGGCCACTCTCCCCGCAACCCGTGCCTCTCGGCGCCCAAGACCTCTGGCTGGCAGAACGCGCTCCAACAAGACTTCCGGCGGCGCCTCAGAAACCCGCTTTGACCGCCGTCTCGGGGAAATCCTCGACCATGCCACCGAAGTTTTCTGCCGTAAGGGATACGAAGGCGCTTCCATGCGCGATCTTTCCCGCGCTACTGGCATGTCGCTCGCGGGACTTTATTATTACTTCGAGTCCAAAGAGCGCTTGCTGTTTTTGATTCAGAAGCACACGTTCACTACGATTCTCGAAAAACTTAAGACGCGGCTGGAAGGTGTCACCGATCCAGAACAGCGGATCCGGATTTTCATCCTCAATCATCTTGAATATTTCGTTAGCAATCAGCAGGGGCTGAAAGTGCTCTCACATGAAGACGAATCCCTCAAGAACGGCTGGAGTTCAGAAATTTCCGGCATCAAGCGCGAGTACTATCGCATCTGTCTACGCTTGATGGAAGATCTCCGGCGCGAACGCCGGCTCGATTTCAACACGCGCACCGCGGTTATGAGCGTGTTCGGCATGATCAACTGGATCTATACCTGGTACAACCCGCGCGTCGATGGCAACGCCGAAGCACTCGCGGAGCAGATGGGTAACATTGTTCTCAACGGAATCGTGCACGGCGGCGAACCGCGCAAGAGAGTCTCAGACTTGTCATCCCGACCCTGAGCGAAGCCGAAGGCAAGGGGTCAGTATTTAGCTGGCGGCATCACACAGCTGGCCACAATTGAATTTAAGGAGCAATCTATGGCGACCATAACCTCGACGCAGCCGGCCACCGGCGAAACCACCAAATTCCTCATCAACTATCGCACCGATGCCGGCGTGGCCGTGATCGAGATGAACGATCCGCCCGCGAATACCTACACCTACGAAATGAACCGCCAGCTCGACGAGGCCATCCTCAAGGCCCGCATGGATAACGACGTCCACGTAATGGTGCTCACCGGCGTGGGCGACAAATTTTTCTCCGCTGGCGCAAATATCAAAATGCTGGCCTCGGTCGATCCCACCTTTAAGTATTACTTCTGCCTGCACGCCAATGAAACCCTGCTGCGGCTGGAACACACGCCGAAGCTCGTGATTGCGGCGATTAATGGACACTGCGTCGGTGGCGGCCTCGAGATTGCCATGGCCGCCGACCTACGCATCGCTCGCAAAGACGCGGGCAAGATCGGGCTCCCCGAGGTCAATCTCGGCGTGCTTCCTGGCACCGGCGGAACGCAGCGCCTTTCCCGCCTGGTGGGCAAGAGCAAGGCGATCGAACTGATGATTACCGGCAATACATTTTCTTTTGAAGAGGCGCAGGAGATCGGCATTGTGAACGACATTTTTGAGCGCGAAGGCTTCATGGAGAACATCATGGAATATGCGCGCCAGTTCACTCCGCCTAACAAAGCCGCAAAGGCCGTAGGGCGCATCAAACGTGCGGTGCAGACTGGTTGGGAGATCCCGATGGAGTCGGCTTTGGCGGTCGAGCGCGAGAATCAGCAGATCCTTTTCCAGAGCGACGACGCAAAAGAAGGCCTGGCGGCTTATGTCGAGAAACGTCCGGCGGTGTTCAAGGCGAAGTAAAAAGGCGGGTAAACGTGATGCCGTCGTATTCGGTGCCCCCTACCAACCCAGGCAAGACACTCAAGCGCGAGGGAATGCGCGCGCTGTTCGGAAAATAGAAGACACGCATTTCTCGGGCGCACTCTGCGTCTCTGCGATGAAAGGACTTTGACTTTATGCCAGGCAAGGTAGCAAAAATCGGAAGCTTCAGTGACTGGGTCGGCCTGTTCAACGAGTGGCGCAAGGAAGTGGGCGTCAACAAAGACGACGTTGAAGCCTTCCATTTCGACACCCTGTACGGTGCGATTGAAACCGAAGAGATTCAGTTCGGTTCTTACAAAGGCCGAAACAAGTGGGAAAACCTGCGACAGGTGCCCACTCAGCAGATGCGCGACGCTCTGATGAACATGATCATCTATCAGGGCGATACCGAATTTGCCAGCGTGGAGCAGCAGCGCAACCTGTTTGAAAGCGCCCCTACCGAATATGACCGCCGTGCGATTACCCGCGTGATGATCGAAGAGATGCGCCACGGCTGGCAGATGTGCGCACTGCTCATCGACTTCTTCGGGTCGTCAGGCAAGGTGGAAGCTCAGAAAATGCTGGAGCGCCGGGCGTTTGAAAACAAGCGATTGCTCGGCACCTTCAATGTCGACGTCGATAACTGGCTCGACTTTTTTACCTACACCGATTTCGTCGATCGCGACGGCAAATTTCAGCTGCAGATGCTGAAATATTCGTCGTTCGCGCCGCTCGGACGCTCGACCTCATATATGTTGCGCGAAGAAGCCTTCCACATGGGGACGGGCAACGATGGGCTGCGCCGCGTGGTCGAAGCGGGTGTGATTCCGCGTTGGCTCATGCAGAAATATCTGAATAAGTGGATCTCCAGTTCGTTCGATCTCTTCGGCACCGATCATTCTTCCTCGGCGCATTGGGCGTACGTCTGGGGAATCAAGGGCCGGTATGATGAATTACAGAACGATAAGGCGGCTGACCTCGAAGACCTGAACGATTACAGCCGTCACCTCTATCGGCAGGAAGTTGCGGGACTGGTTGAGCGTCTGAACACATTCCTGCAGCCGGGCGAGAAGAAGTTCTACACGCCCGACATTCACTTCAATCGCAGCATCGGAAAATGGGCCGGGCAAAAATATCATTGCGAGACTGGCGAGGCCTTGGACGACCGCAGCTATCCGCAGCACTGCGAAGAGAATCTGCCAAGCGCAAAAGATAAGGAGCTGTTGCTCGACATCATCCGCAACGAAAAGAAGTGGATCAAAGAGAAGACGGGAGCGCGCGATCCATTGTCGACGATTGGCGAGCCGCGAAAATCGGCGATCAACATCTAGTAGGGCTCGCGTAAGAAGAGCCGCCCCTTGGGAAGCTCAGTGCAGGCTCTCAGCTGTCCAGCGGAGCGCAGCTCCACGGGTACCGTCGATGAACTTGGCGATTGACTCCACAACCCGGCTTAATGTTGAGATCGATGGTCCAGTGGCGCGTCTTACCCTTGTCAACCATCCTCTCAATGTTATCGATCTGCAGATGGCGCGCATCCTTCTCCAGGCGCTCGCCGACCTTGAGTCCCGTCCTGACATTACCGTCATTGTTTTCCAAGGCGACTCCCGCACATTTTCCGCCGGCGTCGATATCAAAGCTCATCTACCTGAACAGATTCGCGAGATGCTCACGAGCTTCCATGCGGTAATCCGCGCAATCGTGGCCTCGCGCAAAGTAACGATTGCGGCAGTCCGCGGCCTTTGTCTGGGCGGAGGCGCGGAACTAGCCGCCGTCTGCGATATGGTTTATTGCGCGAGCGATGCCACTTGGGGATTCCCTGAAATCAAACTGGGGTGCTACCCGCCGGTTGCGACTGTCGCATTTCCCGCATTGATCGGCCAAAAGCGCGCTACTGAACTGATTCTTACCGGACGCCAGTTCTCAGGCGACGAGGCCGCTGCGATGGGGTTGGCGAATCGATCTGTGGCCGACGACGAAGTGGACGCGATCGTCGAGCGGACCCTGGCTGAACTCCGGCAACTAAGCCCGGCGGCGCTCGCTCATACCAAGAAGGCCATTTACGCCTGGGATGCCCTGCACTTCGACAAGGGGCTCGCGCGGTCGGAAAAGATTTACCTCGAAGAACTGATCTCGACCGCGGACGCGCGTGAGGGTATCATTGCCTTCCTCGACAAACGAACGCCGAAATGGACAGGCAAATAGAAAAAGCAGCGTCCGGAGAGGAGTCCGGAACCAAGTCCGCAAAGAACGGAGCCGACTTCGGAAACGAGCTCGAGGTGCAGCTCGGAACTGAGAACGGCGTGAAGCGGTCGTACCGTTCCGGCCACCTGATGTGCCGTACGCCATTGTGGGGTATAGCGGGTTTCCTCGGGTGTGCCTACTTTGCATGGATTTCATTCGGCCACTTTACGCGCAGCGAATATGAATGGCCGCATGACCCCTGGACCGCCGCGACCTACGTTGTCTGGATTCTTCTGCTGGTTGGTTTAGCGTTCGATACACGTTGTATGCGGGAGCGGGCGTTCTTCGGCGTGCTCGTAATTAATTTTGTAGTTGGGTGTAGCTTGACGCTGTGGCGAAACGTTCCGCCCGGGGACATACTCACGGCACGCGCGGGAACCGGCGCTCTCTGGGCGCTGGCAGCGTTGGTGAGCCTGACTACATTGGCGGGTCCGCCCCCGGGGAAATACGACGCGTAACTGTGTTAACTTTCGAGTAGAGGCGCGGCTTGCCGCGTTTCTCACCACAGGATCAAATTATGGATTTCGAAATCTCACCTGGCCAGGTCAAATCGTTGCAGCAGCGTGGAGAAACATTCACGCTCCTCGATGTTCGCGAGCTCTCGGAATACGAAGCCGCCCGCATCGAAGGGGCGAAGCACATTCCAATGGGAGACATTCCCACACGCGCTCACCACGAACTTAATCCTGACGATCATATTGTCGTCATGTGCCATCACGGCGTGCGCTCGTTGAGCGTGACCAATTGGCTCCGTCAGCAGGGATATGAAAAGGTTCAATCCATGCGCGGTGGAATCGACGGATGGGCGAGAACGGTTGATCCGACGGTGCCGTTGTATTGAACGTTGTTGTTAGCCGTTAGCATTTAGCTAGGCCGAAAACCTTGCGGTCAGCGTCGAGTAGCGAAATTGGCCACTGATCATTGATTAGCGATCATTGATTGCTGATCACTGACTACTGACCATTTCTTCATGATCACCGACTGCCACATCCATATCGGACCTATGCATCTGTTCAAGCCGCAGGCGCTCGAACTGATGAGGGCCAAGCGCTCCAATTTCGACGAGATTGCGGAATATTGCCGCTCGCCCAAGGCTTTCCTCGGATATCTCGACCGTTGCGGCGTCGACCGCGCCGCACTGATCAACTATGTGGCGCCCGAAGTGATCGGTTTTACGTCCGAGGTCAATCAGTTTGTCTCCGATTACACGAAGCACGATCCCAAGCGTCTGATCGCCTGTGGCAGCCTGCATCCGCGGCACACCACAAACATCATGGCGGATGTCGAGCATATCCTGCGGCTTGGCCTCCGTATGATCAAGATCCATCCTCCGCATCAGTTGCTGTTTCCCAACGATTATCTGAATGGAGTGACGGAACTCGAAGTCATCTACCGCGCCGCCGAAGCGAATGGAATTCCCGTCATGTTCCACACCGGCACATCGATATTTCCCGGCGCCCGCAACAAGTACGGCGATCCAATTTACATCGACGACGTGGCCGTCGATTTCCCCAAACTTAAAATCCTGCTGGCTCACGGAGGACGCCCGCTCTGGATGCACACTGCATTCTTCCTGGTCCGCCGGCACCAGAACGTCTACCTCGACATCAGCGGCATTCCGCCGAAAACTCTGCTGAAGTATTTTCCCCGGCTCGACGAGATTGCTCACAAGACTCTGTTCGGCACCGACTGGCCGGGGCCTGGGGTACCGGACGTCAAACGGAATCTTGAGGAGTTCAAGGCGCTCCCCATGAGCGCAGCGATGCAGCAGCAGATCTTAAGCAAAACGGCAGCCGCGCTCTGGCCAGAATAATCGAGACCTAGAATAATCTGGACACGGAGACGGCATACGCCACAGCGCGCTCCCCAAGCGCGCTTGGAAACATGGACGTGCTAGGCGTATAAAAGAAGGTTGCGGCCCGCTCCCTGCGCGGACAAGCAACCAGATTCATCCGTACTGCGAGCGAGGAACCATGTCCAGCATTACCAGCCTGCACGCCCCCAAAGGTCTTGAAGGGGTGGTCGCCACCACCTCCAGCATCTGCTACATCGACGGTGAGCAGGGAGTGCTCGCCTACCGCGGATACGATATCCACGATCTGGCCGACCATTCCACCTTCGAGGAAGTCTGCTACCTGCTCTGGTTCGGACGTTTGCCCAATGCCGACGAACTCAAGGACCTGAAGCAGCGCATGGCGGAAGAACGAAAGCTGGATGCGTCGATCTTTTATCGGCTGCAACTTGTGCCGAAACACGTTCCGCCCATGGACGTGCTGCGTACCCTGGTGTCGGCGCTTTCCTACTACGATCCGGAGAACACGCAGAACGATCACGACGCAAATATCAACAAAGCCATCCGCTTGACATCGCAACTTTCGATGCTGGTGGCGAACTATGATCGCATTCGCAAAGGGCAGCCGGTCGTGTCGCCCGATCGCTCGCTCTCGCACGCAGCGAATTTCCTGCTCATGCTGAATGGTGCCGCGCCGTCCAAGACCGCAGAGCGCGCGCTCGACATTGCACTCATCCTGCACGCCGATCATGAATTGAACGCTTCCACCTTCGCCGCCCGGATTACCGCCGCAACCCTTTCTGATATGCACTCCGCAGTGACCTCGGCCATCGGTACACTCAAGGGGCCCTTGCACGGTGGTGCTAACGAGGCTGTATTCAAGATTCTTGAGGAAATCGATGCCAGCGGCGCCGATCCCGTCGAGTACGTCAAAGGCTTGCTGGCCCAGAGGAAGAAGATTCCGGGCTTCGGGCATCGCGTTTACCACACCGAAGATCCTCGCGCCACGCACCTGCGGCAGATGTCGCACGACCTTGGCCATTCCAGCGGCAATCCCAAATGGTTCGAATACTCGCAGAAGATCGAGGATTTCGTAAGGGCTGACAAGAAGCTCAATGCCAACGTGGACTTCTATTCGGCTTCCACCTATCGCACTCTCGGAATCGACGTCGACTTGTTCACGCCCATCTTTGCCGTCTCACGCGTCGGCGGCTGGACCGCGCATGTCATCGAGCAACTCGATGATAACCGCCTGATACGGCCGCGCGCGGATTACATCGGACCCGTCTACCCCCAGAAATATGTGGCGTTAGACAAGCGCTAAGCGGCAGGCGATAGACGCGAGAGATTGCATAGCGACGACCGACGACCGGCGAGAGACGGGTAGCGTCGCCCGTCGCTCGACTCACCCCTCCGACCTCCTCCCCAATGGTGTCGGTCCTCTGGTCATTTGCTTGGCCGTTGGGAGATGTCCTATGGTCGTGGAGTAACCAGCGGTTTCGTGGGGAACCGCGAAGTTCACAGTAGTTCGGAAGCCGCCTGGCATCCTCCGCCATGGCCGAGGTTTCCCGCCTGTGTATTTCAGGCGACTCCATTTCAAGGTGGTGTGTATGAAGTACCTGTTTCGTCTACTTGCATTGCTCGCGATCACGCTCGTCGCCCAGGTTTCTAGCGCACAAGGCGCGTACCAGGTTGTCTCCGTCGAAAACGGAGGCACCATCAAGGGCACCGTCAAGTGGCAGGGGCCCGTGCCTCACCTGATGGCCTCTGAAATCAATAAGGACCCGCAAGTTTGCGATCCCCGGTCCGAGAAGCGTCGCGACCTGGAGCGCCTGCTCGTCGCCCCAAACGGTGGCGTCGCCAATACGGTCGTCTTTCTCAGGAACATTACCCGTGGAAAGGCTATGGACCTTCCCGAGTCGCGCCGGTACCTCAACCAGAAGAGCTGTCGCTACGAACCGCACATCCTCTTGGTGCCGGTGCAAGCGAATGTAACCGTGAAGAGCAAGGATCCCTTGCTGCACACTGTGCAAATGTCGGGCAGCGCCGAGTACAATCTCCCGTTTACTGCTGAAGGGCAAGAGATTTCCCGTCCCATGATCCGCGAAGGCAACGTCAGCATGCGTTGTAACGTGCATCCCTGGATGAATGGAGAAATGGTGGTAGTGCGGCATCCCTACTATGCGGTTACCGACTCAGACGGCAACTTCGAACTCACCCAGGTTCCTGCTGGAGAGTATGAACTTGTCGCCTGGCACGAAGGGTGGCGCGTGGTTGGCGAAAACGCGCTCTATGACATTGCGACACAAGTGCGGGTGAAGCGGCCCATCTTTGCCGACCCCGTGAGCTGGAGCAAACCGGTCACGGTGCTCCCGCATCAAGCGGCAGAGGTGAATTTCACCCTGTCGGAACGCTCGCCGCAGATGGCCCAAGGCCATTGATTTTCTAATATTGATTTTCTACTAAAGTCCTGGTGGGAGATGCCGTTAGCGGCGTCTCCCACCGCGCCCAAATCGGCCCGCTACGCCTTCCCGCCGCGATTCCCGTCAACATCGGTACAATAGAACAATATGATGAGATGGGTGTATCTCGACAATAATGCGACCACCCCAATGCTCCCCGAGGTGCTGCAGGCCATGCAACCTTACTTTGGCGAGCACTTTGGCAACGCATCCTCCATCCACCATCATGGACAGGAGACGCGGGCCGCAGTCGAGCACGCCCGCGAATCGGTTTCCGCCCTGCTCGGCTGTCGCGCCTCTGAGATCGTGTTTACCAGCGGGGGCACGGAAGGCGACAATCTCGCGATATTCGGGCTAGTGCGGCCGGGCGACCACGTCATCACCTCGACCATCGAACACCACGCAGTGCTCAACGCGTGCAAGCACCTTGAAGCGGAATGCGAAGTCAGCTACATTCCGGTGGATTCCCGGGGCCTGGTCGATCCGGCGGATGTAAAGCGCGCGATCCGGTCGAATACCAGGTTGATTACCATTATGTTGGCCAACAATGAAACAGGCGTCCTGCAAGACGTCGTGGAGATAGGGAAGATCGCTGCCGAAGCGGATATTTATTTTCACACGGATGACGTGCAGGCGGCGGGCAAGATTCCAATCGATGTTAATCAAGTCGGCTGCGACCTGCTCTCCATCTCTGGCCACAAACTCCACGGGCCACAGGGCGTGGGAGCACTCTACGTTCGCAAGGGAACTCAGCTTGAGCCCATGCTTTATGGCGGACGCCATGAACGCTCGCGCCGCGCTGGGACGGAGAATGTTCCGGGCATTGTGGGTTTAGGGAAGGCGGCCGAGTTAGCTCGGGGCGGCTTCGAAAGCGGCAACGATACGGCGATGGCGGCCGCGCGCGACCGCCTGGAAAGGGAATTGCTCGAAATCGAAGCCACGGGCTTGAACGGCGTCGGCGCGTCCCGGGTACCGAATACGACGAACATCTATTTCGATGGCATCGAAGGGGAGTCGCTCGTCATCGCGCTCGATCTGAAGGGACTCGCAGTCTCGACCGGCGCGGCTTGCTCTTCGGGAGCGATCGAACCATCGCACGTGCTGACCGCGATGGGTCTGCCTCAGGACCGCGCGAAAGCCAGTATTCGCTTTAGCCTCGGTAAGCAAAATACGGCGGAGGATGTAGACTTCGCACTGCGGCTGATACCGGAGACGGTTGTGCGTCTGCGCGAGCTATCGCCGGTGTGGCCGAAGCGCGCAGTTAGTGCGTAGCCAAATCGGTATCGCGAACATCTAATTGCTACTGCTAATTACCGAATGCTAACCAACGAAACCATCGCCGTCGCTATGTCCGGAGGAGTCGACTCCTCGGCCGTTGCCGCCATGCTGCGCGCCGAAGGGCGAAACGTCATCGGCCTGACCATGCAACTCTGGAATCAGCGCCGTCTCGCCGGGCACGAGGGCATGCCCGAATCCGTGCAGGGTCGTTGCTGTTCGATCGACGATGTCTACGATGCGCGGCGCGTTGCCGAAACCCTCGGTATTCCTTACTACGTGGTCAATCACGAGGAGCGCTTCGAGCGTGATGTGGTGCGGCCTTTCGTCGAAGAGTATCTCGCTGGGCGCACGCCCATCCCGTGCAGCCTCTGCAACAATCATTTGAAGTTTGACCAGTTGCTTATTGTCGCGCGTCAGATTGGCGCCGATAAAATAGCCACCGGCCATTATGCTCAGGTCGTCTTGGACGAGCAACTCGAGCGCTGGCTGCTGAAGCGTCCGGCCGATAAATCCAAAGATCAGACTTATTTTCTCTTCGGCCTTACTCAGGAACAGTTAAGCCGCACCTTGTTTCCGCTCGGCGGAATGACCAAGCCGGAGGTGCGCGAACTGGCCCGGCACCACAACCTGGTGATCGCTGAAAAGCCGGACTCGCAGGAAATCTGCTTCGTTCCCGGAGGCGACTACAAGCGCTTTCTGGAGGCCTATCTCACCGAGCAGAGAAGCGCGCCAACGGAAGTTGCCGGCGAAATGGTAACAACAGATGGCAAGGTCATCGGCGAACATGCCGGCGTTCATAACTTCACCGTAGGCCAGCGCAAGGGACTCGGCGTAGCGACCGGCTCCCCGCTCTACGTGATCCAGATTAAGAACGATACGCGGCAGGTTGTAGTCGGTAAGGATGAGGAGCTTTACTCGCGCACTCTCCGCACGCGTCGGGTAAACCTGATTTCCGCGACTGCGACAGACCTGCAGCAGCCCATGCGTGTGGCAGTAAAAATACGCCACAAGCATCAACCCGCACCCGCCATCATTGAATCTGTTGGGCCGGATGACGTTCATGTAACCTTTGACGAGCCCCAGCGCGCCATCACCCCCGGCCAGGCCGCGGTTTTCTATGATGGCGACATAGTCGTCGGCGGCGGCTGGATTGAAAAATCTGCGTAAAGGCCCGGGCCAGCGCAGTGGTTTTCATTACCCACCCCTTTCATTCCCCCTTTTCATTACCCAATCATGGTTACCGCGTATTACTTTCTATCCAATTCATAGCACCTTCGTGGACTAGACCCACCCGATCGACCAAGGTTAGGGTAAGTGCACGACGGGACCTTCGTAGTCTCTCCCCGATAAGGTCCGGCGTGGGGAGCGATTTATGAAAATCTGGCATCTGGCTTATGCAGCATTGGGGATTGCGGTGGCACGCTGGGTTTTTAAGCGTCAACCAATGCAAGTAACGGATCCGATGGCCCGTCTCCGTGCCTCTGGCCTGTAAAAGTAAACGCTGTAAGTCGTCAGTTAGTGATTAGGGAAAGGGCGTGGACGCGCCCCGTTGTGCGTCGCTTCGATCTGAGGTCGTCCATGTTCTTTCCCTATCACTTTCGGCTATCTTTGGATGCCAAATCGGGTGCCAAATCCGGAAGTGCTAGTACCACCGTGTCCCTTCGGTAACTTCTTTTCTGTCCCGTCTCGCCTAAACTTTCTCTGTGGACCCGCTGAGCGCGCATAACCGCCCAAGCGGCCGAAGATCATGCGATCCCGATTCCCCATCATGCGCCTGCTTGCGCCCGCGTTCCTGCTTTTGTTATTTCTGCATCCAGCGGCCGCTCGTGCGCAGGAAGACGACTCTTCGTTAGGCGATCTCGCACGCAAGCTGCGTCAGGATAGATCGCAGCAGCAGTCGCAGCCATCCGACTCGACAAGCACGGTCATCGATAACGATAACTTGACGCAGGTCATGGAGGACGCGAAGAACGCACGCCCACTCAAATCAGATAAGACCGTGTTTTCGATTGACGCTGCCAGCAATTCTGTCAAAGTATCGTCGCCCGATGTAACCTGCAGTCTTTCTTTCAACGCGAGGAGCAGTGCGCTCCTGATCAGACCCGTTCTTGTTGAAGACTTGCCGCAGACCGAGTTACTCAAGATCGATGGACCCGGCTCCATTCAGGATGAAAATCTGCAGCTCGACGTTTTCAATGGAACGGATTGGGACCTGCGCGAAATCACGATCGGCCTCACACTCGAACGCAAACCAGGAGAGAATGCTGAAGTCGCCGCCCGCGCGCGCATAATCCCGGCCGCCGAAAACAGCGCGCCCGTGGTAGTCGAACGGCGCTCCGATGTAACACTCCTCTACCACCTCAAGGCCTCGGCCAAGCCCTTCAGCACAACCACGTTTCGCGAAAATATTGGAATCACTCCCGGACCCGATGAAGATTGGCGATGGTCGATCGTAGAAGCCAAGGGAATCCGGCCGACGCCAGCCTCCGCAGCCCCCGATTCGCTGCAGGAGCCTCTCTTCGCCATGCCCTCGTCCCTCCTGCCCGCCGCGAACGAGCCGCAACTTGCGCCGATCGTTCCCACGCTGCCCGACAAACCCGCACAACCGCAGCAAACCAGCGACAAGCCTGCAAGCTTCGATCAAGCTCGGCCGCGCTAGAGCATCCGGGCGTGTCTTGAATAGCGAAGCGATGGTAGTCTAACCACGTTGAGCGGGAGTAGTTCAGCGGTAGAACGCCAGCTTCCCAAAGTGACTACATCCAATACAATCAAATGCTTAGATAGACTACGGGGACTGCCAAGTACCTGAACATACATGTTAGATAATAGTGCAAACGGGAGTAGATGGCGGGAGTGGCCGCGATCGAGAGACTGGCGTTTTAGATCGGCCGAATTCTTCCTGCGCGGCGCCGAATAATTGTTCTCCGTCTTCCTGGTAGCTTCGCCTCTCTATGCATATAGTTCTACTTTGAATTGGAGCCCCAACTGGCCCCCAATTCGCGCGCTTGCTACCGCAGGCGGTTTACTCACGAGTGCCAACGACGACCCTAGGGCGAACCTGCCGGAACAGCTTCAGGATTCCGGCAAGGGCGATTGCTCGGATTGCGGTTGCGGCTTTCGCCTCAGGACCAACGCGGAGAACAGCGTGATGACGAGCCCGATCGGGAAGGGATGAATGAAGGTGAGTACTGCGTTGAAGAATGGGTTTTTGTACAGCTCTTTGTATTTTCTGACCTGCTGAAGTTTTTCCTGGACGGCTGCCGGGCTCGCCCCCGAGGCGGTGAGCTTCTGAACCAAATGAGCGCCATACGCATCCCAGAAACCAGGCAGGAAGTTATAGTAGATCACTTCCCAGGTTACGACATAGATGATGCAGGATATCAGCGTAATGGAGAGGCCGACGGCAAAAGCCTTTAAAAAGGTAATCTGACCATCGCCGATGTTGTCCCGGTAGGTTCGGATGCCGACAAACACCATCAAGAAAGAGAGCACGATAGAGGTGTTGCCGATGATCGCGCCGCGGTCGAAGCCAATCCTGCCGCCGAAGGTCACCAGCGCTATCATCATCAGCGAAGAGATAGCGCCGGAAATCAGCCCGAAGGTGACGATGATCTTTCTCATGTCCTTGTAATGTCTTTTATCCGATCCTGACCTTTCCACGTATGCTGCCGGCCCCATGCTCAGACGAGCTCAGCGACGAGCGACGTCAGCCGGCGACTTGGATGCCGCTGGGATAACTACGATCAGGTTATCGCCTGCGCCGGGGTGAGTCATCCCAAGATAATCGAGCTTCGCCAGCGATTGGGCGTCGAACCCAATGTCTTCCGTTGTCATGTTCGGCGCATAAAACATCAAGTGCGGAGGGAAAATGCCAGTGCCATGCTCGGGGATCGCACTCAAGCGGTTCCGGCTGGACATCATGTAGAGGAACCCCGGTTTGCTCGGATACTGGTAACGGCCTTCCTTATATCCGTTGGCAACGTCTGCCTTGATTTCGGCCTCGGACTTGCCGTTTGTGCGCAGTTCTTCACCATGTATGTAGACAAGCAAGAGAGTGCGGCTGCCTTCGGCGTCGAAGCACTGCGGCTCAATGGTTGTTTCTGCGGGTTTTACAAAATGCCGGCCAACAAAACAGCTGAAGCCGTTAGTGCCTTCGCGCGCTTTCTCGTAGCCTTTGGTGCCGAGAACATAAACTGTGGCTTTACTGGATACCTCGGCCGGGGCGGCGCTTTCAGCGAGTGTGATCTGCTGATCACGTGGCATGGAGGCGTCGTAGACCCGGGGGAGTTCCTGGGCGGTTGCGGGAATGAGCGCAGTGCTTGAAAACAAGCCGATCGACAGAGTACCCACGACAAAGACCTTCATCGAATTCAGAGACTTCATGTTCGCTCCTTTTTTCAAAAAGTTCAGGTTTTCATAAACTTCATGTTTCCATAAACTTCGTGTCGCTCGCTCGTTCGTATGTCGAGCGGCTCAACATATCGCATGAGGCGGGGTCGGTGTCGTCATCCTTTTGGCTGATTTTGGCGGCGGAGAGAAAAATCATTCGTTTGGGGGAGCGGTTATTGGCGCGAACCGTACTCGTGCACGAGTAAATCAGGGGAGAAGGCCGAATTCCTTGCCGAGTTGCACCGCTTGCGTTCTTCGTCTCGCCCCGAGTTTGTCGAAAACACGGCTGGAATGGGTCTTCACCGTGCTCTCGCTCACAAAAAGCTTCTCGGCGATTTCGCGGTTGCTCAGGCCCTGGGCGATCAGTTCAAGGATCTCAAGCTCACGGCGAGTGATATGGAGGTCCAGACGTTTTCTTTCGTCAGGGATAAACGGTCCCTCGGCAGGGACGGGGACCTCCCTCACAACAATTGTCTGGCGTTTTGCTGTCAGCTTAAGGCCAAGCCAGATGCCAAGAACGGCAAAGGTCGCGGCGATCAGTCCGCCGTAGATTTCGATGGAATGTTCGACGACCAGAAACTGATACTCGGTCCACTGAAGCAGGGCGATCAAAATTCCACCGATCAACCCGTACATGAGGACGTGGCGCTTCATAAGTTGCAGGAGGATTCGTTACCGAAATTATCGCACCTATATTGGGGTAGGTCCTACTGCTTGCAGGGCAAGATCAACAGTCACGCTAGTGCTTTTTCGGAGGCGCGCCCCGGTGTGCGCTTGGAGTGGAAAAGAAGGTTGGGGCGCGCGTTCGAAAAAGCCGTCAGAAGGAAGCCGCTGGCGCGGCGGACGCGGGCCATATGCAAATTGAATGGAGCGAGGGAGAGGTGTTGAAGTTGACGGAAGTGGGCACGGAAGTCGAAGCAGGGCCCGCGAGCGTGTGCAAACGGGAGTCCGTAGTTGAAGTTGGTGTGGGAAGAGGGCGCGAAGTAGGGATCGGGTCAGGAGCCGGGCGGACGGGGGCAGAGCGCGGTGAGCCGTGCAGAGTTTGCGAGTTGTGGGCGAGCCGTTTCATGCCGCAGTCGTGAGCAACCGTGGTGGAGAGCGGAGTTGGATTTGAGCCGCGGAAAGTCGTTCGATGACAGCCATCGGTCCGCCGCACTTGGGGCAACGCCAAAGAGGGTTCGATTCCTGGGTAGCGGAGGTTTCTGGTTCAGTCAGCGATGGAACTGTGGCCAGTGCCGCGAAACATAGCGGCAGTAGTGTGGAGCGTCGGCGATTGGCGAGGAAGCCGAAGTGGCGGATACGGACGAAACCCTTGGGGAGCAGGTGCAACAGGAAGCGTCGCAGGAACTCATCGAGCGCTAAGGTCATCAGTTTCTGCTCATTGTTGTGAGCGGAGTCGCGCCAACGAAAAGTGACTTGCCCGTTGGCAAACGAGACCAGTCGATGGTTGGAGATGGCCACGCGATGGGTGTAACGGCCGAAATGCATCGCGCTCTCGAAGGTGGAGCGGCAGGCTACATCGTCAAGAGCATGCCGCCCCAGGTCTTGCTGGAGGCCATCCGTAAGGTGCACGGCGGCAAGAAGGCAATCCCCGCCGAAGTCGCTGCACGGCTCGCGGACCACTACAGCGATGAAGGGCTGACAACCCGCGAGATTGAGATTTTGCAGCAGGTTGCCGAAGGCAATCGTAACCGGGATATCGCCGAAAAACTCTTTATCTCCGAAGGAACCGTTAAGGTTCACATCCAGCACATTATGGCCAAGTTGGGAGCCAACGACCGCACCCAGGCAATCACGATTGCCGTCCGTCGCGGCATCATCCATCTTTAACATTCCCAATCGGAGCCTCCCAATCGGGAGTATTGCGGACTACTACTATAGTAGTATTTCAAAATTTCAGATCCGGCAGATTCGCCTCCCACGCACACTCGATAGTCTCTCTTTGCGGTATTTACGAACAGTTGAGGAGGCTACGCTTGCGGCGGTTGTATTCCACATTTCCAGGCAGCTTGCCGGGAGCTGGTCTGTTGCTCTTGCGAATCACAATCGGCGTAGGACTGTTGATTCACGCTTTGTCCTGGCTGATTGAACCGCAAACCTCCAACAATGGAATGTGGGCTCCGGGCCTGCTCGCTCTCGTAATCGGTATCTCCTTTATTTTGGTTTTTTTGACTCCACTGGCAGGTTCCGTTTCAGCGCTGGCGGGCATGGCGATTCACTGGTTGCATCCGGAGTGGAGTGCTTCCATGACAGGCCTGCTAGGTTGGAACCCGCTTTTTGTGGTCATTGCTGTCACACTGCTGGGGCCTGGGGCGTTCTCACTCGATGCCTACTTCTTCGGGCGCCGCAGAATTGTTGTCCCTCGCGTAACAAATACCTACGGTTTTACCTGGGCTTTTTCCCTCCGTCTTCGCGCCCCTGCTTGCTTCGTCGAGTGCGTCCCGGCAGTCGATGCCTATTGACTATTGTCATAGCCAAAAGTGGTATCTCAGACATCTCCCGCAGCGTTATCGAAAAAACTTCTTATCGTGAGATGCCCTGTCCCTGCGAGAAACCGCATAGTACCTGCAGCGAACACGAAGATTCCTGACTACGGCGATTATCACGATAGCGGCAGGATGAAGCGAATAAGTCGCAAATCGAACAGCAGTTAGAGGAGGATGTCATGAAGACAATGAGCGCGACAATGAGCGCGAAAACGAACGCGACGCTAAGGCTTGCTGGTTTTGTTCTCGCGTCGCTGATTCTATGCAAGACAACACTGGCCCAGCAGCCGCCGGACAACGTGCAAGGCAACTGGACAATTTACTCCACGAGAATCCAGGACGGTCAGATCGAAGTGAAGCATGTCCAGATTTCACAATATGGAAACAGAATCACTGGATACTTCGAAGGTCCAAACCAGTCGGGGCCGATTCAAGGAGAAGTAAATATCCACCACATTCGCTTCAGTACGGTCACTCGCAACGTTCTGACGTTCATGGGACAGATCTACGGCGATAATATGTCCGGGACGTACGGACTTCACGGGAAGCATGCTCCATGGCAGGCCCAACGTAACCCGCCGATAGCGCAGGCAGTCCCGACCACACCCGCAATCAACTATCAGCCTGTCTTGACTCCTGTTGCTGCTACCGAAGCTGCGCCCGAACCGCAAGCTGCTCCGCAGCCGGTAGCGGCTTCCGCGATGCAAAGCAGCTCCACGGTGCAAAGCAGTTCCGCGGTGCAAGACAGTTCCGATTCCGGACCCACACCCGCACCCCTGTCATCGGATCAACTTGACGCCCTGGTCGCACCGATCGCGTTGTATCCCCACGCGCTGGTCGCGCAGGTGCTCGCTGCGGCTACGAATCCGGACCAAATCACGTACGCCGACGACTGGCTGGCACAAAACAGAAACCTGACGGGCGCCGCGCTTGGGCAGGCGGTCGACCAGCAATCCTGGGATCCCAGCGTCAAGGCTCTAACGCAGTTTTCTTCTGTGTTGGATAACCTGGCTCATAACCTCTCGTGGACGTCGAGCCTCGGGCAGGCATTCGCGAATCAACAGTCCGATGTGATGGCGGCGGTGCAGGCGATGCGCGCGAAAGCGCAAACGGCCGGAACCCTGCAATCCAATTCGCAGATCACGGTCACTCAGCCGGCGTCCTCTACGATCGTGATTCAGCCCGCGAACCCGCAGGTTGTCTATGTTCCCCAGTACAACCCGGCTGTGGTCTACGGCGCGCCCGTGGTGGTGCCGATGTACGTGGCTCCCCCGCTGCCTGTTGCCTCCTTTGGCCTCTACTTTGGAAGTGGTGTCACGATTGGCGCTGCATTTGGCGGCGGCGGATGGGGTGGAGGCTTCGGCTGGGGCTGGCACGCCTGGAATGTGAACTGGGGTGGCGGCGGTTCCACCATCATTTATAACCACAACACCTATATCAACAACCACACCTGGAACAACACGAACTACAACGGCTATCACCCCTGGGCGAACAATTCTGGCTATCATCCTGGCACGGACACTCATTACGGACCACACGGCGACTATCATCCGAATGGCTATTACGGCCCCAATGGTGACTTTCATCACGACGTTCCTGGTACCAATCCGAACGACCAGCCAAATGGCGGACACAATGGAGATCATGGGCTAATTGGTGGCAATGGCGGTGTTCAGCATGCGTCTGGAACAACGCCTCACGCTGACGGTAGCTCGTGGGGAGACCGTGGCCCCAATGGCGGGCCCAATGGCGATCATGGACTCATTGGCGGCAACGGTGGCGTCCGAAACCAGCCAAGCAGTAACGGCAGTCGCTCGAATACCAGCAATCTGAACCGCTCACGTATGAGTGGAAACGGTGCGGCCAATCGGGCCGAAAGCAATCGTGGCCGCAGCAGCGTGGCTGGACGCCGTCCCCAACCGCATCCGCAAATGGCCCGCCAGCATGCGCCCGCGGAACACCAGGCTTCCGGCGGCGGACACCGGCGCTAAGAAACCAACAAAAAATCCAATCAATGAATATCAGATCATAGAAGGAGATTGAAAATGACATCGAATGCAAATAGAACGACGAAGTGGATGCACATAGTTCTGGTCGGATTGCTGGTTTTCGCCGCGCTTGGCATAGCGGCTCGAAAAGTCGAATCGAGCAATCCGGAAGCGGCCAGCAAGACGCTCCGCCAGATCACATTTGGATCATCAGCCGAAGCCGGCGCTGCGCTGGACAAGGCGACGAAGACTAACGATCACACCGCCCTGTCACAAGTCCTGGGCTTTGAGACAAAAGGCCTCCTGATCACGGGAGATTCGGAAGTAGACAAGGTTACCCTAGACGCTTTCGCCGCAAAGTACGAGCAGATGAATCGTTGGGTTGACATGAGCGATGGTAGCCGCGTGCTCTATATCGGAGCCGATAACTTTGCCTTCCCTGTGCCTCTCGCGAAGAATTCCTCAGGCCAGTGGTATTTTGACGCCGTTGCCGGAGCCCATGAAGTGAGGGCGCGCGACATCGGCCGGAACGAACTGCTGGCCATCGATGCTTGCTATGCACTCGCTGACGCGGCAGAGATCTACTACAACAGCGTTGGCGCGTCGTCTGAATACCCGCAGCGCATCATCAGCACTTCGGGCAAACAGGACGGCCTCTATTGGCCTGCATCCCAAATGCAGACTACTAGTCCGCTCGGAAACTTAGGCGAATTACCGAAGGCCTCGTTCGGTTCTTATCCTCCGCAGGAACCTCTGGCCATCGATGGCTACAGCCTGCGCATTCTTACTGCACAGGGCGATGACGCACAGGGCGGAGCAAAGAACTACGTCGTAAATGGAAAAATGATCGGCGGTTTTGCCATCCTTGCAACACCCATCAAGTATGGCGAGACCGGAATCATGACCTTCATGATCAGCCGTGAAGGTGTCGTTTACGAACAGGATCTGGGCCCTGACACGGTCAAGATCGCAGCCTCCATTCAGGAATACAATCCGGACGAGAACTGGTGGCCGGTCGAGTAGCACCTGCACGATGCCGAAAAACGGGAGACGCGAAGAAAATGCGTTTCCCGTTTGGATTTTTTGGGGCTGCAATTCACCTTATGATTACTTATTCCGATTGGAGTGACTCTCGATGGCAACAACTACAACGCGACCCCGACAAACCTTCCTTCATCTGCAAACGAGCGAGTTCTGGTCAGGCGACCTCGGGCTTATTCTAGTCACGATCTCTCTTGTTGTACTCGTCTTCGTAATCACGCCGCTCCGCGAAGCGGGCCTACCAGGACGCCTCGTCTTCGATCTGATTATTCTCTCTCTAATGGTTTTCGGAACCCTTGCCCTGGAGCATAGCCGCGTTGCAAAACTGTTGGTGGTCGCTGTCGTTCTAGTGACGGCGGCCTTCTTGGCTGCGGGGCGCTTCCATCCGACACCGCTCCTGCACCGACTTGGTAGCGTTCTTTCAACTATTACTCTGGTTCTTTACGTTCGCAGCGTACGGATGCTGCGCCAGAGCCACATCGACACGACCCTGATCTACACGCACATGGATGCTGAACGGATCGACGCTCAGGGAAGGATGTTGGAACGCATGAACCTGGCGAGGCAGATCCAGTGAAATACATGCCCCATGCCTTAACGGGAGTTTTGGCGGGAGCGGTATCGGGGTTCTGTGGTTTGACGATAGCTTGCAACGGTGTTATTTATGATGTAGTTACAAGTGGACGCGCGGGAGTAGTTCAGCGGTAGAACGCCAGCTTCCCAAGCTTTCGACCAGCCTATGCAGCGTGTAGCAGAAAGTGCGAAATCGCCTGTGAATATGCGCACTTCGTGAGACTCCCGCACTTTCTGCTACTTCGTGCAACTTGCTGCAATAGTCGCGAATCCGAACCGCTTTGTGGATGATTTTGTGGATGATTTCCGCCCCCCTGTTTGACTTACTCCCGAACCGCGCATAGACCGCTAGCGTACTGACCTTTCTGCCACAAAAGGGTAGTCTGCTCGCATGATGGCCACCGCCAACGAACCACCCAAAGCATTCGGAGAGATAATCGATCACATTGAGCGCATTCGCGAGGAACTCTTCGCCCTTCAAATGTCCCTGGAGAAAATAGAATCTATCGAACATACCCTGTCGGACACGGATCACCAAAATTCAAAGTAGCTCAGTAAACTATTCCAGTCCAGTGAGCGCAACTCGCGGGGGCAGCGAACGCCCCGGCCTACCTTCGGAACCTGACCCTTTACACGTTTCGGCGATTTCGCGGATTCTGGGCTGTGGCCCGACAAGAGCACCTCATTCCCGTTCCTCGCCGCGTGTTGCCCTTATTAGCTGGATTTGCGTTTGCATCGGTCGCCCAGGCAGTTCACGAAGCGCAGCGGGGGGATCGCAACACTGCCGCATGCGCGCTTCGTTGGTTGCGAGCTCGGACTGATTGGACCCGAATCCCATTGGACCGTCGGATCGCAGTCTGGGGCTCACCGGCGCCGCCGCTAGAAGTACGCGAAGAATTTATCGGAAGCTTCGAATGGTGCTGTGGCCTGCTGGGAATCGACCCTAAAGACACTCGCAAAAACGGACTGCCTTACCGTGAAGCCAATCTCCGCTTTTATTTGTGGCGCGGAGGAACCGCAAACTGGCGCTTGTGGCGACAAAATCGCCCGCGGAAGGACGTCAAACACCGGCCGCGAGTCGCCGCCGAGACTCCGGCCGAGCTCGTCTGCAACTGAAAGCCCTAGCGTCGCGCCTGTAAATCAGCGACTCCGGCGACGGAGCGACGGGAGCGCGGTACTCTGAAACCAAATTTCTCAGTGTAATCGCCAATTGGGGCGCACCTCACTTGCCAGTGTGACTTCTGCCACAGACATGCGTGCGACTCGCGGCTATCTTCCCTCAATGGGCAACGTAAACGTAATCCTTCAACCTAGTGAAAAATCTGTGGTTTTCGATCTCATTTGCGCCGACTGCAAGGCGGTCATCAGTGAAAAACTTCCCTCCATACGTGCCGCTTATTGCCAAGCTGGGGCAATCAGCCAACACGAGTGTGAAGTCAAAGTTTTAGCTGCGTAAGGGAGCGCATGTAGCACATAGCCGACGGCGATTCGCTGCTAACCATATACCGAGCTCCGCACAGCTCCACGCATTGATCTCGCCGCCGCTGTCCCGCTTGCGTGGCCACTCGCCCTCTATATTGAGCCAACCAATATTTGCAACTTCCACTGCTCATGCTGCTTCCAGAGTCTGCCTGACTACAAGGAGCGAGCTGATTACTACCAGCACATGCCCATGGAGTTGTATCGCCGTCTTATTGCCGAGATTCGGAGTTTCGGCGGGGTGAAGTCCCTCAAACTCTATGGCTTTGGCGAACCTTTGCTGCATCCCCACATCGGAGAAATGGCCCGTTTGGCCGATACTGCTTCCGAACGAGTTGAGCTGACGACGAATGGCACTCCCTTGACCGCGGCGCGGGCGCAGCAATTGATTGCCGCCGAGACTGATTACGTTCGCGTCTCGATTTACAAAGACACTGAAAACCAGCGTTCATATTCTGGACTGATCCGACGAAACGTCGAGCGGCTTCGCAAGTTGCGCGATGATCAAGGCAAGCAAAAGCCGCACATTTTCATGAAGGTTTTCACGCCAGACGAACTGCCAGCACTCAAAGATTCTTACGCTGGCATCGCCGACGATTTTGGATATGACGGCTTTCACAGCCAAGGTTCCGACCTGCTCACTGCGGAAAGCCTCACCGGATCGCAGATTGCCTGTCCTTATCCGTTTTACACGATGCTGGTGAAATCCAATGGCGATGTGGTGCCCTGCTGCGTGGGTTGGGAAACGTCGCTGGTTGCTGGGAACGTTAATCACAATACCTTGGCCGAGATCTGGCGGGGGGAGAAGTTCGCTAACATTCACCGTCTGCACTTGAAGGGGCAGCGTGCGCGCATGGCAGCGTGCGCGCACTGCGATACTTTGTTTACTACTCCTGATTCCATAGATGAGCTGACCGCACAGGAATACGACCTCCGAGATGAACGGCGAAGAGCCGCGTTGGAGCCTGCGAGCGCGGCGTGACATCGGTACTCGCCGGTTCTCGCGTAGTTTTCCGCAGTTTTAACAATAACTGGAATGCGGATAGTTGCTGTTACCAGGCGTCTCAGTGAGAAATTGCTTCCCAGCGGTCAAGGCAGGCATGATGACCTCGAACTAGAGAAATTTCACTTTGAAAACTGAAAGCCGATCGCGTCAGCGGGCTTCTTTGCTGGTTGCTCTGGGTCTGGATATACGCTGGTTATCGGAGTGCTGTTTTCCTTCGCGAGAGCCTCAGCGGCTGAAATCGCCATGACTTTTTTCATAACGATGTACCTCTTGGGCTCGTCGTCAGGCATTGGCTTCCATCCTTCGAACTGAAATCACTTTCAAAACGCGGACCAGGTGCGAAATGTTTCCAGAGGTGGATTGTCCACCCGTCCGAACTTCTCGTTCGGCACTCATGTTTCGCACCGGCCCAGGTTGGGCGCGAGGAGCCTTGTCAGGAGGTTCTCGCGCCTCTGTTCCCGCCCCGGACGGGAGGTTGGGGATGGAAGGCCCCATGAAAGCGCCCGGAGCGGAAAATTCATAACTTCTGCGTCGCGACCAGCCCCGCAATTTGATCGGCTTCCCGGCGAAGGTAATAATTTTTCACGCACGCCGACGCCTGGTCGCGATCAATCATCATGTACGGCATCTGTTCCTTGAGCGCCAGGAGACGGCCGCTGAAAGTGCTGCGGCGTTCACGTTCCGCAACCAGTTGCCGCTCCGCTTTCAGTTCCCGAAGCAACGGGGCGAAAAGTAAAAGTTCTTCTTCTGGCATCGGGTTTTCTCCTACTCACGCGACAAGCGAAAACCCTTCGCGGTCAATCGCACCAACTCGTGCTCGCTGATCCGTGTGGACCGTCCCAATTTGATGTAACTGATGCGTCCCTCCATCAGCCACTTTCGAACGGTGTGATTCGGCACATTCATCGCATAGGCAACGTCAGCCACACGAAGCAACCTTCCAGTCGTCGGAATTGTGTATTCTTCGCCCATGACTAACTCAGTGCAGCATCGGTCACAAGGGCAAAACCGGCCGGACGTGGACAGACCACGTCATACATAGCGAAACTTGTGATTTCAATCATGTTGATTTTCTTTTTTGAAAATTGATCGACGACCAACTCTAAGCTGCCAAATTCGGCCAAGATCAATTCGCTCCACACGCCTGCGAGAATTGCCGACAATGTTCCGTTAGCGGCGCCTTTCGACAAGGTGCTCGGACAATTTGTGCTGACCATCGCCGGATGGCCGAGCATTTCATTACCGTCCCAAACCGCTCGACTCCCAGTGCCGTTGACAAAAGTTTTTCTCAACAGCTTGCGGATATTCGGAGTCGACAGAAAGCCGATGGCGTCCGATGCGTTGGCGTTGGCGACGGCGGCCTCTAGGTCGCAGACGTTTGCATAGGTTGGGACGCCGCCATTCGTGCCGCACGGCACTACGGTGATGCTGCTGTTCGAGAGCAGCCCGGTTGGCTGTCCGCTGCTTCCGGTGCCAGCAATGGCGCCCGCGTCGAATGCTTCGGCGTGGCTTCGACTCATGTCCATCCGCAATCGCGTTTCCAGGCCGATGTTGCCGGCACACTGGGCAAGGAGTTGGCGACTCACGGAGGTTGTCGCCTGCAAGGTGCGAGGGCTTGCCAGGGCGACGCCGAAGACTATGTCGGCAGCTGATGTATCAACATTGGAATCCTCGGTCTGCCAAAAAGCGACGGTCGGTGTGTTTTCGATGGGGAATTGTGCGCTGTAGCGCAGCCCGGGGAGAAATGTCGCGCCGAGCTGTGCAAGCCTCATTTGCGCTCGTAGGCAATCCACGTAATCTAGAACGTCGATCTTCACAGCATAATCGCCGCTGCTGTTGGTTCTTGTGTCCAGTCCAGTCTGACGGGGACGCATGATCGTGGGAATAAAGATGCCATTGCCGTCGCGTGGGGGACGGCCGATCGATGCCGAAATGGTTTGCGAGATTTCCGCTTCGAAACTTTTTACCTTCGGATCAAGGGCGCTCATGATGGCCGAGCCGAGGGAATATTGTTTCGCTTCGCGACTTGTGAAAGTTAGGCTGAGGGTCTTGTCTGATGCGGCTTCAACGGCGCTAAGCATTGTCGGTGTCTCCTATCTGGAGAATGATTCAACTTTCGGAAAACGGTCAAGCATCTCGGGGAACAACTAGGAACAAACTTTCAGTCCGCCTTCCGCTTGATTTCCTTGAAACCGCTTTTCCAACTCTTCCGCTCCCGTGCTGCTTCGCGGGGGCTCAAGTACACATCCAATTCGCGATCGTCCTCTTCCGGCCAGGCAGTGCGGTACAGTTTCGAGTACGCCATGCTTTCATCGCTCACGAGCGAGGCCAGATACTCGAGAAAATCGGCGGACAGTTCGCCGAACCGGACACTGCCGTTACCGGTGGAATATCGATATCCCCGCAGCCACTCGACCGCTGACTTGGCCAGCCTGATCCCGCCCGAGCCCTTGTGTGCGACCCCATGTGAGGGCATCCCCATTTGCAAGTAGTGCCGAACGCTCCTCTCTGAAATGTCGTGATTCCGGGCAAAATCCGCCGGTCGCCAAAACTCGTAAACGAGCCAAAGCCTCGAGCCGCTCTTGTCCCAGTTATCCGAAACTGTTTTCTTCTTCGCCATCACTAATTCTCCTTATCCCACTTTGTTAGTGGGAAAGTACGGCAACCGGGAAAAAAGTTTGTCTCTAGTCGAGGGGAGCGCTCGGGAGTGACCCGAAGAAAATCCCGCCAGAGGGGAACCGAATCCGGCTGCCATCGCTTGGTTTCCCACTTTGCGCCTCGAATTGTGCCTCTTTGACCACTAGACTTATATCGATGTACATCGATTTGTGGCACAATGCGGTTATGCACGCACCTGTTCTTGTGTTCCAGGTCGATCGCTGTCTAACTCGCCCGGTCGGTTGGGCGTGTGCTCGCTGTGGCGAGCCGTGCGAAGAGACGCGGCCTGCTGCCTCAGCATCTCGTATCGTTCAGCGCGCTGCTGCGACGTCAGCGGTTCGAATGGCTTCGCCTTCGGTCGAGCGATTGGAACTGGCGCTTCGGTTTTGATCGCTGGTCGTTCCATACTCGCGCCGTCGGTCAGTTGCTTGACCTGTCCCTTGAGCACTGGAAATTTGTCAGCGAGTTGCGGCGCGAGTGAGTCTGCGATCGGCGCTACGTTGTACGCCTCACAGAAATCCCTGAACACAAACGCCCGATTCTCTTGCGTGACTTGGTTCAGTCCGGACAGACCTCCGATTCTGCGCAACGCATACGCGATGCGGGGTGGAAGTGCGGGCGCCTCGATTCGCTTCCCGCCTGAGTAGATCGGCATCAAGTCGACGCCCCACTTACGCAGATAGTCGTTCACGAATTTCCACGCTGCCTCAGCTTCGACGTTGCGCACATCCTTCGCCGCGACGCCGGCCATGTCGCGCAATTCGGAAATCCGCGGAAAGAATTTCAGTTCGCGGCGAGCTCGCGTAAAGGCGACCTCGAGTTGTGAGCGGTCAAGGTCAGCGAGATCCCCGGCATAGATTTTCATCCGTTCCGGCGAGACTGTTTCGCCCATCGCTTCGCCTAGAATGGTGAGCTGTTCACCGATCCATCGGGAATGCTGCTTCGAGGGCCGCGAGGTTGTCAGTTGTTCGCTGCTGTGCTCGGTTTCCATGTCCGTTTGTTCCTTTCAGTTCGAAGATGCCTTTCCATCCGTTTGCGACCGATTGATCTAAAACCTCAGCGGGTGCGTATCCCTGCTTTCGAAGTAATGTGAGTTTCCCGACGATCAGGTTGGTAGACCTGGGAGTAAGACAAGCTCTCAGTTTCTTGCGATGTTCAACAAATCCCTGCCAGTTCTCCGGGGGGATCCAATCCGGGAGCAGTTGTTTTTGCGCGGCAGTGCCAACTGCACTGCCATTTGCACTGCCAACCGCACTGCCGCGCTCTGACTCTGACTCTGACTCTGACTTTGATTCTGACTTTGAATCTGAATCTGAATCTGATTTTGACTTTGGCGCGTAACGCTTGTTTGCGTTTTGTCGAGCTTGCTCCGATCGCGCCTTTTCCTCTTCCATGCGTCGGCTGTAGAGTTTCCCATCCTGGCGCAGTTCGAAGAACGGTTCGCAATGCGGTTTGCACTGCGAGATGTACTGCAAAGAACACAGGGTCTTTCTGGCCAGCGTTGCAGGGTCAGATGGGCAATACCCCTCGCGATGACAGACACACCACATTCGGACCAGCAAAGCTTCTGCTTCCCGCGGCATGGCGTCGACGTCGGCATCAAGCAGGTAATCCGCCGCAAAGAATTTGAACCACGGTTGCTCAGCCATCGTCTCTATGCCTCTCTGGCAATGGGTCGGAGAAAAGTGAACCGGTGATAGGTTCCTCAGGTTTGGGCCGCGCGGCGGAGATCCACTCGCGAGCCTTCTCTAGGCGCTCGGTCGTCGGTGCTGCCAGCAGCCGGAACCATGAATGGGTTATCCCAGCGACGCTGCGCTCCCGCCGATTCTCGATTCTGAACCCGAGCGCCCGCAGTTCGTGAATCCTGGCACTGTACTGGGCTGCGCATTCCAAAAGCGCTGGCAGCGGGACCCAATCACCCCGCGCTGCGATCAGCAACTCGAGGATTCGGCCGCGTTGGGTTTTCGGGTCTGTCACTGCGCCTTGGCTTTCTTGCGTGCGTTCTTGCGGCCGCCAAGACCTTCGCGTTTTATTCGTTCAACCTCGGATAGGGGAACCATCCGGCGCCCGCAGATGTAAATGGTTTCGAGTTCGCCGCGATCCGCGGCGCGACCGATAGTGTCCTTCGATACTCCGAACATGTTTCCGACCACCGCCAGAGCGAAGGCCAGTCTTTGTACATCCATTTGCGTACTCCTTCTGTTGCAGAATGTGCTTGCCACACGCACAAAGTAGCAGTACTGTTAAGACGTGTATACGCACTTATGCGTAACGATTACAGAAAGGAGATACATGGCCACATTGCGGTTCTTTCGGAGCAATCAACCGTATTCCTTTACCTGGTTTGTTCCCGAGCATGGATTTGAAATTGCATCCGCGTTTGCGACGGACCTAAATCCTGGAAAACGGCGCTCCAATAAATCATCCACGTTCCTGATTGAACGAGGCGCGATCGGTATCTCGAAAGGCGCCGCATCTTCCCCACTGCGAAATAAGACAGGGCTTTTTAAAACCTTTGCATCGCTACCGAAGGACGAAGACGAGAGCATCTTGGAGTTTGCAAACATGCACGGTCCGCTTGACCGTGGATCGGCCGGACCCATCGGAAAGACGGTCACTCTGCGACGGCCGAAGCGCGGCGAGTCGGCCGAAATTCATTACGCGGAATCTCTCGACATTTGGTCCGACCAGATCAGTCTCATGAAATGGTTGGTGCGCGTGTGGGACGCAGCGCGCCGCAAAGAGCAGTCATTCCTGAAGCGTTTCATCCAGTGGGAGCAGGACTGCGTGATTGCGCAGTTGAACCCATCTCTGCCGGATTGTCCGCTGACGGGAATGGAAACAATCGCCACCGATAGCGGCGATCCTCGCATGTGGTCAAAACTCAAGCAGGGCGACCTTCTCGACCCGGCCATGCTCTACCTACAGCGGAACATCAACAAACAAATCACCGAGTTTCCGTCGCAGGTGCGTCTGCTCTGGGATAACGGCCGCTCTTTTCTGTTCATAGAGCCCACGAACCTTATCGGTGCGCTCTGGCTCCAGTTTGCTCAGGCGATCGATGGCGATCGCGAGTATCGCGTCTGCCAGCAATGCCGTGAATGGTTTGAAATCGGCGGTGGCAAAAAGAAAGACGGTGCCGATCATCACAGGACCGACGCGCGGTTCTGCACGAATGCGTGCAAGCAAAAGGCGTACCGCGCTGGAAAGAGGACACGATGAAACGAGACGGTCTCTACAAAAGAAACAAGAACATTTTTGCATTCCGCTATCAGGACAAAGACGGCATCTGGTGCGAGAAGAGCACCGGCGAAACCGATCGCGAGCAGGCGAAGAAATTCAAAACGGACTTTTTGAAAGACGTCGAACAGGACACGCTGCCGACCAGCAAGGCGAAGTGGACCGTCGAGCAGGCTTGCACGCGCTGGGTGGAGCAGCATGCGGTTCACTTAAAGTCAGCAAAGGCCAGAAAGAACGAGCAGTCGTATCTCCGTCAATTGCTCCGTCACCTGGGCGAAACGAAGAACAAGAAACTCAAAGCGATCACCCTCGATGACTTGCGCGACTACCAGACTCGCCGCAGCGAGAAAGTGCGCGAGCGCCCTATCAACCTGGAACTCGGGATTCTGGTGCGCGTGTTGAAACAGAATCATCTCTGGAAAGGGGAATTGCGAGGCGTCCCCGAGGACAAGGAATCCGGCTTTAAGCGACTGAGGGAGCCCGATAGCGAAGTGGGCGAAGCACTGACCGAGGACCAACTGATGCGTCTGGGGTCGGCTGCGCGGAGTCGTGACCGATGGGACGTCGCATATTGCGCCGAACTGCTGGCCGCGAACAGCGGCATGCGCGGCGGCGAGATCAAGAAACTGCAAATCGGTAAGGTTGACCTCGTGGGCCGCTCAATTTTGATCACGCGCAAGGCGACGAAATCGAGAGCAGGACGGCGCCAGGTGGAATTGAATCAGCCGGCCTTCGCCGCGGTCGCGAGACTCTACAAGCGGGCGCAAGTGCTGGGCGCGTGCGATCCGGAACACTACCTGCTCCCCGGTGACCTAAGTCGCCACACAAGGAAAACCGATCCGCTCAAAGGCGGCCGCGGGTTTAATCCGGCTCTTCATCAAATGTCATGGGACACAGCTTGGCGAGCACTGCGCAAGGCTGCAGGCTTGCCCCGGCTGCGCTTTCACAATTTGCGCCACACCTACGTGACGCGCATGGCCGAGCTCGGCGTTCCGCTCCAGGTGACGCAGAGCGCCGTGGGCCACCTGTCGGACGCGATCACTGCCCACTACACGCACGTTTCGGCGAACGTGGCGCGGGCCGCCGTCGAAAAACTGGAGCAGATCCGAAAAACGCCTCACTTTGTGGATGTATTTGTGGATGAACGTCGGAGTGCGGTAGAATCAAAACCTAAACTGTTGAATTGATAGGCCAAGCGGGAGTAGTTCAGCGGTAGAACGCCAGCTTCCCAAGCTGGATGTCACGGGTTCGATCCCCGTCTCCCGCTCCATCTTTCCAATCCCTTAGAAAATCCGCCGCGGCGTGCAAAAGGTGTGCCGATCTCCTGCGTACTAAGCCTCACGCCCCAGTGGCAAGAACTTTCTCGTTCGGCTTTCGGTCGAGTTTGTCGGGGACTGCGTCGGCCGTGACGTCCTGCACGAAATCACGCCGCCGCTCCGGGCCTTTGCGTTCAACCACCCGCACGCGGCGGGCAGGTATGTTGCTGGGTTCGAGGCTGTGGATGCGGCCGTCGCGTACTTGAATGTGCGACCGAAACCAATCGGTGCGGAACATTCGCCCCGAGGAGTAAAAGGTCATTGAGGCTGCGATCGGACCTTCGAATTCCTTTCCGGTGCAGGCCAGGATATGTCTGCCTAGTTCCTGGGTCCAGGTCATGCCGCCAACCAGAGGATCATTCAGGCGGTGGCGCTCAAACGGTACGGCGTGTGAGATTTTGCGCAACTGCAATAACTGCAACAGGACAGAGCTTTTGGCGAGGTTAGTCACAATGACCCTGACCTCGGTGGAAGACACGCGCTCGAGTTTGATGTGCAGATCGGGCGACCACTCGCGCTCAAATTCTTCACGCGCCAGGGTCAAGCCTTTGTCGGTCGCCTCTACATAACGCAGTGTGGCACGAGCCAGAATCACGCTGAAAAAGCAGGTCACCACGGTCGCGATCACCGGAACGTAGCCGATGAGAGTAGTGAGCGAAATGTGGAACGAATTAATCCACTGTACGGGCATACGGGTATGGCTCCTGGCTGTGCACAGAAAACACGGCTCTGGCTCAAAAAGGTGGAGAATCCGGGCGGTGCCACTAATTCCCGTACCGGTGTTTGTCTGTCCGGTGGAGTTTATCGAGACTGGGTGGGTGGCTCCAGATGCAGATGGTGAGGAGGCAAGAGCCACCCAAGGACAGCTACTTTGGTAACGCGGCGGGCGGTGAATCGATGCAGCCACCAGGCGCTCATCGGTAGTGCTGTTAGCTCGCGACCGGCGCGGAATCCGTCTCTCTGAGCGGCACTCGGGCGTGGATGGTCGTGCCACGCTTGGGTTGCGACTCGATGGTAAGACTCCCCTTCACCAATTTCAGCCGTTCCTCCATACTGGTAAGACCAAGTCCATGGCCTCGCCGCGCTTCTTGCGTGTCAAAGCCCGAGCCCAAATCCTGAATTTTGAGATAAATCTCATCCGGTGTTGCCTCTAGTCGTACGTCGAAGTGGCGTACTCCGCTGTGCTTTGCCGAATTGTGCAGCGCCTCCTGCAGAACTCGGAACAGGCAAAGAGAAATATTGGGCGGCAACGAGCGAGGTAAATCGCCGCTGGCAAAGTCAATCTCCACGCGCTGACGCTCCCGGAATTCTTTGCAAAATCCTCTCATCGCCGCGGCGATGCCAAGATATTCCAGTTTTGCCGAGTGCAACTCGTGTGACAAAGATTGAATGTCGGTCGCGATCTGCAAGGTGTGCTGGTGTAACTCTCTCATCGAGCTACGAACTTGACCTGGCAAACCGGAAGAATTGTGTTGGATTTGCTCCAGACCGTTGGCTAGCAAGGCGAGACGTTGACCAACATCGTCGTGAAGTTCTCGAGCGATGCGTATACGTTCTTGCTCCTGTGCCTCAATCAACTTGCGGCTCGCACCCGCCAACGCTTCTTCGGCTAGTTTGCGGTCGGTGACATCGATACATGAGCCTATATACCCGGCAAAAGATCCGTCTGCATTGAATCTCGGCACGCCTATATCCAGGAGCCAGCGGAATTGTCCGTCATGTCGCCGGAGCCGGTACTCCATCTTGAAAGATTCACGACAATCGAACGCCTTAGTGTAGGTATCGAGGCACGCCCGAAGGTCCTCGGGATGGACCCCCTCTGCCCAACCGTTTCCTAACGCTAGCTCAATAGGCCTACCCGTGAACTCAAGCCATGGCTCATTGAAGTAGTTGCAAAGCTTGTCCGGACCCGACATCCAGATCAGCACTGGAGCGGTATTGGCGACCAACCGGAAGCGCTGTTCACTCTCGCGGATTGCTTGTTGCGCCCGAAGCCGTTCGCTGATATCGCGCACGACAACGGTAAACACCTGTTTCCGGCCAACTCCAGTCTGGGAGATCGAAGCCTCGATAGGAAACTCTTCGCCGTTTTCTCGCTGCGCCCAAAATTCACTCGGATTTCCCATATTGCGGTTCGTAATGCCGGCCTCCCCGAAGCGGCGGATGTGGTCACCGTGCCCATGGCGGAAGCGTTCCGGAATAAAACAGTCGACCGAACGCCCAATCACGTCGAGAGCTGGACACTTGAACATCTTTTCCGCAGCTGCATTGAACAACACGATCCGCTGTTCGGAATCGACGGCAATGATGGCATCCATGGCCGAACCCACAATGTTTGCCAATTGACTCTGGCTTTCACGAACTACCGCCTCGGCCTCTTTCCGCTCCTCCACTAGAACCGCGAGAACCATGAAAGGCGTTGCGGTGAATAACAAGAATAGTTGTAGTGACAACACATCCTGGAGCGGCTCGGCTCCGGTGAAAGGCCCACGTCCGTGGACGACACCCCAAACCGCCAGAGATGCAACCGCAACCATCGAAGTGCTGATCCCCATCAACCCAAAACGCAAAGCGGACCACAGCAGAAACGGCAAAAGCGAATAAAGGAGTCCTGACCTACTCCCGTGTCCAGTAGCCACGAAGGCGACATAACCCAAGAGAATCAAGCCCGCCATCAGGGCTGAGGCCTCCAGGTAGAAAGCTCGTGACTTTCCTGACCATTCCCGGCTCAGATTCACCCAGCTCAAAATGGCTGGCGTTAGAGTGAGAAGAGCTAAGGCCTCCGTAAAAAAACCAATCCTCCAACGAATCCAGGAGTTTCCGCCAAAAGCGATGGTAGCGACAAACGCCGCCGCAAGTGGTGCGAGGATAATCGCAAAGAACCAATACTTGGCGAGAGACTTTACGGTGTTCAGACGCGGCACGCCGTCGGAGGAATAGCTAACGCCCAGAGTAGCGGTGAGGATCTCGATCGCGTCCGCCGAGATAAGCAAAGCCGTCGTGCGGAGTGTCAAACCTAGCTGCAGGTCGTAGAAAACAAATCCTGCGAACCCTCCAACCATAACTACTGGCCACAATCTCCGTGGCACCAAAAGCAACACCGCAACCAAGAGCGCACAACCTGGCCACAGCGGCCAGACCATTTGAGGCCTTAACACGAGGGTGCCGCCTACTCTGGCGGCAAGGTAGCATGACAAAGTTACGAAACACCCCAGGACCACTGTCCGGGTCGGGGAAGTCGGATTCGCTACGCCCTGTGCGGGGCCACCGTAGACGGAACTCATATACCCCTTAGGCCTTCAGAAACGGCGGTCGCCGCATTCGACGTTGGGACGTCAGCAGTGTCCAGCACAGCGCCGACGGTTTCGGGCCTGTCACTCTTGACAGGCAGGACTTGTGCCCCGGGAGCACTTAGCCTTGAATTAACCGCGCCTGCTTCTTGGGCCGTCGAGAAAGTTACGAACGCTAAACGGCGACCGCCAGATACGCGCGATCGCCGCTGTGCCGCCGTTGCTAACCGCCGATCTTCTGGAAATTGGAACTGGTTGTGGTCACTACGAGTTTCTTGGCGACTGCGTTCAAAACGGTCTGTTGCACATAGCTCGTGCCATCGGGAAGGAGGGCCATCTGAACCTGCAAGTTCACGACATCCTTGGCTTGCCCCATGTAGCTGTTGACGGTCACGGAGATGACCGCTAATTTGGCGGGATCGAAAGACAAAATCATCTGATCGCCGGGCTGGGCATAATCCTTGAAGATGAAATTCGTGATGCCCCCCACGGGATTCAAGGAGAATTTGCCCGCCTGGTAGGCTTGCTGCATTTTCTGCGGATCGGGCGGCACGTACTGGGCGAGAACCGCCTTCACATCGTCCATGTAGTCCTTCATCTCCGCTTTTTTCTTCGCGACGACTCTTTGCTTCAACCGGCCACCACTCGGAGGAGGCGGCGGAGTACCGATGGGAGTTTTCTGAACCTGACCGCCCGGACCGTACTGGCACAGGTTTTGAGTTTGAGGTTTAGGATCTCCATCCAGCGTGAGCTGCGTGGTTTCAATCCACTGATACTGTTGCAGTCTCTGCTTGTTGGCCGCAACCGTCTGCTTCACGGTTGCTAGCTTTTGCTGCATCTCAGGACTCTGCGCCACCAATGCAGCCGTAGCTGCAATCGCTATCGCACCAAGCATCATCCAGCGTTTGCCGATGGCCGCCACGCCGGCGGCTTCGAATTTCTTCCCCTGCCCGACTGCAAGTCTCATACGCATGTCACTCTCCTCAGTTGGATCCAATGTTTCGAAAAAACACTTGCTCGATTTTTCCGGAATTGTGCTCGCGGTCCTCATACTTTCAGGGAATCAGTCCGCACTCGAACATTTTGTTGGCGATCGGTGCTGCAATTCTATTGATGAATGCAGCGCGCATCTGCGGGTCGCTCTTAAGAATCCCCACCGCCCTTACTTCTTCAGGAGTCGGGGGAGCTTTTTGGCTCTTCTTCACCCACAATTGTTCGCACGTCGAAGTTTGGTATTTCTGTACGATCTTATCGGCAATCTTGTCCATGATCGGATACTGAGGTTGACCTTGAGCTTGCACGTGGCCGGGCCGAAGTAGCGCGAGTGTCAGACCGAGGACGGCAAGCAGCGCGAGCATGAGGATCCATCGGTAATTGGCTTTATTCATGACTTTCTCCTGTGTTCAGATTTTTCCTTCATTCAACGAATCTGCCGGTTCTAATTCTTCTGCTACGAGACGTAGCAACGCTAGCAGCAGATGACGCGATTCAGGTGATTCAACATCCAGTACAGCAGCCCACAAAGTGCTGATGCCAAGTGAGACACACTTTGCCTGATCCTTACCTTTTTAGTCGTGAGAAGGAACGGGAACAACTGGCAAAACAGACAGTCCACTAGAACGCTACCTGAGAGGCGAGATCTGAGATATCCGGCGCTAGAACTCCACGTGGGCCCTCAGCGTCGCCACCACCACCGGCCCGCGATCGCGATTGTAGCCAGGATTATTGATGTGCTGCACTCCCGGAGCAAGGTAGATTCCCCGCCACACATGCAGTGTGTAATACGATTCGAAAATGTTCTCCCGTCCGTAGTTCAGCCCATGATCGCCCAGCAGAAAACCCTCTCCACCATCCGCCAGATATACCTGATGATCTTTCTTGATCCCGTTCGACACGAAAGCAACTCCGGCACGATCTTGCCTGCGATGCCAGAGCGCGCCATTGATCCCTATGCCCTGGTTCAATGTCGAATCAATCTCGGTGTAGACAAAAGATTCGGCTTTTCCGTTGTCCCACCCCCAGCGAGCGTATGCCGTCACGTAGCGCGCGAGGTCTTGTTCCAGGTTCACGCCAAAACCATATTTGTGGGTGACATGCCACGGATGATTGGTGATCTCCGGCACCGGCACTTGGCCTTCTACAAACTGGGTATTCGCCTCGCGGTAGATACCCATGTTGGCATAATTCGAATACGCCAGCAGTCGTACCACCCCCGCTTTTTTCGGGATGACTCCATGGCGCAACTCGTATTCCCAATTCTCCGCATGTACCTGCCACGGTCGCCAGACCAGGTCAATTCCATTTGCGACCACCGGCATGAGGACCTCGGCGAAGCGGAAACCCCAGTTGCGGTCCTCGAAGTCCGCAACCACACCGACCGTGTAACCGCGCGTATCGGCCGCGTAGTCCCATGCGCCATTTTGGTCCACCGACCAATTCACAAACTGAAAATGAGTGTCGGATCCGACCGAATTCTGATCAAAGAAATCCGGCATGCTGAACTTGCCAACTCGAATCTCTAACCGTCGCCGCGGCAATTCATCGAACAGCGACAGAAAACTGCGCTGGTTTTCAACCTTATCCTTGCTCAGCCCGATCACTGTGTGAATCATGCCGCGTCCCAGATACGGTGCTTTGCTCAACGACGGATTGCGTACGATGTCCAGGTCCGTATTTCCTGCCAAGCCAAAACCCTCGCTGAGCGCAGCCCCACCCGCTTCTTCAATGTCCACCAGAAGCTCCGTGGAGTGGTTGAGTCGCACGCCGGTATACAGCGTCATGACCCTCGAAGTAGCTTTCTCGTAGCCCGGACCCAGGCTGTGCGGCCCGCTGTAATCGGCATGAAAGGGAGGTAGCGCCTGGAAGATGAAGTTCGCTTGCCCCGAAAGCCAGAACCGCGTGTTCTTGAAATGAGGAACCATCGTTTCGGGATCGGCAAGGGCATCGCTCAGCGGCGGCGCGGGCGGATCATTCGCATCCGGCGTGTCGTTTTGCTGGATCGAGGCCTGCACGGTCTGGGGGGCAACTGATGGGGATTGAGCCTGCGCCCATCCTTCCGGAGCAGCAAAGCCCAGTTCGAGTACGAGCGCCAAGGCTAGCGGCAACCACAGTCTGGGCGCGCGATCTCGGTTTGCACTTATCCGGCGGCTCGTCACGAAACGGCTCATAATGAAAATGAATTTCAATTTCAATATCATGTTCCCAAATTAACTGTCTTCGCTGCCTTCGACCACGCTCCTAGTCACCCTGGGCTGTGATTGCAATCACGAGCCATTAAGTTCGCGATCGTTAATTCTGCAGGGGCTACCCCGCGACAACTGACGCTAGAATATCACGTAGTTAACTATGGTTAATACCAAACGCGTTTTCTGGTATCGCTTATGCCTACGCACGACTTCGCTACGGTCGTCGGCGCACACGAATGCTGCACGGCACGGCGCGTTGTTGGCCGCTGGAATCAATTTCCAGCAAGCAGCAGCGACGCTACTCGCGTTCTAATCTAAAGTTTTCGGGGATCGAAGAAACAGAGGTGAAGCGACAGGGAGGAGTCAATCGCGATCGTGTCACGTCTACGGCTTCCATCCGGCAAGCCAAACGACGCCGGAGGTAATAACCGCTGTAGAGAAGAGAGATCATCGAGCTGAAGAGTGTGCCGACAGCCTTTCCAACTGCAAAAACTTACTTGCCAGCAGCGCTGGATGCCGTCGAATTCAACGCACGTAACTGAATCAGACCGACTCCCATGCCCCCCACGGCGCCTGCCAGCAATCCCAGCAGCACCAGCATAGGTATGCTTTCAATAAATGACTTTTTCTTCGCCTTCGCCATTCTTCCTCCGCTAATTTCCACGCTGCATTGTGTGGTTATAGCTATTTTATGCATTTGCGCTTCCAATTGCTGCTTACAGACGGTACCGTAACCGTTTTTGGGACAGATAGATACAAACAATCGACCCGGCACAATGGTAATAGTGTAAAGTTTTTCACCTAAAGGGAAGGCGTGAGGAAAGAATCTGCGATTTTTTCCACAAGCCGCCGCCCTCTCAACGAAACAATCGGCTCGCCGCTGCGATTATGATTATGATTGTGACAAAGACAAAAGAAATCATTTTTGAGGTGCATTCATGACCGAACCGAGTTACGAAGAATTGAAAGCTCGCCTGGCCGATCTTGAAAAGCAGGTGGACACAAAAAAAAGAAGTGGCGCCATCGAATTCCGGGTCAGCGAAAAAGGCGGCGTCAGTGTTTACGGTCTCGGACGCTTCCCGGTGACGCTCTATTACGAACAGTGGACGAAACTACTCAACGCTGTTCCCGACCTTAAAGTTTTTATCGAGGAAAACAAGGGCAAGCTGAAGTTGAAAGAGAGCTAAGCTCGCGCAGGACTGGTGCCCTCACCTGTTTGCTTTTAGCCGAGCTCTCTTTCCGAGGAGCAATCGCCTGTCCGCCGAAGATATTCTCACGCAGCCGCAGCCGGCGCCCGATGAGCGAGTTGCCTATGGTTCCGATCCCTATCAGTTTCTCGAAGTACGTTTGCCGCGCACCAAAGCCCCGTACCCCGTCGTCGTCAACATCCACGGAGGCTTCTGGCGAGCGGAGTATGATCTCGCGCACGCCGGACATCTGTGCAACGCGCTGCGAGCGGCAGGCCTGGCAACCTTCAACCTTGAATATCGCCGCGTTGGCAACCCCGGCGGCGGCAGGCCTGGAACCTTCGCGGACCTCCGATCAGCCTTCCGCTTTCTACAGCAGGAGCATTCTCGATTTCATCTCGACCTCGACCGTTTAGTAGTCATGGGACATTCCGCCGGCGGACAGCTCGCCCTCTGCCTCGCGGCCCACGAGACTTCGATCCGCAATGCCATCTCGTTAGCCGGAGTCGTCGATCTCAAGCAAGCCTTCGCATTGCATCTGAGCCACGACGCCGTTGCCGAATTTCTCGGAGGCACTCCCCAGGCAGTTCCGGAGCACTATCGCGAAGCCGACCCCATGGAACTGAGCATCCCGCAAGCCCGGCAGTGGCTGCTGCATGGCGCCGAAGATGACACGGTGCCGCCGAAGTTTAGCCGCGATTATGTCGAGCGAAAAAAGAAGGCGGGCGAATCGGCTCAGTTAGTGGAAATCCCGCATGCCGGGCACTTCGATCTGATCAATCCCGCCTCGGAGGCCTTTAAGCAGGTCACCAGCGCTGCGCTGACGGCAGTGGACTCCATGAAGTAGGGAAAAGTGGTGTGCCCGGCGAGAATCGAACTTGAGCCGTTTAGCGGGCGTGAGCGAAGCGGGAGCCCGCTGGCGAAATCCCGAGCGCCAGCGAGGGATCTTAAGCGGCTGAATGTTTGGAAGAAAGAGTGGTGCGCCCGGAGAGAATCGAACTCCCAACCTCTTGGTTCGTAGCCATGAATCTGACTTGTCACGCGAGGTCACGCGAGGTCACATAGAGCTTTACTTTCTGCGCATTAGGGCATTATTATTGAGTTGTGAAGGTAACGGGAAGTCACGGAAAATCACGCCAAGTCACTCCCTCCAGTAGCAAACTGGTAGCAAAGTCCGATTTCACGCAAAAGCGCCTCGACCGCATGGTTTGTCCTCCGACGGCGAAGCGGGCTTATTTTTACGATGCCCGCGTGCGCGGGCTGGCCCTTGCTGTGAGTCCCATGGGGAAGAAAGGATTCGTCCTCTACCGAAAGATAGATGGTCGCCCCGAGCGCATCACGATTGGCCCTTACCCCGACATGGGCATCGATCAGGCCCGCAGGAAAGCCGAAGAATTAAACGGCAAGATCGCGCAGGGGGAAAATCCGGCTGAGAAGCGGCGCGCGATTCGCGATGAGGACACGCTAACAGAATTGTTCGCGTCCTATTCGAAGAACGCGAAGCGCAAAAGAAATTTAGGCGAGCACGGACGCCGCTTCAGGGTTCACCTCGCGAAGTGGCGATTCAAAAAAATTTCATCAATTAGGCACGGCGACGTGCTGCTCCTGCACGCGCGGATCAAAAACAAGCGCGCAGTGATGCCTGTCAGCGCTCCAGGCGCTCCCGCCCGGAAAGCGCAGATGGTTGGCGGACCATATGCCGCTAATCGGGTGGTCGAGTTGCTTTCGGTGATGTTCAACCACGCGCGGGAAACCGGGTGGAAAGGGGAAAATCCGGCCGAGGGTATCGAACCGTTCCCGGAGCGCAAGCGCAAGCGATTCCTGAAAAGCGAAGAATTGCCGGCTTTTTTTAAGTCGCTGGATCAGGAAACAAACGAAGGAATTCGCGACTATGTTCTTCTCAGTCTGTTGTCCGGCGCCCGGCGCTCGAATGTGCAATCGATGCGCTGGGACGAAATTGCCTGGACGGAAGCAACCTGGACCATTCCAGCAGCCAAGGCAAAAGAGGACGAGGACATCAATGTAGCGCTCTCACCCGTCGCCATGCGGCTTTTGGAAAAGCGAAAAGAGAATTCTAAAAGTGAGTGGGTATTCCCTGGTCGCGGGCGCACCGGGCATTTGGTGGAGCCGAAAACCACATGGAAGCGAATTGTTGACCGTGCGGGTCTCGCCGATCTACGCCTCCATGATTTGCGCCGCACGCTCGGGTCATGGCAGGCCGCGACGGGGGCCAGTATGCCGATTATTGGGAAGTCTCTCGGGCATGCAGACGGCTCCTCTGCGACAAAGGTTTATGCGCGGCTCGAAATGGATCCGGTTCGAGTGAGTGTAAATCGCGCCGGCGCCGCGCTGCTCACCGCTGGGGGGCTCGGGGATCTTCTAGCAGAAGGGAAGGAATGACCCATGACGCTCGAACATAAGCACGACCAGATCGAAGCTCTTGAGACCGCGGGGCATTGGGAAAAAATAGGGGCCCAGAGCTCGGACCCAGGATTGAAGGCTGACGCCTTAATGATGGTCGATTATCACATTTGGATAGCGAAACTCAAGAAAGCCGAACTTGATTTGATCGACTGGAAAACCCGGGCTCCAGGTGAGTTCGCCGGCGAGGTGGAGGCGGTGCTGCGGGGAAAAATTGACGAATTGAGCAAACAGAGGCCGGAGTGGAAGGCATTTTGTGCTGCCGTCACCGCCCGCATGGCCGCGCGCGAGTCCGAGCAAACGGCGCCCGCGACCTCCAACCCCATCATCTGGAAAGGCACAGAAGTAGAGCTGGCCGCCACGATCATCACCTGGCGGGAAAAAGGCCTTATCACTGGTTACGATAGCGAGCGGGAGGCGATACGAATGTGCGCCCCTCATTTTGTGAAACAAACCAAGGACGGCAAAGTAAAGAACATCGACCCCGAATCGCTTGCTCGTAACTACGAGCAAATGAAGCGCAAGTAAGTCCCTCGCAATCTCACAACCTCTGTGCAAAACACTTCCGGGAAGATTCAGGAAGTGTCTGTCATAGCTTTCCACAGCCTCATTCACTGATTCTCGCGCTGACACAAGAAGTCCCGCGAGGTCACACAATGAAACGGCAACGCCTATTAGACCCAAAGCAAACCTCAGAAACTCTCGCCAAACCCGTCCGCACACTAGCGAACTGGCGCTCGAAGCGCTACGGACCCCCTTTTATCCGAGTGGGAGGGTCCATCCGATACAGAGAAGAAGACGTGCTCGCCTTCCTTGAATCCGGACGAGTCGACACTGTGAAGGTGTCGCAATGAAACATCGCATTCGAAGGGACCACCTACCGCCTGCTAGGCAGTTCTACGAGCTCGCGCTCGGCAACCTAGGCCGCGAGCGCCGCGGCTGGGCGCCAGGACGCTGCCCGTTTCACAAAAGCAAAAGCGGGAAGTCGTTTTCGGCGAGCATGACAACCGGAAGCTTCCACTGCTTTGGCTGCGGCGCCAAGGGAAGCATGATCGATTTCGTCATGCTGCGGGATCACCTAACACTTAAAGAAGCTTGTCAGGCGCTTGGAGTTTGGGACGAAGCACCGACGCCATCAGTCGCCCGCAAAATGAAGATTGAGGCAGCGGAACGTGATCGCCTTCGTGAACTCGAGCAGGCCCGCCAGGACGAAGCACGCCGGCATCGCCTTCAACTCAGGGAACAACTACACGCCGCATCGTGGGCCTACAACCTGGTGAACGCCCGTCTGTCTGAGCTACGCGCGGGCGCGATGCCGGACTGGCCTACCGAGCAGGAAGACTGCTGGTCGACACTAGCGGTCACTCTCCGTGATCAGCGCAGCCTAGACGCTGAATATTGTGCCGCAGCCGGACTGGAGTACGAGCGTGGCTGACAAACCGAACGGAGTCCACATTGAATTCAACGCACCGATAGTTACCCCGTCACCCTTGGTCGACGGCCCGGAACTTATCGAGGAAATCAAAGCCTTCCTGCAGCGATACGTGATCATGACCGAAGCGCAGGCGGTGGTCTGCACGTTCTGGATGGCACACAGCTATCTGTTTCCGGCTTACCGCGGGAGCACCGGTTACTTGCACGTCTCCAGTCCGGTGCCGGAGTGCGGGAAGTCGCAATTGCTGGAAATTTGTGAATTGTTTGTGCAAAAACCAGCGACTATCGGCGGCGCAACGCCGGCAGCATTGATCCGCGTCATCGACGGCGAGAGCCCTACTATTTTGTTCGATGAAACTGATCTTAACTTTCAGGACAAGGAAATGTCCGCCCTGCTGTGCTGCATCTTCAATAATGGGTGGCGTCCCGGCCGTCCGTTCATTAAGTGCGAGGGTGAGAAACACACCGTAAAGAAATTTCAAGTCTACGGCCCAAAGGCCATTTGTGGAATTGGAACCCACTATCTGCAACCAGCAACTCTTACTCGCTGCTTTCCGATCAAGTTACAGCGGCATGGCGCAGGACACATGGCAGAGGAGTACTTCATTGACACCGGCGAGGAAGAATCCTTCCCGATACGTCAGAAGTTGGCGCTATGGGCTGGGCAGCGGCTAAATGTTTGGCTCGCGAACAAAAGACCCCGCGGAGTGCCGCGATGGCTCAACAGCCGTAAGAAGTCGATCTCATTTCCACTTTTCGCCATTGCTGATGACCTGGGCGGCACGTATTCCGAGAGACTTGGCGCCGCCCTTGAAGAGATCTTCGTGGGAACGTCCGGCAAGGTGCGCCTAGATTACAAGATTCAATTGTTGTCCGACATTCGCACGGTCTTCGGAGAACTTGACAAGGACGTAGTTGAAACCGTCGATATTCTCAAAAGCTTATGTGAGATTGAAACCAGCCCATGGGCCGAAGCTGTGAGCGGTAAGCCCCTGTCAGCTACGAGACTCGCCCTCCTGCTGTCCGATTTCAACGTCACTCCTGGCCAAATTTGGGTGATGGGCAGAAAAATCAGGGGATACAGGCGTGATGATTTCGAGGGTCCATGGGACAAGTACTTAACCCCCATTCTTTCCAGCCCCGTCTACACCCCCACTCCTAACCCGGTAGAAACGGTAGAGTGCAGTGTTCATGCGGGTCCAACGCATATTTCGAACGCGGTAGAGCAGGCTCATCCTACCGACGCTAAAAACTGCACAATCCCCAATGTTCATGCGGGTTCTACCACTCCTACCGGGTTAAACGGGGGTGGACGGACAGAGGAAGGCAAAGCCGACCAGGAAAGTCTGTGGAAGAAGGTAGAACTATGATCAGACCCGAAGTACTTGTGGACGAAGTTAAGAAACTGGGCGGCACGATAGTTTTATTGCTCTTCGTGGACCGCCCGCCAGCGATCGAGCTAGAGCTACCACAGACGGCAGAATGGCTGATCGAGGCAATCCGCCAGCGCAAACCTGAAATCGTCAACGAGCTGAAACGGCGATACATGAAAGCCGCAGTTCTCTCGGAGCGAATCCAGTGAATTCAACGCAGGGTGCGATGCTCAAGCGAATACTGAAACGCGAATCACACGGCAAGAAGATTGACGGGATTGCACTGAGAAGCGAAGACGCATCGTGAACAAGCAAAGTTGCAACGATTGCAACGATCGTCTATTTGGCACGTCTAGTAGCTCCTCACCGCGCGCGCGCTAGACGGGTCAAATAGGAGAAGGTTGCAAAGGTTGCACAAATCGGCGAATTGGAGGCAAACAGATGAGCACTTATCGGTGGGTTCGCTGGGAGAACGCGGGATTGGAAGATGTCGGGATTCTTGCGGACGGCACGCTTCACAATCCGCATGGATATGATGCTGACGTTGTACGGCGTGCGGTTTTAGCAGCAGACGAACGCAGGCGTGAACGTCGCAGTATCGCTGCGCAAAAGGCTGCGACCACACGCCAAAGAAGGCGGGATAAGAAGGTCTATGAGGTCGCGCGGCAGATCGTAGAGGGCCATGTCTGTGGACCGTGTGCAACATGCTCTATCTGTGGGCGTGGCCTGGACGACCCCGAGTCCATCACACGCGGGATCGGCAGTGAGTGCTGGTCTGATGTGCTCGGTTGCATCGAAACGGCGTGTTAGCCAAGTGGTCAAAGAGGCAACGCTAGGAGGCGAAAGTGGGAAATAAAGTAATCCTTGGCGGTTTGGGTCCTGTCCAAGCCGACCGCCTGCGAGTGTCTCCCGACCGCGCGGTACTCGCAGATTCAGCAACTTTCAGCAGGTTAATGATTAACAGTGAGGGCTAAGTGGTAACAGCAAAAAATAAACGCGCGGGAACGGGAGTCTGTGAGATCGCACGCGCCTGGGGAACGTCTGCTCCGTATGTCACGAAGTTCCTACGGCGAGTTGGCTTACAGCCATTGGAGAACGGTCGCTATGACCTCGCGGAAGCTACGCGGCTGCGGGCGCAGTACACAGTCGTCGGCGGATGCTGGCAGCGGCGCCATGAGAACGAGCCCATGGGGGTCCGGAATAGCTTTCTTGAGTGTCAAGGATGTCGAGAAAGCTACAGTTTCATTGATTCGCGGCAGATCGGAACTCCGCATCCAGAACGATACTGCACGCCCGCATGCCAAACCGACCGCGAGCGCGGACTGGGCAGAGCGACGATCAGGCGCAAAATTCTCCGCGAGGGGAATGACTAGACGCGGTGCCACCGCTTGTTGATGGATGTTGATGGCATCTGTTGACTGATTTTCGAAAGGTGGGTTACCAAGAAGTATGACAACTTTAGCCACGGTTCCGTGTCCTCAAGATTATTCCTTGATCAGATTGATTTGCGACCTTGCCACGCCTGGCCGCGACGGTCAAAAACATCAACTCTGTCCTGAGGTTGGATACTCAGTGACTCAACTGCAGGAGCGGGCTGGCCGCCCCAGCAGAATGAATGCGGCATTTGTTCCGTTTTCGCCGCAGGTCCGGCCCCAGATGTCGCTCGACACGCGTACAAATACGGCTGGCGGCTATTTGCTCGGGCTTCAGATAGCGGATCGGATTGCGACAGCACTTCGAAGCCAGCTCGTACTCGGCAAAGCCGGTGCGAAAACTTTATTCGGACTGCAAAACGACCTCGTCGTCAGTATTCAGAACGCCTACACCACAGCAACCTGGATGGCCGAAGACGGCGGGACCAACGCACCCCAGGTCGATTCGAGTTTTTCAGCGGTGAAACTGCAACCGTTCACGCTCCAGGGGGTGACGAGTATTTCCCGGCAATTGCTGGCGCAGAGCACACCGGACATCGAAGCATTCTTGTTGGCGGATTTGACTCGTGCCGTCGCGGTCGCGGTGGACGCCGCAGGCCTGGCCGGAACGGGAAACAGCAACCAGCCGGCCGGCATTCTAAGCGCAGCCGGAACCAATAGCGTCGTCCTCGGCGCCAGCGGTGCGCAGGTCGCCGGAGACAACATCGCGGAAGCGGAGCGGCTGATCGCCATCGCGAATGGCGCTCCCAGCGCACTGATCACGCATCCAAACATCCGCTCCCGCATGCGCCGAACCGTCGAGTTCACGGGCGCAACGGCGCCTTTGTGGACCACGGATGACAAAGTAATGGGCATGAGGGCGCTCACCACCACATCGATTCCTTCGGCGCAGACAAAGGGCGGCAGCAGTGATATTTGCCCGATCGTGATCGGCGATTTTAGCAACTGCGTCATTGGTTTCTGGGATTCCCTAGAGCTGCAAGTCGACCCCTTTAGTTTGAAGAAATCAAATATGGTGGAAATTTCTGTCTATTGCACCGTGGCCATGGTTTTCCTTCGTCCTGCGGTGTTTACAGTTATTCCCGACGCGAGGCCGTAATGAAGCGAGAAGATTTCAATCTCCCCGTCGTCGGAAAACTCCACACCACGAGCGAGGCGGCCGCAATTATGCGAATCAAACCGCAAACCATGCGCCTGATGATCTCAAGAGGTCGTGTAACGGTGGTTCGGATCGGCCGTGCTGTCCGCGTGCCATCGGCGGCGTTGCACGACTTGATTGCACGGGGATTTTCGAAGGGAACGCCATGAACCCACCGCCAGAAGAACTTTATTTATTCGGCCCGCTGATCCGCGAAGGGCGAGTGGCAATGCAACTTGCTCGGGAGGAGGAACGTCGCTCCACTTTCGGCGGCCGTCTCCAGGCACTCAAGCAAGAAATGCCGATGATGATGATCGATCGCGACCAGGCGTCGGCGTGCGTGAAAAATTATTACCTTCGGCGCGACGCAGATCAAATTGCGGCGCTGGTCGCGACGCCAAAGTTTTAAGTTTTTCGGCTCTGCTTTGTTGTGGCAGCAGAGTCGGGGAAACGGGGGCCGCTGGCCCGTGGCCCCCGGGCTTTTTTCGAAGTTGAATTTCGTTCCGGGCGGTCATGGTCCCGTCCGGAGCGGACCGGAGGTGCGGGGGTTGGGTCTAACAGGCTCCCTCCCCTCGCAACTCCTGGGCCGGTGCCGAAGAATAATCGCCGGAAGAGAACTCCGGAAAGACTGGCAAACTGCCAATCTCTGTCAACACTTCGGCACCAAGGCCCGCTGGTTTTTGACGAGTTGGGGCGTGAGGCCTGAAATCGCCGACAGTGTCGTCGTTTTGATTCGATTGCAGTTCAGCAAATATCAAAAAGGCGGGGGCCCCGCGTTTTGAAAAACGAGTTGGGGCGGCGGACGGGCGCTGCAGGGCGAAGTAGGCCGGTGTCGTTTATCATTGAGTGTGGATATGGTTTTGCAGTATCATTCCTGCCGCCGGTGACGAGAAGAGGCTCACATAGAAACTTCTGTAATATTGTCCGACTTCCGCAACAGAGGGACAATCTATTGCATCTATCAAGCGAGGAAGAGACGTGAGCGCTGCTGAAACAGTGATCAGCAATCTCGGGACGTATAACTGGAATGCGAAGGTCTACGACACGCTTGCTCTCGCCTCCAGATTAGCCGCTGCCGTCAAGAATCGCGGCAACACGATCCGCATTGCTTACCATCTCCGCGAACTTAATGGATCCCTAGAGAGGCTCATCGACCTGATTAACCGTTCGATGCGAGGGGAGTCTAAGGCGGCTCCAAACTCTGAGCCAGTTACGTCTCAAACGCTGCGCTCCAACGCGGACAACTTTGAGCAAATGTACCGCACTCTCGATTACATTCTTGAGTGCTCGCGCCGGGCAGGATTGACAAACAATTCGCTGACTGCATCCTCTGTTAGAAGCCTCCAGCGACACGTAGATCCAATTGCGAACTTGGCTGACTGGTTTGATCTTGCATCGCAACCTGAAGCGGTTGGCCGAATCTTTGAAAGGGCTCGAAAAGAGAGAGAACACGGAGAACTGACCGATCTCGCTGAGGTCGAATGACTCTTGGCCCTCAACGTTAAGCTAAGCAGCGACGCGAGGAAATATCTTTCGAAGTTGGACAAGAACACCCGCCGAAGAATTGCCGACAAATTGAAATCTATTGCCGATGATCCCTTTGACATTCGCCTGTCATATCCCCTAAAAGGGGGCACAACCATGCGAAGCACTCGAATCGGGGACTATAGAGTTCTCTTTGAAGTCCTCGACAACGAGATCACCGTGGCGGAAATCGGACCGCGGGGCCAGATATATCGAGATGTCTGAACTACGAGCTGGCGAACGGCGCTAGGGCTATTGACCCGTTTTCCGCGCGTGGCGGATAAATGGGGCATGGCGCCTGAAGAAAAATCTGTTCGCTCGCAAGGCTTTCGCGGAGCGTCCACCCGAGATCACTCCTCGCCAACTCTCTTACTCGCTCGCAAAATGATCGAGACGGCATTCCACGATGCCCTGCAATGTGACTCCCGCGGCAGGCCGACCGAGCTCGCTCTGAACGCGTTTGAGTGGATCGTTTCGAAGACCGACTGGACGCGACACCACCGGCCGACACCACCGCCAGAATTGAGGGAAGGGTTTTACGGTAGTTTCGAATGGTGCGCCGCATGGCTCGGCGAGGATCCAAGTATCATCCGTGAACGAGGCTTGGAGCCCGCTCACAATTTCACCGACGGCATGACTCGGCGCGAGTGGGTGATGGGTTTGGGCGATATAAAACGGCGATGGGAGGTTAGGGCGTCGAAGGGAACCAACGAAGTCAACCCGGTAGCAAATCGGTAGCAAACTCAGAACTGACAAATTGCAAATATTGTTTTAAGTAGTAAATATGGTGCGCCCGGAGAGAATCGAACTCCCAACCTCTTGGTTCGTAGCCAAGCACTCTATCCAATTGAGCTACGGGCGCATCGTGGCAGAACTGTGCGTCTTCGAATTATAAAGGAAACAGATTCGTTTCGCGCAACTTGAGCGCTGGAAACGCCACGGCAAATCCTCGCCAGAATCGATCCGCCACTGGCAGTAGTCGAGCAAATGCCGCGCCGGTTGCGCGTTTTGCGGCCTCTCCCACCGGAGACAATTTGCGAATCAGCGTAAAAGTTTCCCGTCCCGCGCAAAACCTACCCGACTCCGCGTTCTCTATCCGCGTGTTGGCAATGCTTTAGCAATGGCATCCGACATGCAACTCTCTAGAGCAGACGAAGTGGCGCGCAACGGGGCATTTGGGAAAATACTTCGGCCAGAGGTCTTTCCGAATGCCCCTTTGCATTTCCAGGCACATCGCCGAGGAGCACTCCGCTAAGTTTTCCGGCCCTCCCCCCGAGAGTCTTCACCTGCCGATGAGGACAAGCAGGGAAACCAGCGGAGTGCCGCTCGATCCCTTCTCCAGACTTGATCCACGCAACTCTCACGCCAGAACGAGTTGCTCCTGCACGTCGATTCCGGCCTGCCGCAACAACTTCGCTACAACCTCGCCCTTTAATCGCGACGCGTCAAAAAGCACCCGCACCGTCCGCTCTTTCTCGTTAAACTGCACGCGCTGGATGCCATAAACTTCGCGAATCGTATCAATCGCCCGCAACTCAGCTTCTCCGGGCGGAGTCAGGTAACGGTAAGCAGCTTCAAGGTAAGTCATTCTTGTCTCTCCCCAGAGTATCGGCGACATAACCGATATAAGCGTCGAAGCCGACTCGCTGAATATCTAACCTATTTAGATCTGGGTATGAGTATAACAAGCACCACATTCCGTCCTGTACGATCCGCTCGCGTCGGTAGTGGGTCAGTTTGAATTCGCTTTGACAGGGCACGGGTTCAGAGGAACCTAATTGTTTTGAAAGGGCACGGCTTCAGCCGTGCCGTAACTCGCAAAATCAAAAGCGGCTTTTAGCCGCTGGGGAATATGTCTTTCAAACTGGCCCACTATCCTCGCGTCATGACCTGCTCGCCTAGGGACAGGTGCCCGCACTTGTCCAAGCCGAGCGCAACTGGGGCGTTCCCGGCTCTCACACCAAACTCAGGTTCAATATAAACTTCTGACACCTGAACTATGGACCCCCGCGACCCCGTCGACATCCCGCGCCCCGCATCGCCCCCGGCGAAAGTGAAAGATCCGGTGTGCGGCATGGATGTCAATCCCGCAACTGCTCGCCACAAGACGCTGCACAATAACAAGGAATATTTCTTCTGTTGTGCCGGTTGCCTCGCAAAGTTTCAGGCGAATCCTGAGCAGATTCTGTCATCGCCTCCTAAACCCATGGGATCTGCACTCGTCTCTCTCGGTCCTCCGGCGGCTGGACCGACAACCAGCAAATCCCCCGCGATCCCAATTGCTCTTCGATCGGGGACGTCCAAAAATTTGCAAGCCTATGTCTGCCCAATGTGTCCGGAGGTGCGCCAGATCGGCCCCGGTCCGTGTCCCAAGTGCGGAATGGCGCTCGATCCCGAATCGCCCGCACTCCCCGGCAGCAAGATCGAATACACCTGCCCGATGCACCCTGAAATCGTGCGAACGGAGCCGGGGACGTGCCCGATTTGTGGCATGGCGCTCGAGCCCCGTACGGTGACTGTCGAAGAAGACAATCCCGAACTCCGCGACATGACTCGCCGCTTCTGGATCAGCCTGGCACTAACGGCACCAATACTCGCGATTGCTATGGGAAGCATGTTGTGGCCGCATGCGTTCACGGGCCGCGGCATTGACGTCCACCGAGGAGGCCAGCTCACAGTAACGCCGCTCAGTTCGATCCTCCCGTGGCTGGAACTGATTCTTGCAACACCCGTCGTGCTATGGGGAGGCTGGCCCTTCTTCCAACGCGGATGGACCTCGATCGTCAATCGCAGCACGAACATGTTCACGCTGATTGCCATGGGTACCGGCGTTGCCTACCTGTTCAGCGTGGTAGCGACTTTATTCCCGCAAATCTTTCCCGCCTCATTCCGCAGCATGGGCATGGACAATCGCCCCGATGTTTACTTTGAAGCCGCCGCGGCAATCGTAACGCTCGTATTGCTGGGTCAAGTTCTCGAACTTCGCGCCCGCAGCCGTACGTCCAGCGCCATCCGCGCGCTGCTCAATCTGAGTCCGAAGACGGCACGCTTTCTGGCGGACGACGGATCCGAGCGCGATATCCCGCTCGACCAGGTAAAGCCCGGAGATCGTCTGCGCGTTCGTCCCGGAGAAAAGATTCCTGTCGATGGCGTTGTGCTCGACGGCTTCAGCGTAGTCGACGAATCCATGATCACCGGCGAATCCGTTCCCATGGAGAAGACAACGGGCGCGCGCGTCATCGGCGCGACCGTGAACGGCAGGGGCGCCTTCGTGATGCGAGCTGAGCGCGTCGGCAGCGAGACCATGCTGGCGCAAATTGTCCAACTGGTCAGCCAGGCGCAGCGCACGCGCGCCCCGATTCAGCGCCAGGCCGATAAAGTGGCCGGCTGGTTCGTTCCAGCCGTGATCGCCATTGCGGCAGTGACATTTATCGTGTGGGCGATCTTCGGACCGGAACCGCGTTTTGCTCACGCCATCGTGAATGCCGTGGCCGTGCTGATCATCGCCTGTCCCTGCGCGCTCGGCCTCGCCACGCCCATGGCAATCATGGTCGGCACCGGACGCGGTGCCCACGCCGGCATCCTCATCAAGAATGCCGAGGCGCTGGAGACGCTCGAGAAAGTGGACACCATCGTCTTCGATAAGACCGGCACACTCACCGAAGGCAAACCGAAAGTGGTGGCGTTCTCGACCTCAGAGAAGTTGCCCGGTATTTCAGGCCCCGAGATCCTGCGCCTGGCAGCAAGTCTGGAGCGCGCCAGCGAGCATCCGCTAGGCGCAGCCATCGTTGCCAAAGCGCACGAACTGAAGCTGAGCTTGAGCGAGCCTGCCAACTTTGAATCAATTCCGGGGCAGGGAGTTCGAGGGACGGTCGAAGGGAAGAGCGTCGCGGCTGGGAACCGGGCTCTGATGGCACTAGTCGGCGCTTTCGATAACCAGAGCGCGACCTTGGAAGCCAGGTACCCCGGTTCCACTGCAATCTATGTAGCGGTCAATGGAGCATATGCCGGGCAGATTGCAGTTGCTGACCCACTGAAAGCATCCAGTGCAACTGCGCTGCGCGAACTGAAGGCCCAGGGAATCCGCTTGGTTATGCTCACCGGTGACAACCTGCAAACTGCAAAAGAAATCGCCGGCAAGTTGGACATCGACGATTTCCGCGCCGGGATTCTGCCCGCGCAAAAGGCTGAGATCGTCAAAAGCTTGCAAAGTGAAGGCCGCATCGTTGCCATGGCGGGTGACGGCATCAACGACGCTCCCGCGCTGGCCCAGGCGCAGGTCGGAATTGCCATGGGCACGGGAACCGACATCGCCATCGAAAGTAGCGGCATCACGCTACTTAAAGGAGACCTTGAAGGAATTCTGCGTGCCCGCAAGCTGAGTCATGCAACCATGCGCAACATCCGCCAGAACCTGTTCTTCGCGTTTCTGTACAACTCCGTTGGAGTACCGATCGCAGCCGGAGTGCTCTATCCATTCTTCGGATGGCTGCTAAGCCCGATCCTGGCCGCAGCCGCCATGAGCCTGAGTTCAGTGTCGGTAATCACGAACTCTCTAAGACTGCGCACCCTGAAGCTGTAGAGATTTTACTGAAAACTGAGAGCTGAGAGCTTTCTTTACAACTTGCTCAGATAATCCGTAACCTCCGGACTCGTCCAATCCACCGGTCCGATGAACTTGCGCCGGATCACCCCGGTACGGTCGATGATGTACGTCTCCGGCCAGCCAAAAGTACCGTAGAGCGTCGCCGCCTTCTTCGGTTCATCCCGCACCGTGACCATGCTCACGTTGTATTCCTTCAGAAACTTGTGATATGCCGCATCGTCCGCGTCAATACTTACGGCCAGCACCACCACGCCCTTAGGCTTCAGTTGCGTCTGCATCCGAACCAGCGATGGCGTCTCTTCGATGCACGGCGGACACCACGTCGCCCAGAAATTCAATACCACCACTTGCCCGCGAAACTGGCTGAGCGTGACCGTATGGTCGGAATCCTGCAACGTAAAGTCGGGCGCATTCGACCCGATGCGGGCAGGATGGTTTCCGCTGTAGCATCCCATCATCAGAGCCAGCAATCCAACAATTAGACAAGCTAAGGAAAAACGAGCAGCGTGGAGCTTTTGGGTGGCGCAGCGGTTTACCGCTGCGATAACTGGCGCAATTTCAGAATCGGCTTTAGCCGCTGAGGTCCGACGACGCATTCGTCTCACATCGATATAATAACGAAAAACCGATGGATAGTTCACTTCCAGCCGCGTCGTCCCGATTTTCTATAACGGAGAAGCCTCTCCCGGAGATCTCCATCATCATACCGGCTCGGAACGAAGAGACCAGCCTCGCCGCCTGTCTCGAGTCGCTGAACACCCAAACCGGCGTGCCTTTTGAGACCATAGTCGTTGATGATGCCTCCACCGACCGCACCCGCGAGATCGCTCAAAGTTGCGCCGGAGTGCGCGTGATTTCCGCCGGCACGCTGCCGCCAGCAGGGAACACGTGGGGAGCGCACATATCGACCGGAAAGAACAACGCGCTCGTCGCGGGAGCCAGGGAAGCCCGCGCGCCCTGGCTGTTGTTCACCGATGCCGATACCGTCCATCAGCCGCATTCATTAGAACGTGCGCTAGCCGAGGCGAAGAAGGAACAAGCTGACTTGCTCTCGTACTCGCCCGAACAGATCGTTGTTACCTTCGCCGAACGGGCCGTGATGCCTGTAATCTTCGCGGAACTGGCTGCTCAATATCCGCCCCAGAAAGTCCGCGATAAGAATTCGAACGTAATTGCCGCAAACGGACAATACATCCTCGTCCGCCGCGCCGCCTACGACGCCGCAGGTGGACACGCCGCCATCGCCACGGAAATCCTCGAGGACGTGGCCCTCGCCCGTCAGTTCCGCGATGCCGGCTTCAAGGTCTACTTCCGTTACGGAGCAGACGCCGTTCGCACCCGCATGTACCGCAACTGGCCGCAGCTTTGCGAAGGGTGGACGAAAAATCTGGCGCTGCTGTTTCCTCGAAGCGGCACCCTTGCGCTGCGAACCCTGTTCTTCTGGGCGTTGGCATGGGTGTCATTCTCCCTCGCCGTGTATGGCGCAAACAGCCGGCGTTATCTCTGGATCGCCCTGGCCCTGCTCTGGTTGTTAGTCTACCGGCGAATTCGCGCCGCCAATTTCGCCATCGCGAATAACCTTCTGGCGATAGCCATGGGCCTCCCCGTCTTCGCCTATCTGCTGCTACGCTCGAAGCAGGCCCACGCCAGTGGCCGAGTATCATGGAAGGGGCGCACCTACAACACCGCTGCACCGAGTGAGGCGACCTCTGCGCCAAGACCGGCCGTGAAATCGATTCCAGGGATTGAGAAGCACGAACTGCGAGCTGAAAACTGAGAGCCGAGAACCGAGCGCTGCACTTATGGTCTACCTAACACGCAAGGCCGAATTTTCTGCATCGCACTATTATCACAGTCCGGAATTTTCTCCGGAAGAGAACCAGCGCCTCTTCGGCAAATGCAACAATCCCAACGGGCATGGCCACAACTACACCCTGGAAGTCACGGTAAAAGGCGCCGTTAATCCCAAGTCAGGATTCGTCGTCGACCTGAAACAGCTAAAAGATGTTATGAACAGGGAAGTGCTCGATGCCTTCGACCATCGCTTCCTCAACAAGGAAGTCCCCGAGTTCTTCACCAAAATTCCGACCACCGAGAACCTCGCAATCGCCATCTGGCAGCGGCTGGCGCCAAAACTCAGTGCCGCGAGGTTGCATCGAGTTCGCGTCTACGAAACTCCCGATCTGTTCGTCGACTTCTACGGCGAAGAAATTCACTCGGATGATGTCCGCGGGGCAGAACGCAAAGCATGACACCCGCTACCATGAACACGAAAAGCATGAAGGCGCACCTCACTCGCCGCTACATGTTTTCCGCGTCGCACCGCTTGCACAGCGATGAAATGTCGGAGGAAGAAAACCGCCTGACCTATGGCAAGTGCAATAATCCTTATGGACACGGGCACAACTACACTATCGAGATCACGGTCAGTGGACCGGTGGATGACCAAACTGGTATGGTGTGCGACCTGGTAGATTTGGACACTTTTATGCATGACCAGGTCCTGCAGCGTTACGATCATGAGAACTTGAATCTGCGCGCAGAATTCGCCAACAAGGTTCCGACCACGGAAAACCTATGTATCGCGATCTACGAAATTGTGAAGCGCGGCTTTCTTCAGGCTCATCTAGACAAGGTAAGAATTGAAGAGACCATGATGAATTCGTTCGAATATGAGGGAGATTTGTAACTGACAATTTGTAATTAGTAAATTTGGTTCCAAATCACAAATTACAAATCCCAAATCCTATGAAGTCAACAACACAGCCAGCCACCCTCACCAGCGCCACCTACGAAGAACTGGTGCGTGAAATGATTGTCCGCCTGGGTGAAGATCCTGATCGCGAAGGCCTTTTGCATACGCCCGAGCGGGTCGCCAAAGCCATGCAGTTCCTCGTCAAGGGCTACAAGGACGATCCCGAAGCGCTCCTGCGCAAGGCGCTGTTCACGGTCAGCTACGACGAGATGGTGATCGTAAAAGACGTAGAAATGTTCAGCCTGTGCGAGCATCATCTGCTGCCATTTTTTGGTAAGGTGCACGTGGCTTACATTCCCAAGGGAAAGGTAATCGGCCTGAGCAAAATCCCGCGCCTCATCGAAGCCTTCTCGCGCCGCTTGCAGATACAAGAGCGCCTCACTACCCAGATTGCGGAGGCCATTCAGAATGCCGTCGAACCCCAGGGCGTCGGCGTGGTCATCGAGGCCCGGCACCTGTGCATGATGATGCGTGGCGTAGAAAAACAGCATTCCGCCGCGGTCACTTCCTCTATGCTAGGCTGCTTCCGCAACGAGGAAGAAACGCGCACCGAATTCCTGTCCCTGATCCGCCAGCGTACCAACGGCGTGTGAGATGTGTGTGTGTAGAGCGGACACTCCTGTCCGCTGCCTTTGGTTTTGGTGTTGATTTGCTTTTCCCTACTCGTAACCAAGCCGCAATTGCAATAGTCTAAGCAACACAACATGTCCAAACGCAAAACCAAGCCGCGTGATCAACAGCTCTCCGGCCGGCTGGCCCTCATCACCGGCGCCAATCGCGGCATCGGGCTCGCCATCGCTCGCGCCCTGGGGCGCGAGCGATGCCATCTGATCATTACCGGCCGCGACGAACGTGCCTTGTCCCTGGCGCGCCAGGAACTGGAGAAATTCAACGTGCCGGTGCTGGCACAGTCGTGCGATGTGCGCAGCCCCGACTCGGTTGACTACCTCTTCGCGCTCGTCCGCCAATTACGCCAGCCGCTCGATATCCTCATCAACAACGCCGGCATTGGCCACCCCTCGCGCACCGTCGATCAAATGCCCTATCCCACGTGGATGAATGTGATCGACACCAATCTCACCGGTCTGTTTCTGGTAACGCAGGCGGCGCTTGCTGTGATGAAGCGCGGCAGCACCATCGTCAACAATCTTTCGATCGCCGCCGAGCGTGTCTTCCGCGGATCGGCCGCCTACAATGCGTCGAAGCACGGCGCCCTCGGCTTCACCGACACCCTGCGCGAGGAGCTTCGCCCAAAGGGCATTCGCGTAATTGCCCTGCTGCCCGGCGCAACCGACACGGCGATCTGGGACGCGCTCTGGCCCAAGGCGCCAAGGCGCAAAATGATGTCCCCCGAAACGGTAGCCCAAGCCGTAGTCGATGCGCTCCGTCTATCCGGAAACGCGACCGCCGAAAAGATCCTAGTCATGCCCTCGGGAGGCACGCTGTAGGCTCAGTATTTTCGAGATGCAAAGGCGCAGACGAGCACCGCAGCGTCCATGTTAAGCATCAAACAGAGGGTAATCAAACCACGAACGACGAACGACGAACGACCGACGACCAACGACCAGGTGTAGCAATGTCATTCCTCGAATTCTTCAAGTCCCTCAAGCCGGAGCACCGCCAAGCCTGGGCCGTGGCCATCGCCGCCGACGCCCTCCAGATCCTCGCTTTTCCACTTTTTGCCGAGGGAGGCATCTCCCCCGCCGACTCCATCCTCGACTTGATCGTCGCCTTCGTGATGATTCGCCTGCTCGGGTGGCACTGGGCTTTCCTGCCAACCGCGGCAGCAAAACTGATCCCCGCCGCTGATCTTTTCCCGACATGGACCGCAGCCGTGTGGTTCGTAACCCGCCACGAAGTGCATTCTGGCGCCCACACAGGCGAACAAGAAGTCTTACCGCCCGGCCCCGCGCCCGAGCCGCGTCGCTGAGAAATAGACCGGTCGATCGCAATTGCAACCATCAGCCCGAACGCCTAAAAGTCCCCCTCACTTGTCGTCCCGAGCAGAGTCAGGATCTGCGTTGGCCCGCTCGCGGCTCGTAGCTCGTAGCTCGAAGCTAGCCTCTCGCTCTCGCAAGCCGAGAGCTGCCTACCACGTGCCATACCGATATCGATGCGGTCGTTCCGAGAACACGTTGATCATCACCACACCCGCGACGAAGCCTCCCACGTGTGCCCAGAAGGCGACTCCGCCCGAACTCTGGCTGGTTTCGGCGATTGCGGTGGTAGTGCCGCTCAGGAAATTCATCACGAACCAGTAGCCCAGCATCAGCCAAGCCGGAACATGAAAAAGGAAGATCGGGGGAAACCAGACCAACACTCGCGCTTTCGGATATAAGATGAAGTACGCGCCCATCACTCCTGCAATCGCGCCGCTCGCGCCAATACTGGGTATGCGTGAAGTCTGGTTCAACAGGATGTGAGTGACCCCCGCCGCGAGTCCGCTAACCAGGTAAAACACCAGATAATTGAAGTGTCCAAGGTAGTCTTCGATGTTGTCGCCGAAGATCCACAGGAAGAGCATGTTCCCCGCAACGTGTAAGAATGATGCGTGCAGGAACATCGAGGCAAATAATGGCACCACGGCTGTGGCCAGCCCATCGTAGGAGTGTCCGGTAAGCACAGCCAGCGTGTGGCGAGGGACCACGCCGAATTGCAACATAAACGAATTCAGCGCTCGATGGCTCACCGAGAGCTCCCATAGAAAAACGAGCACGTTCACGACGATCAGAAAATAGTTGACGAAAGGCGTCGAGAAGGTGGGCTGATCGTCACGAAGAGGAATCATTTAATTGACAATTTGTAGCTCGTAATCAGAAAACGTCATCGCGAATACCGCGATCATAGCGACCGTTTACCAATTACAAATTACCAGATTACAAATCCCCATGAATGGTGTCGTGGTTATCGATAAACCGCCCGGCCTCACCTCGCACGACGTGGTCAATCGCGTGCGACGAATTCTCGGTCAACGCTCGGTCGGGCATCTCGGAACCCTCGATCCCTCTGCCACCGGAGTCCTCCCCATTGTCCTCGGCAACCTCACACGCCTGGCACAGTTCTATCTCCATTCCGAGAAGACCTACGAAGGAGTAATCCGCTTCGGCTTCGCCACCGACACCTACGACGCCGATGGCGAACCCACGACCCCACAGCAAGAGGTCCATATCGACGGAGGCCAGGTGCGAGCCTTGGCTGCCGAGTTTCGTGGCCTCATCGAGCAGACGCCGCCACCATTCTCGGCCAAGAAAATTGCCGGAGTCCCCGCCTATAAGCTTGCCCGCAAAAACAAGGCGGTCGCGCTCAAGCCCGTGCAGGTTGAGATTAAGGAATTCGAAATCCTAAGCTTCGACAACATGAATACAAACGAGTCGACGACCAATCAAGCCCAAGCCACCTTTCGCGCCCGCGTAGCCTCTGGCACCTACATCCGTTCGATCGCCCATGACTTGGGACAGAAACTCGGCTGTGGCGCCCATTTGGCCAGCCTGCGCCGCACCGCCGCCGCCGAGTTCGCGATTGCAGATGCCCACTCGCTGAGCGCGCTTGAAACCGCCATGCGGCAGGGAAGCGCTGAGTCGTTGTTCGTGCATCCTAGAAAACTGGTGCCGCTACTGCCCTGCGTGACCGCGACCGAGGAAAACGCCGCCTTCATTCGCAGTGGCCGCGCCGTAAATCTGCCCGAAATGTCTCGCGCCCCCCAGGTGAAGGTCTTCTACGGCCAATATGACCTGATTGCTATCGCCACTCGAATCGCAGGAACATTGTTTCACCCTGGAATCGTGTTCCGCAGCGAAAACTGACGAAGGAGGACAGCCATGTTCAGGGAAATATGCAATGTCCGATAACAGGTATTATGTCTATTTAGTAAAGTGCCTGACGAACGGTCGATATCTTCCTCGAATCAGAGAAGCACGACTTTCGACCTCGCGGCACTCTGCTCGGGAAGCAAAGACGCAAGGCTGGAATCCAGAGTGGCTAACCTTCCCATCTTATGGATTGCAAGGCCCAGCAAGTAGGCGTCCGTGATTTGTTGGTGTCCGGCCAAGCGTCGCTCAAACTGACCAACCGCCTCCGCGACTCCGATATCTTCAGTCCAGAAATGGTGGGCGCGGTGCCGAAGACTGCCACCGAGCACCTCCAACGCGTCCTGGGGAGAAATCCCGCGTTGCGAGAAAGCCGGATTCGAAACCACCCGCGCAAAGCCGGCTTGCGTCATGGCGCAGGTCGCCCATCCCGCGTCGGCGTTCCGCGCAAACCATTGCTGGGCACGGCCATGAGCCTCGTGCGGCGGCCACAGCAGCGCAATCAGCACGTTCACATCCAGAAGGCAGCAGCTCACTGCTCCTCCGCCTCCAACCGCTTCACCAGCGCGGAGGTCACTGTCTCACTGTCCTTGGGAACGTCAAAGACCACCAACCCATTCACCAGTCTTGTCTTTACCGGCGCGTTGAGTCCGCGACGCACGAGTTCTGAAACTGCCTTTCCCATCGCCAGCGAACGATTTTCGGCATAGCTCTTTACCAGCCGAAAAACGTCCTCATCGAGACTGAGAGTGGTACGCATACGCAATATGATGTCACACTGATACTTATGATGTCAATTTACTAAGAATGACATCATATTCTACAGGTGATGCTCATATGAACTGAAACCCATCATTCGCTCCGTAAGACCTCTGCCACGTCAGCTCGAAATTTCCGCAGCGCCTCCACCCTCTCCCCTGTAGCTTCCACGATTTCCGACTTCGCCTGAAAAACCTGTCGTCCTTCCCTCTCCGTAAGCACACCCATGACTTCGCCCATGCGCCAGCCGGGAGCGCCCAGGATTTGCAGCCCGTCCACGCCCGGCACAAGCAGAGCGACACAATTGTCGCGGATCACTCCCACGCATTTAGGGTAACGATCAAAAGTTTGAAGTTCGAATCCCGCAAGATAAAGCCGCTGCAGTTGTTCGGCGGAATCAGCCATGAGAGAAATTTGTAATTGAGTAATTTGTAATTCGAAAGGCCCAAGGGTGTGGCCGTTACTGAAAGCTGAGAGCTGACAGCTCCCTACATCTTGTACTTGCCCAGATCGTCGTCGCCCAGGTCCTCCAGCCACTTCCGGAGCTCCTCACCCGAAACGGCAGGTACCGGTCTTTCGCCCTGCTTGGAGTTTTTCAGCACCTCATCCTCAACAAAAATTGGGCAATCCACGCGCAACGCCAGCGCCAAGGCGTCGGAAGGACGCGAGTCGATGCTGATCACGTGCCCTTCCCTTTCCAACCAGATCACGGCGTAGAACGTATCGTCTTTCAGTTCCGTCACCACGACTTTGTGCACCAGCGCATCAAGGCCGGTGAGGACGTTCTTAATCAAGTCGTGCGTCATGGGCCGCGGCGTACTCACCTTTTCGATTTCCAGCGCGATCGCATTGGCTTCATACACCCCCACCCAGATCGGGAGCACCGTATCGCCACCGACATCCTTGAGCAGAACAATCGGCATATTCGAAACCGGATCCATCATCAGCCCGCGAATCTTCATCTCAACTTCCATAAAAACCCTCAAAACCCTGTCTGTGGAGCGCCGGGCGTCCTCGCCCGGCCATCACACGGCAAGGCGGGCGAGACGCCCGTCCCTCCGCTAACCAATCATCTCCCCCACCAGACTGTTCGGGAAGCAGCCCGTTACCCGCACGGGCACGTAGCTTCCAGTCGCAAGATCGATGCCGTCAGGAACCGTAAAGTTCATCACCTTAATCTGCGATGTCCGCCCAATCCACTGTCCCCTCGCCGGATTCTTCCCTTCCACCATCACTTCAAGAACCTGCCCAACATGCCGCTGATTACGCCGCGAACCGATCTGCTTCTGCTTGTCATTCAGCACCGCCAGCCGCCGCGCCTTTTCTGCATCCGGAATCGCATCCTCCAGTCGCAACGCCGGCGTGTTGGGCCGCGGAGAATACTTGAACGTAAACACACTGTCATACCCGACCACGTCCATCAACGACAAAGTCTCTTCAAATTCTTTCTCCGTCTCGCCCGGAAATCCCACAATCAGATCGCTGGTAAGCGAAATATCCCGTCGCGCCGCCTGAATCCAGGAGATGCGCTCCAGATACTCAACCCGCGTGTAGAGCCGCTGCATCGCATCCAGCACACGCGTCGATCCGCTCTGGACCGGCAAATGTACATGATCGCAAAGCGCCGGCACTTCATCGATCACATCAACAATGTCCCGCCCAAAATCCCGGGGATGCGAAGTCGTAAATCGCACCCGCCGAATTCCCTCCACCAAAGCGACCGCCGCGAGCAACTCGGCAAAGCTCTTGATTCCAGATGGATCCCGATAAGAGTTAACGTTTTGCCCCAACAGCTGAATCTCCGTATACCCAAGGTCAACCAGCTGCCGGGCTTCTTCCAGCACAGACGCGGAAGTCCGGCTCCGCTCTTTGCCGCGCGTATAAGGAACCACGCAGTAAGCACAGAACTTGTCGCAGCCTTCAATGATTGTGATGTACCCGCGATGCGGATTCGTGCGAGCCGTAAACTCCGTCTCAAAGCACTCGTCGGTCATCCGATCGTCGAGTCCAGTGACGCGCGACTGGCCCGTCTCTAACTGCACCAGCATCTGCGGCAGATTTCGATAAGAAGCCGACCCGCACACCAGCGAAACGTACGGAGCGCGCTCAAAAATCTTCTCGCCCTCCTGCTGCGCCACGCACCCAAGCACGCCAAACTGCTTCCCCTGCGCCCGATACTTCTTGTAATCCGCCAGCCGGTTAAACACCTTCTGCTCCGCCTTATCGCGGATGGAGCAGGTGTTATAAAGCACCAGCCCCGCCTCTTCGACCGTAGGAACCTGACGATATCCCTGCGACAAAAGCGTCCCCACAACCTTTTCAGAGTCGTGTGCATTCATCTGGCACCCAAAAGTTTCCAGATAAAACGTCTTGGAGGTGGGCTCCGACATTGAGTCAGTATAAACCAGCGATGGAACCTCACTCCCCTCATACCAGCTAATCTCTTGTCCAATGGAGCGCCGGGCGTCTTCGCCCGGCCACCACGGCGCCCTGCCCTTTTTGTGCAGCCAGAAAACCCCAGCGCGTTTAAGTTGTATTACGGTCGAGGGAGATCTAGCAGTACCACCTCTGAATGTTCCTGCACTCGTTCTAGGACAACTTCGCGGCCGTCTGGGGAAATGTCGAAGTCACCAATATCGAAGTCGGGAGGGAGATTAGTCAACTGCCGCTCCGCGCCCGTTTCCGTGTCGATCTGCCACAAATCTTTATGCCGAATGTCTCCCTTCAGAAATACGAGTCCATGCCCTTCAGGCAAGAAGGCCAGGTGTCGCGCCCCGCGAGTTAAAGTCAATGCGCGCAATGGAACGACGGTGGCCTCGGCGGTAACCGCTTTAACTGGAAACGTGGTGCCGATGTCGGGTCCCGAGTAAACCAGGAAGCCGCCATCGGGCGACCACGCAGGATCAACCGAGTACTCTTCGACAAAAACAGTGGGCGGGCGACCGTCCAGCGGCACCCGGAACAGGTGGGGAACGCCATGATCGTTCGCCGCCGAAGTGATGGAGCGGCCGTCGGGTGCCCACGCTGGCGCTCCCTCCAAGTCGAGTGCATCGGTCACGATCCGGGCTTTCGTGCCATCGGCTTGCATCACGTACAAGATTGTCTGACCGTGTTGACGGACTGAGAATGCGATGCTCTGTCCATCGGGGGCGATCGCTGGGCCGCCAATGACTTGTGCACCGAGACCACTCCATAACTCCGTACCAGTTCCGCTGGCGAGCTTCCAGATACTCGCACTCGTGCCGGTCGCAGAAACATACAGAAGATAATTTGGGCCCAGTCGTGGGGAAAAACCCGTGCTCGTCGTCAGTGAGGTTCGAGTAGGCGCCGACACCTCGGCGGGCGAATCGGCAATCCGCAAGCACCAGAGTGTCCTCTTCGGACTTGCGGGCGTGAGAACCAGACGGCGACCGTCTGCACTGGCCGCCAATGACGTGTACCGGTCAAGACCAGAGGTCAGACGGTGGGGGTTACGGCGCTCGACGTCCATGCTGTAAAGCCACGGTCCCGAACCATCAGGATCGCTGGCAAGGTAGATCAGCGTCCGTCGATCTAACAGAATCGGGTAAATCACGCGCCCGTTGTGCGACGTAATCCGCTCAGGAGTTCCACCGACTGGACTGATTCGCCAGATGTCCAATTTGTCTGGGAGAGAACCCTGGACGAAGTAGATGGATGCCATGTCGGTCGCCCACAAGGGAAAGTGACTATGCAGTCCGGCCGGCGCCGTGAAGATCGACCGATCCTCCGATCGCCGACTGCCGTTTGACACGAACAGCGGGTCTCCCGGGCCGGGAGTGTGGTAAGCGAGTCGGGAGCCGTCGCGGGACCAGTCGAACTCGGCTACGCCCTCAAGATATGGCCTCGGCTGTCCACCCAGCGTTGGCACTGCCCAAATGCTGATGTTCTCGGCGCTCGACCCGTCTTGCTTGCGAAACCAAAACGTGACCAACGAACCATCGGGCGAAAACCCGAGGCAGCGGAGCGATGGATTAGCAAGCCCCGGGAAGCTCCCGCGAGTTAAGTTGTGGAACTGGCCTGAGCCAACCTGTGTGACCCAAACGTCAATCGGTCCGTCACGATCTGACAGAAAGGCGACGAACTGTCCGTCGCGTGAAACCGCGGCGGCCTGCTCCACCCCCTCAAAGTCGGTAACCGTTTGGAGTCGCGCGCCGGCGATCGGGTCTCGCCACAAATATTCCGTCTTCCGAAGCCATAATCCGACACCAATTGCCAACAGCGCAGTCACCGCTGCCAGCGGCAGAATAACTCTCCATGGGGCTCGAGACGCCGGGACAGCTGAGCGAAGAGGCAATGCAAGGGGAATGGGCGACGGGACATCTTTGCCGTTCTCTTGCACTACTCGGACATTGCGACTGCGAGCCCATTCGTCCAACTCAGCTGTAAACGCATAAATCGAGCCCGCCCGGTCATGCAGATGACGGTGAACAGGCATCCCCTCGCGCTTCTCCCAGCGCTGGACCGTGGTGACGTCGCGATTGAAGTGGGCTGCGATTTCCTTCCAGGAGTCCAGCCGCTTTGTGGGCGGCTGTTCGGACGACGGTCTTCCAGGAGGTGGTTCGCCCATCGTACGCTCCCTCATTGATCATTGATCAACGATCAACTTTCACCGGGCTTTGCCAGCCCGGGAACCCGATTGTAGCGTCCGCCGACGGGTACCGCAAAGTGCGGCATTCGACGGCGCGGGTTGCAATCCTGCGCATTGCCTTTTGACCGCGCCCACCCGCTTGTCGGATTGTGTCCGAGCGTTGCCAGACGGTGACGCCAGGAAAAGGAGTTCGATATGAGAAAAAAACTAGGGTGGTTGGTTTTTCTTGGTGCGGCGATCATTGCCATTGCAGGAAGTGCCTTGGCGACACCGCCGGAAGGGTTCACGAGCACAACGACCGCTCAGGGGCAGGTCGGCTCATTCGATGTCATTAACTACTTCGTTTCCAGCAAAGACAAACTCTGGTTGTCCTCGCAAAAGACTAAAGGAAAGTCAGACGAATATTTCTTGACCAATACCTGGGAGCCGGGAGGAACCACGGGCTGGCACACCCACCCTGGTCATACTCTCATCATCGTCACCGCAGGAGCGGTAACTCATTATGACGCGCACGATCCCAAATGCACGCCGCATGTGTACACAGCGGGGATGTCATTTGTCGACCTTGGTGGTACACACACACACATCGTCCGAAACGAAGGCAATGTCGAGGCGTCAGTGATTGCCTTCCGGCTCGTTCCAGCAGGTCAGCCGGGTCGGATTGACGAACCAGATCCGGGGAACTGCCCTTTCTAACGAGCATGGGCGAAATCGGTACCAAGACACATTCGCAAAAACGGTCTCGATCTTGCCTGGGACAAAGAGAGCCTTGCATGGTTTAGTTTCCGACACAGCTTCTGAGGACAACCGAGCGGCGAGTGCAATGTAGTACTCGCCGCAAAAAACAAGGAAGAGGAGAGCGCCATGATTTCCAAAACGTTTCGCATCGCTCGAATGATTGTTCTTGCCAGCTTTGGGCTCAGTTCCGCTGCCTGGGCGGCGACTTGTTCAAACGCCTCTCTGAGTGGTACCTACGGGTTTCTGCACGACGGCACAGATAGCAACGGCACCCCTGCCACCGCCGCCGTGAGCCAGGTCACGTTTGACTCAACCACAGGCACGTTTACCGGAGAGACCACAGCATCCCATGACGGCGTGATTGCCACCCGGTCTCTCAGCGGAACCTACGCAGTCGCCTCGAACTGCACCGGCACGGGTAACCCGACCGGAGGCAGCCCCTTCTCCTTTGTGGTTACATCAACAGGGTTTCTGGCCCTTCACCTTTTTTCGGAGGGATTTGCCGTGAAGCAGGGCTCCCCGGCCTGCACCAACGCCGGAGTTAAGGGAAGGTTTGGGTTTGAAACAACCGGCGTCTTCCTCGCAGGTGTGCCCGCCACAGCGGTGGCTTTCATCGGTGAGTTGAAGTTAGCGGTCAACCCTTCTGGAGAAGGAGTGATAAGCGGACACATATCGGCTAGCGAGGATGGCACGTTTCTCGCAGAGGAGCCCGTCACCGGTTCTTACAGGGTCGGCCCGGACTGCAGGGGTAGGGCTACCATATCGCCGAAGGGACTCTCCGAAATGCACTTCAGCTTCGTGGTTGTGGACGGCGGGAATGAAATGCTGGTCGTTGAGACGGACGCGGACACGGTTGTCAGCGGTGCTCTGCAGCGTTAGTCCCGATCCGATGGGGATTGTCCCCGAATCGCAACCAAAACACTCCAATGCCGCCCGATGTTTGGGCGGCTTCTTTTCACCACGCTCAGAGCATGCTGTCAGGCGCGATAGAACTTATTGACAAGCGAACTAAACTGTCGGCGAAGGAAAAATCTGCGAACCAGGGTGGGTTCTATTTTTTCGTCACAAACAGCCTGTGAGCGCCATCACATACTTCCAACCGGAACGGCGCAACAATCTTCCATACAAGTAAATAGCCCATCATTGCCGACCGAACTATTTAGCCCGTTCCAGCGTGAACAGTTCTTTCATCTCTTTGCCATGATCCAGAAACACCCATTCTTCAACCTGATGATTGGCATCGGGCTCGGTGAAGGTCGCGCGCTGCATGTGTCCGTCGCCGGGGCCTATGTTGGTACCGTCGAAAAATTCAAAGCTCACGGATTTCGCGTCCGACGAAACGATCTTCATGCGCGGTTGATTCCCTGCTCCACAGTAATGCGTCATCACCAATCGGTCGCCGTCCATATGGAACATGGTGACCATATTTTCGGGGCCGTGCCCATGAATCTCGCTCATCAGCGCCGAACCGCCAGCCGTCATGCGAAACGTCACCTCGATGGGCTGGCCCTGCCGGTTCTTCCCCGACCAGTTCCCTTCCATCCCCTTCAGCAGGTCGAACGATTTGTGCGCATCCGACTCGGCCACAACCAGGCTGGCGGAGAGTGCAATCATCACCATCACCATCGCGATCGCCACTGCAATCATGCGAAGTTTCATAAAGTCCTCCGGAGATTTATTTGCGTTTTCGTAATGCTTCGCTCAAGCTCTGGCTCAACTCGCGGGCATGTCCCTTTTCAACGAGCACGTTAGGTGGCGTCAAGAGGAAAATTCGGGTTGCCGCGGCCGAGTTTCTCGCTCAGGTGCGCGGCGATTAATTTGCCGTGAAAACGGCCATTCTCAATGAAGATTTCATTCGTCCTCGATCCCGCCACAATCACTCCCGCAACATAGACCCCGGCAACATTCGATTCCAGGGTCTCCGGATCGCATACCGGACGCATCTGCTCCGGAGAAAGCTCAATGCCAACGCTGCGTAGAAAGTCGTAGTCGGGATGGTAGCCGGTCAGAGCAAAGACAAAATCGTTTTTCAGGCGCCGTAACCCCGACGGAGTCCGCACCACGACGCAATCAGCGTTGATTTCCTGCACCGTGCTGTTGAAGTGCGCCGTAATTTCTCCGGCCTTGATGCGGTTCTCAATATCTGGACGAACCCAGTACTTCACGTGATTGTGCATCTGCGGTCCGCGATGAACCAGCGTGACCCGCGCCCCGTGCCGCCATAAATCCAAAGCCGCTTCGGCCGCCGAGTTCTTGCCGCCAATCACTATCACGTCGGTGTCGTAGTAAGGATGCGGCTCGCGATAGTAATGGAAAACTTTGCTTAGGTCTTCCCCCGGAATATTCATCTGGTTCGCCAGATCATAGTAGCCCGTGGCCATCACGATCTTGCGCGCCCGATAGTCGTGGATGGAGTCGCGCCGGTCTGTCGCAGTCACGCGAAAGTCCCCATCTTCACCGGTGATGGTCTTCACCCACTGGTACTGCCGTATCTGCAACTGGTAATGCCCGGCGACGCGGCGGTAATATTCCAGCGCGTCGAGCCGCGTCGGCTTAGCCGCAGACGTGGTGAAAGGGATGTCGCCAATTTCCAGTAACTCTGGCGTTGTAAAGAACACCATGTTGGTCGGATAGTGATAAATGGAATTGACCAGACATCCCTTGTCGATAATGATCGCCTTGAATCCGGCCTTCTGCACCTCAATCGCGCACGCCAAACCGGTAGGGCCAGCACCCACAATAAGAACGTCATTCCACGACTCCGGCCGCACCTGGGCCTTACTCCGGGGCAGAGTTTCGGGAATCTGTTCGACGAACGAAGATGTCAGGGACTTCATCGTGTGCGTGGAAAGCGACAATTCTAACACTATCGCGGACGAGCGCGGCGCACGTCCCTCGCTACTTCTTCAAGCAAACCGCCACGCCATCGCGGATCGGCAAGATGGTAGTAAACAGATCCTTCGATTCATAGATCAGCTTGTTGAACTCGAGGATCGCCTTGGTTTGGGCGTCGGGATTGGGCTGGCGGAGTTTGCCACTCCAAAGAACGTTATCTGTGATGAAGAGTCCGCCGCTCCTCAAATGCGGGAGCGCCAGGCGAAATACCCGCGGGTAGTCGGTCTTATCCACGTCATTGAAGATGATGTCGTACGGTGTTTTCTCCTCCGACAGAATTTCGAGCGCGTCACCCACCCGAACCGTAATCCGCTGGCTGACTCCGGCGCGATCGAAGTAACGCCGAGCCTTCTCGGCCCGCTTCGGATCGCCGTCGGTGTAGATGACGCGTCCACCCTCACCCACCGCGCGCGCCCACCAGATCGTGGAATAGCCGATGGCCGAACCCATCTCGAAGATCTTCTTCGCGCCGCTGATAACCGCGAACTGATAAAGGACGCGTGCTACGGCGGGTCCGACGATCGCCACGTCATTCCTGCTGGCCTCATCTTCCATCTCAGCGAGAACTTCGTCTCGCGGCGGCAGCACGGAGTAAAGATAATCTTCGACCTCGGGAACCGTAATTCCACCCATGCGCCAGTCTGACTTCGTGGTTTGATTCGTCATCTTGCTCCTTGCATTTTGTAGCGTCGACGTCCCCGCCGGCCTCGATACGTCGCTACGAAATCGTCTGTCCCGGTTTCATCTCCAGCACCTCGACGTTCGGCACCAACTTCTGCAACTCGGCCGGAGTTCCCGTCAACATCGGAAACGTCCCAAAGTGCATCGGGATGACCGTCTCCGGTTGCAGCAATTTGCAGGCATACGCCGCCTCGCGCGGCGACATGGTGAAATGGTCGCCGATCGGCAGCATCACAATCTTCGGCGCATAGAGATCGCGAATGATAGCCATATCGCTGAAGACATTCGTATCGCCCGCGTGGTAAAGCTTCACTCCGTTCGAAAACTCCAGCACATAACCGCAGGCTTCGCCGCCGTAAATAATCTGGTCGCCATCCTGAATTCCACACGAATGCACGGCATGAACCATGGTGATTTTCACGCCCGCAATGCGTTGCGTGCCACCCTTATTCATCGGAGAAATCTGCTTGACGCCTTTCTTCTGTAGCCACAAACACAACTCAAAGATTCCAACCGCAATCGGATTGAGCTTCTTTCCCACCTCGACCGCGTCACCGATGTGGTCTCCATGCCCGTGGGTGCAGATCAGCGCGTCCGCTTTCTTTACGTTCTTTTCACTCTCGGGACACTTGGGATTTCCCGCAATCCACGGATCAACGTAGAGCGTCTTCCCTTCCGGAGTTTGAATGCGAAAGGTCGCGTGGCCCAGCCATGTGAGTTGAATTCCCTTAAGATTCACGAAACGCTCCTCGGGATAAGCTGCGAACTAGCATTCTAGTGACGCGGAGAAAAGCACGCAACGAGCGCTCTGGTGCCCCACAAATGTCTCTCCCCATGTAGAGACGGGCGTCCCCGCCTGTCCACGCATGACCGTAGCCATTCAAGCCGAATGGCCGTCCATACTCTCCCCGATAGACCTTCCGGCCGCGCTCAAACTCGTGTATAAGATGGGGCACGATGCCTGAACTTAAAGTTTTGCTGTCACGCGACAAAATAGCCCAGCGCGTTGCCGAGATGGGAGCGGAGATTGCCCGTGATTTTCGTGGCCAGTCGATCATCTTTGTCGGCGTTCTTAAGGGCGCGGCTATTTTCCTGAGCGACCTCGCGCGTCAGGTCCCCCTCGACGCCACCTTCGACTTTATCGGCGTCTCCAGTTACGGTAACCGCCCCATTGCCAAAGAAGATCCAGCCGGGCACGCCGCCTGGGACTCGCTCGGCGAAGTCCGTTTGACCAAGGATATGGATCAGTCTCTCGCCGACCGCAACGTAATTCTGGTCGAAGACATTCTCGATACCGGATTGACGCTCAATTACATTTCGAAGCTGGTACAGGCACATCAACCGAAATCGCTCCGCATTGCCGCGCTGCTCGACAAGCCTTCAAGGCGCAAGCAGCCAATCGAGGCGCAATACATCGGATTCACAATTCCCGATGCCTATGTAGTCGGCTACGGCCTGGACTATGCGGAACGCTACCGCAATCTTCCGGATATCTGCGTGTTGGAAAATTTGTAATTTCGTGCAGTCTCATTTTGAACCTGACGCAAAGGGCCGGCAAATCACAGGTTGAGCCGGTGAAAGAGCCGCCCCGACCCGCTGCTATGATGGATAGTGTGAAAACAACCGCCTCGCCAACTTTGCGCGCCTCCGAGGTGGAACCCCTCCTGCTCGAAGTAGCCGACGTGGTCAACACCACCCTCGACCTTGAAACTACTCTCCGCCGCGTTGCCGAACTCGTCCGCAAAGTCATTGACTATGAGATTTTTGCCATTCTCCTGCTCAACGAACCGCTCCAGGAATTGTATGTTCGCTTCCATGTCGGTTATCCGCCCGGTGTTGCAGATCGCGTCCGTGTGAAAGTAGGACAAGGCATCACGGGACGTGCCGCGGAGACGCGACAGGCGGTGCTGGTTTCCGACGTAGCCCAGGAAGGCTCTTACATCGAGGCCCTGCAAAATGTCTGCTCCGAGCTGGCAGTCCCGTTGATCGTCAAGAATCGGGTGATTGGAGTGATCGACATTGAAGCCCGTGAAAAGGGTTATTTCACCGAAGAGCATAAACGCTTGCTCACTCTGATCGGGTCGCGCATGGCCGTCGGCATCGAGAACGCGCGCCTCCATACCCGCATCACGCGTCAGGCGCGGACACTGCTCTTGCTGAATGAGATTGCGCGCGAACTTACCTCGATCCTGAACCTGGACCAACTTCTCAAACGCATCGCCGAGCTTCTCAAACGTCTCATCGACTACCAGATGTTCAGCATCCTTCTTCTGGACCAGTCAGGAGAAAAACTGCAGCACCGCTTCGCGCAGCGCTTCGAAGAAAGACTGCATCTGAAGCACGACATTCCGCTCGGCCGCGGTGTCGTCGGGCACTCCGCCCAGGCCAAGGAAGCCGTTCTGGTGCCTGACGTGGCCAAGAGTTCCATCTACATCGCCGGTAATCCGGAGACGCGCTCGGAACTTGCGGTTCCCCTGATCTACCAGGAAAAGGTAATCGGAGTGCTCGATCTGGAGCACACAAAGCGTGGCTATTTCACCGAAGATCACAAGCGAACCTTGACCACACTCGCGGCCCAGTTGGCCATCGCGATTGAAAACGCGCGCCTCTACGAGCAGATTGCCCTGCAGGAGAAGCGCCTGGAACGTGATCTCGCGTTGGCGCGCGAATTGCAGTTTCGCTTGCTCCCGCATTCCCTGCCCAAGATGCGCCATCTCGACGTCGAGGCCAAGTTCGTTCCCGCCCGCGCCATTGGCGGCGATCTCTACGATTTCGTCCCCTACTCCCTCTCCCGTCTCGGCATCGCAGTCGGAGACGTTAGCGGCAAAGGTGCTCCCGCCGCCATTTATGCCGCGCTGGTCAGCGGCATTCTACGTTCTCATGCCCCCATCGAGCCGGGCCCGGCCGAGATGCTTTCGGCCGTCAACTTGTCGCTGGCGGAACGTCGAATCGCGGCCCAGTTTGTGTCCATCATTTACGCCGTCTGGGACGACGAGAAGCGCACCCTGCTGGTGGCGAATTCAGGATTGCCCCGGCCCATCTATTATCATGACGGCAAAATTGAGTTCATCCAGGCAACCGGGCTGCCGCTGGGATTGTTCGATGAAGCCGACTACGAGGAATTCGGTTTCAAGGCCGAACCCGGCGATCTATTCGTGTTCTACAGCGACGGAATTCTCGATGCGCGGAATCGGCATGGGCACTCGTTTGGGCAGGAACGCGTCGAGGCCATCGTCGCCTCCTGCGCCACCAGATCGGCCGACTGCGTGGTCAATGAACTGTTCCGGGCCGTTACCGAGCATGCCTCGGGCGCCGAGGCGTTCGACGATCAAACCGTCGTCGCTATCAAAGTGAAAGCCGGCCCGGCCAAACGCAAGTGAAGAAGACTCGCCCACTCGTACCGCAAGCGCTCCGCCCTCCCGCGTTTGAGTATCGCAGCGCGGAACTCTATTGCGAGGCTATGCCGCTCGAACGCCTTGCTGCACGCCATGGAACGCCGCTATATGTATATTCCGCAGCGATGATCCGCATGCGTTTGCAAGCCTTCGTTCACGCCTTCAAGTCCATTCCACACACTCTCTGCTATTCGGTGAAAGCCAATTCGACCCTGGCGATTCTACGGTTGGTGGCCGGCGAAGGTGGCGGATTCGACGTGGTTTCTGGCGGAGAACTGGAACGAGTTCTGCGCGTGAGCCGCAAGGCCGCCCGCAAGGTTGTGTTCTCCGGCGTGGGCAAGACGGCCGCAGAAATGGAACTCGCCCTGCGCTCCGGCATCCGGCTGTTCAATATTGAAAGCGCGTCGGAATTGAATCTGCTTTCCGCCACGGCGACGCGATTAAAGAAGCACGCGCTGATCGCGTTGCGAGTCAATCCGGATGTTTCGGCGAAAACTCACCCCTACATTTCTACCGGACTGCATCAGCACAAATTTGGCGTTCCCATTTCCGAAGCGCGCACGCTCTATGCCCTTGCCGCCAAACAGCCCTTTCTGAAAGTGGCTGGAGTGAGCGTCCACATCGGATCACAGATTACCGACGTCGGCACCTTTCAAGAGGCGCTCGAACTCGTGGCTGACCTGGTTCGCACCCTGCGCAAACAAGGCCACGACATCCGTTATCTCGACGCCGGCGGTGGCTTGGGTATTTCGTACGAGAAACGGCAAGAAAGTTTTGAAAAGCAGATCGCCGCCTATGCCAAAGCCGTGCTCGCTCCGTTGCGTGGATTGAACGTCCATCTACTCCTCGAACCAGGACGTTCCATCGTAGGAGCGGCAGGCATTTTGCTGACGCGCGTCCTGTATCGTAAAACCAATCACCGCAAACGCTTCCTAATCGTCGATGCGGCAATGAACGATCTCTTGCGCCCCTCGCTGTATAGCGCGTATCACGAGATTGTTCCGGTGTGCCGCACCTCGCGCGAAACCGAACTCACCGACGTAGTCGGCCCCATCTGCGAGACTGGCGACTTTTTTGCGCGCCACAGAAGCCTTCCCCTGACCAGCGAAGGGGACCTCCTCGCCATTCTCGATGTGGGCGCCTATGGCGCCGTCCTGGGATCAAACTACAACACGCGCGGCCGGTCGGCGGAAGTGCTGGTGGACGGGGCGCGGGCGGCGGTGATCCGGCGCCGAGAAAACGTGCGGGATCAGATGCGGATGGAAAAGCTCTAACGCAACATCGTGTGTACCGAAACTCTGCTCCGCTTCGACGGAGCAAAGCCCCGTCTCTACATGATGCCTTCCAGCGATTCCAAAAAATTGGTGACTGCCCGTAACACTGGCTCCGGCTCCTGAATAAAAAGCGCATGTCCGAGGTTGCGGAATTTCACATGCGTGTGATGGGACAGCAAGCGTGTAGCCAGCGCTACATCGGCATCCGACATCAGGCCGCCTAATTCATGGTTGCCTTGCAAAAGCAGTGCTGGACAGGTAATTCCGCGCAGTACCGTCTCCCCGTCCCAGCCCTCGACCGACGTTCCGTCGAGTGTCATCTCGTACGCGTCAGGATCCGCTTGCTGTACGCACCGCGCCCATGAAAGCAGGTAGGCTTGATCGTTGCCGGGAAGCAGGCGGATTGGAATCGTCTGCTCCGGATCTCCATCACTGCCCGGAACTGGCAGCGCGATCCTGCCAATGCCTGCGGCGATTTGTTCAACGGAACCGCCCGACCCCGCCAAATCGCGCAGCCCCGAAAATAGAGCCACGTACATGGGATTGTCGAGAAGCCGTGGAACGATCAGGTTGTCGCCAAGAATCAGAGCACGCACCAGTTCCGCATGATGCGAAGCAACCGACATGGCTAACATGCCGCCAAGCGAATGTCCAAAGAGCACGGCTGGTGCGGCAATGCGCTCGCGTAGAAAGCAGGCGATGTCTTCGGTATATTGTGGGCCATGGTATCCCCGCGCCACTCGCGAGGACTTGCCGTGACCGCGAAGGTCAGGCGCGAAGATATGCCAGCGCAGGCTCAGCGCTGGAATCAGCGGAAGAAACACCTGCCAGCGCCGTCCGAGTCCATGCAGCAGCATCAGCGGTGGCCCGTGAACAGGCCCTTCCGCATAGTTCAATTGAACCGAGCCCGTGTCGAAGGTGCGCTCAACAAGCCCGGCATGATTCTCACTCACCACAGTTTCTCCCACCCCAACTCCGTGGTAAAGACGCGCTTGCTGCGTCCCAACTCAATGCCGACAAACCGCGGCGAGATTGCTCTCCGCCGGTGCCAAAAAAAAACAGATCCTCACCGTTCTCCCCACTTGAGCTTGGTGCCGAGCACCTCGAAAAATGTCTTCTGAAAACGCAAAAGCCTCGCCGAATATTCTCCCTTAACGCAGCGTACGATATCGCCATCTCGGGCTGGCAAGCCAATCTGCCCATCGAAACTTAAATAGGCTTCCTCTTTTCCGGTATTGACGTGGATTTCGATCTCGACCGTATCGCGTACCACCACCGGACGGTGTGTCAGTCCGTGCGGCGAAACAGGAGTAATAACGAAAGCGTCTACATCCGGGTTGAGAATCGGGCCTCCCGCGCCCAGAGAATACGCCGTAGAGCCCGTTGGCGTCGCGATGATGAGAGCATCGGCGCGATAACTGGAGACGAACTCCGCGTCCACAAAAAGCTCGAAGTGATTCAGTCGCGCAATGGCGCTCTTGCTCACGACCACTTCGTTCAATGCATCGTGGGTAGCGACCGTCGCGCTCTCACGAACCAGCGAGCCTCGGAGCATGGAACGGCTGTCCACCAGGTAGTGTTCTTTTTCGATCGCCTCCAGCGCAGGATACAAACCGGCCAGAGCCAGTTCGGTCATGAATCCGAGCGTGCCGAGGTTGACGCCGAGAATTAGCGTGCCCGCCTTCGCAACCGCGCGCACTGCCGAAAGCAGCGTGCCATCACCGCCCAGCACCAGCGCCAGATAAGGAGAAACCGCAGACAGTTTGCTTCGCGGCATCACGTTCGACGACGAAAAGTAGGCTGCGCTCTCCTCGTCTACCACCACCGCGTAATTATGCTGCGCCAACCACTTTTCCAGGACCGGCAGCACCTCCGATAACTCGGGACGCCCCGGCTTCGAAACAATGGCTACGGTTTTTTGACGAGTTGAACTGGGCTCGGACTTGGACATTTCTTCAGGCTTGTCTTTGGACTTGTTTTTGCGCTCGCCTTCCAGCATCTGACATCGGACTTTCGATTGTACAGAATCAGCTGATGGCAGGCGTCGGAAACTCTGCGTGGAGCAGAAATTCGCGATTTCCTTCACCGCCCAGAATGGGAGACTCAATCCACTCGGCACCCGTGCACCCGAGTCCAGCAAGCGCCACCTTCACCTTATTCACAGCCGCCAACTGCGCCGACTCATCGCGCACAATTCCGCCTTTCCCTACCAGTTCCCTTCCCACCTCGAACTGCGGCTTTACCAGCACCACAATCTGGCGCACGCTCTCGGATTTCGCCGCCGCGATCGAATCGGATGACGGCGCGCCGGCCCCCGTCGAAACAGCCCGAATCACTGCCGGCAACACCTGCGTGGCCGAAATAAATGAGACGTCCATGGCAATGAAGTCAATACTCTCGCCAATGTCGGCCGCCGTAACGTAGCGCGCATTCGTTTTCTCTAAAAGCCGAATGCGGGGATCGTTACGCAAGCCGAAATCCATCTGACCATAACCGGTGTCCACGGCAATCACTTTGGCGCCGCCGTGCTGCAACATGCAATCACTGAATCCACCGGTGGAAGCGCCGATGTCGAGACATACTTTGCCCTGCAGATCGATTTGCCAGTGCTCGAGAGCCTTCTCCAACTTCAAACCGCCGCGACTAACGTACCGAAGATCCGCGCCCAGCAGACGCAAATTCGACCTGGCGTCAATCGACGCGCCTGCCTTCTCGATCTTCTGCTCGTTAACCAGGACTTTTCCCGCCAGAATGAGGGCGTGCGCACGCTCGCGCGACGCCGCCAGGCCTCGGTCCACAAGCAACTTGTCAAGACGAATCTTCACTGAGATTTACTTATAGCGGAGAGTCAATACAGCAAGCACCCGATGCAGTGCAGAATGTTGAAGGCGTTCGTTAACAGAAGGTTACAAGAGTAAGGTCCCGATTTTCCACAAACTTTTCCTCTATAGTGTTGAAAAGTTCGGAGACGATCCTGTCATCGGGTGATCCGGTCATTCCCTCATCTGAAATGCTACCGCTCTCCCTTTGGATTCGATCCTGCTTTTCGATCACCCAATGATCCAATGACCCGATCACCAGATAATCTCTTATCCCGCGACTTCTTCAAGCGTCTTCTGGTCGATATCGAAGTTGGCATGAACGTTCTGCACATCTTCGTTATCTTCCAGCGCTTCCATCAGTCGGATCATCTGCACCGCCTGCTGCCCTTCCAGCTTGATGTAGGTATCCGGAACCATGCTCACGCTCGACGAAGCCGGCGTAATGCCCGCTTTCTTCACTGCCTCCAGCACGCCTTCATAAGCGGAGGTGTCCGTCAAAATTTCCCAGTTCTCGCCGTCGTCCTTCAGGTCCTCACCGCCCGCTTCCAAAATAATGTTCATCAGATCGTCTTCCTTGGCCGCTGATTTCGGGATGACGATATCGCCCTTCTTGTGGAACATGTACGAGACCGAGCCCGCTGCGGCCATGTTGCCATTGTTCTTGCCGAAGACGTGGCGTATTTCACTCACGGTGCGGTTGCGGTTGTCGGTTGAAATCTCGGCCAGCAAAGCCACGCCGCCAGGACCGTAGCCTTCAAGTACGAACTCTTCATAAGTAAGGCCCGGCAGTTCGCCCGTGCCGCGCTGGATGGCGCGCTTGATGTTATCGGCGGGCATGTTCTCTGACTTCGCTGCCAGAATCGCCGTTCGCAGACGCGGATTCATATCGGGATCGCCACCCGACTTCGCCGCCATCGCAATTTCCTTGATCAAACGGGTGAAGATCTTTCCGCGCTTGGCGTCAAGTGCGCCCTTCTTGTGTTTGATGGTTGCCCATTTCGAATGGCCGGACATAACGATACCTCGTGTCTATAAAACTAGATTTGAATGGCGCTGATTCTCGGAATTATGGATCCGCCCGCGGAGGAAATCACAGGATCAGCCTCGACGTAACACGTTCAGGCGAATAAAGATTATAGCATGGGCACAAGCCCGTGCGGGGGTCAGGCGAGCGGCAGGTAACAGGGCTAATTTGAATTCATTTCGACCGCCCTCTCGTCTTTCATGAGAATCTCGCCGGACAGATTCCTCAGAAGGGCAATAGCTCGGTCGCTCTCCCTTAGAGTATCCAGATCATTCGCTCTCTCAGCTCTGCAGTGAATTTTCCAAAGAAGTTCGTCTATCTCTTCCCAAGTTTTCTTGCTCATTGTTCGATCAATCGTCATAGGCCTACCCCCTTGTACGCTGAAGATGACGCGGAGATACAATTCCCTGCCATGGCGACCTCGGAGAACACAATCAACCCTCAAGAACTCGCCGAGGAACGTGATCGTCGTGCCTGCGAGCGAACACGGGCCCACCTACAAAACCTTGTCCGCGAAAAAACTCATCCTCGAATCGCTCGCGCATCATGCCGCTGCTCGAGGATCGCAACGAAGAACTCACCGATGTCGTCGCAGTGGGTGTGAAGTCGGCTGACAAGAACCGGAATCACGTCGCTGTATGCCCTGTTCAGGCTTGTCGATGCCCTCTAAAAGGCCGGTGGGGCGCGGCAGCCTTAATCCTTGACACTAGCCAATTTCCTTACTATCATGTAAGGAGGTTCCAGCCCGATATTATGGCGGTCGCAACTCTCACTTCGAAAGGTCAAATCACCATACCCTCCCGGGTGCGCGCGGTCCTCGGGCTCGAGGCGGGAGACCGGGTGGAATTCGTAGAGCAGGGCAAGGGTCAATTCGCACTGGTCGCGGCCACCCGTTCCGTACAGGAGCTAAAAGGGTTGTTTCAACGCAAGCGAGGCAAGCCGGTATCGATTGATGAGATGAACGCCGCTATCGCGCGGCGCGCATCCGAGTCCCGGTGATTTCCTGAGATGGTCGGCCTCGACACAAACGTTGTTGTCCGCTATCTTACTCACGACGATGCTGCCCAAACGGCCGCGGCCATCAAAATCATAGACTCACTCTCCCAGAATTCGCCCGGTTTTCTTTCCCTGATCGTAATGGCGGAACTGGTCTGGGTGTTGGAGGCTTCTTACCGTTTCAAGAAAAACGAGGTTGCGCGCGTGCTGGACAGTCTGCTGCGAAGTAAGGAACTGGTTATTGAGCGGGCGGAAATTGTCTGGCAGGCATTGCGAAAGTTCAGCACCAGTCGCGCTGACTTTGCAGACTGCCTGATTGAACGCTGCGGCCACGCGGCGGAATGTCAACACACCGTCACCTTCGATCATAATGCGGCCCGGGCCGCGGGAATGAAGCTCCTTCGCTGATTGGCGACAACACATATCGGAGGCTGCTTCAGCCTCTATCTCAGGTATCGTGGCGGCGACAGAAATGGTTCACGGTTCGCAATTGACATGCGGAAGCCCCGAAATGGACAGCACGCGGTAGGCTTGTTTCTAGACATGTCAGCCATTAGACTTCATCGCTTGTTGTCCGAAGTTGAAGCCAGTCGGTATCGCTTCGGCCGAAGCGATGCCGCGAGCATAGTGAAGCTCCTGCATCGTCTCAATGCCGCTCCCTTCACCGATTCGGCTTCCCTGATCCGCTTCCACGAGGCGCTGCTTTTTCTCCGCGCCTTCCCGCAATCGGCCGCTGTCCTCCATGCCACCGAGCAAATCCTGAAAGCCTTCCATCGGAAAGTGCAAGCATTACAAGACGCTGGCCTTGATATGGACGACTTCGACACCTTCGCAGTCTCCGGCATCGCTGGCACCCGGATGGAGGATACCCTCACCTTCGATGTTGCCAAATGGCTTCTAAACACCCACCACATGCAAGGCAAAGTTGAGATCGCATGGGAAAATTACGAGCCGGGGCGCGAGTTAGGCAACACTGGCCCGCGCATCATGCCGCTGCTCGAGGACGATGCGTCGGTCGAGGCCGACACGCCGTGGCGCCGATGGCTCGAGGCTGCCTCAGGCAAGAAGAGTTCCGTCCCCGCGTGGCTCCTTCAACGCTTTGCCGATCTGCCCCTGTCCCCTCAGCAAAAAACTGAGCTCTACGACTCGCTCCGCGTGCCCTTGCGTTGGAGTCTCGGGAACTCCCTCATCACCCGCACCAGAAACTGGAAGCCGGTTCCCAGGATTTTCTATCACCGGGAACCCCTCATCAGCCGCAGCCAGGTTTCGCTGACGGATGAACTGGCGCGACCTCCATTGAAACTTACGCGACTTTCGCGCAAGCAGGGCGATCAGATCATGGAACTGATCCGCCAGGTCATGCTGGTGCGCTATCGCGAGCTTTATGGCACCACGCTAGGGGATGCGCGGTCGGTGGTGCAAACTGAGGCAGGCCGAGGAGTGACGATTTATCTCTGGAACCTCCCGCCCGATCGCCGTCTCCCCCTGCGTGCCTACGTCGCCGGATTGACCCTCAAGAACGGCGTGCCGATCAACTACATCGAAGCGATCGCGCTCTGCGAGTGGATGGAAGTCGGCTTCAATACTTTCTACACCTTTCGCGGCGGAGAAGCGGGCTGGATCTACGCGCAAGTGCTGCGCTCCCTCTGTCACCTCATGGGCACGACGTGCGTCTCTGTCTATCCCTATCAGCTCGGCCATGACAATGAGGAGGCGATCGACTCGGGCGCGTTCTGGTTCTACCGCAAATTGGGCTTCCGTCCGGGTCGCGTGGATCTCCAGCGATTGGCGGAACGCGAAGAAGCCAGAATCGCCGCCAATCCGAAATATCGGACGCCCGCCGCAACGTTGCGCCGCTTGGCCGCTGGACATGTCTTTTACGAACTGCCCGGCAGCAAGATGAAAGCCTGGGACAGCTTCAGCACGCGCAACATCGGTCTGCGGGTGAATCGGCAAATGGCCCAGGAGTTTCAAGGTTCCAGCGCCAGCATTCGCAGGGAATCGACGCGTTCCGCCGAGCGTATTTTTCAAGTGCATACATCTTCATGGACAGCTTCCGAACGCGCTGATTTCAGTAACTTTGCGTTGCTCCTGGCTCTGATTCCAGACCTCCGATCGTGGAATCACGAGGAAAAAATATCGCTTCTGCAAATCATCCGCAGTAAATCCAAAGCCGACGAGATGGTTTATCTTCACCTGACCCAGCGGCACCAACGCTTCCGCGAAGCGCTGCTCCAGCTCGGATAATCGTCGCCGAGCGGAGCCAAACGATGAGCCGGCAAACGGCTCGCGATTGCAAGGCAACTGCAATCCTCTACCCGAACTGACCAACTAGCGGCTTTCGAAAAACTCAGATTTTGACTCTGCTTTGAAAGGGCGCGGCTTCAGCCGCGCCGTAAATGCAACAAATCCAATTGCGACTTTAGTCGCTGAGGCCAGCCGCCACCGGCAATCCAACTATTTTTCGACAGCCTCTTCGGATAGGTTCTGTCACATCCGCCGGTTACAATTACCTGGAAGTCCGGGGAGCGCTGTTCCGAGCGCAGAAAGACGCTAAGACGTTGCCGCGCCCAGCATAAGTGACTTACGAGCAACCTCGAAGATGAACGTGAAACCACTCGATTCTGCCACGCCCGCTCACGATACCCACACCTGCAACGTGGCTCTCCTTGGCTTCGGAACAGTCGGAAGTTCCGTGGCGAAAATTCTCTGCCAGCGCTCAAACACCCATCTGCGGCTAACCCACATCCTCAATCGTAACGTGGAGCGGAAGAAAGTCGACTGGCTTCCCTCTTCCGTGCGGTGGACGGAGAATATCGACGACATTCTCTCATCCAACGCGGAAATCGTGGTCGAGGTGATGGGCGGTCTTCACCCCACCGAAGATTGGATCCGGCGCGCACTGGCCTCGGGCAAGTCCGTGGTCACGGCTAACAAGCAGTTGATCGCGCAGAGCGGCCCTGCATTGATCCGGCTGGCGCGAGCTCACAACCAGCAGATTCACTTTGGAGCATCAGTAGCGGGCGGGGTGCCCGTGATCTCAGGGCTCCAAGAGGGACTGGCTGGCGACGAACTCTTCAAGATTCGTGGCATTCTCAACGGCACCTGCAATTACATTCTCAGTCAGATCGAAGTAAACGGCATCCCCTTCGCCACCGCTTTGCGCGAGGCGCAAAAGTTGGGCTTCGCCGAAGCCGATCCCACCGAAGACATCGACGGCCTCGACGCCCGCGCCAAACTCGCCATCCTGGTCCGAGTAGGATTGCACTGCTACGTCAAACCCGAAAGCATCGTCGCCCGCTCAATTGCCGCGATTGACACCGTCGACTTCGAATACGCCAAGCAGCTCGGCTGCACAATTCGCCAGATATCCTGCGCAGAACTAAGTAACAACAATCTGAGTAATAAGAATAAGAATAAAAATAAAGACGAGCAACTATTTGCCGCCGTGCAACCGGCGCTCGTCGATCTGTCATCGCCCTTGGCGCGCGTGGAAGGCAGTCAGAACCTCGTAGTGGCAACCGGAACCTACGGCGGCGAGACCGTCTTCGGAGGCCACGGAGCCGGTGGACATCCCACCGCCGTCGCGATCGTGTCCGACATTCTCGCCATCACTCGCTCGCAACACGCCACCACCTCCGACTCCGGGCAGTCCATCGGATCAACTCCGACCGTCTCCGCCGATTTCACTGCCAAACACTATCTTCGTTTTCTGGTCAAAGACAGGCCCGGCATCATTGCCACTCTCGCCACGATTCTTTCCGAGTGCGGTATCAACATCGATTCCGTGCTTCAGAAACCGGGCTGTCCCAAGTCGCATCTGCCATTTCTGATTACGCTAGAGGAATGCAAAGCGTCGCTCGTGGATCAGGCATTACAGCAAATCAACGCGCTGGATTTCATGGTGCAGCCCTGTCTGCACTTGCCGATTCTCTAGAACCTCCGCGTGCCCGGCCAACCACAATCAAAGTAACGACCCGCGCTCGCGCAAACAATTTGACACACTCTTGACTCCAGCGTGACACCAGGCAATTGCCAACCGCATACCCTCTTCTTGCGGTGAATACATTTCCGGTTTGCAACTTCACCGACAATCATTCCTGAAAAGGCTAGAGTCAATACCATGGCAAAAGAAAATCTTATCCTCACTGCATCGTCCGAAGCCACTACTCAATCGTCCGACGATGCTGGGTCTTCATCTCGAAACGGCGTCAGGCGTCGTTCTTTTCTGAAAGGCATGGGCATCGCAGGAGCAGCCTTGTCCGCCGCTCCATTGCTGGCCGCTGCCTCCAAAACTGCCCAGCAATCTGGCGTCATTACCTCGGGTGACGTCGCCATTTTGCGCTTTCTCGCCGCCGCCGAGCTCCTAGAAGCCGACCTGTGGCAGCAGTATGCTGAACTCGGAGGACTTAGCTCAGGAGCTCAGAATCCATATCAACTCGCCCTTCAGCAACTCGATGGCGACGCTTCCCAATACATCCAGAGCAACTCCAACGATGAGGCGAGCCACGCCGCATTTTTGAACGCTTATCTGGAATCGATCGGTGCCGAACCCGTGGATCTCGACGCCTTTCGAACGTTGCCCAGCAGCCAGGCGAGCGGCGCCCTGCAAATCGGGAGGCTCACCAACATCATGAATCTCACCGTGGACACCAGTTGGTATACGCGTTATCGCAGCGCGCAAAATCCAGACTTTGGCGTCACTTTCCCGCAAGCGATCGACCTGGTAAACCTGCCGGGGATTCCGCGAACCAACGACGACATCGGCCCGAAGAAACACATTCAGGCCATCGCCAATACCGCGGCCTTTCACTTCGGAATGATTGAGCAAGGCGGCAGCACGCTCTACTCAGCCATGGTCCAGAAGGCCAGCAATTTGGAAGTGTTGCGAATCGTGGTCAGTATCGGCGGCGACGAAGTAGCACATTTTCTTGAGTGGGTGGATTTCGCCGGCAATGGCGTCCAACCTCCGATCGCTCCCTTCACCGATCCTACGAACGGTCTTACTTTCCCTAACTTCAACGCCACCGGCAACCCGGAACTCCAAACCAACCTGATCTTCCCGGTGGCCTGCGAATTCATCAACGCGAAGCTGCCGCTTTGTGCGGTGATTCGCCCGACAAATCCAAAGGGAATCGCCATGGGGGTCGTCAATTTCCTGAACCAGACCGGCCATTTCATCGGCCAATCCCCGGCATTCTTTAAGGCGCTTACCACTCTGGCCAAACAGGCCGACGCCGCTCAACGCAGTGTTTAAGAGTCGCGTCAGCAGGTGGCGGATCGCGCGAAGCTACCTTCCGGGGGGAACGGTTTTTTCACGCGGTCCCGAGCAGTGGGCGCTGTGCCTGACGGGTCGCGTGCAGTTCTGCACCACGTCCGATCACAGCGTCTGCTTGTTCAACGCTGTGGGCGCCGTTGTTATTTTTGAATTTACCTTTATTTCTGACAAGGACCTAAGGAGACATCATGTTCGAAGGACTTCTTCAACCCATGCATCTGCTGCTTATTGTTGGGATTGCTCTGCTCGTCTTCGGCCCCAAAAAACTTCCCGAACTTGGCAAAGGAATTGGAGACGGCATTCGGGGCTTCAAATCAGCAATGGCAACAAAAGACGAACCAGAGACGTGCGACTTAAAGGCCTCTGCCAACGAACACGTTGAATAGAGCATGCTCAAACAAGAAAAAGTGTGCGGAGACAGATAAGTGAAAGTTCGTAACAGTCGCTAAGTGGTAGAACACGAGAGCCCCTCGCGTAAGTGACTGGGTAGCAGCAGTTCGCAAACGAGTCCGTCGGGGACGCACCTTGTAGATGTCCACAAGCTAGAGCGTCCACGGGTTGATTAGCGGGATCGAAGCGTCTGCAAAATGCACGGTATTGCGGGTTGCCAGTGTAGCGTGCTGCGCCAGAGCAATCCCCGCGATCATCGTGTCGCGAAGATCGCCCGGCCGGCCTTTCCTGTGCCGCGCAGCCATTAAATCGCTCGCCTGGCCGGCAGCCGCACTGTCAAACGTCGCGACTCGGTGACCCATTCTCGCGAGGAGCTCCTCGAACGCAGCGCTAAGAAGGGATCGCCGCCGGCCCGCCGTCAGAATCTGGAGTCCAAAGCGGACTTCAAAAACCGTTACTGAGGTTGTCCATACCGATGTTCTGGGTTGACGGTCGAGCCATCTGATAACGCTCTCGTCGGGCAGTTGGCGCATTAGCGCCGAAAGTACGTTCGTATCCAGAATGATCATGACTCAAAATCGAAGGGCTTAACCATGTGTCCCCGCAGTTCGGGGATGTCGGCTTCGAGACCAACTTTAGTGAACAAGCCCGCGATTTCATTTCCCAGCCCACCTGTTGGAGCAGGTTCTTTCACGGTAGCATTCCGAAGAATGTCCCGAATTTCTTCCTCCATGCTGCGTCCGTTCCGCCGAGCTCGACGCTGCAATTGAACCTTGACAGCATCCTCGATATTACGAACAACAAATTGTGCCATTGAAAGCTCCAACCTCGCTCTCTATCGTGATATCATGATATCATACCCAAAACGAATTGATTTTTATCTCTGAGGAAACTACAGCTGCAAGACCGTTCGCGCCAGTTCTTACGCTTCCACCGCGAAGAACTGGGCCATGTTGCGGAACTTCTTATAGCGGGACTCCAGTAATTCGCTAACTGGCAAATGCCTCACCGCCGCCAGATTCTCCTGCAATGCGGCATCCAGCAACGCCGCTGCCTGCGCATGATCGGTATGCGCGCCTCCGGGCGGTTCCGGAATGATGCCATCAATACAGCCCAGTTCGCTCAAATCGCTGGCCGTGATCTTCATGGCTTCCGCCGCCAGACCTTTTTTGCTGGCGTCGCGCCACATAATCGACGCGCAGCCCTCGGGAGAAATCACCGAGTAGACCGAATTTTCCATCATTAACACGCGGTCGGCTACGGCAATGGCCAGCGCTCCGCCGCTGCCGCCGACGCCAATCACGGTGGCAACAATCGGAGTTTCCAGTCGCGCCATCTCCAGCAGATTGCGCGCGATCGCCTCTCCCTGGCCCCGCTCTTCAGCATGCAGTCCGGGATAGGCGCCATCCGTATCGACAAAGGTAAGAATCGGACGTTTGAATTTCTCCGCAATCTTCATCACCCGCAACGCTTTTCGATATCCTTCCGGATGCGGCATGCCAAAATTCCGATACACGCGCTGTTTCGCGTCGCGCGCCTTCTGTTGCCCGACGATGACTACCTCCTCGCCGTGAAAGCGCGCCATCCCGCAGACAATCGCCGGATCGTCGCGAAATCCTCGATCCCCGTGAATCTCGCTCCAATCGGAAAATATGCGCTCAATGTAATCCAGCGTGTAGGGACGCTGCGGATGACGCGCCAGTTCGGTTCGCTCCCAAGCGTTCAGGTTCGAAGAAATCTCGCGGCGGAGATCGTTCACCCGATCGTGTAGCTGTTGAATCTGCCGGAGCGTTTCCGCTTTCTGACCTTCCACGCCCTGCAGCCGCGTGATCTGTTCTTCAATTTTTGCCAGTTCCTGCTGCGCCTTCAATCCAGAATCCATTTTGACGACGTTTCCATTCTTTCGGGTATGATGCGCTTCCACAATCGACAGCATAAAATCCGCTCCGGCCAAGCCAGGATTCTCACCGCCGCTGTTGGAAACATGATTCGCGACATCATGCGCCCCACGGCTGCCGGTACGTTCTGTCTTTTCAACCCGCTTTAGTTTTGCTCGTTTCATCGGCCGGAAAAACTTTGTCAGTGGAAAGCCGGATGTCCCCGCGCGGCCACGATAAGCGCTACGCGTATCAACTGATCACGCGCACGCTGCCACGCCCGCACAGTTCTTCGACACGCCCGAGGAAATTGCGGTCCGGCATCACATTATAGCCTTCAGCTTCCATCACCACCATGAAATCACCTTCCCGCTCCACGTCGAAGAGCACCTTTGCTTCGCCCTTGCGCTCATTGCAAAGAGCATGCAGCGCGTCAACCGTCGTGTCGGTCGCATTACCCAATGGAATCCTGATACGCAGCGCCTTCGGCAGTGGCACCCGCGCTTCGTCGAGCGGAATGATCTCGTTGGCCGTAACTTTCGGATTGGCTCCCTCTTCAATGCGGACGCCTCCACGAATCAGAACCGGCACCTCGAGCTTCACCTTCTCCGCCAATTTCCTGTAGGCCTCCGGAAATACCAGCAGTTCCACCTTTCCCCACATATCTTCCAGCGCCGCTTGCGCCCACAACTCGCCCCGGCGTGACTTGGCCACCCGCAGCCCCGAAATCAATCCCGCCGTCGTGATGTTCTCATCCTTCGCCGTCGATTTTTTCATGGCGCCGATATCTTGCGTGGAGAGCGCGTTCAGATCGGTAAGTTTGTCCTTGTACTTCTCCATGGGATGCCCGGTGATAAAGAATCCGAGAATTTCTTTCTCCGCTGACAGGCGCGTATGTTCGTCCCAGTCCGGAACATTAGGAAGCGAATCGCTTGCCTGCTGTGCGGTTTCGTCGGCAAACACGCCAAACAGGCCGTGCTGACCCGACTCCGCGTCCCGCTGCATTTTCTGCGCCTGCTCGATCGCCGTGTCGAGCGCCTGCATGAGCTGCGCCCGCCGCCCGAAACAATCCATGGCACCGCTCTTGATCAGCGACTCCAGCACGCGCTTGTTAAGGAGCCGCAGATCCACTTCTTCGCAAAACTCATAGAACGACTTGAAGTTCCTGCCGAGTTTCTTTCGTGCGCCGACAATTGACTCGATCGCATTGCCGCCAACATTTTTCACCGCCGCCAATCCAAAGCGAATGGCCTGCCCGTGCGGAGTAAAGTTCGCATCGCTGACATTAATATCGGGAGGCTCAACCGCAATTCCCATCTCGCGGCATTCGTTGATGTACTTCACCACATCATCGGTGCTGCTTGTCACCGAAGTCAGCAGCGCGGCCATGAAGTCCAGCGGATGATGCGTCTTCAGATACGCCGTGTGATACGCCAGCAGCGCATAAGCCGCCGAGTGCGATTTATTGAAGCCGTATCCCGCAAACTGTGCCATCAGATCAAAAATCTTCTCGATCTTTTTCGGCGGATAGCCGCGCTGCGTCGCCCCCTTCACAAAGCGCTCACGCTGCGCCGCCATCTCCTCGGCCTTCTTCTTTCCCATGGCGCGTCGCAGCAGGTCGGCGTCGCCTAAGGAATAGCCGGCAATCTTGTTCGCCGTCTGCATCACCTGTTCCTGATACACGAAGACGCCCAGCGTCTCCTGCAGAACTTCCTTCAACTCCGGCAGGTCATATTCAATCTTCCGGCGCCCATGTTTGCGCTCAATGAAATCGTCAATCATCCCACCCTGAATCGGCCCCGGCCGATAAAGCGCATTCAACGCGGTAAGATCTTCGATCGAATTCGGTTGATAGCGTCGAAGAACATCTCTCATGCCGGATGATTCGAACTGGAACACGCCCGAGGTCAGTCCCCGGTGAAACACTTTTTCGTAGGTTTCGTGATCTTCCAGCGGGAGATCATCCAGTTTCAGTTCCGTCCCCTTCTGTGCGATCAGTTTCAAGGTGTCGTCGAGAATAGTGAGCGTCGTCAGCCCGAGAAAATCCATTTTCAGCAGGCCCATCTTTTCGATGGCCACCATGTCGAACGCCGTAACAATTTCGTCGTTCTTGGTCCTGTGTAGCGGCACCAACTCAATCAGCGGACGCGGCGAAATCACTACGCCCGCCGCGTGCACGCCCGAATTCCGCACCAACCCTTCCAGTTTCCGCGCCGTGTCGAGCAACTGCCGCACCTGCGGATCTTTCTGGTACGCCTCCTGCAGCGCCACTGACTCCGTGAGCGCGTCATCCAACTTGATATTCAACGTGGTCGGCACCATCTTCGCGATGCGATCCACGTCGCTGTATGGCATATCCATGGCGCGCCCCACATCTTTAATCGCGGCCTTCGCCGCCATCGTCCCGAAGGTGATGATCTGCGCGACATTGTCGCGCCCATATTTATGGGTGACATATTCAATCACTTCTCCGCGCCGGTTCATGCAGAAATCAATGTCGATATCCGGCATCGAAATACGTTCCGGGTTCAGAAAGCGCTCGAACAGAAGTTCATGCTGCAGCGGATCAATGTCCGTGATCCCGAGCGAATATGCGACCACGGCACCGGCCGCCGATCCACGCCCCGGACCCACCGGAATGCCGCGTTCGCGAGCGTAGCGGATAAAATCCCAGACGATCAGGAAATATCCCGAAAACTTCATCTGCTGAATAATCGCGATCTCGCGCGCTAACCTCTGCTCGTACTCGGCCAGCGAATGCTTCAGCTTGCCGCTGCTGGCCGCGTTGCGCAAGTTGTCCATCCGCCGGGCAAACCCCTGCCGCGTGATGTGCTCGAAATAACTGTCGAGAGTAAATCCCTCCGGAACATCAAAGTGCGGAAACGGGCTGGGAACTTTCTCCAGGCGCAGGTTGCAGCGTTCCGCGATGCCCAGCGTGCGCGAAAGCACCTCCGGCGAATCCTTGAACACCCGCATCATCTCATCGCCGTTCTTGACGAAGAATTGCGTGCCCTCGAACTTCATCCGGTTGGTTTCCTGAATGGATTTCCCCGTCTGAATGCACAACATCACATCCTGCGCGTGCGCATCGTCTTCGCAAAGATAGTGACTGTCATTGGTCGCGACCATCGGCAGCGCAAGATCTTTCTCCAACTGGAACAACCCGGAGCGGATGCGGTGCTCCATCTCCAGGCCCTGGTCCTGAATCTCGAGAAAAAAGTTCTCTTTGCCGAACAGGTCACGATAGAATCCTGCAGCTGATCGCGCCGCATCGTAGTTCCCTTCCATCAATCGCTCGGCAACCTCGCCCTTCAGACATCCCGAAAGCCCGATCAGCCCCCTGGAATGCTCCGCCAGAAAATTCTTGCTCACCCGCGGCTTGTAGTAGAAGCCATGCAGTGACGCCTCCGATGTAATCTTCACCAGGTTGCGATAGCCTTCTTCGTTTTCCGCCAGCACCAGCAGGTGGTTATAGGTATCACCGTCGGGAGGAGTGCGCGTGATGACGTGGTCGTCTTTCTTGCAGATGTACAGTTCGCAGCCAACGATCGGCTTGACCCCAACCTTGTGCGCCGCATTCACGAAATGCACCGCGCCAAAAATATTGCCGTGATCGGTCATGGCGACCGCGGGCATGCCGAGTTCATGAACCCGCTCGACAAGTTTCTCGACGTCGCAAGCGCCGTCAAGCAGTGAGTAATCGCTATGCAAATGCAGGTGGACGAATTGGTTTTGGCTCATGGAGGTCGTGGCTCTCGGCTCTCAGCATCTCGCGATGCAACTAACTTGTATCAGCTCTTAGCACTCGTGATGCAATTTGTGTCAGGGTATGCCTTCCGGCACACCGCGAATGCCATGATTAAGAAGGCGCCTTCAGGCGCTGGCTGGAGCTAACCACTGGCTTCTGGCTTTCAAGCAGATTGGATTCATTCTACCGGCTGGAGGAATTCGCGCAATGCCAGAAAGTTGTGCGACAGGTTAAAGCCTAACGCACAATCATCAACTGGAGCGACGGTCCCGGCACCTGAAAATCTACGCCGCGATCATCATTCATCTTGACCGTGGCCGGAATATCGAGCCGCGCCAGTGGAATTTTCTTCGCAGCCTTATCGTTCAATATCCAGAGAGTTCCACCGGCGATCGCGTAGTTGTGCACTTCCTCAACATGCTGGTCGCGGAACACCAGCGCCGTCGCCGGCTCTTCACTCTTCGGCCGATTACGCGCCTCGACATCGGCCTGCAGGCGGTCAATCTTTCCGCTCAGCGCCTGCACATCACGCTGCAATCCGAGGCTCTGAGAAGAATCTTCGGGATATTGAGCGGGATAAGAAGGAGACTGATATGCGGCGTACGAATCCTGATCGCCCGACGAATCATAAGCGAGCGGATCGTCGTACCAGCCGTAATAACCGTACGGATAATACCCAGCATATCCATAATAGGGGTAATAGCCGTATCGCCCGTAAAAACCACGACGATAGTGGTAGGGATATCCAGTCCGATAGTGAACGCCGGAGCCAGAGCTAAAACCGCCACCATGAAACGCTCCGGAGGAGTGAACCGCTGCAGAGGAGTGAAACCCACCAGAGGATTGAAACGAACTAGAACTCGAAGAAGAGTGCATGGCAGAGCCGCCACGCGCGCCACCTCCGCCACCACCATGCCGCTGCGCCCACACGGGGAGAGCTAACAAAACAAGGCTAAACGCCGCGATGGACAACCAGCGCCGCATACCCACATTATAGCGCAGTTAAGAATAGGTGAACTGCGGAAATCTGCCGCGCCTGCTGCCAAGCGCTGCACCGATACGAATGACCCGTTCTTGCGGTCATCGTTCAACTCTTCTCTTATTTCTTCTTCTTCGCTTTGGCCTTCACTTTCGTCCTGCCTGCCGCTCTCGCGGACTGGGCCGGTTTCGGTTTCTTGGCCGGAGCCTCGGGCTTGCTCGCTTTAGCCACCGCCGCTGGTTTCGCCGGAACGGCGGGCTTCGCCGGCTGGGGCACTGCGCTGGCTTTCGCCGTAGCTGCAGGCTTCGCTTGCGCCGGCGCCACTGCGGCAACCGCGGCACCCTTTTCCTTCCCCTTGGCCGACTTAGCACCCGCGGATGGGGCATGAGCAGCGGCAGCCTGAGCAGCAGCGGCAGCAGCCGCAGCCGCTTTTGCCCCTCGTCCACGTTTTGCTGGCGGAGGCGGCGGAGGCGGCGGTGGGGGCGGCGCCAGCGGCTTCAGAAACTTCAAAGTCTCCGTCCGCGAACGCAGCTTGCCATCCAACAACAGCAAGAATACATCGTTCGCAATCTTTGGATACTCCGGCATCTGCGGAGTAATATGCAGTTCCGTCATCTCCGGCAACGGAATCTTCTGCTGCACTTGGCGCCATTTCGTGAAGAAGTTCTTGATCTTCTGCGCTACCGCCTGCTGCCGCGCCGTGATCGCCAGAAACAGGATCATCTCCGGACGCGCCGACGACAGCAATTGCCAAGTCCGCGACGGCGTAGCCGCTTCCTTCCCCGTCAGCCGCTTAGCGAGGGTGTGTGCGTTCGAATCCAGATCCTTCCACGCCTCAACCAGATCCTTGCGCGGAATCGCCCGCCGCAAATCCGAAATATCCTTGTCGCCCAACCGCTCCGTCAGGAAGTAAAGCACCGCCGGCGCTACCTCCGGCGTATAACCCAACTCATTCATCTGCTGACGCGTCTTCATCAACGCGCCCAGGCCAGCCGTGTCCACCTTGCTCGTGCTCCAGCGCGGATTCAGTACCTTCAGCCATCCTTCTTTTTCGTATGCCTTCAGGACGCCGAGCGCATCATCCTCATAAGCCAACTGCTCGATCTCGTATCCAATGCTGGAATTGCGAATGTACTCGATGTAATTATTTTCCTTGCCCGATTCGTAACGCGCCTGCGTACGCTCCTCCAGCGGCCAATGAAAACGCGTCGTAAAGCGCGTGGCACGGATCATCCGCGACGGATCTTCAAGAAACGCATAGTTGTGCAACACGCGAATTACTTTGGCCTCGATATCGGCCACGCCATTGAAGGGATCCATCAGCAGCCCGCGCGATCCTTCATTCAGCGACAGGGCCATCGCGTTGATCGTGAAATCGCGGCGCCGCAGATCCTCAATGATCGTAGCGGGAGCCATCTGCGGAGGTTTGCCCGGCTTGTCGTAGGTCTCTGAACGCGCCATGGCAATCTCGGAGCGAACTCCGCCCGGCAGCGTCAGCAGCAAGGTCCGCGTATCGCTGTCGGCACTGCCAACCACCGCTCCCGCCCGCTCCAGATCTTTCTGCAGCTTGAGCGCGTTCCCCTGCACCGTGAAATCCAAGTCACGGATCGGGAAGCCGGTAATCATGTCGCGGATGGCGCCGCCGGTCAGATACAGATTCATCCCCGCCGCTTTGGCGGCGTCTTGGACCAGCGCGACTGCCTTTTGTTGATCCGGCGAGAGCCGGGTTTCCAGCGTATATATGTAATCGGCCATGCCTTCCTAGCCGCCCGGCGGTCGCCCTTCGCGGGGACCGACGCGGACGTTTTTCACAGGTTTTCCACAGGGCAAGGCAGCGCCACTTCTCAGGCTGCCCGCCCTCCGAATCTAACTCACTCTAGATATTAGACTTATACCGCAACCAGGAGATTCGGTAAACAAGTGAAAATAACACAAGGTTTACAGTTTGGCTACTGTCAAGCACAAACTGTCCGAATTCCTTCGGAAAGTGCGAGAATCCAATCTGCAGGTGGCCGAAAAAGTGTCGCGTGAAAAAGTGGGGCGTGAAAAAAGTGGGGCGCGGACACTCTCGCCCGCGAAAACGTAGCCATGGCCCAGCCGGTCGCGGATAACATAACTCTATGGTCATAAAATAGTTTAAGCAGCACGTTTCGAAGTAGAAAGCGTCCTTCGTCCCCAATGTCGTCGACTCATAAAAAAGTAATCGTGCGGAAACACGATCGCGATTCCGTCAGCGGCCACGTCGCCCCCGCCAACTTTGTTGTGGACGGCAAACTCGAACTGCTCAACACCTCCGGAAACGTAGTAGCCATCGACCTGCGCGACATCAAGGCGGTCTATTTTGTCCGCGAATTTTCCGATACCGACCTGATGGTCCGCAAAACTTTCACCACCCGCCCCCGCACCGAAGGATTATGGGTACGTCTGAAGTTCAAGGACAGCGACGTGATCGAAGGCATCCTGCCCAACGACCTGACGCAAAATCCCGCCGAGGGATTCCTGCTCAACCCTCCCGACCTGCGCACAAACACCCAGCGTGTCTTCGTGCCAAGAGAAGCCCTGACGTCCGTAACCGTCCTCGCCGTAATCGGCTCGGCCAACCGCCGAAGAAGAGGTGGCCAACCAGATACCCGCCAGGTAACTCTGTTCGAGCAATAAGCCCTGATCTCTGACCGATGATCGATGCTCACGTAGCGACGGACGCATTCGTCCGTCCCGCCGAGCGCCAACTCCCCCGCGAAATCGGATCGCGCCGAATCCGGACCTCCGCCCTTGCTACAATTCCCGAGACACCGCCATGAAACTATCCCACATCGCCCAAGCCCTGAATGCCCACCTCGAAAACGCCTCTCCCGACACCGAAATCACCGGAGTAGCCGGCATCGAACAAGCCGCTCGCGGCCAGCTGACCTTCGTCTCGAATCCGAAATACAACGGCGCCGCCAAAGCCACGCAAGCGTCGGCCGTGATCGTGGCCGAAAACTTCCCTGCCATCAGCACGGGCATGTTGCGCAGCAAGAATCCGTATCTGGCCTGGGCCAAAGCCATCGAACTTTTCTATCGCGCTCCCAGCTATGCCCCCGGAATTCATCCCACCGCCGTGGTTCATCCCAAGGCGAAGCTCGGCAAGAATGCGCATCTCGGTCCCTACGTAGTCATCGATGAAGACGTCGTCATTGGAGACAACGCCGTCCTCCTCGCCCACGTAGTGATCTATCGCGGAGTCTCCATAGGCCACAACTTCTTCGCCCACGCTCATGCTGTAGTCAGAGAATTCTGCCACCTCGGAGACAACATCCTTCTGCAGAACGGAGTCGTGGTCGGCTCCGACGGCTTCGGCTTTGCCAAAGATGATGAAGCCCACTGGCATAAGATCGTCCAGTCCGGCAACGTGGTCATCGAGAACGACACCGAACTTCAGGCCAATTCCTGCATCGATCGCGCCAGCATCGGCGAGACCCGCATCGGTCGAGGCGCCAAGCTGGACAACCTAGTCCACATCGGCCACAGCTGCACCGTAGGACACGACACACTGATCTGCGCCCAGGTCGGCCTCGCCGGCACTACCGATGTAGGCAACAACGTAATCCTCGCCGGACAAGTCGGCGTCAGCGGCCACGTAAAAATTGGAGACGGAGCCATCGCCATCGCCCAAAGTGGCATTCCGCACGATGTTCCCGCCGGAGCCATGGTCAGCGGCGCTCCCGCCATCGATCACCGCCTATGGTTGAAGTGCTGCGCCGCCTATGCCAAACTGCCCGAGATTGCCAAAGCCGTAAGAAAGTTGTCAGAGCGCGCTTCCCATAAACTGTCATCCTGAGCTGAGGAGCCGCTTCGCGAAGCGATGCTGCTAGGTAGTCGAAGGACCCCTACGCATCCGGCAGCTCTCAGTGAAGCATCAAGGCATTCTCCCTGTGGGCTATGTGTGACCCCGCCGGTATATCACGCTCCAAGATTTCCCCAAAGCCGCCCAGCGAAGGCGTCCATTGCCGCGCAGCTCGCCGATCAAATAACTATCAAATAACTAAAAGACTCCCGCAGCGGGACCAGTCTGACGACATCGGATTCGAACGAATATGTCTGGACTGGATACTCGGTCGCAACGTCGACGCTCAATTCGCCTGGAGCACGCGTTTTTTCATCACAAACGCGACGTGAGCACCATCACATACCATTAGTTCTCGGTCGCCGACAATGGACCTCGACCTGTGGCAGGGCAGAGCTGCGCCCGTCAACCGGGGGCCCTTTCGAACCGGCCCCAGCCTTACCAGTCGGCGTTCTTTGACAACATGAATTGGGTAACAATGAAGGGGCATCAAGCCACGGCCCAACCCCTGCGAGAGGCGAAAAGGCGAGCTAAGTCATTGACGAATAAATACCTTACCTATAAGTCATTTAAACTCAAAGATCTAGCCGGAATTTTCCCCTAACCCCATGATTCCATTAGCGAGCGGGAGGGGGGGTACCGATACTAACCAGTAAACAGCTGGCAATCCCTACTCGCGTAGCGACGGCGGAAGGCCGCTATTGATTGCGGCGCGCACTTTGGCCATCAGGCAATCGCGGCTTCCGAAATCCGAGGGCTCGATAGGATCGTGGAATTCCACCGTCACCGTTCCTGGACGAATCGCAAACCGCGCTTTCGGCATGACGGCTTCGGTGCCCGAAATGGTGATGGGGATGACCGGGACTTTGCATTCTTCGGCGAGATAGAACGGACCTTTTTTGAAGGGCAGCAGTTTGCCGTCGAAAGAGCGCTTCCCTTCCACGTAGATGGTCATATTCAATCCCTGCTCGAGGGCTTTGACCGCGTCGCGGAGCGCGGTGATGCCGGCGTCGCGATTTCCGCGGTCAACCGGGACGAGCGATCCGATGCGCATGATCTGGCCGAGAATCGGAACTTTGAATAATCCCTTTTTCACCATCACCGAAGTGCGCCGCGGAATCAGCGGCAAGGTAATAGGCGGGTCGAGGTTGGAGATGTGATTAGAGAGGAAGATGTAGCTGCGTGCGGGGTCGATTTTTTCGAGTCCCACGGTGCGAACTTTCACGCCGGCAAGGCGCACGCCGGCGAAGGCCGCAGTCATGCAGGTGCGGTATAGAAAGGTGATGTCTTTGGTGAAATAAGTCCACGGAATCCCAAGGAGCGCTGCGAAAGGCAGCGCGGCGGCCCAAAACATCAGCATCAGGATGGTGCGAAACACCTTACTCGTTCACCCCAAGCGCTTTCACTCCGAGCTGGCGCAAGCGTTGGGGTAGCTTCTCATAGATTCCGCCGAATCCGCCATTGGAGAGGATGGCAACCACATCGTGCTCGCGCAGTTCGGGGGCGATCGCGTCGACGATGGCATCGGCATCAGCAAGAATGCGCGCTTTTGTTCCGAGCTTTTGGAGGTCACGCTTCTGGATAAAATCGATCACGCGATTCAGATCGAGGCGTTCCGCTTCAGGAATCGCCTCCGATTTGAAGATAGCCGCGACTACAACCTGATCGGCGAGCGCCAGGCTGCGGGCAAGCGCATCCTGCAGTACGTTACGGCGCAGAGTGTTCGAACGCGGCTCGAGCACGACCCACAGGCGCGATTGCGGATAGCGCGATCGCAAGGCGCGAATCGTCTGCTCGATGGCGGTGGGATGGTGCGCGAAGTCGTCGATGATGGTGATTCCATTGACCTCTGCCTTCACTTCCAGACGCCGCTTTACGCTGCGAAAGGTTTTGAGGGCTTGGGCGATGACCTCCCGGGGAATTTCATAGTCGGCGGCGAGCGCGGCCGCAGCGGTCGCATTCCAGACGTTGTATTCGCCGCCGAGCGCAAATTCGAAATCGGCCCATGCTTCGCCGGTTGGCTTGCCATGGCGCACGACCGACCATGACGTGCGGTGCTCGCTCAGCTTCAGGTTTGTGATCTTCCAGTCTGCGCGATCGGAAGAACCGTAATGTTCGACAGGGCAGAAAGCTTTCGTGAGACAACGGTCGATGCTGGCTCCGGAATCAAACGCCACAATTCTTCCGCGCCGCGGGACGAGGTTTACGAGACGCTTGAAAGCCGTCTCCACTGCGTCAAGATCTTTATAGATATCGGCGTGATCGAATTCGACCGAGGTGAGAATCACCGAGTCGGGAAAATAGTGCAAAAACTTTGGTCCTTTATCAAAGAACGCGGTGTCATATTCGTCGCCCTCGAGAATGAAGTGCTTGCCTTCGCCCAGGCCAAAACTGCGGCCGAAGTTTTCGGCGATGCCTCCAATGAGGAATGAAGGCCGAAGGCCAGCGGTTTCGAAGATCCAGGCGAGCATCGAGGTGGTGGTGGTTTTGCCGTGAGTTCCGGCCACCACCACAACATCTTTGCCGACGAGAAATTCGTCATGCAGAATTTGCGGCAGCGAGCAGAATGGGATGCGCTGATCGAGCACGAACTCGAGTTCGAGATTGCCTCGCGAAAGCGCGTTGCCGACGACAACCAGATCAGGCCGAGGGCACTGGTTGGCCTCGGCAAACGGCTGCGCTACGGGAATGCCGAGCGCTTCGAGGAAGGTCGACATCGGTGGATACGCCGCCGCATCCGAGCCGGTAACACGAAAGCCGCGCTCTTGCAGCATACCCGCGAGAGAAGCCATGGCGGTGCCGCAGATGCCGATGAGGTGAATGTGCCTGTGGTTATTCATGGTTGCAAATCAAATTGCTGTAAATCATGGGCTCGTTGCCGCTTCGAGAATTCGCAGTTCTACCGTGTCGGTAATGGTCAGCTTTGCGCGCACTCCGATAGGTAAAGTAATGTTCGCGCGCGAGACATGGCCGCAGCGAAGTCCGAATGCGACGGGAATTCGCAGGTCTTCCACAATGCGCAGAATCACTTCTTCGAGGGTGTAATCCTGATCGGGGCTTTGCCGGCAATCCAGCATCTCGCCGAAGATCAGGCCGCGCACATGTTTCAATTTGCCCGCGAGTTTCAGTTGCATCAGCATGCGGTCGATCTGGTAAGGCTTGGCGGCAATGTCTTCGATAAAAAGGATCGCGCCTTCGGTTTGAATCTCTTCTTGCGTGCCGATCGACGCGGCCAGCATCGAGAGACATCCGCCGTAGAGAATTCCCTCGGCGTTTCCGGCTACGAGCGGCCGTGCTCCCGAGCCTTGGGAGATGGTCCACTCCGCCGCTCCGCTCAGGGCGTTATGCCAGGAATCCAGATCGACGCCGTCGGCGACGGCAAAATCTTTGGCGACCATGGGACCGTGGAAGGTCACGAACTTTGCCGAGTCGGCAATGCAACACAGCAGGGTCGTGATGTCGCTGTACCCCACGACAATTTTGGGATGCGCAATAATTTTCGCCGGATCGATCATCAACGGCAGATAGTTCGATCCGTACCCTCCGCGCGCGCAAACGATGGCGCGGATATCGTCGCGGACGAACATGTCTTCAAGTTCGCGAGCGCGGCGCTCGGCCGAGCCGGCAAAGTAGAGGTCGCGATCGAGGATGGATTCGAAATAGAACGGCTCATAGCCGGAGCGGCGGAGACCGTCGCACCCTGCCTCCAGCATTTCACGCTTGACGTTCGAGGCCGGCGCGACGATTCCGACCTTATCGCCGTGACGCAGGGCGCGTGGCTTGATTCGCGAATTGTATGGAGCGGAAGACATCTTCAGCGTTCTGTCGTCACGAGCGCGAGGCCCAGACAATTTGCGGCGAACTGCAGATTCCTCACTGCGCTCGCGATGACAATTTGTTGATGATGACCGATGACTTTAATGGCGAGGCAGAACTTCCATCGCCGCTCGACCAGAGATTCCATGCGTACGATCTTAAACGAAGAATTCCCCTCGACAGATGAGAGTTGCTCGACCTCGCAGATAGACAGCGTTGTTTTCCCAACGAACCGTTTGCGGGCCTCCGGGCGCGACCACCGTCACCGGCGACGCGACCCGACCGCTGGCAATCGCAGCTACGGCTGAGGCGCACGATCCTGTGCCGGATGATTCGGTTTCTCCCACGCCGCGTTCGAATAGCCGGATCTCGATTTCATTCTTTCCGCGCACAACCACGTACTCCACATTCGTGCCTTGCGGAAACTGCGGCTGGGTTCCGATCAGGGCGGCCTGACGCTGCCATCCATCTTGAAAATTCTCTACGAAGATTACGAAGTGCGGATTGCCCATCGAAACTTTCGTCCCCACCGCCCGCACCCACATGGTCTCGATCGACAACTCGGAACCGGCCTCGGGTTTGCCCATATCGACTTCGAACTCGAAGGTTGAGCCTTGTCGACTCGTGAGCCGGCAACTCTTCGGTCCTGCGCCGGTGCGCACCACAACTTCGGTCTTGTTTTTTCGTGAACAAATCTCCGCGGCCACACAGCGCGTACCGTTGCCGGAAATTTCCGCTTCCGACCCATCCGCATTGATGAGACGGGCTTTTACATCGGCCTCAGTATCTGGAAACAGCCATTCCACGCCGTCGGCGCCGATGCCGCGATGGCGATCGCACAGGCGGCGGGTGAGCGCGGCCAAATCGCCTGCGACATGCGCGCCTTCCACCAGCAGAAAATCATTGCCGCAGGCCGACGCCTTCATAAACGTAATACTTGCATTTGGCGTGCCCGACTCGGTCATTCGTGTGCGGTCATTCGTGTTCCGTAGTCCCCAGTGTACTCACCCTGGCAAACGCCGGCGATTCGTGCAAGTGGATCGAAAACAGTTCTTGCTGGTCGCGCTCACCGTCGACTGAGAACACCAGGCGGAAATCGGGGTCCGCATTCGCGATGCGCATGCTGTGCATGGTAAGTTGTTCGGCGTCGAGGACGCGGTTCACTTCGGTCAACATTCGCTCCACATCGCGGCCGGTGACTTCGTAGGTGGTGGCAAACATCTTCAGCGAGAAGGCGGCCTCCATTCGGCCCAGCACAACCAGCGCGAGCAGAATGATGACGGTGGAGAAACATGCGGTCAGGTAAAGGCCTCCGCCCGCTGCCATGCCGACCGACGCCACTACAAATAATGTTGCCGCCGTAGTCAGGCCGATCACGGAAGTCCTGGCGTGAAGAATGGAACCGGCGCCAATGAAGCCGATGCCGGGAATGATCTGAGCGGCGATGCGGGCGCTATCCGATTCGACGCCCGCGAGTTGCTTCGAGAGCACCGTAAACATGGCCGCGCCGAAACAGATGAACATATTGGTGCGCAGTCCGGCAGGCTTGTGGCGCAATTGACGTTCCAGGCCGATGATGCCCCCAAGCACTGCCGCCAGCAGCAAGCGCGCGAGTGTGGAACTGAGAACCACACCCAGTTCATTGCGCAGTAGTTGGATGGCTTCATGGATAGAATTCATGGCAGCGTCTCAGCTTCGAGCGGATTCTATCACCGCTATCCGCCGCTTTTTGTACTGCTTGGCGGGAGGGGTTAACGCGATTGAGTCTGGGTCTTCCGGGCTACGTAGATGCGCGCATGGGGCTGTCCGCTGGCATGAATGACCAGCCACTCGGTGAGGTTGGAACGATTTACGCTTCGGTCGACGGCATCGCCATCGAAGGCAATTACAAAATCAACGTAACGCGGCGGATCGGCGAGAGTGCGCTCCCAGAGCCCTTCGGGATCGGTTGGCCTTTTCCATGGGCGATGATTTTCATTATTCACTACTTGACGCAGAGGAATGCCGGCCTGCTCGAAGATGCCAACGTGTTCCGAGATGTCCATGAGGTACATGGAGTTTCGCGGCAATCGGGTAACTACGCGCTGTACCTCGGAATTTAAATTGTGCCGCACATCCCAGTTACTCTGCGCTTCCGTGAAACATTGAGGACCAGCCTTCGAGACAAAGGCGTAACTGGCGATGAGCAGAGCGAATATTATGATGGTCAGTTTCGCGCCGTGCCTGATGGCGCGAAGAAAAACAAAAGCCATAAGGATTCCCGCCGAAACGGCAAACATCGGCAGCAACTGGAGTCCGTAACGCTGGTTGAAGGCGACGTGGGGCCACCAGGTGTAAACGTGAAGCGGTACCGATCCGTAGGCGATGGAGAGCGCGTAGAACACGAACGGAACCCACAGCAATAATAGCGACGCCGATTGCACGCGCAGTTTCCAGAACGCGATGACCAGTGCCACGATGGCCGCAGTGAGCCAGAATCGGCCCCAGTTCCCTTCTGCCATATTCAACTGGGCCGATTTCAGGAAATAGATGGCTGCGACCGGGGCGCTGTGGAGGGCGGGATTCGGAGCGCCAACGCGCTGCTCGATTGCTTTCGCGGAATACGGGCCGGTGGCGAAATCCAACGCGTTGCCATAAACCGCCGCGTTGTAGGCCAGCCAGAGCATCGGAGCGAGCGCGATAGCCACGAGGAACTTTATTGCGCTTCGGCGGAGGGCGAGATCGGGCCATCTCTGCAGCGCGATAACCGCCACGGCCGCACCCATTACTCCGGCGAGAAACCAGCCGTCGTAGCGCGTGAGTTCCGCGCCTGCGAGGCACGCGGCAGAGCGCATCAGCGGTCGGCTGGATTGTCGATCGACTGTAGCGTCACTCATTCGACGTTCCGTCAGGTATTCCGGCAGATGTCCAGCCGCCTTGAGCGCGCGAATGAATTCGGCGAAGTACACCACGGCCCAGATAAACAGAGCCAGATAGATCGACTCCGTCATCGCGGTGGCCTGCATGTAGATCAGATTGGGATTGGCTCCGTAGGCAAACGCCGCCGCCCAGGCTCCGATGTCGGCCGCGAGGTTTGGGTGTTGGCTGGAAGCGGGGCTTTGCTTCGACTGGACCTGGCGAAGGTCTGTCGCCACGCTTTCACTTTCCCTTACACTTTCACGACAGAGATCGGTTGCCAGCCCGCGGACCAGGCGAAATATTCCAATGACGCCGAGCACGTAAGCGACCATCGATGGAATCGAACCTCCGGCGCCGCTCTGCCACATGGCATTCAGGTAGATGAAGGGGATCATCAGGAGATGAGGAAGCGGTAGCCAGACGGTCCCTAATTGGAGCAGACCGGGAGTCTGCGAATCGAACACGCGCCGCGCGATGTTGATGTGGGCGACCGCGTCTCCGTAGAGCAGCAGATCGTTGTGGCGGAGGTAGTAGAAGAAGGACAGCAGCGACACCAGGGCCGGGATTCCGGCCACGTGGGTAGTGTTGCGGTCTGAAGGGCCGGATGTCTTCGCGGTCACGCTTCGCTCATTGCTCATTGCTCATTGCTTATTGCAGATATTATTCGAGGTGTGTGAGTTCGCGGAAAATCTGGAAGCGGGCGTCTATTTCTTCGCGGGTCAGATCTTGCAGACGCTCGGTTCCGAAACGCTCCACGGCGAATGATCCCATGACGCCACCGTAAAACAAAGCGCGCTTCAGCACCTCGCGATTGATCTCACCTTGTGACGCGATGTATCCCATAAAGCCGCCGGCAAAGGAATCGCCAGCTCCCGTCGGATCCTTCACTTCGTCGATGGGCAAGGCGGGCGCGCGAAAGGGATGGCGCCCAACCCCAAAGGCACCTTCGCGGAAGAAGATGGTGGCGCCGTACTCGCCGTGTTTCACGACCAGCGCGCTCGGACCCATCGAAATCACTTTTCTTGCGGCGCGCAGCAGATTACTCTCCCCAGCGAGCATTTTGGTTTCGGTGTCGTTGATCAGGAGAATATTGACCAATTTCAGAGTTTCCGCCAATTCCCTGGGCGTGCCCTTGATCCAGAAATTCATGGTGTCGCCGCCGGTCAGGCGCACGCGGGGCATTTCCAATCGCACCGCCGTTTGCAACGTGGGGTGGATGTTGGCGAGGAAAAGAAACGGCGTGTCCGCATATTCCTTGGGAATGCGCGGCTGAAATTTCTCAAACACGTTCAGTTCGGTGAAATCGGTTTTGGCTTCGTTCAGGTTGTCGAGATACTGTCCGCCCCAGCGAAAGGTTTTGCCCGCAGTGCGCTCGATGCCGCGCGTGTCCACACCGCGTTTTTTCAGCACGGCTTCATTTTCGGCCGTAAAGTCATCGCCTACCACGGCGACCATCCGGACATCAGTGAAGTAACTGGCGGACAGCGCAAAGTAAGTGGCAGCGCCTCCGAGAATGTCTTTCACCTGGCCAGAGGGCGTAGCGATCGTGTCAAAGGCAACTGAACCTACTACGAGAATGCTCATCGGGCTCCTAAGTCCATCGTTGGTCGGTGGTCGTCAATCGTTAGGCGTTGGTCGTCAGTCATTGGCGATCGCTCTCGCTTCACGCTTACGGGTGGACGGGCTAGACGCCCGCCGCTCCACCAAGCTCTACTTCACATATTTTTCCAGAATCAAGTGCAGCTTTTGCTTCGTCGCGGGCGGAATTTTTTCGCGATCGGTCAGGATGGCATGGGCTAACGCCGAGCCGCACTTGCAGGCGCGCGTTTTCGGCATGGCCGACACCGTTGCCTTTACGACCTTCGCGGCGTTCGCGGCATTCTTTACCAGCACGCCGACGATCTGGTCGACCGTGACCGAATCATGATGAGGATGCCAGCAGTCGTAATCGGTGACCATGGCAACGGTGACGTAGCAGATTTCCGCTTCGCGCGCGAGCTTTGCTTCCTGCAGGTTGGTCATGCCGATTACGTCGGCCCCCCAACTACGGTAGACGTTCGACTCGGCCTTGGTGGAAAACTGCGGGCCTTCCATGCAGACGTAGGTGCCGCCGAGTTTGCCGGTCACGTCCGCATTTCTGCAGGCACGTTCGACGATGTCGGTCATTTCGCCACAGACGGGATCTCCAAAGCCGACGTGCGCCACGATGCCGTCTCCGAAAAAGGTGTCGATGCGGTGACGGGTGCGATCGAAAAACTGGGTAGGGATCACGAAATCCAGCGGCTTGTGTTCCTCCTTCAGCGAGCCGACGGCTGAAACAGAGATGATGCGCTCGACTCCCAGCTGTTTAAAGCCGTAAATATTGGCGCGGAAATTCAGTTCGCTGGGGAGAAGTTTGTGTCCGCGAGCATGGCGCGCGAGAAAGGCCACCTTGCGTCCTTCAAGCGTGCCCAGAACGTAGGCGTCGGAAGGATCGCCGAATGGGGTCTGCTGCTGGAGTTCATGCGGGTCGCTGAAACCGGGCATGTGATACAAACCGCTGCCGCCGATAATGCCAATCTCTGCCTGTTGCAATCGCGCTCCTGGAGTGGAAATCTAAACGATTTATGAAACTAGGTCCAATCACCTGTGATCATGGAACGGGCTGATTATACAAGAGCGAAAGTTGTGACTTGCCCGGGATGAGCTCTTCGCGCGGTTTCTCCGGCGACCAGAAGTCGTCCTCTACAAGCTTGGTGGTTGCGTCGTCCAGACCTTCGCTGATCAGCACGGCGTCGTCACGAACTTCAATTACGACTACTCCCTCCTCGGTGAGCCAGGCGTGGCGTCCGCGCAAGGTGCGCCAGGAATTTGCGGGCGGCGCGTCCTCTGCAACTTTGCCATCTGTTCCGAGGCCCTGGTGTTTCTGATAACGCTGGGCCAGCGATTTCGCGTATACGGCAGCGAACTCCGAAGCTTTCGCCGGGCTTGACCAGCGCGACACGTAGAGCAATGCGATGGGCGCTGATTTCTCGGACTTTCGTTTGCCGGCAAAATAATAGCCGCCGCGCCACGCCGGATACATCGCCTTAGCCTCCCCCGTCCCCGCGTATTGTTCGACCAGGACGTCAACATCGAACTCTCCCATGGCGCCGATATCAAAGGGATCGTAATCTTTGAAGTCTTTGTCCATGTCAATCATCTTCATCGGCTCCAACTTCTCGTGCAGCAGATAGGTCCTGGGCTCCATAATTTCCCGCGTGGTCTTAGGCGGATATTTGAAGGCGCCGGCAAACGCCAGATCTTTTCCACCGGCCACGAGCAGGGCGGCGGTGAAATCGAGGCCGTAGCGGTAGGGGAAAGTCAGCTCCTCTTTTAAGAACATCGGCGCATCGCGAAATTTTGGAGAGTCCGCAGTCCCTTGCAACATGCCCTGTTCGAGAGCGTCCATCACCTGCGGCGAATTGAGCAGCGTTTTGCCCGTCGGCACCAGAGAGTAGTCGAGCAAGACGACCATGGCCTGGCCTTCGACGACAGCCTGTCGCGCCGAGGTTTCCTCGTCGTTTTCGATATCGCTTTGGCTCGGAGTATCCTTTTTGTTATCACTATCTCCAGCCGATCCTTTCATCCATTTGTCGATGCCAAATGACTGATCCTGGAGGGCATGGGTTAGTTCATGAGCCAGCACCGGTTTCTGCTGCTCAATGTCCAGCCAGTTCAGTAGATTCACAGTCTTCGTTTTGACGTCGTAGTATCCGGCCACCTGCTCGCGCAGCATGGCCACCAGGAAGTTGGCCAGATCAAAGTCGCGGGGGATCAGGCCAAACTTCTTGAGCACAGCTGACGAGCGTTCGAGTCGCTTGGCATCCTTGTCTTCTTTCATGCCCTTCTGGAGGTAGGACTGTACCTCGTCGCGCTTGGTCAGCCTCCGCTTCACCTTGCGTTTGATCGGCAAGCCGGTGTCTTGGCTGGCGAACGAGAGGATGTCGTCGACAGAGCGGAAAAGTTCCTTTGCCTCTTTGGAGGAGATGGTGTTTTCGGGTGCGGCCTGTGTGTCGCGGGCGCCCTCGCCCGAGGAAGTCTGATCCCGCGACGCCGTTCTCCCACTCGGCGCTTGCCCATGCAGCGTGCCGGCCAGAAGTATGAGCAGGGCAAATTCCGAAAACCATCTACGACACCTTCGAGCAATTAGGTTGATATTGTCCATTGCAATTGAGTTTATACTTTTCCGTCGCCGACGAAACTCTCGCTGCACCTCATCGTGCCGCCGGCATCGGCGATTTTGTGGAGAGCCTCGAAAAGAGCAGGGACTTGTCGACGGCGCTTGGATGACCGGGATAGTTAAGATCTGCAGCGGCTCATCCCACTAGAGCGACGTTATCGAGCGGCGATTTTTTGAGTTACCCAGTCGCCTGCTTCGCGCGTTCCCAGGGTTCCGCCGATGTCGGGCGTCGTTTTTTTCTGGCGGACCGCTTCGAGCACGGCGGCTTCGATCTTTTGCGCTTCGCCGGTCATTCCCAGATGCGTCAGCATCATCGCCGCAGTCAAAATTGCACCGAAGGGATTGGCGATGTTTTTTCCGGCGATCGGCGGCGCCGAACCATGCACGGGCTCGAACATCCCGCGACACAGCGAAGTTTGGCCGGGATGCAAATTCGCGCTCGCCGCCATCCCTAAGCCACCCTGCAGTCCTGCTGCCAGGTCGGTAATGATGTCGCCGAACATGTTGTTGGTGACGATGACATCGAAGCCGCGGGGATCGCGGACCATCTGCGTGCAGAGGGCATCGACGTACATGTGCTCGGTCTCGATGCTTCCGTGTTCGGCGGCTACTTCTTTGAAGACTCGCTGCCACAAGCCTCCGGCGTGGGTCATGGCGTTTGACTTGTCGCACATCAGCACGCGCCGCCGCGGAGAGCCGTCCGCCTTGCGGTTGTTCCTGCAGAATTCAAAAGCGTAGCGGATGATGCGCTCGACGCCCTTGCGGGTGTTGATGTCTTCTTGGATGGCGACTTCGTCCGGTGTACCCTGCTTGAAAACTCCTCCCAGGTCGCCGTAGACACCTTCGGTGTTTTCGCGGATCACGACGAAATCGAGGTCTTTCGGTTCGACACCTTTGAGCGGGCAAAGCGACGCATCCAGCAGGCGCACTGGTCGCACATTGGCGAAGAGATCCATCTTGCTGCGCATGCCGAGCAGTATTTCTCTGGCGTGAATATTGAAGGGTACGCGGGAATCGCCAAAGGCTCCGACGAGGATGGCATCGAAGTCGCGGGCCAGGGTGGCGAAGCCGTCGGGCGGGACGGTAGTTTTGTCGGCGAGATAGCGATCAGCTCCCCAGTCGAAGGGGGTGAATTCGACAGCGGCACCCGCGGCCTGAATGACGTTTACGGCATGCGGGATTACTTCTTTGCCGATGCCGTCGCCGGGGATCACGGCTATGCGCTTTTTTCCGGTCACGTTCGCAACGTTAGCACAGGGGTGGGAGACGCGGATAGCCGCGTCTCTACTGGAGATCGGTTAAGCGCCAACCGTTCGTTATACCGTTCGTTATAATCAAGGATTGAGGCTATGACTTCTACGGCACTTAACGGAGCGAACCTGACCGAGGGCGGAGCGACGGCTGCGCCTGATTTCGGAGATGTGCGGGCCGAGTTCCAGGCGTTGCTTTCCGGATGTGGCCTGTATGACCTGAGCGGGCGCGCCAAGATTTCGTTGACGGGCGAGGATCGCGTCCGGTGGCTGAATGGGATGGTCACGAATAATGTGCGCGATCTGGCCTTGAACCACGGCGTCTATGGTTTTCTGCTGAACGCTCAAGGGCGTATTCAAGGAGATCTATACGTTTATAACTTGGGCAACTCGCTGCTGGTGGACACGGACGGTGGGCAGCGCGAACGCGTCCTGGCGCATTTTGATAAGTACATCATTATGGACGATGTGGAAGTGGCGGACGTAAGCGCAACACTAACCGCGATCGGTGTGGCCGGGCCGAAGGTGACGGATGTGCTGCGTGCTGCCGGAATCCATGCACCGGACCTGAGGCCGCTGGAATTATGCTCGCCAATATGTGATTGTGACTGTGACTGCCTGCAATGCACTTTGGTTCGAAGCGACGAGGTTCGAAGCGACAATCCCGCGGGCAATTCGTATGAGATCTGGTTGGCGCGGGACAAAGTGAGATCGACATGGGACGCCCTGATCGCGGCGGGCGCCACCGCGGTCGGCACTGAGGCGCTTGAGTTGCGGCGAATAGGCTTCGGAATTCCACGTTATGGAGCGGACATCCGGGAGCGCGATTTACCGCAAGAGACCGGGCAAACACGGGCGTTGAATTTCACCAAAGGGTGCTATCTGGGCCAGGAAATTGTCGAGCGCATCCGCTCGCGTGGCGCGGTTCACCGGCAGTTCGGCGCATTCGCAGTTGAAGGTGCGCTGCCGGAGCCGGGCACGAAGATTTTGGCGGACGAAAAAGAAGTGGGCGAGGTCACGAGCAGCGCGATTCTGCCGCTGTCGGGCGGAGATCGTCCGGTCGCGTTGGGTTATATACGGCGCGAGGCTGCGGGGAAAGATTTGCGAGCGGGGACGGCGGTACTGAAGCCGGCGGCAGTGCCAATCGCCTGAATTTTGAGCACTTTTTCGACGATAAGTTCTGCAGATCAAGTTTCAGAAGTCAGAATAACGGTTCAAGAAATCAGAATGAACGAGAGATCAGGTCAAACATATGGCGCAAAAGAGAAAAGAAGAAAGCGAATTTAAAGTCAGCGATCGGCGACTGTTTACATCCGACGGAGAGCTGCGAAATGACGGGGATGAAGAGCAAGCACCGCCTCTCGTCGCGGCGGCACCCGCGGCAACGGCGCAACCTGCGGCAACTCCGGCGGCCGTCTCAACCATCTCAGAAGCCGCGCCTACAGCCGCAGCTACAGCTCACGAATCGGATGTTCCCGAGCCCCCTACGGCCTCAGAGCAGCAGGCGCAACACGATGCCTACAAGCAATCCTCGCGTGATCTGGATAAGAAAGTTGAGTTGAGCGGACATTCGGCGAAGGAACTCGAAATGAGTTTTGAGCGCTTCATGGCTTCGCTCTACATGACGGCCATGATGCAGCTTGGACTGATGCACGAACAGGGCGGGCAGCCGGGAGTCGATCTGATTGGCGCTCGGCAAACCATCGACACGCTGGGCATGATCGCGGAAAAAACGAAAGGCAATCTCACTCCGAAAGAGCAGGGATTTCTCCAGAACTGCCTCTACGAACTGCGCATGGCCTATGTGGAAGTAACCAACGCGCTCGCGCATCCACCGCAGGAACCCGGCCCCATTACAGGAACCAACGGCTGATGCGGGCGATTCTGACGGTATTGGGCAGTGGCACATCGATGGGCGTTCCGACGATCGGTTGCGACTGCGCCGTCTGCCACTCGTCCGATCCGCATGACCGCCGCACGCGACCCTCGATACTGATCAGCTACAACCGCGCACATGTCATGATCGACAGCACGCCTGACTTTCGCGAACAGGCGCTGCGGGAAAAGATTACGCAACTTGATGCCGTGCTCTACACGCACACGCACGCCGACCACATCCTGGGAATCGATGACCTGCGCCCCCTGACTTATCAACACAGGCCGAACAAACTGCCGCTTTATGCCACGCCGCGGGGCTGCGAATTTTTGCGCAGTATGTTCCGCTACATTTTCGAAGCCGAATATAAATTCGGCGGGCTGCCGGAGCTCGAACTGCATCCCATCGAAGGCCCCGTCAATTTGTTTGCCGCACGCTTCGAGCCGCTAACGGTGATTCATGGAGAAACTCCAATCCTGGGTTTCCGTTTCGGATCGGCCGCCTATCTCACCGATCACAGCGCGGTTCCAGACGAAACGCTGGAGAAGCTGCGGGACATCGACATTCTTTTTCTTGACGCGCTGCGCTACAAGCCGCATCCCACGCATTCGACGGTGGAGCAGTCGCTGAAGATTGTGGAGGCGGTGAAACCGAAGCGAACATTTTTTACGCATATCTGTCATGACTTGCCGCACGAAGCTACTAACGCGGCTTTGCCGCCGGGCGTGCAACTGGCGTTTGACGGGATGAAGCTAGAGTTTGAAATTTGAGTGCACCGCCGAGGCGCGGAGTTCGCCGGGATGTTTCTTCGTAAAGAGTTTCTCGGCGAACTCGGCGTCTCGGCGGTGACAATTCTCGATGCGAATTTTCCATAAACTCGACGACGTGCCTCGCGACTTTGGGCCTGGGATCGTCAGTGTCGGCAACTTCGACGGCTTGCACCGCGCTCATCGTCATGTGCTCGATGAAATTGTGCGGCGCGCCAAGGCTGCCAGGGCGCTATCGGTGGTGGTCACGTTTGAGCCTCACCCTTCCCGCATATTGCGTCCCGATCACAGCTTTCAATTGCTGACTCCTCTGCCTGAAAAATTGCGGCTGCTCGAAGCTGCCGGAGTTGACGCGGTTCTGCTGCTTCCCTTCTCGCGCGATCTTTCGCTGATGACGCCGCATCAGTTCGCGCACGAAATTCTGAAGAAGCGTCTGCATGCGCGCGAAGTTCACGAGGGCTACAACTTCCACTTTGGACACAAAGCGGCGGGCAACATTCAAATGCTGCGCGAGCTGGGCCGGGAGATGGGATTTGAGGTCCATGATTATCCCGAGATGCGGCTGCGCGGGGAGAACGTTTCGAGCAGCCATATTCGAAAGCTGCTGGCTGCGGGACGCGTCAGCCGGGCGCGGCATTTGCTGGCGCGTCCGTTCAGCATTCTTTCGACTGCGGGGCGGGGACGCGGCTACGGCGCCAAATACACCGTCCCAACCATCAACTTGGCGCACTATGAAGAACTCGTGCCTAAGGACGGCGTATATATCACCCGAACCCGCGTGGGCAGCGAATGCTTCGACTCGGTCACGAATGTGGGAAACCGTCCGACGTTTGGCGCGGATTCTTTTGCCATTGAAACCCACCTGCTGAATTTTCATCCGCTCGAACTTTCGGCGGAGACGGAAGTTGAACTGCATTTTCTAGATCGGCTGCGCGATGAGATCAAGTTTCCATCGGTCGAAGCGCTGAAAGAGCAGATCGGGCGGGATGTACGCAAGGCGCAGAGGTATTTGCGAACGTTGAACGCGCATGAACGTAAGTCGGGAGTATCATCGTGAACGATTTGGCCTTGGTGTTGCGCGCAGGAGTACAGAGGTCCTTCGCTTCGCTCAGGATGACAATCCAAATTTAAGCTGTTGAACTTGGGCGGATCAGATCGTCCAGTTTGCAATAACAACCTCGCTCCGCCAACCCCTGGCCACTGCCCTGATACAATCGCTCTCCGCATGGCCATCGGCCCTATCCAATTGCTGAAGCAAGCGACTCCCGGACAGCGCCGCACCTTGCTGGCCGCTGCTCTCGGCTGGATGCTGGATGCGTTTGACGCGATGCTTTACGCGCTGGTGCTGGCTTACGTCATGCGCGATCTGGGGATGACGAAGGCTACCTCTGGCTTTCTTTACACTCTCACTTTGCTGGCCTCGGGTATTGGCGGCTTGCTTTTTGGATGGCTTGCCGACCGCATTGGGCGTAAACGGGCGTTGATGCTCTCCATTCTTACTTACTCGGTGTGCTCATTTGCTTCCGGACTCTCCACTACCGTGCTTATGCTGGCTGTGTTTCGCTTCATCCTTGGACTGGGCATGGGAGGCGAGTGGAATACGGGGGCGACTCTGGTGGCGGAGACCTGGCCTGATGAATTGCGGGCCAAGGCAATTGCCATGGTGCAAAGTTCGTGGGCGATCGGCTACGCGCTGGCGGCGCTGGCGGCGGGCATTGTTCTGCGGTATGCCAACTGGCGGTTCGTATTTTTTGTTGGAATCTTGCCGGCTGTGGTGACTCTTTGGATTCGGAAGGGCGTGCCGGAATCGCAGATGTGGCTGGATCAACATGACGCACCAGGCTCTAGAGTTTCCGCCGTTCCAGCCGAGCGTGATCATGATGCTGACAGTTCGCGGACAGGAGTGCCCGCGCCACGCGAGCAGAATGATTCCTTCTCTCTTATTTTTCGTGCGCCTTATGGGAAGAGCACGATTGTGCTTCTTCTGCTCAACTTTTTCGGGCTCTTTGCCTGGTGGGGACTGTTCACCTGGATTCCGCCTTATCTTTCGCTTCCGATCGCGCAGGGTGGACGGGGTTTTGGCGTGATGCGTACTACTACCCTGCTTCTCGTGCTTAACCTATGTGGCATGTTTCCGGGATACATCAGTTTTGGATGGGTGGCTGACCATCTGGGACGCCGCAAGGCTTTCATGCTCTATCTTTTTGTTGCGGCTTTGCTTGTGCCTTTTTATGCCACGGCGCGTTCGCAGGTGTCGCTGCTTGTGCTCGGGGCGGTGGTCGCGTTTTTTGGGACGGGATTCTTCTCGGGTTCCGGTCTTATCGGTAGCGAGATTTTTCCTACGCGGGTTCGGGCGCGTGCTTTGGGATTTACTTATAACGGGGCTCGCACACTTAGTTCCATAGCCCCCTATGTGATTGGGCGGGTCGGGCAGGCCAAGGGACTGGGCTGGGCTTTCTATCTTTGCGGGGGAGCGTTTCTTCTGGCCAGTTTGATGGCTACGCAGTTGCCGGAGACGAAGGGGAGAGCGCTGGAGTAATGCTCGCGCAGCGGCCTCGTGGGATGGGTGAGGACGCCCGTCGCTCTATTACTTATACTTACTCGATCTACTCGATCGGCTCGACTACTAATTCTTCTGATTGTGCTTGCGCGGCGCGTTCTGGTAACTGGATCAGGACTATTGCTACTAAGACGAGAACGATTCCCGCCGTCTGCATGGGGCGCACTAGTTCTCTCAGCGCCAGCGCTGCGATCAGGATGCTGAATACTGGTTCCAGGCAACTGGCTACGATGGCTCGGGTGGGCTCCAGGTGCTGCAAGCCGGCGAAATAGCAGGAAAATGGGCCTAAGACGGACACCAGCGAGAACACCAGCATGAACTCCCACTGCTCACGGGCGTAATGGGCGGCAACAATTTTCCACGGCGGATTGACGAAGATCCAGAAGGTTGACGTGGCCGCTAAGACCCAGAGCAGGACTTTCCAGCGGTCATAGCGCGCCAGCACATGGTGCCCCCCGACGTTATAGAACGCGAAGGAAAATGCCGCCAGCAGCGCGGCAGTGACGCCGACGACATCCATGCGGAAACCGCCCGAGCCGACGAAGCCGACAGCGAGCGCGCATCCGACTACAGCTAACCCTACGGCTGCGGCTCTTCGCAGGGACGGCCGTTGCGCTCCCCGCGCAATCGTGTAGAGCAACACCCAGACGGGCGCAGTGTATTGCAGGATGATGGCGGTCGCTACGTTGGTTCGTTGGATTGCGAGGTAGTAGAGATAGTTAGAGGCGGCGACTCCCAGAATTCCCAGCAGTAAAAATTGCAACAAGTCGCGTCCAGGAACGCGCAATGCCGCGGCTCCTCTACGTACGAGGAGTACTGGCAAGAGCACGGCCAGCGATAAGGTAGCGCGGCTTTGCGACAGGATCAGGGGATCGATCGTTTTGAGTGAACTCCCGAATGACAGGCCGCCCGGGAGCGGATGGCCGGTGAATGCCGCACGGCCGAGGGTCGCCGAAATCCCCCAGAGGAAGGCTGCGCTGCCGATATAAAAGTAGCCGCGCAGGGGGTGAGAGCCCGACTTCACGCCGCGTGCTCGATCGTGCAGGTGATCTTGGCGGTCTTTTCGAGCATGGCTGAAACCGAGCAGTACTTATCTTTGGAGAGCCGCACGGCGTCTTCCATAGCCTTTTGCGAAACCGGCCCGCGAACCACATAGGTTAAGTGGATCGAGGTGTAGACGGCGGGATACCCATCGGCTCTCTCGGCATCGGCCCGCACTTCGAGGCCGATGAATTTCTCGCGTTTTTTGCGGAGGATCCCTACTACGTCAGAGGCTGTGCAACCGCAGAGAGCGAGCAGCACTAATTCCATCGGGCTGTTGGCGGTTTTCTCGGGGGCGGCATCCATCACGATGGAGCGTCGGGAGGTCGCCGCGCCTACGAATCGGTCGTTGTCGGTCCAGTTGATGGATGCTTGAATCATGGATTTCGTCCTTGAATAGTTGGTAGTCCCCCCGGCCTATCAGCTCGTTTACCGAGTTTACCGACGGTTATCGGTCATGGGCTCGGGATGTATCAACACTCGAAATAGTTCCGGGGCATCGTGTTTGAAGCGAATCTCCAATGAGGTCTGCACGTCGTGCACGCGCGAAAGAGGCATGTCGTCGGGCAGCGTGCAATGGCAGGAAACATAGAGTCGCGCCCGTACTTTCTTGAACTGAAATTCGTGCACGTCCATGACCTCGGGAAATTCCTTCACAATATTCTTCAGCCGCTGCTCCAATTCCGGCTCGCGGACTACTTCTTCTCCCCTTTCGATGGTCGCCGGCTCACTTTCGATGTGCGTAAGGATGGTCGCGATTTCCGGGATCTCCGTGCGCATCTCAGTTTCGAGGCGAGTGACTTCATCGTGCGCCCGTTTCATGCTGAGTTGCTCGTCGAGTTCCAGGTGCTGTTCTACGTGCAACTGGCCGTCGATATCCTGCACACTGACATCGTGCACGTTGAAGTTATGGCGAGTGGCGACGGCGCGGATGCGATCAAAAATATTTTCCGACCCGCGCGCGCGCGGAACCGAATGGACCATTACGTCAGCATCGGGCAAGACTTCGCGCACCCGCGACGTCACGGCGGCAGATACCTGCTCGGAGCGCTGGAAGGTGAAATTGCGTTCCAGTCCCACGGAGACGTCGGCGAAAAAATGGTTGCCGGCCTTGCGGAAGCGGACCCGCTCCACCTCCAGCACGCCATCGACGGTTCGGATGCGATCGAGAATCTGGCTACGGATGCCGACGGGTGCAGCGTCCAGCAGGGAGTCAATGGTTCTCCGCGCCAATCGCCAACTCACCGAAACAACCACGCCCGCTACGAAGAGGGCGGCGACGGGGTCGGCGCGCTGCAGCCATGTCACTTGATAGCTTCGACCCATCCAAACTAACGCGAGACCAACGATGACAACTGCGCTCGACCAGACGTCGGTTGAAAAATGCAAGGCATCGGCTTCGAGCGCCTGGCTATCGTACTTCGTCGCGATGCGTCCCAGAGCCCGGGACCGCCAGGTATCGACCGCGATCGAGAGGAACATGACCAGGAACGCGGGTATGCTTGGTTCGATTTCCACGCTGTGAAAGAAGAGCCGCTTGATCGATTCATAGACGATCCACACGCAGGCTATGAGAAGCAGGCCGGTCTCGATGAAGGCCGAAAAATTTTCAAATTTGCCGTGCCCGTATTGGTGATCGGCATCGGCCGGTTTGTCGGAAACCCGCACCGATAGAAATGTAACCAAGGCTGCGATCAGATCCAATCCGGAGTGGGCGGCTTCCGATAAAATTCCCAGCGAGCCGGTGGCGATGCCGACAATAATTTTCAGGCCGGTAATGACGAGCGCCGCCAGCACCGAATTTCCGGCAACGGCGCGTTTTTCATGGCGCATCGATTCGGAGCTGTAAGTGGCTCGAATTTCAGGCATCACCGACATTATCGCTTTGGATTCGCTCGCCGCCAACTGCTTGTTCGCGTTGCCCCGGTCGCGGCGGGGACATGCTACGATGACATTCGTCGAAATTTCTCTCTCTGGAGGATCTTGATTCATGCGTTCCCAGTGCCTTGTGTATCTCCTGCTCGTAAGCATGGCTTATGGGCAGGCAGCGCCCGCGGCTACACCCCAAACCGCCCCACCGGCCGCCGGAGCTCAGGGGGCGCCCAGCGCTTCCACCGCGCCCGATAAGGCTCCTGAAGTGAAAGTCGGCCCCGATGACGCGGTGATTACGCTGAAGGATTTCTGCAAAGATCCCGCTAAAAAGGGCGATGCCTGCACTACGGCGATTGATCGCGCGCAGTTTGAAAAAGTAATGAATACGTTGCAGCCGGGCATGGCTCCGCCGCTTCGTCGCCAGCTGGCGACCCGTTATTCGTTGATCCTGAAAATGTCGACCGCGGCGGAGCAGCGCGGCCTCGACAAAGGGCCCACGTTTGAAGAAAAAATGAACTGGGCGCGAATGCAGATTCTCTCCCAAGAATTGAGTAGCGCCCTGCAGGCGGATTCGCAGAAGGTTAGCGACGAGGACATTGCGGAGTATTACAAGAAGAACGTCGCCAGTTATGAACAAGCGAGCTTGCAGCGGATTTTTATTCCGCGCACCAAGCAGATCGTGAATCCTGTGGAAAAGCCGAAGGCAGGTGCGACGGCGGGGGCAAAAGCCAGTGCGAAACCCGGTCCGCCACCGCCGCCGACAGAAGCGCAGAAAAAGGCTGCGGAAGACGCGATGACGAAACTCGCCGAAACCCTCCGCGCGCGCGCTGCCAAGGGTGAAGACTTCGACAAACTGCAGAAAGAAGCGTTTGTCGCGGCTGGGCTGCCGGGAAATGCGATTAACACAAAGGTGGAGAAGGCGCGCCGAGCCACGCTGCCTGCGAACCATCAGGCGGTGATGGATTTGAAGCCTGGCGAGGTCTCCGAATTGATCACTGACGGCAACAATGGCCATTACATTTACAAGATGGTCAGCAAAGAAACGCTGACCCTGGAGGCGGTGAGCCCTGAGATCCGCAAGATTATCTCGAGCCAGCGGTATCGTGACAGCATGCAGGGATTTCAGAAAGACATTGATCTGAATGACGCGTACTTTGGCGCCCCAAGAGGTCCTGGAATGCCGCCTCCTCCTCGGGGAGCAAAGCCTGCGGCCGATCATGGCGAGGATCCGGACTAGGCTTCGTCCGTTCCATAAGTGATAAAGCCCGTGTGATTGTTGGCTCTGGTTTGGCTCTGGGCACGGCTTAAACGCCGTGCCCTTCCCAAATTAGTTTGTGAGATAGCTGCTCGAGAGATCCAGACTACTAATATCCGCGCCAAGAAGACCAGATTTAATGGACACGGCAAAACCAACCATCCTCGTTACCGGCGTTTCGGGCAATCTTGGCCAGCGGCTCCTGCCGCAACTGGCGGATTATCGAGTGGTGGGCATCGATATCGCTCCTCCCACTCATTCTCCGGTTGACCGTTTTGTTCCGCTCGACCTTGGAGGAGAGGAATCCACGCGCGAATTGCTGCTGCTTCTGCGCGAGGTGCAACCGGTGTCGGTTGTGCATCTCGCATTTGTGATTGATCCGCAGCGCTCGGGCGTGCTGGATGTAGACCGCATGTGGCGAATCAACGTGGCGGGAACGGCCCGGGTGATGGAAGCGATTGCGGAGGCTAACCGGAATGCTGGGGCAAGCGTTCGGCAATTCATTTTTCTGAGCAGCGTGTCGGCGTATGGCTCCGATCTGCCGGCGGCTGTCGCGGAAAACGAACCGCTCGCCGGTCACACGCTGCCCTACGCCATCCACAAGAAAGAGAGCGATCTGGTAGTGCAGCAACGGGCGCCGGGATTGCGCGGGTGCGGCGTTTTCATTCTGCGTCCTCACATTCTCGCCGGAGCCACGGTTGAAAATTACCTGATGGGAGCGTTTCGCGGAACGCCCAATGGGAAGGGGTCGCGGGCCGCCAGGATGCGCCAAGCGGCAAAGCGGCTGCCATGCATGCTCCCCTTCGGCCAGAAGTATTTGGACAACAAGATTCAGTTTGTACACGTTGATGACATGGCCCGGCTGATTGCGTGGATTCTGACGCGCGAACCGGAAGCGCAGCGGCTGACCATTCTCAATGTCGCGGGACGTGGCGACCCTTTGACGTTTGCGCAGTGTATTGAAACGGCGCACGCCAAGTTGCGGCGTGTTCCCGGGAAATGGGCGATGCGCCGCGTTCTGCAATTCTTGTGGGACTGGAAGATCTCGTCGATTCCGCCGGATGCCGTGCCTTACATGACGGGGCAGTACATTATGAATACCGACCGGCTGCAGAAATTTCTCGGCAATGATTATGAGCGGGTGATTGAGAAAACGAATCTCGAGGCATTCGCGGATTCCTTTCAGAGAAATTGATGTGCGATTCACCGCCGAAACGCCGAGAAGATCAAATCTCTAATCACCGAAGACACCGCGGAAGTTAACCCCGCCTGACTCCGCGGTAAAGGCCGGCGACGCCAAAGGTGTATGGAGTCCATGAAGCAGTCTGAAATCCGGCCTGACGCATGCGGCCGAGCATTTCATCGGGCGCGGGAAAACGCTCTACGGACGCGGGCAAATACGCGTATGGACCTCGCACTCCTGAAATCATCGTTCCGATGGCAGGCAGAACTCTCTTGAAGTAGACGCGATAGCATTTTCCTATCACGCCGCCAGGCTCTCCGAAATCGAGGATGCCGCATTCTCCGCCGGGAGCCAGCACCCGGGCAATTTCTCGCAAGCCCGCATCGTAGTCGGCGAGGTTTCGAAAACCGAATGCCGATGTAACGAGATTGAAATGTCCATCGGGAAACGGCAGCCGAAGGGCGTCGGCCTCGATCCAGCGCGGCGTCGTGCCTCCTGATTTGGCCTTCTGCGCCGTTTTTGCCGATGCCCGTTGCAACATGGCGTGAGAGAAATCAGCGCCCAATATCTGCGGAGAGGACGAATTGGCGCGGCGGCTCAGCGCAAAAGTCATGTCTCCGGTGCCGCAACACAGATCGAGCACACGAGCCTGGGGTCGCTTGAGAATGGCGTCGAATTTGCGAGCGGTTCGCCACCACCATACGCGGTCGATGTTGAATGAAAGAACGTGATTCAACAGGTCGTAACGGGGCGCGATCGAGGTAAACATCTCGCGGACAGCCTGCGCCGCCGACTCGCGATCCTCAGCACCGGCGGGAGAGGCGCCTACGATTCGCTGATTTGTTTCCTGATCCATTGATTCGCTGATCCATTCATTCGCTGATCCATCGCTCGTGTGACTCATGCTCGGGTGCGTGATCGATGTCCAATGGCACGGGCGAGACGCCCCGTCATTCCATCCAATCCGCTCAATTCCGCGCCAGCTTTTTTATTTCTTCTACTGCCGAGCGCACGATCGCCTCCGCTACGTCGCTGATAATCTCAACCTTGCCGATCTCACGGGGCAGAATGAAATGCACCACTCCCTGTCGCGTTTTCTTATCTGCACGCAGACGCTTCATGATGCTTGCGGTCTCCCACTTCATCCGCGGCAGTCGGCCAAAACCGAGGACGGCGTTCGTAATGCGTCCCGCCGTCACGCTATCCAGTTTGCCGGTGGAAAGGGCGATGTGGGTCGCGGCGATCATGCCCCAGGCTACAGCCTCGCCGTGGAGCAACTGAGTGTAGCGGGTCTCGGCCTCGAGGGCGTGCCCGATGGTGTGGCCGAGGTTGAGCACTTGCCGCAAACCGCCTTCGCGCTCGTCGGCTCTCACCACCGACGCCTTCAGACGGACAGAATCGGCGATCACTTTCTCAACTACTGCAGGGTCGCGATCCAGAATTTCGCGGCGGCGTTCTTCGAATATGCGGAAGAGGCCGGGGTCTCCAATGATGCCGCACTTCAGCGATTCGTAGAGGCCGGCGCGATATTCGCGCGGGGGTAGCGTCTCCAATACAGCGGGGTCGATGAGGACCGCACGGGGCTGGTGAAAGGTTCCGAGCAGGTTTTTTCCCGACACCAGATTAACGCCGGTTTTTCCGCCGATGGCCGCATCCACCTGCGCCAGCACAGTGGTGGGCACCTGGATGACGTCGACGCCGCGCATGTAGATCGATGCGAGGAATCCGGTTACATCGCCGACCACGCCGCCGCCGAGAGCGATCAGCGTGATACCGCGATCGGCGCCCTGCTTTACGAGTTTCTCGGCCAGTTTTTCGAGAGTGGTAAGACGTTTCGAGCGCTCGCCGTCGGGCATATCAAGGAGAGTCGTTTCGATTCCCGAGGCTGAGAGAGATTTCAGCAGGACTTTTGCCCATCGTCGACGTACGGGCGGAACAGTCACGACAATGGCGCGGCGATTTTCCAGAAACTTGCCGAGGCATTCTCCGGCGCGAGCCAGCAGGCCGCTTCCGATGAGCACTTCATAGGAGCGCGACGGCGTGGCGACTGGAATGCTAATCATGAACATTCATCATAGCGTATGAATCCTGGCGTGTTGGTTATGTCGTCGGAGCATGGGCATCGGAGCGTGGGGTATCGGAGCGAGGGATAGGCACATGCGAAGCCGCCAAGACGAGGTTGTAGCGAAGAAGTATGGCGCCAAGCCAAGGCTGGCGCCGTGATTGGAGGACGGGCGCCCGGCGCGACAACGCGGACAGAAACAAGCAACGAGCGCCAACTACGGCAGACTGTCGTAGCATTTCCCGGGACCGTCAACCGGCGGGTTTGCTGGCGGCGTCATCCAGGGGGGATTCTGGTAATCGAAAAAGTCACTCATGTCGCTGGTTCCGCTCCAGCCATCGCGGGCATTCAGGGGTTGCAGGCTGAAGCGCTTCTCGACGAATTTAGTCCATGCCGTGTAGTCGGTGGTTACATGCGAAACGTAACCTGATTTTGCGTATGGGGAGATCACGACCACTGGCGTGCGAAAACCGTAACGCGTGAAATCGCCTGGAGGATCATAGGGCGGTGAAACGTGCGTAAGCGCCGCGAATGTGCATCGGGAATCCGTGGCGCTGGTGCAGATGTCTACTGGCTGAATGCCATCCGGACTGGGAACATTGGTCGGAGGCACTACATGATCGTAGAGCCCTCCATCTTCGTCGAAGGTAAAAATGAGAGCGGAATCCTTCCACGACGGTCCATACATCACGGCATTGATCAGCGAATAGGTCTCGGCCACGCCGTCCTGGATGTTGTCAGCCGTGCCGTTGGGCTTCTCATCCGCGTCCGGCTTTTCGAGGAAGACGACCGAGGGTAAGTTCCCTGCCTGGGCATCGGCGATAAACTGCGAAAACGTCGGGTCCGTAACGATGTTCCCCGTGTTGCCGTATCGGTCCATGAAGCCGGAGAAAACGGATGCATAGGTATATCCCTGCGGAAGCTGCGTATAGATTTTCCAGGTGATGCCTGCGGCTTGCAGAGAATCAAAAATGGTTTTGGACTGAATAAGAGGTTCGGGGGTACCGCTGTAGGGATACGCGTACCCGCCTGAAGTCGCCCCCATCATGTAATAGCGATTGGGCTGGGTTCTACTGGGAGCGGGGTGGAACCAGGTATCGGACATGCCGAATTCGGTCGCCAGCCAGTAGTGATACGGCAGATCGTCGCCCGTGTAGTAGCCCATGGCGCGAATACCCTGCACGTCATTTTCTCCATTGGCGATGGCAGCGCTGGCGGCGCTGACGACGAAGCCATCTGGCCCCGGCGTAGGCGCGCCCATGGTGCCAGGACTATTCGAACTTGGATTCTCGATATTGAAATCCCAGTGCGCCGCAATCCAGTCGGGGCTCAGGCCTTCAATGCAAGCCGTTTGCAGGTGGAAGGCATAGATCGGAGTGGTGGGAACGCCCTGCGAATTCGGCGACAGGTTCATGGCGCCGCACGGAGTCGTCCAAGGCGTCGACCCCGGAGTCGTAGGGCTGCAATCGTCAGGCAATCCATTCACCGAGCGCGGCAAATTGAATGGAGCAGCGCTGCGGTAGTCATTCATCTTGCCGAAGTAGTGATCGAAACTGCGATTCTCCTCCGACAAGAAGATGATGTGATTGATCGGATTGGACGGCGGAGGCGGATCGGTCGTACCGCCGCCACTGACGCCGCCGCAACCGGCGAGGGCCGTCAGAACGGGTAGAGAGAGTACAAGGGGCAAGCAGCGAAGCGTGGCGCGCAAAGGCATACTAAGACCTCCCGAAATCTCTAACTTTCTTATCGGTACTCGAAACTTACACGTACTCACTTTCCATTAGCGGCCGCCGCAGTCGCGACCTGTTCCGGTCCACGATAGCGGGCAAGATGCGGAATCATCGGCGTTACCTCGAACGCCATCTTGTCGCGCGCCGAGAGCAGAGTTGCCGGCTTGCTCTTATTCAATTCGACGCGGTCGTCCCAGGGATCAAGCTTGATACGGCTTCCCAGGGGAAGCGCCGCGATCTGGGTCACGTCCCCAGTCTTCAGAGCGGGCGCGGACTGCAACAACGCGCTCATGCGCAAAACGCTATCGCCCTTCGCCATGCGGCTACCGAACTGTGGCGTGATGAGCGCGGGCAATTGCTTCGAACGTTCTTCCAAGGCCCGCAAGAACAGCCCGGCGTCAGCCAATTTGTCTTTGTAAGGCGAATTCTTCAGGAACTCGACGGCCTTCTCGTCGGCGGCCTCTTCCTGATGCGGATCGCGCGCCAACTGAATCCGGCGGAATGTCTCCTCGTCGGGAAATACCATGCGATCGCCAAAGGCGTATTTCGTGTCGAGACGATGGCCGAGAGTAATGTGTCCGAGTTCATGCGCCAGCACCATGGCCAGCGACGCCTCATCAGGCAACACGTCCAGAAGCCCGCGGCTGACTACGATGGTGTGGCCTACGGTAAATGATTCGAGCGGAGTAGTAAGAAGGACGCGGGCTCGCACTTCCGGCTGGATGTCGAGGTTGTTCGTGACCTCGAGGTTATTGATTACGGTCTGCATTACTCTTGAAACGTCGCCGTCCGGCGCCAGTAATCCGGCACGTTGTAAGCGATCGAGCACGTCATCTTCCGCCTCACGTTCCCAGGTATGCGCGCTCTTTACGGGAACGATTTCGTTGGCGACTTCTGTTTGATCGGCGACATCCGCTGCCGAATCGACACGCATCGAGGTAAACTCATCGGTGTCGGTCGGCAGTTTCAGGTTGAATCCCCAGAGCCGTGTCTGGCTGCGCATAGCCAACTTGCGAAACAAGGCATACTTGGCGTCCGACTCTTCGGTGTAGATGAAGGCTGGCAGCCAGACACCCGGCTGCATGTTGGTGCGCCAGGTATCAAAATGGAAGTAGTAATTCAGGCGACGCTCCGGCAGGTAGGTTCCGTTAAAGCGAACAATCGTGTAATCCTGATCCTCTACCCAAATACGACCCGCGAAGTGGGGTCCCTTCACCTTCGGCTTGGGCGAAACATCGAAGATGAGCGTGCGGACCTCGCCGAGAAATTCCTGGTGCAGATATTTCAGGTCGTAGTTTTGCTTGTCGAAGCCGGGAATGTAGACCATCTGCATGAAGCCCAGGGCCACGTAATTCATCTTGTAGAAGCTGTCCAGCTTTTCCAGAATGAGACTAGGGAATGACTTACGACTATTCTGGAATGACAAATCCTTCACGCCGTTCTTCATGATCAGGCGCCCGATAAAATACTTATCGCTGCTCGGCACCTGCCCCAGCTCTTCATCGCCCTTGAAGTTTTGAATATAGGTCTCGACCATCGGAGTGTAGGGCTTGAGATCCTGAACGAATTTGGCTTCGCGATAGAAGATGCGGTCGGCCGTCTCGTCGGTCTTCACCGAAGTCTGCCGATCCGGACCCGCGTTCGAGTTCGGCTGCACATCTTCCGAAGCCCACACCGCGGCAGCGCACATCATCATCATCAAGAGTGAGAGCGCCAGCGTGATTGCATACTTGCAGTGTCTGCCCATGGGAAACAACCTCCGATCAAAACCGTCGAACCTGCCGAGCGAAGTTCTTCCCCGCCTGCTCACCCAACCTTGCGCAGCGTAGAACCGCGGCCCCATCTCGCTCAGGCACTCCTGATTAGTCAGATCCGACGACGGAGTATTTGGTGAAGTCACAAGCAGACGGGTTGCCGCGGCCTCTCATTATTTAGGTAGCGATTCAAGAACCACTCCGATCACCTACAGCGAATTCCCCATATGCCAACCCGAGACAAGCGATGACGACTCTAACGTTTGTCCTCGGGGAGGACTTATGAAAAAGAAGCGCATCGGAATCGTCTTCGGGACTCGTCCCGACGCGATCAAAATGGCTCCGGTTGTCTTCGAGTTGCGTAAAAGTCCCGGCGAATTCGATCCCGTGGTGATCTCGACCGGGCAGCACCGTCAGATGCTCGATCAGGTGCTGCAGGTCTTCGACGTTCATGCCGACGTCGAACTCGATCTCATGCGCCACAACCAGACGCTCAACGGATTGACGTGCCGAATCCTGACCGCCATGGACACGATGCTGGAGGAAACTCCGCTCGATTGCCTGCTGGTGCAAGGTGACACCACTACGGCATTCGCAGCTGGAATCGCAGCGTTCTATAGGAAGGTGCCGGTGGCGCACGTCGAGGCCGGCTTGCGCAGTGCGGACATGTTGCAGCCGTGGCCAGAAGAGGGAAACCGGCGGCTAACCGCCGTGGTCACGCAGTTACACTTTGCTCCCACACCACTGGCTCGCGAAAATCTGCTGGTCGAGGCGATCCCCGCCAAGGATGTAGTGGTCACGGGCAACACCATCGTTGATTCGGTGCACAAGCTTTTGCAGATGCAGGCCATTGAGCATCCGTTTCCCGACGGCGTTCCAGACGACGGTTCGCCGATCGTACTGATGACCTCGCATCGCCGCGAATCGTGGGGCGCCGAACTGGAAAGTATCTGCGATGCCATCGTAGAACTCGTCGAACGCTTTCCGCACATTCGCGTGATCTATCCCGTGCACATGAATCCGAATGTGGTCAGCACTGTGGAAGCCCGACTGGGCGATCGCGATCGCGTGCATCTGATCCCGCCGGTTGACTATCTCCAATTTCTTTCGGTGCTGCGTCGCTGTTACATCGTGCTGACGGATTCAGGCGGGGTGCAGGAAGAGGCACCCATCTTCCACAAGCCGGTGTTGGTGTTGCGCAAGGTCACTGAACGGCCCGAGGCTTCGCTGATAGGCATGGCGAAGGTGGTTGGCACTTCGCGCGAAGCGATTGTGCGTGAGGCGTCGCGCCTGCTGAGTAGTGAAGTCGCATACCAGTCAATGGCAGCCGGAGAGTGTCCGTACGGTGACGGTCAAGCCTCCGCCAGAATTGCGACCGCCTTGTCGCGCTGGCTGAATGGTGAGCAAATAGTTTTGCAAGACTCCGAACAGTTTCAAAGCGCGGGGAGTAACGCACAGGTTCCCTGCCCCAGCCCTTTGCCCAACCCAATAAACGACCGGCCCATCTATGCACAGGAACAGCCCATCGAAGATCGCGGTGGCGAATTGGCGATACAGGCCCTGGAAAGTTGTGGTGACAGCGTATGTTGATGTTTTTGTTTCGGGCGATTTTGTTTCTAATTTGTATCTATACGCTCCGTCACTATTGGTTCACGCTCAATCGACTTTTCGGGCGGCAGCGTCACCCGTATGTCGACGTAGAGAGTGCCTCATGGCCTGCAATCACCGTTCTGGTGGCCGCTCATAATGAGGAAGCAGTAGTCGCCGACATCCTTAAGGCGCTGCTCGAGGTGGACTATCCCCGCGAGCAACTCACGATCATCCCCGTCAACGATCGCTCGACCGACCGGACCCGCGAGATCATCGACGGCTTCGCCGTGCGGCATCCCTGCATCGAGCCCTTCCATCGGGTTGGCGGAAAGCCCGGCAAGGCCGCCGCCTTAAAAGACGCGATGACACTGGTGAAGACCGAAGTCGTGCTCATTTTCGACGCGGATTACATTCCTGGCAAAGCGCTCATCCGTCAGTTGGTGGCGCCATTCTTCGATCCCGAGATCGGTGCTGTTATGGGGCGCGTGGTGCCGCTGAATGTGGGTGAGAAGTGCCTGACGCGGCTCTTGGATCTGGAACGGTCGGGCGGCTACCAGGTCGATCAACAAGCACGCATGAATCTTCACCTGGTGCCGCAGTATGGCGGGACCGTCGCTGGCGTCCGCAAGAGCGCGCTCGATGAAATCGGCGGATGGAATGAGAATGCTCTCGCCGAGGATACCGATCTCACGTACCGGTTGCTGCTGGCGGGTTGGAAGACCGCGTATGAAAATCGCGCTGAGTGCTACGAAGAAGTGCCGGAGCGCTGGCCGGTGCGCGTACGCCAGATCACGCGCTGGGCCAAGGGACACAACCAGGCCATGACCAGTTACATGACCGGCACGGCGAAATGCTCGGACCTGGGTTGGCTGGAGCGCGTTGACGGCCTGTTGCTGTTGGGTGTGTACCTCATGGGTCCGATTCTGCTGCTGGGGTGGCTGCTGGCCGTGGTTCTCTTCTACACCGGCGCGCAGATTGGCGGCGGTTTGACCGTGCTGGCGCTCGGCGCCTTCACCACCCTGGGAAACTTTGCCGCCTTCTTCGAAATTGCTGCTGCGGCCCGGTTGGATGGCTCGCGACAACGCATTCGTCTGTTACCGCTGACGCTTTTCGGATTCACCGTCAGCCTCATCAGTGTTTCGCACGCCGCCTGGCAACAAGCGCACGACAGCCTGTTCGGAAGCGCCGAACTGGTATGGCACAAGACGGAACGCTCCCGCACCGTACCCGTACTCGAAGAATCCTTATCTCGTGCCGCACCTGTGTTGAGGGAGTCGACGTAATGACGCCCTGGGCCCCGCTAGCGTTGACCACGATCACGGCGGCCCTGTTGGCGCTGCCCATCTCGCCCGCATTGTTCGAGTTGTGGAAGCGCGCCGATGCGGCTCCGCTGCCGACCACGCGGCACGATGGCAGAATTGCGAATTTCGCCGAGGTGTTCCATTCGCGCCTGGAACCTCTTCGCCCGCAGTTGGAGCAGTGTCGCACCGAACGCAAAACTTCCCGAACCTCGATTGTCGGGATGAAAGTATTGCTCGTCGGTTCTGACGATTTTGACTTCGATCCGCGCCTGACCGAAGGGATCGACGCCCTGATGTTCAGCGCAGCTGCGATGATTCCCGCAGGAAGAGTCGTCGACGCCGATGTCTACGCGGACGGGGCTTTGGCATTGGGCCAGGGCGCCGCGCTTCGTGCCGCGATGGGTGTTGGGGATATCGTGCTCGAAAAACATAGCTCGGTCCTGCGCTGGATGCACGCTCGCGGCAGCATTTATCTGCGCCAGGGTAGTGCCGCCTACGGCAGGCTTTCGGCAGAGCAATCGATTCGACTGGAGCGGGGATGCGCCTTCGAGCACATGCACGCTCCGCAAATTCTCACCGTCGAGGGTAGCGAGGATAGTCAGGAGGCTCGGGATTTGCCCGTCGGTGGCGCTTGCGACGTGTTCCTGTCATCGCGTCCGCGGATTCGTGTGCAGGGCAATTTCGTTCTGCCTGCCCGCGAGACTCTGAACGCAAATGTCATTGCCACCGGCGAGTTGCGCCTCGGCGCCGGCGCGCGACTATTCGGCAGCGCCAAGAGTTACAAAGACACGGTGCTCGACGAGGATGCTTGCGTGCACGGCAGCATCGTCAGCCGGGAAACGATTCGCCTCGGGTCGCGCTGCTTCGTCGCCGGCCCAGTGACGGCGGAGGGCGATGTGCTGATCGCCAGAGGCAGCCGCGTCGGCGCACCGGACGCGCTCACCACGATTTCGTCGGGTAGCGCCCAGATCGCACCCGGATGCCATTTGCACGGTACGGTTTGGGCACGCGTGCGGGGAATCGTCGAGGGCTGATGCGCATGACTTCAGCGGCGAAATCCGGTACGGAAATAACGGCGGACATCGCAGCCGTGCACCGCTGCGCCACCCAAAAGCAACGGCCGGCAATGGCACTCCTCTGGGTGATTGCCCTGCTCTGCTGCGGGCTCCGTCCGCAGCTGGCTTCAGCAACGGTTGCGGCCGCCTCTGATCCCGCAACACTTGATCCCGCAACATTTGCCCCCGCAACATTCCAGGCACCCGATGGCGCGCTCACGCTGAATCCCGGCGGCAATTATGTAGAACCGTACTTCGCCACCAAGGCACTGATCGTCGCGCAGGATGGAGGCTTGAATGTCAGCGAAGCTGCGGGTGCCTGGATCGGCTGGGCTTTGCCGCGCCAGCGGCCGAGTGGCTTGTTCCGCCGCTTCTGCCGCGCCAATCCCGCCCACAATGCTAATCCAGACATTGCCAATACAAATGACGCATGGCGGGATTGTGCGGCCGCCGATGCCGACGATTCCATGCTGGCGTTGTGGATGCAGCTGCTCTACCGCATGGCGCCTGCAACCGGCCTGCCTGCGGAATGGCAGCGCAGTCTCACGCTCTCCGAGAAACAACTGGCGAAGCTGCGCAATCGCCGGCTCGGCGTGTATCACATCTCGGGACGTAACCATGTGGCTCTCCTCATGGACAATATTGAGGTCTATGCCGCGCTCAAGGACGTCGCCCGCGCACAACTCCGTTTGGACGATCCCTCCGCAGTTGCCGCCGACGCGCAAGCTGACCAACTCGCCGCCGCGATCCAGCGCATCTTCTGGGACCGTCGCGCCCAGCGCTTTCGTCCCTCGATGCAGAAGACGCGTGCCGCTTTTTATCCCGACGTAGTCGCCCAGGTTTACCCCTGGCTTGCGGATATGAGTGGCCCCGGCCAGGATCCCCGCCAAGCCTGGCAACAGTGGAAGAAGACCTTTGGCGCCGGCTGGATTGAGCGTCGCTACGATCCGCAGCCATGGGGACTGGTCGCCCTGGCCGCCGAAAAAGAAGGAGATGCAGCGTCAGCCGTTTGCTGGACTCAGCAGTCCGACTCGCTGCGCGGCAGTAGCACGTGGAACGTGTTGGAAGAAGCGGTGTGGCAGTCCCTGCGGGCGCGTTTCTCGCAGCCGCAACGGTTGGATCCCCAGGTGTGTACGGCTCTGGTGGCGCAATCATGAAACATCAGTTATGAAAAGCGTCATGAAATCACCAATATGAAAAAAGGGGTCAAGTACGTTTGCCTCGCGGTGGTCTTGCCGGTGCTGCTGGTCGTCGCGGGCTATGTGTACCGGCTCGAGGGCACAACGCCCGCCACGGGAGCCGACACGCTGCTTCTGCTGCTTCCGGATGCGGTCGATTCGAACACTCCCGCGGTGCGAGAGTGGTTGGATGCGGCCCATGAGGAAGGTCTCCACTTGCTTCCGATTCATGACTCCGATTTCCTCGGGCCACTTTCGACGATCCACGCCGCCGGCATCATCCTCCCGGACCAGCTTCATCGCTCTGCCAACGACGTGCTGATTGGCGAACTATATCGTTATGTGCGCAACGGCGGAAATCTGATGGTGGTCTACGATGCCTGCACCTGGGATCTCAACGGCCATTTCCCTCCTGGTGATTCGCGTCTCTCGGCTCTGGTCGGTGTGCGCTACGCACTTTATGACCTCTTCAACACATCCACCATGGAGCCCGCGCAAGTCACGGGGACCGCGGCTGCTATGCGCGAACTCGGCATCCCGCCGGGAAGCTTCGTGCCCTTCAACAACACCAGCGACAAAGGGGGCAAACTCGAGCGTTGGCGTCCAGTGGCCGAGCGCGATAGCGCAAACAGCCGATTCGCTTTCGCTGCCTACCAGTATGGCGACGTCGACTACCCCGTCTTTCAGACGCGCGGCGATTTCGACGGCACGGAACTGTTGCGTTCGAAGCGTGGCCTAGCCGCAGGTTATCGGCAAGAAGAGCTGGGGCGGGTGCTGTTCGTGAACATGCCGCTGGGATATTTGGCCTCGCGCACGGACGGAGTGCTTCTGCACTCATTCCTCCATTTCTTTGGCGTTCGCATGTTGCGGCTACCTTACCTCGCCTCGGTTCCGGACGGCGTGGGTGGACTCATTTTCAATTGGCACGTCGACGCACGGTCGTCGCTGCGACCGCTCAAGATGCTGGCGGATGCCGGAGTTTTTGATCGCGGCAAGTTTTCCGTCCACATTACCGCCGGACCCGATGTCGATGACTTTGGCGATCACAAGGGACTCGATGTCGCACACGATGCCGAAATACAGAAGTGGATCCACTACTGGCTCGCTCGCGGAGACGAAATTGGCAGCCATGGCGGCTGGATTCACAACTACTTCGGCGAACACATCAGCGATACCGACAACAACGAGAGCGAATTCCAAAAGTATCTCGTGATGAACAAAGATGCCCTGGAACAGGTTTCGGGCGCTCGCGTCACCGAGTACTCCGCCCCCGTGGGCAACCAGCCCGCATGGGTGACGCGTTGGCTGGAACGCAACGGCATCGTCGCCTACTACTTTACCGGCGACGCAGGCCTTGGACCAACGCGCGTCTATCGCGATGCCGAGCGCGATGGCCCCGACATCTGGGCCTTTCCCATTCTCCACATGGGGAAGGAAGCCAGTCTGGAAGAGATGGGCTTCGATGACGTGCCGGTCACGGCCGTGCGCGACTGGCTGCTCGCGGTAACGGATTTTACCGTGCGGCAACATACTGCCCGCCTGGTCTATGCGCATCCTTATGGCGCGGAGCGCTTCTTCCCAACCTTGCGAACCTGGCTGGATAATGCCGACGCCTTGCAGACCGCAGGCCGCTTCCGCTGGTACACCATGACGGAGCTGGCCGGATTTCTGAATCAACGCGACACGGTCCGCTGGAGCCTGCTCCGCAGTTCCTCCGCTATAGCAACTTCGCCGTCCGCGACCTCGGGCAGCAAAGTGACGCTACAGGCTTCCCAGCCGAAAACGCTCGCCCATCAAACCTGGGTCTTTTCTCAGGACGAGTACGGCGACGCGCGGGTGGTTGAAGGGCAGGCGACGGTCCGCGTTCAGGACGGCATGATCTTCGTCGTCGCAGGCGATTCCCGTCAGCTCAGTATCGAGTTCAGCCTACGGAGCGATCCTCCCAAGCCGGGGGCGGACAAGCTCGCGGAAGCGTCCGCAGCGTCGGCAACAGGTGAGGCGAAACGATGAAGAGAACATTCGTCATTGTCGTTCGCACTATCTTCATCTTCACCTTTGCTTGCTGGTTTTCTTGCACGACGGCCAGCGCACAAGCCACTTCCAATACCACGGCGGCACCCGGATCGAGTCTCCCCGGATTAGGCGCTCTCACCTTTGGCATGGATGGTCCCGGATACATCGAAGCGGGGTATGGCCACAACTCGCTGACTGGAGACAACCCCGACTGGAATGACGTTTATTTTCGAGGAATGATTTCCGGAGGCCGCAACGCCGTGACCGGAGAACTCACACGTGAAGACCGCTTTGGCGATAACGGTTGGTTCGGCGGCCTGGGACTGACCCGCACGCTCTCGGAGAATTGGTACGCGCAGGTCTCCGGCGGGGGCAGTGCCGGAGGCTTCTTCCTGCCCCGCTTTCGCGCCGACGGTCTCATCAACCGCAAGCTGCTGCACCGCCGGCAACTTGTCGTGACCGCCGGTGTCGGCTTTGATCAGAGTAAAACCGTCAACAACGATGAGCGCTTCCAGGTAAGCGGCGCTTATTACTTTGAGAAATATCCGGTCGTTCTGCAGGGCGGCTTATTGTGGACTCACGCGAACCCGGGAGACATACTCGCCCGCACCCAGTTCATTGCCGCAACGCAAGGGCACGACAAGGAACACTTTGTGTCGCTCCGCTACGAGTGGGGCCGCGAAGGGTACGAGGTTTTAGGGGCTCCTACGGCTCAGGCCCCGGCGTTCGATGTGGCCTTGGATTTTCCTGAGCATACGGCCAGCGGTACGTGGAGGCAGTGGATCGGTCCCAACTGGGGATTGAACTTCAACGTCGAACAACACCAGGAACCCGCATACCACCGCATCGGAGGCACGATCGGTCTATTTATTGATTTCTAAATATCAGGATTTCTAATTCTGGTTACGGCATCGCTGGAGCGATGCCAAACGAAACTTGAGTGATACGAAGCTAGAGTTTTTCAGAAGCGGTTTAGACGCCGAGGTGACTGCTCTGTGCCGGACATAGTTGCAACGCAATCTGCCAGGTTGCGAGAAGAAGACCAGGGTCCTGCGCTCGAAGAGCTTCGTCGCCGTGGCTGGCGCGGAGGGCGTATCACTCCTCACAGGGCGTTCGTCCGGCTGCACATGGGCCCGCGCCGCATCGCCGAAAGTGCGGCTCTTGCGTTGTTAGGATCGGCAGCATGGATAGCTTCCCTGCCCGCCATCGGCCGGTTCTGGGGTCGTATCCTGGCATTCTGGGGTGCCGAACTCGGCCTGAAAAGCGCTGTCATTCTCGTCCCACAAGGATGGGGCAGGCATATTCATTTCGCCCTGCCTTGTTTCGGTCTGTCGTCCGGACCGGCAACCGGCATCGCCTGGTGGATCACTACCGGTGTCACCGTTCTTGCCTTCGGAGCAAGTTTCCTGCTGTCGGAGGAGGCTTTACCCTGGGCATATCTAATCCGAGGGTTCTGCCTGCTGCAAGTGACCGCTCTCGGATACTTCGCCGTGGCCTCGGCGCGCTTTCCCCATGACCTGCCCGGCTACACCGTCAGCATGCTCGTTTTCAGCTGCGTTCTGATCGGACTCATCCCGATACTGTATGGCTTCACCTTCTATCTGCTGAACTTCAGCCTGGCGCAAAAGCTATTTCTGACGCTGGCGACGGTGGGGCACCTGGTACTCTTTGTGCCGCAGCAGTATATGTTGCACGTATACCTGCTTCACGGATCGGTCCTCTTTATGCCCGTCCTTTATTTCGTCTTCGGCCCTTTCCTCGACATCCTTGTCTTCATCGGCTTCTACTCTTGGGGAATGAGCTGGAAAGCGTCGGACCCGCTGGACGCTTAGCCTTCGCAATCGCCCTTGAATCCCTCCGTGTAGGCAGCTCTGGTGTTCTTGACGCCATACCATCACACCCGCGTAATGCCTGATGAACTTCCTATTGTGGCGTCCCTGCAGCAATTAACGTATTTTCAATCGGCTGAAGAAACTCGGGTCGATTGAATACGTATGAATACGTAATTGGCGCCCGCCATCGGCAGCTCCGATACCGCACTTGCGGCCGAGATTCCGGAGCCTCCCTTCACCCACACCTAGGTAACTTCCGAGTGAACTTCCTATTCTGCGTCAATACAAGAATTACTGTATTTTAGCGGTCAAAACCAGTAGAGAATCCTCCCCCTTTTCCATTGGGCCCATTTTCCGCATACGTACTGGAGGTTCGTTTTGCAAACTGTCGGTCTCCGTCGGCTCCCCGACGGCTCCTCTGCCTGCTCCTCTGCCCGCTCGTCGAAATCCTGTTCAATTTCTGACAACCGTCAATTTTGGCTCCTGCTGTTTTGCTTGGCCGCGACCGCGATAATTCTGGCAACCAGCGCACGGGCTCAAGGCATCAACGCTGCTGCCTCCAATACTATGCGGGTTGCCGATCAAACCCAGTCAGGTCCCTACCGGACCAACTTCGACGCTACCTCGAACTGGGTGTCGCAATTTTCTCAGCCGGACGGCGCGCTGCTCTACACTCCGCAGCAAATCGACCCCTATTTCGCCAACATTGCCGCCATTGGCATGACCAAGGATCCCCACCGGATGCCGGAGGTCGTGGCCTGGATGAACTGGTACATCGGCCATCTCAACTGGCCCGACAAATGGGGCCTCTACGGCACAACCTACAACTACACGGTCGACAACGGAGTTGAAACCTCCACCAATGACGCCGATTCGACCGACTCCTACGCGGCCACTTTTCTGACCCTGGCGTGGAACGCCTGGAAGCGGGGCGACGCGAGCACGCGGTCGTATATCTTAACTCTCTCCTACCAACTCGATGTGATCGGTGGCGTGTTGATCCAGACGCAGCAGAGCGATGGCCTTACCTGGGCCAAGCCCGATTATCAGATCAAGTACCTCATGGATAACTCCGAGGCCTACCGCGGCCTGCGCGATCTCGCATCTCTATACAATCGCGCCTTCAAAGATGCCGCCAAAGCCGCCTACTACAACGCTGCCGCCAACGCCATGCAAAAAGGCATTCAGGGAATGTGGTTGAACGGCACGTGGGCAGTTTACAAAGATTGGTACGGCCACTACATACCGCCGAACCTCGCCACCTGGTATCCCGACGCGAGCGCCCAGGTCTTTCCTGTGCTGATGGGCGCGGTAACGTCGGCCGACGTCCGCGCGCAAAGGGCGTATGCGTCGTTCAACGCGGCGTGGCCGGGATGGCCTCAGCTCTCCTTCAACTCTCAGGACCCATTTCCGTGGTGCCTGGTCGCCGATGCCGCCGCGGCCATGGGAGATCGAGCCCGTGTTGCCCGCTACATCGGCTCCATCCAGAACATGTATGTGAATCCCGGCTTTCCGTGGCCGTTCTATGGCGCCGAGGCAGGCTGGTTCATGCGCGCCAATGACTACATGATGGGCCGGGGCAACTGACCAGAACGTTGCGGCGAGATTGATTTGAAGTGGTGGAGGCGGCGGGAGTCGAACCCGCGTCCGAAAATGTTACTGGTCAAGAGACTACATGCTTATTCCGGTTCATGCCCTGGGCATTACCCCAGGACGTTCGCGCCGCCTGCTCAGAACGGACAAGAAACAGTCGTCGCTAGCCTGAAATCTTAGCCTCCCGCCCCAGACGTAGACGGGAAGAGCAGCCCTCTGTGTGACGTTCGCTCGCCGCCCAAGGGCGAAGCGGCGGAGAACGGCTGCCTAACTAATTAGGCTGCGTATGCCATTTGTTGATTGGCAATTATCATTTTGCACGCGATTACAGGTGTATGCACCCTGGCATGCCTCTTGGCCGCAAGCATCTCCGTCGAAGCCGTGACGCCCCCACTGGTGGGATAGGCCTTTAAAGAACTACTTCTATTTTCAGGGCGAAGTCTTGGGAAGTCAAATGCCAATAGGCGCATGCCACACCGTCGTTTGTTCCCGCTTATCTCAAGGTGCGTTAATTGTGATCGTCGCCGAAATCGACTTCGTGGGATCGCTGACCGACGTGGCGGTTACCGTCACCGAACCGTTCGGCGGCAATGTGGGAGGTGCCGTGTAAGCGGTTGGAACGTTACTGGCGATGGGGTTTGGGCTGAAAGTGCCGCACTGTCCGGCGGGAAGACAGCTGAACTTAGCCAAGCCGTCATTCGGCGGGCCATTGGTCACGATCGCTGCGATGGGCGCGGTGGCGCTGAGATCGAGCGCGGAAGGCGGCGGGAATTCGGTGCTGAACGTCACCACAATCGCGGGAGGTTGGTACTTCGGATCCCCACAGGCCACAAGACAGGCCACAAGGAAGATGATCATAGCCATAGCCATTGCCATGGTTAACGCCATCGTAACCGTGGTCTTTGACTGATGGAGCGACGACTGATGGAGCGACGGGCGTCCTCGCCCATCCAGTGGGCACATCGGGACGCGCGAGGATGCCCGTCGCTCCACTGCGATCGTGGCCATCCGGAAATTGCATCGAGAAGAGATCATTGGTTCAAAAGATTATTGGTTCATTCGATGCAAGATCACTCACTGCCAGCAGCGAAAAGGAAGTCTAGCATGTAAAACTCACCCGCAAGGCACCTCCCTTCCTTCTCATCAGCAACTTTGGTGACAAAATGTTTACAAAAATCTGACTGGAACGTGACATCACGAACCCGCCGCGATGGTAACGTCCGCTCGCCAGAGAGGAACCCTCGCGACATCAGATCGCCCACAGCCAAGTCATCATGAAATACCAGAATCTTTATCGATCGCATCAGATGGGAGCCACGGCGCTGCTTTGCCTGTTTTGGCTCGGCCAACCAGCCGTAGTCGCGGCTCAGTCCCCTGACGGGCGCGCTGACGGATTGCCGGCCGCAGCCATGGTCGGGCCGGGAAATACCATTGTCCAGAGCAAATTTGGCGGCCAGATCTTCGGTTTCGACATTGACCAGAACGGCACCGAAGGCGTTCTGACGGAAGCTCAGCTCCTGGAAAATGGCAAGGTGCTGGCCGCAGTCGAAACTTTCGATCAGACGACGGGCAAGATTCTCAAGGTAGTTAAAAAACTCGAGACCGAGGACGATTTCGTGACTCTCGGAATCGTGGGTACGAGCATCGGGCTCGTGGAGCATGAGCACGTGACGGGAATTTACGTCTCGAAGCGGATTTATGAACTGCTGAATCCGTTGGACTCGAACCAGTTCACGGGCACATGGAAACCGCCGCTGACCAAGGACGAGATCATTATCGGAGTGAGCCAAAGCCAAGGTTCCGCGACGACGGCGGTGCTTGCCTTTGAGAACGGCGGCGACGAAAACACCTTTGTGTTCGGCTCGAATGTGGGTGCGAACACATTTGGGCCGCTGATCACCTTGACCGACCCGACGTTTTTCCAGAGTAACGGTCCTGTCATGGCGTATGACACGAAGACGAATCGAGCCGTGGTGGCGGCATCGTCGGGAGCGGTCGGTGGACCGCCGCCGGTGCTGGCGCTGGTTGACCTGACAACGGAGACGGTGATCGAGTTTACCGGCATCCCGGGGCCTCCACCCTACCGGCAAGGATATGTGAATGGAATTGCGGTGGATTCCGAGGACGGAATTGCGTGCACCACAACGGAAGTTGACGCCAGGGTGGAGTTCTACGACCTGAAGAGGCAGACCGGGTTCCCGGTGATGCTGCCGGGAGGCGCAGGCCAACTCCAGAGCGGAGAGAACGTGGAATTCGATCCGGTAAACAAGCTGTTCTTAGTGGCACAGCCGTATTCAAGTACAGGTTCAGGAAGCAGCATTCAGGTGTATGACACGAAGGGGAATCTGGTGGAATCGCTGAATGGGTTCAGTTTTCCGATTTCTACCAACGCCGTGTTTGCGCTTCACCCCAGCGAGCGCAGCGGCTATGTCTATGGTCCGGCAGGAGTGGCGGAGCTTCAGTCCTTCACGTATTAGGGCCTTCATATTTCTCAATACGAACTAAAGGCTGTGTCCGTTTCAAAGCCATCGCCTGAACTCTCAACCGGCATAAGATAAAATTGTCGCAGCTAGAACCCACTTCCGCTTCGGAAAGCTCGATGCACAATATTGATCGTCTTTTTTCCGCATTTCTTGCTCCCGCTATTTTTGTTTCCGCCACCGGCCTGCTGATTCTGTCGATCAATGTCCGGCTGATGGGAATCGTCACTCGTTTGCGTCAGTATGTGCATGCCAAGCATGACGCCGCCAAGAACGACCGCCTGCAGGAAGCCGAAGCCTACACGGCGCAGATCACCGATATCGAACAGCGCGCGGAGATGATCCGCCGCTGTTTCCTTTTAGTCCTTATTTCACTGTGCGGGACGATCACATCCTGCCTGCTGCTGGGCTTCGGCCTGTACTGGCAAGAGGCTGCGGTCGCCGCCGTCATCGTCTTTGTTCTCTCCATGGCCTGCCTGCTGGCGGGAACTTTGTACTACATCCGCGAAATTACCGTGTCGCTTAGCGCCGTCCACAACGAGGCGCGCGATTCCCGGTTTATGGACCTCGGCGGTCAACCGGAGATTAGAGTTCAAGACCCGCTGTGAGAGATCACCCGATGACCCGATGGTCAGATCACCCGATCTCCCATCTCACTTGTCAACAAATTGTCAAATTTATGTCACTTTCTACCCTGAAATGTGTGATTAACCCAATATCACGCTAGAGTTTAGGGGTATGATTCATGCCTATCGGGCTCCGGGGGGCGTTGTGAATGTGAATAAGAGTCAGTCTTTTGTCATGCCGGGAACGGGGATGGCGCCAGCAATGACAGCGGCGGCGATAATCGAAGCGGTTCCAGGTAGTGCGGAACGGATCCTAGTGATCGAGGATGACCGCGCCGTTCAGAAGGCTCTCAAACGACTCTTTGAAGGGGAAGGCTTCGCCGTGGATATTGCCGGGAACGGGGCCGCTGGTCTGGAGTTGTTTCGGTCGGCGCCACCCTCTGTGCTGGTGCTTGACCTGAGCTTGCCCGGGACTTCGGGACAGGATGTGTGCCGGGAAATCAGCCACGCGGCGCCTTCGTTGCCGATCATTATTCTCAGTGCGCGGACGGAAGTAATGGACAAGGTGCTGCTGCTGGAGTTGGGCGCGTGTGATTACGTGACCAAGCCCTTCAGTCCGCGCGAACTTCTGGCCCGAGTGCGCACCGCCATGCGGCGATCGCAATCCATACGGACTCCGCTGAGCCACACCTTTGAGTTTGGCGGCGTCAAAGTTGATTTCACGAAGATGGAATTGTGGCGCGATGCGGAACTGGTGCAACTCACCTCGCAGGAATTCAAGGTGCTGAAGTTCATGATCCAGAATGCGGAGCGTGTGTTATCGCGGGAGGACTTACTCAACCACGTCTGGGGATATCGGAATTATCCGAGCACGCGGACGGTAGACAATCACATCCTCCGGCTCCGGCAGAAGTTGGAAAAGGATCCTGCGAATCCCTTGCACTTCCGCACCGTGCACAGTTCGGGTTATAAGTTTGTGCCGTAAATGTAAACCGGCATCGTGCGATGGAGCCACGGGCGCCGTCGCTCGCCTGTCTACGATCACGAAGCCGGGCGGGGACGCCCCGCGCTCCATCGTCGGTGCGCAGAATCTGCAAGGTGCGCGGGATCTGTAAATGGAGATTGAGGTTTGACCATGGGCGGAATTCGGTTGCGAACCAAATTCCTGCTTTCCATGGTGGCAGTATCGGCGGCATTAACCTTCACGACTCTGCTGGTGGTGCGGCGCACGGTCCAGCAGGAGGTACGCCTCGGAATCCAGCGCGACCTCGAAAATTCCGTCTCCGCGTTCCACAGTTTTCAGCAACAACGAGAGGTCACCCTCGAGCGCTCGGCCGCCCTGCTGGCCGATCTGCCCATTGTTCGGGCGCTCATGACTACCCACCACCCCGCCACCATCCAGGATGCTTCGCGCGATTTGTGGCAACTGGCTAAGAGCGACCTGCTCCTGCTGGCGGATTCATCCGGGAAGGTTATGGCCCTGCAAGCGACGGCGCCGGAGATCACGGTGCGCGAGGGGCAGGACTTCTTCCCCTCCTTTCTCCGCGACCAGGCCGGCCAGGAATCGCGTCACTGGCTGTATGTCCAGGGGCATCTCTACGAAGTTTTTCTCCAGGATATTTACTTCGGTCCAGCCAGCGAGCACCAGCTTCTGGGATACCTCCTCCTCGGTTACGAAATCGACGACCATGTTGCCCGCGACCTGAGCCGCGTTGCTGCGAGCGAAGTAGCGTTTCGTTACGGAGATGTGATTGTGCGGAGCACTCTGAAGCCCGCCCAGGAATCGGAGTTATTGCGAGTGGCGCCCAGAACCGCTCCCGGCGTCTCACCACAAGGCGATCAGATCCGGCTGGGCGAAGAACGATTCCTGGCGGCGTCGGTGGATTTGCCGATGCCCGGCGGGCCACCGCTGAATCTCTGGATGTTGAAGTCGTTCGATCAGGCAACCGCTTTCTTGCGCAGCCTGAATGAACTGTTGCTCGCGCTGGGCCTCGCCGCCGTGCTGGCCGGAAGCTTGCTTGTCTTTCTGATCTCTCATACCTTCACTCGTCCCCTGGAAAATCTGGTGGCAGGGGTGCGCGCGCTCGAACAGGGAGACTTTGCCTATCCGCTTCAAGCCCGCGGTGGAGACGAGGTCGCCGAGGTCACCGGAACCTTTGATCGCATGCGAAGGAATCTGCAGAAGACTCAGCGAGAGTTGCTGGATGCCGAGCGACTGGCAACGATCGGGCGAATGGCGAGCTCGATTTCGCACGATTTGCGGCATTCGCTCGCTGCCGTTATGGCGAATGCGGAGTTCCTGTGCGAGAGCAACCTGACCCCCAGCCAGCGCGAGGATCTCTATGCCGAGATACGAATTGCCGTCGATCAGATGACGGAGTTGATCGAATCCCTGCTCGAATTCTCCCGCACCCGCGAATCGCTCCGTCCTAGCTACGGCGACGTACGTTCCGCCGTGGATCGAGCGGTGCAAGGAGTGAAGGCGCATCCCGAATTTCAACGCATCCGCTTCCGGATTTCTTCCGAAGGCCTTACCGAGGGCTGGTTCGATTTCAAGAAACTGGAGCGCGCCCTGCTCAACGTGCTGCTGAACGCATGCGAGGTCGTGCCCTCCGACTCGGGCAAAATAGACATCGTGCTGAAACGCATTGGCGAGAGTTTGGAGATTCGTATCGAGGATAACGGACCGGGAATCGCCGAGGCGGTGCGGGACCGGCTGTTCGAACCATTTGTCAGCCACGGCAAGGAAAACGGCACTGGGATGGGATTGACCGTGGTGCAGAAAATTCTGCAGGACCATGGGGGTGACGTTGTGCTGGAGCAGACGTCGACGGCCGGAACCACGTTCTGCCTGACCCTCCCGCTGAATCCGTCGACGGAAAATGCTATGACAGCCCGTCATGCGAATTAGAGTTGATTCCATCCATGGTTATAGAACTACGTCCAGACGAGAAAGTTTCGGCAAACTGCTTGCCCGCTTGTTTTGATCTGCATACCCGAAATTCAGCTGAATTGCAGATTGAAGTGCGGAGTGCAGTGCGAAGTAAAGTCCGGAGAGTGCAGGAGGCATCATGAGCACCAGAACGAAGCGCTGCGTGAAATGGTTGCGATCGGGAACGCTGGTCGGTCTGACCGTGTGGAGCACACTCGCCATTGCGCAAGAACCTGCGAATCGCGCCGAATCATCCTCTCAACCATCTTCTCTAGGATCGCAAAGTGATTCGCAAAGTGAGTCGGTGAGCGATGCGCTGCGCGACTTGCGCGCCCAGGTGCGCGAATTGCAGGAGGCCGTTGCCGGCATGCGTTCCGATTGGCAGCGCGCGCACGCGGAGACGGCGGAACTGCGTCGCGAACTCGATGAAGTTCGCGCCGCGACCGTGCCGCCGCCGGCTCCAGCTACCTTGCAGAATGTCTCACAGACCGCACCAACGCAGAATCAATCACCAGAAAGAGAAACAGAAACAGAAAATCAACAAGCAGATCAGAAAAAAGGACAACATGCCGCCACCTTGGAAGACGAATACCGCCTCCTCACCGGCAAAGTAGATGATCAGTACCAGACGAAGGTGGAGAGTGCGTCGAAATATCGCGTGCGGCTGTCAGGCATTGTGTTGATGAACTTGGTGAGCAATCAGGGACAGGTCGACAGCATCGATCTTCCCACGCTCGCTCTTGTGCGCCAGCCGGGCGAGTCGGGAGGAAGTTTCGGAGCAACGCTGCGGCAATCGGAGATCGGACTCGAAGTATTCGGTCCGACCTGGGCGGGCGCGAAGACTCGCGCCGATCTGCAGGTCGACCTGGCCGGTGGATTCCCCCCCGTTCCGAACGGAACCGAGTCCGGTCTCATGCGCCTGCGCACGGCCACCATGCGAATGGATTGGCCAAACACCTCGGTCGTGGTCGGGCAAGATGCAATTTTCTTCTCGCCAAATTCACCTACGTCGTTCGCCACCTTGGCGATTCCGGCGCTTACCTACTCCGGCAATTTGTGGAGCTGGGTGCCGCAGATCAGGGTCGAACACCGAGTGCCCCTCGGAGACGAATCGCACCTGCTGCTTCAGGCAGGCATCCTCGACCCGGTAAGCGGCGAGGTGCCGAACACAGGCTATTACCAGCAGCCCGGGCCCGGGGAAGCATCGCGCCAACCCGCCTATGGCGCACGCATCGCCTGGACGCGAAATGTCTTCGGTCAACCCTTGCGTCTGGGCATGGGAGGCTTCTACAGTCGCCAGGATTACGGGTTCGGCGGAACCGTCGATGCCTGGGCCGGAATGACCGACATTGATCTGCCACTCAGTCGCCAGTTTTCCTTAAGCGGAAAAGTTTATCGCGGCAAGGGCTTGGGCGGCCTCTACGGCTCATTCGGACAGAGCGCGTTATTCAGTGGCCCTCCGAACACATCCGGTACCGAGGTGCGGGGCTTGAACTCCGTTGGCGGATGGGCCCAGCTGAAATATCGGCCTGCGAATAAATGGGAATTCAATGCGGCGTTTGGATTGGACAATCCCTTTGCCTCTGACCTCGAATATTTCCCCTACTCGCAGACCTATGGGGGCGCAGCTGCAACCCTGGCCAGAAACAAGGGGAGCCTCGAAAACATGATTTATCGTCCGCGATCGGACCTGTTATTTTCGGCGGAGTATCGCCACCTGTCGACCAGTACGCTTTCAAACGGCACGACTGGCGCTGGCCAAATCAACTTGATGATGGGCGTTCTTTTCTGAGTCGTTTCCTGGAGACGCTCCCCGACGACGATGAGTGATAGGTTGAAGGGATAGCTTGAATCGAAAAATGGATGGATTGAACTAAGAAAAGATAGGTTGAACTAAAAAAAGATAGGTTGAACTAAAAAAGAAGATGCGCTGTAAACGAAATATGCTCTGGGTTGCGATCCTGTGGGCCGGCGCCGCCGGATGCCACAGTCATGCCGCAACCCTGCCCGCAGCTACGTCTGCGACAACCACGGTGCGCGGGCGCGTCGAGGTCATGGGTACCGGAGCAGTGGCCAAGAAGCGGCACGAAAAACTTCCTGCGACAGTGGTCTGGCTCACGCCAATCTCGCCTGGCACCGGGCCGATCACAAACATGACGCCGGGCGGCGAAGCCAGCGGCGTGGCGCCGGATTCCGCGGCCAAGTCCTCAGCAAGTACGGCGCAAATCCCGCGGCTGGTGCAGAAAAACAAGAGTTTCGAGCCGCACATCCTGGTGGTTCAAGCCGGGTCGTGGGTCGAGTTTCCCAATCGCGATCCGTTTTTCCATAACGTCTTTTCACTCTTCGAAGGCAAACGTTTTGATCTTGGACTCTATGAAGCGGGCACCTCACAGAGGGTGCGCTTTGACCGTACCGGCATCAGCTACATTTTCTGCAACATTCATCCCGAGATGAGCGCAGTGGTCATTACGCTGGTGACGCCGCTCTACGCCATTTCCACCGCGGAGGGCCAACTCAGCTTGACCGGTGTCCCCTATGGGCGTTACATGTTGCATGTCTGGAGCGAGGGCATGGGTCCGGAATATTCTCAGCCCTTGACGCGCGAGATCACCATCGCAGAGAATGCCTCCTCTTTGGGAGTGATTCGAGTTCCGGAAGCCAATGGCGAGCGCATGGCGCACAAGAATAAGTATGGCCGCGATTACGACGCTCCCACCCCAAACAGCACGATCTATGAGCAGCAACGCTAGTGGAACTCACATAAACTGAAACTATGAAAATCGAGAAACTGCTCAAGCGCTACCGCATCGAACATGGGAAACATTTCCGTCTCAGCAATCACAATCCGGGTGACACCCACGGCTTGAACTCAGAAAACAAGCCGATGGCGAAAAATCTTGTGACCGAAGGCGTGAAAGAACTGACGCGCCTGCAGGATATTCTCGCCGCGCAGGATCGCTGGGGACTCCTGCTGATTTTTCAAGCCATGGACGCGGCGGGAAAAGACAGCACCATCAAGCACGTCATGTCCGGGGTGAATCCACAGGGCGTGGACGTGTGGTCGTTTAAGACGCCGTCAACCGAAGAATTGCATCACGGATACCTGTGGCGAACCACCAAGTGCATGCCCGCGAGAGGCACAATCGGCATCTTCAACCGATCGTATTACGAGGAGGTTCTCGTCGTCCGCGTCCATCCCAAGATTCTCGAAAGCCAGAAACTTCCCCCTTCCCTGGTCACAAAACATATCTGGCAAGAGCGCTTCGAAGATATCAACAACCAGGAGCGCTATGCCACCCGCAACGGCATCGCGGTGCTTAAGTTCTTCCTCCATCTTTCAAAGAAGGAGCAGAAGCTCAGGTTCCTGGAACGGCTCGATGATCCCAGGAAAAACTGGAAGTTTTCGTCGTCGGACGTGAAGGAGCGCGAGTTTTGGGACGACTATCAGCAAGCCTACGAGGATATGATCCGTTACACAGCGAGCCCATACGCGCCGTGGTATGTTGTGCCCGCCGACAACAAGTGGTTCACGCGCCTCGTCGTCTCCCACGCTGTGGTCGATGCGCTAAAGAAAATGGATCTAAAATATCCCACAGTGAGCCGTGCCGAGAAGGCTGCGCTGGCGGAGGCGCGAAAAAAACTCGAGAAAGAGTGAGATGTGCTCGCCGACAACCCTGCGCCGTCGTCTTTACGACGCTGTGCCTGCTCTTACGACATCGCGCGCGCTTTTTTCATTTCAGTACCACAGGCATCACCTGGTCATAGGGCTGAATGGCAACCGTCAGTGATTTGCGCTGATCGAAGGCCTGTTTTGTAACCTTAAAACCGACGATGATTGTCCCTCTCCGTTCAGTTCCGGCCAGCAGCTTGGTTTCTGGCGAAAGCGGCGGCTCCGAACTTTCTTTCAAAGCCGGGAACGCCTGGTAGTAGCGATCCAGATCCACCGCCGAGGCGGCTTCATCGTCAAAAGTCTGGTCGTCGGCCGTCTTGAGCTGCGCTTTCAGAGTATGAATCCATAACGGTTTGTCTGCCGTATTCCGCAAGGTCATGGTGATGGCGGCCAGGATCATGTTCTGCCCCGGCACATCGGCCGCCGTCACAAAATCGATGGAACCCGCGCCCTGCGGTTTTGGCCGTTCCTTGAAAGCGAAGATTCCTACAATGACCGCGACGGCCGCGATGCAGATCACCACGATTCGGATCGGCGGAAGATTGCGCTTGGCCGTTCCGAATTCTTCGCCGATGTGAAACTCGGTCCTCTGATTGAGATTGAGATCGGGATTGGGATTGAGATTGGGATCCGGCGCATTCGTCGGACTCGGCGAAGCAGCGGTCGGTGGCGGCGTCTGGGGAGGAACCGGCTGATCGGACATGCTGCGATTGTAGACGAGTGCTTGTGCACCAGGTCGATCCAATGAAGCGACGCGACAGGACAGTGTTTTACCTGCGTGCGGTTCAGTGACTTTGGTTACCTTGTCTGGGGTGACGGATGCTGCGACGATGCGGAAGATTTCCTTTTGGAGGTACTCGGCGGTGAATCGTCAAACTCTCTTTACCGCGTTGGCTTGCGCGTTGCTGGTGTTCAGCATGCTGGGCTGCGGAACGACCAACACTCTTCAGTCTATCCAGCTTTCGACCTCGAACTCGGACGCGAATGCTGGCACGGGCGCGATCATGTATATGAACACGCCGGTCCAAATGTATACTTGGGGAAACTACAGTAGCGGGAAGCAGAAGCTCCTGAACACAGTGGGGGGCGCGGTCGCTTACCAGATCGTGGTCACACCAGGTAGTTTTGCCGAAACCGGCGAACTGGGCGACCCGAACGCAACTCCGCCGCAGACCATTCAGCTCAGTCCAGGCGGCCTGCTCAGCTCTGTCATCCCCTTTTCCGCTTGCACCTTTGTGAACGTCGCGCAGCCCCCGGCGACCACTCCGTCCTTTGAATCGACGGGCTCCTATACGCTCACGGCTACGTATTCGGGAATGACAACGCCGCCCGCCTACATCGGGATGGCTACGGCTGGTGGCATCGTCAGTATCTCCAATCCGACCGGAGAGTGTTATGCCCCGCCAACAACCGGAGGCTAACTCATCCGGCTATTGATTTCTTGTTCCGCGGGGACGGCTGCACAACTGCCGTCCCCCGTCTCCTTTGACAACCCCTCATCAACGCTGATAGCCCCCACCTCCGCCACAGCTCGTCTCCTGCTTAGGATCTTGTTTGTCACAATCAGACTGTGTGCCCCATCACGGACGCGCACCCAACCCCGCGACATAATGACGATCGGATCGATGAATCCGGACGTGTGTCGTTTCTCTGTGGTCTCTTAAGAGCCCGCCACAAAAGCCGACACAGTTCCATTTTGGGAAGGTCTTTGAAAACCAAATGCAGCTAAAGCAAAGCTAAGTCTAAGTCATTGATTAATAAATACTTTACCCGTAACTCATTTAAACTCAAAGACCTGGCGTCCATTTCCTCCTAACCCCATGATTCCATTGAGGCCGGGGGAGGGGGGGTATACCTCAAAACTCTGCACCAACTGGTACTACCCCAGACCGGAACCGTTTATCGGCCGCCCAGTGCACCATCCTAACGTCATGGTCTCCGACATGTTTGAGCCTCGTGTCATAACCCTATATAATCCATAGCTTGCTTGTGCCTACGTTGTCTATGCTTGTCATTCCCTTAACCGAAATCGTGGCCGGATGAAGGTTCGCACCGGAATCGAGGTATCCAGCCAATCCGACATCGGTTGTCTCCGCCAGAATAATGAAGACTCCTTTGGTTATTGGGAACCTGAGGACGATGAGCAATTCCTGCGTAAAGGGCGACTAGCCGTCGTGGCGGACGGCATGGGCGGCTACGAAGGCGGACAGGAAGCCAGTCGCCTCGCCGTGGAAACGGTGATGTCCGTCTATCGCGACTTTCCCGGCAACGATCCGCAGGCAGCCTTGATTGAGGCCTTGCAGGCCGCGCACGAGCAGATTCGTCAATACAGCTTTGCCCATCCTGAACTGCGCGGCATGGGCACCACCTGCACCGCGGCGGCGATCGTCAGAGTTGCGGATTATGACGCTCTCTACTACGTCCATGTTGGCGACACCCGGCTCTACCTGATCCGCGATGGCCAGATTACGCGGGTAACCCGCGACCATTCCTATGTGGGACGGCTGGTAGAAGCGGGAATGATCAGTGCGGCAGAGGCCGAACATCATCCCCAACGAAATATTCTGACCGCGGCTTTAGGAACGAATCCCGAACTAACGATGGATTCCTCCGAGCGGCCGGAGCCTTTGCGCCCCGAGGATGTGCTCCTGATCTGCAGCGATGGATTGTGGGGACAGGTATCGGATGCGGAGATTCTTGATGCCGTGGAAAATAAAAGCGGCGAACAAGCAGGACGCAAGCTGATCGAACTGGCTCGCGAACGCGGCGGCCCCGATAACATCACGGTTGAGATTCTGCGTCTCCGCTAACCGCAAACGGGCGAGGCAACGCATTATGAAGATTTCGCAAAAAGGACTCTATGCGCTGCAGGCGATGATGGTGCTGACCCGCCGCTATACTCAGGGTGCGATCCGGATTCGCGATATTGCCTACGAAGAAAATCTGCCGGAAAAATTCCTTGAGCTGATTCTCCTGGAACTGAAAAACGCGCGCCTGGTGGAGAGTGTACGCGGCGCCAAAGGCGGATACCGCTTGCGCCGGGCGCCTTCCGAGATACTCTTGAGCGAAATTATCCGCTTGATTGACGGGCCGCTCGCGCCCTTCGGCGATGCCGATCAATTACGAGTTTTGATCGATCGTGACGCCGACCACAGCGCGCTCTACAAAGTGTTTCTCGAAGTGCGGGATGCGGCCGCCAAGATTCTGGAGAATACGACGCTGGCCGACCTGATCAGCCGTGGACCGGCGCTCGATTCCCATCGCAAGACCACCGATAGAAATAGAAAGAGCAATCGCCATCAATCGAGCGTCCGGAAAAAACGATCGGAGCTTCGCAGCCCGGCTGCTCGCGGCGGTTCTGCTGCGATCTAAAACCTGACGCTTGTTATCCGATTCCCGTAAGATGCCCTGTGCTCTTCTTCTGGATACTCTTCAACCTTTTCGTGCTGGCCATGCTGGCGCTCGATTTGGGCGTTTTGAATCGCCGCTCCCACCGCGTTACCTTTCACGAAGCGCTGGCTTGGTCAGGAGTCTGGATCGCGTTCGCGGCCGGGTTTACGGTGCTCGTCTTGTTATGGCAAGGACGCCCTCAGGCGCTCCAGTTCGTGACCGGATATGTAATCGAAACATCGTTCAGCGTTGATAACCTGTTCGTGTTTCTGATCATCTTCCGCTATTTCAAAGTACCCGAAGAGCATCAGCACAAAGTGTTGTTCTGGGGGATTCTCGGCGCGCTGCTCATGCGCGGTGTATTTATAGTGGCGGGCGTCAGCCTGATCGGACGTTTCAGTTGGATCACCTACGTATTCGGCGCGTTGCTGGTTTATTCGGGACTTAATCTGCTGCGGCAGGGCGAAAAACAGATCCATCCTGAAAAAAACATCGTTCTGCGTCTTTTCCGCCGGATCTTCCCGGTCACGAAGGATTATGTGGACGGGCACTTTTTCACGCGACGAGACGGGATTTCCGCGACACCGCTATTCGTCGTGCTTCTCGTGGTCGAGACGACCGACATTTTGTTGACGGTGGATTCTGTCCCTGCGGTTCTCGCCATTACGTTGAACGCCTTCATTGTCTATACATCGAACGCATTTGCCATTCTCGGCTTGCGCTCAATGTACTTTGCGCTTGCGGGGATGATGGAACTGTTGCACTACCTCCATTACGGACTCTCGGTGGTATTGATTCTTACCGGCATCAAAATGCTGGGATCTCATTACGTGAACATCCCCACGGAATGGACGCTGGCGACTGTTCTTCTTGTTTTGGGAACTTCCGTGCTCGCCTCGCTGATGAATCCCAAAAAGAAGAAAGAGGAGCACGCCTGAGCAGGAGGTTCCGGCCAACGACCGAGCTACGCCTTGCCATAGCGTTCGCTGTTCGGTTTCGATCCGCTGACTGCAAAGAACAAAATGTAGAGATAACAGATCGTGGCCAGGATCAGGGCATAGTGAATTCCCTGCCCCCAACTGGTTTGGCCCTGCATCATTGCGGGGTAATACATACGATTGATGAGGTCCGCGGTTTTGCCCACCAGCCACGGAATGATGGCGCCGCCCACAATCGCCATGTTCAAGATGCCGGAACCGTCTCCCGTGAGCGGTCCGAGCTCCGCGATTCCCAGCGTGAAAATGCAAGGGAACATGATGGAATTGAACAAGCCGACGGCCAAGATCGACCACATGGCCACGTGGCCTCCAGTCAAGACTGAGCTGCAAACCAGCAAAGCGGCCATGACTGCGAACAGCGCCAGCAGTTTGCCTGCCTTGACTCTTTGCAGGATCACCGAGCCAATAAACCTGCCAATCATGGCGCCAAGCCAATATAGAGAAATGTATTTGGCTGCCTCGGCCAACGCGGCGTGGTAACGGGCTGCCGGATCGGCGACGTTGGATGCGAATCCACCGATGTTGGGCAGCGCGAGGTAGTTGGCAATGGAACTCCCGATCGCCACTTCACCGCCGACGTACACGAAGATTCCTATCGCTCCGAAGATGAGGTTCGGATGATTCCAGAGCGAGTCGTTAACCATCTCGCCGATGTGTCGTTCGGCGGACTCGATGGTCGGAAGCCGCGACAGGCCGATGCCAATCGCCAAAACGAATAAGGCGACGGCGAAGAAGTACACGTATAGCCGGACAATGGCGGTTGCTTCCTGAGTAGTACTCTGGGCGATGGCAGCCGACGTGGTGCCTAGAATGACGCGCGCGCCCACCCAGGGAAAGACCGCAGTGCCTAGCGAATTGAAGGCTTGGGTGAGATTCAGTCGACTGGAGGCGGTTTGCGGTTCTCCCAGCACGGCAACGTAGGGATTAGCCGCCACCTGGAGAATGGTGATTCCCGTCGCAAGTACGATTAGAGCGGCAAGAAAGAATGGAAACGAAGGAATCGTAGCGGCCGGATAGAATCCAAGGCAGGCTACGACCATAGTCAACAATCCCACAACAATTGCTTTTTTGTAACCGAGCCAGTCGATGATTTTTGCTGATGGAATCGAAAAGACGAAGTAGGCCGAGAAAAATGCAGTCTGAATCAGCATGCTTGCCGCAAGCCGGAGATTGAACACATGCTGGGCATACGGGATCAACACGTCGTTCAGCGATGTGAGCGAGCCCCACATGAAGAACAGCGTGGTTACGATGGCGAGCGGCCCGCGATATGAGGTCGGGGGCGCCGTTGCAGATGCCCTAGATGAAGTTCCCATACCGGCGCCTTTGGCCCCCACTGTTCTCTGTACGACGTTCTATTGTTCTTTATGCGACGTTCCGTCGTTCTATCTCTGTTGATCTATTTTTCTGACGGTCGCCAGAATAACACGATCGCCGATGGAAAAATCGGCTGCGACCATTGAACTGGAAGACAATTTCTGCTAGATATTTCTTGTGGGGTTGGCCTAGCTTCGTCCTTGAGTGGGAGTGCAATTTAGGCAACCGGTTCCTGGGCCCTTGCATCTCAAGCTTTTTTGCAAAATCCGGCGCCTTGCGGAACTTCCTCGCTGCAGTTCCGCCGGTGCAAGACTTCGAACCTCCTAGCTAATTCTCTGGAGTTCGGATGCAGCTCGCTAGCAGCTCGCAAGTGAAGGGAATGACCTATCGTCCCAAGCTTGCGTGCGCCCTGCTTCCCGACTTCCACCTTTCAAGCATATCTTTAAGAGTAACGCCAAAATTCAACACACAGCCGGAGGAACTTCAATGGCGACGAATCTAATCCAGATTGAGAATGACTCTGAAATCAAGAAACGACTGGAAGCAGAGCGCGTGCGCCTGCGAAAGATCGCGGGGCTTGATACGCCGGAGCATTTCCATCGTCCGATTGAGCGGGCGTTTACGGCAGAGGAACGCAGCCGCGTCACGATTTTGTTTGGCGGCTTTACCTGGAAGCACGAAGACCTGATTCGCGCTGTCTTCCAGGGCTGCGGATATCGCTGTGAAAAATTGCCCGTGCCCAATGTCGCTGCTTTTCAGACCGGCAAAGAATTTGGCAATAACGGACAGTGCAATCCCACATATTTCACGGTGGGTAATCTGGTGCAGTACCTCCAATTCTTGGAGAAGGAAGGTCTGCCACGGCAGCAGATTCTGGATAACTTCGTCTTCTTCACTGCCGGCTCTTGCGGTCCCTGCCGCTTCGGAATGTATGAAGCCGAATACCGCTTCGCGCTGAAGAATGCGGGCTTCGACGGCTTCCGCGTGCTGCTGTTTAAAGATAGTGACGGGATTAAGGCGGCGTCCGGTGAGCCTGGCTTGAAGTTCACCATCGATTTCGGCTTCGGAATGCTGAACGCCATGCACCTGGGCGATGTGTTCAACGATCTCATCTACCAGATTCGTCCCTACGAGGCGAACAAAGGTGAAACCGAACGCGTCTTTCGCGAGACGGTCGATGGATTGTGCGAGGATCTGAGGAATCGCAAGTCGTTTGAGATCGAAGAGCGGGCGCCGGAGTGGGCAAAGCCAAAGTTCAAGAGCAACAAAGTGCTGCGGAACACCTTCAATGTGTTTGGCAAATGGCATGAGCACATGTGGGGCAAGGATTACTTGAATGCTCTCCATTCGGCGCGGGAAAAAATGGACTCAATCGAAGTGGATCGCACGCGGGTGAAGCCGCTGGTAAAAATCACAGGCGAGTTCTGGGCACAGATCACCGAAGGTGATGGCAACTTCCACATGTTCGATTTCCTGGAGCGCGAGGGCGCGCAGGTTCTGGTTGAGCCCATTGCGACCTGGGTGGCTTACCTGATGTACCAGGCAAAGGCCCACGCCATCGCGAAATGGCCAGTGAATCGTCCGCATCGAAATCCGGAGTGGTACGACGTGAAGCAGAATTTCGCCAATTACATCGGCTTGCGCAAGAAACTGTGGGGGATTGGCGCGGGCGAGCGCATGTGGAATTTCTTCTATCACCGGACCATCAAGCAACTTGGGGACATTACGCATCATCTCGCGCCGCAGACGGAACTGGCGGAGATGGCGCATCCCTTCTACAACCAGTTTGCGCGTGGCGGCGAAGGTCACCTCGAAGTGGGCAAGAATGTTTACTACACGGTGCACAAGCTCTGCCACATGGTACTGGCCCTGAAACCGTTTGGATGCATGCCGTCTTCGCAATCGGATGGGGTGCAGTCAGCGGTGATCAACAAATTTAAAGACATGATCTTCCTTCCGATCGAGACTTCGGGTGAAGGCGAAGTCAATGCTCACAGCCGCGTGCAGATGGCGTTGGGTGAGGCCAAGGTGAAAGCCAAGACGGAATTTGAGCAGTGCCTCAAGTCCACGGGCAAGAGCATGGAAGAAATCCGCGAGTACATCGACGAGCGCCCTGAACTGAAGCGGCCGTTCTATCACGTGCCGCATCGCGAAGGAGTTGCCGGAACGGCGGCGCAATTCATTCTGCATGTGAGCGAGCGGGTGGATAAGCAAACGCGGTTCTGGAAACGGAGCCGGGTGTCGGTTGCGGTATCCGCAACTGCGAGCGGTGACTGACGGACGCCGGCGGTCGCCGCGTCGCACTTATCGTCACTATGTGGTTACCTGTAGTTATATGATGAGAATTGGTGCCGCGTGACAGGCGGTCCTCTTCGAAAGCAAGAAAGAAAGAAATGCACGATCACAAAAGTACGCCGCTGATTCAGATTGCTGGGCTGGAGCCACAGCCACGGCCGCTTCCCCAAAGGCCACACGATCACCGCACCAAGTTTCTCGTTGGACTTGATGTGGGTTCGACCACGGTGAAGGCCGTGGTGGTTGACGCGGTCAGCGACCAGGTGCTGTGGCAGGACTATCAGCGCCACGAAACCAAGCAACCGGAGAAGACGCTGGAGTTTCTGAAACGGATGGAAGCCGAGGCCGGCATTAACTCGCACAATACGCGGATGTTTATGACCGGATCGGGCGGCGGACCGATCTGCGACCAGATCGGAGCGAAGTTCGTGCAGGAAGTGACCGCGGTTTCTCTGGCGGTCGAGAAATTACACCCGGAGGTTTATTCGGTCGTTGAACTCGGTGGGCAGGATGCAAAGATCATCGTCTTCAAGGATGACGATGAAACAGGCCGAAAGAAAAAGATTCCGTCGATGAACGACAAGTGCGCCGGCGGCACGGGCGCCGTGATCGACAAAATTAACGCAAAATTGAAGATACCTACGGCGGAACTGGCGGAGCAGAAGTATCACGGCATCAAGCTCCACAAAGTTGCGGGCAAGTGTGGGGTGTTCGCGGAGACCGACATCAACGGACTGCAAAAAGTTGGGACGCCTCCCGACGAATTGATGGCGTCACTGTTTGAAGCAATCGTGCTGCAAAATCTGAGCGTGCTCACGCGCGGCCATACCTTGCGACCGCATGTGTTGCTACTGGGCGGACCGAACAGCTTCATTCGCGGGATGCGGGAGGCGTGGCAAGCAAATATTCCGCGCATGTGGCTGGAGCGGAAAGTCGCGATTCCTGATGGGGCAAAGGCGGAAGATCTGATCAAAGTTCCACAGAATGCTCAATATTTCGCGGCTCTCGGCGCCATTGAATTTGGGCGCGCTGAGGACGATTGCATCGGTTGCTATCGCGGCTATGAAAATCTGGTGCACTACATCGATTACGGGCGCCAGGAAGAGAAGGCGAAATCTGGCGGCAAGGCGCTGATCGACAACCGGGATGAGTTTGACTTCTTTAAAGAATCGTATCGTCCCAAGAAATTCGTTCCCGCAACCTTTCAGAAAAACAGCACAGTCGCGGGGTTCATCGGAATTGATGGCGGATCGACCTCGACGAAAGCCGTGCTGCTTGATGAAAATGGAGACATCCTCTGCAAGTCGTATCAACTCTCGAACGGAAACCCGATTCAGGACACGATGGAGATGTTCGAGAATCTTCGCGGCCAGGTGGAGGCGCAGAACGCCAAACTGGAGGTTCTGGGAGTCGCGACCACGGGGTACGCAAAAGATATTCTGAAGGATGTTCTGAAGGCCGACGTGGCGCTCGTGGAGACGGTTGCGCACACAGAATCGGCTCTGAAGTTCTACGAAGATCCACACGTGATTGTCGACGTCGGCGGCCAGGACATCAAGATCATCATTCTGCACAACGGCCGCGTAAAAGATTTCAAGCTCAACACCCAGTGTTCGGCGGGCAATGGTTATTTTCTGCAATCTACGGCAGAAGGTTTCGGGCTCGATGTGAAGCAATATGCCGATCTGGCGTTTTCGGCGCAATCGATGCCGGTATTTGGCTATGGCTGCGCTGTATTCATGCAATCGGACATCGTGAATTTCCAGCGCCAGGGCTGGCGGGCAGAGGAAATTCTAGCAGGTCTCGCGGCAGTATTGCCGAAAAACGTTTTCTTGTATGTAGCCAGCATACCCAATCTCGCAGCCTTGGGTTCGCGCTTCGTCCTGCAAGGCGGAACGCAAAATAATCTCGCCGTGGTGAAGGCGGAAGTCGATTTCATTCGTAGTAGCTTCCGCGCCGCGGGCAAGCAGCCGGAAATTATCGTGCACGAGCATTGCGGAGAATCGGGCGCCATCGGAGCCGCTCAAGAGTCACTGCGCTTGTGGCGGAACGGGCACCAGACGACCTTTGTCGGGCTGGATGCGGTGCGAAGAATCGAATATCGCACTACGCGAAACGAAGCGACACGCTGTTATTTCTGCAAGAACAATTGCTTGCGTACTTTTATCGATATCCGGACCGAACCGGTAAAGAACCTGGTTCCTATCGAAAAAGTCACTAAGGTTCCATTGATGCAAGGCGAGCAGCGCCTGATTATTGCCACCTGCGAAAAGGGATTGGTCGAAGACGTCAACGACATGAAGGACATCAAGGCCGGGCTCGACCAGATTCGCGATCAGCATCCGAATTTTGTTGATGCCGCTTCGAAAGAGGTATTCCGTCCGACGAATGCCAAGAATGTTTCTGACCCAATTCCGTCGCGCGGCTGGACCAAGGCTTCGAAAGAGCGCGTCGCCCTGATGCAAAATCGCAAGAAATTACGCATCGGGATTCCGCGAGTGCTGAATATTTATACCTATGCGGCGCTGTTCAATGCATATTTTGAGAGCCTCGGTGTAGAGCCGGAGAATATTATTTACTCCGATTACACGAGTTCAGAGCTCTACCGGGCTGGCGCCAGCCGTGGTGCGATCGATCCCTGCTTTCCGGCGAAGATTGGCATTTCCCATGTCTACAACCTGATTCAGGAGAAGCATCGCAAGAAACCACTGAATGTGATCTTCTTCCCGATGTATGACGTGCTCTCGAGTCCATTGGTGAAACTGCAAGGCTCGAATGCCTGCCCGACCGTAACGGCAACTCCAGAAACCGTGAAGGCGGCGTTCACGAAAGAGAACGATGTGTTCGCCGAGCACAATGTGAAATATATCGATCCAGTGCTCAATTTCGCGGATCGCAAGCTTTTTGCTCATCAGATGCTGCAAGCATGGCAGCCGGTCATGGGGCTCTCGCAGGAAGAGAATGATCGCGCGGTCGAATCCGGCTTTACGGCTCTGCAGGAATATGAAACCAGCATTCGCAGGCGCGCGCGTCAAGTGCTCGATCAACTGGAGCGTGAAGATCGCATCGGCATCGTTATGCTGGCGCGGCCTTATCATCATGACCCAGGGTTGAACCACGAGATTCTTGATGAATTCCAGAAGCTCGGTTATCCCATCTTTTCGCAGAACACGCTTCCGCTTGATGAAGACATGCTGGAGCGGCTTTTTGGCGATGAGGTGCGGGCGGGCGTGATCAGCAGTCCGCTCGACATCGGCGATGCGTGGAAGAACTCTTATTCTTGCAGCACCAACCACAAAGTCTGGGCAGCGAAATATACGGCACGGCATCCCAATCTGGTGGCTCTGGAGATTTCGAGCTTCAAGTGCGGGCACGATGCTCCCATTTATGGCGTGATCGAAGGGATCATAGAGCAGTCGGGCACGCCGTATTTCTGCTTCAAAGATCTCGACGAGAATAAGCCTACTGGGTCGATCAAGATCAGAATCGAAACGATTGATTACTTCCTGCGGCGTTATCGGGAGGAGGTCATTCGTAAGCGCAAAGCCGGGCAAGACATCGAAGCCCAGTTGGCAGCGCTCGAAGCGCAGTTACGACGCGAAAACTGCGACGTCCAAGAGCTTGCGGTGGCTCACGAACTTTTGAGGCGAGAAGCGCAGGAGATGGCGGCAGACTAGAACTTCTTCACGTACCTCTGTTAGGCTTTCGACGTTCACCGGAGGCACACGTGATTAGACTCTACCGCCTGCAGCTTGTAGCCCTTGCTTGCCTTGCTGTCCTTATATCGGCATCGACCGCTCTTGTTTGTGCCCAACCGTCTTCTCCAGCCGCTCCGAAACGCATTGCCATTCGTGCCGGGCGCCTTATTGATTGTAAGAGCGACACTCCTATTTCGAATGCGCTCATCCTTAGCGCAAGATAGCGGACCGCTGCATTCTAATCCAGATCAGTAGAATGAATTTGTGGATACGCTGAACGAAGTCTATTCGTCACTCTCTACTCGACGCCGGTATGAGGTCTGGTTTCTCCGTTTAGGACTGGCAGATGGCAGTGGGGCTTGGTGGCTCCGATATTTGCTGATGAATCCTGGCCGGAGCGGTTGCGCCGGAAACCCGCGCGGGATGCCGGTACAGGTGTGGGCCACATGGTTCCCACGAGACGGACGACCACAAAGCTTCATTCAAGGATTTCCTCTGGAGGCCCTGGGCCTCAGCGCCAGAAAACAAAATCCGTTTGAGTTTCGTATGAGGAATAACGAAATCGGCGAAACATTCTGTCGTGGAGCGATGCAAGTTGAGGGGCATGACATTTCTTGGGATCTGCATTGGCGTTCGACGTTTCGCGTCACGCTGAGCAACAAGGGATGGATTGGATTTTCGCGAACTCCGCATTCCGACGCACTCTTTTCCGGCAAGATCGTGCTCGATGGCCGAAGTTTTGCCGGCGATCCTTTAGGATTCGGAGTGCAGGGGCACAACTGCGGATATAGGCATCGCAATTTCTGGACCTGGGCCCATGCCTATTTTCCTCGCCCCGACAATGGTTCGAGCGCATCCCAACCGAGTACTTTTGAGGCGTTGATATACGAGATGCCCTTCGGCCTGGTTTTTCGCAAAGCGGTATTCTGGCATGAAGGAGAATCGTACGAATTCGGAAATTTGCAGGAGGGCAAGAGACACTGCGATGAATTGTCTTGGAAGTTTCAGTGTTCGTCGCCGTCAAGATCAAAGGATGGCTTACGGTTGGAAGCAGAGATCGACGGTGGTGGTCCGAGCATTCATCGTCTGCCCTATGTGAAGACCGATTGCTCGGGCAGTTTTGAGGTAACGAATAACAGCCTCGCAAGGGCGGTTGTCCGATTGGAGCGCCGAGGTCGAGCGGTCGAGACGTTAGAGACGGGTATTGGGGCCGTTCTGGAGATGGTCGGATGATGGAGAAATCGGGCTTCGAACCGCCGAAGTTGCGCTCATCTTACTGACTGCGCCTTCGCGAGGCGATCGGCTACTACGGCGTAGGCGGACGGATTGAAAGCCATTCCGATGTGAGTGCCAGGAACTTCGAAATCTGCATCGTCATTGCCGGTCATACAATAGCGCCAGTCGACGATGCCATCATCGCGCGTGTAAATCGCGGTCTCGAAGGTTGAGTCGGGAATGTCGCGCTTCAACGAATCCACAAAACTGCAGGTACAACGACCGGTGTAGCAGTCGGGCAGTACTTGCCGTCCATGCTCTCGCAGGATGCGCTGACGAATGGTGTCAGCGGCGTGGAGCACGGTACGACTGGTGGCGGTGCCGCGAATGGGCGCAGCCAGAGTGATGACGGAGGCGATATCTCGCGGCCTTTGGCTCGCAACTGAGCGGGCGATCACGCCGCCGAGGCTATGGCCGATGAGGTGAATTTTCCGTCCAGTTTCCGATAGAGCCCTGGCAATGGTCTCGTTCAGATGACGCTGGACGAGTAGATTCGGACACTCGGCATTGATACCGATACCGGAGAAATAGGAACGATATCCGATACGCTGCAGCCACGCGTGGAGTTCCATCAAGTAAAGGTCGGTGCCGAGAAAACCAGGAATAATGACCACTCCGGAGGCATCTCCGCGGGGCACGCCGAAGCCGTAATAGACGGGAGTTGCGTGGAGCAAGAGAATCTCGGCGGCAAACAGCGCCTCCGTCCAAGGTGAGATCGTGGCTTCCAAATCGGTGGAGTGGGTATTCCGCCGATTCCCTACCCGATTTCGCTTCTTCGATGAAGCGACAGCTTTTTTCAGTTTTCGGCCCAATTTTTTCCTGAAATCTATCCGCATTAACCCGCAGTGACCGGCTCAGAAATACCCCGCGGACGATTACCCAGTGCGCATTATACCTTCCGTTCCTGTTTTCGAGGCTTTCTTCTTTTCTTGGACTGCTTCTCGGGCGCCGGCCTTTCCAATCGTGCTTCCAGTTCCGCCACTCGTTTGCGCAGAGCAGCGAGTTCGGGCTCGGACTGCTGCTCAGACGACGCCCGCATCTGAGGTGAAGCTGCAGATCCAAGCAATTGCTTCATCGTTTCCACCGGCGAAAAAATTGCGGACTGAACCTCGCCCAGACGATTCTGGACCGCGCTCTGCACCTTCTCATAGGTGTCAAAGGCAGATTTCAGATACCACATGAGGAACTCCTGCCGTACCTCGTCGGAGGCAAGCACGAGCTGGCGAAGGAGTTCGAGAGGGAGGCCGGTTGGCCGGTTCTTGGCATCTTCGGTGATGATTTGGGTGAGGGTGACGCGGGTCAAGTCCTGACCCGTCTTAGCGTCGACTACCTTGACGTCCTTGCCTTCGCGAAGGAATCCCGCGATATCGTCGAGATTCACGTACTGGCTGCTCGACGAATCGTACAACCTGCGATTCCCATATTTCTTGATGAGGACGGGAGCCGGTTTCATGCGATGCCTGCGCTTGCTGCCATGCACACAGAACAAATACATATTGACACAAATAGCCTGGAATCGTATATTTAATTCGATGCTGCAATGCAGCAACTTTGGAGGTCATATGCCAACAGCCGTAAAGCACGATTCCTCCCGAAGCTTTTTCGGGGAGTCCTCATTTGTTTCTCTACTCTCAGGTTGGGCCCAACAGGGCGTACAGAGCTTTTTTGCGACGCAAAGGATCCTGGTGGACTTGGCGATGCGGCAGAATGCGAGTCTGATGCATTCCGTGCGGCAACAACTGTCCGACCCTAACCATTCTCCCACTGCTATTTTGAGCGAAGCTGCTGCCGAACGGGTGGCGAACTTCATTGAAGGGCAAAAGATTCTGCTCGAACTTGGCCAAAAACAGAATGAAATTCTGATGAACGGTGTCAAGGAACGTCTGGGAGAGTGGGCCCCGGCGGAAGCGGTCACTGATCTGCTCCAGCGCAGCATTGAGACGTTCATTGAAATGCAGCAGGAGTATCTGAAGATTGCCGGCAAGCAAACGCATATCTGGGTAGAAGCGGCAAAGTCCGGGAAGCCATTTCAAAGCGAGCAACTGATCGAAACAGCCCGCGAAGCGATGGACAACTTTGTCAAAGCGCAGAAGCACTTCATGGATGTTATCGCTGAAGAGACTGCCAAGGCCACCGGTGGCAAGCACACTACCAATGGCGCGAAGAAAGCGAAGAAGACAGAGTTGTCGCAGTTGGCGCGTCATGCCACTGAGTCATTCATCGAAGCGCAACGGAAACTGGTGGATGTAGCCGGACGACAGATGAATGCCAACGTGAAGACCGCCAGCAAGACGCTGGAACTCCTGCAACCTTTGCCCTTTTTACCACTGGCAGAACTGGCTCGCGAAGGCGTGAAAAGCTACGTCGACGCGCAAAAGGAACTGATCAACGCAGTCGCGAAGAACGGTGCTGAGCACAAGCGGGCACCCAAAGTCGCGCATCGTGCAAAGCGGTCAACAAAGAAAGCGGCGGCAGCAGTCGCGTAGCATTCTTTATTATTAACCGCTCGTTAATTAGTTGTGAGAATACCGTCGTCCGGATATAACTTCTGGCGATCTTTGTGTCGCACGTCGACGGTTGAAATGAAGTACTGCGCCAGCGTGCCCCTGTCCGCTGAAGGGGCACGTTTGGCGCTTCTGCTACTGTTCGTCCCCTCAGAACCACCCTCCTCGAATCCGCTAAAGCCTGCCTTTCCGTGCGGTTCCGTACACAGCTCGATTGTGACGACATCACAATGACACGTGACCCGCGCCACGGACTCTCGCGAGTTGGGGTGGTGTAGTGACCTTAGTTAGTCAACTTTGGTATCCCCGATTTGAGGACAGTGAGGGCCGCGATGGATTTACGCGAATGGTCGAAGTCGAACGCCGATTACGGCCGAAGGCTCCTGGGTTCTGGAATAGCGGGAGCGCTATCCGGTCGAGAAGAATTTCTAAATGGAGAGTCGATTACTCCGTTTCTGAGCGAATCGGTTCGAGGCGCCGTGATACCCGCGGTTCTTGGAACTTGCATCGGGGCGTTAGGAAGCTATGCAGGGTATCGGCGGAAGTCCATTGTGAGAACGCTGGCGTTCGGTCTGGTGGGTGCGGTGATTGGCTTGGGAGCAGGTCTCGCATGGGAAAGCCGGCGTTTGACTGCGAGCGCCGCAGGTGGAGCTTTGAAAAACATTGGGCGCGTGCGAGACGAGCGCTGGCTGGCAAAGCATCCCATCGACTACGCATAAAAGGACGTACGCTTCACCGGAGATCTGATTACACACGGCAGTGAGTGTAGGAACAAAAGGTAGGGGTGCTCCTGACAAGCTCGGATCTTCCACGGAACGTTAAAGAGGGCACAGATGGCCACACAGGAAGTATTGCAGCAACGGCTCCGAATTCCACGGAGCAAAGAAAATGATTACAGCCATGAAATGGCGACCGAGCGGCGGGAGTTTATCCGTCAGGAGACCGGCGCAGACCTCTCTCACGTGGCGAAGTATTCGTTTGACCCGGGGATTCTACCCGGCAACATCGAAAACTTTATCGGAGTTGCACAGATTCCCATCGGCGTAGCGGGGCCGCTGCGCATCAATGGGGAACATGCGAGAGGCGATTTCTACATTCCTCTGGCGACAACCGAGGGATCGCTAGTCGCCAGCTATAACCGTGGAATGCGGCTGCTAACCGAGTGTGGAGGGGTCAGGACCACTGTGGTCGACGACTCCATGCAACGCGCTCCCGTATTCATTTTAGAGGACGCGCTGCAGGCCCGGGAGTTCGGGCGCTGGGTGAAAGAAAATCTTCCCGCGATCAGGGAGCAAGCGGAAGCTACGACCCACTTCGGAAAGCTGCGCAACATCGGACAGTACGCTGTGGGGCCCTTGCGCTACCTGCGCTTCAATTACACCACGGGTGATGCGGCGGGCCAGAACATGGCGGGAAAAGCGACCTATGCGGCGTGCGAGTGGATCAAGAAAACCTATCCTGGTCGGCTCAAGTATTTCCTTAGCGGAAATATCGACACCGACAAAAAACACTCGCAGCTAAATACGATGCTGACGCGCGGCAAGCGCGTGGTCGCCGAAGCAGTAATCCAAAAAGAAGTCATGCTCCGGCTTATGCATCTTGACACGGCAGAGCTCTTCTATGCTCGGCAAGTAGGTTCAGTGGGAGCATTCCTCGCGGGCTCGTCGAACAACGGCGCGCATGCGGCCAACGGTCTGACCGCACTGTTCATCGCCACCGGTCAGGACGTGGCCAACATTGCGGAGTCCCACGCCGCGATCAGCTATTGCCAACTGCTGGAGAACCATGATCTCTACTGGTCGATCACGCTGCCTTCATTGATTGTCGGCACTTGCGGCGGCGGAACCGGCCTCGCGACGCAGAAGCAGTGCCTGGAAATGATTGGCTGCTTCGGCAAAGGCAAGGTAAAAAGCTTCGCGGAGATTTGCGCCGGCGTCGTGCTGGCAGGCGAAACGTCCCTGTCCGCAGCCATTCTGAACGGGGAGTGGGTGACCGCCCACGAAAATCTGGGACGCAACCGCCCGGCGAGAGAGGAGATTTGCCATGTCGACCGGTGAACAGATCGAGCCCGAGGTTGATCGTCTTTCCTGGGGTGACACGGTATTTCTTCATCTCGAACGCGAGGGGATGCCTCTGAACGTAGCTTGCGTTTGCGTGTTCGAAGGTGAAGTCCCTTTCAAGGATTGTGTCCAGTTTGTCGAATCGAAGCTGCCGCTAATTCCCCGCTACCTCAAGCGCATCGTGTCTCCGCCGCTTGGCATTGGCCTTCCCAGTTGGGAATATGACCCCACCTTCGACATTCGCAACCACGTGCGCGAGGTAAAGCTCAAACACGGCACCGACGTTGAGCTGAAAACGCTTGCGGGGAAGATTTTGAGCACGGTTCTGGATCGGGAGCACCCGGTCTGGGACATGACTCTGGTCCGCGGTCTGAAAGGAAATCGCAGCGCACTCGTTTTTCGGCTGCACCATTGCCTCGCCGATGGCATCGCCGGAGTGGGAATCATGAATGCAGTCATGGATGCGAGCCCCGTCGCGCCGCGTCTGCCCCGGCGAAAACTTCACCTTCCGGTTTCCCCGCCGCGCGACGTTCTGACCTCGCTGACCAGCGGTTTCGTCGATTCGTATTCTGAATTTGCCAAACAGATTCTCGCGGCGACGGCGGACATTTCAGGCATGGCCCAGCGCTTCGCTGCGAACGGTGGGCAGATGGCGACCGACGAGTTCGCCGGCCTGCTGCCGGAAGTCAGCGCATCCACCGAGCGCTTGCGGTTCAACGTTCTTTATCGCGGACCGCAGAAATTTGCCTGGGCCGAAATTTCTTTGGCCGAAATCAAAACGATAAAAAGCACGCGCGAAACCAGCCTGAATGACGTGATTCTGGCGCTAGTGACGGCGACCATCCGCCGCTACCTCGAACTGCATGGCGACCGGGTTAAGAAACGCCTGTTTCGCATGATGGTTCCGGTGAATCTGCGCGGCAGCGACAGTCCTGGGGAATTGGGAAATCGTATTTCGCTGGTTCCAGTCACGATTCCGCTCGATATTCGCGACCCGCTCAAACTGTTGGCGGCCGTCCACAAAAGAACCGAATTTCTCAAACGCTCGCATGCCGCGGAATTGGTGAGTCTGGCGGGTGGACTGATTGGCATGTTCCCCACCTCTGCACAGGCGCTGGGCGGCCACATCATCAGCCGGTTGCCCTTCACACCTTTCAACATGGTGTGCACCAACGTTCCGGGGCCGCAGCAACCGCTCTACCTGCTCGGACACAAGATGCTGCACTGCTATCCCTATGTTCCGATCGGCGGCGAGATGGCACTCAATTGCGCCATCTTGACTTACAACGGCACGGCATATTTTGGATTCAGTGGAGATGTGCACGCGGCGCCGGACCTCCGGCGTCTGGAAGCGCTTCTGCAGACGAGCTTCACGGAACTGCAGGACGCCGCACGGGGGACGTCCCCACGAAAACAAGTTCAAAAGAAAAACAGTCAAAAGAAGGACGCTCGAAATAATGCGCCGAAAAGGAAGAGGGCGTTCGCGAAATCGAAAGCTACATCAGCGCAGGAATCAACGCCAGTACCCGCGGCGGCGCCTGTTCACGCGTCCGTTTCGTCTCGGCCGGTCGCTTCGGTCGAATCGGCAATAGCCCCAGGGTCCCTAGTTAAGGAGAAAAACGTTTTGACGCAGGCAACCACCTAATGATTGTCCTGCGGGAGAGTTGAGAGAAGTGGTAGGCATTCAGTCAGTTGCGCAGATGACGGCATGGTTAGCCGTTTCGTTGGTCACGGGTCCGACCCTGTTCTTCCTCCTCGATCTGCTAGGGGTCGTATGTTTTTCCTACATCGTGACGAAACGCATGGTCCCGCTGTTGCGGGGCCAACGCGACTTCCGTTTTGACTGGCCCTTATCGCGGATTGGCGCAGTTCTCAAGTTCTGGCTAGGTCAATGGAAGCAACCTCGCTACCCTCTGGCCGGTGTCCTTCACATCTGCCTGTTCGCAGGATTTCTGGTACTGCTGGTTCATTCATTTTCACTGGTCATCGTCGGCATCTCCACAAATTTCGTGATGCCCGGCTTTTCGGGACGAGTGGGCGATGTCTACAACATCCTTAAAGATTATGCCGCCACTCTGGTGTTTATTTCGGTGGCGATGGCGGCGATTCGGCGCGCATTTTTCAAGCCGGCGCGTTATGCGGTACCGGCAAAATACGGAAGAGATCACACGGCGGAAGCGGTCTTTATTTTGGGGTTGATTGCGACCCTGATGCTCGCCGACGGGCTTTTCGAGGCGAGCGAGGCGGCGGCTCAATTATCGCTTGGCCAACCGGCTGAATTTCTCGCGGTCTTGTCGCTGCCGTGGATTTTCAAGAGCGTTCTGGTCTCGGCATCACTGCCAACGCTTCAGAGTCTTCACTTCGTTTCGTATCTTGTGCACGACGTGACTTTTTTTGTCTTTCTCTGCTTCCTGCCGCTCGGAAAGCACTTTCATGTCGTGACCTCGCTGTTCAACGTTTACTTTGCAAAGTTAGACCGCGAGATCCTGAAGCCGGTGCGATACGGCGTCACCGACGAGCATCTCGAGCAGGTGAAGTCGTTCGGGGTAAAAACATTCGAGGATTTTACCTGGAAGCACATTCTTGATTTTTATTCCTGTGCGGACTGTGGGCGCTGTTCAGACAACTGTCCGGCCAATGCAGTGGGAAGACCATTGTCACCACGGTTCCTCACCATTAAGGCGAGAGACTACAGCTTCCAGCACTATCCGGTGGTTGGGCAGGCGAACAACGGGACGCCGCTGGTTGGCAGCATTTATTCCGAAGACGAAATCTGGTCGTGCACAACCTGCGGTGCTTGCGAGGCTGAGTGCCCGCTGCTGGTGGAGTACATCGATAAGATCGTCGACCTGCGTCGAGGCATGATCGATGACGGAAACGTGCCGCAGTCGCTGCAAAAGCCGCTCAAGGCGCTGGAGAATCGCGGCAATCCTTACGGCAAGATGGAGAAAAAAAAGGCTGACTGGGCAAATGGCAAGGAGTTTCAGCAGGTCTGCCCGGTCAAGACGCTGGACAAGAAGAATGGCGCCAACAGTGACGATCCGAACACTCTGTATTTTGTCGACAGCATTACTGCCTACGATGACCGGATGCAGTCGATCGGGCGGGCAACGGCGAAGATATTGAATCATGTTGGTGAAAGTTTCGGAATCCTGGGCGCGGCGGAAAAAGATAGCGGGAATGACGTTCGACGGTTTGGGGAAGAGACACTTTTTATAGCGTTGCGCGATCACAATGTGGAGGCCATCAAAGCATCCGGAGTCCAGCGGATTGTCACGGCAGACCCACACGCCTACAACGCGCTGAAACGCGACTATAAGGATGTGCCTCCGGTGGAGCACATCAGCCAGGTGATTGCCCGGGAAGTGAAGGCGGGCAAGATCACGTTCAATCCCATAACAAACGAGAACAGCGTGTACACGTATCACGACCCCTGCTATCTGGGACGGCACAACCTGGTTTATGACGAGCCTCGAGATGTGTTGGATGCGATTCCGGGAATGAAGAGAGTCGAAATGAGCCGGACTCGCGACCGTTCGTTCTGTTGCGGCGGTGGTGGTCTGATGTTGTTCTACGAGCCGAAAGAAGATCAGAGGATGGGCGTTAAGAGAGTGCAGATGGCAGCGGAGGCTGGGGCCAATGTGATGGTGACGGCCTGTCCCTTCTGCATGGTGAATATAGAAGATGCGATCAAGGTCGCAGGACTTGAAGGAAAGATGACTGCCATTGATTTGGCGGAATTAGTGGACCAACAGATCGTGCGAGATGTGTTGGCCTAACAGCTTGTTGAAAAACTTGATTTATTGCCATCCCGGGCAAAGCCAGGGATCCGCATTTTGCGCTGGAATTGTCAGCACTTCAGGCTGTTTGGTCCAAAGCTCCACGAAATGACAACTGTCTGAGATTTGAAGTCACCACAATTTTATGGAGGCAATGTGGAAATCTTAGTTTGCATAAGAAGAGTACCCGACACATCGGAAAACGAGATTCGGCTCAACAGCGCGGGGAACGACATCGGGCGCGACGACTTGGTCTATTCCATCAACGAACCGGACAACTATGCGGTCGAAGAGGCTCTGCAAATTGTCTCCAGAACCGGTGGCACCGTTACGGTTGCGACGGTGGGTGGTGAGGATGATGAGGAGGTTCTGCGCCGTCAAATGGCGATGGGCGCGAACCGCGGAGTGCTGATGTCCGACGACGCTTTCAGCGGATCGGACGGCCGTGGTATCGCCACCATTCTGAAAGGTTTCGTCGAGAAGGGGCATTACGACCTGATTCTGACCGGCGTCCAGGCCGAGGACGGCGGCGCCCAAGTGGGTGGCATGCTGGCGGCGCTGCTCGACTATCCGTTTGCTTCGCTCGTCGATTCGATTGAAGTCCTGGATGGGAAACTGAAAATCAGCCGGGAAATCGAAGGCGGCAACAAGGAAATGAGTGAGATCGATCTGCCCTGCGTGCTCTCGATACAAACCGGCATCAACGAGCCACGCTATGTCGGGATGCGGGGCATCCGACAAGTGGCCGGAGTGCCGATTCCATCCTTCGGGGCGTCAGATCTGGAAATTAGCGCGGGCACAGTTGGGGAAGCTGCCGCAAAAGTGAAGCGGGTGGATTACTTCATCCCCACGCTGGGCAAGGGCGCCGAAATTCTGCAGGGCACGCGGGAAGAAAACATCGACAGAGTTCTGGAGTTCGTGGCAGCTAAAGGAGGGCTGAAATAATGGCGCGCATTTTCGCTTACATCGTGCACAAGAGTGGGGCGGTTGACGATTCGGCATTCGAGTTGGCAGTCGCCGCCAGAAAGATCGATCCCACTGCTTCGCTAACGGCGATTCTAACCGGTTCGGGCGCGGAGCTCGATGCTGCGTGCCACAGCCTCGGCGGTTCTTATCCGGAAGTTTGGAAAATCGCCAATCAAGCTCTCGCCCATCCCAATGCGGAACTCGTGCGCAAGGCCCTGCTGAAAGTCTTGCCGGGCAACAGCATTGTGCTAGTCGCCCATGAGCATTTCGGGATCGACTTGGCGCCCGGTCTTTCGATCAAGATGAATACGGCTTTTGTCTCCGACGTGCTTGACATCGCGGGAGTTGAAGACGGGAACCTCAATGTCATCCGCCAGGAATTCGGCGGGCAGGTGAGCACCCACGTTCGATGTGACCTGTCGTCGGGCGCGGTAATCACGATACGGCCGGGGGCATTCAAAGCGTCGCAAGCCACGTCCAGCAGCGGCACTGTCGTCGACAAATCGTCGGAGGTCGGCGGACTTACAGCGCGCCGGCGTTATCTGGAGACGATTGTTGCCGAAGCGGGTGATCTCGATATCACGAAACACAATGTTCTGGTATCTATCGGACGCGGTATTCAAGAAAAAGACAATGTGGCTATCGCGGAGGAACTCGCGGACGCACTGGGCGCGGCGGTCAGTTGCTCGCGACCGGTGGTCGACGCCAAGTGGATGGAGAAGTCACGTCAGGTCGGCTCGTCCGGAAAAACCGTCAAGCCCAAGGTCTATCTGGCGTGCGGCATCAGTGGCGCGTTCCAGCACCTGGCGGGAATCAAGGGCAATCCGTTCCTGATCGCCATTAACAAGAATCCAAAGGCTCCGATCTTTCAGGTGGCCGATGTTGGAATTGTCGACGACATTCTGGAATTCCTGCCCGAGTTAACCAACAAAGTTCGCGAACTGCGCAGCGTCGCAGCAAAGTGAGGAGCTACCAATGATCACCAGTAAAACCTTAAAGTTAAGCTTGAAGTCCCTTAAGGACTTCGCCAAGAAACGGCTGCCGGATGAAGTCCTCCGGGAGCTCGATGAGCGCGACGAGTGCCCGCTCGACATCGTCCACCACATGTGCAATCCGGACCAACTTGGCATTCAACTTCTTTTTGTTCCCGAGGAGTTTGGCGGGATGGGCGGCGGCACGTTCGATGTGTATTGCGTCTGCGAAGAGATGGCGCGCATCGATCTGGGCGTCGCCACGGCGGTACTCGCAACGTTCCTGGGAAGCGATCCGATTACAGTCGGCGCAACCGCAGAGCAGAAGAAAATCTGGCTGACGCGTATCGCGGAAGAAGGAATCCTGTTCGCCTATGGCGCAACGGAGCCGGAAGCAGGCAGCGATCTCGGTTCGCTTCGCACCACGGCGGACCCGGTCACCGAGTATGGCCGTGTCGTCGGTTACAAAATCAATGGCGCCAAACAATGGATCAGCAATGGCGGAATTGCCGATGCCTACACGGTCTTGGCCAACACGCCGAGCGGTCCGAGCTGGTTCATTGTAGAAAAAGGCGCGAAGGGTTTCAGCCACGACGAGCCCGAAGACAAACACGGCATCCGACTGAGCAACACGGCGGCGCTGGCGTTCAGCGACGTCTATGTCGATGCGGACCGGCTTATCGGTGGGGTTGAAGGTCAGGGGCTGAATCAGGCGCAGGCGGTGTTCGGTTACACGCGGCTTATGGTGGCGGCGTTCGGACTGGGCGGCGGATGGGCAGCGCTCGATCGCGCAATTCCCTATTCTGCGAAACGCATTCAAGCCGGGACGCCGCTCTCGCAAAAACAGGGATACACGCACAAGCTGATCGTGCCGAATGTAGTGCGTCTGGAGGCTTCTCGCGCTTATATCGAAGAGACCGCGGAACGCATCGACGCCGGAGCGGAAGGCAGCTTGAATACCGAAGGCGCGATCGCGAAATACATGGCGACCGAAGCTGGCAATGCAGCCGCTGAGGCAAGCATCCAGGCGCTCGGTGGTTACGGTTACACGCACGAATACATGGTGGAGAAGATCAGCCGTGATGTTCGTATCACGACGATTTATGAAGGCACCTCCGAAATCATGGAGATGACCATCAGCCGCGACCGATGGCAGTCTCACCTGAAAACACGCGGGCAGCACTATCACGAACGAGCGCGGGAGTTTGAAGCCTTGCACGCGCGGCATCCGAAGGTGGGCGCTGAGGTTGCGGCACTCGCTTTGCACGCACTAGCGGGGGTAATGGAGAAAGCGCGGGGGGCGCGCCTGACGCGCTATCAACACATTCTTCTGCGCTTGGGCGAGTTGATCGCTTACGCCGAGTGCGCGGGGAGTTTGGCTCGCCGCGCTGCGCTTTTGGCGGACGGCAAGCTCAACGAGAAAGCGAACCGGCGGTTCGATGCAACCGCGCTGGCTGCGATCAGTCGTATCTTTGCCCGCGATGCCGCGCTCAAAGTGGGTGAAGAAGGGCTGCGCTTGGTGATTGGTGCGGGAGGCGTCAGCGATACCGACTTAGCCGCATTTGAAACAAGCCTCGGATTGTCCGCGATTCACCGCGCGCAGTCGGGTCTTATTGCCGACCTGGATTATGTAGCCGACGTACTGTACGGCCGCGCGGCCAAGAGCACGGTGGTGGCCGCGTAGCGTTCGACGCATGAACTTCGTTCGAGTACTTCGCGTCCGAGTGGTTAGAAAATTAGCAGCAGAGGACACGAAAGGGCACCGGGAAACACAAAAGAGAACCAGCACTCACTTCTCTTTTCATACAGGAGTCTTGTCATGGAAAACACTTCTTATCGCGCCATTGCAATTGTGGGAGTTGGGGCCGTATTACCCGATGCTCCGAACGTGGCTGCTTTCTGGAAAAACGTGAAGGAAGGCCGCTACAGCGTGAGCGAGGTTACTCCCGACCGCTGGGACTCGACGCTTTACTACGATCCCGATCACAAGGCGCCCGACAAAACTTACTCAAAAATCGGCGGCTGGGTGCGTGAGCATGTGTGGGATCCCATCAAGTGGCGTTTGCCGATCCCGCCGCGCGTGGTCGATGCCATGGACGGGGCGCAAAAGTGGGCCATCGCTTGTACCCGAGAAGCGCTGGAAGACTACGGCTATCCGCAGCGGCCGCTGAACGCAGATCGCACAGCTGTGATTCTGGGAAATGCCATTGGCGGGGAAAAACACTATCTCACCGTGAGCCGCGTGATCTTCCCGGAATTCGCACGCGAACTGGCCGAATCCGCCAGTTTCGCCGCTTTGCCAGAAACGCTCCGCCGCGACATTACGCGGCAATTCCACGATCGAATGGGAAAGTTCTTCCCTGAAATTACGGAAGACAGCATGCCAGGCGAGTTATCCAACTGCATTGCCGGGCGGATTGCGAACATTTTCAACTTCCATGGACCCAACTACGTTTGTGACGCGGCCTGCGCATCGGCGATGGCGGCGATCAGTACAGCGATCGAGGGATTGGTGCAGAACCAGTACGACGTGGTCGTCACGGGCGGCATAGACCGCAACATGGGCGTCTCGACCTTCGTCAAGTTCTGCAAGATCGGAGCACTCTCGGCCACTGGCACCCGCCCCTACGCCGAAGGCGCCGACGGCTTCGTCATGGGCGAAGGCTCTGCAATCTTTCTGCTCAAGCGTCTTGCCGATGCTGAGCGAGACGGAGACAAGATCTACGCGGTGTTGCGCGGTATGGGCGGATCAAGCGACGGCAAAGGAAAAGGCATCACCGCGCCCAATCCTCTCGGCCAAAAATTGGCCATCCAACGCGCCTGGGAGAATGCCGGACTATCGCCCGACACAGTGACGTTGATTGAGGGCCATGGCACATCCACCGCCGTGGGCGACGTGGTTGAAGTGCAGAGCATGATCGACGTGCTCGGCAATTCTCATCTGCCATTGCGATCCGTGGCGCTCGGTTCGGTCAAGTCGAACTTCGGACACCTTAAAGGAGCGGCTGGCGCTGCCGGACTGCTGAAAACCGCACTCGCGCTGCGTGACAAAGTACTGCCACCCAGCGTGCATTGCGAGCATACCAATCCGAACATCGACTTTGCCCACTCTGCCCTCTACGTCAACACCGAACTGAAGGCGTGGACCATGCCGCCGGACGGCGTGCGGCGCGCGGGTTTGAGCGCATTTGGTTTTGGGGGCACCAACTTCCACGCCGTGCTCGAAGAATACATTCCTCACAGGTTGAACGGAAACGGCAAGCGAGCGGTGACCGTCACTGAGATACCGTCGAACGGAAAAGAGTCAGTTATGAATACAGAAAACATTGGCCGAACTTCTTTAGCGGACACTCCCAGTCCTTCTTCTTACAAAGCTCCGTTACGCGGAGCACTGGTCATCGGCGCTGCGTCCGAAGCCCTGCTCGTCGAGCGTTTGCGCGTAGTGGAAAAAGACGCGAAAGCGGGCCGCGCACCGGCGATCACCGCTCCGGCAGCGTCCGACCTGCGCGCACCCGAGCGCCTGGCCATCGACTATGCCAATGCCGCAGAACTGGCGGACAAAGCAGGTAATGCGCTCAAAGCCCTCGCGGCGAATCAACCGGCAGTGTGGAAAGCTGTGCGCGCACAAGGGATCTTCCGTGGTCACGGCCCTGCTCCCAAAGTTGCGTTCCTCTATACCGGTCAAGGTTCGCAGTACGCGAACATGCTCAAGGTGCTCCGGGCGACAGAGCCGATTGTCGCGGACACTTTCGCCGAAGCCGATCGCGTAATGACACCCCTGCTCGGCAAACCGCTCACCGAGTTCATCTTCGTCGACCAGGCTGATGCCATCGCCGTCGCCAAGGCTGAAGAGGATCTACGGCAAACTGAAATCACCCAACCCGCCGTATTGGCAATTGATCTCGCCTTGACTCGCCTACTGGCCGCTTATGGCATAGAACCCGACTTGACGATGGGACACAGCCTTGGTGAATACGGTGCGCTGGTCGCCGCCGGAGGTCTTCCTTTTGTCGACTCATTAGAGGCGGTGAGCGCTCGCGGTCGTGGTATGACGCAGGTAGCGATGGATGATAACGGCCGCATGGCCGCAGTGTTCGCGCCTCTCGAACAGGTTGAAAAGATTCTGAAGACGATCAACGGTTATGTCGTAATCGCCAACGTCAATAGCAACCGCCAGGCAGTGATAGGGGGCGCGAGCAAACCGGTCGAGCAGGCGATAGAAGCCTTCCTCAAGGCTGGGTATGACGTGTCCCCGATACCTGTGAGCCACGCCTTCCACACCTCGATCGTCGCCGGAGCCAGCAAACCGCTGCGCGAGGTTCTGGAACGTCTGCATCTCCAATCGCCTCGTTTGCCCATCGTCGCCAACACGAACGGCGAATTTTATCCCATGGGGCCGAATGTCGTGCCTCAGATGCTCGACATTCTTACTCAGCAGGTCGCTTCTCCTGTCCAATTTGTGAAGGGCTTAGGCACGCTGTACGATGCCGGCGCTCGCGTATTTGTTGAAGTAGGACCGAAGAAAGCATTGCAGGGATTTGCCGAAGATGTGCTCGGCGGCCGCAATGATGTGCTGTCGTTGTTTACTAACCATCCGAAGGTGGGCGACATTGTCGCGTTCAACCAGGCGCTGTGTGGACTGTATGCCGCCGGACTGGGACGCGGAATCGAGGACGCGAGACAAATCGAGATTCAACAGGCAGTTCCTCAAGTGAAACCTGATTCCGATGGAGTTGCTGTATCGCTTAAGCGATACCCTGATACGAAACCAGTTGCCGTTGCGACCTCCCCGACAAACGGCTCGCAACCGCAAACCGCACCTGCGAACGGTGATCGCTATAACGAACTGGGCCGCTTGTTCGCCGATGTTCTTGATCGGGGCTACGAAATCTACCGCGGCAAGAATGGGCCTCCCAGCTCTGAGCCCGTAGTCATCACGGGAGCGGCGCTAGGCTTGCCCGGAACCAGCCACATCTTCGACGACAGCAACATCGCGAGCATTCTCCGGGGCGATCAGTTTATCGCTTCGATCCCAATCGAATTCCGGCAAGCGATGCTCGACAAACACATCACTCGCCTGGTGAAGAGCGAGAACGGCGAAGCCCGGTTCGAAACCCTCACCGATGTGGCAGACGTCATTAAGCTGGCCGGACGTGGAGGTGCTTTCAATCTGGAAGAGGAATTCGGAATCTCCTCCGAACGCGTGCTTGCGCTCGATCGTGTTACTCAACTTGCAATGGCCGCCGGCATCGACGCATTGCGCGACGCGGGCATTCCGCTGGTGATGCGTTATAAGACGACGACCAAGGGCACGCAATTGCCGGAGCGCTGGGGATTGCCCGACTCGTTGCGCGACGATACCGGCGTGATTTTTGCGTCCGCCTTCCCCGGTTGTGACTCGTTCGCGGATGAAATGTCGCGCTACTATGCCGACCACGAACGCCGCCAGCAGTTGGCCACGCTCGAAAGCCTGCTCACGTGCGCGGTCGAGGGAAATGGACATTCCACCCTGGTGCAGGAACTGAATCGGCGCATCAGCGAGTTACGCGCTGCGATCGACAAAGAACCGTATGTGTTCGACCGGCGCTTCCTGCTTCGAGTCTTGCCCATGGGCCATTCGCAATTTGCTGATTTCATCGGTGCCCGCGGCCCCAATACTCAAATTAACGCTGCCTGCGCAAGCACCACACAGGCTGTCGCAATCGCCGAGGATTGGATCCACGCCGGACGATGCAATCGCGTGGTTGTGATCTCAGCCGATGATGTCAGCTCTGACCATCTCATCGAGTGGATGGGTGCTGGCTTTCTGGCGACGGGAGCCGCCGCCACCGACGAGGTGGTCGCGGATGCCGCAATTCCTTTCGACCGACGCCGGCACGGCATGATTATCGGCATGGGAGCCGCTGCACTCGTGGTAGAGAGCTGCGGCGCGGCGCGCGAACGAGGAATCCAACCCATCTGCGAAGTGTTGACCACCATGACGGGAAACAGCGCTTTCCACGCCACTCGTCTTGACGTTCAGCACATCGGCCGGGTGATGGAGGCACTGGTCGCCAAAGCTGAGGCGCGCAGCGGCATCTCGCGTCGCCAAATCGCTCCGCAAACAGTCTTTGTATCCCATGAGACCTACACTCCGGCGCGGGGCGGCAGTGCCTCGGCCGAAATTAATGCGCTTCGACATGTCTTTGGAGATGTCGCGGACAGCATCGTGATTGCCAATACCAAGGGTTTCACAGGCCACGCGATGGCGACGGGGATTGAAGATGTCATCGCGGTCAAGGCGCTCGAAACCGGCTGCGTGCCCCCGGTGGCGAACTTTAAAGAAGTTGATCCCGAACTTGGAAAGTTGAATCTGTCGAAGGGCGGTTCTTATCCCGTCGAGTACGCCATACATCTGGGAGCGGGATTTGGTTCGCAGATCAGCATGATGTTGCTGCATTGGGTGAAAACGATAGACGGGGTACGTCGCAGCCCGAACGCTCTCGGTTACTCCTACCGCGTCGTCGACCCCGCGGCCTGGAGTGCATGGCTGAGCGGAGTCGCGGGGCGCCCAGTTGCCGATCTGGAAATTGTTCACCGGACACTGCGGGTTCGAGATCAGGTGTCCGCGCAAAGAACGGCGCTTGTTTCTGGTGATGACGCGCGCGCCGCTAGTGTCGAGACAGGACATCGTTCGATTCAAGGGGGGCATAGCACCGCTACGCTTTCTTCCCCCGTTGTAGTCGTCACGAAGACGGCTCCTGTTACGGCCAGTGCGGTTGTTGAACCAAAACGCACAGTTCCGGTGACATCGCCCGTATCTTCTGTTCCACCAAGACCGGCGGTCGCGCCCGATCCAAAACTTGATTCCGAAACCGATCCAGTGAAAGACCGCATACTGGCTTTGGTCGCCGAGAAGACCGGCTACCCGGTGGACATGCTCGATTTGGATCTCGATCTCGAAGCCGATCTGGGAGTCGACACGGTCAAGCAAGCGGAGGTCATTTCCACAATCCGCGAAGTCTATGGGATTCCACGCGATGAGAATCGCAAGCTAAGGGACTATCCAACGTTAGCGCACGTCATTCGTTTTGTGCTTGAGAAGCGCCCCGATCTGGTTGCGGCGCTGGCAGTTTCACCCAGTGCCAGCGAGGCAACGGTACTGACTCGGCTTCCCCTTCCCGTGGTCAAAGCCGAGGTTGACTCTGACTCTATTAGGGAGAAGGTGTTGGAGATCGTGGCCGAGAAAACAGGCTATCCAAAAGATATGTTGGATTTGGATCTTGATCTCGAAGCCGACCTCGGCGTCGATACGGTCAAGCAGGCGGAGATGTTTGCGGCCGTCCGAGCGGCGTACAACATTCCACGCGATGAGAATCTCAAGCTGCGCGACTTCCCTACCCTGGCGAGTGTGATCAAGTTCGCTCGCGATCGCCAGCCCGGCTCGGACGTGGCGGCGCAACCCGCACCGAGCAGCAAGCTGTCCGCAACCGCGCTAGTATTGGCAACAGCCTCTATCGCCACGCAAACTGTCGCGGTTGAATTTATTACCGACAAATCGATTAAAGAAAAAGTGTTGGAGATCGTGGCCGAGAAAACAGGCTATCCAAAAGATATGTTGGATTTGGATCTTGATCTCGAAGCCGACCTCGGCGTCGATACGGTCAAGCAGGCGGAGATGTTTGCGGCCGTCCGAGCGGCGTACAACATTCCACGCGATGAGAATCTCAAGCTGCGCGACTTCCCTACCCTGGCGAGTGTGATCAAGTTCGCTCGCGAGGGCCAGCCCGGCTCGGACGCGCAGGCGCATCCGATCAGCAAGCTGTCCACGCCCGCGCCGGCAACAGCCTCAGTCGCCACGCAAACCGTCGCGGTTGAATTTATTACCGACGAATCGATTAAAGAAAGAGTGTTAGAAATTGTGGCTGAGAAGACCGGCTATCCGAAAGATATGTTGGATTTGGACCTCGATCTCGAAGCGGACCTCGGCGTCGATACGGTCAAGCAGGCGGAGATGTTTGCGGCCGTCCGAGCGGCATACAACATTCCACGGGATGAGAATCTCAAGCTGCGCGACTTCCCGACCTTGGCCAGCGTGATCAAGTTCGCTCGCGACCGGCAACCCCGCATAGCGAAAGTTCCCGCAGCCGGTTCGATCACGCCGCCCGAAACGCAACAATCGGCGCCGAAGAAACCGGCAGTGTTTGCCTCTCCGGGTGCGACCGTGAAGTCGATTACCATGCAACGACCATTGCCCGCCAGCTTCGACGCGACCAATCGCATTCCGCGCCGCGCGCCCGTTCCTACTTTGCGCCCACCTCTTGACCTTTGCAAACTAACCGGCGCACCTCTCGGAGTCGGCCGGCGAGTGATCCTCATGCCGGATAAGGCGGGCGTGGCGGACGCGCTGACCGAGCGACTGAAGGCTCTAGGCGTGGAAGTGCTTCGCATCGTTCTTAATCACGAACTGACAAACGACCAAACGTCGGCTGCGGACGCGCTGGCCAATCAACTCAGAGCCTGGCTTGCTGCGGGTCCGGTGCATGGAGTGTACTGGCTGCCAGCCTTGGATGATGAAGGCGACCTAACCGGGATGAACCTCGCCAGCTGGCATGAAGCCTTATGGGTGCGGGTGAAATCGCTGTATGCCACGATGCGCGTTCTGTATGAGCCGATTGCGGCGCCGGGCACGTTCCTCCTGTCGGCAACGCGACTGGGCGGACAGCATGGTTACGATGAGGCAGGTGCAACGTCACCCTTAGGTGGCGCGGTTACCGGCTTCACCAAAACTTATAAGCGGGAGCGACTGGAGGCTCTGGTCAAGGCGGTCGACTTTGAAGGGGTGCGAAAGCCATCCGAGGTTGCCGACATCCTGATTGCGGAAACGTTACGCGATCCTGGAGCGGTCGAAGTCGGCTACAAGCAAGGCTTGCGCTGGACGGTAGGGCTCGAAGAGCGGCCAGCCGACGATGGGCAACCCGGTCTAATTCTCGACAGCAACAGCGTCTTTGTTGTCACTGGCGCGGCGGGAAGCATTGTATCGGCCATCACTTCCGATTTGGCTACGGCGTCCGGAGGTACGTTCTACCTGCTTGATCTGGTGCCCGAGCCTGATCCGGAGAATCCTGATCTCGAGCGCTTCGTAACTGATAAGGAAGGATTGAAGCGTGATCTGTTTGCTCGCATCCAGGCGCGAGGTGAGCGCGCGACTCCGGCGTTGGTTGAGAAGGAACTCGCCGGGCTGGAACGAGAAAAGGCAGCCCAGTCCGCGATCGACTCGGTGCGCGCTGCCGGTGGTACGGCGCATTACTTCAGCGTCAACCTCACCGATGGACAGGCCATCGCCAAGGTCATCGAAGAAGTACGTCAACGCAGTGGCCGGATCGATGTGCTGCTGCACGCCGCTGGCATGGAGCGCAGTCATTTTCTGCCGGACAAAGACGCCCGGGAATTCAATCTAATATTCGACGTCAAGAGCGATGGCTGGTTCAATCTTCTGCACGCCATCGGCGATATGCCTCTGGCGGCAACGGTGGCATTCAGTTCGATTGCCGGACGCTTCGGAAACGCGGGGCAAACCGACTACAGCTCGGCCAATGACCTGCTATGCAAAATCACATCGAGCTTCCGGACCACCCGGCCCGCGACCCGTGGCATCGTTATCGACTGGACGGCATGGGGCGGCATCGGCATGGCCACTCGCGGCTCGATTCCAAAGATGATGGAACTGGCAGGCATCGATATGCTGCCACCTGACGCGGGGATTCCTTTGATTCGCCGCGAACTGACCGTGGGAGGAACGCGCGGCGAGATTGTCGTGGCACAGCGACTCGGCGTTTTGCTGAATGGATGTGATGAAACGGGCGGGCTAGATACGTCGAAGACGGATACTTCGAAGATCTCGGCGGCTCACGGATCTTCGCGATCAGGACCCATGCTCGGCAAAATCGCGAGCGTGCGAATTCAGTCTGGCCTCACGATCGAGACAACGCTCGACCCTGCGATTCAGCCTTTCCTGCACGATCATCAGATCGATGGTACCCCGGTACTGCCCGGGGTTATGGGAATTGAGGCGTTCGCCGAAGCTGCGTTGTGCCTGCTTCCGGGCTGGAACATTGCGGCGATCGAAGACGTAAACTTTCTGGCGCCTTTCAAGTTCTACCGCAATCAGGCGCGCTCGGTGACGGTCGAGGCAAGCATTCATCCGCAGCGCGACACTGTGATTGCTGACTGCCGTTTGATCGGGAGCCGGTCGCTGCCCAACCAGGCCGAGCCACAAGTCACAACGCACTTCACAGCCCGGGTGCGGCTGACAAAACAGGCGCCCGGCGCAGAAACCGTACCGGCGCTCGGCGTGCCCGAGGGAAGCATCATCGAGGCCGCTGACATTTATCGCCTTTACTTCCACGGTCCCGCATATCGAGTCGTGGAACGGGCGTGGTGGGACGGACACCGGATTGTCGGGCTGTTGTCGAAGGGCTTGCCGGCGAACCATCTGCCGACCGAACTACCCACGGTAATGGCGCCGCGTCTGATTGAGCTTTGCTTTCAGACTGCCGGAATCTCGGAAATGGGCGTCCACGGGCGAATGGGCCTGCCGCAGCATATTGACCACATTTCAGCCTTGCCGCAACTGCCGGAATCGGGCGACACGCGCTTATACGCGGTGGTCACCCCCGATCAGGGTCGCGGCAGCTTCGATGCAGAAGTTGTGGATTCGAAAGGAAACTGTTACCTCCAACTCAGTGGCTACCGCACGGCGGCGCTTCCAGGCGCGGTGGATGCTGGGCCCTTAAAGGCACTACAGACTGCGATGTCACTGGACGCGATCGCCGTATAGAAACTGGTTTAGAGCGGCGATTTTTGTCCTGACTCATTGTCCTGACGGTCGTTGATCGAACCATCGCTGGTCTGACGACCCGTTGATCGGAGGACTTATGACACACGAATTTCAACGCATAGTAATCGTGAATCGCGGCGAAGCCGCCATGCGTTTCATCCAGGCTGCCCGCGATTTCAATCAAGAGCACGGCACGTCGTTGCGCACGATTGCGCTTTTCACTGACCCTGATCGTCATAGCATGTTTGTGCGCGAGGCGGACGAGGCCGTGTATCTCGGTCCGGCTCAGGTCCTCGATCCCAAGACGCAGCAACCGAAGAGCACTTACGTGGATTACGGCCGCCTGGAACGCGCGTTGGCAGCGGCGCGCGCGGAGGCGGTCTGGGTGGGTTGGGGTTTCGTGGCCGAACGTGCCGCATTCGCCGATCTTTGCCTCGAGAAAAGAATTGTTTTCATCGGCCCGGATGGCGACATGATGCGACGCGCGGGCGACAAGATCGGGTCAAAACGACTGGCCGAGCGGGCGCAGATTCCGGTCGTCCCGTGGAGTGATGGGCCCGTGGAAACGCTTGCGGACGCTCAGGAGCATGCGAAACGTTTGGGCTATCCACTCCTTATTAAGGCTACGGCCGGTGGCGGCGGACACGGGATTCGCCGAGTGCGTTCGGAGGCGCAACTCCAGGAGGCTTTTGCCAGTGCCCGGGCCGAAGCGTACAAGGCCTTTGGCGACCCCACCGTTTTCCTCGAGCAATTAGTTCCAGATGCACGCCATGTTGAGGTTCAAATCATTGCTGACCACTACGGGACAACCTGGGCAGCGGGCGTGCGGGACTGCACCATCCAGCGCCGACACCAGAAAATTCTCGAAGAAGCTCCTTCTCCGGCGCTGTCTCCGGAGCGGGACCAGGCGCTGCGCGAGGCGGCGGTGCGCTTGAGTGAGGCGGCGGGTTATCACAACGCGGGCACGGTTGAATTTCTGTTCCAACCGGAAACCGGCCGCTTCGCGTTCATGGAAATGAATACACGGTTACAGGTCGAACATCCGGTGACAGAATGCACGACTGGGATCGATCTCGTAAAACTTCAGATTCATGTTGCACGCGGCGGCCACCTGGAAGGCGAAGCGCCGCTCACGATCGGTCATGCCATTGAAGTGCGACTGAATGCGGAAAATCCACACAACGGTTTTGCTCCGGCTCCGGGCATTGTCGAGCGATTCAGAATTCTGCCAGGGCCGGGCGTCCGTGTCGACACCGGCGTGGCGGAGGGCGACGTCATCCCGCCCGACTTCGATTCGATGATCGCCAAGATCATCGCCTACGGCCGGAACCGCAACGAAGCGCTCTCGCGGCTGCAGCGGGCCCTGCGCGAGAGCGTAATCGTCATCAAGGGTGGTACCAGCAACAAAGCATTCTTGCTGGAATTGCTGAATCGACCCGAGGTGCAGTGTGGAGAGTTTCACAACGGATGGCTGGACCATCTGGCGTCAACTGGTGGACATCTCTCACGGCGTTACGCAGACGTAGCTCTGGTTCAAGCTGCGATCGAAGCTTACGATGCCCAGTTGGCCGTGGAGCAGGCGCAGTTTTATGCGTCGGCGTTGCGCGGGCGACCGCAGGTCCGCAGTGAAGTAGGTTGCACAGCAGAGCTAAGCTATCGGGGCCATTCCTACTCGCCCAGGATTTATCGCCTCGGTCCTCAACAATACCGTGTGGAAGTGAGTGGGGCGCGGATCGACGCTCAGCTCGATCGTACGAATCAGTACGAATGCTGGCTGACTGTCTTCGGAAAGCGTTTTCGCATCGTGTCCGTAGTCCAGGGGCTAAGTTATCGGATCGAAGTGGACGGTGTGTCGCACCAGATTGATCGAGACGACGGAGGCGTGGTGCGCGCGCCGGCGCCCGCGGTAGTGGTTTCCATTCTCGTAAAACCCGGCGACACGGTTGCTACCGGCGACCGGTTGGCCGTGCTCGAAGCCATGAAAATGGAAACGCAAGTTGTGGCTCCATTTTCTGGAACAATACGCCAGGTCATGACCATACCGAACGTGCAGGTGGATACTGGAGCCGCACTTCTGCAGATCGACCCCGTTGCTGGCGGCGAAGCCGTCGCGAGCGCGGAGCGCGTGGTATTTAACGTATCTCTTTCCTATGCACCTGCGTCTGCATCTGCGGCTTCGTCGACTCGGAATGTCGAAGCCGTGTCAGTTCCGTCCAGTTGCCTGCAGAGCCTCGACGAAATGCGCGAGCTTATGTTGGGCTTCGACGTCGATCCCAAACATACCGCACGGCTGCTCACCGAATGGAGCGACTCTTGCCCGGTGAACAGCGGCGAAATACGGAAGCACGAAGACGAGATCCTTAACATTTTTGTCGACATCTGTTCCCTGTTCCAACGTGATCCGGAGGTAAATCACCGGGCCAGCAGCGAAGAGCCTAGCGCCGAGGTCCAGCTGTTTTCTTACTTGCGCATGTTGGAGACGTGCGGTCAAGGATTACCGCCAGCCTTCGTCAGAGGCCTGCAGCGCGCGCTGGCTCACTACGGTGTGACCACGCTCGATCGCGTACCCGCACTGGAACAGAGCTTGCTCTGGATCTACAAATCGCATGGACGCGTGGAACAGCAAATCACCCCGGTCATTCGGATTCTTGAAAGGCGCTTGCAACACACGCAGACGCTGGCTGCGAACGCAGAGGAACCTCTGCGGATGCTCCTGGATCGAATGGTCTCCCTTACTAACGGTCAGTTTCCAGCGGTCACCGACCTGGCTCGCGAAGTGCGCTATCGCTACTTTGACCAGCCGCTGTTTGAGCGGGCGCGGCGGCAGGTGTATGAGCAGTTGGAGAATCAGCTCGCTTATCTGGCGGCCCATCCCGACGGCGCCGACCGCAGCGAAAAGGTGCGCGCATTGGTGGAATGTCCGCAACCACTGGCTAGTCTCTTCGCGGCTCGATTCGCGGACGCGAACCAGTCTATGCGTCAGTTGATGTTAGAAACGCTAACGCTGCGATACTACCGCATCCGAGAATTAGCCGATTTTCACTCCGTTGCAATCGACGGGCACTGTTATGCATCAGCGGAATACGAGCACGAAGGAAAGCGAATCCATGTCCTGGCCACGCATGCCGAGTATTCGAAGCTCGCAGACGTAGCGCGGAGCTTGCTCCCCATGATCGCGGCGGTTCCGGCGAATCATGACATTGCCATTGATTATTCTGTCTTCCGCTCTGGCTGGCTTGGCGATACGGAGGTCATACAGCAGGAATTGCGCTCAGTGCTCAACCGGGTTGGTTTCACCCGATCGATGCGGCGCATCACAGTGACAGTCGGGAGCCCCGGTCACGGACCGGGAATGGGCGGCACGCTGCATTTCACTTATCGACTGGTTGGAGATACATACGAAGAGGAGAAGTTCTTCCGCGGGGTCCACCCCCTGATGGCCAAGCGCTTGCATCTCTGGAGGCTTGCCAATTTCAAGATTGAGCGGTTGCCGTCCGCCGAAGATGTATATCTTATCCATGGCGTCGCCCGCGATAACCCGAAGGATGAACGGTTGTTCGTGTGCGCGGAAGTGCGCGACGTAACTCCGGTGCGGGATGAGGCGGGCCGTATTGTGCAACTGCCGCATCTGGAGCGCATGTTGACGGAAGCGATGGCCGGCATCCGGCTGTTCCAGTCGAAACGCTCGACCTATCAACGTCTCCATTGGAATCGCATCCTGCTGAACGTGTGGCCTCCGCTTAATATGCAGCGCGATGAATTGCAAGATCTCGTGCGGAAGCTCGCACCCACGACCGAAGGCCTCGGCTTGGAACAGGTGATTGTCCGCGTCCGCATGCCGCATCCTGCGACCGGCGCGTTGCGCGACATGGTAGTGCTTATTTCCAACCCAGGCGGGCCCGGCATGACCATCAGTTTCCGCCCCTATGCCAAACTGCAACCCATCAAACCCTTAAATGAATACGACCAGAAGGTTGTCCGCATGCGGCAGCGCGGGTTCATCTACCCTTACGAAATCATCAAAATGCTCACTCCCGCTCCGCAACACACGCGAACAGAATTTCCCGCCGGCGATTTTGTAGAGCATGAACTGAACTCGGAAGGCCATCTGGTGGCCGTCGATCGTCCCTATGGTCAAAACAAAGCCAACATTATCGTTGGCATCATCCGCAACTTCACAACCGAGTATCCCGAGGGGATGACACGCGTCCTGCTGCTGGGAGACCCGAGCAAGGATCTGGGTGCCGTGGCGGAGCCAGAATGCCGGCGCATCCTCGCTGCTTTGGACTTGGCGCAAACGATGGGCGTTCCTCTGGAATGGTTCACCCTTTCCGCTGGCGCCAAAATCTCGATGAGCAGCGGCGTTGAAAACATGGATTGGATTTCCCGCGTGCTGCGCGGATTGATTGAATTCACGCAAGGTGGCGGCGAAGTAAATCTGGTGGTGAATGGCATCAACGTCGGCGCTCAACCGTACTGGAACGCCGAAGCTACGATGCTCATGCACACCAAAGGGATTCTGATCATGACGCCGAAAGCGGCCATGGTGCTGACCGGCAAGCGCGCATTGGAATTCTCCGGCAGCATCTCGGCCGAGGACAATCAAGGTATCGGCGGTTACGATCGGATCATGGGTATCAACGGCCAAGCGCAGTACTGGGCTCACGATATCGATGAAGCTTGCCAAATTCTGTTACGTCACTACAATCACACCTACGCAGCTCCTGGCGAACGTTTTCCTCGCCGGGCCGAGACTGCCGATCCCATCGATCGTGACGTGCGATCCTATCCTCACGGCAAGAGCGACAACGAGAATGACAATGCTGACTGCGGTTTCGAAACCGTCGGCGAGATCTTGTCTGACGAGACCAATCCGGGGCGCAAGAAGTCTTTCGATATTCGCAAAGTGATGAAGGCGGCCACAGACCAGGATCATGCTCCGCTGGAACGTTGGGCCGGTATGCGAGCGGCGGAAACCGCGGTCGTGTGGGATGCCCACCTCGGTGGCTATCCCGTTTGTCTGATCGGCATCGAATCCCACCCCATGCCGCGTTTGGGGTTTATTCCAGCCGACGGTCCGGATCACTGGACCTCAGGCACGCTCTTCCCGCAATCCTCCAAGAAAATCGCGCGCGCGATCAATGCGGCCAGCAACAATCGACCGGTGGTTGTCCTGGCTAACCTGTCGGGATTCGACGGTTCTCCGGAATCGATGCGCCGGCTTCAACTGGAGTATGGCGCCGAGATCGGCCGGGCGGTGGTGAACTTCAAAGGTCCCATCGTCTTTTGCGTAGTCTCCCGCTATCACGGAGGCGCATATGTAGTTTTCTCGCGCGCTCTGAATGAAAACGTTGAGGTGGCCGCCTTGGAGGGAACGTATGCCTCGGTGATCGGGGGGGCTCCGGCCGCAGCCGTGGTTTTCGCGGGTGAGGTCGAAGCCAGAGCGAAAAAAGATCCTCGTCTGCAGCCTCTGAGCCAGGCTATGTCGCAAGCGGAGGGCGGGGAAAAAGTCCGTCTGCGCGCCCAGTTTGACGAACTTTTCAAAGTCATACACTCCGAGAAACTGGGCGAACTGGCTGCGGAATTTGACCGCATACACTCCGTACAGCGCGCGCTCGACGTCGGTGCCCTCAACTACATTATTCCACCGCAAAATCTGCGTCCGTATCTCATTCATGCAATCGAACGCGGGATAGCCAGGGTAGAGGAAGCGGAATCCGCAGAATCGAAACCGCGGCTGACCGTTGTGGCGTGACCGAGCCACGTGTGAGTTCGATGAATGTGTATTGGTTAGAACAAACCGAGGCCGACGTACCGGCGGAGAACGACTGGCTCAGCGCAAGTGAAGCCGTCTGCCTTGACGCTATGCGCTTCCCGAAACGCCGCACTGACTGGCGACTGGGACGCTGGACGGCGAAATGTGCCCTGTCCGCTTACCTGAGCGTTCCTGCCGCTCTCGAGCGCTTTAGAGAAATGGAAATACGTGCGGCACTGGACGGCGCGCCCGAGGCCTTCGTTGGCGGAGAACCCGCCGCGCTTACGATTTCGCTTAGCCACCGGTCCGGTATAGCGTTTTGTGCCGTGGCGGCGGTGGATACATATCTGGGTTGTGATTTGGAAGTAGTCGAAACACGAAGCCCCGCTTTCGTCGCCGATTATTTCACCGCCAACGAGCAGGCTCGCATTGCGCGAGCCTCTTCCGAGGACCGCAACCGGCTTGTGACATTACTTTGGAGCGCGAAAGAGAGCGCGCTTAAAGCATTGCGCGCCGGGCTTCGACTTGACACGCGGTCAGTGATCGCGGACCCCCTTGAACGATCAGTCGGCCAGAGTGACTGGAGTCCACTGAGCGTTCGCTATGTTAGTCTCCATCTGCCAGAAGATCGCTTGTCGAAAGCCGGTTTGGCCGAAGATCGCCATAGCGAAGGTCTTTACTTCGGTGATCACGTTTTCCAGGGCTGGTGGCAAGAGACAAACGATATCGTGCGAACTCTGGTCTCGGCTCCGCCGTCGGATTCGCCGTTGCCACTCGAGGTTCCCGAGCACGGCGTGGATAGGCCTTGTAAGTTTGAGTCGAAGTTTGGGTGAACGTTCGAGTAAGAAGATTGGTGCCTGGCATGACTGCCCGGATACATTTCCGAGGCCGACCCCGCTACCGCCTCCGCAGCGCAGCCGAGTTGAGTCAATCCATTGTCGAAGTATCGGCTCGCCGCGTGCTCAAGGGTCCACGTTTGCCCACGTGGAACTGGTTCGTAGAGGTGGCCGTCGAAGTGGCGAAGCGGCAGACACTTGCCGCGTTCCGGATCGAAGATGTGACGGAAGCTCGACGTTATCTTGATTCGATGGTGATTGATTCCCCGGAATTGGCAGCTGTAAACATTACTCCAGTCGTACGGAAGAAGTTCAGCGGCAACTGGTTTACGGATAAGAGTCTTGTTGTCGCGAATCAAGAACCAAACGTGACGATGCTGTATTTCCATGGCGGCGGATACTCGTTTTACCCGCAGGCCTATGCGAGCTTCATCGCGCTCATCACACTGGCAACGAAATCCAGAATCTTCGCCCTCGATTACCGGCTCTCACCGGAACACCGCTTTCCGAAACAGCTTGAAGACGCACTACACGCTTACAGTTGGCTACTGGAGACAGGCACCGATCCTGATAGTGTGATCTTTGCCGGAGATTCGGCGGGCGCCAACCTGACACTGGCCGCGCTCTTAGCGGCGCGAGAATCAAAGCTACCTCTGCCTGCATTGGCGGTAGCACTTTCGCCACCCACCGATTTTGAAGCTGAGTTCATAGAGGCGAAACTCAGTAGCTATGCGACCGTCGATTGGATTAACCAGCCGATGTTGGAACAGTGGGCAGACTGGTTCTGCGACTCTGCCGAGCGGCGGAATCCGTTGGTTTCGCCGATACGGGCCGACCTGCGGAATCTTCCTCCTATTTATATGCAGGCGGGCCGCGTCGAGATTCTGTACCCAAGCATACAAGCGTTTTCGGACCGTGCTCTGAAGCAGGGCGCGGATGTGGTTCTCGAAACCTGGGATGAAATGCCCCATGACTTCCAGATGTTTGGACTCGACTCACCGCAAAGCGCCAAGGCGCTGCGAAGGCTTGGTCAAGTGATCGAAGCGAGAGTTCTAGGACAGAAGAACAAGAAGGAGACTGTCGGCTTGTGACCGAATCAACGTCAATAGATTTGCAATCGAGCGACGAAGGATCGATGGCCGCAAACACGAAGGGCCGCAAGGGGCAATCAGATTCCGATTTCGACTTTGATTTCATTGTCATCGGGTCAGGCTTCGGTGGAAGTGTTTCGGCACTGCGGTTGGTCGAGAAGGGCTACAAAGTCGCGGTCATGGAAATGGGCCGGCGCTGGACTCCAGAAAACCTGCCACGCACCAGTTGGTCCATCCATCGCTGGTTTTGGCGTCCCAAACTGGGCTTGCGCGGCTTTTTCAATATGCGGTTCTTCAGCCGTGTAACCATTCTGCACGGATGCGCGGTAGGCGGGGGATCGATCACTTACGCGACTACTTTGCTTCCGCCACCGCAAAAAGTGTGGGATGCGGGTTCGTGGACGGAGTTGGCCGATTGGAAACAAGAAATGCCGCGGCACTATGAAACCGCCGCACAGATGCTGGGTGTGACGGAGAACAAAATACTCGGACCTGCCGATGAACTCTTGCGAAAAGCGGCGGAGGCGGCAGGCTCGGGACATACTTTTTACCGCACAAAAGTGGGTATCTTCGAACCCGCCGAAGGAGAACCGGGCGGCAAAACATTCCCTGATCCATTCTTCGGTGGGGAAGGTCCAGAGCGAACCACTTGCATTGCCTGCGGTGGCTGCATGATGGGCTGCCGATATGGCGCGAAAAATACGCTGGACCTTGGCTATCTGTACCTGGCGGAAAAGCGTGGAGCGCGCGTTTTTCCTGAAACCAAGGTAGTCAATGTTAAACCTCTCGGTGGAGCAAGTGATGGCAGCGCGGGCTATGAAGTGCAAACGGTTCGCTCCACGACATGGATTCGCCGCCATGCCCAGCGCTTTACATGCCGCGGAGTGGTCTTCTCCGCATCCGCTCTAGGCACGATGGAACTTCTGTTTCAGCTTAAAGAAAAAAAATCATTGCCCGCCATCAGCAACCAGTTAGGCAAACACGTGCGCACTAATTCTGAATCGCTGATCGGAGTGCGCATTCCCGGCTACTCGGAGGATGTGTCGCAGGGGATTGCGATCGGTTCGGGCATCTATATTGACGAGCACACTCACATTGAAGCCGTCCGCTACCCCAAGGGTTCCGACGCGATGGGATGTCTGACCACGATTCTGACCGATGGCCGTCCCGGGCGGCAGCGAATTGCGCTTTGGATAAAAAATGTGATCATCTCGCTGCTCCGGCACCCGCTGAAGACGCTTCGCGTACTGCAACCGTTCGGTTGGGCCCGCGAATTCGTAATTCTCCTTTGCATGCAGGCGCTGGATGGAGAGATTGAGATGCGCTGGCAGCGCCCCTGGTTCTGGCCGTTCAGAAAGTTTCTCGGCAGCCGGGGGGAAAAGGTGCCTACCTACATTCCGAAGGCGAATGAGTTTGCGCAGAAATTCGCGCGATTGACGGGAGGTCTTCCGATGAGCATGGTGCCGGAAATCCTCTTCGATGTTCCAAGTACGGCCCATTGCATCGGCGGTTGCGTGATCGCCGATTCACCCAGTCGCGGCGTGATTGATTCTCGTCATCGCGTCTTCAACTACAAGAACATGTACATTTGCGACGGGTCGGTGGTGGCGGCTAACCTGGGGGTCAATCCCAGCCTGACCATTACGGCGCTGAGCGAGCGGGCGATGAGCTTTATTCGACCGGCGGCGGAGGCGGATTGGAATGACGATGCTATTTCTGCGACACTCCCCTCTTCGCGGTAGTAGCTGGTTTTTGGGGTATACCCCCCTCCCCCTGGTCTTAATGGAATCATGGGGTTAGGAGGAAATTACCGCTAGATCTTTGAGTTTAAATGAGTTACGGGTAAAGTATTTATTAATCAATGACTTAGCTCCGCATTGCCCGCGCTTTCAGTTTTCAAAGAGCTTCCCAAAATGGGATTGCGTCGGATTTTCTGGCCGGCCCTTAAGGGACCAACAGAGAGATGACACACGTCCGGATTCATCGATCCGGTTGCAATTATGGCGCGCGGTTGGGTCAGTGTCGGTGATGGGGGACACAGCCTGATTGTGACAAAAGAAATCGCGAGCAGGACCGGAGCGGGGTTCAGTTTGAAAAACGTCAACGCTACGTAGCGTTCGCCACTGCCTTCGAGGCAGGAGGCAGGAAGCGGTCCAGGAGTGCCTGTTCGCCTTTCAGCCACAGACGGCTGCTGTAGAGAAGGGCGCTGCACTGCAGTGTGATCCAGTCTCTCTTCATCAGCGGCGAACGAAACTCTTCGCGATTTTTGATCCAATGCTGAGCAACGTGACGGGCGATGGTGAGACCGAATCCAACGCCGGTATCGCCGCCTTCGATGTCGCCCATGATTCCGTCCAGTGTAAACATCACTTTCGACAACATGATCAGCGGCCCGGGAAACTTTACATCTTTCATGGCCAGGCGCTCCAGTAGCCGCATGGCATCGACGCCGCTGGAGAAGCGGGCGGCCGGCAGTTCGTCAAGAAAATGTGCGACCAACTCCGCAACTATCCGCCCTTTGGGTGAATTGCTTCTGATGTGCTGCTGAGTGAGCGCCAGCACCTCGTTGCTGGTGCCGACCGGATCGCGCAGGGTGACCAGTAGAAACAAGAGCGCAAGATGGCGGCGCTGTTCGCGGCTCAGTCGTTCGCGCAGGGCCCAGTCAATGATGGTGAGTTCACCGGTACGGTTGTTATAGAGCAGATTGCCGGCATGGGGATCCCCGTGAAAGATGGCATCCTCTTGCGTCGTGAGGAGAGGAACTGCGACCAGTGCTTCGATGAGTTGCTCGGCAATTTTTCTGCGCCGCGAGGCGGGCAGGCGCGCCGCGGCATTGGTCACTTTGATGCCACGCTCTTCGGTGAGCGCGGTAGTTCGAGATGTACTCAAGGGCTGAATGAGGCGCGGCACGCGAATGCCCTTCGTCGAATACGATCGATAGAGATTCCAGGCTTCGAGCAGCGTCTTCTGTTCGCGGAGAAAGTTGACCTCATGCCGCAGCAGGCGCCGCACTTTCTTGAAAGTATCGGGAAGCAGGTTGGGCGGGAACCCGTAATTGCGGTGCTGATCGCTGAAGAATTGCGCCAGTCCCTGCAGATAGTCCATGTCCTCGGCAAAATACTCGGGAATGTGCGGCTTCAGGACTTTGAACACACCTCGTTCGCGTTTGCCCGTAGAGGGATCAAGCCAGGTAAAGCGAATCACAGCACTGACGCTCGCCTCCGACAGTATAGAGGTTGCGATTTTGACACTATATTTCTCGACGCGCGGGCCCAGCTCTTTTTGCACGATGGCGACTACATCCTCCGGCCGAACATCGCGAATTCCGTTTTCCAGCCGCTCCAGCGCATGGCGCAGAGCTGGGCGGAGGTGTTGGTTGCGAGCAATGACTTGTCCGAGTTTCTGGAGGCCGGGCACCTTGGCGATCAGCCGCAGCAGACGATCTTCCGCTGTGGTTTTTGGTGGAAGCTGTAGTTGCTCCAGAAGCTTGGGCGCGAGGCGCGCGGGAGAGAGATGCGTGACCACGAACATCATGGCATCCCGTACCGGCGGGCGCCAATTCTCGTAGGCTTTCGGCACCAACCTCTCGACCGGAACCACGGAGTCGACGATCCATCGAGCCATCGCATCCCGGATGGCTTGCGCAGCCGGGCTCTTGAGGCCGGCTTCGACGGCACGGACCTGTTCGGCTGCAGTAGCGCCTTTGGGTAGGAAGTTCGCCAAAGCTCCACGCAACTGTTCAGGAGTCAGTTGGCCCAGACCATTTTTCAATACGGACAGACCTAAAAGTGGAGACGAACCCAGCCGAGATGGATCTGCAACGGGCGGAGAGCCTCCAGACGAACCAAGTCTGGATAAACCAGGCTTCGACGAACCAGGTTTTGACGAACCAGCTTTTGGGGAAGCAACGGCCGGCGGATTAAGCTCGACCGATCTAACGACAGACGAACCCGGCATAGGGTCACCTGACCATCCCTACGATAGGCCAATGGGGACGGTTTAGCAGTGATTTTCGTCACGGACAGAGGTAAGGCTCCTTCAGTGTGTCGTCCGGAGCAGATTCCAGCATTGGCGGGCGATCATCCAGTCTTCCTGCGCGTGAATTACGAGGACGCGCACCGTCGAATCTGCGGTGGAGATGTCTCGATCCGTATCCGGGGGCTGCTGCTCGTTCCTGGCGGGGTCGAGTCGCATCCCAAGAAAGGCAAACTGGTCACACACCGCGGCACGAACCTGGGGTGAGTTTTCGCCGACCCCTGCGGTAAATATCAGGGCGTCGGCCCCGCCGAGCACGGCCATCATGGCCCCGATTCCCGATTGCAAGCGATGAACATACATGTCGAAGGCCAGCTTCGCCCGTTCGTGTCCTTTCTGGCGGGCGTCGAGAACCTCGCGCATGTCGCCTGAGATTCCTGAGATTCCAAGCAGTCCCGACCTTTTGTTGAGCACGTCGTCAAGCTTCTCGTCGAAGAAGTGTCGCTGTCGCATCAAGTAGGTGAGGACTCCAGGATCGACCGAGCCCGATCGGGTACCCATCATAAGACCTTCGAGGGGAGTAAAACCCATGGTGGTGTCAACGCTTTGACCTTCACGAATCGCGGCCAGCGAACAGCCATTGCCGAGGTGGCAAGTCACCAACTTCAGAGCATTCGGATCTTTATGCAGAAACTGTGCCGCCCGCTCGGCGCAATACTGATGATTGATACCGTGGAATCCATATCGGCGAATTCCCTGCTCAAACCACTCGTAGGGACCGGGATAGGTTTTCGCCGCCAGCGGCATGGTGCGATGAAAGCCGGTGTCGAAGACGGCGATCTGCGGCACCGGACCGAGGAGCTTGGCGACGATTTCCATACCCTCGAGTTCGGCGCGATTGTGGAGCGGGGCAAAAGCGGAAACATTTTCAATCGCCGACTTGACTTCGGGGGTCACGATTGCCGGTTCGAAATATTGCGGGCCGCCATGCACCACGCGATGGCCAACCACATCGATTTCAGAAAGGCTGGAAATTGCCTTGGTCTTGCCGCTCCACAAACTCTGGAGCAAGCGTTTGACCGCTTCGCCGCGAGACTCGACGGCAGCCAGATCGTTGACCGAGACACCATCGGAGTTCTTGATCGAATATTGAGTCTGATCGTCGACCCACTCGACCTTCCCCTGCCAAAGGCAATTCGGGGGATTGTCAGGGAGCGTGTCTCCAATTTCGTAGAGACAGCTCTTCTGGCTGCTGGAGCCGGAATTGAGAACCAGGACTTTCATTCTCGTTCGTAAGGCCAGGTCCAGTCGCGGATTTCCGGCGTATCGTCCCCGCGCTCGCGAATATATTGTTTGTGCTCGACCAGTTTGTTACGCAAGAACTGCTTGAAGTGGCCTCCGACTTTCTGCAGTCGGGGAATCCGGTCCACAGCATCCCCCGCGAGATGGAAGCGATCCAGATCGTTCATGACCACCATATCGAACGGGGTCGAAGTCGTGCCCTCTTCCTTATAGCCGCGCACGTGGAGATTGTCATGATTGTGCCGGCGATAGGTCAGGCGGTGAATCAACCAGGGATAACCGTGATAGGCGAAGATGATCGGCTTATCCACCGTAAACATGGAGTCGAAATCGACGTCGGAAAGACCGTGGGGATGTTCGCTCGAAGGTTGAATGGTCATGAGATCGACAACATTCACGACGCGAATCCTGATGTCGGGAAAATGCTGGCGCAAGAGATCGACGGCCGCCAGGGTTTCGAGCGTGGGTACATCGCCCGCGCAAGCCATCACGACATCGGGTTCGACTCCCTTATCGGTGCTGGCCCACTCCCAGATGCCAATGCCGGTGGTGCAGTGTTCGATGGCCGCCTCCATGTCGAGAAACTGTAAGGCGGGCTGCTTGCCAGCGACGATTACATTCACATAGTTGCGGCTCCGCAGACAATGATCGCCGACCGAAAGCAGGCAGTTGGCATCCGGCGGAAGGTAAACGCGGACGATGTCCGCCTTCTTGTTCACTACATGATCGATGAAGCCGGGATCCTGATGGGTGAATCCGTTGTGATCCTGACGCCAGACGTGCGAAGTCAATAAGTAGTTCAGCGATGCGATGGGACGCCGCCACTCGATCTCGCGGGTAACCTTCAGCCACTTGGCGTGCTGGTTGAACATGGAATCGACAATGTGGATGAAAGCTTCGTAGCAGGAGAAAAAGCCATGTCGCCCGGTGAGCAGGTAGCCTTCCAGCCACCCCTGGCACATATGCTCACTCAGCACCTCAAGCACGCGGCCGTGCTGCGAAAGATGCTCGTCCACGGGGAGCATCGCCTCCATCCACTCCTTGTCGGTCACCTCAAACAGGGCATCGAGGCGGTTGGAAGCGGTCTCATCAGGCCCAAAGACGCGGAAATTTTTGGAGTCGGCGTTGAGCTTCATCACGTCGCGCAGAAAAATCCCGAGCACCCGCGTCGCCTCGGCATTCTCGGTGCCTGGTTTCGGAACCTTGACGGCATAGTTGCGGAAATCGGGCATGATTAAATCGCGCAACAACAGGCCGCCGTTGGCATGGGGATTCGCTCCCATCCTGCGCTCACCCTGGGGCGCGAGTTCCGCCAGTTCCGGAATCAACTTGCCGTTCTCGTCAAATAATTCCTCGGGACGGTAACTCTTCATCCAGTCTTCGAGGATCTTGATGTGCGCCGGCTTCGACTGCAGGTCAGCCACCGGTACCTGATGCGCGCGCCATGTGCCCTCGATGGGCTTGCCATCGACGACCTTCGGTCCCGTCCAACCCTTCGGACTGCGCAACACGATCATGGGCCAGGCGGGCAGACTCGAATCTTTATTATTGCGAGCTTTGTCCTGGATCGATCGAATCTCTTTCACGATGACATCCAGCGTTTCGGCCATCAGTTGATGCATGAGTTCCGGTTCGTGGCCCTCGACGAAATAGGGTTTCCAGCCGTAGCCGGTGAAGAGATGAGTTAGAGCCTGATCGTCCATCCGGGCGAGGACGGTTGGATTTGCGATCTTCCACCCGTTGAGATGGAGAATGGGCAACACGGCACCGTCGCGCGCGGGATTCAGAAATTTGTTGCCATGCCAACTGGTCGCGAGCGGGCCGGTTTCCGCCTCTCCGTCACCCACGACGCAACACGCGAGCAGGTCGGGATTATCGAAAACCGCTCCACAAGCGTGCATGATCGAATAACCGAGCTCGCCGCCTTCGTGGATGGAGCCTGGAGTTTCAGGCGCGGCGTGACTCGGAATGCCTCCGGGAAAAGAAAACTGTTTGAAGAGTTTCTGCAGCCCCTCTTCGTTTTGCGTGATGTTGGGATAAAACTCGCTGTACGAACCCTCGAGGTAAGTATTTGCTACCATGCCGGGGCCTCCATGGCCGGGGCCAGCAAGGTAGATCACATTCAGATCGTATTTCTTGATCAGGCGGTTGAAATGAGCGTAGATGAAGTTCAGCCCGGGAGTCGTGCCAAAGTGCCCCAGGAGTCGCGGCTTGATGTGCTCAAGTTTCAGCGGTTCGCGCAGTAGAGGATTGGCATAAAGATAAATCTGTCCGACGGAAAGATAGTTGGCGGCGCGCCAGTAGGCATCGATTTTGCGCAGTTCTTCTGAAGTTAAAGGTCCGGTGGTAAGCGACTGGGGCGTAAGCGGAGCGGAAATGCCATGGGCTTTGGAATGGACAGCGGCTGGGGGAGTCATCGAAACCTGCCTTTCATTTTCTGCTGATTCCTATTTTAGTTTCTTGACGGCGGCGCCGCCAGCATCCACAAGTACGTACGTCGTAAGGGGCATAAAACGGGGCCGAATCGCCGTGGGCAAATCGAACTCTCGAGGCAGCTGCTGTATTTTCAGCTCTGCCAGGAGCGTGTTTGAAATCACAGCAGGGTGTATGTAGAGTCACTGATTTTCTTCCGCGAAAGCCTAGTCTGGCAGCGCTTAATTATTCACTTCCTAAACCATCTCTCCCAGATGGGTCAGCTTGTGGGTCGCACCCATCCTCAACAAAAAACCATAGGAGACTCTAATCATGTTTGCACGCGTCATTGAATTCACTCCGAAGCCGGAAAAGAAAGACGAGATCGTGAAAGTTCTTCACAAAGAGGTTCTGCCGGTCCTGAAGAGTCAACCGGGGTTTCTGGAGATTCTGCCATTTGTTCCGGAGACTGAGACAGAAAGAATGATCACGATCACTCTGTGGGCCGAAAAGCGGGACGCGGAGCGTTATGAGCGGGAGACCTATCCAAAGGTGGAAGCCACCTTGAAACCGTATCTGGCGGCTCCTGTACTCTGCCGGCACTACAACGTGGAAACCTCGCTTTGCCAGCACTTTGTAGCGGCGCTGACGGCCTGAAGCATAGGCCAGAAGGACCGCAACCGGAGCGGCGCACCTGCTGCTCCGGGTTTTATTCCAGAAGTATCTTCGATGTGACCTTGGATATGACCTAGATATGACCTGCGATGTGACGTCTGTCACACAGGGCCGTACCGGCTGTCATGGCCGCAAGTCGTGCCGAGGTGGGAGACTGTGTCTAAGCGTATCTAACCCACGGTTCAGCACCGGAGGACGTCATGATGATGTTATATCGGCTCGTTCGGCTGATCGAAACCCACTCCGAAGCGCTGGCCGCTTGCCTTCTGGATCACGTTCAGAGTTCAGAGTTGACCTCGCACTTCCAGAGAAACGTTCCTCCTGAAGAACTGAGAGGACGCGTGTTTGAGATCTACGGTCATCTGGGTGAGTGGCTGATGGCCAAGGATGAGTTCTATCTGAAGCAACGCTATACGCAGATTGGGGCGCAACGAGCCTGCCAGCGGGTGCCTCTGAGCGAGGTGATCTGGGTGATTGTGTTGACGAAAGAGAACCTGTGGGAGTTCATCAAAAGAGAGTCGGTTCTGGAGCGTCCCGTCGAGGTGTTTGGAGAACTGGAGATGCTACAGTTGCTGGAGCAGTTTTTTGATCGAGCGATTTACTATGCCTCGGTCGGTTACGAACTGGAAGTCGCGGTTCCATCTTTGCCCTTAAAGGAAACGAGCGCAGCGTCCGATGGAAGATAGGAGACTGCCAGCTATGTCGTGGGAAAACGAATACGTGAGGAAGCTGCAAACGCCCGATGACGCCTTGCGCTGCGTCGAGTCGGGGATGCGGGTATATATCCAGCCGGGGTGCGCGGAACCGGAGACGCTGGTCGAAGCCCTGATGCGGCGCGGTCCCTGTGTGAACGATGTGGAGATCGTGCACATGATGACCATGGGATGCGCTCCTTATGTAGCTCCCGAGATGGCAGGGCATTTCCGGCACAATGCGATTTTCATCGGGGCCAATGTACGGGACGCAATCAACAGCGGACGGGCCGACTACACTCCCATTTATCTGAGCGAGATTGAAAATCTGTTTGAGAGCGGCGCGATGCCGTTGGATGTGGCGCTGATCGAGGTTTCTCCCCCGGATTCGCACGGCTACTGCAGCTTTGGCGTGGGCGTGGACACGACGCTCACCGCCGCGAAATGTGCGCGCTGGGTGGTGGCGCAGGTCAACGACCAGATGCCGCGCACCTATGGTGACAGTTTCATTCATGTGAGTGACATCGATGTGGTTGTCGATTCATCTCGACCACTCTGCGAACTCCAGAAGCCGGAAATCAAAGAACTGCACGTCGCCATCGCGCGCAACGTAGCCGCCCTCATCGAAGATGGAGCAGTATTGCAGACTGGGATCGGCGGCATTCCCGACGCGGTGCTTCCCTTCCTCAGCGATCGCAAAGATCTGGGCGTACACAGCGAACTCGTCTCGGATGGAGTGATTCCGCTGATTGAAGCGGGTGTGATTACGGGCGCCCGCAAGAATTACAAACCGCGGAAGGTCATCCTCGGATTCGCGCTGGGATCGAAGAAACTGTTCGACTTCGTCGACAACAATCCCATCTTCGAGTTCCATCCCACGGCTTATACCAACGATCCGGGACTGATTGCCCGCAATGACAAAATGGTAGCCATTAACTCGGCCCTGCAAATCGACTTGACCGGCCAGGTCTGCTCCGATTCAGTTGGAACCCAGTTCTATAGCGGGATAGGCGGCCAGGTTGACTTCCTTCGCGGAGCCTCGCGCTCCAAAGGTGGCAAACCGATTATTGCCATTTCTTCAACGGCGAAGCATGGCAGGATTTCGCGGATTGTGCCCATGTTGAGCCCGGGCGCCGGAGTGGTTACGTCGCGTGGTCTGGTGCGCTATGTGGTAACCGAATATGGCGTGGCTTATCTGCACGGCAAGACCATCCGTCAGCGGGCGCAGGCGCTGATTGAAATTGCGCATCCCAACTTCCGCGAAGAACTCTACGAATACTGCGAAAAAACAAAATGGCTGCTCCGACCCCAGGCAGCATCGGTATTGCCATCCATCTAGCCTTCGCTGTTATAGCTCGTCGCACGGTCGAAGCAGCAAACTGCACGCAGGTTCGGTCATGACAAATCTAAAAAGAAACGATAAGCACCAGGTTATCTGCGAGAGGCTTCAAGAACTGGGGTATGCACGAGAAAAGAATATTAGGCTGTATGGAGAAGAATTCCATTTGCTTTCGGATCCTATTGCTGACGGTGAAGGCTTTGCCGTGGAAGGTATCACCCGCATCTCTACCAGCGTGCGACGGGTGCGGATTCCGCTATCGCTCGTATCTACGGTGAAGAAAGAATTTGCATTGTTGGACAAAGATGAGTAAAGCCCGGGCAAGCGGCCGTGCAGAGCGGACAGGAGTGTCCGCTGCAGTGATTTAGATTTTCTGCTTTTGTTCTCGCGCCGGCGCGGGGGAAGATCAGAATCGACGGCAAAAGCAAGATCCACATTAATACCAACGGCAAGAGCAGCGGACAGGAGTGTCCGCGCTACAGGGTCAGGAGTTGACCATTTTTTCCAGTGCGGCGCGATTGCGGATAATGAGGGTCGCGCCTTTCAGTTGCAGCAGTTGTTTCTTCTTGAACTGGGAGAACAAGCGGCTGACGGTTTCTCGCGTCGTCCCAATGATCTCGGCAATTTCCTCATGAGTGAGCGTCAGCTTCAGTTGGAGAGGATCGTTGGAACCCTTTTCAGAGCCATTGTCTGAACTGTTGGACCAGCCGAGCAGCAGTTTCGCGAATCTTTCAGCCGGGGAGTTCGTAAGTCCCAGAGTACGGATCCCTTCATACGCCGTGTAGTAGTTGCGGCTGAGTTGCTCGGCCACCCGCACGGCTACCTCTCCATATTCACGCATGAAGTGCATCAAGGCATCGCGGGTGATGAAGTTTGCCTGGCCCGGTTCGATCATCTCGGCGGTCACTTCGTAGGGGCGGTTGGAGACGGTCGCGCTCAGACCCAGAACATCTCCCGCTTCGGAAATTTTGGTGATTACGGTTCTGCCCTCGGCCGATGAGGTGGAGAGCTTTGCTTTCCCCGTGCACAGCACAAACACCCCACGGGGCTGCTGCCCTTCGATGAACAGCATCGCGGATTTGGGGTAGGTCGCGCTGGATCTGATCTCGTTCAGGCGTTGCACCGCGGCCGCTGGAAGATTGCAGAATAAATGCTCTTCCCGCATGGGACAGGTAAGGCAGTTGTCGAGGATGTTGAGCCCGTAGGGAGCGCGCATTCGTCTCTTCTGTACGCGAAATTGTATCACCTGATGCCCTCCGTGATCAGAATCACCCAAAAATGTGACCTCGCGCATGGCCTCCGGTGAGCTTTGGGGGAACAATAAAGATGCGCAAGAGTCGAACATTATGGAACAAGTACATCGATTTCGAGTCGTTGGCTGGTGGGCCTCGGGCCGCACTGGTTTTGCCAAATCCGGTTCGGCGCCTAACGCGATCCATTTCTCCGCGCCGACTGCTTTTGGCGGCATGGAAGGCAGGTGGACGCCGGAGGACCTGCTGCTCGGCGCGATCGCCAGTTGCTATACCACTACTTTTCGGACCATCGCGGAAAATTCGAAGTTTGAATACACCGACCTGCAAGTGGAGGTAGAAGGCGAGGTCAAAAGGGCTGAGGTAGGTTACGAATTCAGCGCAATTCTGATTCGCGTGAGCCTGATGATTCCGCAGGGAGAGGAACAGGGACGCGCCATCAAGCTATTAAACAAGGCTTTTGGGCTATGCCTGATCTCTCGTGCTTTATCGGTCAAGCAGGAATTTGAACCGCGGGTGCAGGTCGGCGCGTCGCGAGTGGAAACCAGCCAGACTCTGCCTTTTCCGGCATTGCCCATGCAGGGTTTGCCAATTTCCGGAAAGTAAAGCGGGTTCCTGTGGAGGTGCCCTGTGCCAACTTTAGAAGCGGGAAAACGGATTGCCCTAAAGAACATTTTGTTTGCCACCGATTTTTCGTCGTGCTCGAATGCCGCGCTGCCCTACGCCTTGTCCGTCGCGCGCCAGTTTGGAGCAACATTACACGCGGCCCACGTCATGCCCACGATGGCCGATATGTTATTGATGTCGCCGGAATGCTGGCCAGCGTTTGCCGAGGAAGAAGATCACAGAATACAAGCGTATCTCGAAGGGCTCGATAGGCAACTCCAGGGATGCTCTCACTATGTGTTGACGCCGCGGGGTAAGGTCGCGGGCGAACTCGCTCAAATGATCAAGGAACGTGAGATTGATTTGCTCGTTCTCGGAACTCACGGACGTTCCGGGGTTCGCAAATTAATTCTCGGCTCGATCGCAGAAGAGATCTTCCGGCGTGCAGCTTGTCCGGTGCTGAGCGTGGGACCGAATGTGATCTGCAAAAGCGAGATTCAGTTTCAGCACATTCTGTTCGCCACGGACTTTAGCGAGGGCTCCCGCGCCGCGTTGCCCTATGCCATCTCCCTGGCGGAGGAGGATCAGGCGCAACTGTCGTTGCTGCATGTGGTTGAACAGCCTGCCGCCGGCATTCCCGATCTCGGGGAGGTTACGGCATCCCTGAAACGAAATTTGAAGGACCTGGTTCCAAGAGACGCCGAGCTGTGGTGTCACGTGGAATGCTTGCTTGAATTTGCTCCGCAATTCGCGCCTCCGGCGGATCGAATCCTGGAGGTCGCGAAGGATCGTGCCGCGGACTTGATTGTTCTCGGAGTCCGGCCCGTACGAGGCGCAGCAGGACTGATCACGCACCTGGCCAGCACGACCGCCCGGATATTGACCGAGGCGACGTGCCCTATCCTTACGGTGCGTGGCGAATACTCCAAGTAAGACAAACAGCTTGCGGAAAAAAGCAACGTCGGCGAGGGCGATGGACCTCAGCGTGTAGCTCCGGCCATGAGAAGACGCCCGTTATCGCGGCGGTAAACCGATGCGCCTCACCCCAAAGCAAGTACAACGGCGTCCCCTACAATAAGAAGATGACCGAATCGCATCGTCCGCGGCGCATTGCTTGCCTGCAACCGAGCGCGACGGTGATTCTGGCTAGGGTCGGTGAACTGGAGCTCGTGGTGGCTTGCACGAAGTACTGTGCGGACGTGGTTCCCGAGTTGCGGGACGAGTTGCGTAACGAGTTGCGTGACAAGATTCAGCGTGAGGTGCGAGGCAGCAAGCGGCGGATTATTGCCGACTCCTGGAGTTCGAAGGCGAGCGAGATTCTGGCGGCTCGGCCTGACCTGGTGATCGCGGCGGTTCCCTACCAGCAGGAGGCGGTGACAGAGATTCTCAAGGCGGGCATTCGTTTTCTTGGACTGGCGCCACGAACGCTCGAGGACATCTACGGAGACATTGCGATGATTTCCGGCAGCGTCGGCGCGGGCGAGCGGGGCGCGGAGGTGATTCGCGAGATGCAATCCGCGATTGAAGAGGTGCGGCGACGCAGCGCTGGGCTTCCGCGAAAGCGCGTGTTCGCGGAGGAGTGGGGGAAGCCGGTGATCGCGTCGCAGCCGTGGGTCGCGGAACTGGTCGAGGCGGCGGGAGGCGAATTTCTAGGTGCTCCGGGAGTACGGTGCACGGCGGAAGAAATCGCGCGACTGGATCCGGAGGTCATCATCGCCGCATGGTGTGGAGCGGGAGATCGGGTTCCGCTGGCAAAAATTGCGTTCGAAAGAGGCTGGTCTGAAACTTGCGCGGTGCGGAATTCGCAGGTGTATTGCATTTCTGACGAACTGTTGAACACTCCGGCGCCAACTCTGGTGGCGGGATTGCGGGCGCTGGCTGGGGCGATTCATCCAGCGGTGTTCGGGCCGCAGGCGGGGCTGCGAGCAATTACGCAAGTACCATCGGCTGAATTACCACGGCGAGAGTGAAGTGCGGGCGGGTTAGTTTAGGATGGGTGGCATGGCCATTTTGAATCCTCAACAAATCGACGTAGCGCGCAAAGAAGTCGATCGCGTAAATTCCGAATCGCGGACGGCGGATGCCCTGATGGAAGGCATCACGGTGCTGCTGAACCAACACATGCTGAAGTACAACTGGGTGGGCTTCTACATGTTCGAGGAGAACGCGGATCCGCCGATGCTGGTGCTGGGACACTATCAGGGAGCGATGACTCCGCACACGCGGATACCGTTGAATCAGGGAATTTGCGGGGCCGCGGCGTCGTCGGGTAAGACCGTGGTGGTAGACGACGTGAAGAAAGATTCGCGCTATCTGGCGTGCTCGCTTGAGACCAAGTCGGAGATTGTGGTGCCGATTTTTGTGCGTGGCAAAGTGGCGGGCGAACTGGATATTGACAGTCATTTCCTGGCGGCCTTCAGCTCTGAAGACCGCGAACTGATTGAGTACTGCGCGCAGTTGGTGGGGAAGCGACTGGAGACGGAGCCGGCGTAGGTATCGGGTGTCCGGTGTCAGGAGTCGGGCGTCAGATCTTGAATACCAGCGACGGATTAATTTCTGCAACAATGACGGATCTGCTAGAGGCGAGAGGCTAGCAGCCAGAGGCACTCTCCCTGATGAAACGAGTCGTAGCCGCATTAATTCTGAAAGATGATCTCATTCTGGCGTGCCAGAGGACGCGGCATCAGCCGATGCCGCTGAAGTGGGAATTTCCTGGAGGAAAAATAGAAGAAGGCGAGCAGCCTCGCGACGCGATGCGGCGCGAGTTGGAGGAAGAGCTTGGGATCGAGGCGGAAGTAGGCGTCGAGGTGGCGCGTATTGTCCATGAATATCCGGGCGGCGGTTCGGTGGAGCTGCGCTTCTTCGAAGTGCGCCGCTACCGGGGAGAAATCGAGAACCGGATATTTCGGGAAATCCGATGGGTGACGCGGCAGCAATTGCTGGAGCTGGACTTTCTGGAAGCGGACCTGGGGCTGGTGAAGGATCTGGCGGCGGGAAAACTTATTTGAGACAGTTCTCAGGTTCCAGTTCTCAGTTCTCGGTTCTCGGTAAGAACTGTTGGACGTTTCACTGGGAACTGAGAACTCCACAATGAAGCGGACCGTGACGCTCAGCTAAAAAGAAGTAGAGAAGTATATCGATCCTCGGGCGCGATAGGGCACCCGGGTTTATCCTGTCGCACCTCGTAGTTGGCCATAGACCAGCAGAGCGGTTAGGACGATCATGATGGCGGTGGTTGCCCAGGCGATGATGTTGAAGGTCCGCTTGTTTACGTATTCGCCCATCAACTCTTTTTTGTTGATCAGGAGGAGCATGAAGATGAGGACGAAGGGCAAGACGGCTCCGTTAACGACCTGGGAAAAGACGGCGATCTTGATCAGCGGAAGGCCGGGAATGAGGACCACGGCTGCTCCGGCGGCGATGAGAGCGGTATAGAGCCAGTAGAAGGCGGGGGCTTCGGAGAAGCGGCGCTCCACGCCCGATTCAAGGCCCAATCCTTCACAGACGGTATAGGCGGTAGAAAGCGGCAGAATGGAAGCGGCGAAGAGCGATGCGTTGAAGAGGCCGAGGGAAAACAAGATGTAAGCGTAGTCTCCCGCGAGGGGACGCAAGGATTGAGCGGCGTCGGCAGCGTCGCGAATGTCGCGGTTGCCGTGCAGGTAAAGAGTAGCGGCGCAGGCGACGATGATGAACCAGGCGACCACATCGGTGAAGATGCATCCGACAATCACGTCGAGCTTCGAAGTTTTGTACTGGCGGCGCGTGACTCCTTTCTCGACGATGGAGGACTGGAGATAGAACTGCATCCAGGGCGCGATGGTGGTACCGACGACGCCGATGACCATATAGAGATAAGAAGCTTGCTTGAACGCGGCCATGTCTGGAGGCTTGATAGTGGCTTTTGCAGCCTCAATCCATGCGGGTTTGGCGAGCAGTCCGGCAAAGATGTAGGTGATATAGAAAAAAGAAGCGACGAGAAATACCTTCTCCACACTCTTGTACTGGCCCTTGACGGCGATCAGCCAGACGATGACGGCACAGATGGGCACGGAGATGTATTTGGAGACTCCAAACAGGCCCATGCTGCCGGCGATGCCGACGAATTCGGTGATGACGTTGCCGAAATTTGTGATCAGGATGCCGAGCACCATGAGGAAGGTGATGCGGAGGCCAAATTCTTCGCGGATCAGATCGCTGAGGCCCTTGCCGGTGACGGCGCCCATGCGGGCGCACATTTCCTGCACGACAATCAGGGCGATGGTGATGGGGATCATGGTCCAGAGGAGGGTGTAGCCAAACTGCGCTCCGGCCTGCGAATAGGTAAGGATGCCTCCGGCATCGTTGTCGACATTCGCGGTGATGAAGCCCGGGCCTACGACAGCGAAGAACAGCAGGAACCGGAACTTCCAACTTCTCAGGAATTTCATGGGCGCAGGTCACAAAAGGCCGTTCAAATTCGGCAAAAGAGAACGATCAGGATAAACGCTGAAAGTGGAGATTGGGTAGATGAATCTGCAAGAGAGGAAAGGTTTTTTGCGGGTGATTGGACGTGAGGCAGGGCCGAGCTTTGCTCGGCCGGACGGACGAATGCGTCCGTCCCTACGGGAGCTTTTCTATAGTTTGGCTCTCAGCATGGCGATTACGTCGTCGGGGGTAATGACTCCGGTGAGGTGACGGTGCTCGTCGACTACAGGCAGGGTGAGGAGATTATATTTGTCGAAAAGTTCGGCGAATTCTCTTTCTTTGGTGTCCTCGTGGCAGGAAATCAGGGGCTCCTGACCCAAGCCGAGAAGCGGGGTGGAGGAAGGCGCGAGAACGATCTTGACCAGCGGCACGGCACCGGCGAGGGTTCCGTGCGAATCGATGAGATAGATGGTGCTCATGTTTTCCATGCGGCCTTCGAAGGTGCGCATGGCCTCGATGGCGTCGTTGGCCGTGGCGGTTACCGGCAGGGCAATGTATTCGGTGGTCATGCGGCCCGCGGCGCTATTTTCCTTGAACTCGAGAAGTTCAGAGACTTCCTGGCGCTCTTCGGGCTGCATCTGCACCAGAATTTCTTCGGTGCGCTCATCAGAGAGGTCGGCGAGGAGGTCAGCGGCGGCATCGGGTTCCATCTCCTCAACAATGTCGGCGGCGCGATCGGAATCGAGCGATTCGAGGACAGACTTCTGGACTCTGGGCTCGAGTTCTTCTAAAGCGCCGGCAGCAATTCCCTCGTCGAGGGTCTCGAAGACGGCTTCGCGTTCGTCGGGAGCGAGGTCTTCGACGATGTCGGCAATGTCGGCGGGATGGAGTTTGCCGAGGCGCTCGTTGGAAATCTTGAGCTTGACGCGGCGGGCAGGGTCGGTCTCGACGATGTCGACGAAATCCCATGGGATATCGCGAGCCGGAATGCGGAGGAGCAAAGCGCGCAGGGCAGCGGCGGGGATGACTCCCTTGAGGAGGCGGCGGATGGCGCCACGGGCGCCAACATCGACGCCACCCACTTTCAGGATAGGCGGATTCTGGGCGCTTTCCTGATGAAAATCGACGTCGTTGACGCGCACGACTTTGCGGCCGTGCACGTCGATGACCTGCTGATCGAGCAGATCGCGACTGAGCAGCAACAGACCTTCGGAGCCGTCCGCGGCGGTCCAATCGGCGGCTGCGTTGGTGGCGCGAACGCCGCCATTGATAGTGGAGACGGCGGTCAAGGGCAACACGCGGTTTCCGCTGGAAGTTTTTACGATGAGCAGAGCGACGCGGGAGCGATCTTCTTGTGGGACGAGAGCGACCTCGCGAACCCGACCGCTGACGGCGCCGGAAGCGTCATAGACGGTCGAGCCCAGCAATTCGCTCAAGGAGACGGTGGCCACGTGAAGAGAATACTCAAGAGCGTGCACGGATACCAGAATATTGAGCTGTTTATCGAGTCGAAAGCCCAATTACTTTTGGATCGGGCGATCCTGTCATCGGGTGATCGGGTCATCGGGCCATCTGAAAACATCCGCCATTCTTGTATACACTCGACGATTGACATGATCTTAGCGACTTACTACACTCTGCCTTCTTTGCAGTCAGGTTTGGAGTCACGAGAAACATTATGAAGAAGCGTCCTCGCATCGCGGTAGTGGGTAGTGCGAATGTGGATTTGACCACATTCTCGGAGCAGTTTCCCAAGCCTGGGGAGACGATTTTTGGGCAGAAGTTTGATTTGGGGTTTGGCGGGAAAGGCGCCAACCAGGCGGTGGCGGCGCGATTGTGCGGCGCCGAGGTATTTATGGTGGCGCGGGTGGGAGATGATTTGTTCGGGCCGTCGACGATCAAGAACTTTGAAAAGCTGGACATCGATGCGACGAATGTGCGGCAGGTCGGCGGGATGTCGAGCGGAGTGGCGCCGATTTTTGTCGATCCTGCGGGACAGAATCGGATCATTGTGGTGAAGGGTGCGAATGACGCGTTGAAACCCGCGGACGTGGACGCGGCGGGGGCGATGCTGAAGAGCGTCGATTGCATTGTGTTGCAGTTCGAGATCCCGCTGGAAACGGTGTATTACACGATCAAGTTTGCGCGCCAAAATGGCATTCGCTGCATTCTGAATCCGGCTCCGGCACAGGGCATCGACATGGCGGCGGTGGCGGATCTCGATTACCTGGTGCCGAATGAGCATGAGGCGGAGGCGATTTCCGGGATGCCGGTGCGCGATCTTGACGATGCCAGGTGCTGTGCGGGCAAGCTTCTAGCGGGCGGTATGCGGCGCGTGATTATTACTCTGGGGTCGAATGGGTCGCTGCTGGCGGGCAGTGACGGGATGGAGCACGTTCCGGCATTTGCGGTGAAGAGCGTCGACAGCACCGGAGCAGGGGACGCTTTTATTGGCAGCTTCGCCACTTTTCTGGGGGAGGGTTTGGCGGAGATGGAGGCGGTGAAGCGGGCCAATCTTTACGCCGGGCTCTCGACTGCTGGAGTGGGAACGCAGAAATCGTTTTACGAGCGGGAGCGGTTTGAGTTGGAGTGGAGTGCGCGGGGGCAGAGGTAGAGGTGATCGGCAATACTTGACCTTGCACACCGCGGCGGTGGATGGGGTCGTAATGACTGAAGGGCGACAAACGGCGCAAAGTTGTGCTAACGCTGTTTACAACAGTTATCAAACTGTCGCAGGGATTGTCACTCAATAGTGTGATGGCTGTACTTGCCATTACCTTTCGATTCTAGCTACTATCGGGCCACAAAGTCTGCACTTTTACGCTACTAGGGAATCATGACCAGGAGTGTCCATGCGGAAAGACGTCGTGTGCTTCCTTGAGAGTTTGATACTCACTCTGGCTCTGAATTTTCCCTGCTTGTCCCAGCAAAACCCACCCCAACATATTTCGACTTTCGACCGCGATCGGGCGACATCTATGTTGGAGGTGGTCGCAAGCGACGTCAAGAAACACTACTACGATCCGAAATTCCATGGACTCGACTGGGATGCCAGGGTCCGGGAAGCCAAGCAGAAAATCGAAACTTCCGCTGGGCTGAACGAAGCATTCACTCATATCGCGGGCGCACTGGATACCCTCAATGACTCGCACACCTTCTTCACGCCGCCGCCCCGCCCCTACAAACACGATTACGGCTTCCAGATTCAAATAGTCGGCGACCGTTGTTTCGTGACTCGTGTACGTCCTCAAAGCGATGGGGAATCCAAGGGGCTAAAACCCGGAGACGAGGTGCTAGCTGTCAACGGCTACGCGCCGAATCGAGACAACCTCTGGAAGATGCAATACGTCTACGACGTGCTGAGGCCTCAGACAGCACTCCGCCTGGATCTTCGCAGTTCTTCCGGTAGCCAACTTCAATTGAACATTACGGCAAAAATGCGTGACACGGCGCATGTGAAGGACCTCACTAACAACAACAACGACTTTTCGCAATTAATCCGTAACTCGGAGGACTCCTATCAGTTGACGCGTCACCAAACCGTCGAGGTGGGCGACTTAATGATTCTGAAGGTCCCGGTTTTCTTTTTTTCGGACCTTGAAGCGAGCGAAATGCTCGGCAAGGCGCGAAAGCACAGTAAGGCTCTCATCATCGACTTACGTTCGAATCCTGGAGGGGCGATCGATAGCCTCAAGGCTTTATTGGGCGTAATGTTCGAGAATGACATCAAGATCGGGGAACGCGTTCAGCGGGACGGCAGCAGGCCCCTCGTAGCCAAGTCTCACCACAGTCCTTTCAGCGGTAAAATCGTAGTGCTCGTGGATAGCAAGTCCGCGTCAGCCTCGGAACTCCTCGCCCGAATCGTTCAGATCGAGAAGCGTGGCATGGTCATTGGCGACCACAGTGCCGGTGCCCTCATGGAGGCGAAACGCTATTCTTACAGAAGCGGCGTTGGCGCAGTCACGTTCTTCGGAGCTTCGATCACTGACGCCGATCTCGTCATGACCGACGGCAAAAGCCTTGAACACACAGGTGTAACCCCGGATGAAATTATCGTCCCGACCGCTGCCGACCTGGCGAGTGGCCGTGACCCAGTGATGTCCCGCGCCGCCGAGATTCTCGGATTCAAGATCACTGCCGACGATGCCGGGAGATTCTTTCCCTACCAATGGCCAAAGGAATGAGCGACGACTCGACCCCTGTTTTCGTCAACTCGGCAGATTAGGCTTCAGTTCGGCCACGACTTCTTGTGCCTCAAGCTCTGTCAATTGGATACCAAATTTCTTAACTTGACCATCGACATCGAAGCCGACAATGCCACCAGCTAGCTTTAGTTGAACGAGGTAATTTTCCCAGTAAGAGCTGGATGGGAAAACACCGCTCGGACGCAAATTTCGGACGCTTCCGACAGGAAAACTTCTGGTGCGGCCGTATCCCAAAATATCTCGCTTGATACTCAGCGCACCTTCCCCGATCGTGACAACCTCCTGCCCAAACGCAGTCCAGAACCACCAGTACATAGCCCACACTTCGCCCAAAAACCAAAATGTCAACCATAGAGCGATAAACGCACGCGAAGTTGATGGCCCTAAATGGACAAGCCACTTCATTGCCGAAATGCCGCCGAAAGTCCAAAACACAAGCCACACCGGAATGAAGATTAGAGAACCCCAATCCTTCTTTGCCAAAATGTGTAGTTCCATTCCGCTCACTGTTGGTAATCGTTGGAGACGGGTTTTAGGCATGGCAGGTTTTAGAGAGACGCGAAAGCGAAATTCTACAGCAACAGGACTGGCTTAGGCGTTCGGTCAGTCGGCGTAATATCCCGATTGCAGTGCGCCGTGAAAGGCGCTGGACCACAGCGGGATGAAAGACCCGCCCGGGAACTGGATCGCTCCACCCGGTAGCAATCGGAGCGGCGGTGAAGACAACAAAGCCGTCGGAGCCTCCGGTGTAGAGGGTCGCATAAGGCGACCTGGCGAGTCTGTAGGTTGTAACGTGAGTGAACGCTGAGCAGGCCTCGAAAAATTTAATGCAGGAGCCGACCCAACTGTAATCTGGGGAAGGCCGCGGTCGATGGAGACAGTACGAGCGAACAGGATCCATCGAACCTGCCGGGGTAATGGCGACGGCATGCAGACCTAGTGGATCAGACGCAACACGGGAAACCCCAGCGGTGATCGCAGTTGGGATCAACTGGCAACTCGCGAGAGCCAGGCCGGGCCGTATGGGATGACGGAGAGGCCCGCAGTACCGGTGAAGCCGGGTAACGCCGGTGGAGGGAAGGGGCCTCAGTTGAAAGGAAACGCAAGAAGCGACGAAGACTGAGGGATTGACGATGAGTCCAGTAACCCCCGCAAGTGTTCAGAAGTCCTATTAAAGGGGATGTCAAGTGAAAAACACTTCTCCCCGCCGGAACGCCAGAAATATTTTTCGGCATCCAGCCCCCACCACACTGCTGACACCTCTTTTTTAGCAGCTGCTCGAACCTTTAGCCCGGTCGCGGAGCGGCCCGATAAGCCGCGGAGCGACGGGGCCTCGATGCTTCTTCCTCCCTGTGGTTTCATGTTCGCTGACATGACGGCGCCCTTCGGTTCTCTGAAACTCGCAAGCTAACCTGGTTGCAGAGTTGCCAACCATGGTCCTATCCGAGACTCGTGGCCTATAGCTTTCTTGGGTCATGCGAGGGTGCATACGGTTGTAGTGGAGACTGGGTGCCGAAGCACACAAATCGCCTAACTTCTGAATAGATACTGTCCCTCGATCCGAGCGTCTCAAGAAGAAACCGCCTAGCCACCGCCAAGAATGATCCCCAAGGGATGGAACGGACTCTCTGTCCGAGACGCTCAAGCTGCTTGTAGTTTCAGTTGTTTCGCGTCGAAATGTGCTCCTTTCTTCCAGAGGATGAGAGTGATCGCTGCAATCTTTCGCGCCAAGGTGAGGCGAGCCATCGCCGGCTTCATGCCTTTCGTGAGCAAGCCTTGGTAGAAATCGTGGAACGCTCCCTCTTGGCTGCTGGCCATCGTCGCCGCACTCTTGAAGATGGCTTTCATATCATGATTGTGATTTTGATTGAGTCCACGAAGTTGCTGGGGCTTCTTCGAGCGTTGCAGCTGTCCGCCCACGTAACGGTGTTGCGCACTGTCGCGCGTATCGATCGCCAGCCCGCTGTATGTCCACAGTTGTCGCTTGCTGCGGAACCGATGCGGGGTCTGGATCAGCGCGATCAGCAGAGCGGCTCGAATGGGGCCGATTGCAGGAATCTGGCGCAGTAATTTTGTCGCGCTCTGTTTCCGGCTCTCGGCCAACAGATCCCGCCGCACTGCTTGGCGCAAACCTCGCAGAGCATCCAGCTGTTGGTAGAAAAACTCAGCCCGCCGGCGTACCCCTGCTTCCCCAATCTTGTTCAACCACTCTTCGCGATGACGCGGCGCGTAGACTTGCTGGCCCCCATAGGCAATGCCCCAGCTGCGATACAGAGCCTTAACTCGATTCATCACCCGGGTGAGATCTTTGCTGATCGTCAGATAACTCCGGGCCAGTTCCTTCAAGGTGCGGAGGCCGTCCTCGCCATGGTAGACCGAACGCAGGTATCCGCCGCGCAGCAGATCGGCGAGCTTGCGCGCGTCAATCTTGTCGCTCTTGTTACCTTCCTTCATCAGCGCGTTTCTCCGTGGATCGCACACGACTAGCTCCGTGACGTGTGCCTTCAGTAGGTCATATAGCCAAGCTGCCCAGGTTCCTTCTTCAAAGGTCACATGCAAGTCACCGCGCAGTCCCTGGATAAACTGCAGGATGGTACTCGCCTTGGTTTCGATAATCGATTCCATCACCACTTTCCCATCGCCGTTCATCACCGCGACAGCAATCGCTTCTTTGTGAACGTCCATGCCGATATACTTAATGTTCATAGGGGTGCTCCTTTCGGTAGAGTTCTGCTTCACACTCAAAACCTACCTCAAAGGGGCGCCCTTTTATAATGCGTTGCAGACGGCGTTGCACGCGAAAGCGAAGGAATCGCCCAACTTTCGTTTCCATGCACTATACGACAAGGTGTATCGGAAAGACGTACTGGCCTATGCCTACGAACGTTGCCAAGCCAACGGCGGGGCGGCCGGAGTGGATGGTCAGAGGTTCGAGGACATCGAGACGTACGGAGTCGAGCGATGGTTGGACGAACTGGCGCAAGAGCTGAAGAGTCGAACCTATCAACCACTGCCCGTACGGCGGGTGTACATACCGAAGCCGGACGGGAAGCAGCGGCCGTTAGGAGTGCCCGCCATCCGGGATCGGACAGCGGAAATGGCAGCAGTTTTGGTTCTCGAACCCATCTTCGAGGCCGATCTGCAGCCGGAACAGTACGCCTATCGGCGAGACCGCAGCGCGTTGGACGCGGTGAATCGAGTCCACAAGCTGATCTATGCCGGCCATCAAGAAATTGTTGACGCAGATCTCAGTAGCTATTTCGATAGTATTCCGCATTCCGAGCTTCTTCAGTCGGTAGCTCGACGGGTGGTCGATGGAGCCATGCTGCATCTGATCAAGATGTGGTTAGAAGCTCCGGTGGAAGAAACCGACGAGCGCGGAAATAAACATCGGAGTACGCGAAATCGGGACGAAGGTCGGGGTACCCCACAAGGAGCTCCGATCAGCCCGCTGCTCAGTAATTTATACATGCGTCGGTTCGTGCTCGGGTGGAAGAAGCTAGGGCACGAGAAGCGTCTGCAAGCGTACATCATTAATTATGCCGATGATCTCGTGATCTGTTGTCGTGGCCGAGCCGATGAGGCACTGGTCGTGATGCGGAACATGATGTCGAAGCTGAAGTTGACGGTGAACGAGAGTAAGACGCGGGTCTGTCGACTGCCGGAAGAGAAGTTCGATTTTCTCGGGTATACGTTTGGTCGATGCTACTCGCCGAAGACGGGGCGGGCCTATTGGGCCACCACTCCATCCAAGGAGCGAGTGCAGCGTTTGTGTAAAGCGATCAGCGAGATGACCCGCCGGAGTCAAACCCAGCAGGATGCGGCAACGCTGGTAGCAGCGCTCAACCGGAAGATCAATGGTTGGGCGAACTACTTCTGTCTGGGGCCGGTCAGTAAAGCCTACCGAGCCGTGGAAGAACATACGCGCCGGCGGCTACGCCAGTGGCTGGGTGTCAAACACAAAGAGCAAGCAGGTGGGACCACGCGTTTTCCCCTGCTCGCTCTGCATCAGAAGTTTGGCTTGGTTCGACTTACCGCGCGAACCACCAGCTTTCCGTGGGCGACAACGTGAATCTTTTCTCCGAGAGCTGGATGCGCTAACTGCGCCTGTCCAGTTCGATAAGCGGGGGTGTGGAAACGTGGCATGGTGACGCTATTGAGGCACCGGCAAACGAAAGAGCCGGGCTCGGCTAGGTCGCACCTAAACCGTCGCGCCACCCCTCGACTTCACCTCGTTGACCAGCTTTCAGGCTTAGAATGCCTTTATGCGCTGGGTACAGCTGTTTTGCGGGAGTCTTGCCACTGGAGTGTTGACGATTGTGCTGTCGCTGGCCTTGCTGATCGTGTCGCTCTCTATATACGGCAAGTATGTTCTTCGGATCGCGTCAAATGAGTCGGTCGGCTGGGGCCCTATTTCGATTTACGGACGATATTGGGTTATAGGCATTCCACTACTCATCTTCGGCCTTGGTTGCAGCGCCGGTTTCGGGTTTCTTAGCAAGCGATTGCATCGCTAGACCAGCGGTCTCTAGCTTGTGGTTGGCCCCGATTATACTCATTGGACTGGAATTCCGGCCATGAAGATCGTCGGGGTTCCGCAGAAGTGGGGCGAGTTGGGCTGGGACGGACGAATGCGTCCGTCGCTACGGGAACAAAACCTATCTTTATCTTTGATCTTTGATTTTTGATCTTTACTTTTCCATGAGCAGGACTTTTTCGGCGTCGTCGATTTCGGTTAGTTTGACTTCGATGACTTCGTTGTCGGTGGTTTGGACAGTGCGGCCGATGAAGGTGGCTTCGACGGGGAGTTCTCGATGGCCACGATCGATGAGGACGAGGAGTTGGACGAGGCTGGGGCGTCCATGGGAAAAGAGGGCGTCGAGAGCGGCGCGGGTGGTGCGCCCGGTATAGAGTACGTCGTCGACGAGCACGATTTTTTTGCCTTCGATGGGAAAACCAATTTCCATTTCCTGGACTACGGGAGTCTGGCCGAGGGTAGAAAGGTCGTCGCGATAGAAGGTGATATCGAGGGTGCCGACGGGAACTTTTTTCTTTTCGACCTGCTGAATCATTTTGCCGAGGCGTTCGGCGATGGGGACGCCGCGGCGGCGGATGCCGACTAACCCCAGGCCTTCGACGCCTCCATTTTTTTCGAGGATTTCATGGGCCAGTCGCACCAGCGTGCGCTCAATTTCTGAACCCGACATCAATTGTGCCTTTTGCCGGAGCGCGGTTTTGCGAACTGCGTTCTTCTTCATCGTCACGAATGCCTCGTCAGGAAATGTATTGGAGTCTTCTGTTGAACGTCAAGCATACATGGTTGGGGAGGTTGAAAGAACACATTCCCCCAGCGGCTAAAGCCGCGATTGATTTTGCGAGTCACGGCACGGATGAAGCCGTGCCCTTTCAAAGCCAGTTCAAGAGAACGTCTACATGGAGTTACGGCACGGCAGAAGCCGTGGCCTTTCAAAACCGATTTTCAGCGGCTTCGTCGCACGAGTGGAGCTCGTGCCCTTCCCGATGGTCGGGGGGCGCGGCTATGCGTTTTCTGCCAGGGGGAGCCAGATTTGAAAACGGGTATCGCCGGGCCTGGAGGTTACCTGGATCGTGCCACGATGTTTTTTTACGATGCGCTGGACGGTGTCGAGGCCGAGTCCTGTGCCCTCGCCGACTCCCTTGGTGGTGAAGAAGGGTTCGAAGATGCGGGGCTGGACGTCGGGAGAAATTCCAGAACCGGTGTCGCCGATTTCGACTACGGCGCAACTGTCGTCCTGATAGGTGCGAATTCTAAGGTGGCCGGTTCCGTGCATGGCGTCGATGGCGTTGTCGATGATGTTGGTCCAGACCTGATTGAGTTCACTGCCGAAAGAATTGACCAGCAGCGGAGCGGGCTGATAGTCGCGTTCGACGACGACTCCTTTTTTCAGTTTGTGGTTGAGGATCGTGAGGGTGGTTTCGAGGCTTTTCACGATGTCGACGTTATGGACGGGAGCCTGGTCCATGTAGGTGTATTCCTTGATGGCGCAGACCAGGTCGGAGATGCGGGAGGTGCTGCTCTCGATTTCGTTGAGGAGGTTCGCAATCTCGACCGAAGCGGCGATCCTGACCAAGGCGGCTCGCGCCGTGCCGGCATCGAGGGCGGCGAATAATGAATCGAGAACTTCTGGCCGAACGCTCTTCCGCGCGAGGTCGGCTGCCAATTGCCACAAGTCGCTCTGGCCATGACTGCGCAACAAGGAATCCAGTTGATCCTCGAGGTCAGCGACGGTGAGCGCGTTGGGAGGAGGATCGTCGCGCAAAATGATTGCCGTCTCCAGTTTCTCGATTTCGGATTTTTGCGCCTGGGTGAGATCGCGACGGCCGAGTTCGTGACTTGCGTCCTTGATTTTTTTGAGGATATCGCGCAATTGGCTGGCGGCGCGTTTGGCGGCGGATGCGGGATTATTGAGTTCATGAGCGAGACCGGCGGAAAGCTTGCCGAGGCCCGCGAGCCGGTCGCGTTGTTGCTCGAAACGCGTGACCTCGCGGATGCGATCGGACATGAGGCCGACGAGACGCTGGGTGAGTTCGGGCATTTTCTGCACGAGTTCGGGAAATCGCACCACCGGAAATCGCAGGATGCGGCTGTCGGTCAAGGCGCGCCCCGTGACCGTATACTGCTTCATTCTTGAAAACGGCAGGACTCCTATGACGTCGCCGGACTTCATGGGAATCATGATGGTGTCGCCGCCGATTTCGCCTCGGGCCTCGAGTTGACCATGGAGAACCACGCCCATCGATTCCGCGGGGTCACCCTGGCGGACGTAGATATCGCCAGCTTTGAGATAGACCTCCTCGGACTGGCTGATAAACCAGGAGATCTGATCGTCCGGCAAACCTGCGAATGCCGGAACCTGAAGTAATTCCGAATTTTCTACCATTTATACCTTGCTCAAATACTGATGGATGAACTGCACCGCGACGGAACCTTCGCCGACGCCGGAAGCGACGCGCTTGACGGAACCATGGCGAACGTCGCCGACGGCGAAGATGCCTGGAATATTGGTTTCGAGCAGAAAGGGATCGCGGTCGAGCGCCCATCCCTTGGGACGCTGTCCGTCACGAATCAGATCGGGGCCGGTGAGGAGGAATCCACGCTCATCGCGCTCGACGAGATCTCCCAGCCAATCGGTGCGCGGCAGGGCTCCGATAAAAATGAACATTGCACTGGCGGGCACGCGCTCGACTCTGGAGGTATCGGAGCAAAGGACGGAAACTTCCTCGAGATGTACTTCGCCGTGCACCTCGACGACGCTGGCGTTTGCCCAGATTTGAATGTTGGGCCTCTCTTTGATCTGATCGATCAGATATTGCGACATGGTGCTGGCGAGCGAAGCGCCACGGACAAGCATGACGACGCGGTCGGCATAGCGGGCGAAGTTCATGGCGGCCTGACCGGCCGAGTTCGCGCCACCGACGACGTAGACGATTTCACCCTTGCAGGACAATGCCTCAGTGGCGCCACCGCCGTAGTAAACCCCAGCGCCTTGCAGTCGATCGATTCCGGGAGCGTCGAGGCGGCGCCATTGCACTCCGCTGGCAATCATCAACGCGTGGCACGAGATCTCGTTGCCGTCGGCCATTTTGATGATGCGATAGGAGGCTTCGAGACGAACCCTGACGGCCTCCTGGGGAGACAGGATTTCGACTCCGAAGCGCTGCGCCTGGACGACGGCGCGGCGGGCGAGATCGTTGCCGCTAAGGCCGGAGGGAAATCCCAGATAGTTCTCAATTCGCGAACTCATGCCGGCTTGGCCGCCGGGCGCTTCGCGCTCGATCATGACGGTGTGCAGACCCTCGGAGGCGCCGTAAACGGCGGCGGCAAGGCCCGCTGGTCCTCCGCCAACAATCGCCAGGTCATAGAAGTCGGTTTGGGCGCGGGTGCGGAGGCCAACCTTCTGCGCAACATCGGCGGGCAAGCTCTCGAGCAGTTTGGTTCCGTCGGGAAAGAGCACGACGGGGAGACTGGTGGCCTCATCGCCGAGAGCCTCGAGCAGGCGCTTGGTTTCGGAGTCGTTGGCGGAAGTTTCGACGTCGATCCACTGATAGGGAACGTGATTGCGGGCGAGGAAGTCGCGCAACTCGTAGGAACGGGGCGACCAGCGGGTGCCGAGCACGCGGATTCCCTGAAAGGCGGGCCGGTAGGAGGCTTGCCAGTCTTCGAGCAGGTCATTGAGTTGGGGATAAAGGTGCTCGGTCGGAGGGTCCCACGGCTTGAGGAAAAAATAATTGATGTTGGCTTGATTAATGGCGCTGATGGCGGCAGTGGTGTCGGCGTAGGCGGTGAGGAGAGCGCGCTTGGCATCCGGAAAAACATGCTTGGCTTCCTGGAGAAAGGAAACGCCATCCATGCGGGGCATACGCTGGTCGGCGAGCAGAAGCGCGACCGTGTCGTTGCGCAGTTTGAACTGCTTCAGGAGATCCAATGCGCCCTCGGGAGAATCACTGCCGATGACGCGATATTCGGCACCGTATTGCGAGCGCAAATCGCGCTCGATGGCGCGGAGGACATCGGAGTCGTCATCGACACTGAGCAGAATCGGTTTCGCCATGAGTAGGATTTCTCAACCCTGATTCAGTTTTCGGTTCAAGCAGGTTAGATACGGGAGAGTGCGGTTTGGTCGCGTAACCTTTTGGTGGCGGAGAAAAAAGTAGGTTGGGCAGTGGCAGTGGGCCCCCAGCGGTTAAAGCCGATACTGAGAATGCCCTCGTGATCGCAGCGGTGAACCGCTGCGCCAACCAAGGGCAAGAGCCTTGCTTTCGGGCTTCGCCCAGGGCGGACGAATGCGTCCGCCCCCACGTGAACCGCGGGCTCGGCTCTACCGGAGTTTGCCGATTCAGGCGGCTAATTCCTCGGCTATGATCTCGTCCACGTAGCACCAGACCCAGGCTTCTCCCGGCTGGATGGAGCGGATGAGAGGATGTTTTGTTTTGTGAAAATGTTTAGTGGCGTGCTTGTTTTTGGATGAGTCGCAACAGCCTACATTTCCGCAAATTAGGCACATGCGCAGGTGAACCCAAGTGTCGCCCAATTTCACGCATTCCTCGCAGACGTGAGTGTTGGTGTGCCGAACTTTGATCTGGTTGAGGTGAGTGCATTCTTGCGGCATAGATTCCTCCCTGAAACTTTGGGCCCTATGACTTTGGTTACTCGACTCCGTAGTTGAATCACAGAAAATACTATGACATCCCCTCACAATGAAGGGTCGGAGGTCATTCATTCGTGTTGAGGCTCGACTATCTTTCTTGTATTCTGACCGTCGGTTCTACAATTCTGGTCGGACGGCGGTGCTGGGAAGGCTGGTTACTGGCCAGCGTCAACAGCGTAATCATGTGCGTTATCGGCATCAAGACAGCCCAGTTGGGATTTATTCCCGCCAATCTATTCTGCATTGCCATCAGCGTCAACAATCTGCGAACGTGGCGGAGCAGAGCGGCGACCGCTTCACTTCGCAGTTAGCAGGTTCTCGGCAAAGGGCCACTGCTCGTCGATCCACTGTGCCTGGCAGCTGAAGCCGGCATTTTCGGCCATCTGGAAAACTTCGGTGGACGAGTACTTGTGGCTGCTCTCGGTCCAGATGGTTTCACCCTCGAGGAAGTCGACGCGGAGATCGGCCGCCGGAATGCGCACCGTCTGGCGGCACTTTGATTGCAGGTGCATTTCGACGCTGCGGGCCTCGGGATTAATTCTGGCGATGTGGGCAAATTGAGCCAGGTCGAAGTCGGCATCGAGTTCGCGATTGATGCGGGCGAGCAGGTTGAGATTAAAAGCAGCGGTCACGCCGATTTCGTCGTCGTAGGCCTTGAGCAATTGGGCGGCTGGCTTTTCGAGGTCGGTTCCGAGGAGAAGAGAATCGCCGGGTTCGAGAATACGGCGCACCTCAGCCAGGAAATTCACTCCGGCGGGACGATCGAAGTTGCCAATGGTGCTGCCGAGAAAAAGCACGAACAAGTGCTGATGGCGCTGGCGATGGGCGGCCACTTCGAGTAAGCCATCCAGATACTCGCGCTCAAAACCGACAATGCTGATGGAATCGATATCGCTGAGTTCGCGCTCGCACATGACGAGGGCGGAGCGCGAAATTTCGACGGGATAATAAAAAGTCTGCTGCCACTGTCCGAGGGCTTCGAGGATCCAGCGGGTCTTCTTGCCGCTGCCGCTGCCGAGTTCGGCGACGGCGACCGGAGCGTCGAGGCGAGCCACGATTTCGCTGGCATGGCGCCGCAGCAAGCGTTCATCGGCGCGGGTAAGTCCATATTCGGGGAGGTGGCTGATCACTTCAAAGAGCGCCGAGCCGACGTCGTCGTAAAGGTACTTGGAGGGAAGTTCTTTTTGTCCAGGACGGGCGAGGCCGGCGCGGACATCGGCGGCAAACTCGTAGGCAACGTTGTTAATGGCTTGTACCAGCATTGTTAATCCCCTTCGACGTCAGACGGAATATTACCCTGGCGTCTGACGCAGCGAAAACCCGCATAGACATATTGGTAGTGCGCCTGGAACCAGTTGCGAAAGGATGAGCGCAGCATGCACGCGGCGGTGCGCGACGATCCACCTTTCATGACGAAGTGCTTGCCATCAAAAAAATCAGCGGAGTAGCCACGGTAAAACGGAAATGGTTCGAATCCGGGGAACGGAGCGAAAACGGTGGAGGTCCACTCCCAGCCATTGCCGAGCAGATCGTGGACGCCGAAAGCACTCTGGGCCTGGGGAAAGGACTTTACGGGCACGGGGTCCCAGCGATGAAAGTCGAAATTGCCGAGCTGGGCGTTCGGCGGTTCGTTGCCCCAGGGGAATGGTCTGGCGTCTCCGTCAAGAGTACTGTAGGCGGCGCGATGCCACTCGGCCTCGGTCGGGAGCGACTTGCCTGCCCAGCGCGCGTAGGCGGCGGCCTCGGCGTGACTCACATAGACGGGCCAGTCGAGCGGCAATGGCACTTCGTCAAACATGGCTTGCCAAAACCAGGCCGGGCCGGAAGTTTCATGGGCCGCTTTTTTCCAAAAGAGAGGATGAGAGATGGCGTTGGCGGTCTTCCAGTTCCAGTCATCATTATTATTATTACTAGTCCAAAGGGCTTGCGTCTGGTAGCCGCCATCGGCGATGAACTCGAGGAATTGTCCGTTTGTCACCTTGTACGGATCGATTTCAAATGCGGGAACGTCTACGGTGTGGGCTTCGAACTCGTTATCCCAGCCAAAGTCAAAATCTCTGGCTTCGCGAGCCAGACCCATGGTCGCCGCACCGGTAGGAATGGCGAGCATCTGTGTGACGGCGGGGGTGAGGGGGATTGGCGAATCCGGATACGAGACCTCGGGGCGCTGCTTCATGTCTCGGGGCAACTGATGGAACGTGTAAGCGAGAGTTTCGACATGCATCAGTCGGTGCTCAACGGCAACGTTGAGGAGGGTGCTGAGGGGGAAGCCGTCGCGCGCGGGCGAGTCCTCATCGAGAGACAGGTTGGCAAGATTCTCGTCGAGAGTGTTGCGAACTCGGTTCACGTAATCGCGGACGGCGTCGATCGAAGGCCAGGCTGAGGGGAGATCGGTGGGCAATCCGCCGCCGACGGGATCGATGCCGAAGGCGAAAAGGCGATCCAACTCAGGATGAGCAGACTTTACGCCGGGCGCCAGTCTGCTGAGCAGATTCCAATCAAAGGCTTCGAGGTGTCCGACATAAAAGATGATGCGATGGCGCTCGGGGATGGGGCGGGCATAGAGTGGATTTGCAAAACCATCGCCGTCGCGCAGTAAATTGAAGAGGGCATCGCTGCGGCGGCGGGCATCGGACAGGTGACCGAGTAGTTCGGCGGTTGGGGGCGAGACTTTCTCTTCTGCGAGTCGCATGGGGCAGGTCTCGGATCTCAAATTCTCAGTAAAATCCTTTAGAACCGCTGATGAGAACTGGACTGGCGAATTCTGGTCCTGCGGGCTCCACAAAAAAACAGGAGGCCGCACAGATGAGCATTCGCCAGCGGTTGTATTGGATGACGATACGCGGGGCGGAGTCGCAGCGGGAAGCAAGTTTATTTCATGGGCGATTTCGGCTTGAGATGGCTCATTTCGCCGTAAAATCCTGATGGCCGGATGTAACCTGTTCAAATGGGTAGGGGAAAGGCCTTAAGGGGTCGGCCGTTTCGGAGTATCTTTCTCGGGGCGATAGTGCCGACAATTAAAGCGAGGACGTGATGAATTTCATGGTGACCCTGTTTTACACTCTCGTGGCTATGTCGTCATTTGCGCTGGCAGCAGCGGTTCCTCAGACATTTCAAACCTCGTCGGGGACGGTTAAGATCACTCCCTTGTATCACGCGAGCACTCTGATTGAGGCGGGGGGAAAGATCATTTACCTGGATCCGGCGAAGCCCACGAAGTTAGACGGATTGCCGAAAGCGGATCTGATTCTGATTACCGACATTCACCAGGACCATATGGATCCGGGCGCGGTGGCCACGCTGAGCAAGGCGGGAACTGAGATTATGGCGGCGCCGGCGGTGGTGGCCACGGTAAAGACGGCCAGTCCGATAGCGAATGGAGAAACGAAGACGTGGCACGGCTGGACGATCGAGGCGATTCCAGCATACAACCTGAAGCGTGGTCCGTCTCCGGGCAAACTTTTCCATGACAAGGGACGCGGCAATGGATACGTCGTGACTTATGGAGGCATGCGTTTTTACTTCTCCGGTGACACGGAGAGTGTTCCTGAAATGCGCGCGCTGAAGAACATCGACGTGGCATTCGTGTGCATGAATCTTCCCTACACCATGCCTCCCGAGGAAGCGGCCGAGGCGGTGAAGGCATTCCATCCGAAGATTGTGATTCCCTATCACTACAAAGGATCGGACCTGGCTGTGTTTCAGAATTGGCTCGAAGGGACCGGGATTGAAGTGCGCTTGCTGGACTGGTACGCGCAATAGGCGCGCGTTTCCGATGAAGACGTAGAGGGGAACCGATTCTGGCTACGGCTGATATTGTGCGAGGGCATCTCCGCGCAATCGAGCGTGCATCCCAGAAACTGGCCTTTCGCGCGTTGTGCGAAGCGTTTCGCGGAAACAGGTCAGAAGGAAAGCATGAGGGTTGTGGTCCCCAAGGCGCTAAAGCGCGGACGCATCTTCAGCGGCTTAGTGGCAGGAGTGGAACTCGTTCCCTTCCCGTTCGCGCCGGGATCCAGAGTTATTCAGCACTCTGTGAGGCGGCGTCCGTTCGAAGCAAAATCAGAAACGGCGTTCAAGGCAGTTGTCTTACTTCTTGTCTTGTTGGTTGGGGGCGCATGGGTTCAGGCGCAATCGACGGGGACATCGAGCACGCGGGCGCCGGGCTCGGAGATTGTGCTTACGCTTGAGCCTCGGCAAGCGCAGGTACATTGGATGGTCGACAGCACGTTACACACGGTGCACGGCACGTTCAGCTTGAAGAGCGGGACGATTCACTTCAATCCGGAAACGGGGATGGCGGGCGGGGAGATTGTGGTGTCGGCGTTGAGTGGTGAAAGTGGAAACAGTTCCCGGGATAAGCGGATGCACAAAGAAATTCTGGAGACGGCGAAATATCCGGATGCCATTTTTCGTCCGACGCATGTGGATGGCACAGTGAATCGGTCGGGTGGATCGGACGTGAAGCTGGGAGGGATTTTTTTTCTTCATGGAGTGGATCACGAACTGACGGCCGTGGTTCATGCCGAGCTAGCGGGAGATCACTGGAGTGGGACCTGCAAGTTTGACGTGCCTTACGCGCAGTGGGGGATCAAAGACCCGAGCAATTTCATGTTGAAGGTGAAGCCGGTGGTTGAGGTAGAAATGGAAATCGGCGGGGAGATTGCCGCGGCGAAATAGATTTCTAAAGTCGGCGGGTCTGGCGACGCGCATGAACACGCGCATAAAACATGCGCATAAAAAGACCAGGCAAATCTCAGAGTTCCCTCTAGATTTGCCCCGATCATTTGCCCGGATTGGGGTGGACGGGCGAGACGCCCGTCGCTCCATTTTCTTATCTTCTTTATTTATTCTTCTTTCTTATTCTTCGGTGCCGAATTTCTTCAGGTCTTCGGGTCCATCGGAGAGGGCCACGGGGGCTTTGCCCTGGACCAGTTCGCGAACCTTTTCTACCACGTCGGGATTGGCCAGGGTGGTGATATCTCCCGTGTTCATGTTGTTGGAAAGCGCGGCAAGAACGCGGCGCATGAGCTTGCCGGAACGGGTCTTGGGCATATCCGGAACGATATAGATGTGCCGGGGACGAGCGATCTTGCCGATCATGGTTTCGATCACTTTGTTGACCTTGGCTATGATCTCGGGGCTGGCCTGAACTCCGGGCTGCAGAGCGATGTAAACCTCGGGCACGCGGCCTTTGATCTCATCGACCACGGGAACGACCGCGGCTTCGGCGACCTCGGGAACGGTGAGGCATGCCGACTCGATTTCTTTTGTGCCCAGGCGGTGGCCAGCGACGTTGATGACGTCATCGACGCGTCCCAGAATACGGAAGTAGCCGTCGGCGGCGAGCACGGCGCCATCGGCGGCGAAGTAGGGCCAGTCATGCCAGTCTTTGCTGCTGCGATTCTTACAATATTTGGCATAGTACTGGGTGACGAAGCGGTCGCGATCTCCCCAGATGGTTTGCATGATTCCGGGCCAGGGATTGCGGATACAGATGTTGCCGGCGCGGCCTGATCCGGCCTCGACGGGCTCGTTATTTTCGTCATTAATGATGGGATAGATTCCGGGCATGCCGGGGCCGGCGCTACCGGGTTTCATGGGATCGATGGCGGGCTTGGTGCTGCAGAGGAATCCGCCATTTTCGGTTTGCCACCAGGTATCGACAATCACGGCTTCGCCTTTGCCGACTTTTTCGTGATACCAGCGCCAGACCTCGGGCTCGATCGGTTCGCCGACGGTGGTCATGTGCTTGAAATGGTAGTTGTACTTGTCGGGTTCGTCGGGACCGGATTTGCGCAACATGCGAATGGCGGTGGGCGAGGTATGGAAGATGTTGACATCGAGGCGTTCGGCGATTCTCCAAACGCGGCCGGCGTCGGGGTAGGTAGGAACACCTTCGTAGAGGACACTGGTGGCGGCGAGCGCCAGTGGGCCATAAACGATATAGGAGTGGCCGGTGATCCAACCGATATCGGCCATGCACCAGTAGACATCTTCGGGATGGATGTCCTGAATGTATTTCGAGGTGCCGGCTACGTAAGCGAGATAGCCGCCGGTGCGGTGTTGGCAGCCCTTGGGCTTTCCAGTGGAGCCGCTGGTGTACATGAGAAAGAGAGGCGCTTCCGCGTCCATGGGAACAGGAGGGACGATTTCACCAGCATATTTGGGGAGGATCTCGTCCACGTAGAAGTCGCGCTTTTGCACGAACGGGGAGGCCGAGGCGCTTTGCCCGGGGTGGCGCCGCCAGACCAGAACCTTGTCGACTACCTGGCCTTCCTTCTTGGCGAAATTCAGCGCAACGTCGGCTGAAGCTTTGTGGTCGAGCATTTTGCCGTTGCGATAGTAGCCATCCATGGTAATGAGGACGCGGCTGCCGGAATCTGCGGCGCGCAGGCCGCAAGCCTCGCCGCTGAATCCTCCAAAGACAACTGAGTGAATGATGCCGAGGCGGGCACAGGCCAGCATGGTAATGGGCAACTCGGGGACCATGGGCATGTGAATGGTGACGCGGTCTCCACTCTTAAGGCCGCAGAAATCGCGGAGCAGGGCGGCGAATTCATTCACACGCACGTAGAGTTCGCGGTAAGTAACGGATACGGGCGCTTCCGATTCCGGTTCCGGAACAAAGATCAATGCCGCTTTGTTCTTGTACTTGGCGAGGTGCCGGTCGACGCAGTTGTACGAGGCGTTGATTTTGCCGCCGACAAACCACTTCCAGAAAGGGGGATCGTTGGTGTCGAGGGTGGTGTGCCAATACTCATCCCAGTGGAGCAGGTCGGCGTACTCGCGGAAGCATTCCGGAAAATTTTTTTCGCTGAAACGTTCGATGATGCTGGGGTCGGTCAGATTGGCCTGGCCGACGAATTTTGCGGGAGGATAGTAGTATTCCTCTTCGCGCCAATGAACTGCGATTTGAGCCTCGGTGGCCTCGCTTACGATTTGTGGTTTCTGACGTATTTCCGCCATATTGGTTTGCCCCTTATATTGCTGAATTTTTGGATATATACAAGCTCTTACCCACCAGCGCTTTGTCAGTTGGCGAAGTGAATCAGGGTCGTACGACGTCTCCTAAGAAACTCGCTGGCACTGCGCCCCAGGCTCTCGCGCCGCACCTTGGGGGAGAAAATAGCGAACGATTTGCCCGATGTCGTGCTTTCCATCGGACCTTGCCAACTCAATCATCGGACCATGACGGCCGTGGGCGCTCGTCTTGTGAGCGCCCTCACCCACCGATCAAGCCCAACATGATGCAACATCCTGTGCCGGACTGCAACGGCTTCTGGAGCCTAAGCCGCCGACGGCGCCTTCCTTCCCGCCAGCGCTCCTTCTGGTGCTGCCGGACGTTTGGCTAACAGTTCGCACACCAGCGCCACTGCCGCCAGCACCGCTGCCGTGTAAAACGCCATCTGGTAATTCTTGTACTTGTCGTAGAGCAAGCCGCCAATGCGGCCGCCGAGCAGACCGGCCACGCCCCACGCGGTAAACAACATCCCGTAGTTTATGCCGGCATTCTTCGTGCCCCAGAAATCGGCCGCGGCAGCGCCATTGACCGACAGTTGCGTGCCATAGCACCAGTACACGATGAACAGCATGAAGAACAAACCCACTACGTTGCCGCCCACAAAATACAGAATGGGCATGGCAACCATGGAGATGCCGATCATCAGGCGTAAAACGTTAATGCGGCCCAGGTGGTCCGACATCCAGCCGGAGAGAATGCGGCCGGAGGCATTGCCGACCGCTCCCACCACCAAGCCATACGCCGCCAAAGTTGTGCTCGGGATGCCTACGCTCTTGGCGAAAGGTACCAGTTGGCTGATGACCATCAGACCCGCCGCGCACCCGAACGCGTACCCGACCCACATCAAGTAGAAGGTCGGCGTGCGCAGCACCTCGCCAGGTGTGAAGTCATAGGTGGTGGCCGCAGCTTTGGAAGCCGGAGCCGGCGTCCAACCCGTAGGCTTGTAGCCCGCCGGCGGGTTCTTGAGCAGGAATGCGCCAAAGACTGTCATCACAAAGAAGATCCCGCCCAGCACCATGAAGGTTGTGCGCCAGCCAAAGCTCGGGATCAGGTAATTGTTGGCCAGCGGCCCAAAGATTGCGGATCCTGCGCCGTATCCGCCCACCGCCAAGCCTACTGCCAGGCCACGCTTGTCGGGGAACCACTTGGACATGACGGGAATCGGAGTCGCATAACCAAAACCGTTGCCCAACCCCCCGAGGACGCCGAAGAAGATGAAGAATTTGTTGAGGCTGTCGGCCTGAGAGCAGAGGAAAAAGCCCAGGCTCACCAGAACCGCGCCAATCAGAGAGATCTTGAAAGGCCCAAGTTTGTCTTGGAGCCGGCCGGCCACAATGAACGTCAGCGCGAAGACCACCACCGCGATGATGAATACGTTGGAGGTATCAGCCCGCTTCCAGTGGAATTCCTTTTCCAGCGGGGCCACAAACACGCTCCAGGCATACAGCGAGCCTAGCGCCAAGTTCATGGACACTCCGCCAACAACGTGCCACCACCGATTTAGATGGTTTGCTTCAGATCCAGATGCGTCATGCATAGCCACAGTTTTTCTCCTTTACAGAAGTGAAATGAGAACCAAGAGCCGCTTTTTCTCCACAAGCACGACGACTCTCGTACGGCACGTGCGCACTCCTTATCCACGGTCCACAGCTTTCGCGCGCCATCATACGCCAGTCCAACCTCACGTAGAGCTCAAATCAGTCTTGCAACGACACCCCAGCTCAGGGCTGCGACTTTTGCAAAGTAGCGGTCACATTGACGACGGAATCGGTGGCTACGGCGAGATCGCGCTTCCACTGCGCAAAGCCGGGGAGCGACAAGATGACGACGTGGGATCCGGTAGCGAGTCCGATTTCGGAGGGCGTGTTGCCCACATATCTGCCGTCGACCGTGATCTCGGCGCCGGCAGGGGTCGATGTGAAGCTGCACTTTACGGTCTGCCGCACACTGGCGGCGGCAACGGGTGCAACTGCAGTTGGTGCGCTGTTTTCAGCCGGGACTGGGGGTGGCTGAGTTGCAACTGCAACCGCAGTCACCGCCGGAGCGGCTTTTCCGTCCGTATCGACTAGCGTGTATAGCTGCTTTCGCGGCTTGCCATTGTCATCCTGGTAGTACACGGTGATGCCGTGCTTTTCTCTTCTGGCGTCGAAGGTCTTGCCCCTCGTCAGCGGTGTGCACCTGGAGTATTTCGAGTCCACGGTGCACGCCACTCGAAATGGACGATTGTTGCCTTCCTGCACTACCAGGGTGTTTGTAGTGATCGCGCTTTTGCTGTTGTTGCAATACGCGTCAAAATTGACCTGGTCGCAATTCTTGGGAACGTCGTTGCCGCCAAGGCTCACCGACCGAGTTACCGAATCAAGCACAGTGATCCGGATTCCGCTCTGCGAAGCGGCGTTTGCGAACACGGCCATCGACAGAAGACCTGCCAGCAAGAGCGCGCTTCTCCGGACAGTCATATAACGAACTCCTCGCAACCCTTGCGGATGCAACCCTTCCATTTCCAGTCTTCTTTCGGTTCCCATCTTCTTCCCGTGTGCTTCCGATCTTCTTTTAGCGTCTTCTTCTTTTAGTCACTTCTTCCGGACTGCCAGACGATTTGGGAAGCCGGCGCGGAGGTCGGTACATTTTGCTCCCGCAGACGCGCGCCGCACAAGCCTTTTAGAAGGCTGGGAGGACAGACTCATATCGCGGGCAGCGCCCGAAACGGAGACCGTCCCCCTCATTCTGGTTATCCGGTGCTAAGCATCGACACCAGCATTTCTAGCATCCCGAACCGGCTAGAACGTGAAAATCGGCCCGAATTCCGTACGGTGATCCTGCCATTCGTTGGACGCTTTTCCGGCGATGGTGTATCCGGGAACGCCATCCAAAAGGCGAGTGGCATAGACCGACTGCTCGAAGCCGAACGTGACGTACGGGTTGAGTTTGTAGTAGAGGGTGCCGGCAAACATCTTGCCCATCGCGAGCGGCAAAGGCGACAAAGAGTTGGCGCCGGTGCAGGTACCCTCGCCGCAGGCAATTTGAGTCGCGCCCGAGTTGTTGAGGTCCTTGTTGACCACCTGGTCTTTGCCAAAGTTCAAGTAAAGCTGCCAGCCCGCGTTGCGGCCTTTCGGGTCGGCATTGAACCAGCGGGACAACGGCAAGCCAAGGTTGATGAATCCGCCAAAGGAACGAACCGACCTCTGGGGCGCAACCACGACCTGTCCGGAAGCGTTGGTGGCCAGAACGGCGCCTCCAGCAGCTGCCAAGGGGCCGCCATCGAGGGTGGTGTACACCACGGGATTGCTCAGCCCATGCATATCGGTGAAGTAGGAGTTAACCTGACCGCCGAAGAAGAAGCGCAGATCGCCTCCGAAATAACCGCTCATCACCACAGTCGCCCAACGCGTGGGCAATTGCAGGGCGAGTTGGTTGCCGTACATGGTGCTGGAAGTAGTGAAGCCATTGTGAGCGGTGAAAAATGCAGCCTCACTGGCGGTGGGAATGAAACAGCTACCACCGCTGCAGTACGGGGCGTTGCCGTTGCTGACGATCGAAGTTCGGCGACCCTGAAATCCGCTCCAGATCAACTGCGCCGGGGCGACGCCACGGGCCGGATCGAGCTGGAACTGAAAGGCCACTCTTGCTTCCACCTCGGGACGACCCGAGTCGGCGCCCTGTCGTTCGGCTTGAGCGATTTGGCCGGCCAGTCCCAGACTTCCGAGCTTTTCGATTTGGCCGGTGCTTGGCATCATGATGGCAAACGTGGGAGCGACCTTGAGGTTGCGCCAGGGGCTCAGCTTCTGCACCAAGCCGAACTGGAACTGCGGGGAGCGCTCATAGATGTCGCCGTAAAACGCACCCAGGAATGTGGTTTCCAGGATGCTCGGCAACGCGCTCGATCCGAATAGTGTCCAGTCTTGCCCGCCCTCGAAATAAATATCCGTCTTATTGCTGGCGGCGTAATCCATGCGGACGTAGGCGAGGCGCAATTGGAAGGCGTTGCTTCGAATCGACGAAACGTCACGGTTATCGACTTCGCTGTAGTTGCCCTCATAGTCGCCTTCGATGCGTCCGGTGAAGGTCAGCTTCGGGGAAACATCCGGCCATTCGAAGTTCGATCCGATACGAGTGGAGCGCGCCTTCAAATGGAATTCGGGGTCCTTGGTGGGGCCGGTGTTGGTTACCTGCGTGGAACCGAGGAAGAGACCCACAAATGGGAAGTCGTCGCCATTGGGAGAGCTGGAGTCGTAGGCTGCGGTCGCTTTGATGAAGCCGTACGGCGTCATCTTGACCGGGCCCATTTTAAAGGCTGCGTTTAGGCCGTCTTTAACTGGCGGATCGACGGGCAACACGCGCAACGGGGCGATAGCCGCGATCACGGGTGGCGGGGCGGGCGCTGGCGGAGCAGCAGCCGGAGATTGCGACGAGTTAGCGGGCTCGGCGGTCGAGAGAGTAGCAGCAACGGCATCCGAAGCAGCTACCGGAACCGCCGCGACGGTGGTTTGTGTGCTGGGATTCGCGGCCGCGGACAGATCGGCTGCGCTCAAGATTCCCTTGCGGCTGAGCGCCTCGATAAGAAGTTGAAATTCGGCCGCGGGGGCTGCGTTCCGAATGGCGTTGGCCTCCGTGGGTGCGAGGATTCCCTTTTTTACCAGTGCATTCAGCAATGCCGTGACATTGGCATCGGTGGCGGTTGTGACCAGGCTCACACTAGGGCTCGGACTTGGACTTGGGCTCGGGCTTGGAGAGGGGCTTGGGCTGCCCGCCATGGGGCTAGCTTCTGCGCTGGCTGAACTGTCATTAGCCGTTTTGGCATCATTGGCACCCGCAATCACGGGGACAGCGGTGACGGCCATCATCAAGAGGATCGACAACCACGTCTTCAACTTCAACATAGAACGGTGTCTCCTTTCGGTCGTGCATCGTAGCAGTGCATGGGGCGCAATCCTGTGTGTTTTTTTGCAACTGCGCCATGATGCTAATCACATATGGTTGTGATTCGCCGCGAATTCTCCTTCTTTCAGACACGCAATGCTGTGATCTGCGTCACAGACTAGGAAAGTTGGGCAGAGCAAACTCCACCCGATGTGTAGTAAATAGTCATACCCTGAGGAGGTCCACATGGGCACTCTTACCCCTTCGAAGCCGGAAAATATCTCTAACCTGCTGGTGATGGACCAGGAATATGCGGCACCGGATATCGTGGTGCGCAACGCCCTGGAGAAAGACTGGTTGGGGGAATGCGCTCGCGCTTCAAAAGATCCCGATGCCTTTTGGGGCGAGTACGCATCCAGCTTCACGTGGTCGCGGAAGTGGGACCGAGTATTGGAGTGGGATGGCGTGCATCATAAGTGGTTCACCGGCGGAAAGACCAACATCACGGTCAACGCGCTGGATCGTCATGCCAATTCTGACCGGTGCAATCGCGCTGCCTTCATTTGGCTGGGCGAAGATGGCAGCGAGCGAACCGTCACCTATGGACAGCTCTACCGCTTGGTTTGCCGCTTCGCGAACGGCTTGAAGTCTCTGGGAGTGGTAAAAGGCGATCGGGTGGTGATTTACATGCCGCTGACGATCGAGGGCGTGGTGGCGATGCTGGCCTGCGCTCGAATCGGGGCGATTCATTCTGTGGTTTATGCCGGTCTGGGGCACACCGCTTTGCGCGATCGGATTACGGATGCCGAGGCCAAGGTTCTAATTGTGGGAGATGTCGGCTTCCGGCGGGGAAAGACCGTCGCTCTCAAAGCTATTGTGGACGAGGCGGTCGATAACCTGGAGTGCGTAGAGAAGGTGGTGGTGTATTCGCGGGGAGGGACTGGAGTGACTGGCGCTCGGGAGGTTGACTTTAACGACCTGCTGAAGTTTTCTGCGGATTGCCCGGCGGAGGAGATGGATGCGGAGGACCCGCTGTTCCTGCTCTACACTTCGGGTTCGACCGGCAAGCCGAAGGGCGTAGTGCACGTGCATGGCGGGTACATGGTGGGCACGACCTATCACTTGAAGAGCTACTACGATGTCGGCGATCGCGACATCTTCTGGTGCACGTCGGATATTGGCTGGGTGGTTGGTCATTCTTACATCACGTACGCTCCGCTGTGCGCGGGGGTGACGACGCTGTTCCGCGAGGGCGCGATCGACTATCCGAATCCGGGAATTGCCTGGGAGATCGTGGAGCGTTATGCGGTAACCAAAATGTTCACCGCGCCCACGGCGTTGAGAATGTTCATGCGGCATGGGGAGAGTTATCCGGCAGCGCACGATTTGACCAGCTTGCGAGTGATCGCATGCGCGGGCGAACCGCTGAATCCAGAGGCTTGGCGCTGGGCGCAAACTCACCTGGCGGGTGATGGCAAGTGGGGATATGTGATCGATAACTGGTGGCAGACGGAGTTGGGCGGACCTGCGCTGGGGACGCCGCCGACGATGGCGATGCGTCCGGGAAGAGTCGGAGTAGCGGTGCCGGGGGCGGGGGCGGATGTGCTGGACGAGAGCGGCAAGTCAGCTCCGGCGGGAGTGGGAGGTCGCCTGGTGCTGAAGCGGCCGTTCCCGCACATGCTGCGCACGGTGTGGCGTGACCCGGCACGCTACGAGCGCGATTGGCAGGTCATCCCCGGTTTCTATGTCACGGGCGATGTTGCGACGAAAGATAAAGACGGATACATTGCGGTGCTCGGGCGCTACGATGACGTGCTGAACGTGGCCGGACACCGCATCGGCACGGCGGAGGTGGAAAGCGCGCTGGTGTCGCATCCCGCGGTGGCGGAGGCGGCGGCCATTGGTGTGCCGGATGCGATGAAAGGCGAGACCATCAAAGTGTTCGTGCAGGTGCGTAACGATCACGTGGCTTCGGATGCTCTGGCGGCGGCATTGATCGAACACGTGCGGAGAGAGCTGGGGCCGATCGCGACTCCTTCGTCGTTGGAGTTTGTGGCCTCGTTGCCCAAGACGAGGTCGGGAAAGATTCTGCGACGGATTCTTAAGGCGCAAGAGGCAGGGCTGGACGCGGGCGACGTCTCGACTATGGAAGGCTGAGGGAAAAGTACGCTCGGCACCTGTTGTCGAACCTCAGCGGCCAAAGCGGATGCTACCGCGGTCAAAGCGGTTATGAGCCGATGGACTTGAGCAGGTTCGCCAGGTTGTTGATATCGGCGGGGCTTGCATCCCCGATCACGAAATAGCGCAGGCCGCCTCGTCTCCATGTTGCCATGCTGAACGATAGTTGCTTGCTGGCGACGGAGTTTTCGTCCATCGTCATTCTTGCCGGCAATGCATTTTCCGGAAAAATGAAAACAGAAATATAGTGCTTGCGGAGCCCGTAGATCAGGTGGGCGCCAGGAGTCTGGTGGAGATAGGCCATGCGTCCACCGAGCAGCGAAAACTCGGTATTCTGGAGTTCCGGCAAATCGAAGGCGAACGGAATCCTTCCCTGAAACCAGGGTTTCACGGTGTGCCGATCCGAGGAAATTACATCCACCGGCGAACTGCTGGCCAAGGTCGCAACGTGCAGGTCGGCGACCTCGCTATAGACCTGTAGGGCGCGGCTTCGCTCTCGCCCATAATTAGCGGCTAAACCGACGACCGCAAGAATAGCTACCAGAGCGGTCGCAGTGATCCAGACACGAGTCAGAGCCATGCTGCTGCGCCTTGGTTTCGGCTGAAGGGTGGCTTGCATTCGGGCGCGAAACTCCGGGCTTGGAGTAAATCTTCTTCCGGCATTTTGAGTCGCGTGCTTCAGTTGGACGCGAGCGAGAGCATCGGCGGCGCACGATGGGCATGCCCGCACATGAGCGTCAAAGGCGCGCATGTCTTCCGTTGAAAGCTCACCGTCAACGTAGGCGTCGAGTTTTACTTTCCAAAGCTCACAAGGCATGTTCATCTCGCGGGCAGCTGCTTTTGCAGGCAAGCGCGTAATGCTTTCCTGGCGCGCGACAGGCGCGACATCACGGTGCCGATCGGAATCGAAAGCGTTTCTGCAATCTCCTGATACGACATTTCCTCCACGTCGCAAAGCAGGAGGATTTCTCGAAAATGGACGGGCAACTGATCAATGGCGCTCTGCAGCAGTCGTTGGCTGGAGCGCTCGATGAGAATCGTTTCCGGCGTGGCGACGTCGACGGGCAGGGCGGAGGGGTCGGCGTCGAAATCGGAATTGGACTCGGAATCGAGAGATATGGTCATGGTGGCGCGCAATCCGGTGCGTGAAGTCAGGAACGTGTTGCGCAGGATGCGATAGATCCAGGCGCGGAAATTCGTGCCTGACTGGAACGACGAAAATCCTTTTAAAGCCTTGGCATAGGTCTCCTGCACCAGGTCTTCAGCTTCCTCACGATTCTGCGTCAGCCAGCACGCGAAGTTATAGAGCTGGTCGAAAAGGGGCATGGCCAGCTGTTCAAACGAATCGGATTGGGCGTCCAAGGGGGACACGCTCATGATTCTAAACTGCGTGGTGGGACTTTTATTCCCTTGGGATCGTCGGTTTTGTATATTTTCTTGTAGAAGCCGCGTCCTTTCAAAACAAGTCGAAACAGAGTCGGCAGCTTGTTAAAGTATTAAATTTCCTTGACAGTATAGCGATGACATCTTAGAATCCGGCACCGAGAGCGAGCGCTCGTCTTGGTGCAAATGAAAGAAGAGCGAGCGCTCGTCTCGGGTGACACCGCGGACCCATGCCCAGACTTCTGGATGACACGGTTGCCGACAACCGGCGCAAGATCGAACGCGCCGCGCTGAAGCTCTTCACCCGGCAGGGATTTCACGGTACGACGGTCCGCGAAGTGGCTCACAAGGCGGGCGTGTCCATGGGCAAGCTCTACCTTTATTACCCGACCAAGGAAGACCTGTTCATCGGCCTGGTGCAGCACATGGAACAAAAAATGGAAGGGCTGCGGCGGACCGAACTTTTTCCCTTGATGCAATCCCCCGATCCGGAGTCATTGAAGAAGCTGGGAATGGCCGTAGGGCGCGTGGTTTCGGAGAATCTGGATTACTGGCGGCTGATGTATGTCGACGTGGTGGAGTTCCGTCATAAGCATTTCATCCATAGCTATCGAGAAATTGCGGGCGGACTGCGCAACTATTCGACGGCGTTGTTTCAAAAGACCCCAATTCCCTTCCCCAGCAATGTGAATCCTGGATTTGCGTATGTGACCCTGTACCTGCAGTTCGTTACCTATTTTCTGGTGGAAGAACTTTTTGGAGCGAAGAGCCATTTGGGGGTTAGCGACAAAGAGGCGATTGAGCAATTTGTGCGCCTGTATACGCGCAGCCCGAAGGACAGAAAGTCGAAAATGTAATTGCGACACCTGATTGCGACATGAAGATTGCAGCATCAGAGATCACGACACGAATTTGTGACATAAGTTTGCGATAACCCTAAGGAGGAAGTATGCGAAAGTCGATATTCGCAACGCTGCTGGCGGCCGCCGCCATTTTCTGTTTCATGATGCCGCTGCTGCAGGCGCAGACCGCCACGACCGGGCAAATCGTGGGCCTAGTAAGGGATGCCACCGGCGCCGTGGTCAGCGGAGCGAAGGTGACTCTCACCAGCGTGGCCGGAGTGCAGCGCGAGACAACGACCGATGCCAGCGGACACTACTCTTTCCTGCTGACTCCGCCGGGAACGTACAGCATGTCGGTAGAAAAGGCCGGATTCAGCAGGGCGCAGGAAGCGGGCGTTGTGGTTCGAATCACCGACACAACGAATCTGGATGTGCGGCTGGAGGTCGCCTCGCAAAAGGCAGTTATTGAAGTCACGGCCCAGAGCGCGATGGTGCAAACCGAGAATGCCGCGCAGGGCACGGTGATCGAGCAGCAGCAGATCCGCCAGCTTCCGCTACCCACCAGGAATTTCCAACAATTGCTGACGCTTACGCCGGGCACGTCGGGACCGGTGCAGAGTTCGTCGGAACTGGGACGAGGGGCGGCTCCGATTTATGTGGATGGGATGCGGTCGACGTCGAACTCGGTCATCATTAATGGAAGCGATGCGAACTCGATTGGCACCGGTTCCACGCCCAATCTGGCGGTGCCGGCGACGGACACTCTGCAGGAATTCATCGTGCAGACCAGCCAGTATGACGCTTCCCAGGGGCGCGTGGCGGGCGGAATCGTGGCGGCGGTAACGAAATCCGGGACCAACGAATTCCACGGAAATGCCTATGAATTCTTCCGCAACACCGTACTCAACGCCAATAACTATTTTCTGAATAACTCGGAGGTCAAGCGGCCTCCCTATTTGCGTAATCAGTTTGGAGGCACGCTCGGTGGGCCGATCATAAAGGACCGCCTGCTGTTTTTTGTGTCGTACCAGGGAAGCCGCGAGCGAAACGGGACTTCGCTGTTGAATTCCATCGGGACCGTGCTGGTTCCCGAGAACCTGACGAACGACCGCTCCGATGCGGCGATCAATGCGTTGGCAGCGTCCTTTGCTAACCCAGCCGTCCCGTTGACATTGTGCCTGGCGGCGACGCCATCGTGCTTGAGCCCCACCGCACAGTTTCTGCTGCAGGCAAAACTGAATGGGGCTAATGTGATCCCGTCGGCGCCAAGCAACTGCGTTCCGAAGAACGGCTTCTGTAACACTCCCGTGGTCGGCGTATCCAAGTTTCGCGAAGATCAGTTCAACACGAATCTGGACTTCCAGGTCTCTTCAAAGAACCGGTTATCCGGCAAATTTTTTGCCGCCAACAATCCAACGACCCAAGCCCTGTTTAATTTGTTCGGACTGGCAAATCCTCTGCCCGTTCCGGGATTTGGCGGCACCGCGAATCTCAATCAAAGGGTACTGGCGGTAGATGACACGTATACCATCACTTCACGGCTGGTGAATGACATCCATTTCGGATTTGGTTTTATCACGACGGGATCGCAACCTCAGGAGCCATTCACGTCGTCGGACGTGGGAATCAGTTCGCCGCTGAGCGATCTGTTCGCAGGCATGCCAGAAATCTCGGTGGCCAACGAGTTCGACCTGGGAGCTAACCCATTTTCCGACAACAGTGGAGTGGAAAAGACGTACACGGTTGGCGACACCCTGAGTTGGGAGAAGGGACGCCACAGCCTGAAGTTCGGCATGGAGTACAAGCATCATAGTCTGGACGAGACGTTCAACCTCTATACGCGCGGTCAGATTTTTTTTCTGGGATTTTCCGGTCAGCCGTTTACTGATTTTCTGGGCGGCTTCGGCGATACGGCCGGTCTGACGATCATGGGGTCCGGCGTGAACAACCGAGATGTTCGAGCCCAGGACTGGGCTGGCTTCGTCAACGATGAGTGGCGCGCAACCAGTCGCTTAACACTCACGCTCGGCATGCGCTACGAGTTCTTTGGTCCATTCACCGAAACCCAGGGGCGCTTTATCGGATTTGATCCAACACAGATCAAGACCGTTGCCATACCTCCGGCGTTCGGTGGCGGAGTTGCGATTACCGGCGGATTTGTGCAGGCCTCCAACGCCACTCACCCTTTGCCCGGGGTTCCACTGGTGCAACCATCGCTTGTCCCCTCGGACAAAAACAATTTTGCGCCGCACTTTGGCTTTGCCTGGCAGCCGCGCTCCGACAATCGCCTGGTGGTGCGGGGCGGCTACGGCGTTTATTACGACCGGGCGAATTCCCGGCTGCTCAACAACCAGATCCTCGATTTCCCTTACTACACGCTGGCGCAGGCGTTCCTGACGCCGATCGCCACTCCGTTTGTTACGGTTCCGCAGCCCAACCAGTTTCCGCTGCTCTTCAACAACGCAGCAATATTTCCCTTCGGTGGGCCACCGGCGTACTTGCCAAGAGCTCCCAGCGCTCTTTTGCCGTTGCCGGTGCAGGCGGTTTCCGCGAATGGCATTTATCCGGATCTTCACGACTTCCGGTCGCCCTACATTCAACAGTACAGCTTTGGCATTCAAAACGAGTTTGCCAACAACTGGATGCTGAGTGTCGGTTATGTGGGGTCGATCGGACGCAAAATGTACCGGTTGGTCGACCAGAACCAGGCGCTCGTGCAAACCGCGCTGGGTCCCGTCGGCGCTTATTATCCCGGACTGTCGAGTCTGGCCGTGCAGGGCTTTGGCGTGCACACGATGCAGAGCTCGTCGAATTCGAGTTATAACTCTCTGCAGGCGAGCGTCACCAAGCGATTCTCGCACGGGCTACAATTCCTCGCCTCTTACACCTGGAGCCATTCGCTTGACGATTATTCCGGCGATCCCTCGGGCACCAGCGACGTTACGGTTGTCCCAGGAAACCAGGCACCGGGCCAACTGAATAACTACGCGAATTCCGACTTCGACCGCCGGAATCGTTTTGTGTTCAGCGGGATTTATGAGCTGCCGGCGTTTTACAAGGGCGGCTCTGGAGTTATGAAACAGGCGGTCAACGGATGGCAACTGGGCAGCGTCCTCGTCTTGCAGAGCGGCACGCCGTTTACGGTGGTGACCAATGACACTGCCTTTGTACAAGCGCGCGCCAATTCTGTGCCGGGATGTAATCCGGTGCTGGGCGGGAGCGTACAGTCGCGGATTGGGGAGTATTTCAATACGGCCTGTTACACGGCGGCGACGGCTGAAGCGGGAGACTTTGGCGACGTGCCGCGCAACAGCCTGCGCGGTCCCGATCAGAAAGATGTCGACATTAATATTGTGAAGATGTTCCCGGTCACCGAACGGGTGAAGGTTGAGTTCCGAGGGGAATTCTTCAATGCGTTCAACAACGTGAGCTTTGCGAATCCGGTGGGTCCGAATACGAATTTCGCCATCCTCGCGTCGCCTTACTTTGGACAGATCCTGTCGACCAGCACGGGGCCGCGCGTAGTTCAATTCGCCCTTAAAGTGGGCTTTTAGGAAGCCGATGAAAGACACGGGTCTGCGTGGAAAGGTGGTGATTGTGACGGGCGCGGCGGCGGGAATTGGCCGTGCCACGGCCCGTCGATTTGCCAGTGAAGGGTGCCGAGTGGCGGCATGGGACGTGAACGATGGCGGGCGCGAGGAATTGCTGCGCGAACTGATGGCACTTGGAGGAGAAGCGCTCTTCCGCAAGCTCAGCGTGTTTGATGCGGGCGAGGTGGAATTCGCGGTCGAAGAAGTTGTGAAACGGTGGGGGGCGGTGGATGTGCTCATCAATAATGCCGGCATCACACGCGATTCGCAGTTTGTAAAGTGGAAGGACGGCGCGGTCGCGGGCACGATGAGCGATGAGGCCTTCGACGCGGTCATGTCGGTGAACCTTAAGGGCGTCTTTCTTTGTTCGCGTGCGGTTGTGCCTCACATGATCCGCAAGGGCGCGGGGGTGATTCTCAACGCTTCTTCGGTGGTAGGCCTGTACGGAAATTTCGGACAGACCAATTATGCGGCGAGCAAGGCGGGAGTGATTGCCTTTGCGAAGACCTGGTCGCGTGAACTGGGAAAATACAACATCCGGGTGAATGCGGTCGCTCCGGGATTCGTCGCGACCGAAATGGTGCAGAAGATGCCGGAAAAGATTGTGCAATCTATGGTTTCGCACACACCGATTGGCCGCATGGGAAAGCCGGAGGACGTTGCGGAAGCGTATGTCTGGTTGGCCTCGGATGCAGCATCGTTCATTACGGGGACGGTGCTTTCGGTTGACGGCGGATTAGTTCTGGGGACATGAGTTATGGCGGCAGATCAGAAAAGCTGTCGTTAGTTGTTAGTTTTTATAAGAGGATGTTATGACGCGTTACGCGAACATTGTCGCCACGGGAAGATATGTACCTGAGATAGAAGTAACGAATGACATGCTGCGCGAACGCTTCAAGAATATTCCGGATTTCGTGGACAAAATGGAGGCGAGCAGCGGAATCAAGACGCGCTGGCATGCGCCGGAAAACTGGGCAACGAGCGATGTGGCTCTTCCTGCAGCCAAACTTGCATTGGAGCGTGCCGGGAAGAAACCTGAAGATGTTGATCTGATCATTCTCGGTACCGATTCGCCCGACTACATAACTCCCGCCACCTCGGTTGTTCTGCAATATAAGCTGGGCGCAAAGAATGCCGGGACGTTTGATGTCGGGTGCGCGTGCGCTTCGTTTCCAACCGGACTCTCCGCGGCTGCGGGGATTATAGCCGCTAATCCCGGAATCAAGACCGTGCTTGTCGTTGGCGTGTATCTCATGCACAAACTTACAGCGGCTACCGACCCCATGCTTTTCTTCTATGGTGATGGCGCGGGTGCAGCGGTGCTGGTACCGGGCGTTTCGCCCGGCTTCATAACCTCGACTTTTCGCGCCGATGGCTCCTATCACGACTATTGGGGAATCTATTCGGGCGGGACGTTTGAACCGGCGAGCGAAGATTCGGTCAAAGCGGGGCGCACGGCGTGCACGATCAAGAGCCGCTATCCTCCAGAGTTGAACGAGGAGACGTGGCCGATCATCGTACAGCGACTCGCGAAGGACGGCGGCTTTGAACTCCCCGAGGTTGATAGCTTCATCTTTACTCAAGTGCGGAAACCCACGATTGAACGCGTGATGGAGCGTCTTGGAGTACCGGCGGAACGCGCTCATACCATCATGGAGCAGTACGGTTACACTGGCTCTGCCTGCGTGGGCATGGCGCTCGATCATGCGATTGAGCAGGGCAAGCTGAAGTCGGGCAACCTGGTCGTGATGGTGGGTTCCGGGGTGGGATACAACCAGGCAGGTTGCGCGTTTCGTATGCCGTAAGGAGCGGGATGGGCCTGGCCGTTCAACTTGGGCTAATTGCAGTTGTCTCCGTAGTTACTGCACTTACTATCTTCTCTGTACTTTTCTATTTGCGACCGATCGCGATGATGGTCTGGTTGCGCAGGAACGCGCTCCGCCGGGCGGGCCTTCGAAAAACACAGCTCATCACTACGGTGGGAAAACAGACAGTGTGGCATGGCGGCGCGGGGCCTTTGCTGGTATTGTTGCACGGCTCGGGCGATCAGGCGGGAACGTGGAATCGGGTGGTGCCTGAGCTGAAGGGACGTTTTCAGCTGGTGATCCCCGATTTGGCGGGCCACGGCGAGAGTGACCCGGCGACTGGCGTGCTGAGTCTGGGAACACTGTTGACGGCATTGGAGCAAGTGCTGGACGCGATGCCCTTGCGCGGCGAACCCATGGTGCTTGCCGGTAATTCGCTGGGAGCATGGATGGCGATGCTGTATGCGCAGAAACATCCTCAGCGAGTAAGGCGCATTATTCTTATCGATGGTGGCCCCATCAAAAACTCATCCGAGATTGGCCTGATGCCAAAGGATCGCGAAGAGGCTCGGCGCACGCTGGATGCAGTGTTGGATCCTTCTTCACCTCGGCAACCGAATTTCGTGCTCGATGATTTGGTTCGCATTTCAAATACCGGCCCAATCTCGCGGCTGCTGGCCGCGGGGCAGGAAGATATATTCAAGTACCTGCTTGAAGGCAAACTGGGAAGTTTTCAAATGCCGGTGGACTTGATCTGGGGCGAATCGGATCGCCTTGTCCCGATGGATTACGCGAAGTGGCTGCAGTCACAGCTTCCGCATTCCACGCTTACGGTTATTGAAAGATGCGGCCATGCGCCGCAGTTCGAGCGTCCGCGGGAGCTGACTAAAGTGTTGTTGCAGATTCTGGCGCCGGATTTGTTATCCGCGGCGGGCGCTGCCCAACCTGCTTCATCTTCATCGCGGCCTGGCTCACGGCCGGAGGAGAAGTCGTGATTACGGGCGATATTCTTGGAGAGCGGGCACGACTTAGTCCTGATGCTGTTGCATTGATCGATGTTTCATTGAACCCTGTTCCCACGGCCCGCGAGTTCACTTATGCAGATCTGAATCGGCGCGCCGTGCAGTGTGCGCGAGTCTGGACGGATATTTGCTCGCTGCGCGCGGGGGATCGCGTCTGCATCCTCTCTGAAAACCGGGTGGAATATGTGGATGCCTTTTGGGCGGCGGCTAAGTCGGGCATCATTCTCGTACCGCTGGGCACACGTAACACAGCGCAGGAGTTGCAACAGATTCTCGCGGACTGTGGACCGCGCTGCCTTATGTACTCCGCACGCTACGAGAAAGTAGCAGCTGAACTGCAGGAACTTATCGGATTCGAGCACTTAGTAAGTCTGGACCCGACCAGCGGCATCTCGAACGCACTTAGTTATGCCACAGCTATCGATCAGGTTCGTCTGGATCCACTTTCAACACGACTGCAACCCGAGGATATTTTCTGCCTGCTCTATACCAGCGGTACAACGGGCCGGCCTAAGGGAGTGATGATTTCACATCGGCAGATTGCATGGAACGCTTACAACACGGTGGTTTCGTGGCAGTTGCGCGAAAGCGACCGAGTTCAGGTTTACACACCGATGTATCACGCCGGGGGCCTGACCGTATTCATGACTCCGTTGTTTGCCATTGGAGGCAGCATCGTCTTGCATGACGGTTTCGATGCGAATGAGGTTTTACGGACGCTTCGCGACTATCAGTGCACGATTCTTTTCGGTGTGCCGACGATCTTCAAAATGTTTCTCGATTCGCGAGAATTTGGGGCTCTCGATCTAAGCGGAGTGCGCTGGTGCGCGAGTGGCGGCGCTCCACTTCCGTTGCCACTTCTCCAGACGTGGCAGCAGCGCGGCGCGATTTTTCATCAAGGTTACGGACTTACCGAGGTAGGCGTAAATTGTTTTGCCATGACCGATGCGGACTCGGTGCGGAAAGCAGGTTCGGTGGGAAAGCCGATGATGTTCACGGAGGCGAAGCTGGTAGATTCGCAAGGCAATCAGGTGCCAAATGATGAGGTTGGCGAGCTGTGCCTGCGCGGGCCGCATGTTTGCCGGGGATACTGGAACAACCCTGGTGCCACCGCCGAGGTACTGGATGCGGACGGATGGTTTCACACCGGCGATCTGGCGCGATGCGATGAAGATGGGTTTTACTACATTGCGGGACGCTCCAAAGACATGATTATCAGCGGGGGCGTCAATATTTATCCGGCGGAGATCGAAAACCAATTACTCGATCATCCGGCGATTGCGGAAGTTTCTGTCATGGGGACGGCGGATGAGAAGTGGGGCGAGGTTCCGATCGCGTTCGTTGCGCTGAAGGCGGGCGCCAGTGCGAGCGATGTCGAGCTCATGGAGTTTCTGAAACTCCGAATCAATAAGATCAAATTGCCGCGCAGAATCATTTTCACCGAAGCGTTGCCGCGCAATGCGTATGGCAAGGTGCTAAAGCTCGAACTGCGGGAGAGGCTGGGGAAGTGACGGCGCAACTTATGTGTTCTTCATGGCATCTACTGGCAAGGCGGGGAAGAACGGCTTAAAATGTCTGATCTTTGGTGCCAGCGGTTGCCCGCGGTTGCCAGCGACAAACTTTCTAGAGGAGTTAGGCGGTTCTGGCCACGAACGAAGTGAGCCCCCCGCTGAGAGATACCGATGATGACCAATGCAAGCCCAATGCAAAATGCGACCAACCAGCTGCCAGCGGCAAATGGGCTGGCAATCGTTCGTGTGACGGTCGGAGCAATGCTCGTCTGGGTATTCTTTGAAAATCTGGGAAAGGGTCTCTACACTCCGGCCGGCTACGCAGGCCTGATCAACTATTACATAAAGGCGAGCCACTCGCCGGCGGCGTGGAAAGCGGTCATGGGTTTAGCGGCGAGCCACGCGGCGATGGCAGGTCCTATGCAGGCGTTGACCGAGATCTCGCTCGGCATCCTGCTCGTCATCGGTCTGCTGACGCGCCCGGCCGCCTTGGTAGCGTTTCTATATCTCGGCAGCCTTTGGGTGTCGGAGTGGGGCACGGCGTGGATTTGGGAGCTGCTGGTTCCGGTAATGGCATCGCTTGGGCTCGTGGTCGGGCGGGCGGGTCGAGCGTGGGGCGTCGACGCCTTGCTGGCGCGGCGCTGGCCGTCTTCTCCGTGGTGGTAACTTCGGCGTGGTGACTTGAGCGTGCTGACTTGAGCGAAGATCGCGTGCGAGTGTCAGTCGTCATTCCTACCCACAATGAAGCGCAATCCATCGGCCGCGTCTTGGCGGATCTCCCAGCCGACATTGTCACTGAGGTCTTGGTTGTCGATAGCAATTCCACCGATGGGACTCCCGAGATCGCAGCCAGGATGGGGGCCCGCGTCCTCCACGAACCTCGGCGCGGATACGGGCGAGCGTGTTTGACGGGGATGGCAGCGGCAAATTCCCCTGACGTGGTTGTTTTCCTCGATGGCGATTACAGTGATCGACCAGAAGAGTTGCCGCTTCTTTTGGCACCGATCATTGACGGACCTGCAGAGGGACGTGCCGACATTACGCTGGGCTGCCGGCTGCACGGACAGAGTTCTGCCGGCGCGTTGCCATGGCATCAGGAGTTTGGCAATCGTCTCGCCGCGAGCCTGATCAGGCTTCTTTATAAAGTAGACGTCAGCGATCTCGGCCCGTTTCGTGCTGGCCGCGCCGATGTACTCCGCGCGCTCGCGCTCGAAGAGACTACCTATGGCTGGGCGGTTGAGATGATCCTCAAAGGCGCGCTCGCCGGATACCGCGTGGTGGAAGTCCCGGTGAGCTACTACCCGCGTATCGGAAAATCGAAGATCAGCGGCACGCTGAAGGGCACAGTAGGCGCCGCTTGGTTCATCCTCAGCCTGATCGTGCGCTATTATTTTCGACGGCGAAGGGCCGGGACATCAGGGCCAGCGGGAGCGTAAGACGTCTTGAGGCCAGACGGGACGTACTTTCCTGCTCTCAGACGCCCTGATAGACCCATCCCAAAAAAGACTTGGGACTCTGAAAGCCTTGTCCCCACTCCGCGTCATAGGAAGCGGTGGGTTTGGCTGCGATCACCTCTTCCAAGGTCGCGCCCTGCTTCTTGAGCTTAGCGACTTTCTCTCGCGCCTCGACGAGCACATCGCGAAACAACGTCAGGTCCGCTTTCCCCGCAACTGCCCATGGCCTGGAATCACAATCGTCGCCGCGCTCACCTTCGCAAGGTTCGCTTCCGCTGCGCGAATCTGGCCATCGATGCTGCCTCCGGTCGAATAGTCGATAAAAGGATAGTTACGATTCCAGAATGTGTCTCCGGTGTGCAGAACATCAGCCTCGGTAAAGTGTACGGAGATGTCGGAATCGGTGTGCGCAGGGCCGTAGTACTTGAGGGCGAGAGTGGAGCCATTGCAGCGAACGGTGTGCTCGTCCTGAAACACACTTGTGGGGATCGCTCCGGCGGGCGCGGGCGGAAAAGTGTAAACCCAGCCTTCCACGCGCGTGTCCGCGGAAAGATGCTTGCGCGTATTCTCGTGCGCTAAAATGCTTGCGCTCGCCTCGTGTACCCACTCGTTGCCGCCGGTGTGATCGAAGTGCCAGTGCGTGTTGACCAGTTGCTTGATGGGATCCGCATTGATGCTGGCAAGAGCAGCCGTAACGTTCGACCGCGCGGTGACGACTTCGGCATCGATGAGAAGCTTTCCGTCCGGACCAGTAAGAGCGGCGATGTTCCCACCGGGACCAAGAAGGACGCTGATATTGCGCCGAAGGGCTTGCACCGTGATCTTGGCTGTAGCGGATTCCGTGAAAGCGATTTCAACCAGGCCCTTCTGCGCGAAGGGTCGGGGTGGGGTGAGACACGTGGCCGCAACCGCGACACCAGTTGAAATGAGAAACTGACGGCGGGAAATTTCGTTGGCTCTGGTGTTCATCGACTTGCTCCTGTTCCGTGCTCCCGCGCTGCTGCTGGATAGGGGCACCCGCGTCTCCGCGAAAAGTATAACCGGGCGAGTTGACACGATGCCGGGAAAAACAATAGGGTGGCCCACTCAGGCCAAGACCGGGCGTGAGTCGGCCACACGTCGTATATTATTGCGCCAACAATGTATGAAATCTTCAGGCGAGACGGTGGTGCGTTCTTCAGGTGGGGACCGGGTGCTGGTCATCATGGCGAAAGCACCAAGGCCGGGCGCGGTCAAAACTCGCCTGGTGCCCGGTCTTTCTCCTGAGACCGTCACCGATTTCTATTGCTGTCTTCTCGACGACACGCTGGCGCTGGCGCGGTCATTAAGATTGGGGAAATTGGGCGATGTAGAAGTTGCCATCATGTGTCCGAACTCGGACGTAAACGAGCTGGCGCAATTGGCCGGCAGTGAGGTGAGCGTCGTTGCGCAAAAAGGTGAGGGTCTGGCCGCAGGCCTCACTACGGTGTTTGCGCACTTCGCGCCGAATTGTCCAAAAGAAGATCATCAAACGGAAGGCCATCAGAGCGACGCCCATCAACGACGCATCATTGCCTTCAACAGCGACAGCCCGCATCTGCCAGGCTCAGTTCTCGAAGACGCGTTCGAAACGCTGGCCGCACATGACGTAGTCGTTGGGCCAACGCACGACGGAGGCTACTATCTCGTCGGTGCAAAGGCTTCTCATCCTACGCTTTTTGCGGGCGATGGAATGGGCACCAGCAGCGCGCTGGAGAGACTGCTGTCGCGCGCACGGGTGCTTGAGCTTTCCGTGGGTTTCGCGAATCTTTTTTACGATATTGATGTCGCGGACGACCTGACTCGCCTGGCAGACGAGTTGCGTTTCGCTCCGGAGAGGGCGCCACGCACGGCTGCGTGGCTGAAAGAGTGGGAGAGATTACGTGGAGGGGGCACTCTTGCCCGCTAGTTCTCGCCAGTGCAAGCGAAGCGGGCAGGAAGGCCCACTCCACACAGGCCCCCTCTATACGGGGCCACTCCGTACGGGAGAACTGTGAAGCTCACCTCAGAGTGGAGAGTCTACGTCTTCGGAGCCACGTTGTGCGGGGCGCTGACGATCTGCTCACGCCACTTCGGCGATCGGGGTGGATCGTACTTCATGGCCTCTTCGATGATTGCGGGCATCGCATATCTCTTCGCCATCCGTGAGTTTTTCGCTACACGGGGAATTGAGAGACGCGTTGCCCGGCGTGTCGTCGTCTTTGGGCTGGTCTTGGCTGCTGTGTGGCATATTGAATTTCTTCAGATACCCCCGGGCGTGGATGACGATATTCACCGATATGTCTGGGACGGGCGTGCACAGCGGCTCGGCTATAACCCTTATCTTGTCGTTCCAGGCGATCCTGCGCTGGCTGGGTTGCACACAGCGGAGACCCGCACGCTGAACAACCCGGAATTACCGAGCCCATATCCGGCGGGGGCGGAGCTTTTCTTCCGCGGTATAACCGCGATTCATGAGTCTGTCTTTGCGCTGAAAGTAGCATTTGTAATTTGCGATTTTGCGATCGTTCTGGTTTTGCTCGATATCTTGCGCCGGAGCGGGCAAGGATCACACTGGGTTCTGGCCTATGCCTGGAACCCACTGCTCGCGATTGAGGTGGCGGGTAGCGGCCACATCGATATCGTCGGCGCGCTATTTCTGCTGGCGTCTGTCGCCGCGCTTGGACGACGCTGGCGCGCGGTCGCGGCCGTGGCATTTGGACTGGCCGTCGCGGTGAAATTTCTGCCGATTGTATTGCTGCCACTTTACTGGAAACGTGTTCGTATCCGCGACGGGGCACTGGCGGCCGTCGTGGTCGGACTTCTATACCTTCCATTTCTTAACCACGGGCCATTTCTTAACCACTGGCCTTTCTTTAATCACGGGCGGATTCCGATCGGCTCGCTCGGCACTTACGTGCACAGTTTTCGCTTTAACGATCCGGTGTTTGCGACAGTCGAGCGACTGTCGACTACGCCGCTTGCACTTGGGCTGGCACTACTCGCCGGTTTTCTTACCGCCATCTGGATTCGAAGCAAGGTCCCGGCCTCGTCTTCGGACGAATTTGCGTGGCCCATGGCAGCAGCGCTTCTATGTGCACCGGTCGTCTATCCCTGGTACCTGCTCTGGCTGGTACCGTTCCTGCGGTCGACGTCGACCGTGCCGATCATGATCTGGACAGTCAGCATCCTTCCGACTTACTATGTGTGGCATTTGCGCACACTGGGGCGTCCGTGGCTGGTACCTGGCTGGATCATGCTGCTGGAATACGGATGCGTGGCAATTGCCGGTGCAATCCTCGGATTTCGCCGGTTCATGCGACCGCGGCATTTGGGGAAATGATATGGGTGCCCGCCGGGCCGAGGGCGAGACGCCCTCGGGACCGCCGGCAAGATGCCGGCGCTACGATTACGAATCGAACCGGAATTTCTTGAGCTAGCTCGAAAGTAGTGTATCCCGCGGTTTTTGTCGGTCATCCAAGACAACATCTGTAAATTCACCGAGGAGCCAACTCCATGATAAGTGCGAGCCGTTCAACGACGATCTCTTTGCTCGCTTTTGCAGTGCTGGTCCTTGTCTCAACCTCCTGGGCGCAGCCGCCGGCGCGCTCGCCAATTCTCGATCAAGTTGCCAAGGTCTATGGTGTCGATTCGTGGGACCAGGTTGAGGCCATCCGCTACACCTGGAACGGAGAAATCACGGGGCTCTTCAAAACCGCTCACAAGTGGGAGTGGGAGCCCAAGACCGGCAAGGTTACCTTTGAAGGCGTGGACAAAGACGGCAAGCCGATCAAGGTTTCCTACGTCCACACCGACCTCAGCACGCAATCCGACGACGTAAAAAATATGATCGATCCGAGTTTCGTCAACGACAATTATTGGACTCTGTTCCCTTTCCACGCTTACTGGGACAAGAATGCTAGTGCAATCGATCAGGGCAAGTTCAACCTGCCGGTGGGCGCCGGCACGGCCGAGCTACTACCGATAAAATATCCCGCGGATGGCGGTTACACACCTGGCGACACCTGGGATCTCTACGTCGGGAAGGACAACCGCGTGGTGTACTTTGTCTACCACCGTGGAGGGGCCAAGCCGCCGAGTCGCGTCTTCGCAACGTGGGCAGGCTACAAAAAGGCAGGGCCAATTCTGTTTTCAACCGAGCATCTTGGCTTCGCTGACGGTAAGCCGCTGCACATTTTCTTGACTGGCGTATCCGTCAAGCTGACGGGGTCAGACTCCTGGATGGACGCGAAGTAAATTAGTAGCGCCGGAATCTTGGCGGCTATTCGGCGGGTATCGTGCCCCTGAGCCGAGGGCGAGACGCCCTCGGGACGGCCGGTATGATGCCGGCGCTTCCAATCGAATCGTTCTTCACGAATCAGCTTCGGCGGCAATCACTACTCAGAGGTCATATTGGAGGAAAGACACCGTATGAAACGGATCGCTTATTTGCTGGTCGCACTTGTAGCGGTAACCGGCGTTGTCGCCTTCACCGCCTCCGCATCTGGACACGCCGATGGAGAGGCTGCCCCAATCTTCGGAATCAGAATTCCCCCCGGCTACCGCGATTGGAGGCTGATCTCTGTGGCTCACGAAGAAGGCAGCCTCAACGATATTCGCGCCATTCTGGGCAACGACACCGCGATCAAGGCCTATCGGGAAGGAAAGCTTCCCTTCCCGGACGGCACAATCATTGCCCGAATCGCATGGACTTATGTCGCCTCGGAGGAAAATAACAAAGTCTTTGGCCGTGCCCAGTCTTTTGTTCCCGGGCCCCCTCCGGATTGGTACCTTCAGTTTATGGTCAAGGACTCAAAAAAGTACGCCGCGACGGGCGGCTGGGGCTACGCGCAATTCGATAAGGACGGCAAGCCTGCGGACGAGGCGATGCTCAAAACCTGCTATCCCTGCCACGTGCCGATCAAAGCTCGCGACTTCGTCTTCACCCGTTACGCACCGTGACGCCAGATCACGACCGTCGTGCAGGAACTGTTGAGTTTGGGAAGATCGCGGGCGGCGGCCATCTGGATATGCAGTCTCGGCTGTTCTCCACGAATGATCGGACAATAATAGTCAGGCTCCAGCAGGGCGCCCTGAAGGCGCCGACGTCCGGCACAGCCGCCATGGCAGGAGTCTCGGAAATCGCAAGCGTGGCACGCAGCCGGAAGCGTGCGTGCCTGCTCGAAAGGGGCGGAGTCCAGAATGTCTAGGCCGATCGAGATCAAGTCGGACAGCGGCTCTCCCGCGCCGGGCCAATAAACGCAGGGTTGCGTGGTGGCGCGCGGTGTAACCCTCACGGTGTTTACGCCGCACCCGGCGCGAAGCGGCGGCAGTCCCGCCATGGCTCGAACCAGGGGCTCGCCAATGGCGATCACGTCAGTTTCGGCAAAGAGCTTCTGGAACCCCTCCCAATATTCCTGATAGGACAACGCGTAAATGTCGGACCGCACCGCCTGGTACACATTCACTCGCAGCGGAGCGTCAAACTGTTTGGCTACGCGCGCGACCTGTGCCAGGCGCGAGTAATTCGCCTTCATCATAACGGCGATGATGGTTACGGGGATGCCGAGCCTGACGCAGCGTTCCGCTTGCTGGTGGATCAGCGCCCAATTGCCGGGCCCGCGCTGGGTATCCTGCTCGGCCTGCGTTGGGTAATCGAGAGAAAACTCGATATCGTGAAAGGCTTGCAATTCGTCGTCTTCCAAAACAGCAACGCTATGGCCGTTGGAAGTGATGGTGAGTTTGATGGGCTGGGTTCGCAGGTAACCGAGGATCGCTTTAAAGTCTGGATGCATGCCGTTCTCGCCGGTGCCCAGATTCACCGAATGGATCGGCAGTCGTTCCATGACGGACTTCACGTGATCAAGAGAGAGGCGATCGGTGCGGGTTGGATCGCGGTAGCAGAAGGAGCAGGCGAGGTTGCATTCGTTGGTGAGACCGAGGCCAAGCGAAATCGCGGCTGGAGTCGCTCTCGCGCCGGATGGGAAGGTGGAAGATTCACCGGCTACTTTGTTCATGGAACCATTCTGCATCAATCCTCTCCATCAGAGACCGAGCAAACGTGGGTAGTCGTGCGGCTTGAGAATTGCCGTCCCTCAGCGGCTAAAGCCGTAATGAAGGTGCGAACTTGCGGCACGGCTGAAGCCGTGCCCTTTCAAAGCCGCTTCAAACTGCACGACTACCCAAGCGTGAGAAGCATTGGGTGTAGCGGGCGATTGCGGCGTACTCGGGCCGGCTGCCAAGTTTGCGCTCAAGCTCAAAAACCTGTTCGTAATCGGCGCTGCGAGAAATCCGCGACGGCAAGTAATCCGCAAGGACGCGTACACCTCTTTCGGCAATCCCCGCCAGCGACGCTGCTTTCAGCATGGCTTGCAGGCCGTCGGGTGTAAATAGTCTTACCTGGCCTCCATACAGAGACTCTTGCGCCCACTCAGCGTTAAGGTTATTTTCCGCAACCGCCAAATCACCTGCGTGAATCGCAGCCTTGAATACTTCGCCGGCCCGGTTCCGCACAAGGACGGAAAGTATGGCTGAGGAATCCCGCAAGGCGTGAGCCGCAGCGCGCAACACAGCGATTGGGTCGTCGAGATATTCCAGCACGTTGTGACACAGAATTACATCGAACGATGCAGTGGGAAACAAGTCCGTCAGCTGCGTAGCGTCCCCAGGTTGCAGTGTGACTTTGTCGGTTACCCCCGCTTCCTGTGCTGTGCGTTTCACAATATCCAGCATCGCAGGAGAGGAATCGAGCAGCGTCGCATGCATGCCGAGGCGCGCCAGGCGAACCGCCGTCTCTCCGGTGCCACACCCGACATCGAGCACACGCGATGACTGGGTCCGCGACCGAGGAAGAAAGTCCTCCAGGTTGGCGAATGCCAGGTCGGTGCGCAGTCTTCCTTCGGGCGCCTGAAGGTAGGCGACATACTTCTCCGCACCGTTCTGGAATCGTTCGTCGACGGCCATGTTAACCATCTTAGCGTTCGCACGCGCCGCCGTCGTCCACATGAGCAAAACCAAGCGCGGCTCCTGCGACGTGGTACCATTCCGGCGTGGGCGACTCCGCTTGCATCCCAAGTGCTGACTCGGCCGTCCCAACCACGACGGTTGCTTCGCGGCACTCTGCCCTCGTCCGCATCACACACTGGATTACCGCGCTGTGCTTTCTTGCCTTGCTGGTGAGCGGAATTGAAATTGTGATCTCTCACCCCCGGTTCTATTGGGGCGAAACCGGGAACGATTTGACGCCAACGTTGTTGAAACTGCCAATCCCTGCCTCGAGAACATTGGTGCCTACGGGCTATGGGTACGTGCTGCCCGACCAGAACGGCTGGAGCCGGTATCTCCACTTTCAAGCCGCCTGGGTGGTGGTATTGACCGGCTTACTGTATGTAATCTTCGGCTTGTTGGCGGGTCATTTGCGGAAAAATCTGGTCCCGGCCAAAACCGATCTGTCATGGCGGAGGTTTTCGACGTCAGTCGCCGACCATTTGCGATTCGAGCGGCCGAGTGAGGCGGAAGCCTGGTCGTATAACCTGCTCCAGCGGTTCGCCTATCTGTTCGTGATCTTCGTTCTCTTCCCCTTAGTAATCTGGACGGGCCTGGCGATGTCGCCCGCTTTTGTTTCGGCGTTTCCGGCGACGGTCAATGTGCTCGGAGGCCAGCAATCGGCGCGTACCCTTCACTTCTTCGTATCCCTGGCTCTCCTGCTTTTCCTGCTGGTCCACGTGGTGATGGTTTATCTTGCTGGATTCAGTAGTCGCATGCGGGCAATGATCACAGGCCGCGCCGCCACACCGAGCGCCACATTGAGGGAGCGCACATGAGTGAGCCTACTTCTCGCAAAGTCTCACCCCGCATTCTCTCGCGGCGCAAGCTGATCACCACCGGGCTTGCGGCGGCGGCGGGAGTAGCCGGCGTTGGCGTGGCCGCGCGCCTGGCGCAAAAGTATGGACTGGTGCCGCCCGATCACGGCGGAATCTGGGGTCTCGGCGAAACTCTGACCTACGCTTCCCAGCGTCTGCTCACGAGGCACTCGTTAGCGCGCGAGTTCCCTCGCAGCCAGATTTCGAAGCCTCCATTCGCCAACGAAATGGATCCTCCGACTGACGAGTTCAAGCGTCTTCAGGCTGGAGGATTCGCTGATTGGCGGCTCTCCGTCAACGGCATGGTCGCGCGGCCCGCCTCATTTTCGATCGATCAGCTCAAGAGCTACCCGCCCCACAGCCAGATCACCATGCTGCAGTGTGAAGAGGGCTGGTCGTATATCGCCGAATGGATGGGTGTGCCGCTCTCCCAAATCCTACAAGCCGTGGAAGTCCACCCGCAGGCCCGATACGTTGTCTACTCGTCGATCCAGCCTGACTGGTGGGAAAGCATCGATATGGCCGATGCGCTGCATCCGCAGACTTTTCTTGCTTACGGGATGAATGGCGGCGAACTGCCCGTGGGTCACGGCGGCCCGCTTCGCCTGCGGCTGCCGCGCCAGGTCGGCTACAAGAGCGTGAAGTTCATTACCCGCATGACGGTTACCGACAATCTGAAAAAGTTCGGTAAGGGTCTGGGCGGCGCGAATGCAGACGCAGGTTACGCCTGGTACGCCGGCATCTGACAGGCATCTGACCGCAGCAGTTCGAGCATGAGTCGATCACCCACCTTCTCTTTTCTCAGTTTTCTCAATCGGCGGGCGGAGGAATATGGTCTGTCCGACCGCCAGTCGACCAACGCGAGTGACCGTGCCGTAGATTCCCGCGTTGTTCTGGTTCCGGCGAACGACCGCCTTCAGCACTTCTGGCGACGGAACTGCTGAGTCGGGATCGAAGTTCACCATCGAGCAACGGACGTCGCGCATCGTGACGGCGATGGCGGGAGCGTTGTCCCGGGCAATGTCACCCTCGCCGAATGAGAGCACGCCCCCCAGCCACTCGTCCTCCTGGAACGGAACCGATCGCAGTAAACGAACCACGACATTCGGGCGAAACCGGCGCACGTCGGGCCTTTGCCCTGCGAGTCGTGCGACCTCGCACACCGTATCGGAGGCAATCACGGAGATGCTCGCGTCATCGAAGATGCCATGCTTCAACTGCATCATCTGCACGGGAGCCTGGCACCGGCGTCCGACCTCCGCAGCCAATTCCTCTCCGAAGACAGGCAACACTTCGCCATCCGGCGTGCGAATATGCGTCGGAAAAGCATCTCCCTGAGCGCTGTCTTCATGAGCATCCTCTTCGCGCCGGTGCGGAGTAAACAAGAGGAGGTCCGGGAGCTTGCTTGCGCTTAGCCAGGGGAAGCCGCTGCGGTTGTCATCATTGATCCGCCGGAATGCCATGCGTCTGTCACCATCGAGTCCGTGCCAGCCCAGGTTGGCGACTTCGAGCCGTTCGCCACGCATGGATTTCACCGGATACCGGAAGAGTGACTCCACATGTCCGATTTCGATGAGCATGGTCGAATCGAATCCGCCCAAAAGGTTTTCTGCAAAGTTTAGTGTGGGGATTTTTGCCTCGGCTTCAGCTTGATTTTGCCCTTGAGATTCAGCGCCACGGCAGCGCGGATGAGATCTTTCAAGGCCGCCTCATCGATCTTGTCGCCTTCGTGGATGTCGATGGCACGCCTGACATTGCCTTCGAGGCTGGAGTTGAATAGGCCGGAAGGGTCCGGCAACGCGGCTCCCTTGGCAAATGTCACCTTGACGACGCTCTTGTACGTCTCTCCCGTGCAGACGATGCCGCCGTGAGAAAAGACGGGAGTCCCAGGCGTTGTCGCCTTGACCCATTTCCACTCTTCGACGATCTCAGGGTCTGCCTGGTGTATGATTTCGCGCACTTTCGCGAGCATCTTCCCGCGCCAGTCGCCAAGTTGCTTGATCTTCTCGTCGATGGACGCGGAAGCAGAAGCACAGGCAAATCCAGAGGCAGATTCCACCAGGACGGGTTTTTTCATGCACACCTCCAACTCCCGCACTTAATTTAGCTGCGCTCAACGAAAGCTGCAACCTGTAAGGAGCTGTCTATCTCGTCGATAGTAGTTTGCATTTGGAAAAAATGCGGGACGCCCCGTCTTTGGCCCTGGGTTTCTTGAAGGGACAAGAGCGGGGGCACCCTGGAGGGCACCCATGAGGATTAAAATTCTTCACATTCTCAGCTGTATAGTGACGTAAGTAGCGGAGGGATGATGCGTCAACGAATTCTGCCCCTGATGTGCGTCGTAGCGTGCGTCGTGGTCCTTGAGACCGCGGCCCATACGCAGCAAAGCCATTGGGCCACACCCGACGACAAAACCGCGAAGTTCATGATCGACATGGAGCGCAAATGGGCCGAAGGCGTTTGCGTGAATAACGGAGTTGTCTCTGAGTTGTTGGCCGACGATTTCCAGGGCACCAGTACTCGCGGCGAGCGCTATACCAAGGCGGATGAGCTACGCGATGAAAAAGGCCCACGCTCGGCGCACGGCTGCGCGCTCGACGACGCTAAGGTGCGCTTCTTCTCTTCTTCGTCTTCTTCCTCTCCTGGGGGAGAAGACGTGGCCATCATTTACGGCAGCGAGCACGCGATCGGCAAAGACAAAGCGCATCCAGACGCGAAGCAGTGCCAGGTCTGGACCGATACCTGGTTGAAGCGCGATGGCAAGTGGCAGATCGTCGCCGCGCAGGACAACAAGGTCGCTTGCAAGTAGCCAGACGGGGTGGCCACTCAAGCCCGGTTTTGGCTCGAGTGGAGATGTTCACACGACCCGTCGCTTAAAGATAGGAAGTCAACATCCCCACCCTGACGTCGCAAAGAGCGCGACGATAAGGATGGGGCACCCGACTGCTTCTTGATTCTTAGCGTGAAGGGCGTGTCAGCTGCGTGAGCTGAATGCGGTTGCCGCAGGTGTCGTTCAGCATGGCAATCGTGGAGGCGGTCACGTCGGTGGGAGGCATGGTGAACTCGGCGCCGCGGGCCTTGATCCGCTCGTAGTCGCGCTTGACGTCGTCGGTAAAGAACATGGCCGCGGGCTGGCCCTGTTGAAACATTGCCTGCTGATACGCTTTGGCAGCGGGGTTGTTGTTCAGCGCCAGCTGGAGCTCGGTTCCGTCCGGCTCCTCGGACGAGGCCACGGTCAGCCAGCGAAATGGGCCATTACTGAAATCGGCCTTCTTTGTAAAACCGAGCACCTCGGTATAGAAGCGCAGGGCCTGATTCTGGTCGTCGACGTATACGCTGGTCAGTTTGATTTTCATTCGCTTCTCCTTTGTCACGTTCGCGGTTTGGGCCGCCTTGCCTTCTTTTTAATTCTCGTTTTTAGCTTTCGTTTTCGTTGGTTTCGATTGGTCACGATCCACAAGGTCCTCCACGCTACACACCAGAAGCGGGCGTGGTGCGGGCGGTCGAGGTAGTGGACGAGAATATCCACGTGAGCGGACCAGAACCAGCGGAAAGGAGCGAGCCAGGCATCCTTATAGAGTGGGTTGAGTTGCTGGTTGAAGCTCTATGAACCAATCATTCCACTCATTCCACGTGGTTTGGAAGGAATGGCGGGGACGACGAGACTCGAACTCGCGACCTCTGCCGTGACAGTTTTGCCTGGATAGGTTTTACAACAACTTACAAGACTGCGGGGACTGCCAAAACACCCGTAAGTCGTACAAGTCATCGAATTTTGTGGGTTGGGTTGTGGGTTGAGAATTTACCACCGCGCTCGTTTTCATTGCTCCACATCAGTTGGAAATGCACAGTCCGAGACTCGCCCTTCGACGATTTGGGAACCACTCGTTGACTGATTGCTTGCCTGACTTCCTAGAGGCAAGCCAGCAACATGTTTTGGGGGCATTTGTCCGAGATGCTGCTTTATCGTGCAAGTTAAGCGACCACATTCGTAAACACTTGCCGACTTATGAGTACCGATCCGGGCTGGTGACGATTGTGACCTTGGCGGTCCTTCCCCACCATCCTCAAAACTCCCGTTGTCGGTCACTCAGGGCGAACGAAGCGGCCGCCGGTCTCCCCGATCCCATCAGAGCTCTTCGAAACCGCATATCAAATCCAGCGCGCGGCTGCCGCGCCGCTGTCGTCAGGGCGTGTGTTGAAGGCGATGGCCGCTTGCGGCGCGGCGCGGTGGATGGCGTTGACCACCGCTTCGAATACGCCCAAGCGGCTAGGTGGCAAGCGCACGCCCGCGCCGATCACCACGCAGTCATAGCGGTGACTGGCCAGGCAGTGCTCTACCGTCGTCGCCGCAGTATCGTCAGGGTTGATGAAGCAGCTTTCCGCAAGCCAGCCCCGCCCGGACATATCGGCGAGCGCGAGCTTGGTTCCAGCGTGGATCTTCTCTGCATTCATACCCAGCGGCAACGCCGGATCCGAAAAGTCCACCGTCGCTGGATCGAAGCCGACCAACAGAACCCTTCTCATTCATCACCTCCGAAAACACAACCCAGGGATTAGCTTCGAGATGAGCCAGGTCGCCAACAAATCTCAACAACCGAGTTGCTTTGCTTTTCTCGGCACAGGCAGGAACAGCCGTCGAACACGAAGCCACCGTGGGCCACGGCTGTCCCCGACCCCCAAGGGCGCTGACGCAAACCAGACGGCGCACTCCGTTGCGCGTCATCGCCGTGACCAGGGCGCCTGTTGCGACGGTCAGCAGGCTGACCTCGCGGAACGGGCTCAAGCCGCTTTCGCCTTGACGGCCTTGTGAGCAGCCGCAAACACATCGCGTGCGGACGTCGTACCCGCTATGTGCTCCGCACCCGTGATTCCGAGGTCCATCCATCCCGCGTTCACGGCCTCATACATTTCTTCGGCAGGTCCAGTGTGGCCCTTCGGGACGCCGAACTGCTCGAACGCTTCCGCCCACCCTGCACGCGGCACGGCAAACGCTTTTACATCGCGTTTTAGGACTTGACCCAATTGTCCGGCCACTTCATCCGCGCTTACCATCGAACCGAGCTCGACAACGCGATGCCCTGACCACGCCGGCCCGGTCAGAAGCTTTGCTACCTCTGCGCCGATGTCGTTTGTCGCAACCATTGTTGATTTCCGGTTTGTAGGATTGTAGAAGACCGGTAGTGTTCCGCCTTGGGCGGCCTGTAAGCCGAAAAGAAAGTTTTCGAAAAAGCCGCCTGCGCGCACAAATGCGACCGGAAATGGCAGGCTGCGAAAACCTTGCTCAAAAAGCGATAAGGACGTGATGATCCCCAATCCGCTTGTTCTATTCGCGCCCATCGACGAAAGCGCTACCACCCGCGGCGGCACTACCTCGGTCAGCGCCTCGACATAGTTCGCAACCACGTCTTTTGCTTCTCTGTAATCAGGCGAGGGTGCCCATACAGTCGGCAACATAACAAACGCACCCTCAATACCTTTGAGCGCCGCCGCGATGGTTGTCGCATCGTTCCAGTCTCCATCCACCAACTCCACGCCTTGGTCTGCCCACTCCGTCGCTTTCTCGCCGCTGCGCACAAGTGCTCGCACCTGTTTGCGTTGCTTCAGCAGATGCCGCGCGGTGGCGCCTCCAACGTGTCCAGTAATGCCCATGACTAAATACATGCTCGTTTCCTCCTTGTTGTTTTGCAGCGATACGGCCAGTAGGCTTTTTTCGACACGCTACGGTAACCGTATCTGCTACGCCGGGAAACCCAGAGGCTTGCACCAATCGTGACTCGCTGGGGTGCCCGGCTTTTTTCCGAGCAAGACCACCGGAAGGGAGGACGTCCCCCCTGCATGCCGCCTCTTAGCAGCGCTTCTTCTAGGTGACGGGAGCAGCCTTGGCTGTGGGCGGCAGGAAGAGAAGCTGACTAACGCTACCACATCGCGTGACGTTCGGATGTACAGGGTTCAGTGTATGAGAGGCGGCTTGGTGCGAATCAATACCTCTAAACGATAGATCCCTATCGGGACTGCCCCGAAGCAGAAATGCGGGATGCCCAGGTTGGTGTGGTCGGGGCAGTTTCGATAGGGTCGTTTGAACTGAGCCGCTAGCGTTTGCGGCGGATGCGGTGAGATCTATGGGATTTCGATTGGGCTGGGCAGGTTACTAACCGTCTTAGCAGCAAAAACGCGGAACGAAGAGAGTCGTGGACTTGTTCTTGTAAGCGGCCGTGGAGTTTCAGATTGCAGAAAAAGAGTTCGTATCGGTGGGCAAAAGCGCCGGTTGAGCACACGAGAGCGTGGCGTGTTTGAACACACCTGCGACCGACGATGATCGAAGCAAGTTGCGTCATCGATATCTCAGGAGGAATCAAGGCTGCGCCTCTGTGGATCAGGCAGGATCAGGCCTGAGCGGAAATGAAGCTGGCTACTGGTCATCCGTTCGACGACGAGCATGGGACCGCAGCAAACCGGACAGCGCAGCTGGGCGGTGATCTCAGCGTCAGTTGCGCAGTCGTGTGCACCGAGAACAGCACGGCAGCGTACGAGCATACTGCCACGCCTGCGGTTTGCGAAAAAGCCGAAGTGGCGGATGCGTACCAAGCCCTTGGGCAGAACGTGGACCAGGAAGCGGCGCAGGAACTCATCGGCGGAGACCGTCATGATTTTCTGCTTGCCGCCGTGCGCATAGTCTTTCCAGCGAAAGGAGACTCGATCATTCTGGAACGCCACCAGTCGATGGTTGGAGATGGCGACGCGGTGCGTATAGCGAGCGAGATAGTTCAGAACATGCTCGGGACCGCCGAAGGGTGGCTTGGCATAGACGACCCAGTCTTGGTGGAAGAACTGTCGGAGAAACTGGCGAAAGCGACGTGGCTCAGCAAGACTCTGGAGTGAGCCGTGAAACTGGAGCTTGTCCTGAAGAAAAAGTTGCTTCAGTCCGGCTGTGAACTTGCCCCGGAAGACGCGACTCAGCGCGGCGACAGGCAGGAAGAATCGTCTCGAGGAAGAGATCCATCGGGAACCATCGGGTGCAAGACCGCCAGCCGGAACAATGTAGTGTATGTGCGGATGATGGTGAAGGTTCTGTCCCCAAGTGTGGAGCACGCCCAGAAACCCGATGTCTGCACCCAGATGTTCCGGGTCGCCGGCGAGTTCGAGCAGCGTCGCTGCACTAGCTCGGAACAGCAGATCGTAAAGCAGCCGCTTGTTCTGCAGCGCTAGAGCGGAGAGTTCGTGCGGCAACGTGAAGACGATGTGAAAGTAAGAGACGGGCAACAGCTCAGCCCTGCGCTGGGCGAGCCAGCGGGAGCGGGCGTTCCCCTGACATCTGGGGCAGTGCCGGTTACGGCAAGAGTTGTAAGAGATAGCCTGATAGCCGCAGCGCGTGCACTGATCACGATGAGCGCCCAAGGCCGCAGTACGGCAGCGGGCGATGGCATCGAGCACCTTGCGATGCTGCCACGCAAGGTGTGATCCGTAGTGCTCCCAAAATCTGTTGCCGGATGCTCGGACGATATCGGCCACCTCAAGGGTGGGCCGACTCATCGCTTGATCAGCCTCCTGGAACGCTTCACTTGGTCGGGACTAGACACCTCGATAGCTTCCAGCGGGCTGGGAACCGCCTGCAGATGACGCCGGGACAAGTGCAAGTAGACGGTAGTGTCGGCGAGCTTGGCATGACCCAGCAGGACCTGGATGGTGCGCAGATCGGCGCCGGCCTCGAGCATGTGGGTGGCGAAACTGTGCCTAAGCGTGTGCGGAGACACATGCTTGCTGACCCCAGCATGTTTCGCGGCCTCCGCCACGGCCTTCCAGACGATCTTCTCTGTGATGGGCACGTCGGCGCGCCAGTTGTTGACAGTGCCGGGGAACAGATATGTCTTCGGCTTCATCCAGCGCCAATACTCGCGCAGGGTGTCCAGCAGCTTCGGGGTCAACAGGACGTCGCGGTCACGGCCACCCTTGCCCTGGCGAACATGAATGACCATGCGTTGGCTGTCGATATCGCAAACTTTGAGGTGGCATAGTTCAGCGCGTCGCAGGCCGGTCGCATACAGCATCATCAGCATGGTGCGGTGCATCAGGTTCTGCGCGGAAGCAATGAGCTGCGCCACTTCCTCCTGACTCAGTACTGTGGGCAGCCGCCTCTGACGCTTGGGAAACGGAATGTGATCGGGAAGATATGGCCGTCGGAGTGTCTTGACGAAGAGAAAACGCAGAGCAGCGGAACGACCTTCGATCGTTCCTGGCGAGAGCTTGCAGTCGCGAAACAGGTGAACCTGGTACTCGCGAATATGTTCTGGGCCGAGGCGATCGGGAGAACGGTGGAAGTATCTCGCGAAGTCCTCCACCGCATGGATATAGGCACGAACAGTGTTCTGAGCGTAGTTGCGACGCTGGAGCTCGTCCAGCATCAGCTTCCGAAGATGGGTCACGGTGATCTCCTTGTGACCCAAAACTTACACGCACAACACTGCCCGGGACGACCACGCGGTAGCGTCCGCCGCGCTAGCGGCTTAGTTCAAACGCCCATCGAGCCACGCATCTCCCATCTAGCTGATCTTGGAATTGTGGCGCTCTGCCGACTCCCAAGGAACATCACCCGTTCTGTAGGGGGATGACTTGAAACCCGAGCTGAGCTGCTTGCCTTCAGAGCCGAAATTGCGCGCGTTTTAGAGCTTCTTCGTCGCAGCGGTGAAAGACACTCTCGTCGTAAGCTTCCCTCGTGCCAAGCAGGTGATACACAATGCGTGCGAGTTTGTGAGCGGTGGCGGTGATTGCCTGGGGCTTGCCGAGTTTCCGAGTGATCCGCCGAAAGAACTCGCCGAGATAATCTTTTGCATGATGCAGCGAGTTGGCCGCCATTCGTAGCGCAGTAGCAACGCGGCTCCTGACGCGGCGACTCTTGGTATAGAGCACCTTGCCACCACTGATCTTGTTCTCAGGACAGAGTCCCAACCAGGATGCAAAGGCGGAAGCATGGGGGCGTTTTTGTTTTGATCATGGTGATGAAATCGGGAAGGTTTCAACGACAGCGGAGCTGCCACTGACAGTCCAGTCCTCGCGGCAACCCGCGACATGGGCACGACGCCGTTAGTAATGCAAGGTCGTTACGAACGTGCTCGGATGTGTAGCTAGATCACAGCGCACCCTGCTCCGCATAACCGATACTAAGCGACACCGAAGAAGAAAGGGCTGCAGAAGATATACGCCTCCAATGCAACTAAGTGGACGATCGCGGAATAGAATCTCAGTTAGAAGGGGTCACAAATGAATAAACAGAAGGGGTTTTCGCTCATTGAGTTGTTGATCGTCGTTGCCATTATCTTGATCATCGCCGCAATTGCGATTCCGAACCTGTTACGCGCACGTATCGCGGCGAACGAGGCATCCGCTGTTGCGTCGGTTCGTACTCTAAACACGGCACAGATTTCCTACTCCTCGACCTATCCCACGGTCGGCTTCGCTTCCACACTGCCGCGTTTAGCGGGTACCAGTTGCGCACCGCCTTCCTCCACTGGCGCTTGCTTGATCGATACCCAGCTTTCGTCTGGCACGAAGAGCGGCTATTCGTTCGCTCTGACCAACGTTACTGGCACTCCAGCCGCAACTTATCAGGTGAATGCGACCCCACTGGCTCAGAACCAGACGGGCGTTCGCTACTTTTGTTCTTTTGCGGATGCTGTTATTCGGATTCCCACTTCGAACACTGCCTGCTCTTCAAGCGATCAGCCCTTGCAGTAGATAGCTTAGCAAGACGCACTGGTTGTCGTAGCCCGGCGATGGTTAAAAGGGTACCCGCTATTATTGCGCTATGCTGAGGTTTCCTTGCTTGGCTCGTGATCGGGTTTTTTGGCCTTGCTGAGCTCATTGGCGCTGATCAATGCGGCAACCGAACATGCGTTGGTCCGCTGATAACCATCGATTCAACTCGTCCGAGGTCTGATTTCAGCGAACTATCGGTAAACAGCGAACGATGAGCGAGGACTTTTCGAGCTGTTACGGCTTTGGACCAATCTGTTATTCAAACCGATTCGTGAAGGGAGAACGAACGACCACCGCGGCTTCTAGTTGGCAGGAAGCCCCTATGGCTTTGTACCGAGACCTGACGGACTTCAACAGAGCACGATCGAAAGCTCTTCGAGTGACAGACTGCTGCAAGGGCGGGGGGGGGAATAACGCAATGATAACTACTGTTCAATATTGAACAGTATGCGACATATGACTCGGGGTACTATTTTGAGTCGTAAGAGGGTGCTGATGCCCCAACAGACATTGTAGGAGTGCTACTCCGGCCAGATACAGACGCCAGGCCCCCCCTGTCTCCATGTGTTATTCGGCAAAACGGTACGGGGGCTCGGAGCCAGCGCTAAGTCAGGAGGCCCGGATGACAACATTCAGAGTCTTAGTCGCTGAGGACGACGATTCTGTTCGTCTGATGCTGCAAGAAGGTTTGCAACGCGACGGGTTTGAAGTGGTGGTTGCTTCGAACGTGCGCGAAGCGCTCGGGCATATCGCGGCGGAAACTTTTGATGTCCTTCTCTCGGACCTGCACCTGCCTCTGGCGGGGGACGGGTTCACCCTGGTTAGCGCCATGCGGCATACTCATCCGGATGCGTTGACAGTAATTCTCAGCGGGTACCCGGCGGTGGACGAGGCGATGTCTGCGATTCTCTCTCAAGCCGATGAAATTTTTACGAAGCCGATTCGAATTGGCCCGCTTAAGGAACTCATTCGCACCCGACTAGCCGCCCCGCGCACGAAGAAACGGCCGAGACCGGAATCTGTCGCTTCCATATTGGAGCGTGAAATCGAAACTACGATACAGAATTGGCTGGACACTGTGGAACAAGATGCCGAGCTGACATGTATTCCTCTGAGCCGTGCGGAACGCATGGGGCACCTCCCTGCACTTCTTCAAGACCTCGTAGTGCGTCTGCGTCTGGACTCGGGATTGCCAGCCCCAACTTCCATAGCTGCTCACGACCATGGAGAGATGCGGCGAAAGCAAGGCTACACCGCTCCCATGGTGGTGGAAGAGTCTCGTATTTTGCAAGTGAGCATCTTCAGCACGTTGCAAAGGAATTTGTGCGGCGTGGACTTCAGTAAGCTGTTGCTGGACGTGGTGACAATCGCGGATGAAGTCGATTCACAATTGAAGCAAGCAATGTTCAGCTACGTCCCGCCGACGGCATTGAATTCTCAGGCGCTTGGACGAGCTGGGTAGCGGTCACGTGGATTACGTAGCTACCACGGGTGACGGCCCGACTTCCACTGAATAGGTGCTCATCAAAAGCGCCTGAGCGGTGGCTTGGTCTCCGGGTCGGCCAAAAAAGTACCCCTGTGCGAGGTCACACTTCATCTGTTTGAGCAGGCTAACTTGCTCAGCCGTCTCGGCGCCCTCGGCTACGACCCGCAAACCGAGGTTGTGAGCCAGCATGATGATGATGCGCACGATCTCACTGTCGGTCTCCATCTTAGAAACGAAGGTACGATCAATCTTCAAGGTTTCAACCGGGAATCCCTGCAATCGACTCAGTGAAGAGTACCCAGTTCCGAAATCGTCAATGCTTAAGTGAACTCCCAACGCCCGCAGTTCTGAAAGAACTTGGCTCGATCTTTGGGGGTCTGCCATCGCGATGTTTTCCGTAATCTCAACCCCAATGCTCCCGGGGTTAATTCCAACTTCGGCCAGAATGGTTCCGATCTGAGCAGCCAGGTCCGGCTGGGCAAACTCTTTCGGGGTGATATTCACGTTTAATGTCAGCGGCGGATCGCAAGGAAATTGCGAGTGCCATGTGCGGAGCTGCAGGCAGGCTTCGCGCAGTAACAGGCGATTCATTGGCACGATGATTCCGGTTTGTTCAGCAATATGGATGAAGTGAACCGGCAACACGAGAGCTTCAGGCCGCTGCCATCTGCTGAGTGCTTCGAAGCCCACAACCTTTCCGCTCTTCAGCGACACAATCGGCTGATAGTGAACTCGGAATTCTCCCAGTTCGAGTGCTCGGCGCAAGTCAGTCTCAAGGCGCAACCTCTTGACGGCGACGGCGTGCATCGCACTGTCAAAGACCTGACATCGAGCTTTTCCCTCACGTTTGGCCCGGTACATGGCTATCTCGGCATCGCGCACCAGGTCTTCGGCATTGGTGTATGATATCGCGCAAAAAGCAATCCCAATGCTCGCGGTTGTCACTGCTTCCTGTCCTTCTATAGTAAAAGGAACAGACAATCGCTCCTGAATACGCTCTGCCACGCGAACGGCATCGCCGCAATCTCTAATGTCCTCCAAAAGTATGGTGAATTCATCGCCCCCGAGTCTTGCTAAACTCTCGGCGCTCGCAAAACTGCTCGTACCCTGCATCGGGACGGGGCGCGAAATCGTATCCACGCCTCGAATGGAAAGACTCAACCGGCGAGCAATTTGTATCAGGAGTGCGTCTCCTGCAGCATGGCCCAAACTGTCATTGAAGACCTTGAATTCATCGACATCAATGAACAAGACAGCGAATTTATAGCTCGTGTGTCGCTGAGAAAGCGCAAGTACGTGTCGCACCCGATCCAAGAACAGAGTGCGGTTTGGCAAGTTTGTAAGAGTGTCATGCAAAGCATTGTGCGCGAGTGTCTCTTCCGCCCGCTTACGTTCCGTGATATCGCGATTCACGATGACAAGTTTCTCGATCAGACCCTCTTCATTAGGTATCGCGGTAGCGACCGATTCCAGAATGCGCCACGTGCCATCCTTATGGCGTGTGCGGTATTCAAGCCGCTCGCCTCGTCCCGTCAGCCGTGCTTTCTTCGTAGCCTCCAGCACTCGCAGCTGATCCTCGGGATGGATTTGCTGCACTGACGAAGTGGACCCCAATTCGTCCGACGAATAGCCGAGAACGTTTTGGTACGCGGGGCTGGTATAGAGCCGGTTCCCGGCGCAATCAATGACTGCAATCATGTCGGCGGCGTTCTCGGTGATAACTTCGAAAAGCTGATTGCGCTGGGTAAGTTCGCGACGGATTCGCTGGAGTTGAAGTTGCTGGTAAACCGTGTAGACATCGAACAGGAGTACAAGGCACGCCAGCCCGCGTACCCACTCCTTAAGATCAAGCCACTCGGATCTCCCTATGAGATGAGGATCGGAGTAGGTCAGGGACACAATACCCGTCGTCAACACTAACGTGATAGTGACGGCGAAGCCCCACAGCCACCACTCGCGCGCTTCGACTTGCCGCATCGGCTTGGTGTGGCGTTGCTTTTGTTGTTCGTGATCCAAGGCAGCCTTAGGCGATCGAGACATTAGAGATTTCTAGTGTGAGAACAAAACTAGTAAAAGTGAAGTTACCAAAGGCAAACGCCGACGGTTCCCGTTCTGATTTTCGATTTTCGTCATCAACAAGTATGTCGTGCGCGTGCACCAGGTTCTTTGAAACTTAGGAACCGTTCGTCTCGTTGACGATTCTTTCACGGAGCGGTTCGGGCTGTTTCAACGAGCGGAAGAGGAAGCGACTTAATGACCTTCGTAACGCAGGATGTGATTCGGAGCACAACGGCGTGTATGACCGAGACTCATAATGCACTTAAGGCCCCTCCCCTGGGGCGGCTAGGAGTGCGCGCTGAAAAACAAACACATTCGGCTGAAATTGGCCCTGTCGTTATTCGCCCTGATTGCCATCTTAACGGGCATCGGCCAATTAGGGCTTCGCCGGATGCAAGAAATTAGTGAAACCCTTAACGACATTACGGGCAAGCAGTCGGCCAAGCTAGAGCTGGCGGAAAGAGCGCTGGAGCTCTCGAATGACAATAGCCGCATCGCCATGGAAATAGTGTTTCTGGAGAATAGAGCACTGGTCGATACGCTGTTGGCAGCCAGGTCCGAGAATAGCAAGGAAATTTCGAGGCTATTGGACGAGATCAAGGGCCACTGTAACTCAGAAAAAGAGAAACAGCTGCTGTCTGCGATAGAAGGAACAAGGCGGTTATATGTCGCAAGTTATCTGCGAGCTATCCACTTGCTTGTCGATGACAAAAGACACAAAGAAGCGGAAGCGACCATTGTAAGTGAAACAATACCGGCACTGATCCAGTATCACGCGGCCTTGCGCGAATTTGTGGAGTTTGAGAAGGACCGGCTGGACGCGGCTGTCAAGCAGGCCCAGGTTCATTACGCCAAAGCCCATCGCTTTGCGTTATTGCTAGTTGTGCTGTCTGTGGTTCTCGCTCTCACGATCGCTCGATTCGCGAGTTACGCCGTTGAAGCGGAGTTGCAGCGGAGCGAAGAACGCATGCTCACAGCAATGGAAGCAGCGAATTTAGGTTCCTGGGATTTGGACGTCATTAAGGACGAACACGTCTGGTCAGACACCTGTAAAGCGCTGCTGGGCTTGCCGCCAGAGAGTCCAGCAAACTTCGAGACGTTGATGACGATGGTCCATCCGGACGACCAGAAAATGATGCTGGCGGAAATTAATCGGGCAATTCAGGAAAAGCGAGACTACCTCTGCGAGTACCGCGTCGTCTGGCCCGACCAGAGCGTGCACTGGAGGTGTTCTAGTGGGCGTGCTTTCTATGACAGTAGCCAGCGGGTGACTCGCATGGCCGGGATCACCATGGATATCGATGAACGAAGATATTCAGAAGACCGTCTGCACCTGCAGGCTGCGGCCTTGGAAGCGGCAGCCAATGCCATTGTGATCACGGATTCCCACGGAACGATCATATGGGTAAATCATGCATTCACAACTATGACTGGCTATACCAAAGAAGAAGTATTGGGCAAAAACCCGCGCCTGTTGAAATCCGGGGATCAACTCGAACGGTATTATGCCGAGCTCTGGTCAACTATTTCATCCGGCAAAGTTTGGCGGGGCGAGATTGTCAACCGGAGGAAAGACGGAACAACCTACACCGAAGAGATGACGATCACCCCAGTGATCCAAATTGGCAATCCGGTTGATACGAAGTTCATCGCGATCAAGCAGGACATTAGCGAACGTAAGCGGAAAGAGCAAGCGTTGGAAGAGGCGGAAGAAAAATACCGGGCCATCTTCGAAGGTGCAGTGATTGGAATCTTCCGGGGCACTCCCGCTGGTCGTCCACTGAGCGTCAACCGCGCCATGGCAGAAATGCATGGCTACGATTCACCGGAACAACTCTTGGCGGAGGTATCGAATGTAGCACAACAGTTATTCGTTGATCCAAATCGGATGAACGAAATCAGAAATGTGTTGGCTGCGAATGGCGTTGTGCGAAGCGTCGAATTGGAAATCTACCGCAGAGATCGCACAAGAAAGTGGGTATTGCTGAACCTGCATGCCGTGCGTGACAGTGACGACAGCGTCCTATTCCACGAAGGCACACTGGAAGACATCACTGACCGCAAAGTCGCGGAAGCGAGGGTGCAATTCCTCGCCTACTACGATGCTCTTACAAGCCTACCTAACCGGATTCTGCTTCAGGATCGACTGGCGAAGGCTCTCGCTGATGCTCGTCGACAAAAGTATAAAGTCGCGCTTCTGTTTCTCGATCTCGATCGGTTCAAAGACGTCAACGACTCGCTGGGGCACTCGTTTGGCGACCTCCTCTTACAAGAAGTTGCAGAACGGCTCAAGACCTGGGGACGGGAGCAAGACACCATTGCCCGACTAGGCGGCGATGAATTCCTGATCATGCTGACCCACGTGAAGGATGTACCGGACGCAGCGGTTGCCGCGGAACGGCTCATGAATGCCATGACCGCTGAATTCGTCATTGGGACTCACTCCCTGAATATCAGCTGTAGTGTAGGCATCAGTATCTTCCCAGAACACGGCGCGGACGGCGAAACCCTGATGAAGAATGCCGATGCGGCTATGTATAGCGCAAAAGAGAATGGGCGTCACAACTTCCGGTTCTTCACCGAGCACATGAACACTGAGGTCGTGAAGCGATTAACCTTGGAGAAGAGCTTGCGAGTGGCGCTCGAACGACAAGAATTCTTTCTGGTATATCAACCGCAGATGGATATTGGCAGTGGAAGGGTTATAGGGCTGGAAGCGCTCATTCGCTGGCAACACCCGGAGTTGGGTCTCGTGCCGCCTGATGAGTTCATTCATATTGCGGAAAACATCGGCTTGATCGTGCCCATTGGGGAATGGGTGCTCAGGACTGCGTGTTCCCAGGCTCAGCAATGGCAAGACAAAGGGCTCCTCGGGGGGGCGGTGGCCGTAAATGTGTCTGCAGTACAGTTTCGCCAGGAGGGCTTCTGCGAACTCATCAAAAGAATTCTTCACGAGACTGGGCTACCTCCGCGACACCTCGAACTGGAACTAACAGAGAGCCTTTTGCTGGCCAATGCAGACGTGACTTTGTCAGTGGTTCAGGAGTTGAGGGCGCTGGGACTAACACTGGCGATCGATGATTTCGGGACCGGATACTCAAGCTTCAGCTACTTAAGACAGTTTCGGGTCAGCAAGTTAAAGATAGACCGGTTGTTTATCCGGGATGTCGCACTGAATCCTGATGACGCGGCGATCACAGCCGCAATCATCAGCATGGCAAAAAGCCTGAAGCTCAAGGTGCTCGCCGAAGGTGTCGAAGACGAAGCGCAAATGACATTCCTGCGGACACATCAGTGCGATGAGATTCAAGGGTATTACTTCAGCAAGCCTTTGCTGGTTGACCAGGCTACCGACAAACTGCGAGCAGAGTTTCACGGGCCACACGCCCGAGCACAAGCACACGGGAAACAATCATGAAAGAGAATCTATAGGGAGTGAATTTCATTATGGCAATGGGACTTGCACTTTTGGTGTCCGCTGATCAAGCCACCATCCAGCAGTTTAGTCAGGCCTTACAGGAATTTTCCATTGCGTCCGACGTCTGTCGAGAGCTGCCCGGTGCTATCCAGCGATTGAACCGCCAAAAGTTCGATGCCGTCGTCGTCGATCTGCAGTTAGGCGAACAAAGCGGACCGATCTTGGACGAGGTGCATCTCTCCCAATCTAACCGAACAGCGGTGACATTTACCATCAGCAACGGTGACAGCGAAGGCGCCGCTTTTGGGAAAAGGTCGGAGTTCATTGTCGGGAGGCCTCTTTCATTGCAGTCTATCCGCAACACACTTAAGCCAGCTTACGGATTAATCCTGAGAGAACGTCGGCGCTACTTCCGTTGTCCCATTTCTATCCCCGTCGCCATCACGACACAAAACATGCCTGAAGTTCACTGTTACAGCGTAAACATCAGCGAAGGCGGCATGGCTGTCAGCACGCTAGCTCCGGTTATAGTGGGTAAAGAAGTGCAGGTAAAGTTCACCTTGCCCGATCACCAACAGTCATTCTCGGCAGAATCGACAATTTGCTGGTTGAAATCGGGCCGTCTCGGTATTCGCTTTGTTAATTTTCCGGACGAGCACAAGTCCGAACTACAGATCTGGCTAGCGCGAAAGCTGGAGGAAATGCTGCCGGAAATCGTTGCCGGAAAGTTCCGGAAGTAGATCTAGTTTGATTCTCGTTTGCGATCGCCTGTAACTTTTCTCTGGGTTATATAGGCTCACATGCACCGTGCGAGATAGGAACCACAATGCGGAAGGGGCAGGGTCGAAACATTTTAGGGTCAACAACGCTCCGAGCTCGAGGGATATGAATGGGCATCGCCACAATAGTTGGGCGGCCGATTTCAATTTCGGTAACGACGCGGGCTCCGCTCCGGTCAGCATGGATTGCACGGTGAGCCCAAATTCCGGATTCCTCCGGAAGTCGATTCTCTCCCGAGTGGATATCTTCTGCGCTCCTGCCCTTCCCGCCCTGCCCGAAGCAGTGAGTTTGCCATCAAGCCCTCTCCGAGTTGGGGGCGCCCGATGAGTGAGCCGAGGGCCCTGAAGCTGTTGGTCATCGATGACAATCCCGAGAACCTTCGGCTCATTCGCACTGCGCTACAGCCCGAGAACCTGGAGATATTAACCGCGGACGATCCTGAGGTAGGCTTCGAAATGTTTCTACGGATTCGGCCGAGATTCGTACTGCTCGAGATGGTGATGCCCAAGGTTACTGGGATGGAGCTGCTGGAACGCATCGTTGCCGTAGATCCTGGTGCTGACGTGATCCTGATGACGGCGCAATACTCTCCGGAAACTGCCGTCGAAGCGATTCATAAGGGCGCTTGCGATTACATGATTAAACCTCTAGACGTCGGAAAGCTCCGAGCCCGGATCGCGGGATTTCTTGCAGAAGCAGAAAAGCGACAGAAGACCCTGCACCTGGATCGAGAGCTGATCGACGCCTTTCAATTCGAAGGTATGGTAGGCCGCAGTCCGCTGATGCTAGATGTTTACGCGAAGATACGGAGAATTGCACCGCACTTTAGAACAGTTCTGGTCACTGGCGCGACGGGGACGGGCAAGGAACTTGTAGCCCGTGCGCTGCACAAGCTTAGTCCCTCGTTTCGAGGCCAGTTTGTGGTGTGCAACTGCCCGGCGGTAGTTGAGAGTCTCGTCGAGAGCGAATTGTTCGGCTACGTCCGCGGAGCTTTCACGGGTGCAACGCAAGACAGAGCCGGCTTGTTTGAACACGCGGATGGAGGAACCATTTTTTTGGATGAGATTGGGGAGCTCTCTCCCCCGGCGCAGGCGAAGCTGCTACGGGTTTTGCAGAGCCGAGAAGTGCAAAGAGTCGGATCACCCACGCCGCGTAGCGTCGACGTGCGGGTCGTGGCCGCTACGCACCGCGACTTGAAACGAATGGTGCACGACGGACAGTTTCGGGAAGATCTCTATTACCGACTCGCGGTCGTTAACATAGCGTTGCCGAGTCTCGGGAAACGGCGCGAGGATTTGCCACTCCTGCAAAGGTACTTTATTGAGAAGTTCGCTGCCGAATACGGGAAGTCGATTGCTGGGCTAACCCGCAGAGCGCAGACTCGAATGGCAACTTATCCTTGGCCGGGGAACGTCCGTGAACTCGAGAGCGTGATCGGGAATGCCTGCATGATGGTGGAGGGCAGTGTCGTCGACGTTGACGATCTGCCCGAAAGCCTTCGCGGCCCGTTTAGTGACGACGCATCCACAGACGAAACGTTCTTGACTCTGGACGAACTGCAGAGGCGTCACATCTTGCGTGTCTTGCAAGCAGTCGGGGGCAGCAAAACTCGAGCGGCGGAGATCCTAGGCATTGGCCGCGCGACCATCTACCAGATCTTGTCGCGGATGAAGCAAGGAAATGAGTAGGCCAGCGGCGGGCGGCGGTTTTGCCGTGATCACGTACCTCAGATCGGCAGTGAAAGGCAAGATGTTCGCCTCGGAGCCCTCGAAACTCCGAGTCTGAAGTTGCGTGCGCGCCTCTGCATCTTGCGCGTAATGTAACGGACATTCAACCCTGAATTCGGAAGCCGATTGGCTGTTTTTGACTTTTGGACTAGCACAACCTAGTTGGCTGGTTTGAGCAGCAGCTTTTCGCGCACGTGGGTTGCCGCAACTACTCCGTCTGGATTCCATACTAGTGTCTAGGAATCGTCCTAGAATGAGCTGCTTAAATTCAAAGCGTCAGATGGCTAAACCCTTATGTTTGATAGAGATCTACAGGGAGACTCCTATGGCAGACTGGTTGCACTATTCCATTGCGAAGGATACACAAAATCGCACCACAAGGAAGGCTCTTATGAAATCAGCATTTTTCTGTTTGCTCCTCCTCACTACGATTTGCTACGCCGCCCCTGCTCCCACGATATCGAACTGGTATGGGAAACCGCAAAATAACTCCGTAAGAACTTTGCATGTAAACGGCGTGCCGATGACAGCCCGGCTGATTATGATCAACTCTCACCAGATGGGCTGTTCAGGCCAGGGAAATGCGTGCTCCGCCGGCCCACAACTTTCCTTCTGGATACAGAACGGGACTCAATCATTGAACTGTTCTCAGTGGTACCAGGCGGTACAGTTGCTGGAGGAACGAAATCCAGCGCCGTATCCCTACCTGCAACTGGTGGTGACCACGTCGAATCAAGTATGGACGGATGAGAGGATCTGGGTTTATCCGCCGAGCTCGGTGAGTTGTAATGGGGCGCTTGACTGGACTAATGGATTGAAGTAACTGAGTTGATTACTGCGGACGCGGCGAGGGGCAGATTACTTCTGCTGGATGCAAAACAGTCTTGTCCTCGACCTGGTCGAGCAAGGAGTAAGTGGGCGCCAAAGAGCATCCGCAAGAAATCAAACTGAGTCTGTGGAGGTCACAAAGCCGGGCCGGAGCCGATTCCATGAACCTTCCTGACCAGCCGCATTCGAACCATGTCGTAGCGCCTGACTGACGTTAAGTCCCTCTCACACTCACTATTCCATTTGCAGGTTCGAGAAGAAACTCAGCCAATGCTCTCAGCCCATGATTGCTCCGCCTTGCACGTATTCGCAGGTACTTGGCAGCCTCCCGCAAACCTCTAGCAGGCTGCTGAAAAATGGGCTCCGCGACTTAGATTCTCTCCAGTCTCAGCAATTGTGTGATTCGGGAGGTGGTTCTGGCTGCATCCGCTGGTGTCCCGCGCGGATGCATTTTCGGTCCAGCGAGCACACCTCGATCTCGGCTTAGGTTGCTTGCATCGCCAGACTCCTCATCCGGACTAAGTTGTAGGCCGCGGCCGCGAAGGTGAAGACCCATCCCACCTTCCAGACCCCACGATGTCGCACCTTCCGCAACAGTGCGATTGTCTTGAGCCATCCGAAACACTCTTCCACGCGCTTTCTTTTCCTCTGACTGATGGCATATCCAGGGTGCTGCGTCGTGCGGGCATCAATCGCGCTCCCACCGGGTCGCTCCAGGTTTTGGGCCACGTGCGGCGTGACCTTTAAGTTTCTACACTCGGCCACGAAATCCGCCGTGTCATATCCCTTGTCGCCGCCCACTGTGACTTGTTTCGTGCCTGGATCTGTTCCAGCATCACCAGCGCGGCATCGCGCTCCGCCGTTCCGTTGGCCTCGAACACCTCGGTATTGACGATCAGGCCGTGGCGGTTCTCCACCAGCAGATTCCCGTTGTAACTCAGCTTCGCTTCTTTGCCCTTGCCTTTGCGGGCCATCTTCGCATCCGGGTCCGTCTTCGATTCATGTGTCTGGTTCGACCGCTTCTCCCCGTGGAAGTCCACTGTCGCATTGCCGGGATCGTCCGGCGGAACGTTGTTGTTCGCGTCTTTGCGCTGATAACTCTTCACACTCGCCCACGCTTCCAGCAGCGTTCCATCCACCGTGAAGTGTTCGTCCGAGAGCAGACTCCGATCCCGTGCCTGCTGCAGCACGGCTTGGAAGAAGGCTTCGGCAATGTCTCCATCGAGCAGGCGCTCGCGGTTCTTGGTGAACACCGTCACATCCCAGATGTCGTCATCCATGTTCAAACCCACGAACCAACGGAACAACAGGTTATAGTCGAGCTGTTCCATCAATCGTCGTTCGCTGCGCACCGAGTACAACGCTTGCAGCAGGAGCGCTCGCAACAACTTCTCCGGCGCAATCGACGGCCGCCCCGTTTTCGCGTACAGCTTGTGGAATCGCGGTTGCAGTTCTCTGAATGCCTCATCGGTCATGGCACGAAGAGGGCGCAAGGGGTGGTCGTGGGGTACTCGCTGCTCTGGGCTTACGTAGCTGAACACATCCAACTGCTGCTCGTCTTTTCCACGCATGCTTTCTTCTTATCAGGTTGTGCTGTGGAAACAAGAGAGTTTCGGGGTACTCCGTCCCCTTCAAAACGAGTTTTTCCGCAGCCTGCTAGGACTCACTGACTTGCTGCGTCGGTGGAGCTGCCCACGAATTGCACCAGGTTCCCAGCCGCGTCCAAAACAGGATGTCCGACACTGCGGATGTGTCCTACGGCGCCGTCCGGAAGAGAAATTCGGTATTCAGCTTCGTAATCCGACTTTTCCTTTATTGCTCGGTCGAACACTTGTTGCCACCTGGCACGATCATCCGGGGCATGCGCTGCACTGGCTTATTCCAATCCGGAATGCCCTCATTCGGATCGAAGCCATATACGCGATACCATTCTTCGGATAGATGCAATGCGCGTCTTCCAGCGACTTCCCAGACCCAACTTCCCATATGTGTGATGAGGTAACCATCACCCCCATAAACCAACTTGCGGCCAAGCCTGTTGTCTAGGTCCTGGAACAGGATTTTCGACGGAGTGAAATCGCCTGTGGGTGTTGAAAAAGGGATGAGTGGAATCGGAAGTTAGTGGGTGTGAGTACCGTGCGCGGCGAGGGGAGTTTCTGGGGGAACTAAGTTGTTGCTGGGAGCGGCAGCTCCGGCCCTTGGCTGAGGAAGCGAACCAGGCGCTTGATATTTTGGGCAGCCGCCGCCAGGAAGAACTGCTCACGAACAAACTTTAATCTGCGTAGCCGCAAGCGACGCAATCCGATCTGATTCTTGAGTTCCGCGAACAGTGCTTCCACCTTCTTTCTTTCCCGCTGTGCCTTCGCGAACTCCGGTGTGTTCACTAACTCGCGAGCGCGCTGCCGGGCAGGCTCATCCATGTGGATGGCAAGATAGCGGAATGCTCCACCAGTGCATTGCGCTTTCTGCGAGCACGCACCACAGCGTTTGCGGGTCCCGATATAGGCATAGGTGCGGTTCCGCTGGTTGCGACCGCCGTAGTTAAGTGGCTGCCCTGCGGGACAGCGATAGCTGTTGCTCTCCGGAAGGTACGTAAAACGTTCGGGGCCGTAGAAGGGACTCTTCTTTCTGTGGACACTGTCCCGGGTCCGCATATAGGGAGTAATCTCTCGCTTCGCCAACCATTGCAGAAACTCCCCATTGCCGTACGTGGTATCGGCCGCCACCGATACGGGCGCTCGTCCTTGCCATTGGGCGAAACGCTGGATCATGTCTTGTGCGGCCACCGTCTCCTGACTCATCCGCGCCGCCGTCGCTTGCACCCCCACGATCACGCAACTGGAATTGTCCACCAGATAGTTGTCGTAGTAACCGAGCCGCGCCGGCGTTCTACCCTTGGTCGCATAGGTCGAATCGGGATCCGTGGTCGACACCTGGTCCTGTTCATGCACCGGCTCTTCCACCGGGTTCTGCTCTTCCAGTTCCACCAGGTACCGGCGCACACTGTGGTTCACTTGCGCTGCCTCCACTAACTGCTCGCGCGGAATACGACTCTCCTTACTGGCATTGGCTTCGACGAAACTGCCATCCACTGACAGGTGCTTTCCCTGCACCAACCCCACTTCCATACACTGCCGCACGATCTCCTCAAAGAGTTGCTCGAACAGCTTCGACTCCTGAAACCTGCCGTGCCGGTTCTTCGAGAAGGTGGAGTGGTGCGGAATCTCCTGATCGAATCCCAAGCCGGTAAACCAGCGCCACGCCAGATGCATGCGCAGTTCCTCCACCAACTTGCGCTCGCTCGTGATGCCGTACAAATAGCCGATCAACAAGATGCGCAACAGAAGCTCGGGATCGATCGAGGGACGGCCCGTATCGCTGTAACTCTCTTTTAGCTTTTCCCGCACGAAAGCAAAGCTGATGTGCTTTTCGATGAGCCGCAGCAGATGCGTCTCCGGAACCTGATCTTCCAGGCGAAAGTAGTAGAACAACGCCTCCGAACGATCGTGTTGCCCCATCATGATGAGCACGCCTCCGAGAATGGTGATCCAGCAGAGCATGGCAGGAATTGCTCCTCCTTATTTACCACGCTTTTGCCTCCATTCAGCCTGCTAATCACAGTGACTTTTTCAACACCCACGCCTGATTTCAACAGTTTGCCACCGACAGGTTGGCTGAATTATCGAGCAGCCGCTAGAATCATCGTAATCGGATGCACTTCAAGACACCTCTCGCATTCGCTCTCGTTGCGCGTACCTAGGAACCGTGATGGACGTGACGGAACGCAGGCGGTCTGAGGAGAAGCTACGATAGAGCGAGGCCTGTTTGGCAGAAGCGCTGAAGCTTAGCCGAGCTTGCGGAGAGCCCGCGCCAGCATCTGAGCCCGTTTCTTCTTTTGTCGGGGACTTACTTCGCTGCCTTGCTCGACAAATCGCACTCCTTCATGCAAGATCTTCCAAAGTAAGTATCCCCCGGCAGAGCCGGGGGCTTTAGTCTGTGAGCCGCTCGAAGCGGCTAGGCGGGGTCGCTGACGCGGCCCCGAATTTCTGGGGCCACCGGAAACGGTGGCCGTTAGCGCCACAGGTTGATTTGGTCCAATCGTTTGTCCTCTTGCTCCTGGTTCCGGATGTAGTCCCGAATCACGGTCTCATCTCGCCCCACCGTGGACACGTAGTACCCCCGAGCCCAAAAATGTTGTCCGACGAAGTTCCTCTTCCGCTCCCCGTACACCCGGGCCAGGTGAATCGCACTCTTCCCCTTGATAAACCCAATCACTTGCGACACCGCGTACTTCGGCGGAATGGCGATCATCATGGGCACGTGATCGGGCAGCAGGTGCCCTTCTTCAATTCGACTTTCCTTCTGCGTGGCCAGTTTCCGGAATACCTCGCCCAAGTGCTGCCGCAGCTCCCCGTATAGCGTCTTTCTGCGGCACTTGGGGATGAACACCACATGGTATTTGCACTCCCACTTCGTATGGCTTAGGCTTTCCATTTCGTCCATCGCGAAACTCCTTTTCGTGTGCTTGGCGGCTCACGTTCTGGAGTTTCTGCGATGGACTCCTGTATCTGTCAAACTTTTGCTGCCTCCCCGGCAAAGCCGGGGGGTCTCCCTTCGTACTAGACGACAGAGCCGATGTGCAACCGCCCAGATGGCGGACTTATAGCCTAGGCGGGGCAGCAGGCGCCGGAACACGACTTGGAAATGACTGCCTTTCTTCGCCACCGCAGCGTGTGCTGCTTGGTTCAGCCCGCGGCGCAGATATTTGTTGCCTTTCGCAGAACGACTGCTATGGTTCCGCTCTGCGCTTTCCTCCTTGCCGGGACAGGTCCCCACCCACGACGTCAACTCCGCTGCCGATGGGAACGTACCGGCCTGAGCACCCACCTCGGCGATGATCTGTTGCGCAGAATCCACTCCCAAACCAGGGACTTCGGCCAATCGGATCACCGCGTCTTGATGCGCCTTCATGGCGGCCGCGATCATGCTGTTGAGACGAGCCATTTGCTGATCGATCAACTGCAGTCGCTCTAGCTGCAAAGCCAACATCTCCGCGTGCACGGGTTGTGCTCTTCCCGTCAAGGCATCGACCAATTGCTCCTCGGTGCACTGCAGCCGCTCGCCACCCAGTTGCGCCAACTTCTTCGGGTCGGTCTCTCCGTTTGCCAAAGCATGCAGAATGCGCAACCCGCTCACGCCCAGTAGATTGCTGACGACAATCGACAGCTTGATGCGCATCTCTTCCAGCACACACTCGATCTGGTTCTGCAGTCGCACTCGATCGCGCGTGAGTTGCAGCTTCATGCGGGTCATGCTCCGCCAGATTCGCTGTTCGCCGTTGGGCACAAAACTTAAAATCAGCTCGTTGGCGATCAATCGCCGCACCAACCGCTCGGCGTCCTTGAAATCATGCTTACGCCCACGTGGAGCACGGTTGGAAAACGCCTGCGCCAAGTGCAAACGCATGGGGGGTTCCAGCTCCATCCACACCGACCGCCAGTACTGGGCAGTCGATTCCATCACCACCTCTTCCACTCCCTGTTCCCGCAACCACATCAACAGGCGGTGCATCTCGCTCGGCATCGTGACGAATCGCCGCCGCGCTGGTTTCTCTTCCGGCGTACTCGCATCCACGACAACGACCCTCAACACTTTCTTGTGTACGTCAATCCCCGCAAACTTCATCGCTTCCTCCTTACGTGGAAGCGGCAGAACGCACGCGAAAAAGGTTACACACCGTCACGTGCTACCACCCCTTGCTACTGAGGAGTGGCGCGACACAGATTGGTTCAAAACGCGCGTTCCCGATCAAACTCAGAAACGGTCTCACTTCATCCAGAGTGTAAACAGACCTTCGCCGTCCACGCTCCACAAGCCTACACGCACAAATCAAGCCATTTTCATGTCAATGGGTGGGCCCCAGGCCCATGCGTAACTCAAACCCCTCACGCAGCGGCACCAACGATCCCCAGGCCCCAAATGCCGCAGCATCATTTTGAACCTTGTGACACCCTCTTAGGGCTGGAGGCGTTATGGAAATCGATGAAGAAAAGGTCGATGAGATGGCGCTGGCGCTGCTGCGGCTCACTACATTTAAGGACAGGTCAGGGCTAAGGGCATGGAAGAGCCATAGTTGGGATGTCCTGGATCGTCTGCATCAAGGCGGTTATATTTCCGATCCTGCAACGAAAGCCAAATCCGTCGTACTGACGGAGGAGGGTGCCGAACGCTCGAAACAGCTCTTCGAGAAATATTTCACAAAATAGCTCAGTGAAGCTGTGCTCGGGTCGTCAGGTTTCCCTAGTGGAAGCGTCATCGATCTCTACCAACCGGCATTTTGAGTGTAATCGCCTGTGGCTGTTGAAAAACTCCCTTTTCGTCCAAAACAACCGAATTTGTGGGGATAGAAAATGTGTACCCGACCCGAGAAGATCGCTTATAACGCATCCTGACGCAATTTTATTTTTGCAAATTTCGCGGGCAGGAGTTTTTCAACAGCCACGCCTGTTAACAACAATCTTCGGAGTCGGCGATATAATTGACGGCCATCCAGAGGTTGCCAAGGCTGACGTTGAACTGTTGGCTCAAGGCTCAAACCAAGAAATCCCAACCTGTTCAAAAGGAGGCCACCATGACCGAAATCAGTACAACAAAAAAGGGCGGCAAGCAGGCGGACGACAAGAATACAATTCGTCCGTTTCCTCATGTGAATGTTGCAGAGGCGGACTTAACCGAATTGCGCAGGCGCATCAACGCAACGAAGTGGCCTGAGCGGGAGACGGTCACGGATGCATCGCAAGGCGTGCAGCTGGCGACCACTCAGGCGCTCGCGCGCTATTGGGCGACAGACTACGACTGGCGCAAGGTTGAAGCAAGACTGAACGCCCTGCCGCAGTTCATCACCGAGGTCGATGGGCTCGACATTCACTTCATCCACGTCCGTTCGAAACATGAAAATGCGTTGCCGCTGATCGTTACCCACGGATGGCCCGGCTCGATCATCGAACAGATGAAGATCATCGATCCGCTGACCAATCCCACGGCGCATGGCGGCAGCGCATCCGATGCGTTCCATCTGGTGATTCCGTCGATACCAGGCTACGGGTATTCAGGCAAGCCGACCACCACAGGCTGGGACCCCGCCCACATCGCGCGAGCATGGGTCGCGCTCATGAAGCGCCTTGGCTACACAAAATTTGTGGCGCAAGGCGGCGATTGGGGTGCGGTCATAACCGAACAAATGGGTGTGCAGGCGGCTCCGGAATTGCTCGGCATTCACACCAATATGCCTGGCGCGGTTCCGGCCGACATTGACAAGGCGGCATTCACCGGTGCGCCAATGCCCGACGGTCTCTCACCCGAAGAGAAACTCGCGTTCGAGCGGCTGACATTCGTCTACAGCAAAGGCATCGCCTACGGCTACCAGATGGGGTTGCGCCCGCAGACGTTGTACGGAATTGCGGACTCCCCGGTCGGCCTGGCCGCGTATTTTCTGGACCACGATGCGTGGAGCTACGCGCTGATATCACGTGTCTTTCAGGGACAATCCGAAGGCCTCACGCGTGACGACATTCTCGATAACGTCACGATCGCCTGGCTGACCAACACGGCGATCTCCGGAGCCCGCCTCTACTGGGAAAACAAACTCGGGTACTTCAGTGTCAAAGGCGTGTCCATCCCGGTTGCCGTAAGCTCCTTTCCGGACGAGATCGATCTGTGCCCGCGCAGTTGGGCGGAGCGGGCGTATCCCAAACTGATCCATTACAACAAGCTGCCCAAGGGCGGCCACTTTGCGGCCTGGGAACAGCCGCAGCTCTTCACCGAAGAGGTTCGCGCCGGCTTCCGGTCCCTGCGATCCAGGACGGCGAACTTGGCAGCCTGATCTGAACGACTGACGGCCAAATCTCCGCCACAGCAACAGGAGAGCTTCGATCTTCCCAGCTCTCCTGTTTTGACGAAGCAAAATTGGGCACACGCCATATCCCCATTTATGACGGTCGTCGTAGTTAACGGCCCAGCCGTCCAGGAGGAAATCATGAAACTCGCAGGCAAGAAGGCTCTCATCACCGGCGGAAACAGCGGCATCGGCCTGGCCACAGCCCGCCTTTTCGTTGCAGAAGGCGCTGCAGTCGCGATTACCGGCCGGGACCAGAAGGCGCTGGATGAAGCGGTCGCCGAACTGGGACCCAACGCCCGCGGCTATCGCGCCGACGTCACCATCGCGGACGACCGCAAGCGGCTCTTCGCGGATCTTGCCAGGGACTTCGGCAAGCTGGACATCGTCTTCGCCAATGCCGGAATCAGCGGCAGCACGCCAACGGGCACGACCGACGAAGCCGTCTTCGAGAATGTGGTTCGCACCAACCTCAACGGTGCTTTCTTTACCGTCAATTCAGCCGCTCCTCTCATGAACGACAACGGCAGCATCATCTTCAACGGATCGGTGCAGAGTTATCTCGGTCAACCAGGCGTGGCTGCCTACGCTGCCACCAAAGGCGGACTCGTCTCGATGGCGCGATCCATCGCCGCAGACCTTGCACCGCGCAAAATTCGCGTGAACGTGGTGGCTCCCGGAGCGACGAAGACTCCTATCTGGAAGCGCGGGCCACGCGCCAATCCCACTCAGGAGGAATCCGCGAAGCTTTCCGATTTCTTCTCTTCCACTATTCCACTGGGCCGCTGGGGCGAGCCGGAAGATTTGGCCAGGGCTGTGCTTTTTCTTGCCTCGGACGATTCGTCGTACATCAACGCGGTCGAGCTGGTGGTGGATGGCGGATTAACGGGCGCTCCTTTCGGAGCTGCCATACTTCGCGCCTGACGCGGAAGGCAGCCCATCGAAGGCCGGCTCGGGACAAGGGAGGCAGACATGAAACTCTGGAAAGTAGTTTCGCTAATTCTGGTTGTTCTTGCGGTTGCGGCCGCGGTGTACGGGCTGATTCTCGTGCGACACGGCTTCAGCGCACTTGCGACACCATCAGCGATTGAGGAGCTCGCGGCCACAACGGCACGCAAATTGGCCGTGCCATTCGCGTATCGCCAACTTCGCAATCCCATCACGCCTTCAACGGAGAGCATTCGCGGAGGCATGGAGCATTTCGCCTTTCATTGCTCCCCGTGCCATTCGAATGACGGATCAGGCCACACGGTATACGGCAAGGGCCTCTATCCGAAACCGCCCGACTTGCGCGCAGCCGCGACGCAGAACAAGAGCGATGGCGAGCTCTACTATACAATTGAAAATGGAGTTCGTTTGAGCGGCATGCCAGCCTTCAGCGGAACACACACTGTCCCGCAAACCTGGCGCCTGGTTTTGTTCATCCGGCACTTGCCTCAGATCACGCCCGAGGAACTCAATGAGATGAAGGGGTGGGACTCGAAGATGGAGGCGGATCCAGCGCATTTCTGAAGGGCGGAGAACCGCCCCAGAATCCTGCGGGAGAAACACACCACCACTAGAAGAGAGCGAGTCTCCTCATTGTTGAAACATCGCATTACAGTGCGCCGGGATAGTGCAGTGAAGCTAGTTGATGATCTAGCAGGTGAGAGTCCTGCCAGTGCAGATTACCCAGTTGGCACTGTAGTGATATCCGGCGACGGCGCGGGCGACCAAACCGTCGGAAGCCCGGATGTAAACGTCCTCGTTGGCCGGACGCAAGTCTGGTCAGCTCCGACAGGAGGGCTAGCAAAACAACAGGTCGTAGCAAAAGCGAACCGTAGTCAAGCCTCGAAAACGCACCCTCACCAGGATCGGAGTGTGAGGATAAAGGGAACGCCGAAACTTTTTTATCCCAGGTTGAAGGCCAGAGTTTTCGGTGAAGCACTGGGTAAGAGCAACCGAAGAGTTCCCCGTGGTCTCAGAGGACGACATGTTGCGAAAGAGCATCAATGAAAGCTCAGAACCAGTCGTGGGTTGCCTATTAAAGGGGATGTCAAGTGAAAAACACTTCTCCCCGCCGGAACGCCAGAAATATTTTTCGGCATCCAGCCCCCACCACACTGCTGACACCTCTTTTTTAGCAGCTGCTCGAACCTTTAGCCCGGTCGCGGAGCGGCCCGATAAGCCGCGGAGCGACGGGGCCTCGATGCTTCTTCCTCCCTGTGGTTTCATGTTCGCTGACATGACGGCGCCCTTCGGTTCTCTGAAACTCGCAAGCTAACCTGGTTGCAGAGTTGCCAACCATGGTCCTATCCGAGACTCGTGGCCTATAGCTTTCTTGGGTCATGCGAGGGTGCATACGGTTGTAGTGGAGACTGGGTGCCGAAGCACACAAATCGCCTAACTTCTGAATAGATACTGTCCCTCGATCCGAGCGTCTCAAGAAGAAACCGCCTAGCCACCGCCAAGAATGATCCCCAAGGGATGGAACGGACTCTCTGTCCGAGACGCTCAAGCTGCTTGTAGTTTCAGTTGTTTCGCGTCGAAATGTGCTCCTTTCTTCCAGAGGATGAGAGTGATCGCTGCAATCTTTCGCGCCAAGGTGAGGCGAGCCATCGCCGGCTTCATGCCTTTCGTGAGCAAGCCTTGGTAGAAATCGTGGAACGCTCCCTCTTGGCTGCTGGCCATCGTCGCCGCACTCTTGAAGATGGCTTTCATATCATGATTGTGATTTTGATTGAGTCCACGAAGTTGCTGGGGCTTCTTCGAGCGTTGCAGCTGTCCGCCCACGTAACGGTGTTGCGCACTGTCGCGCGTATCGATCGCCAGCCCGCTGTATGTCCACAGTTGTCGCTTGCTGCGGAACCGATGCGGGGTCTGGATCAGCGCGATCAGCAGAGCGGCTCGAATGGGGCCGATTGCAGGAATCTGGCGCAGTAATTTTGTCGCGCTCTGTTTCCGGCTCTCGGCCAACAGATCCCGCCGCACTGCTTGGCGCAAACCTCGCAGAGCATCCAGCTGTTGGTAGAAAAACTCAGCCCGCCGGCGTACCCCTGCTTCCCCAATCTTGTTCAACCACTCTTCGCGATGACGCGGCGCGTAGACTTGCTGGCCCCCATAGGCAATGCCCCAGCTGCGATACAGAGCCTTAACTCGATTCATCACCCGGGTGAGATCTTTGCTGATCGTCAGATAACTCCGGGCCAGTTCCTTCAAGGTGCGGAGGCCGTCCTCGCCATGGTAGACCGAACGCAGGTATCCGCCGCGCAGCAGATCGGCGAGCTTGCGCGCGTCAATCTTGTCGCTCTTGTTACCTTCCTTCATCAGCGCGTTTCTCCGTGGATCGCACACGACTAGCTCCGTGACGTGTGCCTTCAGTAGGTCATATAGCCAAGCTGCCCAGGTTCCTTCTTCAAAGGTCACATGCAAGTCACCGCGCAGTCCCTGGATAAACTGCAGGATGGTACTCGCCTTGGTTTCGATAATCGATTCCATCACCACTTTCCCATCGCCGTTCATCACCGCGACAGCAATCGCTTCTTTGTGAACGTCCATGCCGATATACTTAATGTTCATAGGGGTGCTCCTTTCGGTAGAGTTCTGCTTCACACTCAAAACCTACCTCAAAGGGGCGCCCTTTTATAATGCGTTGCAGACGGCGTCACACGCTTCCTTTACTTATCCATGAGGCGTGTGTCTTTCCCGAGAGCCGGATGCGGGAAATCCGCCTGTCCGGTTCGATGAGCGGGAACAGGAAACAGAACCAAGCCAAACCGGACTGAGGTGACGAGGCGAAAGCCGAGTCGACTATCCACCGGGAGACTACAGTCACTGCGCCTGTTCTCGACTCTACTCACAACCCTGCCCCTGTGGGGTTCTGAGTTAACGCTGATTTCGCCGGTTGAGAAGCAAACTATGAAGCTGAGATATCGTTATCCCTAGCTGTTGGGATCTTTCCCGTAACTGCAACTTCGCTTGCTCCGTTTGAATTCTTTCTGGAATGTGGACGTCGGGTTCGGCGCCCTTCAGTGCTGACCCTGGTCTCACTGCGCCGCGAACTTTTCCAGGCATTCCGCCGCGGTTTGCACAATCTGACGGAACTCCGGCTCCCGGCGCATGCCCACCAGCAGCGGATCTGATTCCAGAGCCTGATGCGCGCAATAACTCCCAGCCAGCGCCTGGCGCAAAGACGCGAAAGCGATGCGTCGCACCTCCCTAGCTTTCATTGACTTGCCTATTCCGCCCACGTAAGATTTGCTCCGCATGATCGGCCAAACCATCTCGCACTACCGCATCATTGAAAAGCTGGGCGGCGGCGGCATGGGTGTGGTCTACAAGGCCGAGGATACCGATCTCGGCCGGTTCGTCGCTCTGAAGTTTCTGCCGGAAGATCTGGCCCGCGACCCCCAGGCGCTGGAGCGCTTTCGCCGCGAGGCACGCGCGGCTTCGGCGCTGAATCATCCCAGCATCTGCACCATCTACGAAATTGGCAAGGACGGCGAGAAGATGTTTATCGCCATGGAGTTTCTCGACGGCACCACGCTGAAGCAACGGATCCTGGGTCGTGCCCTCGAGATGGAAACGCTGTTGCCGATCGCCATCGAGATAGCCGATGCGCTCGACGCTGCTCATGCCGCCGGAATTGTTCACCGCGATATCAAGCCGGCGAACCTCTTCGTCACCAACCGCGGCCACGCCAAGATCCTCGATTTCGGCTTGGCCAAGGTCTCTGGCCCGTCCGCCCGCTCCGGTTCGGAATCCGCCGTAACGTTGGAGAATCTTACCAGTCCGGGCGCCGCTCTCGGCACCGTGGCCTACATGTCCCCGGAACAGGTGCGAGGTAAGGACCTCGACCGGCGCACCGATCTGTTCTCATTTGGCACCGTTCTATATGAGATGGCAACCGGCCTGCTCGCCTTCCGCGGCGAAACCTCCGGCATCATCTTCGATGAGATTCTCAACCGCGAACCGGCTCCCATCCTCCGCCTGAATCCGGTTGTGCCCACCGACCTCGAGCGGATCATCCATAAGGCACTCGAAAAAGATCGGGAAAATCGCTACCAGAGCGCGGCAGAGATTCGCGTTGATCTGAGACGTCTGCAGCGTGATACCGAATCAGGCCGCGCCGCGATCACGAGCGGCAGTTCGGCGTCCTACGCACCTTCCGCCGCGCCTTCACAGGCGTCTGTTCCTTCGCACCATTCCCGTTGGGTTTGGGCCGCGCCCGCCGTGGTCGTCTTTGCTCTGGCAATCTGGGCAGCCGTCAATGCGATACTTCCGCCGACTGTCCCGCACATCACGCGCACCACCCAGATTACAAAGGACAGCCATCGCAAGGGCGATATCGTGACGGATGGCACGCGCCTTTACTTCGACGAAGTGGTCGCCGGTAAGCCTGCAATTGCGCAAGTCTCGACGGCCGGTGGCGAAACCTCCCAGATTCCATCTCCGTTCCCCATCGCATGGATCCAAGATATCTCCCCGCGAGGAAATGAACTGTTGATTTCGTCAGAGGGCAAGACGCCCCAGACGTCTTCCCTCTGGATTCTGCCCTTGCCGACCGGGTCGCCCCGTCGGATAGGAGGAGTGGAAACATACCGCGGGGCGAGTTGGCTGCCCGATGGCCAGCATGTCGCCTATATCGGCCGGGACGCCGCACTCTATCGCGCAAACCTTGACGGCACCGATGAACAAAAGGTGTTTTCCCAGACAGGTCTTCGCGGCTTTGTCTACTCGCCGGATGGACGACGCATCCGATATGACGTCTCTGATAAGCAAACCGACAGCGCGACCATCTGGGAAGCCCTATCCGACGGCAGTAACGCTCATCCGGTTCTGCCTGCGGGGTGGAATAAGCCGGCACGCGAGTACAGCGCAGGCTGGACGCCGGACGGAAGGAATTTTCTTTTCGTGAGCGAACGGGATCGTCAGACCGATGTATGGCTCCTGCCTGAGACCCATACGTGGCTTTTCAAAACTACAGCCAAACCAGTTCGAATGACCAATGGACCTCTCTCGTACGACTCGCCCACGCCCAGCAAAGATGGCAAGCAGTTGTTTGTGGTCGGCAGCCAGCATCGCGCAGAACTGGTCCGCTACGACACCAAGTCCGAACAGTTCCTCCCATTTCTCTCTGGCCTTTCCGCTGGTCACCTCGAGTTCTCGCAAGACGGCAAGTGGGTCACCTATGTCAGCTATCCGGAAAACACTCTATGGCGCTGCCGCGCCGACCGCAGCGAAACCCTGCAGTTGACGTACGCCCCGCTTCTGGTCGTACAGCCACACTGGTCGCCGGATGGAAAGCAGATCGCTTTTACGGCGATCGAGCCCGACAAGCCCTGGCGGATCTACATTGTGCCGGCAGCCGGTGGGCCGGTAGAACCGCTTCTTGTAGAAAACCGCAGCCAACTCGATCCCGTCTGGTCCTCGGATTCGAACTCCATCATTTTCGGTCGAATCGAAAGTCGGGAGGAGAAGATCAACCTTCAGCTCATCGACTTGAAGACTCGACAGGTCTCAGATCTCCCGGGCTCCGATGGAATGTGGCTTCCGAACTGGTCCCCCGACGGCAGGTATTTGACCGCACTCGATCGGAACAACAAAAGTCTTTCGGTCCTCGACTTCAAAACGCACACCTGGCTCCAGCTCGCCAAAACCGATCAGTACATTCAAGACGTCCATTTCTCCCACGACAGCAAAGCCGTCTATTACGAAGACAACAACATTGTGCATCGCGTTTCCCCGACCGACCGGAAAGATCAAGTTGTCCGGAACCTCAAGGATTTGCCCCGCCCAGGCATGCCATATTGGTCACCCTGGATGGGCCTGGCCCCTGACGATTCCATCCTTGCCATGCGCGACACGGGCACGCAGGAAATCTACGCTCTAGAGTGGGAGCAGTAGACGCGGCAGAACGCCCGGGCTTCAACACTACCCCGGTCGCAGGCTCACGGACCTCCATGCCACTTGCGCGGAGCAACATGGTCGCCGGACAGGCTGGAAACCAGAAACGCCCTTGCGATGAAGGAACGCTTGCCGAGTGGTACCGCGCAGACGTTTGCCGGCGCTCTCGAGATTGCCGGGGCATAGCGCGGCCCAACTGGCCAGATGCTACATGCCCTCGCAACGAGCAGGGCGGTCAAAACGTGAAATCGCCAGGCTACAGAAATATTTATACAGAAATATTTATCCTTGACAACCGTTAGAACGGGTCTATACTGCGCCCGATTGCAATAGTTGTCGGGCCTCTGGCACATCCTCTTTAAGGTGTACGAAATCCCGCACACCCCGCTGTGTAGCGAGGTATGCACAGGGAGAGCCTTATGCGGAGCATTTCAGCGAGCCGTTCAGAACGCGATCAGGACGAAATCACGCGAAGTGCCATCGAGGCGGCTAGGACAGTCCTAACTCCGATCAACATTGATCGGTATTTGAGTCCACACTCAGATGCACTTTATGCGTTGGAGTTTGCGTACTACCTTTTGGGAGACGTACGTCGGCAGACAATTCTTGATCTCGGGTGTGGGTCGGGCAAGAACCTGGTTGCACTCGCCAGCCGAGGAGCGGATGTGTTGGGCATAGATATATCACCCCACTTAGTGGGACTGGCCCAGCAAAGGCTGGACAACGCCGGTAAAGTTGCTTCCGTGAGGGTTGCGACAGTTTACGATACAGGCATCTCCGACGAGTCCGTGGACGTAGTGTTCGCTATTGCAGTGCTTCACCATCTGGAACTTCCTATTGTCCGAGAAGAAATTCGAAGAATACTGCGGAAGAATGGCCGATTCATCTCCTTGGAACCGATCCGCTTCTCCAGAGCTCTGCAACAGTTACGAACCTTGATGCCTGCTCGTGACGAGATCTCGTCCTACGAGCACCCACTCAACCAGGCGGAACTCGCGACGATTACTGAGGGATTCACAGTCATTACCCAACGAAACTTTCAACTGCCTTTTGTTCCTTTGCTAGGAGGACGTCGACCAAGTCATAACCGTCGAATATGGGAAGCCGACCGTTGGTTGAACCAGCATTTTCCTAAGCTGGAGCATTACGCGACCACCAAAGTGATGAGTCTCAAGCGAGAGTACTAGGGCCGAAATGGCCCGGCGTTTGCCTAACGGTTCGCCAACGCGCAAGGTCAATTAGTCGATTTACCTCGACTGGAGAAATCGCTCAAAGGCTTCTTGCTGTTGAGGCGAACGCTTTAGAACCAGGGTCAAGTGTTCAAGCATGGTGTCACTCGGAATCACGCCCCGACGATTTATTGACATGAACCTTTCTCGCAGGGAAAAGCCGCGCCCACAGCCGCGAGTCGTTCCAGTCCTATACAATCTAACCGCAGTCAAAATACCCGAGGGGGTAACAATGCCAAGTCTAGGGAACGCGCTTCAGGAACTTCGCAAGGATCGTAGTGCTACACAGTTACGGCTAGATAGGTTGGACCAGATCATTTCCGGGATCGAGTCACTAAACGGTACGGGAGCGTCCGGCACGACAACCCAACCGAAACGAATTGTCACCGCAGCTTCGCGACGAAAAATGGCGCGGGCACAAAAGGCGCGATGGGCAAGTATTCGGAAGGGTTCGCAGCCGGTAGCGAGTTCAACGGGCTCAGCTGCTCCAAAACGCACCATGTCGGCATCAGCTCGAAAGAAGATCGCCGCGGCTCAAAAAGCGCGCTGGGCGAAGGTTAGGGCGCAACAAAAGAAGGCGGCGTAGTCTTACATTTTTCCGTTTGGGCGGTTGCTGCCGAAGCCGGGTGAGAGCAGGTTGCGTTCAGATCGTTCGCGTAACTTGCTGTCACCTGGCCCTTGACTCCTTTCCGCGCCAAAGAGTGATGAAGAAACCAACATTGCGAGTCACCAAATGGCTGGGAGACATTCCAATCGAAGGCTGCTGCGCATTCTGTCCCGAGACGCTCTTCCAATCGGCATCGCTTCATCACCGACCTCAGAAGGCTGAATACATCGAGAGATTGCAGCGCGCGTTCGACCGACACGTTGCTGACATGCATATTGAAAAAGCGAAGGCGGATGGCCGGCAACGTTCCATAAACGGACTAGGGAGGAGTTGAGGAAGCGTTGCCCCATCTAGCTGGAGAAGCGCACACCGAAGGGTTGCAAGCTTAGCTCCTGCGAATTGTCCACCGATTGAGGACCGCTAACAACGGCTCTTGGCTTGAAGGGACGTTTCGTATGTCCTTTGGCAAAGGCTTACTCCATATTGAGAAGCTCTACGGCATTTAGAACGGTTCCTTCGCCTGGGCCGGTGCCTTATACATAGATCGACAAAGATCCGCGGCATGAACCAGAGCGCTTATTACCCGCGGCGCCATTTCCGAAGGTCTCTGAGGCACCTGATCCTGCGCACTCTTGGCCTCGGGAACACGTCCAAGAAAAATACTTTCATTACTTTCGTAGGCTTCCTTGCCGCTGTCATCCGTCACGCGGATAGCGGAGACTTGGCCTGTCGACAAACGAAGCACGACGTCGGGTGCGTAGCCCGCGTCAACCGAAACGCCCGTAAGGGCACCCAATGGCATTACGTAGCTGTGGACGATGAGATTTTGCTTGTCGAGTCTATAGATGTATCGCTCTTTCCATGTAAAGTTACATTTGGCGTCGATTTGGACACCCTCGATAGGACGAGAAGCACCGTTGATGTTATAGCCTCCATACCCATCAAGTACATTCTTGAGCCAGTCACGGGTCGCCCCCAGCGTAGGACTTCCGTCCGGCGTGGGCGCATTGAGCCACTCCGTCTCATCCTTGCTATCCTGCTGCGGTTTCTTCTTGGCAAAGGCCGACAGCGGTAACAAAATCGCAACTACTAGAACTACGAAAATCTTCTTCATTGTTTTCTCTCCGAGGGTGCAACCCCTCAGTGATCACCTGAAAAGCGGCCATACATGATCAGTGCAAAACCGGCCATACTTTGGAAGCCGTCCGAGACATAGGTTGTTCTATCCTGCCGCCTGCTGCGGAGGCAAGCCTGTTTTTGTGCGCCAACTGCGTGGGCCGCATTTCAGCACGTGCCCATGATGCAACAGGCGATCGAGCATGGCAGTAACCGCTGCGCTATCGCCCAGGAGTTTTCCCCAGTCATCGACCGGTCGGTTCGAAGTAATGATGGTGCTGGCACGCTCATAGCGTCGCATGATGATCTCCAGGAGTTCCTCGGCGGCGGTGAGGGATAACTTCCGCATGCCCAAGTCATCGATGATCAGCAAAGGTACTGTGACCAGAGACTCGATGTGCTGTTTGCGCGTACCGTCGATCGAGGCTTCGGCGAGTTCCTCAAGCAGGGTATGGGTCTCGCGATAGAGCACACGATAGCCTTGCTGGATGGCGGCCTGGCCGATGGCCTGTGCCAGATGGCTTTTGCCGCTGCCAGGTGGACCGACAAACAGTGAGTCTTCGTGACGGGCGATGAAGGCAGCGGTCGCCAGATCGAAAATCAAACTACGATTCATCTTGGGATTGAAGGTGAAGTCGAAGTTATCGAGATTTTTGTGCGGATCGCGAAACTGGGCTTGCTTGCGCCGACGTTCCAGCAAGCGGTCGCCGCGACGAGTAAGTTCGTCGGAAACCAGGCCGGAGATCAGGTCGATGGGTGCCATGGATTCGACCTGAGCCTGGTGCAGACGCATCTCGAGCACGGCTGCGATTCCACCCAGCCGCAGTTGTCGTAAAGCACGATTCAACTCGATGAGATTCATTCATTTTGCTCCTTGGTTTTGATTTGGATCAGATCACGGTAGTGCACCAGTTCGCGGATCAAGGGATCGACCTGGCGCAAACTGAGGGGGGCTTGTGGACAGCGCTCCAGATAGCGCCGCACGAAACGATATTCGTGCACGCCCATCTCCAGGGCGGCTGCGCAAGCTTCATCGAGGGCAGCGGTGCCGTACTTTTTGGCGAGGGAGAGAACGCCCAGGATGCGCCGCACGCCCACTTCGCCTTGCTGGCTATAGAGAAGGTTGCAAAGTGTACCGACATGGGTGCCCACTCGGCCGGCGCGGCCGAGCAACTGCACCACACGGAAGGGAGTGCGCTGGGGATGGTCCTCGGGCTGAATGCGATACCAGCCCCGTTTCTGACGTATATGTTCTCGCAGAAGTAATCCAGTTTTGGGATCGAGGATACGAACGCAAAGTTCGTCCCATTGGACTTTCACCCCGCGTCCAATCCAGCCTGGCGGTAGACCGTAATAGGCGGCTTCGACTTCGACACAACCATCCAGATGCACGACTCGTTCGCCGTACTGGTAATAGCGGAACGGTTCCACCGGCAGCGGGAGCAGGGTGGGCTTTTCTTCCGCGAACATGGCGGCCACTTGCCGTTTGGTGGTGCCGTGAATGCGCGTATCGGCCCAGTTCGTTTCCCAGCGATCCAGATAGGCTTGCGCTTGTTCCAGACTTTCGAAGCGTTGTCCTTTGAGAGGGGTTTTCTTGGCGTGTCCCACGGCCGACTCCACCTTGCCTTTTCGATCTGGATCCTGGATCCGGCAGGGCAGGGCGACGGCACCGTAATGGGCGAGCACGTCGCGATAGAGGGGATTGAGCGTGGCCTCGTAGACGTCGGGAACCAGCACACCTTCGCGCAAATTATCCAGCACCAGGATGCGTGGAGCTCCACCTAGTCGACGAAAGGCTTTCTCGTGCAGTTCGGCCCAGATGCGTGTGCTGGAGCGGAACGTCAGTAGCCGTACTGCCTTACGGCTATAGCCCAGCGTGAGCACGAACAAACGGGTGCGCCGATATTTTCCGCTTGGCGCTTCGCGTACCATTGGACCGCTGCCGTAATCAACTTGACCCTCCTCTCCTGAAGCGGTGAGAATCACCGCCCGCGCTGGTGGTCGTTGGGCTCCACGCAATTTGTAAGCGAAGCGCCGAACGCTTTGATAGCCACCCCGGAATCCGTGGTCGGAAACCAGATCCTGCCAGATGGCCATGGCATTGCGATCCCGACTCAGGCCCAGCTCGATGATTTCCCGGTAGGGTTCACAGATACTTGTCGAGCCCGCGACTTTCGAGTTTTCTGGCTCCTGGCCTCTCCACTCCACGCCAAAGTCGGTGATCACCGCTATGGCCGGTTTTGAATTTGCTTTTGCTTTTCCCTTAGTAGAAAGGTTTTCGGGGTTGGGGTTGAGGTTGAAGTTGGGCTGTCCGCCTGACTCCGGAAGGGCCGGTTTTACTGCCTCCGAGCCGGTGATCACTGGTATGGCCGGTTTTGCCTTACCTTCGCGTTTCCATCTTCCCGGCGGCCAGATTTCCACACCCGCGCCTCGCAGATAGGCGCTGATGGTCTCGCGACGAACTCGCGTGGTCTCTTGGATCTTCCGCAGAGACCATCCCAGTCGTCCCAAGGCTATGATTTGTTGTTTCTTCTCGTCCTTCAAGACATTCGCCATGTTGCGAGAGGCTACTTACCCTCTCGCTGCTGTCAATGTCCTGGACGTTTCTTCTGAAAGTATGGCCGCTTTTCAGGTGTTCACGTATGGCCGCTTTGGGTGTTCACTGAGGTGCAACCTGAATTCCTGCGAAGCCGCTTCATCTCCCTCAACCCCGCTCAGAACGGTTGCTTCGCTTGCACTGGCGTTTTGTAAGTGCCCCGGCACAGGCTCACTGCGTGTTGAAGTGCATTTACAATGCGTGGCCCCATGTCATAGGTAGATGGCGGAATTTCCGCGCCTGGAGTTTGATCCGGAGCCGGCCCGGTTGATACCAGAAGATCGATCTGCAGCTCTGGCGTATAGCTTGGCCTTCCGGGTTGTCGCTTTGCCGGGGTCGCAGCGCGAATGAGTTGGATCAGGCCGGTGTCTGTATTAACGACATAGTCGTCGGGATTAGCAGCCTGCGCTACGACCTGTATGGACTGCCTTCCCGGGGTCTGAATCTCAATCCAATGACGAACCGGATGAACATCCCCCTGCCACGCGACCATGACCCCAGCCCCTAGAGGAACCGATATCGCGTCAACTTCGTGCGAGAAGTGCGCATGCTTGACTCTTCGCTCGGCGGTCTTATTGGTATTGGTTGCATAATCGATTGCAAGGTTGAGATTACAGTCATTGTCGATGCTCGCGCTCAGTACCCGGCTGGCGTCCTGAAGACTGCCATTCCAGGTTGATCCACCACCATAGAGGGTTAGAGTCTTACCGAGCCAGTCGCTGGTTTCGCGTAGCGTTGGACTGCCATCAGGGGTTGGCGCGTCCAGCCGGTTGACGTCTGCGTGCTGGAAGGTGGTTTGCTGGCAGAGACTCGCCACTGCGAACAGAGTCACAACGAGTAGAGTCATCAAGATGTTTTGCATCGTCTTCTTTAATTCCCAATTGAAGCCCCGTCGCCCGTCCTTGTGTCCGTCGCTCAAAATGGTTGCTTAGCCTCCGCTGGAGCCTGATACGTGCTTCTGCACAGATCCACCGCGTGGCGCAGTGCCTTCTGTACGCGCGGCGCCATTTGCTCCTTTGACTCAGGAGCAGGTGCGTTGAGCTTTGGGGACGGGGTGCCGCTGAGATAAAATCCAGCCGAGGCAAGAGCCCCATGGGTCTTGTTGACTCTCTCGCCCACGCTAATCGCGGTCACCTGTCCCGTCTTGATCGTGAAGTTGGGAGCGAGACCATCATTAGTGGGAGCCACCGTTATCTCAGTGACAGCCCCGAGCGGGACGGCGTAACTATAGATGGCATCTTTACTGGCATTTGAAACCTCAGTCCAGCGGAATGTGCAGGTGTTATCGATACCAACGCCTGAAAGTGCGGGAAAATATCCGAGACACGGTCCGGGCGATCCGCAATTAGGGTAGTACCCACCGTAATCCTGAAGCGTTCTCGCCAGCCAGTCGCTGGTTTCTTTCAGCGTGGGGCTGCCGTCGGGCGTGGGCGCATTGAGCCAGTCCGTGCCATCTTGCTGCTGCTGGGTGCTCTCTGGCTGTGGCGGCTGTTTCTTCCTGCCGGCGAAAGCCGACAGCGGCAACAATATCGCCAGCGTCAGAAAGATCCCGGTTTTCTTCACTACTGTTCCTCCTGATCTAAATTTGCCCGAGCCATTGTGGTTTTTCAGTGGCTGGCGCTACTTACAGATGTATTGGTTGGTGTTGTAGTTCGGCCATTTGTTCTGGTTCGCTGAGTCGTAGGCGATGTACGGAACGTTGCAGGCGAACCACCGGAAAGGTCCGTTGCCGTTGTCGTGCGCCATCGTCCCTCCCGTGTGGAGCAGTCCTGGCGCCCAGGTCCCCTTCTGACCTGCAACCGTCACATTGGCGTCCTGGCCGCAGTTGTTGGTGAAAACGGTGTCGTTGTTGTTGTCGCCGCTGATGCTGATGCAGTTCTCCATGCCAACGCCCGATGGCGGCCCAGCATGAACTACAGCTGGTGGGGATAGCAACCCCGAAACGACCACGCCGGTCAGACATACTAGAAAGGCAACCAGTAACTTCTTCATCGAATGGATCCTCCAGATGGTGAGATTGTCTAACCTCGTGTTCTCCTTCTTCCAACCGCGTCCGTTAGTTGCCAATCTGACATATTCCTGTGTAATTCACATTACAAACGTACTGACCGCCAGGACCCGGGGAGCATTGATCGAAGATCTTCCTAGATGAAGTCAGCGTGCCCGCACTGCAAGCGTTTTGCAGATTGGTCTGAGCCTGCTGGTCGGCGGTCTGGTCGGCAGAGGATTGGTCGGTTTCGATGCCTATCCCCGCCCCACTTACCATCACGGTTCGCGCAGCAAAAGCAGCGGCTGCGAGCGTCAATGCACACACGAGTAGCGTCAAACTTTTTCTCATTTCTTCTCTCTTGTTTTAGGTTTACAGCGGCAATCGGGAGAGTGTGCCCTGACCACGGTAAATGAGCAAGGTTACAGAGGTAATCAGGATGCCCGCACGGGCGGGCGGCACGCTCCTGCCACCGTCAGATAGACCCTTGGCAAGGTGATTGTGAACGCAATCACCTGATTTCGTCAGCTATGAAATCAATAGGCTGTGGCAATTCGTGACGGTTCTGCAGATCGTACCTTGTGTCAGCCACTCCGCGAACGCACTAGGTCAGAGGCTTTATTCGCGACGAAGTTAGCTGCCCGCACGTGCCTTGCTCCGGGCTGCAGCGAAACATGCTCGCGCAGTGCTCGATTGCACAGCGAGGTAGAAACAATTCCCGCCTTATGAAGCGCCCGGACGTAGCGGTCAGTTTGGCGCGTTAAGCGCTCTGGATGCTGCACCAAGTAGTAATATGGGGCGCGTATCGCCAGAAGCAGGGAAAGCGCTTCCCGATACGCTCGGGCTCGCTCCTTCTGTTCCGTGGGAGTTAGGCGACGTTCGGAAGCCGCAAGCAGCCGATTGAACGAGGCAAAGTCTGCGCCGTACCATACCCACATGCCATCCCCCAAACCCATCAATTCTGTTCCGCTTGCGGCTTTTTCTACCCAGGGTGAGGTCACGGATGACAGCGCATTGATGCGCAGGCAGATCCGTACCCTTCTTGAATTGGACACGGATATAGAAGTGTGTGGAGAAGCAGCAAATGGGTTGGAAGCCGTGCAGAAAGCTCAGGAGTGCTTTCCAGACTTGGTTGTCATAGACGTTTTGATGCCGGTGATGAATGGATTAGAAGCGACGCGCGAGATAAAAAAACTGCTGCCATCTCTGCCGGTTCTAATTTTCACGCTTGACAGTTCTGCACAGGTTGAAAGCGAAAGCGGGCAAGCAGGTGCAGACGCAATTCTAGTGAAGGCGGAAGGGGCCGCGCGCCTTTCGGGGGTCATACATTTCTTGCTGCAAAGAAATTGACCGATGTTGTCAGACCCATCATTGAGCGGACCAGCGGCCCAGTAGTTCCAGCCAACCCCAAAAGTGGAGTCCATCAAAAGACGGCCATCAGGCGAGGTGGAGTTATAAAGTGGAAAACCCTGGAGGGACTCACTTGAATCAAACTCTGCGAACTGGTATTGACACCCTGGGGAACCGAGCCGATTCAATCATGGGCACGATAAGACACGTCATTCTTGTTGTGGCGCTGGCCGCCGCTTGCTTTGCGCAGAATGACGTGGACGCCATCATCCGCCGTTCAGTCGAGGCCAATGCGCTGGATTGGAAAACGGCTCCGGACTATGACTACTTCGAGCGTGACGCGCAACAAGGTGGAGGGACCAAAACGTACGAAGAACTTATGATTCTCGGTTCCCCGCATGAAAAATTAGTGGCCGTAAATGGCAAACCGCTGTCGCGGGAGCAGCAAGCACAAGAACAACGAAAGTTGCGAGATGCGATCGTCGACCGCCAAAGAGAATCCCAACGGGAACGGGGCGGGCGCATCGCGAAGTATGAAAAAGGGCGCAAGCGCGATCACCTGATGATGGAACAATTGAGCAAGGCCCTCGACTTCAGGCTTCTCGGCGAACAAACGCTCGGGCCGTACAAGGTTTATGTGCTCAAAGCGACTCCCCACTCCGGCTACAAGCCTCCCAACTACGAGACCGAGGTGTTGACAGGCATGGAAGGCGAGCTCTGGATCGACGAAAAGACGTTCCAGTGGGTCAAGGTCGAAGCTACCGTCATACGCCCGGTTTCAATTGGAGGTTTCCTCGCGGAGGTGGAACCGGGCACATGTTTCGAATTGGAAAAAACGTCCATGGAGGGAAGAATCTGGGTTCCGAAGCATTTTGCCATAAAATCGCAGGCCAAGGTCCTCTTCTTTTTCACGCGGAAATCGCAAGCGGACGAGACGTACTACGGATATTACAAAGCCGCTCCAGTTCAAGCAGGCGTACCCGACAAGCGAAGCGTGGTCGAACGTTAACTTAGCTGCCTTACCTTTTTTCCTGGCACTGAGCATTCGGCGAAAATGTACTGCCATGTGACAGCGGAATAAAGTGTACGAATCCCAAGCGCGGAGCCGCGGGCGAATGCCGCGGTTCCGTTGGGGAGAGCATCCAATTCGCTGTGGGGAACGCGCTCGATCCTTATCCCGGCATATCCGTTACTCCTAAAGAGCCCAACCATGTCATTTTCAGTAATGACCTATCTGACGGCAATCGCTTTGGTTTCATCGCTCAGGCCGGTCTTGCCTGACAACCCCAGCTTTCCGACGATATCCTCTGCGATCCTGATATGGTCTTGCAGCGTCGGAAGGGTCTGCGCCGCATAGTTTTTTACTTCCTGGTTTCGGCCATGCTCTATCTCGTTTTCAAAAGCTGAGATCGCTTCCTTGTGGCCCTGGAGTTCGTCCCGAAGGTAAGCGTCGTCCAGCTTAGCTCCCGAGAGTTTCTGCAATTCGCTCTTCTGATTGCGTTCTGTTATGCCCGGCTCGGTGGGCAATTTAATGCCGTTCATCTCGGCCACGTTCGCCAGTTTCTCGTTCGCTTGCGTGTGATCGGTAGCCATGCGGTTCGCAAAGTCTTTCACCGCAGGATCAGAAGACTTCTGGATCACCATCTTTGCCGTATCGATCTCTGCCAAGTTTGCTTCAGCCGCGCTGCTGATGAAACCCTGATCGGCGGAGTTCTGCATATTCTCTCCGGTCGGGGCTGCCTGGTGCTTTTGTTGAGCAAAGAGGATTGGGGTAAGCAAGAGAGTTGTTGTCAAGGCAAATGTTATCGCCTTCGCGTGCATGACACTCCTCCACGGCTGTAGGATTGGCCCAGTTTTGGAGAAATGGCTCTGAGCCAGTGTGGACGAACGATAACTCCTTCGCTAGGCGACAGCCTCAATCAGTTAGAGTGCATTCTGACGGCAAGGAGATGTCGCATTTATTTGTGTTCTAAAAAAAGTTTTTAGACACGGCGATCGACAGGCACTCAATCCGCACCAACCAGGGACTCGCAGAGCATTATAGTAGAAAGTCACTGCAGGATTTGCTGTAGTCGCAACTCAGGTATTTCATTCAGACGGCGGACTCTTGGGTCGAATGCTGTGGCGTGGTCCTTTGTTAGTCATTCAAGCCAACGGGACGGGCAGGAAACTGAATGTTGAAGTACGAAACTGAATTCGCGCGGCGGACTGCATGGTCCGACGTGGCGAGAGTGGCTAGCCCGAGGGGGAAATAGCGCGCCCGACGCGAATCAGTTTTTGTAGCAAGCAACAGCGAACATAGCGATTTTTCAACAGTTAGGGCACGGGACGCTTTCCATACAGCCATTCCAGCAGAAACGCGACACCGATACCGATGAGTTCTGCATGGCGGAGAGCGCCACAAGGATCATTCCGGGTTCCGGTATTCAAGTCAAGATCGTACCCTTTATACCCGATACCCTTCGCCCATCGTTTGCTGATAAATTGTCTGATGGAGCGAGTGCCCAACGTCGTGACAAAACATATTCTCATCGCCGGCGATAGCTCTTTTTTTCGCGAACACTTGCGCCCTCTGATCGAGCGGCATCCAGGCTGGAAAAGTATGCGAAGCAGAAGATGGCGTGCAAGCAAGTGGACTAACTCTTCCAGTGGGCTGGAAACAGTGCTGGGCAGTCTGCCCCGACAAAGCATAGGGCGAGAGTACTCTTCGCTGCTTAGACTCGACGAGGTCTAAACCGCTTCCGCGAGATCGGAACGGCGGTTAGAGTCATACGATCCTGTACTGCGCGCTTCGGGGGTGGTATGCATGGAGACCCTCCGCTGGGATCAGGCCTACAGCGTTAATGTCGCTGAACTGGATCTTCAACACAAACGATTCTTCCGCACTGTTGCTGAATTGGAGCGCGCCGTAGCCATGGGCAGCGCGGACTCCGTCATCAGTGAAATCCTTGAAAAGGTTGTCGCGCACACCATTGAGCACTTTGCCACCGAGGAAGCCCTAATGCAGGAGCACAGATTCCCTGGGCTTGCCGCCCATTGCTTCGAGCACGCAATGCTCTCCCAAAAACTCACTCAATTCAACCTGTCAAATAAGGCGGGAAGGCCCGACATTCCAGCTGCCCTTCTTGATTTCCTGCAGACATGGTTGAGGGAGCACATCCTCAAAAGTGACAAGCAATACGGCGAGTTTCTCAAGGCCCGAGGAACGTTCTAAGCGAACCATCAGGCGGTAGCTGTCGCAAATGTATGGTCCGCCGCCGGACTGCAAGAGGGTTGAAGTTGGGCGAAAAGACAGTCTGCGTAAATGTATCCGGCCTCTAAGTGGAGAATGTTCTCCGGGCACTCGATGATGATACGCACGTGCCGGTCCTTACAAATCCCTCGGTCACTAGGGACGCATTTGCAACATCAGGTTTTCCGGCACGCCATTGGCTGTTCTTCTCGTCTTCTTCTCTCCTCAGCAGACCTTGGTAGAACTCTGTCTAACATCGGTCGTCGTGGCGGTGGAAAAGTGGAAAGCGTTTTGTGCTTTCCAAGCGCAGCGTCTTTTCCACGGCCATCAAGCGGCCGCTAGTTGCGGCAGCGGCTGATGTCGATAATCTTTTCCGCTGGACAGCACGGCCCAGGCGATGCGCGCCAGTTTGTTGGCGATCGCCACTACGACTTTGTTGTGGGGAGCACGCTGCGCCAGCCGCCGCACCCACTGCCCGAATCCTCCGGTGTCGTACTTCACGCGAAACAATACCGCGCGAGCACCGTGGATCAACATGCGACGCAGATAGACATTGCCGCGCTTGCTGATGCCGTACAGTTTTTGCTTGCCCCCGGTGGAGTACTGTCGGGGCACCACGCCCACCCAGGCCGCGAAGTCGCGTCCGCGACGAAAGGCAGAGCCGTTGCCGATGGCGGCCACGGTGGCGGTGGAGACGAGCGGGCCGAAGCCGGGGATCTGCCGGAGTTGCCGGCAGCGTGCATCTTCATTACTGATGCGTTCAATCTCGTCGGTGATTGCCTCGATCTCGGTCTCTGTCTGCTTCCACTCTTGCCACATGCGATCCAACAGCCAGCGTAGACGCGGGCTCAGATTCTGTTCGGCATCTTCGATCACAACGGGCAGGTTCTTGCGCAGGTGAATAGGCTGGGCCGCAAAGGTGATACCGCGTTCCAGCAGGAATCCGCGAATCTCGTTGATCAGCGCCGTGCGCCGTCGCACGAGCCGATCCCGAACCCGGTGCATCGCTTGCCAGTCAAGTTGCTCCTGCGTCTTGAGCTGCGCAAAGCGCATGTTCTGTTTGGTCACGGCTTCGGCGATGGCTTCCGCATCGAGGAAGTCGTTCTTGTTCGACTTCCGATACGGTTTGACAAACTGCGCCGGGATCAGTCGCACCTGGTGACCTTGTTCTCGCAGTGCGCTTCCCACAAAGTGTGCTCCTGCGCAAGCCTCGAGACCAATGAGCGCCGCCGGCAGGTTTGCAGTATAGGCCAGCAAGTGCGCCCGTATGAACTTCTTGCGCACCAGAATCTTATTGCGTTCTCCCAATGCAACCAGGTGAAAGGTGGTCTTGCCCAAATCGATGCCGATCGATGCGATGTGCATGGCGATGATCCTCCTCTTTGGAACTGCCGAGCCGTAATCCTACCCGGCGGCGGACCATCTCATTAATCCCCATTACAGTGCGCCGGGATAAACCGGCATGAAGTAGAGGATGAAAGAGCCTTACGAGAAAGGAGTAGCGATCCACTCGGCCTCGAGTCTTGCGCTGCTACCGTGAGGGACACAGCGAAGCGTAGACAGAGGATAGGCGGGGTGGGTATTCAGCTCCGAAAAGATGCAATCCGGACGCCGACGTCCTTGTAATGCGCGGAAGGCAATATGAACCGGCGCGATAGCGCGAGCTCTGGATCAGTCCGGCGTAGTCGAAGACCCCAGACACGCCTAGAAGCTTCATGCACGAGAACCGGGAGACCTCGCAGACGCCTGCGGCAAAAGTGCGTCGCAGGACGGCGGGAGAAGGCTTAGGCCACACGGCCCGCATGTACGTCTGCGAGGAGTCGGACAGCGGCATAGTACCGATGAATCATTCGAACAAAGACGGAAGCACGTCGGCGGAGAGTGAGGAGGGAAGGCTGCGGATCAAGGAGAACACCCTCCACTCGACACGTACCCGACCTAGAGCGGGACAATGCGTGTCCCCCGGGTTGGCGGGTGTGCGGACAAGCAGCACGCTTGGCCGTTATTCATCTGCGATAAGAGCCGCATGCGCTAACGAGCGCTCGTGCGGATCCGCGCGGGGGCGATCAGCAATGGTCGTCCCTACCGCGACGTGCGCCGGGATAAACCGGCTTGAAGCAGAGGATGAAAGTTCCTTACGAGAAAGGAGTACCCTCCGCCGCCGAAGCCAGCAACGCCCACTCTCCTGGGAGCGTATCCTCGCCTTGGCTCACCGCTGGCTTCCTCAACCGCGCGTGCTCCATCCATATCCTGCTGTTCGCTTTGCCGCCAGTCATCCGAGATAAGAACCGGATGCGCTAATCAGCGCCCGTCCGGGTCCGTGCGGGGGGCAGTCCGCGATGACTGTCCCTACCGCGATCGCAATATAAAAGGCGCCCACTTTGAGGTAGGGTGTGATTGGTTAGATCACCACTTACTCAAAGGAGCGCCGTTATGAACCAAAAACAGTTGATTGTGGGCAACACGCCAACTGATCTTAGTGGTCCTGTTGAATCTGACGGTGAACTGGAGAGGGAAGATCCGCGCACGTCTCGCACAAAGAACAGATTCCAAGCGGTGCGAGCGCCGAGTCACGACTTACCGATAGTCAGTCAGCCAGGTCCATCCGTTAGTCAAAGAATGCTATCGTGGTTCGACGGTCTGGGCGAGGTCAGCTTTTTCAGACCTAGTTCAGCCTGAACCTATAACTACTTAGCAGGCTGCGGAAAAACTCGTTTTGAAGGGGACGGAGTACCCCGAAACTCTCTTGTTTCCACAGCACAACCTGATAAGAAGAAAGCATGCGTGGAAAAGACGAGCAGCAGTTGGATGTGTTCAGCTACGTAAGCCCAGAGCAGCGAGTACCCCACGACCACCCCTTGCGCCCTCTTCGTGCCATGACCGATGAGGCATTCAGAGAACTGCAACCGCGATTCCACAAGCGGTACGCGAAAACGGGCAGTGCTCGACCGGACGCCCTTCCCGATCAGCTTAACCGAGCTGCCCATCGGCACTGCGATGATGATTTGTACGGGCTCCGGAAAGAACGGGCCGTAGACAGTGACGTTTTGTTTGAGTTCTTCAGGTCGCATGAATTCAAAGTTTCAGTTCGCACTTATCGAAATTCAAAGGCCCTTATCCGATCAATTGCTCATCTTAGGTGCCAAGAACTCCTGCAAAACCTTGGTTCGACGCGGCACGATCTTATTTTGGTTGAATGACCGAGTGCACCTGGAGACAGGGGGAATCTGAATACTACTGCATCCCACGCAATTTTTCGTCATTCAGACGGAACCAATCGGTGGGTTGGATCAGATTATGGCGCTACAAAGCTACAAACGTGCGAGGTCGCGCTGAATGCGGGCGAGAATTCTGTCGAACGGAATTTGGCCGCGATAGTAGAGTGTAGCTGTCTTTGCATATTCCGCTTCGAATTGTTTGCGGCTTTTCTCGTCTTCGATGGTAAAAGCCCCACTCTCTGCAACGTTCAGGTTTAGAGACTTGAATCGCTTCTTTTTGTGCGCCGAGTATTCTGGAGTTCCTATGAATTTCTGCACGGCATCCACGTCGAGAAGTTGATGAATGTCGTAGTAGTGTCTGAGGAAATTCGTTGGGATTTTCCCCGTCCCTTTGAACTGGCCGTATTTTCGAACCACAGCCTGGACCTTTTCCACGAAAGTGTATTCGGGGTTGTAGCAGTGAATGCCGGGGGCTCGGTTGTCGGCGTATTGAAGCTTCTTGGCCTCTGCGAACTGGACGATCCATGACGAAATCGTAACTGAGCGGTTCGGAGCCGTCTGATCGAAGCCAACTTCCAGAAGAATTCCGTCCTTGAGGCCAGCGATTGAACCAAAATGGGTTTCGTAGCTTAACCTGAGGCCGGCATTCCTCAGCGTTTCGTCATCGTAAGTTGTATCCCTCTCGACGGTCGTAATCCCTGGGATCTTGATCTTGTCCCGCAGCTCTTCATAAAAGACTCGTCTGGACTCAATGTGCGTGGGCCTCTCGTGATTTGGATTGGTATCGACCTGAAGTCCGTCGAAGGGTTCGATGCGAATGTCGATGTCTTCAGAGAATCGCTCAATGATCCCAAAGCCCTTGGAAAGCGAAGTGCCGCCCTTGAGCTCAAACGTTAAACCAAGCTGTTTGAGCCCAAAGACGGTGTGCATGATCCAGTAGTCTTTTTCCACGAGAGCTGGATCATTGATTTTCTCGGTGTCGGCAACGGTCGCGACAAGTGCCTTGAAATCGCTTCGCTCATGCAGAAAAGAGTCAGGCATGTTGCAACATCTCCTGAAACTTTTTCTGTGTGGAGTATTTGCCGTAGAGAGAAACTGCGCGCGAAAGCTTTCTCGGGTCCATCTCTTTGGCTTTTTCGCGAACGCGAGAAAGAACGGCTTCCCGATCCTCCGCAAGGTCGCCTAGTTCATTGACAAGATCAACCAGCAGAAACTCGGGAGAGAGTTGCCTGGGAACATTCATGCGGCGTTCGAAGGTGACCATTCGATTGCCAAGCGGAAATGTTCCATGCCGTTTCTGATTGTAGACAACCCGTTTGTTGTAGAGCTGCGTTGTCCCAAGTCCCAACTGGTTATAGGCATTCGGGGAGGTCACGACAAAACGGTCTGTCTTCAGGAACGCTTTGACGAGTTCATGCTCATCCGCGGGAGCATCTCCGAATTCAAATTTGCGAGGGCTGTAGTACAAGCCGTTACGCAGTTTCTGGAGGGTCCCGTCGCCGGTAAGTTCTTTGAGGTGTCGATCGACACTATGGGACCACGGCAGAAGATCCTCTCTGCGGTACACACGCCCAGCGCGAAGGCGTCGCTTCAAATTGTCGAGTGTGCTCGTCCGCATGTTCCTGATTCTCCATGCTTATCCTACTGCCTAGAGTCAACAATGTCAAATATTTTAGTACTATTTCATGCATTATAGCTAGTAACTTTAGGTTTATCTATATCTTGGGAGCATGTCCATGTATATCAGATATCGATCACGGATCGCGCTCGGCAAAATGGAGTCTCTAGCTACTTTCCGTCGCAAAATGAGGGATAACAGGCGTGTAAACAGTGGGGCAAGAGCGGGGGGTTGGAGCCAGAACGTTCAGTTTGCGCGGTGGTATTCAGGAAAGTAATAAAACATTTTGAACACATATTGTTTTAGACAGGAACGGTGATTAGGATGACGGCCATGATCAAACTACGTCATCAACAACCGTCGCTGTGGCATCGAGGTCTAGCCGAAGATATCGAGGGGTTGTGGGAACCGTGGATGCGGCTGGTGGACGAGCTGCTGGAAGATGAGCAACTGGTGGATACGGTGTACGAAGCGCAAGGGGAACGCCATGCTCAGAGCCGGGTTCGCGGCCGGATGCAAACGCCGGCGGAAGTATTATTGCGCCTGCTGCTGTTGAAACACATCCGGAACTGGAGCTACGACGTGCTGGAGCGAGAGGTGCGAGCCAATCTGGTATATCGCGCCTTTACCCGGATCGGAGACGAAAAAGTGCCGGACGCGAAGACCTTGGCACGACTGGGGCAATTGATCGAGCCGAAAGTGATTGAGCAATTGCACCGCCGGGTGGTGGAACTGGCGCAGGAGCGAGGAGTGACGCAGGGCAGGAAGATGCGGGTAGATACCACGGTGGTGGAAAGCAACATTCATTATCCGACCGACAGTAGTTTGTTGGGGGACGGGACGCGGGTGCTGACGCGCACCATGAAGAAGATCGAGTCGAAGTCGGGAGGTCTGAAGCGCAAGGTGCGGGACCGCATGCGCAGCATACGGAAGCGAGTGTTGGCGATTGCCTTATCGACTCGACTGCTGGGGCCGTCGGGAGAAGAGCGAAGAAAGCGGCAGTACCGGGAGCTTCTCAGCTTGACGCGGAAAGTGGTGAATCAGGCGCAGCGAGTACTGGCGGAAGTGAAGCAGGCGCCGCGTCGTCGGCGCACTCCGGTGAAGGGTCTGGTGCAATCGCTGGAGACCATGGTGGGGAGAGTTCGGCAAGTTGTGAAACAGACCAAGATACGGATTTTCGCAGGCGAGACGAAGATGCCGGGAAAGATCGTGAGCGTGTTCGAACCACACACGGAGATCATTCGCAAAGGGAAAGCGAGCAAGCCCAACGAGTTTGGCAAGCTGGTCAAGATTCAGGAAGCAGAAAACCAAATCGTGACTCACTTTGAGGTATATGCCGAGCGGCCTGCGGATGCGACTCTGTTGTTGTCCTCGCTCGAGGTACACCAACAGAGATTGGGACGAACCCCGCGAACGGTGGCTGCCGATGCGGGATTTTATTCGCGCGAGAACGAGAAAGTGGGACAAGCGCTAGGCGTGAAGTGGATGTCGGTGCCCAACAAGAAAACCACCAGTAGCGAACGGAAATGTCTGCAGCATCAGCGTTGGTTTCGCAGAGGGCAAAAGTGGCGAACCGGGTCGGAGGGCCGAATCAGCGTGCTCAAACGAAGACACGGGTTGCGTCGTTGCCTCTATCCCGGCCTGGACGGCATGCGACGATGGGTAGGGCTGGGGGTGATTGCCGACAACATCATCCAGATGGGGTGCTATCTTGCGCAACAGAGCACCTAAGCCGGTACAGTCAACTCGCTCGCACACGAGAATGGACAGGCCCAAAATCGTCACCGAAGACCATCTCCGTCGCCTGTTATGTCGATGGGCCTATCTCAGAAAGCGCATTTTTGCGACGGAAAGTAGCTAGTCTGTGCTCAACGCCGTCATAACCCTAGCCCAATACCCTGGGCGATGGATGATGCTTGATTGATCTCCAGAGCGGAGGTCTTCGAGACATCGGCTCCTAGTTGGGGACCGAGTTTCGCCACGTCGTCGGTAAAGAGTACGGCATCGTGGCTGGCGCGCGAGACGGAAACGTATGCAAAGCGCGAGTTGAGCAGGTCCGGGTGAACGCTGGTGTCGGCGTGAACGAGGACGCGCTCGGCGGTGAGGCCCTGGGAGCTGTGGCTAGTGACCGCGTAGCCATGGTCGAAATGAGGATGCTCGCGGGCATTGAATTCGATCTGGCGATCATCGCTCAGGACCGCGGTGACGCGGCCATCGGGACGGATCGATTCGATGACGGCAAGGTCGCGATTCGCAACGCCGAGCGCTTTGTCGGGTGCTGTGAACTGGATACGCTCGCCTGCGGAGAACTCGCGGTCGATTTCTTGATAGACACTCACGCCGGTCAGGCGACGGGGATCGTAGGTCGCGAGCTCATGGTTCGCCTTTTCGACCGTGAGCAGGTTTGCGGCCGGGTCGATTGCAACTACCGAAGCATACGCTCCAGCCCCGATTCCAATAGCTTTGCTGCCACGTGTATAGCGAACTATGTCGTTAACCTCATAGTGGTTTGCCCAGGAGCGTTCCGCCCCGGTCATGTCCTGTCGCTGAACCAAAACACGGAACGTATGATCTTCCGTGGCAAGGGTTCCGATCAGCTTCAAGTCCTGTCGAACGGCGACGTTCAGCTCGCGGCGGGACGCGTTGTCCGGCGAAACGATCAGAGTGTTCTGGGGCGATTCAACGTAAGTCTTGGCAATTGCGCGGACGCGGTCTTCTGCGTTGGGAATTTCCTTCACGCGTCCCTGCTGTTGGAGTGCTTCGAGTGCGGCGGACACTTGGCCCGTGGCGAGCAATTCGACCGTGGATTTCAGAGCCGGGTCCTGCTGGCGGATAATCTCATCGAGTCTAGCTGTGCGCATTCCGGCGTCCTGCAGCTGCTCAAAGGGGCGGCCCGCTTCCACGCCCTGATGTTGGCGGATATCGCCGATCAGAATCACGCGGTCACCGGCACCCAGCCGCGAGAGGAACTCGCGAATCTGGTTGGTGCTGGCGAGGCTCGATTCATCGATAAGGTACAAGTGCTTTCGCTCTTCTACTTCTGGATGTCCGGTTCGAGCGAGGAACGCCTGCAGGGTTCCAGCTTCGATTCCCGCCTCTTTCAGTTGGCGCGCGGCGCGCGAGGTCGGGGCGAAGCCCTCAACTTGGTGGCCCTGCCCTTCCGCGGCAGTGCGGATGGCGGCGAGCGTGCTCGTCTTGCCTGAGCCGGCGAAGCCTTGGATTCCTTGAACGCGATCGCGAGAGCTCAGCACATCCTCAATCACGGTCTTTTGTGCCCAGTTGAGATGCGAGTATCGATCAGCAACCGCAATGGCCTGCGGACGCGAAAGAACTGGCTCTAAATGATCTAGACCCTCACGCATTCGGCGGAGAATCTCATGTTCTGCTTGGATGGTTTTCGCGGTCGTGAACTGGCGGCCGGGAACGGTCTGAGATCGTTCGACGATTTGAAATTCCCCCGAGGCCAAGCGAGTGTCAAGATTGGCGCGAACCTGAGTGTATGTAATCTCCCCCATGCCGCGACGGAGCCCATCGCGGATCAGCGCCCGCTCATCCACAACGGCCTCGCGCTCGAAGTTCTTGTCGCGAGAAAAGGTCAGAGATTCTCGAACCCGGTCCAACGAGCTGACGGGCTTCTCCTGATGTTGCGACCGTTCACGTGCTGCACGGACAACGGCGTTGGCTTGGTGCCCAAACGCAGCTGCCAACTTCCGGTGTGCGGCCATTACCTCCGCCGGCGAATGGATCTCTTTGCGGTCGCGAGTCGAGTGCGCCGCGATCTCGGCAGCTTCTTTTCCGGAGCGGCCTGTCCGTTCGAGGTATTCACGAATTTGTTGGCTGCGAGGACTGGATGCGTCGAGGTATTCCTGGGTGTAGCCCTTGATCTCCGGAGCGCCGCTTCGCCCTGTTGTAATCTCGTACCCCAGTTGGCGCACTCGGTAGGTCAGCTCGGATTGATAGACGGCTGTGGCAAACTGCTGCGAGGCAAAGAGGCTGTGCGGCTGGATCGCGCGAGACGGGCCGTTGTCGCGTTCGGTGACGTTGAAAACAACCGCATGGGTGTGCAGTTGTGGCGCGACATAGCCGTCAACCGGTCGAGCGGTATCGTGCTCAAACTTCGCGGCGACAAACTTGCCCGTAGTCTCGGGCGGATGGTTGCCGCCGATGCGGGCTTGTGTGTAACGTTCGAGCTGGTCGAGAGCAACGCGAACGCTCTCCCGATGCGCTTCGCGAACGCGCTCGTCTCCGCCGACAAGCGCGGTGAGGGAGACAGATTTCGGCGCAGAAAAGGTGGCATCCCATCCGGCCCGGTGCTCCATAGTTTTGATGGTCTTGCCCTCTGCGTCCTGATATTCATACGACGCTCGTTGGCGCACCAACTGCTCGCCCGTCTGCGGATGCTGGCCCTGGCTGAGTTTCGCGAAGTCCTCGGAAGAGACCATCCCGGTCAGTCCGAACTCTCCGGCCAGCCGCCCTTGCCATTCGCCCGCGATGATGCCGCGTTGCGACCAATAGTTCTGCTCTTTCGCGGTGAACTCCTTCTGGTGGTAGGTCTGTGCCTGGCCAGCGGAGAGCGGCTTGGAAATGGTCAGCATCGCAGGTAACTATCCCCTGAGATTGAGGCTTTGTTGAGCATTGACCCGGGTCTCAAGGTCTGCATCCTGGGGTATCTCAGTCGCTGTTTGCGGCGATTTTCGCTGCGGCGGAGCGGGGACAGCCGGTTCGTGCTTCAGTTCAGTTGACCGTGGTTGCGGCCTCGCTGTTCCGATCGACTTGGGGTCGTACGGGAGCTTGTCCTCGGGCGTACTCCGCAGATCGAAGTCAGTTGCGACAATCGGCATATCAAAGTACGGGAACGAGAAGCGTGTCACACAGTTCTCATACTTCATATATGCGTGCAGGTCCGGGAGTCCTGAGATCTCGGACTCCATCACCAGTGGTTCAATCTGCCGGTCTAAGGCGAAGTTTCGCCCCGAACGGGAGCCGTCGAAGTGGGTCTCGCGAAGCCGTTCGATTTCGACCTTTCCGATGAACTTGCTGACCCACTCGCCAGCACTCGGCTCCTTTGTCTTGAGCCAGATGCTGGTTGCTGGCTGGGACAGCATCACTTCAGCGAGGTGACCGTACAGGTATTCCAGCTGCGCCTTACCCTGGAAACCCAGAATCACCGGATTCTTGCTCTTCCGATTTTCGGTAATGGCGGTATGGAGTTGGGGGAGCTTCTGGAGACTTGCCAACTCGTCGATCACGAACCACGCCCGCTTTTGTCCGTCCTTCGGCTCGTTTAGAAGACGCAGGACGAGGAGGTCGATCCATAAACTTTGGAGCGGTCGAAGGGCTTCGCGCTCCGCAGGAAGCGAAGTAATAAAGATCCATCCTTGCCGTGTTTCGGCCCACTCCGTAGCTGACCACTCGCCGTTTCCCTGGCCCTTCTTTGGAAGCAAACGAAGGCTATCAGCGACCAATCCAAGCGAGCCAAGGACACCGGCACGCTGATGCTCCGCCTTCGGGTCGATGAGGTGGGCATGTTCCGTCCCTTTGAGCCTCCGGTCTATCTCCTGCGGGTCCGACATCCACTTCACTAATTCCTCGGGTGTTGGGCCATAGGCCATCAGAAATGCAAAGATCTTCTGAGGGGACTCGATGAAAAATTCCCCCTTCTTGTCCTGCGGCGGTTGGAACAGGGACACCGCCAGAGCTTTCGCCTCGGACCGACGGCGCAGCTCTTCGGCCGGTCCCCAATAGGGGCAACGTTTGTCGAGCGGATTCAGGATCACGTCGCCGTTCTTCGGGTCGTAAAAGCGCTGGATGAACTCCCGTGCGGGGTCGTAAACGATCGCGGAATCACCACGAGTTTTTATCTGGCGAAGGATCTGCAGCATGATCGCGGTTTTGCCCGCGCCAGTATCTCCGATGATCTGGAGGTGCTGCGCTTCGGCCCGCTCCGGTATGCGGATCATCGACTTCATGTCGTGCGTCTTGATACCTATGCCATTTCCACCGACCCTGTTGTTGAACTCTCTCGGCGTCATCATCTCGGGGCCTTTCAGGCGTCGTCCGTATCTCAGTTGTCGTCGACGTCGCACGTCCTTGGCGATAGAAAATGGGAGCTGGATGATGAGCGATACCAGACCGAAAAAGAACGGGAGCTTGTAGATGTCGAAAAGGCCATCGCTACCGTAAATCGCACTCCTGAGGTAGGCGCTCAAGGACGCATCGATATAGCTCTGCTGCGGTCCCAGGTAAAGAACCGTATAGCCGTGCTGCAAAGCAGCCTGCGAGAGCGCGAGCGTGATGGCTTTGCCGCCCGGTTCCGGCGTTGTGCCATCTGTGACGTCGGCGTTCGTCGCCAGACGTGGCGGAATTCCGCGAGCGGCCAACATGAGCATTCGATAGTTGTTCCGGCGGCCGGTCGAGATTGCGCCTGCAATGCTCGATCGGATGTATGTCGGCGTATAGAAACGTTGTAAGGCGTCGTTACCGAAGGTGAACCGGCAGTAAATGAAGAATCCAGTCAAAATGATCGTGATGAATACCGCCCCATAGGTGTAGATCGGGCTGTGCGGTGGCCAGATCACTGTCTCCTTGCGCCCCCACTTGGTCATTGCCATCGCCTATTTCCTTCCTGCAGAAGTTGCCAATTTCGCCGCGAGCTTGTACTTCGCATCGCTGATTTCATCTAGAAGTTTGTCGAATGCCTCGGGAGCGAGGAGCTGGCCAGCGGCCAGAGGTCGCAACACGTTTACTAGCAGCAAGCGAACTCCAAGAATCTCCGCCAGCGATGGATCGCTCGTTGGCTCTCGTCCTGCCTCACGGAGGATCACATCGCGTATCCATTCCCCGCGTGCAAGTCCCTGTGACCTGGCAAAGTCAGTCACCCTGCCCAGTTCCTCTTTTGTTAGCTTTGCGGTCACCGGGAAGATGCGATTTAGAGTGCGATCGCCAGGAGAACTCTTGTCTGGCATTGCTTTCAAAATTGCCATCTCGCCCATCCATTTCACAGGTGCACTCAAGTGCACCGGAAATTGTCATGTTGTTGAAAGCGCTGGAAGTGCACCGTGGTGCACTCACACGACCCTCGAAGGGGTGGAGTGTCAAAATTCTTCCGGTGCGAAGCACCTTTTTGGCTCCGGCACAAAAATGAATGCAGGATCACGCCTTCATTACCCGGACAGAAGTCGTGGACTCCACCCCGGCTCCAAGCTTCTTCGCAGGCTGCTCCGCCTCATCCTTCGCATCCTTATTCGGGCCTTTACGCACGCGCAACGTGGAAGCGACCTGCTTGGCCTGTGGCGTCTTCAGAAAGTCCTGGAAGTCGCGGTCCTTCGAGAACACATAGTTGAGTGCCTTCTCCACAACATCGTCGGCGGATGCGTGGACGAAAGCGGCGTATTGATCGACTTGCTCGGCGATCGTTTCGTCCAGCCGCACAGAAGCACTGATGTAGCGGCTCAAGTTGATTTCAAGTAGTGGCATTTCCTCTCCTTTATAGGTGTTGAATCAAGCGATTTTTCTCCGGGCAATCATCCTCTGCGCCGTCTGCGCAATCTCCCGTGCCCGAGCGGAGCAAAGTGCGGCGGGAATCTCGAAGCGGCGGCGGACTACAAGCATCGTGACAACGTCGTCTATCGGAGCGCCCTCGATGAGCCAAGGTCTGGCCGATGCGAGATCCACGGTCCGCTGTGCGTAGTAGAGCGGATTCGGCTTATCGACGCGGCGCGAAGCCAGCTTTCGCGTGAGCTTTGCAGCGTCTTTCCCTGCGGCAAGTTCATGTAGAACCCATGCCCAATCGCGTTCGGAATTGGTGTGCTTAGCCGCCGATCACGATGGCAACCAGACTTGCAACCTTCGCAATCGTGCCGGTAAAAAGGCTTTGGATGGCCGTAAAGCCGGTGTCGAACGGTGAACCGCCCTGCGCTAGCGCGATCACAGGCATGAGAAAAAGCACGGTGAGAACAGCGGCGGTTGGACGCGCCCACTTCGACCGAAGAAGGGGTTGGACTGTGCGAATAAGATGAACTTGGAACCAACGTGATGACATCCGCGCCTCCGGGAGCAGCTAATATCTGCTGCGTGTGGCGCAAAAGTAACCGCACTCGATTGCGCTGTCCAATGAAAGTTCAGGAATCTGTTATTCCCTGGAGGACTAATAGCTTGTCGTGATTGTGCTTTGGCGGGTGAACTCGCAGTAGAGACAGAGAGAAAGAATCTCTATGCTCCGATGAACAAAAGACATATCCAAGGTCATTTCGTTAACTCTTCGCTCACCCACACACCCTCTGAATGGCGCGCTGGAATGCTCTGAATGGCATTGGAAGCCGCGGAACAGAGGCGAGGCAAAGGCCAGGCACCGCCGCTGTATCAAGATTCTTTGACGCTTTCCGGGATTTTTGTCGTCTCCGCAAGTTCCGCTATTTCATCAAGCTACGCCTCCACAAGGCCGCCCGGTTAACGGAAATCTAACTTATCCACCTATTTCGAAAAGCTATTAGTCGCCCAGGGAATAACAGACTCCCGAAATTTCATTAGACCGGGCGGCAGAAATGAAGCAGGTTGGGAAAGATTGTCGGTTGCACACGGACTCGACCAGCGGAAGACGGCATTGGTCGGTTCGGAACCCCGTGTCCGGCCCGACAGAGGACTAAAATGTCGACCCAGCCCAGTCGGATTGCTCGACCGCAATCTCCGTACCTGAGAGAAATGTCTACTGAACCGTTTGTATCTGCTGACGAAGCCGCGAGCTTCCTTGCCATCAAGCGCCGCTATCTACTGGCGCTCGCGCGCAATGGCATCGCAGGCGCATATGCGCTCGGGACGGGGACCGTTCGGAAAGTTTGGGTGTTTCGGCTCTCGGAACTGGCGGCTGCGATTGCGGGCAAAAACAGTGATTCCAAAATGCGGAAATTGTGCGATCCTGCATCTGGCAGTCCCCGCTGAAAAGAGGAAACATGGCTTATCAGCGAGGAAGTTTGAAAGCAGTGAAACGCAAGGAAGGAGCCACCTGGGTGCTGCGTTACCGGGTTACAGCTTCGGACGGTAGAAGAGTGGAAAACATCATGCAAGTGGGTCTCGTTCGGGATTTCCCGAAGGAAAAAGACGCATGGCATGAAGTGGACAAGCTCGGACTGCCCGTCAGAATCAACGAAGATCCCTGTGTCGGTCGCATCCGGTTTAACTCTCTGGCGGAACATTATTTGAAGGCCGATTTCGGCGCGGATGCTGTGCGGCCGAAATCGGTAAACACCATCCCCATCGTTGAGCATTACGTCCGTGACTACCTCATCAAAAAATTCGGTGAAAATATCGCGGAGGACATCAAACCACTTGAAATTCAGAAGTGGCTGAAATCCCTCAACGAAACCAACGGACTTGCCTGGACGACGATTGCGAAGATACGGGGCCTCATGCTCCGCATCTACAAGATCGGCCTCCGTCACGAACACGTCGCGAAGAATCCCGTGCTGCACGTCGAGACGCGTTCCAAGTCCATTTACCGCGCGATCATTATCACCCCGGCCCAAACGCTGACCATACTCAAATCTCTCCCCTCCCCGCTTCACTACGCATTGGTGCTCACCTGTGCGGCGACCGCGCTGCGCTCGTCTGAGATTCTGGCGCTGCGCTGGGCGGACGTGCTGTGCGGTGAAGGAAGGATTAGGGTATCGAAGCGCTGGGCCAAGGGCGAAGACGGAGAAACGAAAACCGATGCATCGAACGGCTACGTCCCGCTGCATCCGGTCCTGGCCGGGCATCTTCGCGCGTGGCAAATACAGACGCCGCACGCGAAGGCAACCGACTTCGTGTTTCCGTCGCTGAGAGCCGAGGGAAGGAAACCGCTCTGCTCCTCCGTATTCGTCGCCGACCATCTGCGACCGGCCGCAAAGAAAGCCGGAGTACACATCGAGGACGGCCAACGGTTCGGGCTTCACAACTTGCGTCACAGCTTAAGCAACTGGCTGGTGAACAAGGCGAAAGTCGAACCTAAGACCGTGCAGGGACTCTTGCGTCACAGCAAGATTCAAACGACCCTCGATCTGTACACGCAGGAAGACGGCGACGAGACACGGGCGGCGCAGGGTGAATTCCTGACGGCCGTGGGGATGAATGTAACGATGCAGTAGATGTGGGTTGGATTGTGGGTTGGAGTTTCCGGTGTCACGTCCGGTAACTCTTTGAAAAGAAATGGCGGGGACGACGAGACTCGAACTCGCGACCTCTGCCGTGACAGGGCAGCGTTCTAACCAACTGAACTACGTCCCCACTTCCCAAATCAAAAGCAATTCCGAAAAGCCTTACTGGGCGAGGCTTTTGGAGGTACTGCAGACGACGCACAAAATGGCTTCTTGCTGAATATGCCGCTACTCCCGGATCCAGCGCACCGAACGGAGTATAAATTTCTCTACGATGGTGCGGGTTTATCTTAACACAGCGAATCGAAGCACGCTCTTCCCTGCTAAACAGGCCTACTCCACAGGTTGAGGTTTCGCCGATGGCAGTGACTGTGGCAGTGACTATGGCAGTGACTATGGCAGCGACGCGACACGCCGCAGAAGATCTGGTGAGCGCATGCGCTCGCAATGTTCCTCGAAGTTTGGGCGCGGTCCCCTCCAGCGAAGATCGTCGACAGTGTCGAATACCGGGACATCTCGTCGCAGGGTTGCGAGGGTGCGAAAAAGCAGGGCGTCGTTCCAGGCGTTGAAGAGCGATTCCGACAGCGACCGGGCACTCCGGATGGAGGGATGCCAGGTTTGCCAATTCTTTGGGATATCTTCCAAGTGAAGATACTGAAACAGGGTAAGAGACGCTGCCTTCGCGCCCCATCGAGGCACCCCCGGGAAGCCATCGGCGTTGTCGCCGACCAAGGCGAGATAGTCGGGGATCGATTGGGGTTTTACGCCGAATTTTTCGATGACGCCGGCTTCATCGCGCAAAATATTGCGGCGGCGGTCGAGTTGCACGACTCGATTTCCTACGACGCACTGACTGAGATCTTTGTCTGGGGTACAGATGAACACTTGTCGCACGCGATCGTCCTCGGCTGCTTTGGCGGCGGCGGAGGCGAGGGCATCGTCCGCCTCATACTCGACCATGGGCCACACGACGACTCCCATGGCTTCGAGCCCTTGCTCGAGAAGCGGGAACTGGGAGAGCAACTCGGGCGGAACGCCTTCGCTGGTTTTGTATCCGGGATAGAGATCGTTGCGGAATGACTCTACGACGTGGTCGGTTGCCACTCCAAGGTGGGTTGCTCCGCGCTCGATCATGGACAAAACGGAGGTGAGGACACCACGCACGGCGGCGATTTCCTGGCCGTTCCGGTCGGCGGCTGCGGGAACGGCGAAGAAGTGACGAAACAATTCGTAAGTCCCGTCCACCAGGTGCACATCCATTACGTGCGCATCCATGCGAGTGATCTTATACGATCCGATCGCAGAGAGTGCGGGGGACGCCGGACGGTGTTACCTCGGGACGGGAACTGTTTGGAGGATGTTTTCTGGCGGGGCAAAGTCGTCGGTTTTCGAACCGGCGTTCCTGGTGAGGTGATTGGAGAGGGGGAAATTGAATGAAATTTTTGTTCCTCTCTGATTGGATTCAATCTCCATAAGGCCGCCGAAGTGGCGCAAGCGTTCGCGCATACCTCTGATGCCAACGCCGGAGCCTTGCGATTGAATTTCAGACAGCTTTTGCGCCGACATTCCCTTCCCCTGATCCTGGACTTCGAGAGAGACATGGTCGGGATCGCGCGCGACACGAATGGTGGCAGTTTTGCTGCCGCTGTGGCGATGGATGTTAGTCAGGCATTCCTGCACGAGTCGAAACATCACCAACTCCATTTCGCGGGATAGTCTTTCGAAATCGGCAGGAATGTCGAGGGCGACTTCCAAGCCGCTGCGTTCGGTCAGGCCCTGGATATACCAACGAAGGGCTTCGGAGAGTCCGGTTTCGTCCAAAAGCGGCGGATGCAACAGGTACGACATAGTGCGAATTTCCTGGCTGAGTTGCTGAACGAGTTGCTCACTTTCCGCGATGCTCCTGGAGCCCTTGGGATCGGCTTCAGGTACATGTTGAGCGGCTTGCGCCAGACTCATGCTGAGCGCGGCCAAAAGTTGACCGGCACTGTCATGCAGTTCGCGGGCGATATGCCGCCGTTCTTCATCCTGGGCCTGCAGCAAACGACTGGAAAGATCGCGCAGCTGTTCGGACTGCTGCACGACCTCGGTGGTTCGGACGCGGACTTCGGCGTCAAGGGTTTGGGCCAGCGTTCGATAATTCTGCTCCACACGTTTGAGGTCAGTGATGTCGACACCGGTGGGGTGAAGGAACAGGATCTGTCCTTTGTTGTCGCGGATGGGATGAAGGGCGAAGTCGACGATGCGCTCGGTATCGTCGGCCCAATGAAAGGTCAAGGTCTCGCGAAAAGGTATACCGGCTGCGGCCTGCAGGGTGGCGGCGCGAATTTTGGCTTGCACTTCTTTGGATTTCCGCCACCACCCTGTGTCCCAGAAGTGACGGCCCAGAACATCTTCGGCGCGGTAGCCACAGGCGTCGAGACAGAGCTGATTGGCGTCGATGATGGTGCCGTCAAGGGCCATGATTCCGGCAAAGACAGGAGTCTGCTCAAATACAGCGCGGAATTTCGCAGTGGCGGCTACCGCCTCCGCGGTAACTTGTCGCTCGCGCTCCGCGGCATGGACGCGTGCGGTGATGTCTTGTACGGTCCCGAGCATGCGCAAGGGCAACCCGTCGGGGCCATACTCGAGTTGAGCTGTGAACTCCACCCAAACGCAGGTGCGATCGCTGCGGTAGATGCGGCCTTGAAAGAAGAAACGGGCGCCGGTTTCCATGGTGTGGGAAAAAGCCTGCTCGAAGCCCTGCAGATCGTCGGGATGACAGACTGTGGCGCGGAACTCGGCGGCACTGACTGGACCTTCTTCGTGGGAGCGGCCGAACACCTCGTAGGGCCGGTCGTTCTCCCAGGTGACGCGGTCTTCGTCGGGATACCAGTGCCAGATCCCGAGTTCGGCCGCTTCGGTAGCGAGCCGCAGCCGTTGCTCGGAGGACGCGATCGCCTCGCGAGCGAGGACCTGACGGGAGATGTCGCGGAAATAACAGACAACACCGAATCCACCTTCAGGGAGCGGGATACGGTTGATACGCCATTCGTGAAACTCGACAGCTCCGCGATCTTGCCGCTTTTCGGCCCATTCGGGGACAACGTAGGGTTCGCCGGTTTCGAGCGTGTGACGAAATCGCCTGACGATCTCATCGGCGTAACCTTTCGGCCACAAGATCTGCATTACCTCGTCAAACTTTCGTCCGATCAAGTCTGGAACATTTTCGAAGACCTGACACGCGGTCGGATTCACCTCGCGCATACGGAAGTCCCCATCCACCAGGTAAACGCCGAGGGGAGCCTGGTTGAGAAGGGTGGCAAACTGTTCGGTGCGCTGGCGTAAGGCCTGTTCAGCCTGCTTGCGGACTCTGGCCATTTCCAAGTGAGTCTGAACGCGCGCCAGCAACTCGCGGGCGCTGAAGGGCTTGATCAAATAATCGTCGGCGCCGTGTTCCATGCCTTCGACGCGAGATTCTTCACCGGCGCGGGCGGAGAGCAGAATGACTGGAACCGTTCTTGTTTTCGGATCCGATCGCAATTCATGGAGAAGGCCGAAACCGTCGAGAACAGGCATCATCACGTCGGTCAGCACCAGGTCGGGGGAACTATCCCGTATCGCATCCAAGGCAGCCTGTCCGTCTTGAACCGCCTTGACCTGGTACCGTTCGGCCAACAGGCGGACCAGGTATTGGCGCATGTCGGCATTATCGTCGGCAACCAGGATGAGGGGACGTTTTTCGGATGCGCCTTTGCCGTCGGCGAGAGGGGGACACGGAACGGGTATCAATTCGTCGCCGGGAAGGATTTCAGTTTCGCTTTCCCGGTACTCTGCTTCTGGAAGCCAGCGCAGAGCTTCTTCGACAAAGGGCGCGGCACCCACGGCGGTCGAAGCCAGGGTGCGAGTTCCACCAATCCTATCGGGGGAAAGGTGCACGCATCCGAGTGGGAGGCTGACAATGAAGGTGCTGCCTTGTTCGAGCACGCTCTCGACGCGCACGGATCCGGCATGCATTTTTACAAGTTCCTGAACCAGCGCCAAACCGATCCCGCTGCCTTCGTGGGTGCGGCTCCGCGAATTCTCGATGCGATGGAAACGATCAAACGGCGCGGCAGTTCGCTGGCGGGAATGCCGACTCC
>CAVZPJ010000002.1:0-420848 GCA_963777035.1 uncultured Acidobacteriaceae bacterium | reverse complement strand
CCGTGGAGGGATACCCAAAGATTTCGGAATTCAGGACCATCCTGGAACGGCTCGATGTAAGGCGGGTGTTGATCGCCTGGAATGGGCGCTATTTTCTCGCGTATACGGGGGCAGACGAGAAGGACGAAATCGGCGTGAATTTTCGCGCTCGTGACAACGGAATTACGTTCAACTTTCGTGGCGAAGACTGGCAGTCTATCAAGAAGCTGTTTCGACGCGCGTGGCAGGCTCCGCAAGTACGCCGCCTTTGGGACACGCTGGCTCTTGAGTATGGCGAGTTGTAAGAACGCGGTGCTTCGCACCGGAAGAATTTGGTCGCGGTAGGGATACGGATTGCTCCGTACCCCCCGCGCGGATCCGTACGGGCGGATTTCCCGCATACGGCTCTTGCCTCAGGTGGTGACGCGCAGGCGGCGCGAAGGATAAGGATGGCAGATATGGGCCGGTGGCAGCCAGCGGCGGATGAGCCGGTTCATTCGCTCCCACAGAACGCGACCATGCTGGCTTCGTCTGCACAGCGTGCGATGCCAGAGGTTGCTCACGGTGAAACGAAAGTGGGCCATGGCATGACCGTTACCCGGTACTCCGAAATAACGAAAATGCCCGCCCACAACGGACTTCAACCACTTACCGACTTCAGGAACAGGGTCATGCATGCGTCGCCACAACTCGATCTTCACCTGCTGCAGCTTGGCCTGCATGCGTTTGCGAACCGTCTGCCGAAGCACCAGAAACCGTCCGTTCTTCGTCTTCCCGCAAATATGCTTGAAGCCGAGAAAGTCGGTTTCGTAAATCGCGTTGAGCACTTCCACCGTCGCTCGTTGAACAAGCTTGTCTTCGAGCGCCGGGACGCCGAGCGGTCGCTGCCGCCCATCCGCCTTCGGAATGTAGACTCTACGCACCGGCTTCGCCCGGTACGCTCCGCGCTTCAGTCTATGGGAGAGGTCCTGGAGATTTTGCTCAAGGTCCTCGCCGTAGTGCTGCCACGTCTCTCCGTCAACACCGGCCGCCGCATGCCTCTTCAACTGGAAGTAAGCAAACCGCAGAGTGTCGATCCGGTAGATGTGATGCAGCAGAGCGGTGAACTTCACATCCTTGTTCAATGTTGCCGTTTGTCGTACCTGTTCCAACTCACTCGGCGCGTCTGATCCGGCTCTGAGTCCGGGACGCGTTTTGTTGGCTCAGGTTCCCCTTGGCCAGACCCCTTCCCTCCATCTCCTCCGCCGCCGATGGTCTGGTTTTGTTCGGAGACTTCCTCGGTACTATGGGTCTGTCCGACTTCCCGTGTTCGTTCATCATCGGCTCCTGTCCTTGAACTTCCCGATGCGTCCCGAGGGCGCTGGTCGCTCTCGGGGGAACCCGGGATCTCTCAACTTCCGTGCAAGATGCGTCCCTACGTGCCAGGGTCACAGACCGCGCAGGACTCCCGCCAAGCTCGCGATGGCGCTTGGCAGGATGTTGCCTTCCGCGTTGTGTCAGGGCGTCGGCGTCCTGAAGTTAGGGGTATTTCGCGGCTCAATAACCTGGCCCGTAGTTCCTCCTGTCTACGCTTCGTATCCGGCCTTACGACCGTGCCCGCAAGACTCGGAGCCGGCGTGGCTTGCTAGGCCTTCACCGTACGACTCTTTCATTCGCTACATCTTGCCGGATTCGATGCCGACGGCCTTGCCTACTCCACCAGTTGTGGTGGTGCAAGCACGCTGCCTACGGCATCGGGTTGACGCTACGACACGTCACCCCCAAATTGGGAACTGCGGAACGCGCGCGGGCGCTTCGATGTTTACGCAGGTTAACTTTCGCTGCTTCAACAAATTTGTCTCCGCTGGGTGACTGCGATATCGAACGATGAGGTTTGTTTGAGACAGGTGGCCCCAGCGCGTCGAATCACGTAAACGCGTTGAAGCGCAAGAGCTTCCTGTGAACTAGCAATTACGCAGTTTAATCGCAGCGGAATCAAGCGCAGTGGTTCAACAAGGCGGTTCGTCCAATGAGTAGCCCTCGCGCTCAAGCTAATCCCCAGTCCAGTTTGCCGTTCGGAGAAGAGGCGAAGCCCGGCTTCCGCACCAAGACTGCGGCCACGAGACTGACTCCCGAAGAACTAGGAGAGATAGAAGCTGCCGCCGAAAGCGCGGGACAGGCTCTCTCCGAGTGGCTGCGCGGGACCGCTCTGTGCGCTGCGCGACAGCGGCCCGCTGATCCCGCCGAACTGGTGTTGGCCGAAGTCTGGGCGGTGCGTTACACGCTCTTAATCTCTTCCATGCAGCCGCCGAGGCCGCAGCGGAAGGCAGACAGCTTGTCGCCCGATTCCGTCCTCAAAATTCGCGACCAGGCAGATGCACGAAAGCTTCAGCAGGCGCGCAAACTGCTTGATGACTTCTTCGCCCGCGAGGGCAAGGAAAGAGCTCGTGTGCCATGAGTGCCATGCCTTTTCCCGGAAGCTTTTCGCTCTTGACGCCGTTGCTTTGGGTAGCCGCGATGTTCCTTTTGCTACTGGCTGTGCGGAGTGTGTTGCAGAACCGGTCCCCACGTAAATGGCGGGATAGGGAGACGATCGAATGGGGCCGACCTCGGCCAAGTTTGATCCAGAGATGGAGGAAAAAGATGGGCAGAATCCGATTCAGACTGCCGAGATTTTCGCAGCGGCAGATGCCAGAGACCGCGCCGAAACCAGCGCCATCAGTGCCCGCGAATGCTCCCGCCGATCCGCTGAAGAAGCCTACCCAGCCGATGCTCGCGCTCTTTGGTTCGACCAGTCGGTGCGCCCGAGACCAAACCCAAAGAGGCATTCGCCTGGGAGAAGACGAAGGGAATCGAATGAGAGACAAATTGCCAAGAACACCACTTCACGCTTGAGGAACGCTCCGTATGCTCACGATCTCGAAACCGCTGTCAGCCAGCCAGGCGCAGACCTACCATGTGCGGGAGTTTGCCTCGCAGGAACAGAACTACTGGAGCCGCGATCAGCAGGGTCACAGTGAGTGGCAGGGCAGACTCGCCGAGCAGTGGGGGTTGCAAGGTGGCGTTGGTTCCGAACACTTTGCACGACTGAGTGAAGGCCAACATCCGCACACCGAAGAGCAGCTCGTACGGCATCAAGTTTCGAGAACCTATGAAGGCAAATTTGGCAGAGAGGTGACCAGCGCCGAGCATCGCGCCGGGTGGGACGCCACCTTCTCTGCGCCGAAGTCGGTATCGCTTACCGCTCTTGTGGGCGGCGATGATCGGGTGCGGGAAGCCCATCGGGAGAGTGTACGCGCGGCGCTTCAGGAGCTTGAGCGATACACGCAGGCGCGGATCGGCAATGTCCATGCCCCGGAGACGACCGGGAAATTCATCGCCGCCACTTTCGAGCACGACACCGCGCGGCCCGTCGATGGCTATGCTGCGCCCCAGCTTCATACTCATGCCGTGATCTTCAACATGACCGAGCGCGAGAACGGTCTCGAAAATGGGAAACAGATGCGAGCTTTGCAGCCGCACGAGATGTTCGTGTCACAGCGCTACGCCACGGCGGTCTACCGATCCGAGTTGGCTCTGCGTCTGGAAAAGCTGGGCTACGAACTGGAGCGCGGCAAGCATGGACAGCCGGAAATAAAAGGCTACACGAAGGAATATCTGGAGGCTTCCAGTCCGCGACGTGAACAGATCAAAGACCATCTCCGGGAACAAGGAATCGACGGAGCCGCGGCGGCACAGATCGCGGCCCACCATACGCGCGACCGCAAGGAACTGCTGTCGCCTGGAGAAGTCTTACAGCGGCACCGCGAGTTGGCCGCACAGTACGGGCATCAGGCGGACCGCGTCGTCGCACAGGCGCGCCAACATGGGCAATACCAGATGCCGGAGCCAGAGATGCAGGCGCAGCAGGCCGTGACCTGGGCGCGCGATCATGTCTTCGAGAGATCGGCTGTGCAGGACCGCCGCGCGATCCTTGAAACAGCGCTGGTGCGCGGCATGGGAGAAACCACCTATGCCCAGGTCCGGCAGGAGTTCGAGCGCCGGATCGAGGCCGGGGAGTTCCGCGAAGTCTCGCACGTTGGTGCTGGCAGACAGTACACAACCGCCGCGATGGTACGCATGGAGCGTGAGATCGTTGGCCGGATGCAGGAAGGCAATCGGCGCGACTACAGCGATCCCATGCTGGTCTCGCCGCAAGTGCGCATCGCCACGGAAGACCGCCACCCGGAGTTGAATGCGTCGCAGCGCCAAGCAGTAGACGAAATCTTTCTTTCGCGGGAGAAGGTTGTCGGGTTAGATGGCATCGCAGGCGCGGGCAAGACAACGACTCTGTCCGTGATCCGCGAAGGCGCGGAGGCCGAGGGCTACAGGGTGGAAGGTTTCGCGCCAACGTCCCGCGCGGCGCAGAAGCTCGGGGAAGCAGGCATGGAGACATCCACACTACAGAAGCATCTGGTACGTGGACAGCAGCCGGATACCGGCGAGAAACGGCTCTATGTGCTCGACGAATCCTCTCTGGCATCGACCAGGCAAGTGCATGAGTTTGTGAACCGGCTCCATCCGAATGACCGTGTGTTGCTCGTCGGCGACCGGCGGCAACATGAGGCGGTTGAGGCCGGGCGGCCCTTCGCGCAGCTCCAGGACGCTGGTATGAAAACGGTGAAGCTCGAAGAGATCGTGCGCCAGAAAGACCCAGAACTGAAACAGGTAGTCGAGCAGCTTGCACGGGGCGAAGTGCGCGAGGCGATACAGAATCTTGACCGGCAGGGCCGAGTCCATGAGATTCAAGGCCACGACGAGCGCATCGCCGCTATTGCGAAGGACTACGCAAAATCGCCGGAGAACACGCTGGTGATTTCTCCCGATAATCGCTCTCGCATCGAGATCAACGAGCGCGTCCATGCGGAATTGCAGCGGAGTGGCCTCGTCAGCAACGAGGAGCACCGCATCAGGACGCTAGTGCCGCGCCAAGACCTCACCGGCGCGGACCGCACATGGGCCGAGCGGTATGAGGTGGGCGATGTGCTGCGCTATTCGCGCGCATCGAAGGAGACCGGCATCGGGAAAGGCGCGTACGCACAGGTGAAGAGCATCGACGCTCCGAAAAACCGGCTGACAGTCGAGCTGCAGGATGGCACGCAGCGCACTTACGATCCACGCCGACAGCAGGGCGTCTCGGTCTTTCGCGAGGAGATGCGGAGTTTTTCAGTAGGCGACCGCATTCAGTTCACCGCGCCGGCCAACAACCTCAGAGTTGCGAACCGCGAGTTGGGGACCATCGAGAGTATCGACGGAAGACGGGCGGCTGCGCTCTGAAAATGGACGGTGGCCGAGCGGTCGAACTCGATCCGCGCAAGCATCCGCATCTCGACCACGGGTATGCCATGACCAGCCACTCCAGCCAGGGACAGACTGCCGACCGTGTCCTGATTCACGTGGACACCGAGTTGGGCGCGAAGGATCTGCTCAACAGCCGCATGGCCTATGTCTCTGTCTCGCGTGGACGCTATGACGCGCAGATTTATACGAACAACGCACAGACGCTCGGGCAAGAACTCAGCCGCGACGTGTCCCATTCGCACGCGATTCAGCAAGAGCCAGTAGCGCACAAGATAGAACCACAAACCACGCACACGAATCAGATCAGTCAGGGTTTCGGTCTAGGTCTGTGATGCAGCATTCCCGAATGACATGCCCCGGATAGCCAGAGCATAGCCGAGGCCCGGCCAGTGTCAAGGCCGCGCTTCGCGCGCCGCCTTCGCGGTCACAGAGCCTTGACACTGGCCTTTGCGCCTCGGCTTATTCTTCAGCTAATGGGATGATCCGCCGCTTGCTTCCTCAAGAAGCAGGATAGATTCTGGGCGCGCAACCATTTTTGGCATCGACGGAGGATTCCCATGAAGGTTCACACAATTGGCATCGACCTTGGCAAAACGAGTTTCCATCTGATCGGGATGGACGAGCGTGGCAACGTAGTTCTTAGGCGGAGGTTTTCGCGGATGCAACTCATCACTTACATCTCCAAGCTAGATACCTGCCTGATCGGCATGGAAGCTTGCAGCGGTTCCAATATCCTGGGGCGAACCCTAAGAGCCCAAGGCCACACTGTGCGGCTCATCCCGGCGCAGTTCGTCCGTCCCTTTGTTAAGTCGAACAAGAATGATTACAACGATGCGGAGGCCATCGCCGAAGCCGTCCAGAAACCCAACATGCGTTTTGTTCCGATCAAGACTGAGGACCAACTCGATCTTCAGGCAATCCACCGAACACGCGAGAGGTTCGTCACTCAACGTACGCGCGTGATCAATCAAATTCGAGCCTATCTGCTGGAACGTGGAATCGTGCTGCGGACAGGAAGACTGTATCTGCAAAGGCAAATGGCTTCGATTTTGGAAGATGGAGAGCAAAGACTATCCGGTCTGGTCCGCAGGCTCCTCGACATACTCTGGCAGGAATGGAAACATCTTGATGTACAGATTGCGGAACTGCAACAGCAGATCGAGACCATTGCCGAACAGGACCAAGCCTGTCAGCGCTTGATGGAAATTCCAGGAATCGGGCCGTTGGCCTCGACGCTGATGATCGCCGCGGTGGGGAACGGATCGGCGTTTCGCAGGGGAAGGGACTTCTCCGCATGGCTGGGTATCGTTCCGGCGCAAGCCACAACCGGAGGTAAAACCCGCCTGCTGGGTATCAGCAAGCGAGGCAACAAATACCTCCGTCAGCTTTTTGTGCATGGCGCTCGCTCCTGCAAAACGCATATGAATCGGGAAAAGCATCCATTTGGAGAGTGGGTGACTGCACTGGAGAAACGATCGCACAGCAATGTTGCCTCCGTTGCTCTGGCGAACAAAATTGCGCGAATCGCCTGGTCGGTGCTGGCCAGGGGAGAACGATACCGCGCCCACGATCCGGTGGTACAAGTGGCCTGAAGGCAATTCATTCATGGAGAAAGAGGTTTCTTTTTTGCTGGTGTTCAGCGTTGCGCGTTGTGCAGAACCCGTCAAGGGTCCGCTCCGCCGCGCACCGAACGCGCGCCCTTGACTGAACCTGCACAACGCGCTTCAGGTCTTTCTGCCAGCAAAAAAGAAAATTAGTTGATGTCTTCCCGGCTTCCACCGAAGTCTGCGTAGCGAGAGAAGGAGATGGCAGAACAGTCAAACGGCGCACCCCAAACCCGGCCCCGGATGAGATCGGAAAGATCGCTCACGCTAAAAGGGAGGGTGCGCGCAGATTCCATAGTGGCCAGGAGCAAATGCTCCACACACAGGCCGGATACATATCTGCAGACTGCTTCCACCATTTCCGGATTCCCGCTTGCAGTCCAGCGGCGGATCATACATATCCGGGGGATGTCAGGTTTTCCCATAAGACCCTTCCAGTATCGGAGGTACCACGTCCGGGGGTGCAGAAGTTACTTGCGCAAGAGCCCACTATCCATCAGACAATACAAGTATTCGGTTCAGTCGGGGGGATTTTCCATTCCTCAGGTGACGATCAAGACGGGCTTTACGACTCCGGATGGGGGCGAAGAAGAACTCACCGAATACCTTTGTGACTACCCGGAGTGTCCTAATATTGCTACACATGTGCTCGGAGTCCTGACAGAACTCCGCCTTATCGCTGTGGCTTGCGACGAGCACGCACCCAAGCCTCCAGCCTAACAACGCACAGTTGACCCCGTGATCAGTCGGCTGCGCTTGCCGGTTAGTTGCACACTCGGTATCCCCTCCACCATTTGCCATGTCGTTCTCAAACTAGCAATCCCAGCCGTCCCAAGCCACGAGACTGTTCGTTCTGACAGGTGACTTGCCAGAGCGGGAGTCCTAGGCTACGTGTCTACGCACGGGTGTGACCTGGGTTGTTGTGTGGTTGATTTACAGGAACTCTTAACGAGGTTGGGATCGACATCACGCCGGCAAATCTGAAAGCTGAAGAATTGAAGCAGATCGATGAGGCGCACAAAGCAGTTGCAGCAGCAGTGGAGCGGTAATAGCGCAGCCCGTGATTGCGTTGAGGCAAGGAATCGACCGCACGTAGATGCCGCCGAAGATCGAAAAGCGACGAAACCAATCAGCCATTGAAAGGACACGTCTATGAAAACGCAGGAGACAAACCCAACCAATTCGAAGGCCGGAACTGCCGGGTACTCCGCTGATGCTGCCTCGTCCGGACTTCCACTTCCCGGGCAACGTCGGTCGCACCTACCTCGACTCGGATAAACCGCAGTTTCCCCAGCCGGTGCAGGCTCCGAAGGGTGCGCCGAATGTTGTGCTTATCCTGCTCGATGACGCGGGCTTCGGGCAGTTCAGCACGTTCGGCGGCGGAATCCCATCGCCAACGATGGATAAGCTCGCCGCTGAGGGCCTGCGATACAACCGGTTCCACACGACTGCCCTGTGCAGTCCGACTCGGGCCGCATTAATCACCGGACGGAACCACCATAACGTGGCCTCCGGCGTTATCGGCGAGATCGCGAGTGGGTTCGACGGCTACACCGCCGTGATACCCAAGAGTGGCGGCAGTGTCGGTGAAGTGCTGCGGCAGAACGGCTACATGACCGCCTGGGTTGGCAAGAACCACAACACACCGGCCTGGGAGTCGAGCGCCGCAGGTCCGTTCGACCGCTGGGCCAACGGCCTCGGCTTCGACTACTTCTACGGCTTCAATGGTGGCGACATGAACCACTGGAACCCAATTCTGTTCGAGAACCGCAACCTCGTCCCCGCCTCGACTGACCCGAACTACTACTTGACCACCGACTTCGCCGACAAGGCGATTGGCTGGGTGCGGAACGTGAAAAGTATTTCTCCGGATCGGCCGTTCTTTCTGTACGTCGCGCCGGGCGCCACGCACGCTCCCCATCATGCGCCGAAGGAATGGATTGACAAGTTCAAAGGTAAGTTCGACATGGGCTGGGACGTTTATCGCGAGGAGACGTTCGCGCGGCAAGTGAAGCTCGGCGTCATCCCGCCGAACACGAAGCTGACCGAACGCTCCGAAGGGCTTCCAGCATGGGACTCGTTGAACACGGATCAGAAGCGACTCTACGCACGCATGATGGAGGTGTTTGCGGGCTACGGAGCGTCCGTTGATTACGAAATGGGCCGCATCATTGACGCGGTTAAGCAACTTCCAGATGCCGACAACACGGTGTTTATCTACATCGCCGGTGATAATGGCTCCAGTGCCGAGGGCGGCCTGGAAGGAACACTCAACGAAAATCTTTTCTTCAACGGCATCGCGGATCATTGGCAGAACGAGCTCAAGGTGATCGACGAAATCGGCGGCCCGAAGCACTTCAACCACTTCCCGTCCTCGTGGGCACACGCGATGGACACTCCTCTCCAATGGACCAAGCAAGTGGCCAGCCACTTCGGCGGAACCCGCAACCCGATGATCGTGTCCTGGCCGGCACGGATCAAGGACAAGGGTGGGCTGCGGAACCAGTTCCTCCACATTATCGACGTGGTACCGACCCTCTACGAATTGATCGGCATCACCCCGCCGACCGAACTCAACGGTATCGAACAAAAGCCGCTCGACGGCATTAGCTTCGGGTTTACTTTCGACGACGCGAAGGCCAAGAGCAGGCGGGTCACGCAGTACTTCGAGATGGGCTGCAACCGGGGAATTTATCACGACGGCTGGATGGCCTCGGCTCTGTCGTTCCCTCCCTGGCAGGCAAATCGAGGAAGTTTCGACCCAGACAAGCAGAAGTGGGAGCTGTACAACATCGAGGAGGACTTCTCCCAAGCCAACGACCTCGCTCAGGCAAATCCGGAGAAACTGCGCCAACTGCAGGACCTGTGGTGGGTGGAGGCGGCGAAGTATCAGGTCCTACCGCTCGATTGGCGCGGCGTCGAACGGTTTAACGGCGAACTCATGGGTCGGCCCAGCCTTATCGCCGGGCGGACGAAGCTCGAGTATTTCCCAGGCATGGTAGGCCTGCCCGACGGCAGCTCACCGCCTATGCTCAACAAGTCATGGAGGATTACCGCGGACATCGAACTGCCCGACGGTAGCGGCAACGGTATGATCGTCACCCACGGAGGTCTGGAGGGTGGCTACGGCCTCTATTTGCGCGATGGGAAGCCGACGTTCGTTTACAACTTCCTGGGTGTAGAGCGCACCACGTTTGCGGCGAAAGACCCCCTGCCGAAAGGCAGAACGCAACTCGTCGTCAACTTTGCTTACGACGGCGGCGGCATCGCGAAAGGGGGGACCATCTCCATGACCGCCAATGGAGCCAAGGTAGCTGGAGGGCGGCTCGAAAGGACCATCCCCAACCAGTTTACGCTTGGCGAAGGACTCGACATCGGCATGGACGCGGGTTCTCCGGTGGACTTCACCTACAAGCTGCCGTTCAAGTTTACGGGCAAGATTGAGAAGGTGACCATCGACCTGCTCTCGCAGGCAGGGACGAGCGCGGCGGATGAGTCCATCAAACAAAAGAATGAGAAGGTGGCCTGATTAAGTGGATGGTGAAACCGGGGTCTGCGTCCTTCCTAGGAGCGGCCCTTCGCAGCGCAGGTTCCGAAGGCGTGGGCTGACAAGTATAGCCTCCACTATCTGAGGGGAAAACGCATGAGATGCAAGAACAGATTCGCGCTTCTTACTGGCATCATCCTGTGTCACGTCGCGACGGCGATGGCACAACAAAAGGGACAATGGGTGCCGGGACAATATGGCCTCAATGCCGGGGTGATTCCCGAGCCTGGGATCACTTATGCAGCCATGCCGATAAGTTACTCCGCCAACCAATTGAATGGTCCCAACGGAAATCGCATCCTTCAGAATGTTACGGGGACTTATTCGTTCTGGGCGGATGAGAACATTCTCTACTACGTGCCGGAACATAAGTTCCTCGGTGGGTATTTCATGCCCTACATAGTACTAGCCTACGCGACCGGTTCCCTCGTGGCTGACATACCTCCTCTCGGCCTTATACCCGGAGGCACAGGGATCAGTCTCAGCGCGGGCGGCGGTGGCTTCGCCGATACTTATGTCGAGCCATTGAATATGGGGTGGCACTTGAAGCGAGCCGACGTTAACGTCGGATACGCTTTCGTGGCGCCAACGGGGCGATACACCGCGGGAGCGAGCAATAACGTGGGTTCGGGATATTGGGGTAACGACATAACCTCGGGCACCACGTTCTACATCACGAAAAATAAGGGTACCAGTGCAAACCTGGCAACCGACTGGGAAATACACGGGCAAAGAAAAACCGCCAGCGTACCAGCGGGCCAGATTAGCAACAAGACGCCTGGCCAGGCTTTTACCATTGAGTGGGGACTTGGGCAGGTTCTTCCTTTGAAGAAAGATATGAGCAGGTTGGCGCAGATTGGTGTGGTTGGTTATGACCAGTGGCAGGTTTCGAATAACGGCGGGACGGTAATCGTTGCCGGTGTACCTGTCTCTGCGAGCAAAATTCCGTACTATTCAGTGCAGGGTATCGGTGTTCAGGCCAATTTCATTCTACCGACTAAGAACCTGGTAGGTTTCTTCAAATATTACGACGAATATGCAGCCAAGGCTCGTCCAGAGGGCCGCACGATTGTGTTCGGTTTTTCGTGGACGTTACGGATTCCGAAGGCTCAAGCTCCCAAGACACCGAAATCTTAGGGCTTCGCGAGACTTCGCCGGAGTAGGCATAGTTGGGACCGGTAGCAGCAACTCGGCTGCCAGATAGCGGGCTGAGAAGCCGCACATATACAAGGAGAGAACATCATGGCAACGAAGCAACCGACCACTGAGACGGATCGTGACCGCTCGAAGCTCCCCCTGCCGGAACTGCCATTTCGAGGCAAGATCGGGAAGACGTATCTGGAATCCGCAATGGACTGGCCCAGGGTTCCAGCGCCACCGGAAGGTGCACCGAACGTCGTCGTCATTCTGCTGGACGACGTGGGCTTCGGCCAGGTCAGCACCTTCGGGGGTCCGGTGCCGACACCCGCGCTCGACAAACTCGCCGCGCGCGGCCTGCGTTACAACCGCTTCCACACGACCGCGATCTGCGGCCCGTCCCGCGCTGCGCTGCTCACGGGGCGCAATCATCACAATTGCGGCTCTGGTTTTCTGGTCGAGTGGGCAACCGGCTTCCCAAGCTACAACTGCATGATTCCGAAAACGACCGCAACAATCGGCGAAGTGTTGAAAGGCAACGGCTACAGCACTTCGTGGTTCGGCAAGGATCACAACACTCCCGACTGGGAGAGCAGTGTCGCGGGCCCGTTCGACCGCTGGCCGACTGGATTGGGGTTCGACTATTTCTACGGCTTCATCGGTGGCGAGACCAATCAGTGGTATCCGGTGCTATTCGAGAACACGACCGCTGTAGAGCCTGACAAGACGCCCGAAGAAGGCTATCACTTCCTGACAGACATGACGGACAAGGCGATTCATTGGCTGCGCTACAACAAATCGGTCGCGCCGCAGAAGCCTGTCTTCATGTACTTCGCCCCAGGAGCAGCGCACGCTCCGCACCATTCGCCGCGCGACTGGCGCGAGAAATTCAAGGGCATGTTCGATGCCGGGTGGGACGCTGTGCGGGAGGCGACTTATAAGAGGCAGCTCAAATTGGGAGTCATCCCTCCTGATGCGGTTCTGACGCCGCGTCCGGAGTGGGTCAAGCCGTGGGACTCGCTGTCCGGCGATGAACGAACGTTGTTTGCAGCGTTTATGGAAAACTTCGCAGGTTATCTCGCCTTCGCGGATAACGAGTGCGGTCGCTTGCTCGAAGCCGTCCAGGAACTGCCGGACGCCGACAACACGCTCATCTTCTTCATCGTGGGCGACAACGGTGCGAGTTCCGAGGGAGGCTTTTCGGGGACAGCTAACGAGGTGATGAATCTCAACGGCATCCCGTCCTCCCTGGCAGACAATCTGAAGATCCTCGCCGACATCGGGGGGCCGCACACCGAGCCGCACTACCCGGTCGGCTGGGCCTGGGCTGGCAACGCTCCCTTCCAATGGGTCAAGCAGGTGGCCTCTCACCTGGGCGGGACACGGAACCCGATGGTCGTCTCGTGGCCCGCGAGGATCAAGGACGCAGGAGGAATCCGTAGCCAATTCGCGCACCTGATCGACGTCGCCTCCACGATCTTAGACGTCGCCCACATTCCAGCGCCGGTAAGCGTCAACGGCGTCGATCAAAAACCGATGGATGGCATATCCCTCGCTTCGACCTTCGACGACGCCAAGGCCCGGCCTGTGCGCGAACGGCAGTACTTCGAAATATTCACCAATCGGGCCATCTACGACAAGGGTTGGATCGCTTGCGCGCAACACACGCTGCCCTGGCGCCAGGACTTGGCCCCGGGCCATTGGGAGAAAGACAAGTGGGAGTTATATAACCTCGACGAGGATTTTAGCGAAGGCAACGACTTGGCGGCCAAATATCCGGACAAGCTTGCCGAACTGAAGACGCTCTTCGATGAGGAGTGCGAGAAGAACAACGTTTATCCGCTCGATGACCGTGGCATCGGGCGGGCGTTTGTGCCGAAACCGTCGCCTGGGGGCTCAGACCCCAAGCGCACCAAATTTACGTATTACGGCGGCGTTTCTCGCTTGGCCGAGACTGCGGCGCCGAACACGAAAAACGTTTCGCACAGGATTACAGCGCAGATCGACATGCCTGCCGGGGCAGAAGGAGTGATTTTGGCGGAGGGAGGCATATCGGCTGGCTTTGCGCTTTACGTTCAGAACGGCAAGCTCGTCTACCATTACAACTGGTTCGAGCGCGAGCGCACGAACCTCATCTCGAACATTCCCGTTCCTGTCGGCAAGTCCGCTGTCACCGTGGAGTTCGCCTACGACGGCGGCGGGCTTGGTAAGGGCGGCGAGGCAGTTATCGGAATCAACGGCAAAGAAGTAGGCCGGGCCCGGATTGCCCATACGGTTCCTGGTCGCTTCGGCATCGACACCTTCGGCCTTGGATCAGACACTGGCTCACCCGTCAGCAACACCTATCAACCGCCGTTTGCGTTTACCGGAACGGTCGAGCGCGTTGACATCGAGCTAGGACCGCGGAATCTGAGTGCGGCAGATGAGAGTAAGCTGAATGCAATGTACACGGCATTCGCGGGCACACACGACTAACCAGGCGGCAAAGACCGGCAGCCCACGTGCGGCTGCCAGTCACCCTGGAGCGGGCAACCCATGAATCAGAACACGATGTCGATGACCCGGCCGTTTAGCCTTCTGGCCAAGCCCACCGGCGCTACGTGCAATCTCGACTGCAAGTACTGCTTCTTCTTGTCCAAGGAGATGCTTTATCCGGGCGACCGGTTCCGGATGTCCGAGGACTTGCTGGATACCTACATCCGGCAGCTTCTGGAGGCGCATCCGTCAGGTGAAGTCAATGTCGCATGGCAGGGCGGCGAGCCGACCCTCATGGGGCTCGACTTCTTCCGGAGCGCCATCGGGTACGTGGAAAAATACCGAAAGCCGACGCAGAAGATCCTTCACACGATACAGACCAACGGCACCCTCCTGAACGATGAATGGTGCGCGTTCTTCAAGCAGCACAACTTTCTCGTCGGTCTCAGCGTAGACGGCCCAAAGGAAATGCACGACGCCTACCGCGTCAACAAGGGCGGTGCCGGGAGCTTTGATCAGGTCATGGGCGGTTGGGAAGCCCTGAGCCGGCGAGGGGTGGACGTCAACATCCTGTGCACGATTCACGCGGCGAACGCCGATCACCCGATCGAGGTGTACCGATTCTTTCGCGACCAACTGCGAACAAAGTATATACAGTTCATCCCCATTGTGGAGCGGACTACGAAGGAGTTCCTTCCTCTCGCCAACCTGGGGTGGGGCGAACGGCCCGGTTCGGATCGCCCACTCTACATCCAGCACGGCGGGCTGGTCACCGAGAGGTCGGTCGGGGCCGAACAGTTCGGCCGCTTTCTTATCGCTATCTTCGATGAGTGGGTGCGCCGCGACGTGGGGGACGTGTTCGTGCAAACTTTCGATGTAGCGCTGGGAAGCTGGCTGGGACAGCACAGTTTGTGCATCTTCTCACCCACGTGCGGCGACGCCGTCGCACTGGAGCATAACGGCGATTTGTATTCGTGCGATCACTACGTCGAGCCCAACTATCTGCTGGGGAATATCCAGGAGACGCCCATGCGAGAACTGGTGGACTCGCAGAAGCAGCGCGCTTTCGGGCAGCACAAACTGAGTAGCCTACCCAAGTATTGCCGGGAGTGCGAGGTGCGGTTCGCCTGCCACGGTGAGTGTCCGCGCAATCGGTTCATCACAACTCCGGATGGCGAGCCTGGGCTCAACTACCTGTGCGCGGGCTATAAGGCGTTCTTCAATCACATTGACGCTGCGATGAAGATCATGTCCGGTCTGTTGCGCCAGGGCCGATTTGCCGACGAGATCATGCAGATGAGCATTTCGCCAAACACCCGGAATGCGACGGCTCGGACGAAAGTCGGGCGCAACGATCCCTGCTCATGCGGGAGCGGGAGAAAGTTCAAACATTGTCACGGGGGAACTGCCGAGAGCGCGGTGCGTCAGTAATCGCGGGAGCAAAGTGAGCCATTGCCTCGTTTGTGAACCAGGCGCGCTGCTCGCGTGGGCGGCTCGCGAAGATAAGTCCCGTAAAAAGTATCCCGTCCCGGGTCTGGATGCTTGGTCGGCTATCCTTTTCTTACAAAGAACAATCATGTTGTTCAGCACGAGAAAGGACACGATATGAAACCAATGCTCGGACAAACTCTCCTCGCCGTCGCGCTCGTTGCTGCGCTGACCTTATCGAACGCAAGCCATCATTTGAAGGAGACTCAATGACACGAATGCGCCCAACCGTGATGAGCCTTATATTGGCCACTGCTGTTTACCCCGCGGCGGCACAGGTCTCCACTGAGAACCTGAAATCCATCTCGACGCCTGATCGGGTCGAGAGCACGATCGGTACGCTCGAATATAAGGACGGCGCTCCGAGCAAGGCGACCGTCGAAAAGGTTTATGACAACCTTGACTTGATGCACGGAGTCGAGAGTTTCGTGAACGCCTACCAGGGCGCCTCGACCTTCGCCATTCGACAAGGGCTGCTCGATATGGGCGTCGAAGACAACACGCTGGTCGTATTCTCCGATTTGATGGACTCGAAGTCGCTTTTCCTCACGGCCAACACCGACACGCCTTATCTCTGGGGAATTATCAATGTCAGCAAGGGGCCGATGGTCTTTGAAGTGCCGCCGAGGCTCTTGGGCACCCTCGACGATATGTGGTTCCGCTGGGTTACCGACGTCGGTGCGCCCGGACCGGATCGAGGTACGGGCGGAAAGTATCTTATCCTGCCGCCGGACTTTGACGGACCAGTGCCGGAGGGCGGCTACTTCGTCGCTCACTCCCGCACTACGCGCGTCCTGATTCTCGCTCGCGCGTTTCTCGAAAACAACGATCCGAAACCAGCCGCCGCATTGATCAGGACGGCGAAGATTTATCCCTACACACCCGGCGGCTATGGCACAAGCATCGCCGAAATCCTGACCGGCAAGGTCCGGCCCGGACGCCTCATCCCGCCACCGGAGCAGAAGTTTGTCGAAGGCAGCGGCAAAGCGTTCATGACGATTCCAGCGAACGACTTCCACTACTTCGAGCAGATCAATGCGCTAGTGCAGCAGGAACCAGCGGATGCGCTCGACCCTGAGATCATGGGTTCGCTGGCGGCCATCGGCATCGTGAAGGGCAAGCCCTTTAATCCCGATGCTCGGATGAAGAAGATTCTCACGGATGCTGCGGCGATCGGCACTGCCACAGCACGAACCCTCAACTGGCGTGCTCGCGAGTCCGAAGGCTTCGCTTACTATCCCGGCTCCGCATGGATCAACATGCTCTTTGTTGGCGGCTATAATTTCGAGACCCCGCCACCGCTCGTGACCAAGGAAGGAATCAAACCCTTCCCACCCACCGGCTACCGCACACTCAACCCGCGAACAGCGATGTTCTTCTACGCCACGGGAATTACGCCGGCGATGATCATGCGCCTGCCGGACATCGGCTCGCAGTACCTTGGCGCGTTCGTGGATTCCAACGGCGAGTATTTCGATGGCGGCAAGAGCTACAAAGTGGTGCTCCCGCCGAATATCCCGGCGCGGGCGTTCTGGTCGATCATCCTCTATGACAACGAGACGCGCTCGATGCTGCAAACGCCACAAAGATTTCCTCGCGCCGGCAGCCAGAGTTATCCGGGGTCTGCGGCAGTAGCGAACCCCGATGGTTCCACCACGGTGTATTTCGCTCCGACAAAGCCCGCTGGTGTGAACGACGGCAACTGGATTCAGACCGTTCCGGGCAAAGGCTGGAACACGCTTCTCCGCCTTTATAGCCCGCTCGAACCTTTCTTCACAAAACAGTGGCGGCCGAGCGAGATTGAATTGGTGAAGTGAGTCGGGAAACAGTAAGACCAAACCAGATCGAAAGGAAATACTTATGAAGAGAAACGTCTTACTAGGCGGGGCATTGGGAATTGCTGTCGTCGCGTCCCTTCTAACAGGCTGCTCAACCAAGAACGACGCTGTCTCCCAAGCGGAGAAAACGGAAAAAGACCGCCCCAGCATTGCCGAGACCAAGACTATCGCCGAGGAAGGGTTCATCTACGGTCTGCCCATCGTGATGAACTACGCGGTGATGTATGAGTACGCCGTTAACCGCAACTCCGGGCAGTTCAAAGCGCCATTCAACCAGATACACAACGAGGCGGGCGTGTTTACCTACAAAGATACGGCCATCATTTCGCCCAACAGCGACACACCTTACTCAATGGCTTGGCTTGATCTTCGCGCTGAGCCCATTGTGTTGTCCGTCCCGGCCGTACCGAAGAACCGTTACTTTTCCGTGATGCTCTGTGACGGAAACACCTACAACTACGGTTACATTGGAAGTCGTGCCACCGGCAACGAAGCTGGCAATTACATGGTCGTAGGGCCTGACTGGAACGGCGAAACCCCGTCGGGCATCAAGAAGGTCTTTAGGTCTGGAACGCAGTTCTCGGCCGCTGCCTACCGCACGCAGCTCTTTAACCCGGCTGACATGCCGAACGTGATCAAGGTTCAAGCCGGTTACAGGGTGCAGACCCTCTCAGCGTTCCTTCACAAACCTGCGCCGCCCGCAGCGCCCGCCATCGATTTTCCGAAGATCGACAAGGACATGATCAAGACCGGTTTCTTCGACTATCTCGACTTTGCCCTCCAGTTCGCCCCCGCTACTCCAGATGAGAAGGACATTCGCTCCACGCTAGCTCGCATCGGCGTCGGCCCCGGCAAGACTTTCAACTTCAAGGACCTCGACGCCGAACACAAGGCGGAGGTGCTGCTCGGCATGAAAGACGGCGAGGATAAGATAACCGCCGCAATCGCCAGTATGGGTAAGAACGTAAGCGGCTGGCGGGTCGGTGGACTTGCCGGGGGCGACCGCGCTTTCTTCAACGGCGATTGGCTGAAACGCGCTGCAACCGCGAAGGCTGGCATCTACGCCAACGACCCGGCCGAAGCGATGTATCCCATGGCTGCCGACGACAGCGCTGGACAGCCACTCGACGCCAGCAAGCACAACTACACTCTCACATTCCCCAAGGGACAGCTTCCCCCGGTGAATGCTTTCTGGTCGGTAACGATGTACGACGGCAAGTCGCAGTTGCTGATCGAGAATCCGATCAATCGCTACCTGATCAACACACCGATGCTGCCGCAGATGAAAAGAAATGATGACGGTTCACTCACGATTTACATGCAGAACAAGAAGCCGGGGAAAGCCAACGAATCCAATTGGCTTCCGGCTCCTGACGCTCCTTTTTACGTGCTCCTGCGTCTCTATTGGCCGAAAACCGAACCGCCGTCGATCCTACCGCCTGGCGCGGGCACCTGGAATCCGCCCGGCATCGAGGTTCCGAATTAAGAAACTGATAGCCGCCGACCGCATGATAATGGCGGCACCGAAATCGAGGTCGGAGAACGAGCCATAGCCTCGCTTGTGAAACGATAGGGCTGCTTGTGTGGCAGTTCGCGAAGGTCAAGGATTTCATTGAACCAAACGGGGATCGTCAACAAACATTTCGACTGACTCAAGGTTTTCGGGCGACTATATCAGCTCGGATCACATTCAAGTACTCGCCAGCGGATTCGAGTGCCTGTTCCGCGTCATGGCGAGAAACAAATCCGGTGTCATCATAAAGGGCTGTGTTGCGCTTCCGGCGGAGGCGATCAAAGACGACCAGCAGCCCAGCATTTTTCTTGTCGATGCGCGACCGTACGAAATCGATGATGGCGATGTGGTGGCCAGGCTGACTTCTCGCACGGAATCCGTGGCTAAACATGAACCCGAGGGAAGCTTTCAGCATTGCCTCGTAAGCTTGTTGAAGACAAGCTTCTTCATCGAAAGCGAGAATCTTGCGGGCCGAGGCCAGCTTCTTATCCGCGCTTGCGAGGAAACGGTCGATTTGGGCCCAGTCAACCGCGTGCGGCTTTAGCTTCTTCATTCGGACCTATCAGTGAAACACGCTTATTGTGCCAGACGTTTTCCAGAAACGCATCCTTCCGAGCGCGGCGCGACTTAAATTCCTTTGGCGTAAGCACGGTGTAGTTGATTTCGCGACCCAGTTGCCGCTCAAGCCTTCCCACGGCCTGTGCTAAATCTTCCTCGCGCGGTGAGCCAATCACGAGCACGTCTATATCGCTGGCAGCGTCCTGCTGGTTGCTGGCAAATGAACCGTACAAGTATGCCTCGTCCATTCCCTGAATTCTCTTGAGGGATTGCGCGATCAGGGGTGCCGCACCAATGGTTTTCGCAACGATCTTGCGCACTTCATTAAAAAGCGGATACTCCCGGTTTAGTTGAAAATACTTTTGGCGGCCACTCATTTCCGAGCGAAATAGACCTTCGCTTTCTAGGCGTCCCAACTCTTTGGACAGGTTAGACGGATCGATGCTCAATCGCGCCGCCAGGTCCCGCAGATGGTGGCGGGCCGTCGGGTTTGTGAAGTAATAAGCCAGCAGTTGCTGGCGCGCCTTAGAGCGAAAATCAAGCATGTGGTAGAAGCATACCACATGTGTGGTAATAACTGAGAACGGTAAAAATGAGGAGCTCATTCGCGTTCAACAAACCAGAACGTGCTGAATCCTATGTGGACTCCTAATTTCTATCTAGTCCAATGGCTCCAACTGGCGAAGCATCCCCAAGCTGATAAACCTGATCTTCCTCTTCGTTTTCGTTAGCCTCGTCTCGCCCGTGAACGGAATTTTCCTAAGTATCCCCGGCCTGTGCCGCACTGAGAACTTGCCAAAACTGTTCAGCTTCATCGTGAACCCGTTCGTACCCAGATTGTTGAGCAAAGTGTGCTCGATGCACGAGATCACGGTGTTGACAATGTGCTCTGCTTCTTTCTTGGAGACAAATTCAAAGCCTGCTGAACTCTCCCGGCCAACTCGTCCCGACCCATTCGTAAGCTCTCTCGCATGAAGTCCAACTCCTTTCGAAAGAGGTGTTTAACATGTTGAATACTGTGATTGTCACCAATCAACCCACTTTCCCGATGAATTGTTTCGCCGAAAGAAAGCCGTATAAAACTGACCCGTTCACGTTGATCGATGGCCGCTACGTCGGGCACGACGGATTCGTCGTCCCGAAGGACTTCGACGAGTTCCACCAACGGTTTCCACATCACATCTCGAACTGGGTGAAGAGGCACACCGACAGGCTTGCCCTGACAGAGGACTTGGAGGACTGGACGCAAGACCTAATAATCCACCTGAAATATCTGCCGCTCAAGTCCAAGCACCGGGAGGTCGGCAAGGAGGATATCGTTCAAACATTCGATCCTGCGAAGCACCACGGTGCGAACCAGGCGCGATTCTTGAACTACATCAACTTATGCCTCGCGAGCAAGTTCAGAACCATTCATTCCAAAAGCAGAAAGGACGCGATCTGCCACGCGGGTAACTTGTCGCTGACCGGGCAAGTGGACGTAAAGAACTATGGCGAGGTAGATGACGAGTATTGCCACGAGCACTCGGAATACCTTCGCCGGACTGCTGACATTTCCGAGAAGCGGGCACGGGACCGAAGTTTCGTCAGAGAGTTCGTTGATTTCGTGAGGCGGAAAGACCCGAGCGTTCTGCCTGCAATAGAGTCGATCCTAGCCATTGGCACGCCGGACGACGCGGCTGAGTTCCTTGGGATCACGGATGCCCGGTTCTCTCGGCTGCGTACTCGTATACGACAGTTGGGCAAGCGCTTCATGACCGGGGACGACCACATCCCGAAACAGAGGAGGCCCTACAAAAAGCGTGTGAAGGCAATAGCGAAGCCAAAAGCCTCGTCCCGGCCTGATCCAACCTCAGAAAAGCCCTGAGCATCCGGATCGGCGACGATTCGCTGCTCAGGTATTTTCGTCGAACGGCGCTTGTAAGTTGTTTTGTAGCAGTTTCCCTTTTGAACTCGTTCCCCAAAGGTGTGGCGCACTGCTGGCATGAGCGTCGTCATCCGAAGGCTCTGCCGTTGAACCCATGATTTCAACCCATGATCGCAACGTCTCTAACGACTTCTCAAGAACTTAGGCGGCCACCCAGAGTCACGTAAGTCGTTCAAACTACAACATAAACAAGCCCTGAAAAGGCTGGCGTCGGCGGTTCAACTCCGTCCCTGGCCACCACTTTAACCCACGCCAAACGTGGGTTTTTCTGATCGCAGCTAGATACCGTAGTTCACGGCGCGAAGCGCACTTTTGTAAGCATCGCGTGCTTCCGCGACTTCTTTGTGTGCGTCTTCCTCGTTGAAGTGGGCCGCATCCCATGCCTCCATGGCAATCATCGAATGGTCGGCAGTGGCTAACGCTTCTTCAGCCCGAATGGTGTCAACCCATTTATCGACAGCCATTTTGTAGGCGACGCGCAACTGATCGAGATCCTCTTTGCTCATAACAACGCAGACTAATGCCGTCCTGCAACCTGGTCAATTGGGAGCAGAAAATTTAACGGAAAATTAACCGAGAGGACACTCTTTTTCTTTGGTCTTTAGGTCTTTTTTGGTCTTTGGGTCTCTGGGCTGATCGTGACCTCACCTGCAATCAAGGCCTGTACTGCCAAAAATCGTTGAGCGATCCGCTGGTCCCCAGGGAGTCGTTTCCAAATCCGCCGAAGAGCCAGAAATTTCCCGATGCATCCGTCCAACTCGCGCCTGCGGTTCGAGCCCCGGGAGTATTGCTCGCCGCGGATTTCCCTACGCCTCCGTAGGTCCCCAATTGCCCGTTAAGGTTCGACCCGCCGACCCATGTCCACTGGCCTGCGCTATATTTCCACAGATCGTTAAGCCATCCGCTCTTTCCGGCCGAATCTAGCCCAGACCCACCGAAGAGCCAGAAATTTCCCGACGCGTCCATCCAACCTATTGCCCCGTCTCGCGCCCCAGGAACATTGCCGGGTGCAGCCATCCCCTCGGTTCCATACGTCCCGGATTGGTTGTTGAGGTTTGAGCCACCTGCCCAAGTCCATTGGCCTGCGCTGTACTCCCACAGGTCATTGAGCAATCCACCGTTTCCGTTCGACGCCTGCCCGCCTCCGCCGAAGAGCCAGAAATTTCCCGACGCGTCGGTCCAACTGATCGCACCGAATCGCGCGCCGGGAATATTGCCTGGGGCAGCCATCCCCTCGGTCCCGTACGCTCCGAGTTGGTTGGCCACATCCGATCCACCCATCCAGGCCCATTCACCCGCGCTGTACTTCCACAGGTCGTTGAGATTTCCTGAGTGCCCGGGCGAGGCGGCGCCGCTACCGCCAAACATCCAGAAATTTCCCGACGTGTCGGTCCAACTTACTGCCCCGAGCCGCGCCCCTGGGACATTGCCGGGTGCAGCCATCCCCTGCGTTCCATAGGATCCGGGCTGGCTATTCGAGTTCGATCCGCCCATCCACGTCCATTGGCCGGGAGTGGCGACGTTGCCGGGGCTGTACTTCCACAGGTCATTAAGAATGTTGACACCGGCCGCAGAGGCGCCATAGCCGTATCCACCGAAGAGCCACAAATTTCCCGCGGCGTCGGTCCAACTTACCGCGCCCGATCGCGCTCCGGGAACGTTGTCGAGAGCGCCAGTCCCCAGCGTTCCGTAGAGTCCCGCGCCACCGCCAGTGCTCGATCCACTCATCCACGCCCACTGGCCCGCGCTGTACATCCACAGGTCGTTCAGGAACGTGTTGTTCCCCTTTGAGTCGTAACCATACCCGCCGAACAACCAGAAATTTCCCGCCTTATCAGTCCATTGCACAGCGTTCTGCCGGGCTCCGGGAACGTTATTAGCGGCGAACATCCCGAGAGTTCCATAGGTCCCCGCCTGGTTGACGACAGTCGCTCCATTGGCCCACGTCCACTCATTCGGCGTACCCGGCGCAGGATTGCTGCTCGCGCCGCCACACGCCGAAAAAGACACCACCGCAATGATCATCGCCGACGCTATCAACCGGAACATGCGTGACTTCATCTCGTCCCCTATTCCGCACTGCATCTTCATTTTTGATTTTGAGATAGGAATATCCGGCATTGAAATGTGAATGCTCGCCGATTCTAACCGACTTTTTCTCGATAGAGGCACGTGCCGGGAACTCTTAACATATCCTTAACAGAAGAGATTAATTTTCGGGAATTTCAGTCAGCCGTGAGAAGATCTGTTTGCTTTTGCCAAGAACTGAATCGGATTGGTACAAGGAGCGTGATGGAACCGGGTTCGAGAAGGCGTCTTAGCTCTGCGTTTCCGAGGTGATTACAGTTTTTCCGCCGGATCGTAACCGCATATCCTGTGTTTTCGCGTATGAGAAGAACGATCTTCAGCCATGTACTTCTGCTCAGCCTCGTCGCGGTTGTGGGCTCAACTTTCGCGCCAGCCCAGACCCAGTCGGACGCCAGGCCCGCCCAGTACTTCTTCGTACTTTTGAATCGTCCCGCCAACGCTCCGCAACTGAGCAAACAAGCAGGTTAGAAGCTTCAGGAAGAGCACCTGGCCAACATCCGCAAAATGACGGCCGAACACAAACTTGTAATCGCCGGGCCATTCATGGACGACACGCCGCTGCGTGGCATCTTTGTGTTCCAGGCGGACTCAGCAGCGCAGGCACAAAAGTGGGCCGATAGCGATCCGGCGGTCAAAGCGGGCCGGCTGTCCGCCGAGGTTCATGGGCCGTGGGGCATCGACCCGAGCGCCATTCAGGATCCTGCCGGGGCCACCGGATTCGAGCAGTACGCGCTTGTTCTGATGAAGCGCGGCGACCGTTGGAACCCAAATGCGCCGGAGTTTATGGATGTGCTGAAGCAGCATCACGCTTTCGTCAAACAGATGATCGATCAGGGAAAGATAGCGATCGCCGGACCATTCCCGCTCAGCGATCAGGGCGAACTGCGGGGAGTCGCCATTTTCCGGGTGGGAACGGAGCAGACTGCCCAGTTGACGCAAGACGATCCAACCGTCAAATCTGGCATGCTCAAACCTGAGATTCATCCATGGGGAACAGGCAAAGGGGCGCTCGCGTCTGGACAGCCGATGCCATAACAGCTCCCTGCGACGCCAGCCTTATCGCCCGCCTTATGCGGTTGCTATCTTGCGAGCCGGCGGATCAGCCACGTAACTAACCAAGCAGCTAATAATGAAGAATGCTCCACGCGGTTTAGAACCGGCTCCTTCTCGTGCTGGGCAAGTTCCTTCTCGGATTAAGGCAGATATCCGTCGCTTCTCCACTGCTTGTAAAGGATCAACTGCGCATTGCTCCAGTAAGGGCCACCGGGAGGCATGGATTGGTTTGTCAGACTCGCCTCGACGGCTTGAGCATTGCCGTGATCGTTTGAAGGATCCGACATGTATGTGTAGTCGTCGAGCAGAATGTCATGTTTGTTCATGTGGTCGATATCGATCTGCTTGAACAGCGGCTTAATGTCTCTCGCGAAAGAAATCGGCATTTTCTCTCTCCCTTCCTAAGCATCGTTCATCCCGGACAGACGTGTCGCATCGACTCACTTCGTCGAAGCCTCCGCACGACAATTGCCCAGGTTCGCATGAAGCTTCGTCCGTCGTTCTTCGTTGACGATTGAATCCGTCGCTTCGACTTAGTGGCCGTCGTCTATGCGGTGCTGTGCTCCAGACGTCTCGCCGCGAGGCTGAGCATCAGGCGCGTTGTGCCGGTCATAATCATGCTGATGCCGACCAACGTCCCGATCACCCACAGGGAACTCGACGGCCATTGCCGCCAAACCATCAGACCCAGAATCAAAGTGACGATTCCGTCGAAGAGAATCCAGCCCGAGCCTCTGGCGCTGTGATTCTGGAAGTAGGCCACCAGATCTACCAAACCTTCGGCAACAAAAAAGATCGCCAACGCAAACGTGAATGCGGCGACTCCCAGCAGAGGGTTGAGCAGGAAATAGATCCCGACGATGAGATACAGGACTGCTACCAGCAACTTCCAGACAACGCTTCCAATGCCTTTGGACTGGAAGGCATGGATGAACTGGAATCCGCCGCTGAAGACGATCAGCCAAGCAATGACTACGACCACTCCCCACGAGGTGGCGAAGGGGAGCGCAATCGCCAGGAACCCGAAAACGACGAGCAGAATTGCCCAGGTGATAGATCTTCCGGAACCGAGGTCCGTGACAGCTATTGGTGCCATACTTTCCTCCTTGTAGTTTCCTTTGATTTGATCTTTTTGGCCGACCTACTTCACCAAACTCGACGTCGTTTGGAAACGCCATTGTCCGAGCAAGACTCGACCAGAGTCTCAGTTTGCTTTCCCATCCTGAATAAACGACAGCGCGGTCCTGAGGGCCGATTCCTCATTCCGCTCTTGCACATCTGGGAAAACAGACACCACTTTCCACGTGCCCGATTCCCGCAAGTAAATCACAACCTCCCATGGATTGGTCTTGTTGAGATAATGGAAGAAGAGTTCTACTCGATATGGTGTCTCCATCAACGTCATTTCGAGTGTGCACCGAAGTTCACGGTAACTGGCAAACTTAAAATCGGCGAAAAGATCAGGCACATTCACCATTCGAAGTCTCCTATCCGGCAAGAAGCACGATCACAGCCGTCGAAACCAATCATCCTTCCAGCGCTCAACCTGCGCACACTTGCGATTAAGCCAGAAACGGTGAGACGAATCTATTGGACGATAGTATCGGACGATAGTATTGATCCATACCACGGATCCGACTGTCGTGGCCTCACCTTCTCCCACCGTGCCCGGGATTCGTCGCAAGCGATACCGTCGAGTTGTTCAGGCAACTTCCTTCTCTGACTTGTTAGCCTTTTCGCCCAGAAAGCTCAGCAATTCGGCATTAACTTCTTCCGCATGCGTCCATGGGATGCAGTGTGGACCATCCTTCACGACCAGCAGGCGCGCCCCTTTAATGAGCTTGGCGGTGCGAAGCCCCGCAGCCGCGATGGGAAGAATGCGGTCGGCATCTCCGTGAATCACCAGCGTTGGCACATCGATGCGGGCCAGATCCGCGCGGAAGTCCTCGTGCCAGGTTGGGACACACGCCAGGCTGGCGGTGGCGGAGGCGGTGGCCGCCACGTTCCAACTGGCTTGGACGGTTTGTTCGCTGACACGCTTACCGAGCAGCAAGTCCGTGTTGTAGAAATCCTTGAAGAAGCCAGTGAAGAACGCGTAGCGGTCCGCGGCCACGGCTTTCTCGATGCCGGCAAATACACTGGCATCCACGCCCTCCGGGTTGTCGCCGGTCCTGAGCAGGTACGGTGGCACTCCGGAGATGATTACTGCTTTGCTCACGCCCTTGGAACCGTATTTTCCGATGTAGCGTGCCACCTCGCCTCCTCCCATCGAGAAGCCGACTAATGTGAAATCGTGCAGTTTGAGATGGGTGACCAGCTTGTGAAGGTCCTCTGCGAAGGTGTTGTAGTTGTAGCCGGTGGTAGGTTGGCTGGACTTCCCGAAGCCTCTGCGGTCGTAAGTGATGACCCTGTAACCCGCATCCAGGAGAACGGGGAGTTGCTTCTCCCATGAAGCACCGCTCAATGGGTAGCCGTGGATCAGAACAACCGGTTGGCCCGAACCATGGTCTTCGTAGTAAAGCTCAATGTTTCCTGAATTTTCTTTTCCGACTGTAACGTGTGGCATTGCTTTCCTCCTTTTCTATCGCGATGTTCTATCGCGTTGGATAAGTTTGTGAGTTGTCGTGCCCTGACAGACCGCGATTCGTACCGAGGCCGATCAGGAAACTCTCGGCTTCATATATGTCGAATATTGGCCTCAATCGTGTCTACCACCTCATCAATACGACCCGAGAGGATCAGTTTCCCCATGGTCAGCCCGAAGCCGACGACTTGATCGGCGGAGATATGGGAGGGCAAAGAAACCGCATTCGGATCGGTGACCACATCAATAAGTGCGGGACCAGAATGCGCAAACGCCTTCTTTAGTCCCGACGAAACATCGGCTGCTTTTTCGATTCTTACCCCCATCATGCCGATCGCTTCGGCGAGCTTGGCAAAGTTTGGATTCTTCAAATCCGTCTGATAGTCGGGCAGTCCCGCGACTTCCATCTCGAGTTTCACCATTCCTAGAGCACTGTTGTCGAAGAGGACGATCTTGATGGGCAGGTCGTACTGTGTAACCGTCAACAAGTCGCCCAGGAGCATGGCGAGGCCGCCGTCTCCCGCCATTGCGATTACCTGTCTCCCTGGATAGGCACATTGGGCGCCAATCGCTTGAGGGAGCGCGTTCGCCATTGACCCGTGGGTGAAGGAGCCGATCAACCGCCGGTCCTTCGTCGCGCGAATGTAGCGGGACGACCAGACATTACACATGCCAGTATCAGCAGTAAAGATCGCATCGTCCGCCGCAATTTCACTGAGCGCAGCCGCCACCGGTTCAGGGTGCATCGGCGTCTGTTTTCCGGCGTGATCCACGTAAACATTCAGACGACGAAGCGCGTCTTTGTGTTTGCCAAGCATTGCATCCAGGAACGAGCGGTCAGACTTGGCCTCTACCATGGGCAAGAGCGCGCTGATCGTTTCGCCGACATCGCCCCACAATCCCAGATCGAGTTTGCTACGCCGGCCCAGATTGTCGACCCTGATGTCGACCTGGGCAATCTTTGGTTTCGTCGGCATGAATTTGTCATAGGGAAAATCAGTCCCCAGAAGCAGCAACAGATCGCATTCATGCATGGCATCGTAAGCCCCGCCGAAGCCAAGCAATCCGCTCATTCCGACGTCGAATGGATTGTCGTATTCGAGGAACGCTTTTCCCCGGTACGAATGTCCGACGGGAGATTTCAGCTTATCCGCGAGAGCGATCACCTCATCGTGGGCGCCGGCGCATCCAATTCCGCAGAAGAGAGCGACTTTCTTCGAGAAATTAATCAACTCCGCCAGTTGCGCCAACTCCTTTTCACACGGACGAATGGAGGGCCTGTGCCCGACCACGGAGCGAGTGGTACCATCCTTCGGCATCTCCATCCCAGCCACGTCGCCGGGCAACACGATCACGCCTACTCCGCCCTTTCCGACCGCACTCTGCATGGCGATGTGGAGAACACGCTCAAACTGTTTCGGATTCGAGATCAGCTCACAATAATGACTGCATTCTTTGAAAAGAATTTCCGGATGCGTTTCCTGAAAGTATCCGGTACCGATCTCACTGGACGGAATATGCGATGCGATCGCGAGCACAGGAGCATTGCTGCGATGAGCGTCAAAAAGGCCATTGATCAGGTGGAGGTTGCCGGGGCCGCAACTGCCCGCGCAGACCGCGAGTTTCCCCGTCAACTGAGCCTCGGCACCGGCTGCAAAAGCGGCGGTTTCTTCGTGGCGCACGTGGATCCATTGAAGTTTTCCGTTCAGGCGCAAAGCGTCGGTCACTGGATTCAAGCTATCGCCCACGACGCCGTACACTCTCTCGACTCCCGCCTCAACGAGTCTGCTGATCAACTCATCCGCCACCCGATGCGCCATGGTTCTATCCCTCGTTCGAGATTTTTGGTTTCCCCGTTGAATTCGATACGATTGACAATAGGAAGGTGCAAACAATCTGCGCTGCGATCCGTCCATTCGCAAAGCGGCAGGATAATTCCGAGGTTGTGAGTGCTATGGGGATTAATGAGATGGTCCGCCGCCGAGTAGGATAAGCAGCTCGGCAGTTTACATGAGGAGGATCATCACATGCACATCGCATCCATCGGCATCGATTTGGGCAAGACCACCTTTCACCTGGTTGCATTAGGAGAGCACAACAAGGTTCTGCTGCGGAAGAAGTTCTCTCGCCCGCAACTGCTGGCCTACACCGCGAACCTGCCGGCCTCGCTCGTCGGGCTTGAGGCGTGTGCCGGAGCACACTTTTTGGGAGCCGCACTGCGAGGGCAAGGGCACCAGGTTCGGCTGATCCCGGCGCAGTTCGTCAAACCGTATCGGAAGTCGAACAAGAACGACTTCCTCGATGCGGAAGCGATCGCGGAAGCTGTGACCAAGCAAAACATGCGCTTTGCGCAGCTCAAGACGCAGGAGCAACTCGACTGGCAGGCTCTGCACCGCGTGCGGGATCGGCTCGTGCGGCGTCGCACGGCGCTGATCAATGAGATTCGCGGATTCCTGCTGGAACGCGGCATGCGGCCCAACCCATCCATCTGCGCAAGAACCTGCCCACAGTTATTGAAGATGCCGAGCAGAACCTGAGCCCGCGCCTGCGCTGGCTGCTGGATCGCATGTGGCAGGAGTGGAAGCAGACGGAGACCGAGATCGAGGCGATCACCGACGAGATTGAACGCATCAGTAATGAAGATGCACGCTGCCGGCAACTCCGGCAGATCCCCGGCTTCGGCCCGCTCGTCTCCACCGCCACCGTGGCCGCCATCGGCAACGGCTCTGCCTTTCGTCGCGGACGCGACTTCGCGGCCTGGGTGGGCGTGGTGCCCCGACAGTACTCCACCGGGGGCAAGCAAAAGCTGTACGGCATCAGTAAGCGCGGCAATGTCTATCTGCGTCGCATGTTGATCCACGGTGCCCGCGCGGTATTGTTTCGCGTCAAGTACGACACCGGAGGATTCGGGCAGTGGGTGCGGCGACTGGCGCAGCGTGCTCCACACAACAAAGTCGTAGTGGCGATTGCTAATAAACTGGCGCGCATCGCCTGGGCCGTGCTGTCCAGCGGCCAAGACTATCGACATCAGCCGCTGCAACAACTGGCGGCTGCTTGATGGCCGTGGAAAAGACGCTGCGCTTGGAAAGCACAAAACGCTTTCCACTTTTCCACCGCCACGACGACCGATGTTAGACAGAGTTCTACCAAGGTCTGCTGAGGAGAGAAAGAGAAGAAGACGACAAGAACAGCCCAAGGGCGTGCCGGAAAACCTGATGGCGAAAATGCGTCCCTAGTGACCGAGGGATTTGTAAGGACCGGCGCGTGCGTATCATCATCCAGTGCCCGGAGAGAATTCTCCACTTAGAGGCCGAATACATTTACGCGGACTGTCTTTCGCCAACTTCAAACCTCTTGCAGTCCGGCGGCGGACCATACATTTTCGCCGACAACCTCAACCGGAGGCCCTTACGAATATGGCTCGTCAATGCTGCGAAGAGGTTAACCCAGCCTGGCGCACGACCGAGAGCATGTCCCAAGCGCTCCACTCTTCGCGAATCTTCCCAGCCTCAAAACGAAAGAAGGTCATGCCGTTAATCTCGATCTTTCTGCCCGTCGCCGGAAAGCCCATTCCCGCTTGTGTGTTGGTGCCGGCCGCAGTCCAATACACCGCCACCAGATCTCTCTCCGCGATAATCTGGTTTACTCGGACTCTCATGTCCGGCAAGGCCTTGCGTTCTTCTTTGGCTGCGGCGATGTCCTCCCCCAATGTCGCATCGTGATCGCCACCGTGCGCCACAAAATCCTTGGCGTGAGACTGCGCGTATTTGTCGAATTGTCCCTGGTCGAGCACCTCTTCGAAAAAGCTCCGGCTGATCTGCTTGTTTCTCTCTTGTTCCCCAGCCTGTTGCGCGATTAAGGGCATGCAGGTCAACAACCACAACAGCAATAACCAAGTCTTGCGCATACGATTCTCCTGGGCCCGTTATGGAAACCCTCAACAGGACTAACGGACTTTCATTACTGTAACGTATGTTACATTAACATAGCAAGGAGTCTTTATGGCGAGACCACCAAATCCCAGTATCCGCGCATCCCTGCTCGACCAGGCTGTCGACTATGTCATCGCGAACGGTGTGGCGGACCTGACTCTTCGTCCCCTGGCAAAGGCCTTGAAGACCAACGCTCGTATGCTGGTCTATCACTTCGGTTCGCGGGAGGAATTGTTGCGGCAGATCTTGGCCGGCTTACGCGAACGCGAGGACAGACGCATTCAACAATGGTTCCAGACCGGCAAGAAACCGCGCACACTGTCCGAATTTCTACGCTGGTACTGGAAGCAGCTGAGTGCGCCACAAGCCAGGCCGGCGACGCGACTCATCTTCGAACTGTACGCGCTGGCTCTTCGAAATCCACAAGAGTTTCCCGGAGTGCTCGAAGATCCTCTCGCGTATTGGCGGAAGCTGACGGAACAAGCAGGTTTCCCCATGAAGCTGAATGTGGTGGAGGCGACCCTTCTCCTGTCCGCCACGCGCGGTCTGCTCTTGGACCTCTGCGCGACCGAGGATCGAAGCCGGATAGGACGCGCGCTCGAGGCGCTTGCTCAGTTTGTCGAGTGGCACGCAAAGTCAACCAGATAACCCCGAGCGGCATGCGCGCGCTCCACTGCTCTCCACGTCGCGATCCCGTTTCCTCCAGAGCGGTCCCGAACACAACCCGAAACGTTCATGCCTGCAAAACGCATACCTAGAAAGTGGTAGCAAAAGATTCCGAGGCTGAGGGATTCGATGACTGGCTCGGCCTGTGTAATTTTGACTGAATAAGTTGGGCGAATCGGAAGTCGCGATCACTTTGATAAGTCTAAGCATTGGAAGCGCTGCTAACTCGTTTCGACAAACGGTGACATTTCTTCGCTTCCAGGTCGCATTTGTTTTAGTCGTTTTTATTCTAGTCATTGGTTGCGTGCCGCTGAATTCGCACCAGCAACCGTCCTCAACATCATCGGTCTCGAAACCCAACTGGGTTCTGATTTGGAGCGACGACTTCAACGGCCGTTCTGGGTCGGCACCCGACTCTTCCAAGTGGGTTGTCGAAAACGGTGGAGGCGGTTGGGGCAATAAGGAGTTGGAATATTACACGGACCGCAGCAAAAACGTTCGCCAGGAAAACGGGAACCTGGTCATCGAGGCGATCAAGGAGAAGTTCACTGGACCCGATGGCGTGGTGCGCAACTATACCTCGGCGCGGGTGAAGAGCCAGGAACACTTTTCCCAAAAATATGGACGGTTTGAAGCGCGGATCAAGGTTCCACACGGACGCGGCTTGTGGCCAGCCTTTTGGTTGCTTGGCGATGATTTTTCCAGTGTTGGATGGCCCGCTTGTGGCGAAATCGACATCATGGAAAACGGCGGCGCTGAACCGGCGACGATCCACGGCAGCCTGCATGGCCCTGGTTATTCGGCGGAGAACGCGCTGACCGGCGCATTCACTTTTCCGAACGAAAGGGTTGCCGACGACTTCCACGTCTTCGCTATCGAGTGGGAAGCGGAACGCGTCCGCTTTTATGTGGACGGCGAGCTTTACGCGACTAAGACGCCTGCGGATCTCCCCGCCGGCAAACATTGGGTGTTCGATCACCCTTTTTTCATCATTCTGAACCTGGCAGTGGGTGGTAATTTGCCCGGAAGCCCGGAAGATTCCACGACATTTCCCCAGCGGATGCTGGTGGACTTCGTTCATGTCTACGCACCCCGCTGAAAACCTAGCAATCCTCATTGCATGAATCAAAAAGCTGGCGCAGAAAACGTTCCGGAAGTGTGCAAATCGGCGCGGATTGGGGTAGGCTTCTGTCACGCTTTAGAAGGGGTGGTGGGACTCCTTCGCTATGGTTAACCCGCTTTCGTATTCGGCAATGTGGGGATTGCATGCGAATTGGGCTGACGTTTTTCTCGGTGTTGCTACTCGCCGCTGGGGAAATCCTTGCCCAATCAGATCGTGCTTCGATCACCGGAACCATAAAAGACTCCAGCGGCGCGGTCATTTCGGGTGCAGAGGTCACCGTGACCAACGCCGAAGAGGACATTAAGGCAAGTGCATCCACGAATGCAGCGGGGGGTTATACCGTGTCGAATTTGCCGATCGGACGCTACCGGCTGGAATGTTCCAAGGACGGGTTCAAGAGATACGCGCGCCTTGACATCAACCTCGCCATCAGCCAAGTGGCAGAGATCGATGCCACTCTGGTAGTTGGCGCAGCCAGCGAGGCTGTCACCATTACTAAGGACGCTTCGCTTCTTCAGACCCAGACTTCGTCAATCTCGACAAATCTAAACAATGCTGCCATCTCCGAACTCCCGTTGAATGTTCAAGGAGGACGAAATCTATCAGCCTTTATGTTCGCGTATGTTCCCGGCGTCGAAGGCAGCGGTAGTACCCCGCAGGATCAGGATTACTCGTCCCACATCAACGGCAGCCTGAGCCAGAACAAAGAGGTGATGATCGACGGAACCTCAGCCGTATCGCAAATTGGAGGCTACCTCAGTGAATCAAGCCCTCCGATGGAAGCGGTTGAAGAATTTCAGGTAACCAGTGCAGGCCTCCGCGCGGACGAAGGACGCACCGGCGGCGGCGTATTTCGCTATGAGATGAAATCCGGCACAAATGCCTGGCATGGCAGCGGTTTCTACTTCATGCATAACGAAGCTTTCGATGCGCAATCCTGGGGCAACAAATACAACGAGGCAGTATGTCTGAATGCAGACAACGGCGACCCGGCGCAGGCCGCGAGCTGCCAGCGCGCATTCGGCAAACCAGCCGATTCGCTCTATACCTATGGCGCGAGCATCGGCGGTCCGATTCAGAAGAACAAATTGTTCTTCTACTCCGCGTGGGAGCGTTACACATTTGCCAATTATGGTATCGGAGGGCTGTCGTCAACGGTCCCCACAACCGCCTTTCTGAAAGGTGATTTCGGCGTGCTTTTGAATAAGATGGTCGTGCTCGGGACTGACAACTCGGGCCAAACTGTTTATCAGGGCGCCATTCTTGATCCACAGACAGGAAACATATTTCCGGGAAACGTGATTCCCCCAACCCGCATCAGCGCGGTATCGCAACAGATCGTCGATCTTTATAAGAAGTACTATCCGCCGCTGTCTGCTACCCTTACGAATAACAACGCATTGCCCGCCAGCAACCCTGCAACCTGGTACCAGAGCAATCAAGTCAGCACCAAGCTCGACTACAAACTGTCGCAGAACCATCTTCTGGATGGATCGATTATTTACGCTTACATCCCGCGTCTCCTGTCGGACCAGGGCGGAATCTGGTCGGCCGGTTCCGAGGACGGGGGGCCCATGGCGAACGCGTATGACCACAACACAACGGCGCCGTCGGCCCGCCTGAGAGATTCGTGGACGATCTCGAATACGCTGCTGAACTTATCCAGCATCACCTTCAATCGATTCCGCAATCCGAGCGACGCGCGATCACGCGATGGCAATTGGCCTTCGACTTTAGGCTTGGGGGAATTTGGCGCGGGAAATTTTCCCATCATCCAGTTTCAGGGAGTAAACAGCGACCAGCACCGTTACGTCGCCGGTCTACCCATCGACGAAACTCGCCTTGGGAGTCAGTTCAACGACTTCTACGCGGCAAACGCATTTATCTACGACGACACTCTGTCTTGGGTTCGGGGTCGCCACAGCTACAAATTTGGCGCGGAATTTCGCGTCCAGCAGTTCAACTCCCACGGCGATTTCGGAGTCCCAACTTTCGTCTTTGACCCGGCGCAAACCGCGGGATCCTTCGGTGCCAACGCCGGTTTCGGATTCGCCAGCTTCTTATTGGGCGACGCCAATCAGGCGTCAGTCAGCGAACCGGATAATACGTATGGTCGACGGAAGTCCGTATCCCTCTTCGCGCAGGACGATATCAGGGTTACGCGGAAGTTTACTTTAAACCTTGATTTGCGCTGGGACTTCAACGGACGCTATCACGAAAAATATGGTCATTGGTCAAACTTCGACACAACTGCGATCAACCCAGTTACTGGCCAGCCAGGCGCTTTGGAATTCGCGACGAATGGCGGCGACTCTTTTGAGAAGAAGCAGTACTACCACAATTTCTCCGGATTCATCGGTGGCGCGTATCAACTCACACCAAAGACGGTTGCGCGAGCATCGTGGGGCGTGTTCTACGTTCCTCTGAATCTCAACACCTACAGCGGGATTCCCTACGGATTCAATCCCGGATTTGTGCTGAACAACCAGGTCCTTGCGCCTTTCGACTGGGACAGCGGCTATCCAGGACAAGCCGTGAACATTGGCAAGAACTCCAACTTTACCCGGTATGGCATGGTGACAATCGATCCTCGCATGTTGGAACTGGGCAATGTGCAAGAGTGGTCGGCGGGAATTCAACGTGAACTCAGCCGCGACATGGTGTTAGACGTGACCTTCATCCAAAACCATGGCTACCATCTGGAAAGCGGTTTCGTGGATGCGAACCAACCTCAACTCTCCGTCTACACCGCGCTGGTTGAGTCAGGTCAACAGTACGCTTGGGTTACAGAACCCGGCTTTACAGGATTCGGTTGGGCTTCGGTGGCGCCGTTTCCAAACGTGGCGATGACTTATGGGCCGCTCTATTATGTGGGCCCTCCACGCGGGAACACCGACTACCAATCTTTGCAGTTCACGATTAAAAAACGCGCAGCCTGTGGCCTTTCGATGCTGGCCAGCTACAACCTGTCTTCGTCTCACGGAGACGTCGACGACAGTTTCGAGGAACTCTATTACACCGGTCCATTGCAGGACGTCTACAATTTGCGGCAAGAGCGGCATACGATTTCCGACTTCGACCAGACGAACATTGTGAAGGGATACGTTCTCTATGAACTGCCTTTTGGTCGGGGGAAGAAATTTCTCTCTGGCGTAAGCCCCGCCCTGAATGCGTTGGCGGCCGGCTGGACAGTGAGTGGAGGCTTCCACTACAACACAGGGATTCCCATGCGAATCCCGGCCAACGTCTATTACCCGGGGATTAATAATGTGTATTCGGATATTGTTCCCGGCTGCAATTACAGCGAGCACTACAACGGCCAGGTCGGTGGAACCTACTTTAACCCGGCGTGCTTTACCAATCCGCCGAATGGAGAATTCGGCAACGCACCTGGTTATCTGGCGGGTCTTCGCAACCCAGGTTTCGCTTCGGAGGATGTGGGTGTAAGTAAATCGCTGGCGCTAGGCGAACGTTACCAGCTCAACCTGTACTTTCAGGCGTTCAACGTGTTCAACCGTCACGGATTCACTGGACCGAATACGCAGATCGGAACGGCAGGCTTCGGCGAGGTGTTGCCACAAGATCTCAACGGTTTTCCCGGACCGCGTGTAGGTCAATTCGGAGCGAGATTCAGTTTCTGATTCTCTTCTGATATTAAGTTTTGAGGTTGAGTTTTTGAGGTTGAGTTTTGAGGTTGAGTTTGTAGATGTTGAGTCCTAGATGAAAGACATGATCCATACCGGCGTCTCCCGTTGTCGGTCAAACTGGATTTCACGATCCGGGCCCTCACGCCCTTCTGTTGCCACGGCCGTGATGGCGCTCGCGTGCATTCTGCTGGGCGGATGCGATGCGCGACAACGAGGGAGCACTCATGCCGGACCAACCATCGAGTTCACTAGCGTTCCGACGGCAGGTGCGGGGAATCCTGAGAAACTGAGCACGATTAAAGGCCGCGTCATCGGGGCACAACCTGGGCAACACATTGTTGTATACGCCCGAGGCGAGACGGCGTGGTGGGTACAGCCCTTCGCCGACCAACCGTTCACGAAGATTCAGTCAGACTCCGAATGGAGCAGCTCCACTCACCCCGGAACCGAGTATGCGGCGCTTCTTGTAGGAAGCGATTTTAAGCCGCCGCTCACCACCCCGGTTCTGCCATCCGCAGGCGTGATGACTTTCGCCGTTACCCATGGCGAACCCGCATTCTGGCAAAGGTGGTGGTTCCCCTTTGTCTGTGTAATCGCAGGCGTATTCATCATCTTCGGCTTCCACCGTCTACGCCTTCACCAGACCACGAGAAAGCTCAACCTACGCTTTGAAGAGCGGCTCGCCGAGCGCATGCGGGTCGCGCAGGAATTGCACGATACATTGCTACAGGGCGTCCTCAGCGCATCCATGCAACTGCATGTTGCCGTGGACCAGTTGCCCGCCGATTCACCCACGAAACCGGCGCTGAACCGCGTCCTTCAATTAATGGGACAGGTGGTAGAAGAAGGCCGGAATACAGTTCGAGGATTGCGGTCGTCGGTGGGCAGCGCTCATGACCTGGAGCAATCATTCTCGAGAATCCCGCAAGAGCTCAACATCCAGGAAGGAATAGGCTTTCGCGTGATTGTCGAAGGTCCGGCCTTGCCTTTGGAACCGACTATCCGAAATGATGTCTACAATATTGGCCGCGAAGCCGTGCTCAACGCGTTTCGCCATTCCCGGGCAAGCAACATTGAAGTGGAGCTGGAATATTCCGCTGCCCAGTTGCGGGTTCTCGTTCGCGACAACGGCTGCGGAATCGATCCCGACGTCCTGCATTCGGGACGTGACGGACACTGGGGTCTTTCCGGAATGCGCGAACGGGCCGAAAGGATTGGAGCAAGACTCAAAGTGCTCAGTGGCGCCGCAAGCGGAACGGAAGTGGAATTGCGCGTCCCCAGTAGTGTTGCTTTCGAGTCTCATCGGTCGAATGGCGCGTCTAACTGGTGGAGAAAATTCTATACGCGAGACCAGGGCACGTCTAATCCCGAGCGAAAAAAGCGGGTAGATTAAAAGCGGGTAGGTTAAATGAGCGAAGCGAACAAGATCCGCATCTTCAGTGTCGACGATCATCCCCTCATGCATGAAGGCATTGCCACGATCATCCGGAATCAACCAGACATGCTTCTCATAGCGGAGGCGTCCAATGGCCGCGAAGCGGTGCAGCAATTTCGCCAGCACATGCCCGACGTGACCCTCATGGATCTTCGACTCCCCGATATGAGCGGCGTGGACGCAATGATCGCCATCCGGGCAGAGTTCCCCGAAGCCCGCGTCATCATTCTGACGACATTCGCCGGCGACGTCGAAATTCAGCATGCCCTTGAAAGCGGGGCTCGTGCTTACATCTTGAAAAGCATGCCCCCCAAGGAACTAGTCGATGTGATTCGCCAGGTGCATGCCGGTAAGAAGCGCATTCCTGCCGAGATTGCCGCAAATTTAGCCGAACATTACATGGACGAGGCCCTTACCGGCCGCGAGGTTGAAGTGCTGAGTCAAATCGCGGGCGGAAACCGTAATCGCGATATCGCCGATAAACTCTTCATCACCGAAGAAACCGTGAAAGTCCATATCAAGCACATTATGGAAAAACTGGGTGCCAGCGATCGCACGCAAGCAGTCGCCATCGGCGTTCGCCGCGGAATCATTCAACTCTGAGAAGATCGCAATTGACCTTTCGTCATACCTCGAACGAGGTACGAAAAAATTCCAAGCAATAGGGATTCGTTGGCTGCGTGAAAACTCTATTCTGCGTGTGGCCTGGCGAGGAGGCCACGTTTGCAAAGGTCATTCTGCATGTTTCCGGATGGGTTACCGGGAACAGGACTGTTATTACTTCGAGTGGCAATGGGAGCCGCTCTTCTCGTCCAGGGTGGCGCCTATTTTGTCGATTGGCATGGCTTGGAAGTGCTGACCTCGGCCGTCGGACTTCTGATGATCGTGACCGCCATCCTGCTCCTGATCGGATACCTATGTCCCTTTGCGGCCGTCATGGCTGCGATGTTGTGTGTGGGCAGCACGTCTCTCTGGTTTCCTGCTCCAAGCCTGGAATTATTCGAAGCCAAGTTGACAGCTGTTCTAGCGACGGTGATCACTGTCGCCCTCGTCTGCCTTGGCCCGGGAGCGTACTCACTGGATGCTCGCCTGTTCGGGCGCCGCGAAATCATTATCCCTTCGCCATCGCCAAGATCCTGACTCCCAAGACGGATACCCCAGGGGATCAAAAGCGCCCTTTTTTATGCGCGACCGCGAACTTCGCCGATCAGAGGCAGACCGCGTCTCGGCTACCTCAAACGTGTTATGCGTCCACCCGCCTTCCGAGGTAGCAAAAAAACACTGCATCTCGTGATGTGTCCTCTGTCGTGATGACGCAGAGTGTGTAACACAGGGTCAAGGGAAATACGGTCCGGGCGCGAACACCTCACAAAAGGATAAGTGACTCATGCTTCCAGCGGACAAAGACGAAATGGACAACTCCCGAGCTGAATACGCGACGCACGCCGATTTTTGCAAGGTGTTTGAACGCGATATGAAGCCTTTGTATCTGCTCGCATTCCTGCTGACAGCCAATCATCAGGACGCCGAACAGTGTTTTGTTTCGACCGTGGAGGCCGCTGCAAAAGAACAAGCCGTGTTCAAGGGCTGGGTGCCAGCCTGGGTTAAACGCAGCCTCATCAAGAACGCGATTCAGATCGCCGCTCCCAACTCGGGCGGAGCTACCGGAAAGCGAGATTTGTGGACGGTTGAGGGGACGCCCGGAGCCGCTGAAATCGACGCCGTAACCCGGCTCGCACCGCTGGAGCGTTTCGTTTTTGTCATGTCATTTCTGGAGCGCTATTCCCCGTGGGAGTGTTCCCTTTTGCTCGGTTGCGGGATGCACAGTGTCCTCCAGATTCGAACGCGGGCGCCACGCGGACTCACCGCGCTTCTTCCCCAGACTTTTCTTGCCCCGTACGGGAATCACGAAAAAATCAAAGTATCGCGTTGTCCGGACCCCGAAATCGAAGCTCCGCTAACGGCGGCGGTTGGGTGACGAAGAACGGTTGATCAGAACATCCATATTGTTTGCCCCAAAACTCCAACGAACCACAACGAACTGAACTTACAACGAATTAAGGAGAGCACCTTATGCCAACGCTTACGACGAAAGATGGAACCCACATTTTCTACAAGGACTGGGGAAAGGGCCAGCCCATAGTGTTCAGTCACGGATGGCCGCTGAGCGCGGACGACTGGGACGGACAAATGCTGTTCTTCGGCCAGCGTGGCTATCGAGTCATCGCGCATGACCGGCGAGGGCACGGGCGTTCCACCCAGACTTGGGACGGTAACGACATGGACACATACTCCGACGATCTCGCGGCCCTCACCGAAAAACTCGACCTGAGGAATGCCATCCATGTCGGCCACTCCACCGGCGGTGGCGAAGTCGCCCGTTACATTGGCCGTCATGGCACAAAACGTGTCGCCATGGCTGTGCTCATCAGTTCGGTGCCGCCGTTGATGGTGAAGACGGACAAGAATCCTGCCGGCGCACCGATCGCGGTATTTGACGATCTGCGGGCCCAATATGTGAAGAATCGACCGCAGTTTTACAGGGATATCACCCTTCCGTTCTACGGCTACAACCGGCCCGGCGCCAAGATTTCGGAAGGTATCCGCGAGCACTGGTGGCTGCAAGGAATGATGGGAGGGATGAAGGCCGGCTACGACTGTATCAAGGCCTTCTCCGAGACGGATTTCACCGAGGACCTCAAGAAGTTCGATGTGCCTACCCTCATCCTTCATGGCGACGACGACCAGATCGTGCCGATCGCGGCAGCGGCTCTGATGTCCGCAAAGATCGTTAAGAACGCAAAACTGAAGGTGTACCCAGGTTTCCCCCACGGGATGCCCACAACCAACGCGGACCAGATTAATGCCGACCTGCTTTCGTTTTTCCAGCAAGGTGAGGTAGCAGTAGCCGCGTAAGCTATGACAAGTTCGATTTCCTCTAAGATGGAACAGATGATGACGCAGTCCCGTGCCGCCGATCAGCCGGAATGCTGGCCCGCTCTCCCCCCGGATTCATGGAAAGACACCTGCGCCACACTTCACATGTGGAGTCAGATCGTGGGTAAAGTTCGGCTAAAATTGACGCCCCTGACGAACCATTGGTGGAATGTTCCGTTCTATGTAACTGCGCGGGGCATGACCACGTCGCGGATCCCCTATGGCCAGAGATCGTTCGAGCTCAGGTTCGACTTCATCGATCATCAGCTTGTGCTGGAGACGAGTGAGGGACTAGTGAAATCGTTGCCCCTGATGCCTCGCTCGGTCGCCGATTTCTATCAGGAATTCATGAGCATGCTTCGGTCGGCTGGGATCGAAGTCAAAATCTGGCGCATGCCAGCCGAAATCCCTGACCCCATTCCCTTCGACCAGGATCGAGTGCACGCTGCGTACGACGCGAAAGCCGTAGAGAAGTTTTGGCGTATCTTGTTGTCTGTGGATTCCGTCTTTTACCGATTCAGGTCCGACTTCGTCGGCAAGTCCAGTCCCGTGCATTTCTTCTGGGGAAGCTTCGACCTGGCTGTCAGCCGTTTTTCCGGCCGGCGAGCTCCGGAGCGACCCGGCGCCGATGCGATCACGCGAGAGGCCTATTCCCACGAGGTGAGCAGCGTTGGCTTCTGGCCGGGAGGCGGGGACATTAAAGACGCGGCCTTTTATTCCTACACGGTACCTCAACCGCAAGCTTTCAAGGAGGCCAGCGTCCAGCCGGATGCCGCTTTCTACGGAAAGCAGCTTGGTGAATTCCTTCTGATGTACGAAGACGTTCGCAAGTCTGAGTCACCCAGCACAACAGTATTGGATTTTTGTCAGAGCACTTACGTAGCCGGCGCGACCTTAGGCAATTGGGATCGCAATGCGCTTGAGAGGCCATCTCCGAAACCGGCGCCGACGCCGTGACTGATTCGGTGAGGATGCCAGGGGAATCCTGCGAGATAGTCCTCGGGCACGTCATTGCGAAAATCGTCGAGCAGCAGAAATGGGTCGAACTCTTTCGAGTTGAGCTGTCGCCGTCGCGCCCAAGTGACAGCAGCCGTCAGTTCTGCACCGACAGAATCATGCAAGTCTCGGAGCCGTGAGCGATTAGCTTACCGTCGGCATCGGTCAATCTGCCCTCCGATGTTGCGAGGCGCCCGCCGGAATGAACGATCTTTCCCTCGCATCGGACCGGCCCGGTCTTCTCCAACAGCGGTCTTACGAAGTTCACTTTCAATTCGACGGTCGTATAGGCCTGTCCGGGCTTGAGTGTGGAGTGCACTGCGCAGCCCATTGCAGAATCGAGCACGGCTGAAGTCCATCCGCCATGTACCGTTCCCATCGGGTTATAGAAGCGCGATGAAGGCATGCCCTCGAATACGACGCGGCCTTCCTCCACTTCAATCGGCCAGATGTCGCAGACCTCCGAGAATGGCGGAGCAGGATACGTGGCGTCCAGCAATTTCATCAGGAATGCAAGACCGCTCTCGCTGACAGCGACATTCCTGTCGACCACGCCAAACTGCACATTAGGATTCTTTCTCCCCATCGTTCACAACTCCTTCTCGAAGGTGTCCATTCTCGCGGCCGCGGTGTGTCTGCGAACGTCCAACAGAACCGTAACGTAATGGGTACGCGCTACCTGAACGAAATAGACGCACATCCGGAGGGTTACGACTCATTCATTTGCTCTGATTCTTTGCTCTACTCATTCACGCGCGTTTGTTCGGCTCACACTTTTGTCCGGCTCATACTTTCAGAACCGAATTCGCACCCCGTGGCATCCATACCCTCCATGAGGGCGGCTTGCGACGAGGCGGTAATCCGGTCGGGGCATATCGGATCACCGTGCGCGCCCGAGGACAGAAACTGGATTCTGGCTGCGACCATCATCGGTTCCAGCATGGCCTTCATCGACAGCACGGTCGTGAATGTCGCTCTGCCCGCACTCCAAACTACTTTTCATGCCAGCGTAGTGGGAGTGCAATGGGTCGTCGAATCTTACGGACTATTCCTGGGAGCATTGATTCCGGTCGGGGGGTCCCTGGGCGACTTGTTTGGTCGCCGCTTAATCTTCGTACTCGGAGTGGCCATTTTTGCCGTGGCTTCCGCCGCGTGCGGAATTGCTTCGAACCTGGATCAGTTGATCATTACCCGGAGCATTCAAGGGGTTGGAGCGGCGCTCCTCGTGCCCGGCAGCCTGGCGATTATCAGCACTTCTTTCGACGAGAAAATCCGCGGTAAAGCGATCGGCACGTGGTCGGGTTTCACCACGATCACCACCGCGGTCGGGCCCGTTTTTGGCGGATGGCTGGTTGAACATGCCTCTTGGCGCTGGGTATTTTTTATCAATCTCCCCCTTGCCGCGGCGGTCATCGCTATTTCGCTTTTGTACATTCCCGAAAGCCGCAGCGCTGCCGGGGGCCACATCGACTGGCTCGGCGCTCTCTTCGTCACCTTCGGGTTAGGAGGTTTGGTCTACGGCTTCATCGAATCGGTGAATCGGGGGTGGAGAAGCTCTCTGGTGCTAGTGAGCTTGATCGGAGGTGGCGTCTGTCTGGCGTTATTCCTGCTTGTCGAAGCAAGAGAGACTTCGCCGATGGTTCCGCTGACTCTATTCGCGTCTTCCAGCTTTAGTGGCGCAAACCTGCTTACGCTATTCCTCTACGCCGCTATGGGAATTTTCTTTTTCTTGTTCCCGCTGAACCTGATCCAGGTCCAGGGATATTCCGCAACCGCTGCGGGTGCCTCGATGCTGCCACTGATTCTCCTCATCTTCGCTCTTTCCCGCTGGTCCGGAGGTCTCGTGGCGCGCTACGGCTCGCGACTTCCGTTGACCATCGGCCCGCTGCTTGCCGCGCTCGGTTTAATTCTATTCGCGGTGCCGTCAGTAGGAGGTAGTTACTGGAAAGAGTTCTTTCCTGCGGTGGTGAGTCTCGGTCTTGGCATGGCGATTACCGTGGCTCCTCTCACCACGGTTGTCATGAATTCAGTGGTCGAGGATCGCGTCGGAGCAGCCTCTGGTGTTAACAACGCCGTTGCACGCGTCGCGGGTGTACTGGCAGTTGCGGTCCTTGGCATTGTGATGGTGGACGCCTTTGGGACCCGGCTAAGTCAGAATTTGAACCACATCTCGCTACCTCCAGGCGTTAGAGAAATGATTCAGTCGGAGAAAATCAAGCTTGCCGGCTTGCCGGTGCCCGCGGGACTTGATCCCGATGCAAGAACCTTTATCGCTGCCTCGATTCAAGAGGCATTTGTATTCGGATTCCGAAAGGTGATGTTGATGTGCGCGGGCCTGTCCGTGGCAAGTGCGGTGGTCGCGGGGCTTATGATCCCGAACGATCCGCGCTAGAAGTGTCACTGGCGGTACGAGCGTGGAGTGAGGAATGAGGCAAATTCGGCGCGCGGGGAATACCACAAACGGGTTATTCGCCCGCTGGCCTTCCGTGGTAGTGGGAAAGCACCGCATTGGGTGATGTATTCTTTGCCCGAATGCCACAGGATGTTGAGCCCGGGCCATCCAATGTGGGGACGTTTGTGGGGAACGTGCGGACACAAGGAAAGTAATCAGCAGCCAGTGAACGGCGTCGGCTCGAATAAAAAGACGCACGCTACCGGGGGAACAATATGAATACGCTTCGTAAATACAAATTCTGGATAGGCGCGGTGTTTGGCTTGATCGTTATCGGTCTGATTATTGGAGCGGTGCGCCCAAGTCATGTGGCCGGAGCGCACCCCAACGCTCCGCTCGACGTTGAGGTCGTGCAGGTCGAGCAGAAGGATGTTCCGATTTATGGCGAGTGGATCGGCACACTCGACGGGTTCTCAAATGCCGACGTCAGAGCCCAGGTCACGGGCTACATAATGCGGCAGGGTTACCAGGAGGGCGCGTTCGTCAAGAAGGGCCAGTTACTTTTTGAGATTGATCCGCGACCCTTTCAGGCGGCGCTCGACCAGGCTAGCGGACAGTTAGCGCAGGCCAAGGCCACGCTGGCCAATGCCCAGGCAGTGCAAGGCCGCACTGAACTTGACGTCAACCGTTACACGCCTCTCGCGAAGGTGCAAGCCGCCAGCCAGCAGGATCTGGACAACGCCATCCAGAACAACCTGGCAGCGAAGGCAACCGTTTCCACGGCCGAAGCCCAAATCAAGACCGCCGAAGCCGCCGTCGAAACGGCCGAGATTAACCTCGACTTCACTCGCCTGGTAGCGCCCATCGACGGCATCGCCGGGCAGGCTCAGCTTCAGGTCGGTGCACTGGTCAATCTGGGCAGCGGACCCGTCACTTCCGTCTCAACCGTCGACCCCATTAAGGTCTATTTCACTGTCGGCGAGCCCCAGTACCTTGCGTGGAGAAAGCGTTTCCCGACGGAAAGCTCCCGCTTAGCCGCGGACAAGAATCTGCACCTCGAACTAATTCTGGCGGACGGATCAACGTACCCGCATGAAGGCTCATTCTATTTTGCCGACCGTCAGGTCAATGAGAGCACGGGTGCGATTCGTCTCGCCGGCCTCTTTCCCAACCCTGACAATATTCTGCGTCCCGGTGGGTACGGCAAGGTTCGCGCGGTGGTGCGACTCCAGCAAGACGCGCTGCTTGTACCACAGCGTGCGGTTTCGGAACTGCAAGGTGCCTATCAAGTTGCCGCGGTGGATGCCAACAACAAAGTGAGCATTCGAACCGTTATGGTCGGCGACCGTGTCGGCAACCAGTGGATTATTGCGGATGGCCTCAAGCCCGGCGAACGGGTGGTCGCCGAAGGTGTCCAGAAAGTGCGTCCCGGGATGCAGGTAAACCCCAAGCCATTTGCGGTGAATGCTCAGGGAAGGTGATCCCATGTCAAAGTTTTTTATCAACCGTCCTATCGTCGCCATGGTCATCTCGATTGTGCTGGTGCTGGTTGGAGCCCTCACCATTCTGAGTTTGCCGGTTGCACAATTTCCCAGCATCGCTCCACCCGAGATTCAAATCATCGCGACCTACATCGGAGCTGATGCCCAGACCCTGGAGCAGGCGGTTGCCACGCCCATTGAGCAGCAGATGAGCGGCGTGGACAACATGAACTACATGTATTCGCTGAATGCCACCGGCAATTCCACCACTAGCCTGATCGTGGACTTCGACGCGAAAACCGATCCGAATACGGATTACATTCTGGCGCAAAGCCGTGAAACATTGGCGGCTTCGCAGCTTCCGGTGGACGTCATCAATTACGGAGTCACGGTCCGAAAGTCCGTGACGGCCCCCCTCACTTTGATGGCGGTATACTCGCCGCACGGAACCTACGATGCCAATTTCCTGGCGAACTACGCATACATCAATCTTACAGATCCCCTTTTGCGTTCTCCGGGCATCGGCAATGTGCAGGTATTCGGCGCCGGCCAATACGCGATGCGATTGTGGGTGAAACCGGACACGCTGGCCAAGCTCGGCGTCACCGTCCCAGAAATCGTGAGCGCCATTCAGGCGCAAAACACCGTGAACCCAGCCGGGAAGGCGGGCGGGGAGCCTGCTCTCAAAGGCCAGGAATTTACCTACTCGGTTCTCGCGCAAGGCCGTCTTATCTCGCCGGAAGAATTTGGGCAGATTGTGGTGCGCGAGACGCCCGACGGCGGGACTGTCCGCGTTCGCGACGTCGCTCGCATCGAGTTGGGCTCTCAGGACTACAGCGTCGCCGGGCGTTATAACGGAAAGCCGGCCGCCGTCATTGCCACTTACCAGTTGCCGGGCTCGAACGCAGTCGATGCCGCCGCCGGCGCGAATAAGCTGATGGCGCAGATGAGGCAGCGCTTTCCGGAGGACATGGATTACGTCGTCGCGCTGGATACGACGCGATCGGTCACCGAGGGCATAAAGGAAATCGTAGTAACGCTCCTCATCGCCCTCGCGCTCGTCATCCTCGTCGTCTACCTATTTTTGCAGAGCTGGCGCGCCACACTGATTCCGCTCCTTGCCGTGCCGGTGTCGCTGATCGGCACGTTTGTTTTTTTCCCGCTGTTCGGTTTTTCCATCAACACGCTTTCTCTCTTCGGCTTAGTGTTGGCCATCGGTCTGGTGGTGGACGACGCCATCGTTGTGGTCGAAGGCGTCGAGCGCCACATCGAAGAAGGCATGACGCCGAAGGACGCGGCGTTGAAGGCGATGGAGGAACTTTCCGGCCCCGTTGTTGGCATCGCTTTAGTTCTCTCCGCCGTGTTTGTGCCCACCGCTTTCATTCCTGGCATCACGGGTAAGCTCTATCAGCAATTCGCTGTCACCATCGCGATATCCGTTCTGCTTTCGGCGTTTAACGCCCTCACGCTCAGCCCTGCCCTCGCGGCACTGCTGCTAAAACCACGTACCGAAAGCCGTGGTCTGCTGAGGAGATTCTTTGACTGGTTTAATCGCGTCTTCGAATGCGCCACCGAAGGCTACGTGCGTTGGAGCGCAGTCTTGGTCCAAAAGACCGTCATCGTGGTCGTGCTGCTGGTGGTCTTCGGTATAGCGGGGTTCTTCTTCGCCAACAAAATTCCGTCGAGCTTCCTTCCTGACGAAGATCAAGGTTATGCCTTGGTGAATGTGCAACTGCCGAACGGGGCTTCGTTGGAACGCACGACCGCCGTCACGGCTGACGTGGAGAAGATTCTGCTGAATACGCCCGGCGTCCAGCACGTTTCGTGCTTCGTTGGCTTCAGCTTGCTCAGCTTTGTTCGCACCAGTTATAACTCAACCTTTTTTGTGACCTTCAAGCCTTGGGGTGAACGCACAACCAGGGCCGAGCAATTCCAATCGCTCAAGGCGCATCTGAACCAGCAATTGAGCAGGTTGCCGGCAGCCGTCGCCTTCTCCTTTTCCCCGCCCGCCATTCCGGGCGTCGGAACTTCCGGAGGATTTACGTTCATCCTCGAAGACCGTTCGGGTAGCGACATTCAGTTCCTCGCCAAGAACCTGGGCATTTTTCTTGACGCTGCCCGAAAGCGGCCCGAGATCGCCAGCCTCAGCACCACTTTCCTGGCCAGCGTTCCGCAGGAGTTTGTCGAAGTAAACCGCGACAAGGTCCTGAAACAGGGTGTGGCCCTCAACGACGTCTACCGCACGGTGCAAGCCTTCATGGGCGGCTATTTCATTAACTATTTCAATCGCTTCGGCCGCCAGTGGCAGGTCTACATCGAAGCGGAAGCCGAAGACCGCGCCCGAGCGGACAACGTTGGGCAGTTCTATGTCCGCAACAACAAGGGAGAAAATGTTCCCCTCTCCACGCTGACTGCCATCAAGCCGCGCCTCGGCCCAGAATTCACTTTGCGCTTCAACGAATATCGTTCCGCACAGGTCAACGGGAGCGCCGCGCCCGGCTATAGCGCCGACCAGGCTACCGCCGCCCTCGAGGACGTTTTCAAGCAGACCATGCCGCGAGAAATGGGTTTTGACTATTCGGGCATATCGTTTCAAGAACAAAAAGCGCGACAAGGCGTGCCCGCCGCGGTGATCTTCGGGCTCTCTCTGCTTTTCGTTTTTCTGGTTCTGTCGGCGCTGTATGAAAGCTGGACGCTGCCCTTCAGCGTGTTGCTGAGCACGCCCGTCGCGATCTTCGGAGCCTTCGGAATCCTTTGGTTGCGCCGCGTCCTGCTCGGCTTGTTCCTGCCACCTTACCTGATCCAGATCGAGACTGATATTTACTCGCAAATTGGGCTGGTCATGCTCATCGGCTTGGCCGCCAAGAACGCGATTCTGATCGTCGAGTTTGCCAAGGACGAATATGAAAAAGGAAAGCCTCTGGCGGAGGCTGCGCTCGCCGGAGCCCGGTTACGTCTGCGTCCCATCTTGATGACTTCCTTCGCGTTCATTCTCGGTTGCGTACCGTTATGGACAGCGAGCGGTGCCGGATCCGTAGCGCGCCAAATCATGGGCACCACGGTGATCGGTGGGATGCTCGCTGCCAGCGTGATCGGAATCTTTTTCGTGCCCGCAATCTTCTTCCTCGTCGAGAAATGGTCAGGCGCCGGCAAGGAATCTGTGCCCGCCGCGATGCCAGGAACGCCTGCGCCGGCGGAAGGAGACTGAAATGATCGACCTGAAAACGACAACGCAACCATGGTTGACGTCCGCGATCTTCGCGTCGCTCATAATGTCCGGATGCATGGTCGGCCCGAATTATCACCGGCCCGTCGTTCAGACTCCGACCACCTACCGTGACCTCCAGCAAAACCCACAGACTCAGGCACAAGCGGCGTCCTTCGCGGACCTTCCCTGGTGGCAGGTTTTCCAGGATCCGCAGCTGCAAGAACTCATCCGCATCGCTCTGAAAGAGAATTACGACTTGCAATTGGCGACGGAGCGCATCACCGCCGCACGCGCTCAGGTCACCATCACGCGTTCCTATCTTTTTCCGCAAGTGCAAGGGAACGCTAATTTCGGCGGAGGAAAAGACCCAAGCACCCAATCCAAGTACAACATCCTCGGTCTGACCGCCGACGCAGCATTTCAGCTGGATCTCTTCGGCCGCCTGCGGCGCGCCACCGAGGCCTCGCGTGCTGAACTCCTCGCTACCCAGGATGCGCGGGATACCGTCGTGTTGACCCTGGTGAGTGACGTAGCCAGTGACTATTTTCAGCTTCTGGATCTCGACCTCCAGCTTCGCATCACTCATGACACGGTCAACACCCAGCAAGAGTCGGTCAAGCTGACGCAGTTGCGCCTCGACCACGGCGTTGCCACCAAGTTGGATGTGCTTCAAGCCCAGCAGGTGCTCGATACCGCCAACGCGGCGATCCCCGACTTGGAACGGCTGATCGGCCAGGAAGAAGATGCGATCAGCATCCTGCTCGGCCATTATCCGGAGGGTGTGCGACGCGGGCTAACCTTGGCCGAGCAGCCTCTGCCGCCAGAAGTGCCGCCCGGGATGCCGTCATCGTTGCTCGAACGCCGCCCCGACATTCGTCAGGTCGAGCAACAACTGATCGCCGCGAATGCTGAGATCGGAGTTGCCAAGGCTGCTTTCTTCCCGCAGATTTCCCTCACCGGCGCGGGCGGTGGCGCATTCGGCCGGAGCAGTCTGTTCTCCGGCCTCATGAGTTCGCAGACCGGAATCTGGTCCTACGGCGCTCAGGTCACTCAACCCATTTTCACCGGCGGCGCCTTGAGCGGGAATCTAAAGCTGGCAGAGTCTGAACATCGTCAGGAGCTGATCGCTTACAGGCAAGCTATCCAGTTGGCATTCCGCGACGTCTCTGACGCGCTGATCGGCTATCAGAAACTTCATCAAGTCCGCGTCGCGCAGGAGATAACGGTCAAGGATCTCCAGGACACGGTTGACACCTCCCTCGTGCGCTATCGGGGAGGCATCACCACTTACCTCGAAGTTCTCGATGGCCAGCGATCGCTCTTCAACGCCGAGTTGGCTCTAGCCCAGGCTCGAGGCAGCGAATACCAAAGCCTCGTGCAACTCTACAAGGCACTTGGTGGAGGCTGGCAGTAGAAGGTACGAAAAGCCTGCGGGAAACACCAATCTGCATTTCTTGAAACTCTGGCGGCCTCGTGTCACTCCAAAGAAGGAGGGCGCGCGAATCGTCATCTTCAAATGCAGAAGGAGAAATATATGGAGAAACACAATCCCGCGAAGCAGCCAAATCATACTCTCGCCCAAAAGGCCGGCGAATTTCTGATTGGGAACGATCTCCGCGTCACGCGACTAGGATTCGGCGCGATGCGAATCACAGGAGAGGGAATCTGGGGCGAGCCCCCGGATCGAGCGGAAGCCATCAGGGTTCTCCGTCGAGCGGTCGAACTGGGTATCAATTTCATAGACACCGCCGACTCCTACGGTCCCGCCGTTAGTGAAGAGCTTATCGCCGAGGCGCTGCATCCGTATCCGGCCGGCTTGGTAATCGCCACCAAGGGCGGCTTTGACCGCCCGGGCCCCGGCCAATGGGCTGAAAATGGAAGGCCGGAACACCTGCGATCCGCCTGCGAAGGTAGCCTCCGCCGCTTGCGTCTAACCCGGATCGATCTTTATCAGCTGCATCGAATCGATCCCAAGGTTCCGGTCGAAGATCAGCTCGGTACGCTAAAAGATCTGCAGGCGCAGGGGAAAATCAAACACATCGGTTTGTCGGAAGTGAGCGTGTTGCAGGTTCAACATGCGCGGACGATCGTTCCGATTGTGAGCGTCCAGAACCGCTACAGCATCGCCGACCGCGGATCGGAAGATGTCCTCGAATATTGCGAAAAAGAAAAATTGGGCTTCATTCCGTGGTTCCCACTGGCAGCGGGACGCGTTTCGGGACCGGGCAGTCCGATCAGTCGCTTCGCGGGGCAATGGAAAGCTACGCCTTCTCAGGTCGCCCTGGCATGGCTTTTGGCACGGTCTCCCGTCATGCTGCCGATCCCAGGAACCTCAAACGTAAAACACCTCGAAGAAAATGTCGCCGCCGCAAATTTGAAAATCGACGAAGACCAAATGCAGGAACTTGGCCAACTGGCACGTGCCAGCTAGCGTTGGAGGTGCCGAATGGTGACAAACATTAATGTGGAACGATTCAGCGTGGCCTCGTCCCGATCGTTTCAAGACGTACTGATTTGAGGAGGGCGGAATAAAGAGGTCAAGGCTTGGCGGGAGTCACTCGCCAGCCTTGGCCGCCAGCGTCTCCACCACCGCGATATTCTGCAGCAACTCCTGCGGAAACCCGTGCCGCTCCTGCAGATACGCCGGGCTGTTGTAGGAGAGCCAGACTTTCCCTCCGCCATCCTCCCAGACCAGAATCTTGAGCGGAAGATCAATAGCAACGCTGGGAGCCGCTACCATCAAGGGAGTGCCAGCCTTCGGGCTTCCGAAGATCAGCAGCTTGGTGGGACGCATTTTCAGGCCAACTTTCTCCGCTTCGCCGCTATGGTCAACCAGCGCAAAGACCGCGACCCCCTTAGCGGCAAGAATCCCTTTGAGTTTCTCCACCGTCTGATCGACCGAGTGGTTGCTGGGAACGTTGATAATCCCATCTCCTCTATTGACTGTCATCGATGTCTCCTTACTGTTCGCAGGTTGCGAACTGGTCGAACCTCGGACCGAAATCAGATAGATCGCCATCGCCAGCCCGACCAGCGCCAAAAAGAAAGCAACGATGACGCCCTGTGTAGAATGGTTGGAGCGTTCGCTTTCCCCGCGATCCATCTGCCGCACCAGCCGTGCGTGATGCCATCCGGCAAAAGCATTCACCATCACTCCCACCGCGATCAGCGCAGTCCCAAACCACAACGATAATCCGTAAGACTGCGCGGCGGGGACGCGCTGCATAACTTGCAGTTGCTGCAGGAAAAGCCCAAAGCGTGCCACCACAAAACCGAATCCCATCAACGCCAGACCCGTGCGAATCCATGCCAGAAGAGTTCTCTCTGCCGCCAGATAATCGCTCAGCCCGGCTCTTTGCGTTTTTTCCGCTGGAGCGTCTGGACCGTCCATTTTCCTCCTCGCACTTCCCTCACAGACCGAGATCGCTCAACCCAGGATGGTCATCCGGACGCCGCCCGAGCGGCCAATGGTACTTGCGCTCCGAATCCTCGATGGGAAGATCGTTGATGGACGCGAACCTCACTCGCATCAGGCCGTCATCGTTGAACTCCCAATTCTCGTTGCCATACGAGCGAAACCAATTTCCCGAATCATCGTGCCATTCGTAAGCGAAGCGCACCGCTATGCGATTTCCCGTGAAAGCCCAAAGCTCTTTGATCAGCCGGTAATCCAGTTCTTTCGCCCATTTGCGCGCAAGAAAAGCGACAATCTCCTGCCTGCCGGTAATAAACTCCGATCGGTTCCTCCAGCGAGAATCGGTGGCGTAGACCAGAGAGACTTTTTCCGGGTTACGGGAATTCCAGCCGTCTTCCGCCAGACGAACTTTTTGAACGGCCGTTTCGCGAGTGAATGGAGGCAGAGGAGGACGGTTCGATCCGTCCCCAACAATAACCGGATGCTGTTCTGGCTTGTCCATGAAAGGCACCATTCTGCGGATTAGAAGCGAAGAACATATCATCAGATGGAGTTTTTTTCACGGCCAGGTTGGGTCAGTGATTGTTGGGTGAATGATTGTTAGGTGAATGACTGTTGGGTGAATGACAGATATCCAATAGTCGTAAACTCGTAGTACGGCTGAGTCGCGACAGGCGTGACTTTAACGCCGCAACCGGCCACGCATGCCACACTTCGCCGCGATCCGGCGGAGGATCCAACCCGGCGCTTTCGCTGTGTCCTTGTTCTCGGCCAATTTCGCTTCGGACCCGGCAGTGATGGCGAGGATTTCCCCGGCCCAGCACCTTCCTCGGACAGCAGGTGCTTAAGGCCAAGACCGGCAACGTCCCCATTCCTTGACGGAACTGGTTCACCCGGCCCCGTTATTCTTAAAAGCCTTTCCCTGACGAGCCCGCATCGCACGGAACCCGCATAAACATTGAATGAAGTGGTGCCCGGAGACGGAATCGAACCGTCACGTCCGGTTAAGGACTCGGGATTTTAAGTCCCGTGCGTCTGCCAGTTTCGCCATCCGGGCTTGTATGTCGTTTATCGATTATACGGGCCGCTCTGAACCGCAGGGGCCTGGGATTGGCCCCTTTCCCCGCCACTGAGTACTAAAACTGTCGCTGAGCGCGCAGCCATGCAGCTTTTGGCCTTGGCATCAAGGCGCACCCGCGTCTCTGAGTGTTCGCTCAGATGTCACACCGGCATCGGCGCAGATGCGCTCCGGCTCTCCTGGAAAGCCGGGAACGGCGCGGTTTCTTCTGCGATTTATTCTTACGCTTTTTTCAGCAGGCGTGAAATCCAGACCAAAATCACCGCCCCGACAAATGCCACAATGATGGAGCCGATCATGCCGCCGCCCGGCCAGATTCCCAAGAGCCCAAAGATCCAGCCGCCGACGATGCCGCCGAGTATTCCGAGAATGATGTCCACGAGAATGCCGTAGCCACCACCTTTCATAACCTTGCCAGCAAGCCAACCTGCAATCAGTCCCACCACAATCCAAGCAATGATTCCCATGGCTGTGCTCCTTTAAGGATTTACTCTTGATGTGACCCCGGTCTTCGCCGCTACCGACAATCAACAACGCTGGGTGTTCCCCGGGAGGCCCACACGTCTTCAACAAATCTCATCCAACTCCCCACCCAGCGCGGCTCGATGCTACTCCTGGCCGGCAGTTGCTGTAAACGGAATTGGTTTGGTACGGTGGCGAACAGTGCTTTACTGTCACGGAGTTCCACCTACAGCCGCCGAGCGCGGCGGCGCGTCTTTCACGTATTTGTCAAACCATCGAAGCATCTCGTAGATAAGCTGTTCGTTCGACTCCATGGCTGTATACCAATGCGGCTCATGCGGGAGTATTACCAGGCGAGCGGTGCCCCCGTTGCCTCGAACGGCTTCGTAGAGTTTGTTAGCTTGCAGTGGCGTAGTCCCAGGATTCGCGTCTTCCGCGCCATGCACGATCAGGAGCGGCGTCTTCAATTTGTCGGCAAAGAAAAATGGAGAGACTTTCAGATAAACATCCGACGCCTCCCAAACTGATCGCCGCTCGTTCTGGAAACCGAAGGGCGTGAGCGTCTTGTTATAGGAGCCGCTGGTAGCGACACCCGCGCGGAACAAGTCGGAATGCGCCACGAGATTTGCGGTCATCAAAGCGCCGTGGCTGTGCCCGGTAACTCCTATTCGCTCGGGGTCGGCAACACCAAGTCGCACCGCCTCATCAACCGCCGCCTTTGCGTCGGCGACCAGTTGTTCCAGATAAGTGTCGTAGGCTTTCTTCGGATCTCCCACGATGGGGAACGACGTATTGTCGATGATCGCGTAGCCCGCGAGCAGCAACAGTCTGTATTGCCGCAGCTGCGTGAAGGTTTCCTGCAGAGCCTGCAACCTGTCCGGCTTTCGCAGCGTCGGCGTAATCGAGAGGATATGCATAAAGAATGGTGGGGACGCGCGTACCCTCTTTATAGCCGGGAGGCGTATAGAGCGTGAACGACAGGTCAAGACCGTCGGCGCGCTTGTACTTGACCAACCGCTTTTTGATCGCCCGTACCGCCGGCGTCGGATCGGGAATGTGGGTTATCGCGACGCTGGTTGAAGCAAAGATCGCTTCTCCGGCGGGCGCGGCATCGATGACGGATTTTCCAAGCGTTCGCATAAACGCATTCGGCGGGTCGGTTGGCGATTGATGCCAGGTGAGAAACGTTGTTGTGTCCGGCCCTGTGAAGGAAAGAAAGTCCTCGTAGCTGGTCTTATCGCTGCGAAACAATCGTTCGGATTTCATCGTCTTCAGGTTGAGCCGATCGAGGAATGGCCGGTCCCCATCCGGCGAAGAGCCGGCTCCTGCAAGGTAGATGGAATCACCTTCCTGGCGAACCACCCACGCCCCGTTCGCAAGTTGGCGTTTCACGGGCGCGCCGGGGTTCGCGTATCTTCTCGTCGGTAGAAAGATCCCAGAGCAACCGAGACTTGGGTTGTTGATCATCGATGTCGATGATGAAGGTCCGTCTCCAATGGCGGTTGTGATCGTACTCGTTCAAAAGTGCGATGCTCGATTGTTCGCTCCAGGAGAAGCCGATATATCGCTCTTCGGTGCGCGTGATTTCGGCGGCGGGAGAGTTGAACGGCGCCTTCAGCAGCATCACCTTGTCGCGAGCCGGAACCTTAACATTCCAGTCGCCGCCATCGAGCGCCTCTGCCCAGACGAGCGTTGCCGGCTCGGTTGCACGCCAGGAAAAATCGCGCGGACCTAGCGGAACACCACCGATGGGAACGCGATCGGCCAGTGGAAGCGACGCGATGGTCTGGGTAAGAACGCGTGAGCGATCCGATGTGTTCCAGACTTCAATCTCCCTCGGAAAGCGATCGTAAGTGGTCACGTAAGAATAGGGTTTATGGATCGCGGTGACGAGTATGTGCTGCCCATCCGGCGCGGGATCCACCGCTTCGTAATTCCCCGCCTTACCCACCGGGGTGATCGCCCCCGTCGTCGTGTCGACGAAAGCGAGTTGCGAAACCGCGAAGTAATCGAAGACATCCTCATCGTGCTTGCTGCCCAGCGTGTCGCGGTTTTCATAGGTGCTGCTCTGTCCTTTTTTACCTTCGGTCTCCTGGATGCTCGGGCCGCTGGGCACGATTGGTTCGGGAGGCGGCGAACCCATCCCCTCGGGCACCAGCTTTACCAGGAGCGTTTTCTGGTCAGGCATCCATTGCATTTCGTCGTTGAACATCGGGTTGAGATGCGCTCCGGGTACTCGATGTATTTCGCCGGTCTTGGCATCACCGATCCAGAGCTCGACCGCCTCGGCAGCGATATTCACAAACGCGAATCGCTTTCCGTCAGCCGCCCAGATTGGCGCGCCCGGGCATGCTCCCTGCGGCAGCGCGATCCGAATTTGCGCTCCATCGGCGATGTGCACCAGCTCGAAGTCTCGGGCACAGGGCGTGATGCCGTAACCGCCCGGAGTATCGTGCTTGCTGTGATTCTTTGGTTCGACGCGCACGCCGGCGAGACGCAAGAAAGGCGTCGCCACCCGTGAAATCGGCGGGTAGTCCTGCCATGACACCAGGAGAATCGTGTCCAACGTCGGGCTAACCCTGGGCCTTGGCGGTGAAGGCGCGCGCATCACATCCAGGATGTTTTGCGGCGGATGATCATATCCAGATGCGCCGCCGGTCGGACTCGTTGGTGCTGAGGTCGCGTTCAACAAGAACGGGTTAAATAAAAACAATGATGAGTTTGATTGCGCCGCGATGGGCCGAGACGTCGCGAAAGCAACGAGCGCTCCGACGAAAAGACAGGTCAAAGATTTCCGAAGTGGCATAGGTTTCCTTCGCTCTAAATTTAACAGGAAAACCAAATAGGCAAGACGATCCTCATAGGTTCGTTAAAGGTTCAAGGGACGTGATAGACCTCTGGCCGGAGTAATTTGCGGTTTGACAGCGGAGCAACCAGCCATTAGCCGGATTCGTTGGCTGCTCGCAAAAAGTGATTGGATTTGTAGCGCCGCAACTCGAGAACAGAGGCGAGCTGCGCTGCAAAGAGGTATGCCTGTAAAGAGGTCGCCTCAAGAGCCAGCAGTCAGTTCCCTGCTACTGATCTCCCCGGACTCTCCACCACTCCATCCGTTCAAAGTCGACCATCTTTTCCGCCCCGTGTTGGCGGTACCAGTTCTGCCAAAGGGCTGCGTCGGCTGGCAGGGTTGCGTCAGTGATCTCATGCAACGCCATGAAGGTCCAGTTGCGCATCTGTGGAGTAGTTTGTGGATCAGCGGCTAACTCGATCAGTCGGGGCACCATTCGCATACGCTGTTTGCGCATGAAGTTACCGCAGTCGGACACATTGCAGCCCGCGCGATCGCGGACCGCGTTCGATGAGTCATGCGTAAAGGCATCAAAGAGCTGCTCCAGAGCTTCATCGGTTCCGAGAAAACGCATACCCTCGACCGCCCACTGCCGCACCTCTGGGTTGGGGTCGTTCTTGGCGTAATCCAACAGCACGGGATAAATGCGATCGTAGCCCACGCCGCGTCCGGCCAGCATTCCCATGTGGTACACGCTGTATGGACGATGCGCGAGGTCGGCTTGTGCTTGCGCGATAAGTTGGTCCGCGGACTCATCGGTTTTCTGGAATCCATCGAGCGCCAGATTGAGATCAGCATTCGCGTAGCGAACGCGCAGGTCGGTGGAGAAACGGGAGCGCTCCTCCAATTCGTTCATCTGAGCGGTGCGACTGATATTGCGCCAGACGCCAATATTCTTCTCGAACAAGTCGAGCGCCCGGAGATCGTGGTGAATCGCGCGGTCCAACAACTCCTCTGCCTGGGCTTGATCGGGCAGCGTCCGCAGATGCTGAACATCGGCGTCCGAGAGCGGCGAGTAGCTCACCTGCCGCAACGAAGATCTCGCTGGGCCGCCGCCCACTGGCGACACTCTGGTTCTGGAAACACGGTTGGGTCCCCTGTGATTCCCGGAAAAAATGTGATAGCCGATGAAGCCCGCCCACGCAAAAAAAAACGCAAGCCCCACCGCCATCGCCAGAGGACTATTGCGACGAAAAGCTGCGGGCGATCCTGATCCTGCTTGTCCGCGCTGTGGCGGCGGACCGTTGACTCCGAACCCCGCCTGAACGGCAACGTGGGTGTCGAGTTTCAATCCAGCCAACTTCTCCAGTTGCGCGGTGACCCAGCGCGCCTCCTGACGGTTGTCGATCGCGTCAGCCAGCGTCAGCGTTGTCCCGGTCCTTGTCTGCAAGCGAACCGAATAAGAAGCTTGTACGCCCTGTTGTTGCATCGCGGTCACGGGCAAAATCTGGGCAATCTCCGAGAAAGGAATCTCACGAGACGTCCTCATGCCGAGCAGGGCGCGTCGGAAAACAATGCGTCCGTTCGCCACCTCAATGCGGAATGACCCGAGCGCCGACTGAGTCAGTCCATAGATGAGCAAGAGATCGAACAGCCCGAAGAACAGAGCAAAGAACCACGGAGCTTTGGAATGTGCGAGGAAATAGACGACGCCGGTCCAAACCGCAGTGAAGAGCAACAGGAACAGAACGCGGGTCGGGTTGCGAAAAGCCGGGAAGTAGAATTCGGTGCCGCCATTCATGCCGACCGAGACAATCACTTTCGGATTGGCCGGAGCGGGCACATCGGAAGCATCGGACAGGAATGCGGGCGCAACTGCCTCCTCCGCCTGGTTCGCGAAGCGAGCCGCCGGCTCTGAGGCTGTTACTGAGGATGGCGCCAGGCGAAAAACTGGAACCTCAAAGTCGTCCGAATAATTGACGCCAGGGACGTCGGCCTGCGCGTGTAGGAGCCATAGCACCTGATCGCTCGGCTGTTCGTGATTCGACTCGTACGCGTCGCTCGGTATGGTGAAGTCTACCGGGATCAGGGCATCGCCCATGGGTCCGGGTGCGAGCAGGGATTGCGGCACGTTCTTGTCCGCTTGCCAGAGGATGGTCTCCTGGGTGCTACGATTCTTCCCCGCCCCAGTAATAACTTGACGGACACAGGCGAGACTCAGGTCGATGCCATGCCTGGCATCGGTGTTGAAGCGCAAATGAATGGTGCCCTGCAGCGACCCTCCCGGAGAAAAAGGTAGCGAGGCGAACTCAAAGTAGGTCTGCCCAAAGCGTTCCCGCCGAATGCTCGCCCGGATCGCCGCCCCCGCCAGAACAACGCCAGCCACGCAGAATAGAAGCGGGAAGAAGGCCTTGGGATCGGAGTTCCGCCACATTGCAGGCACGGTTGCGGCCGCGACCGTAAAGGCAATCGTATTCGCAAAAACGGCCAATATCCAAAGGCCGATAGCGCTGTTGCGATTCTTGCTCTCCGCTCGGCGAGCCGCCCAGTCTTTCCGCCATAGCCAGGGAGATTCGGGATTGGACTGCTCGGCGGCCGCTTGCTCTTCCAGTTTGCGGTTCCCGTAAATGGCGCCGCCAGCGATCCCGCCGCCGATTAGAATGAAGATCGACGAGATCAGTACTCCCACCCAGCGATTGCCATGGGCCTCGACTTGGCCCGGAGCTCCGAATAAAACAGTACTGGCGAAAAAGACTCCCGCCGACAGAAAGACCAGACCAAAAATAATGATGAGGATTTCGCCTGCCTTGGATGGCCTTGTCACAACAAAATTATAGAGTTAGTCAGCATCGGAACGAACTGAGCAGAGACATACCTTCGTTACACAAGTCACGTCTGTTAGAGCCCGCGGAAGCTTCGCGTCGAAGCATCGCGCCCTCTCTTCTTACGCCGTCTCCCGCTTCGCCAAGCGCTCAAGCCCACGCTCTTTGGTTTCAAATTCCCGGATCTTGAACTTCTGGACTTTCCCGGTCACGGTCATCGGAAAAGAATCGACAAACCGAATGTGCTCAGGGATCTTGAAGTACGCAATCTGCCCTTCGCAGAATTCGCGAATCTCGTCCTCCGTGGCACTCTCGCCTGTTTTCAAACGGATCCACGCAAGCACGACCTCGCCCAGTCGCTCATGGGGAATCCCCACCACCTGTACTTCAGATACTTTCGGGTGTGTGTACAAGAATTCTTCCACCTCCCGCGGATAGACATTCTCCCCGCCGCGGATAATCATGTCCTTCGCCCGGCCGGTGAGGTGAATGGTTCCGTCCTCGCGCATGATGCCGATGTCACCCGTATGCAACCAGCCCTCGTAATCGATGGCCCGCGAGGGTTGCCTCCGGTTCGCCGTCATAGCCCTTCATGACCATATATCCGCGCGCGCAAACCTCGCCTTGCTCGCCGATTGGCACGGTATCGCCTTCCACAGACGACACGATCTTCATCTCCGTGCACGGCAGCGCCTTGCCAATCGTCGAGACCCGTATCTCAACCGGATCATCCACTGCCGACATCGTTACCACCGGCGCGCTCTCCGTCTGACCATAGCCGATCGTCAATTCCGGGCAGTGCATCTCCGTCATCACTGGCTTCATAATCTCTACCGGACACGGCGCACCTGCCATCATCCCTGTACGCAGACTCGTTAGATTGAAATGGTTGAACTCGGGAATTCCCAACTCTGCGATGAACATGGCGGGTACGCCATAGAGGGATGTGGCGCTCTCCGCATGGATAGCCTCAAGCGTGGCGCGGGCATCAAAAGTCCAATTGGGGAGGATCATTGCCGCCCCGCTCGCCAGCGCCGACATGGTTCCGATGACGCATCCGAAGCAGTGGTACATAGGAACGGAAACGCAGATGCGATCACGGTTCGTATAACGCATGCCTTGCGCCTGTAACCTGCCGTTGTTGATCTGATTGCGATGCGTCAGCATCACTCCCTTGGGCATGCCCGTGGTGCCCGAGGTGTATTGGATGTTGGCAATGTCCTCTGGCTGGGTCGTCACTGGTATCTCGCACTTGGATTGCAAAAACGTGTTCCACGCCGCGGTTCCGAATAGAACCACGCGTTCGAGGGGCAACGCCTGACCATGCCGCGCCTCTTCGAGAATCCGCGCATACTCAGCCCGGCCATCGCGCTCCCAAAGAAACAGTGCTTTCATGCCGGACTTTCGCAGCGTGAATGCGAGCTCATGGGTGCGATAGGCTGGATTTACATTCACCAGAATCGCGCCCGCGCGGGCGCATCCCAAATGCACCATCACCCATTCCACGCAGTTTGTGGACCACAGGCCCACGCGGTCTCCGGGTTTGATCCCGAGTGACAACAACCCACGCGCAACACGATCTGCCAGTTCTCGCAATTCGCGCCAGTTGTACTGTTTGGATTGATGACGAGACACCAGGGCAAGACAGTCGCCCGAGTGTTCCACCGTCTGATCGAGCACCTGCCCGATTGTCTTCTCCCAGAGCGGATCATTCGGACCACGCGAGTAGCTGAGCATCTTGCGGCCCTCCGTCTGTTTCAGGAATTTAGTCCTGCAATCAGCTTTTGGCCACTCAAAAGGTTTAGGTCATTCCTTGTTTAGTGGCAAACGCTTGGTTGCAAACCGGTGTGATGCTATGCAGTGATGCAGCGTTGGCGTTTCAGGCCTGCGACCGGATATTCTGTGGGAACACTCTTTTGCATGTGCGCTGACGAAATACCGATGGACTCTACGCGTCCCCACGCCGGCGCCAAACGCGAATTCTCTTCCGCGTTTCTCCTGGCCAGCGCCGGATTTTGGGTCTTTGGAGGAACCTATTGTTATCTGTGGGGCGGTAATAGCCTCCTTGCAGGATTGAGCATGATATTTCTGGCGATCCTGCTGAGTATCGCCGCGATCGCCCGATGCTCCCCGGAAGCCGCCATGGCACCGCCGGTTCCAAGCCCTTCCCGGCGAATGTGGTTGATTCTAGCCAGCCTGATTCTCGTGCATGTAGCCGCGGCCATCCTTATTACCAGGACCTGGGTCCCGGTCATCGATACTTACACCTTTCAGCGGGATTCTTGTAAAAATTTGATTCATGGCATCGATCCGTTTGGCACAACCGAGGCTGATATTTTCGGGCCCGGCTCCAGATTCTATACTCCCGGAATGGTAGTCAACGGGCGGGTTCAGGTCGGATTTCAATACCCTCCGATCACGCTTTTCTGGGCCCTCCCCGGATACCTGCTGGGTGATGTGCGATACCCTTACATCTCCGCGGTCGCGATCTCTGCTTTCCTTTTGTTTGCGATATATCCAAGTCCGCGCAGCTTATGGATATCCGCACTTTTGTTGTTCAACCCGCTCACTTTTTTTGTCGAGGAGAAGTGCTGGACTGAGCCCCTGGTTCTGCTGACGCTATCCGCGACGGTGTATGCGGCAGTGAAAAAACGTTGGTGGTTGCCCATTGCGCTGGGCCTTTTTCTTGCATCCAAACAATACAACGTAATTGCACTACCTTTTGTCGCGTGTCTGATTCATCCATTTCGTTGGAGAGCATATTGGAGACTGGTTGGGTGGGCATTGCTCGTGGCAACGGCAACAATTCTGCCGTTTGCCCTGTGGAATGCTCGATCCTTGTGGCATGACCTGGTGCTGTTTCACATGTCCCAGCCATTCCGCACCGACGCGATGAGTTTTGCCGTCCCATTCCCGTTGTTTCGAAAGGTTGGCCCCTTGATTCTGGCGGTATTTGTGGCGTGGAGCGCATTAACCTGCCGGCGGAATGCGGCAATGTTCGCCGCCGGCTACGGCGCCTCCATATTGCTGTTTTTTTCCACCAGCAAGCAGGCATTTTCTAACTATTATTTCTTAATTGGTGAATCATTTTTGCTGGCAGTGGTAGCGCTCCCGGGCCTTCGCATTTGGCCCGTTGCGCAAACGAACGCGCAGCGGGATGCACTGAGGGGAACGAGTGCGGAGCAAGTGGAAGCGACAACTGCATAGGCCGGCCAGGCCTTCTCTAGCGCTGAATTCGTCGCGGTTGTGCTACGTTCGTAGCTAACACAATTGCTCCCTATTGTTCGTCATTGTTCTTCCAGCACGTTTTTCCGATTGAGAAGCGTGTGGCCGGGATGCTACCTTTCTCTTTCCGGGAAAAGTGGTCTAGCGGCTTTGTCACGTGCAAATCGAGGGAAGTTACTCGATGCCTGTGGAGCTGATTGAGATTTAAATTATTGAAGGAAACGCCAGTTAATCTGACGAACATGATCTGACCAACACGCCCTGATGAATATGATTAGTGACGCCGTTGAAATCGCAGCCTGTCGTGGCGCCAGTATCCCGGACCTCGAAGAAGATAAACCATTGATCGATCTCGCCGTGGTAGTGCCCACCTACAACGAGCGCGGCAACATAGCGGAGCTCATCGCGCGGCTCGAACGGGCGCTCCAGGGCTTCGAGTGGGAATTGATCTTTGTTGACGACGACTCGCCAGACGGAACCGCCGATTTCATTCGCGAGTATGCGGCACGGGATCGTCGCATTCGCTTGCTGCACCGTATTGGACGTCGCGGTCTCTCCTCGGCCTGCCGGGAAGGCATGCTGGCCACGCCCGCCGAATACATCGCCGTGATGGATGCCGACCTGCAGCACGATGAAACTATCCTTGCCGAGATGGTCGGCCGTCTGCGCGACGAGAAACTGGATGTGGTCGTGGCCACCCGCAACGGCGAAGGCGGCTGCATGGGTGATTTTTCTCCCGAGCGTGTATGGCTCAGCAGCATGGGGACCAGGCTGAGCCGGTTCGTGTGCCGTTGCGACGTGAGCGACCCCATGAGCGGATTTTTCGTGGTCAACCGCAATTACTTCCACGGAGTAGTTCAGCATTTACAGGACGGCGGCTTCAAGATCCTGGTGGATATGCTCGCCTCGAGCGACCGCCCGGCGCGTTTCGGAGAGGTTGGCTACCGTTTTCGCAACCGGACCTGGGGCCAGAGCAAGCTCGACGCGAATGCTGCCGTGGAATGCCTTTTCCTGATCGTCAACAAGTTGCTGGGAGGCTTGGTCCCGCCCCGCTTTGCCGCCTTCGCGCTGGTCGGCGCCAGCGGACTGCTGATCCACCTGTCTTGTCTGGCCTTCCTGTTTCGAGTGGAGCACTTCAGCTTCGGCGCGGCGCAGATCGCCGCCACATTCGCGGCGATGACCGTCAACTTCTTTCTCAATAACCTGATCACCTATTACGACCGCAGATTGCGCGGCCCCCGCATGTGGGCCGGCCTGGTCACATTCTGGATTGCCTGTTCCATTGGCGTATTGGCCAACGTAAGCTGCGCCCGCGCGCTCTGGCAAATGCACCAACCCTGGTACATGGCCGGTTTGGCGGGAGCGGCCGTGAGTTCGATCTGGAATTACGCGGTCAACAAGATTCTGACCTGGCAGCGCCGTCACCCCTACAATTCAGCGCCGTCGTTGCACCAGGAACTTCCGCTCAATCTGACGGAAAATGCGCTGGCGGAACCGCTGGAGGCTCTTCCCGAGGCGGAAGCAGAAAAATTGTTGCATGAGAATGGATTGGTTTCTGGGGACTGATTTCTGCAGCTTCGTCCCCACTCGCACGATAATTGCGCCTCTTCTCGACATCGCGTAGCATCTGACCAAATATGCCCACTGCAACGGCCTCGGCGAGCCGTCCACCCAAACTGGTGTTTGGAGAAATCTTTAGCTTTGCCTATGACACGTTCTGCAGCAACAAGGTGCGCTTCTCTCTCACTGCCCTGGGAATGGTGATTGGCACGGCTTCTCTGATTCTGGTGGTCACCATCGGAATGACCGGCAAGCAGTACGTCCTGAACCAGATTCAATCGATCGGCGCCAACATGATCGATGTTGAATACCAGGGCGGGGGCGAAGACACCACGCCCGATCGTCTCACGGTGGATGACATGTACGCCGTGCTGCAACGCGTATCCGGAGTGGTCGCCGCCTCTCCGGTCGTGCCGCTGGATAACCGGGTTCCCATTGGCTACGGCAAAGAGCGCGATGTTCGCGTGCTCGGAGTTCTTCCTGACTATGTCTCCGTCCGCAATCTGGTCATTGTTTCAGGAAGATTCTTCGATGCGGAGGACGAACAGGCGCGCAATAAAGTCGGCGTAATTCAGCAGAAACTCGCCGAACAACTCTATGGATCGGTCGACAAGGCAATCGGAAAAGTCGTCAAGCTCAGCGGATTGCCGTTCACCATCATCGGAACCTTTCGGGAGCGCGTCGATACCTTCGGCCAGTCGGAGGTCACCGATAACTCCATGGTGATTCCCTACAGCGTAAGCCGATATTTCAACAACTCGCCTTACGTGCAGCAACTGTACTTTTCGGCTGCGGATTCTTCGATGGTGGTTCCGGTCACCCAGGAGATTCGCGATGTGATCCGCTCCCGCCATCGCTCGGAATCGAATTATGTCGTCCAGAATCTGACCGCGTTGCTCAGTGTCGCCGACCGCACCGCCAACGCTTTGACCATGGTCTTGCTGTTGGTTGCGACCGTAACCCTGCTGGTCGGCGGGATCGGCATCATGAATATCATGTTGGCCACCGTCACTTCGCGAATTCATGAAATTGGCATTCGCAAGGCGATCGGTGCCACGAATAGCGAGATTCGCTTTCAGTTCTTATCGGAGGCAATCCTGATCTCTCTGATCGGCGGTCTGGGCGGCGTCGTTGTCGGGCTGGCGCTTCCCTTCTCGGTTCGCTTCCTTACCGATTACCGCATCCCGATCTCGGGACTCTCGGCAATCGTGGCCATCGCAGTCTCGGCCGTGGTCGGCATCCTTTTCGGAACCGTGCCCGCCGCCCGCGCCGCGAAGTTGGATCCGGTAGAGAGTTTGCGCTACGAATAAGCCTGCCCGGCTCTGGCCAAGGTGATCAAGAGTTGGGTAGTGGGTCAGTTTGAATTTTGCTTTGAAAGGGCACGGCTTTAGCCGTGCCGTAATCGCAAAAATCGATAGCGGCTTTGGCCGCTGCGGGAAAAGGTCTTTCAAACTGACCCACTACCGGGTTTGGGCAAGCCCGGGAAATCAAGTAAAATTATTCTATAACTCATGAATCATTCTCTTGACGATCATCTTTACGACCGATATACCCGGTTCACGCCTTCAACCGACCACCGTGCTGAAAACGCTGAAAACCAGGGACTCGATTTAACCCGGCGGGAAGGTCCTTCTCACGAATGAAGTCCTCCGGCAGTCTGCACTTCAAAACCTATCTGCTGATTTTCTTAATGGTGATATTTGGTCCCTTGGGCAACGTGTTGCTCGGTAAGGGAATGAAGGGCATCGGGGCGGCGACGGTCGCAACACCCGCCGAGGCGCTTGACGTACTCTCCCGCATCCTCACGTCGGGTACGATTTGGCTGGGCATAGCGTCCCTGATTATTTTTTTTGGAGCCAACATGCTGGTGCTCTCCTGGGCCGACTACAGCTATGTTCAACCCGCCTCGTCAGTCGCCTACGCCATGTCTGCTCTTCTGGCCCACTTCCTGCTGCGCGAAGTCGTCACGCCGACGCGGTGGCTGGGAGTGGCAATCATTTGCCTGGGCGTCCTGGTGATTGGACACACCTCGCCCCGCACGACTGAGCCGTGCGCTAATGATCCGTGCGCTGATGAGCCAAGCGCTGATGAGCCAAGCGCGACTGAGCCACGGACTATGCTGCCAAGCACCGCGGAGCCAAACTGAATGCGCGTCTTCATCCTCTATCTGCTGATTATCGGCGCCGGCACTGGGGGCGAGCTGTGCGTCTCTCGAGCCATGAAGACATTGGGCGAGGTGAAAGATTTTCGTCCCGCTGCCTTGCTCGGTGTGCTCACGCGCGTCTTGCGAGTTCCATGGATGTGGGTCGGCCTCGGCCTCATGGGAACTGCTTTCTTCTCGCTGCTCGCCGTGCTGTCGAAAGAAAACGTCAGCTTGGTGGTTCCGGTGACCGCGCTAAGCTATGGCGCCGGCGCTTTGGGCGGAAGGTTCTTTCTCGGAGAACAGGTCTCGCCGAGAAGGTGGGCGGGCGTGCTTCTGGTCTGCATCGGCGTCGCCGTGGTGATTATGGGCCGGCGGTAAGTGCGCGTCGAATCGTATCCGGCGGATGCCTGGGTTCGACGGCTGCGGGCGTTAGTTCTCGGCGAGAACGCCCAGAACGGCTGTCTTGTTTTAAAATAACTGTAACGATTGCCGGTTGAAAAAGCGGGACATAGCGGAGACTACTTAGCAAGTGTCCGCAGCGCATCGAATTCATAAGCGACACAGGATTCGGTACTTATTCTCCTGGAAACACAAATAGAAGCGAAAAACGCGGAGGCGACATGAGGGTTGCGGTGTTGGGAGGCGACGGTTATTGCGGTTGGGCAACCGCATTATATCTGTCAAAAAAGGGACATTCGGTTGCGATCGTCGACAATTTTGCGCGTCGCCAATGGGATCACGAACTGGGAGTGCAAACCCTGACGCCCATCCGCCCGCTGGCCGAACGTCTGCGGGTTTGGCAGGAACTCACCGGAGAGACCATGGAACTCTTCGTTGGCGATGTCATGGAGTACGACTTCCTGTCCTCCGTCATCCAGTCCTTCGAACCCGAGGCGGTCATCCATTTTGCCGAACAGCGCGCCGCTCCCTATTCCATGATCGACCGCAAACATGCGGTCTTCACGCAGGTCAACAATGTCGTCGGAACGCTCAATCTGCTCTTCGCGCTGCGCGAGTTTCAGCCCGATTGTCACCTCGTCAAACTCGGCACCATGGGCGAATATGGCACTCCGAACATCGATATCGAAGAAGGCTACATCACCATCGAGCACAACGGCCGGCGAGACACCGTGCCCTATCCCAAGCAGCCCGGGTCTTTTTACCATCTTTCGAAGGTGCACGACAGTCACAACATCATGTTCGCCTGCAAGGCGTGGGGATTGCGCGCCACCGATCTGAATCAGGGCGTGGTCTACGGAACCATGACCGAGGAAGTGGCCTTGAGCGAAGCGCTGATCAATCGCTTCGACTATGACGACGTTTTTGGCACGGTGCTGAATCGCTTCTGCGTGCAGGCCGCCATCGGATACCCGCTTACCGTCTACGGCAAGGGCGGCCAGACGCGCGGCTTCCTGGACATTCGCGACACGGTGCGATGCGTCGAGATTGCTTGTCTCAATCCGGCGGCCCGTGGGGAGTGCCGGGTCTTCAATCAATTCACGGAACAGTTTTCCGTGTTGGACCTGGCGCACATGGTGCAAGCCGCCGGAAAACACCTCGGCCTGAAGGTCGAAGTCGACCACCTCGCCGATCCCCGCGTGGAGGCGGAAGAGCACTACTACAATGCCCGGCATTCGAAGCTGATTGAACTGGGATTGCAACCGCACTTGCTTTCCGACTCGCTGCTGGATTCGCTGATGAATGTGGCCATGAAATATCGCGATCAGATCGATGCCACCGTCATGCTGCCGCGTGTCAACTGGCGCCGCCCTCGTAACAACTCGGACCATCAACCAGCCCGAGAAGCGGTCTTGGTATCGGAAGCTCCGCTCGAGAAGCGCGCGGGATCAGCGCAACCAGCCCCACCCGCCCAACCAAAGAACGGCAACAGTCGTACCGCGAAAAAGGCGCTCAGCAAGGCAAGTCACTAGTGTGGCGTCCATAAATTCGCAGCATCACTAGAATCGTTTTGAAACGCTGCGGCTTCACAGACTGCTGAAAAACTCTGGATTCCAGCACGAACGGGAAGGGCACGAGTTCCACTCGTGCCGCAACGGCTGCACAATCAACGGCGGCTTCCAGCCGCTGGGGGACTGCTGCGCCGAGAAAACACTCTTTCAAGCAAACTGTTCAGCCGCACCGTAATCCGAGCCAAGAAACACGGGCTTTAGCCCCCGAGGGAAACGGCTCCGCGAGCTGAGACCGTGACCTCAGCTCGCGGATTCATCCTGAGTTGGAGTTACAGGTACGAGCGCGCCATCGCGGATGTAGTACTCCCCGTCGCGCCAGCGGATGCTGTTTCGCCCGAAGCTGGTAAGCCAAATCATGAAAGCCATGGCGTCCCAGAGCGGAATAAGCCACAGCTTCGTCCAAAGCGCATTTTGCTTCAAGCCCCAAATGCCAACGATCCATGTCATGGCAAATCGCAGGCCCAGGTAAGTGCCGACGTAGCCGAGAGCAACCGCGACTGACGGATGGATGGCCACCGCCGCCAATGACCAGGGTAATCCCTGAGTCAGCAACAGGCCCAGGTGACCCCAGGGCCGCATATGACGCATCACCACGATCCAGCGCAGGCGTTTGTGCACCAGGCCGCGCAGCGACTGATAATCCGCCACCGTCGAAATGGTGTAGTGCAACAGTTCGACTTCGTAACCTTGTTCGGCGATCAGGCGGCCCACCAGCAGATCGTCGGCAGGACGGTTTTCAATGGCGCCATAGCCACCAAATCCAGCCAGTCGAGTGCGCGTCGTGGCGATGGTTGGACCCAACGCAAATTTCACGCCGTCGAGCTGCCGCGCGACCAGGATTCCGACATAAAAGTCGGAAGACATTCCAATGGTCTGGAGGCTGTCAGTAAAAGTCTTCTCTTCGATCGGTACATAAAAACAGGTCACAGCTCCGACCTTGGAATCGGCCAAAGGGGCAACAACGGTGCGCAGGTAGTCCGGTTCCACTCGAACGTCACTATCGCTGATAACAACAACCTCGTGCTGCGCTTCCCTTACCAGGCGGGCCAGCTTCACGACTTTGTCATTCGTTCCTTTACCGCCAGAGCCGAACAACACTCGAATGCTGCGTTCGGGAAAATCATGCACCAGCTTCTGGAGAACTGGAAAAACGGGGTCATCTTCCTCGCCAACGCAGAAGAGCATCTCGTAATCCGGATAATCCTGCCGGCAGAAGCTGGCAAAGTTTTCATAGGCGTCCGGATCAAGGCCGCGAACCGGTTTCAGAATGCTCACTGACGGAGTGAAATTCTGAGCGGGAGCGTTTCGAGGTGCGCCACGCCGAAAAAATTGCCATGAACTGAACAGAGCGATTAAGTAATAGATAAATGGAATGGCGGCGACGGCCATCACTCCATAGCGGATATAAGAGATCATCGAACTCCCAGGGCACTAGAGCCACAGAAGAATGCCTTCACAGTATACGAGCCTCCTAAATGAAAATTGCAGCGGCCTTCTTCGGCGTCGACACAGTTCGAGACGAGAATCTCGGCTCCCACCGAAGTTACCTAAGAGTGGCGGCGCACCGCTGGAGACTTTATATCAGTTGTCCAATCAGGCTAGCCTCATTATCATAATTTAAGATGGTTGTTGGTGTGCTCCGCTAACATTTTGTTCGTTTCCCTGTCTCCGTCGTCCGTCGTCCGCGGTTCGACGACAGTGTGTCAGTCTCAGCCGGGTGAGCCAGACGAGATGAACGCAACCTTCTCACGTTATTTCTAACCATACGCATGCGAATTGGGATCGACAATTTTCGAGCGCGATTGCTGTCCGCCCTGCTCCGGAGAGCAGCCGTCGGAGCATTTCTGCTATGGCTGGGTAGTTTCATGTGCCTCAATGTTTTGTGGGGCGAAGATATTCGTAGCTGGACGATCCAGCTTTCGGTGATTGACGAAAAGAATCTTCCCGTGTCCGATGCCGCGGTTGAGGTCCGGCTAGGCGAGAAGCTGGTAAGTACTTCCAACACCGATGCCGCTGGGAGAGCGACGGCGAAGGTCACCCATGCGGGGACCTATTCGCTGACCATCCAAAAGAAAAGCTACTTGCCGACAACGACCGCCCTGGACGTTAACGAAGAGAATGTCGACCAGGGTATCGAGATCGATGTTCAGATCAGCAGCGTGGCACTGAGCCAGCAAAGCGTCGAAGTCAAAGGCGAAGCATCGAATCCGATCACCGAAACGTCGGCCAACTCCACGACCCTGTCCGCTGCCGCCGCCAAGGACACTCCAGTACGCCCGGCTACATTGGTCGACGCCTTGCCGCTCGTGCCAGGAATCGTGCGCGGCAAAGACGGTACCGTACGCATCGCGGGTTTCGGCGAAGATCATAGCGCATTGCTGGTTAATTCGGTGGATGTCACCGATCCTGCTACCGGGAGCTTTGGGCTCAGTGTCCCCATCGACAGCGTGCAAACCATCGAGGTCTCGGAGATGCCCTACCTGGCGGAGTATGGGCACTTCACCGCCGGTGTAGTCGCGGCGGGCACGCGACGCGGTGGCGAGAAGTGGAACTACAACCTGAATGATCCATTCCCCGATTTTTTCATCCGCAGCGGGCACCTGGATGGGGTGCGAGACGCGGCTCCCCGATTTAATCTCAGCGGCCCCCTCATCGCCAATCACCTGTATTTTCTTGAAGGCGCCGAATACCTCCTCGACAAGCAGGAGGTTTACACCCTGCCGTTTGCTCAAAGCCTCAGCACTTCAAAGGCGTTCAACTCGTTCACGCAATTTGACGCGATCCTCGCTGCCAATCACACCTTGACCGGGAGTTTCCATTACGCTCCTCATTCCCAGCAGTACGTTGGGCTGGACTATTTCAATCCGCAACCCGTGACCCCGAACGCGGATTTCCACGAGACCACCTTCACCCTTACCGACCGGCTCGCCGTTGGAGGCGGGATGCTGGAGAGCACGATCGCCAGCCGGGCAGTGAATAGCGGTATATCGGCGCAGGGAACAACCGAGATGGTGCTGACGCCCTCGGGCAACCAGGGTAACTACTTCAGCGATGAATCACGTCGCGCCAATCGTTTTGAATGGATTGAAGCATGGGTGCCGCGCACCTTTCACTTCGCCGGGGAGCACACGCTGAAGTTTGGATCTGTGCTGGGACATAGCGAGAACGTAGGCCATTTTTACGCTCGTCCCGTTGACATCAATGACGCCGGCGGCAGTCTGCTGCAGCAGATTAACTTCTCTGGAGCCGGCGCCTTCGATCTTTCCGACACTGAGCCTGCTGTGTTTGCCCAGGACCATTGGACGCTGAATTCTCACTTGGCGATCGATTTCGGACTTCGTGTCGAAGCTCAAACCATCACCTATACCACCCGCGCCGCGCCCCGTACGGGATTTGCGTGGACCCCCGATGTGGGCAAAACGGTGGTCCGCGGCGGCATTGGTGTCTTTTACGATTCCGTTCCGCTCGACGTCTACGCCTTCAGCAGTTATCCAGAGCAGACGATCACGACCTACAATGCATTCGGATTCCCGGTGGGACCGCCGGTGCAATACATCAATATCACCGCGCAAGAGGCGCAATCGGGATTCCCGTTTATCGATCGTTCTTTGAAGAATGGTAACTTCGCCCCCTACAGCGTGGCGTGGAACGTCGGACTCGAGCGCGAAGTGAATCGCTTTCTGCTGCTTCGGGTGAAGTACCTCCAGAGTCACGAACAAGACATGATTACGCTGCAACCGGAGGTCATTCAGAATCAGAACGCGTTCGTGCTCGGGGCGTCCGGCCAGGTGCACACCCGACAAGCTGAGTTTACCGCCCGGGTCGGAGTGGCCTCCAATCGCCAGTTCTTCTTTTCTTACGTCCGGCAATATGCCCGCGGCGATATCAGCGACGCCAGCTCTTACCTGGGAAATTATCCTTTTCCTGTCGTGCGCGACAGTCTCACCGCAAGTTTGCCCAGCGAAATTCCCAATCGATTCTTGCTCTGGGGAGCATACAGCCTTCCACGAAAGTTTATGGTGATGCCGCACCTGGAACTTCGTAACGGCTTTCCCTATCAGCCGACCGACGTGTTCCAGCAGTACGTAGCTGCCACCGGCGGTCCGCAGTATCGCTTCCCGAGATATTTCTCTCTCGACATGCGCGTTGCAAAAGACATTCAGGTCGACCCGAAACATGCCGTCCGGCTCTCGGTTTCAGGGCGCAATTTGACCAACCACATCAACCCGCTCGAAGTGCACTCGAACGTCGCCGATCCGCTGTATGGCGACTTTTTCGGCAACAATGGCCGTAGATTTGTCCTCGACTTCGACGTTCTCTTCTGAGGGTGACCGCAGTTCGTAACTCTGACGGCCACAACTTGACCGTCATACCGCGTCAGGGTTCATTGAGCGTGCATCCGCCATCACTTCTTTTCTCTTACCGAAGCCAGGAATCTTGAGAACAGGTTTCCGCCAAGAGACAACCGCGACGGAGGCGAGAATAACAAGCTCCGGGTCGATCGGCTGCCGATAGGAAATTTCCGAGTGCGTAAGGTAGTAAGCCAAAGGAAAGGTCAGCAAGGTCAATACATACGGCATCACCGTATTCCGAGAGCTGCCCAGTGCTTTGTATAAGCCGGTCATCGCCAGAATTGTGAGTGCCGTGGCAAAGCCTATGTTCGCCAAATCGAACGGCTCTCCCCGCAGATATTCGGGATCCAGGCTCCAAAAACCAGTCCACATGTAGACCACGCGACGAAGCGAACGCCACACATAAATTCCGGGATGACTCTGAATAAAATCCAGCGCCTGGCGGCGTTCTCGAGCCATGTAACCCAACTCTCCCAGTTTACGGAAGGCATCCAGTTCCGCGGGGTTCGCTGCCGGGTGGGTAGCATCGGCCCACCAATGCCTGTCATTCCCGAGATTGCCGACACAGACTTCCATCCAAAAATTATCTTTCAGGAATACAGGCCGATGGAAGACGAGAATGTTGCGCACCATCCAGGGCGCTACCGTAACGAATAGCGCGAACAAAGCCGTGGCTGCCGGCAGCTTCCATGATTCTCGGTTCCGATAGAGCCGATAGCAAACCCAACCCCCAAGAAACGGCACCACCGCTAAGACCACGGGGGTAATGAGGGCCGCAACTCCCCACAGAACTCCAAAGCCTGCCCACATCCAAAGGCGACTCCGTGTCTCCAGATAGGAGGCAATCAATAGCAGCAGAGTGAGCAGCAGAGCGACCAGGCTGTGATACCACATCGAACTCGCTGAGAAATAGACTGCGTAAGGGAAAAACGCCCATCCCCAGACGGCGACAATCGCCGTTCGCAGACCAAAACCGTTTCGAGCCAGGAAGAAAATCGGAATGCAGGTGAGCGCTGATACCAGGCTATTGAAGCCGAGAACGGTGAGCGCAGCGGCCTTCGTGTAAGCCCCGAACACCGAGAAAACGGCGCTCATCAGATACGGATAAACTGGCGTGATCATCGCCGTGGGACCCGTATCGACCCAATAGGGATTGCTGAATCCGTGTCCATGGGCAATCGAATACGAAATCTTTCCCAGTTCGTAACCGAACTCCCAGTGCTCGCGCCCAGGAACCAGGAAATCCTGGTAGACGAAGGCGACGACCACCAGACGCAGCGCAAACGCGATCAGGACGGCCCAAATCAGGTGAGGCCGTTCCAAGAGTCGAGCAAGAAGTCGAGCAAGGAATCGTGCAAAGAAATCGTAATAATGATGATGCGAGGAGTCGGCGGTCGGTGCGATCGGATTCGTCGCTTTACTGATATTCATGCAGAGGCTAAAGAGAGATTCACCGGCTTAAACACTTGTCCCAGCATTGCTTGATCTTACACGAATCGCTTTTGCCCCTCGAATCCCGTGCCCTCCGCGGAGAATCGCTGACCGGCTGACCGATACAAGCCTCGTTTGACAATCATCCCTGCCTCCACGTAACTTCGAATTTCTTGATGTTTTGCCGTGGAGGCAGGATGAAGTCCCGCTTAATTTCTATACGCGTTTGTATGCAAACAGTTGTTGTCTGTTTTGTGCTGTGTTCTCTGGCTTTCAGTCAGGATCTGGCTTCATTCGAGAAGCGAACTACAGTAAAGAAGCTGGCCAACGGTCTGACCATCATCATCTGCGAGCGGCCGGAGGCGCCGGTGTTTTCCTTCTTCACCCACGTGGATGCAGGGTCCGTGCAGGATCCCATGAGCAAGACAGGCCTCGCGCATATGTTCGAGCACATGGCCTTCAAGGGAACGGATACGATCGGCACCCGCGACTACGCGGATGAAAAAGTTGCGCTGGCTAAAGTCGAAGAGACTTATGCCGCCTACATTGCCGAGCGTGACAAACCGGTGGACCGCGACGAGCAAAAACTCAAACAGTTAGAGCAAGCCTGGAAGGACGCTCTGGCGGCGGCCGACAAGTTCTCCGCTCCCTACAACAACGAGTTCGCCAAGATCGTCGAGCGCGAAGGCGGCGAGGGGCTGAACGCTTTCACCGACTACGATGAAACCGGTTATCACTATTCCTTTCCTGTTAACCGGTTGGAGTTGTGGGCCTATCTGGAATCAGAGCGCTTTCTCCATCCCGTCATGCGGCAATTTTACAAAGAGCGCAACGTGGTCATCGAAGAACGCCGTATGCGCGTCGACAGTGATCCCATGGGACGACTGCTCGAGCAATTCACCGAAGAAGCGTTCGCCGCCCATCCTTATCACCGGCCGACCATCGGTTGGATCTCCGACTTGAATTCTTTTTCAGCCACGGACGCGCAGAATTTTTTCGACAAATATTACGTACCCTCGAACATGGTGGTCTCCGTCGTTGGAGATGTAAAAGCTTCGGAAGCGATGCCGATTCTGGAGAAATATTTTTCGCGGATTCCGGCGCGTCCCAAACCCGACACAGCGACCACGACCGAGCCGCCGCAGAATTCCGAGCGCCGCGTCGTGCTGCACGAGCAATCGCAACCGCTCTATCTCGAAGGATATCACCGCCCCGATTACCGCAATCCGGATGACCAGGTCTACGATGCGATCGCCGATCTGATGTCGAATGGCCGCACTTCGCGGCTCTACCGCGCGCTGGTTCGCGATAAGCAGATCGCGTCGGATGCCGAGGGATTCACCGGATATCCCGGAAACAAATATCCGCAGTTGTTCGCCTTCTATGCTGCGCCTCTTCCCGGCCACAAACCGCAAGAGGTCGGCGATGCGATTCATGTGGAGATTGAGCGCTTGAAGAAAGAAGACATTACGGATGAAGAGCTGAAAATGATCAAGACGCGGGCGAAAGCAAACCTGATCCGCTCGCTCGGATCGAACGAGGGCTTGGCTTTTGCGCTCGGTCTGAATCAGGCCCGCTACGACGACTGGCGAGAACTGTTCCGCTCCGTCGACCGCATCGACAAAGTTACCAAGGCAGATATCCGGCGGGTCGCGAATCAGACGTTTACTCCGGATAACCGCACGATCGGCATTATCGAGTTTGCCGGGCCTCCGCCCGGAACCAGCCCAGCCCAGCCGGGACAAGGACAAGGACAGGGACAGGGACAGGGAGGTGGACAGTGAAGCGCGCGAGCTTGTCCGTCACCTTCACCGTTGCTGTCATCGCCATCACCTTGTTTGGCGGCGACATGAATCCGCAGCTCTGGGCGCAGTCACAGCAAACCACGAAACCAGCGTGGCAGCAGATCCCGATTCCAACGCTGCCAGCATTTCACCCGCCGCAGCCGAAGCGCATCGAACTGCCCAATGGCATGGTGGTTTTCCTTCAGGAAGATCACGAGCTACCAACCATTGACGGCACGGCCCGAATTCGCGGCGGGGAGCGCTCGGTTCCGGCTGACAAAACGGGTCTGACCGATATTTATGGTGAAGTGTGGCGCACCGGCGGCACCAAAACCAAGACCGGCGATCAACTCGATGATTTTCTGGAGCAGCGCGCCGCCAAGGTCGAGACCGGCGGAGGCATTGACTCGACGAGCGTCAGTTGGTCATGTTTGAAAGAAGACTTCGACGACGTGTTTCGCGTGTTCGAGGATGTGCTGAGAAACCCCGAGTTTCGCGCCGAAAAAATTCAGATTGCCCAGAAAGGGATGTATGACAGCATCTCCCGTCGCAATGATGATCCGTCGCAGATTGCGGGGCGAGAGGCCGCCATACTGGTCTATGGGGCAAACAATCCGTACGCGCGTGTCGCCGAATATCGAACCGTGGCGGCCATCACGCGTCAGGACCTGGTCGAGTGGTACGGCAGGTACGTTCATCCCAACCACATCATTCTCGGTGTAGTCGGCGATTTCGATTCCGCGAAGATGGAAGCCCGTCTGCGCGACGCTTTCGCCTCGTGGCCTGCGGGGCCGAAGGCGAGCGATGCGGAGCCGCCGCAGGCGAATCCGGCGAAACCCGGCTATTACCAGGTCGACAAGGCCGACGTGAATCAAAGCACCATTGAAATGGTGGGATCGGGCATCACTCGCAAGAGTCCCGACTACTTCGCCACCTCGGTGTTCAACTCGGCTTTCGGCGGAGGATTTTCGTCGCGGTTGTTCAATGACATTCGAACCACCAAGGGGCTCGCCTACGGGGTCGGCGGTGGCATCGGTGCAAGCTGGGATCACCCCGGCATGCTGCGGCTGATCATGAGCACCAAGAGCAAGACAACCATCGAATCCATCGTGGCAATCGACGAGGAGATTGCCGGTCTGGCCACCCATCCCATCAGCGATGATGAGATCAAGCGCGCCAAAGACGAGATCTTGAACTCGTTTGTCTTTCGCTTCGATTCCCCGGAAAAAGTCTTGCAGGAAAAGATGGCCTACGAGTTTTATGGATATCCGCTGGATTTTCTGGAAAACTTTCAGAAGGAAATAGAAAAAGTCACGAAAGAAGATGTGGCGCGGGTGGCCGCCAAGTATATCCATCGCGATCAGATGTCGGTACTGGTGGTGGGCAATGCGAGCGACTTCGACAAGCCCTTGTCTTCGCTCGGCTCGGTGACCAAACTGGATATCGCAATTCCGCCCCCACCGCCAGGGCTGATCCCGGAGCAGGGTGAGCATCCCTGACGCATGGGGCGTGCGCGCCCCTAACGCCCCAACTGCCCGGGTTGCGCCAACAGACCTCCAAGCCCCACGACCGATTTTGTTCCCATTCCCCGTTTACTCCTAAGGTATTCGCCCATGGAGACTAAGATTCCCGCCGTTTATTGCGTCCACAATGCGAGATCGATCCATCCGCCGCTGGTGCAGTCCGCCTTCGTGCAGACCTCGAATTTGTAAATCGGATGAATCTCCCACAGCGAAATGCGTGCCGGGTCAGAGAAATCTGCCCCTTTCACCGGTTGGCCGTTGACGCACGGAGTATGGCTGGAATCGAACATTAATTGTCCCGTGACTCGCACTTTCAGTTTGGCAGCGCTCACCTGATTGACCGTATCGGCGGTCCAGGCGCCCGGACGGTGGTGCGGAATCATCTCCGCCACAATGCCGTCGCATTCTGCCTGGCCGAGCGCTGAAATCAGCGAGACGTGGATGTCATGAAAAGCTGGCTGCTGTGCACTGCCCAGTGAATCAAATTTCGTACCGCAGTTAACGCTCTCGTCCCCTTCTTGCGTAGCAGTCTTGACATAGCCCTCGAGCGTAACCAATTTGCCCTCGCCGAGAGTCTTAAGCGGCTGCCGATTGGTTGCCGGCCCCGGAGAGGTGCTGAGGGGGTGTCCATCAATATTTCCGAACGGGATGTTCTCGGCGCTCGCTTTTTGCTGGAGGTCGGCCAGTTGCCCGACGGTGATGGACTGGGCAGTGGAGTTTAAGGGACAGAAATTATTCTTGGCGTCGTTCTGTGTCTTTTCCGCGCCACCATCGCCATCGTTTCCGCATTTCGAATCGATAGGGGTTGCGGTAGCACTCGGAAACTGCGGAGACGAACAATTCGCTGTGAACCTCGCTGTGCGGGCGTGCCGGGTCGTCGAATGTGCGGAACTTGCGGTTGGTACAGCGAGCTTCTTTTGAGCTTCAGATTGAGTTTGCGTTTGAGCGTAGGCTTGAGCACAGAACTGAGCGTAAAGCTGAAGGTAGAGAAATGCTCCCAATATGAGAGCTACGACGGCGATTCCCGATACTCTCATTTTTTCCTCCTTAATCAGTTGTCATGCGAATCGGCTGCCATGCGGCGGGGCCGCAGTCGCCGGTCTTATCGGGAACTCTACCACCTTCCAATTCCTCCTTCAGCAACCCCACTTTAGCGACCACCGTGCACGGGTTGTCACAGACAGTACGCGCTCCTACAATCTTTTAGTAATGTCTTCGACCGCTTCCCTGCCCGAGATTCCACGATCTGAGGTTCGCCGGCGCAAGCCTGCGCTCCGAGTTCTGTACTACTCCATTTGTTTTCTGCTGGTCGCACTCATCGCCGCTGTCTGGTGGCTCTACTGGATGGCGCGCACTCCTCTGCCGCAACTCGATGGCAGGGTCGCGGTACCGGGCATTTCATCGCAGGTGCGAGTCGTGCGCGATCAGCATGGGGTTCCGACCATTGAGGCGGCTACGCTGGAAGACCTATTTTTTGCCCAGGGCTATGTCACCGCGCAAGACCGGCTATGGCAGATGGACATTATGCGGCGGGCCGCTGCCGGAGAACTTTCGGAAGTAATCGGCGAAGCCACGGTGAAGATGGATCGCGAGCAGCGAATTCTCGGGCTGCGGCTGGCGGCTGAAACAGCGGAGAAAAATATCTCCCCGCGCGACCGGCCCTTTTTCGACGCTTATGCTCGCGGAGTGAACGCGTTCCTTGACTCGCATCGCGACCGGCTGTCACTCGAATTTCGCCTGCTGAAGTACACGCCGCGGCCGTGGACGGTGACCGACTCTCTGCTGGTCGGAGCGCGCATGGTGCAGGATTTGAATCACTACAGCTACCGGCGCGCGCTCGAGCGCGAGAAAATTCTGGCCAAGCTCGGACCCGAACTGACCGCCGACCTCTATGTGAATTCTTCGTGGCACGACCGTCCGCCAACGGAAGTACGGCGCATCGATGGAGACCCGGCGGCCAAGCACGGTAACGAGGATGATGAGGACGACGAAGAGGAGGTCGATCCGGACGGATCCGGTCGGCTGATTTCCGCGCTTGCCCCCAACCTACTTATGGAGAGCCGGGCGAGCGAGGCTCCCGTCGCTCCACTCGCTTTGTTCCCTGATTTCACGGAAGAGGAAGCCGGCACCTTCCGTCCGGGCTCGAACAATTGGGTCGTTTCCGGTCAGCATACGGTCTCGGGGAAGCCGCTCTTGTCGAACGACATGCATCTCGACCACCAGATGCCGAACTTGTGGTTTGCCGCGCACCTCAAAGCGAAAGCCGGCGACTTCGACGTGGCGGGAGTGACTCTGCCCGGGATTCCATTCGTGATCGTCGGCCACAATCGGCGCATCGGCTGGGGATTCACCAACGTTGGGCCAACCGTGGAAGACAATTTCATCGAGGAGTTCAACGCGCAAGGGCAGTACAAGACTCCCGCGGGATGGGTTGAGGCGCAACATCGGCAGGAGACGATCCACGTCAAAGGTAAGCCGGACGTGACGTTCGACGTGATCACCACGCGTCATGGACCCATAATCACCGAGTTGATTCCCGGCGAGACGCGCAAGATCGCGCTGCGCTGGACGCTGCAGGACGGCGTAGGACAGGTTTTCTTCGACGTGAACTCCGCCCAGAACTGGAATGAATTTCGCAAGGCGTTCTCAACTTTTCTGGCGCCCGGACAAAACGTGATGTACGCGGATGTCGATGGTCACATCGGTTACCAGGCCACGGGACGAGTGCCCATGCGCGCGGCAGGCGATGGCAGCCTTCCGGTGAACGGCAGCGATGATGCGCACGAGTGGAAAGGCTGGATTCCATTCGACGAGATGCCGCATGTTTACGATCCGCCGGCAGGGATTCTCGCCACCGCCAATGGACGCATCGCTCCCGACGGCTACAAATATTCGATCAGCACGGAATGGGAGGCGCCGTGGCGCACCGATCGCATTTATCGCGTGCTGGAATCAGGAAAGAAATTCGCCACCACCGATATGCTGGTCCTGCAGATGGATGTGTCGTCGACCTACGACCGTTTCTGCGCCGACAAGTTTGTATATGCGATCGATCACGCTCCGAACGCCTCTGACCGCGCGAAGCGGGCCGCCGAAATTCTGCGCGATTGGGATGGGCGGATGTCGGCGGATTCAGCCGCACCGACCATCGAAACCAAGGCGCGTCAGGAACTGGTACGACTGCTGCTGGAGCCGAAACTGGGCGCGGCGGCATTTGGACCGAATCCTCCCCTGAGTTGGAAAAGCTATCGCTGGGGAATGTCCTCGGTCTGGCTGGAAAATGTGCTCTCCAAACAACCGGCGCGCTGGCTGCCGCCGGGATACTCCGACTATGGCAGCCTGCTGACGGCGGCGCTTGAAAACGTGGTGACCCAGAACCGGTCATTTGTCGACAATCCTGCGGCGGATCATTCGCTGGCGCCTGCGGATCTGAATCAGTGGAAGTGGGGGAAATTTTATCCGGTGGAAATCGATCACCTCGTTCTCAGCCAGATTCCGGTGATCGGACGCTTCACCGCGCCGGGATTGCATCCGTTGAGCGGGAGCAACTACACCGTGAAGGCGGTGGGCCGCGGCTTGGGGCCGTCCGAACGCCTGACTTGGAATTTTGCGAACTTCGACAAAAGCACCCTGAACCTGGTGACGGGAGAGAGTGGAATCTTCCTCAGTCCGTATTACATGGACCAGTGGCCAGCGTGGTATCTGGGCGCGACGTTCACCTTCCCCTTCTCGGAGAGTGCTGTCGAGCGGGCGCGGGCGCATGAGATGATGCTGGTACCGAGGTAGACCGTCAGATCCCAACCGAATTGGCCGAAAATCCGCCAAAGTCATCGGCTAAGTTCATCGGCTAAAAGTCAACGGTCTTCACATCGTAAAACTGGCCGACGAGGCCGAAGATTCGACCGGGATTATTCGGATCGTTCGGGTTGTACTCCAACGCATCAATCGTATTGTCGTAAATATCCAGTGTTCCGCCTTGTACCACATAAGTCACGGTGCGCGTAGGAATCGGCTCGATGCCGGTTACGTCCCCATTCGCGGGAGGAACCAGGACTCCACCGGGCAGGTTGCTGCCAACCGGGGTGGTCAGAGTGTTGTAGATGGAGAGGCAACCGCGGGTCTCGGCGTCGACCGGCGGCGGAACCGGAGGAATAATCTCGGTGCAGGTGCGGGCGCCGATGAAAAGCTGTCCGTTGGAGCCGAGCGCGATGCGATTGTGATATCCGTCGGTGATGATGATCGGGGTGGTGTTGATGATCGACATGGGGGTCGTCAGATTCAGTATGGTGAGCAGTCCGCACGTGGTGGCCGCAGTAATCTGGCCAGTGCAAGCTTGTGACGGAACGCCTCCCGAGAACGGAGTGCCCGCCAGGTACATGATCGAGCCATTGAGCACCGCAACGCTGCCGGCCGGCGTGGGGAGAGATGCGACCAGAGTATTCGTAACCAAATTGAACTGCTGCACGCCAGCCTGGATTCCTCCACACTCGGGGCCGCAACTCACCACGAAGGCGGTGCTGTCGTCGCTGCTGAAGAAAGCCGCCACCGGACGGTCGAAAATTCCGGTGCCTCCGATGGTACTCACCGGATTGCCAACTCCGATCAGCGATGGGGTGATCACCGCTACCGAATTGGAGTTATCGCTAAAGCCAAGAAGCCGATTGCCACTGTTGTTGATCGCGAGATAGTGAACCGCGGGCACCGAGGCCTGTCCGGTGATGGCACCATTGTTCAGCGTTATCACCCCCACCAGCCCGGGAGACTCCCCTACCACCGGCGCTGTGGGAAGGGCAAAGTATACGGTGTTGCTATCCGGGGAGACCACGAAACTCTCGGTCATTCCGGGCAAATGCACGCTAACGGCGTTCGATTCGGCTGAATTGTTGATGACGCTGAACTGGTTGTCGGAGTTTTGCGTACCGTTACCGCTGAAAACCAGGGTCTGAGCTTTGTTGGGAGTTACCACCATCATCCCCGGCGTGTTGCCAGCGGAAATTACCTTCGCCGAACGCTCATCGAGTTGAGCATTGACGACAAAGATGCCCGCGGCGCCAGTGCCAGCCGATACGCTGTTGGTGATGAAGGCGCGAAATTTCAGGCCGGTGGTGGTTCCGCTGCCGCCGGAGGAACTACCTCCGCAACTCAAACACACCAAACACGCAGGCAGCACGAATAACAGAAGAATCAGGACTTTTCTCAAAGCAGGGACTCCAACCTCATGCCGGATAATGGCTTGGATGCAAGATTCTGAGATGCAAGAACCTGAAATGCAAGAACCTGGAATGCAAGAATAAAGATTATAGCAAAAGAGGAAATGGCATTTCCGGATGCCGTATTTCGCGGAGACTACATCAGATCCGAAGGCTCGAGCTTCTGCCGCGCGCCGTGGCGGATCGTGAGTACCGAGAGCGCTTGCCTCCGTTCATCTACCTCATAGATCACGCGATAGACATGCGGCCTGTTGCCGTAGAGCAGGTGTCGTAGCTGTCGCCCCAACTTTCGTGATTCGGGGGCGGGCGGGGCAGCGATGAGGATGTGATGCGAGTCCATACACAGCCTGCTCCAACCCGTTGTACCAGCGAGCAGCGGCGTCCGACTCCCCAGCTCTCTTTTCAATGTAAAGGATTTCAAGATCCCGAAGCGCACCCGCCGCAAGCTCAACGAGGTATGTCATATTTGCGTCGAATCTCGTCGAATGCCTCCCTCGCTGGCCGTGTTCTTCCTGCCTTCACATCCGCCAGACCCCGCCGGATCGCTTCCTCGTCGTCTGCACGCGCCGCAATATCGATTAGCCGCTGATACGATTCGGCATCCTGCACAACCGCTGCCGCCTTGCCTTTCACGGTCAGCACCAGCGGACGCTTGCTTTTCTTTAGCTGCTTAATGAACTCCGCCGACTGCCGGCGGAAAGCGGTCAACGATTGGATGTCCTTGGTAATGTCAAGCATGGATGATCTCCCACGAAGCACCTTATTCGGTGCTATCAGCATACGCGGTCATCGCCAACCCGGCAAGGCACCCGAGTAATCAGCGACAGGATGCAGAGACCTCGCCCCTTCTAGTATTCTCAAAGAAATGCCACAGAACCTTATCGAATGTCTGAAGCAGTCGCCCGTGCTCTGTGACGGAGCCATGGGAACGCTTCTTTATTCCAAGGGCATCTTCATCAACCGCTGCTACGACGAGTTGAACCTGTCGCAGCCGGAGCTGATCCGCGGCGTCCATCACGATTACCTGCACGCGGGAGCCGAGATTATCGAAACCAATACTTTCGGCGCCAACAGCTTCCGCCTGGCCCGGCACAGCATCTCCGACCGCGTCCGCGATATCAACCTGGCGGGTGCGCACGTGGCCCGCGAAGCAGCCAAGAGCTTTGATGTCTGGGTCGCCGGTTCGATCGGCCCCCTCGGGGTTCGCATTGAACCGCTGGGCAAGACTTCGTTCGAAGAAGCGCGGACCGCGTTTCGCGAACAGATCGCAGCCCTGATCGAGGGTGGCGTGGATTTGCTGATGCTCGAAACCTTCGGCTACGTCGAAGAATTACACCAAGCCGTATTGGCGTGCCGGGACGTGAATGCAAAGATTCCCATCATCGCCCAGGTCACCATCGACGAAGACGGCAATTGCCTGGATGGCTCCGACCCCGAGGCCTTCGCCGCCCGCTTGACAGAGTGGAACGTCGACGTGCTCGGCATCAACTGCAGCGTGGGACCGGTGGCCATGCTGGATGCCATCGAACGCGTTCGAGCCGTCACATCCCTGCCGCTGGCCGCGCAACCCAACGCCGGTATGCCCCGCTCGGTCGAAGGACGAAACATCTATCTCTGTTCGCCGGAATACATGGCGAGCTACACGCGAAAATTTGTGGCTGCCGGGGTACAACTCATCGGCGGATGCTGCGGCACCACGCCCGATCACATCCGCGCCATGAAGTCGGCTTTACGGGTGCGGGATGCCCGCGGTAAGACCGCGATTTCGGAGGCGATTCATTCCTCCTCCGCACCTTTAGCTCCGGCCAGCATCCCTATCTCCGAGCGCTCCAAACTCGGCGCCAAGATTGCCGCCGGCGAATTTGTCACCATGGTCGAGATCGTGCCGCCCAAGGGCATCGACATCCGCAAGGAAATCGAAGGCGCGAAGTTCGTCAAGTCGGTTGGTGTGGACGCGGTCAACATCCCCGACAGCCCTCGCGCCTCGGCCCGCATGAGCAACCAGGCATTGTCCCTCCTCATGCAGCAGGCGGTCGGAATCGAAGCCATCCTGCACTACACCTGTCGCGACCGAAACGTGCTAGGCATTCAATCCGACCTGTTGGGAGCGGCAGCCACCGGAATCCGCAACCTGATCTGCATCACGGGCGATCCGCCGAAGATGGGTAACTATCCCGATGCCACGGCGGTCTTTGATGTGGATGCGATCGGCCTCGTCAATATCGTCCACAACCTGAACCGCGGGCTCGATCTCGGCGGCAACCCCATCGGCTCGGGCACCAGTTTCGTCATTGGAGTGGGCGCAAATCCCGGATTGCCCAACCTCGACGAGGAGATCAAGCGCTTTGAATACAAAGTGCAGGCGGGCGCCGAATACGTCGTCACCCAACCCGTCTTCGACCTCGGTCTTCTGGAAGCTTTTCTGAAGCGGATCGAACACTGCCGCATTCCGGTGATCGCCGGAATCTGGCCGCTGGTCAGTGTCCGCAACGCCGAATTCATGAAGAACGAACTTAGGGTTTCCGTGCCCGATGAAATTCTCCAACGCATGACCCGCGCCACCAGTCCTGAGGCCGCTCGCGAGGAAGGCGTAGCCATTGCTCGCGAAATGCTCGCTGCACTTCGCGATCGCGTGCAGGGCGCGCAGATCAGCGCTCCGCAGGGCCGATACACTTCTGCCGTCGACGTTCTGGAGGCTCTGGGCTCGAAGGGCTCACTCGTCGTTTAATTTGTAAACAGTCGCCTGTTGTTCAGTTTCTGTCGTTCATTTTGCTGTTCAATTTAATGTTCAGTTTTGCAACACCAGGCCCCGAGTTCAGTTTTGAAACACCATGCACAAAGAATTGCAACATTTGACAATTTCAGTGGATATTTTCCACCGGCTCGGCATTACAATAAGCGTTAGGAGCAATTGGATTGGTGAAGTTTGAAGAATGCCTCGAGCGTCTAGAGAAGATCGTTAAGGAACTGGAAAAAGGGGAGGTTCCCTTGGAGAAGTCCCTGACGCTATTTGAAGAAGGCATGCAGCTCTCCGCAACCTGCCGAAAGCAATTGGAGGATGCGGAAGGAAAAGTAGAGATTCTGTTGAAACAGAACGGAAAGCTCCAAACTGAACCGTTCGAGCCCCCGACCGAGAAAGCGTTGCGCAAGTAACGCGATCACGCTCGGAACTGAAATGCCTGTGGTGGCAGTTCGCTGTCGCAGCCAAGGCCGCCGCGTATTGCGGCGTAGTCAGGGGGATCTATGGAACCACTGAATGTAGTCCTCTACCAGAATGACCCCAGAACTGCGCAAGCTCTGGCGGTTAGTCTCTCCCAACATTTTGATTCCGTTTATTTGGCGGGCGACTATGAAGAGCTCGCCCCGGCCATTGCCCGGCGTCGCGCCGAAGCACTGGTGCTCGATTTGGAAGTTGCCGGACCCGGCGACGTCGAACGTTTGCATCAGGAGTTCCCCACTCTTTGCATCGTGGGCACCCACCGTTTAGCCGACGACAAACTGTGGGCGGAAGCCATGAGTCTGGGCGCGTCCGATATCTGTGAACCGCGCCATGACCAGGTCGTACGTTCATTGTTAACCAAGCGCACGCAACACGCCGCTGCGTAAACCCAGTTGTCGCGCATCAGGTCTCAGGGAAATCAAAATCAATAAAAAGTTCCATGAGACCTGATACCCACCCTTCCCGATTCTGACTGCTGCGCCTGAGACCTGCCCTTCCGCTTTTCCTGCGACCTAAGACCTGCGACCTGTTGTTATACTTCCTTGCCATGCTGAAACAAATCCTGGAACAAGGACGCGAAGCCGCCGACATCGCCCTCGAACAACTCCTCCCCCCGGCCACTCAGCATCCAAGCTCCATTCATCAGGCCATGCGACACAGCGTCTTTGCCGGCGGCAAACGTCTGCGCCCGATCCTGTGCATGGAGGCGGGACGCATGATCCGATCCGCATCGCTCTCTAAATCGCGCGCTCGATCAACTCGATCAAAAGGCAGGTCGATTACTGCCTCGCTGCCCGCCGGAATTGAGCAAGTCGGCGCGGCGATCGAGATGCTCCACACCTACTCCCTGATCCATGACGATCTGCCCGCGCTCGACAACGACGATCTGCGTCGCGGACGTCCCACCTGCCACGTTGCCTTCGGCGAAGCCATCGCCATCCTGGCCGGAGACGCGCTTCAGACGAGAGCTTACGAAGTGTTAGCCCAAATCATTTGTCCCGCCGAGGCGCGCGTTGCCATCGTCCGCGAAATCGCCCACGCCACCGGCACCATCGACGGCATGATCGGCGGACAGGTCGTTGACCTCGAAGCCGAACACAAAAAACCCGACCTCGCCACCCTCGAATATATCCACCGTTCCAAAACCGCGGCGCTCATCACCGCTAGCGTGGTCAGTGGAGGCTTGTACGCGGAGAGCGTAAACTCCCAACCAAAGCCGGCAAAGAAACAAGTTGCTGATATCATCCGCCTCCGCACCTATGGAGAATCAATCGGCCTCGCGTTCCAGATCGTGGACGACGTTCTCGACCTGACTCAGACCTCCGAACAACTGGGAAAGACCGCAGGCAAGGACAAGGCGGCGGAGAAGACAACCTATCCAGCACTATTTGGAATCAAGGAATCGCTGCAAAAGGCCGACGCGCTCGTGGATGAAGCCTGCGCCCAACTTGACGAATACGGAACCGCCGCGTCTAACCTGAAGGATCTCGCTCGCTTCCTCGTTGAACGCAAAAAATGACGACCGCAGCAAACGATGAACGCGGGTGCCCCATCCTAACGTCGTGCCTTTCGACATTAGGGTGGGATTCCACGGCTTCATCCCTCTTTGGATCTGCGCAGCGGTTTGGATAACTGCGTACCCCATCGTAGCGTCGTGCTTTTTCGACGTTAGGGTGGGAAGCGGGGGCCGCAAAAGACCAAGTTTGTCAGCTCCACGGAGGTGAGACCGCGAAGCGCAAAGCATTTCCTCCGAAAGTCCGCCGCGCCAGTCGTCGCTCGCCATTGGCCGTCGGCGCAATTCTGTTTCTCGTCGGCGCACTTTTTGCGGCACTTTCTGCCGCACTTTCCGCAAACGCCACGCCCCCATGGCGCTACGATCTGCGCACCGGCGATCACCTGATCTATCACTACACTTTCCAACGACGCACGCACGACAAGGAAGATCAAACCCAGGTCGAAGCGCGTTTCCGTTCCCACGTCCTCGTGCTCGAAGACAGCGCGGCACACATCACTATGGGATTCCAGCGCAATCGCGAAGCCGCCGAACTGACCGAGTACGTCTCCAAGGGCAAAGACAGGCTTTCCAAAGAGGAGCCTGATTTTCAAAAGCGCATGCGCACGCGTCCCCCTCACTTTTCCGAAGCCATGGAAATCTCGCCCACCGGTGAGGCGCACTACCCCTGGGAAATCGCGCGAGAAACCTACAACAGCCACATCATCGATGCGCTGCATGAAGTGATGCCACTTCCAGATGCGCCGCTGGCCCAGGGAGAAGCCTGGCGCGGGAACACCGCCGGCATGGGCCTCGATTTGCACTGGGTTGGCGATGAATCGATTCGCGGCAAGTCTTGCCATCACATCGCAGGTACCTCGCCGAAGGGGCTGCTCAAAATTGACTACTGGTGGTCACCGGAATCCGGCGTCCTGGAGCAGATAACTCTGGATGGCTCGTACTCGGATGGCGACCTGACCGTCCATGAGACCGCGCGCATGGAATTGGAATCGCGAGCCCGGGGCGAACCACTCGAACGCTGGATCGAATCTCCAGAGACGCGGCTGGGCGCCCTGCAGGCGATCCTGCTGACTCCAGATACACCTGCGTCGGCGCAACTGCTCGCGTCGCCTCTCTCGTCAGATGAAACGGCGGCCCAAGCTTTGGCGCTCGGCATCGCTGTCCGCCGCAGGATCAGTCTTCCCCCCGAACTTCCGCCTGAACTCGCGCCGAAACTTGTGCCCAACCTCCTCCATCATCTGCAGCAGAGTTCCAGCAGCTTGATCCAAGCCGAGATTCGATGGATCACTTCGACTTCCGGAACCGGAGGCGCGACGTTCGACGAATGCCGCCGCCCCCTCCCGCCGAAATCACCGCCGGCGAAATTCGGGACCACGTTCGAAGTCGCGCCCGCCTCAAAGGAAGCCGCCCCAAAAGAAAGCAAAGAAGCCAATACTCTCGGAACCCCTTACCTCCTCCGCGTCCCGGTTTCCTACCACTCCGACGGCGAGCCCTCGCCGCTACTCATCTATTTGAGCGGCGGCGCCGGATTCGCCCTCGATGCCATGAACTCGGCGGCTGCCATCGTCTCCGATACCGATTATCTCGTTCTCTATCCCCAAGCCGCCGGATACTGGTGGACTCCCGAAGTCACCCTCCGCTTCGATGCCGTTTTGAACGACGTCTTGCAACGTTACAACGTCGATCGCGATCGCATTTACCTGACCGGCTTCAGCAATGGCGGAACGGGCGCCCTCTATTTCGCCGAACTCTGGCCACAGCGTTTCGCAGCCGTGGTTTCATTGATGGGCGCGGGCCAATGCAACGATCAGGTTAAAGCCGGGCTCGCCAACCTCAGAAACCTGCCGCTACTTCTTGTCCATGGAGAGAATGACACCACCATCACGCCAGACTGCTCCCAGACCACTCAGACCGCGCTCAACGAGTTGCATCCCGCGACCGCGCCGGAACTGAAAATTCTCCCCAAACGCGAGCACGACCTCACGCTGCAATCGGATGATGGATTGACGCTGGCGTTTTTCAAGGACAAGACTCGAAACCCCTTCCCGCGCACCGTGGACCTTAGCCAGTTCGACGCACTCGCCGCCCGCGCATACTGGGTCGAGATTCTGGACGGCAAGCCCGGTAAGTCTGACATCGATGTCCGAGTAAAAACTGACAACACGATTGACATCCACAGCCACAACGTCAAGCGCATTCGCCTCCACCTGAGGCTGGAATTGCTGCCGAAACCCGGCGACCTTCGCATCGTGTGGAATGGGAAGAAGATGTTCAGCGGCCCTCTGCGCGATTATTGCTCGCTTCCCGCTCCGCCCAGCAGCGGAGACCCGAAACTTGACCTGGCCGATACCCGCGACCTGGCCCTCCCGTAGACCAGAGGTTTGTCTGGCACCAGACGCACCATCGGCCCTTGAATCTACCTGCGCCCGGCGGTACAGTCTTATTGCTCTCGCATTCTCCCGCCTCTTCATTCCTCACCCGCAACTTGCGCGTAATAGCTGTGGTTTGTGTGCAACTAAAGGCGGTCCTGCGACTGGCACCACAATATGTGGTGTTTTATTACTTGACCCGTCCCCGTATTCGCCGTTAGAGTTGGTCAAAAGCGTGGGTGACGTTCCTGGTTCGCGGGACGGCATCGAATGAATATGACCAGCGGGAACCTCGGAAGTTAACAGCGCTAGGTTAGCGTTAACCTCCGAATCCACGCAGTTGCGGCGCACTCCAGCCAGCGCAAACCGAGTCTGCGGACCACCGTGTCCGCCCACGAAGAGGAGTCACTTTGCTCAAACTCAAGAAACTGCAAATCCTGGGATTCAAGTCGTTCTGCGATCGCACCGAACTGAAATTCCATGGCGAAGGCATTGCCGCCATCATCGGCCCGAACGGCTGCGGCAAGTCGAACATTGCCGATGCGATTTCCTGGGTGCTCGGCGAGCAGTCGGCCAAGTCGCTGCGCGGCTCGCGCATGGAAGATGTCATCTTCTCCGGCACCCGCGACCGCAATCCCACCGGCATGGCCGAAGTCTGCCTGACTTTGATTGACCCTGAAATTTATGGTGGCCCCGATACCAACGCGCCCACGGAGATCGAGATTCAAGACGAACTGCCTGCCGTAGAAATGAACGACGGGAACTGGGACGAAGCCGAGATCCGCGCCCACGCCGCCGCCGAAACCGAACGCGCCGTCGAACAGGCTCAACCCGGGAAGACGGCAGAAGCAGAAATGGAAGCCGAGGCCGGTGGCGCATCGTCTGCTGCACCGGAAGTTGCGGCTGGAGATGGAGCACCGGATAGCGCTGTGGCAGTGGCGGGTCCGCAGGTTGTTCTGAAAATCCGCCGTCGCAAATTTAATCAGCAGCAACACCGCACCGGAGAAATTTCCGTAACGCGCCGCCTGTTCCGCAGTGGCGACAGCGAATATCTGCTCAACGGAAAACTTTGCCGCCTGCGCGATATTCAGGAACTGTTCATGGGCACGGGCCTGGGCCCGGAATCGTATGCGCTCATCGAGCAGGGACGCATCGGCCAGATTCTGAGTAGCCGTCCGACGGACCGCCGCAACATCATTGAAGAAGCGGCGGGAATTACGAAATTCAAAACGAAGAAGCGCCTCGCCGAAGCTCGCCTCGAAGACGCCAAGACAAATTTAAACCGCGTCAATGACATTTTTGAAGAAGTCACGCACCAGATGAATTCGCTCAAGCGCCAGGCCAGCAAGGCCGAACGCTATGCCCGCCTGCGCGACGAGATGCGCGCCAAACTGCGCGTCGTTCTCGCCAGCAAGTTTACCCAGATGGATCAGGAAGCTGTGACCCTCGAGACCCAGATTCTCCAGTTGGGCGAGGAGATTCGGCTGCAAAGCGAAAGCGTGCACGAATCGGAAAAAGATCACTCCGAGCGCACCCAACGAGGATATGCGATTGAGACCGAGACACGCCAGAATCGCGAACGCCTCAACCAGATCGCCATCGAAGGCGATCGCGGCAAGGCGCGCATCCGCACCAACGAAGAGCGCAGCGCGGAACTGATCGTCCGCACCGCGTCCGCCGAGGCCGAGTTGGCGCAGGCTCAAAGCAGGCTGCTGGCGCTTGAAGAAGAACGTAATGGACACCAGCAAGTGCTTGACTCCGCCGCCGCCGATCTCGCCGCAGCCCAGCAGGAGTTTGCCCTTAGCCAGCAGGAAGCAGCGTGCGCGGCCAGCAACCTCGCCATGCTCGAAGAGGAACAGGAGTCGCATCGCGCGGCCATTCTCGAAGCCGTCGGTGGCGCTTCCAATCTTCGCAACCAGCTCACACAATCCGAAGAGCGACTGGCTGGCATTGGCCGCGAGGAGCAGCGTTTGCGGTCGGAAATCGCAACCGCCTCGTCGCAGTCGGAAAGCTTCGGCGGGCAACGCGGTCAGATTGCCCTGGAATTTGAAAGTGTTTCGCAGCGAGTCAGCGCCCTGTCCGCTGAAATCGCAAGCCTGCGCGAGACCATTGAGACCAAGCGTTCGGGCGAGAACGATACCAAGAAACACCTTGATTCCATCCGCTCCGAATACGCGACCGCGCTCGGCAAGCGCGGTTCGCTCGAAGCGGTCATCGCCGAACACGGTTATTCCACCGAATCGGTGCGCCGTTTGTTTCAGTCCGGCGCCATGCAGGGAGGTAACACTCCTGCCGGCGTGCTCGCCGATTTCCTCGAAGTCGAGCCGCGCTATGAGCGTGTGGTCGAAGATTTCTTGCGCGACGAACTCAATTTCGTCGTTGTCAAGTCGTGGGACGCCGCCGACGAAGGCTTGCGACTGCTGCGCTCCGACGTCAACGGACGCGCCACCTTCCTCGTCCATCCCGAGGACTCACAGGCCAGGTTCTCGTTCGTCGCCGATGAAAGCCATCACTATGCTCCCCTCAACGATACCGTCCTGCCACTGAAGAACTCGATTCGCGTGCTTAACGGATTCGGCAAGTCGCTCGAAGTGATTTTGCCCAAGCTGGGCAATGGCTACATCGTCCCCGATCCCGCCGTCGCGCGTGAACTGGCGCTTTCCAGCCCCGACGCGTTCTTTCTCTCGCAGACTGGCGAGTGCTTCCATAACGTGACCGTCACCGGCGGCAAGCAACGCAGCGAAGGGCCGCTGTCGATGAAACGCGAACTGCGTGACGTACTCCGCCTCCTCGAGGAGTTAGAGCGGGCGCTGCGCGAAAAAGAAATGCTGGCGCTTACCCTGGGCCGCGAAATTAAGGAGCACACCTGCCTGCTCGATCGTCTGGAAGACGAGAAGCGAGAAGCAGAAAAGCAGGCGATGACCTCCGGACATTTGCTCAAGCAATTGGAAGGCGAAATGTCGCGGGTGCGGGAACGGATTGCGGTCGGCGAACGCGAACTGCTCCGCCTGACAGCTGAACGGCAGGAGCAGGAGAGCCTCATCGCGTCGCGCCAGGCCGAACTGACTTCCATCGAGCAAACGCGCAGTCAATTCGAAACGGCGTTGGCCGCCGGACAGGATCGCCTCGCCGCTCTCCGCACTCACCGCGACACCGCCGCTGCCACTACCTCGCAGCGTGCCGCGCGCGTCGCCACTCTCGAAGAGCGCCACCGTTCGGCGACAACCTTGTTGCAGCGCATCGAAGCGCTCGTCTCCGAGATGCGTGAGCGGGCTGCCACTTTGCAGACGCAAATGGAATCGGCCAGCGCTGAAATCGAGCAACGGCAAAATGAGAACGTGCAGTTGGCTGAGCAACTCCTTCAATTCGAAGCTGAGTGCAATGCAGGAGAAGCACGCGAAGGCCTGCTGCAACTCGAGTCTGAGCAGGTCCGGGCGCGTCTCGTCGAAATTGAAGAACTGCTTCGCAGCACACGTCAGCAGCTTGATTTAGCTCGCGATCGCCGAGGTGAACTGTCGGCCACGGCTGCCAAACTGCAATCCGACCTGCAACACCTGGCTGATACCTGTCTTAACGAACTGGGCGTGGAACGCGCCGTCCTGCTCGCCGAAACCACTGCCGGCGCCGCGATTCCGCTGCTTACCGGGGAAGAGCTGGCCGCCGAAGATCTGGCGTACCGTGAAATGCGAACTCGCCTCGACGCCATGGGCCCGGTCAACATGATGGCGCTCGAAGAGTACAAGGAAACGGCGGAACGCCATCAGTTCCTTGAAACGCAGCGCAAAGATCTGCTCGACGCGATCGCCGATACTTCGGCCACAATTCGCGAGATCGATCTGGTCTCGCGGCAGAAATTTGAAGAAGCATTCAACCGGATCAACGAGAATTTCCAGGCCACCTTCCGCAAATTGTTCGGCGGCGGGCACGGCTTCATGCGCCTCACCGACCTCGAAAACAGCGCCGAGAGCGGCATTGACGTGGTCGCGTCGCCTCCCGGAAAGAAATTGCAGAATGTGCTGCTGCTCTCCGGCGGCGAAAAAGCGCTCACCGCTCTGGCCCTTCTGGTCGGCATCTTCCAGTACACGCCCAGTCCGTTCTGCATTCTCGACGAAGTCGATGCTCCGCTCGACGAAGCCAACATCGCGCGTTTTACCGAACTGGTCCGCGAGATGAGCGTGCAGACCCAGTTCATCCTGATCACCCACAGCAAGCGAACCATGAGCATCGCGCCGGTGCTCTATGGCGTGACCATGCAGGAACCGGGCGTGTCGAAGCTGGTGTCGGTGCGTTTCGGCGCCGCATAAAGCTCGTGTAGGGCGGGCGCCCTCGCCCGCCCAAGGCCGAGCGAAGCTCGGCCAGTTCGACGCCATCACGCAGCACTCGCTGTAGCTGAGTCACTAGAGGTTGCTGCTGTGGTCGTTAATGGCCCACGGGTCAATCACCGTATGATCGACTCCCTCGCTTCGTATACAACTGATGTATAATGTACACATCATGCCAGAATCCGCCGTTCTAACCCTCCGCCTGGACGCCAAGCTCAAGAACAAGCTCGATCGCATCTCGAAATCGATGAACAGAAGCCGCTCGTTCGTCGCCGCCCAGGCGATCCAGGAATATGTTTCCGTGAATGAGTGGCAAATCGCCGAAATCAAGAAAGCGATTGCCGCGGCCGACCGCGGCGAGTTTGCCAGCGACAAGGAAGTGGAGCAGAGGCTGAAGCGTTGGACGCGTCGTGCACGTTAAGTGGCTGGACGTTGCACTCGACAGTCTGATTGCTGAAGCCGAATATATCTCGCAAGACAGTTCTGCCGCTGCCGACCGAACCGTCGCGGCGATATTGAACGCGGTCGAAATTCTCAAACGGTTTCCCGCTTCAGGCCGGCCTGGCCGGGTAGCCGGCACTCGGGAGTTGGTGGTTTCCGGCACTCCGTATATCGTTCCTTACCGCGTACGCGACGACACCGTAGAGTTGCTGCTTGTCTTCCATGCCACCCGCAAATGGCCCAGCCAGTTTTGAACCGTACGTTCGAACGGAACTCACGCCCCAAAAAACAAACGAAAACTTATTGACAACCTCCGCGCCATTCTGCTTTCTCCGTTCAAAAACTCGTTACCTTTTTTTCCAGAGCCTTCCTCAGCTTTTCCACATCGCCATCCTTTTAAAACCGGCGCTGGACAAGGTTTCTAGCTTACACTTGAACTGTCAACACTTTTCCATTTCACGGCGTTTGCCATTGACCCCGCATGTGTGATGGAAAGCGTTGACAAATTTCCCACGACAGCTAGAATACGCAAAGTTTTCTTGCCGGTGAATTACACATGAGCCCCGAAATCCTAGACTCTGTACTCTTGCGCACAGACTACCCCGAACTCGAGTTACACGCCAGCGGCAAGGTTCGCGACGTTTATAACCTCGATCCTGACCATCTGCTCTTCGTGGCCACCGACCGCATCTCCGCCTTCGACTACGTTCTCGCGACTGGCATTCCGCACAAGGGCCGGGTGCTCACCCAGATCTCGCTCTTTTGGTTCGACTTCCTCCAGGATATCGTTCCCAACCATTTCGTCACCGCTGACGTGAACCGCTATCCCGCGGCCATTCGCCACCACTCCGACGAGCTTCGCGGCCGCTCCATGATGGTGATGCGCGCCGAAATGTTCCCCGTCGAATGCGTGGCGCGCGGCTACCTCTCCGGCTCCGGATGGAAAGAGTACAAAGCGACGGGTTCGGTCTGCGGCGTCAAACTTCCCTCGGGATTGAAAGAGTCCGACAAGCTTCCCGAGCCTTTATTCACGCCCGCGACCAAGGCCACCACCGGACACGACATCAACATTTCGTTCGAGGAAATGTGCAAGCTGGTCGATCCCGAATTGAGCCGCCGCTTGCGCGACATCACGCTGCGCATCTACAACAAGGCCGCCGATTATGCCCTGCAGCGCGGCATCATCATCGCCGACACTAAGTTCGAATTTGGACAAACCGCCAAAGGTATCACCCTGGCGGATGAAGTGCTCACACCGGATTCCTCGCGTTTCTGGCCGGCCGATACCTACCAACCGGGCAAGCCGCAGGATTCTTACGATAAGCAGTATGTTCGGGATTACCTCGAAGAAATTCGCTGGAATAAACAACCGCCCGCGCCCGCCCTTCCCCAGGAAGTTGCGCTGCGGACCAGCGAAAAGTATCTCGGGGCATACCGTCAGTTGACGGGACGCGAGTTGGAGATTTAGTTGGCGTGCGCTGGTGTCATTGAACTTCGATCATTGAATTTCGGATCATCGAACTTCGGATCATCGAAGAACGATCGTGAACCATGAGCATCGCGGACTGGATCATCCTCGGCTTTCTGGTATTTTCCGTAACCGCAGCGGCGATGGAAGGTTTTTTTTTTGAGGCCTTCAAATTGGCTGGCCTGGTTGTGGGATACTTGCTGGCCGCCTGGCAGTATCAGCGCCTGGCGGACCGGTTCGCGCCTCATTTGAAATCGCCGTGGTTGGGCGAAATTGCCGGTTTCCTGATCATTTTTTTCGCGGTCCTGATCGTGGCCGGTTTGGCCGGCAGGATCGCGCGTTGGGCCATGAAGAAAGCCGGTCTCAGTTCGATAGACCGGGTTTTGGGCGCGGTTCTTGGTTTGTTGCGCGGAGCCTTGGTAGTGGCAATTGTGCTTACTGCCGTGGCCGCTTTTGCGCCCGCTGCCAAGTGGCTTGAGGGCTCCGAGTTGGCGCCATATTTTCTGGTAGGCGGAAGGGCGGCAATCTGGCTGGCGCCCCCGGAATTACGACATCGCTTTTACCAAGGCTTGGATTACATGCGGCAGGTACATGCGGCGTCGGACAAAGCGCGAACTTAATTTTTCCGCGCCGGCCAGGGAATTCTTGTCGTCATCTGTCACTAAGAGTTTTAGAAGTCCGCAGGAAACGACATTCGTATCGGGACATGCCTTCAGGCATGTCGCAAGAACCTGAGGAATACGCGCCTTCAGGCGCAAGATTTGAAACGAGGCGGCAAGTGAAAGATCAACTGGAAGCACTCATTCTTCAGATGTACAAGAGCAACATTCTCTATTCGGAAGCGGTCCGTGAGTTCAAGAAGCGTTTCATCATCACCGTCCTCGAAGAAAACCGCGGCAATCAGTGCAAGGCGGCGCGGCAGTTGGGGATGCACCGCAACACCCTCAGCCGGACCATGCAAGAGCTCAAGATCGACGTTCGTCCCTTACGCGCCGGCGCCAAGCGTCCGCCCAGAAGCGCGCGTCCCGTCACTCTAGAGAGAAAACAGATCCGCTGAAGAAAGCTAGTGGCTTCTAGCTATTGGCTCTTAGCTCGAAACTCGTAGGAGCCAGCCGCCAGAATGATTCGACACAATAAATTCGACACATAAAAAAGACGGCCCCGACTCGGGACCGTCTTTCTTCTTTAATCAGTAGCGCTTTCCCTGACACCTGACACCTGCGACCAGAACTCGTCAGTGAGCCACTGGTTTCTTATGCACCGGTGACTTCGGTGCGGATTTCACCAGCAACGCCCCGTCGTTCATCGTCATCACAAACGGCTTCGCCACGTAGGAGACAGGCGTTCCCTCGAACTGGAAGTCCGTATCTTCTTTCGGCATCTGCTTTGCCGGAATCGCCGCCGACATCGTCAGATCGATGTCCGCTCGCTTGGCATCGATGTCATCCTGACTACCCGCCAGATGCAGCACCGTCGGAGAAGTAGGCTTGGCGGGCGGATCAATACTCATTACGTGGGCCACCATCTGCAGCGGTTTCCCCTTCAGTACGCTCCACACTTTCTCTGCATCTTCGGGAGCACCCTCAGAAAGAACCAGCTCCCACTCCGCGAAGCTCATGTCCTCGACCTTCTTCGTCTTGACCAGATCGGCCGCCTGTTGCGCCGGAGTTGGCGGGACGTACTTCGTGATCGTGAAATTATCCGGAGGCTTCGTCGCGGTCGCGGCCAGCGCCATCAGTTCGTTCCATCCCTGGTCGCTGCCGTGGTACTTGATGTACTTCTTCTTGCCAAAGTCGGCAATCTTAGCCTTGCCGTCGGCCTGTGCCAGATTAGAAGCGCGCGCGATGTAGAAAAGTCCCTCTACGTCATTTTCCGCCGGTCCCGTGGCCAGGTCGGCAAGCGCCAGGTAATAAACATCCGCCAGGTTCGTCGGATCGCCATTGACCGCAGCCCGCAGATACTCTTCCGCCTTGCTGTAGTCGTTACCTTTGGACTGAATCTGCAGCTGGTAAGCGCTCATCCCGGCCGCGTCGTTAAATATCTCCGTGGTTTGCGATCGCAACTTGTCCCAATCTGCCGCCGGAGTGTCCGAAGGCCTGACCGCCGTCGTCCAGCACTGCAAACCTTTTTGGGCGGACTGCAGGGCGTCGGCGAACTTTTGCCCGGCCTTCGCGGCATAAGTGACGAGCGCCAAGGCACGGATATTGCACGGGTTTACCTGCAAGGTTTTCTGCGCCGTTTCCACCATCTTCGCCTGATTGCCCGTCTTCTGGTAGGCCGCCATCAATAGCTCCAGCGCTTCTTCCTTAAACGCGCTCTTCGGATACTGGGTCAGAAAAGCCTCAAAGCCGCTGATCTGCGCCGCCGGATCCGACTGTCCGACTGCGCCCATGTAGGCGTTATATTCGGCCGGATCTTTAATCTCTTTCTTGGCCGGAGCCGGTTGCGCGGGCGCGGCGGGTGCTGCCTGGGTGGGCGCGGCCGGGGCCGGTGCTTGTGCGGGCGCGGACGCGGTCTGTGCGACGGCGGTAACCGCGGCTACCAGCAACATCGCGAGAACAATCTTCTTCATTCCTTGTGCTCCTTAACTCTTCGGGGAAGGTGGAATAAACAGCTTGCCGAGTCGAACCAACACTGGTGTCGGGCTGGCACCTTGCACTAATTTCTCACTGAACCTACGGAATACTACTGGTATTTCTGCCACTTGCACCAGCGGGTCCCGAAAACATGGGCCGCCTGTCGAGATGCCGAGGCTTAACATTATTCCGGTGAGCGGATTATAAGGATGTAGTCCCGCTAAGGCAAGCGCCTTGCTCGCTTGGTAGTGGGTCAGTTTGAATTTGCTTTGAAAGGGCACGGCTTCACAGTTTGCTGAAAAACTCTGGATTGAGCTGGTTTCGGGAAGGGCACGACTTGAGTCGTGCCGCTAAGTCGTTGGAAATAGATTGGCGCTTCAGCGCCTGAGGTATGCTTCTTTCGCCCTCGACGACTTCTTCCGCAAACTCTTCAGCCGTGCCATAACTCGCAAAATCAATAGCGGCTTTTAGCCGCTGGGGGAATATGTCTTGCAAACTGACCCTCAATCGCTCGGTTCGACCGTTGGCTCGCTTTCTCTCTCTCGTAACCTGATCCAGTTCTAAATCGCCTCCCGCCTATTCTATTTGGATGCAAAATTGCCTCGTTGCGCAAAATAGAATCGCGATCCCGCAGCTTTGGTTCGTACCAGGCTATCGCTTCGTTGAGAACCTCTGGTAAAGACGGGGCTTGCCTCGTCTAGGACCGCATAAGAATCTTGGCAGCTGCGTCGTATCCTACCCGAAACCGATTTATGATAATGCTCTCCTGGAGCAACTCACCTTGACCCATGCCACAGTTTCAACCCACTCGCCATTAGACGGCCAAGTCGCCGTCATTACCGGCGCTGGACGCGGCATTGGCCGAGCCATCGCCATGAAACTTGCCGAACTCGGCGCCCATACAGTGTTATGCGGTCGCTCGCGCGATGCCCTCGAACAAACCGCCGCCGCCATCGAGAAGGCCAAGCCAACCAGCGTCGCGGCTTCCGCACCGATTCCAAAAACATCGAGCCCGTCGAGCACTCTCGTCGAATGCGATGTCACCGATCTGCAGTCGGTCGAAGCTCTCGCCGACCGCGTCCAGAGCACCTTCCACCGCCTCGATGTCCTCGTCAACAATGCCGGCGTCAGCGGCGAGGGAGCCCCTCTCCTCCAACTCGCGCCCGAAGATTGGGAGCGCCTCTTAAACACCAACCTGCGTGGCGTCTACTACTGCATCCGCAGCCTGGCTCCCATCATGATCAAATCGAATTCGCCCGCCGGACACATCATCAACATCTCATCCCTCGCCGGCAAGAATCCGTTGCCGAATGGAGCCGCCTACGCCGCCTCGAAGTGGGGACTGAACGGATTAACCTACTCCGTGGCCGAGGAGCTGCGTCCCCATAACATTCGCGTTTCAGTGATTTGCCCAGGCTCCACCCACACCGAGTTCAGCCCGCATGAAGGCAAGAATGCGGAGAAGATGCTGCAGGCCGCAGATGTGGCTCACGTGGTGGCGATGCTCGTCACCCAGTCTCCACAATCGTTCGCCAGCGAAGTTCTGCTGCGGCCTACGCAGAAACCTTGAAAAACGACAGTGGGCAGCACCTTGGAAAACTATATTTGAAAACAATGGTAGAGACGCGGCTTGCCGCGTCTCTCGGCGCACTCCCTACCGTGGACGATTTTCAACCCTCGACGGATTTTTGTGTCGCTCCAGGAATTCGCCCATGGTCATCTCCAGCAACTCCGGATAGAGCGCGGACTTGCGGTCGATAAGGTACTTGAGCATCGAGTTGCGATATCCCTCGTCGTCGTCGCCTTCGAAGGCCCCGGCGACATCGTGCCCTGCCGCATCTTCCTTCTCTCTTTTTTCCATCTCCCGCACATCGTCGTACTCGCATCCTTCCACCGTCGACCAGGCCGTCGCTCCGAGCGGACGCCGCTCCACGCATTCCGGATCAATGACGACCAGCGTCGGCTGCGGCTCAAACGACGTGCGTTTAAGATTGGTGGACGCGGTCTGCAGCGCGTACAGCATCAGCGCCGCCGTCCGGTGGTCGACCTGCCGCGTCATCATCAGCCGCATGATCTCGCCCAGCCCCATCTGCACCGAATCTGCATCCTCCAGCAGCGACATCGTCGCTTCCCACCGCTCCCGCTGCATATTCAGGTTAATTTCCATGTTCTTCCGCGCCCACCCCATGTGAAAGTAGCAATATTTCTTATTGCGCAGCGCCGGCGATCCGCACTGCGACCCGTTGATCTTGATATGTTGACACCGAGCGACACTCTTCGGATATGAAGACATTTTGATTCTCCTGTTTCCCGCATGAAGTATGAAATGAAAAACAAAAACGAAAATAAAGAATAAAAATAACAATATAAAGACCAGCATGTTAAAGATATTCCCAGCCCCAGCGCTGCCTGTAAGTGAACCCCATCACACCCCGTTTGTGACAAATAACCAAGGGCCAGCCCCTGATCATCCCGCGACCCATCACCCACCCCGACCTGTCATCCTGCGTGCGTCACTCAGTCCACCCACCCAACTTGTCATCCTGAGCGCGCCACCCAGTCCACCCACCCAACCTGTCATCCTGAGCGCGTCACTCAGTCCACCCACCCAACTTGTCATCCTGAGCGCAGCACTCAGTCCACTTACCCAACTTGTCATCCTGAGCGCAGCAGGAGCTTCACGAAGTGAAGCCCCTGCGTAGTCGAAGGACCCCTACACCCCGGCGCTCAGCAAGAAAGTGTCAGGGAATTCTCCCCGTGAAGCCGAGTTTTTTGGCTGGCGCAGCGCATCAGCCCAGGCCAACAAAGGGACTACCCCGATTCGTCACAAACCCACGGCCCATCCATCACAGACAGCCACCCAGAACTGCGCAACAATCTTCGCGGATGTGTCGGAGCCGAGGCGCGCGCCGCATCATGAAACATCAGTACTGTTTGATAACTATCCCTGGGAAATTCAGCGGACGTCAGAGGGCTGCGGAAACCTGAGAAATCGATAGAATCAGGCGAGGAATCAAGCTAACTCCTTGTTCCGGAATATTTTGAAAATAAGTTCTTTGCGTTCTAGATTTTGGCGCCTCGACACCTGCCAACCCTCTGATTCCAGGGCATCGGGGGGAGGGGGGTGGTAGTAAACACGGGTCAATACCTTATCAGTACACAATCGAGTAAATGCGAGGGGAACCTCAACTGAAAACTGACACCCGTTTCTCAGTCTTTGAACAGATTATCAAACGCGGCGCGCGCATCATTCGGACGCTGGCTGCCTTTGCTCGAGGTCTCTTTTTCTATCATCACTCGGATGGAATAGATCGCGCAGTCGTTCTTCTTATCCTTGGGAGAGATTCTCGCGGGGACGGGCTGATTGCATTCGAAGCGGCTGGAGGGATCGAAATGTTCGCACTGTTTGCAGGCGTGGAGATCGAATCCGCACTTCGGACATTGGCCGACGGGATCGGAGAGATTCTGCAGCAGCGCTCCGCATTCCGCGCAGCGCGAGACGGTGCGCGTGCCCGGCATGTTGATCGGCCGCGGTCCAAAGGTGTTTTCTTTTTTCGGAGCGGGCGACGACTTCTCGAATTCTTTTTTCGCTCCCCCGCCGGAGTCCTGGTATCCACGCTGCCGATACTTGCGATCGGACAAAAGTGCCTCCTGAAAAACGCGTTCATTGTCCCCCTTTGGAGCGCCGCACACAAGCGTTTCTTTGGTGGCTGTAGTGCGTCAGTTTGAATTTTTGCTTTGAAAGGGCACGGCTTCAGCCGTGCCATAATCGCAAAATCAATAGCGGCTTTACAGACTGCTGAAAAACTCTGGATTCCAGCACGACCGGGAAGGGCACGAGTTCCACTCGTGCCGTAACTGCTGCGGAATCAAAAGCGGCTTCCAGCCGCTGAAAGGCTGCTGCGCTGGGAAAACACTTTTTCAGCAGACTGTTTACCCGCTGCGGGAATATGTCTTTCAAACTGACCCAATCCCCGCCTGGCGCTTGAATTGTCTTTCACATATCAGGGTGCTACCATCCGATAGAGAAAGAAATTATTGAGGAGGTAGTTATGGCCGATCACGATGGCAACGGTTTCTTGTGGTTCCTGGCGGGACTTGGCGTGGGGGCCCTGGTGGGTGTGCTGTACGCGCCGAAGTCGGGCGATGAGATTCGCGACGTGATTCGTTCCAAAGCGCAGGAAGGCGGCGAAAAAGCGCGGGAACAGGCTCGGCGGGCTCGCGAACAGGCCAGTGAGTGGGTCGATCGCGGAAGCGATGTGCTCAATCAGCAGAAAGAGCGGTTCCGCTCGGCCTACGAAGCGGGCCGACAGGCCTATAGCGAGACGACCGCGGGCGGGGCCGAACCGTCCAAGAATATCTAGCCGAAGCGCTCGATTCGCTTTGCTAGTAAGAGGATTCAGCGATGGATGACAACCTCCTGAGAATTTTCATTGCGGTGACGACGTTCGCGATCGTGGTGCAGGCAGGAATTCTGGTGGGCCTCTATCTTACCGTCCGCAAGAGCACGGAGAAGATGGAAGCTTTGGCGACGGAAGTGAAAGGCAAGGCTCTCCCCACGATCGACACCGTGCAGAACATGCTGGTGGAACTGCGTCCGAAGATCGAGACTTTGAGTACAAACGCCGCCGAGTCGAGCAACCTCGTGCGCAATCAACTGGCGCGCCTCGACGCCACCCTGACCGATGTGCTGGACCGCACCCGGTTGCAAGTCATCCGCGCCGACGAACTCTTGAATCGCACCATGGACAAAGTGGAAGATACGACCGAGATCGTGCACAAGACCGTGGTCTCTCCCCTGCGGCAGGTGAATGGGCTGATGGCCGCCGTGAGCACCGGAGTCGAAGTGTTTTTCGGGCAGAAAAAGCGCCATCCCAAAAATGGCGCCGGCGTGCCGCAAGACGAGATGTTCATCTAGAAATCAGGTGTAGGGCCGGAGCCCCACGAACTTTCTATTCTTCGCCTTCGCCTTGCACTCGCTCACTTCTTACGTCCGGAACATAGATGGAATGGATGTTCTGTTCGGCGGCTAGCTTTTGGAAATTCGCAATATCCGTATTCCGCACTTGATCCCAGCCGGCCAGTAATTCATCGGTCTGCTTTTTCAACTTGTCGAATTCCTGGTACTGCGCTGCGGTCGGCGCAGAGTCGGCAAAGCCGGACACTCCCATGGAAAGGAACGCAAGCTTGGCATCGATTCCTGGAGCGTAAGCGAGGGAGTCTTCGCTGGCGCTGATTCTGAAATTGATCAGCGGGTCGCGAACGGCGATCAGCTTCGCTTCCAGGGCCGTCGCGCCATCGAACACGGCTTTGGTAGAATCGCCAGGCCCAAGGCGCTTCTTCAGGCCAGTCAATTGTTCGCGCACGTCCTGAATCTGATTGACTGCGCCGTAGACGCGATTCAACTCGTCGCGCAATTCCAATTCGAGTTTGAACTGCTTCTCCAGATCGCTTTGCGAAGTGGTGACTCGCGGATCAATCTTTACCGCAAAGGGAGCGGTGACACTTTTGCCCTTGGCAGTGAAACGCACTTGATAGTGGCCCGGAAGCGCCAGCGGCCCTTTCGCGCCCTCCTGGTATTCCCATAGAAAGTAGCCGGGAACGCGGTTCGCTTCCTCATAGTGGAGATCCCACACGAAACGATTCAGACCATCTTCCGGCTTGATTTGCTTTTCGGGCTTCTTGTCCTCGGGATCGAGAGGTTCGTCGAGGGCCTCGTTCTTGCGGCTGGAATACTTGCGGATCACGGTTCCGGACGCGTCGAGGATTTCGATCCTCACTTCCTCTTTTCTTGCTTCGTCCTTTTGCGGGTCCGCCTTGGGAACTGGCTTCAGGTAGTAATAAATGACCGCGCCGCTGGGCGGATTCCTTCCGTCAAAGAACAGTTTAGAGGGAGCCTCTCCCGTGTGCAGGCGATAGGCGGTGGCGGGCTGATAGAGATGTACATCTTCCGCCGCCACAGAATCGACAAACTGGCGAAGCGGCGAGACGTCGTCGAGGATCCAGAAGGCGCGGCCGTGGGTCGCCAATACCAGGTCGTCATTCTTGATCACCAGGTCGTGGACAGGAACGATGGGCAGGTTGTTCTGCAGCGAGCGCCAGTGGGCTCCGTCATCGAACGAGACGAAGACACCACGTTCGGTACCCGCATAGAGCAAACCTTTTTTCTTGGGATCTTCGCGGACGGCGCGCACGAAAACTCCGTCCGGAATGCCGGTGGTGATGCGGGTCCAAGTCGCTCCGTAATCGATCGTCTTGTAGATATAGGGGGAGGGATCGTCATTCTGATGCCGATCGACGGCCACGTAAGCTTTGCCAGCATCATGCGGAGACGCTTCAATCAGACTGATGCGGCTCCAGTCGGCAAGATCTTTCGGAGTTACGTTCGTCCAATTCTTTCCCTCATCGCGAGTGAGCTGGATCAAGCCATCGTCAGTGCCTGCCCAGATTAGTCCCTTGACCACGGGCGAGGGAGCAATGGAAAAAACGGTGTCGTAATATTCGGTGCCGGTATCGTCAACCGTGATGGGGCCGCCGGAGGGCTGCTGCTTCGATTTGTCATTGCGCGTCAGATCGCCGCTGATCGCTTCCCAGTGCATTCCTGCATCGGTGGTTTTGAAAATGCGCTCGCCTCCGTAGTAAACGGTTTTCGGATCCTGCGGAGAGATTACGATCGGAGCGGTCCATTGAAAACGGTGATCGAGCGGGGCCGCTCCGCGCGCATCGCTCAGTTCGGGCCAGACGGCGATGCTCTGGATCTGGTTGGTGCGGCGATCGAAGCGCGTGATGTTCCCCTGATAGTCGCCGGCATACACGATGTTTGGGTCGCTCGGATCAGGCGCGATATAGCCCGCTTCACCGCCTCCGACCTCATACCAGTCTTCGCGGCCAATGGCTCCATTGTCGCTGCGGCTGGCAATGGCGACGGTGGAATTATCCTGCTGCGAGCCGTAGACGTAGTACGGCGTGCGCGTGTCGGTGATGACGTGGTAAAACTGCGCGGTGGGCTGGTTGTCTTGGCGGGTCCACGACTTGCCGCCATCCACGCTAATGGTAACGCCACCGTCGTCGGAGGCGATCATGCGCTTCGTATTCTTGGGATCGATCCAGAGCCCGTGATTATCGCCGTGCGGCACTTTTATTTTATTGAAGTTTCGTCCGCCATCGGTGGACTTGAAGAATTCGACATCGGCCACGTAGACCGTGTTCGCATCTTGCGGATCGGCGATCACATGCATGTAGTACCACGCGCGCTGAAATAACTGGTGGCTGCCATTGACCAGGTCCCAAGTGTCGCCCCCATCGTCGGAGCGGTAAAGGCCGCCATCTTTCGCTTCGATGAGGGCGTAGACGCGCTCGGAGTTTGCCGCGACTGCCAGCCCTATCCGCCCGTACGGCTCTTTCGGCAAGCCGTGCTCCTCAAGATGTTTCCACGTACTGCCTCCGTCGGTGGAGCGATAGATGCCGCTGCCGGGGCCGCCGCTGGCGAGAGTCCATGGAGTCCGTCGAGCTTCCCACAATGAGGCGTACAAAATGTTCGGATTCTGAGGATCGAAAGCCACGTCGATCGCTCCCGTATTGTCGTTCTTGTAGAGAACTTTGTCCCATGTTTTGCCGCCGTCCGTCGTCCGGAAGACGCCGCGTTCGTTGTTGGGACCGAATGGATGACCTAGCGCGGCGACAAAAACGATATCGGGATTGCGCGGGTTGACGATCACTCTGCCGATGGCCCGCGAATCTTTCAGGCCAATGTTCTTCCAGGATTTTCCCGCATCGAGTGACTTCCAGACGCCGTCGCCTTGCCCGATGTTTCCGCGAATGCAGGCTTCGCCGGTGCCCACATAGACAATGTTCGGATCAGAGACGGCGACGGCAATACTGCCGATGGACGGTGCTCCATCTTTGTCGAAGACCGAGGTCCAGGTATTCCCACCGTCGGTGGATTTCCAGACGCCTCCGCCTGTCGCGCCGAAATAGTAAGTGGAGGGATCGCCGGGAATTCCGGCGGCGGTCAGGGAGCGCCCGCCGCGGTAGGGGCCGATCGAGCGGTACTTCATGCCGCGGAAGAGCGGGTCGCCTTCGTTCTTTTCCTCTTTGTCTTTGTCTTTGTCGCTGTTTTGGTCAGTGTCAGCGGCGGGCGCGGCGGTTGTCTTGGACGCGGATTTTTGCTTCGCATCCATCTTGCGATAACCCTCTTTCTCCTGCGAGAAAGTCAGTATGGCGGAGAGAAGAACGAAGCAAACAAGCACAACGATGCGCGTACGCATTTTTTCGATCGTCAATTCAATGGCCCCTAAGGGAAGAATTTGTCTGTTGCTAGTTTTGTCTGTTTGCTAATGGTAATCCCTGAGGCGGGAACGCACAAATCTTTACCGCGAAGGTTGAAACACCTGCGGCAGAGATCCAAGTCTTCACTCCGGAGATCACAAGGATTCGCAGCCCTGACTGCCAGTATGTACCCGTGTAGTCAACATGACGAACAACGAAACCTTGCTTGATTTATGCCTCGGCCGCCTAGAATGTTTCAAACATTTCTCGCTTCTATTGTTTGAAACAAAAGTGCTCAGGATGCAACGACAGTTCACATCGAACGACGTGATCGCTCTCACCGGAATCAGCGCTCGTCAGCTGCAATGGTGGGACGAGCGCGGGATTGTGGCGCCGGAGCGGCAGGGGCGACGGCGCATTTATAGCTGGGACGAACTGGTCACGGTAGCGGTGATCTGCCAGCTTCGACGGCGCGGCTTCTCGTTGCAGCGCATGCGGAAAGTAATTCGATTTCTGCAGCAGGAATTTGGCACCAGCCTGGCGGCTACGGTCCGGGCGTCTTCGGAGTATCACCTGCTTACGGATGGCACGCATCTGTATCTGCGCACCTCGGCGCGGCAGGTTGTCGATCTGCTCAAGAACGCACGGCAGCCCATGTTTGACATCTGCCTGAGCGATGAAGTGCGGAGGGTGCGAGGAGAGATTGCTTCGCACAAGAAGGCTGCCGGGTCGGAACGGATACGCGCTTTGCGACGGCGGCGACGGGCGTAAGTGAAACGTTTTGCCTAAATCAGTGGAACGTAAGTAGAGCGCAAAAACGGAAGGCAGGGAGGCATGATGATCGGTGAATTGAGCATTATCAACGAATGGATTCCCGAGCAGATGGAACCCGGCACCGTATTCGTGCTGGAAAATGCAGGCGAGGTCGGAGAGCGCGAGGACCCTTATTGGGCGGTGCTCTCTTGTCCGTCATGCGGCACGCTGGGATTGATCACGCGGAGGCAGATGGCGGGACTGCTGCCGACAATTTGCGGATCCTCGCAGTGCTCGGCACAGTTTTTCATTAAGGATGAGGAGATTACTCCGCGGAAGCCGTTCTGAATTTTTTCGCGCTCTGCGAGCCTGGAATGGCGAAATCCTGAGTTCCTCTAAAACGCAGGAATCTGCCGAGTTACCTTGGACGGGCGAGGCGCCCCTCCCCACACGAACAGTTATGTTTCTTGGACTGCCAGCTTTACTGGCACCTGTTCCACTATCTCAATGTCGAAGCCTTCCAGCGCGGCAACTCTCCTGGGGTGATTGGTCAGGAGACGGATTCGTTTCAGATTCAAATCGGAGAGGATCTGGGCTCCCAGGCCTATTTCGCGGTGGATTTTGCGCTCGCTTTCCGGGAGCGAGGGCAGACGGCGTTCACGGTGGAAGGTCAGAAACGATTGCTCGCCGATTTTTTCCGCAGTGAACCCTTTGCTCGTCTGGTGCAGGTAAATTAATGCGCCTCTTCCCTCTTCGGCGATTATCTTCAGCGAGGCTTCAAGAGTCTGATGACAATTGCAGGCGGTGGCTCCGAAAACGTCGCCCAGCAGGCAATGCGCGTGCATGCGGACCAGGACTGGCGTTGCGGAACCGCTGATATCTCCTCGAATCAGCGCCATGTGAGATCCGCCGCCATCCACCTCACTGTCGTAGGCGATGAGGCGGAATTCTCCGTGCCTGGTTTCTACCATGGCCTCGCCTACGCGATGCACGTAGCGCTCATGCTGCATGCGATAGCGGATTAACTCGGCCACCGTCAGCATCTTCATTTCGTGGGTGCGGCAAAACTGGATGAGATCGGGCACGCGCGCCATGGTGCCGTCATCTTTCATGATTTCGCAGATGATGCCGGCGGGCACCATACCGGCCAGGCGGGCGAGATCGACAGAAGCTTCGGTCTGACCGGCACGGACCAGGACTCCTCCCTTGCGAGCTCGCAGCGGGAACATGTGGCCCGGGCGCGCCAGATCGGAGGGGCGCGTCGCGGGATTGATTGCCACTTTGATGGTGTGAGCGCGATCATGAGCGGAGATTCCCGTGGTGATGCCGTCGCGCGCGTCGATCGCCTCGCAAAAAGCGGTGCCGTATTGCGAAGTGTTCTCGCTCGTCATGGGACCGATACGGAGGTGCTCAAGGCGCTCTTCGGTCATGGCCAGGCAGACCAGGCCGCGTCCGTACTTGGCCATGAAGTTGATCGCCTCGGGAGTGACTTTCTCGGCGGCAAGGGTCAGGTCGCCTTCATTTTCGCGATCCTCATCGTCGACGACGACGATCATGCGACCGGCGCGGATCTCTTCGATCGCGGTGGGGACGTCGGTAAAGGGTGAATTCGGAGTCATAAGGTTAGGCTGCTTTTAGACGCCGTTTGGAAGGCGTCAACTCGTCTTCTGCACCGTAAAACAGTTTTTTCATGGCCCGAACTACCCAACGGATCACAACCATGATTGCGACCAGAAAGACCGCAGCCATCGTGCCGGCCACGATCGGGTGCAGGGTGGCGAGCCAGGTCAAGAATACAGCAAGTGCGTCTTCTCCCGCGCTCAGGGCGAAGTTCGAAAGCGGCTCGGGAGACGGGGTGACGGCCATCCGGGCTGCAGTCTTGCCTCCGTGGGCGGCGAGGGCGATGGCTCCCCCGGCCAAAGTCGCCAGCAGCTGTTTTTCGGGAGATAGCTGAGAGGTCGCGCCATAAGCGATCAGGGCAGCCACCGGAATTCGAACAAAAGTGTGCAGGGCATTCCAGAGGAGGTCGAAGGCAGGGATTTTATCGGCGAAAATCTCGATGGCAAAAAGGACGCCGGAGGCTGCAATTACCCACCAACTGGAGAGCAGATGCAGCCCGGATGGCAAATCCAGAAGGTGAGCATGGGCGAGAAGTCCGAGGGTGGCGACGGTAGCATAGACGTTAAGGCCGGCAGCAAAGCTGACTGCCACGATCAGGCCGACGAGTTCGGCGCCGCTAAATCTCATACCCGCCAGCATATCCGCGTCGAACCTCCTCGCCACTGGCCCCGAAAATAGGAAAGGGTCGCCCATGGCGACCCTCCCGGCAAAACTGTTTCCCTGCGATTACAGGGTAGATTCGATTTCGAAACCCCAGGCTTCGAGTAGGGGCTCGGGGATGTACTTAGAATTCTTGTTGCGCCGGGCCCATTCCCTCAGCCGCGTCGAGCGCAAATATTGGTCTGGGGAGAGCTTGTACTCATGCACAACCTGCTCGAATTCCGTGATGGTAGGGGTAACCGGGCCAATCGGCTCCGGCTTGCCCCAGTTAGGATTTCCTCGTCGCTTTGCCATGAAAAATATACCCTCTTGTGGAATAAGGACTTCTCTTAATGAGTCTCTTTACAGTTTGATTCCAAAGATGGTTCGGGGGATTCACGGGGCAAACACTAAAAATCCCACAGACTCTAGCCCCTCGGCCACTATGGAAGCTATTGATAATAATAGGTTTTTCTATGTAAGTCAATAGAAAAGTTGGATCCCAGCAAAGGTTTAACATATCCCCTTTGTGCAGAGGTACTTGCAAGTCGCCGCGTCGATCCGGGAGGAACTCCCCCTCGTGCGGTGCAGGAAGATACAAACCGAGGAACTAAGGGCATGAGGCGTCGGGGCCGATAAAGATGGCATAGGAGCGGGGTTGGGAGTGATGGGCGACCCCAAAAAGGATGATTCTGAGCAACTCGTGGGCATCCGGTCAAGTGATTCCCTGCTTCGTAGCGCCGCTGGACGCGTGGAGGTGACTTGAGTAACCACAGGACCGGGCCATTGCATTGACCACAGAATCCCATACTCTTAGAGTGCGAAGGGGAGAGCCTTCCGTTCACCCATTCCAGGAATGACGGATTTGCCCCTGATCCAACGTGTGCGAGAGGTACTTCACAGGATTTAACCGTCATTTTGATGAGCTTGATCTTAGTGATTATCTCTACCTCGGCCGGGGCAGTGGATCTAGATCGACCCGAACCGTGAAGTTGAACTTTTTGTCGAATATATGAATTTGAAGTCGTTAGTGCTGAGTTCCGACGAGAAGACGGTGCGCATTCTGCGCCGGGTCCTCAGCGACCTGGAAATTGACATTCAGCACTGCCAGGGCGCCGACGACGCCATTCGGCGGATTACGCGTCAGCGTTTTGAAGCGATCATCGTCGACGGCGCAAATGCCGAGGACGCAGCCGCGGTATTGCGAGCGGCGAAAGCTGCCCCCGTGAACCGGCGATCCCTGACGATTGCGCTGGTAGAAAGCTCGATTGGACTCAAGGGCGGATTCGAAATGGGAGCGCATTTCGTCCTGCACAAGCCTTTTGCCGTAGAGCGCGCCAAGGCCAGCTTTCGGGCGGTGCGAGCGCTGATGAAGCGGGAGCGGCGTCTGCAGATGCGGGTCGCGGTGCAGGTTCCGGTGGAGTGTTTTGGCGCGGACCAGTACAAAGCGAAGACCCTGGACCTTTGCGAAGGCGGCATGGCGATTCAATTTTCGAGCCGCGTCCCTCGAGAGAGCCCGTTACGCTTTTGTCTTGCGTTGCCGGGAGCGGCGCCGGGTACCAAGGTAGCGCTGGAAATCTATGGCGAACTGGCATGGGGGGGCGGCGGCGATCAGGCAGGCGTACGCTTTAAGGATGCCTCCGAGGAGCAGAAAATAATTCTTCGGCAATGGTTAAGCAGCCAGCTTCCTGACCCCGAGCCGGACGATCCACCGGTGAATTGCCATCTTACGGACCTCAGCCTTGGCGGTTGCTACCTTACGACTAACTCGCCGTTTCCGAGGGGAACGCGGGTCACGCTTTCCATTAAGACGCTCGACCTTGAGGTTCGGGCTGGCGGCGTGGTGCTGGTGGCGCATCCGGAATTTGGTATGGGCGTCGAGTTCTTGCAGACCACTACCGAGCAACGCCATCAGGTGCACCGTATGATCACTCTGCTGCGCGCGAACGGCGATAAATCTCCCGAACTTCAGGTGGAACCGGATGGACTGGATATGTCATGTTCCGAAGACGGCGCGGCTGCGCTTGAGTCGTCCGTAAATCAGGCTTCCGCAAATCAGGCTGCGGCTCATGCTTCGGCGAACCATGCTCTAGCGAACCATGCTTCGAAAAGCCTGTCTGGCGCCTCCGAAGTCTCCGGCACCGAGGACGCGCTCGTCGATTTATTCCGTCAGCAGTTTCAGGTTCCAGTCGAAACCTTCTTGCAGCAGATGCGGGAGCAGCGGCAGTCGGCGCAAATGCGCTAACCGGGCGAGTTCTCAGTTTCTGCCTCAGTTGCTCGCCTGCTAACGCCAGTTCGCGATCCTCCTACCCTTCGGGTATGAAATCCTTTACCGTTCCTTGCTGCAGTAGATAGGCTCCCGGCCCCTGGTGGCCTCGAATCGCACGACAGAATTCCGACACAAAAAAGCCGGCTTTGACAGCTTCGCGGAACGCCCACCTTGTCGCTTCGCGCCATTCTCTTGCCAATCCCATATCGGTGTGCTCGACCTGCAGAATGTCGCCGGGGATTTCGATGCTGATGCGCTGCCTGGCGAGTGCTTCCGCAAGATCGGCGCGGGCGGGCTTGCCGCTCGGATCGAAGCGCACCAGCGGCGCGAGCAACCGCATGGCATCGAGCGTCTCCACACGCGCACTCGAACTGTTGTCAGGCAGCCGTTCTCGCACTCGCCGCGAATTGAGCAGCCAGCGCACCCACAGACGGTCGGTGCTGTTGCGATGCAACATGCTGGACGTTTCTGGTCCGTAGAAGTCCACTTTATACGTATCGGAAACCACGCCGAGTTTGAAGAAGTTGAAGTGTGCGTTTCGACTTTGCAGGGGATCGAAGGTCCAGGTCATTTCACGGACACCCATGGCCATGGCGCGCTCCCGCTGCGCCTGCTTCAATCGCGCGCCCAGATCGAGGTGGCGATAGGCGTCGAGGACGGCCAGCATGTGAGAGTGGATGGTGGTTTGTCCATGCTCGCGGCCGAAAAATCCAAAAGCGAAGCCGACTAGCTTCTCTTTATCGTCTTTATCTTTGTCCTTATCTTTAGCAAAGGCACCGACAAAGATGTTGCCCGCTGCCTTTAAGGCAATGGCCAGCGTCAAGGGCAGGGCGTCTTCTTCCGCCATTCCCCAGACCTCTTTCTCCACCGCTCTTAGCTCGCTCAGGTCGGCGATGGTTTTTAAGTCGCGTATCGCAATCTGCTGCCCCGAAGCGCAAGACATCATAGGCGGGCCTGCGCGCGCTGCGGTCTAGAGTTGTTGGGCATCGTGATCGTGCTGCAGAAGAACATCGTGTACAGGAACGATTGCGCGCTTGTCAACATGAATCAGGTTCGGCGGGGTCGTCGGACCTCAGTGGCTGGGGCCGATACGAAACTACGACGGTTATCGCAGCGATAACCGTTGCGCCACCCCAATAACCACTGTCCACCCGATATCAGCTTCGCCGGGCGTTCCTCGCATCCTATTCTGCATGCTAACCTCGAAACGGGAGAAGAATACGACTGTGAAACTGACGATGAAGTTGCTGCAGTTGAGCGTTTTGATCATGCTGGGAAATTCCCTGCTGCTGGGCGCTGATCGAGGAACGTTGATCCGGGAGGCGGTTCTTTATTTGTCTCCCGACACAAATTCGAACAAGCTGGCGCAAGTGGAACGCGGACGGGAACTGATTCTGCTCGACAAGAGTCCGAAGTGGTTGCACGTGGAAGCCCTGCTCGGCGTGCCTGGTCGCGACCCCGCTTTCGTGATGGAGGATGAAGACGAGGGCAAGACGGTAAGCGGGTGGGTGCTGGATACGGGCATCGTCTGGGCGTCGACTCCGAATGGCGACCGTATTTTATTTGGCGCGGCGGTCGACTCCGAGGACGAGGCGAGCCGGCGGCACGGACGCCGGGGCGCGGCCCAGGACGCTTTGCGGCTCTATCGCCGCGTGTATGACATCTATCCCACCTCTCCCCTGGCGGGCGAGGGCCTCTATCGCGCAGCTGATATTCGATGGCAGATTGATAAAGCGGATATGCAATCGCGCCCGTCCTCGCGAGAGAAGGAATCGTACCTGCGCCAGGGCATTGACGAAGAATCGATGAAGCAAGTAATGAAGAAATTTCCAGATTCGAAGTGGGCGCAACTGGCGGCCTTCCATCTCATCGATAACAAGCTTTGTGGAGACTGGCAGGGGTCCTCGAAGTGTCCCGACAAGGAAGCCGAGCACTACGAAAAATACGCGAAAGAGCGTCCTGAATCTCCCGCTGCTCCCGAGGCGCTTTACGACGCTGCCACCCGGCGGGCGGCTCTGATTGAGATCTATAAGACCGAAGACCAGCCCAAGAAATCGGAGCAATCCAGGAACCAGGCAATCGCGCTGGCGCAGGAACTGATCTCGAAGTATCCACTAAGCGACTGGTCGTCTCGCGGACAGACTTTGCTGTTTATGTTGCAGCAGGGCGTGCCGACTTATGGCAATGCGATTCAGTAACCACACTCTGTTATCGCTTCTCGGTTCGGAGTTGAAAACGGCGCCGTTCATGCAGTGGTTCAGCCATAAACTCACAAATGCCCAAAATCACGCTGTCCATTTTCGAACACCATCGTCCAGTTCAGGATAGAGATCGTCTCCTCTATTGGTAGTCATCTGCACTATCCACCATGTTTCTTAACACTTTACCGTTTGTGGACGATGGCATTCCAGATGCCAGTCTGCAAGGGAATGGATATCGCTCGGCCCGAGTTTAAGACTCAGAAACGTCGCCGCCAGATCATGATCGTGGCGGCGGTCGTGGTCGGCGTGGTGGCAGTCTCGGTTGGGGTTTCGCGGTTGAAGCCTGCGGCGCCGACGGTGGAGCGGGGAACGGTTTGGACGGACACGGTCAAGCGCGGTCCAATGCTGCGCCAGGTGCGCGGCCTGGGGACGCTCGTTCCCAGCCAGGAGTCGGTGCGTCAGATTCCGGCGGAGACCGAAGCTACGGTGGTTCGCATTCATATGCTGCCGGGTTCGCAGGTGACAGCCGACACGATTTTGCTAGAGATGAGTAATCCGCAGACTGAGCAGGCCGCGGTAGACGCACAGTTGCAATTGAAGGCTGCGGAAGCTGAGTACCAGAGTCTTCGGGTCAAACTGGAAAGCGATCTGATGAATCAGAAGGCCGGCGCCGCCACGGTGCACGCCGACGACTCACAGGCGCAACGGCAGGCGAAAACCGATAAGGCACTCTACGAATTGGGTGTGATTTCGGGCCTGTCCTACAAGTCTTCGCAAGACAAGGCGGATGAACTCACCACTAGAAATGATCTTGAAAACCAGCGACTGACGGCCAACCAGCGTGCCATCGAATCGCAGATGGCGGAGCAGCAAGCCAAAGTCGATCAGATACGTACTTTGGCACAGCTTAAACAGAAACAATTGGATGCGTTGAAAGTTCGCGCCGGGATTAACGGGGTGTTGGTGGATCTGCCGCTCCAAGTGGGACAACACGTGCTCCCCGGGTCCATGTTGGCGAAGGTGGTGGAACCGGATCATCTGATGGCGACACTGAAGGTTGCGGAGACACAGGCGCGCGATGTGCAGATTGGCGAACCAGCATCGGTCGACACGCACAATGGCATGATTGCAGGCGTAGTCATGCGAGTTGATCCGGCGGTACAAAACGGGACGGTGACCGTCGACGTCAAACTGACTGGCGAACTTCCGAAGGGCGCGCGCCCAGATCTCAGCGTGGACGGAACCATTGATCTGGAGCGGATGGACAACGTGCTGTACGTGGGGCGTCCGGCCTTCGGGCAGGAAAACAGCACGATTAGCTTATTCAAACTCAACACCGATGGACAGGGCGCGCTTCGTGTGCCGGTGAAGGTGGGGCGAGCATCGGTGAATTCGATCCAGGTGTTAGAAGGGCTGCACGAAGGAGACACGGTAATTTTGTCTGACATGTCGCGCTGGGACAATACGGATCGTATCCGACTTGATTGACCTGCGGAAGCAGCGCTTTGGGTTCATTTGGACGAGTTAGAACCGTGTCTCCACGCAGGCAAACTTAGACCGTTAGGGGAGCGTTAGCCATGACCGAAGCAGGACAGCCACTCATCCAGATTCAGGATTTGACCAAAGTGTTCTACACCGATGAGATCGAGACCCACGCGCTCTCCGGTATTCACCTGTCGGTAAATAAAGGCGAGTACGTGGCCATGTCGGGGCCGTCAGGGTGCGGCAAATCGACTCTGCTGTCGATCATCGGATTGCTGGACACTCCGACGGCAGGGCGTTATTCGCTGAATGGCAAGACGGTGGAAAATCTCGATTTCGCGGAGCGATCGCGCATTCGCAATCAGGAAATTGGGTTTATCTTTCAGAGTTTCAATCTGATTGGCGATTTGACCGTCTATGAGAACGTGGAACTGCCCTTGACCTATCGCCAGAAAATGCCTGCCGCCGATCGCAAGGCACGAGTGATGGAAGCTCTGGAGCGCGTCGGCATGGCGCACCGCGTCCGGCATTATCCCTCGCAACTGTCGGGCGGCCAGCAGCAACGTGTCGCCGTAGCGCGAGCGCTCGGCGGAAAGCCTTCCATTCTGTTGGCGGACGAGCCTACCGGAAACCTCGATTCGCGCAATGGCGAAGCGGTGATGGAACTGTTGCAGAACCTGCATCGCGAAGGAGCGACGATTTGCATGGTGACGCACGATCCGCGTTTCGCCAAGCATGCGCAACGAGAGGTTCACCTGTTTGACGGTAAAGTCGTGGCAGAAGAGGAACTGAAGAAACTGATGGCGGAAGTGAGCTGATCAGGTCCAGCGGATCGGCTCCCTCAGCAGGAAATTCTCAACAACTGCTTATCAATTTCTTAACAACGCATCTGGGATTTTGGCGGCGAGGCAAACATGCGTGGAATTTGGCAAGACTTGCGGTTCGCGGCACGTGTGCTCGGCAAGACTCCCAGCGCCACCACCATCGTTGTGTTCACGCTGGCGTTGGCGATTGGCGCGACGACCGCGATCTTTAGCGTTGTATATGGAGTTCTGCTGCGCCCGCTGCCCTATTCCGGCGCCGAACGGATCATGGCGGTTTCGGAAGTGAACTCAGACGGAAGGCCTTCCCGGCTCGCGGATCCGAACTTTGACGACTTCCGCGATCAAAACCATAGCTTTCAATCTATCGCAAAATATGCGTTCGACACGGTTTCTGTATCCGGAGCATCGCAGCCGATACGCACTACGGTGGCAGCGGTAACTCCGGAGTTCTTCACCGTGTTCGGCGTTGAACCGATGGTCGGGCGGGATTTCGTCGCGAGTGACGACCAGCGGGGAGCCGCACCCGTCGCGCTCGTGAGCTACGGTTACTGGAAGCAATACCTTGGATCGGCTCAGGATTTTTCGCAATCACACCTGAAAATTAATAACGCGGTCTATTCCGTGATTGGCGTGCTTCCAGCAGGCTTTCGATTTCCGAATGACGTCGACGTTTGGATTGCTGCTGATACCGGGGGGGAGAATACCAGCCGCACATCCCACAACTATTTTGGCGTCGGCCGCCTGAAAGGTGGAGTGAGTGTCGATCAGGCGCGCGAGGACATCAGGGCAATTGCACGAAGAATCTCCCAGACGTCGAATGAGAAGACCGATTATCTGTTGAGGGATGGAGCCGTCGTTCCATTACAAGATTCCATCACAGGCGCGGTGCGATCGCCGCTGCTGATTCTGTTGGGTGCGGTTGGATTCTTGTTGCTGGTGGCGTGTGCGAATGTTGCGAATTTGCTCCTGGCCCAAGCATCGGCGCGCGAGCGCGAGCTTTCGATTCGCATCGCGCTTGGCGCAGCACGCGGCCGCCTGATACGCCAGTTGTTGACCGAAGCATTTGTCCTTTCCCTGATCGGCGGAGTTCTAGGAGTGCTGGCCGCGCGCTGGGGCGTCGACGGATTGGTGGCCCTGGCTCCCGAACAACTGCCGCGGCTTGACAGCATTTCCATAAGCCTGCCGGTGCTGCTCTTTGCATTCCTGCTCTCCACGGCGGTCGCTGCTGGACTGGGCGTGTTTACCGCTGCGCGAGCGACGCGAGGCGATTTACAGAATGGCCTGGTCGAAGGCGGGCGCGGACAGGCCGGATCACAAGGTAGCCAGCGCGTTGGGCGAGCGATTGTAGCGGCGCAAATCGCGATCACGTTAGTGCTGGTGATCGGCGCGGGTTTGCTGGGACGCAGTTTACTGAAAGTCCTCGAAGTGAATCCAGGATTCCGCGTGGACAAAATCGTAGCCATGGAAGTCTCGTTGCCATCGGCGGATGATCCCAAGGCGAAGTCAGCCCAGGGAATCTTCTTTTCAAACTTGATTGACCGGCTCAAGCGAATCCCAGGCGTGCGAACCGTGGGAGCTGTGAGCGCGCTGCCCATGACCGGCGGCCTGCCCGACGGAATGTTCTTGCTGATGACGCAGAATGAAGTTCCCAAAACCATGGAGGGGTTTGAGGCGCTCTTCAATCAAAAGGAACGGATCGGCAACGCGGATTTTTGTGTCGCGACGGACGGGTACTTCCAAACGCTCGGAATTCCACTGCTTCGCGGACGAATGTTCGACGAGCGTGACGGCGCGAACGCGCCGCAGGTGGCAGTGATCAGCCAGTCGCTGGCACACGACCGTTGGCCACACCAGGACCCGCTTGGACGCACGATTGAATTTGGAAACATGGATGGCGATCTGCGCCTGCTGACGATTGTGGGGGTCGTGGGTGACACCCGCGAATACGGGGCTGACGAACCGCCGCGACCCACCGTCTATGTAAATTTGTTCCAGCGGCCGCGCGCGGTTATGACGATGACGATGCTGAGCGATGCTGACACCCGCTCGGTAAGCTCGGCGGCGCGGAGAAGTTTGCAGGATCTCGATCCCGAAATTCCTACCAGCTTCCGGACATTTCAGCAGGTGTATTCCGCGTCGCTCGGTTCGCGAAAATTCAATTTGATACTGATCGGATTCTTCGCCGTCAGTGCGCTGCTGCTGGCAACCGCCGGAGTGTTCGGCGTGATGGCGTTTTCGGTAAGCCAGCGCACACGCGAATTCGGCGTCCGGGTCGCGCTAGGCGCAACTTCGGGAGACGTGCTGCGGATGGTTTTGGCGCAGGCAATGCGTACGATCCTGATCGGTGTGGTCGCTGGAATCATGGGATCGCTCGTGCTGACGCGGACAGTGTCGGCATTGCTCTTCGGGGTGACCGCAACCGATCCGGTTACATTCGCGGGAGTGACGCTTTTGTTGGTCACAGTGGCGCTGCTAGCTTGTTACATTCCAGCCAGGCGCGCGACGAAAGTGGACCCTGTGGTGGCGCTGCGGTGCGAGTGAGCAGAGATTGAGGAGAGCGAGATGACCGGACTGTTTCAAGATCTCCGCTACGCATGGCGCCAGTTGCACAAGAGCCCGGGCTTCACTGCGGTTGCGGTAATCACGCTGGCGTTAGGTATCGGCGCCACGACTGCGGTATTCAGCGTGGTCGACCAGGTGTTGCTCCATCCACTTCCCTATCCTGATTCGGATCGCATTGTAACCGTCACACAAACGTTTCAGGGTATTTCTACCCACGACGCTTCTCCCGCCAATTATTTGGATTGGGTCGCACAAAATCAGGTCTTCACAGAGATGGCCGCGTCTCGTGGATGGCAAGGAAGCCTGTCGGCGGGCGACCGTCCGGAGCGGGTCAAGGGCACGATGACCACGCCGAGCTTCTTTCCTCTGTTCGGAATCAATCCTATCCTCGGGCGCGGTTTGGCGGCGAGCGACGCACAGCCGGGTAACGATCACGTGGTCGTGCTCGGCTACGGTTTGTGGCAGCGCTACTTTGCGGGAGATCGCGCGATTGTTGGCCGGAACATCCGGCTCAATGGTGAGCATTATGCGGTGATCGGCGTGATGCCGCCGAATTTTTCTCCCGACGATTATGGCGAGTTGTGGCTGCCATCGCCCTGGGGCGTCCCTACGCATCCACTGGCGCCTGATAAGGATCCGCGCCAATTCAGGGACAGAAGTTATCTCGAGGTTTGGGCGCGATTGAAGCCGGGAGTGACGGTGCCGCAGGCACGCGCAGAACTGGACACGATCGGGCGCCGGCTGGAGAAGGAATATCCAGATTCGAACGATAAGGTTGGCATCAGTTTTCTGCCGTTGCATGAATACGTTGTGGGTGACATCCGTCCGGTTTTGCTGGTACTGCTGACTGCGGTAGTGGTCGTGCTGATGATTGCTTGCGCGAATGTCGCCAACCTTCTTCTGGCGCGAGCCACCGCGCGAACCCGGGAAATATCAATACGGACGACCCTGGGAGCCGGGCGACGGCGCTTGCTCCGGCAGTTGCTTACGGAAAGCGTTCTGCTCGCGTTATTAGGAGGAGGAATTGGGCTGGCGCTGGCGGTCGTCGCCATTCCGTGGCTGCTGGCATTGAGTCCGCCGGATATCCGTCAGTTCAAACAGATTGGAATCAACCGCGAAGTGTTGGCCTTCAGTTTCATGGCCTCCGTTGTTTGTGGAGTTATTTTTGGACTGATGCCTGCTCTGCAAGCGTCGCGTTCAAATCCGAACGACTTTCTGAAGGAGGGCGAGCGCGGCAGCAAAGCGAATCGCGGACGAACGCGCTCCGCGCTGGTGATCGTCGAAGTCGGACTGTCGCTCGTTTTGCTGGTAGGCGCGGGCCTCTTGGTCAAGAGTTTCGCGCGGCTCATGGACGTCAATCCTGGCTTCGATCCCGATCATCTTTTGACCTTCAACCTTGCGCTTCCGTCTTCCACCGATTCTGCACATCAATTTGCCTTTTACCAACAAGTGGCGCAGCGGCTTCAGGCGCTGCCGGGCGTCCGAGCCGTGGGTGCGGTCAGCAGGCTGCCACTGGCTGGAGGCAACAGTTCGCGCAGCTTTAACACTCCCGGAGATGACAAGGACTACAGCGCAGACATACGTGTCAGCACGCCCGACTATTTTCGGACGATGGGAATTCCGTTGCTGAAAGGGCGCAGCTTCAGTGAGAGCGATGTGGGCAGCGCGGTGAATGTAGCCGTGATCAACAATGCTCTGGCGCATGCCGTTTTCCCTGGGCAGGATCCGATTGGCAAACAGCTTACCAATTTCGGGCCAGACAATTTGACGCTGCAGATCGTTGGCGTCGTCGGGAATGTCCGGCACGTTGGGCTTGATCGAGAGCCGCGCTCTGAGATCTACCAGTTGCTGGGGCAGGCACAATGGCCATCCATGTTCATGGCGATCCGCAGCGCGACCTCCGACGCCACGAGCATAACTTCGGCGGCACAGAATGCGGTCTGGAGCGTGAACAAAGACGTTCCCCTGGCCACCATCCGCACCATGCAAGACCTGATCTCGAACTCCGTTCTACGGAGGAGGTTCAGCATGTTGCTGCTCACCATCTTTGCCACGGTAGCCATGCTGCTTGCGGCCATCGGACTTTACGGCGTGATGTCATATTCGGTTGCACAACGCACGAAAGAAATCGGTATCCGCATGGCTTTGGGAGCTCGACGCTCAGATGTGATCGCACTGGTCGTGAAACAGGGGATGGCGTTGGTGCTGACCGGTATTGTGGGTGGCGGCATACTTTCGCTGGCCATGACTCGAATGATTGCAGGAATGCTTTTTGGAATTACGGCCACCGACCCCCTGACGTTCGTAGGCGTTGCCGCGCTGCTGGCAGCGGTCGCATTTCTCGCGAACTACCTCCCGGCGCGGCGAGGGGCATCGGTCGATCCCATGGTGGCGCTGCGCTATGAATGAGAAGAGATTGAGGAGAGCGAGATGACCGGACTCTTTCAGGATCTCCGTTACGCTCTGCGCCAGTTGCGCAAGTCCCCGGGGTTTGCCGCGGTGGCGATCATTACGCTGGCGCTCGGGATAGGCGCCAATACCGCGATTTTCAGCGTCGCCAATGGCGTTCTCATCCGCGATCTGCCTTACAACGACCCGCAACGTCTGACGCTGCTTTGGAGCGTTGGACGCGACGACAATCGCGATCAGCTTTCAGCCACCGATATCGACGATTACCGCTCCCAGAATCACGTCTTCGAGAATGTGGTTGCGTTTGGAGACTGGAACGCCCAGTTTTCGGGACCGGGTGATCCGAGTCCCATTCCCGGGATCCAGGTGGGCGATGGTTATCTGAAGCTCATGCGCGTCAAGCCGATGCTGGGCCGTGATTTCCTTCCCGAGGAGCAGATTGAGGGCAAAGACCAGGTCATTATTCTTACCTACGGATTATGGCAAAGCCGTTTTGCGGGCGATCTGCAAATAGTAGGAAAGCAGATCGATCTGAGCGGCAAGCCCTACACGATTGTGGGCGTTACTCCGAGGAATTTTCCAATGTTGCCGGTCACGCTGGTCGATGGCCCGGCGCAATTCTACCGGCCTGTCGCCGAAAAGCACGACGACAAGGAGAGATTATCGCGGCACCTGCGCGCCATTGCCCGTCTCAAACCGGGAGTTCCGGTCCAGCAAGCACAATCGGATTTGGAAGTCATCAATCGCGGCCTCGCCGAACAATTTCCCGATGAATACTCGACCACCGGGGTGCGCGTTATAAAGATGCAGGACGATGTCGCCGCCGGGTTGCGTCCGGCGCTGCTGGTGCTCTTAGGAGCGATCGGCTTTCTGCTGCTCATCGCCTGCGCCAACCTTTCCAATTTGCTGCTGGCCCGCAGCATCGGGAGACAAAAAGCAGTCGCCATCCGGTCGGCATTGGGCGCAAGCCGGGCGCGATTGGTGCAGCAGGTTCTTGCAGAAAGCGTCCTGCTCGCTCTCTGCGGCGGGGTGGCTGGAATCCTTCTCACATTTTTCGCCGTGAATGTCGTCGTCGCGCTGGGCGCGAAGGTCATTCCACAACTTTTGGCCGTTTCTATCGACGACCATGTGCTCGCGTTTACCGCTGCACTAAGCCTTGGGACCGGCTTGATATTTGGTTTGGTTCCTGCCTTGAGAGTTTCTGCGGTTAGCCTTAGTGACACTCTGAAGGAGGGCGCGCGAAGCTCCGGTGAGGCCCACAACACTTTCCGAAATGTTTTGGCAGCGAGTGAAATCGCTTTAAGTCTCGCGTTGCTGGTAGGCGCTGGACTGCTTCTGCGCAGCTTCAAGAAACTCTATGCGGTCGATCCGGGCTTCCGAGCCGATCATCTGCTCACGATGGATATCGGCTTACCTCTTGCCAAATATCCGCAGGGAACTGAGAAAACGATAGTCTTCTATCGGGAACTACTCAGCCACGTGAACGCGCTGCCCGGAGTCGAAAGCGCGGGCGCGGTGAACGTGCTTCCGCTCGGGACCGATTTCGATACCGCGGGTACCGAGCCCGAAGGATTTGTGTTCAAGCGCGGCGAGATGCCATATCCCGAGCGTTACATCGTTACGCCCGGCTATCTGGCCGCCGTGGGGATTCGTCTGGTTCGCGGGCGTCTCCTTAACGACGCGGATCGGGAAGGCGCGCCGCTTGCTGTTTTAGTCTCAACTACCGCCTCCGAGCGCTGGTGGCCTAATCAAGACCCGATTGGGCGGCACGTGAAAGTGCCCGGCTTCGACTATTCGCCGCAGCCCTGGCGCACGGTTGTCGGCGTCGTCCAGGACGTCAAGCAGGCGGGCCTGGATGCGCCGCACACGACGCAAATTTACTTGCCTCACGCCCAATACAGGGTTGGATCCCTGACCTTGGTGGTGCGAACAAAGTCCAATCCGCTAGACCTGGCTCCAGTAGTCCAGAGGCAGGTTCGAGAACTGGATCCCGATCAAGGGGTTTCCAACATCGCCACTATGGACCAGGTGATGTCGGACTCAGTCGCCTCCCGCCGGTTCTCCGCCACCCTGCTCGGCGCGCTGGCCGGGTTGGGATTGCTGCTGGCCTCGGTGGGAGTATACGGAGTAATTTCCTATGGCGTATCGCAAAGAACTCGCGAGATTGGAATTCGCATAGCCCTCGGGGCCAAGCAAAACGATGTCTTATCCCTAGTGATAGGTCAGGGCATGAAGCTCCTGTTGCTGGGAGTTGCGGCGGGCGCCGTCTCAGCCTTCCTCCTGGCTCCAGGCATGTCCAGCTTGCTGTTTGGAATAAGCCCCAGCGATCCGGTCACATTCGCCGGCAGTGTCATTTTTCTCGCGGTGGTTGCTTTTTTGGCGTGCTATATCCCCGCGCGCCGAGCAGCCAAGGTCGAGCCCATGGTCGCATTGCGATATGAATAAGGAGAACGCATGAACGGATTACTCCAGGATCTCCGTTACGCTCTGCGCCAGTTGCGCAAGTCGCCTGGATTTGCGACGGTTGCGATTCTTACCCTGGCGCTCGGCATCGGTGCGAATACGGCGATTTTCAGTTTGCTCGATCAGGCGTTGCTGCGCAGCCTTCCGGTAAAAGACGCGGATCGTCTGGTGATTCTCAAGTACGAAGGCAGCAACACTGGGAACCTCCAGTCGCGGACAGATGGACATTTCTATTTCTCCTACCCTATGTACCGCGATCTGCGCGACCGCAACTCCGTTTTCAGCGGTTTGATTGCCACGGATTGGACGCAGGTTGGAGTGCAGTGGCATAACCAGCCCGATCTGGTCGCGGCGGAACTTGTCTCCGGCAATTACTTTGATGTGCTTGCGCTCCGACCGGCCCTGGGGCGGCTGTTTGTCGCCGCGGATGACATAGTGCCGGATGCGAACCCCGTGGTTGTGTTGAGTTTCAGCTATTGGCAGCGGCGCTTTGGCAGCGAGCCTGGAATCTTGAATCAGAGCATTCTGATCAATGGGCATCCCTTCACGGTCGTCGGAGTTGCGCCGCTCGCTTTTCACAGCGCCGTGACCGGCGATACGCCGGATGTGTTTGTGCCGATGATGATGAAGGCGCAAGTCATCCCGGGAAGCAAAGATCTCGATAACCGCCGCGCGAGTTGGCTGAATGTTATCGGAAAACTGAAACCGGATATGAGCCGCGAGCAAGCGGAGGCCGGCCTTGGCCCCCTCTGGTCCTCGATCCGGTCCGATGAATTGAAAGAGATTAAAGGAGGATCGGAAAAGTTCCGCGAGCACTTCGTTGCTAAATCGCGCTTGTTAGTTCTCGATGGCGCGCGGGGATTCTCGCCCCTGCGCAGCGATGTCCAGATGCCGCTGTTGATCGTCATGGGGATGGTGGGACTTGTCGCGCTAATGGCATGCGCCAACGTGGGAAGTTTGCTGCTGGTGCGGGCGGCGGGGCGAATCCGCGAAATGTCGGTGCGTTACGCGCTGGGCGCTAAGCGCAAGCGGGTGGTGCAGCAACTGCTCGTCGAAGGACTTCTTCTAGGGCTGGCTGGTGGATTGTTTGGCATGCTGCTCGCGCCACGAGTCTCTGCTCTGCTGATTAATATGATCTGGAGCGGCGGCACTGGCGATCTTCCTTTTTCCGCTAAACCCGATCTGCGGATCATGCTTTTCAATTGTGCGCTGGCGCTGTTTGCAACTCTTCTTTTCAGTCTGGCTCCGGCAGCACAATTCTGGCGTCCTGACCTCGCGCCCGCGCTCAAACAGCAAGGCATGACAGCGAGAAGTGGTCCGCTCCGTTTCCGTCGCGTTTCTGTAGCGCTGCAGATTGGGCTGAGCCTGATGATGCTGGTGGCCGCTGGCCTGTTCGTGCGCACGTTGCACAACCTCAAATCGCTGAATGCCGGATTTGCGACCGATCATCTGCTGACGTTCAGGATTGACCCCAGAATGGCCGGTTACGAACCGGCTCGCACTTTTGCGCTCTATCAGAGAGTCGTCGAAACCTTGAAGGGCCTGCCGGGAATTCGTTCCGTCGGCGCAACCGACGATCCCGAGCTAGCGAATGACAATGAAACCGGAAATATCACGATCGCCGGGTATACGGAGAAACCAGACGAGGACATGAATGTTGAACAGCCGAACGTCAGTCCGGATTACTTCTCTTCCCTGCAGATGCCGATACTGGCGGGACGCGGCTTCACCGAACAAGACTCGGTGGGATCGCAAAAGGTGGCGGTAGTCAATGAAAGTTTCGCCCACCACTTCTTCGGAGATCCCCAGCAGGCGCTGGGGCATTCCCTTGGCAAAGGCGGTGGCACGGGAGTAAAAACCGATGTCGCCATCGTTGGGGTGGCAAAAGACGCGAAGCATACCAGCCTTCGAGAGCCGGTGACGCGCACGGTGTTCGTACCGTATCTGCAGTCGGAGGAGCCGCGTGCCATGACCTTCTACGTCCGCACCTGGCAGCCGCCCGATAGCACGGAAAATACGATCCGGCGCGCCATGCAGACCCTGGACTCCAATCTGGTACTTGATACTTTTCGCACGATGGACGAGCAGATCGACAACAATTTGACCGCCGAACGTGTGATCGCGCTGCTCGCCTCCGGTTTTGGATTGCTCGCCGCTCTTATGGCTGCCGTCGGTTTGTATGGAGTGCTCGCGTATTCGACCACGCAGAGAACGAGTGAGATCGGCATTCGCATGGCGCTCGGAGCGACCCGCGGGTCGGTCGTCAGAATGGTGCTGTTCGAGGTGATATGGCTGGCAGGAATCAGCATTGCCGTGACACTGCCTTTGTCATTGCTGCTGATGAGCGCTGTCAAAAGTCAGTTGTATGGGATTTCGAGCAGCGACCCGCTAACCCTGATTTTGATGACGGTGCTGGTGATCTTGGTGGCACTGGCGTCGGCCATGCTGCCGGCTCGACGTGCAGCTCGGGTAGAACCGATGAAGGCGCTGCGCTACGAGTAGGAGTTTCGGATTATGAATCGATTTCTACAGGATTTGCGTTACGCCATCCGCCAGTTTGTGAAAACACCTGGGCTCACCGCGGTCGTCGTCATTACCATCGCGCTCGGAGTGGGAGCGAACACAGCTCTGTTTTCGGTAGTCAATGGCGTAATCCTTAATCCTTTGCCCTATCCGCAGCCCGAGCAATTGGTGACGCTTCATGAGAGCAAGCCAAATTTTGAAACCGGTTCCATCTCGTTTCCGAACTTTCGCGACTGGCGGAAAGACAATCACACCTTCTCCGCGATGGCTATTTCCCGGCCTTTCGCTTTCAGTCTCACGGGCGCTGGAGAAGCGATCCAAGTGAACGGCGAGTTTGTGACGTCAGATTACTTTTCCATCTTGGGCGTGATGCCGCTGCTCGGCCGCACGTTTTCGCCCGGCGAAGACGAGATCGGCGCCAACCCGGTCGCATTGATCAGTGAAGGACTATGGCAACGCAAGTTCGCGTCTTCGCCCGACATTGTAGGCAAAGCGATGACGCTGGATGGCAGAGGTTACACCATCATCGGCGTAATCCCCGCCAGCTTTCACTTCGCCCTGGGCAGCTTTGGCGCTCGACAAGAGTTGTTTGTCCCGGTGGGCCAGTGGAAGAACAACTTGCTCAACTCGCGCGGTGCGGGCCTCGGATTCCATGGCATCGGCCGACTTAAACCAAATGTGACTCTCACGCAGGCCACGGCCGACATGAAAGCGGTGACCAGCAACCTGGCAGCAGCTTTTCCCGATGCCAACACGGGCATCGGCGCTGCACTGATTCCCCTTAAGCAATGGATGGTCGGCAGTGTCAGACCGTTGTTGCTCGTGCTTCTTGCCAGTGTTGGCTTCGTCCTGCTCATTGCCTGCGTCAATGTGGCGAATTTATTGCTGGCGCGGTCAGCTAGCCGGACGCGCGAGTTCGCAATCCGCGCTGCGCTGGGCGCCAGCCAGCGCCGTGTGCTCCAGCAATTGCTAACCGAGAGCGCCGTACTTGCGCTCGCTGGCGGCGCGCTTGGTCTGCTGCTGGCCGCATGGGGAACACGCGCCGCGTTACGTGCGCTTCCGACGGCGTTGCCGCGCGCGGAAGAGATCGGTCTCGATGCCCGCGCCCTGCTCTTCACGCTGGCGATCTCGCTTCTTGCGGGAATTTTGTTTGGCCTCGCGCCCGCGCTCAAGATGTCGCCCACGACCCTGCAAGAGACTCTCAAAGAAGGCGGCCGTGGCCTGAGCGCAAGTCGACATCGCGCGCAGAGCGTGTTCGTCGTAGCGGAAATGGCCATGGCGCTCGTCCTGCTGGCGGGCGCGGGCCTCATGATCCGCACTTTGACCACGCTGTGGAACGTCGATCCCGGCTTCAATCCTCAAAATGTACTGACTGTCGGCCTTTCCCTCCCCACATCGATGACCACCGCGTCTCCTGACGCCATTCGTGCTGCCTTTCGCGAACTCGACAACAAGGTGGCATCGATTCCGGGAGTCGAGGCGGTTTCGCAAGCCTGGGGCTCCGTCCCGATGAGCGGTGACGACGAGCTGACATTCTGGTTAGATGACCGGCCGAAACCTGCTACCCAGAACGATATGGACTGGGCCATCGATTACATCGTCGAACCCGGCTATCTGCAGGCCATGGGAATCCCGCTCCAGCGCGGCCGCTTTTTCACCGATCAGGACAATGAGCATTCGCCTCCCGTCGTCGTGGTCGACGATGTTTTTGCACGCAAGTATTTTCCCCACCAGGACCCGATCGGCAAGCGCATCCGGTCCGACTCCATTGCGGGTGCGGAAATTGTGGGAGTAGTGGCACACGTGAAACAGTGGGGGCTCGATGTAGATGACACGGAAAAGCTCAGGGCGCAGCTCTACATCCCCTGCATGCAGATGCCCGACGTTTTTGTCGCTATGGCGCCATCCGCTTCGGGAATGATCGTACGCTCTCGCTACGCCACCACCGGGTTGCTCGATTCCATTCGCCACGCCGGTCAGCAAATCAGCAATGAGATTGTCATCTTCGGTCCGCAATCGATGGATGAAGTCATCGCCAGTTCACTCGCCAACCGCCGCTTTTCCATGATTTTGCTGGTTGTGTTTGCCGTGCTGGCGTTGCTGCTGGCAAGCATTGGAACCTATGGCGTGATTTCCTACATGGTCGGGGAGCGAACGCATGAGATCGGTATTCGAATGGCGCTCGGCGCGCGGCAACTGGACATCCTGCGCCTTGTTCTCAACGGCGCTGGCAGACTTGCCGTAATCGGTATCGCGGTCGGTCTGGTCTCCGCCCTGGGTCTGACCCGGCTCATGGCCAACCTGCTTTATGGCGTTGGACCCAACGACCCGCTCACTTTCATTGCCGTTCCAGCAATTTTGATTTCAGTCGCTCTGCTGGCCAGCTATCTGCCAGCGCGCCGCGCCACCAAAGTCGATCCGATGGTTGCGCTCCGTTACGAGTGAACGTGAATTCGTAATAGTCGGGAGTGAAATGATTCAGTTGAAAAATATCGAACGCAGCTACAAGACGGGCGCGGGACAGACGTGGGTTCTGCGACGCATCAATCTCGACATTCAGCCGGGCGAGTTCATCACGGTGATGGGGCCGTCGGGCGCGGGCAAATCTTCGCTGCTCAATGTCCTCGCATTCCTCGACGACCAGTGGCTTGGCGAGTACTGGTTCCGCGACCAGGCCGCGCACTCGATGAAAAGGAAGGAACGCGCCGAGTTGGCGAAGAAGTACATCGGCATAGTGTTTCAGAGCTATCACCTGCTCGACGACCTCACGGTGCAGGAAAACATTGATCTGCCGCTCTCCTACAAAGACGTTCCACGGAGCGAGCGGCAGGGCATGGTAGCCGATACGCTTGATCGCTTCCAGATGGTCGCAAAGAAGGATCTTTATCCTAACCAGCTTTCTGGTGGACAACAGCAGTTGGTTGGCGTCGCGCGCGCGGTAATTCATAAGCCGGTGCTGCTGCTTGCCGACGAACCGACAGGCAATCTGCATTCCGACCAAGCCAAGGAGATCATGGAGCTTTTCAGGGAGTTGAATCGGCAAGGAACAACGATCGTGCAAGTCACTCACTCCGAGACAAATGCCGCTTATGGTACGCGCACCATCAAGTTACGTGATGGTTGGCTGGTGGGCGATACGGCGAATCCGGCTTTGGAGTCAAGCGACGCGGCGGTGAATCGATGAAGTTCTGTTTTCGTGCAAGATGCTCTGACGTTTTGGGAATCGCGGCGTTGCTCGTGTCCACAGCGGCCTTGATTCACGCTCAGGTGACACAAGCCCAGGTGCGCACTCCGGCTGGCTTAGAGATGCCGCAATCGCACGATCCACTCAGCCCTTACATGGCGGATCATGTGCCGCAACCAGTGCTGACGAACTCTCCGCGTCTGGATCGGCTGATGCGGGATGGCAAACTTTATCTGTCGCTGAAGGATGCGATTGACCTGGCGCTGGAGAATAATCTCGATCTGGCGATCGCCCGCTACAACTTGCCGATTGCCGATACCGATCTACTCCGCACCAAGGGCGGTGGAAGCTTTCGTGGCGTCAACACCGGCGTGGTGCAAGGAACTCCGGGAGGAGGAATTGGAGGCTTTGGAACGGGAGCGCCAGGGGCCGGAGCGGGTGGCACGACCAGCGGCGCAGGGGGCGCCGGTGCAGGCGCGTCGGGTTTGGTCCAGTCCACGCTGGGCGTCGGAACTCCCGTGTCATCGTACGATCCAGAGCTCAATGTGAATGCCGGGATTGAGCACTTGACATTGCCGCAGTCCAATAAAGCGACCTACGGTATCTCTCCCTTGCAACTGAATACAACGCAAGTGAACGCCAACTTTACACAGTCTTTTTCCACCGGCACGACGATTTCTTTTATGTTCGACAATAGCCGCCAGACGACGAACAGCCCCGACTTTGTCCTCTCTCCGGCACTGAATTCGTACTATCGCTTCACATTCCAGCAGCAACTGCTTGCAGGATTTGGTTTCGGCCCCAACCTGCGCTACTTACGGATCGCCAAGAACAACAAGAAGATCTCCGACATCGCTTTTAAAGATCAGGCGATCGCTACCGTCACGCAGATCGAAAACATTTATTGGGATCTGGTGAGCGCCTACGAGCAGGCGCGCGTGAACGAGCAATCTCTAGCCTTTGCCAATCAGACTCTGGAGAATGCGAAGAAGCAATTGCAGTTGGAAAGCATACCGGAGATGGTGGTGATGAAGGCCGAGGCCGAGGTTTCGAAACGCGATCAGGACTTGACGGTGGCGCGGACCAATCTGCAACTGCAGGAATCGTTGATGAAGAATGCGTTGACGAAGAGCCTGGACGATCCCACGCTGCAAGAAATGCCGGTGGTGCCGACAGATCAGATGCAGAGCTCTGACGCTGGGGCGGAGGCGAGTGCACCGATCCTTGATCTGATTGCTGAGGGGCTGCGGAATCGTCCCGAACTGCTGGAGAGCGACATCGACCTGGCCAACCGCCAAATCAGCCGGCAGGCAGCGGGGAATGCGCTTCTGCCCTCGCTCACTCTGGTCGGTTTTTACGGCGGCAGTGGTCTCGCTGGATCGGTTACCCCCGGAAATACCAGCAGTCGATGTTCCCACCGACCTGCCGGGCGCATGGCAAAATGCTTTCAATAATTCGTCGCCCGATTATTATGTAGGGCTGAACCTGAATATTCCGTTTCGCAACCGGGTTGCCAAGGCCGACCAGTATCGTTCGGAGTTAGAGTACCGGCAAGCCAGTTTGCGCAAGGAACAATTGCGAAAACAGATTCGGATTGAGGTGCGGAATGCGCAGTATGCGCTGGAACAATCGCGCGCCCGGGTTGAATCGGCGCGCAAAGCAAGAGATCTGGCGGATCGCACGTTCGCGATCACAAAGAAAGAGCAGGATCTGGGTGCGGGCTCAAGCTACCAGACCATGACGGCGCAGCGCGATCTTTCGGTGGCCGAACTTGACCTGGTTAACGCCATGACCACCTACCAGAAGGCGCGAGTCGAACTTGACCGTACTACGGGCGCAACTTTGGAACATAATGGTGTGCTGATTCAGGATGCGGTCACGGGAACGGTGACTGCACTCATCTCCCTAGCTCATGCCGACTTCGGCCAAGCCGCAAGATCGCCGCTCTACGGCGCCTTCCCGTCCCCAAGAAAATCGTGCGCCTCACGTTCTGGCGGCCGACGATCAACCCCACATTCTCGAAGCTCTCGAACTTTTGCTGCATCCTCAGGGCTATCGGCTAGAGAGCGTCAAGTCTCCTGGTGAGGTGCGGGAGGCGTTGGCAACGAATTCTTATGATGCACTGCTGATCGATCTCAACTACACGCGGGACACGACCTCCGGGCAAGAGGGTTTGGATCTTCTTTCGGAAATTGTTGCGGCTGGACAGCAATCTTCCGGTGATTGTGATGACGGCATGGGGCAATGTCGAACTGGCAGTGGAGGCGATGCGGCGCGGGGCGCGGGACTTCGTGCAAAAGCCCTGGGAGAACGAGCGCCTGCTCGCGATTCTGCGGACGCAAATCGAATTGCATCGGGCGTTGCAACGCGCCGAGCGGCTGGCAGCAGAGAATCGCTTGCTTCAGGTGCAAGGGCGCCCGGAGTTCATCGCTTCCGCCGCTTCGATGCAGCCTGTGCTGGAGTCGATTGCACGAGTCGGACCTTCGGATGCGAACGTCCTTATTACAGGCGAACACGGGAGCGGTAAAGAGGTGGTTGCGCAAACCCTGCACGCGCTTTCGGCGCGCGCGTCGCGCCCGCTGGTTGCGGTAAACACGGGTGCGCTGTCCGAGGGACTATTTGAAAGCGAACTGTTCGGCCATGTAAAGGGAGCCTTCACCGACGCGCGGACGGATCGCATCGGGCGCTTCGAGCTGGCGGACGGCGGCACGCTTTTTCTGGACGAGATTGGAAACGTGCCGATCCGGCAACAGGCGAAATTACTACGCGTGATCGAGTCTGGAGAGATTGAGCGAGTGGGTGCGTCACGGTCGAGGAAAGTCGACGTGCGGCTGGTCTCCGCCACAAATACCGACTTGCAGGCGGCGTGCGCTTCGGGTCAGTTCAGGGAAGACCTGCTGTTCCGGCTGAACACCGTAGAGATCCATGTTCCGGCGCTGCGGGATCGTCGCGAAGATATTCCAACCCTTGCCGTCCATTTTCTGCGACGGTATGCCGCTCGCTATCGCCGCGAAATCGATCGATTCGACAGCTCCGCGCTGCAACTGATGGCGCAATATTCGTGGCCGGGCAACGTTCGAGAATTGGAACACACGCTGGAGCGAGCGGTGCTGATGTGCCGTGGGCAGGAGATTCAACCGTCGGATCTCGGGCTGAATATGGAGAGGCCGCAAGCGCTGAACCTCGAAGAGCTCAGTCTGGAGGCGGTCGAGCCTCTGCTGATCCGAAAGGCGCTGCAGCGCTTTCAGGGAAATATCAGCCAGGCTGCGGAAGCTCTCGGGCTGAGCCGCGGTGCGCTCTATCGGCGCATGGAAAAGTATGGTCTCTAGTCCGCAGAGCGGCGGCAACATAAGCACTCGGAAGGTTGCTCGGCGAAAGCGGCGTCTCTCTTACGAACGTCGCATCAGCCTCTATTCATTCCTTGTTGCTTTACCAGGAATTTTGGTGAGCGGCATTCTTATCTGGATGCGCCCCTGGTCGACGGAATCGAAGGTAGCACTCTCGTTTGTCGAGGTACTTCTGTGGTGGGTGCTGGCACTGATCTTGCACGAGCAAACGGTTCGACCGTTGCAGACATTAGCAAATGTAGTGGCGGCGCTTCGCGAAGAGGACTACTCATTTCGCGCGCGTGGAGCGATTGCGGATGACGCATTGGGAGAGCTTTCGCTGGAAGTAAACGTCTTGGCCGATCTGCTCGCGGATCAGCGCATCCGGGCCATCGAGGCGACGGCGCTGCTGCGGCGGGTGGTGGAAGAAATTGACGCTCCGCTTTTCGCCTTCGACCCCGATCGTGTGCTGCGACTGGTGAATCCCGCGGGCGAACGACTTCTTCAGCAGGCTGCAATTCGACTCTTGGGGCGAACTGCCGACGAAATCGGGCTGGCCGATTGCCTCGGTGCGGTGAGTGACTCATTGGTGGCATTGCCGGCCAACATTTCGAGCTCCCGCTGGCTGGTGCGGCAAAGCGCATTCCGAGAGAAAGGCGTGCCACACACTCTGGTTGTCTTGTCGGACGTAAGTCGAGCACTGCGCGAGGAAGAACGCAGCGCTTGGCAGCGGTTGATTCGAGTACTGGGACATGAACTCAACAATTCGATGGCTCCCATCAAATCGATCGCCGGAAGCCTCAGCAGCCGCCTTGCCGAGACCGGACTGAATCCCGCCGACCGGCAAGATTTTGAACGGGGACTGGCCATCATCGAAGCTCGAACTACATCGCTCAACCGGTTTCTGCAGGCGTATCGGCAATTGGCGCAAATGCCTCCTCCGGCTTTGAAGAAGGTTGCGCTGCTCCCGATTGTGGAGCGCGTCGCATTTCTCGAGACTCGATTGAAGGTGGCGATTTCTCGAGGGCCCGATGTGATGCTCAGGGTGGATGCCGACCAGATCGAGCAGATGCTGATTAATCTGATGCGCAACGCCGTCGAGGCCGCACTTGAGCCACGAACCGTGAATGACCTTCCGGCCAAGTCCGCAAGCAACGGCGAGGCGCGAAAGCCGCAAGTGACAATGAATTGGGTGGTCGAAGATCAGAGCGTCGTGTTGACCATTGATGACAATGGGCCGGGACTGTTGAATCCAAGCAATGCATTCGTACCGTTCTATACGACAAAACCAGAGGGGAGCGGCATAGGATTGGCGCTCTCGCGCCAGATCGCGGAAGCCCATGGAGGATCGATTGAGTTGTCCAACCGAAATGGAAAAGGCGGCTGTCAGGTGCGCGTGGTACTGCCCTGCTGAAACGGGGCGCGACCTGGTTCTCGAATATGAATTACTGAAATAGATATCCCGGCTTGGGCGTACAGCGATAGATCCGCCCTTTGTCGGGATTGACACCTTCATCGCAAACGGCCCAACTCAAGAAAAGTGTCGGTCCTATTGGGAAAATGATGGTCTGACCGTCGAGTTCCGCCTCCATGCTCACACTCTCGGCGGCCGCAGGCAGTGTGAAGGAGAGTCCCTCGCCGAAGGTCACGGGATAGGACCAGCGTTCCATCTGGGTCACCATGGGATGAAAAACCTCGGCCTCCATCACGAAAGTAGCCGTGTCGGACCAGTTGCGAGCCGAGACGGTGATGATCTGGCCGCCCTGTGAGAAGTGATCAGCATCGATTTTTGTGAAGGGACACGGGCCGGCGATGCACGAGGCACGGGCATTGCGAAATTGATTGCCTACGCCGGCGTCCAGGGTAGTGGAACCGACGGCCGCCTTCCACTTGCCGTCGGGTGAGCAGACAAATTGATTCTTGCAAGGCACGTTGCCCTTGTTCTCAATTTCGAAAGTTTTCACCGCACTCCCAATATTGATTTCGCTCTTGCCCTTCACCGTATACCTGACTCGCACATGGGCCACCTTAACTTCCGGTTGATGCGCCGGAGTGCTATTAGCGGACACCGCAGTCAGACGGACAACGTAAAGCTTGTTGGCGACAAAATCATTCAGAGTAAGCGGACTATATTGCGGATGATGAAAATCGAGAACAATGGGATGCCCTCTGCGAATCGGCTTGCGCAGCTTGAGGACGAAGAGTCCGGCAGAGTCAGAGGTGGCATCACCGAGCGCAAGATCTCCGGCGGAAACCACGACTCCCCCGATCGGAAGTTGCTTTCGTGGATCCGACGCCTCCACGAGAACGGCACCGCGCAGCGATATCGGCTTTTGTCTTTGCCAGCGAATCAGCGCGAGGGTGCTGCCCGTGAGCAGGATGGCGACCGCGAGAACGATCCAAGTTTCGATTTTGTGAGTACGAGTCATGCGGAAATGAACGACAACGAATAAATTATCAACGGCATATAAGATGATGGCTTGGCCTCGAATGTTTCCGCAAGTGCCAACGGCAGAAATATTTAGATGCATCCATAATAGAGGTGGAGAACATCAAATCAGGTATCTTTTGCATAGTCCGTAAGTGGCAACGTGTTCCGCCATTTCAAGTTGCCATGGATTGTAGTTTGCTCCAATCAGCTTGCTGCGATCAACGGAACGCAAACGCATGACTGATTCCAAACTTCATCTGCTCTCGCGCCGGCAGATTCTGCGCCAGATTCTGGGCACGGGACTCTGCCTCCCTTTTGCCGAGCCACTGAACGCCTTCTACCAAGAGGCGCAGCCTCACGCTTCCGCCAGCAATGCTACGGCGGGTCCGGTTATATCTCCCGAGGACGATCAGTTTCTGAATGAAGTGGAAAAGGCGAACTTCCTTTTTTTCTGGGAACAGGGCAGCCCAAAGACTGGGATGGTGAAGGATCGCGCCAACGTTCACGCCAACGGTCAGGGAGGCGCTGCCAGTATTGCCGCCACTGGCTTCGGTCTTACCGCTCTGTGCATCGGGGACCAGCGCGGCTTCATCCCGGCTGGAACTGCTCTGCAGCGCGTCCTCATCACACTACGCTTTCTGTGGAAGAAGTTGCCCAATCACCGCGGGTTTTTCTATCACTTCGCCAACCCCGAAACGGGCGAGCGCATGTTCGACTCCGAAGTGTCTTCCGTCGATACAACGATTCTCCTCTGCGGAATTCTTACCTGTCGTGAGCACTTCCGGCATCCCGCAGTCGCGGAACTTGCGGATCTGATCTTTAGCCGCGTGGATTGGACCTGGCTCTCGGAGGACACTTCTCTCCTGACGCACGGGTGGACCCCGGAGGTAGGATTTCTCTCATCGCGCTGGGACTACTACAGCGAACTGATGATGATGTATCTGCTCGGCATGGGGTCGTCGGCCCATCCGCTGCCGTCGACAACATGGAGCGCATGGAAGCGTTTGACGTTTGAATATGACGGCCTGCGATATATCGGGTCGTTCGCGCCACTCTTCGTGCACCAGTTTTCGCAAGCGTGGTTCGATTTTCGCGGCAAGCGCGATAAATATGCCGACTATTTCCTGAATTCCGTGACTGCCACCGAAGTCCATCGGCGTTTTTGTGTGGAGTTGGGAAAACAGTTTCCAGACTACACAGAGGACCTGTGGGGGATTTCGGCTTCTGACTCCGAGCACGGCTATGTGGCTTGGGGTGGACCTCCGGCGATGGGACCGATTGACGGCACCATCGTGCCGAGCGCGCCTGGAGGGTCATTGCCGTTTCTGCCCATCGAAACATTACGCGTTTTGAAGACGATCCGAAGCCGCTACCCGGCGGCCTGGACCAAGTACGGATTCATAAACGCATTCAATCCTCTCAAGAACTGGTATGACTCCGACGTGATTGGGATCGACACGGGAATCATTCTGCTAATGGCCGAAAATCTGCGGTCGGGATTTGTCTGGGAGACCTTCATGAAGACCGCCGAAGCGCAGCGTGGAATGCAGCGAGCCGGGTTCCAGAAATACACGCCTTAAATACCGGCTCCGAGTAGCAACGAGACGGCGCGCGAGTTGCCGTTGTCCGTAGTTTTCTTATCTCACCCAACCCGAAGGCCTTTTTCTTCATCGAACTTCCGTTGAATGAGCTGGCCTTGTTTGCCCGGAACGAATTCGGCTACACTCGGAGTATCCGCTACTTCGACTGACACCTCGGTCGTCTCGAGAACGAGTCCCTCCGGCCGATGGGGCCCGTACTGATTCAGTCATGAAGGAAGCCTCTGAGTTCCGCGGCGGATGGCGGGAGCGATTCTCAGCTCTGCGCAATGTTCCGGCTGTCTTGCGTTTTGTCTGGGAGTCCGGACGCCAGGTCGTCTTGCTGGGACTTCTCTCCCGAGTGCTTGCCGCTCTACTTCCCCCCGCGCTCTTCTGGGTTTCAAAACTGATAATCGACACCATCTACCAGATCCTTACGACTCACCAGCCCGTTGGACGACGGCTGTGGTGGCTGGTCGCCGTGGAGTTTGCCCTCGCCGTAGCCACCGGCGTACTCAGCCGCGTGATCGACTACCTTGATGCGCTGCTTGCAGGAAAATACATGCACCACGTAAGTGTTCGCGTCATGGAACACGCCGCCAGCCTCGACCTGATGGCCTACGAAGACCCCGTCTTCTATGACCGCCTGGAGCGAGCCCGCGTGCAGGCCACCGACCGTCTGTACATGATCCAGGCGATCGGACGTTTGATCCAGCAGGTGATTACGACGATTACGCTGTCGATTTCGATCATGGTATTTTCGCCATGGCTACTGCTGCTGCTCATTGTGGGCGTGATTCCTGCCTTCGTGGGCGAGACTCACTTTGCGTTTTTAGGATATGCAAAGAATTTTCGGCAGACTCCAGTCCGGCGCCAGCTCGATTACCTGCGCATTCTGGGAGGGAGCAAGGAGGCGGCGAAGGAATTAAAGCTGTTCGGTCTGCGAGATTTTCTGACCGGCAGATTCAAGAACCTTTCAACTCAGGTTTATGAAGAAGACGTTGCCTTGGCGCGACGAAAGGTAATCGCCGGTGGTTTTCTGTCCGCGATCGGCACCGCTGGCTACTACACGGCGTACGTGTTCGCGGTTTGGAAGACGGTCACGGGAGTTTTCAGCTTTGGGACTCTAACTTTGTTGGCGAATGCCATCCGGGAGGCCAGCTCCAACCTGCAGCAGACTTTTTCCACGCTCTCAACCATCGCAGATCAAGCTCTGTTTTTGACCGATCTAATTGCGTTCTTCGAGATGCGCCCGACGATCCAATCGAAACCTGACGCCTTGCCGGCACCCCGACCCATCCAGCGTGGATTTGAATTTCGCAATGTTTCCTTTCGTTATCCGGGAAGTTCGCGCCTGGTTCTCAACAAATTAAATTTTCATCTGCATCCCGGCGAGCGGGTGGCGCTGATCGGCGAAAACGGGGAGGGCAAAACCACCATCGTCAAGCTGCTGACTCGCCTCTACGATCCGGAGGAAGGACAAGTCTTGCTCGACGGCGTGGATTTGCGCGAGTACAGCCTGGAAGACCTTTATCGCGAGATTGGCGTCATCTTTCAGGATTTCATGCGTTATGAGATGACCGCGCGGGAAAACATCGCGGTCGGCCGCATTGAGCAAATCGATAATCTGCAGTCGCTGCAGGAGTCGGCGCGAAAAAGCATGGCCGACGATGTGGTCGGAAAACTTGCCTCCGGATATGAACAGATGCTGGGCAGGCGATTTGAAGGTGGCGTCGATCTTTCCGGCGGCGAGTGGCAGAAAGTGGCGTTGGCTCGAGCCTATCTGCGCGATGCGCAGGTGCTGATTCTCGATGAGCCGACGTCGGCCTTGGACGCTCGCAGCGAGTATGAGGTTTTTCAGCGGTTTGCCGAGTTGACCGCCGGAAAAATGGCCTTGTTTATCTCCCACCGATTCTCGACCGTACGGATGGCGGATCGAATCGTAGTGCTGGAGAACGGACGAATCGCAGAAGAAGGGGATCACGAAGCGTTGACGAATCTCGGCGGCCGTTATGCGGAAATGTTCGAATTACAGGCCGCCAGTTATCGCTAAAGACGCCAGCCCCTGAGTACGTCGTTAGATCGAAGGACGCAGTTGATCAGTGTTGCGCAGGTCCGTATTCAGTAACTGTGTTGAGAACTGCATTGCCTAGATAAGGATCGGATTCACCAAGTATGGCTCCCCACACCCAGACCGACGGCATGATTGGAATCGGAATCGGAGAAGACCGGCGGCGTTCTTCGAATGACCAATTCGCCGAGGCTCCAACTACCAAAGCTCGAAACCTGCATAGCGCCGCGCTAGAGCTTGCCGCGAGCCTGAATTGGCTGCGCGGCTCACCGTCGTCCGATACATTTTCTAAACGTTGCCAAAAGCTGGCAGTTGCGTTTGACGCCATATTCGAAGACGTGGATGCGGCCTTTGCCGAGGCTCCGACTTCGGAAGATCTGCTCTGGCTCCGTGACAACGCGCAGCAACTTGCGTCGGCAACGCGCTTGTTGGGGACTGAACTCGCGCCGCTCACCAGCCTTCCACTGGTCTCCGTCAAGAACCAAATCCTGCCGCGCGTACTGGCGATCGCGCAATCGTTTTTCCTTGAAACAAACGATGACTCTTCCAAAAGCGACTTCACCGCCTTCTGTCTGGCTTTCGAGGAAAAAACTCCGCTCGAATTTCACGAGATCGGCGCGCTGGTTCCGGCGCTGAAGCTTGTTCTGCTGGAAGAGATTGCAGCTCGGGGCAGCCGTCTCGTGAGTGATCCGAGCAGCACGCCCGCGAAGCGCGTCACTACCTGCATCCGGGCACTAAGGCACGTCACTCAGACTTCGTGGAAGGACGAACTGGAGAGTCTTATCCCGTTCGACGAGATTCTTCGCGGCGATCCCGTTGGCGCCTATGCCGCGATGGATATCGAGAGCCGGAATGTGTATCGCGAAAAAGTGGCAAAGATCGCGCGCCGCTCTGACCGAACTGAGTTGGAAGTAGCGCAGGAGGCGCTCGCGCTGGCGCAGCAGGCGCGCGAAAGAAGATACGACGACCCACGGATTGCACTACGAGAAGCGCACATCGGCTACTACCTGATTGCTGAAGGAGCAACGCGTCTCTCGGAGAGAGTCGGTTTTCACCCCACGTTCGGCCAACGCCTTAGGACGCTGTTGCGACAGCATCCCGACGAATTCCTCATTTTCGGGATTGCGATTCTGACTCTCGCTCTCATTACCGGAATCGTATGGCTTCTGACTCCCGCCACGACTTCACCGTTTCTCATCCTGTTTTCCATGCTGATTTTGTTATTGCCAAGTTCTCAGGCCGCGGTTCAGCTGATGAATTACTTGACCACCAGCCTCATGCCGGTCGATGCTCTGCCTAAGCTCGACTTTTCGGAAGGCATTCCCAACGATTGTGTGACCCTGGTTGCGATTCCAACCTTACTGCTCAATGAAAAACAGGTTCACGCCCTGGTCGAAAATCTCGAGGTACGCTTCCTCGGCAATCACGACCCCAATATTCATTTTGCGATCGTCTCCGATCTGCCCGATTCGCATCAACCCGCTCCGGAAGAAAGCGCGCTGGTGGCATTGTGTTCGAGACTCATCGACGAACTCAATCAAAAATACGCGGGGAAGAATATGGGCTCTTTCTTCCTTCTCCACCGCCATCGCGTCTACAATCCGCGCGAGAAAGGGTGGATGGGATGGGAGCGTAAGCGCGGAAAGCTTCTCGACCTGAATCAACTTTTGCGCGGTCAATATGACAGTTTTCCGGTGAAGTCCGGAGACCTTGCGATTCTCCCCCAGGTTCGTTTCGTGATTACGCTCGACACCGATACCGAATTGCCTCGAGGTTCGGCGCATCGCATGGTGGGAGCGATTGCCCATCCCCTGAATCAGGCAATCATCGATCCGACCAATAATATCGTCGTTGCCGGATATGGCATTCTTCAACCACGGGTTGGCGTCAGTGTTCAGTCCACCGCGCGATCCAGGCTGGCGGCCCTGTTTGCCGGCGAGACCGGTCTTGATACCTACACGCGCGCGATTTCCGACGTCTATCAGGATCTGTATGGGGAAGGTACATTCACCGGAAAGGGCATCTACGAAGTCGATACGATGTTTGGCGTTTTAAACCGCCGCTTCCCTCGCAATTCCCTGCTCAGCCACGATCTGATCGAAGGCGCATACGCACGCGTGGGGCTCACCACCGACATCGTGGTGATTGAAGATTATCCCTCGCACTACAGCGCTTATAACCGGCGCAAACACCGCTGGCTGCGCGGCGATTGGCAGATCATGGAATGGCTGACCGACCGCGTGCCCGACGAGTCTGGCGGTAAGGTCGCGAATCCGATCTCGCTGGTGTCACGCTGGAAAATTCTCGACAATCTGCGCCGCAGCCTGGTCGAACCGGCAACCTTCGCATTGCTTTTGTTTGGCTGGCTGGTAATGGGCCACCCGGTATTGTGGACTCTCGCCACGATTTGCCTTTTGTTTGTTCCAGCATTTGTCGAATTCTTTTTTGCGCTCACGCGCGCCATCAGTTCGCGCCAGCCGCAAACCGCTCGGGAGGCTTTGAACAACCTTTTTGCCACCAACTTCATGGTTTTGTTGACGTTGACATTACTAGCCCACCAGACTCTGTTGTCGCTGGACGCGGTGGTGCGCGCGCTCGTCCGGCATAGGGTTACGCGCCTGCGCCTGCTCGAGTGGGAGACGGCCGCGGAAGCGGAGCTTGGCAAAAGGCGAACTCAGATCGACCGATACATCGACTGGATGCCCTTTCTCGCCATCGCTCTCGCTGTCGTGATTTGGCTGGACCGCCCGAAATCACTGCTGGCCGCCGGTCCCATTCTTGCCTTGTGGGCCTGCAGCAAGCTTTTCGCTCTCTGGCTCAACGCCAGTCCGCTTCAGCCGCCGCCCGAAATTGAGCAGCGTGATATCAGGCTTCTCCGCAGGTCGGCCTTGCACATCTGGCGATATTTTGCCGAGTTTTCTACCGCAGAACATAACTGGCTCGTACCCGACAACATTCAGGAGAATCCGCGAAAGGTTGCGGCCAGCGTATCTCCAACCAACATCGGTCTGCTCTTGAACGCGAGGCAGGCGTCGAATGAACTTGGCTATCTCACCGTCACAGAGATGGTGGAACTGACCAGGAAGACTTTGGCGACTCTGATCCGTATTCCTAAGTACCGCGGCCACCTGATGAACTGGTATGAGACCCGCACACTCGAAGCGAAACCCCCATTTTTCATTTCATCGGTCGACAGCGGCAACCTCGTCGCCTCGCTCTGGACGTTACAGCAAGGCTGCCTCGATCGCTTGCGTCAACCCCTGCTTTCAAGAACGCTGGCCGAGGGCTTGTTGGATCATCTTCGTGCTCTCGTCACTTTGCGGGCGCTTCCGAAGCGGTTTTTGTCGCGCTACGAAGCGGAATTGCGAGATGCGGAGTTACAGGGTGACGATTGGCTGACTCCGGTGCTGAACTTTCCGGAGGAAGTTCTCTCCGTAAAACAATCTCGGGAGAAATCTGACTCCGCCTCCGATGTCGCATGGTTCCGCGATCAGGCGCATTTGCGAGTGCAGAGAATCCGAGAACTGGTCGCTGCGTATGCACCCTGGATGATGCCCGAGTTCGCGCCCTTGCGCAACAATGTGCCGCAAGGCGGGAGTGATGTTGATATTCGTACTGATATCGATGTTGATAAAGTCGCGCTGCAGCAGTTGCCTGACTTGATTTCAGAATACGAGACCGGCCTCGAGGGCGCGCTTCGATCGGCGCACAATGGGAATGTGTCGCTCGGCGAGCGACTCCGACTAATGCTCCCTGCAGCACGCCAGAATGCGCTTCGTTTGATCGAGGAGCTGCGCCAAACCAGCCAACAGGCGCGCGAATTGGCCGACGCCATGGACTTCACGTTTTTGCTGGATAAGCAGCGTCTGCTGATGTCGGTGGGCTACGATGCACAGTCGGAAGAACTGCAACCTTACTGTTACGACTTGCTGGCCACCGAGCCCCGCACTGCGGTTTTCGTTGCGATCGCGAAAGAGGATATCCCACAAGATTGCTGGTTCCGGCTTGACCGTCCCATCACGCGCGATCATGGCCACCCGGTTTTGCTCTCGTGGACGGGAACGATGTTCGAGTACCTGATGCCTTCGATATGGATGCGAAGCTATCCCAACACATTGCTTGATCGCGCCAGCGTGGCCGCGGTGTTGGCGCAGCGTGCCTACGCGGACAGCAAAGGCATTCCCTGGGGCATTTCCGAGTCAGCCTGCGCCAAGCGCAACGAAGCGGGCGACTATCACTACGAAGCATTCGGTGTGCCCAATCTCGCGCGCAAGAAAAGCGACTCGGAACCGTTGATCGTGTCACCATACTCGACATTTCTGGCATTGAATGTGGATCGCAAGGCCGCCCTCGCGAATCTGCACCGCATGAATGGCCTGAAATGGTTTGGCTCCTATGGATTTTGCGAGGCAGCCGACTACACGGGCTCGCGACGGCGACGCTTTGGCGGTTCTCGTTTTGAACTCGTCCACTCCTGGATGGTTCACCACCAGGGAATGAGCCTGCTCTCGCTGGCCAATTTTCTTTGTGACAATGTTGTGCAGCGTTGGTTTCACTCGAACCGGCGAGTGCAGGCGACGGAACTCCTGTTGCAGGAGAAACCCATCTACCACGGCCCGAGCTAGCAGCGTCGCTGGCCACGCCTTGATCAGGGCTGAGAGTAAAGCGAGCGCTTCAGGAACTCTCCCGCCCCTGCATAGCCCTTGAATTGATCGGCCTCAACGACCACGCGCCCGCGCGACAACACGGCCTCGGGCATACCGGTAACTTGAATCCCCTCGAACATCGAATAATCAACGCGCATGTGGTGAGTCTTCGCGCTGATCGTATGTTGACGGTTGGGGTCAAAGATCACGAGATCCGCGTCGCTGCCCACCGCGATCGTGCCCTTGCGCGGATACAGTCCAAAGAGTTTCGCGGGAGTGGTGGAAACTAGTTCCACAAAGCGATTCACGCTGAATCGACCCTGGGCAACGCCGCCTGAGTAAATAAGGCTCATGCGATGCTCGATCCCGGGGCCGCCATTTGGAATCTTGGTGAAATCGTCCCGGCCCAGTTCTTTTTGCTCTTTGAAACAAAATGGACAGTGATCGGTTGAAACCACCTGCAGATGATCGCGTTTTAATCCGTTCCACAATTTTTCCTGATGCCACTTTTCGCGAAGCGGTGGCGTGAAGACATATTTGGCCCCTTCAAAACCGGGCGCGTCGAAGTTGTCGAGTGACAGATATAAATATTGCGGGCAAGTCTCCGCATAAACAGGAAGGCCGCGATCGCGGGCCTCGCGCACTTTCTCCAACGCCTCATTGCAGCTCAAATGGACGATGTAAAGCGGGGCTCCAGCCATTTCGGCGAGCGCAATCGCCCGCGAAACAGCTTCCGCCTCCGCCGTTGTGGGACGGGTCAGGGCATGATACTTCGGCGCCTTTTTTCCCTCGGCCAGCGCCTGCTGCACGATGACGTCGATGGCGCCTCCATTTTCGGCGTGCATGCAGACTAGTCCGCCGTTCTTCGCGGTCGCACGCAAGGCCTTAAAAATGCTCCCGTCATCGAGCATGAACACACCGGGATACGCCATAAACAATTTGAAGCTGGTAACACCTTCGCGCACGAGCGCATTCATCTCGTCGAGTTGCGCACCCGCCAAGTCGGTGATGATGCAGTGAAATGCGTAATCACAAACCGCTTTGCCGGAGGCTTTCTGCATCCAGGTGTCGAACGCGGTTTGCAGAGTCTGGCCTTTGTACTGGATGGCGAAGTCAATGAGCGTTGTCGTTCCACCAAAAGCTGCGGCGCGCGTGCCAGTCTCGAAATCATCCGCGCTGGTAGTGCCTCCGAAGGGCATATCGAGGTGAGTATGCACATCGATTCCTCCAGGAAAAACATATTTGCCGGCCGCATCGATGATCCTTCCCGCATTCTCGCGTGGCAGGCTTTGGCCGACGGCGGAAATCTTTCCCGCGTTGATGGCAACATCGCTGGTGTAAGTATCGGTTGCCGTCGCGACGCGGCCATTAACGATAATGGTGTCAAAGCCCATGGTGATGTGCTCTCCTCTGTGTCTCCTCTGGCGGCGAAGTAGAGATTTTATGCTAAACTCCCGAAAACTAAGTAGCCGCACCCGATCGAAGGCTTTCGCAGCAGAGACCCAGAAGCACGCGGAGAAAACTTTGTTTGTAGCAAGACCTGGAAATGTCTGTCTGGGCAGTCGTGGAGGACATTCGGTTTAGGGTTTATTTCCTAAGGCTCTTCTCGGCGTCTCGGCGGTGAAATCTTTCCCCGGCCGCGGCGATTCACTGCAGCGGAGGAGTAACCATGCGCTTCGGCATCACCATCAAACCCGACATGACTGTGGAGCGGATTGTTAGCCTCACGCGCCAGGCGGAAGCGTCCGGATTTGAGTATGGCTGGATCTTCGATTCGCACGTGCTCTGGCTGGAGCCTTATCCGACGCTGACGCTTATGGCCACCAATACCAAGCACATGCGGCTTGGTACCTGCGTCACGAATCCGGCGACTCGCGACATCACGGTGACGTCGAGCCTTTTTGCAACCCTGAACTTGATTTCTGCGGGACGCATGCAACTGGGCATTGGCCGCGGGGATAGTTCGCGGCGAGTGTTGGGCAAAAAGCCAGTCACTTCGGCCCAGTTGGAGCAGGCAGTAAAAGCTTTCCGCGATCTCACCGGCGGAAAAGAGACAGAATATGAAGGCCTGGCGACGCGGCTTACCTGGGCGACCGGCGGTGTTCCGCCGGTGTGGGTGGCCGGGTATGGACCGAAAGTGCTCGAACTCGCGGGGCGAGTCGCCGACGGAGTCATCCTGCAGTTCGCTGATCCTGACTTAATCGCGTGGTGCGTCAGCTTCGTCACGAAAGGCGCTGAAGCGGCGGGAAGAGATCCAAAGAAGATCGAGATTATGTCGGCCGCGCCGGTTTGGGTTTCCGACGATCTGAAACTCGGGCGCGAACGAGTCCGCTGGTTTCCTGCTCTGGTTTCGAATCATGTCGTGGATCTGGTCTCGCGCTACAAACCGGAAGAACTCCCGCCAGCTCTGACCTCTTATATACGCGATCGCGGCGAGTACGACTACCTGCACCACTGCGAGGTCGACAGCAGCAACCGGAATTTTGTGTCGGACGAAGTGACCGACCGCTTTTGTCTGCTCGGTCCGGCCGAGGCGCATATTGAGAAAATTCGTGCCCTCGCTCGCGCCGGCGTGACCCAGTTCAACATTTACCTGATGTGCGGCGACGAAGAAGAGACTCTGGACACATATAAGAAACACGTGTTACCGGCGTTTCGTCAAAGCGCGTAGAAGAAATCGTAGGGAGAAATCTAGGCAGAAACCATGGAAGCGATTATCAAAGGCGCGATCCCCGTTTTGCCCGCCGCCGATACCGCGGAATCGCTGAAATGGTGGACGGAAGTTTGTGGCTTTAAAGAAACATTTCGCGATGCCACTCCGCCCAACTATGCCGGAATTAACCGCGGTGAGGCGTATCTGCATATCGCTGGCATGAACGATAAGGCGCTCGCTCGCCAGGTCGGCGACCAGACGATGGTAAGGCTCGCGGTAAAGGGAATTGAAGCGATGTACGCCGAATATCAGGAACGTGGCGGCAAGGTGCATCCGAACGGCCCGTTGCAGACCAAGCCGTGGGACACCAGGGAATTTGGCGCGACCGACCCCAATGGCGTTTGCGTGACCTTCCAGGAATAAAACGTTGAACTGGCCGCTAGCGAGCGGCGCAGTGATCGCCCACTCGGTACACGTCGGAGATAACATTGGCTACGCGAAGCGTCGGCAGCCCCGGTCTTTCTGATCGCGCGCTGTGTCTGGGATGCGAATTCTGAATCACCTTGCCCGTTACCTCGAGCGTGTGGCCCACTTCGCCGCTTAGCTGATCTCCCACCCCTTCGAGAACATAAACAGAGCCGTGCCGGTCAACGACCTCGTAATTTTGCGTTGAACGCCGGATACAGCCCAGCACGGTGGTGGTTTCTAGAGGCACCTTGTCCTCCGACTCACCGAGAGCGCTTCCGAGAAGCAGGCACAGACTGATGCAGAACAGAGCTACGTTCTTGATACGGCACCTCGCTGTTATAGGATGCTGCAACCCGCATGGATGTTTATTGAGAGAGAAATTAATTGCGCCGCTCGAAAGCCATGAGCGCGTAATAGGTCACAAACGACACCGCGAAGCCCACAAACCAGGAATAGCTGTATAAGACGCGCAACCCAGGTACGGCCAATCCAACCAGCGAGGTACCTGCTCCTAAAACCAAGGCGAGCACGGCCAGCCAGTTGAATCCTCGCGAATATTCGTAAATGCCGCCGCGCAGATAAAGATCGTCAACCACGAGCACGCGCTTACGGATCACGAAATAGTCGCAGATCATAATGCCCGCCACTGGCCCGAGGAATGCAGCATAGCCACCTAACCATCCGAAGATGAAGGTGCCGTAGTCGGAGAGCAATTTCCACGGCATCAGCGCGATTCCCATGAAGCAGGTGATGACGCCCCCGGTGCGGAAGTTGATTTTGCGCGGCCACAGGTTCGAGAAGTCGTTGGCTGGCGAGACGACGTTGGCTCCAATGTTCACGTTCAGCGTTGCCAGCAGAATCGCCAGCAGCGAAATCACTACGGCTACGGACGAATGAAAGCGGCTTAGCAATTGCACCGGATCCCAGATCGCGGTCCCGTAAATCACCACCGTCGCCGAGGTCACCAGTATCCCGATCAGTGAATAGAGCGTCATGGTGGCGGGCAGGGCGAGTGCCTGTCCGATCATCTGTTGCCGCTGGCTCCGGGCGAAGCGCGTGAAGTCTGGGATATTCAATGAAATGGTGGCCCAGAAGCTGACAGTGCCATTCAGGGCAGGGACGAGAAACTTCAGAAAATCAGGAAAGCTAACGAACCGTGATGGCGCCGACAACATGGGACCGAATCCGCCCGCCGACTTGTAAGCCCACGCCAATAACAAAAGACCGACCGCCAGGAGAATCGGCGCGCTGATTCCCTGCAGGTGTCTGATGTATTCGATGCCTTTGAGAATCACCAGAAGATTGATGAGCCAGAACGCCATGAAGCAGATCCCGCCGCGGTGGGGAACCTGCCTCCATCCGGGAGCCAGCGTGGTGATCAGAGTGTTGATGGCTTCGCCGCCAATCCAGGTTTGGATGCCGAACCATCCGCATGCCACCATGGCACGCAAAACTGCGGCGACATTCGCGCCCAGCACTCCGAACGAAGCGCGTGCCAGGACGGGGAATGGAATACCGTAACGCGCTCCCGGATGTGAGTTCAACAACATCGGAATAAGCACAATGGTGTTGCCAAGAAACACGGTCGCGACTGCCTGCTTCCAATTCATTCCTCCCTGGATCAGGCTGGCGGCCAGCATGTAAGTGAGAATGTTGACCGACATCGATACCCACAGCGCGGCAAAACTGTAGGTGCCCCAGGTGCGACGCTCGATGGTGGCGGGCGCGAGGTCGGCGTTGTAGAGCGGACTGGATTCGATTCGTGAGGACATGGGAATAGAGATCGCTGTCGCGGTGAGGCAGCTGTTAGTTATCAGTTATCAGTTTTCAGTAACGCCCCGTGGCATCAACTGATCACTGATAACTGACGACTGATAACTGCCTGCCCGGTTTGCGTCGTCAGCGCGCCATATGTCTCCGGGCGCCGGTCGCGATAGAACTGCCAGACCCTCCGCACTTCTTCGATCATGTCGAGATCGAGATCGGCGACGAGTACTTCATCTTTGTTGCGGCTGGCTTGGGCCACGATCTTACCGCGTGGATTGCAAAAGTAACTCTTGCCGTAAAATTCCCCGATATTCCACGGCTTCTCCGTTCCCACGCGATTAATGGCGCCCACGAAATATCCGTTCGCCGCCGCGTGCGCGGGCTGCTCCAGTTCCCACAAATATTCCGAGAGCCCGGCGACGGTGGCAGATGGATTAAACACAATCTCAGCCCCGTTCAGCCCGAGCACTCGCGCACCTTCGGGAAAATGGCGGTCATAGCAGATGTAAACTCCGACGCGAGCATATTTCGTCTGGAAGACGGGATAGCCCAAATCACCCGGAGTGAAATAAAACTTCTCCCAGAATCCCGGATGCACGTGCGGGATGTGGTGTTTTCGGTACTTACCCAAATACTGGCCATCCGCATCGATTACAGCAGCGGTATTGAAGTACAAGCCGGGCATCTGTTCCTCATAGACTGGAACGACAATCACCATGTTGTGTTTAGCTGCGATCTTCTGCATGAGTTGCGTGGTGGGTCCATCGGGAACGCGCTCGGTGAGGTCATACCAGCGAACGTTTTGCTCGGCGCAGAAATAAGGACCGTAAAACAATTCCTGGAGACAGAGTATTTTCACTTTCTTCTTCGCAGCCTGCGCGATCAGCTTCAGGTGCTTGTCGATCATGGCTTTTTTTATCTCAGGCAGCGAGCGATTACTGCCGAGCGCGTTGCTTGCCTGAATCAGACCACAGCACACATTCCGAGACATGGCACACCTCCGAGAGACGCCAATATACCAGAGTTGCAGTCGCTGGCAGACTTGCGTTCGACAAGACCAGGATCATTCGCGGTCGTAGGATTTCGGCGGCAGTAAAAATTGAAGTCCTAAATAGCCAACGAAATAGGATTGATTGGATTGGGTGGATTCGAGGCTCCGACCGCTCATCAAGAGAAGGATCACGGGCTTATGGATTTTGTAGCGAGCGCCTATGCCGAGCGTGGGTTGGTAGGCGGACGGGTGGAAGGCGCCCTGGGAATAAAACTCCATATCCATTTCGAATTTCTTAGTGAAGTCGTGGCCGAGGACCAGGCCGGTAAGCCACGTATCCGGGCCCTTGTGGGTGAACTGATACCCGACTTCGAAATCCACACCTATCGGACCAATCTTTTTAGCGAATTCAAAGGGCAGCAGAAAACCCTGGCTGGCCGGAGTGACCCCGCGGCGAACGGCATTGTTCGGATTATTGATGAAGGCCTGGGGAAACACCGAGATCGAAAGGCCGGATTCTCCCGCATCGTAGAAGCGCCACTTAACGCCGGGATTGGATTGATTCAGGCCAAATTTCGTCGGGGAAAAAGGATTCTGCACGCGTAGCCAGGCCGTTTCGTACGTCAGTTGAATGCGATCACCGACCCCAAAATTAATGTCGAGGTCGGGAACGTGAGACACCGACTGATTGCTGTAATAGAACGGCATGTAGCCGAGATTGATTTCCCAATTGAGATTGCCGGGGGTTCCAGGATCATTGGTGTAGTAGGGTGGGCCGCCCTGGGCAAATGCGGAGGTTGCCTCACACAAACATAAGAAAAAAAGGATCAGTGCCAAGTTGGCGAGAGCTCCAAACTTGGCAGAGAAGAGGAAGTACCGGTTCATTAAAGAGACTGCCCATTCATCGAGAATTACCCCACTCTCTTAAATGTAACAAATCCATTCAGCAGGCGGTCACGGCTGTCGATTCCGATCCCAGAACAGCCTTGGCGCGCGGGCGTACCATTGGGAATGAGCAGAATATATCGACAATGCTCCGACTCTCTCATCTCTGATCACCTGGCTACGACCGAACTCTTTGCTCGCGTTCGTCAAGAACCGGACCGGGACGAGGAAGAAGATGAAGAAGACGAAGATGACGGCAAAGAAGAAGAAAAGGATGATGAGGATGAGGACACGACCGATGCCGGGTACTCAGAATGAATCGTTTGCCGTGATTCGCTTACGTGGGTGAAGGATGACGCGTGAAAATTTCGCGAGAGTCGTCGAGGAGGCGCTCGACTCGCTCCCTGAAGAATTTCGCAGCCGCATTCGTAACGTTGCGGTGCTGGTAGAGGATCTCCCGCCGAACGATATCGCGCCAAAGCAGCCATCGCCGCGATCGAGCCAAGAAAGGCGCCTCCTTCTGGGCCTCTTCCATGGGGTACCCACGACTCAAAAGAGCATATTCGATCTGCCGAGGGGACCGGATCACATCGTGCTGTATCAGAGGAATATTGAAGCAGTTTGCTCGAGCGAAGCCGAGATCCGCGAACAGATTCGGCTTACCGTCATCCATGAATTGGGCCACTATTTCGGCATGGATGAGAACCAACTGAAGGATGTATAGGCTGGGCTTCCGGGAAATTTGTTCGGCAGAGAATGGCCCGAATGCGATAAGCTATAGGTTCAATCTAGTGCTGGTTTGGGGGTGATGAGCGTGGCAGAAATTCGGCTGCAAGAGGGCGAGTCGTTGGAGAATGCCCTGCGGCGGTTCAAGCGCAAGGTTCAGACGGAAGACATCATTAAGGAAGTGAAGCGTCACTCCTACTATCTGAAACCGGGCGAGAGGCGGCGGGTGAAGCAAGCTTTGGCGCAAAAGCGCGCGCGGAAGAAAATTCGCAAAGAACGCGACTAGCGCGATTCCGTTGCAACTATTAAGGCCGCTGCCCTCAAGCAGCGGCCTTTTCGCGTCTGCGCCAGCCGCAATCGCCGTCAGGTCTTAGGGGTTGGAAGCGGCAGGCGGCGGGTTCTGCGGTGGCTGGGCCGCCGTCGCGGGAGTGAACTGCGCCTGTCGCGAAATAATCTGTTGCGAAGTGGGCAGCGTCGAGGAATCCCAGCCTCCGCCCAAGGCCTCGACCAATTGCACACTGTCGACGATTTGCTGAATTCGTAGACTCACGGCGGTTTGCTGATTACTAAAGAGAGTTGTCTGCGCCGTAATCACGTTGAGATAGGGATCGATGCCGAGGCGATAGCGATCGGTCGCCAAGTTCAGGCTGCGCTGGGCCGACTGGATCGCCACGTCCTGCTGCTGAATCTCCTCGGAGAGAATGCGCAGGCCGGAAAGGTTATCCTCCACTTGTTGAAACGCGGTGAGAACCGTAGTGCGATAGTTGGCGACGGTCTGATCATATTGCGCGCGGTATTGCTCCACGGTCGCGCGCCGCAGCCCGCCATCGTAAATCAACTCCGATAGTGCTGGGCCTACGGACCAGAAGCGACTGGGCCAGGTGAACCAACTGGATGCGCTCGTGGACTGAAATCCCGCCGATGCGCTGATAGTCACGGTCGGATAATAAGCGGCTTGTTGGACACCGATCAGCGCGTTGGCTTGCGCCATCAGGCGCTCGTTGGCGGCGATGTCAGGACGCCGTTCCAGCAGTTGCGATGGAACGCCGATCGGAATCGCCGGCGGCGGAATTTTCAACGGGTCGACCGCGATCCCAAACGAAGAAGCCGGTTTACCAACCAGCAGCGCGATCGCATGCTCGTATTGCGAACGCAGAATGCCAAGATTGGTGTCTTGCGCGCGCGTAGCTTCCAACTGAGTTTCGGCTTGCGCGACCGACTCGTCAGAGTCGATTCCTGTTTCGTAGAGCGCGGTCGTCAGTTTCAAGGACTCTTCATAAGCCACCACGGTGGCATCCAGCAATTGTTTCAGAGCGTCTTGCCCGCGCAACTGAAAGTAGTCGACGGCCAGTTCCGCTTGCGCCGTCAAGCGAGTATTCTCGAGATCGGCCGCGCTGGCTTGCGCGCTAGCAACGTTGGCGCGAACCTGGTTGCGCACGCGGCCCCACAAGTCGGGCGTCCAGGAAGCGTCGAAAGGTAGATCGTATGCCGTAAAGGTTGACCCGGCAGCCTTGGCAGCCACGTTGCTGGCGGAACCCGGCTGGTGCTGCGGAGTCAGGCTGACACCTCCGGTAACGGTGGGGAAATATTGCGCCCGAGCCTCTCGCACCAGGGCACGCGCCGCCATGAAGTTGGCAAACGCTGCCGCCACATTCTGATTCGAAATGTTGACTTGTTCTTCGAGCGCGTTCAATTGAGGATCGCCAAAAATCTCCCACCATTTGCCGTGCAGGGCACTGTCCTGCGGTTGCGCGACTTTCCAGCCATCCATCTTCTTGAGATCTTCCGGAGTTACCTCTTTGAACGTTCCCGGAGTAGCCACCGGGGGACGATGGTATTTGGGACCGACAACGCAGCCCTGCAGAAGGAGCGCGCCGCAGAGAAGCGCGATCGCAGCCCGTATTTTGTTGGTTGCCTTCATCAGTATTTCGAACCCCTTGTTAATGCTGCCACGGTTAATGCTGCCCTCTCGGCGCCGGCCGTTTCTGCATGCGGATTCGCGTCTCCCTCCAAACTTATTATCGTCATCCGAAGGACTCCACATGTCTTTGCCCGTCGAGTTTTCCGTGAGCGCGAAGCCATTTAATTCGCAGCCGATCGAGCGAGAGATACACGACGGGAGTAGTGTAAAGCGTCAACATCTGGCTCAGAATCAATCCGCCGATAATGGTGATGCCGAGAGGATTGCGCAGTTCTGACCCGGTCCCTCTTCCCAGCGCGAGCGGCAACGCGCCAAATAGCGCGGCCATGGTGGTCATGAGAATCGGACGGAAGCGCAGGATGCAAGCCTGGAAAATCGCGTCCCGAGGGCTTTTACCATCGTTGCGTTCGGCGGCCAGAGCAAAATCGATCATCATAATGGCGTTTTTCTTGACAATACCGATCAGTAGAATGATGCCAATTAACGCGATGATGCTCAGGTCCTTGTGAAAAATCATGAGGGCGAGCACGGCACCGACTCCTGCCGAGGGGAGCGTGGAAATAATCGTAATCGGATGAATATAGCTTTCGTAAAGAATGCCCAGCACGATATAGACGGCCAGCAGCGCGGTGATGATCAGCATGGGCTGCGTCGACAAGGAAGATTGAAAGGCCTGCAACGTGCCCGAGAACATGCCCGTGATGGTGTTGGGCATGCCCATTTTCTGTTCTAAATTGAGTATGGCTGAGGATGCCTGGCTGAGGGCAACTCCTGGAGCCAAGTTGAAGGAGATGGTCACTGAAGGATACTGACCCTGGTGATTCACGGCCAGGGGAGCGGTGGCCGGCTCGTAATGCGCGATGGCGCTGAGCGGGACGACTTTCCCCTGTGACGGCCGAATATAGACGTAGTCCAAACTCACCGGGGACTGCCAGAACTGCGGCGATACCTCGAGCACGACGTGGTACTGATTGATGGCGGTATACATCGTCGAAACCTGCGCCTGTCCAAAGGCTTCGTAGAGCGAGGCGTCGATCATCTGCGGCGTAATGCCGAGGCGCGAGGCGGTGACCCGGTCGTAAGTCAGTTTGGCCTGTAAACCGCTGTTCTGCTGGTCGGTGTTAACGTCGGTGAGCATCCTCAAAGTGCGCATCTGCTTGAGGAGCCTCGGCCCCCACTCCACCAGATCCTGCACGTTGTCACTCTGGATGGTGTACTGATATTGGGCGCTGCTCGACCGCCCGCCAATGCGCAGGTCTTGTCCCGCTTGCATAAAAGTATTTGCACCGGCGGCACTGAGTTTAGGGCGGAGACGGTCGATCACCTGATTGGCGTTAACCCCCTTGCGTTGATCGAGAGGCTTCAGTCCAAGATATATAAATCCGCTATTGGTGGCGCCCCCGCCGCCGGTGAACGCCATGACATTGGCAACCGCCGGATCCGACTTGACGATGGTCACAATACGCTGCGTCGCCTTTTGCATGGCTTGAAAAGAAATATCCTGCGACCCTTGGATGCCACCGAAGACGGTGCCATTATCCTGCTGCGGGAAAAATCCTTTGGGAACAATCCAAAAAAGGTAGAAGTTGATCCCGATGGTGATACCGAGCACGATGAGCGTCAGCGCCGAGTGTTCCAAAACCCATCCCAAACTGCGCTCGTACGACCCAAGCAGTGAATTGAAGGCGCGTTCGCTGGCGCGGAAGGCTCGGCCGTGCTCCTCTTCCCGCACGTGCTTGAGCAGGCGCGAACACATCATTGGCGTCGTGGTTAGGGAAATAACCAGGGAGACCAGAATTGCCACCGAAAGAGTAACTGCAAACTCACGGAACAGCCGGCCGACAATGCCACCCATCATCAGAATGGGAATGAAAACGGCCACCAGCGAGATGCTGATCGAGAGCACCGTGAAACCTATCTCGGCGGCGCCCTTCAGAGCTGCCTGCATAGGCGCCATGCCGTCCTCGATGTAGCGGGTGATGTTCTCGATGACCACAATCGCATCGTCAACCACGAAGCCCGTAGAAATGGTGAGCGCCATGAGCGACAGATTGTCGATGCTGTAGTGGCAGAGATACATCACGCCAAACGTCCCAATCAAAGAGACGGGAACGGCGACGCTCGGAATCAGTGTGGCGCGAACGTTGCGCAGGAAGAGGAACACCACCAGAATGACGAGCGAGATGGAGATGATGAGGGTGCGTTCGACGTCGCGAACCGAAGCACGAATGGTGAGCGTGCGGTCGAGCACGATCTCCGTGTCAATAGCAGCAGGAATGGAAGCCTTCAGCGCCGGAATCGCGGCCCGGATCCGATCCACAGTATCAATGATGTTGGCGCCCGGCTGGCGGAAAATAATAATCAGGACGCCGGTCCTGCCGTTGACGAACCCGGCAGCGCGTATATTTTCGGTGGAATCCGTGACGTTCGCTACATCCGACAACTTGACCGCCGCGCCATTGTGATAGCCGACCACCAGCGGCATGTAATTCACCGCCTGCAGTAGTTGGTCGTTGGTGGTGACGTCCGCAGTTGAGGTGCCATCGGTGATTTGGCCTTTGGGACTATTGGCATTCTGCGATTTCAGCATCGAGGCCACGTCCTGCAAGCCGAGTCCGTAGTTGTTGAGTTGGGTCGGATTTACGTCGACGCGCACCGCGGGAAGCGAACTGCCACCGACGCTCACCTGCCCCACTCCCTGTACCTGCGAAAGACGCTGCTGCATGATGGTAGAAGCAGCGTCATACAATTTGCCGCGGTCGTACACGTCAGACGTCAACGCCAAAATCATGATGGGAGCATCTGCCGGGTTAACCTTGCGATAGGTGGGATTGCTCGGAAGATTCGAGGGCAGGTAACTGCGCGCGGCATTGATCGCGGCTTGGACATCGCGAGCCGCTCCGTCAATGTTGCGGTTCAAATCAAACTGTAGGGTCACGCTGGTAGTCCCAAGATAACTGGAGGACGTCATCTCGGTGATGCCGGCGATTCTTCCGAACTGACGCTCCAGCGGAGTAGCCACCGAGGAGGCCATGATCTCGGGACTCGCTCCCGGCAAACTCGCGCCAACCGAAATCGTCGGGAAATCGATTTGCGGAAGCGGGGAGACCGGCAACTCCTGAAAGGCCACCGCGCCCGCCAGCGCAATGGCCGCGGTGAGAAGCGTGGTGGCTACCGGCCTGCGAATAAATGGAGAAGAGAGGCTCATCCTAGATAATTCCTACGTACTCCGAGTGATTAATCCGCCGGAACCCCCTCGGGTCCACCTTCGTCTGCGTGCGCGCGCCCCGAAGCAAAGCGATGCGCCAGTTCATCGAAGAAAATGTAGATCACGGGAGTCGTGTAGAGCGTCAGCACCTGACTCAAGATCAAGCCCCCCACCATGGAGATACCCAGGGGGCGACGAAGTTCCGATCCGATTCCAGTACCGAGGGCCAGTGGCAAGCCACCCAGCAACGCCGCCATGGTGGTCATCATGATGGGACGGAAACGCAGGAGGCAGGCTTCATAAATCGCTTCCTCCGGACGCTTTCCTTCTTTGCGCTCCGCCTCCAGCGCGAAGTCGATCATCATAATTCCGTTCTTTTTGACAATACCGATCAGCAGGATGATCCCGATAAGTGCGACCACGCTGAGCTCCTGGCCGCAGATCAACAAGGCCAGAATGGCGCCCACTCCGGCAGAGGGCAGGGTCGACAGAATGGTAATGGGATGAATGTAGCTCTCGTAGAGAACGCCAAGTACGATATAAACCGTAATCAGGGCGGCGAGAATCAAGAGTGGCTCATTCGACAGGGAAGCTTGAAACGAGGCCGCCGTACCCTGAAATGCCCCTTGCACGCTGAGGGGCATGTTGATTTCTTGCTGCGCCTTGTCGATCGCCTTGGTGGCCTCTCCGAGCGAAGCATTCGGCGCCAGATTGAATGAGATGGTAACCACTGGAAACTGTCCCTGATGATTAACCGACAAAGGGCTGCTCTTGGTCTCGAAGTGCGTGAAAGCGCTGAGCGGAACCGAGCCGCCATTCAGCGTGGCTACCGGAGCAGGGTTGGGAGAACCCGTGCTGGTTGCGGTGTTCGGCGAGGCCGAGGGACTCGGTGAAGCCGTGGAAGCGGAATTGCCAGTGGATGTCGTCGCTGTGATCGTCCCGCTGTTGGAAGAAGTGCTGGAAGAGCCCGTGGTCAGAGCCGTCGGAGCCAGCGCCGAACGAACATAGATGTCCTGAAGTTTCGACGGGTTCTTCTGAAACTCGGGCTGCGTCTCGAGCACAATGTGGTACTGGTTCACCTGCGTGTACATGGTCGATACTTGCCGCTGCCCAAAGGCGTCATACAGCAACTGATCGATCGCTTGGGGCGTGATGCCCATGCGTGACGCCGTGACTCGGTCGATGACGAGAGAAGCGGCAAGCCCTGAAGTTTGCTGGTCTGTGGCCAGATCGCGCAGATCGGGAATGGTTTTAAGTTTGGCCATCAGCTTGGCCGTCCAGAAATTCAATTCGCTTTGATTAGGATCTTCCAGCGTGTACTGATATTGCGTGCGGCTGACGCGATCTTCCACGGTGAGATCTTGCACGGGCTGCATGTAAAGCGTGATGCCATCGACTTTTTCCACGTTCGGCTGCAGCCGCCGGATGACATCCGAAGCGTTGATCTTGCGCACCTCGAGCGGCCTCAGGTTGATTTGAATGCGCCCGCTGTTCAAGGTTGTGTTGGTGCCGTCGATGCCAATGAAAGAAGACAGGCTTTCCACCGCCGGATCCTGCAAGATCACGTGGACGAGTTGCTGCTGCTTTTCCGACATGGCCGGAAATGAAATGGACTGCGTCGCCTCCGAGATACCCTGAATAATGCCCGTATCCTGAACCGGGAAGAAGCCTTTGGGCACGATGATGTAGAGAATGACGGTTAGCACCAGCGTCCCGGCAGCGACCAGCAGGGTTGCGGTCTGACGTTGCAGCACCCACTTCAAAGTTCTTCCATAGAAAGCAATGATGCTCTCGAAGGCGCGCTCCGAAACCACGTAGAAACGGCTCTGCTTTTGACCGTGCGTGCTCTTCAACAAGCGCGAACACATCATGGGCGTGAGCGTCAGCGAAACCACCGCCGACACAAGAATGGTCACGCTCAAGGTAATGGCAAACTCGCGGAAGAGCCGGCCCACAATATCGCCCATGAAAAGCAGCGGGATCAACACCGCAATCAACGAGATCGTCAGCGATACGATGGTGAAACCGATTTGCTCCGAGCCTTTAAGAGCCGCTTCCAGCGGCCTGTCTCCTTCTTCAATAAATCGAATGATGTTCTCGATCATCACGATGGCGTCATCAACCACAAAGCCGGTCGATATGGTGAGTGCCATCAGCGTGAGGTTGTTTAAGCTGAAGCCGGCAAGATACATCACGCCGAACGTGCCCACGATGGAAAGCGGTACGGCAACGCTTGGAATGATGGTGGCGGAAACATTCCGCAAGAACAGAAAAATCACCATCACGACCAGCCCGACCGTGAGCATCAGTTCAAACTCGACATCTTTGACCGAGGCTCTGATCGTCGTGGTTCGATCCGTCAGTTCGTCCACTTGAACGGCGGCCGGAAGATTGCTCTTGAGCAGCGGAAGCAGCTTCTTGATGCGGTCGACAACCTGAATGATGTTCGCGCCGGGCTGCCGCTGAATGTTGACGATGACCGCTGGCGTCTCGTTCATCCACGCCGCCTGCCGGTTGTTTTCCACGTCATTGTCAACCGTGGCCACGTCCGAGAGTATTACGGGTGAGCCGTTGTGGTAGGCAATCACGACCTTCTCGAAATCGGATGCGCTGAGGAGCTGGTCGTTCGACTGAATCTGGTAGTCCTGTTGCGGGCCGTCGAAGTTGCCGATGGCCTGGTCGAGGCTGGTCTGCTGCAGGGCCGTACGCACATCCTCAAGATTGATGCCGTAGGCGGACAGTGCCGTTGGATTCACCCGCACGCGCACGGCTGGCTTCTGGCCGCCGCTGATGCTCACCAGTCCAACGCCCGGAAGCTGAGAGATTTTTTGCGAGAAGCGCGTATCCGCCAGGTCCTCGACTTGCGACAACGGCATCGTCTTCGAAGAAAGCGCCAGCGTGAGAATCGGCGTGTCGGCCGGATTCGTCTTGCTGTAAATGGGCGGGATCGGCAGATCGGAAGGCAAATACGATTGCGAGGCGTTGATCGCGGCTTGCACTTCCTGTTCGGCAACGTCGATGTTCAGCTCGAGCGAAAACTGCAAGACAATAATCGAACTCCCGTCGGAGCTCGTCGACGTCATCTGATTGAGGCCGGGAACCTGTCCGAATTGTCGCTCCAGGGGCGCAGTTACCGCGGAAGCCATTACGTCAGGGCTGGCACCGGGATAAAACGTGACCACCTGAATCGTCGGATAGTCCACCTCCGGCAGCGCCGATACCGGCAACTGAAGATAGGCGACCGAACCGGCGAGCATAATGGCCGCCATCAAAAGCGAGGTCGCTACCGGTCGTAAAATAAATGGACGAGACGGACTCACTTCGTCGAGCCTCCCTTGTTGCCTCCGGAGGCGCTTCCACTGCCCTTCCCCGTAGGAGTGGACGGGCTCGCCGGGTTGGTTGACTGAGGCTGACCCTGGGATTGCTGCTGGTTCTGGCTCTGTCCTTGACCCTGTCCCTGTCCTTGGCCTTGCGCCGATGTGCCGCCGCTCGGTTGACGGACCGTGACCTTCCCGTTATCAATAATCTTGTCGAAGCCGTTGACTGCCACCACTTCCTGCGGTTGCAATCCCTGCACCGCGGTCACCGAGCCGTCGGTGACGCCAGGAGTAATCGTCCGCATCGAGGCGGTTGAATCGCTCTTGATCACGTAGACATAAGCTCCCTGGGAGTTGCGCTGAATCGCCGGAGTGGGAATTAAGGTTACATTCTTTTGGGTGTCGACCAGCAGTCGAACGTTCACGAATTGACTGGGGAAAAGTGCATTGTCTTTGTTGTCAAAAATCGCCTTCAATTTCAAAGTGCCCGTGGTCGTGTCGATGACATTGTCGAGAGTCAGCAAGGTTCCCGACGCCAACTTCGTGCTTTGTGTCCGGTCAAAAGCGTCCACCGATAATTTCTTTCCTTTGCTCAATTGCTGCTGAATCGCGGAGAGTGAATCCTCGGCAATGCTGAAGATCACCGTAATCGGCTGCAACTGGGTAATCACAACCAGGGCGGTGGAGCTGTTCGCCTGCACCATGTTTCCGGGATCAACCAGCCGTAGTCCCACGCGTCCGGAAATCGGTGCGGTGATATGCGTGTACACCAGATTGACGGTGGCATTCGCCAACTGGCCTTCGTCGTTCTTCACCGTGCCTTCATCTTGCAGCACGACCTGTGCTTGATCGTCCATCTGCTGTTTAGCGATGGCATTGCGAGCGAAGGCCTGTTGGTAGCGATCCAGATCGATCTTGGCCTCAGACAAGACTGCCTGATCGTGCGCCAGTTGCCCTTCGACCTGCGTTAAAGCCGCCTGATAAGGCCGCGGATCGATTTCGACGAGCGCGTCGCCCTTCTGCACCATCTGCCCTTCGCGGTAATAGACCTTGGTAATTTCGCCTTGCACCCGGCTGGTCACGGTTACGGTGTAGACGGGCGTTACTGTACCCAGCGCGTTCTGGTAAATTCCGATGTCGCCCTGGCGTGCGACCGCCGTCGAAACCAACACCGGCCGCGAAGCAGCGTCGGCGCCGGCTTTCGCCTGGGGGTCAGAACCGCGGCGTTCATAGATCGCGATCCCGAGAAGTATGACCACGGCGACGATCATCCAGACCCACCAGCGGCTCTTATGCCTGACGTGGCTGATGGCATTCTCGGGATTAGTCGGGTTGGCGGGCGCCGGCGAAATCTCGGGCCGGGTTGAATCTGCGAATACGGGTTTCTCGGATTTCGTGGACTCACTGCCCACTGATTGCGGTTCCGTCACTTGCACTCCTCAAATCGATCAGGGACTTGTCCTCTAAGGAAGTTGCAGCTGCGCACCCTCTATTGCGGAGATGGGACGCGTCGTCTTCCGGGCAAACGTGCAGCGGCAGGCACAGTTCTAGCCCAGACACACAGCATCTTATCATTTCTCGCCTATACCCTTTGACGTACGAGACAACGAAACAGGCGCGATTTTATTGTGAAGAATTGTCAACGTTGCGGGACGGGGCCGGTTCACCGTCGCGTATAATTCAGGCCGTGACAGCGGATGAGAGCAACAGTTCCGGCAACTCCGACGGTCTCGGGCTCAGACGAATCGCGGTACGATTGTTACTGGCGGGGCTCATCCTGCTGGCGATCGCCTACGTGCTGGACTACAGCGTCTTTGAATATCGTCTGGCAACGAAGGGCGAGGTCTTCGGCAGTGTAACCGTCGAACACTACGACGCCGTATTGCACAAAGACGGCAAGAGCGAACTTATTTTTGATCCTCCCGTGCAGCAGACTTGCGTGCACAGCCTCTTCCCGCATGCTGGAGATCAACCCTGCTGGTATCTCAGCCGCCATTCTGAGAAGGAAACGGACATCTAGTGAGAGTGGTGAATGGTGGAGCGACGGGCGTCCTCGCCCGTCCTACAGGACCCAACCGTCCGATCTCCCGACACTCTATGACGGCAGCGGCTGCCCGCGAGTCTCCGCCCCGAGCGGAATCAGCATCAGCCCGATGGCAAAGGCGATGCCCGTCATCGCCACCGGCGTGCCGATCGAACCGAAGTGGCGCACACCGGCTCCGACCATAAAGGTGATACCGGCTCCAGCAAAACGTGCGAAGGACGTGGAAAATGCGAAGGCGCTGGCGCGGCATTCGGTGGGATATTGCTCCGGCAACCAGAGCGTATAGACGGCAAAATTAGCCCCGCCGATTCCGAGGAAAAACAGACAGACAAAGAGCCATGGCAGTCCGTGTCCTCCTAAATAGTAAACCTTGCCGAAGGTGAGCACGATAAACACCATCATCAGCGTGAAGTAGAAGGCTAGCGCACCGCGGCGTCCTAATTTTTCAGCCAGCGTGGGCATCGCAAAGCAACCGAGAATGGTAGCAACAGCGACCAGCGCGGTCGCATACGAGGCCATCTGTGTGGCTAGCGGACCAACTCGTCCACTGGCTTCGGCCAGGCTAGTAACAGCGGCAGGAACATAGACGGTGCCCGCCCACAGACCGCAGATCGAGACCAGCATAAACAACGAATTCAAAATTGTGCGCCGGCGCAGAGTTGGACTAAACAGTGCGACCAGCGGGCGCCACCAGGCCAAGCTATGAACCACCTTTTCTTTCTGCACCCAGCGCGTCGGCTCGGTCACACCGTAGCGGACCCACGCCAGCAACAGGGCGGGCAATCCGCCGAAGGCAAACATGGCGCGCCATCCAAAGTGACTGCCGATGGTGTAATTCGCCAACGATGCCAGCAAAAATCCGACGTAGTATCCGGTATGCATGAATCCGGCACCAGCGATGCGCCGATTCTCGGGCCATTCTTCCGCCACAAAAGTGCCGCCCATCGCCCACTCGCCGCCAATGCCGATACCCGCCAGCAGGCGCAGAATGGCCAACTGCCACACGTTCACCGCGAAGGCGCTCAGCAATGTAAACGCGGAGTACCACAGAACCGTAAGCATCAGAGTACGAACGCGCCCGAACCTGTCTCCGATTGGCCCCCACAGAAAAGCCAGGCCCCATCCAATTAGAAAGAGAGCAAACAGAAGGCCGCCATAGTACCCGATGTTTCCCTTGGTCGCCGCAATTCCGGAACGTGGTAGCAGCTCTCTCAGCGACGGCACCAACACCAGCGCATAGATAACGGAATCCATGCCGTCGAGAGTCCAGCCTCCCCATGACGCCCAGAAACCGCGTACTTGATTTCGCGTCAAGGGTGCATTGAATTGGACTGTGGAGGGAATCGGTTCAGTGGGTAGTGGTTGGGCATTCATGGCAGTTGTAGTCCGGGTACCGTGTTTTCTGGCCACCGCAATATACTCCGATCACTCAGCGGGCGCCAGTCTCTTGATTTTTGGGTAGTAGGTCAGTTTGAATTTGCTTTGAAAGGGCACGCCTTCAGCTTGAATTTTGGGTAGCGGGTCAGTTTGAATTTGCTTTGAAAGGGCACGGCTTCAGCCGTGCCGTAACTCGCAAAATCAATAGCGGCTTTTAGCCGCTGAGGGATTGCTGCGATGGGAGAACACTTTTTCCGCAGCCACTTTAGCCGCTGGGGCTATGTGTTCTTGGGCGGCTGCGCGCTCTACGCTGCGAGAATCAGCACTCCTCGCGAGGGCCGCGGGAAACGGTTCTAATTTAGTGAGATGACTGAAGCCGTGCGCGTTTCCCTGCCCCAACACGGGCGGCAGAAGTGGCCAGACGATTGGCTTCACGGTTGTTTTCGCGGCGAACGTGCGATATCGAGAAATGGAGCGAGCGTGCCAGCTTTCGGCAGATCCAATTCAGGGAATAGAGTCGCGGGCTGCGGCACCGGTAGTCGCCGCTCATCTGCCGAACCACCACTTCGGAATCTGAAAACACATGGAGCGCCTTGGCGTTGAGCCCGAGGGCGTATTGCAACGCCTCCAGCAGCGCAACGTACTCGGCGACATTATTGTCCTGGCACCCGATCCATCGCGCAATTTTGATGGTGCCAGCGCCAGACCCGTCGATTACCACGCCAATGCCCGATGACCCCGGATTTCCGAGTGAACCGCCGTCGATATACGCTACCAGACTCGATAGTGCCGGAATCGAACGCTGCATACTGCTCTTCTATCAACATGCTTGACGTTCTTTCCAACGTCAAGATGTTTATTTGGTTCCGACTCGCTACTTTCAGTTGCCAGCGCATTGCGATGCACTGTGGAAGTTTTTGTGCAAAAATGGGAAAAAATTAATCTCCCGTTCATTAAGCAGCAACTACTCAATGGGTTGCGGCCAAGCGTTTTGGTGAGTTTCAATGTGTCGATTGCACCGAAAAGGGGCGTTGACAATCTTCAAGCAAATCTCTAAGGTTGCTCACGTCGACGGCTGAAAGGGTTGGCGGAAATAAAATTTTGCCAGTCCGAACTAGGCTGAGTGATCAGCGTAGCGGGGCAACCCGACACGCAGCCGGACCTGAAAAAACCGACGGCTCTGCGAGGGGCAGTTGGGGTCTGGGACCGCGAAAGCGGTGATCGCATCAAGGGCTGTGACGGTACATGTCTCCACGCTGTTTGGCTCCCTCGCAGGAGCTGGCAGCTAGAGCATAACCAATGTCACAGCCTTTACCTTTTTTCTGGTTCTTCTGTCCAGTTTCCCTTCCGCGACTTAGAGCCACTCCAGTCCCATATTGCTGATTTCGAACCCTGTCCAATTTGACAACCTGCCAACACAACAGGCAGACTGCGAAATCATGCGGTGCGCACCTCTACTTTCTGGCCGCGGTTTTACCTGACGATAGGTCCCGCCTAAACGTCCGCCGGACGTTTCCCTGTTCCGGCATAATAAGCATTTCTCACCGACAATGATTTGGCCGAAAAACGAAAGGATGCGTCATGCCGCGTCGCTCCCTGCTTGTGTTGCCTCTCCTTACCTCGTTGCTGGTCTTATCGTCCCTGCCGGCTTTTGCCCAAAAGGAGCGCCATTTCACCTTCCGCTACGCGTTCACCGTGAAAAACGTGAACCCGGGAGAAACGGTGCGGGTGTGGATTCCGCTGGCTCATTCCGATGCATTTCAGGAGGTGAAGGTCATTTCCAAGACTGGCGATTTGCCTTTGAAAGTGGTTCGCCAGCAGCAATATGGGAATGAGGTTCTCTACGCCGAGCTATCGAAAGCGAACAAGGGCGAGTACAAGTTCTCGGTGGATTACGACGTGTTGCGGCGAGAACATGTCGTGCTGGTGAATGGAAAGCCAGTTTCAGACGCGCCATCAGCGAAGGTGCCAAGCATCGAATTGGCGCGATTTCTGGAGCCGGACCGGCTCGTACCGGTAACGGGACTTCCGGCCCAACTGGCCGCGCAAGAAACTAAGGGCGCGAACACGCCGCTCGAAAAAACGCATGACATTTACGAATATGTCTTTCGCACCATGAAATACGACAAGAGCGGCGAGGGCTGGGGACACGGCGACACGCTCTGGGCCTGCGATTCGAAGCATGGCAATTGCACTGATTTTCACTCGATATTTATTTCGATGGCGCGGGCGGAGAAGATTCCAGCGCGCTTTCAGATCGGGTTTCCGATTCCCGCCGATAAACATTCCGCCGAAATTCCCGGCTACCACTGCTGGGCCGAGTTCTATCTGGACTCGATCGGCTGGGTTCCCGTGGATATTTCGGAGGCCTGGAAGCATCAGGAGAAACATGACTACTTTTTCGGCGCGCACGATGTGAATCGGGTGCAGTTCACCCAGGGGCGTGATCTGAAACTCACTCCGGCGCAGGCCGGTCCGCCGCTGAACTATTTTGTCTATCCTTATGTAGAAATCGGCGGGAAGGAATATCCAAACGTTTCGATCGCGTTTTCGTTCGAGGATGTCGGCTCGGCGCCAACGAAGGTCAGCACATTACGGTAAATGCCGATGTGCTGCGATCGCGCTTCGGGCAGTGCTAGAATCCGGATTCGCAGTTGCAACTCAACTTCGCAGCACCCGCGCGTCACAGGAAGCACTATGCCGAAATATATGATCGAGCGTGAGATTCCAAATGCCGGAAAATTGATCCCGAAGGAACTCCGGCCTATCTCTCAGAAGTCTCTCGCCAATCGAATCTCTGCGGTCCGGTCAGTGATCGGTCCAACCACGGCGGAAGGTTGATCTCTGCCCACAGTTTCCAATTCACGCACACCGCCTCGACCGTCTAAGGCCAAGATCGGCGTCTTCGACTCAGGCGTAGGCGGACTCACCGTGCTGCACGCGCTCGTCGAGCGAATCCCCGGCGCCGACTATCTTTACTTTGGCGACACAGCGCGCCTTCCCTATGGATCGAAATCAGCGGCGACAGTGGCGCACTACGCGGTCGGTGCGGTGCGCTACTTGCAGGATCAGGGAGCTGATTTTCTGGTAATCGCCTGCAACACGGCTACCGCACTGGCGCTCGACGAGATCAAACGAGCGGCGGGCGTCAAAGTAATCGGCGTGGTCAAGCCGGGAGCCGAGGCAGCGGCGGCGGCCACTCGGAAGCGGAATGTGGTGGTCATCGGTACCGAAGCGACCGTCAGCAGCCATGCTTACCGGCGCGCGCTCGAAGCCCGCCAGGTCGCGGTGCGAGAAAAGGCGTGTCCTCTGTTTGTGCCGCTCGTCGAAGAGGGTTGGATCGAGCACTCAGTGACCGAGCAGGTGGCGCGTATTTATCTGTCGGAGGCATTTTCCGGCGAGGCCCGCGATGCAGATGTGTTGGTGCTCGGCTGCACTCACTATCCGCTGCTCAAGCCGCTGCTGCGGCGCGTCGCTCCGGAGCACGTCGCCATTGTGGACTCGGCGGAATCGACTGCAGCGGATGTCGCGCGAGAGTTGGGGATCGACAAGAAAGCTCAGGCTCCAGAGTCGATGGGCGCTCCAAAGCTCAAGTTCTTTGCCACCGATTCGGCGGAGAAATTTCGGAACATGGGGACACGTTTTTTGGGGCTTCCGGTGGACGACGTGGTGCATGTGGATTTGAAGGAATAATGAAAAACTAAAGACGGCCGCACCGCGCGGCCGTCTTCTGGGCTCCCAAAGCGTTTTCTTTCTCTGACTCAGTACAAGCGGAAGGTGACTTCTACGTTAATCATCGTAGCTACCGGCTTGTCATCTTTCTTGCCCGGCTCGAAGCGCCAGGTTTTCACGGCTTCGATCGCCTTTTCATCCAGGCCCAATCCCAACGTGCGAGCTACTTTGATATCCCGTGGTCTGCCATCCGCGCCGACCACGACCCACAGCACGCAAGTACCCTGAAACTTCGCCTTCCGGGCTTCCTCAGAATATTCGGGATCGGGGGAATAGGTCAGTCTGGGGCCGGAAACACCGCCGCCCACTCGATACGCTCCGCCGCCGGTGCCGCCTCCGTGTCCGGGCCCAAATCCGGGGCCTTCGCCAGAGCCGACGCCCCCACCGTTTCCGGAGCCGATGCCGCTGCCTGATCCCGTTCCATTCGAAGCGACCGATGGAAGATGCGACAACGGGTCGCCGAGGTCGGGCGCCGCGCTGGTTAAGTGCAAATCGGGGGCCACGATGGTCGGAACCTCCGGAAGCTTCGGATCCTGGTTACGAATTACCGCCGCAGGAGGAACGATCTGTTGCCGGGATTGCTGCGGCAAACGTCCCGGCGATGCTTGCAGTTTATCGCGATCGCCACCGCCGCCACCGCCTCCGCTCACGCTCTTGGAAACCGGGAGAACAGGAAGATCATCGGGCGCGATCAGCAGCACAGTTTGTTTCGGTTTGGCTACGTCTACGATTTTCTTTCCCAGGTAGGTCGCCAAAATGATGGCGGCCACAGCCAGTACGTGGAGGGCAGTCGAGCCGGCAACACCTTTTCCTTTGTTGTCGTAAAAACCCCAGATGTCGCGTACCGGAACGGGCTTCGAGGTCAGAACCAACGGAGGGAGTTTTTTGGGAAAGAAGAACTCGTCAATATTGCGGAACAGTGATCTCCATATCGGCTCGTCCAGAGTCTGATTCGTCAGGAGAAGATGCAGTTCCGGTTCTGGACTCGTCGGATTCTGCGGTGTTTCTAATTCTGGCATATTGTCCCGAGAACGATCGCTACACCTACGATACCGGGAGCCGCCGATTTAGATGCCTCAGCGCTCCTTAAAGCTTGCAAAAAGTTTGCTGGCGAAACGGACGAACCCGACCGTCCCCATATTCCCAGTCAGTTAGATGCGAGCAGGCTTCGATCTGCTAAAAATTGTACACGCTTTCCGCGCCGGGTAAACAGTACTTTTAGAATTCCTTCGCGGGAAGCCGCGCCGATAGCCATCGTCTTTTCGTGCTCCCTATATAATGAAAAGATTCAATCAGTTGGGAGAACTCTTCGAGTGCCGATGGACCTGAAATCCACCATCAATTTGCCCAAAACCGGCTTCCCCATGAAGGCAGGGCTGCCCCAGAATGAGCCCAAAATGCTGGAGCGCTGGGAACAGATGCGGATCTACGAGCGCATCCGCGAGGCCCGTAAGGGCAGGACGAAATACATCCTGCACGACGGCCCACCCTATACCAGCGGACCCATCCACCTGGGGACGGCGATGAACAAGTGTCTCAAGGATTTCATCGTCAAGGCGAAAAATATGTCGGGCTTCGACGCGCCTTACGTGCCGGGCTGGGACTGCCACGGCCTGCCGATTGAAATCAAGGTCGACAAAGAACTGGGTGGCAAGAAGCTCCAGATGCGGCCTTTGGACGTTCGCGCCGAGTGCCGCAAGTATGCGCAGAAATTTCTTGATCTGCAGCGCCAGCAATTCAAGCGCATCGGCGTCTTCGGCCGCTTTGACAAGCCCTACGCCACCATGAACCCGCAGTATGAGTCGGTGGTGCTCTCAACATTTTTCTCTTTCTATGAGAATGGGTTCGTCTATAAGGGACTGCGCGCCGTTTATTGGTGCATGCACGACGAGACCGCGCTTGCCGAGGCCGAAGTCGAATACGAAGACCATACTAGTTCGACGGTCTGGGTTAAATACGCGCTGCTTGATGATCCGGCCGGCGTCGATCCCGCTCTCGCCGGCAAGAAGGTTTTCACCATTATCTGGACGACTACCCCCTGGACATTGCCCGCCTCTATGGCCGTGGCATTTCATCCCGACGAAAACTATGTCGCTCTGGAATCTGGCGGCGAGGTCTACATTGTGGCCTCGAAACTTGCTCAAGACGCTGCCGCTAAGTGCGGACTAGCCGATCCTCGCGAACTCGCTCACTTCCCCGGCCGCAAGATCGAGCACCTCAACTTTCAGCATCCGTTTCTCGACCGTAAAGTTCTCGGCGTACTCGCTGACTACGTCACCATGGACACTGGAACCGGCGTCGTCCACACCGCTCCGTCACACGGCGCGGAAGATTTCTTGACCGGAGTCAAGTACGGCCTTGATGCCACCAGCAACGTCGACGAAAAAGGCATCCTGCGCAATGGCCTGCCGGAATACACCGGCAAACGGGTGTGGGACGCCAACCAGCCGATCATAGACCTGGTCAAGAGCCGCGGCGCCCTGCTGCACACAGAAAAGACTGTGCACTCGTATCCTCATTGCTGGCGTTGCCACAATCCTGTGATCTTCCGCGCCACCGAGCAGTGGTTTATTTCTATGGAAACGCCGATGCCCGGCAGCGGACGGGGGCGAGATCCGGAACGGGGGCGAGGTTCAGAAAATGAGACGCTGCGCACGCGCACGCTCGCCGAGATCAAGCACGTCAAATGGGATCCAGCGTGGGGTGAAGAGCGTCTCTCTAATATGATTCAGACCCGGCCCGACTGGTGCATCTCGCGGCAGCGCGTTTGGGGCGTGCCGATCGCGGTCTTTCTGTGTGAGGGTTGCGGCAAGCCGCTCAACGATCACACGATCAATCGCAGAGTCGTCGAACTGTTTGCGCGTTCGGGAGCGGATGCCTGGTTTACCTCTGAACCCGACACGATCGTTCCCACCGGGACGAAATGTCCCCATTGCGGTGGCACAAAGTTCGAAAAAGAGACGGATATCTTCGACGTCTGGCTGGAATCTGGGGCGAGCTATCTCGCCTTAATCGCTGACGAACCCGATTATCGTTATCCCTGGCCTTCTGATCTCTATCTTGAAGGCGGAGATCAATATCGCGGTTGGTTTCAGTCATCGCTTCTTTGCGCCATGGGCACGCACGCCAGCCCGCCTTATCGTGGAGTGGTTACTCCTGGGTGGACGCTCGACGACAAAGGCCAGGCCATGTCGAAGTCCCGGGGCAACGACGTGGATCCAGTGGACATTGCCAGCCGACTTGGCGGGGAGATCGTGCGCCTGTGGACGTCGTCGGTCGACTTCCGTGAAGATGTGGTCGGCTCGGAAGCGCTGATGCAGCGTCTGGGCGAAAACTATAAGAAGATTCGCAACACCTTTCGCTACATTTTGAGCAATCTCTACGATTTCGATCCGGTGAAGGACGCGGTGCCATTCGAGAAGATGGAGGAACTGGACCGATACATGCTCGACCAGACGCGCGCTTTCGCGACCGACGTGCGAGACGGGTATGACGAGTTCGCCTTCCACAAGATCTATCACCGCGTGAACCATTTCTGCATCGTGGACTTGAGCGCGTTTTATTTTGATGTGCTCAAAGACCGGCTCTATATCTCGGCTCCGAAGTCGCAAGGCCGCCGCAGCGCCCAGACGGCGATCTGGAAGATTGGAGAGGCGCTGGTGCGGCTACTGGCTCCAATCATGACTTTTACATGCGAAGAAATCTGGCAGTATCTGCCAGTGCTCGCGGGCCGCGAAGAGAGCGTGCATCTCGCCACCTTTCCCCGGGACGAGGACATCGTCGGCGTTCACTCCACGGACGGTGACGCGACTGGAGAGGCGCTGCGGCACGATTGGAGCGAGTTGCGTTCTCTGCGCGACGAAGTTCTCAAGAAACTTGAAGAGGCGCGCAATAACAAACTGATCGGCACGGGTCTCGAAGCCAAAGTATCGATCGCGGCGCCGGCTCCGCTGTATGCCCTGCTGCAACGGTACGCGGCGCAACTGCGCTACCTGTTTATTGTCTCGGCTGTCACTCTCACCGAAGGGACTGGCAGTTTGCAGATAGAGGTCAGGAAAGCAGACGGCACTAAATGCGAGCGCTGCTGGAATTACTCGATCCACGTGGGCGAGGACAACAACTATCCCACCGTTTGCGAGCGCTGCAGCGCCGTGCTGAAAGAAATTCAAGGCGCGTGATCCCGCCTGCCGCAAATGCGATACGCTATAGCTGACAATTCTGGAGTCATGCGCAAATATTTTTTTCTGATCGCGTTGTTCGTTGTCGCTCTCGATCGCGTCACCAAGTGGATGATCGCACGCCGTCTCTCCCTGCATGACAGCATTCCGGTGATTCCGGGATTTTTCCGCATCATCCACGCCGAAAACCCGGGAGCCGCATTTGGCATTTTTGCGGACTCTCCTTCGGAATGGAAGGTCGGAATGCTGATCGGGTTTTCTATTATTGCCCTGCTGATCGTCTCCGCACTGCTCTGGAAAAACAGCCACAGCCTGACCACGACGGGGGTTGGGCTGTCACTGATTTTAGGCGGCGCAATCGGTAATTTGTGGGACCGCCTGGTCAGCCGGCATGTGGTGGATTTTCTTCTCTTCTATATCGGTCCCCATCAGTGGCCCGCATTTAATGTCGCCGACAGCGCGATTGTGGTGGGAGCGGGGTTGCTGGTGATTGAGATCGTGTTCACCAAGTCGCCGAGCCAGCAATCTGCGTAAAGCGTTTGCTGAAAAACTAGAGTTTCGTATCAGGGTATCACTTCGGCGATACCGCAAGTCCTCTGCCTTCCAATGCCCTTTAGAGTTTGCGCGAGAACCCAATTTTGGGCGAAGACGTGGCATGCAACCGCCGCATTCCAGTCCCGACAGGGACGGCATGTGATAGCCCCGCACGTAAGTGCGGGGTAAGTTGGGACAGCGCAGCGAGTCCCGCAGGGACGGCACGCGTTATCACGCACACTCCTTTAGGGGCTGGGCAGCGATAAGCGGGTTTTTCATCAAACTGTAGAGCGCGTTTCGCCGAGCTTCTGGGTACCGGCCCGCACTAGTCGGACACGCGCCTTCTTCGACGCCTGCGCCAAGGCCTCGTCCAGGGTAGCGAGAGGAAAGCCGCTATCCAGAGCCAGATCGAGGTAAGCTGCATCGTATGCGGTCAAGCCGTGCTCGCGGTTGAGGCTTTGAATCCAGCCAAAAACAACTCCAGTTGGAAACTGTTGCAGCACGACGGGGAGTGTTGCCAGGTCGTCGAGGAACCTTCGCACCAACTCTTTGGAAATCCCCTTGCGTTTCTCTCCACCCAGCAGGGCGTTCAGAACCTCATGCGGCCAGAATGCGGGCGCAACTGCGGTATCGCCACGCTTGAACATGTCCGCGACATGCTGCGAGAGGGAGTCATTCTCATCGGGAAAACACCAGGCCACCACGAGGAGGCATCGAGGACAAACCGGCTCACCCGCGGCCTTCGTTAATCAAGTCTTTAATTTTGAGCCCGCGCAAAGAGAGTTTGTGACGCTGGCCGAAACTGGCCAACCGCTCGGCCGCCTCCGCTGCGGGACCGCGCTGAGCCGTGATGCGGTCCTTAGGAATCGCCCCCAACAACCGCGAAACGCTGGTGTCGTGGCGCGCGGCTTCGATCCGGGCCCACCGGGCCACGTCTTCTTCCAGGGTGACGGTCACATTGCGCAAACGACGATTGGTTGACACGAATATAGTGTGACACGAATCTCGTGTTCTGCCCTACGGCGTCCCATAAAGCTGCCGGTAAACATTCGCGTTCCGCAGGATGGCTTGCACATATTCCCGAGTCTCGGTGAAGGGGATGGATTCTACGAACTCCTGCGGATCGCGGTAATGACCTTGACCCAGCCAGTCGCCTACGCGGTCGGTACCAGCGTTATAAGCGGCCAGTGCATACTCGAATTGTCCGTTGTACTTGTCGACCATTTCTTTGAAGTAGCGGGTGCCGAGTTCCAGGTTTACCGCTGGCGTGAACAGTTGCGGCGCGTTATATCCCTTAAGTTTGACTTGCTTGGCGACCGTCTTTCCGGTTTTTGGCAGCAACTGCATCAGGCCTACCGCATTGGCCCGGGAAAGAGCCTGCGCGTTGAATTCGGACTCCTGCCTGATCAGCGACGCCACCAGGTAAGGATCAAGCCCGTTGAGCACCGAATATTTGCGCAGATCGGTCCAGTACGCCTTGGGAAAAAGCGCCTCCCAGTAGGGACGCGGCAGGTCCGGAAGGTCGACGGCGAAATAGTTGGGGGTGGTGCGCTTCATGATCTGGATGCCGCGATCGTAGCGCCCGCCATCCTGATAAACGCGAGCCATCTCCGGCGGCGCCCAGGTTCCGTCCACCTGGCTGGCGGCGGCTTGCAACTCGCGTACTGCCATATCTGCCAGGCCCCCATTCGAGAGCAGACGCGCTCGGGCGACCCGCAGGTTGTCGTCGGGAGGATCACTGGCAGTAATTTTCCCGGCGCTTGAGAGCGGCGCAACACGATCCAGCAGAGCGTAGTGGAGCGGATCTTCCTTGGGGGCAGCAGGTAAGGCCTTCAGGCGCTGGCGCCCGAACTCCGCGTAGTAATAGTTGCGAAAGCGCTCGGAGAGCTTCTGATAAAACGCGCGGGCCATCGCCGTATTTCCCTCTTCTTCGGCGAGACGGGCGCGCCAGTACAAAGCGTTAGGAATTTCCGCGGAATCAGGATAGAGCGCGATCTGGTTTTCGAAACCTTTCCGCGCGTCATCGGTGCGACCCTGCCGGAAGTTCAGCCATGCGGCCTTCCAGTGGGCATAGGGCGCTCGCGCGCCGTTCGGAAAACGCTCCTGCAGCTCACGAAAGTAGTCGATGGCGTGATCATAGTCGCGCTTCAGCAGGTACATGTTTCCGGCTGAGAGCAAGGCTTGTTCGAGCCACGGGCTGGAAGGACCAAACTGCCTCAGTTGATTCAGATTGCGTTGCACCGCCTCCTCGTCGCTGCTCGATCGCGCCGTCTCACTCAGCAGGTAGAGGCGCTCGGCTTCGGCGTCGCCCGTTTGCGACCCCATGGAGGTCAAAATCCGGCGAGCTTCTTTGTCATTCGTTTTTTCGAGCGCCGACGCCAGCGCCAACTGCACTGTCGGGCGCTCCGCAGGAGCGAGTTGGCCTTCATTGTTATTGGCGTTCAGGAGTTCGCGGTAATCGTGCGCTGCGTCGCTGTAATGTTTAGCTTTGAGCAGCAGATCCGCGCGGGTTCGGCGCTCGGCCAGGGAGCCTGCGATTCCGAGCTTGCCCAATTCCGTCCCCGCCACGTCAGCCTCGAAACTGGTGGGCAGATTGAAATAAAGATTTCGGAAGGCGCTTGCGGCCTTCTGATTGTCGCCGGCTGCCTCATAGGCGCGGCCGATTGCCAGTTCAATATCGCTGCGGATGGGAGCGCGATCTTTCTCGAGCAGAGCCGCCGCTTCTGGCGCGCGACCTTCCTCAAGCAACGCATTGGCATAGGCGAGGTGGGCATCACGGATCAGAAGTGAATCGGGAAAGCTCTTGCTGAAGTCGGCGAGCGTGGCCAGCGCCTCGGCATTGTGCGCAGTGTTCATATAGGAAGTACCCAGGTAATAGGTAACGTAGTCCCCCAGTTCACTGGCTCCGGCCTTGGCTCGGTTGAGCGGGTCGATCGCTTTGCCATAGTCGTGGTCGAGCGTGTGCGCGTAACCAATGACTAGCCAGGCCAGGGCTCCGGCATCTTCTTTGGGGTGACGGCGAGCATAGGCCTCGACTCCGGCATAGGCAGTCGGAGTGCGGTCTTGCAATAACTGCTGCGCCATGGGACGAAGACTGGCGGACGCAACAAAGGCCTGTCGCACGCGCCGCACCCGGGGAGAGATGGGCTTGCGCTTCTTGCTGCTCGTGGTCGAGACAACAGGCTTCTTCTTTTTCGTCGCGGTTGCCGTCGCACTTTTTGGGGTGTTTTTTGCCGGCGTGTTTTGTGCGGTCGTACTCTTAGCCGGTGAACTCTTGGTTGCAGTACTGTCAGGTGCTGTAGGGGTTGGAGACTGGGCTACTGCGGGCGGCAACAAGCCGAGCCAGGGTAAAACGAAAATTCCAGCGAAAACCGCAACTGCAAAACGGCGCACTCAAACCCTACCTACCGACGAAAGTTGGCACCCATAATCGACGGGTCGTCTTCTGCGAGACTTCTTATTATTTCATGTTGGAAGTAATTGCCGGAAGCTGCAATCGTGTTCCCGTAACGTTTCTGGTACGTCGCGCGGCTCTTCTCGATCGTTTCTTTCAGCCGATCGTAGAGATCCTTGTTCTTCCGGCCTTCCGCGACCTTGGCCTGATTGTAGAGCTTGATCTCGTCAACCAGCAGCCGGGCGAAACGCTGGGCTTTGCCGTGAACCGCCTGGTCCTCCGTTGACATCGACGGCCCGGACGACGTCTCCGGTGCTGGCTTGACCTCCGCGTGATCGACCGCAATCGGCTCGGCGAGCGGCGCTTCCATTTCAGCAACCGCCGACTGAACTTCAGGGGCAACGCTCTGGGCTTCGCCCATGATTGGATTAGAAATCGGGGCGGCGGCGCTCGCAACTGGAGCCGAAATTTCTCCGGCTGAAGCCGCAGCCGCCATGGCTTGACCAGAAGCAAACGCAGGAGCATGCGAAGCGAAGGGATCGTTGAAGGGCGGCGCGGCAGACGCGGCCTGGCTTCCCGACACGCTTTGACTCTCTTGATGACCGCTGGAATGCGACGCGGACGGATCTTTCTGAGCTTGTTTGCGCAGCGCGTTCACTTCCAGCCACGCGCTGGTCGAAAGCACCAGCAAATCGAGCGCTCCGGCATCGAGCAAACCCTGGTCATCGGTGCCACCGTCGGCATAAACCAGGGCGGCTACTTTGTCTTTCAAAATTAACGGTAGGAGACGGGCTTCTCCGCTGGCTGGGGTTCCAAACTCCGCCAGGAAGCGCGAATCCAAGTCGGCAACCTGCGCGCTCGCCACCACGCGTTCTCCAATGGCGCGGCCCACCGCCGGAGCATTCTCATCGAGCTTGAAGTCTTTCGCTGCCTCGTTGTTGGCAAATCCGCGTGCCTGCCATCCCGTGGCGTGGCTCCCCTTGACCACAAAGAGCGCGACTCGTGATGCATAGCGGGCGGTCGTATCGAGTAAGGCGCGCAGAATTTCCTTTTGCGAGGATCCCAACTGGATTTCAGCGACGGCGCGCGCCAGATCAGAAAGGTTAGAGGACGAGACATAATTGGCCGGATCGGCTGACGTTGTTTCATCCACCGGTGCGGCGGCGATCTCTTCCATCACCTGGCGGACAATTTCGCTGCGCAGTTGGGAGACGTGGCTGTCCAAAACCTGACCAACCACACGCGCCACAATTGGCTCAATCCAACTTGGCTCGGTCCGACCGCGCTCCTTCATGCCTGCTCCAAAGTGACGTTCTATTGGGGGAAGAAGGGCGTAGCCCCTCTAACCTCTTATTATAGGGCCGCTTGCGGACGCGCTTAAGACACCTTGGTACCTGCCCTTGTGGTGCCGTAAGGGGCTGGTTCTCAGTTCTTAGAACCAGCGCGCATTCCCGACCCCGTGTTCCGTGTTTGGGTCCATTTGCCGGGCACGGAGCGCTTTTTTAAGACCCACCTGCAGAAATGACAGCTAGCAAGTACAATAGCACTGCGGATTGAGTCACGCTTTTGGAAAAATCTGCATCAAGTTACGAATGAGTACCATCCAACCAAACGTAGAGCAACCGGTCAGCGAAGAAATGCAGCTGGTCCGGCGTGCCAAGCGCGGCGACGATCAGGCGTTTGAAGAATTAGTACGGCGCTATGATCGCAACGTCTTCCGCATTGCACAGCACATTACGCAGAATCGCGAGGACGCGGAAGATGTCGTACAGGAAGCGTTCCTCAAAGCGTATGGCAACCTGGCGAAGTTTCAGGAACAGTCCAAGTTTTATACCTGGCTGGTACGAATTGCGGTTAACGAAGCGCTGATGAAGTTGCGCCGGAGGAAACCGGAACGCACGGTTTCTCTGGATGAAGATGTAAAAACCGAGGATGACTCGCTTCCCCGAGAGGTTGCGGATTGGAGCCCCAATCCTGAACAGATGTACAACCAGGCGGAGTTGCGCGACATTCTGACCCGCACAATTCAGGGATTACCCGCGGGTTTCCGGACCGTGTTCGTGCTGCGAGACGTGGAAGGCCTCTCGACCGAAGAGACGGCCCAGGCGCTCGAACTGAGCATCCCGGCGGTGAAGTCGCGGTTGCTGCGTGCGCGCCTGCAATTGCGCGAGCGGCTCAACCGCTTCTTTCAGAAAAAAGTGAGTGGAGATGGCGACCAGTGAAGTGCTCTGAGTTTCTAAACGAACTAACCAACTATCTCGACGGCGTCCTGGACGCCCAGACCAAGACCGAACTGGATGACCATCTGGCGTGGTGCCACAACTGTTACGTTGTCTGCGACACCACGCGCAAGACCATTGAAATCTATCGCGACTCGGAACTCTACGAATTGCCCGACGATCTGCGCACGCGCCTGCGGTCGGCGATTATGAGCAAGTGCGCGGCTCACAAAAAGTCCAATCCGCCTACGACCTGAGGCAGGCCTCTGGTGCCGGGGCTCGGGAAAGGTCTTGGAGTCCTCCCGCAGGCCGTCGCGCCGCTCGCATCCCTGCCAGGCGACTTCCCTTCTACGCTTCCTGCTATCCTAGAAACCTTCGTCCGAGGGAAGTCATGAAAAAACACATATTCAGTTCTTTCCTGCTCGCGCTACTTCTTGCATTTTCTGCTCGGGCTCAGACTCCGTCGGACTTCGACGGCCAGACCTGGTGGAATCACATCAAGGTTCTCGCGGATGACAAACTTGAAGGGCGTGATACGGGCAGCCGGGGCGAGCGCGAGGCGCAACGCTATGCCGTCGAGCAACTTCAACTCGACGGCGCGGAACCCGCTGGCGTAAACGGCTATTACCAGCCGGTGAAGTTCGTCTCCCGCCAGATTGTCGAAAAAGATTGCAGTGTTGCACTGATCCGCGACGGCAAACGCGAACCGCTCGCGCTCGGAGAAGATGCGACCATCGGCACGCGCGTCATGCCGGCCCCCGCGGTCGAAGCCCCGCTGGTTTTCGCCGGCTACGGCCTTAAAGTCCCGGAGAAAGATTATGACGACCTTGCCGGACTCGACGTCCGCGGCAAGATCATCGTCATTCTTGCCGGATCACCTTCCCAGATTCCAGCGGCGCTGGCTTCGCATTACCAGACCGCCGTCGAGCGCTGGAAAGTGCTTCGAGCGGCCGGCGCCATCGGCATCGTTTCAATGCCAAATCCCGCCTCGATGGATATTCCATGGTCGCGCATGGCGCTCAACCGCGCTCATCCTTCCATGGATCTTGACTATCCCGAATTCGACGAAACTAAGGGAGCGAAGATCACCCTTACAGTGAATCCGGAAAGCGCCGAGAAATTTTTTGCCGGGTCCGGCCACACTTTCGCGGAGATCGCGGCACTGGGGAAAGATCGCAAGCCGCTGCCGCACTTTCCGCTCGCCGTTTCCCTGGCCGCGAAGACCAAGGTTGATGTGACGGAAATCGAATCGGCCAACCTCGTTGCCAAAATTCCCGGCAGCGATCCCATTCTGAAAAATGAATATGTGGTGCTCTCCGCCCACCTCGATCACATCGGCATCGGAGAACCGATCAATGGCGACCGCATTTACAACGGAGCCATGGATAACGGCTCCGGCAGCGCCCTGGTTCTGGACATGGCTGCCAGCGTCAAGAAGAATCCGGAAAAATTGCGGCGCTCGATCCTCTTAGTTTTAGTCACAGGCGAAGAAAAGGGGTTGCTGGGCTCGAAGTATTTCGCCGCGCATCCAACCGTCCCGGCGAGAGCAATCGTCGCTGATGTCAACGTCGATATGTTCCTGCCCATCGTCCCGTTGCAGTTGCTCACCGTGCTTGGACTGGATGACTCCGATCTGGGAGATCGCGTGCGCGGGATCGCGCAATCGTTCGGCGTGAAGGTTCAGCCCGATCCCGAGCCGTTGCGCAATCTTTTCGTGCGCAGCGATCAGTACAACTTCATCCGCCACGGAGTGCCTTCACTGGCCATGGCCGTTGCTCCCGAACCTGGAACGCCCGAGGTCAAGATTTTCAAAGACTGGCTGACCCAGCGCTATCACGCGCCCTCAGACGACATCAATCAACCGGTTGACCTGGCCGCCGCCGCGAAGTACGAAGAGATTGTCAGAGCCTTGCTCATTAATGTAGCCAACGGGGACCGCCGTCCAGAGTGGAAGCCAGATAGTTTCTTCCGGAGATACGCGGAAGATGAAAAGATGGCATCGAGTCCCTCAAGGGGCATTTGATTTCCGCTGATTTGTCATCGCTAAAGCGGCAACCGGCGTCTCTACACGAGTTTTGTCATTTCAGGAGAACACTTGAACGACTATCTATTGTCTGCGCTGTTGGGAATTGTCGAAGGGCTTACCGAGTTTCTGCCGGTAAGTTCGACGGCCCATCTCCGCATTTCTGAAGTCCTGCTGCATGTGCCGCTTTCGAGCGGCTATTGGAAGATGTACTCGATCGTCATTCAGCTCGGCGCGATTCTGGTTTTGCCAATTTATTTTCGCAGCCACATCGCGAAGCTCATTTCCACCTTCCCCGAAGGCGAAAAACGAGATTGCGACTATCTGACGCACCCGCTGAGCCTGGTCATGATCGCGTTCGTGGTCACCGCGATTCCTTCTTTTCTGCTGACCAAGGTGATCGGCAAGAATCTTGAAAGCCTTTACGTCATGGGCACGGCGCTGCTCGTCGGCGGCATCGTAATGTGGATTATCGACGCCATGAAAGCGCCTTGGGAAAAAGCTGGGCCGGGCGCTCCGGGGTCTCCCATTCATACCTGGAAGATGGATGACATCCACGGCGGCCAGGCGATCTGGATCGGCGCTTGCCAGATCCTGTCGGCTGTTTTTCCCGGCACGTCGCGCTCCATGTCGACGATCGCCGCAGGACAACTTGTTGGAATGTCTCGCGCCGCTGCGCTTGAGTTTTCTTTTTTTCTGTCGATACCCACCATGACCGTGGCCACGCTCTATACGCTCTTCAAATCGCTTTCCGGGAAAGATGAAAATCCGATTGGCGTCTCTGCCATCACATCGCACGAGTGGGTGATCCTGGCTATCGGTTTCGTCGTCTCCTTCGTCGTCGCTTACGGAGCCGTCGCCTGGTTCATGGCGTGGGTCCGCAAGCGCGGATTTGCTCCGTTCGCCATGTATCGCATTGTGCTTGGGATTCTGGTGCTGGCCTGGGCCGCGGGCATGATCGGACGCTGATCTTCATGGGAATTGCGATGGGACGCGCTTTCCTCCGTCCCTGCCACATTTCCCTTTCACCCGTTTACAATTATGCAAAGAGGATTTCCAACGCATGCGTTCCACTCGAATTGGCACCGTTAAGACTATGCTCTTACTCTTTAGCACTTTGATTCCAAGCACGCTTCTTTCGGCCGGAGCCATCGCGCTCGGCTCTGTCAACACCGCTCTCGCCGCCACCTCCGACTTCGGGCCAGCCAATCCTTTTTACGCGCCCAGTCCTTTGCCGTTTCAGGCGCCGCCCTTCGACAAGATAAAGGATGATGACTATCAGCCCGCGATTGAGGCCGGAATGGCGCAACAACAGGCCGAAATCCGGGCGATCGCCGACAATCCCGCTGCTCCGACCTTTGACAACACCATTGTCGCCATGGAAAAAAGCGGACGACTGTTCGACCGGGTCATGGCGGTTTTCAACGGCGTCACTGGTGCAAACACCAATCCGACGCTGCAGAAGATCAAGACGATCGAGGCCCCCAAAATCGCAGCGCACCAGGACTTCATCTTCCTCAACACGAAGCTTTTTGCGCGAATCGCAGCGATCTACAAGCAACGCGCATCGCTCAATCTTGATGCGGAGTCGCTCCGCCTGCTGGAGCACTACTACGACGATTTCGTACACGCCGGAGCCAGCCTTTCCGAAAGCGATAAGACTGTACTCAAAAAGCTCAACGAAGAGCTTTCATCGCTTTCGGACGGCTTCACGACCAAACTGCTCGACGCCACCAAAGATGGCGCCTACGTAACCACCGACAAAGCGGCGCTGGCCGGACTCTCTGACGCTCGCATCGCGGCCGCCGCACAAGCCGCCAAAGATCGCAAGCTCGAAGGCTACGTGATTCCGCTGCAGAACACGACGCAGCAGCCCGACCTGGTTTCACTGAGCAATCGCACGACGCGTGCGGCTATCTTCGAGCATTCATGGAATCGCGCCGAGCACGGCGACGCCAACGACACCCGCGGCACCATCGCTCGCATGGCTCAACTTCGCGCTCAGAAAGCGAAACTCCTCGGCTTCGGCAGTTTCGCCGCCTGGAAGCTCGAAGATCAGATGGCGAAAACTCCAGAAGCCGCGCTCCCGTTTATGGATGCCATAGTTCCCGCAGCGACCGCGAAGGCTGCTCGTGAAGCCGCCGACATTCAGGGCGTTATTGATGCCCAGAAGGGCGGCTTCCAGGTCCAGGCCTACGATTGGAACTTCTACGCCGAGCAGGTCCGCAAAGCACGCTACGACATCGACGATGCACAGGTGAAGCCCTACTTCGAGCTCAACCACGTGCTGGAGAATGGCGTTTTCTACGCGGCCACTCAGCTCTACGGAATCACCTTCAAAGAGCGCCACGATCTTCCCGTTTGGCATCCCGATGTTCGTGTGTTCGAAGTGTTCAACGCCGACGGCACACACCTCGCTCTTTTTTACGGTGATTATTTCAAGCGCGACAACAAAAATGGCGGAGCATGGATGTCGGAATTCGTCGGCCAGTCGCGGCTGCGTGGGACATCCCCGGTGGTGTACAACGTTGCCAATCTGCCGCAGCCGGCGGCTGGCGAACCCGCGCTCGTCAGCTTCCGGGATGTCATCACCATGTTCCATGAGTTTGGACATGCCCTGCACGGGATGTTCTCCGATGCACAGTATCCGACTCTCGCCGGCACTTCGACGGCTCGCGACTTCGTCGAATTTCCATCGCAGTTCAACGAGCACTGGGCCACGTATCCCGCGGTCTTTGCGAACTTCGCGAAGCATTACAAAACCGGCGCGCCCATGCCGGAAGAACTCGTTACCAAGCTCAGGAAAGCCGTCACCTTCAACAAGGGCTACGATATGACCGAGCTGTTGGCTGCGGCGGAACTCGACATGCAGTGGCACTTCCTCTCAGCCGACGCGCCGCTGCAGAATCCCGACGAGTTCGAGAAGCAGGCACTCGAGAAAACCCATCTCAACGTCAGTTACGTCCCGCCCCGTTACCGCTCCAGCTACTTCAGCCACATCTGGGACGGATACAGCGCGGGCTACTACGCCTATCTCTGGACAGAAATGCTGGCCGACGACGCCTATCGCTGGTTCGAAGAGCACGGTGATCTTACGCGCGCCAATGGCGACCGCTTCCGTCAGATGATCCTGTCTCGAGGAAACACCGAAGACCTCGCCAAAATGTACGAGAAGTGGCGGGGGGCTCCGCCGAACTCGAAGGCAATGCTGAAGGACCGCGGGCTGGAAGAGTCGGGGCCGGCAAAATAGGGATCGGGTGAAGCGATCACGCATTCAGCAGGTCGCTCCCTTACAGCTTTCGGGGCCACAAGCGTGCGCCATGCAGCAGACGCAATACCGTCACCACCTCGCCGATGAAGCGATAAGCGGCGATGTAAGGTGTTCCCGTAACAACTAACTCGCGGGTGCCCCGAACCCGGCCAGGACGGCCTATTTCCGGGTGTGCGGCCAGCAGCCTCGTCTGCTTCCGAATCTCATCATGCACGCGGTAGGCAGCGGCAGGGCTGTCGCTTGCGATGTAGGCTACCAACTCGGCCAAATCGGCCCGCGCCAATGGGTGCCAATCAAGCCTCACTGCCTCACGCCTTATCGGCTATGATGCGGTCTTTGTGTTTGTCTGTGGCGTGTTTGTCTTTGGCTACGATGCGATCAATGATGGCGCGGGTTTCGTCCATGACGGCATCATGAGGAATGCCAGGGCGGAGATCGTCCATAGCTTCCTGCACCTTCGCGCGAAACCAGGCGTCATGTTCGCGAGCCTCGCGCTGGCGCTGGACGAACTCCCGCATGAATGCGCGAACGAGGTCGGATGCCGGCCGGTGAGTCGCTGCCGCTTCAGCCGCAAAAGCGTCGCGCAGTTCCGCTTCAAGCTTAAGGGTGAAAACGGCCTCTTTCGGCATTACAATCTCCTGGTATGTACTTTGACTATACCATGTCAGTACGGCGATTGGCACGCTGCAAACCGGACTGGAGTGCTAACTCCGCCTTTGCGCAGATCCCAGCCCGAACCCAACTCGCCACCCCGCCCCGTTTCCCGCATTGCCGGAACCCCTGCTTCTTGGCATAATTATCAAGCTCTGGCCATGTCACGGTGCTGTCGGGTGAATCTTGCCTCCGCAACGCCGTCGCTGCCACATGACATTTTTCTCGAAGATTTTTACGCCAACTAAGAACCGGCGTCTGAATGAACTCGTCGGATTCCTGTTGTGTGTCTCCGCGCTCCTCCTTTTTCTTGCGCTGGCTTCTTATTCACCGCTCGATCCCTCGCTGAACAGCGCCTCCGTCCTTACGGGATCGCACGCTGCCCGCAACTGGATCGGCATCTTCGGAGCTTATCTTTCCGACCTCGTCCTGCAATTCTGGGGAGTCGGATCGTTTCTGCTGCCCGTATTCATGGCCATGTTGGGCGCGCGCTGGTTCCGCTCGCGAGCCGTGCAGACTCCGATTGCTAAGACGCTTGGCGGCATCTGGCTGCTGATGTTTGTGCCCGCTCTGCTCGCCATTCTTCCCGGACATATTCGCTGGATGGGCGCGATCCCGATCGAAGGCTTGGCCGGCCGCATCGTGGGCGACATCCTGATCCGCTACCTGAATGTGGCGGGCGCTTACATCGTCTGCACCACCGTGCTTGCAGTTGCGCTCTATCTCACCACGGCTTTTTCTTTCTCCGCGATTGAATTGTGGGCGCCTACGCGCTTCGCTTTCGTCCTCGCGCTCAGAGATCGCTTCAAAGACTGGCAAGACGAGCGCGAGCGCAAGCGTCAACAGAAGGAACTGGAAAAGCGGCGCGCGGAAAAGCCAACCGTCACGACCCAGCTTGTGCCCGCGCGATCGGCGCCTGTCCGTTCCGAGAATTCACGTCAGGAAATCGCGCGAGAGCTCGACCAGGAAGCGGCGAGGGAAATTCCGGGTGTGCAATCCGTAGCTTCCCGTCCGCGCACGGGTATCGAACGCATGCTCGCCGAGGACGGCACGGAAACCGTTTCTGCGACGCCGCAAACCGTCCCGTCGGCGGCGGAAAATGACATCCCAGTCGAAGTCACTGATCGTGCCGACGCCGAGCGCAAGCCAAGAACGACCCTGCCTAAAATCGCAGGCAGTTACAAACTGCCACCGTCGAGCCTGCTGCATCGTCCCGACGAACAGCAATCGGTGGACGAAGACGAACTCAAACTCGTGGCGCAGGTTCTGACCGCGAAGTACGCCGAGTTCGAAGTGCTCGGACAAGTCACGCAGATCAATCCCGGGCCCGTGGTCACGACCTTCGAGTTCAAACCGGAAGCCGGCATAAAGTACAGCCGCATCATCGGACTGACCGACGACCTTTGTTTAGCGCTGCGCGCGGAAAGCATTCTCGTCGAGCGCATGCCGGGAAAGAGCACGGTTGGCATCCAGGTGCCCAACCGCGAACGCGAAATCATCTGGCTGCGAGAGAACATCGAGTCGCAGGAATTTCTCGGCACCAAGTCGAAGCTCACGCTCGCCATGGGCAAAGACATTAACGGACGCATTGCCGCCGCCGACTTGGCAGGCATGCCTCACTTGCTGATCGCGGGCTCGACCGGAACCGGCAAGAGCGTCGCCATCAACGCCATGATCATGTCGATTCTTTATAAGTCGACACCCGATGAAGTGCGGCTGGTGCTGGTCGATCCGAAACGGCTTGAGCTCGGCAACTACGAAGGTGTTCCGCACCTCTACACGCCCATCATCACCGAGCCCAAACTGGCCGCCAACGCCCTCCGCAATGCAGTTCGCGAAATGGAACGGCGGCTGAAACTGCTGGCTGCCAAAGGCGTTCGGAACATTGACAGCTACAATCGCCTGTTCGACGACACGCCGAGCTTGTTCAGCGATCAGACGAATCCGGACGACGGGCCGATTCCAAAAATCGTCATCATCATCGACGAGTTGGCCGATTTGATGATGCTCGATGGCCACAATGTCGAGGAATCCATAACCCGTCTGGCACAGATGGCGCGCGCCGTCGGCATTCACCTGGTGCTGGCAACGCAGCGTCCGTCGGTCGATGTCATCACCGGACTGATCAAGGCAAACTTCCCGGCTCGCGTGTCGTTTCGAGTTGCGACTAAAGTCGACTCCCGTACAATTCTCGACGCGAACGGCGCCGAATCGCTGCTGGGACGCGGCGACATGCTGTATCTGCCTTCTGGTTCGGCGCGTGTGCATCGGCTGCACGCTCCTTACGTTACCGAAAAAGAAATCGCATCGGTAGTGGAATTCTGGAAGGCGCAGGGGCAAGCGCAGTATCAGGAGAAATTCCTCGAAACTCCGAAAGAAGATCGCGAGATGTCATCTGCCGGCGGCGATGACTCCGGAGAAATGTCCGCCGACGATAACGATCCGCTCTTCAACGATGCGGTGCGGCTGGTGATCGAGTTCGGCAAAGCTTCCACTTCCCTTCTGCAACGGCGATTGCGTATCGGCTATGGACGCGCTGCACACCTTATCGACCTGATGGAACGCGATGGCATCGTGGGCGCTGCCGATGGACCAAAACCGCGTGAAGTGCTGAAGCGTCCCGATTGGATTTCGGAAATCGAAGAGTCGATGCGCTAAGGTTGTGTAGGGACGGGCGCCCTCGCCCGTCCGAGCCGAGCAAAGCTCGGCCGTTACCCGAGCCCGAGCAACTTTCAAACCGCACGAGATAAACTGGCTGACTTGGCGCGCATCGTGCGTCCCTTCCAATCCGGGCGCGCAGCGCGAGAATCTTCGCCGTCATGACCCTTCTCCGTGATAGATGTGGAGCATGAAATTCCACACCGAATACCTCACCCTGCACACCAAAACGAAGCGTGCATATGTTCATCTGACCCCGCAGGTGGAGAGCGCCCTCAAGAAGTCTGGGATTAAGGACGGGATGATTCTGGTTTCGGCGATGCACATCACGGCTGGAGTTTACGTGAATGACAACGAGAGTGGACTCATCAAAGACATCGACCAGTGGCTGGAGACGCTCGCGCCCTTCCGCCCGAACTACCAGCATCACCAGACCGGCGAGGACAACGGAGACGCCCACCTCAAATCGCTGATCATCCACCATGAAGTCATCGTCCCCGTCACCAACGGAAAACTCGACTTCGGTCCCTGGCAGCAGATCTTCTACGCCGAATTCGACGGGCAGCGCGACAAGAGGGTGCTGATTAAAGTCATGGGAGAATAGGCGATTTGATTTATCCTCGTAAACCAGTTCTCAAAGACAGTTCTCAGTTCTCAGTTCCCGGTTCTCAGAAAAGGCACCCGCAACGCCACTGAGAACTGAGAACCGAGAACTGAGAACTCACAGGAGCACTACGTCATGACGGAAGAGTTGACCGAATTACATGAGCACGCTGAACATGCGCGGGAGCATCCCGACCTTGCGCCCGTCTCCCTTACCATGGCGGTGCTGGCCGTACTGGTGGCCACCGTGTCGCTGCTTGGTCATCGCACGCATACGGAAGAGATCATCCTGCAGAATAAAGTCACCGACCAGTGGGCCTATTATCAGGCCAAGAATATTCGCCGCCACAACGACGAAATGTTCGCCGATCTCACTTCGCTGGTCACTGGTAAAGACGAGGAAGGCGCGGCCAAGCTCAAGGAAAAATACCGCGCCGAGGCCGACCGCTATAAAGAGGAGCAGAAAGACCTCGACAAAGGTGCGCGAGAAACCGAAACGGAGACCGAACTGACCCGCCGTAAGGCCGACCGCTTCGATCTCGGCGAAGTGTTTCTGGAGATCGCGCTCGTGGTCACTTCGATCACCTTACTCTCCGGCCGTCGAATATTCTGGCATGTCGGGATGCTGATGGCGGCTATTGGGATCGCGGTCGCAGCCTCATCATTGCTAGTGCACTAAGACAGCCCGCTAGGATCGCGCTGGGGGTGATGCTCATGATGCGGCGGCTGGACTTCGCGCAAAACATTTGGATCGGTTTGCTGTGCTGCGCTTTGCTGATTCCCGCTCCCTTAGTTCCTAGGGCCGAGGTGTCGGTAACCACGCCGGTCGTCATCATCCGCGTGACGGATCCAACTGGGGTTGGGGTGGCGCATGCACGAATCCGGCTGGTCCCGTCTCCCGAAAACGCTCCCGCTAAGATGGACACTGATGATAAGGGCCAACTCTCCATCAACTTGAAGACCGGCCCCTACGCTTTATTCGTTACGGCGGCGGGATTCAAGAAGGCGACGCAGCACATCGACATCGACATTGACATCGACATCCCGGAGCGCAAGGCCGGCGTTGGGCAAGTTGTGCAAGTGGTTCTGCGGATCGGGGACGTGAGTTCGCCGACGCCCATTTATCCAACGGGGACGGTCTTTGAGAGTCATCTGCTGCTTACTGCCGACCCCTATCACGCTCCCGTAACGCTTACCCCCGTGGAGTTTCGCGCTCCACCGCACACGAACATCACCGTCCATAACAGCCATGCCAATGCTACCGAAACTTACTCGGGCGTTCCGCTAGCCACCTTGCTGGCCAAGGTCAACGCGCCCATCGGTAACGAATTTCATGAAGAGGCGCTAACGAGCTATCTCCTCGCCTCCGGTTCCGATGGATACTCTGTCCTTCTTTCCCTCGCCGAGGTCGATCCGACCTTTCATGAAGGTCAAGTGCTGGTCGCCGACACTCGCGATGGACAGCCGCTCGGAAAATCGGGCCCATTTGAGCTGATTGTCTCCGATGACAAGCGTCCCGCCCGCTGGGTGCACAATCTGGTTTCCATCACCCTCCAGCAGCCCCACTAAGGACGTTCCAAGTTCCACTTAGCAGATTTTGTGTGGCGCGGCGGGTTAACCGCTGCGACAACTGGCGCATTTTCAGTTTCGGCTTTAGAGGCTGCGGAAAAACTCCGATTTGCGCCGGGTTGGGAAAGGGCACGAGTTCTACTCGTGCCGTAACGGCCACCGAATCAAAGGCGGCTTCCAGCCGCTGAGGGAATGCTGCGATGGGAGAACACTTTTTTCGCAGCCACTTTACCCGCTGAGGTCCGACGACGGCGCCGAAAGGCACTTTTTCCGTAAAGCTGTTGAGGAATTAATCAGCCAAGCGGCATGTCGTCCACATCACAACTAAGATCGTGATCGCCCTATGACGACTATCCGTCGACCGCGACCGCGCGCCGTCACCCTGATTTAGAGCTGTGTGATCGCCATGACTTACCGTGGCGGATAAGTCGATGCAATAACAGCTTAGACGCTTCTAATGCGCCGATTGGAGCGTTCGGCCTCACGCGTGCAGTATTCGCAACGCTCTCTGGCCGAAACTCCGCAATAGAGAAGACTGGACCCAGCCTATGCTGCACAAATGCGCCAACCCCACCTGCACCGTTCCCTTCCGATCGCTTCGGGAAGGGAAACTATTTCTCGCCGAAACGTCTCCATCGGATGTGAATTCATCTTTTCAAGGCAATCGTCGCAAGGTGCGCCGGCGGGAGCATTTCTGGCTGTGCGACGCCTGCTCGTCTCACTTCACGCTCCGTTTCGATTCCGCGCTGGGAATGCTGACGGTTCCGTTACGGGAACGTGAGAGTCCGCGGTTCCTGACCCGGGCTGCCGGGAACGCTTGCTGAGCCTTAGAGGGACGCTGATGGATTACGCGATAACGAAACGCGCACCTTGCTCAGTTTGCGGACTCGATAGCTTTCGCCATGCGAGATGGTTTCTGGTGGTCGAGAACCGATGGCTTGACCGCCTCAAGATTCTGTCGTGGCACGCTTCACTGGCCACGCAAAAGGACATGAAAAGTGTCTGCTGCAGACAGCATCTCAAGTCGCTAATCGCGCATTGGTTATGCGAAGGTAATTTAAGCGTGGCCCCGGTCCACTATCTTCCTAAACCCTTGGGCAGCGACGCAAGTCTGGCGGATTTCGATTTGGGGCCGCATTCGGCGGGGCGTCTGGTCGGCGAATTGGCCGTTCATCGCGATTCGTTTTCGCGAGGCTGGTCAGGGTCGGCCGCGGCCCTCGAGTGCATTGTTGACGCCCTCATTTCTAACGCAGCTGGAAACAAATCCCCGGCATTGGAGTGCCAGCTTTTTACCCCGCCAAACGAGTCCTCGCACGGACTTTCGCTCCAATAAAGCGCTGGCAGGGTCTAGCTCTGCCAGCGCTCCTTCCACACCTGCCAATCCTTGTCCATCGCATCCGCCATCGCTTCCGCCGATCCCAGCAGCCAGTTCGCTTTTCGGCCGCGCAAGTCTTTCAGGATGGCCCGTCGCTTTTCCTCGGTTCCCATGTGGATGTTGGCCGTCTCTCTCCCCATGGCCTCAAGCAAGCGGCACTCGCTGCGATTGGTTCCGAGCGCATTCAGTTCGATGCGCGAACAATGGGGTGATAGGCGGCGGACAATCCAGTGCCCGCGCATTTGCACAAAAGGATCCAGCGAGCGCACTGAGCGCCGCAGGATGGCACCGTACAAAATCTCTCCCGGCACACGCTTTGGATTCAGCCAATGCAAGGATGAAGGAGTGAGCGCCTTCGCTTCCCGTGCAATGCGCCCGCCTTTCCATTCAGCGATGGCAACGAGTCGCAAATGTCCGAGGCTTCCGAGGCCTGCGATTCTCCGCGCCAGCCGGTAAGGCATCCCGCGTTCTGGAAGTAGATGCTCGACCGCCTCGCGTGCGCTTTCCGGGATTTCTCCCTTCACCGTCGGCAGCCGATCGATTTTCCCCCAGAAGACAACCGGATCGCGCAGCTTGCTCTCGGCAATCGCGCGCAGCCAATCATGGCTCTCGCCCAAGACAAAGGGACGCCCGCCTTCGGTCATGCCCTGTTCGTATCCCGTCAGTATCGCAGCCGCCGCATCTTTCGCCTTCATGGTCAAATGCTCTTCTCGCGCCGCCAGCAAGGCGCTGGTCGCCAGTCGCACTAGATCCATGGTGTAGGGAAATAGACCAGCTTCATCAAAGTCGTTAACTCCCCAGATCAGGCGTCCATCGCTGTCGCGCCAGGTGCCGAAGTTCTCGACGTGGAGATCGCCCACCGACAAGATGTGGGGAGCGCGGTCCTGGTTCTCACACACCTCAGGCCATACCTGCACCCAGCGATAAAAAGTCGCGCGAAAGAACGGAAAAAGCGCCGCCGCCATCTGCTGATGCTTGTAGCGCAAATCAGGAGTGACGATGTGAAGGTGGAGTCCCAGCCAATCTTCAAACTTCTTGGTAGCTTTCACTATGTTCATAGCATGTCAACAATAACAGTTAGCGACGAGGATGATGAAACGATAGATCGATGAAACGATAGATCAATAGAACGATAGATCGACAAAACGACAGATCGACGAAACGAAAAATAGAAAAATAGAAAGATCGATGAAACGATAAGAAGTTCGTGGGACTGTGTCAAGGCAAGCTCGCGCATTCCCTTCGGAATGCTGCGTGGTTACCGCTGTTACTTTCACGACGTACACGCATGGGCGTAGTCTACCGACAGTGAAGAAACTTCCCCGACGACCGTGCGTGACAGCCGCCTGTCTAGCGCTCTTCCTTGCGGTCATTGTCTTCTCCGCTCCCTTTTCTTCGGCGCAAGAACAGCCGGACGGCAAGCGGAAGATCGTCGGCAAAGTCGCCCCCATTTATCCGGAGCTGGCGCGCAAACTGCAAATTCACGGAACCGTTAGAGTGGAAGTCGCAGTTCTAGCCAACGGAAAATTGCGCTTGGCCGAAGTAATCGGCGGCAATCCTGTGTTGGCGAAGGCGGCGGTGGAAGCCATTCAACAGTGGAAATGGGAACCCGCGCCGCAGGAAACAAAAGAACTCGGAGAACTCAATTTCTATTCCCGGTAAGTTTCGCCGTCACCAGATGCATCTCTGCGGAACCGGCTGAGTTTTCCTCCGCGCCACCGCATATGCTGCCAGCCCGCTGGTAAAGTCGCCGGCTTCCCGGTCGAACAATTACTGCGCACAAGACGGCGCGCCTGCCGATTTATATACTTTCCCTTCCTTCATCACAAATTCCACCCGCTCGAGCTCCCTGATGTCTTTAAGCGGATCGCCGCCCACGGCGACCATGTCGGCATACTTTCCCACCTTAATCGAACCGATCTCTTTGGAGTGCCCCAGTAAGTCCGCTGCATTTGTGGTCGCCGCCTGAATCGCCTGCATCGGCGTCATCCCGTACTTCACCATGAAAGCGAATTGCTTTGGGCTCGATCCGTACGGACAAACGCCAAGGTCGGTGCCAAACGATAACTTCACTCCAGCCTGCACCGCTTTACGAAAATTCTGACGATGCTTCTCGCCGAGTTCGCGATCATGCTCCAGAAAGTCCAGCGGAATCGTCCCTTTTCGTCCCTCTTCCTGGATGCACTCTTCGTCATAGATATCCATGTCGAGATAGGTGCCATTCTTTAATGCCAGTTGGATCCCCTCATCGTCGATCAAAGTAGCGTGCTCGACCGAAGCTACGCCGGCTCGGATTGCATTCTTGATGCCCTGAGCATTGTGCGCGTGGGCCTCCACACGCAGACCGAAATTCCGCGCTTCTTCAACGGCAGCCTGCAATTCTTCGAGCGTGAACTCGGTCGCGTTTGGACTGCTGCCGTGAGTCAACACCGCTCCGGTGGAAAGCACCTTGATGTGATCGACGCCATCATGCGCCAGGAGGCGAACTTTTTGCCGAACCTCCCAGGGGCTGTTCGCCTCTCCGTAATGCAGATCCCAGGGCAACTGGATGTCGGGTGCCTGGCCGGTCATGGCCCCCGCGCCTCCGGTGATTGTGATATAGGCGCCGGCGACGTACATCCGAGGACCGATGATGTCGCCACGCGCGATCGCGTCGCGCAGCGCGATGTCGTTCAATGCCCGGTAGGTTCCCACATCGCGCACCGTGGTGAATCCCGAAAGCAGAGTGTTACGCGCGTTCGGAACAGATTCGAGAACGACACGCGAAGCTGTCTTCCGCAACGCCTCGAAAGGATCGCCGCCATTATCCAGCGAATTCCCGTCGGCCAGGTGGGTGTGGCAATCGATCAGGCCAGGCAACAAGGTTTTATCCGAAAGATCAATCACCGTAGCATTGGCCGGAACTGCGAGCGCAGAGCCCACCGCCTGAATCTTTCCGTCCTTAATCACGATCACCTGATTCGTAAGCACGGTCCCCGAATCTGGATCGATCAATCGTCCCGCGCGAACTACTGTAACCTGCGCGAAGGACATCGAACTGAGCGCAAGAGCAGCCAGCATTAGAGCGAGCATCAACGTGAGCATCGCGACACTTGTTCTCAAAGATTCCCCCCATCGTGAGAAAACGCCCCGGCTATCTGCGGTCACACTGCAACGGTCACACTGCAACATGGTCAAGCCCTCTCTTCAAATCCGCCGACAGCAGTCGATGAAACAAATGTTCCCCTGCTTCCCGGCGCGCCGAGAGTCGCCCCGCTCCATACGTGCGAGACTTCAATCCGCGCTGTACCGCTTCACAAATTCCTAAGTCTTCCTCCTGCACCCGATTTCCCACCGCGACGCTTTGCTCGTTGTAGGCACGCGCTGTCTCGCTTATGTCGCTAAAGTAGAAATCGAAAATCACCCGGCAATGGTCCACATCGATTGGGATCACCAGATTTGTATCCAGATACCCCTCGTAGCAATTGAACATGAAATTTGGATGCAGCCAGAAATACCAGGCTCGGTCACCTCTTCGCGTCGTCCCCGTAGCCACATCTTTGTCGGAACTCACCATCGGGCTCGACTGCAAACAGTACCGGTCTTCATTCTCGATGGTGTACTGTTTATAATCCAAGACTGAGTTAAGCCCCTTGTGTAAGTGCGGAACGTGATATCCGCCATCCAGGTAGTTATCGACATATACCTTCCAGTTACAGTGGATGTCATAACTCCTGTTGGTAAAATACTGCAGCTTAGTCAGGCCTAGTGGAGCAGCGCGCCTCACTAATCCGCCAAGAAAGTCGGCTAAGGGAGCAGCTTCCGGGTCCAGATTCACAAACACGAACTTCTCCCACGTCTCGACCTTCACCGGTACCAGTCCATTTTCTTTGCGATCGAAATTCTTCACCCCGTCGAACTCCGGCATCCCTTTGAGCGCGCCATCCAGGCCGTAATTCCATCCATGATAGGGACAATGAAGAATTGCAGCCTGCCCGCAAGGCTCCGTCACCACAGCGGCCGCGTGATGACGGCACACGTTATAAAACGCCCGCAGCACGCCATCGTTACCGCGGACCGCGACCAGTGGCTCACCGGCCACGGTCGCCGTCACAAACCGTCCCGGCTTTTCAACCTGATCCACTCGTCCCATCACCTGCCAGGAACGCGAAAAAACGGTCTGTCGCTCCAGTTCTGCGATGCGGGCGTCTACATACCACGGCGCCGGAATGGTTGATGCTTCCGCCAACGGCACATTTTCGTCATAACTCGCAACGATTTGCTCGACAGTTGTTCCTGGTCCGCTCTTCATGCTTGCTTTCCGCATTGTATCCGTTCCGAGCCAATGGCCCGGCGCAACAATTCCACAAACTGTTCGATGCGCGCTTCTTTTTCCTCAGGAACCGGCCCCGACTTCCGGAACAATCCCGGATCTAACTCTTCGGTCAGCAGAGCGTCCTGAAAACGGTCCATGGTCCACTCCAGGATCGAGCCGATCATGTCCACATCCAGATCGGTCCGTAACTCTCCCCGGTTTACTCCGAAACTGACGAAATCGCGCCATCCGTACGGATCTTCCGCTACCAGAAATCGATTGATCTCACGCCGGAGCGCCAGATCGGTCCCATAATTTCCGATCAAATAAATCCGATAGGACGACCAGTTATCGCGCACCATATTTTCCGTGCGTCCAAGCCAGTACCGCAGCAGTCCAAAGAATCCCCGCTCCTGCTCGTCGGCGGGAGCCTGCATATATTTGGGAAACGACTTTACCGCCTTTTTGTAGGCCTCGAAAAACAATCCATCCTTGCTTTTGAAGTGCTGAAACACGGATCCCTTGGCGATGCTTAACTGCGCTGCAATATCTTCCACTCGTGCCGCGCTATAGCCGCGTTCGGCAAAATGCCTTATTGCAACCTCCACAATCAGCGCCCGCTTCGCCTCCGAGCGCGGACGCGGCTTCCCGTCCCGCCTCATTTGCGTCGGCTTCGCTAGACTGCTTGTAATGCCTTCCATGGCCCAACTCCTTACCGATTATTTGACCGTCGGTCAACAAAAGATACAGCATAGTGAATCGATTTATCAATGGGCTTTTTACAGGTCTTTGTGCAGATTTGTGGAAATTTTCTTTCTCTGTTTTGACCGTTGGTCAGCGCAACAACCAAGCGGCCAACCGCGAGGCTTGGCCGCGATCGCATCGAGCGCTGGCCAATTGCGGCGACGCTGCATTATAAGTAGGGCAAGAATCGGAGGAGATTTCGAATGCCGGAAACCGTTCAGCAGTACACACAGCGCATCATGGCCCACGCCCAGGGACAGGACCCGATCAAGGTGCAATCGGCGACTCCGAAGAAACTGGCTCGCCTCGTCAAAGGCGTACCAACAGCCAAACTCCGCAAACGGCCCGCACCCGAAAAGTGGTCGGCCGCGGAAATTCTGGCCCACCTTGCCGACGTCGAAATCGTAATTGGATGGCGCATGCGTTCGATCCTCGGAGCTCCGGGCACGCCGGTTCAAGCCTACGATCAGAACGCGTGGGTCATCGCTGGACACTACGAGAAACGCGATCCGCGCAAATCCATTGAGCTCCAGCGTGTGCTGCGGGAAGCAAATCTGGCGCTCCTCAAATCGCTATCGGCCGAGCAGTTAAAGCAGTTCGGTCAGCATGCCGAGCGCGGACAGGAATCGATCGAGCACATCGTCCGCATGGTCGCGGGACACGACATCAACCATATTCAACAAATCGAGCGCATTCTGACTCCCGCTAAATGACGCAGCGAGTCGAAAGCACTTATCCTGGAGACTGCTAGACCTGGCTCCAATAGAAATGCGGGAAGCACGAGGCTTCCCGCATCGATTCGTACCTTCTCACAAGTTACTTCTGCGTGAACGGCAGTCCGGGCAGCGTCTCCGTATGCTCGGCTTTCACCGCACTCAACAGATTCGGATCCAGTCCCAGCGCTTTAATAATCGTGGGAGCAATCTGCCGCGTCTCCACCTGATCGTTGAAGGTCGAGGGTTTGTACTTCGGGTTCGAGACCAGCAGCATCACGTTCCGGTCGTCGTAGGCAAAGCCGCCATGCTCGGCAACTTTCTTCTTACCACCGGTATAGACGACTCCTACATTCGGAGCCACGATGATGTCGGGTGTCCGGGAATCGGTCAGCGGATTGTTGAATTGCAACATGAGCGATGGACCGGCAAAAATTTCTCCCTGCCCAAACAAGTCTTCATTCGCGCTCAACGTTGTCACCGAGCTTGCCGTCTGGCTTTGATCGGTCAACCAGATGAGCGAGACATCATCTTCGTCGGCTTGAGCAACAGGCAGACCAGGCCCGACTCCGCCAGGCGAAAGGATCTGGGATGGTGGTTCATCCGAAGGATTGTCCGCCGGAATGCGCAGCACCCGATTGGGATCAATCGGCGACTGCCCATGCTTTGCCGACACGATAATCAGCGTTGAATCCAACAGCCCTTGCTTGGTCAACTCCGTTACCATCTGACCGATCGCCGTATCAACATACTGGATCTCGTCAAACAATGACGAACTCGGAGTTCCCAACGCGTCCACATAGCCCCCCGTCAGGTTCAGTGACGGTTCGACCAGTTTCTCGCCGACGCTTACCGCCTGAAAGTTCATGCCAAATACGGTCGGCACCGGAGCAGTTGCTGTGCCATCGTGCGTTTTGCCATCAATCCAGTTCAGCACTGCTTGTACTTTGTACTGGTCATAGCAGCGTATGTTCTGAAAGCTGTCCGTCCAGGCATTGCTCGACTGGGCAGCGCCCGGGTCAGGAAGCGGCTTGCATCCCTGCACCGAAGGGATCGCTACCGGAATCGAGTTGATCTCTGGCGACCACAGGTCAATCACACCGTCGCCGCTCGGTCCATTGGTGAAGTCGTAGGAAGGATGCTTATCCGACCACGCAGTGTAGCCCCCCGCATCCTTCACCACGTTGAAGATGGTGTTCGCGCGAATGAAATTGTGCGGATACACAGGAGCGCAGTTATTTTTCGGATTGCGCGGCAGGTAATCGGGATTGATTCCGTTGATGCCGGAGCTGCCATCGGGCTTGCCCGAGTCAAGTTTCAAGTAGTTGTAGTCGATCTCTTCGTCGAATCCAACCTGCGTGCCGATTACGCTCGGGCATAGCGTGGGTCCACCGACAATGCCGTAGGGCGTCGTCCTCTTCGGAGGAGACAGCGCCCGATCGTAGCTGACGTCGTAGTACATTCCCGCGGAACGCGGCGTCCCGCCGGTAATCTGAGCCACCAGTCCAGGAAAGGAATCGGAAGGTTTCGGAGTGAACGCTTGCAGGTAATGCACTCCGGTTGCAGAAAGAGTTGCCAGATGCGGGCAGTAAGTCAGATTCCCGTAAATGGGAACGCCTCTGACGCAATTGGCGAAATCGAGCGAGTGCATGCCGTCAATGCTGATGAGTAAAACGCGTTGAATCTTGCTCGTTCCTTGCGCAGCAGCCGTTACCGGAAACAGGCTCGCCAGCGCCAAAGCAACCAGCACGAGGGGGAGAAAACGACGATCGGGCACTTTAGCCTCCTGGAATTTAAGGTGAGCTAGAGTATTCGTCGCAGGCAGCCCGCCGCGGGTTAACCAGATGTAAATCGCAGATTAAAAGAATGTGAATGAGTACGGTCCATCGGAGTCAGCGAGTACGGACCAGCGGAGCAGGCCTCTTTCCATTCATGAAAGACTAACGACTACGGTTCCGCCAGCTCTTCTTGCAGTGATTTTGTCTGCGGCAGGGGCACCGGCGCGCCGGCGGGCTTCCCGGCTCGGCTGGTGGTAATCACAATCACGCTGACTAATACCAGCAGTGTTCCCAGCACGGTTCTCGGACCCACTACCTCGCCTCCCAGAAAATAGCCGACGATGACGGCTACCACCGGGTTGACGTATGCGTAGGTGCCAACTTTGGTCGGCGATTCATGATGGATAAGCCAGACGTACGCCGTAAATCCGATAATCGAGCCGGCTACGATCAGGTAGGCGAGCGCGAACCAAACGCCGCGTGTAACGGTCTGGATGTGGAATCCACGAAACTCGCCGAATATCGCCGCGGTCAGGGCGAGCAGAATTCCTCCGGAGAGCATTTGCGCTCCCGAGCTCATTACTTTTGATTCCGGCAGCGGAAGCTTCCGGGTAAGCGCCGAAGCAACCGACCAGCTCATCGCGGCAATTACCAGCGCAAGGGTCCCGGCGCGATCGATAGGAGCTTCGCCGATATTCACCGAACGACTTACCAGAACGGAAACCCCGGCAATGCCCACCAGGAGAGCCACTGCCAGCCGGAATGTAAGCCGCTGAGTCCGTAGAAAGATGATTTCAGACAGCGCCATGAAGACAGGTATGGTCGCCAGCATCACGGCGGCGATTCCTGATGGCACGCGTTGTTCGGCCCAGAACAGCAGGCCGTAATCGACTACGAAGATACAAAATGCCAGGACCGACGCCGCCAGCCACTCGCGCCGCGTCGGAGATGGCGTCCCGGTCAGGCGCATCCACAGGAAGAGCACCGCTCCGGCGACGAAAAATCGCATGCTGGCAAAAACCAGCGGCGGAACCTCGCGCACACCCACGCGGATCGCCAGGAAGGTTGAGCCCCAGACGAAATAGATGATCGAGAACGCCAGCAGGGTCTTCCAGGTCGGACGATGAACCGATGCTTCCATAGAAAATAGATCACCTGTCGAGGTGCAAGGACGCAGAGTTTTCTTGAGATGAGCTCGATTGGCACTCTGACAAGGGGGTTGCGTAGGGACGGACGCATTCGTGAGCTTGCCCTGAGCGGAGCCGAAGGGTCCCAGCCGAGCGCAGCTCGGCTCTAGCCACCGCCCGAACAAACAATAATCACGAGCTGCCGATCCAGATTCCTACCGCGAACACCAGCACTCCACCTACTACCACCTGGAATGCGGCCGACAGAAGCGGAGTATCCATATATCGATTTCGAATCCAGGCAATTGTTGCCAGCTCCAGCGCCACTACAATGACCGCCGCGATAAACGCCACATGAAAGTCTTTGATCAAGAACGGCAGCGTATGGCCAATTCCGCCGGCCGCTGTCATTAATCCGGTGACCCCGCCGCGCAGCACAGGACGCCCGCGGCCGGTCATCGAGCCGTCATCGGAGAGCGCCTCCGCGAAGGCCATCGAGATGCCCGCTCCAATCGACGCCGCCAGACCCACCAGAAATGCGTCGTTGCTGCTCTTGGTGGCAAACGCCGCTGCAAACACTGGCGCCAGCGTCGACACCGACCCGTCCATCAGTCCGGCCAGGCCCGGCTGCACGATCTGCAACACAAACAGTCGCCGCTGCGCTATCTCCTCGGCGTTCTTCTCTGTGGGAGTGATGCTTTCGGAGAGCGCTTCCGCCGCCACCTGGTGCTTGCGCTCCACTTCTTCGAGATCGCCCAGCAACTTGCGGATGCCGGCATCCGTCACCTGTCCGATCGCCTTCTGATAAAACTGGCGTGTCTCCAGTTCCATGATCTCGGCTTGCTTACGCACTTCCGCAATTTTCAAGGGACGCGTCAGCCAGAACGGCCGGCGCTGCACGAAGCCTTTTACATCCTGGCGCCGAACCAGGGGAATGTGTTCTCCAAAACGGGTCCTGTACGTTTCGAACAGCGAAGCCCGGTGATCCGACTCCTCCGCGCCCATGTCGTCAAACAGCTTCGCCGTCGCCGGATACGTCTCGCGCAGGCCATCGGCAAAATCGGCGTACACCCTTCCATCTTCTTCTTCCAGGCCAATTGCCAACGCCAGAATTTCGCGTTCGGATAAATCCTTGAAGTTTCGTGCCATGCCCACAAGTTTACTGTTTCTGGATTGAGTTTCAAGAATTCGATTCGGTACATCCCTAACCGTGTCGATACCTTCGTAACGTTCCCCGCCGTCCCGCAAATCAGGTCTAATCGTTCATCGCACGGAGAGGACACTCATGAAAAAGGCTGCGATTTTCGCCTTGTTCTGCGCATCTTTCGCTTACGGCCGCGATCATCAGGGGCCGCAGTCGGGCACAATTCTTCAGATGGACTCGGTGCAATGTGGCACCGATCAGAAGAGCAACAAAAGTCTTGCCGGCGAAATCATTGGCACCGACAACGCTCACCAGAAAACTCACACTGTGCTCTGCCAGGAATATCTCTTACAGACCGACCGCATCATCTACCGGATCCGTCCCAAGGATGACAAGCATCCCATCCTTCTACCGGTCGGCGAACGGGCCCAGTTCCACGTCGAGAAGAACTTCGTGAAGTTGAGCGTCGAAGGCATCGACAATAAAGTGCGCGAATTTGTCGTCGTTTCGATGATGCCCCGAACCGACGCGCAAACCGCCGCCAACCACCAATAGCCCATCGCCTTGTCCATGGGCAGACTCTCCAGGGGCAGACATCTTGTCCGCCCGGCAATTCTTGCCTCCCCCATGCCCGGCATCGTTTGCCGGCGCACCCCGCGCAAGCCATCTCGCGAGCGCCATCGTTTATAACCTGACCCCCTAAACCGCAGAAAACTCGCGAATCCCCGTCCCACGTCGGCCTTGTGGAAATGGAAGCGGGCGTGCACCAATTCCGGCAGGTTCACCCGCATGGGCGCTGCTGGCACGAGTCTATATCGACCGTAGCTGGCGAAGCCCGCGCCGAACCTGCGTCAACTTTACAACTTTTTACATCGAGGTCCTTTCATGTCTATCTCCGGGATTTTCAGTCACATCAACAATTCACAGCAGATCGCCGCCAGCAATCCGGCGCAGCAATTCCAACAGCTCGGTCAAGCTCTCCAGACGGGGAACCTGTCGGCCGCGCAATCGGACTTCGCCAGCCTGCAGGCAGCCTTTTCGGCGCCTGCCACTACGACTGGCAGCGCCACCAGCAGCGCTTCCTCGGATACTGCCGTCAGTTCATCCACGACCAGCAGCCCGGTCAATCAAGCGTTTAATCAGCTTGCGTCTGATCTGCAGTCGGGGAATCTTTCTGCGGCGCAGAAGGATTTCTCTACCGTGCAGCAAGATCTTAATGGTCAGAATCTAGCCGGCCCGACTAACGCCTCGGGCAGCCACTCTCATCATCACGGGCATCCCATCAAGGCAGGCAGCGGTGACCCGGAAAGCCAGAATTCACTCCTCCAGGATCTCAACCAGATCGGCCAGAACCTGTCGTCCAGCAACCTGGCCGGTGCGCAGCAAGCCTACTCCACGCTGCAGCAGCAGATGCAACAGTTCGCGTTGGGAGGAGCAAGTTTGTCCTCGCTGTCGCCGGTTTCGTTTGACGCCTGAGCGGGGCGAACGGCGAACTTTGATGGGCGAATGCTGATGGGCTAATGCCTGAAGGCATACCTTCATACAAAAGAAAAGGCCATCCACCGTCGGCTATCGGACATCTGAATAGCTTCTCCAGATGCCGCTAGCTGACGGCGAATGGCGGATGGCTGATAAGGATTTCCGCGGTGGCTCTTACCGCTCCATGCGGATGGTCTCGATCGCTTCATGCAACTCACGCTCGGCGGCATGCAGATGCTCTTCGGCCTTGGCGCCATGACCTTGCATATCGTAGTGGTTCGAGGCGCGGGCGCGATCTAGCTCGTGGATCGCTTCTTGCACGTGGTTGTGGACCGCATCCAGATCGTGCCAGTCATGAACTTTATCGGCAACGGCGATCCCTGCAGCGAACGACAGGCATACGGAAAAAACAGCAACGATAATCGTCTTCATTGATTTTCCTCTCCAAATTGTGCCCAAAAGTTGTGGATTTAAGCGTTCCCGGCACGTACGGATACCCATCATTTTCCCCGAGCATAAATCCCAAGTCAAAGAAAACCAGTGCATCATGGTTACTGCCGGTACACCGTGAGGATGGCCGGTTGGCAAGACTTTCGTGCCTCACGGGCGCTTTTCATGGGGATTAAGAGTGTCGTAACACAGAGGATCGCAATTCAGGGCTATAGATGCGGCTTATCCATCGCAATTACGAAATCCTGGCCACAATGCATGCACCTTGCCGCAGCGAAGAGGATGATCTTTCCAGGTGAATCGTGCACCGTTGGCTTTTTGCAGTGTGGACACTGCAACTCATGCTTTTCGCAATCAAGAGCAATCAGTTCGTCTTCCGGCATAAGTTCCTCTCGCCGAGGTAACCAGGAACTAGCTTCTGATTCGGAGTCAGGCTAATCCTCCGCAAGCAGCTTGTCGGTACGCTGAGATACCCTTCTTACTCGGAAGTAAACAATTATTGCTCTTCTTCCTTTTGCCACTGGTTGAGCTGTCGCACCATGAGCCTGTAGCAATCGCAAGATGCTTCTTCCATTTTCTGCCGGTCGATAATCTTCACGTCTCCGCGACTGTAGGTGATCAGTCCCGCCCTCTGGAGCACCCCGGCCGCGACGGTTACGCTGGAGCGGCGAGTGCCGAGCATCTGCGCCAGAAATTCCTGGGTCAGCGGAACCGAATTCGATCCGATCCGATCGGCACTCATCAACAGCCATCTCACCAATCTCTCCTCCACCTCGTGCAAGCGATTGCAGGCCGCAATCTGGGTGACCTCCATGGCCAGGATCTGGGAAAACTGCTGCAAGCGCCGCTCTAATTTCGGGCATTGCAAGAGAAGCCCGCTCAGTTTGTCACCGTCGATGCGAAAAGCCGAGGCCTCGATCTGCGCAATCGCCCGGGTCGGCGCGGTGCGAAAGCCCGCTACCAGCGGGACCCCGATAAAGCCTTCCTTGCCCACCAATCCGACTTCCACGCTCTTCCCGTCAGGAAATACGCTGAGAATGGAAATCAGTCCTGTATTGCAGAACCAGGCGGACTTCAAGGTGTCGCCCGGCTCGTGCAGCACGTGGTGAACCCGCAAGCGTACAAACTCCAACACCGGGAGCACCAACTGGGACTCCTTGGGAGAAAGCCCAAGAAGAATCTCATTATGAATAATATTGCCGTCGCCATCCGCGATCGGCGATGTCGAGGGCTTGCCAGGGACACGAGTTTGGTTGGCCATAGTTGGTAGGCTCCTTGCGCAGCGCAAACGCTGTCAATTTTCGCAAGGAACCGTCACTGCGATGGAAATGTACGGCGGAAACATGCTAGAAGAGACCACTACCACACTACTCTCTTAATGCTCATAAGTATGTGCGTTGCCGTACCTTTACGCGTCACCTCAAGGTACGCAAGGCGGAGATTCATCGCCTGATTGCGGAGTAATGATTGCGGAGTAATGAGTGCCGCACCCGTGACGTGGATCACAGCCTGAGGTCACCCTTTCCGCTAGAGTGATAGAACCATGGGCGGATTTTCCATTCTCACGAACCGCAAACGCGCGATGGTCGCGCTGCTGCATTCCGTGGTGTTTCTGCTGATTGCGGTGCGGCAGATGGTTGCCGCCAATCCCGCCGCCGGCATCTGGGTTGGATCCACGGTATCGCGTGCCACATGGATTCTCTGCGGAATCTTTGCCATCGTCTCCTCCATTCTCCTGTGGCTGCTCGTCATTTCGAGGGGATGGATGGAAAAGCTCTATTTCGGATTCTGCACGGTCAGCGCTACCTCCGGCCTGGTCCGAACCGCTGCCGGTGACCAGACCTTTCACGCCGGCCTCTACGTTCGCGTCGTCATGCTGGTGAGCGCGGTTCTCGTGGGATTGCTGATCGTTCGCATCCACTCCCGCACGCAATCGAGCGAAGAGCCGCAATACGCTGAACAGAGTTAGTGAACAGAGTAGTGAACAAAGTTAGCAAACAGAGTTAACCCCCTTCAGATCAATTCAGACCGCTTCATATCGCCTCCATGGACGTCCCGTGAAAGCTGCGGCAAGATGGCAATCACTTCCCCTGAGCTAATTAGCTCTCGGAGGACTTTATGAAACACGCAAATTGGTTTATCGTGCTGGCGTTGATCGTGCTGGCGTCGGTAGCGCTCTCGGGAATGGCGGCAGCTCAACTGCAGAGCAACTCGAGGATCGTGGCCCAGGTGCCCTTTGAGTTCGTAGCCGCAAACCATGTCGTTCCGGCCGGCGAATGGTCCGTGAAAGTTGCGACCATGGACGGCAGCACTCTGGCGATCAGCAATACCGGCGCGAAGATGGGCCTTTTTTCCATGGCGATAAGGGACGAGGCCAAGGAAGGTGCCGCTCACTACGCACTGGTCTTCAATCAATATGGAGACCGATACTTCCTGGCCGGAATCAAGCTGCAAGGCAGCAACATTGCGTACCGTTTCCCGGAGAGCAAGTTGGAAGCTGAACTCCGCGCCCAGAACGTACCCGCGACCGAATCGACGCTGCTCGCTTCTCTCCACTAGTCACGGAAGCGGGACTTCCAGCCGCTTTCGACCGTCTGCATTCGAGACGGTTGCCCCGTTCAAGCTTTTGCTTGGGCGGGGCTTCAGTGTGGAGCGGACACTCTTGTCCGCTGCCTTTGCCGCTGCTTTTGCCTTTGCCGTTGCCTTTGCCGTTGTTTTTGCGTTTGACTTTTTTCGCACTCGATTCGACAGATACAGTCGGACGCAAAAAGGCACTTCGAGGAAAGCCGTTTGAAGGATTGCACGGAATTCTCACGAGAGAATCGCTTCCGTACCGGCGATGACCCGATTGCGTCCTTCTTTTTTTGCCTGAAACATTCTGTCGTCGGCCAGGGCGAACAATCGCGCGGTATCGTCTCCATCTTGCGGGAAGCTGGCTAGTCCGGCGCTGATCGTCACCTGAACCTTCGCTCCGCGTGCAGGCAATGCCACCGGAGTGCCGGCCACCAACTCCCGCAGCGATTCAAGCTTCCGCTGTGCGGTATCGATGTCGGTCTCGGGCAGGATCACCACGAACTCTTCGCCGCCATAGCGTCCCGCGGTGTCACTCTGACGGAAGGAGTCGCGAAGGACAGCGCCGATTTTCCGCAAGACCAGATCTCCGGCCGAATGGCCATGCGTGTCGTTGAGCGACTTAAACCGATCCGCATCGATGACGGCAATGGTCAGCGGTTTTCCATAGCGGCGGGCGCGGCTGAGTTCGATGGCGAAGCGGTCATCCACGTAGGCCCGGTTGAATAAGCCGGTCAAAGGATCGCTGGTCGCGAGTTGCAGGAGTTTCTGGCCCCGGGCAACTACCGCCAGGCTGAGCGCCGATGCCGTCAGCATGATGATCAATCGCGAGATTTGCGCCGACCAGCCGAACACACCGTAATTGTAGGGCGCATAAATCGGGCTGTTGAGATCCCAGTGGGTTACCGCGAAATAGAGAATCGCAAGATACTCCCCAAACGCCAGCAACCCCGCGCTGATGCAGACTCGCTTGTCATAGCGAAGACTGGTGGCCGCGATGGCCAGAAAATACCCTTCAAAGACAACCTTACTGTTCACCGCGGTGTGCGGCTGATTCATGGCCAGGAACAGAGCCAGCCCGATACTCACCAGGGTGACGTCAAAACCGCTGCTGGCGAAACTCAGCCACGAGGGATTGTATTCGCGGGAGATCAGAAGATAGACGATGATGGAAACCAGGAATGTGCCGAAGGTGAGGCTGAGGCCAACAATGCTCTCCTTCACGTCCACCGGGAAGAATAGAGAATTGATCAGAGGAATAAGCAGGAGAAGACTGGCCAGGCACAAGCGAATTTTCGCGACCAGCAATTCACCGACGACACCGGCTTCGGCAAGAACGGGATCGGGACGCGACCAGAGTGAGCCCAGGAAATTTCTGAAACTGAGATTCATAGTTGGATGACAAACTTGGCTCGCGCGGCTCTGGTTTGGCGAGATTCAGAAAACGCAGGGATTAGAGTAAGAGCCAGACGCCTGCCGAGGCAACAAGAATCGCCAGCACAGGTTCCCAGAAAGCAAACTCAGGTACACGACCTCGCAGCGTTCTGCCGGCATACACTCTTACTCCTATTCCGCCGGGTTGTAGTTCAGGTTTTGCCCGAGCCATCGCTCGGCTTCTACCACGCTGATCCCTTTCCGTTTGCTGTAGTCGGCGACTTGATCGCGGTCGATCTTGCCGAGGCTGAAATATCGTGATTCCGGATGGGCGAAGTAGAGTCCACTCACGCTTGAGCCGGGCCACATCGCAAACGATTCCGTGATCAGCATTCCGGTGTTCGCCTGTACATCGAGCAAACGCCAGAGCGGACCCTTCTCGGTGTGATCCGGACACGCCGGATAACCCGCTGCCGGCCTGATCCCCCGGTATTTCTCCTGGATGAGATCGGCGATCAGATCCGCGTTGCTCAGGCCCTCTTTCTCTTTACAACCGTAACCCCATTCCTCGCGCACTCGCTTGTGCAGGCATTCGGCAAAAGCCTCTGCCAGGCGGTCGGCAATGGCCTCCGCCATGATCGCGTTGTAGTCGTCGTTGTCAGACCTGAACCGATCGCATAACTCCTTGAGTCCGATTCCGCTCGTCACTGCGAAAGCACCGATGTGATCGGGCAGCCCAGCTTCCTTAGGCGCGATGAAGTCGGCAAGAGACCGGCACGGCTCCGCACCTTCCTTATTCGATTGCTGACGGAGGAAGTGAAATCGTTCGAGCACTTTGTCGCGTGCGTCGTCGGTGTACAGCTCGACGTCGTCGCCCACGGCGCTGGCGGGAAACAAGCCATAGACTCCCCGCGCCGTAATCAACTTCTTCTCAATGATGCTGTCGAGGAGAACGTTGGCTTCGGTGAAGAGCTGACGCGCCTGCGCGCCTTGTCCCTCGTGCTCAAGAATACGGGGATAAACACCTTTCAGTCCCCAGGTGTGGAAGAACGGCGTCCAGTCGATGAAGTCGCGCAGCGTTGCCAGCGGAAAATTGTCCAACACGCGCACACCGGTAAACGAGGGTTCGGGAATATCCTCCGAACGCCATTGAATGGGAGCCCGTCGCGCGCGAGCAGTTTCAAGCGAGACGACCGTCAGACGCGGCGCCGCGTGTGCTCTGCGAAGTGCCTCGTAGTCGGCGCGATGCTGAACCACGAACGCCGACTTGCCATCGTTGCTTAGAAGGCTGGTGGTCACGGGAACAGCACGGCTGGCATCGAGCACGTGCACCACCGGCTCGCTATAATGCGGAGCGATCTTGACGGCCGTGTGCGCCCGGCTCGTTGTTGCCCCTCCGATCAGCAGCGGCAGTTTGAAACCCTGACGCTCCATCTCGCGGGCCACATGGACCATCTCATCGAGCGACGGAGTGATCAGCCCACTGAGGCCGATCATGTCCGCTTTTTCCGCCTTCGCGCGTTCGAGGATCTTCTCGCAGGGGACCATCACCCCCATGTCGATCACCTCATAGTTATTGCAGGCAAGCACAACGCCGACAATGTTCTTGCCAATGTCGTGGACGTCACCCTTGACGGTCGCAAGAACGATCTTTCCTTGAGCTTTGACCACCTCGCCAGCGGCAGCCATCGCAACTTTCTCGGCCTCCATGAATGGAGTTAAGTGTGCCACGGCCTTCTTCATCACACGGGCGGACTTCACTACTTGGGGCAAGAACATCTTCCCGGCTCCGAACAGATCGCCGACCACACTCATGCCAGCCATCAGGGGGCCTTCGATGACTAATAAAGGGCGCCCAAGTTTGACGCGGGCTTCCTCAGCGTCAATCTCAATATAGGTGTCGATGCCCTTGACCAGCGCGTGAGAAAGACGCTCCTCAACCGTACCGCTGCGCCATTCCTCAGCTCGTTTTTCATTGACTGCCTGGCTGACGCCCTTCAGCTTTTCGCCGTAATCCACCAGGCGCTCAGTCGCGTCGGGACGGCGGTTTAGCAATACATCCTCGACCAGCACCTTCAGCTCAGGGTCAATCTCCTCGTACACCTCGAGCATCCCGGCATTCACGATGCCCATGTCCATACCCGCCGTGATAGCGTGATAAAGAAATGCGGAGTGCATCGCCTCGCGCACCTTATTATTGCCTCGGAAGCTGAACGAGATGTTGGAGACGCCGCCGCTGACTTTGGCGTGCGGCAGGTTGGCCTTGATCCAACGCGTGGCATTGATGAAGTCAACCGCGTAATTGTTGTGCTCCTCCATCCCGGTGGCCACGGTGAGTATGTTCGGGTCGAAGATGATGTCTTCGGGCGGGAACCCCACTTCGTCGACGAGTATTTTGTACGCACGCTCGCAGACGCGGATCTTGTCTTCGTAGGTCGCGGCCTGTCCCTGCTCGTCGAAGGCCATCACTACCACCGCCGCGCCATATTTCAGAACTTTAGCCGCGTTCTTGCGAAACTTTTCTTCGCCCTCTTTCAATGAAATCGAATTGACAATGCCCTTGCCTTGGAGACACTTCAGCCCCGCCTCGATGACCTCCCATTTCGAGGAGTCCACCATAAACGGCACCTTGGCAACTTCGGGCTCGCTCCCCAGCAATTGCAGGAAACGGGTCATTGCCGTGACGCCGTCGATCATGCCCTCGTCCATGCAGATGTCTAGAATATTCGCTCCGTTCTCAACCTGCTGCCGGGCGACGCTTACCGCTTCTTCATATTTGCCCGCCTTGATCAGGCTGGCGAACTTCGGCGAACCCGCCACATTCGTCCGCTCACCGATCATGATGTAGACACCGGGCTGCTGCGTGAATGGTTGCGATCCCGAGAGGCGGAGTGGCTTCGTATGCCTGGCCTCGGACACAGTTGTGCTAGACGAAATGCTCACTCCTTGCCCTCGCTTTGGAGGGCATAGGATTCCGTGGGAGGTTGAGTCCTGTACTTTCGAGGAGGCTGGCCTTCGAGCGCCCTGGCGATCGCCGCGATGTGCTCGGGCGTGTTGCCGCAACAGCCGCCGGCAATATTAATCAATCCTCCGCGCGCGAAGTCGCCCAGATAACGCGCCATATCTTGCGGTCCCAGATCGAAACCCGTTTCCGCTAGCGGATTCGGCAACCCGGCATTCGGATAGCACGAAATCGCCACATCCGCCTTCTCCGCCAGTTCCTCCAGGAACGGGTACATCAGATCGGGACCGAGAGAGCAGTTGAGTCCCACCGACAGCGGCTTCACGTGTCGCACTGCGTTCCAGAATGCCTCAGTCGTCTGCGCCGATATCATGGTCTCGCCGCCACGCCCCACCGCCGCCGAGATCATCACCGGCAATTCTTTGCCCCCCTCGTCGAACACCTCACGGATGGCAACAAGAGCTGCCTTCGCGTTCAGGGAGTCGAAGATCGTTTCGACCAGCAGCAGATCTACGCCGCCGGCAATCAGTGCGCGCACTTGCTGCGCATAGGCCGTCTTAACCTGATCGAAGGTGACGACCCGGAAGCCTGGATCATCGGCATCGGGCGAGTTCGACAGTGACACCGTCAGCGGCCCGATCGCCCCCGCCACAAACCGTTGACGCGAGGTTGCCGCACCCACACGGTCGGCCCATTCGCGGCACTGACGCGCCGATTGCTCATTGATATCACAAGCCAGGTTGCCGAGAAACAGATCTTCGACGATCTTTTGATAGAAATCTGGATCCTTGCGCCCGCCCCGCTCCCGCGGATCCTCGACAAAGAATTCGCTCTGGGTAATGCTGGTTGCACCGAAGGTGTTCGTCTCGATGATGTCCGCCCCGGCCTCAAGAAACCGCCGATGAATGTCGCCAATCATTTCTGGCTTAGTCAACGAGAAGAGGTCGCCATTGTTCAGCAGGCTCTTCGTCGAGTCCTTAAAGCGCTCTCCGCGGATGTCCGATTCCGTCATTCCATAAGTGCGGATGGTCGTGCCCATCGCTCCGTCGATGATGGCAATCCGACTCTCGAGGATCTTTTCCAGAGGATGTTGATGGACTCTCGTCATGTCTTTTTGATGACCTTAAGCAGCCTTGGATTCGGCCTGAACTCCGACTTCAACTCTGCTTACTGGTTGAGTTTCACTCGTTTTGAAAGGCCACGGCTCCGACTTTAACTTCGCTTACTGGTTGAGTCTCGTTTTGAAAAAGCACGGCTTCAGCCGTGCCGTAAGCTGAGTCATCACCTAACTTTGCGGCATTGCCGAGAATAAAGCGGCAACGACATCGCCTACTGGTTGAGTTTCACTCGTCTTGAAAGGGCACGGCTTCAGCCGTGCCGTAAGCTCGCATTTTCATTACGGCTTTAGCCGCTGAGGCAATGTATTTTTGAGTCATTTACCTACCAACGACCGCTTCCATACAACAACGCCGGTCCCGTTCGGGACCGGCGTTTGGCGAAATCCTGAAACTTGCTAAGTTCCCTTCACGCCTCCCGATTCCAGTTCCGATAGCGCAAACACCTGATTGGCTCCCATATGCGCCGGAGCCGGCGCCAGCATCTGCTCTTTTCTGTAAACCAGGCTGCTTGCATTGAAGGTTGCCAGCTCAAATCCGTGCCCGTGCGTAATCGCATCGGTGGGGCACGCTTCCACACAATACCCACAAAAGATACATCGATTGTAATCGATGTTGTAGACACGAGCGTAACGTTCCGCGCCTGAAACCCGTTTCTCTTCGGTGTTCTCCGCGGCTTCTATGTAAATGCAGTTGGCGGGGCAAGCGGCGGCGCACAGGAAACACGCTACACACTTTTCCAGTCCATTTTCGTCGCGCTGCAGCACGTGCATGCCGCGGAATCGTTCCTGAAACATTGCCCCTTTCGTGGGGCCCGGACCATCGGGATAGTTCTCGACAATCGTGGGCTGAAACATCTCCTTCAGGGTGATCGACATTCCCTGGGCGATGGCGCCAATGTTTTTGATCACGGACATGCTCGACTAGTATAACGGATTTGAACTTACCATAGTTCTCATCCCTCCCCAATGTTGCGTCATGGCAGGTCTGCAAAGCACCTGCCCGCCAGTTCATAGCTACCAAGGTTGGGGAGACTTTCGAGGACATGGAAAACTTCTCTCCATCATGGAGACTCTAGGAAGGCGCCGCGTCCCGCCGGCGCCAGAGTGGCGTTTCAACCTATGGCCCGGTTCCGTTTGCGTTCTTCTCACTTCATTTTCTTCGCCAGATTCCTTACAACTGTCATTTTTCTTTTCGCCGGCGGCTTCTCGGTCAGCGGTCAGACACCTGCACAGACTACCGCCCCCTCCTCATCCTCCGAAAACGGCGGTGTAATAAAGGATACGAATAGCCCTCATGATGGGGATCGCTCTTATTCGCGCGATGATCGTCGGCGCGATGATCTTCCGGGCAATGACTTGCACCGCGACGACTTGCGCGGAAACTGGAACCAACGCGGCCGCACCGTGCCTGGCGACTCCGCAGCGCGACTCCGTTTTCGCGCTTACCAGCAGAAAATGGCGATGCGAGCGGCGCGAAGGAACAGTGTCCCCACTGCTTCTTTACCCGCTTCGCAATCAGGTTCCACGGTTTGGACATCGGTTGGTCCAGCTCCGCTTGCTTCCGACGCTACAGGAGAGGGAGGCCAGAATTACAACTGGGTTTCCGGGCGCGCGACTTCGGTGCTGATCGATCCAGCGGACGGTTCGGGAAACACCGTGATTCTCGGCGGCGCTTATGGCGGCCTTTGGAAATCGACCAATGCCGGTAGCCTGAATTCCAATCCTGCTGCGGTCACTTGGCAGGCATTGATCGACGATCAGCCCACTCTGGCAGTCGGCGCAATCGCGTTGCAGCCAGGCAACAGCAACGTGATTCTGGTCGGAACCGGAGAGACAAACAGTTCCGGAGATTCTTACTACGGATTGGGAATTTTGCGCTCTACCGACGGCGGTTTAACGTGGCCCATGCAGATCCAGAGCGCAGGAACGGGGCAGTCTTTTCTTGGAATCGGGTTCAGCAAAATCGCGTTCAGTACGGCAAACCCACTTCTGGCGGTAGCGGCCACAGCCGGACAACGGGCTTTACCTTGGCCGGGAAGAAGACAGCAATTCGACCGCGCGCGGACTTTACTTTTCCGCGGACGCGGGCATGACTTGGAACCGCGTCATCCTCTCCGACGGCGCGGTTCCGGCATCGGCGACGGCAGTGACTTACAACCCCAGCCAGGGAGCGAACGGGACTTTCTACGCGTTCATCCGGCGGCATGGACTCTATTCATCGCCCGACGGCCAGCATTTTACGCGCCTGACTACGCAGCCTACCGCTGGTCTGGCCTCTGCGAATTGCCCCGCCGCTTCGAATTCGAGTGGCTGTCTGATTTATCGCGGAGAGTTTGCGGTAGTAGCGGGACGCAACGAGATGTATGTGTGGGTGGTCGATCTGCAGCCCGACGAATATGGAAATCCCGAACCGGTCGACGAGGGCATCTGGCAGACGAAGACGGGCGGAGCGAGTTGGACACAGATTCCGGATAACGGCATCACGAACTGCGGTGACAACGCATTCGGTCCCGGCAACAGCGGCTGTGGAGTGGAGCAAGGTGATTACAACCTGGAACTGGCGGCGATTCCCAACCCGCCTCCACCGAATTCAACCGGAACCGACGTTTACGCCGGTGCGATCAATCTTTACAAGTGCACCCTGGAACCGGGCAGTACGGCTTGCACACAAAGCGACTGGATCAATCTGACGCACGTCTATGGCTGCAGCCCGCTGGGAGCGCCGGCGCATGTCCATCCCGACCAGCATGGAATCGCCTTCATGGTGGCGAGCGGCAAGACGCCCGGATACTTCGCGCATGATGGAGGAATCAGCCGGACGCTCGACGGCTACACCGGGCTGGTGACGGGCAGTTGCGCCGGAACCAATCAGTTTGACAGCTTGAGCCAGAGCCTGGGCTCAATGACGGAATTTGTTTCGGTCTCCGTGCATCCGACGAGTGCCGACATTCTGCTCGGTGGAACTCAGGATAATGGCTCCCCAAAAACCAGCACCGCGACCAGCAGCACTACCTGGCAGAACGCGCTCGGCGGAGATGGCGGATTTAATGCGATCAACCCCAGCAACCCGATTGAGTGGTTTGCGTCGAATCCTTACCTCACGATTCTGAAGTGCGAGTTGGGAACGGCATGTAACGACGCAGCATTCACCCAGATCGTAAGCTCCGCCAGTCTGGGCGGAGATCAAAGTGCTTTCTACACCCCCTTCATTCTGGACCCGCAGAATTCCGGCGAACTGCTGGTGGGAACATGCCGGGTATGGCAGATCAGCACGGGCGGAACGGCTCCGCTGCAGCTCAGTAACGACTTTGAAACTCTGGGCACAGGAGTATGCACGGGGGAGGAAATCAACCTGGTGAACGCGCTGGCGGCGGGCGGCCCGCCAAACCTCACCGGCAGTTCGGAGGTGGTCTATGCGGTGACCAACGGATACGGTCCGCTCAGCGGGTCGCCCGGCGGCGAAGTATGGGTAACGACCAATGCCGGCGTCAGTTTGATGACGAATGCAACCCAGAATGTGAATCCGAACGGGTATGCGATTTCGACGGTCGCCATGGATTCATCCCATCAATCGGGCGGCACCGCGTACATCGGAATCATGGGATTCAGTACGCCAGGATTTCCAACGCCGCATGTGTGGCAGACAACGAATGCGGGCACCAGTTGGACAGACTGGACGGGCACGGGAGCGACCGCACTGCCGGATGCTCCCGTGAATGCGTTGCTGGTCGATGGCCAGGCAGCGCAGGTTTACGCGGGCACCGACGTGGGCATCTTTGTGAGCGCGACCAGCGCTCCGAGTTGGACGGAAGTTGGTCCGCCGCCAGGCCCCGGTGTTTCTGGATTTCTGCCGAATGCTCCGGTGTCCGCGCTGCAACTTTTCAATTCCAACGGCACGAAAACGCTGGTCGCATCGACATACGGGCGCGGTATCTGGAACTACGCTCTGGTGACGGCCCCCACTTTTACGAACCTAATTTCGAATACGCCACAGACCATCTTTTCCGCACAAACAGCAACGTTCAACGGCACAGTCACGGCCGAGGATGGCTACTCGAGTCCGGTGAATTTAAGCTGCACGGGCGCCGCGCCGGCGACCTGCATCCTGCAGCCCACACAGGTAACATTTTCAGGAAATCCCACCGCAACCTACACCCTGACGGCCGCTGGAGCGGTAGGCGACTACAGCTTCAACGCGCATGCGGTGGGGACGGATCCAAAGACGATTACCGTCGATGCGGCCGTAACGCCGCATGTAGTGGACTTCAATCTAACGGCGCCAAGTCCGAATTCGTTGACTGTGGGGCAGGGCGGAACGTCGGGAGCGAGCACGTTGCAGGTGTCGGCGTCGGGCAGTTTTGCCGGAACCGTGACATTAAGCTGCTCGTCCGGGCTGCCGACGGGAGCGGCCTGCGCGTTTTCACCATCGAGTACCGTCAGTCCCACGTCCTCGACGCCGGTGACAGTGACACTAACGGTGACAGCTGCGGCAGGGACTCCGGCGGGTGGTCCGGTTACGGTAACGATCTCAGCGACGACGCCGGGGGCGCCCTCCGCTAAGACGCAAACCTTCAGTCTTACGGTGACCAAGCCCACTCCTGATTTTTCGATTGCGGTGGTCGCAACTCCGAATACGACAGTGGCAAATCAAACCGTTACATGGAGTGGAACGCTGACGTCGATCAATGGATACAACGGGACCGTAACCCTGAACTGTACCGCGGGAGCTCCGGGAACGTGCGCGATTACGCCGCCTAAGGTGACGCCGACGGTGACCGGCGCAGCGTTCACCGTGATGCTGGGCAGCGCTGCGGCCGGCACGTTCAACTTCACGATCCAGGGAACCGACGGGACGCTGACGCATGCCACGCCGACCGACACGCTGACGGTGGGAACGGATGTGACATGGACCGACACAGGCAGCGCCACCGTGACGTTGCTCGCGGGGCAGACCGCAAGCGATACGTTTTCGGCGGCTCCCGCAGGAGGCACAACCTTCAGCTCGGCGGTGAACTTTGTGTGTGCGAATCTGCCGCCGTTGACTGGCTGCGGGTTCAGTCCAGCGTCGATTGCGGCAGGCGCCGGGACGACGCCAGTCACTCTGACCCTATGGAGCTGTGGACCGAACTTGCCAACCCAGTGTCCGCTGGGAATAGGCGGGGGCGTTCGTCGCGCCGCGAGCACCGGTGCTCCCATTTTGCCTTTTTTCATGCTTGGATGGTTGGCAGTGATGGGAATCGTGGGGATCGGGCAAAAAAAAAGCGGCAACCCGCGCCCTTACCTCGGACTTGCACTAATTTGCCTTGGACTGGGATTCGGAATGCTGGTGGAGATTTCCTGCGGCGGCGTTGCCGGGGGGAGCGGTACCACACCACATCCGGTGACGGTCACGGTGATCCCCGCCTCGGGGACGGTTCTGTTCGCGAATGAAGCCGGTAACTCATGGCCGGCGGGCGTCACTCAGCAACAATTCACCGCAACCGTTAACAGCTCAACTGACCAGACCGTAACCTGGGCGATGACGGGCGGCAGCGCGAACGGCATGGTGTCAGGAAGGGGGCTCTATTCGGCTCCCGCAGTGGTGCCCAACCCTGCGACAGTCACAGTGACGGCTACGTCGGCCGCAGCGACGGCTCCGGGATCAGCTTTCGTGAATTTGGTGATGCCGACGTCAGTCGGAACCTCGCAGATCACGGTGACAGCCACAGCTGTGGGTGGTCCCGCTCATTCGGACACGGTAACGCTGACGGTGCAGTAGGCGATCTGACGCAGACGATGTGACGCAGAGCGATCTGACGAAGGCCGATCTGACGCCGAAATTCAGGACCCCGAAGAAGATTGCTCGGACGGGGCGCGGGCCGTAATGTCCGCGCCCTTTTTCATTCGCCGCATTTTATTGCGTCCCATCCTTTGCATCACATCCGCTTGTTGCTGCCGTCACCATACAAGCGGCGACGGTTGAGGTACGATCAGTCTTTGATTAGGCTGCGGTGATTAGCCTGCGGTCAGGCGGCCGTGCATGGCTTAGACGGACGAATGCGTCCGTCCCTACGCGAGATTATGACGTACGACGTTGCCGTGATTGGCGGTGGGATTGTTGGGCTTTCGTTTGCCATGCAGGCCAGCGAAAAGTTCCCTAACCTGCGGCTGGTGGTTCTGGAAAAAGAAGCGGGCGTCGCTCGTCATCAGACGGGACACAACAGCGGCGTCATCCACAGCGGCGTTTATTACAAGGCAGGCTCGCTGAAGGCACGGCTATGTGTGGCGGGGGCCCGCGAGATGGTTGAGTTCTGCTCACGGCACGGCATTCCGCATGAGGTCTGCGGGAAATTGATTGTAGCGACCAACTCCGACGAATCTTCCCGGCTCGATGACTTACTGGCACGCGGCGTGGCGAATGGGCTCACAGGTTTGCGACTACTGGAACGTGAGGCGATGCTCGAGATTGAGCCGCATGTCGGCGGGGTGCGCGCGCTGCATGTACCGTCCGCGGGAATCACCGATTATGCCGCGGTAACGGCCAAGTATGCGGAGATTGCGACGCAACGCGGCGCCGAGGTGAAGACGGGCGCCGCCGTCGTCGGTTTCGATCGCAATTCTGAGTTCAAGTCAAAGTCGGGCGCAACTTCGAACCGTTCCGGCGCGGTCGTGGTCCGGACGCTCGCGGCAGATTTTTCGGCGCGGTATGTGGTCAATTGCGCCGGACTCTATAGTGATCGGGTCGCGCACATGGCAGGGGATGATCCGGGCATGATGCTGGTTCCCTTTCGCGGAGAGTATTACGATCTGGCCCCGGCTCGGCAGTCATTGGTGCGGGCGCTGATTTATCCCGTGCCCGATCCGCGCTATCCGTTTCTCGGCGTGCACTTCACCCGGAGAATCCACGGCAATGTCGATGCAGGACCGAATGCGGTGCTGGCATTCCGGCGCGAGGGATACCGGTGGCGCGATTTCGACTTAGGCGAGACCATGGAAGTGTTCATGAATTCGGGTTTCCGGGCGATGGCGCGTCAGCACTGGAAAAATGGATTGGGTGAGTTTCGGCGCTCGCTGCGCAAGCGGGAGTTCGTGCGCTCCTGCCAGCGTTTGGTGCCTGACGTATGGATGGACGATATGACCCCAGGCGGATCGGGCGTGCGGGCCCAGGCGGTGGCGCCCGATGGCACGCTGGTCGACGACTTTCGGTTTGTGGCGCGAGAGCGATTCTTGCATGTGCTGAATGTGCCTTCTCCGGCGGCCACAGCTTCGTTGCCCATCGGACGCGAGATATTGAAGATGGTCCCGGCGGAAATTACGGGTGAGAGGATGCGATGATGCCTCGCACTTGTTAGTTGGGTGTAGTCTTCCCGTAGAGACGGGCCTTGCCTCGTCTTTTGCCGGGTGCCCCATCCTAACGTCATGCTTTTCGACGTTAGGATGGGATTCCACGGCTACGTCGCGCTTGGGATTTTGCGCGGCGTTTGGATAGCGCGTCCGGCCACCGGTGCCACTCTTTGCTTTTGGGTGGCGCAGCGGTTTACCGCTGCCATAACCGGCGCATTTTTAGCATCGGCGTCAGCCGCTGAGGTCCGACGGTGGCGCCGAAAGTACTTTTTCCCGCAAGCTGTTACGGTTGCGATGATGCCTCGGCCTCATTAGTTGGGTGTAGTCTTCCCGTAGAGACGAGCGCTCGCGGCCAGCGCCCCAATCCGCGTCTCTACTCGGCATTCATTTTTTGGGAGAAATCATATGACGCAGAGTTTCAGTTTCAAAAAGAAAGTAGCGGTTTTAGGCGCGGGAAAGATGGGATCGATTCTGCTGCAGTCTCTCTTGCGAGATGGATTGCTTTCGCCGGCACAAACTTGGGCAACCGTGGCGCATCCGGAGCGGGCGCGGATCCTGAGGGAAAAGTTGAAAGTACGCGCCGGGACCGACAACGCGGAGGCGGTGAAAAACGCGGATGTTATTTTTCTCTGCGTGAAGCCGCAGGTGGTGGCGGACGTGGTGCGGGAGATTCGCGCCCACGTCCATGAAAAACAGTTGGTGATTTCGTTGGCCGCCTCAGTCCCCACCGAAATGATTGAGCGGGCGCTGGAGAAAGAAGTTCCGGTGGTGCGGGCGATGCCGAACACTCCGTGCGTGCTGGGCGCGGGCATGACTGCACTGTGCAAGGGAAAGTTCGCTACGAAACAGAATCTGGAGATGGCGACGAAGTTCTTTGACGCCATGGGTCGCACCGTGGTCGTCGACGAAAAACACATGGACGCGGTGACCGGTTTGTCGGCGAGCGGTCCAGCCTATATCTACATCATTCTGGAATCGCTGGCGGAGGCGGGTGTGAAGGTAGGGCTGCCGCGCGATATTGCAACGCTGCTGGCGGCGCAGACAACCATGGGCGCCGCTCGCGTAGTGCTCGAAACAGGAGATCATCCAGCGCTGTTGAAGGACGCGGTCACGACTCCGGCGGGATGCACGATTGACGGCATCATGGAACTCGAGGAAGGCAAACTGCGCGTCACTTTGATTAAGGCCGTAGTGAAGGCGGTGCAGCGGGCCAAGGAACTGGCGTTTTCGTAGACCGCCAGGTGTTAGATAGTCGATCAAAGTTGAATAGAAGAATCCGGCTTCCGACCAATCAGTTGGGCAATGTGAAGCTCAGAGTTACATCGGTTTGGAATTGCGCCGGCTGGTCGTTTTGACGGTAGGGCCGGTAGCGCCAGTTGCGGACGGCTTCGCTCGCAGCGGCAGCCAGCAGCGGGTCTCCGGCAAGAGTGCGAACATTCGAAACTGAGCCATCTTCGCTAACTTGGACCTCGAGGACGACGTCCCCAGCGCGATGCGCAGCGAGCGCCTCCGCCGGGTACTGTGGCTCGACGCGGCTGAGAAGGTGAGTTTCAGCTTGCGCTTGCGAGAGCCAGACACTTCGGGCGGCTGCTTTCGCCGTGCCTGTTTTGGTTGCGGCGGCTGTGGTCGTGGGGGTCTTCGCCGTGACGATCCGGGTGGTCGATGACGCTTCTACGACGGCATCGCTTCCAGACTTGGGGGCCGGCTTCATTCGAAAGATCACCTTGCCTTTTTCATAGACCACTAACTCGTCGGCCGCAGGCGTTGGAGTTGGCCGCGCCGGAGTTTTCGTGGGCAAGTTTTTTGATGACGCTTTTTCCGCTGACACCGGATTTGCGCGATCATCGGCGGGAGTGGCGGCCAAGCTTTCCTCCACTTGGGATTGTGCAATCTGCCTCTGCGACCCGGCCCGCCGCAACCATCCAACCCGGGCTCCAATTAGAAAGCTGAAAGCGACGATGGTTACAATCGCCAAGCCTCCGAGGACAACGGTCCAACCTTCGTACGGGCCACGTCGAGCCGGCGCAGTACTCTCCGCCGGCAAATCCGGCGCGAAAGACTCATGAACCTCCGCCGCGGGTGGAAGAAGTTCGGGCAGGAAAGCCGAAGTGGCGATCGACGCACCGGGTGGAGCGACACGCGGGCGCTCTCCAACTTCGAGCGCGGCCCGGCGAATGCGGGCACACTCCTCCGCATAACTTTCCAATCGCTTTTGGTCCACGTCAGAGAACGCTGCCGGAGAGGTCGAAAAAACTTCGAGAACTCCTGCGAATTGCGCGTTTTTATCTGGGCTGTCGAAGACAGGAACGATGAGGATGGAGCGGATGCCGAGTCGCCGCGAGACCGTGGGATCGACGCGGGGATCGAACTCGGTATCGACGGAAAGCTGCGGTTGATGAGTCTGCAGACATGCGCCGGAGAGACCATCGCGCGGGTTGAGCGGGATGCCGAGATCGGGTGCGAGATTCCCGGTGGCAGCGCGGCAAACCATTTCGTCTCCGCGGACGAGCGCCAGAGCGGCGGCCGTGGCGTGAGTGGCCTCCGCGGCGCGAACGACGAGTTCGTTGAGAACCAGATCAAGAGCGAGGTCGGGCGGAAAACCGGCGAAGAGGTGCTGCTCAAGCGTCTCGGTCGGGTCAGGAGACGCATCGTCAGGTTGGAACTCGGACCTCGACATAGGGTGCGGGAACATATGTTGTTCCGGCAGCCTGCAACGACAAGGCTGCAGGGGGAGGCAGGCTCAGAGCGAGTTTCCCGCGAAACGGGGGGGAAGTCAATTGGAAGCATTTGCCAGTCTCGCAATTCCGTAATTCGACTCCGATAGGCCCTAGAAAGTCGTGGTGAGGCGCAGCGCTACGCTCCGCGATGGTCCAATGGCATTGCCCGAGAAAAGACCACCGAAGTCAATAACGTCGAGAACGTTGGTTAGATTCTGTCCGTCAATCTGGAGTCGCGCTTTGACATGGTCGGATTGATAAACATCCGCGCCCGCCGAGGCGTTCATTTGGAAAGAAGGATAAATGCGTCCGCGAGCGAAGTTAATGCGGTCGATCACCTGCTGGCCGTAGGTTTGGACTTCGTTGGCAATGCACCGGGAAATGGGCATAGTTGGATCGCACTGGAACTCAAACGGCAGACCGGTGTCGTACTGAATGCCGCCGGCGATCCAGAATCGCGGTTTCACTTGGTAGCGAAGGCGTCCTCGAACCGTGTTGCGCTGGTCTTGCGAATCCGGAAAATGGCCGCTGGTTGGTATTCCCTGGGCGTCATTGCCTAAAAACAATCCACCCGTCACCGGATACCACGCTTGGCCGACGGTATAAGAATAGCTCAAGAAGCCGGAGAATCGATGCCAGTCAGGCACTTCAAGTTTGGCTTCTGCACCGTAGATGATGGCTTTGTCGAACGCGATCGGGAAACTGATGGTCGTGTTCTCGATCTGATCGTCGTCCGCATAGTTGGCCACATTGCGTCGAAAATAGTTGGCGTCAAGTTTGAGCTTGCCGTGGAACTCCTTGGTCAAGCCCGCCTCGTAGTAGTTGCCTTCGGAGGGCTCGACCAGCCGCAGAAAGTTGCTTGGGTTGATGGCTTCAACGGATGGCGAACTCGAAAGCAAAATGTTTTCAAAGGATGGGGTCTGAAAAACCCGGTCATAGGAGACATGCAGCAGCAGGTCCGCACCGGGAAAGTAACGTGAAATTGAGATGCGCGGATCCAGCGATTGTCGGTTCAAGAAAAGCTGGTAGTGGTCCCAGCGCAAACCTGCATTGATGGTCCAGTTCTTCAGGTGGATCTGGTCCTGCACGAATACGGATTGCTCGAGATCGGGCCGGCTTCCCAGGAAGGCAAAGTCGGGAGCGGTGCCTTCGTCAAACTGGCTGGGATCGGTGATGTGATAGCGGAAATTTTCGTTGAGAAATGTATTGTCAGATTCGAATCCAAACTTCCATTCGTTCCGGCCGTGAGTAATGGTTGCGGTCCCCTTGAAATATTCTTCATTAAAGAAATTCTGCTGGAAGACCTCGATGGGTGTCGACTCTGGATTGGAGTTGAACCCGATCGAATTGTCGCGCGCCATCACGCGAAAATCAGCCAGCGCCTGGGGTGAAAAGGTATGCACGTAGGAGGCGATCCCCATCGTCTCGATGTTGTCCGCGGTCTGGATCTGGCCTGCCGCTTGTTGCACTTGCTCGTTTGGAATATCGTAACGCGAGAATTCGTGCGAAACGATGAATCGCAAGCGGTCATTCGGCGTCAACTCGCGCTCATAGTTGGCCGAAAAGACGCCCAGCGTACCCGTGTTCGAAAAGTTTTGCGGCACTACGGGATTCAGATAATGGTCGGTCATCGCCCCACTCGCGCTGGCGCCAAACGTATTCTTGCCCCAGCCGTATTGCCCCTTCGCGGCCGCCGCTCCGGAATCGAAGCTGCCGCCGGAAAGCACGAGCTGGCCATGGAAACCGGGTTGCGAATCCTGAAGCATATTGACTTCGACCACTCCACCCATCTTGCGCCCATACTCGGCGGGAAAGCCTGCCGTGTAGATGCTCAACGACTCCAGATCGTCGGCATCCATCGGAGGCCCGAAACTGGGCGAGCGATTATCCGTCAGCGGGATGCCGTCGACCACAAACTGCGTCTGATACTCCGAGCCACGCGGATGCAGCACTGCGTTGCCTTCGTAGAGCCAGCCCGGCTGCGAATTCACTAGGTCTTGCAAGGAACGGCCTGGAACCGAACCAAGCCGGTTTCGGATTTCCTCCGCGCCAACCTGATTGACCGAGCCCGCCTGATCGGGATCGATCAGCGTATCCGGCGCAGTGACGGTTACAGATTGTTGGACCGAGGGCAACATGAGTTGCATCGCATATTCGGTCGGAAGCGACGAATGGATATCGACAGATTTCGAGATCTGCGCGAAACCCGGCTGCTGGATTTCGAGCTGATAGATGCCGTAAGGCAGGCGCTGCACGTCCAGGCGACCCTGATCGTTAGTCGTCAGAGTATTGCGATACTGATTCGCCTGGCTGACGATCTGAACCGTAGTCTTAACGCCCAAGCCGTCGGGATCGGTTACTTTCAGGCGCAACTCGCCCCCATTGCTCTGGCAAAAGAGCGGCATCGCATAAAAGAAAACCATGGCTGCAAATCTCGTCATGAAGACTCGGCTTTTGTAGTTTAGCCGTTGTCATGGCAGGAGTTGAGAGGCGTTTCCTCGGCCATGGTTACGTTGGTAGAAGCGGGAAAGTGCCGGTCGATTCGGTAATGGTAAGACAGCACAGCACGTTAGACTTTGAGCAGTGATGGCGGTCACCCGTTTTTGTGAGATTCTAATTCCCATTCCCGACCTGCGGAACGCGACCATTACTTTCGAGAGCCATTCTGGGCTCTAAACACTGCTAAAGTAAGAATGTGCACGCCGACGAGCCGGAGGTGCAACTGAGAACTCAAGGAGAGCAGGCTCGCTATGCGCATTGCGGTAGTCGGTTCCGGATATGTAGGGCTGGTAACGGGGGTGTGCTTTGCCGATCTCGGGCACCATGTCGTCCTGGTCGATAACGACGCAAAAAAACTCGCGGCACTAAAGAATGGCGAAGTGCCGATTCATGAACAGTTTCTGCCCGAACTACTAGGGCGGCATCGCGGCGACCGCATCTCGTTTTCCAGCGATTTGCAGGCCGCCACGCGAGAGAGCGAGGCTGTATTCATCGCCGTCGGAACGCCGCCGACCGAAAGCGGAGACGCCGATTTGTCCTACGTGGAATCAGTGGCGAGGGAAATCTCCGGAGGCGTCGACGGCTACAAAGTGGTGGTGGAGAAGAGCACGGTTCCCGTCTATACGAGCCAGTGGATCCGCACCATCATCATGAGAAATGGAGCCGATCCGGCGCACTTCGATGTGGCTTCAAATCCCGAGTTTCTGCGGGAAGGGACAGCAGTCACAGATTTTCTCTATCCCGACCGCATCGTGGTGGGCGTCGAGAATGACCGCGCCGCCGAAGTCATGCGCCAGATCTATGGGCCGCTGACCAGCGGATGGTACTACGGCCGGGGAGACGCCATTCCGGGTCCGGAAGCAGCCCGAAAGACGCCGCCACGGTTGATCATCACCAGCGCACAGAGCGCCGAACTCATCAAGCATGCTTCGAACGCGTTCCTGGCGATGAAAATTTCCTTTATTAACGCCGTCGCGTCCATCTGCGAATCGGTCGGCGCAAATGTGCAGCAGGTATGCGACGGTATTGGCACGGATTCGCGCATCGGACCACGGTTCTTGAATCCCGGTATCGGGTACGGTGGATCCTGCTTTCCGAAAGACCTGATGGCATTTCGCGCCGTCGCGAAAGAAAACGGATACGACTTCCGGCTCCTCGAAGAAGTCATCCGGATCAACGAAGAGCAGCGTCACCGCTTTTTGCGCAAGGTGCGAAGCGTCCTGTGGACCTTCCGCGGCAAACGCCTGGGTGTGCTCGGGCTCGCCTTCAAGGGTGGCACCGACGATATTCGCGAGTCTCCGGCGCTGCTGCTGGTGCAGGAACTCGTGCGCGAGGGGTGCCATATTTGCGCCTACGATCCGGCGGCCATGGACCGAGCGAAAGAGTTGCTGAAAACAGGCGTAGATTTTGCCTCCGACGCCTATGAGGCGGCAACCGGCGCCGATGCGTTGCTGATCCTGACGGAGTGGGAAGAGTTTGCCACCCTTGATCTGGAGCGTCTCCGCACGCTGGTCAGGTATCCCATCGTCCTCGATGGTCGAAACCTGTATGATCCGGCAGTGATGGTGGAGCACGGATTCTCTTACTACAGTGTCGGCCGTCCCGCTGCGCTGACGGAAGAAGTGACGGCAGGAGCGCGCCCGAAGAAAAAGGAGCGGGCCTGAAAGCTGCCGCGAAGCTTTTCTCAAAACTCTTCTCAAAACGTTTTTCAACATTATGAGTGTCGAACCCAAAAAAATACGCCGTGCGCTGGTAACCGGAGGAGCCGGTTTTCTCGGATCGCATCTCTGCGAAGGACTGATCGCCGAAGGCTATTCCGTGGTCGCGGCCGACAATCTGCTGACCGGGCGACTCACCAACATTGAGCACCTGCGAAACGATTCGCGATTTGAGTTTGTGGAGAAAGATGTTTGCCAGCCCGTGGAGTGGGGCCCATTGGATTATGTGTTTCACTTCGCCAGCCCCGCAAGCCCGGTGGATTACGCCGCGCACGGAATTGACACCCTGCGCGTGGGATCCTATGGGACGTTTGAAGCGCTCGAAACGGCGCTGCGGTGCGGCGCGAAATTCATGATGGCATCCACCTCCGAGTGCTATGGCGATCCGCTCGTCCACCCCCAGACCGAGACCTATTGGGGAAATGTGAATCCCATCGGGCCGCGGTCGGTGTACGACGAGGCCAAGCGGTTTTCGGAGGCCGTCACCATGGCGTATCACCGCTATCACCGCGTCGACACCCGGATCCTCCGCATCTTCAACACCTATGGACCTCGCATGCAGATCAACGATGGGCGCGTCATTCCGAATTTTATGTGGCAGGCGCTGCGCGGAGAAAATCTCACGGTGTATGGCGACGGCAGCCAGACCCGCAGTTTCTGCTATGTCAGCGACGAGGTCGACGGAATTCTCCGCCTGTCGCGGTCGAACGAGCATGAGCCGGTGAATATTGGAAATCCCACGGAGTTCACGATTCTGGAGTGCGCGCGAAAAGTGATTGCGACGACGGAATCAAAGAGCCAGATCAAGTTCGAACCGTTGCCGCAGGATGACCCCAAGCAGCGGCGTCCCGATATTTCGAAGGCGAAGCGTCTGCTCGGATGGACGCCGAAAGTCGAATTGGAGAGCGGGCTGAAGCTCTCGCTGGAATATTTTCGGCGGGCCGTGACAGAGAAAGAGAAAGAGAAAGAGAAAAAGAAAGAGCAGTTAGCCTAGCACGCAGGTCGAGTCGCTTTCGCCGACGCGTTTCAGCGGGGTTGTTCGTTCAGCGACGGACCCGCCGAGAGAATCGCCAGCAGACGCATAATTTCTTCGCGCTCGCGGGAATCGCGGAACATAAAGCGTACGCCCATGCCAAACCCGGGATGGGTCGTTAAAACCTGCCCCCGGATGCGCAATTTCGTGTCTGCTGTGCGCACCACAATCTCCACCCCTGATTGCGTGACAAATGGCGATGGCATTTCTACGTAGCAACCTCCCTCGCTGATATCGGACAGGGTGCAGCGATTGGGCACGAGAGTGCCGAGCCGGTAGACCTCCGCTCCCAGCTTGCAGGCCAAACGGTACTCCCCGCGGCGGTTTCCGGCATTGGACGCGAATCCGGTCTCTCTTGTTTCCGCCTTAGGTTCGAGGTTCACCCCCGAGACCACCGTTACAGACGGTGGGTTTGCCGGCGATGCCGAGGCGCTTGCCGGCGGCCGATTTGCCGATCGGCCGCTGTTCTGCTGCAGCCAGGTCTGCATCAGACGACGCGAGGACTGCGGTACATCGAGAAAACGAATTCCGGTGCGGCCGCTGGCATCCTGCCACGCGACTTCACCCGATAAACGGACCACTTGCCGCTGACCGGGAAGCTCGAATTCAAAATAAACTTTGCATGCGGGCGGAAGCCGGTTGCTGCTGTGAATCAAGCTTCCTCCATCGCTCAGATCCGCCAGGACTGCGTTGGTTTCAGGCGCGCCAGGATAGGCGACGTTGATCGTCGAATTCACCGGCGTACGCGGAGCACGGCGCTCGCGCCGTATCAGTCCGCGGGCAGCACGCAAACTAATGCGAGTACGCTCCGACGAAAGCGGACGATAGAGAACAAAATTGGCGCCCAGTCCAAACACCGGGCGAGCGTTGAAATCGCTATCCACCACCGCAATCAGCATGCTCGCGCGGTTTTTGGTGGACTGACGTAACCGCGAGAGAAATTCTTCCGAACTCTGGTCGGCACGATAGTCGAGGATGATCGCGTCGAAGCGCTGACTTTCAATCAGTTCGAGTCCACGCGAGATCGAGGGCGTATGCTCGACCCCCATACCCAGTTCAGACAGGATCAGTTCAAGCACGCTGGCTGAGTCCTGATCCGGGCACACCAAGAGGGCGCGTAGCTCCATAAGTGCAATCATCGTAAGAGAAGCACTGTTCCCACGACAAGTTACCTGTGTCACGAGGATCGACCGAATTAGACTTTCTTTTTCTACCGCCGCCCTTTCTACTTTTCTCCTGGCAACCGAGCTTCACTAACGAAGCTTCAGTGACGATCAACAAGCGGCGCTCAGCACGACAGTAACTCTCCCAGAATTACTTACTAAAGGACAGTGTACGAAAGGCCGGTGTACCCCGGTACTTTGACGCGCCCCTAGACAGTTCCTAACATCGAGTGAGTCAGACCGTGCCGCAGCCGCGATCCACGACGGGGTCGGCGGGCGATACCGGGCTGACCCATCGCAGTTACAGGAAAGTTCCGACGATCTTGTTCGATGAAGCGGGGAGCCGCAGGAACGGCAAATACTAATGCCAATGCTAATGCTAATGCTAATGACTAGCCCGGAAACGAATGCGGATCGCCGACATCGGGCGAGCGGCTTCAGCTTGCTGGAAATGACCATGGTGCTGGCACTCAGCATCATCGTGACCGTGGTCTCGGTCATCAGCCTGATTCCATTGTTGAAAGCTCAACGGGTAACGAATGCGTACAACATCACGCTGGCCGCGATGCGACAGGCGCGCGACAACGCGATCTCACAGCGGACAGCGTACTCGGTGACTTTTACTTCGACGACCACGCCAGTGAGCAACACCATCACGATTTCTCCGACGCTGGCAGGATTTCAGGGCGATCAGAATACCGTGATTTACAAATTGCCCACGGATGTCTCATTTGTTGCTCAAACCGGACTCCCCTCACCGGGCCCGGATGGTTATGGAACAGGGACAACGGCGATTGATTTTGGCTGGACCGGGGCTGGCACTGGCACCGGAGGAAGCAGTGTTATTTATTTCTGCCCAGATGGTTCGTCGCAGGCTGCCTCCAATTGTGCGGCCACCTGGAGTGGAGGCGTTGTGTACATCGCGCGTAACGGAGAAATGCTGAGTTCGCGGGCAATCACGCTGTGGGGCGGAACGGGCCGGGTTCGCGGTTGGCGGCTCTATGGTGTCTCGGGGGGTTATCAATGGCTACGTCAATAATGGCTACGTCAACCGTGGCTACGTCAACGATCGGACGCGGAAAAAGTTCTCGAGCTGCGATGCGACGAGAAGGCGGATTCTCACTGCTCGAAGTCGTGATCTCGATGGCCATACTGACAGTAGGAATGGTCAGTCTGCTCGGTGTGTTCGGGCTGGCCATGTCTTCAACCCTCACGTCGCAGCAGGATATGATCGCCAAAGAACTGGCGAACGAAGCGCTCGAAAGTATCATCACCGCGCGCAATACCTCACAGATCAACTGGGACGCCATCCAGAACGTTGGCTCCACCACCTGCTCCTCCGGCGCCAGCCCCTGCGGCATCTTCGTAACTGGAGCAAGTCAGATCTACAACGCGGGAGCCGATGGAATCTACGGCACGGCGGATGATGCGAACGCGGGCGAGCAAACTCTTACTGAGCCCGGCGCCGACGGAATCTACGGAACCGCGGACGATGTGCATATCCCTCTGACGGGCTATCAGCGCACGGTTCTGATTTCGCCCGTGTACGACGCCAACAACAACGTAGTCGCGACCCTGCGTGGCATCAACATCACGGTGCAGTACTCCACTTCCCAGACGAAGCTGCCGAAGACGTACGTTTTGAATTCGTTGATTTCGCAGTACCAGTAAAGGGGAGTTATGAGCGATCGTTCAACCAAGCGCGAAAGTGGATTCAGCTTGCTGGAAATGGTGGTCGCCATGTCGCTCGGCACGCTTGTGCTGGGCGCGGCCGTCCAGATTTACAGCCAGGGCGTGGCGGCGACCTGGACGGTGACTCAGCGGGCGGAGATGCAGCAGGATTTTCGCGCCGCCTCTAACATGCTGACGCGCGATCTGAACTTGGCCGGGGCGGGACTCACGCCTCCTGGTGCCGCGATCCAACTGCCCACGTCCGCAACTCTTCCCGTCTATGGCTGCTCGGAAGCAACCGGGACGCCCTGCTATCTCGGGACAACCAACGCTGTTGCGGCAACCTATCCCGTGCAGGGGACTACACCATACCTTTACGGGCTGCTGCCAGGATATGACGGTGGGCCGACGCTCAATGGTATGCAAACCGACGTCGTCACGGTTGTCTATACCGATCCCCTTTTCTTTCTGGACTGCTATCAGGCAACCGTCTCATCTTCCACCACCGTGACCTTCGCACTAACCGTAGCTTCGCAGGCGAGTGCGAACTGCACGGCGAACGGAGCAACGATACAAGCCATTAACGATTCGGCCGTAGGCCTCACGCCGGGCGATCTCGTCCTGTTCACCTTTGGTACAACTTCCGTGGTGGCTGAAATCTACGGATCCGCCACGACTGCGACCGTGGCTACGTTTGGCACCGGCGATGTTCTGAAAATGAACCAGGCCGCCGCCGCGGCCAAGAGCCTGGCCAGTATCACAACCGGCACCGTGGGAACGGGCACGCGTATTCAGGTCATCACCTATTACATCGACAAGACCGTTACTCCCTCACGACTGATGCGCCAGCTAAGTGGACATCCACCAATGCCAGTGGCGGAGAACGTGGTCTACATGAAGTTCACCTATGATCTGTTCAACAATGCGAGCACTCCTCCGGCACCCGCGGTAGGCTGTCAGAACCCCGGCGCCAATACCGATGTTTGCGTGTCTGGCTCTTCCAGTGGACTCCTGCCCAACCAGATCACCAAGATCAACATTGTGCACATGGCGATGAATAGCACGCTGAAGGGCACTCAGTTCGGACAAGGAAAAGGTTATCAGGGATTGGATTTGGAGACCTCGGTGAGCGCGCGAGATCTGACCTACAACAACTTGTATCCCCTTGGCCCCTAGTCGCGCAGATGAATGATCGCGATAACTGATAGCGATAAAGATTAAAGATTAAAGATTAAAGATAAAGATGAGGAACACCGGGATGATGGGGAGCGAAGTAACTGGGATTGACCCGATGAGGAGTTACAGAATTATGAAAACCAAAGGATTCACGCTGATTGCGACCTTGCTTATGCTGTTGCTGCTGTCGGGAATCGCGATCGGGTTGATGATGATGGTTAACACCGAAGGTAAGGTCGGCGGTACCGATCTGCAGAACAATGCCGCCTATCACAGCGCCGAGGGTGGGATCGAAAAGATGACCTCCGACCTGGCCGCGACCTTCAACAATGCGCTCTCTCCGACTTCGGCCCAAATCTGCAACCTCGGACAGCCCACCACGAATGGGCCCACGCTCCCCGGCGTCACCTGGACGACCTATCAACTCACTCCCGGCACGCTGGGGCAGCCCTGCCCGACACAAACCCAGTTTACGAATCTCGAGAAGTGGGGTCACATCGCTTCTGGACCGAATCAGGGTCTGTACGCGCAGATTGTGCCCGTGAACATGCTGGCAACGGCCGCACAACCGGGCGGGCAGGAAGTGAGCATGATCCGGAGCGCCCAGGTTGCCCTGATTCCGGTGTTCCAGTTCGGTGTGTTCTCCGAGAGCGATCTCTCCTTCTACGCTGGCTCCAACCTCGATTTCACCGGTCCCGTGCACACCAACGGAGACTTATACCCTTTTGCCGGCAGTGGCGCCATTTTGACTTTTCACGGTAAGTTGTCGGCCTATGGAAACGTAATTCGAACCCAATTGCCCAACGGACTTGATGCCACCGCCAATTACAACGGAACCGTTTATATTCCGAGCGCCGACGGTGATTGTACGATCCCCGGGACGCCCGTGGCCGGTAATTGCACCGCGATGGCACTCGTGCCAACCAACTACGGGGACGGCAGCGTGATCGGTGCCGGATCCACTACGGCACAGACGCCGGCGAACTACAACGGTTCCAATTGGACCCCCTTTTCATCCAGCACGAACTCAGAAATCATCAACGGCAACTATGGCAGTAACGTAACCGGCGCAATCGGCACGGGAGCCAAGAAACTGAAAATGCCTTTTGTCGGCGGCGGCGCATTGCCGAACGAAATTGTTCGCCGGCCCCCGGCGGGCGAGTCGGCCTCGACCGCCCTTGGTCAATCGCGCGAATACAACATGGCGCAGATTCACGTCCTGCTGAGTGACGACCCGGCCGACTTGCCTGGCGGAGCATCGGATGCCAACAACGTCCGGCTGGCCAATCTCTCTGCCGCACAAGCCCAGGCGCAGTACGGGAACACCACCGCTGTCGCCAACCTTGAGTGGGGAATCCCCATCTTATCTCCGAATTACAATGCGGCGGCGTTCGGCAATCCAACGAGCAGCAACACTTTTAACCTGTACTTCGCTGCCGGAGCGAATGTGGTTCCGTCCAACTGCACCAGTTCAGCTTCCTGCGTCATGGACTGGCCCTTCGCTCCCTATCCGCCGACCGGAAACCCGTTCCCGACGCAACAGGGACTTCAGCCGCCCGCCCCTGCAACCGGGCCCGCCGCCCCAACCTACGAACTACCGGGTACTGGCGCTCCTGCGCTTGTGACCGGCCTGTGTCCGCCGTCGAGTCCGGCATTAGCCGCAACTGCGGTCGTTCCAACCGGTTGCCCAGCAACACCGACCTATCCGTATTACGCTCCCGCTAACCCCGTCGGCTTGACGAACTATAGTTCGGCCTCGGCCTCGGCTTGGAGCCTGATTGATGGCTATCTGCGCGTGGAGTACAAGGACACATCGGGCAACTGGAACCCGATAACCAATGAGTGGCTCTCCCTCGGATTCGCGCGCGGTACGTTGCCGCCCACGTCTCCTCAAACCAACCCGATTACCCCCAACGCGATCCTGCTGTTCCAGGAACCAGCCGACCGCCCGGGAACCGGAGCGTGGCCGACTGCCACCGCGACTGCTCCGACTTGCAGCGCCACCACCGGCACGGGTGCCAGCCTCCGCTGCACCGCGTGGACCGGCATAGTACCCGAAGTTGCAGTGGATGCGGCTGCGGCTGCGGCAGGAATCAATCCGGCCGGCGGAGAATGGGCGTTTGGTCTCACTCCGACGACCCCGGTCGCAACCCCGCAGTCCTCCGCGACCCCGCAGAGCCTCAGCCAATACAACTGGTATCCCATCAACTTTTACGATGCCCGCGAGGGTGAAGTCCGTGACAACACGGTGGGGGACAACAGTTGCGCAACCAACGGCGTGATGAATGCCGTCGAAATCGACGTGGGCAACCTCGCCAAATGGCTGGCGGGAACGATCCCTGGAAGCGGTGGCAGCGTCGATTACCTCGTGCAGAACGGATACATTCTGTATTTCTCCGATCGCCGGGGCATGCTGCTGAATCCGCATCCGCCTCTTGGCGGGGCGGCGGCTAAAACAGGAGACGCGGGCCTCGAGGACGTGATTAACCGCTCCAGCACTCCGGGCACGCCCGACGGGATACTGGACCCAATACCGGCGAATCGTACATATTCTCCCGAAGACGACAATGAGAACGGTTTCCTCGACAACTTCGGAGCAGCTAACATGGGATTGGGTTTCTGGGGAACCACAGGCAATGCGACCCAGAACCTGAATCTCCAAATCAACAGCGGCGCCAACCCCGATCCCTTTGGCACTGACGCGTTAGGCAACACCCAAAACCGGATCGGCAGTTGCGCCAACACCGCGCGCAAGAACTGGGTCAGCGGGACACGCCACGTTTTACGACTGGTCGACGGTTCACTCGGCAACGTCCCACGCAGAACCGACGCCGGTGCAACTCTCGATAGCCCTGGCGGATTCACGGTAGCATCGGAAAATCCGGTTTACGTTTGGGGCGATTACAACACCAACGCCGCCGACGCCGCCACTTGGTCTGCGGACACCGCCGCATTTCAGGGCGATGTAACCGGACACTCCGCCGCGGCTGTCATTGCCGACGCGGTTACTCTGCTTTCGGTCGACTGGAACGATCTGTATAGCACGGTTGGAATCGTTAGCAGCAACCAGGTTACCGACCTCGGCAACCGCAACCCCAGCCATGACGGTCACTTCCGTTTGGCAATCGCCGGCGGCAAGAACATGAATTTCCAGTTGCCCACGTTTGATGTCGGAGTCAGCGCCAAACGCGATTTTGGCACCGACGGAGGCGTACATAACTTCTTGCGCTACCTCGAGAACTGGGGCGGCCAGACCATGTATTACAAAGGCTCGATGGTCAGCTTGTTCTACGCCACCTACAACACCGGCACATTCAAGTGTTGTACCGACGTATACGGGGTTCCAACCCGAGCCTTCTATTTCGACTTGGACTTCTCGAATCCCGGAGGCTTGCCACCCGGAACTCCAATGTTCCGCGATGTAAACAGTCTGAGCTACCGGCAGCTGTTTACGACACGCCTCACCGGGCAATAGATAATAGATCGCGTCACGCGCTCAACTGAACCCCGATCCGCATCAATCCCAAGGATCGGGGGATCGGGGTTTCTTTTTGTTGAGCGTTCGCCGCTACTCTTCAGTTCAAAGCGAGCTCAGCGCGGACGGCGCGCCGGAGGGATCGTCTCGCTTGCCTTTCGTGCCGCAGGCTCAGCCGGGGCGCTGACCGCCAGATCGGCAGACCAGCAATCCGCCAGAATCTTCCACGTGCCCGCGGGCTGCCGCACCAGGACAACCAGATATTTTCCGCGCTCTTCGCGACGCTTTCCCATGGCCACCGGCACCAGCATTTTGCAGCGTCCAAGATCAATCGCGATATCGCCCATCAACTCGACGCGCAGCGATTCCATCTCCACATCGCCCAGGCCAGCTTCAAGCAGCGAGATCAGGAATTCGCGGATTGCCTGCAAACTGCGAACCGGCGGAACGCTGGAGCGGATGAGAGTAGCGTCGGAAGCGTAGAGTTCGAGCAGATCGTCAATGTGCCTGGTATTGCAGGCATGCGCCCAGTCCTGCACCACTTGGCGAGCCGCCACTTCGGCGCGTCCACCGGACTTGGATCCCGTTCCCGAAGAAGCATTGCCCGACGGACCCGGAGCTCGACCGCGCGGAACCGATGCCACGGACTCGTCAGCCGATACGCCTTGCGACGCGCCCAGACCCTGTACAACCTGACCAAGAACACCCTGGCCCTGAACCAAATGATGATAATGATGATGAATGTGATGTTGGCCGCTACCGGCGCGAGCAAGAGATGGAGCGGCATCCCCGGCAACGGACTGGGTGGGAAGTCCGCACCAGACACAGAAACGCGCCCCCGCCGGCAGCGATCCTCCGCAACCTGAGCACGCACTGCCCAGCTCGTCCCCCTCAGCGGTCGCCGGCCCGATCGTTGGGATACTCGTCGGCCCGATCGTTGTAGTTGGCAAGATCGTCTCCGTTCCGCCCGACATACGGTGAATCGCTTCGACAGCTGCCGCTACCGCCTCCGCATTCGGCTTCGGCCAGCGAAAGCTGCCAGGGAGTCTTTGAAAAAATTCTTCAACGTCTTTGCCCGGAGCCTGGGCGCTCGCCTCGTGCCCTTCGTCGGTCCGAGCGTCCTTCTCATCCTCGTGATTCGTCGTCATCGTTGCCATTGTAGGAGAATTCGCCCGCTAGCGGATGCTGAATCTTACGAGCGCCTCGGAATCGGTGGGCACGCCGTTGCAGAGTGCGGGACGATATCGCCACGTGCGGACCGCGCTCAGAACAACCTGATCCTCGCTGGGGCCGCCGCTATCCAGGATGAACGCGCTATGCACCCGGCCGTCGACTCCAACAATGAAGCTGACCCGCACCCGCAAATCATCTTCAGCTTGCAGCACCGGATCGGGAGTCAGCAAAGCTTCAGGCTGACGGACGTGTCCACATTTCGGCAGGGCCAGCGGCTCCGACACCGAAGCAAACTGGGAGATATGCGCCGACACCCGCCGCAGGCTCTCTTCCGCTTGCGAGAGCGGGTGGCGATACGTAATAACTCGATCGGGAGAAGGCACCGAACACCAGGCGAGAATACCGCTGACACCGGCAAGCGACACGGCTGCCACTAGCACCCTTATCTTTCGACTCATTACTCGGGCGTGTGTCATTTTCGTGCTCGGCCAGAGACACGGCATCCAGCAACTAAGCGCAATTCGCCTTCCAGCCATTGGCGAAAACTGCCGCCATTACATTCAATAACTTATGAGTATTTCCCTGAGAGTTCCGCGAAAGTGAAGTGAAATCCATTGCGCTGAAGTCGAACCGACTCGCAGCCATCCCCGGCCGCCATCATGCTGCGGCACCAAGTTTGCTGAAAAACTCCGGAATTGTGCACGAACGGGGAGGGCGCGAGTCCCAAGGCTTGCGGAAAAACTCCGATTTGCGCCGGTTTCGGGAAGGGCACGAGTTCCACTCGTGCCGTAAATGCCGCCAAATCAATGACGGCTTCCAGCCGCTGGGGGAGTGTATTTCCTCAGCAAACCGCTCGAGCCGTCGCAGCGCTGGGGTTCCGCCGATCCCGGCTCTCGGATTTTGAATACTTCTATTGCAGACCCTCTTGGGTGAATTTGAACGCCACATTCGCCGTCGTGGACATCAGGTAGATGCTCGACGCCTCACTCGCGCTGCTGTAGTTATCGACGACAATCCCGCTCGGACCGCCGGTCACCGACCCTGTTACGGTTGTGGTAATCGTGCCGTTATTGTTGTTCGCGAGCGCCACGACACACCCATTCGTTGGGGCCCCTGCACCTCCTACCAGAGTGCAATCTGTCCCTAACCCGAGGAAGAAGAAATCGACGCCCGCTCCTGCCGTGCCAGTATCGGTTAGGTTGCTGTAATCCGAAATGGTAAAGGCCGCGGTGAATCCTGTGTGTACCGGACCTGCGCCGATCAGGCTGGCGACTTGCACCGTCTCACCGTTCAGGAAGGCTTCACCCGTGCCTCGGATATACACGTTTTCCCCCACCGTGAGATTGCTATTGATCGCCGTCACCGTCAGAACGTTCGACGTGACCGACGTAGCCGTAATCACGTTGATGGCTGCTACCGTACCGCTGTCTGGAGTCGTAGGATAATCCGCGGCGGTGACGTTCGCAGTGAATCCTGTCGACGGCCCTGAGCCAATCAGACTCGTGACCGTCACCGTCTGACCGTTCAGGGAAGGTTCCTTTGTGCCTTCAATTAATACCTGCTCTCCAACCGTGAGATCACTGTTGTTTGCTGTCACCGTCAGAACGCCGGACGCGACCGCTGTGGCCGTGATGGTGTCGCTTGGACCGGCATTGGGATTGAAGAACTCCGTCATTCCCGTGCACACGTCGGTGGTGACGGTGGAAAGTTGCCTCGGGTATCCAGTCACAGGCGTTGTATTCATGATCGCCCCGGTGAACCCGAACTCGTATTGCCATGGGCTCGCATCGGCGGCGCCAGTCCCGCAAACACTGACCACTCCGAGCGACGGAGCACTGTAGTAGCCGTTGCTGAAGGCAGGCTGGTACAGGTGAACCTTGACTAGTCCCGCGTTTTGACCGCCGATACCAATGTTCGCTAACGTCTTAGTCAGGGTGGCAGTATCGGTTTGGACGAGAGCGGCACCTGTATGCCCGATATTGCCGCTGACGACATAGGTCACGCCGTTAGTCGGATCGACAATCGGCGGAGCAATGATACCGAAGCTCGTAGTTCCCGTCTGTCCTACTATGAGCGTCCCGAGGGCACCTGTAGTGGTATCAATCTGGTAAAGATTGCCGTTATTGCTTCCGACCATCAACAAGCCGCGACTTGCGTCGAGGACGGGCGGAGTCAGCGCAGCCGTGCCACTAAGTTGCACTGGCCACGGATGTCCGCTCACCACAGGCAATCCACCAGCGAAGACGGGTTTAATTTGATAAATATTTCCCACGTCGTCGCCCACATAGGCAGTATCTGCGTCGTAATCCACCCAGGGAGATGCGGTTGTGCTCGACCCGGTGGCATTGAAGATCGTTGAAGTCATATTCGACAGCGTTACGTTGGGCGGCGAGGCGCGACCGATCGAGCCCGCGCCCGCAGCCCAGGTCAAAACATGGAAAATGGCGGATTTATTCGGTGCAGGAGCACTCTCCACGAACGCGATCTTCTTGCCATCCAGGGAGATTACTGGAGAAGTTACAATCTTGCCGCCGCTCGTGCCAGTGGTGATGTTATAGGCAAACAATACGTTCGGAGCCGTGCCGGGACAAAATCCCGTGCCCGCGCTGTTGACATAAAGATTGTTGAAGGCAACAAGATTGGCTTGGCCTAAGTTGACGCCCGCGACATTCAGCCCGAATACCACATAGTCATTGACACAATCGGGTGGAGCGCTCGGATCAAAGGAAAATTTGGCGGGAAATATATCCCGATGCATGCGGCTTCCCAAATTAACGTTCCAATCGCGCGCGATACCGGGCTTCTGCTGGCGCTCAGGGAGGTGACCGTCGCGGTCGAACGCTCCCAGATTTGGAGCCTGCCAATGCTGCATCATCTGCTGTCGAATGCGTGGCTCGCGGTCCATCAGTTCGGGGTGGCGGGCGAGCGCATCGCGGCTAAACACGATTTGACGCTGCGACCAGTCCTGCGGAGCTCCGATATGTTTTTGCGACCCCGTTTCCTGAGCGCACAGTTTCGGCATGAGAAGACTCGGCAAAAAAACGAAAACAACCAAAACGAAGAAGAACAGACACACCGTAGCGGCGCCGCACGAATGTTTCGGGTTCACATCTGCCTCCGGTCGCGATTTCGATTGCCGCTATTGTAGCCGTTTTTTGTCCCGAAAGGCACAAAGCCCGTACCCTTTGCATTACGACTCGAATGGCACGCGTCGGAACCGGGCGAGAATACCCGTCGCTCCACCCCTTCTCCAATTGAGCAATCCTGATTATTGTCGCCTCGACTTCCAGACCGATTTCCGATTCTTGTTAGTGTGTGGAACAATGAAGGACTTGGGCTCGGCCCACGATCATTCATGAGCGCCACGCCAACCAGTCTTCAACTTGCACTCTTATCGGCGGCCATCCTTGGGTTCCGTCACGGGTTCGACTACGACCACATCGCCGCCATTACCGACATCACCAGTGTGCAGACCAATCGCTGGAGAGGGATGCGCCTGGGTTTGCTTTACGCGCTAGGCCACGCCGCCACGGTTGCCGCGCTGGGCACCGTCGTGATTGTGTTTCAACTCTCCTTGCCGCATGGCATCGATCGGATCGCCGAGCGCCTGGTAGGGCTCACCTTACTCATCCTGGGAGTCTATGTTCTGGGGTCCTTGTTTACTGGGAACCCAGCGCCCCGCAGTCGCTTTCACCTCGTCGCCAGGACGCTGCGCTGGATCCATTGGAAGATGAAGAGCTATTGGCATGATCACGATGTTCCGCGGCCAACCGAGAAGACATGGAATTACAGTGCAAAGTCCGTGCTTATGATTGGAGTCGTGCATGGACTCGGTGCGGAAACACCCAGCCAACTCATGATCTTCCTGCTCGCGGCCAATCTCGGCGGAATCACAAAGGGCTTTGTCGGACTGGCAATGTTTATCGCGGGATTGCTGGTGATGAACACGGTGATGACGGCATCCGCAGTCGGACTTTTCGGTTTCAGTTCGCGGCTGCCGCGCTTTCAGTATGTCGTCACCGCGTTGACCGCAATTTATAGCCTCGCGGTAGGTGCCCTTTTCTTGTTCGGATCGGCGTCGCTGTTACCACCCTTGGGATGAGGTCACGGGCAAGGCATCTGCCAACAAGTTATCTTTAGGTCACTTTGCTTGTGTTGTCTATTGTCCTTGGATCCGAGTAACCCCTTTTCGATCAGCTAATAAAAAAACTCTCACGGAGCCGCTGAGTTAGTAATACAATGGCGGACGGTAAATTACCCGAGGGGGTATTGATGACAAACATTACGAAGGCAATTGACCGGCTCCGCGAGGAACGCCGGGACGCACAGAATCAGGTCCAAAAGCTTGGGGAAGCTATTTCGGTTCTCGAACGGCTTACCCGCGGCACCAGTTCGACAGTCCACGCGGCGGCGCCACATCGCGCTAAGCGTGTGCTCTCCGCTGCCGGGCGCCGGAGAATTTCTCTGGCTCAAAAAGCACGCTGGGCCAAGATTCGACAGACCAAAAAAGCAGCGTAAACACCGGCGGGCTGCAGACTGCGCGAATTCCCCTCGCCACTTTGCAGCCCGCCGCATTTTTCTGTCTAACAGCATACCGACAAACTCGCAATTGCACTTGATTTTGGGTAGCAACGCGGTTCACTCGGGTCGCTCTTGCTTTTGGGTGGCGCAGCGGTTCACCGGATGTGGCTCTTGCCTTTGGCTGGCGCAGCGGTTCACCGCTGCGATAACTGCCGCATTTTCAGGATCGGCTTTAGCCGCTGAGGTCCCACGACCGCGCGAAAGGGGACCTAACTTCTCCGTTACAAATCTTCTTACACCCCGGCTTTTAGCCGTGTCCTCCGCCAAGTTCGCGGACAATGCTGCCGACAAATGCTTTGGCGTCTCCAAACAGCATCAGGTTGTTATCGAGATAGTAAAGCGGGTTATCAATGCCCGCAAAACCAGGATTCATGCTGCGCTTGATGACCATCACGGTATGGGCTTTGTCGACATCGAGAATCGGCATACCAAAGATGGGACTGGTTGAATCGGTGCGGGCGGCCGGGTTAGTTACGTCGTTCGCGCCGATTACCAGCGCGACATCGGTCTGCGGGAAGTCACCGTTGATCTCGTCCATTTCGATCAGGCGATCGTAGGGGATATCGGCTTCCGCCAGAAGCACGTTCATGTGGCCGGGCATGCGTCCCGCGACGGGGTGAATGGCAAAGCGCACGTCCACGCCGCGCTTGGTCAGCGCATCGTAAAGTTCGCGGACTTTGTGTTGCGCCTGGGCTACCGCCATGCCATAGCCAGGAACAATGATGACCTTGTTCGCCGCCGACAGGATCGCCGCGGCTTCTTCCGCGGTCGCGCTGCGCACCGGTCTCGCTTCTTCGCTGGCATGCGCCGCTTGCACCTGACCAAAAGCTCCGAACAAAACGTTCGTGAACGAGCGGTTCATCGCCTTCGACATGATGATGGAGAGGATAAGACCCGACGATCCATCAAGCGCGCCCGCAATGATCAGCAACTTGCTGTTGAGGACGAAGCCCATCGCCGCTGCCGACAAACCGGCATAGCCATTCAACAACGAAATGACCGTCGGCATATCCGCGCCGCCAATGGGAATGATCAATAAAACGCCAAAGGCCAGCGCGATCAGGATCATGAACGGAAACAACGTTGTGTCCGCCGGATGCCGAACCAGAGTTACCGCAATCGTCAGGGCTCCAGCCAGAAGCAGAAAGTTGACCAGGTTCTGACCTTTATAAGTCAGCGGACGCTGCGGCAGAATCTCCTGCAGTTTGCCGGCGGCCATCAAACTGCCGGTTACAGTTAGCCCGCCCAGGATCACCTCAAGCGACAGCACCGACATCATGAACGGTGAGATGTCGGGCGTGCGCAGGTAAAATTCCGCCGAACCCACCAGGGTCACGCAGAGTGCGCCAAAAGCGTGGCTGAGCGCGGTTCGCTGCGGCACCGCCGTCATCGCCACATTTCCGAGTGGAATGCCGATGATGGTACCGAGTACCAGGCCGGTCGCGATCAACCGGTAGTCCATACCGTGGTTGAGAAGCGTGCCCCCAATGGCGAGCACCATGCCAATTTCGCCCGCCCAGATACCATGGCGCGCCGTGGTTGGCGAACTCATCCACTTCAGCGAGAGGATGAACAGCACGCTCGCGATGAGATATAGAAGTTCAATAACGATCTGGAGGCTTCCGAATTCGGTTGTCATTACTTGGCCACCGAGTTCGACGCCGGTTTCGCCGCGGGCCGGCTCGACTTGAACATCTTCAACATGCGGTCGGTGATGATGAAGCCGCCCACGATGTTGCTGGTCGCTGCCACCACAGCAATGAATCCAAAAATCGTGGAGAGCGAGCTCTTGTGCTCGCCGACCAGCACGATTGCACCCACCACCGCGATCGCGTCGAGGGCGTTGGTGAGCGACATCAAAGGAGTGTGCAGCAGGGGCGAGACCCGCCGGATCACTTCAAAACCAATGAATCCCGCGAGCACAAAAATAAAGAGTGCGTTGATTAAAGTTGAACTGCTGTTCATCTTTCCTCTTTCCTCCGCGGTCAGTTCTCTCGCGATTCGCAAGAAACGCCGCCACGTCCCTCAGGGGCCGAAGCCCCGTCTTTTTCCACCAGGCGGCACGTTGCAGCCGTGCCCTTCCCTAGATACAAAAGATACAAAAGACACAAAAGATACAAAAATCTCAAAACAGCAAATCAACCTTGTTTGACTAGCGCGGGCAGTTTGAAGAACTCGCGGACCCGGGCCTGCACAATCTCGCCGCCGCGAGTGAGCAGGGTTTCGCGAACAATCTCGTCTTCCAGGTTCAGATTCACCTTTTGATCTTTAACCAGATGAGTCAAAAAGGCCGTGACATTGCGCGCATACATCATGCTCGCGTGATACGGCACGCCCTGCGCCAGATTGATCGCCCCGATAATGGTGACACCGTGCTTGACGATCGTCTTGCCAGGCTCCGTGATCTCACAGTTCCCGCCACGCTCGGCTGCCAGATCGACGATGACCGAACCGAGCGCCATTCCCTTCACCATCTCTTCGGTCACCAGCACCGGAGATTTCTTCCCGGGAATCACCGCCGTCGTAATGACCACGTCGCTTTCCTGCACCGTCTTTCCCAGCAACTCGCGCTGCTTGCGATAAAATTCTTCCCCCTGCGCGGTGGCGTATCCGCGGGCATCCTGCGCATCTTTCGCCTCGATGGGCAGTTCGACGAAACGTCCGCCAAGACTCTGCACCTGCTCCTTCACCGCGGGCCTTAGATCATAAGCCGATGTCACGGCGCCCAGTCGTCGCGAGGTCGCGATCGCCTGCAGTCCCGCAACGCCGCATCCAATGATGAATACGCGAGCCGGCGTGACGGTCCCAGCAGCGGTGGTGAGCATGGGAAAAATGCGCGGGTGGGTATCGGCCGCCAGCAGCACCGCTTTATATCCCGCGACCGTTGCCAGCGAAGACAACGCGTCCATGCTTTGAGCGCGGGTAGTGCGCGGCATCAACTCGATCGAGAACGACATGGCGCCCGAAGTCGCAACCGCCTGCACCACTTCCTGCAAGCCGAAGGGACGCAGAAATCCAACCAGTATCTGGTCGCGACGATACAGCGGCACATCTTCTTTCCCGGTTTTGTCGTTGGCCCCGTAGCAAAGAATCTGCACCACGATGTCAGCGCCGGCAAACACTGCGGCGCGATCCGGAACCATCTTCGCGCCCTTGTCCGTATATTGAGAATCAGGATAGCCGGCCTCGAACCCTGCGCCGGACTGGATGTGGACCTCGAAACCTGCCTTGGTCAGCGTCGGAAGAACTGCGGGCACAATCGCAACCCGCCGATCCCCCGGATAACTTTCTTTCGGAACACCGATGATCACGAACACCTGCCTATATGATTCTCTAAATGACGATGGAGAAGATTTGGAGCCGCCCAGCTCGCCTGAATCCAACTCGTTCGGGCACCTTTGAAGGAACCTAGAATTCTAGTTGAGCCCCTGCGGCCGCGCAAATGGCTTTTTGAAACCACTCATGTTTATAGCGCCAGCTCCAGCTGAAGGCCATGCTCCCCATCACCCGACGTTGTGATGTCGGCGCAGTTTCGCACGATCCAATCGGCTCCAGCGTCCTCGAGTTCGCGGCGCCCCATCGTGGTGAGGAATGCAATCACTCGCGCGCCAGCGGCCTTGCCCGAGCGAACTCCCGCCGGCGCATCTTCCACCACGATGCAATCTGATGCGGCAAACCCGAGCTTCGCCGCCGCCTTCACGTAAGGCTCGGGATCTGGTTTACCAACCTTCACGTCACTCGACGTGATCATAGCCCTCGGCACCGGCAGCCCCGCCGCGCGCAAACGCACTTCTGCCAGCGCGCGCGTACACGAGGTCGCAATCGTCCAGCGGTCTGGAGGCAGAGTGGCCAGTAGTTTCCCCGCACTGGGCAGCAACACCACGCCGTCGAGGTCCTCCATTTCTCGGCGTTCCACTTCGCGATCCTCGCGCTCGATGTCAAGATTCGGGTCCGTCAGCAGTTCGCCGATCGTGATTCGACTCGGACGCCCGTGCGCCCTGCGGACCACCATCTCCGCCTTCATCCCCTTAGCCAGCAGACCCGTGTAGAAATCGTGGAACGGTCCCCTGCCACAGCTGGCCCGGGTGGCCGCACTCTTGAAGATCTCCTTCATTTCATGGTTGTGATTTCGATTCAGCCCACGAACCTGCTGGGGTTTCTTGGAGCGTTGCACTTGTCCGCTCACAAAGCGGTATTGCGCACTGTCGTGCGTCTCAATGCCCAGGCCGCTGTAGGTCCATAGTTGCCGCTTGCTGCGGAACCGGTGCGGGGTTTGCATCAGCCCGATCAAACGGGCGGCTCGAATCGGACCGATGCAGGGAATCTGGCGCAGCAGTTTCGCGGCCTTATGTTTCCGGCTCTCCGCCAAAAACTCGGGTCGCACCTCTCGCCGCAAGGCCTGCAATCCATCCAGTTGTTGATAGAGCAGTTCCGCCCGGCGGCGCACCCCGGCTTGTGGGAGCTTGCTCAACCATTCCTCTCGAGTGCGCGCAGCATAGACTTGGGTGCCGGCACAGGGAATGCCCCAACCGCGATACAGTGCCTTCAGGCGGTTCATCACTCGTATCAAATCTTTGCCGATGGTCTGATAACTGCGCCCCAACTCGCGAAGCGTCCGTAGTCCATGTTCTCCGTGGTAGACCGGTCGCAGCATCCCGGTGCGTAACAAGTCGGCCAGCTTGCCCGCATCCACCTTGTCGCTCTTGCTGCCCTCCTTTAATAAGGCATTGCGCCGCGGATTGCACACCACAATGTGCTGCACCTGCGGCTGCAGCAGATCGTACAGCCAGGCCGCCCAGGTGCCTTCTTCCCAGGTCACATGCAGCTCGCCCCGCAGACCGTGGAGAAACTCGAGAATGCTGCTGGCTTTGGTTTCGACGATGGTTTCCATCACCAGCTTCCCGCTCTCATTCTGCACAGCGATCACAATCGCTTCCTTGTGCACGTCCATTCCGATATATTTGACCTCGTGACTCATTTGAGTTGCCTCCTTGGGGGGAAAGATCACGTGCCAACGCTTGTCTTTCCCTCTAAGGTAAAGTGCCATTCTCCAGCCGACTTGCCTATGCTCTCCTGTGGTTCTTTCCCACTGGGTACACTACTGCAGTTACTCTCTAGCGCCGCCGTAGCGGAGCGAAGCCCTGCACAGCGCAGCGCAGCGGAGGCGGCGCCTCATCACAGCCGTGACCCTCTGAAGCGGGGCGCTCTTTCATAATGCATTGAGAGTTGTGTTTGGGACCGGATAAGAACTCGCCTCATGATCTCCATTCCCAAATCGGGAAGCCCCGCTTCCCTCACCAACCGTTTCTCCGTAATAGTCGTTGACTTCCAGTTCGCACTGCTGCAACAGTAAAAATTGATAGGGGCAGTTCTGAGGCGCGTCCGTCGAAAGTCGGCATACCTCGAAGCTGCCCCAAACTATTTTTGGGGGTGTTTTCCCAGCTAAGTCATTGACGAATAAATACTTTACCTCTAAGTCTTTTAAACTCAAAGATCTAGCAGGAATTTCTCCCTAACCCCATGATTCTATTAGCAAGGGGGGGGTATACCCGATGCTAGATGGTTAGTAACATATTCGTTAGCAGGACGAAAAACCGAACTCGCCCCGCTTCTACACGAAGACGACCGTCTTGTTCTGATAGACCAGAATGCGGTTCTCGAGATGCCAGCGCACCGCACGCGACAGCACGACCCGCTCCAGGTCGCGGCCTTTCGCTACCATCTCCTCAACCGTGTCGCGATGGGATACGCGCACCACGTCTTGTTCAATGATCGGTCCTTCGTCCAGGGTTGCCGTGACGTAATGGCTGGTAGCTCCAATCAACTTCACGCCGCGCTCGAAGGCTTGATGATAGGGTTTCGCCCCGACAAAGGAAGGCAGAAAAGAATGGTGGATATTGATCATGCGCAACAGGTATTGGGCGACGAAATCCGGTCCCAGAATCTGCATGTAGCGCGCCAGCACGATCAGGTCTACGTCCTGCCCCAGCAACTCCATAATTTCCCGCTCCGACGCGCGCTTGTCTTTGGAGTTGGTCAGCAGGTGAAACGGAACATCATGAAACTCCGCCAGTGGCTCAGCATTCGGATGATTGCTGATAATCATCACAATGTCGCACGCCAGATCGCCGGTCCGGTGCCGGTACAGCAGGTCGGCAAGACAGTGGTCGTAGGCAGAGACGAGAATGGCAATCTTCGGCCGGTAGTCCGTCAACGCCAGGTGATACTTGATCTGGAAAGGTTCAGCCAGCGGCTTGAAATATTGCTCAAAATCGGAGATCGGAATATCGAACCCTTCCAGATCCCATTCCAACCTCGACAGGAACAAGTCGCGGCCGCTGTCCAGATGATCGTCGCTGTGCAAAATGCTGCCATTGTGCGCAACCAGAAACTCAGAGATCGCCGCCACCACACCCTTGCGGGCCAGCGGCATCGGCGTACTCAGAAGCAAGACCGCAGTATTCTTCATTTCAGGCCCCATGTTTTTGGCCCCGTATTTTAGGACTTATGATAACGCCACGCCGATTACCAACCCATTTGCCCCATCCGTTTCAGGATAATCGCGCTGTAGTTATTCATCCGCTCCGGTCGTCGCTTCAAGGGAGCCGGCAGAATTGCAGCCAGCCGTGCCGCCTGTTGCCGGCCAACATTCCGGGCTGCCGTTTCGTCGTAGTAACGACACGCCGACTCTGCGCCATAAATACCAGGACCCCATTCGACCACGTTGAGATATATCTCGAGAATGCGCCGTTTGCCGAGGACGAATTCGGCCACCGGTACCAGTGTGACCTCGGCGCCCTTGCGGAGGATCGAGCGCCCCGTTCCGAAGAACAGGTTTTTTACAAGTTGCTGCGTAATGGTGGAGGCTCCGCGAGTCCGCTCGCCTTCCACATCCTCTTCGGCAGCAACTTGGATTTCGTGCCAATCGAATCCATGGTGCTGGTAGAAGTGCGTGTCCTCCGCGGCGACGACCGCATGCTGCAGATCGGGCGAGATTCGGCCGAGCGGAATGAATTTGTAGCGTTCGTGATACGGCCTGTGATGAATCCAAGCCTGCAAGTGGCGCTGCATGTGCACCGCGGTTGTCGGTGGGTCAATCCACCGCGCGACCACAAGGATGAGCGCGGCCACCGACCAAAGAAGCACCACGCCGATGACGAGCCATCGGATGCGAATGAACGACCGGAGGGAGACCGTCCCAGGCAGACTCTTGCTGTGCGCGTTCAGCATCGCAGTCACATTTCAGAATAGTCGCTGGGCTGGGTTTGCCGCTGATGGAAGATCTCGCGGGCGAATACAGAATACTACGTTCTACCTTCAACGCCGCTCACGATGGCACATCGGCTCCCGGCCAATACTTCGCGGCATAAATAGAATCGCTTTGAAAGGGCGCGGCTTCAGCCGCGCCATAATCCGACCACCTCCCGCCCGGTGGCACCGCCGCGCACACGTTCTTCTCAAATTCGTGCGGCGCCACCGAAGCCAGATCACAGCTCTTCGCGTTAGCTTTCACAATTGCCCAGATCACCTTGGTTGGTCGTAGCGATCAAGGTTCATTACCTTGTTCCACGCAGCCGCGAAGTCCTTCACAAACGCCTCTTTCGAGTCGTTACTCGCATAAACTTCTGCGAGTGCTCGGAGTTGGGAATTCGAACCAAAGAGGAGATCGACGCGCGTACCAGTCCATTTGGTTTTGCCCGTCGCCCGATCACGCCCCTCATACACGCCTTCCGATGCAGGAGTCGGCTCCCACTTCGTGTTCATGTCGAGCAGGTTGACGAAGAAATCATTCGTCAGCGTCTCCGGCCGCTTGGTGAAAACGCCTTGTTTAGTCTGCCCGAAGTTCGCATTCAGCGCTCTCATGCCGCCGACGAGAACCGTCATCTCAGGGGCAGTCAGAGTCAGCAACTGCGCCCGATCCACCAGCAACTCCTCTGCCGACAGGATCTGTCCGCTTCGAAGATAGTTGCGGAACCCATCCGCGACCGGCTCCATTACAGCGAATGAGTGCACGTCGGTCTGCTTCTGGGAAGCATCCGTGCGCCCCGGCGAGAATGGAATCTTCACTTTGTGCCCCGCCCTTTTCGCAGCTTCCTCGACCGCTGCGCAGCCGCCCAGCACAATCAGGTCGGCGAGCGAGACCTTCTTCCCTCTACTGCCGTTAGTCTGGGCGCTGTTGAACTCCTTCTGGATAGCCTCCAGCTTCTTGAGAACCTTTGCCAGTGCGACCGGTTGGTTCACTTCCCAATCCTTTTGCGGCGCGAGACGAATGCGCGCCCCATTTGCTCCACCGCGTTTGTCGGACCCTCGGAACGATGCCGCCGACGCCCAGGCTGTCGTGACCAGTTGCGAGATCGACAGTCCGGATGCAAGAACCTTCGCCTTGAGAGCAGCAATCTCCTTCTCCCCGATTAATTTATGATCCACGGCGGGAACAGGGTCTTGCCACACCAGCGTCTCCTTCGGAACGAGCGGGCCGAGGTAGCGCGGGATTGGCCCCATGTCGCGGTGCGTCAGCTTGAACCACGCACGCGCAAATGCATCTGCAAACTGATCCGGATGCTCGTAGAAACGCCGCGAAATCTTTTCGTACGCAGGATCGAACCGCAACGAGAGGTCCGTGGTCAACATCGATGGCGCATGATGCTTTGACGGATCGTGTGCATCCGGGACCGTCCCTTTGCCTGCGCCATTCTTCGGCGTCCACTGATGCGCACCGGCCGGACTCTTCGTCAGTTCCCATTCGTAACTGAACAGGTTCGTGAAGAAGTTGTTGCTCCACTTCGTGGGCGTCGTTGTCCAGGTGACTTCCAGACCGCTGCCGATGGTGTCCGCACCGCAACCTTTGCCAAATTTATTCTTCCACCCGAAGCCTTGATCCTCAATGTCGGCACCCTCCGGTTCGTTGCCCACATATTGAGCGGGAACAGCAGCGCCATGGGTTTTGCCGAAGGTGTGTCCGCCGGCAATGAGCGCAACCGTCTCCTCGTCATTCATCGCCATGCGAGCGAATGTCTCCCGGATATCCCGTGCCGCCGCAATCGGATCCGGCTTGCCATTCGGCCCTTCCGGATTCACGTAAATCAGGCCCATTTGCACCGCACCTAGCGGATTCTCGAGATCACGATCCCCCGAGTAACGCTCGTCCGCCAGCCACTTACCCTCGGATCCCCAGTAGATGTCCTCCTCCGGCTCCCAGACGTCCTCACGCCCACCGCCAAAACCGAATGTCTTGAAGCCCATCGACTCCAGGCCGACATTGCCGGCGAGAATCATGAGGTCGGCCCACGAGATTTTCCGCCCATACTTCTGCTTGATCGGCCAGAGCAGCCGGCGCGCCTTGTCCAGGTTCACGTTGTCCGGCCAGCTATTGAGCGGCGCGAAACGCTGCTGCCCGGCTCCAGCCCCGCCGCGGCCGTCGCCGATGCGGTACGTGCCAGCGCTGTGCCACGCCATGCGAATAAAAAGTGGCCCATAGTGGCCAAAGTCCGCCGGCCACCACTCCTGCGAGTCCGTCATCAGGGCATGCAGGTCTTTGATCACGCCATTCAGGTCGAGGCTCTTGAACTCTTCCGCGTAATTGAACTCCTTACCCATCGGATCGGATAGCGGGGAATGCTGGTGCAGGACCTTCAGGTTCACCTGATTCGGCCACCAATCAACATTCGCGTAGGATTTGCGAGCGCCGTGCGCTACCGGGCACTTCGATTCGGTTGCCGTGTCTTTTTGCTTAGCTTCGGGGACAACGCTCCCCGATGAAGTTGCGAGTGTATTTTCCATATATTTTCTTCCTTCCCATCATGAATGAGCTGCGTTAAGAAAAGCTACTTTTTGGCGGCGCAGCGACGGCAGAGGCCAAACACCTCGACCAGCGGCAGCGTCAGATCAAAGCCATCCGGCAGATGCCGCGATAGCCGTTTGAAATCGATGAACTCCCCTTCGATGTCTTGCACCGATTTGCAGCGCGAGCACACCAGGTGGTGATGAGGTTTTTGATTGCCGTCCACGCGCAATGTGGCCGCATGAGGAGTGACCTCTCGCAACAACCCACGCTCGATAAAGAGCCGCAGGTTGTTGTAGACGGTGGCCAGAGAAATAGATGGAATACGGCGCCGGACCGCGGCGAAAATGTCTTCCGGAGAATAGTGCCCATGAGAAGCGATGACCGCCTCATAGACCACCTGACGCTGGTGTGTGACCGCCAAACCGTGCTTTGCGGCCAACTCACGGAACTGTTCATGAGTGAGGCGCATGATTATCGGATGAGAATCATTATAAACGATCGAGAGTAGTGTCAACCGAAATTCTTGCGCGCGCTCTTTGCGCGACAATCCGGCTCAGCATAATCGAAGGCGTGGGATTCACATCTGCTGACTGCCCTGGATTGTCGCCGCCCCTCCAGCCCGGAAAATTTCTCCGCCCCTGTCACTTTCGACACTTCACGGAACAGACAGGGTACTTATAGATTAGGGGTACTATGAACCAGCAGAGCCACGCTGGCGCTCCTGCTAGCTCATCCAGCATATGTCACGGTTAGACGGAAATGGTTTGGCGTCCAGTAGTGTAAAGAGGCGGTGGGACATGCGTCGCGCCGCGGCAGACCTTTGAGCCCGCCGATCATGACCACCGATTTCTTTTGAGTGCACTGTAATCGACAAATGGTTACTGGGGTGATCTTCGCGTGGCAACCGACTTTCGCTTAGGCTGATGGAGGCGAGGAAGCCATCCATGCGACCCTTTTTAAGCGCCTTCTTAACAGCTCTCATTGGGATTGCGACCCTGTTCTCCCCTTTGGTTTGTTCCGCCCAGGAGCAGTCGCAAGTCAAGCGCAAGATCGTAAGCCAAGTGGTCCCAGCCACCCAGAATTAGCGAAAAAAATGCAAATCACTGGAACCGTCAAGCTGGAAGTCGCGGTTTTGCCCAACGGTAAGATGAAAACCGCTCAAGTGGTCGGAGGCAGTCCCGTTCTTGTAAAGGCAGCAGTCGATGCCATAGAAAAATGGAAGTGGGGACCGGCCCCGCAGGAAACTAAAGAGCTCATCGAACTCAATTTTCATCCCTAGAATCACCCCCGCTGATGTGCGCTGATAAAGATATAGATAGTGATCGCCCACTTGGATGGCACGGGTGAGTTGGTCATAGAAACCATCCGAAACCAAAGCCAGCGGCATTCTCGACTTACACGGTCTGCGAGGCGAACTCCATGTGATGAGAGCACCGCGACAATAGCGGACCTTGAGGTTCCCCAAAGAAGTTCGACGTGCACAGGAGCAATACGCGGCCGAAATCGATAGAAGGAAACAGAAGCAGGCCGTCAGAAAAAACCCGGTTCGAGCACCTCGACCTCAGAGTTGGACGGAAACTGGTCGGAAGTTTTCGGCCGGGCCTACGCAAGTCATTGAATCTATGGTGAGCGCGGCAGGAATCGAACCTGCGACCCACGCCTTAAAAGGGCGTTGCTCTACCAACTGAGCTACGCGCCCCACCAATTTCAATCTAACATATTTTCTGCGCGAATTTGGCTGTCCGGCATTCCTCGCCAGTCGTTGCGCCAGCTACGGCAGCGCCCGCTCACTGAACTCGACGCGGCTACGAGCGGAAACCAGGTTGTGACGTGGACGCGGCAAAAGCTATACACTTTGCCTTCATGCTGCGTTCTTTTTCGTTCCCGGAAAGATTTACATTGCGGGTTCGACCGATTCTTAGCGCGTTTCTGTTTTGCGCGATACTCTCGCCGGCTCTTATCCACGCCTCGAAGAAAAAAGACTTGCCCATCGTACGCTGGACCTCCGGCGCCCCCGGTTGCATCTTCGAACCAACCGAAGACGGGCATTATCGCTGGACCATGATCGGTCCTGATCTGACGGTTGCGTTGCTCGTGGATTCCCAGGAACTGGCCAAGAGCCGTCACCGCTTCTATGGCCTCCTTGGGCTCTACGTTAGCGTGACATACACCGGTGCGGGCAAATTCGAGTTTCCGGCGGACTTACGGATGGTCTTCGTCCGTCATCACGAAGTTCTTGAAGGCTATGAGGACCCTTCGGAGCTCTCCAACAAATTGCAGAACGACATTGATACGAAGGTTTTCGAAACCGAGCGACAGATCAAGAAGGATCCTAAAATCACTGAAGAAAAAACCGCTCTCCTGCGCGAATACGAAAAGGCGGCTGCCGAGTTCATCGAGTTTGTCACCACCCAAGGCCTCGATCCCAACACCGTGATACTCACCCCGGGGAATCCCGAAGCTCACGGCTGGGCTTTTTTCTCGACTCGCAATAAATGGATCGGCCCGTGGAAAGAGCGCGAGGATTTTGTTCTCAGCTTTTGGATGAAAGACAAGATCTGGCAATTTCCCTTCTCGCTGCCACCGGCCGAGGGCGAACTGATTCTGCGCAAGCCGCCCGACTAAGTCCGAATTGAACCTACGAATTGAGCGGGGACCCGTCAGGAATCTGTGTTAGAGTTTGCTGCTCACAGTTCGCGGCTGGCGGTTCATGTTGAGCAGTTCATATTTATGGAGACCGGTCCGAAAGCTGCGTCAGAGGTGAGGAAGCCCTCCGATGTCCTCTACTGTCCTGTCTGCGCCGCAGAGGTCGGCGATCCTCTGACCTGTGGTGATTGTTCAGCCGTCATCTGCCGCCGTTGCGGAACGCCGCTCGAATCTTCCGATGAACTGGGCATGGGATGAAGACTTCCCTGGGACCGATGAACACTCCCGCCGTCGTCCTTCCTCCCGAAGCCGAACCATCCGTCGAAAAGCCGAGCCTTGTTCGCGGGCTTAGTTTGTTGGACTCTGTGTTGTTGCTGGTTAGCGGGATCATCGGCTCTTCTATTTTTCTTACCGCGAAAGATATCGCCGGACCGTTGCCGAATCCCGCATTGTTTTTTCTGGTGTGGGTCCTCGGCGGAGTGATTTCTCTGTGCGCCTGCGTCGCATTCGCCGAACTCGGTTCCATGTATCCCGACTCTGGCGGACAATACATCTACCTTCGCGAAGCTTATGGCGACTTGGTGGCGTTTCTTTACGGCTGGATGTTGTTCGCGGTCGCAAATGGCGGTTCCATCGCAGCGCTATCCGTCGCGGCTGCAGCCTACATGGGAAACATCGTTCCCCTAATGTCGCAGCAGCACGTGATGGCAAATATCAACCTGCCGTATCCGGCGTTGGTGGATGGTCACATCGTCGACGCGATATTCACCATCGTTTTCACTCGCGCACATGCGGTTGGACTGGTGCTGATTGCCATTCTTACTTTCGTCAACGTTTTCGGACTGCGCTGGGGAGCGCTTCTGCAGAATGTTTCGACGTGGACGAAGTTCACTGCCATGGCATTATTCGTCGTCCTCGGATTTGCCATCGGCAAGGGACATTGGTCGAATTTCAGTTCGCACGCGCCGGGTGGCTTGAGTATCGGACTGAGCCCCGGGCAATTGATCTCCGCTCTCGGCGTCGGCTTGATCGCCGTGTTCTGGGCTTATGACGGATGGGTCTACATCACCTGGGTCGCCGGCGAAGTGAAAGACCCCCGGCGCAATGTGCCTCTGGGCATGGTGCTGGGCGTGCTCGCAGTGGGCGCGATTTATCTCGCGATGAACATGACCTACGTATACGCCCTGCCGATGCACGAAGTCGCCAAGTACGAAACCATTGCCCATGCTGCTGCGGCTGCGCTGTTTTCGCCGGGCGCGGCAATGTGGCTTTCGGCGATGATCGCCATTTCATGTTTCAGCGCGGCCGCGACCTGCACCCTGTCGGGTGCGCGCGTTTACCTCGCCATGGCTCAGGATGGCGTCTTCTTCCGTCGCATGGCCGTCATCCATCCCAAGTGGAGAACGCCCGCCTTCAGTCTGATCGGACAAGGCGTCTGGGCCGGAGTGCTCACCCTGAGCGGACGCTACGACCAGCTCTACACCTATGTCATCTTCGGAATGGTGCTCTCATACACGCTGACGGTGATCGGCCTCTTCGTCCTGCGCTGGAAACGACCCGACGTCCCGCGCCCCTATCGTTGCACGGGATATCCGTGGCTGCCCGCGGTTTATGTTCTGGTTGGGGTTGCGTGGACGCTCAACACGATCATTCAACGACCCGGTGAAGCGTTCTGGGGCGCGACGATCGTACTCATCGGCGTGCCCGGATATCTGTATTGGAAGCGCGGAAGCCGCGCCAAGCTCACGAATTAAACAAATCGTGCAATTTTTCGCGTTGACAAGTTCGCGGGACCGGCAGAAACTTTCAGACGGTTTAAAGCGGTCCCCCCACGCAAGAACCGGCTAAAGAAGAGGGTTTTCACCCTACGGAGAGAAGATTCCATGTCGAATCGAACGAGGATCACCATTTTGTCAGCTCTAGCCGCCATGCTGATCGCCGTGCTCTGCGGAAGTGCATTCGCACAGCAGCACATCACCGGTACGTTGCCGGATGGCGCAACCTACGTGATCGATGTTCCGCCGCTCTGGAACGGCACTCTGCTTCTTTACAGTCACGGATACGTTGTACCCGGCTCGCCCAATCCCGCGACCGACGTGGGCGACCCGCTAACGGGCGGCTATATGCTGGCCGCGGGTTACGCGCTGGCCGGTTCGTCGTATGCGACGACGGGTTGGGCCGTGCAGCAGGCGATCCCCGATCAGATTGCAACGCTCGATGCTTTTGAAAGTGCCATTGGAACTCCCACCACCACCATCGCCTGGGGACACTCTCTCGGTGGCATGATCACCGCCGGCCTGGTGCAGGAGTATCCGGGACGCTTCAATGCCGCGCTTCCCATGTGCGGAGTCCTGAGCGGTGGAGTAGGCACCTGGAACGGGTCGCTCGATGTTGCCTTCGCCTTCAACACGCTGGTCGCAGGCGGGGTTTTGCAGGTCGTCGACATCACCAACCCCAACCAGAATCTGACCAATGCCGAAGAAATTCTCGCCGGCGCTGCGGCCACGCCACAAGGCCAAGCGCGCGTCGCTTTGGCCGCGGCCCTTGGGGATTTGCCCGGCTGGTTCGATCCTACTTACCCCGAACCGGCGCGCAACGATTACCCATCTCAGATCGCGAATCAGTTTCTATGGTTGTCGGAGGTTGACTTCCCCTTCATCTTCGCTCTGCGCGCCGAACTGGAGGCCCGCGCCGGAGGCAATCCTTCCTGGAACACGGGCGTGAATTACGAAGAGCACCTGAAGCACTCGGTCGATTACGCGGAAGTCCGAGCGCTGTATGCCGCAGCCGGGCTGAGTCTGGACGCGGATCTTGCAACTCTAAAGAACGCCCAACGAATTCAGGCCGACGCTGGCGCTTTGGCTTACTTGAGCCAGAACATCATCTACAATGGCCAGCTTCCGTTCCCGGTGCTGACGCTGCACACGGTGGGCGATGGGCTCGTGCCGGTGGAGAACGAGAGCGCCTATCTCAGGGTGGTCGATCAGGCGCATGACAGCTCGATGTTGCGACAGACATTCGTGCACCGCGCCGGCCATTGCGCATTTACGCCAGCGGAAACCATTACCGCCCTCGAAACGCTTGACCTGCGCCTGACCACAGGAAAATGGCAAGACCTCAAAGCTCACAACCTGAACCATGAAGCGGATCTGCTGGGCTCCGGCTACAACGTTTACATCAACGGCGATTCGCTGGTGCCCACGCCGCCCGCTTTTCTGAAGTTTGAACCGTTGCCGTTCCTCAGGATTTACGACACGTTTACACCGTAGCGGATTTGCGTTGCGCAAGCACGCTCCAGCCGCGAAGCGGCGACATAGGATAGCCCGGCACGCCAGCCGGGAATGTCGGCCACAACCACAGTGATGGCGCACACAGACACCGTGACCCATCCCTACTATCGTTACGCAAGCACTCCAGCCGCGAAGCGGCGGCATAGGATAGCCCGGCACGCCAGTGCCGGGAATGTCGACCACAACCACAGTGATGGCGCACACAGACACCGTGACCCATCCCTACTATCGTTACGCAAGCACTCCAGCCGCGAAGCGGCGGCATAGGATAGCCCGGCACGGCAGTGCCGGGAAAGCGTGGACCGAAACGCGAGTCCCGCAGGGACGGCACGTATGGCACACAAGTATCCGAACATTCTCATTCACCTTGTTTTCAGCACGAAGAATCGCCAAGACCTCATCCCCGACAACCTGCGCGCTCTCTTGTGGAAATACCTGGCCGGCATCGGGAGAAACCACAAAATTCCCGTCCTCGCCGCGGGTGGAACGGCCAACCACGTTCATCTTCTGATTGCGTTGCCCTCAGATCTGACCACGGCGAAAACCGTTCAGGTTCTCAAGGCAAATTCCTCGCGCTGGATCGGAGAGCACGGCATCGATTTCGCCTGGCAGGAGGGCTACGGGGCCTTCAGCGTAAGCGCGTCGCATCTGGCGGTCGTGCGCAACTACATCGACCATCAGCAGGAACACCATGCTAAGCGTTCCTACGAAGATGAGTTCCTCAGCATACTCCGCAAGACCGGCGTCGGATTCGAACCCGAGCAGGTATTTGGCTAGAGTGCCGTCCCTGATGGGACTCGCGTTTCTTGACCCTAGGTTCCCGGCGCTCCCGAGGCCGTTACGAGACTCATTGGCGCCCACCCATGGTGGAACAATACCCACGGTGGAACAATACCGACTCCAGCCGCGAAGCGGCGGCATGTGAAAGCCCGGCACGGCAGTGCCGGGAGGCGGGAATTTGCACAAACCGAGTCCGCTTCAGCGGACGGCACGAGTTTCGTGACAGCGAATCCCAGAACCAACGGTACCAGCAATTCGGCAGCCCTCCGGGGACTCATTCAGCTTTGCGTTGACTGCTGCATTCGCAACGAACAGATTCCAGGCCGCCTTCCTCCGCGCAAGTGCTCCCGCGAAGAAACTGGAAAGAGCATAGAGCACCGGGTGATCGTGAACCGGGCCGCAACGAAAAAAGCACCGAGATCTTTCCTCTGTGTCTCCGTGGTGAAGAATTCCTACACCGGCACCGCCGTCTTCCGCTTGGGATTAAAGAACGGCAGCGCCACTACTGTCGCCGTAGTCTTCATCCGTTGCGCTTCGATCGTCAACTCCATTTGCAGCTTCGTGCCCGGCTTGGAATACTCCGTGCCTACGCTGGCCAGCGCAATCAACTTTTTGAGCAGCGGAGAGAACGCGGTCGTCGTCGCCTTCCCCACTTGATTGTCGTTCGAATCTGGATAGACGGGCACGGCAACGCGCGACGCCTGGCTGGGCGCGGCCGGAGAAAGTCCGAACTTGTCGAACTGCTCTTCGACTTCCACCCAATCGACTTCCAGTCCAACTAACTGTCGCGCTACTCCATTTTTGTTATCTCGACTCAGCGCGCGCTTGCCAATAAAGTTTTCCTTATCGAGATGAACCATCTTGCCGAAGCCCAGCTCATACGGCGAATACTTCTGCGAAGGAATCAATGCCTTCTTCGAACTCGTGTAATCGACTTCGATCAGCAGCAGACCTGCCTCTACGCGCGACACATCGAGCGCCAGCATTCCGGCAGCGTGGATATCGAACTGCTTGCCTTTGTCCATCAGCGCATCCCAGACTTTGACGGCCTGCATCCCACGGAATCCAAATTTCATAACCGAGATCGCCCGTGTATCCGGTACGCGAAATATCCACCGGCACGCCGGCAATCTTGCCGCTCGTTTTTCGAAAATACTTCAGATTCGTGATGTCGGCCTCGGCAACCGTCTTCAAGAGTTTCGCCGAGGCCGGTCCCTGCAGCGCCAGCGCCGCCGTCTGCTCGGAGATATCCTCGATCTGAACATCCATGTTCAGACCGTTCTGTCGAAACCAGCGCAGGCTCGGATCTGCGGCCGTCCAGCGATACTTGTTCTCTTCGAGGCGCGTGATCGTACCGTCGTCGATGACCTTGCCCTCTTCATCGCACCAGCAGGCGTAGATCACCTGCCCCACGGCAACTTTGTTGATGTCGCGCGTGATTACGCGGTTTACGAGTTTCGTCGCATCCTTGCCGGTGATCAGATATTTATAGAGCGGCGAAATATCAATCAGCGCGCACGCATTGCGGATCGCGTTGTACTCATGCTCATGGTGAACTTCGTACACGCTGACCGTGTAGTATCCCGACCACTCGCGATAATTCAGACTCTGGCAAAGAGCTAAGGTTCGATCGTGAAATGCGGTTCCGATGGGCAAGGTGGCCTCGTATTTTTTCCTGCGAACCCTTGCATCCAAGGCGGTCACAATTCGCTGCGGCCGAAGACACTGGGTCTCACAGAGGAAGACAAAATCTGAAGAAGTTCTGACGCCGGATTATATGCATCTGCAAAGGGTCGCGGCAAGTGCCCGGACAAATTTGACCGTAGGTCAGAAATACCGCGTAAATAGAGACAAAACGAAGATTTCTCCGATAGAATGACGAGTCATTTTCTGTAAGAATTTCCGGTCATCCTAAATCAGTCTTGGATCAAACGATGTCTGCTGTTTCGAGCGCAAACAAGTACGACGCGATCGTGATTGGCGGAGGCCACAATGGCCTCACCAACGCCGCCTATCTCGCCAAAGCGGGCAAGAAAGTGCTCGTCCTCGAGCGTCGTCACGTGCTCGGCGGCGCGGCCTGCACCGAAGAAGTTTTTCCCGGCTTCAAGTTTTCTGTCTGCTCCTACGTAGTCTCGCTGCTGCGCCCTGAAATTATTCGTGACCTCGATCTTCCCCGCCACGGACTTGAAATCCTGCCTCTTGACGGCACTTTCACTCCCATGCCGAACGGCGACCATTTGTGGCGCGTGAACGATCACGGCAAGACGCATCGCGAGATTGCGCGTCACTCCCGTGTTGATGCTGAAGCCTACGATGAATTCGGCAAGGCGATGCAAGCCATGTGCCGCTTCGTGAAGCCAATTCTCAGCATGATTCCGCCCGACCCGGCAACCTTGAATCCAAGAGAATTGATGAAACTGCTTTTCATTGGCCGCCGCTTTCAGGGCATGTCGAGCGAGGACAAGTACAACCAGGTCCAGCTCATGACCATGAGCGCCATCGATTTTCTTGATCAATGGTTTGAGACGGATGTGCTCAAGGCCACAATGTCCGCCTCCGGCATCATCGGAACTTTTCTCGGCGTGCGTTCTCCGGGCACCGCTTACGTTCTTCTGCATCACTACATGGGTGAGATCGACGGCGCGTTCCGTGCCTGGGGATTCGCGCGCGGGGGCACCGGCGCCATCTCAAACGCAATCGCCGACGCCGCTCGCGAGGCCGGAGTCGAAATTCGCACCGAAGCTCCGATAGCCCGGATCATCGTCAAGAACGGGCGCGCCACCGGCGTAGTGCTGGGCAATGGCGACGAAATTTACGCCGACGTCGTTTCCTCCAGCGTCGATCCGCGGCTTACATTTACGAAAATGATCGAGCCCGGCCATCTTCCCGATGAATTCATGGACGGCGTCAAGCGCTACAAGTTTCGCGGGTCGTCAGGCAAAGTGAACATGGCGCTCGACGGCCTGCCAAATTTCACCTGCATGCCGGGAGTGGGCGCCCACCTCCGTGGCGCCATGTCGATTTCGCCCAGTGTCGAATATATGGAAAAAGCCTACGACGAAGCCAAGTATGGGCACTGGTCTTCGCACCCCTATATCGACATGGTCATTCCGACCTTGACTGATACCTCGCTCGCGCCGCCAGGCAAACATATTCTTTCCTGCTTCGTGCAGTACGCGCCCTACAAACTTGCGCCCGGCCTTGATTGGGACACCGAAAAAGAAAAGTTCGGCGACAACGTGGTCAACACCATCGCCGAATATGCGCCGAATATCAAAGACATCATCCTGCATCGCCAGGTCGTCACTCCGCTCGATCTCGAACGCGAATGGGGATTGACCGAAGGCAACATCTTCCAGGGCGAACTCTCACTCGAGCAATTATTCTTTCTGCGCCCCGTCGCAGGGTGGGCGCAATTCCGTTCTCCCATCAAGAACCTGTACATGTGCGGATCGGCAACGCATCCCGGCGGCGGCATCATGGGCGCGCCCGGGCGTCTGGCGGCGCTTGAAATTCTGAAGGACGCGGGGGCTTGATGCCCGGAGAAGGGGTGTCCGGAGAAAGGATGTCCGCAGAAAGGACGTCCGGAGAAAGACCCATGGCCGAGGCGCGCGATGTGATCATCGTCGGTGGCGGACACAATGGTCTGGTCGCCGCCTTCTATCTCGCCAAAGCCGGATTCAAACCACTGGTGCTCGAACGCCGCTCCCAGGTGGGCGGAGCCGCCATCACCGAGGAACTTCATCCCGGCTTCCGGTGCTCCACATTGGGGCATAATACCGGGCCGCTCCGCGCCGACATTGTTCGCGACATGCAACTGGAGAGGCACGGGCTCAAGCTGACGACTCCCGAAGTGAGCACCGTCTCGCTCTTGCCCGACGGGCGGGCGCTCGTCCTCTACTCTGACGCAAGAAAAGCGGCGCAGGAGATTGCACAGTGGTCGCAGAAAGACGCTGCCTCCTATGCCGACTTCGGAACCGCGCTCGGCAAAATCGGCAAGGTCATCGGCCAGGCACTCGCGCTCGCGGCGCCAAACATTGACCGCCCCAGCCGTGGCGATCTCTGGGGAATGCTGAAGACTGGCCGGTCAGTTCGAAATTTGGGGAAGAAGGATTTATATCGCGTCCTGCGCTGGGGTCCGATGGCGGTCGCGGATCTGGTCGCCGAGTTCTTCGATACCGAACCGCTGCGCGCGACCATCGCCGCTCGCGGCATCTTCGGAACCTCCCTCGGTCCCTGGTCCGCGGGAAGCGCTCTTGTTCTGCTGTTGCGCGCCGCCGCCGATCCTTCGACCAATCCGTCTCCCGCTGGAAGCGTTCAGTTCCCTGCCGGTGGCGTTGGCGCCATCACTCTGGCCATGGCGGCAGCCGCCAAACAGGCAGGCGCGGAGATTCGCACCGGGGCGGAAATCGCGGAGATTCGCGTGCAAGATGGCGTCGCCACTGGAGTCGTACTCGGCTCGGGCGAAGAAATTTCCGCGCGCGTCGTCGTTTCCAACGCCGATCCGAAGCGCACGCTCATGCGGCTGGTTGACCCCGCGCACCTCTCCCCCGACTTCATACAGAAAATCAAAAATTACCGCTGCATGGGGACAGTCGCGAAAATCAACCTTGCGATTTCGGCGCTTCCCGAATTCACCGCGCTTGAGGGCAAGGGGAACGGCAACTTGCTCCAGGGCCGCATCCAGATCAGCCCTGAGATTGATTATCTCGAGCGTGCCTTCGATGAATCGAAGTATGGTAACTTCTCACGCCAGCCCTTCATTGAAATTACATTCCCTTCTCTTTCGGATCCGTCGCTGGCTCCGGCGGGCCAGCACGTGATGTCCATCTACATGCAGTACGCGCCCTACAAGCTGAAAAATGGCGAGTGGGAGGGCCAGCGCAAAGCGCTCGGTGAAACTGTGGTAAAGACGATCGCACAGTACGCGCCGAATCTGCCGCGAATCATTCTCCGTCACCAGATCATCACACCCAAAGATCTCGAGGATACCTACGGCCTCACCGGTGGCCACATCTTCCATGGAGAGCTGGCGCTCGATCAGTTCTTCACCATGCGTCCCCTGCTCGATTGGGCGCGCTACAACACGCCGATCGAACACCTGTATTTATGCGGCAGTGGAACGCATCCGGGAACCGGTCTGACCGGCGGCTCCGGCGCGAATGCCGCACGCGAGATTCTGAAAGCGATCAAACATTAGCGCTGGCAGTCTTACGTCGAAGTTGCCCCGCGTCGAGAAATCGCCCTACCGCTCACTACGTTACTCAGGTACTCGACGATGGCCCCCATCATTGAGCAGATAGAAACAAACCGTGGTCTTCCAATAGCGCTCTCAACCGGGGTAACAGTGCACCCACTTCCGTAACCAGGTAACCAATTGCGCTGCTGGTACCTTTCGGTTTTACTTAAGGTATCCCCAATGCGAATATTCGTGCGTCATTTCGAAGGAGCTGACTTTGCTTGAGGATCCCAAATGGGAGCTGGCGTTGTTGGCCACCGTGCAAAGTTTTTATCAGCGCCTGCTGAGTGACCAGCTTGGCGCCGAACTCCCCGCACCCGCCGAACTTGCTCCAGACATCATTAGCCACGCCGATGACGTGCGCTCTACCCTCGGGCAGCTGCACGTCTGGATCCAACTGCTCGACATGGCAATCACTCCTGCCATGCTGCGGCTTGGGGTACAACCGGGGCTTGATCCCGAGGTCGCCGAAGCTCTGCTGCGCTACTTCGCCCGCCATCGCGACGATTCGGGCGCCAATCGTGACAAGACCGATCTGGTCGCAACCTTTCTCTTTCGTCATCCGCGTGTAGCCGGCCAGTGGGAACGCCGCGGTTACGGCCTCGATGGCTCCATTCCTTTGTCTCCGTTTGAAATCGCGCTGCTTGAAATTCTGTCGGAATCCGAAGCCCCCATCCTCTCGGATGCCGATGTGCAGTTGCTGCGCGAATTCAGCCCCTTGCTTGATCAGGCCAATCGCTTCCAGGATTTCAGCGCGCTTATGGATTCCGGCATCATCCAACGGGTGCGGCAGTTGAAGGCCTCGCTCGGCGAATCGATCTATCATCCCGGAGTGCTCGCCACGCTCGCGCCATACAACGCCGCGTTCGGCGATCGTTTTCATACGTTATTCGCCGCGGCAGCAGACGAGATCAAAACTTTCGCCAACCGCCTGGAAGAGCTTGGAGGCAGCATCCTCAGCACCGTCGACGGCGTTGAAGTCACGGTCGAACATGTCGCCGCCCTGAATCAGGATCAGCTGTTAAAAGTTGATTACAGCGCAGCCCTGGAAAAATTCCGCCGCGTCTCGCGTCTGAGAAAAGAACTGGAGCGCCGGCCGCCCATCGCGCGTACCCACTCCGACTCCATTCCTTCGGTTCGATCCGTGGGGGCTGGCGCCGCTGCGGTCGCCCCGGCGCTGGTTGCCCGGTATGTGCCCGTCACGATCACGCCACAGGCACTTTCGGCAGAGGAAGCGAAGTTGCGGCGGGTGGAAGAATCGATCCGCGTTTTTGTGCGCGTCGCCGATCCCAAGTTCCGTCAGATTGTGCCCATGCGTTATTTCAACCTGGTGCTCAGTTCGGCCGAGGTCGAAGCCTACACCGCCGACTATCTCGACCAATCGGGCCCGCGCGCGGACGCCGCCCGGATGCTGCTCCGCGTCGTCGCCGTAACGGCCCGCATCACCACCGAGATCGAGGAATTCAAACGCTCGCGAAATTCGCGCTCCGTCTGGAAGCTGCATGCCGATTCTCTGGTCGTCCTCGTCGACCTCGCCAAGCACCTTACGGAAGCCGTCGACCGGCTAGCCTTGCCCTCCAATCAGCAAAACCTCGGTCAGTCGGCAGATAAGCTGGCTGACAACAAGCCTCTCAGCAGTTCGCTCGAAAAGCTTCGCGAGCGCACCCACGAAGCCGCCAAGCTTATCAGCGAAGCATAAGCGCCAAACAAAAAGGGACGGGCTTTCACCCGTCCCTATTCTCGAAACGAAAATCCAAGTTGTTGTCGTTAGTGCTTTAGTGAATGTCGAACTGCTCCTGATGCAGCGCCGGATCCGACTTCACAATGATCGTCTTCTTGGTCAACTCCTCCATCTCATTCAGCAGCTTCGCGTTGTTGGCCTTCAGAGCTTTCGCCACTTCGGGATTCACGCGCAGCATCACGTCGCTGTGCTCCAGATGATTCGAAATCTTGCGCATCTCGACATAAACCTCATTGCAGACCGTGTTCACCGATTTTACGAAACCTGTGGACTGGCAATAAGGGCACGGCGATCCAATCGTCCGCTCCAGCGATTGCTTGACCCGTTTGCGAGTGATCGCCACCAGACCGAAATCATTGAACTGCAGGACTTTCGACGGCGCACGGTCGAGGCGTAAAGCCTCTTCCAGCGCCTGCATCACCTTCTGGCGATTGCGACGCTCGTCCATGTCGATGAAGTCGATGATGATGATGCCGCCGAGGTCGCGCAGCCGCACCTGGCGCACGATCTCCTTGATCGCATCTACGTTCGTCTTCACGATCGTGTCCTCGAGACGGGCCGTTTTGCCCACGTACTTGCCCGTATTTACGTCGATCGCGACCAGGGCTTCGGTCTGGTTGATCACGATGTAGCCACCGCTCTTGAGCCAGACTTTTGATTTCAGCGCCTTGTTGATTTCCTCGTTCAGCCCGAACTGATCGTAGAGTGGAGTCTCTTTGGTATAGAGCTTGACGCGCTTGACCAATCCCGGCTGGAAGCGATTGGCAAATCGCAGGATGCGCTCGTACTCCTGCTCGGTGTCGACCCAGATCGCGGAAAACTCCGAGCTTACCTGATCGCGCAGCACGCGCTCCACCACATTCAGATCGTGATAGATCAGCGCCGGAGACTTGCTGTTGTCGGAGCGCGACTTAATCTCATTCCAAAGGTTCTTCAGAAATCGGATATCGGCCCGCAGTTCCTCATCCGTTGCGCCCGCCGCCGCAGTGCGCACGATGAAACCGCCTCCGCCGTTTTCACGCTCGCTCTGAATAATCCGCTTCAGCCGTTGCCGCTCTTCTTCCGACGAAATCTTTCGCGACACTCCGGTGTGGTTCACCGTCGGCATGAAGACCAGGAAGCGTCCCGGCAGCGCGATGTGACTGGTAATGCGCGCCCCTTTCTTCCCGATCGGCTCTTTCGCAATCTGGATCAGCACTTCCTGCCCTTCTTTGAGCAGTTCGCTGATCTGTGGGACCACTGTGTTCTCACGACTGCGAAAACGCCGTCCACCGCGCCTTCCACGACCTCGGTCAGGCCCGCGATCCGGCCCGCGACGCTGCGTGCGCTGCAGCAACCGCGCTTCGGGTGCGGGACCGCGAACTTCCGCGCTCGCGTCCACAATACCCTCGCCGATCGCCTCGGCTTCAAGCAGAGCCTCGGCTTCGGCTTGCGCCTCTTCCAGTTCCAGTTCCTCGGCTTCTCGCTCTTCCGCTTCCAGCACGGCTTCTGGAAGTGTTTCGCCATTGGCCGCTGGCTCGCTCGCGACTGCCAACTCCGGAGCGGCTGCTGCGACGGATCCCGACAACTCGCCACCCGCCGCGTGGGTCTCTTCTTCCACTTCCTCGAAACCCTCATCGTCTCCGGGCTCTTCCCCGTAAGACATCAGTTCGGCTTCCTCTTCCTCAATTTCCTGTTCTTCAACCGACCCATGCGCCACAGGTTGCGTAACCTGCTCGGAAACATCCCGCACAGCATCCTGCGTGGCCGGCGGGGCTGCAACGAAACGCGATTCCTGCGCCGTCTCGTTCACCAATTCTGGCGCCGAGTAAAGCTCCGCGATCACCCGCTCTTTGTGCTGCGCTTCTGCTGCTTCCGGAGCGGCGCCCGTAGCAATCCGTACCTCTTCTTCAACTTCTGTTTCCTCGATCTCGGCGTGGGGCACGTGCTCATGCTGCTCGTGAAGGGGCTCGGCCACTTTCGCCGCGAACATGGGTTCATCCTCAGGAAAATTGGCTACGATCGCGGCCGAAGGCGGCACCTCCGCCATCGCCGCATTCTGCCCTGGCGAAGCCGCGCGTTCTTTCTCATTCTCACTTCCACTCTGGCCTTGTCCCTGACGCTGGTACTTCGAAATCGATTCGCCGGGAAGCAGAATCGGTTGATACCCCGGAGGTGGTCCGTAATCATAGTCGCGACCGGCACGAGCCGTCGGCGCAGGGCGCTGGAATCGCGAGTCTGACCCGCCGCGTCCGAAGCGATCGCCTCGGCCAAAACGGTCATTCCGCTCATTCCTTGAATCGCCTCTGGATTCGCCACGTGGCTCGCTTCCGCTTTCCGTTCGCAATTCATTACGCGGTTCGATCCGAGCATCGAGCCGAGGTTCGATCCGAGGTTCGGTCCGACTTTCGCTGCGCTCCGGACGCTCGCCTCGGCCGCCGCGGTCGCCATTCTCTCCACGACGTCCCCGGCGACGTCGTCGTCCCCGAAAGTCGCGCCCCGCCGCATTGCCCGAAGACTCCGCCGTACCTGCTTCCGGCTCATCTCCCTCACCCTCGCCGCTGGCTTCGGCAAGCTGTCCTTCCGCTGGAGCATCCGTCTCCGAAGCGAACCGCGGACGCGCCTCAGTCACCGGGCGATTGGCCGGGATGGCTTCATCCAGGTCTTCGTCCTGCTGCTCCAGATCCATGAAATCGGAGACGTACAGAAAGGCGTCGCGTTCCAACCCAATGTCGACAAAAGCCGACTGCATGCCTGGCAGCACGCGTGTGACCCGGCCTTTATAAATCGAGCCGGCTAAGGTGTATTCGTTTTCTCGTTCGAGGTAAATTTCCGCTAGTTGATCGTCTTCCGTGATCCCCACTTTGGTTTCGTGGGGGGTGGCTGATACATACAATTCCTTGTTCATTTCTACTCCGGTTTTTCTTTACCGGACCAGAAGCGCAAGGCGGACCAATAGATCGATAGCGTTCAGCGCCGCTCCACGGAGTCCCCAGACAGCGCGGTTTTGGCCGACTGGGGTGCGGGGTAGGAGCGGGCGCGGTCCCGGCATTCTTCCCGAGGCCTGCACTGCAGTGAATTGTTCTTTCGAGTCTGCACTGATCGCGTTAAGCCTTCGGTCAGGTTTTGTGGCCACTCCTCGCGTTCACGCTGAGGGGGCCGTTCCCCGCCTGACTGGCTTCAATCCTGTCCGGCTTTGACTTCTGCCGGCATTCTGCCCTCCTTTTTCGCGAGGGCCTTCGTAATCTTGTTTCCTGCTTGTCTTGACTTTGAAATCTGGTTCGAAAACCTGACTGCTTAATCTTGTTTCAAGGAGGCGCTCATGAGAAGCCCGCTCCAACCCCGCCAACCCGTCTCAGTTCACGAAGCGGCGCATCCTGACGTTCATTACCATCCCCAACGCCAAAAACATGAAAAGAACGGACGACCCACCGTAACTCATGAGCGGCAGAGGTATTCCGGTGACCGGCATAAAGCCAACCACCATGCCAACGTTGACCAGAATGTGAAAGCTAAGCACAGCCACCACACCCATCACCAGAAATGCCCCGGCGCGGTCAGGCGCCGTTTGTGCATTCTGAGTCAACCGCATCAGCACTATAAAGTATAACAGCAGAACCGCCAGAGCTCCTACAAACCCATGTTCCTCGGCAAAGGCGGCAAAAATAAAGTCAGTCTGCGGCACTGGCAAGAACGCCAGATGCGTCTGCGATCCCTGGCTGCTGCCAAAGATCCCTCCCGAACCGACGGCGATCAGAGACTGCGTTACCTGGTATCCCGAGCCCTTGGGGTCGGCGTCTGGCTCGCGAAAGCTGAGCAGCCGCTGCTTCTGGTAGTCCTTCATGTGGTGCCAGGCCAGAGGCATGCACAGTGCGGCTAGCAGCAGCACGACCCCCGCCTGTTTCCATCTGAGCCCACCCAGGAAAAGCCCCATTACGGCGATCGGAAGATAGGTGAGTGCCGTGCCCAGGTCAGGTTGCGCCAGGACCATGATCATGGGAAAGCCCACGATTAAGCCAGCCTTCAGGAAGTCTGGCCAGGAAAGCTCCCGATCATGCAGGTCAGAAAAGTATTTCGCCACCGCCAGAATCAGGATCAGCTTCACCCACTCTGACGGCTGGAAATGTCCTCCCGCGGGCATTTTGATCCAACGGCGTGCACCCAGATATTTTTGTCCAAAGAGCATCACCGCGATTAGAGAGGCGAGGGAGGCAATGTACATCCAGTGAATTTGTTCAAGCAGAGCTTGATAGTTGAGCAGGCTGACCATGAACATCGCGCCCACGCCGCCCAAAATCCAGTAGATTTGCTTGATGTGAGCTCCGGCAAATTTCGTGTGCTCAGTGGCACTGTGAATCTGCAACACTCCTAGCGTGCAGATTGCCAGCACGAAGCCCAGAAGGATCCAGTCGAAATCTCGGTAGGAAACGTAGCGCGACATGAATTCAGTCGCCGACCCCAGAACTGATTTGGAAGAACTGAAAAAAACTACCCACTCGGAGCAGAATCACCGGCAACCGATTGTCGGGCACGCCGGACTCACCGGGGACGGCTCGCGTGTCCATATCCATATCGCGCCTGCAGTCACGCCAGCTACTGCGCCATAGACGACGGGAGTCGAACTCATGATTCCTCCGCCTGCAGCAGGTGCCGCGCCAGCAGCCTTGCGGCGCTTTTTCTTCTTCTTATCGGTGTCGCTCGTATCATCGCGAGTAGTCTGCTGGCCTTGTGTCACGGTGGTCGTTCCCTTGTCGTCTTGCACCGTTACATCGCCTTTATTGGCCGCGATCTGCACCCGCCCATCGACGTCAGTCACCTGAAATTCAGTCCACGAATTCGCCGCCGGTGTAATGGTCACGTCACCCGCTCGCGCCGCCATTCCGCGGGAGGTCGTCACCCGCACTGCCCCATGTTCAAGCTCCACGGCCGGCCCCTCAAATTTCACCAGCGAGTCCGCCAGCACCATCACATTCGATCCGTTGGATTGAATACTTGCCGTCGAATCCTGACGCGTCTGTAACAGGTCTCCCGAAAACACGGCCGACGACTTCGGCACCTCGCTCCCGTTTAACCATGTCGCACCGCTGGTGTAGAGCATGGCCGTCGCGGTCTCTCCAGCCAGCATAATTTGCGCCGGAAACAGGACCGCCAGCAAGCAACACATCGCAGACCGAATTCTCGACGCTGACATGGTTTCGGATCGCTCCCGCACTTCTTGGTTTTCGTTATCGTAAGCCAGTAAACGGTTTCCGGTCAATGGGTTTGTTCCTACCCTGCACTTTTAAGTCACTACCTCGGCGGCCGTTTCGTGTTTGCTCTTGGTGCACCGGACGTCTCGGAGTCAACGTGGGTTGCCCATGAGCATTTCGCCATTGAGGCCTTCGATGTTCATAACCTGCCAGCGGTTGGCTTCGAGACGGCCTGAGATTCGCATCTTCAGATAATTCTCCGTCAGCGCCTCGGTGAATCCCGCACCGCCCGTTTGCAGAGTGATCGCCTCCACCGCGGTTCCAACCAGCGATTGCATGAACGTCGCTTTCTTCTGTGATGCAATCTCTCGCAACCCCCGGTTCCGTTCGCGAGCCACTGTTACCGGAACCTGCCCCGACTGCTCCGCGGCCGGAGTTCCCGGTCTCGCCGAATAGGTAAACACGTGCAGATAAGTAAACGGCAGTTCCTCGATCGTGCGGCGCGTCTCGCCAAATTCCGCTTCCGTCTCGCCCGGAAATCCGACCATTACGTCAGCGCCAATCGCCGCCGTCGGCATGGCCGCGCGAATCTTCAATATCTTTTCACGGTAGTGCCAGGGCCGGTACTTGCGATGCATGCGCCGCAATACCGCATCGCTCCCCGACTGCATGGGAACATGCGCATGCTTCGCGATCCGCGGGGAGGCCGCAACAAGTTCGATCAGTTCATCACTCCAATCCATAGGCTCGACCGAACTGATGCGCAATTTCTCAAGTGACGTCTGCGAGAGAATGCCACGAATTAAATCGATGAATCGTTGGCTGTTGCTTTTTGGTCTTGGTCCTGACTGAGAGCTGAAAGCTGACAGCTGAGAGCTGCCTCCCAGATCCCTTCCCCAGCGCCCCAGATTGATCCCCGAAATAACCACTTCGCGATAGCCCGCCTCGACCAGCGTCCGCATTTCCGCGATGACGCGCTCGCTCGGCAGAGAGCGGCTTTGTCCCCGAACATACGGGATCACGCAGAACGAACAACGGTTGTCGCATCCGTCCTGCACTTTCAGATTAGGACGCGTTCGCTCGTTTGCCGCCTCAAATACAGGAGCCGCCAGCAGTTCGGTGTGCGCGAATATATCTCCGACCACGACATTGCCGGGGTGCCCCATGTTTTCGCGTTTCGTCGCAAACGATAGGTCCGTCCGTTCTCCTGAAAGCTGCGCGATCGAAACAAACCCGGTCGAAGACATTGAGGAAGAGGAAGAAGAGGAAGTCGAAGTCGCGATCTCGGCCGCCTGGTGCTTGTGCGAGTTGCCCACCACCCAAGTCACACCGGGGAGCGCTGCCAGTTCCTCCGGCGCCCGCTGCGCGTAGCACCCGGTCACCAGAATCCGGCAATCCGGATTCACCCGCTGCAAGCGCCGTATCGACGCGCGCGCATCCTTGTCCGCGCTCTCGGTTACCGTGCAGGTATTGAGCACGACAATTTCGGCGGCGCGAGCCACGGCGGCGCGCTCCAATCCGCGATCCAGAAACTGCCGCTCCAGCGCCGCCCCATCCGCTTGCGTTGCGCGGCAGCCAAAATTCTCTATGTAGAAGCGAGCCACGCTCCTATACTAAATGAGTGGATGCTGCGACTGCGGGGTCCAGTGGAATATCCGATTCCACCTTTCGCTTTTGCAACTTGGCTGTGAAGAGGCCTGTCAAAAGGCCTGAGAGGGAGTACATGAAACGCCGCATTCTTCTAGTGGACGATGATTTAGCCGTGCTCCTGACCCTCAAAGCGGTGCTCGAACTCCACGGATTTGAAGTTGAAACGGCGGGCAGTTCTGCCGAGGCCTTTGCTCGCATGGAGTCTGCCGTTTATCAGATGGTGATTAGCGACTTGCGTATGGAAACCGAAGAAGCCGGCCTGGAAGTCCTGCGCCGAGCGCGCCGTCAGGCTTACGACCCGGCAACCGCCCTGCTCACGGCTTATCCACCCTCCGGCGAACATTGGAATGGGAGTTGGAATGGGAATCACCATGGAAAAGCTGCGGCCGAAAACAATACTAATGCCACGGCAGTCGACGGCACCGTAGAAAACTCTCACTCGTTGCTCATCAAGCCTCTTGGCACCAGCGATCTGCTCCGTCAAGTCGAGGCCCTGCTCGTTCGCCACGCCGATAAGCAACTTCAGACGCGCAAGCCCGTGTCGAAGGCGCACGAAACCCGGCGCCACGCGGGATAGGCAATCCCGTCGGCGTGGTTTCTCAAAAAGATCGCGGGATTATCAGGCGCTTGCCACCTGCCGCCCCTGCTGGAAACATTCGCGGCACAACACCGGACGCCCCTGCGTCGGCCGGAATGGCACCGTAGTCTCTTTCCCACACTGCGAACAGTTGGTCCGGGTTTCCATCTTCGCGTAAGAATGGCCGCGCGACGGTCCGTGTGATTGTCCCCCAATCACTCCCACTCGCTTGCCCTTGCAGCTCTTGCAGCGCTTCGGTTCGTTCTTGAACTGCTTGTCATGAAAGAAAAGCTGTTCACCCGCAGTGAACACGAAATCCGTGCCACAATCGATACACTTCAGAATCTTGTCCTGGTATTCCATTGAAGAGGCGCTCCCATTTCGCGGCCTGCTCTGCACGGAAGACCCGAATAGGGAAGGATCCGGTTCACTTCGTGGGCAGGAGATTTACATCCCCCTCATGCTGACCCCTGGGTTCGGCCCACCACCCGGTATGCACCGCGTGGATATTGATTTGCTGATTAACGTCAACTACGGGGAAGTAGAACCAACTTAGATCCAGACACTAGGCTTGGACGTAATTGTCGGCTACCGACGAGCTTCAGGTAAAACGAGTAACGTTTTACTTCCTTGATAATTAATGTCCTCGGTTTGAACTTCCGATTGAATCACCGAAGCGCGTTTTCAAGAGATTCACCCCTCTTGAAGTCGAACTCCAGCTAACCAACTACCCCCCACGTTCGTGCTAACCAGACTCGTTAGTTATGGCAAGCATTGCCCTGTTAAGTCAAGTAGAATGTGCAAAAGCCTTCCTTCTATTTTCAGAAATTTAATCGCATCGAGAGTTGCAATTGCCGCGGAGCGAATGAACTGGTCGGCTTCAAAAGACTTGTAGGTTGCTGATAATACGCCGGATAGAACGTGTTTCCGGCGTATTGCGCATACTTAATGAACTGCCCAGCTGTACTCTGAAAGCCGTTGTCCGTAATCACCAGCCGCTGGTTATTGCGATTGAAAAGATTAAACGAATCTCCGCTCAGCTCGAGATGAAAATGTGCGCCGAGACTCATCATCCTTCCTACTTTCAGATCCATGCTCGCGTAGTCAGGACCGGTAAATGCATTGCGCCCGTAACCCGACAGACGATCGTTGGTCGCGTTCCCGTCCTGATTCGGATCGCCCGACACGGTTGCATTGGCTGGCCTTCCGCTGCCATACGTCATGATGCCCGAAATCTTCCAGTGATTGAACATTGTCGCCAGCGTCTTTTGTCCCTCCGCAAACAGGTGCGGCTCTTCGATCGCTGAAATCGTCAACCGGTTCCGCTGATCGGTCACACTCGGCCCGCGTTCACTCTTGGTCGCGTACGAGTTCTGCACCGTTACCGGTTGCCCTGCGATCAGCGCATCCTGTCCGTTGTCGATGGCATGCGCCCAGGTGTATGCCAGGCTGAAATACAATCCGCCAGACATTCGCTTGCGCAGCGACACGGTCAAGCCGTGATACACACTCGACGACGAACTTTCAAACTGGTCGATCGCCCCCAGTTGCGAGATGGGACGACCCAACGGGTTGATACACGGAGGATATGGACAACTGACGCTGTAACTCGTCTGCCATGTCGCAAATGACTCCACGTTATAGAACTCATTTTGAAAAGCGCTGCCGGTGGGATCATAAATCGGATAACTGTAATAAGTCGGTAGCGGCAGGTTTACATCTCTTGCCCGGATCATATCCACGCCATGCACAAACAGATAAGATACGGTTCCCGTAAACCCGTCTGCCACTTCCCGCTCCCCACTCAGACTTGCCTGCTGTACTCGGGGTGTCTTAAATGCCGGATCAAACGCCGCCACCTCGTTCGTCGCATACTGCTGCCACGCGGCCGGAATCGTGCACGCCACCGGTCCCCGGGGGCAGTTCACCGCCGCGTTCGGATACGCAGGGAATACCGGCGCCTGCGAAGTATCCGTGTTGTCGAGAGAAATGAAATTGTCGCTCAGACCATTGTCGTTGATGACCGCCGACTGATAAATCTGGGGAATGCGAGTATAGAAAATTCCAAACCCCGCCCGCACCATGACCGGCCGCTCGTTGCCGAACACGTAACCAATTCCCACGCGTGGGGCGAAATTCATTTCGTTCAACGGCATCTTGCCCGAACCCGGCCACAGCGGATTGTTGACCATTCCCGTCTTCGAAAAGGTCTGCAGGTCATAGCGTGCGCCCAGGCTCAGGCTGAAATGCGGCGTCAGCCGAACCGTGTCCTGCACGAACCCGGCATAGTCATTGCTGTTTGGATGCGACACCGGATTTCCGAAATTCTGTTCGTAATATCGCGGCACGTTATGCGCCCACGCCCGCAGCGGCGTCAACTGCAATCCCTCGCGCATGGGCACAAACGTAAACGGATTCACCGAAATGTTGTCATAGAAATACTCGCCGCCGAACAGCGACGGAAAAAAGTTGTAGTCCCAGGTCAACATGGTGTCCGCCCCGAACTTCCACTGGTTGCGTCCGTGGCTCAGACTGAAAGTTTCCCCCATGTGCAGCCGGTGTTCTCGCGTTTGCCGTGGCAAGGTTGAGGATTGCCCAAAATCTTCCATCCAGCTGTAGATGCTCGACTGGGTTCCGTTCGTGTTCGGAAACGACTGCTCCAGATCGCGAGAGAACTGGATTCGCAAATGGCTCGTCAGGAGGGGCGTGATGCCACTCACTAAACTCAGCGACGCGCTCTCGGTATCCACGTCCTCCTGGCCGTTCGCGCTGATCGAATCAAATGTGATCGGACTACCCGGATCAAAATAGACGTTGTTCGTCCCGTACGACCGGGATGTGCTCAGTCGCGCCGTAAGAAATTGATGCGGCGAGAGTACGCGGTCCAGTTTTACAAATCCCGTTTCTCCCAGCAACTGGGCATGAAAGGTTCCGCCCATGGTCGAAAGTTGTGCCGCTGATGCCAACACCAGTGTCTCATCGCAAGCCATGCCGCCAATCGCGGGATTGCAGATCTCATAGTCCCCCGGAGTTGGATAGATGCCCGGCTGCGCTACCACCACCGTCTGACCGTTGTCGAACTGCACCACCGCCGGCACATTAAAAATGTGTTGATCGTATCCCGCGAAAAAGAACGTCTTGCTGCGCTGGATCGGTCCTCCGATCGTCGCTCCAAACTGCTGTTGCACGTTGCTCGGATTGAATCCCAGAAATGGCGGCGTTGCTCCGCCTAGCTCGCTGTCGCGGAAATGATAGAAAGTATTGCCGTGCCACTGGTTGGTGCCCGACTTTGTTACTACGTTCACTACCGCGCCTCCGGCACGTCCCGACTCCGCTCCGTAGCCGCTCGACTGCACACGGAACTCCTGCACCACGTCGTCAGAAAATTGATATGGCGCGCGATACCTTCCCGAGGCCTGGGCATAGAACCCGTTATTATTGTCCGCGCCATCCACCAGAAAGCTGGTGTTATAGCCGCGAATGCCGCCGTAAGAGAGGTCGCCGTTCGAGCCCGAAGTCAGACCTCGCGGATCCTGGGTCACACCCGGAGACAGCAACAGCAGATCGGTGAACCGGCGTCCATTCAGAGGCAAATCCCTGATCGCCTGCTCATCCACCAGCGCCGACACCGAACTAGGATCCGTCTCCCCCACTCGCGGCGCTTCCGATACTGTGATCGACTCCTTCGGTCCCGCCACTTTCAGCTTGAACGTCAACTGTGCCGCTGCGCCTACATCCACCCGAATCATCGGAGAAATCTGGGGCGACATTCCCTCCGCTTCGGCACGCGCCGAATATTGCCCCGGCGGCAAAAGATCCATCACAAACCGCCCTGCGGAATCGGTAGCGGAATGGTAGCGGACCCCGGTCTCGACCCGGATCGCCACAATGTCGGCGTTCGTAATCACCGCTCCCTGAGCGTCCAACACCGCGCCTCGCAGAGCTCCCGTGGAGGCGTCCTGCGCCCATGCCATAGAAGCGATCGCGATGACGATGAGTTGGAAGAGAAATACGCGGAAGAAAATTACCTTGGAAATACTGCGGGAAATGCTGCGGGAAATGATGCGAGAGATACTGCGAAACCGTGCACTGCGGCGGCCCATACGACTCCCCTCGTGTCCAAGACTTCGGAATCGGAGGGGATTCCTGAGACCCTGTTCATCTGTATACCACCGCGCCTCTTACATAATTTGTGACGTGTGCACGCGCAATATGTTCGGTTTTGCGGTAGTGGGTCAGTTTGAGTTTGCTTTGAAGGGCACGGCATCAGCCGTGCCGTAACTCTGATGTCGGGCGACGGACGCCCTCGCCACCCAAGCCACGCCGACCTCGGGACCGCAGGGATCGACATCGACTCCAGTTTGGCGCTAGGCACCAGAAGTAACCGCCCATTTCCCCGTCGCCTCGGCCCGGGGAACCGCCGTGTTTCCTCTGTTTCCCAGCCCGGTGTGCAACTCTTTTCACATGAGGACCAGACACAACTGTGCAACCAATTGATAACTATGTGCAATCAATTTGGTCGCGAGGTTGCATTTTAGGAATGCATCGGGCGATCCCCTCACTGAAACGTGAACCGAGCACAGTAACTGACACGATAAGTCAGTAGGTAACTTCAGTAACTAGAGGAGCTCGCAAAATGAAAAACCGCAAACGGAATCAGAAAGGCTTTTCGCTTATCGAGTTATTGATTGTTGTGGCGATTATCCTGATCATCGCCGCCATCGCGATCCCAAACCTGCTACAGGCGCGCGTTGCCGCCAACGAAGCCTCCGCCGTCGCCTCGATTCGCACCATCAATATCGCCCAGATCAGTTACAACGACAATTACCCGACCGTCGGCTTTGCGCCCACTCTCACCGCCCTCGGCGGCACAAGCTGCACTCCGCCTGACCAGACCAGCGCCTGCATGATCGACAATCTACTCGCCTCCGGCACTAAGAACGGATATAACTTCGCCTCTACCGGCATCGGTACGCCTGCCGGTTCATACTTCTCCGTTGGATCGCCCCTGTCCGGCAGCGGCAACCGCAGCTTCTGTTCCACCGAAGATGGCGTGATTCACTACGATCCAACGGGCGCAGTAATTCCCGACCACGATTCCTGTAACGCCCTGACGCCTCTGCAGTAGAAACGATCCTCGAGCTCCGCTATCGGATGTGGTGGCAAAGTTTCCGCAGCCACCACATCTTTTTTATTTGTGCCGATCTCGCCCATCCGATCTAACTCACTCGAAGTAGTGTGGCGTCCCATAAATTTCGCGGCAAGCTAGAATTGTCTTGAAAGGGTCCGGCTTCACAGACTGCTGAAAAACTCTGGAACCCTCCACAAACGGGAAGGGCACGAGTTCCACTCGTGCCGTAACTGCCACCGAATCAATGGCGGCTTCCAGCCTCTGGGGGACCGCTGGGCGGAGAAAACACTTGTTCAGCAAACTCTTCAGCCGCATCGTAATCTGGAATTGTTTTGAAAGGGTGCGGCTTCAGCCGCACCGTAATCCGAGCCAGGAACATGGGCTTTAGCCCCGGAGGGAAACGACTTCGTCCCCGAAAAGCGCGCCAAACTTAGTCCCTGCATTAGCCCGCTTAACAATCTGCTTACTTAGTGCGCCGGAGCTGCTGCCGGAGCCGCTGGCTTCGCGCCAAAGTCAACCTTCGGTACTTGCCGCGAGGCTTCCGTAGCCTGGAAGTACGCCGGATTCTGCTTGAACCCCGCCCACCCCGCATACAGACTGTTCGGGAACTGGAGCACGTAAGTGTTGTAATCCTGTAGCGTGTCGTTGTAGCGCTTGCGCTCCACGGCAATCCGGTTCTCGGTGCCCGCCAACTCATCCTGCAATCGCAGGAAGTTTTCATTCGATTTCAGCTGCGGATAATTCTCCACCACCAGCAACAGCCGCCCGATCGCACCATCCAACTGCCCGTTCGCGGCAATCTTGTCCGACGGAGTCTGCGCCGAAAGCAGTGCCGACCGCGCCTTGGCGATATCGCCGAAAACCGTCACTTCCTGTTGCGCATATCCTTTGACCGTCTCCACCAGGTTCGGAATCAAATCCGCGCGTCGCTGCAGCACAATATCCACCTGCGACCAGGCCGCCTTCACCGCTTGATCCTTGGCCACAAGATTATTTTTCACTCCAACATACTGTCCAAACAGCGCCAGCACGATCACCACCAGTATCACCACTACGATCAATCCCTTGCCCATATCACCCTCCTGAATTCCAAATCACCTCTCAAAGAATGCAAACGAGTTGTCATCCTGAGCGAAGCGAAGGACCTGCTGTTTGCCGCAACAAACAAATTGTCATCCTGAGCGAAGCGGAGGACCTGCTGTTTGCCGCAAAATGTTAATCCCTGCACTTCTACGCATCCGATACCTTGTCGACCGCCGCCGTCACCTCTTGCACCAGCTTCAGATAGCCCGCAAACAGGCTGTCCACATTTGCTGACTTCCGGTGTTTTTTCCGATCGCGAATGTCCAGCAATTCCTGAAATACGCTGGCATCAATCCCCAGTTTGCCCGCCAGAGCAGCCGTCGCCTCCCGCTTCGATCCGGTTCCCGGATCGCCCAAGACCATCAGCGCATGGCGAAACAAAGTTCCAAACGCCGAGAGCGACCGCAGCAACAGCTCCCACTTCGCGTCGGTGTTTCCCGAGGACATCAGCAAGCGCTGTCGCAGCAGAATCGACTTCTCGCGCAATTCATACTCCACTTGCGCACGATGCAACCGCATCGGAATCTCCAGCCCCTTCAGAATGTCTTCTCCCCACCACACGCGATAATGTCGCCGCATGTCCATAAATTCGATGGAGAAAACATCCGCTGACCGCCGCACCTCCTCCGCACTCATCAGCAGCGGCGGATGATGCTTCTGCTTCGCCCACCATGCGATGGCCGGAGCCAGCGCTCCCAGCGATGCAAAGGAAGTGTCGCCGAGCACGCACAGCAGATTCACGTCCGAGTGCTCAGGAACGTAGTCTCCCGCCGCCGCCGATCCATACAGAATCACGGCCACCAGATTCTTCCCCGCCGCTCCTCGCATTTGTTCGACAAACTCTTGAATCAGTTTTTCCGGAACCATTCCGCTCCTCAATCACTCTCTCGCAGGTAAATTTCCATACAAAGTAAAGTTGGGTCGTCATCCTGAGCAACGCGAAGGACCTCTGAATTCTGACGCTTCGAGCAATACAAGCGTCCTTCGCTCCGTTCAGGATGACACTGCAGTCTTACGCTACGAAATTGTGGGGCACTCTACCAACTTCCGCCCGCCCCGCCACCGCCCGTGCTGCCGCCGCCAAAACCACCAAATCCTCCACCCCCGAATCCGCCGCCACCACCCCCGCCGCCAAAACCACCGTATCCGCCACCGCCGAAACCACCGCCTCTGCGACCACCCATGCTGTTTAACAGCATGCCCCACAGCAGCCCTGACCAAAATCCAGAACCGCCGCTACCCCGTCCACCTCCGCCCCCGCGAAATATCGCTCCCAAAATTGGGAGAATGATGAAGAAGAGCACAAGGATCAAGACCACCACAGCTCCGGCTCCCACATGGGACTGGGGTTGCCGTCGAGGGTAGGCCGCCTGCGGCTGTCCCTGGAGTGTGACGCCCGCATCCTGCGCGATTACCGCTGCCACTCGCGTGGTGATTAGCGTGACTGCTGCGGCATAATCTCCGCTGCGCAGCAGGGGAACCATTTCCCGCCCGAACCCACCGACCTTCCCATCCGGAAGAATCGACTCCAGCCCATAACCGACCGTCGTCCAATATTTGTGATCCTGCGTCGCCAGCAGGATCAACACGCCGCGATCGCTTCCCTTCTTCCCAATTCCCCACTTCTGATAGAGCGCGACCGCGTAACTCACTACGTTTTGCTCGTCCAGCGACTTGATGATCACTACCGCGATCTGCGCGTTCGCCTTCTGCTCGACCTGCTGGCAGAGATCGTTCAAGCGCGCCTTAGTCGCCGCATCCAGAACTCCAGCAAAATCGTTGACGTAGTTGCTGGGCTGCAGCGACGCGATGGGCTCGGCCGCCACGTATGACACCGCCGCGAGCAAAATCCACGACAGGACGACCGAGTAGACCGCCACAGATCTGGTCCATTGCTTCATTCGGGAAAATTGTACAGGAGAGTGCGCTTTGTCACGGGTCCGGACCCGTCCGGCGCGTCGCTCGTCTCAGGACTGAAAGTCCGATAGTTGTGAAACTGCAAAATGCCCTTCCGTCAGAATCGCGCGGAAGGGCATTATTTGTGGAGTCAAACCTCGGAAACCGTCCCGCTACTGCTTGTCATACGCGGCAGTATACGAAACTTTTTTACCGCTTGGGTCGGTTCCGCTCACCGTGACGGTGCGGCTTTTGCCGTCTGGCGAGACCACAATCCGAGCCGTGGCCGTGACCTTGTCCGCTTTCTTATTGGTTAACTCGGTCGTGCGGTCGTCAATCTTTTTATAAGACCGCATGTCTGCGTTAGGATCGCCGGTGAGGGGATAGTCTTTCCCATCGAACTTTCCCGTCCACTCGCTGTGCTGGGGCTTGCCGGCGCCGTCGATGCCATCCACCGTGACCTTGATCTTGTCCCCTGCGGCCTCATACACCACGGTGTTATTTTTGGTGGCATTCGGAGGAATTTTCGACTTGGCCTCGTTCAGCTTCCAGGTACCCATGTTCGGGTTGCTGGCGAAGCAGACTGCCACTGCCATAACACACACAGCCACAGTCATCACTATCGTTTTTGTTTTCATGTTTCTCCTGATTGAGAAGTGGATTTATTGGACGGATTGAACCGCGTGCCATTCTAGTGATGCACCGCACATTCGGCAACTACAGTTCCCAATTGATGCAGCCAATTGCACACATCAGGACTGCGCCCGGTGGAACACGAAAAAGAACAAGGCCACGCAAAAGCACCCGAAGGCGTAGATAAACGACGCCAGGAGCTTTACCGCGGGAATCAGGCCCCGCAACGCATTGACGACGTCGAAGACGAAGGTCCACACTAAGAGGGCGGTGATCAGAAGCGTTCCGACCAAGGCCAGGAATGCCGCGTTTTTGAGGGTCATGGCCGGAGTATGACCGTTCTTCAGGTCCCTCGCAACTGAACAGTTTTGGCCCCAAAAATGCTGAATTCAAGGGGAAGGAGGGCTTTGGTGGCCCGTTAGGGTCCACCGAAATAACCATCCTTCCGTAGTTATGATTGAAGGGATTGTGAGTCATCGTCGCGCTTCAATCCGTGCGATTTCATTCCTCCTTTGCCTCATCCCCACAGGCATTCAAGCGGGGACGGTGCGCCCCGATCCTTCTCCCAATACCCGGACCGCAGCGACGACTGGCGCCAACACGCCGATTATTGTGATTGGTTTCGTAGGCGGCTACGTCAAACACGATGCGCTAACCCATAGCGCGGTCCAGGTGGCAGCACATCTCCGCCATGACTACCCCTCAGGCGTCCATGCGGAGGCGCTCGAAAATCATCGCCCGGGTCTGGCCTACGCGGAAATCATTCGATTATTAGACCGAGACGGCGACGGCACGCTGTCGGCCGATGAAAAACGGAACGCTCACATCATTCTTTATGGGCACAGTTGGGGCGCCTCCGAAGCCATCGCGCTCGCCCGTGAACTGGAAAAACAAGGCATTCCCGTATTGCTCACAGTTCAAGTGGATAGCGTCTCCAAACCCGGTCAGAATGATAAGGTCATCCCCGCCAACGTAGAAGAGGCCGCGAATTTCTATCAGGTGGATGGCTTTCTGCACGGTCAGCCTCAGATCCGCGCAGCGGATCCAGCGCACACTCGCATCCTTGGAAATTTCCGCTTCGACTACAAAGGAAATCCGCTCCAGTGCCAAAACTATCCCTGGTACGACAAAGTCTTCATGAAGTCGCACATTCAAATCGAGTGTGATCCCAAGGTTTGGAATCAGGTGGAGTCCCTGATCCAGTCAAGACTCCCGCAGCAAATCAGTAGTAGATAAGCCGAAAGAATGTTAACTGCCGGCTAGTGTGGCCTCCCGCAAATTCGCGGCATAACTAGAATTGTTTTGAAAGGTGCGGCTTCAGCCGGCCGTAATCTAGAATTGCTTTGAAAGGGTGCGGCTTCAGCCGCACCGTAATCCGAGCCAAAAGACGCGGGCTTTAGCCCCCGAGGGAAACGGCCCACAAGCTACTGCAGGCTCGCCGCGGCTTGATGCGTGGCAGGCACGTCTTGCGTCCGTTGCGAGAGCAGTTGCTGGAGCAGCGTCAAATCTTTTTCCACATCACCCTGCGCAGTCTTGCGGGCGTTGGCGCTCCGTAATTCCTGACGGAGTCGTGCCTCCACCAGTTTCGCAGCCAATTCCGGCGACTCTGAAACGTTCAAGATGTTGCCTCGCGTCAGGCCCACTGGAGCCCAATCGGCGCCGACACGCAACTGCAGAACCGGCTCCCCGTCATCGAGCGCAGGCTGACCGCTCGCTTGCAAACGATCCCAGCTTTTCGTCAGACTCGTTTTTCCCCCCTTTGAATCTGCATCGGAAGCCGATTGCGTCAGCTCGTTGAGGCGGCTGAGATACTTAAGACGGCTCTCGCGAGTCACCGGAGAATCCAACTGGCGGGCCGAATCTACAATCAGATCGTTGCGCGCCGGGTCGAAGCGGCGATGGCCAAAATATTCGACCAGCAAGCCTCCTCCGATGTAAGGATGAAGCACGACCAGCGGCACCATATATTTCTTCGCCGCCAAAACCGATTCCAATACTCCATGGACGGGCTTGCTGCGCTTCACTGTGCCGGGAACCTGCGGCACCAGGAACCCTGAACTCTCCAACTGAGGATGATGGTGGCTATATTTCGCCAGCATTTTCGCGATCTGCTTCGGAGTCGTCACCCCGAGATCGCCGATCAAACTGCGATGCAGCGCATGAGGATAATAAAAGTCGATCACCTCGCGCACAAAATCCGCGCAGTTATTCCTCATGAAGTTATAAACTTGGCGGTTTGGCTGACCATTCAGCTTGCGGATCAGCTCCGCATCCCGTTCCGGACTCGTCTCAATTTCAAATCCATAAATTGTCCGGTCATACGCGGAGCCGACCAGTTCATACCAGTTTCCATCCGGTGTCCCACCATCGGGACGATCCGGCGCCACCGTTTTGAGATATTCGCGACGGTATTGATCTCGAAGGAAAGCAATCAGCTTGGCGTCGGCAAACAGCGGAACCGATTCCGGCCGCTCAACCGCGTACAGGTAGGGGATGAGTGGGATCGCAACCCAATCGTATCCCATGATTCCGTCGTAGCGGCTCAACACTACACCCGATTCACCCTCTCCGCACCGACGCAGGACGACCGGAGATGCGGCACACACATTGCTCAGATACACCGCCGAGTGGCCGGTTCCAGCAAACGTGCCATCGTAACTGTAGGGCTCCTCGAGAAGCAGCGTCGCTCCGGCATGCACGTGAGGAATGCTGATCATGCAAAACATCAAGACAACGCACAACCTCCCCAGGCTGCAGGAGCCTCGGCCGAGAGCCGCGCGCGGTTTTGACACTGAATGCATTTCTATTGGATGACCAGAAGCCCCCACTAGGCTGCCTGTCGCTAATATGCACTATCCAAAGACACAAATCGCCTGACTTCAGGGAGTGAACTTCTCATTCCCTGTGTTTGGCATCCGCGCGCTGGTCCCTGGCCGTTGGTAATGCCGGGAAGATTCGTCCGCATCGAGTGTGGTCGCGCGATTGCCTAGTTTCCGCGCCAATTGAGAGTCGTCCGGTGTCAGGATATAAATGTCACGACATAAATGTCCGGGTATAAAATCTGCGAATCGACATGCCCCATAGCCGCCAACAACACCTTGCGGGTTTCCCGATGCGAATAAGAATAAGAATGAGAATAAGGATGAAAACAACTCGTCCGTGGCTGGCGATTTGTTTTCTCCTGGTCGCCCCGGCGCGGTTGGCCCTCGCCCAGCCTCCGCACCCGATTCATGCGAAACGGCCGGCGGAGTATACCTACCAGATTGTTCAGACCTTCCCTCATGATCCCAATGCGTTTACGCAGGGACTCGTCTACCGGGACGGCTTTCTCTACGAAGGCACCGGCCTCAACGGTCGATCGTCGCTACGCAAGGTTCGTCTCGAAACCGGAGAAGTCATGCAGCAAGTTGACTTGGCCCCAGAGTTCTTCGGCGAAGGCATTGCTCTCCTGAAGAATGAAGTTGTGCAGCTTACCTGGCAGTCGCAGACGGGATTCGTCTACAACCTGAGCGACTTCCGTTTGCTCCGCCGATTCTCCTACACCGGAGAAGGATGGGGGCTCACCACAAATAGTAATAGTAATAGTAATAATAATGACCTTTACATGAGTGACGGAACCGCCGAGATCCGCGTTCTCGATGGAAGCACCCTCTCCGAGAAGCGGCGGTTCACCGTCCGCGATGGCAACGCTCCCATCGATCAGTTGAACGAACTGGAGTTCGTCGAGGGAGAGATTTTCGCCAATGTCTGGCAGACAAATCGGATCGCCCGGATCTCGCCGCAGAGCGGACAAGTAACCGGATGGATCGATCTCACAGGCCTTCTCAGTCCAATCTATCGTCTCGAACCCGGCGCCGTGCTCAACGGAATCGCCTACGACTCAACTCGAAAGCGCCTTTTCGTCACCGGCAAATTGTGGCCCAACATCTTCGAAATTCGACTCGTCCCAAAACATCGGAAGTAGGCCCTCGATCTTATAGCAGGCTGCGGAAAAACTCCGATTTCTCCACGAACGGGAAGGGCACGAGTTCCAGAGGTTGCGGAGAAACTCCAATTTGGGCCGGTTTGGGGAAGGGCACGAGTTCCACTCGTGCCGTAAGCCGTTGAAAATGTGTCCGCGCTTCAGCGCCTGAGGAACGTTTTTTCGCACCCTCCACGACTTTTTTCCGCAGCCTCTTCCACTCGTGCCCTTGAGCAGCTGAGGTTCAACGACGGCCGAGGCAGAAAAAATGCCTACGCCGCATCCTTCTTAAACGACTGCGCCGCCGCTTCTTCATCGTCAAACACTTCAAAAATCGTGAGCAGCTTCGTGATCTGGAGCAGGTCACCCACCCGCTGGCTCAAGCTCGCCAATTTCACCGCGCCGCCGGCGCTGCGCGCTGTCGTAAAAAGGGAGACCAGCGTCCCCAGCCCGCCGCTATCGATGTAATTCACTTCGCGCAGATTCATCACCACCCGCGGACTCTCGGCCAGCAGTTTCTTCACCGTGTCGCGCAGGCTGGCTGACTCTTCTCCAAATACCAGGCGCCCGCTGCAATCCACCACCAGCACGCCCTCCACCTCTCGTGTGCTCATTCTTAATTGCATAAATGACTGCTCCAATATTTGCGCTATAGCGTAGCTAATGAGCGTACCCCGCCCGTCGAAGCCATGCAAGCGCGAGATGCCGATGCTCCTCGCTCGCAGCCCCGTTGCTCCCCTGTATAATCTAGGCTTCCGATGAGCTATCAGGTCCTGGCGCGCAAATACCGGCCGCAGAAATTCTCCGAAGTCATCGGCCAGGAACACGTCACTCGCACTCTGCAAAACGCCATCGCGCAGGAACGCATCGCCCACGGCTACATCTTCAGCGGACATCGCGGCATCGGCAAGACTACCGTCGCCCGCATCCTGGCCATGGCGCTGAACTGCCGATCCACCACCGGCACCACCGGCAAGCCACCCACCGAACCCTGTGGCGTTTGCGATTCCTGCACCGAGATTCGTAACGGCAATTCCGTCGACGTCATCGAAATTGATGCCGCCACCAATCGCGGCATCGACGAGATTCGCGAACTGCGCGAGGCCGCCCGTTACCGCCCGGCCCGCGATCGCTTCAAGATCTACATTCTCGATGAGGCCCACCAGATCACCGACGCAGCCTTCAACGCCCTGCTCAAAACGCTGGAGGAGCCTCCCAGCCACGTCATCTTCATGATGGCCACCACCCAGCCCGAAGATATTCCCCAGACCATCCGCTCGCGCTGCCAGCACTTCAGTTATCGCGCCATGAAGTTCGACGACATCTTGGGGCAACTCCGCGACATCGTGACCAAAGAGAATATCCCCGCCGATGAGGGTGCGCTTGCCCTGCTCGCCGAAGCGGGAGACGGTTCCATGCGCGACGCGCTCTCCATCCTCGACCAGGCCATTGCCTCCACCTCCGAGCATCTGACCGCCGATTCGGTTCGCAGCCTGATCGGTTCCGCTCCGGCGGCGGCGCTAGAAACCGTGATGCAGGCAGTCTCCGATGGCTCGACCGAACGCTCGACAGAAAAAAGTTCGAGCGAAAAAATTCTTGTCCTGGTCGACGAACTGATCTCAGAAGGTCACAGCCCCACCCATTTCGCGCGCCAGTTGGTCCGCTTCCTGCGCAACGTCACCGTAGCGAAAGTCGCTGGCAAGGATTCGCCACTCCTCCAGATTTCCTCCGATGAACGTGCCCGCGCCGCCCGCATCGCCGATCTCTTCACCGAAGAAGACCTGACCCGGCATTTGCAGATCATGCTCCGCACTCATGCAGAACTCGGATACCGCCAGGAACAGCGCTTCCATCTCGAACTGGGATTATTGAAAATGGCTCACGCGCAGCGTCTGCTGCCCATCGAGCAGTTGCTGAGCGATGCGGCGGCAACTTCGGGAGCAGCGCGCGGCACTCCCCGGCCAATGCTCGCTCCTTCTCCAATCGCTTCGCGTTCGCAATCTGCGCCGCTCGAAACCCGACCAATGGAGACCCGGCGTCCCGAACAGCCGCTTGCAGCGGCCCGATCAACTTCCGTATCGCCTTTCGCCGCCGATTCGGCGCGCAAGAGCGGTCCAAAGGCCGAGGCCCCCAGCGATGTTGCGGCATTCGCGGGCGGGGGCGCCCGCGCCACACATATTGTGATGGGATCGGCTGCCCCGGCTCTCGAGGAGTTATCGCCGGAGCCAACAGCAAGTGGAGCAACAGCCGCCTTGCCCGTCCCACCCGTCGAGAGTGCCGCGCTCTCCGTCAATCCGAGCAAACGGGGGGAGGAAGCAGACGCTGACGCGCTGCGCGACGCAGTTCTCAACGCGCTCAGCAATCAGCCTATGCTGGTCTCGATGCTCGAAACCGCGGAGTGGACGCTGGCAGGAAGTTCGTTGATCGCAAGAGTAGCTGCATCCGCGACGATGATAGAAATGTCGTTCACCGCTGACGCGCGACGCATAGCAGGTGCCGCCGCCAGCGGCCAAGCCGGAAGACCGATCAAACTTCTGGTCGAACCGGGCGGTCCGGCCGAGGCGCCAACCCCGCCCCGCAAGTCTTCGTCTTCTTCCAATGGAAGCGCTCGCAGCCGAGCCGAGCAAGACCCCATCGTCCAACGCATGCAGGAAAAATTTGGAGCTGAAATTCGCACCGTGATCGACTACCGGGAGAAAGGATGAAGCCAATTTGTAATTTGCGATTTGTAATTTGTAATTGAGGAGCACAGCCCTCGTTGTTTTGGTTTTCAATTGCAAATCACAAATTACCAATTACCAATTTTCTTATGTCTGGATTCAATCTGCAGGAACTAATGTCGCAGGCCAAGCAGCAGTACGAGACGCTGCAGAAAAAAATGGAGCAGACCGTGGTCGAAGCCTCGGCCGGAGGCGGCTCCGTCACCGTTAAGATGGACGGCCGCAAACAAGTACTCGCCATCAAGATCGACCCCGAGGCAGTCAAGGCCGGCGATGTCGAGATGCTCCAGGATCTGGTCATGGCCGCCATCAATGAAGCCAGCCGCAAAGTCGATCAGGCCATGCAATCGAGCGTGGGCGGAATGCTAGGCGGACTTGGAGGAATGTTGTAATTTGGTAATTCTGTAATTTCGTAACTTGGCAATCGTGTAATTTAGTAATTTTGTAATTTGGTAATCTGAACAACCTCCGGAACACTTGTCATCCCGAGCGCAGCGAGGGATCTGCAGTTTGGATCAGCACTCCCGATGAATGTTTTTCAAATTACCAAATTACCCGATTACAAAATTACAAAATCCCTATGTCCCGTTTTGCCGAACCCATGACCCGGCTCATCGACGAACTCAAGAAGTTGCCGGGAATCGGCAGCAAGAGCGCCCAGCGCCTGGCCTTCCACATCCTCCGCTCCAGCGCCGATGACGCCGACGCCCTCGCCAACGCCGTTCGCGACCTCAAAGCTAAGCTGCGCCTGTGCTCCATCTGCAACAACATCACTGACGTCGATCCCTGTGTCTATTGCAGCAGTCCCACGCGCAATCAAAAACTTGTCTGCGTTGTTGAAGAGCCGACGAATATTTCTTCCGTCGAGAAGACGCGCCATTTTAATGGCGTCTACCACGTACTCCACGGCGCCATCTCTCCCTTACACGGCGTCGGCCCCGAACAGCTTCGCATCGCAAATTTGATGGCCCGCGTTAACCGAGGCGAGATCGAAGAAGTCATCCTCGCCACCAACCCCACCGTCGAGGGCGAAGCCACCGCTACCTACCTCGCCCAGCAACTCAAACGCCAGGGACAAAGCCTCCGCGTAACCCGCATCGCCATGGGCATTCCCGTGGGCAGTGACATCGAATACACCGATGAAGTCACCATGCTCAAGGCCATGGAAGGCCGCCGGGAAATGTAGCGTTCACTCCCCGCTCGCCCGCAAACCAAGGTCCATACTCCGGGCTCGAAGCCTTCCCACATGGTTACCTAAAGGCACTGGCTGACCGCGAAACCGCTGCGTATAATTGCCGCAAATCCGACATTTTTTGAGGGATCCGTCTATGTGCCGTGTCTTCCGGTTTGCGCTACCAGCCATTTTCCTCGTCGCTACGCTTTTTTTGTCGATGGGCAGGCTGCGCGCGCAAGATGCTCCCCCAATTTCGGGTGCAGCCACTCCGGCGGTCGATCCCCTGGTGCAGCGCCACATCGAAGATTGGGTCATCCAGCAGCGTGGCTTGCCCGACGACTGGACCCACCACTACCTGGTTTTCTCGAATCCCGGCACCGAGCAACAGGCGAACGAAAGTGGCAAATATTCGCAGTGGATCAAGATCGTCAACGATCCCCGCTTTACCTTGCAACAGATCAAGCGTAGCCACGGCGCGACCGCACTGGAAAATATGGGCGCCTCTTTCGGCAACCTGCCAGCCGCCGAAGCTCTTCCAGTCCGCGCGCCAGACACACCTACGGGCATCGTTTGGCCGAACCCGCTGCGAGCATCGAAACATCCTGTCAAGAAAGACTGGGCCGTGGCGTTCGGCGGAGTTGCCGCCAGCGGAATTGGCACTGTCGCTAACAACAACGCGACCGGCACTTCAACCGTGACCGTTGACGGCACAGCTTTGACTGCAAGCGCGCCTACCGCGGCAAGCGCCACGGGAATGTTCTTCAGTGCGCCCAACGTCGGTCAGGTCGTCACCATCACCAACGGTGCCAACGTGCTAAGCCTTACAACCAACGCGACTGCGTCCTCCGTCGTCGGCACGGTGTCAGGGCCACCTACGTCCACCAGTGCACCTACCATCACCATCACCAACTCAGCGGGAGTCATTCCCAATACACTAACCCTGACGACCAGCCCAACCGGCGCCACCGCTACAGGTACATTCTCGGGCGCCGGCCCTACCTCGGGCCAGACCATCACCATCAAGAATGGCGCCAATACTCTGATATTGACCGCGACCACCGGAACCCTTGGCACCGGTACTGTTTCTGTGGCAAACACCATGGGCGCTGCCAATGGCGACGTCGGTACCGTCGGCTCTATCGAGTACGTTTTCGAAGAGACAACCACAGCATTCGCTGGACAGACATTTACTGGCCCGCAATATTACTGCCCCAATACGACCACGCCGTGCGTATGGTGGGGAACGACCGAAGCGAACACCGCCCAGGCTCTTTACGCCGCCATCACAAATAACCCGGCAGCGTGTCCGACCGCCGCTCAGGGACTCTACGGTAACTGGCAGTCGACATGTTATTCCTACGTTACGGCACCGAATCCCAGCGTTACCGCGACCCTGCCGTCGCCAGGCACGGGTACCGTGGTCACATTGACCAACGTCACTGGCAACAATATCCCTTTCAGCTGGTACTCCGTACAGACCGCTTGGACATTAAATCCGAATACGGGCTCGATTCCCGGTTATCCCGCTGGCACCAACGCATGCACGAGCGCGACCGCCGGAACTTTCAGCGTCAGTTCCAACCCGGCCATTGTCGCCTCGAATCTGGCCAACGCCATTAATGCTTGCAACAGCTCGTATGCCGCCGTTGGGGTCACTGCATATGCGACCGGCAACGTCGTCACCATCGCCAGCACTACGCTCGGAAGTCCGGCCAGTACTCTGACCCTCGGCGGAAACGCCAGTAACTTCGTTTGGAGTGCCGTCACGACGGGATTGCCTCCGACCAACGGCTGCACCAGTTCCACCACCGGAACGTTCGCCAGTGGTATCAGCAACGCAGCCGAGGCCGCAAACATCGCAGCCGCCATTAATGCATGCAACACTTCATTCCCAGCGGTTGGTGTCACCGCGACGCCCGCTTCCGGCGGCAGTACGTTTACCGTTTCCAGCGCGGCGCCCGGGCCGTACTTGGCCGTCGGAGCATCGAACAATACCGGCCTTTTCTCTTGGGGAGCTGTGACCTCCGGAACAGTCGGATCCAATACCTGCACGAGTTCCACCAGCGGCACCTTCGGCATCAGCAATAGCACCATAACGCTCGCGACAAACCTGGCCGCGGCGATCAAACTCTGCCCCGCTGCGGTCGGCGTTACCGCAATTCAATCTGGCCCCATCGTCACCTTGACGGCCCTTACCGCCGGAACCGGTGGAAACGCCATCGCGCTGGGGAATACTTTGTCGAACTTCATCTGGTCAGGCGCTGACCTGAGCGGCGGCACCGACGGTACAACCTCGGGAACAACTTTCGCTTACTGGTCAGTCGCCGCTCCCATTACCACCGCGCAATTAGCTGCAAATATCGCGACCGCCATCGACCTGAACACCACGCTGAAAACCGTCGTTTCCGCGACTTCGATTGGAAACACGGTTGTCGTTACGGCCAACACGCCGGGAGTGGCAGGAAACAGCTATGGAACTACCGTAGCTAATTTCTCAGGATTCACCTGGGGAGCCACGAAGCTCAGCGGCGGCACACCGGGCGCTGTCGTACAGCCGAACGTCTATCCCGCGAAGTATTCGTTTAGCTCCACCACCGCCAGTTGCAACGACTTTGTCGTGTATCCAACCGGCACCGCCGGTGCAACGGGTGCCGCAAGTATTGTCGCGTTCTCAAATCTTTATACCGCTGGATGCTTGAACAAGGTTCCGTCTTCCTATTGGGGCTATAACACCGGCGGCATGGTCACGACCTCTCCCATACTTTCCTTGGATGGCACACAACTGGCGTTCGTTCAGGTTAGCGGCACCACGGCCAGCCTGGTTCTACTGAAGTGGTCGGCGAACAGCGGAACTCCCACCCTGCCCGTGACGCCTGCGGCTGCCACGCTTGCCGCTTATCGCGGTTGCACCGCTCCATGCATGGCGACCTTGGCCTTTAGTGGCAACCATAACGATACCTTCTCTGCGCCGTTTTATTATTACGACGGCGATACGATTTATGTCGGCGATGACAGCGGCAACCTGCACCAGTTCACTGGAGTGTTTGCCGGAACCCCAGCCGAGTCGGGGAGCCCCTGGCCAGTCAATCTGAGCGCGGCCAGTAAACTCTCGTCGCCCGTCTACGACACCGACACCGGGAACGTCATCGTGGGCGATTTTGCAGGTGTCCTCCATTCCGTGACCGCGTCCAGCGGTACGATACACGGCACGACTGTCAGTGTTGGAGATGCCATTGCCGACGCACCCCTGGTGGATGTCAATGCGGGAACCCTCTACGCCTTTGTCACCACCAGCACGTTTGCTGACAATGGCGACAACGCAGTTTATGAACTCCCGACCAGTTTCACCAGCATTACCGGCGCGGGTGTCGAGCCAGTTGGCTTGGGCGGCGCAGGATATTACCTCTACTCCGGAACCTTCGACAACGTGTATTACTCGTCGTCAAACTACACGGGTAACCTTTACGTGGTGGGAAACACCGGCGTAACCACCGGAGCGAATCTGTACCGGATACCCATTACTACTTCAGCCATGGGAACCCCTGTCGCTGCGATCAGCGGCCTCAGCTTTACCGGAGGCGGTGCCACGCGGCCGTGGCCATCTCCCGTGAATGAGTTCTGCAACAACGGCTTGAACCCATGCGTCACCAATGCCACTGAGACTACCTCGGGCACCGATTATATTTTCTTCAGCGTCAGCCGTGGAACTCCGAGCGGTTGTAACACCGCTGCCGGAAACGGTTGTGTGCTGTCCTATAACGTAAGCAATCCAGCGGCAATCGTCTTGGCCGGTACGGCCTTGAACGTCACCACCCCCGCTGGGAAAGGTTGCTGGCCGTCGGGTGGATTCGTCGTCGACAACAGCGTCCCGGGGGGCACCCTTGCCGGCGCTTCCCAGATCTACTTCGTGGGTTTAGGCACCAACACTGCAGGCGGTCCTACTGGGACCACCCAAACCAGCGCGAACTGCGTCGCCGGTACTGCCGGTACCATGTCCGCCACCCAGGCCTCCCAATCAAGCCCATAATTGTGGCTGAGGACACCGGCCGCGCCGTAATCCGAGCCCAGAAATACGGGCTTTAGCCTCCGAGGGAAACGGCTTCGCCCCCATAGCCGCGCCAGAGTCGGCCCGTATATTTCCGGGACACTAGCTCGCCTGAATTATCACAAATTTGGTGTGACGGCTCGCACTTAGTTCCCTCCGCTTTCTCTCTACACTTCCCCGATCAGGCATCCAAGGTTCATTCCTCAGACCTGACGCCTGAGACCTGATCCGCCATGAACGTCATCACTCACTTTTCCGCCGCCCGCGATTACGCCCTTGACCTGCGGTTCCAGGCGATGTTTGCCGGCGCCGCCGTTGGCATCGCGATTTGCCATTTAGACGGCCGAATCCTGGATGCCAATCCCGCACTCACCACCCTCCTCGGTTACGGCCCCGAGCAACTCACAGGCACACGCATCAACGAACTCAATCCCGAAATGGATCTGCATCCTTCGCCCGACCACCACGCGCCGTTCGAACCGCCGTTCGAACAATTGATCGACGAACTGATGCGCGGTGACCGCAGCAGCTTTGACGTCGAAAAATGTTATCGGCGCAAAGACGGCTCCCAACTCTGGGGACATCTCACCATCTCCCTCGCTTTGCCCGAGTTAGCGCATGCCAGCAAGAATTCCGCCAACGAAACTGGTTCCGGGTAGGGACGCGACTTGCCGCCTCTCCGCCGCAATTAGAAAACACTCTGTACCCTCAGGGAGATTCGCTCATGTTCAGTGCCTCGACTGCCACCGTCCTCACCCCCAACCAGAGCCATTCACCCCAGATTGAGGGAGCAAACTTCCTCAACCTCCTCATCGTGGACGATGATCGCACCATTCGCGAAGCCTGCCGCGATGTGGCGCGCTCCCTCGGATTCAACACCCAGGTGGCCGAGTCGCCCGAACAAGCCTGTCGTCTGCTCGACAGCTCCTCCACCGACGCCGTGTTGCTCGACTTTCATCCCGGCGCTGGCGGCCTCGAAGCTCTGCAAGCCATCCGAAAGCGTCGCGCCGACGCGCTCGTCATCGTTGTGACCGGCAATGGCACCGTGCAATCCGCCGTGCAAGCCATGAAAGATGGAGCCTACGACTACGTCACCAAACCCTTCAGCATGGAAGGACTGCGCTTGCTTTTGGAGCGGGTGGCCGGGCATCTCCGCCTCAAGACAGAGAACCGTGTCCTCCGCGAAACCATCAAATCGCGCCAGGGCTTCGGCAACATCGTCGGCCGCGCCCCAGAGATGGAGAAGCTTTACCGCATCATCGCCAAAGCCGGCCAAACTTCGCACCCCGTGCTGATTCTCGGCGAAAGCGGTACGGGCAAGGAGCTGGTCGCGAAATCGATTCACTTCGCCGGCATGTTTCGCAACAAACCCTTTATCCCCGTCGACTGTGGATCGCTCGTGCCCACCCTCATCGAAAGCGAACTCTTCGGGCACGTATGCGGAGCATTCACCGGCGCCACCAATCCCAAGGACGGTCTCCTCGCCATCGCCGACGGAGGCACCGTATTTCTCGACGAGATTGGAGAGCTGCCCGTCGACTTGCAAGCGAAACTATTGCGCGCCATTCAGGAAAAGGAGATTCGTCCCGTCGGAAGCGTCAAGCGCGTGCCCATCAACGTCCGCATCCTCGCCGCGACCAATCGTGATCTGGAGCGCGCCGTCACCGAAGGCACCTTCCGCCGTGATCTTTTCTTCCGCCTCAATGTCCTCACCCTACGCATCCCCGCCTTGCGCGAGCGCAGGCAGGACGTCCCGCTTCTCGTCGCCCACATTCTCGAGCGCATCGGGCGCGATGCCGGCATCGAAAAGACTATCTCCGATGACGCGCTCAAAGCTTTACTGAATTACGACTGGCCCGGCAACGTGAGAGAACTCGAGAACTCCCTCGAACGCGCCTGTGCCCTCAGTAGCGCGAATCAGCTCCAAATACGCGATCTCCCAACCCAGATCTACAGCGCCCCCATGGAACTGTTGGCCATCACCCATCCCTCCAACGGCATCGTGCCCATGGCCGAATTGGAGAAGCAAACCATCCTCAATGCCCTCGCCCAGGTCAACGGAGACAAAATGCTGGCCGCCCGCCTGCTGGGCATTGGCAAAACCACCCTCTACCGCAAGTTGAAAGAGTACCAATCGTCGTTGCCTCATTCTTCTAGTCACAACGACCGAGCGAGCGAGTGATTGCGCCGCAGCGTTGCATCAGGCTACCTCCGAAAACGTCGTCATCGCGGAAAGTCTGGTCCGCGCCACGACTCTCTTGCGCGCGGAATGCTACCTGGCCGTGATCTTGGATCAATATCTGCTCGAAACCGAACCGGATGAAGCTGGCACCATGATCGAGCATCTGGGCACCGCCATCCTGGTGCAAGTCAATCTGGCAATCAGTGGAATGGAGCGTCTGACGCGCGAGGTCCGAGCCGCGCTGCAGCGCCGCAAACGCGAAGAAATGAGGGCGCGGCAAGTGGCCATGGGCAGGCTGCACAGCGAACTCAGTTCCACACTCACGTCGCTGTTGCTGTCAACTGAGTTGGCCATCGAAACTCCTTGCCTGCCTCCCGACGCCGCCGAAAAGCTTCACTCCGTGCATGAACTAGTGAAGCAACTCCGAAAGCAACTGGAGATCGCGAGCTTGACAGGAGAACGCTAACCCAACTGACTCAACCCCAATCATTTACAAATCTCTACCCACTTCATTCGCAAGGCAGCCGATACCCGCCGTTCTTCAGGAAAGGAACGGAGGTTTGTGATGGAGAACCGAACAACGGTGTTATATGTGGACGACAATCCTAAATCCAGCCGATTGCTAGCCAGCGTTCTTGAAGAATGCGGGTTCCGGGTAATCACAAAGAATGATCCTGTCGAGGCGCTGGCGCTCTGCCGGCGAACTTATTTTGACCTCGCACTTCTCGACTACGAAATGCCTGCGATGTCAGGTTCGCGCTTAGCGCAGGAGATTAAGTACCTCGCGCCGGATGTGCCCGTGGTGCTCATATCCGGCCGCGCCAACATGCCAACCACCGAACTCGCCTTCGTCGATGCTCACTTCGGCTTCGGAACCTCGCTCGACGATCTCCTGTGGACCATGCGAATCCTGTCGCATCCCAAAGTAGTGACCATGCAAGATCATCTGGCCGGTCAGAAAGAAATGACCCGCTGGGCCGACTCCACCTGAACCACCCGGCGCACCGCGCCAAGCGTATCATCCCTTACCCTGTCATCCTGAGCCCGCTTATTACCGTGTCATCCTGAGCGTAGCAGGGACTTCACGAAGTGAAGTCCCTGCGAAGTCGAACCCCTACGATCTCTTCGATCAGGAGACCCCAGTATGAACTGCACGGAAAACTGGTTTGAGCGATACGCCTCAACGGCTTTTCATCACAAATCCACTGTATGCCCCATCACAGACTTCGGCCGCCTCGCGGCGAGACAATGAAGCCCTGAATGATTACGACCCGATGTGTCAAGATCCGCATCGCCGCCAACCCGTCCAAGTCAAGACCGCCTTCAGCAGTCCTGTCAGTCAACCGAACGATAAACATCGTCGCTAAGTTATTAGTTCTCAAAGACTTTAGCCGTAAGTCCTTTAAACTCAAAGATCTGGAGGGAAATTTCCGCTAACCCAATGATTCTAAATAGACCGGGGGGAGGGGGGTATACCATGCTTTGGCGTTCTTAGGCAACTGCTAGGGTAGATCGATATTCGCCCGCCGGGAATCCATACCCCGCCGCACAAGAACGCAAGAAAACTCTTCCCTCAGCACCGCCCTCGCCCCTAAACTGAAAAACAAGCAGGCCTGAGGGCAACTCCCATCCCTCGACCCTAGAGGTTCTGTGCGCGTTCTGGTAACAGCTGACACGTTCAGCGGAGTTTGGACTTACTCGCGCGAACTTGTCTCCGGATTGGTCACCCAGGGCGCCCAGGTCACGCTCGTCAGTTTCGGAGAAATTCCGCTTCCCCATCAGACTGCCTGGATGGATGGACTGCACGGCCTCGAATATCATCCCACCGCGTTTCGCCTCGACTGGATGCAGGAAGGTGAGCAGGACTTTGAAGCGGCACAAGATTATTTGTGCGCCATTGTCCGCGACACGCGTCCTGATTTTCTGCATTTGAATCAGTTGAGTTTCGGAGCATTGCCCGTTGCCACTCCTCGCCTCGTCGTGGCCCACGGCGATGTGCTCACCTGGTGGCTAAGTATCCACGGACACGAACCCGGCGCTTCGTCGTGGTTGGAGTGGTATCGCGAGATCATGATCGCCAGCCTGCGGCGCGCCGATGGTGTGGTCACCGCTTCGCACTGGATGGAAGATATGCTGCACCTTGCCTACGGCGATGACTTCGAAGGACACGTGGTTCCGCCGGGACGCAATCCGATTTACTTCAATCCATTTGTCACCAAGGAAGAATCGGTGCTCGCGATCGGGCGCTTGTGGGATACGGGAAAGCAGGTAGCCTTGCTGACGCAGCACACGCACCGCCTGCCCGTGTGCATCGTGGGAGCCGACAATCCGATTCCCGCGCCGCCCGTGCCCATCCGTGCCGACGTCCGCGTCTCCACCGACAAGCACGAGATTTCGGTGAAGGGAGCGCAGACCGAATCGCAACTGCGCACGCTCTACAGCAAGTCAAAAATCTTCGCCGCGACTTCGCAATACGAGCCGACCGGACTGGCATCGATCGAGGCAGCATTCTCGCGCTGCGCTCTGGTGGCGAATGACACCGAGGTGTATCGCGAACTGTGGGGCGATGCCGCTTTGTACTTTGAACGCAACGATGCGGATAGCCTCAGCGAAGTGCTGGTCAAGTTGGATGGCGATCGCGAAATGGCGCGCCTCTACGGAACCCGCGCCTACAATCGCGCCCGCGAACGCTTCACCGCGCGGCGTATGGTGGATGACTATTTGCGTCTCTATCGTCGGTTGCGCAGCGCGAAGGTCGCCGTAGCGTAGCCCCTCGATTTTCATCTCTCCTTAACATTGCCGTCATCGTGCCGCAATATCTTCCCCCTAACGTTCTCCCATCTTCCCGCCACGTGGCAGATAGTTGCCTGCGCCGGGCAAATCCAGGAGATACTGAGCATGTTAGAACAAGCACAACCTTTCGCCACTTTCAGGCGGGTCATGGCATCGCTACTAATGATGACCATAGCCTTCGGACCGGGCCTTACTCCCGCATTCGCCTCTTCTGCCAAACCGGCAACACAACACGCTGTGGTCGCCCATCGTCCCGCGACTGCCACGCCGATTCAGTATCTGGTCGTGATCTTCCAAGAGAACGTTTCTTTCGATCACTACTTCGGAACCTATCCCAACGCGTTGAATCCTCAGTTTGAGAATAAGTTTGTAGCGGCCAACAACACGCCGGTAGTCAACGGACTGACCAACGCTCTCCTCAGCGCCAATCCCAATCTCAACCCTGCCAACGGCACCGGCGCGACCGGTCCATTCCGGCTCGATGTCAATCAGGCGAACACCAATGATCAGGATCACAACTACCTGAACGAGCAGCAGGCATTCGACAACGGATTGATGGACCTGTTCCCCTTGTACACCGGCACTGCCGGACCGCCGCCAGCCGGAGGTGGAATCGTGAATACAACCGGCTTGGTCATGGGTTACTACGACGGAAATACCGTAACTGGCATCTGGAACTATGCGCAACACTTCGCCATGAGCGATAACTCGTTCGGAACAACCTTCGGCCCATCGACGCCCGGAGTAATCAACCTGGTCTCGGGTCAGACCAACGGAGTGATTGCCACCCTGAACGGAACCGGAGACGAAGTGAGCGGAGGCCCCGACGGCTCTCTAACCATGATCAACGACGCCGATCCGCTCGGCGACGTTTGCTCCAGCCCCACTCGCGCCCAGGGACAAATGGGTGGCCAGACCATCGGCGATCTGTTGACCGGCGCGGGAGTAACTTGGGGAGGCTTCATGGGCGGATTCGATCTGACCGTCGTCAATTCCAACGGATCTACCGGTTGCGGCCGTAGCACCCACTCCAACATTACGGGAGTTACGGAGCAGGATTACATTCCGCATCACTCCTTCTTTAACTACTGGGCGTCGACCTCCAACTATGCTCACACCCGCCCCGCATCGGTTGCCGAGATCGGGAACGCCGGCCAGGCCAACCACCAGTACGACCTCAACGATTTCTTCGCCGCAGTTTCCGCTGGCAACCAGCCCGCAGTCAGCTTTCTGAAGGCGCAGGGATATCAGGACGGACACGCGGGATACTCGGATCCGATTGATGAGCAGGAGTTCCTCGTCAATACCATCAACTTCCTGGAAGCGCAGCCGACCTGGAACAACACCGCCGTGGTCATCATGTACGACGACTCCGACGGATGGTACGACCATCAGATGGGTCCCATCGTTAATACTTCGACGGGCCCAGCCGACGCTCTGACCGGTCCCGGCACGTGCGGAACGGCTGCAACCTCGCTGCCGGGTTACGCCGGTGCTGCGGTCAATCCGCACGCTCTGGGCCGCTGCGGTTACGGTCCGAGATTGCCCCTGTTGGTGATATCCCCGTACGCCAAACAGAACTTCGTCGACCACTCCGTGACCGATCAGTCGTCCATCATCCGCTTCGTCGAAGACAACTGGCTGAGCGGACAGCGCATTGGCAACGGCTCTTACGATGGGATCGCTAACTCCATCACCCAGATGTTTGACTTCGCCAAAATCAGAAACAACGGAACGCTGTGCTTGAACCCGATTACTGGGGAAAAGCAAAGCCTGTCACACTGCGGGCTGTAACTTAGCAGTATTCGATTCGACAGAAGCGGGCGTGCGAGAATTGATTCGCATGCCCGCTCTTGTTTGCCGGCAATGCATCCGACGCCTTGCGTTTCTATAGGGAGAAAGCCTTTTTGGGAACTACACGACGAGTGTTTCTGACGCAGGGAGGAATGGCTACTTTGGCGCTGGCCATGCCGCAGGGCGTGCCTCCCGCGACCTCTCATGGAACATCTCATAAGACCCCGCCCAGGTTTCGCACCCAGCTCAATGCGAGTTCTCTGGCACAATTCGTGGACCCGCTACCGTTGCCCGACATCATTCAGCCCAGCGGACACCGGCCGACCCCGGATCATCCCGGTTCCAATGTCCAACTTCCCTACTACCGCGTCGCCATGCGGCAGTTCGAGACCAAACTGCATCGCGACCTGAAACCGACTCGTCTCTGGGGATATGCAGCCGCTTCGCCGGGACCGACTTTTGAAACTCGCAGTGGTCAGGGATTGCTCGTCGAGTGGGTCAATGAGCTTCCCGAGGCGCACTTCCTGCCCATCGACCACAGTATTCACGGCGCCGAAGCGGACAAGCCCGAGGTGCGTACCGTCGTCCACCTGCATGGCGCAAAAGCTCCGCCGGAAAGCGATGGCTACCCCGAGAATTGGTACGTGACGGGGAAATCGGCAATCTGCCATTATCCCAATCGCCAGGACGCAACCATGTTGTGGTATCACGATCACGCCCTGGGCATTAACCGGCTTAACGTTTTTGCAGGACTGTTTGGCGCATTCTTCGTGCGCGATGAATTTGAGGATTCGCTGAATCTGCCCCGCGGCAAATTCGAAATCCCGATGATCCTCTGCGACCGTATCCTCGATCTCGCGGGACAGCTTAACTATCCCGTAGCCAGCGATTCGGCATCACCGTGGGTGCCAGAAGTTTTCGGCGACGCCATTCTCGTGAACGGCAAACTGTTCCCCTATCTGGAAGTGGAACCGAGGAAGTATCGCTTCCGTGTCCTCAACGCGGCGAATGGCAGGTTCTTCCATTTGACCTTCTCCAACGAAAAAAAGCCGGGCGGACAAAGTCCCAGCGCACCGATGTCCAGTGGACAGACTTTTCATCAGATTGGCACCGATCAAGGCCTGTTACCAGCACCCACGCCTTTGAAAATCTTGTCCATCGCACCCGGTGAGCGCGCCGACTTGCTCGTCGACTTCTCCGGGCACGCCGGCGAGAACGTCCTGCTTAAGAACGACAACTTTAACGTCGCGCAATTTCGCGTGGCCCAAAAAGGTCTGCGCGATGAAAGCTCACTTCCCCAGACGCTAAGGGCAGTTCCGAAGATTCCTGAGTCTCTTGCCGTAAAGACTCGCGTTCTGACGTTGATCGAGATCGACGACCAGATTCAGCGCCCCGTAAAAATGCTCTTGAATAATGCTCACTGGAACATGCCGGTGACCGAGAGCCCCGTCCTCGACTCGACCGAGATTTGGAATTTCATCAATCTCACCGACGATGCTCACCCCATTCATCTGCACCTGGTCCGCTTTCAGGTTCTCGACCGCAGGGCATTCAGCGTCGAAGCGTATTGGGCCACTGGCGAACTCAGATATACCGGCGCAGTGGTCTCTCCCGAACCGGGCGAGGCAGGATGGAAAGATACTGTGCGGGCCGATCCTGGAATGGTGACCCGAATCATCATCCGCTTCGAAGGTTTCACTGGGCGTTATGTTTGGCACTGCCACATCCTCGAGCACGAAGACAATGAGATGATGCGGCCCTTCGACGTGGTGGCGCGCTAGTGTGATGCGCTAACGTAGGGACAGCCGCCTTCGGCTGTCCGACGGGGCACAGCCCCGCGCCGCAGAGGCCCTCACATCACGTCATTTGCTGCCGCTCGGCCAGGCATCAAAGAGCCGCGTCGCATTCACCGACCCGAGTCCCGTGGCCAGATCATAGCCGACGGTTGCCGGATATGCAGGCTCGCTTGCGGATGTGGACGTCGAGAGCTCTCCAATAATCTTGGTGCCGTTCCCGTAGCAATCGTACGACGTTCCCGACCAGTTCTGGCCGCAGGGGATGTCCATGTCGCCCGCCGTGACGTCGTTAAAAATACAAGAAGCGGCTGGCAGCTTGCCCGTCGTCTGACTGGCATCGCACACCTTGGCGCCTTGCTTCGTGAACTGGCTGGCCGCCAGCGCGTAATAGACATAGTTGGCATTTCCCTGCCTGCCATATTTCTGATCAATCAGCGCTTGAATACCGGCCATCGCCGGTGAAGCAAACGACGTGCCCCCGCCGCCTTCGAGCAACGCGTCATTCTTTGCCGTGCAGGGAGCGCCGCCTTCTTTCGCATCAGACATGCACTCGACCAGGAAACTCCCCCAAACGCCATCCGCAGCGAACAGAGAAAGGTCAGGCTGATCGCGCTCCCCGTCATTCGGAATACCCGGCACCCCGGTTTGCCATACCGGCTTGGTATTGCCCTGACAAGTTCCGCTGACGACGCCAGGGATTGACGGCACTCCGGTGAAGCACGTGCTCGGCCCGCCGCTGCCGCTTACCGAATACTTGAATTCTCGTCCCAGCTTCGTGTTGCAGAATCCCGTCGGCCCGTAGGACTGCGTGAAGATGCCGGACGCGGCCAGAGGATCGCTATAGATAAGTTGGCTGGTGCAACCGTCATTCCACGGAATCTCGGGAATATACGACAGCGCGGAAGCCTTCGTGTGAGGATCGTTGGTCGGGCTCCAGTAATTGCTGATGGGAACGCCGTTGACGTCCGCGTTGTACTGATCCATGAAATCGGTGCCACCCACATCGACCGCGTAGGCGGAGGCAGTATTGTCGCCGCCGTTAATGCCGAGATGAGAAAGGAAACCTTCTACCGGAGAGCATTCATCGGCGCCCGTGTCTCCTTGCGCGATGAAGAAAGTAGTGCCTAGAGCTGTCGCGATTTGCGCTTCGCGATTCTCCAGCGCAATTTCGGTCTGGCCAGTGATGGTCTCGCAGAGGCCGTAGCTGTCGGAAATGATGTCGGGCGGCTCAAAGTCGAGTAGATTGAGAATCGCGCGGTCGAGTCCGAAAACACCGTGCGCATTGCCGCACGCAACCAGTTCGATGTTGGCATCGGGAGCGGCTACACTCGCCCACTCCACATCGAGCGCAGCTTCGATTTCATTTCCATTTTGACCCGGGTCTTTGCAGTCAGGATAAATCTGTTTGAAGTTTCCGTCCTTGAAATCCTTCAGACCGAAGGTATCGCGAAATTGGTTCCAATCGGATGCGTGGGCCAGGTTCGTAGAGTCTTCGACGAGCGCAATCGTGACGCCTTTGCCGGTGAATCCACGCTTCCAAAGCGGCAGCACGTTGTAGATGACGTTGAAGTCGTAAGGGCTGACGGTATGGAAAGTTTGTCCCTGAACCTTGACATTGAAGTGCGGCCGCCATTCGTGGGTGCCAGCGTTATAAGAGACGGGACCCAGTTGAATGGCGTGCGGCTTGGGAGAGAAGTCGTGCAAAGTTGCAACCCCTTCAATGGCCGGCGCGAGGGCCGCCGGAATCTGTGGATCGCTCATGTTGGCAATGTGTTTCTCGCCGTTCGGTAGAACCAGGTTGTGAATCTCGGTGTGAAACGTCTCGCGAATTTGTGCGGCGGTTCCCGCGAAGTCAATCATTAAGCCATTCTGGTAGACGCGATTGACCGTGAAGCCATGCGATTCGAGCCAGTGCCGGATCACCTCACGGTCTTGCGGGGCTACCCCAAAGCGCTCGCCCAATTGCCGTGGCGTCAGCCAGTGATGAAATTCCGGAGAATCCGGGCGGTGCATTTCGTCAATCCGTTGCTTAAGGCGCGCTTCGGTTTCGCGTGCTGGCTTCAGCGCGAGCAGCAGATGATCGAAGACGAGATCGTCCGCGACCAGGCCGCGATCGTTCGCGGCGCGCCGTGCGGCGGGAGTCGTGTTCCCGGCGAGCGTAACCAGTTGAGACTCGTCAATCGCAGATGTGATGACGGGCTGGGGGCGATCGTTTTCCTTGGAACTCTCCGCCGCATCGGCGAAAGACATAAGCGAGCAAAGAACAGCAGAAATCAGTAAGAAAATGGAAGCGCAACGGCGCATAGTCAGAACCTCCGGAAGCGACCCAACTTGAACGGTTCCGACACAAGGAGAAGGAACCAGGGAGCGTGCAATCCCGCCATGCTAGCGGCTTTCCGTGAATTGGGTCAAGGCGAAAAGAAGTAGCACAACAAAATACCGGGCAACCCCATGTTATACTTTCTAAGCATCTTTTCCTGTTAGATCATCCTGTCAGATAAGTAGACGGAGGACGGTATCGACAAGCGTTTTATCCGCATGAATGAGCGTATCCGGGCACGCGAAGTTCGCGTGATCGGTGACGAAGGGGAGCAGATTGGCGTGATGCCACCCTTCGAGGCGCTTAAGTTGGCCCGCGAACGAAATTTGGATCTGGTGGAAATTTCCCCGACCGCGCAACCTCCGGTCTGTCGCATCATGGACTACGGGAAATTCCTGTACCAGAACGAAAAGCGCGAGCGCGAAGCCAAGAAGAAACAGAAGACCATTACGGTCAAAGAAGTTAAGTTTCGTATCAACGTGGACGATCACGACTACGAAACCAAAAAGAATCACGTGCTGCGCTTCCTCGATGAAGGAGACAAGGTGAAAGCGACCATCTTCTTCCGGGGACGCGAAATGACGCGACAAAGCCTGGGCCGGCAAATTCTGGAGCGTCTCATTAAAGACGTCGACCAGAGAGGCCTGGTGGAGTTCAGGCCGCGCCAGGAAGGCAATACCCTGCACTTGATTCTGGCTCCGAATAAGAAGGAAGGCGGAGCGCACACCAAAGAGAAGCCGCATGCTCCTCCGAAGCCCGCTGCACCTCCCGCGCCGCGAGGCGGAGCGCAAACAGCGTAAAACCAGTCGTCCATCATCAGTTGGCAGTCAACAGTAAAATCTCGTGCCGCGATCGATTCGCGCTGCGTAACTGTGATGATCCAACTGAGAACTGACAACTGAGAACTGAGAACTGACTTATGCCTAAACTAAAAACGCACAAGGGCGCTGCCAAGCGCTTCAAGAAAACGGGTACGGGGAAAATTCTGCGTCACAAGGCGGGGTTGCGTCACATCCTGTCTTCCAAAGCGAAGAAGCGCAAGAAACAGCTGGGCCAGCCCACTTTGGTGAGTGACGGAGACTACAAGAAAGCAGCACGAATGATCCCGTACATGTGATGAGATGGAGCGACGGGCGTCCGCGCCCGTCCTTAACCGAGTATGCAAGAAAGTCTGCGGAGCAGTTTGCACCGCAGCGGCGCGTGAAGAGGTCGGGCTTCAGAAATCCCTTTCCTTCGTGGAAATGCGGTAGAAGCCTCCTTACCTCCAGCCGCCAGAAATAGTAAGACGCTCAAAAAGGAGAACAGCAATGCCTCGTGTAAAACGCGGAACCAAACGCCGCGCCAAGCGCAAAAAGATTCTTGAACGCGCCAGTGGATATTTCCTAACTAAATCCAAACTTTACCGCTCCGCGAAAGAAGCCGTCGATCGCGCGCTGAAGTTCGCCTATTCCGGTCGCAAGCAGAAGAAGCGCCAGTACCGCTCCATCTGGATCGTGCGCATCGGAGCCGCCGCCCGCCTGAACGGACTCAACTATAACCAGTTCATCAGCGGCCTGAAGAAAGCCGGCGTGGAACTAGACCGCAAAATCCTGGCAGATTTAGCGGTCAACGATCCAGCTGGATTCGGCAGTCTGGCGGAGCAGGCAAAGAAGGCAAACGCCGCAGCCGCGGCGTAGCTGCAGCCTTTAGCAATCAGCACACAGCCGTCAGCATTCAGTCTAACTTAACCGTGTCATCTTAACTTAACGCTGTCATCCTGAGCGGAACAGAAAGATTCGCGAAGCGAATCTTTCTGTGGAGTCGAAGGACCCCTACACCCTACGCACCATCAGCGCAGCCGCAGGGAGTTCTCTCCACAATCTCGATATGACGCGAGTTGCTCGGAAATATGCCCTATACCGTTCCTGAACTGACCGACTTCTCGCCCGCCGCGCTCGACGCGTCCGTGCGCGAGCTTCTGTCGGCGCTCGACCAGGAATCGGCGGCGGTCACTTCCGAGAACGACTGGAAAGCCTTCCGCGATCGCTGGATGGCCCGCAAGAACGGCATCCTCACCCAACTCAACGATCTGTGGCTGAAGGCTGCTCCGAAAGACGCCAAGCGCGAAGTCGGCCAGCGCGTCAACGAACTCAAAACAAAAGTCGAGCACGCGGTCGATGCCACGCTAACCCGCCTTCAAAGTGGAGCGTCTACTACCAAACTCGCGGCCGAGCGCCTCGACATCACCCTCCCCGGCATCCGCCGTCCCATCGGCGCCGAGCATCCCGTCATCAAGACAATGAACGAGATGATCGCCGTCTTCCGCAATCTGGGCTACTCCGTCGAAGAAGGCCCGGAGATAGAGACCGATTTCTACAACTTCGAAGCGTTGAATTTTCCGCCGAATCACCCAGCCCGCGACACCCAGGACACACTCTTCATCGCCGGACAGGAATCGAAGCCCCTGCGCGACCGTCTGCTCCTGCGCACCCACACTTCTCCAGTGCAGATTCGCACAATGCAGAAGATGAAGCCGCCGGTGCGCGTCGTGTGTCCGGGAAAAGTTCACCGCAACGATGCGCTCGACGCGACGCACTCACCCATCTTTCATCAGATCGAAGGCTTGGCAGTCGACACCAACATCACCTTCTGCGATCTGAAGGGCACGCTCGACCATGCCATGAAAGCGATGTTTGGATCAAGCGTGAAGACGCGCTTCTATCCATCGTTCTTCCCCTTCACCGAGCCCAGCGCCGACGTTCAGATCAGTTGCATCTTCTGCGATGGCAAAGGTACCCGCGACGGCGCTCCCTGCCGTAACTGCAAAGCCAGCGGATGGATCGAACTCCTGGGCTGCGGCATGGTCGATCCGAACGTCTATGGTTTCGTCGATTACGACGCGACCAAAGTTTCCGGATTCGCCTTCGGCATGGGCGTGGAGCGAATCGCGATTATGAAGTACGGCGTCGATGATATTCAGTTGTTCTTTCAGGGTGATGTAAGGTTCTTGGAGCAGTTTGGGTGAGGTCAGGCTCGTCACCCTTTTAGTATCGTCATCCTGAGCGAAGCGAAGGACCTCATGCACCCAACACTGAGGCGAGAATAAGATCCTTCGCTTCGCTCAGGTTGACCCAGCATTAAAGCTTTTTTCATGAAAATTTCTCCCCATTGGCTCCGCGACTTTGTCGACCTCAATGTCGACTACCCTCGCCTCGCCGAAGAACTAACCCTCGCCGGCATCGCCGTCGAAGGCATCTCCGGCTCCGGCGATAACACCGTCTTCGAAATGGAGATCACCACCAACCGTCCCGACGCTATGAATCACTACGGCGTAGCGCGCGAGGCCTCGGCCCTCTACGATCTGCCCCTCCGCCCGATCGAGCCGAAACTGCCCGCCCCACAAGGCAAGTCCGAAGTCACCATCGACATTCAGGAGCCGGAACTCTGTCCGCGCTTCACCGCCCGAGAAATTCGCGGAGCATCCATCAGGCCCTCGCCTGCGCACATTGCTCATCGTCTGCAACTCCTCGATCAGCGCCCCATCAGCAACGCCGTCGATGCCACCAACTATGTTTTGTGGGAGAGCGGCAAACCCACCCACGTATTCGATCTCGATCTGCTCGAAGGCCGCCGCCTGATCATCCGCAGAGCCCGCGAAGGTGAGACGCTCAAAACGCTAGACGGAGTCGAGCGCAAACTCTCCACCGAAGACCTGGTCGTGGCCGACGCAAAAAAGCCGGTAGGTTTAGCCGGCGTAATGGGCGGCTTCGACACCATGATCACCGAGCGCACGAAGAATATCCTGATCGAATCGGCGTGGTTCGATCCAGTCACCGTGCGACGGATGTCGAAGCGGCACGGTCTGCACACCGACGCCTCGCACCGCTTCGAGCGCGGCGCCGATTTCGAATCGACCGTCCCGTCCGCCAACCGCGTAGCCGAGTTGATTCTCGCGTCCGGAGGCGGCACGCTCATCGGCGACGTAATCGACAAGATTGCCCGCCAGCTTGACCTCGCCCCCGTGGAGCTCGACCCCCGCCAGGTACGCCGCATTCTCGGCGAAGAACTAAGCACGCTGGAAATCAGCCGCATCCTCACCCGTCTCGGTTTCACCATGCTTCCGGGCAGCGAAGATGCCTACCTGGTCCACATTCCAAGCTGGCGCCTCGATATCGAGCGCGAAATCGACCTCATCGAAGAACTCGCCCGCCTGCACGGCTACGACAAGTTTCCTAACACGCTTCCGGCGTATAGCGGCGAAGTCCGCGATCTGCCCGATGCGCACAAAGATGCGCGAATGCGTTCCTCTCTGCTGGCGCTCGGCTACAACGAAGCCATTTCGTTGACCTTTATTTCCAAGGAAGACGCAAAGCGCTTTTCGACCGCCCCTGAGCTCGACCTGGCGAACCCGCTCAGCGATGAGGCTTCGGTGATGCGCACGTCGCTCGTTCCCAGCATGCTCAACATGCTGGCTTACAACCTGAATCGCGGCAGCGACAACGTCCGCCTCTTCGAAGCTGGAAATATATTTGAGGCGCCCGGTGCAAATGCAGAAACCATGCCGCGGGAGTTGAAAAGAATCTCGATCGGCACGACCGGAAATGTGGACGCGGCGGTAGTGCGCGGACTGGCTCCGGGAGCGTCTGCCCGTCCGTTTTCATTTTTCGACCTGAAGGGCGATCTCGAAAGTCTGCTCTCGTTCTTCAGCCACTGGACACTCTACTACGATGCCCAGCCAGATCAAGAGATCAAAGCTGACTACTATCATCCCGGACGCTACGCTCGCGCCGTGCTGGATGGCTCAACCGTAGCCCAGTTTGGCCAGATTCATCCCGACGTAGCCGCGGAGCGCAAGCTGCGGCAGGATGTTTTTGTCGCCGAAATCTTTCTCGACCGCCTCTACCAGCACGATCTGCGCCAGGCACGTTATGAACCGCTACCCCGCTTCCCTGCCGTCGAACGTGACTTCTCCTTCGTTTTCGACGACCGCGTGGAATTCCAGAAAATTCACCAGAGCGTTTGTGGGCTGGGCATAGCCGAACTACGCAGCTTCGTCCCGGTAGAAATTTTCCGCGGTGCCTCGACGGTTTTTGTCACGCCTGGTAATTATTCGATCCTGCTGCGGGCCACATTTCAGTCCAATGAGCGGACGCTGCGCGACGATGAAGTAACGCAGTGGTCGACCCAAATCATGAATAAGTTGAATGAACTGGGCGGCTCGCAGAGAACTTAGCCAACGGAAAACTCCACCCCTGCAAACTGTGTCATCCTGAGCGCAGCCGGGACAGCCGCGCAGCGACTGTCTCGGCGGAGTCGAAGGACCCCTATTCCACAAATCGCTGGCGGCATCCAAAGTCGTTTCCACTCTTTCGCTGGGGAACGAGGTGCCCGTCCCTGCGCGAGCGCTCAGCGATTAGCCAACGTTCGAATCGTCCCCAATCCCAACAATCGCTCATCAGCCGTAACCAAAGTTAGGTCCAAGACCTCCGCCGTCGCGGCAAGAATTCGATCCGCTGGATCGTGATGCAGCGGCAACTGCCGCGCCACCAGCGCGATCTCGTGCGTCAGCGGAGCCTCTCGTGTGCCCGCCGTCGCTCGCGCCAGCCACGTAGCCAAATCTTCGTTGATGCGAATCCTGCCTTTGTGATTCAGGGTCAGCGCTTCCCACGTGCTCATCGGCGATAGCCAGAGCTCATTTTCCTTGTCCCGTAGATAACTTAAGACACGCCGGCCCAGCCGCCGCGGCTCCTGAAAATTCCACAGCCAGATGTGTGTGTCGAGTAGCAGTCTCAATCGCGCAAAACCTCCCACTCGTCCTCGTCGTTCGCCGGAGAGACGATGTCGCCGAGAATCTCGAACGTGCCCTTCATCGATCCGATCCAGGCGGCACGATCTTCTACCGCCGTCGGCGGAACGACTTCGGCCACTGGCTTGCCAAAGCGGGTGATACGAAGCGGTTTCTTCGTGGCTCGAACCTGTTCCAGCAATGAAAGGCATTTGGCTTTGAACTCGGAGATGGCGACTTCCTGCATACGTTTCCTCAATGGTCATCATATCATACTATGGTCCATTTTATTGACCATCATGAAAATCCTCTTTCAAACTGTGTCATCCTGAACGTAGCTCAGCCAGGCGCGAAGCGACCGGCTGGGCGAAGTCGAAGGACCCTACCTCATCTCAAGTGCTTGCAGGGGTAGGGTCCTTCGACTGCGGGACTGCTTCGCGTTCGCAAAGCAGTTCCTTAGCTCAGGATGTCACTGATTGCCAAGGGCGCCCTTCCCTGCCTGAGCATTTCTTGTGCTAGCCTTACTGTCCATGACCCCAGTTTCGGCCCATCCCAAGCACTTCCTCTCCGACAAGGTTGAGCATTTTACCGAGTCCGTAATTCGCGAGATGACTCGCCAGGCGATGCAATATGACGCCGTCAATCTCGCGCAGGGGTTTCCCGATTTTCCCGCGCCCGCCGAGATCAAGCGCGCCGCGCAGGAGGCGATCGCTGCCGACGTGAATCAGTACGCCATTACCTGGGGCGCAAAGAGCTTGCGCTCCGCAATCGCACGCCAGATGCGGGAGTGGCAGGGGATCGAGGTCGATCCAGAAAAAGAAATTGTGGTCTGTTGCGGCTCTACCGAGGCCATGATTGCGACCCTGCTCGCCGTCTGCAACAAGGGCGACGAGGTCATAGTCTTCGAGCCCTTTTATGAGAACTACGGTCCAGACGCGATTCTCAGCGGCGCCAAGCCGCGGTTCGTCAGCCTGCGTCCGCCTCAAGGCTCGGGCGAGTGGACGTTCGACGAGCAGGAATTGCGCGAGGCGTTTCAGCACAAGACCGGTCAATATCAGACCAAGGCCATCATCGTTAACACGCCGAACAACCCCACCGGCAAGGTTTTCACCCGCAAGGAACTTGAACTGATTCGCGACTTGTGCGTCGAATACAACGTGCTCGCCATCACCGACGAGATCTACGAACACATTCTTTACGATGGATCGAAGCACCTTTCGCTGGCCGCGCTCGACGGCATGCGCGAACGTACCATCACAATTAACGGCCTATCCAAGAGCTACAGCGTCACCGGATGGCGCGTCGGCTGGGCCGTTGCGCCTCCGGCGATCACGAATGCTATCCGCAAGGTGCATGATTTTCTGACCGTGGGTGCTCCCGCGCCTTTGCAGGAAGCCGGCGCCGCGGCCTTGAGCCTGCCAGCCAGCTACTATCGCGAACTGGCCGACCGCTACCGCACGCGGCGCGATCATCTCATCCCGGCCCTCGAGAAAGCTGGCTTCGTCTGCTACCGTCCGCGCGGCGCCTATTACGTGATGACCGACATCCGCGCCTTCGGCTTCACCAACGATGTGGAGTTCGCGGCCTACCTGGTCAAGGAAATTGGAATTGCATGTGTACCTGGTTCGAGTTTCTACAAGCATGCGCATTCGAAGGATGGATCCCAACAGGTACGTTTCGCCTTCTGCAAGAAGCCTGAGACACTCGACGAGGCGGCCCGACGGCTGGAGAAGCTGCGCGGTTAGTCCTCAGCTGACGCGCTCGTACCTTTGATTGCCTAGATGTCTCCAGCGAATGCCGTCTGCATCGGGCCAGATGCCGAGCGGCTTTTCCTTCTCTGCATCGGAACCGATGCGCAAGACGTTGCCATCGAGATCTTCGACCTGCATTTCCAGAGCCCACTCGAAATTATTCGGTGGGTTGCGAATTTTTCCGCCGGACGTCACGTATTCATCGTGCAGCGCTCGAACGTCCTGCACGCCGATCCAAACCCACATACGCGGCTGGCTCTGATTGTCATCGGTAAGAAATATGGAGCACTTTTCGCGCGCGACGCAGGCAAATCCATCGGGCGCGCGCCATCGCAGTTCGAAGCCGAGAGCGTTCAAGTAGTAAGCGATGCTGGCGTCCACATCTTTGACGCGAAACACGGGTATGGCCGAGCCGAGGGAGTTGGTTGCGGATTCGGGCATAGGTCCTCTCGCTGAAATTTACGTCAAAAAGTTATGTCAAGAGGTTATAGCAAGAGCGGAGTGCTGCGCATCTGGACCTGACACTGCGCTCCGCACCTCACGACATTGCGGCTGCCTAATCCACAGCAAACTGCGCTATACTTCGCCTCAATAGGTTTATTCCCCGAAAGCGAGTGTCGATGTCATGTCCGTGAAATCCGTGGAAGAGGTATCTGCCGAGGTTCCGGCTGAAGATTTTCAAGCGCTGGAAGAGAAAGTCTATCGCACTATTGAGTTGTACAAGGCCGCGAAAGACGCACGAGCGACCGCCGAGCGCGACCTGCAGCGACTGCGGGAGCAACTCGAAGAGCGCGAGGAAGAAAACGAAACCATGCGTCGCGAACTCGTGCAACTGCGCAAGGATCGCGAGGATATCCGCGGCCGGGTGGAAAAAATGTTGAGCCAGATGGAAAGCCTGACGCACGAGCAGGCGGCCAGCTGAACGCAAGTTGAATGACAATTCAATGACGACTACCGGTTCGAATACGGCAAACCGGCGATAGGAGCCAGTTGGATGAAAGCGGATTTGACGAAAGAGGCACCCACCAAAGACGTCCCGGCCCCGAATGCCGTTAACGGCAATGGCGCTGGCACGGGGAGTGTTCGCGTCGAAATCTTCGATCAGGTCTACAACTTGCGTGGCTCCGACGCGGATTACATTCTGCAGCTTGCTGAGTACGTCGACGGCAAGATGCGCGCCGTATCGCAACAAACTGCAACCGTTGATTCCGTGCGTCTGGCGGTGCTGGCGGCGCTGAATATCGCGGATGAATATCATCTGCTGAAGCGGCGTCAGGAGGGGCCATCTCCCGAAGCGCGCCAGCGCGCAAGCAAGCTGGCAAGCGCGTTGGACGAAGTTTTGCAGGATACGCGGCGCACCGGTTGAAGTTTCCACCCCATCAAATCCAAACTCAAAATCCAATCGATTTCGCCGTCGCTGCAATCGTGCGTAACCTGCCATTCATCTTCTTTACACTTTGTGGCGCGACCTCTAGCAAACTTTCTGCCAACTATTTTGCATTTTCCTCTTGCGAATCTGTTCGGGGTTTCCTAGCATCCAAGGTGAAAGTCGACCTGCGGGGTTGGTGATGGTGGTAACCGATTTTTGAACCAATGCCGAATGAACGGGGACTCGACTCGCAAAAAGATCCTGTGTGCTATGTTCCGCCACGCGGAAAAGCCTAATGGGTCGCGGCGGGTTCCCACCGTCTGAGACGGGTTCATTCTCGGCCCACCACACGGCGCAGCGGGTCGACTTGTTATTTCACTTCGCGGATCCCCAATGTCAGGGACCAGGAACCCGCATAGACCCAGACTAGCGTCGCATAACACCAAGGCTAGAATCGCATAGACGTAGACATAAACATAGACAAAGACTAGCAACGGCTCTGACACTCCTCCTCGCCGAGGTCTTAAAATGATGGAGCGGACTGCAGGAGCTTCGCCGCGACCCAGGGCTAGGATTACCGGTGTCGTCTATCTGCTTTACTTTCTGACCGCAGTATCCGCCGAGGTCTTCGTTGGCCAGAGAAGGCCGGTTGCATACGACGCCATCACTCTCATCGCCGACGTGTTCTACATCGCCGTGACCCTCCTCTTCTATTACATGTTTGAGCCGGTGAATAGGGCCCTGTCTTTGCTCGCGGCGCTCTTCAGCCTCGCGGGATGCGCGAATGAGACACTCCGCCTCCTTCAACTAGCTCCCCACAAAATCAACAGCCTGGTATTTTTCGGGCCGTATTGCCTCCTGCTTGGCTATCTGATTTTCAGGTCGATCTTCTTGCCTCGAATCCTGGGCGCGCTGATGGCGTTTGCCGGGTTGGGTTGGCTGATCTTTCTGTCACCGCTCGCACACCCTCTGTCCACCTACCTTAAGATCCTCGGCTTCCTCGCGGAAGCATCGCTGATGCTATGGCTCATCGTAAGGGGAGTGAACGAGCAACGATGGCAAGAGCAGGCCAGAGCAGCCCCGCCAACCATCTCTCATTAAATCGATGTGCAGCTATCGGCGGAGAAATATACCCTCAGAAACTGGCGAAGCCAAATGGCGGAGAAGCGGGCACTGTCCTCGGCAAATTTCGCATAAGCCTGTGGGGTTGCAGTTTGAATCGGCTTTGAAAGGGCACGGCTTCAGCCGTGCCGTAAGCATCGCATTTTCATAGCGGCTTTTAGCCGCTGAGGGACAGCAATTTTCAAACTGCACCACTACTAAGGCTGGCAATCCACGCTGAGACCTTCTTCCCTGCTAGACTCTTTAGAACTCAAGCTGCATTCGGAGCATCTAAACAACTGTGTTTCCCAGACTCTTTCACATTGGCAGCTTCTACCTGCCCACTTATGGTGTCCTCGTCGCTTCCGGCGTCCTGATCGGGCTCTGGATCAGCGTGCGCAATTCCGAGAAGCAAGGCATCAACGGCGATGATGCCTGGAATCTTGGCATTCTGGTGGTTCTCGCCGGAATCATCGGCGCCAAGATCCTATACATCATCAACGACTGGAGCTATTACGCGAACAACTGGCGTGATATTTTCAGCCTCAACACGCTCCAGGCCGGAGGCGTTTTTTCCGGCGGCCTGATCGCTGCCCTCCTCACCGCGGCCTGGTACATGCGGCGCCACCACATGCCAGTGTTGCGCACCACCGACGGCTTCGCCCCCGGCTTGGCCTTTGGTCACGTCCTCGGGCGCTTCGGTTGCTTTTCCGCCGGCTGCTGTTACGGCAAACCAACCAATCATTTCTGGGGAGTCGTGTTCACCAATCCTCTGGCGAATTCGGTCAGTGGAACTCCGCTCGGCGTCAGAATTGAGCCCACCCAGTTGATCGAAGCGGCCGCTGAGTTCTGCAATTTTCTCTTCCTGTCGTGGCTGCTCACCCGTAAGAAATTTGATGGACAGGTGTGGGCGACTTTCATGATCCTCTACGGCATCGAGCGCTACTTCATCGAGTTCCTGCGCGACGATCCCGGGCGCGGAGAGGTCTTCGGCGGAATCATGACGGGCACACAGCTGATCTCAATTCTGCTCGTGGTCGCCGGTGGCCTGATCTGGTGGCTGAAGAGCAGCACTCAGCCCGCAGCCCTTACCCCTCAAAAGACAACTTGATGGCTTTGCACTCGCTGTGGTGCCGGTCGCTGGCGTGTCGGGAGCGTTATCGCTGATTTCAACACCCACTCAAAACATTTTGAGTTGTATAACGTCTAATGTTCACATGTCGTCTAGTGAAAATCGAGAATTCAGCGATGAATTTGTGACACCGGAACTGGACCAAGTACATTCGCAGGATGCGCGTATTATCTCGTCATGAAAAAGGAGTCGAACGTGCAACCACATCAGCGCCTCGCAGTAACGGTATGGCTGATTCTGAGCCTGATGGCGTCCGGGCTATCTGTCGCTCAGTCCTCCCCGAGTTCGGCAGCAGAGATAGGTCATGCGGAAACTGCGGTGCCCGGACTGCATGACTTCGATTTTTTATTCGGACGCTGGCAAGTCCATCATCGAAAGCTGAAGCATCGCCTGGTCAACAGTCACGAGTGGATCGAATTCGAAGGGACATTATTCTGCCAGCCTCTGATGGGTGGCTACGCGAATGTCGACGATACCGTGTTCGAAGTTCCGGGCGGCACTTACCGCGGCGTAGCTCCCCGATCATTCGATGCCAAGACGGGGCAGTGGTCGATCTGGTGGATGGACAGCAGGACCCCACTGAAGCCCCTGGATCCGCCGGTCAGCGGCAGCTTCCACAATGGCGTAGGAACGTTCTATGCGAACGACGATACCGAGGACGGGAAACCAGTCCGCACACGGCTCCTTTGGTCCGAGATCACACCCACCTCAGGTCACTGGGAGCAGGCAGAATCAGCCGACGGTGGTAAAACGTGGGAAACAGATTGGATAATGGACCTCAAACGAGTGCAATAGCTGGCTCTTCAGAGTCTTGCCGGTGATCTCACCACGCGTGGAAAGATAACGCGATGGTGGAGCTCCCCAATAAGTGATCGGATTTCACACAATGACTGATTCTGAGTGAAATCGCCTGCTCTCGTTAAGAACAGTTAGCGTCGCCCTGAACGGCGTAAGATGCTCGCTATGAACAACCGAACAAGCATCGTCCTTCTTGCTCTCGGTGTCGCGCTTACTGGAACGGTCGCACGGTCACAAGAGTTGATTGGAAGATGGGACGCGATGATACGACTGGCCGACGGCAGCGGACAAACCTTGCAGTTTTCAGGCGATGGCTCGGTTGCCGAATTCTGGGATTATGAACAGCAAGGCAGCTACCACCTGAAAGGTAGTCAGCTTTCAATCAGCACTTGGAACGAGAAGGAACGGCGAGAAACGAAACGTTTATTCGAGACTGTACAAAACGGAAAGCAATTGACTCTCAGAGAGGCGCAGGGGGACGAAATAAGGCTCTCTCAAGTGTGTAAAGGGCGCGAGGTGGGAGTTGGAGTCGTGCGTGAATGGTACTCGGAGAATTTTCCCAGTGCCGTTCCCGCCGTTGGGCTTATGGTACCGCTTCAATCCCCAGCATTTGTAGAATTTACGAAGGATGGGGGTGTGTACTTTCGTTCGGCACCAATTAAGTCTACAAAGGGCTCGTACGCGTTCTCGGGAAAGAAATTGATATTGAAGCAGGACGGTGCGGCGCCCCTCGAATTGAAGCCACGCATTAGTTCAAAGAAGCTCGACATTCGTATTTTTGGAGGCAATACCCCAGAACTTCCGTTCAAACGCATCGAGAACTCTGAATGTGGAGTTTTCTGACAGACGATCCTCGATAACTGGCGTAACATCCCGATTACGCGTGCGCCGTGAAAAGGCACTGGTCCACTGCGGGCGAGAGTCCCGCCCGGGAACTGGTTCGCTCCACCCGGAAGCAATCGGAGCGGCGGTGGAGGAAACGAAGCCGTCGGAGCCTCCGGTGTAGAAGGTCGCTTAGGGCGACTTGGCAAGCATGTAGGCCGTAACGTGAGTGAACGCTGAGCAGGCCTCGAAACATGTAACGCAGGAGCCGACCCACCGTGTAATTGGGGAAGGCCGACGTTGATGGAAACAGTACGAGCGAACAGGATCCATCGAACCTGCCGGGGTAATGGCGACGGCATGCAGGCAAAAAAAAGGGACCAACTGCAACACGGGAAACCCGAGCGGTGATCGCAAGTCGCGGTCAACTGGCAACTCGTGAGAGTCAGGCTGGGCCGTCTGGGGTGACGGAGAGGCTCGTAGTACCAAGGAAGCCGGGTAACTCCGGTCGAGGGAAGGGGCCTCAGTTAAAGACGGACGCAAGAAGCAACGAAGGACATGGGGATTTGACGATGAGTCTAGCCACCCCAGGATTGTGTTCAGGAGTCCTATTAAAGGGGATGTCAAGTGAAAAACACTTCTCCCCGCCGGAACGCCAGAAATATTTTTCGGCATCCAGCCCCCACCACACTGCTGACACCTCTTTTTTAGCAGCTGCTCGAACCTTTAGCCCGGTCGCGGAGCGGCCCGATAAGCCGCGGAGCGACGGGGCCTCGATGCTTCTTCCTCCCTGTGGTTTCATGTTCGCTGACATGACGGCGCCCTTCGGTTCTCTGAAACTCGCAAGCTAACCTGGTTGCAGAGTTGCCAACCATGGTCCTATCCGAGACTCGTGGCCTATAGCTTTCTTGGGTCATGCGAGGGTGCATACGGTTGTAGTGGAGACTGGGTGCCGAAGCACACAAATCGCCTAACTTCTGAATAGATACTGTCCCTCGATCCGAGCGTCTCAAGAAGAAACCGCCTAGCCACCGCCAAGAATGATCCCCAAGGGATGGAACGGACTCTCTGTCCGAGACGCTCAAGCTGCTTGTAGTTTCAGTTGTTTCGCGTCGAAATGTGCTCCTTTCTTCCAGAGGATGAGAGTGATCGCTGCAATCTTTCGCGCCAAGGTGAGGCGAGCCATCGCCGGCTTCATGCCTTTCGTGAGCAAGCCTTGGTAGAAATCGTGGAACGCTCCCTCTTGGCTGCTGGCCATCGTCGCCGCACTCTTGAAGATGGCTTTCATATCATGATTGTGATTTTGATTGAGTCCACGAAGTTGCTGGGGCTTCTTCGAGCGTTGCAGCTGTCCGCCCACGTAACGGTGTTGCGCACTGTCGCGCGTATCGATCGCCAGCCCGCTGTATGTCCACAGTTGTCGCTTGCTGCGGAACCGATGCGGGGTCTGGATCAGCGCGATCAGCAGAGCGGCTCGAATGGGGCCGATTGCAGGAATCTGGCGCAGTAATTTTGTCGCGCTCTGTTTCTGGCTCTCGGCCAACAGATCCCGCCGCACTGCTTGGCGCAAACCTCGCAGAGCATCCAGCTGTTGGTAGAAAAACTCAGCCCGCCGGCGTACCCCTGCTTCCCCAATCTTGTTCAACCACTCTTCGCGATGACGCGGCGCGTAGACTTGCTGGCCCCCATAGGCAATGCCCCAGCTGCGATACAGAGCCTTAACTCGATTCATCACCCGGGTGAGATCTTTGCTGATCGTCAGATAACTCCGGGCCAGTTCCTTCAAGGTGCGGAGGCCGTCCTCGCCATGGTAGACCGAACGCAGGTATCCGCCGCGCAGCAGATCGGCGAGCTTGCGCGCGTCAATCTTGTCGCTCTTGTTACCTTCCTTCATCAGCGCGTTTCTCCGTGGATCGCACACGACTAGCTCCGTGACGTGTGCCTTCAGTAGGTCATATAGCCAAGCTGCCCAGGTTCCTTCTTCAAAGGTCACATGCAAGTCACCGCGCAGTCCCTGGATAAACTGCAGGATGGTACTCGCCTTGGTTTCGATAATCGATTCCATCACCACTTTCCCATCGCCGTTCATCACCGCGACAGCAATCGCTTCTTTGTGAACGTCCATGCCGATATACTTAATGTTCATAGGGGTGCTCCTTTCGGTAGAGTTCTGCTTCACACTCAAAACCTACCTCAAAGGGGCGCCCTTTTATAATGCGTTGCAGACGGCGTCACACGCTTCCTTTACTTATCCATGAGGCGTGTGTCTTTTCCGAGAGCCGGATGCGGGAAATCCGCCTGTCCGGTTCGATGAGCGGGAACAGGAAACAGAACCAAGCCAAACCGGACTGAGGTGACGAGGCGAAAGCCGAGTCGACTATCCACCGGGAGACTACAGTCACTGCGCCTGTTCTCGACTCTACTCACTGACCCACATCGGGTCACTGAAAGCTGAGTGCTGAATGCTAAATGCTGAACGCTGAGTGCTGAATGCCCGACTTCCCCCTGACTCTCGCTGTCTCTCCAGAAGACTCCGGCCAGCGCCTCGACCAATATCTTGCCGCGAAATTATCAGAAGTCAGCCGCGCTCGCGTCCAGCAACTCATCGCCAAGGGTGAAGTCCTGGTGAATGGCTCTGCGGCGAAAGCCTCGCTGCGGCTGAAGGGCAATGGCGAAGAGCAGATCACTGTCATCGGTCCGCCGCACGCTCCGCCGTTACGCGCCATCGCGGAAGAGATCGCCCTCGACATCGTCTACGAAGACGACGACCTGGCCATCGTCAACAAGCCCGCCGGCATGATGGTGCACGCCGGAGCGGGAGCTACCGACGACGCCCGCAACCGTGGAACCCTGGTCAACGCCCTGCTGCATTATTTTGGAACGCTTTCCGCCGTCGGAGGGGAATTGCGCCCCGGGATCGTGCACCGCTTGGATCGCGCCACCTCCGGGCTGATGGTAGTGGCCAAGAACGATGAAGCGCATCGCCGTCTGGCCAAACAGTTCAGCACCCGCGAGGTGCACAAGACCTACATAGCCCTGGTGCACGGCTGGCCAGAAAAAGATCGTGGCACGATCCAAAGCGCCATCAGCCGCCATTCGCAACGGCGCACCCGGATGACCACGCGCGGTTTCGGCGGACGCGCCGCAGTCACCCATTACGCCGTGCAACGCAAGATCGATTCTCCCTACGGTAAGTTTGCCCTCGTCGAACTCAAAATCGAGACCGGACGCACCCACCAGATTCGCGTCCACATGTCGTCCCTCGGACATCCCGTCGTAGGCGATGCCCTCTATGGCGCGCCCGGCGAACTGCGGTCGCAATCGAACAAACGGCGAGCCGCAGGAATGCCCGCCACCATCCCCCTGGATCGAAATTTTCTACATTCGGCCGTGCTCGAATTAGAGCATCCCCGAACCCACGAAAAACTGAGCTTCTCCCGCCCGTTACCTACGGAACTGGAGAATTTGCTCGCCAGCCTTGAGAATGCTCGGCAAGAAGGCCCTCGGCTGGAACCTGCCCGGTAAGCGCCTCTCCGGTCATCACTCGTTCCAGCTGGGTCGAGGCGGCTATAATGAAACTAACCCTGATGAAACCTCGTATCGCTCTGCTCTTAGCCGTATTTTTCGTTCTGCCTGGCTCCCTCACCAGCCCGCGGACGTCGGCTGCATTCGCGCAACCTGCTCAGGCGACGACACCGGCTCCCCCCGTCAGCGCTGGCGCCCAGGTTCCGACGGCACCCCCCGCCAGCGGAACCCCAGTCACGACGCCTCCAGCGCAAACTCCTCCTGCCAATTCCGGCAAGTCTGATTCCGATGAGGCCGTCGCTACCATCACCAAGACGGTCAACGAAGTTCGCGTGGTCTTCACCGTTACCGATCGTCACGGCCGCTATATCAAGGATCTCCAGAAGAACGACTTCAGGGTAATCGACGATCAAAAACCCGCCGAACTGCGCAGTTTCCGCAGTGAGACCGATCTGCCGCTGCAAGTCGGCTTGTTGGTCGACGCGAGCAACTCAGTGCGCGACCGCTTCAAGTTCGAGCAGGAGGCAGCGATCGAGTTCTTGAACGCCATCGTTCGCCCTCACTATGACAAGGCATTCGTTGTCGGCTTCGACGCCACGCCGGAAGTTACCCAGGATTTCACCGATAACACGGAGAATCTTTCATCCGGTGTGCGCATGTTGCGGGCCGGTGGCGGCACCGCAATGTATGACGCACTCTACTTCGCCTGCCGCGACAAGCTCTTAAAACAGGAGCAGACCGGACCGGTTCGCCGCGCCATTATTCTGCTCAGCGATGGCGAAGACAACCTGAGCCATGTCACCCGCGAGGAAGCCATCGATATGGCCGAGCGTGCGGACGCCATCGTCTACACCATCAGTACCAACATCAGCGGCATGAAGGGCAAAGGCGACAAAGTGTTGGAGCGCATCGCCGAAGCAACCGGCGGGCGCGCATTTTTCCCGTTCCAGATGCGCGATGTTTCGGATGCGTTTCTCTCCATCCAGGAGGAGTTGCGCAGTCAGTACGCCATCGGTTACAAACCGGCCGATTTTGTTGCCAATGGACGCTTCCGCACCATCGAAATTCTTGCCCAGGAGAAGGGCTTGAAGGTCCGCACCAAGAAAGGGTATTTCGCGCCGAAAGAGTAGAACAGTTCTCAGTTTCAGTTGCTAGTTTCAGTCGTTAGTTTAGCGGGCTCCGTTTCTCAACACCGATTTCCATGCCTGGTTATTCCGGAACTCCTCTCGCAAAGAAGTTAGGAATCAAGGGCGATTTTTGTGTAGCCCTCTTGCGCGTCCCCGACTATGTAAAGACCGAACTTCGCGATGCACTCGCGGAATGCCGAATCCAGAAAATTACCGGCCGCGATCTCGACTTTATTTTCCTCTTCGCCAAATCGCGCGCCGCGCTGGAGTCGGATTTGTGGCCAGCCGCGAAGGCGCTGGCGCCCACCGGCATGCTCTGGATTTCCTGGCCGAAGAAAAGTTCAGGCGTCGCCACCGATCTCACGGAAGATGGGATTCGTCTCGCCGGGTTGGATGCCGGCCTCGTGGACATCAAGGTCTGTGCCGTAACCGACGTCTGGTCGGGATTAAAGTTTGTGATCCCAGTCAAGAATCGCCCGAAGCAAAAGCGCCGAAGCGTCTAATCGCGATTCGGCGCGGTCCCGGCTCTTGACCTATGTCCGTCATCAGCAGCCTTTGACCCCTCAGCACAAGCAACACAAGGGGTGCCCCATCCTTCGCGCACTTTGCGAAGGGTGGGATTCCACCCAGCCTTTCACCTCGTCGGCACAAGCAACACAAAGGGTGCCCCATCCTTCGCGCACTTTGCGAAGGGTGGGATTCCACGAACGCCGCCAGTGTAGGTTCCCTTCGAGGTTATCGCACCGACGGCGCCCCACGTCAGCATCTCACGCCCCAGCTGTCCCCGATTACAACGCGTTTCCCTGGTTTACTGATCGCTGGTTTACTGACCCCTGGTTTGCTGATCGCTGGTTCGCTGATCGCTTTGCGCTGGTTTTCGCAGCGCTCTTCGTTGTCGATGACGATGACGATGTCGATGACACAGACTTGTCCTTCGCCCGGTGCTCGACGGCCGCAGCCCCAGCCATGGCTTCAGTCGTATGTCCAGCAGTATTCTCAGCCGTTTGAACCAGCGCCAGTTGAGCGGACTGAATCACCGTCGTGTTCGGCATCCACGGATCATACCAAGTCGGATCAACCTCCTGCTGTCCAAAAGCCGCGAGAGAAAATGTCATCACCATCGCTCCCGACAGTACTGCCATCCAAGCCAACCGTTTGCCTGATCTGATATTTTTCGAACCGTTCATAACCTCACCTCCATGACTGAGTGACTGATTAGTTGATTGCGACCCCCCGTTATTGCCACGACAGGAAATCATGGCTGCAATCTTGCCCTGCCTGACCCGAATGGTCCATGGAGAGAGTCTGAAGTTCTTATGAAGCGATCTGAAGATTAATGCAGGTCGGAAATTGGAAGCAGGAAATGAAGGGAAGAAGCAACGATTAGAATGACCTGGACGACTAGAAATGAAAAATCAGGTCGCTCGCCACCGTCAACTGATTGTGCTTGTGGCCGTTGTCGTAGGCCTTCCTGTCCCACGCGCGCTCGAATCGCAATTCCGGACGGATCTGCACGGTCGTGCCGACCCAATGACACCAGTTGATTCCGTTCTCTGAGTACTTGGTGGCATAGCCAGTGCGCTGTCCTTTCTTGTCGCCGAGGAAATCGCTGCGGAATGACAGGAAGTCATGCGTGGAAAGTTCTTTCTCTAGAAAATTTACTACAGCGTATTCGGGTGCGGTGCAACGCGACTCTCCCGCAAAACAGTATGCGGGATTGGCGCCGAGTTCGGGCGGAATGCTGCCGCCGATCGCAGGCACGTCGCGCTCGTACATATACCAGGACTCGGTTGCCATGTGGATCGTCTTTGAAAACCTGTGATACCACGTGGCGTCATACTGCTGCAGATTGTTGTAGGCGTATTTGCCATGATTAATTCCGTTGCCGCAGATGTAGAGATTGTCGTTGACCGACTTGGTCGTGTAGTCCAGGCAAAGCGTGCCCGAGGCCTTGGCGTCGGTCGTCCACGGAGCTACATCGTGGCCAGCGGTTGGTCCAAGTTGCACCAGCCACTGGTCGTTCAACTTGATCGTCGCCATCAATCCGGTGTCGGTAAACGGATCGATGGCGTAGAGCAGCGAGTGGCTGAACATGTAGTTGTTCGGCGCCAGTTGCGCCTCGATGCCAGGTACCGAGATGAAGCGGCCGATCCGCAGGTTCATGCCCTGCGCTACTTGCGGAATGTAAATGTCGACATATTCCAGCGTGGGATCGATCCCGTATTGATGATGGTGGATCAGCAACTGATCGGCCCCGTAGCCCTTCGCCGTCGTGTAGCGATAATCGGTTCCGTAGAGCGCGGTGAAATGGAATCCCCAGTCGACGTGATCTTGTTGCACGGAGTCGGGCAAACGTTCTGCGTAAAGGACGAGTTGATTCAACTGGAAGCGATTGGAGTAAACATCGTTCGCTTCCGGCGCGTTGCTGTTCGTGGAGGTGCTGAAGTTCAGCGTGGGATCGAGCCATCCGTAGAGCTTGGTGCGGCTTTTCGCTCCGTTGATCGCAGTCATCAGCGGATAGCTGTTGGTGTCAGCCTCTCCAATTACCGGCGAGCCCCCGTAAGACCAGTCGGAGTTGGGGAATGGAGGCGAATCGAGCGGCGAAGGAAGTCCGCGACGCGCTGGCGCTGGCTCGGAAGTAGTCGTCGGTGAAGGCCACCAGTCCTGACGGTAGAAGTCGGCCCAGCGTGCGAAGAAACTTTTGTGCTCAGTCGCACTCTGTTCCGGAGCATCGGGCAGCGGAGCAGCCTTGCTCGTATCCTGAGCGTGACAAAGACCGCACGATAGGAACATGAAGCCAGCGATTAGAAGGAAGATTTGACGGCGGCGCGAGCTATCGTTTGGACGCATGAAATGCCGAGCTACTTAAGTCTACAAGCTGTGCCCAGACAGGCCGCGACGGACCTTGGTTTTTGATTTCGCCGACGCAAGCAGCACAAGGGATGCCCCATCCTTTGCGCACTTTGCGAGGGTGGGATTCCACGAACGCCACGAGTGCAGGCTTTTCCTCGCGAAGTTACGGGCAGGTCGTCCACGCTCTTGACCGCGTCGGCACAAGCAACGCAAAGGGTGCCCACCCTTAGCGTACTTTGCGAAGAGTGGGATTCCACCAACGCCGCGAGTGCAGGCTTTCCTCGCGGAGTTACGGGCAGGTGGCCCAGGCTCTTGACCTCGTCGGCACAAGCAACACAAAGGTGCCCCACCCCTCGCGCACTTTGCGAGGGTGGGATTCCACGAACGCTGCGAGTGTAGGCTTTTCCTTGCGGAGTTACGGACAGGTCGTCCACGCTCTTGACCGCGTCGGCACAAGCAACACAAAGGGTGCCCCACCCTTAGCGTACTTTGCGAAGAGTGGGATTCCACCAACGCCGCGAGTGCAGGCTTTCCTCGCGGAGTTACGGGCAGGTGGCCCAGGCTCTTGACCTCGTCGGCACAAGCAACACAAAGGTGCCCCACCCCTCGCGCACTTTGCGAGGGTGGGATTCCACGAACGCCGCGAGTGTAGGCTTTTCCTTGCGGAGTTACGGACAGGTCGTCCACGCTCTTGACCGCGTCGGCACAAGCAACACAAAGGGTGCCCCATTCTTCGCGTACTTTGCGAAGAGTGGGATTCCACGAACGCCGCGAGTGCAGGCTTTCCTCGCGGAGTTACGGGCAGGTGGCCCAGGCTCTTGACCTCGTCGGCACAAGCAACACACGCAGCTTCCATTTCTTCCTCAGCATAGCGTGTAGGAACAAACTTTGATCTGGCATCTTCGTGCCGGAGACCTTTTTTTCGTCACATTTTTCCTGTACGGCCATCACAGACGCCCAACCATAATCGCTGCAAAGATAGTGCCGAAGAATAGTGCGGAAGATAGTGCGGAAGTGCAGCATCACGAAGTGCGCCCGTCTCCAGAGACGCTTTCGCGAGCTTCGCGAGAACCATTTTTTCGGCGCGCTCTTTGACAACTGGAGGCTACTAAGTCCTTATTCGTGAAGACTATCCATATAAGTCCCTTATTCCCAGGATTTTGCCCCTAACCCGAAGATTCTAAAAGATCGAAAAATATAGGGGGGACGGGTACCACGCACCACCAAGATCCGAGAACTGGATCCGAGAACTGGAACCCTAGAACTGATCCGAGAACCGATCGAGGAGCAATCATAATGTCCCCATTCCCAGTCGCATCATGCCAACACACAAAGAAGGACGGATCGCCGTGCGGATCTCCCGCCCTGCGCAATCAGCAATTTTGTTACTACCACGACCGCCAGCGCCCCGTGATCCAAAATCTTCCTGGCTCCGCCAAGTTCCCGCCCGCGCCCTTCTTCCTGCCCCTCCTCGAAGACGCCAACTCGATTCAGCGAGCAATCGGTAAGGTCCTCGAACACTTGTTGCACCGCCGGCTCGACCCGAAAAAAGCTGGAGTCCTCCTCTACGCCCTGCAACAAGCATCAACCAATCTGCGCCGCCGGGATGAAACGCGATGAAAGTCAGAAGAAAAGCGTCGCGTCATCGCCATGCCCGCTGAAGCTGACGTGGTGGTTGTGTCGTCGCAGAGGCCTCGGCCGCTTCGATCAACAACTGCGAACCTCCCCGCCATAGTAAAGTAGTAGTTAGCCCCAATTTGCATTCCCGAGGAGTGTTTCGATCTGAACCCAAGTATTCGCAATATCGCCATTATTGCCCACGTGGATCACGGCAAGACCACGCTGGTTGACGCCATGCTTCGACAGAGTGGCACTTTCCGCGACAACGAGACCGTGGCCGAACGCGTGATGGACTCGAACGATCTCGAACGCGAGCGCGGCATCACCATTCTTGCCAAGAACACGGCCGTATTTTATGCGGGCACCAAGATCAATATCGTCGATACGCCCGGCCACTCCGATTTTGGCGGCGAAGTCGAGCGCGCACTCAAGATGGTTGATGGCGTGATGCTTCTCGTCGATGCCAGCGAAGGGCCTCTGCCCCAGACTCGCTACGTGCTGAGTAAGGCGCTGGAAGCGAATCTGCAGCCGATTCTGGTGATTAATAAGATTGACCGGCCAGACGCTCGTCCGCAGGAAGTTCTGAACGAGGTCTACGACCTATTTATTGACCTTGACGCCAAAGAGGAGCAGTTGGATTTCCCGGTCCTGTATACGAATGCCAAGGCTGGGACGGCTGCGGTGCATCAAGGAGCGGCGGGCGATGACCTGCGTCCGCTGTTTGAATCGATCATCGATACCATTCCTGCTCCGCAAGGTGACAAGGACGGGCCGCTGCAGATTCTGGTCGCCAACCTTGATTACAGCGACTACCTGGGCCGGCTCGCCATTGCGCGCGTTTTTTCCGGGACCATGAAGACGGGCGAAGATGTTGCCATCGCCAAGCGCGACGGGTCATTTCATAAGACGAAAATTACGAAGTTGTTCAGCTTCTCCGGTTTGAAGCGCACCGACATTACGGAGACTTCGCTGGGCGACATTATTGCCGTCGCGGGCGTCGAGGGCATCACGATTGGCGAAACGATCACCGATGCGGAGAATCCCTCGCCGCTGCCGCCGATCATTATTGACGAGCCTACGATCGCGATGCTGTTTACCATCAACACTTCTCCATTCTGCGGACGCGAAGGAAATTACGTTACATCGCGCAACCTGCGCGAGCGGCTGGATAAAGAGTTGCTCACCAACGTCTCGCTGCGCATGGAAGAGACGGACAGCACCGACTCGTTCAAGGTTCTGGGGCGCGGCGAGTTGCAGCTTTCGATTCTGATCGAGATGATGCGGCGCGAAGGCTACGAGCTTATGGTCGGGAAGCCGGAGATTGTCACGAAACACATCGACGGAAAACTGATGGAGCCGGTTGAGCACCTGACGGTCGACATCCCCGAAGAATTTGTCGGTGTGGTGATGGAGCATGTTGGATCGCGCAAAGGCGAAGTGGTCAACATGCACAATCATGGATATGGCCGGGTGCGCGTGGAATTTCGCGTGCCGAGCCGCGGATTGATTGGGCTGCGCAGTACCCTGCTCACCGACACGCGTGGGACCATCGTCATGAACGCGCTCTTTGATGGTTACATTGAGTGGCAGGGGGAGATTCCTCATCGTCCTACGGGAGCGCTGATCGCGGACCGGCCGGGCGTTACCACTTCTTATGCTCTCTATAATCTGCAGGAGCGTGGCGTGCTTTTTGCCGGTCCGGGCATCGATGTTTATGAGGGCATGATTATTGGAGAGAACGCGAAAGATACGGATCTGGACGTCAACATCGTGCGCGAGAAGAAGCTGACGAACATGCGGGCTTCGACCTCGGACGAGGCGATCCGGCTGGTACCTTACCGCAATCTTAATCTTGAGCAGGCGATTGAATTTATCGCTGAAGATGAGTTTGTCGAAGTCACGCCGAAATCGCTGCGGCTGCGCAAGAAAGTCTTACAATCGAACCGGCGCAAGAAAGGTTCGATGGCAGCCGTCGAAGGCTGAACGGCACACGTTGGGGCGGACGCATTCGTCCGTCCAAGCCGAGCAAAGCTCGGTAGCAATTTCGCGACCATGAAGCGAAGCCCGCAAAAACACGAAACGCAAGCCCGGAAAAGCCTTCGCATGTTCTTAATCCCGTGCAGCTGCCAAACGACCTTTGCCGTGTCCGAAAACTATGACGGACAGGGAATGCATTTGCGCAGCTTCCTCGCGTGCCCCAACTGCGGCAAGCGCCACGACCCGCGCAACCGTCTGTTGCATCTCGATTACCAACAGGAGCGATTCTGGAAGGTTGGCGGATGCTGATGCCAAATGTTAGAGGATCGGATGATCGGAAACAGATGTTCGGAAACAGGCTTCGGAAACAGATCGAATGATGGTCCGACCCGTATGATCCGGCCTGCCGATTTGAAGGGGATCGGATAAAGGTTGTAAACTCAACACACTGCGCCCGTAGCTCAGTCTGGATAGAGCGGCAGCCTCCGGAGCTGTAGGTCGGGAGTTCGAATCTCTCCGGGCGCACCAGTCTTCGCCAGCAATCACGCAGCGACCGATCAGGGGAGTGGGCGAGTTCAGCTCGGCGGGGACGGACGAACGTGTCCGTCCCCTGCGCGAGCGATTTGCGTTCGATGGCCGATTGCCCGCTGGCCGATTAGTGAGCGCTTAGGAGAATTAGAGTTTCCGTGGAGAAGTCGCCTCGCTGGATGCCGATCTTAACCTTCCCGGTTTTGTCGGACAGTTCGGCGGCCAGTTCCATCGGGGTGCGAACGGGCTTGCCGTCCACCGTCTTGATGAGATCGCCTGCCTTCATGGACGCCATCTCTGCGGTGCCACCCGGTTCGACCTCCACAATCTTTGCTCCATCGAACTCCTGAGGCGCGACGATGACACCAAGTGCGGTTATGCTCATGCCACGACTGGTAACGTTGACCGAGGGCTGAGCCGGTTGATGGACGGGCACGGTTGCGGGTTGACTGGAAACGGTGGCGGCCGGCCTCGACTTCGGCAAGGGCGCTTCCGAAGTGTCTCCTCCAAATCGGAAAACGACTCCGACGTTGACGCGGAAGTTGCTTTGACTGGGAACATTGAAGTCGTTCAGATGACGGGTGTATTGGTAATCGACCGACCCCAACTGAACGCCTATGTGGCGCATAAGCCAATAATCGACGCCGCCGCCTGCGGCGAACGACAGAGAGGTATCGGTCAAGGCGCTTCCCTGGTTGGTGTATGCAAACGTGCCCCGGTCTTGCCCGATCAAGCCGTGGACAAAGGCCGTGATCTTGGAGCCTTCTCTAAAATTAAAACGCGGCCCGAACATGTAGGAGAAATTACTGCAACTGAAGGTGTTTCCTTCACAATTGCTGACGCTGTGGCCGCTGAGGTCGGCCTCCGCTGAAAGGCGATGATAACGGAAGAACGAGCCGGAAACGTCCCAGCCGTTCATAGCCAGCCGCGTCGATGTTGTGGCCTGGCTAGGGTTGCCGGGCAGATCAAAGCTGTAGTAGGAGTAGCCACCGAATACATCGATACGCGGGATATTCTGAGCGGCAGCGACGCCGAGAAGAAGGCTGGCCGCCAGAGCGAAGTAGGCAAGTTTTTTCATGTTTCTTACAGCGCCTCCATTAACGGAAAACGTGGCACGATTGACCGAAATGCATGTTTCGGACTGGCCACTAGGGTCTGACCGGGGGCCAGCCGCGCCAGGAATGATCGAGCCTCCTGGTCGGGGCTTGTCTTCGCTCAACAGTCGCGTCAACACTCGCACTGGATTATGGCGAACGCCGATTATAATGGCCGAGCGAAAAAAAGGAAAATGGGACAAACGTGTGATGCACCTCGGGCGTCGGCGCGTTGTGCAATTTCGTTGGGCGCCACTGTAATATCATCCCAACGCGGAGGTCAACCATTTCATCTCGACCACCGATAATGCAATCGGTAGCCGTGTCGCCGCAATCCTCCAAGTTGGGGTCCTCAATCCCTTTCGGCCCTGCATCTTCCGGCCTCCGAACTTTGGTAACCCTGCGATTCCTCTAAAGTCATTTGACGCTGCGACCGATAAGGTTTGTAGGACAGCAATAGCCCCCGTGATGATGTGACCGCAGAGGGTCGTCAGGAGAATACTTATGTCAACCGCGGCAGTTTCCAGCCCATCGATTTACCAGGAACTCCAAAGCTTTTACCAGAGTCGTCAGGCCGATGTTAAGCAACTTGGCAGCGCCCTCCAGAGTGGGGACTTGAACGCCGCGCAGCAGGCCTTTAACACGCTGGCTGCGCTCGGGCAAAACGGGCCGTTCGCGAATACAGAACCTTTTGCCAAGGCAAGTCGCGACCAGGCATTCGAAACCATTGGACAGGATTTGCAGGCAGGAAACCTGGCGGGAGCACAGACAGCCTTTGCGACGCTGACGAGCAAGCAAGACAATGCGGCAGCTCCAGCAGCCACCAACGCTGGCGCCGTCGTCAACCTTACAGCGCAGGCAGGCAGCACCTCGCCGCCTGTGGACAATCCCGCCTCGATCTACCAGCAACTGCAAGCCTATCGGCAGCAGCGGCTCGCCGATCTCACTCAACTCGGGCAGGACTTGAAGGCGGGCAACACCAGCGCAGCGCAGCAAGACGTCAGCACCTTGACCGCGCTCGGTCAAAGCGGCCCCAATGAAAATGGGCAAGTATTTCAAAGGGCCGATCGCGCTCAGGATTTCCAGGCCATTGGTCAAGCGCTACAATCAGGCGATCTCGCGGGAGCGCAGTCGGCCTTCGCGAGCCTCGCCGGCACCTTCGGCAAGCAGGTGCAGCAGGCCTTAACGGCCATCTCAGCCTACAATTCCGCCGGAGTAACCGGGCCGCCTGTCAGCAAGCCGCCCGTCCTGTTGGGACCCTCTAACACACCGCCTTCAACGGTACCCCCGATCGTTCTGGGTCCGCCCGAGAAGCTGCCGCCATCAACTATTAACCTGCCACCTTCTCAGAAGCTGCCGCCCTCCACTATTAACCTGAGGCCGTCTACCGACACAGCCGCAGCCGGACCTGAGATCATCATCAACCTGGGCGGGGCGAACTTGGCAGGGCCGAACTTGGGAGGAGCGTCGGGCGGCAGCGCTTCGAATGGATCGGCGACTCCGGAACTCGTGATCAACATCCAGGAGGGAAACACTTCGTCCACTTCTCCCGAACAGGTCACTATCAATCTGGGCGACGGCGGTTCGGGAGCATCGGTTTCGATTGGCGAAACGCAAGGGAACTCGGGACAGCAAGTCACCATCAATCTCAACCCGCAGGGTAACAGCGAGTTCATTGTAAATTTGCTGAAATCAAGCTCGGCGAGTCTGGCTCAGAGCAGTTCCAGTGCTTTGAGCGTTAGCGCTTAGTTCTGCCGAGACCATCTCCCGAGTGAGCGCGCGGCGCGGTTCGGGGCGAGGCTGCAAACACAAGGGGGCGTTTCGGGATAGTCTCCGCCCGAAATGCCCCGTACTCTTCCCGCTTTTCACCGATTCGAAGTACTTCAACGACACCGAGCCGTCTGTGGGCGACTACAGACTCGGGCCAGGCGATTCCTTTTCGATTTTCTTACTCAGGTGAGCGGCCTCGGCGCGTTCGCGGTCGGCATCGGTCTTCTGACCTAGCTTCTCGTAAACATCGGCGAGAGAGACGTGTGGAGCGGGCGCGTTGGGTTGAAGCGCAATCGCCTTTTTCAGGTTCAAAACGGCACCGTCGGTGTCGCCCGACCGCGCCAGAAATTCTCCAAGAGTGAGTTGGCTTTCGTAGTTTCCCGGGAGAAATTTGAGCACCTTCTGGCATTCCCTGATCGTTTCGGGCACACGGCTAGCGTTGCCATAAGCTTCCTCCAAAAGAAGGTGGGCGTCCACGAGGTCGGGTGTATTGACTATTACGGCCTCAAGTTCGGTGGCTGCGCCGGCGAAATCATGGACTTGCATCAGGGCCCTAGCCAGCGCAAGGTGCCCACCGGGCAGACCCGGATTCAATTCTAGCGCCTTGCGGAATACCTCCAGCCCTTTGTCGTATTGGTGCAGCATTATGTAGCATTCGCCCAATTTCTGATAGAGCAGCGCCATGTTCGGTTCGGCAGTGATTAGCAACCGCAGCAGCGGAACCGCCTCGGCGAAGTGTTTCGCTTCGAGAATGACCTCGGCCCGGCGGATCATGTCGGCAACCGGGATCTTGTCTTTGGGGTCGGCCTGCTGCTCGGAGGAACCAGGCATCGATGGGTTGCTGCCCGTGGCGACATATCCAAGAGCGGCAAGTTTTGCCTGCTCTGCCGGATCGGCCACCGTCCTAGGCGCTTCCCGCTTGCTGCTCGTCTTCTGCCGGAAATCATTTAGTTGCGCGCCTAGAGTGCTGGTCACTGCCGTCGAACTCAATGACAAATCGTGATCCGCGTCTGGATCCGCCGCCTGGTCATATAGTTCGGGCCGAGGTGCGTGAATGTATAGGTATTTTCCTGTTCGCAGCGACTGAATCGCGCTCCATCCGTAGGACAGGTTGGAATAGTCGCCCTGCGCATAGGCCGGACGGTTGTGCCAGACGCTGGCGTCCTCACTGCCTTCCGCTCCTGCTGTCATGATCCCGAGCATCGATTTCCCCTGGACAGTGCTTGGTACCTTTAACCTTGCCGTCTGCAACAACGTTGGCAGCACGTCGACGAGTTCTACTCGCTCTTCGATTCTCTTCCCGGTTGGACTGGCGCCAGGGAGCTTGATCACGAGCGGTACCCGGATGGTTTCATCGTAGAGAAAGATGCCATGGGTATCTTCCCCGTGAGCTCCGAGCGACTCTCCGTGATCGGCCATCACCGCGATTACGGAATTGTCGTAGAGCTTGCGCGTCTTCAGTTGGGTCATGAGTTTTCCCACCACGGAATCGACGTAGGCAATTTCGCCGTCGTAGGGCTCGGAAGCGTAGCGAGTCTTGTAGGGCTCGGGGGGATCGTAGGGGTCGTGCGGATCGTAGAGATGCACCCACAGGAAGAAGGGACCCTTGGGTTGCTTATTCAGCCACGCCAGAGCGTGCTCCACTACCTCGTCGCCACGGCGCTCGACAGTTTGGTAGCGGGTCTTCTCAGAGAAGCCGGTGGGGTTGAACTTAGCATCGTAGGTGTCAAACCCACGGTCAAGACCGGGAGCCATGATTGCCGGATCGAGAGCCAATGAGCCGACAAAAGCTCCGGTGCGGTATCCGTGAGCGCGCAGGATATCGGGAGCATACGGCAGATCGTCGGCGAGGGGCAGCGGAAAATCGAGCACCTGGTGAAACTGCGGGTATGTGCCGGTGAGAATCGTGGCGTGGGAGGTTGGCGTTAACGGAGCCTGCGCGTAGGCGTTCGTGAAAACGGCCGACTGTTTCGCCAATGCATCCAGGTTGGGTGTCAACCCGCGGTTCGAACCGAGAAATCCCATCCGATCGGCGCGGGTTGTGTCTAACGTCACCAATACCACATTGGGCAGCGGCGCTCCCAGCGCTTGGGCCGCGGCATTGGCGGCCAAGGTCTCGGATTCATTCCTTTCCCGTCTCGCGTCGGCTATGCGTCCCATCCGGTCGTAGAGATCGGCCAGGAATTGATGGGGCTCGGGCGCCTCCGTGTCCAACTCAGCAGCCTTAGTCAACTTCACCAGAGCGCCGGGAAAATCCCCCGTGGAGGTGAGAATACCGCCGATCAGCAGATATGCCTGGACATAGTCTGGGTCGAGTTCGATAACGGTCTCATATTCCTTGATCGCCTGCGGGAGTTGATTGGTTCGAAGATAGGCGGCTCCCAGCGTGAGGTGAGCCTGTATCCAGCGCGGCGCCTGGGCGACAACAATTTCAAATTCGGGCGTCGCGGCCTTGTAATCTTGGTTTGCCGCCAAGGCCTTGCCCAGCAGGAAATGCGGAATCGCCCACTCCGGACGTAATTCGACAGCCTTGCGCGCCGCCGCCGCTGCCTGCACGTAATTCCGCAGCGCCATATAGCTTTCGCCCAGTTGCCGGTATGCCGTGGCCGAGTCAGGTTCTTTGGCTACCACCAACTCGAGCAGAGGAATCGCTTCGTCGTAGCGCCGAACCTCGATCAGCAACGCGCCCTGGTGAAACAAATTCGCAATCTCGATCGTGTCCTTGGGATCCGCGCCCGTGTCTTTAGCGCCAGAATGTGGTGCGGAACTCCCGTTCGATCCCACGTATCCGAGCGCCGCCAGCTTTTCCTGCAATTCGGGATTCTCGATCGCTGTGGGCAATTCAAGATTGCTCGTCGTTTTCTGCCGAAACTCCCGGAGTCGCTCGGCCAATGTTTCGCTCACGGCCGAAGACGTCGCACTGAGGTTATGGGCGGCTTGGGGATCGATGGATTGGTCGTAGAGTTCCTGGCGCGGCGCGTCGATGTACAAATACTTTCCCGACCGCCAGGCCTGAAGAGCACTCCATCCAAATGCGCGGTGCGGGTAGTCACTGATCGCGTAGACGGGCTGACTGCCCGGCTGATCGGAAGAAGGCTCCACGGGCTTGCCGGTTTCTGTCTCAACCGGGGCCGGCTTCATCATCTTGAGGAGAGAGACACCCTGTACTGCTTGCGGAATCGGAACGCCTGTCGTCTCGAGGATGGTGGGCAATACATCGACAAGTCCGACCTGGTTCTCAATTTCTTTGCCGGTCGAATTTTTTTCGCTCGAGTTTTTTCCCGCTACATGTTTTTCGGCGAGGCTGGTCTTCGGCAACTTGAACAGGAGCGGCACACGAATGGTTTCATCATAGAGAAAGACTCCGTGCGTATCTTCGCCGTGCGCGCCGAGAGACTCGCCGTGATCCGCCATCACCGCAATCAGCGTATTTTCGTAAAGTCCACGCGTACGCAACTGCCGCAGCAATTTCCCCACCGCGGAATCGACGTAGGCGACCTCACCGTCGTATGGCGCCGCGGCATAACGGCTTTTATAGGGCTCCGGAGGATCGTAAGGATCGTGGGCATCGTAGAGATGCACCCAGACGAAATAAGGGCCCTGAGGATGTTCCTGCAACCACGCCAGTGCGTGGGCTACGACTTCGTCCGCGCGGCGTTCAATCGTTTGGTATCGGTCGTCGCCGGGCGCCCCCCGACGGAAACCAGCGTCGTAGGTATCGAATCCTCGATCAAAGCCGGGAGCTGTCGCAGCGGCGGGATCGAGGATTATGGAGCCGACAAAAGCCGCGGTGTGATATCCCCGTTTACGCAGAATATCAGGCGCATACGGCAGGTCCTTGGCCAGCGGTATGCCAAAATCATCAACTTTATGGAACTGGGGATACGTGCCGGTCAGGATGGTGGCATGAGATGCCGTCGTCAACGGAACCTGGGCATAGGCTCGAGTAAAGACCGCCGACTCGCTGGCTAGGGCATCCAGATTCGGGGTGAGCTTAAGCGTCGATCCCAGAAATCCCATGCGATCTGCGCGAATCGTATCGAGCGTGATGAGGAGAACGTTAGGTGGCGCAGCCTTGGGAGGAACCGAGGCAGACTTGGCGCTAATTGGCGGAGCGGCGGTGGCGTAGCCTGCCAGCCAGAGAACACAGATTAGAACGCTATTTCGAGACATAGGATCAATTGTGCGAGTCACCGGCAGGCGGTTTCGTCGCCGGTGGTGTCGCTGACTGTGGTGTCGCTGCCGGTGGAGTAGTGGTGCGTGGCGTGGCGACTGGCGCCTTGGCTGGCACTGAGACTTTCGGCGAGCGGACACCTCCTGTCAAGGACTGGCAATTCAGGGGGTGCTTGAACAGGACGACATCCGGGGGACTGAGGATTACATCCTTGTATTCAATAGTCACGATTCTACCGTGGGGACGCAGGAATTCGATTTTTATGGGAAAGCCCTGCAGATCTTCAGCCTCCCAAAACCGGAATTTGAGTCCTCCCCCACCTGGGCCAGGGTTTGCAATCGAAACGTTTTCAATCACACAGGAGTGGCCGTTTAGGGTTTCTTTCCCGGAGGTCACGCGCGAAACCGTGCCGTGCTTGGCGGCACGGAACGGGAACACACGGAATCCCGGATTCGGGTCATGAAGACACCCCGTTTTCGCAACCCCGTAGGTGTCTCCCTTCTCCAAGTCGGTAATCATATAGCTACTATTGCCGCTATTGCCGCGCCCGGTTCGCATCAGATTGCCACGGCGATAAATGTTCGATTCCTCGTCGCCGCCTAGCATACTCCCGATCATGATCGCGGAGAAGTTTTTGAAAGAGTCGAGCGGAAATTGCGCATTCGCTGCCGGGCCAGTCGGCTTCGCCCCGATTCCGGCAGCTTTTTTTGCCACTGGCGCAGTCGGAGTCGCGGATTCTTGCGACGCGTAGTCAGGCGCGATTGCTGTACTCTGGTCTACCTTATTCTTTCCCGGGATATCCTGAGTTAACGCGACCAACAACGAGGCCAGACCGAGGAAGAACAGGATCAGGAATATCCGTCGAACCATTCCATTCCCCCAAAAAAGTTCCTGCTTACATGCTCACCATACACAAAAAAGGCCATGCCGGGAAGGCATGGCCTTTTCAAAACGCGAAACAAGAGGTTACTTAAGTCGATTGCCTCCCTTGGCAACGTTCGCCTTGGCTGTGGAGAACGAGGCAGTCTTGGACTTCACCTGACCCTTTGCGGGAGGAGCATCCAAGTAGCCGTAGTTCCCTAAATAGAAACAATAGTTACACCCCGAGAAACTGTAGACGTACATCCAGCCGTACACCGGTTTCTTCGGCTTGTAGACTTTCGTCTTGCTCACAAACTCATACTGAACCCCTGAGTTTGCGTCGTCCTGCACGTCGATAACATTGTCCGCCAGCGCAAAGACCGCGCCCGAAACAGGGAAGCCAAGCGCGGCGGGAAGGGAGGCCGAGGTTCCAACTAGGGCGGCATTTTCGGCGTAACCACAGCTTGTGAGAATGTGAGTACCGCCAGCGATGTGATCATAAGTCGCGAAAGTTACGTAGTCGCAATACTGTGTCCCATTGTAGCCCAGCAGCCCGAAGGTGTACTGTCCGAAGGCAGCGCTACACCCGAGCACAAGAAGAATGGTCACGAACAAGGTCTTTTTCAAAGGAATCCTCCTGGAAGTTTTGTTCACAATTGTGATGGTTGAAGAATCTGATCTTAGTGCTGATCTACTGGGGAAGCGTAGAGTCTCGCACTAACATGCGGAAGCTTAGCGCATTCCAAAACTAAGTCAAGTCAATAATCGATGGCGGAGCGAAAAAACGTTTGCAAAAGGTAAAAGTTTTGCGCTCTTGCGGCAAAACATCTGCAAAAGGTGCCGAGGTAGTAACAAAATCGCAGCGAGACCGACGGGCGTCGCGTAGAAAAGGTAGATGCGGAAGGCTGTGTCTGTAGCCGGAAATGCTAGAACGTAATCCGGACTCCGAACTCCAATTGCCGTGGAGCTGCGTTCGAATACGTCCCCGAACCGGGCAGGACGCGATCCAGTCGCGACGTGCAAAATGAGGTGGAGGAGCCGCAGTATCCCGCGGAACTCGAATTATTCAGCGAACTGCCGGGCGCACCGTTCAGCACGCCGCTGAGCTGGTTGCCGGGACCTCCGAAGTTGGCCCAATTGAAGAGGTTAAAGATGGCGATGTTCGGCTCCAACATCACGCGCTCCCCAACCTGGAATGGACGGCTAAGCCGCCAATCCGTCGTCTTCAGCCAGGTCGCCTGCGCATAATGACCAGGTAGGCCCTGACAGTCCTGGCCGGGTTGGCGGATGTTGGAGCAGATCAGCGGAGTGACAGCTCCCAGCGTTTGCAGTTGGTCCGGGCGGAACAATCCGCTCCCTACCAGCACACTTCCCGCCGGCGTTAGCTTACCGGCGAGGTTAGTGTTGTAATACGCGATAGCCTTGGTGATTTTGCTGGTCGAGTATTTTCCCGTGCTGCCAAGAAACGTCCCGGTCAAAAGGTCGCCTACCGTACCATCCCCCATAACGTCGGTGCGGAAGATTTCGCCGGCCACTCCCCCTCCATCCTGCTGCGGTAGGTAAGCGGTCAGGGGAAGTGGCGATCCGATAGTCTCGATCGTCGTAAGGCGCAGCCCGTACGACAAATGCGCGGTCTTAGTGAACGTAAACACGTTCGTGCGGCCGAAGCCCGAGCCGCCCCAATATCCTGCGTGAGGCCGCGTGTAGTCTTGGGCCACGTTGAGAATCGAGTAATCTCCGCCACTGCCGTTGGGCTCGGCGATGTTGGTTTTATATTTGGAGTAGGTATAGGAGATCGCTACCTCAAGCTGCCGCAAGCGACGCGCCGGGTTATCGGCGGTGATTCCGTGGTAGGTGAGGTGGAGACCCGTATACCTCGATTGACCACCGGGAAAGTACATGACATTCGACCCGACCGCCGGATTGAACCCACCGAACGCCGCTTGCTGTTTCCCTAGAACCGAGCACGGAAACGGTCCACAAAAGGCATTGGATGAGTCGAGGCCGTTACGCGCGAAATCCACGATGCTTGCGGTGGGCACGTTGGCGATATAGCAATCCACGGACGCTTGCGAACTGGCGTTGGTGAAGGTCGCTTGCGGGCACCCAGCCGATGCGGGGTTCCCCGCCAGCGTAGCGTTGATCGCCGACAGCTCTGCCGCGTAGTTATTGAGCAAGGGATTTGAATTGTCGCCGTCGGTCAGGTAGCTCGCCGATCCTGCGTGATTGGTGTCGATTCCTAGCGGAAACTGCGTGCCGATCTGGCGTAGGAAGTCAGCGGAGAACGAGGCGCGTTCGCCGATCTGATGCTGGACTCCGAACGACATCTGCACAATGCGCGGCGTCTTGTAACCGGGCGCGAGCATGCCTCCAAAATTCGCAATGCTGTTCGCGAGTGAGTAGACATTCGGTCCGCCGGTCACGGCCGATTGGGCCGCCAGGAACTGGGACTGCAGATCCTCAATCGCCTGCGACACCACTACCGGCTGATTGAGCGCGTTGACCACCGTGCCGCCGATCGGCTGTCCGCAAATCTGGGTTGCGATATTGAGGTTATCCACCGAGTTCCTCACCGAGCCGTCGGGAAAGAGCACCGATCCGGTCGGACACAGCGTGAGGCTGCGGTTATATTGGCCGTTCGACAAGCGGTTGACGCGATCCTGATAGGTATTCTGCAGCAGGAAATTGTCATAGAACATTCCGCCGCTGGCCCGGACCACCGTCCGTCCATTGTGTCCGGGATCCCACGCTATACCGATCTGCGGAGAAAAATTGTAAGCTGGGTCGGTCACTTTCCGTCCGATCGACTTCCCCGGACCCACGTTTTGCAGCGAAAGCAGATCGAACTGATCGAGAATGTATCCCGTCGTACAGGGCGGAGTCGGCACGATCGTCGTGTTGATCGCCGAGCAGGGGACGGGCGCCACGTCGCCGTTGGTTCGCCCTGTGTCATACACATAATTCAAGCCCACGCTAACGTTGAGATTTGGAATTACGTTGAACTTGTCGCCTACATAGCCCTCGAAGCGGGTGTCGAAATGACCTCCCGTCGAGCGATTGAAGGATGAGTTCTCGCTGAAATCTCCCAGGCCGTTGAAAATCGTGACTGTTCCCACCGGATAGTTGAGCGGATTGTCCGCCGCTCCACGAGGATCGCCGGGGTAAAGCGGTAAAAGGCTCGGATCGCTGTTGACGGCATTGATTGTGTCCAGTCCGTTGGAACTGGTCACCGACGGTCCCTGAAATCCCGGGACGTAAAAATCCCCCTGCGTGATGCGATGGATGGCTCCGCCGAAACGTATGGTGTGTTTCACGCGATAGACGGTGCTGCTGTCGTAGCGTCCGAAAAGATCACGCTGAATGGTCTGTCGCGGACCGACCACACTCGGCCCCTCGGCAAAGGATCCAATCTGCATGTGGAAAGGCACAGAAGCATTGACCAACGCAGGATTGACCGCATCCACCATCTTCTGATAGCCGAAGCGCGCGCTGTTCACAAATCGACCGTGGTTCCAATCGAGTCCGAACACGGCCGCCTTATCATTCAGCTGATTGCGAAAATCCGACAGGCTATCCGAGGGGCCGATGCCGTTCGCGTTGTCATAGCTCAGCCGCACAAACCCCTTCATATCGTCGCTGAAGTTGTAATCCAGACGGGCGACGAACATATTCTCGCGAAAATAGGCGCTCTGGCGGATCGTCTGATTAAAAGCAGTGGGATCGGTGGGGTTGAAGTTCGGCAAGATCAGATCCCCGTAATTCATCGGCAAGGTACCATCCTGCTTGGTGCGTTCTCCGGCGACGAACAAAAACGCCTTGTCCTTGATCAAGGCGCCGCCGGCCCCAAAGCCGTATTGCTCGCGACTGTAATCCGAGCCCCCTGGCGGAAAGCCTGCCAACCCGAGCACCTGGTCGCGCAGATTGCCAAACACGTTGCCGTGGAATTCATCCCCACCGGAGCGCGTTGCAATCTGCACCGCTCCGGTCGCGTTCAGCGATTGGAACACGTCGGGCGTCGCCCGAGACACGATCACTTCGCGCACCGATTCGGATGGAAGGTTCATCTCGGCCGCGCCCTTGGTCTCATCCATGACCTCAACTTCGTCCATGTCGTAGTGCGTGGTTCGTCCCGTTTGGCTGTCGATGGAAAGCGATTGAAAACCGCTCTTGCCAGGATCGAGAATCGTTCCGTCCACCGGCTGCACGCCAGGGTCCACGCGTCCCGCATTCAGATAGTTTCGACCGTTGATCGGTAAGGTGTCGGGAGCTTCGCCACCGAATGTGCTCTGCAGTCGCGCCGGGCCCGGATTAATCCATTCCAGCTTGAAGTCGGCCGTAACGGAGGCGGCCGCCGCAACCGTGACGCTGCTTTCGACCGGCAGCATGTCGCGCCCTTCGATCCGCACCACATAGACGCCTGGCGGCACGGCTTCGGAGACATAGGTTCCATCCTTGCCAGTACGAGTTGCTCCCCTGGTGTCGGTCGCCTTGGAACTATACAAAACTCGCGCCCCTTCGACCGGCGCGTTTACGTCGTCGCGCACTGTGCCCTGAATGGTGCCACTGTTCGGATTTTCAGAGAGCTCTTCCTGTGCCGACAACGACACCGTGAGAGCAACCACAACCAGTAGTAGGCGAATAAGCAGGGAATGACGAATATGCAAGCCCGAGCAATCGAACAAAGTGACTCTCCTGGGGGCAGAACCTCAAGTAGAACCTGGAAGCGATTCCGCATCTAAGGTCTTAAAAAGTTTCCACGCCAATTGAATGGAACAGTTTACTAGATGCGGGCACTTCCCCGGCGCGATGTATGCGTTTTTTGGGTGAGGGAGTGCCGGTTGTCGGGCGCCTAAAGGCGTCTTGGCATCGCAGTTCCTGCGGTACTGCTGAAGCGACGCGACACCGTTATTCCAAGCTCGAGTCTTTCCGCCAGCATGCTTCCCGCGGTCAGTTTCCCGTAAGCCTGCTAGAACGTGTCTTTCCGAGTGTAGTAGCCAGCGCGATAGTGGGATTGATAAGGACCGCCCGGTGGCGGGTTGCTCAAGTCCACGTGGAGTTGACGGAACTGTGATCCAGAATAGCGCTCCGATGGATAGTAGGCCAGCAAATATTGAGTTCGCAGCTCGTCGCTGATGCGGCGGAAGGCGTCGTCCAGTTGCGGCAGCGAGGTGGCGTAGTAATATTTCCCTCCCGTATCCGAAGAGATCTGAATCAGAGCGTGCTCGCCGCCCGTGTCTCGTCCCGCACTCGCCTCGATAGGCACAATGATGATGCTGTAGATTATGGCCTCCGCCTCCTGCGCCGCGCGCAGCGCCGTTTTGTAATCCACCTGGCTCATCGTATCTCCGCCGTCGGTGATCACCACCATCACCTTTCTTCCCTGCCGCCGGCTCAAGGCATGCGATCCAAGATAGACGGCGTCGTACAACGCGGTTGCCGAACCATTGTGCACGTGGTCGATGCCCTCATCGATCCTCTTTAAATCGGACGTGAACGGCACCATCTGACTCACGGTTTCGCTGAACTTGTACACCGCCAGCCCGTCCTGAGGACGCACAATCGCGTGCACAAACTTGCGCGCCGAGATCAACTCGAGCGGTAGATCTTTTCTGGTGCTCAGGCTGGTATCGACGGCCAGCACAATCGACAGTGGCAGAGCGGATTCCTTGCTGAAGATCGCGATCTTCTGCTCTTTGCCGTCTTCTTTCAGCAGAAAATTTTCTTTTTGCAGGTTCGCCACGGGTGCGCCGTTCGCGTCCGTCACCGTCACGAACACGTTCACCAGCTTCACATCGACTTTAATAGTGGATTCGGGCTCCTCGGCGATCAGCGAGGTGCTGAGTGCGATTACGATGCACACGCTGAGCCAAGCGGCCAGCTTCGAGCTACCCGCTGCGAGCCTCGATCGAGCCCGGACATCGTTTGCTCGCAGGTCGTAGCCCGAAGCTGGCAGCACCCTTGGGATTCGCTTCATTTGGAGGTCACTCATTATGATGCAGACGGCTCCCCGGCTGTGCCTCCGGCGCGTCGAATTTCTTCGGGAAAGGCTTCTCCGTCTGCCCACACTGCTCCATCTTCAAAGTATTCCTTCTTCCAGATAGGAACCGTCTTCTTCAGGGTGTCGATAATCCACCGGCAGGCCTCGAAAGCCGCGCCCCGGTGCGCTGCCGCCACTACGATCAGCACACTCGTCTCACCAATTTCCAGCCGTCCGAGCCGGTGGATGAGCGCCGCTTCCCGCACTCCAAAACGCTCCCGCGCCTCCAGCGCCAGAGATTCCATCCGCGTCTGCGCCATAGTTTCATAGGCCTCGTAATCCAGATAGAGGGTGCGACGGCCGCGGGAATTGTCGCGCACGACGCCTTCGAAAATCACTGCGGCGCCGTCTTCCGGCCGCTTCACCCCGTTCACTACCGCCGCGGTATCGATCGGCTCGCGGACAATTCTGACTTTCCTTGCCAACTTATCTCCTTCGCCGCACCCACCGCTCACCGGCGGTAACAGTGCGACTTCGTCGCCATGGCGAAGGCGTTGGTCCACCGAGGAGTACTCTCGATTCACCGAAATCGCGAGCGACGGGACCATGGCTTCAAGCCGGGGAGCCTGGCGCGCATAATAAAGAAGGAGGTCCTGGACTCGTGCCCCTTCAATGAGTTCGACGGTGTCGCTCGTCCGGCCGACCACATCTTTTAACACGCCAAAAAAAAGCACGCCAATCTTCATTAGAATTTTCCCGTAGAGGCGTGGACCCCGCGTGAACAGTGTAGCGCGCCATGACCCGAAAGTAGCTGCCCCACGGTGTTGCTGCAACCCACTAAACCTTGCCTTCGGTCCGATTACCTCCGTAATCGTGCATTAGGTCACTTTCCCGCTTAGTCTAAATGCCAATACTCCATTACTGAGAGGAGGCTGTTATCGTCAACTCTGCCCAAACCGCCGATGCCAGCCGCAATGCGTCCGCTCGGTCCTTTCTGCACAGCCTCAACATTTTAGTCAAGTACACGCGGCTGTATGGAGTAAACCACAAGCGCACCGAGGGTCAGTTCGAGACCACGTGGAAGGAACTCCAGCAGGCGCTGCCGAAAAGTGGCGACACGGGCTTTCTGCTCGGCGTGTCTGACAACAAACTTCTTCTCGATGGCATTCCCCTTGAAGCTGGACAAGCGGAACGGAGCTTCGCACAACTGCTGAATGCGGCGGGCCTGTCGAGCATTTTGTTCTCGACCAAAGTCACGCTCGACGACTTTACGCGCCTGGTCCGAGCCTTTTCCATGGGTGGCTCGAAAGCGCAGGACTTCGCCAAACAGATTAAGGAAACGCTCGGTGATAACAAGGATTCCTCGATCCGCATTAACGAGGTCAAGTTTGTGGCCGCCGATCCCGCGACGGGCGAGATTTCGATGGCGGCGCAACTCGCGGCCCAGTCTCTGGGCCCAGAATTCAAACAATGGCTCAATGACCCGCAAAAACTTCTGCAGTTGATTGCCGCCGCGCAGGGAGCGAGCGCCGGCGGTTCCGGCGCGCCCGGTGGCGCGCCCCTCGGCAGCGTACCGACGGTTCCCATCCCGGCCGGCCTCGGTGGGATCGGATCATCGTCCGGCGGAGCTTCTGTAGGAACCGGTGTCGGAACCTGGAGCGGTGGCGTCGTACCCTTACAGGAAGAAGAGGTCATCCAGACCATTCGCCTGCTTACGCATTTTGGTCAGGCCATGCAGGATCCCAATTCGTCCCCGGAAAATCTCCAAGTCGAGTTGGGAAAGGCGCCCGAGGGCGCCAAGGTCAATCTCGCGCAGTTACTGGAAAGTCTGGCCGCGCAAGCCTCGCTGAACAAAAGTGCCGAAAGCCAGGACACTCCGCTGCTGATGAAGGCGGCGGAAAGCATGGCCATCAAGTTCGCGCTCGACCGTTACCAGCGCGGCGATGTCAAGGTGAATGCGGTCCACGACATGATGGAGCACATGAGCCGTCAGATGGATACGCTGCGCCAGATTCTGAGAGTTCAGGAAGACAAGTTATCGAAAGCTGGTGTCCTGGTCGAGTCGCACGCCGACATTCTCGATCGGATGTTCTGGGCTGAGATCCCGGAAGCCGGTAAGAAAAGTGTTCTGCTCTCGAGCGAAGCCGCGTGCGTGCCGCCCCGCAACATCCGGCAGTTTGTGGAGATTCTCTTTGAGCGCGACGACAATGAACTCGCCGCTAAGATCCTTGCCAACTACTACAGCGGCCTCGACGCCAAGGATGGCGATCCCCGACGCAAGACGGCCACCGGCCTTTCTCAACTCGCCGACCTCTACGCCGACGCGCCCGATGAGGTGATGCCCAATGCCATCGCCCTTATGGCCGAAAAGTTGTGCCGGGAAAACGATAATGAGGTTCAGAGCTTGCTCAGCGCCGCGTTTGCGCGCTTCGGGCAGGAGGCGTGCTCCCGTAAGAAATACAAGGCCGTAGCAGAAGTCTGTGAAGCGCTCGAAAGAATATCCCACGAACGGCCTTCCCTCGGTCAGGATCTCCGGTCGCGCGTCGGCATTGAAAATCGTCTGCCCGAGATAATCGAAGAAGCCATTAATGCGGATCAGGCGGCCGAAGATTTAATCAACGTTTTGCAGCAGCTTCCGAAGAATTCCGTCGAACACCTGGCTGACCGTTTCTTCCGCGCCCATCGACGGGTGGAATGCGATCGCATTGTCGAACTGGTAAACGAACTCGGACAACCCGCCATCGACGATCTGAAGGACATTCTGCGGCACGGGCAGACTCGTCAGGCGGCCTCGACCGTTGGCCTGCTGAGCCGTCTCGCCGTGACTTCGCTGCTGGAGTTGCTGCCCAGCCGAATGGGCGAATTCAACCGCTTCTATCAGGATGTGATCGTCCGTCAAATCGCCTACGGCGCCGCGCCGGACCGCGGACGCACCCTGCTCGAACTGCTGGAACTGCTCGACGCCCTCATCCTGCCGGAGGCCATCGACGAGATCGGCATGAGCCAGGACCGCAGCGCCACCTCCAGCCTCATCGCCCTCGCCACTGCCGGTGAAGCTCGCAATCGTCCCCCGTTTGTGCAACTGAAAGCGATCGAGTCACTGGGCCGTTTGCGCGAGATTGAGGCCATCCCCGCTCTGCGCGCCATCATCGACGACAAGAAATTTTTTGGCTACAGCCAGCACCGCGAATTGAGAATCGCCGCCATTCAGGCACTCTCGAAGATCGATCCCCGGCACGGCACGCAGGCTCTCGTCGAAAGCGGCCTTGAGGCCAATGAACTTGCAATCGCCCCGCTCGATTCCGGTCCGGGATGCCCTTGGGTCCGCCAGCGCCGCTACGAGCGCATTGTGTTGCCGCGCACTCTCTCCGCCACTCTTTCCAGTTCCTGGGGAAAGTCGAACATCGTCATGCGCGAGATGAGCCTGGGCGGAGGCATGGGCACGCGAAATGACAATCTTCGAGTGGGCTCCGAGGCCCATGTCGAGATTTCGCTGGGCGTGAAGAAAATTCGCGGCGAGGTGCTTCTGCGCCGCGCTCGCGTCAATGAAATCGGTTTCGAGTTTGTCAGCATGGACCTCGACAGCCGTTACCGCCTGCGCCGCGTACTGGTCGAAGCCTTGCAAAGAATTCCTGAGAATCGCGCCAGCGATTGGGATGGCGAACGGAAAAACACGTAGGGCCCGGTCGCAACTCGTAGGTCGCAGGTCTCAGGAAGTGCCATCCTCACCCATAATCGTTAGAAGGGACTGCCCCCAACCCTTCCGCGTGTCGATTCTCTCGCAAAGAAAAAGCCTCCGCAGTGCAGAGGCCTTTCCGCGAACCGGATGTGCGGGTCAAACTTACGCGACTTTGACAAAAATAATCACAAGCGTGAACAACACCAGTGACTCGATGAAGGCCAAGCCCAGAATCAGCGCTACCTGAATGCCAGCGCGTGCAGCCGGATTGCGTCCGAGCGCTTCGCAGGCCGCGGACGCAGCACGCCCCTGGCCCTGCGCCGCCAAACCGGATGCGATCGCTATGGCGAAACCAGAAGTGATTGCCACCCAGTTGGTACCGCCAGGTCCAGCGGCGCCTGTCTGCGCAAAGGCCGGGACGGCCAGAAAAGAGAACATCATCATCACAAACAACACCATCAGAATTTTCCGCATTTGTTTCTCCTTAATATGAATTGCCGCCAGTGGGTGGTTGACGTCGTACTAAGTAAGCCAACGCCCTCACGCTGAACGGCAGGTTTGTCAGGTACCAGGTGTCAGGTCTTGGAAGAATCATGCAGTTGATTTTCCTGAGACCTGACACCTAAGACCTGAGGCCTTCTTCAGTTTCAGTGCTCATGTGCCGTCGCCTCTCCCAGATAAACGCAGGCCAGCAGCACAAAAATGTACGTCTGAATAAATGACACGCCTATATGCAGCCCCTCGAACACAACCGGTAGACCCAGCGGAAGCAGCGAGAAAAATACCAAAGTAACCATCTCGCCGGCGAACATATTCGCGAAAAGACGAACGGTGAGCGACAAGACGCGCGCGGCGTGACTGAAAAGCTCGATCGGGAACAACAGTATCGGCAAAAGCACACGAACTGCCAATGGCATGCCCTCTTGCGGTCCGATGAAATGCTTCAAGTATCCGATTGGCCCATTCGCCCGGAGACCCTGGACGTGGTAGTAAAACCAGGTAAGCAGCGCGCAACCGAGCGGCACGATCGGCACTGCGGTGGGCGACTCCAGGCCCGGGATGAGTCCAATCAAATTGCAGGTCAGGATAAATAGCCCCAGCGCGGTCAGATAAGAGACGAACTTTTCGGGATGATACGAGATTGTCTCGCTGGCCAGCCCACTGACGAAGCCGTGAATACCCTCGATGGTGTGCTGCAAGCCACCCGGACGCTCCACCGAAAGTCGCAAACGCACGGCAACAAAAAATGTCGTGAGCAGCAAGACCACGAGCAGTTCCATAGCAAAGCTGTCAGAAATGGGAGCCGCGGGATGTTTGGGATGGATATGAAGCGCCTGCAACAACGCCAACACTTGCGCGCCGAACAGACGATTTAGAAATGCGGTAAAAACCAGTTGATTCATTTTCAGATTTTGCGGCTCATCTGGAATTTGGCATCCCATCGCAGTGAGGGATGACAAGATCTTCCAACCGGCTTACTCTGGGCGCCGGAAAGCCGCGTACCCTTCCCAAACCGCCTCTATCATCAGGGCCCCTGCGGGCACGCACAGTCCCCACAGAAAGCCGCGAAATGCCAATGAAGAACCTTTGAATATAGCATAGGCAACGGCCGCGACCAACCCATACCGCACCACAAAGCGCAGGATGATCGAACCACCTTTCTCCCGGCTGTTCCGGTTGACAATACGATCGGTCAGGCCTTCCACGCCGCGCGTCAACGAATGAAAATTAACATAGGAAATGGCGGCTCCGAAGACAAACCCGATTGATCCCGACCAGCGGTAAAACCAGAATACGGGCCCGAGAAGCAGGATACTAACCACAATCATGTTGCGCAGGACGCGAGGAATGATGCGGTTGTGGATCAGGGTCTCGTCACAGACAAGATCGTGACGGGCGAGATCGTCACGGGAGAGTTCGTCACCGGGAAGTCCATCGCGACTTTCCGGCGGCGTGCTTCGACCGTGGCCGTCGCCGTGGTCATCGTCATTCCCGGCGTCATTCATTTTTCATCTTTATTGGCGGCCATTGCCATGCGAATCATCTGCCAGAATCCAACCACGGCTCCAAATAGAAGCCCTACGAGATAGAGCCATTTTGTATGAAGCCAGTAATCAGCCAGCTTGCCCAAAAAGAAGCCAAGCAGGATTGCCGCCGGAATGATAAATCCGATCTCAGAGTAACGCGCGACGGAGACGAACGGATCCTTCTTATCGGGAGGCGTGGGGCGTTCGGGCATGCAAAAGAATTGTAAATCAGCCGCGTAGCTACGAGCGCAAAGCGACAAGCCCCGACAACGAGCAACCCGAGCTACAAGGCATGACGCGGTTTTGTTTGCACGAAGCTCATTGTTCGTGGCTCGCGCCTCGCGGGCTCACTTCAACATTGCCGCCACGTGCGGCGATTGCGCAATCCCGAGCGACCAGTTGACGCCGCGAATGAACGGCTCTGGATAAATTCCGATCACGATGGTTGCCAGCGCCGTCACCGCCAGTGCGCAACGCATTCCGAGGCTGATGGGCAGTCGATCACTCTCCATGGGCGCGCGGATCAGCATGGCATTCGCAATCTTCAAGTAGTAATAAAGTCCGAATAGCGAGTAGAGCACTCCCAGCGACGCGAGCCCATAGTGTCCGCTTTCGATCAGGCTCAGAAAGATGTAGTACTTGCCCAGAAAACCGGCCGCGGGCGGAATGCCGGCGAGTGAAAGCAGGAACAGCAGCATGAGCACGGCTTCAACCGGAGCGCGCTGGTAGAGTCCAGCCATGTCATCAAGTTCGTCGCCAATTACATTGCGCTGCCGTAATGACGCGATTACGGCGAAGACCCCGAGGTTCATGAAGGTATAGACCAGCAGGTAGATCAGGATGCCCTTGAAGCCGTCCAGAAAACCGGGGCTGCCGATCTGCGACGTTCCCAGGGCCACAAACGCCAGCAGCATGTAACCGACGTGCGCAATCGAGGAGTACGCCAGAAGGCGTTTGGTGTTGGTCTGCGTAAGAGCGGCGAAGTTGCCGCCGGTCATGGTGGCAATGGCGACGACCACGATTACGGGAATATAAACCGAGCGTAACGGAAACAAGCCAAACAGCAGGATGCGGAGCAGCATCGCCCAGGCAGCAGCTTTCACCGCGACCGACATGAAACCGGTGATGCTGGTGGGCGCGCCTTCATAAGCATCCGGCGCCCACTGATGAAAGGGGACGGCGGCAATCTTGAAGAGCAATCCGGTCATGGTCGTGAGCAGCGCAATCACGATCACAGGATTGTGCGGATTCTGCGCCGAAACCGCGCGCGCAATGACGCCGAGATTCGTGCTGCCGGAAAGACCATAGAACAGGGAGAGGCCGTAGGCAAAAATGCCGGATGAAAACGCTCCAAGCAGCAGATACTTCAAAGCAGCTTCATTGGATCGTCGGTCGCGGCGCAAAAAACCGACAAGAATATAACTGGAAATGGCCATCAACTCGAGACCGATGTAGATCAGCACGACGTCGATTCCCGCCGCCATGCACATCATGCCCACCACGGAAAGAAGCAGCAAGGCGTAGTATTCGCCGTGGTGCTCCTCTTCCACCTCGAGATAGTGCACCGACCCCAGGATGGCGATCGCCGTTCCTGCCAGAAACAGATACCAGAAATAGATCGCGAAACGGTCGACTAACAGCGAGTTATAGAATCCGACCAGTCCTCGCGGCGGCAACATCGACTGAATTTGCCATACGCACACAGCGGCAAACACCACGCCGGCGAAGGCACCTGCCGCATTGATCCATTTCCACTCTCGCGGAACCATCAGGTCAATAAGCAGAATACCGAGCGCAAAAATTGTGAGTTCCACCATCGGCAACATCAACCGGTAATCAGTTGGCGAGAGGCCCAGCACCTAGTTGCTCACTTTCGGTCGGGCAGTTCTGGAGGCCACGGCTTCAGCCGTGCCGGTAGAAGCACCAACCAGCGCGGGCTTCAACTCCCGAGGCTCAGCCTGCGCGTTCACCGGCGCGTTTGGGTTCGAGTTGCTATGAATCGTCTGCACAATCTGGTTAACCGGCTGTTCGAGGATCTGAAAAAACGGCTTGGGATAGAGGCCGATCCATAACGCCATGATGATCAGCGGCACAAACGTCAGGATCTCCCGTGGCGTCAGATCGTGGAGCTTTTCGTTCTTGGGATTCGTTACCGTGCCGAAGAAGACACGCTGATAGAGCCAGAGCAAGTAAGCCGCAGCCAGAACGACACCCGGAGCGGCCCATGCTGCCCATCTCCAGTTGGCAGTGAAGGCTCCCTGCAGAATCGTGAACTCGCCGACAAAGCCATTCAGCAGAGGCAGTCCCATCGACGAGAGGAACATGATCATGGTGATGGTCGCGTAGAGCGGCATCACATTCGAGATACCCCCATACTCGGCGATCTCGCGCGTGTGCCGGCGCTCATACAAAATGCCGACGATCAAGAAGAGTGCGCCGGTTGAGATGCCATGATTGATCTGCTGCAGGACGGAGCCGGTTAGTCCGGCGGAGTTCAGGGCGAAGATTCCCAGTGTGCAGAAACCCAAGTGGCTAACTGACGAGTAAGCGACAAGTTTCTTCATGTCCTTCTGCATGAGCGAAACCAATGCGCCATAGATGATGCCGACGAGCGACAGCCCAATCACCCAGCCTTGCACTTTTGGATGCGAGACAACCGAAGGAAAGAAGGGCAGCGAGAAGCGCACGAACCCGTACGTTCCCATCTTCAGCAAAACGCCCGCCAGGATGACGGATCCGGCCGTGGGCGCTTCCACATGGGCATCCGGCAGCCAGGTGTGAAACGGGAACATCGGCACTTTGATGGCGAACCCGATGAAGAAAGCGATGAAGAGCCAGATCGCCGTGTTGAACGGAATCATTGGCGCGGTTTTGTAAAGCTCTGGAATGCTGAACGTGAAAACGCCCGTAACGGTGTGGTGATGAAAGTACAGGAACAGAATGCCCAACAGCATCAGCACCGAACCCATCAGCGTATAGAGGAAGAATTTGATGGCCGCATAAAGCCTGCGCGCCCCGCCCCAGATGCCGATCAGCAGGTACATCGGCACCAGCATCGCTTCCCAGAAAACGAAAAAGAGAAAGAAGTCGAGCGCCATGAAGACGCCGAGCATTCCCGTCTGCAGCACCAGGAACCAGACATAATATTCCTTGACGCGATTCTCAATGGCGGTCCACGAAGAGAGAATCGAGATCCAGCCGAGCAGCGTAGTCAGCATGATCAGCAGAAACGAAATGCCGTCGATGCCGAGGTTGTAACCCGCACCAATCGAGGGGATCCAGTTGTTCGGTATACCTTCGAGGAATTTGAAGCCCGGCTGAAAACGCAGCGCCCAGAACATCGGCACCAGCGGCAGCGAGATCAGGAAACCGCCCAGCGCGAAAATGTTCGCAATCCAGCGAATCGCGTCTTTGTTCTCTTTCGGAACGAACAGGAGAAAAAGCGCGCCCAGAAGCGGCGTGAAGAGAATGATCGATAGTATGTGACTCTGCATAAGAAAATCTCAGCTACGAGCTGCGAGCCGCGAGCTTCGAGCGACCCATTTACCGCATAGCGCAAGCCCGATTGCTCGCAGCCCGTAGCTCGCAGCTCATTTCCATACGTAATACACGCCAAATCCAAGCAGTCCCGCGACCATGACCAGCGCATACCACTGCACCAGTCCCCATTCAAAGAGGCGCGCCGGATAGGAAATCATTCGCGCCAGAACGGCGGGGCCATTCACTCCCAACCCGTCAATGATCCATTTGTCCCACCAGGTCGAAAGCACAGCCACGGCACGCGTCACCCAACCAACATCGTTGACCGCTCCGTCGATGATCTTGGAATCGAACCAAGATGAGGCTTCGCCCGCTCCCATAACGCCGAGTCGGACTTTCCCAAGCTTGCGGCGTCCAGTGAAGACATAGTCGTAGCCCTCGTCAACAAACCACTTGTTGTAGAGCACCGTATAGAGCCTTGGAGCCTTCACTGCGATCGGCTCGGTGTAGCCTTCGCGGGCGTTCATATAGGAGCGCCGCGCCATTCCCCAGCCTACCGCTGCCGCTCCGAGCGACAAGAACATCAGCAGATACTCGGTCTTATCGGTATGCTCTGCTTCTTTCTCGCCTGCCGCTAACTGCGCCGACTTGCCTTCTTCGACCAGGACAACTGCTTCACGCGCGAATACCGGCTCCAGAAATTTCTCGAAGTGCGCCGATCCACCGAGGCTGTGGGGCCAACTCAGCCATCCTGCTCCAATCGAGCAGATGGCGAGGATCACCAGCGGCACAGTCATTGACTTTGGCGACTCATGCACGTGATGCTCAATCTCGTGGCTCATCCGCGACGGACTATAGAACGTCAGATACATCAGTCGGAACATGTAGAACGCTGTCATCAACGCGGTGCCATATCCGACAAACCACAGGATGCGATAGGCTCCGCCTTCCGAGGCCCACGTCTGCCACAGGATTTCGTCTTTTGAGAAGAAGCCGGCGAAGGGAAAGATTCCGGCGATCGCCAGCGTGGCGATCAACATCGTCTTGTATGTTGTCGGGATGCGCTTTTGCAGGTCGCCCATGTTGCGCATGTCCTGCTCGCCACTCAGGGCGTGAATCACCGAACCCGAACCAAGGAAGAGCAGCGCCTTGAAGAACGCGTGTGTGAACACATGGAACACTCCCGCAGCGAACGCTCCCACGCCGAGCGCCAGGAACATGTATCCCAGTTGCGACACGGTGGAGTAGGCCAGCACGCGTTTGATGTCGTTCTGCACCAGTCCGATGGACGCGGCAAATACGGCCGTTAGCGCGCCTATGATCGCGACGGTTTTCATCGCGGTCGGCGCCAGCACGAAGATCGCATTCGAACGCGCCACCATGTACACGCCCGCCGTCACCATGGTAGCGGCGTGAATCAGCGCTGAAACCGGCGTGGGGCCCTCCATCGCATCGGGCAGCCAGACATAAAGAGGCAGCTGCGCAGACTTGCCGCAGGCTCCTACGAACAGCAACAGGGCGGCAGCCGTCAGCACGGGATCGCCGATTGCGAAGTGTCCACTCCGCGCCAGCGCGTTGATGTCGGTGAAGCGGAACGAACCCAGATACCAGGCCAGCGTAAGCGCGCCAAGAATGAATCCGGCGTCGCCGATGCGATTCACGATGAACGCTTTGCTAGCGGCGGTCGAAGCGGATTTGCGATGAAAGTAGAAACCGATGAGCAGATACGAGCACAAGCCGACGCCTTCCCATCCCACAAACAAGAGCAAGTAGTTATTGGCCAGGATGAGCGTAAGCATCGAAAACATGAACAGGTTCATGTATCCGAAGAAGCGGTAATAACCGCCCTCATGCGCCATGTATCCGGTGGAATAAATATGAATGAGCATGCCCACGCCGGTGACGAAGAGCAGCCAGATCGAGTTGAGGGGGTCCAGCAGAAAACCGGCGTCCGCATTGAATTGGGCGGTCGTGCCATCGCGCTTAACAAAGGTAAGGTTCCCATCGCCGCTGCCCAGCCAGGTATAAACAATCTTCTCGAAGGGACGTCCTGTCCCGTGGGCGTACTGCGTGTAGTCGACGACCGTGAAGCAGGCAAAGACAAACGCAAGCACGATCACGCCAACGCAAACCGCACTAACCGTGGCTTTCTGCAGTCGCCGCCCAAAAAAGAACATGAGTGCGGCTCCGAAGGCCGGGAAGAGCGGGATCAGGTAGATGTGGCTAAGAAATAGCATTTGAGTATTAGTTATCAGTTGTCAGTCATCAGCTATCAGTTACGGCTTTCAGGTCGCAGATTCGGCTCCAACTGAAAACTGGGAACTGATGACTGACAACTGCTTCTACCATTTCAACAAATCAATCTCATCCACATTGACCGTCTCCTTGTTCCGGAAAAAGGCGATCAAAATGCCGAGGCCTACAGCGGCTTCGGCGGCGGCGTCAACCACTATAAAGATGGCGAAAATTTGCCCGTTCAGGTTTCCCCACATCCGCGAGAACGTTACCAGGTTCAGGTTCACCGCGTTCAGAATCAATTCGATCGACATCAGCACGATCACCACGTTGCGGCGCGTAAGCACACCGATCACTCCCAGCACGAACAGTGCTGCCGCTACGACGAGATAGTGAAGCGTAGTGATTTCAGCCATACTACATTTTTTTCTTCGTCATAATTACCGCCCCCAGAATCGCCACCAGCAAAAGCAGTGAGGCGATCTCGAAGGCGAACGTGTATTGGCCCATTCTGCCGGCTTCTCCATAAAGCATGCTGGCAATCTGTTGCGTGTTCAACGACTCCGGCATCGAAATCATGCGGTCCGGAAACAAGGCCTTGCCTTTCCCGAATGCGGACATGAACAACGCCAGCAGCGCGCAACCGGCGGCCAATCCTACCGGCCACATGCGGTTGAAGCGGCGGTCTCGCGCCGCACGATCGATGTTTACCAGCATGATCACGAACAAAAACAGCACCATGATTCCGCCGGCGTAGACGATAATCTGCACCGCGGCAACGAACGGCGCGTACAACATCAAGTAAAAGCCCGCCACCGCCAGCAGGGTGACGATGAGCGCGAGTGCGGAGTGCACTGCATTCCGCACGGTGATGACGAGCAGGCCGCCCGCAATGGCCATGGCCGCAAACGCGTAAAAAAAATACGGCGTCCCGACCGGAAGCGCATTCATCGCTGCATTCATACCCGAGTTCAGTGCGGGGTTCATGAAACGATCACCCCCACGATGGCGGTCAGAAGCAGCACACCGAGAGTGATCGGCAGCAGCACTTTCCATCCCACCCTCATTAGTTGGTCGAAGCGGTAACGAGGCCAGGTCGCGCGACACCAAATGAAGAAATACATGAAGACGGCCACTTTAAGCACAAACCAATAAACGTAGTCGATGCCCTCGCGGAACCGAGCCGCGACGGTGGTATCCGAGGAACAACCTGCTACCGCGATTATCAACAAAAACAGCGCGATGAAGCCGAGCACGCCTGCGAAGGCAGCGAGCCCGATCCGTTGAATCTTGAATAAGGGATGCGCCGGCATACGCACCACACCGACATAAGCAATCGCTGCCAGGCCAAGGAACGTGAGACCGGGAAAGAGCGAGAAAACGAAATCCCAAGCCGGAGCGCGCAGCAGATTCGGAAACGGACGCAGCCATCCGCCCAGCCACAGCGTCACTGCGATCGAAGAGACGGCGATCATCGCCGCGTATTCAGCAAGCATGAACAGCGACCAGCGGAGACCGCTGTACTCAGTGTGATATCCGGCCGTCAGTTCTGATTCTGCTTCGGCCATGTCGAAGGGAGCGCGGTTGGTCTCGGCGATCATGGCGATCACGAAATTCACGAAGGCAATGAATCCGAGCGGGAAAAACTTAAAGATGAACCACATGCCCTGTTGCTGCTGCGCCTGGACGATGCCGATCATACTGAGCGTGCCGGTACCTGTCTTGTTGAGACTCGTCATCAGCACTGCGGAGATGACTGCCAGGCCCATGGCGATTTCATAGGAAACCATCTGGGCACTCGAACGTAGCGCACCGATCAATGGATAGTGCGAGTTGGAAGCCCATCCCGCCACCACGATCCCGAGTACCCCGTTCGACGAGACACCGAGCATAAAGAGGATGCCGATGTTCATGTCGCTCACGGCCTGCGAAGGACCGAACGGGATCACTGTGTAGACCGTAAATGCCGCGAGGAGACCGATCAGGGGCGCCACCCAGAAAACGAACTGGTCAGCCTCGGCGGGAATGATGTCTTCCTTGAGCGCCAACTTGATTGCGTCGGCGATGGGCTGCAGCAGTCCGTGCGGGCCGACGCGCATGGGGCCGAGCCGAATCTGGAAATGCGCCAACGCCTTGCGCTCCAGCCAATTCATGGCCATTACAGCGACTGACACTCCCGCAAAAATGATGAGCACATAAATCAGCGCCCAGAATTGATTTCCCGCTTGACCCGGGGTGACGTTGCTGCCGAGATACGAGGTGATGAAATTGGGCATCAGCGATCCACCTCGCCGAGCACGATGTCGAGCGTGCCGATGACGGCGATCACGTCAGCGACGAGCAAACCGCGCACCATGATATCGAGCGCCTGCAAATTGACGAACGACGGCGGACGCACTCGCAGACGATAGGGCTGCGTCGAGCCGTCGCTGACGATGAAGTATCCGAGTTCCCCTTTCGGCGCTTCGATCGAATGATAAATTTCACCCACTGGCGGCTTGATCACCTTGGGCACTTTGCCCATGATCGGGCCTTCGGGAATGCCATTCACCGCCTGGTCGATGATGCGGAGCGACTGGCGCATCTCCTCCATGCGCACCAGGTACCGGTCGTAGGTGTCGCCGTTTTCGCCAATCGGAATTTCGAAATCGAATTCGGAATAGGCCGCGTAGGGCTGGGCTTTGCGCAGATCCCATTTCACTCCGCTGGCGCGCAGCACGGGCCCGGTTACCCCCAGGGCTACACAATCATCCGCGGAAATCACTCCCACATTTTTCGTGCGTTCGAGCCAGATCCGGTTGGTCGTGAGCAGCGCTTCATATTCGTCGATCTTCGGCGCGACAAATGTCAGGAAGTTTTTTACATCATTCTCGAAGCCGGCATAGGTTTCGTATTGGCACCCACCGATGCGAAAAGCATGTGTAGTGAGGCGCGCACCGCAGTATCGCTCAAAAATCTTTAGAATCTCCTCCCTGTCGCGGAAGGTATAGAAGAGCGGTGTCATGGCTCCAATGTCGAGCGCGTGAGTGCCCAGCCAAAGCTGGTGACTGGCAATGCGATTCAGTTCGGTCAGGATCACGCGAATATATTTCGCGCGTTGCGGGGCTTCGACATTCAGCAACTTCTCGACCGCTTCGCAGTAGCCCAAGCCATTCGACACCGCAGCGACGTAATCCATGCGATCGACGTACGGATTGAACATCGTGTAGGTGCGATTCTCGGCGATTTTTTCCACGCCGCGGTGCAGGTATCCGATCACACACTCGGTGCCGAGAACTTTTTCTCCGTCTAGCTTCAGGATTACGCGCAACACACCGTGCGTCGCAGGATGCTGCGGGCCCATGTTGATGATGAGCTCGTTGGCGTCGAGGTAGGGCCTCTCGGGAGTTTCGAGATCCAGGTTCGAACGATCCACACTCGAACGGTCCAGATTCGAACGATCGAGGTGGGTGAGGGTGCGGCTCGAGACGTCGTCCGCGCCCTGATCCTTGTAAGCGCTCATTGTCCGCTCTCGATTCCCAGGTTGATCTGCACCCATTCTTTGTCTTGCTGCAGAATACCGTAATCCTTGCGCAGCGGATGCCCCTTCCAGCCGTCGGGCAGAAGGATGCGCTTTAGATCCGGATGGCCGTCGAACTGGATGCCGAACATGTCATAGACTTCGCGCTCCAGCCAGTTTGCCGTGGCCCAAATCGAGATGCTGGAAGGAACGGACGCGCCGTCGGCAATTTGGGTTTTGACGCGAATCCGCTGGTTGCGAGGAAAGGAATACAGGATCCACACCACGTCGAATTGCTTCTCGCGCTTTGGATAGTGCACCGCGGTGATGTCGACGCAGTAGTCAAATTGTTCTTCGTGGCGGAGCAGGCGCAAAATGTCGGGGATCAGCGAGCGGTCGACGGCAAGGTAATTCTGTCCAAGATAAGTCTGCGCATCAAGGCCCGATCCGTACTGGTTCCGGTATTTTTCAACCAGCGGCGAATTCCAAGGCAGCGGGATGGGACCAGCAGGCTTGGCGGGAGCAGCAGGCTTCGCGGGCGCCGCTGTGGGGCCTGCAGGTTTGGCGGACGCAGCGGCCACTGGTTTTTCCGCCGTCGGCTTCTTCTCACCTTCCGGTGGAGGCGGGGCGGGCGATTTGATTTCCTCGGCCATGGTAGGGTATGCGTTTACAGGAGCCGCGCAATGATTTGGGAGACCTTCACTTCTAACAGTTCATTGCGGTTATCGTCAACGACCGTCATCACAACCTTGACCTGTTGCTAACGGCGGGCTGCCTGTAAACTTTCGACCAAATCGCGGATGCGCAAGGCATCGGATTTGCGATGACCGTGACTCGACAGCGGATCGCTTCCCCCCGTCGACTCAATCAGAATGTCCGACCAAAACACCCCCGTGGAAATCTTCACCGACGCAACCTGGGAGATCGATATGCTCTCTTCCGTGCTGCCGAAAAGACGCTTCTTAACCAGGCTCACGCGCAGCGCGCTAACCACAATGCGGGTCGGAAACCACAGGTTCCCCCGAGTCCAGCGGCTCGCCGAAAAGCTCTCTTCGGACATACCCGAATTGGCATCTGGCAGGTCTTCCCCGCGCGAAGACGTTAAACCCATTCGAGCGCGCCCTTCTTCCACACCCAGACATAACCGACGATCAGAATGCCAAGAAAGACCACCATCTCGATCAGTCCGAAGCGGCCGAGGGCCTTGAACTTCACCGCCCACGGAAAAAGGAAAACGGTTTCGACATCGAAGATCACAAACAGGATGGCGATGATGTAGAAGCGGACGGTGTAGCGTCCACGCGCATCATCGTATGGATCGATGCCGCACTCGTAAGGCATCAACTTGACGCGATTCGGACTCTGCGTTCGGACGACTCTCGCGATCAGCAGCGTGACCGGGATCAGGATACCGACGACGGCGAGAAAAAGGAAAATGGGGACATAATTTTGCGGCATGAGCCCTCGAAAAGTTCGCGCTGTGATGAAGTCGAAATAGTAACGCCGAAGTGGCTCGGCTTCAAGGTGCCTGGGGTAGGTTCGGAATTCGAACTTACACGCCGCGATCGGGGAGAACGAAAACGTGGCGGGCGAAATCGGAGTCTAAGGTTTCCCGACGGTAGAGTGTGGACAGAACTCCGTCTTTCCAGAGCAGCAGGTCGGCGTTGCATTCCGCGAACTGCTCCCAGCTTTGGACCCGGCCAGCGCGGGCAACGCGCTCGTGAATCAGAAGCAGGTAAGCCCAGGTGATGGTCTCGTGATAGCGCTCGGCTTTGCCCTGGGCCGCAGCGAAGCACTTCAATGCATCCGAAAATCGTTGTACCGCTTCGAGCACCGGATAGCGGCAGACGTAATCAAACGCCAGTCGAACGTGATCCTCATGATGGAAAGTATCAGCGGGGGTTGCGCCCTTCTCGAATCGCCGAATCCGTTCGTCGCTGTGCACGTTGATTTCTCCGTTGACGCGTTCTGCCCCCCCATCACTGCCATGCCGTTGTGTCGGAGCAACCGGCGGTTGTTCATTCGCCCCGCGTTATCCCTTCTTCTCCGAAACAATCTTGCTCTCTGAATGCCGCATGACTTCCTGGAGGCGGTGACTGGCGCTGGAATCGAGATCGAGAGCGTAAAACTTTTTCAGATCGTGAATGCGTTTCAGAGATTCGGAACTGAAGGGTGTCTTGCCGTCGAACGCGTGGAGAACGATGCCTTCAAGCAGGTCGCCGAGAGACATATCGTGATATTCGGCAAGAGCCTTGAGCACTTTGAGAAGCCGTTTCTCCATGCGGACGCCGGTTTGAACCCGCTCGATCAGCAATTGTGGTTCGTTGATCATGGTACAAATGTACCATGGTACCGAGCGGGCGTCAAAGCAGCCGGCCAGGCCTTCGCAATGAGAAAATAGCGCTGAGTCTCCGGAGTTCATACCGGGAGGTCCCTACCATGTGCCGTAATATCAAGACTCTCTTCAATTTCGATCCGTCTCTGACCGATGAAGAGGTTCGAGCCGCCTCGCTCCAGTTCGTGAGAAAAATCACAGGTTTTAACAAACCTTCCAAGGGAAACGAAGCCGCGTTTCTGGCTGCTGTCGATGAAATAGCCGGCATCTCTTCTCGTCTTTTGCATTCCCTCGACACCAATGCCCCGGCGAAGAATCGAGAAGAAGAGGCGGCGAAAGCAAAGGCCCGAGCCATCAGGAGATTCGTCCCTTAGGTGATAAATTCCTTCCAAGCACGTGACTTTCAGCACGAACGTGCCATTTTCGATCTCGCAGGACATCTGATCTTATACAAGTGTTGTAAGTCTTTGAACCCGCTACACTCCGCCAAACACCGAGGAAACTCGGACAAGATTAGAGCGCAGCTGCTGGAATCGATCTGGCCAAAGTTCTTATAGATTCCAAACTGCTCGCCTACGGATGAGTCATGGAATTGCCGCCTGAAAAGCAGAAGCGCCCTCTGCCGAATCAATTGCCAGCCGACTGGGACCCGATCCGGCAGGTCATGAAAGAAGATGACGACTGGTATCGCGATCTGGTTGAGCAAAGCCGAGACCCATTGTGCGTCCACGACCTGCAAGGTCGATTCCTGTCGGTCAATCCCCTTCCCGCGCGTCTGCTGGGTTACAGCGTGGAAGAAATGCTGCAGAAGCCGCTGCGAGATTTTATTGATCCGCAATTCCACTCTGAGTTCGACGGTTACTTGCTCGAGATCGAACACGCCCGGGAAACTCATGGTTTACTGGCGGTAATTACGCGGTCGGGCGAGCAGAGGATATGGGAGTATCGCAGCACACTGCGCACGGAAGGGATCGAAAAACCGATTGTGCGCGGGATCGCGCATGACGTCACCGAACGGGTGTTTGCGGTGAAGCGGCTGCGCTCAAGCAACGTTCGGATGCGGAAAATTGCGCACGATCAGGAACTCACAGTCCGTGGATTGACTTTGTTCCGCATGCTCCTCGACCAATCGAACGATGCCATCAAGGTCGTCGATCCCGAAACTCTGCGTCTGCTCGACGTGAACGAGAGAGCGTGTTTAGACCTGGGATACACCCGGGAAGAGCTTCTGTCGATGACCGTTTATGACATCGATCCAAACACCGACGAAAGTTTCGTCGCGCAGGTTCGGGAACAATTACGAGAGTCGGGATCCGCAATCCGGGAAACCGTGCAACGACGGAAAAATGGCACGACGTTTCCCGTAGAAGTGAACATGCGCTTGGTTCGGTTGGATCGGGAGTATGTCGTGGCTGTATCGCGCGATATTTCGGCGCGGAAACTGGCGGAGGACAGGCTGCGAGAGTTCGAAAGAGTAGTGGAAAATCTGGAAGAGATGATCGTGGTGGTAAATCGAGAATACCGGTACGTGCTGGCGAACCGGGCATTCCTGAGCTATCGCGGGATGACGAAAGAAGATGTTGTAGGGCGCACGGTGGCGGAGGTAACGAGCCAGCAAGTTTTCGAAAATGTCATCAAGGAAAAGTTGGATGAGTGTTTCCGGGGGAAAGTCGTCAAGTACGAACTCCGATATCGATATCCGCAGATCGGGGAAAGGGACCTGGAGATCACGTACCTGCCCGTAGAAAGCGCAACCGGGATTGATCGTGCGGCGTGCGTTTTGTGCGATATCACGTAGCGAAAGCGGGCGGAGGAATCCTTGCACGCCAGCGAAGCGCGGGGGCGGGCAAAGGCAGAAGAACTGGAGACGGTGCTGGAAACAGTGCCAGTCGCGGTTTTTATCGCGCACGACGCCGCATGCCGGCGAATGTCCGGTAATCGGGCAGCATACGAACAGATGCGTGTTCCGCCGGGCACGAATTTTTCGAAAAACGCTCCACTTGAGGAACGGCCAAACTTCCGACTGCTGCACGACGGGGCGGAAATTCCGGAAGAATTGCTGCCAATGCAGCAAGCGGGGTCCATGGGAAAGTCGGTGCATGGCCGCGCATTGACCATGTTATTTGAGGATGGCACGCAACGCGAAACCTTGATGAATGCGGTTCCCCTGCTGGATGACGAAGGCAAGCCTCGGGGGCTGGTAGGAACATCAATCGACGTAACCGAACTGAAGCGGGCAGAGAAAGCACTTCGGGAAAGCGAACTCCGATTTCGGACCGTGTACGAGCGGTCTCCGGTCGGCATCGCTTTGCTCGATTCAGACACGGGGCGATTCCTGCAAGTCAATCCGAAGTTCTGCGAAATCTCCGGGCGCGAGGAAAATGATTTGCTCGGGGTCGACGTAGCGAGCATTACGCATCCCGACGATGCTGCGCAGGGCGCTGAATACCAGAAGCAGTTGACCACGGGAAACCTGACCAGTTACGAAATGGAGAAAAGATATGTTCGCCCGGACGGATCGGTGCGCTGGGTGAGGGTTCTGGTTGTACCGATGTGGAATAAAGGCGGTACCCGACGCTGGCAGATGGGTCTGGTACAGGACGTCACCGAACGGAGGCGGTCCGAAGAGGCAATCGCCAGTCTGGTGCAAGAGGTGTGTGAGGCCAAGAAAAAGCTCACGGAAGAAAAGCTCTATCTGGAGCAGGAAATCGATTACGAATTCGGATTTGGGGAAATCGTCGGACAGAGCAAGGCTTTGCAAGCCGTGATGGAAAGCGTGGGAAAAGTGGCGTCCACCAATGCCACTGTGCTCCTACTGGGAGAAACCGGAACCGGTAAAGAACTGGTCGCACGCGCGATCCATCGGCTAAGCCAGCGCGTCAATAAGAGCTTCATCAAAATGAATTGCGCGGCGATTCCGTCGGGCTTGCTTGAGAGCGAGTTGTTCGGCAATGAAAAGGGTGCTTTCACGGGAGCAGTGAGCAAGAAAATTGGCAGACTTGAACTGGCGGACAAGGGCACCCTGTTTCTGGATGAGATCGGTGAGATTGCATTGGCGCTACAGCCAAAGCTGCTGCGGGTTTTGCAGGACCAGGAGTTCGAGCGGTTGGGTGGAACCCAGACATTGAAGGTGGACTTTCGACTCATTGCTGCGACGAACAGCGATTTGGCCGATCGCGTGCGAGAAAACGACTTCCGCGGCGATCTGTATTACCGGCTGAACGTGTTCCCGATTCGCGTGCCACCGTTGCGAGAACGGCGAGAGGATATCCGGTTGCTGGTGGAACATTTTGTACAGAAATTTTCGCGGCGGATGAACCGGTCGATTACGAGCATTCCAAAGAAGACCATGGATGCGTTGATGGGGTGGGAGTGGCCGGGAAACGTGCGGGAGTTAGAGAATTTTGTCGAGCGGTCCGTGATTCTGACCCAAGGATCGGTACTGGTGTCTCCGCTAGGCGAACTCCGGCCGATGAGCACAACCGAATCGGAAAACAGCGCGGATGAACGTCTGGAGACGGCAGAGCGCGAACACATTTTGCGTGCTTTGCGCGAGAGCCACGGACAAATCGGAGGACTGCGGGGCGCGGCGAAGCGGTTGGGACTGAAACGGACAACGTTGCAGTCAAAATTGAAGCATCTGGGAATCAATCCGCGCTCTCCGATTCCCCGGCATTAGGTTGGAGTCGAGTCCACTCTCGGCACTTCAATTGTCATCCCGAGAATTGCTATCCGAGCCAGGCGACAAATCTGCAGTTCGACACAAGATGCATATCCCCCGCTCCACGTGAACCCGTAGTCTGGTCATCGTCCGGGCAGATGCCGAAGGCCGGCCGGTTCAGTTACAATCCTCGCTCACATGAACCGCGAATATCACAAACAATTCAGCCATGAATTAGGCCGTGACATGGAGTCGTTGGTGTATGGGCAGGCGGGGCAACCGATCCTTGTTTTTCCTACGTCCATGGGACGTTTCTATGAGTATGAAGATGCGGGAATGATCGGCGCGCTGAGCGGAAAACTGGAAGCGGGTGCTATCCAGTTGTTTTGCGTGGACGCCGTCGACGGTGAGAGTTGGTACAACAAGAGTGTGCATCCGGGAGCGCGAATCTGGCGGCACGTGCAGTATGAGCGCTACGTGATCAATGAATTTCTGCCGTATTTGAAGTGGAAGAACTGGACTCCGCAGATCGCGGTGACAGGATGCAGTTTTGGCGGCTATCATGCCCTGAATTTTTCCATGCGCCATCCGGATGTGGTTTCGTCATGCGCGACCATGAGCGGGTCATTCGATATCAAGAGTTTCCTCGACGGCTATTACGATGACAATGTCTACTTCAATAATCCGCCAGACTACTTGTCGAACATGAGCGATGACTGGTTCCTGAGCCGGTACCGGCAGATGAAAATTGTGTTGGGGACGGCGGACTGGGATATGTGCCTGGATGCGAACGTCAAGATGGCGGCGATCCTAAGTGGCAAGGGGATACCGCGTTGGCTAGACATCTACGGCGACAACAGCAAGCATGATTGGCCGCTGTGGCAGCGCATGGCAGTGAAATATTTTTAGCGGTGCAATTATTTTTAATGGAGCGACGGGCGTCCTCGCCCGTCCAGCAGCAGGGTGGACAGCCGAGGGCGCAACTCGCTTCTGTTCCATTAGCAAGACCGAGAAGAGGATGTGAATTATGGCAAACAAGAAAATTGGAATACTTTTTGGGATGGAGAATACTTTTCCGCCGGCCTTGGTTGAGAAGGTTAATAGCATGAAAGCCGATGGTGTTACGGCGGAATTTGTGAAGATCGGCGGCATCCGGATGGATGAGCCTAAAAAGTATGACGTCATCATCGACAGGATTTCGCAGGATATTCCTTTTTACCGTGCATATTTGAAGAATGCCATGTTGCAGGGGACGATTGTGATTAACAACCCCTTCTGGTGGACGGCGGACGACAAGTTTTTCAACTATGCGCTGGCGCACAAGATGGGCGTGGCGATTCCGCCGACGGTGGTTTTGCCGCATCACAAACATCCTCCGGATACTACCGATAAGTCGATGCGGAATCTGATTTATCCGCTGAACTGGGAAGAACTGTTTGCGTACGTTGGATTTCCTGCTTTCTTGAAACCTTACTCGGGCGGGGGCTGGAAGCATGTTTATAAGGTGCATTCTCCCGAGGAGTTTTTTCTTTACTACAATCAGACGGGTGACCTTTGCATGACGCTGCAACATGGCGTGGAGTTTGAGGATTACTACCGCTGTTATGTAGTGGGGCAGGAAAAAGTGCACATCATGAAATACGATCCGAAGGCGCCACATCATGAGCGCTACGTGAAAGGAAATCCGCAGCCGGGACCGAGGTTAAAGGAACGGATCGAGAAAGATGCGCTGGCATTGTGCCGCGCGCTCGGCTACGACCTGAACACTGTGGAGTTTGCCGTGGAGGCTGGCGTGCCCTATGCGATTGACTTCATGAATCCGGCTCCGGACGCGGAAGTTACCTCCGTGGGCCCGCAGAATTTTGAGTGGATCGTCGCCGCAGTGGCGGAGATGGCGGTCAAGAAGGCACTCAGCGGTGAGAATCCAGTCGAGGAGTTGCGCTGGGCGTCATTTTTGAATGGGCCGACCTTGGCGGTGAACCGCGGAGCAGCAGCAAAGGTGCTGAAGAAAACGTAGCCATGGATGGCGGTCTCGTCCTTGCCGGGGACGCGCCCGTGCCCCGTCACCACACGAGCATGTCATTGGTATACTAATCGGACCGACTGCCAGAGTGTCTCCCCCGCCTGGCAGCTCTGGATGCCGCAATGAAGCCTACATTCACACTGGGAATCGAAGAAGAGTACCAGACGGTCGACCCCGAGACTCGGGATCTTCGATCGCATATTCACACCGAGATCATCGAGAAGGGCAAATTGATCCTGCAGGAGCGGGTCAAGACGGAGATGCATCAGTCGGTGGTGGAGGTAGGGACGTCGGTTTGCTCCAATATTAAGGAGGCCCGCGTTGAACTGAAGAGTCTGCGGAGCCACATGATCAGGCTGGCGCGGGAGAATGGGCTGCGCCTGGCTTCAGCGGCAACGCATCCGTTCGCAGACTGGCGCGTTCAGGAGGTTACCCCTGGTGAGCGCTACAAAAATATTGTGCAGGACATGCAACTGGTGGCGCGCGCGAATCTTATTTTCGGATTACACGTGCATGTGGGCATCGACGACCGCGAAATCCTCATCCAAATGATGAATCACGCGCGGTATTTTGTACCGCATCTGCTGGCCCTGTCGTCGAATTCGCCGTTTTGGCTGGGGATGGATACGGGGCTCTGCTCCTACCGCTGCAAGGTGTTTGATAAATTTCCGCGAACCAATTTGCCGGATTATTTTCCGAGTTGGGGCGAGTACGAAAATTACGTCAAGCTGCTGGTAAAGACGAACTCCATCGATAATGCAAAAAAAATCTGGTGGGATATCCGGCCTCATCCGTTCTTTCCTACGCTGGAGTTTCGAGTATGCGATCTTCCCATGCGCCTCGACGAGACTATTGCCTTGGCGGCGCTGATTCAGGCCACGGTGGCGAAGCTCTACAAGCTGTATTCGCAGAACCAGGGCTTCCGGATGTACCGCAGGTCGCTGCTCATGGAGAACAAGTGGCGAGCAGCGCGCTATGGAATCAATGGAAAACTGATCGACTTCGGCAAACAGACGGAGGTCCCAGAGCGCGAGTTGGTTGAAGAGTATCTCGCGTTCGTGGATGACGTGCTGGATGAACTCGGTTGCCGCGAAGAGGTGGAGTACATCCGCGAGATTATGAAAATGGGGACGGGCGCGGATCGGCAATTGGACGTGTATCGCAAGACCGGCAACATGAAAGCCGTAGTGGACTACATCATAGAGGAGACCGAGGTGGGCGTGGACGAGGTGGAGGCTTTGCCTACGGCACGCGCCGTCTGATGAATTGGATGAATATTCTTACCGATACTGCAGAGCAATCCAACCGGCAACTGAGCAAGATGGCGTTTGATCCGGAGTTGACGCCGGGTGCGCGGAATGCGGTACGCGTCTGCCTGCGCGTGCAGCCGTCGGAAAAAGTCACCGTTATTACCGACGAAGTGAGCCTGGAGATTGCGGCCGCGATCGTCCGCGAACTGGAAGAGGTCGGCTGCCGGTATCAGACCTGGGTGCTGGAGGATGTGGCAACTCGTCCACTGGCGGATTTGCCGCTCGTAATCGCAGACGATCTGGAGACAAGCCAGGTCAGTATTTTTGCAGTGCAGGCGCAGACCAATGAATTGAAGTCGCGCATGCAAATGACGGATGTCGTGAACCGGCGAAGAATCCGCCACGCACACATGGTCAATATCAAGAAGCGAATTATGCTGGAAGGCATGCGCGCCGATTTTTTGAAAGTTGACCGGCTGAGCGTGAAAGTAATGGAGACGGTGCGGAAGGCGAAGACGGTTCGAGCAACGACGCCGTCCGGAACGGACCTGGTAGCGGATTTAAATCCCAATTATCGCTGGGTAAAGACGAGCGGCATTATCAGCACCGAGAAGTGGGGCAACCTGCCCGGCGGTGAGGTGTTCACGACGCCGGGCGAGGTCAACGGTACGTTTGTGATTGATGGGGTGGTAGGCGATTATTTGTGCGCGAAGTTTGGCGATTTGAAGGCGCAGCCGCTAACCATCCAGGTGAAGGGGAATCGGCTGATCGAAGCGCATTCGGCGAACAAGGAATTGAAAGACGATTTCTGGGCGTACACGCATACCGACGAGAATAGCAACCGGGTCGGCGAATTTGCTATTGGCACGAACATCGAACTCAAGGATGTGATCGGCGAAATTCTGCAGGACGAGAAATATCCCGGGGTGCATATTGCGTTTGGAAATCCTTACGGAGCGCACACGGGAGCGGAGTGGTATTCGTCGACTCACATCGATGTCGTTGGCCGGAAATTCGATATCTGGGTCGATGATGAACAAATTATGCGCGACGGGCATTTTCTGATTGAAGCGTAGGGATTTTCACCGCCGAGACGCAGAGGCGCCGCGAAAACAATACAATCTCGCTTGGCCGGCACCGGGTAGAGGTCCGTCTCCACACGAGCTTCTATGATTCCCGCCTACCGGCAAGACTTCAACACGCGATTCAACCCCGAAAAATATGAGCGTTTGCGGCGCGCGATGACATCACGGTGCGGAATGGAAGTTCCGTTCGCGCTTTGCGAGACGCCCTGCTTCTTTACGAACGCGCTGGTGGAGCGCATGGCGGAGAATGGCAAAGCACTCATTCGACAGTTGGTCGATAATCCCGAGTATCTGGCTCGGTCGCAGCCTTCAATTCCGGCTCAGTTTCGGGTACCGAATGAATCGCCGCATCCGATGTTTATTCAGGTCGATTTCGGGCTGGTTCGCGATTCGGCGGACGAGTTACAACCCAAGCTGGTTGAGTTACAGGCCTTCCCTTCCCTTTATGCGTATCAGCCAGTTCTGGCGCAGACTTACATGGATGTGTTTGGGCTTGACCCAATGCTCCGTTACTTCTTGAGTGGGCTCGACTCGGCGTCTTACAAGCGGCTCTTACAGGATGCGATTGTCGCAGGGCACGATCCGGCGAATGTGGTGCTGATGGAGGTGCATCCCGAGGAGCAGAAGACGCGTCCCGACTTTCTGCTGACGGAAAAGTTGTTTGGGATTCGCACCGTGTGTATCACGAAGATTCGCAAACAGGGGCGGCAGCTTTTTTATGAATACGAGGGCAAACAGGTTCCAATTGAGCGAATCTACAACCGCACCATCGTGGACGAACTCGAGCGCAAGGGTATAACTCCGCCGTTTGATTTTCGCGAGGATCTAGACGTGGAGTGGGCGGGACATCCGAATTGGTATTTCCGGATAAGCAAGTATTCCATCCCCTACCTGAAGCATCCGTCAGTGCCGCGGACATGGTTTCTGAATCAACTGACTGAGGTGCCCACCGACCTGGAGAATTTCGTCCTCAAGCCGCTGTATTCGTTCGCCGGACTGGGCGTGGTGATTGCGCCCTCGCGAGCCGACATTGACGAGATTCCTGCGACGAGGCGTGGCGAATATATTTTGCAGGAACGGCTGAATTTCACGCCGGTGGTCGAAACGCCTTACGGGCTGACTAAGGTCGAATTACGGATCATGTACGTGTGGCTCGACAAGTTGGTGCCGGTGCTGACGATCGTGCGCATGGGGCGCGGTCTGATGATGGGCGTCGATCACAATAAGAATATGGCATGGGTCGGGTCCTCCGCGGCACTGGTTAGCGGTGGTTAACAACTCACTTTAACGGCTTGCTTTAGCGATTCGCGAATCCCGCTGGCGATTCGCTGGACCCGCGGATGACGTGATGACAGACAGGGTGAAACCGCCATCGAATACGCTGTTGTTTGCCGCCGACATGGCCGGCACTCTTCTCTTTGCCATCGAAGGAGCGTTGGCCGCGATCTCTGGCGACCTTGACTTACTGGGGCTCATGGTGCTGGCATTTTCTGTGGCCTTGGGAGGAGGAATTTTTCGCGACCTGCTCATAGGCGCCATCCCGCCTAGTTCTTTGCGAGATTGGCGTTATTCAGCAATGGCCTTCGCTGGCGGTGCCGTTGTGTTCTTCATGTATCGGTTTGTTCAGGGAATTCCGAGCGAAGTGATCTTGATTCTCGACGCAGCCGGCCTCGCATTATTCGCGGTGGCCGGAACCGAGAAGGCGCTTCTCTATGGAATGCACCCTTTTATCGCTGTTCTGCTGGGCACGGTGACGGCGGTTGGTGGAGGCACGGTGCGCGACATCTTTCTGGCGCGCGTTCCCCTGGTCCTGCGCTCCGATATCTACGCTACCGCCGCCATGGCCGGGGCGGTGGTGATGATCGTGAGCCGGAGGCTGAAGATGCCTCACCTTTGGTCCGCAGTGTTGGGTGGGATGTTCTGTTTTGTATTGCGGATAGTCAGCGTTTGGCGGCACTGGAATCTGCCGAAGGTACTTGGTTGACCCCACCGTCGTGACAGCCTAACATTACGCCTTCGTGGGCGCGGGCTGGTTTCTGCCGCTGCCCATCGAAAAAAGACAAGGGCGGACAGGGCGTTCGCCGCAAATTAAGTCAAAAGCGACCGCGGCGCCCGACGGCGACCGCGCCACATACGACCATGGACATGATCGGCCAAACTGTCTCGCACTATCGCATCCTGTCCAAGCTGGGCGGCGGCGGGATGGGAGTTGTTTATGAAGCGGAAGACACCCGTCTAGGCCGGCATGTCGCGCTAAAATTCATTCCTGAACATCTGGCGAAAGATCCGCGCACTCTGGAGCGGTTCATGCGCGAGGCGCGCGCCGCATCGCAACTCAATCACGCCAACATCTGCACCATTCACGACATTGAGGACAACAACAAGCACCCTTTCATTGTCATGGAAAAGCTCGAAGGCGAGAGCCTGAAGCAGCGGATCCATGGCAAACCCCTCGACCTGGAAGACCTGCTGGACATTGCCGTGCAGGTTGCGGACGCGCTGGCCGCATCGCATGCCAAGGGCATCGTGCACCGCGATATCAAGCCGGCGAACATTTTTTTGACTCCGAATGGGCAAGTCAAGATTCTCGACTTTGGCTTGGCAAAGCTGGCTAAGGATCAGTCTCTGGGCATGACCACCGACTCTTCGCTAGAGGAATCTTTGACGCAGGTGGGAGTGATCCCCGGGACAGCGGTGTACATGTCGCCGGAGCAGGCACGTTCGGAGGATCTGGACGTGCGCAGCGACATATTTTCATTTGGCGTCGTGCTGTTCGAAATGGCGACCGGCAAGAAGCCGTTTACGGGAACGAACGTGGTGATGACGCTTCATGCGGTGATCAATTCGAAGCCACCATCGCCGCGATCGATCAATCCAGCGGTGCCACCAGAACTCGAAGCCATTATCGGGAAAGCGATGGAGAAGGATCGCAACCTCCGCTACAAGAACGCGGAGGAGATGAAAGCCGCCCTGGTGAAATTGAAGAAAGGGACGGATCCAACGCTGCGGAGCGGACTGCAACGGGCGACGGGCTTGTATGGGGCAAGCCGGACATTCCAGAAATCGGGTTCGAAGCAAACCTGGATCATCGTGGCATTGACTGCGCTGCTGGTGACTATAGTGGCTGCGGTGGGGGCGTGGTGGTTCACGCATAGAGCCGTGCCGCTAAAGTCGACTGCCCGGACGATCGCGGTGCTGCCGCTGCAGAACGTTGCTAATGATAAAGAGAGCGAGTTCTTGCGTTTTGCGCTCTCGGATGAGATCGCGAATGCGCTGACGAATGCGCATTCGCTGGAAGTGCGGCCCTCGGCATCGACACAAAAATACGGCAACGCAGAGGGAGATCCGGCCAAAGCGGGTCGCGAGTTGGGCGTAAGTACCGTGGTGGTAGGACACTTTTTACGCCAGGACAAGACGGTGCAGGTAACGCTCGAGGCGGTGGAAGTAAAAGACAACAAGTTGATTTGGACCGGGACGTTGACCTCGCCAACGGACAATTTGATCGCCTTGCGGAACCAGATGGCGAAAAAGGTGCGGCAGGAATTGGTGCCAGCGCTGGGCGTCGCTCGGGACGCGGTCGAGAGTAGCAGCGCTCCGGTGAATAGCGAGGCCTATGACTTGTATATGCGCACCATAGCCATGGCGCACGATGGCAGCGCGAATAAGGATGCGATCAAGATGCTGGAGCGGGCGGTGTCGCTGGATGCGAACTATGCTCCCGCATGGGAAGCGCTGGGCCGGCGATATCAATTCGACGCGATATATTCCGACGGGGGAGAGGCAGGAACGGAGCACTCCAAGGCGGCTTACCATCACGCGCTTTCGCTGGAGCCGGGTAGGGTGAGTGCAGCCGGATTTCTGTCGGCGGATGAAGTCGAGACGGGAAACTTGGACAAGGCTTATGACGATGCGCGGGCACTGGTGCAGAAGCGCCCGGATGCCGCGTCTGCGCATTTTTCGCTGGCGTATGTACTGCGCTATGCCGGGCGCTTGGGCGAGGCGCAGAGTGAATGCGACAAGGCACTGGCGATCGATGCGTCGAATTACAACTGGCGTTCGTGCGCCTTCGCTTTTGCTGAGGCTGGCAAGTCGGCCCGGGCCATGGACTATCTGAACCTGGATACGGCCTCGGAGTGGGCGAGAGCCGTAAGAGTTTCCGTCTTGATGCGGCAGGGAAAAATGGCCGAAGCCCAGCACGCTGCGGAGCAGATGACAGACAACCCCGCCTGGATGAAAGGCCTGCTCCAGGCATGCCTGAACAAGGCGCCCGGAACGGAAATTCACGGGTTGGCGGAGCAGGCGGAACACGACTTACTCCCCAAGCAGGATCCTGAATTGAAGTATTACCAGGGTACGTTGCTGGCGAGGTGCGGCGAAGATCCAATCGCATTCGCATTTTTGCGCGAGGCCGTCGCGGGGAATTATTGCGCACATCAAGCTTTGCAGTCGGATCCGCTGCTGGCGGCCGTGCGTGGGGAGCCGGAGTTCCGTCAGATCGTGCAAACTGCGGAGGAATGCCAGAAGAAGTTTGCGGCGGCGCAGGAACTGGGCAGATAGGTGTAAGCGCGGGTGGTTCGCGTCATTTGTTCACGTCATTGGTTCGCGTCACGCGATGTCGACTTTTGCAAGACTTGTTTTGCCAGACTTTGGGGAGCGGCATTTGTTTTCAGGCGACAGTTCGCTGGCGGGGCGCCCGCGCCACATGAATATATTTGATCCCTTCTTTGAGTAGAATCCATCAGATGGTCATGTTTACGATGCGGAAGAAATTCTGGCTCGGACTGGTGTGCAGGCTGGCGACAGCGATGATGGTGATTGTGCTCGCCGCGATGTGTGCCGCGGCGCAAACGGCGGAAAAGACGGCGCCGAATCAAAGCCCAAATGAAAGTGTTGACCGTTATTATGAACCGCTTCCTCAGGAAACAGGGGCGGACGGGTTGAAGCTGATGTTGCGGCGCTTGCAGACGACGGCGCGGCTGATGCAGGTCGATGCGCATCCCGATGACGAAGATGGTGGCATGTTGACGTTGGAGGCGCGCGGCAAGGGCGTCTCGACCCTGCTGATGACCCTCAACCGCGGTGAAGGTGGACAAAACAAACTCGGCAGCAATCTCTTCGATGTGCTCGGTGTGGTGCGGACTCTGGAGGTATTGGCGGCGGACCGCTACTACGGCGTGGAGCAAAGGTTCTCGCGAGTTGCGGATTTCGGGTATTCGAAAACTCCGGAAGAAACTTTTCAGAAATGGCAGGGGCATGACATTGCGCTCGCAGATATCGTGCGCGTGGTCCGCACCTTTCGTCCCGATGTGTTAATTGCGCGATTCTCGGGAACCGAGCGCGATGGGCACGGGCATCACCAGGCATCGGCGATCCTGACGAGAGAGGCATTTCGCGCGGCGGCCGACCCTGATCGTTTTCCGGAGCAGATCAAAGAAGGATTGCAGCCCTGGCAGCCGAAGAAGTTGTACATCGGAAACGTGTGCGGCTTCGGCGCTTCGACCTGCGACCCAGCCAACTACACCGTCAAGCTGAACACCGGAAAAGAAGACCCCTTGCTGGGAATGTCCTACGTGCAGTTTGCCATCGAGGGATTGCGCCATCAGGAATCACAGGGGTTGGCCGGCGTCTCGGTTCCTAAGGGCGACCGGTTTGCGTACTACAAACTGGTTGATTCGGTGGTGGAGTCTCCGAAGGACAAAGACGGGCACGAACAGGATTTCCTCGACGGAATCGACACAACGCTGCCGGGCCTGGCATCGCGGCTCGGGAATGAAGAGAACAAGGCCCCCTGGCTGCGTGAGGAACTTTCTCGGATCCAGCAACCGATCGCCGAAGCTGAGCGAAACACTGATAGCGACTCGAAAAAGAGCGCGAGCGCTCTCCTCAGCGGACGAAAGGCAGCGGATGATCTGCTGCAACGCGTTCAGCAATCATCGCTGTCAGATAATGCAAAAGAGTTGCTGACGATTGAGCTTGAAACCAAGAGCGATCAGCTCCAGCAGGCAGCCAACATCGCGCTCGGAGTGGACTTGAACGCCTGGTATGGCACGCAGCCAGCCGCTTCGCCCGAGACGGCTGCTATGGCCGTCCCGGGAGAACATCTTACTATCGGTGTCGGCGTGCAATCCGCATCGAAGGCGGTCAGGTTCTTTAAAGCGAAATTGCTCGTGAATGCTCTCCGTTGCAATGCTACCCAATCACCCTTGGTCCAAGACATGACATGGATGAAAGCCGAGTACTCATTTCAAACGGCTGTTTGCGCGAAGGCCGGTTACTCCCGCCCCTACTGGCATCGACACGATCCAGAGCGCGACGCGGTGAATACCATCGACGAGCCACAGTATCAGACGCTTCCCTTCCCGCCACCGCCATTTCACGTGCGGGTTGAATATCTATATGAAGGGCTCTCCGGATCGATCGAGGCTCCTGTCATGGTGCGGTTCAAACAATCTGACGGAAGCGATGGTGAACACCCGCTGGCGATTGGCCCTGAATTCTCAATCGCCCTGTCACCGTCGAACGCAGTCATCCCCTCAAACAAGCGCGGCAGCACGAGCGTAAAGACCGCGGCACGCGACCAGAGCAGCGGCTCCAAGGCGGAGATTGCGTTGGATGTGCCGAAGGCATGGCGCGTGGAGCCGGCGCATCAATCCGTTGATATTCCCAAAGATGGGTCGAGGGATGCCTCATTCCAGGTCTTCCCCTCCGAGTTAAAGGAAAGCCAAACTCATATTCGAGCGGAACTCACGAGCGGCGAAAAGACTTACAGCGAGGGATATACCGTCGTCACGCGCGAAGATCTCGGCACGTTCTATTACTACCAGCCAGCCGTGCAGCACGTGTCGATCGTGGATGTGAAGGTCCCCAAGGACCTGAAACTTGGCTACATCATGGGCGCGGGCGATAACATTCCGACAGTGCTCGAGCAGATCGGGATGAATGTCGCGATGATTCCGCCGGAGAAGTTGGCAAGCGAGGACCTGAACCAGTACCAGACGATCGTACTGGGCATCCGCGCCTATGATACCCAGAAAGGCGTGATTGACAACAACAAGCGGCTGCTCGATTTTGTCGACAAGGGCGGGCGCTTAGTCGTGCAATACAACACCCTGGGATCCTTTGGGGTTCCGATCGATTTTAATTCGGGCAAATACACGCCCTACCCGGCAACCCTCGGCCGCGCACGGGTTTCGGTTGAGGAGGCGCCTGTCACAATTCTCGACCCCTCGAATCCCATTTTTCACTCTCCCAACGAAATTACTCAGAAGGATTTCGCGGGCTGGGTGCAGGAACGCGGTCTGTATTTCATGACCCAGTGGGATTCGCACTTTACGCCGCTGCTCGAATCGCACGATCCGGGCGAAAACGAACAGAAGGGTGGATTGCTGGTGGCGCAGTACGGCAAGGGGACTTATATCTATACGGGATATGCGTTCTTCCGGCAGTTGCCGGCGGGCGTGCCCGGGGCGGTGCGATTGTTTGTGAATCTGCTGAGTGTTCACTGAAATAACTTGTCATCCTGAGCGAAGCGAAGGACCTGCTGTCGCAGCTCCAACAGGCCCGCGGTAACCTGGCAGCTCGAATCAACGACTAACCACTAACGACTAACGACCAACGACCAACCCAATGGCCATTCCCATCGAAGGCGGATCCACTCCCAAGCCACAGCTTGTTCGCGGCATCGGCCTCGGCTCCGCTACCGCGCTGAACATGATTGACATGATCGGCGTCGGACCGTTTATCACGATTCCGCTGATCATTAGTGCGATGGGCGGTCCGCAGGCGATGCTGGGATGGGTTCTCGGCGCGGTGCTCGCTATCTGCGACGGACTGGTCTGGGCGGAGCTCGGCGCCGCCATGCCCGGATCGGGCGGATCGTATCGATACTTAAAAGAGATCTATGGACCGCAGAAGTTGGGCCGTGCCGTTTCCTTCCTCTTTATCTGGCAGCTCTCATTCAGCGCTCCACTTTCGATTGCCTCCGGAGCGATAGGCCTTTCGCAGTACGCCGCTTTCTTTTGGCCACATCTGGAACGGGTATGGGCGACCCACACTTGGGCACTGCGTCTTCCGATCGTTGGAACTTTGCAACTGACCTGGGTCGCGATGCCGGCTACGTTTTTGGCCATTGGCGTCTGTGGGCTTACGGCATTTCTCCTCTACCGCCGCATCACCGCGATCGCGCGCCTCACCAAAGTGCTGTGGCTAGGAGTGATGGGAACCATCGGGTGGATCATCTTTGCCGGGCTGACGCACTTCAACGCGCATCGGGCATTCGATTTACCCCCGGGGGCGTTTTCATTTTCGCGAGATTTTTTTCACGGACTGGGCGGCGCGATGCTGATCGCCGCCTATGACATTGGGGGATACTACAACGTCTGTTTCCTCGGCGACGAAGTCAAGGACCCGGGGAAAAATATTCCGCGAGCGCTGTTGCTATCCATTCTGGCGGTGGCGTGTCTATATGTAGTAATGAACGTCAGCATTCTCGGTGTCATTCCGTGGCGCGAACTGGCGCAGTCGGGGGCCTCGAACAGCAAACTGTATGTCGTCTCGACGATGATGCAGCGGCTGTACGGGCAGGGTGCGGCTTCGATTATTTCCGTACTGGTGATGTGGACGGCATTCGCATCCGTATTTTCGCTGACCTTGGGCTATTCGCGCGTGCCCTACGCGGCGGCGCTCGACGGCAATTATTTTCGGGCTTTCGCGCGCGTGCATCCGGTGCACCACTTTCCTTATGTCTCGCTGCTGGCCCTCACCGGTGTTGCGGCGGTGTTTTGTTTCCTCAGGCTCGCCGATTTAATTGCTGCTTTGATCGTAATACGCATTGTGTTGCAGTTTCTGGTGCAGAGCATTGGCGTGATTGTGCTGCGGATACGACGGCCGGATATGCCTCGTCCCTTTCGGATGTGGCTTTATCCCCTACCCGCGCTGGTGGCGGCCGGGAGCTTTATCTTTATTCTGATCTCGCGCAAAGATTTCCTCCGCGAGGTTCGGTACGCCGGAGTGATTCTGGTGGTGGGAGTTGCGATTTATATCGTACGGGCCTGGCAGCGGCGGGAGTGGCCATTTGCGGAACCTGCGATTCATTAATTAATGGAGCGACGGGCGTCGCGTCCGTCCATCGGTGAGGTGGCCGGGGACGCCCAGTTCTCCACGAGCAAACTCATGGCGGAAATGATCAAAATGCCGGTGGTCGCACCGAGTACGCGGAGACGCTCGGTTTCGGCGTGGGCGCCATTGGGCGAGCCGCTATTTCGATCGCTTTGGATTGCATCGGTCATTTCCTACACCGGCACTTGGATGCAGAATGTTGGCGCTGGCTGGCTGATGACGCAAATGACCATGAATCCGTTGATGGTCTCGTTGGTGCAGGCAGCGGGATCGTTGCCGGTGTTCCTCGTAATCCTGCCGGCGGGTGCGCTTGCCGACATGGTCGACCGCCGGCGGTTCCTCCTGCTAACCCAGGGCTGGATGGTATTGGCTTCCGCGACACTCGGCATCATGACGCTGACCAGTTGCGTGGGGCCATGGGTGCTGCTGTTGTTTACCTTCTTGCTCGGCCTCGGCGCGGTAATGAATGATCCGGCTTGGCAGGCGATTACGCCGGAGTTGGTTCCGGCGAAACAACATGCGTCGGCAGTATCTTTGAACTCCGCTGGTTTCAACGTAGCAAGAGCGGTGGGACCTGCTCTCGGCGGTGTGATTGTGGCCGCGGTCGGTTGCGGCACAACATTCCTGCTGAATGCCTTTTCGTTCCTGGGCGTGATCTTGTTTCTCTATCGCTGGAAGCGGCCGATTGCGACTCGACCGAAGAAGCAACGCGTCTGGTCGGCAATTGGAGACGGCTTCACGTACGTGCGACAAAGTGAGCTCGCGAAGTCGGTGCTGCTGCGGACGGGAATGTTCAGCGTGGCGGCGGTCGCGATGCTGGCATTGCTTCCGATCATCGCGCGCCCTTACGGGGCGACAGGATATGGTTTGCTGCTCGCCTGCTTTGGGTTGGGCGCGTTGCTCGGGGCGCTGGCCTTGCCCTGGTTGCGAGATAAGCTGTCGGTCGACGGTGTGGTCGGCACCACCATCGTGATTTTCGCCGGCATGACTTTTGCCGCGGGACGGACGGAGAACTTTCCCCTGTTGTGTACCGTGATGCTGGTAGCGGGCGCTGCGTGGATCGGGATTCTAGCTTGCCTGAATGTGGCCGCGCAGACCATGTGTCCGGCCTACATACGCGCTCGAGTGTTGTCGTTTTACCTGCTGGTGTTGCAGGGAGGCATGGCGGTGGGAGCGACGTTGTGGGGCGCGCTGGCCAAGAGGATTGGCGTTCCGGACGCGCTCGGCGTGGCAGCGGTAGCCCTCGCGCTAGGAGTATTCGCACTGCGCGGGCATCGTATCACGGCAAGTGAACTGGAGTTGGCTCCGGCCGTGGTTCGAGATTGATTCGAAATTTAACTTTACTCGGAGGCAATATGAATATGAAAATGATCGCTGCTTTCCTGGGAGCAATATTCTTGTGCAGTCTTGGCCTGGCGCAAGCGCCCACCCAAGCGCCCGGCAAAGATGAAAAGAAAACGATCAGCCAGGTTCTGGACGGCAGCGTCAAAAACGTCGAAGGCGATTTTGTCCCCGCCGCCGAAGCCATGCCTGAGGAAAAGTACAGCTTCGCGCCCACGAACGGTGAGTTCAAAGCCGTTCGTACGTTTGCGGAACAGGTTAAACATGTTGCCGCCTCCAACTACCTCATTGCCGCCCACATTCTCGGCGAAAAGCCGCCCGTTGACGCGAATAACGGCAAGGGCCCCGACAGTATGAAATCGAAGGCCGACATCCTCAAGTATCTGAAGGACTCTTTTGCCTATGCCCACCAGGCAGTGGCGGCCATAACTGATGCGAATGCCCTGGAACCGATTCCCACTTCTGACGGCAAGTCAAAAACTACGCGGCTGAGCCTGGCTATGATTTTCGCCTGGCATGGTTTCGATCACTACGGCCAAATGGTGGAATATCTTCGCATGGACGCCATCGTTCCACCTGCTAGCCGCCAATAACGAAAGCTACTTCTTTGTGGGGGGATGATGCTTCTTCCAATCGACGCCGTCGCGTCCACCGTGCAGCGCGATCTCGGTGAGAATGAGTTCGGCAGTGAGTCGGCGCTTGGCCAGGTGCGCGGCGATTCGCTGCTTCGCCGTCTTCGGGGAAACTTTCGGATCAAGAAACACCAGCACCGACGGACCGGCCCCGCTGAGAGCGGCACCCAGAACGCCAGACTCTCCGGTGAGTTCTTTGAGGGCCGGAAGCAATGGACAGAGCGGTGCGCGATACGGCTGATGGATCCGGTCTTCGAGCGCTGAAGGAAGCAGGTCCGGACGGTCTCGGGTAAAGGCCGCAAGCAAGAGCATCGAGTTTTGAATATTGGTGACAGCGTCCGCGCGCGAGTATTGGAAAGGCAACGCGCGGCGCGCTTGCTCGGTTAAGAGCGGAGCATCGGGCACGGCGAGCAAGAGCGGCCACTTCCCTTTCGGCTTCACTTCGACCACCTGCGCTTGCACCTGATTGGCCATGCGCGCTACCGTGAGCGCGCCCATCCAGCACGCCGAGGCGTTGTCGGGATGGTGCTCGCGCATGGAAGCTTCGCCGACGATGCGGTCATTTTTCCAGCGCAGATGTCCGAAATGCACGGCCAGAGCGATGCCGGCGAGGCGGGCGGCGGCGGACGATCCGCAACCTCGGCCGATGGGAATCTCGTTTTCGATGTGGATGCGCAATGGCGCGATCTTGCGATTCTCCGATTCGAGGACCTCGCAATAAGTGGTAACAATGAGGTGATTCTCCATGCGACTGCAGATTTGAGCGTCGCGACCCTCGGCGGTAACAAAGAAGTCGGGCGCGCGCTCAGCGCGCAAGCGGAGATGGAAATCCAAGGCGAGGGCAGCGGCGTCAAAGGCGGGGCCCAAGTTGGCGGAGGTCGCCGGCAGCGCCAGACGCAGCGAGCGGTCTAAAGATGTGGGGCGTGAAGGCATAGATTAAAGAGCAAACTCCTCGGCGACCACAACTGGCCGAAACAATAGAAATGAAAGGCTTTAGCCAGATCGGGCCTAGGCGGAATCCCTAACAATCGCCGTTGACGTTGAACTGTGTTTTATACACGAATTTGGCGCGAACTGCTACGAATTTCTGAGGAATTGTGCCTTTGACAAACCCTTATTCCACTATGGCTTGGCCGATTGATCTAGTTTGAACGCGACCTCGACGTTGAGGTATAGGGAAACCGGCCTCCCATTTTTCGTTGCAGGAGTAAACTTCCATTGCGAAACGGCCTCGATAGCTTTCTTATCTAAAGCCTCGCACAGACCTCTCTTAATTCTTGGATCCTTTACCAGCCCGTCTCTCGTCACAGTGATTCGCAACACAACTGTACCTTCAATTTTCGCTTTGCGAGACGCATCATCATATTCGGGATCTGGCGAATACGTGGGACGTGGAGGCGCGATGCATTCTGCGAAATCGCTGGCATTTCCGCGACAAACTGGCCCCCAGAGCGGTTCTTGATCTCCGCTTTGCGCAAACGTTGCGATCATCAACAGCATCAGCACTATTGCTAGGCGCATCAGCTTTCCTCGTTTATGTTCGCGAATTTCTCTCCGCCGCATCAAGGGCGGCAATGACCGCCCCCAGATTCGCATCGAGCACGATCGGCGCCCGTTGCAGATACTTTGCCTGGACAGCCTCGGTTTCCCCAGCAGTCCCGCCGAATAAATCGCCGCGATGGAACTTGATGGTGAAGTCTGGGTCCTTGAGCAGATGCCCGGTCAGGATCAGCACGACAGACTCTCCCGCTTTGACGAATCCGCTCCGGCGCAGCTTCTTCAGTCCAGCCAGCGTAACTGCTGAGGCCGGTTCGCAACCGATGCCATCGGCGCCAATTTCGGCTTTGGCGATTGCGATCTCGACCTCCGTAACCTGTTCGACTTCGCCGCCGGTCGCCCGAAGCACCCGTAGCGCTTTTTTCCACGATGCGGGATTGCCGATGCGGATCGCAGTCGCGAGTGTATCGGCAGTCATCGGTTCGAGCTTCTTTCCACCGAACTCGTGTACGCAACGATAGAACGGATTTGCGCCTTGCGCCTGAATAATGGAAAGCTTCGGCAGTCGCGAGATCAGTTTGAGCTCGCGCATTTCGACGAGCGCCTTACCGATTGCCGAACTGTTTCCTAGATTACCGCCGGGGACAATGATGTGGTCCGGTGGCTCCCACCCGAGTTGTTCCATCAGTTCGATCGCGGCCGTTTTCTGGCCTTCGATGCGATACGGGTTCACCGAATTCAGCAGGTAAACCGGCTTCTGGCGGACGAGTTCGTTGAGAATGCCAACGCATCCGTCAAAATCGGTGCGGAGTTGGCAGGTGAGCGCTCCGTAGTCGAGCGATTGCGAGAGCTTGCCCCATGAAATCTGGCCGTCCGGGATGACCACGAGGCTGAGCATGTTGCCGCGCGCGGCATAAGCGGCCATGGAAGCGGAAGTGTTGCCGGTAGAAGCGCAGGCTACCCACTTGAATTTTTCCCGGTGTGCGGACGAAGCCGCGAAAGTCATACCTGTGTCTTTGAAGGATGCGGTCGGGTTCATGCCCTGGTGCTTGGCTTGGAGATTCTCGACGCCGGTGGCGCGGGCGCATCGTGGCAGCGAGTAGAGCGGAGTATTGCCCTCGCACAGCGTGATCGCGTGTTCTTTCGGAATGTGAGGGAGAAGTTCGCGGAATCGCCAGACGCCGCTCTGGTCCAGAGCGTCGCGTGAGGTGCGGCGGCTGAGCCACAGGGCTTTGAGTACCGCGGGATCGGCTGGTGCGCCGGAAGTCCATCCGGGAAAAAGGAATTCCAGCAGGTCGCCGCAATGGGTGCAGCGGAAATCCTGACCGGCAGAATCGGGAGTAGCTCCGCAAGCGATGCAGCGCAAGCGGGCGATGGCTTCGGCGGTTTGACTAATCGGCAAGGCGATAATCCGGTAGAAGGCGGCTGGCGATGCTTGCCCATAGACATAATACGGCACGGCCGCACCGGCTCACTCCAAATCTCCCCTGAGTTTTCAAATGGCCCCAACGTGTGGACGACGACGTCCGCGCCACACGAGTCAATATTGCGTACTGTAAATCACGCTGTTGAAGCTGCCGTTGTAGTTGAAGCCAGCGCACCAGAGTTGGTGATGGCCTCCGGAGATGGCGCGCTGCGCACACGAACCCATTTCGGAGTTAGTGGTGATATCGACTGCCCACGTGTTGCCGCCGTCGGTAGAGAAGTAGATGCCGCCCACGTTCGTGTAGACGTTTCCTCCACCGGCCCAGCCCGTCTTGCTGTTCAGGAACAAAACAGAGCGAATCGGCCAGGGACCGTCCAGCGTGCGATCGCTCCAGCTCTTGCCGCCGTTGGTGGTAACGTGCATCCAGCCTTCCACGTTGGGAGAGATTTCGCCGCCGCCAACCCATCCATCTTTGTCGTTCAGGAAGAAGACGGGACCATCGAAAACGGAATCGACCGACGGAACGCAGCTCCACTCGGAGCCGCCGGTGAGGCTGGTACAGAAGTTGATTCCAGACGCCCGAGCGTGGAGATCGTTAAGCAACGAGAATTGCGGAGCGAACCATGCGCCGGAGGGATTGGCGACAGCGCTGTTCCAATCAGAAAGGGTCGCGCCACCATCGGTCGTGTACTCGGCGGTCGTCGGAGAATTGCCGGCGGCCGCCAGTGGCATGATGATGCCGTCCAGTTTCTTAACGAAGCGGACTTGTTGCAGCCACTCGGGACCGGGATTCATGTCGCTGCTCCAGGCACTACCGCCATTTTCTGTCCAGCGAAAAACGCCGTACGAACCACTGGAGGAATCGTAGAAGCCGGTGATGACCACTTTCTCCGCAGTGAGAGCATCGACTCCATAGAAGTAATCATTCCCAGCATTGCTTAGAACTTGTTGTACCCAGTTACTTCCGCCGTCGGTCGTTTTCCAGACCTCACCCAGTTCACCGACTGCGTAACCAATCTTGGCAGTGGGGAAAGAAATGTCGTGAATAATCACTCCGGGCAAAGTGGTGAGTAACTGCCAGGTGTGGCCCTGGGCTGCGAGACCGGTCGAGGACGGCTGGACGACTGGCGCATCCCGCGCCTCGCCACGCTCGGCAGATAGCTCACGCTGAGACGAAGCAATGGGTACCGTTCCCGAAACGTGATGAGTCGGATTCCCTAGGTCCTGTGAAAATGAGAACGAAGCGATGAGCAAGAATGCTACGAAGAAAAGCCAGCGGGGCACGAGGAACCTCCTGAACTTACCGGACGGAAGATGTTAGCATAGGCCCCGCGCATGCCAAATCGTGCATTTTGTTGCATACGCCTACCGCAAATAAGTGTCGGTTTTATTGATCCAATCGGCGCGCGGCGGGTTGAAGATGTCGAGATCGACGGTGTCCACGAGTGCTTCAGCCCAGTGTGGCATGTTAGGTGGAATGGTTAGAACCTCGCCCGCATTCACAACAATCTCTTTGCCGTCAATGCCGAATTTCAACGCGCCTTCCAGAATGTAAGTGATCTGCTCATTGTGATGGCTGTGTTCGGGGACGATGCATCCTTTCTTGAGCAGGACGCGAGCGACCATCACATTCTGTCCGACGACAAAGTGGCGACCAAGCAACGGGTTGAGCTCTTCAACCTCGACGGAACTCCACGGGATGTGGCGCAACTCAGCCTTGGGCTCGCCTTTCTGGATGGTGGCTTTGAGCGCGACTTTGTTCGCTGAACGTGCAGCCTTCGTTTTCTTAGTCGCAGATACTTTCTTAGTCACTGACTCTTTTAGTGAGGATTTCACTTTCTTCTTTTTCATAAAGTGCCTCGCTGTTACTGAGTAATCAAAAAACATCAAAAACCTTTATAGAGGCCGCCGTCCACGAGGATCGTTTGTCCGGTGATGTAGGAAGCGCGTTCGCTGGCGAGCCAGACTATGGTATCGGCAACTTCGCGCGGCTCGCCCAGACGCTTCACGGCAGTGTCTGCAGCCCAGCCTTCGAATATTTCTTTCTCGGTTTTGCCGAGCGCTTCGGAGCGCGAGTGAGCGAGTTCCTTGAGGCGGTCGGTGGCAGTAAAACCCGGGCCAACGTTGTTGACGAGGATGCCGTCTTTGCCGAACTCGTTAGCGAGGCTCTTGACCAGTCCCACTACCGCGGCGCGGACGGCGTTTGAATACACCAGGTCAGTCACAGGCTGCTTGGTGGTGATGGACGTGATGGCGATGATGCGCCCCCAGTTTTTCTTCTGCATGTGCGGGATGACCTGATGCGCGAAGTAAACCGTGCTCATGAAGTTCGCTTCCACGGCGCGCTTCCACTCGTCGATCGTAGTCGAGAGGAAGCCCTTCGCGGGAGGGCCTCCTGCGTTGGTCACGCAGATATCCACGCTGCCAAATTTCTTTACGACGGCATTGACAAAATCGCGGACGGCGCCCGCATCGGTGACATCGAAAGGTTCGGCGAGTACCTCCGTCTTATACTGGTTACGAATTTTTTCGGCGACGGCGCTGAGAGTTTGCGGATTTCGTGAGCAGATTCCCAGACGGCATCCTTCGGCGGCGAAGGCCTCGGCGGTCGCTCGTCCGATGCCCTGGCTGGATGCGGCAACAATGGCCACGCGGTCTCTGAGTCCGGTTTCCATGAGTGCGCCATTATAGAGTTTGCGAGCGGCTGTGTCTCGCTGACCGGTGGCGCTTCGACGATACTCCGTCGTAGAGACCTAGCCGCAGAGACACGGCTTGCCGCGTCCGGCTAGCGCAGGTAATCTTAGGGGATTCCAGCTTTATCAAGGAACACATGGCAACGGCTAATTACATATGGATCGACGATGCTCTCAGGCCCGCTAGCGAAGGCGTGGTCCCGTTTCTCAGCGCCGGAATGCAGTTCGGCTTCAGCGTGTTTGAAGGCATTCGCTGCTACTCAACCGAACAAGGGCCGGCCGTCTTTCGGATGAATGAACACGTGGAGCGCCTCCTCGACTCAGCCCACATCGTGGGCTTTCGCGAATTACCGGTTACAGCCGCGCAAATAAAGACAGCGATCATCCAGACCATCGCAGCAAACGAGTTCTTAGCCTGCTACATCCGTCCGATGATTTACCTCGATGGCGCCATGACGATGACCGTTGAGAGCGGCCAACCGCGTTTCGTGGTTGCGGTGTGGGAGTGGAAGAATTTTCTCGGAGCCGAGGCGAAGGAACGCGGCATTCGCGCGAATATTGCGTCGTTCACGCGGTTGCATCCGAACATCATGATGACCAAAGCCAAGGTGTCGGGAAATTACGTGAGCTCGATTCTGGCTAAGACGGAATCGCATCGCGCCGGATTCGATGAGGCAATCATGCTGGGCCCCGATGGCTATGTGGCCGAATGTACCGGCGAAAATCTGTTCACGGTGCGAAATAAGATCATTTGCACCCCGCCGCGGGCCGGGATTTTGGAAGGCATTACTCGCGACAGCCTGATCACGCTGGCGCGGGATTTGGGCCACTCCTTAGTCGAAGAGCCGATTTCGCGTGACCAACTTTATATTGCCGATGAAGTTTTCGTGTGCGGCACAGCGGCGGAGGTTATTGCACTGCGCGAAATTGATTTCCGCGTCATCGGCGGCGGTAAAGCTGGTCCCGTAACCCGCGCCCTGCAACAGGAGTTCGACAAACTGGTGAGCGGTCGGCACGCGAGGTCGGCCGAGTGGCTGGCGCCAGTACCTGCACGGAATGCGGCAGCGGTCAGAAGCTAGTGGCCTGGTTGGAAACTGACCAACCTCTACCGCCAGGGAGAACGGGCATGAAAAAGCATAAGTTTCGTCAGGAAACTGAAGCGGTGCATGGCGGCAAGAGCCTGCAAAAGAAGAATGGTCCGCTCTCCACGCCGATCTATCAGACTTCGACCTTCGAAGTTACCGACATGGAGGAGCAGGTGCGCGCCACTCCTACCGACAGTTTCTACACGCGCTATGGCAATCCCACGCATACGGTCGCGGAAAACAGAATCGCCGAACTGGAAGGCACAGAGGCGGCGCTGTTGTTTTCTTCGGGCATGGCCGCGATCACGACTTCGATGTTGGCGCTGGTGAAGGCAGGCGATCACATCGTGGCGCAGCGCGATATTTACGGCGGCGTGATCAAATTCCTGTCGCAGTGGCTGCCGAAACTGGGAATCGAAACCACGTTCGTCGATACCAACGACATGGAGCAACACGAGCGCGCGATCCGCCCCAATACAAAGATCCTGCATATTGAGTCACCGACGAATCCCAATGTGCGGGTCGTCGATCTGGAAAAGGTTGCGGCGTTGGCACGCAAACACGGGCTCATCTCCACCATCGATTCGACGTTTGCCACGCCCATCAATTGCCGTCCGGCCGAGTGGGGCATCGATCTGGTGCTGCATTCGGGGACCAAGTATTTTGCGGGACATTCCGACCTGATCTGCGGCATCGCAACCGGGCGGCATGATTTGATCGAGCAGATCCATCAAACCCGCAACACGCTCGGCGGCTGCATGGATCCGCACGCGGCGTTCTTGCTGCTGCGCGGGATCAAGACATTGGCCGTAAGGGTCGAGCGCCAGAACGAAAACGCGTTGCGGATTGCCGAATTCCTGAGCCAGCATTCCAAGGTCGCGCGGGTACATTATCCGCTGCTGAAGAACCATCCCGACTATGCAATCGCGAAGAAGCAGATGGCGGGCGCAGGCTGCGTCGTGAGCTTCGAAGTGGAGGGCAGCGGCGCCGACGCCTGTCGCGTAGCCGAAGCGCTGAATCTATTCAAGCTGGCGCCAAGCCTCGGTGGAGTCGATTCGCTGGTGACTATCCCCGTGCTCACCTCACACGCCATGATCACTCCGGAGTTGCGGAAGAAGATGGGCGTGACCGAACAGCTGATCCGGCTGTCGGTCGGAATTGAGCACGTCGACGACCTGATTGCCGATCTGGAAAAGAGCTTGGGCCTTGCTGACTCAAGATCGGAAACAGGCTGTGTTGGCGGACTAAAAGACTTGAACTAGAGTCGCGGTTGCATTCAAGAGCAAAAATCCTGGCTCGCTCAGAGCCAGGATTTTTCATTGCACGACGCGTCCGCTAGAAGTAAAACTTCAGCGCTAGCTGCAGAATGCGTGGGTTGTGAGCTGCCGCTGGACGGTAGAGGCCTGTGCCCAGGCAACTGGGGTCATTGGTGGTGTTGCCTGGTCCGTTGTAACAACCTGCGGAGTTGCTGAAGCTGGTGAGGTTGGAATTATTCGCGGCGGAACCGGCGTCCCCACCAACGTATCCAAACTCGGTGTGATTAAACACGTTGAAAGCCTCGGCGCGGAATTCGAAGGACATGGATTCTCGTACCGGGAAATGCTTGTAAAGCGCCATATCAAAGTTGGTTTGTCTGGGATTGCGTACGACATTTCTGCCCTCATCGCCGAAGGTGAGCCCCTGGGGCGCGGCAAACGCTGCAGGATTGACCAGCAATGGGCCATAGTTGTTCCCACCGAAATTGGCCGGGCCCGATCCCGAGACGCTTGCATTGGGGTTGGCCACAAGATCGGGTCTCGATCCCGTGCCCACTCCGTTACCCACGCCAGCATTATCGCCGCTGGCGTTGAAGCCCGCGTTTGTAACGGTATACGGGGCTCCGGTTTGAATGGTAGTGATGCCGGACCATTGCCACCCGCCGAGAAGGGTATGCTTCAGCCCCGACCCAACGAAGAACGGCAGATCGTAAATGTAGGCAAGAGTGAAAACCTGCCGTTGATCAAAGTTGGAACTGCCATAGTTCATCCCCATATTGTAGGAGTTGAGAAAACTAACATCTCCCGCGGAAGAAACATCGTCGAGCGAATGCGACCAAGTGTAAGCAGCGCTGACTTGGAGTTTGCCTACCGACTTCCGCGCTGTGAGTTGCAAGCCGTTGTAGTTGGATGAGCCGGCATTTTCCTGCAGTCGAATATCCGAATACCCAAGATACGGCCGGAAAGGATCGGCAGCGTTTCCACAAGCCACATACATGTTCACACCGGGCGTGCCCAGGGTTTGGTCATACCAGTTACCATCAGTGTTGTAGCCAGGGATTGGTACGCCGCTCGGAGTTGTGCCGCTCGCGCAATCGTTCGGCCCGATGGGCTCGCCAGGCTTATAGGGATTCTGACTCGCCGGCACGGGCTGAAGTTGATTCAAGTCGATCCGTTGGCCTAAATGGGTTCCCTTACTGCCCACGTACGAAATTGTCGCGATAACGTGTTTCGGCAACTCGTGTTGTATATCCAGGTGCCACTGCTGGACGTAAGGCCAGACTTGCTTCTGCGGGAGCGCTACTACAGACTGTGGAAACTGAGCCCCTACCGCCCCACCAACCTGTGCGTAACCCGACAGTATGATGTTCCCGTTCGCATCGAATGTCGTGGGGATATTGGACTGCACCGGGTTCTGCACCAGCGGCGGAGAGCCTTCCAGCGCAGTCGCGACCGATTCGTTGCCATTGGTGTGTTCGAAGAAAATGCCGTATCCACCGCGGATGGCGGTCTTACCGTCGCCCCAAGGATCCCAGGCGAAACCAATACGAGGGGCAGGATTGAACAAATGCCCTTTCGCGCAACCGCTCGGAATTCCCCCTACTCCGCACTGCACCATTCCGTTGAACAGGCCGATGGACCCGCCCACCGTGCCGTCCTGATTGATGATGGTTCCACCGGTAACGTACTTGGAAGGATCGAAATTGTAAGCCTGCTTCTTATTGTCATAAACCGTTCCGTAGAGACTGATTCGCAACCCTAGATTCAGCGTTAGGCGCGGTGTGGCATGCCAGTCGTCCTGAAAATAGGGTTCGAAGATCTTGTAACGCAAGTAGTACTTGGGCTGGCCACTGGACTGAGCGAAGCTCTCGATGTTTCCAGTCAGCAGATCTGCGAACGGGTTAAGTGTTGAGCCGGAAAAGCCGCTGTCGAACATCATGAAACCGTTCACGGAAGGTTCCAACTGTGGCAATTCGTTCTTCTGCGAAGCCACGAAGTACCCGCCGAAATTCAGGTTATGCTTACCCAGAATTTTGGTTAAATTGTCACGGTAAGTGTAGCCGGGGTTCGAGTTCAGCAGTCCGTTCGGCACCCAGCCTGCATCCTGGGCAATGCCGTTGAAAAGCGTGCCGCCAGTGAGTGAGAATCCAGGCAGCTTTCCGCCAAATCCATTCTGAATCAGGCCAAGGTCGTATCCCGCGGGCCGCTGCCATGCTCCCTGATTCGAGAAGTAGAGATGATTCACGGAGTAGCTGGCCACGAACTCATTCAGCAAGGTTGGGGTGATCGTGGTTGTGATATGAGCCACCAGGCTCGTCGACGGCTGAGAATAAGGATTCTGGATTGTCGGATAACTCCCTCCATTGGTCCACAAAGGAATAGGAGATACGGAACTCCAAGAGTCATGAATGTAGCGAACGGTGGCGTGCCAATTCGATGTTATGTTCTGGTCGATGCGAAATAGTTCCTCACTCCAATTTGTAGGCAACGATAACGATTGGTTGAAACTCCACGCTGCACTTCCCGCATCGTGGGAGTTTGGATATGGAAACATCGCCAGCAGCGGTACGGCATTGGGATCGATGGGGACCAAATTATTCGTGAAGTTGTTAATTACCGGCGGACCACCCGGTATCGGGAAGTATTGGAATTGTGGGCAGTCGACGGGACCGTTGGGCGGGGCAAGGTTGCAGGGTTCGCTGAAATCGCCGAACGCGCTCTGTGCCCCCGTACAACCGACGCCGCCCGTGCCAGTCTGCAGGCCGCGCTCCGCGCAGGACGGAACGGGAACATTGAAGGTTGTTGGATCGATCTGCCGTCGCCACTCCTGGGAATAGAAGAAAAATGTTTTCGTCTTGCTCTCGTTATAAACGCCGGGAATGTAGGCAGGTCCACCGATAGTAAAACCGAAATCATTTCGCTTGTAGGGTGGCACATTCGGCGAAAAATAATTGCGCGCATTCAGATCGTCGTTGCGAACAAACTCATAAAGATCGCCGTGAAAAGACTTGGTGCCTGACTTGGTTTCGACTTCGACTGTACCGGAACCGTTGCGGCCGTACTGCGCTCCGTAATTGGAGGTCAGGAGCTTGACTTCGCCGATGGCGTCAATGCTAGGGTAGGTCAGCAGCGTAGTGTTGCTGCCGTCATCCATGTTGTTGCCGCCGTCGATCTCCCAGTTGTTGTACTCCGTGCGTCCGCCATTGACGCTGTAGGCGACCGTTGCCACGCCCTCGCCAGGTTCGTCTGCGCCAGACTGATTGGTGGCTCCGGGAGTGAGAGCCAGTAACTGCGTATAGTTGCGACCGTTGAGCTGAAGCTGAGCAATCTGCTTTCCCGTCACAGTGCCGGCGAGTTCCGAAGACTGAGTCTCGACCTGATTCAATTGCTCGCCCTGCACGACGATTTCGGTGCCGATGTCTCCCACGGTAAGGGTTACGTCCACGCGGGCCTTCTCCGCGACCCGCAATACAATCCCATTACCTTTGAAAGTCTTGAATCCCTTGGCGGTGACTGCCAGATTGTAAGTTCCACCGGGCAGACCGGCGGCCAGATAATCGCCGTCAGAGTTGGACTTCGTCGCTCGCTGGATGCCGCCTGCGGTACCGCTAACTGTGACGTTGGCTCCCTGAACTACGGCTCCGCTGCTGTCACGAACCGTGCCGGTAATCGCGCCGGTGTCTTGGGCGCTCATGGTCGCGGTCAAGAACACTCCGAGCAAAATCACAAGCCCACAACAGAACCGAACTCTCATATCCAACTCCCCTCGCGGTGCGATCCAGACCGCGCGTTACATGTTCCCGGCACCAGGACCGCTTATCCCCAAAAGCGGTAAAATGCCTCTATTAAAACGTATCAATACTGCTTGAGGTGTCTTTTCCTGTCAAGCGAAAATACACGGTGTGTTCACAAAACGCCCTACTTGACGCTGCGAGTGGAGTCGCGGACGATCAGTTCGGGGACGATCCGGCGGTGAAGAGTGCGAATTGGTTTCTTTTCGAGAGTTGAGTTGATGGCTTCGAGGACGATGGTAGCTGCGGCCGTTCCCATGACTTCCATGGGCTGGCGCACGGTGGTCAGCGCAGGACAATAGATGGCAGCCGGGGAGACGTCGTCAAAGCCCACCACCGAACATTGCTCCGGAACGCGAATGCCCGCTTTGGCGAGCGCCCGGATGGCACCAAAGGCCGTCATGTCGTCGAATGCCATCAGCGCCGTGAAGGGACGGCGGCGATGCAGCAATTCTTCGGTTAATTTGTATCCCTGTTCAAAGCTTGAGAGTGGATCGCCAGACTCAGGCAGATCGACGACCAGGCGCGAATCGAGTTCCAGATCACGTTCGTGAGCCAGCGTGCGCACGCCACGCCAGCGAGGTTCGGTGTCCGACAGTTGGCGCGGGCCGCGGATAAAAGCAATCTTGCGATGACCGAGCGAATACAGGTGTTCGAGAGCGGCGCGAGCGCCAAGATTATTGTCGACAATCACGGAGCTGATATGGTCATTCTTCAATTCGCGTCCCACAATCGCGGTGGGTATGTTGTTCTTCTCAAGGTCCGAGAGCACATTGATGTCGACGAACAGCCAGTTGGCCAGGACGACGAGCCCCTCGATGCGGCGATCGAGCAGCATTTCCAGATAACGCTCGAAGCGGCTGCGCTCATTGTGGACGTCGGTCAGGATAGGGAGGAACGACGACTGGTAGAGCGTGTTCTCGATGCCGCGCAATACGAGCGTACAGTAAGGATCAGTCATGTCAAAAACCATGACTCCGACGGTGTGGCTGCGGCGGCCTCGCAGCGATCGCGCAAACAGGTTGGGACGATAGCCTAGTTGCGAGGCGGCGCGCTGGATGCGGCCCTTGGTCGTGTCGGGAATGTAGCGCGCGAGGGGCGCGTTGTTCAGGACGATGGAAACAGTGGCCGAAGAAAATCCGCTGCGCTCGGCCACATCGCGAATGGTGACGGCGGCCGACTGCCTTTTGCGGGAGGACTCCGCGGTTGAGCCTTGACGAACCGAAGTCCGGCGGGGTTTCGGCGTCGAGACATTTCGCGTAGGCTTCGAATCAGCAGATTCCATGGTCTCCTTGAAATGCCATTCTTGATTTCCCGCCTTGCTGGCGGACACTACAGCACGATGAAACCAGTGTCAAGCATTCGCGTGCGTACGGTTGGTGCGTGGTTGCTGTTCTTATTTTTTTCGTGGCATTTGGCCGTCTCACAGCAGGCTGCCCCCCCAGTCGTCTCGGGCACAAACACGCGGGCGTGGGCGGCCGCGCCACACGATCGTGATCCGCGGCAGTTGTTCGAAGCTGGAGAAACTGCGCTACGTGGGGGAAAGCTGGATGAAGCCGAGCAGGACTTCCAGCAAGTTCTGGCCGTCAATCCTGGTGTCGCCGGAGCTTACGCCAATCTGGGCGTGATTTATATGCGCCGCAAGCAGTGGCCGCAAGCTCTTGCCATGCTCCACAAGGCGGAGAAACTCGCTCCTGAGATGGCGGGGATTCGGCTGAACATCGGGCTTGTACATTTCCGGCAGAACGATTTTGCGCGGGCGATCCAGCCCTTTGAGTCGGTCGTCCGGCAGTCGCCGGATTCCTATCAAGCGCGTTATCTGCTCGGTCTTTGCTACTTCTTCAACGACCGCTGGACGGATGCCATCGACGCATTGGAACCATTGTGGGGAAAGGCGTCAGACCAACTGAACTATCTCTACGTGCTTGAGCATGCGGCGGACAATGCTAAGAACGCGGCGCTGGAGGAAAAAGCGGCGCGGCGACTGGTTGAGATCGGAGAGGGCTCTCCGGAATTCCATTTGCTGATGGGCAAGGGGCATATGAATCGCGGAGAGTACGATGACGCGCTGAAGGAACTGGAGACGGCGGCACAGGCCGATCCGAGACTTCCATTCGTCCACTTCAATCTGGGTCTGGCCTATGTCCACAAACAGGACTATGCGCGGGCACGCGAGGAATTTCACAAGGATATCGCGATTGAGCCCGACGTATCGTTCAATTACGCGCAGTTGGGAAGTTTGGAGGCGACGGCGGGAAACGAAGACGAGGCCGCGAACAATTATCGTATCGCGCTCAAGCTCGATCCGCAGTCCGTCAGTTCGCACCTGGGGCTGGCGAAAATCGAAGAGCACCAAAAACATTACGCAGCGGCGCTTGTAGATCTTGATGAGGTCATTCGATTGGACAACAGAAACGCTGGCGCGCGTTATCTCCGGGGCCAGGTGCTGGTGCGTATGGGACGCGAAAAAGAAGGCCGCGAGGAGTTGGCATCGGCGGCGAAAATGCTGAACGAACAGCGGGCGGCGAGGCACAGGGAGTTGGAGGGGGATGTGATGCCGAGTCCGGAACTGGCGCGGGAACCGCAGTAAGCTAATTATCGCGGGCGCTGCACGCACTCCATGATCTCTGCTTCACTCAGCGTGTGATCGCTAGCCTTGGCGCATTTGTAGATGCGCTCGACTACGTCTTCGGTCGCTGGAAGGCCGCGGTGCTCCAGCCAAAAAAGAACATTAGATTTCCCGCTCATCGGGCCGATGTCGATGATCTGTTCCAGGCCGAAGTAGTGCGAAGGCACTCCGGAATACACGGTGTTCGCGAGTTCAATATCTTTTTTCTTATACGCTTTGATCACGGCCGCAGCGTGGACGCCGGTGGCCGTGCGGAACGCGTCCTCGCCCACCACGGGATAATTCGCCGGAATCGGAACGCCAGTGGCAACCGAGACGGCTTCGCAATATCGTTTCAGCTGCGTCAGATCCTGACGATCCCACGGCGCAATGCCCATGAGTTTCAGGTTGACCAGCATCTGGTCCATCTGGGTATTGCCAACGCGCTCTCCGATGCCTAGCGCGGTCGCGTGCACACAATCTGCTCCCGAGACCAAGGCGGCCATCGCGTTTGCGATTGCTAATCCGCGGTCACAGTGTCCGTGCCAGTCGACGCGAATTTTTTGGCCGGAGGGCTTGACCACCTGCTCAAGCACAAATTTGACCAGCGCGACCGTGCCCATCGGCGTCGCGTGTCCCGCGGTATCGCACAGGACCAACGCGTGCGCACCGCAGTTGATGGCCGCCGAGTTGAGTTGTTTCACCGTTTCCGGATCGCAGCGGGTAGTGTCTTCGGTCGTGTACATAACTTCTAGGCCAAGTGAAATCGCGTATTTGACGGCCTTTTCAGTGGTTTGAAGCAGAAAGTCGCGATTCCAGCCCTCGGCGTAACGCCGGATCGGACTGGTTCCAAGAAACGCGGCGACCTCGATGGGCAGGCCGGTCTTCTGCACGATCTCAGCGATGGGACGAATGTCGTTTTCGTGGGTGCGGGCAGCGCAATACGCCGTGATCTTCATTTTGTGAGTAACGATTTCGCGCGCCAGCGCTGTGACGTGTTCGACCGCGCGCGGACCGGCTCCCGGAAGCCCCAGGTCGAGAGTGTTAATGCCGAGCGCTTCCATCAAGTGCAGAATTTCGATCTTTTGCTCGATCGAAGGATCGCGGACCGAAGGCGACTGCAGGCCGTCGCGCAGGGTTTCATCGGTCAGGCGCACGGGTCCCGGCGGATGCAGCGACTTGGGATACAGCGCATTCCAGTCGTAGATGAGTTCAGAAGTGTTCACGGTAAATCAGATGTCAGGTCTCAGTGGCAGTCTCAGGAAAACCCAGAACTGAACACTTTGGACTTTTTGTCACGCCCCACAGCGCTCCAAGAATGGCCTTATGGTTTCTTTTCTTCCTTCGGAGGAACGGTCAGCCCGAAGACCGAAATCTGGCCGGTCCCAGCTACGTTCACCCCACTCGGATCTTCGGGGCTGGGCAGATAGAGCGTCTGGCAAAATTCGCACCGGTAAACCTCGGCGTTCGTTCCCCAGGCTTTCTCCACGCATCCACACTCTTGCTCGAGGACGTCGGCACTGTAGAACCAGCGCTTCAGGTGTCCCCCGCAAAACTTGCCCTTTTCGTTTTTTTCGTTGCAGGCGCGCTGGCCTGGCTTCTTGATCTTAACTTTGTGGTTAGAAAGCTGTGGAATCGTGCTGGTCACAGCAACTGCCGTTTCTCCGGAAGCCATCGAATCTCCTGCGCGCCTTTGCCCTGGCCGCTTTCTTCTATCTTACTCAGGCGCAGCCTTCGGACCAAGAACGACAGGCAATCTGTTGTTTACGGTTCGCGCGCCCATTCCGGAAACGCAAACTCAGGATCGCTCTCCGGGGCCGGCTTCTTTTTCTTGTAATCGCGGGCGCGTCCGCTTGATCGACATCCATCGCTGGTTCGGTGCACAATGACTGACGGCGATTGAAATACGAAAACGGAGACTGCGAGTTCGGGGAAAATGAAGCGAAAGAGCAATAAGAATCACGATCGCGAATTGGGCATGGGACGCGAGATCACCCGTCGCGATTTTCTCAATGGAATCAGCATCGCGCTAGGTACGTCCCTGGTGGCAAACTCGACATGGGTGCAAGCCTTCGGCATCCCGCAACCAGCCTTGGCTTCCGCCTTCGCTCCAGAGAAAGAACCCGGTTATTACCCGCCTTTTAAGACCGGAATGCGGGGGAGTCACGACGGTTCGTGGGAAGTGGCGCATGAATTACGGGATGGGAATGGAAAAAATAAAAACGAAGACTGGTCCAATCCAATCGACGAGGGCGAGTCCTATGACCTGGTGATTGTCGGCGGAGGCATCAGCGGCCTCGCGGCAGCGTATTTTTATCGCAAGTTTGCCGGACAGCAATCCAAAATTCTCATACTCGACAACCACGATGATTTCGGCGGCCATGCCAAACGCAATGAATTTCAAGCGGAAAAACGCTTACTGCTGGGATACGGTGGAACCCAGTCAATCGAGGCGCCGGGCAATTACAGCAAGGTGTCGATCGGCCTCTTGAAAGAGTTGGGAATCGAGCCGCGACGTTTTTTCAAGTATTACGACCAGAACTTATTTGACTCGATGCATCTGCAAGAGGCCGTCTTCTTTGACAAAGAGACGTTTGGTACCGACCGTTTGTTGCGCCAGAAAGGTCTTCACTATTTTGCCGTCGACTTGAGAATGGAAAATGTCTCGCAGATGCCCATCGCGGAAACCGCCCGCAAGGATCTTCTCCGTCTGCAGCACGCCAGCATCGATTATCTGCCCGACCTTGCGCCGGATAAGAAACAAACCAAGCTGATCAAGACCAGCTACAAGGATTTCCTGTTGCAATATGCCAGGGTTCACCCCGATGTGGTCAAGGTGCTTCAGTCCTCGACCCACGATTTATATTGCGTGGGAATTGATGCGGTGTCGGCGCACGATTGCGCGCGTGAAGGATTTCCCGGCTTCAAGGGAATGACTCTGCCCAAGAGCCATGAAGAAAACCCTGAGCAGGATGAGCCTTACATTTTCCATTTTCCGGATGGCAACGCTTCCATCGCCAGAATGCTGGCCCGATCCCTGGTGCCGGGCGCGCTCCCCGGCCACACCATGGAGGACATCGTCACGGCCCGTGCGAACTACGCTCGCCTGGATGATAACTCCTCCACCGTTCGCATTCGCCTGAACAGCACCGCGGTACGAGCAAAACACGTAGGAGATCCCGCCAACTCGAAGCAGGTCGAAGTAACTTACGTTCGCGGCGGTCAGGCCCACCGCGTGCGAGGCGCGCATTGCATACTCGCCTGCTACAACATGATCATCCCTTATCTGTGTCCGGAAATGTCTGACAAGCAGAAGGAAGCGCTGGCATATGGCGTGAAAATGCCTCTCGTCTACACCAACGTGCAAATTAGCAACTGGAAGGCTTTTCAGAAATTGGGCGTTAGCGCGATCTACGCTCCGGGAGCGTACTTCACCAACGTTACTCTGGATTTCCCGGTCTCCATGGGCGACTACCATTTCCCTAGTTCGCCGGAGCAATCGTGCCTGCTGCACCTTCTTCGCACACCCTGCGAACCCGGCCTCGATTGCAAGGATCAGTACCGTGCGGGCCGGTTCGAACTGGTCAGCACAACCTTCGAAACCTTCGAGCGTAATGTAAGAGATCAATTGGGCCGCATGCTGTCAGCCGGCGGCTTCGATCATGCCAGCGACATTCAGGCAATTACGGTGAACCGCTGGCCTCACGGCTATGCATACGAATACAACGAATTGTTCGAGCCGCTGGGCCGACCTGCATCGGAGCGTCCGTGCGTGATTGGGCGGCAGCCCTTTGGAAGAATTAAAATCGCCAACTCAGATGCCGACGGTCACGCGTATACGAATACCGCCATCGATCAAGCGCATCGCGCGGTACGAGAGATCGTGCGAACCACCAGCGTTCGAACAGCCGGCTAGCCGCAGTTAAAATTCCTTGCGCGGAGAGGCTTGGTCCGCACCCACGCGTCCGACCGTGATTTCCGCGACAAAATAGTTTTCGCCTTTCATCGGAACCTCGGCCATCCGTCGCAGCATTGCGATCTGGCCCACGTGCGTAAGCGCATCGGCGATCGGCCCTTGAAATAACTTCTCGGTAGAGACAGCAAGTGGCTTTTCCGATGCCAGGTAGTCATCTAGCTTTTTCAAGGCGATGAAGAAGCGTTCGCATTCTTTATCCCACGCGAGAGGCAGCGAGTCGTACCATTCGCGACGGCCTTCGGCCATGGCAAGGCCCCAGTCCATCAAGTCGCCTATGTGTGCGAGAATCTTTGCGGGCGTGCGCGAAGTTTCGGCCGCGCCATAGCCGGCAAAGTTCGGCCCTGCGTTGCGGATCGCTTTCGCTCCGCGATAGGCAAGGGTAGCGACGGTGTGGCGCAGGAACTGGCGGCAGTCGGTCGTTGTCATGAGGTAAGCCTCGCTCTCTTCTTAAAATTTTGCCTTCTTCATCCTGAATTTTCCTTCTGACTTACGCTACATCATTGTTATACAGGCTTACGTTTCTTGTCATTCCCCGCTTTGTCACTCCGGTTGGATCGTCGCTAATCGAGCAACCGCAGCCTCGCGTTGCTGATTTCCCCGCCCCTCTGCTACTTTGGATGGTTTCCGGTTGCGTGTCTGCTGACTTTGTGGGGTGAGGCGTAATGGCGGCCATCAAGTTCCGTGGTGTGGATTTCATCGAGCTCGATACATTGCTCAACGACGACGAGCGTCTGGTACGCGACACGGCTCGCCGGTTCATCGAAGACAATCTCGTCCCGATCATCGAGGAATGCAACCGCGCCGGCCGCTTTCCGCGCGAACTCGTTAAACCCATGGCCGACTTGGGATTCTTCGGCGCGTCGCTGCAGGGCTACGGCTGCGCCGGCATGTCAAACGTGGAATACGGCCTGGTCACGCAAGAACTGGAACGCGGCGATTCTGGCGTGCGCTCGTTCGTCAGCGTGCAGTCGGCGCTCGTCATGTATCCGATTTACGCCTTCGGGTCAGATGACCAGAAAAATACCTGGCTGCCAGCCATGCAAAAAGGCGAAAAACTAGGCTGCTTCGGATTAACCGAACCCGACTTCGGATCGAACCCCGGCGGCATGAGAACGCGCGCAAGAAAAGTCGGCAAAGAGTACGTGCTGAATGGCGAAAAGATGTGGATCACCTCCGGTAGCATCGCCGACGTGGCCGTGATCTGGGCGAAAGTTGAAGATGAGAGAGACGCCGGACGAGAAACGATACGCGGATTTCTGGTGGAGACAGACCGTCCCGGATTCAAGGCGGCCGACATTCACGGCAAATGGTCGCTGCGGGCATCAGTGACCTCTGGTCTGTCGCTCCAGGATGTGCGGATTCCTGAGTCGAACCTGTTGCCGGGGTCCGGTGGCTTGAAGTCTCCGCTAATGTGCCTGAACCAGGCGCGCTATGGAATCTCGTGGGGTGCGGTCGGCGCGGCGATGGCATGTTATGACTGCGCGCTGCAGTATTCGTTGTTGAGGAAACAATTTCGTGATCAGCCGATAGCGTCGCATCAACTCGTGCAGCAGAAGCTGGCCTGGATGATCAACGAGATCACCAAGGCACAGTTACTCGTGTTGCAAGTCGGGCGCCTGAAAGACGCCGGAAAAGCCCTGCACCAGCACATCTCGATGGCAAAAAGAAACAACGTCTGGATGGCGCTCGAGTGCGCGCGCATGTCGCGAGATATTCTTGGAGCAAACGGCGTGGCCGACGATTATCCCATCATGCGGCACCTGATGAACCTCGAAAGCGTAAAGACCTATGAGGGAACGCACGATATCCACACGCTGATTATTGGGGCGAGTGTGACGGGGATTGACGCCTTCTAACACGCCCGTGAAACCAGGCTAGGGATTTGTGAATTCCGGTTGACTCGTTCGCATTTTGCGAAGTGAGCCCATCCGCCGCCTCAGTCGGCGATTCCACGTTTCTCAGGAAGTCTTTATCTAGTCCTTGTCCTTGGAAACTCCTTACCCGTGCCCCACGTTAAAGTAGACAGATGGTGTTCACTCCCTTGCAAACCGAGCGACTGACGCTGCGGCCTTACGACCTTTCGGATATTCCAGCGCTCGTGCCGCTGATCGGCGCTCGTGAAGTGGCGGCGACTACGTTGCGCATTCCGCATCCCTACACCGAAGAATACGCTCGGGACTTTATCGCCAGTGCGCAGGAGGACATGGCGAACGGTAAATGCTTGCGACTCGGGATCATCCTGCGCGAGAGTCAAACGCTCTGCGGCGGCATCGGGCTCATGATCGAGGCCGAGCATCGTCGCGCCGAACTTGGCTATTGGATCGGCGTGCCCTATTGGGGAAATGGCTATGCCACGGAAGCGGCGCGGATCGTGGTGAATTACGGATTCGGAGCTCTCGGGCTGCATAAAATTTTCGCCAGCCATTTTGCTAACAACCCCACATCGGGCAATGTCTTGCGAAAAATTGGTATGCGCCACGAAGGAAGCCTGCGCGCTCATGTCATGAAGTGGGGAAAGTTGCTCGACCTTGAGATGTACGGGATGCTGGCGTCAGACGTGGAGCACATTACCCTCGGCGGCCAAGAACCGGCGACAAACAGAGGATAGCTAGCGCAGGTAAACCATTGGCCACCCAAGAGCAAAACTTCAGCCGGAATACAGTTCTGTCAGCAATTCATACACCCGCCGCATGTGCGGAATCACGATGCTGCCGCCTACCACCAGCGCCACGTTGATCGCTTCTTCCTGCTCGGGGCGCGTCACGCCCAGGCGATAGGCCTGAATCGTGTGGTAGAAAATGCAGTCGTCGCACCGCAAACAAGTGGACGCAACCAGGCCCATCAATTCCTTATATTTCGCGGGTAGAGCGCTTTCCAGGTAGGTGTTGTGGTCGAGATTGTAGAAGCGCTTTACGAGAAAGTTGTCGGCGTGGTGGACATTTTCATCCAGACGCGCGCGGGTGTCGAGAAAACGGCGGGCGAGTTCGCTTTTCTCTGAAACCTGCTTTTCTGAGAAGACATAAGAAGGTTCCTTGCGGTTCTTCGCTGCGGTTGGGGCAGCCGCTAGGTCTGGGGTCGATGGGTCTGGGATCGCTGGTGCAGAGGCCATGGGTTCAGTGGTCATAAAAGAAGATTAGCAGAGGACTCCGCTCGCGGTGACGCTGCCGACTACCTCGGGAACCGCATTTTGCCTCAATCCCTGTCGGCTTCGATCCCTCTGCGCGCAGCTCGCGGACAGGAGGGTCCGCGCTACGCGAACCGCACACATGTGTGATGCTTGCACTTCCATCTCGGCCGCGAACGGGCTATATTCCTAGGTCGCGTTTATTTTGGAGGATTCGTGGCTACTGAAACTCGGACTGAACCGCGCGCGAAAAATTTCGGAGAGAACATTGAGAGCGATCTGGCGCTGGAATTCTTGCGCGTCGTAGAAAACGCGGCCATCGAGTCGGCTCGGACCATGGGGCAGGGGGACCGTCCCCTGAGCGACCAGGTCGCCACCGAGGCCATGCGCAAGACGATGGACACAGTGCCGATGCACGGGACGATCGTGATCGGCGAGGGCGAGCGCGACGACGCGCCCATGCTTTATATCGGCGAGCAGGTGGGCGGCACGTACCTCGACGGCCGCGACGTTCCGCACATCGATATTGCCGTCGATCCGCTGGAAGGTACCAACCTTTGCGCCACGGGATCGCCGGGGGCTATTACGGTGCTCGCGGCGTCCGAAAAAGGGGGCTTGCTGCATGCCCCTGACTGCTACATGGAGAAAATCGTGGTTGGGCCGTCTTGCAAGAACGCCGTCGATCTGGACGCACCCGTGGCCGTGAACCTGAAAAATATTGCGCGGAGACTGCATCGGGGTGTCGAGGATTTGGTGGTGATCGTTCTTGACCGTCCGCGGCACGAGAAGTTGATCTCCGATATTCGGAAGGCCGGTGCGCGCATCCGATTGATCGGCGACGGCGATCTTTCGGCCGGCATTGCGGCGGCCGTGATCGGAACCGGAGTGCACGCCGTGATGGGATCGGGCGGCGCGCCGGAAGGCGTGATTACGGCGGCTGCCATCCGATGCCTGAACGGGTATATGCAGGGACGACTGGTGATCGACAAGCCGGAACTCGAAGAGCGCATTGCGAAGATGGGAATCAAAGACAAGAAAAAAGTTTATGAGGCGGAAGATCTGGCTCCCGGAAAACAACTGATCTTTGCCGCCACCGGCGTGACCGAAGGCGCCCTGCTGAAAGGCGTCCGCTTCTTTGGCGAAGGGACGCGGACCTCTTCGGTGATTCTGACATTGAAGACGGGAAGAGTGCGCTTTATTGAGAGCATCCACTTGGATAAGGGGCCGGACGTTAAGGTGCGGTTTTCGTAGCTGACAGTTATCGGTTATGGGTAAAACCTTGGCTTCGGTACGCGCTTGCTTCTGGCTTGGATGATTTGACGGCTGCCTCCCGTCTCTCTTTGCTTTATTCACCCCGAGAGGAAAGCTTGCAGAGTTGGCAATGCCAAAGTGGGGTACCCCCTCCCCCTACCTTGTAGAATCATACGGTTAGCGGGAAATTCCCGCAAAATCTTTGAGTTTAAAGGGCTTATAGCTAAAGTCTTTGAGAGAACCAGTGATTTAGCGGCGATCCCACTGCCGGTTGTCAAAGATTGCCAAAGTCCTTTGAGGTCAAAATCAACTTCAAATCAAGATCAAAGTCAAAGGCAGCGGACAGGAGTGTCCGCTCTACATTCGGTTTGCCCTTATTAAGGGTTTCCCTTATTATGGGTCTATGAATATCACGCTTTCGCTGGACGATGATCTGGTCCGTGAAGTCCGCAAAATCGCCGTCGAACGCGATACTACGCTGACGGGTCTGGTGCGCGCCCACCTGCAAGAGCTGGCTGCTGAACGTGCGAAATCCGGACGCAAGCGCCGAGAGCTTGAGGCGCTGGAAGAGAGCTTCAAACTGCTCAAGGTCAGTATAGGAAAACGTACTTGGAAACGCGAAGACCTCTATGAGCGGCGCTGACTTCCTGGACACGAATGTCGTCGTATACGCCTACGACGACCGCAGTCCGCAAAAGCAGGAAGTGGCGCGCCATCTGCTGAAGGTCGGGATTAGCGGGAAGACCGTGATTTCCGCGCAAGTCCTCGCTGAGTTTGCCGCCACAATGCTGCACAAGGTTACTCCGGCGGCGACTGAGGCTGCGGTCATGACGGCGCTAGATGCGTTGTCCAATCTTCGACTGGTCGCTCCCGATTCTGAACTTGTTCGGCGCGCGGTGGAAGCGCGTGCGGCCTACGGAATCCACTTCTACGATGGCTTGATCGTCGCGGCGGCGGAACGTGCTGGCTGCCAACGAATCCTCTCGGAAGATTTCAATGCAGGACAGGAATACTTTGGTGTCACGGCGATGAATCCATTCAGCTAATGTCGGCCGGTCGCTCCTACATCTCCTGCTACAATCGCTAGCTCCATGATTCAAGGGAACTTCCTGTTCTACAGAAACGTACTTGTTGTGTGTTGTCAGGAATATGGGCAGCGCGCAGGTAAATACATGGTTCCTTCGCTTCGCTCAGGATGAGGACAAGAATGTAATTGCAGGACGCTGAACGCGGCCGAGCTTCGCTCGGCTTGGACCGGCGAGGACGCCCGTCCCTCCGCAAGCTAAAACCTTCACACGCAGTTTACGGAGTCGGTTTTGGAAGAAGCCCAGGTTGTCGGATTGCTGGTCCGTCGCTGCATTTCGGGCGATGCTGCGGCCTGGGAAGAGATCGTTCAACGTTATCACCGTCGCATTTACAACGTCTGCTACCGGTTTGCCGGGGATTCCGAAAATGCCCAGGACCTCACCCAGGAGGTCTTTATCAAGATGTACCGGACTCTGAACACCTATGACTCCGGTAAGGGCGCGTTCATGACCTGGGTAACCACCATTACTCGCAATCTTCTGGTCGATCATTTTCGAAAGTCCAAAGGCGATCGAATGACAGATTCGCTCGATACCGTGCCTTCTGAGCACGAGGATGCGCAGCCGCTCAGCGAGCAGATTGCGGACCAGGGGATGGCTCCGGATGTGGCCGTCCAGAGCCGGGAAACCCGGGAAATGGTGCATTTGGCGCTGCAAAAGCTGTCTCCCGAGTTGCGGGAGGCGGTGATTTTGAGGGATTTGCAGGACATGGATTATCGGGAAATTGCCGCCGCTTTGAGGGTCCCCGAGGGGACCGTCAAGTCAAGAATTAATCGCGGGCGCGCGGAACTTGCGCGCCTCCTACAACGTACATATAGGCAGGTGATGTGATGCCAGACGAAACCAAACACGGGACGCCTACTCCGCCCGGCCAAAACCGTGGCGATCGGGGACCCCAGATGGAATGCACCGAATTCGAAGCGCTGCTCAGCGAGGCGATGGATGGTGACGGCCAGTTGAGTCCGGCTCGCCAAAAGAGCTTCGACGCTCATCGGCGCGTCTGCGCGGTTTGCGGTCCGCTGTTCGCGGACGTGCAGGCGGGGCGGCAGTGGCTGCAGTCGCTCGAAGCAGTCGAGCCTCCGGTGCATCTGGTGCACAACATTCTATCGGCCACCAGTGGCGTCATAAGCCGGCGAGCGGTGGCGACGACTGATGGCGCCAGAACGACTCCGTTCGGTGAGCGGGTGCGGGAGTGGTGGGATTCCTTCTTCACTCCGACGACAGCATTTGTACGGCAACCGCGGTTTGTAATGTCGTTCGGGATGATCTTCTTCTCGTTCTCGCTGGCGCTGAGTGCGGCAGGCGTCAAGCCGAAGGATGTCGCCAGGGTCGACCTGAGGCCGTCGGCATTGCGGCACGCCTACGTCGACGCGCAAATCAAAGTGGTGCAGTACTACGACAACATTCGCTTCGTGTACGAGATTGAATCGAAGCTGCGCGAGTTGAAACGGGCCAATGCTCCTGTCGAGCCCGCGCCGGAACTCCAGAAAAACGAACAGAAACAAAATCGCAAGAATGACACCAATGGACAACCAGAAAGTGATCGTCCAGATCAGAGACAGGATCGTAACTATTCCCAGGAATACAACCAGCCGGTTTTAGCTGCGCTGCGGTTCGGGGCCCCCAGCACGCCGGTTTCGCGTGATGGGGTAGGGGGAACTTCACCTGCCGTGACGGTAGCGTTCGCTGCGACTACGAATCGGAGGTTTGTATGAACTGCGCCAATCATGCTGATGCGTCAGCAGTGGCCTATTGCCGCACTTGCGGGAAGGCACTGTGCGCGAACTGTACACGTCCCGTGCGGGGCGTCATCTATTGCGAAGACTGCCTGGGAGCCAAGATGGAAGGCGTGTCCACGGGTGCTTCCGCGGCCTCGGGATTTGTTGCAGGCGGCTTCCCGCAGACGGCTTCTCCGGCAACACCGGGACAGGTTCTTCCACCGCCGCCTCCTGCGGGAAGCGGCAGCGGGCCTAACCCGACCGTGGCCGGGATTCTCGCCGGAGTATTTCCGTTCGGCGTGGGCGCTGTTTACACCGGCCAATATGCCAAGGGTTTGGCGCACCTGGTCATTTTCGGACTGCTGATTGCCGGGATCAATATCGGCGACACCGGGCACAGCGATCTTCTGGCCGTGATCTGCGGCCTTAGCCTCGCCTTCTTTTACGTTTATCAGATTATCGATGCGGTGCGCTCTGCGAAGGCGATTCAGATGGCGCAACCCGTGCCCGATCCCTTCGGCCTCGCCTCAACCTTTGGCGGCGGAGCGAAGATTGAGACCAGCAAAATCCCGATGGGCGCGATCGTGCTCATTTTGCTGGGCGTGCTCTTCCTGCTGCATACCATGGGATGGGAATTCGGCCTGGATCGCTTCTGGCCTTTGATCTTGATCTTCCTCGGCGGCTGGCTGTTTGCGCGCAACTGGGGCTTGCTCGATCCAAAAGGCTGTTCGGGATGCCAATGTGCGCGCTGCCGCACGCGGCGGATTATGGGACCGGCGATGCTTTTGACGATCGGCTTCTTGTGCTTTCTGGACAGTAGCGTGCATGTGGCGGGATTTCACCGGACTTGGCCGGTGATCCTGCTGGCGATTGGCGCCGTCAAGTTGCTCCAGGGAAGCGCCTCGGGGGAAGGACACATTCCGTCCATCGGAGCCGGCACGCCAACCGCTGGAGGCCCGATTCCTCCTTCGCCTCCGGTTCCCCCTGTTCCACCAGTTCCGCCAACCAGTGAGGTGAACCGTGGGTAGCCCAATAACAACTCCGACTCCAATTCCGCCTCCGCGTCCCCATCGGTCGATTGCCGGGCCGGTCGTCCTAATCCTGATGGGAGTCCTCTTCCTGATGGGAACGATGGGGATCCTGGAGATCCATCATCTCGGATTGCTGTTCGCGCGTTTCTGGCCGGCCCTCCTGATCCTGTGGGGTGTGCTGAAGCTCATCGAATACGAACAGGCCAAGCGCTCCGGACAGCCGGTCCGGGGCATTGGAGTCGGTGGCTTTTTCCTGATGCTGTTCCTGATCGTGTCCGGACTGATTGCTACCCAGGCATCCCGGGTGGACTGGAAGAACCTCGGTGAGCACATCCAACTTGGCGACGATGAAGGGCTCAACGAAATCTTTGGCGGGTCGACATTCGACTATAGCGGCGAATTGAGCAACGACTGGCCAGTCGGTGGACACAGCCTCAACATCAATGACGATCGTGGCACGATTACCGTCAATGTTTCTGACGACAAGAAGGTGAGAGTCGCGTGGCGCAAAAAAGTTCGCGCCGAAAATCAGAAGGATGCCGACAGCTACGCCGCCAAGACGGATCCCATGATGACTCTGGCGGACAAAACAGTTGTGCTCAATGCCAATACCCAGGGCGCGGGCGACAAGAGCGTGGCCCTCGATATGGATGTCTATGTGCCGCGCAACACCGACCTCGTCATCATTTCCCGGCGTGGCAGCGTCACGATCAATGGCATGAGCGGCTCGGTTGAAGTGACGAATCATAATGGCGAAGTCAGTCTCAACGATCACACGGGCAACGCCATGCTGAATCTGGAACAAAGCTCCGCCCGCGCTGAACACGTGAAGGGCGATATCACGGTTCAGGGTCGGTGCAAAGAAGTGTCGTTTGAGGATGTGGACGGCGCCGTCCATCTGAATGGCGAATTTCAGGAGAGCACGCGGCTGGTGCGGGTGAGCAAGACGGTAAGTTTCCACTCCTCGCGCACCGACATGGAATTTTCGCGTCTCGATGGCCGGCTGGATCTCGACTCCGGCGATCTGCGGGCTGACTCCCTGACCGGGCCGATGCGCCTGAAGACGCGTTCTAAGGATATTTCGCTGGAAGGATTGTCGGGCGACCTGCGCCTCGAAAATTCCAACGGGTCGGTTGAGGTTGGGCTGCACAAGCCGGGGAACATTCAGATTGATAACAAGAAAGGCGACGTTCAGATTTCAATTCCTCCCAATACGCCGATCAAAGTTGAGGCGCGCACCCGCGAAGGAGAAATCCAGAGCGAGTTCGACGAAATCAAAGTTGAGACTCACAACCGGGAATCGAGTGCCAGCGGTTCGATCGGAACGAACGGTCCCAAACTGGTCATGAACTGCGAAAAAGGAGAGATTGAGATCCGCAAAGGGACGGTCGCGGTCGTGGCTCCAGTGGCGCCGACTCCACCAGCAACGCCGGGGCAACCGGGCAAGCCCGCGAAAGCTCTACCTGCTCCGAAGGCGAAGCCGGTCGAGAGCGAGAATTAAGGTAGCTATCAGCTTTCAGCAACCCCAAAAAGCGAGATCCCAAGTGCCCAGAAACCGGAGATTGTTCTCTGCGCTCTCGGCGTCTCTGCGGTGAGCGCTGTTGACTTTCCTGAGAGCTGATGGCTGCAAGCTGACGGCTGGTATAATCTCGCCCACTGATGAACCTTACCCCGGGCACCAAACTTGGACCGTACGAAATAGTTTCCCTTCTGGGCGCGGGCGGCATGGGCGAGGTGTATCGCGCCCGTGACTCCCGTCTTCGACGCGATGTGGCGATTAAAGTACTGCCGCAGGAACTTTCACTGGACGCGGAACGGATGCGCCGATTTGAACAGGAAGCGCTGGCTACGGCGGCTCTGAATCATCCCAACATTCTAGCGGTATTCGACATTGGCACGAGCGATGGCTCGCCTTACGTGGTCTCTGAACTGCTCGAGGGGGAGACTCTGCGCGATCGTCTGCGCACGGGTGCGATTGCCACACGTAAAAGTCTGGACTATGCCTTGCAAATTGCGCATGGCCTGGCCGCGGCGCACGAAAAAGGAATCATTCATCGCGACCTCAAGCCGGAAAATCTATTTGTCACAAAAGATGGGCGCGTCAAGATCCTCGACTTTGGCCTGGCTAAGCTGACGCAGGCGGATCGAGGGTCTCACACTTCGCTGGCCACCGTGAGCCAAGGCGCGACCGAAGCGGGAATGGTGATGGGAACGGCGGGATACATGTCTCCCGAGCAGGTGCGGGGCGTGGCGCTCGATCCGCGGTCTGACATCTTCAGCTTTGGCGCGATTCTCTACGAGATGCTTTCGGGCAAGCGCGCGTTTCATGGCGACACGCCCGCGGATACGATGAGCTCGATTCTGAAAGAAGATCCTCCCGAACTGCAGGAGACGAATCGGAATGTTCCTCCGGCTCTAGAGCGCATCGTGCACCATTGCCTCGAGAAGAATGCCGAGTCACGTTTCCATTCCGCGAGCGATATTGCGTTTGATCTCCGACATCTTTCGGAGCTGTCGGGAAGTGCGGCGAGGGTGGCGACGGGCTCGGGCAGCATGGGAATCGGAAAAGCCCAGCCGCGACAGAGGCTCCTGCTTGCCGTGCTCGCGGGACTGCTGGTCGCAGCCGCGGTTTATGGTCTCGGATGGTGGCGTGGTGAATCCAGCGCCACCGCGCCGCAGCCCCAGTATCAGCAGATCACGTTTCGTACGGGGTCGATCGGCAACGCCCGCTTTACGCCGGACGGCAGCATTGTTTACAGCGCGGCGTGGGAAGGCAGCGAGAGCCAGCTTTACATGTCGCGCACGGATGATCCCGGCTCGCGCGAACTGGGAATCAAAGATGCCGAATTGCTTTCGATTTCGAAGAGTGGAGAAATAGCGATTCGGATCAATACCGTGGGACACGGCGGCTACGCACGCAGTGGCACACTGGCGCGGGTTCCGCTGAGCGGGGGAACGCCGCACGAAGTTCTGGAACATGTGGGGGACGCCGATTTTTCCCAAAACGGCGAGAGTCTGGCGATTGTCCGCTACCTTCCGGAAAATAATCACTGGCGTTTGGAGTATCCCATCGGCAAGGTGCTCATCGACAGCATCAACTGGATGAGTCATCCCAAGATTTCGCCGGACGGCAAGTGGGTCGCGTTTGCCGACCATGAGAATCCCGACGGCGATGACGAGGGTTCGGTCGCGCTGATTGCAGCCGACGGCAAGCAAGCGGAGAAAAAGCTCTCCTCCGGCTGGACTTCGGTGGAGGGTATTCTCTGGTCTCCATCGGGCGATGAGATCTGGTTTACATCGACGAATACGGGGAGCGCTTCGAACCCCCGGGCGGTGACGCTTTCGGGCAAGTTGCGAACGATCACGAATGTGCCGGGAGGCATGTGGCTCGAAGACCTCCACAATGGAAGCGTCCTGGCGGTGGCCAATCACACCCGGCTGGGGATCCGCGGCAAGGAGCCGGACGGCAAAGAGGAGCATGAATTGGGATGGTTCGGATGGTCAGAACTGCGCGGCATCAGCCACGACGGGCGGAAGATCATCTTCGACGAGGAAGGCGACGGCGGGGGTGCGAATTACACCGTGTTTTTGCGCGATACCAATGGCTCGCCTCCCTCTCGTATTGGCGAGGGAGTTGCCATGGCCATCTCGCCGGACGGAAAATGGGCAATCACGAAACCAGCGAAGGGTGGGCAATTAGTCCTGGTGCCGGCGGGAGCGGGCGAAGCCACGCAACTTACGCATGACGCCGTCAGCTACAGTTTTGTCTCTTTTCTGCCGGATGGCAAAGGCTTGCTGGCTTCAGGGATCGAAGTCGGACACGGTGCCCGCGACTACTTGATTGATCTGGCCAGTGGAGATTCCAAGCCCATCACTCCCGAAGGAGTCACCGGCGTGCGACTCTCACCCGACGGCAAAACTACGGCAGTGCACGGACCCGATGGAAAGCGTGGGATTTGGACGCTCGAAGGGGGCAGCTTTCGGGCCATACCGGGGCTCGAATCCGGTTACAACATCCTTGGCTGGACGGCGGACGGCGAGTCGCTTTACGTAGTTCCCATCCGGCGAGGAGGCACGATCGCCGCGAAAACCGCAAAGGTCTCTCGGGTGAATATACAGACCGGCAAAATGGAGCCGTGGAAGACTTTCGGAGAAGAAACGGGTGCCGGCGTCTCGTCGGTCTCCCCGCCTCATCTGTCGAGCGATGGGAATGCCTACGCTTATCTTTACATACGGGTGCTTTCGGAGGCATACGTGATTACGGGATTGAAGTAGGAGAGGCAGCTGTCGGCTGCCAGCCCTCAGTTTAGAACAGGTAGGGTATGAGCGATTCGCATTCCATTGAGGTTCGCAAAGACAAAGACGAAGAGCCTGACTGGAAGAACCACGGCTTGCGCATCGTTCGCAGCGGCGAACTCGACTCCAACACGCCTCAGACGCCGGGTATGACGCGCGCCGAGGCCATCTCGCGAGCTCGAGTCGGCGCGCAAAAGCTGTGGGCCGGAACTGTGGTAGTCCACCCCAGTGCCAAGACCGGTCCCCATCATCACGGTGAATTGGAAACCGTAATCTATGTGGTGCGGGGACGCGCGCGTTTTCGCTGGGGAAATCATCTGGAGTTTGTAGACGAGGCGGGTCCCGGAGATTTTGTCTATGTTCCTCCCTACGTTCCTCATCAAGAGTTGAATGCACGTAAAGACGAGCCCGTAGAAGCAGTAATCGTGCGCAGCGGTCAGGAGCCGATCGTCGTCAATCTGGATATTCCCAGTCCCGAGGATGGGACGGATAACGGTCCGGCTGCTCCGCAGGACGATCCCTTTCACTCCGCGCCCGGAAGGCGCTAAGCCTCGCAAAGTTAGTGCGGCGAGACCAGCCAACCGCTAAAAGCCCTCCATGTTAGATTCGAAATATGCGCTCCATCCTGCAAAAACGGTCGTTGCGATTTGTGTTTGCGGCGAACGTGATCTCCATGCTGGGTAGCGGCATGAACTCCGCCGCCGTCGCTTGGACGATCCTGCAGCGCACTCACTCGGAGATGGCTTTAGGGACGTTTGCCGCGCTGCAGACGATTCCCGCCATGGTGATGCTTCCCTTCACAGGCGTCATCATTGACCGAGAAGACCGCCGGCGACTGGTGATGTGGCTGGATGCTCTCCGCGCCATCATCATTCTCGCGGTCACGGTGCTGGCTTTCCTGCACCGCGTACAAGTTTGGCAACTCTACCTGATGAACACGCTAGTCGCCGCCGGCTTCTGGATGTTCTGGCCCACGATCACGGCGCTGATTCAGGAACTGACGCCCCAGGGTGAGTTCGTCCAGTCCAATACATTTCTGCTCGCGGGAATTCAGGGCGGATGGCTGATTGCCGGCGCACTAGTCGGATTTGTCTATGAACACATTGGTCTGGGTGGGGTGCTGCTGATCGACGTGAGCACTTACGTCGTTTCTTTTTCGTGTTACTTCGCGGTGCGTCAGGGACGGCATGTAGTGCCACGCGTCGTCGAACTTCGGCACGATATTGAAGCGGCGGAAACCGCGGTCGGACGCTTTCTGCGCGAGATGCGCGAAGGTCTGATTTTTTTGCGCGAGCATCGTAGCGTTGTTTTCCTGGGGACGAGTTGGGCTTTATTTCTGGGCGCGATGATGACTGGCGTGGTGGTCACAGCACCTCTCAGCGATCGCGTCTTTCATGCCGGCGCCACGGGCTACGGATGGCTCAATGGAGGATGGGGCGTCGGCGCATTTTTGAGTGCGCTCTATGCCCCGGCTTTAATCGCTCGCGTGGGAGCGCGTTGGTCGATTGCGCTGGCTATGCTGTTGCTCACTTTTTGCATGGCGCTTTCGCCGTACTCTCCGTGGCTGGCAATTGCCGTGCTGCTTTATGGACTGATGGGATCGGCGCGCGGCGTCAGCGGCGTGGCCATGAATACCAGCCTGATGGAGCAAGTCCCCCCGCAGGTCATGGGACGGGTGCAGAACACTTTCTATTTCTTTGGCACATTTCTGCAGGTGGCGCTGGGGATGACGGTGGGGTGGATTGCGTCGCGGATCAGTCTGGCGGCAGGCTTTGGCGTCATCGCCGCGGTGTATGCGGTTGCATTTGGCAGCGCCTGCTGGCCGATTCGCGCTTCGAAGGCTGCGGCCGCTTAGTGTAGCGCGGACACTCTTGTCCGCCATTTTTGACTTTGTTTCGTACTTGATTTTCTACATCAAAATCAAGATCAACCTCGGGATCAAGATCAAGATCGAAAGCGGCGAACAAGAGTGTCCGCCCTATACGAAGAAGCTGTTATTCTTTCTTTTCTTCGAGGGGGAGAGTTCATTCATGTTTGACGATCTCAAGGGGCGGACGGCAGTTGTATTTGGAGTGGCGAACAAGCGCTCGATCGCGTGGGCCATTGCCCAGGGACTGCACGCGGCGGGTGCGAACCTGGCCATCACTTACCAGAACGAGCGCATGGAGATGGAAGCGAAAGACCTGATTCTGTCGCTGCCGGGCGCGGAAGCTTTCATGTGCGATGTTTCGAAGGATGGCGAGATCACGCAACTTTTCGAGAAGCTGAAGGCTCGCTACGGGAAGTTACACGTGCTGGTGCATAGCGTGGCCTTCGCTCCCGCTGAAGAATTGAAAGGGGATTTCGTTAACACTACGCGCGAGGGTTTTCGGGTAGCACATGATGTCAGCGTGTATTCTCTGATCGCGGTTTGCCGAGCGGCCGCGCCTCTGATGGAAGAAGGCGGTTCCGTGATTACCATGACTTACTACGGCGCAGAAAAAGTTGTGCCGCACTATAACGTCATGGGTGTGGCCAAGGCTGCGCTCGAGTGCACGGTACGATATCTGGCGCAGGATCTGGGTCGGCGGAAGATTCGCGTCAATGCAATCTCGGCCGGGCCGGTCAAGACTCTGGCCGCACGCGGCATCTCCGGCTTTGGCGACATGCTGCACGCCCACGCCGAGCGCGCTCCTCTGCAACGCAACGTGGAAGTCAGCGAGGTCGGCAGCACCGGCGTATTTCTCGCCTCCGATGCCAGTTCGGGGATCACGGGCGAGATTATCTACGTGGATTGCGGCTACAACATCATGGGGTTCTGACGCCTCGACTCCCAATTCCTGGTCAAAGACAGCGGACAAATGTGTCCGCGCTATCCGATGTTACGAGAGTGATTCCTCCTGCACTTTTGACAAATTTTTGACAAGAATCCACGGACGAAGATGTAACCTGAGGTCGTATGAATCACCAGCGAATTCTTTGCGTGTGTGTCTTGATAATGTTCGCGTTGACTCCCTGTTTTGCGCATCACATGGCGGTCGTGGTCAACAAGGACGTGAAAGTACCAAATGTCACATCCGCTCATCTGGCAAAGATCTTCAAGGGCGAAGTGAAGAAATGGCCCGACGGCAGAAATGTGGTGCTGGTGCTGCACACTTCTTCGTCCGACGAAATGGTCACGCTGGAGCGTCTGAATAAGATGACTGAAATCGAGGTGAAGGCAGTCATCGCTTCGCTCAAAGACAAAGACTCGATCCGGATGGTCGCGACCGATGCAGATGTGATTGATACCGTCGCGTCCACTCCGGGAGCAATCGGGTTCGTGGAAGAACGAGCCATCACCGATCGGGTAAGCGTCGTGCGGGTTGACGGCAAACTGCCGATGGAATCTGGGTATTTACCGCATTAGAATCAGTTCCCCGTTCTCAGTTCCCGGTTCTCGGTGGAGAATCAAGTCGTTTGGCTGAGCACTGAGAAATCGGGAGCTGAGAACTTCTCTTCCGTTTAGCAGCCCCACTCGGCCGACCCAGGCTTGGCAAAGTAACGTCTTGAATCTTCTGCTTCTTTTGCCGTCGAAGCCACTTCCAAAATCGCCAGGCGCGCGGCTGCTACCATGCGGCTTCGCTCTGGGAATGAAACCTGATCCCATGACTCGTGGACCCGGTTGCACAGCCAAAATCTGGACCCAACGCCTGGTGATAATGATGGAAGAATTGCGCCAATTGTTCTGCTGATACTTCCTGGATCGACATCGGTAATTCCCTTTCTGCTATCGGTTAGTGTGGTCGAGCGCGCCCAGAGAGCGGTCGAAGTTCAATCCGTTCTCCTGCTGCTCCAGCCACGGGTTAGTTGTTTTCTCGCTGTAGCAGGATTGCGCTTGTGCTTGAACTGCTCGGTCGGCGCAAACCCTCGCAAACTGGCGAGACTGACACAGGGCAATCAAAAATCGGAGATTGAAAGCAATGCCCGCCAGGCACAATATCGACATAAGTGCGGTCACGCCCACGAATCTCCCGCTCGGGCTCCCCACTTGACAGCCCGGAATTGCTCTCTTTAATTGCTCTCACTATTGGATACGTCGGACCATAAGTTTCGAATAAAACATCCATAAAGAATTCGTAAGGCAAACCATCTTGTAGGGAGTGATTGATTCGGCAGGGCTCATGCTCGCGCACACGGACATTGGCGGGACAGCGTCCCACTGGATGTCCGGGCGCGGTTGTCCCTACATAAAAGATAGATCTATAAGGATTTTCCTGGGCTTGCCATGTACCAGCCTTCGGCCAGGAATTGCTGGATGGAGCGCTGTTGGACACCTTCCTGCACGCGCAATTCGTCGTTCAGAAAATGGTACGAAAGTGTACCGGCGTCGCGATCAACGTGATCGATGCGGATGCGATTGCCATCGCGGTCGGCGCAGATCACACCAACTTGCAAATCCTGACCGTTAACCTTGGTCACGCTTGCTTCCATCGTGGGCGACATGTTTGGATTCGGCCCGCACCGGCGTCTCGACCGCAAATCCCCTGCGACTATTGTACATTCTTCGCTTTGGGAGTTAATTTGCGCAGGACGAACTCCTGCACCACGGCGCTTAGCATGCGCTCGCCCGTGCTGAGAGCGAAATTCTGGAACACCAGTCCAACGCCCCGATTCGATTTTGGATAGTAAAGGTTCGAGATAGCAGACGAACCGAGATCGCCACCCATGCTCGAGTAATTGGGCTGGAAATGTCCATTGTCTCCCTTGCAAACAAGAGGCGCCGAGAGCGCGTGGAGAAGGCGAGACTTGTTGGTACCCGTGCCTTGATAGTAGTAGCGGGGATCCTGATGCAGCAGCGATGGCAGGATGGCGCCTCCGATCATGATGTCGGAAAGGCCGTTGGCCGCTTCCGCGCCAACCCGCTGACCGTAGCCCTTCCATCCTTGCTGGTAGTCGGGGACGTCGCCGGCTTGATCGATGGCGGCCAACAAGGCCACTCCGGTGATGGTAACGATGTCGGTCGAAGCTTTAAGGGCGAGTTGGAATTTCAGTTTGGTTGTAAGCGGCGCGGGATTGGGTTCATAGGTGACGTAAAAATTCGGGATAATGCCTAATATGCGCTGCTTTTCTTCAATCTTGACCTCCTCGGTGGCGATTTCCTCGGGGGTATAGGTCACGCTGACCGTCGTCACCGCCTGTGCGATGTGGAGCTTGGTGTCCGTCAGGATCACGTACTGGCCGCGCGCGACGATAACGTCAGGCGAAGTCCAGTCCGCAAACTCTTTGCCCGTGATCTTGACGTGGTAGGTTCCCGGATTGAGATCTTTAAAATCAAAGAATCCGTTATCGTCCGACAGGACCGTTTGGGGAGCCCCCAGGCTCGGGCCTTCGAGGACTACGGTTGCGCCGGAAAGGATGTCTCCTTCCAAATCGGTTACGGTGCCGGTAATGTGTCCTGTCTCTACCTTAGGCGGGTTGATGTCTTGCGCCGCCATTGTCGTGGCCAGCGCCAGCAGGATCGCCAGCCAAATTGTGATCACTCTCAAAACAAAAACTCCAATAATAATAATAAATGATGTTGTGGGGTTCGATCTTTATCCTATCGCATTGATCCACTACTGCGCTTCAGCTGGATCGATGGAACACTAGTATTGGATGCACGAAAACGACGATTTCGGGTTCGTGCCCCCCGTAATTAAGGGCCGGCCGCAGTTACCTGCGTGCGAAGCGCTCCATAATTATCGGTTAAATGGGATTCTAAAGTAGCGGATTGGATTCAACCGGTGATCAATTGGATTCTACGCTCAGTGGCTCCCATGTTCTCCAGACGGATTTCTGCGTTTCCTTCGCGCCGCAAGCGCGGGAACTTCTCTCCCCACTCTATCAGCAAGATGCAGTTTGGGTCGATCAAGTCGTCGAGACCGAGCGTTTCGAGCTCGCGCTGGCTATCGATGCGATATAAGTCAATGTGGTACAGGGTGGCACGGGGTCCACAATATTCATGGATCAGGGTAAATGTAGGACTGGTGACCTCATCGGCACGGGCGGCTTCGAAACCCTCCGCTATGCCCTTTACCAGGGTCGTCTTACCGGCTCCGAGGTCACCCTGCAACAAAACGATGAGGGGCGGTGACAGCTTGGCGGCGAGGCTCCTCCCGAAAGCGATCGTCTCCTCGGCGGAACGAGTGATGGTTTCCGTGGTCATTTCGGAGGATTCAGTATAGCGAATGAGCCGCGAGCCTCAGGCACGTGCAGAGCGGACACTCTTGTCCGCTGCGCCTTTGCCTTTGTTTTCGCTCTTAATCTTCAAGATCAAGATCGAAGGCGGCGGACAAGAGTGTCCGCCGTACCGTCGCTCCGTCCGCTGGCTCAGAATCTGGGCGCAGTCGGCAGACGCTCGGGAGACGTGTCCAGGAAACTGCGATCCAGAGCGGAATCGAGTGCCATGCGCAGCTTGCGATGGTCATCATCGCCCAAGGCTATGAAGCGGAAAGGCTGCAGACAGGCGCTCTGATACTTGCGCGTAGGGTGCAGCATTTCGGCCATGCCGCAGATGCGGCCGGCCTGGGTGTGGAAGGCGATCTCGACGAAATCTCCAGTGGAAAGCTCTTGCTGCAACTGCAGCAGTCCGCCGTTAATCGAAATGGATTGTAGTTTTGCGCGCGCCCGCTGACCACCCTCGGCCATTACCGCAGCCGCGACTGATCCGTGAAGTTGTACTCGGGGAGAACGCCGGTTGGCATTGTTTTGGGGGAAGTGGGACATAGCCCTTTGAATATGTCACGCATCCGCCTGAAGGAGCAGATTACGAAAGCGCCTACACGCCGGAGTATGCTTTAGCTGGAACGGCCGTGTTCGGTCGAATGTCATGGATTTGCGATAATAACCGCAGTAACTTTTCCAGCTCGCGCCTGAGGGGTACTTTTGTGTAGTAGGGCACTGATAATGCGGGTCAATGTCAGGACAAGACAAACGTGAGAAAAGACCATGGTTTGCGCGATGTGAAGGCGGTCGTTGATATGCCGAGCATGGATAGGGCGGATGTGACGGTTGAAATGGCAATGGATAGGGTGGGCACTGATATGCGTCAGTCCAGAGGGGCGAAATTTCAGTGTGCTGTGGCGGCAATATGCCTCCTGCTGGTGGCGCTGCTGGCGGGCTGCTCACGGGACCCGAACGTTCGCAAACATAAGTATCTGGAAAGCGGGCAGCGCTACTTCGACAAAGAGCAATACCGGGAAGCCGCAATTCAGTTTGAGAACGCGATCCAGGTTGATCAGCATTTCACCGACGCCCACTACAAATTAGCTCTGACGGCCTTGAAACTGGAGCAGTGGCCCAGCGCCTACCAGGAATTGGCGACCACAATCCAGCAACAACCTGATCATTATGCCGCGCACCTTTACATTGCTAACCTGCTGATCCTCGGTCGCCAGTTCAACGAGGCGAAGCAGCATCTGGATCTGCTGGCACAAAAACAGCCCAACAATCCCGAGGTTTTCATTGCACGCGCCAACTACGACTCTGCCACCAATAACCCCGCTGCGGCGCTGGCGGACATGCAGAGGGCGCTGCAACTCGACCCGAACCGATCCGATTCGTATCTGAGTTTGGCGATGCTCCAGATGCGTGGGCAGCAGTTTGATGCCGCCGAAGCAAGTTTCAAGAAAGCAGTGGAACTAAGTCCCAAGTCGGCGCCGGCGCTGATTTCGCTGGGAAACTACTACCAGAGTCGGGGGCGCTTTCCCGAGGCTGAGGAATGGTACCTCCGGGCCGTTGCCGCGGCACCAGGCGATCCCAGCCCCAGGCTGTCTCTGGCCACTTTATATGTCGCAGAGAACAAGCCCGCGCAAGCCGAGGAATTCCTGCGTCGATCGAAGCAGGATTTTCCGAATAGTTCCGTGGGCTACCGGATGCTAGGCGATTTCTATTACGCCAACAACCAGCTCGACAAGGCTACGGACGAGTACACCACCCTGTATAAGGATCATCCCAAGGACCCCACGGTAAAGAAAAATTACATTCAGCTGCTGATCTTGAAAAACCGTCTGGATGACGCTCGCAAGTTGAATGACGAAATCCTCAAGGCGAAGCCGGAGGACGAAGACGCCCACATTTACCAGGGGGAGATCGACATTCGCGCCGGCAAAGCCAATGACGCCGTGAGCGTGCTGCAGGGTGTATTAAAGAATAATCCGGACAATGCAATTGCCCACTACCAGCTCGGCCTGGCATTCGACGAACTGGGCAATACGAACCGGGCAGATGCGGAGTGGCATGATGCGGTTCGACTGCGTCCTGAAATTGTAGAAGCGCACCGGGCTTTAGCGGGCGTTGCCATTCACCGGCGCGATCCCGCGGCTTTGGCTCAGGAAGCGGATGCGATCATCACCTATCAGCCTGGGTCTCCCGACGGTTATCTGCTCCGAGGCGTGGCCGAAATCGATCGCAAAAATTTTGCAACCGCCGACCAGTATATTCACAAGTCCATCGAAAAGGATCCCACAAATTCTGCCGCTTATGTGCAGTTAGGCAATCTTCGGATGGCGCAGAACCAATTGGGCGAAGCGCAAAAAGCCTACCAGCAGGCGCTGGATCAGGATCCGAATTCCACCGACGCGCTGGGCGGAGTGCTCAACGTCTACCTTGTGCAGAAAGAGCCCGATCGGGCCATCGCTGTGGCAAAGACGCAATTGTCCCGATATCCCAAGAACCTTGGCTTTCACGTGATGCTGGGCTCGTTGCTGATGGACCAGAAAAAAGATCTGGCGGGCGCCGAACAGGAGTTCCGAGAGGCGATAGCGCTGGACAAGAATAACAGCGAGGCGATCGTCAAGCTTGGCCTGGTGCAAAGTGCGCGCGGCGCCACCGATCAAGCGCTGCAAACCTATCTCGATGGCTCCAGGATCAATCCCAAAGAAGTCGCTTTTTACCTGCTGGCTGGCGGTATTTACGAGACCAAGCAAGACTGGGACCGCGCCAAGCAGCAGTACCAGAAGGCGCTTGAGATTCAGCCGGAGAATCCGTTGGCCTCAAATAATCTGGCGTATGTGATCTTGCAACAGGGCGGCAATGTCGACGTTGCTTTTGCCATGGCGCAGACCGCCCGGCGTCAGCTTCCTGATAATCCGAACTCCGCCGACACGCTGGGCTGGGCTTTCTATCACAAAAAGGTCTATGGATCGGCAATCGGGCTGTTCAAGGAAGCGGTGAAAAAGGAGCCGGACAATCCGCTCTTCAACTATCATCTGGGACTTGCCTATGCGAAGAATGGGCAAGCGGCCTTGGCCCGGCAACAATTGGACCGGCTGGTACGGATCAAGCCTGATTCACCGGACGTTGACGAACTGCGACGAGCGCTGGCCGAGGCAAAGGGGTAAAAGGAAACTACGTCCGTCCCCGGCTTCTCCTACTTCGTTCTTCTCCTACTTCATTTGACGGGCGAGGACGCCCTCTCTCACGAATACGGAGACCGGCCGAGAGGAACCATACCGAATACGCCTCCAAACCACTGAATTCGTGCACAATTAGGAAATTCCGGGTTGGATCGCGTAATTCTTGCCGTGCAGAGGGGCCATTCTCTTCCTGGCTGGCTCGTAACACCCGTCTTTGCAATAACTTGCTTTGGTGATTTGCTTGCGAAGGTCGGAAGGAGAATTCCCTTATGGCAGAAGCGGCAAATCAGGTTCAGCACGAGTTCTGGCGCCCTCCCATGCCTGTGTCTACTGCCCTCGCCAGCGCGGAACGAAGCGCAACCTGCCGCTGCGGAACCGAGTTCATTGTCGGCGCCGACTTCTGCCATACTTGCGGCGGGCGGCGGCCAGGTGCCAGCGTTAGTGTTGTGCGAACCTTGGAAATCCCTGGTCTGGCTGAATTCTCATCGCTCAGAGACCGCCTCGGGCTGACGATGCCCGCGGCCACAGCATTTCTCGTCGGCGTGCTTTGTCTGCTGGGAGCTCTGGCGGTTGGCGTGTTCTTCAGCGCCCGAACGCTGCTCGATTGGCAAGCGATCCAACTGTGGCGAATCGAGTGGCTGCTCGCGGCGGTTGCAGCATTTGGTGCCGGGTGTCTGCTGAAGCGATAGCTTCCGTTGTCAGTTCCTGCCTGCAATTTCCATCGAATCATCTTCAATTCGACGAATCGAATCAAGTCAAATCGACGATCAAATCGCCGTTTGAAATCAAACCGCGCTGAAATCGAATCTTCAGCAGAGACGCGGATTAGTTTCTCGAATGGGCGGGCTCGGCTTCCGAAACCACCGTGCTTGGACGCCGTTGCTGGCTCATCCGGTAGAGATGATGCACCGGACCCACTCCATGGCCCAGAGGATGGGCATTCGCAATCGCCGCCGAAACATAGGCTTTGGCGAGCAGAACGGCCTCCGGAAGTCCACGGCCGTGCGCCAGGTGGCAGGCCACTGCGGTCGCGAAGGCGCAGCCCGTGCCGTGCGTGGAGTTCGAGCGCTGCCGGTCGGCCTTGAAGGTTTCCGTTTCCGTGCCTCGGGAGGTCGCGAAGCTCAGCAGGTCGATCGCTTTCTCCTTGTCCAAGTGGCCTCCGGTAACGACCACATTCGCGGCTCCGAGAGTATGTAAACTGACGGCCGCCGCGCGCATCTGATCCAGATTAGTGACTGGCAATCCGGTCAACACGCTAGCCTCCGCCAGATTCGGAGTGATTAATTCCACCAGTGGAAGCAATCGCTCGAGCAATAGGCGGGTGCCTGCACCATCCAACAGGTCCGCCCCTGAACTCGATTTCAGAATTGGATCCAGCACAATGTGGGGCAGGCGTGCTTTGTCCGGAAAGGCGTGGAGTAGGAACTCCGCCACGACGTCAACCGCCTGCGAGTTTCCCAGCATTCCGATGTGGATAGCGTCGACCGCAAGGTCCGAGACCAATTCCTGCAAGGTCTCCGCAATGAGCTTAGGATCCACACCCTTGACCCGCCGTACGCCCTGCGTCGACTGGACCGTCAATGCGGTGATGCAGGAGAGGCCATAGCATTCATGGGCGGCGATCGTCTTGATGTCGGCTGTGATGCCGGCGCCCGACGAGGGATCAAATCCGGCGATCGTTAACACCACGGGAGGGACGACGGACATGCCGTCACTCTAAACCTAAAGTCCAATCAGGGGAACAGCACTTCCGGGGGCGCTTGGTTCAAACGATTGGGGATGGAAATGCGTCCGTGGCGAAGAATTGCGAACCGCACTCCGTTACTAGTCAGTCATCGAGCGTGAAGGTATCTTATTGATTACACGATGTTTATTGCATAATTAACGCAAGTGCAACATTCGATAGGCAGTTGCAGAATTCTTGCGAAAGGCAGTTTTTATGTAGTAACTACTAAGTAATCATAATCGAGTGACTGCTTTCACCAACATACGAGGAAAATCCATAGGATTCATAGGGCTAAGTTGTTGATTAATTACCAGTTAGTTATCAACCTTAAGGATTTTTCTGATTGACACTGTTGGAGGGAAACCGTAGCATCGTCCAATCGTTATGACGAAAGGAGCATACGACCAAAAAACGACTTTCCACAATGGGAGGTAACTGAATGCGACGTTTAGCCGAAGGTCTGGCGATACTTTTATCTGTCGCCAGTCTGGGGGCCGGAGCCGCATCCGGGCCAAGCAGCCTGGAAGCCGCCAAGGTCACACCGCACCCGGTCATGGCGACTGGAGTGCTCAAAACTGGAAAGACTAACAGTCCGAAACGCGAAGTCTTTAAAGGCAGGGCCTATCAAACCGGGACCGCGTCCTGGTATGGAGTGCAGTTCCAAGGCAAACAGACTGCCAGCGGAGAACCCTTCGACATGCGCGATTTCACCGCCGCACACCCCAGCCTTCCGCTGGGGACATTCGTCAAGGTCACGAACCTGAAGAATGGCAAGGCGGTCGTGGTGCGTATCAATGACCGGGGTCCCGTAGTGGACGGCCGGATCATTGATGTCTCCTACAACGCAGCACTCGCGCTGGGCTTCAAGGAACACGGCTTGCAAAAGGTCCGCCTGGATCTCTATCAGCCCACGAAGCAGCCGACTACCGTGGCGATGCTGCAACCCGTAGCCAAGCTCAATTAAAACCGATACACTCGACAACGATAGAACGCTAGTTGGGAATATGGACCCGCGCCAACGCCTGATCGTTGCCTTGGATGTATCGACGGCCGGGGCCGCCCGGAAGATCGTGGTGGCCGTCGGTGACTCCGCGCATGCCTATAAGGTTGGCATGCAGCTCTATACGGCGGAAGGGCCAGCGATTGTCCGCGAATTGGTGGGGTCGGGACGACGCGTCTTTCTCGACCTCAAATATCACGACATCCCAAATACGGTTGCGTCCGCAGTCCGTGAAGCCACACAGCTGGGCGTCAGCATGCTGACCGTACATGCCTCCGGCGGCGGCAAGATGTTGCGAGCCGCCGTCGAATCCGCCCACGCGATTAAGCCCGAGCTGCTGGTTCTGGCGGTTACCGTCTTGACCAGTCTGGACGATGTCGAACTTGGCAAGATTGGCTCGCGCGGAGGCGTGATCGAACAAGTCCTGAGGCTCTCCGCCCTGGCGCTTTCCAATGGATGCAAGGGAGTCGTCGCTTCTGCTCAAGAAGCCGCGGCGCTGCGCGAGGAGTTTGGTCCGGATTTTGCCATCGTTACGCCCGGAGTCCGCCCCGCGGGCAGCGGTCCCCACGATCAGGTGCGCGTCGTGACTCCAGCCGAAGCGATTGCCGCCGGTGCTTCCCACATTGTGGTCGGGCGCCCCATCACGGAGGCCTCCGACCCGACGGCGGAGGCGCGTGCGATTCTAGGACAGATGGGATAGAACAGTACCCAGGACCCATACCCAGCACCTGGTACTCAGAAAAAAAGCGCAAACGCGCGACAACTAGCCGTGCGTCTTTCGTTTTTGGTAGACGGTTTTGACTGGGTACTGGGTACTGGCAACTGAGTACTGCGTTTAAAGTTTTTCGAAAAATTCGCAGCCCGAGCAGGAGATATAGATTCCGCCAGGCACGCCGCGCTCGCGATCCTTCATCCGCTTCACGATGCGGGTTTCTTTGCCGCACTTGGGACATGCGGTTGATTTCGTGGTATCCATGACCTTCTTCCGGTCGGCTGTCTTTGCAATTTTCGCCATGCAGTCTTTCTCCTGACAGGAATGTGCCGTCGGCCCGAAGGCTGCGGTTCTACCTGGTAATTGGGGAGTATCAAGGAACGTCAGCCCAGAACATCCACCCAGAACGCCAACTCTATCTCGTATCAGCCGGGCAGGATCAACCCACGCATATGCACTGTACTCGCCACTAGAATCTTACACGAATTGCCATCGAGGTGCGGCGGCCGCCGGCTTACTGTTCCATGATCGGGATAGGGGGAACGGTCACCCGTCCTCCCCTCCCACACCACCGTACATGCGGGTCCGCATACGGCGGTTCGGCGGATTAAGCGAGGACCGTACGACCAGGGGCGGAAGCCCGAGCTGGGCAAAGTAAGCATTCGGCAGAGCGATGGTCAGGGCGGGCGAGTGCGCGAGCCGCCACGGACCGTGAGGGCTCCCGGCCGTTTTCGCCGCGAGGTCCTTACTGACGCCCCGTTTGCGCAGCTCGCGGAACCTTGTCCGTCCACGCTTCCATTGCTTCCACACCACCGACCGAAGTCGGCGGCGTAACCACGTCTCAAGACGTTCCAGCACCGAGGGCGTTTGACAGTCGCCGAAGTACCCGAGCCAGCCACGGAGATAGGTCGCCAGTTCCTTGACCATCGGCCGCAAGCTGATGCCGCGGGTTCTCCGCGTCTGCTCCCGAATCCGCTCCTTGAAGCGAGCGATAGCCTTGGGGGCGATGCGCCGCCTCGGTTCTCGTTCCCCCGTGAAGCTGAATCCGAGAAACTTCCTTTGCCCCGGTCGAGCGACGGCGCTCTTCGCCTGGTTGACCTTGAGCTTGAGACGGTGCGTGATGAAGCGAGTAACGCTCTCCATCACTCGTTGTCCCGCTCGTTCGCTGCTGACGTAGATGTTACAGTCGTCGGCATAGCGGACGAAGCAGTGACCGCGCCGCTCTAACTCCCGGTCCAGTTCGTCCAGCACCAGGTTGGAAAGTAGTGGTGAAAGCGGACCGCCTTGAGGCGTTCCCTCATCCACCGCACTCACCAACCCATCCTCCATCACTCCGGCCTCCAGAAACGCTCGAATCAATTTGAGCATTCGCTTGTCGGCCACGCGCTCGGCCACCGCCGCCATCAGGCGGTCGTGGTTTACTCGATCGAAAAATTTCTCCAAGTCGAGATCCACCACCCAGCGGTACCCTTCGGCGATATACTGCTGCGCCTTGTGCACCGCTTGCTTCGCACTGCGCCCCGGTCGGAAACCGTGGCTATGTTCGGAGAACGTCGGGTCCCAGCGCTTCTGCAGAACCTGCAGCACCGCCTGCTGAATAAAGCGATCCAGCACGCAAGGAATGCCTAGCTTGCGCATTCCACTGCCATCCGGCTTCGGGATTTCCACCCCTCTTACCGGCTGCGGTTGATAAGTTCCGCTTCGTAGCTGTTCCCCGATTTCCAGCCCATGCTGCTTCAGGTAGGCCGGTAATTCGTCGACGGTCATCCCGTCTACTCCCGGACTCCCTTTATTCGCCTTGACTCGTTGTAATGCCTGCTTGCAGTTTTCCAGCTCGCAGACTTCTTCCATCAGTCGTTCGGTTCCGGCCAGGCTTTCAGACTTGCGCTTCGCCACCAGCGTTTCGGTCCCTTTCGCGGCGGGCTTCGGAGCATCACTCCTACTTTCCACCGGAAAGGCCAGCACCCCTTGTTCGGGTCGGTTTTTCCGCCGCTGTCCGCTCATGAGTCGCGCCGCTTACTTGCCCTTTCCTTTATTCCCCTTGCGGAGTACCGTTCGGGCCTTCGATCATCGTTCCCCGCTTGGCCTATCTTGTTTGCTCCGCCTTTCGGCTTTGGAGTGCCTCAATAGCTTCGCCGACTGCATGACCTACTACGCCCTTTGCTGACTTCTGCGACACGATCGGGATGAATCGCTTTCACCCTCAGTCACGATTTCGTGACGTGCCGCAGACCTCCCGAGGTAAGTTCGACCGCCTTCGACACGCAACCGCCGGATCTACCACCCGTGCGCTTGATGGATATGGGCTTCGCAATCATTGGCTCGCTCGCCCGCCACCGTAGGCCTCATATCCGGTTCTTGTTCATCGGCTCGCGTCTTTGCTCCACGCTTCTTTCAGGCCCCGCCTCACGGCGGGTGTTATTTCACCCTTGCGCTTCGCTATGACTTCACCTCCATCAGGTTGTCAAAGGGACTTTCACCCTCAAGCTGTCGAACATGCTCGGCACACCAAAAAAA
>CAVZPJ010000001.1:0-598609 GCA_963777035.1 uncultured Acidobacteriaceae bacterium | reverse complement strand
CGCCTGGACCCTGGCGACCAGGTCTTCGGGGTCGGGCGTGATGCCTTCAAGGATCATGGCGTTGGACCAGAGCTGAAGCCCGCACTGCTTGATGAACGCGTCGTGCTGGGCATTGCCGCTCAGGCGGCAGAGCCGGCGAATCAAGGGCGACGACGGATTGATCTCGAGGATTCGCGCGTGCTCGGGGAAGTCCTTGTTGGCCAGCTTCATGAGGCGCTGCATCTGGGTGCTGAAGCCGCCCTCGGCATTGACCAGGCAGCACGGGCTATCGGTGAGCCGCTTCGACTCGCGGACCTCGCCGCACCCGGTTGCCCACCGCCTCGCGAAAGAGATCGAGCACCCGGAGAAGCCGCTCTCCGCGCCTTTCGACTCCTCGGACTCTGCCGGTGACGACGGCTTCTCGTCCTTGCTCGGTCTCCGGCAGCTCGAGATCGTCGGAGTCGATCGAGGTCAGCGTCTTGCCGCCAAAGGAGCCCAGGGCGTTCATCACGAACTCGTCGATCGGCTCGGTGAGGTAGAGGACCTCGAGCCCGCGGCGGCGGAAGATCTCCAGGTTGGGGCTCTTCTTCATCGAGGCGAGGTCGGGACCGCCCAGGTAGTAGATGCGTTTCTGATCCTCGGGCATCCGGCCGACGTACTCGTCGAGCGAGACCTTGGCCTCGGGATCCTCGGACAAGCGACGAGGCGAACCGGAGCAGCCTGGCGATCCGCTCGCGATTCACGGAATCGACGACCGCTCCCTCCTTGAGCATCAGGCCGAACTGGGCGGAGAACTTCTTGAAGACGTCGGGCTGATCCTTGGCGAGCTGGTCGAGCCGATCGAGCACGCCCTTGACCAGCGACGTGCGAATCCGCCGGATCACCGTGTTGTCCTGGAGCGTCTCGCGCGAGACGTTCAGCGGCAGGTCCTCGGAATCGACCAGCCCGCGGAGGAACCGCAGGTAATCGGGAAGCAGTTCGCGGCAGTCGCTCTGCACCAGGATCCGCCGGGCGCACAGGTTCACGCCGTGCTCGAGCCGGGCGAAGCCGAATCGTTCCAGGTTCGTGGGCGGGCAGTAAAGCACGGCGTGGAACTGGATGGGCGAGTCGACCGACAGGTGCAGGTGCCAGAGCGGCGTTCTCTTCGGTGTGGTGCGTGAGGTGCTGGTAAAACCGGGTGTATTGCTCCTCGGTCACCTGGTTCTTGGGTTCGACCCAGATGGCTTTCTGATCGTTGAGAATCTCGCCGGAAGCCAGCCGGATCGGGTAGGGGACGAAGCTGGAATAGCGCCTGATGATCTCCTTGATGCGTCCGGGGGTCGCCAGCTCCTTGGAGTCTTCCTTGAGGTGGAGGATGATCTCGGTCCCGCGGGGCAGGGCGCCCTTCCCCGGGCGTGACCGTGAAGCTGCCGGTTCCGTCCGATTCCCAGACCCAGCCCGGTCTCCTCGCGATAGCTGCGGGTGCGCACCTGGACCCGGTCGGCGATCATGAACGCCGAATAGAAGCCGACTCCGAACTGCCCGATCAGCGAGAGGTCGGCCTCCTTCCTGGCATCGCCCGAGAGCGTCTTGAGGAACTCGCCCGACCCGCTGTGGGCGATGGTTCCCAGGTTGGTCACCAGCTCATCGTGGGTCATGCCGATGCCGGTGTCGCGGATGATCAGCTCGCGCTCGGCCTCGCGCGGTTCGATCACGATCTCGAGCGTGCCCGGTCTCGCGGTAAGCCTCGTCGGTGAGCGAAACGTAACGCATCTTGTCGAGCGCATCCGACGCGTTGGAAACCAGCTCGCGGATGGCGATCTCGCGGCTCTGGTAAAGAGAGTGCGAAAGGAGATGAAGAAGCTGCTTGATCTCGGCCTGGAATGTGAATTTCTGTGCTTCGGTTGCGGTTGTCATCATCGTCACTCGCATGGTCGCCGATCCGCGGCAAAGACGGAGCGGCTGTGATCAGGTTCGGTCCACCCGCCGCATCCTTTAGTTAGCAACCTTCATACGAATGGCACTAGCTTAAGGCGGTAGTGGCCTGTCAGAAACACCGTGCAGGGCGGACAACGTATACGGCTACTTGCCGTGCACAGCCGCCGTCAGGGGCCAGCGATTGACAGCGACCCGTCCTTGAGCCCGTTGCTGGCCTCTGGGTGGGTAGCTCGCTCCGCGGTTGGCCTCCTCTGATTCTGCGCTTGAACGCTGAGCGCAGTGCCGCCCGCGCCGCACCTCGTTGCGGCGCGGCCCGCTTGCAGCCGAAGGAAGTGTCCCACAGCCCCACCGCGTGCTAGTACCACTTCGCGCGATTGTGTTCCAGTTTGGCGATGGCTCGTGGTTGCGTCAGACGGGCAGCCGGCTTCGGCCGACGCTTCCGTGCCCGCGGCTCCCACCGCCCAGGGCGGTCGCCGACGCGGCGGTACGCGACCATTGCCAGCAACTCATCGATCAGCCCCGGGCGATCCTTCCGCCGCGCCGCTTCAATCTTCGGGGCGAATGCCGTCACAGCCTGTTTGGCCCCTTTGAAGCTCACTTGGCGCGGCTCGATGCCGCTCTCGGCTGCCGCGACAGCCATCACCGTCCGGAGCAGGTTATACGCCAGCAAGTGAGCCCAGATTTCCTTGTGCACCATCTCGGGCGTCTTGCACCGCAGGACGTCCATCTGGATCGTCGATTTGATTGAACGTATGTCGATTTCTCCAGACCACCTTCGCTCGTATAGGTTTCCGATCTGCAGGCCGTCGATCGACGCGTCGAGGATCGTCGTGATGACCTTGAACTGCTTGGCGCGGTTGTTCTTGTCACGGGCATCAACGCTCACCTGACGCATCAGCAGGCTCGTTGGATACCGGCGATACTGCTCTCCCGGCATCCCGTGCGGCTTGTTGGGCCGCTGCCACACCAGGACGTCACCGTCCGGCCCGCGCTGCAGTTTCTGGCTTCCCGCCCGCTTGTACTTGACCCGGGCGACCAGGTCGATCCCGCGCTCGCGCAATTCACACACAAGGAAGTAGTTGTCGAACAGGGCGTCGGCGAGAACCACATCGCGTGGCTTGAGCGAGTCGTACATTTCTCGAAGGAGGGTCGTCTCGCCGGTGCCCTTGCCCTTGTAGGGCGCGATGGCCAGATCATGACAGGCGCCGGTCGCCAGCGACAGGAGCACAGCGACCCGGGCCAGGGGGAAGCCAATCCCCACCTTTTGGGTCGGCGGCTGTGGGTAGCTCGCCCGGTTCTCCGGCGTGTCCGGCATGGAGACGTGTGACCCGTCGGCGATGAATACACTCCGCCCGTTCCACTTCCACTGCTCCGCGACCGCGGCCTGTAACTCCTCGGCGGTTCGCCGCGCCAAGGTGCGCAGGACGCCGGTGACGACGCGGCCTCGGGCTTTGCAGTAGCTGGCCGTGTTTGGCGAACACGTTCCCAGGCCGCTGGCCGCCCGGTGGGCGATGATGCGCGACACAGCGTCGCTGCAACTGTGGTCGTCGCTGAGCACCTGGGAGAGGAAGCCCCAGATAGTGGTGAAGGGGGTGAACACTCGGTCTCGATACTTGATGCCATGCTCATTGAGAGCGTTGAGGATGCTCTGTTCGCTCAAGGAGTCGGCAAATGGCAGTCCATGGTCGCGCGCAAAGCGAGCGCGAACCTCCTTTAGGGTGATCATAGGAGGTCTCCTATGTCTCGAATGGAAGTGGCGCGAACCCAGGAACCGCCGCGGCGGAGTCCGGTCCGGACAAAAGCTCACACGAGCAGGAAGCGCCTCCTACTTCTATTATAGGTGGTAGAGTCTAGCCAGGTGCACCGTCCGCTACTTCACCGAGGTGCCAGCCTCAGCTTGGCCTTAAGCTAGCGACATTCGTGTGCGCAACCGAAGCGCGCAGGTATGGTCGTAAGAAACGGGTGAGGCCGGAGTGACTCGACTCTGGGAATGAGACGGACCACCGGTGACACAGCGACCGTTGCAGAGTCCATGCTGGGCGGAGACAATCAATCCGATTGAAGATTGGGACTTGCGACGAGAGCGCGTGATTTCTGGAAAAACCTGAGTACCGGGCACTGAGTTCCGCAGGTTCGTCCGTCAATGCTCCATAGGCTAGTTCCGCGCGAACCACGAAGGGCCGTTCCCGTGCGTCATGTGGAATCTTACAGGGGCTATTTGCTGCTGCTGGCCCGGGTTCAGCTTGCGCAGCAGTTCCAGGGTAGGCTTGACCCGTCGGACCTGGTCCAGCAAACGCTCCTCAAGGCCCATCAGAATCGCGGCCAGTTCCGAGGCACGTCAGAGGCTGAACAGATGGCCTGGCTGAGGGTGATCTTGGCCAACGCGATGGCAGACGCCGTGCGGAAGATTTCACCCAAAGCCGGCGGTCGGGAACGATCCCTGGAAGCGGCGCTGGAGCAGTCGTCGCGGAACCTCGAGGCGATCCTGGCCGCCGAGCAGACGTCGCCCTGCCAGCGGGTGATTCGTCACGAGCAGTTGACTCGACTGGCCGATGCCATCGCCCAGCTTCCGGACGACCAGCGGCAAGCAGTCGAGTTGCGCCATCTGCAAGGGCTGGCGACGGCCGAGATCGCCGCGCAGGATGAATCGCAACGTCGCCGCCATCGGCGGATTACTCCAGCGCGGGTTGCGCTCGCTCCGAGTCAGCCTCGACGAATCGTGACGAGGGCCAAACCATGTCCGACTCGACGAATCCCGACGATCCAAGGCGGCAACAGCTCGACGAAGTCATTGGCGCGTTCCTTGTTGCCCTGGACGCTGGCCAGAATCCAGACCCGCAAGAATGGCTGGCCCGCCACCCCGATCTATCTCCGGAGCTGGCCGAGTTCTTCGCCGATCGCGAACGAATGGACGAGCTGTTCGAGCCCCTGAAAGCGGGTCCGGCAGAGCAGGCTGGCGACGCGACGGACCCGGTCACGACCACGCAAGGCGGTTCGGCAGGTTCCTCGTCGCGGACCACGCCCGATCGCACGGAGCTGGCACCCGGTGAGCCAGGCGACGGCAGTTTGTCCGAGCCATTGCCAAGGGGCACTCGCGTCCGCTATTTCGGCGACTATGAGTTGCAGAAGGTCCTGGGCGAAGGCGGGATGGGCATCGTTTACAAGGCCCGCCAGATCAGCCTGAATCGCCCGGTGGCCTTGAAGATGATCAAGGCGACGCGGTTCGCTTCGGACGATGATCTGCGCCGGTTCCACAACGAGGCCGAGGCGGTCGCCCGGCTCGACCACCCCAACATCGTGCCGATCTTCGAGGTCGGCCAGTTCGAGGATCAGCATTATTTCAGCATGAAGCTGATCGGCGGCGAGAGCCTCGACAAGCGGCAAAACGACTACGTTGCCCACCCCCGCCGTGCGGCCCAACTGCTGGCGGTGGCGGCGGGAGCGATCCATCACGCTCATCAGCGCGGCATCCTCCACCGCGACCTGAAGCCGGCGAACGTCCTTGTGGATGCGGAGGGTCAGCCTCACATCACCGACTTCGGCCTGGCCAAGCGAGTCGAAGGCGACAGCGAGCTGACCCAGTCCGGCGCGATCCTGGGGACGCCGGCCTACATGGCTCCCGAACAAACCTCAGGCAAGCGCGGGACTGTGACCACATCGACCGACGTCTACGGCCTGGGGGCAATCCTCTACGCGCTCCTGACCGGCCGGGCGCCGTTCGGAGGAACGACCGTTCTGGACACGCTGGAGCAGGTGCGCGAGCGGCCGCCGGACTCGCCGCGAAAGCTCAACCCGCGAGTGCCGCGCGACCTGGAGGTGATCTGCCTGAAGTGCCTGGAGAAGGACCCGCGCCGGCGCTACGCCAGCGCCGATGCACTCGCCGAGGAGCTGAAGCGTTGTCTGGCCGGCGAGCCGATCTCGGCTCGACCGCTAAGAATCACCGGCCGCTTCATAAAACGAGTATATAGGAACCGTCGAGTTGCATCATTTTGCTTCGCGATTGCGGCGGTGAGTCTTCTCGGGCTCGTGGGCATTGTCTGGCAATGGAGAATAGGTCGCAGACGTGAGTCGGAACTAGCGGGGGTACGCCAGGTCACCCTGCAGCGGGAATCAGAATTGGCACAAGCGCACAGGCGGCCTTGCATAGCCAAACCGAATTAGCGAGAGCCCGCGATCTGGTCCTCTCCCTTAGACGTGAGGTCGCTGACAAGGAAGCGGCCTTACAAAGCTCTGGGGTTGAGTACGAAAAAGTCCGTACACGGTTGGCAACAACTGAGAAAGAATTCAAGAGTTTTACAGAGCGAATCGTATCACAGCAAGTGGCCCAGATTAGAAGCACGCTCAGCAACCAAGGCAAGGGCAAACAGCAGAAACAGACCCGGCATTTCGAGGTCGACGAACCCACTCTCGTTGCTTTGAATAAGACGCTGTCTCAACATCGCCGCGAACTGAATGAAGCCGGAGCAAAGCTAAAGACAGAACGGTCTGAGCTTGCGCAAGCTCAAACGCGCCTACAGGAGGCCCTCCGTCTGGTGAAGGAGCTTGAGGCGGGTAAGGGTGTTGACAGGGGCGCAGAGTGAAAATGGAAAGGGGAATCACTGAATAGCACTTGCTTAGCACCAAAGCCGCATACATCAAGCGTAAAGATGTGTTTTTATGAGGCTAATTCCCCTCACAATTGGTTGATATCAGTGATCTCCGTTTTTCCTTTCTTTTTCTTTTCTCTTGTCCTTGCTTTGTCTTCATCTCCGGCACTCGGTATTCGCTCAGTCGCTCAGATAGTGGAACAATTGGTCGACGACCATGAAACCGACGGCGGACGTGAGGAAATCGTAGTCAGCCGGTCGAGATATGCCATGAGCGACGGTATGACGAGAGAGCGGGACGTGCCCTGCCCTTTGATCAAATGGGCGGAAATAGACGTTAAGAAGGAATTGCTCGAATCGCTTGGGCAATAGTACTGAGTGCTCGGATTGATTCTCAACCAGGTTGGACGACATGCTGTCTTGCGAGGGGCTGCCTGTGGCGGCTTCCTCCACGAATAATGATCGCATAACTCCCTCTATCTGCGGATATATAAGGTTAATGCAGCTCAGGTAGTCCTTAGCCTCCAATCGCTCTTTCGCTCGGACAAAAAATTCCCTTCGATCGCTAAGAAGCTCGTATCGTCCCCACGCGGCGATTCTGGTTTCGAGGTCGATGAGGAACCGCCGGGCAACGTCCTCGAGAATCGGTATGGGTTTCCTCTCGCCACTCGCCGATCTGATCACGGCCTTGCGATCCTCGTGATTAAGTCCAACGAACGGAAACCATCCCCATTCCGACAGTCGCTTCCATTGAGCTTCGGTAATCGAGTAAACTTCCTGAAACATCAAGTGCGAGAGCATGTGACCGAATATCCGTGGGAGGTTGTCGGTTCTCGGACCAGCGCCGGGCGAAAAGACGCTGAAATCGAAATAGAGAGCTTTCCGCCAACGACATGAGAAGATCAATGTAATCCCGCAATCGGGCGGAATCTCAATGATTTCACCATCAACCGTCCTGAATTCGGCTTCTGCAATGTATGCGATGTCATCCAAAAAGACTGGATCTCCGACCGTCACATCCGGATTCAACCTCTTGATTTTCGCACTACCAACAAGGCTCAGTTCGTTCATATATACCGTCGTTTCGAGATTCGGCTTGACCAGCGCGAGAAACGTGCCGATGTTAGGAGGAGGAATTGAAGGGTGTTCAAACGCTTTCGCGTAAATACTCGAAATCCCTTCAAGCCGTGCGATGAAGTCGTTGCCATCCTCGGATGAGCTGAACTCTCTCGTACGAACCGTCACAGTCTCTCCTTGAAATGCTCCTTCAAGGTTGAATCCGATGGGCCGTTGTTCGAGATGAATAATCTTCGGCATAGTTATATCTAGGCTTCGGTTCCCGTTGTTGGCATTCGCAAGGCAATCCCGAGACTAGTCATAAGTTGCCGTTGAAGCAAGATCCCATGATTGGGCTTCATTGCGGTCCGAGCTGAGCGATCCCTCGGGGGGGCTCCTGGGGTCGGGGGCTCTTGGGGTGGAACCATTTTATTAGTGATTCACGAGGCCGAGTAGACGTCGAAGCTTATTGAGGTTCTCACGAGCATCGGTTAGTCGTGCTAGCCACGAGGGAGTAGTCAACGGCTGGGCGTCGGCCAGTGGGGAAGAAAACGATCCGATGGTCCCTTACCGTCAATAATTAGTGACGTCCCGTGTTCCCTTCGTTCCAGATTGCAAGGATCGTGGTTTTCTTTGCCGCCGTGGCGATGATCCTATCGAGCGGTGTGAAGTAGCATGGTCTGCCGCAAGCCTGCTCCTCGTGATTATCCTTGCCGAGCGACGAGGGCTCTGCTATCGTTGCGACCAGAGAAAGACCGTGAGTTGTCTGGAGTCAACCAAGAAGCCGCGTCTGAAACATCATGAATGCCGCGGTGACCCCGTTCGCACACCGGGACCCAGCAGCGGTCCTTGATCGTCATGCCATCGGAGGACCACCGGCGTCCCGACCGTTTCATTGCTGGTGGGGCCGATCGGGGCCGGCGTGGCGAACATGGCGTCGCTGGGCAGCCGCCAGGGGGCGAAGCGTCGTCGTCGCGAATCGGAACCGTGTTCCCATGTGTCGACATGGGTTCGCTCCGTCGCCGAACAAGTCGATCTGCCGGCCGCGGCGGTCCATTGCCTGGCCCAGCGAGCGGAACGCGATCCGGACGAGTTTCTCGCTGCATGGCGAGTCAAGACGCCCGCAGATCGTGAACGGTTCTGGAACACCCTCGCGCCAGACGCCGACGATGATCTGCTACGGCAGATGGCGATCCTCGCGGTCAGCCCATGCTCACCAAGTACGGTGTGCGGCATCGCTGAGCGATCTCGGAGAACGCATCGTACCGACGATCGTCCGCCTGGCTCCGATCGGCCAAGTGGCCGAGCGTCTTGTTCGTCGCTGGCTCGACAGACGACTTTTCATCCGTCGGACGTGTAGCCGCGAAATGGGCCATGCGAGTGCCGGCCGTGCCCATTGCGGTCGCGGTGCCCGCCGGAGTGTGGGACGAATTTCTCACGACCGCTCCGGAATCGCGAACCAAGGCACTTCTGAGGGAAGGGGAAGTCTCGGTTCCGGTCATTGACGCGGCGACGGTCGAGCAGACTCTATCCGAAGCCGGGGCGGTGGGAAGTGCGGTCGCGGCGGTCGCCGCGAACGGGGCTGATGCGGCGCTCGCTCGAATCGGCCGTCGCCGCGGTTCGAGCCACCGCCGCCCCGCCGACGAACCAGATCGGAAGACGACCGCGCCCGCAGCGCCGCCGAACGCTTCCTGCTTCGAGTTCCTGGAATCCCTGCCCGAAACGGCCGGGCGGTTCGAGTTGAACGCCGCCCTCGACTTCCGGTTCGGCCCGCGCCTGGCCGAGGTGGACTTGCTCTGCCGCTCGCCGCGGATCGCCATCGAGCTGGACGGCTACTTCCACTTTCTCGACACCGGACGGCTACCGCCGCGATCGGACCAAGGATTGGGAGCTGCAGCGACGGGGCTTTGTCGTATTGCGATTCCTGGCCGAAGACGTGATCCCGCAGTTGGAGATGATCCGCGACCGCATTCTGGACGCACGTCACTGTCACCCAACCTGGAGCAACCCTTGACCACCACTCTCGCCACGCAGCCCGACACCGCCGTTGCCGACCTCGTGCTGGTTCGGATGACCCTGCCGAGCAAGAAGCCAGTCGCTCCGTCCGTGGTGCGGAAGGATGTCGGCAAGCTGCTGGATTCCGGATTGTCTGCCGCCGAGTTCGACGATCTGCGGAACGAGCTGGCCTCCGCCGGCTTCCTGACGAAAGGCAAGCGGAACACGTTCGCCCTGACCGACGCCGGCCGCGAACGGGCGCTGCAGTTCCTGGGCGTCGCCGAGCTCCCGCCGCGGACGAACTGGTCAACGGTGATCGCCAAGTACCTGTTCCCGAAAGCCGCCGGGCTCTCGGCGAACGCGGCGGCCAAGCTGGATAACGGAGACAAACTGGCCGCCTTCGTTCTCAAGCGGAAGTACGGGCTCGCCGCCGGGGCTGGTTCGACGGTGAACCAGGTGCTCGAAGCGGTCGCTGCAAGCAGCTCGGCTTCTCCGACGAGACGACGCTCGACGGCTTGTTGTGTGCGGTCTTGAGCCGGCTCATGGGGTCCGAGCGGCTGACGAAAGAGAAGCTCGTCAAGCAGCTCCCGCTGTTCGAGACCGGGCTGACGGCCGCCAAGGCCGACGCCGTGCGGCGCAAGGTGGTGCGGGACTGGCTGGCGCTGCGCGACGTGCAAGCCGTGCAGCCGCCCGAACCGCGGCCCGCCGAGCCGTTCGACCTGACCGCCTTTGCCGCGACCGTGCGGGCGCTGGCGGCCAGCAGCCCGCCCGAGGATCGGTTTCACGACAACAAGGTGTTCATCGCGGCCCTGTGGCGGGCAAGCCAGCGGGAGCCGAATTTCCCGCGCCTTTCCCTCGCCGAGTTCAAACAGCGGCTGGTCGAGGCGAACTCCCACAACCTGCTCCACTTGAGCCGCGCCGACCTCGTGCAGGCGATGGACCCGCAGTTGGTGGCCGACTCCGAGACTGAGTATCTGAACGCGACGTTCCACTTTGTCCTGCTCGAAGGGGACCATCCATGAGCACTGCTCGTCGCTCCCGTCGAATCGCCGGCCGCCGCCGACCCGCGCATGGCCGCCTTCCTCGCGCCCGACTGCCCGGAAGTGTTCCACTCGGTCGCCACGCCGACCGCCATCTGGAAGGCCGACCCGTACGACGTGGAGACCATTCACGCCGAGGCCCGCGCGGCGTTCGAGCACCTCCTGAACCGCGCCGGCCGCACCCCGCCGCCGCCATCCGGGGCGGTCCTGGTGTTGCTCGGCGAGGCCGGCAGCGGCAAGACGCACCTGATGCGGGCATTTCGGACGCGCGCCCACGGACAGGGGCTGGGCTACTGCGGCTACCTGCAGATGACGGCCGAGGCGAGCAACTACGCTCGTTACATGCTGACCAACCTGATCGACGGGCTGGAGCAGCCGTACGACCCGGACCGGCCCGTCGCGCACCGGGCTTGCCCGGTTGTCGGCGGCGCTGCTGGAGTCGGTGCCGGGGCTGTCCGGGACCGACATGGAGGCGTTCCGCGACGGCGACAGCGACGGCGACCCGACGCGGCTGGCCGACGATTACGCCGACCGGCTGCAACAGGCCGCACGGTTCCGGAGCTGCGACCTCGAGCTGCTCCGGGTGATGCTGCACCTGGAACGGAACGAGCCGCAGGTCCGCAGCCGGGCGCTGATGTGGCTGCGGTGCCAGGAAATGCGGCCCCAGGACCGCGAGTGGATCGGCGGGGCAGTGCCGCGCACCGACGACGCCGACCCGATGAGGATGTTGCAGCAGCTCGCGAAGTTGACCGACGCCGTCCACGGCGTCCCGCTGGTGCTCCTCATCGACCAGTTGGAAGACATGGCCAACCAGTCGGCCCCGGTCGAGCGGTTCCTCAAGGTCGTCGACGCGATCACCGCATTCACCGACACCATTCCCAACGCCGTCGTCGTGCTGGCCTGCCTGGAGGACTACTTCAAGGAGAACGTCGAAAAACTCACCAAGGCCAAGCAGGATCGGTTAGATCCGCGACCCGGAGCCGATCCGCCTGCTCGGCAACCGCACGCTGGACGAAATCCGGGAGATGACCGCCCGGCGGCTCGCCTACCTGTACGACACGGCGGAGGTCGAGGTCGATCCGGCGAACGAGTTGTACCCGTTCCGCGATGTTCACCTCGCCAGGCTTGAACAACTTGCGGACCCGCGACGCCCTCGATTTCCTGCGGCGGCACCATCAGCGCTGCATCACCGCGGGCCGATGGGAAGAGCCGGAGGGGCCGATCGCCCAGCCTACCGCCGCCTCCTGGACAACGACCTCGACGCGCTCTGGAACGACTTCCACTCCGCATTCCAGGCGACCGTGCCCGACGGCGAGGAAGACCTGGCCGGTGTGCTGGCCGACGCCATCGGCGCCGCGACGGCCGAACTGCCCGACGGCTTTCACTTCGGTTGCGACCGCCGGACGGGAGATACCTGGAAGTCGAGACCCACAAGCCGGACAACAGCGTCGACAAACTGCTCGTCGGCGTGTGCAACGCCAGCACGCGCGGCGTCGCGTTCGGCAAGCAACTCGTCGGAGCTGGAGAAACGCGCCGGCGAAATCCCCGTCGCGATCGTGCGCACGACCGACTTCCCGAAGTCGGGTAAGGCGGCGACGCAGATCGCCGGCATGCTGAAACGGCACGGGCGAAAGGTGGTCGTCGCCGACGCCGACTGGCGGCGGATGCTGGCGTTCGAGGCGTTCCGCAAGCAGCACGCAACGCGGTCGGACTTCGCCGCGTGGCAGAAGGCCGCCCGGCCGCTCGGCGAACTGGACTCGCTCCAGAAGATCCTGAAGTTGAGCGCACTCGCCGCGATCCCGCGCCCGGCCGGTCGCCCCACCGTCCGCGGCCGCCGCAACGCCGCGTCGACTCGGCTCCGACCTGTCCCGGCCGTTCCGGCTCCGGCTCCGGCTCGCACGAGCGACGGCGTCACTCGTCCTCGGCCACACGCTCAGCGTGACGCCGGCCCCGGTCGACCTTCGAGCCGAACGAGTTCGCCCAGCATGCGGCGTTCCTCGGCGGGACGGGCAGCGGCAAGACGACGGCGGCGCTGAACCTGATCGAACAATTGCTCGCCCGTGACGTGCCCGCCGTGCTGCTCGACCGCAAGGGCGACCTGTGCCGGTACGCGGACCCGGCCGCCTGGGACCGTCCGCTCGGCGACCCTGCCCGCGCCGCGGCGCGGCAGGCGTTGCGGGACAAGCTCGACGTGGCCCTGTTTACTCCCGGCGAGCCGAACGGCCGGCCGCTCGCCCTGCCGGTCGTGCCGCCCGGGTTCGACCAGCTTCCGGAGGCCGACCGCGAGCGGTTCGCCCAGTACGCGGCCGCCGCCCTGGGCAGCATGATCGGGTTCAAGTCGTCCGATGCGGACAAGGGGCAGCGGGCGATCCTGGCGAAGGCCATCGAGACCCTGGCGGCAGTGCCCGGGGCCGCGATCACTGTGCCCGCCCTGCGGGACGTGATCGAGCAACAGGACGACGCGCTGCTGAACGCCATCGGCGGCGGCTACCCGGACAAGTATTACGCCAACCTGGCCCAGCGCCTGCTCACGCTGGAACTGAACAACAAGCAACTGTTGACCGGCGACGAGCGACTGGACGTGGACGCCCTGCTCGGCACCGGCCCGCATGCCCGGCCGGGTCGGGTGCGGCTGTCGGTGATCAGCACCCGATTTCTGGGCGACGCCGCCAAGGTGGACTTCTGGGTGTCGCAACTGCTTGTGGCGGTGTCGCGGTGGTGCGCGAAGTCGCCGCAGCCGCGGCTCCAGGCGGTGTTCCTGTTCGACGAGGCAGACCTCTACCTGCCGGCGGGGACCAGGCAACCCGCCACCAAGGCGCCGATGGAGGACCTGCTCAAGCGGGCTCGGTCGGCCGGCGTCGGCGTGTTCCTGGCCACGCAAAGCCCGGGCGATTTCGACTACAAGTGCAAGGAAAACGTGCGGACCTGGCTGATCGGCCGGGTGAAGGAGCCGCGGGCGATCGAAAAGCTGAAGCCGATGCTGGCGGCGGCGAAGGGAAACGTGACCGACAAGCTCGCCGGGCAGGCAACGGGTGAATTCTACCTCGTCCGCGAGTCCAGCGTCACGGCGGTGCGGTCCGACGAGTCGTTCATGCGCACCGAGCAACTGCCGGAGAACCAGATCGCGGCACTGGCCCGCCGATCTGTCAATAATCAGGGCAAACAAACTTGACGAGGAAAGGGCGTGCGCAAGCAGACGATAGCTAATCCGAAAGCCTTTCAGGTACAGCCTCTGGAACCACGCCGCGCGGCGGCAAAGGGTTTGCTTAATTGCGTAGATTGCTCGGGGGCAATGGGGACGGTCTGGACAAGCGACAGCTGACGCGACCCAAGAGCAAATCAAGACCAACCCTGGCTCGCTGAGTCGCTCGTGTCTTCCCAACGCAATGTGGCTTCGTTCAAGCCGACCTTTTGCGGAATTGGTTACATGGCTCATAACGGCGCAAGTGCTATTCCAGAATAGATTTGAGTACAGAGTTATGATCCACGAGATTTCAAGCAAGCAAATATTGAAAAGCGACTCTGGTGCAGACGCCTGCTCAGAAGTGCCGCTCGCATCGGACGACACGGGAGACGTCAACCGCGAGACGGAGTAGCCATCATCGGACGTCTCTCCAGGTAGAGGTTCCTGTCCCGATGCGAACTTATAATCCGGCATCACCAGATATCGCTTCACGAACCTCTCCAGCTCGCTCAGATTCCCCGGCCACGAATAACGCTGGCAGGCGTCCATCACGGCTGGCGAAAAGTTACGTGGAGGCAGGCTATAGTGTCTGGCTAATTGCTGCATGAAATGATGCAGGAAGAGCGGTATCTCCTCTTTGCGTTGACGCAACGGGGGAACATGCAGCGTGAATGCGCTTAGGCGATAGTAGAGGTCTTCGCGAAGTTTCTTCCCGGCAAGAGCTTGATCGATGTTGGCGCTGGTGGCAGCCAATATTCTGACATCGACTTCGGTCGGATTGTCCCCGTTCGTTTTCACCAGACGCTTGTGTTGCAGCACCTGAAGCAGCATGTGCTGCAGATCCAGTGGCATCTCGACGATTTCGTCCAGAAGCATTGTGCCTTTTTCGCACAATGCAAGCTTGCCTGCGCGGGAGCGGCCGAATCCGGCTTCGCCTTCCCTCTCCGATCCGCGTTGCCTTTCCGATCCAAAAAGTTCTTCTTCCAGAAGATGGCCGGGCAATGCCGCGCAGTTCACCTTCACCAGCTTGAGTCCAGCCCGGACCGACAACCCATGAATCAGTTGTGCCGCTGTACTCTTGCCGCTCCCGCTTTCTCCGAGAATCAGCACCGGTACCTGGGCTTGCGCCAGCAGTTCCGCTTGCACCCGCAGCTTGCGCATGATCGGGCTGGCGGCGATAAAGAAAGCACCATCACCGATCGGTTCGATATCTTCGCTGCGGATCTCGCTGACCGCGCCCGAGGACGCCGCACCCAGATTACGCCGGATAACGAATTCCAGTTGCTCCTCTTCCAGCGGTCGAACCAGTATCGCCTGGGCCCCAAGCCGGATTGCCTCTTGCTTGCACTCGGCATCGTCCGTGGGGCAGATCAAGATGATCGGAAGCGCCGGACGCAATCGGCGCAACCACCGCAGCACGTGCAAACCGCCGCCATCCGTCCGGATAACTCGAGCACGAGAAGGTCGGGAGCCGCTCCGGCCTGCAGTATTTCGAGCGCCTCCCACCCACTGCCGGCCGTCTCCAGATGCCAGCAGTTTGATTCGCCGATCGACCAGAGAGGGCGAAGCACAGCAGGTTCCCGGCTTACGACCAGAAGACGCACTGATGCAATCGCATTGGTTGCCACGGTTTGGTTGATTCTTTCGTTGCAGAAAATGAAGGACGAGAAGCGGAAAAGGTCAGGCGGCCTCGATCTCGTATCCTTCTACGCGGACCGAGAGCGAGCGCTGAATGGCATCCACGGAAACGATGACAGAACGTTTTCCATCGCGAGAAACGAGAATACCCTCAATTCCATCCAAGGCTCCGCTGCGGATGCGCACACGCTGGCCGATCTTGAGGAAGGGATAGGTTTCCCAGTTCACCCGCTCTTCCACGATAGTACGCACCGCATCGATCTGTTCGTCGGGAATGGGCGTGCCTTGACGCGGAACGCCGACAAAGTCGAAGACGCTGTCGGTACGAAGTACCTTCAGACGATCTTCATTGGTGGACATAATCTTTACGAACACGTAACAACTGAACAGGGGCAGTTCAACTGATTTCTTACGATCGCTCCAGCGGCGAACTTCGGTGACGAGCGGCAGGAACGTTGTCAGTCCCTTATCGCGGAATCGTTGCACCACAACTCTCTCGTGCCGGGATCGAGTTTGCACCGCATACCAGCTCTCGCAGCAGCCATCAACAGCTGGCGACGGAACCGGGTCTTGATGTATTTGGCTGGTCGTGCTCATAGCTTCGCCCTCTGAGTCCCAGGTATCTGGTAACCCAAAACCTAAAAATGAAAAATAGGACCTAGACCCGCGCGATCTTTGGGGGGATGACCACGTGTAACAGGGGGAAGAGTGTACAGTATTACTGGTTGCTATTGATTACTCTCGAGGGCGACATCAAGATTTTATCTTGCCTCGGGACTTGCCATGAGCTGCCTAGCCACAGCGAACCTTTTTGTAATCGTTCAGTGAGACGAAATCTACAAGCGGATGCATTTCGCTGCAAGAGGTACTCAGTACTAGAGAAGCAATTCTCACACATCAAAGGGCCAGAGTTACCTACTTAATCTTTGACCTTAGGGGCATTTCTCGCATTTCGCAATCTCGTAAACGGAAGTAACCATCTGACAGGAATCAAGACGAAAGAAACGGTGCCCCTAAACTTGCGTAAACATAAGAATCTGAAAGGCTAGAGGCCACTTTATCTCTCCAGTTCCCCTTCATTACTGGGTGTGTCTTGAGGTTCTATTCTTTCGGATTAGTCGACTCGGCCCTATGCAGTGGCCTGCACATGTGTGCACCGCGTCTGCACACTTTAGCCCTTGTCGGGATGGAAACTTCTTGGTAGTATTCAGGTTCTGGCCGGATTGCCTTAACTAGGCAACTCAAGCCGGAAGCGAAATTACTCCCCCTTCATTGTTTGTACCAGGTAATCTCCAGACTGTTTCTGCCGGTCTGCCTGATGATCTGTCCGCCGCATAGATGACATTGAATCAAGGCGACTTTCAGGGCGACCGGGTAAGAGCCAGATTCCGTCTGGGAGACTTTTTGGCATTCTGTTTAAGGAACCCGCCCCCGGGCTCCAGATAGTCCGCGACTTGAAGGGGTTCTGATGGAGCACGATCACGTCAAGCATGCTTCCGCAATTAGCGTGCTTGTTGCCGATAACTCGCCGTTTCATACACAGCTGCTGGTCGGAGCGCTCAATCGCGATCCCGATTTGCAGGTGATCAGTTCCGAATTGAACGCCGCGAGTCTGGTGGGCGCATCGAGCAGCCAGAAGATCGATGTTTTTGTGCTCAGCGCCTTCGCCAACGGAGACGCTCAGCTCGGGTTCAAAGTCTTGCAGCAGGTCCGTGAAACGTACTCGCATGCACGGGCCGTCATGCTTCTCGACTCGTCCAAACCCGACGCCGTGTTGGCGGCCTTTCGCGCCGGGGCCCGAGGAGTTTTCGATCATCAGGATTCTTCCGACCTGCTTTGCCGCTGCATCCACCGTGTTCATGAGGGCCAAGCCTGGGTCAGCCACGAGCAGATGACGCTAGTGCTCGAAACCTTGGCATCCACCCCCAAGGTAAGAGCCGTTGATGGCAAGGGCATGAACTTGCTCTCCAAGCGCGAAGTGGAAGTCGTACGCTGTCTCTCCGAGGGACTCACCAATCGCGAAATCGCCGAGCGCATGGGCCTGAGCCAGCACACCATTAAGAATTATTTGTTTCGCATCTTCGACAAACTTGGCGTTTCTAACCGAATCGAATTGCTGTTTATGACGCTCAGCCAGGGTAAGCCCGCGCCCATACTGCAGGGTCTGCTGATGGATCCGACCGAAGGTTTCGATGAGGCAACCCTCGCCTCATGTCAGAAGGCGGCAGAAGATGGGGTGGTTGCGGCTCAGTTGGCGCTGGCACGCATGTACGGCATGAGACGAGATGTAGCCCAGGCTTACAAGTGGTTCTCCATCGCAATTGACCAAATCACGCGCACCAAGAACAGCCTGAAGAAAGCGATGAATGCCGCACAATTAGCCGAAGCGTGAACATGAGGTTCTTGAATGGCTCAATAAATCGAAGCAAATCGAGCCGACGTTCCCGCGCGGACATCTTTGCGTTACAAGCCTACCCGGGAAATCTCTGACTCCTCACTCTGGACGGAGAAAGCGATTGTTCGGAGAGATCAATAAGTGGACGAATAATGAAGAAGTAAGGTAAGCGTCAGACGAAGCTTTCAATTACCCACAAGTTGTGCTCCGATCATGAAACCGAGTTCGATGTCAGTGAGGCGGGATACGCCTCTCCACATCACCATGTTGCCTGGCGGAGAGTCGTTGGCACGGGCAAGATAGCCACCAAGTCTGGCGAGCTTCGTGAGATAGGCAGAAAGTGGTTTCGGCCGCGATCTTGTGTCCTTTTCATCCGTCACAAGTTGGTCGAGCAGACGAAGCTCCAAGCTGGTGAACGCCAGGGTCGGTGGAGTTGCTTGGACGGACCGGTTGATCATGGTCATCCAGAAGATTCTCCAACCAAGAACGCAAAGAACGGCAATCAAGTTCACGAGTCGTTCGGCGGTTCGCAACTTTGCCTCTTCTGCTCGGCAGCCCGACTTCAGGATTTTGTGGAAGGTCTCGAGCTTCCAGCGCAGGGCGTACCATCGGATCTTTTCCAGGGCATCTTGGCGTGAAGCCACGGGCAAGTCCGTCATCAGTTTCCAGTGAATCTTTTCCCGGCCCTGTGGTTTCCCTCGTTCCTCCGCATGGATTACGGTGAGACGGAGTGGAGGGTACTGCTTTTGTTTTCCCCGCGACGGAAGTACCTGGATACGCCGATACCGAATCTCCAGTATGGCCTCGGACGCATCACCCTTCTTATTCCTGACCTGAACCCGATGCAGCCCCTGAATACGTACTTCCTTCATCTCATCGGCGATGGTGTGCCGGCCGTCGCCCGCCAGACGATCCACGCACGTCCGCACTAGAAAGTGGGTCTCGGCGGCTTGCGCAGCACAGAAGAATTCATAGATGTCGCTCTCGCGGTCGCCAATGTGGACACAGCGCTGCCCGTCCGCCAGTAGGACGGTGGACTGTTTCAGATTCTCCAGCCAGCGAATGCTTTCTTTCTGTTCCATGGGCACCCGTGTGGGATTGATCTTCTTTTTGAGGGCATTGCATCCTTTAAACTTGCTTCGCGTCCAGAACTTGATGGCAGCCCGTCCCAGCGGTACCCCTTCGGTGGTGATGGCCAGACTGGAATGCATCAGCAGACCGCAAAGCGTATGCAAACGGGGACGACCTTTTCCGTCCTGCCACATGTAAGCAGATGTCAACAGCCCGATCGGTGAGGTCCTCTCCCGCTGGTAAGAAAACTCCGTCGTATCATGTAAAACCAAAATTGGATCTTTACCCTGGGCAGCAGAAAAACGCTCCCGGGTCGCCTGAAAATGCCCGCTGAGAATCGCTGCTTCGTCCACTCGCCCGTTGGCCAAGAACCGATACGCCGCTTTGGTGTTTGCCCAATCCTGGCACGCCCAAGGAATGCTTCCACCGATTTCATCGGAGAACTGGTCAAGAAGCTTTTCCAACCTTTTACCATGTCGTGAGTCTTTGAACTCGCATCGGCTCAGTTCCTGCTCAATCCATTCTTTGCTCGAAGAAACTACAGAATGGCCGCCTTCCCTTGCGCGTCCTTGCAACCTCTGTCGTTTTCTCATGGGGGCAGTTCATCATCGAACTCCCTCTCCTAATAAGTGCACACCTTGAGGCAGAACCTATTCTCGTAATAACCTATCCCACGTTGCGATATTTGTGGGTAATTGAAAGCAGACGAAGTCAGACGAAGACACGATTGACAACATGGTCGCGGCGTGTCGCGTAACAAGGACTCGGCACTGACGCCTATTTGTGATGTGACGTTAATCGTCTTGCTGTCGCTCGTGGTGCCCGCTGCTGATGCGGTTACCACGATGCTGTAGGCTGGGTTGCCACCGCCACTTGCTGAAATCGGGCGGGCAGGAAGTGTACGTGATGCTGTTTGGCGGCGGAGCCGGTAAGTGGCAGGTTTCCAGCGCGGGCGGGACCCAACCCGTGTGGAGGCGTGACGGGAAAGAACTATTTCTTTTGGAGTTGAATTGAAACATCCGACCCGAGTCGGCACATGGTAGTTTCAGCTCCTCTCGCTTTTTACACAATCAAAGTTACGTCACCACCCACCCAATATTCCGTAGATCGAGTGTTCAGTGAATGTGCCCGTCTCAGGGACGGGGTTTCCTCCGACTCCAGGAAGGGAATCAAACACCACGAAGAGCTTACCCGTTTCCAACTCAATCACATCGGTGTAGCAGCTACTTTTACCCTTGAAAATTGGTGTGATGGCAGCCCATTTCTTTCCTTCATTCTGGCTAAACATAATTGTTACTGGACCAGGGCGGCCGAACGTGCAGACCAACAATCCGTTCTTCATCAGTCTTAAATGGGGGGCTACTCCTTTGAGGCCAGTTGATACTGGCGGAGACCACGTCTTACCGTCGTCAAACGACCAGCTTTCACCCATGTACTCACCGGTCCGGAAAATACTGTACAGCCGGTTTTCTGACAGTCGAACCAAACCCGCCTCACCTGGCCCACCATCGCCCATCCAAGGCGGCTTCTTTTGAGGTTGTTCCGCGGCAATGATCGCATCCTCATTCCATGTATGGCCGTGATCAAAAGAACGAAGCAGAACCAGCCGGCTTTGATTGCCTTCTGTGGTGTAGGACAGCGTGGTCAGCCATTCTCCGCCTGGACCCCCAATAATTGCTCCACAAGGTTGGGGAGAAGGAACTGTTCCAAGTTGAGACGCATCCTGAGTCTTAATGCCGTAAAGCTCCACTGGCTCGAATTCTGCGGCTTCAGAAAGATGAATCCTGGCGTCTCTGATTTGATGGACGTCCATTCCCCCTTGTGAAAATTTGGTCAGGGTGACATGAAAATCCGTTTTTTGGTTGGGAGGAAATGGTTCCAATGATGCGTACCCAGCTCCTAGCGCCCAGATTCCGCCATCGAGAGGCACTTGACTATAAGCTTCATCTATATTTGCACCCGCTCCCATCGGATAACGTCGACTCCATGTCTTTCCTCTATCCCTCGAAATGCAATATGCCGAAAACTCACCTTCAGGATTCGTCTCGTCCGGGCTCGTGCGCATTGTGGTAAGTATTTCGCCGGTTGAAAACTGATGCACGGTTGGAAACCAGCAATAGTTATACGAAGCTGTGATTTTTACAGTCTTCCCAACACGAACAACAAAGTGATCCAGTTCGTCCGTTTTTCCGAAACGCGAAACAAAAATCAAAATCAGGATGAGTGCGAATCCGCAAAATGACACGGAATATCGTGGCGAGCGTTGTCCTCGTTGCGCCCGAAACACTGGCTGACAACCTCCTTATGTCGCGCCCTGATTCTCAACCTCGTCGGCGGATATCCAAGCCTTGACTAACGCGAGGTCATCAATGGCCGCTTTCTGAGCGTCTCTGCGGTTTTCGCGCCTGGTCCTGAATAACGGAAAAAGAATACGCCGGTTACAGGGGGATCGGCATCCTGCGAGATTTTCAGATCATGCCAATTCCTTGCGTATTATGAACGACGGGGATATGAAAGTCTATCAACAATACTGTGCTAGAGCAGGACAGATCGGTCCGAGTTTTGCAGAAAACGGCACCGCTGCTTTAGGATGGCGGGCTGTCACTATGGATCCAATCACTCACGCAATTGCGGGCACGTTGATCAGTAAGGCCGCTTTCGGCGGCGCGGACTTGTTTCCCGTGAGGGAGTTGAACAATCAGCGAATTACGACTTGGGCGCTGATGATAGGTGCGATCTTTCCGGATTTAGGCGTGTTGCGTGACCTGTTTTCACGCCATGAACTGTTGCTAATCAGCTCGCATCGCAGCATCACGCACTCGCTGCTTTGTCTTCCCGTTTGGGCTCTCGCTCTCGCGGCTTTAACCCGTGCCATCGCGCGGTCGCGAGAGTGGGAAACGCCGAAATTTCATAAGCTAACGGGTCTCTATGCGGTGGGGATTTTCAGTCACATCTTTCTCGATCTATTGACCGTCTTTGGCGCGATGCTCTGGTCGCCGTTAGAGTGGTCTCGCATTGCGTGGGACATCATTTTTATAGTCGATTTCACATTGATCGGAATTTTGTCGATCCCGCAATTCTTGGCGTGGGCGTACGCCGATCCGGAACGGGTTCCGGGCCGAGCCGTTCTCTTGTGTATCATCTTTGCGCCTGCCCCACTGATTGCATCCCGAATCGCACAAGCATTATTCGGCGTCTGGATTTCTGGTTTGGCCGTTCTGTTTTCGGCCGCCTTGCTCGCCCTTGTCTTTCTTCTTCCTGCGGTTCACAACTGGGGATTGCGTGTGCCGTTCGCGGCCTGGAGTCGTGCCGGACTATCTCTGGCCGCTGCCTACATCCTTGTTGCTACCTATGCGCACCACGTTGCATTGGAGCGCGTGAAGGAGTTCGCCGCGCACAGGGGGGTGGACTTCCAGATCTCTGCCGCCCTTCCGACTTCCCCATTTCCACAATCCCTCTGGCACTGGGATGGACTTGTGCGCGGTCCGCACGGCGTCTATGAAACACAGATGGGTTTACGTGATGGCCTGCGACTTAGCGCGGATCCAGAGAACGACCCGACCAGTGAACGTACATATTACATCGACGCCGCGTCGAATCAATTTATAGAACAAGCCCGGAAACTTGGCGAGGTGCAGGAAGTATTGCGATACGCTCGATTTCCCGTCACGCGTTTTCACATGGAGGGGCACCAAGCTGTCGTTGAGATTGTGGATTTGCGGTTCGCGGCGATGCGTCGCAATCTCCCGGCTTCGTTTGCCTACCGGGTGTGCTTCTCTGAATCAGGTCAGATGCTCTCTCAAGGGTGGTCGCTAAGGTAGACCCTCTCGGTTCATTCCTTGAGCTTGGACTCCACGCCCACGATACTCGAATCACGAACGTTTGTTGGCGCCTCGGACTCTTCGTCAATTGGCGTTAAATCGATTACACTCATCGACGGGTTTTGAGCCTTATCGCCTTGAGTCGGTGCAAATTTTGCAGGGGTCCCCCACACTCAGAAATTCGCCGGTTAGCTGGCGTGAGTACCGGGAATTTCTCTTAGTTAGGCATCAGGTGACCCCAAACCTCCACTCTTGCTGTCGGTTATGCGGCGCACCCCTGGCTATTTCAATGTTAACGACAAACCGCGTTATCGTTCGCGGTTAAAAGCGGCCCACTCGCCCCTCCCCGGTAGAGGCGTTACTGGTTTTGACAGGCGTCGGGATCGGCGCAGACTGCTTGCTGCCCACGGATCCCCAATAATTGCGTATTGGACCCAGAGATAGTGCAACATATCCGAATGAAGTTGGGTTTTGATATTGCATGAGGCAAACAGGTCCACAGCTTTCTGGGCGAGCTCAGAAGGTTCGCCTTCCGGCGACCCGATATCGAGTGCCGAAAGCGTCGCAATGAGCATGCCTCTTGGAGTCGCACAGCGCTGATCTTGATCTGGCGGTAGCGGGCGAGGGGCGGTGTCAGCTCGTCCTTTCGAGTCAGCATGCGGCATCCGAAAAAAAGAGCGGGAGCAAGCCCGCTCTCGTATAGATCATGGAACTGCCCGATCCTAACCCTTCAACTCGACTTGGATGACCTCGAATGGCGTGTTGCCGAGACTCTCCGGCAGGTGGGTGAAGGCGTCCATGTGCTGTACCGTTCCGGCGTTCGCGTTGATGTCCTCACTGCGCCCGTCCGGGTAAGTGAACTTGGCATGGGCGTCCGTCAGGAACACGGTGATGGATTCCGGGTGGCTGTGCATGACCGACTTCTCGCCCGCTCCGTATTTGATGCGCACCACTCGGACTCGCTCATTCTCGAACTCGACCTTGTAGTGCCGAGGGTCAACTTTCACTGGGTCATCGGTGATTGGTTGGGGTATTCTTGCTGTTGCCATATTCCCTCCTTCGATTTGACGAGATGAAGTCTAGACCCCGGATATTCGAAAGTACACCAGCATTTCATGACGGTGGTGGCTCGGCTGGCTTTCGTGCGCGTTGTGGGTCAGATCAGCAACAGCCGCAAGTCTTCCCGCGCATGGCTTCTCGACCCTCCCAAACGATGAGAGGGAGAACGGCTAAAGCCATAAGCGGGTCTGCCCACTTCACGTGCCAGATCGCGTTGATCGCCAGTCCCGCCAAGGCGATCAGCGAGAGGTAAGCGCACAGCGCCGACTGAGCGGCGTCCGCCCTCAACGCAGCACTGCCTGTAGCTCCTGACAGCCGCCGCTTCTCTTTCGCAAGCCAGGGCATGACGGCGGCGGCGGCTACCAAAATGGCTATCCCTAGATGCGTGGGCTTGGGTTCGCTGTAACCCAGCAGACTCGTGACCGAAGTGACTGCGACAAAAGCAGCCAGCACGAACAACAAGGCTCCAGCGACACGAGCAGCCCACTTCTCCACGTCCTCGTGTGCATCACTTGCACGAAATCTCCACAGCACTACTACCGCTGAGAGAAGTTCGATGGCGCTATCTCCACCGAACGCGAGGAGCGCAGGGCTGCTCGCCCGTCGCGCGGCGAAGAGGGACACCACAGCCTCCACGCTCATCCATGCGATTGTGACGGCTTGCACCCGCCGGATTCGCTGGACCGCGTCGGGAGAAGCTGTTTGCAGCAGCGAAGCCATTTGGGTGAGTATTATCCCACGTCAAAATTTCAACGCTGCGCCACATGCCAACAAGAAGAACCACGGCAAACTTCGGCAAATAGCAAGCGTCGAGGCAGTACCTTTCCCCCGGGCTACCGCAGCATTGCGTACTCGGCTTTGGCTTCTTTCAAGATGGGGATGTCGGAGTCGGCATCCTTCCAGAGGGTGAGAAATTCCTGGTAAGTTGCCTTGGCTTTGACGGTGTCGCCGGCCATGACGTATGCGCGCGCTAGTCCGAGTTGGGCCAGCGAACCCAGTGGACAATTCAGCACGATCACGCGGGCGTCGATGATCCTCTGGTATTCGCGGGCGGCATCGCCGGCGCGGTGGGCCGCCATCAATGCCTCGGCGCGCACATAGACGGGATACAGGAGTGCGCCGACCTGGGTCTGAGGTTGCGCCTGCCCGAGTTCGAAGGGAGTCGTCGCTTCGAGAATTCGCGACGCCTCCTCCGGCTTCGAGCGGGAAAGGATGGATGCGCGGACTGTCGGCAACCAGTAACTGATCACCTCCGTGTCGGACGGATACTGCTTCGCAAGTTGGTCGGCGAGCTTTTGCGCCGCAGCGTGATCGCCGGCCCGAGCAAAAGCCAGCGCGGCCGCGATCTGGACGTCGTGTGTGGACGCAAGCGCCAAGGCGGACGCGGCATCTTTACGAGCCTGGTCGGAGTTTCCGAACTCCGCCTCGCTCCAGGTGAAATTCAACTGCCACAGAGCGGCGGTTTCCTTTCGGTCCTCGCGCAGGGCGAACGCCACCGCCTGGCGCGAGAGATCACGGGCTTTGGAAAGGCGGCCATAGTAGGCCTCGGTGTCGGCAGATGTGGAAAGCAGCATATCTTCGGCGGCGGAAACTTGCGGGGCTTGCGCTACCAGTTGCGCCATGCTCGCAGTATCGTTCCGTAAAAAGGCAAGGCCATATCTTCCGCGGAGCAAGTCGGCGCTAACCAACTTCCGGGCCGACGCTTCGTCGAAGACGGATTTTGCCTGATCCAATTGATTCGCAAAAACGTAATCTTCCGCCAGATTGCCGTAGGAAACGGTGCTGTCGGGATCGACCCGCCCGGCTTCGCGTGTTTCGCGAATGGCATCGTCGTAGCGCCCGTAAACGATTGAGATAATACCCCGGTTGAGCCACGGGCGGGAGTCCCGGGGATAAGCCTGAGAATACAAGTCAAATGTCTGGCGAGCCCGATTCAGATCGCCGAGCGCAAACATGTAGTAAGCAGACTCGATGCGAAAGCGCTCGCGATCGCTGACGTGGTCACGCAACTGGAAAGCTCTGGAGAAAGCGTCATTCGACAGGCCGTTTTCTCCCAGATTGGAGTATCGGACACCCAAGCTGACCCAGGCACTGGCGAAGTTGGAGTCGAGTTCGATGGCACGTTTGTAGTAAGGAATCGCCTGGGCATCGCCGCCCGTCTTAGAGATTTTTTCCCCTTCGCTATAGGCCTTCAGCGCCTCGAGGGAAGGAGTGGTCGCCAGTTCAAGTGGCTTGTCGAATTTCTGGATGGTAGTCAGCGATTCGCCCAGCTTTTCGCGAATGTCGGTGCCTAGCTTGCCCAGTCCGCTTAGCACATGATCCTTGTCATTCACTTCAGTCTGGCTGGTCGCGAAAAGATCGCCAGTTGAGCAGTTTATAGCATTCAGAACCAGGTTGTAATGGCTTCCCACCTGCCCGATGGAACCGGTGAGCATCGCAGTACTGGAAGCACGCTGGCAAATCTCGCGAGCTACATCTTTCGTGAGGCGCTCGGTGGGCTGGCGCCCCATCATCTTCAGCGTGTCCGCTACTTTCTGGTCCGAAAGAATGTTGAGAAAAGGGGACTGGCCCAACTCGGCCGCAAGGGCTTGCTTCAGCGTATCGTCGAACGCGGCGTCGCTGGTCTTGTTGTCGAAGTCGGCGAGGACAATGGTGTCTTTGTCGGTGAGTTTGGAAACGCCGCTATGAAAACGGTAATAGAATCCGGCAGCAGCCAGCGCCACGACTACCAACGCGGCAGGAATCACGAACTTGCCGAGCTTCTTTGGTGGGCTGGCAGCTACGCTCGATCCGCTGGCTGGACCCGAAGAAGTCGCCGCGGCCGGAACTGAACCGGGTGAGGGAGTGATGAGAGCGCCCGCCGGTTCGAGGCCGCTCTCCCTGGCCACGGGAGTGGCACCCGAAGATGAAGATGGTGGTTTCCGCGCCTCGCTATCCCGCTTCAGCCGCTGTAACTCCGCCTTCATGTCGCGCGCACTCTGGAACCGTAACTCGCGGTCTTTTTCCAAAGCGCGGTTAATGATGTCTTCCAGCTTGGCGGGGACGCTCGGGTTGAAACGCGTCGCAGGGATCGGGTCGCGCTCAAGAATAGCGCTGGAAATGACGGCCGAACTTTCACCTTGGAACGGCAACTGGCCCGTGGCCATCTCGTAGAGCACAACTCCAAAAGAGAAAAGGTCGGTGCGCGCGTCCAGTTCACGCGCCCGGGTCTGTTCGGGAGACATGTAGGCGACTGTGCCGATCGTACTTCCCGGGCTGGTCAAGTGCGGTCTGTTGTCCGCGGTGACGCCAGCCGACTAGCATTCAGGATAATTCCAGGGCTCATTAGTGGAGTGAACTGACCTTGGTCTTAACCTTCGCCAGCAACAGTGGCGGCAGTTCTGCGTAGCCATCCTCTGACGCAAGTCGCTGGCCATCGGTGAACATCCAGTTCAGCAGGTTAACCAGTGCAGCGGCGCGTCGAGAATCGGATGAGGTGGTGCGCAGGTATAGCCAGGTGAAACTGGTGATGGGGAATGCATCGGCCCCTGGGGCATTGCTCAACGAAGCCGAAAACTTGTCCCACGCCGGCGCCTCTACCGCGTTACAGGCGGCCTTGATCGTTTCTGGCGAAGCCTTGACGTACTTTCCGGCTGCGTTTTGCACGATGCCATTCGGAATGTTGGCCTTGACTGCGTACTGAGCTTCCACGTATCCAATCGAGCCCGTCTCGCTTTTCACTTTGTCGGCCATATCTGAACTGCGTTCGGCTGGCGTTCCCACAGGCCAATTGGGAGACGCACTCGTCCCGATCTGTGTGCGGAACTTGGAACTGGTCTTGGAAAGGAACTCGCTGAAAACGTAATTCGAGCCTTTGCCTGCTGGCCGGTAAATCACTTTGATGGGCAGACTCGGTAAAGATACGTCTGGGTTGAGCTTCGCAATCTGCGAGGCATTCCAGGTCTTTATCTGCCCGAGAAAAATGTCGGCCAGTAACTCTCCGGAAAAGCGAAGTTCCGTATGAACTCCGGGGAGGTTGTAGATCGGAACGATGCCGATCAACACGGCCGGCAGTTCGATCAAGTTCCCCTCCTTGCGCTCCGCGGCTGTAAGTTGGGCCTCGCCAGCAGCAAAGTCGCCGCTGCCCTGGGATATCTGCTTTATGCCCTCGCCGGTCCCGAGCGGAACGTACTTCATCTGGATCCCAGGGTTGCCCTTGTTGTACTCCTGCGCCCACTTGTTGTAGAGCGGCGCGGGAACACTTGATCCAGACCCGACCAGAACAACGGCTTGCTGAGCAAAGCCAAGCGGGTGACAAAAACCGATCGCAAAGACCAACGTAAGCCATACCAGCAAAACGCTGGATCGGCAGGAACTTCTCTCCGAAGCCATTGGTGTAGAGAATTTTGCTTTGGTTTTCATCGCGGGGCCCCCAGCCTTGTGGCCACTGGTAGGGGACTGTGACCCTACGCGGCGCGGCGCAAGGATGCTAGAAGAGACTGCGCAAGACTACTCCTTTTTGCGCCATTGTGTTGGAAATAACTTTTTCTGCCGCATATCTCTTCGGGAGCTTCTCTTCATACCCCAACCTTACTTCAGTCGCTCCTGCCGATTTCGGAGCCAAGCAGACTGGCGTATCATCGGTGACCATGACTAGAACCATCGCGCTGATGGGTAGGAAAGGTAAGGGCGGCAATCCCAACTGGGGGCACCCTCCGCCTCCCCTTCGTGCTCTTCCGACCGAGTTCGAAATGCTGGTCAAACGGCTTGGACTCGCCAAGCCGGAGTACGTCTCATCCGCCGAGCTGAAACGGTGGTGTGAGCACAACCGGAATCGGGTCTACATTCCTGAGTAGCTACTTGAAGCGTGGGGTATCCAAGTCGAGGCGATCTTCAGTGGCGTGGCTTAATCCCAGCGTCAGAGGCAACGCGCTTGCAGTTCAGATCAGTTGAACCAGTGTCGAAGTGATCTTCGATGGTCTGTTTTCGACGCGAGAGTCTGTAGCGCCCGCCACACACGGAGATTATGGCAGATCGGACGAGCGTGCTGTCATTTGGGAGGGGACTGGGATGTATGCCTTCTCCCCGGTCCTAAAGAGATATGCCTATTTCTGCGAGATGACGAAGTTCACGAGGGCATCCTCACCAGCATGGACGGTAACGGCTCGTTCCCAAGTCCTCGGTTCGCTGAAAATAGCCCGCTGGATTGTTTTCTGGCTGAACACATCCAGTGCATTCTCTCGACCCGCACATGCCATCCTTCGTGCCACGCCACAACTTCATAATCACCGGGGGGCACGTCGGTAAGCTCGAACCTGCCATCTTGGTCGGTAACAGCATAATACGGGTGAGATACGACCATCATTTCAGCATTCATCATAAGGTCAGCCCCTATGGTACTTGCCGAGGGGAATCTCAGCACATTGCGCCAAACAGCATGCTCCTAGAACGATAAGCAGAAACAGACCGGGATGGAGCGGCGCGAGACCTAACCCTGAGAGGACGACGAAAACCGCTGCGAGGAGACGGGGCACGATCTTGGCATTTCGGTGCCCGTCATGGAGAGATATGCTGAAGCCACCAGGCGGTTTGCGATGACAGCGTAGCGATCTAGTTCGCGCCTGTGGTCTCTCCAGCGTTCAGCGAGAAGTGCTGCACAATCTTCCACTCCCCGCTAATCTTCTCCATCACAATCAGGTACTCTCCAAGGTGAACCACGGAGCCGACAAGCCTCCTCGTTCGCCCTGTCCCATAGGCGAGTGTTCCAGAACTTCTTTCAACGTTTGGCTCGATCACCAGTGTGCTCCCTTGATCCAGTCCTGACTTGACCCAGTTACGAATCTCGTTCCGTCCTCTGAAAGTACCGCCATCACTCACCAGCGTGGCGTCTTCGCCGTACAGTGCCACGACCGCGTCCACATCTTTCGCGTTGTATGCCCTAATGAATTCCTGCCTCAACTGCACGCCCGGCTCGGGGCCGGACAGCGGCTTCACCCCCGGCTCCTGCGCCCACGTGTTTAAGCTGAATATCAACAGTAGCGCTGCTAAGTTCCTCATCGATTCATCTCCAATGCTGCTCGATCCGGTCTGGGATCACGAACACTGACCGGAAAATGTTAACCGGGTCGGCTTGATGCTCAGACGCCGGGCTTGGCAAACTGATTGTAGAGCCTAGCAAAGACAGCGCCAGCGATGAGACCATCCACCACTCCATAGAGAGTCCCGACGATGACTTCTGCAATGCTTCGAGTCGCATGGTAGCCGAAGTAGACCGACGACATTGTCTGGAGAAATTGCTGACCATAGCCGTCCCAGATCAAGTTCGCCAGACCCATCCCCAGCATCGCCAATCCCCACAAGATTCCCGATGCCAAAGCCAGACCCTTTATGCTCAATTTCACGGCTTGCTCCTTTCCTTCCTTCCTTCATTCTAGGGCGGGCAGCCACATCCAGTCCTCGACTTGCCCGCGGAGAATTCGCCCGTCATCGAAGTAACGGGAGAACGTGATTGTCATCACTGTCTTGGTGGTTGCGGTCGCCTGATACTGATAATGAAGGACAGCATTCAGTTCTTTGAGGAGGTTGCCCATGACCGCTAAACCGAAATCGCTGCGACCTCGCTCACCGAAGCTTGACTCTCCCGTCGACATCGAAGAGCGCGTCCGTGAACGCGCCTATCAGTTGTACGAGCAGCGCGGCGGGGTTGACGGCTTCGCCTTGGACGACTGGCTCCAAGCGGAGAGCGAGATTCTCGGAGCGCAGAAGCAACGGAGGGCCAAAGCTGCGAGAGGGTCTCAGTGTTGACGGCGATCAAGCTTTTGCACACGGCGATCTGGGCACTTCTGGCAGCGAGCATTCTCGCCTTGCCCGTGGCAGGCATGTTGCGCCGATTCCGTTGGGCAGCCATCCTCACCATGATTGTTCTGCTGGAGTGCGCAGTGCTCGCTGCCAACGGGGGCAGATGCCCGCTGTCCGATTTAGCAGCCCGATACACCGTTGATCGGGGTTCCAACTTCGACATCTGCCTCCCGAACTGGCTCGCCAACCACAACAAAACGATCTTCGGAACGCTGTTCGTCGTCAACGAATTGATAGTGCTGTGGTGTTGGCTGAAGCGAGCGCGATTATCATCGGCCAACGACGGCGGCACCCTGTGATGCAGGTGGTGAAGGCGGGTGTACTTTATTTCGCACTGGTGTTCGGAGTGGGCTTCGTGCTTGGAACTATCCGCACGTTGTTGGTCGTCCCTCGCGTCGGCACGAGAAAAGCCGAACTGATGGAGATGCCCATCATGCTCGCGGCCACCATTGTGGCGGCTCGCTGGACAGTTCTGCGCTAGGCAACGGCTTGGTTCGCGTTCTCGCGGGTAGGCTTCTTTTTCTCGATCTCGTCGGGACGGCGATCTATCCTTTTTCCCAGTTGCTCAGTCTGCCGCTCTGACCTGTCGGCTTTGGTACGTTTCTTTGCCATACCGACAGCTTGACACAAACCTGATGCCAAAGAGAGGTTCCACACTCCACGACTACCAGAGACGAGCGGTTTCCAGAGCCATACGGGGTATCGAGAACCCGCGCCGACATTTCGTCAGGCTTGCCGACAGGCCGGCTGGCATTGCGGAAACTGGCGCACTGGTCCTGTGGGTTTCCTCGCTATGCGTCTAGCTCGGTTTCGTGGGCACCCATCGGCCGGTGGTAGACTGCGCGTATGGCCAAGAACAAAACTGATAAGAAACGCACGAAGCCGAAGGGATCTGCCGGGAAGAAAGGGAAGCCGATAAAGATAAAGAAGACGGTTAAAACGAAGCTGGCTAAGAATAAGAAGAGGGGAGCTCCGAAGAAGAAATTGGCGAAGAGGAAGCCCGCTTTGAAAAAGGCGGCGGTGAAAACGAAGGCCCTCGGCAAGAAGACAACCCGTGCGAGGACGCCGGTCGCACTCAGGACGCGGGTTCGGGGAAAAAGCCAGAGCGTGGATACGGAGGCATTTGCACCCGAAGCACTGAGAGCGAGGGGCGGGCAATCGGGAGATTTACAGGGATTGTCCAACATCGCGGGTGCGGATTCGGAGAGTGTGGCCGAGTTGATCGAGGAAGGAAACGCGTTCGAGGCCGACGCGGTGAGGGGCGTAGAACACGCTGGTGACTCTGACAAGAAGGAGGTTCGCACGCATGAGGTGCCGCAGGATGATGTTCCCGGCGAGTATCTGGATAAAGAGTAATGAGCGAGCGGCTCCTCGTAATCGGGCGGGAACTTCCGGCCCGGTTTCACTCTGAAAAGTCGTGTTAGTTACCGTGGCATGTGGGACAGAGCTTACCCGCGTGGATGTCCTCAACCGGGCCGTTACGAAAAGCCAACGTACGAGCGCCTTTGTCCCGCTCGCAACTCCTAACAGATTCTTGGGGGTAATGGTGAACATTTTTATAGGGCAGCATTGTAGAGCGGAGGCACAAATACTTCGATTCGCAAGCTGCACCTGATGAGATTATGGCAGTTCGCGCGAGCGTCTCACATCGGAGTTATTATAGTTGGGTGATTGGGGGCTCGATGCGCTTCACGGGTGCTGGGACGCCGAGAGCACGGGCGAATTCATTACAGGGACGACTTCCGGTTCCGGTTGGATGACGCGCCCAACCGTGGCGAAGGCGCGGGAGGAGTTGTGGGCAGCCATGTGCTTCAGAATGTCCGTTGCGGACTGAAGGGGCTTCTCACAAATCTTGTTCATGCTGATCGCGTGCCCGCAGTCGTTGCATGTCATCAGAGTGCCACCTGCGATGCTTCTAGTCGTGGTGTACATCCCTTAAGCCTACGCTTCATTGGTGGCTGGTGCCATCTCAAGACGGCTGCTTCACAGCGACTATGACGGTTAGAAATTAAGATGTGCGGAACCACGGAGGTTGGATAAACCGTCACCCACAGGCGCAGCGAGTCAGCTTACCCCCTTTTCCTAAAAAAACGAAACGCGACGTAGATCACAATTACGATTATTACGACCTCAACGATCTGCTGAACTGTCATCGCGCAGCCTCCTGACGCCCAACTGTCCCACTGATTCCCTCCAGCGGCCAACAGGCAGGCTGGTGAGGGCATCGGCCCTGATTTCTGATCGTGGTGCAGGCCTGAAATCTACAGGCCCTAGCCGCGTTCGGCCGTTGTGGCAAGCTGTAGGCATGGCAAAAAAGCGTACAAAAGCCGGCGTCATCCGTGCACGTCTTCTAGAAATGACTTGAGCTTGCGGGATCGGGAGGGCTGGCGCAGTTTGCGCAGGGCTTTGGCTTCGATCTGGCGAATGCGCTCGCGGGTGACGGCGAACTCTAGACCAACCTCCTCCAGCGTGTGCTCCGAGCCGTCCTCCAGACCAAAGCGCATCTTCATGATCTTTTCCTCCCGCGGAGTCAGGGTGTGCAGCACGTGCGCGGTCTGCTCCTTCAGGCTCACGTCGATGACCGCCTCGGCCGGCGAGACCGAAGCGCGGTCTGCGATGAAGTCGCCGAGGTGGGAATCTCCTTCCTCGCCGATCGGCGTCTCCAGCGAGATCGGTGCCTGCATGATCTTGAGCACCTTGCGCACTTTGGCCGCCGGAATGTCCATTTGCTTGCCAATTTCTGCCGACGTGGGTTCGCGGCCCAGTTGCTGTACCAGTTGCCGCGAGATGCGAATCAACTTGTTGACGATCTCGACCATGTGCACTGGGAGGCGGATGGTGCGCGCCTGATCGGCAATGGCTCGGGTGATTGCCTGGCGAATCCACCACGTGGCGTAGGTGGAAAACTTGTAGCCGCGGCGGTAGTCGAACTTGTCCACTCCCTTCATCAGGCCGATGTTGCCCTCCTGGATCAGGTCCAGGAACTGAAGCCCGCGGTTGGGATACTTCTTGGCCATCGACACTACGAGGCGCAGGTTGGCCTCGATAAGCTCATGCTTGGCCTGCTCCCTGTCCATCTCGGCCTGGATCGTTTCGCGCTGGGTTCGTTGCAGCTCCTTAAAGGCCACTCCGGCATCGCACTCCAACCTTTCCAAGTCGGCGCGATGCCGCCGCTGGGTCTTGCGGTAATCTTTCCTGAGTTCTTCGCTGCGCGTGCTCTCAATCTTCCTTTCCAGGCTGCTGACCTGCCGGTCGAGCGAGCACATGATGTCCACGGTTTTATTCACCCGATCGATCAGGCGTTCGCGCTCGAAGTTGGTTAGATCCAGGTTGCGGATGATGAGCGAAATCCGAACGATCTCGCGGCCCAGGCCACACCGGCAGCGGCGGTATTCGCGTGCTTTCTTTTTTGCCGGGATGGTCGGTAGTCGTTCGGCTAGCTCGCTGGCTCTTTTGTAATGTCTCTGCAACTCGTCGATGCGGTGCGTAGTGTCCTTGACGCGATTCTGCAGGATCTTCTCGGTGATCTCTTCCTCATCGAAGACGACAATCTCCTTGATCGAGCGTGCGCCGCGCTTCAAATCCTCGCCAATGGCCAGAACCTGGCGGATCACAATAGGCGAGCGTGAAAGCGCCTTCAGCACTCGCCGCTGTCCGCGCTCGATACGCTTCGCAACGTCCACCTCGCCTTCGCGGGTGAGCAGAGGGACTACGCCCATCTCGCGCAGGTAGATGCGGATCGCATCGCCGGTCCGTTCAACGGCGCCGGGAACCAAGTCGAGTCCGAGGCCCCCGCCGGGCTCCACTTCCTCCTCGAATGTTCCCCTCAGTACGGAGGAAGGTAGCTGGAGCTGGCGTTCAAGCACGTCAATGCCCAGCTTGCCAATGGTGGCAAGGACGTCGTCCAGGTTTTCTGGGGGACGGACATCATTGGGAATCACATCATTCACCTGTTCACTTCGTTGGAGGCGAGATGCCCGTTTTTCTTTCTGGCATCAATGAGTTTCTTAACGTCGTCAAGAGCCAAGCCGAATCCCTTTCAGCGCCTTCCCGCATGGAGCAAAAGGTGCTTTGACAATAGCCCGTGAGCTGTCGCGTTAAACCCCGGTTGAAGCCCGAAGGGGTTCACTTCTCATTTTCGCCGGTACGGCTATGCGGCGGGGAGTTTCGTTTCAAGGTCCGCAAGAATTCTCAATTGCTGCGTCGCGAATTCTGTATCGGCGAACCGCCCAATTACATCATTGATGACGTCTTGAACCCGCGTATCAGGCCCAAGGAATTTCCGTGTTGCCACTGAGACGAGTCGGCACAACACGAAGCGATTCGGGATATTGGCCAAAGCCTTGTGTATACGATCAGAACGCATGATCGGTCCTTATTGTAGGGCGTTGGTGGGTTGAGCGCATGAGTTTCTTTAAGCTTAAGCGTAGAGATGCAAGATATAAACGCCCCTTCCTTGCCCGGTTCGCCGGAAGGCAGCTCAATCGCGACGGCGCAGGGTTGTGGTCTAGCGGGAACGATGTAAGTGTCAGAGCAAACACACGGTTGACAGGTAATCCGCAGCCAGCGTGACCTCACCACTTGACCAGCAAATTCTCAGGCGGCCAGTCTTCGTCCCTCCGTTCACGGCGGATTACTTCCGAGTCATCACTCGACCACTATCTGCGACTGGCAGTCCTGGCTGCTGGTGGGTTTGCGTCGAAAACAAAAGTAGCCGCCAGAAGTAAACCCCGCGTCTATACTGCCGAATTCAACCGCGTCTTGCGTGACGGCGTCAGTCCTTCAGTCTCTCGTTTTCTGCTTGCGCCAGCTTGAGCAACGACAGGTCGGGGTCCGCCTGCTTCCACAGTGACAGGAAGTCCTGGTACGATCGCCGCGCCGCGGGCTTGTCTCCGCTCAAGGCCTGAGCGCGGGCCAACTGCAATTGAGCCAGTGCCTCGATGGGAGCATTCTGCCCCAGCCCGCGATGCCCCAGCATCTTCTTGAACTGCGCAGCAGCATTTCCTCCCTGCCCGGCTTTCAAATACGCCCTACCGCGGACATAGATCGGCACCATCACACTGACGTTTTCGATGCCCAGTTCGTAGGAAGTGGCGTCCAGCAATGCGATAGCCTGCTTGGCATCGCCCCGGTGCAGGGACGAGTGTTGCCCGAATCGACGGCAACCAATAGCTCTGGATGATGGTGTCCAACGGCGACTCCACGTTTAACTGTTCGGCGATCTTCTGCACCTGCGCGGCGTCACCCAGCTCGGCCAGAGTCAGCGCCGCTGCAATGCGAACGTCCCGACCGGGCGAAAGGGTCAGCGCATCGTTCGCCATTTGGCGCGCCTCGGCGGCGTTGCCGAACAATGCCTCCCGGTAAGCTCCGCTGGCCAGCCACAGGGCGGCGCTTTCGATGGCTCCGTTGCGCTTGGCGGCCGCCACCGCGCGCTGCGTCACCTCCCGAGCCTGTTTCAGCTGTCCGTAGTACGCGTAGGTGTCGGCCTGCTGCGCCAGCAGCGGGGCCTCGGCGCTGAGGTTGCCCGCCGCCGACTCGATCTGCCGCTGCATCTCCGCTTCGTCGTTCTGCAGGAAGGCGATGTCGTAGCGCATCTCGCGCAGGTATTCGTTATCGAACTTGTGTTGCATCGCCTGGCCGTAGATGGCCTTGGCTTCCTCCACCCGGTCCAGCGCCAGATAGGCGTCGATTAGGTTGGCATAGCCCGCGACCCGGGAGGGCGCAACTTCCATGGCGGCGCGCGATTCCTCGGCGGCCTTTTCGAGATCGCCGATCACCAGGTAGTTCAACGACAGGTTGGCATGCGGGGCCACGTCGGCCGGGTATTCCTGTGCCCACTGCTTGTACACCCGGTTGGCCTTTTCCAGTTCTCCGGTTGCGAAACTGTAATAAGCCGCCTCGATGTAGAGCCGCTCGCGCTCGCTCACCCGATCGCGCAGTTCAAATGCCTTGCGGAAGTTCTCGCTGGCCGCCGTGGTCTCCCGCAGGTTGTACTGCGCCATACCGAGCGAAGCATAGGCGTGGGCGAAGTTCGGGTCCAGCGCAATCGCCCGCTGATGGTACGGCACCGACTCTGCATCGCCCTTCACCGCCTGCATGGATCGGCCGATAGAGTAGGCCTGCAGCGCCTCCAGCGACGACGTTGTCACCTCATCCAGCGGCTTATTGAAACGTTTAACCGAGATCAACGATTCGCCTAGCTTCTCGCGCAGACCGTTGCCGGCCTCTCCCAGTTGCTTGAGCACGCTGTCGCGGTTTGGGGCCTCCGCCTCCGTGCTGGCCACGGTGTCTCCGGTTTCACAGTTCACCGCTTTCAGCCCAATCAGGTAGTGGCTTCCCACACTGCCGATCGAGCCTTCCAGCAGCGCCTTGCTGTTGCTGCGCAGGCACACTTCCCGGGCAAGCTCTTTCGTCAGACGCTCGCCAAGCTGACGATTCATCAACTTCAAGGTCGCGTTCACGCGGGAATCGGGCAGGACATTCAAAAACGGCGACTGCTCCAATTGAATGGACAGCGCCTGTTTCAGGGTTCCATCAAACACGCTTTCGCCTGTACTGTTGGTGAAATCAGAGAGAACGATGGTGTCTTTTTCGGCCAGAGGCATAGTTTGATGCGAGCGATAGTAAATCCCCGCCGCTATAAATGTCACGACCAGCAGAACTGCCGCTGGCGCAACAATCTTCCGGAGGTTCCCCTTCGGGGGGGCAGACGTTTGTTGCACGACCACCACCTTGCCCGAACTTGCTGTGAGGCTGCGGCCGATTTCCGTGTCGCGTTTCATTCGCTGCAAGTCGGCGCGGATGTCTGCGGCATGCTGGTAGCGCAGGTTGCGGTCTTTCTCCAGCGCCTTGTTAATCAGCGCTTCGACTTCCCCCGGAATCTGTGGATTGAGTTGCGGCGTCGGTGTCGGGTTTTCGTGCAGGATCGCACCGCAGATCTCCCCGGAACTTGAGCCTTCGAACGGGATCCTCCCCGTCGCCATCTCATACAGCACCGCTCCGAGAGAGAATAGGTCGGTGCGCGCATCTAATTCCTTTGCTCGCACCTGCTCTGGCGACATGTAGGCCACTGTACCCATCATCGCTCCCGGGCTTGTCAGGTATGCCGCCGCGGAGTCGATTGACATCGTTTCTAGGCTCTCGCCGCTGCTGCTGCCCTCTGTCGCCCGTGTGGGTAACTTCGCCAGCCCGAAGTCAAGAACCTTGGCGTGGCCACGCTTGGTGATGAAGATGTTCGCGGGTTTGATGTCCCGATGGACGATGCCAGCAGCATGAGCGGCGTCGAGCGCGTCAGCAATGTCGATGGCGATGGGAAGAAGCCGCTCAGGTTCCAGCGGGCGTCCTGCGATCAGGTACTTCAGCGTCACGCCATCGAGGAACTCCATGACCATGAAGGCGCGGCCGTCCTCTTCGCCGATGTCGTAAACGGTGCAGATGTTGGGATGGTTCAGCGCCGAGGCAGCGCGGGCTTCGCGGCGGAAGCGCTCCAGCGCCAGCGGATCGCGGGCAACGTCGTCGGGCAAGAACTTCAAAGCGACAAAGCGGCCCAGGCGGGCGTCCTCGGCCTTGTAGACAACGCCCATGCCGCCGCCGCCGAGCTTTTCAACGATTCGGTAGTGGGAGATGATCTGGCCAATCATCCGGGAAATGCCTGGCTTTCGAGTCGCTTCATATTACGAACGCGGTACCGGTACGTCAACGAACGGTGGGGATAGGAGGTAGAGCGTTTTGAAACTGCCCTCGTTACCGAATAGTTAACAATTTGGGCGCGCGGGGCTACGCTGGCGAAGCCGGGCCAGGGGCGCTGGGGGAAACTGGGGGCGGGGCGCGCGAGCCAAGCGAGAGCGGGGAACGGGTGTGGTGGGGAGACGATCTGCTGGAATGATTTGCCGTGCGGATAGTCATTTCCTTCTGTGATCACGAGAAGTGATTTGGGGCCAGCGTCGTCCTAATCGACATGTTCTCCCTCCTCGATAAAGCCGAGTTCGGGCGGAGGCAGTTTGTCGCTCTTCCTCGCCCAGAAAACGTAAAGGGTTGGCAACAAAACAATGCTGATGAATAGTTCGACGATCAGGCCTCCGACAATCACAATGGCAAAAGGTCGTTGCGAATCGGACCCGATGTCGTGCGACATGGCAGCTGGCAAAAGTCCCAATGTCGCCACCAGCATGGTCATCATGATGGGACGAAGGCGCAGCATTGCGCCTTCTCTGGCGGCCTCGCGCGGATTCATGCCTCGGGTGCGGAGCTGATTGATGTACTCCACCATGATGACTCCGATTTCGACCGAGACACCGATGAGTGCCAGGAACCCCAATCCGGACGACACCGAGAAGTGCGTGCCGGTCAGCAGCAGGCTGAGGAAGCCTCCCAGTGGCGAAAGCCCTACGACCGCGAGGATGAGGCCAACCCATTTCCACGAGTCAAAGGCTAAGTAAAGGACGAAAGACATGAGCAGGAGGGTGATAGGTACGATCACCGCAAGACGCCGGTTGGCACGCTGCTGGCTCTCGTATTCACCGGTCCAGTCGAGGTGATAGCCTTCGTCCAGGTGCACTTCTTGACGCACTTCCTCAATTGCTTGGCGAACGGTACTGCCCAGGTCGCGTCCGCGCACGCTGTACTTGATGGCGACGTAGCGTGAATTCCCTTCGCGATAGATGGTCGACGCGCCGTCTTCCAGTTTGATCTGGCACAGCTGGCCAAGGGACACGCGCTCACCCGATGGCCCCAGGATTCGGATGTTAGCGACATCCTCTACGGTTTTGCGGAACGGCGCCTGATAGCGCACGGTCAAGTCGTAACGCTGTTCGGCGATCAGGATTTGGCTGACGGCCTTGCCGCCGACGGCGGTCTCGACAGCATCCTGCACATCGCTGACGTTGAGTCCAAAACGAGCGGCGGCGGCGCGATCCACGACGAGGTTCACATTCGGTTGGCCGCGAACCTGAAACGTGCCGAGATCGGCCACGCCGGGAATTCTGCTCATCACTGCCTGAATCTCGTTGGCTCTGGCTTCGAGTACTTTCAAGTCGGTCCCGAAAAGTTTCACGGCTAGTTCGCCCTTGACGCCGCTGACGGCTTCCTCGACGTTGTCGGAAATGGGCTGGGAAAAATTCCAGTCGACGCCTGGAAACTTGCTTAGTTCCGCGTCCATGGCAGCGATCAGATCGTCCTTTGTCCTGAATTCCGAGCGCCACTTAGAACGAGGCAGGAGATCAACAAAGAATTCTGTGTTGTAAAAGCCGCTGGCATCACTGCCATCATCGGGTCGTCCCACCTGGCTCACGACCTGCGTGACCTCCGGAAAGTTGGCAAGCACGCGGCGCGCTTGCTTGGCGAGCGAAATTCCCGCCGAAGGCCCCGTGCTCGGAGCCAGCGTGCCGCGTACCCAAATCGCGCCTTCATCCAAGTGAGGCAAGAACTCAGAACCGATCACGCCACTGAACCCAAGAAACAACATGACTGCGAGCGCGGCCACACCCAATCCCAAGGTGAGGTTCATATGGTCGAAGCACCAGTCGAGTTGGCGACCGTAACGTTCCTGCAGCCAGTGAAATACGGGGTTGCGCCATTCCTTAATCTCGTCCTTGAACAGCAGTGTGCACAGCACAGGCGCAATTAGGAGCGCAAACAACAATGCTCCCATGAGCGCAAACGCGACAGTCCATGCCATCGGGCGGAACAGGCGCCCTTCTACGCGCTGGAGGGTGAAGATCGGAAGATAGGAAACGATGATGATGATGCGGGCAAAGAAAACCGGTCTCTGCACTTCGTGAGCCGCCGTGCCGATCAGCTCCAGAAATGTTTTTTTGCCGCGGCCGTACTCAGCGTGGCGAAGGATGTTCTCGATCATCACCACCGAGCCATCCACGACCATGCCGAAATCCAGAGCACCCAAGGACAGCAGGTTCGCGGGAATGTGACTGAGATCCAGCAGAATTGCTGCAAACAGCAGTGCGAATGGAATCGTGATCGTGACGATCAGCGCGCTGCGCACATTTCCAAGAAATAGAAACAAGACAAGAGTTACCAGGAGAACGCCATCGGTAAGATTGCGTAATACGGTATGTGTCGTGTAGTGGACCAGGTCGCTGCGGTCGAGGTGTGGAACGAGCTTCACGCCTGCGGGCAGCTGATGTTCATTCAGCTGGGCGATCTTGTTGTGTAGCGCGTCGAGGGTAGAATCGGCTTCCGCACCCTTACGCAAAAGGACGATGCCTTCAACCACATCGTCATCGTTGATGACGGTTCCGTCCTTATGTCGGATGGTCTTGCCGAGCTGGCCCAAGCGCACCTTGGGCGCCTGCAGCACCACAGCGAGATCGCGCACGCGGACGGGCGCTCCATTCTGCACCTTTACGACCGTGGCACCAATGTCATCCGTGGTTTGCATCAGGCCAACCGCACGGACGTTCAGTGCCTGCTCACCGCGCTCGATGAAGCCTCCGCCGGCGTTCGTGTTGTTGGCAGCGAGAGCCTGCTCCACCTGGCTGAGGGAAAGTCCATAGGCGACCAGCTTCCCCGGATCAATCTGTACCTGGTACTCGCGCGTCGGCCCGCCAAACGGGTTCACATCGACTACGTTGGGTACCGTCTTCAGTTGGTTGACGACGTACCATTCGTTCAGCGTTTTCAGTTCCATCACGTCATACTTGGGATTCGAGCTCTTGAGCGTGTAGAACATGATCTGGCCGGTCGGACTGTAGTCCGGCCCCAGACCGGGATTCACGCCTGCGGGCAGGGTCGCGAGCTGCAGCCGGTCCAGCACTTCCTGGCGGGCGTTGAACGTGGTCGTCTCGTCGTCATAGATGATCGTGATCACAGACAGCCCCGCCAGTGAGGTGGATCGCAGGTGAGTCATATGAGCGACGCCGTTCAAAATCACTTCGAGCGGAACCGTAATCTGCTGTTCGACTTCCTCTGCCGCGTGGCCGGGCCACTGCGTAATGACCTGCGCATAGGTATCGGCTACGTCTGGATAGGCCTCAATCGGCAAGTTGTGGAACGAAATGATGCCCCACACAAAGAGCACGACTGCCACACTCAGCACCAAGATGCGATTGCGCAGGGCAAAGTCTATGAGATACCGAATCATTTACCCTGCTCCGCCACGGCTGAGGAAAACTCCAGCGCGTTAGCCACAACCTCTTCTCCGGCTTTGATTCCGTCCTGGATCGGCTGCATGTCGTCAGCGATTCCGCCGAGCGGATGCACTTCGACACGACGAAACTGCTGCGATCCGTCCTTTCGGAACACCCAGTCCTTGTCTTGCAACCGGATAAGCGCAGTCGAGGGAATCACAATCCGGGATTGCGACTTTTGCGACCGGAATGTGGCTACGGCAAACATGCCGGGGCGCAATGTACCGTCGCGATTCGGCAAAACGATGCGTACCTTGGCCGAGCGCGTAGCCGGATCCAGAACGCGGGAAATGTCGGCGACTTTGCCTTGGTAGGTTTTGTCCGGATAAGCATTCAGCCGAATCGCGGCGCCGTCGCCCAAGTGCACTTGACCCAGGTCGTTCTCGTAGACATCGCACAGTACCCACACCTGAGTGAGGTCGGCGATGGTGAAGAGGTTGGGACTGTTGTCGAGACTTTTGATCCCTTCGAAACCCGAGATGTTCTGCTCGACGATCGTTCCCGAGACTGGAGCCCGGAGTTCGATCATCGCACTGGGATGAGCAGGGTCACCGCCTAACAGCCGAACCCGCTGCTCCGTATTTTGTACATCAACCTTGGCTTTCTCTTCGGTGTCCTCCGCTTGTTGCAAGTCTTTTTCCGCCAGGGCGCCGTGCGAGTAGAGTAACTGAGCCCGGTCGAGGGCTTTCTGCGCCAAACGCTCGTCGGCGACCGCCTTCTGATAATCGGAAAATGCTCCTGCCAGATCGGCGCTGTGAATGGAGAGCAGCACCTGGCCCTTCTTCACGTAGTCTCCCAATCGCACTTTGAGTTCGACGACTCGCCCGGAGCCCTGCGAGGTCACGTGGATCGTGCTGTTGATGTCAGGCGTGACGGCGCCATTGGCATGCAGTGTGTTCGGCAGGTCCCGAGTCTCCACCGTGGCCAGCTTGAAGAGTTCAGGATGTTCAACCGTGTAGAGGGTGGGATCGAGCGTGACTTCAGCCTTGGTCGGGGCCGCCTTAGGATCGTCAGAGCATGAGACACCCATTCCCGCGAGCAGCAACGCGCCACAGACTGCAGCGCGAAGCGTGAATTTGTTTCTTTTCTTCATTGCACCACCTCGCGACCCACCGCAAGATTGAGCTGATTGGCGCCATTCAAGTAGGTGCCAACCAGGTTGATGTAGCCAAGTTGCACGTTGCGGTATTCGCTCTCAACGTTGAGAAAGTCCAGCAGCGATGCGCCACCATGCTGATAGGCGAAGGCAACCGTGTCGCGCACTCGGACGGACTGCTGAAGGTATTTGGCCTTGTAAGGCCTGAGCAGAATCAGAGTGCTTTCCAGGGTGGCGTAGCCGGAGTCAACGTCACTTAGAACACCGGCTTCTGCGGCATCGCGCATTCTTTCATTGCGCGGGATGTCGAGCTGTGTACGCAGCTTCTCTCCCTGGTTGCGGTCAAAAACCCGCAACGGGATGCTGACACTGACGCCGAGAGTATTGATGCCAAACGGATTATTGTTGGACGAGTTGTGCGTATACCACGTGCTCAAAGTCGGATCGGTGGAGCCGTTGGCAAGCGCGAGTTTGTGATCAGTTTGGGCTTTGTCCACGGCTTCGACCGCTGCCTTCAAATCCGGCCGCCCGTCCAGAGCGATTTTCCGGAACTCATCGCGGGGCATGAGTTGGTCGTTGAACTCGAACGGACCGGTTACATCCAATTGCTCAACCGGAGAGCGGTCGTTCAGCAGCGTTAGCAATTGAATCTTCGCCGTGCGTAGATTCACTTCGGCGGTCTGGACATCAGATTCGTATTGCACTCGCTGCAGTTCCAACCGGTCAAGATCGACTTGGGCGATGTCACCGGCATTAAATCGCTCTCTGCTGATCTGAAGGACGTGGTCGTAGTAGGCGAGGTCGTCTCTTGCTAACTGCAGCACTGCTTTGGCTTGCAGCGTTGACACAAACGCGCTGCGCAAGTTGAAGAGCAGCGTTCTTTCCAAGTCGGTCTGACTCGACTCGGCTATCAGCGTCCCCTTTTTCGCACTCTCTAGACGCAGTTCTCGCTTGCGCTGACGCTCGTGCAGATAGCTAATGCTGGGTGACTCGAAAGTGCCCGCGAGCGGCCGCCAGACGCCCTGATCAGGAGCGATTTGGGTCGCATCAGCCGAAAGAGTGAGCATCGGGTTCGGCCGCAGATACGCGGTGATTTCCTGCGCCCTCGACTCGTCCACGGTCAGCTTGCCCGCCTGCAGAGTTGGATTGTTCTGCTCGAACCGAGCACGCACTTTTTCCCAGGTCCAAGGCTCCTGCGCGGGCGCACCCCGCCCAAGACAGAGCAGGAGATACAGTGTCAGACAACGCAAATGAATCTTTCGCATTGCACCACTCCGTAGTCGGCGACGGCACTCTTCGCGACCGACAGCTGCCAGTGCTGCGATCTGCGAATGGCGAGGGAACGCAGCAACAATCCGTTTGGAATTTAATGAGATCGCGCCGCTGATGACGGCGCAAAACGGCCTAAGACCTTAGGCCTCGGGAGGGGCCCGGTCATCGATGGCGCTGACTAGAGTTTGCCGGGGAAGAACGCGTAGATATTCAGAAACTGCTCCAAACGCATCGTTCTCAGGTCGGAACGAAGCCACGCGAGCCAGTCGCGCCGCCCCTCCGCCGTCATAGCTACACATTGGAGACTTGATGCCTGGCGATTGTTTGACCGTGCGCTTGAAAGGCCCGGACTCTTCAATTTCGGCACTTATGGGATGCAGATCATCCGAAGCGGAGACCACCGGAAACAGCAAAGCCAGGAGGCAACCCAAAAGAACAAACGAACGAGAGCGAGACTGCTTAACTGAACTCCGCGCGCACGCTGATTGGCGGCGCCAGATGAGAACGGCGGGCAGCGCCAACATCAGCCATAGAATGTTGAGAAGTAGTTCCATCCTTAGGGTGTTAATTCACGTTTCTTCCAAAGTTGCAGAAATTGTACCCGTAACTTTCGGAAGATGTCGAATCGAAATTTCAGCCTGCGACGGCGAGTCCGGGGCATTCGCAAGCCGTCAAGTCTCGTCTATCTGTCTTTGGAAACCCTTACAAGCTCTGCCAGTTCCTCCCAGTGCCTCGGATGCGGGCGGTAGCCTTCGCGGATGCGGCCAGCGTACCAGTGCATATGGGGCTGATGCCTATGCGTTCGCAAATGACGAGCCGATTACATTGCTGAATGGCGGCGAAATGCTGGGGTTATTGAGAAAACACGGATACGGCTTCAGAATCAATCTTCAAGAGGCTCGTCAGGAGGCCCGACAGTTAAATCAGACCAAATTTACAAAAGAATAAAGAGATTTCAGACATTGAGAATTGGCCCGAGTCCAGGTCAATGAGCCAAACGCGATTTTTCGCCAACCATGCATTGCTGCGAACTGTACGTTGACCTTCCCTTCGCCCACAACTTAACATGTCTATCCAGTGTCCAAGCCCTCCCAGCCCGTGGGGCAGACCGTGTCCCACTACCGCATCCTCGGCAAGATCGGCGGCGGGGGGATGGGAGTGGTCTATGAAGCAGAAGATCTTAAACTCGGTCGCCACGTCGCCCTGAAGTTCCTTCCTGACGAGCTGGCTCACGACGCGCAAGCTCTCGGCCGATTCCAGCGCGAGGCCAAATCCGCGTCTTCTCTCAACCATCCGGGCATTTGCACCATCTACGAGATCGATGAGGCCGACGGGCGGACCTTCATCGCCATGGAACTGCTGGAAGGTCAGACGCTTCGACACCGGATCGCTGGCAAGCCGCTGGTGATCGAGGAGGTGCTCGATCTGGGCATCCAGATTGCCGATGGGCTCGACGCTGCTCACGCCAAAGGCATCGTCCATCGCGACATCAAGCCGGCGAACATCTTCGTCACCAATCGAGGTCAGGCGAAGATTTTGGATTTCGGGCTGGCCAAGGTGTCGGGAAAACTCGAGACGGTTGCCGGAAGCGCCGCGACAGTCGAGTCCGAGGAACATCTCACCAGTCCCGGCAGTGCGCTGGGAACTGTGGCGTATATGTCGCCTGAGCAGGTTCGAGGGAAGGAACTTGACGCTCGCACGGACCTGTTCTCGTTCGGTGCGGTTCTATACGAGATGTGTACAGGAACGCTGCCATTTCGAGGCGATACTTCGGGGTTGATCTTCCACGCTATTCTGGAACGCGAACCCGTGGCTCCAGTCCGTCTGAATCCTGATATTCCAGTTGCGCTTGAGCATGTCATTAACAAGGCGTTGGAGAAGGATCGCGACATTCGCTGCCAGTCTGCCGCCGAGCTGCGCGCTGATTTGAAGCGGCTGAAGCGAGACACCGACTCCGGCAAGATCTCAGCCACGGGGTCCGCTTCTCCGGTAGGCCGCAAGCGGAACCTCCGGCTTGGAGTCGGCGCCCTCCTCGTTGTGTTAGCGGGAATCACGTGGGGTGTTTACCAGCATCAGTGGCTTGCCCCGAAGACTACCTCGGTGACCTCGGCGAGCGAGTACATCCAACTCACCAACTTCAATGACTCGGCCACCGCTCCCGCGCTTTCGCCGGATGGGCGCATGGTGACGTTCTTCCGCGGTGGAGGGTATTTCCTGGGCTCTGGACAGGTTTATGTAAAGCTGCTGCCGGACGGAGAATCGAAGCAATTAACCTTCGATTCGAACCTGAAGTACGATCCCGTATTCACGCCCGACGCCTCCCGCGTCGCGTACACCGCGTTGTCCCTCAAGAACCCTGGCTTTGATACCTGGACCGTGCCCGTCCTGGAAGGGCCGCCCGCGCGCCTGATGGTGAACGCGGCAGGCCTCAGTTGGATCGGGCCCGAGCGCGTCCTGTTTTCCGAGGTTATGGCCGGTACCGCTCTGCACATGGGCATCGTGACGGCGAAGGAGAGCCGGGCCGAGGAGCGCGCCATCTACTTCCCGGCGCACGAGCGCGCCATGGCGCACTACTCCTGGCTGTCGCCGGATCGGGGTTGGGTGCTGATCGCGGAGATGAACGGCGCCACCGAGTGGCAACGCTGCCGGGTGGTCCCGATGGAGGGAAACTCGGCGGGCGTTCCGGTGGGGCCGCAGGGCGCCTGCAGGGCCGCCGCATGGTCGCCAGACGGACGATGGATCTACCTCAACGCTGAGGTGGACGGCAGTACCCACCTGTGGCGGCAGGGGTGGCGCGAGCGCGCTCCACAGGGAAATGCGGAGCAAATCACCTTTGGCCCCACCGAAGAAGAGGGTCTGGCCGTCGCGCCGGACGGGAAATCACTGATCGCCTCGGTGGGCGTGCGCCAGAGTTCCGTGTGGATGCACGACGCCGCGGGCGATCATGCGGTTTCGCTGGAAGGGTCGGCGGAGGCGCCCACGCTTTCGCCGGATGGCAAGCGGCTGTACTACTTGCTGCGAAAAAGCAGTTCGTCGAACGGGAGCGAGCTGTGGCGCAGGGATCTGGCATCGGGTAAGTCCGATCCCGTGCTCACCGGCCAGCGCATTGTGGACTATGATATTTCGCGCGACGAATCGCGAGTTGCATTTACCGTCCTGATGGGAGACGAATCGCAGATTTTCCTCGCGGCGACCGATCGAAGCTCGCCTCCGCGCCTGGTTGTGCGAGGGGGAGACTTGGTCAGCTTCGGCGCCGGGCAACTGTTTTTTCGGCAACTGGGCGGCGAGGCCGACTACCTGGCACGGGTTCAAGAGGACGGGAGTGGGCTGACCCGCATTCTGGAGTCTAAGATTGTCGAAATTGGCGGCGTTTCCCCCGACGGAGAATGGGCGACCGTCGGTGGCCGCATCGAGTCCGAGATTGGGACCTTCGCCGTAGGGGTGCGGAACCACGCTCAACGCAGGATCTGCGCCGGACCGTGCGTTGTGCAGTGGTCTGCCGACGGAAAGTACATGTACGTTTCCACCGTCAGCCGGTTTTCGGCAACCGGCTCCACCAAACGCACATACATCATTCGCATCCCGCGTGGCTTCGGGCTTTTGAATTTGCCGGCATCCGGGATAGATGGCGCCAGCGAGGCGGAACTTGCCGGGATCCAATCGATTCCCCAAGGCGATGTGTCGCCCGGACCGGACCCCCAAACGTACGCCTTCACGAGCGCGGCGTTTCAGGGGAACCTGTTTCGGATCCCGTTGCATTGAAGCTCAGCGGGACTGCCACAATGACGACCCGACTTCCTCATCCTTGAAGACGCCAAGGCGGAAATAGGCGAAGATGTTGGTAGGTGGAAACGTCCTGCCTTGTCGCTTGCTCTTCGCTGATACTTGCTGTTAACGGGCGTTAGCACTCGTTGAACCGTTCGTGAGATCCCGGTAGGGATACCACTGTGCGTGGTACCCCCCGGACGGACCCGGACGGGCGCTCGTTAGCGCATCCGGTTCTTATCTCGGATGACTGGCGGCAAAGCGAACCGCGGGATAAGGATGGAGCGGTCGGGGTTCAGGTAGCCATCGGCGGCCCAGTGCAAGCGTACGGTTCCAAGAGAAGCGATCCCTTTGGCTGCGGCGACGCAGTCTGCGCCACCACAGTCCCAGCAGTCGTTCTCGGAACACTGCGAGGCTGTCGAGGTTTCCTGGTACCGCGTAGTAGTTGAAGTAACCCTGCACGACCGATTGGAGCCATCTTCCCGTTTGAGCGATGGGATCATGCATGCGCCGCTGGATCTCCTGCTTAAGCTGCCGCAGTTGGGCCCGCATGCGCTTGCGGATCGTTTTACGTCGCACGGTGAAGCGCCCCAGACTATTCTTCCCGCTAATGTGCGTGAAGCCTAGAAAGTCGAACGTCTCGGGTTTCCCTTCCCCTCTACGTTTCCGGTTCTCTTCGGCAAATCTGCCGAACTCGATCCGGCGCGTCTTATCTGGGTGTAGTTCCAGTCCAAACATGGCCAATCGTTCCCGTAGATTCTCCAGGAAACGATCCGCGTCCGTCCGATACTGAAGTCCCAAGATGACGTCGTCCGCATAGCGGACGACCACCACCTCGCCTTGCGCCCACTTATTGCGCCAGACGTTCACCCAAAGATCGAAAGCGTAGTGTAAGTACACGTTGGCGAGCCACGGTGAAATCACCGAGCCCTGCGGCGTACCTGTCTTCGGTTCCGACCATTTGCCTTCCTCCATCACTCCGGCCTTCAGCCATTTCTGGATCAGCCGCAGTATGCGAGGATCGGCGACGCGATGCTCTATGAACCTGATCATCCAGCCTTTGGCGAGATTGTCGAAAAAGCTTCGGACATCAGCGTCCAAAATGTAGTTCACCTTCTTCTTCAGGAGCGCGTACGACAACGCATCCAGCGCCTGGTGCTGGCTGCGTCCCGGACGAAAGCCATACGAGAAGCCGAGAAAGTCCTCTTCGTAGATTTGATTGAGGATGGTGGTCACGGCGTACTGGACGAGCTTATCTTCCAGGGTCGCGACTCCGAGTGGGCGTTGCCGTCCATCTTCTTTCTTTATGTACACTCTTCTCGAAGGCAGCGCTCGATACGCTCCGCGATGTACCCGGCCATGGAGATCAACCAACCGATCTTCAAGTCCGGTCTCATACTCCTGCCAGGTGACCCCGTCCACTCCGGGTGCGTGATTCATCGGTACTATACCGTCGTGTGACTCCTCGGGGACGTACATGCGGGCCGTGCGGCTATCGCCTTCTCCCGCCGTCCTGCGACGCACTTTTGCCGCAGGCGTCTGCGAGGTCTCCCGGTTCTCGTGCATGAAGCTTCTAGGCGTGTCTGGGGTCTTCGACTACGCCGGACTGATCCAGAGCTCGCGCTATCGCGCCGGTTCATATTGCCTTCCGCGCATTACAAGGACGTCGGCGTCCGGATTGCATCTTTTGTAGGGTCGAGGTCTGGCGCCATGCCTCTTAGGTCCCGCCTACCTGGGGCTCCCCGTTTCCTCTGGGAGTGGACTCACTAGCGGAACCATAAACCGGTTTCCAGACCCCGCCACTTCGAACGTAGCGTGCGGATTTCCCGCACTACGCTCTCCTGTTTGCTTCAAGTCAAGGGTTATACGCCCTCTGGGACTGGAGCAGCTTTCGCCAGTGCTGGCCGTCTCAGCCTATAGTCGTTGTATAGTCCGAGCCTGCGGTAGATCCACTCGCTACTCCACCGTTTCCATCCCTGGCCTTTGCGCAGTCTGGATCGCATCAGATGCCGCCGGATCTTCATTTCTACCCAGTCCCTGATCTTCGAAAAGCATCGACTCGAATGACCGATCCGAAAATAGTTCACCCAACCTCGGAGGATGGGATTGATCTCCTCAATCACTTCTCCCACTGGCTGGCTGACGTGTTGCCGGAAGACTTCCCTGAGCTTGGCAAAAAGCGCCGTTCGTTTCTTCATCCTTGGCACAAATTGCGGTCGCCACTTCTGGTTACGGCCCAAAACGTGGCGATATTCAAACCCCAGGAACGCGAAGCTTTCGCCTTTTCTCAGATCGATTGTCCGACTCTTGTCTTCGTTGATCTCTACTCGTAGTTTCGCGAGTTCCTCTCGCAGTCGCTTGTCCACTGCCCCCATGAGCCAGTCATTCCGCGGATGGGAGTCGATTAAGATCACCATGTCATCCGCAAACCGCGCGTATTGCACATGGGTATATCTTCCGCGCCGCGTGGTAGCTGTCGCCTTCTCCAGCATTCTGTCTACCTCGTTGAGATAGAGATTACTGAGCAAAGGTGAAACCACTCCGCCTTGCGGAACTCCTTTCTTCCCAGTCGACTTCAGGATCAGGTTGAGTAGTTTCATCATCCTTGGGTCCTGTACCCGTCGGGCCACCTTCGCCAGCAGCAGGTAATGCTGAACATTGTCGAAGTAGGCTCGCAGATCAAGATCGATGATGCGTGTCTTCCCTTCCATGATCGCTTGGTCCACTCGGAGCACCGCTTCTTGAGCTGTCCGCTTGGGTCGGTATCCGTACGACCCCGATTGGAAATCGGCTTCGAAGATCGGCTCCAGGATGAGCTTGAGCGCACCCTGGACCACACGGTCACGAATGGCGGGAATCGAAAGCACGCGGACCTTATTGCCCCCGTCCTTCGGAATCTCCTTTTTTCGTACCCGCATGGGCTGATACGTGTGCTGGACCAGTTCGTCCTGAATCTGTTTCAGGAAACTTTCCCTTCCACGTTCCTCAATGGCTTCAAACGTAACCCCGTCGATTCCCGGAGCTCCGTCATTCCTCTTCGCCATCCAGTAGGCTTCCTGGAGCGTTTCCATCCTGCAGACGTGAACGTATAGTCCCCAGAATCGCCAAGTCGGTTCAGCCTTCGCCTTGACGTATAGACTCCTTCTCAGGTCTTGCAAACTGATGGGTGTTTTTGTCATTTCACCCTTGCCTTCCTTTTTGTTGGAGTCGCTACAAACAGCAGGGCCTCTTCGCTCCACGGCCATTACGCCGCTTCCTCGCTACTACTGGCCCCTCCGCCACCCTCTCGCCATCCTTCCTTTTCCCGGTGTTGCCGGTTATAGGTCGGACCTGCTCCAGAGATTTCTCCCTGGGACGAGTAGGGCTTCTCCAGTTGCTTGATGTGTCCTTGCCATCGTGCTGTCGCTAATACCCCGCCAAAGTGGCTCGCCGCTTCGGTCAGTTTGCGACGCACCATGCTGCCTTCATCCAGCTCCGAAGATTTCGGCCTTTGGGGCGACTATTTTTCGAGGCTACTTTGCGTTTACTTTTGTTACGGCCCGATGACTTGCTCACCATCCTGAAGATGGCTTTGTCAATAGACTTAAGAGATTCGGGTTTCCCTCCTCCCCTCTATCCAAGCTACGAGGTTCTGACTTTTGCCTCGGTGGGCTTACCTCCCACTGAACCCATCAGCCTTTCTCTTTCTCTGGACATGCCGGAGCTGAATACCCACCCCGCCTATCCTCTGTCTACGCTTCGCTGTGTCCCTCACGGTAGCAGCGCAAGACTCGAGGCCGAGTGGATCGCTACTCCTTTCTCGTAAGGCTCTTTCATCCTCTACTTCATGCCGGTTCATCCCGGCGCACTGAAATCGGGATGTTTCGTCAATTGAGACGACTGCCTACCCGATACCTTCCAGTTTGCCGACGAACCGTCCAGAATCCAGCCATCCGCGTGAAACTTGCCGCGTGGGCTATAATGGCGCGCGAAATGACCCTAGCCTCTGGCACCAGGCTTGGCCCCTACGAAATTGTTGCGCCGCTCGGCGCAGGCGGCATGGGCGAGGTGTACCGCGCTCGCGACTCGCGGCTCGGGCGTGATGTCGCGATCAAAGTTCTGCCCGAGGCGCTGGCTAATGATGCAGACCGACTGCGGCGTTTCGAGCAGGAAGCACGCACGATTGCAGCGTTGAACCATCCGAATATCCTGGGAATCCATGACATTGGCGTGCATGACGGTGCACCCTTTCTGGTCAGCGAATGTCTTGAAGGACAAACGCTGCGCGAGAAGCTCAGATCAGGGCCGCTACCCGTACGGCTCGCGATCGAATACGCGCTCGGCATAGCGCATGGACTGGCGGCGGCCCATGAAAAGGGAATTGTGCACCGCGATCTGAAACCGGAGAATGTGTTTATCATTCGCGACGGGCGCATTAAAGTGCTGGACTTCGGGCTGGCGAAGCTCGTGAGGCCGGAGGAAAGCCGCGAAACTGTAGTGACGCTAACGAGTCCGGGGACTTTGCCCGGGATAGTGATGGGTACTGTCGGATACATGTCGCCCGAGCAGGTGCGGGGCGAACCGTGCGACGGCCGATCGGACATTTTCAGTTTCGGTGCAGTGTTGTACGAGATGCTCACGGGCAAACGCGCCTTCAAACGCGAGACGTCCGCAGAAACAATGACCGCAATCTTGCGCGAAGAGCCACCGGAACTGAGCGGTACCGGCTGGCAAGGTCCGCTCGCACTACAACGGATTCTTGTGCGATGTCTGGAAAAGAATGTCGAGCGACGATTCCAGTCGGCCAGTGATCTGGCGTTCGCTATGGAATCGTTGAGCGCAACGTCGACGGCGAAGATTGTGCCGCGATCTGAGCCATGGCGACCATGGCTACCCTGGGTGGTAAGTGCTCTCCTGCTGGTGGGAACTGGAGTCTGGGAAATAGTTCGGCCGACCGCTGCGCCGGCCAACCCGCTCGAAAAAGCACATTTCGCGCGGCTAACCGATTTCGAGAGTGTTGAGGCCGCGATCTCCCCAGATGGCAGGTTCGTGGCTTTTATCTCGGATCATGACGGCCCCTTCGATGTATGGCTCAGCCAGGTGGGCACCGGACGCTTGATTAATCTGACACAAGGGAAGGCAGGCCCTTTACCTGGACCTTTACGAAGCGTCGGTTTTTCGGGGGACGGCTCGGAGATTTGGCTGGGCGGCGGTGATGTGGGGCTGCGGTTGCGGCTGATGCCCCTGACGGGTGGTGCGCCGCGTTATTTCCTTGGCGAGGAGACCGCGAACCTGGCTTGGTCACCAGACGGCGAGCGGATTGTCTATCACACCTTCACTAATGGCGACCCTATGTTCGTGGCCGACCGCAACGGCGCGAATGCCCGGCGGATATTCGGAGACCAGCCGGGAATTCACAACCATTTTCCAACTTGGTCGCCTGACGGCCGTTATATCTATTTTGTTCATGGGACTCCGTCGACGAAAGAGATGGATCTATGGCGCATTGACCCCGACGGCGGGCACGCGGAGCGCCTCACGCAACGCAATACAGATATCGCTTATCCCACGCCGGTGGGCAACGGCACCGTGTTCTACGTTGCGCACGATGGGGACGGTTCAGGACCGTGGCTGTGGGCGTTTGATCTGAAACGGAAGGACTCACGGCGCGTGAGCATTGGTCTCGAGCAATATACGTCGGTGCAAGCCAGCGCGGACGGACGTAAGCTGGTGGCCACCATCAGCAATCCCGTTGCGGGCCTTTGGAGTATTCCGATTCTGAATCGACCCGCCGAGGAACACGACGTGAAACCATTTACAGTGCCCACCGTGCGGGCGCTGGCGCCTCGTTTTAGCGGCTCGTCGTTGTTTTATCTATCTTCCCTGGGGACGGGCGACGGACTGTGGCGTCTGCGGGACGGACAGGCGACTGAGATCTGGAAGGGCGCCGATGGCGCGCTACTGGAGACGCCCGCTGTTTCGCCGGATGGAGGTCGCGTGGCCATTGTGCTGAGGCGGAACGGGAAACGCCAACTGCATGTCCTCTCTTCAGACGGCGCCGAACTCCAGCCCATCGCGGAGGGAATTGTCGCCCAGGGTTCGAGTTGCTGGTCGCCGGATGGCAAATGGATTGTCACCGGCGGCAGCGACGCCAGCGGTCCGGGGCTTTTCAAGATTCCGTTTGAGGGCGGGTCGCCAGTCCGTTTGGTCAGCGGGCCGGCACTCAATCCAGTCTGGTCGCCGGATGGAAGCTTGATCATATATGCGGGTACGAATGTCAGCACCTTCGCTCCGCTTCTGGCCGTACGCCCGGACGGAACCAGCGTCGAATTACCCCATATCAGTTTGCGGCGCTTGGGCGAACACGTACGCTTCTCGCCTGATGGCAAGAGTCTGATCTACATGCAGGGACTGCTCGCATCCCAGGATTTCTGGCTGCTCGATCTCGCTTCCATGAAATCGCGCCCACTCAGCCGGCTTCAAAACCGGGCCACGATGCGGACCTTCGACATCACCAGCGACGGCAAGCAGATCGTGTTCGACCGCTTACGCGAAAACTCGCAGGTCGTGATGATCGATCTTCCCAAAGAATAGCGCTATTCAAACAAAACGGCCCGAGTGACGGGCAAACCGGAAGTAACTCCATAATGGGGAAACTCAGGCTGGGAGGGGCGTCTGGATAGTTTACGTAACCAGGCGATAGCACTCAAGACCCCTTCCGGCTGGGTCAGTGAGCGTAGGCGATTTTTCGCCACCTTGGAACCTTCTGAGCTAAACTGTACCGCGGCTGGGACGTTCTTCTACCGGTCGTTGCCGCTCCATCTGCGTTTCCAGGTCACGATTTGGCCGCGAGCACTATGCTTTCCGAGATCGAGCGGCTGCATCTTGCACTTCAGGGGGGCAGCGCAATTCCGGCGTCGTCGCCCCGCAGATAGAGTTCCTTATGCCTATCCGCTTCGCGAACGCTGAAGATGTCGCCCTTGCAGCGGTTCCTGAAAAGGGAACGAGCACGCTGCACCAGTTCAAGGGGTTCGTCCACAGATATTTCTATTTCTCGATGTCGCTGCTATTCGCCGCGCTGGTGGTATGGGGCTTCAGCCGAACGATCAATGGCAGTCTCATCCACGCTACTCCTCCGAGGCCGCTCCTTCTATGGATTCACGGGGCCATATTCGCCAGTTGGGTAGCCTTCTTCATCGCGCAGTCCACGTTGGTCCGTGTACACAAAGTGAACTGGCATCGCTTCTTCGGCTGGTTTGGAGCTGGGCTCGCGACGGTGATGGTTCCGTTGGGTGTTGCCATAGCCATTGTCATGGCCCGATTCGATACAGCTCAACTCCATCTGAGCGACGCAGATGCTTTTCTGGCGATCCCGTTCTACGGCATGACCGCCTTTGCCGTGATCATTGCGCTTGCCATCTATTGGAAGAAAAGGCCCGAATTCCACCGCCGGCTCATGTTTGTCGGAACCTGCGGGCTCATGGATGCGGCCCTTGCCCGCTTTGACTTTATATTCGACCATCACATCTTTTTTCTTGCCGTGGACCTTCTGATCGCACTCGGCGTCATACGTGATCTTGTCATAGATCGGCGCGTACACAAAGTGTATCTCTATGCCCTACCCGCAATAATCGTTGGCCAAAATCTTGCGATATACCTGTGGCGTATCAACCCTCCGTGGTGGCGCACGATCACGCATACAATCCTGGGATAGTGCACGACGCCGCAACTGGCAAAAATAGGCGTCTCTGACAATGTCGGCAGTGTCAAGCACTTTTAAGGCGCACCGATCCGTGGATTCCGAAGAGCGCGCCATTTCGCTCTCGTGGAAGTTTTGCTTTTGCTGTTGCTCTTGCTCGACCAACCAAGGCTCGCTCGTAATCAGTTTCAGGTCAGAAACTCAGTTCGACCCATGCATCTCTTCGGTCACACTTTCGATCATGATTATTAATTCGAACTCCCCCGTGAAGGGGAGCGGGATACCCACTCAATTTCTCGATGTTTTACTTCACACCATCGCCTGTTCCGGGCTTTCCCGGGTGCGAACCGAATGTTCTCAACCGCTCGTAATCCCATCCCTTGCGCATCATCCAGTACAAACGAACCGCCAGCTTTCGAGCCATGGCGACCTTGGCGATTTTCCGTCCTCGCCGCATCGTCAGGTGGCAATACTTACTCCGCCATTCCGGGAGGCTGCGCGTCGTGACTTGCGCCGCTTCCACCAACAGGAAACGCAGCAGCGAGTTCCCTTGTTTCGTGATATGTCCCAGCCGGCGCTGATTCCGGCTCGATTTCTCCAACGGCACCAGTCCGAGATAACTCGCGATCTGCTTGCCACACTGAAACCGATCCGCTTTCCCGATGATCAGCACGAACGCCAACGCCGTCAGTGCACCCACTCCGGGATGCGTCTGCAAGCGTCGCGCCGCCGGATACTTCTCCACTTCCTGCTCGATCGCTTGCGTCAGTTCGGCAATCGTCGGGTTCAGACCATCCAGCAACTTCAGCAGATCCTCCCGTCGACGGCTGGCCCAGGGCGCTAACCGGAATGCCTCCAGTTGTTCCCGTCCCGCTTCCCGCCACAACTTCTTCTTACAGCGCAGGCCTTCGTTCAGCGCCACCGCTTGCAGTTGATTCATGATCCGGGTGCGGGCCTGCACCATCCGGTGCCGGTGCCACAACAGTTGTCGCAGATCACGATTTTCCCAGCTCGGTACCCAGACCCGCGGAAAATCATCTTTCAGCATGAGTCTCAGGATCAGCTGCGCATCCTGGCGATCCGTCTTCTGCTTGCGTACCCGCTTCGCATGGATCTCGGCAGCGTCCCCGGTCCACAACTCAAACTGCAGTTCGGAGAGTAACCGTTCAAACCAGCGCGCATGCCCGCTCGCCTCCATCCCCACACGAACCTTCATTCCCTGTGTCGCCAGATCACGGTGGAACTTCTCCGCTTCCTCGCGGTGCTGCAGTCGCCGCTCTTGAAACTCTCCCGTGTCCCTATCCACAAACGCAATTTGTTGGAAGCCCGGGTGATAGTCACATCCTATAATGATCATCTTCGGCTCCTCTCTCCCGAGCGCTCTTGGTTGGTTTGGTAGCCACCAAAGCTTACTCGGGTACAGGAGCCGACATTGTCATGGAATCAATTTCACTCAGAACCCCGGTCGTGAGTAGAGTCGAGAACAGGCGCAGTGACTGTAGTCTCCCGGTGGATAGTCGACTCGGCTTTCGCCTCGTCACCTCAGTCCGGTTTGGCTTGGTTCTGTTTCCTGTTCCCGCTCATCGAACCGGACAGGCGGATTTCCCGCATCCGGCTCTCGGAAAAGACACACGCCTCATGGATAAGTAAAGGAAGCGTGTGACGCCGTCTGCAACTCCTGAACACAATCCTGGGGTGGCTAGACTCATCGTCAAATCCCCATGTCCTTCGTTGCTTCTTGCGTCCGTCTTTAACTGAGGCCCCTTCCCTCGACCGGAGTTACCCGGCTTCCTTGGTACTACGAGCCTCTCCGTCACCCCAGACGGCCCAGCCTGACTCTCACGAGTTGCCAGTTGACCGCGACTTGCGATCACCGCTCGGGTTTCCCGTGTTGCAGTTGGTCCCTTTTTTTTGCCTGCATGCCGTCGCCATTACCCCGGCAGGTTCGATGGATCCTGTTCGCTCGTACTGTTTCCATCAACGTCGGCCTTCCCCAATTACACGGTGGGTCGGCTCCTGCGTTACATGTTTCGAGGCCTGCTCAGCGTTCACTCACGTTACGGCCTACATGCTTGCCAAGTCGCCCTAAGCGACCTTCTACACCGGAGGCTCCGACGGCTTCGTTTCCTCCACCGCCGCTCCGATTGCTTCCGGGTGGAGCGAACCAGTTCCCGGGCGGGACTCTCGCCCGCAGTGGACCAGTGCCTTTTCACGGCGCACGTGTAATCGCGAGTTACGCCAATTGAGACGACTGCCTACCCGATCCTTCCTGTTTGCGACCAACCGGAAGTTGACCGTTCTGACCGCATTGTCAACACTTCGGGGTTTCTCGGTACGTCCTGAAAGCGTCTCAAACGAATCGGGGATCACTTCCCACCCTAGGCCAAGCCGCTGGTGAGCGGCACTTGCGGAAAGTTAGCGAGCCGTCAGCGATGAGAACTTTGGCTATACGTGGAGAGCACAACGGACGACGAAAGCCGCGAGCAAACGCCAAAATAATCGGGCTGCCACGAAGACAGCCCGATTCACTTTGTTGAGCACTACTCCGTCCCAGTCCCGCTCAGCACGTCCGTTTGCGGGCTGCCCTTGTCGTTGTCCGATAGACTCAGCGTCGCAGTCCTCGCGCCGCTGGCTTTAGGCGTAAACGTGAGTGTGATCGTGCAGGTGCCACCACTGGCACTGATCGTCGTGCACGTCTTACTTGTGATGGCAAAGTCGCCTTTATCTTTTCCCGTGATCGTGGCACTTGTGACCTTTACTGCAGTCGCTCCATGATTGGTCACAGTCACCGTCATCGCTGCGCTGGTCGTCCCTACCGACTCGCTGCCGAAGCTGACCGGCGAAGGCGACAGCGTGATCTCCGTGCCTTTGCCGCTCAAAGGAATCGTCTGCGGACTCAGGCAAGCGTCGTCTGTTACTACGATGGAGCCCGAGCGCGCCCCCAACGCCGCGGGAGTGAAAGTCACCGATATTGTGCACTTCGCTCCGGCCGCCAGGCTGCTGCCGCACGTCTTCGCCGTGATCGCGAAATCGCTTGCGTCCGTGCCGCCTACCGCAATATTCGAGATCGTCAGAGCCGCGCCTCCCGGATTGCTCAGCGTCAGCATCAGTGGCGCGCTCGCGGTGTTGATGAGCGTGCTCGGAAATGCCAGCGACGACGGCGCAAAGCTCGTTACCGGCGCTCCGTTGTAGGTCGCAGTCGCCGACGTGGTCCCAGGCGTCACAGTCCAACCAAAATTCACTGTCGAGAAGTTCCCCGTTTTCGATGCGTAATTCATGACCTGGAACGTGCTCCCAACCATCGGTTTGAATCCTTTGAGCAGACAAAGCTGTGCGCTCCCCGCCAGGGTTGCGTCTCCCGTAGCAGTGAGCACGTCGTACTCTCCTGCGGAACTGCCGGTAAGTCCGAACTCCACCGTGCCGCCCGAACCCTGGGTGTAATATCCCGCGCCCGATCCGCTGATAGTCAAAGTTCCGGTTGTTGTCGAACTGAGGGAGGGGCTGGCGCTGACCAAGCCCGATGTATTCGTCAAGCCTCCGGTGATGGTGCCCGCGCCAAAAACGTCGCCCCCGGTCACTGTCATCGTAGTCGACCCTGACGTGGCAATGTTGCCACCTTCCAGCAGCGTCGACCCGGCAGTCTGCGTAAACAGCGTCCCCAGCAGGAGTATTCCCGACTTCGCAATCACGCTGCCCGTATTGTTAACGGTAATGGAACCGCTGAAGCCTCCGCCGGAAGTGCCCGTCCCGCCAGTCTTTTCGAACGTTCCCGCGTTGTTGAAGACTGGAGTTGTGCCACCCTCGGACTGGATATTGGAGTCATTTTCGTGATTCCAGGTCGCTCCAGCTTTGTTGTTAAACACAGCACCATCTTCCATCAGAAATGCAATCCCATCCCAGGTCGCAACCTTCGTGCTGTTCAACGTGCGCCCGCTCAGGAACGGTTCCCCGGTGAGAGTCATTCCTCCGTTCGCATTGGTCGTTCCCGTTCCGCTCTCGGTTCCTCCCGACCACGTTATCGCTTTGGTCACCGTCAAATTATCGGAGCCCTCCAGTGTGCCTGCGCTTTGGGTCAGCGAACTGGTCGTGATTGTCTTTCCCGTCACGAAGTTCATCGTGCCATTGCTGACGCTGAGTGGACCCACGCTGGTCAGCTTCGCCGGTGAAGTAAAGTTCACCGTCCCATTCGTGGTTTGCGTCCCTCCCGTCACGTCATATGCGCCCGTGTAGTTCACCGTTCCCGTCGTGAACTGTACCGTGCCTGCTCCACTGATCGGCCCGCTCACCGCCGCCGCTGTTGTTCCACCGCCTAACTGCAGCGTTGCGCCCGAAGCCACACTCCACGATCCTGTGCACGTCCCGCTGCATACCCCGACGTTCGACAGAAACAAAATTCCGCTGCTGTCCGTCACTGACCCAGTATTGTTGAAGGTAATGGAAGCGCCGACGCCTCCGCCGGACGTGCCCGTCCCGCCAGTCTTTTCGAACGTTCCCGCATTATTGAAGACAGGAGTCGTGCCTCCCTCGAACTGGATATTGGAGTCATTTTCGTGGTCCCATGTCGCCCCAGCCTGGTTGTTAACAACCGCTCCATTTTCCATCAGAAATGCACTCCCGTTCCAGGTCGCAACCTTCGTGTTGTTCAACGTGCGTCCACTCAGGAACGGTTCCACGGTGAGAGTCATTCCTCCGTTCGCATTGGTCGTTCCCGTTCCGCTCTCGGTTCCTCCCGACCACGTCAGCAGTCCGCTCACGGTCAAGGTGTCGGTGCCCTCCAGTGTGCCTGCGCTCTGGGTCAGCGAACTGGTCGTGATTGTCGTTCCCGTTACCAAGTTCATCGTGCCGTTGCTGACGCTGAGTGGACCCACGCTGGTCAGCTTCGCCGGTGAAGTAAAGTTCACCGTCCCATTCGTGGTTTGCGTCCCTCCCGTCACGTCATATGCGCCCGTGTAGTTCACCGTTCCCGTCGTGAACTGTACCGTGCCTGCTCCACTGATCGGCCCGCTCACCGCCGCCGCTGTTGTTCCACCGCCTAACTGCAGCGTTGCGCCCGAAGCCACACTCCACGATCCTGTGCACGTCCCGCTGCATACCCCGACGTTCGACAGAAACAAAATTCCGCTGCTGTCCGTCACTGACCCAGTATTGTTGAAGGTAATGGAAGCGCCGACGCCTCCGCCGGACGTGCCCGTCCCGCCAGTCTTTTCGAACGTTCCCGCATTATTGAAGACAGGAGTCGTGCCTCCCTCGAACTGGATATTGGAGTCATTTTCGTGGTCCCATGTCGCCCCAGCCTGGTTGTTAACAACCGCTCCATTTTCCATCAGAAATGCACTCCCGTTCCAGGTCGCAACCTTCGTGTTGTTCAACGTGCGTCCACTCAGGAACGGTTCCACGGTGAGAGTCATTCCTCCGTTCGCATTGGTCGTGCCGGTTCCACTCTCGGTTCCTCCCGACCACGTCAGCACTCCGCTCACGGTCAAGGTGCTGCTGCCGCCAAGCGTGCCAGAACCCTGTTCGAGCGTAGTCATCGAACTGGTGCCGTTCAGGGTGAGCGTACCGCTAAGGGTCAGATCGGCGGCAAACGTGGCTGTCCCGGTAATCGTCAAAGGGCCTGCGGTAATTGCGAGGGGCGCGCCACTATCCAGGCTGGCAATGGTTTGGTTCGTGGTGCCGAGAGTGCCGATGGTGATGGCGGTGGTAAAGGTGCTGGCGATGCAGACATTGTCCGTCGACACCGGTACCGCTCCGCTGCTCCAGTTCGTCGCCGTCGTCCATCTGTTGTCTCCGGCCGTTCCTGTCCACTCGTTGGTGCCGCCGCCGCAGGTCACGCTCAGCGGCAAGGCTCTGCCATGAGCGTCGGCCGACGGACCTCGAACTTGTGCACCTGTGCGTTGAGCATTGGCCGTAGCGACAAAGTGCGATGCGAACATGAGAGCCATGACCGCTGCAAAACGAAAAACCCAACCTCTGAAATGACGGCCAGCTTGTTTGAGCATGGAAAATTCTCCAAGAATGTTCTGGGTAGCTCGTGGCTGTAGGGGGCAGCGGGAACTCCAGCCAGCAACCATAAATCGGCGGTCAAGACTATATCCCGGATTCAACGAAACTGATCAAAAATATTTTCTTAAAATCGCGCCTCGCAAGTGCAAGATCTTGCATACGCGAAGTCTAATGGCGTCAAATCATGGACCGCATTCGATTTTTTGTTGCAATATTTCAAGGCGCCGCGTGCAACCGCGTGCGGCTTCTGCATCACGGCGTGAGGGTAAGTCGGCACTCCCGGTTTATCAGCGAGTCAACTGTTGTTATCAGGCGATAGCGCTCATTAACCCTATCGCGCCATATCGACGAATTTTGCTGATAATGCAAACCGCTCTCAGGAGACGCGCAGGACAGCCCATTGGCCCGGCTGACCTAATGCTTCCTACGGCGCAGTCGTCGGTTAATTTCGTCTGCGGAGAAGGATTCAGGAACAAAATCGCCGACCCACTCCCTGATGTCATCGTGCTCCGGGTGAGTGGAGTCCTGAAGTGCTTTGACGAGTTCAGAAAATCCGGTCGAGCCTCCGCAGTCCTCGGGCGGACAATTCCGATCTCCCGCCACACAAAGCTGCCGAAACGATTCGTCTCCCAGCAAAACTTTTTCGAGAAGAAGCTCGTGCTGCCAGCCATCGCCAAAATCGTATTCGTACAATAGCTTCGCTCCTGCAGTCCAGATCAAGTCACCCAGTCGGGTCCGGCTCTCATCCGCAACCTTAGTCCCAACTCGATGCCTCGGATCAAAGAACTTTTGTCTCGGCAGAATAAATTGATGAAGGTGGGAATTCGTCCACCCCATAACCGTCTGCAAGGTTCGGTGGAGATTGCGAAGCGTAATCTTGCGAGGAACTAGAATGCGCCTCCAGACGGGCGGACTTGTGCCGAGCAGGGTCACTTTAACGACGTACACCTCCACAGGGATTTCGGACGGTTTCAAGCGGCTGCGTCCTCCGCCAGGAATTTGGCGAAAGACCGGATCGACTTTAGCTTGTCCTCCCGCAAGCCGCTCAACTCTTCCTCGCGGAGTCGCTTTTCGTACAAGAGTCTCCCCAACACATCTGTAAGTCGCGAACCGCGAAAGTCGTATTTGCGGTCGATCTCCTTACGACGTTGGGTCAGGTAATGTTCCAAGTCCCACAGGTCCGACGACTGCTGGATCTGGCGGGCCATCTTCTTTGCTTGCTGAATCACCTCGTGAAGCTCTCGCCCCAGGGCAGCGTCGAAGGCTGCGCGGGCGATGACCCTTTCCGACCTCGACCAAATCGGTTCGTTCCGGTAAGGATATCTGTCTTGAGTTGCAGACGGGCTGCTCATGTTCCGGTCCTCCGTGCCGGCATTCTACCCCTTGCCCGGATGCCTTTTCTACTGGGTCGGACGCCTTCCCTGGAGCGGATCCACGATCGTTTTTCCTGCAGCCGCCCATCCGTTCTGAGGTCGAAAAGATCGTTCACTGGATGCCCGAGATTCTGTTTGCAGCCGAGATAGCGTAAATGTGCTGCAGCACATTTGCGCTATTGTGCGCAGAAAGTAGATATGTGCAGTGCGTGCCCTAGCCTGCTCATCGGCAAGGCGTTCGCATCGGGGAACTCAACATAAATCTTTCGATTGGCGGAGCTCGGGCCGTCCTTGGCATGCTTGAGATACCCATGTCCCAGAAGGGCTACAAAGAACGGAGCCAGTCAAGAAGATCTTTGTTCTCCTGCCAGCATGGAATCGTTCGGACTGGCGAAGAGTCATCGATTTTCTCAAGCGCTTTCCGTTTCATCTCCAGATTCGCCCTCGCGTAAATCTGGGTTGTTTTGACATCTACATGGCCGAGGAAGTCGCGGATCATGTCAAGCGAGATTCCGCTCTGCAACAGGTGCATTCCCTTGGTGTGTCGGAGCGTGTGCGGACTCACTATCCGGTTCAGGCTGGGGCGCTTGTTTCGTGCTTTGACGAGATACTTTTGAAGGATGTAGCGGATTCCCGAACGCGACAATCGTTGCTTGCGCGCGTTCTGGAAAAGAGGCTTATCGAACTGTTCGGGGCGATCGAGATGATGTTCCCGTATGTGATCGCGTAGAAGCTGGGCCGTCTTTCCCATCAAAGGCACCGCTCGCATTTTTCGACCTTTCCCCATTAGGCGGAGCTGCGCGGGTGTATCCAAACGCACGTCGCCAACTAAGAGATCGATCAGCTCTTGAACGCGCGCCCCGGTGTCGTAGAGGACGCTTAACAAAACGGCGTCCCTTCGACCGTCCGAGGTTCGGAGGTCTGGCTGCGCCAGGATGTCAGCAAGCTCCTCTTTCGAAAGGTAGGCGACGGTGGGGCGAGCGTGTCGTCGCAGGGGAATGGCGAGGATTTTTTGACATTGAAGCATATGGGTCGGTTCTTCGGCCTGAACGTACCTGAAGAAAGCATGCAGGGCAGCAAGCCGATGATTTCGTGTACGAGGAGAAGACTTTCTCTCCCTCTCCAAGTAGTCCAGGAATGTTTCCACTAGTGAAACATCGATTTGTTCGAGACTTAATCTTTCTAGAGCGACTCCCTGTACATCACGGCAGAAGCGCAGGAGAAGAGTGAACACGTCGCGGTATGCCATGATGGTATTCGGGCTGAGATTCCGCTGCGCAGCCAGATAGTGAGTCAAAAAGTTTGTCAGGTGAACGGAGAAGTCGGTGGGCTTCATGGCTCCCTCCGCGGAATGACATCCCCAAAGGCCGCGTCTGCTCGCACCGTAATCTCTGGGAAGAGTTCGGCAGTTAAATGCAGGTAACGCTGTGTTCCGGAAAGATTCTGATGCCCGAGGTAGGTAGCAAGAAGAGGAAGTTTGGCGTCCAGATCTTCGGCAACTGGGCACTGAGGTCATGCTGCAAAATTCCCCGCATGGTTAGAAACCGGAGAAAACAACGCAGATCTGATACCACTCGCGCAATGCTTTTTGGCTGCAAGTGATCCCGAGTCGAGATGAACTCGGATAAATCCACCGTCTGAATTTCCGTCAGTTTCCGCGCTTTCGTTGAATGGAGAAAATGCAGAAAAAGCGTGAGGTCTGCGGTACGCAGCCGAAGACTCGTCCCTCGAAGGTGTAGTCGATCCGTGCAGTACTGTTCATAATCTCGAAGTGTGTTCTGCATGGCGGGGTGAAGGTGAATGGACTGTATATCCGCGAACGCTCGTTCCATACGCCCGTTCTTCGCAAAATCGGCAAGCACTTTTAGGCCGAACCACAGATGCCGACGCCAGCCGTTGCCCGGCTCATCCACCGCCTCGCCCCTGACGCCATACTCCTCTAGAAAGCGCGCCGCCAAATCCGCAGAAAATTTATCTTCTAATTGGTTACGGCGGGAAAATTCGATGAGATGTTCCCACATTGCGCGATACCGATTTCGCGATCTCCTGCTGTAGCCCAGCCGCTCGATCTCGCTCAAGGCGTTAGCGACAAGTTGACCCAGTTGCAAGTTTTCCGAAAGGCTTTGTTCCATGACGAACCTCCTTTGAATGTGGCAGCTCCATGGCCGCCGAGGAGTGCATCATGAAAGCTTATGTGCTGTGATTCAACAGGATCCGCTGACCGGCAAGGATTTACTGCAGCGACTCTACATAACGCCCCGGTGCACACAATACCGCTCGGTCGTCTGCACCGACGCATGCCCCAGCAGGAACTGAATCTGCCCTAGTTCACCGCCGCGATCGTGGCACAGCTTCGCGCAGGTCCGCCGCAGGTCGTGCGGTGCAATATGTTCCAAGCCTGCTCTCTGGCAGCAGGCTCTGACCACGTACCGGACAACGTTCTGCGAGAGGCCGCGGCCCCACACCTTTCCCCGCCCGGCGACCGCTCGAAAGATTTTGCCCTCACCGACTCCAGCGGCTCGTGTCCATTGATCGAGAGCGGCTTTCACCCAGTTCGGAATGGGCACAGTGCGAATGTGGCCACCTTTGCCAATCAGATCAACAACGGCCCAGTGTCCTCGGCGCATCTGGATGTCATCCGACTCCAAACCGACCAATTCCGACCTGCGAAAGCCACAACCGAACAGCATGGCCAACATCGCATAATCGCGCTTGGCGCGCATCGTGTCTCCCCCCGCATGCTTGAGCACTTCCGAACTCTGCTCCGCGCTCAACCAATTCCCGGAGCGGAATCCGAGCTGCTTGACTCCCTTGACGCGGCTAATCCCGGCGGCCAACTCGGGACTCAGCAAACCAGCGTCGGCGGCTTCGTGAGCCAGGCGACGTACGGCTGCAAGCTGCTGGTTGATAGTGTTGGCGGCCAGATGCCGCGACTCCAGGTACATGCGATAGCGCACGACGACGATCCGATTGAAGGCCAGCCGAGGCTCGGAGCAGTACCAGGCGATGAACTGGTCGATGGCGTACTCGTAGACTCGACGCGAAGCTGGCGAGCCCAGGCTATTGAGAACTGCCGTTTTACAGTGATCCAGGTCTGGCAGGCGGAGCACTCGGCGACGATAGTTCGGCTTGATTCTCTTTTTGCCCATAGCGACGGCCTCCCAATGCCGCAGCTTTGGGACGACGGAGACCGCCTGGGCGATGCAATCCACCGTCGGGTTTTGAGCGCTATCGCCTGATAGTGTCAGTTGACAATCGCTACTCTGCAGGCAACACAGAGCGACTGGTTGACTAAGACAACTCGGCGGTTACTGCAGCTTCGCGTACTCCGCAGGGGAGGAGATATTTGGACGGGGATGGGCCGACGCAGGATGCATCGGCATCAGCGGTTGAGCTGATGACCCTGTGGCGTATGAACTGCCCAGTCTTCCCGTGACATACATATGTGACACTGGAAGACTGGAGCGCGGTCCCACATGCCCTCTAAATCGGTCACACTTGCACGGCTACTCCTTGCTGCATTCCCCGACGATGCATTCGGCCTTCCTGGCGTCGCTGGCCATGTCGTGCACCATCTTGGTAGCCGAGAGGTCGAAGCCTGTGCCCTTGGCGCTGGCCCCTACTATTTCGTGGCCGAATATGCTTACTGCGGCTGAAGCCTTGGCCGAAAAAAGATCGCCCTGCGGCGCTCCATTTACACCGTCGGTAGCACCGACTTGCAGATTTGCATCGACAGAGAAGAAACTAATGCCCCATTTTTCGAAGCTTTTGCTGAATCCGATGTTGAATGCTCTTTGTTCGGGTAATGGAGAAACCTTAAACGGTCCTACGGGAATGCTCTGCTTATCGCCAACGTAATCCGTGACATAGTCTGTGATTTTTTCCAGAGTTTTGTTGTACAGGTCTTTGCATGAGAATAGTCCGGAAGGATCCGTCAAGTTCACCGGATCAGCCATCACATAGCCGTAGAAGTTGCTATCGCCGCCAGCGAGCAGGAGGGGATCCTTGGCGGTCCAGCGGCCGACGGCCGGGTTGTAGTCGCGGGCGCTGAAATGCAACAGCTTCGTATCCTGGTCATACAGGCCGCCGGCAAACCCGAACGGCTGAAAGCCTGGGCTTGTGTCGCTGATCACGTTGCCGAATTCGTCGTAGCTGATCTGCTCCGCGATCGCTCCCGTGGAAGTGTTGACCACCAGCCGTGGGCTGCCCAAGTGGTCGGAGATGATGCGATAGGTGACTCCCCCCGAGATCATGTAGTCGGGAGCCGTACCGTGGCTGGCATAAACGAACTGGCTCACGATGGAGTTGCTGGCGTTTAACAGGGCCACAATTCGGCCGTCGTCGTAGAGGAATCCGGCCTGCAGCACGCCGTTTACTGTCTTTCCTACCCGGTTGTTCTTCGGATCGAGGAGGTAGGCGATTTTTGTGCCGTTCGGCAAAGTCGCGGCAATCAGGTTTCCGAGTACGTCGTAGGTATAGGTAGTCTTTTGCGATCCTACAGTCTGGCGGGCTAGATCGCCATTTGCCGTGTAGGTATATGACGCATTGCCATAAGTCATCTGGCGGTCTTGTGCGTCGTATGTTCCGCTGACTGTCCCTGACGAAGTGGTGGCCGTCAGCCGGTTCGAGTTCGTGTCATAAGTGTAGCTGGAGATGCTGGTTCCGTTTTCCGTCACTCCGGTCAGGCGTGAAGATTTGTCGTAGCTATATTTGAAGATGTTTTGAACGCCGCCGATGGTTTCGGTCTTTCCAGTAATCCTTCCGTCTTTGTCGTAGGTGAACTTTACCGCGTATAGGGTCGTGGTCTTGTATTTCGCGGTCAATCCGGTCATCTCTCCGTAGGTGTCGTAGGTACGAGTATCGGTCACGCTGCCTAGCGTTGTGCCTTTGATCAGTCCGTCTTTGGGATCGAGTTTCAGCGTCAACGCTCCCGCTTTGGTGAGCAAACCATCGTTATCGTGAGTGAAGTTGATAGTGTTGCTGTTATTGATGCTTTCGGACGTGATCCAGAAGTTGTTGTCGTAGCTTCGGGTGACACTCCCTGCAACGGTGCCAGTCCAGGTTTCCGAGATCGGCAGGGGCCCGTTATAGCCGAACGCCATAGCCTCTCCGGCGGTGATCGAAGCGGAATTCAAATTGCCGGTAGTGCCGTCAAACGAGTAGTTGATGGTCTCCGTCGGCGTGGTCGTCGTGGCCAGACGTCCGGCGCTGTCATAACCGTACTTGATCATGCTCCCATCCGGGAGCGTGATCGTCGTCAACTCGCGATCAACGTTGTAACCGTAGTTGGTTGCACCTGTTCCAGCCACCGCCGGAGGTGTATACCCAGAGATCTCGTCGACGCTCGTAAAAGAAAAGTCGTGGGCCGATTTGCCGGGCGGCGTGATCGAAGTCAGATTCCCGTTCTTGTCGTAGGTGTAGCCGATCACGCGGCCGTCCGGCAGTGTTTCGGTCAGCAAACGACCGTCCAAGTCGTGAGTGAAGGAAGTCGCCAGCTTCAGCGGGTCTTTTCTCGACGCGAGGAAGCCACTGGAATCGTAGGCCAGAGTGGTCGTGCGTGTGCCTTGCGTGAGAGTCGAAAGACGGCCATGAGTGTCATAGACGAATTTCAAGGGCAGCAGTGCGCCGACTTGGTAGCTGCTGACGCGCTCCAGCGAGTCGAACACAGTGGTCGTCGCGCGATTCATTGGCGACGTGTCGACACTGGTGAGACTGGCCCCGGTGAAGACGGAAGTGTATTGGCGTGTGTTGATACTCTGCGTGTCTGTCTGCGAAGCCAGGCTGAAAGGATTTCCGATCGTGAAAGTGGCGCTTCGGTTGCCGACAAGAATTGCGGAGAGACTGCCCTTGGTGACAGTCCCGCTGGTCGGCACCGCCGTTTGCAATCCAAAACGCGGGTCCGGGCCCAGCGTGTTGCTGGTAGCTGTCCCATCCGGCAAGTTCGTGCTGGCCGAGATCTGTCCATTCTGTTGCGTGTTCGACATTGATGCCTGAAGGCCGTTGGGCCAAGTATTGGTCAGTTGTTCGCCGGGATTCGCTCCCGGCGTCACCTGGAACGATGCGGTTCGGCCCAGCGCGGTCGTGGTCGCCACCGTGTAGCCAGAGCCAGAGGTTGTGCGGCTCAAGGTGGTTGAGCCGCCGACTGGGTCGGAGTCGGAAGTCAGTTCGCCCCCGCTGTTGTAAGCATAGCTGTAGAGGTTCCCATTTGCGTCGGCGCGCCCCTGCAGCAGACCGGTAGTTGAGTAGCTAAATGTCTGCGCATTCCCATCGGGATCAATCAGCGAACTCAGGAAGCCTTTGCCGTCCATTCCCAACGTCGTGCTTTGCGAGTATGGCGAGACAATGGAGGTCGCCTGCTCCGCCGCATTGCGCAGAATGGTGGTGATATTTCCCACTCCGTCTGTGATGGAAGTGAGATTCCCGGCCGAGTCGTAACCAAACTGATATTCCACGACTCCGATCAGGGGTGTGAGGGTTTGAAGATGACGGCCGTTCGTGTTGAAAACATAAACTTCGCTTCCATCCTTGGCAGTCACCAAAAAGTTTCCGTTATAGGTTGTTGGTGTAGCGAGTTGCCATCCACTGCGTTGTTCGCCGTTGCCGAGGAATAGTATGTTCGCGCTCGGGTCGTAGGCGTGGTGGACGTTCAAAGTCCAGCCGCCGATCATTGCGACATCCGCCGCGGCGATAGGGTCTGCGCCGGCGACTCCAGGGGAGCGAATACTCTCATAATGGAGAAAGAATCCCGTCCCGACGATGGGTATATCCTCGCGCAGGCTCTGGTTCTGGCAAGCAATGGTCGATCCCACCGGAGCCGGCGGGTTGCAGGGGTCGTCGATGTTGTCGTCGCTGGGCGCGACGGTGGGCGTCAACGTGAAGCTCAACATCCACGGGGTCGAGACGCCGAAGGGACAATTGGCCAGAGCAGTGAAAGAGTAGCCGTTCTGCTGCAGGGTGCCAACTTTTGACGGGAGCGAAAAAGTGGGGGCGGCAAATGCTGTACAGGCGGAAGCTTCCGGAACGATTCCAAAGGTGCCGCTACTACTACTGGGTGGTCCGCCGCAATAAGTCGACGTGGCCGTATCAGGCACTTCCACAGTCGGATAAAATGTGTACGTATTACTTGTCGTGTCGATCGTAAGACGTGGAGTTGAGCTTAGGAATCCACTACCCACGAAGCTCCAGGTGCTTGACGTTCCATTGCCGCAAGACAACGTGCCCTGATTGTTTACCGATCCACTACCGCTTTCGTTACTCGGGTTCCAGGTCCATTCGCACGGGGCGCCGGGGATGAAGGGGCCGGTATAAGACCCGTTTTCGCTGATTGTCCACGTGGCCCCCTCGAAGTCGTCCACTCCAGAACCGGTCGTAGAGATGGTGAACGTTGCCTGCCAACCGGTCACGTTTGCCCAGGGGCCGCAGGTTTGTGCATCGGCATGAAGACAAGCGAGAAAGGCGACGGTAATAAACCACGCAAGATTCCTAGCGAAGCGATTCACTCTTCAACCTCTGTATGTAAGTCGAGTTTTTGGATACGGATAAGACGGGCCCTGGACAAATTAAAACGTGCGCCACTTGCGGTGGGATTATTTTCCTCGCATGTCGCCCCTGTCAAGCTGAAAGTAGTTGCAGACACAGACCGAAATGAATCGGGAACACTAAGTATCACCGAGTCATCAGGTTAACGATAATCTCAACTTCTCGTTGGCGAAATAACCCCGATGGAGGCGGTGAACTATTGGGGCCAGCGTATCAAGAGTTCCCTCCGGCCTCGCGCTGGTCCCTATCCGTGTCACTCCTCGTTAATTGTCGAAATGTATGGTCCGCCGCCGGACTGCAAGAGGTTTGAAGTTGGCGAAAGACAGTCCGCGTAAATGTATTCGGCCTCTAAGTGGAGAATTCTCTCCGGGCACTGGATGATGATACGCACGCGCCGGTCCTTACAAATCCCTCGGTCAGTAAGTATCCCCCGGCAGAGCCGGGGGCTTTAGTCTGTGAGCCGCTCGAAGCGGCTAGGCGGGGTCGCTGACGCGGCCCCGAATTTCTGGGGCCACCGGAAACGGTGGCCGTTAGCGCCACAGGTTGATTTGGTCCAATCGTTTGTCCTCTTGCTCCTGGTTCCGGATGTAGTCCCGAATCACGGTCTCATCTCGCCCCACCGTGGACACGTAGTACCCCCGAGCCCAAAAATGTTGTCCGACGAAGTTCCTCTTCCGCTCCCCGTACACCCGGGCCAGGTGAATCGCACTCTTCCCCTTGATAAACCCAATCACTTGCGACACCGCGTACTTCGGCGGAATGGCGATCATCATGGGCACGTGATCGGGCAGCAGGTGCCCTTCTTCAATTCGACTTTCCTTCTGCGTGGCCAGTTTCCGGAATACCTCGCCCAAGTGCTGCCGCAGCTCCCCGTATAGCGTCTTTCTGCGGCACTTGGGGATGAACACCACATGGTATTTGCACTCCCACTTCGTATGGCTTAGGCTTTCCATTTCGTCCATCGCGAAACTCCTTTTCGTGTGCTTGGCGGCTCACGTTCTGGAGTTTCTGCGATGGACTCCTGTATCTGTCAAACTTTTGCTGCCTCCCCGGCAAAGCCGGGGGGTCTCCCTTCGTACTAGGGACGCATTTTCGCCATCAGGTTTTCCGGCACGCCCTTGGGCTGTTCTTCTCGTCTTCTTCTCTCCTCAGCAGACCTTGGTAGAACTCTGTCTAACATCCGTAGTCGTGGCGGTGGAAAAGTGGAAAGCGTTTTGTGCTTTCCAAGCGCAGCGTCTTTTCCACGGCCATCAAGCAGCCGCCAGTTGTTGCAGCGGCTGATGTCGATAGTCTTGGCCGCTGGACAGCACGGCCCAGGCGATGCGCGCCAGTTTATTAGCAATTGCCACTACGACTTTGTTGTGTGGAGCACGCTGCGCCAGTCGCCGCACCCACTGCCCGAATCCTCCGGTGTCGTACTTGACGCGAAACAATACCGCGCGGGCACCGTGGATCAACATACGACGCAGATAGACATTGCCGCGCTTACTGATGCCGTACAGTTTTTGCTTGCCCCCGGTGGAGTACTGTCGGGGCACCACGCCCACCCAGGCCGCGAAGTCGCGTCCGCGACGAAAGGCAGAGCCGTTGCCGATGGCGGCGACGGTGGCGGTGGAGACGAGCGGGCCGAAGCCGGGGATCTGCCGGAGTTGCCGGCAGCGTGCATCTTCATTACTGATGCGCTCAATCTCATCGGTGATTGCCTCGATCTCGGTCTCTGTCTGCTTCCACTCTTGCCACATGCGATCCAACAGCCAGCGTAGACGCGGGCTCAGATTCTGTTCGGCATCTTCGATCACAACGGGCAGGTTCTTGCGCAGGTGAATAGGCTGGGCCGCAAACGTGATGCCGCGTTCCAGCAGGAATCCGCGAATCTCATTGATCAGCGCCGTGCGCCGCCGCACGAGCCGATCCCGCACGCGGTGCAGAGCCTGCCAGTCGAGTTGCTCCTGCGTCTTGAGCTGCGCAAAGCGCATGTTCTGCTTGGTCACAGCTTCCGCGATCGCTTCCGCATCGAGGAAGTCGTTCTTGTTCGACTTCCGATACGGTTTGACGAACTGCGCCGGGATCAGCCGAACCTGGTGCCCTTGCCCTCGCAGTGCGGCTCCCAAAAAGTGTGCTCCGGCACACGCCTCAAGCCCGACGAGCGAGGCCGGCAGGTTCGCGGTGTAGGCCAGCAGTTGCGGGCGAGAGAACTTCTTCCGCAGCAGAACCTTGTTGTGCTCTCCTAATGCAACCAGGTGAAAGGTGGTCTTGCCCAAATCGATGCCGATGGATGCGATGTGCATGTGATGATCCTCCTCATGTAAACTGCCGAGCTGCTTATCCTACTCGGCGGCGGACCATCTCATTAATCCCGTTTACAGTGCGCCGGGATAAACCGGCATGAAGTAGAGGATGAAAGAGCCTTACGAGAAAGGAGTAGCGATCCACTCGGCCTCGAGTCTTGCGCTGCTACCGTGAGGGACACAGCGAAGCGTAGACAGAGGATAGGCGGGGTGGGTATTCAGCTCCGAAAAGATGCAATCCGGACGCCGACGTCCTTGTAATGCGCGGAAGGCAATATGAACCGGCGCGATAGCGCGAGCTCTGGATCAGTCCGGCGTAGTCGAAGACCCCAGACACGCCTAGAAGCTTCATGCACGAGAACCGGGAGACCTCGCAGACGCCTGCGGCAAAAGTGCGTCGCAGGACGGCGGGAGAAGGCTTAGGCCACACGGCCCGCATGTACGTCTGCGAGGAGTCGGACAGCGGCATAGTACCGATGAATCATTCGAACAAAGACGGAAGCACGTCGGCGGAGAGTGAGGAGGGAAGGCTGCTGATCAAGGAGAACACCCTCCACTCGACACGTACCCGACCTAGAGCGGGACAATGCGTGTCCCACGGGTTGGCGGGTGTGCGGACAAGCAGCACGCTTGGCCGTTATTCATCTGCGATAAGAGCCGCATGCGCTAACGAGCGCTCGTGCGGATCCGCGCGGGGGGCGATCAGCAATGGTCGTCCCTACCGCGACCTCACGACCCGGGTTCTGAGTTACGCATGGGCCTGGGGCCCACCCATTGACATGAAAATGGCTTGATTTGTGCGTGTAGGCTTGTGGAGCGTGGACGGCGAAGGTCTGTTTACACTCTGGATGAAGTGAGACCGTTTCTGAGTTTGATCGGGAACGCGCGTTTTGAACCAATCTGTGTCGCGCCACTCCTCAGTAGCAAGGGGTGGTAGCACGTGACGGTGTGTAACCTTTTTCGCGTGCGTTCTGCCGCTTCCACGTAAGGAGGAAGCGATGAAGTTTGCGGGGATTGACGTACACAAGAAAGTGTTGAGGGTCGTTGTCGTGGATGCGAGTACGCCGGAAGAGAAACCAGCGCGGCGGCGATTCGTCACGATGCCGAGCGAGATGCACCGCCTGTTGATGTGGTTGCGGGAACAGGGAGTGGAAGAGGTGGTGATGGAATCGACTGCCCAGTACTGGCGGTCGGTGTGGATGGAGCTGGAACCCCCCATGCGTTTGCACTTGGCGCAGGCGTTTTCCAACCGTGCTCCACGTGGGCGTAAGCATGATTTCAAGGACGCCGAGCGGTTGGTGCGGCGATTGATCGCCAACGAGCTGATTTTAAGTTTTGTGCCCAACGGCGAACAGCGAATCTGGCGGAGCATGACCCGCATGAAGCTGCAACTCACGCGCGATCGAGTGCGACTGCAGAACCAGATCGAGTGTGTGCTGGAAGAGATGCGCATCAAGCTGTCGATTGTCGTCAGCAATCTACTGGGCGTGAGCGGGTTGCGCATTCTGCATGCTTTGGCAAACGGAGAGACCGACCCGAAGAAGTTGGCGCAACTGGGTGGCGAGCGGCTGCAGTGCACCGAGGAGCAATTGGTCGATGCCTTGACGGGAAGAGCACAACCCGTGCACGCGGAGATGTTGGCTTTGCAGCTAGAGCGACTGCAGTTGATCGATCAGCAAATGGCTCGTCTCAACAGCATGATCGCGGCCGCCATGAAGGCGCATCAAGACGCGGTGATCCGATTGGCCGAAGTCCCTGGTTTGGGAGTGGATTCTGCGCAACAGATCATCGCCGAGGTGGGTGCTCAGGCCGGTACGTTCCCATCGGCAGCGGAGTTGACGTCGTGGGTGGGGACCTGTCCCGGCAAGGAGGAAAGCGCAGAGCGGAACCATAGCAGTCGTTCTGCGAAAGGCAACAAATATCTGCGCCGCGTGCTGAACCAAGCAGCACACGCTGCGGTGGCGAAGAAAGGCAGTCATTTCCAAGTCGTGTTCCGGCGCCTGCTGCCCCGCCTAGGCTATAAGTCCGCCATCTGGGCGGTTGCACATCGGCTCTGTCGTCTAGTTTGGAAGATCTTGCATGAAGGAGTGCGATTTGTCGAGCAAGGCAGCGAAGTAAGTCCCCGACAAAAGAAGAAACGGGCTCAGATGCTGGCGCGGGCTCTCCGCAAGCTCGGCTATGAGGTAACCATCACCCCCATAAACCAACTTGCGGCCAAGCCTGTTGTCTAGGTCCTGGAACAGGATTTTCGACGGAGTGTAAACGCCTGCTCTCGCCAATCATTGTGAACGCAAGCTGCTCTTTGCGGCATAATAAACCTCCATGAAGTGGCCAACCCTGACATGCCCGTTTTGCGGTGAGCGGTTGCCGAATGAAGAGCTGCGTACTGGGAAGCCTCTCGTCTGCCCCACGTGTTCTGAAAAGCTGCAGCCACAAATGCGGCAGTTGCAAGTGTCCGGTACGATTGCCCTCGGGCTGACAGTGGCTGCCTGTTACCTATTTGGCCTGCGCGGACTATGGCTTCTGGGTGTCGTCATTCTCCTATGGTTCCCCATTTACGTAGTCTGGGACTTTCTTTTCGTGCGCATCGTACCACCCAAGTTCGAGAGGTACGAACGACGAGAAAAGTACATCGACCTGCACCTTGACGAGTGAGTTCTTGTAGTTGTTGAAATATCCCGATTTCACTTATCCTATGAGAGGGGATGTCAAGAAAAAAATACTTCCCCCTCCCCTCCGGGGCCAGGTGGATGTGGTGACTTACATCCAGCCCCACCTCATTCTTATCCTTAGAGGGGTTGTTGGTTTGTCCGCTTTGGTTCGCCGCGCATTTCAGCGGCGATGCCAACCCCAGTTGCTTGTCCCAACTTAACGGTTTCATAAAACAGTGGTACTCGACGCCATTCGGTTACGAAGCTACGCAAGCTAAGCGTTGGCTAAGATGCCAACCACGATCCTATGTGAGACTCGAGGCCTATAGCTTTTTTGGGTTATCCGAGGGGGCATAGGATTGACCCGGAGACTCGGTGCCAAACGTCAGCACACGGAGCGCCTAATGAGTGAATAGATACTCTCCCTCGAACCCGAGCATCGCAAGAACCGATTGGCCACCACCGAGGCACGAAAACCTTGGGAGATTAACCTGGGTTCTGTTCGATACTCAAGCTGCTTGCGTTTTCAGTTGTTCTGCGTCGAAACGTTCCTCCTTTTTCCAAAGTGTCAAAGTAATGGCCGCGATCTTCCGTGCCAGCGTCAGACGAGCCATCTCCGGCTTCATCCCCGTGGCCAGCAAAGCCGCGTAAAAATCATGGAATGGTCCTGTACTACAGCTGGCCCGGGTGGCCGCACCCTTGAAGATCTCTTTCATGGCATGATTGTGATTTCGATTCAGACCGCGGAGCTGCTGGGGTTTCTTGGAGCGTTGCAATTGTCCGCCAACAAAGCGGTATTGCGCACTGTCGTGCGTCTCAACACCCAAGCCACTATAGGTCCATAGTTGCCGCTTGCTGCGGAACCGGTACGGGGTTTGCATCAGTGCGATTAATAAGCCGGCTCGAATCGGACCGATGCAGGGAATCTGGCGCAGCAGTTTCGCCGCTTTCTGTTTCCGGCTCTCCGCCAAAAACTCCCCTCGCACCTCTCGTCGCAAGGCCTGCAATCCATCCCGCTGTTGATAGAGTAGCTCCGCGCGCCGACGCACTCCGGCTTGTGGGAGCTTGTTTAACCATTCCTCCCGATCGCGCGGAGCATAGACCTGGGTGCCGCCACAGGGAATGCCCCAACCGCGATAGACGGCCTTCAACCGATTCATGACTCGCGTCAAATCTTTGCTGATGGTCTGATAACTGCGCGCTAACTCGCGCAGCGTTCGTAGTCCATGTTCTCCGTGGTAGACCGGCCGCAACATTCCGGTGCGCAGCAAATCGGCCAGCTTGCGTGCATCCACCTTGTCGCTCTTGCTCCCCTCCTTTAATAAGGCATTCCGCCGCGGATTGCAGACCACAACTTGCTGTACCTGCGGTTGCAGCAAATCGTACAGCCATGCCGCCCAGGTGCCTTCTTCCCAGGTCACATGCAACTCGCCCCGTAGACCGTGGATAAACTGCAGAATGCTGCTGGCTTTGGTTTCGACGATGGTTTCCATGATCAGCTTCCCGCTGCCATCGAGGACGGCGATCACCATCGCTTCCTTGTGCACGTCCATTCCGATATATTTGACCTCGTGACTCATTTGAGTTGCCTCCTTGGGGGAAAGGTCATTCGTGCCAACGCTTACTTTCCCCCCAAGGTAAAGTGCCATTCTTCAGCCATTTTGCCTAGACCCGGCTGCCGTTCTTTCGCCGCACACACCGCTTTCCTAGCGCCGCCGCAGCGGAGCGAAGCCCCTGCACAGCGGAGCGGAGCGGAGGCGGCGCCACATCCAGCTTCAACCTTTTGAAGTGGGGCGCTCTCTCATAATGCATTGACCGTTGGCGGGGGTTTTGAGCGTAAACCCGGTTACGCCAAGTATAGTAGTGGGATCTCCAGCCCCCGCTGATGTCTTCGGTGTCTAATGGATTATGCGTCTACCACTTCGACCGGATCTCCCAACTCTCATACGGACCGCTAAAAGACGCAGCAAAACGGTAGCAGGATTTCTCCGGCGCGAGATCTCGATTCCAATCCTTTTTTTGGGTTGTGTTGCTCCTGGATGGCTCACTGCCCAGAGCCCCTTTCCGTACTTGCTACCGCCAGCGAGCAGCTTCCTATTGACGTTACAAGAAGACCCTCACAGCAATCTCCCTCTCGGCCCCAGTTGCGGCGGCGTAGCGGGACAGACCCTGCATTGCCGCGCGTTTCTGCTCGCATTGAAGAACGTTGGCCCGGATACAGTTCACATCGAGGACGGCCCCTGTTACGGAGTCAGTATGGACCGCGCGAGACTCGGCATGAGCGTCAAAGGGGGAACGGGCTGCGGCGGCAACGACGTACGCCTTAAACCGGGTGAGAGTATTCAGAGATCCGTGCGCGGTACAGGACCTGGCGACCCCATGTCTGGCGAAATCGAACCCGGTGGTTACGCCATTCATGCGGAATGGATATTGTTCGGCTGTACGGAGAATCCAGCAGGAAAGGAGTGCCGTCACCACTTGGATGATGGACGCCCTTTCTATCCAGCCCAAGACCCGGTGACAGTACTATCGGCCGAAATCATGGTGAATGAGCCGCAACTGCATGATCTCGGGGACGTAAAGCTAGCGCTAGAAGTTACGGCTCACCCCGGCAAGCTCTTCAACGCCTCAAGCCAATGTACTTTAGAAACAAACACGATTGACTGCCTCGTGTTTCACCTAAAGATGGTCAATCTCGGGGAACACCCCGTTCGATATATTACCGGCGGCTGTACTTCCTTTCGCTCAGACTATTTAGTGGAGTACCGCACAGCGAAAGGAATCTGGCGACGTATGCCCCAGAGTGCAAATGGGATGGTGATGGGTGCGGCTTGCTTGTCCGGTCCGGTTGTGTTCTTTCCCGGGGCTGAGGAGTCCGAATTCACGCTGAGCAGGATCGGCTTAGACGCCAAGCAGCTACAAGAACCGGGGGAGTACCATTTCCGACTCACTTTCAGGCAGGAGGTATGTATTGCATCACCGGATGGGAGTTTCTGCCTGATGCAGGTGGAAGATCCGGTGGAGATCGTTTCGAACGAAGTTGAGGTGAACACAACCTTGCCCAATCATTGAGGGGCGTTCCTGCGAGTATTCTTGATCGGCCGGTGATAACCGGCGTTGCTCAAAGTCCCTCAATGAGCGCAATCGCCTGTTTTCGTAAACTATCGCGGAGCAAGCAAGAAATAAGGAGCCACCTGGTGCTAATCCGAGTGACTCCTTCCTTCTCTTGCACGACAGTGGAGACCTAGTTGCACTGGTTGTTCGGACAAGACGCTTCCCGTTTCCGCACCTCGCGGCATTGAGACTCACGACAGTAAAGAACGCCGCTAGCTGGTGGTGCAACGATCGTTTGTGCACACTTTTCCCGGAAGTTGAATGTCATTAAAGAGATCGGGGTTCAAGGTGAGAAAGAACCCGAACGTGCTGTACCATATGTTCGAAGACCAACCGACAGTGCGCGGCAGCGTAGAGATCGATGTCCGGGCCCCGCACGATACAGCGGCACCGGCTTCCTCCACAGTTCCTGCATCAACTACCCCATTCCGTACCAAGTAATCGATAAAGCTCTGGGCGAGCTCCTGGATGCCGGGAACTAATCCAGTGGGGTCGGTCAGGTTTACCGGATCGTTCAGCACATATCCGTACAGATTTGTATCATTCCCAGCGAACAAGATCGGATCCTTGACTGTCCAGCGGCCAACGGCTGGGTTGTAATCGCGCGCGCCGAAACGCAGCAGCTTTGTGTTCTGATCATACAAACCGCCGGCAAAGCCGAAGGGCTGGAAACCGGGGTTCGTATCGCTGATCACGTTGCCGAATTCGTCATAGGTGATCTGTTCCGTGATCGCACCGGTTGAAGTGTTGACCACCAGCCTCGGGCTGCCCAATTGATCGGAGAATATGCGGTAGATTACGCCGCCCGAGACCATGTAGTCGGGCACCGTGCTCTGGCTCGCATAAATGAACTGGCTCGCGATTGCATTGCTGCCATTCAACTGCGCTACAATTCGATTGCCGTCGTACAGAAACCCAGTCTGCAGGACGCCCTTTACTTCCTCGCCGACGCGGTGATTTGACCCGTCAATGATGTAAGTAATCTTGGTGCCGTTGGGCAGGGTCGCCGAAATTAAGTTTCCCAATACGTCATATTGATACGAAGTCTTCTGCGAGCCAACCTTCTGGCTCGCCAACTCGCCATTCGCCGTGTAAGTGAAGGTAGTGGTCCCATAGGTCAGGAGGCGGTCCTGGGCATCATAGGTGCCATTGACCGTTCCGGACGATGTGGTCGCTGACAGACGGTTCGAGTTGGTGTCGTAGGTGTAGGTGGAAATATTCGTACCATTCTCCGCCACCCCGGTCAGACGCCCGGCAGTGTCATACGCATAGGCAAAAACATTTTCTTGGCCGCCGATGGTTTCGGTCTTCGTGGTAATTCTGCCATCTGCATCGCGGGTAAACTTCACGTTGTAGAGTACGGTTGTCTTGTATTTTGTGGACAACCCGGTCAACTCTCCGTACGAGTCGTAGGTACGGGCATCGGTCGCGCTACCTAGAGTTGTTCCCGTGATCAAGCCGTCTTTCGCATTGCGCTTTACGACGAGCGATCCGGCTTTGGTGAGAAGGCCGTCGTTGTCGTAGGCGAAGTCGATCGTATTGCCGCTATTAATGCTTTGGGAAGTGACCCAGAAATTGTCGTTGTATGCGCGGCTCACGCTCCCGGAAACCGTACCAGTCCAAGTCGAGGAGGCAGGCAGCGGGCCGTTGTAGCCGTATGCGATTGACTCCCCTCCGGAGATCGAAGCACCACTCAGATTTCCGGTCGTGGAATCGTAAGTGTAGCTGACCGTTTCCGTAGGCGTGGTTGTCGAGTTCAGCCGCCCAGCGCCGTCGTAGCCATAATTGATCGTCTTGCCATCGGGACGGGTAACGGTCGTCAGGTTCCTGTCCAAATCGTAAGCATAGGTAGTAGCGCCGGTTCCCGAAACCACGGGCGGCGTGTAAGCCGCGGTCAGGTTCACCGCAGTGTAGGTGAAATCGTGCGCGGACTTGCCGGGCGGAGTCACAGAAGTCAGGTTGCCATTGGAATCGTATGTACTGGTGATGACTCGACCATCGGGTAACGTAGTCGTTAGCAGACGTCCGGCCGCATCGTGCGTGAACGTGGTGGTGAGTTTTAGCGGATCCTTACTGCTGGCCAGGAAGCCGTTCGAGTCATATGTCAAGGCGGTTGTTCGACTCCCCTGTTTAATCGTCGACAGACGGCCCCTGCTGTCGTACGCGAACTTGACAGCCGTCAAGGCGCCGAGTTGGATACTGCTGATTCGTTCTACTGAGTCAAGCACTGTGGTTGTCGTACGTTGCATCGGCGTCGTTCCTACAGACGTTAGGTTTGCAGTGGTGAAAACGGACGTGTAGGTCCGGCCATTGAACGCGGTTGTGTCGGTCTGTTCGGTCAGGCTGAAGGGATTGCCGATTGAGAAGCTGGCGGTGCGGCTGCCCGAGAGAGTCTCAGCGAGACCGCCTTTGGTCAGGGTGCCGCTGGTCAGCACAGGTACTTGCAATCCAAAACGCGGATCCGCACTCAATATTCCGCTGTTGCTTGTCCCATCAGGCAAAGTTGAATTCTCGAGAAGCTGGCCATTCTGCTGCGTGTTCGTCGCTGTTGCCTGCAACCCGATCGGCCAAATATTAGTGAACTGTTCACCGGGAGACGAAGGGCTGATGACCTGGAATGTGCTGGTTACGCCCGTTGCTGTGGTCGTGGTCACGCTGTAGCTAGATCCAGAACCGGAGAGGCTTAGAGCTGGTCGAGCCTCCCACCGGATCAGTGTCGGAAGTCAACCTGCCTTGAGCTGTCATAGGTATACGTGTAGGCGTTCTTGTTCGCGTCCCTGCGGCCCTGTCAGTAGATCCGTGGGACCGTTCGTGAAGTTGGCCGTGTTTCGGCGAGAGGGTCAGTGACCTCGCTCAGGAATCCATTTCCATCCTGACCCAGGGTAGTGGTTTGGGAAAACGGCGAAACAATGGCGGTGGATCTTCGGAACCGTTGCGCTTGATGGTGGTGATATTGCCGCTCGCGTCTGTCACTGTTATCGAGATTTCCGGCCGCTATCGTAACCAAACTTGTATTTGAGGGCACCGGTCATCGGCTTGAGAGTTTGCAAATGGTGGCCGGTGGAGCTGTCGAAGACATAGACCTCGCTGCCATCTTTAGACGTAACCAGGTAGTTCCCGTTGTACGTCGACGAGCCAGCCAGTTGCCACGCACTGCGTTGACCTCCGTCGCCCAGAAATAGCGTATTACTGCTCGAGTCGTAGGCGTGGTGGACGTTCAAAGTCCATCCGCCGATCATGGCCGCATCAGCGGTGGCGATGCTATCGGCACCACTGCGACCCGGTGCTCGGTCACTCTCATAGTGGAGGAAGAACCCAGTGCCAACGATGGGCATGTCCTCTCCGAGACTTTGATTCTGACAGGCAATGCTTGACGAACCGTCCTTTGGACAGGGATCATCCACGTTGGTAGTGGTGTTCGTGTACATCGGGGTCAAAGTAAAGGTCAGAGTCCAATTCGTCGTTACCCCGTACGCGCAGTTCCCAAGCGCCGTGAAGGTTGCGCTCTGGGTGATCACACCAGGCGCCGATGGAAGAGGAAATGTCTGCCCAAGGAATCCCGCGCAACCGGCAGTGTATGGATTTATGCCCCACCCACCGGTGGTCGTGGTTGGCTGGCTACAAAGATTGATGGTGATTGTAGAGGTGAGAGCAAGGGCAGGTGTGAAGGTATAGGTATTATTCGCGAGATCTACAACGAGAGTTCCTCCACCATCATCGAATGGTCCCCCCGTCACAGACATATAACCCGGATTCTGCGGGGGACAAACAATCGCCACGCCCTGGTTATTTACGGTTCCGGAGCCACCCGTTGCCAGCCCCGACCACTGCAGTTGGTTAGCACACTGCGTCGGTCCATTGTTAAGCGTCGCGTTTGCAGATCCTTGGCTACTGATTGTCCACGTAAAAAAACCCTGGATGTCCGGGCCACCGCCGGTGCCTGTCAAGGTGTAACTTGCCTGCCAACCGCTCACCGTCAGCCAAGGGCCGCAGTTCTGCGCCTCGGCGTGCAAACAGCTCAAGGTAGCTATGGCAAGAAAAAAGGCAATATTCTTGAGCAAACGATTCACGGTTGGCCTCCTTGGTCGAGTGGCTAACGGAACGTACGGAAAAAACTCCAGTGCAAGAACCGGCTCTACTTGGAATAGCGCAAAACAGGACAACAAACTGGCACGGTTTCGTCGGTACGGAAGTTCCGGGCAATGAAAAGGAAGAATTAGAAGGCCCAAAACGTTCGCAAGAGTATGTTGGATGGCCGTTGCCCTGTCAATCTGCAAGTTGTTGCAGTCGTCGGCGAGTTGCCAAAGACAAGTCAATGAAGGCCCTGGGTTTGGCGGCGTCTCGAAAGGACAACTGTTGTTAATGTATGGTCCGCCGCCGGACTGCAAGAGGGTTGAAGTTGGGCGAAAAGACAGTCCGCGTAAATGTATCCGGCCTCTAAGTGGAGAATGTTCTCCGGGCACTCGATGATGATACGCACGCGCCGGTCCTTACAAATCCCTCGGTCACTAGGGACGCATTTGCAACATCAGGTTTTCCGGCACGCCATTGGCTGTTCTTGTCGTCTTCTTCTCTCCTCAGCAGACCTTGGTAGAACTCTGTCTAACATCCGTCGTCGTGGCGGTGGAAAAGTGGAAAGCGTTTTGTGCTTTCCAAGCGCAGCGTCTTTTCCACGGCCATCAAGCGGCCGCCAGTTGCTGCAGCGGCTGATGTCGATAATCTTTTCCGCTGGACAGCACGGCCCAGGCGATGCGCGCCAGTTTGTTGGCGATCGCCACTACGACTTTGTTGTGTGGAGCACGCTGCGCCAGCCGCCGCACCCACTGCCCGAATCCTCCGGTGTCGTACTTCACGCGAAACAATACCGCGCGAGCACCGTGGATCAACATGCGACGCAGATAGACATTGCCGCGCTTGCTGATGCCGTACAGTTTTTGCTTGCCCCCGGTGGAGTACTGTCGGGGCACCACGCCCACCCAGGCCGCGAAGTCGCGTCCGCGACGAAAGGCAGAGCCGTTGCCGATGGCGGCCACGGTGGCGGTGGAGACGAGCGGGCCGAAGCCGGGGATCTGCCGGAGTTGCCGGCAGCGTGCATCTTCATTACTGATGCGTTCAATCTCGTCGGTGATTGCCTCGATCTCGGTCTCTGTCTGCTTCCACTCTTGCCACATGCGATCCAACAGCCAGCGTAGACGCGGGCTCAGATTCTGTTCGGCATCTTCGATCACAACGGGCAGGTTCTTGCGCAGGTGAATAGGCTGGGCCGCAAAGGTGATACCGCGTTCCAGCAGGAATCCGCGAATCTCGTTGATCAGCGCCGTGCGCCGTCGCACGAGCCGATCCCGAACCCGGTGCATCGCTTGCCAGTCAAGTTGCTCCTGCGTCTTGAGCTGCGCAAAGCGCATGTTCTGTTTGGTCACGGCTTCGGCGATGGCTTCCGCATCGAGGAAGTCGTTCTTGTTCGACTTGCGGTAAGGCTTCACAAACTGCGCCGGGATCAGTCGCACCTGGTGACCTTGTTCTCGCAGTGCGCTTCCCACAAAGTGTGCTCCTGCGCAAGCCTCGAGACCAATGAGCGCCGCCGGCAGGTTTGCAGTATAGGCCAGCAAGTGCGCCCGTGTGAACTTCTTGCGCACCAGAATCTTATTGCGTTCTCCTAATGCAACCAGGTGAAAGGTGGTCTTGCCCAAATCGATGCCGATGGATGCGATGTGCATGGCGATGATCCTCCTCTTTGGAACTGCCGAGCCGTAATCCTACCCGGCGGCGGACCATCTCATTAATCCCGATTGCACTCATCGACACTTTCACCACCAGCGGTCGCCGCGAGCGGCGACAAAATTCCCCCAGATATAGTCCCACGGCATGACGAACAGGAAGATCACGCTCATCAGGCAGGCAAAAGTTGTGTCCCAGGTGTCTGCGTCCATGATGTGGTTTTGCCAGGCAGGCAGCGCCACCGCGAGAAGCCATGTGGCCTTCCATGCTATTTCCCAGAACAGAAGCGGCAGCATTTTCAAGGGATAGCGCAGCCCTACGACGGCCAGCAGCACTAGCGCGAGCAGCATGGAATTGACCACGCCGTGCATCAGTTCCCAAGGCCTGTGATGAAGAAAGGCAGGAATCTTCTGCATTCCCATGCCGACGGCGATCAAGAGGTATCCGGCCCTCAGAAGATAAATTCGCCACAGCGCGATCTCCCGCGTCGGAGTTTCGTTTCGGTCCCGCGTGCCCAAGGCTAATGCCGGCGATGAATCGGTTTTCATTGCGTATCTCCCAATCCGACTTCACTGTGAACGCCTCGCAGTTTAGGACAGGATCGGCCTGAAAGCCAACTGTCGGTCGCGGTAGGGACGACCATCGCTGATCGCCCCCCGCGCGAATCCGCACGAGCGCTCCTTAGCGCATGCGGCTCTTATCGCAGATGGATAACGGCCAAGCGTGGAGCTTGTCCGCACACTCGCCCACCTGTGGGACACGTACACACCCGCTCTGTGTCGGGAACGTGCCAGATGGAAAAGTGTTCTCCTTGATCAGCAGCCTTCCCTCCTCACTCTCCGCCGACGAGCCTTCCGTCTTTGTTCGAATGATTCATCGGTACTATGCCGCTGTCCGACTCCTCGCAGACGTGCACGCGGGCCGTACGGCCTGAGCCTTCTCCCGCCGTCCTCCGGCTGACGTTCGCCGCAGGCATCTCCGAGGTCTCCCGGTTCTCGTGCATGAAGTTTCTAGGCGTGCCGTGGGGTCTTCGACCACGCCGAACTGAACCGAAACTCGCGCTGTCGCTCCTGTCCATGTTGCCTTCCGCGCATGTTAACCGCGTCGGCGTCCGGATTGTATCTTTTCGCGGCTCAATGGCCACCCCGCCTATCCTCTATCTACGCTTCGCTGGGTCCCTCGCGGTAGCAGCGCAAGACTCGAGGCCAAGTGGTTCGCTACTCCTTTCTCGTGAGGCTCTTTCATCCTCTGCTTCATGCCGGTTGTCGGGTAAGGCAATGGCGCGGACCGGGCTTCGTATGATACCGACGTTTCCATCGCCTCCCCTAAAATTCCGTACGGCGGGTTTTCCCCGGTACGGCTTCAAGGCCGGAATATCAGACAAGGCCTTCCCCAGAAAGCCGGGTTTGCCTTTGCCCTTCGTGCCCACTGCTTTCACCGTGTATTCCCTGCTCTGAGTCAGGGACGATGCGCGGGTAAGGCACCTCCGTGCGAGCGGACCCAACCGCTCTACCCCAGGGGCCCTCGCTCCGGTCCGGGTTATGCTGTCCCGATCCATCATCACTTAGTCGGCCCCATCCGCCCCACTCGCGGGCACATCTCGACTTCGCCGCCTAGCGACTTATACGAGATGCCTTCGCTGTGCCTATTCGCATAGGCCTAGGCAACCCACGACTGGTTCTGAGCTTTCATTGATGCTCTTTCGCAACATGTCGTCCTCTGAGACCACGGGGAACTCTTCGGTTGCTCTTACCCAGTGCTTCACCGAAAACTCTGGCCTTCAACCTGGGATAAAAAAGTTTCGGCGTTCCCTTTATCCTCACACTCCGATCCTGGTGAGGGTGCGTTTTCGAGGCTTGACTACGGTTCGCTTTTGCTACGACCTGTTGTTTTGCTAGCCCTCCTGTCGGAGCTGACCAGACTTGCGTCCGGCCAACGAGGACGTTTACATCCGGGCTTCCGACGGTTTGGTCGCCCGCGCCGTCGCCGGATATCACTACAGTGCCAACTGGGTAATCTGCACTGGCAGGACTCTCACCTGCTAGATCATCAACTAGCTTCACTGCACTATCCCGGCGCACTAACATCCCGATTTCACTCATCCCCGAAAAAGGGCGAACAGACAGCGCCAGCTTGGGTGAACCCTAAGGATGCGGATCGTCACGGTTGCCAGTCGAGCGCGTAAATCTCAGGGCTGGTGATGTTGCGCGTGATGAGCAGTGAATCATCGGGGGCCAGGCCCGTCCATTCGGCATTTGCTCCCCAGTAGCGATGAATGTCTCTCAGGCTGACCAACCGTTCCAAGCGATGATCAGCAATCCGCACTCGGTAGAAGGCCGGGTCTTCGGTGAAGATGGAATCGAAGTAGATGTATTGGCCGTCGTGCGACCAACTGGGGAATCCGATGCCCATGCGCACGAGCTCGGACCATTTTTGGCTGGTGCGGTCAAAGAGCACCAGAGCACCGGAATCGGTGGTGATGCCGACGATGTAACGCCCGTCGGGAGACCAGCGGGGAGAAAATAGATTTTCGCCACCGGGAACCGGCGTCAGTTTGTGCGTTTGCAGGTCGAGAATGCTGATGTTGTTGCTGACAGGCCCCAGGTCATTCGCCGCAAAAACAATTGACCTGCCATCGGGTGACCAGTTGGGATCAATGCCAGCGGCCGCGCCGGGGATGAGTTCACGCAGACCGTGGCCATCGGCCGAGATGATGTAGGCGCGCCAGTCGGCATTTGGCGTTCGGCCCATGAAGGCGATTTGGCTGCCGTCAGGAGACCAGCGGGGCAATGCCGCCTGTATGGCAGCAGCATCAGTGAGTTGAATGCGCGAACTGCCATCCAGCTTGCTCGACCAGAGAGCGCCTTCGGGGACGGAAATGTAGGCAAGGCGCTGGCCGTCAGCGGAGAAGCCGAGGTCGGTGGCGGAGGCATTCTTGAAATAAGGGACAAACGAGGTGCCATTGAAACGCAGCACTTCACAACGCGCCAGCCCGCCGATGGCAAATATTTTTTTCCCATCCTTCGACGGAACAGGAATGGTGAAGTCGAGCGGGCCGAACGTCAGCTGCACGGGCTGCGGCTTCGCATGAAGCGGCCAGTGCCGTTCGGGAAGCGCCCACAAGCTGCTTCGGCCATCGCGAACGCTCGAGAAGAGGTAGTACTTGCCATCGGGTGTCCAGCGTCCGCAGCATTCGCGGGGCAAGGGATTCCAGTCGGGGAGGAGGGGATGCAAGTGGCTGCCGTTGCGGTCCAGTTCCCACAGGGTGGACGTAGCGGTTTTCACGTCGGTCACGCACGCGCGAAGCTTGCGCCCATCAGGTGAAATCTGCAGGTCGTCTACGTAGCCGCCCAGAGTCGCAAGCTTCCTGGTATCGGCTCCGTTCGGCTTGGCCTCATAGATCTCTTCTTCGTGGGCGAAGAGAAGATACTGACTATCCGGCGTGAAGACCTCAGAGTGGGCAGTGACCGTGGTTGCCAGCGAGCGTGGTGAACCGGCGGGCAAAGGAAGAAACCACGCGGGGCCTTCCTTAGCGGTGCCCTCGAAGCTGGTGATGAACAGCGAAGAACCATCGGGGGCGATGCCAGCGAGCATTGTATTTTGGAACGGTGTAGGAATCAGGCTGCTGTCGCCGCCCTCCACAGAGACCTCGGCGACTGCCAAGCGGTCCTGATCGACAGCCTGAAAATAGAGCCTGCGGCCATCGGTGGCAAGCGCACTCATCTGGTGGAGGTTACCACCGCTGGTGATCTGAGCAATCCGCAACACGCGCGGGGTCGGCCGTGGCAGCCATGTATAGAGCAGGGCGGCAAGCAAGAACAGAGCGACCGCCCCAACCGCCAGCCAAATACCACGTCGGATCGGGGGCGGCGGCGCGACCTCAACCGGAGCACGTTGATCGGAGTTCTTCCCTGCTGTTTCTTCGCTGGGCGCGGACCGCGTGTCGACTGATCCGCCATTTTGAGGCGGCACGCCAACCACCGGAGCGATGAACCGATATCCGCGGCGATACAGCGTTTCGACAAAGCGGGGATTGTCAGACTCATCGCCCAGAGCATGGCGCAGTTTCTTGACAGCGCTGTTCAGACTCAAATCGAAGTCGACGAACGTGTCGGAAGGCCAGAGCCGGGAATGCAACTCTCCACGGGTGACGATTTGGCCAGGCCGCTCGAGAAGCACCGTGAGCACCTGAAACGGCTGATCGTGCAGCTTGATCTTGACCCCTGACTTACGCAACTCGCGCGCCAGCAGATCAACCTGGAAGAGACCAAACTGAACCGTCTTCAGATTTTCGGCGGGCCGTTCCATCCACCACTCCGTTGCTCGTGAGTTTACACCGGGAGCGGCTACTCTGCTCCCGAATCCGGCAATCACATTGGGCGTGTGAGTCCTTTGTTCTCAGCTTGTTAGACGATCACTTTCATTTCGCGACCAAGTCACAGGCCAACCATTGTTCTGCCTGCGTGGAAAAGTCAAAGTCCGCACAGTTCTGGCCGTGAGCCGGAGCCACCTGAGGAGAAAATCTTGAAAAACATTGCTTACAAGTTCGCAACTCTGATGCTTATGTGCGCGCTGGCCACCTTTGCTCATGCCCAGTCGCGTATCACCCTCAACGTGCCATTCAACTTTCTAATCTCTGACAAAACATTTCCCACCGGTCAGTATTCCGTGTCGTCTGAGCGAGACAGACTCACCGTACACAATTCTGCTGGCAGGACGATCTTCATGGCGACCACAAATCAGGTCAGCGGGCGCCGCGTGGGATCGACGGGAGAGGTCGTGTTTCATTGCTACCAGAACCAGTGCTTTCTGTCAGAGTTTTGGACGCCGGTTCGGGAATATGGAGATCAACTGCTGCCCTCGCGATATGAGCAGGAAGTGGCAAAGCAGGGGCAGAGAACGGAGTTCGCGCTGCTTGGGCGGCCCAACAATCGATGAGCGGGTCGATCACCGGGTCCCGCCCTGTTCTCGGCCTCAGACCGTGGATCGAGGGCACGAAATAAATGTGATCGGACACGAGCCCCTTCCATGCAAACGCGAGCGAGTTTCCTACGATTTGATTCATCGAATTCATCTCCGCTCGCTCCAGCGCTGACTGCGGGCCTCTGTGGCAAGAGGCTAGCACAATGCGAGAGAATGCGGACGGTTGGCCTAAAATCCCATGGGTGTTGAAAAACTCCTTCTCTCAAAATCGACGAAAATAAAATCGCGTCAGGAAGCCCTACAATCGATTTTCTCAGGCCGCCTAGACATTTTCTATCCCCCAAATTTCGGCTGCTGGGGACTGAAAGGGAGTTTTTCAACAGCCACTCCCGTTTACACTCACGACAGGCGTTCTGAGTAGCATGCCTGGCCCACCCATTGCATGATGCTTGATTTGTGCGTGTAGGCTTGTGGAGCGTGGACGGCGAAGGTCTGTTTACACTCTGGATGAAGTGAGACCGTTTCTGAGTTTGATCGGGAACGCGCGTTTTGAACCAATCTGTGTCGCGCCACTCCTCAGTAGCAAGGGGTGGTAGCACGTGACGGTGTGTAACCTTTTTCGCGTGCGTTCTGCCGCTTCCACGTAAGGAGGAAGCGATGAAGTTTGCGGGGATTGACGTACACAAGAAAGTGTTGATGGTCGTTGTCGTGGATGCGAGTACGCCGGAAGAGAAACCAGCGCGGCGGCGATTCGTCACGATGCCGAGCGAGATGCACCGCCTGTTGATGTGGTTGCGGGAACAGGGAGTGGAAGAGGTGGTGATGGAATCGACTGCCCAGTACTGGCGGTCGGCGTGGATGGAGCTGGAACCCCCCATGCGTTTGCACTTGGCGCAGGCGTTTTCCAACCGTCGCAATCGCCTGTGGGTGTTGAAAAAGTCCCTCAACTGAACGGCTTTTCATCTGCGAGCATTCCGTCGCCGGTAGCGGCGGTTCGTGAGCATAGTTGAATAATCCGTCATCCACCTGAAAAACGGCGACCAGTGGTCTCAAAGAACATCAGCTATTGCAGCTTCGCGTACTCTGCCCTCGCTTGCTTACCGCCAGTCTCCGCGTCATGGCGACCTTGGCGATCCTTTCAGAAGAGTAGTTTTCGCGTGAACGCTATTTCACGGCTCCGACGGTGAAACCCGCGATAAAGCGGTCCAGGAAACAGGTTGTACATGAACGCGATCGGAAGACTGGCGATCAGGCAAGCGGCCATCAGCGCTCCCCAATAGTAGACATCTCCGCGAACCAGAAAGATGGGGATGCCAGTCCCGATCATCTGATTCGATTCGGAAGAGATGAAGGTCAACGCATAGACAAATTCCTGCGTCACCAGCGTAAACGTGAAGATCACGACGGTGAGAATTCCCGAGACGGAGATGGGAATCACCAACTTGACGAAAGCACCGAAGCGCGTGAGCCCGTCCACCATGGCCGCGTCTTCCAACTCCTTGGGAATGGACTTGAAGAAACCCATCAGAAGCCAAATGGAAAAGGGAACCGTGAAGGTGGGGTAGACGAGAATGAGCGCCCACAAGGAGTCCTGCAGGCCGAGATAGGCCACTACTCTGGAAAGTGGGATGAAGAGCAAGGTCGGCGGGATGAGGTAGGTGAGAAAGATGCCGATGCCGAGCCGCTCTCCCCAGCGCCCGGAGAGCCTGGCCAGTGAATACGCGGCGGGCACGGCCAGCAACAACGTTATGGCGACGACGATGACACCGACGAACGCGGTGTTGCCCAAGCCAGCGGACGAATCTGGTTTCGGTAAACAAGAAACTTCAAATGCTCCAGGGTGGGCTTGGCATTAAAGATGAAGGGGTTGTTCTCCATCGTGTAGAGATCGACATTTTGCTTGAAGCTGGTGATCAACATCCAATAAAAAGGAAAGGCCAGCAGGACGGTAAAAACCGCGAGCACGAGGATGGTGCCAACTTTTCCCCAGATGCGCCGGGAAACGATGCGCCGGGAAATTCCTTTGGCCATTAGGTCACCTCGGCGCGATTCGCCACGCGCAGCATGAAATAAGCAATGATGGCCAGCACCGGCACCAGGAAGAGCGAGATCGCCGCGCCGGCGGCGAGATCGCTGCCCTGAATGCCCAACGCAAAAGCGAGATTAGGCAGGGTCTGCGTGGAATCGAATGGGCCGCCGGCCGTAAGGATATAGACGACGGTCATATCCGTGAACGTGAAAATGAGGCCGAAGAGCACGGCAACGCTCATGATGGGCCGCATCATGGGAATGACGATCTGGAACTCCGTGCTCCAGAAGCCGGCTCCATCCACCGCAGCGGCTTCGGGAATGTCCTTGGGAATGGCGGTCCTGCCCGCGAGCAAGATCACGGTAGCAAATGGCAGCAGGCGCCAGCTGTGCACCAAGAGGACGGAAGCGATGGCAAGACTCGGCTCGCCGAGCCACATGGGAGCGCTGAACGGCTTGTAAATGTGCATCGCTACCAGAACCCAGGTGATCACGCTATAGATCGAATCAAGGATCCATTTCCATCCGATGGCGCCCAGCGCGATGGGCGCAACCCACGGCAGAAGAATCAAGAAAGCGGATCAGGCCGCGGCCAGGGAAGTTCTGTTCCAGGGCAATGGCGAGAATGTGGGCGCCGACGATGACGATGATTTGGGAGCAGATGGTAAAGATCAGGGAATTGCGCATGGCAATGCGAAAACTGGGGCTTTGCAGGATGCTGCGGAAGTTTTCCAGGCCCACGAAATGCATTTCGGCATTGCCGATGCGGGCGTCGCTGAAAGCGTAAAAGATAGCAAGACAAAAAGGTCCGCCGACGAGCAGCACGATGTAGAGAACCGCGGGCGAAAACATGGCCGCGCCCAGCAATGGGCTGGGAGCGGCGCCGATGGACTTTATTTTGTTGCGGGCTAGCTGCCACGACAAGGCCCTCGGCTCGACTCGCTTTTCGGTAGTGCGATCGAAAAACTTCAGCTCGCGATGCGGCACGACAAAATCATAGGCATCGTCTACGCGCAGATCCTGAGCAGAGGCGAGCCGCGAGAAGATTTCCTTGCCTTCGAGCTTCCCGCCGACCAGCGTGCCGGAGACGATCCATTCCGAACCCAGGTATTCCCTGTTCTCCACTTTGAAGCGGAACGGGACAGCATCTGCTGCGCTCGCGGAGCCAGGCCGAAAATGCTCTGGACGGAAGCCGACGATTACGTCGCCGAGTTCGACAAGGTTCATCGGCGGCGAGCCCAGAAAAGTGGCGACGAAGGTATCGGCAGGATTGTCATAGACATCAGTGGGTGTGCCGAGCTGGTGCACGACACCTTTATTCAGAACCATGACGCGGTCGCCCATGGCCATGGCTTCCACTTGATCGTGCGTGACGTAGATGGAGGTCGTACCTACGCGGCGGTGAAATTGCTCGAGCTCCTCGCGGGCCGAGGCTCGGAGCTTGGCGTCGAGGTTGGAGAGCGGTTCGTCGAGAAGAAAGACGGCGGGTTCACGCACGATGGCGCGCGCCAGAGCGACCCGCTGACGCTCGCCTCCAGAGAGTTCGCGCGGCTTGCGTTCGAGGAGCGCGCCAATGCCAAGAAGCGATGCCGCCCATTCTACTTTTCCGTGATGCAGATCTTTCTTTACCTTCTGGGCCCGTAGCGGAAAGGCAATGTTCTTGTAGACCGAGAGGTGAGGATAGAGGGCATAGCTCTGGAAGACCATGGCGATGCGGCGGTCTCGCGGACTGAGGTCGTTGACCACTCGTCCGCCAATGAGGATTTCGCCGGACGTCGGAGTTTCCAGCCCGGCGATCATCCGCAAGAGGGTCGTTTTTCCGGAGCCCGAGGGTCCGAGGAAAACCAGAAACTCGCCTTCGCGAGTTTCAAAGTTCACGTTGTTGACCGCTCCGAGTTGTCCTTCTTTGAATACCTTTGTCAGATCACGCGTCTGAACGACGGCCATCGGCCCCCCATCCGGTCATTTCCATCTGGCAAAGATACGCTTGTATTCTTCTTCAGCAGCCTTGGCGGCATTTTCCGGGGTTTCATCGCCGCGCGCCACTTTGGCGAACATGGTGGGGATAATCCACGCTTTAAAGGCCTCGTCGATGCCGGCTGTGCCGTAACCGGGGTAACCAACGTTGGTGGCCCAATCGAGTACGTTGCCGAGGACTTTATATTTGTCCGAGGGATTGGCCCGCGGATCATTGGAAATTTCCTTCTTGAGGTCGGGCACGGTGCTGGGGAAGCAAGGGAAATTGTAAAACTGGCCGGCCGTAAACGATTCATGGAAGGCGTCAATGAAATCGATCAGGAATTGCTGAGCGCCGTCCTTGTTTTCGGCGAAATCCCAGATCACGTAACAGTCCATGACGTGCTCGGCGGCGATGCGACGCACCGGGCCTTTCGGCGCCGCGCAGATCATGATCTTCGAATCAATGGGAAGATGCTCCCTTTCGGACTGGCGCGTGATGGAGATGGCATTGGCGACATAAGAAACGCGGCCGGCGAGCATGGCCTGATTGTTGGATGGCGGAGTCCAGGTGAAGACCTCCGGGGTTTCGGATTCCTGATAAAGCGCCTTCATGAACTTCAGGGCTTCGACCGTCTCCTTGGAATTGATGGTGACATCGCCGGCTTCATCCTGCTCGGCCCCGCCAAACGACCAAAGCAGGGCGCGCATGGCCATGCTGGTGTCGAGTTCCTGAGAAAGCCCCAATCCGCAAGGATGGCCTGACTTGTCCCTGATTTTCTTGGCACCGACTCGCACATCCTCCCAGGTATCGGGACCATTCGGGAAACCTGCCTCCGTCCACCAGTCCTTGTGCCAGTTGCCGGGATCGGGGACGTAGGAATCGGAAAAAGCGAAATAGCGCTTGGTCTTTGGATTGTAGGTGGACTTGTGCGCCAGATCGATCTTCTTACCATGCTTCTTTTCCACTTCCTGGTAAACATGGGACATGTCAATGGTTTGCTTCTCGTAGGCCGCGGGGGGTGAGAGAAGCATGAACAGGTCGTGCCCCTTCCGTGCGGAGGCCTCCGAGGCAGCTTTCGCGTTTAGATCGACCAGGTTGATGTGATCGACGATGACGTTCGTGTCGTGCTTCTGCCCCCACTGCTTGCAGAAGGTCCCGTCAAACCACGTGTCGTATGCGGGGACGAAATGACTCCACTGGAGTATTTTTAGCGTCTTCTGCTGCGCCGCAGCCTTCTCCGGAAACAGAAAAAAAGGGCCGGAAGCCACGCCGACTGCGAGGGCGCCGGTACCTGTCTTTTTGATGAAGTCTCGACGGGACAACCTGTGCTGTTCTCCCTTTGCCATCCTGCTACCTCCGAGGAAAAGATGGGGCCGAAAATAGCTTGCTCCAAAAAATGGAACGAGCTTGACCGAAGCGATAATGCTACTAGGCAGGCTCGCGAGTCAATCGGCGGAGGTCGAAACTTCGTACCTGAACAGTTGCAAACTCCTGGATGGTCACCGGAAGCTATCCAGAAAACGGGCTTGGAGGACTGCAATGCGTAGGGAGCAGCGGCAGGAACACTCCACTCACAGAGTGCGCCACAACGACGGGAGCCTCGGTAGAATTTCGCAACGCCTCCGCAATGACTTGTGCGTACCGGGTTCCGCTCGCTTCCGGTTCGTCGGTAGGTCGGTTCACACAAATCGCCCAGTGCCTCCGCCGCTGTAGCTCGGGCACCAGCATTCCCCATCCCGGTGGCGTTCTGCGTTGATCCATGAACAAGGCAAAACAGGCTCATGTCACACTACCTCCGCTTTTGGATGCCTGCCACGTAAACAGGGGACTGGATTATGAACCTGGCGCCGTTCGCCGGTGCATCCGAAATGCGTGCCTTTCCCCGTCTCGAGGTGTCGAAAACGGCACTCCTAAGTCCAGACGTTCTTATGGAAAGATAGATGCACCTTTTTGGTGTCCCATGCCCGCGAACTCCCGACCGTTCGTCGTAGCGCGCAACCAGTGCATCGTGCCGAAGCAACGATGCATCGAGCGGTTGCCGTCGGGGTACTCGATTCGAGAATTCCACAACCATCCCCAAGGCCGTTATTGGTATGTTGTCGCTGCTCTCGAGGTGATACCAACCCGGCGACGCGGACGTAAGCGTATTTGATCATCCGCGATTCACTAGGACAATGGTCAGCGTTGCCAACTCCAGATGGGATTGCCTTTCTCGTCGCGGAGGACGAGCGTGTCGGTACCCTTTACGACTTCGCGGGCAAGGATGAGGTCGGATTCACCCTGCTTGACTTTTGAGCCGGTGAGTGCGATTTCGTCCCCTTTGCTGAAACTCACGCCCATGTCGTCGAGAAAGGACTTGGGGCAGAGATACACGTCGGCCGTGTCAGCCCCGGTCTTCACCAGCAAGTGGGCAACTTCTTTCTCACTGCCTTTTGGAGGCAGTTTGACTTCCTCCACGGTTCCTTTCATTTTTGTCTCGGTGTGGGCGTCGTATTTGGGAGGGCTTGGCTCTTGGTTCTTTTGCGCGAGTGCCGGCCAAAGGCACAGAGACACGAGAATCAGGGCGCGGAAAAGTATTCTGTGGAACTCGGCTGGATCACGCATGGCTCCCCCCTTCCGAGGAATGTGCCAGAAGCCGGTGCGGGCTGCGAAAGATTAACCAGTTCCTGGCTCCTTATTCGTTACTTTAGGATGAAGCCAGCTTCCTGGGCACCATGGTACTCCACTTTCAATGTCCGAGATCCGGCAGGTCGCGCATTAGCCGAGTAGCTTTTCAAATCCGCGCTGTCTTGACCATTTGATTGGATCGTTCGGGGAAAGCGGGAGGCTTCGAATCCTGCGTGGTTGGGTCACCGGATCTTGCATGAGGTATTGGTCACGGATTCTGCGTGGGATTTGAAGGGAAAGGCGCGCACTGCGCGCCTTTTTGTGATGGTGGGTTGTCGTGGGTTAGGCTGCAGCAGCGAGCGGTATATGCCCAAGCTGGGTCAAGAGTGTGTACTGATCGTAGTAGCAGCCACCTGACACCGTTCTCCCCTGCTTGTCGAAATGACAGATTTCACAGAACGGCAAAGACATCTTGCGTCCGGTGGGCTTCATTGAACCGAGTGGTCCGTCGTTTGTGCCGACCACCGTGAATCGGGCGATGACAATATCTCCAGCGTCAATGTACTCGGGGTTGGTGATGCGGCCGTCGGAAAAGGCCTTCGCCCATCCTTCCGTCCATTCCCGGAACTTGTCCCGGCTGTTGTAGGTAAGGGCGCGAGCATTGTCAGTGTAGACGAGGCTCTCGGCGGCGTTCTTGACGACGCCTGGAAAATCGCGCTTGTTCCAGCTCTCGTGTGCGGCACGGAGCATTTCTACGTTCTTCGAAGCCATGCGTGTTCCTCCTTTAGTCCTTAAGAGCGCAAGGTCGGGCGAGCCAAGCTGAGGCTCGCCCTTTGTGCGCGCGGTCATGTTTTCTTAGGCAGCTTTGCTGGCTGCGATCTTGTGCGTGGTTGAGGTAGTGACGTTAAAGGTCCGAATTGCGGGCTCGGTCTCCAGCAGGTGCCGGACCATGTCGTGGACGGCGGGATATTGCTCGCGGTTATACCGTTCGGCATCTTCTCTCGTGTTCCAATAGCTTAGCGCCAAAACACGATTGGAGTCGGTATCTGATGCCAGCACAGTCTCATCCACGAATCCGACCTGTTTTTTCAGAATCGGTAGTACCTTGTCGTTGATGATGGTGGTAAGTTCTACAGCCTTGCCCGACTTGGTGTTTACTTCAACAACTCGTGTAAACATGGAAACACTCCTTTTGCGCTTGTTCTGGACAGGCGATGCGAGGCTACCGGTCGAAGCTGACCGGCTGCAGTGGTGGGTCACTGGGGTGGAGTCGGTCTTGCGATCGACTGCTTGACCACCTGTATTCGGGCCTAAACCGTCATCGCTGACGGGTACAGCATGTTAGGAATTTCTACTGCCCGAATTCTCTCGTGGGTCAGGACCACTACTGGGCCGCTCTGGAAGAAATCGGAAGATAGGCGCGACGGAGTTTTGGCTGTGGCCAATGAGGACACCCCGAAGCCTAGGCGCGGAGGGGGGCCTTGTCAATGACCACTTTTGGTGCAGTGCCGCGGGCTCATAATAGTTCTCAGGCGCTCGTCTTGGAGCAACGCGATCACCGGCCGGATTTTCGATCACGTTTCGAGTCTTGGCTGCGGTGCGGTGTTCAAAGTGGGGTCGTTTCGCTGCAGCAATTCTCGGTTATTTGTGCGGCAAATTCGAGCCCAGTGGAAATCTCATCACTGCGTCTCAACTCTGGGTTCAGATTGATAATGAATGCATGTTTAGCTGGTTCGAACGTCGCAAAACAAACAGGGACGCTATCAACAACATCAGACGGGCCCCCCTGATGAAAGTTAACCGAGATACTGAGCGGATTGCGGCGCTGTGTGTTCGGGTCATCAACGTTTCGGATGCGGAGTTTGAAGTAATTCTGGAAGTCCCAAATGAGTACCGCGCGAAGACGCAGGTGCTGCGACTGATTGCCGAGCACGGTTTGCACTAGCATCGAGAAAAACAATTCACGCTGAAGCACCCAAACACATAGATGAACGACGAGAATAGCGTTACCGCAGGAACCAGACCCCGCAGGAGATTGAGGAAGCTGAAAACGAACGTCCTCACTAAAAGAGCCGTCAGCAGAATCGTCCTGATCAGTGCCGCAACGCCGCATTTTTGAGTGTCATGGTCGGAGTATGAACGCTGGCGGTGGCGGGTGCGACTCTGGCTTCTGCCTTGGGGCTGCTCGCCGCCTGCGGCGTGACGGGCGGATGGGTCAGTTTGAAGGGAACACCGGATCAACGAAGTAAGCCTTCGGACTCGAAGCGACTTCCAGGACGACCAGCGAAAATAGACTCGCCTGATGGTCCGGACTTGGCATTTTTTCTCGCCAATCCAGACCATCAAGCAACTCGATCAAGCCGTTGCGCGTTTTGTGCGTTGATTTCGAGTGTGGAACATCGCTCCGAAACAAGCCGCTCCTGCCAGTAGCAGGTAAATCAACGCGGTCCCACCTTCGGGGACCATTTCAAAGAATTCCTGGGCCGGACAATTGCCACCTGCGCCCCCCATGGAGGGCGTGCACACCACCCACTGGCCATTCACTTGTACCAATGGAGTAAGCAGCGCCATATTGGAGTAGTTCCCGTTCATGTAGTTCTGTTGCGCCAGCCACAATAGGCTACTGCTGTTCTGGGCGACCTTCGCGCTCGAACAGTTGTTTCCCGCGCCAAAGACTGCATTACAAGCAGCCGTATCGCCAGCGCTCTTCAGCCAACTCAAGACGCTGTTTGGATCAAACACGGCCCATACAGCGAACGAATAGTACGCTTGGCTGGTCGAGCCCCCGGTCTGTCCCAACAGCCCTAGGGTCAGCCAGGCAGCTTGATCATACATGTTGATGATGGTAGTAGCTGACAAGCCCTTGCTCTCGTAATACGATCCCCACAACGTGTTGCCAAGAGTTGAGGCCGAGAGATTCGAAAGCGAAGTACTGTTGGCGTTCCAAGTCGAGCCGAGATAGCTCTCGTCGGCAAAATCATTGCAGATGACCGTCGTATTCTGGGCGCCATTCACCGTGGCGTAGTACGGGCTCATGTAGACGCCGTCCCATGCAGTGCCCTGTACCCCGGTCAGAGTTACAGAGTCCTGAGCAACCGCCCAAGGCACAAGAGAGAGCCCCACTGCCACTGCCGCAATCCAATAGAACCTTCCCATCGTCATTAACTCCGTACTGGTCTTATGTAAAATGGGGGAGTTCTTTGGGGGATTTCCTTGGCGAGAGCATTGAAGGGCCCAACACCTAAGAGAACTCCTCTAATCTAACCGGAAGCAGATTTCTGTCAAGGCTGATAATTTCTGCGACCCGTTGCAAGCGCTTGCAACCTCCAGCAACGGCTGCATTATCAGCTAGATACCGCCTTGCCTTCCGCGCACCTCTTGAAGAAAATGATCCCACCGCGTCGGATCGGTTTTTCTGTGCCGTTCCAATTGCTCTAGCTTATAGTGCTCTAAAGACCTGTTGCTAGACCGTAATAGCTGTAGGGAGGATTCGTAGTGAAGATTTTGTCCGCGTTCCGTCTGGTGTTGACTCTGGCGCTCATCGCCCTTCTCTTTGCTGCATGCTCTATTGATCAGAACACGCGTAAACAGAAATACCTGCAGAGTGGACAGCATTACTTCGAAACGGGCAAATACCGGGAATCTGCGATCGAGTTCGGCAATGCCATCAAGATCGATCCCAAAGATGCCGATGCTCACTTCCAACTGGCGCAGAGCTACATCAAGACGCAGGAGTGGCAACGCGCTTATCAGGAGCTCGCGCGCGCCGTCGAGCTGCAACCGGAGAACTACCCGGTTCATCTGGAAATGGCCAAGCTGCTGATCGCGACGGGCGGATTGAAGCCGGCGCAAGAACAAATTGACTTGCTGCGGCAAAAATGGCCGAACGAGCCGAAGACTCATTTCATGAACGCGAACCTCTTAGCCGCACAGGCGAACTTTCCGGCCGCCATCGACGAGATGCAGAAAGCCATCGCGCTCGATCCAAGCGACTGGGATCTTTATTTGAACCTGGCGCTGATGCAGATGAAGAACAACGAGCTCGATGCCGCTGCGCCGAACTTCAAGAAGGCCGTGGAATTGAATCCCAAGTCGATGGATGCGCGACTGATGCTAAGCAGCTATTACCAATCACGCGGCCGCTTCCCCGAAGCGGAGCAGCAATTACGCGACGCGATTCAAGTCGATCCCAGGAATACCGACCCGCGCGCCGCCTTGGCACGGCTGTACTTGGAAGAAGGCAAGAAGGCCGAAGCCGTGGAGTTTCTGAAACAAGCCAGGCGTGATTTTCCCGAAAACTCCGCTGGCTATCGCCTCCTCGGCGACTTCTATTACGTTTCCCATGACCTGGACAACGCCACCGCCGAGTACGCTTCCCTCTACAAGGAGCATCCCAAAGACCTCCAGGTGAAGAAGAATTACATTGAACTTCTCATTCTTAAGAATCAGGTCCAGGATGCGACCAAACTGGACGACGAAATTCTGAAGGACAACCCCAACGATACCGAAGCTCTCATCGATCGAGGTGAGTTACAAATTCGCGCTGGGGATGCTAGCGGCGCCACCACCACCCTCCAAACCGTCACCAAGAACGACCCTAACAACGGTCTGGCTCACTACCACTTGGGTACCGCACTCCAAAAGTCGGGAAACACGGAAGGCGCCGAGAGCGAATGGCGGGAAGCCGTACGTTTGCGTCCCGACCTCGCGGATGCGCAGCGGGCTTTGGCCTTGCACGCAATGCGCAAGGGCGATATGACGACGCTCGAACAAACCGCAACACAAATGATCAACCTGCGTCCCACGTCGCCAGACGGTTACGCCCTCCGAGCCGTTTCAGAGATGAATCGCAAGCAGTTTCTGCCTGCCGAAGCAGACGTGCGAAAGGCCATCGAAGTAGCTCCAAGCAGTTCCGCCGGCTACGTGCAACTGGGAAATCTGAACATTGTTCAAGGGCAATTCGAGAAAGCGGAAACCGCCTACCGGCAAGCGCTCGACCGGGACCCCAATTCGAACGACGCTCTCCGCGGCCTGATGAACTCTTACCAGTCTCAGAACCAGCCCGACAAGGCCATCGCCGCTGCGAATGCGCAAATTGCCAAATCGCCAAATAACAGCGGTTTTTATGATCTGCTCGGCAGCGCATTGTTCTACAACAAAAAAGACATCGCCGGCGCCGAAGCCGCCTTCCAGAAATCCGCCACTCTCGACAAACACAACGCGGACGCCGTGCTGAAACTTTGCCAGGTGCAGGCAGCCTCGGGAAATATGGATCAGGCACTTGCCACTGCCCAGCAGGCGCTCAAAGACAATCCGCGTGAACCTGCCTTCTACGTTCTGATCGGGAAGTTGTATGAATCGAAGTCAGAGTGGAAGAAAGCGGAAGACTCCTATCAGAGCGCGTTGGCCATTAATCCGCAGGATCTTATGGCTTCCCACAATCTTGCCCACGCCATGCTGCAAACCGGCGGGAATCTGGACGTCGCGCTGTCGCTGGCCCTAACGGCGCGGAAAGGGCTGCCCGATTCTCCCGTCGTGGCCGACAATTTAGCGTGGATTTATTATCAGAAAGGCGCCTACCAGTCTGCGATTGGACTTCTGCAGGAGGCGCTTAAACTCCAGGAAAAGACTAAGACGCCCGACAATCCTGACATTCATTATCACTTGGGAATGGCGTATGCAAAAAGCGGCCAGACGGCGCTTGCCCGGCAGCAGTTCGAACGGGTTTTGAAGATCAACCCCAATTCGAACGATGCCGCGGATGCAAAGAACCAGCTCGCTCAGCTGAAATCATCTTGAAATTTAAATTGTTACTTGGATTCCATCTTCTTGCGGATGCGGCGCAGTTCCATGAAACTCAGCGCGGTCATCGCGCACAGTACAGATCCAAACGAGATCAGTAAGATCATATCCATCGATCGGGCTCCTCTCCCGCTTTCCACTGCATCAGAGACTGCAACGGCAGGCACCGTAGTAGAGCATGGCCAGAGCGCGCCACCGTCACACGCGGGGATTGTACCGTATTGTCAGTGCGTTCCGAAGTCTTAAGTTATAGGCTGGACCCAACTCAAAACTGCCTGCAGTCCCCAGGCCTTCTACGGTGCCGGAATCGCCGCCTCGGCAATGTTGGAGTATGCGCTTTCACCCTCCGGATCCACCGCCGTAGTCGCGTAGCAATACGTCGTGCCGTCGGTCACCGCACTGTCGGTATACGTCGTGGTCGAACCCGGCGTGGAGGCAATGTTCGAATACGACCCGCAGGAATTCGCCGCGTAAATCGCACGATAAACGTTGTAGCTGGTAATTCCCCCGGTGCCGCTGGCATTCCATGTCAGCAGAACGGTATGCACCGGTGCCGCAGTACCGGTCCCGGTCATGGTTTGCACCGTCGGCGAATTCGATGCGTTGCTCGGGAACGACAACGACGCCGAAGTGGCCCCGCTCGATTGCGGAGTGAACGTCACCGTGAAAGTCGCGGATTGACCGGCGGGAATCGTCTGCGGCAGCGCAATTCCAGAGAGCACAAACTCGCCATTGCTGGGACTCGTCGGCTGAACCGTGACCGACGCGCCGCTAGCGGTCAGGCTGCCATTGAGCGATGCACTCGTTCCGACGACTACATTGCCAAAGCTGAGACTGGTCGGCGACACTGCCAGTGTGCCCGCGCTCGTTCCTGTTCCGGTGAGCGCGATCGTGAGCGGCGAGTTCGATGCCGTCGACACTACCGATAGGCTTCCGCTCGCCCCGCCAGCACCAGTCGGCGTAAAGGTCGCCGTAAACGTCACGCTTTGGTTGGGGTTGAGCGTCTGCGGTAAGGTCAATCCACTGATCGCGAACATCGCCCCGGTCAAATTCGCTTGCGAGATCGTGACTGCCGATCCGCCAGTATTGGTCAGCGTCTCCGACAAATTCGTACTGTTGCCGACCTGCACGCTTCCGAATGCCAGGCTGGTAGGATTCGCCGTCAGCGTCCCCTGCGTCACGCCCGTTCCCGTCAGCGGAATGTTCAGAGTGGAATCGGATCCAGTGGACGTAATGCTCAGGTTCCCGCTAACAGCACCGCTCGCAGCCGGACTGAACATCACTGTGAATGACGTCCCCTGACCCGGGTTCAATGTCATAGGCAAGGTCAGCCCGCTCAAACTGAATCCCGCGCCGCTCGCGCTCGCCGCCGAGATGGTGAGGCTCGATCCACCGCTGTTGGTCAGCGTCTCCGATAAGCTCGAACTCTTGCCAACCTGCACGCTACCAAACGCGAGGCTGGTAGGATTCGCCGTCAGTGTCCCTTGCGTTACGCCCGTTCCGGTAAGCGGAATGTTCAAATTCGAATCTGTCCCGGTGGATGTGATGCTCACGTTCCCGCTGACTGCGCCGCTCGCGGTCGGACTGAAAAGTACTTTGAACGAAGTGCTCTGGCCCGCGGTTAGTGTCACCGGCAACGTCAGCCCGCTCAAACTGAATCCGGCGCCACTTGCACTGGCTGCCGAGATGGTGAGACTCGATCCACCCGTATTGGTCAGCGTCTCCGACAAACTCGAGCTCTGGCCAACCTGCACGTTACCAAACGCAAGGCTGCTGGGATTCGCCGTCAGGTCGCCCTGCGTTACGCCTGTTCCCGTGAGCGGAATGTTCAAATTCGAATCTGAACCCGTGGACGTGACGCTCACGTTCCCGCTAACCGCGCCGCTCGCGGTCGGACTGAAAAGTACTTTGAACGAAGTGCTCTGGCCCGCCGTTAATGTTACCGGCAACGTCAGCCCGCTCAAACTGAACCCCGCGCCGCTTGCACTGGCCGCCGAGATGGTGAGACTCGATCCACCCGTATTGGTCAGCGTCTCCGACAAACTCGAGCTCTGGCCAACCTGCACGCTGCCAAATGCCAGGCTGCTGGGATTCGCCGTCAGGTCGCCCTGCGTTACGCCCGTTCCCGTGAGCGGAATGCTCAAGTTGGGATTCGATCCGGTGGACGTGATGCTCACGTTCCCGCTGACAGCGCCGCTCGCGGTCGGACTGAAAAGTACTTTGAACGAAGTGCTCTGACCCGCCGTTAATGTTACCGGCAACGCCAGTCCGCTCAAACTGAATCCCGCGCCGCTTGCACTGGCCGCCGAGATGGTAAGGCTCGATCCACCGCTGTTAGTCAGCGTTTCAGACAAGCTCGTGCTGCTTCCGATCTGCACGCTGCCAAATGCGAGGCTTGCGGGATTCGCAGTCAGCGTTCCCTGCGCCACGCCCGTTCCCGTGAGCGGAATGCTCAAGTTGGGATTCGATCCGGTGGACGTGATGCTCACGTTCCCGCTGACAGCGCCGCTCGCAGCTGGATTGAAAAACACTGTGAAGGATGTGCTCTGGCCGACGGGTAATGTCACTGGCAGCGCCAGTCCGCTCAAACTGAATCCCGCGCCTCCGGCAGCGGCAGCCGAAATCGTAAGGCTCGATCCGCCTGTGTTGGTCAGCGTCTCCAATAAGCTTGCGCTGCTGCCAACTTGAACGTTGCCAAACGCTATGCTCGCCGGGTTTGGCGTCAGCGTACCAGGGGTTACTCCATTTCCGGATAGTGCAATGTCAACCGTTGCCTGCGACCCACTGACGGTCAGCGACAATTCGCCGTTGCTCGCTCCAGCAACCGTCGGCGTAAAGCTAATGCCGAAGGTCGAGGCCTGATTGGGTGCCAGGGTCAGCGGCAAGCTCAGCCCGGCATAGCTCAAGCCCGCACCCGAAATCGCCGCCGCGGTAACGGTGAGATTTGCGCTGCCAGTGTTTTTCAACGTCTCGGTCTGTGACGATTTGCTGCCGACCAGGACATTTCCGAAACTGATGCTGGTGGGGTTAGTCGTTAGGTCGCCTGCCGCCATTCCCGTCCCCGAAAGGGGAACATTCGCAGTACCGCTCGAACTGACAAAAGCTACGCTGCCGGCCGCAGTGCCCGGACTCGTGGGCGCAAAGAGAGCGCTGAAGTTGGCATTTTGCCCAGGTGCCAAAGTAAAGGACTGGCCCATGCCAGTAATGCTGTACCCGGTCCCCGTAACCGTGACCGCGGAAACCGTGATGCTCGATCCACCCGTATTCGAAACCGACCCGGCGACCGTCTGGGTGGTTCCAATCTGTACGTTTCCGAAGCTGATGCTGATCGGCGCAGGAGTGAGCTGTCCCGGCGTTTGGGCTTGCTGTTTCGCGCCCAGGCCCCCGCACCCCAGAAGGCCGGCTAGACTAGCAATGATTAGAATTGCATGCCAACGGATTTTTATGCGGTTCATTATAATCTCAGTCCTGTAGTCACTGTCCTAATGTTCGCCTGCGACGTGCGTTGAAAGACCAGTGTGGACCCCGGTACGCCTCTCGGTAAGATTCCAGAAGGACATTTCTAAACTGGAAAGAGGCCAGCCGCGTGTGATGAACTATGTCCGAATGGGCAGTCTGGATGGTTACTACAAGGGTTACTTCTGCCTCGGTTTCATTCTGCTAGCGGTTTTCCGAGAACTCGAGACGCGTAGTCTCGCGATGCGACAATGGCACAAGCGGAACGAACGGCAGGCCGCAATGCGCTTTTACCCAATAAAAAACCCGGCGTGAGCCGGGCTTAGAAGGAAGTCAGGGGTTCGGCGGTTACTGCGACGCGCCGCCGTTCTTGCAAGTCTTGGAAATGTGTTGAACGGAACTGACCTGAATCGCTTGCTGAGACGATGTTTCCCCCATGCCGCCGCTGCCGCTACCGCTTCCTTCGCTCGCGGTAGGTGAGCTCATAGTGCCCGTGATCTTCACTTCATGGCCAACATGGTGGCTCAGCTTCGCAGGATCCCGCCAACTGAAACGTATTGCCGTTGTCGTCAGTCAGACTGTAGGTCCCATTGGAACCACTTAGACAGCCCTGCACCGTCATATCGCTGCCGGCGGTCGCTTGGCCGCTGCTTGTTTGACTTGAGCTGGGGTTCGTCTGATTCTCATAACTCTGCGCCGCGGCCCATGACACTCCAAGCAGCAGCACCGATAGCAGTAGTACGTATTTCATAGTGTGGTGTACCGACAGCCATCAGGCCGTAAGCACACGAGTTGATCGCGGCCAACCGAGATTCCCCCACCTCCAACTGCTCCGGAGCGTTATCACCAGCTAGTCTCACGCGGACGATCACGGGCGCAACCTATCAAACCGCTAATCCCCTACTGGGCCAGTTGATGCTCGGGGACATCGGGATGCTCAATTCCTCCAGCCGATACAAAACACCCAGAGGGCAAAGCCGGCAGCGGTGAAACCGGTCTCCTTCCACGCACATCGTGCGCTCGACCAACCTGTGCGGCGTCGAATGCAACGCCGCGTAAACACCGGATGTCGGCACTACATCCCCACTTTTGAACGTGCTGAAAATTCTCACCCAATGTCCTCTTTTACCCACCAACGCTGAATGGATTTTCGGCCTTTGGGCGGGAGGCCGCAAATACAGCCTTTGCCGGATATAAAGAAAGTGATTACCCGGTCCAAATGCCGCACGGGCTAATGGTTAGAGCCCTGCAAGGAGTGTTGAGCTAAAAAGCAATTTCTCGCTGTCGATCCAGCTCGAATCAACGAAATTTCAGACAGGCGGTGCGTCTACAGGGGCGATAGTTCGTCCTCTTTCTCCTCCTTTTTACTGGCCACGAGTCTCTTCTCCAGGAACTCGCGAGCCAGATCCTTGCCACCGATACCGAACGCAATCGCCAACCCGAGCATCACCGCTCCGAACGCGGTCCCAAAGGCAATCAGCACCGTCTCTTGCGCCACCCCTAACACTTCGAACACCATGGATAGAGTGAAGATGCTGATAATGATTCGGATTGCAACACTCAGCAGACGCGATGACCGAAAGTTCGCGTTAACCCCCGCCAGCAGTACCGCCCTGGAAACAAAGTTCGCCGCCACCAATCCAAACAGCAAAATGAGCACAGCAACAAACACTCGCGGCAGGAAGAGGAAGAAACTCGAGATGTACTCCTGCAACCCCATGATCCCGAGTACGCTCACGCCCAGCAGTATGAAACCCACCCAAGCTACCCAGAACACAAACCGGCTCAACAGTTCCGTGGAAGAAGGCAGCGCCGCCTGGTTCAGCAGTTGCGTGGCGCCGGCGTTCTCCGAAAGCTTCGAAAACTTTGTCAGGCGCAAGATACTCCGCACCAGCACCTTCAACAGGGAGGCGATCACCCACCCTACGAAAGCAACGATTAACATCACGATCAGACGTGGCAGGTAGTGGGCAAAGCCTCTTACCAGATCCTGCAACGCCTGGGTCAGCTCAGTGATGACGATCTCTCGCATTGGTGCCTCACTTTCTCTCACTTCTTATCGGCCCAGACTTCGAGCAGATACGGCTTCGATCGTTCGAACTCGCCGCACAGAGATTCCACATTTTTTTCAATGTCGCCCTCGGGAGCCTCTCGATTCTCCAAAAGAAAAGACAGGGTTCTTCCCCGATATAGAGGAACCAGCGCTTGCACAATATGGTCACGACTGATCACGGATTTGTGATATGAAGCCGCGAACTCAAACACAGTTTTGGCCCACACATCCGCTGGATAATGGAACTCGCCGGCTTCTAGCGCCGCGATTCGTTGCAGTTCCGCAAGGGTCGACGCCGAGAGAATCGACTGGAAAACGGGTTCCAGTTCGGCGACGCCCGTAGCAAACATTTGCTGCAGCCGCTTGCGGTTTACGCGGACAGGTTCCGCCATATCTTCTGCTTGCGATGGCGCGCCTACAGTCGACACCGGCTGAGATCCGGCGATGGTGCTCCAGATCGGAAAATTGCTGTCCAGCGACCAAAACAGAGCTCCCACGGTTCGGCGCATCGCTTCGACTAAATCGCCGCCGCTTCGATCCGGCGTCTTTTCCCCGAGAAAGGATTGGCATACGCGGTATTTTCCTGTGAGAGCCGTAACCGTCAGGCAGATTTCAGGCCCGCTTCGGCTCCATTCGTCACTCCAGATTTCTTTGGCCAGGAAATCGGTTGCCAAGCGGCCCGAGATGGCAAATTCCGAGGCGTACGGTTCACGGATTCCATAACCGTAGATGGCGCGTGTCATGGGATAAAGCAGATTCCGCATGAGAACGCCCTCAAACTTCTGCCTGCGATAGACCGGAGAAACAAGATCGAAATCGTCGTTGTAGACGGGACGGACGAGCCGCTGAACCCAGTCAGGTTCGATGGTGGTTGAATCCGGCGAAATTAGAACACATGCCCGAGCGCGCAACAAATCGGCAGCCGCCAGGATCGTCCGCAACGCGGTCCCAGGCTCCGGACTGCGCGCGTAGCGGGTGCTGATCGACGGAAAGGTACGCAAGGCATACACCTTCGAGCCCTTGCGCGGCTCATCCCGCAAATCATCTTTCCTGAGATCGTCAATCGAGGCGCCGACTACGAGTTCTGGAGTCCCGTCTTGCGATCCCCCATCGGCGTTAATTATTACGGCTCGTTCGCGGGGAAAGCACTTCAGAATGCCGGCCTGAATAGCCTGGAGGACAGGTTCAATAGTTTTGGCATTGTTGTGGGTCGCGAGACCCACTAAAATGTCGACCTCGCCGACGTTGATGAGTTGGCGGAGAAAATCATCGGTCAAAAGCGTCTCTTCCGCCAATTCAACCTCCAGCAAAACCTTCAACTAGAGCAGGGACAGGTGCGCTGCCCAACTCACGTAGGGGCGGACGCATTCGTCCGCCCCAGCCGAGCGCACCTCGGCAATATCCCATCAAATCCGTCGCAATCGGAACCAGAAAAACTGATACGGACCCATCGTCAAAAGGTAGGGCGTATCTCCGATACGCGGAAAAATGTTCCTGCCAAACATCTCGATCAGAATATTCCCTTTGTGGCGGCTTAGATCGAGTTCCACCGCTTGCGCGGCGCTCGAAAGATTGTTCACCACCAGCACCGTCTCCTTTTCCAATTGCCTGAAATAAGCCAACACCCGATGATTCGCCGGATACAGAAATTCGATCGAACCGGAGCCGAATACCGGACTCGACCGGCGAATCCGCATGATGTGTTTCATCCACGAAAGCAAAGAATGCTCGGTGCGCTTTTGCGACAACACATTCACCGCCTGGTATCCATAAACCGGATTCAGAATCGGAGGCGAGTACAGACTCTCCGGATCAGCCGCGGAAAATCCTCCATTCCATCCCCCGCTCCACTGCATCGGAGTCCTGACTCCATTGCGATCGCCCAGATAAATATTGTCGCCCATCCCGATCTCGTCCCCGTAATAAATGATAGGGGTGCCGGGCAGCGACATCAGCATGCCATTCATCAATTCGATGCGCCGCCGATCATTATCGAGCAGCGGAGCCAGTCGTCGCCGGATCCCCAGATTCAGCCGCATCGCCTTGCTGCTGGCGTAGATGTCATACATGTAATCGCGTTCAATATCGGTAACCATTTCCAGCGTCAATTCGTCATGGTTGCGCAAAAACAGGCACCACTGACACGAGGGGGGGATCTCTGGCGTCTGCTGCAGAATTTCCGTGATCGGCTTCCGATCTTCCAGCCGCAATCCCATGAACATCCGCGGCATCAGGGGGAAGTGAAATGCCATGTGGAATTCATCCCCATTGCCAAAGTAGGGACGAAGATCCGCCGGCCACTGGTTCGCTTCTGCCAGCAGCATTGCACCCGGATAATGATCATCGACCTTTTTGCGAAAGTCGCGAATGATCTCGTGGGTTTCCGGCAGGTTCTCGCAATTCGTACCCTCCCGCTCAATCAGATACGGGACCGCATCCAACCGGAAACCATCGACCCCCAACTCCAGCCAAAACGTCATCACGTTCCACATTTCTTCGCGGACCGCCGGGTTGTCGTAGTTCAAATCGGGCTGATGACTGAAAAAACGATGCCAGTAATACGCCTTCGAAACCGGATCCCATGCCCAGTTCGACAACTCGGTATCCAGAAAGATGATTCGCGTCCCGCGATATCGCGTGTCGGTGTCGCTCCACACATACCAGTCTCGTTTTGGATTGTCCTGGGAACTTCGCGATTCCTGGAACCAGGGGTGTTGATCTGAAGTATGGTTCGCGACCAATTCGATAATCACCCGAATGCCGCGCTCATGAGCGCCCGCAAGAAACGTCTTGAAATCTTCCAGCGTGCCATAGTTCGGATGCACCGACCTGTAATCGGAGATGTCGTACCCGTCGTCCCGCAAGGGAGAAGGAAAAAATGGCATCAGCCAGATCGCAGTCACGCCCAGTTCCTGCACGTAATCCAACTTTTGCGCGAGACCCTGAAAATCACCGATCCCATCACTGTTGCTGTCAAAAAAAGTGCGCACATGGATCTGGTAGATGATCGCGTCTTTGTACCAACCGGGTTCGCGCTTCAATGGCAATCTGTCTCTCCGAACGTATGACGCCGACTGCTGTCGGCCTTAATTGAATATTAATCCACGATTTCACGCTGCGGATGGAAAGACGCGAACACCTGCGCTAGGCGATTCAGAAACCATCATCTTGGGGAGAGTGGAGCCTGTCATTCTATTAGATCGCTGCATCTATCGCAGCGCCGCTGCGCTCGATTTTCGACAATTAACTCCTGGCTTTCCTCACAAACCCGTCCTCGCTCCACTCTTCTGAGCCCACGCCGTTATGCACAAAAAACAATCCTGTCGGATCGTATTTCTCTTTCACCGAGGTCAGCCGTGCGTAATTGCTTCCCCAGTAGGCTTGCTGCCAGTTCTCCTGAAAAAAATTGCTCTCCGAGACGTACGCTCCGTCACCCGGCACGATCGCGCGCAACTCATTTACGCACTTGTGGATCTCTTGCCGAGATTTTCGGCCGGCCTCAACATCCGGCTCATGGCCCCGCACGCCGGGATATCCGCCGCCGGCGTCGCCTACGATGGCCAGCGCAAACGCATTCAGCACTGCGGGGTTCGTCGCTGTATCTCGTGTCGTCTCCATTGCCTCGCGCGGTCCTCCCGCCAGACCTTTGTTGAAATGCAACTCGATGTCTTTGTGACGCGAACCGCCAAACAGCGCCTGCGCGAACCGCTCCTGTGAATCATCTTCGAGCAGAGATGCCGGCATCCACAACGACTCGTATCCGTAGAGGAACCACGCCACTTGCCCCGCGTCTCCCGTCCACCACGCGTTGCTAGAACTCGCTCCCGGGCGCTGATCCAAATTAAAAACTGCCTGATGGTTCTGTTTCCTCCACTCCACGTCCCACCAATACCGAGCCGGCATGCTGCCCAGAATCGGTTGCCCCTCGATGGTGTAAGCGGCTGGCGAGCGCGCCACCCAATCCAGAAAGGGTTGCCATATCTTTCTTACTTCTTCCGTATTCAAATCGTGGCACACCATTAACAAGTCGAGCACATTGTCGCTCGCAACGCGCGCCTGCTCGCCCCAGTGATCGTTGAAGAGATGCTCGCGATAGAAGCCGACGAAGTATCGCAGCAAACGCCGAAACGCGTCATCCGACGCGGCCTTCACCGTAAGAATCGCTGCGCCCCAAAATTCCGGCAGTTCCCGTACGCGAAGCGTAACTTTGCTCACTACGCCGAATGTTCCTCCTCCGCCGCCCTTCAGCGCCCAAAACAGATCTGGGTTCGTACACGCATTCGCGACGCGCACTTTCCCATCCGCGGTGACTACTTCGGCCTCCAACAATCCCGCCGCCGCGGTCCCATAATGCTTCGAAAAACTCCCGAAGCCTCCGCTCTGAACCAGGCCAGCCACGCCGACCGTGGTGCAGCCGCCGCCTTGCACATACGCGCCCCCTTTTGTCGTCACCGCGTCGTACGCTTGCATCCAAATCGCACCGGACCCGAGCGTCACCGCGGGTTGTGGCGCATGCCTGCCCTTGCATCCTTGTGGAACAAATGTTTCATGCGTGGTGATGTCGTGCATGCGCCGCGTCCAGACCAGCAGCGAATCAGCCGCGTTCGAGGTTCCCTGATAACTGTGTCCACCGCCCTTCACTACCAGCCGCAAATTATTTTCCCGTGCGAAGTTCACCGCCGCCGCGATGTGATCTGCATTGCTTGCCGCCACGACGTAAACGCTGGGTTTGCTCACCCACGCGTCCACCCATCCCAACGTTTGCGTCAAGCCGGGCTGATCTCCGATGTAATAGGGATTGTGAATATTGTTGATCAGATTCTGGCACGCCGCGCTTCCCGTGTCTTTGACGCAAGTCTCGATCGGAAATTCCACCGGAATCAAATTTCCGTCGACCTCATCATTCAGCTTCTTCCACGCTGCCTGCGATGGCCAATTCGCATCCGCCGGCCGCCGCCGAATCCCCGCACCAACGCGCGTCGCATTCCGCAGGTCCGCTGTTCCCGTAGCGTGCGCGAGATTCTTTGCGGCTCCCCACAGCTCGCGCGCCCACAGCGGACCCAGCGCCGCAATTCCTGATCGTTTCAAGAATGTTCTTCTGTCCATTGGCCACGGCTTCCAGCTACACCGTTATCGGCAGCTTCTTATATTAAAGGATTTTTCTTCCCGGGCCATCTCGGCCTCTTATCGAAAACAACGGTTCGCTCCAAGTGGCAGCCATCCGTGTTTTGTTTCCGATCAAGGCGACGAGAGGGGCTGACAGCTACGACGTCTGCCCCAGTGCCGAGCGGAGATGCCATCGCCTTCTCCATACGATGCCGCAATAAAGTAAGATCCATCCTTAGATTGAGCGAGACTCAACCAGCCGCGTTCCGGCTATTGCGTGGTTCCGGTCAGGGCGATGGATTCAGGATTGTTTACGCTTAACGTCCCCGCGCCAGTCAACGTGCCATCGCTGTTTACGGAGTAGATTGAAATCATGTTGTTCTCTCGGCTCACAGCGTAGACAAATTTTCCGGAGGGAGCCATCTTCACCACGAGAGGTTGCTTTGCCGTGGCGATGGTGGCGGGGGAATTCGGTGTCAGGCCCCCGGTGCTGGAGTTAATTGTGTACATCGCAACCGTGCCGTCAGCCAAATTCGCCACATAGGCGAACTTGCTAGAGGGATCCACTGCCACCGATTCAGGTTCGTTCCCGGTCGTGACGGTCGCCGCCGAAGTCAAGGTGCCATCGCCGTTGATGGTATACACCGAAACCGTGTTGTCATTTTGATTCGCCACGTAGACGAATTTGCCAGAAGGTTCCGCCGTCACCCCGACGGGCGTAACCCCGGTTGCGACCGTAGCGGGCGTGGTTGATGTCAAGATTCCCGTGGTGGCGTTGATGGTGTACATCGAAACTGTGTTGTCAACGTCATTAATCACGTAGACGAATTTGCCGGAAGGATCCACGGTGACTCCGATGGGGGCCGTTCCGGCTGCGACCGCGGGCGGCGTGGTTGGCGTCAAGATTCCAGTGCCAGAGTTGATGGTGTACATCGAGACCGAGTTGTCCCCGCCATTCGCCGTGTAGGCGAACCTACCGGAAGGATCTATCGCTACCGCGCCGGGTTGGCTCCCGGCTCCGACCGTGGCGGGCGTGGTTGGCGTCAAAATTCCAGTGGTGGAGTTGAAGGTGTACATCGAAACCGTGTTGTCAAAAACATCAGCAACATAAGTAAATGCGCCGGAAGGATCTGCTGCCATCCCCTCCGGAAAGTTCCCCGTAGCGACGGCAGCGGGGTTGGTCGGTGTCAGCGCTCCGCTGCAAGAATTAACGGTGTACATCGAAACCGTGTTGTCCGATCCATTCGTTATGTAGGCGGCGGTGGGCGGCGATATGGGCGTGCACGCAGGTGCAGTCTGGGGAGATGAGCTCCCTCCGCCACAACCGGAGCCGAAAATGGCCGACAAACTCAAAAGCGCAATTCGCAAACATGGAGCTCGCATAGAATCCTCCACCGATTCTAGAAATCACCGCGAGGGCTGACAGACACCGAAGTCCTTGCTCACGTCGGTTGCCTCCCAGACAAGCGTCTTGTCAGGGCCGGTCGGCTTCACTTTTTTCCCCTTCAACTTCATTCGATCGCCGGGCTTGACGCCGGTCGTGTTGCCGGAGAGCGCGTAAATTTTCTTGTCGTTTTCGTCTGTGACCGTCATCCTGTCTTCTGCCGAGGCGATACATCCTGTGATAGATCGTTTTTTCGAATAGTGGACGGCCAGAACCGTTATAACCACGGACACGGCAGCCGTTACCGCGATAATTCCGATCAGGATTTCATCGCCCTGCGTCTTCAAACTATCCGCCCGAGCAGGCGTGGCAAGAACGACATTGAGTGCGATGATCAAGACTATGCACCACAAGTATTTTGCGGTCATGCTGATCTCCTCTATGGAAGCGGCGTTGATTGCTGGAAACTCGTACACTCTACGGCACCGTCCCCAGCCTGTTTACACCGAACGGTGCCGCGCGCGGGAGTTCCCCTCACTTGCCGCCCACGATCACACCCGCCTCGACGGCAGCGTGATCCGATGGCCATAATCCGTCGTGCAGACGACTTCGCTTGTCCGCCCCGATCAACAATGCTTCCCATGGAATGACGGCGCCATGGGTCAAGACCAGGTCGATTCGCTGATAGAGTTCCGATTGGGGATTGTTGTCCGATTCATCCTGACAGCAGGTCAGTCCAGGGATCGACGGAAAGAGCTCGGACCAAACATCGTTATATCCGGCAGAGATGAAATCGGAGTAAGTCGGGTCTATTGGCAGGGGGAAGGCCTGTGCGTTGGAATCCATCCCGATAACCACGGGCAAAGTAGTATTCGCCGGACCCGTTCGTAATTCACCACCTTGCAACTCACGGATATTGGGGTCGAAGGACTCAAGATGGGTGTTGATGTAGAGAAAAGAGTGTCCGAAGAACTGCGCGTCGACCGAAGCCCACGCCCTTGGATACGGCAATGAGCCGATCGGAGTTTGAAAAACGAGCTCATTCACGAATTGTGCGGATTGAGGATTGCTCCATTGGAAGATCCAGGGCGGAAGATCCGTGCGGGCCAAGATAATGTTGTAGTCAGTCACGGCAACGCAAAAGTAATTAGTGGGCGGAATCAATCCAGGGATAGGCGGAAATGCATTTTGAGTGACTTGCACAGCGATCTCATAGTGGCCGCCCTGCTCGGCCAAGGCACTGAGGAGTTCCTGCAACATGTCGTACTGGAGGGTCATGGTTCCGCACGTGCCTGCAATCGGGTCGAAGGTCCCGGTATACCACTGGTCTATTTCCTGCAGGCTTAGCAGTTCAGGTTGGAGGGCGAGGATTTGTCGTGCAACCGCCTGCATCCGCTCTGGAGGATTGGTGCCTTGGACCTGCGTAAGTATCTCGCCGACATCGAGGAGGAATTGTTGCTCATTTTGGGCGCCCACTGCCTGCAGGAAATCGGTTCCTTCGTTCACGTTGTAAGTCATCACGGTTCCGATGCCCGGAAAACGTTGAGCCATGGCAGGAACGGCGATCGCGGCGCAGATCGCCGCAATGGAAACGATTCCAAACGTTGCCCGTGTGATGTTGCGTCTCATGTTAGCTCTCCTTATAAGCCTAGTTTTGAAGCCTGGCGCGGAGGTGCTCCACACCTATATAAAGACGGCGCTCGGACCTTTGGCCTGATGGGGACGCCTTACGGGAATAACGGAGAAGCGCCGTCGTCACTAAAAGGAGCACGGTATCGCGTACGCGAACCAGGGAGTGCCCACAAAGCTGGCGCCCTTTGGCCCGGTTTTCTGCCATACCCGGGATCGACTTAACCGCAATCGCCTTACTTTTCATTGTGCTTCTCCACTCACGAATGAACTGAGCATCGTCTTTCGAGATAGAATGCAGCCCGACTGCCATTGATCCTGACAGGCGACTGCCAACGCACGAGTATCATGGTGGGCGAGTGAATAACGCGGGATTGCGGAGTGAAAAACTTAGCGTGAGTCTGAATCGAGAAAATCCTCCGGCCGAACGCTTGAGTCTTCTCTATCGAGTGTCGCGAACACTTCTTAAGGAAGGCGAGTACGGCGAGCTTCTTACGGGGCTTCTCGATACCCTGATCGAAGGACTGGGTGCCGATCGGGGATTCGTCGTCGTGCGGGAGGCCGGAGAATTCCGAGCGACTGCAGCGCGGAACTTTCGCAGTGAAGCGTTAAGCCGGGCCGAAGAGGCCGTCAGCCGCTCCATTGCCCGGACGGTGATGGAAAGCGGGCGAGCGGTGCTGATCGGCGATGCCTCCATAACCGAGCCCTACAGCAAGCAACCGAGCATACAGCAACTATCATTGCGATCAGTGTTGTGTGCGCCTCTAGTGGCGAGCGATGAAGCGTTCGCGCTTATCTATCTGGAAAATCGCGAGGTCACCAATTGCTTCACAGAAGAGCAGCGTGACTTGCTGGATGAAGTGTGTGCGTTGGCGGCGCCGCGATTGCGAACTGCGGTGGCGATGAGCCAGGCGCAGCGCCGGGCGGAGGCGCTGGAACATGGCTATAGCCTATCTGACGGAATATTAACCGCCGACCCAGTAATGGCGCGTGTCTTGCAGACCGTCCAGCAGATCGCGACCACCGATCTGCCCGTTCTGATCGAGGGAGAAACCGGTACCGGGAAGGAATTGATCGCGCGGGCTGTCTATCGTCATAGTGCGCGGGTCAAGGGACCATTTATTGCCTTGAATTGCGGTGCGATTCCAGCAACATTAATTGCCTCTGAACTCTTCGGATTCGTGCCGGGAGCGTTCACAGGCGCGAATCGCGACCGTGTCGGCTTTATCGGAGCTGCACATCGCGGCACCCTCTTTCTCGACGAAATCGGTGATCTTCCGCTCGATCTGCAGCCCCATCTGCTTCGCGTTCTGCAGTCCGGCGAGTTTACCCGACTGGGCAACTCGCGAACCGAGCAGGTGGACGTTCGCTTCATTGCCGCGACCAACCGCGACTTGGAGAGCGAGGTGCAAGCCGGCAGATTCCGAGCCGATCTGTTTTTCCGCTTGTCCGCCATCACGCTTCATTTGCCCCCGTTGCGGGAACGGCCACACGATACAAGGCTGCTGGCGGAGCATTTTGTTCGCGCAGCGGCAATGCGCTACGGAAGGCCGGTGCCGTGCTTAACCGAAGAATGTCTAGCCGCGCTGACAGCTTACAGTTTTCCGGGAAACGTTCGGGAACTTGAGAGTGAAATGTCGAGACTCGCGGCGCTAGCAACGCCTAGTCTTCCATGCGGCCCAGACCTGCTAAATGAGAGAATTCGCCATCCTCGTCACAGCAAGCCAGTCACGTCGTCGCAAACGACGACCGTGGTTCCGATGTCCCTGCATGAAATGGAAAAGCAATTGATCTCGTCCGTGCTGGAACACACAGGAGGAAATCGCACTCGCGCCGCCGAGATCCTGGGCATCAGCCGTGAAGGACTGCGGACCAAGCTCCAGCGAGTTCAAATTCCTGCCGACCAGGATCCCCTTTTGTAGGTCGAAAATGCCTCCACAAGCGACGCTTCCTGGTCATTCAATTGCTCTTCTCCCTGTCGAGTGCGCTCTCTCATAGAACGTTGGGCCAAGAAGCCGAGCAGATCGCAGGATCAAAACCACTTCAGACAGAATAGCAGCCGCCACGCTGACAACTTTTCTGGCGGTCCGGAAGACAAGGATGAAAGGCGGCGACAAGACAGGAGGGTTTGCGGGTATGACCAACCCGACACGCGGACGTAAGAAGGTTGCGACGAGAGCATTGATTCCGATCATCGGCTTTTTATGTCTTATTGGGTGGGTTGGAGCTCCCGTGGCCGCGGCCGAGCATGAAGACCTGAACTTCCAATTAGATCTGGGCTGGAAAAAGGCAAACGACGCTGAGAAGCGTGGATACGTAATTATCGAGTGGGTCCGCGAAGGTGACGACATCAACAACTGGAAGGAACTGTTCACTTACCAGAATTTTGGCCTGCACGGTGAACGTACTCCGGATGACTTTCTGAATAAACTGAAGGCACTGCGCGAGAAGGAGTGCCCCGGCGTAACCGAATGGAATGTGATCGAACACAATGAAAACAGCATCCTGTACGAATGGCGGGTAAAGCCATGCATGTCTTGGCCCGATCAGCATGAGATCGCCAGGATTATTTTCGGCAAGCATAACTTGTTCCTTCTGCGCTACACCGCAAAAGTGAAGGAGTTGGCACCCGATACGCGAACCAAGTGGATCAATATGCTCAAGGCGGCCACAGTCGAGGCGAAATCTGTGGGAGCGGAGGACGTGGACGAGGTCGTTCCATTCGAAATGGACAAATTGATGGTGGCCCTCAAGCCCGCCATGGAGAGCGCAGACTGCAACGTGAAAGAGGCGACTGACAATCGCGTAGAGTGCAAGCGCCCACGCCATACTAGCGGCAACCGCGTCTATGGAGGTGAAAGCGTAACTGCCGTCTTGGAAGCACAGGGGAACAAGACGCGGGTCGTAATCACCACCGGCAAGGGCTTTTATGGGCGGCTGGTAAAAAGCAACCGGTCGATTCCTATCTTTCAGCAAATGATCAAGAATCTGGAAAAGCCGCAGCCCTAGATGAAGGCGACGTACTGTAAAATAGGTGTTTTTACGTCAAATTGACTTGCCGAGTCGGCGGTTCTAAGATTCCCCGCAATGGCAGAAGGCTCTCTACCCGAGGGCAAGGCGTTTGGCCACTATCGCATCCAGGGACAACTAGGCGCCGGCGGGATGGGCGTCGTTTATTCTGCGTACGATACTGTCCTCGAACGCAAAGTCGCGATCAAAGTGGTAGGGGATCGCGTGGTCGCGGATAAGACTGCGCGCGCCGTGCTTCTCCATGAAGCCCGTGCGGCATCGTCGCTCAACCATCCCAACATTTGCACGATCCACGAGGTCGGCGATTCCGACGGTGAAGCCTACATCGTTATGGAGCAGGTGGAGGGTCAGCCGCTCAACTCTCTTCTAGGAACGACCGGTCTGCCGCCGGATTCTGTCATTCATTACGGGATGCAGATCGCTGATGCTCTCGCCCATGCTCACGAGCATGGCGTGATCCATCGTGACCTGAAAAGTACGAATGCGGTGGTCATGCCACAGGGTCGCGTCAAGGTGCTCGATTTCGGCCTGGCGTCTCGCCCGCGAGATAAGGAACTTCAGGAGGCGGCTTCATCGAAAGTTCCCCTCACGGAATCGAGAATAATTGTGGGCACGCTGCCCTACCTCGCCCCCGAATTGTTGCGCGGCGAACCGGCGGAGCCGCGCACAGACACGTGGGCGCTTGGGGTTTTGCTCTACGAAATGTCTAGTGCGACCTATCCCTTTCACGGGCGGACCGCGTTTGAGCTGAGTTCCGCGATCCTGCGCGACGCCCCCACGCCGCTTCCCACGGGTGTTCCTTCGGGCCTTCGCGAGGTCATTTTACGTTGCCTGGAGAAGTCGCCGGGAAGCCGCTACCAGCGCGCGAGTGAAGTGCATTCCGCGCTGCAAAGATTACAATCCAGCGTTTCTTCGCCCGCCGTGACCGACCAGACCATTCCGCACTACCGCATGATCGAGAAAATTGGCGGCGGCGGAATGGGGGTCGTCTATAAGGCGGAGGACACGCGGCTGCATCGCTTCGTCGCCCTCAAATTCTTGCCAGAGGAATTGGCTCGCGACCCGCAGGCACTTACCCGCTTTCAACGTGAAGCTCAAGCCGCATCTGCACTGAACCATCCCAACATCTGCACGATCTACGATGTTGGCGAGCAAGGCGGGCAGGCGTTCATTGCCATGGAGTTTCTGGACGGGCTGACGCTGAAGCACCGCATCGGCGAGAAACCACTGGAGGTGGAAACCGTGCTGTCGCTGAGCATCGAGATTGCCGATGCACTCGACGCCGCTCACTCCAAGGGGATTGTGCATCGCGACATCAAGCCCGCCAACATTTTCGTTACCGAGCGCGGCCACGCCAAGATCCTCGATTTCGGGCTGGCGAAGGTGGTAGCGGCTCCCAGTTCTTCCAGCCAACTTGCGTCCGCCGATACCGTGACCCGCGTTCTTGACGAACACCAACTCACGCAGCCGGGTTCTGCGCTGGGCACCGTCGCTTATATGTCGCCAGAGCAGGCGCGTGCGAAGGAACTCGATGCACGAACCGATCTGTTTTCATTTGGAGCCGTTCTTTATGAGATGGCCGCCGGGCAATTGCCTTTTCGCGGAGACAGTACGGCAGCGATTTTCGATTCGATCCTGAACCGTGCACCGGTTCCTGCCGTGCGATTGAATCCGAATGTGCCGGCGGAACTGGAACGGATCATCAACAAGGCGTTGGAGAAAGACCGTAACCTGCGCTATCAGAACGCAGCCGACATGCGCACCGATCTACAACGGCTGAAGCGTGACTCGGAGAGCGGACGCAGTTTCACCACAAGCTCTGGCCTGGAGGTCGTGCCGGAAGCTCGTGTCGTTCCGGCTGCAAAGCTCTGGAAGATTGCAGTTCCTGTCCTGTTGGTCGCCGCGCTCGCCGCTGGCGGTATTTACTATCGCGGGCATCGCAAGAACCTGCTGACTGATAAAGACCCCATTGTTGTCATCGATTTTGCCAACAGCACCGGCGAGCCGATATTCGACGACACGTTGAAAACGGCACTGAATATTTCCTTGCGGCAATCGCCTTTCCTGAACTTGATTTCCGAGGGCCAAGTTGCAGGAACGTTGAAAATGATGGCCCGTCCCGCAGGCACGAGACTGACGCCCGAGTTGGCTCGCGAGCTTTGCTTGCGCGCGCGCAGCAAGGCTTACATTGCCGGATCGATTGGCAGTCTGGGTAGCGAGTATGTGCTCGGGTTGAAGGCGGTGAATTGCCAGACTGGAGACACTCTGGCCCAGGAGCAGGTGACGGTCGCATCCAAGGAGAAGGTGGTAAGCGCGCTGGGCGAGGCGGCCACCAAACTGCGAGGCGAACTGGGAGAATCGCTGGCAACGGTGCAGAGGTTTGATGCTCCACTCGCAATGGCCACTACATCCTCGCTCGAAGCTCTGCAAGCGTATACCCTGGGATCGAAAGCCGAACAACAGAAAGGCCCCACAGCAGCGCTTCCCCACGTTCTCCATGCGATTGAGCTTGATCCGAATTTTGCCGTCGGGTATCTCGCGGCAGGTATCGACTATAGCAACCTTGGTGAGCTGTCGCGGGCGAGCGTGTACCTCACCAAGGCGTTCCAATTGCGGGAACACGCCAATGAACGGGAAAAGCTGGTGATCTCCGGCGACTACTATTCGATCGTCACCGGAGAACTGGATAAATCGGCCCAGACGTATCTGGAGCTGATTGCGAGCTACCCGCAAGAAGCCTCCGGGTACACCAGCTTAGGGATTGTGTACGCCGAACAGGGACAGTACCAAAAAGCCGCGGAGATCACGCGGCAAGGCATGCGCATTCTGCCGAATGCCTCACCGTGGTATACGAATCTGGCCTCCTTTGATCTAGCGTTGCAACGCCTCGAAGAAGCGCGGAAAACTATCCAGGAGTCGTTCGCGCGAAAGCTGGACGAATTCACGCAGCACGCTGTCCTCTGTGCGCTAGGGTTTCTCGAGGCCGACTCTGGCGCTATGGCGGAACAGCTACAGTGGTTTGCGGCCAAGCCCGAATATGAGAACATCGGACTGGCTTTCGCGTCGGATAGCGAAGCGTATGCTGGCCATCTTGTGAAGGCGCGGGAGTTGACCAAGCGGGCCGTCGACTCCGCTGTACACGCCGACAACAAAGAAGGCGGGGCAATATTTCAGGCGATTGCCGCGCAGCGGGAAGCAGCGTACGGCAATACCGCGGAAGCCCGGCGGATGGCGGCAGAGGCTTTGAGACTTGCTCCCGCGAGTCAGGGCGCCGAGGTCGAAGCCGCTCTCGCGTTCGCCATGTCGGGTGATTCAGCGCGAGCCGAGTCCTTGGCGCAAGACCTGGGAAAACGGTTTCCGCTAGACACGCAAATGCAGTCGCTCTGGCTGCCAGCGATTCGGGCGCAATTGCAGCTGGAAAAGAAGAATCCGGCTTCGGCCCTGACAACGCTGCAAGCTGCTTCCCCCATCGAGTTGGGGCAAATTCAGTTCGTCAGCAATGTTTCCTGCCTCTATCACGTGTATCTACGTGGAGAGGCATACCTGGCTGCGGGACAAGGCAGTGCCGCCACCGCCGAGTTCCAGAAAATTCTCGACCACAGCGGCATCGTATGGAACTGTTGGACCGGCGCGTTAGCGCATTTGGGAGTGGCTCGAGCCAACGCCTCGGAGTCGCGAACCTCGCAAGGAGCGGACGCCGATGCCGCCCGCGTCCGGGCGCTCAACGCCTACAAACGCTTCCTCACACTCTGGCGAGACGCTGATCCGACCATTCCACTCTTGAAGGAGGCCAAAGCGGAATACGCCAAGCTGCAGTAGTGGGAAGTCAAAAACCCGAAAGAAATGATTGCTAGCCTCGCAACAGATTCAACACTGGCAGGACCGGAAAACTCGCCTTCCACTGTCTCACTAGCAAGTTGATCTTTGCATACACAGATGTTTAGACGAGTAACCGTTTGGTCATGAGTGAACTGCAAACTCTACGCGCGCGTCAGTGCCCGACAATTTAGCGCTCACTTTTCACACTCATCTTCACGTTAACTCATTAGTTATAGGGCGCTCTAAGGATGTCTCCTTCCCTCTTCCTGTCAATGAAAGCCCTGGAGTTCTGGGCGTAATCGCGAGCAGTCCGCCTCGCGCAGAAACATGAAAGCCCCGCGAAGAGCGGCTTAATCCGCGGGCAACGCGAGCTTTGCTGTGGCCGACCTCCAGATTGACCTTTTTCGAATCTGGCTAGGCTCTTTTGTAATCTCGCCCCGCGGTCCACAAGGAATCATAGTTTCGGAATGCCTGAGATTCACTTTCCCCAACCGCACCAGAACCAGCGCGCCGATCGTGTCCAGCTTCACAGTATGGCTCCTGCGACGATCCGGTTCGAGGACGGTCGTCGCGGTCTGGGCAAATTGCGGACAATCTCCTTGACCGGTGGCCTGCTCCGGCTGTCTAAACCGCTCGTGCCCGGAACACTAATAGAGGTGATCTTCATGAGCAATGGCGGCCCTGTGCTTGGACTCGCAGAATTGCTAACTCCAGCTTCGGCCACCCTCAGGTGCCTGCAGCCTTTCAAGTTCATCATGATCGACGACGACGACTATCAAAGGTTAAGCGACTTGATTCGGTCATCGGCGTCCCGAAGTTGACTCATTGAGCCAGCCCGCGCCTCTAGCCCCAGCCTAGAGGGGCGCCTTACTGCTGCTTCTTATCCCAATCCTCTCGCGACATCACGTTGAGCGGCTCCAGGTTCTTACCCGGCAAAGCCGTATTCAGAGCGGGAACCTGCGCTGCGGTGATCGACTGAAACTCGTCTCCAGCCTGGTCCAATTTCCTCGGAGTCTACTCCACCTGCGATTGTGTGGGACGGTCCGAGTAAGAATTCACCGCGCCATACGACTCGCCCAGGTGTTCCCGCAGTTTCTTCTCTCCCGTAACCACCCTCTTTTACGGATCAGAAAGTAGAACGGAAGTCTTCCAGTTTCTGAACCTACCTTCCAGATCTTACGTGCGATTTCCTACCCGGAGATCAGGCACAGCGTTGTTCGTCTCGTGTCAGGGCTGCAGGCGATCTATGAAATGGTCGAACGGTCGAACGTGGCGCTTGACTGACGGTCGATCACACGCGTTTCCTCCAATCAACTGCAAGCGTCCGAGCAATACACCTGTTCGATAAGTCGTATCTGTGTTGGAGTTGTGCGCTGAAGACAACCGCGGCTGGCCATTCCCCTGTCGACTTGGATGGAGTCGTCGATTTCGGCCACATCGTAGCAGCTCCACCTTCGTGGCTATCAATGGGACAGCAAATCGCAAGCCTCAAAGGGCGCGCCGTCCTCACGCTTCCCCGTCAAGCAAGCGTTGACGCTTCTCGGTGTGATTCCGCTTGCGGCCGGTTGGAAGAGCATAACCAGAGCTGGCTGGCCGCTATGCTGGACGTCTTCTACCTCCGCGCTTTCCGGCACGGCTTTGCCCGGGCCGAAGTGAAGGCTGTTGCGATCGACTTGATCGGCGCCGAGAAAAGGCGCGTTCCATAAAATCACCTGCAGCTTTTGGCCGGTTGGACGGATGGAGATTCGCGCGAGCAGGTGTCCCCATACCTGCACGTTGATTCGGGCCGGAGACGGCGACGTGAAGGCCTTCTCTAATTTTCCGGTACTGGAAAAGACGCGGAGTTGCTCGGCAGTGTCTGAGGGGGTTGCGAGGTTGTACCAGACGTAGCCAGAGTTGGGTTCGGCGAACACGCCAAATTGAATACGCATTCGGCTAGGGACAGACCACCTGAGATCGTTGAAGTCAATTTGCCAGGTCGGCGATCCGTGGATTTGCGGGCCACTGGCTATCTCAACGTCTCGATTGCCGGCGATATTGGAACGGGGCTCGATGCTGGTGGCTTTCAGGACCGGCAGATTGTGGCAATCGCAATCTGCGCCCGGCGGTTGGTCGGGTTTGGGCAGATCGGGCGCGATCCCACCGAGCAGGCTGATTTTCTTGACGAGATCGCCAAGGGCGCGGGGCGATCGTGCCTCCGGATCAGCGACGGCCCAGAGACGAACGCGATCGATGATCCAGTCTTCTTTCGCGGCCCCGACTACGAAATCGTCCGCAATAAAGGCATCGGTCTGTTTGGTCAGGCCGAGGGATTGGACAGACTCGGCGGAGGGGGCCCGATCAAGAATGAGGATTTGCGCGGAAACATCCGCGGCGAAAGCAGCGCAGGCAGCGCAGGCAAAGATGAATGCGAGAAGCTTCAACGTGGGATCAATGTCAACTGTCATTATAGAAGGGGAGCGGTTCCGGTGGACCGGAACCACTGTTGAGTATTAAGTTGATTGTGCAACTGCACGCTAGCGCAGAATCTTGAACTGTCCCTGAAATACTGGGAACGCATCTCCATAAATGGTCACGGTGTAGGTGCCGGGCGCATACTTGCCGGCGCGAAGAATATGCTTGTATTTACCAGCCCCTTCGTTGATGAACGCTTTATTTTTCGCAAAAACGACCGTCTGGGTCGGATTCCCTTTGGCATCTGCAACCATGACCACAGAAAGGCCCGCCTGAGCGTCAGTGACTGGTGCTCCGTTGACCACTGAAGTCAAACGAAATGCAATCGGAATAGGCCCGCCCTGCAAGTATTTCCTCGGAAGCCTGGGCCTTAGAAGCTCGAAGTGAGCCGCGCCTTGTGGGTTGGTGGCGCCGAGGTCGACGGCGATAAATTCAGAGAAGCCCTGTGTTTTACCCTTCACAGTAGGATCGGCATATCCGGTGAAGATGTTCTTCCACATGTTCTGGCCGATCGGCGTCGTGAGATAACCGGGATTGATGATCGCTTGCGAGGTAGTAAAGCTAGTCTGCAGCTCAATTGTCGGCTGAGCCTCAGCCGGACAGGGTATCGGGTTTCCAGCGTCGTCGGTACACGTTACCTGATCGTCTATGCAGTTACCGGCCCCGCCGCCATAGACGATGCAACTGGCATTGGCAAACTGAGTACCTGCGACACGCTTCTGGAACTGGGCCTGTGTGATCTCGACCGCCGTAACCGTCATGTTCACGTTGGAGAACTGTGTGCCCGGTGGATATTGCACCGCATAGCTGTTAGACCCGAAATTGAATGTGTTGGGCTGAGTCGGGCTCAATGGTTGGGTGATCTGGAGCGTCTGTTGTGGGGCCGAGGCGATCGCGACACCTATCGGAGCATTGCCGACCTGCACGGTTCCCACAATCGTATTGCTGGCTGTGGCGATTACGGAAACTGTGTTTGCATTTAGGTTGGTGACGTACGCAGTAGCGCCGTCCGTGGTGAGCGTCACCTGGACCGGACTATTGAGACCCGACACTGTACCGATCACGGTGGTAGATTTCGTGTCGATTACCGAGACGTTATTGGAACCGCTGTTCGCCACATAGACCGTACTGTTATCGGGTGTAAAGGCAGCGCCGAAGGGGCTGGTTCCAACCGGAATGGTCGCAGTCACCTGATTGGTGGCGACCGAGATCACCGAGACATTGTTGCTTCCCGCGTTCTCGACATATGCCCACATGCTGTTCGGACTCACCGCAACCCAACGAGGCCCGGTACCAACCGGGATAGTTTGAACCACCGTGGAACTGCTTACGGCGATGACGGAAACCGTGTTGGACGCAGAGTTAGTGACGTAAGCGAACGTCCCGTTCGACGTGGGCGCCATTGCCACACCGACAGGACTGTTCTGTACCGGAACCGTGGCGACTACCGTCTGCGTGGCCGGGTTGATCACGGAGACCGTGTTGGAAGACCCGTTCACCACGTAGACCCCACTTCCATCTGGAGTGAAAGCCACGCCGAAGGGCGACGATTGGACTGGAATGGTGGCCAGCACGCTGCCGCTCGCAGCATTAATCACAGACACACTGTTTCCATGATCATTTGTTATGTAGACCTGCGTCTGGTCGGGGGAGATAGCGGTTCCCCAAGGCCCAGATCCCACGGGTATGTTGTTTGCCACCTGCCCGGTAGGAATGTTAATCACCGAGACGGTATTACTGTTGATGTTTGCCACGTAGGCAAACGGTCCAGTCTGAGTTATGGCGAGTGTCTGCTGCGGAGAGCTCGAAGCGGAGAACATGCTGTCGCCACTGTAAACGGCAGTGATCGAGTAGATCCCGACCGCTAGGCTGCTCGGGTTGTAATTAAAGGTCCCGACTCCGCCGCTCAGCGTAGCTGTCCCCACCTGGGTTGAACCGTTGAAGTATGTGAGCGTTCCGGTGGGCGTGCCGTTGCCCGAGACCGGGGTGACCGTTGCCGTCATCACTATCGGCCCGACCGAGCCCACGGGGACGCTCGCAGGTGAAAGAGTCAGGCTGGTGGTAGTAGGGTTGGTCCCAGCATTGGTCACCATGATGCTGCAACTGGAAGTGGCTGTGTTGCCCTTCGAGTCCGCGACTTGGGCGGTGAAGTTGTAAGTCCCCACCGTCGTCGGCGTACCCGTGATCGCGCCGGTCGAAGTGTTGAGCGTTAAGCCCGGAGGCAGCGCGCCGCTGGCGATCGAGAATGTGTAGGGAGCGACTCCGCCCATTGCTGTTAGCGCCGAACTGTAAGCAACGCCCGCTTGCGCGGTCCCGGTTGGACAGCTCAGCGTAAGCGATGGCGACGAGACCACGATGCTGCAACTGGAGATCGCTGTGTTGCCCTGCGAATCCGCGACCTGTGCCGTGAAGCTATACGTGCCCGCCGTCGTCGGCGTGCCAGTGATCGCGCCGGTCGAGGTGTTGAGCGTCAAGCCCGAAGGCAGCGAACCGCTGGTGATCGAGAACGTGTAGGGAGCGACTCCGCCGCTGCCTACCAGTGCAGAGCTGTACGCGACGCCTACTTGTGCCGTGCCGGCAGGACAGCTCAGCGTGAGCGTGGTTGACGCGACGACGATGCTGCAACTGGAAGTGGCTGTGTTGCCCTGCGAGTCGACGACTTCGGATGTGAAGTTGTAGGTTCCCGCGGTGGCCGGAGTGCCCGTGATCGCGCCAGTCGAAGTGTTGAGCGTCAAGCCCGGAGGCAATGATCCGCTCAAGATCGAGAACGTGTAGGGAGCGATTCCGCCCGCCGCGATAAGTGCCGAGCTGTACGCAACGCCTACTTGCGCGCTGCCGGTTGGACAGCTCAGCGTGAGCGTAGTCGGCACGACCCCGAACGACTCCAGCCTGGGATTGGTACTTCCCTCCCAGGGCAGGTAGATGAAGCTGCCACCGCTCCCGTCGCTCGAGGGAGAAACTATGTAGGTAATCCCACTAGGGAAACCGTTTGAGGTGACGACCGTTCGCCCATCCGACGACACCGAATAGGTGAACGAGCTGGTCTTGCTCCTGGGGCTTTCGCCGCAATTGCTCTCATTGGTGTCGTTCCCGTTTCCCGAGCTGAGGTTCGCCAGATCCACTTCACCGCACTCGTTCGACGACACCAGCTCCCAACTTCCGCCGTAGTAATTTCCCGAAAGCGAATTGTTGTTGAAGTTGCTTCCCGATTGCGACACCATCGAGCCAAACTGCACCTCTGATCCGCCGCTGCTGACTTCGAAACCGGCATTCTTGCCCGTCAGGTAGAAGATGGGATTATGATTCCCAGTTCCGCCAATGGACACGCGTCCATTGGAGCCCACGCTGTACGATCCCGAGCCCGCACTGGAACTCACTGCACCTCCGTCGTTATCGTCCATGCTGTACGACAACGAACCGGATCCGTTCCAGGTGACGAAAACCAAACTCGCGTCAGCACACGCCGGGTTACAGCTCGTGTCCAGCCCCTGCAGTCCCAGCACGCTTACACCATTGAGGTCCGAATCGCTATAGGTCAGGCCCTGCTGTTGCACGATCTGCCCGCTGAACAGAGATTGCAGCCCCTGCGAGATCGGATCAATCTGCAGGATGAGCAGTTGTGACGAATTGACCACATAGAAGGCGAAGTTCCCCGTGCCCACGCCACTGACGTTTAGGCTCACCGTGCCGCGGCCGCTTGGCGTCACGCTGAAGTTGTTGGAGCTAAGTGTCCCGTTGAAGTAGTTTCCACCGTCATCGCCGTCCAACACTCCGTTCTTCAGGTTCCCTGTGCCGTTGGCGGTGAATGCGCCGGCCACACCGAACCTGCTATCGGCATTGTCGATGCCAATGAATCCAAGCGAGTACTGACCCGTAAAGTCGCTGGTCGAGAAATCGCTCGTGTTCTGCTTCAGGAAGATGCCGGACGCATCCCACGGAGCAGCGGTGTCATAGGGGATGACATTTCCGTTGCCATTCGGCTGCAGCACGAAGGCATACGTCGTGGTGTTGCCGTTACTGCCGTTGATTGTCGCCGTCCCCAGATTGTTCGCGGGAACACAGTAGGTGCCGGTCAAAGTCCCTTGACTCGGCCCATCCACCGGATCGTTCTGGTCGTACTGTCCGCTGGTGATGTTGCCGTTGCCATCGAAGACCAAACTGCCGGCCGTATCGGTGAGAACATAACCGCTGCCGCTGAAGTTGGACCACCCCTGGTACAGGAAAGCGTAATTGCCTTTCAGGTTCCCATTATTCGTGCACGACTGCGCCGCATTGATGGTGATGCTGCAACTGGCGGTGGCGCTGTTGCCTTTCGAGTCCACTGACCTGAGACGTGAAGTTGTACGTGCCCGCCGTGGTCGGCGTACCCGTAATCGCGCCGGTCGAGGTGTTGAGAGTTAATCCCGGAGGCAGCGAGCCGCTAATCGAGAACGTGTACGGAGCGACTCCGCCGCTGGCCGTTAGTGACGAGCTGTACAAAAACCCTACTTGTCCCATGCCGGTTGGACAGCTCAACGTGAGCGGAGTCGGCGAGACGACGATGCCGCAATTGGTGGTGACCGTGTTGGCTTGCGAGTCCACGACCTGGGCCACGAAGTTGTACACGCCCGCCGAAGTCGGCGTACCTGTAATCGCGCCGGTCGAGGTGTTGAGCGTCAAGCCCTGAGGCAGAGAGCCGCTGGCGATCGAGAATGTGTAGGGAGCGAGTCCGCCCGCGGCCGTTAGTGCCGAGTTGTAGGCAACTCCAAGTTGTGCTGTGAAGGTGGGACAGCTCAGCGTGAGCCCCTGTTGTTGCGCCACCGGCAGGCTGAAGATGGTGCCATCCAACCTGCTGCCACCAAAGAGCGTCATCCCGTATAAACTTCCGTTGTTGCCCAGTACCAGTCCGCCCTCAAGAAAACCGCCGTCAGTGAGGCCGAACCCATAAAGGGTAGTCAGCTGGCCTGCTGGCGTGATTTCGAAGACGGTTCCGTACCCGTTGGGGCCTGCAAAGTACGTTGTGCCGTAGAAGTTCCCTCCGGCTTGCACCAGCCCGGCCTCCGGCTCGATTCCATCCGTGCACCCGCTTTGCGAGCAGAAGCTGTAAAGCGATGTCGGCGTGCCGCTGGGGGTGATTTTGAAGACTGTACCTTGGCCGTTGGCTCCGCCTGCAATCGTTGTCCCGTAGAAGTTCCCATCGGTGCCTTGGACCAGCTCCGCGTAAGGCACCTCGCCATCCGTGCAGCCGCCTTGCGAGCAGAAGCTGTAAAGCGTCGTCAGCGCGCCACCTGGGGTGATTTTGAAAACCGTGCCCGCGCCGATGGCCCCGCCGGCAATCGTTGTCCCGTAGAAGTTCCCATCGGTGCCTTGGACCAGCCCCGCGTACGGTTCTAGGCCATCCGTGCAGCCGCCTTGCGAGCAGAAGTTGTAAAGTGTGGTCAGCGTGCCGCCGGGGGTGATTTTGAAAACCGTGCCCTCGTTGTTCGCCCCGCCGACAAGCGTCGTCCCGTAGAAGTTCCCATCGGTGCCCTGGACCAGCCCCGCGTAAGGCAGGTAGCCGTCCGTGCAGCCCGGTTTCGAACAAAAGTTGTACAGCGTCGTCAGTTGGCCCGCGGGCGTGATTTCAAAGATCGTACCCTCGCTGTTAGCTCCGCCTACTGACGTTGTGCCGTAGAGGCTCCCATTGGTGGCTTGCACAAGCCCCGAGTAAGGCTCAGCGCCATCTGTGCAGTTGGTTTGAGAGCAAAACGTATACAGGGTCGTCAGCGTCCCCCCAGGTGTGACTTTGAACACGTAGCCTTGGTCAAAAGTCCCGCCACCCTCAGTCGTTCCGTAGAGGTTCCCGTCCGTGCCTTGAATCAGAGCAGTAAAGTAAGGAAAAGCACCGTTTGCGCCATCGAAACTTAGCACCGTGCTCAGGTTCTGTCCCAAGGACTTCTTCTTACCGGCTAACGCCGTCATCCCCCTCATGCGGCCAGCCGCCGCACCAGCGAGATCAGGGATCCTGACTTTGTTCCCGGAAAATCCGCGGACCCCTGCCACATCGCCGCTAAGTCTCACGCCGGGTGCACTCGGGAGATTGGGCCGGCGGCTGAAAAAGTCCGCCGCCCCCTTGCCGCCAGGCCCGAGGTCGTTCGCGTCCGTCAGAACGTGCCGGCGGGTATTGATGTACGCGTCCGTCTTGCGAGAGCCGGTCTGCCTTTCTGCTAATCGGTCCAGCCCCGCGGGAAGGGTGAAAATCGTGCCGTCATACTGAGCCCCTCCAAAGTTGGTCGCGCCGTATAAATTCTGGCTGGCGTCCTCGACTAGCCCGCCGTAAGGGAAAGCGCCGTCAGTAAAGGCGAAGCTGTGCAACGTAGACAACTGGCCGGCTGGCGTGATTCCAAAGGCCGTCCCATAGCCGTTGGCCCCTCCATCCAGCGTCGTTCCGTAAAGGTTCCCGTCGCTGGCCTGAATTAACCCTGCATAAGGGAAAGCGCCGTCAGTGTAGGCGAAGCCGTGCAGCGTGGTCAGCTGGCCGGCTGGCGTGATTTCAAAGACCGTGCCAAAATCGCCGTTGACCCCGCCATCCACGGTCGTACCGTAGAGGTTCCCGTTGGTGGCTTGCACCAATCCCGCATAGGGCACGGCGCCATCCGCGCAGCCCGCTTGGGAGCAAAAGCTGTACAGCGAGGTCATCTGGCCCGTTGGCGTGATTTCAAAGACCGTGCCTGCGCCGTTAGTCCCGCCTTGGGAGGTCGTTCCGTAGAGGTTCCCGTTGGTGGCTTGCACGAGCCCGGCCCAAGGAATAGCGCCATCCGCGCACCCCTCTTGGGGGCAAAAGCTGTACAGCGTGGTCATCTGGCCCGCTGGCGTGATTTCGAAAACCGTGCCCGCGTTGTTGGCCCCGCCCAACTGCGTCGTTCCGTAGAAATTTCCTCCAACTTGCACTAGACCGGCGATGGGACTGCCACCGTCCGTGCAGCCCGGTTGCGAGCAAAAACTGTAAAGCGTGCTGAGTTGGCCCGCCGGCGTGAGTTCGAAGATTGTCCCCCTGCCATTGAGCCCGCCCCAGTAGGTTGTACCGTATATATTCCCACCGACAACCAGCGGCCCTGAGAAAGGCTCAGCCCCGTCCGTGCAGTTAACCTGAGAGCAAAACGTATATAGGATCGTCACTGTCCCGTCGGCGTTGAATTGGAATACTGCACCCTGGTCGTAGGCCCCTCCTGCGTTAGTCATTCCGTAATTATTTCCGCCGCTGAGTGCAATCGGATACCCGTATAAGGGTTGAGCGCCATTGGCGCTGCCGTCGAAATCCGCTAGAGTGGTGAACGAACCTTGGGGATTCTTGACTTTCTCGGCCGCGAGTAACATGCTCGTAGCAATCGACAGTAATAGGATCGTAGTCACGATTCGTCTTATCATTAGCACTACCTCTAGGCCACCTATTCACGGGGGCAATTACATTCATCGATCTTGATTAACTAACCGCGATTTCTGCGTCAACCATCGTGACAGAAGCTTGCGAAGCGCCAAGCGATTCTTAAACCTGGCAACTATGCCTCTGTCCGGGTCGAGCTGTTGCTATCGGCCGGGGGAGCCTACGGTTAGCGGTGCGAATTATCAGTTACGGTAAGTCGGATGTCAAGGACAACTATCACAATTGGTGCAAACTCTAACATTCCGTGCAAAATGTGCTACTCCTTAAAGAGCTGCCGCCTTGCGTGCGATGAGATCGAATCCCTTCTCTTTAGCATCCTTTTGCAACTGATCCAGGCGGGCGCGAGAGGCTGGGTTTTTCCCTGATTTCAGCTCCATTTCTTCGAGCGCCAGCCGACATTCAAGTTGGTCGCCGACATAGCTTGACCTGGTAGCCTTGGCCAATGCGTCTTTAAGGATAGTTTTGGCCGCGCCGATTTTTCCCGAGGCCGCCTCGGATCGCGCATGGGCGACCGCAAAGCCCAACTGCGCGCTGAGGTTCTGACTCTTGGAAGCCATCGGAGCCGTATTCGTCACTTCCTTGAAAGCATCGTCGTTCCTTCCTCCGGCCAGAAGCGCGCCTGCCAATACGGCGGTGGCAGTAATTTGATCGTCGCCTTTGTGCGTCCGCTGAAACTCGTCGCGGGACTCTCGAGCAGGTCTTTCCGCTGCGCCTGGGTGGCCTTCTTCGATGGCCAATTCCGCGATCGCCACTTGCGTGGTGGCGACAGTGTATTTTTCCCCAAGCTCGTTGCGGGAGGCCAAGGCCTCCTCGTAGTGCTTGCGGGCCGCCGTGAGATCGAACGCCTTCAGTTCCAAGCTCCCCATGCCGACCAAGGCGTAAGCGGCCATGCTCTTGTCACTGGCGGTACGTGCGAGGGCAAGTGCATCGGTATAGTTCTTGCGCGCTCCCGGGAGATCACCCAGGTGTTGCAGCGCATCGCCAAGGTCGATCAGCTTGTCGGTGGAGGGGCTGGACTGTCCACTGGCAAGGTCGAGCGCAACGGCCTCCTCAAGCGTTTTCTTCGCCGCAGCGGAATCGCCCTGCGCATCCATCACCGTCCCTATACCAGTGAGGGCGGTGGCGATGCCGTTCTGGTCATTAATCTCACGGTCAAGGGCAAGAGCCTGATCGTAAGTCTTCTTCGCTCCCGCGAGGTCTCCCCCGTCTTTTGTAATACCGGCAATGTTAACCAACGTCATGGCATAGTTGGTCTTGTCGCCGACCTCGCGGAAGATAGGAAGGGCTTTTTCGTACATTTTCCGAGCTTGTTCGGCATCTCCCTGCTGACTTAGAACGAGCGCCAGGTTGTTAAGAGCGGAGGCCTCTGCCTTGCGATTGCCAACCTCGCGCGCGATGGCAAGTTGATCGTTGAATTTAGCGAGCGCACCGGGATAATCGCCGCGATCAAACAGCACCTGGCCGGTCACCTCGAGCGTGCTGGCCACGCCATAGCGATCGCCAACCGATTGGTAGATGCGGCCAGCCTCCTCGACGGCCGCTATGGCGCCGTTTGGGTCGCCGAGGTTCTCGAGCGCGAATCCCTGACGATAAAGCGCGTGGGCGAGAACCAGTTTTGTGTTCTCGGTCCTTGCTTTCTGCACGGCTTTCGCCGCAAATGCTTGGCCCTGTTTAAAGTCTCCCAGCGACCGCCAAGCCTCCGAGGCGGCCAAGTCGATGCGCGCATCATTGCCAACGGGCGGCGGCAGGCGGCGGAGCGATTCCACCGTTGCCAACGCTTCTTTCCCTTTTCCTCCCCGCGTTTGCGCACGGGCGAGAAGCAGTCCGTATTCGAGGTTGTCGGAGAAAAATCCGAAAAGCGTACGGTAACTATCGGCGGCATTGTCCCACTCCTTCGAAGCTTCGCGATATCGGGCTTCGATCAGCAAATGGTCCTCCCGAGATAGTGACGCCGAGAGTTCATAGGCACTCTTCGCCGAAAGACGCGCCTTCTCGTCGTATCCGAGAAGAGTCCAGGACGCTGCCAGAGCAGAGTGAGCTAAAGCATGGTTTGGGTCTGTCGCCACAGCTTTTTGAAGAAGGTCGCGAGCTGCGATGGCGTCGAAGACACGCAGCTTGGCTAGGCCTTCCGCGTAGAGTTTTGAAGCTTCAGGAGTCGACGGGAAGGCGGCGCGGACGCCAGCCTGGTCTTGCGCGCTCACCTGTCCGGCACCGCACTTCTCTCGCAACTGAATTCCGGCACGGCTGACCAAATCAAATAGATTGCTTTGGTCGCCGGTCTGGTTCACCGCAAGCACAGTTTCACCCGCAGCCACATCCTGCAGGTGAAGGTCGACGCGCAGTTTCCCGTCCGGTAAGGCCACATAGGAGCCAAGCACGACCAAGTCCACCCCCAGCGTCTTCCCTATCTGCGACAAGGTCTGAGCCGTCAGCGTGTCGGAGTCTGGCAGCGAGAGATTCATCTTCATCTGCGCAACTTCCTCGCCCGTAATGGTGCGCACCTTCTCGCCCGCCGCAAGTTCAGTAGTCAGCATCTCGGGGATCGCTGTGGAGAGCCATGCCGCCTCGGGCCGGGACGTGGCATTCTTAAAGTTCAGAACCGCCACCGTGCGGCGCCGGTTCAGCGGCGTGGTTGCAGTTTCTCGCGCTGGTTTCCCGTGAAAATGCAAATACGAAAACGCTCCTACCATCAGCAGTACGATCACGCCCGCAAGCACAGCTGTTGGTCTTATCTTGCTTCGAGCCGGTGCAATCGGCGCTACGGGTGGTATCGGGACAGAAGGTACGGGGGCGGAAGGCAGCTGGGAAATCGGCATCGTCAGCCGGTCGAGGTCGATGCGCAACTCCCGCGCGGATTGGTAGCGCCGTTCCGGATCTTTGTCCAGGCATTTGAGAATTGCCATCTCTAGCCCTGGCGAGATTTTGGGATTCAGGGCGCTCGGCATCTCCGGTGGCTTGTTAAGGATGGCATCGATTAAGAGAGGAACTGGGGAGGAGGTAAACGGACGCCGTCCCGTCGCGAGCTCATACAGAACCACGCCTGCTGACCACAGATCGGAGCGCTGATCGGTCTGCTCACCGCGCAATTGCTCCGGAGCCATATAGGGGAGAGTGCCGGCTACTTCTTTGCTTTCGGAAAAACTCGCCGTTATCCCCATGTCGACCTCTTGGCGGACAAACTGCGCCAAGCCGAAATCGAGGATCTTGAGTCGATTGTCGTGGGTTAAGCGCATGTTCGCCGGCTTCAGATCGCGATGAATGACCCCATGCTCATGCGCACTCGCCAGACCATCGGCGAGTTGAAATCCCAGACGCAGGATCTCTTTTTGCGCCAGCGGGCCCGATCCCAGCCGGGCATCGACGGCGACGCCGCCGACATATTCCATCACCAGAAAGTCCAACCCCTCCTGGCTGCCGAATTCGTAAACCGTTCCGATATTCGGATGATTCAACTTGGCGAGAGTCAGCGCCTCCCGGCGGAAGCGCTTGCGGGCTGCGTCGTCCGCCAGCATGCCGGGCGGAAGCACCTTGATGGCTACGTCCCGTTCGAGTTGCTGGTCGGAGGCCCGGAACACCAGTCCCATTCCGCCGGCTCCAATTTGCTCCAATACGCGGTAATGGCCCAGAATCTGCCCGACAATTGGAGTGTCCAGCGGCATTAGGCCCGAATCTTAACCCCTCAAGAAATTGTGGTCAACACAAGTACTACTCCAAGCTTGTTCCCGCATTGATCAATCTCGTGATGGGAATTTCCAACACCGGATCAATTCCCGATCGCCACCTCTCGCGGCCGATGACTGCTAAACAAATCGACGAAACAGCTGCCTGAGGGCTTTTCGAGCCCACGTCCAGAAGAAAACACATTATCCACAGATCCGGTTGCGCATGGAGCGTCAATTCGGCATATACTTCGCCACGCGCAGCGGTACGCGCGAAGGAGACTCCCCCGATGAACAAGGTACTCGAAGTCCTGCTAATCGTCGTAGCACTGGCCGGGTTGTACAGCGCAATACCGACGAGCATCTCGCGGCCTGATTATTCTGCCGTGCGAGCGCGACAAGCCGTGGTAGTTGCTGACGGTAGCGACCCAATGCCCCTGTGTCGCGCAAAACACTGCGGCCAATAGGTATAGGTAAGCCGAATTCATACGATCGACACCAGACCGCCCCAAAATAGACATTGCAGAGCGGCCGCAGGATAGGTATGCTTTCCCAACGTTACGTGTCCATCAGCCGATGAACTGGTTAATGTACCTGAGCTGGCTCGCGGGTCCGCTGTTGCAGATCAGCCTTCTGATCTTCATGGTCCGGCACAAGTTCCAGGTGGAGTATCCCCGGTTCTTTTCCTACATCCTGTTTCAAACCCTCAAGTCGGTATGTTTGTTTGTCGCGTACAAGTTTTTCGCGGAGAGCTACTTCGAGGCATACTGGACTGGAAACACCGTTAGTGTGATCTTTGCAGTCGCAGTGATGGATGAAATATTGCGCAGCCTCTTCAAAGAGTATGGCGGTATTCAAAGTCTGGGAACGATCATATTCCGATGGTCGTGCGGGCTGCTCTTGCTGATTGCAATCATCGGCGCGTTGTCAAGTAGCGGAGCAGCTGGAGACAAGGTGGTGGCAGCGGTGTTTGCCTTCGATCGCAGCATGCGCCTCATGCAGATTGGGCTCTTCCTGCTCTTGATGCTTCTTTGCCGTCTTCTCAAGAATTGCTGGCGCCAACCGGTATTCGGGATAGCGCTGGGGTTCGGCGTCTTCGCCAGCGTTGAGCTGATTCTGGTCAGTGTGGTGATGTGGACCGGCGACAGTCACGCCGCGATGATCAGTCTATTGAAGAGCACGGCGTACAATGCCGTCACTCTTGTCTGGATCGGCTATCTGAGGCAGCAGCCGCAGCGGGTGCCACACGTTGAGGCAACTCCGAACCCCAATCCATTCGCTATGGCATTGGCCGGGTCCAACGCTGTCTTGGATCCTGACGCGGGGTTTATGTTGAGGGTAGAGCAGGCCGTGGACCGCGTCTTGTCTCGCAGCGATTGGCCGAGACCAACGACGAAGGGAAGTCGGATCGTCGGTCGCAAGCCCGATCCCGAAGAGGGCAACTAAGACTGTTTCCGGGTGGGAACGATGAAGGCCTCGGCAAAGCAACTACGCAGAGAAGCGGGGTGGCCTCCTGAAGAAGGCGACGTCATTTCGTTCGAATCTTCCACCGGGCCCGAAACCGCTGTTCTCAAACAAGTGCGTTGGGGTTTGGTCTGGCGGGATTTCATTCTCGTGGACGGACGCGTGATACCAGAGCACAGGATCTCGGACTGTCCCCAGCCGCGGGTGTGGCGCAAAGTCTCTGAGGTTACTGACCATGAGCGAGAAGAGTGTGAGCAGCGGCTCCTTTTAATGGCCGGAGCCGGAATGGATCCTCGCCGACGGGACCAGTCTTTCTGGGCGGAACTGACCCAGTATCTGGCGTACACATACCTCAGGTTCAAGCACCCAGGGAGCAACGTGCAAGATGTAGAGCGATGACCAACTGACCGAGAGCAGAAGTCTCAGGTCGTGAATGGAACGAGGTCCTAGAGCTGTGATCCCATCCGATGAGGAAACTGAAGAGCAGCAGGCTTGGAGAGTGCTCTCCGAAGCTGGTCTAGTGGAAATACGATTGGACGAATTTGCAGAGAGAATCAGAGACGTCAAACGTATCGTCACAGTACGTCTTCGTGAATTGCTGGACCTCAACGGCGAAACGAAAGAACGCGAATCTGCGGCGTATTCGCTGGGTACGCTAAAGGGATTAGAGTTGAAGGTGAATGCTCCGACCCCAGTCGACCCATCGGAGAGGTGATCTTGTTCAAGAAACCAAAAAACTGCGATCGATCACCTTTGTTCCATTTGTCACCTTTGCAGAATAAGTAAGTTGCGGGCCGTCAACGGATGACGCCGCCCCAGACGAACGACAGAGTTCGCGGACCCGCCCCACGTCTCTCTTACTGCTGCTTTTTATCCCAATCCTCTCGCGACATCACGTTCAGCGGCTCCAGGTTCTTGCCCTGCAAAGCTGCATTCAGTGTGAGAACCTGCGCCGTAGTGATCGACTGAAACTCGGTTCCAGCCTGGTCCAATTTCTTCTGGAGCACGGGAGTCTCGTCCACCTGCGATTGTGTCGGACGTCCCGAGTAAGAATTCACCGCGCCATACAACTCGCCCAAGTGCTCCCGTAGCTTCTTCTCTCCCGTAATCATGCCCCCTTCTTTCACGGATACGAGGGTCGAACGGAACTCCTCCAGCTTAACCACCAAGGCGTTGAGTTGCTGTTTCAATTTGTCATCCGAAGTGGCTGCCGCTCGCTGCTTCACCTGATCGCGAAGCGCGCTGGTAGCATCGACAATATACGTCAACTGCGCCAGCATGCCGTAGAGTTGCGTGACTGTTTTATATTGCAGCTCGCGATCTGCTGCCGTACTCTTCGTCCGCGGATCCGGTACCAGCTGCACCTCCGACGAATAGGTCTCTTTCCCCTTCGTCAGCTTGACCGTGTACGTTCCTTCCTGCACCTGCGGGCCATAGAAGACGAATTCGTTCTCCACCAACCCCGCCGCTGGCGGCATCTTAGGTGGTTTCCCGCGCTCCGGCCATTGCATTCGGTTCAGTCCCCGGCGCTTGTCGCCTTGTAGCGACGTGAGCAACTGTCCCTTCGAGTCGTAGATTTCTACTTTCAGATCGCCGAATATGTGTCGCTTCTTCTGGTAGTAAACAATCGCAGCCGCTTCTGGCAGCGTTCGGCCGACAAATTCGGCATCTCCATCAAAACGCTGTTCGCCAGCCGGAAGCGCTAGCACCGAAGGTCGCGACGGCAGCATCACCAGGTCTTTCGCCAGAAGCTCAGGCGTGAGAGCGCGAATCGGGGTCAAGTCATCGAGAATGTAGATCCCTCGGCCGTGCGTCGCCAGAATCAAATCCGATTCGCGCGGATGAATAGCAATATCGCGCACCGCGACATTCGGAAGGCTGCCCTTGAACTGCGCCCAATGCGCGCCTCCGTCAATTGAAATGAAAAGCCCAAACTCGGTTCCCACAAAAAGCAGGTTGGCATTCACCAGGTCTTGCCGCACCACGTGCGCGTAACCGCTTAAGTCCGAAGTCGAGAGCGATGTCCACGTCTGCCCATAATCCTTCGTCTGGTAGACATGGGTCTTCATGTCACCCGTTGCGTGTCCATCGAAAGTCGCGAAAGCAACGGCAGGATCAAAGTGACCCGCCTCGATGGTTGACACCCATGTCCCCGCAGGCAGGCCAGGGATATTCTTCGCGACATTCGTCCAATGCTTGCCACCATCACGCGTCACCTGGACATTGCCATCGTCGGTCCCCACCCAGAGTACTTCGCCGTTCTTGGGTGACTCCGCAATCGTGTAAATCGTCTCGAATTTCTCGGCATCGGAATTGTCGATCGTCAGCCCGCCCGATAGTTCCTGATGTTGCCGAGCCGGATCGTTCGTCGTCAGGTCCGGCGAAATCCGGTCCCAGGATTCTCCGTGGTCACGCGAGCGGAAGAGGAATTGACCGCCCAGATAAATCGTCCCCGGGCGGTTCTCGCTCATATGAATCGGCGCATTCCAGTTGAAACGAAACTCCGGCTCACCCGATCGTGGCAAGGGCTTGATATCCCTCTTTTCACCGGTGGACTTCCGGAAGCGCGAGATCATTCCACCCTGATATTCCGCATAGGCATAGTCCGAATCCGACGGATCGGAGAAAGCCCAGAAGCCATCCCCAAAATCGATGTTCCGCCAGTGCCGGTTGGCGATTCCATCCACCGCGCGCGACGGTCCCATCCACGTGCCGTTGTCCTGCAGCCCGCCATAGACGTTATACGGATCGGCCATATCCGCGCTCACGTGATAAAACTGCGAGACTGGAAGGTTCGAAAGAAATCGCCAGTGCGAGGCGCGATCCAGCGACTGATAAACACCGCCGTCCGTGCCTAGTAGCATCTGGTCAGGATTCTCCGGGTCAATCCAAAGGGCGTGATGATCCCCATGGTTTCCGCCGCCCATCCCCTCACTTGTCGAAAACGCCGCGCTAAAACTCTTGCCGGAGTCTTCACTCACCGTCAGGAAGAATCCCGGCTTATACACGCGATCCGCATTCTTGGGATCGACCGCCAGCCGCGCAAAATAGAAGGGCCGTCCACTTATGTTGAACGAATTATTGACCTCAGTCCAACTCTCACCCGCATCGTCGGACCGGAAAAGAGCAGTATGATTCTTCGCCTCGACCACGGCGTAGACACGAGAGTGGTTCGAAGCAGCAATGGCAATTCCAATTCGCCCCAGATCGCCTTCCGGCAGGCCTTTTCTCAGTTCGTGCCACGTGGCGCCCGCATCCGTGCTCTTGAATAATCCACTGCCCGGCCCGCCCGAACGAAAATTGTGCGGCTCGCGACGCACGTCCCACATAGCCGCATAGAGCACACTTGGATCTTGCGGGTCCATCGCCATTTCCGCGCACCCCGTGCTGTCATTGCGGAAGAGCAGCCTGTTCCACGTCTTTCCGCCATCCGTCGTTTTGAAAACACCGCGCTCTGTGTTCGAATTCCAAAGGTGCCCGAGCGCGCATGCATACACCGTGTTGCTATCCTTCGGATGCACAACAATCCGGCTGATATGTTCCGAATCGCGAAGTCCCAAAGCTTCCCAGTTATCTCCGCCATCGCGCGAACGGTAGATTCCGGTCCCGACCGAGACGCTGTTGCGCACCCACGACTCGCCTGTCCCCACCCAAACCGTCTGCGGATTCGATGGATCAATCGCCACTGAGCCAATGGAAAGCGACGGCTGCTTGTCAAAAACCGGTTTGAACGTTGTGCCGCTATCCACCGATTTCCATACGCCGCCGCTGGCAGAGCCGATGTAGACAGTCAACCGCAGACCCTCGTGGACCGCTGTAATGTCCGCGATACGGCCTCCCATAGCGGCGGGCCCGATGGCCCGGATCGGCAATCCGCTGAGCGTGTCCGAGTCCAGCGTGACATCCTGCGCCGAGGCCGCCAGGACCAGAGATGTCAGAGCGACAACCACGAAAACAATCCTGGAAATTCGCACACGATTCGACGCTATTCCTTTAGACATGTTCCCTCGAAGTGGATCAATTTTCGACGCTTTGAAAGGACTTTACGCCAGCCGCGCAATACGACCTCGGAACATCGCTCGTAGAAAAACACGTCCACATCAGCGCATCGTTCAACGGGTTGCGGAAAAAATCCGATTCGTGTCAGGGCATCGCTCAGCTATGCCGCAGTCTGCTCAACCGCCCGTTTACTGCCTCACGATGCTACTTCTTCGCCGGCGCTTCCGGTGCGGCCGGTTTTGGAGCAGGTGGAGGCATCTTGAAAATCGAATCGTCCACCGGAACATTCAGTTCAATTTTGGTGAAAGTGAGCTTCTGTTTTTCCTGGCTTCCCTTCACTCCGCTCTCCACCGCGAAGGGAAAAATAATCCCGTTCACTTCTTTGTAGTCCCCAATCGATGACTCCACGACCTGCTCCGTTCCGCGTACCGTGCGCTTGGTCTCTTCTTTGATTTCAAGGAAGGAATCCGCATCGATGTAGTTGGTCTGCACGTCACCATTCTTAAGGCTCACCTTCAGCTTGTAAGCGTCTGTGCCTTCAATCTTCTCTTTGCCGAGAAGTTCAACCTGGTTCCCTTTGCTCTTGTAATCGACGAGGGGACCATCTATGTCGGCCATTTCCTGAAGCTCTTTCGTTTCGTCCCCCGACATCAGTTCGGGATCTTTCTTCCCCATAAACGGCATGATCTGCCAGGCATTCTTTCCGTCATAGGCCTGGACCGCCGTCAAGCCCTGAATCGTGAACTCCAGTCGCGCCAGATTATCTCGCTTCTGGATCAACACTCCTGGCGCCTCCATCCCCGGCCCCATGGCCATCGTCGCCGTCGACTTGATCGACTGCACGCTTTTCAGCTTGTCCATTCCGCCACGCGCTTGAATGTTCTTCGCGATAATCTCATCCACAGTTTGCGCCCAAACCGCCGGAGCCAGCACGGCGACAGCAACGATCCCGAAACACAACCTTCTGAACATATGTGATCTCCTGAGAATTTACTGGGGAAGCCAAAGGAATGATATACGTGACAATAAGAGTCTTGGTTCAGAATTGTCAAATCCACCAAATATCCGCAGTCCTAAATCGAGTCACTCACGCACTGTTATGTTGTAAGACGTTAGCCACGAGCACCCAGTTTGTTTACCATAGCGAGTTGCTTTCTCCGGAGGAAACACGAAATGAAGCGCGCCTCGATCGCGTTCCTGGCGTTTTGGATGATGATCATTGTGGCTGTCGCCACGGCCCAGAATTCCACGCCAGATACGCTGCACAAAATGCCCGCAGCAAGTAGTGAGAAGACGACTGGCGAGAAAGCGGTCGAGCCGAAAACCATCGCGGAGAAAACCACCGGCATGCAGAGGTTGCCCGGTTTTTTCACCTGCTACTGGGACGCGCGCGACGGAAAATTGTGGCTGCAAATCGACAAATGGAACACTCCCTTCCTTTACTACGAATCGCTCCCGAACGGAGTGGGCTCCAATGATGTCGGCCTCGATCGCGGCCAGCCCGGCAAGATCAACGTCGTCCATTTCGAACGCAGCGGCCCGCGAATTTTACTAATCGCCGAAAATGACCGCTACCGCGCCGTAACCGACGACATCGACCAGCAAATGGCAGTTCAGCAGGCCTTCGCCCAATCGATTCTCTGGGGCTTCGAAGCCGCCGCCCAAGATGCGCAGGATAAGGATAAGGATAAAGACACAAATAAAGATGCCCGCGCCGTTCTCGTCGACGCCACTCCATTCTTCCTGAGTGACGCGCACGAGGTCACCGCGAGACTCTCTGCGCTTAAGCAAGGGAGCTACCACGTCGATCCCTCGCGCTCCGCGATCTATCTTCCCCGCACGAAGAATTTCCCGGAAAACACCGACGTGGAATCCACCCTGACTCTTATCGGAGATAATCCCGGCCGCTGGGTCGAACAAGTCACTCCCGACGCTCGTGCCATCACCGTGCACGAGCACTTCTCTTTCATCCAAGCACCACCCGACGGATTCCACCAACGCGCCTACGATTCCCGCTCCAGCTTTTTCGGCATCAGCTACATGGATTTCGCGACGCCCGTCGACGAACCCATCGTCAAGCGTTATATCGCGCATTTCCGTCTCGCCAAAAAAGACCCCTCCGCCGCGATCGGCGAACCGGTGAAGCCCATCGTTTATTACGTCGACCGCGCCATTCCTGAGCCAATTCGTTCCGCCGTTCTGGAAGGTGCAGCCTGGTGGAATCAAGCTTTCACCGCCGCTGGATACCAGGATGCATTCCAGGTGAAGTTGCTGCCCGAGGGCGTCGACCCGATGGACATTCGTTACAATGTCATCGAATGGGTTCCGCGCGCGACCCGCGGCTGGGCCTACGGCACCGCCATTTATGACCCCCGCACGGGAGAAATCATCAATGGCCATGTGAATCTAGACGCCTTGAGAATCCGCCAGGTATTTCTCATCGCCCAAGGTCTGCTCGATCCCTTCGGCAATAAGAATGATCCAGCCGCACTCCAGCAAGCCAACGAAATGGCGCTCGCCCGCCTGCGACAATTGGCGGCCCATGAAACCGGCCACACCCTCGGCCTGATGCACAATTACGCCGCCAGCATCGTGAACCGTAGCTCAGTCATGGACTATCCGCCACCAACCGTAACTCTCGACGCGAATGGCCGCCCTGATGTTTCCAATGCCTACGCCGTTGGTATCGGTGAGTGGGACAAAGTTTCAATAGCCTATGGCTACAGCGATTTTTCTCGCGGACAGAATGAAACAGCGGCACTCGACAAAATTCTCGATGACGCCTTCTCGCGAGGACTTCTCTATCTCACCGATCAGGACGCGCGCCCGCTTGGCTCCGCCAGTCCGGTTGCGCACCTTTGGGATACCGGCAGCAGTGCTCTCGAAGGCTTGAAGGGTGTGATGGCCGTCCGCGCCGCCGCCTTGAAGAATCTTTCGGAGAGTGCGATTCCAGATCACACTCCGATGGCGACCCTCGAAGACGTCCTGGTCCCGATGTATCTCTACCATCGCTATCAAGTGACGGCGGTGGCGAAGTCGATTGGCGGTCTCGACTACTCCTTCAATCTTCGCGGGATCAAAGGTAAAGCGCCAGAAATTGTTCCCGCCGCCGAGCAGCGCAAGTCCATTCGCGCGGTTCTCGACACGGTCTCGCCGCAGGTGCTTGCATTGCCCGAGCCGTTACTCAAGCTCATCCCGCCGCGCCCGCCGGAGTACCCCACTGGCCGCGAGAATTTCTCGCGCCGTACCTCGCCGGCGTTCGACGCTCTCGCCCCGGCCGAAGCGGCGGCGGAAATCGTCATCAATGTGCTCCTCCAGCCCGAGCGCGCCCAGCGCATGATCGAGTATCACGCCCTCGATCCCGTCAATCCCAGTTTTAACGAGCTATTGGACGATCTGCTCGCCACCACCTGGAAGGGGCAGCCATCCACCGGCATTAACGGTGGCTATAACAACGCAATTCAGCGCACGGTAAATTCAGTCGTCCTGGATCGCCTCATGACCCTGGCAGGCGACGAGCATGCTTCCCCTCAAGTCCGTGGGGTTGCTTCGCTCAAGCTCGACGAATTAAAAAAGTGGATCGCGACCCAATCGCCGTCCGCAAAAGATGAGGCCGTGAGAGCTCAACTTTTTTTTGCAGCCGGCCAGATAGAGCGCTTTCAGAGGAACCCGGCCGAGGTGCATCTGACAGCGCCGCCTTTTCCCCCGGATGGCGATCCTATCGGCACCGACGAATGGGATTGAACCGGCCCGCAGTGTGTAGATACAACCCTCAGGTGATGACCGAGTCTGTTGTACACTTTAGCGCTCCGAGAGATCCCGATGGCTGCTCAGGCCCAGAACGCTCAGCTCCAACTGGAATCGCAGACGCCGCACTGGAACCTCGCTTCTCTCATCGCGTTTCGATTCTGCTTCGTGTACTTCGGACTGTTCTGCATCTACACGCAAATCTTCGGCGGCCTCATTTTCATTCCCAAAATGGAGACCCCCGACCCATCCTCCCTTTGGCCGATGCGCCAGATCGTCTTCTGGACCGCCGCTCATATCTTCGGCGCCAAACTCCCGCTGGTTTACACCGGCAGCGGCAGCGGCGACAAAACCTTCGACTGGGTATTAGCTTTTTGCCTGCTGGTCCTCTCCGCTGTGGCCACAGGCGTCTGGTCCATCCTTGACCGCAAACGTGAAAACTACGTCACCCTCTACAAATGGTTTCGGGTCTTCATTCGTTTCGCCCTCGCCTCACAACTCGTCGGCTACGGCATAGCCAAAGTCGTTCCATTGCAAATGCCTTTCCCGTTTCTCACCCGATTACTCGAGCCATTCGGCAACTTCTCGCCCATGGGAGTTCTCTGGTCTTCGATCGGCGCTTCTCCCTCTTATGAAATTTTCGCGGGCTGCGCCGAAATGCTGGGTGGAATTCTCCTCATTCTGCCCTGGACAACCACGCTTGGCGCCCTGGTCTGCGTCGCAGACATGACCCAGGTGTTCATGCTCAACATGACTTACGACGTCCCCGTAAAACTTTTCTCCTTCCACCTGCTTCTGATGGCGTTGTTCCTGCTCGCGCCCGAGTGCGGGCGACTGCTGGATTTCTTCTTCCGCAATCGCGCCGTCGAGCCCTCTACGCAACCTCAACTCTTCAAAACGCGCCGCGACAATCGCATCGCAATCGCCGTGCAACTTCTCTTCGGTCTCTGGATGGTCGGAACCGCCGCTTATGGCGCATACGACGATTGGCACGCTTACGGCGGCGGACGCCCCAAGTCAGCGCTCTACGGCATTTGGAATGTCGACGAACTTTCCATCGACGGCCAACTCCGCTCGCCCCTCCTCACCGATTACGATCGCTGGCATCGCGTCGTCTTTGATTTCCCCGAGAGAGCGTCCTTTCAGCGCATGGACGATACATTCGCATCCTACGGGGCCAAGATCAGCATCACCGATAAGACACTCGTCCTCACGAAATCCAGCGACAAGAACTGGAAAGCCAACTTCACCTTCGAGCGCCCTGCTCCGGATCAATTGATTCTCGATGGTGAAATGGATGGCCACAAGATCCACATGCAACTGCGCCTCGTTGATCGCGACAAATTCCTGCTTGTCAATCATGGTTTTCACTGGATCCAGGAATATCCGGTCAACCGCTAAGAGACGCCGCAAAGACCTGCTAAAATACGCCGGGACCAAAACTCCTTGGAGTCATGCATGCGCCGATGGTTAGCAGCCTTTGCAGGATTTGTTTTGACAGGAATTATCTTCTCGTTCTTACTCGCGTCTTCACTTCGGGCGAGCGCCCCCGACGCCCAGCTACAGGGCGCTTTCCGACGTCCCGAAAAGAACGGGTGGTCCTTCGTGCATCTGCAAGGCACCCCCTACCAAATCGGTTTTCAGAACGGCTATCTGCTGGCGCCGGAGATTGAAGACACGCTGAAAGTCATCATCCTCGAAACGACGCACGACAATAATAAAGACTGGCAGTTCTTCCGAGATGCCGCGCAAAATATGATGTGGCCGCACATCGAACAGGAGTACCGTGACGAACTACAAGGAATCTCCGACGGCCTCAACGCGCACTCGTTGAAGAATGGGGAGTTGAAGACTGGAGAGAAAATCGACCTGTGGGATGTAGTGGCGCTGAATGCCGCCGAAGAGTGGACCTATTACGTCAAGGAATACAACAAGGCACACGGCATCAAATCGGCTTCATTAGCTGTTCCCGAGCATTGCAGCGCATTCGTTGCGACGGGCAGTTATACGAAAGACGGTAAGGTTGTAATCGCCCATAATAATTGGACGAATTATCTGGATGGCGAACGCTGGACCATCATTTACGACATCGTGCCCGCCAACGGCAAGCGCATGCTCATGGATGGACTGCCCGGCGTCATTCACAGCGCCGACGATTTCGTGACCAACTCGGCCGGAATCGTTATTACCGAAACAACCATCGGCCACTTCTCCGGATATGATCCCGACGCCATTCCGGAATTTGTGCGCGCGCGCAAGGCCGCGCAGTATTCCACTTCCATTGACGATTTTGCCCACATCATGAAAAAGGGCAATAACGGCGGCTATGCCAACACCTGGCTGATCGCCGATATCGGCAAGAATGAAATCGGCGAACTCGAATTGGGATTAAAGAACGTCACGCTGAAACGGAAGACAGACGGCTATTTTGTCGGCTCGAATTTCCCGATTAACGAGAAGCTGATCCGCGAAGAGACCGATTTCGATCCCCATGATATGAGTGCCAGCGCCAACGCCCGTCACGTGCGTTGGGAGCAACTCATGAGCGAGAACAAAGGCAAAATCGACCTGGCAGCCGCTGAGCGCTTCATGGCCGACCACTTCGACACCTTCGAGAACAAAGAAGATGCGGACGAACGCACCCTCGACGGTCACATCGACCTCTCGCCGCGAGGTTCCGGGACTTGGCAGCCACCCTTCGGAATGGCTGGCGCCGTCCAGAACAAAGCCGCCGATGCCAGCCTCGTGGCAGAAATGAGTTTCAGCGCCGCTGCCGGTCATGCCTGCGGAATGGATTTCAAAGCCGCCGATCATCTGCGCGCGCATCCCGACTTTGCCTGGCAGAAAGATCTCCAGCGAGACATGAATGCGCACGCCTGGACAACTTTCACGGTAGCGAAGTAACTATCTTCCCGAGGCGATTCGCTGCCACCGGCGGCGGTTCTGCGCGCTATCGCCTCCCGACTGCGTCAACAAATGCCGAACACGTGCCCCCCCGCCTTTGGCGTCACAAAATAGATGACGGTCGTACCATGGCGGACCGGCAATAGCCAATCGCTTGTCGCTCGTGGCTTGGTCACTCGCTACTGGGAAATGACATTCGCGGCCCGCGCGTTACGCCGAGCGTTTCGAGATCGGGGATGGATTTGCTTTCGGTCAGAGTGCGTGGCGGGGGCATAGTCCCGTGCCGCAGAAAACGTGCGATCAGATCGATGGCCACGGGCGCTGTGGGCGGGCTGAGAACAGTGGCGGTCAACAGACCGCGGCGAACCCATTCCTGACCAGTTTTGGGCATACCGTCGCAACCGAGAAAAGGAATCTGCAGCCAGGACTGGCGGAGTTCGTGGGCGGACTGCTCGAACGCCTTGCGCGCGCCCATCGCCATGGAATCATCCTGGGCGCAAACCGCCACGATGTCGGTTCCGCGTGAGGTGGAAAGAGCGAGCCAGGAGCAAACGACTTTTTGCGCGCTGGCCTCGGTCCAGTGAGCCTTCACCGCGCGCAGCTGAATATTCTCGGGTTTTGTCGCCAACAATCCAGTATGCCGGAGGCCTGCCGCCTTGCTCTGAGCAGGACCTTGAATCTCGAGAACGATTCCTCCGCCCGGCAACAGAGCGGCGAGTTGACGTCCCTGGATGCGTCCGATTTCCTCGTGGTCAGAGGTGACCACGAAGGCTGGAATACGAAAAGCCGACCGCAATTCTAGGATGTACTCGGCATCACGGCTAAGCACGACCCAACCGATGCCAGCGGCACCTGCGGCCCGTGCCACATGAGGAAAAGTAGTGGATCCAGCGGGCTCAAAGATAATCACATTGGGACGGGTTTCGGCCGCGGACTGGATGCGCTTGAGAAGTTGCTGACTCTGGATAATACCGTCATCCTGCGCGTAGACGATGTCGAGATGCGCTCCCAGACGGGCGGCCGCCTGGCGAGCGCCGTTCACCTGTTCGATTTGAAAATCGTTGGTGTCGTTCGTTACCGAGAGCAAAAGTCGCGGCTTCGTCATACGAGGCCCTAATAGGGTTCAACAGAATGATAGTCCAAATAGTGCCTGCTCTCGGGGAACGCTGGTAACGGAGGTTTCCGAGAGGGCGGCGGCTGCTCTGCACCGCGGCAACTTATCTTTGCCGCGCATTCAACTTATCAAGAACGTGCTTCAACTCTTCCAGCTTTTGTCCAGCCTCTCCAAGCTTGCCCTCAGCCGTCAGCCGCTGATAATCGGCGAGATCTTTAGCCGCTTCCGCAATGAGCGCATTGAGATCCTGTGTAGGACGGGGCGATGCAGCAGATGTGGCCGCGCCTGGCATTGTTTGTGCCGCAACTGATGCGGCGTTCCCCGCTTGCGCACTTGCCATTGCAGTGCCTGTCGCAGGCGCGCTCATCGATGATGGTGCTCCGCCAAAAAGTGCCGCCATTGCCGATTCGAACGTCGGTCCATACGCGAGCTTATCCTGCAGCGCGAGCACCACTAGTCGCAACTCTGGCATCGGACTCCGCTCCGCCTGCAGATAAATCGGCTCCGCATATAACAGCGCGCGCCCCGTGGGAATCACCAGCAACGCCCCGCGACGCACGTGCGAGCCTTGCTGATTCCACAGCGTCAGTTGCCCCGAAAGCTCGGCGTTCTGATCGATGCGCGCCTCGATCTGCAGCGGTCCGTCAACCAGTTTGGTTTTCGGAAAGTTGTAAACCACCGACGTTCCGTAGTGCTCGCCATCACTGCGTCCCGCAATCCAGCCAATCAGGTTATTCCGATTCGCCGGCGTGAACGGCAGAATCTCCGCGAACTCGACGCCAGTTTCACCCGGAAGTTTCATCAGGACGAAGTTAGGCTGCATCGCCTGCGTGGTCTGCGCGCCTCCTTCACCCATACCCACTTCCGTCGCCACCGTCCACAAATCCTCACGGTTGTAAAACGCCTCGGGATCCGTCATGTGATACAGCCCATAAACTTCTGCCTGCAGTTTGAGTAACAACTCCGGATACCGCACATGTTTCCTCAGCCCCGCCGGCATCGTCGAAGCATCTTTGAACAGGCTCGGAAAAATGTTCCGGTACGCCGCAATGATCGGATCCCCAGTATCAAACACATAGAACGTCGTCGTGCCATCGTAGGCATCGATAACTACCTTGACGCTGTTCCGCATGTAGTTAACAAGATCATTGCCCAGACGGTAGTGGGTCGAGTAAGGATAGCTGTCTGAAATCGTGAACGCATCCATGATCCACGAGAGCCGCCCGTCGTCGCCGAGCACGATGTAAGGATCCGGATCATACGTAAGGAATGGCGCCAGCGCCGACACGCGCTCACGCAGGTTCCGCCGCATCAGCAGCCGGCTGTCTTTGTTGACGTCATCGCTGAACGGCAACTTAGCCAGGTCGTCCCGATCAAGCGCGATAATAATGCGGCGCAGGAAGCCGCCAAGGACGATGCCCCCGTTGCCTTCGTACGAGGTGAGATTGTTGCTCGCGCCTTGCGGGTAGTTGAATTCCTTCTGCCGCGTTTTCACATAGACGTCGGTATTAGTCATCTCACCAAAATAAATCTCTGGGCGAGTGACACTAAGCCCCCGCACCGTGCTCTGCACCGGCATGTTGCTCAAAATCAGCGTCGGCAGCCCTTCTGGCGTGAATCCATTCACTGGATTCATCGTGATGCCGTAGCCATGCGTATAGATCAATTTGTCGTTAATCCAGTTGCGGCTGCTCTCCGGCAGTTTGTCAACGTTCAGTTCGCGCGCCGCCAGCATCACCTCGCGAGTGGTTCCCTCAATCTCATATCGATCAATGTCGATGTCGGGGAAATCGTAGTACGTGCGAATTTCCTGAATTTGTCGCAATGTATCCTGGAGCGCTCGCCAGTCCCACAGCCGGATATTTTGCAGCGTAGCCTGATTGTTCGCCGGATCGGCCGCCTCGACCGTCGTCTCCGCTGGAAATTCGCGCTGCGAAACCCCGCTCAATCCATAGGCCTGCCGCGTCAAATCGGTGTTGTAGACAATGTACGGCTTCTCGCGAACCAGTTCGTTCGGTTTCACGATGAAGCTGCTGACGTACCAGGTAACTCCTTGCAGAGCTGATATAGCACACCACGGCGGGAAGAATCGCCGCCACCAGCCAGCGTCCACGTGGCATTCGCACCGCATTGACGACTGCGATCGCCGCGCCCAAAACCAGCGCTCCACAAACGATCAGCATCCCAGTGAGCGTGACGTGCGCGTCCGTATAGGTCACACCCCCGAAGATCGTATGGTCGTCGAGCAGTAACTCAAACCGGCTGATATACGCACGCATCGCGAGTACCAGCAACAAAAACGCGAACGTGATCGAGAGTCCCCGCCACGGTAAATCGACATAGCGGCTGAGGCTTCCCGACAGCACCCGAGTTCCACCCGTAATAAGAATGAAGAAAGCGGCCAGCAAACACGTGATCACCGCCAGAGTCAGCAGCCATCCGGCAATCAGTTGCCAGGCGGGCAGAGCGAACAGAAAAAAGTTCAGCGGCTTGCCGAAAATCGGATCAACGACACCGGCTCCGCTGGTGACAGGTGCGTACCAGAAGAGCGCCAGCGTTGGCCACTCCCCCATCATGCCCCCGCCAGTGGCAGCGGCAATGACCAGCGAAATGCCCAGCGCGATCAGCCGTAACACAGGCTCAACCGGCAGCTTCAACGGCTGTCCGCCAATGTAAACCGTGTGACCGCTCGGCAGGTCGGGGAGATGCGCCCGCTGCAGCGCCTTGAACGATCCATACAGAATCAGAAATGTCACCGCCGTAAAGAACGCGAAGATTCCCCATTGCAGGCTCAGCGTTTTCCAGAAGACATCGCCATAGCCGAGCGACCCAAACCAGAGCACGTCCACGTAGTACGACAAAACGGTCCGACCGCCGAAGAAGATAGCGGCCAGAACGACAAGAATGAGAATGAATCGCCGCCGGCGGCGTACCGGGTTCCCCGAACGCGGCACCGGCCAGTCAATGGACTCGGGCATTGCTTTACTCCGTCCTCAATCGCTCATGGATTAGTCATTCGCATGATACTCCCTCCTGTTACCCAAGTTGCTTCATGGATCCAGCCTCGCCGCAACATCGCACGGTGAGAACGCCACTCTTTGTTGAGGGAGTCTATCCGAGTCCTGATCGTTCTCGACAGGCGCCTACCGAGGGCTTGAGCTACGACTTGAAAGGTGACTTTCAGGCGTCAGCAAAAGTACGAGGCGACAGTCGCGGAAAAGCCGCAGCAATCAGCCCTGCCGGGACCAAACCGTCTCGTACCTTTGGAATTCAATCATCGGGCATATCCATGAGGCGGGACCCTACCCAACAAATGGTATGTTCATCGCGCCCCGCACCCGAGCCCGCGGCCGGCTGTCTCTGAGCGAAACTAGTCGGGAGTGCAGCCAAGAAATTCTTGGTGTCCCTCGAAGATCTTGACAAGCAGATCTCGAAGCGGTCGCCTCGGGCCCACCGGCTCCGGTTGACGGACCCGTTCAATTTTCTCCTCCACCGGAGGTTCCACTTCCGGTGGAGCAATACATGAGGCTGCCATAAAATTTCTCCTTTCAATCAGACACACAAATTCGGCGAAGTTTAGACACCTACCAGATGTTTTTCGTCATGCTTTTCTTGCGCCAACGCCGCCGCCCATAGCGCCGCTCCCTCCTCCTCTCGAACTTCGTTCGCAATTCTGCCCCTGACCAGTGGCTTTAGGACAAATAAGGAGAAGATCGCTGCGATACCACACAGCACCGCCGAAATGTAGAACGGCACGGCGAACGACCCGCCGAAGTAGGCAGCCAACGTTGCCGCTCCAAATCCAGCAAAAATGGATGCCAATCCCTTCGCCGTATACACCATCCCGTAGTTGGCAGAAGCGTTCTTCGAGCCGAACACATCCCCCGTCGTAGCCGAGAACAGAGAATAAATCTCGCCCCAGAAAAGGAAGATGAACGAGAACAAAGCCAGGAATGCGATCGGAGTCCCCGCTATTTTGGCCACCAGGCACACCAGAACTGCCTCGACGCCAAACGTCAGAAACATCGTATATTCTCGCCCCAGCCAATCCGAGACCGAGCCCCATACGATTCTCGACAGGGCGTTGCAAAGCGACGTCAGCGTTGCAGCCAGCGGAACAATCGCCAGTCCCCATATTTTCGCATCGCTCACATGGAGCGACTTGGCAATCTGCGAAAGGTTTCCGGTAGCGATCAACCCGCCGGCACATGCGAAGAAGAACATCGTGTACAGCAAATAGAACTCTGGTCTTCCAAGAGTTTGGATCCAGGTAAAGTTAACTCTCGACTGCACGACCGCCTTGCGTCCCTGCTTTGCGCTCTTGTCCCAACCCGCAGGAACCCATCCAGCCGGCGGATGCCGCAGGACGAAGGCAACCACGAAAGCCACGATGCCCTGGCCGACGCCCCAGACCGCCATTGCCTCAGCCCATCCCATGCTGCGGATGGTGCTGGCAATGGGCATGATCGTCAGCGCGGCGCCGCCTCCGAAGCCTGCGGCAGTCAGTCCAACCGCCAATCCGCGACGGTCCGGAAACCATTTCACCGCATTGGCGACACACGAAATGTAAATAATTCCCGCTCCCGTTCCGGAAATAACACCGTAATAGATGTATAAGTCGAGGGGGGACTTCGCGATGGTTCCTCCGAGCACCCATCCCAGGCCAATGCACATCGCGCCGAAGATCATTAGCTTCCGGATGCCAAACTTATCCACGAAGTACCCGGCCACCGGCATAGGCCAGGTCTCAAACAAGATAAAAGCGGAGAACACTGCTGCAATCTTCGCGTAAGGTACGCCCGTGAATGTCAGCTTCATGCCCGGCGTAAACAGCGTGAAGGCGTACTGATAGTTCGAGATCACGATCATCGCGATGATGCCGCACACCAACTGAACCCACCGGTTTCCGGCAACGCGGCCACATTCCGTCGCGCTGCCTCTCGCCATCGCTCGCTGTCGAGTAACTGCAGTTTCGGTAGCCATTGCCTCACTCCTTTTTCTAGTTATCTGGTGCCAACGCTGTTTCGTATCGCGGTATAGCTTGCCCGCGCTCCCCCGCCTCAAACCGGGTCAGGGAGCGTACGAGGAACGGATATTGGATGACGGCGAAACTAGCAGGCAGGTTCAGATCTGAAGGTCTTGTGAATGTCGCCAAAAAAAACCGCAGATTCGCCATGGCCATCATCGCGAATCTGCGGACGTCGGTTTGAACCCTTCGAGTAACGACTCTGGGTTCGGTACTACGTAAGGTAGTCACATTCGGGCCCATAAGGACCCTCCTGAGTACTGTGGGATCAGCAGTCTCTTCTTGCCGTACACTCCTGGCCGGAAAACGTCCGGATCAATGAAAACCCGCCCCCTTTTTCGGGGGCGGCGGGTTTATTCGGCTTCGACGTCTTTCTGGAGCGGAATGATTCCCGGCACCAGCCACTTGTTCCACATCTCATCGATCTTGCTCTGGAAGTATTCGATGTCTTCCTCGATGAAATGCGCGAACCTTCCCTGCTTCAGCAAGTAATCGCGAACCGGAAGGCGTTTGAATCTGCCGTTCGCGATGTCCTTGCTCTTGCCGTACATCTTCAGCTTGCCATTTTCCACCTCATACAATGGGAAGATGCCGGTGTTCACCGCAAGCTCTCCCAATTGAAACGAGAGCACGGGATCGAAATCCCATCCCTTCGGACATGGGTTCAGGCAGTGAATGAAGGTTGGGCCGCCGGCCGACAGCGCCTTGCGAACGCTGTTCATCGCCTGCAGTGGATATGACGTCGAGATGGTGCTCACATATTTCACCGTCGGATGCCCGACCATCATCAACGGCGCCATGTTCTTCTTCCACCGGTGATTCATGATCCGCTTCACTTTTCCTGGCGTGCTGAACGAGGTGTTGACGCCATACGGCGATGTCCCAGAAATCTGGATATCGGTATTGGCGTACGACTCGTTGTCATACATCAGGATCAGCAGGTTGTAATCGGGATGGCACATGGTCGCCGAGATCGCTCCCAGTCCCATGTCCGCACCGCCGCCATCGCCGCAGAAGGCGATCACATTGATGGGCTCATCCTTCATAGCGCCCTTGCGCATCTGGACGCGGAATGCCGCGGCCGCTCCCAGCGCACTCGAGCCCGAACTGCCGAGCTGCGTGTGCATCCAGGGAACGCCCCACGGGGTTGAGTAATAGGAGGTGTTCGCCACGTACATGCAACCGGTGCTCCCAAGGACGATCGTCCTCGGTCCTGCGGCCTTCGCCATCAGTTTCATGATTTGCGCAGACTCGCAGCCCTGGCAGGTGCGGTGGCCGGACGTGTAGTACTCCTCGTGTGGAACCTTCTTGACTCCTTTGAAGGCTTCCAGGTTTTGCGTCGGTTTCTCATCTACAAAAGTGCTAGTGCTCATAATTTGTCCTTTCCGGCTATGAATAACGCCACACGCGTCGAGCGGCGCTACTCCCGCAGCCCAATCCATTGCGTCAGAGGTTGCGCCTTACCTTTCGCGGATTGGAAGATGATTTCCGTCATCTTCTCCACGTCGGGCACCGTCACTTCGCGGCCACCCAGCCCGCCAATGAATCCAATGACCGGCGGTCTGGTCGCGCTGCTGCTGTACATGGCCGAGCGAACTTCCGTCGCTACCACGCCACTCAAGTCCGGGGATCCGAACGAGAAGTCGCGGTCGAGTACGCCGATGGCCTTGAAACGCTCCAGGCACTTCGCAATCTCCGGACCCGCAAACGGCCGGAACCAGCGCAGACGGACGAACCCGACTTTCTGCCCTTGTTCGCGCATCTTGCGGATTGCCACTTTCACCGGAGTCGACATCGTTCCCATGCCCAGCAGCACGACTTCCGCATCTTCGGTCATATATTCTTCGAAGAACGGATTGCCGTACTTGCGTCCAAACGTTTTCTCGAAGTCGGCATAGACTTCGCGAATCACGTCGCACGCTACCTCGGTGACTTTGTAGTTCTGCCGTCGAATCTCCATCACCCAGTCTTCGTTGGCCTGTGGAGCCACCGAAATAACGTTGTCCGGATGAAGCAGCAGATCGCCGCGGTCATAACGAGGCAGGAACTTTTTGACCTGTTCCTGTGACGGGATCTGTACCAGGGCTTGCGAGTGAGTTAAGAACGCACCATCGCAACTGATCGCCAGGGGAACAAATATGCGGCGATCTTCCGCGATACGATAGGCAATCAACGCCGTGTCCAGCGCCTCTTGCGCGCTATCGACCCAGGTCAACAACCAGCCCAGATCGCGGACCGCGAGTGCATCATTATGTTCCACGCCAAAGGCGCCCGGATCGTCAAGCGCCCGGTTGCCCACCATGCATACCATCGGAACGCGCAGAGCCGGACTGACGGTCAGCGCCTCCATGGCATACATCCAGCCCACACCGCTCGAACCGCAGAACACGCGTGCTCCACAAACCGATGCATGTTTCACGATTTCGAATTGAGAATGCTCGCCCTCCGCCACAATGTATTCGCAATCCATTTCGCCATCGGCTACTAACTGGCTGATGTACTGCATCACCGTGTCGTAAGGCCGGATCGGGTAAGCCGTGACTACGTCCACGTTCGCCAGCTTGCACGCAATCGCAATGGCTTCGGCGCCCGTAATCAGGGCTTCCTGTTCTTGAATTTTCTTTTTTTCCTCAACCGGTAGTGTTAATGTCGCCATCGTAATCTCCTTGTCTTCGAGCTTGCCGCCAGCCCACTAGCCTTTCTTCGCTACTTCGAGGGCTTCGGGGATCTGTTCCTGATACTGACCGCGATAACGGAATCCGTGGGACCGCTTCTCGATCGGTGACGCTTTCTGAATGGTCGTTTCCAACCAGTTCAAATAGGCATCCTTATCCTTCTTGAACGCTGTCCATTGACTGTTGTTATCGTGGAACTCTGACTCGTTCACCATCGTGACGCACTCCTTCACCGGGCAAACCTCCGCGCAAATGCCGCAACCGCAGCACGATTCGAGATTCGCGTCGTAGGTTCCGTCCGGGGTTACGTCGAAAGACGCGTCCGGGCAGTTGAGTCCGCACAGCGTGCACTTTGTGCAAGTGGAGAAGTTCACCACCGGCCGCATCGAGCGCGTCGAGTATTTCTTGAACAGTTCGTTGCGGCTGGGCCGGAACCCGCCAACTTGCCCGGTCACCGGATCCGCATACGGTCCGCCCTGCTTTTGGCCCTTGATCGAAGCTCCGCTCCGCATATCCTTCCAGCCCGGCAGATCGAACTTGAAGAGCTCTTCGGGATTGCCCTCGCCTGCCTTTACATCAACCGCGCTAAAACGATCGAAGGCATTGCGAGCGGACGTCACTTTGAGCGGACTCTTCAGCTTTTCATTGATGAATCGCTCCACCGACCCGAAACTGAACAGCTCCGGCATCGCCTTGGCGATGGCGCCGAGCACTCGCACATCAGTGTGGTCATCCTTATAGACCCACATGCCCGAGAAGCTCGTAACGCCTTTCATGATTCCCAGCTTGTACGGCTCTTCCCGTCGATGAATGTTCTTCAGCAGCGCGGGTGCGTCTTCGAGAGAAATTACGATGAGCGTGTGCCCCGGCTTCAGAGCGCGATGCACCGGCTGCAGGCCATACCAGGCCCACGATTCCGACCCCTTGCAGAGCGTGTCATCGAGCACGACCGTCAGGTCGACTTGCTTCGGCTCGTATTGCGCCATTCCAGCTTCGAGCGTCTGCTCGTCATTGGCGACGATTGCAAAACTCTTGGCGGGAATCCCATTACGTTCCGGGGCGTCCCCATAACGACCAAAGGAAATACCCAGTTTGCCTTCGTTGTGCGCGGCTAACACAATGTCGCGCGTGATGTTCTTCGCCAGGGTCTTTTGAAAGACCCCTCGGTAGATGATTTCAACCGCGAATAACTTACCCATTTTGCAACCTCCATTCCTCTTACAATTTCTTCAGCACGATGTTTTCGATTTCCTGCAGGTGCCAGAGCATCGCTGCCTCGGCGGCTGCGGAATCGCCCCGCTCCAGAGCGGACAGAATTCGACGATGGCCGGCGAGCGACTTTTGCTGCCGCCCTTCCCCTTCTAACGAACGTTCTCGGGTCTCCCGTAACAAATCCATCAACACATCCACAACCTTCAGGAACACGCTGTTGCCCGACGCCAGGGCAACGCTGTAGTGAAACTCGTTATCCTCTTCAATCCCCAGGTCCCCGTCGCGTAACTTCGCCTCCTGACGTGCCAGAATGTCTTCCATGTCAGAGATTTCATCGCGCGTCGCATGAAGCGCGGCCCGTCTCGCCAACGACGGCTCAATCGTCTTGCGTACGTCCAGCAGTTCCGCAACCATCTTCCGTTTTTCGAGGAGTGCGTTGGCCAGAGGATTGGCTCGCATAACCTCCGGATCGCAGACTACCGTGCCGACACCTTGGCGTGGCTCGAGGAGTCCCATCATTTCCAGAGTGCGAATGGCATCGCGCACCGAACCGCGACTGACCCCCAGCATTCGCACCAGTTGGCGCTCCGGAGGCAGTCGGTCGCCCGGCTTCATCTCTTCTGTAATGCGCCGCTCCAGTTGCCTGGCGACCTCTTGGTAGACCTTACTTCTGGGGATCGCTTCGAACCCGGCGCTCGCGGATGACTCAGTTTCGATCATCGGAATTGAAATTGGTCTGATGACTGACCAATGTCATCTCAGTCCCGAACCTGAAATCCTGCAAGGACATTGGTCACCTATCAACGACACAAAGATCACAATTCAGTGTGACTTCTTCAACGCCAACTCTTGCCCCACAGAAGTCGCGCCCCTTACGGAACGCTGCTGCATTTGCTTCGAAGGATGTCTCTTTGAAGCAGACCCACCGGACGGTCGAATCATCCACTGGAATATTCCTCCGGAGTGAGCGAGAATGGTGGGTTTGCGTTTCACGGAGAGACTTTCCCATGGCCAGTACTACGATAGAAGTGAATACTCCCGCCCACAATCACCGGCATTCCAAGCTCGAGCGTTGGGTCGAAGAAGTGGCCCAGATGTGCAAGCCCGATCGGGTTTACTGGTGCGATGGCTCGCCTGAGGAATACGAAGAGATGGTGCGCTTCCTCACTCTCACCGGAACCGCCATCCCGCTGAATCCTGCCAAACGCCCCAATAGTGTACTGGTGCGCTCCGACCCGGCCGATGTAGCCCGCGTGGAAGATCGGACATTTATCTGCTCACGCAACAAAGAAGACTCTGGCCCCACCAACAACTGGGAAGATCCGGCAAAGATGAAGCAGAAGCTGGCAGGATTGTTCGAGGGCTCGATGCGGGGCCGCACCATGTTCGTTGTTCCCTATAACCTCGGCCCCTTCGGATCACCCATGGCCAAAATCGGTGTGGAAATTACCGACTCCACTTACGTCGTGGTCAGTATGCACATCATGTCCCGCGTCGGAAATCCCGTACTGAAGGCTCTTGGAGAAGATGGCGAGTTCGTGCGTGGATTGCACTCGGTAGGTGCTCCCCTTGGTCCCAACGATCCCGATCGGACGTGGCGTTGCAACCCCGACAACAAATTCATCTGCCACTTTCCCGAAACGCGCGAGATCTGGTCGTTTGGCTCTGGATACGGCGGCAATGCATTGCTGGCGAAGAAATGCCATGCGCTGCGGATCGCCTCCGTGCAGGCGCGTGACGAAGGCTGGCTCGCTGAGCACATGCTGATTCTGAAACTGATCGGCCCGTCCGGCCAGGCAAAGTACATTACCGGAGCATTCCCCTCGGCCTGCGGCAAGACCAATTTGTCCATGCTCATTCCCACCATTCCCGGTTGGAAGGTGGAAACGGTTGGCGATGACATCGCCTGGATGAAGTTCGGCGCCGATGGCCGCCTTTACGCCATCAACCCGGAATTCGGTTTCTTCGGAGTCGCCCCCGGAACCAGCATGCAGTCGAACTTCAACGCGATGCTCAGTATTACCCGGAACTCCATCTTCACCAATTGCGCCATGACCCTCGACGGCGATGTCTGGTGGGAGGGCATGACCGATCAGACCCCAGCGCGTTTGGTCGACTGGATGCGCCGGCGCTGGACCCCCCAATCAGGTCGAAAGGCGGCCCATCCGAATTCGCGGTTCACAGTTCACGCCAGTCAGTGCCCTTCGATCGCTCCCGAATGGGAGGATCCAAAAGGTGTCCCGATCGACGCCATCCTCTTCGGTGGACGTCGCAAAAGTATTGTTCCACTGGTCACCGAGGCCTTCAACTGGCAGCATGGCACCTTCCTCGGCTCCATCGTCAGCAGCGAAACCACGGCCGCCATCACTGGACAGGTTGGCCGCCTGCGTCACGACCCCATGGCCATGCTTCCGTTTTGCGGCTATCACATGGGGGACTACTTCGCCCACTGGCTCAAGATGGGAGCCCGGGCGAATACAACGTTGCCAAAGATTTTCTACGTAAATTGGTTTCGCCAGGACCAGAATGGAAAGTTTCTCTGGCCCGGCTATGGCGAAAACAGCCGCGTCCTCAAATGGATCTTTGAGCGTTGCGACAGCAAAGTCCATGCCAAAGATACCCCCATCGGACGTATCCCTGAAGTGGCCGATCTCGACACGACCGGCCTCAATATCAAAGCCGCTCATGTGGAGGAACTGCTCGCCGTCGATATCGATGGCTGGTTGAAGGAAGTGCCCTTGATCAAGGAGCATTTTGCGACCTTCGGTAGCCATCTTCCCGAAGGCCTGAACGCTGAGGTGAACGCTCTCGAAGCGCGTCTGCAAGCCGCCAAGCGATAGCTCCTCACCGTAAGAATTGTCATCCTAAGCGCAGCGAAGGACCTGCTTTCGGCTCCAGCGAAACAGCCGATCCTTCGCCGCAGGGATGCAGTTGCGCGAAAACGAACTGCCTCTCTCCGAAAAGTCTCCGCTCTTCGATCACCCAATCTAAAGCTTCCCCGAGATCCCGCCGATAAACCTCTCATCAAGAGCACCGCACAATTCAAGAAGAAGGACGAACTGGGGCCGATTCGGCACCAGTACGTTAAGGGGAGAGCGATTGAAGTTAACCCTCGGCCAGAAGCTTGGACTCGGTTTTGGGATCATTCTCGCCTTGATGGCCTTCGCCGCCATCGCGGCTTATCTGAAAGCGGCGTCCATCTAGCGAAGCGAAGATCTCACCTTTGAGGTCCGGTTCCCAACCCTCGAAACCGCGAGACGCTTGCAGCGCGACCTCAACTACACCCAGGTCAAGTGTCGCCAGGCCATACTCGCCGGAACCGATTCGGCTAGGATGAAGGACGCACGAAAAGCCTTCGATAAAGCCTGGAGCGATATCGGAAAAGACATCGCCGAACTTGAGGAATTGTCACCCCGCTGGAGCTCTGAGGATCGTGAGCGGCTAAATGACATTAAGATGCGACTTCCCCCTCTGCGCGCGCCCGAAGAGACCGCCATGAATCATGCCGCGAGTGGCGAGCGCGATGCCGTCATTAAAGCAGGTAACGAAAATGCCGACCTCGTAACCCCGGCGAATATAGCGGTCAAAAAGTCGGTGGATGGTATTGCGGACGAGTACGTCACGATCTTAGCCAGTAGCGAGGAACAATTGCACACCGAGAGCCGTTCGCTCAGCCTGACCATGGCAGTCACAACTATGGTCGCCCTCCTCATCGGAATTTTCGTCGCCATTTTCCTGAGCAGCCGCATTTCCCTCTCCACGCACGCAGTCATGGTGCAAGCCGAAGCCATCGCCGCCGGGGACTTGACGCGTGACGATCTTAGAATCTCCACCCACGACGAACTCGGCAATCTGACTGCCGCAATCAATAAGATGAGTAGTGGATTGAAACGTATGATCACTTCCATCACCGACAGTTCCGCGCAGGTCGCCACGGCCAGCGAAGGACTGAATACTACCAGCCAGCGCATCACCGACAACTCCGAGCAGACATCGGCCCAGGCCGAAGTAGTTTCAAAGGCTGCCGAAGCCGTCAGCCAGAATCTCAAAACCGTTGCCACCGGCGCAGAAGAAATGGGTGTAAGTATTCGGGAGATTGCCAAGAACGCGACCGAAGCTGCGAAAGTCGCCACCGCGGCCGTGGAAGTAGTCAAGACCACCACGACCATCGTGTCCAAACTCGGCGAATCATCCACCGAGATTGGAAACGTCATTAAAGTCATCACTTCAATCGCGCAGCAGACGAATCTGCTGGCCCTGAACGCAACCATCGAGGCGGCGCGCGCCGGACAGGCTGGCAAAGGCTTTGCCGTCGTCGCGAACGAGGTGAAGGAACTCGCCAAACAAACCGCCCGCGCGACCGAAGACATCAGCCATAAAATCGAGGCGATCAAACCGACACGAAAGCAGCCGTCGACGCCATCGCCTCCATCAGCGGTGTCATCAACCAGGTCAACGATATCTCGAACACCATCGCGACTGCAGTCGAAGAGCAGAATGCCACCACCGATGAGATGTCACGAAATGTGAGCGAGGCGGCGCTTGGCAGCGGCAAGATCACCACCAACATCGCGGCCGTAGCCGAGGCCGCGCAGGATACCACGCGCGAAGCCACCAACACCCAGAAGGCATCGCAGCAGCTAGTGGAGATGTCCACTCAACTCCGCAATCTGATGGGCCAATTCAAAATCAAAACTAATAATGGCACTGACAGTGCCGGTGACAGCAACAGTGAACATGAAAGAGACCGCTCCGGCACCTTTGCGCCTGAAGAAGCCAACACCGCAGTCAAGGTTATGGCGGCTCAAGCGTCCAAATAAGTTATACCCCGGCCTGAATCGGCGGCCGGCCATCGTCGGCGGCACAGAATTCTTAACTACAACTATTTGCGCGGTTCAGAGTAACGCCGAGGAGACTGGAGATCTACCTTTCCGCTGACTACGATAAAAAATGTTTTTTCCGCGGACTTGCCATCAAGACCGTCAGCCGTAAACCGCACGGCGTACTTTCCGGCAGCGGTATATGCATGACTGAGGATTGCACCCTCAGCAACCACTCCATCGCCAAAATCCCAATGGCAGGCGAGCGCAGGAACTCCATCCTTAGACACTATGCTGGAAAACTCTACCTCTTCCCCGATTTTCGCCTGAGGCGTTACATGGAAGGCAATCGAAGGCGCGGCCATCGGGATCGAAGTATCAATAATTTTGATTAGCTTGACGGAGTGAGGGAGCTGATTGTCCAGGCGCAACATAGCGTCGTCCATCTTCGACACCTGATCTTGCCCGAGCGAGTCAAACAATTTGTACGGATGCCCAGTGGGGAGATTTAAGTCGGTAAAAGCGAATGTGTGGGAACTCGGCTGTTCCGTCCAATTAAAAACCGCCAGAATGGACTGACGCCGATCTTCCCGCAGCAGAAAAATGCTCGGCTGTTCATCCTTATCTGTAAAGTTCATTAAATCTAGCGGCGAAGCAGCGCGTCCAAGCTTCGCCATTGCAAGCAAATCAGGATTTCTGACCAATGCCACACGCTCCGGATCACCCCCTAATGTTGGAAGGTCGTCGCCAATTTCGAACATTCCTCCAGAAACTGCCGCCAGAGCAATCGAAACCTGAGCCTCATTCAATGTGAGTGGGGCTTGAATGGTACGCTCTTCAAGAAGTTGTCGGGAAACCGTGAACGCGTCCGGGTCGTCGACGAAAAAATTGCGATGCATGTAATAGCGCGCCGCAATACCCGGCTCAGCTTCCTTGCTGCGAAGAAACGCATGCCCCGTGTCCTGGGATACGCGGCCTTCATCCACGAAGCCCACCGGGTTCAACATCGGACTCCCATCTTTATCGAGCAGCACGTCTTCGCCGACTGTCTCGCGAATAATCCCGAGCCCGATTCGCTGCGCTTCCAGTGCCGTTGTGTTTGGGCGATGGTAATATCCCTCGATTGCCGTATTGTCCATGAAATCGAGCTTGATGTAGCGTGCGCCCCATTCCCGCACCAGCGTGCGATAGGTTTGTCGAAGATACTCCTGGGCATCAGGATGAGTGACGTCTAAAACGAACAGGTGTTCGCCTGTCACCTCTTCGGCCGTTCCAATTGAAATGGGATCTCCGTGTGCATTATGCACCAGCCAATCTTTATGGTGCTCATAAATCCAGGCCCGCTCCCCCACTTCAAAGGGAGCCGTCCATACTCCAACCTTCAATCCCATTCGGCAAATGTAGTGGGCAAGGTCCCACATGCCACGCGGAAATTGAGAGGCATTAGTCGTCGCGTACTCACCGCGAGCGTATCCGTAACCCAGGTCGAAATGAAAGTAGTCGTAACCCAGGTCCTTCAGATGCTCTGCCAGCCATTGAGCATTCGTGAGAGCGGTGCCTTGAGTGATTTTCGTGTAGAAGGCCGTCCAACTCCACCATCCAAGCATGTTGTCCGCGCTGACGCGACCATGACGCATCTCTCGAATTGCGGCGCCGTAGTTCTCAAGTTGTGAGTGATAGTCTCTTCCCGCAGCAAACATCACACGCTCTGCTGTCATCGATTCGCCTGCGGCAAGAGGAACGCTTAATTCAACCAGGTTTTCCGCAGGCCCTTCTCGCAAGGAGGACTCGGGATCGGTCGCTTGGATCTCTGTCGTTCCAGTTGAATCGACCGTAAATGAAGCGATGCCAGGGCGGTTCTCCGATGAAGATCTCGCCTGCAAATGAATGATGGTCAGAAAGCGGCTCGAAGCGAGCGCTCCCCAAAACAGACTCTCCTTGCTCTCCCGGTTGTAGATAAGTTGGCTGCCTACGGCCCGGTGCGTGCCCTCCGGAGCTTTTCCCAAATCGTAAATCTGCAATGGCGGCCAGTCTTCGCTGAAGCTGTCGGATAGAACTCGGTCGGCGTTCTGCGGGCCACCGAGATCGACAATTTGATTTCCCAGCGCCTCGACGCTTCGGATACTTTGGATTGTCACCGGATTGCCAGTGTGATTTTGTACCTCAGCCTCCACGACACCAAAAGGTCTCCCATCGTAGATTTGGAATGTAACTGCGAGATCAGGAAGATTCGGAAGGCCGGAGGAAGTGACGATAATTTTCTTGCCGGGTCCGAGAACGTCCTCAAACCTCGATTGCGATATCTCATGTTTCGGATAGTCCGTCGACTTAACCTGGTTGTGATCGATCTCCGCCGCGATCCTCGCGTGAATGATGGTGTGTCCGCCAACTCGCGTTCGGATTTCATATGTGCCATCGTTCGGCTGCACAACCACAGACAGGCTCTCGTTTTGAGCAACTACCTCAGAAGATCTAGCCGGTTCGGAAGAGCCCAGACAATCTTCGACCAGCATCAGCACGCAGGCGATCAAGAGGCTTGCAGTCGACATCGGACCAATAATTCGGACCAATTCTTTGGGGAACCAGGAACCACGAACATGATGTCCCATCATCAATTCATTCTCCTGTTGGGAAGACCGTGATTTAGGCCTCATTCGGATCCTGGCTCGGTTGGAAGGGCCACGTAGCTTTCAACTTCGCCCAGATGAAGAAAACCACGACGCCGGTTAAGAGTGTAAGTAATCCGATCTTTATGTAGAGCCAGCCCGAGGTCAGAAAAACGTATGCCCACCCAAAGAAAGCAATCACAATAGGGACGGGATAAAACCACATCTTGTATGGCCGCGCGCTGTCCGGAAACTTTCGTCGCAACAGTGGAATGGCGAATAGCTGTCCCAGAAACTGAACCAGGATTCTCGTCGTGATCAAGGCGCTGACCAGCTGATCAAGCTTAAGGAAGGCAGCGGCAATGGATACACCTCCCAACACCAGGAGTGAAACTTGCGGATAATTTTTCGTAGGATGCAATTGTGCAAACGGCCGGAAAAAATAGCCGTCGATGGCAGCCGCATAAGGAATTCGCGAATAACCCAGAAGAAGCGCGAATACGGAGCCAAACGCCGACCACAGGATGAAAATCGTTACCACAATTGCGGCGCCCCTGCCGTATAGGCGTTCCATGAAATCAGAAACGATGAAGTTCGAGTGAATTCCTTCCCTCCACGGCACCACGCCGATCAAGGCGAGATGCAGCGCGAGATATCCGACACAGCAAATTGCGAGCGAAAACAGAATCGATCGCGGTACCACGTAGGCAGGATTCTGCACTTCATCACCGATGTAGCACACGTCGTAATATCCGAGATAGTTGTATACCGCAATCAGAGTAGCGCTGCCGAGGCCAAGTACAAAGCCACGATCAAAGGCCAGCGCTCCTGGAGGAAAATCGAACGCGCGGTGGGCATTAAAGTGAGGAAAGCCGGTGACGATGACGGTCACCATCGCGAGCACCGTGCCTACCCAAAGAGTGAGGGTGACTTTGCTCAGGAAGGTGATCTTGCGGCACAAGAGTAACAAAGCAACCAGGCCTGAGGCAACCGCCACGTATTGCTGGCTGCGACCGCTCAATCCCGGCCACAGATATGTGGAATAGTTTCCAAAACCGATCATGCCGGATGCGATTTCCAAAGGCCCACTCAGAACGAATTGCCAGATGAAAAGAAACGCCATCAGGCGTCCCCAACTCTGATGGCCATACGCCTCGCGAAGAAAATGGTAGCTGCCGCCGGAGCCGGGCAATGCCGCCCCCAGTTCGCTCCAGATCAGACCGTCGGAAATTACGATGAGTGCTCCTGTGAGCCAGCCAAGCATGGATTGCGGGCCACCCATGGAAGCCATCAACAGCGGAATCGTGATGAAAGGCCCAATTCCAACCATGTTCGACATGTTGAGAGCGGTGGCAGGAAGTAGACCGAAGGCGCGTGTCAGGTGAGGCTGCGTGTCCGTCTTTATGGCCATAGGAGATTCGAACACAACGAGCTCACGTGTTCATAATAAGACAAGGAAGATGCCTCGGACGCCATCTTCCTTTCCCGACCTTTGCCCTGAATTATTATTGTTCGTAAGCTCCGACGTCGATTGTGTCATTCGGAATGAGGATACGCGGAGTATTACCCGTTACGTCAAAGGATCCGACTATCGAAATCGGACTGAGAATCGTCCCCTTGGCCAGCGCCGGCGAGCCGGCTTGTACGTTAAGGTTAGGCAGCGTGGTCGGCGGCGTCGCATTGATGTTGACAAACATAGGATCGGCATACTGGGAATTCGCATCCTGCTTCGCACCCGACTGGTAGGTGCTGAACGCGGTGTAGGTCTTTGAACCCCAAATCCAGTTCTCGGAAGAACTCGGTGCGTAGTACAGGTTGTAATTGAGAGTGACCGTCGAGGTGGTTACCGCATCCACCAGTGTTCCAGTCACTGAAGAAGCATAGAAAACATTGTTCTCAACTATATTCGTACCGGTGAGGTCCGTTCCGGTCGCAAATTCCCCGATCGCGCCATTGGCGTTGTTTCCGTTGTCCCAGGTGGTATTGTTGATGATCGTGGAGTTTGACGATCCTCCAGAAGTGCCCTGGCCTCCGATACTAATTCCGACAGCCGTGTTATAGAAAAACAAGTTGTCGCGTACGATGTTGTTTGTCGTGTTCTGTGCGGCACCTTCTCCCGTGACTTCAATGCCCAAATCCACGAGGTAGACGGTATTCCGCTCGACTATGTTGGAAGCGCTCCCATCAAGGTAGATACCGTCGGCGCAATAGCATTTTGAGCCGTATGGATTGCTGGCGGCGGCCACAGGAGGAGTGGTGCCGGTGCCGTTGGAGGGATTCTCGTAAATTGTGTTGCCGTAAATCTCCCCATTGCGCGCCTGATCGTTCGGTGAGCCGTTGTACTGTGAATATCCCGATGCAACGCCCTCGCCTCCCAGAGCCGCAATCCCGATGTTGCTGTTGTTATGGACCAGGTTGTTAGCAATGATGAACCCATTGATGTTTCCGTCGAGTTCCATCGACTCGCTGCAGCCTGTCATCAGGTTGGATAAGGTATTGCCGATGATCGATATATTGGTCAGGGGCGTGGTACCGCTAGTCCCGGCAACCACGAGACCAAAAGCTTCCGGAGACCCAGCGGGGCAGTTTCCCGTGTGGTTCGTCGCTTTCCCTTGATTCCAGATGTTATTGATGTTGTTATTCACAATCTGGATGTTGGCGCCGGAGCCTTGAAGAGAGATTCCCGCGGGCACAAGCTTGTTGGTCTTCGTGGACGTCCCCGTCTTGAAATTGGTGACTTCAAAACCGTCGACAGTAAGATAGCTAACGTTGCTTGTGCTGCCGATGTTGATCAACCCATACGCGTACCCGCCAGTGCCGACCGTGACGCCGGTGCCGTTGATGATGGCGCCCCCTGGGGTTGTGCTCTTGAGAATGAAGTAGCCGCCTGAAGCCGATCCGCCGGTGTTAATCGCTATGTCGGCGGTCTCGTTGTAGGTTCCGGGAGCCACATTGACGGTGACGCCGGGGCCAGCTTTGGTGACAGCATATGCGATGGTGGCCCAGGGAGCGCCTGACGATCCGTTATTCGAGTTGCTTCCGCTCGTCGAGACATAAAAATTGTTGTTGGTCGACACGGCAGTCGTAATGTTGAAGTTCGCTGTCGCTGTTAGATGAGTGGGAATGGTCGAATCGATTACTTGCACGGTAATGGAGTTCGCACTCGCTGATAGCGGTACTCCGGTCAGCACTCCGGTCGAGGTCATGGCTAAGCCCGGTACACTTCCGCTGGTGATCGTCCACGCATACGGAGCCGTCCCCCCGCTTGCCGCAAACGTGGTGCTGTAGAAAGTGTCCTCGATCCCGTTGGGGAGAGGAGATGTGGTGGTGATCGTTAGCGCGGCGGCTGCAGCCAGATCGCTGGCCAGCAGTAAACTAGCGAGCAGCCCCAGCAGAACGCCGAGCCGGTTGGACAATGTTTGCTTGCGGACAAACAAGTTTATGTATCTCATCGAGGTTCCTCTCGTGTGGTGCGGGATTTGTGAAAGGCCCGACTGCTTTCAAAACAAAATCTGGAAAACGGGAACAATTACGGACTGGATCTGCGCGGGCGCTCGGGAAGCGGCTGGAACCCGAACTGGAAAGAATCCGCGAATTCGCTCCCTAAATCCGCCCCCCGATCTGCAACTCACCGTCACAGTTGCGCGAATCTATCGTTTATTTGATTGTTTGTCAATTATTTTGTTTGTTTGTGCTCGATTATGAATTCCCAGGAATGACTTTCGGCGATACAAACCGACCAGATCGCAATACAATTGGCCGTCGGGATCGCGTTGTGCAATGAAAGATGCAGCCCCCGGTTGCCAGGAGAACGCAAGCATCATGCTCGCGGAAGAACGTAGATTTCGAATTCGAGAGATGCTTTCGAGTCAACGCACCATCACCGCTTCCGATCTCTGCGCCGCTCTGGGGGTTACCGCCGCAACGGTCCGGCGAGACTTGGCTGCCTTGGAGCAGGATGGCGTGCTGGTCCGTTCTCACGGGGGAGCCGTTTCCCGCATGTCCAGCACCAGCTTCCAGCCTTCGTATGAGACCTTATCGCATAGCCATAGCAATGAAAAGCAGGCGATTGCGCGCGCGGCCGAACATCTCGTGCTGGATGGCGAGACGGTCTTTCTTGAGGGCAGTACCACGGTATATGAGCTTGCCCGAGGCTTAAATCAGCGGAATCGGCTCACGGTTGTGACGAACTCTCCCACGATCGTTTGCCAGTTGCAAAGGAGCTCGGGCGTGACTGTGCTGTGCACAGGTGGCGATCTTCAAAAAGACACGTTCTACTTTTCCGGAGAATGGGCGCAGCGTGCGCTCTCCGAAATTCGCTTGGATAAAGCAATTTTGGGAGTGAGCGCGATCGATACTTCGTATGGCGTCTCGACCGCGAACCATGCCGAGGCACAAATCAAAAAGATGATCACGAGAGCTGCGAAGACTCGAATCGCGTTAGCCGATCATAGTAAGTTTGGTACTCAGAGCTTCGCTTATGTTGGCCCGGTAGCGGATATCGACGTGCTCGTAACCGACTCCCGCACGGATCCAAAATATATTAAAAGCCTGCGTGAAGCGGGAGTTGAAGTGGTGGTTGCCGAAGTACAGGAAACGCATAGGACCCCGCGCAAATGAACATATTAAATCAAATAGATTGACAATCGCTCACGTGCGCGGTAGTTTGAGTCGTCTTTAAAGCTAACTGAGTTAAGAGGGAATTGTGAGCGATTGCGGCAAGAAGATTCGCTTAAACCGTGTGCTGGGAGGATCGAGACGGCGCGCCCTGGTTGTGGCCTTCGATCATGCATTGGTACTGGGGCCAATTCCGGGAACTGAAGACCCATTAGGAAAGATTCGACAATTTGCCCACGCCGACGTCGATGCATTGCTGCTGAACCTTGGACTCATCCGCCGACTCGCGAGCTCAACGATAGAGGGACCCATCCCGGCTCTAATTGCCCGCCTCGACTGGACTACGGTTTGGTCTGCGATTGGACAAAACGGTAGTGGCGCGCTGCACAGTTCGCTTCTCGCTCGTCCCGAGGATGCGTTGCGACACGGCGCCGATGCCGTTCTTACCTATCTCGTCATCGGTACCGGCGATGCCGAATTCGAAATGAAGGAGATTACTCGCAACGCCGAAGTCGCCCGCGAATGTGAACGAGTTGGAATCCCCCTAATTGTTGAATCTCTTGCGCGGGGGAAAGATGTGCAGAATCCCGGTGATCCCAAGTGGCTGAACCTCCACACGCGTATGGCAGCCGAGCTTGGTGCGGATGTTGTGAAGACGGATTACAGCGGGGATACACTCTCTATGCGCGCCGTAGTCGAAAAATGTCCGATACCGATCCTGGTGCTCGGCGGCAGCCGGCATTCCTCGGACAAACATGCGCTCGATGTGGTCCGTGAAGTTGCGGACGCGGGGGCGGCAGGTGTTTTTTTTGGCCGCAACGTTTTCCAGGCCGACAACATAATCACATTTCTTGAACAGGCCCGTACTGCTCTTGACGGGGCAGTGACGCCAGAATTTCAAGCAAGCACAAGATGACGACATCGGGCCCCCATGCGCAGGGGGTTGCGCGCAATAAGAATGTGTTGGATGGTCGTTCTGGATTCCGACTCCGGACAGATTGGGGATCTGTCTGCGCTCTTGAAGGCGGAGGGCATATCTGCGAATTGAGTCTGAATGCGTGTCCCGGAGTGAATCCGCTCTGGCAGCCGCCATGGGAGACCATGGATCCATTCGAATACACCAGCGCGAAACATGCTCGTAAATATGGCCCTCCACCGGATGGCAAGTTATTGTCCGGCATTGCGGGACATAGCCTCAGCTTTGATCACTTCGGGCCACCTTCCCTGGAAGAAACGGCAGCGGGTCTCACTACTCACGGCGAAGCGCCCGCATTGAGGTGGAACCTCCAGAACCAAGCACAGGCGCCGAGGCCGCAATTGCAATATGGCCTTACGCTTCCCGAAGCACGAATCAGCTTCAGCCGAAACCTGACGCTGGACGGCGTGAATCCGGTCATTTATTGCGAAGAAGAGGCGGTCAACCTCGGCAGTTATGACCGACCCATTTCGTGGAACGAGCACGTAACCTTTGGACCGCCGTTTCTCGAGGAGGGGACAACATGGTTCGACATGCCCGCCACGCGAGCGAAGGTGTGTCCAGCAAAATACAGTCCTCGATTATTTCTTCAGCCAGAGGCCGAGTTTACTTGGCCCAACGCACCGGGAAGAGGCCGCAAGTCGATTAACTTGCGCGTTACGCCGGCACGACGGTTCGGACACTACACAGCGCAGCTGCTGAATCCGGAATTGGAGATCGGATTCATCGCCGCGTGTAACCCGCGCCTGAAGCTTCTCGTCGTCTACGTATTTCGACGCGCAGACTTTCCCTGGGTTGGCAATTGGGAAGAACGATACAGCCGAACCGCAGCACCGTGGCGAGGTAAAACGTTCTGCCGGGGACTGGAGTTCAGCACAACTCCATTCGCCATTCCACGGCGCCAAACCATCGAGCAAGGTCCGCTGTTCGGAGAACCAACGTATCGCTGGCTTCCGGCAAAATCCAAGGCTCGAGTTCGGTTTCTGATCTTGCTGTTTGATGTGCCAGAGACATTTTGTGGCGTAAAGAGTGTTTCCGTCTCCAACCGAAAGATCAACATCGTCGAGTCCGGAACTCGCGGCCGGGCGCTTTCAGTTGCAGCCGACAAATTCCTATGAATGGCACCGGCTTAAAGGGCCCAGCGCGATGCCTTCCGTTGCGGTGCAGCGTGACGCATCCCGCCGGTTTGGAGGGCGCACCTTCACGATAAAGCGAGAAGCGAAAAAATCATCATGAGTCTGCTTGCCATTGATATCGGCTCGAGTAGGTGCAAAGCTGTCGCATTTGCGGTGACGGGCGAGATCCTTGCCCAGAGCGCCTGCGCGTACGCACCTGAGTTCCCCGCCCCTTCGCACGCGGAGATAAATCCCGAGCGCTTTTGGCAGGCGGTGCGTCATTGTTCGCAGGCGGTATCGCAGAGACTCTCTGATCCCGTCAGTGCGCTGTGCCTGAATTCGCACGGCGAAACTTTCGTGCCAGTGAATGGAAGTAACGAGGCCATCGCTCCAGCGATTCTCAATCAGGACAATCGAGCCACGGAAGAAGCGGTCTGGCTCGAAAGAGCTTTCGGAAGAAAGCGGCTTTTCGAGATTACCGGCCTGGTCGCTCATCCCATGTATCCGGTTCCGAAATTTCTTTGGCTGCGGAAACACCGGCCGGACATGCGTGCCTCCTCAGTTCGTTTCCTGAGTGTGATCGGTTATATTCTTTCGCGATTAGGATTGCCCCCTTATATTGATTATTCGCTGGCCTCCCGCTATCTGGCATTCGATACGCGCCAGCGACGCTGGTCCGACGAGATCCTCGCTGCCACCGGAATAGGTGCCGAATGCCTCCCCATTCCTGTGCCTGCTGGAACGACGGCAGGAAAGTTGGATGGATCCAGTGCGGGTGATCTCGGGCTCCCTGCCGGAACCATGGTTGTGGTGGGAGGGCACGATCAACCCTGCGGCGCATTGGGAGTTGGGGCTATCAGTTCGGATCGCGTGGCCGACTCGATGGGCACTTACGAATGTCTGTTGGCGGTTTCCGATCAGCCCTGCTTGACGGATGTTGCGCTCGCCGCTTCTCTCAACTCCTATTGTCACGTGGTCCCCGACAAGTTTGTGACGCTGGCATATTTTCCTTCCGGAATCATGATCCAGTGGTTCCACGATCTGTTGTACGGAGAAGCGCACGGAGAAGCATACGGAGAAGCCGTCCTCGCCCACGAAGTGGATCCGTCCCGCACGGAGTCTGTCCACTATGCGAAGTTGGAGCGAGAAGCGCCAGCGGGTCCAACCGGGCTTTGTATTACTCCCAATCTGATCGGCACCTGCAATCCCGATTTCAATCCTCACGCCCGCGGAATCATCTCCGGCTTGGGCCCGAACACAACCCGCAGCCAGATTTACAAAGGCATACTCGAAGGGCTTGCCTGTGAGCTCTCACAAATGACAGACATTCTGTCAAAGGCTGTGGGCGGGTTTCAGGATATTTACGTCACCGGCGGGGGTTCGCGGTCCGCACTGGGCCTCGAGTTGCGTGCTGCTTTATCACGTCGGCGCCTGCATGTCATGGAATGTCCAGAAGCAGTCTGTCTCGGCGGAGCCATACTCGCCGGAGTCGCATGCGGAGAATACGGAAGCTTGCGGGAGGCCGTCCGACTCGTGGTCCACGATGTTTCGGTGCTATCACCCGATCCTGCGGTTGCCGCAGACTACGCGCAACAAGCCGAACAATACCGCCATTTGCGTTCAGCGAACATAAGCTCGAAAAGTTCAACAGGCCAATAGGAGGAGCGGTGATGCAAGCCACCATCGGATTCATAGTTTTTGGAGTTCACAAAGACGGTCTACGAGATCCCCTGGGCACCCCATTCATCGATGACGCATTGGTGCAGCGCGCCAAGAGTGCGTTGGTTGCGGCGGGTCTGAAAGTGATTGAGCATGGCGTGGTTGTTGCCAGCAAAGTAGAAGCCCGGGCCGCATTCAAGAAGATGAAATGCGACGATGCCATCGATGCGGTCGTCCTGTTTTCTGGAACCTGGGTTTGGGCGGCCAACATGGTCGGCGCGATTCGCGATTACTCTGCCAGCGGCAAAGGCTTGCTGCTGTGGACGCATCCCGGCTCTCAAGGCTGGCGCCCAGTTGGCGGATTGGTGCTGCACGGCGGTTTGCTCGAAATTGGCGTCCCCCACAAATTTGTATACGGAAGCTTGGATGAAGATGAAGAGGAGCAAGACACCGTAAGTAAGATCGTTAGCTATGCTCAAGCTTCACATCTGAAAAATCTTCTCAACATGTCCACGATCGGTGCCTTTGGCGGCCGGGGCATGGGTCAAACCTGCGGCGCAGCCGATCCGTCGCAATGGATGAGAATGTTTGGCGTCGATATCGATTCCCGCGACACGACGGAGTTGACGCAAGCGGCTGAAGAAATATCTCCGAGCGAACTGAATGACCTGCGCCCACGACTGAAGCAGTTGTTTGGCAACGAGCCCGAGCAAAACGCGGTGACCGAGCGCTCGATGCGCCTCTATCTGGCTTTAAAAAAACTTGTGACGAAGGAAAAGTTCGATTTCTACACGATTCAGTCCTTTCCCGGTCTAGCCGGCGATTACTCTGCGAGTTGCTTTGCGCAGAGCATGATGCTTGAGGATGGAGTTGGTACTTCTACATTGGGCGATTTCAATACGGCTCTGACCGTTCTTTTGCTCACCAAGCTGAGCAAGGAAAGGGTATATTACGGCGATTTACAGCACATTGATAAGAAAACGAGAGAAATCAAGATCATCGGCGACGGCGCGTGTCCACCCTCATTGGCGAGCAAGCTGAGTCCGGCAGGCTTTTCCGAACACGGTATCCCTACGGAAGGCGAAGCGGGCGGCCTCTCCGTAAAGCTGATCTGCAAAGTCGGAGAAGGAGTATTGGCCCGACTCGGCAGGGTGAATGGTGAGTTTCAAATGGTGATTACTCGAGCCAGCATCTTCGAACCTCCACTGGATCAGATCGAAAATCGGCTCAATGAATGTGGCATCCCGTTTTGGCCCCACGGTTTCGTGACCGCGCATTGTGACATCGAAGTCTTGCTCCAGCATTGGACGAATGAATATGCATGCCTGGGCTATGGCGAAGAGTTGTATCCGGCGCTGGTCGATTTTTGTGAGATCACGGGAATCAGAGCTATCCTTCCCTGAGCGTGTGACGCCATGCGAGAGACAGACCGGGCCAACCGCAGGACATTTCTGAAAGGGGCTGGGGGCATGTTGGTAGCGACCAGCATTGACGCGCGTTCCTACGCCCGGATTCTCGGGGCCAATGATCGTATCCGGCTGGGACAACTGGGATGCGGAGACCGGGGTAGAGGTCATGTGCATATGGCGCAACTCGCCTCGAAGCAAATTCCACTGGAAATGGTTGCCGTATGCGATCTGTGGAACCGGGCGCGCGAACGCTGCGCAGCGCAGGTAACAAAGGCCTTCGACGTTAAGCCGCAGATGTACCAGTACTCGGAGGAGATGCTCGCCAGGAAAGACATTGATGGCGTGATGATCGCGACTGCAGATTTCCAACACGCGAAGCTGTGCAGCGAGGTGGTTCAGGCGGGCAAGGATGCTTACGTCGAAAAGCCCTTTGCCAATGTGCTAGCGGAAGCGAAAGAAGCTCGCGACATCGTGAAGGCGTCCAGGCAAGTCGTACAGATGGGAACGCAACACCGCAGCCAGCCCTATCCGCTGGCCGTGCGGGACATCATTCGCTCAGGAAAGATTGGCAACCTTGTCCACATCGAGCAGGAATGGAACGTCAACGAGGAGCGCTGGCGTTTTGTCGATTCAGATACCGGCATTTCGCCAGAGATGTTGCGGGACGCGAATATGGAGTGGAAGAGCTGGCTCTATGGCCGCAGGTCCCAACTCCGCGAAGAAGATACCGATTGGAAGCGCTGGCTGCTGGGCAAACCAAACCGGCCTTTCGATCCCCATGTTTATCTTGAATTCCGGCTCTACAAGGATTTTTCATCCGGGATATTTGACCAGTGGCTCAGCCACGGCAGCGACCTGGTTCATCTTTGGACAGACGAGGCGTATCCCTCGAGTGTGGTGGCGAATGGTGGCGTTTTTACCTGGAAAGATGGACGGGAAAATCCCGATACCTGTGTGGCAGCCGTGACATATCCAAAAGGTTTCCTGTATACGTACAAGACTACTTTCGGAAACAGTTACCGGAGCTTTTCACGCATTCAGGGCCGGAACGGGACGATCGAAAACTACGGTGGGGAGGGCGCATCCTTGTTCATCACCACAGAGGAAGGGGGAAGGAAGGAGTTCGATCCCTGGGAGTCCGGTCCCGTGTATACCCACGCACCTCTGGTCGGACCGTCCCAGGATGTCGCGGCGACAGTGGATATTCCGGGTGCGCCGCCGCCCAATTCTCTGGGGCCGGACGATGACGATGTCGTCCACATGGTGAACTGGCTGACCGCAATGCAAACACGCAAAGAGCCGAACGCAACCGTCGATCACGGCTTTTCCCATTCCATCGTCTGCATCATGGCTGCGCAATCGTATTGGACCGGAAAGAGATTGTACTGGGATCCTCGGCGCGAGGAGATTACCGAGCAGCCAATATGATCTCACCCCCCATTTCTCTGTGGGATGAAATGGCCACAGCACAGCAACAGTACTTGTCAGCTCGATGGAGGAAACGGTGATCGGCTATTGGATCAGACAAATCAGGGTAGTATATGCGGTCGGATTTACTGCAATTCTGCTGCTTGTCGGCGGCGGTGTTACAACGCTTCAAGCGCAGTCGTCTGGCAAAGAACACGGTTTGCAAATCAAAGTGAACCCACCCGACGGCACATACACCCTCGCGATGTCAGGATCCGATTCTTACGCCTTGCGAGCCGGAGTCGGGGCCGAGGTGGATGGACGCTGGCTTCATGCGTCCGATTATCCGCGACACACGGTAGACCACTCGCAAACTCAGGGATATCTGGGCGATGCTACAGACTGGCAAGTCACCTATTCCGGAATAAGCGGCCAACCAGACCTGATCTATCACCTGCGTGCCTATTCGACCGAGCCTTTCGGAGACATCCAGGTAACCGTTCGGAACACGACAGGAAAGGCTATTCACGTTGAGAGCATTCGGTCCGTGGACGCAACCGAGGGGCCGATTATTGACCTGGGAGGGCCTGCCCTCGATGATCGAGTTCTCTCCGACAGTTTTAGCGAGGACCGGCCGGCCATTACCATCCGAAACTTCGCGGATGCGGAAAAGCAGATGCATCGCGCCGTCGGCAGTCAGCTCATCTACAATCGCCGGAGTCATGAGAGCCTGTTTCTTGGCGCGCTCACCTCAGAGCACTTTCTCACGATTTTGCGGCTTCACCTTGCCGGGTCTTCTGCGAACGCGCCTCGTGTTGCGGCTTACGAAGTCGATTCGACCGGCACGACCGAGATGGCGAAGCTAAATTCTCTAGAACATTCCTCGGTGGAGGATCAAGTGGAGTTGAGCTTGCCGGTCGCTCGCCGGTGCGGAGCTAACCTCGGAGCGCGTGCTGTTCAGTCTTGCCACCGACTATCACCGGCAACTGGAGACCTATGGTTCGTTGATTCGACAGATTCATCATGCCAGAATCTCGGCTCCTCCGTTAATGGGCTGGTGGAGCTGGACCGCCTACTACTTCGGGTTGAATGACGGAGCTGCCTTGACCAATGCAGAGTGGGAGGCGCAGCATCTGAAGTCCCTCGGCTACAACATCTTCCACATCGATGAAGGCTATCAATATGCTCGGGGAGAATACAGCACCCCGAACGCGACTTTGTTTCCCCAAGGTCTCGCGAAGCTCGAGTACAAAGTGCATGGCTTGGGCTTGGTTCCGGCAATCTGGACTGCCCCTTTTGAAGTATCGGAACGCTCCTGGGTCTATGAGAATCACCCGGATTGGCTGCTGAAAAACGCAAAAGGCCGGCCCATCCATGCCGGCGCAGTAGTGGATAACAAGGATCCGCTCTTCGTGCTCGACGTTACGAACCCAGGCGCTCAGCAGTATCTGAGAAAGACTTATTCCACCTTGGTGAATGATTGGGGCATACGTTACATCAAGATGGATTTTATGGACGATAGCGGGATCGAAGGTTATTACTACAAGCCAGATACAACTGCTCTCGAAGCCCAGAGAATAGGGCTGAAGATCATCCGCGATACAGTGGGGGACGACGTCTATCTCGATAAGGATGGAAGCCCCATGCTGAATCCGGTTGGGTATGTGGATTATGGCCGGTTATCACAGGACACAGGGCACACATTCGACGCCAGTAAAGAAGCCGCACCAGGAATCGCCGCGCGCTATTATATGAATCGAAATTTTTTTGTGGCCGACCCGGATGCGTTCACGGTATCAACACAAACCATTGCCGATCAGACATGGCACGAGAGCGACAAGCCAACTACCTTGGATGAGGCAAAGGTCTCCATTGCGCTTGCCGCCGTTTCCGGCGGGATGTTCGAGATCGGAGACGAACTTCCGTCGTTGTCGAAGGCTCCGGAGCGCCTCGCTCTGATTCAGAATCGTGATTTGATCGCGATGATTCGCCTGGGAAGGGCATCGCTTCCAGTGGACCTGATGGATTTCTCAGTCGAGGATGCACAGCCGAGCGTTTTCTTCCTCAAAGAGGAGAACCGGCAAAGCATTCTTACCACTTTTAACTGGACAGACAAAGAGAGGGATCGCTCCATCGATCTTGCAACCGTCGGATTGCCTGCGACGGGCCAGTACATAGTTACGGATGTTCTGGACGATCGAGAGATTCCCGCTTCAGCCGCCGGCATACTGGTCTTTCGTCAGCCGCCGCATTCCGTGCGGGTATTGAGAATAGTCGACTCCCACATTCCCGTGGTTGCTCCTGCCGTGACGACGGAGCATCCTACCGCCGGGAATGCGGGGGCCACACTTGCGTTTGCGGCCCACTGTGGCGCCAGCGAGGCCGTGCTCTCATATCACTGGGACTTCGGCGACGGTGTGACCCTGGAGGGTAGTGAAGTGAATCATGCCTATACTGAGCCCGGTGAATACAATGTGCATCTGACGGCAACTGGTCTCAGCGGGCTTAGTGTGGAGGAGCAGTTCCAGTTGCGCATCTCCGGCCATATGCCCACTACCTTTGATCCTCAAAACATCAAGCGCTATCAGCCGCCCAAGTAACCACGCCTGAGCGCGCGTATCGCAGACCTCTGGGTACTGCAGCAGGGAATTGTCCCCAAAAGCGCCGGAGTCAGGAACTTGGACGCTAAGTCAGTCGCTTGTCGCAGATTTTCCAGGAGGATACACATGCCACGCAATATGTCGATTTCACAAAATACAAGTATTGCGCATGCCGCCATCTTTGCAATCGTTCTCGTGCTGGCCCAATCCCTTGCCGGACAAATTGGAGCTACCTTCTACGTTTCAAAGAAAGGCAGTGACACGAATCCCGGCACAATCCGCTCGCCCTGGTTAACCATCCAGCACGCGGCCAATTCTGTCTTCGCTGGCGCCACGGTTTACGTACTCGGGGGAGTCTACAGCGAGTCGGTGAACTTTCCAGCCTCTGGAACGGAGTCAGCGCCGATTAAGTTCCAAAGCTATCCCGGCCAGACTGCAATCATCGACGGAACCGGCCTGAGCGTAAACGGCGCACAGGGTTTGATTAATATCGTGGGAAAGCGGAGCTACATCACGATCAGCGGATTTGAAATCCGCGATTACACAACCAGCAGCGAAAACGACGTTCCTACCGGCGTCTGGATTACAGGATCGGGTACGGGAATCCAGATTCTCAACAATCGCGTCCACAACATCACGACCAAGGCAGAAGCAAACGGGAATGCGTTCGGCATCTCCGTTTACGGCACCTCGAAAATCCCTATCACGCAGTTGGTCATCAGCGGCAACGAAGTCTACGACCTGAGAACCGGCGAGAGCGAATCCGTCAACGTGGATGGAAACGTTACCCATTTCAAGATCACCAATAACCTCGTTCACGATAATGACAACATCGGCATCGACGCGATTGGATACGAAGGCGTCGGCCCTGTCGGCTACGACGAGGCCATGTATGGGGAAATCAGCGGAAATACCGTCTATAACATCAGCGGCATCACGAACCCCGGTGAAGGCCGCGGATACGATGCTGACGGGCTCTATTGTGATGGGTGCGCCTATGTCACGTTCGAGCGGAACGCGATCATACAGGTGGACTATGGCATCGAGACCACCAGCGAAAATCAAGTCTGCCAAGCCAACGGCACCGAATGGTCCGGCCCCAACAATTCCGGAACCGCCGCGAAAGGCAAATTCCCGTGCTATGGCCGATATGTTACCGTTCGCAATAATATCTTCTACAACTCCAACGCCTGCGGGAACTCCCTTGGAGGGTATGCACCCGCGAGCAAAAACGGCGGCCATAGCAATGGAGGAGGCAGCAGCTACCATGATGTCTTCGTCAATAACACTCTGTATAACAACGCGACTCAACCGGGCAACTATTCTGAAGGCGGATCGACTGGCGAATTCCAGATTCAGAACCAGGTAGGCAGCGCTCAGGGAAACATCTACGAGAACAACATCGTCTACGCCGGCGCATACAACACTTGGATCTTCTCCTACGCCCCCTTTTCGCCGACCTACCCCGCCCCTCCCGCGACTCTCAATTGGAACCTGTACAACTCCGCCGCCGGTTACGTAGAAGGCACCTCCATCTGGTGGGGCAACGTGAGTAACTATGCGAGTTTTTCAAACTGGCAGACCTCGAGCGGCGAAGATGCAAACTCCGTGAACACGGATCCTCTCTTTGTCTACCTGCAAGACACGCCTCCAAATTTTGACACCATCCCTTCTTCGCCAACTGTCGGTGCAGGAAGCACCAGCCTCTCATGCAACGTCGGGTGGTGTGATCCTAATGGCAGTTCTCCCGACTCCATTTACGGCAGCACCGATTTCGTCGGGAATCCCCGGACGAACGGCTCGCGAATCGACATTGGTGCGTACGAAAACACCGGAGTCGCAGTCGCCAATTCATTGACCGTGAATCTTGCGTCCCGGAAGCACACTCTCCGGCCAGGTCAGGCGACCACTCTGACGGTCACGGTATCTGCCATTCCCGGTGGCGGCGGAGTGCCCAGCGGTACGGTTAACTTCATGCTCGGATCACGCTTGCTGGAAAAGCAAACGCTGCTGCCGACCAGCGCGACGGAGTCTGTGGCAAGTCTGCCTCTCCGTGCGTCACAACTCGCACCGGGCGCCAACATATTGACGGCAGCGTACTCCGGGAATTCGATCGCGCCGTGTTGTCCGGTATCCGGACCACCAGTTACCCTCTACGGAGGTTCAACCTCGGCGCCAATCACCGTGATGAAGAAACGGCGGTCGAAAAAGACGTCTTAGCGGTGGCCCTGCAAGAAACGATCCCGATACTCCGAATCTCGAAACGCCTCCGTGCCTCCAGACCGCGTGGTCGAGAGCGCTCCCGCAACGTTTGCGGCCGTTAGGCAACTTTGCAAATCGCCGCCGTGCACGAACTGGTGCAGGAAGCCAGCGTCAAAGCTGTCACCGGCCCCGACAGGATCCACAATTTCCACCATTGTGGCCGGACTGAGAAATCGGTCGCCGCCCCGCTGCGCCATCGCTCCGTCCGCGCCGAGCTTTGCGACCACAACGGGCACCATGGAAGCCAGTTTGGAGATAGCGTCACCAATGCTCTCTGTTCTGGCAATTTTCTTCGCCTCACGAGCATTCGGCAAGAAAATGTCCACGTATGGCAATGCTTCTTCGATATCATTCCTCCATTCATCTTCTGGATCGTCGTTTGGATCGAGGGAAATCGTGAGTCCGCGCTTTTTCAGTTGCCGAAAAAGACCTGGCACATGTGGCCGCAAGCCACGCTGCAAATAGAACGACGACAAATGAAAATGCCGGGAGCCAGAGATATATTCAAAATTAATGTGTTCCGGTTTCAAATCAAAAATCGTCCCCGGATACGTCAGAATATTGCGCCAGTTGCCATGTTGCAGGATTACGCTGAGACCGGTTTGAGCCGAAGAGTGGCGGACAACTTCGTCAACATGGACTCCACCGGCAGCCAGGCGCGCAAGTGCGATGTCTCCAAGGGGATCGCCGCCAATGCAAGAAACGAAGCCCACGCGACTGCCCAGGGCGGCCAGATTATGAGCCACGATTGCGGAAGAACTCCCGAGCGTTAACATCATATTTTCGGCCAGCAGTTCCCGTTCAGGGGCCAGCGCATCGGGAAGTCCATATAGGATCAAATCAAGATTGAGTTCTCCCGCAATCGTGACATCGAATTGTGGCAACGAATCCTCCTGGCTGCCGCGCCTGTTGGCGACCGCTAGATTCCTATTTTTCTCGTTTGTATGGTGGCCGCTTGCGGGTGTCCGGTGCTACATGCCGCTCGCCCGCATGAACCTGTGTGATTTCAATTCCGGTTTTGCGCAACTGATCGATGTCTTTCTTCGGAGCCAAACGGTCGGTGATAACCTGGTGAACCGCCGACGGAGGCGCAATCAGGGAGAGACTCCGACGGCCAAATTTGCTCGAATCGCAAACCGCCACGACAATTCGAGCAACGTCCATCATGGCGCGATTTACTTTCGCTTCTAAGAGATTGGGCGTACTTAGGCCGTAGTGAACGTCGAAGCCATCGACTCCCAGGAAAAGAATGTCGGCATTCAGACGGCGCAGCGTTTCTTCTGCGATTGGCCCAACCAGTGAAAAAGAGTTCTTTCGCAGAGTTCCTCCGGTCAGGATTACATCCAGGGACGAACCGGCCAGTTCGGCCGCGATATTAACGGCGTTGGTGATGATCGTCAGATTTTGATGATGGCGAAGTGCCCTTGCGATGGCGGTTGTGGTTGTACCCGAGTCGAGAATCACCACCTGCCCTTCTCCCACCATATGAGCCGCCGCGGTGGCAATCTGTATCTTCTCCTGGCGATGTAGTTTTTCCTTTTCCCGCAGCGTGGGATCTTCTAGTGCCCCTTCGCGCGCGGGCAGCGCGCCGCCATGAGTACGATGAATCTTTCCGGTGGAGTGAAGAATTTCAAGATCCTTACGAATCGTTACTTGCGACGTGCGAAATCGCTTCGCAAGTTCCACCACCAGAACGCGGCCGTCCATCCTCAAAGCTTCCAGAATCGCCCTTTGACGTTCTTCAATCAGCATGAGGTTTATTCGCGAGGGTGAAGAGTGCGAGCCACCAACCACTCGGTATTCCTTTCTATCGTTACGAATTTTGTTTGTCCATGCAAAAAGCTGGCAGCCCGAGGATTTTATGCTTGACTTCCGGGTGAATCGCAAGTAAATGTCTATAAGCGCAATAAAACGAAAGTGCTCCCGAAACCATCACCGGGAACCTTCCGTTGTCGCTAATCCGGGGCTGGGCGCGTGGCGGGATTCACTTTTCCCCAGGGCTGACGATTCGGAAAGGCGCCAGCTTCCCACCCCATGCGCAGGCACAGTCTTACCGAGGAATCTGTAGCGTGAATGCTCTTGCCAAACTTCTCGATCTTTCGAGAGAAGAGAAGATCGAACGCGGCCTTTTATATACTCCTGCGGAAATAGCACAGCAACCTGCCACTTGGGAATCTACATTTAGTCTGTTTCAGAAATACCGCAGCGGGCTTGCGGAGTTTCTCGCCGATGCCGGCTTTGGTCATCCCACGCGGCCTAACCCCACGGTTTTTCTCATCGGCGCGGGCACTTCCGACTATGTTGGCAGATGCCTCGTTCATGTCCTGCGGCGGCTCTGGAAGTGCGAGGTCATTGCGACTCCCAGCACCAGTCTCCTGACCCACGCGGAAGAGTGGCTCGTTCCGGGACAGCGCTACCTGTGGATTTCGTTTTCCCGCTCCGGCGATAGCCCGGAAGGTGTATCTGTCCTGGAGTCGGCTCTAATGCGCCATCCGGAGATACACCACATCATCGTGTCATGTAACGCAGAAGGGTGCATGCTTCGTTGCGCCGCCGGCAAGAGGCAAGCGTTCACCGTCACTCTGGGCGATGCGGTTAACGACCGGGGACTGGCCATGACCAGTTCATTCTCGAATATGATCCTGTTCGGCCAGTGCATGGCTCATGTTCATAATGTCGCGCAATATGAACCTATACTCAGCCGGCTTGTAGAAGCGGGAAAGACGTTCCTTCCCCAAGCCGCTGATGCAGCGGCGGCTCTAGCCAACGAATCTTATGAGCGAGCCTGTTTTATCGGCTCCGGTGCGCTTGAGGGCGTGGCCGTTGAATCTGGGTTGAAGGTACTGGAACTGACTGCCGGCAGAATCCTGACGATGTCGGAATCAGCCATGGGGCTGCGACACGGTCCTATGGCCGCGCTCGATAAAACCACGCTGTTGGTTGCTTTTCTTTCGAGCGATAAAACCGTTGCCCGCTATGAAAGAGATCTGTTGCAGGAACTCGTACAGAAGCGACTCGTGAAAACTCAGATTGCAGTGGGCGGACATCCCGAGCTGCCGCAGGACGGTCTCGCAGAGCGCTATCTCGCGCCAGACATTCGCACGGCCGTACCGGATGATTGTCGTCCGCCAGTGGACGTCTTGTTCGGTCAGTTGCTGGGGCTGTTTTTCTCCCTGCGCTGCAACTTGATGCCAGACCGGCCCAGCCCCGACGGCACCATAAGCCGGGTCGTTCAAAATGTGAGGATTTATGCTTGATTCGTGCACCGTGCAGGCACGGATCGATCGCAAACGAACAAAACAATTGACAAACGCGCACGCTGTGGATAAATTCGCGCAATCGCAAAGCCTGCAGGTCTGAAAGCTTGCAGGTCTGATGGATCGAGTTTCGCAGTTTATTGTTTGGCCCAGGGAAGGTAGACGATGAAGAGAAAATTTCGGATGCCACTGCCACCACGTTGGTTCACTTGCTTCTCCCTCCCACTCATTCTGATTCTCGGATCGACGCTCGTGGCGTGGGCCCAATATACGACTGCGCGGCTCAGTGGACTCATCACTGATCCATCAGAGGCAGTCGTGGCCGGAGCGACCATTACTGTTCAAGATCAAGGGACGGGGTATAGCCAAACCACAAAGAGCGAATCTACCGGTCAGTATCTCTTCCCCAGTCTGCCGGTGGGCACCTATCAAATCACGGTTTCAGTGGCCGGGTATACCCAGTATGTTCAAAAAGGGTTTGTGCTTTCTGTCGGCCAGGCAGCCACGCAAAATGTTGAACTAAAAGTAGGCAGGATTGACCAACAAGTGGTTGTGACCGCCAATTCTTCGATGGTTACCACTGACTCTGCCATGGTTGGGCAGTTGATCACTGGACAGGAAATCAGCTCACTGCCGCTGAACGGCCGCTATGTACAGGAGTTGGTCTTTCTTGCGCCGGGAGCGGTCAACGTGACCTCCAGCTATTGCGCTGCCAACTGTGAGGGCGGAGTCTTTCCGAGCGAGCAGTATGCCAAGGTCAACGGAGGCGGCGCCAACGGGGTCAATTACCTGTTGGATGGTGTTGACGCCAATGACACCTACATCAATGCCAATGTACCTTTCCCCAATCCTGACGCTCTCGAGGAATTCAATCTGATTACAGGCAATATGAGTGCCGTCTACGGGAATGCGATCGGAGGCGTAGTAAACGTCGTCACCAAGTCCGGAACTGACCAGATTCACGGAGATGTATTTGAATTTCTGCAGAACAACGCGCTCAACGCCAGCAATTACTTTGCTCAGGGTCTTGTTAACCCGCTGAAGCAGAATCAATTCGGGGGTAGCATCGGAGGCCCAATCCTCAAGAACCGGCTGTTTTATTTTGGGAGCTACCAGGGAACACGCTTCAGCACCACTCAAAACGGGCAGATTGCCTTCGTTCCAAATGCGATTGAGCGTACCGGAAACTTTCAGGACCTGGGTTTTCCATTGATAGACCCGACTACGGGCGGGTACATCACTAACAATCAAATCCCTGTAAGCCCTGTCGCCACCTACATTTTGAACCATATCCCGCTTCCCGGACCCAACGATCAGCTTAACTTTGACGGTGCGCCGGATAGTCAAAACACAGATGAATATCTAGCCAAGGCGGACTACAACTTCCGAAAGCATCATTTGAGCGTCCATTATTTCCAGATGAATTACACGGACCCGATCTTTATTCCGCCTCCGTCGAACCTGCTGCAGCTCCGAGCCGATGCCGAACATCTGGTTCTCAAAAACATCAGCGTCGTCGATATCTATACCATTTCCCCTACCTTCTTATTGAGCAGCTTCTTCGGCTATAACAGCGAGAATGGCACGACCTTTTCCTCGGCTCCTTTCAGCATGGCCGATGCGGGCGCGAATATCGCAGTGCCGCCAAATCGCGGGGGGGGTAACTCCGCTGTGTTACAGATGACTGTGGGCGGCGACTTTGCCCTGCAGGGCACGCCCTACGGCATCTGGAATCGCGGCGATCAATCCCTGCGTGAAATTGCCACGTGGATAAAGGGGAAGCATGAAGTGCAGTTCGGCGGCGAAATCATGCGCATTCGCCTGCCCATGGGAAATCAGTATCAGGAAAGCGGAGTGTACGACTTTGAGAGTCTGACCGGCAGTCCTCTGGCAGATTTCGAGCTGGGCGCTGTGTCCGCGTTTACCCAAGGCGGAGGCCTTTACTTGAATTTTACCGGCTACAGAGAGAGCCTCTTCGTGCAGGACAACTGGAAAGCCACTCCCCGCCTGCGCTTAAGCGCCGGACTCCGCTGGGATCCTTTCTTCCCCTACACCGATAGCGAAGGGCGAGTCGCTTGCTTTGTTCCGGGAGCGCAGTCCGTCCGCTTTCCCAATGCCCCAGTGGGTATGCTGTTCGGCGGAAGTCATCACGATCCCGGATGTCCCGCCTCTTCCATTTATAACAACCCGAAAAACTTCGGGCCGCGGTTGGGCTTTGCCTATTCAAAAGATGGCAAAACGAGTTTTCGCGGCGGGGCCGGCTATTACTATCAGGCTCCGAACTCGGTTGCCTTCGAGGATGTAGTGGGCATTCCGCCGTTCGCTCCGATTATTAACGTGGGAACCAGCGGATGCACCCCTGCTAACCCATGCAACCCTCCTGTCCCTTTCGTAACCTTGGCCGACCCGTATGGAAGTTCGCAAACCGGGAACCCATTTCCCGGTCAGTTTGGTCCTCTCAACCCAGGCCCGAATGCGACCTTCCCCACCTCGGGGATCTCTTTCAGTCAGATCTTTGACCGTCACTTCCGCTTACCCATGGTCCTGGCTTGGAACCTGACCATGGAACACGGCTTTAAACAGGACTGGATGTTACGCATTGCGTATGTCGGCAACAACGGACACCATCTTAGCGGTACGGGCGATCAGGAAAACGGCCTGCTCGAATTGAACCCCAATATACAAGGGAATCCCGTCTATCCGAATTACGGAAGCATCGCTTCCATCAATTCCGGAGTGGACAGCAACTACAACGCTGCTCAGATAACGTTCGAAAAGCGCATGACACATGGCTTTTCTTTTCTAAGCAACTTCACCTGGGCCAGGGAACTCAATGATTTCGGTCCTATAGGCGGATCACAGTATTTAACCAATACCTGTCCTTGCGGCCGCCACTTCGATTACGGCCCTTCGGATGATGATGTCAACAAGACTTTCAAAATGAACGGCGCGTATCTGGTTCCACACATCGGCCTGCCCAAAGGAGTCGACGCAATTCTGAATGGATGGGAAGTTTCCGGAACCGCTCTTTGGCAGAGCGGATTTCCGTTCTCCCTCTTCAGTGGTCAAGACAATTCCGAGAGCGGCATATTAGGGGATCGAGCTGATCTTAATGTACCCAATATTCAGCAGGCTATCCTGGGTAGCGGTCGTTCCCATGCCGCCCAGGTAGCGGAATGGTTCAACACGAATGCATTTGCGCAGAACGCACCCCTCACCTTCGGGAATACGGGAAAGAATGTTCTTCGCGGACCAAGGTATTTCAGCACCGATTTGGCGATGGTTAAAAATGCCAAGCTCACCGAGCGTTTCGCCCTCGAATTCAGAACCGAGTTCTTCAACGCATTCAACAATGTCAATTTCGGCAGGCCAGACGGTAACTTATCTGACTCCGGCTATGGAACGATTACCGGAATGGCCGGCGCGTCATCCTCCAACACCTACGGAACGGCTCAGCCCAGAATCATTCAGTTCGGACTGAAGTTGGCATTCTGACCACTGGATGGGGGAGACGATTGCCAAGAACGCAACAGGCCCTCTTCGAAAAGAGAGCCTGTCTTTGAAGAAACTGCCGCTAAGCCGTTACTGCCGCCGCCGGTTTCCGCTAGGCTACGCCCCGTGCCTTTATCGGCGTTGCCATCCCAGGATCTGAGCCCGTCTGCTCCGATTCTCTGATCATCCGCTTTGCCAGTGGCTTCAGCCACAGCAGAGCCATGAAGGCAGCAATCACATCACAGATAATCATTGCCCAGAAAACCTTGCTCCACGATCCGGTCTTCGCGAACAGCCACGCCGCGCCAGGACCCGCAAATGCTGTCGCCAGTCCCTTGGCCGTATACACGATTCCATAATTAGTGGTCGCCCACTTGTTCCCGTACAGGTCGCCAGTGATGGAAGGAAACAGCGAATAGATATTCCCCCAAGCGAAGAAACACAACCCAGAGAGGGCAACGAACCAGATTGGACGGCTGATCAGTTGCAGCAGGGCGTAGACCGCCATCGCCTCGAGGATGAACGAAACAAAGATCGCATTCTCCCGGCCGATGTGGTCTGATACCCATCCCCAGAAAGGACGCGTTAGCCCGTTCAAGATGCGATCAACCGTGATCGCCAGCACCAATGCCGTCATGCCCCACAGCACGACGACCTTGTCCACATGATACGAGGAAGCCATGGGATTCAGTTGCACCGTGACCACGATGCCACCGAAGGCCAGCATCGTCATCATCAGGTAGATCACATAAAAGGATGGTTGCTGCAGCATCTGCCACGGTGTCATGTCGACAGCGGAGGTCCGCACTTTCGCTTTGATCTTCGCCTCTTTCTCTTTCCAGTTTGGCGGCGTCCAACCCACCGGCGGCCGGGCCAGGAAAAGAGAAGCGGCCAACACCACAACTCCCTGAATGATTCCCCACACAATGAACGTGTGCTGGTATCCCGCGGTCTTGATCATTTCGGCAACCGGAGCAATGGTCGTCGCCGTGCCGATCCCGAATGCTCCGGCGGTCAGCCCGACGCATAACCCGCGATGGTCCGGGAACCACTTCAGCGCGTTGCCGATAGTTCCTCCGTAAACCGCGCCAGCGCCGACACCACCGAGTCCGTACCAGAAGTAAAGGCTTCTCAAACTCTCGGCATACCCGGATCCGATCCACCCCAGGCCGGCACAGAATGCTCCGAATCCGAGCATTAATCGTGGCCCAATTCGATCGACCAGAAATCCTTCAAAAGGCACCAGCCACGTCTCCAGCGCAACAAATAATACGATGGTCCACTGCACCGCTTCCAACGAAACATGCAAATGCGCTTGAATCGGTTTCGTGAACAAAGTCCATGCGTACTGCAGGTTCGCAATCGCCATCATCGCAACGATCCCAGCTACCAACTGGACCCAACGATTGGGAATGCGTGAGGGGTGAATCAGAGCATCGGGTGATGCAGCCATAGGTATACCTCCCTGGGACAGCGCGTTTTACGTTAACAGCGCACTAGCGGAACCACTGTGTTCCGCAAACTTTTGTCGGCCCACCCACGGGGCCGCGCACGAGGAGCGTGACTCCTCGCGAACCTGCGTTATACTGGTCCACTGATCGAACCACTTGCGGGAGGGACTTTAGCATCCTCGCCTCGGGACTGTCAAGATTTCTCTGACTCCAAAAAGTGGCGACGCTCGTCGCACGCCGGCAAGCGTCTGTGACACCGGGCCAGTAGTGGAGCAACGACCAAATGAGCGACAGCGGAATTGAACTCAGTGTGCAAGCGCAAATCGATACCTACCTGTCCCACCTGCGGGGCCTGATCCGCCGCGGCCGCGAACTGCGCGACACATTAGCCGCTGATCCCTCGTCCCCACCCGCCATCGCCGCCACTCGCGCCTGGCAGGAAGACTGCGGCGTGACCATCAATCAACTGTCCGGAGGCAGCAAGGCCCATTGGCTGGCGCGAGCCTTTAGCCAAGCCTTCCTTATGCGCTCACCGGCCGGCGATGCCGTCGAAGGAGCCGCTCCAGCCGAGATCGTTCAACGCTTGCTGGATGTCCTCCACCAAGCCGTCGCCACTCTTTCAGCGATGGACAGCAGCAACAGTTCAGGCTTCTCTGCAAATGCGCCCGCATCCCCCGAGCCACCGCCGCCTCACCGCTTCGATTTCGTTCACAACCCCGAACTCCGCCCCGTTCTGGAGCAGGCCTACATCGATAGTCGCCGCGCCCACGCGCAAGCCGACTACGAGCAGTCGCTGCGCACCTCCTGCGGAATTCTCGAGGCCATAATAACCGACGCGCTGGAACACAAGGGACTGAGCGCGCTGGCCGCCAATGTGCCCGCGGGAGAGTTGATGGCAGAGTTAACGGAAAAGTCGTCAGGGAAAATTGGGGATTGGTCGTTCATCACCCGCCTAGCCGTCGCCGAGCGGGCAGGACTCATTCGCGGCGGTTGCGCCCGCCTGCCAGCCATCGCACGAACCTATAGAGATCACTCCGACGCCGACAGCACCAACGCCAATAGCACCGGCGAGGCCGAGAATGCCGGAAGGATGCCGATCTCTGAGCGCGAAGCGCGACAAGCCAGCCAGGTCCTCCACGTGATCATGAGAGATCTGGACCCCGGTCGCTAGACCCACAGAAAGAAACAACGTGGAGAGACGGGTGCCCCCGCCGCCCTCCCCTACGAGAGTATCGGGGATTAATGAGATGGTCCGCCGCCGGGTAGGATTACGGCTCGGCAGTTCCAAAGAGGAGGATCATCGCCATGCACATCGCATCGATCGGCATCGATTTGGGCAAGACCACCTTTCACCTGGTTGCATTGGGAGAACGCAATAAGATTCTGGTGCGCAAGAAGTTCACACGGGCGCACTTGCTGGCCTATACTGCAAACCTGCCGGCGGCGCTCATTGGTCTCGAGGCTTGCGCAGGAGCACACTTTGTGGGAAGCGCACTGCGAGAACAAGGTCACCAGGTGCGACTGATCCCGGCGCAGTTTGTGAAGCCTTTACCGCAAGTCGAACAAGAACGACTTCCTCGATGCGGAAGCCATCGCCGAAGCCGTGACCAAACAGAACATGCGCTTTGCGCAGCTCAAGACGCAGGAGCAACTTGACTGGCAAGCGATGCACCGGGTTCGGGATCGGCTCGTGCGACGGCGCACGGCGCTGATCAACGAGATTCGCGGATTCCTGCTGGAACGCGGTATCACCTTTGCGGCCCAGCCTATTCACCTGCGCAAGAACCTGCCCGTTGTGATCGAAGATGCCGAACAGAATCTGAGCCCGCGTCTACGCTGGCTGTTGGATCGCATGTGGCAAGAGTGGAAGCAGACAGAGACCGAGATCGAGGCAATCACCGACGAGATTGAACGCATCAGTAATGAAGATGCACGCTGCCGGCAACTCCGGCAGATCCCCGGCTTCGGCCCGCTCGTCTCCACCGCCACCGTGGCCGCCATCGGCAACGGCTCTGCCTTTCGTCGCGGACGCGACTTCGCGGCCTGGGTGGGCGTGGTGCCCCGACAGTACTCCACCGGGGGCAAGCAAAAGCTGTACGGCATCAGTAAGCGCGGCAATGTCTATCTGCGTCGCATGTTGATCCACGGTGCTCGCGCGGTATTGTTTCGCGTGAAGTACGACACCGGAGGATTCGGGCAGTGGGTGCGGCGGCTGGCGCAGCGTGCTCCACACAACAAAGTCGTAGTGGCGATCGCCAACAAACTGGCGCGCATCGCCTGGGCCGTGCTGTCCAGCGGAAAAGATTATCGACATCAGCCGCTGCAACAACTGGCGGCTGCTTGATGGCCGTGGAAAAGACGCTGCGCTTGGAAAGCACAAAACGCTTTCCACTTTTCCACCGCCACGACGACGGATGTTAGACAGAGTTCTACCAAGGTCTGCTGAGGAGAGAAGAAGACGACAAGAACAGCCAATGGCGTGCCGGAAAACCTGATGTTGCAAATGCGTCCCTAGTGACCGAGGGATTTGTAAGGACCGGCACGTGCGTATCATCATCGAGTGCCCGGAGAACATTCTCCACTTAGAGGCCGGATACATTTACGCGGACTGTCTTTTCGCCCAACTTCAACCCTCTTGCAGTCCGGCGGCGGACCATACATTTCAACAGTTGTTCGGCTCGACGACCCATACGCGGGATTGCGGGTGAGCGTCTTCTGCCCCGTCAGCGCAATGTTCGCAAAAAGGCCCTCAATTCCCGAAGTACGTCTGCCTCATTCGACAGCGGGCGAAGGTGATGGCCGGCTCCGCATCGCTTCGAGCAGCTTACTGCAGACTGCATCGTAATCGGAGTAATCGTACGTCCCGTCGTTTGGAGCCCTCCAAATAGACGAGTCCCGCGATTCTTCAAAAAATGCCCCGCTAAACAAAAGCAGCACCCTGAAGCCAGTCAGTTAAATCAAAGGTATGAGGCGTTTGAGAGTAAAACGCGCGAATATAAAAGGAGTATGCATATGATCCAACCACTGACGAAGCCAGCCGAGAGAGCGTCTGGCTAAAGGCACGAATCGACAAGAGTCGCAGGTTTTCGTCGCATTAAGTTAACGGAATCATCATGTGAGCGTAGGACCGCGAGCATCAACTCATCACGGGTAACGCTGTAGGTCTGTACTCTGGAGCGGCGTAGCTTTGAACATTGAACACGAACGGTTCCACAATCTGAAAAACTAAGGCCCATCTTATGAGCACCAATCGCGTGGCGCGCCCGAATTCCGCAAAAGTAGTTCCGCTGACGACGAACGCAACCAATGTTTCAGATGTTCTACAACAGTACGGCTACGGCGCGATGCCGTTTATCGGGACGAAAGACTCTTTTTATGAAAGGCACCTGGTTTTCGACAGAGCGATCGATCCCAAAGTAGCGAGTGCGCGCGAGCGCTTTGAGGCATTCTCCCATTCCGTGCGACAACTTCTCACCGAGCGTTGGGTGCTGACCAAGAATACTTATGAACAACAAAATGCCAAACGCATCTATTACCTCTCCATGGAGTTTCTCATCGGGCGTTCGTTGGCCAACAACATCACCAACCTGTTGCTGGATCCGCTTTTGCCAGATGCAGCTCGAGAACATGGTATCGACTGGCTGGAATTGATTGAGCAGGAACCAGATGCCGGGCTGGGCAACGGCGGCTTGGGCCGCCTCGCGGCGTGCTTTCTCGACTCGATGGCGACCATGCAGCTCCCGGGCACCGGCTATGGTCTCCGCTATGAGTACGGCATGTTCAAGCAATCGATCGTAGATGGCTGGCAAAAGGAGAATCCCGACAACTGGCTCCGCTACGGCGATCCCTGGGAGATTGCCCGGCTCCACGAGAAGGTTGAAATCAGGCTGAACGTTTCATTCAAGTTGGAGGAGGGTAATTTTCAAGTTATCCGCGACCGGCCGTCAACCCTCATCGGTATCCCGTTTGATCGTCCCGTGGTGGGCTATGGTGGAAAGACGATCAACACGCTCCGGCTCTGGGCCGCGGCGGCGTCCGATTATTTCGATCTGGAGAAGTTTGACACCGGAGACTTCGTGGGCGCACTCGGCGAAACGCTCCAAGCGGAGTCCCTTACCCGCGTGTTGTATCCCGACGATTCCACGACGAAAGGGCAAGGGTTGCGCTTTCTGCAGGAGTATTTCCTCGTCGCGTGTTCCATGGCCGACCTGGTGCGGCGTTTCCAGCGCCACAACTCGGATTGGGAAAAGTTTCCGGAGAAAGCCGCAATTCAACTCAATGACACGCATCCTTCCATGTCGGTCCCTGAACTGATGCGAATCTTGCTCGACGATGTGCACTTGGGGTGGGATCAGGCCTGGGACCTGACGAAGAAGACGCTTGGGTACACAAATCACACGTTGCTGCCTGAGGCTCTCGAGAAATGGCCGGTTGCGTGGTTTGAGACACTGCTTCCTCGTCACCTGGAGCTTATCTACGAAATCAACCGTCGACTGCTCGACGAAGTTCGGGTTCGCTTCCCCGGCGACGAGGGACGCGTGCAGCGCGTCAGCCTGGTGGAAGAAGGCAGCCCGCGCAAAATCCGGATGGCCAACCTTGCCATTGTTGGCTCGCATAGCACCAACGGAGTGTCTGCTGTCCACTCCAGGCTACTGCGAACCACGACGGTCAAGGATCTCGCGGAAATGTTTCCCGAACGTTTTAGCAACAAGACAAACGGAGTAACGCCCCGGCGCTGGCTGCGCGAGGCCAATCCCGCGCTGGCCCGCGAAATCACGCAAGTCATCGGAGATCGCTGGATTACGGATCTTAGCCTGGTCAAACAGCTCAAGCCATTCGCGGAGGACTCCAATGCTCGCGAACGCTTCCTCAAGTCAAAGCGAGAGGCCAAGGTGCAGTTTGCCAATTGGCTCAAGTCAACGTCAGACCGTATCGTCGATCCCGACACCATCTTCGATTGCCACATCAAGCGTATTCACGAATATAAAAGGCAATTGATGAATGCACTGCGAATTGTGATTGTTTATAACCGGCTGCGGGAAAATCCCGGCATGAAGATAGTGCCGCGGACATTTTTCTTCGCTGGTAAAGCGGCGCCAGCTTACAAGCTGGCCAAGCTCATCATAAAGTTCATCAACAACCTGGCGGAAACGATTGACGTCGACCCCGCGGCGCGCGGCCGACTCAACGTCGTCTTTCTCCCTGAGTACAACGTTTCGTTGGCGGAGCGGCTGATTCCAGCAAGCGATGTCTCCAACCAGATCTCGACTGCTGGTTACGAGGCTAGCGGAACGAGCAACATGAAATTTATGATGAACGGAGCTTTGACCGTCGGAACCCGCGACGGTGCGACCATCGAAATGGCGGAGGAAGCCGGAGAAGAGAACATGTTCCTGTTCGGGCTCACCGTTGAGCAAGTCGAGAACAGCCGCGCCTGGTACAACCCGCATTGGCACTATGAAAATGAGCCCGAGATTCGAGCTGCGCTGGACCTCATTTTCTCTGACTACTTCAGCCGCAATGAACCAGGAGTATTCGCTCCCTTGCGCGATACGCTTCTGACCCAGGGCGATCACTATATGAACCTGGCGGACCTGACCTCGTATTGCAATGCGCACGACCGGCTCGGCGCGCTTTATGCCGAACCCGGGGCGTGGGCGCAGAAAGCAATCCTGAACGTCGCCAGCTCTGGGAAGTTTTCGAGCGATCGCTCGATTGCGGAATACGCAAACGAGATTTGGAAGGTGGAACCATGCCCAGTACTTTAGAGACACAATCCCCAAACGACAGGTCAACCTAACATTTCGCCGCTGGCGGGCAAACCAGCGCCGAAGGAGTTGCTGGTGGATGTGGCTCGCCTTCAGAAAGAATATTTCGAACGGCGTCCCGACTTGGACGATCCAAGCCAGCTGGTCAGCTTCGGCACCAGCGGACACCGTGGCTCGCCCCTGCGCGGCACATTTAACGAAGCGCACATTCTCGCAATTACCCAGGCGATCTGCGAGTACCGGCGCGGACAGGGCATCGGCGGCCCGCTCTATATGGGCAAAGACACCCACGCCGTCTCCGAGCCAGCGCAGCGCACCGCCCTCGAGGTGCTGGCGGCAAACAACGTGGACACGATCATTCAGCAAAACGACGGGATCGCTCCGACGCCCGTTATCTCGCGAGCGATTCTGGTTTACAACCGTGGTCGCAGTGCCAAAGACAAAGACAAAAACCATCTCGCCGACGGCATCGTGATTACGCCATCGCACAATCCGCCCGAGGATGGAGGCTTCAAGTACAACCCGCCCAACGGCGGCCCGGCTGACACCGACGTGACCGGCTGGGTACAGAATCGCGCGAACGAATTGTTGCGGGCAGGCAATGCAGGGGTGAAGCGAATTTCGTTTGAAAAGGCGATCCGGTCCGCGACGACTCACCAGGAAGATTTCGTCCTGCCGTATGTTCGTGATCTCAACAATGTCGTCGACATGGGTGCGATTCGCGGCGCTCACCTCAGGCTTGGCGTGGACCCTCTGGGCGGAGCTTCATTGCCCTACTGGGAGCCGATCAATTCCATTTACGGGCTGGACATCGTTGTTACCAATCCAATAATCGACCCGACATTTTCGTTTATGACCGTTGACCACGACGGCAAAATTCGCATGGACTGCTCAAGTCCCTATGCCATGGCCAGGCTGGTCAGTCTGAAAGATCAGTACCAGGTGGCTTTCGGAAACGATACCGACGCTGATCGGCATGGGATCGTAACTCCGGCTGCGGGTTTGATGAACCCGAATCATTATCTTGCCGTTGCCATACGCTATCTGCTCACGCACCGGCCCCAGTGGAGTAACACAGTTGCGGTGGGAAAGACTCTGGTAAGCAGCAGCATGATAGACCGGGTCGTCAAAAAGCTCGGCCGCAAGCTCAGCGAAGTGCCGGTGGGTTTCAAGTGGTTTGTGCCGGGGCTGGTCGATGGTTCGTACTGCTTCGGCGGAGAAGAAAGCGCTGGTGCGAGTTTTCTTCGTCTTGACGGCACAGTATGGACGACCGACAAGGATGGCCCAATCATGGACTTGCTGGCGGCGGAGATTACCGCGCGCACCGGCAAGGATCCCGGAGAACATTACCGCGAACTGACGGCGGAGTTCGGCACTCCGTACTACACGCGCATCGACGCGCCCGCCACGCCCGAGCAGAAAGCAAAGTTGGAAAAACTCACCCCTGACGCGGTAAAGGAGTCGGACCTGGCGGGCGAGCCAATCACCGCCAAGCTGACCAAGGCCCCGGGCAACGATGCCCCAATCGGCGGCTTGAAAGTTGTCGCGGAGAGCGGTTGGTTCGCAGCGCGACCCTCCGGTACCGAGAACATTTATAAGATCTACGCCGAGAGTTTCAAGAGCCAGACCCATCTGAATGCGATCCTTCGCGAGGCGGAGGCGATGGTGAATCATGCGCTGGGTGCGTCCGCAGTCGTTCCTGAGCAGAGAGGCCGGACATGAGCGGCAATGGCGCGCTCATGGTTGCGCCGTTTCCGTCTGAGTATCGTGCTTCTGGCTTGCTGTTACACGTCACCTCTCTGCCGTCTCCGTACGGCGTCGGCGATTTGGGATCGTCGGCTCTCTCATGGATCGATCGTCTCCACGCTGCCGGTCAGAGGTGGTGGCAGGCGCTACCGTTGGGCCCGACTGGTTACGGAAACTCGCCCTATCAATCAATGTCGTCGTTTGCCGGCAACGCGCTTCTGATCAGTCCCAGAGAGCTCATCGCAGACGGACTCTTACAGGCGAGCGATACTCAGTCTCACTTCTCGGCAGACGCGGTGGACTACGATTCTGTTATTCCGTTCAAACAGCGGCTGCTCGAAACGGCATGGGCAAACTTCAAAGCCGGGCAGCACAGTGACAGAGATGTCGCGCCTACCCTCGCGCCTGAATATGACGAGTTCTGCGCCAGGCAAGCGCATTGGTTGGAAGACTACGCTTTGTTCCGCGCACTGAAGGAAAAGCATCACCAAGCTTATTATCTGGAGTGGCCAGCAGAGTTGGTCCAGCGCAGCCCGAGTGCTCTCGCCGAAGCGCGGCGAGAGTTAGCAAGTCAAATGGATCAGGTTCGCTTCGCGCAATTCCTGCTGTTCCGCCAGGCCGATCAACTCAAGGAGCATGCCCATGCCAGGGGCGTGAGCTTGATCGGCGATCTGCCTTTCTTTGTTTCCCCGGATTCCAGTGATGTTTGGGCGAACCCGGAGCTATTCCAGCTCGATGAGCGACATCGGCCACGCTTTGTCGCCGGAGTTCCTCCCGATTATTTCAGCGCGCAAGGTCAATTGTGGGGCAATCCCGTTTACAACTGGGATGCCGCTCGTTCGACTGGTTATCGCTGGTGCATCGATCGGTTGCGTGCTCTGCTGGCTCACGTCGATGTGATTCGCTTGGATCACTTCCGCGGGTTCGCGGCTGCGTGGCACGTTCCCGCCGGAGCGCCAACGGCTCAGTCCGGGCAATGGGTGGCGGGTCCGGGAGCGAGCTTTTTTCAAGCAGTGCAAACCGAGTTGGGCCATCTACCATTCATCGCGGAAGATTTGGGCGTGATTACGCCTGACGTGCAGGCCCTGCGCGACCAGTTTCGTCTGCCGGGGATGCGCGTCCTGCAATTCGCCTTCGATGGTCATGCGGACAATCCCTATCTGCCGCACAACTTCGTCCACAATACAGTCGCCTATACCGGCACGCATGACAATGCCACAACTCGACAATGGTATGAGGAATTGCCCGACGATCAGCGGCAAAACTTCTGGAGCTACCTCAAACGCGCGCCGGGAACCAGTGCCGATGCCGCTCCAGAGTTGATGCGGCTGGCATGGTCGTCGCCAGCGGCGCTCGCGATTGCTCCGCTGCAGGATCTGCTCAACTTGGGAAGCGAAGCTCGTATGAATGTGCCTGGTCGTGCCGATGGAAACTGGCGTTGGCGCGTCCGAGAAGACATGCTATCCGCTCCGGCTTTTCAATGGCTGGAGGATTTGACGGAGAGTTCCAAGCGCTCGGTCAGTCTTGCAACATCCGTGAAGGTCCAAGTGGACCGCGAAGGTGCGACCACTCAAATCTAGAAACAGACGGGAGATTAGCCTGCTGATTCAAGTTGCCAAGAGTATTCTCCTGGTGGTGAGCGCGCTTTTCCCGATCGTGGATCCGATCGGAGGCAGTCCGGTCTTTCTGCTGCTCACGCGAGACTACGCGCCGGAGACACGACGAGCGCTGGCGCGCCGCATTGCGGTAGATAGTTTCATACTGCTTATCGCATCCTTTACCCTCGGGGCACACGTACTCTCCTTCTTTGGAATTTCGCTCCCGGTGGTGCAGGTCGGCGGTGGCCTGATCGTGATTTCAACGGGCTGGGCGATGCTGAATCAGAAAGACGCGAACGATCAAGGCTCAGCCAGGCGAACGGTCACATGTGCTGATGCCTTGAGCCAGGCGTTCTACCCGCTGACGCTTCCTTTGACAGTTGGTCCCGGCTCCATTTCGGTTGCGATCACTTTGGGCGCGAATTCGCCTCAACACTGGGGCCCAAACCTACTGGTAATTCTCGCGGCGGCGATTGGTTCCGCTTTCGTGGCATTAACCATCTATCTCAGCTATGCCTATGCAGATCGGCTCGCGAGCAAACTCGGTCCAACCGGGACAAACGTTATTCTAAAGCTCTCGGCGTTCCTGCTGGTGTGTATTGGAGTGCAAATATTGTGGAACGGCGCGAGCAAATTGCTAAGTTCGTTGCCGCAAGCCGCTGCTCTTGTGGCGCATTGAGACCGTTAATTCAGAAATAGGACGGCATGAGTGAATGAAAGAGACAGCGTGAGAAACTCAAGTCCTGATGCGCTCACCACTGCGGATTCTCCGGTAAACACGGCCAATCCCGTGCCCACGAAACGACCGACTTGGGAGCAGGCTGAGGGCAACCCATTGCCACTTGGCGTCAAGTGGATCGAAGAGGAGCAAGCGTTCAATTTTGCCGTTCACTCGGAACATGCGGAGAGCGTCACGCTATTGCTCTATTCTCCAGCCGATCTGGTGAATCCCCTTCTTCGGCTTCAATTGGATTTTTTGCACAACAAGTCGGGGCGAGTTTGGCACTGCCGCGTCCCAGTCACAAAGATTCGCTGCGGCTCGCTATTACGCATACTCCGTCTCGGGAGAGACGCATTCCTCAACTGCATAGCTTCGACCCGCAGAAGGTTCTCCTCGATCCGTACGCGAAGTGCATTTTCTTTCCACCCGGTTTTGATCGCAACTTGGCCATGCGAGAAGGATCCAATGCAGGCAGCGCCCCTCTGGGAGTGCTCTCTGATCACCGATCGACATTTGACTGGTCGGGACATCGGTCCACGTATCATGAGTCGGATGCAGTCATCTACGAACTTCACGTGAAAGGCTTCACGAAGAACCCGAACTCAGGTGTCGACCCATCGCGTTCCGGCACATACGCCGGTCTGGTGGAAAAGATCCCCTATTTAAAGGAACTTGGGGTGACGGTTGTAGAACTGATGCCGGTGTTTCAGCGTGATCCACAAGAAGGCGACTACTGGGGCTATATGCCTTTGAATTTCTTCGCGCCGCATGCTCAGTATGCGAGTACCGATCGCGCGGACGAGCCGCATCTTGAATTCAAGAATATGGTGAAGGCGTTTCATGAGGCTGATATTGGCGTGGTGCTGGACGTCGTATACAACCACACTTGCGAGGGCGACTACAAAGGACCGATCTACAGCTACAAGGGTCTCGACAGCGCCGGTTATTACATGATGTCTTCCGACCCGTCGAACCCATACGCCAATTACTCCGGCACCGGCAACACCTTGAATTTCGGCCAGGCACATGTGCGCAAAATGGTGATTGATAGTCTGCGTTATTGGAAGCGAGGGATGCATATCGACGGATTCCGCTTCGATCTGGCGTCAGTATTCAGCCGCAACGCAGACGGATCTCTCAATTGGGGCGAAGCGCCCATCTTCAGTGAAATTGCCGCGGACCCGGAATTAGGGCGGGTGCGTTTAATCGCAGAACCTTGGGACACAGCCGCTTATCAGCTTGGGCGCGGATTTCCGGGCCTGACTTGGCTCCAGTGGAACGGGCGGTTTCGCGACGACATTCGCCGTTTTGTTAAGGGCGACACTGGAATGGTTCCCGAGGTGATGCGACGTATCTATGGCAGCGATGACTTGTTTCCAGACAGCCGCACCGACGCTTATCATGCGTATCAGAGTGTGAATTATGTAACCTCCCACGACGGCTTCACGCTCTACGATCTTGTCTCTTATGACCGCAAGCACAATTGGCAAAACGGAAATAATAATCAGGACGGGACTGACGCGAACTACAGTTGGAATTGTGGACAGGAAGGGGATGAAGGCGCCTCCGCGGCAGTCCGCGCGTTGCGCCGGCAGCAGGTAAAGAATTTCTGTTGCCTGCTCTTCTTATCCAACGGTACGCCCATGTTTCGGGCTGGGGACGAGTTCCTGAATACCCAATTTGGCAACAACAATCCCTATAACCAGGATAACGAAACTGGATGGCTGGATTGGAGTCAACTCCGATCCAACAAGGACATTTTCCAGTTCTTCAAGAAGATGATTGCGTTCCGGAAAAATCATCCCTCGCTGAGCCGGAGCAGGTTCTGGCGGGAGGACATCGCTTGGTACGGTGTGGGACCGACGGTCGATTTGTCCCAGGACTCGCACAGCCTGGCATTCTGCCTGCACGGCGCTTCTCAAGGAGATGACGACATCTACGCAATGATCAATGCGTACTGGGAAGAGTTGGAGTTCAATGTGCAGGAGGGAACAGCACAGGAGTGGAAGAGAATCGTGGACACCGCTTTGCCCAGTCCAGATGATTTCTCGGACGACGGAATCCCTTTAAAACGGACGAAATACCTACTGGCTCCAAGATCGATTGTGGTCTTATGTCGACCGAGGAAAAGCAACACTCGGGAGGGTCCATGAACACGCAATCGAGGATCGTTATTCTCAGTTAGTTTGCTGAAATCAGACCCCGGACGAGTTGAATCGCTGGTTATCGGCGGACCTTGTTCAATTGCGCATTGATCAGCGCCAATAATGTTCGCAACCGCCGTGCTCTGGCGTCAAGCTCTAACCTAATCTTCCAGATTCTGTCGAAACACCGGCTGTGTCGGATCCACGCTACCCTCAATCACCGCCACCAGCATCGCTTTGAATGCGTTCTCTGCCTCTGGCAACGCAGCATATCCGCGCTCTCGCTGCAGCGCGCCACTCTCCGAATAGACAAGCATGAAATATCGCCCGGACGAATACTGCAACTCCAGCATCTTGTTGGGCATGTCCGGATCCCCTTCCTGCCCAAGCACGTCCATCAGCGCCACCGTCCACTGCCTGCCCTTAGGATCGCTGACCACCTCGCGCTCAAGGTATTGCCACTCGTCCATACTCCACAAAGGCATATTGATTCCCGCGGACCTTCAACCCGCCAAAAGATCGGCGAGCGCTTTCGCCACCTGCGCCCCCGTAAACGGCTTTGGCACCAGCAACACTCTTCGCGCTTTGCGCGAACGCAAACTAACGTCTGCCTGCTCCGGAGTATCGCTGATAATGACGACGGGAAGCTCGGCGTGATCTGGATGATGACGCACCGAATCGAAGAGCGCCTCGCTCATATCGTAGGAAGTGCAGTCCAGCACCACCGCATCCGCACGCTGCTCCCCAATCAACTCGTTGACGCCAGCGGTGTATCCCTCTGCGAAGACCTCATAGCCGCGGTCACGCAATGCAAACGCCAGCAACTCGGCAATCTCCGGCGTGTCGTCGATGAGCAGGATGCGGCGCAACCGTGCCCTACTTCTTGCTTGGTCCGGATCCCGGCAGCCGTGCCTTCTTGCCCGCGCACGGCTCCAGATCCATCACCCATATGCGCCCGCCCGCCGTGTAGTAGGCTCGATGATCATTTTCGATCATCGCGCCCCAAGCCTCCAGCGTGCGCATCGCAAACGTGTAGCCCTCAAAATTGTTGCGCGCGTGGTCCAGCACTTCATTCGTGTGCCAGTTGTCGGTGAGGATCGCGTCCCCGCCATGCACTCGCAATACGGTGTAGAAGCGATCAAACGCCGCTTCCGCTCGCACGTCGCGCGTCGATCCTCGCTTCTTGCCTTCCGTGACAATATAGCTCTCCTGCGGCTCGGGAACCGCCGGAGGAGCCGCAGGTGCCGTAGGAGTAGTTGCCTTCGTTGTCATACCGTCTCCGCCACAGTCGCGGCCTCTTCTGCCGCCGCCATGTTAACCAGGTTTCTCGCATCCGCCGCCTGAATCAGCGCCTCGGGCAGCGTGACGCCCATCATCCGCCATTGTTCGTTGGCAAACTGCTGTAATTTGGCGATGTGCTCCGCGTGGAGATGCCCGAAGCGTCCTTGCAACTTCAAGTACTCCGATACCGGACGCATGCTCGCCGGACGGAAGCTGTAATCATAGGCACGCTTTTCCGGATTCCACTCCCACATCGGATAGAGCCCGCACTCCACCACCAGCCGCCCCAGATCGATCGACCGCGGCGTCTCGTATACGAAGCCCTTCTGGCATGGCGTGTAAATCATCAGATACGCAGCTCCCTTGTGATTAAGTCCCTTGCGCACCTTGTTCATCAGGTCAATCGGATACCCGACGCTCGCGGTCGCCACATAGCAGTGCGGATGCCCAGCCGCCATCATGCGCGCCAGGTCCTTCGGAAACAGTTTCTTCCCCTCCGGAACTTCCGGCCCCGGAGGCGAGAAGGTCGTCATGCCGCCGTACGGCGTGCGCGACGATGCCTGGATGCCCGTATTCGCATACTGCTCGTTGTCGTAACAGATAATCAGGCAGTCGTGATTGCGATACAGTGCGCCTGAAATCGACGCGAGCCCGATGTCGGACGCACTGCCGTCGCCCGCCTCGCAGATAATGTTCGGAAAGGCGCCCTTCCACTTGCCTTTGCGAATCATCGCTTCATAAGCCGCGGCCACGCCCGCGGTAAAGCTGCCCGCACTGCCAATCTGCGTATGCGCCCACGGCACATTGTAGGGCGTGCACAGATACGAGCTGTTCGCTACGTACATGCAGCCCGTCGGACCGACCAGAATCGTGTTGTCGCCCGCCGCCTTGCTCGTCATCCGGTATTGGATGGAAGGCCCGCAGCCCGCACACGTGCGATGTCCCGGAACAAACGGCTCGCTCGACGGTAATTCCGGATTGTAGAAACGAGCCCCCTGATTCGGATTATCAAGAATCGGCAGCAGTTGTCGCTGAACTTCGATAGTAGCCATAATTCCTCCGTAACGCCGACGCCCGTCGGCTCACCACAAATAGCGCCGGCGTCCCGCCGGCATTTGTCCACAAACTCTTTGCTTACTCCTCGAAACCAACCCAATGTGTACGCTTTTCAATCTTGCCGCGTTTCTTCGCTTCCATCATTTTCTCAGTCATCCAGTAAAATTCCTTCAGCACGATCGCCTCGCCGCCCATGCCTGCCATGAACGAGAAAACCAGCGGACGCCGATCGCTTTCGTAGAGGGCCGCGCACACCTCCGCATACAGGACGCCGCCACTGCTCACGCTGCCCAGCCCCATGTTGGTCTCGATTACCCCAACCACTTTGAATTTACTGAGCACCTCGCGCACCCGATCTGTCGGATAAGGTCTGATCGTCCGCAGCCGCACCATCCCGACCTTCAGCCCTTTGTCGCGCATGTGCTCAATCGCGAAGCGTGCCGTCACTGCGTGCGCGCCCTGCAGAAAAAACACGACTTCAGCGTCATCCGTCATGAACTCTTCAATCCATGGATCGTAGCGTCGCCCGAAGATTCTCGCGAACTCCTCGTGCACCTCCTCGATCACCGGCATCGACTCTTCCATGGCCCTCGCCCGCTCCAACTGCAGCGGCGGACCCTGCTCCGGCATGATCTGCGGCCCGTGTGACACCGGATGCCGCGGATCCAATGGATAAGGATGCTTGTACGGCGGCAAAAATTCTTTCACTTGCCCCGTGTCCGGCAATTCGACGTCGCCCGTGATGTGCGAAACGAAGAAACCATCCTGGCACACCATCTGCGGCAGAAGCACCCGCGGATCTTCCCCGATGCGATAAGCGATCAGGTGATTGTCGAATGCTTCCTGTGCATCGCACGACCAGCCCATCAGCCATCCCATATCACGGGTCGAGAGCGCATCGGTATGTTCGGAACCGAAATCGCCCGGGGGATCAAGCGTTCGGTCGGCAATCATCATCTGCACCGGCATACGGCTGCCCGAGATCGGCGAATAAAGTTCATACGCAAATTGCACGCCGACGCCAGAACTGCCGGTGAAAACGCGCGCGCCGCTCGACGAAGCGCCGTGCGAGATGCTCAACTGCGAGTGCTCGCTATCCGCCACGATGTACTCGGCGTCGAGTTCGCCGTTCGCCACCATTTGCGCCAGCGCCATCATCGTCGCCGTATAAGGACGGATCGGATACGCCGCAATCACATCCACGTCGGCATACTTCGCCGCCTGCGCCGCCGCCACGCAACCATTGATCCGGACCATCTTCTTTTTTGCTGCCGTAACCGTCGCCATAATTCACTCCAATTTTCGTTGTCATCCTGAGCGCAGCAACCGCTTCGCGAAGCGAAAACAGTTGCGCAGTCGAACGATCCCCATTCCCATACTTCTGCAGAACTATCCAGGCATTCGCGTCCTAAATATTCTTAGCCGCTCGTTGCCCAAGGTTCCTCAATTCTTCCGCCTGCCGTCCATGCAATCCCGGAGAGATGGCGAACGCCGTATCCATTCGCACCACTCCGGTGTCAAAGTCAAGTTCCGGCACGCCCTCGAGGCATCCCGTCGGACATTCCTCAATACACACGCGACAGCCTTTGCAGTAGTCGACCAGAATCTTATACAGGCCATTCGACCGCTCTGGTCGCGCAATGCAAGGCTCCGGACAAACCAGATAACAGTTGTCGCAAGCATTGCAGGTGCCGCAACTGAAGCAGCGCCCCGCCTCCTCGACTGCCTGCTCCTCCGTAAACGCCTGAATCACTTCATCCTGCGTCTTACGCCGGGTAGACGGCGCCAGCATAGGCTGCTGCACGCGTGGGAAGTGCGGAAAGTATGTCATGTTCATACGGTTCAAGTCGAAGATAACGTCGACCGGAATCGTCCGCGGCTCCAACGAATCGCCGCGCATTACCTTGTCCAGATTGAAGGCAACGCGCTTCCCATCGCCCACTGCATTCACCACCATCAGCGGCTGACCGGAGCCCAGTTGCACGATGTCGCCAGCGGCAAAAAAGTTCGTGTTACCGAGACGTCCAAAGCGATCGACCTTGATCGTGCCGCGCTCGCTCTTGAACTCGTCCGGCAACCATTTCAGCGCCGCCCGCTGGCCGATCGCAATGATCACATTATCAACGTGGAACTTCTCCGCCGGAGCGTTTCGATCCACATGGATCGGCGACGCATTAATGGCGCCTGCGAAGCGCGCCGGATGCAATTGCAAAGTCTCAACTTTGCCGTTGCCAAGCACCGCCGTCACCGCGCGCCCGTGCACCAGTTCGACCCCCTCTTCGAGCATGTCGTGCAGATCTTCCGGCGAGGCAGGCATTTCCTCATGCTTGCCCTCGACTGTGATCATCGTCACTTCGACAGCGCCTTGTCGCAGCGCTTCACGCGCACAATCAATAGCGGTGTTTCCGCCGCCGATGACCGCGACCCGAGCACCCAGTTTCACGTTGGATGTGCCCATCCCAATATCGCGCAGGAACGGAAGACCGTAATGCACGCCCTTCTTATCCTCACCCTCGGCCCGGACGCTATTCGGCTCGGTAAGCCCCACCGCTAACACGACAGCGTCATAGTCTTTCTTCAAGTCGTCCCACGTGACATCTTTGCCGACCTCGACATTGGTCTTGATCGTGATGCCCAGCTCCACCAGACGCTCGATCTCGCGATCCAGTACTTGCTGCGGCAGCACCCAGTCCGGAATCCCGCCGCGGTTCAGTCCGCCTGCTTTCGGCGACTTCTCAAGAATCGTGACTTTATAGCCCATTCGCGCCAGTTGGTACGCGGCGCTGTGACCCGCCGGACCCGATCCGACCACCGCGACTTTCTTGCCATTCGGCTTCCCCGGCTTGACCACGTCATTCTTCAGCGCCTGTCCAAGATCGCCAAGAAAGCGCTCCACTGCCCGAATCGAAATAGCCTCGTCGTACTTCCCGCGATTGCAGGCTTGCTCGCACGGGTGATAGCACACTCGTCCAGTGACCGACGGAAACGGCATGTCTTCCTTGATCAGCGCATACGCGTCCAGATACTTGCCGCGCTTCACCAGGTCGAGATAGCCCTGAATTTTTTCGTTCGTTCCGCAAGCGTTGTTGCAGGGTGGCAACTTGTCTCGATACACCGGTCGGATGGAACGCCAGTTGCCAGTAGGAAACAGGTCTTGTCCCTTTTCCTGCGTGGGCGCTGGTGTAATGCCGGCAAATGGAATCTTGAGCCGATCGGGAATGTGTGTGCCTTTAGTCGACATGAAATCCTTCCTGCCTATAGAAAATGTTGAATGGTCGAGCAAATGTTGTCTGGTGACGGGGCTTCGCCCTTCCAGGACGGCAGAGAGCCCCGTCCCCGCACGATTAAGCAGCCACCGGATTCAGTTTCATAACGTGCAACTGATCGAGTGCCATTTCGAATGCCTTCTTATTCGCGATCATCGGTTCAATCGTCTCCATCTTGACGATGCCCGTAGTCTTCACCACCGCGGCAATCAGCGGAGCCGCGATATCCGGTGCCACCGACTTGTTGCGTTCCGCCGCGCCTTCGGTCGATAGACGATCCAGTCCGAGTTCGCCCAGTCGGTAGTAGAGCCATTTGTGGTCGGCCAGGTGAGCCGCATCAACACAAACTAGTTGTGCCAACCGTTCCGCACCCGGCACAAAACGAATCATGTAGTCGGGAGTGTAGTGCGTGTTGATCACCAGCGTTCCGCCCGGCGGCATCCCGCGCATGTAATCCCAACCCTTCACCATCGTCCCCTCCACCAGAACGACGATATTGGGGTTCTCGTTTTCGTAGGTGAGTTCGTTTTCGAGCACGTCATCGCTCACCCGGCAGTATTTGCGCGTCGGGCAGTTCGTGCGATCGGGATTGTCAACATAGTTCTCCATCGCCTGCGCATACTTGCCTTCAAGTCGAGCCGACGCAGAGACGGAATTGACAATGTCTCGCCCCTCTTTGTCCATGATGATGCCGCGCGTCCAGACCGTAAGTTCGGTGTAACTCATAATCAGTTCCTCATTCTTGAATCAATCGTTCCCTAGTCCGATGCATCCGGACACAGCAAATCCCCGCCGCTATTGCTCAGCACTTTCACGCTTTTCCATTTACTGATGACTGCCACCTGCCTCGGACTGCCACGATCGGACTCGAGCACGGCCAGAAAATCGCTGCGCAATACCACGAAGGGACGGGCCCGAGCGCCACTCTCAAATTCCGCAATCGCGAATAGCGTTGCCTTCTTACACAGGCTTTCGATATCCGCGCCCGTGACTCCTTCCATCCGGCCGGCAAATTCCTCGAAATCGACATCGGGCGCCACCGGAACCCGCCGGCAGCAAAGTCGCATAATGGCTGCGCGATCGGCCGCATCGGGCTTGGCGAATGGCAGCACATAATCAAAGCGCCCGCTTCGCAAAAGCGCGGGATCGATCCGCTCCGGACGATTTGTCGCTCCCAGCAAAATCACACCTTTAACATCACGCAGGTTGTCGATCTCCCGCAAAAGCTGGCTCAGAATCCTTTGATAGACGTCCGTGCCAAACTGGTCGGCGCCAAACTTCGGAGCCACCGCGTCAATCGTGTCGAAGAACAGAATGCACGGTGCCGCCCGTCTAGCCTTCTTGAAAACTTCGCGCAGCGCCCGCTCCGATTCGCCCAACCACTTCGAATACAGTTGCGGACCATCTATCGCAATCAGCGGAATCTGCTTCTCACCGGAAAGCGCGCGAGCCATCGCCGTCTTCCCTGTACCCGACGGTCCGGTGAGCAGAATGCCGCGTGGCGGCGCCAGTCCAACCTGCTGATAGATCTCATCGCGCATGTGGGAATGCTCGATCACCGCATCCAGCAACCGCTTCACCTCGCTGAGACCCCCGAGCGAAGCAAACGTCGAACCACTTTTTTCAATAAAGAATTCACGAGTCGCACTGGGTTCGACTTCCTTCAATCCGGCCAGAAAATCGTCGCGCGTAACCTGCAATCTCTCTAGTTCCGTCGAAGCCACATCGCCAGCTTCGAACGGCACGGCCGAGAGGAATCGTCGCAATGCAATCATGCCCACTTCCTGCCCCAGGGCTTCAAGATCAGCGCCCACAAAACCGTGAGAATGTTCGGCAATCTCCGCGAGATCGACATCGGACGCGAGCGGCATCGCCCGCGTATGAATCCTCAGGATTTGCAGCCGAGCCTGCGTATTCGGAACCCCAATTTCAATTTCACGATCGAAGCGCCCCGGACGCCGTAGTGCCGGGTCCAACACCTCGGGAATATTGGTCGCCCCAATGACGATCACCTGGCCGCGTGCCACAAAGCCATCCATCAAGCTGAGAAGCTGGGCTACTACCCGCTTTTCCACTTCGCCCGCTACTTCCGTGCGCTTGGGAGCCACCGCGTCGATCTCGTCAATGAACAGGATCGCCGGCGCATGCCGAGCCGCTTCCTCGAACACCTCGCGGAGTTTGGCTTCGCTTTCGCCATAAAACTTCCGCATGATCTCGGGACCGTTCAGATGAATAAAGTGCACCCGGCTTTCCGCCGCTACCGCACGGGCCAGGAGGGTTTTGCCCGTACCCGGCGGCCCATACAGCAACACCCCTTTCGGCGCCAGAATTCCCAAACGCTCGAAAATCCGCGAATACTTCAGCGGCAACTCAACGATCTCGCGCACCCGACCAACCTCACGCTCCAGGCCGCCGATATCTTCGTACGACACCGCCGGAGCGCGCGCCGCCGTCTGCTCGCCGTCCACAATCCGAATATCGGTGCGCTTCCCAATCACCACCGGTCCCGAGGGAATCGTCCGCACCACCTGGAAGTTCACCGCCTTGGCAAACGTCGGCACCCGCACCACACAGCCCGCAATCACCGGCACACCCACCAGGTCCTCAAGCATCCGGTCGGGAGCAATCGTCGCCGGCGCGGCTCCCACCCACAATGGCAGGAAGCGAACTGCCACTGCCTGCTCATGCTCGACTGGTGTCACCGTGACTTGCTCCTGCAACCCAGCGCTGCAGTTGCTCCGGCACGTGCCGTCGATCTGGATCATGCCTTCGTAGTTTTCGTCTGAAGCCTCGGCGCGCGCGACCGCGATCGTGCCGCCGGTGATCTTTACCACATCCCCTGCACGCGCACCCATGCGCTGCAGATCGGCCGCAGCCACTCGCGCAATCGCATGACCGATGTCCTCGACCCGGGCCTCCGCCACCCGCAACGTCACCGTTGCCGCGGAAGAAGGCACGGCCGACTCCGCGCCATGCGACGCGATAGCCGCAGGGTTCCCGTGATTTTCCAGGTTACTCAATCGGATCGTCCCCAGACTCAGTCTGCTCGAGCGCTCACCCTTAGGCTCGGACCGAATCACCCACCATTTCAACAACGACGTTCAACGTGCCGCGATTACCTTCCCCACGGATGGCGATCGCGAAGCATCCCATGAACTAACGAACCAAGATCTAACGAACCAAGATCTAACGAACCAGGAAGAATTCTCTCTTCGTCAAAACTTTTCAGTCACGATCTCTTCGACGTCTTCAATATGCCGCCGCATCGCAGCCTTCGCCGCTTCAGCATCATGACGTTTAATGGCCGCCAGAATCCGCCGATGACCGGCAAGCGATTTCTGCGAGCGCCCTTCCACCTGCAACGAACGTTCCCGCGTATCCCGCAGCAGGTCCATGATCGTATCAATCACCTTCAGAACCACACTGTTTCCCGAAGCCAACGCAACGCTGTAGTGGAATTCCGCGTCCTCGGCGATGGCGGCGTCGCCCTGATCCTGCGTCTTCTCTTGCCGCTGCAGAATCTCTTCCATCTCCGCAATCTCTTCCGGAGACGCGTGTGTCGCTGCGCGCGCGGCCAGCGGCGGTTCCAGCATCTTGCGAAAATCCAGAAGCTCGCTCACCATTTCCTGCCGCTGTTTCAGCGCGGCCGCAAAAGGATTGACCACCAATTCGGACGACAGTTCGCGAACGATCGTCCCTGACCCTTGTCGCGGTTCAACCAGTCCCAGCAGTTCCAAACCCCGAATCGCATCTCGTATCGAACTGCGGCTTACTTGCAGCATCTCCGCCAGTTCTCGTTCCGAGGGGAGTTTGTCACCAGGCTTCAGTTTCTTCAGAATCAGACGCTCAATCTGCTTCGCAACTTCCTCGTAAACTTTGTTCCTGCGAACCGCTTCGAAATCGGATTTAATCGGGGTTGGCATAGTCAGTTTGAAAGTGGTCCGATAAGTGGACCAGCGAACGAGCCGAGTATACTCCCGCTCTCGTCGCCCCTGTCAAGTCCCGCTCCAAATATTCTTGGTAAAGAAATGTAAAGCTGGAGAAATGAAGACAAAATGAAGACAAGAGGAAAAGTTTCTGCCCCCTTTACTTCCCATGCTGCGATGCAGCACATTGCGACAGCAGCCTGGTGCAGTCGTACACCGTCCGCGTGTAAGGCATAGGTAGTCCAACCCGCTCCCCCAACTCCACCACCGCACCCACCAGAGCCTCCAGTTCCATCGGTCGGCCGGCTTCGAGATCCTGCAGCATTGAGGTCTTGTGCTCCCCAACTTTTTCCGCGCCCGCCATGCGCTGCTCGATCGATACCGGCAACTCCATGCCCAACTTGTGTGAGACCGCTTCCACCTCCTGCATGATGTGGCGGATCACCGAAGAAACTCCCGGATCCTGCACCATCTGGACCAGCGTTGCCCGGGTCAGCGCACTCACCGGATTCAAGGACGCGTTACCCAGCACCTTGACCCAAATCTCATGCCGCAGTCGAGTCGTAACCGGACAACGCAATCCGGAAGCGATCAGCGCCTCCGCAATTCGGCGACAGCGATCGGAGCGCGAGCCATCCGGTTCGCCCAGAGAAATCCGATTGCCCTCGATATGTTGAATCACTCCCGGGGCCGTAATCTCCGTGGAGAAATAAACGATCGACCCCACCACGCGATGCGCTTCAATGGCCGAGGAAATCACCCCGCCTGGATCAACTCGCTCCAGTCGCAAGCCGTCAAACTCGCCGCCGAAACCCTGAAAGTACCACCAGGGAATTCCATTCTGCGTGCTGACCACGGTAGTGTCTGGCCCGAGCACCGGCCTCAAATGCGGCGCCAGTTGCGGTAGTCCGTGCGCCTTCACTCCCAGAAAGACAACATCCACCGGTCCCACTTCCTCGAGAGAGCTCGCGATCTTGGGACGCGCGACAAAATATCCCTCGCCGCTTTTCACTCGCACGCCGTGCTCCTGCATGGCGCGAAGATGCGGCCCCCGCGCAAAAAGAGTGACGTCGAATCCGGTCTGCGCCATGCGTGCGCCGATGTACGCACCGATCGCTCCCGCCCCCGCAATCAGGAATCTCATGCCTGGCTATCCATGCCGCTTATTAAAAGCTGGTTATGCGCGCTGGTCATCTGTCAGCTTCGCGGCTACAACTCGACGCCGAATTTTTCCCGTAGCGGTGGTCGGGATACTTTCTACCAGATAAATCTTCGTTGGACATTTGTATTCCGCCAGCAAGCCACGGCAGTGCTTGATCAGTGCCGATTCGGTGGCTCCATTCGGTTCGTGCAAAACTACCGCCGCCGCCACTTCCTCTCCCAGCGTGGGATGCGCGCAGCCAAACGTAACCGCCGCCGCCACCGCGGGATGCCTCAGCAAAATCTCATCCACCTCGTGCGGCGCAATGTTCTCACCGCCGCGGATAATGATGTCTTTAATTCGCCCCGTCAAATGTAAATAGCAGTCTTCGTCCAGCAATCCTTCATCGCCGGTGCGGAACCACCCATTCACGAAAGCCCGAGCATTGGCCTCAGGATTATTCTCATATCCCCGAAACACGTTGGCGCCGCGAATGGCAACCTCGCCGCGCTGGTTCGTGCCCAGATGATTGCCCTCCCGGTCCATAATGCTGATCTGCAAACCCGTGCCCACCCCCACCGAACCCGCCTTGCGATGCCGCGGCGGCAAAGGATTCGACGTCATCTGATGCGCCGCTTCCGTCATTCCGTACGCTTCGACGAAGGGCACGCCAAATAGGTCCTCGATCTTGTGAATCAGCTCCGACGAGAGCGGCGCGCTGCAGGAACGAATGAAGCGCAACGTGGCCGCTTCGACCGGCTTGTGATGAGCTCGCGCCATCAGAAGCTGATGCATCGTCGGTACCCCTGAATACCAGGTCACGCGATGTTCTCGAACCGTCCGCCAGAAAGAAAGCGCATTGAATTTGGTCGGCACAACCACCGTCCCGCCGGAAAGCAAAGTCGCCATCGTCGAGCCAATCAGCCCATGAATGTGAAACAACGGCATGATGCACAGCGAAACATCGTCTTCGGAAAGAGCATACGTGTTTGCGATATTCGCCGACGAGACCGCGAGATTGAAATGCCGCAGCGGAACCCGCTTCGGCCGCCCCGTACTGCCGCTGGTGTGCAGAACCAGCGCAATGTCGTCCGGCGTCGGCTCGGGCGCCGTAGCTCCCGTGGGAGCGTCCACCAGGTGAACGTCGCCTTGCTCCGTCATGCTGACGGAGATCACTGGAATCTTGCGATCTGCCGCTGCGGTGCGCACGAATTCCGCGCCCACCGGGGGGCACAGCAAAACGCGAGCATTCGTGTCCCCGAGAAAAAAATGAAACTCCTCATACGGATAAGCCGGATTCAACGGGGCGGCGGTTCCCGCAATAGAAGCGGCAAGAAAGCTCACAATCGCCGGCAATCCATTCGGCAACGCGATCGCGACCGCATCGCCCCGGCGAATACCAGCCGATGCCAGGGCATTCGCCATGGTCAGCACCTGCTGACGCAGTGAATCGTATGTCACCCGGATTCCAAGCTCCGGAACGATGACCGCGGTGTGGCTGTCCGCGAAATGTAAAACATCAAGAAGCGTCTCGACCGACTTCAGAGTCATTCCATTGTCGCCTTTAGCACGGGTCGTTGTTGAAGAAGCACGACGATGCTCGTCCGACGATGACCAGCCGATTTTCGTCCGTGTGATTCGTTAAAGAATCTGTGAAACGGACGATTATAGCCCCTGCGCGAGAATCCGCGGACGCGCTACCGCACCGTAACAAAAAAATACGCAGTCATGGCGAATCCCACCCCAATCACCAGTCCGCGCACTTTCCGCGGGTCCGCCTTCTGCGCATAATGCGCTCCAAACCAGCCGCCGGCGAGCGCGCCCGCAACCATGACTCCACACTGCGGCCACAACACCGCGCGCGCCGCGATAAACGTCACTACGGCCGCCGCGTTAATGGCGACCGCCAACAGCGTCCGAATCGCCCCCATCGCATGAATATCGCGCATTCCCATCAGCGCCAGCATCGCCAGCGTCATAAACCCGATGCCGGCACCAAAATATCCGCCATATACCGCCACCAGAAACTCGGCGATCGAACCCACCACAATTGCTTTTACCGATGTGTCCCGCAGATCGTCATCGATCAGCGAGGTCCTGCCGACCATGGCACGAATTGAATTGCCGAAGGCGAACAGCAAGGTCCCACCCAGCAGCAGCCACGGCACCAGACGCAGAAAAGTATGCTGCGGAGTTTTCAGCAACAGCAGTGCTCCCGCCCATCCTCCGGCGATGCTGGTCGCGAGCAATGGGACCAGCACTCGAAGCGGTGCCTTCAGTCGCTTCAAGTATGCGAGGGTGCTGGCCGCCAGCCCCGGCCACAGCGCAACCGTATTTGTAGCATTCGCTTCCACCGCTGGGATTCGTAGAAACAACAGTGCTGGAAAAGAAATAAAACTCCCGCCGCCGGCTAACGCATTCAGCGCGCCGGCGATCATGGCGGCGAGAAGCAAAAAAATGGCCTGCGTGAGGTGTAAAGCCATACGAGCTGCGATCCATACCGACCTGAACGGCATCCAGCGAAGCTGGCTTACCCCGGACGCGGCGCCAGCACGGGCGCCAATTCTAACAGCAGTCTCCCAGACCTTCGTCTTCCTACTACCCTCGCACCGATACACAAATTTACATTTCGTAGTTACGCCCCAGTAATTTCCTTACGCATCTCTTTATGCACTCCCTCCATCCTTCTAACTCTGCTAGCGTTTCTTCTGACAAAATCTCGCTCGTCGGAATTGTTGCGTGTCTCCTCCTTACCGGCTATCGAAGAAATTTTTCCTTGACATCCAATATTTTGATGTGTTACACCGGCTCCTCATAACTGGTCCGCTTTCCGGACCGGACGTGCACTCATTCGCAAGTTTAGAAATCTTTCGGTTCGTGGCCCGAACAAACAAGGCAGCCCGCGCTGACATGGGTCTGCGCCTGCCCTGAGGATAGGCCTGTTTTGCAAAATCATTCCGGGAGAGGTAACTCATGCGCTCGCTAACAACGTTCTTCGTGCTTCTGGTGGTTTTCACGGCGCCCGCTTCGCTCACCTATGCTCAAGGCACGGATCCCGCGAGCAAGGCTGCCGGTTCTTCGTCCGTGTCAGCCACCAAGGAAGAAGTCAACGAGTTGCGCAGTGAGGTCGCCGCACAGCGCAAGACCATCGAGGAACTGAAGGCCTTGGTCGAGAAGCTCGCGGACGGAACAGCCCGCGCCGCCGCGGTCCAACCCGCGAACGGCAGCACGGCCCACCTGCAGCCCGTGGCCGACGCTCCCTCCCTCGACGATGATGCAGGCAACGGCAACGCGCATCTTATGAACGCCGTTCTTCTCGAGCCGCAACCCGTCGAATGGGCGCCCATGGTCGATCAGGCCGCTCCGTCCGCCGCGCCTAAAAAAGACGCTCCCTTAACCGCCGGATGGAACGGCGAACACTTCTTCATCCGCAGCGCGGACGGCCAGTTCAGCATCAGTCCCTATGGTTATGTGAACACCGACTACCGCTCTTATAGCGGCGACGGAACGCCCGCTAACACTTTCCTCGTGCGCCGCGCTCGTTTTGGCTTTCAGGGTAACTATGGTTCGCACTTCGATTTCGCCTTACTCACCGACGCGGCGGCGACTACGGGCTCGGTCGTGCGTGACGTTTACCTCAACGTGAGAATCAAGCCCGAAATCCAATTCCAGGCAGGTCAGTTCAAGGTGCCCTTCGCTCAGGAAGGCGGCACCGGCGCCACCAACCTTGACTTCGTAGAACGCGGCTTCCAGTCCATGTTGTACCCGTCAGCCGCTTCCGCATTTCGCAGCCCGGGCATCGCGTTCCACGGTGACATCGATGGCGGTGTCGTGCAGTACTGGGTCGGAGCGTTTAACGGCAAGGGATATGCTCTTGCCAACACCACCAACCAACCAGAATTCGTCGGTCGGCTACGCCTATATCTCTGGCGCAAGTCGAAGAACGAGTGGCTCAAGCAACTCGCCATTGGCGGATCCATTGACCGTGCCCGTTCCCAGGGCCTTACCCGTGATCAAAGCTTCGCTGGCACATTGCCCGACGGCGCTTACAGTTTCTTCCCGCAGTTCGCTATCAACGGACCTATTCAGCGCTACAACGGTGAGTTCACGTATATCAAGGACCATTTTGCTCTGCGTGGAGAATTCGACCAACTCAATATGTCCCGTAACAATGTCGGCTCCGAACAACCGGGAGGTCTCGGCTTCCTGAGTCTTCCCTCCATCATCGCCAAGGCGTGGGACATCAGCACCACTTACCTACTGACCGGCGAAAAGCGTCCGGAAAACGGCACGCCCCGAGTCGGTCGTCCGATGTTCGGACCTGAAACCCCCGGCGGCAAAGGGCGCGGATACGGAGCCTGGGAACTCGCTTTCCGCATCACTGGCATCCACGGCAAAGAACCCGGCGCGAGCTATCTGGACTATTACACCCCCGGCTATGTGCCCACGTTTAACTACCACACCACCGAATACACCATCGGACTCAACTGGTATCCCAATTATTGGGTCCGGTACATGATCAATTTCAACATCGATCAGTTGAAGGATCCCAGCACCATAGGCGCTGTGCCGCAGAACTACTTCGTTCTCGAGAACCGCGTGCAGTTCAGATTCTAGGTCGGCGCGCTCCGGCGCGTCCGTTGCAGATGGCTCAACAATTTGGATAGGAGCTGGCCGCAAACTGGCTCTGTAGGGAAATCGCAGGAGGGAATTCGATGAGACCGAGGATTCTGCTTACTATTTTAGTCGCCGTGCTGTTCATGATCCTGAGCGGCTGCGGAAACGTAGCGAACTGTCCGATTTGCGGCACTACCTCCAACGGTGGTTACGGCGTCATCGACGTTATCACCGTGCCCGAACACAATCCCACCGGCGAACCCGGCGGACCATTCAACTCCTTCGACATTAGCTGGGTCGCGAAAAATCCCACCGGCAAGGGCGACAATTTGGATTACGTTTCCGACCGCATCGGCTTGGCCATCGATGTCTTCGACACCAGCAACGACCTCGCGGTGAATGCAATCCAAGGCACCAACGCCGTTACCGGCGCCGGAAACCAGGCCAGCCCCTGCGCCACTGATCCCGAGACCGGCAACGACCTCATCCCTCCCCTCATTTCCGTATTCGGCAATTTCACCCGCTATGGATGTCGAACTGACTTGTCCTGGGAGGGAGGGTCCACCTTCCACCTCGGCTCCGGCTTTGGCGCAAACCATCACTTCGGTGGATTCCCCGGCGCACAGTGCTGTGCCTCCCGCGCCAACGGTGTAAATCCCATGTCCGGTCCGGATGGCCTCGAAGTTAGCGACGACGGCACTACCCTCTTCGTCGCCAACGGCAGCGCTTCGGTTGTCGTCTTTGATCTGACCACGATGGACCTCACTCAAAATCCGCCGACTCCTCCCACCGTGCTGGCCGACATACCGACCGGCGTTTCCGCCGATTATGACGGTCCGTTGGGCATCGCTCCCTGCGTCGCTTCGTGGAACGGCGGAGCCGGTTCGGCCGCCGATTGCGGCGATGACCGCGCCGACGAAATGTCGTTCGACAACACCAATAAGGTTCTCGCGATCATCAACGGCGATCCGGGATTGCCCTTCATCACGTTCATCGATATGTCGCACGTCGTCACCAAGACGGGGACGGCGCAACAGCAGCATTGTTTGCCGATCGACCAGAATTTAGCTTACGGCCCCTGGGCTGCGCCCTCCCAGATCAGTGGCGATCCCACGGATTTTCCGACTTACCCGTCTCAGGCATTTTCACAAACTTGGGTCATACCGCAGCCCGGCGCTTCGTTTAATCCCCCGAGTTGCATCCTGGGCCAGATCTACTACGATGGCGCGGGAGGAGCGGCTTCCGGAGGACTGGGCCTTAACGCGGGCGTTCCGGTTGACACAGTTGGTGGCTCATTCCCGTGCCCGGATCCTTCCAATCCGCAGGTGTTCGGTGGCGTCTCCGGATCCCTTGCTTCGTTGGTCCCTGGCATCGGCATAACGCCCAGCGGTACGGCGTACACTATTCCCTGCCATCATGGTCCCATCCTCGACCAGTCGTTAGGAACTTTCTGTAGCCAAACTGCTCCCGGTGGAACCTGCGCGGGCGCCATAGCTCCCGCCGGTCTGGGAGGGATGGTATGGAACGAAGGCACCGGTCACTTGCTGCTTGCGAATGAAAATTCCATCGGTATCACCAACGTTGGAAACATCGATGAAATCGATCCGCAACTCGCCAATACCGCTTGCGGAGGGGTTTCTTGTGGTCCGGTCGTTGTCAACAGCTATGTAATGCTGAACTGCATGCCCACCAGCGTCACTCAGGGTCCCGGTACAAATTACCTCGTAGGTTGCGCCGATCACGACGGCGAGGCATTTCCTCCCAACGAGTACATCATCAACGGGACAACCGGAGCCATACTCACCCAGATCTACAATGTCGGCGGTGTCGACGAAACCTGGTACAACCCCGGCGACAACAAGTACTACCTGGCGGCCAGAGATATGCCGAACGGCCCAGTTCTCGGCGTCATTGATGCTGGGACTAACCTCTGGCTGCAAAATGCTGCAACCGGGTCCAATTCACACAGTGTCGCCGTGGATCCCAACAATAACCACGTCTTCGTTCCTTTGCAGGCGGGCGGGCTCTGCCAGACACAGAGCAGCAATGGCTGCGTCGGTGTCTACGCTCAACAGTAGGACCAAAGACGAGAGTTGAGGCGAAATGTAAACCGGTATTCTGGAGCGCGTGAACGGGGCGACCGAACGTGATATATTCGCCCTCAACGCGCTTCACATAAGTCAGCATGTGCATTGATGGTAGTGAAGTGCGTTGTCTGATCGTGGTGAAGTGACTTATGAAGATGTCTCGTAGAGCAGTGCTGCAGAGTTGTATTTTGGCCGGTTCGCTTCTAGTCGTGAATGCAATCGCAAGCGACCAGCCCACCAAGCCCACCGACGTCCCGGCAACCGTAATCGCTCATCTGTCTCTGCCCCAGGCAACCGGCAGTCAAACGTTGCTTCAGAAAGAGCAGAAGAAACTCTACCTCTACGTCCAGCAAGCTGGGAAACAAGGATTCATGGTCGTCGACGTGACCAACCCGGAGCGGCCCACCCTATTGAAACGTGTGGCCGAATCGAATCAGTCGACCTCGGGAAACCTGCAGATGGTAAGCCCCGACGTGGCCATCGCGGAGGCTCCGGAAAGAACGCCAGCCACTCTAACCAGCAATAGTCGTCCCACGGAAACCGTTCGCGTCCTCGACCTTAGTGACCCGCACAATCCCAAAACGCTGGACACGTTCAACAAAGTCACCAGCATTCTTCCCGACGGCAACCACGGCCTGATCTACCTCACCAATAACGAGGGCTTGTGGATTCTCCGGTACAGCCGCCCGTCGCTCCTGGAGCCGGCGAAGCACAAGCCGCCCTGTGACTCCGAATCCGCAATCATGGCGATGCCGCCGGACTGCCAATAGCCGCTGAGGCCCTCCACAGTCCTGCTACCGAGACGCCGACCGCTGCGTGCATTCTTTGTCCAGCGTCTTGATCGCAGTGACGGTGATTGTCACCGGCGCCGCCGAGCCCGTTTTGTTCATCGCGTCCGAACTGGAGCTCATCGTCGGCGCCTTCGTTCCCGTTACCTCAACTCGCTGTCCCAGGTAGTGCCGGAGTCTTATTTTGTTGGTCGCCTGCAGTTCATACGTTTCCGCTGGATCCTGCTTCATCAGCGTGTAATCGCCGCTGGCTCTGCTCACGCAGCCGGTCACCGTCACCGATCCCTCAGAATCTTTCTTCACCGGGCTCATGTCGTTGCTGTCTTGCGCCAGAACAAAGCCGCTGCAAACAAGCACCGCGAAAAACAAATTGCTCATCCTCATGGGATTCTCCTCGTCGTCACACTTCTACACCATTTGAGATGGCGGCCGTAAGGCAACGGTTGCAACGAATCGAGTACCCCTCAGCTAGCTCTACTTCACCCGCGTTTCCTGATAGTGCAGTATCTTCCACTCCCCCGCCCGCTTCACCCAGATCTCGCTGATATAGACCCGCGAGAAGCGTATCTGTGCCTTTGGCGGAAACTGCATCGTACTTTCGTAGATAATCAGGGCCGCATCCGGCCCTAGTGGGAAGAACTTGTATCCCCACAGGGTGTAGTTGAATACATTTTCCTCGTCCAGGTCATTGACCGATTGAATCTTATTGCGCTCGCCTCTCGCATCGATCTCAACCCCTTGATAGTCGTCCGCTAGCAATGCGCCGTATGCTTTCTTGTCTTTGTTCTTCAGCGCCTCCCACTCGAGCTTGATCTTCTCTTCGAACATATCCTTCAGCGCCGAGTCGCCGGATCCGTGATTCGCCGGCTGTTTCTCGCCCGCTGTCTTAGACGAGCCTGCGGACGGCACGGCGGTTGGCATCTCCGGGTTCTGCGCCCACCCTACAGCCATGAGCCCCACCCCACAAACCAATACGAACCACCCACGCATAATTCCTCCAAACAAAGAAGCGAAATCTTATCAGGTTTATAGCCTGCGGGAAAAAACTCGGGTAGAGAGGGGCTTGCCCCGTCTTGCATCACCCCTGCACGGTGCTAGAGCGCGAAAGGCACATCTTCGCCGGTTGCTGCGAGGAACGTCAGTTCATAAATATCCGACTTTGTAACACACCCACGCTTGCCTTCGGATGTCGCAGCGGCTCATGCGGCTGTGGCCCTTGCCTTTGGGTGGCGCAGTGGTTCACCCAGCCTCGCTCTTGCTTTTGGATGTCGCAGCGGCTCACGCGGCTGTGGCCCTTGCCTTTGGGTGGCGCAGCGGTTCACCGCTGCGATAAGTGGCATCTCTAAACCCCGGCTTCAGCCGCTGAGGTTCGACAACAGACACCGACGGAACTTTGTCGCAATCTCAGGCGCCGCCCACCCCGCGCGACGATTTACGCGCAGGTGTTACCATGCTGAACGTCTGGACTCCTATGTTCCCATTGGACGTTGCAGCCTTAGCGCGCGAACTCATGTCCGCACATGACTCAGGAGAGATGGTCGCCATCCCTCCCTCATCCCGACCCGGTTTCGACCTGGATGCGGCCTATGCCGTAGAAGCAATCCTCAAGAACCTGCGCGAAGCCGCAGGACACAAAGCCGTAGGCCGTAAGGTTGGCTACGCCAATAAAGCGATGTGGCGTGTGCTCAAACTCGAAACCCTGGTGTGGGCGCACATGTATGACGACACCGTCCATTACACTGGCAACGACATTAAGAATGCCCAGAATTCCTGCACGCTATCCGTCGCGCATCCCCGTTCGCTGAAGGTCGAACCCGAAATCATTTTCGGATTGAAGCGCTCCATCTCATCCGCCGACCCTCAAAAAGATGCCGCCACCGCTGCCCTCGAATCGACAGCATGGATCGCCGTCGGGTTCGAAATCATCGATTGTCCCTATCCCGATTGGAAGTTTCAGCCCAGCGACTTCGTTGCATCTTTCGGACTTCATGCCGCGCTAGTCGTCGGTCACCGAGTCGAGATTCAGCCAGAACAAATCGCCACCCTCGTCGAAGAGCTCCCGCGCTTGAAAGTGCGCGTATCGAAAAACGGTGAGTTCGTGGAAGAAGGATCGGGCAAGAATAGCCTCAAAAGCCCCGCCCTCTGCCTGGCCGAATTGGGAGCAGCCATCACCCGCCGCTCCCCCACCCAGCCCCTGCAAGCGGGAGAAATCGTAAGCTCCGGTACCCTCACGGCCGGTCATCTCGCAACTGCAGGCGAGCTCTGGAAGGTCGAGGTGGAAGGCCTATCCTTATCATCATTATCATTGCCGCCCCTGACGTTGCGCCTCGCCTGATTCGGACCTTTTCACAAACGCGCCGTGAGCCCCATCACAGACTTCGAATCCCACCTGCACAATAATTATGATGACGACCACGTTTTGGGGCAGCGCAAGGCGTAACCGTCCCGCATGACGGCACCCGCCCAAAACTGCCCCCAAAGCCGTCTTTTCGGTCCGATGTTCTATGTAACCTATTGATTTATAAATATTTTAGCTTTAAGTCATTTAAACTCAAAGATCTAGCGGGAATTTCCTCCTAACCCCATGATTCCAATAGCGCAGGGGGGAGGGGGGTGGATATAGGTAATTAATTAGTAAACAAAACCGAAAGTACGCCCCAGCCTGTCAAAGCTCATGGCCAAGATCGGTTTCCCAAACCATGTCTCGAAGCACTGTGACATTAATCACTGTTTGTAATTCTGCGGAGGAGGAAACTTATCATGGTCGCCCCCGGCTCATTGCTACGCCTTCAGAGCTGGATCCTCGAGCCGCCTCCGGCCAAAATCCAATCCCCTGGAGAACCCCATGTCGTTCACCAAGCAGCAAGCCCTCGACTACCATTCTGGTTCGCGCCCGGGAAAGATCGAAGTCACTCCCACCAAACCTTGCCGGACGCAACGCGATCTCAGCCTGGCCTACACCCCAGGCGTAGCCGTACCCTGCCTTGCCATACAAAAAAATCCGCACGATGCCTTTAAATACACCGGTCGCGGAAATCTTGTCGCCGTAGTCACCAACGGAACCGCCGTTCTCGGTCTGGGCGATATCGGCCCGTTGGCTGGCAAGCCCGTAATGGAAGGCAAGGCCGTCCTCTTCAAACGCTTCGCTGACGTGGATGTGTTCGATATCGAAGTCGACAGCCATAATCCCGACGATGTCATCAAGCTGTGCCAGCTTCTCGAGCCCACATTCGGCGGCATCAACCTCGAAGACATCAAGGCGCCTGAGTGCTTCTATATCGAAGAGACCTTAAAAAAGACGATGAAGATCCCCGTCTTTCACGACGACCAGCACGGCACCGCAATTATTTCTGGAGCCGCACTGTTGAACGCGCTCGAAGTTGCAGGCAAAGACATCAGCAAAATTCGCCTCGTCATCAACGGCTCCGGCGCCTCGGGCATTGCTACCGCCGAGCACTATGTTCGTCTCGGCATGAAGCGCGAGAACATCACGCTCTGCGACACCAAGGGAGTCGTTTACAAAGGCCGAACTGCGGGCATGAATCCTTATAAAGAGCGCTTCGCCCACGACACCAGGCTGCGCACTCTCGCCGAAGCGATGGTCGGCGCCGATATGTTCCTCGGACTCTCCGTCGGCGGTGTCGTCACTCAAGAAATGGTGCGTTCCATGGCGCCCCGTCCTATCGTAATCGCCATGGCGAATCCCGATCCTGAAATTACCTATGAAGACGCCAAATCTTGCCGCTCCGACGTCATCATGTGCACCGGCCGCTCCGATTATCCCAACATGGTCAATAACGTTCTCGGCTTCCCCTTCATCTTCCGTGGAGCCCTCGACGTGCACGCCACCGCCATCAACGACGAGATGAAGCTGGCCGCAACCCGAGCTCTCGCTGCACTCGCCAAAGAAGACGTGCCCGACTCCGTCTGCCGCGCCTATGGAGTCGAGCGGCTCAAGTTCGGTCCCGATTACCTGATTCCGAAACCCTTCGACCCTCGCGTCTTGATCTGGGAGTCCGCCGCCGTAGCCGAAGCCGCCATGCGTACCGGAGTGGCGCAGGAGCCCGTCGACCTGGACGAGTACCGCGAGCAACTCGAACGTCGCCTCGGAAAAGCCCACGAGATCTCGCGGGTCATGATTCACAAAGCGCAGGCCAAACATAAATCCATAGTCTTTCCCGAAGGAGAAAACGATAAGATCCTGCGCGCATGTCACACTTTGATCGAAGAGAAAATCGCCGAGCCCATTCTGCTGGGCAAGCGATCAACCATAGAGGCAAAGGCGCTCGATCTTGGGTTGGATCTGAAAGGCGTGCGCTTCGTTGATCCATTTGAATCTCCGCTGCGCGAAAGCTACATCGACGAGCTCTGCCGTCTGCGCCAGCGTCGCGGTGTAACCCTGAGCGAAGCCCGAACGCTGATCAACGACCGCAACGTTTTTGGTCCCATGATGGTGCACATGGGCGATGCCGATGCGCTCGTCTCCGGCGTCACGCAGCACTTCCCCGATGTGATTCGTCCAGCGCTCCAGATCGTGCGCATGCGCGAAGGCTTGCACACAGTCGCTGGCTGTTACGCCATGATCACCCGCAAAGGAGACATTTATTTCCTCGCCGATACCAGCGTAAATATCGATCCCACTGCAGAAGAACTAGCGGAAATCGCACTCTGCGCCGCCGAAGCTGCAAGGCGTTTCGACGTCGTCCCCCGCATCGCGATGCTCTCATTCTCCAGTTTCGGGAGCAGCAAACATCCACTTTGCGAGAAGGTTCGCAAAGCCGTGGATCTACTCCACAAGGCGGATCCAACTCTAGTCGCCGATGGCGAGGTAATGGCCGACGTAGCCGTCTCTCCCGAAATGCTGGAGGAAACTTACCCCTTCAGCGCTCTTAAAGGTGGTGCGAATGTGCTGGTCTGCCCTGACCTCAACTCCGCCAACATCGCATACAAATTGCTGGCAAAAATCGGTGGCGTCGAAACCGTTGGCCCTATTCTCATGGGAATGAGCAAGCCCGTCCATCTGTTGCCGCGCGGAGCAGAGGTGGAAGAGATCGTCAACATCGCTGCCATCGCCGTCGTCGACGCGCAGGAAATAGAACGCTGGGGTTCACCAGCAGCAGTCTTAAAACCAGCAGCGGTAGCCGGCTAACAGACCATTGGCAACTGGTAATTGGTGACTGGTAATTGTGAAACCGCCAAGGGGTTCATCGCGTGATCGTGCCTGAAGGGGGAATTCAGAAAGTTGGGTTCCCCTGTACTCTCCTGCGTAAACCCCGTGGCCTCCGTGGTAAATCCCTCGCTCTTAAATTGCGAATCACAAATCACCAATTACAATTTTCCGTTCACTTGCCCGCATCCGCCGACTTCACCAACAACGCAGGAACCTCCTGCTCTTTCACCAGATTGTTATATGCAACCACATCCGTCGACACGATCGCCTTCCATTTCGCCAGTTGTTCATCCACCGCTTGGCTTAGCATGTCGAAGACCTCATAGGACTGCTTCGTGGGAGCCGAGTCCGCGCTGCTTACAACGCCGTTCAACGCAACCAGGTCATTGTTCAACCGCACCGGAAAATTCAGCACATCCTGACCGCTCTTAGCCTTGGTCTGAATCAGCGCTTCTTCCACTACCGTCATCTTCTTGTCCAGCGCCTTCCCCGAATCCGCAATCACCTTCCCGCGAGGATCGCTCTTCAGCCGCGCGTTAATCGCATTGATCTGCTCCCGAAGATCGCGCATCTGAATGATGGCCTCATCGGTCTCCGTGATCTTCCTCCGTATCCTGAGCAGGAGATCGAACTGTTTCGCCAAGTCTCCCTGACTCACGTTCAACCGCGGATCCGCCTTGATCTCCAGCGGAGCGGTGTAAGTCTTGCCAAGCACTGTCAACCGCACCTGATACGTTCCAGGCAAGGCCTCCGGACCCTCGGTGTCGCCGCCCCATAGCGGAGCCTTGGGCACTTTCGTAGCTCCCTCGTAGCGCAAGTCCCAAACGAACCGGTTCAATCCAGCTTCGGCCGGCAATCTACTCGCACCGCCGCCGCGGTTGAAGAAGTCTTCTTCATCGTTCTCGCCCGCTTCTTCCTTCTTCGGATACTTGCGAACCACGTTGCCCGACGAATCAAGAATCTCCAAAGTGATCTTTGGAGCCTCAGTCGAATCACCGTCACCCTTCTTGGTCTCGTCCGCCTTAGCCGATGGAGCGACGGGCGCCGCGCCCGCCCCTGCTCCGGAAGCCTGCGACTTCGCCTCATCAGGCTTCTTAAGCGACGTCTTCAACCAATAATTAATGACGGCTCCAGCCGGAGGATTCTTCCCACCCCCAGAAGCAAAAGGCGAACCATGAAACACGGTGTGATTTGTCGTCGCGGGCGTAAACAAATGTGCCTCCTGCTGTGGAATCGAATCGTCATACTGCTCCAGCGGAGTTATGTCATCCAGTACCCAGAAACTGCGCCCATGCGTTGCCAACACCAGGTCGGTGTTCTTGATCACCAGGTCATTGACCGGAACCGTTGGCAGATTCAGTTGCAGCGACTGCCAAAGCGCACCATCGTTGAACGAGACGTATACACCCTGTTCCGTGCCCGCAAAAAGTAATCCCGCGCGCCGTGGATCGACCCTGACCGCATGAACATAGCCGCTTGCCGGAAGCCCCGAAACCAACTTCGTCCAGGTCTTGCCAAAATCTGTGGTCTTGAAAACATAAGGTGCGAAGTCATCGAGTTTGTGTCGTTCGACCGCAAGATACGCCGTCCCCGCCTCATGCCAAGAAGCCTCGATCATGCTCACCGTGCCCCACTCCGGCATCGCCTTAGGCGTAACGTTCTCCCAATGCGCGCCACCGTCGCGAGTCAGTTGAACCAATCCATCGTCGGTTCCCACCCAAATCAGATCCTTCTGTACCGGCGATTCCACCACCGAGAAAATCGTGTCATAAACCTCGACGCCCGTATTGTCCTTGGTTATCGGACCACCCGAAGCCCCCTGTTTCGACTTGTCATTGCGCGTCAGATCGGGACTGATAATCGTCCAACTCATCCCACCATCGGTCGTCTTGAACAGGACTTCGCCCGCAAAGTACATCGTCTTCGGATCATGCGGCGAAAACACAATAGGCTCCGTCCACTGGAAGCGATGTTTCACATCTGCCGCAGCCCACCCAATCGGATTCACTGGCCAGGGATTGACCGCCTGCTCTTCATGCGTGCGGTGGTCGTAGCGGGTGATCTCGCCGCCGTAGGAGCCCGCATAAACAATCTCCGGATCGGTCGGATCGGGAGCGATGTACCCACTCTCTCCGCCGCCAACGTCGTACCAGTCCGGACGATCAATCGAGCCGTTGGCGCTGGCACTCGCGATCGCCACCGAGGAGTTGTCCTGTTGCGCTCCATACATGTAATAGGGGAATCGGTCGTCAGTAGTGACATGGTAAAACTGTGCCGTTGGCTGGTTATAAACGCTAGTCCAGGTCTCGCCGCCATCGATCGAAACCGTTGCCCCGCCATCGTTCCCATTAATCAGACGCTTCGGATTTCCGGGATCGATCCACAGCGCATGATTATCTCCGTGCGGAGCCCGCACCCGGCTGAACATCTTGCCACCATCATTCGACCGGTACGCCGCTGTGTTCAAGATGTAAACCGTATCCGCCGACTTTGGATCGGCGAAAATGTGCGAGTAGTACCAGGCGCGCTGCCGAAAACGATGGTCATCCGTCGTCAAGTGCCAGCTATCCCCGCCATCGTCCGAACGATAGATTCCGCCTTTATCCGCCTCGATCACTGCCCAAATCCGATTAGGATTCGCACCCGAGACCGTCACTCCAATGCGACCCAGCGTGCCCTCCGGCAATCCATGCCCCTTCAGTTCTTTCCACGTGGTTCCGCCGTCGCTCGAACGGTAAAGACCACTTCCCGGCCCACCGCTGTCCATGCTCCACGGCGTCCGCTTAGCCTGCCACAGGGCCGCAAACAGAATGTTCGAATTGCTGGGATCGAACACAACGTCAATGCCCCCACTCTTCGCATCCTTATATAGAACCTTGTCCCATGTCTTGCCGCCATCCTGCGTGCGAAAAATTCCCCGCTCTTCATTGTCCGCAAACGGATGTCCGAGCGCCGCAACAAATGCAATGTCAGGATTCTTGGGATTCACCGCCAGTCGTCCGATGGCATGCGTGTCAGGAAGGCCAACGAACTTCCAACTCTTACCCGCGTCGATCGATTTGTAGACCCCGTTGCCGCCGACGATGTTGCCGCGAATACAAGCTTCCCCAGTTCCGACATAAATCACATTCGGATCTGATTCAGAAACCGCGATCGCCCCAATCGCGGGCGACGCGTCCTTCTGTTTGTCGAAAATCGGTTTCCAGTTGAGCCCGCCGTCGGTTGTCTTCCAAACGCCTCCGGCGACGGCGCCGAAGTAATAGACGTTGGCGTTGTCGGGGCCGACGACGCCCGACACCGCGACCACGCGGCCGCCGCGAAATGGACCGACCAGTCGATACTGCAGACCTTTCCACGGTCCCTTGTCTTCGCCCTCATCTTTATCTTTGTCTTTGTTTTTCTGAGTGTCCCCGCTCTGTGCCCCCGCTGTCCCTGCCTGCTGGGCTGCCGGCGTCTGGCCGGAATCAGAGGCTTTCTTCGCTGCGTGTTTTTGCCCGGATGCTGAGCTAATAAAGAATGCAATAAGACATGCAGCGAGAAGCGGAAGTGTCGTCGTTCGCAAGTTTTTTGTTCCTCCAGAAGCGTAAAAAATAGATGTTAACAATAAAGCCCGCAATCCCAAATTCTCAACCGGAAAGCGTCCGCCACCGATGCTAACATGCATTTTGGGACGACGGCCTGCCCTGCCAGTCGCCTTATTTCGCCGCTGACGGGCTCAAGCCCTATGTGGTATTTTGGCTTCCACCTGAGGCAGAAACCATGGGCGATTCTTCGGATAGACTCTCGACGGGCGAAGTTACGCTGCTGCTCAAGGCCTGGAGCGGCGGCGAACAGGCAGCTCTAGAGAAGCTCACGCCTTTGGTCGAACGGGAATTGCACCGCTTGGCCCACAAATTCATGGCTCAGGAGAAGCCCGGCCATACGTTGCAAACCACCGCTCTCGTCAACGAAGTCTATCTACGTCTGGTCAACGTTCACGAACTGACCTGGCAGGATCGCGCTCACTTCTTCGCCATCTCGGCGCGCATGATGCGACGTATCCTCACCGATTTTGCCCGCTCCCGCACCTATCTCAAGCGGGGAGGCAATGCCGTCCAAGTCTCGCTCGACGAGGCTCTCGTGATTTCGCCGGAACGCGGTCGCGACATCGTGGCGTTGGATGACGCTCTGAACAAATTAGCTGCCCTCTACGCCCGCCAATGCCAGGTCGTCGAGTTGCGCTTTTATGGCGGCCTTAGCGTCGAGGAAACAGGGAAAGTCCTGAAGATCTCCCCCGAAACAGTGAAGCGCGATTGGAAGTTCGCAAAAGTCTGGCTGCTGCGTGAGTTGAATGGAAAAGAAGATGGATCCTGAACGCGCCCTCCAAATCGAGCAGTTGTACCACGCCGCCCTGGAGCGCGAAGAGATTGAGCGCAAAGTTTTTCTCTATAACGCGTGCGCCGGAGACGCGGCCCTTCGTCGCGAAGTGGAGTCTCTACTCGCCTACGACAAACAGGCAGACCACTTCATCGATGGACGCGCGTTGGATGAAGTGGCCAAAGCAATGGCCGAAGAACGCGCTCAGATGCATTCGCCAGAGGCCGCGGAGGGGTCTGCCCCTAATGACGACGACGTCATCTCTGAAAACCGTACCATCGAGAAACCCCCAGACACAGCGTACCGTCTCCTGAAGAAACTCGGTGAAGGTGGCATGGGCCAAGTCTGGCTCGCCGAGCAGACTTCTCCGGTCAGGCGGCAAGTCGCGCTCAAGCTGATAAGGGCCGGAATGTACGACGAACTGGTCGTGCAGCGCTTTCAAGCGGAGCGGCAATCGCTCGCGATCATGGATCATCCCGCGATCGCCAAGGTCTTTGACGCCGGAACAACCGCGCAAGGCCAGCCTTACTTCGTGATGGAGTACGTCCCCGGACTGCCGATCACCGAGTATTGCGATCAAGAAAAGCTCAAAGTCATGGATCGCCTTGAACTTTTCATCCAGGCCTGCGAAGGCGTTCAGCACGCGCACCAGAAAGCCATCATCCATCGCGATCTCAAGCCGGCAAATATTCTGGTGGTGGAAGTGGACGGCAAGCCCGTCCCACGGATCATCGACTTCGGTCTGGCGCGCGCCACAACGCCCAGAGCTGACGATGACAGTCTGATGACGCGACTGGGGCACTTCATCGGCACGCCCGGCTACATGAGTCCGGAGCAAGCGGATCCCAGCGTGCACGACATCGATACGCGCACCGACGTTTATTCGCTCGGCGTTGTTTTCTACGTGCTTCTGGCCGGCTCTCAGCCCTTCAGTACGAAGCAACAGAAGAACCAACCGCTCGATGAATTATTGCGAAAGCTGCGTGAGGAAGAGCCTCCAAGCCCCAGCACGAAAGTCAGCACCGAACGCGATACCTCGGAAGCAACTGCCGAAGCGCGCGGCACCGAGCCCGACCAACTGGTGAAACTGCTGCGTGGCGATCTCGATTGGATCACGATGAAGGCGCTCGAAAAAGATCGCGACCGCCGCTACGGCTCGCCTTCCGAACTGGCCGCTGACGTTCGACGCTACTTGAACCTTGAGCCGATCGTCGCTCGTCCGGCTAGCGCCGCCTACCGCCTGCGCAAGTATGTCCGCAGGCATCGTGTGGCCGTAAGTGTGGTGTCCGGATTGGTGGTGCTGCTGGCCGTGTTCTTCGTTTTACAGGCCCTCCAGTTACGCCGGATTACTCGGGAACGCGACCGAGCCAACCGCGAGCGCGATCGGGCTACCCGCATCACCGATTTCATGACCGGCATGTTCAAGGTGTCCGATCCGAGCGAAGCGCGCGGGAACAGCGTAACCGCCCGCGAAATCCTCGACAAGGCCTCGAAAGAAATGGGAGCAGGGCTGGCCAAGGATTCCGAGGTGCAATCGCAGATGATGCAAGTCATGGCGAACACCTACACCAACCTCGGCCTTTACTCCCGCGCCCAAGAACTGGCACAGCGCGCCCTCGATGCTCGATTGGCCCTCCACGGATCTGACGACCCCAAGACCTTGGAATCGACCGCTCAGCTCGGTTGGATTCTCAATCGCGAAGGACACTTTCCCGAAGCCGAGAAGATGGAGCGTCAGGCGCTGGGGGGCGAGCGGCGGGTTCTCGGACCCGAAGGCACGCTTACGCTCGACACCATGGATAACCTGGCCGATATACTGCTGAACCGCGGCCATTACGACGAGGGGGAGAAACTGGACCGCCAGGTGATCGAGATCGCTGGCCGCCGGCTGGGCCCCGAGAGTGAACAGGCGCGCCGGGCAATGGCCAACCTGGGAAATGCACTCTGGTACCAGGCCCGCTATGCTGAGGCCGAACGAGAGGATCGTCAGTTGATCGAGATCGATCGGCGCGTCCTGGGACCGGATCACCCTCAAACCATCGCCACGACGGGGAATCTGGCATTGGTCTTCAGTTCCGAGGGACGTTTCTCGGAAGCGGAGCCGCTGTGTCGCGAAGTCCTGGCTAGCGATCAGCGCGTGTTAGGCCCCGAGCATCGGAACACTGCCGCGGCCATGGTAAGCCTGGCGCACGTTCTCATCAGCGAAGGCCGATTGGAAGAAGGCGAGAAACTCCATCGAGAAGCATTGGCGATTCGGATGAAGGTCCTTGGACCGGAGCACCGTGAGACCCTGCTCTCCGAATTGGACCTGGTCGCTGTTCTCGTCAAGAGCGGTAATCTCCACGAGGCAGAGAAATTGCAGCGAGACATTCTGGCGGCTCAGCTTCGCGTTTTTGGACCGGAAAACCCGGACACTTTAGTCTCTCAGTCTAATCTTGCCGGAATACTGATCCAGGAGGGCCGCTACGCGGAAGGCGAGAAAATCGCTCGCGAAACTCTCGAAGTCGAGACTCGAAAGTTGGGCCCGCTGCATCCTTATTCAATGTATACATTGCAGCAACTCGGGACCGCCCTGGCCCACACTCACCGTTATGACGAAGCAACGAAATTGTTTCGCGAGGTGATCGACAAGGAAAGTAACTCCGGGGGTAAAGGAAATCATTGGGGGGTGTGGTATTCCTTCGCCTGTGTGGCATTGGCCGCCAATCGCCCCGATGACGCGCTTCAGTATTTGCGCGAAGCTATCAACCGCGGCTATAAAGATGCCGATGGCCTGATGGCCGACGACGATCTGAAAAACCTTCGCCATAACCCGCAATTCTGGGAAATCGTCGCCGATATCAAACGCCCGCCCCAATCGCAATAGGAATCCGCGTCATGTCGCCAACATGAATCCGACGACGTCCCATACCGGGCGAAATCCCTAGACTCCAGCCCCGCTGGGGCGAGCCACACTTAGCCAAGCGCTTCAGCGCTGAAAAAGGGGAGACGACATGAGCGAAATACCGCAGGGACGACCCAGCTCTCAAACAAAAAAACAGCTGCCATGACCTCTGCCAGCCCCCGATCCCGCTATCCGAGATGAGGGCATTACAAATCACGGTAGTCCGCGAGCCAAGTTCGAGGAGAAAACAAAATGAAGAACCGAATCGACAAACACCAATCAATGTTCCATATCGCTTTGATGCTACTCGCGTTTTCCTCAGTCCTTAACGCCCAGTCGGGGCAATTCGTGTCTTTCCGCGACTTTATCGGCAGCGCTAATACGGCCGTGCCCGGCGACTACCTGGCTCAACCGGAAAACCGGGTAAAAGACGCCGCAGCGTTCGAAGAGATGCGCCAACATATTCTCACTATGTACCAGGGGGTAGAGGTGAGTCACAGCTTCCTGCTCGGTTCTCACTACTTCGACTGCGTCCCCGTTGAACAGCAGCCCTCGTTCCGGCTGCTTGGACAAACCAAACTGGCAACGCCGCCCCCCACGCCTCAAACGCGTCCACAGAATCCCGGAGCAGAATCCGGCCTGCCCGCCACTCAGGTCGGCCCCGAGAATCAATTCGACCAGTTCGGCAACTCCGCTCGTTGTGAGGACGGCACCATCCCGATGCGTCGCATAACGCTGGAAGATATGGCCCGATTCGAGACTCTGCGAGTCTTCTTGGACAAGGGCCGAGACGGAGCCAGCCGTTTTGGCGCCCAGAATCAGGCCCAAGGCAACGGCTATGCCCACAAGTACGCCTACACCCAGGAGAACGTTAACAATCTGGGCGGGAACGCCAACATCAATCTTTGGAGCCCTTACGTTAATACCGGCGTCGGCGGCGAAATGTTGTCTCTCTCGCAAGAGTGGTACGTCGGGGGCTCGCCTACCCAGACCGCCGAGGTGGGATGGCAGAATCAGCCTGACACCTGGGGCACCGAGCAGTCCGTCCTCTTCATATACTGGACGGCAGACGACTACAACCAGACCGGCTGCTACAACCTGGATTGCAGCGGGTTCGTGCAGACCAACGGCGATTGGTACTTCGGCAGTCCCTTTACCAACTACAGCGTTATCGGCGGCGCCCAATACCAATTCGGAGCCGAGTATTTTCTGAGCGGTGGAAACTGGTGGCTCGCACTCGGTGGCCAATGGGTTGGCTACTACCCCGCCTCAATCTATGGTGGAGGCCAGATGTCACACCACTCGAAGGTCATTCAATATGGTGGAGAAACGGCCGCCCTTTCCTATTGGCCTCCGATGGGCAGCGGCGAATGGGCCAGCAAAGGCTGGAAATACGCCGCTTATCAGAATGATATCTGGTACTTCGACACCCACTCGGTGGAATGGTGGGCCGGTCTGACCCTGGAGCAACCGTCAAAGCATTGCTACAAAGATGCTCACCTGACGTATGCTCCCACCTCGTTCTACTTTGGTGGGCCGGGAGGCGGCGGCTGCTGATTGCCGCAGCTAGCAAGTCGCTCGACGGGCAGCCGCGTGTTTTCCCGCGTCTGCCTTTTTTCTCTTCCGGTAGAGATACTGAATCCGCTTCCGTCAGTCAGCCTTTTCCATTGCAACCGCGCGCGGAAACAAAATATTGTTTTCGAGATGAATGTGCTGATGCAGGTCCGCCTCGAACTCCGCCAGCGCTTTATATAGGGTCTGGTAGCTGACACAGGCATCGGCCGGAGCGCAATAGTCGCTGCTCGCCTCGCGCATGGCGCGTAGCGCATTCCCGGCGGAATCGTGCTCGTGTTCCATCATGGAAATCAGATTCTGTACCGTGCCGAACGGCGGCGGCAACACCTGTTCCTTCTGCAAAACGGACTCCTCCATCCTCACCACATATGGAAATAGCACCATCTCTTCCTTCATCAAGTGAGTAGTTAATTCTTGCGCCAATCCCCGGAACACCGTTCGAAGCTGTTGAAGCTCAGGGTGGTTCTTCCCGTGCACCGAACACACCTTATCGAACAGAGGTCCCAGACGGGCAATCTCCTCCCGTGTGTACTGGTGGTGAGTGTTCTTGATGTGCGTGATAAGGTCTGCCAGAGGTTCCGTTTGCCATTCGCGACCCGTCTGCACAGAACGCGCGGAGCGGGCCACCTTCAGCGAATCCAACACCTGATTCGGATTCAGGTTCGCAGCGCGGCAAGCCTCGTCGAGCGACTTATTGCCGCCGCAGCAATAATCGATGCCCAGTTTTTCAAACACTCTCGTGGCCGTTGGGTCCTCCAGGGCCAGCTCACGTACAGTTTTTTCGGGAGTAACGGTCACTGTCATAACATCCTCCTGCGAGCCGGCTAATGCTTCCGACCACGCTTCATGGTTTGACAATAGAGGAGCGCCACATGTGGTGACGATGACTTTTGTCACGTTTAGCGTGGGCGGCGATTCACCCTAGACTCGTCGCTAGGAGGAACTCGACAAACGATAATTAGAAGGTGCGAACGCCTCGGCCTACAGCCGCGGTCTATTCAAAACTCAAAACTCTCGGCCTGCCATCGAATCACTCCGAGGAATTCGTTTCCGCCTCGAGAGCCTTCAGGTCGCAGATGGTCAACTTGCGTCCATCGATTTTCAGCATCCCTTCCCCTTGCAGACGGGAAAGATTACGAGAAACGAGTTCGCGCACTGTGCCAATCTGTGACGCAAGCTCCTGGTTGCTGACCGGGAGGGTGATTTCCACTCCCGCGTCCGTTCGCGTTCCCTCTTTCTGAGCCAAACGCAGCAGAAATGACGCAAAGCGGTGCCGCACCGTGGTAAATGAAAGTTCTTCGATGATCCCAACCAGGCGCCTCAGGCGCGCTCCAACCACGCGCAATACCTTGAGTGCAACCTGAGGGTGCGCCAGGCACAGCGCCTGAAAATCCTGCTTGCTGACAAACAGCAGCCTCACATCGTCAATCGCCGCAGCCGACGCCGGATAGCTTCCCCCGTCAAAAACAGGCAGCTCTGCGATTGAGCTGCCCGGGCCATCAATACTCAGCACTTGCTCTCGTCCGTTCGCAGAGCTTTTGAAGATGCGCACATGACCGGTCTCCACCACATAGAGGCCGGAACATGGCTGACCTTCGCTAAAGATGATTTCACCCGCCGTGTGACGTCTCCAAACCGCGCGCTGCGTTATGAAGGACAGTTCGCTTTCGGTCAGCCCAGAAAATATCGACGCTTTCGCTAGCGTTTGCCCTGCTGTCGCTTTCAATTCTGGCACGGTTGCCATTGTACTGAAACGCTGCGCATGAACCCATTATGCTTTTCTCGTGCCTCGCGAACCAGACCGGGCGTGAACTCCTTTCCCGGGCGCACCCTTCCGCATCACCTTCCTGAGCGCCGCGATCAGGGCTGGTCCGCGCAGGCGGAGTTCCTCTCGATGGTGGTAGGAGAGCTCCTGCAGCACTTTTTCGCCTTTCGCCGTCAAGGAAAGCAGCACTTCGCGGCCATCTTCGCCGCCGCGATTTCGCCGGACGTAGCCGCCGGCCGAGAGCCGGTTCACCAGTTCGACCGCGCTGTGATGCCGAATTTCCAAACGCTCCGCCAGCTCTCCAATCCGAGGCCGGACCCCGCCAGGCAGCCCTTTCAAAGCCAGCATCAGTTGATGTTGGCGAGGCTCTAGGGCCGCCGCTTCCGAAGCTTGCTCGCTGAAGTGAAGAAAACGACGGATCTGATAGCGCAACTCCGCCAGGGATTCAAAGTCCGACGGAGTGAGGGGCCTTTTCATATCACGAAGTATATCGTCCCAAGGGGATCCATTTTTATATCGTATTACGATATACTTATAGAGTAGAGGCTGATCAGAAATCGTGGGACATAAGACACAATCGTGACCGAGGATAAAAAAAAGAATAGAAAAGCGGACCTACCCAACAGACCGGAGCGCAACCAGGACCTGGGGGACTTCACCACGACCTGGCGAGTCATCCCCATCTCCGTGCTGGCCACGTTCATTGGGGTCGTCTGCGCGTTCGTCGCATTAGCGTTGCTCCGTCTCATTGGGCTGTTCACCAATCTGTTCTATTTTGGACGGTGGAACACGGCCCTGGTTTCGCCGGCTGGCAATCATCTTGGTATCTACAGCGTTCTTGTTCCCATCGCTGGAGCACTGATCATCGGCGTTATGGCCAAGTACGGGTCCGAACGCATCCGAGGCCACGGCATACCCGAGGCGATTGAGTCCATTCTGCTGAACGGTAGTCGCATCGAACCGAAGGTCGCGCTTCTCAAACCCATATCTGCGGCCATCTCCATCGGCTCCGGCGGCCCCTTCGGTGCCGAGGGTCCAATCATCATGACCGGCGGCGCGGTCGGTTCGATGATCGCCCAGTTGTTTCATCTGACCAGCGCCGAGCGCAAAACGCTTCTCGTCGCCGGCGCTGCCGGAGGAATGTCCGCAACCTTTGCTGCACCCGTAGCTGCCGTGCTGCTGGCGGTCGAGTTGCTGCTCTTCGAATGGAAACCGCGAAGTTTGATCCCCGTCGCGCTAGCGAGCGCAATGGCTGCGGTGGTACGAAGATATATTCTGGGCTTCGGACCATTGTTTCCCGTACCGCTTCACCCATTGTTCATCGGACCCAAGGGACTCGCCGGATGCGCTCTCGTCGGTCTTCTGGCAGGTGGCCTGTCGGCCTTGCTGACACTGTCGGTATACGCCGCCGAGGACGCGTTCCAGCGGCTGAAGATCCACTGGATGTGGTGGCCGGCAATTGGCGGCCTGGCCATCGGCTTGGGAGGCCTGATTTTTCCTCAGGCTCTGGGCGTGGGGTATGACACAATTGGCGCCCTGCTTCAGGGGAGCATCACTACCCATGTGATTCTCGGAGTGCTCCTCGTCAAATGGTTTATCTGGGCCGTTTCCCTCGGTTCCGGCACATCGGGCGGGGTGCTCGCACCCTTGCTGATGATGGGCGGCGCTCTGGGCGGCCTCGAAGCCATGTTTCTTCCCCCCGAAGGCGCGGGCTTCTGGCCGCTGATCAGTATGGGCGCCATTCTTGGCGGCACCATGCGTGCTCCGTTCACAAGTATCGTCTTTGCCTTTGAGTTGACGCACGATGCCAACGTCTTCCTGCCTCTGCTCGTTGCCAGCGTGATCGCTCACGGTTTCACGGTCTTGACGCTGCGGCGGTCCATCTTGACCGAGAAGGTTGCCCGGCGCGGCTATCACCTGAGCCGAGAGTATGCCGTCGATCCGCTGGAAATTCTCTTTGTGCGCGACGTGATGCGAACCAACGTCGTCGTACTGCCCGCCGAGGGCATGCTCGGTGAGATCTGGAACTCCCTGCGCGTGGATCGCGACCACCACGAACAGCAGCGCCTGCTACCCGTCGTGAACATTGACGGAAAACTAGCCGGCGTAGTAACCCGCAGCGATCTCAACCAGCGCGTGGAGCAGAATGGGGATGCAGCCCTCGAATGCCCGCTCGGCGATCTGGTTCGAGCGAGTGCGGTCGAGGCCTATCCGGATGAACCGCTACGCGTGGTCGTATATCGCATGGTGGAAAAAGGCTGCACGCGATTGCCGGTCGTAGAGCGCGGCACAAGAAAATTCCTAGCCCTGGTGTCGCTCAATGATTTGCTAAAGGCGCGCTCGCGCCACTTGGAGGAAGAGAGCCGCCGCGAACGAAGCCTCAAATTCAGATTCTTTCTTCCCGAAAGACAGTTCAAAAAAATCCCCTGAACCGGGCCGACGTGACCGTGTTGGTCGTAAGATCCGTCAGAGTGTACTTGTTTAGATACCCCCGTGCTGCGACTGACGTGTCTTGACTTCACTCCTTTTTCTGGGACAATCCCCCTAGGCCCGCCGCACATTTGACTTCGATGGAGGATTGGCATGCTTAGGTCACTCTTGTCGGTCTTACTGTCTCTGCTTCTGGTCACGACGCCGCTCTTTGCGGATGCCGCTGATAGCCAGACGGCCGGAGAAGTAAAGGCTCTCATTCCTGCGGCGTCGCGGAACACCAAACCGTTAAAGGTCAAGGACAGCCTGCTGTGGAATGATCTCCTGAAAACTGATGCTCAGGGACGCTTGCGCGCGGGCCTCACCGACGGTTCCATCCTCAGCGTCGGTTCCAACAGCGAACTCACAGTCGTGCAGCACGACGCCGTGTCGCAGCAGACTTCGATTGAAATGAATTACGGCAAACTGCGCAACCAAGTCGTCAAAATCACAAAGCCGGATGGCAAATACGAAGTGAAAACGCCGAATGCGGTGATCGGCGTCATCGGAACTGACTTCTATGTCGGCTATTCGAACAATCAGACGATAGTCATCTGCTACGTTGGCAAAGTTGCGGTCACGCCCGGGGCTGGAGCGAAAGTGCTCAAGAGCGACAACGCCTCGCCCGGTTCGACCAATACCGTTACCCTTACTGCCGGTCAGATGGTGATCATCGGACTCGAGATTCCTCCCGGCGGGTACCAGGCAAGTACGACTCCGGCGCCGGTCGCGGAGGCAAGCATGCAAGACACCAACGTTCCCGATCAACCGGTACGCGCGGGCAAAGGGCATCCGCATACCCTGCGCAATGTTTTAATCGTCGCTGCCGCCGCTGCCGGATGGTCGTTGGGAGTTTGGATCGCAAACACTCCGACGCCTGCCCCGCCGAAATCGCGATGCGGTCCGAACGGGTGCTGATCCAATCGCGGGGATATGGGTGCATTTCAAAGCTGCAGCCAAGTGGTTTTCGCGCCAGACTCATGCCGCCATTGCGGTAGTCGCGACCGCCGTCGGTCTGGCGCTCTTCGCCTATTCCGGAATTGGCGGCAACCAGCGCGCCGGCTTTCTCTTTCTCCAGGACGTTGAGCAGCGCACCCTTGATCTTCGCTTCGCCATGCGCGGCAAGCGCCTTGCCGACCCACGCATCGTGATCGTTGGAATTGACGATAAGACGCTGCAGACCATCGGCTCCTACCCTTTGCCCCGCAGTGATTACGCCCTATTGGTACGTCAACTCAAGCAGGCAGGAGCCCGCGTCATCGCCTTCGACGTAACCTTTCCAACCGCAGCCAGCAGCGAAGCGCTGGACGTCCTGGCACGCCTGCGCAGCGAAATCGGGTCCACCGCTTCCGCCGATTCGCAAAATTCGAAGCTGCAAAAACAAGTTCAGCAACTGCAGGAACAATCCGATGTCGACGCCCAGTTTGCCGCCGCTCTTAAACAGGCAGGCAACGTCGTTCTGGGCCATCTTTTCCTGAGTGCCGAGCGTTCCAAATTCACCGACCCCAAGCTGGCCGAGGCCTATTTCAATATCGTATGGGCGCAAGCCTTCCCCCAGGTCTTGAAAGTCAAATCCGGCAACCACGATTTTGATCTGGGACAAGCCTGGATTCAAGCGCGAGGGCCAGTGGCTGCTGGAGTCGAAGCCAACCTCCCCAAAATCGCCGAAGCTGCGGCATCGTATGGCTTCTTCAACATCGCTCCGGATGCCGACGGCACGATCCGGCGAGCCCTCTTCGTGATTCGCTACCGTGACCAGGATTTCTTCCCCTCTCTGGCATTGCAGGTTCTGCGGCAATACGAAAGCATTCCGGACCAGCAAATCGCAGCTTATATTGCGGCTGACGGAATCGAACGCATTCATTTCGGCGAACACGAACTGTATCCGTGGCAAAATGGCAGTGCGCTGATCAACTATGTGGGTCCCTATCATTCTTATAAGCATTACTCCATGGTCGATGTACTCAATGGATCAGTGCCCGCCGATGCGTTTCGCGACAACATCGTTCTCGTCGGAGGCACCGCGCTCGGCATCGGCGACCTGCGCAATACACCCTTCGAAAAGCAAGGCTCGGGCTACATGGGAGTCGAGGTTCATGCCAACATCCTCGACAATCTCCTGCACAGCGCCGACCCGCCGCGTACTTTTCTTATCCGCGGCTTTCGCGAAGAGATCGTCGACATCGGCTTCATCGTCTTTTTCGGCGTCGGCCTCGGACTTTGGTTCGGTCACTCACGTCCTCTCGTAGCAACAATCACCGCGGTTCTCGCGCTCGCCGCATTCGTCTGGTTCATCTATTACGGCTTTGTGCAGTGGGGACGCTGGTACAGCTTCGTCGTACCGGCGGCGACCCTGGTCGGCTCGTACGCTTCCATCACCAGCTTTCGTGTAATTCACGAGGAGCGCGAGAAACGCAAAATCCGCAAGACATTTTCTCAATACCTTTCGCCCGGAGTCATCGCGCTGATTGAGAAGGATCCGGAAAAGTACATTCGCCCCGGAGGCGAAGTCCGCGACCTGACCGTGATGTTCAGCGACATTCGAGATTTCACTTCGCTCTCTGAAGGCCTCACGCCCGACGATCTAGTCACCCTGCTGAACCAATACCTGTCTGCGATGACCGATATTCTCTTTCGCAATCTAGGCACCCTCGACAAATACATCGGCGACGCCATCATGGCGTTCTGGGGGTCACCCTATCCGCAAAAGGATCACGCCTCATCCGCCTGTCGCTGCGCCCTCGAGATGATTACCGCTCTCGACAACCTGAACCGCAAGTGGGCGGAACAGGGCCGTCGTCCCATCGCCATCGGCATCGGTCTGAATACGGGCCCAGTGAATGTCGGCAACATGGGCTCGGACAAGCGCCTGGCGTGGACCGTGATGGGAGACAACGTCAATCTGGCTTCCCGGTTGGAGGGAATGACAAAGCAGTACCGCAGTCGCGTCATCATCAGCGAAAGCACTTATACCGAAGTGGCCCGCGAGTTCGTCGCCCGCGAAGTCGACCGCATCCGCGTGAAGGGAAAAAAACAGCCGGTGGTAATTTACGAATTGCTGGCTCCAATCTCCGAAGGCCACGCCTACGCCGCGCTGTTGGCACAGTTCAATGCCGCGCTGAACTCCTACCGCAGCCAGAATTGGCCAGAGGCAGCCGGGAAGTTTGGCGAATTACTGGCCTCCTATCCCGATGACGGCCCCACCCAGGTGCTGATGCAACGCTGCCTTGAGTTCATGGAAGAAGCTCCGGAGTCTGACTGGGACGGAGTCTATGTGATGAAATCGAAATGAGCGCTGGGCACCGCTTCGAGGTTATTAACCCTTTGGGGTATACCCCCCCTCCCCCCTCGCTAATGGAATCATGGGGTTAGGAGGAAATTCCCGCTAGATCTTTGAGTTTAAATGACTTACTGCTAAAGCATTTAAGAATCAATGATTTACAATGGCTCTTTCCCTTCGCCCTCCGGGATTTCAGCAGCGGGCTCCCGCTTCGAACGCCCGCTTTAACCCCTCCAGTTGTCGACTCGAGTTGTCAAAGAGCTGCTTTACAAACAAGTACTCAGTACCCACCAACCAGTACTCAGAAAGATCCCAAGCTTTACGCGGCGGTGGAATCCCAGGTCTCGAAAACCGCGAGACCTGGGGCACCCGACAGCTGAGGTCGTCTCTGGTTCCGATTCTTCGATCTTCATTATTATTATTGCGGGCGACATTATTATTGCGGGCAACGGGGTCAGTGTCTGTGATGGCGCACACAGGCTGATTGTGATGAAAAAAAGTCGAAATGCAGGCAGCAGTGATTAGGGCGGTGACCGAAACTCGAAGGCGACGATTCCCCATCAGACGGGCGGCACTAATTCGATGACGTTATCGCCGCGTCGGCCGATCCCGCCTCGCGACGCGCCTGGCGAATATCTTTCATATCTCCCATCACGATGATCGCGGCACCAGCGCGAACCACCAGAGTCTCGGGAGGATTCACCCACAAGTTTGCAGCCGCTGATCCCTCTCCACCCTTCAGCGCGAGCACCAGCAGGTTGTGCTTAGGCTGCATCTTGAGGTCGTTCAAGTGCTTGCCCGCCCACGGCGAAGAGGCATCAATCTCGATCTCTTCCACGCGCAAGGTTTGCGACTGATCCTTCAACATCAGGTCCAGAAACCCCACCACCTGCGGCCGGATCAGTTCACTCGCCATCCTGAGTCCACCAATATGGCTAGGAGAAACCGTGGCCCGAGCGCCCGCCCGCAACATGCGTTCACCAAATTTCTGGTCCGAGGAGCGAGCCACAATGCGCAGATTCGGCAGATTCTGGTGGGCGACGACCGTCACGACAAGATTGTCCTTATCTTCGGGAAGAGCGGTGATGAGGCCTTTGGCGTGTTCGAGGCCCGCTCTGCTGAGAGTTTCCTCTTCGGTCGCATCGCCAACGATGTAGAGCATTTCGCGAAACAAATCCGGATGAGTCTCGGCCACTTTTTTGATCAGCTCTTCATGGAGATCCACGACGACAAACTGCGTCCCAGTGCGATGCATCTCCTCCGCCACATGACGGCCCGTATCTCCCACGCCGCAGACGATGTAGTGTCCCCTGAGTTGGCTGATTCGCTTCTGCATTCTGCGTCTCCAAAACGGATTTGTCGCTTCGATTTCTACCAGGAAGGCCGCCACCACGGAAAACACATAGACCGTTACCGCTACGCCGAACAGCACCACGCCCATGTTGAAGACGCGCAGAGCCGGGTTATGCGCCGTCTCCACAATCTCTCCATAACCGACTCCGGCCAGCGTGATGACAGCCATGTAAAGCGCTTGCAGAAAGGTAACGGAGGGTCCGCCGAGCAGGCGATAACCGATCACGCTCACGGTGAGCAGGCTCAAGAACAAAATCGCCGCGGATATCAGTCGTCTCCGAAGCATCAGCGACGCCACTCGTCGATCAAGTTCGCCACAATTCCCGTCCAGCCCGTCTGATGACTTGCTCCGAGGCCCTGCCCGGTGTCACCGTGGTAGTACTCGTGGAAGAGCAAGCAATCCTTCCAGTGAGGATCTTCCTGAAACTTGCGGTACTGTCCAAAGCAAGGACGCCGCCCGTGCTCGTCCTGTCGAAACAAGCCAATCATGCGATCGGCGATTTCCGCCGCCATGGCGGAGGGCGTGATCGGCTGGCCGTGGCTGCCCGGAGTTCTGACCGCGAAGCCGGGCCATAGCGCGCGGCTGAACTTCAACAGCGAACGAATCAACAGGTAAGAAGTAGGAAACCACAACGGTCCTCGCCAATTGGAATTTCCACCCTTGATTCGCACGCTTCGATTCCCCCGGCTCGTACCCGACACATTCTCCTCCAAAACAGAACGGATGCTGCTCGTGGCATTTCGAGAGGCTGCGAATTCCGTGCGGGGCCAGGAATTCCTTCGGGTCCCACACATACTGCAACACCCGGGCAAACTGCTCCGCGTCCGCGATGGAGAGCACATAGCGCTGTCCGTCAACCGAATAGCAGGCATTGCCCACCAGGTCGGGACGATTCTTGATGAACCACTCCACATTGCCAAGAAATTCGGGATGAGGATCCAAATCTTCCCGATCGATCACCTCGACCGCGTAAAGCGGGATCAGCCCGACCATGGAGCGGAGGCGAAATTTATTGAAGTCCCCATTGGGCAGGCGAAGCACGTCATAGAAAAAGCCGTCCTGCTCATCCCAAAGCTGATAGTCGCGGCCTCCCATCTTCTTCATGGCCGCGCCGACGTAGATGAAGTGCTCAAAGAATTTCGTCGCCAGCAGTTCGTAGGCCTTGTCAGTTTTGGCCAGTTCAAGCGCGGCCCGCATCAGGTAAAGACAAAAGAAGCCCATCCACCCCGTGGCGTCCGACTGCTCGAGGATCGCACCGCCGGGAAGCTTCTCGCTGCGGTCCACCACCGTGATGTTGTCCAACCCCAGGAAGCCGCCTTCAAAGACGTTGTTCCCGGTGCTGTCCACGCGGTTCACCCACCAGGCGAAGTTCATCAGCAGCTTGTGCAGGCACTTTTCGAGGAACGCCGTATCCCCCTTGCCCGTGCGCACTTTTTCGTTCTGATAGACGCGCCAGACGGCCCAGGCATGAACCGGCGGATTCAGGTCAGAAAACTCCCATTCGTAGGCGGGAATTTGCCCATTCGGATGCTGGAACTGTTCGAACAGCATGGCCAGGAGATTTTCCTTGGCAAACTCCGGATCAACCAGGGAGAGTGTGGTGCACTGAAAAGCCAAGTCCCATGAGGCGAACCACGGGAACTCCCATTTGTCGGGAATCGTCAGCACCCGCATCGAGTTCAAGTGCCGCCAATGAACATTACGAATTTTCTTGTGACTCTCAGGCGGAGCAATGTCTATCGCCTTCCAGCCAGCGCCCAACGTCGAAGAGATAAATCTGCTTTCCCCAGAGCATGCCAGCGAAAGCGCGCCGTTGAATCAGCTTTTCTTCTGCAGTCGCCTTGGGAGGATGAATCGCTTCGTAGAACTCGTCCGCCTCTTGCTTTCTCGCATCCACCACCTTGTCCACGTCGCAGAGTGGCTCAGCCATTTCCTGATTGGTCAAGCGCAGCCGGAAGACGGCCGAGCCTCCCACCCGCCACTTGAGCGCGGTAATGTATGCAGGCCTTGGTGCCGACCTGCTGCGGATTCACGCAGGCCTCGCCGTTCACAACATAGCGATGAAACGCGTCTTTCACGTACGGAGATCGGCTGATCGCAGACGATCCATAGAGTCGCGAGGCATTGGTCTCATTGTCGGTAAACAGCAACTCGCCGCCCGAAGCCGCATACAGGTACCGAGGGCCGAGCGCATATTGCAATTGAATGTTCTCCAATGGCTTTGCCGTCGAATCGTCGGCCACGAGCATCAGGTCGAGATCCCCTTCGGCTCGTTCCGGTTCTCGTTCTGCTTGCTGAATCGTGGGCTTACCGCCAGATGGGTCGATCCAACTCCAGGTGTTGCGAAACCACAGATGAGGCAAAACGTGGAGTTCAGCAGCGTCCGGGCCGCGATTGAACACCTCAATGCGGATGCAGATATCTTCCGGCGACGCTTTCGCATACTCGATGAAGATATCGAAGTATCGATCGTCATCGAAGATGCCGGTATCCAGCAACTCAAACTCGGCTCCCGCCCCGCGCCCGCGGTTTTCTTCAATCAGCCGTTGATACGGATATTCCCTCTGCGGATACTTGTACAGCATCCGCATGTAGCTGTGAGTGGGTGTGCTGTCGAGGTGGAACCAGTACTCCTTCACATCCTCGCCGTGATTTCCTTCATTGCTGGTGAGCCCGAACATCCGCTCCTTCAGAATAGGATCGCGGCCGTTCCAGAACGCCAGAGCGAATACCAGCAATTGATAGCGATCGCAAATTCCCGCTATGCCGTCCTCGCCCCACCGATAAGCCTTGCTGCGGGCCTGATCATGGGTAAGAAAATCCCATGCGTTGCCGTCAGCGCTGTAATCTTCACGCACGCTTCCCCAGGAGCGGTCGCTCACATAAGGCCCCCATCTGCGCCAGGGCGGCACAGGGTCATCGGATGGTTCCGCTAAGCGAGCGTGCTCTTTCGTAGGCGCAGCTTTATTGGTCTGAGAAGAACGCACCGTCCGCTGCTTGCGACTGACCAATTGTCCTCCTCTACTCCAGCCTATTCGCTGCCACGAGTGTATGCTGCGACGAGTATGAAAGCCGCAAGCATCAAACCGTGAGGCGAAATTGTATCCGAAGTTCCATGACGAAGTTGTGCGAATTAGTTTGCCAACTTCTTGCGAGCCTCGGCAAATGGAACGGGCGCGCTCTGCAGAAAATTTCACGGAATTGCCGGCGGATGCGAGTACACTCTCAAGCGGATTCATGGGTCGCGGATCATTGGTCGCGAATCCATGGGTCGCGGATGAACGCGCGCGGAGGAACCCGCAAGGTGACAACGAGCCCTCGTCAAGAACCATCGAACCGGTTCGCCTACCGCGCCCATCCGCATCTCTACGAGATCAACACCTGGGTGTGGCTGGAAGAACTTTCTGCCAGGTACGGCTGCTACCTCACGCTCCCGGACGTACCCGGTGAAGAATGGGATCGCCTCGCCGACCTGGGATTCGATTTTGTGTACCTGATGGGAGTCTGGCGCCGAAGTTTGATTGGCCGGCGAATCTTTCGCACCGACCCGCGAAATTTTCCGAATTTCGATGCCGCGCTGCCAGGCTGGAACGTGCGCGACATCGTTGGTTCACCCTTCTCGATTCAGGACTACACTCCCGACCCTCGCATCGCCACCGCCGAAGGTTTGGCCGAAGTACACGACCAGTTGCGCAAACGAGGCATCGGTTTGATCCTCGACTTTGTGCCGAACCACACTGGCTTCGACCATCGGTGGATCGTGGAGCATCCTGACCGCTACATACAGGGCAGCCAAGAGGATTTTCGAGCCGAACCTGCGGCCTTTTGCCTTTTGGAGAGAGACCTGATGGAGAAGGAGGGCGATGAAGATCTATTTGTCGCTCGCGGCCGCGACCCTTATTTCCCTCCATGGTCAGATGTCGCACAGCTCAATTACTTCAATCCCGATTGCCGCCGAGGCATGATCGAGATCCTCAAAAGCATCGCCCGATTTTGTGATGGAGTCCGCTGCGATATGGCGATGCTGGTGACGAATGAAGTCTTCCATCGCACCTGGGAGCATTTCCTTCAACCGTGGCCGATGCCAAAAACTGAGTTCTGGGAAGAGGCGATTGCCGCTGTGCCACATTTTGTATGGCTCGCGGAAGTTTATTGGGACATGGAATGGAGAATGCAGGAACTGGGCTTCCAGTTCACTTATGACAAACGGCTATACGATCGCCTGCGGGAGGGTTCGGCTGAACAGGTCCGTGTCCACTTAGGCGCCGACATTCGCTACCAAAGCAAGCTGGCACGCTTTCTCGAGAACCATGATGAGCCACGTTCCGCGGCGATTTTTCCGCATGAAAAGCTTCCTGCTGTGGCCACCCTGCTTTCGACGCTGCCCGGGATGCGTTTCTATCATCACGGACAACTGGACGGCGTGAAGACGTTCGTGCCTATGCCGCTGTCCAAGGCGCAGCCGGAAGCTGGCGATCCGCAGATTCGGAACCTCTACGAACGACTGCTGCGCGCCTCTGACGCAGAAGTTTTTCACCGCGGTGATTGGCATCTTCTTGAAGTGGAGTCTGCGGGCGATGAGACGTTTCAGGATCTGATCGCCTATCGCTGGCATTACCAGGCTGATGATCGGCTCATCGTAGTGAACCTCGGCAGCCGGACGGCGCAGGGCAAAGTTCGGCGCGCGGCAGTGGGTTCGTCCAAGAATTGCTTGTTCTGCGATTTGCTGGATGGCAGCGAATACCTACGAGAGCGCGTGGACCTGGAGAGCAACGGTCTCTATGTGAGGCTGGGACCGTACCAGGCACATGCCTTCGAAGTCCGTGAGGGCTAGCGGCCGATGGGCGACAAATTATCTACCAATATTATTTACCAATGACCTCGCTGACTTTCTGCATCTGAGCGGCAAACCTTGGCGCCGAATAGGCGGACGGATCTTGCTGCAATTGCGCGAACAATCCGTCGATCGCAGCGCGTACCTCGGCGCCGTTGGCCGGCTTTACATTCTGGTTATAAGCTCTAAACAGCGAGTCCAGAGTCATCGCAGCCTGTTCCGCTGCGCGCTCGCCTTCATTGGAAATGGCAGCGCCGTCGCCGGCAATCCGACGCATCAGGCGCAACGTCATGGCCGAGTCGTAACCCTGAGCATCAACCTGCTTGACCAACTGCTCGGCCAACACGGAGGCCCGCGTCGCTGATGCGGCGATCTGTTCCCGATTCCCGTTCAGTTGATTCATCAGGCTCGCAAGCTGCGCGACCTCATCGTCCAATTGCTTGCCCGTGGTGGGGCTGATCTCCTGAACCAGATCGCGGAACACGACGACGCGAGACTCGTTCCAGGGGGGATTACCGGGCCGGCGGCCGGCGTAGCCTCGCTTTTGGCGCCAGCTATCTTCAGGCCGGGTCAGACTGTGGTGGCAGGCAAAACAATCAAGTTCAGCATACTCCGGCCAGATGGGACCATTCGCGCGGCGGGCTAGCCGGCTGAGAGATTCGCGCAATTGTACTGCCTGTCCTACTCCCCATGCTTGCACCTGCCGCCAGGGATTTCCCTGCTCCGGCATCTTCCAGTGCGCCGGCATAACAAAAGTAAATAAACCCAACTCAAAAGTGAGATCAGGATGTCCAGCGGCAATCATCTCGTGATCGACGAATTTATCCGCCGTTCCCAGATGGCAGGTCAGGCATTTGGCGCTGCGGTCCTCGAGGTTGCGCGTGTCGTACATGCCGAGCTGAACCGACTTCTCGTGCGGCCAATCTTTTGTAGTGTGCGGACCCAGCCATCCCGAGGCCGGACCGTGACAGTTCTCGCAACTCACCCCTTCGGCCAACTCGAACGTCTCCGCCTGCTGGTCTGGGGAAACGTAAAGTGCATGGCAGGCCAGGCATTTAGGCGATTTCGACGGCGGCCCAATATTCAGAATCGCGCCAATGTGCTGGGAAACCTCGTTCTGGAGCACACTGTAAGCTCGCGCGTGCTTGTCTTGGGCAATCCAGATTGTGTATTCGTTCTGGAAAATTCGCGTTGTGGTCTTGGGCTGGACGCTGCCATGGCAACTGCTGGCGGCGCAGCCACCCGGGCCGTTGTATTTGCCGGCGGCAACCGTTTTCTGCGGATAAAGGCCGGCCGGAGTGGAAGTTTGCGTATTGCCCACGGCAAGCAGCACGAGCAGCGGCCAGGCGGCCGCGAGCAGTGGCTTCCGCATTTTGCTGTCTCGTCCCACCAAGGTGCCGAGAGTCACTTCGACAGAGTGGGTCGTTTATACGACGAATCCGCCAAAGAATCAACGAAAAGCCACGCGGATTTTCCGCCCGCCATGGGGAAATAACCTGAGTATGGACACGGAATGCACTTTGCTATAGCATTTGCGCTCTCGCCATCTTAAGTTTTGATTAAGCCAGATTCATCGAGCAAGGTGTGACCTCACCTGCTTATGCGGAGTGTCCCGAATCGTGTTTGAAGAACTGAGGGCGATACAACGCGATTTCGGCTACCTGCCCGCCGACCGGCTTACGACGCTGGCTGCAAGAATGAAAATTCCCGTAAGTCAGATTCATGCCGTAGCCAGCTTTTACCCTCACTTTCATCTCAGTCCACCACCGCAAGTGGATGTGCGCGTATGTGCGGATATGAGTTGCCACCTGCGCGGAGGGGACAAGGTTCGCTCCGCTCTCGATTCCGCCTTTGAAGGCGCCGACGCGAAACAGATTTGTATCCGCGACGTTTCCTGCCTCGGCCGATGCGACCAGGCTCCCGCGATCATGATGAATGACAATATTTATTCGCACGTGAACAGCCGCGACGCAGTCACCATGGCCCAGGATGTGCTCGCCGGCAAACCTCTTTCCGGAATGCACTCCCATGAAGAGCGAATGGCGGTGGTTTCAGATCCCTATCAAGGATCAGGCCAATATGCGGTAGTGCGCCGCCTGGTTGAAACTGGAAATCGTGACGAAATCATTGCGACCTTGAAAGCTGCTGGCCTACGTGGCATGGGGGGCGCCGGGTTTCCGACCTCCAGCAAGTGGGAGCTGGTGCGCAACGCACCCGGTTCTCCCAAGTACATCGTGTGCAATGCCGATGAAAGCGAACCCGGCACGATCAAAGATCGCGGCATCATGGAGAATGTCCCGTACCTGGTCATCGAAGGCATGATCACTGCCGGCCTGGTTACGGGAGCGCGCAAAGGAATTCTGTATATCCGGCACGAATATGAAGGACCCAAAGAGATTCTTCAGGAAGAGATCAACCGCTGCTACCAGCACGGTTTATTGGGATCTCGAATCCTGGGCAGTGATCTGGCCTTCGATCTGGAGATTTTTGTCAGCCCCGGCGGCTACATCTGCGGAGAAGAAAGCGCCCTGCTCGAGGCCATCGAAGGCAAGCGTGCCGAGCCACGCAACAAGCCTCCCTTTCCCGTTACCAATGGTTTGTGGAACCTGCCCACTGTAATCAATAACGTCGAAACCTTCTGCCTGGCTACCGTGATCCTCACTCGTGGCGCCGACTGGTATAAATCGCAAGGCAAGAATGGATCGGTCGGAATGAAGTTCGTCGGAATCAGCGGCGACGTAAATCGTCCCGGCATCTTTGAAGTTCCCATGGGAACCACCTATGGCGAACTGATCCATGAAAATGCTGGGGGCATAACAGATGGACGAAAGCTTCTGGCTTTTGCTCCCTCCGGACCGTCTTCGGGATATTTGCCATCCTCGATGACCGATCTGCCCCTGGACTGGAACGCGGTTGCGGCTGCCGGATCCATGGTCGGCTCGGGGGCCATCGTCGTGTGCGCGGAAGGCAGATGCATGTTAGACATGGCGCTCAACGCCACGCGCTTCTATCGCAACGAATCCTGCGGTAAATGCGTACCGTGTCGCGTCGGTTCTCAAAAGCTGGTGGAGATGCTCAAGAGTTGGACCGGCGGGCAAAGCTCCAAAGAAGACATGCAGATCCTGGGGGAACTTTCGACAGCGATGCGTCAGGCATCAATTTGCGGGCTTGGCCAGGTAGTGCCCGTCCCCATCGCCTCGGTGATGAAACATTTCCCGGGCACGGTCGAAGAGCACATCGTTCACGGGCGCTGTCCCGGAGGGGTTTGTTTCGATCACTCCTGAGAATCATGCGAAGGTGTCTATAACTCGTTTTGCGAAGGGCACGGATTCGAGTTAGAAAGTCATGAGTCGCGATGCCGCAAATCACGTGCAACTGACTATCGACGGCATCACCGTGTCCGTCCCTCACGGCACCACTATTTTTGACGCTGCTCGCGCCGCTGACATTTCCATCCCCACGCTTTGTCACCAGCAGAATGAGAATCCGGTCGGAGTCTGCCGCGTCTGCGTCGTGGACGTCGGCCAGCGAGTTTACGCCGCTTCCTGCATTCGTCAAGTCGAACCGGGAATGAACGTAAAGACGAACACCGAGGCTGTGCTGGGCGTTCGCAACACTCTGGTCGAACTGTTGATGTCAGACCATCCCTCTCCGTGCGCCCGCCAGCAGCACTCGGCGGATTGCGAACTGGAACGGCTGGCGGCTCAGGCTGGAATCACTCAGCCGCGTTTCCCACCCCGCACGACTCCACGCGGAAACGATAACTCTTCCTTAGCCATTCAGGTCGATCACGAGGCTTGCATCCTCTGCGACCGCTGCATTCGCGGCTGCGATGACATCCGCAACAATTGGGTGCTGGCGCGGCGCGGAAAAGGGTACCAGGCGGGCATCGCCTTCGATAACAATTTGCCCATGGGAGAGTCGTCGTGCGTTTCCTGCGGCGAGTGCATGGTCTCATGCCCCACCGGTGCTTTGACGAATCGAGCCGTCGTCAAAAGCCATCTGGAAGGCGGGACCATTGATCCAGATTTTCTTCTTGGATTGCCGGTTTTCGAAAACGTTTCGGGAACGTTTCTGAAACTGAACCAGAATGCAATCGTAGATCGACGCTTCCGGGCGGGAGAAATTATTTGTCGTGAAGGGGAATTTGGCGCAACCGCGTTCTACATCGTCGATGGCACCGTCGAGGTATATCTCGCGAGCCCGATTGCCCACGTTAAAACCGAGGGCGGTTCGCGCGGGTTCCTGAGTAAATTGAAAAGCCTGCTCAGCTCTCGCGAGGATGATGAACGTAAAGAAGAAAGCACGCGACCCTACATACCGATTGACGCTTCCGTCGATCTCCCTTATCAGGATCCAATTGCCGAGTTAGGGCCTGGGGAACTTTTCGGCGAGATGACTTGCATGAGTTACTACCCGCGCTCGGCCACGGTACGCGCCAAGACAGACTGCACCATGCTTGAGATGCTGCGCAATGTTCTCGACATCATGCAGCGTAACAAAATTTTCCGCGAACAGCTCGACCGCACTTACAAGCAGCGCGCACTCGATTCGCACCTGCGCAGCGTTCCCGTGCTGGCGCCACTTACCGCCGACTTCATCGACCACTTGCGGGAGCACGTTGAACTGCTGCGCTTTCAGCCGGGACAAGTCATCTGCACCCAGGGTGACGTGGCCGACAGCTTTTACCTGGTACGCCTTGGTTTCGTAAAAGTGTCCCAGCATCGTCCGGGCGGAGACATCGTTCTCGCCTATCTGGCGCGGGGTTCGTATTTCGGCGAGATGGCTTTGCTTACCGGCACTCCGCGCATCGCCACGTGCACGGCGCTCGACCATGTCGAGGTGGTGCGCATTCCCGGAGACGATTTCCAACTCATGCTCGATCGCTTCCCCGATATTCGCCAGAAGCTGGAGGCCGAGGCGGCGGAGCATGTTGAGCAGAATCGGCAAAGAGTGGAACAGGTCGCCGATGTGTCCGTCGACCAATTCCTCAATCAAGGCCTGATGGAAGCGCAAAGCCTGCTTATCCTTGACCTCGATCGATGCACCCGCTGTGATCAGTGTGTGCGCGCTTGCGCGGACGCCCACGATGGGGTGAGCCGTCTGATTCGTGAAGGATTGCGCTTCGACCGCTATCTGGTCGCCACATCGTGCCGTCAATGTCGCGATCCGCTGTGCATGGTGGGGTGCCCGGTGGGATCGATACGTCGCCGCAATTCGCTTGAAGTGATCATTGAGGACTGGTGTATCGGTTGTGGCCAGTGCGCCAACAATTGTCCGTACGGAAATATCAATATGCATCCGTTCCCGCTCGAATTAGACGACCCATCCTATCCGGGAAGAAGGACTGCCAGTGTGAAGTTGAAAGCGACATCCTGCGATCTCTGCCTCGACCATGCGGAGCCAAGTTGCGTGTATGCATGCCCGCACGACGCCGCACATCGCGTGAACCCGCCAGAATTTTTCGGCGGCCTACTGAAGCAGCAGAAAATCAGCAAGCAGGGATAGTGACCGTTGCGCATTGATGAGACACATCGGAAGTGGTTCATCGGCGCCGTGGCCGCCCTGCTGGTTGCTACCGCGATCTACATTCCCTATAGTCGGACGGCGCCGCAAGGTGCCAGCGGCGGAACTGCGGCCGGGATCATCTACGGCAGCATCGCTTCCGCATGCATGCTCTTCGCGGGATTGCTCGGAGCCCGGAAGAAGGTTCCGGTCTGGCGCGTAGGTCGCGCACAATCCTGGATGCGCGGCCACCTCTGGCTGGGCTTCATCAGTTTTCCGTTGATCCTTTTTCATTCAGGATTCCGCTTTGGCGTCGGCCTGACGCGGGCTCTCATGTGGTTGTTCGCCGTAGTGTTCGTCAGCGGCATCGTGGGCGCAATATTGCAACATTTCATGCCCAGACTGACAACGCAGAGAATTCCGCTGGAGACAATTTACGAACAGATCGGACGCGTGCGCTCGCAACTGGTCGCGGAAGCGCAGACCCTGGTCGGCGAGGCCTCGGCAACGCTCGACGGAAATGTTTCACAAGCCACCGAGCAACAGCGCGCCGCATCGGCGAGCGCGGGAACGATTGGCGGGCTCACGGTCGCGTCGGGCTTGCAACTGGACGAAGGTGCCAGCCTCCAACTCCAGGAATTCTTCCGTCGTGAGATGCAGCCCTACATAGCACACGGCGGAGCCCGAGGCATGGCGCTGGCCGATCGCAACCGGTCGCAAAGTATGTTTCAGCAGTTACGATTACTCCTGCCGCCAAACCTGCATCCAGCGGTTGACGATCTGGAGAATATCTGCGAAGAGAAGCGCGAACTCGACCAACAAACTCAATATCACCGCATCCTCCACGGCTGGCTGCTCGTGCATATACCTGCTTCCTACGCGCTGTTGCTGCTGGGGGCGGTGCACGCCGTGATGGCGTTGCGTTACTGAGGACGAACCATGCCGCGGCGCGTACGCACAACCAAGAATCTCGCCAAGCGGATGGACTTGCAGTATTTCAAGCAGGACCATCCCTTTCGCAGTTGGCGGCTCTGGCTGTCGATCCTGATTCCGGTTGTCGCTGTCCTATGGTTCGCGGCGATGCGCGCCAACAGCCAGAAGATTTATAGCAGCGGGCCACTTTCCGCCGCACACGCCATGCTGGGGAAGCAATGCAACGTCTGCCATGTAACCACGCTGGGATTTTTCCGCGCGACCGTCAGCGATGATGCTTGTTTGAAGTGTCACGACGCTCCTGCGCACCACGTCGACAAGGTGGCTTTCACCGTCAGTTGCGGTTCGTGCCACATAGAACACAGGGGTTCGCTTCGACTTGCGAACACAAAAGATGCAGCCTGTACTCAGTGTCATGCGGATCTATCCACCCGCAGCGGAGCTTCGCAGTACGCGCGGGTGGTGAAAGACTTCGACAGACAGCATCCAGAATTCCGAGCGTTGCGTTCCGGTGCCCGTGATCCCGGGCAGGTGAAGCTGAATCACTATGCGCATCTTCGTCCTAATCTTGCGGGACCAAGCGGCCCGGTGCAAATGGATTGTCAAGATTGTCATCGGCTAACGATGGAGGAAAACTGGCCGTATGCTCTGCCCCAGGTGAAGCCCTCCACGATCGCACGCGGGCGTGGACCAGAAGCACTCAAGCTCCCAAAATTACATGCAGGCAATTCTTTACGCGACGCAATGCGCGGGCTGTCACGTCAAAGACCTGCAATTCGACAAGCGCTTCGATCAAGCGGCTCCGCACGACAAGCCCGAAGTTGTCCAGGCATTTCTAGTTCAGAAGTACAGCGATTACTTTGCCTCTCACCCAGGAGCGCTGTCGGAGGCGGTGGCGCCGGAACGGATTCTCCCTGACAAGATTCTTCCAGACACGACGAAATTGCCACTGCCCATCCCACACAACCGTCAGGAATGGATGGACCAGCAAGTGATGCTCGCCGATCGCCTGCTATTCGACAAAGGATGCAAACTTTGCCACGTCATGAATGAGGGAAAGGCGATTGGAGGGAACGCGCAACTGCCGGCCGTAGCGAAGTCTTCCATCCCGGCACGCTGGTTCCTGCACGCCGAGTTCAGCCACGATGCCCATCGCCTGTTGACTTGTACCGCGTGTCACGATCGCACTCCCGACAGTCGCCAGACCGCCGACATCCTGCTGCCAGGAATTGCAACCTGCCGCAGTTGCCACGAAGACGGCGGCTCAAAGCATGATGCGGCCAGCGGGCGCTGTTCCGAGTGCCATGCGTATCACGATTGGAGCAAGGAACGACCCACCAAGGGTAAGTTCACCATCCAACAATTGCGCGCGGCAACATCGAGGTAGGAGTGAGTATCACAGCAGCGAGCATCATAGCGCCGAGTATCAGTGCGCGGGCCCGGGAGGATTGTCTGTAACTGTGTAGAGTTTGCCATCGCGAAGATACATGCGCCGCATTTCCTCCCGATTGAAGGGCCGCGCACCACGACGTCCGAGGACCGCGACCTGATTACCGCTCTCATCCACGCCGCGATCGCGGTCGATGCCCTTGGAAACAGCTAGCGCCGGCCCGTGCGTGTGATGAGTGGCAATCAGTTTGGGAGTAGGGCGCGGACTGAATCCGGAAAAGTTAGGATTGTCGGTGGGCGAAAACAGCTGAATCACGCGCAGGCCATTCTTGCCGTCGGCCACGTAGGCAAACAGTTCGGACGAGACCATGCCGAGTTTGACATCGTTCACGTCATTCATCGCGCCATCGGCATTGAAAGTCTGGTCCAGTCTCGGTTGGTCGGGATGCTCAATATCCACTACCGCCAAACCCTGCGCTCCGTCGGCAATGTAAGCGTAAGTGCGAGCGACATAGACATTGCGAGCGTCGCCGAGTGGAACCTCGGCACCGGAGACAGGAGCCGGCTTATCAAGGTGAGTAATATCCAAAACCTTCAATCCCGCTTTATCGACCACGAAGGCATAGCGGAACTGCACCGCGATTCCTCGAGGCTCAATTAGAAAAGGCGCCCCGACTTGCGCGACGAGTGCCGGTTTAAGTGGATCATCAAGGCTGACCACGGCCAAGCCGGCATCGCAAAGGATGTAGGCATAAGTGCCGACGATGGTAATCCTCCGAGCTCCCTTCAGCGCACCGTCAGGATTAAAAGCCAAAGCGCGTTTGAGAAAGTTATTACTGGGATCGCCGTCGAGCAACGTGCCGACTCCGGGACTCTTACTCTTCAGATTGGGGTCGCCGATCACGACCAGGCCTTCTTCCTTGTCAGCGACGTAAAGAAAACCGTAGATCAAATGAATGGGTTGCTCTTCGTTCTCGGGACGATGAGTCCGTAACGGATCCACACCCAGCGTGGTGGGAGTCGCCACCGCCATCGCGTACCGGGTCGGAACATAGAAGCGTTGTCCCAGAGGCGAGACCGGCGCCGTGACGGTACGTTGAGAAATGTCCTTATCATCGACGTTCGCGATGTCATAGACGCGCAGACCACCTTTTCCCATGGCAGCATAGAGATATTCGCCGCGCGCCTGCACATCCAGAACCGCCGATCCGGCGTGCGCGTAAGCCTCCTTGAGCTCACGGTTGTCCTTTATGTGTCTGTTGTAGTCGTCGGGATAGGCAAGCCTTTGCAGATCGCTTCCGATGACCGCAGGAGGCTCGTCATGTTCGGTAACCGCGACCGCTTCATACCCATGGCTGCCGGTCGCCACGTAAATGTAACGGCCCATGAAGTTCATCAGGTTCGTCCCGAGCAGCAGCAATTGGGTCATCCAGGCATTGTTATCGCCGGCCTTCGAGACATGACAGTCCGTGCAACCCTTGGTTTCGCGGGCGCGTACCGTATGGGGGACAAAGGTACTGAAAGCCTCGCCGCTGAAACCTTCCGCCGAAATAGTTTGCTGCTGATAGTAGATCCAATCGCGGTTGTTATTCTGCGAACTCACGAGCACGGCGCATGCCGAGCGCACCGGCGCAACCCGGTGACCGGTGACCGTGCCATCAATGGCCAGGCTGTAAACGTCGTCGCGCAAAACCTGAAAATCGTAGGAAGTCCAATTGCGGGTAATAAGTCCCTCGTTGTGCAGCATCGGCATCTTCTGATTCGCCGACATCGAAAGATGACAGCCATAACAAGTTGGCGCCCACGAACTGTGACACGAGTAACAGGTCATCCGGCTGTTTTCGTGCGCCAACTGCGCCGAATCGGCATTCGCGCTTCCCCAGGTGCTGCCATCTTTCTGGATGGTTTTCGCGAGGCGTGATTTTTCGCTGTAGTGCGTATTCCCCGGAGTAATCGAGTCGATGACCTGCACCACTTCCCACTGTTGATCTTTTTCGAGCATGGAACGCTGAAACAGACGATCTCCTTCCCAGTAGAAACGGCGCGTCCCCCAAGGCGTGCGGAGGCCTCCCAGCGCTGTTCCGCCAGCGGGCGCGGCAATGCCTGACGTGCGCAAGCTTGCTCGTTGCTGAATCGTGCCATGGCAATCAACGCAATCGACTTCGATGGCGTTACGCGTCTCTCCATACAATTTTCCGTTGCCGTGATTGTCCTGCTCGAAATGGCAGTCGATGCAATGCATTCCCTTTTCCAGGTGGATGTCTTTCAGGTGCACAGCCTTCTTGAATTTCTCCGGATCGTCAAAGGAAACCTGCTTGTCATCGGCATCGAGAAGATTTCCTTTGCGGTCGTGCTTGAAGACCGCTCGAAAAATCCATCCGTGACTGTGGAAGTCGGCAAACTGCGTGTTCTTGAGTTCTTTATTAAATTCGGGCGTCCCCGTCTTTTCCAGGAAGCCCACGTCGGACCAGTAGCCGCGAATCGCGGTTCGCTCGGGATTGCGCATCTGAATCTGCTGCTGTTCCTTAGGGCTGGGGTGGCGCTGGCCTTTATCCGTCGGATACATCTTGTCGCCATCAATCTCGTTGTCCCACCAGGTATAGCCAAAATAAGTCGCCACCATGTTGGTGCCAGGATGGATGTGGCAGACAATACACTGACTCGACGGAATCGATCGAGTGAACTCGTGGCGGATGGGATGTCCCGACTCGTTTTTTGGGATGGTCGGATCGGCGGTTGCACTCTGCCCCAGATTGCCCGAGACGGAATAGTGTCCTGAATGCTCGGGTGAATGATCGTTGGCGTAAATCACGTGGCACGCACTGCATCCGCTGGCGCGAAAGTCCCCAGGTTGATCGTTGGTTCCTGGAAACGACAATAAAGGATCCAGCAAGCGCGTTTTTTGCAATCCGAGAACAGTTGGGTCGGTACGTAAAAGCGTGCCAAAACCACGCTCGCCGAGTTTGACATCAGGCTTTCCTGGCAACTCGGCGAGGCTGGGAATGCCGACTTCACGTTTCTTTTCGCCGCCTCGTTCGAACACACGCAAGACGTTCCCGGGCTGCGACACCTCCCAACGCTGAATCGGCTCGATGTAAGGGAGAACGCCCTTGTTGCGCGTTTCCTCTGGAGTCGGCGGCGGGAAAGTTTGCAATCGCTGCGGCGTCCCATCCGGGGCGTAACTTTCGCCAAAAAACGGATTCTTCAGAGGAACCGCGCCATTGTTGTAAAGCGCAGCGCCCCACAGCATTGCGCCGTGCGTCATCATACTGGTGCGCACGCGCTGGACCTCAGAAGTATGACATCCGGAACGGCCGCAGGTTTGCTCCGCCACACGCAAGTCGCCAGGATTTACAAACTTTATGTAGTTCGCATCTTCTTTTAACCACTGCGTATAAGCGCGGACCGGATTGGCGGACGTCCAGGCGTCCTCCGCAAAACGTGGACGTGGGTGGGCCTGCTTGATCAGTTGCTGGTATTGCGCCGACCGTTCGTGTTGTCCCTGATCCCGTGAAACGCCGGCCGGCAGCGCGATTTGAGCATTTCCTCCATGGCAGTCGGTACAGCCCAAGCGTACGGTTCCAGTAGTGTGCATGGTCGCGCTGTCCATCGGATTGTGACAACTTACGCAGCCGATCGATCTCTGCTGCGCTTCCTCCAGCGAGTCTCCAAGCCCGGGTGAGCTTTGTTCAGTGCTCGTCTGCGATGAGAATTCTGCGGCGCGCTCTGACGCCGCCGTTCTGCCGAGAGGATCAAACACCGTCCACCCGATGCAGACGGCCGCTGTCACCAGAAGGACTTGTCCGAATCGTCGTCCGGAAGTGAGCCTCATAAACTATTAGAACGTCAGCCGTATGGCTGTGAAGCCGGAGATTAACACGCGTTTATTGAAAATGTCCTCAAACCCGGCGCCCGGAACTAAGTTCGATACTCCCGCCGTGATAACGATGTTTTCCGTCAATGGCGGGCGATACTGCACGCCGAGTCCACTATCCAAACCGATGCTGTGCCGAATTCCGGGTTGTGCGAGGACGATTTGCAATGACTCGGTACGGTCGAAACGCAAATAGTTCGCGTTCACAAAAGCGCGCAGCTTGGGCGTCACATTAAAATCCGCGCCCGCATTAAATACAAACACCCCCGGATTTACGAAATTCGCCTGGCCTTCTTCCTTATTACTGCGCAAGCTGACCAGCAGGCTCCCAGGATTCGTGAGCGCAATTCCCGTACTCGTCAGACGAATGCCTTGCTGGTCGAAGAAGCTGAATGCTCCACCGGCAAAGTTCGTTTCATCGACAATCGTATCGAAGCCGCGCGCGCTTGAATTGCGACCGCCTCCCAGCGCATCCGACTGATTACTCGCGTCGCCAGAAGCGTAGAAGAATGACGACCGGAAGCGAATCCAGTCCTTGTCCACTGACAACTCCAGCGCCGCCATTCTTCCGTCGATGTCAACCCGACGTCCTGCAATCGGATTGAGCGTGTCATGGCCGAGCGCCTGATAGAACGCATGGCTAATATTCAAGCGTCGGATGTGGCCATTACTAGTCCAGCCCAGGTAGTAGGCGCGAATGCCGTGCTGCAGGATCCCATTGTTCACCACCAGTCCGATGGGCGACGGCCTGACAAGAAATCCATTGTCGTCGAAATGAATAGACGGATCGTCGCGGTTGTAATGAAAGCTAAATTCCGTGGTGTAGCCCTTGGCAAAGAAATCCTGGATGTAGACGTTCCCAACGTAAACCTGCTGATGGCGGCGCTCGAACGTATTTAGTCCGCTGTTCGTATTCTTCTCCAGAAAATAAAACCAGGCCAGGTTGTAGTTGATCCGGTTCGAACGCAAATTTCCAAAGAGGCGCACACCGGGTTGCTCCTCGGCGAAAATAAATCCGCGAAAATCGCTGACAAACTGCTGGATTCCCGCCCGAACGGAGATGAAATCAAAATTCGGGCTCACATCGTGGATCTTGGCCTCGACAAATCCCTCTTGCACACCGGCGTGGGTGTCAAATCGATTGATGCCGTCACGCACATCAACATTCACCAACCCGCGTTCGCGAGTCTGCAGGAAATTGAGGTTGAATTCCGGCGTAAAGCGAATACGGAAATCAATCGGCCGAAAACTGGTGTCCCCCTGGAAAAGGTCGAATGATAGACGGAAACTTTGTGAAGCGGAGAATTGTTCCCCCTTGCCAAAGAAATTGGAACTGCCTCCCTGCTCGGCCGAAACCCCGCTGGGCACAGGCAGTCGACGCACATCGAGGCCGGTGATGCTCGTCCCCGTGAAGACAAAGAACCATCTCTGACCAAATATCGGCTCGTCTCCCTTCAGGCGGCTGCGATTGAACGGGTCGTACCAGTGCCCCTTGGTATAAGGAAATTCACCGCCTTTCCCATAGCGATCCCAGGGCGGCATGGGTGCATTCCAGCGATCGGGCTCCTTCACAAAATTTGCCGAGTCAGGAGGCAGTTGCTCGGGAGCAATGCCTAGCGGCCCCGGTGAGGAATTGGTTTGCGAAGTTCGCAGCCCCGGATATGCTCCAGTCGTGGCAACTGGCGGCGGCGCGGGTACGGGCAAGGCGCCAGGAACTCCAGATGGGCCTTTGGTAGCCAGCGTCGCGCCCACGATCGACTCCAGCGTTAGATCCCTCGTTTCCGGACCGGTGATCGGAAGATTTTGCGGCTCCAGGATTTTGAATCCTTGCTTCTCAACCCTGAGTTCATAGCTTCCTGGCGCCAGGTCAACCAACCGGAAGATACCCTCGGCGTCACTCCATCCTTCGCGGACCACAACGCCTTCCCGAAGCAAGCTGATCTTGACTCCAGGAATGCCAAGCTTGGTTTGCGAATCCCGCACCATACCCTGTAACGATGCGGTGTTCGTGGGCGCGTGTCCGGGAATCCGCAGCACCTGTCCCAATATCAAGCCGGGCAACGTAACCAGGCAGAGAAGCGCGACCTGAACAGTCCGTGCCATCGTCAACACCAACGCTCTCAGGTTAATCTTCATCGCCGGAACTGAAATCACATCGTAACCGGATGGGGCATAACACGTATCACAACTTTATCCCCGGCAGCAAGCATTGCGTGACAGGGATACATTGCTTGACTTTGTTCCGACCCGAGGCATAATGGACTGCGCACTACAAAAAATCTAAACCGCCCTCTCGCAGAGCTCGAATTATGAATACCAGGAAGCATTCTCTCTTCGGACTTTCTGGCCTCTCTCTGTTGCTCGGTGCAACAGTGCTGCTGTGCCTGTCGTGTGGCGGAGGATCTTCATCTTCGAACTCTGACCCGGCGCCGCCGGCAACTCCGCTGAGCATCGCCGATGTCAACAATGTCGTGCAGAATGCCGTCACCTCGGTGAACGCGCCCATGGTGGTAGCCGTTGCCGATCGCGCCGGAAACATTCTCGCCGTTTTCGAAACGCCCGGAGCGTCAACCACGTCGGTGGGAAATTTTAGTCAGACGGTGCCATCCGACGAACTGGCAGTCGCTTTAGCCCGCACCGCGGCTTTCTTCAGTAATGATCAGGCACCGTTGTCATCACGCACAGTGCGATTCATCAGCGCCACACATTTTCCACCAGGCGTCGCCGGCAATGCCAACGGCGATCTGTATGGAATCGAAAACACGAATCGCGGATGTACCCTGAGCACTAATTATTTGCCGGGACAGGCGTTAAATCCGTCGCGGTCGATCAGTGGCGCCAACTTCGGTCTGGGCATCATTACCGGGAAAGCGGATACCAGCGACAGCGACCAGTTTGCGGTCGATCCCGGAGGCGTGCCCCTCTTCCATGGCGGAGCAGTCGGCGGCGTAGGCGTGGTCAGCACCTCATCGGCGATCGCGGAATATGCTGCTTATTCGGGTGCGATGAATTCGGGATTGCTACCCACCCCAGCTCAGCTTCCGCCTCCGGGGGTCGTGATCATTGGCGGAATCGCGTTGCCGTTCGTGAACCAAACCACGCAGCCGCCGGGCACGTCTCCAGGTACTTTCGCGGGATCGTACAGCGTGCCGGTGACCGCAGGCACGCTGCCGCCGGAGGGTTATCTGGTCGGACCGAATGCGGGCAGTGCGCTCTCACAGAGTGATGTCAACGAAATCATCATGAACGCCGTCGCGACCGCCAGCGTGACGCGTGCGGTCATTCGTCTTCCACCGGGCTCCAGAGCGAAAATGACGATTGCAGTCTCGGATCTCGACGGCACGCTTCTCGGCCTCTATCGCATGCCCGATGGAACCGTGTTCAGCGCCGACGTGGCATCCTCGAAGGCCCGCAACGTGATCTGGTTCAGTACCACCGGCGTGAGGGATTTGCCCGGCGTGCCCGCTGGAACCGCAGTCACGAATCGTACCATTAGCTTCGGCGCGCAGCCGCTATTCCCGCCAGGAATCGACGGATCGGGCGACGGCCCCTTTTTCCCCTTATACCTTTATGACACTGCGAACCCCTGCACTCAGGGGTCGGAAGGAGGTCCACCTAACACCGGCAACATGAGTGGCGTCGTTTTTTTTCCCGGAAGCCTGCCGCTCTATCGAAATGGCGCACTTGTTGGCGGGCTGGGAGTAAGCGGAGATGGAGTCGACGAGGACGACTTCGTTACTGCAGGGGCGATTGATGTCGCATGTGGCTTAGGTGGTCCGTGTGGCGTGCCCGATTTTCAGGCGCCTGCCAACATCCAAGCCGATCAAGTGGTGATCGACAACGTGCGCCTGCCCTACCTAAAGTTTCCGAGGAACCCAACCGATTGAGGCGGGTTGGTCGCTGCGCTGCTGAAAATCTGACACCTGTAGGAAAATAGGTCATGACCTCTGTGCGGATCGACAAGTGGCTTTGGGCCGCCAGATTCTTCAAGACGCGGGCCTTGGCCTCACGCGCCTGTGAACTGGGCAGGATTCAATCCAACGGCCAGCCTGCCAAGCCTGCGCGCGATGTCCGGATCGGTGACAGGTTGCGAATCACCAATGAGGGCGGTGAGTTTAAAGTCGAAGTCCTGCTTCTCAGCGAGGTGCGCGGCCCCGCTTCCGTGGCCCAAACGCTCTACCGCGAGACGGACGAAAGCCGCGAACTGCGTCAGAAGGTGGCAGCCGAGCGTAAGGCACTGCACCAGTTCGAACAGTTACCCGAAACCAGACCATCGAAACGCGATCGACGGAAAATCATCCAGTTCCGGGGCCGGGTGTGACGAGATCCTTACTGTGAAGAAATCTCGGTGTGAAGAGATCTCGGCCGCTGCCGAACCAGGGTCCATTCGGGGCGGACGCTAGCGCCCTGCCTCGAAGCGATAGCCAATTCCACGCAGCGTCTTCAAATAGCGAGGATGCCGCGGATCGGCTTCAATTTTCTCTCGCAGTCGCCGCACAAAGACGTCAATCGACCGCGGAGTCACAAACGACCCCTCCTTCCACACCGCGTCAAGCAACTGGTCGCGCGTAAAAACGCGTCCCCGGTGCCGCGCCAGGTATTCGAGAAGACGGAATTCGCGAACCGTCGTGAGCACTGTCTTGCCCCCGACGCGCACCGTCATCGATGCGATGTCAATTTCCAGATCGCCCAACTGAATCGTCTCGTGACTTGGAACATCGGGAGGAACGCGGAGAACGTTGCGGATGCGCGCAATCAATTCGCGGGGACTGAAAGGCTTAGTGATGTATCCGTCTGCACCCACATCGAACGCCTGCAGGCGGTCTGGTTCCTGAGTTCTCGCGGAAAGAAATATAACCGGCGTTTTGGCCAGTTGTTCGTGCTGCCGAATCTGACGACACAGATCGAAGCCGCTGATCCCGGGCAACATAATATCGAGCAGAAACAGCGCTGGTTGAGCGCGGGCCGCCATCGGAACAACGGGCGCACCGGAGAAAAATGTAGAAACTTCATAACCTGCGGTTCGCAGATTGTGTTCAATCAGTTGCGACACATCCGGGTCATCTTCGACGACATAGATGAGGTCCGGATATCGCGGCTTGCCTGCCATCGCCAAAGTTCCCATCGCCAGAAGGAAAGCCTCACGAACTCTCGAAAACCTTGCCTGCAAAGAGCTTTGTATTGGATCGTGCGCCTCTGACACTAGAGACGCCGTGTTGCTGCAATGTTGCGCTAGTGTTAAAAGAGGGTTAATTCGATCGCGGCATTCCGGGCCACTGGAGCGGTATTACGGGTGGGGCTGAGCACTTGCGCTCCTCGAGGCTGACGACGATGAGGCTGACGATTCCGAAACGGACTGAAGTTCGTGGCGAATCCACTGGAGATTCTTGCCGTCCTCGAACGCGGCTCTGAACTCTTCCATATTCTTGTAGAGCATCACGGTGGCGCCCGATGGGACTGCGGCGCGCAGCTTTTCTCGCGCCGCAGTGGGTGTGTTTGTGTCGAATAGCTCAATGTCGAGCCGAAATTTCTTTGCCTGCATCTTTGGCAGCCAATCAACCGGGTCCAGACCCGCTACCTTCTTCAAGAACTCCGGCTTCACGTACTCCGCTCGTTCGCCCTCCGGGACAAAAGGGGAGGTTGCCATCCAAGTGGGCCAATCCCCCCACGGATCCAACGTTTCAACCACCTTGATGCGCGGATCAACCGCCGAAGCGAGAATCGCGATGCTCGCTCCCGACCCTTGCGCGAACATCCCCACTCGTTGCATATCAAGATCGTCGCGGGTCGCCAGATAATTCAGTACCATCTGAACGTCGTGCGCCGAGGTGGCCAGGCTTTCCTGAAGTTCGCTGAGAAACCACTGCTTCATCGGACGGTCGTGGTAGCGGTGTCCGGTGAGCGCGGAGACGAAACCGACAGCCGCAAACCCGTCCCTGGTCACGAGTTCCTGGTAGGCTTCGCGCTTGAAAATATCTGTATCAGTGGGATAACCGTAAAGATACAAGATGACCGGAGGCTTTTTCACGCCTTTGGGTTTCATTACATAAAGGTCGATTGGATCGCCCGATCGCCACTGTAGCTGCAGCAATTCCACTGTGTAGCGAGGATATTCATTGATGAATTCAAGTGGTCCAGCAGGCTTTAGATTGCTGCTGGCTAGTGCGGGCGAGGTCCAATCCTCGTGCACACCTTGAAAACGAGAATCGGCCCTTTGGGCAAAAGATGGGGACGGCGAGACCTGAGCAGTACTGCCGAGCGAGAAAAATAGGAGGGTTCCAAGAGTAAGCGCTCTGATGAATTTGAAAGATCGCAAATTAGACATAGTTACTTATCGAGCTCTGTAAACGTTAGTGAGGCGAAGAAGAATATCCATTCGCTAACGTGAGTTCCGTGGCTGCATGTGTCGTCAAAGAAAGGGCGGACCAATACATGGCCCGCCCTCGGTTACTGGCGCAACCGACTATCAACTACGGCCTGACCTGAAGGCCTTGGTTGCCCTGAACAAGGTAAGTAGTCTTGGCGCAAGTTGTTGTCGTCGCACACGGGAGGATAGTGCCTCCACCATCCCCGCCAGCTTCCGTCGTTCCATGGTTGACGGGAGCGGCACCCAAAAAATTACCGGCTCCGTCGTAGTCCTGGTAGTGCGAACGCAGAATGAGCAGACCGGGATCAGTCTGGGTCTTGCCAACCGTTTTCACGGCTGGCACATAATCTGGAACGTCGTCAACAACCGCGACCTGAGCACCCTTGACGAGGTTCTTCGCATTCGTCAGTCCCGATGCGTAGCTGATGACGCGTATGATCGACCACCAGTTGTAACTGCCGTCGCGAACGTGCGGGAAAGACAAACCGCCGGTCCAGATGTCCTTTTCCGGGCAAGGGAAAGCTGTAGAGCAACTCGCAGGCAGGTTTGTCGCGGTTGGCAACACACCGGCACCAGCAGGCTGACCAGGATCGTATCCGACTCCCGTTGAATTTTGCGGACCGTAGCTCGTCCAGATCGGATCGACGTCGTTCAGCGTGGCGTAACCGTAAGCCGCGTTATTGCCGAGCTTGCTGACGTTGCCATAGCTAAAGAAAGTGTAGCCGATGCCGTCGGTGCTCAGGTTTTTGCCGGAGTTCTGGACCCAGCTTATAATTTCACCAGCGCCGACTCCGCGATATCGCGCGCCGAGACCATTCAAGCAAGTTCCCGACTGCCCTGCAAGTGGGTTATTGGCGCCCACGTTGGCTTCCTGGCTTATGCCAAGAACCGCGCCAGATCCCGTGCCCGTATAGACAGTTGGCTTGCGGAGCAGGCTGAGTTCAGTGGCGGTCATTGTGCCTGACAGGGGCTCACGCAGGAAGATACCAATATTACCTGCAGGCAGCCCGAAGGCGCTAGCGTCGCAGTTGGTACCCGAGAACGCCTCTTGCATTTCCTCTGGGGTGACGTTTTTTAGATTGGTGAGTTGCCCTTTGTCGCGCTCGAAGATCGCCACTAGTGGATCAGCCCCCAATGGCACCACGGTATACGCTGGAATCGCCGTACCACTGATGGGGTCATTGCCCGTGATGTTGAACGACAAAACGTTGGCTACGGCAGTGCTCGCCGGATAACCACTCTTGATCGGGGTTCCTACATACTTCGAAGCCGGGCTGCCCGCTGCGGGACAAACACCCGCGGGCCAGTTTGAGTTATATCCGAGGCCGTCTAGGCCGTCGCTAGCGGCGCCGCCATAGGCTCCTGCGCCAAGTAGAGAGTTCACGCGGCATCCTTCGAAGGCAGCATCTTCCGGACGGACGTCCGAGGCTGCGGCAGTAACAGGAGTCCCGTTTGTAAAGAGGGCAACGATATTTGATGGCAAAGCTTGGTCCGCGCCCCAAATAGAAGTCGCGATCTGCTGCGAACCACTACCCGAAAGGCTAGACAACGTAGCGTTTACACTACACTGGGGTTGAGCGAAGAAGCATCGGTCTCCCACTATGGTGTCGACCTTATTGTCGGACCAAATCTTGGTGGCCGTGGCGTTCCAAACAACCCACAATGTGCCCGGGTCCACATTGACGGGCGAGACTCGATTGTCCGAGAGGTTGACGGCGTTGGAAGCGCTTGTCCAGTGGCCACACCCAGCAGCAGCGCCACCACAGTATTCATAGGCGCCCACTCCAAGCGTCTGCCACGCGCCGGAAGAACCCGCCATAGTTACTTCGATTGTTGTGGCGGCTTGTACCTGAGGCACAACGGCCGCACACGCGGTCAGTAACAAAACTACGAAAATCGATTTCTTAAGCGACATAGTATTGATCCCTTCTCCATGGTTTTTCGAAACAATTTCGTTGCACGCGAGGCATGGCGCAGCCACACGCAGAGCACAACCTTGCACAGAATTACGACATTTTTGTTTGCTGTTATTGGGCTGTGTGAGTTTCTAATCGCACTACCAGCTCACCGCAGCGAAGCTTGAATTTCAGGCCGAGTCTATCTGCTCACTCGTCTGGCGATGTTAAGGTTGTGTGACAAGTTAGTGAAAATTCCTTAACGTGGAAAAAGGGAAAAAGTGCCTCGATTCAGGGCTTTCGTTGGGATCTTCAGGTAACAAAAAGTGAAACAATCTTTCGATTTTTCTCTTGCCGCCGACCTTCTTGTGTAAAACAAGGCCCAAATCCGATCCTCAGAACCGCGAGAATTTTCACACTCTATTAACTTTGAGGCGCGGACCCGGCATATACAATCCCCCCTTGCCTTTGCATTCATAAAAGCTTTTACCTTCGGAGCCATAGGTGTGCCATCCTCTGCGCCTTAATGCTTTATCTCGCCTCATCGGCATCCTGACGCTCCTGCTTCTCGGTTTTCTTGTGTGTGCCGGTCAGGAACAACCGAAGACGATGACCGAAAAAGCGACCATTCGTGGGAAGGTAACCGATCGGGCCGGCTCCGCCGTGCGCGATGCGAAAGCGGTGCTGACAAACGCCAATGCTCCTGGCCTGGGGCTCGCAATTTCGATCGATGACGCTGGGGTCTATTCCATCACCGGCCTTTATCCCGGTACTTACACACTGACCATATCGGCGCCCAACTTCGCGGATATGGTCTTCAACAACTTCACACTGACGCCAGGCAAAAAGTTGACGCTGGACGCGACCTTGGAACCCGCGAGCGCGAGACCAGCGGTCGCGGCGAGTGGTGCTGAGCAGACGAGCGAAAGTGCCGCAGCGCCCGCGACTCCGACAGCTCAGAAAATTGCTGGCGATAAGGGCGCGATCAATGGGATCGTGACCGATCAGACCGGCGCCGTCCTAACCGACGCGAAAGCCGTTCTAACCAGCGCCGCAGGAGTAAGACTCGAAACGCAGGTAACTGACAAAGGGCTGTACTCATTCAGCGGACTGGAGCCTGGCACCTACAAGCTGGTGGTCACAGCCCCTAACTTCGCCGACATGCCATTTGACAACATCACGCTGACGGCGGGTCTCGCCTTGACGCTTGACGCGCCGCTCGTGCCCGCTAAAGCCAAGGCCGAAGAAGTCAACGTCGAGTCCGGCGGGGTGGGGCAAGTGGAGACTGAGACCTCCAGTGTCTCTGGCACGATCACGCAAAAAGAAGTGGTATCCATCGGACTCAACGGCCGTAATTTCACACAACTCATTGCACTCGCGCCCGGTGTAAGCAATCAGACCGGGCAGGACGAAGCCAAAGTGGGAGTCGTGGGTAGCGTGAAATACAGCGTCAATGGAGGCCGCGTCGAATACAACACCTTCGAGGTCGATGGCAGCGACGTGCTCAACACCGGACTGAACGGCGCCTCGAGCACGCTCATGGTCTATCCCAGTCTGGATGCGATTCAGGAAGTAAAGGTTCTAACTTCCAACTACGGAGCTCAGTACGGGCGAACGGCATCCGGCACGGTGCAGGTAACTACCAAGTCCGGCACCCCGAAGTGGCACGGGAACCTCTACGACTTCGTGCGCAACGAAGCGTTTAACTCACGCAATTACTTCGACGTAATTTATACCGCAGCTCCCGCTCCTGGGCAGACCGTCGGGCCCACCATCGGAAACAAGGCTCCGCTCTATCGGCGTCAGGATTTCGGGGGCACCATCGGCGGTCCGCTCGTCATTCCTCATGTTTACGAGAATAAGAGAAACAAGACATTTTTTTTCTACTCCGAGGAATTTCGCCTGGAGAAGACCCCCACTGAATACAACCAGGCCGTTCCCGGGCTGAAAGAACGTGGCCTGATCCTGACTCCCCAGGGTGTGCAGAAGAACCTGCAGACCGGCACCAATGCTTCGGGTACTGTCATTTATCAGGATTACGATTTTAGTGATGTCTGTCCGCTGAACTCGGGGTCCTTTGCCCGCTCGCAATATCCAGATTGCCCGTCTGTGCAAGCGTCAGGTAGCGGTGGACTCGCGCCCTTATTGCATCTGCAGGGGCCTTTGACCTTGGGCTCTCTCAGCGTGGATAAGAACGCGGCTACGATTCTGAACGCCAACCTGATACCGCTGCCCAATGCGCCTTATGGTTGCAACTTCACTCTGGCCAATTACAATCCCGCCAGCCCCGACCCTAGCGACCCCAATCGTTGTTACGACGCGGCCATTTCTCCTTCCACTTACTGGCGCGAAGAGCTGTTTCGCATTGACCACACGTTGACGGACAAGCTCAAGCTTTCGTTTCGTTACATTCATGACACCTGGAATACAACCGTACTCGACCCGCAGTGGAGCTACATGAGCATCTACCACCCCTCCGTGGCGACGTTTCCCACCATTCAGAACAGCTTTGATGGCCCGGGACTTAGCCTGGTAGCGCGAGTGACGGACACGATATCACCAACGCTGCTGAACGACATCGTCGTCAGTTACGTCAATTCCAACATTACTTTGACCGACCAGAACGGCCCCGGCGGCGCTCAGTTCCAACGCAATCCCTCGCTTGATCAGCCGCTTGTAGCCGATCCTTCGGCACCCGGGCAATGTAATCCCGCGCTCAGCGTCGACCCTGTGACCGGATTCCCACAGTGCGCGATTGGTTACATCTTCAATAATGGCTTTGGCGGCAAGATGCCGGGCGTCAATTTTCTGGGAACGAATGCCGCTTATGGTGGCAGAGGCTTCGGGTTCGATCCCTCGTATATGCCGTGGGGACATTCCAATCCGACTTACTCGCTGCGTGACGACGTGGGTAAGGCGCTCGGCAAACATACGCTCCAATTCGGCGCGCAATACGTCTACTCCCAGCGCAACCAGACAAACAATGTCGTCGGCGCAGCTTCGGGCGATACGCAGGGCCTTTTGACTTTTAACAATCTGGCGCACAGTACGGGAAACGCGTTTGCCGATTTTCTGGTTGAATCGGATGCCAATGCGCACGCTATTCCGGAAGGATTCATTCAAAGCTTTACCCAGGATTCTTCGCAACATCGCTACTACCAGCGTTACCAGATCGCTGAACCTTACTTTCAGGATGATTGGAAAATAACTCCGCGACTTACCTTGAATCTGGGATTGCGAATCAGTCTGTTTGGCACTTATAGCGAGAAGAACCGCAATGCATGGAATTGGGAAGCATCACGATTCAATGCGTCAAGGTTTGCAGTTGACCCAATTTATGGTGAGCTCCTCGATAAAAGTGCTGGATCAACTGCTGTGCCGTTTAATCCGGTCACCTTCCAGTTAGCTCCCGATGTGGTGAGCGCCATGGGCCTGGTGCGGTGCGGCTTTAACAATTCGCCGGCAAGTTGTATGAGCGGGCATCTGTTCAACCCCGCCCCGCGAATTGGATTTGCATGGGATCCGTGGGGCGACGGCAAGACGTCGGTCCGTGGCGGTTACGGCATCTTTTTCGAGCATGGCACCGGCAATGAAGCCAACACCGGATCACTGGAGGCGAGCGCACCCGTCGTGCTCAGCATGACGCAGCAACTTCCCGTCAGTTATCCGTGCATCGGCAATGTCGGGTATGGCCCGACGTTCGACGCGACCAATGCTGCTTGCGCGAGCACGGTCGGCGGCACGGCGCCCCCGCCCGGCTCTGTGTTTCCCCTTGATGTCACTTCGATCCCAACTCATGCGATCTGGCCCTACGCTCAGCAGTGGAGTTTCGGCGTTCAGCGAGAATTGACTCGGTCCACTGTTCTGAATGTTGCTTATGTGGGAAGCAAGGGCACTCATTTAACGGTCGAACGTCAGATCAACCAATTACATCCGTTGCCGGCAAACGAGAATCCCTTCGGACCGAACGAACCATTGACCATCACCGATTGCACGGTTGCTCCTCCGGGATCGCCAAGCCCTAATCCGGGAGATGGCAGGACTTCGTTTCTTCTCGAGAATGGAACCCGGGTGTCGCCGCAAAATCCCGCTTACATGTATTTACAGGCGGCGTGTACGAATCCGAACATACCCAATGTCAACTCTCTGCCCGGACGTCCCTACCCGGGCCTGGGGAGGATTCTCTCGTTACAGAATGTGGCGGATTCGAAATATAACGCCCTGCAGGCCACATTTCGCCATACCAGCGGAGGACTCACGCTCGGGATCTCCTACTCCTACAGCCATTCTATTGACGACGCCTCGGACCGAAGCGATCCCGTTCTGGTCAATTCTTACGATCTGCGCGAGAACAAGGCGAGTTCGAATTTCGACGAACGTCATCTCGCCACCATCAGCTACGTGTATCAACTGCCGCTCAAGGATTTTCCTCGCCGCTTCAGCGACTGGGCCAATGAGCGGACGCCGCAAGACGCCACCGCGAAAGCAAATTGTTGTTCAACGCTGGCGAATCTGCTGCTCGATGGGTGGGAGCTTTCGGGAGTAACCCTGTTTCAGTCGGGCACGCCATTCACCGTGATCAACAGCGCCGGCAACACCGGCATTTCCCTCACCGACAATGCCGGAGTTTCGAGCGGGCTAGGCATCGCCTCCTCATACCCCGACCTCGCAAGGGAACAGCCGTGGCCCGGCAACAATTCGCAAAGCTTTGGCCCGCTCATCGGCAACCCTTCGCAGTTTGTGGCTCCGCGAGGGCTCACGTTTGGTACTGCCGGACGCAACTTTCTCAATAATCCGGGGCGCACCAACTTCGATCTGGCCGTGTTGAAACTTTTCAAGATCCGGGAGACTGGCCAACTCGAATTCCGGGCCGAGGCCTTCAACGTTTTCAACCACACGCAATTTCGAATCTACGATCCTGATAATCCGGGGAGTAGTGGAAACAACGTCATTAGTTGTTATGCAGGCCCGCTGTATTCCGCGGGGTTCAAGGGCAGTGGAGCCGATTGCGTTACGGGCGCATCCTTTTTGCACCCGCTCGATGCGCACCGGCCCCGCACCATCCAGTTTGGTCTCAAGCTGGGCTTCTAGGACGTGGAACCATCATGCTGAGATTGACTAGAAACAAGAGTCGAGATCGAACGCGCGGTCGTAAGCATTGTCGGTTGCCATCGCGCCACTTTTGCGGGCCGCGCGGAGAACGTCTGCTGCCGGTATTGCTAGCGGTGGTGATGTTGTCCACTGTGATGATGCTTTCTTCCTGCGGAAGCGGCAGTTATGGAGGCTCACAGAACATCAATCTAAACCTTTCCGGCAACTGGCAGTTCACCATGGCACCTCCGCCGGACGGTTCATTCTTCGGTGGCCTGCAGGGCGGCTTTCTGCTTCAGAACAACGGTTCAATAACAGGAGCCGCAACCTATGCCGTCTCGTTGTCGAACCTGTTAATCCCGTGCAATGCGGGATCGGCGGCCATCACCGGAAGCATCAGCGGCCAGAACGTGAAAACCATCACTGCGGTGGCGGGTACACAGACCTTTACGCTTGCCGGAACGCTGAGTTTGGACGGCACGTCCATGGCCGGCACCTACTCGTCGACGGCGGGAACCGCGCCGGACGGCGCACCCTGTGGAACCGCTCAATCCGGATTGCAATGGAGCGCAGCACTCGTGCCGCCGCTCACCGGCCCGATTCAGGGAACCTTTCACAGCTCGGGTGGCGCCGCCGGCTTGAACGAGCAAGATTTCCTGGTATCGGGCGCACTCAGCCAAGCGGCGAACACCGGAGCCAGCAGTGCAATCGTCACCGGAAATTTTAATTTCTTAAATGCGATCACCAATGTAAGTGACTACCCCTGCCTCACTCTTGCCTCAGCGTACGGCCAAATCAGCGGCAACTCGGTCACACTTGAGATCGTCGGAACGGACGGATCGGAATTGGGATTCATTGGAGAGCCGGTCGGTTCGAATGGAGTGACAGGAGTCAATCCCGTGACCTTCGACTCCGTTAGCGGCGCCTACATTTTGCACGGTGCCGGGCCATCCTACCTGGTGGCGACCGCGCCTTGCCCGGGCAGCCTGGGAAACATTCTTGACGCTGGAGACTTCGGCAACATCTGCCTGGCATTGAACGGCGCCAGCACCTGCCAACAACCCATCACCATCACTCCGTCCGCTCTGATCTTCCCTGATCAAGTTGTGGGCGCTCCTCCGATCACCCAAACGATAACGCTGGCCAACACTTCGGGCACGAACCTCGGCGGCGTGACGCTGAACTTGGCAAACAACAGCGGTGCCGCCAATTACACCGAGACGGACACGTGCGGCCTCGACGGCGTCCCTGCGCAAGGGCAGCCTTTCGAGCTGGGTTCAGGCCAATCTTGTGTCGTCACAGTGAGCTTCGCCCCTCTGGAAACTTGCGCGCCCGGAACTCCGCCGGCCCAGTGTCCATCACCTCTCAATGCAACGCTGACGGTGACGAGCCCGAACGACGACACGATCCTTACCGTGCCCATCACCGGTACCGGAATCAGCGCAGGCAACATGCCGGATAGCAAATTATCTGTGAACCATCATGAAAAGATTGACTGAATATCCAACGCATACGCCGCGCGAATTGTGAACTGCGCCAGACTCGTGCACGATGCGCGCCCGGCCGTCGGACTTTGCTCCCCATCCTTACAATTATCGCCCTGACAATCCTCGTCGCTGCGATCACCGTGACGCTTTCGGCCTGCGGAGGCAGTGCTTCCGGCGGCTCACAACAGAGCTCAACCCTTTCGGGTAACTGGCAATTCACGATGGCGCCGCAGACTGATGGCAATCCCGGCGATCCCACCTTCAACGGCGGCCTGCAAGGCGGATTTCTCTTGCAGAACAACAGCCAGAACAACGACTCCGCGTCCGGGCAAACGGTTTACTCGGTGATGTCGCCGACCGCACCGTCGCCGTGCAACAGTGGATCAGCTCCGATCACGGTAACGATGAGCGGCCAAAATGTGACCCTCACCGAGGTTGCCGGCACACAGACTTTTACCCTTACCGGAACGTTAAGTTCCGATGGCTCGACGATGATGGGGACTTATAACTCAACCGCCGGGACAGCGGCTGATGGTTCTGTTTGCGGATACGCCGAAACCGGGCTGTCATGGAGCGCAATCTCCGTGCCCCCACTAACGGGTTCCATCCAGGGGAGCTTTCACAGCACCGAAGGCGCAGCGCTGCTCAACGATCAGGATTTTATAGTCTCGGGATCACTCACCCAGGGGCAGAACATTGGAGCCAGTAACGCGACCATCACGGGCACTCTTGAGCTTCATCAATCCGGCGACAAACCTGAGCGACTACCCTTGTTTCTCGCTGGCCTCGGTGAACGGGCAAATCAGCGGCAATTCTGTAATTTTGCAAATTATCGGGACGAACGGATCGGTCGTGGGTCAGATTGGCGAACCTGCGGGCTCGCAGACGGGCGTCAATCCCGTTACCTTTGACTCCGCGCAGGGCGGTTACATTCTGCATGGGGCGAAGCCCACGTACATGGTTGCCACGAGCTCTTGTGGGGGCAACCTCAGTTCCGCAAGTGGGGCGGGCGACGCCGGGAACATCTGTCTCGCGTTAAACGGGGGAAGCGCCTGCCAGCAACCAGTCACCTTGTCTCCAGCCGCCCTGACGTTCCCCGGTCAGTTGTTGGGATCGGCTCTCACGACCCAGACGCTTACTCTGACAAACAGTTCCAGCAGTGCTTTGAATGGCCTGACGTTGGGTTTTACGAACAACGCCGATAACCAGTTCGGCAGCAATACGACCGATTTCAACGGTGTGCCTAGTTTCACCGAAACCGACGCCTGCGGAGCCGGTGGTGGCCCTTCGAACTCAAGTCCTTTCAATCTCGCTTCCGGGCAGTCTTGTTCGATTACCCTGAACTTTGCTCCCCAGCAAAGCTGTCCCTGGCTGCCCTTTCCCGGGTCCGGAAACCCGCAATCCATTTCTGGAGCGTCGCCCCAATATTGTCCATTTCCGCAGAGCGCAACCGTGACTGTTAACTGTCCCGCGAGCGTGAATTCAAGCCCAACCCCTTGTTACCCGAGCGCGGACGGCGATCCGCTGTTTGCCGTTGCCGTTCCCATCAAAGGCATCGGACTGAGCGCCATCCAACTCTCCACTCCCGAACTCGATTTCGGTGCGGAGGAGCAGTTTACTCCGCCGGAATCGAGCCTTCCTCAAACGCTGTCATTTACCAACAACGGCGTGAATCCGGTGCAGATCCTCGGGCGAGCACCTTGCACGAACCAAAGCACCAACAGCCACAAGACGCTTCCGTCTCCGCGATCACTCGACAGCCCCATCGCCGGCCTGCAAGTGGTGAGTAACGACGTCTATCAAATCACTCCCGATCCCACCACACCCGCCACGATTTTCTATCGCTGCGACAGCGATTCCGACAGTGCACTGCCCAACTTCCAGATTTCATCGGATAGCTGTACCGGGGCCCTGCTCGCTCCTCAGGCTAGTTGCAGCGTGCAGGTGTCGTACGTACCGCAGCCCAAGACAAACATCGGCAGCAACGGTTTGGATTATTTCCTCGAACTGAACACGGTGCAGTGCTACGGCTCGCAAACATCGCAATGCGAAATCGATAGTGGACGCTTCCCGGTGGAGCTGAAATCAAACGGACCGAGCCCGCTGCGAATGTCGCCCAGCGCGAGCCTGGACTTTGGCAACCAGAAAAAGGGCACGACCAGCGCCCCCTTGACCATTACGCTCCTCAACGATCCGAACCTGACCAATCCGCCGAACCCGCAATGTACTGCGTTGCTGGATTGCGCGTCGACCGTGACCTTCGTCGGCAATATCGTGGTGAACGGCAACTACTCCGAAACGGACGATTGTCCGGCGACCCTTGCTCCCGGCGACAGTTGCACTCTGACCGTGACTTTCAACCCCGGCAGCGCCGGATACCAACCGGGAACGCTCACCCTTAATTACACACAGCAACCGAGCTCGGGATCGGTAACCACCGGTAATCCCCAATTTGTGTATTTGCGTGGCACCGGGCAATAGCCATGTCTCCGAACCCAATGCTCGACGACAGGATGACGGAACTTGAAGTAATGCGACTCAAGGAGGTTGGCAGTGGCGACTAAACAGTGGAATTGGACTCTCTTCTTCTCAGCAGCGGCGATGCTTTCACTACTTGCCGGATGCGGAGGGAGCACCTTCAACGTGCAGAATCCTCCACTGCCGCCGCCGTCCCAGGTCACGATCGCCTATCAGCCCGAACCCGGAGCGACTCTCCCTGTGGGCTCCGGAGAGAATCTCACAGCGGTCGTAACGAACGACCCTAACAACTATGGAGTCGATTGGTCGGTGACGTGCCAGAACGGGGCAGGAACATGCGGCACTCTTAGTGCCCAGCACACAGCCAGCGGAGCAGCGAACAGTTATACGGCGCCCACAAGCCTCTCCACCAACAGCACGGTTGTTGAAATTGTTGCTTACGCGACCGCGGACCACACCAAAAATGCTGTCGCCCCAATTACGATCACGACCTTTAACAGCAGTTTGCAAGCCGGCACCTACATTTTCCAAGCGCAGGGAGTTGACCCCAGCCTCAACCCTTATCAAGTTGCAGGCGCGATTATGCTCGATGGAAGCGGAAACATTAAAGGTGGCAAGCAAACGGCGAATTCCTCCTCGGGATCTTTTTCGGATACCAATCTCAGCGGCAGCTATTTCCTGGGCAATGATGGACGCGGAACGATCACTATCAACACGGGAGACAACAACATTGGCGGCAATGGCGTAGAGACCTTTGCTTTCGTCTACCTCTCCCCTTCTCAGGCGCTGATTTCACAGATGGACATTCCGCCAGCACAAACTGGAGTCTCCGCTACCGGCACGATGGACCTGCAGACCAGCACCGCCGCGCCCACTGGTGGCTACGCGTTCGTGGTGAGCGGCACCGATGTCGTCAAAGAATTGCCGGTAGCTTTTGGCGGCATCTTTAATATTGACTCCAGCAACACAATTTCGGGTAATGGCAGCGTGACCGACGAAATCCTCGCCAAGAAAGTGAACGCCACCGCTCTTGGCCTTTCTGGAACGCTCACCAATCCAGATCCGTTCGGCGCAGTCACATTGAATTTGACTGCTCCTTTTGGCGCCGGCAACAAGCCAATCCCGTTGCAGTTTACCGGCTATATCGTCGACACGACCCATATGAGTCTCATCGAGACCGACGACACTCCGATTAACCCTGCCCCCTTCGGTTTAACCGCAGGGCTCGCCACCGGCCAGGGAACGGCCACCGGCACGTTTACCAGCAATGCGTCATTCACGGGTACGTATGTTTTCGGCATCTCGGGTGTAGACCTCAGCAATTTCAACATTTTGCCCTCCACCTTGAATTCCGTCGGACTGTTCACCGCCAACGGCAGTGGCAGTCTGAACAACGGATACACAGACACTTTCCTTTTGTTCAACACCCTGGAGGGGAGCAACAGCAATCCGCAAACAGGTGCCCAGATCAGTTCGGCATTCACTGGGACATACTCCGTCGATTCCACTGGAACCGGTCGCGCCACCTCGACCTCCTTCACCTTTAGTACCGAGCCAAACCACGGTTACTCACCAACTTTCTTTTTCTATCTCACCGGCAGCGGGAACGCGCCGCTGGTTCTCCAAGCCGGAGATAGCCATTACACTTCTCTCGGAACTGGAATGGCGTATCCGCAAGCGAATGAGGCCGCCGCATTCAGCGGAGATTACGGATTCAGCTTTGTCCAGCAGAGTCAGGAGAATGGAGAGTACGACGGGACGGCCCAGCTGAATGCAAACGCGACCACCGCGCCACCTTCGTTGTCCGGCTTTGCGGACGTGAATATCTCTGGCGGTGCCAATCAGGACCAACCCTTCACCGGCACATTCACGGCGCCAATCGCCACCGGTCCCTTCCAGGGCACGCTCGTGGGGACGAACAACAACACCTTAAGCAGTGTTGCATTCACTCCCCAAATCGCGGTGGATTATTATTTCATCGACGCAGGTCACGGCTTATTCGTCGAAACCGACCTGGTGAACTCGATACCGCCGACCAATCCGCCAACCCCGTCGGGCCAGATGACATTAGGTTACTACGCGGCGCGAACCCCAGTCTGCACCGGTTGTCCATAAGGATGAGAATGGATTGGTTCTTCAATGAATACGTATATGGCACCGCGCTGCCCGCATACAAACTCGACTGCGCCTTTGACAAGGACTCGAACGGTGATGTGTTGTTGAGCGCCAGGCTAACACAAGCCGGGGTCGACAGCAGGTTTAAGATGGCTGTTCCTCTCTATCTGGAACTGGCGGATGGCCGCACCCTCTTCATAGGCCGCGCGCAACTCACCGGGAATACAACGCTGGAACAAAAGATCCCTGTCCGAGGACTCAAGACTTTACCCAAACGGCTACTCGTAAATTATAACTACGACGTGCTTGCCTCAAATTGACCAAGCGTTCGCCATGCGCCCTTGTACGGGAACGAGCCCTGCGACCTGGAGTGTCTTACGGCGCTCCCTTCGGTAAGTGGTGATGGGAACAATCACAACTTACCGCAAAGTGGGCGCCTTTTTATATTGCGTGTGATCGGGAGTAGAGTCGAGAACAGGCGCAGTGGCTGTATCCTCCCGGTGGCTGTGGGGATGCTTTCGCATGGCCCGCCTCAATCCGGTTTGGCTTGACCCTGTTTCCTGTTCCCGCTCATCGAACCGGACAAGCAGTTTTCCCGCATCCGGCTCTCGGAAAAGACTCACGCTGTCGCCCACGGAAGTCTCGCGGTACGATGTGGTAACTGCACCAGACCATACACAGAATGAAGCGACGCTTCCGGAAAACGTTGATAGCCCGGCCGCGCTTCCTCGTGTTTGTCGCAGAGCCACCGACGCAGCCTACGGCGGGTGTGTAGATCGACCGCACTGTAGGCTTTGCTGACCGCTCCCAGGCAGAAGTAGTGGGCCCAACCGATCAACACCCGGTTGAGCTTCTCCACCATTGCCTGCGGATGCAGCCTCACGGTATCTCGCCCGGTCTCGTCGCTAATCGCGCGACAGATGCGCTGCACCCGTTGCTTCGAGGGTGCCGTGCCCAGATAGACTCGGCCCCTCTTCATCGAGTAACACCGCCCGAACGTATATCCTAGAAAGTCAAACTTCTCTTCCGGCAGATAGCAGACCCGCGTCTTAGTTTCGTTCACCGTCAGCTTCAGCTTCGACATCATCTTCCGCATCTCAACCAGAGCTTGCTCCGCTCCAACTCGACAGCAGATGACGAGATCATCGGCATAGTTCACGATGTACGCTTTCCAACGCTCTTCGTGCCCGAGTCTCTTCCACCCCAGCACAAAGCGTCGCATGTACAGATTGCTGAACAGAGGACTGATCGGAGACCCTTGTGGGGTACCGCGACCTTCGTCCCGATTGCGCGTACTCTGTCGTTTGTTCCCACGCTCGTCGGTTTCCTCGACCGGTGCTTCCAGCCACATCTTGATCAGATGCAGCATCGCTCCGTCGACAACCCGGCGAGCCACCGACCTCATGAGCTCGGCATGGGGAACACTATCAAAGTAGCTGCTGAGATCCGCATCAACGATCTGCCCATGTCCCGTGTTGATCAGCTGGTGGACGTGCTGTACGGCGTCCAACGCGCTGCGGTGCGCCCGATAGGCATACTGTTCTCTCGGCAGGTCGGCCTCGAAGATGGGTTCGAGCACCAGCATGGCCGAGGTTTGCACAACCCGATCCCGGATTGTTGGTATGCCTAACGGTCTCTGCTTCCCATCCGGCTTGGGTATGTAAACCCGCCGCACAGGATGCGGTTGATAGGTTCGACTTTTCAGCGCTTGCGTCAGTTCGTCCAACCATCGTTCCCTGCCGTACACTTCGATGTTCTCGAACGTTTGGTTGTCCACTCCCGCCGCCCCGCCGTTGGCTTGGCAACGTTCGTAGGCATAGGCCAGTACGTCTTTCCGATACACCTTGTCGTATAGTGCATGGAAACGAAAGTTGGGCGATTCCTTCGCTTTTGCGTGCAACGCCGTCTGCAACTTCTGCACACGGAATGGAGTTGTTAGGCTCACCGCCAATCCCTCGGTCCTTCGTCGCTTCTTGCGTTCGTCTTTAACTAAGGCCCCTTCCCTCCACCGGAATTACCCGGCTTCAGCGGTACTGCGAGCCTTTCCGTCACCCCAAACGGCCTGGCCTGTCTCTCGCGAGTTGCCAGTTGATCGATACCATGATCACCGCTGGGGCTTCCCGTGTTGCATCTGGTCTCCTATGCCTACATGCCGTCGCCATTACCCCGGCAGGTTCAATGGAGTTTGTTCGCTCGTCCCTCTCCATTGCCAGCGGCCTTCCCCGTGTAACAGTCAGGTCGGCTCCTGCAATTGTTGTTTCGGGGCCTGCTCAGCGTTTACTCACGTTACGGCCTGCACGCTCGCGGAGTCGCCTAGCGACCCTTTCCATCGAAAGCTCCGACAGCTTCGTTGCCTCCGCCGCCGTTTCGATTGCTACCGGGTGGAACGAACCAGTTCCCGGGCGGGAGTTGCACCCGCTGAAGTCCAGTGCCTTTTCACGGCGCACTGTTACGCCAACAATCTCTCGAAGTAGCGTCAACTCTGCGGCTGTTATTGACTTGGGCGTTTCACCAACGTAAGATTCGCCCCTGATGATTGGGCAAACGATCTCGCACTACCGCATCATCGAAAAGCTCGGCGGCGGCGGGATGGGTGTTGTTTACAAAGCCGAGGACGTTCGCCTCCACCGTTTTGTCGCTCTCAAGTTTCTGCCGGAAGAGGTGGCCCGGGATGCACAAGCCCTCACGCGTTTTCAGCGAGAAGCGCAAGCAGCCTCGGCGCTGAATCACCCCAATATTTGCATGATCTTTGACATCGGCGAGCAGGACGGGAAAGCATTCATCGCCATGGAGTTTCTGGATGGCATGACGCTCAAGCACCGCATCGCCGGCCGTCCACTGGATCTGGAAGTGATGCTCCCGCTCGCCATCGAAGTCGCGGACGCGCTCGACGCCGCTCACGCGGAAGGAATCGTGCATCGCGACATCAAGCCCGCCAACATCTTCGTCACCAAACGCGGACACGCCAAGATTCTGGATTTCGGCTTGGCGAAAGTTAGTCTCTCCGACAGTTCATCGAGCCAGATTGCCAGTCTCAACACTCAGACAGGTTCGATGGGCGAAAAAGATCTTACCAGCCCCGGCACCATGGTCGGAACGGTTGCCTATATGTCGCCCGAGCAGGTGCGCGCCAAGGAATTGGACTCTCGCACTGACCTTTTTTCGTTTGGAGCTGTGCTGTACGAAATGGCGACGGGGGCCATGCCCTTTCACGGCGAGAGTTCCGGGGTCATCTTCAAGTCCATCCTCGATTCCGTTCCACCTCCGCCCATTCGTTTCAACCGCGATCTGCCGGCTAAACTTGAAGACATCATTTTCAAGGCCCTGGAGAAGGATCGCAATCTCCGCTACCAGCACGCATGCGACATCCGCACCGATCTTCAGCGGTTGAAGCGCGATACTGAATCGGGCCGATTGGCCCACAGCTCCGGCTCCGTGCCGGCGGCACAGGAATCTGGATCTCAGGTTGCCGCGGCTGCGCCCAATCCCGCGGAATCGACCTCGGCATCCGCTCAAGGTTTCCCCTCGTCGAGTCCGGCTGTCGCAGCAAAATCTCCTGCCGCGTATTCTTCGCCATCATCTTCATCATCGTCGGAAACGGTTGCAGCCGCGTCGGCCTCAGGAGCATCGGCTGCATCCGTCTCGGCGAAGAGATCGCGCCTTCCAATCTTCGCGACCGCCGCAGTCTTGCTCGCCCTAATCATAGCCGAGCTTCTCTACTTTCGCTCCCGACCGGTTCACACGCTCACCGCAAAAGACACTGTCGTTCTCGCGGATTTCACCAACACTACGGGCGATGAGGTCTTCGACGGCACATTGAAGCAGGCGCTCGCCGTGGATTTGGAGCAATCACCGTTTCTCCAGGTCATCCCGCCGTCGCGTGTGCAGGAAACGCTGAAATACATGGGGAGACAGCCGAATGAGCGACTCACAAACGATGTGGCTCGGGAGCTTTGTCAACGGGTCGGGAGCAAGGCGATGCTGTCGGGATCGATTGCGAGCCTGGGCAGCCAGTATGTGCTGACGCTGAACGCGATCAATTGCCAGACGGGGGAGTCGCTGGCGCAGGAACAGGCGCAGGCCGAGAGCAAAGAGAAGGTGCTGATGGCGTTGGGCGGCGCGGTGTCGAAGATGCGCGGCAAGTTGGGCGAGTCACTGGCGTCGGTGCAGAAATACGATGTGCCGATCGATCAGGTGACGACATCGTCGCTTGAGGCGTTGAAAGCGTTCGCCATGGGGAATGCAGAGTTTGACCAGGAGCGCGAGATCCAGTCGCTGACGTACTACAAGCGCGCGGTGGAACTGGATCCGAATTTTGCCTGGGTGTGGGCGAAAATGGGAATCATCTACGCGAATTCGGGCGAAAACGAGAAGGCGATCGAGGCGACGCGCAAGGCCTATGAGCTCAGAGATCGGGTAAGCGAGCGCGAGAAGCTTTACATCGATGAGCATTATTACCAGGTCGTCACCGGTGAAAAAGACAAAGAAATGGAGACGCTGGAACTCTACGGGCGGACTTATCCCAACGATGAGGTTCCACCGAATAATCTCGCCGTCGGTTATGAGATGGAAGGGAATTTTGCCAAGGCTGTCGAGCCCGGCCGAAACGCTGTGCGGAACGCCCCGAATTCGGCGGGCGCCTGGGAGAATCTCACCTACGCATATCTGGGATCGAACCGTTCCGATGAAGCGCGGCAAACGATGCAGCAAATGATGACGAAGTTTCCGGATTCGGACGGGGCGCATTGGTTCAACTACATTGTGGCCACGACCCTGGGCAAGGAAGCAGATGCGGAGCGGGAACTGGCGTGGGCCAAGGGAAAGCAGTTCGAGTACCGGTTTCTGGGCAGTGAAGACCGGTTGCTGTGGGAGCGGGGGAAGTTGCGAGCGACCGAAGAGAATACGCGCCGCATGCTGGAGATGGAAAACAATCAAGGATTGAAAGAAACGGCGGAAGGCGACCTTGGATTTCTGGCGATGGTCGAGGCGGACTTGGGCGCGTGCGATCGCGCGCTGAAGAACGCGACGACGCTCGCGGCGAGTTCCAGTCGTGCGGCGCTTACGCAATCGGGGTACGTGTTCGCGACCTGCGGGCAGGGACAGAAGGCGGAAGCGAATCTGGCGAAATTGAATAAGGAGTATCCGCTGGACAGTTTTCTGCAGAAATCGGAGCTTCCTCAGATGCGTGCGCGCTTGAATTTGCAGCGGGGCAATGGGACGAAGGCTATCGAAGATCTGCGCCCAGCAGAGTGGGCCGAGCTGGGGTTCGTCGAATTGGGAGTGCCGACGTACTTGCGCGGGCTGGCGTTCTTGCAGAACAAGCAAGGAGCGGAGGCAGCGGCGGAGTTCCAGAAGATTGTGGATCACCGTGGAGCTCTGCAGCCCGGGGCGTATGGATCGCTGGCAAAGTTGGGTATGGGACGTGCGTATGCGATGACGGGTGACATGGGGAAGGCGCGAACGGCGTATCAGGATCTCTTTGCGGTGTGGAAGGACGCGGACCCCGACATCCCCATTCTGAAGCAAGCGAAAGCCGAATACGCAAAGCTGCAGGTGCAATAGATCCAGGCGATATCGTCCGTGTTCGATCTGTTTCGTCCTTCCGGTCAACTTCTGCCAGCATTCCGATTGGGCTCAAAACTCCCTCAATAAGCGTTGAGGGACTTTTTCAACACCTGATAGCGTCAGTTGAATCTCATCGCCAGAATTTGTCACAAGTAGGCGCCTCTAGGGTGCCGCGAACGAAGCCGAAGTCCGGCTACCTCGCCGGCGCAGGAAGGTCCACCGTCGTCCCCAAACCCGCATATAAATAGTTCTCCCCGTACACCTTCTTCAAACGCGCAAACGCCGGCTCCCCTGTGCAATGTCCCGGCGCAATCCTCTGAACCTTCCACTTCGTCTTCAAATTCTCCACCACCGAATCAATCTCCTCCACCGGCGTGGTCACGAGGTGCAACCCCCCAAACAAAATCTCCGTCCTCGGATCCACCGCGCCTGCCGCTTCCAGAATCGCTTCAATCCCCGCGTGCGAGCACCCATCCACAATCAGCAATCCGTTCGGTCTCTTGATCGCCAGCGTCAATTCCGGCAGCCCAATCGTCCCTTTCTTCTGGGAAACGGTCCGCACCAAGAAAATCCCCGGCGATATTTCCGTCAATTGATTCACGAACACAAAATTTCCCGTGTCATACAGCTTGCCGAATGTAAGCTGCTCCGGCTCCGTTCCCCCGAAATACCGCATCTTCGACGGCAAGCTCTCATCCGGCCGGAAAAACGTCTTGGGAATCGGCACTCCCCCAAATCCATCCGCCATGAAATCCGCAGGTACATACACCGTAACGTTCGGATTCACACTGAGCACATATTTCAACCCCGACGTGTGGTCGGTGTGCCGATGCGAGAGAACCACAAAATCGAGTTTCGTCAGGTCTACGCCCAGCGCCTTCACGTTATGCTCAAATTTCGCGGCGTCATTCCCTGTATCGAACAGAATCCGCTTTCCGTTATGCTCCACCAAAGCAGAGAATCCCCAATCCTTGGTTAGCTCTTTCGACTCCCCAAAAGCATCGTAGAGAATCGTTATCTTATCCTGTGCCCGACAAGGAGCTGCCGCCGCACACGCCAGCACAAATACCAAAACCCGCAAAACGTGGATTCGCAAGGAACACCTCCGGTCCGTTGACGCGCAAAAGTTTACACCCGTGACGCGGGCGTTGCAGCAAGATCTTTCTAACGTCTATTTTGTCAGCCAGACCTGTTTTCGGAGCGGACACACCCAACCTGCGACTTTGTAGATTGAGGTACTTGCGAGGCTAGCGGCAAAGGGGATTTTGGGCAGCTGCGTCGGCTCGCTGACGCAGCCAACGCGAGATTGATTTCCGGACTCATGGACGCCGCTAACTTCCCAGAAGAGGACTTCGGGACAATGTTGTCGGAGTCGGGGTTACTGCGCCTCGCTTAACCCGGCCAGATACTTCTTCTGGCAATTCGCGGCGGCGGAGATTAACTCGGAGAACTCTGGCATGCTGCGGATGTTGACGAGCAAAGGATCAGATCGCAGCTGGGAAAGCGCGCAGTAGTCGTGCTCAATCGCGTGCCTGATCATCTGCAGACTCGCATTTTTCTTGCCGCCGAACGACAGGATGCAGCCCTGATAGTACAAAAGTTCGGGGTCGGAATCGTTATCGGGGCCAGTCTCCGCCGCGCGGGCCAAGGTATCCAGTTCAGCCGCCGGCCGCAACTGAAGGCATGCTTGCAGCAGATTGGCATGATAGTGAGGAGCCATTGGCACGTGTTTTGCGGCCTCCCGTGCTTCTTCAACTTTTCCTTCGCGCAAAAGCAAGGAAGGCGTGATATACAAAGCCCACTCCGAGCCAGCATCCAACCGGATGAAATCCTTGGCCCGCTGGGTATCCCCAAGCTCCATCGCCGCCCAGGCACAGGAGCGAAATGCGTAGTTCCCGGGATCCAAAGCGAGGGCGGCGTTGCATTCCCGCATCGCTTCCTCAAGCATCCCGGCATAACGAAGCACGTAACCCAACGCGAAATGGGCTTGTCCACTTTCCGGATGCCGCTTGACCAGAGCTTGCGCCTCGGCATAGGCCTTCCCCGATTCGCCGCGCTCCACGCGGTTGGTAATCAACTGCCCCGCGGCCAGCAGCAAGTTGGGGTCGAGGGCTAGCGCACGCTCGTAGGCGGCGTTGGACCGCTGGAACATTTCTTCTCCGCCAGTGGAAAAAGTGAAGTCGTAGTAATACCGCAGCCCTAAGGCTTCCCATGTCGGTGCATAACTGGGATCGAGTCCGACCGCTCGCTCCAGCATGCCAATTGCTTCCCGATTCAGCGCGGCGTTATGCGGCAGAGCGACACTTCGCAGGTACAGGTTGTAGGCCTCTTCATTTTTCGGATGCGTGCCCGCCTCCGACGTGGCCGCTGACACACCCAGTACCGGAACCAATCCTTGCCGAACTTTGGCGGTGACCTGCTCGCGCATGGAAATCATGTCCAAGGCGGCGACATTCAGCGTGTCTTGCCAGAATGTACGGTTGTTTTCCACATCCACAGCTTCGAGCGTCACCTGGAGCTGATTGCCTTCCTTCATGTAGTGTCCAGTCACGATGGTGGACACGTGCATGTCTCGGCCTGCCTTCTGCAGGTCCAGGTCCGGTCCGACATACTTGCTCGTCACGGCGAATGGACGGATCGACAAGGAGCGCACGTAACTGAGTGTTCCGGCAATTTCGTCGGGCAAGGCAAGACGGAGGTAGTCGGCATCTTTCTCGGACCCGACATTCTGAAAAGGCAGGACAGCGATGACGGTTGGGGCAGGTGAAGTCGAAGGTGTGCCATGTGGCCGGCGGTTCCACAGAAACATTGCCATCGCGCTCACGGCCAAGATGACCGCCGCGACGCCGACGATCCACGGCGCCTTCTTATAGATTTGCGTTCGTCCGGAGGCTGAGTCCACGATTCGATTGAGATCTTCCCGGTCGACATGTACGGAGGTCGAATCGCGTTTTGCGCGCGTCAGATCGGCCTTCATTTCGGAGGCGTGCTGATAGCGCACCGCGGGTTCCTTTTCGAGTGCCTTGCAGATGATGTGTTCCAGTTCTGCCGGTATCTCGGTGTTCAAGCGAACCGGCCGGGTCGCAACCTTATGAAGGATGCTGTCGAAGATCGCGCCCGAGGTATCGCCTTTGAAGGGCAGTTGGCCTGTCGCCATCTCATATAGCACGATCCCGAAAGAGAACAGGTCCGAACGCGCATCCACGGGCTTGCCCAGAATTTGTTCAGGTGACATGTAGACAACCGTTCCGAGCGCCGCGCCCGGACTGGTGAGATGTTCTTCACGCAGGCTGGCGGTTTCTCCCTGGCTGGTGCCTCGAGCACTCGTCCCCGTGACTTTGGCCAAGCCGAAATCGAGGATCTTTGCATGGCCGCGCTTGGTTACGAAGATGTTGGCCGGCTTGATGTCGCGGTGAACGATACCTTCGCAATGTGCTGCGTCCAGCGCATCGGCAATCTCAATTGCCAGACCGAGCAAACCATCGCTCTCGAAGGGCTTTCCAGCGACCCGGTGCTTCAGCGTCATCCCGTCCAGAAACTCCATGGCGATGAACGCTTGGCCATCCTGTTCGCCAATGTCATAAATCGTGCAGATATTGGGATGATTCAATGCAGATGCGGCTTGAGCTTCGCGTTGAAAGCGGGCTAGTGCCTGCTGATCGCGAGCAACTTCATCGGGCAAGAACTTGAGGGCGACAAATCTGTGAAGGCGCGTGTCCTCGGCCTTGTAGACAACACCCATGCCGCCACCACCGAGCTTCTCGACGATGCGGTAGTGCGAGATGGTCTGGCCGATCACTAAAAAGATGCTCAGCTTTCCGGTCGCTTCATCTTACGAATGCCGCACCGACCAGTCAACGAATGGCAGGGGTTATACGCACTGAGGGGAAAATGCTACACCCTACCCCGGGGGATATACGAAGTGGAGATCTGGGGTGCGCGTCGCGTCGCGATCTGCAAGGCTGTGTGACCTAGATCACCGCGACGTGGATTTTGCTGCCCTACAATCGCCGTTACTTCGGCAAATTCTGAGCAGAGAGTCTAAAGAGAGTCACCGATGCAGGGAAACAGAAGGTTTCGTGACGCAGGTCTCGCGACCATCGCCCTCACGCTATTGACCAGCGGCTTCATTTCCGTCGCTGTCGGCCAGAATGCTGCTCCAAGCCTCGCTGGCCGCAGAGTCGAAGCGAAGAAGCCCGACTATTCGCCCTACCCGAACCAGAAGTTTCCCAACCGCGTCTACTGGGGCGTTGCCCATGTTCATACCGGCTTCTCATTTGACTCAGGAATGTTTGGTGTAACGACGACGCCCGACGATCTTTTCAGGGTTGCCAGGGGCGGGACCGTCGTACTCGACAACGGGCAGACATTCAAACAGGACCGGCCGCTGGACTGGGTCTCGATCACCGACCATGCCGAGTACATGGGCATCTCCGACCAAATTCGTTTCGGTAGTCCTGAACTGCTCTCCAACCCACAGGGCAAGCGATGGTACGAGATGTCACAGCAGGGCCCTCAGGAGGGCGTCAAGGCGGCCATCGAAGCGGTCGTCTCGATGCAGACCGGCAAGCCTGTCTTCGACGCCAGCAAGCTCACGGTCGCAGCCTGGGCGCACGCCACCGAGTCAGCGGAGAAGTGGAACGAGCCGGGCGTCTTCACCACACTACACGGCTTCGAGTGGACTTCAGCGCCCGGCGGCAACAATCTTCATCGTACCGTCGTCTTCCGCGACGGCGCGGACCGCGTGAACCAAGTCGTACCCTATTCCACCTTTGACAGCCAGGATCCAGCGGATCTGTGGAAGTACATGGACGCCTATGCGAAGAAGACCGGCGGCCAAGTGCTCGCTATCCCGCACAACGGCAACCTGAGCAATGGCATGATGTATTCGGCGGAGACCTTCGACGGAAAACCAATGGACCGGGCCTACGCCGAGGCACGCGCCAGCCACGAGCCACTCCTCGAGGCGACGCAGATCAAGGGTGATAGCGAAACCCATCCCTACCTCTCGCCAAACGACGAATTCGCTAATTTCGAGCGGTGGTGGAACGCTGACTTTTCCAAAATGCAACCGGCTGATAACAGCGTGCTCCACAACAACTACGTCCGCTCCGCACTGAAGCAGGGGCTGGAACTGGATGCCAAACTTGGAGCCAACCCCTACAAAGTCCGGACTGATCGGCGGCAATGATGCCCATATCGGCGTGGTCACCACGCGGCAAGATAACTTCTTCGGTGAGTTTGCCAACGGATTGCCGTCGCCCGACCGGTGGAAAACCCCGCTCGTCATGCTTCACAATGACCCGAAACAAGGGCCGTTGATCTCCGTCTGGGGCGAACAAGCCGCAGGTCTTGGCGGTGTGTGGGCACGCGAGAACACTCGCGAGGGAATCTTTGACGCGCTCAAGCGCAAGGAAGTCTACGCCACCACGGGCGACCGTCCGATCGTCCGCGTGTTCGCGGGCTGGGACTTCGTGCTCACGGATGTTGATCGCCACGACTTCGCCGAGAACGGCTACGCCCACGGCGTGCCCATGGGCGGCGATCTCAGCAGTGCGCCGAGCTGGCAAGGCACCCGTCTTCATGGTCGCAGGCGATGCGCGATCCGGACGGTCCCAACCTCGACCGCATCCAGATCATCAAGGGCTGGCTTGGCAAGGATGGCAAATCGCAAGAGCGCATCTTCGACGTGGCAGTCTCCGGCGGGCGCAAGATCGACGCAGATGGCCGCTGCAAGACCTTAGTCGGCAGCACGGTAGACGTGCCCAACGCAACCTACACCAATACCATCGGCGCCGCGACTCTGTCGGCGTACTGGAAGGACCCGGCGTTCGATGCTAGCGAACGCGCGTTCTATTACGTGCGAGTGATCCAGATCCCGTCGCCTCGCTGGACAGCCTATGACCAGAAGCGTTACGGCATCAAGATGTCCGCCGAGGTTCCGATGACGGTTACAGACCGGGCCTACACCTCGCCCATCTGGTATTCGCCGGCGAAGTGATGAGCACTCCAATGAAGAGATTCGCACGCGAACCGCTCCTCCACTTCCTCCTTCTAGGGGTTGTAATCTTCGTGGCCTACAGCTTGGTGTCGAAGCACACCAGCAGCGAGCCGGGGAAGATTGTCGTCACGCAAGGTCAGCTCGCGTCCATGTGGGAAGGCTTCATCCGCACGCGGCAGCGCGAACCCAATCGCGAGGAGTGGGAGGGGCTCATCCGTCAACGGGTGCGAGAAGAAGTGTATTACCGCGAGGCGCTGGCGCTGGGCTTGGACAAGGACGACACCATCATCCGCCGAAGCCTGCAGCAAAAGATGGAATTCGTCTCGGACGATGTCGCCGCCCAAGCCAAGCCAACCGACGACGATTTGAACACGTATTTGCAGAGGCACGCCGATTCGTTTCGCGTAGAACAGAAAGTCACATTTCGCCAGGTGTTCCTCAATCCCGACAAGCACGGCAAAAACCTTGCACGTGACGCCGCGCAATTGCTGGCGCAGCTGAATCAGAAGGGCGGCAACGCCGATATCTCGACGCTGGGCGATACGATCATGTTGGAACAGAAGTATGAGGCGCTCCCGGCTGCGGAGGTCGGGAGAATTTTCGGCGATAAGTTCGCAACGGCCTTGGCTGGGCTGCCGATCGGCCAATGGCAAGGACCGGTCGAATCCGCCTACGGTGCGCACATCGTTTTCGTGAGCGAACACGTGGGGGGTCGTGTGCCTGCGCTCGCCGAAGTGCACGACGCCGTGCGCCGCGACTGGGAAGAAGCCAGTCGACTGGAAGCGAAAGACAGGTTCTACCGTGAACTGCTCAAGCACTATAAGGTGACGGTCGAAAACCCGGAGCCGGAAGCAAAGATCGCGGCCAACGATGGAGGGAAATGAAACGCGCGCTCCTCATCTGCGCTCTCGTCGTCACCCTTGCGTCAGTTTTGTCCGCGCACGAAGTGCGTCCCGCGTATCTCGAATTGCGCCAGACTGGTGCCGAAACTTATGACGCGCTGTGGAAAGTGCCGGGGCAGGGAGACTTGCGCTTCGGACTCTACGTGCAACTTCCCGCAGACTGCACCAACGTCACGGAGCCGTCTGGCTCGGTCGCCAACAGCGCGTATATCGAACGTTGGACGGTAAACTGCCCGGGTGGTCTCAGCGGCGGCACGATTCACATTGCCGGCTTGAGTACGACAGTGGTCGACGTTCTCGTGCGCTTGGAACGTCTCGACGGCAGTTCGGAAGTAACGCGACTCACGCCATCTTCTCCGTCGTTCGTGGTCGCGGCCGCAGCGAGCGCGGTGGGCGTCGCGCGTACGTACACCGTGCTCGGCATCGAACACATCCTGACCGGCATTGACCATCTTCTGTTCGTGCTCGCCCTGATTATCATCACGCAGGGCGGATGGAAACTGGTCAAGACCGTTACCGCTTTCACCGTCTCGCACAGTATCACACTGACTCTCGCGACGCTCGGCTACGTCCATATCCCGCAACGGCCGGTCGAGGCCGTGATCGCGTTGAGCATCGTTTTTGTCGCGGCGGAGATTCTGCGTGGCCGGCGAGGCTATGTTGGCATCACCGCCCGTGCGCCGTGGATCGTGGCCCTGATGTTCGGACTTATGCACGGCCTGGGTTTTGCCAGCGGGCTCAAAGATGCTGGGCTGCCGGATGGACATATTCCGACAGCATTATTGTTCTTCAGCATCGGAGTTGAAGCAGGACATTTCCTTTTCATCGGCTGCGTGCTAGCGGTCACTGCGGCAATGCTACGCGCCGCATCAAGGCTGGCGCCGATCAACCAGCAACGATTTGCCGTCTTGCAGTTCGTACAGCCCTACGCCATCGGCACCGTGGCCATGTTCTGGGTCATTCAGCGCATCGGTGCGTTCTGATAATGAGGCGGCAGCCTCTTCGGAGAACGGTTAAGTTCTTACGATAGATTCTGACTGAGATAAAGATCCGCTTCCGGGTAGGAGGCAACATGGCAATAGCAAAGATTGAACCAGTCCGAAAGTTCGATTTGGGGACGAAGCTGGTCCCGTGGAAAGAGCGGCACGCCGAGGGTAAGGCGCTCCGCCAGGCTGTCCCGCGCGAATCGCATGCGGAATGGAAGCCGGGGAAGGATCGGCCAGATCCCCTGAAACTACTGGCGGAGAGCAACAAGGGTCGACAGAAACATCTGGTGCCGCTGCGCATGGGACGCATGGCGGCCTCGCCCTTCGCGTTCCTGCGGGGCTCGGCGTGCGTGATGGCGGCGGATCTCTCCACGTCACCAATCAGCGGGATTCCCGTTTGCATGGACGGCGACGCGCATATCAATAATTTCGGCATGTATGGCACGCCGCAGCGGGAAGTGGTTTTCGACCTGAACGATTTTGACGAAGCCACTGTCGGTCCCTGGGAATGGGACTTGAAACGGTTGGTAGCCAGCGTCAACGTCGCCGGTCGGCAGAATGGCCTGAATCGCCGCGAGCGGGCTGCGGCAGTAAGGCGCGGCGTGGACGGGTATCGATTTAATGTCAATCGCCTGGAGAGCATGGGAGTACTCGACGTCTTTTACCTGCACGCGTATCCCGGGCGCGACAACCCCCTCGTAAAGGTTGACCCGAAGTCTAAAGCTGTTTTCGCCAAGACCATGGCCAAAGCCCTGCGCACCGACAACCGCACCCTGATGCCGAAGGTTGCTGATCGGGACGGCAGCGGAAAGTGGACCTTCCGAAACGATCCGCCAGTTCTTACCCCTGTTCCTCGTGCGATCAAAGACAAAGTAATCGAAGTGCTGAATCGATATTCGCACACCCTTTCTCTCGAACGGCGCATGATGCTCGGACGTTATCACGTTGCGGATGTGGCACACCGTGTAGTCGGTGTCGGTTCGGTGGGGACGAGGGCCTTCTTGGTGCTGCTGTTCGGTATTGGTGACGACGACCCCTTGTTCCTGCAGGTGAAGGAATCGGTCTCTCCCGCACATGCGCCATACCTTCCACCTCTCCCCGACGAGTTCCGTCATCAGGGCAAACGCGTAGTGGCAGGACAGCGCGCGCTGCAAGCGTCATCCGACCCTATGCTGGGTTATACCGAGTGGGACGGTCGAGATTACATGGTACGGCAGATGAAGAACCTGAAAGCCTCGGTTCCAGTCGAATTCCTTACTGGCGCGACGTTCAATTTTTACGCGTGGCTATGTGGTGCCATCCTCGCACGAGCTCATTCGCGGACGGGAGACCCGGCACGCATCGCCGGCTACTGCGGCAAGTCCGCAGTTTTGGATGAAGCCTTGGCCGAGTGGGCTGAAAGTTACGGAGATCAGACGGAAGAGGACCACGCCAAACTGCTGGCGTCCATCAAGCGCGGGGAAACCAAAGCCGACATTCAGTCGGACGATGGAGGTTAGGCCGACATGACACCTGCCAACCCTGTAGCATTTTCCCCTCAGTGCGTATAACCCGTCAACGAATGGCAGGGGTAGTGTACAGCGACGGCAAAATGCTCCCTCCTGGCTGAAAGTAATGGGCGGACGAGCGGCGCGTCGAGGCGAGCGGGGGGCAAGCAGGGCCTGCTGTGCACGTTCGCCGACAACTTCGACCGAATTATTATTTCTCGCTACCTTTATGGCATGCGGAGCGCAATGCTTCTAGCTGATCCAATCTGAGGAAGACAACATCTCACGGTCATCTGCTTGTCCAACATGCCGCTTGGGGATGCCGAAGGTAAGACGCAATCTCTGTTGGAGTTACTACATACCTGGGACAAACTCTAGCACTTGATTCGTCAGAGGCAACGGCCTATTGCGAGCACCGCCATCCCCTGCATCGTAGCAACAATTCAGTGCTGTGCCCTCTGCGCGGAGCGCATGCCAACTCCTGGATTGTCGGCAACCCTTACCTTGGGATTGCTTCAGAGTGACGCTAGTGCTTTTTCGGACGCGACGCCGGGATGAGTGCTCAAGGCTGAAAGAAGGTGAGAGGCGTCGCGTTCGAAAAAGCCGTCAGAAGGAAGCCGCTGGCGCGGCGGACGCGGGCCATATGCAAATTGAATGGAGCGAGGGAGAGGTGTTGAAGTTGACGGAAGTGGGCACGGAAGTCGAAGCAGGGCCCGCGAGCGTGTGCAAACGGGAGTCGCGTAGTTGAAGTTGGTGTGGGAAGAGGGCGCGAAGTAGGGATCGGGTCAGGAGCCGGGCGGACGGGGGCAGAGCGCGGTGAGCCGTGCAGAGTTTGCGAGTTGTGGGCGAGCCGTTTCATGCCGCAGTCGTGAGCAACCGTGGTGGAGAGCGGAGTTGGATTTGAGCCGCGGAAAGTCGTTCGATGACAGCCATCGGTCCGCCGCACTTGGGGCAACGCCAAAGAGGGTTCGATTCCTGGGTAGCGGAGGTTTCTGGTTCAGTCAGCGATGGAACTGTGGCCAGTGCCGCGAAACATAGCGGCAGTAGTGTGGAGCGTCGGCGATTGGCGAGGAAGCCGAAGTGGCGGATACGGACGAAACCCTTGGGGAGCAGGTGCAACAGGAAGCGTCGCAGGAACTCATCGAGCGCTAAGGTCATCAGTTTCTGCTCATTGTTGTGAGCGGAGTCGCGCCAACGAAAAGTGACTTGCCCGTTGGCAAACGAGACCAGTCGATGGTTGGAGATGGCCACGCGATGGGTGTAACGGCCGAGATACTGGAGCACGTAGTCGGGACCGCCGAAGGGTGGTTTGGAGTAGACGATCCAGTCTTTTCGGAACAGTGGTCGGAGCCAGGCAGCGAAGATCTTGGGTTGCGCGAGCAGAGCCAGATCGCCGGAGAGGTGTAACTGGTCACGTTGAAAAGCGGACTTGAGACCGGCGACGAACTTGCCGCGAAACACACGTCGGAGTACTTGAATGGGGAGAAAGAAGCGGGGACGGGATCGGATCCAGCGAGTGTGATCGAGAGAGAGCCCGCCGGCCGGGACGACACAGTGTACGTGGGGATGAAGCTGGAGCTTTTGGTTCCAGGTATGAAGCACGCTGAAGAAGCCGATCTCGGCGCCAAGATGTCTGGGGTTGCGAGCGACTTCCAGGAGTGTTTCTGCGCTGGCACGAAGCAACAAATCATAGATCACTTTTTTGTTTTGCAGAGCCAGCGCAGCCAGTTGCGGCGGCAGAGTAAACACGACATGGACGTAGGGTGAGGGGAGCAGTTCGCGGAGCCGGGCTTGGATCCAGCGTTCGCGAGCGCCCGTCTGACACTTCGGGCAATGCCGATTGCGGCAACTGTTGTACGAGATGGGGGCACGATGTCCGCAGCGGGTGCACTCATCGATGTGGCCGCCGAGTGCGGCGGTGCGACAGCGTGCGATGGCCAGCAGGACCTTGATATGGGTCCAGCGGATCCAGGCTTGGTTGCGCTCGATGAAAGCAGTTCCTGCACTGCGCACTAAATCGGCCACCTCTAAGAGTGGCCGACTCATCTATCCCTCCGGTTGTGATCTGCCTTTCAGCACCAGCGAGTCCAGCGGACTGGCGGTAGCGTGCAGGTGACGTTGCGAAAGGTGGAGATAGATGGCGGTCTCCTTCAGATCGTGATGGCCTAACAAGATCTGAATGGTGTGCAGGTCGGCGCCAGCTTCCAGCAGGTGCGTGGCGAAGCAGTGCCGGAGCACGTGGGGATACACCTTCTTCTTAATCCCGGCGCGGCGGGCGGCATGCTGGCAAGCGTGGCGCGGGGTCTTGGTATCCATGGGCTGATCGCCGCTGTGCCAGCGATTCCCTGGAAACAGCCAGACGCTGGATCTTTTGCGCAGCCGCCGCCAGTGCGCGCGCAGTTCTTCGAGCAGCACCGGGCTGAGCATCACGTCGCGATCTTGGCGACCTTTGCCGCCTTGGACGTGGAGAACCATGCGTTGGCTATCGACATCGCTGATCTTCAGGCGAGTCAACTCTGCGTTCCGAACACCAGTCGCGTAGAGAGTCATGAGCACGGTTCGATAGAAGGCAGTCGGAGCGGCGTCGATGAGTTGCGCTACCTCTTCCTGACTGAGAATGGTGGGCAGACGGTGGCGTTTCTTGGGATAGGGAGTGTCGGCAATGCTCCACGGTTTCTTCAGTGTCTGGATGTAGAAAAATCGCAGGGCGCACAGATGGTTGGTCACCGTACCGGGCGACAGCTTCTGCACGGTGAAGAGTTGGGCCTGGTACTCCCGAATGTGCTGCCGACCCAGGCGGTCGGGAGAACAGTGGAAGTGCTGCGCGAATCTTTCGACGAAGCGGATGTAGTGTTGTGTGGTAGCCTGCGAGTAATGACGACGCTGGAGTTCTTCCAGCATGATTCTGCGTAGATGGGTCACAGGGACCTCCTTGTGACCCACAATTTATCTGAGAGCAAAACCCACGAACCTCGGCCCTACCTACGCGGCAGCGTCCGCCGCGCCAGCGGCTTCGTTCTGACCTGCCACTCGGGAGGAATCGGGGGAATACGTTTCGGATTTCTAAGTCGCCTGCTTATTTATGCCGAATGTCCACGGGGGCTCGAGTTCGATCGAGGGGAAACACTTGCAGTTGCCATTTCACGGGAACGGATGTGGGCCTATAGCACTCGGTTTTGTCGCAAGCCTGATAATCCAGCTTTCCAGTGATCGTGAATGTTTTCCCATCCTTTCCGAGCGAAGCAGCAAACTCCATACCCGAGTTCACTTTTATATCCTGGCTGATTCGGAAAGTTCCCTCGAAGACAGGCACTCGCTCATTGATCACAGGCAAGAGGAGCGTTTTCGATTGCGGGTATAGCGCTGGCTTCAACTGCACTTCCGATATCGGGTCGATCACCAGCGTTATCGGCCTATAACCCTGAGCGCCCGGTGCATACACGTGCACATCCGCAGGCAACCGCACTTCGGCAACTAACGTGATACGAGTCCCGGGAACGCCGGTGTGATCGGATTGCTCGAGGGCGAGTCGGAGGTGCGGGGCTTCGACTGTTTCGGTCACTTCCTGGCCTAATTCCGGAAAAAGTCTGGCAACTATACTGTTTCCCGTAAGCCGCTCGCGGTATTTCGCTTCAAAGAATTTTTCTCGAATGATGCCTTTCGAGTCGATGTAGAAATAGCCAGGGCGCGCAAAGCCCTTCTGCATCCCGGTCGCCTCCTCATTGAAGACTCTATATGCCTTGATGATCCTGGATTCGGGGTCCCCGAGCAGCGGGTAGTCAATCTTGCGCCGGTCCGCAAAGAACTTCAGGATTGCTTCAGAGTCGTAGCTGATAGCCGCCAGCTTGACCCCTTGTTGTTCGAATCGTGGAATTGCACTCTGCAGCTGGACCAGCTGCCCTTTGCAGAACGGTCACCAGTCTGCGGAGCGGAAAAAGAGGAGGACGGTTCCGTTCGCACCCTTCAACGTATCGAGAGTTTGTGTCCGTCCAAACTGATCGCGAACGGAAAAAGCAGGGGCCTTTTGCCCGACCGCGATTCCGATGGACATCAACTCGATTGAAGCCAACTGTATGGTATCGCCATCGAGTGTTCCCCGGATCGTCACCGTATCGCCTAAGTGCGCAGCCACCTTCTCCTGCGGGTCAAGGCCGTACATGACCCGGCTCGTGTCGTCATAGAGCGCCATCTTGGCGCCGGGTACGTTCCTGGCGCACTCAGGAGATTCATTGAATGCTTCGTCGGCGTTGCAGGCGCTGGACACAAGCACCCCGGACCACGCACCGGATTTCCTTACATCGTTGTTCTGCTGAGCCAATGCGAGCGACGCGATCGAGAATATCAACAGATGGAGGAAAAGGCACTTCGGCACAGCATCAGTTCTGACCGACAGCATCAATCGGACCCTTTATTCCAGTTTTGAATCCACCTACTTTACGCCCGGCAGTCTTGCGACACAAGGCTCCCAGACTGAACACTGTCAAGACTCATTAGAAATGTCCCCATCGATAACTCATTAGAAATGTCCCCTTTTCAGGTTGATGTTGTCGTTGGGATACGCACTGAAGCGAAGCCCTGTAGTTAGGGCGAAGCGTAAGTGCGCATCCCAACGAAGGGCGCTCCGATCTGCTCCTTGGGGATCGGTGTGCGCATATTCCCGTAGCCCTGGCGCCACGGATGGTCGGGTTTGGCCTTCCTCACCATGATGGGCGTAGCCCGCGAGGGAAGCGCCACTGAGGGTTTCCGTGAGGGTTTCTTCAGCTCGCTAAAGGCGTTTCGCTCTCCGCGGTAGTACACCTCCATGGCTCCGTCCTCCCACTCGCAGACCAAAGCCTTGCTGCGGGTGGGCCCATAGCGGCGCAGATGCGGTTGCAGCTGCAGATCGCGACCCTCATGCCGAATCACCCAGTCGTTGCTGATGCGGCGCTCGGTCTCGAGGCGGAACACAGCACGGAGTTCCCGGGCGGTCGGCTTGCGTCCGTGATAGTCCCCCGGCTGAGCCGCCGGAACGGTAAACCGTCGGTTGTGTGCCGGCAGATATTCTTGTTCCAGATACTGGTTCGCAGCTCGGTAGCTGTCGATTGCTTTCCGCCGCAGTTTCTTGATCAGCCGATCCTGATGTGTCCCGTGATTGCGCTCCACCCGCCCCTTGGCCTGGGGAGAGCTGGCCGCGAGGATCCGAATCCCCAGCTTCTGACACATGCGTCCAAACTGCGTGACCGGAACCGTGCCCCGCAGTTGCTCTGCCGATGTCGCTTTTCGTTTGTATACGTTTTTCCAATCGGTATAAAGCGCGCGCGGCACCCCATAGTTCCGGATCCAGGTCTGCAACACGGCGGCCGCCGCCCAGATCGTCTCTTCTTTCCCCATCCGCGCCTCCACCGTGCTGGTGGCGTCATCCACCATGTCCATCAGGCAGCCCCGCGGACCCCGTCCTTCCAACCAGTCATGAAAACTCCCGTCCAGTTGCACCAGTTCCCCAAAATGCGCTTTGCGCTCTCGGCGCTGGCAATGTTTCTTGTGCTTCCGCCGCCGACTCCATAACCGTCCTGCCAACATCCAACGCCGTAACGTCTCGTGATCCATCACGATGCCATCTTCCTCCGCTAAGTGTTCGGCGGCCAACGTCGGCCCAAATCGCTCCTTCTCCGATCCGGAATATTTTTCCTTGATCAAATGCAACACGCGTCGTCGAAATTTCAATTCCTTACTGCGATTCGACGCCCGGCCCGCATTCCCATGCTTGAGCCCTTCGCGCCCCGCCTTCCGATACCGCCGCCAGACTCTCTTCGTCTGGCGATAGCTCAGCTTGAGCATGATCGCTGCGTCGCTCAGCTTGAGATCCCCGCTCCCCACTCGTCCCATCACTTCCACTCGCTCCAGCTCACGACTGCTCATTGCTGTCCTCTTCAACGAGACCTCCCAGGCTGGTGGTCTCAGTCTATGGGGACATTTCTAATGAGTTTTCCAGGGGACACTATCAAAGAGTTTCCCAGACTGAATCTCTTGCGGTCATTAGTAAGGGACGCGTGAGAAGAGCCTGAAAGCCTACGACGATTTCTTCATCACCTGGAAAAATGCTGACCCGGATATCCCGATACTCCGTCAAGCCAAAGGCGAATACAAGAAACTCGCCGCGCGCGCGGTTGCTCCGGCTCTTCAACATCAGGAAAGGCAATAGACACCTCATTCTAAGGAACGCTGCGCGGACAAACGAGAAGGCTGGCTGTTCCCTTCACGGCGAGCGAAAGGCGGGCACCTGACCACGGTTGCAAAACAGTTTCGGGATGCGCCCGTGAAGCCGGACTGCCCGGGGCCCTGGTGCTGTATTGCGCCCGTCATACCTTTGGTACGACGGCGTATGGCGCAACCGAAAATCTGGCGATGGTGATGAATGTCATGGGCCACTCGGATGTGCGTACTGCGATGCGATACCAGCATCCTGTGTTGGATCCTGTGCGCGAAGCCATCGATCAGAGGAATCTACGTCACAAACCACGTCACAACGAACTCAGGGTACAGTGAAGAACGGTGATAAGTGATTGAAAGAATGGAGCCGACGATCAGACTTGAACTGATGACCTGCCGATTACGAATCGGCTGCTCTACCAACTGAGCTACGTCGGCCTGTTTCTTGATTCGCTGTCCTTTGATTTTAAGACCCGTGCGTGATTCCTGCAATCAGATTGGCATTTACACACGATCTTCGCAGCCGCGCCGAGGCACTCTACTTCTCTCGAAGTTTCATTTCACGGACTAGTAAGCGCCCGCGAGGCTCGGCCAATGCAATCTGCAGGAAGCATGAAGAAGGACTGCGCGAAATCAGATGCGCCCTGGTTACGTGGCCTGGTTACGCAGCCTCGTTACGCGGCCTCTGCCAACGCTTTGTACTCCTCATCGGATTGCGACGGCAGCAACACCCAGAGCGTGTAGATGCCCAGCGCCGTACCCAGCGGAATTCTCAGCAGCGCCAGAAAGCCCATGACCAGGGCAAGCGTTCGCCCCCACTGCTCCCGCTGCAACAAGCCCCATCCGGTAAAGAGGCCCGTCGCCGCGATGGCCAGGATCAAACATCCGAAACAGTTCGCAAGAGGACGCAGCCACACCGTGACCTCAGGCGGTGGACCGCCATGGATGTGGAACGTCCCGCCGAGAATCGTCTGCGCCACCACCAGCGCCCCCACCCCGGCGACAACATACAAAGAGGAGTACGCCATCCACAGAATTCCCAGCAGTCGCACATGGTCGCGCACCCGGCTTCGGCGCAGCTCGATTTGCCCAAACACAGTCTTGCCGCATCGTCCGCAATGCGCCGTCCCCGCCTGCAATTGCGCCCCACAATGATCGCAGAACATTTTGGTTGTCCTCCGAGCTCGCACTACTTCCACAAAACACTATACGGATGCGAGCACACAACAGTTCCGAAACAGTTGTCATCCGACAAAATAGAAAGTCCGGCGTTCACCGAAAACTTATACCGACGAGTAAGAACTGCCAAAATGAAAAGGCCACCCGGCAACTTGGGCGGCCTTTTCTTTTAAGGGAGAATAGTTCCAACGGAGGTTTTATCCATCAGAACTTTCTGCGGGAATCTTATGAGTCTTAAAACCGCAGTGTCAAGCAAAATTTGTGACTTAAATACTCTTATTTTCAATCACTTACAGAGTACGTCCACAAGTCAGCAAACGGGTCCGAAATGGAACAAAATGCTCTGCTTTTCCCGCTAACGACCTTCGATTGAGTCACTTACCGTTCCCAGAGGCGCGGTTCGGGAGCGGTCCTCCAAGTGCAACGAGATGAATTCCACAGCCTCGGGGCGATCAAACACCGAGTCCGGAAAAAACCGCTTTACCAGCACTCGCAGGCCTCCAAACGCGATCCCCGCAATCAGGGCCAGCCCGACTACGATCCCGCAAAGAACGATCGCATTAAACAGAAAATTTGCCAGATTGTCTTTCTTGCTCACGTAGGTGTTCTCGTTCCAGGTGACATCCGCTTCATAACTGATCGACGACATCAGCGATCGTGCTTCGTTTTTTGAAAGCGGGCCGCCGACGATCACAATGATCGGTCCGGTGCGGGCGTCGAAGAATGGACCTACATCAACAATGGATGCAACTCCCGGCTGCTGCTCGGTGATTTTGTGCGCAGCCTCGATTTCGCGGAGCCGCTCCGCTGCGATTTGCGGTGTCGGGTATTCGATCAGCATCAGAGTCGCATCGCCCGCCGCCGCTTCATACTTGCCGATCGCGACTTCCGCGCCCGATTTAAAATCCACCATCGAAGACTGCAGCGGAGCTCCCACTCGATTGAGCGTTACCGGACCCAGGATGTATTTCGTCGTCCTCTTATCGAACTCCTTCTGGAAAGCGCGCTTCGGAAGATAAGTCTGCAGCGAAGGCGGGTTTCCCTTATTGCCCTCGGCCTGCGGAAGCAAACCCGCCAGCTCCCGCAGTTGCGCCGCCGACATTACGCTCATCCTGTCAAACACCGCATCCACCAGCACATTCCCCTGGTAGAACAGCACGCGGTTATTAAGATAAACTCCATCGGCGCCGATCGTCTCCCCGCGCATTTCGGCCGAACGGTAATAGGTAAAAGCACCGTAAGCCCCGCTCGCATCTTCAAACACCGCGGCCCTGATCGTCAGATTGCGCCCATCGTCGCGAACGTAAGCTGCCCTCTCCAGACGCACGAAACCGTACTCCTTAAGCACGGGAGCATTCGCCGCATCCGCCACGGCGGGATCGTCGTTTCTGGCCACGGCGCCCTTCACCTGCCAACCAGCAAACTCGGTGGGAAGAACCGGGGTCGACGCGGCGGCCGGCATAGGGGCGCCCGTTGAGGAAGCTGAATTCGGAGCAACTGCAACCGCCTTAGGCGGCTCGGCAGCAGACACAGTCGCGCAAACAAGCAACGAGAGAGAAATGACCAAGATGAAGATAACGGGAAGTTTTGGCAGGAATTTCATTCGGAAAAACGCTCACCCACGCTACTCGATTAGACTACTGGCAGCCCAAGAAAGTTTCCAGTCGCGCAGGATTGGCGAGCGCAAAAACGCGCCAAGCCTCTCAAGTACTTTTGATCGTGTGGGATTGCCTTGCCGAGAGCGCGATTACTTCTTCATCAAGCTGGTATGGCTGGCCACGCACAGCCACTTGCCATCCTGAGACACCCAGGTATCGGTGAAGCGCCCGAAGTGCTCATACGCCTTGCTGCCGTAGGTGCCTTTTGTATGATAGTTGCCCGTAACGACCGCCGTCGTCGCGTACATCTCTACCTTCACATCATCGATACTCATGATGCTCGGTTGAAACTTGGGGTCCGCGAAATCCGCCAGGAATTTCCCTCGATCACTGACTTCCCCATCCCACTCGGTGTTGACGAACTTGTCGCCGATCATGCTCGCGATGGCATTCGGGTCGCGGACGACCTGGGCCTGATTCCACAATCGCTCGAGCGACACCAGTTTAGCGGCATCGGCGGACGAGGTTGCTTTGGAAGTCTGGGCCGGCGCGCACAGCGTCATCAGAAAACAGCATGCGGCGGTCTTCAGGATGGTACTTCTACTCCGCAGACACACGTTTGCGCGCATATTCATCGTGGATAGTCTGCGACACAATAGCGCGGGTGACCGCCTTTCGCCTACCGAAAACACAGTGCGAAAGGTTACGAATGTCACGAAGGAAGCAGGATTGACGGAGACATAAGGACGGAGAATCGGGATAGGGGGAACGGTCACCCGTCCTCCCCTCCCACACCACCGTACATGCGGGTCCGCATACGGCGGTTCGGCGGATTAAGCGAGGACCGTACGACCAGGGGCGGAAGCCCGAGCTGGGCAAAGTAAGCATTCGGCAGAGCGATGGTCAGGGCGGGCGAGTGCGCGAGCCGCCACGGACCGTGAGGGCTCCCGGCCGTTTTCGCCGCGAGGTCCTTACTGACGCCCCGTTTGCGCAGCTCGCGGAACCTTGTCCGTCCACGCTTCCATTGCTTCCACACCACCGACCGAAGTCGGCGGCGTAACCACGTCTCAAGACGTTCCAGCACCGAGGGCGTTTGACAGTCGCCGAAGTACCCGAGCCAGCCACGGAGATAGGTCGCCAGTTCCTTGACCATCGGCCGCAAGCTGATGCCGCGGGTTCTCCGCGTCTGCTCCCGAATCCGCTCCTTGAAGCGAGCGATAGCCTTGGGGGCGATGCGCCGCCTCGGTTCTCGTTCCCCCGTGAAGCTGAATCCGAGAAACTTCCTTTGCCCCGGTCGAGCGACGGCGCTCTTCGCCTGGTTGACCTTGAGCTTGAGACGGTGCGTGATGAAGCGAGTAACGCTCTCCATCACTCGTTGTCCCGCTCGTTCGCTGCTGACGTAGATGTTACAGTCGTCGGCATAGCGGACGAAGCAGTGACCGCGCCGCTCTAACTCCCGGTCCAGTTCGTCCAGCACCAGGTTGGAAAGTAGTGGTGAAAGCGGACCGCCTTGAGGCGTTCCCTCATCCACCGCACTCACCAACCCATCCTCCATCACTCCGGCCTCCAGAAACGCTCGAATCAATTTGAGCATTCGCTTGTCGGCCACGCGCTCGGCCACCGCCGCCATCAGGCGGTCGTGGTTTACTCGATCGAAAAATTTCTCCAAGTCGAGATCCACCACCCAGCGGTACCCTTCGGCGATATACTGCTGCGCCTTGTGCACCGCTTGCTTCGCACTGCGCCCCGGTCGGAAACCGTGGCTATGTTCGGAGAACGTCGGGTCCCAGCGCTTCTGCAGAACCTGCAGCACCGCCTGCTGAATAAAGCGATCCAGCACGCAAGGAATGCCTAGCTTGCGCATTCCACTGCCATCCGGCTTCGGGATTTCCACCCGTCTTACCGGCTGCGGTTGATAAGTTCCGCTTCGTAGCTGTTCCCCGATTTCCAGCCCATGCTGCTTCAGGTAGGCCGGTAATTCGTCGACGGTCATCCCGTCTACTCCCGGACTCCCTTTATTCGCCTTGACTCGTTGTAATGCCTGCTTGCAGTTTTCCAGCTCGCAGACTTCTTCCATCAGTCGTTCGGTTCCGGCCAGGCTTTCAGACTTGCGCTTCGCCACCAGCGTTTCGGTCCCTTTCGCGGCGGGCTTCGGAGCATCACTCCTACTTTCCACCGGAAAGGCCAGCACCCCTTGTTCGGGTCGGTTTTTCCGCCGCTGTCCGCTCATGAGTCGCGCCGCTTACTTGCCCTTTCCTTTATTCCCCTTGCGGAGTACCGTTCGGGCCTTCGATCATCGTTCCCCGCTTGGCCTATCTTGTTTGCTCCGCCTTTCGGCTTTGGAGTGCCTCAATAGCTTCGCCGACTGCATGACCTACTACGCCCTTTGCTGACTTCTGCGACACGATCGGGATGAATCGCTTTCACCCTCAGTCACGATTTCGTGACGTGCCGCAGACCTCCCGAGGTAAGTTCGACCGCCTTCGACACGCAACCGCCGGATCTACCACCCGTGCGCTTGATGGATATGGGCTTCGCAATCATTGGCTCGCTCGCCCGCCACCGTAGGCCTCATATCCGGTTCTTGTTCATCGGCTCGCGTCTTTGCTCCACGCTTCTTTCAGGCCCCGCCTCACGGCGGGTGTTATTTCACCCTTGCGCTTCGCTATGACTTCACCTCCATCAGGTTGTCAAAGGGACTTTCACCCTCAAGCTGTCGAACATGCTCGGCACACCAAGGAAAAAGCCGGACTCTCGCCCGGCTCCAAAAAGAACGCAGCCAATTACGGACGAGCGAACAGGTCGGTGATCGCCGCCGTATTCGCGTCGCAGGCATGGTTCAAGCAAGGTAACTTGAATCCGCCTTCGATGGTCTTGAGCAAAGAGAAGTGGGTGTAGAAAACGTTGCTCTGCAGGTTGTGGTAGCCATAGTTGGTATCGACGATGGCGGCCACTTGATTGACCGTGGGAGCGACGCTGTAGTCATCCTCGTCCCAAATGGTGACGATGACGTTGTGGCCCTTCGACCACGCCGGGGAGGCATGAATCGCGGTTACGAGCCTTTGCAGTGCCTGGTCGCCGAGCGCCATCAATGCCGGATTCAGGCCGACCTGAGTGCCATTGTCATTGGGATCGAACTGGCAGAACTGGGTGCCATTACTTCGACCATGTTGGTCGTTGCACTGATTCGGGGCGATGAAAGAGTAGTTCGGCACTTCGCCCGACGCCAGATCGCTATAGAGACCGCCAGAACCGTCAAACGGAGCCACATTGGCCAGACTGTTCCCCTGGGTCGTTCCTTGTTGCGTGGATTGGAAATAGGCGAATGGATTGTGCTTCACTGCGTACAGCTGAACGATCTCCCCGGAGTTGAAGGTCGGAGGCTTCGACCGCCAGAGCTTATTGAACAGCTTGAAATCGGTGAGGTTAGTGAAGTTGCCGTCGCTGTAATCGATGTAGTCGGCGCCGCCGAGCGGAAGGCTCTCCTGATACGACTTCCACGTCTTTCCGGCAGCGACCAACTGGTCGGCGATGCTGATGCCGAGAATATTGGGATCGGCCGCGTACGATTTGACGCCGTCGATGTTGATCACGCCCGGAGGGCCTTGAGTCTCGTTGCTGTAGTCGATGGCCGGTGTGGCCGCATCGATTCCACTGCCGGAGATCGGGCAAATGGGTTTGCTATCCTTTTCGAAATTGGTCTTACCCGTGGCCAGATTCGGCAAGCAGGACGCGTCGTGCCAATCCGGTGAATTATCGTCCAAGATTCCGAAGTTTGATCCTCCATTGGTCTCCAAATAGTTGGTCAGGCTGGGATGCGCGACGGCGAAGTAGTTCGTGGCCAGGTTTGCGGCGCTAGCATACTGAGTCGTGAACGGCGCGGCCGGGTTATTAAGCACTTGGACAAAACCATGATTCTCCATCATGATGACCCAAACGTGGTCAAGTGGGGGAACGCCTGTGGGCACAGGGCCTTCCTGAGCAACTGCAACGAATGTGGCGAGGGCCAACACACCCGCAAGTAACGCTGTTCTCTTCATGAGTCGATCTCCTGGAAATTTTGGATTGTCGTTTTGAGCGTCACCAACCTTAGTTAGCGACAATTCCCGCAACCGTAGCAGGCGTTTGTTAGCGTCAGGTGAAGAAAAGGTTAAGGTTTGATGAATGAGACTGCAAAGGGGGTTGGGGGCTGACGCGGCAATCCTAGACCCATATTGGCAGACTTAGTTTCGCATTATTGCCCTTCGGGTTTGTCGATCTTGCTGGCCACCTTCACCCCGCTCAATCCGTTGACGTACTTGGAGACGCCGCGATAGAGCGATTCGGCAATCCGCTGCCGATGTTCAGAAGTTTCCATCTTGCGCTCGTCGGTGGGATTCGATACGAACGAAATCTCCGCCAGTATCGACGGCATATTTGCCCCGATCAGCACAATAAACGGAGCCTTCTTGATCCCCCGATTCCGGATGCCCGCGCTATTCAGTGCCAGTCCGCCATAAAGCGATTCCTGCACATCGCCGGCAAACTCGCGTGATTCGTCGATCTTGTCTTTCAGCGCAATCTTCTTCACCAGATCCTGCAGTTCGTGAATGGATTTCTCCGACACCGCGTTTTCACGCGCCGCAACCTCCAGCGCCTCCGGCGACGAGGTGAAATTCAAATAGTAGGTTTCCACTCCGCGCGCATCCGCATCGCGGCTCGAGTTGGCGTGAATCGAGATAAACAGATCGGCTCGCTCCCGGTTCGCGATCGCAGTGCGGGTTTCAAGCGGAATAAAAGTATCGTCCTGCCGCGTATAAATCACTTCCGCGCCCAATCGCGATTCCAGCAGACGCCCAAGTCGCTTCGCTACATCCAGCACCACATCTTTTTCCAGCAGCCCATTGGGACCAATCGTCCCGGTATCGTGCCCTCCGTGGCCGGCATCGATCACGATCTTGCCAATCTTCAGCCCCAGGGCGCGCGTCAAGGAACGGTCACCGGCCGCCGTGGGAATTGCTTCGCGCGTCGCTTCACGCAGGTCAGCATGAAGATCCGCGGTGTCCGAAGCCCCTCCCGCACTGGACAACAATGACGACGACGATGACGACGACGATGACCGCGGCCTTTTCCGGTGCAGAGTAGAAGTAGACGTAGAGCTAGAGGAAGGCGGACCGGTTGATCCAGATGCAGATGCAAATGATGCAGAAGATGATCGCGACTTTGATTTCCCCGCCTTCGTCTCGCCCCCATCTGCTAAGTTGTCGTTCGTCGCCGCCTTCGGGAGAATCTTCTCCGGCTCCAGCGTGGCCGTCATCGTCGGCGCTCTGTCATCCGCCTCCACGATTGTCTTCGGAATTTTGCGGCCTGACCCTTTGACCGCAACCGTCGTCTTAATCACACCAATTCCGTTCACTGGCTGCGCCGGGTCGGCAGACTTCGAACCTGCACTGACGGTCTCTGGCGGCAAATCCGTTTCAACGGGCCCCGGCTTCACAAAGCCCACCGCAACTTTCTCGGATTGCGGCTGCGCTTTCCGCCTCATGGATTTCGTCTCTACCGTAGGCTGCGGCTCACGGAATTCAGCATCGGAGTCTATAGACGCTTCAGCCGTTGCCGTTTCAGTCATCGTCGTCGTAGCGGGTTTCTGCCTCCCATGCTTATCCTTGCCGTGAAGGTCCTTGCCGTGAATATCAATGATGAGCCGGTAGGGGTCCGGTAGCAGAAAAGCGTCGTAGCTCGCCAGGTCGTCTACTTCCAGCACGATTCTCGTGCGCCCCGGCTCAAACTCCGCCACCCGAATTTTCTTGAGAAAGCCATCGTCGACATCAAAAGTCTTCCCCACCAGCGTCGAAGCGAGTTTCGTATCCCGCAGATCGAAGAAAATTCGATCGGGATGCGAGATGCGCTGCGAACCGAACTTCACCTCCTGCTCAACGTCGATCGCAACCCGAGTGTAGTCAGGCGTCGACCAGTGCCGCACCCCGGTAACCCGAGGCAACCCGCTCCGGCTAACGTCCGCCGTATTTGCGGATTCCGCCGCGTCCTCGGAATTCGATCCGACGCCCACACCTGCGTTTATTGAAGCACCACTTCCACCCGTTCCGCTCACATTGCCACTGCTCGCACTGGTGCCACTCGCATTCGAAGGCCGCTGTTTGCGCGCCGTCTTCCGCGCAGTTTGCTGGGTGGCCTGCGCTGTGGCGTCGATTTCCTTGACTGCCGCCCGCGCATCATCGGCCAATCGGTTTCGCGGATAGCGATGCACAAAATCGGTGAAGGCCGCCCGAGCCTCTTCCGGATCATTGAGATCGTCTTTATAAATCTCGCCAATCGTAAACAATGCGTCGAAGCGGTATTTGCTGCCAGGATATTCCTTGCGCAGGAAGCGGTATTGTTCAACGGCGCCGCGGAGAATCTTGTTGTCGTCGAAGCGCCGCCCCATCTCGACCATCAACTCGGCCGTCGCGACTACGCTTGGGTCCGCCTTCGACGACGCTGGAGTCCCAAAGTAAACACGGCGGTACGAATCGATCACGCGCTGATATTCGTGCCGGGTGCGTTCGCCTAGCGGACGTCCGTTCAGCGCCTCGCGCATGCGCTCCGCCTTGGCAAATTGCTGCCGAGACCATGCATCATTGTTATTGTTATGGCTATGGATGGAGTTATGGGTGCGGGTCGTCGCCAAAGCCACCGACACCAATGCGAACAAGAGTGCAACGCCAAGGCGAAAGGCGTGGCCGCCTCGAGTTAGGGTCGTAGAAGCCTGGGTCTGCACTGCCGATTTCCGTGCTTACTTTAAAGAAGTGTCATCCGGAGCGACGCAATGCATGGGTCTTTCGCGTCGCTCAGAATGACAACCCCGATCATGCCGCGAAGTTGCTCGAAACCACTCCGTTGTAGAAAAAAACCGTTAAAAAAACGCTCCCCCGTTACCACGCCGCGAACCGCCGTTCATTCCGTGTTGCTGATATACAGCACGCCCCTGGCGTCGCGCTCAACATGCACTGGGTCGCGCATGAACGGATTATGTGCTGCTCCGCCAATAACATACGAGTCCGCCTCGGTCCCGCCGTTGTACAGGTTCGTGATCCGGCGAACGTAGTTCTGTGTCTCCCTGAAATGCGGAACTCCCGCACTCCGCGCGACCGCTCCCGCACCGGCGTTATACGCCGCCAGGCTCAGACGAACATTGCCACCGTAGCTATCCAGCAGTTTTCTTAGATGCCGAACCCCCGCATCCACATTCTGCTCCGGGTCGAAAGGATTGGCCACATTGAGCGAACGCGCGGTCGAAGGCATCAACTGCATCAACCCCATCGCACCCTTCCTCGACACGGCATTGGGATTGAAGTTCGATTCCACCTTCACCACCGACCGCACGAGGCTGGGATCCACATGGTGCCGCTCTGCCGCGGCATCAATCGCGGCGTCGATATCCTGTTGCGTAAATCCATGATTCAAGGTTGGATGCGCGCGGCCGTCGAGGTAGGTGTTGACCTCCGAAGCCGCCGTCCGTGCCGCCCGCATCACCGCGCCGTTCGTCGGAACCGGCTTGAAACGATGCTCGGTCGAACTCCAATAAACCAGCGGAGATCGGGAAGTCGAAGGTGCCTCCGGCCTCGAACTGGAGGGTGTTTCACCCGCGTCTCCATTTACATAAATCTTACGCCCGGATTCGTCGGTACTGGAAGTAATACTGCCGACCCGTTCGCCCGACTGCGCCAGCGCAGGCCGTGCCAATAGGAACATGGAAGGAAAGGAGATCGCGACTAAGCTCGCCATCAGCGCGATTTGTAGACGTCGCAACATAGGATTTGGACCGGCCATGTAATTAAGAACATCGTCCAAAAGACACACTTACTTTAGGGCCTGCCTACCTGCGAACCGTCTAGAGAATCCAGAACCAGAGTACCGCGATTATAAGGCGCGCCATAGTCAGCGGCAATCTATCCGAAGGGTGTAGAACCACTGAAGTAATCTATGCAAGTGACTGAAAGTATTTGCCTTGGATAGCCAAAGTAACCTGCCTTGTTCTGTTCCCCGGTGCTACCTCAGCGTTCTCTATGCCACTTGTGGTTGATTTAGCTCTTGATCTCGATCCAGATCTGCCACACACCGGCGCAAAGCCAAACCGCAATCTACAATGAAGAAGCCGATGAACTCCCAAGCCCTTCGCAACCTGTTCGACGAAGTGAAAAATAAGCGCCTCTCGCCGGACGAAGCCGTAGAGCGTCTCCGCCACCTGCCATTCGAAGATCTGGGCTTCGCCAAGCTGGACCATCATCGAGCCCTTCGCCAGGGCATGCCCGAAGTCATCTTCGCCCAAGGCAAAACCCCGAAACAGGTAGCCGAAATCTTCGGCAGACTCGCCATCCACAACAGCAACGTTCTAGCCACACGCGCGACTGAGGAGCAATTCACCGCCGTCAGCAACGTTTTCGCAGGTAAGGTTCCGCAGCCAGAGTATCGTCCATTAGCGCGGTCCATCGTGCTGAAGCGCGATCGCAAACGCCATGGCAAAGGCGTAATCGTGGTCGTATCGGCTGGAACCAGTGACATTCCTGTGGCCGAAGAAGCGGTCGTCACCGCCGAAATGATGGGCAACAACGTCCAGCACATCTACGATGTCGGAGTGGCCGGCATTCACCGCCTTCTGGCCCATCGCGGAGCGCTAGCCAAAGCCCGCGTAATCATAGTCTGCGCTGGAATGGAAGGCGCTCTCCCGAGTGTTGTGGGCGGCTTAGTAGGAGTCCCGGTCATCGCCGTTCCCACCAGCGTAGGGTATGGGGCAGCCTTCAAAGGCTTGGCCGCTCTGCTGGGAATGATGAATTCGTGCGCCTCCAACGTAAGCGTAGTCAACATCGATAACGGTTTCGGCGCGGGCTACGTCGCGTCGCTCATCAACCGCCGCTGATTGCATCTTTGCTTAATTTGTCATCCTGAACGGAGCAGCGGAGTAAAGGACCAGCGGGTGCCCCATTCTTGCGCGTTTTTTGCGCAAGAGTGGGATTCCACGGCCCCGTCCCGCTTAGGATTCTGATTCTGTGGCAAAGTAATGAAGAATGCTCGCCGAGAAAGACCCGCGCCTGGCCGGCCGTGTCGCCTTCACTCATCCCAACTTTGTCTCCTACACGCTCGCGCGCTTCTTCATCGTCGTGGCTCTTGAGATGCAATCCGTGGCTGTGGGATGGCAGGTCTACGAAATCACCAAGCGTCCGCTCGATCTCGGATATGTCGGACTGGCCCAGTTTGCCCCCGGCTTCGTCCTCTTCCTATTCGCGGGACACGCCGCCGATCTCCTCGATCGCCGCAAACTGCTGATGTCGTGCTACGCCGGATACGGCCTGTGCTCGGCCCTGTTGCTCGCCATCAGTTGGCGCGCTCCGCAGTCTGTTCACCTGATCTATATCGTTCTTGCTTTTGTCGGTGTCTGCCGCAGTTTCAGCTTTCCCGTAAGCCGAGCCATCCTCCCGCACCTGGTTCCCGAAGAACACTTCACCAACGCTGTCGCCTGGAATGCGAGCACGTTTCAAGTCGCAACCATCGCGGGCCCAGCCCTCGGAGGAATCGCCTACGCCGTTTTCCGTGGCCCTCACGCCGTCTATGCTCTCGCCGTTTCCGTATCGATCCTCTCCGTCCTTCTTACCCTTCGCATTCATCCGTTGCCCACGTCGGCACTGACAGAAGTCACCAAGAAAGAGCCTATAAGCCTCCGCACAGTATTCGCGGGCTTTCGTTTCATCGCTGAGAAAAAGTTGATCCTCGGTTCGATCACACTTGACATGTTCGCCGTCCTGCTCGGAGGAGCGGTAGCCCTCCTCCCCGTATACGCCCGGGAAATTCTGCACACCGGTCCCTGGGGATTAGGTTTGCTTCGCAGCGCGCCCGGAGTCGGCGCCGCCCTCATGGCAATCGCCGTTGCTCATTACCCCATCCGCCGCCATGCCGGGCTGACCATGCTGTTGAGCGTAGCTGCCTTCGGTGTCTGCACCATACTCTTCGGAATCTCTCACAGCCTCATCATTTCCCTGATCGCCCTTTTCCTGACCGGAGCCGCCGATATGGTCAGCGTCATCATCCGCGCAACCCTCATCCAGGTCGCGACGCCCGACGAGATGCGTGGCCGCGTCAATGCGGTGGACATGCTCTTCATAGGAGTGTCCAACGAGTTAGGCGAGTTCGAATCGGGACTCACCGCGCAATGGTTCGGCACTGTCCCAGCTGTGATTATAGGAGGCATAGGAACGTTGGTAGTGATCGCTACCTGGGCATGGCTATTTCCAGAACTAAGAAAAGCCGACGAGTTAACCGTAGCTGAACTGATGCCGAAGTAACACGGTTCTGCTGCTACAATTTCTGGTTCGCCATCCTGGCCAGATGCGCCAACTCGCGTCTCTATATAGAGGTGTCTTCATGCCGGAAACTCTGCAACTCGCAAGCCCCACGCCACTCACCACGCTGACGGACGACGAAACTCTCTTCCGCGACAGCGTCCGCCAGTTCGCCGACGACAAAATTCGTCCCTTGGCAAAAGAGATGGACGAAAAGGCGGTATTCGATCACAGCCTGCTCGACCAGTTCTTTCAGTTGGGACTGATGGGAATCGAGATTCCCGAGCAGTACGGCGGCGCGGGCGGAAAATTCTTTGAGGCCATTTTGGCTGTAGAAGAATTTTCCCGAGCCGATGCGTCCGCCGGAGTCATCGTCGACGTGCAGAACACGCTGGTGGCGAATGCCATTCTGCGTTGGGCCAGCGAAGACCAGAAAAAGCGTTACCTGCCGAAGATGGCCGCCGACACGCTGGGCGCATACGCCTTGAGCGAGGCTGGATCGGGATCAGACGCCTTCGCGCTCCAAACCAAAGCCGAACTGAAAGGCGGCGATTTCGTTCTCAACGGACGCAAGCTCTGGATCACCAATGGCAAGGAGGCGGGACTGTTCATTCTCTTCGCCACCGTCGACCCATCGAAGGGATACAAAGGCATCACGGCGTTTCTGATCGAAAAGAATTTCCCGGGATTTACGGTCGGCAAGAAAGAAGACAAGCTGGGGATTCGCGCATCGTCAACCTGCGAGCTGATCTTGGAAGACTGCCGCGTTCCCCAAGAGAACGTGCTCGGCGAAGTTGGCAAAGGCTACAAAATTGCCATCGAGACGCTCAACGAAGGCCGCATCGGAATCGGCGCGCAGATGTTGGGCGTGGCACGCGGAGCCTGGGAATACGCTGCGAAGTATGCGCAGGAGCGGACGGCATTTGGCAAGCCGATTGCCGAATTTCAGGGCATCCAGTTTCAGATCGCGCAGATGGCCACCGAGATCGAGGCGGCGCGCCTCATGGTTTATAACGCGGCGCGAATGAAAGATGCAGGCGTAAATTTTGTAAAAGAAGCCGCCATGACCAAGCTCTTCACCTCACAAGTGGCCGAGCGCGTGACGTCGCTGGCCATCGAAATCTACGGTGGATACGGCTTTACCAAGGATTATCCAGTCGAAAAATATTGGCGCGACGCAAAGATTGGAAAAATCTACGAAGGCACCTCCAACATGCAACTGGCGACAATCGCCAAGCTGGTGATGTCCAGGTAAACCAGCCGCGAGTCACCGCGCGCCGCCAGCTATAATCCGCAATAACTGAAAGCGGTCAGCTGCGAGCTGACGCCGTTCTCTCATGCGCTTCGAGCTTTTCGTCGCAACCCGTTATCTTCGCGCCAAGCGGCGCCAGGCGTTCATCGGCGTCATCACCGGCATCTCCATTTTGGGAGTGGCCGCGGGAGTGGCGTCGCTGATCGTCGCCCTCGCGATCAACAACGGATTTCGTCAGGATCTGCAGGCGCGGCTGCTGGGCTCGACTGCACACATCAGCCTGCTCCGGGTGCAGAGTGACGGCATTCATGATTGGCGTCCGCTGCTCGATACGTTATCGAAACAACCGCACGTGGTTGCAGCCGCTCCTGCGATTTACGAACAGGTACTGATTTCGCGAGGGCCGCGAGCCCGCGGCGCGGTACTCAAGGGAATGCTGCCGCAGTATGAGCAAAAGGTCAGCGATCTGCTGAAAACCGTTACGCTTGGATCGGCGGCGGCGCTGGAGCAGCCCCCGGTTGCGGCGGAGCCGACCGAAGAGACAAGTTCAAAAACAAAGACAACGGCAGCGGGCGAGGGCGCCCACTCCACACAACCAGCGAAATCGCCCGACGACCTTGCAGGAGTCCGGCAACGCGTCGCCGCCATGCCTCCCATCATTCTTGGCAAAGATATGGCCGACGAGGTTGGCGCGACGGTTGGGTCGGTCGTGCTCGTGACTTCTCCGCAGGGTGAACTCACTCCGTTTGGAATGGTGCCGAAATATATTCGTTTTCGCGTTGCCGGAATCTTCAACTCTGGCTTCTATGATTACGACTCCTCCTGGGCCTTCATCCGACTTTCTGACGCGCAGCAGTTGTTTGGATTGGGCGACGTGATTTCGGTCATCCAATTCAAGATTGACGATATTTACCTTGCCGGTGAAGTGGCGCGTCAGCTCGAACAGGCCGCCGATCTTTCCTCGGGAAGCCCCTCGGGAAGCCACGGCTTCATGACGACCAGTTGGATGGAACAGAACAAACCTCTATTCCGCGCGCTGCGACTTGAACGTGTCGTAACTTTCATTACCATCGGCCTGATCGTGTTCGTGGCCGCGCTGAACATTTTGATCTCGCTGATCATGATGGTCATGGAGAAGACAAAGGATATTGCCGTGCTCATGTCGCTCGGCACCAAGAAAAAGCAAATCCGCCGTGTCTTCATCGCGCAGGGAGTATTGATCGGCGTAATTGGAACCGTGATCGGCCTGATTCTTGGCTACGCCATCTCATTTGCAGGCGGACACTACCACTTCATTTCGCTTTCGCCAGAAGTCTATTCCATTGATTACGTGCCGTTCGCGCCGCGGCTCTCCGATGGACTGATCGTCGCGCTGGTTTCGATCGGGATTTCGTTTGTCGCCACCATTTATCCATCATGGTCCGCGGCCCGAATTTTGCCGGCTGAGGCTTTGCGCTACGAGTAGAGTTTCACGAAGCACGTGCTCCGGATGCACGTCCCTGTGACCTTGATCACATGCAACTTTATTTGCAGCGGTATACAGTCTTCCCAGAGTCGTTCTCGCGGCCGGAATCGCGGGAACGAACAGCTCCTTCTCACGCTGACGGATCGTGATCGCAATCATCTTCCGGCAGCTCATGGCTCGACAGATCATGGTCCAACAGATCGTGCTCTAATGGATCAGAAGTCGCCTTCTCAGGTTCCACCGGAGGGGCGCCATTGATACTCAGGAGGGGCAGTTTGCATCCAATAACTCAAGATCCTCTTTTGAGGGTCGAAGGGTTAAGTAAGGTGTTTCGCTCAGGCGAAGCGGAACTCGTGCTCTTTGAGAATCTGTCTTTTCAGGTCAGCAAGGGAACAATGCTGGCAATCGTGGGACAGTCGGGTGCGGGAAAGAGTACCTTGTTGCACATCCTCGCGGCTCTTGATCGTCCCTCGGCCGGTGCCGTATACTGCGCCAACTCCCACGTGAATGCGCTTTCTGAGGATGACGCCGCCGAGTTCCGGAACCGCGAAATCGGCTACGTGTGGCAGTTCCACTATCTGCTCCCCGAATTCACCGCCCTGGAGAATGTTGCCATGCCGCTTCTGACCCGAGGGCAGGCGCTGTCTCTAGCCGAAAAAGAGGCTTCGCGGTGGTTAGCCGAAGTGGGACTGCAAGAACGCGGGCATCATCGTTCCGGCGAACTGTCTGGCGGCGAACAACAGCGGCTGGCGCTGGCTCGAGCTCTGATTACTCAGCCGCAGGTCTTGCTCGCTGATGAGCCTACTGGCGATCTTGATGGACGTACCGGCGAAATGGTTTTTGAACTGGTGGCGCGTTTGCACCGCGAGCATCAGTTGACTTCTTTGATCGCCACGCACAATTTGGCATTTGCACGTCGGTGCCATAGGGTATTACGGTTGCATCAGGGCAAAATAGAGGAAGTGGAGCCCGACTCGCTTCCAGCATGATAGAAAGTACTGAGAAGGCAGCGGCACTGGAAACTAAAGTTGAAGTTTGGAGTGCCCGAACGTAAGGTTTGAGGGGTTACTAACAGGCGGATATCGCTCTGGGTCATTAGGCGATATAAATGCATAATGAAGTAGGGTCATGGGTTTGGCGGAGGGCGGGGCGCTCCGCAGAAACTCCGGGGGGACTGGTATATGTTTGAACGTTACACGGAGAAAGCCAGACGCGTCATTTTCTTTGCGCGGTACGAGGCCAGCCAGTTCGGCTCCCCTTATATAGAGACCGAACACCTGCTGCTCGGACTGCTCCGCGAAGACAAAGCACTGACCAACCGTTTTCTGCGATCTCATGCCTCGGTAGAATCGATCCGCAAACAGATCGAGGGTCACACCACGATCCGGGAGAAGGTTTCCACGTCGGTCGATCTTCCCCTGAGCAATGAATGCAAGCGCGTGCTCGCCTATGCCTCGGAAGAGGCGGAGCGGCTTTCGCACAAACACATTGGAACCGAGCACTTGTTACTGGGATTGTTGCGCGAAGAAAAGTGTTTTGCGGCTGAGATTTTGCACGAACGCGGATTACGGCTGTCGACCATCCGCGAAGAACTCGCGCGTAGCAGCCAGGAAAAAGCCACGCCCCAGCGCGGACAGCGTGAATCCTCATTACTGAGTGAATTTTCGCGCGATCTGACCCAGTCCGCCATGGATAGCCAACTCGATCCGCTGGTCGGCCGTGACAACGAGGTGGAGCGTGTTGTGCAGATTCTGTGCCGCCGCACTAAAAATAACCCCGTCCTCATCGGCGAGCCCGGCGTCGGCAAGACGGCCATCGTTGAAGGCCTGGCGCAGCGCATCGCGGACGGCGAAGTTCCTTCGTTCCTCGCCGACAAGCGGATTCTCGCTCTCGATCTTTCTTTGATCGTGGCGGGCACAAAATATCGCGGCCAGTTCGAAGAGCGCCTCAAGACCATCATGAAAGAACTGATGGAGTCGCAGAATTCGATCATCTTTATCGACGAACTACACACTCTGGTGGGCGCGGGATCGGCGGAAGGCTCGCTGGACGCTGCCAACATCCTGAAGCCCGCCCTGTCGCGCGGCGAGATTCAGTGCATCGGCGCAACCACGCCGGCCGAATATCGCAAGTCAATCGAAAAGGACAGATCGCTGGAGCGTCGTTTCCAGGCGGTAAAAGTTCCGCCGCCGAACGAAGCCGATGCGGTCAAGATTCTTTTTGGCATCAAGGAGCGCTACGAAAAATTCCACGCCGTCACCTACACCGACGATGCCATCAATTTTTCCGTGTCGCATTCCAATCGCTATATTCCCGATCGCTTCCTGCCAGATAAAGCAATCGACTTGATCGACGAGGCGGGTGCGCGCGTGAAGCTGCGCCAGACCACGCTTCCGGAAGAATTGACCGAAGTTCAGAAGCGCATTAAGTTCATCGTCCACCGTATGGAGAACGCCATCGCGAACCACGAGTTCGAGAAGGCGCGTTTCTATTCGGACGAGGAACGCAAGGAGCGCGAGAACCTGCGCGCCCTTCGCGAAAAATACCACCTCGATGAGTCCTCCACCGGAGTTGTCGGCCGGGAGGACATCGAGGATGTGGTATCGCGCTGGACCGGCGTTCCCATCACCTCGATCAAAGAAGAAGAGACGCAGAAGCTTCTTCGCATCGAAGAAGAACTGCACAAACGCATCATCTCGCAAGAACGGGCGATCAGCGCCCTGGCTCGTGCTATTCGTCGTTCGCGCGCGGGATTGAAGAGTCCGAATCGCCCGATCGGCTCGTTCCTGTTCCTGGGACCGACCGGTGTCGGCAAGACCGAAGTCGCGCGAACCCTGGCGCATTTCATGTTCGGCAGCGACAAAGCTCTTGTCCGCTTCGATATGTCCGAATTTATGGAAAAGCATTCCGTATCGAAACTGATCGGCTCGCCTCCAGGATATGTAGGCTACGAAGAAGGTGGACAACTGACGGAACGGGTCAAGCGCGCTCCCTATTCGGTCGTTCTGCTCGACGAAATCGAAAAGGCGCACCCGGATGTCTTCAACATCCTGTTGCAGGTTTTTGAAGATGGCCAGCTAACCGATGGCTTGGGTAACACCGTCGACTTCAAGAACACCATCATCATCATGACGTCGAACATCGGCGCCCGGCACCTCATGAAGCGCGAGGGCCTGGGCTTCCAGTCGTCAAAAGACGAAATGGTTTCCGAAAAAGTCGAGGATCTCGTGAAGAGTGAGGTCAAGCGCACCTTCAATCCCGAATTCCTGAACCGCGTGGACGAGATCATCCTGTTCATGGCGCTCAGCGAAACCGACCTGATCCAGATTCTCGAACTGATGGTCAACCAGTTGAACCAGAATCTGGCGCAACGCTCGATCACCGTAACCGTGGCCGACGAAGCCAAGAAGTGGATTCTGAATCAAACGCTCACCGACCGCAGCTACGGAGCGCGTCCATTGCGGAGAGCACTGCAGAAGTACATAGAAGATCCGCTGTCGGAAGCGCTGATCCAGGGCACCATCACGACCAGGCCGGCGTTCATCGAGGTCTTCCTGGAAGCGAACAAGCTCTACTACCGTCCGGTGGACGCAGAAAAAACCGAAGGCGTCCTGCTGTACGAAAGCTAATTGTTTCTCGTGTGGGGCGGGCATTCCTGCCCGCCCAGCCGAACGAAGTTCGGCAAGTTTCTAAGCCGTCAGCGAAAGCTGGCGGCTTTTGTTTTGGTGCTTCTGTGGCCTTTGCAAGATCTATTATTCGAATTAACTTTGGTTGGCGCAGTGCTGCGGTTTGTTGGTAGTCTGTCGCTGTGCCAAACCGTGTTATCGAGATTCATGATTCCGCGATTGATCGCATCACCATTGAAAATAGTGTGGCATCAATCCACTTTCCATCGGTCTCCATCCATCAGTTCGAGGGCGAGCCCTTTGAAGATGCCGGAATCGGTTGGACTCAGGAAGCCGTATTGCGCGTGACTGACGCACGTGTCGATGGTACCTTCTCTGCAGCACTGCAAGTCTGGGGCGGGGATATTGTCTACCTGTCTGACGGATCATTGAGGATGGGCGATGTGATCTCCGACAACCTGATTCCGATTCCATTGAGAATCACCACGGACATACAATTGAAGCTGGAATCCTGCGGCGAGACGGTTGAGGTGCGTGGTACCAGTGCTCAGTTAGAGCTGATCGGCGAACCAAAATTCGCGGAGGCACTCCCCCCACAGCGATAGCTCATCCAACGCATCTCTGCTGTCGATTTACATCTACCGAAATAGCGGATGGCCACAACTTAGCTCTTTTTTGCGAATGTGTGGGATTATCGAACCAGCCCTAATCCCCCGCTGCAACATCCTTTCGCCGCGGTCTTCCGCCCTTCACCCCGTTCACCCGCGCCGCCGCCTTCTTCGCCCGGCTGCGTGACTTCCCGCCGGCTTCGCCCATCCGGGCGGCCATCCATTTCCGCGACCCCAAGAATCCTTCCAACAGAGCTGGCACATAAAAATCCGCATCAAGGCTTGGGAAATGAATGCCGAAACCCGACGGGCTCAGCTCAATCTCTGCGAGGTCGGCGGCCTTCGCATGCTCCAATCCCTGCGCGTCCTTCGCACGAAAGCTCACCGCGATTTTGGAGCTCAGCTCAACTACAATCCGTCCGCTCGCGCGATCGTAGTGCACCGAGACGGCGCGCGGAAGAGTCTCCTTCATTTTCCGCGCACGTGCTATCGCCGCGTCGAAATCGTCCATCCGCACAACATGAACCTTAACCATGAATCCTCCCCCAAGCGTCGCAAAGCATCGTCACGTGGCCATCGAGTTCTTTGTGAACGCGCCCGACCTCGCGCCGCGAGAAGGTGAAGTTCACTCGAAGTTCCACCGGACCTGCCGGACAATTAAGATTAAATAGAGCCTCACATCCCGGACCGATCACATGCACATGTGCCGGCTGGTGATCGTTCGGATACACAACCACCCGGAGCCCGCCGAATCTGAGGACGGTCGGCACAAGGACATCCTAGCACATTTCCCAAGCGGTTGGGTTATTTCGACTGGGCACTATCATTCCCTCGACTTTTTCATCCACAATCAGCCCCGTGTGCCCCATCGCATACACCCGCACTACCGCATGCAACAATAATCCCCGCAGGTGCAGTGCCCGGCGTCCAACCATTCTGTCCAAGAGTCCAGTAACTCCTTATTTTGAAGTATGTTACAAGTAGCTGCGAGGTGTTGAATGCTTTGCAGCAAATTGGGAGGGGAAGCGATACAATCTGCGGCCCGAATGCTCTCACCTCATAATTGTGGTCTCAAAAATGCATTTTTCTCCTCTACATCGATTGACCGCAGTGTCAACTTGTGTAAAACTCCATAGCAATCTGGGGCGGGCTCACAGCAGCAGTTTTGGAATGTGGTAAAAATTCCGGGGCGTGAGACCGAGGTGTAGTCATGAAGTCCAGCAGGTACGTACTCCTTGCAGCATCCCTTCTAGCTTTGACCCTGAGTGCCAGTGCGCGGGAGACCGTCCTGCCCGCCGGTACCCTTCTGAAATGCACCATGAATGAACCGAACTTTTCTTCCGCCACCGTTGCGGTCGGCGATCCCGTGCTCTGTCATTTGCACTCGGTGACGGAATTCGGACAGCAGACATTTCCCCGCGGAGCCTATCTGGTCGGCCATCTCGAATCCGCCAAAGACCCCGGCCATTTCTGGGGTAAGGGCAACATGAAGCTGGTGTTCGATCGCATCGGATTGCCGAACGGCGACATGCCGCTCGACGCCAAAGTGATCGCGACGCGCGGCTACAAGGTCGACAAAACAGGGGCCATCGACGGCAAAGGACATGCCAAGCGCGACATCGTCGAATGGATGATTCCACCGCTCTGGCCGTGGAAGATCATCATGCTCCCCGCCCGCGGTCCGCGTCCCACACTCAAGGGCGAGAGCATGCTGGAACTGCGCTTGATGGATGATGTCCAGATCCCGCAGGTCTCGGCGACCAACGGCCCAGATTGGCATTTCTTCGGCCGTCCCCGGATGGAGAACGACTCGTACTATCAGACTCCTTATCAGGGTGCCAGCGCCCGTTCGTCCGACAATGTCGCGCCGCAATTGGCGATGCGCAACGTGAGGGTCACCTCCAGCGAGCAGCCCGAGCAGGCAATGGCTGACACTCCACAGGTCGTCTATGCCAGCTACGTCACCAAGAGTGCGGTGGCCAGCAGCACGGCTCCAGGCGTTCCGGTGTTCGTGCTGAAGTCAGGCATGGTTCTGGAGGTCGGCAACTACACCTATCAGGACGGCCGCATCAGTTACGAACTCGCCAGCGGCGGCAACGGCTTGATCAGCGCCGACGAAGTGGACTGGAACACAACCACTCAAGTGAACAGCCAGCGTGGCGTCAGAACGATGCTGCGCGGTGGACACCCAGGTGCCGGATCGGGATTCTAAAAGCACTCGGTCAGCCGTCAGTCAGCAATCAGCCATGAGCCGTCAGTGAAAAGCTGGCGGCTTTTGCCTTATCTAGCCTAGGGACGGACGCATTCGTCCGTCCAAGCCGCGCGCAGCGCGACCATCTCTTCCGCCGCCAGCCAACTTTCCTGCGACCAGCCGGAGTAAAGCGTCATCCATTGCAGAGGGAACCGTTGCCACATCGCCAGCGCGGCGCCCGGAGGTTCCATGTCCAAGGTTAATATCGCCGACAAGTTTGCCAAGATCACCGAATACTGGAAGCCATACATCGCCGCTGAACTCAACGGCCAATATGTAAAACTCGACAAGCTCAAAGGCGAGTTCGTGTTCCACCATCACGAGCACGAGGACGAGATGTTTCTGGTCGTCAAAGGCCGCTTTCGCATGGAATTCCGCGACCACCATGAGTGGATCGAAACGGGTGAGTTCATCGTAGTGCCGCGCGGCGTGGAACACCGACCCGTGGCCGATGAAGAATGCTGGCTCCTGCTGTTCGAACCCGCTACGACCCTGAATACGGGCAATGTGCAGAACGAACGGACCGTCCACGAGCTTCAGCGCGTTTGACGTGAACGACCAACCTGCGCCAGGCAATCCGCGCCAGGTATGTTGATGGAGAGCCGGGCGTCCTCGCCCGGCCGCATCTTTTGTCAGACGGACGGGCGCCCACGCTCCACCTAGTAACATTCGGCAGTCCTGCTAAAGTATGAATAGCGAATATTGCAAGCCTGACTAATGGAAATCATCGTCTACTCCGCCCCCTGGTGTCCGGATTGCCGCGAGGCCAAGCGTTTTCTCGACCAGCACCACCTTCCCTACACCGACATCAACATCGAAACCACTCCCGGAGCCGTCGACGAGGTTGTGAAACGTACTGGCAAGCGCGCCATCCCACAGTTCGTGATTGATGGAGAATGGGTGCAGCCCTACGTTCCGGGTGAAGGCTTCCTCTACGAAGAAATGGCCAAGCGCCTGGGCGTTGGGTAAAGACGAGGCTTGCCCCGTCTTTCTCTCCGGTTACCTTCGTCCCCTGTTACCCGACTTCAGTACCCTACAAGCCTCGGCCCGCATGCGTCAGGATAGGACTACCCGGGACCCCTCCCCGCTGCCCCTGACATCATGTTCAATACCGATCGCGAGGAGACCGAGGTCGTCGAAACCTGGCAGAGGTTTGTGCAGGGACTGCTGGGCGTGTTGGCGCTGGTTGGCGCCGGGGTGATGGCCCACTACTACGCTCCTCCGGAAAACGCCGGGCTCGAACAGCAGGTGCATCAACTCACGCGGCAGGTGGCCGACCTCGAGCGCCAGCAATCATTTTCCTCAGCGGCCGTCGACGGTGCGCGCGAGTCAGTGGCCTACATATACGGGATCTATCATGTCTCCGGTCGCTCGCAAAACTTTCGCGCCCGCGTCGCGGGAACGGGCTTTGTAGTTGCACCCGGACTGCTAGCCACCAATCGTCACGTGGCCGAGCCCTGGTATGGAGACCGCGAAGTGGCAACCGCCCTGCGCCAGGGCGGCACGCCTGTACTCGAAAAGCTGGTGGCATACTTTCCCGGCTCTCCACTTCCCGTAACCCTGGAGACAGCGGTATTGGCCACTCATGGGGACCTGGCTGTACTGCGAATTCAAGCAACCGCGTTCACCAATACCCTTCGCCCTTTGACGCTGTCGCAAACGCCATTGCATGTAGGAGAGTCGGTGAGCGTGCTGGCGTATCCGATGGGCGTGACCGGGATGGTGGCAAAGTCCCCTGCCGTGGTGTATGACCGGCTTTCGTCGCATCCGGATGACGCCGACACCGCGGCGGAACTGGCCGCGCTCTCACTGATCAGGCCTTCGGCTACTTTCGGCCACATTGGCGATGTAAGCGGCGACAAGCTCATCTATGACGCGCCCACAGCCCGTGGAGGCAGTGGCGGACCGGTGCTGAACCTCCGCGGCGAAGTCGTCGGCATCAACTCAGCCTACATTGATGGCTTCTCCGGCGGGACCCTGGGAATCGCGGCCGCTGAACTGCGACCGCTGCTGGAAACCGCGAAAAAAGTGCCCGTTACTCCGCTGTCGGTTCTCAGCAAGAACGAATCGGCTCATCACTGATAACCAGAAACTGAGAACCAGAAACTGAGAGCTAAGAACCGAGTATCTAAGATCTGAGTATCTAAGAACTGAGAACTTATTTCGGTGATGTGCAATCGTGATATGCAACTCCTTGCACAAGCGAGCCAGTTGCAACCCCTTCCGGACCTTCCTTGCGCGACAAAGTGCCCTGAATTCAGGTACATTGTAACTTCCTCATTCGAATCATAAATTGGCCTCAGGGCTGCTCTTAGACTGGGGATACCCTCCCGGACGAAGACCCGTTTCGGGCGATCTGTCCTCGGTTTCAGGGCAACAAATTCCGCGCGGACATGGTTCGAAGGGGCTGGTTCAAAACGACTGGTTCGAAGAGACTGGTTTGAAGAGACCGAGTTCGAAGAGTGAATAAGGCAAGCTGATTCGGAGTAATTTCCGGAGTATTCCAAAGAGATCCAATCATGACAAAGAATTTTCTGTTGGTTGTAGCCCTGCTGAGTCTGACGCTGGCGGTCGGTTGTGCGACGGGTGGCAACGGCATCGTTCCTCCGCCCATCACCATGGACGTCACCATTACAGGTCCCTACAGCAACATCAACTCCGACGCGATCTACCCGACGCAGTCGGTGACGCTCACAGCCGCGCCCTCGAGCGGACCGACTGTGCCCGTGACCTGGACCCTGAGCGGCGCAGGCACGCTCACGCCCGTCACTCCAGCAACCAACCCACCAACCGCAACCTACGTTGCCCCGGGAGCGGCAGCTTCAGGGATATCAGTCACTGCAACCTCGACGACTGACGCCACGCTCAACGGCAATCTCGGTATCACCGTGGTACCGGTTTCGGTGGTCGTGACACCATTAACAGTGAGCGTCGGGCAGGATCTCGTGCAGCGGTTCACCGCCGTCGCGATACCCGACGATGCGCCGCAACAATTCACCTGGACGTGTACCCCGGGCGCCGCTTGCGCTGGCTTCTCTGGCCCAAGCAATTCCGATGTAGCGGTCTATACCGCGCCGTCCTCCGCTCAAAGCGGCGTTCAGATAACGGCAACTTCGACCGTGGCGCAAAATCCTCTGGGCACCGCTGCATCCAAGGTCTCGGTGGTGCCGTCTCTCCTGACGCCGGGGACGTACGCTTTCCAGTTTTCTGGATCCAACGACAGCGGCAATTCCATCGCCATGGCAGGGAGTGTCACGGCGGGTGCGAACGGCGCGATTACAAGCGGCGTCGAAGATGTGGCGATCGACGGCGTCTATAACCAGTACACGACCGTAACCGGCTCCTACGTTCCAAGTGCGAACAACGGCAATGACATCAGCAACAACCTCGGCAAGCTCACCCTCAGCGCGAGTGGCGGACCGAGCTACACGTTCAACGCTGTTCTCACCTCGTCGGGAATTGTTCGGATGATCGACAATGCGGGGACGGGCTCCGGCGTAATGCAACCGTTATCGACCGGGACACATTTCAATACGCAAGGCCAGACATTCGCCTTCGGATTCACGGGTGTGGATTCGAACGGCAAACGGGTTGGCTATGCTGGCCTGCTGCCGATGACCCCGAACGGAAACGGAACCGCCGGGACTATCACCGATGGCTTGCTCGACTCCAATGATAACGGCAGCCCGACTACCGTGTGTGCCACGCCGCCGTGCACCGTTACAGGCAATTACTCGCTCCAGGCAAATGTCTCGTGGCAAATGACGTTGAATGTCGGCACGACGGTGCTTGATTTCGACTTCTATGTTTCAGCCGGAACGACGCAAACCAAGACCGGTCCCGGCGCGCTCACGCTCTACGCCATTTCCACCGATCCGATCAAGACGAATCCTGCCGTTTCCGGGTCCATGGTTTATCAGGTCCCGATGACTTCCGGATACAACAATGCAGCCTTCAGTGGCACATCCGTTTCAAATTTGACGGGAACGAACGCGAATGTCGCCTTGACGGTCGGCATCACTGACGGCACATCAAGTGGCACGGGCGGAACCGGCGGCTTTACAGGAACTTTCGATCAGAATGATAACGGGACGATCATTTCGGTGCCGCCATCGGCGGCGTTCTCGTATACTTACGTCGCCACCAGCAGCAATACCGGACGATACATCTTTCAGATGCTCGGCAATCCGACCGCGAAGACGGTGGTACCGCCGATTCCGTTCGTTTTGTATGCCAGTGGAGCGAATCGTGGATTCTTGCTCGATCAATCCAGTTCGGCAGTGATGACCGGAACCATGGATCCGCAGCCATCGCTGAAAAACTTTGGCTACGGGGGATCTGAACTGCCGGGCATCTATGCGGCTGCAACCGTCAGCAACAGCGATTCCAGCGTCGCTCCCGTTGTACAGAACCTTCTGCTCACCTCGACCGGATTCACTCCCGCGGGAACTCCAACCTACCTCGCCACCGGAATACAGAACCCCGGCAATGTGTCACTGACAAATGGCACGTACACGATCAACAACAACGCCACAGGTGCTGGAACCGGGACAATTACCTACACTTCACCGGGCGTGACCTATGTGATCTATGCCATCGATGCCACCGCCATAGCCGGTTCCCCGAACAACGTGATTACAGATTTCATGATGATGGGAACGTGTACACCTCAAGCGCCGGCAACGACATGCAGCAGCGGGCCGGCCAGTTCCATCATGTTCGCGCAGCAATAGATTTGCCAGTGGAGAGCCGGACGTCCCCTCCCGCGGCAAAATCGCGTAGGGACGGACGCATTCGTCCGTCTAAGCCGAGCGCAGCTCGGCATCGTTATCCGCACCTCGAGGTTCCTACTTCCCGCGAACCACCGTCTTTGCCGTGGCGAGATTATCGAAACGGTCGTAGGCGCGAACCACCACGACGTGGTCGTTCGCCGTGTTGTTGTTCATCAGAGGCGGCGCCGCGTCGGGTTGCGGCACGGCCACGCGAAAGTCATAGTCTTCTGTTCTGGAATCTGACAACTGGCCTGCCGGTTCGACGAACTGCCACTCACCGTCATCGAGCGAATACTCCGCCCGCTTGATCGCGGAAAAGGAATCGTGGGCGCGGAAGCGAACATGAATGTGAGCGCCAGATTGCATGCCAGTTTGCTTTCCCTGTTGCCCGCTCTGCTTGTCCTCGAGATCAAAAGCGGCAGTCAGGTTCTCGATAACTGGAGGCGTGCTATCGACCTCGAAGCGCGAGCTGACACACTCGGCATAGAGCGCTTCTCCCGGTGAATGCGAGGGCGCATCGGAGGCGATGACCTTCACCACATAGCCGCCATCGGGCAGCAAGCTCGCGTCCAACGAATAGTAACGATCGGAAAGATTGCCCTTCAACAGCAGCCAGCGCGCTTCGCCGTCTCCACGGTAATAAACGGTGTAGACAAGCTGGTCGTCGTTGTCGTCATGCGCCGACCAGCGGATGCCGATCGAGTCGCGGTCGCGTATCGCAGGCGGTGGAGGATCGAAACGCGGCTGCCCCGGAGTTGGCGCCTCGCTGCCGGTAACATGCGGAATCGGCTGGTAGCGGTATCCCGGCTGCACGATGATTTCATCAATCTCAGGAGCGACGTTCTTGGGCAGGTAGTTCAGCAACACATCGTCCACGCGAGGAGCGGGATTCCCGGCACGGAGCACTGCCTTCCATTGTACGAAGCGCGCTGCTGGAATATTGAGTTCGGAGCTGCCGGCCAGATCGACCCGCGTCCACTTACTCCAGTTGCGGTCGGGATTGTCGACATTGCCGCTGCGTGCGTAAAGTTCCACATTGGAATTGGAGCTAGAGCCGCCAGTGGAGGTGCCGGCGACGCGGACGCCGGCGCGGCCCCACATGGAAAAAATTCGCGCATCAAACACATCGCTTTCGTACGTACCTTCCGAAGCTGGGCCGGGACCGAGCACGAAAATCTTCCCCAGGTTGCTACCGGAAGCGTAAAGTCCGCCGCCCGGTGCAGCCGCGAAAGCTGTGATTTGCGTGGCGCTTACTTTGATCAGGTCGGTGAAATCGTCCACACCGTTGATGGCGAAGATGTGACCACGATTGCCAGTGCCCGCAACCAGGCGTCCACGTTGATCGAAAGCAAGGGCGTAGACCAGATCGTCATGGGAGGTCCACAAGCGTGACGGCGCGCCATCGGGCGCGATGCGATAAATCTCGGAGCCGCCACTGGCTCCGGCTCCAGGTGCCGGAAAGGACGATGCCGGCGCAGCAGGGGATCCGGTAATGGTGATGTTGCCGCCGGACGAGGACGCGGTTGGCACCGGAGTCGAGAGCGTAATGCCGATTGGCGGCGTCGCGCCTGCGGGGCGTTTTTCTCCCGCCGCGGCGGCATAGATATTTCCGGCCGGGTCAATGGCTAGCGCGGTTATTTCTTTCTTGGGCGCGCTGTAGAGAACGAACGCCTCGCCATTGGGAGCAATGCGATAGATAAGCCCGCTACCATCCGAGCCTGCGATCAGGTTCCCCTTGGGATCGAGCGCCAGAACGCGGATGTGGACTTCATCGCTCTTGAAGAAAAGTGAGTGCTGGCCATTGGTGCTGACTTTGAAAATTTCGCCGTGATCTCCGGTGGCGACATAAAGAGTGCCAGCATTGTCGAGAACAATGTCCCAGATGTACTTCGACCCGGGATCAAAGTAAGGCGTCGCGCTCCAGGAGGCTTTCGCGCCGCTCTTGCCTTTCGTTTCTTCAAGCCGATACACCTTGCCGTCAGGCGCGGTCGCGGCATAGACGACGCGATTGCTGGCAACGGCCAGAGCCTGCACCTGCAATTCCTGCGGCTCGAATAGGGTCGCGATCTGACCGTCAGGCGTGATGCGATAGACGCGCGCCGGAGACCCCGCCGCGGCATAAATACTTCCCGAGGAATCGGACGCGATCGACCAGATGTAGGTCGAGGGCGTCGTCGCAAGCGCTTTGAACGCCGGGGCAAGTTCGAGTCCGCCCTCGCTACGCAGGGCAATGCCGTTGGCCGTGCCCTTGGTGAGTTCTTCGAACTTGGATTGTTCCCAGGTGCGGGTCCCCTCAGCGAAGGCGAATGCGGAAAGTGCGAATGCGGAAAGAATGAGAACTGATACCAGAGCAAGCGTCTTACGAGCCAAAGTCATACCTCATTCTAAGGGAGTCGCGTGGGCAGGTGTGGCGCGGGCGCCCTCGCCCGCGAACTGTGTCGCCAGCGTACAACACGCGACACTCGAACCAGCTATTTTATGTTAATCGTCAGCATCTGCGCGCCAGAGACAACGTAGTCGAGTGGATCCGTGGATGCTTCACTGACCGATGATTCTCCTAGCACGACCATGTCCTGCGTTCCCCGCATGTTTTCCATGACGTTCATCACGGAAAGCGGAAGCGTCGGCATCACTTTATCGGCGACCATGGCTTCCGGATCGGACTGGAGCAGCGAAACGTACACGCGATCGTTGGCGCGCTCTTTGTTCAGCAAAGCGATGGTTGGACCCAGGCCCAGCCCATGATTCATCATCGGCGTCCCGCGGTGAATGCGATCGAGCGTGTCTCCATCGCTCACCAGAATGCGCAACGTTCCTTTTGAAGTGGAGGTGGGAATCCGTATCGGAATCTGGCGCAACAGTCGTTCGCCACGATATGGACGTATCACCGTTTCCACCATAATCCGATCGCCGGGACGAGCTTCCGTCATGTCGGTGCGCGCAGCTTCCAGCCGAGCCGATCGGCGCTCGCGGACAAGATCGAAATCGAGCGTGACGCCCTGAACGTCAGGAGTATCAAAAGAGTTGGTATAGATGCGTCCAAAGCGGTCGCCGATGGTGGCGGCGGCCAACGCTGCCGCAGGTTGTCCGTTGTCTTGCTGGGCAAACATGTTGCGCAGCGCAACGTCGGGATACCCCTTCACGCTGAGCACGCCATTCATGCGATACGTAATATCCTCACCGTATTCGTTGATGCCGTGCAAGGCATTGAAGACGGTAGCCGCCATGGCCAGAGGGCTCAACCGCGCGTTGTTGAGAATTTCATAGTGGAATTCCTTGGTCGCAGATCCGGGCCCCATATGCATGGCCACGGTCACTGGAATCATCTTCGATTCTCGCCCCGGCACGCCCATAATGCCGTTCTGCCGATCCTGTACAAACGCGCCGATCGTGTCCGTCGTATTGATAATCTTGAATGCATTCATCGGCGACGGCAAGGTGGCCAGCACAGTCGCCTTTGTCATCGGCAAATCCACTTCGCCAAACTGCAGCAGCGGATGGCCGCAGGCAAGCAGGCGCTGCGGATCGACATAAGTCACGGTGCAGGTGGCGGCAATATCCATATCGCCACGGACCAGCACGGCGCTGACAGCGGATCCAGCCTCGATCGGCTCCGGCTGACTGTGGTCGCTCGCCGAACCAATGCCCATCACCGGAACAATGCCCAGCGCAGCGAATTGCGAGGCGTAGCGATGCAAGGTGTCGTCAGAGAAACCGTTGAACACAAGCGGCGTTTCGATGGGCGTCAGATAGTCGCTGTATTTCTGCCCCGGAAGCGCCGAGTTTTCACCAGGGCTTGAAGTTCGCGTAACTCCGCTTGGTGAATAATCGCGACTCGACGAATCTGCATCGCTAACGCCGGCCCGCAACGACGCTGGCGCCGGACGACGATCCAGCGCATCGATCTCCAGCATCTCTTCGATCGGAGTCACACCCGCGATCGGCTCCTTCGAAAACTCTCCGATGCGGAACGCCAGCGCGCCCGCCAGCTTGCCGTCAAAATAGACCGGGCTCCCGCTCATGCCCGCAACCACACCGGTATATTCGGGCTTGGTGCCGTGCAGACGCACCAGGATAATGTCACCCTTCGGACCGTTCACATTGCGCATCACGCCCAGAACTTCCACGTCCATCGACTCCGGTTTCACGCCCTGGAATACCGTCAGCGCGGTTCCTTTCATGCCTTCGTGAATCTGGCTGAGCGGAATGATGGCTTGCGCGACAGTTGCCGGAGAAACGGTTGCCGGAGAGACGCGAGCAGGCGAAGCACTTGCACTTACGGGGCTGCTTTGCATGCCTTGTGCAACAACCCAGACAGAGGACGAGAGACAAAAAAGGAGGGAGAGCGTGCGCGCAACTTTACCCATGGACGACCCCGGAGGTCACAAAAGACCTTGCTGCTTGTAAAGACTCCGCGTGCTATCAGAAGGCTTTGCCAGGAGAGGCGGCTTTTTTGCGGCCCGCAAAATTTTCCAACCGCAGAGTTCTTGCATCTATACTAGCACAGGTGTTTTCGAGGACTTCCCTATGATTTGTGGCGTATTTGGCGGGCAAAACCACGTGCCTTCGGATTCCCGTAAGCGTTTGATCCTATTGGCGTTTATTTTTTGCTGTTGCTCGATGATCGTCGCGACCTTCCCCGCTTTGTCTCAGGCCCAGGCCGCGCCGCAGCAACCGCCCCCGTCGAATCCCAACCAGCAGGAAACACCGCCCGAGGCCGGGGGGCCGCAAAACGATGTCGGTCCTTACGTCGTCCCCAAGAAAAAGGAGGAGCCGCCGCCACCGCCTCCCGAACGACCGAAGAAGATTGAGAATATGCCCGACTATTCGATCCGGGTAGACGTGCCGATTGTGAACCTCGATGTGCTCGTGACCAGCAAAGATGGCCAAACCATCCCGGGACTGAGGCAGGAAAATTTTAAAATCATGGAAGACGGCCAGCCCCAGAAGATTGCGACTTTCGGCCAGACTCAGGCTCCAATTACGGCAGTGCTGCTGGTTGAGTTCGCCTCCACCAACTATGATTTCGAGGTTGAAGCCTTGCGTGCATCTTACGCATTCGCGAGTACCCTGCAAAAGGATGACTGGGTTTCGGTGATTTCCTATGATATGAAGCCCTACATCCTCGCGGATTTTACCCAGGACAAGCGCGCCGTCATAGCGGCGTTGAATCAATTGCGCATGCCGGGCTTCGCCGAAACCAACATGTTTGACGCGCTCTTCGATACTCTCGACAGAATTGATCGCATCGAGGGCAAGAAATACATCATCCTGGTGACCACCGGAGTAGACACCTTTAGCAAACTCACCCTCGACCAAACTTACAAGAAGATAAAGGCCACAAAAGACGTCACGATTTACCCCATCAGCGTCGGCTTTGTGGTTCGCGAATATTGTGAGGTGCACCACTGCGGCTACACCCATGGCATCGGCATACCCGTTGGCCGCATGGATTACCTGCAAGCCGACAACCAGGTAAGGACGTTCGCACAACTGACCGGAGGCCGCGCTTATTTCCCGCGCTTCCAGGGCGAACTGCCAGAGATCTTTCACGCCATCGCGGCCGACATTCGCAACCAATACAGCATCAGCTACCACCCCACGAACGCCAAACTGGATGGCACTTACCGCAAGCTGAAGGTCGAACTCCAGGCGCCCGACGGTGGCCCGCTGAAGATTCGCGATCAGAAGGGCAAGGATGTGAAATACATCGTGTACGCGCGAGAAGGGTACACGGCAAAACACACGGTCGAGTAAGGCGGGCAATTTCCGGGTGTTAGGCCAACGTTCTGTGCCGGAGCTACCGTCGATGCCACTTCGTCAGCGCCGCGGTAATCCAGGATGCGCGAAGTCAAGATATGAAGACCAACAATCCGCACATCCGCCTCTGCTTCCATGCTGGTCTGCAACCAAGTGCACCAAAGGAATCATTCTCCACTCTCTACCAGCTCTCGACTTTTTCGTCACAATCAGCCCGTGTCTCCCATCACAGACACGGACCAAGCCGCGCGCCATAATGACCACCGGATCGATGAATCCAGACGTGTGTCATCGCTTGTCGTCTCTTTAAAACGCCGGCCACAAAATCCGACACAATCCCATTTTGGGACGCTCTTTGAAAATTAAATGCAGCCGAAGCGAAGCCAAGTCATTGATTAATAAATACTTTACCCGTAACTCGTTTAAACTCAAAGATCTAGCGGGAATTTCCTCCTAACCCCATGATTCCATTAAGGCCAGGGGGAGGGGGGTATACCAATATGTACCAATTAGTTACTACCGCGAAAAGCGGACCGCCAGTGGTCTTGCAGTTCATGCGGGGGGCGGCGGTGGGTTGCTTCCGATTTCGTCTTTCGTTTTTTCTTTTCGTCGGCTTTCTTCTTTTTTCTACCTCGGCTTTCTTCATCTTTCTTTCGCAACCGCGCACATCTTCAAAATAACTTCAAATGGAGCTACTACGCTTCGTCGAGCCATTGCGAAAAGCGCTAAGCTCCGGCATAATAATGGTTTGTTCTTACCTCGCCGGACTCTTCCGGGCAAAGGATACTGAAGTCTGTGCTAATGATCCGACTGGCGCGCTTTGGCGCGCGCAAACAACCTTATTATCGAGTAGTGGTGATTGAGAAAGAGCACGCTCGCAATGGCCGTCCGGTCGAAGTGGTTGGAACCTACAATCCACGCACCAATCCGGCTACTTTCGACCTGAAACGGGAGCGCGTCGAGTACTGGGTTTCGAAAGGTGCTCAATGTTCGGACCGGGTTAAGAAACTGCTCGCTCTCCCCGTGCCAGCCGCGGCCGCTTCTGTCGCCTAGGCCTGTTCACTCACCGATTTAGGAGCTGTTATTCCGCTGTTATTCCAATGATTGAGCCGACCTATGATCGAGCCGACTTATGATTGAGCCGAGCGCCAATCCGCGCGCCATGATCGAGTACATCGCCAAGGCGATCGTCGAGGCGAAGGGTGAGGTTTTTGTGGACGAGTATGAGGACGGAGACGAAACCGTCATCGAACTCGAAGTGGCGGAAGCCGACTTAGGCAAAGTAATCGGGCGCTCCGGACGCGTCGCACGCGCATTGCGCAACCTTCTGGCGGCGGCGGGGTCGAAGCAGGATAAGCGCTACGCCCTCGAAATCATTGAATAATGAATAATTGAGTAGACGTGCACTTAGTAAAGCGGAATCGAAAACCGTTGAATGTCGGCACTGAACGCTAGCGGCGAATGGATTACCCTGGCGGTCGTCATCAAGACCCAGGGACGCCATGGAGAAGTAGCGGCCGAGTTGCACACTGATGTTCCGGATCGTTTCCGGCGAGAGATGCGGCTGTGGGCGCTGCGAAAAGACGGCGAGCGCCGCGAAGTCACGGTCGAGGATCTCTGGCCGCATAAAAGTTTTCTGGTACTGAAGCTTCAGGGTGTCGATACGATTTCCGATGCCGAGCCGATGGTGGGCGCGGAACTTCAACTTCCGATTGACCAACGCGCCAGGTTGGAGCCAGGCTGGACGTACTTGAGCGACCTGATCGGCTGCACGGTATTCGATGGTCAGCGTGAGATCGGCGAAATTGAAGACGTGCAGTTTGGTGCGGGAGAAGCGCCGCTGCTGGTCGTCCGAGGAAAAGAGCAGCAGGGTAAGCTGCCATACGAGATTCCCTTCGCCGAGGCGTATTTGGAGAAGCTGGATATGGAGCGAAAACAAGTTCGGATGAAGTTGCCGGAAGGCCTGCTGGATGTAAACGCGCCGAAGAGCGATTGAGTCATTGAATCATTCAGGTATTGAATCACTGGCTCAGGGTTTCAATGAGTCAATACCTCAATGGTTCAATGACTAAATGCTGGTCGACATCTTAACGATCTTTCCCGACTTCTTTCGCGGACCACTGGATTACGGAATTGTCCGGCGGGCGCAGGAAACGGGCCTGGTTGAGGTCAACATTCACGATCTGCGGGCGTTTACGAAAGACAAGCACCGCACCGTAGATGACCGCCCGTTTGGCGGCGGCGAGGGCATGGTCCTGAAGCCGGAACCGATCTTTGAATGTTTGGAGTCATTCGGCGACGTCGCGCCGCGCGAGGTGCGCATGAGTCCCGGCGCAAAGCAGTCGGTAATTCTGCTTTCCGCACAGGGCCGCAGACTTGATCAGACGCTGGCGGCGGAACTGGCGGCGCTGAGTCAGAACGACAAGGGTCGAATTGTGTTGATCTGCGGACGCTACGAAGGCGTGGACGAACGCATCAGCGACTACTTGGCAGATCGCGAAGTTTCGATCGGCGACTACGTGCTAAGCGGCGGCGAACTGGGCGCTGCGGTAATTATGGATGCGGTCACCAGGCTGATCCCGGGCGCGGTGGGCAACCAGAATTCGACGCGGCAGGAATCGTTTACGGAGTTCGCGGGCGAGGGCGGCCGTGATATACAAGGCGATGGGCCGAGTTCGACTTGCGTTTCTGGCGGATTGCTCGATTATCCGCATTACACGCGGCCTGCGGATTTTCGTGGCATGGCGGTGCCCGAAGTCTTGATGAACGGCAACCACGAGCAGATCCGCACCTGGCGCCGCAAGACGGCTTTAGCAAAAACGCTGCGCAACCGTCCGGATTTGCTGGAACGAGTGGCGTTGACGGCGGAAGACAAGGAATTACTGGCGCAGATCAAGCGAGCGGAAAGACCCACGTAGGGACAGCCGCCCTCGGCTGTCCAGCGAGCGAAGCTCGCCAATTGCGAAGGGAAGCACAGTTTGTCAAGCCGTGCCGCTCAACGCCGTGAGGCGGAATTGCCCCCTCGGTTCTTTACGAGAGGACTCTAGAAATTACGAAATAGGAAGGAAAACGTTTATGCGTAATCCGATTATTGAAAAATTGTTGGCGAAATCGCGCCGCACCGACATCCCGAAGTTTGGTCCCGGCGATACCGTCAAAGTACTGGTCAAGATCAGAGAAGGTGAAAAAGAGCGCCTGCAGGCGTTTGAAGGCGTCGTAATTTCGCGATCGCGGGGCGCGCAACCAAGCTTTACAGTTCGCAAAATCAGTTTTGGCCAGGGCGTGGAGCGTATTTTCCCTATCGACTCCAAGGTCATCGACAAGATCGACGTGATTCGATCCGCCAAAGTGCGCCGCGCCAAGCTGTACTACCTGCGCGGATTGAAGGGCAAGGCCGCACGACTGAAGGAAGTCGAACAGTAGCCCTAACAATTGGGTGGTGGAGAGCCGGGCGTCCACGCCCGGCTAAACGAGCGAGACGCCCGTTCCTCCACCGTGAGCTTAAACTGCCGGCTGACAGTCCGCTCTTGCGTCACACGTGTTCTTCGGCGAAGATGCTGATCAGCATCTGTGTCCAAGTCCACGCGCATTTCGAAAACCTCCGCAGCCGAGAAAATCTCTGCCTCCGCCGCCAAGCTGCGGTTGCTGAAAAAACTGCGCTGCACTCTGAAATTTGAAAAGCGAGCGTGGGCCGCTGGCGCACAGCAGGTTGCGGGAGTGGATGAAGTTGGCCGCGGATCGCTATTCGGCCCGGTTGTGGCTGCGGCAGTAATTCTCGATCCGGGATATCGCATTCGCGGCTTGCGTGATTCCAAACTGCTTCCAGCCGAGCGCCGCGAAGAACTCGCGCTCTTGATTCGCAGGCATTCTATCTCTTGGGCCATTGCCGCCGTGGATTCCGCTCGCATCGATCAGATTAATATCTACCATGCCTCGCGGCTTGCCATGCTGCGTGCAGTCCAGCAACTCGCGCCTGAGGCAGGCTATCTTCTTGTCGATGCGTTGCGCCTCGATTGCGAACTCCCGCAACAGGCGATCATTCACGGAGACGCCCTGTCTGTCTCCATCGCCGCCGCTTCCATCATCGCCAAGGTGGAACGCGACCGCATGATCTCTGCCTGGGACCCCGTGTTTCCGGTGTATGGGCTGGCCTCGAACAAGGGATACTGCACGCCGCGCCACCTCGCGGCTCTGCGCGAGCACGGCCCCTCGCCCCTGCATCGGCAGTCGTTTGCGCCGGTGTGGAACGCGCCGATTCCGCAGGAGGTGCTCAGCTTCATGCTGGACGAAACCCCTAGCGAGGAACTCCCGGGTGAGGGCCTGCTGTTGATGAGAACCGGGGGCTGAGAACTCTTCGACCCCGCACTATAATTCCCCAGTCATGTCCAGTTCTTCCATAGAGAAAAAAATCGAAGGTCTGCGCGAGAAGATTCGGCGCCACGAGTACCTCTATTACGTGCAGGATGCTCCCGAGATTTCGGATGCTGACTTCGACAAGTTGATGAACGAGCTTAAGCGTCTTGAAGCGGAGCATCCGGCTCTCATCACTCCAGATTCGCCGACGCAACGCGTGGGTGGCAAACCGCGCGAAGGATTCGTAAAGGCCAAGCATTCCTCTCCCATGCTTTCGCTCGACAATGCCTACAGCGAAGAGGAACTGCGCGACTGGGAGCGGCGCGTGCATGAACTCAGCGGGCGCACCGACCTCGAATACATGTGCGAATTAAAACTGGATGGCATGTCGCTTGCCCTCGTCTACAGCGACGGCCACCTCGAACGCGGCATCACGCGGGGAGATGGCAATGTTGGCGAAGACGTAACCCTGAATGTGCGGACGGTGCGCTCGATCCCGCTGTCGATTCCAAAAGATAAATTGAAGAAGGCTGGCATCCCCGCCGATTTCGAGGTGCGCGGAGAAATGCTCATGCCCATCGCGGCTTTCCGTAAGCTGAATGAAGAGCGCGAGCGGCAAGGGCTGGCGGTATTTGCGAATCCGCGAAATTTTACAGCGGGTACTGTTCGGCAGCTCGAACCGTCGATCACCGCACAGCGTCGCATGGACTTCTTCGCCTACATGCTCCTGCGCGACGGGCGCACTTATCTCGATCGGCAATCCAAAACCATGGACGCGCTGGAGGAGGCGGGATTCAAGGTAAATCCGAATCGCAAGCTGGCGGCGAACCTGGACGAAGCCTGGAAATTTATCAAGAGTTGGGAGGCAAAGCGCGAATCGCTGCCTTACGAAATCGACGGGATTGTGATCAAGGTCGATCGCACCGCCTGGCAGCGGGAACTCGGCTTCACCGGCAAAGCACCGCGATGGGCGATTGCCTATAAGTTCGCCGCGCGCGGTGCGATTACGCAGATCGAAGATATCGTGCCGCAAGTTGGTCGCACCGGCAAGCTGACGCCGGTGGCATGGCTCAAGCCGGTTCCAATTGGGGGCACGATGGTTTCACGCGCCACGCTGCATAACATGGATGAGATTGAGCGGCTCGGAGTGAAGATCGGTGACTGGGTTGAGGTCGAACGCGGCGGCGATGTCATTCCAAAAGTGGTGAAGGTCGTCGAGGATCAAGACCATCCTCGCGGCCATAAGAATTTCGCCATGCCTGAGCATTGTCCGGTGTGCAGCGGCAACGTGGTGCGAACGCCGGGCGAGGCCGACCACCGCTGTGTGAACGCGAACTGTCCGGCGAAATTGCAGGGAACGATCCTGCATTTTGCTTCCCGTCATGTAATGGACATCGACGGACTGGGCGAGGCGCTGGTGAATCAGCTTACCGAACGCGGCATGGTGAAAAACGTTGCCGATCTGTACCGACTGACCAAGAACGATTTGCTGCAACTCGAACGCATGGGCGAGAAATCTGCGGAGAACGTGCTCGCGGAGATTGTGGATTCGAAGACGTTGCCGCTTGAACGAGTGATTTACGGGCTGGGGATAAGGTTTGTGGGAGAACGCACCGCGCAGTTTCTGGCCGAGCACTTCGGTTCCCTGGACGCGATCATGAAGGCGAGTGCGGAGGAACTCGAGGAAGTCAACGAAGTGGGACCGCGTATCGCCGAGAGCATTGTGGAATTCTTCGCCGATGAACACAATCGCAAACTGGTGGGCGATCTGCGCAACGCGGGTTTGAAGTTCACGGGACAGAAAAAAGAAAAGGGTACCAAGCTGGCGGGGAAGACTTTTGTGCTGACGGGCACTCTGAAGCGCCACACGCGCGATGAAGCCAAGAAGATGATTGAAGATGCGGGCGGGCGCGTTTCCGGCTCCGTGAGCAAGAAGACGGATTATGTGGTGGCGGGAAGCGATGCAGGATCGAAACTGGACAAGGCTCGAGAACTGGGGGTAAGCGTCATCGGCGAAGAAGGGTTGGAAGCGCTGGTGGGATAATTTCCCGTCCCAAACAGGCAACTGGACGGTTGCATTTATGCCGAGAGCTGGATGATATGCAACCTGGAGGTTGCTTAACATGAATGACCGCATCGAAAAGAGTATTGAACTCAGGGCGCCGATTTCACGCGTCTGGCGTGCGCTGACCGACTACCGCGAATTCGGCGAGTGGTTTCGTGTGAAACTGGATGGCCCCTTCGTTCCCGGCCAGATCTCGCGCGGCCAGATCACCCACCCCGGCTATGAGCACATCAAATGGGAAGCCGTGGTGCAAACTATGGAGCCCGAGTGGCATTTTTCCTTTACCTGGCATCCTTACTCCGTCGATCCCAAAACAGATTATTCGAAGGAGACTCCGACCCTCGTGGAGTTCAGGCTGGAGAAGACGGCGAACGGCACGCTACTCCTGCTCACGGAATCCGGCTTCGACAGGATTCCCAGCAACCGCAGGGTTGAAGCGTTCCGGAGGAACGACGGCGGTTGGACGGAACAAATGAAGAACATCGAAAGCCATGTTACAAAAACCTCGTAACAGCGCGGCCCTAAAACGAAAGGCGCGAGCACCCGTTTTTGCCGCGCTGGGCGACGAGACGCGATTGGCGCTGGTTGCGAAGCTCTGTCTCAGGCAGCCATATTCGATCTCTCAGCTGACGCACGGCTCCAAACTGACTCGGCAGGCGATCACCAAGCATCTTCGTGTGCTAGAGAGTGCAGGGATTGTGCACAGCATCCGCAGGGGCCGCGAGAGTCTTTTCGAATTCGATCCGCAGCCGATTACAGGAATCAAAGAGTATCTCGATTTCGTATCGGGACAGTGGGATCAGGCGCTTTCAAGGTTAAAGTCGTTCGTCGAAGACTGAGTGTGAAGATGAGCAATGCCGTGTTTGTTTGAGGCTATGGACGGGCGAGACGCCCGTCCCTCGCTCGACCTCATGGAAGTTTATTTCTTCGCTGTCGGCGGCAATACTCCATTCAGGCGCAGGTACATGGAGGTTTCGGCATAGTGGTCCGCCCAACTGCTGGCGAGGACCATACTGGCCCAGGCACGAGAAGCCACGTGCCCGTGGAAAACTTCCGTAGTCTCGGATAATTTGGAATCGTCCATTTTTGCCAGGGTTTCGGAACAGAAATCGAACGAGGCTTTCAGCGCGGCAACGAGCTTTTCTTTCGAGTCCGTGTCTTTCGCTTCCTCGACCTTTGGAGCCGGAACAGCTCCGGCGCTGCTGCATAGGACGTTATTGGTTTCGATCATGTGGGCGACGAGGTGTCCGAACGTCATCTGGTCGGGCGTCGGTTTGTAACTGAATTTCTCGGCGGGCATGGCTTCAACTGCGGCGATGGTGTTCTTCTGGCGAGCGGGAATAATATCTCGGAGCGCGCTGCTGACGGGGTTCTTGATCTGGGAAGGCGCCGCTGGTGCGTGCGCGGTTTGAGCAGACATCGACGAAAGCGTTGCAGCAGCGGCCAGCAGCAAGGCCGGAATCACGAGAAGCTTCTTCATTTTTGTCCTCCTGGTGCGGGGAGAGTCCGGGGAGAAGAATAGCGCAGACCGAGAGCTCCGCGCCACCTCGCCTCAGGAGTAACCGGTTTCCGGCGCACGCGGACAAGAGTGTCCGCGCCACACAGGCATCTGCGCTATCCTAAGTACAATGCACGCGCATGGCGGACACGGACATTCGCATGGGACGGGGCGGGTTCTGCGTATTTCGCTCGCCGTTACCATGCTCTACGTTGTGCTGCTGGTCGTTGCCGGCATTCGCGCGCACTCCCTGGCATTGCTATCCGAGGCGGGACACAACCTCTCCGACTTTCTGGCGCTGCTGTTGTCGCTGGTGGCTGTTTTTCTGGAAGGCCGCCCTCCGAGCGCGACCAAGACCTATGGCTACCGGCGGGCGGGAGTGCTGGCGGCTCTGGTCAACGCCCTGTCGCTGATCGTTGTGTCGTTTTTTATTTTCTACGAGGCATTCCAGCGGATACAGCATCCCGAGCATGTCCGCGCCAGAGTGATGATTGGAGTGGCGGCGGCGGGCGTGGTCATGAATGGCGTAATCGCGCTTCTCCTCTGGCGTTCGGGGCGTGATGTAAATGTGCGCAGCGCATTACTGCACGAGGTTGGTGATACCCTGTCGACCGCTGCTGTCATCGTAGGAGGTTTCGTAATTCTGTGGACCGGGCAATACTGGGTCGACGCGGCGTTGTCATTCGCCATCGGCGCTCTGATTTTGTGGTCGAGTGTTGGCATCGTTCGCGAGACCCTGAATATTCTGCTGGAAGGTACGCCGCGCGGCATGAGCCTGGAGGCGGTGGAATTGGCGATGCGCGCGATCGCGGGCGTCAGCGACGTGCATGATCTGCATCTCTGGAGTATCGGCTCCGAGAATCATGCGCTCTCGGCGCACGTAAAGATTGCCGACATGGCAACTTCGGAAAGCGACTCGATTCTGCGCGAAATCAACGAAAGACTCGGCCGCGGGTTTGGTATCCACCACACGACGATCCAGTTGGAACACGTGGTCTGTGAGACGGCTCACAGTTGCGTGATTGCGGTGCGAGAAGAAATACATGAGCACGGCGATCGCGATCGCCGCAGCCACACTCACTGAAGCTCACCAGTGGACGACGATCACGCCGAGTTCTGCCGCTGGTAAATTTCTCTGACCGTCTCGATGGTGTCGGCGTCTTCCGCGAGTCTATCCTGGCGCAGGCGGACAATTCGCGGAAAGCGCAGTGCGTATCCACTTTCATGGCGGGTGGAGCGCATCATGTTGTTGAAGGCGACTTCCAGAACAATTCTGGGTTCCACGTCCAGCCTTAATCCTTCTTCGCTGATCTTGTGCGCGAGAAACCACTTTGTCATTTCCGCAATCTCGGCATCGGTAAGTCCTGAATACGCTTTCCCAATGTTTACCAGCCGCTCGCCGTCCCACACCGCGAAGGTGTAGGCGCTGAGCACCCCGATGCGCTTGCCGTGTCCGTATTCGACCGCGGTCACAACCACGTCGAGCGTGGCGAGCTCCCGCTTCATCTTGAGCCATGACTTTCCGCGGCGACCGGGCGCGTATATGGATTCGAGATCCTTGATTACCAACCCCTCGTTGCCGCGTCTCCGCGCGGCGGCAAAGAGGACTTCGAGGTCCTCTGGAGAGTGAGCAGTCGTAACCGGAGCACGCAGAACCGTCGCGAGGCTAAGCTCTGGGACGGCGAAGCCGAGAAGAGATTGGGACGGGCCGGTGGACGTTGCCAAGCTTCGCTCGGCTGGACGGACTACTGCGCCCGTCCCCACGAGTGCGTTCGTGGACGCTAAAGCTTCCAGGCTCGTCGTCAGCTTTCCCAGTATATCGGCGCGGTCGCGCAGCGGACGATTCAGGAGAAGTTTCCCATCCGCATACAAAACGTCGAAAACGAGATACGCGATCGGCACCTCACGCATCAATTTATCGCTGACCTTTTTCCGGCCGAGGCGCTGCTGGAGCGTACTGAAAGGCAGAGCGCGCCCCCCGATCGAGGCTGAATTCCCGTTGGAGTTCCAGGCAACAATTTCGCCGTCAAAAATTGCGTCTTGCGGCAGTCTGGCGAGAGCCCCGGGCAATTCGGGGAACCATTCTGTAATTTCGTCACGGGTACGCGAAAAGATGCGAACCTCTCCCTGACTGACGTGGGCCTGCCCGCGGATGCCATCGTACTTGTCTTCTACCGACACATTTTGAAAGTAGCTGAGCGCCTCTTCGCTCGATTCAACCGGACTCGCCAGCATGAAGGCGATGGGATGAAAGAGCCGAAGACTCGCATCCGCCAGTTTTCCCGCCGAGGCCAGACGCAGAGTTTCACCGATATCGCCCAGCAACATGTTGGCCCGCTTGACCTGGTCGGGAGGCGCTGCGAAAGCGCGAGCGATGGCTTCCTCGACCAGACTCTCTTTCAGACCAATGCGCAGGTCTCCGCCAATAATTTTCACTATGTACTTGGCTTCGAGCGGCGTAGTTCGTTCCATAAGCTGACGCAGAAGAGCGGCTTTGGCGGCGGGTCCACGGGCCGAGGCGATCTCGACGAACACTCGTTGCACTTCAGTCAGACTGAGGCCAGACTCCGGTCTCTCCGGCAGCGCTTCGGCGGCGACCGATCCGGCATCGCCATGTCGGCGATAAATCTCGGTCAGTTCGCGATCCGATTTTCCGGAGACCTCGGCGATGACGCTCCAGAGCGATGCGCCCCCAACCTGCAGAGTCATTTCTTCGTATGCGGGGAAGGGCCGTCCGGAAAGGAAAATAGCGGCGGTCGCAGCTTCAGATTCGGGCATTGTTCCCAACAACGACTGCAAGTAGGCGGCGACCAGCGCCGTTTTCTCCAGCTTCCTGGTAGTTGCGGCGATCGCTTCGCAGGTTCGGGCGAAATCCAGCATTGTCCATTGGATTCTACCCGCAGTCGCCGCGGTCCCAACTTATCGGCGGAGTCCAACTGTGGAAATGAACATGCCCCCAAACGATTCACACACAAAGAGATACATCTCTCAACCGGGACCGCAACCTGCTCGAAAGTCCGCGATTTGTGGTACCCTAACAGCTGCGAGTCGTCCTTCCTCGATGCAACATCCAATGCCTATGCGACGTTGGCGGCAAATCTTGCGTTTTTTGGCGGCTGTCCAGTTGCTACCCGCTCTGGAGAGCGGCGAGGAGACCCTTGTCGGCGGCCAAGCCGTGCTAGAGGGCGTGATGATGCGCTCGCCACATGCCTGGGGTATAGCCGTGCGCAAGCCGTCAGGGGAGATTGTGACGCACAGCGAGCCGCTGGAGCGACCTTCCGAGCAGCATAAGTGGATGGGATGGCCGGTCGTGCGTGGAGTGATGACGCTCGGTCACGCGATGACGCTCGGATTTCGCGCCCTGAAATTCTCCGCTAATGCAGCCCTTGAAGAGCTAAACGACGATTCATCCAGCGAAGGTTCCGGCAAGGAGAATCACGTCTCTGCCGATCCGGCCAAGAAGTTTGAAATTACCGGCTGGATGGCGGGTCTGAACATGGCATTCTCCATCGCCTTCTTTATCTTCATGTACAAGTACCTGCCGCTGCTGGCCACGACAGAATTGAAAAGGGTGAACCCAGTTTTCGGACAGCAATTCGTGTTTAACCTCGTGGACGGCCTGATCCGGATCGCGATGTTTCTGTTCTTTGTGTGGGGCGTTTCGCTGTGGAAGGACATTCGCCGCGTGTATGAGTATCACGGCGCTGAGCACAAGACGGTATTCGCATTTGAGAACGGCGATCCGCTTGAGACGGGCGCCGTACAGAAATATTCGACATATCATCCGCGCTGTGGAACGAGTTTCCTGATGACCGTGATGATCATCTCGATGTTCGTCTATATGGCAATCCCAGTCCAAACGTTCTGGGCTCGGTTTGCGATTCGAATTGCTCTGCTGCCGGTGATTGCCGGCATCTCCTACGAGATCATTCGCTTCGCCGCTAAACATCGCGGCTCGCTTTTCGCGCTGATGACGGCGCCGGGATTGTGGCTGCAGCGCATCACCACGCAACCTCCAGATGACCGCGAAGTCGAGTGTGCAATCGTGGCGTTGGATGAGGCCATGAAGCTTGAAAAAGTGCATGGCGGCGAACTAGTGATTGCCTAGCGGTGCCCACCGCGCCGCCTGGTTCTCAGTTCCCAGTTCTCGGTTCTCAGTAAAACCCCTTACAATAAGGATTCGCCGGGACCGGGTGTGGAGCTGATTTCTACGCAGCTGTGATTGTCGTTGATGTCCGTTGATTGTTCTGAGAACCGAGAACTCAATGTTCGAACGCTTGAACCAAATCGAGATTCGCTACGAGGAACTGACGCAGGCCCTCCTTTCGCCGGAGATCACTAACGATTCGGCGAAATACCAGAAGACTGCCCGGGCGCATAGCGAAGTTCGCGAGATCGTCGAGAAGTATCGCGAATACAAAGATCTGAAACAAGGCATCGCCGAAAGCAAAGCGGTTCTCGCCGACGAAAAAGATGCGGAGATGCGCGCCTACGCGGAGGAAGAACTGGCGAAACTCGATGCGCGTATCGTGACGGTTGAGGAAGAACTCAAGGTTCTGTTGCTGCCGAAAGATCCGAACGACGAGAAGAACGTGGTCCTCGAAATTCGGGCCGGAACGGGCGGTGACGAAGCAACGCTATTCGTGGCCGAAGTCTTTCGCATGTATAACCGCTACGCCGAAACGCAAAAGTGGAAGGTCGAAGTGCTCTCCACCTCGGAATCGGGCGTTGGCGGCCTGAAAGAAGTGATTGCGCTTATCGAAGGCGACCGCGTCTACTCACGGCTGAAGTATGAGAGCGGCGTGCACCGCGTGCAACGCGTGCCCGCGACCGAGCAACAGGGGCGAGTCCATACCTCCGCGATCACCGTGGCAGTACTGCCGGAAGCGGAAGAAGTTGACGTCAAGATCGAAGCCAAAGATCTGCGCATCGACACCTTCTGCTCTTCGGGGCCGGGTGGACAGTCAGTGAACACGACGTATTCGGCGGTGCGGATCACGCACATTCCGACGAATACTGTGGTCAGCTGTCAGGATGAGAAGTCGCAGATCAAGAACCGGGAAAAAGGCATGCGCGTGCTGCGCTCGCGACTCTACGAAGTCGAAATGCAGAAACAGGCGGACGCGCTCGCGAAAGAACGGAAGCAGATGGTCGGGTCCGGAGACCGCTCGGAGAAGATCCGGACTTACAATTTTCCGCAGAACCGGCTTACGGATCATCGCATCGGCTTCACCATTCACCAACTGGAACAGGTGATGGATGGGAAGCTGCAGCCGATCATCGACGCGCTGACTACGCACTATCAGGCGGAGAAGCTTAAGCAGGAGACGGCCGGTGTGGCATAAGGTCGCGTGGAAGTTGGCTCGTGTGTCGCCTTCGCCTAGGTTTGCGTAGGGACAGCCGTCCCCGGCTGTCCAAGCCGAGCGCAGTTCGGCAACCTGCGAGACTTTACACTATTCCGTTGGTTGTTTTTTCCCGTGGTTCTCTGTCTCCGTGATGAAATAGAAGCGTGCAGCTCCGCCAATCTCTGAATGTCGCCATCGAGCGGCTTGCGTCCGCGCGCGTCCCTTCGCCGCGCATGAATGCGGAGCTCCTCATCATGTTCACGCTCGACTGCGACCGGGCGTATCTCTACGCGCATCCAGAACAAGAACTCACGCCCGAGGAAACCCAGCGCTATGACGAAGCTCTCGCGCGTCGAGCGACGGGCATGCCGGCACAGTACATTACGGGACATCAGGAGTTCTGGGGGCTGGATCTGATCGTGTCGCCGGCAGTGCTCATTCCGCGTCCCGAGACGGAGCATGTGGTGGAGACGGCGCTGGGACTTATCTCGGCGGCGGATTCAGAGCCGGTTCAAGGGCGAGATCAAAAACAAAAGCAAAATCAAGTTCAAGGCCAAGATCAAAATCAAGACCAAAAGCCGCGGACAGGAGTGTCCGCGCCACAGAATCAGCAGATCGTTGACGTCGGAACTGGTTCAGGAGCGATTGCGCTTGCCTTGGCCAAAGAGCTGGCGTCGGCGGAGATCCATGCGACAGACATCTCCGCAGACGCGATTGAGGTCGCGCAGGCCAATGCGGATCGGCTTAACCTCACCTCGCGGATCGAGTTTCATCGCACGGATCTGCTAACCGGATTCCCGTCCGCTTCATTCGACTTCGTGATTTCAAATCCTCCTTACGTTGGCGACTCAGAAGAAGATTCCGTGCAACTTGAAGTCCGCAAGTTCGAGCCGCGCAATGCGGTGTTCGCCGGGCCAATGGGCCTTGAAGTCATCGAGCGACTCATCCTCCAGGCAGAGATGGTGCTCAGGCCCGGTGGCTGGCTGGTATTCGAGATCAGCGGAACCATTGCCCAAGGCGTGCAGCGGTGTTTGACTCGCTGGAACGATGTTAAACTCACCAAAGATCTGCAAGGAATTGCACGAGTCGCAGCCGCCAGAAGACCGCCGAACCGTAAATCCTAGAACGTCACCCGCACGCCCAGCTGCGCGGCAAAGGGAATACCAACCGTCGTGCCGGGGCCGAAGAAATCTCCCAAAGCACCCTCGGGTATCTCGAGTTGCTTCAGGCTGGTGACGGGTATGGAGTTTGCCTCCGTGCAGTTACCGGGGGTCGCACCGGGACAATAACTGGTTACGTTGCCGCTTGTCTGCTGGTCCTGAGGCACTGGCAACTGGGCAACATTGACAGCAAAGTTCGCGCCAGGGTTGTTACGGTTGAAAATGTTGAAGAACTCGACGAACGGATTAATCTGCCAGCGCTCGCCAATGTTGAAGGGACGTGTGACGCGCATGTCTACCTGAATGTAAGGCGTGCCCCGGAATTCGTCGAGGCTGGTGGGCTGTCCATTCACATAAATGCGGTCGGTATTGTTCAGGTTGGTGATAGTAATCGGCCGCGCGCTTTCAAACTGGCTCACGGTGCTCAACTCGAAACCTCCAGGAATGTGCACCGTGCCGGCCAACACAAAGCGGTTGCGAACGTCTTCCCCGGACGGGCCGTAGTCGCCGGGACGAAAGGCATGCAGCGGATCACAAACGCCATTCACATAATCGAATAGTTCACCGAGCAGGCAGCCCCAGGTCTGAGCCTTGGAGAGCGTGTAGTTCGCAACCAGATTGAAGCGGCGCGTGTTGGCCTGCGCACGCAGCATGAGGGCGTTATAGCTGGAGCGGTTGTCAGACCGGAACACATTGACGTTCGGGACGACGGCGGCCTGATCGGCGTTATAAGTCGGATCTGAAGTTGGAATGAGCGGAGTGAAAATGTCGCCGTTACCGGTGCCATCGTCACTGGCATAAGGGTAGGCGCGGTATCCGTGATTGCCCTGCTCGTGGACATAGTCGGCGCTCATCAGCCAGTGGTCGTTGAAGGCATGCTGAACGCCGCCCGTAAAGTGGATCGCGTAAGGCGTCTTGTAGTTGGAACCCATGAGATTTCCGCTGCTGCCGTTACCTCCCTGGAGGCAGCCGGCTCCGGAGAGCGCGTAAGTGCCAGCGCCACCCATAAGAGTGCATGTGCCCGTCGTAGCGTTCGTGTTATTCACGCCCTGGAATGCAGTCGCCCAGCCGTTCTGGGCGAGATCGTTGTAGAACATGCCGAAGCCGGCGCGAATCACGGTTTTCTCGCTGCCGCCGGGAGAGTAGGCGATGCCAAGGCGAGGCGCGATCTGCTTGCGGTAATCGTTCGGCAGGCTCGGAACAATCGGAATCTGTAACGCTTGCAGGGTGATGAAGGCATTGTTCTCAGCCTGGCTGCGGCCCGAACCCTGGAAGAGTCCGAACGTCGTCTGATAACGCAGGCCGTAGTTGACCGTGAGATGGCGAGAAACCCGCCATGAGTCTTCTGCGTAGAGGCCGAGTCGTTGAACATTCTGCGAGAAGCTGCCGTCACCGGCAGGGGTAAAGGTGCAGGTCGAGCCGTCCGTAGCCGTGAAGTCGAGGCATTGCTGGCTGAAGCTGAACTGGTCCGGATTTTGTACGTAAAAGTCGGGATTGCTGACGTACTGAGCAAAAGTCTCTGCGGTCGCCGCGAAGGCGCCGCCGAGCACTGGCTCGTGAATAAAGTCGATTCCGAACTTGAGCGCGTGACTTCCCATAACGTGGCTCATGTCGTAGCGCACCTGGTATTTGTCCTGATTGCGCAGGTCGGGGAAAAGAGTGATGGGAGTGGCGAACTGGTTGTCGCCGTACGTTTCGAAGCCAGACACGGTCAGGGCGGTCACGCTGAAAGGAAATTGCAGGGCAAAACCGAGATCCGAATTGCGTGTCTGGGTGAGGTGCAGCAGACTGGCATCTAGAACCAGGGTGCCCAGCCATGTCGGACTGAAAGTATAAGTATTGCCGAGTGCGATGTTCCAGTAGTTGTTGTGCGTGGTCAGCCCGGTGGAGGGTAGCGTGGCCTGCTGCACCAACGCGTTGTGCGTCAGGTAACTGTCTTGCGACGCTCGCAGGAACCACTGCGATTTTGGAGACTGCGCCCAGTCAAAACGCATCGAGCTGATGTAGTCGCGGAAGGGAATGGGAACGTTTGCGGGAACGGGGATGGATGAGACGCCGGGAATCAGGCCCTCGGCGGCCAACTGCGCCAGCGCATTGAATTGCTCGGTGCTGGCCGGGCTGTAGGCGATGCTGGCATTCTCGCGGACGTACTCGAATGAGGTAAAGACCCACACTTTGTCCTTTGCAATCGGGCCGCCGACAGTGCCCACATAATTCTGGCGGGAGAACGGCTGCTTGGGATTGGGCGCCGGATTCTCAATGGGGAAACGGGCATTGAGATCTGCGGCGCGCTCATAGAAGGACCCGCTGCCGTGCCACTCGTTGGTGCCGTGCTTAGTGGTGATTACGACGGACCCGGCTGTGGTCCAACCGGTGTCGGCCTCTTCGTTGGAGGTGCGCACGGCAAATTCCTGAAGACCGTCGGGTGAGAAATTCTGCAGGAAGCCTCCAATCCAGTCATCGGAGTCGTCGGCGCCATCCACTGACAGTTCGTTGTTCAGACCCGAGCTTCCACCTGTGGAAACGGCGGTGATGCGCGCCTTGGTTGGGTCGGAAGGCTCGACGGGTTCAGTTCCCGGGACGAGGTAAGCTATGTTGGCGAAACTGCGGGCTGGAAGCGGAAGAGTTTCCAAGTCCCTGGCGCCAACTACGCCTCCGCGCACTGCGCTCGCTGTGTCGATCGTTTCAGTCGTGATTGAAGAAGAACTTCCCTGCACATTCACCGTCTCCCGCCCGATGGCGGGTTTGAGCGTAACCGTCACATCGCGCACCACGCTGACCGCGACGTCCACCTCAGCCGTGGCCTGCGCAAAACCTTTGGCAGTTACGGTGACACGATAGGAACCGGGGAGGAGGCCTTCAATGCGGAATTCCCCTCCCGCATTCGCTGCCGCCTCGCGAGTGACGTTGGACCCGATTGACTCTACGACGATCCGCGCACCTCCTACCCGTGCTCCGCCTCCGTCCTGCACCTCTCCCCGAAGCGTACCGTTAGGATTCTGGGCGTGCATGAGCGGAGGACCCGAAACGAACATCAGCAGCAGCGTTATTAGCAGCGCCCGAAGAATATCTCCAAAGAACATCAAATTCGATTTCCGAGTTTCAGACAGTCGAAACCAGTCGAGCATGAAACCATCCGGCGAATGAAAGGATTTCCGCTACCCACAATTGCCTGGAGAAATTGGCCTGCGCGGCGAAACAGGCTAGCTCACCGAGAGTAATGGCGCACACGAACTACTACCAGCGATAGTGCTACTGCGTAGCGACAACAAAACAATGGGGGGAAAAACAGACAGGTAAGAGACCTAACGGACGAGCCACTCCGTCACTTCATGCGTCAGCGCCAGAGCCGGACCATAGGTTGCGCAAACGCACAATAAAGCCGCAGCCACGGGAGGAATGATATGCCACGGGCGCATTTGCATCTGCCGAGCTTTGCAGATTTCGGCTTCATCCCAGGCAAGCAGTCGTGCTACGCGTGCGCTAATCGACCCCGTTACGAACCCGACAGTGCACACCGGAGCCGCTTCGACCGGAACCAGGCGAGAGAGTTTTACCAGAGCTGAGGCCAGATCAATGGCGTCGCCGAGATTCGACACCGCCGCATCATCAGCCGCCAGTTCGGCGGCTTGCGACCACGCACTTTCCAACTTGGCCATTCCGAGAAAAGGACAAAAACGGAAGACGAGTTTTTTTAGGTTGTCGCGCGAACGCATGTGCGCTAGTTCATGCTTGAGCGCGATCTGCAACTCGTCGTGACTTAGAAGCGCAACCGTGGTTTCCGAAATTAGCACGCGAGGTCTGCTAACGCCCACCAGTGTGAGCGGCGGAGTTTCGCAGCGGGAACGAAAGGTCACCGTCTCAGCTTGTGTCTCCCCCCCGCCCTCTGTGTTCAAAGGATGCGCGCCTTCTAGCCACCTAGCCACCACCCGAGAAGTTCGTGTCTGGGCCGTGATCACTCGAAAGCATCCACAGGCAATCAGCAGCAGAGCGCATACGCCCAGGGCGAGCGGCATCCGGCCGATCCCTTCATCAAGGTTAATCGAACGCGGTTCCAGCAGCTGAAACGACGGCACGACAAAAGCGAATGTAATGGATATCGAAATCACTATGGGAAGAACCCGCAGGGCGAACAGCAAACTGGCCACATGCTGTTCGGAAGCATACAGCAACTTCAGCGAGCGCCACGCGACGGCCACCACTGTCGATAACAAACAATAGAGGAGGACGAAGAAAGTGAGCGAGACCGCGACGCCGCGCAGGGCAAACATCAGCGTGACTCCCGCGCCGTGTTTTCACGGACTTTCAGTTGTCGGCTTTGCAGTTCGCGGCGTTTGCGTTCAACCAGCAACTGCAACTCATCCAGCAGTTGCGCGTCATGAGCACTGAGTGCTTCCACCAGGTACGACAGCGGCAATGAAGAGGCCTCGCCCGTTCCCAGCAATTGCTGGATGCTTTCCAGCGCCGTGACCCGCTGCAGTTCTTCAGCGGTGTGGCGCGGAGTGTAGCGAAACGCCCTGCCTTCGGAGACGCGTTCGAGCAACCCCTTTTTGTAGAGACGGTCGAGGGTGGTCATCACGGTGGTATAGGCCTGATGGATCCGGCCGTCCGCAAGAAGTTCGCGAACCGTGGCACTGCCGTGCGACCACAGCTCTTGCAGCACCTGCTGCTCGAAGGGACCAAGATGAGGCCGTGATCCGAAAATTGAAAATGTCTTCGTCATCGAAAAAACGCGACCGACGCGGCTCACGCGCCCGACAAGAATACCATCGGATCGCCTGCATTTGACCTTTTCATCCGAGAAAAATACATTCCTTCGTGGACGCACAAAGTTTGCACAAATCGTGCAAACCGGAGATACGTAATACTAACTTGAGGTTGCAATTTGCAACCTCAAACAGGTCTTATCAAAGAACTTCTTGCTTGTCATCCCGAGCGGAGCGAGGGACATGTAGTTCGCCGCAAAACCCAAGCGTACGCAACTTGATTCGTACACCGCCGCGGCTTCCGTTAGCGTGCGACGCCCGCAGGCAGAATATCTTCCACGTCGATATTCGTAGGATATTTTCCCGTATAGCAGGCGGAGCAGTACGTCGTCTTTTCCCCATCTGCGCAAGCCTTTTTGAGACCTTCGATCGACAGGTAGGCGAGCGAGTCGGCAACGATAAACTCGCGGATTTCCTCGATCGATTTATTGGCGGCGATCAGCTCTTTCTTCGATGGCGTATCGACGCCATAGAAACAGGGCGAAATGGTCGGCGGGCAAGAAATTCGCATGTGGACTTCCCTGGCTCCGGCGCTACGAATCATGCGGACGATTTTTTTGCTGGTGGTGCCGCGCACAATGGAATCGTCGATCAGAATCACCCGTTTGCCTTCGATCAGGCTGTGCACGGCATTCAGCTTCAGTTTTACGCCGAAATCGCGCACTGATTGTTGCGGCTCGATGAACGTGCGTCCGACGTAATGGTTGCGAATCAGGGCGAGACGAAACGGGATTCCGCTTTCGGCAGCGTATCCGATGGCTGCCGTGTTGCCGGAATCAGGGACCGGAACGACGATGTCGGCGTCTACCGGAGCTTCACGCGCCAGTTGACGTCCCATGGCATCCCGGCTCTGATCGACCGAGCGGCCGAACACCAGGCTGTCGGGACGAGAAAAATAAACGTGTTCAAAGATGCAGCTCGATTGCGCTGGAGACGGCGAATAAAAACGCGAGCTGATGCCTTCCGGACCAACGATGACGAGTTCGCCGGGTTTGACGTCGCGCTCATAGGTAGCGCCGAGCAAATCAAATGCGCAAGTTTCAGAAGCAAAAACTATGGTGTCTTTCTTCTCGCTGGTCAGAGCCGGAATCCGTCCCATGGCAAGCGGCCGAAATCCGCGCGGATCGCGGGCCGCGAAGACGCGATCGCGGCTGAGCATGACCAGCGAAAAAGCGCCTTCCACGCGGCGCAGTGCGTCCGCAATCGCATCCGGCAGTGTCTGCTCGCGAGAAAGCGCAATCAGATGCACCAGCACTTCCGTATCGCTGTTGGTCTGGAAAATCGAGCCCTGACCTTCGAGTTTCGCGCGAATCGCGTGCGCGTTGGTCAGGTTGCCGTTGTGCGCAACCGCGATCGTTCCCTTGTTGGACTGCACCATGATGGGCTGCGCATTGAGCAAAGCCGAATCGCCTGCCGTCGAATAGCGAGTGTGACCAATCGCGAGAACACCACGCAAAGAAGCCAGCACTTCATGACCGAAGATATCCGCAACCAGCCCCATGGACTTGTGCTGACGCAGTCGTTCGCCGTCGGAAGTGACAATGCCCGCCGACTCCTGTCCGCGATGCTGAAGGGCGTGCAGTCCAAGATAGGCGAGCTTTTCCGCCTCAGGATGGGCATGGATAGCGACCACGCCGCACTCATCGCGAAATTTGTCAGAAAGCAGCATTTGTACTCCGCATACGGACGCATACGTCCATCCTGCCCGGCAAAGCCCGGCAGCCAGCACATCAGTTCTCGGCGACGACGCTCGGATCCATCCGTAAGTTGATCTCCAGCGCATTTTCGTACGCGTCGCGCAACTCAGCGATGGTCGCCGAAATGACCTTCTGTTCGCCCGCAGAAATTTCGACCCTGTCCGACCCCGTCTCGCCCAACGCGTCGGCGCTGACTCCGTACTCCTCCGCTACTTGTTGGATTCGCGGCAGGCAAGCGGGGTCGCAGCTTATCACGACGCGACTGGCGTCTTCCGCAAACAGCAGAAACTCAAGCGCCAGCTTTTGTTCAGGCAATCTGACATTCAGGCCAACCGCGGCCGGCAGTGCCGATTCCACCAGCGCCACCGCTAGTCCACCATCGGCGCAGTCGTGCGCGGACTCCACGAGTCCTCCCTGAATCAGGGCCACCAGCGCACGTTGCAGCGTGGCCTCTCTCTCCAGATCAAGTTCCGGCGGATAGCCCCACACCGCTCCCAGAATTTCCTTCGCGTACTCCGACGATCCAAACTCCGTTTCAGCATCAACGGCATCGCCTGGCATATTTGCCCGCAATAAAACAATTTTTCGTCCGGCCCCGGCGAAGTGCATCTTCACCGTCTTATGCACATCGTCGAGGAGTCCCACCACTCCAATCACCGGAGTCGGATAAATTCCTTCGCCGAGAGTCTCGTTGTAGAAGCTGACGTTGCCGCCGGTAATCGGCGTATCCAGTTCTTCGCAAGCTTTGGTGATTCCGTCAATCACCTGCGAAAACTGCCACATGATGTGCGGCTTTTCAGGATTTCCGAAGTTGAGGCAGTTGGTGGCGCCTATCGGAGTCGCTCCGGCGCAAGCCACTTTACGTGCCGCTTCGGCAACAGCGTGCATGGCTCCTAGACGCGGATCGAGATAGCACCAGCGGCCGTTGCCGTCGAGCGCCATGGCCAGTCCACGCTTCGAGCCCTTGATGCGAATCACGCCAGCATCGCCCGCACCGGGAGCTTCGACAGTGTTGGTCAGCACCATGTGATCGTATTGCTGCCATACCCACCGCTTCGAGCAAATGTTCGGGCTCGCCAGTAAACGTTTCAAGGGGATGGTGAAATCTGTACCTGCTGCAAACTTGATGTACTCCGGCAGTTCGCGATCGACGGGAGGCTCCCAGCGCGCCAGCGGACGCGTATACACAGGCGCGTCATCGGTGAGGGCAGCGTTCGGAATCTCCGCGACGACTCGGCCGTGTTCGAGCACTCGCATCTTCGCGTCGCCGGTGACTTGGCCGATTTCGACCGCATCCAGCCCCCATTTTTGGAAGATGCGAAAGACCTCGCCTTCGCGGCCCTTCTGCGCGACCAGAAGCATCCGCTCTTGCGACTCGCTGAGCATGATCTCGTAAGGCGTCATCCCCGTCTCGCGTTGCGGGACGCGGTCCAACTCGATTTCGACTCCGGTGCCCCCTCGCGCGCCCATCTCGCACGTCGAGCACGTCAGGCCAGCGGCGCCCATATCCTGGATTCCGACGATGGCACCAGTTTGCATCGCCTCCAAACAGGCTTCCAGCAGCAGCTTCTCAAGAAACGGATCGCCGACTTGAACATTAGGACGCTTCGCTTCCGAGCCTTCGCTGAATTCCTCGCTCGCCATGGTGGCGCCATGAATGCCGTCGCGTCCGGTTTTGGAGCCGACATAAATTACGGGATTGCCCTCCCCCGAAGCCCGACCATAAAATATCTGGTCGCGGCGAACCAGTCCAAGTGCGAACGCGTTCACCAGCGGGTTGCCGGAGTAACAAGGCTCAAACTTCACCTCGCCGCCCAAGTTCGGGACTCCGAAACAGTTGCCGTAAGAAGCCACGCCAGAGACGACGCCCTCCATCACAGAATGGTTCTTGTGAATTTCTGCTCGCGTAGCGGCGGATGCACTCGTCCGCCCAGAGCGCTCGGCCTGGATCGGCCCGAAGCGCAGCGAGTCCATCACCGCGACCGGCCGCGCGCCCATGGTGAAAATATCGCGCAGAATTCCGCCGACGCCCGTGGCCGCTCCCTGAAATGGCTCGATAAACGACGGATGATTGTGCGACTCGATCTTGAATGCGCAAGCCCAGCCGTCGCCGATGTCGACGATGCCGGCATTCTCGCCCGGCCCTTGCACCACCAGTTTGCTGCGCGTGGGCAGACGTTTCAGGTGAACGCGCGACGATTTATAGGAGCAGTGTTCGCTCCACATCACGCTGAAGATGCCGAGTTCGGTGCGCGTGGGCTCGCGTCCGCCAAGTAGTTGTTTTACTTTTTCGAATTCTTCCGGAGTCAGGCCGTGCTCCCGGATCATCTCCGGCGTAATGGCAATAGGAACGATCGCAGAGGTGGTCATCAGGGAATCTTTATTGTCGCATCTCCACCAACTTTTCGCATGGGAATTTCTGCGGAGCGGACAGTCCTCGCCCGCTGCCTTTGACGCCGATTGTGAAGTTGAAAGCTGGACGGGACACAAATACCAAAATCAAGAGCGGCGGACAAGAGTGTCCGCCCTACACGTCCGTCTATACTGTCGCAGATGAAGTCCGTCATCGTTGGCACCGCCGGACATATCGATCACGGCAAGACTGCACTGGTGAGGGCCCTCACCGGCATCGACGCCGACCGCCTCGAAGAAGAAAAGCGGCGCGGCATCACCATTGATATTGGGTTTGCCCACCTGGAACTACCTGCGCCGGACGGCAGCGGAATCCGCCTCGGCTTCGTCGACGTCCCTGGCCACGAGCGCTTTGTACGTAATATGCTGGCTGGCATCGGCGGCATCGACCTGGTGCTGCTGATCATTGCCGCCGATGAAGGGATCAAGCCGCAGACTCGCGAACACTTCGATATCTGCCGCCTTCTGGCCATTCGCCGCGGAATCACCGTGCTTACAAAATCCGATGCGGTCGACCCCGAGTCGCTCGAGGTGGTGCGAATGGAGGTGGAGGATTATGTACGCGGATCATTTCTCGATCCGGCAAAATCGCCGATGGTTGCCGTGAGTTCGTTAACGGGCGCCGGACTGGACGAGTTGAAATCCGCGCTCGCAAAGGTTGCGTCAGAAGTTGCCGCGAAAAATTCGCGGGCTCTGGCTCGCCTTCCCATCGATCGTGTATTCACCATGAAGGGCTTCGGCACGGTTGTAACCGGCACCCTGGTCGCCGGAACAATCCGCAAATCCGCAGAAGAAGAACTCGAAGTTTTCCCGGCAGGAAATCGGGTGCGGGTTCGCGGAGTCCAGGTTCACGGCTTTTCGGCGGAGGCCGCCATGGCCGGACAGCGTACTGCGCTGAACCTCTCTGGAGTCTCCACCGAAGACTTGGCGCGAGGCATGACGCTCGCGACCGCCAATACGTTTCGCACCACATCGCGAGTGGACGCGCTTCTTTCTCTTCTTCCGTCGGCTAAGCCGTTGAAAGATGGCGCACACGTGCACTTTCACGCCTACACATCGGAAACGATTGCGGAAGCGCGTCTTTACGCAACGAAACAGCTCAACTCTGGCGACGAAACCTACGCGCAACTACGATTCGCTGAACCTATGCTGCTCGTGCCCGGAGACCGCTTCATCGTACGCCAGTTTTCGCCTGTCGTGACCATTGGCGGAGGGGTCGTGCTGGACGCTGCGCCCGCGACTCGTAAACAACGTAAAAAAGAAAACGCGACCGGATTTCTCAAGATCATGCGCGACGGTTCTCTAGAACAAATACTGGCAGCGCGGGTAGCAAGGCGAGGAACTGCGGGTATGCCCCTGGCCGAGATCCCCGGAGAAATGAATATTCGACTGGAAGATGCAAAGACGCTCGCCCGCAGCGCCGGTCTGATGCGTTGCAATCAGGTGCTGGTTTCTCCGACAGCTTTCGCGCAAATAAAGACCGATGGGATTCAGTCTCTCAAGAATTTCCACGATGCAAACCCGCTGGTCGCGGGGATGAGCAAAGAAGGGTTGCGCGAGCAGATCGAGGTGGGCACCGACGTTTTCTCCTGCATGTTGGGAAAGTTGGTAGAAGAAAAGAATGTGGAAGTCTCGGGCGAAATCATCCACCTGTCTGGCCGAGGCGTGGTGATGAAGGATGAGGAAGCGGAGTCCAAGAAAATTATCGAGCAGGCTTTCGCGTCCGCTGGATTGAAAGTTCCGTCGTTGAAAGAAGTGTTGGCCGGCCTTAAGGTGGATAAGATCCGCGCGCAGAAGATTGTCACATTACTCCTGCGCGACAAAGTTCTTATCAAGATTTCAGAGGAACTTGTCTTCCATCAAAGGACGCTTACGGATCTTCGCCACAAAATCGCATCGCTCAAAACAAGCCTGCCACAGATCGACGTCGCCCGTTTCAAAGAGATGACAGGAGTCAGCCGCAAGTATGCGATCCCGCTGCTCGAGTATCTGGATCGCGAACATATTACACGCCGCGTGGGAGATGAGCGGCTAATTCTGTGAATTGCCGATGTAGTCACGGACGCCTGCGTCCGTCCCAAGCCGAGCGCAAATCGGCGCGCGGGCCGATGCGCCAGCGCTTTCTGAATGTTGCCGGGCTTGCCTTTGAATTTGCTATCGTAAATTTCCTTAACTTCCGGGCTGGCTTGCGCGGGTTCAATCAGACTGATCCGGGCCATGCGTCCTCCTTCAAAATCTGCCTCTATAATAAACACACGAGATTCTAGCGCCCTTCCCCATGCTGACAATTCGCCCAGCCGCCATCGCCGACGCTGCTCTGATCAGAAAACTGATCTGGGAACTTGCGGAGTTTGAGAAAGAACCTGACCATGTCCTTACCACCGAGGCCGACATTGCGCGCGATGGTTTCGGTGTCAATCCTCAGTTTCGGGCCTTGATCGCCGAATGGCAGGGACAGCCCGCTGGCTTTGCGCTCTTCTTTAGTTATTACTCGACCTGGAGAGGCGCGGGATTGTATCTGGAAGATTTGTTTGTCCGCCATGAATTTCGTGGCCGCGGAATTGGCAAAGCACTTTTTGGACGCGTTGCCCATGCAGCGCTGGAGGAAAATCGCAGCTTCATTAAGTGGTCGGTGCTGGACTGGAACGAACCCGCCATCGAAATGTATCAGGCGCTGGGTGGTGAGTTTCTGGACAACTGGCGCAGTGTTCTTCTGTCGGGGAATAACCTGCGGAAATTGGCCGAGCTCGATTCCGCGAAGAGAAGTTCAGCGAAGACGAGTTCAGCGGAGAAATACTCTTGACGAGAGTTCGCATCATTGGTGCAGGCCTCGCCGGATCGGAAGCAGCATGGCAGTGTGCGCGTCGCGGCGTCGGCGTGGAGTTATTCGAAATGCGTCCCGTGCGCACGACTCCCGCTCATCAGACGGACGCATTCGCGGAACTGGTTTGCTCGAATTCTCTGAAGTCCGATAGCGAGAACACCGCGCCCTGGCTGCTCAAAGAGGAGATGCGACGAGCGGGTTCTCGGCTGCTCGAGATCGCGCGGGAAACGGCTGTGCCGGCCGGACACGCGTTGGCTGTAGACCGCGCCGAGTTCTCACGCAAGGTGACCGACGCGATCTCGCGCGAATCGCTGATCTCGATTCGGCACGAAGAGGTCACGCAAGTCGGGGACAGCCGGCTCACCATCGTTGCCACCGGTCCGCTGACGTCGGACGCGCTTTCGCAGGAAATCGTTCGGCTGAGTTCTTCCTGCAATTTGGCGAGAGAAGGCGGCGGCGATACTGAGCGGGGCACAGCCCCGCCACCACACAATCTTTATTTCTTCGATTCGATCAGCCCCATTGTCGAGGCCGATTCCATCGATATGAGCAAGGTATACATGGCGGCCCGCTACGATAAAGGGTCGGCCGACTACATCAATTGTCCGATGTCGAAAGAGGAGTACGACCGCTTTTACGATGCCCTCCTCGCAGCGCAATCGGTGGAGCAGAAGGACTGGGAAAACCTGAACTACTTCGAAAGCTGTCTGCCGATCGAAGAAATTGCCCGTCGCGGACGCGATACCCTGCGCTTCGGACCGATGAAGCCAGTCGGACTCAAGGACCCGCGCACCGGCAGAATCCCGTATGCCGCCGTGCAATTGCGCCAGGAAAATCTGCGCGCCGATTCCTACAATCTTGTCGGATTCCAGAATCATCTGAAATTCGGCGAGCAGGCTCACGTGCTCAGCCTGATTCCTGGACTCGAACGCGCGCGGTTCCTGCGCTACGGACAAATCCACCGCAACACATACATCAACGCGCCCGCTCTGCTGCACCCAACCCTCCAGATGAAGACGCATCCCCACGTGCTGTTTGCCGGCCAAATCTGCGGTGTCGAAGGCTATGTTGAATCGATTGCCACGGGCTTGCTGGCAGGGATGAATGTAGCCGCGATCGCGACCGGCAGCGAACCAGTGCCTCCGCCGCGAGCCACCGCGTTCGGATCGCTGATCCACTACCTCACGCGGGCGGAGAGCAAAAACTTTCAGCCGGCGAATATCACGTTTGACTTGCTGCCCGCGCTCGAGGCCCGAATCCGCGATCGCAAGGAACGCCACCGCCAGCAGTGTGAACGGGCGTTGCGCGAGTTCGACGATTGGTACAGGGCGTCTTCATCGCAAACTGCAGCTCCCTTACTCCGCTCGGGATGATAATCACGTGGGGCTGTATGAATTTGTACCGGGTACGGTCAAAATTCTCGATTGTTTTTTCCCTGGATTGGCTTTAGGGTGCAGATGTCAGCGTGAGGTCTATCCCGTGCCGCTTTCTGCCGTTGATTGCGTACAGCCCGCCCTGCAGCACACAAAGCAACAACTGTTCACTCATTTCCGCTGGGGACAATGGTCGCGCCTGGCGCTGGTTGGAATTCTCGCTGCGGAATTGCACGTTGGCGGATGCAATTTTAATAGGCTCAACTTTCCGCTCCACCACCCGCGCCGTACCGAGCCAGGGATTCTGTCGTTGTCGAGGCTGCCATTCTCTTGGCCCCCCAATCCCGGGCAAATTTCCGAGCACATCGGGCAGTTTGCCGGATTGATTGTGATTGGAGTCTTTGCCCTGATTGTGTTCGGCTTCATCTTTCTTTACATCAGTAGCGTATTCCGCTTCATCCTCTTCGACTCGGTTTTGCGACGCGAATGTTCGATTAGCGAGGGATGGCGAAAATGGCGCCGAGCCGGCGGCCGATTCTTTCTGTGGCAGATTGTTTTCCAGATTGCAGCCGGTCTGTTGTTACTGATTTTCGTTGGCGTGCCGCTCGCACTCGCCTTGGCCGCGGGTTGGGCGACGGACCTCAAACAGCACGTTGGGCGTCTGATTCTTAGCGTGATTTTGCTCGGAGGTCTCTTCGCAGTGTTCGTGCTGGCCGCCGCCGTGGTCCAGGTGCTGGCGAAAGACTTTCTGGTGCCGATTATGGCTCTCGACAACCTCGATTTTGCCGACGGCTGGCACCGCTTGCTGGCAATGATCCGGCCGGAGAAGGCGCGATTTGCCGTTTACCTGCTGCTCAAGATCGTCCTCTCCATCGCGGCCGCCATCCTGTTCGGCATCCTTGCGCTCATGCCTGTGCTGTTTGTCGCTGTCCCCACCGCTCTTGTGGTGCTCGCGGGCAAAGCCGCCGGGCTGGGATTGACAGTGACCACGATCAGTCTGGCGATCATTTTCGGAACCGTGCTTCTGCTTCTGCTGATCTACCTGATCTCCCTGGTGAGCGTCCCGGGCACTGTTTTTTTTCCGGCATACGCGATGCATTTCTTTGCTTCTCGATATCCCAAGCTCGACGCATTACTAAATCCGGCCCCGCCCCCAGCACCGGAATTACCCACTGTGCCGGCACCGCCGCCACCGTTCGAAGCCCCTCCACTACCCTCATCGCCGGAGCCCATTGGCTAGAAACAATACACCTTGTCATCGTGAGTGCGGCGCAGGACCTAGGTACCTGAACCCGCAGATTAATGGAACTCTTGCTGGAGTCACTCTTTGGTGCTCCCCGGCTTGTGTTCATGCCACCAACTGAAGCGCCGACCCACGATGCACTTTACGATTAAATGATCGGCAGAGTTCGTAACATCCACACCCGCTCCGAAATTAAACTCCCAGTTCGGAGAAACACTAAGGTCAATCACAGGGAATATCTGTTGCGACTGCTGATTCGCGGGATCGAAATCTGAGACCGGTCCGAACGCACCATAGTATTCGAAACCACCCGTAATCTTTTTCGTGAAATCAAAACTGACTTTCACATTCGGAGAAAATTCCCACCCCTTGCCCGTGTTCATACCATGCAGCGCCCGGTCAAACGTTGGATTGAAGTCGAAATACCATCGCCCGATTTTCTTGTCGATGATTGGACGAAGCTCATAATTCCAGCTGTCCTCGGCAAACTTCCTCCGCTGATAGCCAATTTCCTGCGAGAGGCTGAGGCCCACCGGCAAGTGCCAGGATTCAGGAGCCGTGAGCCGCGGACGAATGTGATCGCCGACCCAGTCCCACCCGTCGCCATTCTGAATGCTGGTAAACACGTAAAAGCCAGTCTCGAACCAGTCCGTCCAGCCGTGCGTGATCTCCAGAGTTTCGTGCTCGGCGTGATTCGTAGGGGCAACACCGTTAACCACCGTTTTCTGACCATCGACGGTGAAGTTGGAATGGATCTCGACCATGGTGACATTCTTCGGTGTCGCTTCCGAACTGTAAACCTGAATTTCGTAGTTGTCCTGGGCGTAAAGCAGCGAAGCGCTCGTGAAAAGACCGAGCGCAAAAACAACCGTGCTACGTGCACCCCACGAAAAAAGCTTCCCCATCACCTCTGATCGCCCCAGATGGAATATGCAGCCGGTTGCATGACGATTCGATTCTACCGGGTCGCGATTGGACGCAGGCATTGAAAACGAGTAGCGCCGGCATCCTGCCGACGATCCCGCGGGTGTTCTCGCCTCGGCGCGGCGGGCGAGGGCGACCGCCGGACAATAACGCAGACAAAACTGCTGAGCCGCTCTGGAACTCTCTCCATCTCCCGGGTGTCCAATCATTCAAGACACGCGCGTGCCGATTCCCGTTGAGAAGAGAGGAAATCCAAATGGGATTCTCCACGGCAGGCGGTGGTCCGTTTTCAATTGGTCCTAAGATGAACGTCACTCCGCTGATTGACGTTCTGCTGGTGCTCATCATCGTTTTCATGGTGGTTGTGATCGAGCAGCGGCCAACCGGATTACAGACAGAGCTTCCACAACAACCCAAGTCCACAGATCACACGCTCCCGCCGCCGCAAACGACGATCGTGATCCAGATTCATCATGCGAAGGCAGGAGGCGAGCGTGTGCAGTTGATAGTGAACAAAGAAGCAGTCTACTCGGATCACCTGCGAGATCGACTACGGGATATTTTCGCCATTCGAGTCGAGCGAATCGCCTACGTCGAAGCCGACGATGACATCGACTTTCAGGATGTCGCGGACGTGATTGCGATTGCCCGGATTGCAGGCGTCGACCGCGTGGGACTGCTGACCGAGGACGGGAAGCATGTTCCGATGTCGGGGTAGGACGATCCTGACCTTCTTGTGCGGGGACGGGGCTTTGCCCCGTCTACGTTGGGGTATGGTCCTGCCTCCAAACTAATCTCGCGCCCGGTTCTTAATCCAAATAGGCGAGCCAACAAATCCGAACGCATCCCGAATCTGGTTCTCCAGAAATCGCTGATAAGAAAAATGCAGCTTCACGGCGCGATCGGTGAACAGCACGAAAGTCGGCGGGGCCACTCCCGCCTGCGTCATGTATAAGATCCTCACCCGCTTGCTTACTGGAACTGACGCGCGATCAAAGTCAACTTTCTTGATAAAGCGGTTCATCTCTCCAGTCGAGATGCGCTTACGGCGCTCAGCCGCCACCTTCTCGATGAGCGGCAGAATCTTCTCCGTCCCCTTGCCGGTGTGCGCGGAGAGAAATAGCACCGGAGCGTACGCCAGGAACTTTAGCCCGTAGCGCAAACGCTCTTCGTAGAGGGCGCGGTCATGTGGGCGCTTCGCATCCTGAATGCGAGCGGTTCGAGACTGGCTGATGGCGCGCTTTTCGCCGCTCGCCACCAAGTCCCACTTGTTGACCAGGATAATTACCGAGCGTCCGCTCTCATGCGCATAGCCGGCAATGTTGGCGTCGAGGCCGCTGGCGCCTTCGGTGGCGTCGACCATGAAGAGCACGATGTCCGCGTCTTCGATATTTTTGCGCGCCATTACCACCGACAGCTTCTCAGCCATCAAATGCGTTTTGCCCTTGCGGCGGATGCCGGCCGTATCCACAAATCGAATGTTGCGGCCGTGATAACGAATCACCTCGTCGATCGAATCGCGCGTAGTTCCCGCGACGGGCGAGACGATGGCGCGATCGACCCCCGTCAACTGATTCAGCAGAGTGGACTTGCCGACGTTGGGATGCCCGATAATGGCGACTCGAATTTCATGCGGCTCCTCCGTAACAGACGCATCGGCCTCTGAGCCTTCGTCTGCATCCTCTGTGGTTAAGCTCCTGCTCTTGGGAATCACGAGAAGGATAGCGTCGAGCAAGTCGTCAATCCCGCGACCATGCTCGGCTGAAACCGGAAATATATTTCGCATTCCCAGCGAATGAAAATCGCCAAGCAGCGAATCTTGCTTGTCGGAGTCCATCTTGTTGACGGCAAGAAAGAGCGGCTTGCCGGTGCGTGCCAGCAGCCTCGCCAATTCGCGATCGGGCCCCGCAATTTCGGTGCGGGCATCGACGACCATAACAATGGCCGCCGCCTCCTCCAACGCGACTCTGGCCTGGCGGAAGATTTCCGACGGTATGAAGTCCTTATCTTCGGGAACAATGCCGCCCGTATCCACCACTCGAAACTCGTGTCCACGCCATTCCACCTCGCCATAGAGGCGGTCGCGGGTAATACCCGGTTCGTCGCCAACGATGGCGCGGCGCGATCCGGTCAGATGGTTGAAGAGCGTAGATTTGCCGACGTTCGGGCGTCCGACGATAGCCACCAGCGGCGATAACTTCTTTTTGCTCAAAGGGTGTCTTTTCTTATCCCGACTCGATGAAGGCGTTTACTGAGAACCGGGAACTGAGAATTCTTAGCTATTATAGAGACTTCGTGCCTTCCTCATCCCATCCCGCGTCTTCTTCAGAAACTCGGGCGCCGGGATTCTCGCTGTACCAGTTCTTCGCACCCGGCGGCCTGCTCTCAAAAACTCACCCCGCGTACGAATTTCGGCGGGGCCAATTGCAGATGGCCCAGGCGGTCGAAGAGGCGCTCGAGGAGAAGCGCCATCTGATCGTCGAAGCCGGCACAGGCACGGGAAAAACGCTAGCCTATCTGTTGCCAGTAATCCGCTCGGGCAAACGAGTAATCATCTCTACCGGCACAAAAAATCTGCAGGAGCAACTTTTCTTCAAAGATGTACCGGCTCTGGAGCGTGCGCTTTTTCCTGATGGAGATCGCAAACTCAGCGTCTGTTACATGAAGGGCCGCAATAATTATCTCTGCCGCAAGAAGCTCATGGATCTCACCGACCAGCCCGTGCTCAGCGGCCTGGAAGAGATCGAGCACTATCGCGCCATCGCCGCGTGGGAAAAAACAACCCAAACCGGCGATCGCGCCGAACTCGCGGAACTGCCCGAGGCCAGCGCCCTCTGGCACAAACTCGACGCCCGGGCCGATACCTGCCTCGGCCAAAAGTGTAAAGAATACGACCGCTGCTTCATTACCGAGATGCGGCGTCGCGCAGCGGAGAGCGACATCATCATCGTCAATCATCACCTGTTCTTCGCCGACCTTTCCATCAAACTCGGAGCCGAGGGGGCGCCCGACGCGGGCGTCCTTCCCGAGTGCGGAGCGGTCATTTTCGACGAGGCGCACGAACTGGAAGATATCGCCGGCAACTACTTCGGGATTTCCGTCAGCAATCTGCGCATGGACGAGTTAACCCGCGATGTCGAGCATCTCTTGCAGCGCGAGAAACTCTATACTCCGCAGATCTCTGGAGCGATTCAATCGGCGCGCGAGCGATCACAGCTGTTCTTTTCCCTGCTGCCCGCGAACGAAGGCCGGTTTGCCTTCGACTCCCGCCGCGAGTTTCTAGAGGAAAATGGCGAAGAGTTTATCGCCCTTAATCAATCGCTCTACCGACTAGGCGCCGAACTGGAGCAACTACCACAGAAGCCCGAAGAGGCCTTCACGCTGGTGCGGCGATCGCAGCAATTGCAAGTGCAACTTCAATTCGTAATGGAGAACGAGGATCCCAACACAGTCTTCTGGATTGAGCGAAGAGGATTCCGTGGACCGGGAGGCGCGCGCCGCAAGTCTCCTGCCGAGGCATCAGCGGGCGGCCGAACCAATGTTTTCCTGCAAGCTACTCCAATCGAAGTTGGACAGATTCTGCGCGAGTGCCTGTGGTCGAAACTGGAGGCGTCGGTTCTGACTTCGGCAACACTGGCCGTCGGCGGTGGGTTTGAATACATGCGGCAGCGCCTCGGATTGGATCATGCGCGCGAACTGATCGTCGCCTCACACTTCGATTACGAAAGCCAGGCGATCTTTTATGTTCCGCCGGATCTGCCGGATCCGCGTACGCCGCAATTCGCCGCCGAAGCTGCCGGTGTAATCCGGCGCTTGCTTGAAATTACGCGCGGGCGCGCGTTTGTGCTCTTCACCAGCTACGCGCAGATGAATGAGATCTATGAGCGCCTGCTCGGTTTATTGGATTTCCCGATGCTCAAGCAGGGTGACGCTCCGAAGTCGGCGCTGCTCGAGGAGTTTCGGCGGACCCCCAACGCCGTGCTGTTCGGCACATCTTCGTTCTGGCAGGGCGTGGACGTGCAAGGCGAGCAGTTGAGTTGCGTGATTATCGATCGCCTGCCCTTTGCCGTGCCGAGCGATCCCGTGGTCGCAGCTCGGGTGAAGGCCATCGATGCTGGCGGCGGCAACGCCTTTTTCGAATACCAGGTACCAAGCGCAGTTATCACGCTTAAGCAAGGGTTTGGGAGATTAATTCGCTCGCTGCATGATCGGGGATTGCTGGCGCTTCTCGACAATCGAATTTTGAAGAAGCAGTATGGGCGGGTGTTTGTGGAGAGTCTGCCGCAATACAGTCGAACTACAGAGTTGAGAAAGGTAGAGGAATTTTTTGGGAAAAGCCAGGATCATATTTGATGGAGCGTTTGATGGAGCGCCGGGCGTCCCCGCCCGGCAGGACGGGCGAGACGCCCGTCGCTCCATCGCTCCATCGCTCCATCGCAAGCCACAATTACTCTGCCGCCGCTTCTTTATCGACCACAACCTTCAAGTGCGTGGTCACGTCTTTATGCAGTTTGATCGGGACAATGAACTCGCCGATGGTCTTGAGCGACTCGTGTAACTGGATCTTGCGGCGATCGATGTGGAAGCTCTTCTTCTCCAGCGCTTCGGCAATATCGCCAGCCGTGACCGATCCAAACAACTGATCCCCTTCACCGGACTTGCGCAGGAACTTCACCTCAAGCCCGTCAAACTGTTGGGCAAGCGCTTCCGCTTCGGTCTTTTCCTTGGCGGAGCGGCGCACAGCGGCAGCCTTCATCTGCTCGATGACGGTCTTGTTGGCAATCGTGGCCTCAATGGCGAGTTTTTTGGGCAGCAAAAAATTACGCCCATATCCCTCGGCGACTTTCACCACTTCGCCGCGGTTGCCCAACTTGGGCACGTCTTCTTTCAGAATGACTTCCATGAATAACTCCGTTCTGTTTGGCTGTCCCCTGTGGACCTCTGTTTTTTCTGTGGTGAAGACTCTGTTCAACCACAGAGAACACGGCTCACTGGGGAACCCCTTGATCTTGTCTCTATAGAAGCTACTGCGAGAAGCTACTGCGAAAAGCTACTGCGCGCGTCCCGCGAAGGGCAGCAGAGCAATGTTACGCGCCTGCTTGATGGCCCTCGATAGACGCCGCTGGTGCGGCGTGCACACGCCGGTGAGGCGTCGCGGAGTAATCTTGCCGCTCTCCGCCACGAACTGTGCCAGCAGACGCACATCTTTGTAATTGACCGCTTCGATCCTCTCGACGCAGAACTTGCAAACCTTTTTGCGCCGGAAGAATTTGCGACCCCCTTCGCGAGGGCCTCCGGGGCCGCCGCCGGGACGCGCGCCGCGTGGTCCGCTGCGCTCCGAGCGATCACCGCCAGTTCGTTCCGGACGATCGCTGTGGCTCGATCCTGCTGACGCGCCTGATACTCTTGTCTCTTCTGCCATATTGCTCCTGCTTTCTAAGAAATCGGTGGTGTGGTGGCGGGGCTTTGCCTCGCTCTTGTCGGCGACTGCGGCACTGCCAAAGCCGCGGTCTTCACGAAACCCAAGCTCCAGCTAAACCGGTGCCGAAGCCGGTGTTTCCGCGCTCGCTTCCGTGGTTGCCGGTGTTATCGGAGCGACGGCGGCCGCGGCCGGTTGTGCGCTGGCTTTCTTTTTCGAGTCGCGGATCTTCTTGATTTTCTCCAGCCGCTTCAATTCCTCATCCGTACGCACCGTGAGGAACTTGATCACTGGCTCCGTTACCCGCAGACGACGTTCGACTTCGTGCACCGCGGCGCCCGTGCTCTCAATCATCATCAGCACAAAAATGCCATCGTTGAACCTGCCCACCTTGTAGGCGAGACGCCGTTTGCCCCAGACTTCGCTCTTGGCCGTTCCACCTGCCGAGGTCACCGAAGATTCCAACGTGGCAACCAGTTTGTTCAAATCTTCGTCCACCATGTCGGGGCGGACGATGAACATCACTTCATAGTTACGATTCATTCGTTATCTCCAAACTCTCTGAGCACATGAGTCCGCGTGGGGACCGGGCTATGCTCCGCCCAACCGGGGCGAAGCCTCGCTTCCACACAATCTGCTATTGCGGCTCTTCACCTGTCTCATTCTTGCGATTAAACCGGTTCATCGCCGCCGCCGGTCCTTCTTTCAAAATCACCTCAACCGCCTGCGCGGCTGTGTCGAGGACTTCGTCCACAACTTTTTCCTGCGCCTTGCGGAATGGCGTCAGCACATATTTCACGCCGTCCGCCACTTTCCGCTCGGGGGCGATTCCCAACCGAATCCGCAGGAACTCGTCGGTGCCCATGGCCCCTAGGATGGACTCCATCCCGTTGTGCCCTGCCGAACTTCCCCGCGGCCGGATGCGAATCGTGCCCAGCGGCAAATCGAGTTCGTCGTAAATCACGATCAGGTCTTTCTTCACATCGACCCGATGTTCCGCTGCCAACTCCCGCACCGCAAGCCCACTCAGGTTCATGTAGGTTTCCGGCTTGGCCAGAACCACCGGTTCCCCGGCGATTGTTGCCCGTGCCGTAAGCGCGCGACATTGGCGATTCCTAACTTCGATCCCGAGCCCGTTGGCGATCCGATCAATCGTCAAGAACCCGAGATTGTGCCACGTGAACTGGTACTCGATTCCAGGATTGCCCAAACCGACGATCAGTTTCACGCAAATTCGCTCTTGGCCTTCAGCTGTTTGCTCTTAAGCTAAGAAGCCACCAGATCCTACGCTCCGCTCAGGATGACGGCGGCGGGCTCAAACGCCCGCCAAACGCCGTCATTTCTTGTCTTTCTTTTCGGGCTTTTCAGCCTTCTCGGGCTTCGCCTTGCCTTTGGCATCGCCCTCAGCCTCGCCTTCACCCTCAACTTCCTGCTTGCCCTTCTTAATGACCTCGGGCTCAGCCGGAGTTGCCGTCGCATCCGCCGCCACCGCTTCGGGAGCCGCAACCACTTCTTCCTTCACCGTGGTGATGTGCGCGATCATCTGATTTTCGTCGGTCAGGAACTTCAGCTTTTCGCTGTGCGGGAGATCTTTCACACGCACTTCGACGCCGAACACCAGGTGGCTGATGTCAACTTCAATATTTTTCGGAATGTCGGCTGGAAGGCACTCAATCTCGATTTCACGCAGCAATTGCTCGAGGATGCCACCTTCCGTCTTCACGCCCGTCGCCTCGCCTTTGAGAATGACAGGAACCGTGACCGTCAATTTCTTATCCATGGCAATGCGCTGCAGGTCCACGTGCAGCAGCGTTCCCTTGATGGGTTCAAACTGCCAGTCCACGATCATCGCTTTGACCTTGTCGCTGTCGAGCGCCAGATCGAAAATCGTGTTGTGGCCGCTCTCCGACTTCAGGATGCGTAGCACTTGCCGCGGATCGACCGCGACCGCAGCCGCATCTTTGCCCGCGCCATACACAACCGCGGGAATCTTTCCGCTGACGCGCACGCGCCGGGCAGCGTTCTTGGTGCCTGGTTCGCGCTTCTGCGCTTCCAGAATGCTGATATCTGTTGCTGTCGCCATAATTTCGCTTCCTTCTAAATGAATAACTTGCTTACCGATGTTTCTTCGTGATTCGCCTGAATCGCGCTGCCGATCAGTCCTGCGATCGAAAGGACAGCGAACTTGCCGCCTTTTTCCGTCCGCGCGGCATCGGCTTCCGCGGTAAGAGGAATCGTGTTCGTAACCACCACCTGCCGTATAACGGAGTCGCGGACATTCTCCACCGCCGCTCCCGACAGTACTGCGTGCGACGCGCAAGCATAAACTTCAGACGCGCCATTTTCGATGAGCGCGGCGGCGGTTTTCACCAGCGTGCCCGCAGTATCGATCAGATCGTCAATGATCAAGCACGTCCGGCCTTTGACATCGCCGATCACGTGCATCACTTCCGCCACGTTCATCTCAACACGGCGTTTATCCACGATCGCCAGCGCGGCATCTACTTTCTTGGCAAAAAACCGCGCTCTTTCCACACCGCCTGCATCGGGCGAAACCACCGTCAGGTTGGGCAGGTTCAGCTTCCTGAAGTGATCCACCAGCACCGGCGAAGCGAACAAGTGGTCCACCGGAATATTGAAAAAGCCCTGCAACTGCGGCGTATGCAAATCCACAATCAGCGCCCGATGGGCGCCCGCGGTGGTCAGCAGATCGGCCACCAGCTTCGATGAAATCGGACTGCGCGGCTTGTCCTTGCGATCCTGCCGCGCGTAGCCAAAGTACGGAATCACCGCCGTGATGCGACGGGCCGAGGCTCGCTTGAGCGCGTCGATCATCAACAGCAACTCCATCAGATGCCCATCCACGGGACGGCAGGTCGGCTGAATTACGAATACATCGCAGCCGCGCACGTTCTCCTGGATCTGCACGTAGCACTCGCCATCCGCGAAGCGAGTGACCTGGGCCCGGCCACGCGGCATGCCCAGAAATTGGCATACCTCGTCCGCCAGCGGCTCATTGGCCGTACCACTGAAAATCTTGAACTTATCATCGACCCGGGCGCGTTGCGGCTTGCGTTCCGTTTTCTCGTCCGTAGTCGGCTTTTTTTCCGTAACGGTTTTCTCGGCGCTCGTCTTGTCGGCAGTCGTGGTTGCAACTGTGGCCATAGTTGGAGATCTCAGGTAGTTCTCAGGTCTCAGCAAACAGGTGCAGGGTCTTCGTGAGACCTGATGCCTGACCCTGTTTTTCTGGCTGGGCCGCTAGGATTCGAACCTAGACAAAGTGCTCCAAAGGCACTTGACCTACCATTAGTCGACGGCCCAAACTCTTCGGCCCTTCTAACCTCTGGTATCGATTGAGAGATCCTTCGCTTCGCTCAGGATTTCGGCAGCGGGCTCAGACGCCCGCTAAACGCCTCAACCTACCATTAGTCGACGGCCCAGTAAAACGATCAATCTGATTGTCCGTCAATTGTCGTCGACAACGATCAGGGTTTCAAGATGTTTACCAAATTGAAACTCTGAAACCTTGAAACCAGTCTCTACAACCACCGAAAATCAAACGAGAATTCTTTTCCAATACTGCCGCCTCGTCAACGTACCGGTCGCCACCGCCCGAAGCCCCTGCTTTCGCAGATGCCCTGCCGCCTTCGCCGCATCGGCTGGGGAGCGGAACAGCCCGTACAAAGTCGACCCGGAGCCGGAGAGCGAAGCGTATCTCGACCCCGCGCGCACCAGCGCACCTTTTATGTCACGCAATTCGGGATATTGAGGAAAGACGACCTTTTCGAAGTCGTTTTCAATCCCGGTACGGACAAGGTCGGAAAGCAAGTTCCCGGCCCGGCTCCCACCTTTTGCAGGAGCACCGGTGTTGGGTGAACCACTAATACTGGGTGAACCAGCAAGCCACGCCGAAAGCACGCAGCCAACCTCAAACAGTCTATCGGAGCCATGGGGCTGAGTCAATCGCGGCTGCGTGGCGGCGGACGTATTCCTCCGCTCGACCGAGTCCAACTCGGCAGCTCTGTTCCCCTGAACCAGCCTATCCCAATCAGCAAACGCCTGCGGTGTAGAAACCCCAACCTCTGGCGTCACTAACACCATCGCGAGAGCGGGAAGATCGGGCAGCGGATAAACCTCCTCTCCGCGTCCGACTCCTAACGTCGTTCCACCCACCAGAAACAGGGGCAGGTCGGACCCGACCTCCGCAGCGATTCGCGCCCGAACCGCGACCGACAACTTCTTCCTGAGAGCTCGTTCCAGGCCAACCAAAGTTGCCACCGCATTGGAAGAGGCGGCTCCCAGACCGCCCTGCACCGGCAAGCGCTTGTCGATCTCGATGCGCACCTTGCCGGTTGCGTCCAGTTCGTCCAACACACGCTCGGCCACGCGATAGCAGGTGTTCGACGAATCCAGTGGAACGCGCGAGTCGCTACAAGCGATCTCAATCCCGCTGCCCTGCCGCGAGTTTCGTTCGATGCTTACCCGGATCACGTCATGCAGGGCAATCGTCTGATACACCGTGCGCAGATCGTGAAACCCGTCCGCGCGGACGGCGCCGATGTAAAGCCCGAGATTAATCTTGGCAAACGAACGAACCGCAACTGTCATGGAAGGGGAATTGTAAGCCATCCCGGTTGCGGGCGGTTACTGTGGGTCTGCGGGGTGCGGGCGCGCGATCTTCTCGACAACCCGCATCTTCTCGTCTTTTTCGTAGTTATCGAGAATATGCGCGTTCTTGCCGTCGATGGCTATTTTCGTCGGGCCGTGCAGCGTCACGTTCAACCACTGGCTCCTGGTGAGAACGGGGCGAAGAACGTAGATCGTGTCGTCGGTTTGTATCCAATAGAAGGTCTTCGTTATCGGCCCTCCGACTATGGTTGCGATGGGAACAACGACTGCCGCGTCCTTTTCGGAAGTGATGTCGATGACCTTCGCGTCTTTCCATTTATATTCTTTGGCCAATGCTACCGAGGAGCAGAGAACGGCGAGCATCAAAGTTGCCAGTATCAAGGTTGCACTTCTTGCCCCGACCAACGCTGCTGCCAAACGTCCCATACGCACCTCAGCTTGCTACTTACATCAGCTTTACATCCGCGAAGGTGGTCGGGAAGATTCCGAAAGGCGCTTGTCTTGTGGGCTGGGCTTTATCCTCCAGGTGGACTTTGATCGCTGAACATTGATCGCTGAAGATTGACCGCGGAACATTGACTGCGGCTTTATTTTGGGGTATACCCCCCTCCCCCCCTTGCTAATGGAATCATGAGGTTAGGAGGAAATTACCGCTAGATCTTTGAGTTTAAACGACTTAGAGGTAAAGTCTTTATTCGTCAATAACTTAGCTGATTTTCTGGCCGCTCGGGGATATGGCGGGAGGGCTGGCGCCCGCTCACTCTACATTTATGTTTTCAAAGAGCGACGACTGTATGGGCTGGGGCGGCTTCGAGAAGCCCCGCTGACGGCGGGGCACACCTCTGCCTTGCCACAGGTCGATTTCCATCTTGGCCGACACGGGGTTAGGAGTATGTGATGGTGCTCACAGCCCGTTTGTGATGAAAGAGTAGTCAATCGCCGTGCCCTTCGGTTCGCGATAGTTCAGCGCTGGCGAACAGCGGGCCTTCGCTTCGCTCAGGATGACACATCGTGGGTGGCGAAATACGCTTCGGATCTTCTGCCGGTCGCAGCCAGAATGAAGCGTTGCCCTAATCCGGCTTCGCAGTGAAGATCAGGAAATAATCCATGCCGTCGGCTTTCACGAAATCCTGCGAGTCGCGCAGTTCGTATCCGGCTTCGGCGGCTTCGCGAACGACCACGTCTTTACTCACGCCATGATTTTCTCCGTTGCCATTGCGATCAATGATGCCAATCCTGGCTCCTGGTTTGAGCGATGAGCGAAGGTTCCTGAGCAGCACAACCGGATGGGCTACTTCGTGGTAGGTCTTCAGTAAAAGCACGGCGTCGATGCTGTTGGCGGGGAGTTGTGGGTCGTCGGGCTTGCTGACGATCGTCTTTATGTTCTGAAGATGCTCTTTCTTCGCGCGCTGGTCAATGTAACGAATGGCGTCAGGGTTAATGTCTACCGCATAGACCGTGCCTGAGCCGGTAACGCGGCGGGCGGCGCGCACGGTGAACCAGCCCGATCCGGCGCCGATGTCGGCAACGCTTTTGCCAGGCGCAATGGCAAGCATATCCATGACGCGGTTGATCTGCAGGCGCTCGTCGCGCCCGGGGGCATCGAAGATGGAGAGGTCGCCAGTGTACGGGTTGCTAGTCTTGCGTTGGGTCGACGGCGCTGCGGAACCGGCCTGGGCATGAACGGGCACCGGCACACACAGACCGGCCAAGAACAATGAGATCAACCCGGACCTTAATCTGGAGATCAATAATCTGGACATGAATGGGGTCATCTGTCTGTACATACGTTATCCGTACAACCGTTGGAACGCTCCGCCAAAGATTTCCAGTTCATCGTTTCCCCGAGCGTGCGCCGAATCGTTCGCGATATCGGGATTCTACGCCAACTATCCGAGGGGTCGGGGCTGGTCATATCCGGCAGATGCGGAACAACGATTGCACTTACTGAGAACTGAGAACTGGTTCGTGATTACTGAGAACTGCATGGGGTACACTTCCAGTTCATGCCCGTTCTCACCTACCTCGAAGCCATCCGCCAGGGAATCTGGGAGGAGATGGAGCGCGACCCCAGCGTCTTTTGCCTGGGTGAAGACATCGGCATTTACGGCGGCGCTTTCAAAGTCACCGACGGCTTCATCGATCGCTTCGGCCCCGAACGCGTGATTGATACTCCGATTGCGGAGTCGGCCATCATGGGCGCTGCCTACGGAGCGGCGCTTACCGGCCTGCGTCCCGTGGCCGAGTTCCAGTTCATGGACTTCATCGGCTGCGCCTTCAATCAGATCGTCAATATGGCCGCCAAGTCGCACTATCGCTGGGGAGCGCCGGCTCCGCTGGTGTTGCGGGGCCCGAGCGGCGGCAACGTGCATGGCGGCCCATTCCACTCGCAAAATCCTGAAATGTGGTTTGTGCACGCGCCCGGACTGAAAGTAGTCTGCCCGGCGACGGCCTACGACGCCAAGGGACTGATCAAGGCGGCGATCCGCGACCCCAACCCGGTGATTTTTTTCGAGCACAAATATCTCTACCGGAGAATCAAAGGAGAAATTCCTGGCTCCAACCCGGAAGACGACTACGTCGTTCCGATCGGCAAGGCCCGCGTCGCGCGCGAGGGCCATCACCTGAGCGTGATCACCTACGCCGCCATGCTTTATACCGCGCTCGAAGCCGCGGAAATCCTAAGTCAAGAAGGAATCGAGATCGAAATCATCGACCTGCGCACGGTCTCGCCGCTCGATCGCGAGGCGATTGCTGGCACCGTGAAGAAGACCAACAAAGTCATCATCCTTCATGAGCACGCGCGCACCGGAGGGCTGGCCGGAGAAATTTCCGCGATCATCAACGAGGAAGCGTTCGACGATCTGGACGGCCCCATTGTCCGACTGACGTCGCTCGACACGCCCGTTCCGTTTTCTCCGCCGCAGGAGGAGTTTTTCCTCCCCAAAGTGTCCGATCTGGTGCGTGAGGCTCGCCGGTTGCACGCGTACTAAGTACGGGGCACCCTTTTCTTGCCGTCAGAAGGAGCAGGAGAATGACGACCGGCCGCAAGCGCACCTGCTGCGTCACGATAATCGCCGCCTTAAGTGCTTCGATTCTTGTCTTCGCAGAGCCGAAGGGCAAAGAGAAAGACAAAGAGAACGACTCCGAAGTCAAATTCACTGCGCGCTCGGAACTGGTGCTGATTCCAGCGCTGGTCACCGACAAATCTGGCAATCACATTCTCGGACTCAAGAAGGAAGACTTCACCGTGCTGGAAAACGGCACCGAACAAAAAGTCGCAACCTTCGAGGAGATCACCAGCGACACGCGCCGTTTGTCGCGTCCAAGCAATCCGAATCTCACCCTGTTCAGCAATTCTGTTGCCGGCGGGCCTTCCGCCAGACGAATCACGATCATCGTGCTCGACTTCATCAACACGCGTTTCACGGATCAGGCATACGCGCGCCAGGATTTGCTCAAATATCTGACGCAATCGGTGGATCAGCGTGAGCCTACGGCCCTCTATACCCTTACCCGCAGCGGCATTCATGTTGTCCATGACTTCACTACCGACCCTCGCGTTCTGGTGGCCGCGCTGCATAAGGTGAAAGGCGACACGTTTCAGATGGTCGATGGTCCGGAAGACCTGGAAACCATAACTGGAACTGCCAGTCCGGATGGCAGCGCCGGCGTCGATCCGGGCCAGGTACAGAGCGAAGCCCAACGAATCCAGACCATGATGGAAGACGCGGTTCTCAACTTTCAGTCGTTCGAGCAACGGCTGGCCATCACCTACACCTTGCAGGGAATGCAGCAGGCGGCGCAGGCGTTAGCCGGCTTCCCTGGCCGCAAGTCGCTGATCTGGGCGAGTGGTGGATTCCCATTCAGCGTCAGCGACAGCACCATGCAGCTCGCGCCCGCTGGCCGCGATTCTCTGGTCGATGTGCTGCCTCTGTACGAACACACGTGGCAACTGCTGAACAATGCGCAGATCTCGCTCTATCCCGTCGATGTCAAAGGATTGCAGACGCTCATGCCCACTGCCTCCATCAGCAACCCGGGGAAAAATTATGTGCGCAATACGAGTTGGAGACAGCTGGACACGCAGGCGTCGTTCCAGACCTTTGCGTCCATGACCGGAGGCCGCGCCTATTTCAACTCCAACGACCTGGTAAAGGGCTTTCGCGATGCGGTGAACGATTCCGCCGAATACTACATGCTGGGCTATTATCTCGATCGGACGAAAACCAAGCCGGGCTGGCGCAAATTGTCGGTGAAAGTAAAACGCGACCATGTGGAAGTGAGAGCCCGCAGCGGCTTCTTTGTCACCAATGCCACCGTCGATCCTGACGATAGCCGGAGCAGCGATATTTCATCGGCGTTGCAGTCGCCTTTGGATTTCACTTCCATCGCGCTGGTGGCGCGCTGGGCCAAAATCGAACCCGGCAAAGAGCCGGGCAAAAAGCATGTGAATTATGAGATGCACCTTGCCGCCGAGCCTGGACTGGTTGACGAAGCCGACAATAACCATGTCGTGCTGGACTTCGTTGCCTCGGCGAAGACTCCCGAAGGCAAACCAGTCGATCATCCCGTCGGGCAGAAGATTGAAGTTCATCTGACCGCGGCGAAGTTGGCAACGATTCGCCAGAGCGGCATCACGTATCCCGGTGCCTTGGATCTTGCTCCCGGAGAATACACGGTCCGTTTCGTGGTGCGTGACGATCTCACGGGACGCATCGGCTCGGTTGCCGCGCCCTTGAAGGTAGAATGAAAAGGACGGTGCGTATGATGAACTCTGTTGTGAACCGAGATTCTCGAGTCTCTTAAATTTAAGGATTCTGAAATGCGCAACTTCATTCTCGGGATTGTCATCACCATTCTGGTTCTGTTGATTGGCAGTCTTGGCCTTGCCCTGCTGGGCTTCTTGCCGACTCGGGCCAACGTCGCTCCCCCGCGAATGGAGAGCCACATCGCCATGAGCGCGCTCGACAATTCGGTGGAGCGCCATGCTCCCCGCGTGAACAATCCCGTGCCTCCCACCGATGACAATCTGATCTCGGGCCTGAAGATCTACACCATGAATTGCGCGGGGTGCCATGGCGGCGTCGATCGCCAGGTTTCGGCGTTTGGGAGATCGTTCTACCCTCCCGCTCCCAACCTTATTCTTAACCCGCCGGACGACGAAGAGTGGCACGTCTTTTATGTGATTCACAACGGCGTCCGCTATACCGGCATGCCGGCTTGGGACAAAACACTCTCCGAACCGGATATGTGGAAGGTGACGGCGTTCCTCACCCGCATCAATAAGCTGCCGCCCGCAGTGCAGGAATATTGGAAGAAATCGAGCGGTGTGGCCCCTCCAACTGCCGAACAGGAAAAACACGACGACCACAAATAGAAAATGAAATAGAAGAAGCACCCGGTGTGGGGGAGGGGCCTGCAAGCCTCAAGCCAACGCCGGTTCCCTTCCCATGGACTAAAAGTTGTGGAGGGTGCGAAGAAGCGCTCCTCAGGCGCTGAAGCGCGGGGACATTTTCAAGGGCTTAGCGGCACGAGTGGAAGTGGGTGCGGAAAAAGTACTTTCGGCGCAGTCGTCGGACCGCAGCGGCTAAAGCCGATACTGAAAAATGCGCCGGTTATCGCAGCGGTAAACCGCTGCGCCACCCCAAAGCGAGAGCCACAACCGGTGAACCGTTGCGCCACCCAAACGCAGGAGCGACGACTCTACGCCGGAGGATCGCTGAAGTTGATCGTGATCACGGTTTGCGTTGCCGCCGCGTGACCATTCAGCGTGTAGGGTTGAAAACGCCACTGCTTGACGGCGGCGATCGCCGCCCGGCTGAGAACGAAATTTCCCCGAACAATTTTCAGGTCCTCGACCGTGCCGTCGCGTCCTACTCGCGCCTGCAGCACGACGGATCCGTGGAGCTTCTGAGCTAGCGCCTCCGGTGGATAAACCGGATTCACGGTGTGCACCAGCAGCGCGCGCTGCGACTCTTCGCTCACCGCGACCGGTTCGCTGAATTGCTGGATGGCGGGCGGCGGTTGCGGAGCGGAAACAGGCATCATCTGCGCCGGATTCACCGCGACCACGACTGGCTGCGCAATTGGCGGAGAGTTTCTCATGCTGTCAGGAATCGCGGCTCGCTCCCTGCGGATCGGCGCCTCTTCCTGATGTTCAAACACGGGTACGGGCAGTGGGAAATCGGAGGCCTGAGGCAAAGGCATGCGCGTTTCCGTCAAAGTGGATTCCGTCGCCACCACTCCCAAGGACGGAGTCTGGGCGTTGGACTTGGAACTGGCAGGGTCTCGACTGAAGTACGGATCTTGCCGCGCCGCGTCTCCAGCGGTAGGGATCGGCGCTACACCCATTGGGTGCTTATCAAGAAAGGCCATCACCGATTCCCGCAAAACCTGGACTCGTCCCTCTCGAGTATGCGACAGGTATCCGACCGAGTCGCGCGATTTCCAGAGAAAAAATGTAGCCGCCAGCAGAAAAAAAACGGCACACACGACGCTAAGCCCTGTCGCATGGCTGTGCTGGCCAGAGTCTTCGTCCCCTTCGTAGGTCGTGACGGCGGCAGCGTGATGATCGCTCTCCGCCGCATGTTCTTGAGCAAAACCGGCCGGTGGCACGTGTTCGCCAGACTCCGATCCGGCACCACTCTCGTCTTGCTCTTCCCTGGGCGCCTCCGCAATCTGCGGTGGGCTGGCTGGACGCATCGTTTCCGATGCTTTCGTGAGCACCGCTTCCGCTTCCTGATCAGAAATTGGCCGATAGACGAGAAAGTCGAGACGGTTGTCGTGCATTTCCGCCGAGGCAGGTTCGTGATCGACTACGGCAATCGCCATAGTTTCGCGGTTCGGCGTGGACTCGCGCGCGCGCTTCAGTAGAAAGCTCGCCTCGGGTTGCTCCACCCAGTCGGCGATCACGCAGGAAAAGGCGTGGGTCTTCACTTTTTCAATGGCGGAAAAGATGTCTTCACAGGCTTCCACGCGGATTCCGGTATTGTTGCAGGCCGCCTTCATGGCGGCATTCGTCTCCGCGCTTTTTGAAAATAACAGGGCGTAGAAAGCCATCGCGCCAACAGATTATCGTGGTTTTCTTCAGCGCGACAGGTAACCGCCGGATGATGCACGCCTGGAATCCGGCCATCCCACGAAAGCGCCGGTGACTTTCGTAACCGTGCGCAGCGCCCTCTTTCGCGAGGTTAAATCTCCGCCCACTCTCCCGAGAACTCATGGCGCAGCTTCTGCTGACGTTCCTGCATCTTTTTCTGTGAATCCTGCAGCTTACGCTGTGCGTCCTGCATCTTTTTCTCCGCATCCTTCCAGCAGGATGACTGCTGCACCTTCTCCATAATCGCCGGAGTCAGACGCGCGATCTCGTCTCCCGCCCTGGTCATTGCCTGCTCGGTCTCTGCCGTCAGCTCGTGAAAATCGAAGCTCTCTTGAATCATGCTGCCGGAATCCTTTTTCTCGGGAAGCGTCAGGGTAAGATTCTGCTCTCTTCGGTCGCGCATCACGGTCACGGCTACCGTTGCGCTCGATGATGACCGCAGCGCGTGCGTAAAGTCGGAGGTATCATGCACCGGCTGATTGTTGACCTTGATGACCACATCTCCGGCGCGGAATCCGGCCTTTTCCCCACGGCTGCCTTTCTCCACTGAGCGGACCAGAACTCCCTTGCCATCCTTGACTCCAAAAAAGTCTCCCAGTTGCTGCGTGATGTTTTCGACCATCAAGCCGCTGCGCAACGAGGAGTGCACAATGACCACCGAGACCGGGACGTCGAAATCTGGCATGGCAGGCATGGCCGGCATCTCCGGTATCTGGGGCATGTGCGGTTCCCACGACATCGATTTATGGCGATCGGCAAGTTGCACCTTGATCGTCAGAGGTTGTCCATCGCGGCTGATGCCGAGACTCACCACGCGTCCAGGCGGTGTTTCTTTAATCATGCGCCGCAGTTGAGCAGCACTCTCGACCGCCGTCCCGTTCAGACTCACGATAACGTCATGTTCGCGCACTCCGGCTTTTCCCGCAGGAGCGTCCTGGTCGACCATCATGACCTCGGCTCCGTGTTCTTCTTTGAGCTTCAATTCGGCCAGGCGTTCCGGAGAAACGTCGGCAATGTCGACTCCAAGAAACGACGATCCGACGCTCTCCTCGGAACTGTAATTCCAATCCCAGTTTTCTCCGGAGGTCGAAAAGGAGGACGAAGAAGAGCCTGAAGAGGCGTTCGAATGAGCGTTCGAGCCAACGTTCGACTCCGAGGGTTGCACGCCCGCCCCCGCGGAAACGGTGAGCGACACAAGAAATAAGCAAAGCAGGAAGCGATGAACCAAGCTCATAAGCCCTCCTGAATAACACACCGGTCGTTAGCTAGCCGTTGGTGAGCTAGTCGTTGGTTAGCGAGCCACTTGTTGATGGACTAATACGCCCTCTATCGATTGACGCGCCGAAAGTTCACGTTCCCCGAATTCGTCCTCACCTTCAACACGGGTCCGCCGCCGTTCAGTTGGCCCTCAGCCGTGACCGTCTTCGGCCCCCATGGTCCGCCTTCGGTGGACACATGAATGTCGGAAAAGTCACTACGGATCGTGTGGCCATTGGCAATTTCGATCTCGGCTCGAACAGAAATTGCCAGATCATTTGCCAGATAGACGGTAATGTCGCCCGCCGAGGTTTCTAGCGTGGAATTATTTCGAGCGCCGGTCGACGAGAGCAGTTTGACAACGATTCCGCCGGCCGAAGTTTCCGCCTGCACCGAAGTCGCCCCGTCCAGTTGAATACTGCCTCCACCCGTCTGAGCCTGTACTCGTCCCTTGGCGGATGTCAGCCGAATGCTTCCTGCCCCGGTCTCGATTTGCGCCGGCCCTCCGATATCTCCCAACTCGACGCTTCCGCCTCCGGTCGTGGCTTTGACCGTTCCACTGCATTTATCGACTCGAATGCTGCCCGCGCCCGTTTCCAGCACCGCGCCTTGCAGACCCGAAAGAACGACGACGCTTCCGCCTCCACTCTCGGCCTTGATCTCGCCCTTGGCGGATGCAACCTTTATATTTCCTCCGCCTGTCTCAAGATTCACGTTGCCTTCGACGCTGCCGACTTCAATCGCGCCGCCGCCGGTTTCCGCAACCACGTCGCCGCCGATATCGTCTACGTGAATATTCCCGCCGCCGCTGCTCAGTTCCACGCGTCCTGCAACCCCGGTTGCGCTCACGTTACCGCCCCCGGTTTCGAGCTTGGCGGTTTCCAGACTGCGCGGTACATTGACGACGAAATCATCGGAGCATTTGGAATCTCGCCGGCTTGATTCCGCTACAATCCACACCGTGTCGCCCTTCACGAAGGTGTTGATCCGGTACGATTCAAATTCGTGGCGAGCTTTCTCTTCCGAAGATATATAAGCTCTGCGATGAATGACGTATGTAATCCCCGCTTGCGACCCACCCTGAACCCGCACTGAACCCGCGGCTAGCTTCACCCGCAGATTTTTCGCCGCACCCAGGTCGCCCTTCATTTCCTGGACCCAGTTGCTGCCTTCGCGATACACCCGAGTTTCCTGGCCGAATGCCAGTGACGCCAGCGCCGCTACAACCACTCCGACGCTGGCGAGTTTAATTGCGCGTTTCAATGAATGTCCTCCTCGACTTCGTACTTAGCCCGTCCCTCATCTATCCGTCAATCAATCAATGCAGCAATTTATCAATCCTTCAATCCTTCAGTCCTTCAACCAATCAATCCATTTCCGGCATCTGCGCCAGCATGGTTCGCGCCTGCGAGCGAATCGACGGATTCTGATCCGTCTGCGCCAGCCTGGTCAACACGGAGCGAACGTTACTGTCCGTTTTCAACGGCTCCGCCAGCCGCAAAGCTTGCATGCGAACGCCGGAGTTCGTGTCACTGATCAGCGCCCGCAAGACTCCATCCCGCACCTGAGTATCCTGCCGCACAAAGCCGCTCAGGCCATCCAGCGCCTTCAAACGGACTCCTGGGTTGGTATCATTCTGCAACGCATAGAGCAGCGCTTCCCGGACGCGCGAATCGTCCGGTGCCTGCGTCAGCACATCTACCGAATCCATGCGCACACCTGAGTTGTAATTGTTGCGCGCCGCGAACAACAGCAATTGCTGGATGCGCTGGTCATTCAACGAGCCTTGCGCTTCCTGAGTCAAAACCGTGTCGTACTTGATGCTCACCTGATTCGATCCGGGCTCCTGCGTCACCGAGCGGATGCCAGTAATCGCGGACGACTCCAGGGGTTGATTGAGCGACGTAGTGCTACCCGCAGATCCGAGCGAACTGGTGATTGTGCTGCCGCCGCTCTCACGTCCGGAAGCTAGAAAGTTATAAGTCGCGCCAATGCCGCCACCGAATCCAATGATAAAAATCAGCGCCGCCAGTGCGGGCGACATACGAATCTGCCGCAGCCAGGTTGCCGGCTCAAGAATCAGCCGCTGCCACAGGCCGCCCTGACGCGTTGTCTCCAGTGCTTCCTGCAAGCGCATCCGCGAAGACGCCAGCAAGTTCGGAGTCGGCTCCGCCACCGTTTCCGACAGGGTCGCGTGAAACTTACGCGTCACCTTCAACTCGGTGGCGCACTCGGGACACCGCGCCAGATGCTGCTCGACCTCATACCGGGCATCATCCTCGATTTCGTTGTACACATAGAACAGAATGTTCTGCCGTACCCAATCACATTTCATTTTCGTATCCCTTCGCGGAAAGTTGCAGGTTGGCTGAATCCTCGCTGCCGCTGTAGCTTCGAGCCACGCGCTTCGAGCTTCGAGCGAACCGGTTGCTCGAGGCCCGCGGCTCGTAACTCGCAGCTCTCTCTCATCGCATTTCCGCCAGCGCGGCCCGCAGTTTCTGGGTCGCGCGAAACAATGTATTCTTCGCCGTCTCTTCTGTCGTATTGAGCATTTCGCCCACCGTCCGCAGCTTTAGCCCGTGATAATGCTTTAACTCAAACACCATCCGCTCCCGAGGCGTCAGCGTGGTCAATGCCGTTCCAATCTTCCGCCCCAGTTCCCGCCGCATCAGATCGCGCTCCGGATTCGCGCCCGAGCGCGCGTCGGCGAACTGCTCCAGCCGGCTGTACTCTTCACCCGACGCATCCACCGCAACCGGAGCGTCTTCCTTGCGCACATTCCTTTTTCGCAGATGATCGAGGCAGAGGTTGGTAACGATCCGGTAGATCCACGTATAGAAGGAACACTCAAACCGGAAGCTACCGAGATTCTTGTAGGCCTTGAGGAAGGCCTCCTGATAAATATCCTGCGCGTCCGACTCTGACCCGGTCAGGTGCAGCGCCAAGCGCAGCACCGACTGATCGTAATGACGGACGAGTACCTCGAAGGCCGCACGGTTGCCCTGCTGCGCCTCCCGGATCAGACTCGTATCGTCAATGCGGTTGCCTTGCGCTGCCAAGGAGCCCCTCATATTCCAATGCGACGTGGGGTTCTGGTTGCCGCTATCCTGCTCCGCCCGTCTATGACGGTAATTGTCGCCAACCGGAATTGCTACTGCACATGAGTCGGCCGGCATTTTCTGTCTCTGTCCCCTGCAAGTGATTCCAATTTCTTTTCCTTGCCTTACAGAGAAATAGACGGGGCAGCAACCCGAACGTTAGCAGATTATAAGGAGTTGGCCCTTGATTTGCTTAACAGTGGGAAACAGGGGTTGTTCGTGCAGGGACGGCCGCATTCGGGAGCCTGTGCACCCTCAAAACTTGAGCCGCATCTCGTTCGTCGCGGTAAATCCCAACTTTTCATACAAGTGCCGGCCCTCGGCGCTAGCGTGCAAATTCACCGAGTGCAGGCCGTGCGCTTTGATCCAGCCGAGAATGGTCACCATGATCTGCCGGGCAATTCCGCGCTTGCGAAACTCCGGCTCGCTATAGACATTCAAAATGACCGCCCGCTCTGTGCAAGGATCTTTGGGATTCGCTGGCCAGGGACATAGCAGCACCCCTCCGCCCCCACAAACTCGCCCGGAACCGTCCAGCGACAGCCAGTGTCGATACGAGCCATTCGCCAGGGCTCGCGCCATCCACGGCCGCGCAACTTCCACCATGCGGTCGAGTTCTTCAACCGTGCCCTCTCCCATATCGCGAAACATCGACCGGCGATGATGAAGAATGATCGCTAACTCGTCCGCCCCAGCCTCTCGAATCGTAATCGGAGTCGTAGTCGTAATGTCCGTCTCTGTCGCTGGCATATTGCTTCCTTTAAGGCCGCTTACTTATTTCATTCACGGACGCCCCGGTTCGGCCGTCACTCGACGCCTACGGCTTCTTCGCTTCGGGCGCGCTCAAATACTTCTCCATCGGAATCTCGAAATACATCAGCTCTTTACCTTTCGCATCTTCGACTCCGGTCAGATAGAAGTTGGCGCCCGCCAGCGGATTCGAAATGTCCTGCACATCGAAGAAAAGAAAACCGCGTACCGTGGAATGCGGTTCCACCGCCTTGGCGGCGAACTGAGCCTGCTCGATCTCATCCCAGGTCTTGCGAGGTACGCCGCCCTTGACCTCTTTCTTGGGCAGCGGAATCGGCAACGTATTTTGACGGTCATTCCTGGTCGGATGGGAGAGCCGGCGCAGCAGATCGTCCGTCGATGCGGGAAATAGCTTGCTGCGATTCTTGGTATTCAACTGCGCTTTCATATCGACGAGAGACACGGGCTGGTCGCCGTCATTCGTGATTACGAAGAATACCGGCAGGTATCCGTAATTGCGGTAGTTGACGGTGAAGATCGACGCTTTGTCTTCGAGGTCATAGGGATCGACACCGACCGCAACTTTTTCGAGCGGGTGATCATCGTGTGCCGGATAGGTGCGCGCGGGCTGTGCCGCTGGCATTACAAACTCTTTGGCCGCAATCGCGGCAACGCAGCTGAGCAACACGCAGGCCCAAACCGCCGTTATATGCGCTGCTCGCGATGTCCTGGTCTTTCTCTTTCTTTTTGCTTCTTCCAAACCGGCATTCTGCATACGTGAATTATAGGAGATTGCTCCGAGCTACGCGCCCGCGCCGCCGAGCTCGCGAGTCATGTCGGCTCGCAGCCCGAAGGTTCGCGTCCGATGTTTTTAGTAGGATGCGGCCAAAGCAAGCCGCGCTGTCCGCGATTTCGTTCCAAGAGAGGATCGGAGGGCGGATCAAAGTCCAGATCGGAGTCCGGATCAAAGTGCGGATCAAAGTGCGATCATAGTGCCGATCAAGGAGCGGCCCGAAGGGCGGATTTCCCTTCGCCATTTAGAATGGGACTTCCCCCATGTACGTGCTCTATAGTGCACTGCTCGTTTTGTTCCTGTTGCTGACGCTGCCCTACTGGCTGCTGCAGATGTTGCGGCACGGAAAATATCGGGCCGGGTTGCGACAGCGGTTCGGCGCCGTTCCGCCCGCTCTCTCCGGCCGTAGCAACCAACCTGCAATCTGGGTGCACTCTGTTTCGGTAGGCGAGGTTGTCGCCTCAAGCGCAGTTGTCGACGCGTTGCGCCAGAGATTTCCCTCCTATCGCGTACTGGTTTCGACGACCACCAGCACGGGCCAGAAACTCGCTGCTCAGCGCTTCGGCGCGGAGAATGTGTTTTATTTTCCATTGGACTTCGCCTTCGCGATTCGGCCCTACCTCGAGGCTGTGCGTCCGCAACTGGTGGTCGTCGCGGAAACGGAATTCTGGCCGAACTTCCTGCGACTGGCCAAACGCAGCGGAGCTCGCATCGCGGTAATCAATTGCCGAATTTCCGACCGGTCGCTTCCCGGCTACAACCGCTTTCGCTTCTGGTTTCCGGGGTTGTTGAAGAAAACGCTGGAGAGCGTCGATTGTTTCCTGGCGCAGACCGAAGAGGACAGGCAACGACTCATCGAAATTGGAGCCGCGGAATCGAAGGTTATCGTGGCTGGAAATTTAAAATTTGATGTGGCGCCGCCACCATTGCCGAAGATCGTTGCCAGCCTTCGCGAAGGCTTCGAGCGCTCCGGGGTCGAGCCGGTCCTGGTGTGCGGCAGCACGCTCGAGGACGAGGAAGGCGCGCTGCTCTCGGCGTTCAGCAACATCCTCGCCCATCATCCCAAGGCGGTGATGATCCTCGCACCGCGCCATCCGGAGCGTTTCGCGGAAGTTGCCGACCTGGTCGAGAAACTCGGCTTCCGAATGTTGCGGCGGTCACTGTGGAGCGGCGAACCCCTCGCTGGCAGCGTCTTTCTGGTCGACAGTATTGGAGAGTTGGCGACGCTTTATTCTTTGGCAACCGTCGCCTTCGTCGGCGGCAGCCTGGTGCCGCGCGGCGGACACAACATCCTCGAGCCCGCGCTCTATGGCGTCGCGATCGTTACTGGCAACCACTATGAGAATTTTCGCGACGTCGTAAACTTTTTCGCACGCCGCAACGCAGTACGCGTCGTCGGAGTTGCTGAGTTGCCGCTCGTCTTCATCGAGTTGATCGAAAATGGCCTGGAGCGAGCAACTCTCGGCCGCAATGCGTTGGCGGCACTCGCATCCCAGCGCGGGGCTACCGACAGGACGGTCGCGGCGCTCCTTCAACTGATGGGCGTCTCATGAATCCGCTCACCGGTCTTTACGGCGCGGCTACCGCCCTGCGAAACACGCTGTTCGATTGGGGCCTGCTGTCTGCGCGACGGCTCGAGCAACCCGTGGTCAGCGTGGGGAATCTGTCGGCGGGGGGAACGGGCAAAACTCCATTCGTGATTGCCCTTGGCGAACTGTTGAAGGCGCGCGGCATTGGCTTCGACGTGCTGTCACGCGGATATCGCCGAAAAACACGCGGCGTCCTGATCGTTGACCCCAATGGGAAAGCGGCGGACTTTGGCGATGAACCACTGCTGATAGCGCGACGGCTCGGCGTTCCGGTGATTGTGGGAGAAAGCCGGTATGAGGCAGGCCGGGTTGCCGAAGAGAGGTCTAAGTCGCAATTGCACATCCTTGACGATGGCTTTCAGCACCGCTCTCTGGCTCGAGATTTCGACATCGTCCTGATGGCGGAGAGCGATTTCGACGACGAGCTGTTACCTGCGGGCCGACTGCGCGAGCCGCTATCGTCGCTCGCACGCGCCGATGCCATCGTTCTACCCGAGGAAATATCCGCGCCGGATAGGTTCGTCAGCAGTTTCGCAGGCCAAGGGAAACTGTTGTGGCGAATGCAGCGAAGAATCGCGTTGTCTGCCGCGCCCGTCGCGCCGATTGTGTTTTGCGGCATCGCGAGACCGGAGCAGTTCTTCGCTCGAGTACGCGCAGCCGGAATCACACCGGCGGCAGAAATAGGCTTTCGCGATCATCACGCCTATGGCCGGAGTGACATCGAGCGCTTGCTCGCCGAGCGCGGCAAACTCCACGCCGGCGGTTTCCTGACCACGGAAAAAGATGCGGTGAATCTGGGATCGTTGCAGGCTCGCCTCAACCCGCTCTCGGTCGCCACCCTCCGCCTTACCCTCGACCATCCTGAGGAAGTCGTGGATACGATTTTGGCGAGAATTGCGAAACAGAAGCCTCGCTCATGAGAAAATCTTGTTTGCACCTCCCGATCCAATATTGATGACCAAGCATATTAAAGAGAACGGCCGCCTGCGGCTACGAAAGATCGTCGAATCTTTTCCCAAGATCACCGTGACGGTGCTGGCAGATCTCGTTGCCGATGAATTCGTGTTCGGCGAGATTTCTCGTGTCTCGCGTGAAGCGCCGGTACTTATTTTGAAGCACCATGATCGCAAAGTGGTTCCAGGCGGCGGCGCCAATGCCATCTACAACCTCGCCGATCTCGGAGTGAACGTCTTGCCGGTTGGGATCGTGGGCGACGATGAGCCTGGAAAGTTGTTGTTGCGCGCTTTCCGTCATAAGCGCATCCCGGTCAGTGGTGTTTTCAAAGACAAGAGCTACCCCACGGTGACCAAAACACGCATTCTGGCTGGGTTCGCGCACACTGCGGGGCAACAGGTTGTGCGCCTTGACCGCGAGCCGACCGAAGGCCCGAACGCGCATTTGCGCCGCGAAATCGTGCTGGCCGCGCGCGAATATACCCGCGCCTCAGACGCGCTGCTGGTCTCCGATTATGGATATGGGGCGGCGACTCCCACTCTGCTGAATGTGATACGGGAAAAGCGCGGGATCGACAAGGTTCCTGTGGCGCTCGATTCGCGCCATCGCATGCTGGAGTTTTCTGGCGTCACCGCAGCCACGCCGAATGAATCGGAGGTGGAAGAGGTCCTCGGCATCCGCATCGGCGAAGACTGGGAACGCCTTCTGGCCGCCGGAGATCAGATCGCAGGCGCGATGAACCTGGAATCGCTGCTGATCACGCGCGGCAAGGACGGCATGGTGGTTTTTCCGCGTCGTCACAAGCCGGTGGATATCCCGATCTACGGCAGCGATGAAGTTGCCGACGTAACCGGCGCCGGCGATACGGTGATTGCGACGTTTACCGCTGCGCTGGCCGCAGGTGCGACCGCGGAAGAGGCCGCCCAACTGGCGAACTACGCTGGCGGCATCGTGGTAATGAAGCGCGGCACGGCCACAGTCAGCCAGCAGGAACTGCTTGATGCACTGGATAAGACGGCGCCAGTAATTCGCGAGCATTAGAGTGTGGCGACGGGGTTCGGCCTCATTCCAACGAGGCAAAGTCCGTTTCCACAGGATTATCCAGACACAAATCGAAAACTGATTTGAGCACATCACTCCATCAGAAGATTGTTTCGCGCGACCAACTTCGCCAGCGGGTGGCGGATTGGCGTCGTGCCGGAGATCGCATCACGCTGGCGAACGGATGTTTCGATGTGCTGCACGTAGGCCACGTCCGCTACCTTCATGCCGCCCGCGAACTGGGTGGCAAACTGATTGTCGCGGTCAATGCCGATGCGTCGGTGCGCGCCCTGAAGGGTGAGGGGCGGCCCGTGATGCCCGCCGATGAACGCGCGGAAATTCTGGCCGCGCTAGCCGACGTGGATGCCGTCATAATCTTTCCCGAAGCCGATGTGCGCGCTCTTATTCGCGAGCTCCGTCCCGATTTTCACGCCAAAGGCACGGACTACACGCCAGAGAGCGTCCCCGAGCGCGACGAGGTTAAGGCTTGTGGAGGCCAAGTCGTGATCGTCGGCGATCCCAAGAATCACTCGGCGACCGAGACCATTACGCGTTCGCGGCTGGGGCCCCAAAAATCGTGAGGGACCTTGACACAAGCCTGGCAGTTGCGACGAACCAGATTGCGACGAAACTGACCGAGCGTTCCTCTTCCCCCGTCGTCTCTCCGCAACTCAAAAGCCTGCTCATCGTTCGCCTCAGCGCCATGGGAGACATTATTCATACCCTGCCTGCCGCTGCCGTCCTGCGTCAGGCTTTCCCTCACGCCACTTTGGGGTGGCTCATTGAGGAGCGCTGGGTGGAATTGTTATGCACGCTGCGCTATCCGCGCTCCGGACCGCGCTCTCCTCAGCGTCCGCTGATCGACCGCGTCCATTCCATCAACCTGGCGGAATGGCGCCGCGCCCTTTTGTCCTTCAACACCTGGCAGCAGATCGCCGTCGGACTGAGTCAGTTGCGCGGTATCCAATATGACGCGGTAATTGACTTTCAGGGTGCGGTTCGGTCGGCGTTGCTGGCACGCTGGTCGGGAGCATCCACAATCTACGGCGACGTACAGCCGCGAGAGAATGCCGCCAGCATGTTTTACACTCGGCAAGTGCTGGTGAATACCGATGGCAGTCATGTCATCCAACAGGCCCTGGAGCTGGCGGAAGCAGCGGCACCAACGACGGCAGAGGTAACCGGAATGATAGGAACACCGGTGGCGGAACCTCGGGTAGAGTTTCCCGTAGACGCTGATGTCGAGTGCAAAATGACGAGTGTTATTGCGGATGCAAAGAACTTCATCATTCTCAATCCCGGCGCAGGCTGGGGTGCGAAGATGTGGCCGGCCGAACGATACGGGCAGGTTGCAAGGGAACTCGCAAAAGACGGATTATGTTCGCTCGTAAACTACGGACCGGGAGAAGAAGAGCTGGCCGCAGCTGTGGAAGTTGCTGGCGAAGGCGCCGCGCGCAAGGTTAGTTGCTCGATTTCTGAACTCATCGCGCTTACGCGAAGGGCTCGCCTTTTCATTGGCGGCGATACCGGTCCGATGCACTTGGCGGCGGCCTTAAGAATTTCAGTGGTGGCAATTTTTGGTCCGACAAACCCCGCGCGCAACGGCCCGTTCGGCACGCGATCGATCGTGCTGCGAAGCGCCAGCAGTACGACCGATCACAGCCGGCGCGGCGAGCCGGAACACGGCTTACTCGAAATCACTGCCGGCGAAGTCGTCGCCGCCGCTCGAAAGCTGCTGCAGAATCGTATGACACAATCTGGTCCTGCTCCTGACGAAGCCAATATCGGCAAAACCAGTATTGCCAAAACCAGTATTGTCAAAATTAGTGAGTGACGTCTCCCAAGCCGGAAAACAATCGTCGCCGACCGGCATCGATACCTGGTCGCGCGTCGCCCGCCGCATCCGCGTACCTCTCGGATTTTTATTTGCAGTTCTCTACATCTGGCTGGCGCGGCCAACCAGAATTTCGTTGATCATCGGCGCACTGGTGCTCGTCCCGGGCCTGGTCTTGCGCGGGCTGGCCTCGGGTCACGTGCAAAAAGACAAACAGCTCACGACCAGCGGTCCCTATGCCTACACGCGCAATCCGCTCTACCTCGGCTCGCTGATGCTGGCGGCTGGGTTCGCCATCGCGGCGCGGAGTTGGTGGATTGTGGCCGTCATGCTGCTGATGTTCGCGGTGATTTATGTCCCGGTCATTGCTGGCGAAGAGCGCTACCTGCGTCAGACATTTCCCGAGTATGACGATTACGCCCGCCACGTGCCCCGCATGTGGACGCGGCTTACGCCTTATGGCAGCCAGCAGAGCGCATACTCGCCCGCACGCTACTGGAAGCACCGCGAATATGAGGCGAGCATTGGCTGCCTGGTCGTGCTGGCCATCCTTGTGATTAAGCTGATGGCGAAGGTGGTGTGGTAGTCTGCCGTGGAGCATGAGCCGGTTACCTCAGGGGCTGAATCCGAACTATTTGGCGGCGTTTACGGCACGGCTAAAGAGGCTGCGGAAAAAGTGTTCTCCCAGCGCAGTATTCCCCGAGCGGCTGGAAGCCGCCGTTGATTCGGTCGCAGTCACGGCGCGAGTGGAACTCGTGCCCTTCCCCACAGCGGCCCAAATCGGAGTTCTTCCGCAGCTTCTAAAATCGTTCCCTTCCCTTAGGACGCTCTGCGTGATCTCACTGATCGTAACCGTGTTGTCGGCGCAGCAAGGGCCGCCTACAGCAACGATTGGGACAGCTCGGGCGGAGATTGCACCTCTTCGTCCGAACTATCCTTTTCCCGATGGACGCAGCTACGTCTACTCGGCGGAATGGCACTTGATCACCGCCGGAACCGGCATCGTAAGGATGGATGTCGCCGGAAACGACCGCAAAGTCACCGCGTCCGCCGAATCTTCCGGAGCCGTCAACGTCATCTTTCCTGTCCACGACCGGTTCGAATCGCACTTCGATTCCCGCACCTTCTGTTCCCTCTCCATCTTCAAGCACAGCGAGGAGGGCGCGCATAGGCGTGAGACTTCGATCTACTTCGACTATGCGCGCAAGAAAAGCATCCTCGACGAAAAGAACCTGAAGACGGGCGAGACAAAACACGTTGAAAGCGATCTGGCCGGATGCACCACCGACGTCATCACCGGCTTCTACTACCTGCAGTCACTGCCGCTGCAACCGGGCGCTACATACGAATTCCCCATCAGCGACGGCAAGACGACGATCATCCGCGCCACGGTGGAAAAGCGCGAGCAGATCCGAGTACCCGCCGGAACCTTCCCCGCCGTTCTGGTTACGGCCGAAGCCACTTCCGGGCCGCTGCAATCGAAAGGTAAAGTGTGGGTCTGGTTTTCGGAAGACGCGACGCACACCCCGGTGCAAATGCGCGCCAAGCTGGGATGGGGCACGTTGCTCTTCCGCTTGCAGCGAATCGACAAGTAGATTTGTAATTTGCGATCGGTAATTTGCAATTTACGAGCGACGCTTTCGGCTTTCCCGTTTACAAATCACCAATCACAAATTACAAATTCCTCGATCTACTTCAGCGCCACGACCGCCTGTTTTGCCTTGGCCAGTTCCGGACGCGCAGAGCTTCCCCCTTCGCAGGTCTTGACCAGCACGGCGTAATACTCCGTCGCCTCGGAAGTTTGCCCTGCCATCTCCGCTGCCTGGCCCGCGCCATAGAGTCCGTTGAAGCGCTTGGGATTAAACTTCAAATCTCCCTGATACTCAGCCAGCGCCTGCTCGGGACGCTTCATCTCGAGCAGCATGTCGGCCAGCATTTCGCGCGCCGGCATTGAGGTCTGCTCTTCGCCAACCGCATCTTCGTGATCCGCGACGTGGCGCAGCATTACGGTTGCTTCTTCGTTTTTACCCTCACCATGCAACACCCAGGCTGATGCCTCCTGATAAAGCATGTCTGACGATTCGGCTTCGTAAGTTTTCTTGCGCGCCAGATAGTCTTTGTGAATGGTATCGATCTGCGCCAGACTTTTCTTCGCGCCCGCCAAGTCTCCACTGCGCGCACGTCCGATGGCTTTCGCCCAGTAGGTATAGGCGCGGTCGCCCGAACTCGCTTTGGCCATCACCGGCAGCGCTGCCGCCTCTGACCAGCGATGCAATTCGACCGCGTACATGGCGGGAAACTTCGACATGGCGAAGGCCTGCATGTCGCGATCCATGCCGCCCATTTGCATGGCTGGCATGGTCTTCACTTCTTCAATCACCTTCACCGCATCTGTCTCGCGCCCACTTTGCAAATAGGCGTAGATCAGAAAATCCATGGCGTGGAACTGGTGCCCTTCCCCGCCCATGTGCATTTCGGTAGCCTTGCGCGTCGCTGCAATCGAGGCGAGGTTCGACTGGATGGAGTCCGGCCAATCCCCGACGCGCGCAAAAATATGCGAGGGCATGTGGACCGCATGGGGCGCAAACGGCGCAATCTGCGCATAGCGCCGGGCCGCAGGCAGTCCAAGTTCCGCCAACTGCGGTTTGTCGTAAGTGTGGATCAGATAATGCGCAATGCCCGGATGATTCGGTTCCTCGGCAAACAACTTTTCGAGGATCGCTCCTGCCTGTTTGCGGTTGGCAAACGTAGTGTCGTTCTCCGGTTCGGACGCGAGCAGCGAGAGCGCATAAAAAGCGGCTGCTTCGTGATCGTCCGGATACTTCTCGTAAACTTTCTGCATGGCGGCGCAGTACGCCCGGGCGCGCGCTTCGTGGTCCATCTTCTGGCTGTGGGAATAGAAGGCGTGCAGGGCCTGGATGTAGTCGCGCTCGCGCGGAGTCGTCGCATTCAGCTTGTCAGCCTTGCCGAGCTCCAAAGAGGCTCGCTTGATGGTATCGGCATTCGGCTGGTTCCAGAGCTGATGCCAGAGACTCATCGCCTCGCCCCAGTAAGCCATGGCACAGTTCGGATCCAGCTTCGCGGCGTCGGCGAAAGTCTTCTCCGCCTCTTCGTACCAGAACGAATGCAGCAGCGCGACTCCCTTTTCGAAAGTCTTCTGCGCCTCGGGAGTACAGGACACGGGGAAATGCACGGTGCCCAGTTGCTGCTGCGTGAGCTCCTCGTGATGATGCCCTTCGTCGGCGGCAGCCGCGCCGGAGAATGCCGCCGCAATGCAAAGAACCCAGATCAGTTTCCGCATGGAACACCCCGCTGGGAGTCTAGAGCGCGCGTCGCGCAAGGTCAAGGCGAGGGCAGACGCCCCAGATCCGTCCATAAAACCACAACCTGCATGGTTGGCAAAGATTGCCAATGTGGGTATACCCCCTCCCCTCGGTGGTAATGGAATCATGGGGTTAGGAGGAATTTCCCGCTAGATCTTTGAATCTAAATGACTTAGAGCTAAGGTCTTTATTTGTCAATGATTTAGCGTAATTTTCGAGCGGCCGGGATTTCGCTTGAGGCTCACGCCGACTTATTTCCTGTCGTGTGTGTTTTCAAAGAGCGCCGACTAATCGGCTGCGGCAGCTTTCGAAAGGCGATCCTGGTTGACGGGCACACCTCTTCACTGCCACAGGTCGACTCCATTTTCGGCAACGCAGGGTTAGGAGTATGTGATGGCGCTCACAGCGCGTTTGTGATGGAAGAGGGTCAAAGCCCCCTCCGCTCCCGATAGGACGGCCCACCGGCAGCCTCAAAGAAGCCGGATTAGATGGCAATAAGTGAAATCGGGAGTAGAGTCGAGAACAGGCGCAGTGGCTGTATCCTCCCGGTGGCTGTGGGGATGCTTTCGCATGGCCCGCCTCAATCCGGTTTGGCTTGACCCTGTTTCCTGTTCCCGCTCATCGAACCGGACAAGCAGTTTTCCCGCATCCGGCTCTCGGAAAAGACTCACGCTGTCGCCCACGGAAGTCTCGCGGTACGATGTGGTAACTGCACCAGACCATACACAGAATGAAGCGACGCTTCCGGAAAACGTTGATAGCCCGGCCGCGCTTCCTCGTGTTTGTCGCAGAGCCACCGACGCAGCCTACGGCGGGTGTGTAGATCGACCGCACTGTAGGCTTTGCTGACCGCTCCCAGGCAGAAGTAGTTGGCCCAACCGATCAACACCCGGTTGAGCTTCTCCACCATTGCCTGCGGATGCAGCCTCACGGTATCTCGCCCGGTCTCGTCGCTAATCGCGCGACAGATGCGCTGCACCCGTTGCTTCGAGGGTGCCGTGCCCAGATAGACTCGGCCCCTCTTCATCGAGTAACACCGCCCGAACGTATATCCTAGAAAGTCAAACTTCTCTTCCGGCAGATAGCAGACCCGCGTCTTAGTTTCGTTCACCGTCAGCTTCAGCTTCGACATCATCTTCCGCATCTCAACCAGAGCTTGCTCCGCTCCAACTCGACAGCAGATGACGAGATCATCGGCATAGTTCACGATGTACGCTTTCCAACGCTCTTCGTGCCCGAGTCTCTTCCACCCCAGCACAAAGCGTCGCATGTACAGATTGCTGAACAGAGGACTGATCGGAGACCCTTGTGGGGTACCGCGACCTTCGTCCCGATTGCGCGTACTCTGTCGTTTGTTCCCACGCTCGTCGGTTTCCTCGACCGGTGCTTCCAGCCACATCTTGATCAGATGCAGCATCGCTCCGTCGACAACCCGGCGAGCCACCGACCTCATGAGCTCGGCATGGGGAACACTATCAAAGTAGCTGCTGAGATCCGCATCAACGATCTGCCCATGTCCCGTGTTGATCAGCTGGTGGACGTGCTGTACGGCGTCCAACGCGCTGCGGTGCGCCCGATAGGCATACTGTTCTCTCGGCAGGTCGGCCTCGAAGATGGGTTCGAGCACCAGCATGGCCGAGGTTTGCACAACCCGATCCCGGATTGTTGGTATGCCTAACGGTCTCTGCTTCCCATCCGGCTTGGGTATGTAAACCCGCCGCACAGGATGCGGTTGATAGGTTCGACTTTTCAGCGCTTGCGTCAGTTCGTCCAACCATCGTTCCCTGCCGTACACTTCGATGTTCTCGAACGTTTGGTTGTCCACTCCCGCCGCCCCGCCGTTGGCTTGGCAACGTTCGTAGGCATAGGCCAGTACGTCTTTCCGATACACCTTGTCGTATAGTGCATGGAAACGAAAGTTGGGCGATTCCTTCGCTTTTGCGTGCAACGCCGTCTGCAACGCATTATAAAAGGGCGCCCCTTTGAGGTAGGTTTTGAGTGTGAAGCAGAACTCTACCGAAAGGAGCACCCCTATGAACATTAAGTATATCGGCATGGACGTTCACAAAGAAGCGATTGCTGTCGCGGTGATGAACGGCGATGGGAAAGTGGTGATGGAATCGATTATCGAAACCAAGGCGAGTACCATCCTGCAGTTTATCCAGGGACTGCGCGGTGACTTGCATGTGACCTTTGAAGAAGGAACCTGGGCAGCTTGGCTATATGACCTACTGAAGGCACACGTCACGGAGCTAGTCGTGTGCGATCCACGGAGAAACGCGCTGATGAAGGAAGGTAACAAGAGCGACAAGATTGACGCGCGCAAGCTCGCCGATCTGCTGCGCGGCGGATACCTGCGTTCGGTCTACCATGGCGAGGACGGCCTCCGCACCTTGAAGGAACTGGCCCGGAGTTATCTGACGATCAGCAAAGATCTCACCCGGGTGATGAATCGAGTTAAGGCTCTGTATCGCAGCTGGGGCATTGCCTATGGGGGCCAGCAAGTCTACGCGCCGCGTCATCGCGAAGAGTGGTTGAACAAGATTGGGGAAGCAGGGGTACGCCGGCGGGCTGAGTTTTTCTACCAACAGCTGGATGCTCTGCGAGGTTTGCGCCAAGCAGTGCGGCGGGATCTGTTGGCCGAGAGCCGGAAACAGAGCGCGACAAAATTACTGCGCCAGATTCCTGCAATCGGCCCCATTCGAGCCGCTCTGCTGATCGCGCTGATCCAGACCCCGCATCGGTTCCGCAGCAAGCGACAACTGTGGACATACAGCGGGCTGGCGATCGATACGCGCGACAGTGCGCAACACCGTTACGTGGGCGGACAGCTGCAACGCTCGAAGAAGCCCCAGCAACTTCGTGGACTCAATCAAAATCACAATCATGATATGAAAGCCATCTTCAAGAGTGCGGCGACGATGGCCAGCAGCCAAGAGGGAGCGTTCCACGATTTCTACCAAGGCTTGCTCACGAAAGGCATGAAGCCGGCGATGGCTCGCCTCACCTTGGCGCGAAAGATTGCAGCGATCACTCTCATCCTCTGGAAGAAAGGAGCACATTTCGACGCGAAACAACTGAAACTACAAGCAGCTTGAGCGTCTCGGACAGAGAGTCCGTTCCATCCCTTGGGGATCATTCTTGGCGGTGGCTAGGCGGTTTCTTCTTGAGACGCTCGGATCGAGGGACAGTATCTATTCAGAAGTTAGGCGATTTGTGTGCTTCGGCACCCAGTCTCCACTACAACCGTATGCACCCTCGCATGACCCAAGAAAGCTATAGGCCACGAGTCTCGGATAGGACCATGGTTGGCAACTCTGCAACCAGGTTAGCTTGCGAGTTTCAGAGAACCGAAGGGCGCCGTCATGTCAGCGAACATGAAACCACAGGGAGGAAGAAGCATCGAGGCCCCGTCGCTCCGCGGCTTATCGGGCCGCTCCGCGACCGGGCTAAAGGTTCGAGCAGCTGCTAAAAAAGAGGTGTCAGCAGTGTGGTGGGGGCTGGATGCCGAAAAATATTTCTGGCGTTCCGGCGGGGAGAAGTGTTTTTCACTTGACATCCCCTTTAATAGGACTTCTGAACACGGAATGGAGTTGTTAGGCTCACCGCCAATCCCTCGGTCCTTCGTCGCTTCTTGCGTTCGTCTTTAACTAAGGCCCCTTCCCTCCACCGGAATTACCCGGCTTCAGCGGTACTGCGAGCCTTTCCGTCACCCCAAACGGCCTGGCCTGTCTCTCGCGAGTTGCCAGTTGATCGATACCATGATCACCGCTGGGGCTTCCCGTGTTGCATCTGGTCTCCTATGCCTACATGCCGTCGCCATTACCCCGGCAGGTTCAATGGAGTTTGTTCGCTCGTCCCTCTCCATTGCCAGCGGCCTTCCCCGTGTAACAGTCAGGTCGGCTCCTGCAATTGTTGTTTCGGGGCCTGCTCAGCGTTTACTCACGTTACGGCCTGCACGCTCGCGGAGTCGCCTAGCGACCCTTTCCATCGAAAGCTCCGACAGCTTCGTTGCCTCCGCCGCCGTTTCGATTGCTACCGGGTGGAACGAACCAGTTCCCGGGCGGGAGTTGCACCCGCTGAAGTCCAGCGCCTTTTCACGGCGCACTGTTTCGCCAACTGACCGAAATCTCCCGGCCTCGCTCTAATGAGATTGCTCGACCGATCTCGCAGCCGCAAATGCATCGAAATATTGTTTTGTCTCGGGTTCCGACAAAACGTGGACCAGCATTGTGTCCGCTTGCATCTTTGGGACAGGTGCCTTGACTGAAAGAAATTTCCTCTGCAGGGCATAAGATGACAATGCTGACTGCAGTTTCCTGAGATCGCCGAAGGCCGCTACCGATTCCCTCGCCGATTTCCCGTCCGCGAGATCTTTGAGATATTGGACCAGCAGTTGATGAGCATCCGGACTGCCAATCATCAGATAATGCGTGAACAGCCAGGATTCCGCATAAAACACAGACGCTCTTTGTGCTTCGTTGTAATAAGGCGATTTCCTATCGACATTGAAGAGGACATCAAGGGGAATCAGCCGATTCTGTTTGAGCAGGTCCAACAAGTCACGGTCGGGCTCACCGACAACCCCATATTCGTCCGTAATTTGTGTGCGTCCGTAGAATTCGGCCAAGCCCTCTGAGAGCCAAACTGGTAAATCTGGAAATACAGGTAGGGTGAGTGCATGGTAGTACTCGTGGTAAAGAGTTTCGAAGTATCCGGAACGCTGCGTGTCGAGTTCGACGATTGCGAAATAATTGCCCCCGTGCTGGAAAAAGACACCCGCCGGGTGCACACGGTACTGGGAGAAGAAGCCCTCAAAGTACTCCGGTAGAAGTCTGCGCATAGCATCCGCGTTTGTGACGGCGAATACTGTTACTAACGGGCCGGGACGCGGCGTTGCAATGGCTAAGGACTGCCGGAAGAAACCCTGTATCCGTTCGAACTGGGTCGCGGTCGAGCGCCCTTTCTGTTCGCCAGCATTAGTGACAATCACAAAATGAGGAGTTTTGATCTCAATCCAAATATCATGCTTTGCTGCACAGAATCTGGCGCCGGAGAACACAAAGGCGGCAATTAAAAAGACTCGTATCGCCGTATTTGTGAGTCCATCGCTGCCCATACCGCCGCGAATTATACATCGGTCGGGAAGGTTTTGAGTTCTTATGGGGCTTGCGCCCACCTATGGGGATGAAAGGGCATGCTGAGGTTCATTGATGCCAAACGGGTTACGCGTGCGACTTTCGACGAAGGCGGTGTTTCGTCAAGAATGCCCATTTGCGAACCGATAAAATGCGAGGATGCTTTGCGTAATCAGGCAATTTTACTCAGAACCGCCTGAGGGCACAGCGACCGGCAAGACATCTGAATGGTGCAGACACCCATGAATCACCTGGGGCGCGCGGGTCAACGTCACCGCGACGCGTATCAATTCTCACAGACAAACCTGCTGACGGTACCTAGAATTCGTTGTCCAGGCAAAACCATTCACAATCTCCCCACCGGCCGAGCGTAGGAAAGGGGTACTCGTCATGCAGTCGTCATCTTTGTCGTCGTCTTCATTGTCTTCATCGCCTTCTTCTGGTTCTTCCGGCAAACTGAACCTCTCTTTCGACACGGTTTTCTACTATGTCACTGACATGGAGGTATCCATCGCGTTCTATCGCGACGTTCTTGGACTTGAACTGGTTTCGCAGGATTATGTGACGCGCTTCGATCTTGATGGCGTGCTGATCGAACTCGTGCCCCTGCCGCCCGGAACCGTGGTTCCCGGCAGTGGCAACGCGCGCCTCTGCTTTTCGGTTACGAACCTGCAGGAGAGCCTGGAGCGGATGCGGAGTCGCGGCATCCCCACCAGCAAGGTTAAAGAGAAGAAAGATGGCAAGCTGGCATTTTTCCGCGACCCTGACGGGAATGAACTCTGCCTCTGGGAGTACGCCGAAGCCAGGGATGCGCGAGAGGTCGTGACGTCGGCCGCGCTGCAGGGCTGACGGGATTGCGGCCGGGGGGTGAACCAAAGTTCCACCAGTCACTTCAGGCCGAGGGCTCGCAGCACTGCATCATCGGCGACGGGCTTGCCGTCTTTTTTCGTGACGACGCCAAATGATCCCGAGTAGTCCCAGAGGGTCCAGCCAATGCCGTTGTGCTCAAGGGACGTGCGCACGTCATGCAACCACGCGTCGCGGTCCGCCGGATCCGCGTAGTCGCGAAACACGCCAAACTCATTGCACAGCAGCGGAACGCCGCGGCGCCCGGCCCACTCTGCGGCCTGCTTCATTTCGGCTTCGATGCGCGCCGCGTCCCAATGCTCGAATCCGTAGCGGATGACCTGCAGCCGATCGACTTCGTCGGGCAATAGCGCGGCGGCGCGTTCGGCCGACTCTGGACTCGACGGATATTTCAGGCCGCGCAGCCAGTGCCAGTAATATGTGCTCCAGGTCGCTCCCTGATGAGTGAAGATGTAGGGCTGATAAAAGTGAAAGTTGTAAATGATATTCGGGTCATGCAGGGGCTCCTGAAAGACCAGTTCATCGTCATCGGACCAACGCGCGCCCGCCGCGATGATGGTGTGGGCCGGCGCGCCCTGGCGGATCGCTGCCGCCAGCTTCATTTGGACACCGAGCCAACGGTAGCGGTCAGTGAACTCGGGCTCATTCATAATTTCCAGGAACACGCGGTCCGCGTCCCACGTGGAATAATGCGCGGCCAGCGCACGCCAGAAATCGGCGAAGCGCTCGACAAACTCGTCGTCCTTCGCCAGGCGTGCCTTGAATTCGCTATCCGGATGCAGGTCGATTACCACGCCGAGGCCGTGATCGAGAATCGTTTTGACTGCCGTATCTAAAGACGCGAGGTAGTCGGGTGGGATTTTATTAGGCTCGCGTTCGCTGAACATCGGCTGAGGATTCACACTTAAGCGCACGTGATCGAACCCCATAGACTTGATGAGCGCGATGTCCTCGGCGGTCGTCCAGGCCTGAAAATGTTCGGCTGTATAGCCTCGCTTGTCGTATACCTGCGCGAACCATTCACTGGCGTTGATTCCGCGTTGCAGCTTTGCCGCCCGCCTGAAGGCCAACGGGGGCGCGTACACCGAACCGCTGCCGCCAGGGTGACCGGTCTGCGCCATCGCGCTCGCTGCCAGCAGTCCTGACAAAATCAAAAACGCACCCTGCAATTTCATTCGCATCGCGGGCATTCCTCTCGGCATCGATACACTGGATGCGAGGATCACAGACTAGCCTATGATTCCCTGCCAGCGCCATCTCTTCGAGATCCCCGACGACGTCGCTTATCTGAATTGCGCCTACATGTCGCCGCTGATGAAAGCGGCGCTGGAAGCCGGAATGGCTGGGCTCGCCCGTAAAGCTAGCCCCTGGGAAATTACTCCCGACAAGTTTTTTTCTGGCTCGGAGGATTTTCGTACGACGGCCGCGCAGTTGATCGACTGCTCACCCGACGACATCGCCATCGTTTCGTCGGCCAGTTACGGCATTGCCACTGCCGCGCGAAATCTGCCGGTCAGGAAGGGCCAGAGCATTCTGGTGCTCGAAGAGCAGTTCCCGTCCAACTACTATTCGTGGCAGCGGCTTGCCGAAGAGACGGGCGCATCGTTGAAGGTTGTCGCGTGGCCTGCGAATGAAGATCGCGATTGGACGGCGGCGGTTCTCGATTCCCTGACCTCGGACGTGGCGATCGCCGCGTTGCCGCATGTGCACTGGACGAGCGGCGGAAGTCTCGACCTGGTCCGCATCGGAGAGGCTTGCCGCGAGAATGGGACGGCGCTGGCTCTCGATCTTACGCAGTCGCTTGGCGCCCTGCCCTTCAGCGTGCGCGGTTTGCAGAATGGAGTGCAACCCGATTTCGCCGTGGCCGCCAGCTACAAATGGCTGCTGGGCCCGTATTCCACGGGACTTCTCTACGTCGCTCCAAAGTGGCAGGGAGGAAGGCCGCTGGAGGAGAACTGGATTCAGCGCGCGAACGCACAGGATTTCTCGAGCCTCATCCTGTATACGGAAAATTACGACAACGGGGCACGGCGCTTCGACATGGGGGAGCGCTCTAACTTCGCGCTGCTGCCGGCCGCGGTAACGGCCATGAAGCAACTGTTGGAGTGGGAAGTGGAGCGGATTTCGGAAACTGCCGGAGCGCTCAATCGTCAAATCGCTGAGGCCGCGAGGGAGATGGGATTCTACGCGCCCGACGAACCGTGGCGCGCGCCTCATTATCTGGCGCTGCGGAGAACGGCTGCGATTCCGAGGGAACTCCCGGAAATGCTGGCGAAAGAAAAGGTGTTTGTCAGCGTGCGGGGAAATTCGATTCGGGTGACTCCGCATGTCTACAACACGGTCGAGGACTGCGAGCGGCTGATTGCTTGTCTGCGACGGGTGGCGGGGTAGTGGAGCGGGACGGGTTCGGCAGTTGGGTGGCCGGGCGAGGACACCCGGCGCTCCATTATCTCTCTACTGTTTGAGGGTGGCCGCTCTCCGCTGCGCTAATGATGCGGCTTCTGATGAAGGATTCTCCCTCTCTACCTGTTCGTAAATCTTTTTGGCTTCATCTGGCTTTTGGCGCGACTCGTAAAAACCGGCCAATTCAAGCTGGGCTGTCGCCTTGCTGACCACGATCGTAGGCTTATCGATCAACTGCTTATACAAATCGATTGCCTGAGTGTCTTTCTTTTCTCCGCGATAAACCGCGGCCAGCGCGAACTTGCCCAGCGCGGCAAGATCGGGGTTCCGGGAGTTGGCAGCCTCCTGGAGGTTGCGCTCAGCGGCGGGATAGTCGAGAAGTTGCTCAGAGGTGAGTCCCACAAAGTAGCGCGCCATGTCGGCCGTATGAGTGCGGGGATATTTATCGATGATGTCCTGAAACTGTTTGCGCGCCGCCGTGGCTCGCTCCTGCGGAGACGCAAAGCTGTCAAACCCGGGTTGCGCGGGCACGCCGGCCGGACGCACTGGCGTCTCGAAGGTGCGGACCGCGGTCGAAAGCTCGCCGCTGGCCTTCTCGTCCTGCATATTGACGTAGTACCAGCCGCCAAATGCGATCGCTGCAATGACGGCCACGACGATCACAGCGGCGATGATTTTCGCCTGGTGTTCCACGGTCCAGTGGGCAGTCTTTTCCGCCGCCTCGAATGTGACCTTGCTGAAACGGTCCTGCTTCAGTTGATGCCGGGTTTCTGCGCGCACGGGCTTCCTTCTTCGCTTAACGGTAGGATGGCAATTACCCAGTTTAACAGGCGGATTTCGGGAGCGTCAAAGCCGGGACGGACTTGGGGTGGAATGCTTTCATTTGCACAACTGCCGGCGAGACGCCGGCGCTACAGCGGACGACGCTGGTGGAACAAAAAACCACCCTCCACGATATGCCACGCGAAGGGTGGGGGCGTTACTTACTGAAAATTATGTAGTCGACATTGAACTACTCAACGTTGATCACGCCGAATATACCGTTGAGGTTGTTCTTCGGCCCGGCGGTGTAGAAAAGCTGGTTGGTATTGCCATTGTTCGCGGAGCCGCCGCCAAACTCGATCCCCCACAATTGGTTGATGACGACGTTCTTGTTCGCGACATTTTTCATCGTCCCAACAAAGGCACCGGTGGTGGGGTTGAAGCCGTTGATCGTGCCACTGTTCGTGTTGTTGCTGATCAGCAGGGTGCCGCTCAACGGTCCGAAATCGGAAGGCGCAACGGCAAATCCCCATGGCTGGTTGAGGGGCTTACCTTTAATGAGAGTCTTCACGAAGGTTCCATTTTCATCGAAGATGTCGATGTATCCACCGGCTTTGCCGTTGGTAGCGGCGAAGGCAACATAGACCTGGCCGCCGATGTCCTGAATGCCGAAGGGAGCGAAGCCAGCGGGCAGAGCGGTGTCGGTGAAAGACATCACGAATTTAAAGTTGCCGTCGTAAACGTCGACTTTGTTATTCCAGAAATCAGCCGCGTAAAGCATGTTACTGGATGGGTGGCTGGTAATCGCCAAGCCGGTGTAGATGGCGCCAGAACTGGAATTATTCACGCCGATCAACGCATTGTTCGGATCGAAGTGCGACCAGCCGCTGATGGTGCCATCGAGCGTGGCGAAGAGGAAAGCGGAGGTCCAATTGTCGATCTTGAATTCCGCCGAGCCGTTGTAGACGATGCCGGTGGGCGATCCGACGCCGCTTCCGGTAGCGGTTGGAATGGTAACCACCGTGGCCTGCTTAGCGCCCGCGCCCGTGTAGAGCGTCGAGAGGCCGGAACCTTCATCTGCCAGCCAGAACGGGTTGGTGGTGCCATAGGCGAGTCCCCAGGGATTGATGAGCTGCTTATCGCCTTTCTTGCCGGTATTTTTCACCAGCGTGGTTGCGGAATAGGACTGGCCGCAAGCGGCCCACGTGGGGTTTGTCGCGAGAGACAGCACCAGAAGAAGTAAGGCAGCGACTGCGAGGTTGCGGCGAAAGGGCCGATAGGTATTTCGGCCGATATTTCGAATCACATTTCGAACCATAGCAAAATCTCCTCGAGGGGAACTTGATGGCGGCCTGGACGTTTTGCCACGCCTGCCCGCGCAGGGCGGAAGGGAAGGACAATCCCAACCTTGCGGCGATGGCCATCTTAATTCGGGAAGCGCTATGTACTTGTCAGGATGAAGTCAGCGATTTGTAAAATTCTTGTCAAGGCGGGGACGGCGTCAGCGCTACAGATAAGGCAGGACGGAATCGCCAAGAGCCTAGGCGACGCGAAGTTTGCGCGGGCGGGGGCGCCCGCGCTACACAGAAATCTACTGTGCTGCTTCCAGCAGACCCTTCTCTGCTTTCTCCTGGCAGTCGATGCAATGGCGGGTCCAAGGGACGGCTTCGAGGCGCTTGGCATTGATCTCTTTGCCGCAGGAGACGCATTCTCCGAAGCTGCCTTCACGGATGCGTGCGAGAGCGCCATCCACCATGTTAAGCAACTGACGATCGTTGTTGCTCTGGCTGAAGAGGAATTCCTTGTTGTAGGAGCTCGCGGCGCGATCGGCGACGTCTTGCGTGGCCTCGTCGTCGGCGGTGCGACCATCCTTCTGGTTGCGTACCACCATGTGGCTCAATTCCTGCCGCCGGGTTTCCAGTCTCTTTCTGAACGTCTCTAGTTTCTTCTTATCCATGATTGCTGCCCACGATTGCTGCCTGTGAAGCACTAGTGACACCTCACAGACCCCATTCCCACGTTAGGTACAAACATTTATCGTAAGGCCGGAGGAGATCGTGCGTCAAATGGTTCGATCGGGCGATCCGATGTCCCACTCTGACCAACTCACCGTTAATTGGCCGCCTGGCCGAGCGCGGGGGCCGGGTACTCGGGAAGCTGTCCTTTGCTGGATTGCGTTCGCTTGACCTCGAGTTCGTCGAACAGCAGTGCCGGGCTCGCGACGCTGAACCAGACGGGTTCAAAACGGTTCTCCACGGACGGGGAAGTTCCGGCGGCGACTAGATCACCGCGCAGCGAGCGGATATCGAGATCCTCAAACACCGCGCCTCGAACCAGCTCTTCGCGGCCATCTTTCGTCCAAATGCGATAGACCATTCGCGGAGCCAGCCTGTCGCCCATCGATTCCACGTACAAGCCGTAGGGCAGATCGCGCTGCTTGCACATCTCCATCAACTTCTTTTTGAGGTCGGCATCCGGCTGCGGCTCCGTCGATTCGAGAATCAGATTACCCAACTGAGGCACCGGGGCACCGCTGACGGCGGCGCGACCGTGACCGTTCGAGGTCGGAAAATCACGGATGGGCTGGCGTCCCACGAGATAAGCGACCAGTTGTCCTTTTTCGATCAGGGAAACCCGTTGCGCTTTCACGCCCTCGTCGTCGATTGCGTAGTTGCCGTACAGGTTCTTGCCCGAAAGAGTCGACATCGTGGGATCGTCGAAGACATTCACGAAATCGGGCAGCACGCGGCTCTTGTAATTGCTGGACCATTTCCCCGTGGTGCGTGCGTTCTCCCCGAGCTTTGGTTTTCTGCCGAGAACGTTGGGTTCAACCAGTTCGGCGACGACTTTGACGGCGGCGTTGCTCGCAAACAGCACCGGCCCCCGATATTGTTCGTCGAAGACGGGCGCATCGCGCATCCCCTTCAGCGAGGTGACAAAACTACTGGTGGACTCGAGGAATTTTTCCCGGCTGGGCAAGCCTTGAAGATCACGGGCCACGTCGCCGCGGGAACGGGTCAGGCGCATGCCATCGGCGGCCTGCGTGGCTCCATCGACATAAATGCTGTAGCGTGCATTTCCGGTGCGCGCCACTGTGCCTTCGGAGTTTACAAAGTAGCGATTCTCAGCGGTGAAGCGCAGCTGCGATTCGAAGTTCTCCAGATCTTTGTCATTGCGGTACAGGTCGGAAGCCTCTTCGATCAACTTCAACCAGCGCGTGAAATCGTCTGCCGACAACCGCACCACCGGTTCGATGACCTGGACCGGCGAGGCTTTGGCGAAATCGTCGACCGGTTCATCGACTTTCAGCTGTTTCAGGGCCGCTTGCTTGGCAGAGAGCGCTTCGGTGGCCGCTTTGTAAGCGCGATCGGTGGCCAGCCAAAGACGATAGCGGATGGCAAAAACATCGTCATCGAAAGGAACCAGGTCGACGATGCCTTCTCCCATGCCATAGAAGCTGTCCTGCTTGTAATCGCCGACTCGGACGACGACACGCAACAGGCGCCCGTGTTCACGGTGCTGGCTGCGGAGCGCGCCGAACACAGCGCTGGCCTCGAACTGGTCGATCTCGGTGACGCGATATTCGATGTAATAAGGAGCGGCAACGTTCTCCAGTTTCAGGTGGGCCTGGGAGCGCTCCATCTCCTCGCGAAGAGCGCGCAGCAGAACATCGCCGGAAGCAGAATCGGCGGCGCGCGCGGAAATCGAGATGGCGCAAAGCAGAAACAACGAAGACGACACTGAAAGCAAGACAGCTTTCAATCCGCTGCGCGCAATTCCTCGTCCCCGGCTCATCGTTTGCCTCCCTTAGCATCGCTCGGGCCGACACCGGCCGCGCCAACATCGGTCGCGCCGGGCGGAGGGGGAAGAATCGGAGGACGCGTGTCTCCATACTTGCGCTTCTGGACTTCTATCGTAGAAAAGAGCATCGCGGGAGCGGCGGCGGATACAGGCACGCTGCCAGATTCGGCTCCACAAATGCCGTTGAAGACGTGGGTGGTGTCTCCGGTGGCCGCAATCTGCGTCAACACGGTCAGGGGAGTGCCGACGATGTCGACGCCACGGACGAGTTGATCGGGACGCCCATCCGCATAAACACGCCACACCATGACCGGCAAAACCTGAAAGGCTTGCGGCAATTGGCGTGAGGTAACCGTGAACCCGCCTTGGATATCCTCGAAATAGAGACCGTAGGGCTTTCCCTGCTTTTTGATCTCTTCGATGAAGCTGGCGCGAAGTTGGGCGTCGGGAATCATCTTCGAGGAAGTCACGATGAGATTGCCCTGACGGCCGACGGTCATCCGGCCCTCCTGGGCGCGGCCGTGGCCGTTCGAGTTGCTGAAGTTCTTCACCGGCAATCGTCCCATCAGGAAATCTTTCAGGATGCCATCCTTGACCACCTCGACGCGGGCGGCGGGAATGCCGTCATCGTCAAAGCGATAGAAGCCTGATAACTCCGCGCCGGCGAGGGTCGCCATGGTGGGATCGTCGGTGACACTCAGGAACTCGGGCAGAATTTTTTCGTTGACCTTCTTAGTGAAGGTCTGGCCTTCGTTGCGTCCGCGCTGGCGTTGCCCTTCGACGCGATGGCCGAGTACCTCATGAAAGAAGACAGCAGCCGCGCGTCCGGAGAGCAGTGCCGGACCACTATAAGGTTCGGCCAGCGGAGCGGAGCGCAACGCGGTCAAGTCGTTCGCCATCTTGTCAATTTTTGCGGCTACTTCCGCTTCGGAAGGAAGTTTTGCCGGGTCGGAAAACTGGAAGGTTTCGAAGCGCGTCAATTGCATGCCGTCGTCGGCGAGGGTTTCAGCTTCGATCACAACGCGAAATACAGTGTCGGCGGTAACCACTTTCGTGCCCTCAGTAGAAATCAAGTAATTGCGGCTCTCGGTGCCGTAGAGAAGCACCATGGACTCTTCGACCTCGGGATGACGGCGGAAGGAAGCGGAATAGCGGCGGGCCAGTTCTTCCCAAGCCTTCTGTTCGGGAAACGCAGGGGGAGCGGAGTGCTCGACGTAGGTTGAGGGCTTCTCCTCAGAAAAGTCAGGCGACTCGTCCTCGTCCTTAGCGCGGACGGCGGTCTTGGTCTTCACGGTGGTGAAAGCCTGGCGCGCTTTGCGGTACTGCTCGTAAGTCAGTCTCCAGAGGACGCGGGCGATGGCGTCTGGGTCGTCGCGTTGCGGCAACTGGCCCGACGTAATGCCCGACGACTGCTCCTTGTCATGCGTGTTATCGAGCGCGGGACTGCCGATCCGCATGCTCACGTCGGCCGCGCGGCGGCGGGAGCGAGTGGACGTGAGAATGGCGCCTTCGGCGCTGAGGATAGCCAGCGAATCTCCGTCGGTTACCCGGTAGCTGATGAAGTAGGGAGCAGGATCCTGCTTGGCGAGTTCGGACTGGCCTCGATGCAACTCCTTTTCCATGGTGGCAAGAAGGAGATCGTCAGGCGCGGTTTGCGGCTTCTGGGCGTGCAGCGAATTCTGCCAAAACAACACTAACAGAAGGGTGCTGAAGGAGGCGATTTTTCTATGATTCATGGGAAATGACGATTCCTGGAAATGGCGAGTGTAACAGGAGCAGGTGTGACAAAAAAGCGGCCCCTTTCGGGGCCATCTTTTTCAAAGAGGCTAAAGGGTGGGAATCAGAGGAAACTGTTTTTGGCGCCGCTCTGGGGAGTAGAACGGACAGAGTGAGATGTCGAGAACAAAGAGAGTGAAGTCAAGCGGTGCGACCTCTTTAGTAAGGATGAGATGTGCATTTGCCGAACCAAAATGGCAAACAGGAGACGACGGGGAAGTCCATTTTGGGAACCTTTTCAAAATCAGGACTTTAGGGGTTAATTTCCTGGGAAATAATCAGGGACAGGCAACCGACGCGGGCAAGCCGGGGTGCATAAACCTGCACATTCGAAGAAGGATATGAAGGTTAGAGGATAGAAGCTCGGGGCAAGTTGTGGGGAACGGGGCTATCGAGCCCGGTCCCCCAACAAGAAGAGTTTCTAGCTATCGCCGGCGACGGTGCGTACTTTTCCAGGAAGGAAATGATACGGGGGCCAGGGACCGGTCACGACCATCTGGCAATTCTTGAGTTGTTTGGCGGCCGTGCTATAGCGATTCTGATATTTTTCGATCGACTTGGTATCGATGAGGTGAGCGATATCGAGCAGCATTCCATCCGCGTCGACCTTTTTGCAACTGACTTCTTCCTCCAGGGGATTGAAGAGTTTGTGGACCTGGACGGAGAGGGCGCGGGCCTTGGTCTGGCGCTCACGCTCGCGCGACGCTTTCTCGCGCAACTTGAGGAGGTACTCGCGGCCAACGGTGTCAGGCAGGACGATTTCTTCCATGTTTCCGCGAAGGGATCCATCGCGTACGGTCAACTTGATACGCATTTCGGATTTGCCGCGGAGCCGCTCCACACTTTCGCAGAAAGTGCGGCGGTTGGATCGAACCGCCTGGCGGATGGCATCTTCGGTGTCGAAGATCGTGCCGAAGCGGAAAGGCAAAACGGTTGCTGTTCGGAAGCTTTGGCTTACCACGCGGGCGTGTTCGAGGACGGATTTTTCGTCGAGTTTAGAGGTGGCGCGATCATATTCGCTGACAATCACCGCAAATTCTCCACTCGGGTAGCTCATGACGGGAGCGGAGTTAACCCCCTGAATTCCATCTAGAAGGTAGGGACGACGGGCGCGAACACCATTGGCGAGGGTCGGGTGTTCCGTGAGGCAGTACGCGTACCACGACATGCATTCTCTCCGAATAGCACCGGGGCCTTTGGCACCCCTTTAGATTTTTTAACTTAGGGCTGCGTTTCTACCTGGAAGTTGTGGTTTGTTGAGACAAGATGGACGCGAAATGCTGCGTCCAAGGCTCATACTACTGCTGGTCGGAGTTATTTGCAACCATTCTTATCGTGACTGCATCGTCGATTGTCTCAATTTGCTACGCAATGACGATTTTGGCGTGGAGTGGGGAGAAGGTGAGGGGATAACACGGAGCGAAGCGCGTTCGCGCAACGTGATTCGCGCACCCAACGTGATTCGCCCATGGCAAAGACTGATAAGAGTATGGAGCCTCCATGGGTCTAATGAAATCATCAAGTTACGCAGAAGCTATCGCCAGGGCCCGCGGAGGGTTGTTGCCAGCCGTTGCGAATAGAAAAAGCGGTGCAGTTCCCCGGCTTTCTCGGAGAGTGAGAAAGCCCTAGTCTGCACCGCCAGAGGAAATCCTACCGTCAAGTGCTCCATGTGGGGGGAGTGTCTCGTCCGGCAGCCTCTTCTCATTCATTCACGCTCGATGTTCTATGCGAAAGCAGCATAGTCGGAGGCGCTTGAGTTGTCTGTTCAATCTTGCACACCCCATCTGTTCAATCTTCCACACTCCAATTCGTGTCTCCCGACCCGTGCTTGCTCGAGTTGGGTTCGTGGCGGGTCCAAGACGGGACAAGCCCCGAGTTCTCGTGCGCGGTAAACGCAAATGCTGTCGATGGTGATTGTTTGCTGAGACGCGGGGGGCGCAGCGCTACTCGTTGCGGGTCACGATTCGAAAACTTCCCTTCCCGGGCGGCGGACGAATGCGTCCGCCGCTACGCGATTGTTACTTGCGATCGGGTGAGAACGAGCTCCACGGGTAAGGCTTATTTGCTCTGCTGCTTCTGAGCGGCGGCTCTCTCCTGCAAAGCGATGGTGACGGCGCGCAGCATATCGGCTGCCGGTGCTGGCTTGCCCGTCCAGATTTCAAACTGGCGCGCGGCCTGCTGGACAAACATTTCGACTCCGGGAATGACCGCGATTCCCTTGGCACGCGCTACCTGCAGCAAGTGGGTTTCGACTGGGTCATACACCATGTCGAAGACGACGCGAGCCTGAATCTCCTGATCTTTGAGCGGGCAGTCGCGGGTGTTTCTCATGCCCACGGGAGTGGCGTTGATGATGACATCGAAGGCGACCTTGCGCAGATCCGCACGTTTGATGGTGCGCGCCTTGGCCTGGCGCGCGAGTTTCTGAGCTTTGGCGGAGGTGCGATTCAGTATCCACACTTCGGCGCCGCGCTCTTTCAGTCCGAAAACGGCGGCTCGGGCCGCGCCGCCGGCTCCAAGCACCAGGACCTTCGCATTCTGGATGGTAATGCGCTGCTCCAGCGGCCGAATGACACCAGCAATGTCGGTATTGAACCCGTAAAGCTTGCCTTCCTGGCCGCGGACAAGGGTATTGCAGGCGCCGATTTTGGCGGTGTGGGCGTCGCTGTTATCGAGATGCGAAACGATAGCCTGCTTGTAGGGCATGGTGATGCTGAGGCCGTGGAGGGGAATCCCGCGTACACAGTCGAGGAGATCCTTGAGCGTTTTGGCGTGAAGAGGAAGATAGACGCCGTTCACGTTTTCGCGGCGCAGGGCGGTGTTCATGATGATGGGAGAGAGCGAATGCTCGATGGGATCGCCCGCGACTCCGAAGATACGGGTGGCGGCGTCGACGTGCTCGATGCGATAGATGTTGCGCAGATCCTGCGCGCTGATTTGGCCGGGAGCGGTCTTGAGTTCGTCGCTGACGGCGGCAAAGGTGAAAACGCTTCCGGCGCGCACGCTGAGCACGCGGCTGATGATGCCCTGCTCTCCCATGCACAAGCCGATCAGGGCATACTTGTCGCTCTGGGTCTGCAGAAATTTCATCATGGCCACATTGTCGGAGAGTGTGGTGGCCGTGGTGACGACTTTGTAGTAGTCGGCGGGAATCTTCAGCATTTTCTCGAGCGTCTCATCGAGGTTGCGGGTGGCGCGGAAATCATGAAAGGAGAGGAGGAGCGCGGCACGACTGCGGAGGCGGGAAATCGCATCCGGCTTCGCTTTCAGCGCGCTCTGGAGTTCCACGTCAACCAGTTGACAGCCCGCGGCGTGCGCCTTGGTGAGTATTTCCAACTGAGAGGCAATCGATCCTTTGAACTTGCCTCCGTTCTCGAGGCGACGGCAGGTGCCGATGGCGGTGACGTACTGATGAGTCTCAAGAAAGCGATGAATCTTCGGCAGCGCGGCCAAGGGCTGTTTCAGATAATCGAGACGAAACTCGAGAAAGGGGTTATCCCGGGCCGTGGACTCAGCGGCAGCGAGCTGATCCTCGACGGTGTCGCCGCTCAGCGCCAAACAGACCTTGGGCAGGCGCTGCGGCAGATAACGGGGAGCGACAGTAGAAGATTGGGCCAAGGCCATTTGTTTTCAATGACGGCGCGATATTACAGGGGTGTAGGCCCAGATGCAACATAAGGATTGGCCAGCGGCTGCAGAAACACTTTTGGGCAAAAGGGCTAAACACCCTCGTAACCTTGACCGGGGATTGAGCGCTTGTTACTTTTTGGCTGTAACCCTTGTCTTCCCAAAGAGATAGCCGGGACAGAGCGGGAACGGGTAGGAGTCGGAGGTAAGATGAACAAAACAGGATTGTTATTGCTGCTGACAGTGATGGCGATGGTTACCCTGGCAGTGGCCCAACAGCCGGTGGGAGCGACCACGCCCGATTCGGACGGCATCGTTCACACTTCAGCGAACATGCCCTTCGTACGTTTCCAGACGCCCACCGCGGCCGACATTTACTGCGCCGGATTTATTACCAAGGAACGGGTTCCGGATGCGAATTATGTGAACGGCGGTCTGGAGACTCCGACCTCAACCAAGTTCGAGATCGGGGAACTGGTTTACCTGGCGGGAACCGGCTACCAGGCGGGACAACTGTATTCGGTGGTCCGCGAACTGCGAGACGTCAACGAGTATGAAATCTATCCGGGGGAGAGAAAAATGCTGGCCGCTGCCGGACGCCCGTATGGCGAAGTCGGGCGAGTAAGAGTGGTCGACACCCGCGGTCGCAGCGCCATCGCCCAGGTGGAATTCAGTTGTGATCCGATTAATCCGGGAGACGTCGTGGTTCCGTTCGTGGAAAAGCCGCCGGTTACGTTCCACGTGCCCGAGCGTTTCGACCGCTTCGCTCCAGAGAATGGCAAACTGACGGGGCGAGTCGTGCTGGGCAAAGACTTCGACGGCTTCCTCGGCACCGGCATGAAACTCTACATGAATCTCGGTGCGAATCAGGGCGTAAAAGTGGGGGACTATTTCCGCATCATGCGTTCCTACACCGAGACCTTGAAAGATCCGGTGGATTCGCTCTCGTTTATGGCTCAGACTTCAGAGGACACGCAGGCGCGGCCGCCGACGTTTGAGGCCAATCGTCTCACCAGAACCAAGGGACCGAACATTCATGTGGCCGATCTGCCGCGGCGCGCGGTGGGCGAAGTGGTGGTCCTGAATGTGACTCCGACGGCATCCTCAGGCATGATCGTCTTCGCGTTGGAAGATGTGCACGCGGGCGATGCTGTAGTGCTCGACGAGCAACCGTAAGAGCAGCCAATCATCCAAGCGGAGAATTTGATCCGAGGGAGGGGAGAGCGAATCTCCCCTCTTTTTTGTCTTGAGCTGCAAATTCTCGACCACAGACTAGAGAGAGGAAAGCCAGGGGTTCCCTTGTGTTTTTCTGTGTACTCGGTGCTTGAAGGGTTTTCCTAGGTAAGCGCCGCCAGGTGGAAGACTTCGGCGGCAGGGCACTGTGTGTGCGTAGGGTTCAGCGGAAGAAACGAATTTTCGGATTCCCGGGAATCATTGCGCCGGCGATCATCACAACCACGATTACAACTGCTAGTTCCATATTGCCCCCACAATTCCGCCTTTGCCATCAAAGCGCCAGCCATCAGCTTACGACCTTTTGCGGGGAAGACAAGGGTACGAAAGTGGGGGAGAACCGTGAAGTATTCAGCCGACCGCGAGGACATCGGCGTCTCCAAAGACTTCGGCGGTGAAAGCCTCGATCGCTGCGTCGTTTCGCCAGGCATCCCGCGGCAAGCCAGCCTTGCGGCACGTCTGTTCGAGAAACGTCTCGCGATCCCAATGGTGTTCGACAGGAACCTGGGGCAGCAGGAGGCCGCGCCGGTTGCCTTGAGAGATAACCAAACCGTGGCGCCCAACCTCGACGGCCTGAGGACGAATCGGCACGAGGCCGGAGAGCACGCTCAAGGAAATTTCCAGGCGAGCGGCTTCTTCCTTCCTCACGGGCAAGAATCGGGAGTCGTCGAAAGCGGCAGCGCGGGCCGTTTCAGCGACGGCTCGAACCAAGGGGGCGATGGCCACGGCGTAACCGACGCATCCTCGCAGTTCATGATCGAGGTAAAGAGTGGTGAAGACTCCTCGCGGCTCCAGGAGCTTCGATGACCAGTGGGATGAAGGTGAAGTCGCGTCGGGAGACATCGTCTCCTCGAGAACGGAAAGAATCGCCTGGTGTGCGATGCCGAGGAGAATCCGGCGTTGCTCGATAGAAAATTCTGATTCGGAAGTGAGGGGGAGCGGGCGAGCCACTTTGCACGCGGCCAGTTCCTCAGACGGGTTTGCGGACGGTGTTGGAGACAGCTTGGACATCGCGTTTACTCCGTCGATCGAGGACGAAGGATCGGCGCCGGCGCTTTTCTGATTTGCGGTCGATCCGCGACCAGAAGGCGATGAAGTAGTCGAGCGCCGAAACCAGCGAAAGCAGAACCATGAACCAGATCGCCAGCCAGGCAATCCAATAGACCGGGAAAATATAAATGCCGCCCAGGGGCCATTCGTGCCAGCGGCGCGCGAGGATCACGGCGACCACGGAAATGATCTGCACCAGCATTTTGAACTTGCCGAGTTCGCTCGCTTGAATCGTAAAACCTTCAGAAGCAGCGATGGAGCGTAGCCCGCTGACAAGAAACTCACGGCCAATGACCACGACCGCCATCCACGCCGGGACGAGCGCGGGATTGAATTGCACGAGCGTAATGAAAGCCGCAGCGACCAGCAATTTGTCGGCCAGCGGATCGAGGAGCATCCCCATGGTAGTGATCTGTCCGCGTCTGCGCGCGAGATAGCCGTCGATGCCGTCGGTGATCGAGGCGAGGATGAAAACCACGGACGCGAGGATTTCTCTTTCTCCGGTGCGCTCGCCTGCAAAACGCGGAGTGCAGAGAATCCAGATGAGCAGCGGGATCGCGGCGATACGAGTGAGCGTGATGGAGTTAGGAAGATTCACGCGAAGACTGAGCGAGGGTCGCGAGGCGACCTATGTGATTATCCTCCACAACGGAAGCCAAGGCAACGGACCGGAGGTGATGGCTTAATAAAGTTCGATGGATGTGTCAAAACGGGCGCAATTCTTGAACCGGAAAACTCTTACTTCTGTTTGGCGATGATCTTGTCTTTAATCTTGTCGTAAGTGGCGGCGGGAACAATTTTCTTGTTGAGCAAATCTGTCTTCTTGGCGTAGGGGCGGCCATCGATAATCTTCTGCGAGTAGGCGGGTCCGATGCCCGGCAAGGCTTGCAGTTGATCCTTGGTTGCCGAGTTGATGTCGAGCAAATCGACTTTGGCCGTTGCTGTGGCTGGGGCAGGGGATTTGGCCGCTTGGGCCACGGCCATTCCGCTGATCAGGGTCAGGGCAACAAGCGCGACGAGAATTCTCGTCATGAATTTTCTTCTCATAGTCAGCTCCTCGGTCAGCTTTCTTTTATTGCTTTATTCCTTCTTGGCTGCCTTGTATCCGGCAGTCTTCGCCTCGGTTTCGGTCATGAATTTTCCGGCTTTCGTCTTGCCATACCAGCGGCCACCCTTATGGTAGACGCCGGTCTCGGTGTTGACCCAGACCTTGCCGCTGGCTTTGGCAGCGGCAATCTCAGAACTGGAAGGCGCGGTGGCAGCTGATTTTGAAGCGGTCGCTGGAGCATTCGGAGTTGCGCTGGGACTAGCCTGAGCCGCGGGCTTTGCCGTGGTGGAGTTGGCACCGCCCGAACTCGTCTGCGCCTTTGCAAACGCCGGAGAAATAGCGACCGAGAACATCAGACAAAAAACGAGCAAAGAGAGAGTCGGTTTGTGGAGTGAGTAACGCATCTCTCCTCGCGAGTTGCGTCGTGCGCCCGTCCCCACGCGATCACGCATAAATCCCACGCTGTCGAATCGTATACGCTACGCGGTCGATCGCCAGCATGTAGGCGGCGATCCGGTTGTTCACACCATGGGTTTCGGAATAGCGGACAACATCATCGAAGGCCGCAACCATGATCTCCGACAGATTTTCGTTGACCACCGATTCTTTCCAGAAGTAACCCTGGCGATCCTGCACCCATTCGAAATATGAAGTCGTCACGCCGCCTGCGTTTGCCAGGATATCTGGAATCACGAAGACTTTTTTCTCCGCGAGAATATCGTCGGCGGCCGCGGTGGTAGGCCCATTCGCGCCTTCGGCAAGAATCTTGCATTTCACCCGGTCGGCATTCTGGCTGGTGATCACGTTTTCGGTCGCCGCGGGAATCAGGATGTCGCAATCGACCAGCAACAACTCCGCTGGATCATACTTTTCCGCGCCGGGGAAGCCGTGCACGGTGCCGTTGCGCTGGCGGAATTCCCACAGCGCCTCCATGTCGATGCCATCCTTTTTGTAGAGACCGCCGCCGACCTCGATGATGCCGATGATTTTGTATCCCGCCTCGGCCATAAGCCGGGCCGCGTTCGAACCGACATTGCCGAAGCCCTGCACGATGACGCGAGTTGTATCGCGATTCAGGCGCAGTTTCTCGATGGCCTTATCGCAAACCATAAGAACGCCACGCCCCGTAGCCTCACGGCGCCCGCGCGATCCACCGATGTTGATTGGTTTGCCGGTCACGACTGCGGTCACGGTTTGGCGAGCATGCATGGAATAGGTGTCCATCATCCAGGCCATGACCTGCTCGTTGGTGTTGACGTCGGGCGCGGGCACGTCTTTTTCCGGGCCGATGAATTCGAATAACTCGGCGGTGTAGCGGCGGGTCATGCGCTCTAGCTCGCCCTGCGACATCTTGTGCGGATCGCAGATGATGCCACCCTTGGCGCCGCCGAATGGAATGTTGACCACGGCGCACTTCCACGTCATCCAGCTGGCCAGGGCGCGAACTTCGTCGAGGTTTACGTCCGGCCCGTAGCGCAGTCCACCCTTGGCGGGGCCGCGCGCAATCGAGTGCTGCACGCGGTATCCGGTAAAGACTTCCAGGTGTCCATCGTCCATCTGCACGGGGATATGAACAATAATTTCGCGGCTCGGACTTCGCAGCACCTTCCACAGTCCTTCATCAAGATTCAGCTTTTTCGCGGCCAGGTCGAAGCGGGCGGCTTGCGCCTGCCAGGGATTAGTTTCCTGCTCGAGGTCCACCAGTGTCGTCATAAAGTCTCCGCAAGTATTGCCGTGGCGATTGCCCTACCAAATCATGGGGAAAGCCTCGCAAAGTATATTGCCGGCCCGTGGGCTAGGCAAGCGCAGGGAGTGCCAAGGTAAATACCGTATTTACAACGTGTGCACATTGATGTATGGTCAATGTGTATACAACGAGGTAAACGATGCCAGCGACAGGAGCAAGAACCCGGAGAACCCGCGATGAGACGATCAACCTGCGCGCCAGTCAGCGCCAGAAAGCGCTGATTGACCGCGCGGCGGATGCGCTCGGCCGGAACCGGTCGGACTTTATGCTGGAGACGGCGTGCCGGGAAGCGGAAGCCGTCTTGCTCGACCGCCGGTATTTCGCCTTGTCTGCCGAAGACTTCAAGCGCTTCACCTCCATGCTCGACAAGCCCCCGGCAAGCAACGCAAGGCTGCGGCGGCTGCTCAAAACAAAAGCGCCCTGGGAACAATAAATGGGAGCCCAGTGGAAACGATGAGTCGCAGCGAGCATCCGCTGAGCGCGCCAGAGAAACTACGCGCCGATCACGATCTCTCGAAATTCGAATGTGGCGAGCCATCGCTCGACGACTGGCTACGACGGCGGGCGCTCCGGAACGAGGAAACCGGGGCCCCGCGTACCTACGTCGTTTGCGCGGACCCGCACGTGGTTGGGTATTACGCCCTGGCGGTGGGCGCCGTCGCGCATGAGGAAGCGCCGGGGCGAGTTCGACGCAATATGCCTGATCCGGTGCCCATCATGATCGTGGGCCGGTTGGCGGTGCATAAAGATTATCAAAAGAAAAAGATCGGGCCGGCTCTGGTGCGCGATGCTGTGTTGCGGACCTTGCAAGCGGCTGAGATCGCCGGTGTCCGCGCCATCCTCGTGCACGCGATTTCAGAGCGAGCACAAGAATTCTATGAGGATTGCGGATTCATCCCTTCGCCGATGGATCCAATGACGCTGATGATCACGGTGGCGGAGGCGGTGAAAGCGTTCGTCGGGAAGGATGCCAGATAGCAGCCATCGGGGGAGACACCGACATATAGTGGTGGAGACGGCGCTTGCCTCGTCCGCTCTCGCTCAGCATACTAATTCGTGCGATGCTAGGCGCTGGCCACGAATCGCAGAATTGCTGAACGCCAATGATCCGTCCTGACTACAAAGAGTTCGCTCGCTTGTCACGCGGCGCCACACTGATTCCGGTGGCGAAATCGATCTCGGCCGACCTGCTGACGCCGGTTTCCGCCTTGTTAGCCGTGGCCGACGGCGAGCCAGATGCATTTCTGTTGGAGTCGGTCGAAGGTGGAGAAAAAATCGGGCGCTACACGTTTCTGGGAGTGCGTCCGTTTCTGAGGCTGGCGTCGCGCGGCGCCGAAATCAGGATTGAGCGATCGCTTGGTGACCGGGCCCCGTCCCGTTCGGGCGGAGCAAAGGGGCGCCCCCACGCACGCAAGATCGAACTCCGCACGGGAAATGTTTTCGCCGTGATCAAGGAACTTTTGCAGCAGTATCGTCCCGCCACGATGGAGGGCTTACCGCCGTTCACGGCGGGGGCGGTCGGCTATTGCGCATACGACATCGTGCGGCGTCTGGAGAACATAGGGGAACACGCTGCCGATGATCTCGACGTTCCCGACTGTGTGCTGATGTTTTTCGATCGCGTACTCGCCTTCGATCACCTGCGGCACCAGATTCATATTGTGGCCTCGGCGAATGTGACGTGCGAAACGCCGAAAGCCGCTTACGAGCGAGCTGTGAGCGACATCGCGCACATCGAAAAAAAACTTGTCGCGGGATGGAAGCCCGCGCACTGGCGCAAACCGGCGATTCAGTCAAAGCTCGCGGTGAGGGCGCGTACTTCGAAGCCGAAATTCCTGCGAAGCGTCCGCCAAGCGAAAGAGTACATTGCCGCAGGCGATATTTTTCAGGTCGTGCTCTCCCAGCGCTGGGATTTCGAGCCGGGAGTCGCTCCGCTCGACCTCTACCGGGCATTGCGCACGGTGAATCCGTCGCCTTATATGTATTTCCTGCGCTTCGGTGCGCGGAAAAATTCCGGAGGAATGCACGTGCTCGGTTCGTCTCCCGAGATGCTGGTGCGGGCCGTTGCGGAAGGACGAAAGCTGGAATACCGTCCGATCGCCGGAACCCATCCTCGCGGCCGCGACGAAGCGCAGGATGCCGCGCTGGAAAAGAAAATGCTGGCCGACGAAAAAGAGCGAGCTGAACACGTGATGTTAGTGGATCTGGGACGCAACGATCTTGGTCGAGTCAGCGAATACGGCTCGGTAAAGGTCCGCAAGCTGATGTATGTTGAGCGCTACTCGCACGTAATGCACCTGGTTTCGGCTCTGGAAGGCCGTCTGCGGCCTGAACTGAACGCGATGGACGCCTTTGCCGCGTGCTTCCCGGCTGGCACTCTGAGCGGTGCACCAAAAGTTCGAGCCATGCAGATTATCGAAGAACTGGAACCGACGCGCCGAGGAGTGTATGGCGGTTCCGTGCTGTATGCGGATTTTGCAGGAAACCTGGATTCCTGCATCGCGATCCGCACTCTTCTAATGAAAGGGAAGAAAGCGTACCTGCAAGCGGGCGCGGGAATCGTGGCTGATTCCGACCCGCTGCGTGAGTTCGAAGAAACAGAAAACAAGGCGCGAGCCGTGTTGCGAGCCGTCGAGATGGCGAGGGGCAGCAATAAAACTTAATGTTCAGGACACGATTTAACCGCGATATTGTTACGGAGTTCTTGCCTCCAGCTCGACCTGCAAAAAAGCAACGAGTCATCCTCCTTTGCGATGGGATGCCTTCCATTCCACGCAAACAGCCGTTGGCGGAATTTCTCTCGGCGAAGGGATATTGGGTGTTTTATCCGCGCTATCGCGGGGCCTGGGAGAGTGGCGGCGAGTTTCTGGCACGGTCTCCGCATCTGGATATTCTGGACGCGATTGGCGGCCTGTCGAAAGAATTTCGAGAGCTGGCGTTTGGGCGGCGATTTCGCGTGCGCGCAGACGAGGTGTTTGCAGTGGGGGGAAGCTTTGGCGGGACCGCCGCTATTCTTTGTTCGCTTGATCCCCGGGTGAAGAAGGTGATTGCGAATTGTCCGGTGGTCGATTGGGGGATTCTTTCGCGTGAACAGAAGAAGGAGACTTCGAATCCTAGTTATGCGGCATATATTCGGGCGGCGTTCGGGGAGGGGTATCGGCTATCGGACAAGAACTGGAAGAAACTGTTTGGCGGAAGGTTCTATAACCCTGTGTGTCATGCGGCCGAAGTTACTCCGTCTAAGGTGATGATGTTTCATGCTGAGGATGATCCTTATATTCCTTATCAGTCGGTCCTGAAATTTGCGCGGGTTACGGGAGTGAAATTGAAGTTGTTGCGGCGGGGCGGGCACCTGAGCACGGACTTGGTGGTGCGAAAGTATTGGGTCCAAATCAGCGAATTCTTTGAAAGGTGACGCGACCGCAGGCCAAGTCTAGTTGGACGGTTTCTGGTCGGCGGGTGGCTTTCTGGCTAGTGATCGGACGTAGTTGACCAGATCCCAGAGTTGTTCGGGCTTGGCACGATCACCTTCGAGAGGCATGTTGCCGTGGCCGTTCTTGATGATGTAGAAGAGTTCGCCGTCGGTGCGATCTTTTTGAAGCGCGGGGTCAGTCAGATCGGGTATCTTCAGGTCTTTCGCAACATCGGTTTTGCCGTCGCCGGTGGCGCCGTGACATTGAGCACAGTCGTAGCTGTAGATTTTCTTGCCTTCAGCGAGGGACTCGGGAGTGGGTTTCACCGGGTTGGGCTCGCGAGCGGCTTTTACGGGAACGGGGCCGTAGGCCGTCTTGGGGGCCGGCTTGTTTTCTTGCGCGGCGGAAAAGAATGCGACGATCAGGATCAGGGTTAGAGCTGGCGCGGGGTTGCGCATGGCGGCCTCCGGACAGATAGACTGCAATCTATCTTACGCCGCGAGGCAAGCGCGGAGGCGGACGAATGCGTCCGCCCCTCCGTGAGTATTGCTACTTCTTCAGAGATGCCTGGTAGCGCTTGTTGATTTCATCCCAATTCACTACCTGCCACCATGCTTGCAGATATTCGGGACGGCGGTTGTTGTATTTGAGATAGTAGGCGTGCTCCCAGACATCGTTGCCGAAGATGGGATGGAGGCCTTGCGAAATTGGATTGTCCTGATTGGGGGTCGAAAGAATTTTCACTTCGCCTTTTGAATCTCCTGCCAGCCACACCCATCCGCTGCCGAACTGGCCTACTCCGGCGGCGTTGAATTTTTCCTGGAAGGTCTTGAAGTCACCGAATGTTTTCTTGATCACTTCGGCGATGGGGCCGGTCGGATCGCCTCCGCCTTTGGGCTTCATGATGTTCCAGAACATGGTGTGGTTGACGTGGCCTCCACCATTGTTGCGGACGGCGCCTCGGATATCTTCCGGGATGGCGTTCAGGTCGCGGATCAGATCTTCCGCCGATTTCTTGTGCAGTTCGGGATGCTTGTCCAGGGCCGCGTTCAGGTTCTTGACGTAGGCGGCGTGATGCATGTCGTGATGCAGGTGCATCGTTTTTTCGTCGATGGTGGGTTCGAGGGCCGTGTAGTCGTACGGCAGGGGGGGCAGTTCATGCGCCATTTTTACTTCCTCCAAAGTTTGTGCCATTTTCTTTTCCTCCAAAGTGTTAAAGATGACGGGGTGCGATTGAAGGATTCATGCGGGACCGGCTTGGTTGTCTTGGGGGTCCCATATATTTGTAGCGGGAAAATCAGAGGCGCGCAAATCGCGAGCACTTATAATTCTTGTTCCACTGTTGTGACGGAATCCCTGGAGGATCTTTGAAAGTCTTATTGCTGGAGAGCATCAGCGGGGTGGCGGCTTCTCAGTTTGAAGAGGCTGGGTTTCGGGTGGAATCGCTGAAGGGCGCGCTGGAGGAGCCTGACCTGATTGAAAAAGTGCGCGGGACTTCGATTCTCGGCGTGCGTTCGAAGACTTGCATCACGGCGGAGGTTTTGGATGCGGCTCCTGAGCTGGTATCGGTGGGGGCGTTTTGCATCGGGGTGGACAAGATTGACCGCGCAGCTTCGAGCGAGCGGGGAATTGGCGTGTTCAACGATCCGCACTCGAACAGCCGGTCCGTGGCCGAGTTGGCGATGGGGGAGATCATCCTGCTGATGCGGCGGACCTTTGAGGCTAGCACCCGGCTTCACAGCGGCGTTTGGAATAAGTCATCGGCGGGATCGCATGAAGTGCGCGGGCTTACTCTGGGAATTGTGGGCTATGGGAAGATCGGGTCGCAGATATCGGAGCTCGCCGAGGCTCTAGGCATGCGGGTCGTATTTCATGATGTGGCCCATGTTCTGGCTCGCGGTAACGCTCGTCCCGTCGGCTTTCGCGAGTTGCTGGAAACTGCCGACGTGATCACTTTGCATGTGGATGGGAAAGTTTCGAACCAGGACTTGTTTGGGGAGGAAGAGTTCCGCGCCATGAAGGATGGCGCTTGCCTGATTAATTTGAGCCGTGGGTTTGTAGTGGATCATGTGGCTTTGGCTCGGCACTTGAAGAGCGGCAAGCTGGGGGGAGCGGCAGTGGATGTGTTTCCCAAGGAGCCGGAAACGGGCGGAGCGTTTTCCAGTCCACTGCGAGGGTTGGATAACGTGATTTTGACTCCTCATGTCGGTGGGAGCACGGAGGAGGCGCAACAGAATATCGGGCAGTTTGTTTCGGCAAAGATGATCGATTATTTCAAGAGCGGGAATTCCCTGCTGAGCGTGAATTTACCGCAGTGTCATCTCGATTATGAGCCGGGATCGCACCGGCTGATGCACATCCACCACAATGTGCCGGGAATCTTGCGGGCCATTAACGATATTCTGGCGGATCGCGGAATCAATATTGAGCGGCAAGTGCTGGATACTCGCGGGGCGCTGGGATATGCGATTTACGACATCAACCGCGATTGCGATGAGCAGATGTTGGCCAAGTTGCGCGCCATTCCACAAACGATTCGGGTCCGTGTGCCGGGCGTTTGCGGGTAGTCTGCGTCAAGAAATAATTCAAAGAAGGAAGAAAATGACACCGACGCGAGTTGCCTTCGATTCGGGTTTTTGGGGACCGCAGGCGGTTACACACTTAGCGCAATCGCTTGCACTCTAAATTACGTGTACGCCCAAACGAGTTTGACCAGTCCATTATCAGAGCGTATCTTTGCCGAAACATTTTGGTTACGCCTCGGTTGCGAGCAGCCGTGCTCGGTCCGCAACCTGCCCCTCGGGCGTTTCTAAGACTCGGGTATCAATCCTCGGGTATCAATCAAAGTTTTGGAGGTTACATGTTGTCAGGAATCTTGCGCCTTCGCGCGGCCGCTTGTGGTCTGTTGCTTCTCACTGGGATGACAGTCGTCGATTCGCAGGTCGAGGCGCAGGTGATGGTAACCACGTGGCACTACGATAACGCGCGTTCCGGGGCGAACTCGAATGAAACGATTTTGACCTCTCAGAATGTGAATCAGCAACAGTTCGGCCAACTTTTTTCGCAGGGAGTGGATGGACAGGTGGTGGGGCAGACGCTTTACCTGCCGAGCGTAACGATTCCGCAAGCGGGCATGCATAACGTGGTTTATGTGGCGACGATGAATGACAGCGTGTATGCGTTTGATGCGGACAACGCCACCGGAAAAAACAACCAACCGCTGTGGCAAACCAGTTTTCTCATCAACGGCGCGACTCCAGTTCCCATCGCACTGCAACGATGCGGAGGCACCACGCGTTGGACCGAAGTCGGAATCGTTTCAACACCCGTGATCGATCCCGTGGCAGGCACCCTTTATGTGGTGGCGAAAACGTATGAGAATGCGGTATTTGTGCATCGACTGCACGCGCTGGATGTGACGACAGGTCTGGAAAAAGCGGGCAGCCCGATCGTGATCACGGCGAGTTACGCGTATGACGGTACGAATTACGTTTTCGCGGACGCGATGCAGGTGAATCGTCCGGCATTGCTGCTGGAAAATGGCTATCTGTACATTGCGTTTGGATCGAACGGATGCCGTGGCGGGCGGGAACAGGGATGGGTGATGGCCTATGAGGCTGCGACGCTGCAGCCCGCCGGCGCCTTTGATGTTGAACCGGGCGAGTCGGCAGCGGCCGTCTGGATGAGGGGTGGAGGACTTTCAGCCGACGAAGAGGGCAACGTCTACGGAGCGACGGCAGATGGACCTTTTGCGGCAGGCACGAACTTCGGACAGTCGGTCTTCAAGCTGTCGCAGTCGGGCAGCACATTGCAACTGGCAGATTGGTTCACGCCATTCAACGAAGCGTATCTGGATGAGCACGATCTGGACATGAGCGAACCGGTACTGGTGCTGCCCGATCAGAAGGGCAAAAATAAGCATGAAGTTGCGGTGGTGGGGAAGGAAGGCACTATCTACATCCTGAACCGCGACAACATGGGTCACTTCTGCGCTACGTGCACCAAAGCAGACACGCAGATCATAGGAGAGTTGCCGTCTTTCGCTCCCGAAGGCGGAGCGCTGGTTTTCTGGAACAATACGATCTACACGTCCGCCACCGGAGCACCGATCAGCGCGTTGGCGCTGTCGAAGGGCAAGTTGGCGAAGTCGCCGTTCGCGCAATCGAAGAAAATTGACTCCGGACATTCCCCAGTGATCTCCGCCAACGGAAATAGCTCGGGCCTGTTATGGCAGATCACCGGGGGATCCCTGTCTGTGTTTGACGCAATTACCCTGGAGCGACTGTACATCAATGCGCTTCCGCCGCTCCCACACTTTGCGAATGTGGTAGTCGCAAACGGCAAAGTCTACGTGGGGACGAACAACAGCCTGGTGGTGTACGGTTTGCTCTAGAGTCCACGCTACCTGGCCGCTTTGGTTGCGGCACGCTGCAGGCGATCATGAATCGCTTCCCATTCGGGCGTGCTTGGGGGTAGATCTACTGCAATCCAGTTGTAGTTTCCCTCGTCCGCGTCATGGAGAACCTGGTAGAGCGTGGCTGCGTAATCGGTCGCCGCTTGCGGCATTTCGCGGATGGCGACGTTGGCGCGGATGGGCGGATTCCGGTACTGCAGGTAAAGACCGTGGCTACCCTGATGGCCTTGATCATGATCCTGCAGATTTCCGTTCGCAACCAAATACAAAGTCGTGCGTGGGCTGTAGTGCCGTGGGTGCAGGCCGGGAGCAGGATGGGCTCCGGCTTGAACCTCTTGCACGATGGCGATGGGGCCGATGATCGCCTCCAGTTCGGTTCGTGAAATTGCGCCGGGGCGGAGTAATGTCGGCCTCGGCTCCGCGAGTGAAAGCACAGTGGATTCGATCCCCACCTGAGATGGTCCGCCATCGAGTATGAGATCTACCTCGCTGCCCAGGCTGCGCCGGACGTGGTCTGCGGTGGTGGGGGACAGTTCTGTGAAGCGGTTGGCGCTGGGCGCGGCGAGTGGAATTCCGGCGGCTTGGATGAGCGCGAGCGCCACGGGATGCGCCGGCATGCGCAGACCTACGGTGGGAAGGCCGGCGGTGACTATGTCGGGGATATGGCTCGGTGGAAATGCCGCTGTGCTTGGCACGGCGTGGCGGACGAATGCCTCCGCCGCTACGTGGGATTTGGGAAGAACCAAAGTCAGCGGGCCGGGCCAGAATTTCTGGGCCAGGCGATCGGCGATTTCTGGCCAGTTCGCGACCAGCGACTTTGCCATTTCTATGGATGCCACATGGACGATGAGCGGACTGGTGGCGGGTCTGCGTTTGACGGCGTAGATGCGGGCTACGGCTTCGGGGTCGAGGGCGTTCGCTCCCAGACCGTAGACGGTTTCGGTGGGGAAGGCCACGAGGCGGCCGGCGCGGAGCAACTGGGCGGCGCGGCTGATTTCGCCCGGATCGGCGGTCGGGGGCATAGCTGATTGTAGATTGCGGGAGCAACTGCGGGGTCGAGCTGCGCGCGACTGGGGCGGACGAATCCGTCCGCCGCTACGCGATTTGACAAGACTCCGAAAATTATTTTTTCTTTTCGTCTTCTTCGACCACCAGATTGTTGGTCACGGAGAAGACGCCGGGAACGCTGTTGGCTTGCACGCCGGCGATCTGCTTATCCATCTGGCGCGCCACTACGCCTTCGAGCGTGACGTGTCCACCCTTGACGATGATGTGAATCGGCGGGACGGCGCGCATCTGATATTCGCTTAGCGCGGCGTTCCCGTAGATGGCGCGGTAGGTGGCGCGACGGATCTGGTCGTCCATGATCGAGGTGGGCAAGACCTCGATGTTGTTCACAACGGTCGTGACACCTTCAATGCGCTTGACCGCCTTCTCCGCGTCGTTCTTAAGAACAGGTCTTGCAACCTGGCCAAGGAGGGTGACCGTGCCATCGGGGTCGACCTTGTAGGAGAGGTTGTCGAAAACGCCATAGAAGGGAAGCATCACGAGTTCGTGACGGACCTCCTTGACGATGCGATCGTAGCTTTTCTGACTGAGGCCGCCGGCGGGTTGGTTGTCCTGGGTGGCGGGACTGGCGGAGGCCGCGAGCGAGAAAATCAAGAGAGAAGAAATGGCGAGCAGTGAATTTTTCATTTGGTTGACCTCACGCAAGATTGTTTGGGCATCGTGAGACGGCCGGACAGCAGACATAATCCCACTATAGGACGCTGGAATAAATCGGGAAGTTGCTTTATTTCGCTGGCTAAGACCGCTAGTCCTCTGACGGTGAGTTGGACGGGCGGGGACGCCCGTCTCTCCATTAAGAGCTTAGGACGCTTTGGGTTTGCCACGACGCTCCCGGAAACCTTCGATCAACAGGTAGAGGACGGGAATGAAGAACAGATTGAGGATGGTGCTCATGATCATGCCTCCGAAAACGGTGGTGCCTACGGAGTGGCGGCCGTTTTCTCCGGCGCCGGTGGCGACGACCAGAGGAACAACGCCCATGATGAAGGCCAACGACGTCATGAGGATGGGGCGCAAACGGATGCGGGTTGCTTCAACCGCCGCATCAAGAATGGTCATGCCGCGCTGGCGGAGCTGCTCGGCGAATTCGACGATCAGGATGGCGTTCTTGGAGGCGAGGCCAACGAGCATGACGAGGCCGACCTGACAGTAGACGTCGTTCTCCTGGCCGCGCATCCATTGCGCGCCGAGCGCACCGAGCAGCGCCATGGGAACTGCGAGCAGGATGATGAAGGGGAGCACAAAGCTTTCGTACAGCGCCGAAAGCGTGAGATAGACGACGAGAGTTCCGAGGCCGAAGAGAATGAGAGTAGTCGAGCCCGAGGCTAACTCTTCGAGCGAAATACCCGACCATTCATAGGTGTAGCCCTGAGGCAAGATCTTGGCAGAGAGCTGCTGCATGGTTTGGATGGCTTGTCCAGAGCTGAATCCGGGGGCGGCAGAGCCATTGATTTCGGACGAACGGAACAGGTTGTAGTGATTGATGACCTGCGGCGCAGGACTTTGGGTGATGGTGACGAGATTCTGTAGCGGAATCATCGCGCCGGAATCGGAGCGCACGTAATACTGGCCGATATCCTGCGGATGCGAGCGGAATTGTTTGTCGGCCTGGACGTAGACGCGATAGGAACGGTTATTGAAGTCAAAATCGTTGACGTAGGACGAACCCATGTAGACGCTGAGGGTGTCGGTGATCTGGCTGAGCGGAATGTGCAGGCTCTTGGCCTTTTCTCGGTCGATGTTGACGACGTATTGCGGATCGTTCGCGGTGTAAGTGCTGAAAAGTCCAGTCACGTCTTTTTCGGGACGCTGGGCAGCGGCACGAATGAGATCGTGAGTAGTTTTGTCGATGTCTTGCAAGGTGTGACTGCCCTGATCGAGCAGTTCGTATTGGAAGCCGCCGAACTGGCCGAGACCCTGGACGGCGGGCGGTTCGAAGGGGATCACGATGGCGCCGGAGATTCCGAAGAGCGGGCCGCGGAGGCGGTTCAAGATGGCGGCGGCGGTATGCTGTTCACCCTCTCGCTTCCCGTAAGGACGAAGAGGGAGGAAGACGAGTCCGGCGTTGGGAGTGGCGCCGCCAAAGCTGAAGCCGGCGACCGAGAAGGTGCCTCGAACCTCAGGAATATTTTTTGTGATTGCCGAAACCTGCCGGCCGATATTTCGAGTGTATTCGAGCGAAGCTCCGGATGGGGCCTGGATGGCGACGATGAGGTAGCCCTGATCTTCGGTAGGAACGAATCCTCGGGGGACCTTGGTGAATACGAAATAGGCGAGGCCGAGGCCGAGGGCAAAGAGGATTAGGGCGACGATTTCGAATCGAAGAACGAAACGCAGGGCGTGAACATAGCCGTTGTTGACGGCGCCGAGCACACGATCGACGAACTTGGCGAACCGGTTCTTTTCGCCGTGCAGGCGGCCAAGCAGCAGCGCCGCGAGCGCAGGCGCCAGGGTCAGAGCGTTGAAGGCAGAAATCGAGATCGAAAAGGCAATCGTCAAAGCGAACTGCCGGAACAGAATTCCCGTCGTGCCCGGAAAGAACGCAACCGGCACAAAGACGGCCACCAGCACGAGCGAGGTGGCAATGACCGCGCCGGTGACTTCTCGCATGGCGTCGGAGGCAGCTTTGGCCGCACTGGGTTCGCCCTCTTGTAAGTGACGCTCGATGTTCTCAATCACGACGATCACGTCGTCGACCACCAGGCCGGTGGCGAGCGTAATGCCGAAGAGCGTCAGTGTGTTGATGGAAAAACCAAGTAGCTTAATGAAAGTAAACGTCCCGATGAGCGAAACGGGAGTGGCGATGAAGTGAATGATCGTCGTCCTCCAGTCGCCGAGGAAAACGAAAATCACCAGGATGACCAGCAGGATCGCAGAACCGACCGTAAAAACGACGTCGCGTATGGATTCGCCGACGGCATCGGTCGTGTCAAAGGCGATTTCATACTTCATGCCGGGCGGAAAGCGCTTGGAAAGTCGATCAAGTTCGGCGACGCACTTTTGATGCACGTCGAGAGCGTTGGCGGTTGAGAGCTGGGTGACGGCGATGCCGACCGCCTCGCGCCCGTTGTAGTCGAGGTCGGTGGTATAGTCTTCGGCGCCGAGTTCGGAGTGGCCTACGTCTTTGAGTCGAACCAGAGTTCCGTCGGGATTGCTCTTGAGGATGATGTTATCGAACTGATCGGCTTCCGAGAGACGGCCAACGACGCGGACGCTGATCTGGAAGTTCTGCCCCGGCACTGCGGGCTGCGAACCCACGCTGCCAGCGGCCACTTCGACGTTCTGTTCCGAGAGGGCGTTGACGACATCGTCGGCGGTGAGGGAGCGGCCAGCGAGACGAACCGGGTCGAGCCAAAGGCGCATGGAATACTTGCGCTCTCCAAAGATAATGACATCGGCGACGCCGGGGACGCGTTTGAGACTGTCGCGGACGTACACATCGAGATAATTGCTGATGAAGAGCGGGGTATAGCGGCCGTCGGGCGAGAAGACGGCGCCGCCAAAGACAAAGTTCTGCGAGGTCTTGGCGACGGTGATGCCGATCTGCTTGACGGCGGCGGGCAGACGCCCAGAAGCGGTGTTGACGCGGTTCTCGATATCAACCGTGGCGAGATCGGGATCGCGAGTGATATCGAACGTCGCGGTAACCGTACTGACGCCGTCGTTGGTGCTGGAGGAGGTGATGTACTTCATCCCCTCGGCGCCGTTGATCTGCTGCTCGAGCGGGGTGGTGACGGCCGCTTCGACGGTCTGCGAACTGGCTCCGGTGTAGACGGCAGTGACACCGACCTGGGGAGGAGCGAGGTCGGGAAACTGCGCAATCGGCAGGGTTGGAATGCAGGCGCCGCCGGCCAGAATGATGAGCAGGGCGCAGACAGTCGAAAATACGGGACGATGAATAAAAAAGTCGACCATTAAGAAAGTTCTCAGTTCTCAGTTCTCAGTTCTCAGTTCTCAGTCTTTGGCCTGCGCTGCTTGCGGTTTGTCTGAGCTGGGTACGAGAACGTTTCGTTGGACTTTGCTAGCTGCTGCTTTCTTGCGGAATTACAGGTACGCCATCGATAAGAAACTGTGTGCCGGAGACAACTACCTTGTCCCCCGGTTTTACGCCGTCGAGAACGACATAGTTGTTGCCGACGATCTGGCCGATCTGAAGGGGCTTCTGGTGGACTACGTACCCACCTTTCTGATCGGGCTCGGCGACAAAAGCGAAATAGAGGCCGCCGATCCGCGACACAGCCACGACCGGTACAACCGGCTTTTCCTGCCTACCCCACACCACGCGGGCGCGAATGAATTGGGCGGTGCGAAGACTATCGTTTGCGTTTGCGATCTGCGCTTTGACGAGCACCGTTTGCGTCGAGGTGTCCACCTGTGGCGAGATGAACGTGATGCGGCTCTGGGCAAGCGAGTTTCCGGAGCCGTCCACGATCTCCACCGGAAGATTTAACTTCAGCTGGGCAGATTTTTCGATGGGCACATAGATGTAGGCCTCGAGACTGCCAGGACGGTCGACGGTAGTCAGTTGCGTGGTGGTGACGACGCGATCGCCTACACGGACGGGCACATCGCCGACGATACCGGCACGCGGGGCGACGACCCGGTAGTAGTGCAACTGGACCTGCTGCTCGTTGACTTGCGCATCCAGCGAATGCAGCTGCGCCCGCGCGGCATCGAGAGTCGCGCGCGCCTGGTCGAGATCCTGCCTGCTGACCACACCGGCATTCGCCAGGCCGCTGACACGGTCGTAATTCTGCTGCGCCCATTTGAGCTGCGCGTCCTGCGCGGCGCGGGCATCTTCCTGGCTCTTAACTGTGGCCTGCTGTTTGGCGGGATCGATCTGCATCATGGGAGCGCCATCGGCGACATGCTCCCCAGAGTGCACGTAGATTTGGGTAATGATGCCTTCGACCTGGGGCATAACCACGGCGGAATCGCGCGATTTCAAAGTGGCTACGTAGTCGGTGCTGTCGTCGATCTTTTCGGCTTTCGCCGTCTGGACTTTGACCGGCATGGCTTGCGGTCCGGCGGCCTTGGCTTCTTTGTTGCCGCCGCAGGCGGAGGTAAAGAGCAGCAGGGAGAGAAGGGCACCGGGGAGGATTGCGAACGGAATCCCTGAAAGAAACGAAGATGGCGTTTTTGCGAGGAATCGAGACATATCGTAAGTTGTGTAACACCCCTTCAGCTTGATCGCATTGCAAGCCGCGACCCCATTCGGCCAAAGCCGTTGGAATCGGGCGCCTCCAATGCAATAAATACTTCCGTAGCCTTCCAGCACCTCGGCTATGCAGAGTCGGTGCGCACCACCATTAGATCAAACATATAGATTCGCGGTAAGGGGAGGAAGCTCCGAGGAATTTTCGGTTCTGCTAAATTGTCTGGTGATGAAACCGAGCCGAAGCTTTGCCAGCGACAATAATGCGGTGGTGCATCCCGAGGTGCTGGAGGCGATCCGGCGCGCTAACCATGGGCATGCGGTGGGTTACGGGGATGATGAGCACACCGCAGCAGCAGTGGGAAAATTCCGCGAGCAGTTTGGCGCCGACGTGGCCGTCTTTTTTGTTTTTAACGGGACGGCAGCGAATGTGCTAAGCCTGCAAGCGCTGACTCGTCCATTTCATGCGGTGTTGTGTCCGGAGCTGTCTCATATCTATACGGATGAATGTGGAGCGCCGGAAAAATTTACGGGCTGCAAACTGGTGCCCCTGGCCGCGCCGGACGGAAAGTTGACGGTGGAAACAGTGGCGCATGCATATCACGGAATCGGCGACCAGCACCACGTGCAGCCGCGGGTGATTTCGATAACGCAATCGACCGAGATGGGGACTGTCTACCAACCAAATGAGATCGAGGCGCTGGCGCGGTTTGCCCACGAACGGCAAATGTTCCTGCACATGGATGGGGCACGCATTTCGAATGCGGTGGCGGCACAGCGACTCGCCCTGAAGCAGGCGACGCGCGATCTGGGAGTGGACGTGCTTTCGTTTGGCGGGACGAAGAATGGGCTGATGGGGGTGGAGGCAGTCGTTTTCTTTCGTCCGGAACTGGCGGACGATTTCTCGTTTGTGCGCAAGCAGGGGATGCAACTGGCCTCGAAGATGCGCTACATGTCAGCGCAGATGGAGGCGCTGCTGACGGATGACCTTTGGCGGCGCACTGCGGAACATGCAAATCGGATGGCGCGACTGCTGGAAGAGGAAGTGAAGAAAATTCCGCGAGTGAGGATCGTGTATCCAGTGGAGGCGAATGGAGTGTTTGCGCAGATTCCTCGGGAGGCAATTCAGAAGATACTGGAACGATATTTTTTCTATGTCTGGAGTGAAGAGGAGTCGGTGGTGCGGTGGATGTGCTCGTTCGACACTACAGAAGAGGACGTCCGGCAGTTTACGGAGTTTGTGTCCGCCGTGGTGAGAGGCCTTGGGAAATGAAGTCTAGCGTCGATTTCCCCAGACTTACGGAGAAATGACTTGCGGGGAAGAGACTTGCGGAGACGGGGCGAGCCCCGTCTCTATCAGCGAATGATCAGCAAATTTACTTTTTCCCTGCTCTAATCTTTGCCCATCGCGCCCGTTGCGCGGCGGCGATTCGCTTGCGTCCGGCCGCTGAAATGGTTCGTTTTTTGCGCGCCGCAACGGGTCCGCGCTTGCTCCCCTTCAGCTTGCTCCCCTTCAGAAAGACTTTCCCGAAGGTGGTTAGCGCGGCGGTTACGCCATTGAGTTCATTTTGCAGTCGCGCGCGTTCGTGCTGAAGTTGTTTGACTACGGTCTGAATCAGGGTTTTTGCCATTCAGGAATTTTACCATTTTGTTGGTTATCGAGTTGTAATCGGCGGCCATTCAGGGACGGAACGGGCGTCCGATTGGGCAGCAGACATTTTCGCCGCTGCTCATTTACTGCAATTCCAATTCGATTTTCTTGGTCACTGGGTCGAGTTTCGCGATTCTAAATTTGCGAATCTGCCCAGCCCGCATGGATTCTGGCTCAGCCTCGTCTGTGGTTGGACCGCTCTTCCAGCGCGCCTGCAGCATCGAGCCTAAGGACGAGAGATCGGGCTGCGATGAAGATGGCGACGCGGCAGGTGGTGCCTTCTTGTCTTCCTTTGCGGGACGGTCCACGGGGATCCGGCACGTCGCCACGACGCCTTCGCCCAACTCCACGCGTGCGCTTCCTCCGGAAACCTCGGTCATCCGGCCGGTGACGATATCGCCTTCTTTGTGTTCGGCGAGGTATTCATCGAGGCCGGTGGGAACGAGTTGCTTCATGCTGAGGCGTATATTTCGCTTTTCCGGGTCGAGCGCGAGCACCTGTGCTTGCACAACCTGCCCAACCCTGAGCACATCCTGCGGGTGATTGATGCGTTTTTCCGCGCTGATTTCGCTGATGTGAATCATGCCTTCGACGCCTTCGGTCAACTGCACGAAAGCTCCAAACTTGGTCAGGTTTGTCACCGGTCCTTCGATCACTGTGCCCGGCGCAAATTTTTCCGTGGCTCCGGCCCACGGGTCACCAAGCGCCTGCTTCAGGCCGAGAGAGATGCGACGTTCGGCGGCGTTGACTCCGAGAATTACGGCTTCCACCGTTTCGCCCGGCTTCACCACGTCACTCGGAGTTCGCACCCGTTTGGCCCACGACATTTCGGAAATATGAATCAGGCCTTCGATGCCCGGCTCGATTTCCACAAACGCGCCGAAATCCATGAGCCGAGTAACCGTGCCCCGTACCCGTTCGCCGGCTTTGTACTTTTCAGCGACGGCGTTCCAGGGATGCGGCTGCAGTTGCTTCATGCTGATGGCAATCCGCCGCTTCTCCGAATCGATTTTAATGATCATGGCTTCAATGCGCTGGCCGGTCGAGAGCACGTCGGAGGGCTTATTGATGCGATGCCACGAAATTTCGCCGACATGCAGCAGCGCATCCGACCCACCGATATCGACGAACGCTCCGTAATCGGTGAGGCTGCGGACCTCGCCCTGCACCATATCGCCTTCCTTGAGTTCAGAGAAGCGGCGCTCTTTGCCGGCCCGTTCTTCGTCCTCCGCAATGGCGCGGCGATCGACGACGACGTCTTCATCTTCCACATCGAGCTTGATGATGCGGCAGCGGATTTCCTGTTCGACCAGCTTCTCCAATTCGGAAGCGTCCTTGGTCCCGCTGCGCGACGCCGGCATAAAGGCTCGCACTCCGACGTCCACGCTTAGGCCGCCCTTAACCACTCCGGTCACGGTGCCGACGATCGTTGATTTCTCAGCAAACGCCTTCTGCAGCGATTCCCAGTCGGTGGGGCGCTCGACCTTGCCGCGAGTGAGTTCGTAGTAACCTTCGGGATCACGCCCTTTAATGGTGACCTGAACCTTGTCGCCGGGCTTCGGCGGCTTGTCCGCGGGAAACGCGGTGAGCGGCAGAACGCCCTCCGTCTTGAATCCGATATCGAGAACGATGGCATCGGCGGTTACGGCAATTACCGTCCCCTGGCGGCCGCCAGATTCTTTCTTTTGGGAGTGAGTTTGTTCGTACTCGGAAAAAATGTCTTTAAAGGATTCGACGGGCTCGGTGGCCGGCGCCGATTCAGGAACGACCGAGTTTTGGGTAACAGCGTCAGATGTGTTGGGATCGGGCATGTTTGAATTGGACATGAAAGAGGTTAAAGCCCCTGGCGGAGTGATCTCGCTTAGAATATCACCGGCGAGACTCTGAAGGCGCAGGGTTCCACAACTCTCGTGTAACGGAATTTTCGTTTACCGAACAGGAGGGGCAACAGGGGAGGAAACTCGCCGGGATTCGAGAGGAGTGCGCAGTATGGCTGAGGTGCTGCCGGCGATATTTTTTGGACACGGCAATCCTATGAACGCGGTGTGGGAAAACAGTTACACAGCGGGATGGCGGAAGATCGGTAAGCAGCTACCGCGGCCCAAAGCCATTCTGTCGATTTCCGCCCATTGGTTTGTGCCGGGAACCGGCGTCACCATCAGCACTTCTCCGAGGACAATTCACGATTTCGGCGGTTTTCCCCGGGAACTCTATCAGGTGCAATACCCGGCTCCGGGCGATCCCGAACTTGCCCGTCGCGTGCGGGAGATGCTGGATCCCTTGCCGGTCAGCCTCGACACTTCATGGGGACTCGATCACGGAACCTGGTCGGTGCTCAAGCACGTGTATCCCGACGCGGACGTCCCGGTCGTGCAACTTAGTATCGATGAAACTCAACCAGCATCCTTCCACTTTGAAATCGGCAGGAGGCTGGCGCCTTTGCGCGGTGAACGCATTCTGATTGTGGGCAGCGGCAATCTGGTGCACAACCTTCACGCTTACGCATGGGGGCGACACATGCCCGATCCGTATGATTGGGCGATCCGCTTCGAAAAAGAAGCGAAGGAGATGATGGTCGCCGGCGAATACCGGCCTCTCATCGATTACGAAACGCTGGGGCCGGAGGCGCGGCTCTCCATTCCCACGCCTGATCACTACCTCCCAATGCTTTACGTGATTGCCAGCCGGCAGGAAGGCGAAGTGATTACGTTTCCGATCGAAGGCGTGGACGGAGGATCGATATCGATGCTGACGGTGCGGGTGGGCTGATTGATGTTGCTAATTGATTTAGTCCGCGGGCATGGCGGCAGGACCGGTGATCAGCGCAGGCGCCGTCAGAGGGGCGATCGCTTCGGCGGGACGCTCCAGCCATTTGCGTACTGCCGGCAATGCCTGGCGCATGGCCACTTCGCCCACGCGAATCAATTCGCCGGCGCGTTTGAAATCGTCGTAATCGAAGCCAGCGACGTCGGGTTCGATCACGACGTCGGCCGCGCCTCTCCATTCTCCACTCATCATGTCCTGCGCGATGGCGAACGATTGCCCAATCACGTCAAAGAAATGTCGGGGCGCGCAACTCTTCGACCACTGCCCTCTCAGGTGCACGGCAAGTACTCGGTCTGCTCCCATTTCACGCAGAGGACGCGACGGCACTGGGTAGGAGAGCATGCCATCCACCAGGCAGCGCTCGCCGATCTCAACTGGCAGGAACATCCCCGGATAAGCGCAACTCGCGCGCACCGGATCGATAATCGGTCCAGAGGTGAAAACCGTGCCTTTGCCGGTGCTGAAGTCGGTAGCCGTGACCGCGAGTGGAATGCGCATTTCTTCGAAGGTTTGCACCTTCAAAGTTTGCTTCAGAAAAGGAATCATGCGGTCGGTCGTGGCGAAGCCGAGGCGCGAGAGCGTCCAGCGCGCGAAGGTGGCGAAGCGAACTTTGTGGGCAATCTCTTCCAGTTCCGCGATGGTCAGGCCGCTGCAATACGCCGCGCCCATGATTGCGCCTACACTGGTACCCGCAACCATGCGAACCGGGATGCCTTCTTCTTCGAGAACCTTCAGTACGCCAATGTGCACGATGCCTCGGGCAAAACCTCCGCCCAGAGCGAGGCCGATTGCTGGGATGCGATACGTGTCAGATGGATTCGCCTTGCGGGAGAGCTCGCGACCGAAAGCTTGCACCGACCGAATAACCTTACCTAACCGCTTCATAGGAACCCCACGTTCCCGGTTTGCCGCGATCCGCAAACCCCCATCTGTAGTGTAAGATGCCACGAATTGACTTTGAGTTACAAGCCACCATTGTGCTATCCGCAAGTTACAGTAGAATTTATGTCAAGTTACCGAAAGCCATGTAGCTGGACTAATCGAAAAAAGCTAACTCCTTGTATCTTCAGTATTTGCTGGATTTGACCTATGGGCTGCCGCCCGCGTCCCGTGGCCTATTTGAGTGTGCCGTAGCGGTTCGGGCGCCTTCCACGTCGCGTACGCTAGCGGACGGATCAGGCGCTAAAATCGACAGTTTGCAGCCGACCCCAATGAGTAAGCCGTAGAGATGAGAAAGGAAGGCGACGATGGCAAGTTACATTGGCGCCATTGATCAGGGAACGACGAGCTCGCGCTTCATCGTGTTTGATCGTTCTGGACGCATCGTGAGCTCGGCTCAAAAAGAGCACGAACAAATCTACCCCAACCCGGGTTGGGTCGAGCACGATCCAGAAGAAATTTTGCGCGCCACAAATGGTGTCATTCAGCAGGCGATGGATGTGCGTGGGCTACGGCCCGAAGATCTGGCTGCAATCGGGATTACCAATCAGCGCGAAACGACCGTCGTGTGGCACAGGAAAAGTGGCAAGCCGGTTTACAACGCGATTGTCTGGCAGGACACACGCGTGGCTCCGGCAGTGGCGGAGTTCGCGGCGCACGGGGGACAAAACCGCTATCGCGCCCGGACCGGCCTTCCGCTCTCCACCTATTTCAGTGCCCTCAAAATTCGCTGGATTCTCGATCAGGTCGCGGGTATCGGCGAACAAGCGGCAGGCGGCGATCTGCTGTTTGGTACGATGGATTCATTTCTAATTTGGCATCTTACGGGAGGACCGAATGGCGGCGTCCACGTAACCGATGTGACGAATGCCAGTCGCACTCAGCTGATGAATCTCCACATGCTGCAGTGGGACCCGGAAATCCTGCAAGACTACGGCATCCCGATCCAGATGCTGCCGAAGATTGTTTCGAGCAGCGAAGTGTACGGCGCCGCGAAAATGCCGGCCATTGCAGGCGTTGCGATAAGTGGCGATCTCGGCGATCAGCAAGCCGCTCTGGTAGGCCAGTCCTGCTTCAATCCGGGAGAGGCGAAGAACACATACGGCACCGGTTGCTTCATGTTGATGAATACAGGAGAAAGGGCAATTGTCTCTACCTTCGGCCTGCTGACCACGCTGGCGTATAAGTTCGGCGACAAACCGGCCTGTTATGCGCTCGAAGGAAGCGTCGCGATCACCGGCGCCCTGGTGCACTGGCTGCGTGACAATCTCGGGCTGATTGAAAAGAGTTCCGACGTTGAGGCACTCGCTCGCACCGTAAGTGACAACGGTGGAGTTTACTTCGTTCCCGCCTTTTCCGGCTTATACGCGCCCTATTGGAAAAACGACGCACGCGGCGTGATTGCCGGCTTGACACGTTTCGTCAACCGGGGCCACATCGCCCGCGCTGTCCTGGAGGCGACTGCATTTCAGGTACGCGAGGTGGTCGATGCTATGACCAGGGACTCGGGCATCATGCTCGATGCGCTGCGCGTTGATGGTGGAATGGTGGTGAACGATTTGCTGATGCAGTTTCAGTCTGACATGCTGGCGAAGCCGGTGGTTCTTCCGATGGTGAAAGAGACGACGGCGCTGGGCGCGGCGTATGCTGCCGGGATGGCGGTTGGCTTCTTCAAAGATACTGACGAACTCGTCGCTCATTGGGCGGTCGATCGACGATGGGAACCGCGGATGGATGAAGCATCTCGCGAACGGCTTTATCGCTTCTGGAAGAAAGCGGTGACGCGTTCATTTGACTGGGTGGAAGCGCCTGGGTAGAGCCCGGCGCGTAAAATCGGCGTTGGTGGAGGCCGGGCGGGGACGCCCGCTCTCCATTCCAGACTATATTCCACACTATATTTCACACTATGACCCGAGCCGACATGTGGCGCCGCATCGAAGCACATCCCAAGCCGTGGGACATGATTGTGGTGGGCGGCGGCGCGACCGGCGTTGGCGTTGCCATCGATGCTGCGTCGCGCGGCTATGATGTGCTGCTCCTCGAGCAGAGCGACTTCGGCAAAGGCACCTCCAGTCGAAGCACCAAGCTGGCACACGGCGGCGTCCGTTACCTGGAGCAGGGCAATATCGGCCTGGTCATGGAAGCGCTCAAGGAGCGCGGACTGCTTCTGCAGAACGCGCCCCACATCGTGCACGACCTCGCCTTCGTGGTGCCAAACTACGATTGGTGGGAGGCCCCATTCTACGGACTCGGATTGAAGCTGTATCAACTGCTCGCTGGTAAATACGGGTTTGGCAAGTCGCGCATTCTTTCGAAGGAAGAAACGCTTGAACATCTGCCCACACTGAAGACCGAGGGCTTGCGCGGCGGCGCAGTTTACTACGATGGACAATTCGACGACGCCCGGCTGCTCATCCACATGGTGGCCACAGCTTTCGAGCAGGGCGCTACGTTGCTCAACTATGTCCAGGTCACCGGCCTGACGAAGGATCCGCAGGGCTTTCTAGATGGTGTCACCGCCCGCGACCTTGAAACCGGCAACAAGTTCCGCGCCTCTGCCAAGGTTGTAATCAACGCAACTGGCGCCTTCAGCGATCTGCTCCGCCTTCAGGCCGAGCCGTCGGCCACGCCGATGATGGTTCCGAGCCAGGGCATTCACCTGGTTTTCGATTCGAGTTTTCTGCAAGGGGAGAGCGCGGTCATGGTTCCACACACCAGCGATGGCCGCGTGTTATTCGCGATTCCGTGGCACGGTCATACGGTGGTCGGAAGCACGGACACGCCGATTGCGGCAGCTACGCTCGAGCCCGTTGCGATGAAGCAGGAAATTGAATTCATCCTCGCAACCGCCGGCCAGTACCTGACCAAAGCACCAACGCGCACCGACGTGTTGAGCGTATTCGCCGGAGTTCGGCCGCTGGTGCGGGCTACGAGCGGAGCGGGCGGCCTCTCGAATACGGCGGCTCTGTCGCGCGATCACCTTATCAACATCGATCGTTCCGGCTTGGTCACGGTGTGCGGCGGAAAATGGACGACGTATCGGCGTATGGCCGAAGATTGCGTCGATCAGGCCGCAACGCTGGCGCAATTGCCGCAGAGCCCGTGCGTGACGCACCATTTGCGCATTCACGGCTTCTTCGAAGCTCCTGAACACGACGCTACTAAAAAAGCAGAGGCTGCGAAACAGTTCGGGTCGCTGGCGGTCTACGGTTCGGATGCGTGCGAGATCCGCAAACTGATCGAGGACGACCCAAGGTTAGGCGAACCGCTGCATGCGGCGTTGCCCTATGTGAAGGCAGAGGTGATTTGGGCGGCGCGACACGAAATGGCGCGCACCGTGGAAGACGCGCTCGCCAGGCGTACGCGCGCGCTATTCTTGAATGCGCGCGCCGCTCTCGAAATGGCGCCTGCCGTGGCGGACCTGATGTCCTCAGAACTGGCTTGGGATGAGATAACACGGACAAAACAGTTGGCTGCGTTTCGCGATGTGGCTTCCAACTACTTAATCTGTTAGTGATTAATCTGTTCGTGAGTGAGTGTTCTGCAAATTGAAATACTGGTGGCGGCGGTAGGACTCGAACCTACGACCTACGGATTATGAGACCGTCGCTCTAACCACCTGAGCTACACCGCCACGATTGAATCTAAAGGACATCAACGAATGATACTTCGGTGCTATTGCAAACGTACTGCAAATAGCCTACTTTGGGAGCATGGCTCATGGAACGATCATCGAAGCATCGGGCGTCTTTTACGTGCGGTACTCCATCGGCACCACGGTCAGCGAGGCCGGCAAGCCTCGCCCTATTCAGAAGACTCATAAACTCTGCTCCAAAGATGACCGCCACTATTCTACCAAAGTCAAATTGCCGAACGGTAAGACTCGACTGGTCCCGTGCAAAGCCGTTCGTCTGCTGGCCGACGCGCATATGCTCGGCATCAACCAAAAGCGCGAAGACGCCACAGGCGAAGACATGCCCATCGCGACGTTTTGGGAGAAACAATTTCTGCCTTACTGCGAGGCCGTGGTGATAGGCGGACGCCCACGTCGAAAACCCTCAACGCTCAAAGGGTATAAGCAAATCTGGGCGCAGCACCTCAAGGCTCATTTCGGAAGCCGAACTCTTCAACAGTACAGGGCGGCCTGGGGTTCCGCGTTCCTAGACAGCCTTACTGCAACTCAAGGTCGCAATACGCTCCGGCACATCAGCGCTCTTGCAAGTTCGATATTCTCGCGCGCGGTAGCAGAGCAGCGACTTCGAAGCAATCCCTGGAATGATGTGCAATTTCCAGAATCGACGGCTCCTTCCAACACGCCGCATTACACATGGGAAGAAGCTGAGAACGCCATCAGCGCTCTGGTCGACCGCGTAGATTGTCAGTTGGTAATGGCTCTTGCTTGCTTCGCTGGGCTGCGACCTAACGAGATTGCTGCGCTGCGATGGGAAGACGTTGACGGCGAGTGGTTGCATATTCGCCGCGGCATCGTGGGCGGAAAACTCGATACTCCGAAAACAGCAGAGAGTGTCCGATCAATTCCATTGCTGCCGCATGTACGCGTACCCTTGGAGCTGTGGCGCACGAAAAGTGCAAACACATCTGGTTGGATATTTCCAAGTGAGGGCACCTTGACCGCTGAGCGGATCATTGCGCCTGAGATGCAGCATCTTGCCGGTGGTCCTTCGCCGGTGGATCTTCACAATCTTGTTAAGCGCGTCATCAAGCCAGCCGTAGAGAAGGCCAAATTGGGGTGGAAGCCAATAAAGGCCGGTCGTACGGGCGCCGCAACGGCCATTATCGAGCGGAGCAACGGTAACGCGGCATTAGCACAGGCGATGCTCGGACACAAAGACATGTCCACGACGTTGAAGATATACAAGAAAGCAATATCGCCAGCGAATCTCTTGGCAGGAATGAAGGCCCTCAATGAGTAGAGCCGTGATGACAGAATGCAAACCCTGCTACATGTGCGGCAGCCCAACCTGTCGGGAGTCGATGCCGCATGGTAACCACACAGATTGGCTGGCCTTTGTAGCGATCGCAGCCGATCCTAACGATCCATGGGGGCGCAAGACGCAGCAGTCTCCCGAACATGACTGAACCCTGTCCCATCTGCGCGGAGTTTCGTTACATCAGTCTGGTCAACGTCTGTCCGATCTGCAATGCCCCGGGCAAGCTGAAAGAGGTTGACGATATCGCCGAAGACTTTCTACGTGAGTTGGAACTGGATGCGGCCGTAGCCAACATGAAACCGTGGCCCTGGCCGGAAGAGTGTCCTAACAGCGAGGGTTGGCTTGAGAATGGCATCCCTCAAGAAGTGATCGACAAACACTTCGAGAGGTACGGCGTGCTACTCAATCGCCGCTGAGGAGAATTTCACGATCTTCACAGGGATGGTCGCTTTCACTCCCCTTCTTTAATCGGAGTGCTCGGTGGCGTCCATCACCACCGATGACGTTCATGTCGTCGTCGTAATGAATCTCTACCGGATGAATGCCTTTTCCAGAGCGAATCCGTTCCGCGGAGAATTCCTGCGCCGCTTGGAATCAAAGAAGATGACGAGTACGATGAGGTAGGTTGAGAGCGCCACCATGTGCCGTGTGATTCGATCCCGGTCATCGGGGCAGGTTTCAAGGGCCCTCACTGCAAATGTGTGTCGCAACGCATGGATGGTCGGCCGCGGAAGGCCCGAATGACGCGGAAGGCCGATCTTCTCGATGTTCTGCGAAATGCAACATAGGCGTCGTGCCGAAATAGCTTGTGTTTTCGCAAGCCAACGAACACGTGATCGTCGAATGGGGCAAAGACGCGTCGCTTCGGCAGATAACGCTCCAAGGCAGCTTGTGCAGTCGGATGGAGCGGAATCAGACGGCTTTTGCGGAATTTCGTATTCGAATGACAAGACCATCCGCAGTGATGTCCTGCAATCTGGAGATTGATCGCTTCCGACAGTCGCATGCCGGTACATGCCAACAGCCCGAAAAATGTGCTGTAGGTGAGCCCGCGATACTCCGGATTGGGGTATCGCCCCACCCAGATGCGGCTTGGACGAGGCGTTGGACATCTTCTCTCGAATAAATATAAGGAGTGCGCCGCGGTCGGTCCTCGCTGCCGAACACGGGAGGCGGCACTTCATGACGCTGGTCCTCCGCACGCAGGTACCGCGCCAATCGAATCACCAATCCAAGCCGTCTGGCTCGCGTGCGAACGGAGGGCGTCAATCCAGCCCACTTTATTGCTGTTTCAGAGCAGACATGGTGTTGGCCCGCTGCGTCGGAAAACGCTGCGAACCCTCGCAACAGGTTGCCTGACCACTTCATCCCGAATCCCATGGCCCGGCGCACAGCCAGATACGCTTGCACGTCCTGACTCAGCATGCCTTCACCTCCGGCCACGGCTGCGCTATCTGCCGCAGCGTGAGCACATCCACTTTTGCGTAAATCTCCGTCGTCGAGAAGGGAACGATGGCGGAGCACACCAGCGATCTCCTGCAGGGACACTCCTTGCCGTAGCATAGAGCTTGCAACCGAGTGGCGGAGAATGTGAGCTGCCCCTCGCTTCGGGCACTTGATGCCGACGCGGCGCATCGCGCGGGCAACGATGATCGAGATCGCAGTGGACTCACTGAACGCACGATACGGAGCAGATGATCGGACAAACACTGCATCGGTGTCAGCTTGGGGGCGATGGTCTTTTATATAAGCCGCCAGCGCATCTCCAACCTCTTGGGTCAGTGGCAACACGGTTTCGCGGCGTCCCTTTCCTGAAACACGGATCATGCCTTCTTTCCAATCGAGATCGCTGAGCCGAAGCTGAACAATGTCGCCCGCCCGCAAGCCCAGGCGTGCGAGCAAGAGAAGAATCGCTCGGTTCCGCCTTCCGAGCGGAGTCGCCAGATCGGCTGACGCTATGATCTTTTCGACCTGATCGGGTTGTAAGTAGCGTGGCAAAGCAGAGAGCCGCCAATGGGCGAAGTTGGGAACCGACGCATAGAGACTAGTCGGGGCACTTGCCCTGCGAGATCAGAAAGCGAAGGAACATGCGGATAGCGCAGATGCTCTTTCTCGCAGATGCCCATCCGGAATGCCGGCTCTTATCCAACACGAACTGTCGCAGGTTCCGCGCGTCATACATGCGCGGATCTTCGCCGAGCTCCTTGATGAACGCACGCAGTTCGAAGCTGTAGATGGAAAGAGTGGCATCGGAGGCCCCGCGCTGCCGACGCATCCAGTCGCAGAAGGACGCCAACATCGGTGCCTCGACCGCTGGTTCAACAAAGGTTGGAGTCGGGACAATGCCAACGCGCCGCAAATAGTCGAACCAAAGATCGACACTGTACTTCTGCCGGTGAGGTTTCAGTGGTGGATGATGTCCGCGACAACGGCATCGTTTCAAGTGATCGAGGAACTGCTGTGCATATCGTTCTTCAACGCTCGTGATCGACAGGTTTCGATGGGCGATCCAATGGAGAAAGTGTTCCGCCGCCCGAATGTGCTTTCGCGCTGCAACCCACTGATAACGGCCTTGGGACAGTTCCTTGGCGAATCCTTCAAGCAGATGACCACCGGCGCTACTGCGCAGTTGCTCGATACGTGATGGCCGTCTGAAATAGCGAACCAGCATGATGTTCCCCTCCTTGGGAGCATCATGATTATGTGTGATAGCCGAGACTTGACCTTACACGCGCTGTTGTGAGGACGAAGCGGAACTGTCGGACTCGGCTGAACCTCAATTTCCGGTTTGCCCGTACGGAACTAATCGTCAAGCGGATGCGGTGGCACTCCCCGGCTTGTCACTGTTACAAATTCCTTGGTCCAGAGAATTCAGTTTTCCGCCACTTCAGCATTCCCGAGTTGCCTTCTCTTAATGCTCCTGCCCTATGGTTTGGAGAATCGGTTCGAGGAAGCGGCTGTATTTGTCTAATGTGGCTTCGTCGTTGTGGGCTACTGCCGTTTTTACGGCCATCGCGGTCGCGGGCGTGACGATTTCAAGGCGACCGACAAAGACACGCACGATCTGTCCTGGTGCTGGATCGATCGTGAGAGGCAAGACGTTGTCGATGAAGCCGCGCGGCACGATGTAGATCAATCGACTGCCTTCTTCGAACCAGGAGTCTTTCCAGGTCTCAATCATGGCGTGGGCTTCGTCTCGATATAAACCCTGCCCGACGAGAATCTCTTCAAGATCTCCGTAGAGAGAATCTACGCTTCCCGTCAGCACGGGAGGATCCACGGTAGTTTCATCGGTTAGCGCGCCCGTTAAGCGATAGCCGACTCGTTCGCCGCGGCGCTCAAAAAAAATGGCGTTTGGAATCTCGTCTCCGTTAAGACTTTTGACCAAGAGTCTTCCGTCGGAGGTCAACCTGGCGGAAAGCGGCAACGGACTGGCGGAAACTCCTCGATAAAAAAGGAACTTCTCCTGCTGCTCCCCCGCACTGGTCTGGACGCGGAGCGGCGAGGAAGCGGTCTCGCGAGCGGCGTAGTAGCGATTCGTCTGCGCGTCGCTGGGGAACTCGCCAGCCAGATTCGGAGAAACCGCGACGTGGTTCCACGCGATGCTTCCATCCGACGGTACCCGACTCAAGCTGGTATCGGTCAGGACTCCGGCTGGCTGGACGCGATCGGCATGGGGATACCACTCGGTGATGAGTCCCTTGGAGAAGGACACTCTCGCTGACACGGTCACATCGCGTGGAGAATAAAAGTAGAGCACTGGCGTCTCCATGCGAATGGTGCCACGCAGCCCCAGCTTGAAGTTGACGCCGTTGATATGCTCCACGAATTGGGGTAGATCGGTGGACGGAGGATATCGTGGCAAACCTAAGGGCAACCATTCGGCCGCTCGACCATCCTTCCCGGCAATTGCGGTGAACGTTCCCCACTCGTGGACGGTGAGGTCAGGAAGCGTGCTGCTCGTCTGCGGTCCAGCCCGCGAGCGAGACAACCAACAGTCCACATGCCAACAAGCGGGGAAGCCAGGATCTGACTTCCCCTACGGTAAGAGACTTCCTCATTGCCGGGTTCATGGCTAAAGCCTTCCTGCCGGGGCGACCAGCAGTTCGGAGATCGTCTCGTGGTTGAAGTTGGAGGCCAGGTTCTGAGCGAGAAGAGAATCGCTCTTTGCTCCTGCCATCGCCTTCTGAACGTGATCACGGTGAGCGCTATCGGGGCCCGGCAAGGTGATCAGGGCAGCCGCGAATTCCATTTCCGGATCGGAGCCGCGCAAGCTGATTGCTTTTCTCACCCAAGCTATATCCGTCCAGGCCAGCCGCGGGGTTGGGCTCGCCCTTGCCCAGCCATTGCTTGTAAGCCTCGGCCAGGTAGCCGACGTCGAACCACGCGAGGGCGTCGGGGTGACCAGTGGCATCTGAGTTCGCGGCACGCTCCTGAAGTCGCGTGATCAGTTCCTTGGCTGCTTGCGGGTCCTGGCGAGCGTAGATTGTGGCCCGGCGTAAGGTTTCCATGCGGACCAAGACGGGAGTGCGCGAATCGAGAATGGCCAGCGTGTCCCGGCTGAGGTTCTTCAGGTCGTAGTCCGAGCTTCCTTTGTGGTTGAACTCGACCCAGGGCAGCGACTTCGCTTGCCCGATTTCGATGGGATGGCAGATCAGAGGCGGTCCGGCTTGGGCGAAAGTTGTGAACCCGAGCAGAATGGCCACGGTGCTGATTGCGAGGCGTGAAAAGGTGTGTGCATTCATTTTTGGATTCCCCCATTTGTTGATTTAACCCACGCTTCAAAAGACGCCAAGAGAAAGTGGAGTGTTAACAAAGCGAGTCGCACCGGAGAAAACTCGAAGAGCTGAATGTTCGAGGCAAGGATGCTGGCAGATCACTTTTCGCGAACTGGCGTGGCCGTTCCAGCCCAGGAACGCTCCCAATGGCGCCAGACTGAGATGTCGTCAAAACCAAGTTCGTTCCACCACTGGTCGAGCATGGGCTGATCGAGTCGAAGGATGCCTTCTTTCGTGACGGTAGCAGGAGGAGGCACGAACCGGCTCAGCCGGTCGTAGACGAGGACTCGCTGCTGGTCATCGACACGCGCCAGGAGATGCCACAGCGTGAGGGCATCGCGTTTGCGAGCCTCGCTCAGTACGATCGCCACATCGTGCGCGCGCTGCTGCGGTGTGCTGTCCTCAAAATCGAACCTCGTCAAAGCAGCGCGAAACTCTGCGGATGAATCCTCGAAGTACGGCGTGCCGGGGCCGACCTTCGGCCGGGTCGCGCAAGCTGCTCCGGCCGGGATGAAAGACTCGTGGCCATTCAGCTTGAATCCGACCCACCCGAGAGATGTGCGCACCATGCCCGCGCCCGAATCGTCGACCTGCAAGGTGTAGGCGCAACCCAGGTCCACCGTGACGGCCGATGGGCGTGTCGACCACGAATTGACCGGGCGGCGCCCAGATGTAGGCGTGAATCGTTCCACGATCCAGAGCGATCCGCTTCAGCCCCGAACCCATGCTCAGCAGGCGCAGGCGCGTGCTCGGGTCCATCTGGATTTTGCCGGTATCGTCCGCCTGAAGGCTGGCCCGCGACTGACTGTCGGTCTCAAGCATTTGGCCAATGCCGAGACGGCTCGTTCCCTCGTTCGCGCTGAGCGTTTTTCGTCCGATGCGAGGTGCCCCTTGCACTTCGGGACACGTCCCAACCCGCAAGAGTGGTTGGCGCGGGCTTCATTCTGTAAACCAAGAATGTCACTGCAACGATGGCCGCTACTGCAACCGCTGCTGTAGCCAGAGCGGGAAATAATCGCAGGCGCCAGGGAAAGAATGTCCATCGCCGCTCGGGGACAATCGCGGGAAAAACTGGGGTGGGCGAGTCATGTCGAAACTTCCCGAGTAACGATTCCAGCTTCTGAATCTCGGGATCGGGTTCGCCGGAGCGGTCCCACAAATAGTCGCCGCTCTTTGTCGATGGTCTGTTTTCGGTTCGATTCTTTCCCGTGTCCATGACTAGGGCTTCTCCTGTTCTGGCCCCGTGCGGCTCGGGCTCGCGCTCAGCTTGGCGCGGAGCTGCTCCATGCCGCGATGCAAATTGACGCGCACCGAGCCGTGCGTCATGCCGGTGCGCGCCGCAATTTCAGGACCGGTCATGCCCTCGACGAGCCGCAGAATTAAAGTCTCCCGATAGGCCTCGGACAGACTCATGACTGCTTCGAGGATTGCGACGGCCAGCTCATCCTGATCTGCGCAGGACGTTCCGCACTGAATTTCTTGGGCCGAGGCGTCATCGGTCAGTGGTTCCTCTGGCACCGATCGACGGTGGTAGTCATTCGCCACGTTGCGAGCGATGGCTGCCAGCCATGCGCCAAAGCTTGCGGTCTCCCGCAGCGTTGACAACCGGCGGAGTGCCCTTATGAAGACATCCTGAACGAGGTCATCGACCTCGCCGACGGGACCCTCGCAAGCAAAACTCCATGGACCATGCGAGCGTAGCGCTCGTAGAGCTGCCCAAACGCTGCCCGGTCGCCGTCCTGCGCCGCAGCCACCCACGTTACGTCCTCGGAGATTTCGGAGGCGAACTGCTCCCTCACAGGCCCGTATCCCAGGCCTGCCGCGAGCAGGTCACTTCTGTCGCCGGACCTGGCCATTCGCGCAAAATCCCCACAGGATCATAGACGTTCGCCGGGAAAGGAGTGTTAACAACTCCCGGTTGGTCGGCAATACTGAAGTTGGCTTCCTGGTAGCCGGTTGTCGCGCAGGTCGAGAGCGATTCAATCGGTCAGTCAGTCAAGTCAGGTTCAGACTATTGCAGATTATGCGAAGCTGTCACTCTCTAACGATCGGCCCAACATGCTGGCGCTAAAGAAGTTCATCCCCTGCTACACTACCGCACTCTGCATAAAGACGCACTCCGCATTATTGGCCGCGTGGATTGAATCGAACATCTTGCTGCAACTGGCGTCGGCACCATTTGACAAGCAGGATGAGACACTCGTTCCCGAAGCAGGTTCGTGCGCGAACTGTCCGAAGCGAACCGGATTCAACAAACTACTTTTCCCCGACGTGCGTAAGGATTCCTGTACTTCGCCCGACTGTTTCCGGGCCAAGATTGACGCTTCCGTGAAAAAGACTCTGGAAACCAAGCCGCAGCTCATCCAGATTTCGGCGGCGTGGAATTCCCGCGAGGGCGCTCCTCTTGGACGGAATCGGTATGTGGAGTTGGAGATCAAGAAGCCGAAGGCAAACGGCGCAAGCGGCAAGCTCTCAGCCGTTCAGAAACCCTGTGACAAGATGACCGAGGCGATTGTCATGGACGGCGGTAAACGTGGACAGGTCGTCAAGGTTTGTGCCGATCCAGCTTGCCGCACCCACCACCCCGGCTACGGCTGCTGTCTGAACTGAAACCGGACATATCATGTGCTACCAAAAGCGGACATTTTAACTTGCTACCGACACTCAGTGGCAGCGCATACAAGGTTGGCCACGGATACATTCTTGGCCTCCCGGTTGCCGCCTACCTGACGTGGCAAGGACGGATGCTGGAGAACAATGGCATCGCGCCGAAGTTTTCTATTGAACTCTCGCGAGATGCATTGAAGCAAGGAAGAGATACGCAACTCGAAACCGCAATAGAGGTGGCGAAAGCTCTGTAATCGCAGTATCTCTATGCCAAAGGTCACAAATCGCTTAGCAGATTTGGAGGTCTAGCAGTACTAACCCGACGGACGAACCGAAAGCCCCGGTTCGTCAGATCACCAGTCGTTCGGCGGCCACGTCGGTCTTTCCGTACGAGTATCCCGGAATAGATTCACTGATTTTTTTCATCGCTTACCCGCTTAGAGACCAAGGCGCCTGAGTCCCGGATGATTCCATCGCGACGGCGGCCAAGCGTTGCTATCAAACGCCTTGGTAAACCAGGGCGACAAATGCAGCCGGGGTCATGAACAGGTTGCCCCATTCCGCATCATAGCGTGCGCCCGGCTTAGCTGCGACAACTTCGGGTAGGGACTTACCCTGTTTCTTGAGAGTGGCGACCTTGTCGCGGATCTCAACCAACACGTCTCGGAACAGGATCAGGTCGGCTTTACCGCCCACGGCGCCGTGACCTGAAATGACGATCATCTTGTCGGTCACCATCGCCAAGTTCGCTTCCGCCGCCCGTATCTGGCCGTCAATGCTGCCCCCCGTCGAGTAGTCGATGAACGGGTAATCGCGGTTCCAAAACGTATCTCCCACATGAAGAATGTCGGCCTCGACAAAATGCACGGAGATGTCGGAATCAGTGTGCGCCGGCAGGTAGTGCTTGAGCACCAGCGTGGTGTTGTTAACGTGCAGCGTGTAATCCTCTTTGAAGACGGTTGACGGAATAGCACCCGCGGGCGCGGCTGGGAAAGTGTGCTTCCAGCCTTCGACGCGTGTGTCTACCAAAAGATGCTTTCGCGTGTTTTCCTGTGCAAGGATGCTGGCTCCAGCCTCGTGCACCCATTCATTGCCACCGGTATGATCGAAGTGCCAGTGGGTGTTTATCAGTTGTTTTATAGGGTCCGCATTGATTCTCGCTAGAGCCGCAGAAACGTTCGGGCCCGCAGTGATAATTTCGGCATCCACGAGCAGCTTTCCATCCGGGCCGGTCAGAACCGCTATATTTCCACCAGGGCCCAAAAGAACGCTGATGTTGCGGCGGAGAGTCTGAGCGGTGATCTTTGCTGTGGCGGATTCTTTGAGCGCATCCCCCACGAGGTCGCCTGTCTGGGCGAAGAGGCTCCTTGGGATAAGGTAGGCTGCGGCACCCGTGATACCGCAGGCAACGAGGAAATTACGGCGTGAGATTTCAGGTAACGACGATGCGGTATTCATAGGTTCTCCTTTGCCTGAGTGTTTAAAAAAATGTAATCATGCCGAACACAATACAGACAGCCTTGGGAGCGAAATACTTGCGAGTGGTTCGCATAACAGCTTCGTTTCAAAGAGTTGCACAAGAAAAGAGGAACCATTATTCCGGGGGGTGACTCCGAGAACCATAAGCGGCTCCTTGCTCACTCGCGATGCATCCGAGGAAGATCCGATCACGTCCCTGAAGACACCGCCAGACTTTACGGAACTTAGTTCCTTTTGGTTGAAAAATTGCCGCGATCTAAGGAAGTAGCACGAGGATAACACTTGGCCGACCCTTTGGGGACGCGTAAAAGAATTCGCGATCCGCAGCGTCACGTTTCTTCAGCAGAAGTAGCAAAAGGAGCGTAGACTCCAAAATTACCGGCCCGCAATTAAATCCATCGCGCAGCTTGAAAGAAGCACAATGCCTCAAAGCTTTGGATCTTTAGTATTCACTCCGGCCGTTAAAGCCTTGCAGGAGCAATACGGCAGCCGTCGGCAATACGCCAAGGTTGATACCTCCGACTCGTCGCCGGCTCGGCTTGGCCCGCAGGAGTCGGAGTTCATCAGTGAACGCGACACCTTTTATATAGCGACTCTCGGCTCAACTGGTTGGCCATATGTTCAGCATCGGGGCGGCCCAAAGGGGTTTCTGAAGTTGATCGACGAAAGAACCATCGCTTTCGCCGATTTTCGCGGGAACAAGCAATACATCAGCACCGGCAATCTAATGACTGACAACCGGGTTGCACTCATCCTGGTCGACTATCCAAGGCAACTACGTCTCAAGATCCTGGGTCGTGTCGAGATTTTCGAGGGAGAACAAGCGCGAGAGTGGATTGAGAAAGTTCGCGACCCGACGTACAAGGCATTTACCGAAAGAGTCTACGTAATCAGAATCGAAGCCTTTGATTGGAATTGCCAACAACACATCGTTCCTCGGTACACGGAGGAAGAAATTCGGGAAGCGGTCGCTCCTGCGGAAAACAGGATGCATGAGTTGGAACGGGAAAACGAAAAACTTCGGGAGGAGCTCTCGCGAGTCGGCAAAAAAAACGGAAATCGTTAAATCGAACTTCACAAAAAGGAGAGCACATGCCTACGATCACGACAAAAGACGGTACGGAGATTTACTACAAGGACTGGGGAAAAGGCCAGCCCATCGTTTTCAGTCACGGATGGCCGCTTACGGCGGACGACTGGGACGGACAGATGTTGTTCTTCGGTCAGCGTGGTTATCGAGTCATCGCGGCTGATCGGCGCGGGCACGGACGTTCCGAGCAGACGTGGGACGGAAATGATATGGACACCTATGCCGACGATCTCGCGGTCCTCACTGAAAAGCTCGACCTCAAGAACGCGATCCATGTGGGCCACTCCACAGGCGGCGGAGAAGTTGCCCGATACATCGGGAGGCACGGTTCCAAGCGCGTCGCCATGGCGGTGCTCATCAGCGCCGTGCCGCCACTCATGGTGAAGACGGACAAGAATCCTGCGGGCGCGCCGATCGAGGTGTTCGACGACTTACGGGCACAATATGCAAAGAATCGGCCGCAGTTTTACAGGGACATCACCCTTCCGTTCTACGGCTACAATCGGCCGGGCGCCAAGATATCGGAGGGTATCCGAGATAAATGGTGGGTCCAGGGGATGATGGGCGGGATGAAGGCGGGCTACGACTGCATCAAGGCGTTCTCCGAGACGGACTTCACCGAAGATCTAAAGAGGTTCGACGTGCCCACTCTTATTCTTCATGGCGACGACGACCAGATAGTGCCCATCGGCGCGGCGGCCCTGCAGTCCTCGAAACTGGTGAAGGGTGCGACGCTGAAAGTCTATCCGGGTTTCCCTCATGGAATGCCCACAACCCACGCGGACCAGATCAATGCTGACCTGCTCGCGTTCATGCAGCAAATCCGAGCACAAGCGGCAGCATGATTCAGCACCGGGCCGGTGCGTTTGCACCCAGCTTACGGACCGGCTGCTTCTTTCGCCCGCCACACACCGGAAAAAGGCCAGGACCACATTATTCGACCTACAATCCCTGAAAAAGGGGGAAGAACATGAGCCGGGAACAAACCGCGCGCATCGCGCAGCAACTTCTCGCCGAGATCGGCTCGGGGGCCGAGCCCGCTGAAATTGCAGCGCTGTTTACTGGCGATGTCCAATTTGAGGTTCCGGGCGATATTGGAGCTCTACCTTGGATCGGACGTGGGACCGGGCGCAACGCCGTTGCCGACTTTATTGGCGGCACGCGCCGTCTTTTAGAGCGGGTTCGATTCGACGTCCAGGGAATCTTGGCAGATGATGTCCAGGCGGTTATCTTCGGGGACCTCGCTTCAAAGGTCATTGCAACGGGGAGGATGATTGAGTCTCCGTTTGCGCTTATCCTTCAGATCTCCGACGGCAAGATCACCCGATTCCAGATGTTGGAAGACACATTCGCGGTCTCTCGGGCGGCGAGACCATAAATCAGAGTGCGCGGCCGCGCATCACAGTAAGTGTTCAGCCCGGCAAGTATGCCCCGCAGCCTGAACTAGGAAACGGAGGGGAAGAACTTTCAGATGAGTACCCGCAGGTCGGCCTTTTAGAAGTGATCGGCTTGCTGGCGAACAAAAGACGAATATGCTACGCTTTGCTTGTGGTCCTCCGAACTTCCACGGTTGCGGTAAAGGATCTTCGAGACGTTGAGCACTCCAGACCGGGCTGACGGATGCCGAGGAAATACGAACCCGGAGAAACGCCGGCGAGATCGACAGTCAACCCTCAGGACCACAATGTGATTTTCGAGTTTAGCCGTGGCACTCGTGCGGAAAAGTTTCAGCGCCGCTCGCATTGAGCAGCGCCATATCGTACGCCCCCGCGTTCCCACAGATTGGCAACTCCAAGTGCAAATTTCGTGCACCGCAAGGGACTTCTCCACGCACTCTTGCGTGACCACGCAGATCGAGGACCACAACTGCCGCAGTTGCCCCGATGGCCGACTTCGCACCCATAGCCATCCAGGGCGTAGAGGCTGACAACAAGCGATCGCTTATCTCGAAGATGCTGGGCAGTTCGCGACCATGTCACCGTTCAGAGTTGGTGACATGCCATACGTTCGCAAGTCTTGCACTCCGCGAACAGGAAAAAGCATTCTTGCCATGGCCCGCGTCTGGGGCGCGGGGCTTGGGGGGATCCCCGCCGGGTGACCTTCCGATCTTGAAAAGCATGCCGCGAGCGAAAATCGTGGTTGGCGCGTTGCCGACCAAGTCGACGGTCTATGCAACGGTGGGACATTGCTAGGCTATTGATAATAGGGGGCTTGACTGTCGTACTGCAAGGCTATTGCAAAGGTGCGGCAACGTATCTCATTGACTTTGAACGACTTCGCCCGACTGGATATAAACGGGATAGCGTCTATGACATTGATATAAAAAGAGTTTCCGGATTCTTGACTGGGAATTTATCACACGCCACCAAATACTCGACGAGCCTTAGGCAGCGTTGCGAACTTTGATTACTGCGGGAAGCCGATTTTGCGAACCAGTGCGGCGTAGCGCGGATCGGAGCGTAAGGCATCCATCGTGAAATCGGTCGGAAGACCATTCAACAAGTTGTCGTGTTCCTGGTATGCCGATTGAGCCATTCGAAGGCGTGTTCCTTGTCGCCGAAATCCGCGTAGAACTGCGCGATTCCGTAAGGCGAAACATATTCAGCCTTCGATTTGCGCTGCGCGATCGAAACTTCGATGGCCTTGCGCAGAGCGCCTGGCCATCCGCCGGAGCGGAAGCCCGCGTCCATGAGCGGACGGCCACCTCAGCGAGGTTCTTGTCGCCCACGACCTGAGCAGCAATTTTATATTCCTCGATGGACTTGCGGATATTTATGCTCGCCCCAATACGAAATTGCCAGGCTCACTTGCGCCTGCCTCAAAACTTGGATTGTCAGCGATGACTTTCTTGTCAATCTCAATGGCCTTATCAAATTGACGGTCATAGTCGTAAACCTCTGCTTGTGCGTCGGCCATGATGGGCGAAAGCGGATCGAGTTGATGGGCGCGGTTGGCTTCATCGATCGCCTCCTGCGCCCGGCCACCGATTTAGGCGAGGTCTTCAGGCAAACCACTGATGGGCGGTTGCGTCGCTGGGATCCAGCTCGATGGCTTTGCGGAACTCGGCCTCGCCGCCGGAAAAATCCCAGTCGTCATGCATCTTGTTGAGCACCCAGGATCGGCGTGCGGGCGCGCGAGCGTGGGGTCGAGTTCCAGAGCCTTTTCGGCTGCCGCATTCGACTTGGGGATGACGTTCGTTGGGGTCGCCGCCAAAGCTGGCTAGCACGCCATAGGCATCCGCCAGTCCTGCATATGCCAGCGCGTAACCGGGATCTTTGTCGATGGCTTGATTGAAATAGGAAATTGCCGTCTTCAGGTCGGCGTCGGTGCGCTTGTTCCAGTAGTAGCGGCCTTTTACGTAAAGCTGGTAGGCCTCGGGGTTCTGGGTGCCCTGCTTGGTGACCTGCTGTTTTTCCGCTCCGCTCAATTTCGAGCGCAGCTTGTCGGCGATGTCGCCTGCGATCTGCTGCTGCAGCGAGATGATGTCGCGAGGTTTGCGCTCGTAATGCTCGCCCCAGATTTCGGTGTTGTCCTGAACGTTGGTGAGGTCGGCGCTGACTTGGAGCGTGTCGCCGTGTTGCACGACGCGGCCAGTGAGCAAGGCATCGACGGTCAACTCCTTGCCGACTCTCTGAACGTCAACTTCTTTGCCCTTGTAGCGGAAGACGGAATTGCGGGATTTCACTTTTAATTGTGGCACGTGGGCGAGGCTGTCGATCAGGGATTCGGTGAGGCCGTCGCTGAGGAAATCGGCGTCCGCGTTTCCGCCCGAGTTGGCGAATGGAATAACAGCAATGGATTCGATTTGCGGTGTGCTTGCTCTGCCTCGCCAATACCAGATCCCGACCGCCACGATGGCGATCAGCAAGCCGGCCAGCAGAATGGGAAGCGCAATAGCTCCGGAACTTTCCTCCGTCCAGCAGACAGGAGTTTCGGCTATTTTCACTCCGCTCGATGACGTAGATAGGAGCAACGCGCAGGGAGGACCCGGATGCTGCCGACGGCTGTTGGGCAACCTGAGACTCGCTCTCCTGAGCGACCGCCGCCGTGCCCGAGCTCGCAGCCATCGCTCGTGCCCGATTCCGTATCCCGCTTTAGCCGCTTGCAAATCCGTTCGCATCTCCGATGCGTGCTGGTAGCGCAGGTCGCGATCTTTCTCCAGAGCCTTGTTGATGATCTCTTCCAGCTTCGGCGGGCAGATCGGGATTCAGTCGGAGCGGAGATGCGGGAGCCGCGTCCAGAATCGCTTTGAAAATTACCGCGGAACTCTCGCCACGGAAGGGCAACTGCCCGGTGGCCATCTCGTAGAGCACCACGCCGAACGAGAACAGATCGGTGCGGGCATCCAGCTCCTTCGCTCGGGCCTGTTCGGGGGACATATAGGCGACGGTGCCGAGCGCACTGCCGGGACTGGTCAGATGCGTTCGCGTCGGACTCGATGGTCGCGGCACTCTGGCGTCGCTGTCCGGCTTGAGAGTGACCTTGGCCAGCCCGAAGTCGAGAATCTTGGCGTGCCCGCGCTTGGTCACGAAAATGTTCGCGGGCTTGATGTCGCGGTGGACGATCCCTTGGTGTGCGCCGCATCGAGCGCGTCGGCGATCTCGATGGCGAGCGACAGAATCAGTTCGGTTTCCAGCGGACTGCCCGCGATGCGGTGCTTCAGCGTCGCCCGTCCAGAAACTCCATGGCGATGAAAGAGCGACCATCGTGCTTGCCGATTTCGTAGATCGTGCAGATGTTGGGATGGTTGAGAGCGGACGCCGCACGTGCCTCGCGCCGAAAACGTTCCAACGCCTGGGTCTTGGGCGAGGTCTTCAGGCAGGAACTTCAGGGCGACGAAGCGGCCAAGCTCGGTGTCCTCGGCCTTGTAGACCACACCCATCCCGCCGCCGCCCAGCTTCTCGACGATGCGGTAGTGCGAGATGATTTGGCCGATCATTAGGGGCGAATCTTACCGGGGCGGGAAGGTCAGGTCAACGGAAAGCAGTGGGATTTAGAGGCCACCTAAGCGATTGGGATTTGGGGAGGTACACTGCAAGTGGGGGAGTTTTCGCTGTTGCAAACACCACGCGGACCTCACCTGCGCGGCAATCTCTGGTATGTTTCCTTGTGCTCGGTTTATTGTGCTCGGAGCACAGAGCACACCATTCAGCACACAACAGATTCGGCTCATAGAATCAACAGCTTGAGTGTGCTCCGAGCACACGCTGTGCTCCGGAATTCCTTGTGCTCGGCGTGTGCTCGGTGTGCTCGGCCTACTGCATAGCAAGCCCCTTCTGGATCTCCCGAGCCCTTGCCGTGCCGCATCTGTGGACTCTCTGCAACTCCCGAACCGTGGGGACTGCTTTGAGCGGCCCAACTGCTTCATCCACAGGCCCAACCGTAATACCGACAGGAACCAGCAGCCCGCCCTCAAACCCGAGAGTAAGCTTCTGCGGTGGTCCGGTTCGGGAAAGCATCAACACCTGCCTGTTCCCGGAAAGCTCGTCCACCGTGATATCAACCACCGTATCGGCCTTTCTCGCCCACGCCGACGACCCGAACGCCCGATCCCGCGGCGCTTGGTAGACCTCCTTCGGTTTCATCTTCGGCATTCCCACCGTTCCGATGATCGAAAGATGCCACTTCTCCGCCAAGGCACGAAGCTCGGTAGCCATCACAGCCACATGCTTCATGTCCTTGGCATCCTGAACCCACATGTCCAACCCTTCAACAAGCAGAACCTTCGGCCAGAAGACGGTCTTCTCTCGCTCCACCATCAATATCTCGGAGAGGGCTTCGTGAGGGGCTTTGTTCATCTGCTCAATCGTCGGAGTTACATAGGGTGGCGGGTCGTTCCGCATACCCATATTGTCTAGCTGCCGTTCCAACTCATATTTCCCGCGATCCTGCCAGATCACGAGGTACTCTTCGCCCCGACCTTTCCTGCCGAAGAAGATCTCCTCGCGCTTCTGCGCGGCTAGCATAGCCAGAGCGAACGTTGTTTTGCCCGCGCCAGATGCGCCTTGAATGAGATGAATCGACCCACGAGCGAATAAACCGTGAACAGCACCGGCCAATGGCCCCAGAACGAAATTGAACGCGGGATTGAGCGCCCTTTCTATCTGCTCCTCTGTGTAGTCCGGGAAGGGCCTATCGCCCAAGGTGCCGTCCGCATGCCTGAACCAAGGGTATCGTTGGTCCTCCGGTATCAGTTCTTCCGCATCTGCCGGCCCCAGGCTAAAAATTTCTTCTTCGGTAAGTTCGCGAAACTCTTCTTCGCCCATGGCGTAGTAACTTTCGACGGTGAGCGGTGGATTTCGGATCATCGCTTCACCGCCGGCAGCACCGTGGTGTCATACCCCAACGGGCTATCTTCCGCATAAACGATAGCGGCAAACTCCTGAATCTGGTCAGCGCTTAGGTTGGCAATGATCTTGCGTTTGATGCCAGATAAACTGCGTTCCGTATCGGCCTCGATCCTAGATATCAGTTTGTAGCGGGTGACTGCTTCTCGAACTTGCTTGTACATAATGGTGCTCTCTCCTGCGCCGCCTCGAACCTCACGGCTTGCCTAAACTCTCTTCGTATTCCTGTGAACACTCCGCAGTAAGGGTCAAGTTCTCTTCGTAATGCTGTAAGTACTCCGCAGCACGCGTGACGATATCCGCACTGTCTTTCAAGAAACCGATCCCGCGGTTGCAAGCGTTGCAGAGACGGCCACGATACAATTTCCGCTCGTGGTCATGATCCACAACCTCCGCGGGTTCATCGCAAATTTCACAAACGTCGTGCTGTTGAATGATTTCCTGCAAGACTTCGGGTTGAAGCCGCATCCGTCGTGCTGACCTCTGAACGTGCCACTTCCGGTCTCTCTCTTTGCGGTTCACTCTTGGCATAATTTCCTCGCATTCGATAAACTTCTTTGGCTGCTCTCATGAAGTCTTCACCTGTGCGTTTATCTAGCAGTGCCTCGATTGCGGGAAGCGAGTTAAACCTTACCTCCCGCAGAAACTCCCTCTGATGGGGGTGCCGTAGAGCGGCATCAATAAGTGTTGCCTTGAGCAACTCCGCGCCGACGACCCCGATGAAACTGACGGGCTCGATCTCGATTACATGTGCTCCGGCCTCCCAACCGGCATCTTTCCTATTTATTGCAGGCGGGGTGTACTTATTAGGTTTGCTCATTGCACCACCACCTTGCAGTCGTCGATCAGGGTGGACGCAGTCGCCAGTGCCTCGGACAAAACGTTCGCAATGCAGTCTGTGCATACCGCGTCGTTAGGCTGCCAGCACCACACCGTCTCGCCGTCAATGTTCAGCCTCACATGCCGCCGTTCGGGCTGGCGGTTCCCCGAGTTGGTTTGCGGCGCATACTTGTTAGACTTCGACATTGGAGACCTCCGTGAACGTCAGAACCTCGCGTTGTAGCTGAAGTTTGCTCATAGTTGCTCCTCTCTTCTCTTTACTGGAAAAAGCTTCCGTTATCTGTGACAGCTGTTCCCCGTGCTTTGTTCTACTTACGATTTCGTTCTGCCCATTTACGGCAAGCAGCGCCACAGTAAGCCGCGTCTTTCCGCTTTGCTTCAAACAGTCGATCACAGGCCTTACACCGAATCTCCCGCATCACCGGCTCTTCCTTCTTAAACCTGGAGGCCGGATAGATCACGGTGTTATGAGGTGCAGTCCCATTCCAGTCGCTCGCATTCTGCTCCCCGCGGTTGACGTAGCCTTGCCGGTCGATGTAGCGCGCTTGTTTGTTCCGCGCCGCTCCGTGCCCTTGTCGGTGACGCGCCCATTCCAGACAAGCGAGTGGAGCAACTAATTTCTTGTACCGTCCAATTAGTTCGTCATAAGGCGGAGTTACTTTCTCGACCGGCGAGGAAAGAGCTCGCATCATCCCGCCGCGCACAATTGCAACTACGCTGTGCCGGAGGTTAGACATGGTCGCCTCCTTGGAGCTTCAGGATCCAAACCTCGAGGGCCGCGCGCGTGAAGGCTACACGGCGACCGATGCGGAAAAACGGGATTGGGTGAGCCATACGCGCGGATGCGCGACGGCGGGTAAGCTCGTAGAGACGAGCCTCAGGCATGTTAAGAAGTTCAGCTGCTTGGGGTAAGTACAGGACTAAAGGCTGGGTAGACACACTTCCACCTCGGATGTTCCCGAGATGGACAACCATTTGGGCCCGCGTCTTCCTGGCATACGGGCTAAGCTAGGTGCGTGTCCGTCATTCGCTGTCCGGCCTATGCTTGGTAGTCCGGCAGTTTTGGTTTACATAGTCAGACTACGCCGAATAGGAAAACACCGGCAATGGCACCGAAGCTGTAGTACCGAAAGTTACTGCAAAACCTACTGCAAAGACTTTGGCGAATGTGCCCGAAAAGGACAGAAACGGGCAGTCTGCGCCGAGCTAAGTCCTTGAAAACACGCGCTGGGCGCGGCTTTCGGAGGCTTATGAGACCGTCGCTCTAACCACCTGAGCTACACCGCCAATCCGGAAATACGCGGAAGGAAAGCAGGGACAGCCCGAAAAGGGCACAGAATCCCGCTGACGCGGGTGGACGCGTCCCTGATTCATTCTAAAAGTGCTTGGAATCGAGTGTCAAACGCATGTCGTGTCAAACGCAGGCAGAGCCCGACGAATGCAGCGTGCATACAGTGTGACTCCATGCGAAACTGGGCGCATGAAAGTGATTGCTGTGATTCCGGCGCGGCTCGCATCGACGCGCCTGCCTCGCAAGATGCTGCGGGAGATTGCGGGCGTTCCGCTGCTCGCCTGGGTGGTTCGTGGAGTGCGGCGATGTTCGGCGGTTGATCAAGTGATTGTGGCTACGGATTCCGACGAAATCCTGCGTTTCTGCGAGCAAGAAGGTTTTATCGCACGCATGACTTCGGCGGCGCATCGGTCGGGCACCGAGCGCGTCCATGAAATCTCGAATGCGATACCGGCAGACATTTATTTGAATGTTCAGGGTGATGAGCCGTTGACCCGGCCCGAACATATCGAGAGTTTGATCGCGACGATGGGTCCGGGAGTTCAGGTAGGGACGCTGAAAACGCCGGCCGCCGAGGTGGACGTCGACAATCCGAACGCGGTCAAGGTGGTAACGGATGCGACCGGTCGCGCGCTGTATTTTTCGCGAGCGACGATTCCTCATGACCGCGATGGCGTGTCTCCGCGGTACTACAAACATCTTGGGTTTTATGGCTACTCCAAGGACGCGCTGGACAAGTTCGTGCGCTGGCCCGAGTCAGAGCTCGAGCGCAGTGAACGGCTGGAGCAGTTGCGCTTTTTGGAGAATGGAGTTGCGATCCATGTGGCGGAGACTCCGTTTGATACCGTGGGGGTGGATACGGAAGAGGATGTGCGGCGGGTAGAAGAGATCATGCGGAACGGAAAGAACTAAGAACCCACCACGGAGACACCGAGTCACGGAGGAAAAATAAGAGGAAAAATAAGAAAAAGAATCTCTCTTGGACTCCGGGTCTCCGTGGTGGGTGTTGGTTTGCGTGCTAGTGGGATCTGGCCCAGGCTTCGGCGGCGGCTACTCTTTTTGTAATCGCGGGATGCGAGTGCAGCAGCCATTCGACCCAGCGAGATGGCGTTTTTTCTGCAAGATTCTGCTCGGCCAGTTTATTCATCGATGAAATAAAGGGTTCGACACTGGCCACGGATGCGAAGCAATAGCGGTCGGCTTGGCGCTCATTGAAGCGCGAATACGCGTTGAGCGCCGGCATCAGCAAAAACGAGAGGACGGTTGAGACCAGAATCAGTAGCGGCAGATTGGCGAAATCGTGCATGGTCTCGAACAGGTTGCGGCGCTCCACGGCGTAGCGCAAGACTTCGTTGGCCAGCCAGAAGCCGAAGAAGGTGATTCCCGCCTGCACGAAAATGCTCTTGAGAATGTGACGATGGACGTGGTGCCCTAATTCGTGCGCCAGCACGGCTTCGATTTCGTCGTCAGAATAATTGTCCAGTAGCGTGTCGGCCAGAATGATGCGGCGGGTGGCGCCGAGTCCGGTGAGGGCGGCGTTCGCCTTCTTACTTTTTTCGGAAAGATGCCATTTGTAAACGCCGCGCACGCGCGTGCCGGCGCGCTCGCTCAGGATAATCAAGCGACGTTTAAGTTCCTCATTTTCCAGCGGCTCAAATTTGTAGAAGATGGGAAACAGCACCACGGGCGCGAGTTGCGCGAGCAGGACTACAAGTCCGAGGAAGGCGGCCCAGGCGATCAACCACCAGTGCTGCGGAGTCTGGCGTATGAGCATGTACAAGAGTTCGACCACAATGGTGGCCATGACCAGGCCGATCAGAAGACCCTTGCCTTCGTCCCAGAGCCAGGAACGGAATCTCTGGTTGGAGAGGTTATAGCGGTGCTCGAGGCGGAAGCCGTAGTACTCGAGGGGGGCTCCCAGCGCTTTGCTGATCAGCATCAGCATCAGGACATAGAGGAAGACGGCGAAAGGATAATTCTGAGATGCGCCACGCTCGGCCAGGTCGCGGAGCGTGCCAGTCCAGCCAGTGACCAGCAGTACAAGAAGCAGTCCGAAGCCGAGCGCAAAATCGGCGAGGCCCAGCCACCGCTTGATGCGGTTGTAGCGACGCGATTCGGAAGAATCGCCAAGAACAGGTGTGATTTCCCTGGTGGTCATTAGGCTGTGTGTCATTATCCTATCGCGTTCCGCGCCCGGCTAGAACCCGAAAGGGCTGGTACGTCGAGTACTTGTACGTCGGCGACAATATCTGCAGGTTGGACGAGCCGTGGGGACGAGCTAAGGTCGTCGTTGTCGAGTTCGCGCGTCGTGGATGGCGAATCTTGAGCTTTAGCCGTTTGCTCTCTCCGCCACCAGCATCGACTGCAGAATCTGCTCCGAGACCTCTTTGACCGCAGCCGGCGAATGAGCCAGAAACAGCGTGTTGGTTTTGTCGTTCTCGCCGATCGACTTCAAGGTATCGAAATACTGCGTGACCATCACCAGTTGCATGACTTCTTTTGCGGACGCCCCCTCCACTACCTTCTGAAACTGTTCGATCGAGACCTGCAGCCCTTCGATGATGGCCTTCCTTTGATTCGCGATGCCTTGTCCCTGGAGAGCCTTGCTCTCCGCTTCAGCCTCGGCCTTTTTGACCACCAGAATTTTCTCCGCCTCGCCCCGGGCGTTCGCGGCTACCTGTTCGCGCTGGGCCGCGTTGATGTCGTTCATGGCCGACTTCACCTTGGCATCGGGAACGATATCGGTCACGAGTACGTTCACAATTTCGTATCCGAATGTCGCCATATCGGCATCCAGTTCCTGCTTAACCGCAGCGGCAATGCTGGATTGCGAGGCAAACACTTCGTCCAGCGTCATTCCCGGAACATGCCCGAGGATCACCTGCTCAACATAGGATTTAATCTGCGCCACGGGATCGGATAATTTGTAGTAGGCATCGTAGACTTTTTCCGGACGAACGCGATTCTGCACCGAAATCGGAATGGTGACGAACACGTTGTCTTTGGTCTTCGTCTCCATGGTCAGAGTGATCTGATTCACGCGCAGACTCACCAGGCCGGTCACGGTATCGAAGAACGGCCGCTTCCAGTTCAATCCCGGCTGGGCAACCCGAAGAAATTTTCCGAAGCGCGTGATCACGGCGACTTCCGCCGTGCGCACGGTGAAAAAGCTTCCCAGAATCAGATAGAGCACAATGAGAGCGATGATCGCGAACGGTATCCAGAACAGTTGATCCATTGGGGTTCCTCCGCTTGCTGGTTCTGTAAGCAAGCCAGATTATATTCCTCATTTCTTTTGTCAAGCCCGTACAGGAGATCGCAGGACTCGCAACGGCGTGACTCATTGAAGTATCTTTTATGGGTTTTTATCCGTAAAGACGAAAAGACGACTCCACGTCAGTCTTGCCGTACGTATCGTTCGCCGGTTTCAAGAATCTCTTCGACCAGTTCGGGCGTAGCCGCTTCCACGTAGCAACGCAGCAGACGTTCGGTGCCGGAAGCGCGGAACAATACCCAAGGATCGGCGCCATTTCCGTGCATGGGTGCGTCGAGATAGAACTTCACGCCGTCGCGATCCTCCTTGCGCAGGATGGAATAGACGCCGAGCTTCGTCGTCTGCGGATCGGCGGCACGTAGAATCGCGCCGTTCTTCACCTCGTCGGAAACGTGCAAGTCGCGCCGTCCGAAATAGTGCGCGCCGAATTCACGTTGCAGGTCGGCGACGAGTTGGCCCAGCGGCTTCTTCTCTTCCGCCATAACATTTGCCAGCAACAGCGCGTTGAGAATGCCGTCGCGCTCGGGAAGAAAGCGGCCATATCCGATGCCGCCAGATTCTTCCCCGCCCATCAGAATTTCATGATCCATCATCAGATCGGCAATGTACTTGAAGCCAATGTTGCACTCGTGGAGTTTGCGGCCGTACTTGGCGGCTATGCGATCCATCATGCCAGTGGTGTTAAAAGCGCGCACCACATCGCCCGGCCACTTCTTGTACCGCAGCAGCCAATTCAGCAGAACGCACATGCACTTATGCGAATCGACGAAGCTGCCATCTTCCGCCACGGCGCCAATGCGATCGGCATCGCCGTCGGTGACCAGGCCGGCATGGCATTTCTCGTTCACTACAGTTTCCTGCAGCAGCGCGACGTGCGGCAGAATCGGTTCCGGATTGATGCCGGGGAATAGCGGGTTCACTTGCTGCCGGATGGCCACGTAGCGGATGCGGTGGGCATCAAATATTTGCGGCAGAACTCCACGGCCGGAGCCGTACATGGAGTCGATGGCGAATTTGAAATTAGCACGGCGGATGAGGTCGAGATCGGCAAACTGGCAGATGGCAGCGATGTAGGCGGGTTTAAGATCAACCTCTTCGATCTGCGCCGCTTGGCCAATGGGCATAGCGTTGGCAGCGAGTTCGTCTTCGATCAATTTCATGATCGCGGGCGTGGCACTGCCTCCAAATTTGGCCTTGAACTTCACCCCATTCCAGTTCCACGGGTTGTGGCTCGAGGTGATCATGACTCCGCCGGCGGCTCCCAGTTTTTTAACGTTGAAGGAAACGGCGGGGGTGGGCACGTAGTCGTTGGCGAGGCGCACGGGAATGCCCGCGGCCGCGATCACTTCAGCAACCGCGCGAGCGAATCGGCCGGACAGGAAACGCGTGTCGTAGCCAATGATGACGCCGTCGGTCGGGTCTTCATGCTTGAGGACGTAGCTGGCGATTGCACCCGCCACGCGGCGCACGTTGTCGAAGGTGAAATCGTCGGCGATCAGGCCGCGCCAGCCGTCGGTTCCGAATTTGATTTGGGTCATGGGTCGCCGTTCTGGAGCCTCACACCAGGTGCTTCAGCTTCTTCTCATCCAGATGCTTCACTACTTTTCCCACGTCTTGCGATTGGTCGAGGGTGGTCACCAGCAGAGCGTCTTCGGTTTCGACAATCACCAGGTTGCTCACTCCGACCAGGGCGACAAATTTCCCGGGCGCGTGCACGTAATTGTTTTCCGCATGCAAAGCAAAACTGCCAGACGTTGAGACCGGTCTACCATCGCCCGATTTGGCCTTCGCCGTGTGGTGTTCGTGAAGCGCGGTCCAGGAGCCGAGGTCATTCCATCCAAAGTCGGAGGGAATACAAAAGATGCGTGACTGGGACTCTCCCTTGGCCGACCGCGGTTCGAGAATCGCATAGTCGACGCTTATGTTCTCGCATTTCGGATAGAGTTTGCGAAACGTGTCCGCAAACTTGCGCGTGCCATACGCGGCCGCAATTTTTTCGAGGAGTGCGGCGGTACCTGGAAGATGTTCGCGCAGCGCATTCGCGACCGTGTCCGCACGCCATAGGAACATGCCGCTGTTCCAGAAGTAGTTGCCGGCGTCAAGAAACTGCTTCGCCAAGCCGAGATCGGGCTTCTCGGTGAAGCGCCGCACACGAAGCGCGCTCTTCTGACCTGAGGCTTCATGTTCTGGAGCGCCAGCTTCGATGTATCCGTAGCCGGTTTCGGGGCGCGTCGGACGAATGCCGAGCACGACTATGTTTTCTCCCGCAGCAGCAATCTCGATTCCCCGGCTGAGAGTGGCGCGGTATTGCGTTGGATCGGCAATTACGTGATCGGAGGGAAACAGACCCAGGACCGCGTCGGAATCGTGACGCAGCAAAAGAAACGCGGCTAATCCGATGGCGGGAGCGGTGTTGCGCCCGGCGGGCTCGGCGACAATCTGCTTCGGCGTGAGCTTTGGAAGCTGACGAAGGATCGCGGCACGCAAGTCGTCGTTGGTGATGATCCAGAAACGGCTCGGCCCGGCCATAGGCGCGAGGCGCGCTACAGTCTGCTGAATCATGGTCTGTTTGCCGTCGAGCGCGAGCAGTTGCTTGGCACGGCGCTTGCGGCTCAGCGGCCAGAAGCGCGTGCCGCGGCCACCGGCCAGGATTACGGGATAGAAGTGGGGGTTGGTCTTCACGGTCGCTGCCAGCCTAACATTTTCACGGGAAGCGGCGAAAGCGTGATGGAGAGCCGGTCGGCCCCGCTCGGCTGAACGGGCGTGATGCCCGTCACTCCACCGTACTCTCCCCTGCATGCCCTTACATGCGTGTGGCCGGCTCAGAGACGACTGCACCCGGTACGCTTGCTTTCAAGAACTCAATCGTCCATTGTGGACGCACGGTAAAACCCTGTACCACGGCGGGAACTACGACCGCGTCTCCTTTGGCCAGCGTCACCGGATCGCGGCCCTGCGCTTCTACGACGCCGCAGCCTTCAACCGCGACCAGTATCTGGACGGAAGTTTTGCTGGAATCGTTCTTCTCGGACGCGGTGGTTGAGAACACCTGCGGCTCCTTCAGTTCAAACATCTCGACCGAGAAGTAGGGCGCGGCGATCATCGCGGACTGGCGGCTCCTGCCTCCATGAATACTGACGGGCGCGGGGCGAATCACTTTGCCTGCGGCAGTTTGCTCCTTGATCGCGGCGAGACCGCGCTCGAGATGCAGCGGGCGCGGGCGTCCGTAGTCGTAGAGGCGATAGGTAGTATCGGACTGCTGCTGGGTCTCCAGCAGGACGGCCCCAGGTCCAATCGTATGCACCGTGCCTCCGGCCACGTAAATCATTTCGCCCTGATAGATGTTGATCCAATTGAGCAGTTCTTCCGCTCGCTTTTCGTGGATGGCCTGCTCGAATTGAGGGTGCGTAACGCCCGGCTTCAATCCCAAAGCGATCTGCGACCCTGGTTTAGCGTGGGCTACATACCAGCATTCGGTTTTACCCCACGGCTCGCCGAAGCGCTGCGCGGTTTCGTCGTCCGGGTGCACCTGAACGGAAAGTTTTTCCTCGGGAAACAGAAACTTCAGCAGCAACGGGAAACGGTGCGGGTCGCGCGCCGCCGTGCCTACGAGTTCGGAGCCCAATTCTTTGCTGAGATCCGCGAGCGATCGCTTCGCCAGCGGTCCGTTTACAACGACGCAGTTGTCGCCGGTCAGCCAGGCTTCTCCGATGCGTTCGTTGAATTTGTGATTGGGATAGATCGCGGAAAGATCGAGCGTCCCCCACGGGCGCGGATCGAAAGCGGGCTGCATGAGGAAGGGGTAGAGTTGAGTCATGGAATGCTTTGAAGAGTAGCGCCCGTGCTCAGTAAGTTGCTGGCAAATAAAAACAATTGTCATCCTGGAGCGAAGCGAAGGATCTGCTTCTTGTCGGATGGAGAGAAAGCAGGTCCTTCGCTTCGCTCAGGATGACAATTCAAATTTCATGCCGTCGATTCGGAGCGGCGCTTACAGCCCGCCCAAGAACTTGCGCATGCGCTCCAAGCCACGGTCGAGTTCAGCAATCGTAGTGGCGTAGGAAATGCGAATGTGTTCCTTCGTTCCGAAGCCTTCTCCCGGCACCGTGGCGACGTGCGCTTCGCGCAGAAGTTTGCCGGCCACATCGGCCGCCGAATTCACGCCGCCGCGTCCGAAAAATTCCGAGATATTAGGGTAGGCATAAAACGCGCCTTCTGGCAGCGTGCATTTCACTCCGGGAATGGACCGCAGTCCCTTCACCACGTGATCGCGCAGCTTGATGTACTCCGCCCGCATCTCTTCCACGCATTGTTGCGGGCCTCGGAGCGCGGTGACTGCCGCTTTCTGCACGATCGAAGTTGGGTTCGAAGTCGACTGGCTCTGCAGTTTCTGAACCGCGGTGATGATGGGCGCGGGACCGAGAGTGAATCCCAGACGCCATCCGGTCATGGCATACGTCTTCGAAAGCGAACCGACGACCATGAAGCGATCGCGATACTCACGGAGCGAACCCACCGAGAAGCGCTTGCCGGTGTAATTCAAGTAGACATAGCACTCATCGGAAATGACCCAGACACCGCGCAGGTGGGCAAGTCGCACGACTTCCGTCATGTCTCCCGGGCTGATCACAGCTCCCGAAGGATTGGAAGGTGAATTCAGGATGATGAGCTTGGTCTTCGGCGTTACCAGACGCGCCACCATATCCGCGGTCACGCGAAAACCCTGCGACTCGTCGCTTTGCAGCAGCACGCAATTGCCGCCCGCATAACGCACCATGTCCTTAAACGAGACCCAGTAGGGGACAGGAAGAATGACCTCGTCGCCATGGTCCACCAGCACCGAAATTACATTGAAGAGCGCGTGCTTGCCGCCCACCGAGGCGGCGGCTTCTTCACGCCGGTAATCGGAGTCGAAGTCGACGGCGTGACGATGGATGATGGCGTCTTTCAATTCGGCGGTGCCGCCCACGGGCGTGTACTTCGAAAAATTCGATTGAATCGCCGCGATGGCGGCATCCTTAATGTGCTGCGGCGTGGAGAAATGAGGCTCGCCGGCGCCGAAATCCACGACATCAATCCCCTGCTGGCGCAGTTTGTCGGCCTCGGCCACTACCGCCATGGTAGAAGATGGTTCAATGCGATTGATGCGTTCCGTCAGGCGGACGGGATGGGTGACGGGTGCGGTTACGGTGCTCATAATTTCTTTTTCCTGAACCTTTTGCTCTCGGAGGTCTTGCGAACCAACTTCGCGCCAGTCTCGAACTTGTGCGCCACATCCATTTTCTCACGAAGTTTCTCGCCGACGATCTCCGGCACCAGACAATCGATCGAGCCGCCCAGTTGGGCGACCTCGCGCACCAGACGCGAGCTCAAGTACGAATACTTTTCCGCGGGCATCATGAACACGGTCTCCAGACTCGGTTGAAGTTTGCGGTTCATCAGCGCCATCTGGAGTTCGTACTCGTAATCGCTGATGGCGCGAATGCCGCGTAGAATCGCCTGCGCCTCAACGCGCAACGCATAGTCAACGGTGAGGCCGTCGAAGGTGTCCACCGACACGTTGTCGAAGCCTGCGGTCATCGTCTCCAGCATCTTGCGACGGTCGGCCACGCTGAAGAGCGGGTCCTTTTCTGGATTGCGAAGAATGGCCACCACCAACTCGTCGAAAATCTTGCTGCCGCGCTCGATCAGGTCGAGATGTCCGTTGGTGGGAGGATCGAACGATCCGGGATAGATAGCTTTAATGCGCTTCACAGGGCCCTCGGTTGACGACAGGGTCAACGAAAGGAGGATTGTATGCGGAGGCTGGCGAGGATGGCAATTGCCGGGGCGGACGAGTGCGGAGGGACGCGCGGAGTCTTACTCTCCCGAGGCTACCGGCGGCGCGGGCTGCAAGCTAGACAACCGCGAAATCGTCGCCACCATCATTCCGGAGAGGAATTGCATGGTGGCAACATCGTTGTTATCGAAGGCGTAGGGCATTGACGACAGCACCTCGAAAACTCCGAGCGTCCGCCGGAAATGGCGGAGGGGCGCGACCAGGATCGAGCGCACGCCCATGCTGCGGCAGGTGGCCCAATCTACTCGAGGATTCGTTTCCGCATCATTGCACAACAACACTTCGCCGGTCCGGACGCATTCCGCCGAGAGTCCACTATCGGTTTGCAGGCGCACTCCTATGTCGGGCGCGTTGCGGCCAGTGCGCGCTCGACAAACAATTTCATTGCCACGGCGTAGCGCAATGGCCGCGCCCGTGGCACCGGTTAGAGTCTGCGCTTTCTCCGCGATGATGCTGATGCCAGGTTCGAGATCAATCTCTCCGGCGTTGATCAGCGTATGCGGCGCGGGGAGTGGTCCATGATGCCGGGGCCGCATGCGGTGGCGCGTGGAAAATGCTGCGGACGAGGGAAACTCGATCTGATTTTCGCCGATTCGGTATTCGTCCCGATTTTCGCCAGCCTCCGCCATTTGCGGAACCGTATAGAGCAGAGACCGCACCAGTCGGTCCAGTTCCGCGTCGGCGATGAGATGGGCCGTCTGTTGTCCGCGGAGCGATCCTCCCAAAACGCGCGAAAGGCTCAGCACCGCGCCGCTGCCGCAGGCGAGACAACGCGGAGTGTTATTCGGGCTGAGCAACTCGCACTGGACGCAAAACACAGCCGAGTGCAATGAAATGAAATTCACGTCGGCGGCCTTCAACGAACGCTGCATGGGAAATTCCCTCCGGACAATGAGGAAGGATGAGGGTAAATAGTTGCGCGCGCGGGAGTAAGTGACGGTGATGGTTCGCCTCTGTGGATAACTGGTCTCCTTCGGCTTCGCTCAGGGCGAGGATGGCAAATTTATGAGAGCTGTCATTCGCGCAACTATAATTCCCCCATGTCATTTCTCCGGTTCCTCATGCTGTTGTCGCTCGTGGTGTGGCTGGGCGGCCTGATTTTTCTTGCCTTCGTCGAAGCGCCTATCGCTTTTTCTCCCGGACTTCTGCCGACCCGTCACATGGCTGGGTCAATCGTGGGCCGGTCGCTCGATTTATTGCACTACATGGCCATCATTTCCGGAATCGTTTTTCTGATCGCGTCCATGGTGTACAGCCGAATGTCCACGGGAAATGCGCGCCCGCTGGCGGCGCGGCATCTTCTGATCGCGCTGATGCTGCTGCTGACCGTAATCTCGCAGTTCGCCATTTCTCCGAAAATGCACGCTATTCGTGCTGAGGTGGGAGTGATTGACACCGTGCCTCTCGACCATCCGCTGCGCCGGGAATTCGATCGTCTGCACGTGTGGTCAGAAAAGTTTGAAGAGGCAGTGTTGTTGCTGGGACTGGTGGCGCTGTACACGACGGCGCAAGCCTTCCGCTGATTTTTGCCGGTGGGGAGCCGGGCGTCCCCGCCCGGCCACGATGGTTACGGCGCGCAGGACGGGCGGGGACGCCCGTCGCTCCACGGTAGCGACTCCAATGATTTATTCTTTTGATTACACCTGAGAACTGAGACCTCATCATGAAAACCGGCATCATCGGTCTGCCGCAAGTCGGCAAGACATCATTGTTTCGCATTCTGACGAAGGTAAGCCTTTCGGAACACGCGCTGGCGAACCCGCGCGAGGCGCACATCGGAGTCGCGAAAGTTCCCGACGAACGCCTCGACAAGTTGGCGGCCCTCTACCATCCCAAGAAATTGACCCATGCGTCGGTTGAGTATGTGGACGTTGGCGCCATCGGCCAGGACGCGTTGAAGGAGACTGCCTATATCGGTCATCTGCGCCAGGTGGACGCGCTCATTCACGTTCTCCGGGCCTTTGAAAGCGATGAGATCCCGCATGTAGGCCCCATCGATCCGCTACGCGATATCAAGAATGTCGAGTTTGATCTCATGGTCAGCGACCTCGGCCAGATCGAGAAACGGCTGGAGCGTCTGGGAAAAGATTTGAAGAAGATGAAGACGCCGGAACTGGAAAAGGAAAACGAGTTGCTGATTCGAGCGAAGGCCCAGATTGAAGCCGAGAAGCCATTGCGCGAAATGGAAATGACGCCCGAGGACAAGAAGCGCATCCGTGGCTTCATGTTTTTGAGCGAGAAGCCGATACTCTACGTGGTCAATATTGGCGAGAGCACTGAACTCGGCAAGGATCTCGAAGCGGCGGTCGCGAAATACAACTTGACCGAAGTGGCGGCGCGTCCGAATGCGGGAGCGAGCGCGATCTGCGGCAAAGTCGAAGCGGAGCTGGCGGAGATGAGTGATGAAGATGCGGCCGAATTTCTCGGCAGCTATGGACTGACCGACAGCGGCTTGGCGCGGCTGATCCGCAAGAGCTATCACCTGCTGGGACTGATCTCATTTTTCACCGCCGGAGAGGATGAGTGCCGGGCCTGGACGATCCCAATCAATACCCGGGCGCAGAATGGCGCCGGGGCCATTCACTCAGATCTGGAGAAGCACTTCATCCGCGCGGAAACCATTCGTTGGGATCAGCTGCTGGAAGCGGGCTCCGAGGCAAACGCGCGCGCCAAAGGCACGCTGCGCCTCGAAGGGAAAGATTACATCGTGCAGGATGGGGATGTGATGCATATCCGGCATAGTGGGTAGTAAGGTTTGCTGCAACGAGTTCATGAGGTCGAAAGAATCTTGAACGGGTTGGTAGCGTATGTCATTGAGAGACGGGCGTCCTGACCGTCAGGCCGGGCGAGGACGCCCGGCTCTCCACCAACTCCCCGAGTACTGGATACTGTCTAGTACCGCCCCTGCTTTGCCCAAAGCCTTACCATTTCTTCGACCGAGAAAGGCTCACCAGGATTCTCCGCAAATTTCGCCTCGAGAATGAAAGCTTGCATTTCGAGGGAGACGCTGACATGGGCACGGGTCCGCAAGAAACCGCGCACGAAGAACTCGGTATATCGTTCGAACCCTAGAATCTTGAACTGGACGGCATGAACCAGCGCGTGAAACAGGCGACGATCGTTCAGGTCGCCGGGGAAGACAATGACATCTTCGAAGGTCAAAGATGACATATGGGCGAGTTCCGGGAGATTGGTGAGGCCGCAATTCCTGGCCTCGGCGTAGAAGGGCGGATTGGCAATGCGGCGGTTCCGCAGCTGAACAAGCCTGATTTCCGCCAGCAGAGCCGGGGGGAAGAAGGGACTCATCACGGTCTGCTGGTTGGGGCCAAGCGGAATGCCCTGGGGGCGGTATTCCCTCCGCTGGTCACGGAGGTATTGACGCACGCCGTCGATCGCTGCTACCACTTTCTCCTCCGGAAATGAGAGGGAGAGGGTTCTCGGCTGAGCGCTGGGATTCCCGTTGGAAACTCGCTGGGCGATGGTGACGTAGTAGTCATGTAAGGCGCTGGCCGACGCCACCGCTTTTCGCAATACATCCTTCTCGGCATACTGGGCAACGTCTTCTGCTGAAAAACGCAGCCGCAGCCGGTCGGTCGCGCACTCGGCACTTAGCATTTCAAGTTGGGCATGTCGTAATTCCGCGTTCATCTGGACAATGGCGACGCGGTCGCCTCGGTCATTCCACGAATACATCTGTGAGCACTCCTGAATTTTAAAACTCCTCGGGGGAGGGTAAAGGAAGGGGCCCGGACGAACGATTCATCTAAGAATTCATCAAACTTTAACATTGTTACTTTTACGCTGTCAAGCAATATTTGTGTCCTCCGTTAGTAGCACAAGTATAAACCTTTATATTCAGTAGTATACGAAATGCGACGTGATGACATGATGGCTTTGTACTATTGCAATGTTATGTTATACATCGTATAAGACGTGGGAGGCGTAAACGAAATCGTATGCCGCCGATTCCCGACCATCACTTAGAAGAGCGCATCCTGACGGCCGCCTGCCGGCTGTGGCGTGAACACGGTGAGAAGAGCCTGACGTTGCGCGCAGTGGCGCGCGCAGCCGGCACGACAACTCCTACGGTCTACAAACGATTCCGTAACAAAGAGGCGATCCGGCTGGCGCTGGCTTTGCGCTACCGTTCGGAGTTATTTGCCGAATTGTTCGCTTCCTCACGCGTCGAAGAAATCTACCGGCGATTTTTGAAATATGCGGAGGCCAATCGCTACGAATACGAATTGCTTCGATTGTCGTGGCCGCAGTTGTTCGCGTCCGGTCCGCGCCCCGGAAGGGTCTGGGCGTTGGCTCAGCTAGCCGCACGTTTTGGCGGCCAGGCCGACGATTACGGCCCTGTTGTCGACACCATGTTCCTGCTCTGCCATGGAACCTGCACGCTACTCACAGTGGAAGGCGACGCCGCGACTCATGACGTGATCCGCCAGGCCTGCATCCTGGCCTGCGACCGGATGATCGAGCACATTGAACTCTATCGCTCGAGCAACCAGATGTAGGCCCCGGTTTGTAGTCGCCTTCATGGTGCACCCTTCCTAGTGCACATGGAAGAACCGATCCAGCAGGAACATACACGCCGCTCCTACAAACACTAATAGCGCCATCTTCACGCCGGGCTCTTTATTTACCTCCGGGATCAGATCCGACGCAGCGACGTAGATGGTGACACCGGCCGACAGCGGCAGCCCGAAGCTTACCTCGTAGCGGAAAATTGCCATCGTCATTACTCCGGCCACGGTTGCTATACCCAATGCCACGGACGCTCCCCAGGCAAACGCGCGGCTGCGCCCGCTGGCCAGCATCACCGACGAGATGGTGAAACCTTCCGGAATCTTGTGCAGAAAAACGGCTATAAAAATGATCCAGCCGAGCGCCTGGGAGACGAGGAAACCCGAGGCAATCGCGATGCCGTCAAAAAACGTGTGGATCAGCAACCCGATCAGAACCGAATATCCCTTGTGGGCGTGCACGAACTCATCGGCGTGAGTTTCTTCTCCAAAATGAAAATGCGGGGTTACGGTGTGCTCGAAGAAGTGGACGAGCAGGTATCCGAACATTATGAGAAAACCGGCGTACGGGCCACGCAACTGAATGCTGGCCGGCACCATTTCGACCAGCGCCGTCGCCAGCATAAAACCTGCGCCCAGCGCGACGAAATAGCGCAGGTAGGAGCGCTCCCAATTCCGCTGAACAATGATGGCGCCGCCGAACACATTCGCGCCCGCTGCCGTAAGCCCCAGCAGCAGACTGGTCAGAATGGGAGACATGTGCAAAGAGGATAGCAGGTTGCGGGCGCTCCGCTATTGCGCGTGACTCAGACCGAGCCGAGTCCGCGGAGGGGCAGGGATTCGGCGTTTCCTCTATGATCTTTTATGATCTTTGCAAGCATATATGCCATTATGATTTGCCAGTATGCTCGTTGCTTACGTTTGATTTCGATGAAGCGACTTTCGAAGTAGCGACGTATGGCCACCTTTTTCCCAGATGCACTGACGACGACCGCGGCGGCGGAGTTCGAGAGCGATGGCGCAGCGCCGATCTCTCGCGAAGCAGCTTGCGGGTTACTTCGAGTGGACGACGATCGTCTACCTGCACTGCTCTCGGCGGCACAGGCTGCCCGCGCAAAATTCAAACCGGGAGTCATTACCTACTCGCGCAAAGTGTTTCTTCCGCTTACGAATCTTTGTCGCGACTACTGCGGATACTGCACTTTCCGGCGCGATCCAGGAGAGCCTGGCGCGCATACCATGACGCCGGACGAAGTGATGGAAGTGGTACGTGCGGGCGAGCGCATGGGATGTACCGAGGCTTTGTTCAGCTTGGGAGACAAGCCGGAGTTGCTTTTTCCTGAAATGCGCGACACGCTGCGGCGGTTGGGGTACAAATCCACGCTGCATTATCTGGAAGCGATGTGCGAGAAGGTGCTTCGCGAATCAAGTTTGCTGCCTCATCCCAATCCCGGACTGATGAGCGCCGAATGGCTGGAGCGATTGGCACGCGTGGCTCCCAGCATGGGGCTCATGCTGGAAACCACCAGTCCGCGTCTGCTGGAAAAGAATGCTGCCCACGATAATGCTCCCGACAAAGTCCCGGCGAAGCGCCTGCGCGTAATTGAGGACGCGGGGCGGAGGAAGATTCCTTTTACGACCGGAATTCTGATTGGAATTGGCGAGACGCTGGAAGAGCGGGTGGACGCGCTCGTAGCGATCCGCGACTTGCATGCGAGGTATGGACATATTCAGGAAGTGATCATCCAGAATTTCCGCGCCAAGAGTGGGACTCCGATGGCCCACTGGCCCGAGCCGGACCGCGGCGAAATGCTGCGTACGCTGGCCGTGGCGCGCCTGCTGATGCCGAATATGAATCTTCAAGCACCGCCAAATCTCTCGGATCCTCATTATGGAGATTTGCTCGATGGCGGAATCAATGACTGGGGAGGAGTTTCGCCGCTCACGCCGGATTTCATCAATCCGGAAAAGCCGTGGCCGCACCTGGACCAGTTGCGGCAGAGGACCGAGGCGAAAGGATTTGAGCTGCGTCAGAGGTTACCGGCCTACCCCGAGTTCGTAAAAACGGCAGGGGCACAAAGCGATTTGCTGGCACAATGTCTCGGCACGGCTACAGATGATGTGGGTTATGCGCGGAGGGCGGCATGATTACAGTTCTTACTGGCGGCACTGGTGGCGCCAAGTTCGTGGACGGACTGCGACAGATCGTGCGTCCCGAAGAACTGACCATCATTGTAAACACCGGCGACGATCTGCTGTGGTGGGGCTTGTACGTTTCGCCGGATGTAGATTCCATTACTTACATGCTCGCGGGGATGCTTAGCCAGGAACGCGGCTGGGGCGTGAAGGGAGATACTTTTCTTTGTCTGAACGCCATGGGGCAAATGGGACAACCGACGTGGTTTCACGCTGGCGATCGCGATTTGGCCACACACATTTTTCGCTCAAAGTTGCTGGCCGATGGCAAGACGCTGACCGTAGCTACTTCCGAAATCTCGTCCCGGCTCGGAATCAAGGCACGCATTCTGCCCATGAGCAATTCTCGCGTGGAGACGAGAGTTTTGACTCCAGCGGGAGATCTGAGCTTTGAAGAATATTTCGTCCAGCGCTGGTATCAGGATCCAGTGGAATCGGTTCGATTCGCCGGCGCAACCGATGCGGAACCCGCGCCCGGCGTGATCGACGCGATCCGGTCCGCCGATCTCGTCTTGATTGCTCCCAGTAATCCGGTAACCAGCATCGCGCCTATTCTCGCCGTGCCGGGAATTCGCGAAGCGCTGCGCGAAAGCCGCTCCCGCATCGTGGCCGTGAGCCCGATTGTGGGCAAAACCGCGGTCACGGGCCCTGCCGGAATCCTGATGGCCGCGCAAGGGTTCGATGTTTCGATTGCCGGCGTTGCCGACTTCTATCACGACTTCCTGGATCTACTGGTCGTCGACTCCGTGGACGCGACGGCTGCGGAAGCGTTGCTCAAGACGGGAATGCGCGTACATTGCGCGCCGACCATCATGCGCAAACCCGAAGACAGAGTGGCATTGGCGAAGACCGTTCTGGAAGTCGCCATGCAACCTCCATCGTCGCAGGCCGCGTTGGGGCGGGCATGATTCTGGTTCCCGTAAAAATTCTCGCTGACGCCAAGCAGCGGTTGTCAGCCATCTTGAGTCCAGAAGAACGCTTCGCGCTGGCGCAAGCCATGTGCGAGGACGTGCTCGAGGCGCTGGCGGGCTGGACGAACCGGCCTGCGGTTGCGGTGGTCACGAGCGATTCGTTCGCGCGCGATTTGGCGGCTCGATTTAATTTCGAGGTCGTCGCCGACGACAACTCCGGGGAGACCCCTGCCATCGAAATGGCAACGGCTGTATGCCGAGGCCGCGGAGTGGAAAACACCTTGGTGCTTCCCGCAGATATTCCTTTGATCGATGGTGCGGAACTGCAGAAGATTGTGGATTGCGCGCCCGTTGGCGGAGCCGTACTGGTACCAGACGCGGCGGGACGCGGCACGAACGCCGCCTGGCGCTCACCCGGTGATTTGTTCCCGCTGCGCTTTGGAAACGACAGTTTTTTGCCGCACCTGGCCGCGGCGAAGGCGACCGGCCTGCCTTGTGTTGTGCTCGAACTTCCGGGGATCGCGCGGGATGTCGATCGCCCCGAAGATCTTCGTGAGCTGGCGGCTGCCCGCGGAGAACGAAGATCGCAGAAGCTGGTGCGCAGCTGGAACCTGGGCAGCAGAAACCAGATCTGATATGGCGAAATCCAGCGGGAGCAGGATCGGCAAAAACAGATCTGGGGAGGTGCGGATCATTCCTATCGCCGTCAGTGGAGAAATCCGCGCCGGCGATTCGTTGAGTGCTGTGCTGCTGGCAGCGGCGAAAAGATTAAGACTCCAATTTCAGGATGGCGACATCCTGGTGGTGAAGCACAAAGTTGTTTCCAAAGCCGAAGGCGCCGTGGTCACGCTGGATGATATACGTCCCACGCCTGGAGCCAAGGCTTGGGCCCGACGCTATGGACTGGACGCACGGGTGACGGAATTGGCACTGCGTGAGAGTCGTCGAATTGTACGGCGAAAGCGCGGTGTGCTGATCACGCAGACGAAGCATGGTTTCGTGGGCGCAAACAGCGGAGTCGATGTATCGAACGTTGATGGTGGGCGGCACGCGGTATTGCTGCCGGTGGATCCCGATGGTTCGGCAGCGCAACTGCGGCGCGACGTGAAAAAGCAGTTAGGGATCGAAATCGCGGTCATCGTCAGCGATAGCTTCGGGCGTCCGTGGCGGGAAGGCTTGACCGAAGTAGCGATTGGCGTCGCCGGAATGCGGCCCCTGGTCGACTACCGTGGACGGCGCGATCCGCACGGGTATTCGCTGCACGCGACGGTGGACGCGGTAGCGGACGAATTGGCTTGCGCGGCGGGACTGGTCTGCGGCAAGCTGGCAGGCACTCCCGCTTGCTTGATTCGAGGCTATTCTTATCAGCGGGGAGCAGGTGGGGCGCGTCAGCTGATTCGGCCCGCGAAGAACGATCTGTTCCGCTAGCGGAGCGACAAAGTTAGATAGGAGAATTTTATGGCGTGGCAGGCTTCACTCGAGCAATTCCCCACACTGACCTGGGACGAGATTGCACCGCAAGCTTCCCTGCCAATTCGCACTGCATTGGAGCGGGTGCTCGAAGCGCAAGAAGGAACTTGCCTGACGGACGAAGAGCGCTATGCCTTGGCCAACTGCGACGACGCAGACCTGCTCGCCCTGCTCGTGGCCGGTGACACGCTGCGACGTGATTTAGTCGGCAACCTCGTCAGCTACGTGGTCAATCGCAATATCAATTTCACGAACATCTGCTTCGTCGGGTGCAAGTTTTGCGCCTTTAGCCGCGGTCCGCGCGAAGCTGATTCTTATTTTCATTCGCTCGAAGACATGGCGCGCAAGAGTAAAGAAGCGTGGGACCTGGGCGCGACCGAAGTCTGCATCCAGGGTGGATTGCCGCACGGACTTCCGCCGTTCTATTACCGCGACATTCTGCGGGCGGTGAAGAATGCGGTGCCAGGGATGCACATCCACGCGTTTTCTCCGATGGAAATTGTCTATGGCGTCGAGCTGACTGGCATGACCCTGCGCGACTATCTCATGATGCTGCGCGACAACGGACTGGACACGCTGCCCGGTACCGCGGCCGAGATTTTGGATGATGAAGTGCGTTATGTGCTTTCGCGCAATAAACTTTCGTCGGCGCAATGGCAAGAGGTAATCCGCACCGCGCATAACTGCGGGATTCGAAGCACTTCGACGCTGATGTATGGACACATGGAGACGCCGGACCACTGGGTGCGGCAACTGAACTTGTTCCGGCAGATTCAGACGGAGACAGGCGGCTTCACCGAGTTCGTGCCGCTGGGCTTTGTGCACCAGAACACGCTTCTGTTCCAGCAAGGACTGGCGCGCACCGGGCCCACGCTGGCTGAGCACCTCAAGATTCATGCGCTGGCCCGAATCCTGCTGGCCGGCTCGATTCATAACATCCAGGTGTCGTGGGTGAAGTTGAACCGCAAGCTATCGCAGCTTTGCCTCCACGCCGGAGCCAACGACTACGGCGGAACTCTGATGGAGGAAAATATCTCGCGTGAGGCGGGAGCGACTGCGGGCCAGTACACCAGTCCGGAAGACTTTCAGGCGCTCATCCTGGAGATCGGACGGATTCCGGCGGAACGCAATACAAAATATTCGCGGATGAAAATCAAGTTGCCGATTGCATCCATTTCATCCGAGTCGTCGTTGGTTCCGGAGTTCGCATGACCGGCAGCGCCAGCCGCGCTATTGCCATTATCGGAGGCACCGGCCCAGCGGGCTCCGGTCTCGCGCTGCGCTGGGCGCGTGCCGGAGAGACCGTCATCATCGGTTCGCGTAATGCCGCTCGGGCCGAGCAGACGGCAGAGATGATCCGCACGCGCGCGGGCGCCAAGGCTCAGGTGTCTGGCATGGAAAATTCGGCAGCCTGCGCCACCAGCGATTTGCTGATGCTCACCGTGCCCTTTGAAGGGCAGGCTGCGCTGCTCAAGCAATTGAAAACTGCAATACGTCCCGGCAGCATCCTGATTGATGCCACCGTTCCGTTGGCCGCGAGTGTCGGCGGACGCGCCAGTCGCACCATCGGCGTTTGGCAAGGCTCGGCGGCGCAACAAACGGCCGAGCTTGTACCCAAAGGCGTTGCCGTCGCGGCAGCATTCCACAACCTTTCGGCGGAGATGCTCAATAGCGATGCCGACGTCGATTGCGACGTGGTCGTATGCAGTGACGATCCGAATGCCATGCAGATCGCGATGGAACTCGCGACCAGGATCCCGCGCGTGCGGGCAATGGATGGCGGGAAACTCGAGAATGCGCGCCTGGTCGAACAGGTTACGGCGTTGCTCATTGGGCTTAACATTCGACACAAAGGCCACGGCGGAATACGGATCACGGGGTTTCCCGATGCCGCGTATAAGACAAGCTAGATTTTGTAGCGCCGACGTCTCGCCGGCTTCGTGGCAGACGGTATAAACAGCAGGGGCGAGTCGTTTTCATTGATGAGATGACTGCTACTTCCAACCACGCTCCGGCCATCGAGTTCGATCATGTTTCTTTCCGCTTGAACGGACGACCGCTGTTGCAAGACCTCGCGCTCTCGGTGCAGCAGGGCGAAACCCTAGTACTACTTGGCCGCAGCGGCTCGGGAAAGACGACCACGCTGAAGCTGATCAATCGCTTGCTGTTGCCGACCGCGGGCGAAGTGCGCGTCAACGGGCGCCGCACATCGGATTGGGATCCCATCCAATTGCGACGAAGCATTGGGTACGTCATTCAAGACGGCGGCTTGTTTCCCCACTTCACCGTGAAGCGCAACATCGCACTGGTGCCGACCATTGAGAGGTGGCCGCGCGCACGGGTGGATGCGCGGGTGCGGGAGTTGCTGTCCGTAGTCGGCCTTAAGGAGGATCTGGTATCGCGTTATCCGGGCCAACTCTCCGGCGGTCAGCGGCAGCGCGTAGGCGTGGCGCGGGCTCTAGCGGCAGATCCCCCGATTCTGATTCTCGACGAGCCGTTCGGTGCGCTTGATCCCATCACCCGGTCGGAGGTGCAAAAAGAGTTTCGCGCGCTGCAGCAGCGCTTGCGGAAGGCGGTGATCTTTGTCACTCACGATCTGCGAGAGGCTCTGCTGCTTGCCGATCGCATTGCGCTCATGGAAGAAGGTCGATTGGTCGTGGACCTTACTGTGGCGGAATTCACGCGCTCGCACGACCCATTAGTTCGAGCTTACATGGAAGCGTTCTCCTGATTTGAAGGGGAACGGTAGCCGGATTCGTGTCAGTAGCAAGCAGTCCCGAAGCGCTCACGAGGTAGTCGGAATGAATTTCTTGCAGTTTATGATCGCAAATCGGCAGCAGGTGCTCGAACTTACGCTGGAGCACATTACGCTGGCGGGCGTGGCCACAATTCTGGCAGCACTGGTCGGAATTCCGCTCGGCATACTGATCACGCGGGTTCCGAGACTCAGCAAGCCGGTGCTCGGTGGCGCAAATATAATTCAGACGATTCCGAGCCTTGCCCTTTTCGGCTTTCTTCTTCCCGCACCTTGGATCGGCGAGCGCGCCGGGCGGTTGGCAATTCTGGCGCTCGCTCTCTACGCGCTGTTGCCGCTGATTCGCAATACCTATGCTGGCATTCAAAGCGTCGACGCTTCGTTGGTCGAGGCGGGACGCGCCATGGGGTTGACCGACCGGCAATTACTTTTTCAGGTGGAGTTGCCGCTGGCCTCGGGAGTGATTGTGGCTGGGGTGCGCATCGCGACGGTGGTGTCCATTGGACTGGCAACGATTGCGGCGGCGATCGGCGCAGGGGGCTTGGGAGAATTTATTTTTCGCGGACTGGCCATGGTGAACAATCAGGTGATTCTGGCGGGAGCGGTTCCGGCCGCACTACTGGCGCTCCTCGCCGACTTCCTGCTAGGACGGCTGGAGCGGCGGCTGGGGTCGCTGCGCTCGAGGTCTTAATTCGAAATCATATTTCGAAATCATGGTTCGGAATGATGGTTCCATATCATCGGTTGAACATTCCTAAGAAAGCACCATTGAGATTGACATCGACTTCGACATTGCAATTGACATTAAAATTGAAAAGTGATTCCATCCACGCCCGCCGAAGACAAATCGGCAACTTCCTTCTGTTATCGCTCGTCTTCTGGTTACTGCTTCCAGTCATAGGTTGTGCACGCCATGCCAATCGCATCGTTGTCGGATCCAAAAACTTCACCGAGCAGGTCATCCTCGGCGAAGTGTTTGCGCAAATCATCGAAGCCCGCACTCACCTTCCGGTCGAACGCCGCTTCTATCTGGCCGGAACATTCATTTGCCAGCAGGCAATCCTTGCGGGACGAATCGATATCTACCCCGAATACACCGGAACCGCGCTGACGGCAGTTCTCAAACAGGCACCGGGCAGCGACAAGGACGAAGTGTATCGACACGTACAGCGGAGCTATGAAAGCAAGTTCGGTCTCACCGTGGGGCCTCCGCTTGGTTTCGACGACACTTTCGCCATGGTGATTCGCGGCGCGGATGCGCGACGGCTGCACTTGCAGACGCTCTCGCAGGCCGCGGCGTTTACTCCGCAGTGGCGCGCCGGGTTCGGATACGAATTCATGGAGCGTCCGGATGGCTACAAAGGGCTCGTCGCAAGTTACGGCCTGCGCTTCGCGGGTGCGCCGCGCATCATGGATCTCGGTTTGCTGACTCGCGCACTCAAAGATCATCAGGTAGATCTGATTGCAGGGAACAATACGGACGGGCTGATTCCGGCACTCGACTTCTTTGTGCTGGGGGACGACCATCATTACTTTCCTCCCTACGAAGCGGTGGCGATCATGCGTGGAGAAATGCTTAAGAACCATCCCGAAGTTGGAGCGGCGCTGGGCGAGTTAGCCGGAGCGATCTCCGATGAAGACATGCGGCGGATGAATTATGCGGTCGATGGACAGCATCGCGATCCGACGGCGGTGGTGCGAGAATTTCTTCGGCAGCGTGGGCTGATCCGCTAGATCGTGGCGTAGATTACTCATCGCAACTCGATGCGGTCCGCTTGCCGCCCACGCGATCGGCACGAGGGTAACCAGCAATCGGCTCCCATGGTGTTCCACTTGCTATGTAGATTCGCTCTACTCCGCTACCTCTTTTGCTTGCTTGACCATGTAACTAAGTTCGGCCAACCATGTAGTTAGGCGCGTAAATCATGTAAACAAATTCATTGAATCATGTTTTTCGATCCACATAGGGAAATTAGCAGTCGCGCCCTTTGGCTGCCAGCGAATACGCGCAAACCCCGCATCCCGCGCAGGCTTCTAACTATGCTAAGTGGCTCAATGGTCACTTGCATTCTGTCGAGATTCGAGGTATCTAATCCGCACACACTTTTATTCCGATAGGAATCAAAAGAGAGTGTAGGGGTGGGGAAAGGAAGTAGGGGCCATGGAGATTCCCGAGACGCATCCGCTGGAGCAGCTTTTTCTTGAACTCGTCGGCCGTCATTACGCCCAGGAGATCGGAATTCGTGATCCGGAGATTGTGGGCTACATTGCGCACCTGCTGGCGGAGTTCTGCGATGTCGAGCAGCTGTTGAAAATCCGCAACGCTGCCGGCAAGCCGCTGAACGATGTGGGCGAGATGCTGATCGAATCGGATCCTGTCTACGGCCCGGCGCCGTCATTCGACCGCGAGCGCCAGGTCCGCAAGCACATTGGCGACTACACGCTGTTTTATGCCGGCATGTTTCCGGAGAGCATCAACCACTATCGCCTGCGTCGCCAGCGCGTCGAGAATTTCGTGGATTGGATGAAAGCTGGAAAAGAAAGCTACTACATTGTCTCGAAGTTTGAACATTTCGAGTACGCCAAAGTCGCCCCGCTGTTCGCGCAACTGTCGCAAAGGTTTGAGCAATGCGTCTACGGATTGAATCTGGTAAAGAACGAACTCGAGGTGATGCAGCACCCGCTCGTGCGCGGCAATAACGAGTTGCTGATGTAGAGACGTGTGGCGACCGGGCCTTGCCCCGCCACCCTGGAGCGAGCCCTGCCCGCATCAGAACCGCACCTTACTTCTATTCCTATTTCTGAGATCGCACTTTCTGAGATCGCACCATCCGCCTGCCCACAATTTCAAATTTCCCTTCCAGCACAAGCTTGATGGCTTCGCTATATGCGATGTGTTCCTGCTCAAGAATGCGGGCCGCGAGGGTGTGCTCGTCATCCGTCTCCAGGACCGGCACGGTTTTCTGCACGATAATCGCCCCGTGATCGAGTTCTTCATCCACAAAGTGCACCGTGCAGCCTGACACTCTCACCCCATAAGCGAAAGCCTGTTGCTGCGCCTCCAAGCCCGGAAACGCCGGTAGAAGCGACGGATGGATATTGAGAATCTTCGCCGGGAACTGCTGCACGAACCAGGGTGAGAGCAGGCGCATGTAACCGGCCAGGCACACCAGATCGACTTTATGATCGAGGAGCGCGGCTACAACTTCGCGGTCATGCGCCTCGCGTACCTTATTGTTTGAAGAAATGAAGAGTGCGTTGAGGCCCCGCTGGCGAGCAGTTTCAAGTCCGGGAGCATCGAGCCGGTTCGAAATCACGATAACGATGCGGGCATCCGGTATCGTTCCCGCCGCAATACTATCAGCGATGGCCACGAAGTTCGAGCCGCGTCTCGAGAGCAGAATGCCGAGGTTCTTCATACGCAATTGGTGATTTGTAATTTGTGATTTGTAATCCGAGACGCCTTCAGTTCGACTGGTTTCCAAACGCAAATTGCAAATCACCAACCACAAATGCTTTACTAGCTGAACACTACCTTGCGATCGCCCTTGACGATGCGGCCGACGCTATAAAATTTTTCGCCTGCGCGTTCCAGCAGCGTCTGCGCTTTCTTGAACTTCTTGGCGGGAACCACAATCAGCATTCCAAGACCCATGTTGAACGTGCGGAGCATCTCTTCCTCAGCAACGTTGCCGAGTTTCTGCAGATGTTCAAAGATGGGCAGAACGGGCCAAGTGCCCAGTTCGATCACCGCCGCTGTGCCCTTGGGCAGCACACGGGGCAGGTTCTCGGTGATTCCGCCACCGGTGATATGCGCCAGCGCCGCGACGCACTCGCCTGCAATCATCTTACGAATGATCGACCAGTAGCTGCGATGGGTCCGCATCAGCTCGTTGCCAACCTTGTTCTTCATCTCGCTGACAAAAGTTTCGGGAGAATAGCCCGCGATTTCAAACAGCAGCTTGCGAGCCAGGGAATATCCGTTGGTGTGCAAGCCATTCGAGGGTAGTCCCAGCACGCAGTCACCCACCTGCACATCTTTGCCGCTGATGATGTGCTCCCGTTCGACCACCCCGACAATGAATCCCGCCAGATCGTACTCGCCTTCCGGATAGAAACCCGGCATTTCCGCGGTTTCGCCGCCGATGAGAGCGCAGCCGTTGTGTTTGCAGGCTTCGGCGAGGCCGCCTACGATTTTTTCCGCAACCTCCGGATCGAGCTTTCCGGTAGCCAGGTAATCCATAAAAAACAGCGGCGCCGCGCCCTGCACGGCAATGTCATTCACGCAATGATTAACCAGGTCGGCGCCAATGGTATGGTGCACATTCATCTCGAAGGCAATTTTCAATTTCGTGCCGACGCCATCCACGCTCGAAACCAGAACTGGATCCAAGTACTTCTTGTCGACGGAGAAAAGCCCCCCGAAACCGCCGATCTCACTCAGTACTCCCTTGGTAAAGGTTTTGTGTGCCAGATACTTGATGCGCTGCTTGGTTTTGTTGCCGCGATCGATGCTGACTCCGGCATCGGCGTAGGTGAGCGAACCGGGTTGGGGATTGGAGTTCTGAGCCACTTTTCAGTCCGTCGTTGCCAGGGTGGGATTTGGTGCGCCACCAGTCGAAGAAAGCATTCCGAGCGCAACAAATTCTAGCACGTCTAACTTACATCCGGCGGAACCGGGAGCTGGCGTTGCAATCGCGCTCCGCGATAACGCTATAATGCAAGTCCAATTCTTTTTCGCGGAGACAAGCATGAGAATTCTGATGGTGTTCTTTTTCGCCGTGTTGACCGTTCCATTTATGGTGGCGCAGCAAAACGAATCACAGGAGACGACGACCGAGAGCGCTAAGCAGGCCGCAAACACGAAGAGTAAAGCCAAGAAGGAACCCGCTCCGGCGACTGCCGCGGCTCCTGAAAAGACAGCGGAAAGCGGCAAGCCCGCCGACTCGCCCAAAGCCGATGCCGAGGCTACCGATAAAGATAAAGAAGAACACTATGATGTGTCGGAAGTTCCGCCCGTAGTCACGCATCACCAGATCACGGTGAGCGGAAAGACTCTCAATTACACGGCGACAACGGGAAGACTCCCCATCAAGCGCGGAGACGGCAAGATCGAAGCCGAGATGTTTTTCGTAGCCTACACGCTCGATGGGCAGGATGTTGGCAAGCGGCCGGTGACGTTCTCGTTCAACGGCGGACCGGGCTCCGCTTCGGTGTGGCTGCACATGGGCGCACTCGGACCGAAGCGCGTCGTGCTGCAGCCGAATGGCTTTATGCCCGCCGCCCCTTATCGGCTGGAAGACAACCCCGACACTCTGCTCGATCGCAGCGACATTGTCATGATTGACGCCATGGCCACCGGCTACTCGCGCGCAGCGACTGCCGAACTAACGAAGAAATTCCTGGGCGTAAAGGGTGACGTCCAGGCCTTCGGAGAATTCATCCGCCTCTACCTCTCTCGTTACGAGCGTTGGAGTTCTCCACTTTTTCTGCTGGGTGAGAGTTACGGCACCACGCGCGCCGCTGGCGTCGCCGGATATTTGGACGATCATGGCATCGCGTTCAACGGCGTGACCTTGCTCTCTATGGCCGTGGATTTTCAGACGCTGGAATGGAACAACTCGAATGACCTTCCCTATTTCCTGCTGGTGCCCTCCTTCAACATGATCGCGGCCTATCACCACAAGCTCGCCGCCGATCTTACCCAGGACATGACGAAGACGCGCGACGAGGTCGTGCGCTGGTCGACCACCGACTATGCGCTCGCTCTCGGCAAGGGTGACGCGATGACGCCGGAAGAGCACCGGAAGATTGTCGAGCAACTTTCACGCTATATCGGGTTGCGCCCGGAAGTGATTGAAGCGCACGATTTGCGTATCGACGTTCCCACCTTCACCAAGGAGTTGCTGCTCGACCAGAAACTGATCTCCGGCCGCCTCGATGGACGCTTCACCAGCCCCAATCCCGGCGATGAACGTTTCTTCGATCCTGCCAGCGCAGCCATTTTGCCGCCTTATACTTCGGCGTTCAACAACTACCTGCGCACGGAACTCAACTACCGGACCGACATGCCCTACAGAGTTTTTGCCTACGACCAGCCTGGATTCCAGAGCTGGGAGTGGGGCAATGCCGTGGAAGGCTTTCCCAGCACGGCGGGCGGATTGCGGTCGGCCATGATCAAGAATCCGTATATGAAAGTCCTGGTGATGGAAGGCTATTACGACCTGGCCACACCGTTCGCGGCCGCCAACTGGACCATGGATCACCTCGATCTTGGACCACAGTTTCGCCAGAATGTTTCTTACGCCACCTACACCGCCGGCCACATGGTGTACATCGATCGCACCCAACACGACAAAATGAAAAAAGATCTGGTCGAGTTCATGGAGAAATGCCTGCCAAAATAATTCGCGCTCGCGCAGGGGCAGACGCATTCGTTTTCCCAGCCGATCGAAGCAGGGCAACTGCTTCCGTCCAACGAATTCCGCAACCGCTTCAACGCTGCTAACGTCGAGCCATGCGAGCCGCCGTCATCTTCGGGTTGGGAACTTCATCGGCAAACTTAAAGCCGTTTCAAACCGGCCCGCCAACCGAGTGGCTCGATGGATTACCCACATCATCCAGCGATGCCGACGCCATCCTGATTTTTGGCGGGGATGGCACGATTCACCGTCATCTGCCGGCACTGGTGCGGCTCCAACTACCGGTTCTGATTATTCCGTCAGGCAGTGGAAACGATTTCGCCCGCGCTCTGAAATTGCGATCGATGCAAGACTCGTTGCGCGCGTGGCGCAATTTTGAATCCGGAAGAATTCCCGCACGCGCCATGGATCTTGGCGTTATTGTCGCGTCCGCGGCCCCCGAGCACACCCATTATTTCTGCTGTATCGCCGGCTGCGGATTGGATTCCACCGTCGCTCGCCGCGCCAATCAGATGCCACGCTGGCTGCGCGGACACGGCGGCTATGCACTGTCGTTATTGCCGCTGCTTTCCAAGCTGCCGGCTTTTTCAATGCGGCTCACTCAGTTCAATAGCACGAACGACAAAAACCATAGTGAAGCGGAAAAGCGCACCCTGCTCGTGGCCTTCGCCAACACGCAGTTCTATGGCGATGGCATGCGCATCGCGCCGGAAGCAGATTTCGCCGATGGCAAGCTCGACATCTGCCGTATTTCGACGTTAAATTCCCTTAAGCTGCTCTGCATGTTCCCGACCGTATACTTCGGTCGCCACCTGCGTTTGCCCGAAGTTGAGTATTCGCGGGCTCAACGGATTTCCGTGCAGACGGAACCCCCGCTCGAAATCTACGCTGACGGAGAGTTCGTGTGCGAGACGCCCGCCGAAATTTCCGTCGCTCCGGGAGCACTGCACGTCATCGGTTCGGAATCATGAATTGCCCGCAGGCAGCCGCCGAGATCGTCAGTTGCCAGGCTCGAAGCGATAACCCACCCACGGATCGGTCACGATGTAGCGAGGAGAATTTGGCGAGGGCTCAAGCTTCTTGCGAAGTTGCGCCACGAATACGCGCAGGTATTCGACCTGTTCCGTGCTTTCACCACCCCAGACCGCGCCCAGCAAGGCGCGATGGGTTACCACTTTACCCGCGTGACGAGCCAGATACGCGAGTAAATCAAACTCTTTCGGCGTGAGATGAACTGCGCGGTCCTTCACGAAGACGCTGCGCGCTCCGGGATCGATTCTAAAGTCGCCAGCTTCTATCGGTTCCAGTTCCGACGACGCCGTTCTCGCCCGGCGAAGATTGGCGCGGACCCGAGCCAGGAGTTCCTCGATGCCGAACGGTTTGGTCACATAGTCATCTGCTCCCGCGTCCAGCGCCTTCACTTTCGTGCGCTCTTCGCCGCGCACCGAGAGCACAATGATCGGAGTCTGTGTCTTCGCCCGCAGGCGCCGGCACAGCTCCAGCCCGTCCATGTTGGGCATCGCCAGGTCGGTAATGACCAGATCGGGCGCCCAGTCCTTCATGATTTCCAGCGCAGTCTCGCCGTCGTTGGCGACGCGAATGTCATATCCATGGCTGGAAAGCGAAGTCCGCAGCACCCGCGTGATCTGGGATTCGTCGTCGACCACCAGGATGTGTTTATGCTCCAAGATGGCTCCTAGCCCGGCTCCTGCGTCACGATGTGCACGTCCACCGCCGGGGCGTCGCGCAAGAATTGATGGATTACCGAAAGATAAAAATATCGCTTCCAGCCTCGGGTCGCAGAGCGTCCGAAGACAACTTGCGTGATGTGTTTCTCATTGACGAATTCCGCCACCGAATGGGCCACGCTCTTCCCCTCCAGCCGCACGACCGAGGCGCCAACATTTTCCGCAAAGCGCACGTTCGCGGCCAACGTTCGCTGATTCGCCTCACTTGTGTCCTGTCCCAGGTCGGTGTAGACCACAAAAAGCTCGGCATTCATGGCCTGCGCCATACGCGCCCCGCGCGCCACCAGATACTGCGCCGCGGGATTTGAACTGATGCACACCGCGATACGTTCGCGGATGGAGACCGGCGCACGATCCTTCTCATCTTCTCCGCGATGCTGTTCCAGACTCAGATCTACCTGTTGCGCTACCTGGCGCAATGCCAGTTCGCGCAGTGCGATCAAGTTGGTTTCGCGGAAAAAATTCTCTAACGCGCGCCCCACGCGTTCCTGTGGATAAACGTCGCCGCGCCGCATGCGGTTCTGCAGCGCCTCCGGCGTCAGATCGATCATCACTTCTTCGTTTACTCTTTGCAGCACCCAGTCCGGAACCGTTTCCCGCACCTGGATCCCGGTAACTCCCTGCACCGTTGGCGTCACGCTCTCCAGATGCTGAATGTTCATCGTGGAGAGAACGTCAATCCCCGCATCCAGCAACTCAAGCACATCTTCATAGCGCTTGCGATGCTTGCTGCCCTCGATATTGGTGTGTGCCAGTTCGTCCACCAGCACAACGCAGGGCTTGCGCGCGAGAATGGCGTCCACGTCCATCTCTTCAAAAAGCGCGCCCTTATACTCGATCGTTTTGCGCGGCACCACTTCCAGATTGGTGACCAACTCCGCTACGGTTTTCCGCCCGTGGGTCTCTACCACCCCGACCACTACGTCTTCGCCGCGCGTGTGACGCCGGATCGCCTCCGTCAGCATGGTATGCGTCTTACCCACGCCGGGAGCATAGCCGAGAAAAAGTTTGAACCTGCCTCCCTTCTTCGTCGGCTCGCATTCTTCCAGCCATTGGTCGGGAGTCTTCGCCATCGCGATCATTGTCGTTGAGATAAAGAAAGGTTTCAAGGGATGCAGGTTTCGAGATCTCGATAGGCTGCGAGCGCTCCAAATCGCTTCTGTCTCGGCAACTTTGAAAACGAAACCTTGGACGCTCACTTTGTCATACAATCGGCTCGTGAAACTTGCTGCCAGATTCGCCGGCGGATATGTGATTGCGGCGCTGTCCGTGGCTGGAATTACTCTCGTCGGCTACCGCTGGCTTCATTTGAATCCGACGACCATCGCGCTCGCGTATCTGCTCGGAGTTCTTGGCATCTCTGCTTCCTGGGGCTTGCAGCAAGCCGTTTTTATGTCGGTCGTTGCTACTCTGGCTTTCAATTATTTTTTTCTGCCCCCGATTCGCACCTTTACCATTGCCGATCCGCAGAATTGGATCGCGCTCTTCGCCTTCCTGGCCACCGCGGTCACGGCGAGCCAGCTTTCGGAGCGCGCCCGGCGCGGCGCGCGCTCTGCCATCGAACGGCGTTTGGAACTGGAGCGCTTGTATGCTTTCAGCCAGTTGTTGCTTTCCAGCGACAATCCGGCCGAATTGCTGAATCTGATTCCACGTTACATCGTGGAGTCATTCGGCATCCGCTCGGCCGCGATTTCATTATCCAGCCGGAGCGACGTCTATCGCTCGGGGCCCGACATCGACGGCTTGGAAGCGCGTGATCTCCAATTGATCTGCTTGCGCGGCGAACCGCGAATCGATGTCGTCCATCAACTGTCCTTCATGCCTCTGCGCATGGGCGCACGCGTCGTGGGTTGCATGGGTGTTACCGGCTCAATGCTTTCGCGCGAAACTCTGGAGGCCATCGGCAGCCTGGTGGCGATCTCCGTCGAGCGTGCTGGTGCCGTCGAAAAACTCAGTCGCGCAGAAGCCGCCCGCGAAAGCGAACAATTACGCTCCGTACTGCTCGATTCGGTTACGCATGAGTTTCGCTCTCCGCTCACCGCCATCAAAGCGTCGGTCACGTCGCTTCTTGGCAGTTCAAAGCATTCGCCGGACGAGACACACGAACTGCTGACCATCATCAACGAGGAGAGTGATCGACTGAACCGGCTGATCGGAGAAGCCGCTGAGATGGCCCAGCTCGATGCCAACAAAGTGGAATTCCGTTTCGAATCGGCACCCCTTGCACCCGTGGTCGAAGAAGCGCTCGAAGAATTGAAGCAATTGATGGTTCATCATCCCGTGGAAGTCAGAATCCCCAACGCCCTACCGAACCCGCGCATGGATTCCGCTCGCATCAAAGAAGTCATGGTTCACCTGCTCGAGAATGCCGCCAAATACTCACCGGCCGGCGCTCCCATCCGCGTCACCGCGGAAGCCAAGGCCGACACCATCACCGTCAGTATTGCCGATCGCGGACCGGGCATCGACGATTTTGAGCAATCCCTCGTCTTCGAAAAGTTTTATCGCGGACGAAACCAGCGCGTGCAAGTCCACGGCACCGGCATGGGACTGGCGATTTGCAAAGCCATCGTGGAAGCCCATGGCGGCCAGCTTGGCGTCACCAGCCAGTTAGGGCACGGATCGGTTTTTTACTTTAGTTTGCCCGTGGCGTGAGAAATGCGTTTTGCTCGCATCTTAGTTGCTGTTGATATCAGGTGGACGCGCGGCCGAATGCCCGCTCCGGAGAGAATAATGAAACGCGCAACTTTAGTCGTCTTGTCTTTTGCTGTCTTGTCTTCCAGCTTTGCATTGGCCCAGAGCGCTGGCGCAACGACTACTGCTCCTCCCGCCACTCATCGCGGCGATGTGCAAGAAACGCTGCATGGTGTGACGATCCCCGATCCCTATCGCTGGCTGGAAGATCAGAACTCCCCCGAAACGCGGGCCTGGATCAGCCAACAGAACGACTATACCCACAAAGTGCTGGATCGCTGGCCGGGACGCGAACGGCTCGAAAAACGGCTCTCCGAGCTTAAAAAAGTGGAGCGCATCGGCACTCCGATTGAGCGCGACGGGCGTTTGTTCTACCGCAAACGCGCGGCCGACCAGGAACAGTACGTCATCTACACTCGGCAGGGCGAGGGGAGCGAACAAGTATTAATCGACCCCAACCCCATGAGCGCCGACCACTCGACCAATGTCGAAATCATGGACGCGTCGAAAGATGGGAAGCTGCTGATCTATGGCATTCGCTCCGGCGGCAAGGATGAGACCGAGTTGCACCTACGCGACGTGGCTACGAAGCGCGACCTCGAAGATGTACTGCCCGCGCGCGTTTACTTCGACGTGTCCTTTTTGCCGGACGGCAGCGGTTTCTATTACGCGACGATGCTCGACGACGGGCCGCGGGTGCGATTCCACAAAGTGGGCACGAAAGCGGAAACCGACACGGACGTGTTCGGGAAGGGTTACGGGAAAGAGGCAATCATTATCGGTGATCCATCGGACGATGGACTTCACCTGGTCATCCATGTTTTCTACGGTTCGGCGGCCGACAAGGTTGAAATCTGGGTGCAGGATTTGAAGAAGAAGGGTCCGATCGAGCCGCTGATCAAAGATATGGACGCGCGGTTTTTTGGTTTCGCCGTGGGTGACAAGCTGTTCTTGCAGACAAACTACAAGGCTCCAAAGGGCCGAATCATGTTGCTCGATATGGCGAAGCCTGCGCCGGAGAACTGGCGGGAAGTGATTCCGGAGGCGGAGAACGCGATCGATAATGTCACCTTCGCCGGGGGCAAGATCCTGGTCGCCTATGTGAAGAATGCAGCTTCGGTGGTCAAAGCGTTTCAGCCGGATGGCAAGATGGCTTTCGAACTGAGCCTGCCGGCACTCGGAGCCATCTACGATGTGCAGGGAAAGTGGGAGAACGAGTCGGCTTATTTCACCTATGCGTCGTTCGCCATTCCCTCCACCATCTATCGTTGCGACATGAGCAGCGGGAAGCAATCTGTTTGGGCGCAGGTAAAGGTTCCCGTCGATAGTTCGAAGTTCGAGGTAAAGCAGATTTGGTACACCTCGAAGGATGGGACGAAGGTGCCGATGTTCCTGATGTATGCCAAGGGAATCAAGCTGGACGGGTCAAATCCTGTGCTGCTTGAGGGGTATGGCGGATTCGGCGTTAACAACACGCCAGCTTTCAACGCCGATGCGATCGTTTGGGCGGAACGAGGCGGAGTTTACGCCCTCGCCAACATAAGAGGTGGAGGCGAATTCGGTGAGGCGTGGCACAAGGCAGGCATGCGCGAGAAAAAACAGAACGTGTTCGACGATTTCATCGGCGCCGCGGAATGGCTGATCCAAAACAAATACACCAATCCGTCGAAACTATCGATTCTTGGCGGAAGCAACGGTGGCCTGCTGGTGGGCGCGGCCTTGACGCAGCGGCCCGACCTCTACCAGGCGGTGGTTTGCTGGCATCCGCTACTGGACATGCTGCGCTATGACCAGTTCATGGAGGCGCAGTTCTGGGTCTCGGAGTATGGAGTGGCCAATGATCCGGAGCAATTCAAGTGGCTGTACGCCTATTCGCCGTACCAGCACGTCAAGAAAGGTGTGAAGTATCCGGCCGTGCTGTTCATGACCGGCGATGGCGACACGCGAGTAGCGCCTCTGCATGCGCGAAAAATGGCCGCATTGCTGCAAGCCGATACCGGATCGGACCGGCCAATCATGCTGCGCTACGAACTGGAGGCGGGACACTCGCGCGGCCGGTCGTCGACCCAGGAAATCGGCGACTCGGTGGATGAGTTGAGCTTCCTGTTCTGGCAACTGGGAGTGGCGCCGTAGCGGCCGCCTCCGTTTAATGATGGTAATGATCAGGTTTGGTGGGCCCACTAGGATTTGAACCTAGAACCAACAGATTATGAGTCTGCTGCTCTAACCGTTGAGCTATGGGCCCAGCCTCCATATCTTACACATTCGGTTAGTGAGTTTGCCGACCTTGGCCGTGGAGAGCCGGCCGTCCTCGCCGGCATACGGCCAAACTGGGACGGGCGAGGACGCCCGTCGCTCCATCGTGGTTCTACTGCGCGCTCGTCGGCGCGGGTGGTACCGGTGCCGGCGCTGGAGCAGTCGCCGCCGAACTGCTGTTCACCAGGTCTTTCAGTTCCTTGCTGGGCTTGAAAAATGGAATCTTCTTGGCCGGAACTTCAACCCGGTCGCCGGTTTTCGGATTACGGCCCACGCGTGGTTTGCGCTGGCGCGTGCGAAAGCTGCCAAAACCGCGTATCTCGATCTTGTCGCCCACGCGGAGCGAGCGCACCACGCTGTCAAAGATCGTGTCCACAATCACTTCGCTGTCTTTGCGGGTGAGTTCCGCGAGCCGGGAAACTTCTTCGATCAGGTCAGCCTTCGTCATAAGCCTCTATGCTCCGTTTTACCCGGGCAACCCTGAAGGTCCCCGGTTGCCAGGGGCTCTTGCGCCCCGACGCTACCCTACGCCTGCCTATAACCTTCTCAAATTTAAGGGGTTCTATGCAAGTACCTAGAAAGAGTTCTCAGTGCGCCGTTCTCACTTTAAGAAATCCGATTCCGTTACGAAAACAAAGAAATGGGAACCGGAACCGGTTATTTCCAGAGATAGTAGAAGCCCACCTGCTGCTCCAGCAACTTCTCCCGGGTCGGCAAATAGTCGGAAACATCGCCAAACAGCAGATCCAGCCCCGACCGTCTCTCTTTCGGCGGATAGACGAGCGTTGGCTCGCCAGAAATGTTCACCGCCCTCGCCGTATCCTTCACAGCGCCTTCAAAGTCTGTGAGCTCGTCTACCATCTTCAGCGAAAGCGCCTGCTCGCCGGTCCAGACTTTTCCATTCGCAATCGCACGGATATCGGCTTCCTTCGCATGCCTCCCGTCGGCAACTGCCTGAATGAACTGCGTGTGCATGTTGTCGATCAAGCCCTGCATGTACTCCCGTTCTGCGGGAGTCATTTCTCGCGTTGGACTGCCCGTGTCTTTGAACTCCCCTGCCTTCATGGTGATCGGATTCATCTTCGCCCAGCGCAGCAGTTCGCCATAGTTCACCCACTCCGCGATCACGCCGATCGATCCCACTACGCTGCCCTTGTCCGCATAAATCTTGTTGGTAGCCGATGCCACGTAATACGCGCCGCTCGCGCCGACCGTCTCAATCGACGCCACAATCCGTTTCTTCTTCTCGTCCCGGATCCGCTTCACCTCGCGATAAATCTCCTCCGACGCGGCCACGCCGCCGCCGGGTGAATTCACATGAATGATGATGGCCTTGACGGAGTCGTCATCGGCAAACTTTTTAAGCTGGGGAACGATCTGCTTGGGAGAGAAAATCACGCCATCCAGTTCAACGACGGCAATCTTGGAGCCGAAACCAGTAAACGCTTCTTCGTCGCGGCCGCCAAAACTCAGGTACACCAGCGTAAACACCGCGACCACGAACAGCACGAATAGGCCGCCACCCACCAAGACCCAAATCCAAACCCGCGAACGCCCTTCAGCCATAATCAGACGAGTGTAGCACCGGACGCCAGACTTGCATTGCTGCGGACTCCTTCGGGCTGTGAAATCTCCAAACCCACTCTCCACCCGGCTTTCATTTCACTTCAAAGTTCCGCGCATCAACTGGTGTATTATTCGATACGTCAACCCCCTTCATATCCCAGTCCGACAGTGTCGTTTTGCCATTTTGGAGTTCCTGGGTAAACTGGATATCGTAATGGGTCGGTAAGGTAACTCCATCCGCGGTCTTAAAGTCGCTGAACTTCTCTTGCAGACGATAACGCGTCAACTGCTGGCGGGCCGCGGCGGTTTCCGCGGTTCCTCCTCCTTGCGTGCCCGGAGTTGCGCTGCCACCAGCCCCCCGGTGGAGGGCGGGTTGCCCACCGCGGTCGAAGGCGCTAGATTCGCGAAACTCTGTGAGATGCTGTAGGTGTAGGTCGTCATCACGTTAGGTGTAGGTCGTCATCACGTGATGATAGGTTTGAGGGTCGAAGTAGAGATGGATCTCCAAATCAGTATTTTTGTGGGGGTGATAGCGCAGATCGTAGACTTCTTGACCGTCTATTTTCTTGAGGCCGTCAAAATTGAGTTTGGCTTTGCGTTGATCCACGTTCAACAGGGGCCAGGCCGTCGTTAACACGCCGCCCAGAAGGCCTTCTCGAATCACCGTATCCTGCACAAATACGAGATTTCCGAAACCAGAACGGGTTTGTTGAGCGGTAGAGAAGGCAACCTTATCTTTCTCGCCATCGAAGATGAACTGTTCGCCGCGGTAGTCGATATTGGTGGGCGGCGCGGGAACTCTGGACGGAAAGACTCAGATAGCTTCCGAAGGCAAGAAACTTGTGTTCATGATGAAACTGCCAAACAACCGAGAAAAACCCCAAGGGCCGCCAAATACTGGAAAGGATAACGCGTGAAACTGGAGGTTTCGTTTTGTCGGCGCGGGAGAATTCTGACTTGAAGGGTGCTTTCACCACAATCGAAAAGATCCTGCGCAGTCAGTATGCTCTTGGGTATGCCCCGCCCGATTTGGAGGCTAACGGCAATTTCCGTTCGATTGAAGTGACGTCCAATAGACCCGGTTTGAAAGTCCACTCTCGAAGTGGATATTACGCGCCGGCGAGGTAGTGCCACACTTGCTTTGACTTGGCGTACACTCGTCACGCCCATGCGTGATCCCGTCGAACTCGAGGTTTTCAAGAACCTTTATCACTCTATCGCCGAGGAAATGGGAGCCGCGCTACGCCGCACCTCCTTTTCCCCGAACATTAAAGAGCGCCGCGACTACTCTTGCGCCGTCTTTGATTCCGCGGGACAGGTCATCGCCATGGGCGATCACATGCCAGTGCACCTCGGCTCCATGCCGATGTCCGTAGCCGCGGCCGTGGAACGGTGCGCTCTTGAACCGGGCGACGTGGTCATGCTCAACGATCCCTTCAGCGGCGGCACCCACCTTCCCGACATCACGCTCGTCATGCCGGTGTACCTGAGTGGTGACGGGGCTTCTCCCCGTCCCGCCCGAGCGAAGCCCCGCAATCGCACAACCGCTCCCGACTTCTATGTCGCTTCTCGAGCCCATCACGCCGATGTCGGAGGAACCTACCCTGGCTCCATGGGCCCCTGCCGCGAAATTTATCAGGAGGGCCTCCGCATCCCACCCGTCAAAATCATGCGCGGCGGAAAACTCGTTGCCGACGTGCTGGCCCTCCTGCTCAGCAACGTCCGCACCCCCGAAGAACGCGAAGGCGACCTTGGCGCTCAAATCGCGGCGTGTCAAACTGGCGCCCGACGCATCCGCGAAATCTGCGCTCGCTACGGGATCGCCCGCGCCCAGCAAGCCGCTGCCGATTTATTTGTTTATTCCGAAGAAATGATGCGAGCCTTCCTCCGCACAATCCCGCGGGGCCGCTACCAAGCCGAAGACTTTCTGGATGACGATGGGGTGACAGACAAGCCCGTGCGGATAGCCGTGACCATCGAGATCAAGCGCGCCAACAAATCCGTGGCAGAGACACGGCTTGCCTCGTCTCCTTCAGCGTCCGGGCACAAGCCGGCAGCGCAAGTCACCATCGACTTCACCGGCAGCGATCCGCAAGTTCAAGGCGCGATCAATGCCGTTGAGGCGATCACTTACTCCGCCTGCTTCTACGTCTTTCGCTGCCTGCTGCGCGAAGACGTTCCCGCCACCTCCGGCCTCATGCGCCCCATCCAGGTCATAGCTCCGGCGGGAACCGTGGTCAATGCCAGGCCTCCCGCCGCCGTCGCTGGAGGCAATGTCGAGACTTCGCAGCGCATTGTCGACGTTCTTCTGAAAGCGCTGGCGCAGGCGATCCCCGACCGCATCCCCGCCGCCGCGTCCGGCACGATGAACAATCTCACCATCGGCGGCATCGATCTTCGTATGGAAGCCCCGCGTATGGGAGCCCCGCGCACCGGTGAGCCCTTCGCATATTACGAGACCATCGCCGGCGGCATGGGCGCGCGTCCAAACAAAGATGGAGTCTCCGGCGTCCACACCCACATGACCAATTCCCTCAACACTCCCGCCGAGGCTCTTGAATATGCTTATCCCGTCCGCTTGCGGCGATATTCTTTTCGCTCTTCCAGTGGAGGCAAGGGCCTCCACAGTGGCGGCGATGGCATCGTCCGTGAAATCGAGGTCTTAACCGACGCCCAGGTAACTCTGCTCGCCGACCGCCGTTCCCGCGGGCCCTACGGCCTCGCAGGAGGAGCTGACGGCGCACCCGGTCGCACTCTCATCATCCGTCGCGATGGGTCGGAAGAAGCAATCCCCGGCAAGACCAGCGTAAGACTGCGTTCCGGAGAAAGAGTCCGCATAGAATCTCCAGGCGGCGGTGGTTGGGGCAGATCAAACCGCTAAGCCGCTCAACCACGGAGCGCCCGGAGTGCGCAGAGGTTTTGTAGATGGGGTTCCCTGAGGATTTCCCCTGTGTTCCTCGGTGCCCCTGTGGTAAGGAATTTTCTCCGCGTGCTCGGCGTACTCGGCGGTAAAAAGCCTTTTTCGCTAGAATTCAAACTGCAGGCTTTCAAGGACTAATCAAGATGAGATTCTTTCGCACTCTTCTGTTCGCCATTATTCTGGCGTCCGCCTTCTTCTACTTCACTACTTATCGCAACGGACGCCTCCATCCCGCCGACTGGGTCAGCCATCCGCAGCACGCTGAAATCATCGAAGCGGCCGGCAGCGAGCCGCTCGATGCGGAAGAGCAAAACAACATCAGCGTCTACCGCAAGAACATAGGATCCGTCGTCAACATCACCTCGCGCATCATGACCTATGACTTCTTCTACGGTTTGGTCCCGCAAGAAGGACAGGGCTCCGGCTTCGTCATCGACAAAGAAGGACGCATCCTCACCAACTATCACGTGATCGCCGACGCGCGCCAGGTCGAAGTCACCCTCCACAACCGCAAGAAATATAAGGCCACCATCGTCGGCACCGATAAGTCTCACGACTTGGCCATCGTACAGATCAAAGCTCCTGACCTGCAGCCGATGATTCTTGGCGATTCCACAAATTTGCAAGTCGGCCAGAAAGTCTACGCCATCGGCAATCCCTTCGGACTCGCCGGAACACTAACCCGCGGCATCGTCAGTTCGATCCGCCAGGTGCAGGAGCCCGACGGCCTGGTCATCGATGAAGCCATCCAGACCGACGCGGCCATCAACCCCGGAAACTCCGGAGGCCCGCTTCTCAACTGGCACGGCGAAGTCATCGGCATCAATACAATGATCGCGTCCAGCGTCGGACAAAGCGCCGGAATAGGCTTCGCCATCCCCATTAATACCGCCAAAGCCGTGGTCAACGATCTGGTCACTCTCGGACGCGTGCGCCGCCCCGCGTTGGGAGTTCGCACCATTCCCGTCGACGCGGAGATTGCCGAAGAACTAGGCCTGGCCGCCGACTACGGACTGCTCATCGTGCAGGCCGTTGCCGGAGGCTCCGCCGATCGCGCCGGATTGCGTGGCGGCTCCGAACGCGCCTACCTCGGCAACATTCCCATCATGATCGGTGGCGACTTAATCGTCGCCATAAACGGAGAAAAAATCGAGAACCAGCAAATCCTGGCCCAGATCATGAACAAACACCGCGCCGGCGACACCGTGAAAGTAACCATCTTCCGTGGCAAGAAACAACTGGAAGTGTCGGTGGTTTTGGGAGAAGCCCGAGACCAGGTGTAGTTTGTGTGGCGCGGGCACTCTTGCCCGCGTGCAGTTGGCTCAGAACAGGGGGCGGGCTAGTCGGAAAGTTCTTGTCTCCCGCGTTGCTATATAGCATGATATATAGCAAGAGGATATCCGATGGCGCCCATTTCTAAAGCAAAAGTCTTCTACAGCGGCAGGAGTCAAGCCGTTAGAATTCCGGCTGAGTTCCGCTTCAAGACCGACGAAGTCTACGTCCGCCGCGATCCTCAAAGCGGAGGTCTGATTCTTTCCGAATCTCCGGCAAAGACCTGGAAAGAAATCTTCGCCGCTCTGGACGAGGCCGGGGTTCCCGATGATTTCCTGAAGGATCGAGATACGAGGCCACCGCAGAAGCGGGACATCTTGTGATTCGGACTTGGATGCTCGACACCAACACGGTGGGCTACATCGTCCGGGGCCAATCTCCCGCCGCCAGGGATCGTCTGGACGGCTTGAAAATAAGCGAAGTCGGATGCATCTCGGTCGTTACCGAGGCGGAGATTCGTTATGGATTGGCTAGAAAACCTCCAAGTTTTGCGTTGCGGACAGTTCTCGATGATTTCCTGAAAAAGATACAAATCCAGCCTTGGGGCAGCGATGAAGCCCACGCCTATGGAACCGTTCGATTCAAACTGGAATGTGCTGGTAAGCCCCTTAGCGCCTTGGATATGATGATCGCGGCCCACGCAATCAGCACGAATGCAACCCTGGTTACCGGGGATAAGGCGTTCTCCCAAGTCGAGGACCTGCGTCCGCCCGTGAACTGGGCAGTTGATTTATAAGCTCGTAAACTTAAGATGGCGATATGAACCTGCCTCCGGCCTTCCCGGTCGGCTGGGGCATTTTGAGGGCGACCCGAGAGAACGCTACATACTGCAATGACCACTTAATCCATGCCCGACGCCGACTGGATCCGCAAACTCTGTCTCTCGTTCCCTGACGCAAGCGAAGATATGCCGTGGGCCGACGACCTCTGCTTCAAAGTCCGCGGCAAAATCTTCACCGGCATGGTCCTCGCGGACGGTCGCTTTCCACGCATCACGCTTAAAGCCGCGCCCGAAACATTTCACGAACTGCTCGAGATCGAAGGCATCTCCCCGGCGCCCTACGTTGGACGCTACAAGTGGATCACGCTGGCCAACTCTAACGTGCTGCCCGCAGGGGATCTGGAAGGCCTCATCCGCCAGTCGTACGATCTCGTCGCAGCGAAAGCGCCCAAAGCGAAACCACCTAAAAAGAAAATCGCACGCGAGAAGAAACCCAAGAAGAGTCCCGCAAAGAAGTAGACTCCCCTGTTGCCTTTCTCGGCGTCGTCTGCGTCTCGGCGGTGAACCCGGTTTGACGAGCCGCGACCAGCTGGACTAGCCTCGTACTTCGCCCAACCCATGCGCATTCTACTTAGGCTTCTGCCTGTCTGCGGTCTGTGTGCCTTACTCGCCGCCACGGTTGCGGCCGCGCCCATGCGACCCACGCATGCGCCGCACGCCATGGTCACCAGCGTCCACGAACTTGCCTCCCGCGCCGGCGTCGAAATGCTGCGCTCCGGCGGCAATGCAGTTGACGCCGCGGTCGCCACCGGCTTCGCGCTCGCCGTCGTCCATCCCCAAGCCGGGAACCTTGGTGGAGGCGGCTTCCTTCTGCTCCGCAACGCCAATGGGAAAGTTCACTTCATCGATTTCCGCGAGAAAGCTCCCGCCGGCGCCACCGAGAACATGTATCTTGACGCTCAAGGGAATGTGATCCCCGAGTCCGACCACAACTCCAGCGTCGTCGGATACAAATCCATCGGCGTCCCGGGCACCGTAGCCGGCCTTGTCTATGCGGAGAAGCAATACGGCAAGCTGTCGATCGAAAAAGTCATCGCGCCTGCCATCAAACTCGCCCGCGATGGCTTCCCTCTCGCCTACGAAGACACGCAAGATCTTAAAAAAGATCAGTACCTCGCGCAGTTTCCAGAATCCAATCGCATTTTCCTGCGCGACGGAAACTACTATCAGCCCGGCGACATGTTCAGGCAACCCGAACTCGCCCGCACCCTGGAACGCCTCGCCAAGGATCCCGACACCTTTTACCATGGCGCCATGGCCCGCGAACTGGCTGCGGCCATCCAAAAAGGTGGAGGGCTGGTCACCACCGAAGATCTCGCCGCCTATGAAGTGAAGGAACGTGAGCCGGTTCGCGGCTCCTATCGCGGATACGACATCATCAGCGCGCCGCCCCCATCTTCAGGTGGAGTCGCGCTCGTCGAGATTCTCAATATTCTTGAAGGCTTCGACCTGGCCAAGCTAGGCAACCGCTCCGGCGCGGCTATCCACCTTGAAGTCGAGGCCTTCCGTCGCGCCTTCTACGATCGCGCTGATTTCATGGGCGATCCGGACTTCGCCAAGGTTCCCGTCGCGCAGCTCATCGATAAGAGATACGCTGCGGCGTGGCGCGACTCCATCGACCTCAACCGGGCGAGTGTGAGCAAAGATCTGAAACGCCCATCATTCGCCGAATTGGAGCGCGTTGCCCAATCGCATCCGTCGTCCATTCGCGAATCTCAAAACACCACACACTTCTCCGTAGTCGATTCCGAAGGCAACGCTGTCGCTTTGACCACGACGCTCAATGACTCCTTCGGATCCCGGGTGACCGCTGCGGGCCTGGGGTTTCTGCTGAATGACGAAATGGACGATTTCGCGGCCAAACAAGGCGTCCCCAACACCTACGGACTCATCCAAGGTCCGGCCAATGTTATCGGCCCCGGCAAGCGCCCTCTTTCTGCCATGACGCCAACCATTGTGCTCAAAGATGGCAAGCTCTTCCTCGTCCTCGGCTCGCCCGGCGGCCCTAGGATCATTACCATTGTTGCCAATATTCTGATCGGCGTTGTCGACTTCTCCCTCGATATTCAGGAAGCCATCAACGCGCCCCGGTTTCATCAGCAATGGCTCCCCGATCAGATTTTCGTCGAAGACCGCCTCTCTCCCGATACAATGAATATTCTGCGTTCCAAAGGACACAAACTAAAAGTCGATTATTCCTGGGGAGACTGGGGAGATGGCGAGTGCATCATGATTGACCCCAAAACCGGCGAGCGCCTCGGCGCCAGCGACGGACGTAACAACGGGAAGGCGGTAGGTTACTGATGCTGAGGGCGGTATCGACATACGTCTATGTAAAGGAACGGCTCCATCCGGGCTTGCTCGATGAACTGGTGACGGCGGGAGCCCAGTCGATCGAGATTTTCGCCGCCCGCCAGCATTTCGACTACGCCAATCGCAAGCAACATGTCCGCGAAATCGCCGAGTGGTTCAAGTCCACCGGAATACCGCTTAACTCCGTCCACGCGCCGTTGTACTCCGACTACGATTGGGGACGCACCGGTGGCCCGCCCGTGAACATCGCCTCCACCGATCGCGCCGGACGCGTCGACGCCATGGACGAGATTAAGCGCGCCCTCGAAATCGCCGAGCAGATCCCGTTCCGCTTTCTTATTCAGCACATCGGTAATCCCAACGATGCCTTTGATGAAAAGAAATTCGAAGCGGCCATGACCTCGGTTGAGCATCTTCGCGCCTTCGCCAAGCCGCTCGGCGTCAAAGTGCTGGTGGAAAATATTCCTAACGAGCTTTCCACGCCCGATCGCCTCGTCGAATTCATCAAGACCATGCACTTCGACGATATCGGAGTCTGTTTCGACTGCGGACACGCTCACATGATGGAAGGCATTCCCGAAGGCTTTGCCATCCTGAAAAACCACATCTGCTCGACCCACGTACACGACAATAATAAAGACAAAGATTCCCACTTATGGCCGGGCAACGGATCGATCGATTGGAAAGAGACGATGGAATTGTTGCGCACCGCACCGCAAAAGCCGCCTCTCTTACTGGAAATTGACGGCGAAGAAAAGAAAAATCCCAGCGAAGAAGTGATCACAACCTTCCAGAAGCTGGAAGATTCGTAGAATTCAACCGCAGAGAACGCGGAGCGCGCGGAGTTTCTCGGCCAACGGGTTTACCCCTGTGTTTCCCGTGATCAAAGATTTTGAAGTGGAAATCAACAGCAACACCCACAGTTCGATCAAGAGACTTTGCCGAGTTTTTCTCAGCGCACTCAGCGCTCTCCGCGGTTCAAGGTTTTGACTTATGCCAGCACCAGTGAGCACCATCGCAGAAATCGGCAAGCACGAAGGCCAGTCCGTCACCATCCGCGGATGGCTCTACAACCTCCGCGAAAGCGGCAAACTCCTTTTCCCGCAATTTCGCGACGGTTCCGGCGTCATCCAGGGAGTCGTCCCCAAGAACGCCGTCCCGCCCGAAGTTTTTGACGCCATCAAAGGCCTGACGCAGGAATCGAGCGTCATTGTAGAAGGCAAAGTCCGTGCCGATAAGCGCGCCCCCGGCGGCTACGAACTCGACGTCTCGAATGTTGAAGTCGTCCAGCGCGTGCCGGAATCAACTCCCTATCCCATCACTCCCAAAGAGCACGGCGTCGATTTTTTAATGGAGCATCGCCACCTCTGGCTCCGCTCCCAGCGCCAGGCATCGATCCTTCGCGTGCGCGCCGAAATCATCCGCGCCGCCCGCGATTTTTTCGACAGCAACGGATTCACTCTCACCGATCCGCCCATCCTCACGCCGGCCGCCTGTGAAGGAACCTCGACGCTCTTCCCTGTGGATTATTTCGAAGAGCAGGCCTACCTGACGCAATCCGGCCAGCTCTACATCGAAGCCACCGCCATGGCGCTGGGCAAGGTCTACTCTTTCGGACCAACCTTCCGCGCTGAAAAATCCAAAACCCGCCGCCACCTCACCGAGTTTTGGATGGTCGAACCCGAAATAGCCTACGGCACATTAGACGACCTCATGGTGTTAGCAGAAGGGCTGCTGACATTCTTGGTGAAGCGGTGCCTGGAACGCCGCCGCCCCGACCTCACCGTCATCGGACGCGATCTCACGCAGCTCGAAAAAATCGACGCTCCCTTCCCGCGCATCACCTACGACGAAGCCGTCCAGAAATTGCAGGAAGGCTACGCCCAGGGCAAGCTGGAAAATAAATTCGAGTGGGGCGGAGATCTCGGCTCTCCCGATGAAACCTATCTTTCGTCGCTCTACGATCGGCCGGTCATGGTGCATCGGTATCCGGCGAGCGTGAAGGCCTTCTACATGGAGCCCGATCCCCAGCGTCCCGAACTGGCTCTCTGCGTCGACGTGTTAGCCCCTGAAGGCTACGGCGAAATCATCGGAGGATCGCAGCGCATGGCCTCCTATGATCTGCTTCTGCAACGCATTCACGACCACAATCTGCCCGAAGAAGCCTTCAAGTGGTATCTTGATCTCCGCAAGTACGGCAGCGTTCCACACTCCGGTTTCGGCATGGGCATCGAACGAGCGGTCGCGTGGATCTGCGGTCTGGAGCACGTGCGCGAGACGATTCCGTTTCCACGCATGTTGCATCGACTGTATCCGTAGCGTTTTCACCGCCGAGACGCAGAGGTCGCCGAGTTAAATGCAAGAAATGACGGATTTAGATAAGAGGAGTAACCGCCTAGATTGGTTAGGCAAGACTGCATAGACGGGGTGATGGTTTTCAGTACTGGATATGGGGTGCTTTCTCGGCGACCTCGGCGTCTCGGCGGTGACTACAAAATGCGGGAGATTGACAGGCTTGATCAGATTTCGCGCCGCTTCATCGGCGCCGCAATCGAAGTCCATCGACATCTCGGACCGGGCTTGCTCGAATCCGCCTATCAATCGTGTCTGACTTTTGAACTGAAGCAGCTCGGACTGACAGTGGAAGAGCAAAAGCCATTGCCAGTTGTCTACAAACAGGTAAAACTCGATTGTGGCTATCGGCTCGATTTGATCGTGGAAGACGAAATCATCGTTGAAATCAAAGCGATCGAAACATTACTTCCCCTCCACGAAGCCCAGCTCTTACCGTATTTGAGGCTTGCAAAAAAACGAGTGGGCTTGCTAATGAATTTTCACGACCCAGTTTTAAAAAACGGATTGAAAAGAATCGTGAACGAATTCCCGGACCCCGAGTGGGAAAGAAGGCAAGCGCAGCAAGTCGACTAACCAAGATTTAGGTTTCCTCGGCGCACTCTGCGTCTCGGCGGTGAAAATAGGACTGACCTATGCCCCTGCGAACCACGACGTTCAGCAGCATCGCACCACGCCAGATCCGTGTCATTGGCGTTCCGCTTGATCTTGGCCAATCGCGCCGCGGGGTTGACATGGGACCTTCCGCTGTCCGCGTTGCCGGACTGGAAGCGCGCCTTGAAGCCATTGGACACATTGTCGAAGACGCCGGCAATATCGCCGTCGCCATCCCCGAGCAGAAAAAAGAAGGCGCCGCCAATTCCAAGTACCTCAAGGAAATAACCGCAACCTGCACCAAGAGCGCCGATCTTGTCTTAAAGACGCTCGAAGCCGGAAAGGTTCCGCTCGTCCTTGGTGGCGATCATTCGGTGGCCGCCGGCACCGTGTCAGGCGTGGCTGAGTTTTACCGCCGCAAGAATCAGAAAATCGGCCTCCTCTGGATCGACGCCCACACCGACATGAACACGCCCGACTCATCGCCCAGCGGCAACGTCCACGGCATGCCTTTGGCCGCTCTCATGGGGCTCGGTCCCGCCGAGCTCGGCAATATCTACGACTTCTCGCCCAAGGTGCAGCCGGAGAATTGCGTGCTCGTTGGCATCCGCGACGTGGACAGCTTCGAAAAGGAAAACATTCGCAAAGCCGGAGTCGAAGTTTTTACCATGCGCGACATCGACGAACGCGGCATGCGCAATGTCATGGAAGAAGCTCTCCGCATGGCCGGACACGGCACCGTCGGCTATCACGTCTCGCTCGATATGGATTGGATCGATCCCGAAGATGCCCCCGGCGTTGGAACCCCGGTGTGGGGCGGCGCCACGTATCGTGAGGCTCACCTCGCCATGGAAATCATCTCTGACCACGGACGCATGTTGAGCTTCGAGATCGTGGAAGTGAATCCCGTAATCGACGAACACAACCAGACCGCGGATTTGGCGGTGGAACTGGCCCTCTCAGCTTTCGGGAAGAAGATTCTCTAGCCGACATTCCGCCGGCCAAGGCCGCCTAATACTTCGTGTAAGGTTTGTCATCCCGAGCAAAGCGAGGGATCTGCATCCTGCTGCGAAATGCAGATCCCTCGCTTCACTCGGGATGACAATTCTTTAGAGGCCGTTCCCTACTGCACGTCGGAAACTTTCCCGTTAATAAACGTCACTTTGATGTCTTTGTAGACATAGATCTGTTTCGTGCCGAGATTGATGATCTTGTCCGGCGGGCCGATCGCAGCCTTCACTTGATCGATGGTTTGGCCTTTTTCTATCTGGACCGGGTCCGGCGGCGGTGCCTGTTGGGCTTGCCCTCCTCCGCCACCGCCTCCGCCCTGCTGATTGCCGCCTTGCTGATCGTTTCCACCTTGCTGCCCGTTGTTATTGCCTTGATCGTTGGGACTGTCATCGATCGCCAGCAGCCCGGCGATCGCGTCTTCGACCTGCGACGGGTTGGTGGTAGCCAGCGTCCCCTTGGCGAACTGGAATACGACGTCGGCCTTGAAGAACGTCTTCGGATCGACATTGTTACAGGAATCGCAATCGACGATGCTGATCAGCACCTGATCTTTCGGCAAATTGACGGCGATCTTGGATGGATATACTTTCGTGTTCGCCTGGAAAAACTGCGTCGTTTGCGTCTTCCCCAATTTTCCCATGAGCGAGCCGATGCCCTTCGACACCAGAGCATTGGGTGAGTGAACCGTGCCGTTTTCGTACTTGGTTGGGAGAGTGGTCTGGTCGGAATAAGGCACACCAAGAATTCCACCCTTCTTGACGACCAGAATGGTGCCCTGCTCCACGACCGCGGCTCCACTCGAGTCTTCGCCCATTTTGACCAGCGTGTATTGCGCTTTGAGTTGGTCTTCCAGAGAAACAGTAGCTTGCGCCCAAGCCGCGCAGGGAACAATGATGACCGCAATAAAGGCGAGCGCGATCCAAGCGACAAGGGGAACGGATACTTCGATTTTCTGCCGCATTGCAACCTTCCTCCTGTGCAGTTGCTGCTCCCGTTCCCTTGCGGGCGGGAGCCTTTTTCATTTTGTCGATTTTGTTAGGAAGAAACGGGGAGCGTCGCCTTGAATGCGCGACGCCCCGCTTCTAACTCATCGTCAGCACTTCACTGCTGTTGCTTGGCTTCGGCCTCCGCCTGAGCGGCGTCCTTTTGCTGCTGCTGCAAATCGCTCTGGACGCTGGTGTCGGGCGTAGGTGGCGGAACTTCGCCAGCCTGCGTCTTGGTGTCGGGAGCAGCCGGCAATCCGTTCTTTCCCTGCTTCTCCGCCAACTCCTTAAGCCCCGCATCCATCTGGATCCGCAGTTGATTGTGCATCTCCTGCAAATCGTCGACGGCGACTCCGACGGTAACGCCGATGACACACTCATCTTTCTTGCTGGCCTTTACGACTGCGTCGACCATGTTGTCATCGTCGGGCTTGTCGCCAGTACGATAGACCGCATCACCAGCAGTAAGCGAACATTCGACACCATCCGCCGTCGTCAAATCCTCTTCGCTGGATACCACGAACATGTGGATCTTGGGATCGAGCGCTGCCGGTACCTGATCCGTGCTCGGAGTGTCCTTGCTTCCACTGGCTGCCGCTGTCTTTTCCGCGTCGATCTCAGTCTTCATCTGATCAGAGATCGCCTGCTTTACCTCCGGACTGAGTTGCGTCGTACCACCCTTCGCCGCCGGAGCTGGCGCTCCGAATAGGAACGCGCCATAGGCGGTCTCGAGGTTTGCAGCAATCAGAGGATCGCTTGACCATAACGAGGCGAGCACGCCTGCCGACTGAGGTCCTAGTGGTTGGGGCTCTAATTCTCCGTTGCCGTCTCCACCGTCTCCGGCGGCTTGCTGAGCGGCATAGGAAGCTTGCAGACTCGCCGCGATCAGATAATCCGTAAGCCAGAAAGCGGCGGACGGATACACCGGATAGGGCGCGAAGTAGGGACCATAGTAGCCATACCATGGCGCCCCGCCCCAACCCCATCCGTAAGCAACCGGCGCGGGCCACGGATTGTAGGCCCATCCGTAATACGCGGGGCCGTAGTAATACGCGGGAGCGTACCCGTAATAAGGACGCCCACCGTAGTAGTAGTTGCGATACCCGTACGCATAGTAATGTCCGCCGCGATAGTAGGTTCGCGAAACATAGGCGTGGCCGCCGTGGTTGTAGTAGGCGCGCTGGCTATATCCACCGTAGTGTCCATTGCTGACCACCGTGCGACCGTTGTGGGTACTCACGATTCGCGTCGTGTTGCCGTGTACTCCGCGATTGATCGTCATCCCGTGGGTCTGGACTGTACGAACCTGCCCATTGCTCCGGTACGTCGCGCTGCCGCCGCCCTTCAGGGCAACCGACTTGGTTCCTGCCGGCTGATGGCGATTGGCCGCTGCGTTTTGTGTTGATCCGCGCGCTCCGGCCTGGGTCGTGCCGCCCTTTCCTCCCGCTGCGCCGCCACCGGTCTTGTTTCCAGTCTGCGTCGTGCCTCCGCGATTGGCATTGCCCGTCTGCGTGCCGCGGTTGGTTCCGGTCGCGCCACCGGTCTTATTTCCAGTCTGCGTCGTGCCACCGCGATTGGCATTGCCCGTCTGGGTCGTGCCGCCACGATTCGCATTACCGGTTCCCGTCGTGCCTCCACGATTGGCGTTGCCGGTCTGCGTTCCCCGGTTCGCGTTTGCGTTGGTGCCGCCGGGCCGGCTGTTCGCGTTCCCGCCCGTCCCATGAGTGGCCTGAGCTTGTCCGCCGGGGCCGCGACTGGGAGAACTGTTTCCGCCTGGGCGCTGCTGCTGCGCAGGAGCATGCTGGGCCGGTGCGGCATGTTGTGCTGGTGCGGCATGAGGTGCGGGAGCCGGGTGCGACCCGCCACCCCCTCCACCGCCGCCGCTTTTTGGCGGTCCACCACCCATGGCGGCTGAGGCAAATGCGGTTGCTACGAGAAAAACTAGCAAAACGGACCATTTCGGCAGGACGTTCTTTCTTCGGTTGCTCCAATTCATAGACCACTCCTGTGAGATGTAAAGCTCCTTACTTGTATCCACTCGCGGGAAAAAACAGCCGCAGCCACAAAAATTTCGCTGTAAAGCCCGCAATCCCGCGCGTGGGTTTCTTCGACGGGAGCTTCTGGGTCCGAGTGCCATAGGGGAAGGGCCGGGCACCGGCCTTCGAAGTCCGAACAATTTCACACCCGTTTCACTACCGTGTCAAGCAAACCTTCGCCAAATTTACAATTGCCATTTCTTTGGCGGCTCCTCTGCATCCTTTGCCAGGGCAAAACTTTTCCAGAGGGGTTTTACAACCTTCCGGTCCGGGGTCACCTCCAAGGGTAACCACGGTAATTGGGGAGCGTTCCATCGTTCGCCGATGAAACTAATGCGATGCCAAAACCTTCGCACATTCCGTTGGCCCTCCTGGTTCTGTCGGCTATAACTTGGATCTTGACTGCGGTTGCAGCTGCAGAAGGCAAAAATCAAGACAAAAACAACAATGACTCCGGCCTGCCCACCTATCGCAGCGCCGTCTCCGAAGTTCGTGTGACCTTCTTCGCTACCGACGAAAACAATCATCCGCTGGAAAATCTGACGAAATCGGACTTTGCGGTGGTCGACAGCGAACGGATCGTACGCAATTTCCGTAGCTTCACGCATTCCGATGAGACCGCTCTCGACCTGGTTATTTTGGTTGACACCAGCGAGTCGGTCGCGCCGCGCTTTCGAATTGCCATTAACGACGTTCTGCAACTGGTTGCGAGAGAACAGTCGATAGCGAATGACAATCTCTCCGTTCTGTCTTTTGGGGGAAGCGCTGGCTCTACCCATGGAGGACGGGCGAGGCAGACGACTGCCGAACTTCTGCCCGCAGTTCTCTGCTCGAGTGGTTGCCGGACTTCCGACTCCGTCGCCAAACTCCAGGCAGTACAGAGCGGTGGCTTAACGCCGCTCTACGACGCGCTGATATTCACTGCCGATTTCCTCTCGCAGCATCGCCGCCCGGGCGTCAGGCCGGTTGTAATTCTGTTCTCCGATGGAAACGACACCATCAGCCTGCATTCGGCGAACGATGCACTTCAGGCGGCTCGGGACACGGGCGCTCTGATCTACTCCATCGACGTTACTGGTTCTGAGAAAAAACGAGCTTCCACCCAAACCGCGGGCGGCGCCTTCCTGCAGCAGCTTTCCAATGCCACGGGCGGACGCTATTTCTCGCCCCGCTCCTCCTCGGACGAAAGTGCCGCGTCCCTGCTCAACACTGTGCTCGAAGATCTGCGCGCCTCCTACGTCGTGACTTACGATCTCCCCAGCCATCAGGCCGGATTTCATGCTTTTCGTCTATTGCCGACTCACAACCTCAACCTCACATTCCATAGCCGTAATGGCTACATCTACGAACCGAGCGGTGATTGATACTGATACTGACATTGACATCGACATCGAAGCCGCGAGGTTCTGATTACTGATTGGAGACTTATGAGATCCGCATTGCTTTTGACGCTGATGTTGGGCAGCATTTCGCTGGTTTTCGCCGCGCCGATCGGCGCCTATCAACATGGAACCGTGGTTCGTATGCGCATGGGCGATTGCGGGCTCATGCACCGGGGCTTCATGAACCAGTTTGGACCTCCGCAAGCCGCCACTGTGGAGGAGGGCTGCCCGGAATACACGCTGGTGACCGATAAGGTCGTGTTTGTCATCGTCGGAAAGTCATCGAATCAACTGGTGCCGCTCGCGGAAGTCATCGATTTCCGTTTCCAGAACAAGGAATTGGCGGTTCGTGTGGACGATGCCCGCAAAGAATCGAAATTCTCGATCAAGGAAATGACGTTGCGTTCGGAATGGGAACTCATCCAGAAGCACATCGAACGCGAGCTTAACGATCCGCCGCAGCCCATGGACACGTCGCTCGCGCTGCGACACCGGCCGTAGCGCCACCGGAAGAAGCGATAGTTTGCGGGTTGGCTCCGCTCCCACATCGGAACCAACCCTGGGATTGACGGAAAAGACCCAGCGCGCCAGACTGAAATGTCATGGCGAAACTTCGGGTTGGCATCCTCTTTGGCGGACGCAGTGGCGAGCACGAGGTCTCATTGCTGTCGGCCGCCTCCGTTCTGAACGCAATTGATAAAACGAAATACGAAGTGGTTCCCATCGGCATCACGAAAGATGGGCGCTGGCTCACAGCCGAACACGCCGAGAGATTGCTGAAAGGCGAAAAACAAGCGGACGAGCGATTAGATAAAGATAAGAATGTCCGCCCTACACCCGTAACCCCGCTTCGTGCGGGCGATCCCGAGGCGACTCCAGGCGCAGCCGTGCTGGCGACTGGCGCGTCGGTAGTGGTTCCTCCGGAGCCGAGCCGACGCGATGCCGGGCTGGCTCCGTTCCAGACCGATGCGAATTTGCGCCGTGCCTCCGATCGTGCCATTAACGTGGATGTGATTTTTCCCGTCTTGCACGGAACCTTCGGCGAAGACGGCACGATTCAAGGCCTGCTCGAACTGGCCGACATCGCCTACGTGGGCGCCGGCGTGCTCGGCTCTTCCGCGGGCATGGATAAAGACGTCATGAAGTCGTTGTTCCGCGCCGCCGCGTTGCCCATCGTGAAACACGTGACCGTGTTGCGCAGCCAATTCGAGCGCGAGCCCAGGAAAGTGCAAAAGCTGGTCGAGAGCAAGCTGAAGTATCCCGTCTTCGTAAAGCCGGCAAATCTGGGATCGTCCGTAGGAATCTCGAAGGCTCATGATCGCGAAGAACTCGGCCCGGCCATCGCGGAAGCGGCGAAGTTCGATCGCAAGATTGTGATCGAGGAAGGCGTCGGCGGCAAAAAGAACAAGGCGCGAGAGATCGAGTGCGCCGTGCTCGGCAACGATGATCCCAAAGCGTCGATTGCCGGAGAGATCGTTCCGTGCAAAGAATTCTACGACTACGATGCGAAGTATCTGGTGGAAGGCTCCGAAGCGGTCATCCCCGCGAACCTCACGAAAACAGAGATGAAGACTGTGCAGAGGCTTGCGATCGCGGCCTTTCAAGCGGTCGATTGCACCGGCTTGGCGCGCGTCGACTTCCTGATGGATCCCAAATCGCGCAGGATTTTCGTCAACGAGATCAATACCATGCCCGGCTTCACCGCCATCAGCATGTATCCCAAGATGTGGGTGGCATCGGGAGTGTCATATCCCGATCTGATCGATCGCCTGATCACGCTCGGGATCGAGCGGCACGAGGACAAGAAGCGAAACCAGTACACTCGCTGATGAACGAGCGGCAGAACGTGTCAGTCGAGCAACGCTCTTCGCTCTATGTCCTATGCTCTATGGTCTATGGTCTATGTTCTCTATGCCGCATCCCGTTCCTGGAAGCAAAGCGAGGGCTGCAGCTCCAGTTTGTCCACTGCCGGCTTCACATTGATGTGGAATGACGTGCGGTCTCGTACCAGCTTCGGGCCAATCACACCGGTTAATCTCTCAACCGTAGTGCTTAAGTCTTTCGCCTGCATCTGCTGCAATTCAATGGTAACCGTGATGTCGAACAATCCACTTTCCCACTCTTCAAGGTGTTGGGCCTTATGCGCGAGCAAAGTGCCCCCAAGCATCCGCGCCAGGCTCACGAGTGAGCGGCTCTTGCACCGAGCGCATTCGTCTCCTCGACTGTTGCTGATGACCTCGCAATCCAGGCAGAGTACTGCATTCCACAGAGGGAGAACTCCTGCGTCCAGATTTTTCCTCGTTTCGGCAGACATATATATCACCCCCTGTGCCGCTGCGATGTGGGCAGCGATAGGCGATAAGAATACAGCGTCCTGGTCAATGTGCAAGCTGTCAAAACTGTCAGCCCACGAAACCGTGAAAATGGACAGGTGGCACAGGGAAGAGATAGTGTCTAGTGAAGAGGTCTTCTAGCATTTCGTGTCCAGTCACCGTCGATTTCTTGAGCAATTCCTGATAATTCTTATAGGCCGGAGGCACAGACGATGACCCAGCATCAGCACATCTCGTTGGTCTCACAGAAGGTCTCACAGGGAGACGGCGCGAAAAAAGAAGATGGCGCGAAAACCGATCCCGCCAATCGGACTCAGCAAGGCCATGAAATTTTCCGCTTGCTGGTCGAAAGCGTCAAAGATTATGCAATTTTCTTGCTCGACCCATCCGGGAAGGTTTCGACTTGGAACCAGGGCGCGGAAAGAATTAAGGGGTATAAAGCCCAGGAGATTATCGGCCAGCATTTCTCCCGTTTCTACCCGCGAGAAGCCATCGAAAGCAAATGGCCCGACCGTGAATTGGAAATTGCGAGTAAAGAAGGACGATACACCGACGAGGGATTGCGAGTAAGAAAAGACGGCACCACCTTCTGGGCACACGTCGTCATCACCGCACTTCGGGATGACACGGGTGTCTTGCGCGGATTTTCCAAAGTCACCCGCGACTTGACGGAACGGAAAGACTTGGAAGAACGCACGCGTCAATTGAACAAGGAACTTAGAACTCGGATCACGCAACTCCTGGAGTCCCAGCGTCTGGTCGAATTGCGGACCATGGAATTGCAGAAACTTTCAGGCGAGTTGATGCGTGTGCAAGATGAGGAGCATCGCCGAATCTCTCGGACGCTCCATGACGACCTCGGTCAGGAACTGGTTGCGCTCAAGATGGAGTTGGATGTGCAAAACTCCGGACCCGGCCAAAAACTGTCCCCTGCCATCGAACTAGCCGACCGCGCGTTGTCCAAGGTGCGGAATCTCTCCTACTTGCTTCACCCGCCTCTGCTCGATGAATCCGGCCTGCTGCCCGCTTTGCATTGGTACCTCGGCGGACTCGAGAAACGGAGCGAGTTGCGCATCACGTTTGACTACAAACCCGCCGTGTTCCCACGTCTCTCGCGTGATCTTGAAACTGCAATTTTCCGCGTTATTCAAGAGGCCCTCACCAATGCCTACCGCCATTCGGGTAGCCAGGACGCCCGAATTGAGATCAATCAGGAAACGGACCGAGTCACCGTCCGAATCCGCGATTTCGGGAAAGGCATCGGCCCAGCAGCCGCCAGCGCTGGCGTTGGCATCAGCGGAATGAAAGAACGCATAAAGCAACTCAACGGCGAATTGAAGGTTTCTAGAGCAGAACCCGGAACGCTCGTCGAGGCGACCATACCATTGTTTGATACGTCTATTGTTTGATACGGCTATCTTGGGCATGAGTGTCTGACCTGAACCGGGAGCTCCCCCGCAACGCCGCAGCCGCGCTCACGCTGTCCCGACGCTGACTTTCACCCGACCTTACTTGCAAATGATGCTGGGGTTATCCTTCGCCAATTCGAGACAGGCCACACGTTGCTTCGTTCTCTGCTGCTGATCGGTTGCCGAAGTGGGACTCGAAACGGGAGCAGTTGCCGGTGAAGCGACCGTCGGAGTCGCAGTTGCACCGTGCGCGCTCGAAGGGGGAGCCTGGTCCAGCATTGCTTGAAATGCCGCCATCTCCTCCGGTTCATTCCATATAAACTCACGAGTTTGCACTTGGCATTCATCGTCCGGATATTCCCAGACCGGCTGCACCGCGATCTTTGTCGCGCCATTGAGTTCCGCGAACGAATAAGACCACACTTTCTTTGAGGTCATGCCCTTACACACACCTGAGATCGCGAACATCGAATAGATGAAGGGCATTCGCGCCGGCATCGAGAAGCGGAGCTGCGACTGATTGTCGGAATCGAGCGAGTAGCCTTCTCTCAGATTCTCTTGGATGATCAGCATCTTGAGAGTTTGAGTCGACGCTTTGCTGGTGAATACGTACGGCCCCGGCCGTGCCTTCGCTTTCTTATCGCGCGCCGCAGCCCAGGTCGCTGTCGCCAGAATTAGAATCAGAATCAGTATCAGTGACCGTTTCATGCTTCTACCCCATTTGTAAACTTTACCGAGATCACTCTTCGAACCGCTAATTACCGGAGTCATCTCTCGGATGGGATCGTAGGATGCAGTGCAAGGGGATCCACGCTTATGACACGACCAACCACGCCGGCAATTTCACCGTTCTTCATCGTCAGCAACGTCGATCAAACCATCGCTTTTTACCGCGACAAGCTTGGCTTTGAGACGCGATTCCAGCAGCCCGATCAAAACCCTTTTTTCGCCATCATCGGCCGCGACGGAGCGCAAATCTTCGTCAAGTCCGATCAGGACACGGCGCCGCTGCCGAACCCCAAGCGTAATCCCTCAATGCGGTGGGATGCCTTCGTCTATGCCCCAGACCCGGATGCGCTTGCCCTTGAATTTGCCGATCGATTTGCCGGTAGTGGTGGCGAGGGTGGAGCAGCATTCAGCACCCCCCTTAAGGATACCCACGACGGCCTTCGCGGCTTCGAGATCTGCGACCCCGACGGCTACGTCTTGTTCTTCGGCCGGCCCAGGTAGGCGGCTGCGCACCGATGGCAGATCACTGCCGAAATCGGACTGATTCCGTAAACTGTCGAGGGCCGCGCGTTTCGCAACCGCATTGCTCCTGTCTGTTTTGACGGTTACCGACACACCAACCAAGTTAGCGTCCATCTTCCTTCTTTAAGTTTTCCTGCCATCCTCACCCGACAGTTCAACAAGTTAACTGTCGCGACTGATAGTTGGCTCTCATTCAAGCTCGCGGTGTATTAGTGCTGGACGGCGAGTGCATCCCGCTTTCCTTCATCGCTTTCCGAGTCGCCCCCAGCTTCCGCTCCGGCGCGACTTCCCCCTCGCTCATCCAACACGCAATACCAACTCGAACGTCGCCCAGCCCCAAACCGATCGGCAGCTTCCCTTCGGAAAAATTCCTGCTTCGCTTCCTCGCTATGGTGCTACTCTTCTTCATTGCCGGTCCTGTTTATCCGTTGCGCTTCAAGCGCCTCGAAATTGGGAGCGTACAGCGTCCCGTCGGAGACCGGCTTTTTCATCCCATCTGGTTGCAACTAATGATGCTCTTGACACTGTGTAAACACTGCCTAGGTTTCTGTCTGTACGGCGAATTGGAATCAGCTTTATGCCTCGAGAAACTGACAATCCTTCGCAACAGGGGAGATAAATGAACCCACTTCTGCAAGCGGTGCTATTCATTGGCGGCTCCAGTCTGCTGTCGGTTCTCGGTCTGCTGTTCGTTCGACGAAGGGTTGATCTTGATTTTCTAGAAAGCCATCATGAGGTCGCGGGATTTTTCATCACGATCTATGGAACGCTGTACGCTGTTCTCTTGGCGTTTGCCGTTTTCGTGGTGTGGGTCGATTTCAAGGAAGCCCAATCCAACTTCGAACTCGAAGCAAATCAATTGGCGGACCTTTACCGCATGGCACAGGCCTTTCCCGAAAAATTCAGCGTCCCCATCCAAGAGACCCTGCGCGGCTATCTCACCTCGGTTGTAGAAGATGAATTTCCCGCCATGGCTGAGGGACGCGAGAGTCCGCGCACTTTCCAGGCGATGCAGAAGTTATGGAACGTATACCTCACCGACGGACCCACCGACAGCAAGACCCAGGTCTTCTATGACAAATCCATCGGACACCTGAATGAACTGGGAAATTACCGGCGCTTAAGAATCCTCAAGAGCCAGGGTACCGTTCCAATGATTCTCTGGTCGGTGCTGGGTACCGGGGCGGTTCTTTTGGTTGGCTTCACTTACTTTTTCGGGCTGAATCTTCGCTCACAAGCACTGATGACCGCAACTCTGTCTGGCTTTCTCGCGTTCAGCCTGTACCTGATCTACTGTTTGAACCTGCCCTTTGCCGGATTTGCCCACGTCTCGCCCGAAGCGATGCAGCAAGAGTTGAGAGCAGTGCAGAGCCACTCGAAGTGAATCCGCGTAGGATGGTTGTTGAAAATTGGAAAGATCGGTGGCTTATGACGAGACTATGAAAAACGACGAGACTAGGAAAAAGGGACACACCTAATTTCGTAAGAACGGCGACATTTCTAATGTCGGTTGACACCTCCGAAACCCCAGATCGACAAGCCGGCACAGTCGTCATAACATCCCTGCGGGTGAAACTTGGCCCGCGACAAAAAGGTGGTTTCCCCGGGAGGTAGTCGTATGAAAACGACGCTGTTCGTGCTGTCCATCGCGCTGGTCTTGAGCGTGTCGACGCCGCTCTTGTGGGGAGACACGATTTACGACGTGGGTGGATATTCGGTTGGAATCAATACGATTTCCGGCATGGCCCAGGTGTTGGGATCAAAAGGCGGCTATAGCGGGCCGATCCTGACCTTCACCACGGGGGTGCTGCAAAGCGGAACCCTGATGAACGGAACGTTTGCGGCGGGCGGGGCGTTCGACCTCAACGACTACAACTGCGGTGGATGCAGATATGATCCGAAGAACCTTTTCGCCGGCTCTTTTACTGGACCGACCTCGATCTCGACCAATCCGCAGGGACTAGAGACCCTGTCGGGCGTTATTGGAGGCACCGTGATCACCGGCCGTTTTGTCACGGGAAACACGACCCAGTACTTGAGCGGAGGGGCGATGACAGGATCCAGTTACCTGGCCTATAAGGGAGGCTTGACGGCTCCTGAACCTTCCACTTTGCCGTTGCTGGTGACCGGGCTAATCGCGATCGCCGGGCCGGCGCGGCGAAGATTCACCCGCCAGAATTAGAGCTAACGGTGGATCAGTCGTTACTGGGTTAGTGGCCAGTATAGTGGCTAGCTAACTTCGGTCGATCATTGCTGATCGGTCCTTGCCGTCGGCCTCTCGCAGCGTTTTGCTGCTATTTTACGAATCGACTTAAGATCGATAATCGCTCACCATCACAGTGCATCCATCCCCGCCAAAACACTTCCGTAACGTTTTGACTGCGCGGGAACCAGCAGTAGTCGCCCTTCTGGCTTAGACTCTAGTAATGCCCCGCAACCGAATCCAGAAATCGCTGTTTGCCTTGTTTCTCGGAAGCCTGTTACTCGCCGGTTGTGGGGTGCACAACCCCTTCTGCGGAAGTGACCGGCCGAAGCCCGGACTGGTCTCGCTCGTACCGAACCCGGCGAGCCTTGCTCAGATACAACAGGGCTTACTGCTCACCGTCAATGGCAGCAACTTTTATTCGAATTCCGTCGTCGTCTGGAACGGAGCGGGATTACCCACCACGGTCGTGAGTAGTAGCGAGCTACAGGTCACCATTACGACGACCCAGATCTCGTCTCCAGGTACCGCCCAGATTATCGTCCACACTCCTCCCAATCTCGCCGGAGACCTCGGATGCGACAGCGGCGGCGACAGCACGCCATTGACCTTCACCGTCACCTAGCAGCGTCATCCTTCATCGCTTGATGACAATCTCCTGTGTATGACAGCGGACAGCTGAGAACTGCACTCTTCTACTTCTACGGTGTTCCCTCAAAAAGCGGCCACAACCGGTCAGCCGTAACGCGGTAGACGGCATAGGAGCTGCCGTCGTCGGAGGTGCGCCGGAACAGCAATGCGCCGCGGCCACTGCCGTCCGCATCCACCGCGTCGATCAGTTCCATGCGAGGAGCAACGTCGAGATGCCCTGAATCCGTTTGCGAGAAAAATAGTTTCCTTAATTCGCCCTCGAGGTTGCTGCGGGCGATCAGAGTGATCTCTTTCGGTTCCACGCTGCCGTTCGCGCCCGCAGCGACAGCGAGCGGATGCGTCTTCGCCGAGAGCACCAATATCGGTTCGTTCGCGCTCGTGAGATCGAAGATGCGCATTTTCACGTCGTCGAACGCAGGCTGCGGCGGTTTGCTCGCTGCTTTGCTCGACCTCTTGCCTGACGCGACCGGTTTTGCCGCGCCAACTGGCTGAGGGGCGAGCTGCATCGCAGCCAGTTCAAGCATCTTGCTGCGATAGCTGGCTTCTTCCTCCGGCTTCAAATCATAAGTGTAGGAGCGCGCATCAGCCCCACCAGCATCGGAAATCGCCGGAAATGTGACGAGCGGCGGCGGAGACGTGGCGGGATTCTTTGCGGCTACATCAGGTTTTCCTGTGCTTGGAGCTGTCGAGGATACGCCCGGCAATGGATCCGCAGCGTCGAATGTCGCAAAAGGCTCCTGGTGCGCCGTCGCATCCGGCTTCCCCCTTCGCAGCCGCGGCCGATTCGGATCCGCAATCGTCTCATCGGTCGCGTTCGCAGACGCTGCTGTTGACGAAGCAGCGGGCGGAGGGGTCTTCGCTGCCTCCGCCGTTGAGGTCGGTTTCGCCGTTTCTGATGGAGTCGAAGAAGTCGGCGCGCTCGTGCTGGGAGTCGGCGAACCGGCGCCCGGCGCGGGTGCGGGCGACGCCGAAGGGCTGGCGGATTTTTGCTCGTCGTTCTTGTTCTTGTTCATATCTTTATTCTGCTCAGAACCACTGTCGCCACTTCCCGCTCGACGATGAAGCACTGGCGGCGCGTCCTTGTCATCGTCCGCAATCACCGGAGCTGAAAATTTCTTGTGTTTATTAGGATCAATCGCTCCCGCCGGAAGCCACCTTCCTTCAGCGATCCACGTGTGATTGAGTTGACCAGGCTGCGTAATGGTGAAGAGTCCCTGCGAAACTCCGGTGCGGAAACCTTCATAGACGACGCCAAAGTCGAGCGCCATGGGAACGGGCGAAGCCTTATACGAGCCCGCATCGTAGAATTTTCCGTCCATCATGATGCAAATCGGAATGAAGCGAGCTTTTTTCCCCGTGGCTGAAAGCTGGACCAGCCCCAGAGCCCGCGGACCTTTATCCACCACCGGTTTGCGTCCATACTGCGTCATTGGAGCCTGCGCCCCAAGCCAAGTACCGGCGCATAAAATCAGAGCTCCAAAAACAATTTGAAAGATGACGGCAAACATCCCCGTGCGATATAACATGCGATGTGACCACGACCGGCGAGGAGAAAATTCCATATGCAAGTTAATGATAAATCCCCAGACTTCAGTACGACGGACGAGAACGGCAAAGAGGTTGCCTTAAAAGACTTTCGCGGCAAGACTGTGGTCCTTTATTTCTATCCCAAGGCCGATACCCCGGGATGCACCCGGGAAGCGTGCGGCTTCCGCGACAGCTTCTCGGCCATCAAGAAGACCGGCGCGGTGCTGCTCGGAATTTCGAAAGACACCTCCGCCTCGCAGAAGAAATTTCAAGACAAGTTCAGTCTGCCGTTTCCGCTGCTGGCCGACCCGGAAAAGAAAATCGCGAACCTTTTCGGAGTCGTAAAAGAGAAAAACATGTACGGCAAGAAGGTGGAAGGAATCGCGCGCACCACGTTCGTCATCGGCCCCGACGGAAAGATTAAACACATCTTCAATAACGTGAAGCCAGACGGCCATGCCGACGAAGTTCTCGCATACTTGAAAGGCGCAGCCTGAGAAATTCGTGTAGGGGGCAAACGCTAGCGTAGGGACGGCCGCCCTGGGCTGTCCAAGCCGGGCGCAACTCGGCGCCGACAAAAGCAAATCGTAGACGCGTAATCGCAATGAACACAATTTCCCTAGGTCGCGTGACTTTGCTGAAAGCTGACTTCTTCAACCGCGACCCACGCCGGGTGGCGCGGGCGCTGCTGGGAAAATTGCTGGTGCGCAAAACGCCGCGAGGAATCCTCGCCGGCCGCATCGTCGAAACCGAAGCCTACCTGGGAAAGGATGACGCGGCCGCCCACTCGGCAGCCGGAAAGACGACGCGGAATGCCGTGCTCTTCGGTCCTCCCGGAATCGCTTACGTGTACTTCATCTATGGCAATCACTACTGCCTGAATGTCTCGTGCCTGCCCGATGGAGTCGCTGGCGGAGTGTTGTTTCGCGCGCTGGAACCGGTGGCCGGCATCGAGCAGATGGCCGTCGAGCGGGGCATTGCACTCACTCACGACGCCGATCTCGAGAAGATCTCAATTCTGAAGACAATTTCTTCCGGCCCCGGACGCATGGCCGAAGCGCTCGGCGCTACGCGCGACCGCGATAACGGAAAGAGTCTGGTGAGTTCACGCTCCGACCTTCAAATCGTCGATGACGCCTATCGCGTGCGCCGCATCGTAGTCACGCCCCGCATCGGGATCGTGAAAGCGGCCGACCAGCCGTTGCGCTACTTCATTGCGGAAAATCCGTTTGTTTCGGGGCGGAAGATCTCTGGGTAGGCTTCGTTCTGCTCCAACTGTATCGTTTCCATCCTCCTGATTTTCAATCGAACCGTGTAAAAGCCTCTTTTTTTCTTTCATAGAGATTTTCGCTGTTGGGGAAGCGCATCCACTCACGGTTCCAGAACAATATTGTCGATCAGGCGCGTCGATCCAACCTTCGCCGCCACCGGAACCAGTGTCTTTTGAGAAATTCGTTCGACCGGCTCGAGCGTCTCCGGATCGACCACCTCGAAGTACTCAAGCACGACTCGCGGCTCACTCGCGAAAACGTGCTTCGCGCCCGAGATCAGCGCGGCCGAATTCCTCTCTCCGCCGTCAAATCGCCGTTGAGTTTCCTGCAAAGACCGTTGCAGCACCAGCGCTCGCCGGCGCTCTTCTCGACTCAGATAAGCATTGCGCGAACTCATCGCCAGGCCATCCGGCTCGCGAACAATTGGACAGGCAACAATTTCCACCGCGAAGTTCAGATCCCGCACCATGCGCCGGATCACGGCCAGTTGCGCCGCATCTTTTTGTCCGAAGAAGGCAGATTCAGGCTCGAAGATATGAAAGAGTTTGGAAACAATCGTGGTCACGCCGCGAAAATGTCCGGGCCGGGAACGCCCGTCAAGTTTCTCGCTCAGGCCCTCCACCACCACCCACGTGACGGCGCCCTGGGGATAGATTTCTTCGACCGACGGAGCGAACAGGATCTCCGCGCCTTCTTTTTCCAGCAACTGACAGTCGCGATCGAACTGCCGCGGATATTTCGATAAATCTTCCGTCGGCCCAAACTGTGCCGGATTCACAAAAATAGAAACTGCAACCACGTCGCATTGCGCCTTCGCAGCCCGAACCAGCGACAGATGCCCTTCATGCAAAGCCCCCATGGTAGGAACCAGGCCCAGTCGTCCTCGGTTGATGCTGATGCGAGCGTCATCGCACGCGGCCCGCGCCTCCAGAATAGTGGAGCATATCTTCATGACTTAAACCTCGGCACCGGCGCGCAGGGGCAGTCACTCTCATCTGACCAGCGGAGCATAAGATTCTTCCGCAGTGGCAGAGGATACCAAGGATAGAAATAACGACGAAAACTCCGCCTGAAAACGATGAGCCGGGGCATGGGAGAGGATTTATGGCGCCTCGCGATATTGCACGTCCAATTCCTTGAGCGTTCCCAGAAGCAAAGCCCGGTTTTTGCGCAACTGTGCTTTCGTCTGCTCGCTTGGATCTTTGGGAACCGCTTGCGCCACCAGCACGACTCGCCCGTACGGCCATGCACTTGACGGCAGCGATACCAACTCGGCCGGTATTTCTTCCACCTTCAGAATGTGCACCTCGCGATTGGAGAGATCGACAAATCCGATCCCATCCTCCCGAACCACAAGGTAGGGATTCTGCCACCCACTCATCTTGCTGAGCGCCGGATATTTTGCGGGGTCCGGCATGGGGAGGGCTTCGAGCCCGGTCTCCTTCCGCGCCGTTTCCTCCGTGGGCGTTGGCGCAGGCTTGGAGCAGGCGACCAGAGCCCCGAGCAGCAGGAGACCCGCAAGAAATGCGTGGCGACGGACGCATCTGTCCGTCACGCCGAGCGCAGCTCGGCAGAGTGCGGACAAGCGTTGGGCAGACGTGCGGAGAATGTTGGAAACGGTGTTCGGCACCATGGTTCGCAACATGTTTCGCAACACAGTTCGCAAAATAGTTCGCAAAATAGTTCGCACTAGAATCGCAGAAGTGTTGCCGCAAGCGCTCGCGGCAACGTTTTTCTCCGCTCGCCATTATCGCTGCATGGCGTGCTTTCGGTGGAGTACCGTTTCGAGTGCCGCCTGCGTTTCCTTAGGCAGATGATAACTTTCGGAATCGTTCGGAAACTGGTGTGAAACGACGTCCGCCTTGAAAGCCAGCACCGACTGCGTAATCAGTGCAGAGGCGTCTCCGTAGCGCCGTACGAATTTTGCCGCATGTCCGAACGTCAGGTTGACCAGGTCATGGAAGACCAGCACCTGCCCGTCACAATCCGGGCCCGCGCCAATGCCGATCGTCGGCGTTTCGACCTCGGCGGTAATCATGCTCGCGACTTCGCGCGGAATGCCTTCCAGGTAAATGCAAGCCACCCCGGCGTGATCAAGCGCGATCGCATCGCGCATCAGTTGCTCGATGGCATTCAGCGTCTTGCCCTGAACCTTGTAGCCACCCATCACATTGACCGATTGCGGAGTGAGCCCGATGTGCCCAGCTACCGGAATCTCGGCGTCAATTACGCGCCGGATCACGTCCACGCGCTTCTCGCCACCTTCCATTTTGACCGCCTCGGCGCCGCCTTCCTTCACAAAGCGCGCAGCGTTGTGAATTGCCTCGTTGGGGTCAACCTGATACGACCCGTAAGGCATGTCGGCGATCAGCAGAGCATCCTTCACGCCGCGGCGCACGGCCTTGACGTGGTGCAGCATCTCGTCGACGGTGACCGAGAGCGTGTTCTCGTAGCCGAGCATGGTCATGGCCAGCGAGTCGCCAACCAGCGCAATGTCGATGCCCGCCTCATCGACCAGCCGCGCGGTGGCATAGTCATAGGCCGTCAGGCAAGTAATAGGTTCGTGGTGAAACTTCTTTTCGCGGATGGTAGCAGTGGTGATCTTATGGCTGTGGCCAAGCCCGCCAATCGGTGTGAGACTCACGATGTCCTCCAGTGCCCCTCCGCAAACCAGACGGATAGAGCCTGTACGCGTCGCCTTGCAGTAGTTGGATGACGCTGGGGGAATTATAGCTGCAAAAGGAACGTTGGTCGATAGGCGTTGAGGACTTGCCAGCGGGAGACGCGTATTGCGCCGTTACAAAGATCGAGCAGGGCGTTCTCGCCAGATTCAAAGACCAAGTGGGGAAATTCCCGCTAACTCCATGATTCCCTAGAGACGGGCGGATGGGCGGCTAACTGTTAAACATCGCCAGCGAAACCTACGCGCTCGCCGCATCTTGCCCGCCGAGCGGCAGGAAATATTGCGTGCCCTTGATGGGAGCGGAGACTTTCTTCAGCAACTCCTGCAAGTCCTCGTTGCGGTCGACGAAGTCGATCTCGGAGGTGTTCACGATCAGCAAATCGGACTGCGTGTAGTGAAAGAAAAAGTGTTCGTAGGCCTTCACCACCTCCATCAGGTAATCCTCGCTGATGGCTTTTTCGCCGGCCGCGTTCTTTTTCTTCAGCCGCTTCTTCAGCACTTCGGGAGTCGCCTGCAGATAAATCACGAGGTCGGGCGTGGGCAGTTGTTCGCGAAAGTAATTGAAGTAGCGATTGTAGGTATCCAGCTCCTGATCGTTGAGGTTCAGGCAGGCGAAAAGCTTGTCTTTTTCAAAAATGTAATCGGAGACGACTGTTTTATTCGACCGAGGCCCCAGATCCAGCGCGCGGAGTTGTTCGAAGCGGCGTACCAGGAATGCCAGCTGGGTCTGGAAGGCAGCTCCCGGCTCGCCCTCGTAAAACGCCTTCAGAAATGGATTGTCTTCCGGCTCGATAACCCGCTGCGCTGCCAGCCGCTCTCCGAGAACCCGCGCCAGCGTGCTCTTTCCAACTCGTATGGGACCTTCGACCGCGATGTAACGGGGCAGTTCGAAAAGATTAGCCATAGATTATGGAATGTCGACGATCGATTTTCGAGTGTCGTCCGGAACTGCTCAGCAGAATATATTGCTTCGGGTCTGGGCGCAATGTGCGAAAAGATAACACTGGAGTCGACGCTTGCCAGTGGAGAGCCGAGCGTCCCCGCCCGGCCGCGATGCCGTGGACGGGCGAGACGCCCGTCACTCCACCAGCTAGAATCTCTTCATGTTCCCCGCACTCATTTTCCCCGCTCTCATTGGACTCACGGGCGCTGCGGCTGCTACGGCAGCGGGTTATCAGACCATGGCACCGACGGGGCAATGGTACGGAAGAACGTTCACTGGAGGAATCCGCGGAAGCAAGCAAATTGCCCTGACCTTCGACGATGGGCCGAACGATCCGCACACGCTGAAGTTGCTCGATATCTTGGCGAAGCACAGCGTGCGGGCAACATTCTTCATGATCGGACGCTATGTCCAGCAGCGCCCCGACATCGCGCGCGCCGTGGCCCAGGCCGGGCACCTGATCGGCAATCACACCTTCACGCATCCGCTTCTAATCTTCAAATCAGAAGCGCAGACTCGCACCGAGTTGGTCGACTGCCATCAAGCGCTGCAGGACGCAATCGGCCAGCACTCCAATCTGTTTCGTCCTCCGTTTGGAGGAAGACGCCCCGCAACTATCAGGATCGCGCAGGAACTCGGCCTCCAAACGGTGATGTGGAACGTGACCGGTTATGACTGGAATGCACCGCCCTCCACTGTGATCGAGCAAAAAGTCGCGCGACAGGTGCGCGGTGGCGACGTAGTCCTGCTGCACGATGGCGGACATCGCACCCTCGGCGCGGATCGCGCGCAAACCGTCATCGCGACGGAGAATCTGATCCAGCGTTGCAAAGATGAAGGGCGTGAGTTTGTGACCGTGGAAGAGATGAAGGCTCCCAGCTCTCAGCTCTCAGCTGCCAGTTAGTCCACATTGTCTGGCGCTCCCCCGCATAAAACCTGCGGAGCTTCGCTCCGCCGGACAGCCGAGGGCGGCTGTCCCTACGCGAGCTTTGCCGATCGCTAATGGCTTATTTTATGCGTGCACGGCTGCGAACGCCTGCTTCGCTGCGGCTATCGTTTGCTGCACATCTTTTTCGGTGTGGGCTGCTCCCAGAAACGCGGCTTCGAATTGCGAAGGCGGCAAGTAGATCCCATTCTCCAGCATCGCGCGGAAGAAGCGTCCGAAGGCCTTGGTATCGGATTTCTCCGCCGAAGCCCAATCCGTGACCGAACCTTCCGTGAAAAACCATGTAAACATTGAGCCCACGCGATTGTGGCACATCGTCACGCCCGCATCTTTGGCCGCGGCGGCAACTCCTGCAACGATTTCACCCGCAAGTTTGTCGAGCTTCGCGTAGACATCTTTCTTGTGGTCGCGCAAGTAACTCAGCGTGGCGTAACCTGCAGCCATCGCTAGCGGATTCCCCGACAGCGTTCCCGCCTGATACACCGGGCCGAGCGGAGAGATCAGATCCATGATTTCGCTTGGGCCGCCATAAGCGCCCACTGGCAAGCCTCCACCAATAATTTTGCCCATCGTCGTCAGATCGGGCTGGACGCCGTAGAGTTCCTGCGCTCCGCCGAAGGCCAGACGGAATCCAGTCATCACTTCGTCAAAAATCAGTACCGATTTGTCGCGTGAAGTGATGGCACGCAGGGCCTCGAGATATCCCTTCGCCGGCGGCACGCATCCCATGTTGCCGACGACCGGCTCCACGATTACGCATGCGATCTGATGCTTGAATTTGTCGAACGCCTGCTCGGCGGCGGCCACGTCGTTGTACGGAAGTGCGAGGGTGAACTGGGTGAATTCTTCCGGAACGCCTGCCGAGCCCGGAATGCCGAGCGTCGCGACGCCCGATCCGGCTTTCACCAGCAGCGCATCGGAGTGCCCGTGATAGCAGCCCTCAAACTTTACGATGTATTTGCGCTTCGTGTAACCGCGCGCCAAGCGAATGGCCGACATGGTCGCTTCGGTTCCTGAGCTTACGAAGCGGACTTTCTGCATGTGCGGAAAAGCGGCGATGACCAACTCGGCGAGATCCGCTTCGGCGGGAGTCGATGCTCCAAAGCTGGTGCCACTGCGCGCCGCCGTAATCACAGCCTCAATGACCGAAGGCGCTGCATGCCCCAGAATCAGCGGACCCCAGGAGCCGATGTAGTCGACGTATTCGTTCCCATCCGCATCCCAAATGTGCGAGCCCTGGCCGCGGACGATGTACAGCGGGTCGCATCCCACGCTGCGGAAGGCGCGCACCGGAGAATTCACGCCTCCGGGAATCAATTTTTCGGCGCGCTTCTGCAACTTGCGCGATTGCTCGGTCTTGCGGGTCATCATTCCTCCACGGCAGCGTAGCTAGAGATGTAACTATAGATATAGACGGGCGTTCGCGGTGGACGGGCAGAGAACCTGCGTTGAGCTCATCTAAGGAACGCCCCTTCGCTGGAACGCCCGTCACTCCACCATCAACTCTCACAATCAATATAGCAGTGGCGTTCAGACCAGCGGCAGCGCAGCCGATCACGTCAATTTGTGACGCCGGACACACGAATCTCCGGGGAAAGGAGTTCAACCGCCGCGCTGTTCGCCTCACCAGATGTGGTAGTAGCCGTCGCGACAGCCAAGTTCCACTTTGAGCCCGAATAGCTTACTCAGGCGTTCGGCCTGCAACACTTCTTCCTTCGCACCGTCGGCCACGATCCGCCCGCGAGACATGAGCACGACGCGCTCGATTTCCGGAACAATATCGGGGATGTCGTGTGTGACGAGAATAATTCCAATTCCCGATCGAGCCAGCGAGCGCATCGTCTCCCGCAAGCCGTGCTGCGCCAGAATATCCAGCGAATTGCTGGGTTCGTCGAACAACAACGCGCGCGGCTTGTGGACCAGCGCCCGGGCTATCAACACGCGCTTGGCCTCGCCCGACGACATTTCGTCGACGGAACGCTCCGCCAAATGCGATACACCGAGCTGGGCCAGCGCAGTCTCGGCCAATTCTCTCTGTTCAGGATCGAAAGAGTGATTCGGGAAGATGCGCGTACTGCTGAAGAAGCCCGACAGCACCACATCGAGGCCGCTCGCATCCCCCGTACATGAAGACATCAGGTCGTTCGAGACGATCCCGAGCAGGGAGCGCAGCTCAAACACGTTCCAATTCTTTTGCCCGAGAATGGACATACTCGATCCTTCGCGAACCATCGGGTAACACTCGCGGGTGATGGTTTTGATCAGAGTCGATTTGCCGCATCCGTTCGGTCCGAGCACGGCAACATGTTCGTTCGCATGAACGCGCAGAGTGAAGTCGTCGAGCGCGGGCTTCAGGCCATCAACGCCCCTGCCGCTGCGAGTCAGATCGCCGCGCATCACGCGGACATTCTGCAGATCGAGCAATGGAGGCTGCTCCTGATGGTGAAGCGAATTCATCGGACTTTCACAAAATTGCAATACTTCCGCAATGTCCCGCGGCTATCTTAATGCCAGTTGCCCTTCTAACCGGGAGGGTTTATGAGGACGGCCTTGGGGGGCTCCGGGCTGTCCTTTTTATTTCTCCTGGACTTCATTTCCTATGGAGAATTTTCGCCGCCGAGACAAAGAGACACACCCGCGAGCCGAGTCTTTTGGCTAGCCGGGGCGTTGGATTCCAGCTTCCTGTTTTTGCACGGTCCTCAGTGCCCAGGCCATGCGCGGAGTATTGTGGGCGATTCCGAAACGGCCCTGAGCGTCCAGCAGAATGATTCCACCATGGCCATTGAGCCGCTGCTTCAGATAATTCATCGCTTCCTTCGCAATCCATTCGGGCAGACTGCCGGATTCGACGCGATCCGCCGCCCACTTGGCCAGCACCAGCTTCATGATGGGTTCGCCCCATCCGGTGGTGGACGCGGCGGCGCTGAGATTGTCGGCATAGCAGCCACAGCCGATGAGCGAAGAATCGCCGAGACGGCCGGGAGCCTTATTGAGCGTGCCTCCGGTGGAGGTCGAAGCCGCAATGTTGCCGTCGCGATCGAGCGCGACGGCTCCGACCGTGTCATGAGATCGGATGTCATCTGAAATTTCGGGCGCGAACAGATCGTTGCCGTGGGTGGCAGCCTGCGCCTGATATTCGCGCAAGCGCTCGATTTCCCTGGGGACGATGAGATCTTCATTACGGCAGAGAGCGATGCCATGCTCAGCGGCAAAGCGCTCAGCGCCCTCGGCTACGAAGTAGACATGCGGACTGTCGCTCAGAATTTTTCGGGCGGCGCGAACCGGGTTGCGCAAACGCTCGACGCAACCAACGCCCCCACCGCGCAAGGTTGCGCCGTCCATAATGAAGGCGTCGAGTTGCACCTTGCCGTCGCGATTCAGAAAGCTGCCGCGGCCGGCGTCGAAGGTTTCGTCGTCTTCGAGAACGACTACCGCTTCTTCGACCGCGTCCAGAGCCGAGCCACCGTGCTCCAGCACTCGCCATCCGGCAGTCGCGGCATTGCGCACACCCTTGAGATGCGCCTCGACCATATCGTCGGGAATAGCCCAGGCACCGCCGTGAACGACCAGAACAGGGTTGGTTGGCACTTTCAGTCCTTTGGGGAGGTTGCGGGGAATAGTCTAGCATCCGTTGAAAGCGGCTTCTTTCGAGGCCGGTTAACGATCGCCAGCAGTACCCCCGCAATCCACAAGCTATACATCGCGAATCGAAACACTGTGCTGGAGTGAAGTCCTCTGGCGGGATCGATGAAAAAGGCTGCGATCAGCAATACCGGTGACACCATAATCAGCAGAGACGCTACTCGCTGTGCGCGGTGAAAGGGTTCACTGTTGGATAACGCAATATTGGCGACACCCGCGGCCAAAATCAGCATGTGACGGGAACGGAAGATCAGCCGGGGGATGCTTTCTAAATGAGGAACGGCGACAATATGGCGCATGTATTGCCCGGTCAGCGGGAAAATGAGCAAAGTCAGCAACCCCACCACCCAGTGTGCGCGAGACCAGTTCACGGGGCACGCCTCCTCATTGAGTTGATAGTTGAGAGTCGACCAGGATACGGACTTAAGGATATCAAGCGAAGCGATCAGGCTGACAATATTGGTTATGCGGCCCGGCCCGCCAACGGTGCATCCATTTGCCGCGTCCGCTGCCATGTGTAAATGACGCGGTGGACGACGGTGATGGTAGACAGCACGGCGATCACCCATAGCACCGGCGCCATCACGTTGAACAGAGCGCCGATGATTAACAGCACCAGGCGCTCGGGGCGTTCCAGGAAACCGACGCGACAAGTGTCGATGAGCGACTCGGCGCGGGCACGGGCATAACTGACCATAATGGAGCTGATCATAGCCAGCGCCGCCAGCACCACGTAGAAAAACCGGTTGCCGCGACCATAAAAGACCAGCAATCCCAGGAAAAGCGACGCATCGCTGTAGCGGTCGACGATCGAATCGAAAAAGCCTCCAAACCGGGTGACTTTGTTGGAGAGGCGGGCGACACGGCCATCTGCCAGATCGAAAAATCCCGATCCAATGATGACCAGACCGGCATAGAAAAACATGCGGCGCTGATTCTCGACATTGGCATATCCAAACAAAAACGCCGCGTAGGAGTTGACCACCAGCCCCATCAGCGTCAGAACGTTAGGATTGATGCGCGATAGAGCAAGCAGGCGCACAATCGCATCGAGCAGAACTCCACACGCGCGCCCGACACCACTGGTCCAACTCATAGGACTCCGCTCATTCCGATTCCTGTTCCGCGTCCAGCTTGGCTTCGGCGAGATCGTGCATGGTCGAGAGCTTCAGGATTTCCATTTCGCGGCTTCCGCCAGGGGTAACGACGGTGGCAGTGTCGCCAACTTTTTTGTTCAACAGGGCGCGACCGATCGGCGAGGTGGTGGAGATCTTGCCCGCAGTCACGTCAGACTCCTCGCTCATCACGATCTTGTATTCCATTTCTTCGTTCTTGGTGCCGTCGAAGATGGTCACCGTCGAACCCAAGCCAACTTTGTCCTTGGGGATATTGTTCATGTTAATCAGCGAGAGTTCGGCCAGTCGCTTGCCCAGTTGGCGCACGCGCGCCTTCAAGTACTCCTGACGCTGCTTGGCGGTGTGATACTCGGCGTTCTCGCTGAGGTCGCCCAGGGCGACGGCCTTCTTGATCTCTTTGGGGATATCGAACGCCAGCTCGTGTTCGAGCGTGTTCAGTTCGTCCCGAAGCTTCTTTTTGATCTCTTCCGTCATTGCTCTGGGCATTATAACCCTCCGGGTTTGTGGAGGTTGGTTGCGGAGGCCAAATTTGATCCTCGAGGACGCTGCCCAAAACGGGTTATTGACTGCTCATTCCAACCCAGTTAAACAAAATGACTTAGGATCCGGACTGGCGCGGTGCAGGCCCTGTGCCGCGCTTCTCGATTGCGTTAGGAGCGGCCGTCGGCTAGACTAGGAACAGATCTTCTTCCCTCGGGCGTGGGCCCACCCATGAGTGGTAACGGCGTTTTCCACATCGGCGATAAGGTCGTATACCCCAACCACGGCGTCGGAATCATCGAACAAATCAGCAGCCGGACCATGGGCACCACCGTCGAAAAATTCTACCTGCTCAAAATTGCGGCCAGCAGTCTGAAGGTGATGGTGCCGTTCGCGAATGTCAACAGCGTCGGGATGCGTCCGGTAGTGCGGAATGGCGAGATCGAGAAGATCGTCGATTACCTTTCCTCCGGCGAATGCGTTAATGCGACCGACTGGAAAGACCGCTTTAAAGAGAATTCTGATCGCATGCGGACCGGGTCGCTCACCGACGTGGCCGCGGTGCTGAAGAGCCTGCTGATCCTCGGCCAGGGCAAGTCGCTCTCCTTCCGCGAAAAAAAGATGCTGGAGCGCGCCCGCTATCTGCTGGTCAGTGAAATTGCCATCTCGCGCAACTGCGAAGAAAGTCTGATCGAACAGGCGTTAACCAAGGCCCTGACGAAGTGCAATCTCCGCTTCCCCGAAATTAGCGAACTAGCCTCGTAGGCGCGCCAGGGGATCTTCCTCTACCGGGCTTGGTGGGCTTCCATCCACGACTGGAGAATCAAGATGGCGGCCATCCGGTCGACGGCTTGTCCTCGCTTCTTGATCGAAAGATCGGTTTCGCGCAGCAGCCGGTTGGCTTCGGTCGAGGTCCAGCGCTCGTCCCAAAGATGGACGGTCACGTCGAAGTGAGCTCGCAGATCGTCGGCAAAACGACGCATCTTCTCCGATTGTGTGCCCTCTGCGCCGCTCAAGCGTAGCGGTAGGCCCACCACGATTTCGCGGACTTCATACCTTGCCACCAATTGTCCCAAAGCCCCCATATCGCGCCGCTTATTCTGGCGCTGAATCGTCTCCAGCCCCTGGGCGGTGATGCCAAGCGGGTCGGAGATAGCTACCCCGATTCGTTTCGACCCAACATCGAGGGCCAGAATGCGGCGGAGTGCGGAAGCCGAAGCTGTATCCATACTTCAATTGTAGTTGGAGCGACTTTGCAGCGACTATAGCTATGGATAGAGGGTCGGGCGGCCTTGCCTGTACAACGGCAGACTTGCCACATGTACGGCAATCGCCTCACTGGCACGATTGGGGTGGTGCAATTCTCGTGGCAGTAGGGCAGAATTGTTGGCCAGTCACAGTAGGTGAACGAGCAGGGTGAGCAACTGTGGTGAATAACTGGGGTGAATGACTAAAAGATGGAGACCGCGGAAACACAAAACAGGACTCACTGGTCGCAGACGCTGCTGGGCATGGCCCTGCTCATCATGTTCGCGTATTACGGCGAATCAGTGCTGGCAGTGCTCTTTTTTGCCATCCTGCTGAGCTTTATGCTTTCTCCGGTAGTCCAGGCGCTGGAGTACTTCCACCTTCCGCGAGCCATGGCGGCACTCATCGGCGTGGTTGTGCTGCTGGCCGTGCTCTACGGCGTCACCGCCGCGTCGTACAACCAAGCGCTCATTTTTGCTGACAACGTTCCGAAGTATTCGCAGAAGATCCGCTCCATCCTGCAGCCCTACCAGCAGCAGGCGGAAAAACTCGAAAAGACGGGCGAGGTGGTCGGTCCAGACGACACGAACGTTGTGCCGGTACGGCAGGTGCAGAGTTGGTCTGAGACGCTTACGCATGGTGCGGGCACCTTGACCGACATTTTGCTGGCGGCCTCATTCGTTCCTTTCCTGGCCTATTTTCTGCTGACTTGGCAGAGCCACGCCCGTTCCGCCACCGTGATGCTATTTCCTTTGCACTATCGGCACACAGCATTTGTGACCTTGGGATTGATCGGGAAAATGTTGCAGAGCTTCATCGTCGGGAATCTGTTGATCGGGCTCCTGATTTCCGGCGTGAGCGTGGCGATTTTTGGCATGCTTCACGTTCCGTTCTTCTATTTCGTCGGCTTTCTCAGCGGTTTTCTCAGCCTGGTGCCCTACCTGGGGATTGTGCTGGCGATGATTCCACCAATCCTGGTCGGCTTGGGACAACTCGAAGCCGGGGATCTGGTGGTGGTGGTGATTTGCGTAATTGGAATGCATCTTCTCGCGCTGAACGTTCTGTATCCGAAGCTGCTAGGGAGCCGTTTGAAACTCAATCCACTGGCAGTCACGATCGCACTGCTGTTCTGGGGAGCCGTCTGGGGGGCAGTCGGACTGGTGCTCGCAATCCCGATCACGGGCGCGTTGAAGATTGTGTTTGACCACGTCGAGTCGATGAAACCCTATGCGGATTGGCTGGGCGAGTGAGGCAATTCACCGCCGAGACGCGGAGAGCGCCGAGAAAACCTCTTGGATCCCAAGACCTCCGGACAAAACATCAGCACAACTCAAAAGCACAACTCAAAAGCACAACTCAAAAGCACAACTCAAAAGCACAACTCAAAAGCACAACTCAAAAGCACAACTCAAAAGCACAACTCAAAAGCCCGGCCATAATAGCCGGGCTTGCTCTTTTAGCGGTTTATCTAGAGCGTTTACTGTAGGATCGCACCTCTCCCCAGGGGGAGGGGATCCGCTTCCACACGGCCCTGTACTCCAGCCACTTTGTGCCAATCTCCTAAGGCCTCTACACTGGAACCTTGCGCACGCTGATCACACTATTCATGATTGCCGTCCTCGCAGTTGTCGGTTGGGCGGCATGGCTGACCTACGTCCCGGTTACGCCGCCCGTTAACACGTCATTAATGCTGCGTCCCGGCTACTCCACCCGCAGGATCGCGATCGAGTTAAAAAAGGCTGGAGTGATCCGGAACGAATCCGTTTTCAGACTCTGGCACGTGCTGCATCCCAGGCCTTCGCTAAAAGCGGGGGAATATCTTTTCGAACGTGTGGCGACGCTTCCGCAGGTTTATGGCCGCATCGCCCGCGGCGACATCTACTTCCACGTAGTCACGATTCCCGAAGGCTATACGATGTTCGATATCGCCAAGGCGATCGAAGACGCTGGGTTGGGATCGGCCGCCGACTTTCTGCATGTTGCAGAAACTCAGACCCAACTGATCTCGGATTTAGCGCCCGACGCCCACTCCCTCGAGGGCTATCTCTTTCCCAATACCTACCAGTTCACGCGGACCCAGAGCATCGACGAGATGGCGGCGGCGATGGTCCGTCAGTTTCGGCAGGTAGCGCAGCAGATCGGCCTGAACTCCGACATACCGAGAGTTGTAACCATGGCCTCAATTGTGGAAAAGGAGACGGCGGTTCCCGGGGAACGACCGCTCGTCGCAGGGGTTTACTACAACCGGTTGGAAAAAAACATGGCCCTTGATGCCGATCCGAGCGTGATCTACGCCGAACTGCTGACCGGCAGTTACCAAGGGAGCCTGCATCATGCCGACTTGGCGGTGAACTCACCCTACAATACGTATCGTTTCCCCGGGCTGCCTCCGGGGCCCATCGGCAACCCCGGAAAAAGCTCTCTGGAAGCGGCTTTGCATCCGGAGAGTTCGAATTTCCTTTATTTCGTCAGCGATGGTAATGGGCACCACCGCTTCGCCCACAACCTTGAAGAACACAATCGGAATGTTGCCGCCTATCGTCGCTCGCTCGGGCTGCGGTGACCGGCCGTTTCCACGCAGCTGGCGAACCGTGTTCGCAGCCAAACGCTGAACCCTTCGCTGCCTTATACTAATCTGATATCCATGGATTGGCTTTACCGGGTACTGGCATAGGAATGTATCGTCCTCATTTGCGCGGAGTTGTACTCCTGATACTGTCGGCGGCCACCTTGCCGCTGGGCGGGTGCCTGTTCCGGACGCGGACCGTGGACCGTCAGTTCTCTGATCGTCCACTGAAGACCGCAACCCAGCAGGATCTCATCGAGTACGTCAACGACCAGGCCACTAAGATTCAGTCCATGCTGGCCACGGTGGATATTGACGCTTCCACGGGCGACCCGAAGAACGGGAAGATTACCGATTACAAGGAGATTCGAGGCTACGTGCTGGCGCGGAGACCAGCGATGTTGCGCATGAAGGGCCTGATGCCCGTGGTGCGAAATACGGCTTTCGATATGGTGAGCGACGGGAAGGAGTTCAAGCTTTGGATTCCTCCTAAGAATAAGTTTGTAGTCGGCTCGAACAGCGCTGACGTTAATACCGACCCGAATCCTGCCGACACTTCCCCGAGCGACAAGCGGCTGGAGAACATGCGGCCGCAGTATATTTATGAGGCCCTGCTGATACCGGGAATCGGTCAGGACGATGCCGTGCTGGAAAATGGTTATGAAACCGTCCTGGACTCGAAGCGACATCGGGTGGAACAACCGAATTACAGTCTGCTGGTGATTCGCAAAGGTCCTCAGGGCGCCTATCTGTCGCGCAAAATAGATTTCAGCCGAATCGATCTTCTGCCCTATCGGCAAAGGATTTACGACCAACAGGGCGATGTCGCGACCGACGCCCGCTACCAGAATTACAAGGATTTTGGGGGGACGAAATTCGCGAGTACGATTGAGATTGAACGGCCACGGGAGAACTACGACATCCTGCTCAGCATGGTCAAACTGGAGATCAATAAACCCCTGACCGACGACCAATTCGCGCTGGAGCAGCCACCCGGAGCGGATGTGGTGCGCCTGACCCAGCAGTCCGAATCCAGCGGGGCAAAAGCGCCCGATCACCAAAGCAAGTAGAGTCCGTTACCAGATGATCGCCGTCCAGGACTGAGGCGCATCGTTAAAAAGACATGATGAATCGAATGATCGTCGGGAATCTCGTGCACCGGCCGGTGCGCTCGCTCATCAGCATCGTGGCCGTGGCGCTTGAAGTTACGCTCATCCTGCTAATTGTCGGGCTCTGCATGGGCATGCTTCAGGACCAGCAAGCGCGGACTGCAGGAATCGGGGCGGATGTGATTGTGATGCCGCCGGGCTCGTCGTTTATTGCCGGCCTGACCGGTAGTCCCATGTCGATCAAGGTGGCGGGCATTCTCGCCAAGCTGCCACATGTGGAGAAGGTAGCGCCGGTAATCACTACGGTCTCAACCGCTGGGACCCTAGAAATTATCACGGGCATCGATCTGCAGAGTTACGAGAGCCTGTCAGGTGGATTCCATTACCTGAACGGCGGTCGATTTCAGGATCGGAATGATGTAATCGTCGACGATTTGTTCGCCCAGGCGAAACACGTGAATGTAGGCGACACGATTGAGATTCTCAACCACCCCTTCCGTATTTGCGGCATTGTGGAACACGGTAAAGGAGGACGTAAGTTCCTTCCTCTCAGCACCATGCAAGACTTAACCGGGGCGGAAGGCAAAGCCTCGCAGATGTATCTAAAACTCGACGACCCTGCGAATGCCGACGCTGTCGTCGATGAAATCAAGCATGTGCCGGGGATGAAGAGCTACGTCGCGAGTTCGATGGCTACCTATCTGTCGATGATGACGCCGTCCAAATATCCGTACCTTTCAACCTTTTTGCGGGTCGTGATCTGGATCTCCGTGGTGATCGGTGTGCTCGTGATCTTTCAGGCCATGTACGCCGCTGTGATGGAAAGGACGCGCGAAATCGGCATTTTGAAGTCGATGGGCGCGTCGAAGCTGTACATCGTGAATGTTGTGCTGCGGGAGACGGTGCTCCTTGCCATTGGGGGCATCGTGCTGGGCGTCGCCTTCAGCCTGACCGTGCGCGCCGTACTTGCCCATAAACTACCCCTGCTGCAGGTAATTGTGTCCCGGGAATGGATTGCGCGTGCTGCTTTGATTGCCATCGCCAGTGCCCTGGGAGGAGCCTTGTATCCGGCGTTCAAAGCGGCGCAAAAAGATCCCATTGACGCGCTGGCGTACGAGTAGAGTAAGCCTCTTTTCTGCTTTCGCTGTTATTTCGCCATTCCTTGCGCGACTTTTCGGACGCGAAATTTTCCTTATAATTTCCCTCGCAAATCCATAGAGAATGCACGATACTGCCCCGTGAAACTGTCCGTGCTATAATCGCGCCCCGTTACCAGAAGCATTTGCAGTTTCGCAGCAAGTTGTCCTAATTCAATATTCAGGAGGAGATATGCGCTTCGATGATCCCACTCTCTACGGTCGGGATGATGAGACAGATGAGTACGGTGACAGCGGCGCCTATGGCGAATCGCTGGAAGAGGATCTGGAAGAAGAGGAAGAAGAGGAAGAACCCGTTCTGGTAGAGGAAGACGACGAAATTCTGACGCCGCCACCGATGCGGGAACCTGCGCCGGTGACTCCATCTGGTGGTGGCGGTGGGGAGAGCGGACCTCCCAAAAAGAAGGCGGCTGCCAAGAAGAAAGCGGCCAGGAAACCAGCCCCGAAGAAGGCTGCTAAGAAGGCGGCCAAGAAACCAGCGGCTAAGAAAAAGACAAAGCCGGCGAAGAAAAAAGCGGTCAAGAAGCCGGCAAAGAAAGCCGCGAAGAAGGCAAAGAAAAAAGTTGCCCGCAAGAAAGGCCGCCGCTAGCAAATCACGCTGGCGTTGCGGCAGTAGTAAGGATGGCGGATGCCGGTTCTCATTTCGGCTTCCGCCATTTCACTTACTGTGTCTTTACTTTTCGTCGTTCGTCATTCGTTATTCGTCATTCTTCATCGGGCACAATCGCTTCCGCTTCAATTTCCAACAACATCTCTGGAGAAACCAGCGCCGTGATCGCCAACATGCTGCTTGCGGGACGAATGTCGCGAAAAAATTCTCCATGCGCTTTTCCTACTTTTTCCCAATCCGCAATATTGGTAAGGAAGACGCGTGTACGAACGACATCTTTGAGCGAAGCTCCGGCCCGCTCGAGCGCACGTTCAATATTCTTAAGAATCTGAACCGCCTGCGCGTACGCATCGCCTGCGATGATCTTCCCATCCACTCCAGTCGCGGTTGTACCCGCCACGTGGACATGCGCACCAACCCTAACCGCGCGAGAGTAACCGACAATCGGCTCCCATAGCGTTCCACTTGCTATATTGATTCGCTCCACTTCGCCTCCTTCATTTCTTGCTTAACCACGGAACTAATTTCGGTGAATGCGGACGACATCTTTCAGCGAAACTCCGGTTGCGGCTGTGCCTGCCACTTTGAAACTCCGCAACCGCAGCAACTTTTCCCTACTCTTCTACCGGTTGGGCGTTTAGTTCCTGGGGAGGTTCGCCTCCCGCCAAGCCTTGGGCGACGATCAAGCGGCGGGCTTCTATTCTCAAGTCAGGCAGGGCGCGTCCAAACCAGATTGCGCCCATGACGCAGGCTACTCCTCCAACGGCTACGGTTATGGGGGCGCCGATACGATGGGCCAAAGCTCCTCCAAAGAAAGCTCCGAAAGGAGCCATGCCCATGAACATCATCGAATACACGGACATGACCCGGCCGCGCAGTTGGTCAGGGACCATGGTCTGGATCAGCGTGTTGGAGCAGGCCATCTGCAGCATCATGCAATAACCAGAGGGCAGCAACAGCGCTACCGACAACCACAAGCGGGTCGAGAAGGAAAAGCAGAACAGGCTGATCCCCAGGCCGGCACAGCTGATTGCCACCCAGCGGCCCAGGCCTTTTACTCCGGTTTTCGCGGCCAGGGTAAGCGCTCCGAGGAGAGCTCCTACTCCGGTGGCTCCCATCAGGATGCCGAGGACGCGCGCCCCGCCGTGCAGGATTCTGTCCGCGAAGACCGGCATCAGCACGGTGTACGGCATGCCGACCAGACTCACCAGTCCAATCAGCAAGAGCAGGGCGCGAATGACCCGGGTCTGGTTGACCCAGCGGAAACCTTCGATGATGTCTTCGATCGGAGAATGGCTGCTGGCCCGGGCCAAGGAGTGCACATGCATCAGCATCAGTCCGATGATCACGGCAATATAGCTGATGGCGTTGGCAGCGAAGCACCAGCCTTCGCCGATTCTTGCGACCAGAATTCCAGCCACGGCCGGACCGACGACGCGCGCGCCATTGAACATCGAGGAATTCAGCGCGATGGCGTTCATCAGGTCTTCTTTGCCGACCATGTCGACGAGAAAAGACTGCCGGCCCGGGATATCGAAAGCATTGACGACTCCGAGCAGGGCGGCCAGCGCAAAGATGTGCCACACCTCGACGCGACCGCTCAAAGTCAGCCAGGCCAGAATTCCCGCGAGAATCATCGATGCAGTTTGCGTAGCGATCACCAGCCGCTGGCGATTAACGCGGTCGGCGGTAATTCCTCCGAGCGGGGCGATCAGGAAGACAGGAATCTGGCTGGCAAACCCGACGGAACCGAGCAGTAGGGCAGATTTCGTCATGCGATAGACGAGCCATGCCTGGGCGACGGTCTGCATCCAGGTGCCGATCAGAGAGATGAGTTGTCCGCCGAAGAAGAGCTGGAAGTTCCGGTGACGCAGGGCGCGCAGAGTGGTAGCCCATCGGGGGAGGCGCGCGGTTTTCATGGCCGCTTCTTCTTTAGTTTTAGTCGCGGCGGAGGTTTGTTCGTCAGTCATCCTTCACTCTGTACTCTGCTTCTCACTCTTTTAGAACTTTTTCACATCTTTGGGATGAGGGCAACCGGGCGGTGGATGTAGCGCGGTCTCGCGACGAGGTGGAGAGTAGAGGTCTTTCGACTGCGCGGCTGCTGCGCTTCGCGAAAGCCACTTCGCTCAAGATGACAGTTTGGGGACGGGCGAAGACGCCCGTCACTCCATTGTCTGGATATCGCTTGTGTTTACTTTATAGGCGGATTTCCACAGCTTGGGCAGGTGACCGACTTGGAACTTCCCTCCGGGTTCGATACGCGGTAGAGTTAGGCTCCGCTGGTCGGGTTCGCTGAAGCGGTTGGATTGACGCGGTTCCGTTGATTCATCTCCGTGGCAGAGGCAATCCGGGTCCGGCAACAATCAAGGAAGATCGATGAGCACAGGTCCTAATCCAAATCATCTTGAACGCCGCGGCGCGCAGCGTTTCGAAGTGCACCTGCCCGTGTCCGTTCACTTCGAAGGACGGACCGTGCCCGGCTTTACGCAGGATTTGAGTGGCCGTGGAATTTTCTTTTACGCGGAGGCGGCGCTCCCGCAGGGGGCGGTCGTCGAACTCACTTTCACCATGCCGTCGGAAATCACCTTGGCGGAAAATATGCGAGTGCGGTGTCGCGGGCGGGTCTTGCGCGCGTCGGCTTCCGCGGCAAGTCATTCGCAGACGGGCCAACGGACAGGGATTGCCGTACAGTTCGACTCCTATCACTACTTGCCGGCCGATGAGCCGGTCACAGAGTTCGTACGCGTTTCGGCCGCGAGCGGCGCATTGGCTTCTGGCTCGGCTTCGCGCTGAAACACCGTTTTTCTAAGATCTGATTAAGATCTGAGATTCGTTTCCTGGCGACACATCGAGGCGCGCGGCCTTTCGTTGTCCTCATGGAATCCCCACTCGTTTGGGCTATAATCCCCTCCAACCAATGGCACTCACCTCTGGCACAAAGCTCGGTCCATACGAAATTCAAACTCCGCTGGGCGCTGGCGGCATGGGCGAAGTGTATCTTGCCCGTGACACTCGTCTCGATCGCACAGTCGCTGTCAAGATTCTGCCGTCGCATCTTTCCTCGAATGTCGAAGCCAAGCAGCGCTTCGATCGAGAGGCGCGGGCGATTTCATCGCTGAACCATCCCAACATCTGCACGCTGCACGACGTTGGGCACCAGGACGGGACGGATTTCCTGGTAATGGAATACCTCGAGGGCGAAACTCTAGCCGATCGCCTGCTGAAAGGTCCTCTGTCGGCCGAGCAAGTGCTGAAGTATGGGATCGATATCTGCGAGGGGTTGGAGAAAGCGCACAAAAGTGGGGTTGTCCATCGCGATCTGAAGCCGGGCAATATCATGCTGACGAAGTCCGGAGCCAAGCTGATGGACTTTGGATTGGCTAAGGCCACAACGGCGCAGGCGCCTCCTGTTTCGAGTTTGACGATGACGTTGTCCGGGCCGTCGGGTCAGCCGTTGACCGCGCAGGGCATGGTGCTGGGGACGTTCCAATACATGGCGCCGGAGCAACTGGAGGGGAAGGAAGCCGACGCGCGCTCCGACATCTTCGCTTTGGGAGCAGTGTTGTACGAGATGGCTTCGGGTCGGCGCGCTTTCATGGGTAAGAGCCAGGCGAGCATTGTCGCCGCGATTCTGGCGTCTGATCCGCAACCGATTTCGGCGGTGCAGCCGATGTCGCCGCCCGCGCTCGACCGCGTGGTCCGGACGTGCATGGCGAAGGATCCTGATGAGCGCTGGCAGACCGCGCATGACGTCAAGCTGCAATTACAGTGGATCGCGGAGGCCGGTTCACAGGCCGGGATTCCCGCTCCGGTAGCGGCAAGGCGAAAGAGTTCGCAGAGACTGGCGTGGATCGTAGCGGCCGTGGCTGCCGGCGCGGCTATCGCACTGGGAACCGCGTTTGTGCTGCGCACACCCGCGCCCGTTCATCCTTTGCGGGTAAGCATTCTGCCGCCCGAGCAGCATTCGTTCGATCCGATGAGCATTGCGCTTTCGCCGGATGGCGTCAAGCTGGCGTTCGTCGCATCCGGTCTCGGAGGAGTTCCACAACTATGGGTGCGACCGCTGGATTCGACGGCGGCCCAGCCATTGGCGGGCACCGATGATGCGGCGTTTCCGTTCTGGTCGCCCGACGGCCGGAGTCTGGGATTTTTTGCGCAAGGAAAGCTGCGAATCATTGAATCCAGCGGAGGCGCGGTGCAGACCTTGGCCGACGCTCCGCAACCTCGCGGCGGCTCGTGGGGAGCGGATGGCACAATCCTTTACACTCCCGACACCCAGACCGCCATGTTCCGCATTCCGGCGACGGGGGGATCGGCATCTCCGGCGATGGGCCCGGAGAAGGCGGCCGCGAATATTGGGTCTCCGCGCTGGCCCGCCTTCTTGCCTGACGGAAAGCACTATATTTTTTTTCAATACTTGCCCGACAGTCAGTCAGGCGGAGGAACGATTCGTCTGGGCGCGCTCGATTCCAAGCAGGACACGGCCTTGGTGAACTCGGATTACCGCGCTCAATACGCGAATGGACATTTGCTGTTTGTCCACGGTGGGAATCTGATGAGCCAGCCCTTCGATGCCAAAGCATTGAAACTGACGGGGACTCCGGTACCCATCGCGGAGCAGGTGCGCGGCGACGAGCGGGGAGGATCGGCGTTCTCATTGTCGAATGATGGCAAGCTCATTTTCGCAGGCGGGCAGTCGGCTACCCTCGATCTGGCATGGTACGACCGCAGCGGAAAGAAAAGCGATCCGATTGATGCCGGAACATTTCAGGATGCTCACATCTCGCGAGATGGGAAAAAAGTTTCAGCCGCACGAGCCGACGCCGGAGGGCATCTGGAGATTTACATCTATGACCTGGCTCGCGGCACCAAATCACAATTCAGCTTCTCGCAGTCCAGAGACGACGATCCCATCTGGTCTCCGGATGGAAACACGATTGTTTTCGACTCTGGGCGCAACGGAAAAATTGATCTCTACACCCGGCCGGCCAACGGCGCTCGCCAGGAAGAATTGCTGTATCACGACGACTTAGACAAATATCCCTTCAGTTGGTCTCTGGATGGAAAATATATCGCGTACGAAAGCATCACCAACGGCCATTTCGATGCGTGGGTCATGCCGATGTCCGGCGACCATAAGCCTTTTCCTTTCTTGCAAGAGAAGTACAACACGCGTTATCCCGTGTTTTCGCCGGATGGAAAATGGATGTCTTTCACCTCGTTCGAGTCCGGACATAGCCAGGTCTATGTTGTCGCGTTTCCGAAGGCCGGGGGCAAATTCCTGGTCGGCGATGGTCTGGGAGCGGTGTGGAACCGTAACGGCAAAGAAATCGTATACATGGATGACCACTCGCGAATGGCGTCGGTGGAGGTCACTGCGCATGGGGACAGCCTGGAACTTGGCAAGCCAAAAATTCTGTTTCCGACCCAGTCGGTGGGAGCAAGCCAGTTCGAGATCAGCCCAGACGGCCAGCGCTTCCTCATGATTCAGGCGCCGGTGCAGGATTCGTCGAACCTTACGCTGGTGGTGAACTGGCTGCAGGAGCTCAAGAAATAGGAATGCATCGATCTTTTCAAGCGCTCACGTTTGTCTTACAATGAAGGCAACCAGCAGTCTGGGGGAGGTTTCCCCCTCTAAGCGCCCCCAGCTACCTGCCGCTTCGTCTAGGTCCCGTTCGATTACGATGGTCACTTGGCTCCGAGGCTGGAAGTTCGTAGCATGACAATGAATACAGTGAAGGAAGTCATGCCCGGGATCGCCGTCGCGCTCCTTACCGAGGACCGCGAACAATCCGTTGTAATGCATAGCCGGGTGGAGAGCACCAACCTGGCACGGACGGTATTGAGTCATGTTGGATTCCCCCTAGGGCCGAGTGATGCGGTTTTGCGCCAACTGCAGGATCAGCACGCCGAAGTCGTGCTCGTGGATATCGATCCGAAGAATCCACAACGAGCAATCCGCACCATAGAGTTGATTCACTCCAGCACTCCTGATGTGACGATTTTTGCCGTGGGCGAGATGAATCAGCCTGCCAACATTGTTTCCGCGATGCGCGCCGGCGCTCGGGAATTTCTGGATCATGCCGCCAGCCGAGAAGCCCTGATCGAGGCTTTCACTCGCTTCTCGGCGACCTTGAGCCGGGCGCAGCGTAGTTCGAGCAAAGCCCGCGTCTTCACCTTTTTGAACGCCAAGGGTGGAGCAGGCACTACCACAACTGCGGTAAATACTGCCGTCGCCTTGCAGGAAACTCACGGGCGCGTCGTGCTGGTGGATTTCGCTCCCATCGGCCATGCGGCCCTGCAACTGAATCTGCGGCCGCAGTTCACCCTCATCGACGCGCTGCAGAATTTGCATCGCATGGATGGTTCGCTGCTCGAGGGCCTGATGACTCCGTATCGCAATGGCCTTCACCTGCTGGCTGGCGCTCAGGAACCGCATAGCAGCGTCCCGAGCGCCTCAGAACTGGCTCGCCTGTTCGACCTGCTGGTGGGGCAGTATCACTTCGTTGTGATCGATGGCTCGGGGCGGATGGATGCCACGATGCAAATGATCTGCGACCTGTCGAACGCGGTGCTGCTGGTAGCGCAGACCGATGTCGTTTCCCTGTGGAGTGCAGGGCGGATTCACGCCTTCCTGCAGGAAGGTGCGGGTCGCGATCGCCTGCGCATCGTGCTGAACCGTTACAAAAAGATTCCCGGCTTTACCGACGAAGATGTAGAAAAGGCGACCAATTGCAAGGTGCTCTGGAAAGTGCCCAACAACTACCAGGTCATCGGACCGGCGATTGATAAGGGCAACCCCGTAGCCGCACAGGGAAATAACGAACTTGGCCGCTCCTATCAGGGACTTGCCGTCGAACTCGCAGGGGCGAGCACTTCCGGCGAAGGCGCTCTCTCGCTGATCTACCAGCACGACAAGGGCGACAAGAAACGCGCCGCCAGCCCGCTGATGGTTTCTCCCGTTCGCGCCGGGCAATAAACCAAAAACAACCAAAAACAGCTGCGCGCTACGAGCCACGGGCTTCGAGCAATCGCGATCCCCGTTTGCTCACGCTCGAAGCTCGAAGCCCGAAGCTCGCAGCCCCTTTGTTAGAATCAGGATTCACCGAATCATCATCCATGACGCCGAGAGCCGTTGAAATTCTTTACCAGATGATCGCGTTTCTGTTTGCAATCAGCGTGCACGAATCCGCGCATGCCTGGACTGCGTCACGCTGTGGCGACCCCACGGCTCGCATGCTGGGGCGAGTGTCGCTGAATCCGATTCGCCACATTGATTTGTTCGGCACGATCATCCTGCCACTGGTCGCGGCCATCAGCCACATCCCATTGCTCGGCTGGGCGAAACCGACGCCGGTTGATCCGCGGAACTTTCGCCATCCGGTGATGGACGACATTATCGTTTCCGTGGCCGGCCCCGTCAGCAACTTCATCGTCGCTACTGGCGCACTGCTGCTGCTGGGCGTTCTCTCGTTTACCTCGGCCTCGGGACACGACGCGGTCGCGGGCCTGGCAGGTGGGTTTGGTGCCGGTGTATCCGATTCCGCGTTCGCGCCTGTCGCTATGTTGCTGTACGTGCTTATGATCATTAACATCGTGCTGGCAGTTTTTAATTTGATTCCCGTTCCGCCGCTCGATGGCAGCCATGTGCTGCGACATTTCTTGCCAGATTCGGCGCGCATGGTATACGACCGGATCGGCTTTTTCGCACTACTGGCGTTGGTGTATCTTGCACCGGGCCTTATCAGCGGGCTAATCGGCCCCTTTGTTCGCTTCTACCTCTTTTTGCTGGGCAAATTCTGAATGACATCTCCTTCCAAGAAACGCGTGTTGAGCGGAATGCGCTCGACCGGCAAATTGCACCTGGGAAACTACGTGGGCGCTCTCGAAAACTGGGTGCGCATGCAGGACGAGTATGACTGCTTTTTCTTTATTGCGGACTGGCACGCCCTGACCACCGATTATGCCGACACTTCGCGCCTGAAAGAAAACTCGGTCGATGTGCTGCTGGATTGGCTGGCGGCGGGACTGGATCCGGCGAAATGCGTCATGTTCATCCAATCGCATGTTCCGGCGCATGCCGAATTGCATTTGCTGCTATCGATGATCACGCCGCTCGGTTGGCTGGAGCGTGTGCCGACATACAAAGAGCAGAAAGAAAACATCCAGGAAAAAGATCTCGGCACCTATGGGTTTCTCGGTTATCCCGTCCTGCAATCGGCGGATATTCTGATCTACAAGGCAGACGTCGTCCCTGTCGGCGAAGATCAGGTAGCGCACGTGGAGTTAACACGGGAGATCGCAAGAAGGTTCAATCTTTTATACTGCCCTTTTTCTGCCAAGACGGAATCTGGGAGGGTCAGCGAAATCGATATCTATAACCCCGTCTTTCCAGAGCCGCAAGCCCTGCTCACCCCCGCTCCGCGCCTGCCCGGCACCGATGGCCGCAAGATGTCGAAGTCCTACGGCAATGCGGTGATGCTTACCGATCCCGAGCCGGTGGTACGGCAGAAGTTGAAGACCATGGTCACCGATCCGGCGCGGGTGCGCCGTACCGATCCGGGCAATCCTGACGTCTGCCCGGTTGGCGATTTGCACAAAATATTCAGCAGCAAAGAAACGATGGCGAAGGTATACGACGGCTGCCGGTCGGCTGGAATCGGTTGCATCGAATGCAAGGGCTGGGTCGCGGATGCTGTGGTAAAAATTCTTAACCCGATGCAGGAGCGCCGAAAGAAATACGAGGACAATCCAAGCCTCGCCTGGGATATTCTTGAGACGGGATCGGCTCGCGCCCGGGAAGAAGCGGGCGCCACGATGGACGAGGTTCGCAGATCAATGGGGCTGGATTATGGGCCGGCGAAAGGTTCCACGAAGTGACGGATTTGTCTCAACCCGCATCAGAACGTCCGCCGGGCGGGGCTTCTGGAAATAATGCCGCTTCGGTGGTTGCCGCGGAAACGCGGCAAGCCGCGTCTCTGCCCGAGAGCAAATCCGCCGCCAAGTCGAGCAAGGCCAAGAACAAAGACAAAGACGATGCCAGCGATTTTCCGTTTGCCATTGAGCTTGGCGAAATCTACGAAGGGCCGCTCGACCTGCTGCTCGATTTGATTCGCAAGCAGGACATTAACATCTACGACATCCCCATCGCCAGAATTACGGCGCAGTATCTTAAGTATGTCGAGCGCATCCGCGAGCTCGACGTCAACGTTGCCTCCGAGTTCATTTACATGGCCGCGGTGCTGATTCATATCAAGTCGAAGATGCTGCTGCCGCGTGATCCGCTGGCTCCTTCCGATGCGCAGGATGATCCGCGTAATGAACTTGTCAATCGCCTGCTGGAACACGAAAAATTCAAATCGGCGGCGCAGATGCTCCTGCAAAAGCAGCAGATCGAAGACGCCGTGCTGAGCAATCCGGCGATCCGAGAGTTCATGGAAGCCGAGGGGACCGAGCCCGAACTTGCCGCCGATGTCATCGATCTGGTCAAGACCTTCCAACAGATTCTGGATCGGGCGCGTACCCGGCCCATGCTGCAAGTGGACGAAGAGACAGTAACCGTGGGCCAGATGATTCAGTACCTGCACCGGCGGCTGGCATCTGAAGATCGTCCCATTCGCCTGAAGCATATGCTGAGCAACGTTCCATCGCGGCCGGCGTTAGTCTGCATGTTTCTGGCGCTGCTCGAACTGGTCCGGTTGCAGGCCATCCAGGTGCGGCAGGACCATGTCTTCGGCGAAGTGCTGGTGAGAAAGCATTCCCACTTCGAAGAGGTGATGACGGAACAGGCTGCGGTGCGCGATGATTGGAAATAGCCGATGGAACGCCGGCTAACGTGACTTATGAGCCTTAGACCCCAACTCGAAGCCATCATTTATGCGGCGGAAACTCCTATTTCGCTGGAGCAGATTTTTTCGCTGGTGAAGGAATCTGTGTCCGCGGAAACTCCCGCACTTGATGCCGCCGAAATCAAGTCGCGCATTCGCGCCACGCTGGAAGAGCTCATCGCGGATTACTCGGGCGCAGACCACGGAATTGAAATCCGTCAGGTTGCCGGCGGCTACCGCATGTCAACCAAACCTGACCAACACGACGTAGTGCGCGCCTTCGCCAAGAGCCTGAAGCCTCCGTTCCGGCTATCGCTGCCGGCGCTCGAAACGCTCGCCGTCGTCGCCTACAAACAGCCGGTCACGGTGCCGGAGATCAGCGAAATTCGTGGCGTAGATTCGGGCGGAGTCATTGCCACCCTCCTCGACCGCAAACTGATTACTACCGCCGGCCGTAAGGCTGTGATCGGCCGGCCTATTCTCTATAAAACCAGCAAGGAATTTCTGCTGCGCTTCGGGCTCAAGGACGTTAACGAACTGCCTAGCATGGAGGAATTCGAAAAACTGCTGGCGGAGTCATTTCAGAGTGACTTGCTTCCGAATGAGGGGGCAATCGTAGAAGCGTCTTCGAGTTCGCCGTCCCCTGCAGGGAATGATTCTTCCAGGATCGATTCTGCAGAAGAAGCATCCACCCAAGCAGAGTTTGGGCGGTTCACCCCCAGCGATTCCGAAGTCGCCGCCGAAGAAGTTGAAGCGCCAGCCAACGCCAAACCGGAGTAGTCATCCATGCCAGCCGAACGTCTGCAAAAAATTATCGCTGCCGCCGGAGTGGCATCGCGCCGCAAAGCTGAACAACTCATCACCGCTGGGCTTGTGCTGGTGAATGGGCAGGTAGTCACCGAGCTTGGGACGAAGGCCGATCCCGAAAAAGACCACATTCGCGTGAATGGCAAACTGCTGCAAGGTCCCGAACGGTACACGTACGTCGCGCTGAATAAACCCAAAGGATATGTGACCACGGTGAGCGACGAAAAGAAACGGCCCACCGTGATGGACCTTGTGAGCAAAGTGAAAGGGCGCGTGTATCCCGTCGGGCGCCTCGACTGGGCCAGCGAAGGCTTGCTGCTGATGACCAATGATGGCGAACTCGCCAACGCGCTGATGAAAGCGTCGTCCAACGTGCCAAAGGTTTATGTAGTGAAAGTTGCGGGTCAGCCCGACGAACCGAAACTCGATAAACTTCGCCGCGGAGTATCGATCGCAGAAAAAGGCGGGCGGCGCGTGCGCACCGCTCCGGCAAAGATTCGATTGATCCGCGAGGGTGACAACCCTTGGCTCGAAGTGACTATTATTGAAGGTCGCAACCGCCAGGTTCGAAAGATGTTTGAAGAAGTGGGGCACCACGTGGAGAAAATCCGGCGAGTTCAATACGGTCCGCTGGCACTTGATGTGCCTCCTGGCGACTGGCGGAACCTGACTCTACTGGAAGTCGCGAAGTTGAAAACGGCTGCGTCGGGACCGAAACTGACGCTTCCGCCTCCACCCAGTGCGCCAGCCTTAATGCGTGCGCCGACTCCAGTGCACGTGCCGAAAGCGGCGCAGTCTTTGGGGAGAAAATCATTCCGCTCGCCCAGACCATCGCGCTCAGCGAAGCACTCGCCGAAAGCGGCCGCACCGAAACGCCAGCATCATTGAAACGGAAAACCAGAAACGGAAAATCAGAAACGGAAAATCTTCCGCGCTAGCGCTTTGGGTCAGCAATCATCGGCAGCCGGGCGGCGCCGTAGAGCCCGGCATCGCTTCCCAACAACGCGCGGGTGATGACGGTTTTGTGGCCGGGGCCGGACTTCACATGGGCGGAAGCTCCCAGATGCGGCGCCGAGGGATCGGGGGGCGCGGTGGCGGCGTATACCAGAGAGCGCAGCCGCAACTCTTCGAAGATCGCGGGAGAAAAAGCTTCCCATGCGCTTGACACTCCGCCCCCAATTACATAAATCGGCAAATTCAAGGAATTGACCATCGACGAGAGAACGATGCCCAGACAACGGCCTACATACTTGAAAATGCGGCGCGCATCTTCGTCTCCCTGAATCGCGAGATTGTAGACGGATTTTGCACTGAACTCGGGATCGGTGTTAGCAGTCCTCGCGAGCGCTATCGCGCCGTCACGGGCAATTGCTTCCCGCGCCATGCGAACCACCGCGGTGGCCGAAGCGTATTGTTCGAGGCAGCCTCGATTTCCGCATCCGCAAGGATGACCGTCGGGCTCGACGGTGGTATGCCCGAATTCTCCAGCCATGCCATTCGCGCCACGCCAGATCTTGCCGCCGACAACCAGTCCGCCCCCGACGCCAGTGCCGAGGGTCAGCATGGCCACGTCGGAATACTCTCTCGCCGCGCCCAGCCATTTTTCGCCTAGCGCCGCGACGTTGGCGTCGTTCTCAAGGATCACCACCGTTTTCAGACACTGCTCAATGGCGGCGCGAGCGGGATAGTCGACCCAGTCGGGCAGGTTGGGCGATTCGCGTACCAGGCCGGTCTGCATGTCGATGATTCCGGGCACGCCAATGCCGATGCCGAGCAGGGGAGCAGATGCCTTGTATTTATCGGACAGGCGCTGGATGGCGTCGCACATGTCGGCGATGACGTGATCGCGTCCCCGAGAAACCTTTGTGCCGAGAGTAACTTTTTCGATGAGAGTGCCCTGATCATCGACGGCTGCGATGCGCAAGTTCGTGCCGCCGAGATCCACTCCAATCGAAAATTTATTCATGATGAATGACTCGGTGATCGGTCTAAAGAGACATTTAGTACTGCTCTTTTTTACAGCGTGGGTACCGATCCGTCAATATTAAATCGTTCTATTAGGGCTATTTTTGACAATTCACGCAGAAGTGACTGCTGCGCCCGGCCAACACAACTCGCCGGATCGCGGTCTTGCATACCAGGCACGGCGCGCCCTCACGGCCGTACACTCGATGCCGGAGCTGGAAAAATCCCTCTTCGCCATCGGCATCCACGTAATCGGAAATCGAGGATCCGCCGAGCGCGATCGCCTCTTTCAGCACCTCCGTTACTGCGGCGCGAAGCTTGGTTAACTGCTGGCGCGTGAGGGTGGAGGCGCGGCGGCGAGGACGGATGCCCGCGCGAAAGAGCGATTCGTCGGCATAGATGTTGCCCACGCCACGCAGCAATTTCTGATTCAGAAGCGCGCTTTTAATCGGAGTCTTGCGTCCACGAAAGAGTGCGACGAACCGCTCCTCGCTCACCTCCAGCGGTTCCACTCCGCCAGGATCGAAGCCACCAGCATGAACACTGAGTTTGCCAAACATCCGCGGATCGACGAACCGCAGTTCGCGCCCCGAAGCGAGCTTCGCGATCAGGTGCGTGTGCTTTACGATTTCGGCGGAAGGTGCACAAACCACCATGCGGCCGGTCATGCCGAGATGGACGATCCACTGGTCCGCCCGATCCTCAGTCTGGAGTGGAGACGCGGCTCTCCGCGTCCGGCCGCGAGCGGCGCGGCGGCCTTTCTTCGGCTCTCGTTCGGACTGTATCCCGCCCTCCAGGTCGAACACGATGTGCTTGCCAGCGCGATGCACACGCACGATCCGCTTGCCCTCAAGCGTCGATGCGATGACGTCGGCAGGGGACTTGAGTGGTTGTTTCCTGGAACCTATCCATACTGATTCGACGATGTCACCAGCGAGGCGTCGGTTGAGGCCTCGTGTAATGGTTTCAACTTCGGGGAGTTCAGGCACGTTCTCAGGATACAAGAGACGGCAGGGCGCTGGATCTCGGGCTGCGATGGCGACGGGTCGGATGGGGGCCTCTCCATAGGGCGTGCGAGTATTGACCTCGTCCTATGGAAAGGGCAACCGCCCCAAGGAATCCGCCATCCTGAGCGCCCTTCAAAACGAACTGAAACTGCGGCACCACCTGAGGAAATCGCACGTTCCGGTTTGCTCCTCCACAGCCCCATTCGGTATGCTAGGGAGTACACACCAGTACGGCCGATCTCCCAGTTTTCCAGTCTTTGAACAGTAGCAGCGGCGCAATCCGTGTGTGCGACCCCGGGGCAATATTTCCAAGGTGGAGTTTGCATTGAGCAGAGGAAGAACTGCGGTTATTGTCGGAGCCCAGTGGGGCGACGAAGGCAAGGGCAAGATCGTCGACGTACTTACCCAGACTTTTTCAGTGGTAGCGCGTTATGCCGGCGGCCACAATGCCGGACATACCGTTATCATCAACGGCAAGAAATTCGTCTTGCAGCTCGTGCCCGGCGGCATTCTGCGGCCCGAGTGCACCAGCGTCGTGGGCAATGGCGTAGTGATTGATCCGTTGGCCTTTTTGAAGGAAGTAGCTTCGCTGCGGGCTGCCGGGGTAAAAGTCGACGGCAATCTTTTCGTTTCGAACCGCGCCCAGGTTATTCTTCCCTACCATCGCATGATGGAACTGGGATCGGAAAACGCTCCGGGTCGGGTAAAAATCGGAACCACATCACGAGGCATAGGCCCGGCGTACGAAGACAAGATGGGACGGCGCGGATTGCGCGTCGCCGATCTGCTCGACCGTGAATTGCTGCGCACGCACATTGAGAACGCATGTCGCGAGAAAAATATGATCGCGCACGCGCTTTTTAACTCCGACCCGCTGGATGCCGACAAAATGTTTCGCGAGTATGCCGACGCCGCCGAGCAGCTTCGGCCGTTTGTGCGCGACACGGCGCTGCTGCTGAACCGTGCTCTGGCCGAAGGCAAGTCAATTGTCTTCGAAGGGGCACAAGGCACGATGCTCGATATTGATCATGGCACCTATCCCTTCGTGACCTCTTCCAGTGCCACTTCCGGAGGAGCGGCAACCGGAACGGGCGTGCCGCCGACATCGATTGACACGGTGATTGGCATCACCAAAGCCTATTGCACCCGCGTGGGCAGTGGGCCTTTCCCGACCGAACTTCTCGGTGCCGAAGGTGAAGATCTGCGCAAAAGAGGCAATGAATTTGGCGCGGTCACGGGGCGCCCCCGCCGTACGGGCTGGCTCGATTTGCCTCTACTTCGATACGCTGGCATGATTAATGGCATCTCGTGGCTGGTGGTCACGAAGTTGGATGTGCTGGATCATCTGACCGAGATTCCAGTGTGCGTGGGTTACAAGGTGGATGGCAAGGGGACGGACGAAGTTCCGGCGCAGGCATGCGGTTATGAAAAAATCGAATGCATCTACCGTAACCTGCCTGGGTGGGCGAGTCCAACGCAGTCGGTGCGGACGATCGAAGCGCTGCCTAAAGCTGCCCGCGAATACATGGCCTTCATCGAGAAGGAAACGGGAGCGCGGGTAGGAATGATTTCCACGGGCCCCGATCGTGAGCAGACGATCCTGGTACCGGAGTTTATAAGCGCATTGGGCCTGAACCGCAACTAGGAGCTATCGAAAGGTATACGAATCCTTAACGCAGGAATAGAACGGAGCGACGGATGGTGGTGTTGGCCGTAACCTGGATGGCAAAAATTGGACGCGAGCCAGAAGTGATCGCGATCTTTGAAAAACTCTCAGCCGAATCGCGCAAAGAGCCGGGCTGTGTAATGTATCAAGTGCACAAGCACAAGACTGATCCGCGCCGGTTCTTTGTCTACGAACAGTATAAGGACGATGCCGCCCTTGAGGCGCATCGCGCCTCGCCACACTTTCTGCAGTTCGCGAAAAAAGAACTGCCGAAGCTCGGCGACCGCACCGAAGGGCACCTGTTCGAACCGATGGGATGACGATGCGGTTCTCAGAAGACTGAGAACTGACGACTGCACTTATTGCTTGTCCGCCATCAGCACCCCGCCAGACGCATAGCTTTCCTTCGACACTTCCACGAAAGTCACAACGATCGCCTCACGGCGAGCGCCCGCTTCTTCCACCATGGTGTCGGTAATGCGCTGCGCGATTTTGCGCTTCTGGTCGACGGTCCGCCCTTGGAGCATGGTGACTTGAACAAGAGGCATGAAAGTTCTCATTCCCAGTTCTCAGTTCCCGGAAAACCCAGGCCCCAGATTGATTCCGCTGAGCCATGAGAACCGGGAACTGCGAACTGCTTTTACTGGGTCAATTCGTATCCCGCAAAAAAGAAGCTTAACTCGAAGCGCGCGGTTTCGTCCGCATCCGAGCCGTGAATCGCGTTGTGTTCAATGTCGCTGGCCCATTTCTTGCGGATGGTGCCCTCTTCGGCGCTGGCCGGGTTGGTCGCGCCCATGAGCTTGCGCAGATCGGCGATGGCGTTTTCCTTTTCCAAGGCCAGTGCCACGATGGGTCCGCTCGACATGAATTTGGTCAGCGAATGGTAAAACGGCCGGCTGGCATGGACGGCGTAGAACTGCTCCGCCTGATGCTGGGAAATTTCCAGCATCTTCATGGCAAGAATGTGGAAACCATTTTTCTCGAACTGCTCGATGATGTCTCCCACCGCGTTTTTCTTCACCGCGTCGGGCTTGATGATGGTCAGTGTGCGTTGCAGTGTTTTCATAAGTCAGGTGTCAGATCTCATTTGTCAGTTTTCAGTAACAACGTGTTGCCTCCCGTGAGCAGAAGCTGACGGCTGCTGAATGCTTCTATACTTTCGCCCCCAAGGCCGCGGCCAGCGTCTCACCAATATCGGCCGGCGATTTCGCTACCTTCAGTCCAGCCTTCTCCATGGCCGCAATTTTCTCGCTTGCGGTGCCTTTGCCGCCGGAGATGATCGCTCCCGCGTGACCCATCCGACGGCCCGGAGGCGCTGTCTGTCCGGCGATGAAACCCACTACCGGCTTCTTCATGTGCATTCGGATAAATTCGGCGGCGGTCTCCTCGGCGTTGCCGCCAATTTCGCCGATCATGACCACGGCGTCAGTCTGCGGATCGCGGTTGAAGAGATCGAGCGCGTCGACAAAATTCGTTCCGATGATCGGATCCCCGCCTATGCCGATCGCCGTCGATTGTCCGATTCCCCGTTGCGTAAGCTGGTGCACCGCTTCGTAGGTGAGCGTTCCCGAGCGCGACACGATTCCGACATTGCCCTCTTTGTGAATAGAACCGGGCATGATTCCGATCTTGCATTTACCGGGCGAAATGATGCCGGGGCAGTTTGGCCCGATCAGGCGCGAGCGACGATTCTGCAGGAACTCCCAGGCGCGCACCATGTCCAAGGTTGGAATGCCTTCGGTAATGCAAACGATGAGCTCAATTTCGGCGTCGGCCGCTTCCATGATCGCGTCGGCCGCGAACGGCGGCGGCACAAAAATGACGGTCGCATTCGCGCCGGTTTTGTCGGCCGCTTCCTGAACCGTGTTGAAAACCGGCCAGCCCTCATAGGTAATTCCGCCCTTGCCCGGAGTAACTCCGCCGACGATCTGCGTTCCGTAAGCCGCGCACGCCTTCGCGTGAAACGTGCCTTCGCGGCCGGTGAGACCTTGCACAATGAGTCGAGTTCTCTTGTCAACCAGGATTGCCATAATTGCTCACTTCCATAAGAGACGTTTCTAGCCGCGCCCCTACCTTAGCCCCTTGCCGCTGCCACGACTTTATCGGCGGCGTCTTTCATCGTTTCCGCGACCACGAAGTTCAGGCCTGACTCCAGCAAAATTTTCTTTCCTTCCTGAACATTCGTGCCTTCGAGGCGCAGCACCACCGGCAGTTGGAGATTTGTCTTCCTCGCTGCCTCGACCACTCCGGAAGCCAGAGTATCGACGCGCAAAATACCGCCAAAAATATTGATCAGGACAGCGCGAACGCTCTTATCGCTCAGAAGGATCTCAAACGCATGCGCCACCTGCTCCGCATTTGCTCCGCCGCCCACGTCCAGAAAGTTGGCCGGCATGCCGCCCGCGTACTTGATGATGTCCATCGTGGCCATGGCCAGGCCGGCGCCATTCACCATGCAGCCCACGCTGCCGTCGAGTTTGATGTAGTTCAGGTTGTATTTCGACGCCTCCACTTCCAGCGGATCTTCTTCGGTAATGTCGCGCAACTCGCGCAGGTCCGGATGGCGAAAGAGGGCGTTATCATCAAAGGTCATCTTGGCGTCGAGCGCGAACAGGCGACCATCCGTACAACTGATAAAGGGATTGATCTCAACCAGTGACGCATCCGTGTCTAAGAACGCGCGGTAAAGGCCGGTCAGGAACTTCACTGCAGGATTGATCTGCTCGGCCTTCAGGCCCAGACCTGAACGCGATCTTGCGCGCCTGAAACGGTTCCAGGCCCATGCCCGGATCGATGTACTGCTTCAAGATCGCTTCCGGACGCTCGGCGGCTACTTGCTCAATATCCATGCCGCCCGCCGACGACGCCATGAACACGGGCTTACCTTCGCCGCGATCGACCAGAATTCCCAGATAAAGTTCCTTCTCGATCGGCAGAGTCTCTTCAATCAGCAACCGATGAACGATGCGTCCTTCAGGCCCCGTCTGATGGGTCACCAGTTTCATCCCCAAAATCTTGCTGGCGATTTCGCTCGCCTCTTCCACCGACTTGGCCAGCTTTACTCCGCCGCCCTTGCCGCGTCCGCCGGCATGAATTTGGGCCTTCACAACAACTCCCGTCGCACCCGAGTCGAACAGATCTTTCGCGGCCGCCTCGGCCTCTTCGCGGCTTGTTGCCATCTTGCCGCGGGGCACGGCGACACCATATTTCTTCAGAATTTCTTTTCCCTGATACTCATGAATTTTCATAATGATTTCGAAGTCAATCGTTGGTCATTCGTCGGCCGCCGTCCGCGATCACGGCGGCGGCGACCGTCATTGATGGACACCCGCGAGGACCCTGCTTGCAGCTTCAGACAGCTTGCAGCAAACTCATGATTCTATAGAAGCGGGAAGGATTGACGCAAACCGACTGGCGCAAACCGCAGGCCGCAAACCGCAGGCCGCAAACCACGGCCGTTTGTAAATCGAATCATCGAGTCTGATTTCGGAGATGAATTCGATGAACCGATGGCCAGATCACCAGATCGCCCGATCCCAACTACTTTCCACCGACCGACTGCAGGCAACGGCTATACAGTTCCAGCAGGTGGGCGGCGTAGTCCTCGGGCTTGGCGGCCGCGCCTGTGCCCTGAAAACCGACTCCGGCTCCAGCCGTCTTGCCGTAACTCGTAGTCATGGCAATAAATTTCATGAGGTCGAGGGCGATGTCTTCGTCGCGGCGGGAGCCTAAGGGAATAGCTTGCATTTCCATAACAAAAACTCCTTATGAAGTGTACCGTTAGCCGGTTTTCCCGGCCCTGCCGCGATAATAGCAGAACCAATTACAGATGGAGTTCTCCGGGAATCAATGCAGTTGTTCGTACTCCGCCTTGGCTTCTTTAAGGATGGGAACGTCGGAGTCCGCGTCTTTCCACAGCGCAAAGAAATCCTGGTACGCAGCCCTCGCTTTTGCCGTGTCGCCGGTCATCACATACGCTCGGCCCAGACCCAGCTTGGCCAGCGAATGGTTGGGACTTGTCGGCTCGATCCCGCGATGATCTACCATTTTCTGAAATTCCGCCGCCGCATCCGCGCCGCGCTTCGCCTGAAGATACGCCAGGCCGCGAATGTACATCGGAAAGAGTTCCTGGTTGGAGCCCAATTCGTACGGCGTTGTTGCCTGCAGCGCCGCGATCGCCTTCTCGGGCGCCTTGCGATCCATCTCGATTAACGCCTGCACGATGGGAATGCTCACCTGATGCAGCAGCGTGTCGTCTGGAAAGCGGCGGCCAAGGTCGGCGGCGATGGTTTGGGCGCGGTTTACATCCCCGGTCATGGCCAGTGCGACCGCGACTGACTCCATATTGCGGCGACCATGCGCCAATGCGGAACTGGACGCAGCCAGCTCTTTGGCTTTCGAAGCATTCCCCACTGCGGCCTGCCTCACCGCAAACCCGGCTTGCGTGTCGGCCGTCGTCTCCTTGAAGCCGAGACGATCGCTCACCTGCACTGACCGCTGCACCAATCCCTCAGCCTTCTGCATTTGCCCTCGTGCAGCTGCAGCATCTGCCATCGAGATGAGCAGCAAGTATTCGCTGGGCTTCCCCGCCGACCAATTCACTTGTCGTTGCATCCCGTCGGCATCGCCATTCAAGAAAGCCAGCTCGTAGAGCGATTCGTGGATGAACAGGTTGTCAGCCTTGGCTTCGACTGCCTGTTGCAGAATGGAGCGCGATTCCTCCACTCGGTTCAGCGCCATATACGGTTGAGCCGCGTGCGCGTAGCCAAAAGGAGCGTTAGGCTCGAGACGCGTGAACTCATTGGCTAGCGGGATAGCCTTCTCGAACTCGCCGTAGTAGAGGTTGTATATCAGCGCCAGGTTGGCATAGGGGCTGGAGTCGTTCGGATACGTCTTGATCGCCAATTCGAGCGTTTCCTTGTCTTTCTCGATGTCTCCGTTCGCCGTATAAAAATGATCGGTAATGTAGAAGCGCTCGCGTTCGCTCACTCGTTCCCGCAAATCGAATGCCTTCTTGGCCTCTTCGACCGATCGGTCTTCTTCGCCAAGGTTGTTGTAAATAGCCGCCAGTCGGGCATGCGCCATGGCAAAATTCGGGTCGAGTTCGATCGCGTGCTGGAACAAAGGAATCGATTCTGCCTCACTTCCACCATTGCGCATCGCGTCGGCTGCGGCATACGCCTTCAGAGCTTCGAGCGACGACGTAGTGGCATCAGTCACGGGTGTGTCGAACTTCTGAATCGATGCCAGCGACTCGCCCAGCTTTCCCCGCAAGCTCGACGCCGCTTTACCCACCGCCGGGAGCACGGCCTCTTTCGTCGCCGCCGTCACCTGTTCTCGCGCCAGCGAATCGCCGGTCGCGCAATTGGTGGCATCGAGCGCAACTACATATTGGCTGCCGAGGGTTGTAATCGATCCGCTCAGCATGGCCTTGACATGCTCGCGCTCGCAGATTTCACGGGCTATGCTGCCCGTGACCCGTTCGTCGGCGGAGCGTCCCATAAACTTCAGCGCCGTGCGGATCGTTTGATCGGGCACGATGTTCAGATACGGCGATTGCTCAAGCTGCACGGCGAGCGCCTGCTTCAGCGTCCCGTCGAAAACTGGATCCCCGGTGGTATTGACGAAATCCGCCAGCAGGATGGAATCCTTCTCTGTAAGCTTCTGTCCGGAGCGTGTCCGCCAGTAGAATCCGCCGGCAATAATCACCGCTAGAAGAAGTGCAGCCGCCACCCAAGCCCAGGTGGGGATGGACGCGTTCGTCCGTCCAGGTTCGTGTGGCGCGGGCGCCCCCGCCCGCGATGCCGACAGCGAAGAAGAGGACGAAGAGGATGGCGCGGTTTGAGTCGAGCCACGAGTTCCGTGGGAAGAAATCTGGTGATCAGCCTCTGGCGGCTCTTCCGCCGCAATCCTTTTCCCCGACCCCGAGTCCCGTTTCAACCGCTGCAACTCGGCGCGCATCTCCGATGCATGCTGATAGCGCAGCTCCCGATCCTTTTCCAGCGCACGGTTGATGATTCGCTCCAGTTCGGTGGGAATTTCCGGATTCAATCGCAGCGGAGAGGTCGGAGCCCGCTCCAGAATCGCGTTAAAAATTACCGCTGAAGTGTCGCCGCGAAACGGCAAAGTTCCCGTAGCCATCTCGTAGAGCACCGCTCCGAATGAAAACAGATCGCTGCGCGCGTCAAGTTCTTTGCCCTTGGCCTGCTCCGGCGACATGTAAGCCACGGTGCCGAGCGCCGTCCCCGGACTCGTCAGATGTTGATCGTCCATCCCCAGGGTCGCGAGTGTTGCATCTTTTTCACCGCGCGCGGGCTGTCCCGATACTTTCGCTAAGCCGAAGTCCAGAACTTTCGCGTGCCCGCGCTTGGTTATGAAAATATTTGCTGGCTTGATGTCGCGATGCACAATGCCTTCGGCGTGCGCCGCATCCAAGGCGTCGGCGATCTCGATTCCAAGCGACAGCAACGTGTCCGATTCCAGCGGACGCCCGGCGATGAGATGTTTCAACGTCAGCCCATCGAGGTATTCCATGGCGATGAATGCTCGCCCCTCGTGCTCGCCAATGTCGTGAATGGTGCAGATGTTGGGATGGTTGAGGGCGGAAGCGGCCTGCGCCTCGCGCTCAAATCGAGCCAGGGATTGCGGGTCTCTTGACACCTCTTCAGGAAGGAACTTCAAAGCGACAAAGCGTCGCAGGCGAGTGTCTTCGGCCTTGTAAACCACGCCCATCCCCCCGCCACCCAGCTTTTCGACAATGCGGTAGTGCGAGATGGTTTGTCCGATCATTCGTTAGCGCCGCTAAAGTTAGCGCCCCATCTTACGGGGGTGAAATAGGCAAGTCAATGAAGTGCAGACTGACCGCTTTACCCCACCTCGACGAGCCCGTAACTGCTGGCCCACCGCGACCGCATCTCCCGGAGCGCGCGCTCGATTTCAGGTTTTGATATTTCGGAATTCGGGCCGGAGATTACAAATGCGGCCTCGCGTTTCGCCGCTTCGAGAAGTTGGTGATCGCGGATGATGTTGGCCACGCGGAAGCTCGGGATGCCCGCCTGCTTGGTGCCGAAAAATTCGCCGGGCCCGCGCAATTCGAGATCAAGTTCGGCGATCTGGAATCCGTCATTGGAACGCACCATGGCCTCAAGACGCCGTTCGCCTTCTTCGGAAACCTTGCCTCCGCGTACAAGTATGCAGTAGGATTTCGCGGCACCGCGCCCGATGCGGCCGCGCAACTGGTGGAGCTGCGCTAATCCAAAGCGCTCGGCATGTTCGATCACCATCACCGTCGCGTTGGGGACATCGACGCCGACTTCGATCACCGTGGTAGCGACGAGAATTTCGATTTTGCCCGCCTGAAATTGCCGCATGACATCTTCTTTTCTGTCGGCATCGAGACGGCCATGCAGCAAACCGACATGAAGCTCGGGGAAAATCTTTTCGCGTAACTGCCGGTGCATCTGTTCGGCGGCCTTCAGTTCGCGCTCTTCGTTCTCTTCGATCACGGGATAAACAACGTAGGCCTGATGTCCCGCAGCAACCTGTTTGCGGACGAAATCCCAAACTTCGGGAGCACGCTCGTCGGCGACGGAGCGGGTGACGATCGGGGTGCGTCCGGGAGGGAGTTCGTCCAGCACAGAAACGTCGAGGTCGCCGTATAGAGTCAGAGCCAGGGTGCGCGGGATGGGCGTGGCCGTCATCACCAGGACGTCGGGCTCGGGGTCTGACTCAGTGGAGCGCTGGGCGTCCCCGCCCGGCAGGACGGGGCGGAGCCCCGTCACCACACGGGCTTCGTCCGTTTTCTTCATTAGCTTCAGGCGTTGCATTACTCCGAAGCGATGTTGTTCGTCCACTACGACCAAGCCCAGATTTTCAAATTCGACGCGATTTTGAATCAGCGCGTGGGTTCCGATTACTAATTGGGCGTTGCCTTGGGCGATGTGACGCCGCACATCGCGTTTGCGGTCTTGCTCGAGAGAGCCGGTCAGTAGGACGATGCGGTATCCAGCGCGTTCCAGAATCTGGCGGGCCGAAAAGTAATGCTGCTGCGCCAGAATTTCCGTGGGCGCCATCAGCGCGACCTGATAGCCATTCTCGATGGCAATAATTGCGGCCTGGAAGGCCACGATGGTTTTGCCTGATCCCACATCGCCCTGCAGCAGACGGCGCATGGGACTGGGCGTCTGCATGTCGGCAGCGATTTCTTTCAGTACCCGCTTCTGCGCGGCCGTCGGATGAAAGGGAAGGATCTTCTTGATTGCCTCGCGAACCGTATCGTTGAGTTTAAAAGCGATTCCGGTTTGCGCCTTCTGCTCACGGCGCTTGAGCTCCAATCCGAGCTCGATAAAGAACAGTTCATCGAAGATCATTCTTATGTGGGCGGGCGTACGCGATGATTGCAGGTCGGTAAAACTCTCGCCCGGATCCGGCCAATGAACTTTCCACAGAGCTTCGCCGGGAGAAACCAGACCAAGGTGTGCGCGCACCGCGGCCGGAATCGGATCGGCAGAATCGGGATTCAGATTCTCGAGCGTCCATCGGATAATACGCCGGAACCAGCGTGGCGTAAGTCTACCTTGGCCGGTTGATTCGTAGATCGGAACGATGCGTCCGATCTCGAGCGAAGCGGCTGCCTTTTTTTCTGCCTCATCGGCGCCGCCCTCTTCATTGACATCGCCCAGAATCTCGAATTGCGGCTGCATAATCTGCAGCTGTCCGTCGCGATCCTCTTCGACCTTGCCGTAGAGGGCCAGCATCTGACCGGGCTGGAATTTATCCTGAAGATACGTGGCATTAAACCAGAGGCACTTCAGCTTGGAGCGTCCCTGGCCAACCGTGAGTTGGAAAATGGGCATGCGGCGGGTGCGAAACAGCCCCGAGTTGCGGACTTCGGCGATCACCGTCGCCATCTCTCCGGCGCGCAGTTCGGCAACGGAACGGGGGTTCAGCCGGTCTTCGTAGCGAAAGGGCAGGTAATGGAGCAGGTCGTCGACCGTCGCAATGCCTTTCGCGACAAGCACCTCGGCCAGACGCGGGCCGACGCCTTTCACATATTGAATAGGAGTGGCCGGTTCCAGCATCTTAAGCGATGTTAGCAGCCGGGGTCCCCATCGCGCCCGGTTTTACGCCGATGGAATGAACAGCTGAGACTGGCGTGGGGACGACCCCGATCAAGAACACGACCATGAAGAATTTTCTCGACGCCCTCGTAGCCGTGCTCGCGGGCAACGCAATCTACTATCTCCTCATGCCGCATCTGCCACCGGTTGCGAGGCACGGCCTCTTCAAAGAAGACTGGGGCTTGCTACTGGACTTTGCCATCTGCACGGTGATTTTTGCCGGGGTGAAGTACGCGAGGCGGAACGAAGAATGAGAAATAAGGGACGATGAATGACGGGTAGAAACGAGTCTTGCCCGGTCTTTCTGCCGCTTCGATCTACGGCGGCAAGTCATGGACGATCAAGTAAACTCGTCTCATCTTTTCATCTTTAGGTACACTCCCTGATATCGGCCCCCATGCTGAAGCCGCGCGAAACAATTGCCAAACTGAGCCCGTACCACTCGCCCATCGTGAGCCGTGCCGGGCTCAGTCTCGATCTTAACGAGAGCATGACCGGATGCTCGCCCCGGGTGCTGGCGCGGCTGCGCTCGCTCTCGGCGGCGGATCTATCGTTGTATCCAGAACGCGAGGCGGGTGAGCGGCTCGTCGCGAATTTTTTGAATATCGCACCGGAGCAGGTCTTGCTCACCAACGGAATGGACGAGGCGCTGTCGCTGCTGTTTACAGCGTATCTCGCCCCTGGCGAAGAACTGCTGTTCGCCGACCCGACCTTCGTGATGTATCCCGCGCTGGGCGCGGCGCTTGGGGCGCAACTCGTGCGCGCGCAGCCGGGAGAAGACCTGGCGCTTCCCGTTACCGATCTGCTGGCAAGGATTTCGCCACGCACCCGGGTAATCGCGATCGCGAATCCCAACAATCCCACTGGACTCGCCGCTTCCCGCGCGGAGTTATTGCAGATTACGGAAGCAGCGCCCCACGCTGCGGTGCTGATCGACGAAGCCTACTTCGATTTCTGCGGCGGAGCCCTGACCTGCCGCACCATGATCCCAGACTTGGCACGCCATCCCAACTTATTCGTTGCGCGCACTTTCTCCAAAGCCTACGGACTCGCCGGTCTGCGTCTCGGTGTGCTGACCGGTGCGCCGGAGCAAATCGATTATCTGCGGAGGCTCAGCTTGCCTTTCAACGTGAATTCCGTGGCGTTGGCTTGTCTCGAAGAAGCGCTCGCCGACCGGTCATTCGTGAGCGAACACGTAGCGCAGGTGAAGCGGGAACGCGAACAACTGGAACATCTCTTCAGCGAACTCGGCCTGCATTTCTGGCCAAGCCAGACGAACTTCGTTCTGGTGCGAATCGGCGCGTCCGCACAAACATTTGTGGAGTCGATGCGGCGGCGCGGCGTCCTGGTCCGCGATTCCTCGGCCAATCCAGGATGCGATGGATGTGTGCGGATCACGGTCGGAACGCCGAGCCAGATGGATCGAGTGTTGCAGGCCATTCGCGAGTCCGTCGCGGAAATTCGGCGCGCTTGATAATGGAGAGCCGGGGCGTCCTCGCCCGGCCACCATTCTGCTGGACAGCGAGACGCCCGTCGCTTCACCGGTCCGCAGGTGGCAATCAACACCCGGAATCAGGCAACATATTCCGCATGACCACGATTCTGCTGTTGACCCTCTCCAACATCTTCATGACCTTCGCCTGGTATGGTCACTTGAAGTATCGGCACACGCCTCTTTTCAAAGTCATCGTGCTCTCCTGGCTGATTGCGTTTGCGGAATATTGTTTTCAAGTGCCGGCCAACCGCATCGGCTCCTACGAGTTTTCTGTGGCGCAACTGAAGACCATCCAGGAAGTCATCACTCTGACCGTGTTTTCGGTGTTTTCCGTGCTCTACTTTCATCAATCGCTTAAGTGGAACTACTACGTAGGCTTTGCTCTCATCGTCTGCGCGGTCGCCGTCATTTTCAAGAAATGGTGAGGAAAGCGGTTCCAGGCGGACGGCGGACGACGGATCAACGCGATCGCGGGTGGCCGCTCAGTTTGAATTTGTTTTGCAAGGCGGTTGGTTTGCAGTGTTTTCAAATCGGTCCCTACTCTCGGCCAGCTCTCGACTTTTTTCGTCACAATCAGCCTATGGCTCCCGTCACAGACACGGACCAAACCGCTAGCCATAATGGCGATCGGATCGTGGAATCCAGACGTGTGTCCGTCTATAAGGGACCGGCCACCAAATCCGTCGCAATCCCATTTTGGGACGCTCTTTGAAAACGAAATCCAGCCAAAGCGAAGCTAAGTCATTGATTAATAAATACTTTACCCGTAACTATTTTAAATTCAAAGATCTAGCGGAGATTTCCTCCTAACCCCATGATTCCATTACCAGGGAGGAGGGGGGGTACCCGGTACCAACTAGTTACTACCCCCAAAAGCGAACTGCCGAAGAAAGAAAAAACGGAGGAAAGAAGAAATTAAAGAAGAAATCAGGAAGCCAACCCCACGGCCAATGATTTTGCAGAATCCAAATTGAGCCACGACTGGATCGCGGCGATGGGTCGCTGATGCTGATTCCGCGTATCATGGAAAGTTTCCTGTTAGGAGGCGGTTTCGCATGTTGATCTTCCGCAAGCCTCTCCCCAGCGTCGAGCATCCTGAAATGCCGGCCGATGTCGTCATCGTCGGCGGCGGGCCCGCGGGCATGGCCTGCGCGCTTCGGCTCTCGCAGTTGATCGACGATCACAATAATAATAATAAAGACCACAACGCACGCCATCCCGAGCGCCAGCTCAGTAAAGAGAATATCTACGTGCTTGAAAAGGCGCGCGAAGCCGGACAGCATTGCCTTTCCGGTGCACTTCTCGATCCGCGCTCCATGAAGGAACTGATGCCTGGATTCGAGAGCGAAGCGCCGCTCGACGCCGTAGTCCACAAGGAATCCGTTCACTTCCTGACGCGCAAGGACCATTACCAGCTTCCGCTCACGCCTCCTCCGCTGCAGGATCATGGCAACTACGTCATCTCCATCAACCGCTTTGTGAAATGGCTGGCGGGCAAGGTCGAAGAAGCGGGCATCACGATTTTCACGGGCTTTGCCGGATCAGAACTGCTCTATGACGGCAATTGCGTGACGGGCGTGCGCACGGACGATAAGGGCGTCGACAGGCAGAATCAGCCGAAATCAAATTTCGAGCCTGGCTACGATGTAAAGGCGAAGGTCGTTGTTCTGGCCGAAGGGACGCGGGGATCGCTTACCAAGCAACTCATCCATAAATTTGATTTGATGAAAGACCGCAACCCGCAGACTTATGGAGTGGGCGTCAAAGAATTGTGGGAGGTCCCGACGGGCCGCATCGAGGCAGGAGAAGTTATCTACACCATGGGTTATCCGCTGACCACGAAAGAATATGGCGGCGCGTGGATTTACGGCTCGAAGGACAACACCGTCTCACTCGGCTTCGTTACTGGGCTCGATTATCGCGACCCGCGGCTCGATCCGCAACACGTGCTGCAGACCTTCAAGCAGCATCCTTACATTGCCAAGTTGCTGACTGGCGGCAAGATGATCCGGTATGGAGCGAAATCGCTTCCCTATGGGGGGTGGTGGTCGCTGCCGCCGCTCGCCGGAGACGGATGGATGATCGTTGGCGATTCCGCCGGCTTTCTGAATTCGGCGCGGCTGAAGGGAATTCACCTTGCGATCAAGAGCGGCATGCTGGCGGCTGAGACGGCCTTCGAGGCGCTGGTGAGTATGGATGCGTCGGCAACGGCATCCTCAGAAATTCTCGGCAAATTTCAGCGCCGCGTAGAAACCAGCTGGATTCATGACGAACTGTGGCCGGTGCGCAACTTCCACCAGGGATTTGAGAAGGGCATGGTGGCCGGGATGTTCAACACCGTGCTGCAGGACATTTTCCCCGGTGGCCTCCGCAACCGCGTGCCTTCGCATCCCGGGTATAAAAACCTGGAGCCGATCGCCAAACTGCCGGCCGACGGTGGCCCGGAAGCTCCCCTGATCGGCCCCGCAAAAGGCGACGGCAAGCTCACTTTCGACAAACTCACGGACCTCTATCATTCCGGCACCAGGCATGAGGAAGATCAGCCAGCCCATTTGCTGATTGAAGACACGAACATCTGCAATGACCGTTGCGTGAAGGAGTTTTCGAGTCCATGCCAGAACTTCTGCCCCGCAAATGTCTACGAGATGGTCGACGACAGCGCCGCGCCCCATGGCAAGCGCATCAGCCTGAATCCGGCCAACTGTGTGCACTGCAAGACTTGCGACATTGAGGATCCTTACCAGATCATCACCTGGGTCCCGCCCGAAGGTGGTGGCGGCCCCAATTACGACGGAATGTGATGCTGAAAGGCCAGCGTCTAAAGGCTGCCGCGAAAGTCTGGTCCACCCTCTTAGCCGGGTATATACTGCTCGCGATACTTTTGCAGTAGTTCCAGCGAGAGCTGGCACGGAGCACATTCTCATTTTCATACCGCACCGTGAATAGAACGCTGGCGCAGGGCTCTTAATAATGTTTGTCGGCCTTGGATGCCCGGCGGGGGCAGGAATCGCCTGCGCGATCCCTTGTTCCGAGAGAGGTCTTACCCGTGGACGTCGTACTCATACGCCTTCTATTTGTCATCATCGTTGGGGTTATAAGCTACCTCATTCGTCCGTTTAACCTGCCTCCAAACTATGCTGCCGCCGTCGGGCTGTTGACCGGCGCGGGCATCATTCTGTTCGAGTGGAGGTTGCGGGTGATGAGCCTGAAGCGCTTGATTGGCGCTGCCATCGGGAGCGTGCTTGGCATCATTGGCGCTTACCTCTTTGCTCTGGTCATCCGTAACAGCATTCCTGCGAGTCCTACCCAAAGCTTCCTGCAGATCATGGTCATGCTGGTCATGGCTTATGTTGGATTGGCGGTCGGCGCCAACAAGGGCGACCTGCTCAATCTGGCGGCGCTCGGTGGGATCTTCGGCGGTGAAAAGACGGGGAAGAAGAGTTACAAAATACTGGATACAAGCGTCATCATCGACGGCCGCATCGCGGACATCGCCGAGACCGGGTTCCTCGACGGCCTGATTGTGATTCCACAGTTCGTGCTTCGCGAATTGCAACTGGTGGCGGATTCCGCCGACTCTCTCAAGCGTAATCGCGGACGCCGCGGCCTCGACATCCTGCAGCGTCTTCAAAAAACGGCTTCAGTCCAGATTCAGATCGTGGAAGACGACTTCCCTAGCGTGCGCGAAGTCGATATGAAGCTCATCGAACTGGCCAAGCTCTATGAAGGCAAGATTCTTACCAACGACTTCAATCTCAATAAGGTCGCGCAGTTGCAGGGAGTGGCCGTGCTCAACATCAACGAACTGGCCAACTCGCTCAAGCCGATTGTTCTGCCCGGCGAAATCATGCGCGTATTTATTTTGAAAGAAGGAAAAGAGTACAACCAGGGCGTCGCCTACCTCGATGACGGCACCATGGTCGTTGTGGATAACGCGCGCAAGATGATTGGCAAGACGATCGACATCTCAGTAACCTCGGTTCTGCAAACCACAGCTGGCAAGATGATTTTTGGTAAGTGGGACGAGCGCGCGACTGGCCGCCACGACATCAAGGCTGCATCGTCGCCAGCGATCCCTGTACCCACTGCGACAGTGCCTCCGGTGGCGGCAACGTCTGGACCGCCCTCCGATCCTTTAAAAAAGCCCACCCCGACGGTCGCCGATCGGACTGTCGACTAGATTGGACTTGGTCAGACCGAGGCGGTAGGGCAAGGAGTGAACGCCGCTACGGGTTAGTCGCGAGTACAGGTCCTGTACTATACTGATCGCCCCTATGAAGGTTTTTGTTATTGTTCCGGCGGCCGGATTGGGCACGCGCATGTCGCCGCCTTCGGCCGCGAAGTCCAGAAAAAAGACGCCGACCAAACAGTTCAAAGAGCTCGGCGGCGTGCCCATTCTTGTGCATACGCTGCGTAAGTTCGCGAGCGCGCCAGCGGTCTACGAAATCATTGTCGCGCTCCGCCAGGACGAAATTGCCGGCTTCCGCACTCAAGTTGAAAAACAGTACCCGGAAATCCAGAGCAAGCTTCTGCAAATAGTCGAGGGCGGGGAACATCGCCAGGATTCGGTGGCCAGTGCGCTGGCCCGTATCGCGGCCGACCCGGAGGACATCGTCCTGGTGCATGATGCGGTTCGCCCGTTTATTACTCCAGAAATTGTTACGAATGTGATTGAGGCGGCGCACCAACATGGAGCCGCGATCGCGGGGTGGCCCGCGGTCGACACCGTAAAACAGGTGGAGCGAACCGCGGACGGAGCGCTGATCAAAGCGACGATCCCACGCGCGAGCATTGTGATGGCGCAAACGCCACAAGGCTTCCGCTACGGCATACTGAAGAAAGCCTTTGATGATGCCATCGCTGACGGTTTTCTCGGCACTGACGAGGCTTCCCTGGTCGAGCGCGCGGGCCTGCCAGTCGCGGTCGTAATGGGTTCGCCGCGCAACATAAAAATTACCACTCCAGCTGACATGGAGCTGGCGGAGTTCTATCTGAAACACGAAGGGATTTTGTAATTTTGTAATCGGGTAATTTGGTAATTTGAGGCTGGCTTGCTGCGAAGGTAAGTTACGCGGCCGCTTACTCCGGTTCTTAAGTTACAAAATTATCCGATTACAAAATTACCAATTCTTCTGCGGGATCAAATCTTGAAACCTGAAATGCGCATCGGCTATGGTTGGGACTCGCACGAATTCAAGCCCGGCATTCCGTTGAAAATCGGTGGCGTGAGTCTGCCATACGATCAAGGCCTCGGCGGCCATTCCGACGGCGATGTCCTGCTGCATGCCATCACTGATGCACTGCTTGGCGCCATCGCCGGTCCCGACATCGGGTCGCTATTTTCACCTGCCGACCCACAGTGGAAGAACGCCGACTCCGCCATATTTCTGCGCGAGGCGTTGCTACGAGTCAAGACTACAGGCTATGAGCTGGTGAACCTGGATTCCACTCTAATTCTCGCTGCTCCCAAAATTGGCCCGCACGCCGACGCGATTCGCAAACACGTTGCCGAATTGTGCGGAATTCCTGGAGATTGCGTTGGAATCAAAGCAAAAACGCCGGAGGGCATGGGCACGGACAATGCTGCGATTGCGCACGTGACGCTGTTGCTGAAATTGCGGCGAACTGCAGATCCCTCACTTCGCTCGGGATGACAAGCTCATTAATAATTAATAGCGTTGTTCCAACTCTTTCGCCAGCTCCGCGTGCCTGGTCCGTGCCGCCTCAATAAACGCGTGAAAAATTGCGTGCGCCGACTCCGCCACTTCCGGGCCATCGTTAACACTGCGCTCCGGGTGCCACTGCACCGCCAGCACAAAATGTCCCGAGTCGGTTCCTTCCAGAGCTTCGATGACTCCGTCTTCCGTGGAGCGCGCCACCACGCGCAAACCTTCGCCCGCACGATCGGCGGATTGGTGGTGCGAAGAGTTTACCGCTATCATCTTCTGAGCAGTCCCAGCCGTTCCGACGATCTCTGCTAACAGAGATTCGGGCTCAACTTTCACCGTGTGCGCGTTGGCTATGGCTCGTCCTGCGCTGTGGTTGGTCGACGACTCGATGTGCTGCACCAGGGTTCCCTTCCGGTGTACGTTTAACGATTGCAATCCGTAGCAAATGGCAAGCACGGGCTTGTGCAGCTTGTAAGCATCCTGCAGCAACAATTCGTCGACCCGGTTTCTTTTGGCGTCAGCGGGCGCGGTCTTGTCATGGCGATTCGCCCCGTACTTTTGCGGATCAACGTCGGCGCGGCTACCGGGCAACAAAACGGCATCGCAGCGCTCAATTTGCTTCATCACCTGCACTGGAGTCTGGCCGAGTTCGATGCGCACCGGCTGTCCGCCGGCCCCATGCACAGCGTTCTCGTATTTTGGCAGGGCGCGTTCGGCGTACTCTGGATCTCCAGAATGCGGCACGGGAATGGCAATGCGCGGCACGGTCGTCTTGAGGTCGCCCATGTTCAGCTCAGTCGTTCGATGCTTTCGAGCGCTTTTCGTTGCCTGTAGTTGCGAATTTCCATAGCCAGCGACAATGCCAGTACGATCCCGCCCGCTGTGATCGCGAAGGGAAATGCGATATGCCGATAGGCAAACGTCAGGTTGGGTGCGACGTGCTTCAGTTGCGAGTAGACCACGGTCCCCAGAATGCTCAGCAGGAGCGCGACTGCGAACGATAACAAGGTGAAAAGAAACGTCATGGCGAATACGCGCACCGGAATTCCGATCACGCGCAGCTTCCTACGGTCGAGCGTGGTGTCCAAATGCGTCGCCGGGTCTGAATGCATCAATGTCGCCTCTACTGCGGTTACCCGTACCGCGGTCGTCGTTAGATGGGAATGTGCACCTGACTCGCTAGATGTCCAGATTCTTCACGTCCAGCGCGTTGTCTTCGATAAACTTTCTGCGGGCTTCGACGTCTTCGCCCATCAGGGTAGTGAATATGGTTTCGCACTCGGCGATGTCTTCTAGTCTGACTTGCAAGAGAGTGCGACGCTCGGGATCCATGGTGGTCTCCCAGAGTTGCTCGGCGGTCATTTCTCCAAGGCCTTTGTAGCGCTGGACGATGTACTCTTTGCGGCCTTCGTTCAGGACGTAATCGAAGAGTTCGCGAGCAGAATTTTTTCCGACGATCTCGGGCTCTTTTATTCGGCGCCCAGCGGATTTACCGGATTGCTTATGCGCCTTTTCGGCTTCTTCTCTTTCGGCGGCGCTCAAATTTTCGGCTTCGGCTTCGTCGCCGCCGGTTTCGTCATTTTCTCCTTCGTCCTTGTCTTTGTCTTTGTCCGCGGCAGCGCCCGCCGACTTCGCCGGTCTCGGGACACTCTCGACGACGAAGGGCGGTTCGAGATACTGCTCGATCTGCTTGAACTTGGCAATCAGTTGGCGGCATTCCGGAGTGGAGGCCAGTTCCCAATTGATGAGGTGCTCGGCGCCCTGCGCGTTGACGAACATCAGTGCCCACAGATTATGTTCTTCGTCGAAGCGCGTTTCCACGCTCTTCAGTTTCAGGTCTTTCTGCAGACGCTTGAGTTCTTTTTCCAGCTTCTCGATCTTCTTTGGCGGAGTACTCTTATCGCCTTCGAAATCGGCACGCTTCGCCAAGTCGAGCTTCGGCAGCAACGCGGTAATCTTTTCTTCGCGAATGCGCTTGTTCAGCTTGTCGAGGAATCCCAGATATTCGTTCAAAACGGTGATGAATTTAGTCAGGGCGGCGCCTTCCAGTTTGGCGGCGCCTTCGCCGTAGCGGATGATGAGGCCTTCGGAGGCGCGCTTCACCATGACCTTGACGAATTCGTGTTCGTTTTTTATGTACTGATGCGACTTGCCTTTCTTGATGCCGAAGAGCGGTGGCTGCGCTATGTAAACGTTGCTGCGCTTGATCAGTTCCTGCATGTGTCGAAAGAAGAACGTAAGCAACAAAGTGCGGATGTGCGAACCGTCCACGTCGGCATCGGTCATGAGGATAATTTTGCCGTAGCGGACTTTCGTAGGGTCGAAATCTTCTTTCGAGATGCCGGTGCCGAGCGCGGTGATCATGGCGCGAATTTCTTCGTGGGCCAACATCTTGTCGTAGCGCGCTTTTTCCACGTTCAGAATTTTTCCCTTGAGCGGGAGGATGGCCTGAAAGCGGCGGTCGCGGCCCTGTTTGGCGGTGCCTCCTGCGGATTCACCTTCGACCAGAAAAAGCTCGCAGCGGTTGGGATCACGCTCGCTGCAGTCAGCTAGTTTGCCGGGAAGTCCTCCGCCATCGAGCGCGCCTTTGCGGCGGGTGAGGTCGCGGGCCTTGCGAGCAGCTTCTCTGGCGCGTGCGGCGTCGATGGCTTTGTTGATTATCTTGCGTGCTACGGCGGTATTCTGCTCGAAGAAAGCTCCCAGTTTTTCGTTGACTACGGCCTGCACGATGCCGGCGATGTCGGAGTTTAATTTTCCCTTAGTCTGGCCTTCGAACTGCGGCTGCGACAATTTGACGCTGATCACGGCCACTAGGCCTTCTCTTACGTCGTCTCCGGTTAGATTTTCTTTTACATCCTTGAACAGGCCCATCTGCTGCCCGGCATAGTTGATGGTGCGGGTCAGCGAGGTGCGGAAGCCGGAGAGATGCGTGCCGCCGTCGACGGTGTTGATGTTGTTGGCGAAACTGAAGACAGATTCAGAATACGCATCGTTGTACTGGAGCCCGATTTCGATGTGTACGTCTTCTTTGTCGGCTTCCATGTAGATGGGCTTGTCATGCAGCGTCTGCTTGCCGCGGTTAAGATGCTTGATAAACTCGGCGATGCCGCCGTTGTACTTGAACTCGGCGCGCTTGGCTTCGCCGGACTTCGAATCGGTCTGGCGCTCGTCGGTGAGCGTGATCACCAGGCCTTTGTTCAGAAACGCCAGTTCGCGCAGGCGCTGCGACAGCGTGTCGAAGTTGTATTCAACGGTGGTGGTGAAAATTGTTTTGTCGGGTACGAAGTGAACCTTGGTGCCGGTCTTTACTTTGGCGGCTCCGGTCTTTCTTAGCTTGCTGGTGGGCTCGCCTTTGGAGTATGTCTGCTCCCACGTAAAACCATCGCGCCAGATTTCGAGATCCAGTTCTTCACTGAGCGCGTTGACGCAACTTACACCTACACCGTGTAAACCTCCGGAAACCTTGTAGGAGTTGCTGTCGAACTTGCCTCCCGCGTGGAGGGTGGTCATGACGACTTGGGCGGCGGGAAGTGTGTCGCCATTTTCCAGAGTCATGTTGTCGACAGGAATGCCGCGGCCGTTGTCGACCACGGTGATCGAGTTATCCAGATGAATGGTGACTTCGATCTTATCGGCGTGGCCGGCCAGCGCTTCGTCGACCGAGTTATCGACGACTTCGTAGACAAGGTGATGCAGGCCTAACTCCCCGGTCGAACCGATGTACATGGCGGGACGTTTACGCACCGCTTCCATGCCGCCGAGAACCTTGATGGAGTCGGCGGTATAGTCTCCGTTGGGGGCTTTGCCGTTCTTATTTTTCGCGTCGATTTTGCCGTCCACGTTCTTGCCATCAACGAGTTCGGCTTGCAATTCTTTCGTGGCCATTCTGCTCCGTGAAATTGCCGGATCGGAGACCTGACTGAAGGGCCGATTCCGGAGGTGCTCTGGTGACTTCAACTTATTGAATTTCCTGCTATTTAGCGATCACCGAAGCTGCTTTGATTTTAACACAAAAAAGGCTTCTTTTGAGGGCTGGAATCGAGACCATAAACTGTGCTTTTTGTTGCTTTTGTCGCGGTAGGTTGAGCGGGGTAAGTAGGCTCCGGCCCGTCCCTACCCGAACGCTCGTAGGAACACTAGTGGGTAGCCGGTTTGGCAACGCCGAAATGCAAGCCGTCCATCAGGTCGTCCAGTTCATCTTCACTGCCTGCTATGAATGTAAACGAAACGATTTTACCTTTCGCGAGCAAGACCAGTGTGCACTGACGCATGGTCAGTTTGGCACTGCCCTGCTTAACTTCGAGGGGCTTGATGAAATCGGCGCGCAGCATCTGTCGCGACTCAACTTCCAGCGCGTAGGGTTCGCCTTCCGGTTTGAAACCGTTGGCGATCGCAAGCTCCGTAAGCGGACCGATATAGTCTTCGGCATTCTTAAGACCGGGATAGGAGGCTGCGCTTTCGGAAGCGATGACGACTGCGGAGTTGATCGTGTCTGCGGTGGCCTCGGGAGGATGTTCAAACACCGCAAGCCAGACTTCGGCTTTATCTGCCGCGTTTTCCTCGCGGATTTCTTCGCCGCGCATTGCTGCGGTGCGGTTCACCCAGCCGTAGGGAATCTGATAGCGGAATGCAAAATTGGCGTTGCGGTAGACCTGGGAGTCCTGAGCGGGCTTGGCGAGAGGAGTTTTGCTCTGTGTCCACGCTGGGAAGCTCAGGCTGACGACAACAATCGCGACGAGACGGCAATTCATAACTGGATCAACCTAAGGTTGGATCGAGGTAAAACAAGTCTACCTGCGTTTCGGATCCCACGGCAGTCCGCGTGTGAACCTCCAATTCGAGAACATCTCACTCTACCAACATGCAATCTCCATAGGAGTAGAAACGATAGTCTGCCGCGACCGCATGCCGGTAGGCGGCCATAACCAATTCCTTCCCGCCGAGCGCGCACACCAGCATCAGCAGAGTGGATTGCGGCAGATGAAAATTTGTCAGCAGGGCGTCTACAATTCGAAACTGGTAGCCGGGATAGATGAACGCGTCCGCCTCGCCTCTTCCGGCTTCTACGCGATTTTCGCTGATCAGAGTCGCGGCCCTCTTCTCGGTGCATTGCGCAGAATATTCCAATGTGCGGACGGTGGTTGTGCCTACGGCTACGACGCGGCGGCCATTGGCCTTCGCCGAGTTGATCGCACGCGCGGCTTCGAGGGGAATCTCGTACGACTCCCGATGCAGTTTATGGTCGTCTACTTTCTCGACTCGCACCGGTTGAAACGTGCCTAGCCCGACGTGTAACGTGATCTCAGCAATCTCAATGCCGCGTTCGCGAATTTGTTTCAGGATCTCGGACGTGAAGTGAAAACCGGCAGTTGGAGCCGCCACCGATCCTCGCGCTTGGGCGTATACCGTCTGATAACGATCGCGGTCTGCAGTGCGGTCGTCGCGGTCGATATAGGGAGGAAGTGGCACGTGCCCGACGCGCTCGATGCGAGCAAAGAAATCGGGAACTGCGGCGAAGCGAATGCGCCGCTCTCCAAAACTGCCGCGGTCGAGGACTTCGGCTTCCAGTTCGGGAGGATCAGTTTCGGATGAGCCACGAAAACAGATCTTTTCTCCGATGCCGATTTTTCGTCCGGGACGCACCAGGCAATCCCACTCATTCGGATTGTCCGACACCTGGCGGGTCAGCAGAACTTCTACGCGCCCGCGAAGAAGATCTTTTGCCGCCAGATTCTGCGGACCCAGGGGCTGCGCTCGTTGTCCGGTGCGAAGCCCGTAAAGTCGGGCCGGGAACACACGCGTATTATTCACGACCAGCAGGTCGTCGGGTCGCAACAGGCCAGGGAATTCGCGAAACTTTCGATCGTGCCAGTTCCCCAAACGATTCAGGTGCAGGAGGCGCGATCCGGCACGGTCCGCCAACGGTTCCTGTGCAATCCGGTCCGGCGGCAGATCATAGTGGAATTCGGAAACGAGCATCGAAAGGATTATAAGGTTTGAACGCGAGCACCGAGTTACACGGTAAACCGACGGCGCGGGAGAGTCGGCGCCGCGGGCCGTGTTGCCCCGAGCTTTTTCGCGGCAGGTATCTCTCTTAGGACTCTCCTGGCCCTGGCGTGGCCGCGGAATTCGCGATAGAACATACATTTGAGCCGCGGAGAAAGGCTCCTTCTGAAGATCGCGCCCAAGACCAATCCAAAGATCAGGACCGTGATGGGCCTGTTTGTTTTGACCGTCGCTGCCCTCCTGATTCATGGCTATCATCCTTATGCGGAAGACGCAGAGATTTATCTTCCTGGCGTTCTGAAGATTCTGAATCCCCGCTTGTTTCCAGTGAATGCGGAGTTCTTTAGCGAACATGCGGGACACAGTTTCTATCCGAATCTGATCGCCTTCTCGGTTCGGGTCACTCATTTGCCGTTGCCGTGGGCCACTTTACTGTGGCATCTGATTTCTATTCTCTTGTTGCTCGCGGCAAGCTTCCGGCTGGCGTCGGCTCTCTTTGAGTCTCCTCGCTTCGAGCCGCGAGCACGCTGGGCTGCAGTGGCTCTGATGGCCGCTCTGCTGACCTTTCCCATCGCCGGCACGACGCTTTACATCCTGGATCAGTTTTCAAATCCTCGAAACCTGGCAGCATTTGCGGCGCTGTTCGCCGTGGCGGAAGTGCTGCATCGAAAGTATCGGCGAGCCGTGTTGTGGCTTATATTCGCGGCGGCGGTGCATCCGTTCATGGCAAGCTTCGCGATTCTATTTTGCGTTTGGCTGATATTGATGGATAGATTTCGCCCGCGAATTCTGGGCTTTGCGAATGGAGTGTCACGCGCGCCGACCCAGAGTCATGGGCGCGATGTCCGTCCTTCCACTAGTCTCGCGGCTGCGCTTCCCTTCGGCATTACGCTCGAGCCCCCGCCCGCTGCTTATCATGAAGTCGCGCTGCGGCAACCGGCTCACTTCGTCCTGCGGTGGGCGTGGTACGAGTGGCTGGGAGCAATCGCGCCGATATTGCTGTTCTGGTGGATCGCGAGTTTTGCGCGTCGGCGAGACACGAAGAGCCTCGAATTGGTGTCGCGGGCCATGGTTCCATTCGTCCTTGTCGCCTTGCTGGCAGCGATTGGACTCGGGATTCCCGCTCGCTTCGAGGCTCTGACGCGGCTCCAGCCTCTCCGCTGCCTGGCTTTGTGCTACATGGTGCTGATTGTGGCGGGCGGTGGACTGCTTGGGCAGTACGTGTTGCAGCGTCGGGTCTGGCGCTGGGTGGCGTTATTTGTCCCGCTGAGCCTGGGAATGCATTTCGCGCAGCGGCAACTGTTTGCGGCGAGCGCGCACATCGAGTGGCCATGGGCGGAGCCGCGCAACCAGTGGGCGCAGGCCTTTGAGTGGATTCGCGGGAACACCCCGCTGGACGCGCTGTTTGCGCTCGACCCGCGACACATGGATCTACCCGGTGAGGACGAAAATGGTTTTCGCGCCAGAGCCGAGCGCAGCAGGTTAGCGGACTTGGTCAAGGATAAGGGAGCCTGTTCGATGTTTCCGCCGTTATCGGTGAAGTGGCTGGAACAAGTCGAAGATCAAGGGAATGATCCCAAGAACGACCAGAAGAATTTTGAACGCTTCGGGAAGTCCAACCTGGAACGCCTGCGACAGAAATACGGAGTGAGCTGGGTGGTAGTGGCGCAACCAGGCCCGGCAGGCCTCGAATGCCCCTACGAGAACCCGACGGTGCGGGTCTGTCGAATCAACTGATGTGAGCGGATCGAGCGAATTAGCGAATTAATGACTAGCGCCGAGGTGAGGCGGCCGGCAGTCCACCCTCGTAATAAGCGTCTGAACCTGCTTCCAGGGTCTTGCCCTTTTCGCTGAAGATCGGGTTGCGAATGATTCCGACGCGCTGGAGTGCGAATTGAAGAGTGGTCTTGAGAACTCCGAGACCGTACTGCACGCTGCGACGAAAATTAATGGAGGAGGCCTCCTCGAAATATTTAGTCGGGCAAGAAACCTCGCCGATGCGGAAACCGAAGTAGACGCACTGGGCAAGCATTTGGTTATCGAAAACGAAGTCGTCGCTATTTTCGCGCAGGGGCAGCCGAGTGAGCACTTCGCGGCTGAATGCACGATAGCCGGTGTGATATTCCGATAACTTGACGCGCAAAAACAGGTTCTCAAAAGCAGTAAGCAAGCGGTTGGCGATGTATTTGTAAAGCGGCATGCCGCCGCGCAATGCGGTCCCGCCGATAATGCGGGAGCCGAGAACGACGTCATAAACGCCGTACGCAATCATGCTCGCCATGGCAGTAACAAGCAGCGGCGTGTACTGGTAATCGGGATGAACCATGATGACCACATCGGCTCCCGCAGCCAGAGCTTCACGGTAGCAGGTCTGCTGGTTGCGCCCATAGCCATAGTTGCGGTTATGAACGAAAGACTGCAAGCCGAGTTGGCGCGCGACTTCGAGGGTGCGGTCGGAACTGTGGTCGTCGACAAGAATGCGGATATCGACCAGGTCCGGCAGTTCCCGGACTGTCGCTTCCAGCGTTTTTTCCGCATTGTAAGCGGGGAACACGACGGCAATGCGCTTGCCGTTAATCATGCAGTCTTTTCCTCGACTGGGCTGCCATAAATCATATCCGGAAATAGAGACTTCTGCCGGAGGAATCACTCCGGGAAGAGACAGGGGCGTAGCCCGCCAATCGTCGAATAACAACTGCTCGCGTAGCTGCAGACGCTCTCGTTCGTCCAAGCCGAGCGTGGATCCTGAGGTCAGAGCAACTCATAATTCGCCGGAGATTTCGCGATAATAAACGCGAAAAAAATAACGGGCAGGAGATCCGTATTTGCCCGTGTTGGTAAACTATCGAATTGCACTAGAATGCAGGCCGAAGGGTTGTGCTCTTGAACTGTGAGCGACCCATCGGCGAAACTAAAACCATGCCTCCTCGTACTCTATTTGAAAAAATTTGGGACGCGCACGTAGTTGCCGCTCCGGAAGGGCAATCGGCGCTGCTCTACATCGATTTGCACTTGGTGCATGAAGTGACGTCGCCCCAGGCCTTCGACGGACTGCGAGTTTCCGGAAGACGAGTGCGTCAGCCCTTACGAACGGTGGCGACCGTCGACCACAACATCCCGACTACTCCTCGGGGCCTGCCTATCACCGATCCAATTGCAGCAAAGCAGATTGAAGCGCTGCAGAAGAATTGCCGCGAGTTTGGAGTTCCGTTGTTTGATATGGACTCGTCCGAGCAGGGCATTGTGCACGTGATCGGCCCGGAGCTGGGCATCACGCTGCCTGGGATGACGATTGTGTGCGGCGATAGTCATACCTCGACCCACGGCGCCTTTGGATCACTGGCCTTTGGTATTGGAACCTCGGAAGTCGAGCACGTGCTGGCAACACAATGCTTACCACAGAAAAAACCGAAGACAATGCAGATCCACGTTGGCGGAAAGCTAGCGGAAGGCGTGGCCGCGAAAGATCTGGCCCTCGGCATTATTGGACTGATGGGCACAGATGGAGCCACCGGATATGTGATCGAATACGCGGGGGAGGCGGTGCGCGAGTTGTCGATGGAATCTCGCATGACGCTGTGCAATATGAGTATCGAGGCGGGGGCGCGCGCTGGACTGATCGCACCTGATGAAACGACGTTCGCATATGTGAGCGACCGGCGCTTTGCTCCGAAGGGAAAGGATTGGGGCGAAGCGGTTGCGTACTGGCGCACCCTGGCGAGTGATCCAGAGGCCCAGTTCGATCGAGTGATTGAGATTGACGCCGGATCTCTAGCGCCGTTCGTGACCTGGGGAACGAATCCGGGGATGGTTGTCGCAGTGAACGCCCACGTGCCGGAATTGAAAAGCTTCGCGCAGGAGGCAGATCGGCGGGCGGCGGAACAGGCGCTCGCTTACATGGGCCTCGATCCCGGAACGCCGATTGAAAATATCGCGATAGACCGTGTCTTCATCGGATCGTGTACAAATTCGCGCATCGAAGACCTGCGCGCCGCGGCACGAGTGGCAAAGGGACAGCATGTCGATCCGAAGGTTCGCGCCATGGTGGTGCCGGGCTCGCAAGCGATCAAGCGCGCGGCGGAAGAGGAAGGATTGCACCGCATTTTTCTGGATGCCGGATTCGAATGGAGGGAGTCGGGATGCTCGATGTGTCTCGGCATGAATCCCGATATTCTGCAACCGGGAGAGCGTTGCGCCTCGACCAGCAACCGAAATTTCGAAGGGCGACAGGGGCGCGGTGGACGGACGCACCTGGTGAGTCCGATGATGGCGGCGGCGGCGGCAATTGCCGGACATTTTACGGATATTCGGAATTGGCAGTTTCGGTAGCGGCAGAAATCAGACACTATGCAACCATTTCGTAAACACACCGGCGTCGTTGTCCCGCTTGACAAGGTCAATGTGGATACCGATCAGATAATTCCAAAGCAGTTCTTGAAGCGCATCGAGCGCACAGGATTTGGAGAATTCCTGTTTTATGATTGGCGCTTCTCGGAAGATAGAAAGACGGGCGATTTTGTGCTCGACGCGCCGCGATATGCCAAGGCTTCGATCCTGGTCGCCGGTAAGAATTTCGGCTGCGGATCCTCGCGCGAACATGCCGTCTGGGCGCTGGCGGATTTTGGCTTCCGGGTAGTCATCGCATCGTCATTTGCCGACATCTTCGCCAACAATAGCCAGAAGAACGGCCTGCTGACGGTTCGGCTCAACGAAGAGCAGGTGGCGGAGATCATGCGCCGTTCGAAAGAGACAAACTACCAGCTGACAGTTGATCTCGAAAAGTTGCGAGTGGAAGACGGACAAGGGCAACGATTCGCGGCCACGTTCGCAATGGACGATTTCTCGCGCCATTGCCTGATGAACGGCTTGGACGACATCGCACTTACGCTCGAACACGAGTCGCAAATCGCGGCCTATGAAGCAACCCATCCCGTGCGCTCGGAAATGAAGCCAATCCTGGCGAAGTGATCCGCGAGCGCTGGAGCTGTGGAGCGACAGGCGCCCCGCCCGTTCCCCCGACGACTGGCATTCTTCTGACGCGAATGCCTCCCACGTTGTACACTCTTGAGTTTCACTGCCAGCATGGCTGTGCGACACCTCATGCATCGGAGTGCGTTCGTGAAAAAGCTTTTCTTCGCTCTCGGCCTCAACCTGTTGATTCTTTTTTCGGCCGGACGCGCCCAGACCGTCACCACCACCGCTGCACCTTCCGCGTCGAAACGCCTCACGATTGAACAGATCTTTGCGGAAGGCGGAGTTACGGGGCGCGCTCCGGAAACGATCGAGTGGAGTCCGGACGGCACCAAGGTGTCTTTCGTACAACGCGACGATGAAGGCGAGCACGGGGAACTCTGGTATGTGGACGCGACTACGGGCGAGAAAAAAATATTGGCGAGTGAAATCAAACTGGCACAGCTCGCTCCTCCGACAAGCCGGATCCATGACGAACGCGAAAAAGAGCGCCAGACGCGGTATCACGTCGCCGCCTACACGTGGTCGCCCGATTCCAAACACTTGCTCTTCGACTCGCAAGGGCAGCTCTGGTATTACAGCCTGGACACGGGAACCGCCGTGCAACTTACATCGTCTCCCGATGCGAGCCTAGACCCGAAGTTCTCGCCGGATGGCAGCCGCCTAGCCTTCGTCCGCAAGCACCATCTTTATGTGCACGGGGTATCGGGAGAGGAAGCCGCGCGCGCACTCACTGCCAGCGAAAAAGAGAAAGACAAGGATAGAGATAGGCAGAAGGACAAAGAGGACAACATACTCAACGGCGAGGTGGACTGGGTTTACGCCGAAGAATTGGCGGTGCGCAGTAATTTCTTCTGGTCGCCCGAAGGACGCGACATCATTTTTCTACAAATGGATGAGACCCAGGTGCCGACCTATCCCATCACCGACTGGCTGCTGACCCACCCCCGAGTCGAGCAGGAAAAATACCCTAAGGCGGGAGATCCCAACCCCACCGTGCGCTTGGGAGTAGTGGGCAGCAATGGCGGCAAGGTACGGTGGATCAAGCTCACCGACAACGATGACACCTACGTTCCGCGCTTCGGATGGATTCGTGAAGGCTGGGCTTGGGCCGAGGTCTTGAATCGCAAGCAGGATGTGATGGACCTCTATTTTGTCGAGACGAAGTCAGGCAAGTCACGCAAGGTGCTGACCGAGACGGCTCCCGGTGCGTGGGTCAACGTTAATGATGACTTTCGCATCTTGAAATCGGGCAACCGTTTTCTGTGGACGAGTTGGCGCGACGGCCATACTCACATTTATCTCTACAGTTTCAACGCGTCAGACCCGCTGGCAGCCGATGGCAAACTCGAGCGGCAGCTTGAAAGCGGAGACTATGAGGTAATCGCGGTTAGCGGTGTGAATGAAGCGGCGAGCGCGGTCTTCTTCATCGCGAACAAAGGAGATCCGCGACAGGAAAAACTTTTTTCCGTGAAACTGGACGGCTCGGGGATGGAAGCCATTTCAGCGGAGACAGGAACCTATGCTGCTACCTTCTCCCCTGACTGCACGCATTTTGTGGAAACGCATTCTGCGACCCTGACGCCGCAACGGATTTCGGTCTGCGCTGCGAGCGGTCCTTGCCAGAAAATCTGGGAGGGTCGCAGTGTGGCGGATTACGATCTGATCGCGCCCCAGCGTCTGGAATTCAAGGCCGATGATGGCACGTTGTTGTATGGCTATGTCATTCTGCCGCGCGCTGAGGAAGCGAACCAGAAAATCCCGCTCATCGTGCACATCTATGGCGGTCCGGCGGGGCAAACAGTGCAGGATGCATGGGGTGGAACGAATGCGCTGTTCCACCAGCTACTGGCGCGCGAAGGCTTTGCGATTTTCTCGGTCGACAATCGCGGAACCCCGAATCGCGGCAAGAAATTTTCGACTGCAACCCGCCTGCAGTCAGGTCCGATCGAACTGAACGACCAGCTCACGTCGCTGGATCAGCTGTATGCGCAGTTTCCACAGCTCGACCGCACCCGCACCGCGATCTGGGGATGGTCGAATGGCGGTTCGATGACGCTTTACGCGCTGACCCACTCCGACCATTTCAAGGCGGGAATCTCGGTTGCGCCGGTGACCAACTGGCGCAACTACGACTCGATTTACACCGAGCGCTATATGGGACTGCTGAAGGACAACACCAGCGCCTACGACGATTCGATCGTCAGCGCCGCCAGCAGTCTGCACGGCTCGTTGCTGCTGGTGCATGGAACGAGCGATGACAATGTGCACTTCCAGAATACGATCCAGATGACCGATGCCCTGATCCGGTCGGGAAAGCAATTTCGTTTGATGGTGTATCCCGACAAAACTCACGGAATTTCAGGGACGGGTACACGCACGCAGCTGTTCCACATGATGGAAGATTTCTGGAATAAAGAATTGAAATAGAAACCAACATCTCTCCGCCGTCAGCTTTCGGAGGACGTGAGATTTTACTGACATCTAAGGGCTGACGGCTGAAAGCTGATTTCTATGCATCGTACAACTCTTGGCGATTTCGAGCTTACCGTCGTCTCCGACGGAACCTACTTCCTCGACGGCGGAGCTTTCTTCGGCGTCGTCCCCAAAACCATGTGGTCGAAAAAGGTCGCGCCGGATGAGCAGAACCGGCTCGACGCGGGATTGAATTCGTTGCTCGTACGCACCGGAAAGAAGAACATCCTGATCGAAACCGGCATCGGCGACAAGTTGCCCGAAAAGTTAGCGCAGATCTACAAGCAGCCGGCGCAACTGCTCGACAACCTGCACGCCGCCGGAGTGTCACCCGAAGATATCGACATCGTCATCAACACACATCTGCATTTTGACCACTGTGGCTGGAATACGGTGAGGAGCGGCGATGAGGTGGTGGCGACATTCCCTAACGCAAAGTATTACGTTCAGCAGCAAGAGTGGGAGCATGGCCGCCTGCAACTCGAGCGCGATGCAATCAGTTACATGAGTCCAAACTACGACCCGCTGATCGAGTCGGGGCAGATGACGCTATTGAACGGCGATGCGGAGGTTGTTCCGGGCGTTTCGGTCAAGGTTTTCCCCGGGCACACGGCGAATATGCAGGCGGTGATCATAGATGGCGGCGACGAAAAGAAGAAGGCGTGCTATATCTCCGATCTGATTCCGACCTCATCCCATCTCGACCTGACGTGGGTGATGGCGTTTGACCTGTTTCCGCTCGATACCATCGAAAGCCGCAAGAAGTACTATTCCTGGGCAGTCCCGGAGAGATGGCTCACGGTTTTCACGCACGACGACCGGACGCCATGGGGATATGTGGAACGCGGGGAACGAGGAAGACTCACGCTAGCGCCGCTTGTTTAGTTTCGGTTTAGCCGGCGCCGGGCTGGAGTGTGACAATTCTCGAAGCAAGTGCTGAAAATCGGGAGGCAGTTTGCAATCGATCGAAACTTTTTTCCCCGAGCGCGGATGGACAAACTCAAGGTGTGCCGCGTGCAGGGCAACGCGGGCAATCATCGGTTCTGCAGATTCCGACCGATGGTACTTTCTATCCCCGATGACCGGGTGTCCCAGCGCCGAAAATTGTACTCGAATCTGATTTTGTAACCCCGTCACGAGTTCAACCCGAACCAGAGTCGCGTCCGCAAAAAGGCGTTCAACCGAATACCGGAGTTCGGCACGGCTGGCTTCGGGGTCTTTGGCAGTGCGCAACAGCTGATACATTCCTTCACGCCGAAAATAGTGCACCAGCGTCCCCGCCTCAACGCCGAGACGGTGGCGCAGCACTGCCAGATACTGCCTTACCGGTGTATGCGCGAGAAATTGCCGCACCAACGCATCCCGGTCGGGCGCGGTCTTCGCAAACAGAAGCGCCCCGGAGGAGAAACGATCAATGCGATGCACGATCAGGGCGCGTTGCTTCTTCCGCTCCAGTTTTGCGGCCAGCAATGACCAAGCCGATGGAGTGCCGGAACCCTTGATCGGCACGGCCAGAAGGCCCGCCGGTTTGTCGATCACAACCAAGGCGTCGTCTTCGTAAAGTACGACTGGCTCTTCGGAGAAGCGAACCTTCCGTTGATCTTCTTGAGCTGACCCTTTCAGCGCTGACGCGTGCTGAGCCGACGCCTCGCGAACTGAGCTTGAGTGCCGATTCGGATGTCCGGCAGGGCTGCGACCTTTTCTCGGGAGCTTTTTCACGGAAGAGCCACTGCGGGCTGGATTACTAGGTAGCCCGCCTGCATCCTGATCTCAAAGAAATTTTCTACTTTGCCCAGAATCTCCGCTCCGCTTTTGGAATCGTAGATGGCTTTTCTGAGCACGGCGCCGCCGGCCACGCCGTGTGTGAACCACGAAGCGAATTGCTTCATCTTGCCTTCGGCTCCCGGCATTTCCTCTTCGAGCAGCATTTGGAAGTAGGTGCGGATCATCTGGTAACGGTCGGCTTCGTTGGGCTCGTCATAGAGCCTACTCCCAGCTGCGGAGCCTTGCTCCGCTGGGTGGACGAATGCGTCGGCCGCTACGCGAGTTGTGGTACGACTTATGTACTGGCCAATTTGCCTGAAGATCCACGGATTTGCAGGGGCCATGCGGCCGATCATTACGGCATCACAACCGGTTTGCGCGACGATGGCACAGGCGTCTTCGGGCGAACGAATGTCGCCATTCCCGATCACGGGAATCTTGACCGCCTGTTTGACGGAGGCAATCCATTCCCAACGCGCGTTCCCGCTGTATCCTTGTTCTCGCGTACGGGCGTGCAACGCAACCGCGGCCAGGCCGCAGCTTTCGGCCATGCGAGCGAGCTCAACGCAGACGATTTCGTCGTCGTTCCATCCCGCGCGGAATTTCACGGTGAAGGGGATCTTTACAGCGGCCCGCACCGCTTCGAAAATCTGGCGGATCAGCGGCAGATCGCGCAGCAGACCTGACCCGCCATTGCACTTCACAACCTTTTTCGCCGGGCAACCGAGGTTCAGATCGACAAGGTCGAAGCCGACGTCTTCCACCAGCCGCGCTGCGTCGGCCAGAACCGTCGGACTGCTGCCGAAAAGCTGCGCCGAGATCGGGTGCTCGTCTTCATAGAAGTGCAGGTAGCGTCCGCGGACGCGCTGGTCTCGTAGGAGGCCGTCGGCCGAAGTGAACTCGGTCATGATCAGCCCGCAACCATCGAGGTTCTTGATGAAGCGGCGGAAGACGGTGTCCGTGACTCCGGCCATGGGAGCGAGGACGGTGGCCGGAGAGATACGGACGCCTCCTACGCTGAACGAGGCAGGAAACATCCGCGCCACAGTGGAGATGGACGAGGGAGCGACGGGCGTCTCACCCGCCACCGTCACTGGCTGCGAATTGTCCCAGAACTTATCCACAGTTTGATTTTACTTTCTTTTCTGCCGAAGGCACGCGACGTTCGGAGCCGCAGGCAGCTGCCGAGGCCCGCACAAACAACTCATCATACAAAAATAAAGCCTCCCGCCCGGGGAGGCTTTCGAAAGATGCGCAACTGGTGCGCGAACTTACTTTTTTGCGGCTTCGGCTTTGGCGGCGTCGCTCTTCGCGTACTTGCGGCGGAAGCGCTCGACGCGGCCGGCGGTATCCATAAGCTTCTGTTTGCCTGTGAAAAAGGGATGGCAGGCGGCGCAGATTTCTACGCTGATATCTCCCTTGTGAGTGGAGCGCGTAACGAATGCGTTACCACAGGCGCAATGTACGCGGACCTCGCTATAGTGTGGATGAATGGCTGCTTTCATGTCAGTTCTTTACCTCGATTCAGAACTTAGATTCTACCGGAGATAGGAAGGATTCAGCAAGGCAGCTATCAGCTTTTAGCCGTCGGCTATCATTAACCGAATATCCGTGAATTGTGGCACAGGACTCCTAATTTTGTTGCGACTCGATTAGACACTCTGGAGGGTTTCGTCCGAGAGTTTGAAGGCTGAGAGCTGACGCTGAACAAGACGGCAGAGTAGATCACCCTGCCGTCTTGATCTTATTCCAATAATTCTGGGGCCCCTATTTACCTTTATTGACTACTTTCTTCAGTTCATTTCCGGGAGTGAATTTGGCGACTCTACGGGCAGCGATCTTGATGGTGGCACCCGTCTGCGGGTTTCGGCCGTTGCGGGCCTTGCGCTGCGAGACGGAAAACGTGCCGAAACCGATCAGTGCTACACGGTCCCCTTTGCGAAGGGCAGCAGTAACGCTGTCCACGGTGGTGTCGATTGCGGTCGTCGCCTGCGCTTTGGAAATACCGCAGGCTCCGGCGATCCGGTCAACCAGATCAGCTTTGTTCATGCTCTCTCCTGACACTAATCATTTCGGTTCCCGCGCATCAGCCGGGGAGGAAAGCTCGAAGCGCGAGCACCGGCGATGGCCATTCTCGCCCATGTGGAGGGATTGTCAATGGGAAACACGTGCCAGTTGCCGGTTTTGACATCTTGAGAGCATCGTTGTGTATGCCAGAGGCACGATTCGCCTAAGGTGTTTGCCCGGCGTGTTCTCCACAGGCCCGCCGCTCCGGTCCACAGGATGTGCACAGAGATGGAGCCGTTTCGAGTTGCGGCGCAGGCTGGTGAGGGTGCAGAGTCTAGGTACAGCAGAATTATGAAAACAGCAACGGAAGTTTGCCCGCTGTGCGCGGGTTCGGGATGGAGGCCGGTTCCGGGAGCGCCGGAATGCGGCGTCACGCGGTGCGACTGCAAACTGCGGGCGCGCGGCGCAGCGTTGATTGCGGCGGCACGACTTCCCAAACGATATGAGCATTGCGAGTTGTCGAACTTCACCACTGATTTTCCAGGGGCCGACCGTTCCGTGGCGCTGGCCCAGATCAGCGCGTCGCGCTTCGTGCAGGAGTTTGATCCGCGCGATGGTAAGGGGTTGCTGCTGGTCGGGGGCATCGGAACCGGCAAGACCCATCTCGCGGTTGGCATTCTCAAAGAACTGATTGCCACTCGAAGCAGCGCCTGCCTTTTCTGCGACTATCGCGAACTGCTCAAACAGATTCAGAATTCCTACAACGATTCCGTTAAAGCCACCGAGTTGCAGGTGCTGAAGCCAGTGTTTGACGCCGAAGTGCTGTTGCTCGATGAACTCGGCGCCGTAAAGCCGAGCGAGTGGGTGTGGGACACGGTCAGCCTTATCCTCAACACGCGCTACAACGACAATCGAACTACGATCATCACCACAAATTTTGCGGACGAACCGGCCGCGAGTGTAACTCGCTCTCTGTCGCCGGCGCGGGCGGCCGCGCGTGAAGAAACTCTCGGCGACCGTATCGGCGAACGTATGCGTTCCCGCCTCCATGAAATGTGCCGTATCGTGAAGATGGACGGGCCCGACTTCCGCCAGAAGTTTAAGAGCGCCAGCTTCGGATGAAGTCAGAGGTGAGAAGTCAGATTGCGGAGGGGTAAGGCTCCTTCCGCCGACGGTGGTGACTGAAGGTCTTGGGGTTACCTCTGCCGTGACCTAGCCCTCTGATCTTATCTACAATCACAAGTGTGTTGAGCGAGCGCATCGAGTTCCATCCCGAAGCTGACGCCGAGGTCTTCTCCGCTGTAGCGCCCGCCCCAGCCGTATTTCTTTTGCGCGGAGAGGATCCAAACTCCGAACCCTACGTGAGGAAGACCGCCAACCTTCGGCGGCGGCTGCAACGCCTGCTTTCGGCTCCAGAAGAACTCACTAGGCGCCTCAACCTGAGGTATCGCGTCCGCCACATCGAATACACGCTGACAGGTTCCGACTTCGAATCGGGATTCGTGCTCTACCAGGCCCTGCGCGTCGCCTTTCCCAAGACCTACGCGAAGCGGCTGCGGCTGCGCTTTGCTCCGCTAGTCAAGATGCATCTGGAAAACGAATTTCCCCGTGCATCCATCACCACGCGGCTGGGTCAACTTACCGGAAAGAATCTCTACTACGGTCCCTTTGCGTCGCGGGTAGCGGCGGAAAAGTTCATGAACGATGCCCTCGATTTTTTCAAGATGCGCCGCTGCGTGGACGACCTTCATCCCGACCCCAAATTCCCCGGTTGCGTGTATTCCGAGATGAAGATGTGTCTGGCGCCCTGTTTCCGCGGCTGCACCGATGACGAGTATCGTTCGGAGGTAGTGCGGGTCGAGGATTTTATGGACTCGCGCGGCGAGTCTCTGAAACGACAGATGTCGGCCGAGCGCGATGACGCTTCGGAGAAAATGGAATTCGAGGCGGCCGCTGCGGTTCATGCACGGATCGAAAAGCTCACTCCTGTGTTGCAGCAGTTGCCGGAGTTCGTCCACCGGCTTGACAAGTTGCACGCCGTAATCGTGCAAAAATGCGTGTGGCCGGAAAGCGTCGCCTTGTTCCGCGTTGACGGCGGCCCGCTCGCGGGCCCGCTGGAGTTTCCAATCTCCGGTGCGGAGCACACCAAGTCCCAGTCGATGGAGGCCCGCATCCAGGCCGCGCTGGCGGCATTCCCGGCGGCCAAGCCAGCCAGCGCTATCGAGCGCATGGAGCACCTCGCCATCCTGAAGCGCTGGTGCTATCGCGGCTCGCGCGCGGGCGAAATTTTCTTTGCCGATGCCAAAGGAGAACTCCCGACGCGACGACTGGTGCGCGGCATTGGTCGGGTATACAAGGGCGAAGCGCCGGAAATGCCCAGCTGACCCGAAGGCGGCGGTATGAAGCCGGACGCTGGAACTCCTAAATTGAGCTTCGACTGAACTCCCCTTCATGTCTTCCGCTCTCATACAATGGGATCACCATGGCAAAGAAAAAGAAGACGGGTAAAACTAAAGCAAAACTCAGAAAAACATCGTCGACGTCTGAATCCACCAGGAAAAACGCTGTGCGCCGAGCGTCTCTCGAGCAACCCCTTCGCGACAAGATCCTTCGCGACCACCTTCTCGAAATGCTGAAAGGCGGCAGTGCACATGCCGACTTCGATGCGGCCATGGGCGACTGGCCCGTGCAACTTGCGGGGGTCAAAGTTGCGAACTTCCCACACACGGCATGGATGTTGCTCGAGCACATGCGGCTCGCGCAGTGGGACATCCTGGAGTTCAGCCGCAACTCGAAACATGTCTCCGCGAAATGGCCCGAAGGATACTGGCCGGCATCGGAAGCGCCCCCGAATGGGAAGGCGTGGAGAGCGAGCACGGCTCGGTTCAAGAAAGATCTGCGGACCATGGAGCAACTCGTCGCCAACCGGAAAATCGATCTCTACGCTCGCCTCCCATGGGGAGATGGGCAAACGATCTTGCGCGAGGCTCTGCTGGTGGCTGACCATAATGCGTATCACCTCGGGCAACTGGTGATGCTGCGGAAGAGCATTGGCATCTGAGTCGATCGAATCACCGCCGAGACGCAGAGGGCGCCGAGAAAAGCTTTAAGCCGCGCGAACCGGCGCCCGCACCGGCCTCTTGCGGAACACAACCTTGAGTTCGTCCCGCCAATGCTCATCGATCCCGAGCACCTCCCATTCAATCTCGGGTGACAGATAACGCAGGATGGTGTCGGTCGTAGGGTGGAAACGCAGGGCGGGAGCAACCAGCATCAGAAGCGGCTTCTGCGGCGAGATTTCGCGTCCAGGAAAATAACCGAACTGGGCAAACTCTCCGCGGCTCTGATGCCAGGCGACGCGCGACCAGTAATCCACTCCCTGCAACGGAAGATGAAGATCTTCGTCGGCTTTGAGTTCGATCACTGCCAAGCGAGAATCGCGGGTGGTGGCCAGAATGTCAATCATCGCCCGATCAGCAGCGGCGAATGCGGGCACCTGGGCATAGACCGATTCAGGACGCAACCGTCCGTCGAGCGCGGCTATGTCGGAGACGACCAACGATTCCAGCCAGCGCTCGGGATGCATTCGCCACAGTACGTGATTTTTCGGGCCATCCTTACGACGAACAGCCGCCGCAAGCTGCACCAGATCGGCAAACTGCATTTCATTTTCCACGCTGAGAACGCGCTCTTCCGGACCCACGCCGAAAGCGATTTCCTCGATGTTCTCAAAATTGCGCGGGTCATGCGCAATCCGCGCTTGAGCGAATTCAAGACCATGGCGTCGAAATGACAGCAAAGCGGGCGAGAGGGCCACGACCTCGGTCTGCGGCAGAATGCCGCGAATACGCGCAATCGATTCCGCAAAGCGCTCGCACGCCAAATCTTCATCGATGGAATGAACCAGCCGGGTCGCCAGATTACCGCGATCGGCGAGATCCACCGCTACGAGCGCGTCTTCCCGTTGGTCGAATTCATACAAATACCATTTTGCTGCCGTGGGATGCAGATGCGCCATGCGCTGCGCGGTCAGAGCAGTGGTACCTTTTGGTACAACCAACGCCAACCCTTCCACGACGCGGCGCTCCCGTTGAGCGAGTCGGCATGCCTCCAGCCAAAGGATTCCGCAGGTCAGCGCGGCATCGACGGTCGATTGCGTCTCTTCATCGTTCACTCCAACTACGGCTAAGGCGCGCTGCCCCTGGCGCAGCCAGCCGCGCAGATATGCGGGACCGAAAGAGTGTTTGAGATCGATGCTGGTGGTGAGCCGGACGACGGTCCAATCGGAAAGATTTCTCTCGAGCAGGCGGCGCAGGTGAGGCTCATAGGCGATGCGCGCGGCGCGCCTTGCGGCAGGGGATCGTTGATCGCGATTGCGGCAGAAATCGAGGCGGGTTGGGCGGGTCTGGCCCATGCGCTGTACCTGCAACCGAAGAGTCGTCGCCCGGAGTTCGGCATCGAGCACGCGCCGCACAAAATTCCGCTCGCTCGACCAGAGATGCAGCAGGCATTTGTTGTATTCGCCGGAAATCGAATATTTCGATTCCGCCAGATCAAACGCGATGGCACCATCTTCCACGACTACCGCGGCGCGTGCGCCGTCGAGAAAATCGGTGAGCATCTGGCTGAGGGGATCTGGGGTCATTGAAATGGAAATTGAATTGATCTTGATCTGCCGGTTCGTCCCGCGAGGCAGGAAGCTTTTGATTGTTGGGCCGGAAGCTCGTTGGATTCTATTTGTCGTATTTACTTTTATGTTATTAATGCGTGTTTACCACTACCCCCCTCCCCCATTTCGTATTGGAATCATGGGCTTGGGCTGCGGAAAATTGCCAAAATATAGAATGCAAAGGAGTTATATGGAAAATATTCCGGAATAAGGAGTTAGTTCGATTTTACGGTCGATTCTACGAGAAATGGAAGTTTTGGGGGCTTATTGCCAACCGCTTATGATCACGCAACTATTATCAAAGAGTTAATAGTCCATGGGCCTGGCAACTTTGAGGGAAGTATCTCCTGAGAGGTGGACACCCTCAGCCCTGACACAAAGGTCGATTTCATTGTCGCCAATACGCGGTTCGATGTATGTGATGGTGCACACCGCACATTTGTGACAAAAGATGTTGTAGTCATTTGTGGTGGTCCGTGAAATCTCACTCTTCAAGAATGAAGTGTGGGCAACAGCGAGATTGTTTGGTTTTGATCGGCGTATGTCAGTCTGGCTTGTGGGAGCTTCGTCTCCCATCAGCGTTGTTAACCGAACAGGAAGACTATCGCTGAGCCACCTGTCAGATGAACAAAGATCGTGGGCCTGACCTCCGCGTCCACCGAGCAGGGACTTCTCACAGATCCTCGGCCTATCGTTTCTCCGGCACCGCCCCCGGTCGACCAGGATTGGTGGACGGATAGTCACTCCGAGCCACTAAAGCTCCTGACGCCACCTCCGTCTTCGCGAGGTGGCCGCTCGCACCTCGCCCTTGCCGCGTTAAGAGTTAATTCGTCTTCTTCGCCGCGGGAGCATCATCCGGCCCCACGAAATTGATCACCAGTGGCGCAATTCCATTTATCTGGAGAACGGAGTCGCCCTTACACTGCGCGTAGTGCCTCATTTGGGGCGGCGCGGAAACGAATGCACCCACAGGAAACTCTTTCATCGACGCCGAATCCCACTTTGATCCCATCCCCAGCAGGAACCCGCCCTTGATGACCGTCACGTTCTCCGTCGTCGGGTGCCAGTGCGGTGCAATCTTGGCGCCGTCCGTGCATGATAGCCGGACGACGTATGAGCGCCCGGCCGTCATCGGATCGCCCTGCAGGATTGCCAACTTCAACGTCCCGCCGACCGCAACCGAAGGAGTTCCCACCATCGCTGCGGCGGGGATGTCCATCCAAGTTTCAGTTCCGGGCATGGTTGCTTCACCGCCAGCCGCCCCTGGGCTCTTTTTTCCCGCGGGCGGAGTCTGAGCCAGACTCGACATCGCCAGCACCGCACATACAAAGAACACCGCAATCCTTTGCTTCTGCTTCGTCATGTCCTGTTTTCCTCCCGTGAAGGAACTGAAATCGGGATTTCCATTGGACTTCCCCGATCGCCAATAACATACAATCAACGCCGTCCGTATTCAATGCTCCCGCCAGACGTGATGGAATTGATTGCGGTTCCCGAGCCAAGTCGCAGCTTCTTGCCTTGAATCAGGCAACGCGAATCGCGATTGCTATTTTGCAACACTTGCTTGCTTGACACAATCATGCGTTCGGTATCAAATGGCCCGGCGCTCAAGGGCTACTTTTCACAGAATTACAAAGCAACATAAGGGAGACTCTATGAAGAGAGTTGTTTCATGGTGTGTGCTAGCTCTATTCCTGTTGGCAACTGCCCCGTGGTCGCAGGCCCAGAAAGATGCCGGGACCGAAAAAGCTGTCGCCGATCTCGAGCAACAATGGCTGAAGTCGCAGCGGACCAACGATGTGAAACTGCTCGAGCCGCTTCTGGCTACAGGCTTCACCAACACGTCATCCGACGGCAAAGTTAGCAATCGAGCCGAAACGATAGCTGAGGCCAAAGCGACGAAATACACCAGCGTCGACTACATCGATGTAAAGGTGACGGTCTTCGGCGACGTCGCGATCGCCATCGGAAACTTCCGAGGCAAGGGTACCGATGCATCGGGCAAGCCTATCGATGCCAATGAACGCTTCACCGATACATGGGCCAAAATGGCGAACGGCAAGTGGCAATGCATAGCCAGCCACCAATCGCCCGTAAAAATGTAAGCTGTCCAGCCACGCTGGAGATGCTGTGTTACCACGGGTCCGCCCTCGGGCGGCATTCGATCGCAGCGCCGGTGTTAGCGCTTGTTCAGGGAGAGCCAGGGCACGCCGCGGAAGGAATCCGCCACTACCCAGGCGCCCGCCGTTAGCGCCAAAGAGTCGATGGTCTCGCTCCATTGGAAGGTGTCTTTGGTCATTTCCCCCACGGTGACTGCCACCACGATGGGCACCCACACCAGCAGCGTGAACATGCCCATCTGCAATGCCGAGAGCGCCGCTGCCAGCCGTGCATACACCCCGATGAGCACCGCCGCGCCCGCCGCGATGAAGGTAGTGCCAAAGAAATACGCCCAGGCCACATGCCATGGCAGCCAGGCCGGCACGAGCGCGGCGGTATCTTTGAGATAAACGAAATGCCCCACGCCGAAGGGTATCAGGGCGAGGCCGTAGAACACCCTCGCGATGCGCACACCCTTGTCGCCGGTGGCGAAACCGAGGCACTGCCGGTCCCAGTCGGCAGCGAACCAGGCATACAGTACCCACGCGCCGGCCAACATCACCGCGGTCTCGCCGCAGCCAAACCAGGAACCTTCGACGGCGGGCGCATGGAAGATGCCGGGCACTCTTATCAGCAGCAACCAGAGCAGGAGAAAGGCGAGGAGCACGCGGACAGCGGCGGTGGCGGAGCGCTCCCAGAGCAGGCCGATGCCAGACGCCAGGCAGATGAAGGCGCAGAGATAGACGAGTAGCTCGCGTGCGGGCACAGTCTTCGGTACCGGCTGCCATACCGCGACGAAATCGGCTTTGATTATGGTCAGGATTCCGAGGGCCATCAGGGCCGCCGCAAAGACCGCATGACCCGCGCTTGCGATGCGCATCGCGCTATCCTCCGGTGAGGTTCCAGTTCATGTTCATCTTCATCCGCTACCGCCGTGCATTGTATGCCACACGATATCCGCTTGCTTTAACGTCCCGGACCGCGAACTGCAAGCGAGACGCGGTTGGGGCGTTCCTCTCATGGGATAATGCAGGTAGCAGCAAGAGTCGTTTACAAAGCCAAGGCATCAAAATATGGTGATAGCTAATCAGGAACGTTTTTTCTTCGAACACTACGGACTTACGAACCACGACCTCGAAATCTATCTCGCCGCAGCGCTTTCGGCAGGTGGCGACTACGCCGATCTTTATTTCGAATACCTGACCTCGACCTCGCTGATGGTGGATGAATCACTGGTGAAATCGGCGTCGCAGGGAATCTCAGCCGGCTGCGGCGTGCGCGTCGTATCCGGCGAACGCACCGGCTACGCCTATACCGATGATCTTTCTCCGCAACGGATTCTGCATGCCGCGCGCACAGCGGCACTGATCGCCAGCGCACCGGCGAAGTCGACGGTCGCCGGATTCCAGCAGAAGCCGGCGCGCAGCTTGTACCCCGTCGCGCTGCCATCGGTCGATGCCGACATTACCGCCAAAGTTGAACTGCTGATGCGCGCTGACAAAACCGCGCGCGGCTACGATCCGCGAATTAAAGAGGTGCGCGCCAACTACGCTGACGAACTGAGAAATATTCTGGTCGTGGGTTCCGATGGCACGTTTGCCGAAGACTCGCAACCACTGGCGCGGATGAACGTTTCGTGCATCGCGAAGACGGAGGCAAGTTCGGGCCGTGGAACATCGGGCGGCGGCGGGCGTGTGGCGCTCGACTTCTTTTTTGGCGACAAGACTCCCGAGTTCTTTGCGAAGGAGGCCTCGCGCCAGGCAATTCTGCAATTAGATGCCCGCGAAGCTCCAGCGGGAGATATGGAAGTTGTGCTCGGTCCAGGATGGCCAGGCGTTCTGCTGCACGAAGCCGTGGGACATGGCTTGGAAGCGGATTTCAACCGCAAGAAGACATCGGCCTTCGCGGGCTTGATCGGTAAACGAGTGGCCAGCGAAAAATGCACGGTGGTCGATAACGGCACCATGCCGTGGCGCCGCGGGTCTTTAAATGTCGATGACGAAGGTCAGCCCACGCAGGAAACAATGCTGATCGAGAACGGAATTCTGAAGGGATATCTTAGCGACAAGCTTTCCTCGAGGCTGATGGGCCTGGCCGATACGGGCAACGGCCGCCGGGAAAGCTACGAGCACATTCCGATGCCGCGCATGACCAACACGTACATGCTGGCCGGGCAGGACGATCCGGGAGATATCATTCGTTCCGTGAAAAATGGCGTGTACGCAGTGAACTTTGGGGGCGGACAGGTCGATATCACGAACGGCAAGTTTGTTTTCTCGGCGTCGGAAGCTTATCTCATCGAGAACGGGCAGATCACGGCTCCGATCAAAGGCGCGACCTTAATCGGCAACGGCCCCGATGTGCTGACGCGGGTTTCGATGGTGGGCAATGATTTGAAGCTCGACGAAGGCGTCGGGACGTGCGGCAAGGATGGACAATCCGTGCCGGTCGGCGTCGGCATTCCTACGATTAAGATTGACCGGATGACCGTGGGTGGTACGGCGAAGCGGGAGACCGGCGGATTCATGCAGTAAGAGCGCTGTTAGCTTTTGGCTCCTGGCTTTGGGCCAAGAGCAAAGGCCAAGAGCTAAGGGCTATTTTTCTTCAAAATGACGACAACACTAGAAACCAGCGAAACGAAGGTTGGGATCGATCTTAAGGAAATTGCCAGCGACGTGGTCAGCCGTGCGATGAAAGGCGGCGCGACGGCGGCCGAGTGTGTTGCCCGCGAAGGCGACGAATTTTCGACCACGGTACGCCTGGGACAAGTCGAAACGTTGAAAGAATCCGGCTCGCGCGCCATCGGCGTGCGCGTCTTCTTTGGACAACGCGCGGCCAGCACCTATTCCAGCGATTTCTCGGCCGCCGGGATTGAGCGCATGCTGAAGTCGGCGCTCGAACTGGCGAAGATCTGTTCGGAAGATCCGTATGCGGGGATTCCGGAAGCGGGCAAGTTTGGCTCCGTTTCCGGCGATCTCGATCTTTATCACGAGGACGTTTATTCATTGCCGGGCAGCGAGCGCATTGAGTATGCTCGGCGCGCCGAAAAAGCGGCGCTGGATGCCGATCCGCGAATCAAAAACTCTGACGGTGGATCGTTCGACGCCGCGACCGGCAGAAAAGTGCTGGCGAATTCTCACGGTTTTGTCGGCGATTATCGGCGATCGTACTGCTCGGTTGCGGTGGTGCCGATTGCGCAGGACGAGAGCGGCGGCATGCAGCGCGACTATTGGTATTCGGTAGCGCGCAGCCTGGCCAAACTCGACTCGGCCGAGCAGGTCGGGAAAGAAGCCGCTCGGCGCACTTTGCGCCGCCTGGGGGCGCGCAAAGTAAAGACTGCGCACGTGCCGGTGGTGCTCGATCCGATGGTCGCTGGTTCCATGCTCGGACATATTTTCGAGGGCGTGAATGGCGACTCGGTCTATCGCGGGGCGTCGTTCCTGGCGGGTAAACTCGAGCAGAAGATCGCCTCTGCGAACGTCACCGTCGTCGATGACGGAACTATGCCCGGCGGCTTCGGCACGACGCCCTTCGACGGCGAAGGCATCCCCACGCGTCGTACGGTCGTTATTGAAAACGGAATTCTGAAGTCATACCTGCTGAATACCTACACGGCAAAAAAGTTGGGGCTGGAGACAACCGCCAACGCATCTCGTGGACTCGCGGGCACTCCGGGAATTGGACCGGGAAATTATTTTCTGCAACCGGGAACGAAAACGCCGAAACAGATGATCGCGGACATCAAAGACGGCCTGTATGTAACCGAATTTCTCGGCCACGGCGCGAACCTGGTCACCGGAGACTACTCTCGCGGCGCATCGGGCATGTGGATCGTCAATGGCGAACTGGCTTATCCGGTAGAAGAGATTACGGTGGCGGGCAACCTCAAAGACATATTCTGCAATATTTCGGAGATTGGCAGCGATCTGGAATTCCGGGGCAGTGTGGCCTCGCCGACCATTCGCATTGACGGTCTTACTGTCGGCGGAGAGTAGCTCATTCACGGGAATTAACTTGTTTTTAACATTGGAGCTGTCATTCACCGTTAACATTTTTCTCTATGCCTGACCAGCCTTTGCATATCGAAGATCTTCCTGGAACGCGGGAAGGAATTCGGGTCTTGCGCCTTACCGGACCCCTGATTCTCCCCAATATATTCAGCTTTCAGTCCCAGGTGCGTGCCAATAAATCTGGCGCTCTCATTCTGGACTTCACCGGCGTCCCGCTGGCGGATTCGGCCGGGATCGGGGCACTGGTCGGGGCCTATGTCACGCGGCAAAAGGATGGACGGAGCCTTGGGTTGGTGGGCGTGAATCAGCGCATTCACCAGGCGCTCGAAGTCACGCGGGTGGAGAAATTCTTTCATTTCTACGGGACGGTTGCTGAAGCCGAGCAGACGGCGTGAAATCGTGAAATAGGCGCCGGGCGTCCCCGACCCGGCGTCGATGCCTCTGAAGTCGAGCGTGACGGGCGAGGACGCCCGTCGCTCCACTGCTGCTCGCTTTACTCATTCGCAAAAAGAGAAGCGGCG